>NZ_JALLGK010000010.1 GCF_023072595.1 Streptomyces sp. XM4193
CATCCAGACGCGCCAACGCCGCGTCCAACGCCTCCGCGAACACCGGGAAACGACCGTACAGTTCACGACCCATCCCGGCCCGCTGCGAACCCTGACCCGAGAACAACACCGCAAGCGAACGCTCCACCGCACGACCCCGCGCCACCTCCACCGGCGCACCCTCGGCACCCGCCAACAGCAACGCACGGTGCTCGAAGGAGGAACGACCGGTGGCCAGCGAGTACCCGAGGTCGAGCGGGTCGGCGTCGAGTGCGGTGAGGCGGTCCAGCTGACCCGGCAGCGCCTCCTCGGTGCGGGCGGAGACCGTCCAGGGCACGACGGCCGGGGTGACGTCCGGCTCCGCGGCGGCCTGCGGCTCGGAGGTGTCGGGTTCCGACTGCTCCAGGATCACGTGGGCGTTGGTGCCACTGAGGCCGAAGGAGGAGACGCCGGCCCGCCACGGGCGTCCGGTCTCGGGCCAGTCGGCGTGCTCGGCGAGCAGCCGGACCGCCCCGGCCTCCCAGTCGACGTGCGTGGAGGGACGGTCGATATGCAGGGACTTGGGCAGTGTGCCGTGGCGCATGGCGAGGACCATCTTGATGACGCCCGCGACACCGGCTGCGGCCTGGGTGTGCCCGATGTTGGACTTGATGGAGCCCAGCAGCAGCGGCTGCTGCTCGTCCCGGTCCCTGCCGTAGGTGGCCAGCAGCGCCTGCGCCTCGATCGGGTCGCCCAGCGTCGTACCCGTGCCGTGCGCCTCGACGGCGTCGACGTCGGCTCCGGTCAGCCCGGCACTGGCCAGTGCCTGCCGGATGACCCGTTGCTGCGACGGGCCGTTGGGCGCGGTGAGGCCGTTGGAGGCGCCGTCCTGGTTGACGGCGGAGCCGCGGACCACGGCGAGGATCTCGTGACCGTTGCGGCGCGCGTCGGAGAGCCGCTCCAGCACGAGGACGCCGGCGCCCTCGGACCAGCCGGTGCCGTCGGCCGCGTCGGCGAACGCCTTGCAGAATCCGTCGCCCGCGAGACCGCCCTGCCGGGTGAAACCGGAGAAGTTCATCGGCGTCGACAGGACGGTGACACCGCCCGCGAGCGCGAGGGAGCTCTCCCCGCTGCGCAGGGACTGGGCGGCGAGGTGCAGCGCGACGAGCGAGGAGGAGCAGGCGGTGTCGACTGTCAGGGCGGGGCCTTCGAGACCGAGGGCGTAGCTGACGCGTCCGGAGATGACACTGGTGGCCAGGCCCGTGCTCGCGTGTCCCTCGACGTCCTCGCGGGAGGTCATGACGAGGTTGGCGTAGTCCTGGCCGGTGGTGCCGACGAAGATTCCGGTGGCGGATCCGCGCAGGCCCGCCGGGTCGATGCCGGCCCGCTCCACGGCCTCCCAGGACGTCTCCAGCAGGATGCGCTGCTGCGGGTCCATGGCGAGCGCCTCGCGCGGCGAGATCCCGAAGAACCCGGCGTCGAAGTCGGCGACGTCGTGCAGGAATCCGCCGCGCTTGGTGGCGCTGACGCCCCGGTTGTCCTGGCCGCCGCCGAAGAGGGCGTCGAGGTCCCAGCCCCGGTCTGTCGGGAAGCCGGTGATGCGGTCCTCGCCGTCGGCGAGCATCTGCCACAGCGCGTCGGGGGTGTCGACGCCGCCGGGCATCCGGCAGGCCATGCCCACGATGACGACCGGGTCGTCGGCGACGTCTGCCGCCACCAGCGGGGCGCCCGACTCGCCGTGCTCGTCGAGGAGTTCGGCCACCAGGTGCTCGGCGAGGCCGTGCGGGGTGGGGTAGTCGAAGACCAGGGTGGCGGTGAGGCGCAACCCGGTGACGGTGGTCAACCGGTTGCGCAGTTCGACCGCGGTGAGCGAGTCGAAGCCGAGCTCGCGGAACTCGCGGCCGGGCTCGACGGACTTGGCCGACAGGTGGCCGAGTACGGCGGCGGCCTCGGCGCGCACCAACTCGACGGCGTGCGCGGTCCGTTCGTCGGCGGGGAGTTCGAAGAGGCGGCGGGCGAGGTCGGCTGCGGTGCTCGCGCCGCCGACGGCGGTCGCGGCGGCGCGACGAGTACCGCGCACCAGATTGCGCAGCAGCGGCGGGACGAAGCCGAGGACACGGCTGTCGCCCGAACTGGCGCCGATGGCGACGACGAGGGGTTCGTCGGAGCCGGTGGCGGTGTCGAAGAGGGCGAGCCCGCGTTCGACGGGCAGGGGGGCGGCGCCGGACGCGGCGATGCGCTGCATGTCGGCTTCGGAGAGGGCGCCGGTCATGCCGGCGGTCTGCTCCCAAGCACCCCAGGCCAACGACAGACCCGGCAGACCCTCATCCGCACGGTGCTGAGCCAGCGTGTCGAGAACCACGTTGGCCGCCGCATAACTGGCCTGACCAGCGCTGCCCATCACACCGGAAACCGAGGAGAACATCACGAACGCGGCAAGATCCAAGTCCCGCGTCAACTCGTGCAGATGCCAGGCCGCATCCACCTTCGGACGCAACACCGTCGCCAACCGCTCAGCAGTCAGCGCCGTCACCACGCCATCGTCCAGAACACCCGCCGTGTGCACCACAGCCGTCAACGGATGCTCCACAGACACCGAACCCAGCAGCTCAACGACACTCTGCCGGTCCGTCACATCGCAAGCACGAACATCCACATGAGCACCGGACTCGACCAGTTCGTCGCGGAAAGCATCAATGCCCTCAGCAAACGGACCACTGCGAGAGACCAGCAGCAGACGACGAACGCCCCGCTCCTGAACAAGGTGACGAGCCAACACACGCCCAAGACCACCCGTACCACCAGTGATCAAAACCGTGCCCTCAGGATCCCAACGCGCCGGCATCCTCAACACGATCTTGCCAACGTGCCTGGCCTGACTCATGAAACGGAACGCCTCACGAGCCCGACGCACATCCCACGTCTTCACCGGCAACGGCGACAACACACCCGCCGCAAACAAACCGACCAACTCGGACAGCAACTCACCCGTCCGATCAGGACCGGCCTCACCCAAGTCGAAAGCCCGGTAACGGACATCGCCCACCGACCCCGGATCACGGACGTCCGTCTTGCCCATCTCCAGGAACCGACCACCGGGGGCGGTGATCCGCAACGACGCGTCCACGAACTCGCCCGCAAGCGCGTTCAACACCACGTCCATCGCCGGGAACTTCTCCGCGAAGGACAGGTCGCGCGAGGAGGCGATGTGCTCGTCATCCAGGCCCAGCCCGCGCAGCGTGTCCCACTTGGACTCACTCGCCGTCGCATACACCTCGGCGCCCAGGTGACGCGCGAGCTGGATCGCGGCCATACCAACACCGCCGGCACCGGCGTGGACCAGCACCTTCTCCCCCGCCGACAACCCACCCAGATCGCGGAAGGCGTAGAGGGCGGTGAGGAACACCAGCGGCACAGAAGCCGCCACCTCGTCCGTCCAGGACTCGGGCACACACGCCAGGAAACGCTCGTCGATGAGGGTCTCCGAGGCCAGACCGCCCGGCACCATACCCATCACACGGTCACCGACGGCGAGGCCGGTGACATCCGGACCGACCGCGGTCACGACACCCGTCGCCTCCGCGCCCAACAGACCGGCCTCACCCGGGTACATGCCGAGCGCGTTCAACACATCACGGAAGTTCAGTCCCGCAGCACGCACCTCAACACGGACCTCACGACCCGCCGGCTCCTCCCACACCTCCGGAGCAGGCACCAGAGCGAGCGCGTCGATGCTGCCGGGAGCGGTGCTGTCCAGACGCCACGGGAGTCCGGGTACCGGGAGCAGCCCGGCTCCGGTGGTGAGCCGGGCGAGGCGCGCGACCAGGAGGGTGTCCTCGCGGACCGCGAACTGGGTGTCGCCGCCGGCCAACAGGGCGGGCAGCTGGGGCAGTACGTCCTCGACGCCGGCATCGCCGTCCAGGTCGAGAAGAGCGAAGCGGCCGGGGTTCTCGGCCTCCGCGCTGCGGACGAGACCGTGGGCGGCAGCGGCCGGGAGGTCCCGCGCGGTGGTGTCGGGCCCCGCGGCGACGGCGCCCCGGGTGACGAACACCAGTCGGCCGGCGCCGGACGGGTCGAGTTCGAGCCACTCACGGACCAGTTCGAGGGTGCGGGCGGTGAGGGCGTGGACGGCGGCGGGGGTGTCGCCCTCGGGGGCGGTAAGGGGGACGAGGACCAGGTCGGGGGCGTGGCCCGCGGCCTCGGCGAGGTCGGACACCGTGGTGGGCAGGCCGAGGTTGTCGGCGCCCAGGGTGACCGCGCGGACGTCGTCGGCACCGCCGTCGGGGGCGGGGACCCACTCCAGCCGCAGCAGGCCGTCCTGCTCGCTGCGGTGCAGGGCGGGGGCGTGGAGGGCGGAGGGGGCGCGCAGGACCAGCGACTCGGCGGAGAGCACCGGGGCGCCCTCGACGTCGACGGCGGCGATGGACACCGAGTCCTCGCCGGTGCGGGCGACCCGGGCGCGTACGACGGAGGCGCCGCCCGCGTGCAGGGAGACCCCGGACCAGGAGAACGGGACGAGCTTCTTGCCGTCGCCGAGCCCCGCGAAGCCGACGGACTGGACGGCGGCGTCGAGCAGCGCCGGGTGCATCCCGTAGTACTCGGCGTCGTCCACCCGGGAGGGCAGGGCGACCTCGACGAAGGCCTCGTCGCCCCGTGTCCAGACGGCGCGCAGGCCCTGGAAGACGGGTCCGTACTCGGTGCGCTCGTAGAAGCCCTCCAGGTCGGCGGCGACCGCGCCGCGCGGCGGCCAGACGGAGGCGTCGAGCCCGGCGGTGCGCTCTCCGGTGGTGAGGAGTCCGGTGGCGTGCTCGGTCCAGCGCTGCTCGGGGTCGTCGACGGTCTGCGAGTAGACGGTGACGGGACGGGCGCCGGACTCGTCGGGGGCGCCGACCCAGACCTGGACGAGTGCGGCGGAGGTTTCGGTGAGGATGAGGGGCTTGGCGAGGGTGAGTTCCACGATCCGGTCGCAGCCGACCTGGTCGCCCGCGCGGACGGCGAGTTCGAGGAAGCCGGTGGCGGGGAAGGCGGCCATCCCGCCGACCGTGTGGTCCATCAGCCAGGGATGGGTCTGCGCGGAGAGGCGTCCGGTGAACAGGACGCCGTCGGTTCCGGCGAGGGAGACGGCGGCGCCGAGCAGCGGGTGTTCGGCGGAGGCGAGACCGGCGGCGCTGACGTCGCCGGCGGCGGCCATCAGGACGGGCCAGTACCGCTCGTGCTGCCAGCTGTAGGTGGGCAGGTCGGTGCGGCGGGCGCCGGTGCCCTCGAAGCAGGTCGCCCAGTCGACGGTGACGCCGGCGACGTGCAGCCGGGCGAGGCCGGTGAGCAGGGCGCGTTCCTCGGCACGGTCCTTGCGCAGCACCGGCGCCACGACCGTGTCGGCGCTCTCCAGGGACTGCTGGGCGAGCGCGGTGAGGACGCCGTCGGGGCCCAGTTCGACGAAGGCGTTCGCTCCGGCGTCGGCGAGTGCGCGGACGCCGTCGGCGAAGCGGACCGTGGCGCGGACGTGCTCGACCCAGTAGTCGGGGCTCGTGTGGAGGCGTTCGTCGGCGAGGGCGCCGGTGACGTTGGAGACGATCGGCAGGATCGGCTCGTGGTAGGTGAGGCTCTCGGCGACGCGGCGGAACTCCGCGAGCATCGGCTCCATCAGCGGCGAGTGGAAAGCGTGGCTGACCGAGAGGCGCTGGGTCTTGCGGCCCTCGGTGGCGAACTCGGCGGCCAGGGCGAGGACTTCGCTCTCCGCACCGGCGAGGACGACGGAGTCGGGTCCGTTGACGGCGGCCAGCGAGACGCCCGCGGTCAGGCGCGGCGCGGCCTCGGCCTCGGTCGCCTGGACGGCCACCATGGCGCCGCCGGACGGCAGTTCCTGCATCAGGCGGGCGCGGGCGGCGACGAGGGTGCAGGCGTCGGCGAGGGAGAGGACCCCGGCGACGTGCGCGGCGACGATCTCGCCGATGGAGTGGCCGGCCACGAACTCCGGTGTGACGCCGAGCGTTTCGAGGAGCCGGTGGAGGGCGACCTCGACGGCGAACAGGGCGGGCTGGGTGTACCCGGTGGAGTCCAGGAGGGCGGCCTCGGGGGTGCGCCGGTCGGCGAACATGAGGTCGCGCAGCGGGCGGTCGAGGTGCGGGTCGAGGAGGGCGAGGACCTCGTCGAGCGCGGCGGCGAACGCCGGGAAGCGCGCGTACAGTTCGCGGCCCATGCCGGGGCGCTGGGAGCCCTGGCCGGAGAACAGGACGGCGAGGGAGCGCTGGCCGGCCTGGCCGCGGGCCACCTCGGTGGGGATGCCGTCGAGGCCGGCCAGCAGTACGGCGCGGTGCTCGAAGAGGGAGCGTCCGGTGGCCAGGGAGTGGCCGATGTCGAGCGGGGTGCCGGGGGTGGCGTCGAGACGCGTCAGCTGGGCGTCGAGGGCGGCCTCGGTACGGGCGGAGACCGGCCACGGGACGACGGGGGCCACGGTCACGGGCCCCGCGGGGGTCTCGGGGGCCGCGGGTGCCTCGACGGGCTCGACCTGTTCGAGCAGGACGTGGGCGTTGGTGCCGCTGATGCCGAAGGAGGACACACCGGCACGGCGCGGGCGGCCGGTCTCGGGCCAGTCCTGGGCGTCGGTGAGCAGGCGTACGGCGCCGCTCTCCCAGTCGACGTGCCGGGAGGGGGCGGCGGCGTGCAGGGTTGCGGGCAGCACGCCGTGGCGCATCGCCATGACCATCTTGATGACGCCCGCGACGCCCGCGGCGGCCTGGGCGTGCCCGATGTTGGACTTGATGGAGCCGAGCAGCAGCGGCTGGTCGGCGGGGCGGTCCTGGCCGTAGGTGGCCAGCAGGGCCTGCGCCTCGATGGGGTCGCCGAGGGGTGTGCCGGTGCCGTGCGCCTCGACGGCGTCGACGTCGGAGGTGGTGAGGCCGGCGGTGCCGAGCGCCTGCCGGATGACGCGCTGCTGGGCGGGCCCGTTGGGCGCGGTGAAGCCGTTGGAGGCGCCGTCCTGGTTGACGGCGGAACCGCGCACCACGGCGAGCACGGGGTGGCCGTTGCGGCGCGCGTCGGAGAGCCGCTCCAGGAGGAGCACGCCGACGCCCTCGGACCAGCCGGTGCCGTCGGCCTCGTCGGCGAACGCCTTGCAGCGTCCGTCGCCCGCCAGGCCGCCCTGGCGGGAGAACTCCATGAGCGAGCCGGGCGCGGACATCACGTTGACGCCGCCCGCGAGGGCGAGGGTGCACTCCCCCGCACGCAGGGCGTGGGTGGCGGCGTGCAGGGCGACGAGAGAGGAGGAGCAGGCGGTGTCGACGGTGACGGCGGGGCCTTCGAGGCCCATGGTGTAGGAGAGGCGCCCGGAGGTGGCGCTGGCGGCGATGCCGGTGCCGATGTCACCGGTGGCGTCGGACAGGGACCTGATCATCAGGTACGCGTAGTCCTGGCCGTTGGTGCCGACGAAGACGCCGGTGCGGCTGCCGCGCAGGGCGCGCGGGTCGATGCCCGCACGTTCGACGGCCTCCCAGGAGGTCTCCAGCAGGAGGCGCTGCTGCGGGTCCATGGAGACGGCCTCGCGGGGCGACACCCCGAAGAAGGCGGCGTCGAAGTCGGCCACCCCGTCGAGGAATCCGCCCTGCTGGCTGACCGCGTGACCGCGGGCGTCGACGCCCGCCTCGCGCAGCGCGTCCAGGTCCCAGCCGCGGTCGGTGGGGAAGCCGGAGACGGCGTCGGTGCCGGTCTCGACGAGGTTCCACAGGTCCTCGGGAGAGTTGACGCCCCCGGGGTAGCGGCAGCTCATCGCGACGACGGCGATGGGCTCCGAAGCCGCGGCGGAGAGTTCGCGGTTCTGCCGCCGCAGGCGCTCTGTCTCCTTGAGCGAGGCCCGGAGAGCTTCGACAACTTTTTCGCTGGGCGTGGTCATGTTGGCTCCGTCAGTCCCGCTCATTGTCAGAGTTGCCGTTGAGTGCCGCTTGCACCAGGTCGTCGATCTCCATGGCGTCGATCGACGCGTCGGTCGCGTCGTCGATGCCGTCGCCGGGGGCGGTGTCCTGGTCGCTGCCGGCCGGGTGCTGCCCGGCGAGTTCCAGCAGTCGGTCCAGGAACCCGTTCTCGCGCAGCCGTTCCATCGGGACGGATGCCAGGGCGGCGCGCACGGCCCGCTCCTCGTCGCCGTCGGCGGCGGCGTCGGTGCCGCCGGTGCCGTCGGGGAGGAGCTGGTCGAGGACGTGCCGGGCGAGAGCGGCGGGGGTGGGGTGGTCGAAGACGAGGGTCGCGGACAGGGTGAGTCCGGTGGCGGCGCCGAGCTGGTTGCGCAGCTCGACGGCGCCCAGTGAATCGAATCCGAGGTCGCGGAAGGCCTGGTCGGGTCCGACCTGGTCGGTTCCGGTGTGGCCGAGGACCTCGGCGGCGCGCTCGCGCACCAGGGTGAGGACGTTTGCGGTGCGGCGGCCCTCGGGCAGGCGGGCCAGCCGCTCCCGCAGACCGGTCGCCGACGGCCCGGTGTCGCCGGTGGGAGCGGCGGTGAGGGCGGCGTGGGCGGGCATCTCGGCGAGCAGGCTGCTCGGCCGGACGCTGGTGAAGGCGCGGACGAACCGCTCCGGGTCGACGTCGGCCACGACGGCGACCGGGTCGGTGTCCGAGACGACCTGGCGCAGGGCCAGGACCGCGAGGTCCGGGTCGAGCGGCCGGATGCCGGTGCGGCGGGCGAGCGCGGCGGCGCGGACGCCGTCGGCCATGCCCTCCCCGCCCCAGGCGCCGTAGGCGACGGAGGTCGCCGGAAGGCCCTCGGCACGGCGGCGTTCGGCGAGCGCGTCCAGGACCGCGTTGGCTGCCGCGTAGGTGCCCTGGCCGGGGTTGCCGACGGCGGCGGACGCGGACGAGAAGAGCGCGAAGACCTCCGGGTCGTGGCCGCGGGTCAGCTCGTCGAGGAGCAGCGCGGAGGCGACCTTGGCCCGGAAGACGGCGGCGAACCGGTCGGGGGTCAGGCCGTCCACGACACCGTCGTCGAGGACTCCCGCGGTGTGGACGACGCCGGTGAGGGGCGCGTCCTCGGGCACCGCGGCGAGCACGGCGGCGAGCTGGTCGCGGTCCGCGGTGTCGCAGGCGGTGATGACGGGTTCGGCGCCGAGCGCCCGCAGGTCGGCGGCGAGTTCGGCGGCGCCCTCGGCGTCGGGACCGGTGCGGCTGAGGAGCAGCAGGCGGCGGGCGCCCGCTCCGGCGAGCCTGCGGGCGGTACGGGCGCCGAGGGCGCCGGTGCCGCCGGTGATCAGGACGGTGCCGCTGGGCTGCCAGGCCTTGGGGGTGCCGGGGCGGACGGCGGCCAGGCGGCGGCCGAAGACCGCGCCGGGCCGTACGGCGAGCTGGTCCTCGCCCTCGGGGTCGGCGAGGACGGCGGCCAGGCGCTCCGCGGTCCGCTCGTCGAGGAGGCGGGGCAGGTCGATGGTGCCGCCCCAGCGCTGCGGGTACTCCAGCGCCGCGACCCGGCCGAGTCCGTGGACGGCGGCCTGGAGGGGCTCGTCGACGGTGTCGGCGGGCGAGACGGCGGCCGCGGCGCGGGTGAGGCACCACAGCGGGGCGTCGGTGCGGGCGTCGCCGAGCGCCTGGAGCAGGGTGGCGGTGAGGGCGGCGCCGGTGGGCACTCCCCCGGTGAGTCCGGCGGCGGCTCCCTCGGTGGGCCCGTCCTGTCCGGCGAGGGCGAGCAGGGACACCACGCCCGTCAACTGGCCTTCGCGGGCGAGGAGTTCGCCGATCTCGGCGGCGAGTGCCGCGCGGTCCTGTCCGGCCACCGTGAGGACGCGGGCGCCGGTGCCGAGGCTGCTCAGCACGGAGCCGGTCCACGGGTGGTCGGCGTGGTCGGCGGGGACCACGGCGAGCCAGGTGCCGGCGGGGGTGCCGGCGGTGGCGCGGTTCAGGGGCCGCCAGGCGATGCGCTGGCGCCAGCCGTCGACGGTGGACTGGTCGCCGTGCTTGCGGCGCCAGTCGCGCAGCGCGGGCAGGACCTGCTCCAACGCCTCGCCGTCGACGCCCAGTTCACCGGCGAGGGAGTCGAACTTCTCGTCCTGGACCGCGGCCCAGAACTCTGCGTCGCCCGCGTCGGTGGTGGTCGGCGCGGTGGCGGCCGGTGCCTCGTCGGGCCAGAACCGCTGCTTGCGGAACGGGTAGGTGGGCAGGTCGACGCGGCGGGCGCCGGTGCCGTCGAGGAGCGCGGGCCAGTCGACGAACTGTCCGGCCGCGTGCAGCCGGGCGACCGCGGCGATCAGCGAGCGCTCCTCGTCACGTCCGGTGCGCAGGGCCGGGACGACCGCGGGGGCGGGCCGGTTCTCGTCGGCGAGGACGTCGAGGGTGTCCTGGGCGAGGCTGCACAGCACACCGTCGGGGCCGAGTTCGAGGTAGCGCGTCGCGCCGCGGCCCGCCAGGGTGCGGACCCCGTCGCCGAAGCGGACCGCCCGGCGGACGTGCTCGACCCAGTACCCGGGGTCGCACACCTGGTCGTCGGTGGCCGGTTCCCCGGTGAGGTTCGACACCAGGGGCAGCTTCGGCGAGGTGTACGACACGCTCCGGGTGACCTGTTCGAAGTCCTTGAGCATGGCGTCCATGTGCAGTGAGTGAAACGCATGGCTCACCCGCAAACGCCTAGTCTTCCGGCCGAGTGCGGCGAACTCGTCGGCGAGCGCGGCCACCGCGTCCTCGTCGCCGGAGATCACGACCGCCTCCGGCCCGTTGACGGCGGCCAGCGAGACGCGGTCGGTCAGATGCGGGGCGACCTCGTCCTCGGCGGCGCGGACGGCGAGCATGGCACCGCCGGCCGGGAGCGCCTGCATGAGGCGGGCGCGGGCGGCGACGATCCGGCAGGCGTCCTCCAGGGTGAACACCCCGGCGACGTGGGCCGCCGCGATCTCGCCGACCGAGTGACCGGCGAGCAGGTCGGGCCGCACGCCCCAGGACTCGACGAGCCGGTGCAGGGCCACGCCGAGCGCGAAGAGCGCGGGCTGGGTCCAGCCGGTGGAGTCGAGGAGATCGGCCTCCGGGTCGCCCTCGGCCGCGAACATGACGTCGCGCAGCGGGCGTTCGAGGTGCCGGTCGAAGTGGGCGAGGACCTCGTCGAGGGCGGCGGCGAAGACCGGGAAGCGGGCGTAGAGGGTGCGGCCCGCACCGGCCCGCTGGGAGCCCTGGCCGGGGAAGAGGAACGCGGTGCGTCCGCCGGGGGCGGTGCGGCCCCGCAGGACGTTCGCGTCGGAGCGGCCCTCGGCGAGCGCGGTGAGCGCGGTGAGGAGCTCGTCGCGTCCCTGGACGGCGAGGACCGCGCGGTGTTCGAACGCGGACCGGGTGGTGCCCAGGGAGAGCGCGAGGTCGGCGGGGGTCGGCCGGTCGGCGGGTGCAGCGGCGAGCCGGTCCCGCAGCCGGACGGCCTGCTCGACGAGCGCGTCCGCGGTGGCGGCGGACAGCGGTACGGGCAGCGGCCGCGCGTCGGCGTCCGGTGCGGTGGACGGGTCGGCGGCGCCGGCGGTGGCCGATCCGGCGGTGGCCGGGGGCTGTTCGAGGATGACGTGGGCGTTGGTGCCGCTGGCCCCGAAGGAGGAGACGGCGGCGCGGCGGGACCTGCCGCTCTCGGGCCACTCGGCGGGCTCGGTCAGCAGCCGCACCGCGTCCGGGTCCCACTCGATGTGCCGGGAGGGCGTGTCGGCGTGCAGGGTGCGGGGCAGGGTCCCGTGGCGCATGGCGAGGACCATCTTGATGATCCCGGCGACGCCGGAAGCGGCCTGCGTGTGGCCGATGTTGGACTTCACCGAGCCCAGCAGCAGCGGCCGGTCCTCGGGCCGGTCCCGCCCGTAGGTGGCCAGCAGGGCCTGCGCCTCGATCGGGTCGCCCAGGGTGGTGCCGGTGCCGTGCGCCTCGACGGCGTCGACGTCGCGGGCGGTGAGCCCGGCGGCGGCCAGCGCCTTGCGGATGACGCGCTGCTGGGAGGGGCCGTTGGGGGCGGTGAGCCCGTTGGAGGCGCCGTCCTGGTTGACGGCGGAGCCGCGCAGCACGGCCAGTACCTCGTGGCCGCGGCTGCGGGCGTCGGAGAGGCGCTCCACGACCAGCATGCCCACGCCCTCGGCCCAGGCGGTGCCGTCGGCGTCGTCGGAGAACGGCTTGCAGCGGCCGTCCGGGGAGAGCGCGCCCATCTCGCCGAACTCGACGAAGCCGACCGGGGTCGACATCACGGTGACGCCGCCCGCGAGGGCCAGCGAGCACTCCCCCGCGCGGATCGCCTGGGCGGCGAGGTGCAGGGCGGTCAGGGAGGAGGAACAGGCGGTGTCGACGCTGACCGAGGGCCCTTCGAGACCGAGCGTGTAGGAGAGGCGGCCGGAGAGGAGGCTCGCCGACTGAGCGGTCTCGACGTGTCCCGACTGGCCGATGGCGGGGCGGTAGTCGCCGCTGCCGCCGCCGACGAAGACTCCGGTGTCGCCGCCGCGCAGCTGCGCCGGGTCGATCCCGGACCGCTCCAGGGCCTCCCAGGCGGCCTGGAGGACGATCCGCTGCTGCGGGTCGATGACCAGGGCCTCGCGGGGCGAGATCCCGAAGAAGGCGGGGTCGAAGTCGGCGACGTCGTAGAGGAATCCGCCCTCGCGGGTGACGCTGCGGCCGCGGCCTTCGCGGTCGCCGTGCAGGAGCCGTTCGAGGTCCCAGCCGCGGTCGGTGGGGAAGCCGCCGATGGCGTCGGTCCCGGCGCCGAGCAGCGCCCACAGGTCCTCGGGCGAACGGACGTCGCCGGGGTAGCGGCAGCTCATGCCGACGATGACGATCGGGTCGTCGGCGTCGGCACCGCCGCGGGTCGTGACGGCGGCCGACTCGACCTGTGCGCCGAGGAGTTCGGCGAGCAGGTGGTCGGCGAGTACGGCGGGCGTCGGGTAGTCGAAGACCAGCGTCGCGGGCAGGGTGAGCCCGGTGCTGACGGCGAGGCGGTTGCGCAGGTCGACGGCGGTGAGCGAGTCGAAGCCGAGGTCCTTGAAGGCGAGTTCGGCGGGGACGGTGCCGGCGTCGGAGTGTCCGAGGACGACTGCGACGTCGGTGACGACCACGTCGAGCAGCTCCCGGGCGCGGTCGGCGGGGTCCGTCTGCCGCAGCCGGTCGCGCAGCACGGCGACGGTTCCGGCGTCGCCGCCGTCGCCCTCGGCGCCGCGCAGGGCGTCGCGGGCCTCGGGCAGTTCGGTGAAGAGCGCGCCGGGGCGGGTGCGGGTGAAGGCGGGGGCGAAGCGGTCCCAGGCGACGTCCGCGACGGTCACGGAGGCGTCGGCGGTCGGGTCCTCGGCCGCCTCGCCGGTCACCGCGGCGAGCGCGGCGAGCGCGCGGTCGGGTGCCAGGGCGGGCAGGCCGTTGGCGCGCAGATGGGCGGCGAGCCCCTCGGGACCGGCTCCGTCCCAGGCGCTCCAGGAGACGGAGACGGCGTTGGTGCCGCGGGCCCGGTGCTGCCGGACGAGGGAGTCCAGGCAGGCGCCCGCAGCGGCGCCGGCGCCCTGCCCGCTCACGCCCCAGACGGCGGAGATGGAGCCGAAGACGACGAACGCGTCGAGGACGGACGTTCCGACGGCGGCCGTCAGCGCCTCGTACGCGGCGCGCACCCCGGCCACCGCGGTCGCCGGATCCGGCGCCTGCGCAGCGCCGCTGTCGCCGGTGTGGACGACGGCGGTCAGCGGACGCTCGGCGGGCAGCGCGGCGACGGCGTCGACGAGCGGCCCCGGCGCGGCCGGGTCGTCGTGGCGTACGACGGTGAGGACGGCGCCCGCCGCCTCGACGTCGGCCAGGAGCGCGTCGACGGCGTCCTGCGGGGCCTCGGGCCCGGCGAGGAGCACCTCGGCGGCACCGTGCGCGGCGAGCCAGCGGGCGACGTGCCCGCCGAAGCCCTCGGGACCGCCGGTGACCAGGACGGTTCCGGTGGGCCGCCAGTCGGCACGCTGCCCGCCGGCCGCCCGGGTGAGGCGGCGGCCGAAGAGACCGGAGGAGCGCAGCGCGACCTGGTCCTCGGCGGGGGTGTCGGCCGGGGCCGGCGCCAGAACGGCGCGCAGTCGTTCGGCGGCGCGGTCGTCGGCGATCAGGTCGACGTCGAGGAGTCCGCCCCAGCGCTCGGGCTCCTCCAGGGCGATGACCCGGCCCTGGCCCCAGACGGCGGCCTCTTCGGGGTCGGCTGCCCGGTCGGCGCGGCCCACGGCGACGGCGCCCCGAGTGACGCACCACAGCGGGGCGTCGATCCCGGCGTCCGCGAGGAGCGGCAGCAGGGCGTCGGGAGCGGCAGCGCGCAGGGACAGGACTCCGGCCCAGGCGGTGTCGGTGGCCGCGTCCCGCAGTGCGGCGAGGGCGGCGTCAGCGGGGGCGTCGGCGTCCGGGAGAGCGAGACGGGTCGCGTCGGTGCCGAGCGCGGCGACGAGGGCCTCGGTCCACTGGTCGTCGTCGGGCGTCGCCGGGGTGAGGACCAGCCACGGTCCGCTCGTCCCGGTGGCGGCCGGGGTGACGGGCCGCCAGGTCACCCGGTAGCGCCAGCCGTCGAGCAGGGAGCGCTCGGACAGACCGCGCCGCCAGGTCGACAGGGCGGGCAGCACGCTCGACAGGAGCGCGTCGTCGAGGTCGAGGGTGCTGGAGAGGGACTCCAGGTCCTCGCGTTCGACGGCGGCCCAGAACTCGGCGTCCACCGGGTCCGCTCCGGTGTCGGCGCCGGTCCCGCCGGCGGGCTCGGGCCAGTACAGCTCGCGCTGGAAGGCGTAGGTGGGCAGTTCGGTGCGGCGGGCGCCGCTGCCCTCGAACCAGGCGGTCCAGTCGACGGCGACACCGGCCGCGTACAGGCGGGCCACCGCCGTGAGCAGGGCGGTCTCCTCGCCGCGGTCCTTGCGCAGGGCGGGTACGGAGACGGCGTCGTCGTCCAGGACGCGGGCGGCCATGCCGGTCAGCACGCCGTGCGGGCCGACCTCCAGGAAGGCGTCGGCACCCGCGTCGGCGAGCGCACGCACCCCGTCCGCGAACCGGACCGTCGCCCGGACGTGCTCCACCCAGTAGGCGGGGTTGGTCAGTCGGCCGGGCTCGGCGAGAGCGCCGGTGACGTTGGAGACCACCGGGATCTTCGGCTCGGCGTAGCTGAGCCCCTCCGCGACGGCGCGGAAGGCGTCGAGCATCGGGTCCATCAGCGACGAGTGGAAGGCGTGACTGACGGAGAGACGCTGGGTCTTGCGGCCCTCGGCGGTGAACTCCGCGGCCAGCGCGAGGACTTCGGACTCGTCTCCGGCGATGACGACGGAGTCGGGTCCGTTGACGGCGGCCAGCGAGACGCCCGCGGTCAGGCGCGGCGAGACCTCGGCCTCGGTCGCCTGGACGGCCACCATGGCGCCACCGGACGGCAGTTCCTGCATGAGGCGGGCGCGGGCGGCGACGAGGGTGCAGGCGTCGTCCAGCGAGAAGACCCCGGCGACGTGTGCGGCGGCGATCTCACCGATGGAGTGACCGGCCACGAACTCCGGCGCCAGACCCAGGGATTCAAGCAGCCGGTAGAGCGCGACCTCGACGGCGAACAGCGCGGGCTGCGTGCAGCCGGTGGAGTGCAGCCGCTCGTCGTCCTCGGCGAACAGCACCTCCCGCAGCTCCGGAACATCCAGACGAGCCAACGCCGCGTCCAACGCCTCCGCGAACACCGGGAAACGGTCGTACAGTTCACGACCCATCCCGGCCCGCTGCGAACCCTGACCCGAGAACAGCACGGCGGGGCGGCGGTCGGTGGCGCGGTCGCGGACGGTCTCCACCGGCTCGCCGGCGGGCGTGACCAGCAGGACCGCACGGTGTGCGAAGGCGCTGCGGCCGACGGCCAGGCTGTAGGCGGTGTCGAGGGCCGGGACCTCGGGACGGGACGCGGTGAAGGCGTCGAGGCGGGCCGCCTGGGCGGTGAGCGCCTGCTCGGAGCGGGCGGAGAGCAGCCACGGCAGGACGGTCGGGACGGGCCCGGTCGCCTCCGGTGCCTGCTCCTCGGGGACCTGCACCGGCTGTTCGAGGATGACGTGAGCGTTGGTGCCGCTCACGCCGAACGCGGAGACGCCGGCCCGGCGCGGGCGTCCGGTCTCGGGCCAGGCGCGCTGCTCGCGCAGCAGTTCCACGGTGCCCGCGGACCAGTCGACGTGGGAGGACGGGGCGTCCACGTGCAGGGTGCGCGGGAGGTGCGCGCGGCCCAGGGCGAGGACGGTCTTGATGACACCCGCGGCACCGGCGGCGGCCTGGGTGTGGCCCAGGTTGGACTTGACGGTGCCGAGCAGCAGCGGCCTGGACGGGTCGCGGCCCTCGCCGTAGGCGGCGATGAGGGCGTGCGCCTCGATCGGGTCGCCGAGCGTGGTGCCGGTGCCGTGCGCCTCGACGGCGTCGATGTCGGTGGGGGCGAGGCGTGCGTCGGCGAGCGCCTGGCGCAGAACGCGCTGCTGGGCGCGGCCGTTGGGGGCGGTGAGCCCGTTGGAGGCGCCGTCCTGGTTGACGGCGGAGCCGCTGAGGACCGCGAGGACGGGGTGGCCGTTGCGGCGTGCGTCGGAGAGCCGTTCCAGTACGAGGACGCCGGCGCCCTCGGACCAGGCGGTGCCGTCGGCGGAGTCGGCGAACGCCTTGCAGCGGCCGTCGCCCGCGAGACCGCCCTGCGCGGTGAACTCCACGAACGCGTCGGGGCTGGCCATCACCGAGACGCCGCCCGCAAGGGCCAGGGAGCACTCGCCCGAGCGCAGCGCGCCCGCGCCCATGTGGAGGGCGACCAGGGCGGAGGAGCAGGCGGTGTCGACGGTGATCGCCGGGCCCTCCAGCCCGAGGGTGTAGGAGAGGCGGCCCGACATGACGCTGGCGGTGGTGCCGGTGGCGGCGTGGCCGCGGACGTCGGTGGTGCCCCGGCGGAGCATGGTCGCGTAGTCCTGGCCGTTGGTGCCGACGAAGACGCCGGTGGCGGAACCGCGCAGGCGCTGCGGGTCGATGCCGGAGCGCTCCAGCGCCTCCCAGCTGGTCTCCAGGAGGAGCCGCTGCTGGGGGTCCATGGCGAGCGCCTCGCGCGGCGAGATCCCGAAGAACGCGGCGTCGAAGCGTCCGGCGCCGTCGAGGAAGCCGCCCTCCAGGGTGGCCGAGCCGCCGCGGGCGAGGGCGTCCAGGTCCCAGCCGCGGTCGGTGGGGAAGCCGGACACGGCGTCGCGGCCCTCGTCCAGGAGCCGCCACAGGTCCTCGGGCGACTCGACGCCGCCCGGGAAGCGGCAGCCCATGCCGACCACGACGATCGGATCGTCGTCGGTGGCGCGGCCGGTGCCCGCGGTGGCGCCCGCGGTGGTGTCGGGCAGGTCGCCGAGGATCTCGGTGAGGAGGTGGGCGGCGAGGTCGCGGGCGGTCGGGAAGTCGTAGACGAGCGTGGCGGGCAGCCGCAGACCGGTGGTGGCGCCGAGGGTGTTGCGGAGTTCGACGGTGGTCAGCGAGTCGAAGCCGAGGTCGGTGAAGGCCCGGTCGGGTTCGACGGAGTCGGGGTCGGGGTGGCCGAGGACGGCGGCGACCTGGGCTCGCAGGAAGTCGAGCACGTACCGTTCGCGGGCCGCGCCGGTCCGGGCGGCGACCTCGCGGCGCAGGGCCGGTTCGGTGTCGCCCGGGGTGGTGGCGGTGGCGGCGGTGCGCAGTTCGGGCAGATCGCCGACGAGGGCCCGGTTGGGAGCGAAGACGGTGGCGTAGCGCTGCCAGTCGATGTCGGCGACGACGAGTGCGGTGTCGCCGTGTCCGACGGCCTCGTCGAGGGCGGCGAGGCCGTCCTCGGGGCTCATCGGGTGGTAGCCGCCGCGGCGGACCCGGTCCTCGACTCCGGTGCCTTCACCGGCCATGCCGGTGCCGGACCACGGGCCCCAGGCCACCGAGGTGGCGGGCAGGCCGAGTTCGCGCCGGTGCTCGGCGAGAGCGTCGAGGTAGGCGTTGGCGGCGGCGTAGTTGCCCTGTCCGGCGGCGCCGAGGGCACCCGCGGTGGAGGAGAACAGCACGAAGTCGGTGAGGCCGAGATCGCGGGTCAGGTCGTGGAGGTGGGCGGCGGAGCGGGCCTTGGCGTCCAGGACGGTGGCGAACCGCTCGGGGGTGAGCGTGTCCAGGAGTCCGTCGTCGAGGACACCGGCCGCGTGGACGACGGTGGTGAGCGGGTGGTCGGCGGGGACGGCGGCCAGCAGCTCGGCGAGGGCGTCCCGGTCGGCGGTGTCGCAGGCGGCGACGGTGACCAGGGCGCCCGACTCCCGCAGTTCGGCGGCGAGTTCGGCGGCACCGGGGGCGTCGGCGCCGCGCCGGCTGGTGAGCAGCAGGTGCGGGGTGCCGCGGTCGGCGAGACGGCGGGCGACCCGGGCGCCGAGAGCGCCGGTGCCGCCGGTGATCAGCACGGTGCCTTCGGGGGCGAAGGTGCGCGCGGGCCGCTGCGGCGCCGGGTGGTGGGCGAGGCGACGGGCGTGGGTCGCGGAGGCGCGGACGGCGAGCTGCGGCTCGTCGCCCGGGGCGGCGAGGTGGTGGGCGAGGCGGCGCACGATGCGCTCGTCGATCTGCTCGGGCAGGTCGACGAGGGTGATGCGGCGGTCGGGCTGTTCGAGGGCGGCGGCGCGGCCGAGACCCCAGAGGGCGGCCTGCCCGGGGTGGGCGAGGCGGTCGGCGCGGCCGGTGCTGACGGCCTGGCGGGTGATGATCCAGACCGGGGCGTCGATCCCGGCGTCGGCGAGCGCCGTCAGGGCCGTGGCGGTGGGGACGACGGCGCCGGTTCCGGCCGGGTCGCCGTCGCGGTCGCCGTCGGCGAGGGCCGACAGGGCCAGGACGCCGGTGAACCCGCCTTCGGGGCGCGGGAGTTCGCGCAGGGTGTCGGCGAGCGCGGCGCGGTCGGCGGTGTCAGCGGCGTCGACGGGGACGTCGGTGGTGGCGAGGCCGAGAGCGTCGAGGAGGGCGGTGGCGTCGGGCGTCGGGTCGCCGGCGGGACGCAGGACCAGCCAGGTGCCGTCGGGGCGGGCGGTGGGTGCGCCGTCGAGCACCTTCCACAGGACGCGGTGCCGTCGGCCGTCGGCGGTGGCGCGCTCGGCACGGCGGCGCCGCCATGAGGAGAGCGCCGGGACGAGGGCGGCGACGGTGTCGTCGTCGAGGCCGAGGTCGGCGCCGAGCGCGGGCAGGTCGGCGCGTTCGACGGCGGCCCAGAACGCCGCGTCGGTGCCGTCGTCGGCGGCTCCGTGGACGGCTGTCGGGGCGGCGGTGGTGTCGGGCCAGTAGCGGCTGCGCTGGAAGGCGTACGTGGGCAGATCGACGCGGCGGGCGCCGGCGCCGTCGAGGACGGCGGTCCAGTCGACGGGGACGCCGTCGACGTGCAGACGGGCCAGGGCGGCGGTGAGCGAGGGCACTTCGGCGCGGTCGCGGCGGAGTGCGGGCACGGTGGTGGCGGGGCGGGCGGCCGCGGGGCTCTCGGGGCCTTCGGAACCTTCGGGGTCGTCGAGGACGGCGCGGGCGGCGGCGGACAGGGTGCCGTCGGGGCCGAGTTCGAGGTAGGAGGTGATGCCCTGGCGGTGCAGGGCCCGGACCGCGTCGGCGAACCGGACGGTGGCGCGGACCTGGCCGACCCAGTAGTCGGGGGTGGCGAGTTCGGCCGCGCCGGCGAGTTCGCCGGTGACCGTGGAGACCACGGCGAGCAGGGGCGCCTCGTAGGTCAGAGTGCGGGCGACGCGGGCGAAGTCGTCGAGCATGGCGTCCATGCGCGGCGAGTGGAAGGCGTGGCTGACCCGCAGTTCGCGGGTGCGGCGGCCCTCCTCGGCCAGGAGGGCGGCGACCCGGGCGACCGGTTCGGCGTCTCCGGCCACGACGACGGCGCGGGGGCCGTTGACGGCGGCGAGGGAGACCCGGTCCTCCAGGCCCGCCAGCAGGGGCAGCACCTCGTCCTCGGCGGCCTCGACGGCGATCATGGCGCCGCCGGACGGGAGAGCGGCCATCAGGCGGCCGCGGGCGGCGACCAGGGTGCAGGCGTCCGCCAGGGAGAACACCCCGGCGACGTGCGCGGCGGCGATCTCGCCGATGGAGTGGCCCGCGACGCTGTCCGGACGCACGCCCCAGGACTCGACGAGCCGGTAGAGGGCGACTTCGAGAGCGAACAGGGCGGGCTGGGTGTAGGCGGTGTCGTGCAGCAGGTCGGCTTCCGGAGTGCCGTCCTCGGCGAACAGGACCTCGCGCAGCGGGCGGTCGAGTTCCTGGTCGAAGTGGGTGAGGACGGCGTCCAGCGCGTCGGCGAACTCCGGGTGCCGCTCGTACAGTTCGCGGCCCGCGGCGGCGCGCTGGCTGCCCTGGCCGGTGAAGAGGAAGGCGAGCCTGCCGCGGGCGGGGCTGCCGGTGAGCAGGCCGCCGTCGGGGGTGCCGTCGCGCAGCGCGGTGAGGGCGCGCAGCAGGTGTTCGCGGTCGCCGGGCAGCACGGCGGCCCGGTGTTCGAGGGCGGCGCGGGACCCGGCCAGGGAGGCGGCCAGGTCGGTCAGGGGCAGTTCGGGGTGGTCGGTGAGGTGGGTGAGGAGACGGCCGGCCTGATCGCGCAGGGCGGGGGCGGTGCGCGCGGAGAGCACCGCGGGTACGCCGTCGGGGAGCGCGTCCGGGTCGGTGGCGGGCTCGACGGCGGGGGCGCCGGCGGGCTCGTCGGTGACGACCTGCTCGACGATGGTGTGGACGTTGGTGCCGGAAAGTCCGAAGGAGGAGATGCCGGCCCGGTGGGGGCGGCCGGTCTCGGGCCAGGACACGGTGTCGGTGACGAGGTCGATCGCGCCCGAGGTCCAGTCGACGTGGCTGGAGGGGGTGTCGATGTGCAGGGTGCGCGGGACGGTGCCGTGCCGCATCGCCATGACCATCTTCATGACGCCGGCGATGCCGGACGCCATCTGGGTGTGGCCGATGTTCGACTTCACGGAGCCCAGCAGCAGCGGCCGTTCGGCGTTCCGGTCCTGGCCGTAGGTGGCGAGCAGGGCCTGCGCCTCGATCGGGTCGCCGAGCGCGGTGCCGGTGCCGTGGCCCTCGACGACGTCGACCTCGCCCGCGGTCAGCCCGGCGTTGGCGAGCGCCTGCCGGATGACACGGGCCTGGGAGGGGCCGTTGGGGGCGGTGAGCCCGTTGGAGGCGCCGTCCTGGTTGACGGCGGAGCCGCGGATCACGGCGAGTACGGGGTGGCCGTTGCGACGTGCGTCGGAGAGCCGTTCGACGAGGACGAGACCGACGCCCTCGGCGAGGCTCATGCCGTCGGCGCCCTCCGCGTACGCCTTGCAGCGGCCGTCGGGGGCCATGGCGCGCTGCCTGCTGAAGCCGGTGAAGGCCTGCGGGGTGGCCATCACGCTGACACCGCCGGCCAGCGCGAGGGTGGACTCGCCGTTGCGCAGCGACTGGCAGGCCAGATGCAGCGCGACCAGCGAGGAGGAGCAGGCGGTGTCCAGGGTGACGGCGGGTCCCTCGAAGCCGAAGGTGTAGGCGAGGCGCCCGGACATGACGCTGGAGATGGTGCCGGTGATGAGGTGGCCCTCGGCGCCCTCGGTGCTGCCGCTGCCGGCGCTGTAATCCTGGTAGCTGGCACCGATGAAGGTGCCGGTGAGGCTGGAGCGCAGGCTGTGGGGGTCGATCCCCGCGCGTTCCATGACCTCCCAGCCGGTCTCCAGCAGGAGGCGCTGCTGCGGGTCCATGGCCAGCGCCTCGCGGGGCGAGATGCCGAAGAACCCGGCGTCGAAGTCGGCGACGTCGTGCAGGAACCCGCCCTGCGTGGAGTAGGTGGTGCCGGGGCGGTCGGGGTCCGGGTCGTAGAGGGCGTCGGCGTCCCAGCCGCGGTCGTCGGGGAAGCCGCTGATGGCGTCGCCGCCCGCCGCGACGAGGTCCCAGAGGGCTTCGGGCGAGGAGACGCCGCCGGGGTAGCGGCAGCTCATCGCGACGACGGCGATCGGGTCGTCGTCGACGGCGACCGCGGTGCCGACCGGTCCCGCGGAGTCGGCTTCGGGCCCGCCGATCAGGCCGCGCAGGAAGCCGACGAGGGCCAGCGGGTCCGGATAGTCGAACACCATGGTGCTCGGCAGGGTGAGGCCGGTGACCGTGGCCAGCCGGTTGCGCAGGTCGACGGCGGTCAGCGAGTCGAAGCCGACGTCGCGGAAGGCGCGGCGCTCGGAGAGGACCTCCGGGGAGACGTGGCCGAGGACGGTGGCGGCCTCGGAGCGCACCAGGTCGAGCAGGAGCCGGTCCTGTTCGCCAGCGGGCAGGGCGCGCAGCCGGGCGGTGAACTCGCCGCCCTCGGCGGCGCGGGCCGCGTTCTCCTCGGTGAGGGCCCGGACCTCGGGGACGTCCTCGAAGAGGTCGGTGGGCCGGGAGGAGGTGAAGACGGGGTGGTAGCGGTCCCAGTCGACGTCGGCGACGGCGATCGAACCCTCGTCGCCGTCGAGGACCTGGCGGAGCCCGGCCAGGGCCAGCTTCGGGTCCATGAAGTCCAGTCCGCTGCGGCGGATCTGGGTGGGGTCGACACGGCCGAGCTTCATGTCGTCGGCCCAGATGCCCCAGGAGACGGCGGTGCCGTGGGCGCCGCGGGCGCGGCGGTGCTCGGCGAGGGCGTTGAGGTGGGCGTTGGCGGCGACGTACGCGGCGTGGCGGCCACTGCCCCACATGCCGGCGGTCGAGGAGTAGAGGACGAACGCGTCGAGCTGGTCGTCGTCGAGGAGTTCGTCGAGGTGCCGGGCGCCCGCCGTCTTGGCGTGGACGACCTTCGCGAACGCGTCGAGACCGGTCTCCTCCAGGGACTGGAGCTCGATGACGGCGGCGGTGTGGAAGACGCTGCGGACGGTGCGGCCCTCGGCGGCGAGCCCGTCGAGGAGCGCGGCGACGGCGTCGCGGTCGGACACGTCGCAGGCGGCGACGGTCACCCGGCAGTCGCGTTCGGCGAGTTCGGCGACGAGGTCGTCGGCGCCGGGCGCGTCCGCGCCGCGGCGTGAGGTGAGGACGAGGTCGCGGGCGCCCTGGTCGACGAGCCAGCGGGCCAGGTGCGGGCCGAGGGTGCCGGTGCCGCCGGTGACCAGGACGGTGCCGCGCGGGCTCCAGTCGCCGCCGGTGGGCGCGGGAGCGGGGGCGATGCGGCGGGCGAGGACACCGCCGGCGCGGACGGCGAGCTGGTCCTCGTCCCCCGTGGTCCCGGCGAGTACGGCGGCGAGGCGCTCAGCGGCGCGCCGGTCGAGGGTCTCGGGCAGGTCGACGGTGCCGCCCCAGCGGTCGGGGTGTTCGAGGGCGGCGGTCCAGCCGAGACCGGTGACCAGGGCCTGGACGGGCCGGGTGAGGCGGTCGGCGCGGCCGGTGGAGACAGCGCCCCGGGTGACGGCCCAGACGGGTGCGTCGGTGCCCGCGTCGCCGAGCGCCTGGACCAGCCGGACGCTGAGGGCGAGACCGTCGGTCAGGACGGGGTGGACGGTGCCGATCTCCTCGGCGTCGGCGAGCAGCGACACGACGCCGGTGAGCTCGGGCAGCGCGCGCAGCCGCTCGGTGAGGGCGTCGCGGTCGGCGTCGGCGGCGCTCAGCACGAGCGGCAGGGCGGTGGCTCCGTGGGCGGTGAGCGCTTCGGAGACGGCGGCGGCGCGGTCGGGGTCGGTGCCGTCGGCGGTGACCACGAGCCAGGTGCCCTCGAGGCGAGCGGTGGGCAGCGCGCCGAGCGGCTTCCAGGTGGCGCGGTAGCGCCAGGAGCCGACGGTGGAGCGGTCGCGGCGCTGCTTGCGCCAGGTGGAGAGGGCGGGCAGCAGCGGGGCGAGGGCGTCGTGGTCGACGCGCAGCCGGGAGGCGAGGGAGTCCACGTCCTGCTGCTCGACCTCGGCCCAGAACTCGGCGTCCGCGGGGTCCCCGGTGCCGCCGCCCTGCGGCCGTCCGGCGACGGCCCACAGGTGTTCGCGCTGGAAGGCGTAAGTGGGCAGGGGTGTCCTGCGGGCGCCGGTCCCGGCGTAGACGGCGGCCCAGTCGGCACGTCCGCCGCGGGTCCACTGCTCGGCGAGGGAGGCCAGGAAGCGGCCGGTGGTGCCCTGGTCGCGGCGGAGGGTGCCGACGGCGGCGATCTGGCGGCCGGTGTCCTCGGCGGTGGCCTGGACGGCCATGGTGAGCACGGGGTGGGGGCTGATCTCGACGAAGACGGTGTGCTCGGCGTCGAGGAGTGCGCGGACGGTTTCGTCGAAGCGGACGGTCTGCCGCAGGTTGCGGTACCAGTACGCGGCGTCCATGCCGGTGGTGTCGAGGAGTTCACCGGTGACGGTGGAGTGGAACGGCACGCGGGCGGCCCGCGGGGCGACCGGGGCGAGCACGTCGAGGAGTTCGGACTCCAGGCGTTCGACCTGCTCGGAGTGCGAGGCGTAGTCCACGGCGACCCGGCGGGCGCGCAGCTCGCGGGCGGTGAACTCGGCCTGCAGGGCGTCCAGGGCCTCGGGAGTGCCGGCCAGGACCACGGAGCGGGGCCCGTTGACGGCGGCGACGCAGACGGCGCCGTCGTGCGGGGCGAGGTGCTCCTCGGCCTCGGCCGCGGAGATCTGCACGGACATCATGCCGCCCGCTCCGGCGAGGACGCGGCCGATGGCCTGGGAGCGCAGGGCGACCACGCGGGCGCCGTCGGCCAGGGACAGCGCACCGGACACGACGGCGGCGGCGATCTCGCCCTGGGAGTGGCCGATGACGGCGTCGGGGGTGACGCCGTGGACCCGCCACAGTTCTGCGAGGGAGACCATCACGGCCCAGGTGGCGGGCTGGACGACGTCCACCCGGTCCAGGGTGGGGGCGCCTTCGGCCTGGCGGACGACGTCGACGAGGGACCAGTCGGTGTGGGCGGCCAGGGCGGCGGCGCACTCGTGGAAGCGCTCGGCGAACACCGGTGAGGTGTCGAGGAGTTCGGCGCCCATGCCGGCCCACTGGGAGCCCTGGCCCGGGAAGACGAAGACGGTGCGGCCGTCGGTGTCGGCGGTGCCGTGCACCACCTGGGCGGTGGGCGTGCCGGTGCCGAACTCGGTGAGCGCGTCGAGGAGTTCGGCCGTGTCGGTGCCCAGGGCGACGGCGCGGTGCTCCAGGACGGAGCGGGCGGTGATCAGGGTGTGGCCGACGTCGACGGGGTGCGGCGCGGTGCCGGCGGCCAGGTGGGTGGCCAGGTGCGCGGCCTGGTCGCGCAGGGCGGCCGGGGCGGCGGCGGACAGGATCCACGGCAGGGTGCCGCCCGCGGGCAGGGTCGGCTCGGCGGCCGGTGCGGGTTCCTCGACGGCGGGCGCCTGCTCCAGGACGGCGTGCGCGTTGGTGCCGCTGATGCCGAAGGAGGAGACGGCGCAGCGCAGCGGCCGGTCCTCGTGGCTCCACGGCGTGGGCTCGGTGATCAGGCGGACGGTGCCGCTGGTCCAGTCGATGTGCCGGGAGGGCGTGTCGGCGTGCAGGGTGCGCGGGAGCTGACCGTGGCGCATCGCCATGACCATCTTGATGATGCCCGCGACACCGGCGGCGGACTGGGTGTGGCCGATGTTGGACTTCACCGAGCCGAGCAGCAGCGGCTGTTCGGGGTCGCGGCCCCGGCCGTAGGTGGCCAGCAGCGCCTGCGCCTCGATGGGGTCGCCGAGCGCGGTGCCGGTGCCGTGCGCCTCGACGACGTCGACGTCGGCGGTGGTGAGCCCGGCGGCGCCGAGGGCCTGCCGGATCACGCGGATCTGGGAGGGGCCGTTGGGCGCGGTGAGGCCGTTGGAGGCGCCGTCCTGGTTGATGGCGGAGCCGCGGACGACGGCGAGCACCTCGTGGCCGTTGCGGCGCGCGTCCGAGAGCTTCTCCAGGACGAGGATGCCGATGCCCTCGGCGAGGGTCATGCCGTCGGCCTCGTCGGAGAACGCCTTGCAGCGGCCGTCGCGGGCGAGGGCGCGCTGGCGGCTGAACGCGATGAACGGCATCGGGTTGGTCATGACGGTGGCGCCGCCGGCCAGCGCGAGGGTGGACTCGCCGTTGCGCAGCGACTGGCAGGCCAGGTGCAGCGCGACCAGCGAGGAGGAGCAGGCGGTGTCGACGGTGACGGCGGGGCCCTCGAGGCCGAAGGTGTAGGCGAGGCGCCCGGAGAGCACGCTGGGGCTCGAACCGGTGACGGCGTGGCCCGCGGACCCGTCGTCCATGTTGACGCCGTAGTCCTGGTAGGTGGAGCCGATGAAGGTGCCGGTGGGTGTGGAGTGCACCGACGCGGGGTCGATCCCGGCGTGTTCGAAGGCTTCCCAGGTGGTCTCCAGGAGCAACCGCTGCTGCGGGTCCATGGAGACGGCCTCACGGGGCGAGATGCCGAAGAATCCGGCGTCGAACTCGCCCGCGTCGTGCAGGAATCCGCCCTGTGTGGAGTAGGTGGTGCCGTTCCGGTCGGGGTCCGGGTCGTAGAGGGCGTCGGCGTCCCAGCCGCGGTTGACGGGGAACTCGGAGATCGTGTCGGTGCTGTCGGCGACGAGTCGCCAGAACGCGTCGACCGATCGGGCGCCGCCGGGGAAGCGGCAGCTCATGCCGACGATGGCGATGGGCTCGTCGGCGGCGGCGGCCGGGAGGACGACGGCGGCGGGGTCGGCGGTGCCGAGGAGTTCGCCGCGCAGGTGGCGGGCGAGGGCGACCGGGTTGGGGTAGTCGAAGACCAGGGTGGTGGGCAGGGCCAGGCCGGTCAGGGCGACCAGGCGCTTGCGCAGGTCGACGGCGGTCAGCGAGTCGAACCCGGCGTCCCTGAAGGCGCGTTTGGCGGGTACGCCCTCGGCGGAGGTGTGGCCGAGGACGACGGCGGCCTCCGAACGCACCAGGTCGACGAGGAGGCGCTCCTGCTCGTCGCCGGTGAGCCCGCCGAGGCGGACGGCGAGTTCGGAGGCGGTGCCGGTGGCCGCGGGGGCGGCCAGGGCGGCGACCGAGTCGAGGGCGTCGAAGAGGCGGCTGGCACGGGAGGCGGTGAAGACCGGGTGGTACTGCTCCCAGTCGACGTCGGCGACGGTGACGGTGCTCTCGCCGCGGACGACGGCGCGGCGCAGTTCGGTCATGGCGGTGGCCGGGTCGAGCAGCCGCAGACCGGTGCGTTCGAAGCTGTCGGAGACCGACTGGTGGGCGCTGGCCATGCCGACCTCGGCCCAGGGGCCCCAGGCCACGGAGGTGGCGGCGAGGCCGCGCGCGCGGCGCTGCTCGGCGAGGCCGTCGAGGTAGGCGTTGGCGGCGGCGTACGCGCTCTGCCCGGCGCTGCCCCAGACTCCGGCGACCGAGGAGACCAGGACGAAGAAGTCGAGGTCGTGGCCTTCGAGAAGGGCGTCGAGGTGCGCGGCGCCCAGGGTCTTGGCGGCCATCGCGGCGGCGACGTCGTCCAGCGGGGTCGCGGCGAGCGGCGCGGCCTGGCCGACGCCGGCCGCGTGCACGACACCGGTGAGCGGGGCGTCCTCGGGGACGGCGGCGAGGACCGCCGCGAGGGCGTCGCGGTCGGCGCTGTCGCAGGCGGCGAGGGTGACCCGGGCGCCCGACTCCTCCAGTTCGGCGCGGAGTTCGGCGGCGCCGGGGGCGTCCGGTCCGCGACGGCTGGTGAGGATCAGGTGGTCGGCTCCCGCGTCGGCGAGCCAGCGGGCGGCACGCGCGCCGAGGCCGCCGGTGCCGCCGGTGACCAGGACGGTGCCCGAGGCGGTGAAGGCGTCCTCGCGGGGCAGTTCGTCGCCGGGGTGGCGCACCACGCGGCGGGCGAAGGCGCCGCCGACGCGGACGGCGAGCTGGTCCTCTCCCTCGCGGGTGGCCAGCACGCTGACCAGACGCTGGGTGGCGGGTGCGTCGAGAACCTCGGGCAGGTCGACGAGGCCGCTGAACTGCTCGGGCCGCTCCAGGGCGGTGACCCGGCCGAGGCCCCAGGCGGCGGCGCGCGCGGGGTGGGTGAGCGGATCGCCGGGGCCGGTGGAGACGGCACCCCGGGTGACGGTCCACAGCGGGGCGGTGGCGCCGATGTCGGTGAGGGCCTGGGCGAGCACGACACCGAGGGCGAACCCGGCGGGCAGTGCGGTGTCCGGGCGGGCCGGGTCGGCGAGCGGGAGCAGCGAGATCACGCCGTTGACGCCGTCGGCGGTGGCGGCGCGCAGTGCGGCGGCGAGGTGGTCGCGGTCGCGGTGGGCGTCGTCGAGGTCGAGGCGTTCGACGACGGCTCCGTGGCCGCGCAGCGCGTCGAGTACGTCGGTGCCCGCGCCGTCGGTGGTGACGGCGAGCCAGGTTCCGTCCAGGACGGGGGCGCCCTCGGCGGCGGCCGGGTGCCAGCCGACGCGGTAGCGGGCGGCGTCGAGGACGGCCCGCTCCTGGCGCGCGCGCCGCCAGGAGGACAGCGACGGCAACAGCGCGTACAGCGAGGCGTGTTCCTCGTCGCGCAGGCCTAGCAGCCCGACGAGGGAGGCGGTGTCGCCGGACTCGACGGCGCTCCACAGGGCGGCGTCCGAGGGGTCGGCGGGGTCCGCCGGACCGGCGGTGCGGCGGGTGGTGGGCGCGGCGGTGTCGGGCCAGTAGGTCTGGTGCTGGAAGGCGTACGTGGGCAGCTCGACGGTGGTGGCGCCGGTGCCCTGGTGGACGGCGCTCCAGTCGACTCGGACGCCGCGCACGTGCAGACGGGCGAGCGCGGTGAGGGCGGCCTCGTCCTCGGGGCGGTCGGTGCGCAGCAGCGCGACGGTGTCGGCATCGCTCTCGTCGCCGAGGGTGTCCTGGGCGGCGGCGCACAGGGAGCCGCCGGGGCCGAGTTCCAGGTAGGTGGTGGCGCCCGCGGCGTGAGCGGCGCGCACGGCGTCGGCGAACCGGACGGTGGAGCGGACGTGCCGGACCCAGTGGTCGGCGGTGCGCAGGTCCTCGCCCTCGGCGAGACGGCCGGTGAGGTCGCTGACGACGGGCACGGTCGGCTCGTGGTACGTGAGGCTCTCGGCGACCTCGCGGAAGGCGTCCAGCATGGCGTCCATGCGGGGCGAGTGGAAGGCGTGCGAGACCTTCAGACGGCGGGTGGTGCGGCCGAGTTCGGCGAAGTGGGCGGCGATCCGTTCGGCGGCGTCCTGCTCGCCGGATACCACGACGGCCGAGGGCCCGTTGACGGCGGCGAGGGAGACCTGGTCCCGCACCTCTTCGAGCAGCGGCAGCACCTCGTCCTCGGACGCCTGGAGCGACCACATGGCGCCGCCCTCGGGCAGGGCCTGCATCAGACGGGCGCGGGCGGCGACGAGCGCGCAGGCGTCGTCGAGGGAGAGGATGCCCGCGGCGTGCGCGGCGGCGACGGAGCCGACGGAGTGGCCGAGCAGCACGCCCGGACGCACGCCCCAGGAGCGGACGAGCCGGTGGGCGGCGGTCTCCAGGGCGAACAGCGCGGGCTGGGTCCAGCCCGTCTCGTGCAGGGCGGCGGCGCCGGGGGTGCCGTCGGCGGCGAACAGCACGTCCCTGAGCGAGCCGTGCGGCGTGTCGGCGGGGGCGTCGACGAGCAGCGGGTCGAGGTGGGCGATCACCTCGTCGAGGGCTTCGGCGAAGACCGGGTACCGCTCGTACAGGGCGCGTCCGGTGCCGGGGCGCTGGCTGCCCTGACCGGTGAAGAGGAAGGCGGTGCGGCCCGCGCCGCCGGTCTCCCCGAGGACGAGGGCGGGGTCGGGCCGGTCGGCGGCGAGCGCGGCGAGGGCGCGGCGGGCGTCCTCGGGGGTGCCGACGACCACGGCGCGCTGTTCGAACGCGGGCCGGGTGGTGGCCAGCGAGAGGGTGAGGTCGGCGGCGGTGCCGTCGTGGGTGTCGAGGTGCGCGAGCAGCCGGGCGGCCTGGGCGCGCAGCGCGGGGCGGGTGCGGCCGGACAGGGTCCAGGGCAGCGCCGCGGGTGCGGCGGGTGCGGCGGTCCGGGGGGCGGCCGGGTGCTCGGGTTCGCCCTGTTCGAGGACGAGGTGCGCGTTGGTGCCGCTGATGCCGAAGGAGGAGACGGCGGCGCGACGCGGGCGGCCGGTCTCGGGCCAGGCGGTCTGCTCGCGCAGCAGGGTGACGTCGCCGCTCTCCCAGTCGACGTGCCGGGAGGGCGCGTCGGCGTGCAGGGTGCGCGGGAGCTGCCCGTGGCGCATCGCCATGACCATCTTGATGACGCCCGCGACGCCCGCGGCGGCCTGGGTGTGGCCGATGTTGGACTTCACCGAGCCGAGCAGCAGCGGCTGTTCGGCGGGGCGGTCCTGACCGTAGGTGGCCAGCAGCGCCTGCGCCTCGATCGGGTCGCCCAGCGGCGTACCGGTGCCGTGCGCCTCGACGACGTCGACGTCGGCGGTGGTGAGCCCGGCCGAGCCGAGGGCCTGCCGGATCACGCGCTGCTGGGACGGACCGTTGGGCGCGGTGAGGCCGTTGGAGGCGCCGTCCTGGTTGACGGCGGAACCGCGCACCACGGCCAGTACGCGGTGACCGTTGCGGCGCGCGTCGGAGAGCCGCTCCAGGACGAGCACGCCGATGCCCTCGGACCAGCCGACGCCGTCGGCCTCGTCGGAGAACGCCTTGCAGCGGCCGTCGGGCGACAGGCCGCGCTGGCGGGAGAACTCGATGAGCGAGGTCGGGGTGGACATCACGGTGACGCCGCCGGCCAGCGCGAGGGAGCACTCCCCCGCGCGCAGGGCCTGCATCGCCCAGTGCATGGCGACCAGGGAGGAGGAGCAGGCGGTGTCGACGGTGACGGCGGGGCCTTCGAGGCCCAGCGCGTAGGAGACCCGGCCGGAGGCGATGCTGGGAGCGGTGCCGCTGCCCTGGTGCCCCTCGAAGCGTTCGTCGGCGAGGGTCGCCGAGTAGTCGCTGTACATGACGCCCGCGAAGACGCCGGTCTGGCTGCCGCGCAGCGCGACCGGGTCGATCCCGGCGTGTTCGACGGCGGTCCAGGACGCCTCCAGGAGCAGCCGCTGCTGGGAGTCGGTGGCGAGCGCCTCGCGGGGGCTCATCCCGAAGAACCCGGCGTCGAACTCGCCCGCGTCGTGCAGGAATCCGCCGTAGCGGGTGTAGGAGGTGCCGGGGTGGTCGGGGTCGGGGTGGTAGAGCCCGTCGAGGTCCCAGCCGCGGTTGACGGGGAGGCCGCCGATGGCGTCGGTGCCCTCGGTGACCAGGCGCCACAGGTCGTCGGGCGAGCTGACGCCGCCGGGGTAGCGGCAGCTCATGCCGACGATGACGATCGGGTCGTCGGCGGTGGCGCGGGGCTTCGGAGCCGTGGCGGGCGCACTCGGCTCGGGGGCGTCGCTCAGCTCCTCCAGAAGATGCGCGGCGAGAGCGGCGACGGTCGGGTAGTCGAAGATGACGGTCGCGGAGGTGCGCAGACCGGTGGCGGCGGCCAGGCGGTTGCGCAGCTCGACGGCGGTCAGGGAGTCGAACCCGAGGTCCTGGAAGGGCCGTTCGGGGTCGATGTCGGTCGCGGAGGCGTGGCCGAGGACGGCGGCGGTCTGGGTGCGGACCAGCTCGACGACGGTCTCGGTGCGGGCCTCGTCGTCGAGCCGGGCGAGCCGCTGGGCGAGGCCGAGCGCGGCCTCGGAGCCGGTGCGCACGGTGCGGCGGGCGCGTCCGCGGATCAGGCCGCGCAGCAGCGGGGGCACCTCGCCCCGGCCGCGCAGCGCCGCGAGGTCCAGGCGGACCGGCAGGACGGCGGCGCGGGGCAGCGCGAGGGCTGCGTCGAAGAGGGCGAGGCCCTGTTCGGCGGTGAGCGGGGGCGTGCCGGAGCGGGACATGCGCTCCAGGTCCCGCTCGGCGAGGTCGCCGGTCATGCCGCCGGTGGGGACCCAGGGGCCCCAGCCGAGGGAGAGGCCGGGCAGTCCCGCGTCGCGGCGCTGCTGGGCGAGGGCGTCCAGGAAGGCGTTGCCCGCCGCGTAGTTGGCCTGGCCGGGGGCGCCGGTGGTGCCGGCGAGAGAGGAGAAGACGACGAACGCGGCGAGGTCGAGGTCGCGGGTGGCACGGTGCAGGTGCCAGACGGCGTCGGCCTTAGGCCGCAGGACGGCGGTGAGGCGTTCGGCGGTGAGGGTCTCGACGGTGCCGTCGTCCAGGGTGCCGGCGGTGTGCACCACGGCGGTGACGGGGTGTTCCGCCGGCACGGCGGCGAACAGCCGTGCCACGTCGTCAGCTTCGGCGACGTCGCAGGCGGCGAGGGTGACCTCGGCGCCCGACTCGCGCAGCGCGGCGGCGAGTTCGGCGGCACCGGGCGCGTCGGGTCCGCGCCGTCCGGCCAGCACGAGGCGGCGGACGCCGTGCGCGGTGACGAGGTGGTCGGCGAGGACGGCGCCGAGACCGCCGGTGCCGCCGGTGATGACGACGGTGCCGTCCGGGTTCCAGGCGGCGGCGGTGCCTTCGGTGCCGGGGCGGACCCGGGTGAGACGGGCGGCGAGGACGGCACCGGCGCGTACGGCGGTCTGCGGTTCCTCGGCGGCCAGCGCGACGGCGAGCGCGTCGAGGTCGGGGGCGTCCGCGGCGGGGTCGAGGTCCAACAGGCCGAAGCGGTGCGGGTGTTCGGCCTGCGCGGAGCGGACCAGGCCCCAGACGGCGGCGGCGGCCGGATCGGTGAGCTCGCTGCCGCCCGCGGCGACCGCGCCGCGGGTGACGAAGACCAGCCGGTCCTGGTTCGACGCGGTGGCCAGCCACTCCTGGATCCGGCCGAGGGCGCTCGCGGTGACGGTGTGCACGGCGGCGGGGACGTCGTCCGTGCCCGGCGCGACCTGCACGAGGGCGAGACCGGGGGTCTCTGCGTCGGAGGCGCCGAGTTCGGTGCCCGCGGCGCCGAGGGCTGCGCCGAGCCCGTACGGGTCGCTGCCGAGCAGCGTCACGGCGGCCGGGAGGGCGGCGTCGGCGGGACCGGCGTGGCGGGTCCAGTCGAGGGCGAAGAGAGCGTCGCGCTCCAGCGCGGAGGCGGCGGCGCGGGCGTCGGGCGCGGAGCGCAGGACGAGGGAGCCGACGGAGGCGACGGGCGTACCGGTGGTGTCGGCGACGGCGAGCGCGACGGCGTCGTCACCGGCGGGGGTGATGCGGACGCGGACCTCGGCGGCGCCGCTCGCGTGCAGGGTGACGTCCTGCCAGGCGAAGGGCAGCCCGCCGCGGGCGTCCTCGCCGAGCGGGGCGAGGGCGGTGGCGTGCAGGGCTGCGTCGAGCAGTGCGGGGTGCAGCCCGAACTGGGCTGCGTCGCCCGCGGGTCCGGCGTCGAGTGCGACCTCGGCGAAGGTCTCCTCGCCGCGCCGCCACACGGCGCGCAGACCGCGGAAGGCGGGGCCGTAGCCGAAACCGGCCTCGGCGAGGCCGTCGTAGAAGCCGTCGAGGTCGACGGCCTCGGCGTCGGCGGGCGGCCAGACGGCGGCGAATCCGTCGGCGTCCTCGGCGCGGTGGGCGCCGCCGGCGAGGGTGCCCTCGGCGTGCTGGGTCCACGGCCGGTCGTCGTCGCCGTCGGGGCGGGAGTACAGGCTCAGGGGGCGCCGGCCGGTCTCGTCGGGGCTGCCGATCCAGACCTGGACCTGCACGCCGCCGTCCTCGGGCAGCGCGAGGGGCGCGGCGAGGGTGAGGTCCTCGACGCGGTCGCAGCCGACCTCGTCGCCCGCGCGAACTGCCAGTTCGAGGAAGGCGGTTCCGGCGAGCAGAACGGTGCCGCGCACGGCGTGGTCGCCGAGCCAGGGGTGGGTGCGCACCGAGAGGCGGCCGGTCAGGAGCATGCCGTCGGAGTTGGCGAGGGTGACGGCGGCGGCGAGCAGCGGATGGTGGGCGGCGCCGAGGCCGGCCGAACGCATGTCGCCGGTGAGCCCGGAGACGGCCTTGGGCCAGAAGCGGCGGTGCTGGAAGGCGTAGGTGGGCAGGTCGGCGCGGCGGGCGCCGGTGCCGTCGAACCAGCGCTGCCAGCGCACGGCGGTGCCCCACAGGTGCAGTCCGGTGGCGGTCTCGGTGAGGGTGGCGGCCTCGGGGCGGTCCTTGCGCAGGGCCGGCAGCACGGCCGCGTCCTGGTGCCCGGCCGCGTCGAGGACGGTACGGGTGAGGGCGGCGAGGGTGGCGTCGGGGCCGAGTTCGAGGAAGACGCCGGTGCCGTGTCCGGCCAGCCAGTCGATGCCGTCGGCGAAGCGAACGGCCCGGCGGACGTGGTCGGTCCAGTAGTCGGCGGAGGTCAGCTGCTCGACCGTGGCGGGCGCCCCGGTCAGGTTGGAGACTACGGGCAGGGTGGGTGCCTGCGGGGAGAGTCCGGCGACGATCGCGCGGAACGGCTCCAGCATCGGCTCCATGAGCGGGGAGTGGAAGGCGTGCGAGACCTTCAGACGACGCGTGCGGCGGCCCCCGTCGAGAGCGGCGACCCGCGCGGCGATGTCCTCGACGGCGTCCTCGGCACCCGCCACGACCACGGCCGAGGGGCCGTTGACGGCGGCGATCGACACCCGTCCCGGGTGGTCGGCGAGGAACGGCGCCACCTCGTCCTCGCCGGCCTCGACGGAGACCATGGCGCCGCCCTCGGGCAGGGCCTGCATGAGGCTGCCGCGGGCGACGACGAGCGCGCAGGCGTCGGCGAGGGAGAAGACCCCGGCGACGTGGGCGGCGGCGATCTCGCCGACGGAGTGCCCGGTGACGTGGGCGGGGGTGACGCCCCAGGACTCGACGAGCCGGTAGAGGGCCACTTCGAGGGCGAACAGGGCGGGTTGGGCGTAGCCGGTGCGGTCCAGGAGAGCCGCCTCGGGGCTCCCCGGCTCGGCGAACATCAGGGGGCGCAGCGGGCGGTCGAGTCCGGCGTCGAGGTGGCCGAGGATCTCGTCGAGCGCGGTGGCGAAGACGGGGAAACGGGCGTAGAGCTCACGACCCATGCCGGGACGCTGGGAGCCCTGGCCGGAGAAGAGCACGGCGAGCTTGGTGCGGCCGCGGAGCTGGTGGGCGGAGAGGCCGGGCACGTCGGCGGGGTCGGTCCCGGCGGCGAGCGCGGTCAGGGCGGCGACCGCGGTGTCGCGGTCGGCGGTGGTCAGCGCGGCTCGGTGCTCCAGGGCGGAGCGGGTGGTGGCCAGGGCGTGCGAGACGTCCAGGGCGGGGAGCGCGGGGTGGGCGGTGAGGTGGTCCAGGAGACGGGCGGCCTGGGCGCGCAGCGCCTCGGGGGTCCGTCCGGACAGCAGCCAGGGCAGTGCGCCGGGCTCGACGGCGGGCGCGTCGGGCTCGACGGGCGCCTCGTACGGGGCCTCTTCGATGATGGTGTGCGCGTTGGTGCCGGAGAGGCCGAAGGAGGAGACGCCGGCCCGGCGCGGGGCGCCCTCGCGGCGGGGCCAGGGCGCGTCCTCGGTCAGGAGGCGTACGGCGCCCTCGGTCCAGTCGACGTGGCTGGAGGGCCGGTCGACGTGCAGGGTGCGGGGCAGCAGGTCGTGGCGCATCGCCATGACCATCTTGATGACGCCCGCGACGCCCGCGGCGGCCTGGGTGTGGCTGATGTTGGACTTCACCGAGCCGAGCAGCAGCGGCCGTTCGGGGTCGCGGCTCTGACCGTAGGTGGCGAGCAGCGCCTGCGCCTCTACGGGGTCGCCCAGGACGGTTCCGGTGCCGTGCGCCTCGACGACGTCCACATCGGCGCCGCTGAGGCGGGCGTTGACGAGGGCGGACTCGATGACGCGCTGCTGGGAGGGGCCGTTGGGCGCGGTGAGGCCGTTGGAGGCGCCGTCCTGGTTGACGGCGGAGCCGCGCACCACGGCCAGGATGTGGCGCCCGCGGCGACGTGCGTCGGAGAGCCGCTCCAGGACGAGGACTCCGACACCCTCGGACCAGCCGGTGCCGTCGGCCGCGTCGGCGAAGGACTTGCAGCGGCCGTCGCCGGCGAGGCCGCCCTGCCGGGCGAACTCGACGAAGGTGGTGGGGCTCGCCATCACGGTGACGCCCGCGGCGAGCGCCGTCGTGCACTCCCCCGCACGCAGCGACTGCGCGGCCAGGTGCAGCGCGACGAGAGACGAGGAGCAGGCGGTGTCGACGGTGACGGCGGGGCCGACGGCGCCGAAGAAGTACGAGAGCCGCCCGGACAGGATGCTGGTCGCGTTGCCGGTGAGCTGGAAGCCCTGGACGTCGTCCTCGGGGCCGACCCGGTAGTCCTGGGGCATGGCGCCGACGAACATGCCGGTACGGGAGCCGCGGACTCCGGCGGGGTCGATGCCGGCCCGTTCGAAGGCCTCCCAGCCGGTCTCCAGGAGCAGCCGCTGCTGCGGGTCCATGGACAGCGCCTCGCGGGGCGAGATGCCGAAGAAGTCCGGGTCGAAGGCGGGCGCGTCGTGGAGGAAACCGCCGGCGAAGTCGGCCGGCCCGTCACCGATGGCCGCTTCCCAGCCGCGGTCGTCCGGCATCGCGGTGATGCCGTCCTCGCCCGCGACGAGCATGCGCCACAGCTCCTCCGGGCTGGTGACGCCGCCCGGGTAGCGGCAGCTCATGCCGACGATCGCGATGGGCTCGTTGGCCGCCGCCTCCAGCTCGCTCACCCGCTGCCGGGAGCGCTTCAGATCGGCGCTCGCCCGCTTGAGGTAATCCCGGAGCTTGTGTTCCTTGTCCATATCAACGCAACCCATCTGGGAGAAGACCGGCGGACGGCTGGTGGTTCGGCGCGGGCACCTGGCGACTGGGGTGACCTCGTGCGGCCCGGGCCGCTTCGCCGGGGCACCCGCCATGGGCGCGTGCCGTGCACACGGTTCCGCAGATCATGGGCTCAGTCTGCGACGCTCCGTCTTTGGAAATCCCTAGTCTGTGACGGCACTTCGGGGCCCCGGACGCGAGAGTTCGGGGGCCCGGACGCGAGAGTTCGGGGGCCCGGACGCGAGGAGGTCCGCACGCGGGCGCGTGCGGACCTCCTCGGAAGCGGGAGCGGATGCGGGTACGGGCCCGGCCGGGCTCCTACCAGGTGACGGTGGACAGCAGACGGCTGTAGTCGCGCTCGCGGGACGCCTGCTGCAGGTCGGACTCGACCATCATGCGCATGAGTTCCTCGAAGTCGACCTCGGGCTCCCAGCCCAGCTCCCGGCGGGCCGCGGAGGGGTCAGCGCACAGGGTCTCGACCTCGGCCGGGCGAACCAGATCGGGATCGACGACCACATGCTCCTCCCAGTCGAGACCGACGTGGTCGAAGGCGATACGGGCCGCGTCCCTGACGCTGTGCATGGCACCGGTGCCCACCACGTAGTCGCCGGGCTCGTCCTGCTGGAGCATCAGGTGCATGGCGCGCACGTAGTCGCCGGCGAAGCCCCAGTCGCGCTGGGCGTCGAGGTTGCCCAGGCTCAGCTTGTCCATCAGGCCGAGCTTGATCTGCGCCACCGCCAGGGAGATCTTGCGAGTCACGAACTCGGCGCCCCGGCGCGGGGACTCGTGGTTGAAGAGGATGCCGGACACCCCGTACATCCCGTACGACTCGCGGTAGTTGCGGGTGATGTAGTGGCCGAACGTCTTCGCCACTCCGTAGGGGCTGCGCGGGTGCAGGAAGGTCGTCTCCCGCTGCGGGCTCTCCGCCACCTGTCCGAACATCTCGGAGGACGACGCCTGGTAGAAGCGGATCTGCCCGCCTCCGGTGCTGCCGGTGGACTTGCTGAGGCCCGAGACGATGCGGACCGCCTCCAGCATGCGCAGCACGCCGGTGCCGTTCACCTCGGTGACCAGCTCGGGCTGCTGCCAGGACATCGGTACGAACGAGACGGCGCCCAGGTTGTAGACCTCGTCGGGCTGGACCAGGTCCACGGCCGACACCAGGCTGCCCTGGTCCATCAGGTCGCCGTCCACGAAGGACAGGCCGGGGATCAGCTTGGCTATCCGGTCCTTCCGGGGGTTGGCCTGTCCCCGGCACAGCCCCCAGACCTGGTAGCCCTGGCCCAGCAGGTGTTCGGCCAGGTACGAACCGTCCTGGCCGGTGATTCCGGTGATCAGTGCACGCTTGGACATCTTCCCTCTTTCCACCGCCACGGTGAGGACCGGTTGGGCGGGAGCCCGCACCCGCGGGGCGGACCGATCGACACCCAGCGCGTGCTGTCGTGCCCGGGCCGGCGGCCAGAGCATCGTCCATCGCAGGAACACCAGACGCCTGACTGCGCTCACGAGCCGTCCTCGTCGCGCCATGCAAGCACGGGCAAAGCTAAGGAATTTGCGAGTCTTCCGCGGCACGGGAATTTTTTTTCGGGCCGCCCACACCCGGGCGAAATACAGGCCCACATCCCGCTTTGAGACGACCCGTCCCCCCACCGTCGCCCGGCCCGCGCCCCACCACCCGTCGCCCACCCGTGCCGCAGGCCCGCCCGCGGTACGACGCGCGGCAACCGCCCGTTCAGCACCGGGACTTGCACCTCGGACCCCGCGCCACCCCGGACCGGCCGACCCCGCCGACACCCCTCCCCGCAGTCCGGTCCTCAGCGGCCGCGCGGCCCGCCGGGCCTGCGGCACCGCCCAACCTCCGAGCCGCAGCCCGGGCTTCGCCGCCCCGGCCGGCCGTACGCCTGACGGCGCGGGAACGCCGTTCCGCACGGGCGAGGCGGGCACGGGGCCGGGCGATCCTTCCGGGCAGCGACGAACCGGGGCCTTCACGGCCGGTGGCAGGGCCGCGGGCCGGGCGGAGCGGTCAGTCGTCGGCGTTCTGCTTCGCCCGGCCGGCGGCCTCGGCATCGGCATCGGCCTCGGCCGGTTGGGCACCCACGGCGTTGGTCACCAGCTCGCGCGCGTACGCGGCGTCCTCTCGGCCGGGACGGAAGAGGATGCGGTACATGATCGGTGCCACGAGACGGTCGATCAGCAGTTCCGTCTCGGGCACCGGCTCCCCGCGCTGAGCCGCTCGGGCCAGCACCGCGTCGATCTGCTCCGCGGCATACGCCGAACACTGGCCGGCGTTGGTTCCGTCGGGGTCGCCGAGCAGGGCGTCCCGGATGTAGGCGCGTCCGGGCGGCGAGGACATCTCGTCGAGGAACTGCTCCGCCCACGCGTCGAGATCGGCCCGCAGGCTTCCGCGGTCGGCCGGTTCCGTCTCCGGCCGGAGCCGTTCGACGGCCACGTCGGACAGGAGCTCCTGCAGATCGCCCCAGCGACGGTAGACGGTGGAGGGGGTCACGCCCGCGCGGCCGGCCACCATCGGGACCGTGAGTGCGTCGCGGCCCACCTCCCCCACGAGTTCGTTCACCGCTGTGTGGACTGCCTTCTGGACGCGCGCGCTGCGCCCGCCGGGGCGGACCATGGGCTTGGGACTCATACGATCCACCCTAATGCGACTCCGTTGCTTCTAGGCGGCTTCCAGGCGGTGGCAGAGGTCGTCGACCCGCGGGCCGCGAGGGATGCCCGGGCGGGGCGGGCACCCCTCGGACACACCTCGGACACCTCTCGCAACGACCGGGCACCTCTCGCGGCGACGCGACCACACACCCGGCCGGAACGCCCTTCAGGCGGCGAGCGGAACGACCCGTCCCGCGCCGGCCACCGCCTCCTCGTACGCCCGGCCCACGCGGAGCACCGTCGCGTCGCCGAAGGGGCGCGCCATCAGCTGCATGCCGATCGGCAGTCCGGCGCGGTCGCGACCGACCGGCACGGTCAGGGCCGGGACGCCGGTGACGTTGGCCGGGGCGCAGAGGCGGACGCAGGCGTCCGACACGGCTTCGCTCGTGCCGTCGGCCCACTCGACGGTTTCCTGCCCCGCCTCGACCGCCGTCATCGGCACCGTCGGCGCGGCGAGGACGTCGATTCCGTCGAACATGCGGGCCCAGGCGTCCCGCATCGCCGCGCGGGCCCGCTGGGCACGCAGGTAGTCGCCGGCGGAGGTGAGTTCACCGGCCTCCAGCAGGAGGCGAACGTCCGCCGCGTACAGGTCGGGGACGGCCCGCAGCGACCGCTCGTGGTACGCGGTGGCCTCGGGAACCATCAGCCCCCACTGAACGGCCTGAACGTACCGAGCCATCGGGATCTCGACATCGACCGGCTCCGCCCCCAGCTCCACCAGCCGCCCGATCGCGGCGCGCACGGACTCCTCGACCTCGGGCGCGACGCGGTCGAAGTAGTGGTTCCGCGGTACGCCGACCCTCAGTCCTCGCAGGTCGCCCCCGGGGAAGCGGTCGAGCACCGGCCCGGGCACGCTCGCCGGGTCGTGCGGGTCGTGGCCGGCGATCGCCGGCAGCACCAGCGAGACGTCCGCGGCGGTGCGGGCGAGCGGGCCCACATGGTCCAGGGACCAGGACAGCGAGGTCACGCCGGTGCGCGGGACCAGCCCGTAGGTCGGTTTGAGGCCCACCACGCCGTTCAGCGCCGCGGGGACCCGGATGGAACCGCCCGTGTCCGTACCCATGGCGAACGTCGCCCCGCCGGCAGCGACAGCCACCGCCGAGCCGCCGCTCGAACCGCCCGCGATCCGGCTGTGGTCCCAGGTGTTGTGCGTCTGCGGAGTGACGAGGCCGTAGGCGAACTCGTGCGTGTGCGTCTTGCCCAGGAGGACGGCCCCGGCAGCGCGCAGCCGCTCGGCCACTGCGCTGTCGCGTTCCGCCACGTGACCTGCCCGGACGCGTGAGCTCGCCGTGGTCGGCACCCCCTCCGCGTCGATCAGGTCCTTGAGCGCCACGGGGATTCCGTGCAGCGGCCCGCGCGGCCCGCTTCCGGAGATCTCGTTCTCGGCGCGGGCGGCCGCGGCCAGGGCCGTATCGGCGGCGACGGAGACGTAGGCACCCAGTCGCCCCTCGACCGCGGCAATGCGGGCGAGCACGGATTCGGTGAGTTCGACGGGTGACAGCTCCCGTGCGCGCACCGCGCGGGAGGCCTCGGTCAGGGACAGCTCAAAGGGCTGCATCGGCGTTCCCCTCTCCGGCTCGGAAGGCGAACGCGGGAGGGGTCTCGCCGAGGTCGAGCTCGCGCAGGGTGCTGATCACGGAGTGGATGTGGTTCGCCGTCATCGCCACCGCTTCGGTTCGGCCGCTCTCGAGAGGGAGCCCCGCCCGCAGCGCCCCTCGGGCTGCCTCCTGGGGAGTGAGTTCGCTGGTCATGACTTCCTTCCGGGTCTGCGCACACGACGGACCAGGGCTGGAGCAGAGCCCCCGACCCACCGCAAAAGCGAATCGTTTGCGTTTGGTCGACCGTAGGACCTACGGTGACTTAACGCAAACCAATCGCTTTTAGCACGGGAAGGGCCTCATGCAGAGCCTCCCCGCGGGCCGCACCCCTCCCCGCACCCCCTCGTCCCGGCGCCTGTCGTTCGCCCTGCACACCTCGATCCTGATCGCGCTGCTCGCCGCGTCCAGCGCCCCGACCCCGCTGTACCCCCGCTACCAGGCCCAGTGGCAGCTGTCGTCCCTCGACATCACCGTGGTCTTCAGCGCCTACGCGCTGGCACTCCTGATCGCACTGCTGACGACCGGAAGCCTTTCCGACCACGTCGGACGGCGCCCCGTGCTCCTCGGCGCGCTCGCGGTCCAGATCGCCTCCGTGGCACTGTTCGCGACGGCCGACGGCCTGACCGCCCTGATCGGCGCCCGCGTGCTCCAGGGCATCGCGACCGGTGTGGCGACCGGTGCGGCAGGTGCGGCTCTCCTCGACCTGGAGGACCCCGCCCGGCCCGGTCGCCCCGCGCTGGCCAACAGCATCGCGCCGGTGACGGGCATGGCGGCAGGCGTCCTGGCCGCCACCCTCGCGGTGCGCTTCGCCCCGGTTCCGACGATCACGATCCACGCGGCCCTCATCGCCGTGTTCGCCGCGCAGGCCATCGCCCTTGTCGGGACGTCCGAGACCGTACGCCGCCGCCCCGGAGCACTGCGTTCGCTGCGACCCCGCCCGGCACTGCCGCCGGAGGCCGCCCGCACCCTCCTGCTCAACGGCGCCGGCGTCGTCGCCGTCTGGGCGCTCGGCGGCTTCCACTCGTCCCTGGGGCCGGACTTCACCCGACTCGTCTCCCCCGGCGGACCCGAGTACGCGGACGGCATGGCCTTCTTCGCACTGACGGCCGTCGCCGCCCCGACGGTGTACGCCACGCGCAGAATGCCTACCGACGTCTCCGCTCTCGTCGGGAGCTGCGCGGTGGTTCCGGCAGCCGTTCTGACCGTGGGCGCCCTCTGGCTCGCCAACCCCGTACTTCTCTTCGCCGGGGCGGCGCTCGCCGGGTTCGGCTTCGGAGCGGTCTCCCGCGGTGCGCTGCGCGCGGTCGTCGACTCGGTCCCGGCCCGGGAGAGGAGCGGCACGCTCGCCTCCTACTACGTGCTCGGCTACCTGGCGATGAGCCTGCCCGCCGTCGGCGCCGGCGCCCTCGCCGCCGGCTTCGGGCTGCGTGCGGCAGCACTGTCCTGCGCCGGCTGCGTGACCGTACTGGCGGCCGTCTCGGTCACGGCGCTGACCGCGACACTGCGCAGCCGTCGCCGTCGGCACCGCACACCGTCCCCGGACTCCGGCTCCGGCTCGCGCGCGGCATCGAGTAGCCCCACATCCGCCCCATCCGGCACACCCGTTCCGGACACCTCCGCCCTCGCAGCCCCCAACAGACAAGGAAAGACACCGTGTCCATCACCTCGCAGACGACCGTCTCCCCCACTCCCCCAGCCGCTTCCTGGACGGTGGGCGACCACACCGTACGACGCATCGACGAAGTCGCCCTGCCCGCCCGGACCGGTCCGTGGCTGCTGCCCGGGGCAACCGCCGACGTCGTGAGCCGGACTCCCTGGCTGAGCCCCGACTTCGCCGACGAACAGGGCCTTCTGCGCCTGGCAAGCCACAGCTTCGCCCTGGAGGCGAACGGCATGCGCGTACTGGTCGACACCGGCATCGGCAACGGGAAGCCACGCGCCAACCCCGCCTGGAACAACCTGAACAGCGATTACGAAGCCCGGCTGCGGGCGGCGGGGTTCGCGCCGGAGAACGTCGACCTCGTGATCCTCACCCACCTCCACACCGACCACGTCGGGTGGAACACGCGCGCCGAGGGCGGCACTTGGGTGCCCACCTTCCCGAACGCGCGCTACGTCACCTCACGCACCGAGTGGGACCACTGGGCGGGCGTCGACATGGAGGAGGCGCGTCGGCAGATGTTCCGGGACTCGGTCCACCCCGTACGGGAAGCAGGCCTGTTCGACCTCGTCGATGTCGCGGACGAGGGTACGGACGTGGCGCCCGGCATCCGCCTGCTGCCCACCCCCGGCCACACACCGGGGCAGGTGGCGGTGGAGGTGAGCAGCCGGGGCGAGACCGCGTTGATCACCGGCGACAGCGTCCACCACCCGGTCCAGATGGCGCATCCGGAGCTGTGCAGTTGCGTGGACACCGCTCCCGAACTCGCGGCCAGAACCAGGAGCCGGCTGCTCGACTCACTGGCCGATACGTCAACTCTCCTACTGGGGAGCCACTTTCCGCCGCCGACGGCCGGACACGTCCGTCGCGAGGACGGCGGGTACCGACTGGTCCCGGCCCCCTCGGAAGACACACCCGTCGGCGACTGAGACGGACCGGAGCACCCGGGGCGGGGTGGGCAGCGGCACCGAGTACGCGCGGGCTGCGCCCTGGCGTCGGCGGCCGGACGCCCGGGGGCGGCTGCGGAACTCCGCCGGCGCTCGTTCGTCGTCACCGACAGGCCGGGCGACGGCGTTCCCGGTCACCGACCCGCGCCCCTCGCGCAACCGCTGCCGCCCTCGCCTCGCGGGCAACATCCGAGCCGTTCACCGCCGTGCGCATGGGCCCGTCACGTCCGATACCGCTGCGCCACTGCCGCGAAGGCGGCCTTGGGCTCCCAACCGAGATCTGGGTAGGTCCGCCCCCGGCGCCCTTCGAGGATCTTGACGATGCCCAGGCCGGCTCGGTCCAGGTCGTCCCTGGGGTCTCCGTCCGGGCGGTGCGGGTAGTCGGCGAGGGCGAACAGGAACACGAACGCACTGTCCACGCCCTCGGACTCGAAGATCTCCAGCAGTTCGCTCAGGTACGCGGCCTGACCGGCCTCGTCGCGCTCGTACACACCGTTCAGCCGCAGAGGGGCCCTGGTCCGCGGGTCGTGCTCGACCACTTCGAGCACCCGCCCACCGCGGTCTCCCGCGCCGCGGTAGGCCGCGGTGCCGAACCCGGTGACGGCCAGCGGCTTCGGGCCCCGGGCCAGGGTGCGCACCGCGTCCCGGAACCGGTCGGCGACCTCGGCGGAGCGGAGCAGCTCGAACGTCACGATGTCGAAGGGCGTCCAGTCGACCTGCTCGAACTGGATGGAGGCGTAGGTGAGTCTGCCGCGGAAGCGCTCTCGGACCGCGGCCGCGGCGTCGGAGAGGAACGCGTTGATGCGCACGCCGAGCTCGCGCATCGCTTCCGCCCGCCGGTCGTGTCGCCTCATCAGCTGCTCGACCCGCTCCTCGGGGCTCTCCCCGGGCAGGAACCCGCGGTTCATCACGCTCAGTTCGACGCCTGCGACGAACACGACCGGGGCAGCCGCCCGCTGCCGGAGTCGTTCCGCTCGCTCGGCGCAGTCGCGCAGGAGCGTGAGGATCTGCTCCGGCTCCAGCTCCAGGGGGTAGGGCGAGAACCACACCTCCAGGCCGAGATCGGCGGCGACACCGGCGGCCAGCTCCAGCCGGTCCGGGTCGCCACCGATGACCTGGACCGCGTTGCAGTGCAAGTCGTCGCGGATGATGGCGAGTTCACGCCGAACCACCGCAGGGTCGAGGCGTTCGCGGGACGTCGGACCGTGCACGACGAACCCGGTGTCGTAGGTCATTCCTCTTGCTCGCACGGGTGCCGTCCTCTCCGTCGGGTCTCGGGCGGTCGAGAGTGACAAGAAACGTGCGTGCACGCAAGTTTGCGCGTACGCAACTCCGTGTGTGACGCTGGCACCGTGCCGACACCACCAGGACTCCGTGAGCGGAAGAAACAGGCCACGCGCGAGGCGCTGCGGGAGGCGGCCCTGCGCCTGGCCGTGGAACGCGGGCCGGACCAGGTGCGGGTCGAGGACATCGCCGAAGCGGCCGGAGTCTCGGCGCGCACCTACAACAACTACTTCGCCAGCCGCGAGCAGGCGATCGTCTCCGGCGTCACCGCGGACCGGGAGGCGCGGATCGCGGCGGCAGTCGCTGCCCGGCCGGCAGGAGCGCGTCTGGCCGACGCGGTCACCGACGCGGTGGTCGAGCAGTACACGAACACCGACGAGCGCGAACGCGGGACGCTGCTGCTGATCACCGCCCGACCCTCGCTGCGCGACGCGTTTCTCGACACCACCGGCGGCATCGAGCCCCCGCTCGCGGCGGTGTTCACCGAACGCCTTGGTGAGGACGGCGAGCAGACCGCCCGCGTGCTCGCGGCAAGCGTGGCCGCGGCGGTTCGTATCGCGCTGGAGGGCTGGCTCCAGCCGGGCGCGAACACGGGCGCCGCCGGTGCATCCGGCGCCGGAGGAGGACTGGTCGTACCCACCGGCTCGCTGCCCGACCGACTCCGCGCGGCACTGGCCCCGCTCGCGCCCGCACTCGACGCCGTGGACCGACAGCTCGACGCCGTCGACCGACATTAGACGCCGTCGACCGACACACCGGGCCGTGAATTCGTCCCGGCTCAGGCGCCCGCCGAGCGGGCAGTGGACCGGAACGTGCCGCTGCACGCCGCCGTCATCAACTCACCGGCAGGTCGCCGCAGTTGTCGGGGTCGCCTGGGTCATCGGGGTTGCCGGCGTTCACCGGACAGCAAGACACACTCGACGACCTTCACTGCTGCCGTGTGAGGTGGTCGCCGCGGCGTGAGCTGCGGGGCGGCGCACACCCTCGGACCGGTGACGTGGTGTCACATCTCGCGGACGGGCCTGAAGGTGTGTTCCCCGCGCGGAAATCGCGACCACAGGATGCCGGAGACGACGTCTCGGTTGAGTGCCGACGCAAGGAACTCGGTGCACGTCATGTCGTACGTTTCCCACAGCGTGCTGCTCGCGTCGTTGATGAGGACGCGCCACTCTTCCGGGGGCACGCCCTTCACTGCCGCCCAGTACAGGTACTCGCCGTTGTCGGTGGTGGCCCAGGGGATCAGTCGCGCGTCGTTCTCCGTGACTTCGGGCGGCGGCGGTTCGAGATCCCAGAGGATCTCGTTCGCCTCGGTCCGCTGGTCGAAAGCGCGCTTCAGGTCGTAGGCGCGGTGACCGCTGTCGGGTTCGAACAGCAGCAGGTACTCGTCGATCAGCCCGCCACCGCAGGAGTCGATCAACTCCTTGTAGTCGCGCGGGAGAGAACTGTCGATCCCGGCCTCCACCCGCCCCCAGTCCACCCGGGCACCACGCGGTTCCCCGAGCGGGAGCAGTCTCCGCAGGGCTTCGATGCGCTTGTTCACAACGTCCCTTCGGGTTCTCTGCGGCTGCGGCACGCAGGCATGTCGATGATCCCCAACCTGGAGCGGCCGGCCTCGTCAATGAGAGGAAGCCGTCGGCCCCCTCGGCTTCGATGATCACCCACCGGCCCGCACCACACCGGAGTCGAAGGAGCATCAGCAGTAGGATAGGTGGCATGAGTGAAGCCACCGGCAAGTACTCCATCACCATGCCGCGGGACATCGCCGAGGCCGCCCGCGGCCGCAGCGGCCCTTCCGGCCTCTCCGCCTACGTCGCCGCAGCGGTCGCCCGCCAGGTCGAGCGCGACAATCTCAACGAACTCATCGCCGTCGCGGAGGCGGAGCACGGCCCCGTCACCGACGAGGAGATCCAGGCCATGCGCGACGAGCTCCACCGGGCTCGGCGGCAGCAGGGCTCGGACCGGGCGGACGCCGCGTGACCCGCACCTCCCCCGCAGTTCCGGGCGGCACCCTCGTCCTGGACAGCGAGGGGCTGGCGAAGGCCGTCCTGCGCGACCGCACGGTCACCGCCTGGCTCGCACTCGCCCGCGCCGATGATCTCCGGGTCATCACCTCCGCGGCCACCCTGGTCGAGGTCATCCACCCCCGGATCAACCGCCCGGCCCTGGAGTGGACCCTCTCTCGGCTGGTCGTGGAGCCGGTCACCGACCCGCTCGCCCGGCAGGCCGCCACGCTCCTCGCCGACGCAGGGCTCCACGGCCACAGATACGCCATCGACGCCATACTCGCCGCAACCGCAGTCGCCGCGACCGGCCCCACCACCGTGCTCACCTCCGACCCGGAGGATCTCACCGCCCTGTGCGGGACACGGGCCACCGTTGTAAAGATCTGACGGGACCCGTCCGGCTTGCCGCCCGGCGTGAAGTGCAATTGCCGCAGTGTCCGCAGCTCACATGTTCAGCCTTCTCCGCCCGCAGGCCAAGCAAGAATCAGCCACGACATCGGCTCTACAAGCCGCAGCTCAGGCGTCCGTCTTCGCCGGCTCCAGGATGGCGACGCACTCCATGTGGTGGGTCATGGGGAAGAGGTCGAAGGCGCGGAGGAAGCGGGGGGCGTAGCCGTTGTCGGCGAAGTACTTGAGGTCGCGGGCGAGGGCGGCCGGGTCGCAGGCGACGTAGGCGACGCGGCGGGGGCCGAGGGCGGCGATACGGGCGACGGTGTCGCGGCCGGCACCGGCACGCGGCGGGTCGAGGACGACGAGGTCGGCCTCGGTGATGCCGGTACGGGGCAGGACCTGCTCGACCTTCCCCTGCTCAACCCTGACCCGGTCGAAATCGGCCAGGTTGTGGCGGGCGTCCTCAACGGCGCGACGGCTGGACTCGATGCCGAGCACCGCGCCCTTCTCGCCGATCCGGTCCGCGAGCGCGCCGGCGAAGAGTCCGACGCCGCAGTAGAGGTCGAGCGCGGTCTCACCCTTGCGCGGGAGCAGCCCGCGCATGACCGCGTCGACGAGCACGTCCGCGGCCTGTGAGTGCACCTGCCAGAAGCCGCCCGCGCCCACGCGCCACGTACGGTCGTCGGCCCGCTCGCGCAGGAAGTCGCGGCCGTGCACCCGGTGCATCCGACGCGGTTCGGTGCGCTTCTTGGACTCCCCCACGCGCAGCACGGAGACCGGCTTGTCGAGTTCGACGATCGGCAGTCGGCCGCCGGGGCGCGGGGTCAGGACGACCTGGCGGTCGGCGGAGCCGGTCGCGGCGCTCGCCTCGATCCCCGCGATCTGCGGCCAGCTGCGCTTCTCGATGCCCAGTTCGCTGACGCCCGGCGCGGCGATCATGCAGTGGTCGATCGGTTCGACCTCGTGGGAGCGGTGACGGCGCAGTCCGGCGCGGCCGTCCTCGTCGACGGCGTACTGCACCCGGGTGCGCCACTGCGGCACCTCGCCCGCGGGCAGCTTGTCGCCGGGCGCGGGCTCGACGGTGCCGTCCCACTTCACGTCCTCGGGCGTCAGCCCGGCCAGGCGCTGCAACTGCTCGGTGAGCACGTCCGCCTTCAGCCGCCGCTGCGCACCGGGCTTGGCGTGCTGCCAGTCGCAGCCGCCGCAACGGCCCGGCCCGGAGAACGGGCAGGGCGCCTCGATACGGTCCTTCGACGCCTCCAGGACGGTCACGGCGTCCGCGCGCAGAAAGCGCGAGTCGCTGTGTCCGTCGGTCACCCTCGCCACGACGCGCTCGCCGGGCAGGGTGTGGCGCACGAAGAGCACGCGCCCCTGCTCGGTGCGGGCGACGCAGTGGCCGCCGTGCGCGACCGGGCCGACCTCGACCTCGTACTCCTGTCCGACCAGTGACTCGGTGGTGGTTTCGGACATGGTGCGGCGCTCCAGGAGTGGGGTGCGGGGTGGAGGCGGATCGCCTCGACGGGCCTGCGGCAAAAGGCCAAGTCTACGCGGCGCGAAGGGGTGCCCCTCCCCCGCGGGCGGGCCCGGCCGGACGTCCGCGTCGGCGCCCCGCCCGTGTCCGAGACCCGCCGGTGGGCGGGGCGGCGGGGAACGCGAGATCGTGGCAGCGGGAACGTACGCGCCCCGCTCGGGTCGTACGCGGCACCCTGCAGCGGTGGCTGGACCGCCGCGAACCGGGTACGCGGGTACGCACCCGGCCGTCGCCCGCCGGAACGACGGGCGGGCGGGGCGGCGACGGCGGTCCGGCATACGGTCGCCGACGCGGCGGACAGCAGCGACCGCTCGTCCCCGGTGCGGGGAGTGCAGCCGCACCACGGGCGAGCGAGCAACAGGAGAGGAGCGGCCGTGCACACTCTGGTGACCGGAGCGAGCGGTTACGTCGGAGGTCGGCTGGTGCCGGAGCTGTTGGCGGCCGGGCACCGGGTGCGGTGCCTGGCCCGTACGCCGTCCAAGCTCGCGGACACGCCCTGGGCGGACGAGGTGGAGGTGGTGCGCGGCGACGTCACCGATCCACGATCACTGGCCGAAGCGTTGGACGGGGTGGACGCGGCGTACTACCTCGTCCACGCGCTGGGCAGCGGCAGTGGCTTCGAGCGCGCCGACGCGGAGGCGGCGCGCACCTTCGGACGGGCGTGCCGGGAGGCGGGAGTCGGCAGGATCGTCTATCTCGGCGGACTGACGCCGGCCGGTGTGCCGGAGCGCGAGCTGTCACCGCATCTGCGGTCCAGGGCGGAGGTCGGACGCATCCTGCTGGATTCCGGGGTGCCGACTGCGGTGCTGCGCGCGGCAGTGATCGTCGGCTCGGGGTCCGCCTCGTTCGAGATGCTGCGCTATCTCACCGAGCGGCTGCCGATCATGGTCACCCCCAGCTGGCTGCGCACCCGGGTCCAACCGGTGGCGATCCGCGATGTGTTGAGGTGCCTGGTGGGCTGCGCGGAGCTGCCGCGGGAGGTGGCCCGGACGTTCGACATCGGCGGACCGGACGTTCTGACGTACCGGGACATGATGCGCCGGTACGCGGCGGTGGCCGAGCTGCCGAGGCGGATCGTGGTGCCGGTGCCGGTGCTGACGCCCTCGCTCTCCAGTCACTGGGTGGGGCTGGTCACGCCCGTGCCCAGCTCGATCGCCAGGCCGCTCACGGAGTCGCTGCGGCACGAGGTGGTGTGCCGGGAGAACGACATCGAACGGTACGTGCCGCCACCGGCGGGCGCACCGTACGGCTTCGACGAAGCGCTGCGGCTCGCGCTGCGACGCGTCAAGGAGGCGCAGGTCAGTACGCGCTGGTCGTCGGCGAGTTGGCCGGGCGCGCCGAGCGACCCGCTGCCCACCGACCCCGACTGGTCGGGCGGTTCGCTCTACAGCGACGAGCGGGCCAAGGACGTGGACGCCTCGCCCCGGGAACTGTGGCGGGTCATCGAGGGGATCGGCGGCGAGAACGGCTGGTACTCGTTCCCCCTCGCCTGGTCGGTACGGGGCTGGATGGACCGGCTGGTGGGCGGAGTGGGACTGCGACGCGGCAGGCGGGACGCGGCACGCCTGCGCACCGGGGACGCGCTCGACTTCTGGCGGGTCGAGGCGATCGAACGCGGCCAACTGCTGCGGCTGCGCGCCGAGATGAGGCTCCCGGGCCTGGCGTGGCTGGAGCTGCGCGTGGTGACACGCTCCGACGGCGGCACCGAGTACCGCCAACGGGCACTGTTCCATCCGCACGGCCTGGCCGGGCAGTTGTACTGGTGGAGCGTGAGCCCCTTCCACGCGCTCGTCTTCGGCGGCATGGCCCGCAACATCGCCGCCGCCGCGAACAAGCACACCGGTGCAGACACGGACCACGCAGGCCACGTGAGCGGATCGAAGGACAGGAACAGCACGAATTCGCACTGAGGCCCACGCGGCGGATGGCAGGCTGTGTCAACTGCAGCGAGCGTCAGTGGGCGGGTCAGATTCACGCGCACGTCCTCGCCGTCGACGGCCGAGCTGTCTTCCAGCGCGCCTCCGCTCAAGATCGAAGACAGATACTTCGAAATGTAAAAACATACTGGACCCCATACCTCCCTGTCAGTGTCGCGTCGCGCTTCTCGGAAAGATCGGGATATTTGAGGATGCAGAAGATGTCATGGCGGGATAAATTTGATACGGGTGCATCATGGAGCGAAGTACACCATGCATACGGCCGCGCCTCCGACCTTCCGGATCTTTTCGACAGGGCAGGTTCGAGCGACGCACGCGAAGCGGCGAGGGCGGTAAGTGAAATCTCGATGCGAATTTGCCATCAAGGCATGGCAGTAGCAGCGGCGACCGCCCGATCCGTTCCAGTACTGGTCGCCATCACCGAATACGCAACAAGCAAAGGGGTGGAGAGAATTATTCGCTTGCCCTGCGTCGTGTCTGAATCGCTTGGGACCTGGTCCAGAATATCGAGGCAACTGGAGGGCACCGAATCCGGTCAAGCAGAGAAAGCCGACTGGGAGGCTGCCTGTTTCGACGAGCTGAAGATTGCGGTTGAGATGTTGAAGAATGGAAGTCGAGTTCTGTCCGAATCATCCTCCGCTGGAGCAACCGAGTTGGAGCAATCCGTCCTGCGAGCCGAGAAGAGAATTAATCTCGCGTAACCGACCTCGGACCTCAGATCGTCATCCAGTCCCCAGACCAGGATGTGCCGGTTTCGCTAGGCCTTGGTGGCAGTGTCTTCGCGGTCGATCTTGATGTGCAGTCGTAGCAGTGACCGGGGTCGCCGTCCTGGAATAGGTTCTGCCCATCAAAGCCGTCACGGCACCATCTGGCACGGTTGAGCAAAATTCACCTGAAGGCGCATTCACTACTTGGTCGATCGAAAGAACTCGATCACTGCACTGCGCTGATCCTCGACTGTGCCTACTTCTGAACAGTGCGCGGGGGCGAAAATATCCACCAGGTCTGAATCGGTGAGGGGCGGATCGCGGCGCAATGGGTAGGCCAGTCGGCCATTGGACATCTGTCGTCCCATCCCAGAGGGAAAAACCATTGGCCGCGCTCCCTGGCAGCACAACAACATCCCTTCTCCCTCCAGGGATTGCCGCACTCCTTTGAGACATTCGAATAGGTCGACTCCTCGATGGATGCTTACACTTCCATCCCTTCTGACTGCTTGAATTCTTGGCTGACCTGCATCGATAATTTGTATCTCAATGATTTCACCATCACCATTTTGATTCGTGGCGGCCAGTCGAACTCTCTCCATTGCTCATCCATAGTTCTGTAGTTGGGGTTTTCCATACCCAGCACCGCTTGCTCCGCGTCGTGATGATGGCCGGTCAGCAGCTGGTCGACTTCCTCGGCCCGGTCCGGGCGGGCTCGTTGTCGACGGGCGTTGATGCGACGGTGGCCGGCCGGTGGCTCGACCCACACGAGGATCGAGCAGGTCCCGCCCCGCACGTACTCGGAGTCTTCCTTCAAGTCACGGCCCGGAGCGCCGTGGACAGGGTCGCTCGCGTGGTTGAGGGACATGTAGAGCCTCTCAACCGTGCTGACCACCGGAACGGCAGGGCCGGACGCAGAGCAGGGTCGGTCGCAGATGTCGAGAACTTCCTCCCTCCGTGCGAGGACTGACGGTTTGCCTGAGCGGGATGGTCCAGCTCTTCTTCAGTGCGGGCGAAGCGTCGTTCCCTCAACTCTCTCCGATGGAGGAGTGATCCACATCGAGGATGGTCTCGGTCGGCACGACCGTGCTTGTCCAACTTCCTCGGCGACAACCGGGCACAGTCCTGGGGTGGTTACGGGCAGGTCGGCGCGAGCAGTTGCTCTGTCGGAGCCGAAGCGATTGCTTCGGGAGCAGATCGGCTGACCGGCACCGAGGGGAGCGACTTCTCGTGTGTGCCTGCTTCCTCGTTGGGCACGGGTGCCGTGTGAAGCGGGCGTTCCAGTCCCGTGGCTTCACGCGTCGCATGCGCGAACTTCCGCAGCGCGTGCCACGGTTGCGATCGCCGCGAACCCCGAGGTTCTGGCTCGTTGGACGACCGACGAGGCACCAGTTGGCTGCATCGATCAACAGTTGCCATCCATAACTGTCAAGAACCCCTGCCTCGAACGGTCTTGCCGTCGCCGGGTGGTGAACAACAGAGTTTGCTCTCACGGCGACCTCCCCCAAGGCGCCGTCAGGGCAGGCGAGAAGACACCCCCATCACGTCTTCGGCCGCGCAGGTTGTCTGCCCTGCGACCGAAAGGAAGCACGGTGACTTCTCGCAGATCACTCATGGCAGCGACTGTCGCAGGCGCGTTGCTGTCAGTGTCGGGAGTGGCGGCGGCGCAGGCCGCGCCCAGTGGTTCGGCCGACACCTACGACCCGCAGATGCTCAAGACGCTGGCGGCCTCCCTGGACATCAGCCAGGCGGACGCGGCGGACCGGTTGGACCGACAGGCCGACCAGCAGGGCGCGTTGGAGAAGCTTCGCAAGGACGGCGTGAAGGTCGACAGCGCCTTCTTCGACGCCGACGCCGCACTCGTGGTGAACGTCGGTGACAAGGCGGACGCGGCCGAGGTGAGGAACGCGGGCCTCACCGCCCGTACGCCGGACCACCGCGCCGAGAAGCTGGAGCGCATCAAGAAGGCGCTGGACAAGCGGGCTTCGGAGATCACACCCGAAGGTGTGACGTCCTGGAGCGTGGACGTGGAGGCCGGCAAGGTCGAGATCCGCGTGGCCGACGCCGGCACGAAGGCGGCCAAGGGCTTTCTGAAGGCGGCGTCGAAGTACGAGGGCGCGGTGAACGTGGTGAAGGGCGAGAAGCCCGTCACCTTCCAGCAGTCGGTGCTGCCCGGTTCGAAGATGACCTACTCCGGCAGCGGCGGTTACTGCTCGGTGGGCTACGGCGCCAAGGACGACAGCGGCAAGGACTTCCTCGTCACCGCCGGCCACTGCATCGAGGACGGCGACCAGCTCCTCAACAACGGCAGCCAGTTCGCGACGGCCGAGGACACCCGCTTCGCCATCGGCACCGACAGCGTCGACATGGGCATCGCGGCACTGGAGTCCGGCGCCTCGATCTCCACCGACGTCGACACCTACGGCAACGGCTCCGTCAAGGTCGAGGGCGGCGAGCGCGCCCTGCCCGGCGCGGACCTGTGCAAGGGCGGCGCCACCACCGGCTGGACCTGCGGCAAGGTCCAGGAGTACGACGTGACCGTCACCTACACCGACCCCAGCGGCGGCCCGGACACCGTCGTCACCGGCCTCGGCCGCTCGACCGTCTGCACCGAGGGCGGCGACAGCGGTGGCGCGTACATCTCCGGCAGCCAGGCGCAGGGCATGACCTCCGGCGGCCCGATGGGCCAGACCTGCGGTGGGGTCAACGACACCGGCAGCTCGTACTTCCAGCCGCTGGACGACACCCTGGAGCACTACGGTCTGACGCTCAACACCGTCTGATCCGCGCGCTCCTGGCGAGCACCGGGCCGAGGGCCGTACCTGTCCGCACGGAGGGTGCGGCCCTCGGCCGCTGCGTATTTCCGCGGACCCGCTGAACGCGAACCGCGTTCTGAGCGTCCTGGAAGACGTACACATGTCTGCCCGACCAGCAGACCCCCCACAGAACACGCCGTGGAGAAGAACATGACCGACTCCAGCTTCGCGGTGGCCCTGCGCGACGCAGTAACAAGACGCGGGCTTCCCCTCGATCGACTGTGCAGCAGACTGGCCGAGCGCGGCATACGCCTCAGCCCCTCGACCCTCAGCTACTGGCAGCGTGGCCGCAGCCAGCCCGAACGCGCCGAATCCCTCCGCGCCGTCAGCGAGTTGGAATCCATACTCAAGCTGCCGCCGGAGAGCCTGCGCGCCCTCATCGAGCCGCACCGGCCGCGCGGCAAGACGGTGGGCCGCGCGGAGAACGTCGCCGCCATCCGCCAGATCTACGGGACCGACTCGCTCCACGAGCGCGCGCTCGGCGAGGACTTCCCCAACTTCAACTCCGGGCTGCGCGGCCTGAGCACCCGCGACTTCGTCTGGCTCGGCCGCAACCGTGCCATCCACCGCATCCAGGCGAGCCAGGTCTTCCAGGTGCTGGAGGACGGCGTCGACCGCGTCGTCGCCCTGCACAGCCTGGACGATCCGAACGCGGGACCGATCGACGTCGTCGTCCACAGCGGACGACTGGGCCAGGTGCGCCACGAGCCGCAGTCGAGCTTCGTGGTGGTCGAGATCCTGCTGGACCGGCCGATGCGCAGCGGCACGACCGTCTACGTCGAGTACGAACTGCGGTTCACCGACCCGCAGTTGCCCTCCACCACGCTCCAGCGCGCGGTACGGCACGGGCTGCGCGATCTGATGCTGGTCGCCCGCTTCCACCCGGACGCGATACCGACCAACTGCCACCGCTTCCACCAGCCGAGGGTCAACTCGGCACGCGAACAGGTGCGCCGAATCGCCATCGACGCCTCGCACACCGCGCATCTGATGCCCAGCGTGCGGGCGCTCGGCTTCCACGGCATCTCGTGGAGCTGGCCCGGCAGTAGCGAGGACTGAGACGGGGCGTACGGGCGGCCCACCCGCGGACGTCGGCCCGTCCTGAGACGGGGCGTCGCCGCGGAGCGTCCACCGGGACGGCGGCGCAGGGGTACGCCGGGGAGGCGGCGGTTCCCGGCAGGGTCGGCAGCGCCGGGTGGGGGCGGCGTGGGGCCCCGGGAACGGTCGACGGGGGCTGCCGGACGGGACGGTCCGCCGGTGTGCTGCGCGCGGGCGGTCCGACCGCGTACGGGTGTCGCTGCGGGGGCGGGGGCCGGCGCGGAGCCGGGCACGCTGCGGGCGTTTGGTGGCGGAGGCGCCCGGGAGCGGCCGACCGGGGGGCGGCCTCGGAGCGGGCCGGCGCCGGGCGGGACTGGCGCTGCGGGGGCGGACGGGTCCGTCGGTGCGTACGGGGAGCGCCGGCGGCTCCGTACGCACCGACGGGACGAATGTCGCCGAAGCACCGCATCCCGGGCGCACCGGTTGGTCACCGCCGGGGCCGGTGGGGCGAGGAGTAGCGTGTGCCGCACTGCCGGGTTCGACCCCTTCGACCTCGGTGGACTGCCGGGGTGGGCCCGGTGGTCGGTGCGGCGCGGAAGGTGCGAGGTAGCGGCCTCATGCACATCGTCATCATGGGGTGCGGGCGCGTCGGCGCCGCCCTCGCCAGGACGCTGGAGAAGCGGGGGTACGGCGTCGCGGTCATCGATCGCGACTCCACCGCGTTCCGGCGGCTCGGTCCGTCGTTCGCCGGTCGGCGGGTGACCGGTATGGGCTTCGACCGGGACACTCTCCGGGAGGCGGGGATCGAGGAGGCCGGGGCGTTCGCCGCGGTGAGCAGCGGCGACAACTCCAACATCATCGCGGCGCGGGTCGCCCGCGAGATGTTCGGCGTGGAGAACGTCGCGGCCCGTATCTACGACCCCCGCAGGGCCGAGGTGTACCAGCGGTTGGGCATTCCGACCGTCGCCACGGTGCGCTGGACGGCCGACCAGATGCTGCGCAGGCTGCTGCCGACCGGCGCCGAGCCGCTGTGGCGGGACGCCACCGGCGAGATGCAGCTCGCCGAGGTCGCCTTCTCCCCCGCCTGGGTCGGTCAGCTGGTGAGCAGGTTGCAGGAGGAGTCGGGCGCACGGGTGGCGTTCGTCAACCGCGCCGGTGAGCCGATGCTGCCCAACGCGCAGACGGTGGTGCAGGACGGGGATCTGATCCAGGTGATGATGCGGGTCGCCGACATGGGCGACGTCGAGGCCGTCTTCGCGAGCGGACCGAGCGGGGCGAGCGGTTCGAGCAGGTCGGGCGGTTCCGGCGGCGCCGGCTGGTCGACTGCGGGCGGACCGAGTGGATCGGGGGCAGTCGAATGAGGATCGCGATCGCCGGAGCCGGCGCGGTGGGCCGGTCCATCGCCGACGAGCTGCTGGACAGCGACCACGAGGTGCTGCTCGTCGACAAGTCGCCGAAGGCGATAAAGGTCGAGGTGGTGCCGCGCGCGGAGTGGCTGCTCGCGGACGCCTGCGAGATCTCCTCGCTCGACGACGCCGGCATACAGCGCTGCAACGTCGTGATCGCCGCCACCGGCGACGACAAGGCCAATCTGGTCGTCTCGCTGCTGGCCAAGACCGAGTACGGCGTTCCCCGGGTCGTCGCCCGCGTCAACGATCCGCGCAACGAATGGCTGTTCACGGAGGCGTGGGGCGTCGACGTCGCGGTCTCGACGCCGCGGCTGATGTCCGCGCTGGTGGAGGAGGCGGTGAGCGTCGGCGACCTGGTGCGGCTGATGCGCTTCAGCCAGGGCGAGGCCAACCTCGTGGAGATCACCCTCCCGCCGGAGGCGGAGCTGGTGGGGGTGCGGTCCGGCGACGTGGCCTGGCCGCAGGACACCACTCTCGTCACGATCGTCCGCGGCGCCCGTGTGATCGCGCCCAGCGAGGAGGACGTGCTGGAGGAGGGCGACGAACTGCTCTTCGTCACCACCCAGGAGCGCGAGGAGGAGCTGGAGGAGATGTTCTCCGTCCGCCCCCAGGGGCCCGCCAAGGGCAGGTGAGCCGGTACCGCGCGCAACGGGCCGGGCCGTTGCCCCGCCCGGGTCGGGCGGAGGCCGAACGGCCGTACCGGGACGCACGGTTCGGTGGCTGCGTGCTGCTCGCCCCGCACCGGTGGTGCGGGGACGGATTGGCGGCGGGAGGGCGAAGCGTTCCCGGGCCCCGGTGAAGTGTGCGGTGCGCGGACACTGTCGGCATGGGTGGTGTCGCGGGTGGCTGTCGCGGACGCTGTCGGCGGGGTGGTGTCGGCCGTCGGGCCGGGGGACGCTGGAGCCGGACCGGAGCCGCTGTCGTCCGACCCACCGCCGACCCAACTCCCCGGGAGTCGCCGCCGATGACCACCGAGAACCCGTTCGAGCAGCTGTCCCTCCAGGAGCTGCGTACGCGCTCCAGCATGAAGTGGCGCGCCCACGGCGACGACGTTCTGCCGCTGTGGGTCGCGGAGATGGACGTCGTCCTCGCCGAACCCGTGGTCCGCGCCGTCACGGAGGCGGTCGCGCGCGGCGACACCGGTTACCCGGCGGGCACCGGGTACGCCGAGGCGCTGGCGGGGTTCGCGGCCGACCGGTGGGCGTGGGACGGGCTGGACGTGGGGCGCACCGCGCTCGTTCCGGACGTGATGCTCGGAGTGGTGGAGATGCTGCGCCTGGTCACCGAGCCGGGCGGAACGGTGGTGGTCAACTGCCCGGTGTATCCGCCGTTCTACTCCTTCGTGGAACACATGGGCCGTCGGGTCGTCGAGGCTCCGCTGACGGCGGCGGGACGGATCGCCCCCGAGGCGCTGGAGGAGGCTTTCGCGGGCGAGAACGGGGTGGGGGCCGCCGCGTATCTGCTGTGCAACCCGCACAATCCGACCGGGACCGTGCACACCCGCGCCGAACTGGAGCAGGTCGCGCAGCTCGCCGAGCGGTACGGGGTACGGGTGGTGGCGGACGAGATCCACGCACCGCTCGTCCTGCCCGGAGCACGGTTCACCCCGTACCTGAGCGTGGACGGGGCCGAGCGCGGTCTTTCGCTGATGTCGGCCTCCAAGGCGTGGAACCTCGCGGGTCTCAAGTGCGCGGTGGCGACCGCCGGTTCGGGCTCTGCGGCCGATCTGGCCCGGCTGCCGGAGGAGGTCGGTCACGGGCCGAGCCACATCGCGGCGCTCGCCCACACCGCGGCGCTTCGGGACGGCGGCGACTGGCTCGACGCGGCGCTGCGGGGCCTCGCCGCCAACCGCGATCTGCTCGGCGAACTCCTCGCCGAGTACGTGCCGGAGGTCTCCTGGCTGCCGCCCGAGGCCAGTTACCTGGCGTGGCTGGACTGCACCGCACTCGGCCTGGAGCACGACGGCGGCGCGCCGCAGAGCGACGGAGGCGGTCCGGCGGCGGCGACCGGGGATGTGACGGCCATCGCCGGTCCGGCGGCGGTTTTCCTCAAGCGGGGCCGGGTGGCACTGAGTTCCGGCCCGGCGTTCGGCAGCGGTGGAAGCGGCCACGCGCGGCTCAACTTCGGCACCTCCTCGGCGATCCTCGTCGAAGCGGTACGACGCATGGGAGAGGTCGCCGCCGGCGTGCGGTGAGAGAGGCCGGTGCGCCGGGGCGACCGGTGCGGGAGGGGAGTCGACGGCCTCGGCCGGCAGGCCAGGCGCGAAGTGTCACCGGGCGCGGCGGGCCGGCCAGAGGTCCGTGGGCCTGCGCGTACGTCTCCGTGGGCCCTGCCCGGTACGTCCGAGCCCCGCCGCCCGGGTCGGGTGGGGCGGGGCTCGGACGAGTGGGTCGTGTGCCGGGTCAGGGCGTGCGGCGCTCCTCCTCGGCGGCGGCCTGCGCGGCCCTCGCGGTCTGCTGGGCGGAGTCGGTCCGGTCGGCGGGCTCGGCGTCGGCGGGCTCCCCCGCCTTCTCCGCCTCGCGTTCGGCGCGCTCCTCGGCCTCCATCTCGGCGATCACGTCGATGGGGGCGGGGGCCTTCGCGAGGAAGATCCAGGTGAGGTAGACGCAGAGCAGGAACGGCGGAATGCCGAGTGCCACACGCAGCCAGCCGAGCTGGGTGGCGTCGCCCCAGAAGTAGATGGGGAAGGTGATGCAGGACTTCGCCAGCAGCACGAAGCCCCAGGAGTAACTGGCCTTGGTGTAGGCGCTCTTGCGACCGGGGTTGCGGGTGCGCCAGGAGAGGTTCTCGCGGAACAGCGGGCCGAGGATCAGACCGAGCAGCGGCCAGCCGACCAGCGAGCTGAGAATGTAGGCGACGGCCAGGCCCAGGGTGTAGAGCATCCCGGGCAGGTAGAAGTTCTTGGCGTCGCCGGACATCATCGCGAAGACCGCGCCGATGCCGACGCCGAAGACGCCGCTGAAGGCGTGCTTGACGGTGTCCTTGCGGGCGAGCCGCACCAGCGCCATGACGCCGGAGAGGGCGAGTGCGGCGATCGCGGCGGTGTGGATGTCCCGGGTGATCGTGTAGCACAGGACGAAGACGAGGCCGGGCACGGTGGTCTCCACCATGCCGCGCACGCCGCCGAACGCCTCGAGGAAGGCGGCCTTGGTCACCTCGGTGTCGGCGGCCGGTGCCTCCGCGTCCGCGGTGGGCTTGTCGAGTGGGGTCACCCGTTACTCCTGTCCCGGTGGTAGCAGTTCGTACTTGGGGTTGAACAGCACCGGTCGACCGTGATGCATCGCGATCCGTCCCGAGGCGATCAGCGCCGTGCCCGGTTCGATTCCCGCGATGGCGCGGCGGCCCAGCCAGACCACCGACAGCGAGGCGGAACCGTCGGACAGCTCCGCCTCCAGCGCGGGCACTCCGGCCCGGGCACGGAGTGTAACGGTGCGGAGCGTCCCGATCACCTTCACGATCTGGCGATCGCCGCACGCACCGATCGGCGTGCAGTCGCGCCCCGCCTCCGCGCCCCGGGGCTCGGGACAACTGTGCGGACGTTCGTCGTGGGGGGATAGCCGGGAGAGCAGCCGACGTATCGGACCGGAGCTCTTGCCGGAGGCGTTGACGCTGCCCATGACTGCCAGCCTACCCGTGCTCCGGATCCCTCCCGGCGGCGACGGCCCGGCCCCGCCCGAGGGGCGCCTCGTACCGGAACCCTGCCCTGCCGAGAGGCCGGGGACGGTCCGGTCCCGTTCAGCCCTCGAAGCGGTAGCCCATGCCGGGTTCGGTGATGAAGTGCCGGGGGTGGGAGGGGTCGGCCTCCAGCTTGCGGCGCAGCTGGGCCATGTAGACCCGGAGGTAGTTGGTCTCCTTCTGGTAGCTGGGCCCCCACACCTCCTTGAGCAGCTGCTTCTGGCTGATCAACCGGCCGCTCTGGCTCACCAGCACCTCCAGCAGATGCCATTCGGTGGGCGTCAGCCGTACGTCCTTGCCGTCCCGCCGCACCTTCTTCGCCCCCAGGTCGATGCTCAGCCCCTCGGCCTGGAGCACCACCGGCTCGGCGGTCGGCGGCGCGGGCTCGGCACGTCGTACGGCGGCGCGGAGGCGGGCGAGGAGCTCGTCCATGCCGAAGGGCTTGGTGACGTAGTCGTCGGCGCCCGCGTCCAGCGCCTTGACCTTCTCGTCCGAGGTCTGGCGGGCGGAGAGCACCAGGATCGGCACCCGGCCCCAGGCGCGTACGCCCTTGATCACCTCGACGCCGTCCATGTCCGGCAGCCCGAGGTCGAGGACGATGACGTCGGGGCGGCGGTCGGCGGCGATGCGCAGCGCGGTTGCGCCGTCGTGGGCCGAGTCGACCTCGTAGTTGCGGGCGCGGAGGTTGATGGCGAGGGCGCGGACGATCTGGGGCTCGTCGTCGACCACCAGCACCCGGTGCTTCGGCGGCTCCTTCGGCGGGCGCGACGTACGGCGGGCTGGGCTCACTCGGCGGCCTCCCTGGCGCTGGTGGAGCTGTCGGTTGCGGCTGGAGTCCCGGTTGCGGCTGGGGTCCCGGTCGAGGCTGCGGGCCCGGCGGCAGTGGCGGTCGGCGCTGCGCCTGCCGTCGAGGCGCCCGGCGCCGAGCCGCCCGGCGCCGAGCCGCTGTCCGTCCTGCCGCCGCCCGTGTCGTCACCGGAGGGGTCGTCGTCGGCAGGGTCGCCCTCCCGGGCGGCGCGGGCCTCCTCGGCGAGGTCGGCGTAGGTGAGCGGGCTGTCCCCGCCGGTGCGCAGGGTGAGCACCATCGTCATCCCGCCTCCCGGAGTGTCCTCCGCCTCAAGGCTGCCCCCCATGGCCTCCGCGAAGCCTCGGGCGACCGCGAGGCCCAGCCCCACGCCCGCGCCGCGCGGGGCGTCGCCGAGCCGTTGGAACGGTTCGAAGATCCGCTCCTTCTCGCTGTCCGGCACTCCCGGGCCGCGGTCGGTGACCCTGATCTCCAGCCGGTCGCGCAGCACGCTGGCCGAGACCTTCACCGGGGTCTGCGACGGGCTGTACTTGACCGCGTTCTCCACGATGTTGGCGACCGAGCGCTCCAGCAGCCCCGGGTCGACGGCGACCAGCGGCAGCCACTCGGGGATGTCCAGCCGCACGCTGCCCTCCGGCACTCCGCTCAGCGCCTTCGGCACGACCTCGTCGAGGTTGGTGCGGCGGATCAGCGGGGTGACGGTGCCGGTCTGGAGGCGGGACATGTCCAGCAGGTTTCCGACCAGGTGGTCGAGCCGGTCGGCGCCGTCCTCGATGGCCTCCAGCAGGTCCGCCTCGTCCTCCGGGGACCAGGCGACGTCGTCCGAACGCAGCGAGGTCACCGCCGCCTTGATCGCCGCGAGGGGGGTGCGCAGATCGTGGCTGACGGCGGCCAGCAGCGCCGTACGGATGCGGTTGCCCTCGGCGAGTGTCCGCGCCTGATCGGCCTCGCGCTGGAGCCGCTGGCGGTCCAGTACGCCGACCGCCTGGGCTGCGAAGGCGGCGAGCACCCGCCGGTCGGAGGCCGGCAGCACCCGCCCGGAGAGGACCAGCATCATCTGGTCGCCGACGGGCATGTCCGCCTCGCCGTCCTCGGGTCTGGTCAGCGGCTGCCCGCCGGCCGGTGTGCCGACGCTGCCCGCGCACGTCCACGGGCCGTGCTCCTCGGTGCGCTCCAGCAGCGCCACGGCCTCCATCGCGAAGGTCTCCTTGACCTGGCCGAGCAGCGCCTCCAGCGAGTCGCCGCCGCGCAGCACGCCGCCCGCGAGCATCGCCAGGATCTGCGATTCGGCACGCAGCCTCGCCGCCTGCCGGGCGCGGCGCAGCGCGAGGTTGACGACGAGCGCGACCGCCGCGGAGGCGACGAAGAAGCTCGCGATGGTGATGACGTTCTGCGACTCGGCGATGCGCCAGCTGTCGACCGGTTCGGCGAAGTAGTGGTGCAGCAGCGCCGAGCAGAGCGCGGCGGAGGCGAGCGCGGGCAGTACGCCGCCGAGGAAGCCGGCGACCACCGAGACCGCCAGGAAGAGCAGCACGGTGTTGGTGAAGCCGACGGTCGGGTCGAGTTCGGTCAGCAGCAGGGTGAGCAGCAGCGGTACGGCGATCGCGACGATCCAGCCGCTGAGGACGCGCGAGGTGCTGAGCAGCACCCCGTGGGCGACGGGCAGACCGCGGCCCTTGGCGACCTCCTCGTGCGTCACGATGTGCACGTCCAGGTCCGGCCCGGACTCGCTGGCCACGGTCGCCCCGACACCGGGGCCGAAGATGTACTGCCAGCTCTTGCGCCGGCTCGAACCGAGCACGATCTGGGTGGCGTTGACACCTCGCGCGAAGTCCAGCAGCGCGGCCGGGATGTCGTCCCCGATGACGTGGTGGAAGGTGCCGCCGAAGTTCTCCACCAGGGTCCGCTGGAGCGCCAGCTCCTTCGGGGAGGCGGCGGTCAGCCCGTCGGAACGGGCGATGTAGACGGCCAGCAGCTCGCTGCCGGACGCCTTGGCCGCCATCCGCGCCGCCCGGCGGATGAGCGTGCGGCCCTCGGGCCCGCCGGTGAGCGCGATGACGATGCGCTCACGGGCCTGCCAGGTGGTGCGGATGGAGTGTTCGGAGCGGTACTGCTGGAGGTACTCGTCGGCGCGGTCGGCGGTCCACAGCAGCGCGAGCTCGCGCAGGGCGGTGAGGTTGCCGGGGCGGAAGTAGTTGGAGAGGGCGGCGTCGACCTTCTCCGGGCTGTAGACGTTGCCGTGCGCCATGCGGCGGCGCAGCGCCTGGGGCGTCATGTCGACGAGCTCGACCTGCTCCGCGCGGCGCACCACCTCGTCGGGCACGCTCTCCGGTTCGCGGGCGCCGGTGATGGACTCCACGACGTCGCCGAGGGACTCCAGGTGCTGGATGTTCACCGTGGAGATCACGTCGATGCCGGCCTCCAGCAGCTCCTCGATGTCCTGCCAGCGCTTCTCGTGCCGGGAGTCGGGGGCGTTGGTGTGGGCGAGTTCGTCGATCAGGACCACCGCGGGCGCGCGCCGCAGCACGGCGTCGGTGTCCATCTCGGCGCCCTCCGCGCCGCCCACCCGCGGCAGCACCTCCAGGCCGTCGAGCTGCGCCTCCGTACGGGGACGTCCGTACGCCTCCACGCAGCCGACGACGACGTCCGTGCCCCTGGCCGCGCGGCGGTGTCCCTCGGAGAGCATGGCGTGGGTCTTGCCCACGCCGGGTGCCGCGCCGAGGTAGACGCGCAGCGTTCCGCGTTGTGCCATGTCGTCCATTCTCGGTGAAGCGGCGGACGATCGGCGCCGTTCACTTTCGGTGACCGGCGGCGACCGTGCGCACGAGGGGTCGGGGAGCGCGGGCGCCGTCCGATGCGGTGCGCGGGCAGGGGCGTTGTGGGCGGGGGCGTTTGCGGGCACGGGCGGTGCGGGCAGGGCGTTTGCGGCACGGCGAAGGGCCGCCTCCGGTACGGAAACCGGCGGCGGCCCTTCGATGTCGAGCGGCCGGGCGACCGGGAGCCCCGAGGGGGCGTCCGGTCCGGGGCGAGGGGCTCAGCGGACCTCGGTGACCTCGGGGCCGCGCTGGAGCTTCTCGATGCCGCCGGCGAACCGGGAGCCCTGCTCGGTCGTCTCGTCCTGCTTGACCCCGTCGGGCACCATCTGGGCGTCCTCCGGCAGCTTCAGGACGATCGGGTCGCGGGGCGCCATCGGGGCGTCGCCGCGCACGACGACGGTGTCCTGGAAGATCTGCTCCAGCAGCCCCGCGCCCTCGGGCTGGACCGCGCCCTGGCCGGAGATCACACCGCGCAGGAACCAGCGCGGGCCGTCGACGCCGACGAAGCGGACGACCTGCACGCCGTTCTTGCCGTCGGGCAGCTGCACCGGCACCTGGGCCCGCAGCTCCCAGCCGAGGGTGCCCTCGGTCTCGTCGATGACACCGCCCTGCTTGGTGATGCCGGAGGAGATCTCCTCGCGGATCTCGTCCCAGATGCCCTCGCGCTTGGGCGCGGCGAACGCCTGGAGCTGGATCGCGCTGTCCTTGAGGACGACGGTCGCGGCGACGATCGCGTCACCGGCGACCTCGACCCGGAGCTCCATGCCCTCGACGCCGGGCACGAAGAGCCCGCCGAGGTCGACCCGGCCCTTGGTGGGGTCGCCGACCTCGGAGAGGTCCCAGGGGCCGTCCGGGCGGGGGGCCGGCGGCAGCTTCGTCCTGGTCACCTCCGCGGAGGTCTCCTCGGCGTCCGCGGAGCCCTCTGCGTCGGCGTCCTCGACGGCATCCTCACCGGTCTCGATGTCGTCCTCGACACCCTTGGGCTTCTCGTCCCGCTTACGACGACGTCCGAACACGTCACTGTCCCTTCAGGTCGGTGCTCTTGTCCGCACCGACCGCAGCGTTATGAATGGTGCTGTGCAGAGCCGGCGGTCGTGTCGGCTCCGCTGCCGGAGGTGCCGGTCGAGCCGAAGCCCCCGTTGCCCCGGGCCGAGCCGGGGAGTTCCGCCACCTCGTGGAAGCTGACCTTCTCGACCTGCTGAACGACGAGTTGGGCGATGCGGTCGAAGCGCTCGAACCGCACGGTCTCGCGCGGATCGAGATTGACCACGATCACCTTGATCTCCCCACGGTACCCGGCGTCAACCGTGCCCGGGGAGTTCACCAGTGCGACTCCGCAGCGGGCCGCGAGGCCGGAGCGCGGGTGCACGAACGCGGCGTAGCCGTCGGGCAGCGCGAGGGAGATCCCTGTCGGCAGCACCGCCCGCTCGCCCGGGGCGAGTTCGGCGGACCGCGTGGTGACCAGATCGGCGCCGGCGTCGCCCGGGTGCGCGTACGAGGGCAGCGGCACCTCGGGGTCGACGCGGGCGATGAGCACGTCAACGGGCCTGTTCTCGCTCACGGGTTCACCTCGAAGGCACGCGCCCGGCGCACTTGGTCGGGGTCGTCCATGGCCGCCCGGATCTCCTCGTCGCGGCCGTTGTCGATGAAGTGCTCGACCTTGACCTCGATGAAGAGGGCGTCCGCCCGTACCGCCAGCGGCCCGTCCGGGCCTCCGATGCGGCCGGTCGCGGAGCAGTAGATCTTGCGCCCGTCGATGGCGTTGACCTGCGCGGCCATGTGCAGCACGGAGTCCACCGGCACGGGCAGCAGGAAGTCGGTCTCCAGTCGGCCGGTGACCGAGATGACGTGCATCATCCAGTTCAGCGAGCCCAGCGTCTCGTCCATGGCGGAGGCCAGCAGACCGCCGTGGGCGAGGCCCGGCGCGCCCTGGTGGTCGGGAGTGACGGTGAACTCGGCGACGACGTCGACGCCTTCACCGGCGCGCGCCTGGATGTGCAGACCGTGCGGCTGACCCGTGCCGCAGCCGAAACACTGGTCGTAGTGGGAGCCGATCGGCTCCCCCGGCGCAGGTGCTTCGGGATGGCGTTGCGGCGCGAGCGCCCCGGGCGGGGGCGTCAGCGAGGTCTTCGGTGCAGTCACGAGTGCAGACCCTACCGCCGTGCACAGTGCGGGGTCGCCACCGTGCCAAGCTGGACCCATGCAGCACTTCGACGAGCGTCTGACCGCTCCTGGTTTCTGGTGGTTCTGCGCGGCGATGCTGGGCGTGGTCTGCGGGTTGACCCTGCTCCCCATGGGCCTGCTTCCCGCGCTGGTGGGGCTGGTGGTGGGCGGCGCCCTCGCACTGCTCGGGGTCAGCTCGTACGGGGCGGTGCGCATCCGCGTCGTGGCCGGCCGGCTGCTCGCGGGCAGCGCCGGCATTCCGGTCGAGGCGCTCGGCGAGGCGCGGGCGCTGAACCGGGAGGAGGCCGCGGCCTGGCGTTCGCACAAGGCCGATCCTCGGGCGTTCATGGTGCTGCGGGCGTATGTGCCCACGGCGGTGCGGATCGAGATCGTCGACCCCCAGGACCCGACGCCCTACGTCTACCTCTCCTCGCGCCGTCCCAACCGGCTGGTGTCCGCGCTGGAGGCGGCGCGCTCGGAAGCGGCGCACGAGGGCGGCGGCTCGGAGACGGGCGCCCAGGCGTCGGCCGGGGGCACGGCTTCCCAGGGCAGCTGACCCGGCTCGGCGGCGGGGACGGCCCGCCGGTGCAGCCGGGGTCGCTCGCCGGCGGTGTGTCGCGAGCACCGACCCGTTCAGGGGTCCTGCTGCCGACGGTCAGGCCGAACGGCCGGGATGAACGGCCGGGTCGCACCCGGGAGTTGAGCGTGCCGCACAGCGCCCGGGAGGGCGTGGGGCGGGTGCGGGGGTGTTGTCGCGCGGGGCGCCTCGGGGGCGTACTCGCTCCGCTGGGGCGCGCATCGCGCCCGGCTCACGCGGCCTTCACGCGGCGGACGGCACAGAGCCGCTCCGGAGCTGCGCGGGAACTGCGGCGGTGCTCAGTCGGCGCCGCGCCGACTGCGGTGGTGCAGCGGGAATACGAGCGAGGCTTCGCAGCCTCGCTCGTCCTCACCCGCTCCTCGGCCGAGACGGTCAACTCCGGCCGGACAAGCCGAGATCGCGCCGACCTCAGGCCGCACAGTCGCGGCAGATCGGCTGACCGTTCTTCTCCTCCGCAAGCTGCGACCTGTGGTGCACGAGGAAGCAGCTCATGCAGGTGAACTCGTCCTGCTGGCGGGGCAGCACGCGGACGGACAGCTCCTCGTTGGAAAGGTCCGCGCCGGGCAGCTCCAGCCCCTCGGCCTGCTCGAACTCGTCGACGTCGACGTTGGACGCGGACTTGTCGTTCCGCCGCGCCTTCAGTTCCTCGATGCTGTCCTCGTTGGCATCGTCATCGGTCTTGCGTGGAGTGTCGTAATCCGTAGCCATGGTGTTCTCCCCCTCCGGGTTGCTGTGGTGTCTCAAGCGGTCGTAACGCATGAGAGGCCGGACTTGTGCCCGACCTGAGGCGGAGATTTTGCCTCACATCAAGGTCTGTTACTCAATCGACACCCAACCACCCCTCCGAAGAGGTGGGCAGGTCAGCTGCCGCACGGGCCCTCCTGGACCCGCTCCGGACTCCGCCAGACGCCATCTCGGGTACTTCCCGCGATCACGACCTGCGGAAACCTCGGTTATCTGACGATTTGAACCAACCGAACGGTCACCCAGCGTGGGCCGTCCGCAACGTCACATGTGTCCTCGATCACAACGTGCCCGACTCACGCCCTTCACATGGAAATCGTCCGTTTCGCTCTAAGCCTCGAAACTGCCGGGGATGCACTGTGCCAGACGTCGTCGACTTCCGCACACGGAATCAAACCGGCAGGACAACGCGCATCACCAGGCCGCCTTCGTCCCGGGGCTCGGCCGTAATGGTGCCACCGTGCGCGCGCACCACCGACCGCACGATCGACAAACCCAGTCCGACGCCTTTGTCACTTCCGGTACGTTCCGCCCGTAGACGGCGGAAAGGTTCGAAGATGTTGTCGATCTCGTACGCCGGCACCTGGGGCCCGGAGTTCTCCACCGTCAGAACGGCCTGCCCCGGTCTGGCCCGGGTGTCGACCGAGACCCAGCCGCCCTCGGCGATGTTGTAGCGCACCGCGTTCTGCGTGAGATTCATCGCGATCCGCTCCAGGAGCACGCCGTTGCTCTGCACATAGACCGGCTGCCGGGCCCCGCGCAGCTCCACCCCGCGCTGCTCGGCCTCCGCACGCACCTGCTCGACGGCGTGCGAGGCCGCCTCGGAGAGGTCGACGGGCTTGCGGTCGACGATCTCGTTCTCGCTGCGGGCGAGCAGCAGCAGCCCCTCCACCAGTGCCTCGCTGCGCTCGTTGGTGGCCAGCAGGTTCTTGCTCAGCTGCTGCACCTCGGCGGGGGCTCCGGGGTCGGAGAGCTGGACCTCCAGCAGTGTCCGGTTGATCGCCAGCGGGGTGCGCAGCTCGTGCGAGGCGTTCGCGACGAAGCGCTGCTGCGCGGTGAAGGCCCGGTCCAGCCGGTCCAGCATCTCGTCGAAGGTGTCGGAGAGCTCCTTGAGCTCGTCGTCCGGTCCGTCCAGCTCGATCCTGCGGTGCAGGTCGGAGCCGGCCACCTGGCGCGCGGTGCGGGTGATGCGGCCGAGCGGCGAGAGCACCCGCCCCGCCATCACGTACCCGAAGGCGAACGCGGCGACGGCGACACCCAGCAGCGCCAGCAGCGAACGTTTGAGCAGCGAGTCCAGGGCCGCCTCGCGCTGGATCTGCAGGCAGCGGTGGATCGCGTCGTTCAGCTCGTTCGCAAGCCCCGAGGAGGGCAACTGGCAGGCGTCGCTGGTCATCTCGACCCGCCCGCCGAGGATGCGCACGGGCATCACCACTCCGTCGTTCATCGCCCGGGCGGCCAGCAGATAGATGATCGTCAGCAGGATGATCCCGGCGATCAGGAACATGCCGCCGTAGAGCAGGGTGAGCCGTATCCGGATGGTCGGACGGAACCAGGAGGCGGCCGGCGGCGCGGGGTCCCAGGTGGGCTTGGGCGGAATGCCGGACGAGCCGGGCGGTGCGGAACCGGAGGGCAGGGTGGGGGGCATCGGCTCAGATCCGGTATCCCGAGCCGGGGACCGTCATGATCACCGCGGGCTCGCCGAGCTTGCGGCGCAGGGTCATCACCGTCACCCGCACCACGTTGGTGAACGGGTCGGTGTTCTCGTCCCACGCCTTCTCCAGCAGCTGCTCGGCGGAGACCACCGTGCCCTCGCTGCGCATCAGCACCTCCAGCACGGCGAACTCCTTGGGCGCCAGCTGGATCTGCTCCTCGCCGCGGAAGACCTCGCGGCGGTTGGGGTCCAGCCGGATACCGGCGCGTTCGAGCACCGGCGGCAGGGGCGCGGTCGTACGCCTGCCGAGCGCCCGGACGCGGGCGATCAGCTCGGTGAAGGCGAAGGGCTTCGGCAGATAGTCGTCGGCGCCCAGCTCCAGGCCCTCGACCCGGTCGCTCACATCGCCGGAGGCGGTGAGCATCAACACCCTGGTGGGCAGGCCGAGCTGCACCACGCGGCGGCAGACGTCGTCTCCGTGGACGAGCGGGAGGTCGCGGTCGAGGACGACGACGTCGTAGTCGTTGAGCTCCACCCGCTCCAGGGCCGCGGCCCCGTCGTAGACCACGTCGACGGCCATCGCCTCCCGGCGCAGCCCGGTGGCCACCGCGTCAGCGAGCAGTTGCTCGTCCTCCACGACGAGTACGCGCACGGTGCTGTCCCTTCCCTCACCCGGATCATCCGCCCTCCATCCTGCCCCGCACGCCGGTAAACCGGCTGTAAGTGACCGGAGCCGCACGGTGTTCCGGCCCGGCCCGAAGCTGCCGACGGACGGGGGCGGGAGGGAGATCACACAAATTCCGCGCCGAGTTGAGGTTTCTCTGAGGATCGGCGCGGGGAGGACACCCGCACACTCAGGATCACGCCCGGCAGGCGGCATGCCCACAACGCGCTGACGACCGGTCACCGGAGCAACCGTGATCTGCGTGACCCACCCATATCCGGCACCGTCGGCGTGCCGCTTTCCACAGACGAGGGGGCGCACCATGGACGCGTTCACCGCAAGCCTCTTGCAGCGGATAAAGAGCACGGAGGACGATCTGCACCGCGCTCGGGAGTCCGGTGACGAGTTCCTCGCGGAGGTCGAGGAGGCCGAGCTGGACGATCTGCGCCGGCTCGCCAACGAGCACGGCGTCGAGGTCAGCGCCTGACGAGCGGTTGCGAGGGCCGTCGGCGGGGCCGGCTGGCCCGGGGCCGGACGGTGCCCTGAGTCGAGTTCGCACCGAGTGAGGGTGCTCCCGGAAGTCCGGGAGCACCCTCACTCGTGTTCCTGCGGCGCGTGCCGGTGCCCGGCGGCCCGGACGGGTGGGCCGTGGGCCGCGCTCCCGGGCTGCGCGGGGTCACCGGCCCGCAGGCCGCACTGCGCGGGCCCCGGGCTGCGCGGGCTCCCGCGCTCCCGGGCTGCGCGGGCTCAGTCGTGCCAGGCGCCGAGCTCGTCCAGGAGCGGCTGGAGCAGCTCGAAGACGCCGGGCGAGGCAGCCACCATCAGCTCGGGCCCGCCGACCTCGCCGACCCGGCCGCCGGTCAGCGCTCCGGCCTCCCTGGCGATCAGATCGCCGGCCGCGTGGTCCCAGGCCTGTGTGCCGCGCTCGTAGAAGGCGTCCAGCCGGCCAGCGGCGACGTCGCACAGGTCCAGGGCCGCGGAGCCGGAGCGGCGGATGTCCCGTACGTGCGGAAGGAGTTCGGCGAACAGACGGGCCTGGACCTCCTTGCGCTGCTGCACGTAGGCGAAACCGGTGCCGACGAGGGCCTGGCCGAGCTCGGGCGAGGGACGGCATTGCAGCCGCTCGCCGTTGAGCCAGGCGCCGCCGCCCAGCACCGCGTGGTGCACCTGGCCTCGGGGCGGCGAGGCGACGACGCCCACGACCCGCTCGCCGTGCAGTTCGGCGGCGATGGAGACGGCCCAGTCCTGGCGGCCGTAGAGGTAGTTGACGGTGCCGTCGATCGGGTCGACGATCCAGCGCACCCCGCTGGTGCCGGCGGTGCTGGCGCCCTCCTCGCCGAGGATGCCGTCGTCCGGCCGGTGTTCGGCAAGGTGCGCGGCGATCAGCTTCTCGGAGGCCAGATCCATCTCGGTGACGACGTCGATCGGACTGGTCTTCGTCGCGGCCACGCCCAGCGAGGCGGGGCGTTCGTCGCGCAGGAGGGCGCCCGCGCGTTCGGCCGCCTCCAGTGCGACACGCAGCAGTTCGGCGTGGGGTGTGTCGGGCTGGTCGGTCACGGTCTCTCCTCTGGTTCCCGGCTTCGGCCGAACTCTTCGGGCGTACGGGGCAGCTGTACGGGTCAGGGGTACGGGGTCACGGGTACGGGCTGTCGGCGCCGGCGGCCGCCGGTTTGGCGGTCCGGGCGGGGCAGCAGCCCACTGGACACAGGTCGTGGGAGGGGCCGAGCGGGCCCAGCGCGCAGCGGACGGGCTCGGCGCCGCGCTCGCCGGCGGCCCGCTCCAGGACGAGCTCCCGGATGCCGGCGACGAAACGCGGGTCCGCGCCGACGGTCGCCGAGCGGGCGACCGGCAGACCCAACTCCCGCGCCCTGGCGAGCGCTTCGGTGTCCAGGTCGTAGAGCACCTCCATGTGGTCGGAGACGAAACCGACCGGCACCATCACCGCTGCCGCGGCGCCCCCGGCGTGCAGTGCGGTGAGGTGGTCGCAGATGTCCGGCTCCAGCCACGGGATGTGCGGCGGGCCGCTGCGGGACTGGTAGACGAGCTGCCAGGGGTGCCGGGTGCCGGTCGCCTCCGCCACCCGCTCGGTGAGGGTGCGGGCCGCGTCCAGGTGCTGGGCGACGTAGGCGCCGCCCTCGCCGTGCGCCTCGGGCGGTCCCGAGGTGTCGGCGGCGGCGGTGGGGATGGAGTGGGTGGTGAAGACCAGCTGGGCGTCCGCGCGCACCTCCTCGGGCAGTTCGGCGAGCGCCGCGACGATGCCCTCGGTCATCGGCTCGACGAAGCCGGGGTGGTTGAAGTAGTGCCGCAGCTTGTCGACGCGGGGCGGGTTCAGCCCTTCCTCGACGAGCGCCGCAAGCGACTCGGCGAGGTCCTCCCGGTACTGCCGGCAGCCCGAGTACGAGGCGTACGCGCTGGTGGCCAGCACCAGTACGCGGCGGCGTCCGTCGGCGGTCAGCTCCCGCAGGGTGTCGGTGAGGTAGGGCGCCCAGTTGCGGTTGCCCCAGTAGACGGGGAGGTCGAGGCCGTGGGCGGCGAGGTCGGCGCGGATCGCGGCGAGCAGTTCGCGGTTCTGCTCGTTGATCGGCGAGACGCCGCCGAAGAGGAAGTAGTGCTGTCCCACCTCCTCCAGGCGTTCGCGCGGGATCCCGCGCCCTCGGGTGACGTTCTCCAGGAACGGCACCACGTCCTCGGGGCCTTCCGGGCCGCCGAAGGAGAGCAGCAGCAGGGCGTCGTACGGGGCAGCGGTCGCGTCGGACATGCCCCGATCCTCCCACTGAGAAAAGCGAAGCGATCACCGCCCCGTCACGGTTAGCGTTCGGGGCGGGCCGGCGAGGTGCCCGGCCGGCCGCGGTCCGTGCCCGCACGCCGACCCCGTACACACACCGACGACCGAGGAGCGCCCTGTGCCGAGCCCGTACCGGGCGATCTTCGCCGAGCCCGGAACCCGGAGCTTCACCGCCGCCGGGCTGGTCGGACGGATGCCGATCGCCATGCTGGGCCTGGGCGTGGTGACGATGGTCTCCCAGCTGACCGGGGAGTACGCACTGGCGGGAGCGCTGGCCGCGACGGTGGCGCTGTCCACCGTCGTGCTCGGCCCGCAGGTCTCCCGGCTGGTGGACGTCCACGGCCAGCGCCGGGTGCTGCGCCCGGCCTCGGCGGTGACGGTGACCGCGGTGGCGGGCCTCACGCTGAGCACGCTCCTGCACTGGCCGCCGTGGACGCTCTTCGCCTTCGCCTCGCTCGCGGGCTGTGTGCCGAGTCTGGGCTCGATGGTGCGGGCGCGGTGGACGGCGCTCTTCCACGACTCCCCCGGGCGGTTGCACGCCGCGTTCTCCTGGGAGTCGATCGTGGACGAGACCTGCTTCGTCCTCGGGCCGATGCTGGCGATCGGCCTGTCCACCGCGTGGTTCCCGCAGGCGGGTCCGCTGGCCGCGGCCGTCTTCCTGGCCGTCGGCGTCTGCTGGCTGACCTCCCAGCGGGCCACCGAGCCCGTGCCCGGGCCGCGCGAGGAGCGGAGCGGGGGTTCGGCGCTGCGCACACCGGGGCTGCCCCTGCTGGTGGCGACGATGGTGATGCTCGGCGTGATCTTCAGCTCCATCGACGTGGTGACGGTCGCCTTCGCCGAGGAGCGGGGCGCCAAGGCCGCCGCCAGCCTGCTGCTGGCCGCGTACGCCCTGGGGTCCGGGGTCGCGGGCGCCGCGTTCGGTCTGCTGCCGGCGGCGGACGCGGTCGGCAGACGCTGGCTGCTCTGCGTGTGCGCGGTGGGGGCGGGCATGCTCCCGCTGCAACTGGCGGTCGGGCTGCCGGTGTTGGCGGCGGCGCTGTTCCTCGCCGGGATGGCGATCGCGCCCACCATGATCACGACTGTCGGGCTGGTGGCCCGGCTGGTGCCCAGGCAGAAACTGACCGAGGGGATGACCTGGACGAGCACCGGGGCGACCCTGGGAATCTCGCTCGGGGCCTCGGTCTCCGGCTGGGTCGTCGATAGGGTCGGTGCCGACCGGGCGTACCTGGTGCCCGCGGTGGCGGGTGCGTGTGCGATCGCGGTGGCGCTGGTCGGCACTCGTCGGCTGCGACGGCTCCCGGCGCCGCGGCAGCAGGAGCGGCACCAGCAGGAGGGGACGGACGATGAGCGGCATCAGCACGCTGACCGGAGCGGGCGGCACGAGGAACGCCACCTGGCGTAACTGGGCGGGGAACACGAGCGCCAGGCCGCTGCGCACGGTGGCGCCCTCGACCACCGAGGCGCTGGCGGAGACGGTGCGGCGGGCCGCGGAGGACGGACTGCCGGTCAAGGCCGTCGGCACCGGGCACTCGTTCACCTCCGTGGCGACCACCGGCGGTGTGCTGATCCGGCCCGAGCGGCTGACCGGTGTGCGCCGGATCGACCGTGCCGCCGGGACGGTGGCGGTGGCGGCGGGCACCTCGCTCAAGCAGCTGAACCAGGTACTGGCCGGCGAGGGTCTCTCGCTGGCCAACATGGGCGACATCATGGAGCAGACGGTCGCGGGCGCCACCAGCACCGGAACCCACGGGACCGGGCGGGACTCGGCGTCGCTGGCCGCGCAGATCGTCGGCTGCGAGATGGTCACCGCCGAGGGCACGGTGCTGCGCTGCTCGCCGACGGAGAACCCGGAGGTCTTCGCCGCCGCCAGGCTGGGGATCGGCGCGCTCGGTGTGCTGACCGAGCTGACCTTCGCGGTGGAGCCGCTGTTCACCCTCACCGCCCGCGAGGAGCCGATGCGCTTCTCCCGGGTGGTGTCGGAGTTCGACGAACTCGTGCGGGAGAACGAGCACTTCGAGTTCTACTGGTTCCCGCACACCGACAACTGCAACACCAAGCGCAACAACCGCACCACCGCACCCGCCCGGCCGCTCCCCCGGGTCCGGGGCTGGGTGGACGACGAACTGCTCTCCAACGGAGTCTTCCGGGCCGCCTGCTCTCTCGGCCGGGCCGCTCCCGCGACCGTGCCCGCCATCGCGCGGGTCTCCAGCCGGGCGCTGTCGGCCCGTACCTACTCCGACATCCCCTACAAGGTCTTCACCAGCCCGCGCCGGGTCCGCTTCCTGGAGATGGAGTACGCGCTCCCCCGCGAGGAGGCGATGTGCGCGCTGGCCGAGCTGAAGACCATGGTGGAGAGTTCACGGCTGCGCGTCTCCTTCCCCGTGGAGGTGCGCACCGCGCCGGCCGACGACATCCCGCTCTCCACGGCCAACGGCCGGGACACCGCGTATCTGGCGATGCACGTCTACCGGGGCACCCCGCACGAGGCGTACTTCACCGCTGCCGAGCGGATCATGACCGCGCACGGCGGACGCCCGCACTGGGGCAAGCTGCACAGCAGGGACGCGGCGTACCTGGCCGGTGTCTACCCGCGGTTCGAGGAGTTCCTCGCGCTGCGCGAACGGCTGGACCCGCAGCGCAGGTTCGGCAACGACTACCTCCGGCGTGTGCTGGGCGCCTGAAACAGGACGACGCCGGATCGGGGCGGGCCCGCGGCGCGGTCAGTCCGCGCCGGAGCCCTCTCCGGTGCGGGGCTCGGCGCGGTTGGGCGTGGTCGTCCCCGCTCCGCCGTCGTCCTCGGGGTCCGCGCCGGAGTTCCCGTCCGGGTCCGTCGGGGTCGTACCGGCGTCGCCTCCGCCGGGCGTGGGGACGGGGGTCGGCTCCGCGCCGTCCGAACCCCCCTCGCCCGGCTCGGGGTTGTCGGCACCGTCCTGCGGTGCGCCGGTGGAGGGCGCCTCCTCCCGAGGGCTCTGCCCGGTGCCCTTTCGCTGCTCGTCGCCGTCCGAACCGTCCGAGCCGTCCGGGTCGTCGTGGTCCGGGGCCCCGGACTCCTCGGGCTGCCCGGGGGCGTCCCGTCCGGGCACGTCCTGTTCCGAGTCGGAGGAGGAGCCGCCGGATCCGCGGTCGAGCACCCGGCCGATCGAGGTCCCGCCGCCGCCCGAGACGGTGTGGCCCGACAGTGCCTCGTACAGGGTGATCCCGCCCATCGCGACGACGAAGACCAGCACGGCCGGCAGCAGCGCACGTCGCACACCTCGCCGCCGGGTGCCGTGGGTGCGCGCCTCGCCGTACGGTTCGACGGGTGCCGCGCCGCTTCCGTCCCGCGGCGGCGGGTCGGCGACCGCAGGCGTCAACTGCCCGCGCTCCGCGTCCACTCGTTCCGGTACGACCTGTGCCGAGGTGCGAGGGCGGGTCCGAGCGGCCACCGCGGAGGAAGGGCGAGCCGTCCGCAGCCGCCTGGCTCCGACCTCTCCGGCCTGCTGTCTGACCTGCTCCCGCACTCCCTCGCCGGTACGGCTCAGCAGATGCTGGAGCAGCGGCCCGCCGGTCGTGGCGACCACGCTGATCACCCCGGCACCGATGATCGTGCCGTAGACGCCGAGCCTGCCGGCGATCAGCGCCGCGATGACCGCCGCGAGCGCGCTCCCGGCCACCTGGGCGACGCTCACGTCAACCACCCGCTTGGGAACGGTTGGTTGGCTTTCCGCGCTCTCCTCCGAATGTGAGCCGTTGATGGGCTCCTGCCCGGTTGTCCTGCTGTTGCTCATACCTCGCCTCGATCGCACACCTATGGCACCGCGCACGAGTTACGACCGATAAGCGACGGCGATAGTTCCGCTTCGCCCGATTCTGTGAGGCGTGCCACCGACACCGCCGTCGACCGGAACGCCAAGGAATCCCCAACTCCCCTGCACACGCACAAAATCGCAGCATGCCGACTCACCGGGGTGGCCCCAATGGAGTAGTGTGAAGAAACCTGATCTCAGCCTCGCTGAACCGCGTGGCACAGAGTGACGGCGAGTCCACACTTCCGTCACCGTCGGTGAAATCCGGTAACTGTGCCTCAGCGGTGACGAGAGGTGCGGGGTCGAAGAAGACGCCGGGCAGGTCGGCAAAACAGTGGCAGGCTGCACCCGGGCAGGCCACACTCGTCTACGCGGGAGCAGCGACGCACGTGACGTCGGCAGGCACCACCCGGGAGGTTCCCATGCCCGAACTGCGTGTCGTGGCCGTCAGCAACGACGGCACACGACTGGTGCTCAAGGCTGCCGACAACTCGGAGTACACACTTCCGATTGACGAGCGGCTGCGGGCCGCCGTGCGCAACGACCGCGCCCGGCTCGGCCAGATCGAGATCGAGGTCGAGAGCCACCTCCGCCCCCGTGACATCCAGGCCCGTATACGAGCCGGCGCCAGCGCCGAGGAGGTCGCGCAGTTCGCCGGCATCCCAGTCGAGCGGGTGCGTCGTTTCGAGGGCCCGGTGCTGGCCGAGCGCGCCTTCATGGCCGAGCGCGCCCGCAAGACCCCGGTGCGCCGCCCCGGCGAGAACACCGGCCCGCAGCTCGGCGACGCGGTCGCGGAGCGGCTGCTGATGCGCGGCGCCGACAAGGACCACGTCCAGTGGGACTCCTGGAGACGGGACGACGGCACCTGGGAGGTGCTGCTCGTCTACCGCGTCGCGGGCGAGACCCACTCGGCGAGCTGGTCCTACGACCCGCCGCGGCGGCTGGTCCAGGCGCTGGACGGCGAGGCGCGCGGGCTGATCGGCGAGACCGACGAGGCCCCCGAGCCCAGCTACCCGTTCATTCCGCGGATCGCCCGGCTGCCCAAGGAGCGTGCTCCGCACGACCGCGGCGAGCGTGCGGAGGGCGAGCAGGAGCGCGAGAAGCCGCTGCGGGCCGAGCGGCAGATCGAGCCGAACGAGGACCGGGACTCACTGACCAGCCTCCTGGAGTCGGTGCCCAACTTCCGTGGCGACATGGTGGTTCCCGAGCCGCCCGCCGCCCGGGAGGAGCAGCCCGAGGTCAACGACGAGGCGGAGCCGCTGGAGCCGCCCTCGACGGCCGTCGGCGCGGGTTCCGCGTACGCGGACGTGCTGATGCCGCGGTCGGTCGGCGGCCACCGCGACCGGCTTACCGGCACCACCGACCGCCAGGCCGAGGCGGACGGCGTCCGGCCCGGACGTCGGGCCGCGGTGCCCAGTTGGGACGAAATCGTCTTCGGCACCCGGCGCAAGAAGCAGGAGTAGCACCCCGGCCGCACGCACAACGGCGGGCCCCCGCGCACCGATTCGTCGGAGCGGCGGGGGCCCGCCGTGCGATCAGCCCGGCTCGGAGCCGGTGGCCACGGGCCTGCTCGGATCGGCGGTCCACTCCGACCAGGAGCCGACGTACAGCCCGGCCTCGACCCCGGCCACCGCCAGGGCCCACACCTGGTGCGCGCCCGAGACCCCCGAACCGCAGTAGACGCCCACCTCGGCGTCCTGATCCGCGCCCAACTCGGCAAAGTGGGCGGCCAGTTCGCCGGGAGGGCGCAGACGTCCGCCCTCGCCGACGTTGTCGACGGTCGGCGCCGACAGCGCACCGGGGATGTGCCCGCCGACGGGGTCGATCGGCTCGACCTCGCCCCGGTACCGCTCGCCGGCCCGCGCGTCCAGCAGCACCCCGCGGCGGGCGAGCGCGGCCGCGTCGTCGGCCGAGAGCAGCACCGCGCCGCCCGGCTCCGGTCGGAAGTCGCCCGGCACCGGGGTGGGCTCGGCATCGGTCAACGGCCCTTCCCAGGCGGCGAGTCCGCCGTCGAGGACCCGTACGTCCCGGTGGCCCGCCCAGCGCAGCAGCCACCAGGCGCGGGCAGCCGCCCAGCCCCGGCCGCCGTCGTAGACGACCACCGGCCGGTCCCGGCTCACTCCCGCCGCGCGCATGGCGGCGCCGAACGCCTCCGGATCCGGCAGCGGATGCCGCCCGCCGTCGCCCGCCCGGCCGGCCAGCTCGGTGTCCAGGTCGATGTAGACGGCCGAGGGCAGATGGCCCTTCTCGTACTCCGGACGGCCGGGCGGCCCGCCCAACTCCCAGCGCACGTCGAGCAGTACGGGAGCGTGCGGGCCGGTCTCGGAGACGGACTCGTGGTCGCCGGGCCCGCCCAGCTCGCTGAGCAGTTCGGATGCGGAGATGATGGCAGTCATAGCCGCATTCTGGCGCAGTCGGCCGCGCGGCAGTACCGGTTCGCGAGTGCGGGGCCGGGCACGGGCCGCAGACGGCAGGGCGGGACACGGCGCTCCCCGCGTACGGCGAATCAGCGAGCCGCGAGCCGCGCGGGCGGCGGGCGGCTGGCGGGGTCGGCAGTCGGCGGAACCGGGCGGGCGGGCGCGCCGGACCGGTGGACGCGACATTCGCACCTCGCGCAGTGCCGGGGAGGGGGACAGAACTCGCGGAGAGTGCGAGCATCGACACGCACCGCGCACGACGACCTCGCACCTCCCCACCTCTCGACCGTCCAAGGAGACAACAGCGATGACGGAGGCACCGGTTCAGCCCTCCCCCGGCACACCCTGCTGGGTCAGTCTGATGGCCCGCGACCTGGACGCCAGCAGGAGCTTCTACGGCGAGCTGCTCGGCTGGGAATTCCACCCGGGCCCGCAGCGGCTCGGGCCGTACGTACGGGCACGGCTCGGTGAACTGGACGTGGCGGGTCTCGGCGAGATCTCCCGCGACCGCAGTCTGCCGGTGACCTGGCTGCCGTACTTCGCCACCGACGACGCCGACACCACCTGCGCGCTGATCAGGGAGTGCGGAGGGACGGTCGGTGTCGGCCCGATGGACTCCGAGTGGGGCGGGCGGGTGGCGATCGCCGCGGACCCGGTCGGTGCCGCCTTCGGGATCTGGCAGACCGACGGCCGGCCCGGGGTCTCGCCCGACGGCACGCCCGGCACCTTCGTCTGGAACGAGCTGCTGGTGCGAGAGAGCGTCCAGGTCACGACGTTCTACTCGGCCGTCTTCGGCTACCGGATCGAACCGCTGGGCACGCCGGAGCGCGAGCTGCGCACTCTGCTGCTCAACGGCCGGCCGGTGGGCAGCGTCCGCGGCACCGATCTGCCGGAGGGCGGCGGGGCGAGCTGGGTGACGTACTTCGCGGTGCCCGATGTGGAAGCCGCGCTGCGGCTGCTGCGCAAGCTCGGCGGGACCATCGTGCGGGAGGTGCGCGACTCCGCCTACGGCCGGTTCGCCCGGGTGAGGGACCCGGAGGGCGGACCGTTCTCGCTGATCGAGATGCGTGACCCCAACGACGCCGTGGAACGTCCGCTGCGCGGCATGTGACCGCCCCGGCCCGGGACACGCCCGCCGGGGCTCGGTGGCGGGCCGGAGCGCACGCCGTCGGCCGCCGTCCGGGGTCGGGTCGCGGGCCGGCGGCAGCGGAGACCGGGCCGGCGGGCCGGTCGGGGACCGGGAGAGCGGCGGGTCAGGGTTGCGGGGCGGAGCTGGCGGGTTGCTGCGTCGGTACGGCGGTGCGGGCGGAGGCGCTCGTCATACGGCGGCGGTGGTGACGTCGGCAGAGCACCTCGTACCCGACCTCGGTCGCCGGCCGGCCCACGTCCCCGACGACGACCTGTGCGCCCTCGACGACCATCTCGCCGTCGACGGTGCGCGCGTTGTGGGTCGCCCGGGCGCCGCACCAGCAGAGCGCCTCGACCTGGAGCACCTCGACCCGGTCGGCGAGCTCTATCAGCCGGCACGAACCGGGGAAGAGCCTGGTGCGGAAGTCGGTGGTGATGCCGAAGGCGAACACGTCCAGCCCCAACTCGTCGACCACCTCGGCCAGTTGGTCGATCTGCCGGGCGCTGAGGAACTGCGCCTCGTCGACGATCACGTAGTCGCACCGCTGCCCGGCGGCCAGCTGCGCCGCCAGATGCCCGTGGAAGTCGAAGGAGTCGTCCACCTCGACCGCCTCGGTCACCAGGCCGAGCCGGGAGGAGAGCCGCCCCTCCCCCGCCCGGTCGTCGCGGCTGAAGATCATCCCCTGCAGACCGCGCGCGGAGCGGTTGTGCTGAATCTGGAGCGCGAGAGTGGACTTGCCGCAGTCCATGGTGCCGCTGAAGAAGGCCAGCTCGGGCATGCGAAGACAAGTCCCCTTGGGTGAAGGTCGGTTGTGGTGGCCACCGGTCGCCCCACAGGTTACTGGCGGCCTCCCGGCGCGGCGCGGCCAGCCCGGAGGCGTGCGCGGGGCCCGGGCGCGAGGGCCCCGCCTGCGGGCTCGGCCCCGAACCAGCGGGCGGCGCCCGCCGGAGCGGATCCGGCGGTGGTGGTCAGGTGCGCACTTCCAGCAGGGGCACGAGCTGCTCCGCGGCGGTGACCGAGCCGTGCATGCCGACCAGCGCCGACTCCTTGGGCTCGGTGCGGGTGGCGACGATGGCCGCACGGCCGCTCATGGCGACCACCACATCGCCGATCCGCTCGCGCACCCGGTCGTCGACGCCCGCCCGCGGCGGACCGAACCAGCCGAGCTCGATGGCCTCCTCGCGCCTGGCCACCCAGGCGTCCGGACCCAGCACCTCGCGCCAGACGGTGTACACATCGGCGGCGGCGCCCGGCACCGCGTACACGTGTCGGGCCCGGCCCTCGCCGCCCAACAGCCGTACGCCTGCGCTCAGTTCCCAGTCCTCGTCGAAGTCGAATCGGTGCCGCTGGTCGTCGGGCACATCGACCATGCCGTGGTCGGCGGTGACGTAGAGCGCCGAACGCGGCGGGAGCTGCTCGGCCAGGCGCTGCGCCAGTCCGTCCACGTACCGCAGCTGCTCGCGCCAGTTGCGCGAGTCGACGCCGTACCGGTGGCCGTTGCCGTCCAGGTCGGCGTAGTAGGTGTACACCAGCGAGCGGTCGGCGGCGGCGAGGCGTTCGGCCGCCAGGTCCATCCGCTCCTCACCGGTGAGTCGGCCGAGGAAAGTCCCGCCGGACAGCGCGATCTTGGTGAGCGGCGTGTGCTCGAAGTGCGGCGCGGAGACCTGGCTGGTCTCCACCCCGGCGTCCTGCGCCCGCTGGAAGACGGTCGGGTGGGGCTGCCAGGCGTACGGGTCGGTCCAGGGCTGCCAGCGCAGCTGGTTCATCAGCTGTCCGGTGCCCGGGTCGAGCGCCGAGTACCCCGGGAGCCCGTGGGCGCCGGGGGTCAGCCCGGTGCCCACCGAGGCGAGCGAGGTCGCGGTGGTGGAGGGAAAACCGGAAGTGAGCGGCGCACCGCTGGAGTTGAGCGAGGTGCCGAGCAGCGAGGTCAGGAACGGCGCCTCCTGCGGGTGGTCGCGCAGAATCTCCCAGCCCATGCCGTCCACCAGGAAGACGCAGACGCGGTCGGCCGGCTTCAGCGTCAACCCGGTCTCGAAACCGGTGAGTTGCTGTCCGGTGGCGATCGCGGGCAGCAGATCGGCGAGCGAGCCGGCGCCGTAGGCGGGCAGCGGGGCGGTGCGCGGATCGAGCGGCAGGTCGGAGGCGGGGTCGGTGGTCTGCGGCGAGGTCATCGACGGGACGCCGAGGCGGGTACGGCGGCCTCGGCCGCGGTGGTCGACTCCGCGAGCGCCTGCGCGAAGTCCAGCGCCTGCTGGACGGTGTGCGGTCCGTCGCCCGCCTCGCTCACCCGCAGGGCCAGATCGTCGGCGGTGCTGGAACCCGAATAGCCGTGGTCCGCCTCGCAATTGGGGTCGCCGCAGGCAGCCGGCTCCAGCTCGATGCGGCTGACCGCACCCCAGCCGATCGTCAGCACGACCTCGCGCGGCAGGGTGCCCGGCGTGTACGACTCGGGGTTGGCGACGACGCGGCTGAGCACCACGGAGGAGATGCGCGACAGCTTGACCGACTCGGTCGAGGTCGTGGCGTACGGAACGGCCGAACTGCCGTCCGCGGGCTGCTCATCGGTGTGGCTGACGATGAACCGGGTCGCGGTGAGCACCAGCACGGTCACATGGCGACGGACCTCGTTGGCGTCGAAGGTCGTCTCCTGGTGCACCACGTACGAGACGACCGGCTCCGAGCCGACCGCGGTCTCCACGGCCTCGGCCACCAGGGCCGGGTAGTAGCCGCTGCGTTCGATCGCCGCCCGCAGTCCCTGCGTCGTCGTTCCGGTCTTCGCCATACGGCCATCCTAAGGCCCAGAGAGGAGCCCGCAGACGGCCCGTGGCCGGTGGTGCCGGTGCGGGTGCGGCGCACGTTGCGCGGTGAGCACGCCGCACACGCGCCCCGCGGGTCGTCCGGCGCCGCGTCCCGGAGCGCCCGCGGGGCTCCACTGCCCGGGGCACGGCGCGCCCCGACACGCGCACGGCCGCAGGGCCGCGCACGGACGCAGGGCCGGGGAGGCGCTGGCCCCGGCGGGCGTACGGGGGCGCCGGGTCGACATGCGCACGGGCACCGTACGGGCGGCGGGGCGCCTGCCCGGGAGATCAGTGGGTGGCGAGGCGGCGAGGGCCGAGGTCGGTGGTGGCGGGAGGGAGCGCGAGCCGCACGGCGGCGCCGAGGACCGTCAGGCCCTCCGAGGCGACCACGGTGGGCTCCAGATCGAGCGCGACGATCTCGGGATGGTCGTCGAGCAGCACCGAGACCCGCAGCAGCAGCTCCTCCAGGGCCGGTACGTCCGCGGGGCGGGAGCCGCGCCAGCCGTAGAGCATCGGGGCCGACCGGAGATCGCCGACGAGCCTGCCCGCCTCCCGGTCGGTCACCGGGACCAGTCGGTAGGAGAGGTCGCCCAGCAGCTCCGAGGGGGTGCCGGCGAGGCCGAAGGAGAGCACGGTGCCGATCGAGGGGTCGAAGGAGGCGTGCACGACGGTGTCGACGCCGCGCGGCGCCATCGCCTGTACCACCGGGCGCAGTTCGTCCGCCGAGCCGAGTGCTCCGGTCAGCTCCTGCCAGGCGCGGCGCAGCTCCCGCTCACCGGCCAGCGAGAGTCGTACGCCGCCGAGGTCGGCGCGGTGGCGCAGATGCGGCGCGGTGGTCTTGAGGGCGACGGGATAGCCGAGCTCGCGTGCCGCCTCGACGGCGCTGTCCGCGTCGGGAGCGGGCCGGGTGGGCTGGACCGCGATGCCGTAGTGGGCCAGCAACTCGGCGGTGCGTGCCGGGTCCAGGGGGACGCTGCGGCCTCCGGCGGCGGGGTCCGCGGGAGTGTCCCGGTCCGCGGCGGCGTCCTCCAGCGCGGCGGCGACGAGGCGGGCGGCGGCGCCCTCGTCCACGTCGTACTCCGGTACGCGGCCCGGCTGTTGGGCGTCGGACCGCCACTGGGCGAGCCGGGTCGCCTCGGCCAGTGCGCGCACCGCGCGTTCGGGGGCGGGGTAGGTGGGGATGCGGCGGGAGCTCAGCTCCTCGTCCAGCCCCTCGATGGCGAGTTGGGCGACGGCGATCGGCTTGTCCGCGGTGTGCGAGGCGTCGAGCAGCGCGTCGGCCAGCTCTGCCGCGGCCCGCCCGGTGACCCACGGGATCGCGGTCACGACGACGGCGTCCGTCTCCGGGTCCGCGAGTGCTTGGACGAGCGCCGCGCGGTAGTCCTCCGGGGTGGCGGCGACGGTGAGGTTGACCGGCGGGGAGGGGCGCAGCCCCTGGGCGAGGCAGGCGTCGTAGGTGAGCAGGCAGAGCGACTCCGCGTTGCCGAGCACCGCGACGCGCGGCCCCGCCGGCATCGGCTGGAACGCCAGTTGGACGCCGGTGTCCACCAGCTCGGTGACGGTGTCCACCAGCAGCACCCCGGCCTGCCGCAGCAGCGCCGAGACGGTGGCGTCGGGCGTGCGGCTGGCGGGTACGGCGTGGCCGGGCGGCGGCGCGCTGGCGCTGTGCCGGGCGCCCTTGACGACCACGACGGGCTTGCTCAGCGCCGTGCGCCGCACCAGTCTGGTGAACTTGCGCGGGTTGCCGATCGACTCCAGGTACATCAGCACCACATCGGTGTCCGGATCGTCGTCCCAGTACTGGAGCACGTCGTTGCCGGAGACGTCGGCGCGGTTGCCGGCGGAGACGAACGAGGAGAGGCCGGCGCCCTGACGGTGCAGGGTGCTGAGCAGCGCGACACCGATCGCGCCGGACTGGGTGAACAGCCCGATGCGCCCGCGGCCCGGCGTCTCCGCCGAGAGCGTCGCGTTCAGCCGCGCGTCCGGCGAGGTATTGATCAGCCCGAAGGCGTTCGGCCCGATCACCCGCATCCCGTACGAACGCGCCTTGCGGACCAGTTCGCGCTGGTCCGCGCGGTCGATGCGGTCGGCGAAGACGATCACGCCCTGCACCCCGCGCTCGCCGCATTCGGTCAGCACCGGGTCGACCTGGTCGGCGGGGACCGCGAGGACGGCCAGGTCCACCGGCTCCTCGATCTCGCCCACCGAGCGGTGCGCGGGTACGCCCCCGAGCCGGTCGACACCGGCGGGCAGCAGTCGGTTGACGGCGTGGACACGGCCGGTGAAGCCCGCGGCGGCCAGTGAGTCGATCACCGTGCGGCCCGTACCGCCGGGGTTGCGGCCCGCGCCGATCACGGCGATCGAGCCCGGGGCGAGGAGCCGCCGCACGGAGCGGGCCTCGGCGCGCTGCTCCCGGGCGCGCTGGACCGCCAGCGACTTCTCGGTGGGTTCGAGGTCCAGATTGAGGTGGACGGACCCGTCCTCGAAACTGCGCTGCTGCGAGTAGCCGAAGTCCGTGAAGACCTTGATCATCTTGTGGTTGGCGGGCAGCACCTCGGCCGTGAAGCGGCGCACCCCGCGTTCCCTGGCGCAGGCCGCGATGTGCTCCAGCAGATTGGAGGCGACGCCGCGGCCCTGGTGGGCGTCCTGCACCAGGAAGGCGACCTCCGCACCGTCCGCGGGGGCGGAGGCGGGACGGCCGGTGCCGTCGATGCGGTCGTAGCGCACGGTCCCGATGAACTCGCCGCCGACGGTGACCGCAAGCCCGACGCGGTCCACGTAGTCGTGGTGGGTGAAGCGGCGCACGTCGCGGTCGGAGAGCCGGGGGTAGGGCGCGAAGAAGCGGTAGTACTTCGACTCGTCCGAGACCTGCTCGTAGAAGCTGACCAGCCGCCCGGCGTCGTCGGGGGTGATCGGCCGGATCAGCGCCGTGCCCCCGTCCCGCAGCACGATGTCCGCTTCCCAGTGGGTCGGGTAGGCACGCTCTGTAGACCGCTGCATCGCCCCAGGGTAAGGGCAGTTGACCACGTCCGGGCGGGCTCGGAGCGCCCGGCCCGAGGTCGTCCGCGCAACCCCGCGGCAGCGGTTCGGCAGGGGCGCGGACACCGGGGGCGAGCGTGGCGATACGGTCTGGAGAGCTTGTGAGAGTCTCCGTCTGAAGGGCAGAACACCATGGCAGAGCGCCGCGTCACCATCGGCTGGACTGAGGGCCTGCACGCCCGCCCGGCCTCGATCTTCGTCCGCGCCGCGACGGCCTCCGGCGTACCGGTGACCATCGCCAAGGGCGACGGCGCCCCGGTCAACGCGGCTTCGATGCTCGCGGTGCTGGGCCTGGGCGCGGAGGGCGGCGAGGAGGTCGTGCTCGCCTCGGACGCGGAAGGCGCGGACGCGGCTCTGGACCGGCTGGCGAAGCTCGTCGCCGACGGCCTGGAGGAGCTCCCGGAGACCGTCTGACCGCGCTGCGGCGCCAGTGCTGCGCCGGGCCCGCTCTCTGTGGCCGGCGCGGCACGGGCCCGTCTGTGGCCGGCGCGGCACGGGGCCGCGACGGCCGGAGATCGCTCCCGGCCCGTGGGTCGCTCCCGGCCGGGTGGGGCGCTCAGACCGCTGCCGCCCGGCGGTACTCGCTCGGGTTGGTGCCCCGAAGCCTCTTGAAGGCCACGCTGAACGCGAACGGATCGCTGTAGCCCACGGCGCGGGCGACATGAGCGACGGTCGAGGTCTCCTGCTCGACGAGCAGATCCGCCGCCAGCGTCATGCGCCAGCGCGTCAGATAGGTCAGGGGCGGCTCCCCCATCAGATCGGCGAACCGCTTGGCCAGTGTCGAGCGGGCGACCCCCGTACGCCGGGCCAGCTCGCCCACCGTCCACGGCGCTGCCGGCTCGGTGTGCAGCAGTCGCAGTGCTGCACCGACCACCGGATCCTTCTGTGCGGTCCACCAGGCCGGAGGGTGGCCGCCGGGCTGGTCCAGCCAGGTGCGCAGGGTGCAGACCAGCATCCAGTCCAGGAGCCGGTCGAGCACCACCTGCTGGCCGGGTTCGTCTCGGGCGACCTCGGCCGCGAGATGGTCCAGCACCGGATCGCCGGTCTCGCCGGCGTCCACACGCAGCACGACCGGCAGGGTGTCCATCAGCTGCCGGCCTATCTCGCCGCGCACCGGATAGGCGCCGACCACCAGAGTCGTCGCAGCACCGTCCCCGTCGGCCCCGTCACCCGGGTCGTGCCAGCCCAGTCGGTACCGGGTGCCGCCCTGCTCGGGCGTCGCACAGTCCTCTCCGCAGACGATCGGCTCCGCGTCGCTGCCGGGCTCGTCGACGAAGGTGAAGGTCGTGGGCCCGCGCACCACGATCGTGTCGTGGGCGCCGAGGCGCTCGGGCGGACGCCCCTGGGGCACGATCCACCCGGCTCCGGTGAGGACCGTGCACAGGGTCAGCGGCGCACCGTCCACGAACTGCAGCGACCAGGGCGGGGAGAGCGTCGAGCTGCCGAACAGCGAGCCGCGGGCCCGCACTCCCCGGAACAGATCACTGGTGATGTCCACCGGGACAGCGTAGACGTTCACAAAGGCATCCCGGCTTCTTGCCCATGTGAACGTACGACCGGGGGCTGTTCAGTGGTGTCCATGACGCAAAACACTCACCTTGTTCTCGGCGCGACCGGAAAGACGGGTCGCAGGGTCACCGCTCGGCTTCGACTGCACGGAGCGGCGGTACGAGCCGCCTCCAGATCCAGCCGGGTCCGGTTCGACTGGTCCGAGCCCGACGGCTGGGACACCGTCCTGCGTGACGTCGAGGTGGCCTATGTGGTGCCCCCGCCCGTGCCGGGCCCGATGCACGAGTTCACCGCGCGGGCCGAAGCCGCCGGCGTACGACGGCTGGTCCTGCTCTCCGGTCGCGGCGCGGACGACTGGGGCGACTCCACCTTCGGACGGAACATGCTGTCGGCCGAGGAGGCCGTACGCGCTTCCGCACTGGCGTGGACCGTCCTGCGGCCGGGGAACTTCGCCCAGAACTTCGACGAGGACGTCTTCCACGCACCGCTGGTGGCCGGCGCTCTGGCGCTTCCGGCGGGCGAGGTGCCCGAGCCCTTTATCGACCTCGAAGACCTCGCCGACGCCGCAGTCGCGGTGATGACCGACGGTGACCGGCACACCGGCCGGGTGTACGAGTTGAGCGGGACCCGCTCCCTCACGTTCGCCGAATCCGTCGCGCTGATCTCCCGAGCCTCCGGACGGGATCTCACCTACCGCCGCATCACCCGGGACGAGTACGTCTCCACCCTTGCCGAGCAGGGCCTGAGCCGAGACGACGCCGAGGAGGTCGCCGCCATGTTCGCCCTGATGGAGAGCGGAGTCATCGCCGACACGACCGACGAACTGGCCTCCCTGCTGGGGCGGGCTCCCCGGACCTTCGAGGAGTACGTCGTACGGCAGGCCGCGGCGGGCGCCTGGAGCGCGCGGTGAGCCGCCGGGAGCGCTCCGTGGCTGCGGCTGTTCCTGCCGGCCCCGTTGGCCCCGTTGACCCCCTCACTGAGGAGACCACCACCATGAACGTTCAGGACACCGGCCCACGGACGCTGGTCGTCACCGCACACCCGGACCCCGACTCCCTGACCCACCACGTCACCGAGCGGCTGGTCTCGGCCCTCCGTCCCGGGACGGTCGAGGTGGCGGATCTGCACCGCGAGCGGTTCGACCCCCGGTTCACGCCGACCGACCGCCGGGCGTACCGGGGCGACCACCCGCTCGACCCCGACGTCGTCCGCGAGCAGCGGCGCCTGGACCGCGCCACCGACCTCGTCCTGGTCTTCCCCGTGTACTGGTGGTCCGTGCCGGCGCTGCTGAAGGGCTGGATCGACCGGGTGTTCGTCAACGGCTGGGCCTTCGACATCACACCCGATTCGGGTCTGCGGCCGAGGCTCCAGTGGCTCACGACACATCTGCTGCCCGTCGCCGGCGCCGACTCCGGCACCTTCGAGCGCCACGGTTACGAACAGGCGCTGCGGACGCAGATCGAGCACGGTGTCGTCGAGTACGTCGGCAGCCGCCGCGGAGTCACCGCGTTCGTCCACGAGTCCGAGCAGCAGTCCCGCGCCGCCACGGCGGCGAGCGCCGCACACGCCGTACACGCGGTGAGCGAGGCCGTACGGACGGGGACGACGGCCTCGCGAGCGGGGACGGCGGCCTCCGCGGTCTGACGCTCCGGGTCGGGGAACGCGGGCGAAAAGGGGTGCGGCAGCACGAAGGACCCCGGGGTGAACCGGGGTCCTTCGTCGCGTCCGCGGTCTGCCACGAGCCGCCGCAGGTGGTGACCGCGTCCGCTGTTGTCGCGGGTTCTCCGCTCCCCGTCGCGCGGCCGGCACTCAGCAGTCGGCCGGACGCGCGGCGGGTAGGGCCTCAGTCGTGGGGGCGGGGTCAGCCGAGGCCGACGCCCTTGTCGCGGAGGTAGTTGATCGGGTTGACGTCCGAGCCGTAGGCCGGCGTGGTCCTGGCCTCGAAGTGCAGGTGCGGCCCGGTGGAGTTGCCGGTGGAGCCGACCCGGCCGATGGACTCGCCGGAGGTCACCTTCTCGCCGATGTTGACGTCCATCTTGGAGAGGTGGCCGTACTGGGTGAACCGGCCGTCGTTGTGCTGGACGACGATGTTGTTGCCGTAGGAGCCGCCCCAGCCCGCCTCGACGACGGTGCCGGGCCCGGCGGTCTTCACCGGGGTGCCCTCGGCGGCGGCGAAGTCGATGCCGCTGTGGGTGCCGGAGGACCAGCGGGCGCCACCGGAGTTGTACTGGGTGGTGACGTCGCCGCCCTTGATGGGGCTCAGGAACCCGTTGAGCTTGGCGCGCGAGGACCGGTCGGACCGCTTCTCGCCACCGCGCTCCGCGGCGTCCTTCTCGGCCTTCTCGACCTTCTCGGACTTGTCGCTCTTCTCGGACCCGCCGGAGACCTTCTCGCCGGCCTCGACGTCATCCTGGTCACCGGAGTCCTCGGAGTCCTCCGCCAGCGGGCCGACGGCCTTGGTCTGGGTCAGACCGGTCTGGTGCTCCGCGGTGGCCGTCAGTGCGGCGGTGGCGGGAGCGGCGAGCGGGCCGGTGATGGCTGCCACGAGCGCGACGGCTCCGGCGGCACCCATGCGGTTGCGCTGCTTGCGGGACAGGTTGATCTTGCCGGTGGCACGGTTGAACGCCATGGAGGCGAACTCCTTTCCTTCCTTCTCGCCTACCGGGTTAGCTGACGGGTTCGGAGCAGGAAGGTCTCCTACGGGCGGCTGTCCCAGTTCGGACACAGCCCGATTCACCCCAAGGACTTGAATGGGTCCCCGGCTCCCTCGAAGGGACTCGGCGATGCTGCACGGTCGGTCGCGGTCGCGATCACTTCGGACGAGCAGCGACCACCGAAGCTAAAACGGACATCCGGCGCAGAGCAACCAGATCAGTCACTTTGAGGCACAGCACACATCAACCCAACGAGAAATGCGGCCAAATCGGACATAGTAGGTCCCCCGGTCGTGGCCTGGGCCACAACCGGGGGACCTGGCAAGCGACTTCGCCGGAGCCGCCCGAGCGGCTCGCGGCGTCGGGGCGGTCAGCCGGTGACGACGGTCACCTCGCCGATGCCCAGCGCCCGCACCTCCTCGCCGATCTTCTCCGCATCGCCCACCAGCACCGTGACCAGGCGGTCCACCGGGAAGGCGTTCACCACCGCGGCGGTCGCCTCGACGGTGCCGGTCTCGACCAGCCGCGCGTAGAGGTTGCCCTGGAAGTCGTCCGGCAGCTCCTGCTCGACCTGGTCGGCGAGGGTCCCCGCGACCGCGGCAGCGGTCTCGAAGCGCAACGGCGCCACTCCGACGAGGTTCTGCACGGCGAAGTCGCGCTCCTCCTCGGTCAGCCCCTCGGCCGCCAGCGTCCGCAGCACCTGCCAGAGGTCGGTCAGCGCCGCGCCCGTCACCTCCGTCGCCACCGAACCGGCGATGCCGAGCAGCGCCGCACCACTGCCGTCCTGCGCGGAGCGCAGCACATGGCTGTAGGCGCGCACGCCGTAGGTGTAGCCCTTCTCCTCGCGCAGCACCCGGTCCAGACGCGAAGTGAGCGTGCCGCCGAGGCAGTAGATGCCGAGCACCTGCGCGCCCCACACGGCATCGTGGCGGTCGGCTCCGATGCGCCCGAGCAGCAACTGCGTCTGCACAGCGCCCGGTCGGTCGACGATCACCACCCGGCCGCTGTCGTCGGCGGTGATCGGGGTGAACGTGTGCGGCTCGGCGTCCGTGCCCTGCCAGCCGCCGAGCGCCTCGTCGATCAGCGCCTCGGGGTCCAGGCCGGTGAAGTCGCCGACCGCGACGACCGTGGCGGTCGAGGGGCGTACGTGTGCGTCGTAGAAGGCGCGCACCGCAGCGGCGTCGATCCGGGCGACGGTCTCCTCGGTGCCCTGCCGGGGACGGGAGATCCGGGCGCCCGCCGGGTAGAGGGCGTCGGAGAGAGCGATCGCCGCACGCCGGGCCGGGTTGGCCAACTCGTGGGGAATCTCGTCCAGTCGGTTGGCCACGGTCCGCTCGACCTCGGCCTCGGTGAAGGCCGGGGTGCGCAGCGCGTCGGCGAGCAGCTCCAGCGCCTGCGGCAGCCGGGAGACCGGCACCTCCAGGGAGACCCGCACGCCCGCGTGGTCCGCGCCGGCGTCCAGAGTGGCGCCGCAGCGCTCCAGCTCGGCGGCGAACTGCTCGGCGTCGTGCTTGGCGGTGCCCTCGGACAGCGCGCGCGCCATGATGGTCGCCACGCCGTCCAGGCCCGTGGGCTCGGCCTCCAGCGGCGCGGTCAACTGCACCTCGACGGCGATGACCTGCTGACCCGGACGGTGGCAGTGCAGCACCGTCAGGCCGTTGGACAGAGTGGCGCGCTCGGGCTGGGGGAAGGCCCACGGGCGGGGCCGGCCGGCCTGCGGCTGGGGATGGAAGTCCATGGCGGGGGCCACGCCCCGGTCGGTCGTCTCGCTCACTGCTCGGCACCTTCCTGCGCTGCCGCGTCAGCGTCGTCCGCCGACGGCTCGGTCGGTTCGTACACCAGCACCGCCCGGTTGTCGGGCCGCAGCCGTGCGGCGGCGACCGCGCGCACCTCCTCGGAGCCGATGTCCAGCACGCGGTTGACCGCGGTGAGCGCCAACTGGGGGTCGCCGAAGAGCACGGCGTAGCGGCACAGCTCGTCCGCCCGGCCGGCCACGGTGGCCAGCCGGTCCAGCCACTCCCGCTCCAGCTGGGCCTGGGCGCGCTCCAACTCCTCGGCGGTGGGGCCGTGTTCGGCGAAGGCGGCCAGCTCCTCGTCGACCGCGAGCTCGATATCGGCGATCTGCGCGTCGCCCGAGGTCTTCACGTCCAGCCACGCCAGGGAGGGCGCGCCGGCCAGACGCAGCAGCCCGAAGCCGGCCGTCACCGCGAGCCGGTCCCGGCGCACCAGGCGGTTGTAGAGGCGGGAGGACTCGCCGCCGCCGAGGATGGTCAGCGCCACATCCGCGGCGTCCAACTCCCGGGTGCCGTCGTGCGGCAGGCGGTACGCGGCCGTCAGCGCGGGCGAGGGCACCTCCTCGCGCAGCGGCTGCCGCAGCTCCTCGCCGATCACGTCCGGCAGGCTGCCGTCCCGGGGCGCCTGCTTGCCGTCGTGCGAGGGGATCGAGCCGAAGTACTTCTCGATCCAGGCCAGCGTCTGCTCCGGGTCGATGTCGCCCACGACCGACAGCACCGCGTTGTTGGGCGCGTAGTAGGTGCGGAAGAAGGCGCGCGCGTCCTCCAGGGAGGCGGCGTCCAGGTCGGCCATCGAGCCGATCGGGGTGTGGTGGTACGGGTGGCCGTCCGGGAAGACCATCGCCGTCAGCTTCTCGAAGGCGGTGCCGTAGGGGACGTTGTCGTAGCGCTGGCGGCGCTCGTTCTTCACCACGTCGCGCTGGTTCTCCAGGGACTCCTCGTCCAGGGCGACCAGCAGCGAGCCCATCCGGTCCGCCTCCAGCCAGAGCGCCAGCTCCAACTGGTGGGCGGGCATGGTCTCGAAGTAGTTGGTGCGCTCGAAGCTGGTGGTGCCGTTGAGCGAGCCGCCCGCACCCTGGACCAGCTCGAAGTGGCCGTTGCCCGGGACCTGCGCGGAGCCCTGGAACATCAGGTGCTCGAAGAGGTGGGCCAGGCCCGTACGGCCCTTGACCTCGTGCCGCGAACCGACGTCGTACCAGAGGCAGACCGCCGCGACCGGCGTCTGGTGGTCCTCGGAGAGCACCACGCGCAGGCCGTTGGACAGCCGGTGCTCGGTCGCTGTCAGCCCTCCTGTGGTCGGAGGAGGTGTGGCCGTGTGACCCATGGGCGGGGCCGTCCCTTCGGTTGTCGGTCATGGAAAAATCGGTGGTCCTGCCGCAGGGGCTGTCGTGCGGAGCTTCGCCGGGCGGCGGTGCCCGGCACGCGACATCGCTCCCCGGTCCAGCAAGATCCAAACGGCGGACCGCGGCTGCTGTCACTGTATGCAACCGTGCGGTGGGCGCGCTAAGTTCCCGTCGGGCGGGCATCGGGCACTGCCCGGCCCGGAGTTGTCGCACACTGTCCGGCGGCGGTCGCGCGGGGCTCGCGCGACCGTTGCCAACCGCCTTGCCCACCGCGCCGCTTGGGCCGGGCGCCGTAGTGTCAGCGACTGGGTTCACAATGGTCGGCGACCCGCCGGGTCGCCCGGCCCCGCCCGCCGCCTGCCACCACCGCAGGGGCGAGGCCCCGCACCGTCACGGATTCCGAAGGAGCCGCAGCCACAATGGCCCGCCGAGTTACGAAGTCCCCGCCGCCGGAGCCGTTCGAGGAGCGCATCCTCGACATAGACGTCGTGGACGAGATGCAGGGGTCCTTCCTCGAGTACGCGTACTCGGTCATCTACAGCCGTGCGCTGCCCGACGCACGGGACGGCCTCAAGCCCGTGCAGCGCCGCATCCTCTACCAGATGCACGAGATGGGGCTGCGTCCCGAGCGCGCCCATGTGAAGTGTGCGCGAGTCGTCGGCGAGGTGATGGGCAAGCTGCACCCGCACGGCGACAGCGCGATCTACGACGCGCTGGTGCGGATGGCGCAGCCGTTCTCGATGCGCCTCCCGCTGGTCGACGGCCACGGCAACTTCGGCTCGCTGGGCAACGACGACCCGCCCGCCGCGATGCGGTACACCGAGTGCCGCACGGCCCCCGCGGCCGGCCTGATGGTCGACTCGATCGAAGAGGACACCGTCGACTTCGCGCCGAACTACGACGGCAGCGAGCAGGAGCCGGTCGCACTCCCCGCCGCCTACCCGAACCTCCTGGTCAACGGCTCGTCCGGGATCGCGGTCGGCATGGCGACCAACATGGCGCCGCACAATCTGGGCGAAGTGATCGCCGCCGCACGGCATCTGATCAAGCACCCGGGCGCCGACCTGGAAACACTGATGCGCTTCGTGCCGGGCCCCGATCTGCCGACCGGTGGCCGGATCACCAACGTCGCCGGCATCAGGGACGCGTACGCCAAGGGCCGGGGCACCTTCAAGATCCGCGCCACCGTGGCGGTCGAGCAGGTCACCGCCCGCCGCAAGGGGCTGGTCGTCACCGAGCTGCCGTTCGCGGTCGGGCCGGAGAAGGTCATCTCCAAGATCAAGGACCTGGTCAACGCCAAGAAGCTGCAGGGCATTTCGGACGTCAAGGACCTGACCGACCGGGAGCACGGCCTGCGTCTGGTCATCGAAGTCAAGAACGGATTTCACCCGGAAGCGGTACTGGAGCAGCTCTACAAGTTGACGCCGATGGAGGAGACCTTCGGCATCAACAACGTCGCGCTGGTGGACGGCCAGCCGCTGACGCTCGGGCTCAAGGAGCTTCTCGAGGTCTACGTCGACCACCGCTTCGACGTCGTACGGCGGCGCAGCTCCTTCCGCCGCCAGAAGCGCCTGGACCGACTGCACCTGGTCGAGGGCCTGCTCGTGGCGCTGCTCGACATCGACGAGGTCATCGCCCTCATCCGCGCCAGCGAGAACGCCGCGGCGGCCAAGTCCGCGCTGATCGAGCGCTTCGACCTCTCCGACACCCAGACCCAGTACATCCTCGACACCCCGCTGCGCCGGCTCACCCGCTTCGACCGGATCGAGCTGGAGAGCGAGCGCGACCGGCTCCGCTCGGAGATCGAGGAGCTCACCCGCATCCTGGACTCCGACGCCGAGCTGCGGAAGCTCGTCAGCTCCGAGCTGGCGGCGGTCGCCAAGAAGTACGCCACCCCCCGCCGCACCGTGCTGCTCGACGGCGAGACGCAGACGCCGGTCGCCGACGTCCCGCTGGAGGTCGCCGACGACCCGTGCCGCGTGCTGCTGTCCTCCACCGGGCTGCTGGCGCGCACCGCCGGCGGCGACTCCGCTCTGGACACCTCGGGCCGCAGAGCCAAGCACGACGTCATCGTCTCCGCCGTACCGGCCACCGCCCGCAGTGAGATCGGCGCCGTGACCTCGGCGGGACGGCTGCTGCGGCTGTCGGTCATCGACCTGCCGCAGCTGCCCGAGCCCGCTCCAGGGACGCTCTCCGGCGGCGCCGAGATCTCCGAGTTCCTCTCGCTCGCCGAGGACGAGACGCTGCTCTGCCTGACGACGCTGGACGAGTCCTCGCCCGGCATCGCGCTCGGCACCGAGCAGGGCGTCGTCAAGCGTGTGGTGCCCGACTACCCGTCCCACAAGGAGGAGTTGGAGGTCATCACCCTCAAGGACGGCGACCGGATCATCGGTGCGATGGAGCTGCGCACCGGCGAGGAGGACCTGGTCTTCATCACCAACGAGGCGCAGCTGCTGCGCTTCCCCGCCGGCCAGGTCCGCCCCCAGGGCCGCCCCGCGGGCGGAGTGGCGGGCATCAAGCTCGGCGACGGAGCGCGGGTGATCGCGTTCAGCGCCGTCGATCCGGCTGCCGACGCCGTCGTCTTCACCTCCGCGGGTTCGCCGGACACCCTGGACGGCGCCGCCGCCTCGGCCAAGCTCACGCCGTTCGACCAATACCCGCGCAAGGGCCGCGCCACCGGGGGTGTGCGCTGCCAGCGGCTGCTCAAGGGCGAGGAGGGTCTGGTGTTCGCCTGGGCCGGGCCCGCCCCGGCACGTGCCGCCACCGCCGCGGGCAAGCCCGCTCAGCTGCCCGAGCCCGACCCTCGCCGGGACGGCTCCGGCGTGCCGCTCACCGAGCCCGTCGCGGTGCTCGCCGGGCCGGTCTAACCGGGCCCGTCGGTGGCCGGCGGCGCAGTCCGCCGCCGGCCGCGGCGAGCGCGTCAACGGGCCCGTTCGGTAGGGGCGTACGGCATCTGCGTCGGATGCCGTACGCCCCTACCGAACGGCCGCGGGGTGCGGGCCGGGGCCTGCTTGCGGCAGGCGCCGGAGGCCCCGGAGACCCGGCGAGTCTCAGTCGGTCGCGCACCGCTCGGCCTCGTCCGGGGCCGTCGCGCACCGCTCGGCCTCGTCCGGCGCCGTCGCGTTCAGCGCCGTCCCGTCCAACCGGGCCTCGTCCAGCGCGTCCTCGGCGCCCGCACCGCCGGCGAAACCGGTCCCGGCGGAGGGCTCGTCGACGTAGCGCAGTACGCACCACATGCCGCTGGGGCCGCTGTCCTGCTCACCCGGCCCCCGGCAGTCGAGCAGTTCACCGCGCAGCGTCGCGACGTCCAGACCCGCGCCGATGAGCACCAACGCCGTGCTCGGGCGTTCACCGCGCCCCCACGGGGTGGGAGTGAAACGCAGATAGCCCCCGACGGAGTGCACCGTCCAGCGCCAATCGGCACCGTCCGCCCCGAAGTGGACCTGCCCCTTCATCCGGTAGAGCCCGGCCGGCCGGGCGTCCATCAGCGCCATGAACCTGCGCGGGCTCAGCGGCTCCTCGGTCTCGAAGTCGAGGCTCTCGTAGCCGGTGTGGGTGTGCTGGAGCTCGCCCGTCTGCTCCAGGAACAGGTCCTCGAACGTCAACTGCCGGCCGCCGCCCGGCTCTTCACCGACCGGTCGCCGGTCGAAGAACAGCTCCGGGTCGATACGGCCGTGTTCGGCGCCCACCACCGGTGTGGCCGGGCTGACCCGGCCCAACTCGGCGTGCAGCGCCTCCCGGCGGCCGTCGTCCACCCGGTCGGTCTTGTTCAGCACGATCAGATCGGCGGCCCGCAGATGCCGGTCCAGCTCCGGGTGTCGCTCCCTGACGCCCTCGAACTCGGCTGCGTCCACGACCTCGACCAGACCTCCGTAGACGATCCGCTCGTGTGCGCTGGCGAGCACCATCCGGATCAGGGTCTCCGGTTCGGCGAGCCCGCTGGCCTCGATGACGATCAGGTCGATGCCCGCGGACGGTTCGGCGAGCCGGGCCAGCACCTCGTCCAGATCCTCGGTGTCCACCGCGCAGCAGAGACAGCCGTCCCCGAGGGAGACCATCGAGTCGACCTGGCCGGCGAGTGCCAGGGCGTCGACCTCGATCCCGCCGAAGTCGTTGACCACGGCCCCGATCCGCAGCCCCGCCCGGTTGTGCAGCAGATGGTTGAGCAGGGTCGTCTTTCCCGATCCGAGAAAACCGGCGATCACCATGACCGGGATACGGCTGCTGCTCAAGGGAGTTCCTCCAGGTGTGGTCCGGCGGCTGGTCAAGCGTGACCAAGGTTAGGCTCGGCGTCGTGAGCACGTGCACCACCGCCTCCCTCGAACTGGCCGAGCCGCTGACCGCCACCGCGGCCACCGCCCGGACCTGGCTCCTGCTGGAACAGCCGGGCCCCTGGGGCGCGAAGGCCCTGTCGCACAGCCGTCTCGACCCCGCCGTCGCCGCTGCCCTGTCCGCAGCGCTGGAAGGCACCGGGACCCGGCTCGCCCTCATCCGCCGACCGGGCCGGCACACGGACCCGCAGGCGCCCCGGCGGGTGTACGTCGCCCACACCGAGCCCGGCCGTTCCTGGGTGCGCACCACGACCCTGGCCGACCCCGCCGAGCTGCTCGACCTCGATCCCGCCGCGCTCGGCGAGGGCGACCACCGGGGACTTTGGCGGCCCCACGAGGGACCCCCGCTGGTCTGCGTCTGCACCAACGGAAAACGCGACCGCTGCTGCGCCCTGCTCGGCAGGCCGCTCGCCGCCGAACTCACCGCGTCGGGAATCGACACCTGGGAAATCACCCATATCGGTGGCCATCGCTTCTCCCCCACCCTGCTGGTGCTCCCGTACGGCTACGCCTACGGCCGTACGGACGCCCCTGCGGTCAAGGAGGTGACCGAGGCCCTGCGGGACGGCCGACTGGTCACCGACCGCTGCCGGGGACGTTCCGCCTGGGACCGTCCGGGCCAGGCCGCCGAACTCGCGGTGCGCGAGCTGACGGGCGAGGACGGTGTGGACGCCCTGCGCGTCACCGACACCCGCGGCAGCGCCCAGGACGCCGAGGCGTGGGCCGTCAACGTCACCCACACCGACGGGCGCCGCTGGCGGGTGAACGTCGTGGCCTGCGCCGACGCTCCGCCGCTGGCCGCGAGCTGCGGAGCGGCCCTCAGCAGGCAGCCCCGGATGGAAGCGGTGGCCGTCGCCCAACTCCCCTGACCGCAGAGGCCGTCCGGCCCGACGGGCACACGCGGCGGCCCCACCCGGCGGCCCCACCCGTCTGCCGACGCCGCCCGACCTGTGGCAGGTGCGGACGGTCCCCGCTGCCGCGGACCGCCGACAAAACCGTTGGCCGTCCTCACCGCTGCGGTGCTTCAATCGGCCGGCCGACCCCCGAACCGTGAGGAGAGACCAGCGTGCAGCCGCTGAGCGAGACCGAGATCAGGCAGTCGTTCGTCAACTGCTCCAAGGGCGAGGCGAAGCGGCTCAACCTCCCCCGGGACTTCGCCGGGACCGCCTGGTCCGAGCTGGATTTCCTGGGCTGGCGCGACCAGGGCGCACCCGACCGCGGCTATCTGGTGGTACCGCTCGCGGGCGCCGCTGTCGGCCTCACCCTGCGGGTCCCTCCCAGCAGCCGGCGGAGCCTGCTCAGAACGTCCATGTGCTCGTTGTGCACCACCCGGCACCCCTCCTCCGGAGTGACTCTCTTCGCGGCGCGCAAGGAGGGAGCGGCCGGCCGCCGGGGCAACACCGTGGGCACCTACATCTGCGCCGACCTCGCCTGCTCGCTCTACATCCGGGGCAGGCGAACGCCCGATGTGCTGCCCGTCAAGGAGACGCTGAGCCTGGAGGACCGGATCGCGCGGGTCGAGGAGAACCTGGCGGAGCTGGTGGACGCGGTACGGAACCAGGGCCTGTCCTTCGACTCCGCTACGCGGCCCCCGCGCCCGTCAGCGACCTGACCTCGGTCTCCGCGTGCCGGTGCACATCCGCACCGGCACGGTCGGTGACCGTGCCCAGCCACCCGGCGAGGAAGCCCAGTGGAATCGACACGATTCCCGGGTTCTGCAAGGGGAAGAGAGCGAAGTCCACCCCGGGGAAGATCGCCGCGGCATCGCCCGAGACCACCGGCGAGAGGACCACGAGCGCCACTGCCGGCAGCAGTCCTCCGTAGACCGACCACAGCGCGCCCCTGGTGGTGAAGCGCCGCCAGAAGAGCGTGTACAGCAGCACCGGCAGGTTCGCCGAGGCGGCGACCGCGAAGGCGAGACCCACCAGGAACGCCACGTTCAGGTTCTGGGCCAGCAGTCCGAGCCCGATCGCCACCGCGCCGATCCCGACCGCCGCGATCCGGGCCACCGCCACCTCGCGGCCGCTCCCCCGTACACCCTCCGCGTCGGACTCGAACCCGCCGGCGGCGAGCCCGCCGTCGTGGCCGCGGCCGCCCGTGCCCCTGCGTCGCCGACGGCTGAACGAGGCGTAGAGGTCGTGCGCGATGGCGGCGGAGGAGGCGAGGGTGATCCCCGCGACCACCGCGAGGATCGTGGCGAACGCGACCGCCGCCACCACGGCGAAGAGCGCGGCGCCGCCCGTGGTGCCCGCCCCGCCGCCCAGATGCTGCGCGAGCAGCGGTACGGCGGTGTTCCCGGCCGCGTTGTCCGCACGCACGGTCTCGCTGCCGAGCAGAGCGGCGGCCCCGAAGCCGAGGACGATCGTCATGAGATAGAAACTGCCGATGAGGCCGATGGCCCAGACCACCGATCGGCGGGCGGCGCGAGCGGTGGGCACCGTGTAGAACCGGGCGAGGATGTGCGGGAGTCCCGCGGTGCCCAGTACCAGTGCGATGCCCAGGCTGATGAAGTCCAGCCGGGAGGCCACGCTCTCGCCGAAGAGAAGGCCCGGTCCCAGGAAGTCCTCGGCGTGCCCGCTGCCCTCCGCGGCCCCGGACAGCAGGGCGGCGGGATCCCCGTCGAAACGGAGCAGGACCAGCACGGTCAGGCCGAGCGCTCCGGCCATCAGCAGACATGCCTTCACGATCTGAATCCACGTGGTGGCGCGCATCCCGCCGCAGGACACGTAGACCACCATCAGCGCGCCGACGCCGACCACCGTCCAGGTGCGCACCTCGCCGCTCGACCCGCCGAGCAGCAGCGCCACCAGTGTCCCGGCGCCCACCATCTGCGCGACCAGGTAGAGCACCGACACCACGACGGAGGAAGTGCCCGTCGCCACCCGCACCGGACGTTCGCGCAGCCGGGTCACCAGTACGTCGGCCAGGGTGAACCGCCCGCAGTTGCGCACGAGTTCGGCCGCGAGCAGCAGCACCAGGAGCCAGGCCACCAGGAAGCCGACCGAGTACACCATCCCGTCGTAGCCGTGCAGAGCGATCAACCCGGCCACGCCGAGGAAGGACGCCGCCGACATGTAGTCGCCCGCGATGGCGAACCCGTTCTCGGCCGGCGAGAAGAGCCGACCACCCGCGTAGAACTCCTCCGGGGTGCCCTGTCTGCGCCTGCCCGCCCAGGTGGTGATCGCCAGGGTGATCGCGACGACGACGCTGAACAGCACCACGACCAGCGTCCGCTCCCCGCCGGTCATCGCCCGACCTGCCTGGTGCGCAACTGGGTCTCCCAGCGCAGCTCGAACGCCGCCCGGTCCCGTCCGCGGCTCGCGTTGTGCACATACGCCCAGGTCAGCAATGCGGTGCTGAGGAACTGCGCAAGCCCGGCGAGTATTCCGATGTTCAACGGCCCCTCCCCCACGGGGGTGGCCATCAGCGCGGGGAACGCGGTCGCCGTGACGATGTAGAGCAGATACCAGACGAGGAATCCGGCCGTGGCGGGGAAGACGAACCGGCGGTGGCTGCGGCGCACCCACTGGAACTCCGCGCTCTGCTGCACGGCCAGGTACACCGCCGCGCGTTCCCCGGCGGCGGCGTCCCGACCGGGCTCGGAGTACGTCGGCGCACCCGCAGGACCGTTCCTGCGCGAGGGCGGCTCGTACGGTTCGCCGTCGGTCCCGGGCCCCGCGGCCTCCACGGCCGGGCCGGAGGCCAACTCGTCGTACCAGGGGTCCGCCACGCGCAGCGGCGCCACGGTACGGATACCGGCGTCGCCCGTGGCCTCGTGCTCTGTCACCGCAACTGTCACCCGAACTCTCGTCACTGCCCGGACCGTTGGCCCGTACGGGGCCGGTGGCCCGCCTGGCCGAGACCAGAATGGCGAGCGGCGAAGCGCGCGGGACGCGGTAATCCCGGACCTTCACCCCTTCAGGTGACGTGTGCTGGACAGGACCGCCTTCGCTCTGCCGGAGGGCCTCCGTACGGCCGTCGCACGGGCAGCGTCAGCGGACCCGACGGAAGAAGTCGCCGAGTGCCGCGGTGAGTTCGGCGGGGGCGTCCTCCTGGACCAGGTGGCCCGCGCCCGCGAGGGGCTCGAACTCCGCTCCGGGGATCAGCGCCGCGAGCTCTCTGCCCTTGGCGACCGGGATCCAGGTGTCCTCCTCGCCCCAGCAGACCAGCACGGGCAGATCGATCTCCCCGTACCGGCCCTGGACCTCGTCGGTGTAGCGCTGGTCCGCCTGCGCGATCTGACGGTAGAAGGCCGGCTGCCCGGCCTCTCCCGACCAGGGCTCCACCAGCCGGTCCAGAACTGCCGGATGCAGCCCGGGCCCGCTCGCGGAGGCGACGTACTCACGCACCAGCGCCCGGTGCAGCGCGGGCGGCAACTGCTCGAAGACCGCGGAGTGCTCGCCCACCAGCCGGAAGAACGGCGATCCCCACGGCGCCAGCGCCACCGGGTCCACCAGCGCGAGCGCCCGATAACGGGCCCCGTGCAGCAGATGTGCGCGCAGAGCGACCGCACCGCCGAAGTCGTGCGCCGCCACCAGCGGCGGCTGCGGGAGGTCCCAGTGCGCCAGCAGCCCGGCGAAGACCCGGCCCTGAGCCGCCAGCGAGACGTCCTGCCCGGCGGACTGCTCGGAGGTCCCGTAGCCGGGCATGTCCCAGAAGAACACCTGGTGGCGACGGGCGAGGGCGCGCGCGACCGCCCGCCACACATGGGAGGAGAACGGGGTGCCGTGCAACAGCACCACCGGGTCCCGCCCGGGTTCGCCGAGGCTCCCCCAGCGGACCTCGCCCGAGTCGCTGCGGTACGTGTGCGGCAACCGCCACTCGCCCATGGATCCTCTTCCTCCTCGATACCGACGCCCGGACGCGACAGCGCGGCCGCCGGCGGACAGCGGCCGGCGGGCGGGGTGATCCCCACTCGCCGGCCGCCGCCGACCGCAGCACGCTCGCGCCGCTGCGCCGCTAGATGTCGATGCGCGAGCGGTCCAGCGTCGCCGCCGACGTCGTGATGAACTCCTTGCGCGGCGCGACCTCGTTGCCCATCAGCAGGTCGAACGCCTTCTCGGCGGCCTCCAGATCGCTGATGTTGATGCGCCGCAGAGTGCGGTGGCGCGGGTCCATCGTCGTCTCGGCGAGCTGGTCGGCGTCCATCTCACCGAGGCCCTTGTAGCGCTGGATGGAGTCCTTGAAGCGGACCCCCTTGCCCCGCAGCTCCAGGACCGTCTGGCGCAGCTCGTTGTCCGAGTAGGTGTAGATGTACTTGTCCTGGCCCTTCTTGACGTTGGTCAGCTCGATGCGGTGCAGCGGCGGCACCGCGGAGAAGACCCGGCCCTGCTCGACCATCGGCCGCATGTAGCGCTGGAAGAGCGTCAGCAGCAGACAGCGGATGTGGGCGCCGTCGACATCGGCGTCGGCCAGGAAGATCACCTTGCCGTAGCGCGCCTGGTCGATGTCGAAGGTGCGACCGGACCCTGCTCCTATGACCTGGATGATCGCGCTGCACTCGGCGTTCTTCAGCATGTCCGAGACGGACGACTTCTGGACGTTGAGGATCTTGCCGCGGATCGGCAGCAGCGCCTGGAACTCGGAGTTTCGGGCCAGCTTCGCGGTGCCGAGGGCGGAGTCCCCCTCGACGATGAACAGCTCGCTGCGGTCCACGTCGTCGCTTCGGCAGTCGGCGAGCTTGGCCGGCAGCGCCGAGGACTCCAGCGCGGTCTTCCGCCGCTGGGCCTCCTTGTGCTGGCGTGCGGTGATCCGGGTGCGGGCCGCCGAGACGATCTTCTCCAGCACGGTACGGGCCTGCTGCTTGCCGTCCCGCTTGGTGGAGGTCAGAAACGCCTTCAGCTCCTTGGCCAGTACCTGCCCGACGATGCGGGCGGCGGCCGAGGTGCCCAGCACCTCCTTGGTCTGGCCCTCGAACTGCGGCTCGGCGAGCCGCACCGTCACCACCGCGGTCAGCCCTTCGAGGGCGTCGTCCTTCACGACGTCGTCCTCGGCGACCCGCAGGAGCTTCGCGGACCGGAGCACCTCGTTGACCGTCTTGGTCAACGACCGCTCGAAACCGCTCACATGGGTGCCGCCCTTGGGCGTCGCGATGATGTTGACGAACGACTTGACCGTCGAGTCGTACCCGGTGCCCCAGCGCAGCGCGATGTCGACTCCCAGCTCCCGGGTGACCTCGGAGGGGATCATGTGGCCGCGGTCGTCCAGGACCGGCACCGTCTCCTTGAAGCTTCCCTGGCCCTGGAGCCGCAGCACGTCGCAGATCGGCCGGTCCTGCGCCAGGTACTCGCAGAACTCGCTGATGCCGCCGTCGTACCGGAAGACCTCCTCGGCGACGGACGCACCGTCCAGGGCGCGCTGGTCACGGACCGTTATGGTCAGCCCCGGAACAAGGAAGGCGGTCTGACGCGCTCGCGCGTACAGGGTCTCCAGGGAGAGCCCGGCCTCCTTCAGGAAGATCTGCCGGTCGGCCCAGTACCGGATCCTGGTGCCCGTACGGGCCTTCGGCACCTTCTTGCCCTTGATCAGGCCGCTGGACGGGTCGAACGGAGCCTCGGGCCCGGACTCCGTGAACATCCCCGGGACGCCGCGGCGGAAGCTGATCGAGTGCGTCCGACTGTTCCGGTCCACCTCGACGTCCAGACGCGCGGACAGCGCGTTGACGACCGAGGCGCCGACTCCGTGCAGACCGCCGGACGCCGCGTAGGACCCGCCGCCGAACTTTCCGCCTGCGTGCAGCTTGGTCATCACGACCTCGACCCCGGACAGGCCCGTCTTGGGCTCGACGTCGACCGGGATGCCGCGGCCGTTGTCGCTGACCTCGACCGAGCCGTCGTCGTGCAGCACGACCTCGATGCGGTCGCAGTAGCCGCCCAGGGCCTCGTCGACGGAGTTGTCGATGATCTCCCAGAGGCAGTGCATCAGACCGCGGCTGTCCGTCGAGCCGATGTACATGCCGGGCCGCTTGCGGACCGCTTCGAGCCCTTCGAGGACCAACAGGTGACGCGCGGTGTAGTTGGAGCTGTCCCGATCCGCTCCGGTGAGCAGTGCGGTGGACGACGTCTCGGCGGTCACGCGGTTCGCTCCTCGCTGAATTCACTGGGGTGGCTTATTGCCGCTCAGAGGGTACCGACCCTTGCCATTGCTGGTGAAACGCCACCCGTGGGTAAACCTATGCTAGCGGCGAATCGTCCAGGCGTTCGATAACTCGTAAGGGTGACGTGTACATCACGTTCCCTTCGGGGCATGAACCATTTAGGCTCCGGGCACGTCCTCACCAACGAGTGGTACACCCACTCGGAGACGACAACTGGACAAGCGCAACGAAACCGACAAGCTTCTAGAACCAAGCAAACGGCCCTTTCGCCGCCAACCGGCAGCATCCAACCGTCCCGGAAGGCGACTTCAAGGAAAGTAGTCCGAGGCGGGAACATCTCGGACTGGTTGGATGTTGACCCTGGTACGACAGCTCGTCGAGCTAGAGAAGAGGCGACGTGACTACTGTTCTGACACCCGCGAGCCCGCTGACCGCCGCTGACCGCTGCGACCGCTGTGGCGCCCAGGCGTACCTGCGCGTCGTACTGGCCACGGGCGGCGAGCTCCTGTTCTGCGCCCACCACGGTCGCAAGTTCGAGCCAGAACTCAAGAAGATCGCCGCGGAAATACAGGACGAGACGGAGCGGCTCACCGCCACTCCGGCAACCGTGGGCGACGACGACCGCTGACCCGACGCACAGCGTCCTGACACCGACGAGCTCGGTTCCGGCCAAGGGCCGGGAAGACGACGGGCGGGCGACCACCGAGCGTGGTTGTCCGCCCGTCGTCGTGTGTGCTCCGGGCCGCCCACCACCGAGCGCCCCGAAGCCTCCTCCCGCCTAACCGCGCATCCGCCCGGTGATCTCCTTCTCCAACGCGGAAATCCTCGTGTAGACACCGGGCTGCCCCGCGACGCCGCAGCCCGATCCCCAGGAGACGAGCCCGATCAGCTTCCCACCGGAGACCAGCGGACCACCGCTGTCACCCTGGCAGGCGTCCCGGCCGCCCTCGGGCAGGCCGGCGCAGACCATCGTCTCCGCCCGGAACCGCCCTGCCGCGGCGCCGCCCGGGTAGGCGTCGGCACACTCCTGGTCCGCCAACACCCGCACACGGGAGGCGTGCAGCGAGGACGCATAGCTTCCGTCCCCGCCGGTGTCGCCCCAGCCGTACACCGACGCGGGCTGCCCGGCGGCGTACGCCGCGTCCCCGGCTCCCGCGAGGGGCACCACGGCGCCGGGCAGCGGCTTGGCCAGCGTCAGCACCGCCAGGTCCCCGGCGTTGGTCCGCCGGTCGTAGCGGGGGTTGACCCAGATGTCGCTGACCGCCACCGCGCGGCCCTGCTCACCGCGGAGATCGTCCCGGCCGGCGATCACACGGAAGTCCCGTACCCGGTCGGGGTCCGCGCCGAGGATCTGTCGGTCGAAGCAGTGCGCCGCGGTCACCACGGTGCGCGCCGAGACGACGGCGCCGCCGCAGAACTGCCCGGATCTCGAAGAGCCGAAGAGCTGCCGGCTCCCGATGGCCACCACCCACGGGTGGTCGGCCGTGCGAGCGGCATCACCGCCGATGACGGAACGGTCCATCGCATGGGCCACGGGCGGCCCGACAGCCGTGGCTGCCGTGAGGGCCAGGGACGAGACGAGGGTGGCGGTCAGAGCGCGCGTGAATGTGTTCATACCGCTAGCTGACTTTACGGAATCATCCAGTCACCCGCTGTCCGCCATACCGGCGAAAACGCGCACACCGCGTTGACTTCGCCGCCGCGGCCGCAACAGCGACGGCCCGGCCCAAGCCCCGCAGGGCGTTGTGGCCGGGCCGTCGCCGACAGGCGGTGTCGCTCGCCCCCGTTCGCTCCGGGTCGTCAGTCCGACTCGTCAGTCCAGGTAGTCGCGCAGGACCTGGGACCGGGAGGGGTGCCGCAGCTTCGACATGGTCTTCGACTCGATCTGACGGATCCGCTCACGCGTCACGCCGTAGACCTTGCCGATCTCGTCCAGTGTCTTCGGCTGACCGTCGGTGAGACCGAAGCGCATCGAGACCACGCCCGCCTCGCGCTCGCTGAGGGTGTCCAGCACCGAGTGCAGCTGCTCCTGGAGGAGCGTGAAGCTCACCGCATCCGCCGGAACGACGGCCTCGGAGTCCTCGATCAGGTCACCGAACTCGCTGTCCCCGTCCTCACCGAGGGGAGTGTGCAGCGAGATCGGCTCACGACCGTACTTCTGGACCTCGACGACCTTCTCGGGCGTCATGTCCAGCTCCTTGGCCAGCTCCTCCGGGGTGGGCTCACGGCCCAGGTCCTGGAGCATCTGACGCTGCACCCTGGCCAGCTTGTTGATGACTTCGACCATGTGCACCGGGATACGGATGGTGCGGGCCTGGTCGGCCATGGCGCGGGTGATGGCCTGCCGAATCCACCAGGTCGCGTAGGTGGAGAACTTGTAGCCCTTGGTGTAGTCGAACTTCTCGACCGCACGGATCAGGCCCAGGTTGCCCTCCTGGATGAGGTCCAGGAAGAGCATTCCGCGACCGGTGTAGCGCTTGGCCAGCGAGACCACGAGTCGGAGGTTGGCCTCCAGCAGGTGGTTCTTCGCCCGGCGGCCGTCCTCCGCGATGATCTCCAGCTCGCGCTTGAGCTTGGGCGCGAGCTTGTCGGAGTTGGCGAGCTTGTCCTCGGCGAACAGGCCGGCTTCGATGCGCTTGGCGAGCTCCACCTCCTGCTCGGCGTTGAGCAGCGGGACCTTGCCGATCTGCTTGAGGTAGTCCTTGACCGGGTCGGCGGTCGCGCCGGCCGCGGCAACCTGCTGAGCAGGAGCGTCGTCCTCGTCCTCGTCGGAGAGCACGAAGCCCTCGTTCTCGTTCTTGCCCTCGGGAGCGGCCTCGTCACCGGGCTTGCCGGGCTTGGCGGGGGCCTCCACGGCCTCCTCGTCGCCCTCGAGGATCTCGTCGACGACCGACTTCTTGGCCGTCTTCTTCGCGGCCGCCTTCTTGGTGGCCTTCTTGGCCGGACCCTCGGCGACCTTCTTGGCGGCGGTCTTCTTCGCCACCGCCTTCTTGGCCGCCTTCTTGGCCGGCTTGGCCTCCGAGTCGGCACCGGAGTCGACCGCCTCGGTGGCCGACGCCGCGGTCGACTGCCCGGCGGCGACGGACTTGGTGGTCGTGCGCCGCGCGGGTGTCTTGGCCGCGACGCTCTTACGGGTGCGCTTGGGCGCTTCGGCGGCACTCACCATCAGCGTCACACCCTCCTCGTCGAGGATCTGGTTGAGGCTGCGCAGAACGTTCTTCCACTGGGTTGGCGGAATCTGGTCAGCTTCGAAGGCCCGACGCACGTCATCGCCGGCGATCTGCCCCTCAGCCTTTCCCCGCTCAATGAGCGCCAACACGGACTCGGACTCGGCGATCTCCGCGGGGAGCGTACGGGATGTGCTGGCCGACACGAACAACCTCTCGGAACGATGGAATTGGCTACGACCCCGACCCTCTTCGGACGGGGCGTTGCGGGCACCGACGGGGATCAGCCGGCACCGGGATGGATGCGGAACGTCGGGGAACGGAACGCCGGCGAGCGGCTCTCCCATTCCCGTTGGCGCTGCTACCTCTTGAGTCATCGCGCTTCCACGGAAAGCGTTACGCCCAATTCGAGTGTCCCGAGTCACAGCCCATGTGCGCAGGTATCAGCACACATCCTGCTATACCTCAGCGCCGAACGGTCCCCTCGCGGTGCGGCCGGAGACCGTCGTGCGAGCCATCCGGAGAAGGGTTCGCACGACGGTCCCGGGAACAGGAGGACGCGGCTCGCGCTTCGCGACTCACGGCTCGCGTCTTGCGGCTCAGCGCACCCGGCTCAGTGCTCGCGCGGAGCCGGAACGACGTGGTCCGCCGCCCGGCCGGCCGGCGCAGGAGACTCCGAACGCACCGCGAGAAGCTGCCGCATCGCATGCTCGGCCCCGGCGGGGTCTCCGCCGCCGAGCGCGTCAACGATCGCCTGGTGCAGGCCGATCGCCGCCTCGGTCGGGCGATCGCATCCGGTCAGCGGGCCACCCGACACCTCCAGGGCCGAAGCGACGATCGCGGAGAGGTGCTCCAGCATCTTGTTGCCCGCGGCCTGCAGCAGCAGGGTGTGGAACTCGGCGTCCGCCCTGCCGAAGGTCACAGCGTCACCGGCACCCAGAGCGTGGCCCATGATCTCGACCATCTCCGCGAGGCGCTGCTGCAGCTCGTCCCGGCCGTGACCGACCGCGAGCCGGGCAGCGAGCGGCTCGATCGTCCAGCGCAGCTCGCAGAGCTCGCGGCGCTGGTCCTCCCGCTGGGGGCCGAAGGCCCGCCATTCGATGATGTCGGGGTCGAGCAGGTTCCAGTCGCTGACCGGTCGAACTCGGGTGCCCACATTGGGGCGTGCGCTGACGAGGCCCTTCGCCTCCAGCACACGGAGCGATTCGCGCACCACGGTGCGCGAGACCTCGAACCGCTGACCGATCTCTTCGGGCACCAGGGGGCGATCCGCACCCAGCTCACCGGCGACGATCATCTGACCGAGCTGCTGAACGAGTTGGCCGTGCAGGCCGCGGCCCCGCGTCCCCGCCGTTCTGCGGCCGGAGCGCGTCGCCGCGTCGGGTTCACCACCGTCCCAGCTGGGTGCACTGGCACCGGAACGCGGGGCAGCGGCGCCGCCGGGATATCGGCCGAGCTCACCGGCGCCGGTGAGGCTGGAACGGCCGGGCGAGGTCATCATGGAGTGCGCAAGGGTAGTCACGCATCCTTTGTCGGCGGCCAGTTGAGCCACCTTGAGGGCTTTGGTGAAAAGCACACGAAAGGGTGATCGCCGACTCGTACGCCCTTGACGGCCGGATGCGCACGGGGGTCGTCGCCCGTCAGAGGAGAAACCGCAGCTGGGAGCCGGCGAGCCGACCCTCGAAGGGGTACCGGGGCTACCTCACTCGGCCGCACAAGGTCCCGAACACATAGGCGCCGAACAAGCTCACGAGCGACAACATCATTGCGCTGCCCAGTGGTTGGGCGAGCAGTTGTGCCACCGGCTCCGCCCACTCGTCGGCGGTGAAGGGCAGCGGTACCAGCAGCAGCGCCGTCAGCCGCTCACTCACCGCGGCCACCGCGTCCACCGCCGGCGGCGCGAGCAACTCACGGACCGCCGGCGCCACCAGAAGCGGCACCGCGAGGACGCTCAGGACCCCCGCGAGAAAGGAACGGCAGATCGCTGCGGCCAGGAGCCCTGCCCAGGAACTCCCAAGGGCCAGCAGAATCATCCCCATCGTCGCGAGCCAGGCCGGCAGTTGGGGGGGCGGGCCGGCCGAAGCACCGTACAGGGTGAGCAGCACCGAGGCGTTGAGCGCGACCGAGGCCGCGCAGAGCACCACCGCCACCCCTGCGGCCACCGCAAGCTTCGCCGACAGCAGCCCCAGCCGTCTGGGGACCGGGGCCTGGGCCGGAGCCAGCGCCGGGTAGCGATGCTCCTGCCCGAACGCCAGAGCCCCCAGCAGCCCGGCCACGGCAGCCACCGGCGGCAGCGGCCAGCCGGCAGGCCAACCGACGAGCGCCCGGGCTGATTCATCCACTCCCCCACGGCCCACCCAGCACGCGGCGGCGAGTGCGGCGAGAAGAGCGGCAGCGACCAGCAGCCAGGTGGACCGCAGACCGACGAGGCGCCGGAGCTCGTACCGCAACGGCCAGACCGGGCCGGGGGCCGGGACGGCACGCAACCGCGGCGGCAGAGGGGAAGCGGTGGTGGCCGAGGGCGCAGTGGACGTCTCCCCGTTTGAGCGAGAGCGGCCGAGAGCGAGACCCGGACCGGGGCCGGGGCCTGCGATCCCTGCCGGCTGCTTCGGCGTGGAGTCGGCACGGCTGCCGCTGTGGCCAGCGGCGCCTGCCCCTGCGGGCTCGAGAGCCAAGCGCGCGTCACGGCCGTCGGCACGCGTCAACGGCTTGGTGGAGACGGCGGATTCACCGGTCTCGTCGGCGAGCTGATGGACGAGAATGCCATGGCGATAGGCCGTCTCCCCCACCATCGCGCAACTGCTGCCGTAGACCGAGATCTGCCCTCCGCCCTCGTTCACCACTTCGAGCGCCTCCAGCGGCTCGGCCTCTGCGCCCTGGGCACCCGATGTCGAACGGGCCTGGGGAGGCAGCCCGGCCAGCGGTGAACGGGATTCCCGCAGGAGCATGCTGCCCAGGCGCTCGGCGTGCGGGGAGCTGACAGCGACCCGGGGACGCAAACGGGTGCGCGTGAATGCCTGCACGTCCTGGTCTGCGATCAGCCGGCCCCTCTCCAGCGTCAGCACGCGGTCCGCGAGACGGGACGCCTCCCGCGGCTCACTGGTGGTGGTGAGAACCAGCCCGCCTTCCTCCGCGTAGGCGCGCAACAGCCCACGCAGCCAGGCGGCTTCGCGAGGCGCCAGCCCCTGCGAGGGATCGTCCAGCACCAGGGTGTGCGGGTCTCCCAGCAGAGCCGCCGCGACACCCAGCCGGCGGTCCATTCCCAGGGAGAACGTGCCGAGCCGCTGATCGGCCAGACCACTCAGGCCGACCACGTCGAGGACTTCTTCGGCTCTCGAGGAAGGAACACCCGCGACGGCACTGAGCATGCGCAGATGTCCGAGCGCGGTGCGCGCCGGATGTCCGGGGACGTCGCCGACGAGCACCCCCACCTCGCGGTAGACGTGTGGTACCCGGTGAAGTGGACGGCCCCGGAAGAGGGTTACGCCCCGGCCGCGACACAGCTGGAGCATCAGCCGCACCGCGGTCGACTTGCCCGAGCCGGAAGGTCCGCAGAGCACTGTCACATCGCCGGGCCTGGCCTCGAAGGTCAGGTCGGCGACTGAGGGTGGGCGGTTCCGGTGAGAGGCGCTGGTGAGTCCGATGGCCTGGATCATCACTTCTCCCCGCTGAACGCATGAGTGACTCAGGCAAGGTATCGCGACATTCCAGACATATAGCGAATAGCGCGATCCTGGCCGCGCCGCTGCCCGTCAACCGGTGGTCCGGGGCTTCGACGCGACAACGACAAGGGCCGGCAAGTGCCGCCCGCCGGGATGAACTTCGAACCGCTGCCGCTGCGGAGGCGACGTCAGATTTCGGGACGCAGCATCGGCGGGTTGAGCACCGTGGCTCCGCCGGCGCGGAAGAGCTGTGCAGGACGACCGCCCTGACGTGTGGTCGTGCCGCCGGTGGGGACCAGAAAGCCCGGTGTGCCGGTGACCTTCCGGTGGAAGTTCCGCGGGTCGAGCGCCACTCCCCACACCGCCTCGTAGACGCGACGCAGCTCGCCGACGGTGAACTCCGGCGTGCAGAAGGCGGTCGCGAGCGCCGAGTACTCGATTTTCGACCTTGCCCTCTCCACACCGTCCGCCAGGATCTGCCCGTGGTCGAAGGCGAGTTGGTCGCTCTCCCGCTCGCTGTCGACGGGCTCAGGATGGCCGGCCTCGAGCAGCAAGGTGTGGACCGGAGCCCAGCGAGCCGACTGGGCGTCCCCGCCGGAGACCGGAGCGGGAAGATCCGGAGCGAGCACCAGATGCGCAACACTGACCACACGCATACGAGGGTCACGATCCGGAGCACCGTAGGTCGCCAACTGCTCCAGATGAACACCTGGGGCGCTGCCCACCGACTCCCCCACCCGGAGCCCGGTTTCCTCCTCCAGCTCCCTGGCCGCAGCCGAGCCGAGGTCTTCGGAGGCGGCCACGAAACCACCGGGCAGAGCCCAACGCCCCTGGTACGGCGATTCACCGCGACGGACCGCTAACGCACACAGTGCGTGTTTGCGCACCGTGAGCACGACCAGATCCACGGTGACGGCGAAGGGCGGGTAGGCCGACGGGTCGTATGGCATGCGGTGATCATAGTCGTCTGCATGACGATAATCAGGCGCTCAGCACACCCGGCACCAGGACAGTCGCCTGCCGTGGCGGCCTTGCGGAACCGGGGGCCGCCACCCGGCGGTCCAGGAGTGCAGGACGCTGGGCAGTGGCCGTCCTGCGGGCGGAGCAACTGCATGCGTGCCGCCTCCGGGCGGCTCGGGGCGCTCAACTGCTCGACCAGCGCTCGTAGTCGGCACGCTGCTTGCGCAGACACTGACGCAGCGGCTCCGGGTCCAGACCACGATTGCACGCGCTGTGCAGGAGATGGGCAAAGGTGTATCGGGGATCGAGCCGCAAGGCATGCTCGAGTGCCACCCGGGCGCTCGGCTCGTCGCCTCCGGACCAGGCGACCCAGCCGGCCAGCGCCAGCGCGGGCGCACCGTACTCCGAGTAGGTGCCGACGCATCGCCTGCACAGGGCACGCCAGAGGCGCAACGCGGGCTCTGCCTCCTCGCCCTCCATCCACTCCGCCGCGCGGTCACGCGTCACCCGGTCCTGAAGCCCGACGAGAAGCTCGGCCGCTTCCTCGTCCGCCAGGATCGCGTCGTCCCGGATGTCGTCCAGGGCAGGGCCGACCGGCGCAGTGGTCCTGGAGGCGGCGAGATACCTCCTGCGCAACCTGCCCGCCAGGCGCAGGGTCCGCTCCCGGACTCGGGCACGGCCCTCCTCCGTCACCAGATCAGGCAGCAGCCGCGCCGAGGCCTCGCGCAGAGCGCCCTCCTGCCTGCCTGCGCGCGGTGGGCCCAACGGCGCGATCCTTCTCGTCAACTCCTGGGCGGAGCCACGCGTCCGGATGCCGGCGTATGTGGTCGCAGCCGCAAGCTCCGAGACGCCGGACGGACCGAGACGCCTTCCCTCGGCAGGACAACAGCGGTCGTCCTGACACAGATAGGTCCAGTATCGGCCGCCGGACAGGAAGAGAGCCTCGTGAACCGGCATACCCCGAGCCACGAGCGCCCGGCACAGCTCCTCCACCAGCGGCCGGAGTTGCTCTTTCACCGCGGGGCTCGAAGCGTCCTCGGCGGGCTCGCGGCAGAGATAGACCAAGGAGGCATCCGGGCGTTCACCCCGCGCCATCCCGGACTGCATCAGGCAGTCGGCGAGCTGAGCTGCCGTGTCGGGCCACTCGGCTCGAACGGACGGGATACCGACCCGGATCCGACCTCCGAAGCGCCCGCGCTCGCCGTACAGGCCGATGAGCACGATCGAGTCGTCCGGGTGGTAGCCGATCAGGTAGGGAAGCGCGTCTGCGAGCGCTGCGGGGCCTCGCAGGGTGACGTTGGTGAGTGTCCTGGCGGGCGGAACGTAGCTGGTGCCGTGGCTCATGTCGGAACGATCGCCCGAGCGGCCCTTCGGTGAACGGCCGCTGTCCACAGGCAGCTCCATCAGTCGTACATTCGCATCTATTGCGAGTTGTCCACAGTCGCGTTGGCGGAGGACACCACCCATCGGATTGCATGGGGCCATGACCTCCCACCAGCCGCTCGACGCGGCCACTCTCCGCCGCGAAGCCGACGCCGTCCTCGCTCCGCTCGTCGGCGCTCCTGCCGGCGGCGCCGCTCTGCGCGAGGACCAGTGGCGAGCGATCGAAGCCCTGGTGCGCGAGCGCAGGCGCACCCTCGTGGTGCAGCGCACGGGCTGGGGGAAGTCCGCCGTGTACTTCGTCGCAACCGCGCTGCTGCGTGCGCGGGGCAGCGGACCCACGGTGATCGTCTCACCGCTGCTGGCGCTGATGCGCAACCAGATCGAGGCGGCGGAGCGTGCAGGACTGCATGCGCGGACGATCAACTCCTCCAACACCGAGGAGTGGGAGGAGATCCACCGCGAGGTGACCGCAGGCACCGTGGACCTCCTCCTGGTCAGCCCGGAGCGCCTCAACAATCCGGACTTCCGCGATCAGGTCCTGCCCCGTCTGGCGGCCGCCACGGGACTGCTCGTGGTCGACGAGGCGCACTGCATCTCCGACTGGGGGCACGACTTCCGGCCGGACTACCGCAGGTTGCGCACGATGCTCGCCGAGCTGCCTGCCGATGTGCCCGTGCTCGCCACCACAGCCACCGCCAACGCCCGGGTGACCGCCGACATCGCCGACCAGCTCGGCACCGGCGCCGGGGAGAGCACGGGCCAGGCCCTCGTGCTGCGCGGCGAGTTGGACCGCGAGAGTCTCTCCCTGTCCGTGCTCAGCCTTCCCGACGCCTCGCACCGGATCGCCTGGTTGGACACCCACCTCAACGAGCTTCCGGGCTCGGGAATCATCTACACGCTGACGGTGGCGATGGCCGAGGAGATCAGCAGCTATCTGCGCGGGCGCGGCCACCGGGTCGTCGCGTACACGGGCCGCACCGAGCACGCGGACCGAGCGGCGGCCGAAGCCGATCTGCTGGCGAACAACGTCAAGGCGCTCGTGGCGACTTCCGCTCTCGGGATGGGTTTCGACAAACCCGACCTCGGTTTCGTCGTCCACCTCGGTTCGCCGTCCTCCCCGATCTCCTACTACCAGCAGGTCGGCAGGGCCGGTCGTGGCGTCGAGCATGCCGAAGTGCTGCTGCTGCCCGGCCGCGAGGACGAGGCGATCTGGCGCTACTTCGCCTCGCTGGCGTTCCCCGCGGAGGAGCAGGTGCGCACGACCCTCGCAGCACTCGAGGGTTCCGACAGACCGCTCTCGCTGCCCACCCTCGAAACCGTGGTGGAGCTGCGGAGGTCTCGTCTGGAGATGATGCTCAAAGTGCTCGATGTCGACGGCGCCGTCCGACGAGTGCGGGGAGGGTGGACCGCCACAGGGCAGCGCTGGGAGTACGACGCCGAGCGGTACGAGCGGGTCGCCCGCCAGCGAGCCGCGGAGCAGGAGGCGATGCGGGAGTACGCGCGTACCGATGCCTGTCGGATGGAGTTCCTGCGCAGACAGTTGGACGACCCGGCAGCGACTCGATGCGGGCGGTGCGACAACTGCACGGGCAACCACCCCGACGAGACAGTCGCGCCGGACTCTCTGGCCGCAGCAAGAGGTGACCTGAGCCGTGCCGGAGTGGTCGTGGAGCCGAGACGGATGTGGCCCAGCGGGCTGCCGGCGATCGGCGTCGACCTCAAAGGACGCGTCCCCGCGGGCGAACAGGCCCTGGAGGGCCGGGCGCTCGGGCGGCTCTCGGACATCGGGTGGGGCAATCGACTGCGTCCCATGTTTGCGGTGGGAGCGGCGGACGGCCCGGTGCAGGACGACGTGTTCGAAGCCGTGGTGGGCGTGCTGCGGGACTGGTCCACGGGTCCGGGCGGCTGGGCGTCCGCCGAGAACGGGGCGTCCGAGCGTCCCACGGGTGTGGTCACCCTGAGCTCGCGCAGCCGACCAGAGCTGGTGCAGTCGCTGGGAGTCCGGGTGTCGGAAGTGGGCCGCATGCCACTGCTCGGGAGCCTGGAGTGGACCGGCGAGGGCCCTCTCGGGCAGACCAACAGCGCCCAGCGGGTGCGCGCGCTGCACGACGGACTGGTCGTCCCGGACTCCGTGGCGAAGGCGGTCGAGCAGAACCCCGGGCCGGTTCTGCTGATCGACGACTACACCGATTCGGGTTGGACCCTCGCGACAGCCGCTCGTCTCCTTCGTAGAGCCGGCGCGCCCGCCGTACTCCCTCTGGTGCTCGCGGTGCAGGGGTGAGCTCTGGGGCCGACGGCCCGGCCGAGGCCAGGTGGACGGGCGGGCGGACCGGCTGGCGGGCGGACGACCAACGCCCGCCAGCTGCACGGCCGGGGTACTGCCGGAGGCCGGCCTGCGCATCGACCGCGTACGACCCCGGCCCGGCCGACTCGGATCGCCCCGACCCGACCAGTGCGGTGCGGTGCGGTGCGGTGATCGGAGCCGGGGGCGAGCCGGTGATCACCGTGTTCGTGACATGGCCTCCTCGGACGCGCCGGGGCGAGGGTGCAGAGGACGCCGTTGACCTTCGCTTCGGTCGGGTCACACAACAGCGCTCCGGTGAACTCCCGGCCTGCGCCGAAGGCTTGGCGCAGGCCGGGGAAGGGAAGGAACAAGTATGTGGGAGCCTTCGACAGAGAGGGCCAGACCTGCTTCACGGAGGGGGCGTCGGAAGCTCGATGGCTGCCTGCCTCTCGCGGAGGCATGCTGCTGACGGAGGCAGCCGAGCATTCGGGCCTCTCCGAAGGCGATGCAGCCGAAGGAGCGTTGACGCAAGAAGGGGCCGCCACCGCAAGTCGTCGCACGTTTCGGGTCGCCGAGAGGTGACGCAGGCCGAGATCACTTCTCCGGGCTCTCGCGAAGGGCTGCCGGATTGATCGCGGTCGAGTTCTGCGCAGCTTCTCTCTGCGCGGTGTGCTCAGTGGTGTTGCTTGCACCGGTTGTACCTGCAGTCCGTTGACCGACCACGCGCACTCGCCCCGCCCGTCGGTGGCTCGGCGCCACCGTCCCGGGAGGGAAGAGCGGTATGGCCTTTGGTGTACTCGGCTCGGTTCCGGCGCCGCCACGAGGCGTCCCCTCCCGGCTTGGTCGCGTTCTTGAACCCTCCGAATGGGCTGCGGCGGAAATCCCGTTGCTCAACAGCCCGCGAGAGGTGGTTACCGGCCTGCACTCCCTGCACAGACCGAGCCTGGCGACTGCGGTCGTCGGTGTGCTGGGGCCGGATGAACGGGTCACCGCCAGCGCCTCGTTCCAGCACACAGCGCGTCCCGACGGCTGGGAGCTGCGCAATCTGCTCCTGAGTTCGCTCCGGCGAATAATTCCGCACGATCTGCGCCGTCGCCGTCCGGTACGCACCGCCGTGCTGCTCTACTACCGCGAGGGCGAGGGTACTTGGACAGAGGAAGACGGCGCCTGGATGTGGGGCTTGCGTGACGCGTGCTTGCTGCACGGACTGCGTTGCGGTGCCTACGTCACGCTCACCGGCGAGGGCTGGCGCATCCTCGGCGAGGGGCGAAGGGGTCGCAGACCGAGCTTCGTGGCGGAGCCGACGTCGGCAGCGCGGAAGACCGCCTGAAGCCGGAGGAGAGGTCACGGGCCCGCCTGAGTCTGCCTGCGCTACTGCCGGCGAGCAGGCAGACGTACGGGAGAGGTGTCCCTGCAAGGCCACGGTGAGTGGGTCTGCCGAGCATGGACTCTGCTGGTGTGTAGCTGTCGTTGTGCACGGGGCGCGATGCGGTGCAGCAGTCAGCCGTGCGTGGCGGATCGGTGTGCGGGATGGTGCTCTTCTCTCGCAACTGCCTCAGCCGGTGCGGCAGCTCACCTCGTCAGGCGCCGCACTCGGGTAGCTCGACTGTCGCCCTTCGGGCAGTGGCGTCGACCGTACGGCAGCGACAGCGGCAGCAGGGGCTGCCGGATCTGTGGCATCAAGGCACCACGGCTCGCCACTCGGTGGACGTGGGGCAGAGCAACGGCCCACTTGGTGCGCGGACTTCGTGAGAACAGGTATCCGCCACAACAGGACGGCGTGAGAAACAGGACTTCACGAGAGCAGGGCAGCTAGGGAAGAGTCAGCGCGTGAATCGGATCTCGTGAGGACTGGCCGTCGAGGCCATGTGTCACAGAACCCGCCTGCGCGGAACTGGACGGCCAAGGGCCGGGCTGCACCGGTACAGGGCTGCAGGGCCGGATCAGGTAGATCGGAGCCGCGCGGCGCGATCGGGCCTCCGGAGACCGAGCCGGGATGACTCGGTTTCCGGAGGCCGGACGCCGAAACGCAGTGGTGCCGAGCGGTCTGGGGCGACCGCCGTTGCTCTCCCCGCCGAGCCGACAAGGCGTGAGTCACGACAAGGCGCTGCGCCACCCACAAACGGCTCCACGAGTCCACCAAACGCTGTGTCGGTCGCAACGGACGCCAGCCGGGGGCCGTGCCATTCGGGCACCGTCGAGCAACGCCGACTGCTCGGCCAGAGCGCTGCGCCACTCAGAGCTCATCGCTCAGAGCGGGGCCTCGCTCAGAGCAGGGTGCGCAGACGGGCCGGGTCGCCGCAGACGATCAGCTCGTCCGTTGCGCGTCCCAGTGCCTGCGGCAGCGCGCCGGCGACTTCTGCGTCGCTGCCGCCGTTCACCGCGAGGATCACCACGGGGCGGGCAGCGGCCTGTGCGGCGTGGGAGGCGTGCGCGGCGAACACGTCGTCGCCCTCGGACTGCTGGCGCCAGTACGCATCGGCCCCGAAGCTCAACTCATGCTGGGCCCACGGGTGTTGGTCGCCCGTGGTGAGAAGCAGTACGTCCGACGGGGCCCGACCGAGGTCGAGCAGGCGGTCGACGGTCTCGTCCGCGGTGTCGATCGCACCGGCGTCGGTGGTGTCGACGAGTTCGATCTTGGCGGTCGACGCAGCCTCGGCGCCGTCGGGCCTGACCGCGGTCGCGGTGCCAGCGCCCGGGCGGGGGCCGGACGCCGGCCCGGCGGCCAGATCTCCGGGCCGCTCGGACGTCTGTGCCGTGCCAACAGCGGGGCGGGCACCGGTGGTTGGGCGCGATGGCCCGGGACGGCTGCGGTCCGCGCGCGGCGGTGCGGGACGCGGACCGGGTCGTGGGCCGGCAGAGCCGGAGACGCCAGTGGGCTGTGAAGTACGGGCTGGAGCCGCGGGTTGACGCGGGCCCGGAACGCTGGGGTGAATCTGTGGCTCCTCGGAGCTGAGTGGCATGGTGAGTTGTCTATCAAACGCCGTCGGGGGACTGCGCAGCGGGCTCCACCGCGACAGGACGCCCCGTGCGGGGCGAGGTCGGAGCGGGGACCGACGGCGGGGCGAAGAATCCCAGCTGCCCGTCGACAGCCTCCGGCCGGCCTCCCACGCCCCTCGGGGCGGGAACTTCTGCCGGGTCCGGCAGCCTGGTCTTCTTCAAATGCCGCCATTGCGGCAGGACATCAAGATACGACCAGGTCAACCGGTGGTGCGGAGTGGGGCCCAGTTCCGCGAGCGCCGCCTTGTGCACGGGTGCAGGGTATCCCGCATTGGCTTCGAAGCCGAAGTCGGCGTGTTGCACGCCCAGTTCGGCCATCAGAGCGTCGCGCTGCACCTTCGCGATGACGGAGGCGGCGGCCACGGCGACGCAGCTCTGGTCTCCCTTGATCACCGTGCGCACCCGCCAGGGCGCGCCGAGGTAGTCGTGCTTCCCGTCGAGAATCACCGCGTCGGGCCGTACCGGCAGCTGCTCCAGTGCTCTGGTGGCAGCCAGTCGCAGGGCGGCGGTCATCCCCAACTCGTCGATCTCCTGCGGCGATGCGTGTCCGAGAGCGTGGCTGGTGACCCAGTGTGAGAGTTCGACGGCGAGCTTCTCGCGACGCGCGGCCGTGAGCAGCTTGGAGTCGGTAAGGCCTTCCGGTGGCCGCCTCAGGCCAGTGACGGCCGCGCAGACGGTCACCGGCCCCGCCCAGGCGCCCCGCCCGACTTCGTCGACGCCTGCGACGACCTTGGCTCCGGTCGTCGCGCGCAGCGACCGTTCGACACGGTGGGTGGGTGGCTCGTACGGCACAAACCAAGCCTACTCGGCCGGTAGCGCGCCGATGTCGGGCACCCAGACTGTCGGGCACCCAAGGTGTCGGACCCACCACGCGGGCGGCTCGACGGCGGCCGCTGCTCTGAGCACCCGGCGACGGCGGCGCCGGTCGTTTCGGCGTCTCTGCCGGCCGACGCTGCGGTTCCGGACAGCGCGCGAAGTCGTTCCCGTACCGGGCGGCGGCTCACAGCGCGTAGGGGGCACGGGCCTTATGGGGCCAGTACGCCGGCGGCAGCGGAGAAGGGCGAAGCCGGTGGCGAACCCGTCGTGGTCGAGGAGGACGACGGCGCGACCGAGCACGCACGTCCTGCAGGGAGCTGCGCCGCATCGGTTCGATCGCGCCCGCGAGTAACTCCGCCCTCGCAGCCACCGGTTCCTCCGACACGTTCACGTGCAGCTCGTGGCCACTGCGACGGCGATGGTGCCGCCAGGTGGCTCCTCGTCGTCGTGGGTGACGTACGACGAGAGCTGCACCGGCGACGTGGGCTTACACGAGATCGTTCGGGAGCCATGGGCGCCGAGCGGGGCGATCCGCATGGCGTTCCGTTGCCCCAGAAGCCGCCTTCGTCCCGGGAATCGCGCCCGCCGACAAGCTCGCCCGTGGTGCGCCGGTCTGCGCCTGCCAGACGCCTCAGTCCGGGGCCGGTTGAGCGCGGGCTCGTCGGCGGTTCGCGTCGTGGTGGCGGGCGGACGGAGACGGCGGCGGGTGCGTTCGGGGACGGGGGCGGCTGTCCGGGTGTTGCTGAAGCAGGAGCGGCGTCTGACGGTTGCGCTGCAAGGCGGCGGGAGGAGTCCTGCGAGGAGCGGCGACCGACGACAAAGCGGCAGCCCCGCACGTCGGTCGTCGTGCGCCGGTGAGCCCGTGCGCCCGGCGACGGTCGAGTGCCGCACCCTCGAGTGTCGGGCCGTGTGCCCGGACAGGGTGGGAGCGCCGGTGCAGAGCACCGAGAGTGGGCAGGCCGCTCGGTGTCGTCCGTTCACTGCCAGCTGTCCGGCGGCGGTCGTCGCCGGAGCGGTGGCAGGACGGACGGGAGAAGGGTGCGGGCTCAGCGCCACTCGCGGGCGGCCCACGAGGTCTCGCCGGAGCACCGGCGCTGGGGGCGGGCCCGCGGTCGTAGTGGCAGGCCGCTGCGCGTACGGGGCTGTGGAACCGAGGGCACGCGCGTCGCGCCACCGGAGGAGCAGGAGCAGGAGCAACAACGCGTGGTGCAACCGTTCGCCGCGCGGCCCTCGATCCCATCCGTCTCCTGCGCTTGCCGCGCTGCCCGAACCACACTCACGGGCGTCCGACGGCGGCCCCGGACACACGACACGGTCAGCCGGGCCGGGGCCGGCTACAGCGTCTCGAACGGTTCGGGCACACACCAGCGTTCGAAGGGGCGGTCGAGGTGGTAGCGGCCGTCGCTGCCGAGCACCAGGGCTCGGGACTCGGCGTTTCCGGGATTGGACAGCGACTCGAACTCGGCCACGCTCCAGTGCATCCAGCGCATGCAGAAAAGCCGCATGGTCAGGCCATGAGTCACCAGCAGGACGTTCTGCGGGTGGTCGGGCGCCTCGAAGCTGCGCCAGAGGCTTTCGAGGAACGCGCCGACCCGGTCGTAGACGTCGGCGCCCGATTCGCCCTGCGCGAAGCGGTAGAAGAAGTGCCCGTAGGTGTCGCGGGCGGCCTTCTGGCGCTTGACCTCGGGAGGGTCCTGCCAGTTGCCCCAGTCCTGCTCGCGCAGTCGCGGTTCCTCGCGGGCGCGGACGAGTGAGGGGTCGAGGCCCAGGTGGCGGTAGGTCTCCAGGGTCCGCCGGTAGGGCGAGACGTAGGCGGACACACGTTCTCCGTCGAAGTACGCGCGCAGCCGGGCGCCCGCCCCCTCGGCCTGCTCCCGCCCCAGGGCGGTGAGTCTGAGCGCATGGTCGGGCACGTGCTCGTACACCGTGTCGTCGACGTTGCCCTCGGATTCGCCGTGTCTGATCAGAACGATTCTCCGCGGTCGTGCCATACGGCCAGCCTAGGCCGCCGCCGAGAACGGCGGCGCTGAGGTGATCCCAACGGTCCGCGGGACCGACTTCACGGAGCCTGCCCACAGCCGGTCCTTCGCGGCAGCACGCGGGACGAGGGTCGCGGCGCACGGGACGACGGACGCGGACCGCGCGGACCGCCCTCGCAGGCCCGAGGATCCCCGAACGTGCCCGAAGCAGACGCCCGGCCGGGGCCAGAGCCACCAGCCGCGGCTGCCGGCACGGCCACCGGCCAGAGCCACCGGCAGGGGCTGGCGGCAGGGCCTTCAGAGCATGCTCAGGTCCGGGTCGTCGCTCTGGCGGGCCTCGATGGTCCACTCCGGTTCCAGATCGATCACATCGCCGTCGATCGCGGTGATGTCGGCGCCGGTCTGGGCGCGGAAGGCCAGCCGTTCCACTCGCTCGGTGCGGTACTTCCCCCGCTCGGTCGCGGTGTCCCACATGGACAGCACCAGGAACTCGTCCTCACTGCCGGCCTGCGCGAAGACGCCGCGGACCATGCCGGGCGATCCGGCCATGGCCGGGTTCCAGACCTTCTCCTGCATCAGGGTGTAGTGGTCTATTCGGTCCTCGCGCACGGTGCAGTGCGCCACCCGCAGCAGGTCCGCGCCGGAGAACTCGGGGCGGAACCCGGTCTTGACGTCGAAGCGGTACTCGAAGAGCGAGGTGCGCAGGTCGCTGTACGTGCCCACCTGGGCCGACTGCAACCGGTCGTGGGAACGCGCCATGAACGAGTCGTAGAACGCCCGGCTGTCCCAGAACCCGAAGATGTGCACCGTTTCCGGGGTGGATCGGCTCCATCCACCGCCCTGCCCGCGGAAACCGGGCTCGCCCAGCAGGCCCGCCCACTTCCGCTGGGCACGTTCGAATCCACGGCGATCGCTTACGGTGCATCGCATCCACTTGACCAGCACCGCGCCATCGTACGGGCAACAGGGGCCCGGATGATCCAGGTCCGGAGGATCAACTCCCGTACCTGCGGCGGAGATACGTCTCGTGATCGACGGCGCCGACCGCTCGGTCCTCGGTCAGCAGCCCGCCCGACCGCACCGCACGCACGGCAGCGCCGGGCAGCCTCAGCGGGAGGACGGGACGCGAACTGCCGCGCGCCCGCAGGCTCATCGAGGCGAGTTCCCGCAGGTCGTGCACGAGCGGCCCGCCCATCTCGGCGGCTCGGCCGGACGGTTCGACGAGCGCGAGCGCCGCGAGTCGTTCGGCCACCTCGCCGGAGTCGATCGGCTGCAGCCGTGCGTCACCCCCGAGGGTGAGCACCACCGGCAGCCGATGCTGGGCCGCGAACACGTCGGCGACCAGGTCGTGGAACTGGGTGGTGCGCAGGATCGTCCAGGGCAGTCCGCAGTCCTGTACGACCCGTTCGGCGGCCAGTTTGGCCCGGTAGTAGAACATCGGCACTCGATCGACACCGACGATCGAGATATAGACGAAGTGCGGTCGTCCACCGCTCGTGTGCGCCGTGCGCACCAGACGCTGGGTGGCGCGCACATCCGCGCGGCCGAGCGTGGTCGCGCAGTGGACGATCGCCGTGACGCCCCGGACGGCGTCGGCGATCCCCGTGCCCTCGACGAGGTCGGCGACCGCCCACTGCACGGGAGGTCCGGCCCGATCCTCGACAGCTCCCGTCTCCCGGGGTCGGCGGCTCATCACACGTACGGGGGTGCCGCAGGCACGCAGCGCGTGCACCACCTGCCGACCGAGCGTCCCGGTTCCGCCGGTGACCAGTACGGGGCTGCTGGGCTGTTCGCTCATGGCGCCATCCTGCTGTGTCGACGGCAGCACATCCGGTATCGCCACCCCTCGGCCCTGCGTCCGACCCCCGGCAGGAGTCTTCGAGTGGCGGAGCGAGGCGGCGGAGGCGCGTGCGAACACCGTCCTTGTGCGCGTGCCCTGTACGCGCGCCTTGTCCGCGTGCCTTGTCCGCGTGACCGGCAGCCGGAAAGATCACTCCGTATGCACACCACTGCACTGGAGATCCTCACCGCCGACGGTCTCGTCGACGCCTGCGCAGCCTTCCCCGAGCAGAGTGACCCGCTGCCCGGTGTCCTGCTGTACCCGGACGCGTTCGGCCCGCGTCCCGTACTGGAGTCCTGGGCGCGGGAGTTGGCGAGCCACGGCTATTTCGTGCTGCTGCCGAACGTCCTCCACCGCAACGGGCGCGCGCCGGTGGTCGAGCTCCCCACGCGCATCACCGCGCAGGCCCGTCCGGCGCTGTTCGAGCAGCTGATGCCGATGATCGCCGAGCACACGCCCGACCGTGTCCTGCGCGACGCGGAGGCGTATCTGCAGTACCTCACCGGGCGGCCCGAGGTGCGCAACGGCCCGGTGGCGGCGGTGGGTTACTGCATGGGGGCGGTGCTGGCACTGCGCACCGCGGCGGCGCACCCCGAACGGGTGGCGGCCGTCGCCGGGTACCACTCCAGCCCGCTGGTGACCGACGCACCGGACAGTCCGCACCTGCTCGCCCACGACGTCGCCGCCGAAGTCCAACTGGGCCTGGCCGAGGGGGACATGACGCCGGAGTCGTTCGCCGAGCTGACCGCGGCGCTGGACGCGGCCGGGGTGCGGCACAGCACCGAGATCCACCCCGGCACCGTCCACGGCTTCACCATGGCGGACACCGAGGCGTACGACGCCGCCGCCTTCGACCGGCACCGCGACGGCCTGCTGGCGCTCCTGGACCGCACCCTGAGGTGACCGCTCGCGGCGCGCAGGTGCGCGGCAGAGAGGGAGCCGGCCTGTGGCCGACTCCCTCTCTCCGGTGCGCTGCTCAGCCGCCGTTCAACGGTGCGAGCGGTTGACGCTCACGAACGCGGCGCGGGCCGGGGCGCGGGCAGCGCCCTCTGCCCTCAGCTGCAGCCGCTGGTGGAGCCGCAGCCTTCGCAGAGGTAGCAGCTGCCTGCGCGGCGCATCTTGGTGCCGCAGGAGAAGCACAGCGGCGCGTCCGCGCTGAGGCCCAACTGCATCTCGGCCAACTCGGTCGAGTTGTGTGCCGCCCCGGTGGATGCGGGTGGCGTGGTGGGCTGCCCGGTGCTCTGCGGCGCCTCGGGGGCGGGCTGGGGCAGGCTGTCCGCCTCCAGGACCTCCTCCGGCTCGTACGAACCGGTCTCCAGGTGGCGCTCGCGCTCGGCCGCGGAGTGGATCCCCAGCGCCGAACGCGTCTCGAACGGCAGGAAGTCCAGGGCGAGACGACGGAAGATGTAGTCGACGATCGACTGCGCCATCCGGACGTCCGGGTCGTCGGTCATTCCTGCCGGCTCGAAGCGCATGTTGGTGAACTTCGAGACGTAGGTCTCCAGCGGAACGCCGTACTGCAGGCCGACCGAGACGGCGATCGAGAAGGCGTCCATCATGCCCGCGAGGGTCGAGCCCTGCTTGGACATCTTCAGGAAGACCTCGCCCAACCCGTCGTCCGGGTAGGAGTTGGCCGTCATGTACCCCTCGGCGCCACCGACGGTGAACGAGGTGGTGATACCGGGACGGCCCTTGGGCAGCCGGCGGCGCACCGGACGGTACTCGACGACCTTCTCCGGCTTGGCCTGTGCGGCACCGCTCCCCTCGGACGCGGCGTTCTCCGCCTTGGTGTCCTTGGACTTGGCGGAGAGCGGCTGGCCGACCTTGCTGTTCTCGACGTACACGGCGAGCGCCTTGGTGCCGAGCTTCCACCCCTGGAGGTAGATCTCCTCGACGTCCTCGACGGTGCTGGAGCTCGGCATGTTGACCGTCTTGCTGATCGCGCCGCTCAGGAAGGGCTGGGCGGCGGCCATCATCCGCACGTGCCCCATCGGGGAGATGGAGCGCTCGCCCATGGCGCAGTCGAAGACGCTGTAGTGCTCGGTCTTGAGGCCGGGGGCGTCGACGACGTTCCCGTGGTCGGCGATGTGCGCGACGATCGCCTCGACCTGCTCGTCCTGGTATCCGAGGCGCTTGAGGGCCTTGGGGACCGTGTTGTTGACGATCTGCATCGAGCCGCCGCCGACGAGCTTCTTGAACTTGACCAGCGCGAGGTCCGGCTCGACGCCGGTGGTGTCGCAGTCCATCATCAGGCCGATGGTGCCGGTCGGGGCGAGCACGCTGGCCTGGGCGTTGCGGTAGCCGCTCTTGCGACCGAGCCGCAGAACGTCCTGCCACGCCTCGCTCGCCGCGGCCCAGACGGGGGTGTCCAGGTCGTCGACGCGGGTGGCGGCGTCGTTGGCGTCGGAGTGCTGCTTCATGACGCGCTTGTGCGCGTCCGCGTTGCGCGCGTAGCCCTCGTACGGGCCGACGACGGCGGCGAGCTCCGCGGACCGGCGGTAGGAGGTGCCGGTCATCAGCGAGGTGATCGCGCCCGCGAGACCGCGACCGCCGTCGGAGTCGTACGCGTGGCCGGTGGCCATCAGCAGCGCGCCGAGGTTGGCGTAGCCGATGCCCAACTGCCGGAAGGCGCGGGTGGTTTCACCGATCTTCTCGGTCGGGAAGTCCGCGAAGCAGATCGAGATGTCCATCGCGGTGATGACGAGCTCGACGACCTTGGCGAAGCGCTCGGCGTCGAAGGACTGGTTGCCCTCCTCGTCGGCGCGCAGGAACTTCATCAGGTTCAGCGAGGCCAGGTTGCACGAGGAGTTGTCCAGGTGCATGTACTCGCTGCACGGGTTGGAGGCGGTGATGCGACCGGACTCCGGCGAGGTGTGCCAGTGGTTGATGGTGTCGTCGTACTGGATGCCGGGGTCGGCGCAGACGTGGGCGGCCTCGGCCATCTTGCGGAACAGCGCCCGGGCGTCCACCTCCTCCAGCGCCTCGCCCGTCATCCGGCCGCGCAGGGAGAACTTCGAGCCCGCTTCGACGGCCTTCATGAAGGCGTCGTTGACCCGGACCGAGTTGTTGGCGTTCTGGTACTGGACGGAGGTGATGTCGTCCCCGCCGAGGTCCATGTCGAAGCCCGCGTCGCGCAGGGCGCGGATCTTCTCCTCCTCCTTGACCTTCGTCTCGATGAAGGCCTCGATGTCCGGGTGGTCGACGTCGAGCACGACCATCTTGGCGGCCCTGCGGGTCGCGCCGCCGGACTTGATGGTGCCGGCGGAGGCGTCCGCGCCGCGCATGAAGGAGACCGGGCCGGAGGCGTTCCCGCCGGAGGAGAGCAGCTCCTTGGAGGAGCGGATCCGGGAGAGGTTCAGGCCGGCGCCGGAACCGCCCTTGAAGATCATCCCCTCTTCCTTGTACCAGTCGAGGATCGACTCCATGGAGTCGTCGACGGAGAGGATGAAGCACGCCGAGACCTGCTGCGGCTGCCGGGTGCCGACGTTGAACCAGACCGGGGAGTTGAAGGCGAAGATCTGGTGCAGAACCGCGTACGCGAGCTCGTGCTCGAAGATCTCGGCGTCCGCCGGGGAGGCGAAGTAGCCGTTCTCCTCACCGGACTTGCGGTAGGTCGTGACCACGCGGTCGATGAGCTGACGCAGGCTCGTCTCGCGCTGCGGGGTGCCGACCGCGCCGCGGAAGTACTTGCTGGTCACGATGTTGGCGGCGTTCACCGACCAGAACTCGGGGAACTCGACGCCCCGCTGCTCGAAGTTGACCGAGCCGTCCCGCCAGTTGGTCATGACGACGTCGCGCCGCTCCCAGACCACCTCGTCGTACGGGTGCACACCGGGAGTGGTGTGGATGCGCTCCACGCGCAGCCCCTTGCTCGCCTTGCCGCCCTTGGTACGGGAACTCCGTGCCGGGCCGCTCGTCGTCTCAGTCATTCCGCCTCCCTGTGCAGGCATAACGCCCTGTGTGCCCCGGAACTTCCCGGATCACAAGTTGTTTCTGATCGGCGGGGCCACTCAGTGGTCCCGGGCTGCGCCGCGCGTACGGCGCAGTCAGTCCGCGGTCGCCGGACGGGCCGGGCGCGCGGCACTCGCGGCAGGGGCTCCGTCGCCCCCGCCGGTGGTCGGGGCCGGGCTCTCGTCGTGCCCGGCCCTCAGCTCCTCGATCGCCGCCTCGAAGTCCTCCAACGAGTCGAACGCCCGGTAGACGGACGCGAATCGGAGGTAGGCGACCACGTCCAGCTCACGCAGCGGGCCGAGTATGGCCAGCCCGACGTCGTGAGTGGACAGCTCGGCACTGCCGGTGCCGCGCACGGCCTCCTCGACGCGCTGGCCGAGCTGGGCCAGTGCGTCCTCGGTGACCGGGCGCCCCTGACAGGCCTTGCGCACTCCGGCGATGACCTTGTCACGGCTGAACGGCTCGGTGACCCCGCTGCGCTTGATCACGGTGAGTGAGGCGTTCTCCAGCGTGGTGAAACGGCGGGCGCAGTGCGGGCACTGGCGGCGACGCCGGATCGCGGTGCCGTCATCGGCGGTCCTGCTGTCCACCACGCGGCTGTCGGGGTGCCTGCAGAAGGGGCAGTGCATGGCTTCCCCACCCTTTCTCACCCTCGCCGGCGCAGCATGACGTGACAGCTCCCCCGCCGAACGAGCAGCGGGGTGGAACGTGCCCCCAGCATAGGCGATCCCCGCCGCCGAACGGAGCAGGGGACCACTACTTGTGGTGGCTCGCGCCAATCTAACCACTAGATCTGGGGTCGCAACCCACGGGACACGCCCGGCGTGTCGCCGTCTCCCGAATCCGCCCCACGGCCCGCAGGAGGCCGCCGCGAGCCCCGGCGCCACCCTCCCGCGGGCAGCGGCGAACCCCCTGCGGCCGCGGAGACGGAGTGCCCATGGGGCGCGATCCGGCACACGGAGCGAGCCGCCTCAACTCCCGTGCGGGGGCGGCGACATACACCTTCACCCGCACCGGTGGCCACCGAAACGACACATTTCACTCGAACGTGTGTTTGGCGCAACCTTTCGAAAGCAACTACCGTTGCGACTAGGGAGAACCGCTTGAGAAGGGGCCGACGTGACCACGACCGCAGACAGTGCCAGCATCGCCGCGCAGCAGCGTTCCGGCAGGGACCATCGCGACCTCCCGGAGCACTTTACGGGTGAGGAGTCCACCGACGGCGACGAGGGCGCCCCGCCTCCCCGACCCGGCCGCTCCCTGCCCGGCCGACCCCCCGGGATCCGAGCGGACAGCTCGGGGCTGACGGACCGGCAGCGCCGCGTCATCGAGGTCATCCGCGATTCGGTGCAGCGGCGCGGCTACCCGCCGTCCATGCGCGAGATCGGCCAGGCGGTCGGGCTCTCCAGCACCTCCTCGGTCGCACACCAGCTGATGGCTCTGGAGCGCAAGGGCTTCCTGCGGCGCGACCCGCACCGTCCGAGGGCGTACGAGGTGCGCGGTTCGGACACTCCGGCCAGCGCCCAGACCGCGGACACCACGGGCAAGCCCGCCGCTTCCTACGTCCCGCTGGTGGGCCGGATCGCCGCGGGCGGCCCGATCCTGGCGGAGGAGTCCGTCGAGGACGTCTTCCCCCTCCCCCGTCAACTCGTCGGCGACGGAGAGCTGTTCGTCCTGAAGGTCGTGGGCGACTCCATGATCGAGGCGGCCATCTGCGACGGCGACTGGGTCACCGTCCGCCGTCAGCCGGTCGCGGAGAACGGCGACATCGTCGCTGCCATGCTGGACGGCGAGGCGACCGTCAAGCGCTTCAAGCGCGAGGACGGCCATGTCTGGCTGCTCCCGCAGAACGCCGCGTACCAGCCGATCCCCGGCGACGAAGCCACCATCCTCGGCAAGGTGGTCGCGGTGATGCGCCGCGTCTGACGGCGATGCGCGGTCCGCGGCGCCCTCCTCTCCCTGAGCGGCGCCGCGCACTCCCCGTGCCCCGGCCCGCTCGGCCGGGCGTGGAACGGAGCCGCGAGCCCGTCGTCGCCCCCCTACCGGACCCCGAGACCTCTGCGCCGGCTCGGGGTCCGTCGCTGTGCGCACCCCGGGCCCGGACTTCGCCGCGGCGCGCTCGGTCCGGGCCGAGACCCCCACGGCGGGCCGGGCGGCAGCCCTGCGACGGCGGCGCGCTCAGCCCGTGGTGGCTTTGCGTGCGGACTCGTCGATGGCGGCAAGTGAGCGCCGCACCTGGTTGCGGTCCGTGGTGTACCAGAAGTCCGGCATGGACGCCCGCAGGAAACTCCCGTACCGCGCCTTCGCGAGCCTGGGGTCCAGCACCGCGACCACTCCGCGGTCCCCCGAGGCGCGGATGAGACGGCCGGCGCCCTGCGCCATCAGCAGCGCCGCGTGGGTCGCGGCGACCGCCATGAAGCCGTTTCCCCCGCCTTCCTCCACCGCCTTCTGGCGAGCGGCCATCAGCGGGTCGTCCGGGCGCGGGAACGGCACCCGGTCCATGACGACCAACTGGCAGCCCGCGCCGGGCACATCGACGCCCTGCCACAGCGACAGCGTGCCGAAGAGGCAGGTGCGGTCGTCCTCGGCGAACCTGCGGATCAACTCGCCGAGCGTCTCCTCTCCCTGGAGGAGCACCGGTACGTCGAGTCTGCCGCGCAGCTCCTCCGCGGCGAGCTGCGCGGCGCGCATCGAGGAGAACAGCCCGAGAGTGCGTCCTCCCGCGGCTTCCACCAGCTCGGACAGCTCTGCGAGCATGTCGGTGCGGCTGCCCTCGCGGCCGGGCGTGGCGAGGTGCTGAGCGACGTAGAGGATGCCCTGCTTGCGGTAGTCGAACGGCGAACCGACGTCCAGGCCACGCCAGTCGGGCAGGTCCTCGCTCTGCTTGCCCTCCGGGCCGAGGCCGAGCGAGGCGCCCACGCCGTTGAAGTCTCCGCCGAGCTTGAGGGTCGCGGAGGTGAGGATCACCGTGCGCTCGGTGAACAGCTTCTCCCGGAGCAGGCCCGACACGGACAGCGGCGCCACCCGCAGCGAGGCGCCGAACCGGTCGTGGCGCTCGTACCAGATCACGTCGTACTCGGAGGCGGCGACGACCCGCTCGGCGACGGTGTGGACGTTCTCCACCGAGGCGAGAGCCTGCTTGCGCACCGCGTCCTCGTCGGTGACGGATCTGTCGCGGGTGTTGCCGAGCGCGGTGATGCAGGTGCGCGCGGCGTCCCGGAGGGCCATCAGCACCTGGGCGAGGTCCTCGGGAACGGTCTCCAGGCGTCCGGGCAGGGCGAGTTCCATCTGGCGCTCGAAGCCCTCGGCCGCGGTCTGGAGCTGGTCGGCGGCCTTCTCGTCGATCAGCTTCGCGGCCCGGCGCACCGCTCGGTTGACCGCGCCGGGTGTGAGCTCGCCGGTCGCCACGCCGGTGACCCGGGAGACCAGCTCGTGCGCCTCGTCGACGATCAGCAGGTCGTGGTCGGGGAGGATCGGCGCACCCTCGATCGCGTCGATCGCCAGCAGCGCGTGGTTGGTGACGACGACCTCGGCGAGCTTGGCGCGCTCCCTGGCGGCCTCGGCGAAACAGTCGGCGCCGTAAGCGCACTTGGAGGCGCCCAGACATTCGCGCGAGGCGACCGAGACCTGCGACCAGGCCCGGTCGGAGACGCCCGGCCGCAGATCGTCGCGGTCTCCGGTCTCGGTGTCGTCGGACCAGTCGCGGATGCGCAGCAGGTCCTGACCGAGCTTGCTGCTCGGACCGCCCTGCGGCTGGGAGGCGGCCTCGAACGGGTCGAAGAGGCTGTCCTCGTCCTCCTTGGGCACGCCCTCGTGGAGCCTGTGCAGACAGAGGTAGTTGGATCTGCCCTTGAGCATGGCGAACTCGGCACGACGACCCAGCAACGGCTGGAGCGCCTCGACCGTGCGCGGCAGATCGCGCTCCACCAGCTGGCGCTGCAGCGCCAGCGTCGCCGTCGCGACCACCACCCGCTCGGTCTGCGCGAGCGCGGGCACCAGATAACCCAGCGATTTGCCGGTCCCGGTGCCGGCCTGCACCAGCCGGTGGCTGCCGTCCTCGACGGCCTGCGCGACCGCCTCCGCCATGGCGACCTGACCGGGCCGCTCGGTGCCTTTGACCGCGTGGACCGCGGCCTGGAGAAGTGCGGTCAGATCCGGGCCGCCTGCTGCTGTGCTCATAGGGCCGTCAGCTTACGCGGGGCCTCTGACAACAGCGGCCGTACGGCGATTTCGCCGGTCTCCGGCGCGGGGCGGGCGAGTTGTCCCGGCACCGGCACCTGCCCCGGCCGACGGACCGCCGGGGCGGGACGGGCGCAGGGCGGGGCGCAGGGCCGGCGCGGCAAGTCGTGGACGGCCGTGGGCGGCGGGGGCTCCCCGGCCGGTCACAGCCGGTGGCGGTGGGCGCGGTCGTGCACCATGATCGCGGCCCGCTTGCCCGGCAGGTACGCCTCCGCGCCGAACCGGAAGCCCGCGCCAAGAAAGGCCGCCACCGACGGGGTGTTGGTGATGTCCGGCTCCGCCAGCACCCGGCGGCAGGCGGGCCGGTGGTCGAGCACCAGGGCGGCGACGGTGCGCAGCAGCGCGGTGCCCAGGCCCCTGCCCCGTCGTTCCGCGGGCCCGACCAGCAGATGGACGCCGGTGTCGTGCGGCTGGACCGGGAAGCTGCGGGCGAGCGGGTCGAGATCGGCGCGGTAGAGCTCCCAGTAGCTCATGGGCACGCCGTCCAGCAGGCCGAGGCAGGGGACGCTGCGCCCGTCACCCGAGAGCTGCGGCGCGAGGTGTTCCCGTACGCGCTCCTCGTCTCCGGCCAGCTCCCAGTAGCGGGCGACGGCGGGGTCGTTCATCCACTCCGTGAGGAGCCCGAGGTCTCGTTCCGGGCGGACCGGGGCGAGTTGGAAGGCGGCACCCTCGCCGAGAACGACGGGCGGCCAGCTGTGCACCGAGTCGAGGAGGTCGGTGGGGTCGGCCAGCAGCGGCGCCCGGCGCGGCGCGGACTGTCCGGGAGGGGCCGACTCGCCGTCGGGCTCGAGGAGTTCGGGCGGCAGCTCGACCTCCAGCGTGTCGTCCTCGCTGGGGTCGGGCGGCAGTTCGGCGGCGGGTGCGGGGTCGAAGGCAGTCATCGGTCGTCGTTCAGCCGCGACGGACCAGCGGATTGGGAACGGTGACGTAGACGGACTGGGTGTCCACCGGCCCGACCAGCTCGTCGAGCCCGTGCAGTCTGGTGAGCAGGTTGGCCTTGCAGCGCAGCTCGGGCGAGTCCAGGAGCAGCGCGGGCAGCGGTGAGGCGGCCTCCGCGGGGCGTACCGCGTCCGCGTGGGTGGCCAGGAAGCCTCGGGCGGCGGCGAGCAGCAGCTCCTCGTCGGCCAGCTGCTCCGCGCCGAAGGCCCCGATGAGGCCGAGGATGTTGTTGACACCCAGGTAGTAGGCGAAGCGCTCGTCGGTGACCGCGTCCTCGACGTAGCTGTCGCTGGCCGTCCCGATGCCGGGCAGCCGGTGCTCGAGCGCCTCGCGGTGCGAAGTGCGCAGGTAGTAGCCCTGGTTGTCGCGGTAGCGGCCGCCCTGCGGCCAGCCGTCCGGGTCCAGGAGGACGAGGGTGTTCTGCTGGTGCGCCTCCAGCGCGACGCCGGCCACGGCGTCCAGCCACAGCACGGGGGCGACGACCGTCGACAGATAGCGCAGCAGCCACTCGGTGGCGACGGCTGCGCGGGAGCGGCCGGTGCGACGGGCGAGCGCGACGACGGTCCGGGCCAGCGGCGAGATCAGCTGTTCGGCGGGCGCGTCCGCCCAGGGGCGCGGCGAGGTCAGCGCCGCCAGGCACACGGGCCGTTCGCCGGGACCGAAGGGGTAGTGCCGGATCACCGTGTCGAGACCGGCGATCGGTTGTCCGTCGGGGCCGTCCACCGCGAGCCAGGCGGGATCGCGGACGATGTCGAAGCCGGGCCCGACGGGGAAGGCCGCGCGCCAGCGGTTGGCGAGTCCGGTGCGCAGCAGACGGTGGATCTCCACACCGCGGTGCAGCTCCTTGCGGAGGTTCTCCCGGCACGAGTTGGTGATCCGCAGGCCGAGCGAGAGCTTGAGCATCACGGGCGTGCCGGGTTGGTGGACGGTGCGGACCGACGAGGTCGGGTGCCAGTGCGCCCCGCCCGTTCCCAGGTCGAACAGCAGCCGTTCGTCGAGGAGTTGGTTCAGCTGTGGGCGGCGGAGCAGCTCGCGCGCCTGCCACGGGTGCAGGGGCAGCGGCACGGTCTCGTCCGGGACGGTAACCCCGGGGCCGGCCAGGACGGTCGCCAACCGCGAGGCGGAGACCGTACGGCCGCGTTCGGTCCACGCCGAGTCGGCCGCCAGCAGCGAACGGTCCACGGCGAACCAGTGCAGCGGGAAGCTGCCGCGCAGCTCGGGCGCGAAGTCGCGGCTGTCGCGCTCGTCGAGGTGGTCGCGGCTCTTGGGCGCGGGGTGGAACGGATGTCCGAGCAGCAGCGACTGCTCGGCCTCCAGGAAGGCCGAAGTCCCCGCGGGCGGTGCGGGTTCGGCCCGGTGGTGACGGAGGATCCGCGCGGTCTGCCGCACCGAGTCGACGACGCGGCCGAGCAGGTCGGCGGTCTCCTCCGTGACGACCGGCCCGGGCCCGGCGGCCTCGCGGACGAGCAGCGCGGCCAGAGTGACGGCGTCCACCGGGCTGCCTTCGGGGGCGTACACGGCGCCGATCCCGGCCTCGCGGGCGGGCGCCGAGCGGCCGGGGGCCCCGGTGTCGGGTCGGGGGCTGCCGGTGTCCGGATCTGCTGCGTACGCGGTGTCGCCGGCCGGGCCCTCGGCGTCGGCCGGCGCGGCGTCGGCCGAGTGCGCGGGCGGGGCGCTGCGGAGCCGGGGAACGCCGAAGCGGTGCATCCCGGTGGCCGACCAGTGGCGCACCGGAACGACCAGTTCGGCGGCGGAGGCGGGCAGTTCGACCCTCAGGTCGGCGTACGGGCGGCCCGGCGGGGACGCGGGAACGAGCGCGCGCTCGCGCACCCAGCAGCGGAGCAGGTTCTCCGCGGTGGCGGCGTCGGCCGCGGCGAAGGGGTCGGCGGACTCCCTCGGGTCGGCGGACTCCACCGGGCGCCGCGGCTCCCCCGGAGCGTGCGAACCCGGGTTGCGCGAACCGTCCGTGGCCGGCGGTACGTACGGACCGGCCTGGTCGGTCGCCGGGGGCAGCGACTCGGTACGACGCGGGCCGGGCAACGGTGCGGCGTCATCTGCGGTGCGCCGCTCGCCGTCCGGCGGCGGGGCCAGCAGGCCCGTGTCCGCGCCCGGTTCCTGCGAGCCGCTCAGTGGGTTCACCGATTCCTCCCTTGCCGCGCGGGCGCGCCTCGGCCGGCGGCCCGACCGGAACAACGACGCCGTACGCCGGTGAACACGGTTTTCACGCAGGTTGATTCACGGATTCACACGGTCGCGAGGCATCCCGGAACAACTGCTTCCGCATGAGCGGGAGGTGCTGGTCGGTGAGGGTTGCACGAGGTGTTGCGCAGGGTTGGGAACCAAGGACCCGATGGCCGCCGTCGTAGGCGGCACCGGCATAGTGGGGGTCGCCTCCGCTCCGGCGAGGTCCATGACAAGAAGAATGCAAGTTGATCCACTTCAGGGGGAGTTCATTCATGTCAGCTACCGGCACGGGGACGCGTCGCCGCTCGACGCTGGCCGCGGCAGCGGTCGTCGCGGCGCTCGCACTGACCGCCACGGCCTGCGGACCGGAGGACGAGAGCGACGCCAAGCCTTCCGAGTCCTCGCCGGCGGAGAACGACAAGGGCGGCGACGGCAAGGACACCGTCGGTCTGCCGGAGAACCTTCCGTTCGACCTGGATGACCTCAAGGACTGGAAGGACGGGGCCTGGAAGGACTGGGACCCGGACGGCTGGCTCGGCGACGCCAAGGCCTTCATCAACCCGATCATCGAGGACCTCTGGGACCGCGAGCGGATGGGCGACGCCGAGGAGCCCGACCGCGGCATCGACGAGGACGAGATCGAGGACGAGCCCGCGGGCGACGGCTCCAGCGAGGACGAGGGCGTGACCGACCCGACCCCCGCCGCCGTACAGGCCAAGCAGGTGCCCACCTCGTACACCGAGAGCGCCCCGGCGCACGGCAAGGTCTTCTTCGACTCGCCGCAGGGCCAGATGGTCTGCTCCGCGACCGCGGTCAAGGACCCCAAGAACCCGGGCAAGTCCAACCTCGTCGCCACCGCGGGCCACTGCGTGCACGGCGGCAAGGGCAAGGGCTGGTTCCGCAACGTCGTCTTCGTCCCGAGCTACAACTCCAAGGGCGTCGCCGGCCCGCAGCTGGAGACCGCGCCCAAGGCCGATGTGACGCCGCACGGCGTCTGGTGGGCCGACAAGGCCGTAACCACCGACCACTGGCGGGGCAACGGCGCCGACAGCGGCGGCCGGGGCGCCGCCCAGGACTTCGCCGTCCTGGACGTCAAGCCGGAGAAGGGCAGCACCAACACCAAGTCGCTCGAGGAGACGATCGGCGCGGCGGTGAAGGTCAACTTCGGTCTCCCGAAGGTGACTTCGATGAAGGACCTGACCGCCCGCGGCTACCCGGCGGCCAAGCCGTACGACGGTGCCCGGATGTTCAGCTGCACCGACAAGCCGAGCCGGGTCACCATCGACCCGAACGAGCCGACCATGTACCGCATCGGCTGCACCATGACCGGCGGTTCCTCCGGCGGCGGCTGGGTCTCCGAGGGCCCGGACGGCGAGGACGAGCTGTACTCGGTGACCTCCATCGGCCCGCTGACCGCCACCTGGCTCGCCGCACCCCGACTGGGCGCGGACGCCAAGAAGGTGTTCGACCAGCTCGCCAAGTGATCGCGGGCGGGGCGGGTCCGAGACGGCCCCGCCCCGCCGTCGTTCCCCCAATCGACAGAGAACAAGACCGGCCAGGAGATCCAGACGATGCCTTCCATACGCAGGTCCTCGCGCAGGCGCTCGGCGCTCGCCGCGGCGGCCGTCGTGGCGGCGCTCGCCGTCACCGCCACCGCCTGCGGCCCCGGTGACGACGAGGCCGGCTCCTCCCCCGACGCGTCCAGCAGCGCGGCTTCGGACAGTTCGCAGGGCAAGGGCGGCGACGAGTTCGACCTGAACCTGCCCAAGGACCTGCCCACCTCGCTCCAGGACCTGGAGAAGTGGAAGGACGGCGGCTGGGAGAACTGGGACAAGAAGGACTGGCTGCGCGACGCCGCCGACTTCGTCAACCCCTACATCAAGGACCTGTGGAAGCCGGACCGGATGCAGGACGCCCAGGACGCCACCAAGGACGTCACCGAGGAGGAGGTCGCCGCCGCCTCCACCCCGCAGGACGACCCCGAGCCGCGTCCGGTGCAGGCCTCGAAGGTCAAGACGCCGTACCACAAGCACGCCGCCCCGGTCGGCAAGCTCTTCTTCGACTCCCCCGAGGGCCCCTCGGTGTGCTCCGGCACCGTCGTGAAGGACCCGCGCAACCCGGGCAAGTCCAACCTCGTCGCCACCGCGGGCCACTGCGTGCACGGCGGCAAGGGCAAGGGCTGGTACCGCAACATCATGTTCGTGCCCTCCTACAACGACCTCGGCCGCCCGGCGAACCAGGTCGGCCAGGGCGCGGCGCACGAGGTGTACCCGTACAAGCAGTGGTGGGCGACATGGGCGCAGACCACCGGCTACTGGATCGACCGCGGCGACGGTGTCGACGGCGCCCGCGGAGCGAGCCAGGACTTCGCGGTGGTCCAGGTCAAGGCCGAGGACGGCTCCGCCAAGTCGGTCGAGGAGACGGTGGGCGCCGCGCTGGAGATCAACTTCAACGCCCCCACGCCCAAGCAGCAGACCGGGCTGACCTCCTACGGCTACCCGGCCGCACCGCCGTACGACGGTGCGCTGATGCACCGCTGCACCGCACGTCCGGGGCAGCTGACCACCGACCCGAGCCAGCCGGCGCTCTACCGCATCGGCTGCACCATGACCGGCGGCACCTCGGGCGGCGGCATCCTGGCCAACGGCGAGGGCGGCAAGGCCCAGTTGGTCTCGGTCAACTCCATCGGACCGCGTCCCGCGACCTGGTTGGCCGGGCCGTACCTCGGCGCCGAGGCCAAGGGCGTCTTCGAGGCGATCAGCAAGCGGCACGCGGGCAAGAACTGACGCGGCAGGCCGCACTGCGGCGAACGTCCCGGCGCTCCTCGCGGAGTGCCGGGACGTTCGCCGTTGCGTGGGCCGCGCGGCGTACGGGACGGCGTGTGCGACGTGCGAGACGCGGCGTATGCGGCGTGCGGTGCGGGTGGGGTCAGTGCGTCATGGCCAGCGGGCTGCGCTCGGTGCCGCTGCCGGGAACGGGCGCGGAGATGTCGCTGCCCAGTTCGACGATGCGGTTGTCGGTGTCGACGTGGACCACCCGGGGCTCGTGGGCCCTGGCCTCGGCGTCCTCCATCTGCCCGTAGCTGATCAGGATGACCAGGTCGCCGGGGTGCACCAGATGGGCCGCGGCGCCGTTGATGCCGATGACGCCGGAACCGCGCTCGCCCTTGATGGTGTAGGTCTCCAGGCGGGCGCCGTTGGTGATGTCGACGATGTGCACGAGCTCGCCGGGCAACAGATCCGCGGCATCGAGCAGGTCCGCGTCCACGGTCACCGAACCCACGTAGTTCAGGTTCGCCTCGGTGACCGTCGCACGGTGGATCTTGGACTTGAACATGGTGCGCAGCATGCTGAACTCCTGAAGGACGGCTCCCTGCCTGCTTTCTGCCGGTCAAGGGCAGTCGTCACTGTACATGGGCACGCGTCGGACTCGAAGCGGGTCGGGAACATCGCTTCGCCCCGGGCAGGTGCCCGCCCGGACGGCCGCCCCGGAATGTGCGGGGGCCGACATGGATCGAAAGCCGACCGGTTGATCAGGAACCGGATCTCACGGTGGCGGGCGGGCCGCACGCCGACGGCTCCGGCGTCGGTGGTGGTCGGCATTCGTGCTCATCGTGCCCTGCGGGACGGCGTGAGGACGTAGCGGTCGAGGACGTCGGGGCGCGGGGCGACACCGGGGCCTCCGGCCCTGACCCAGTCGGCGACGTCCTCGGTGGCGGCCGGTTCGTTGACGAGTCCGAGCCAGACCGGGCGCGCACCGTTGACACGTGCGGCTGCGGAAGGCTGGACGACGATCACATTCGCTTCCTCGCAGACCTCGAGGCAGTCGGCGACTCGTACGGGAACCTCCTCGGCAAGGCGCGCGACTTGCCAGTCGTGATCCACACCCGTGACTTTCGCGGTTCCGCAGCAGCAGTCCCGGCACACGACGACGCGGCACGGTGCCGGTCGGGCGGATGCGAGCTCCGCGCCGACAGTTTCAGGACGGTGTCGGGGCATCGCTCGTCACACTCCTCTTCGGGGGATGTCCGTTCTTCGGGGGTTGTCCGTTCTTCGGGGGTTGTCCGTCCCGGGCGGCCGGGCGCAGAAAACGGATCACGGGGTGGCCGGGCCCGTGGGTGACCTCGGCACGGACGCCGTAGACCTGCTTGATGAGCGTGGGCGTCAGGACCTCGGCCGCAGTGCCCTCCGCGACAGGGCGGCCCTCGCGCAGCACGAGCAGGCGGTCGCAGTACATCGCGGCGAGGTTCAGGTCGTGCAGGGCGATCACCGTGGTGACCGGCAGGCTCGCGACGAGTTCCAACAGGTCGAGCTGGTGCTGGATGTCGAGGTGGTTGGTGGGTTCGTCGAGGAGGAGTTCGCGGGGTGCCTGGGCGAGCGCGCGGGCGATCTGGGTGCGCTGGCGCTCGCCGCCGGACAGGGTGTGCCATGACTGGCCGGCCCGGTCGGTCAGACCGGTACGGGCCAGTGCCCGGGCGACGGCCTCGGCGTCGGCCGCCGTGGCCGGTGTCCAGGCACGGCGGTGCGGGATCCGGCCGAGGGCGACGACGTCGTGGACGGTCAGTTCGGTCTGCGTGTCGGCGTGCTGCTCGACCGTGGCGATCCTGCGGGCGACGGCCCGGCGGCCGACATCGGCCAGGGGACGTCCTTCCATGGTGACGACACCGGCGGTGGGGGCCAGAACTCCGGCCAACAGCCTCAACAGCGTCGACTTTCCCGACCCGTTGGGGCCCAGGAGTCCGACCGTCTCGCCCCGGCTCAGGGTGAGGGTGACGCCGTCGACGACGACCTTGTCGCCGAGACGCCGTACGACACGGTCCGCGTGCAGGTCGGTCATGTCCTTCTCCGTCCGCGATAGAGCACGGCCACGAACGCGGGCACGCCGACAAGAGCCGTCACCACGCCCACCGGGACCTCCTGGGGGTCGAGGACCGTACGGGCGAGGGTGTCCACCCACACCAGGAAGACGGCCCCGGTCAGCGCGGTGGCCGGCAGCAGCCGGGCGTGCCCGGAGCCGGTGAGGACGCGGGTGGCGTGCGGCAGGACCAGGCCGACGAACCCGATCGCGCCGGCGCAGCTGACCAGTACGGCCGTGAGCAGCGCGGTCGTGCAGAGGAGGACCAGGCGGGTACGGGCGACACGGACGCCGAGTCCGGCGGCGGCCTCCTCGCCGAAGGCGAAAGCGTCCAGCGTACGGGCGTGCCCCAGGCAGACCACGAGGGCCGCGGCCAGCACGACCGCGCAGAGCAGTACCTGTCCCCAGTCGGCCCCGGTGAGCGAGCCGAGCAGCCAGAACAGCACGCCCCGGGTGGTCTCCGCGTCCGCCGAGGTCAGGACGGTGAACGAGGTCAGTGCGGCGAAGAGCTGCATGACCGCGACTCCGGACAGGACGACCCGGTCGGTGCTGCCGCCGAGGGCGTGGCTGAGCGTCAGCACCAGTGCGAAGGAGAGCAGCGCGCCGAGAAAGGCACCCCCCGACAGGGACAGCACTCCCCCGCCCACACCGAGCACCACCACGGCGACCGCTCCGGTGGACGCCCCGGAGGAGACCCCGAGCACGAAGGGGTCGGCGAGCGGGTTGCGCAGCAGCGACTGCATGACCGCGCCGCACACGGCGAGTCCGGCCCCGCACACGGCGGCCAGCAGTGTGCGGGGCATGCGCAGGTCCCAGACGATGCCGTCGCGCAGTGGCGCCAGCGTGCTCTCGCCGAGTCCGAGGTGGGCCGCGACGGAGGTCCAGACGTCTCCGGTGGAGATGTCGGCGGGGCCGATCGTTACCGCCACGGCGATGGACGCGACCAGCGCGACCAGGCCGCCGCCCGTCAACAGCAGTGTGCGGACACTCACTTGACGAGCCCGAAGTCGCGCAGACCGGCTGCGACCTTCTCGATCCCCTCGACGGTGCGGATGGACGGGTTCATCGCCTGTCCGCTCAGCAGGACGTACCGCTTCTTCTGCACAGCGGCCAGATTGCGGGTGGCGGGGTTGGTCTCCAGAAAGCGGATCTTGGCGGCGGCGGTCTCCGCCGTCTGCTGCTTGCGGGTCAGATCGCCGATCACGATCACATCGGGGTCGCGGTCGGCGACCGTCTCCCAGCTGATCTGGGGCCACTCGTCCTGGGTGTCGGCGAAGGCGTTCTTCGCGCCGACCGCACGGGTGACCGCGCCCGGTGCGCCGCAACAGCCGGCGAGGTAGGGCGACTGGGAGTTGGCGAACCAGTACATGAGCGAGACGTCGGAGGAGTTGAGCCCGGCGGTGGCCGTGCCGACCCGCTTCTTCAAGGAGGCGATCAGCTTCTCGCCCCGCGCCCGCACGCCGAACGCCCGTGACAGATCACGTATCTCGCCGTACACGACATCGAGAGTGAGCGGCTCGCTGCGCGATCCGTCGCCGCCGCTGTCGTTGTCCTTGCCCAGGCAGTCGGACGGTGAGACATACGCGGGCACGCCCAGCTTCTCGAACTGGGCGCGGTCGGCGACCCCGCCCTTGCCCAGAGTGGAGAGGAACGAGGCGGTGACGAGGTCGGGTTCGGCGTCCAGGACCTTCTCGAAGGAGGGCGCGTTGTCGGCGAGACGCGGTACGGACGCATTCGCCTTCTCCAGCCCCTCCATCACCGGGTCGGTCCAAGTGGCCGTACCGGCAACGCGGTCGGCGAGGCCGAGCGAGAGCAGGATCTCCGTGGTGCCCTGGTTGAGGGACACGACCCGCTTCGGGGCGGACTCCAGGGTGACCTTGTGGCCGCAGTTGTCGAGGGTCACCGGGTAACCAGCGGCCGAGGTCCCCTCCGACTTCGCGTCACCCGCGCCGGAGGAGCCGCACGCGGTGATCAGCAGGGCGGACGCGACGAGCAGCGCCGGGGTACGGAAAAGAGCGGGAGCACGGAGCACGGGCATGCCTCTGGGGGTAGGGGCTCATACGCGGAGCCTGGCCTGTGGACGTCCCCGCGCCGGGGCGCGGAGGTGCCAGCAGGTCTTCGGACTCGGGTTCGTCCGGACGGGACGCCTTCCCGGTCTCCCAGTGGCGTCGTGCCCCGCCCGTCCCCCTCACCGCTGCGCGTCAGCTCCGGATTCGCACCGGATTCCCTGACCACGGATGTGGTTCGACTGGCCCGTGGAGGTTACCAAGGCAACCGCCGGGCCATGGCGTGTGATCAGTCTCCGGGCTCGGCACCAGGGTGCCGGTGTTCCGGTCGAGGCTCAGCAGCCTCGAAAGCCGCGGGCCCGCGGGCCCGCGGCCGAGGCCGGTCTCCACCCTCGGGGGTGCGAAACCGGCCTCGTCGCGGGCCCGTTCAGTGCGGCCGTACAGACCGCTTCACACTCAGCGCGGCCACCTCGGAAAACTCTCCCGTGAAGCACGCCCCCAACGGCCGGCCGCTCCGGCACGTCCGTCAGACACCGCCGTCACAGGCACCGTCGTCCCAGGCACCGCCGTCACAGGCACATCGCCGCTCAGTGCGCGTGCCGGCCCGCTCAACGCGGCCCGGGCGCACGCGCACCGGCGGCTCGCCCCTCGGAGATCACCCCTCGGCGGCGACGGGCTGGTACGGCCGCAGCAGGGCGGCGAGCTCCTCGTGCACCCGGACCTTCATCAGGGTGCCTTCGACGGTGTGCTCCTCGGAGAGGACCTCGCCCTCACCGTGGACGCGGGAGACCAGCGCTCCCTCGGTGAAGGGCAGCAGAGCCTCCAACTCCACGTCCGGGCGGGGCAGTTCGCTGTCGATCAGCTCCAGCAGCTCGGCGATGCCGAGACCGGAGTGCGTGGAGACGGCGAGCGCGTGCGGCTCCGCGCGCAGCAGCCGCTGCACCGTCAACGGGTCGGCGACATCCGCCTTGTTGATCACAACGATCTCGGGGACCTCCACCGCGCCCACGTCCCGGATCACCTCGCGCACGGCGGCGAGCTGCTCCTCCGGCACCGGATGGGAGCCGTCCACGACGTGGAGGATCAGCGTCGAGTCGGCGACCTCCTCCATGGTGGAGCGGAACGCCTCCACCAGGTGGTGCGGAAGGTGGCGCACGAAACCGACGGTGTCGGCCAGCGTGTACGCCCGCCCGCTCGGTGTCTCGGCCCGGCGCACGGTCGGGTCGAGAGTGGCGAACAGGGCGTTCTCCACCAGGACTCCGGCGCCGGTGAGGCGGTTGAGCAGGGAGGACTTGCCGGCGTTGGTGTAACCGGCGATCGCGACCGACGGCACCTGGTGACGCCGCCGCTCCTGCCGCTTGACGTCCCGGCCGGTCTTCAGCTCCGCGATCTCGCGGCGCATCTTCGCCATCTTCTCGCGGATGCGCCGACGGTCGGTCTCGATCTTCGTCTCACCGGGGCCGCGGGTGGCCATGCCGCCACCGCCGCCACCGCCCATCTGACGGGAGAGCGACTGACCCCAGCCACGGAGCCTGGGCAGCATGTACTGCATCTGGGCCAGGGCGACCTGCGCCTTGCCCTCCCGGGACTTGGCGTGCTGGGCGAAGATGTCCAGGATCAGCGCGGTGCGGTCGACGACCTTGACCTTGACCACGTCTTCGAGGTGGATCAGCTGGCCCGGGCTCAGCTCGCCGTCGCAGACCACGGTGTCCGCGCCGCTGCTCAGCACGATCTCGCGCAGCTCCTGGGCCTTGCCCGAGCCGATGTAGGTGGCCGGGTCCGGCTTCTGCCGCCGCTGGATCACGCCGTCGAGCACCTGGGCACCCGCCGTCTCGGCGAGCGCGGCCAGCTCGGCCAGCGAGTTGTCCGCCTCCTCGGCGGTGCCCGAGGTCCAGACGCCCACCAGCACGACCCGCTCCAGACGCAGCTGGCGGTACTCGACCTCGGTGACGTCCTCGAGCTCGGTGGAGAGTCCTGCGACGCGGCGCAGAGCCGCTCGCTCGGAGCGGTCGAGCTGGTCGCCGTCACGCTCCTCGTCGATCGAATGACTCCAGGCGACGTCCTCTTCCATCAGGGCGTCGGCCCGGCGCGTGCTGCTTTCGGAGCTTTGCTGAGCGCTGTGGGGAAGAGAAGAGGAGTGGGTCATTGTGTCCTTACGTCGAGGAGTGGTGCACGGCAGTGCGTGCTCTGCGGTAACGCGCGGGGGTGCGGAAGTATTCCCGCCGGCCCGCGGTCCGCCGCCCGATCCGCGGGCGGGACCGGCCGGGGTCGGTCACGGAGACGATGGTCCCACGGGCGCGTGCGGGCGTCACCCCGATTTTCCAGCGCGTCAGCCGCGCGCGTCAACGGCGCCGCCGACCCGCCGCGACCGCGCCCGGCGGCCTTTGCGGGCACTGCCGCACCGGCTCCGGCACCGGGCGCTGCGTCCCTGCGGTCGCCGGAGCCCGCGCGGAGGCAGCGGCGGTGCACCGCGCCGCGGGGCGCTCAGTGCAGCGGCTTGGTCACTCGGGCCACGTCGTAGACGCCCGGCACCTCGCGCATCGCGCGCATGAGCGCCGGCAGCTCCCCGGAGTCGTCGAGCCGCAGGGTGTACGTGTGCCGCACCCGCTGCTCGCGCGGCGGCTCGACGGCCGCGTAGAGCACCGCCGCTCCCTGGACCGCGATGGTCTCGGTCAGATCGGCGAGCAGCTGCTGCCTGCCGAACGCCTCCGCCTGGAGCGTGACCCGGCACGAGGCTCTGCCTCCGCGCCACCCCACCGCGACCTGCGCACGTCCGGCGTCGCGCATCCGGCGGACGGTGGCGCAGCTGTCGCGGTGCGCGGTCACATTGCCGCCGCGCACCAGGAAGCCGGTCACCGCGTCGGGTGCGACGGGGGTGCAGCAGCGGGCCAACCGCACGGTGTGGCCCGGGAGTTCCTCCGCCACCGCGCCGCTGCCGGCCGGGGCCGCGCTCGGTGGCGCGTCCTGCGGGCTGTCGTGCTCCGCCCCGGAGCTGCCCGCCACCGGCTCGGCCTCGGCCAGGTCGGCGCCTGCCGCGCCGACCTGGACGGCGGGCGACTCCAGCTCGAGCCGACGGCGGATGGAGATGCGGGCCGCTGGCGTACGGGCGTGGTCGAGCCACTCCGGGGACGGGCCGGAGCCGCCCTCGGCAGCCATCAGCAGCTGCAGCACGTCGCCGTCGCGCAGAACGGTGGCCAGGGTGGTCAGCCGGCCGTCGACCCGGGCACCGATGCAGCGGTGCGCCTCCTCGCCGTACCGGGCGAACGCCGCGTCGAGACAGGTGGCGCCGCCCGGGAGGTGGAGGGCCGCCGTCCCGGCGGTGCTGCCCGGCTCGCCGCAGAAGACGGTGATCTCGCGGTCCTGCGCGAGATCGTCGCGCAGAGCGGCCCAGAAGGTGTCCGGGTCGGGGGCGTGGCTCTGCCACTCCAGCAGCCGGGAGAGCCATCCCGGCTGGGTCGGGTCGGAGCGCTCGCCGTCGGCGGCGGGCTCGGCGGCGCCCTCCGCACGGTGCGGATTGCCCAGCGCGACCACCCCGGCCTCGGCCACCTTGTGCATGTGGTGGGTGCGCATCAGCACCTCGGCCACACGGCCCTGGGGATCGGCGAAGGCCGTGTGCAGGGACTGGTAGAGGTTGAACTTCGGCACCGCGATGAAGTCCTTGAACTCCGAGATCAGCGGGGTGAAGCAGGTGTGCAGCTCGCCGAGGACGGCGTAGCAGTCGGCTTCCTCCCCCACGAGGATCAGCAGCCGGCCGAAGTCGCACGGGCCGAGCTCGCCGCGTTTGAGGCGCGAGCGGTGCACCGAGAGCAGGTGCCGCGGCCTGATGAGGACTTCGGCGGTGACCTTCGCCTCGCGCAGTATTCCGCGGACCTGCTCGGCGATCTCCTCCAGCGGATCGGCGGCGGCCCGGTGGTCGCGCACCAGCTCGCGGGTCCGCGCGTGCTCCTCCGGGTGGAGGATCGCGAAGACCAGGTCCTCCAGCTCGGTCTTGAGCGCCTGCACCCCGAGGCGCTCGGCGAGCGGGATCAGCACATCGCGGGTGACGGTGGCGATCCGCACCTGCTTCTCCGGCCGCATCACGCCCAGGGTGCGCATGTTGTGGAGCCGGTCGGCGAGCTTGATCGACATGACCCGGACGTCGTTGCCGGTGGCGACCAGCATCTTGCGGAAGGTCTCGGGCTCGGCGGCGGCGCCGTAGTCGACCTTCTCCAGCTTCGTCACACCGTCGACGAGATAGGCCACCTCCTCGCCGAACTCGGCGCGCACCTGCTCCAGCGTGACCTCGGTGTCCTCGACCGTGTCGTGCAGCAGCGAGGCGGTCAACGTCGTGCCGCCCGCGCCCAGTTGGGCGAGGATCAGGGTCACCGCGAGCGGGTGGGTGATGTACGGGTCGCCGCTCTTGCGCATCTGCCCGCGGTGCGAGGACTCGGCGAGCAGATACGCCCGCCGCAGGGCGTCGAGGTCGGCGTCCTGGTGGTGTCTGCGGTGGGCCTGCACGACGTGCTCCAGGGCGTGCGGCATACCGCCGCGGGAGGCCGTGCCCACCAGTGCAGCCCTGCCGAGCTTTCGCAGGCTCCGTACCGCGCTCATGGGCAGCCCCCTGGGTGTCGCGCCGTCAGTTACCCGATGCTATCCATCCCGCGGAGGCTCGCCGACGGGTCCCCCAGGACCGTGTGCGGGATCACTCCTTCGAGCGAAAAGTCGTGCCCTGTTTCCCCATCGCCCCGTCCACGGCGGGGAGTTGGCGTCCGGCACGCCTCCCGGGAGGAGCCGACCGGCCGCCAAACCGCCTGCGATCAGGCGCCCTTGAGCAGCGAGGGGTCGACGATGCCCTCGGCGACCACGACGGCGGGGCCGGTCATCTCCACTTCGCCGTCGGCACGTTCGGTGATGGTCAGGGAGCCGCCCGGCACGTCCACGGTGTACGTCACCGTCTCGCCGTCGGCGGCCGGGTCCAACCCGTCCCGGCGCGCGGCGGCGACCATCACCGCGCAGGCCCCGGTGCCGCAGGAGCGGGTCTCGCCAGAGCCCCGCTCGTGCACCCTCAGCGCCACGTGCCGCGGGCCGCGGTCGACGACGAACTCGACGTTGGTGCCGTTCGGCACGGCCTCGGCGGGCGCCACCCCGGGCGCCTCGAGCAGCCGTCCGGCCTCGTCCAGCGAGTCGACGAACACGACGGCGTGCGGGTTGCCCATGTCCACGTGGCGCGCGGGCCTGCTGCGCCCGTCCACCGTGACGGTGAGCCCGGGGCCCGGCAGCAGCGCGCGGCCCATGCCCACCGTGATCGACCCGTCCTCGCCCAGCGTCACGCGGCGCACGCCCGCTCTGGTGGCGACCGCCAGCTCGCCGGGCTTGGCCAGCGCCATCCGCTCCAGGCAGTGGGCGAAGACCCGTACGCCGTTGCCGCACATCTCGGCGATGCTGCCGTCGCTGTTGCGGTAGTCCATGAACCACTCGGCGGCGTCGGCCATCGCGCGGGCCTCCGGGTGGGCGGCGGAGCGGACGATGCGCAGCAGCCCGTCGGCGCCGATGCCGGCTCTGCGGTCGCACAGCCGCGCGACCTCGGCGGCGGACAGCTCCAGGCGGCCCTCCGGGTCGGGGATGATCACGAAGTCGTTCTCTGTGCCGTGGCCCTTGAGGAAGGTGATCGGCTGCGCTGTGGTGCTCACACGGCCGATCGTAGTGGAGCGCACAGGGCGCCGCGCGGAGCGGCTGACCGACCCCGGGACCGGGCGCGCGCCGGGTGGCGCGGGTCCTGCCGCAGGGTGGCCTTTCCTACCGCAGAGTGGCCACCCGCAGCGCGGCGAGCACCACCAGCAGGGCGACCAACAGGGCGTACAGGGCGACCACGCGCCAGTCCGCGCGCCGCTCGCCGCCCCTCGGCGGGAGCCCGGGCCAGGAGAGGCCGACCCGGCGGGCGGCCATCATGCCCCAGCCGGCGGCGCAGCAGCTGATCAGCAGTCCGAGCATGGCCACGACCGCTCCGCCGCCGCCGAACTCGAAGGCGAGCGGGAAGGCGAACATCAGCGAACCGACAGCTGCCAGGGCGACGATCGGGGTGATCTGCCACAGCCTCAACCGGCGCGGTGGCCGCAGCTCGCCGTAGGACTCGCCGCTCTCCGCGACCGGGGCGCTGTCCTCGCTCGGGACGGGGACCGTCAGGGGATCGCTCGACACCTGCGACGGCAGCGCCGGATCATCGTTTCTGCGAGGGCCGGCATCCATTGCCACGCGCCCTCCCAACTCCCGACACCGCGGCTCCGATCGTCGATGATGGCACGTCTGCACGCGGCTCCCGGCCGGACTGAGCGTCCCGATGCCATCACGTGATCAGGCTGTGACCGGGCGATCGATCAACGCCAGTGACCGTGCGAGGAGTTCCGCTCTTTCGGGTACCGCCCCGCTCAACCAGTGCACACGCTCGTCCCTGCGGAACCAGGTGTCCTGGCGGCGCGCGAAGCGTTTGGTGGCGCGCACGGTCTCCGCGCGCGCCTCCTCGAGGGTGTACTCCCCCGCGAGCGCCCTGAGCACCTGCTGGTAGCCGAGGGCCCGGGAGGCGGTGACTCCCTCGCGCAGCCCCTGCTGCTCCAGCGCCTCCACCTCGGCGACCAAACCCGCCTCCCACATCCGGTCGACCCGTACCGCGATGCGCTCGTCCAGCTCCGGCCTGGCCACGTCGACGCCGATCTGCACGGTGCGGTAGACCTCGCGGCGCTCGTCGGTCGGCGGCAGATTCGCGGTGAAGGGCTGGCCGGTGATCTCGACGACCTCCAGCGCCCGTACGATCCGGCGTCCGTTGCTCGCCAGGATCGCCTCCCCCGCGGCCGGGTCGAGGGCCGCGAGCCGTGCGTGCAGTGCGCCGGGCCCGAGGCGGTCGAGCTCCTCCTCCAGCCGCGCCCGCACCAGCGGATCGGTGCCGGGGAACTCCAGGGCGTCGATCGCGGCACGCAGATAGAGCCCGGAACCGCCCACCAGCACCGGGGTGCGACCGTCGGCGAGCAGTGCGTCGATCCGCTCCCTGGCCAGCGTCTGGTACTCGGCGACGCTCGCGGTGACGGTGACGTCCCAGACGTCCAGCAGGTGGTGCGGCACGTTCCGGCGCTCGGATTCGGACAGTTTGGCGGTGCCGATGTCCATCCCCCGGTAGAGCTGCATCGAGTCGACGTTGACGACCTCGCCGCCCAGAGTGCGGGCCAGCTCGACGCCGAGGTCGGACTTGCCGGCCGCGGTGGGGCCGACGACGGCGATGACCTGAGGGGCGCAGACACGACTGTTCACGCGCGCCAGTCTCCCAAACCCGGAGGACGGGCGGGACCGTACGTCCTCCTGGCCCGGGCGGCTCCGGTACCGGCGGTGGCTGCTTCCACCCGGCACGGGCCCGCACCGGCACGTAAAATCGGACAGCGAGAGAAGCCGTCCCTCCAGGGATTCGGAACTTCCCGTTCCCCGGGGGCGGATACGATCAAGCGGCTTCGCGCGCGGTCCCGGAGCACCGCACGTGCGGACGTCGCCGCCTCACCGCTCGTGCGGGGAGCGCGGCGGACGCGGGATGCGGTGCGGCCGCGGAATCGCGCCGCGGAACCGCCCGCAGGTACTCACCGTTGGACTCACGGAAGGCAGCCGTCATGGGATTCATGGAAAAGATCAAGGGCCTCCTCGGACAGCACAGCGACAAGGTCGGTCAGGGGCTGGACAAGGCCGGGCAGGCGGTCGACTCCAAGACCGGCGGCAAGTACAGCAAGCACATCAAGACCGGCACGGACAAGGCCAAGGAAGCCCTCGGCGACAACGGCAAGGGTGACGGCGGCAGGGGCGGCCGGGACGACGACGGCAACAAGGGCCGCTGAGTCCCGCACTGCGCCCGACTCCTGCGGACGCGGGTGCCGCGGTCCCGCGCGGTCGGCTCGTACGGAGCGGGCACTCCCCTGCGAATGCGAGCCGACGGCCGACGGCGGGCAGCCCCCGCGCGCGCTCGCGGCTCCGGGAGCCGTGAGGCTCTTTCCGGGGAGCGGCAAGGGCGTCGTGGTACCTGACGACCTCAGTTCCAGGCCGCGACCAGGTACCCGACGCCGTACGGAGCGCTGTCGTGCAGGAGTCGGCCGCTGAGGCCGGCCTGCTCCGCCGCGCCGGCCAGCACCTGCCAGGGCGCCCGGCCGGCGGCGAGCAGATCGGCGCCGAGCGCGGCGTCCAGGGCGGCCAGGGCGGCGTGGTCGGCGTCGGCGAGGGCACGTGCGGCGTCCGCGTCGAAGTACGCGGCCCGATCGTCGAGATAGCCCGGCGCCTTGAGGGTGCGGCACGCGCTGCCGTCCCCGAGCACCAGCAGGGCCAACCGCTCCTCGCCCGCGGCCAGGCGACGGCCCTCCCGCAGACAGTCCTCGGTCGGCAGCGCACGGTCCACACCGAGGCCGGAAACCGGCGCGGCCCGCCAGGACACCGAGCTCAGCAGCCACGCGCCGACGGTCAGCGGGGCCGGCAACTCCCGTGCCGCGGCCGGTGGTTGACCGCCGGCTCCGTCGGCGGCGTCCTCGCGCGGGGCCCGGCCCAGGACGAACTCCGCCGGCACCCCGAAGCCGTGCAACCCCCCGATGCTGCCCGCCGGGTACGTACCGCTCCCGGCCCGCTCCACCGGAGCGAGGACGACCAACCGGTCCGGGCGGGCCGCCGCGAGCGTGGAAAGCGCCTCGGCGCAGGCGTCCCGCACCGCTTCCAGCTCCTCCGCGGCGCCCTGTGCGACCTCGGGAACGAGAACCGGCGGGCAGGGGCAGACGGCGGCAGCGGCAAGCATGTCCGCAGCCTACCCGCGCCCCGGTCGGCTCCGGCCCGGCGCGGTTCGTGGCCCCCGTACGCGGCCCACATCAGTCCTCGACGGCGACGCCGGAACCCAAGTGGCCCGCGAGCAGCGCAGGTTGGGCGCCGCAATCGCGCGGACCCACGGGCCGAGGTGTACCGCCGTACCGGCCGTCGGCCTCAGCAGGCGCTGCAACCACCCGTCGGAGCGGGCAGCGGCTCGGGGGCGCCGACCTTCGGCAGCCCGAGCATGACGCCGCCGCCCTCGGGCGCGGCCTGCCGCGCCTCCCAGGCGTCACCGGCACGGGTGCGGCGCACTCCGAGCGGCCTGCCCTCGGCGAGCAGGTGGTGCGGGGCGGCGTAGCTGATCTCGACCGTCACCATGTCGCCGGGGCGCACGGGCTCCTCGGGGCGGGTGAAGTGGACCAGGCGACTGTCCGGAGCCCTGCCGGAGAGCCGGCGCGTCTCGCCGTCCTTGCGCCCCTCGCCCTCGGCGACCATCAGCTCCAGGGTGCGGCCGACCTGGCGCTTGTTCTCCTCCCAGGAGATCTCGTCCTGCAGCGCGACCAGGCGCTCGTACCGTGCCTGGACGACCTCCTTGGGGATCTGCCCGTCCATCTCGGCAGCGGGGGTCCCCGGGCGCTTGGAGTACTGGAAGGTGAACGCCTGCGCGAAACGCGCCTCGCGCACGACGTGCATCGTCTCCTCGAAGTCCTCCTCGGTCTCGCCGGGGAAGCCCACGATGATGTCGGTGGAGATCGCGGCGTCGGGCATCGCCGCTCGGACGTTCTCGATGATGCCGAGGAAGCGCTCCTGGCGGTAGGAACGCCGCATGGCCTTGAGGATCCTGGAGGATCCGGACTGCAGCGGCATGTGCAGCTGCGGCATCACGTTGGGCGTCTCGGCCATCGCCGCGATCACGTCGTCGGTGAAGTCGCGCGGGTGCGGCGAGGTGAAGCGCACCCGCTCCAGCCCGTCGATCCGGCCGCAGGCGCGCAGCAGCTTGCTGAACGCCTCGCGGTCGCCGATGTCACTGCCGTAGGCGTTGACGTTCTGCCCGAGCAGGGTGATCTCGGTGACGCCCTCGGCGACCAGTGCCTCGATCTCGGCGAGGATGTCGCCCGGCCTGCGGTCCTTCTCCTTGCCGCGCAGGGCGGGAACGATGCAGAAGGTGCAGGTGTTGTTGCAGCCGACCGAGATGGAGACCCAAGCCGCGTAGGCGCTCTCCCGGCGCGTGGGCAGCGTGGAGGGGAACGCCTCCAGGGACTCGGCGATCTCGACCTGCGCCTCTTCCCGGACCCGCGCGCGCTCCAACAGCACCGGCAGCTTGCCGACGTTGTGGGTGCCGAAGACGACGTCGACCCAGGGCGCCCGGCGGACGATGGTCTCGCGGTCCTTCTGCGCCAGGCAGCCGCCGACGGCGATCTGCATACCGGGCCGGGACGCCTTCTTCGGCGCGAGCTGGCCGAGGTTGCCGTACAGCCGGTTGTCGGCGTTCTCCCGCACCGCACAGGTGTTGAAGACGACGACGTCGGCGCCGTCCGCGTCCTTGGGCGCACGTACGTAGCCGGCGTCCTCCAGCAGACCGGACATCCGCTCGGAGTCGTGGACATTCATCTGGCAGCCGAAGGTGCGCAGCTCATAAGTCTTGGCAGTCATCTCAATCGACCAGGGTACGCGCATCCCGACGGCGCTCCTCCCCGCCCACCTCGAACGCGGGGGTCGGCCGCCGGGCCCGCGGATGGCAGGATCGGGCGCATGGTGAGGTTCCCGGCCCGCGGGCCGAGCAGACGGCATGTGCTGTGGGCGGTCAGCGCCCTGGTCGTGGTGGTCTCGCTGCTGTGGTGGATGACTCCCGGCGGGCGCGACCGGCCCACCGGGAGCGCGACGCTCGCCACCGGCGTTCCGTCGGGGGTGTACGCCCGCTACGGCACGCTGCTCAAGGAACGGCTCCCCCGCGATCTGCCCGAGGTGGAGCTGGGGCTGCGACCGAGCCAGGGGTCGGTCGACAACATCGAGCAAGTGATCGCCGGCAAGGCCGACTTCACCATCGCACAGGCCGACGCGGTGGCGGCGTACCTCACCTCGGGAGGCAAGGACGCCTCCCGGCTGCGGGCCTGCGCCAGGCTGTACGACGACTATGTGCAGCTCGTCGTGCGCGCCGACTCCGACGTCGAGTCGGCAGCGGATCTGCGGGGGCTGAAGGTCGGCGTCGGCCAGCGGCAGTCCGGTGTGCGTCCGGTCGCCGAACGACTGCTGCGCGCAGCGGGGCTGGACCCGGCCAAGGACGTCCGCCAGGTCTACGAGGGGATCGGCCTGATGCCCGAACTCCTGGAGAACGGCGGACTGGACGCGTTCTTCTGGACCGGCGGACTGCCCAGCAGCGCCATCCAGGACCTGGCGGCCAGCAGCGACATCCGGCTGGTGGAGCTGGGCAGCCTGGTCCCGGCGCTGCACGCCCAGGACCCGCAGGCCCGCCACTACCGGGCCGCGGTGATGCCGGCGGACGCCTACCCCAGGGTGCAGCAGGGCGAAGCGGTGGAATCGGTGGCGGTGGCCAACCTGCTGGTGACCACCGACCGCGCGGAGAAGTCCCTGACCGAGGGTCTGACCAGAGCACTGATCAACAACCGGGACTACATCGGTTCGCGGGTGCACGCCGCCCAGCGGGTCGATCTGCGCACCGCGATCTACACCGACCCGCTTCCGCTGCACGAGGGCGCCCAGCGCTACTACCGCACCGTCAAGCCCTGACCCCGCACCGCACCGTCGAGCCCCGGCACCCTCGGCCCGCCGCGGCCTGCGCCCGGGCCTTCCGTCAGCCGAGGCATCTGCGGCCGGGCCCTCCGTCAGCTGACGCATCTGATGCCCGGGCCCTCCGCTGTTGCCGGGCCCACCGCCTCCGAGCACGGCAACGCCGAGCCGACGTCGAGCCCCGACCGTCCGGACGCCGCGGGACCGTCGCCGGACCCGTCCGGGCCGGCCCGACGGCTCACAGCCGCCGGCAGCCGCCGCTACGCCGTGCCCCGTCCCAACACCCGCGCGCCGTCCTCGGCCGGCTCCCGGTCGGGGTCCGGGTCCGGGGCCTCGTCTCCCCCGGGCCGGCCTCCGGCTTCGCCGCCCGTCTCACGGGCCCGACCGGCGGCCGAACCGGTGGCACGTACAGCGGCCCGACCGCCCAACGTGGCGACGACGCGCCCGAGTTCCTCGCGGTGCACCCCCGGCAGCGCTGCCGCGAGGTAGCCGTCGGGACGCACCACCAGCACCGTGTGCGCCGCCGCGCCCGGGTAGGACTCGGTGACGAACAGCTCGGCGGGGGCGGGCAACGCCCGTACGGCGGCGGCCAGTTCCGGCATCACCCCGGCGTTGAGCCAGTGCCGGCTGTCCCACACCGCGGTGCCGGGCGCCACCAGGACGACCAGCAACCGGGCGCCGAGCCGCTCGGAGAGCGCCAGCCGGGTGCCGTCCAGCGCGGTCAGCGGGATGTCCTGTGCGCGCTCGCCCGGCTCGGTGACGACACCGCCCCCGAGCGGCGCGGTGGTGAGCGGGGAGTCGCGGTGCTCCGGCGCGGCGCCGAGCGTCCCGCGGCCCAGATGTCCGTCGGTCAGCAGCGTCAACCGGCTCCGGGCGCCGCCGGGGAGCAGGGTGCGCAGCGCCCCGGCGTTGCGCACCAGGGGCAGTGCCTGGTCAACTGCGCGCAGCCGTGCGACGACCGCGCCGCGGCGCTCCTGCTCGTAGCTGTCCAGCAGCGCCTCGTCGCCGGCACCGAGCCGGTGCAGGGCGAGTTTCCAGGCCAGGTTGTCCACGTCCCGCAGACCCTCGTCGACAGCCTGGGTGCCCAGTGCCCCCAGCAGATGCGCGGCGTCCCCGGCGAGCAGGACCCGCCCTCTGCGCCAGTGCCGTGCCAGGCGCTGGTGGGCGGTGTGCACTCCGGTGTCCAGCAGCTCGTACGCGGGGTCCCGCTCGCCCGTCCAGGCCGCGAGCGTCTCCTGGATGCGCTCCAACAGGGCGTCGGGCGTGACCAGTTCACCGCGCGCCGGCAGCAGCCAGTCCAGCCGCCACACCCCCGACGGGAGCGCCCGGGCACAGACCTCACCGCCCTTGCCGCCGGGCATCTCCTGGTGCAGCAGGGCCTCTTCCGGCCAGGGCAGTGCGACCCGCAGTGCCGCGACCGCGTGCCGCTCCACCGCGGTGCGGCCGGGGAACCGCGTACCGAGCAGCTTGCGGACGGTGGAGCGGATGCCGTCGCAGCCGACCAGATGGCTGCCTCTCCAGACCTCGCCCTGCTCCCCCTTGGTGCGCGCACGCACCCCGTCCTCGTACGCCTCCAGCTCGACGACCTTGCTGTGGTCGACGATCCGCACCAGCCCGGTGCGCCCGGCCGCGGCGCGGAACGCCTTGCGCAAGGTGTGCTCGGGCACGTGTAACGGGGCGTCGGCGGGGGTGAAGTCCCGCTGCTCCAGCACCTGTCCGCGGCGCAGCGTCCGCCACACCATCCAGCGCGCGCCCGGAAGCGGTTCGGGAGCTATCAGGCGCTGTACGAGCGCGGCGGTGTCGGGCCGCAGCACGCAGCTGCGCGCGGGCCGGGGGGTGATCCGCCCGTCCCCCGCGTCCAGTACGACGGTGGGCACCTCGTGGCGCGCCAGCGAGAGCGCGAGCGCGAGACCGACGGGGCCGGCACCGACGATGATCACCGGTTCCACGGCTGCGAGACCTCCAGGCCCCGCGCGCGGGTCTCACTGCAGGCACGGTGGCCTGCGCTCTTGTGGGGACGGGGAGTTGACGCGAGGCGGCGGCCGTGGAGCGTGATCACACCCGGTATGCAACCCACTGCCCGTGCACGCGTCAAGTGAGCATGGGGTGGGCACCGACGCACCGAAGGGGAGCAGCGCCGACATCGCGCTGCTCCCCTTCGCCGCCCGCGCCCGTGCGGACAGTGCGCACGGGCCGGTGCGGGCTACCTCATTTGCCGTCCTTGCCGTCGAGCGCCTTGTCCGGCTCTGCGACGGGCTCGGCGTCGGCGACCTTGATTCCGGTCTTGGCACGCCGGCCGCGCTTCTCCAGCCAGGTCGCGAACCAGGACAGCAGCAGGCAGATGCCGACGTACAGCGCGCCCACCGCGCCCAGGAGCACGACCTCCGGGTTGGACCCGTTGATGAGGGTGTTGTCGGAGAACTGCCGTGCGACGTACAGCAGCTCCTCGTACACGATGATGTAGCCGAGCGAGGTGTCCTTGAGGGTCACCACCAGCTGGCTGATGATCGTCGGCATCATCGCGCGGACGGCCTGCGGGATCTGGACGGTCAGCATGACCTGGCTCTTGCGCATGCCGATCGCGTACGCGGCCTCGACCTGGCCCTTGGGCACCGAGAGGATGCCGGCGCGCAGCACCTCGGCCTGGACCGAACCGTTGTAGACGGTCAGACCGAGGACCAGGGCCCACATCGGGTCGTTGATGAGGAAGCCCTGCCAGAACACGAAGATCGTGATCAGCAGCGGCACCGCTCGGAACAGCTCGATGAAGGCGGTGGCGAACCACCGGATCGGCAGGTGGTCCGAGAGCCGCGCGACCGCCAGCAGCACACCGAGGATCAGCGAGAAGATCCCGGCGAAGAAGAACGCCTTCAAGGTGGCGACCAAGCCCTCGAGGATGCGCTCCTGCGTGGAGGTGTACTGCAGGATCTCCCACATCTCCGGCGCCAACTGCCCGGTGCGGGCGAGCCGGAAGACGATGAAGGCACCGACGCCCAGCAGGGCGATCCCGCCGACCACGGAGAGGATCAGGTTCCGCGCCTTGGCCCGGGGGCCCGGCACGTCGTAGAGGACTGAGCTCATCGCGCGACCCCCAGCTTGCGCTCCAGCAGTCGGAAGAGGCCGGAGATGGAAAAGGTGATGATGAGGAAGGCGACTGCGATCCAGAAGAAGACGAACAGGATGTTGTAACCCATGTCGCTGAGGTCCTTCTGGGTGCCGAAGAGCTCGGCGTTGCTGAAGGCGCCGGCGATCGCAGAGTTCTTGGTCAGCGCGATCATGATGCTGCTCATCGGGGCGATCACTGTTCTGGTCGCCTGCGGGAGCACAATCAGGCTCAGGGTCTGGGTGAAGGTCATTCCCAGGCTGCGGGCCGCCTCGGCCTGGCCGACGGCGACGGTGTTGATGCCCGAGCGGACGGCCTCGCACACGAACGAGGAGGTGTAGAAGCTCAGGGCCAGGACCGCCAGCACATACGGGCTCATGCCGGGGAAGAGGACCTTCGGCAGGATGAAGAAGGCGACCACGAAGAGCAGGACGAGCGGGGTGTTGCGCAGCAGGGTGACCCAGGCCGCGCCGAACCAGCGCAGGGGCGGGATCGGCGAGACCCGGCAACCGGCGATCACCACTCCCAGCACAAGGGCGATCAGCGCGCTCGCGGCCGTGAGCGAAAGGGTTCCGATGAACCCCTCCCGGAACAACGGCAGGTTGTCGAGCAATACGTTCATCTAGGTCTCCGCGTTAATCTCCGCGCGGGCGGGGAGCGGGATGGGCAGGACAGAGGGTGCCCCGTACGCCCTCGAGTGCGGACATACGGGGCACCTCGTGCTTCACGCTTCGATCGGCCCGAACAGCGGGGTCCGGTCCGGTGTCAGCGGATTCAGGAACGGTCGAGCTTCGGCGGGTCGACGAACTCCGAGCCGGAACGGCCGAGGGTCGCCTCGTACGCCTTCTTGTAGTCGCCGTTCTCGATGTGCGCCTCGATCGCGTCGGAGACCGCGTCCTTGAGCGCCTTGTCGCCGAGCTTGATGCCCACGCCGTAGGGCTCGTCGCTGAAGGTCTCGCCGACGACCTTGAGGTCGTCGGGGCGCTGCGCAGCGTAGCCCTTGAGGATGGCGTCGTCGGTCGTCATCGCGTCGACCTGGCCGTCGACCAGCTGCTTGACGCAGTCGGTGTACTTGCCGAGCTCGATGGTCTTGGCACCGTACTTGGACTTGTTCTCCGTGATGTTGCGCAGCGGAGTCGAGCCCTTGATGGAGCAGACCGTCTTGCCCTTGATGCTGTCCGGGCCCTTGATCGCGTCCTCGTCCTTGCGCACCAGCAGGTCCTGGCCGGCCATGTAGTACGGACCGGCGAAGGCGACCTGCTTCTTGCGCTCGTCGTTGATCGTGTAGGTACCGATCATGAGGTCGACCTGGCCCTTGGAGACCGCGGTCTCACGAATGGAGGAGTCGATCGTCTTCCACTCGATGTCCTTCTCCGGGTCGAAGCCGAGGTCGGCCGCGATCATCTTCGCGATCTCGACGTCGAAGCCTTCGTACTTCTTGGAGCTGGGGTCCTGGAAACCGAGGTACGGCTGGTCGGCCTTGGAGCCGACGATGAGCTTGCCGCGCTTCTGGGCCGCCTTCAGCACGGGCGAGTCGACGTCGACGTCGTCGGCGACGGTGTACGTGGGGACCTCGGGGCCCTCCTCGTCCTTCTCGTCACCGGCGCTGCCCTCCTTGCCGCAGGCGGTGAGAGCGAGTACGACCGCCACGGAGGCGGCCAGGGCCGCGCTGGTCTTGCGGAGTCTCATGACTGAACTTCCCTCGTCTTCGGTTGATGTGCCTGGCCCCGCCGGGCCGCTGCGTCGTGTCGTCAGTGCTGGAGGATCTTCGACAGGAAGTCCTTCGCCCGGTCGCTGCGCGGGTTGCTGAAGAACTGGTCGGGAGTCGCCTCCTCGACGATCTTTCCATCGGCCATGAAGATCACGCGGTTCGCGGCGGATTTGGCAAAGCCCATCTCGTGCGTGACGACGACCATCGTCATTCCCTCACGAGCCAGCTGCTGCATGACCTCGAGAACCTCGTTGATCATCTCGGGGTCGAGGGCGGAGGTGGGCTCGTCGAAGAGCATCACCTTCGGCTCCATCGCCAACGCCCGAGCGATCGCGACACGCTGCTGCTGACCGCCGGAGAGCTGGGCGGGGTACTTGTCCGCCTGAGCGCCCACACCGACACGGTCGAGCAGCTCGCGGGCCCGCTCGTCGGCCGCGGCCTTGCTCTTGCGGCGCACCTTGGTCTGGCCCAGCGTCACGTTCTCCAGCACCGTCTTGTGTGCGAAGAGGTTGAACGACTGGAACACCATGCCGACGTCGGCCCGCAGCTTGGCCAGCTCGCGGCCTTCCTCGGGCAGCGGCTTGCCGTCGATCTCGATACGACCGGAGTCGATCGTCTCCAGGCGGTTGATCGTGCGGCACAGCGTGGACTTGCCGGACCCGGAGGGACCGATCACGACGACGACCTCGCCCTTGGCGACAGTCATGTCGATGTCCTGGAGCACATGCAACGCACCAAAGTGCTTGTTGACGTTGTCCAGTACGACCAGCGGGTCCGCCGCGCCTGCGGCGTCCTTAGTCACCGATACTTCACCCATCGGCGTCACTCGCTCCGTCCTCATCGGTTGAGGGGACCTTAATGACCTGCGTGAACCGCCGTCAGTACATCTGAGGGGAAATTGAGCATAACGATCCCGTCACACGTCAACACGCTACGTAAAGGACCCGACCGGCAGCGTACCGGCCGGATAACGGAAGAACCCCAGGTGGGCGCAGAAGTCTTGACGCGACTGGCCCCCGTGAGCGTGGATGCGTAATCTGCGGCGCCGTACAACGACAGAGCCCGAAGGGCTCCCGAAGTGCACGGACGCAGGCGGGAAGCGGGTCCGGTGGGTGCTCACGGGCCCGGTTGCCCGAGGTCGACGCGGTCGGCACGGGCTCTCACGGGGGTCGGCTCGCAGACAGGGAGCCGACGGCGCACGGCACTGCCGGAATCGGCGGCACCCGTCGCCGCACAGTACGGAAGGAAGGTCCTATGCGGCTTCTGCTGGTCGAGGACGACACACATGTCGCCGCCGCCCTCACCGCCGTACTGGGGCGGCACGGCTACACCGTGGTGCACGCGGGCAGCGGCGAGGAGGCCATGCAGGCGCTGCTGCCGATCGCCGGCTGCACACCGTTCTCCGTCGTCCTGCTGGACCTGGGACTGCCCGACCAGGACGGCTTCGAGGTCTGCGGACGCATCCGCCGCCACAGCAGCATCCCGGTGATCATGGTCACCGCCAGGGCGGACGTGCGATCCCGCATCCACGGCCTCAATCTCGGGGCCGACGACTACGTGGTGAAGCCCTACGACACCGGCGAGCTGCTGGCCCGCATCCACGCGGTGAGCCGCAGGCACCCCGTCGACGATCTGCCCGAGCAGCCCGGCGAGGACCGGCCCGGACGCGGCGTACTGCACTTCGGCACCGTCGCCGTCGACCTGGACACCCGGCGGGTGCAGGTCGACGGGGAACTGGTCTCGCTGACCCGCAAGGAGTTCGACCTGCTCGCGCTGCTCGCCGGACGCCCGGGCGTGGTCTGCCGCAGGGAGCAGATCATCAGCGAGGTCTGGCAGACGAGTTGGGAGGGCACCGGCCGGACGCTGGAGGTCCATGTCGCCTCGCTGCGCTCCAAGCTGGGGCTGCCCCATCTGATCGAGACGGTGCGCGGCGTGGGGTACCGGCTGATCGACCCGGCAGGGTGACCGTGCCCCGGCGGCGGGTGGGCCCCGGCGGCGGGGCTCCGGGCCTTCGGGCCGGGGCTTCGGGACGGCTTGAGCGTGCGGGCATCGGTCAACCGGACAGCCTCGCGAACGACAGGACCGCCGCGTGAACGGCAGGATCGGTCGGTGGTGGCGGACAGCCCGTCGCCCAGCGGTCCCGCGTCGACTACGGTCATCCGGTGCGCGCCCGCCTTCTGCCCCTGCTGATCCTGCTCTTCGCCGGTGTCCTGCTGGCGCTCGGCTTCCCGCTGGCGATGAGCATGGCGGCCACCGAGCAGCAACGGGTGGTGATCGACCGGATCGACGACACCACGCGCTTCGCCTCGTTGGCCCAGTTCGTCACCGTGCCGCCCTCCGGCAGCAGCGATCCCAGGCGTCCCAGCTCCGAACGCAACGAGCGGCTCTCCGCCCTCACCAGCGAACTCAGCCGCTACCACCAGCTGTACGGCATCCGCGCGGGTGTCTTCTACCGCGACGGGACGGTGATGGCGGCCTCGCCCGGCGACTGGCGGCTGCCCGAACAGGGCGAGGGCACGCAGGCGTTCAACGAGGCGCTGGCGGGGCGGCGGAGCCAGGACCCGGCGCAGGTCTGGCCGTGGCAGGACCGGCGCATAGCGGTCGCCTCCCCCGTGGTGCGGGACGGGGACGTGGTGGCCGTCGTGCTGACCGACTCCCCCACCGACCAGCTCCGTTCCCAGATCCTGCGCCACTGGCTGCCACTGGCGCTCGGCGAGGCGTTCGCCATGCTCTGCGCCGTGGGCGCGGCCGTACAGCTCACCCGCTGGGTGCTCCGTCCGGTCGGCGTGCTGGACAAGGCGGCCCACGACATCGCCACCGACCAGCTCGCCGCCAGGGTCGTCGCCTCCGAGGGGCCGCCGGAGCTGCGCCGCCTGGCGCGTTCCTTCAACGAGATGGCCGGCCACGTCGAGGAGATCATGGAGCAGCAGCGGGCGTTCGTCGCGGACGCCTCGCACCAACTACGCAACCCGCTCGCCGCGCTGCTGCTGCGCATCGAACTGCTCGGACTCGAACTCCCGCCGGGCAGCGAGGAGTTCGCCTCGGTGGAGGCCGAGGGCAAACGTCTGGCCCGGGTGCTCGACGATCTGCTCGGCCTCGCGCTGGCCGAGCACAGCCGGCCCGATCTGCGCCTGACCGACGTCGGTGCCCTCGCCGCCGAACGCGTAGACGCCTGGCGGGTCCTGGCCGAGCAGCGCGACATCACTCTGCGCACCTCGGGAAACAGTGCCGTCACCGCCTGGGTGGACCCGGTGGGCCTCTCCAGCGCGCTGGACGCCGTGGTCGACAACGCGCTGAAGTTCACCCCCGCCGGCGAGACCGTCACGGTCTCGGTCTCCCCGGAGCGCGAACAGGTGACCATCGTGGTGGCCGACGGCGGGCCGGGGCTCACCGAGGACGAGCTGGCACGGGTGGGCGACCGCTTCTGGCGCAGCGGCCGGCACCAGAACGTCAAGGGGTCGGGTCTCGGGCTGTCCATCACCAAGGCCCTGCTTGCAGCGGGCGGCGGAACGCTGGCGGTGGAGCCGAACCGGCCGCACGGCCTGCGCGTGGTGCTGGTGGTCCCCCGCAACTCGTCCTAGCGGTACGGCGATCGGGCACTCCGCCGGGTGAGGGGGGACATCGCCGGTCCGTCGCACCGCACGCGGGGCGGCGGGCACCTCCCGGAGTGAGAGGCCCCGCCGCGCCGCGACCGGTTCAGCGGGAGAGGCGGAGGGTGAGGATCTGGAACGGTCGGAGCGTCACCCGCACCCCCTCGTAGCCGGAGACGACCGCCTCGGCGTCCTCCTCCCTGGGCCGTTCCAACAGATCGACGGCGGTGACCGAGGTGACGGGGAAGCCCGGCGTCAGCGCTGCGACGGCGCGACCGCCGTACGACTCGTACAGACGCAGCACCACGTCGCCGCTCCGGTCCTCGGCGAGCTTCACCGAGGCGACCACGATCTGCTCGCTGTCGACGGTGACCAGCGGCGCCACCTCCCGCTCGCCGCGCACCGTGCGCTCGGGGAGGTTCATCCGGTGGCCCTCGCGCACCGCGTCCCCGATGCAGGCGCCCGGGACTAGCGCGTAGCGCAGCACATGGGTGCCGTGGTCGGTCTCCGGATCGGGGTAGCGGGGAGCGCGCAGCAACGAGAGCCGCACCGTGGTCGTCTGCCCGCCGTCCCGGCGCACGTCGCGGGTGACGTCGTGACCGTAGGTGGAGTCGTTGACGAGCGCCGCGCCCCAGCCGGGCTCCTCGACATGCAGGAAGCGGTGCGCACAGATCTCGAACTTCGCGGTCTCCCACGAGGTGTTGGTGTGGGTGGGCCGGAAGACGTGCCCGAACTGGGTTTCCGAGGCCGACCTGTCCGCCTTCACATCCAGCGGGAAGGCGGCCTTGAGGAACTTCTCCGTCTCCTGCCAGTCCGCCTCGACCTCGCAGTCCAGCCGCGGCGACCCACCGGCCAGCGTCAGCCGCTGAACGAGCGTGGAGCTTCCGTACTCCCGGTGGACGGTGACGGTGGCGCTGTCGTCGGCGGCCTCGACGGTGAGCGCGGTGTGATCGGTCAGGTCGGTGACGCTGTGGCGGTAGAAGGCGTCGACGTCCCAGGCGTCCCAGAGGTTGGGGAAGTCGGGGTGGATCTGCAGGAGGTTCGCGGCGCTGCCCGGCGCCACCGCCTCCCGGCCGGACGCCAGGTCCCGCACGGAGACCACCAGTCCGCGGCCGTCGATCTCCACCCGGATCAGCTCGTTGGCGAGGATGTGGCCGCCGCCCGGACGCTCGTGGCAGCCGACCGGCCCGGCCGGCGCTGCTTCCCGGGCCCCGCCAGCCGGTACACCGTGACGGGAGTGCGGCGCGGCGTTGAAGACGAGGGAGCGGTCGCCGGTGCCCGCGAGCGCCTGCTGCGCCGCGAGCGTGAGAGCGGTCAGCTCCTTCTGCAGCCGCGCATAGGTCTCCCTCGCCTCCCGGTGCACCCAGGCGATGGAGGTCCCCGGCAGGATGTCGTGGAACTGGTGGAGCAGCACCGTCTTCCAGATCCGGTCGAACTCCGCGTACGGATAGCCGTATCCGCTCACCCGCACCGCCGCGGTCGCTGCCCAGAGCTCGGCCTCGCGCAGCATCGACTCGCTGCGCCGGTTGCCCTGCTTGGTCCTGGCCTGCGAGGTGTACGTGCCGCGGTGCAGTTCGAGGTAGAGCTCACCGCTCCACACGGGAGCGTCCCGGTACTCGGCGTGCGCCTGCTCGAAGAAGGCGGACGGCTTCTCGATCTCCACCCGGGGCGAGCCCTCCAGGTCCTTGAGACGGGCAGCCCTGGCGAGCATCTCCCTGGTCGGCCCGCCACCGCCGTCCCCGAAGCCGAATGGCGCCAGCGAGCGCGAACCCGCGCCCTTCTCCCGGTAGTTGCGCGCCGCGTGCGCCATCTCCCGCCCGCTGAGGTCCGAGTTGTAGGTGTCGACCGGCGGGAAGTGGGTGAAGACCCTGGTGCCGTCGATGCCCTCCCACCAGAAGGTGTGGTGCGGGAACTTGTTGGTCTGGCTCCAGGAGATCTTCTGCGTCAGGAACCAGTCGGCGCCCGCGAGCTTCACGATCTGCGGCATCGCCGCCGTGTAGCCGAAGGAGTCCGGCAGCCACACCTCCCGGGTTTCGATCCCGAACTCCTCCAGGAAGAACTTCTTGCCGTACACGAACTGACGGACCATCGCCTCGCCGCCGACCATGTTGGTGTCGGACTCGACCCACATGCCCCCGACCGGTACGAACTGCCCGCCCGCCACCTTCTCCCGCACCCGCGCGTACACCTCGGGGCGGTGCTCCTTGATCCAGTCCAACTGCTGTGCCTGCGACATCGCGAAGACCAGCTCGGGGTGGTCGCCCATCAGATTGACCATGTTGGAGGCGGTCCTGGCGACCTTGCGGACCGTCTCGCGCAACGGCCACAGCCATGCCGAGTCGATGTGCGCGTGGCCGACCGCGCTGACGCGGTGCGCGGAGGCGCGTGCGGGTGCAGCGAGCACACCTGCCAGCTGCGCCCGGGCACCGGCCGCGGTTCCCGCGACGTCACCGAGGTCGACCGCGTCCAGAGCGCGTTCCACCGCACGCAGGACCTCCCACCGCCGGGCGTCCTCGACGGGCAGTGCGTGCATCAGACCACCGAGGACCTCCAGGTCCTGGACGAGCTCCCACACCTCGCTCTCGAAGACAGCGAGCTCCACGCGGTTCAGCCGGTAGAGCGGGCGGTCGCTCGCGGTCAGCCGGTCTCCCTCACGGGTGGGCCGCTGCACGTTGAGGATCGGATTCGCCGCGGCCTCGACGTAGAACTCGAGCTCGCCACCGGGCGGGACGTCCGGGAAGCGCACCCAGTCGTTGCGCGGATTGAGCGCCTTGACCGCCTCGCCGTCCGCCCGGTAGACGAGCCCCTCGCACTGGAAGCCGGGCATGCTCCGCTCGAACCCGAGGTCGACCACGGCCTCCACCGTGCGATCCGCCCAGTCGGCCGGCACGCGGCCGCTGACCCTGAACCAGGTGGTGCCCCAGGCCGGCCCCCACTCCTGGCCGACAGCGGCACTCACGTACTCGGCGGCCAGCCCTTCGGCCACCGGCACCGGCTCCCCTGGCGCGTCCCAACGGGCGACGGCGAGCGGTTGCGGAGAACTGTGGACGGCGGGCTTGATCCGCTCCTCCAGGACGCGGCGCAGGCGGTCCTCAACGATATGGCGATCGTCATGCATGGTGTGCGGCTCCGTTGACGCGTGTGCGCGGGCAGGGGGTTGGGGTGGATGGCGTGGTTCGGGGCGGAGGTCCTCGGGAGGGGTGCGGCGGAGGTCGGGGAAGGGCAGGTCGGGGCGGTCGGGGAAGGGCGCGGTCGTGGCGGATTCGGAGTGGGCGGGGTGGATGGGGTGGGTGGGTCCGGCGGGTGTGGGCCGGGTCCGTGTCGTTCGTGGCGGTCCGGGCCGGGAGGCCTGCGGAGTGCGGGGTGCGGGGTGCGGGAAGAGCGGCGCGGACAGTGCGGTGAGCGGGTGCAGCGCGGTGGGCACGGACAGTGCGGTGTGCGGTGGGGTGCAGTGTGCAGATGTGGTGCGGCCTCCGTCAGGCCTTACCACTGACGCTCCCCCGCAATCGTCCGAAGGAGAACGAGCGGCAAACCGGCTCCCGTGCGCACACCCGGTCCGAAGTGCGCCTCGCCGAGCCGGACTTCGGACCTTCCGCTGCCGACTCGGCGCTCATCTCCTCGAAGAGCCTGGCGACCGGAGGGGCCCGGACCCACCGCGTCCCTCCTCCCACCGGCCCGCGCGCAGTCTTCGAACTGGCACCTCGCAGGAGCAACGGGCCCGTCAAGCCGTCGAAGCCCCGAGCAGCAGCCACCTGGGGCAGGCCGCCCCGGACCGACCACCCGGCGGGCCGTCTCATCCCCCTGCGGCGCCAACGCCGGGTCAGAGGTCAGCCCGCTCTGTTGACCTCGTCCGGCCGGACCACCTCGACGATTCCGCGCTGCGAGAGATGTGTCGGGTCCGCCGCACGCCCGGCGAGCACCGCGGTGGGACGTACGCCCTGTGCCGCCAGCACCGCCCACGCCTCGTAGAACTCGCCTCCGGGCGCTGTGGTGGAACGCGCGGGGGCGTACTCCTCGCCGCCGACGTCCAGCACCAGCGCCGTGCGCCGCGCACGCGGCGCGGGTGGATCGGCCCGCAGCGCGGCGGTGAACTCGGCGACGGCATCGGCGAGCGGCTTGCGCGCCCGTTCGGACGTGAGCAGGCCGAGGTCGTACTCCAGCTCGGGAAAGTCTCCCAGCGAGCGGGGCACGTCGTGGGAACACCACCAGGTGGCTGCCCGTACGTCCTCGCAGTCCCAGGCGTTCCGCAGGGTCTCCACGGCGAACTCCGCGGCAGAGGCCGGCGGGATCAGAGGCGCGGGCGCGCCCACCTCCTGGAGCCAGACCGGACGTCCCGGCTCCGCCCACGCCTTGGTGAGCTCGATCTGGTACGCGGCGTGGTGCAGGGTCGCCGCGCCGTCACGTCCGTGGCGCTGCGCGGTGCCGTTGAAGACCCAGGAATGCACCACGCTCGCCCCGCCCAGCCTCGCGACCTGGGCCGGCGTGAACGGATGGTCGTCGCGGAACCAGACGGCGTCGTACGCCCCGTGGACGTGCAAGCGGCCCGGAGCGGCCTCCTCGCACACGGCGAGCAGACGCTCCAGCCAGGCGGTCGCCTGGTCGGGGGTGCAGAGATCGGGATCCGGGTGCGGTGGCCCGGAGAACTGGTTGACCTCGTTGCCCAGCGTCATGCCGAGGAAGTTCGGCCGGTCCGCCAACGCCGAGGCCAGCGTGTGCAGATAGCGCGCCTCCGCCTCGACGACCTCGGGATGGGTGAACATGCTGCGTCGATGCCAGCTGTGCAGCCAGGACGGCACGAAATCGAAGCTGGACAGATGTCCCTGCAGAGCGTCGACGCAGACGTCCAGGCCGCGTTCGGCCGCCGCGTCGACCAGTGCGCACAGCTGCTCCACCGCGCGGGGCCGGATGAGTGTGCGGTTGGGCTGGAAGACCGGCCAGAGCGGAAAGACCCGCACATGGTCCAGCCCGAGAGCCGCCAGGGAGTCGAAGTCCCACCGCACGGAGTCGAGTTCGAAGTCGAGCCAGTGGTGGAACCAGCCGTTGGTCGGGGTGTAGTTGGCGCCCATCCGCGCCCCGCGACGCCCGAAGGGCCCCGCGGCGTGCTGCTCGGCCGTCCTGTTCGACATGTTCGACACCGCCTTTCGTTCGACAGCGCGCCGGGCACACGCGGACGCGCTCTGTCTTCTTACGCTCGGCCGCAGGCCCGCTCCGCTGCCACGCAGACTCGTCGGCCCGGCCCGGCCCGTCCCGGCCCGTCCCGGCTCGGCTCGGCTCGGCTCGCTGCCCGCCTCGTCCTCGGGCCGCCCCGCTCCCGCTGCTGCCGCCGTACGCTGCCCCGCTGCTGCTCGTACGCGACCCCAACGGGGCCGCGCCTGAAGCCGATCAGCCGCGCGTACGCGATGCCCGGCCGCCCGGACGAGCGCAGGGCCCGGACGAGCGCGAACGGGAGGCCGACAGCCGGGCGGGGCCCGGTCAGCCCCGAACCACCCGGCTTGCGGAGGACACACCCGTCAATCGCTCCCACACTCGTGTCATTGCGTGCACCAGGACCAGCGCGACGACCTGTATCGCCAGCGCGACCAGCGCATGGACCAGCCACGCGCCCGCCAGCGTCGGCCCGCCCCAGGCGTTGTCCAAGACGGAGTCCGCGGTGAAGGGGTGGCCGATCGCCTCGATGACGTCCGGGCGTATCGGATAGAGATAGCCCGAGATCCCCACGAACACCGCCAGGCCGACCGAGAACAGGGCCACCAGCGCGGGCACCAACGCGAGCAGCGCCCTCGGCACCGCCAAGCGGCCGGGACGGCCGGAAGTGCCGCGTCCCGCCAACGCTTTCACTGTCAACGGCAGGAGTGCCAGACCCCGTCGGGCGGTGCGCAGGGCGGTGCGCACCGCCGTGTACGCGGCACTGCGCAGCCGACCGCGCTCACGCGCATCAGGCTGTCGGTCGTCGGATTGCATGGTCCCGTCCTCCTCGGGTGAACGGACGGCGGCCCGATGAGGCGGGGCTCCCCGCTTCACAGGAGACACCTCGGCCCCGAGGGTCGCCCTCCCCCTGTCGGCAACGGCCGCTGATCGACCGCCGCCGCACCGCCAACCCTCCGTCGACCGGACGCTGTCGCACCATGTGGCCAGCCCCCGTATCGCCGTGCGGCCCACCTCCTCCGGGCGGGCACCGGCCGTCGCCGCATCCCCACAGGCCGCGAGCAGCGTCTCCGTCCGACGAGGCGTCGGCGGCCCGCAGCACCCAGCGCACCGCTGCCAACCACCACCCGCCACGGACCGCGTCTCGGGTCACCGCTCCACACAGCGGAGGTACCGCTCGGGCTGCGCAGAACGCGTCCCGAATACTGCGCACACGCCCGTGTCGCTCCCGCACGTGTCACTCGCGCCTCGCCTCCGCAACACGCATCGCCGAGCCCCGCCTCCGACTCGACGCGCCCAGTCGATGTGCGGTGGTACTGCTACGGCGCCCAGGGCTTGAGCATGTCCTTCATCGCATCGGTCGCTGCGAGTTGGAGCAGCGGACCGTAGGTGATCCGACCGACGCCGAGGCGACGGAAACGTTCGAGGTCGTGCTTGACGGGGTGGGCGGTGGAGTTCACCGGGATGCCGACTGAACCGGTCACCGCCGCGAGCAACTCGTCGTCGTCCTGGATACGGACCGGGTAGACGCTGTCGGCGCCCGCCTGCTCCAGGGCCCGCAGCCGCTCGATCGCCTCGTCGAGGACGCCGGCGGCAGCCTCCGCGTGCAGAAAGAGATCGGTACGGCCGTTGACCCAGACCGGGACTCCCGCGTTGTCGGCCGCCGCGCGCAGACCCGCGATGTAGCTCGCGTGCTCCGGCGTGCTCCGCACCCGACCGCCCTCGGAGTGGACGGTGTCCTCGAGGTTCAGACCGACACCGCCGATCTCCGTGAGTCCGGCGATGAGATCCGCCGGCTCCTGCCCGTACCCGGCCTCCAGGTCGACGGAGACGGGCACATCGACCGCCGCGACGATCGGCCGTACGGCGGCGAGCACCTCTTCGAAGGTCTGTCCCTCCTGGTCTGCCGCGCCTCTGGAGTCGGCGAGCGGGTGGCTTCCGACCGTCAGCGCGGGAAACCCCGCATCGGCTGCCGTCCGCGCGGACCACACGTCCCAGACGGTCGGCAACACAAGCGGCTTGTACTCGGCGTGGAGCTGCTTGAGACGTTGAGCGCGCTCAACTGTGGTGCGAAAGTCCATGCCGAGGACGCTACCCCCGCGACCCCGTTCACAACGTGCCGACGGGCGCGCCGGCGGACGGCGGACGGCGGACGGCGGACGGCGGACGGCGGACGGCGGAACAGTGCCCGGCCCTCACCCGGTCCCGGCTCACCGGGTCTCGGTCCGCCCGGTCCCGGCCCACCCGGAGCCAACCGCCTCAGTCGTCCGGCAGATGATGCTCCAGGAGCTCTTCCTGCTCCCCCTCCTCCTCAAGTGCCTGTCTGACCACTCGCATTGCCAGTCCCTGGCCGTATCCCTTGCGGGCGAGCATGCCCACCAGCCGGCGCATCCGTCTGGCCGGGTCCACTCCGCGGGTGGAGGCCAGCTTCCGGTCCACCAGGCGCCTGGCGGTCAACTCCTCCTGCTCGGGGTCGAGTTGCTCGACAGCCTCGGAGATCACCTCGGAATCGACTCCCTTGGTCCGCAGCTCCCGGGCGAGTGCGCCGCGCGCCAACCCTCTGCTGCGGTGTCTGGATTCCACCCAGGCACCGGCGAACGCGGCGTCGTCGATGAGGCCCACTTCCTCGAAGCGGGACAACACTTCCTCGGCTGCCTCCTCGGGAATCTCCCGCTTTCGGAGAGCTTCGGCCAACTGCTGTCTTGTGCGAGGAGTGCCCGTGAGCAGCCGCAGACAGATCTGCCGCGCCCGCTCCGCCGGGTCGGTGGACTCCGAAAGCTCGTCCTCAGCCTCACGGCCCCGCCCGCGCGAGCGCCTGCCCTCGCCGAACTCCCCCGATCCGCGCGGTGGCCCCGCTCCGGCCCTCGACGGACCGGGGCCACCGCTGTCATCAACCGGTGCTGCGTCGACCGCCCACTCGGTGCGTCGTGTCACCGGTCAGCTCTTGGCAGCGCTCGGCTTGGCCTTGCTCTTCGATGCGGCGGTGGTCGCCTTCGCGGCCACGCCGGCTCCGGCACTCGTGGCCAGAGGATCGGCCGCAGGACCACCAGCCGCATCGGCGCCGGGCTCAGCCTCGGGAGACTCGGTGCGCACACCGATGCCCAGCTTCTCCTTGATGCGCTTCTCGACCTCGTTGGCGAGGTCCGGGTTGTCACGCAGGAAGTTGCGGGCGTTCTCCTTGCCCTGGCCGAGCTGGTCGCCCTCGTAGGTGTACCAGGCGCCGGATTTGCGGATGAAGCCGTGCTCCACGCCCATGTCGATCAGACCGCCCTCACGGCTGATGCCGACGCCGTAGAGGATGTCGAACTCCGCCTGCTTGAAGGGCGGTGCCACCTTGTTCTTCACGACCTTGACACGGGTGCGGTTGCCGACCGCGTCGGTGCCGTCCTTGAGCGTCTCGATCCGCCGAATGTCCAGCCGGACCGAGGCGTAGAACTTCAGCGCCTTGCCGCCGGTCGTGGTCTCGGGGGAGCCGAACATGACGCCGACCTTCTCCCGAAGCTGGTTGATGAAGATGGCGGTCGTCTTCGAGTGGTGCAGAGCACCGGTGATCTTCCGCAGCGCCTGGCTCATCAGCCGGGCCTGGAGACCGACATGGGAGTCGCCCATCTCGCCCTCGATCTCGGCCCGGGGAACCAGCGCGGCGACGGAGTCGACCACGATCAGGTCCAGCGCACCGGAACGGATCAGCATGTCGGTGATCTCCAGCGCCTGTTCGCCGTTGTCCGGCTGGGACAGGATGAGCTGGTCCACATCGACCCCGAGCCTCTTGGCGTACTCGGGGTCGAGCGCGTGCTCGGCGTCCACGAACGCCACGGTGCCGCCGGCCTTCTGGGCGTTGGCCACGGCGTGCAGGGTCAGCGTCGTCTTTCCGGAGGACTCCGGGCCGTACACCTCCACGACCCGGCCCCGGGGCAGGCCACCGACGCCGAGCGCGACATCCAGCGCGGTCGAGCCGGTGGAGATGACCTCGATGGGCTCGTTCGGCCGCTCGCCCAGGCGCATCACGGCGCCCTTGCCGAACTGTCGTTCAATCTGCGCGAGTGCGGCGTCGAGCGCCTTCTCGCGGTCCGTACCTGCCATGGGTGCCACCCGGTTTGCTTGAGTCGATCGCTTCACGTCCGAGACGCTAGCGGCTGCCACTGACAATCGGTCCGGCCGTGACCACCTGGCCACCCCGGCACACCCATGGGAATCCATGTTCGATTTACGTGTCAAGTGCCGCCACGCACCCTGTGGATAACTCGAATTCGCAGGTCACGGCGGTACGGATGCGTCACACCGGGCGGTGGAGCCGGGGCGTGACTCAAACGAGTGACCGCGCAGAATCAACCGCAAGGCGCACGAAAGCACACATTCCGAAATCACCGATCCGGCCCGGCACTTGAGCCGGGTGGAACGAAGGAGCGGCGGTTCCGGTCCGGACCGACCGGCGCACTCCACCGGCGCGGGGCGAGTCCCTGCGCCGGCCGGCGGCCGCCCCCGCCACCGCCCGGCGTCGAGCCGTTGTCAGCGCAGCTCGGCGGGGACGTCGACGGCCTGGCACACCGCCCGCCAGACGCTCTTGGCGTCCCACCCCGCGTCCAGCGCCTCGTGCACCGTGCGCCCACCGAGTTCCGACATCACATGGTCGCGCGCGAAGGAGTCCGCGTAGGCGGCTCCGAAGTGGGTGGACATCCGCTCCCAGAAAATCGTCAACCGCATGGCCCCAGTATCACGCGCTCGACACCGAGCTCCGTCACCCCGAACGCCGGAACGCTTCGGACACGGCAGACACCGCGAACACACAGACATGGCAGACACACAGACACCGCAGACACAGCAGACACAGCAGACACAGCAGACACCGCTGCGAACGCCGTGAGCCCCGGGAGCCCCGGGAGCCCCGCGCCATGGGGCCCGCAGTCAGCCGCCCAGCGCCCTGGCGAGTGCGGTGACCAGTACGGCGACCGCGATCACCACCAGGAACGGTGCCCTCAGCACCAGTGCCACCGCGGCAGCACCGACCCCCACGGCCCTGGCGTCCAGCACCACGCTCCCCGAGTCCGTGCCGAACGTCTGGAGCGCGGTGAGCGCCGACAGCAGAGCGACCGGGACCAGCACCGCCACCCGTCGCACCAGCGGACGCTCCAGGGCCCCGGCCGGTACGGACAGGCCCAGGAGTTTGACCAGATAGCAGCCGACCGCCGTCAGCCCGATCGCCGCCCAGACCGTCACCGCCGCTCCTCCCCGCCGCGCGGCTCCTCGCGCTCCTGCGCGCCCGTCCGCACCTCGCCCCCGCACGGCTCCGTGCCCGGCTCGGGGCCCCGGCCCGCCGGCCCGGGGCCTCCCGTGTCCAGATCCAGTGCGGCCCGTCTCCCGCGCAGCAGCAGAACCAGCGGCGCGGCCGCGGCGGCCACCAGAATCGGCACTCCCGAGGGCAGCACCGGCAGGCAGCCCAGTGCGAGAACGACTCCGACACCCGCGACGAGCCGCTCGGTTGTCGTACGCAGCATCGGTGCCAGCAGCGCCAGGAACACCGCGGGCCCGGCGGCGTCCAGACCCCACTCCTGCGGGTCCCCCAGCGCCTCCGCTCCGAGAGCTCCACCCGAAGTGGTGAGATTCCACAGCAGGAAAAGGCTCAGCCCGGTGAGGGTGAATCCGAGTCTGGCGGTGCGCGCGGTCGGTTGGGCCAGCGCGACGGCGGCGGTCTCGTCGATGACCCAGTGCGCGGCGAACGGCCGCTGCCAGCGCGGCAGTTGGAGCAGCGGGCCGAGCCGCAGACCGTAGAACGCGTTCCGTGCGCCGAGGAAGAACGCGCCGGCAGCGGCGGTCAGCGGGTTGCTGCCGGCGGCCAGGGCGCCGACCAGGGCGAACTGCGAGGCGCCGGTGAACACCAGCAGACTCAGGGCACAGGTCTGGGCGACATCGAGCCCCGCCCCCACCGAGGTCACGCCGAAGGCGAAACCGGAGAGGCCGACCGCGATGCCGACTCCCAACGCGTCCCGCACCACCGCCCGTTCACCGGGACCGAGCCCTCGCCGCCGGGCCGTCCCGGCTCCCCCGCCGTCCGCGACCGGTCCGATGTCGGGGCTCTCTCCGCTGCCGCCGGGGCCGCGCGGACCCACCGGCAGCTCCTCGGACGGCACCGCACGCCGTTCCGACCTCACCTCTTGCTCTTCGCTCACCCGCGAAGGCTAGGGAGCCCGCTCCCTCCAGGTCTTGTACGTTCTTGCACCCCACAACCTCACAACCCCACGCACCACACCCCCGCACCGCGCCACACACACCGCACCCCCACGCCATGCGCCCGCCCGCCCCGTCCGTCCGGGAGCGCACCGCAGCCGGCACGCTCACCTCCCGGGCGCCGCCGCCAGCCGCTCGCGCCGGTACGCGCCCGGGGGAACCCCGACGATGCGACGGAAGTGCCGCCCCAGATGGGCCTGGTCGGTGAACCCCACCGCCGCAGCGGCCTCGGCCGGCCGGACTCCGACGTCCAGCAGTCCGCGCGCACGCCGTATCCGCGCGTCCGTCAGCCAGGCGTGCGGAGGCATCCCGTAGCGCGCACCGAACGCCCTCGTCAGCGCGAACGGGCTCGTCCCGACCTCCGCGGCCAGTTCCTCCAGGCTCGGCGGCTCGGCCATACGGCTCTCCAGCACCTCGCGAGCCGCCGCCGCGTTCCGCGCGCCGGCTCCTCGGACCGTACGGACCGGCAGCGGCCCGCCGTGCCGGTGCAGCAGCCGTTGGACGACCTCCCGCAGCAGGCTGTCCGCGGCCAGCGCGTTCCCCTCCTCCGCCGCACGGTGCACCGCGGAGATCAGCGCGCAGGTCTCGCCGTCCCGTACGGCCGGGACGGCGAAGGCGGCCGTACCGCGCAGGGTGGTCGTCTCCCGGGCGACGGCGGCCACCAGCTCGCGCGACGGGTAGAGGGTGTCGTACGCCCAGCCCTCCGGCGCGCCGGCTCGTGCGGTGTGCGGCACCTCGGGGTTGATCATGACGACACCGCCCGGTACGACCGAGACGGCGCCGTCCGGCAGCCCTACTGTCTCGACACCACCGGTGACCGCAGCCAGGACGTAGCCGTCGTGGCTGTGCCGCGAGAACGTGTGCCGGACATAGCGGGCGCGCAGCAGCTCGGTGTCGGGCAACTCCTCGTAGCGCCAGTGCCTGGCCCACTCCCCCGCAGCCGCTCGGTCCGACACCGCGGCCTCCGCGAAGGTGGCCTGGTCGGCGGGTCGCGCCGCTGTGGGACCCGCACCGCCGCGCCCGGCGCCGACGCACCGGCCGCTCTCGGGTCTGCCGTAGTCCTGTCCCACCCGGCCATTGTCGCCAAGTCGCTCTTCCCGCGCGCCGCGGCCCGGACTGCGAGACAGGCCCCGCGACGTCTCCCCTGCTCCGCGCAGTGCCCACTCCGCACCGATGCACGGGTACGGCCGCCCCCCGCGGGCCGGCACACCCGCCCCTCCCGCGCCGCCCTGCGGGGCACCGCCGCCCGCCCGCGCGGATCGGCGCCGACGGTCGATGTCAGTGGTCCGGTGCACCATGGGGACATGAGTCAGTCAGCGGCTCTCGACGCCTTCTCGCCCGCCACCCGCGCCTGGTTCACGGCGGCCTTCAGCGCGCCCACCGCCGCCCAGGAGGGTGCCTGGCAGGCGCTCGCCGAGGACGCTGACGCGCTGGTGGTCGCGCCGACGGGTTCGGGCAAAACCCTGGCGGCGTTCCTCGCCTCGCTCGACCGGCTGGCATCCGTTCCGCCGCCGGCGGACGCCCTGCGGCGCTGCCGCGTGCTGTACGTCTCGCCGCTCAAGGCGCTCGCCGTCGACGTCGAGCGCAATCTGCGCAGCCCGCTGACCGGCATCCGCCAGGAGTCGATACGACTCGGCCTCCCCGAGCCGGAGGTGCGGGTCGGAATCCGTTCGGGGGACACCCCGGCCGTCGAGCGGCGGGCCATCGCGCGCCGTCCGCCGGACATCCTGATCACCACGCCCGAATCGCTCTTTCTCATGCTCACCTCCGCCGCCCGGGAGGCGTTGCGGGGCGTGGAGACGGTCATCCTGGACGAGGTGCACGCCGTCGCGGGCACCAAGCGCGGCGCCCATCTCGCTCTGTCCCTGGAGCGGTTGGACGAGCTGCTGGACCGTCCCGCCCGCCGCATCGGGCTGTCGGCGACGGTGCGCCCGGTGGAGGAGGTGGCGAGGTTCCTCTCCCCTCAGCGGTCGGCGAAGATCGTGCAGCCGCCGTCGACGAAGCGCTTCGATCTGCGGGTCGAGGTCCCGGTCGAGGACATGGGCGAGCTCGGCGGCTCTCCCGTGCAGGAGCAGGGCGGAGCCGCCGAGAAGCCCTCGATCTGGCCCTCGGTGGAGGAGCGGATCGCGGACCTGGTCCAGGAGCACAGCTCGACCATCGTCTTCGTCAACTCCCGCCGCCTCGCCGAGCGTCTGTGCAACCGGTTGAACGAGATCGCCTACGAGCGTGCCACCGGCGAGCCGCTGCCCGAGGCCCACTCGCCCGCGGAGCTGATGGGCGGTTCCGGCGGCGCGCTCGGCGCCGTGCCGGTGCTGGCGCGCGCCCACCACGGTTCGGTCTCCAAGGAGCAGCGCGCCGAGGTGGAGGAGGAGCTGAAGGCCGGCCGGCTGCCCGCGGTGGTCGCCACCTCCAGCCTGGAGCTGGGCATCGACATGGGAGCGGTCGACCTGGTGATCCAGGTCGAGTCGCCGCCCGCCGTCGCTTCGGGGCTGCAGCGGGTCGGGCGCGCCGGCCACCAGGTGGGCGCGGTCTCCAGCGGCGTGGTCTTCCCGAAGTACCGCGGGGATCTGTTGCAGTCCGCGGTGGTGACCGAGCGGATGCGCGAAGGTGCGATCGAGGCACTGCGGGTGCCCGCCAATCCGCTGGACGTGCTCGCCCAGCAGCTCGTGGCGATCACCTCGGTGGAGAGCCGGGACGTGGAGGAGCTGCTGCGCCTGGTTCGCCGCGCCGCGCCGTTCGCCGCACTGCCCGAGTCCGCGTACCACTCGGTGCTGGACATGCTCGCGGGTCGCTATCCCTCCGACGCCTTCGCCGAGTTGAGACCGCGTCTGGTGTGGGACCGGGTGGCGGGGACCGTCACGGGCCGGCCCGGGGCGCAGCGGCTGGCCGTGACCTCCGGAGGGACGATCCCCGACCGCGGTCTCTTCGGGGTCTTCCTCGCCGGCTCCGACCCGCGTCGGGGCGGGGGCCGGGTCGGCGAGCTGGACGAGGAGATGGTCTACGAGTCCCGGGTCGGTGATGTCTTCACTCTCGGCACGACCTCGTGGCGCATCGAGGACATCACCCGCGACCGGGTGCTGGTCACTCCGGCTCCCGGGGTTCCGGGCCGGCTCCCGTTCTGGAAGGGAGACCAGCTGGGGCGTCCGCTGGAGCTCGGCCGGGCGCTCGGCGCCTTCGTCCGGGAGGTCGGCGCGCTCCCCCGCCGGGCGGCCGAGGAGCGGCTGTCGGCGGCCGGTCTCGACACCTCGGCCGTGCGCAATCTGCTGGAGTACCTGGCCGAGCAGCGCGAGGCGTGCGGCCATCTGCCCGACGACCGCACCATCGTCGTCGAGCGCTTCCGGGACGAGCTCGGCGACTGGCGGGTGGTGGTGCACTCGCCGTTCGGCGCGCAGGTGCACGCGCCCTGGGCGCTCGCGGTCGCGGCCCGCCTGACCGACAGATACGGGCTGGACGCCCAGGTCATGCACGCCGACGACGGCATCGTGCTGCGCCTTCCGGACGCCGATCTGCTGGAGTACGACCTCGACGCCGACCTGGACCCGGAGCGCGCCCAAGACCTCGGCCGGGCGCCTCTCGCCGTCCCGCAGGACGGCAAGCCGCCGGTGGCCGCCTCCGATGTGCTCTTCGAGGCAGGCGAGGTGGACGGGCTGGTCACCGAGCAGGTCGGCGGCTCCGCGCTGTTCGCCGCCCGGTTCCGCGAGTGCGCCGCCCGCGCGCTGCTGCTGCCGCGGCGCAATCCGGGCAGACGCACCCCGCTGTGGCAGCAGCGCCAGCGCGCTTCCCAACTTCTCCAGGTCGCCTCGGAGTTCGGGTCGTTCCCGATCGTGCTGGAGGCGGTGCGCGAGTGCCTCCAGGACGTCTTCGACGTGCCCGGCCTCACCGAGCTGATGGGAGACATCGAGTCCCGCCGGGTGCGGCTGGTGGAGGTGACGACACAGGACCCGTCGCCGTTCGCCCGCTCGCTGCTGTTCGGCTACGTCGCCCAGTTCCTCTACGAGGGCGATTCACCGCTCGCCGAGCGCCGGGCCGCGGCGCTGTCGCTGGATTCGGGGCTGCTGGCGGAGCTGCTGGGGCGCGCGGAGCTGCGCGATCTGCTGGACGCCGACGTCGTCGCGGAGCTCGAGCGCGAGCTCCAGTGGCGCACCGCCGAGCGCCGGATCGGTGACGTGGAGGCGGTCGCGGACGCGCTGCGGGTCCTCGGCCCGCTCGCTGCCGAGGAGTTGACCGAGCGGGGCGCCTCGCCGGAGTGGGCCGAGCAGCTGGAGCGCTCCCGGCGTGCGGTGCGGGTGCGCATCGCCGGGGACGAGCGGTGGGCCGCGATCGAGGACTCGGGAAGGCTGCGGGACGCGCTCGGGGTGGCGCTGCCGGTGGGTGTCCCGGAGGCTTTCACCGAGCCGGTCGGGGACCCGCTCGGCGATCTGCTGGGCCGGTTCGCGCGTACCCACGGCCCGTTCACCACGGAGCAGGCAGCCTCCCGTTTCGGTCTCGGTGTCGCGGTGGCCGACGGGGCACTGCACCGGTTGGCCGCCGAAGGACGCCTGGTGCAGGGCGAGTTCCATCCGGCCAGAGCCGGCGGCGGCCAGGAGTGGTGCGAGTCGACGGTGCTGCGCCGGTTGCGCCGCCGCTCCCTTGCGGCGCTGCGGCAGGAGTTGGAGCCGGTTCCCGCCCCGGCGCTCGCCGCGTTCGTCCCCCGCTGGCAGCACCTGGACGGCGCCGGGCTGACGGGCCTGGACGGGCTGTCCAGGGTGGTGGAGCAGTTGCAGGGTGCGGCGGTCCCGGCGTCCGCGCTGGAGCGTCTGGTGCTGCCGGCCCGGGTGCGGGGGTACGACGCGACCCTGCTCGACGAGCTGACCGCTTCCGGCGAGGTCGTCTGGGCGGGGGCGGGCGCGCTGCCCGGCAAGGACGGCTGGATCGCTCTCTACCCGGCCGAGGTGGCGCCGCTGCTCCTGCCCGAGCCGCTGCCGCTCGAGCTTTCGGCTGCGCACCGTTGCGTGTTGGAGGCGCTCTCCGGCGGTTTCGGGCTGTTCTTCCGGCAGCTGCTGGAGCGGGCGCGGGCCACCGACCCGGACCTCGGCGAGTCCCAACTGGCGGATGCGGTCTGGGATCTGGCCTGGTCCGGCCGGCTGACCAACGACACCCTGGCCCCGCTGCGGAATCTGCTGGGCTCGGGCCGCACAGCCGGTTCCACCGCGCATCGCGCTCGTCGGCGGACGCCCAGGGGCCGCTACGGCTCTCTGCCGCGCACCGCCTCCCGGGTCGGTCCGCCGACCGTGGCGGGGCGCTGGTCGCTGCTCCCCGACCGGGAGCGGGACCCGACGGTGCGCGCGCACGCGCTGGCCCACACTCTGCTGGACAGACACGGTGTGGTCACTCGCGGCGCGGTCGCGGCGGAGGGCGTGGCGGGTGGTTTCGCCGCGGTGTACCGAGTGCTGGCGGCGTTCGAGGAGAGCGGCCAGACCCGTCGCGGGTATGTCGTGGAGGGCCTGGGCGCCGCCCAGTTCGCGATGGCCGGGGCCGTGGACCGGCTGCGCGCGGCGCACACGTCGCGCGAGCGCGCCGAGCCGTCGGAGGCGGTGCTGCTCGCCGCCGCCGATCCCGCGCAGGTGTACGGTGCCGCGCTGCCCTGGCCGGATCCGCCGGAGGGCTGCGGGCACAAGCCGGGCCGCAAGGCGGGTTCCCTGGTGGTCCTGGTCGACGGCGAGTTGGTTCTCTATCTGGAGCGCGGCGGCAAGACCCTGCTGTCGTGGTCGCCGTCGCTGTTGCCGCAGGCGGTGGAGGTCCTTGTCGACGCGGTGCGCCGGGGCCGGGTGGGCCCCCTCACCGTGGAGCGGGCGAACGGCTCGCCCGCTCTCACTTCACCGCTCGGGCAGCAGCTGGAGGCGGCCGGTTTCCACGCCACCCCGAGAGGGCTGCGGCTGCGCCCCTGAGCGGTGACCGACGGCCCGGAAGGAGGGAAGCGGCGTGCCCGAGGGAGACACGGTCTGGCGTACGGCCCGGCAGCTGAACGACGCGCTGGCGGGGTCCGAGCTGGTCTCGGCGGATCTGCGGGTGCCGCGGCTCGCCACCGTGGATCTGGTGGGGCGGGAGGTGCTGGAGACGCTCCCGCGCGGCAAGCATCTGCTCACCCGGCTCTCCGGCGGCCTGACGCTCCACACCCACCTCGGGATGGAGGGCAGTTGGCGCTGTGGCCCGGTGGGCTCGCGCTGGAGCGGTGGGCCCGCGCACCAGGTGCGGGCCGTCCTCGCCGGTCCCGAGCAGCAGGCGGTCGGCTACCGCCTTCCGGTTCTGGAGCTGCTGCGCACCCGCGAGGAGGAGTCGGCCGTCGGCCATCTCGGCCCGGATCTGCTCGGGGAGGACTGGGACCCCGGCGAGGCGTGGCGGCGGCTGACCGCCGAGCCCTCGCGCCCTCTCGGAGAGGCGCTGCTCGACCAGCGCAATCTGGCGGGCGTCGGGAACGTCTACCGTTCCGAGCTCTGCTTCCTGGTGCGGTTGCTGCCCTGGGCTCCTGTCTCGGCCGTCTCCGACCCGGACCGCCTCCTGCGGCTGGCCCACCGGCTGCTCCTCGTCAACCGCGACCGGTTGCGCCGTGCCACCACCGGCGAGCGCCGTGCCGCCGGCCGTGCGCTGTGGGTGTACGGGCACCGAGCGGCGCCCTGTCTGCGCTGCGGAACACCGATCCGCCGCGCCGAAGTCGGGCCGCCCGACCGGCTCCGCCCCGTCTACTGGTGCCCCCGCTGCCAGCACGGCCGATAGTCCGCGGCTGCCGGCCCCACCACCCGTTCTGCATGCGCTCCCACGTCATACGGCGTTCGTAGGGCACCGCCTGCACGGGTATGAGCCCGAGCCCCCAGCTGCCGACGAGCACCGCCGCCTCCCAGGCACCGGCCGTCTGGGGTGCGGTGGTCAGGCGCCACAGCGCGAGCGCACCGGCGAGCACGCAGCAGACGGCGAGGGAGATGCGGCACATCCTGGATATGCACATGCCGTCCATGCTCACCGAGGGGGACCCGTCCCGCGAGCGCGCCGCTGTACGGCCCTTCACCTCGACGGTGCGGACGAACTCCTGCCGCTGGTGAGTCCGGGCGCGGCCCCGACACCAGCAGAGGCGCCGGGAGGATCACTCCCGGCGCCTCTGAAGGCTTGTGGTGACGCGTCAGGCGGCGACGACGTCCACGGCCTCGGCAGGTCGCTTGATCGTCACCCGCTCCCCCGGGCGGCTCGTGACCGAGGTCACGGATACAGGGTTGAGCATGGGTCGCATCGGCGCAGGCACCGCATCTTGTGTCGCGGACTGTGCCAGCTCGGCGAGTGCCAGCTCATCGCTGACCTCCCGCATCAGCTCGGACATTCGGATGTCCAGCGCGTCACAGATCGACGAAAGCAGCTCGGAGGAAGCCTCCTTCTGCCCCCGCTCGACCTCGGAGAGATAGCCGAGAGAGACGCGCGCGGATGCGGAGACTTCGCGCAGGGTACGGCCCTGACGCTGGCGCTGCCGACGCAGCACGTCACCAAGCAGGCGACGAAGCAGAATCATCGGTGGCTCCCTCCTCGGACCGCGTTCCTGAATCCTTCATGCCCCACCGTACCGTCTACAACCGTGGTAGCGCGGGGCGCTATCTCGTGTTCACTCAGGGCGGTAAACATCAGGTCCCCCATTTTGCTCCGTATGATTCGTACCGCGTCGGCCCACGGGCTCCCCGCGGTGTTCCGCGATACGCGCGCACAGCAGTTCAAGCGCCGCACGCACGCTTTTGTTCCGGATCTCGCCGCGCTCCCCCCGCAGCACAAGTCCTTCGACGACCGGGGCTGCCGACGTCGGACCGGCGACCGCGACGAAGACCGTGCCGACCGGGGCGCCGTCCTGCGGCTCCGGCCCCGCGACTCCGGTGGTCGCAAGCCCCCACTCGGCGTTCAGCAGACGCCGTGCGCCGATCGCCATCTGCCCGGCCACCTCCGGCTGCACCGCGCCGCCGGTCGCCAGCAGTCCCTCGTCCACGCCGAGCAGCGCGCTCTTGAGGTCCGTCGCATACGCCGTCACCCCGCCCCGGAAAGCACGGGAGGCGCCCGGAACGTCGGTGAGCGCGGCCGATACCAGCCCGCCCGTCAGCGACTCGGCCACCGCAAGACGCTGGCCTGCGTCGATCAGCAGGCCGAGCGCTCGTGCAGCGGGCTCATCGCTCACGCGGCTCCTCCTGCGGCAGGTCCGCCGGCTCGGGCCGCACCGCGGCGACCGGCCCGCCGGAAGCCGCCGCGAGGCCTGCGCGGCGCAGCACGACCGCCTGGCGCACGTAGTCCGCGGCCGTCAGCACCGTCAGCACGACGGCGACCGCCATCACCCACCAGCGCAGCGTGGCCAGCGGCCCGGTGAGCGCCAGGATGTACATGCCGACGCCGACGCCCTGGGCCAGCGTCTTCATCTTTCCGCCCCGGCTGGCCGGGATGACGCCGTGCCGGATGACCCAGAACCGCATCAGAGTGATGCCCAGCTCCCTGGCGACGATGACGCCTGTCACCCACCAGGAGAGGTCCCCGAGCGACGAGAGGCAGATCAGGGCGGCACCCATGATCGCCTTGTCCGCGATCGGGTCCGCGATCTTCCCGAAGTCGGTCACCAGGTTGTAGCGCCGGGCCAGTTCGCCGTCGAAGAGATCGGTGATCATCGCGATGGTGAACGCCGCCCACGCCAGTGAGCGCCAGGCGGGGTCGTGCCCCCCGGCCACGAGCATCAGCGCCACGAAGGCGGGCACCAGGCCCAGCCGGATCATGGTCAGAATATTGGCGATGTTCCACAGGCTGACCTGCCGCGGGGCGGCCTTCGTGGCACGCGCCACGGATCCGCCTCCCGCGGCCGAAGCCGGAACACCGGTCATAGGGACGCCTCCCCGCCCGGCAACGGCTCGGCGACCAGGTCGACGCCCTCGCTGGCCACCGCCTTGGCGAGCACCAGCCGGCCCGGCTGCGGCTCGCGGCCTTCGGCCCAGTCGCCCAGCAGCCGCACCTGCCCGTCGGTCTCCGGTGCCTGGTGCAGCGCGCGGCCGAGCACGCCGTCCTCGCCGTCCACCGATTCCACCAGGACGGACAGCGTCTCGCCCAGACGCTCTTCGGCCCGCTGCGCGGTCAGCTCCTCGGCCAGCGCACTGACCCGGGCGAGCCGCTCGGCGACGACGTCCTCGTCGTGCTTGTCCTGGTAGCCGAGCGCCTCGGTGCCTTCCTCGTCGGAGTATCCGAAGACCCCGATGGCGTCCAGCCGCGCGGCTGCGAGGAACCGTTCGAGCTCGGCGACGTCGTCCTCGGTCTCGCCGGGAAAACCGACGATGAAGTTCGACCGGACACCGGCCTGCGGGGCCTTGCTGCGGATCGCCTCCAGCAGCTCCAGGAAGCGCTCGGTGTCACCGAAGCGGCGCATGGCGCGCAGCACCTTCGGCGCCGAGTGCTGGAAGGAGAGGTCGAAGTAGGGGACGACCTTGTCGGTGCCGGTGAGGACCTCGATCAGCCCGGGCCGCATCTCGGCGGGCTGGAGGTAGCTCACCCGTACGCGCTCGATGCCCTCGACCGCCGCCAGCTCCGGCAGCAGGGTCTCCAGCAGCCGGATGTCACCGAGGTCCTTGCCGTAGGAGGTGTTGTTCTCGGAGACGAGCATGACCTCCTTCACGCCCTGCTCGGCCAACCACCGCGTCTCGCCCAGCACATCGGAGGGCCGACGGGAGATGAAGGAGCCGCGGAAGGAGGGGATGGCGCAGAACGAGCAGCGCCGGTCGCAGCCGGAGGCGAGCTTCACCGAGGCCACCGGGCTGCTGCCGAGCCGGACGCGCAGCGGCGCGCGGGGGCCGGAGGCGGGCGCCACACCTTCGGGGAGGTCCTCGGGCGCCGAGTCTCCGTGGCCCGGCAGGGCGACGGAGCTGCCCTGGCGCTCGGCGGGGCTGATCGGCAGCAGCTTGCGCCGGTCGCGCGGAGTGTGGGAGGCGTGGACGCCGCCCGAAAGGATGGTCTGCAGTCGGTCGGAGATCTGTGCGTAGTCGTCGAAGCCGAGCACTCCGTCGGCTTCGGGCAGCGCCTGGGCGAGGTCCTTGCCGTACCGCTCGGCCATGCAGCCGACGGCGACCACGGCCTGCGTACGGCCGTGGTCCTTCAGGTCGTTGGCCTCCAGCAGGGCGTCCACGGAGTCCTTCTTGGCGGCCTCCACGAACCCGCAGGTGTTGACGACTGCGACATCCGCTTCGGCGGCTTCCTCGACGAGATCCCAGCCGTCCGCTGCCAAGCGGCCTGCGAGCTCCTCCGAGTCCACCTCGTTGCGAGCACAGCCAAGAGTGACAAGGGCGACGGTACGGCGTTCGGGCATGGGCTCAGCCTACTTCGTCCCGCCCCGCGCACTCTCCCGCACCCGGTGGACTGATGTGATCAGCCCTGCTCAGGGTCTCCCTTGGTGTAGGTGAGCCGCTCGACCTGGCCGGGACCGGTGGTGCGCTCGACCTTCTTGCCGTTGACGAAGAGCTCTATCGCCCCGCCGTTGCCCAGGACGAGCGAGATCTGGTCCTTGTCCATGAAGGTCTCCGACTGGCCGTCCTCCAGCAGGCCCTCGTGCAGCCTGCGGCCGGTACGGTCCTCGACCGAGACCCAGCTGCTGCCCTCGGTCGCGACGACCTTGACGGTCACCCGGTCCTCCGGGGCCGCGGCGATCGGGCTCTCGGTCGGGTCGGGCTCGGCGTCATCGGCCGGCTCGCTCGGCTCGGGCCCCTTGGTGGTGCCGCCCGAGTTGCCGGTGATGCTCGGGGAAGCCTGGGGCGACGCACTCTTGCCGCCCTCCTCGCCACCACTGAAAAGAGTGAAACCGACGAATCCCACGACCGCGACTATCGCGGCCACCATCGCGGCCGTCCAGTTGGGACGACGGGACTCCGGCTTGACCCGCTCGGCGTCGAACAGCGGGGCGGCGGAGGTCGGTTCGGGTCGTCCGCCGTGCTCGGCGTCGTACTGCGCGACGAGCTCGTCGGCGGTCTCGGTGCTCAGACCCGCGGCGCGGGCGAGCGAGCGGACATGGCCTCTGGAGTAGACGTCGCCACCGCAGCGCGAGTAGTCGTCCTCTTCGATGGCGTACACGATCGGCGCCCGGACGCGGGTCGTCGCGCTGACCTCGTCAACGCTCAGGCCGGCGTCGACACGGGCCTTCTTGAGAGCTCGACCGACCGAAGGCCGGTCCTCTGCGGAGGAGTTGCCGATGGACACGGGAGAGCCTTTCGAGCGTGTAGCCACCTGCTGGAAGATCAGTCTATGGGCGGTGCGAAAGTTTCGGGCAAGCGGGCGGTGAATGTTTGTCCGCCATCGGGAGTCGCGGGACTCCCGTGGCTCGGGGGTGTGAAGGAGCGTTCTCCTACACCTGTCCCAACTAGCGTGACGTATGCCTCACAGGAAAGGTTGTCTTGAGGTTTATTACGACTGGGGCACGTTGGGCGTTCAGGCCTCGCCGCGGATACGGGCCAGCGCCTCGTCCAGGCCGTCCGCGTTGATCAGCACGTCGCGGGCCTTGGATCCCTCGCTGGGGCCGACGATGTCCCGGCTCTCCATCAGGTCCATCAGCCGGCCCGCCTTCGCGAAGCCCACCCGCAGCTTGCGCTGGAGCATCGAGGTCGAACCGAACTGGGTGGAGACCACCAGCTCCGCCGCCTGGCAGAGCAGATCGAGGTCGTCGCCGATCTCCTCGTCGATCTCCTTCTTCTTGCCCTGGCCCACCGTCACGTCGTCGCGGAAGACCGGCGCCATCTGCTCCTTGCAGTGCTGGACGACCCGGCCGATCTCGTCCTCGGTGACGTAGGCGCCCTGCATACGCGTCGGCTTGCTGGCGCCCATCGGCAGGAACAGGCCGTCGCCCTTGCCGATCAGCTTCTCCGCGCCGGGCTGGTCGAGGATGACGCGGCTGTCCGCGAGCGAGGAGGTCGCGAACGCCAGACGCGAGGGGACGTTCGCCTTGATGAGTCCGGTGACGACGTCCACCGAGGGCCGCTGGGTCGCGAGCACCAGGTGGATGCCGGCCGCCCGCGCCAGCTGGGTGATGCGCACGATGGCGTCCTCGACGTCCCTGGGCGCCACCATCATGAGGTCCGCCAGCTCGTCGACGATCACCAGCAGATAGGGGTACGCCGACAGCTCCCGCTCACTGCCGGGAGGAGTGGTCAACTTGCCGCTGCGCACAGCGGCGTTGAAGTCGTCGATGTGACGGTAGCCGAAGGCGGCGAGGTCGTCGTAGCGCAGGTCCATCTCCCGCACCACCCACTGCAGCGCCTCGGCGGCCTTCTTGGGGTTGGTGATGATCGGGGTGATCAGGTGCGGGATGCCCTCGTACGCCGTGAGCTCCACCCGCTTGGGGTCGACCAGCACCATCCGGACGTCCTCGGGGCTGGCCCGCACCATGATCGAGGTGATCAGCCCGTTGATGCAGGAGGACTTTCCGGACCCGGTGGCGCCGGCCACCAGGATGTGCGGCATCTTGGCGAGATTCGCCGACACATAGCCGCCTTCGACGTCCTTGCCCAGTGCGACCAGCATCGGGTGTTCGTCGCCCACCGCCTGCGCCGAGCGCAGGACGTCCCCGACGTTGACCATCTCCCGGTCGCTGTTGGGGATCTCGATCCCCACCGCCGACTTGCCGGGGATCGGTGAGATGATCCGCACGTCGGGGCTGGCGACGGCGTACGCGATGTTCTTGGTCAGCGCCGTGATCTTCTCGACCTTCACCGCGGGGCCGAGCTCCACCTCGTAGCGCGTGACCGTCGGGCCGCGGGTGAAGCCGGTGACCGAGGCGTCCACCTTGAACTCGGTGAACACCGTGGAGAGCGAGTCGACGACCGCGTCGTTCGCGGCGCTGCGGGTGCGGCCGGGCCCTCCCCTCTCGAGCAGGTCGAGCGAGGGCAGGGAGTAGGTGATGTCACCGGCGAGCTGGAGCTGCTCGGCACGGGGCGGCAACGAGTCGGGCACGGAGCCCGCGGGCTTCGTCAGATCGGGTACGACGCCCTTGTCCAGGCCCTTCGAGGCGTCCTTCCCGGCCGTCGGAGCGGTGCCGTCCTCGGCGAGCAGCTCGTCCTGCTGCGATTCGGCGAGCTTGGCCATCCTGGCGCGCGCGGACTGGTTGCCCGACGCCGAGCTGCTGAGGTCGGCGATCAGCGAGGACGGTTGGATTCCGTGGAGCACCGCACCGTCGAGGTCGGCCGCGGCGGCAGCGGCGATGTCCACGGCGTCCAGCGAACTGTCGGGACCGGCGTCGTTGACCGACCGGCCGTCGTCGCGGCGGCGGGTACGACGGGAGCGGCGGTTGTCCAGCGCCTCCTTCTCGGCGTGGATCGGGTCCACGTCCTTGCGGAGATTGGCCCGACGGGGGCGGGGCGGGCGGCGCTGCTCGTCCTCGTCCGTGTGCTCCTCGTCGGCCTCGTCCTCCTCGTCCGCGTCCACCAGGCCCAGACGGACGCCGAGTTGACGCAGGCGCTCGGGAATCCGGTTCACGGGCGTGGCGGTGACCACCAGCACGCCGAAGAGCGAGAGCAGCACCAGCAGGGGCACCGCCAACGCCTCGCTGACGGTGAAGATGAGCGGCTTCGAGGAGGCCCAACCGATCAGACCGCCCGCGTCCTGCATCGCGTCGTGGCCGTCCGAGCGACCGGGCGAACCGCAGGCCATGTGCACCAGCCCGAGCACACCGAGCACCAGCGCGGAGAGCCCCACGACGATCCGGCCGTTGGCCTCCGGCTTCTCCGGATGCCTTATGAAACGCACCGCCATGACGCCCAGCAGAATCGGCACCAGCAGGTCGAGACGCCCGAACGCGCCGGTGATCAGCATCGTGATCAGGTCCCCGACCGGCCCGCGCAGATTCGACCAGGTCCCGGCGGCCACCACCAGAGCGAGGCCGAGCAGCAGCAGCGCGAGCCCGTCCTTGCGGTGGGCCTGGTCAAGTCCCTTGGCCCCGGCCCCTATTCCGCGGAACACCGACCCGACGGCGTGCGCGACGCCGAGCCAGATCGCGCGCAGCAGCCGGTAGAGGCCGTTGCGCGGCGGAGGGGGTGGTGCCGCCTTCTTGGCGGGCGCCTTGCGGGGGGAGGCCTTCTTCGCCGGAGACTTCCCGGCCGCTGCTTTCTTCGCGGGCGCCTTCTTGCCGGACGTACGTGAGGCCATGACGGAGAGGTTACCGCCGTCCGCGAGCGGGGGCGCGGAGGGATTGGGCGGAGCAAGGAGGCTGACGATTCGTCAGCCTCCTTCGCGGCGCCTGCGAACGGGCCTGCGACCGCAGGACGCGGCCTGCGGTGCGCCCGTCCGGCCGTTACTGAGTGCCGGGCTCCAGGGCGTCAAGTGCCCTGCGCAGCCCGGTGAGTTTGCGCTCGAGGTGGGCGGCGGTGGCGACCGCCGCCCCGTCGGCGCTGTCGGCGAGCTGCTTGGAGAGCGCCTCGGCCTGCTCCTCGACCGCGGCGAGGCGGGCGGAGAGCTCGGCGACGAGCCCCACTGCCTCCCGGTCCTCGGACGAGGCCGCCTGGCCGCCGTCGAGCTGCGCGCGCAGCAGTGAAGCCTGCTCCCGGAGCTGGACGTTCTTCATGTAGAGGTCGACGAAGACCGACACCTTCGCCCGCAGCACCCACGGGTCGAAGGGCTTGGAGATGTAGTCCACGGCGCCGGCCGCGTAGCCGCGGAAGGTGTGGTGCGGCCCGTGGTTGATCGCGGTCAGGAAGATGATCGGGATGTCCCGGGTCCGCTCCCGGCGTTTGATGTGCGCGGCTGTCTCGAATCCATCCATACCCGGCATCTGCACATCGAGCAGAATCACCGCGAAATCGTCCGTCAGAAGTGCCTTGAGCGCTTCCTCCCCGGACGATGCCCGCACCAGCGTCTGATCGAGCGCGGAGAGAATTGCCTCCAGCGCCAGCAGATTTTCCGGCCGGTCATCGACCAGGAGGATCTTGGCCTTCTGCACCATGACCCGTCCTCCTCGCCCCGGCAGCGCCTGGGACGCCACCCCTTGGAACGACTCTTCTGCGCCGCCCGTTCTTGTGCCGGTCATGGTAGCCGCACCGAGCGGCCCACCACACCCTGTCACCGAGATGTCACCGTGCACGTACCGGGAACGCTTCGGAAGACCAGAAGGTTCCTGGAATAACGCACTTCCACCCTCAAACGACCACAGTCTGTCAGCAGTGGTCCTCCGGAAGGGTATCGGGCGTCACTTCTCCCCCATCCACTGGTCCATCACAGTCAGAAGATGATCGGTGTCGACCGGCTTGGTGACGTAGTCCGACGCACCCGCCTCGATGCTCTTCTCCCGGTCCCCCTTCATCGCCTTCGCGGTCAGCGCGATCATCGGCAGCCCGGCGAACTGCGGCATCCTGCGGATCGCCGTCATCGTCGCGTAGCCGTCCATCTCGGGCATCATGATGTCCATCAGCACGAGGGCGGCGTCGTCGTGCTGCTCCAGCACCTCGATGCCCTCCCGGCCGTTCTCCGCGTACAGCACCTGCAGACCGCTCTGCTCCAGCACGCTGGTGAGCGCGAAGACGTTGCGGATGTCGTCGTCGACGATCAGCACCTTGCTGCCGCGGAACCGCTGCGCGAACTCGGCCGGGCCGAACCGCTCCTGCGTGCCGCTGCCGCGGGACTCGTCGCTGTCGGCGTCCGCACCCTCCGCCGGGGCCTCCGGACTCTGCGTCTGCGCACCGTCCTCGGCAGCCCGCCTGCCGCCCGCCGCCGCACGGCGACGGCTGCGCTCCGCCAGGGTGTTGGCGGCCTGCTCGGCGTCGGGCACGCCCGCGGGCAGCGCCGGCATTCCGGGCGCCTCCTCGACCGCCGCGCTCTCCTGCGGCTCCTGGTCGTCCCGCGCGGCCGACGGCAGCGCCGGTGCGCCGCCCAGCTGTGCGTAGCCGTGCGGCGGCAACTCCGTGGGGAACAGCGGCAGATAGAGCGTGAAGGTCGACCCCCGGCCCGGCTCGCTCGCCGCGTAGATCTCGCCGCCCAGCAGTCGTGCGATCTCCCGGCTGATCGACAGCCCGAGTCCCGTACCGCCGTACTTGCGGCTCGTCGTACCGTCCGCCTGCTTGAACGCCTCGAAGATCACTCGCATCTTGCTCTGCGCGATACCGATACCGGTGTCGGTGACCGAGAAGGCGATCAGCTCCGCGTCCGCGTCCTGGAGCGAGCCGTGCTCCAGCATGTGCTCCCTGATCGACACCGGAACGTCCGCCCGAGCCGAGCGGATCACCAGCTCCACCGCGCCGCCGTCGGTGAACTTCACCGCGTTGGAGAGCAGATTGCGCAGCACCTGCAGCAGCCGCTGCTCGTCGGTGTGCAGCGTCGGCGGCAGCTCGGGCGAGACCCGCACCGAGAAGTCGAGGTTCTTCTCCGCCGTCAGCGGGCGGAAGGTCGCCTCCACGTAGTCGACGAGCTGCACCAGCGCGATACGGGTCGGACTCACGTCCATCTTCCCCGCCTCGACCTTGGACAGGTCCAGGATGTCGTTGATCAGCTGCAGCAGGTCCGAGCCCGCTCCGTGGATCGTCTCCGAGAACTCCACCTGCTTGGGCGAGAGGTTCCCGTCGGCGTTGTCCGCGAGGAGCTTGGCGAGGATCAGCAGGGAGTTGAGCGGCGTGCGCAGCTCGTGCGACATATTCGCCAGGAACTCCGACTTGTAGCGCATCGAGACCGCGAGCTGTTCCGCGCGCTCCTCCAGGACCTGGCGGGCCTCCTCGATCTCGGAGTTCTTGATCTCGATGTCCCGGTTGGTCTGGGCGAGTTGGGCGGCCTTCTCCTCCAGCTGGGCGTTGGAGTCCTCCAGCGCCTTCTGCCGGTTCTCCAGCTCCGCCGAGCGCTCCTGGAGCTGCTCGGTCAGCTCCTGGGACTGACTCAGCAGCACCTCGGTCTTGGTGTTGACACTGATCGTGTTGACGCTGGTCGCGATCATCTCCGCGATCTGGCTGAGGAAGTCCTTCTGGATCTGGGTGAACGGCTGGAACGCGGCCAGCTCGATCACTCCCAGCGTGATGCCCTCGAAGACGACGGGCAGCACGACGACATGCGTCGGCGTCGCCTCACCGAGCCCCGAGGTGATCTTGAGATAGCCCGCCGGGGCGTTCTCCATCAGGATCGTGCGCTTCTCCACCGCGGCCGTGCCGATCAGCGACTCACCCGGCTCGAACGTCGTCGGCATCGCGCCGAGGGCGTAGCCGTAGCTGCCGAGCAGTTGGAGCATGTAGCTGCCGTCCACGCCGTGGCCGACCGCGACCGTCTCCTTGTCCTTGCCGGTCGGCACCGCGAGGAAGAACGCGCCGTGGTGGGCCGAGACCGCCGGGGTCAGTTCGCTCATGATCAGCTGGGCGACGTCCTTGAGGTCGCGCCGTCCCTGCATCAGGCCGGAGATGCGCGCGAGGTTGCCCTTGAGCCAGTCCTGCTCCTGGTTGGCGAGCGTGGTCTCGCGCAGATTGCTGATCATCGTGTTGATGTAGCCCTGCAGCTCCAGGATCTCCCCGGAGGCGTCCACATCGATCCGCACACCGTGGTCGCCCCTCGTCACCGCGGTGGCGACCTGGGCGATGGCGCGCATCTGGCGGGTGAGGTTGCCCGCCATCTCGTTCACCGACTCCGTCAGGTCCTTCCAGGTGCCGGCGACGTCGCGCACCCGCGCCTGGCCGCCCAGCTTGCCCTCGGTGCCCACCTCGCGCGCCACCCGCGTCACCTGCTCCGCGAACGACGAGAGCTGGTCGACCATCGTGTTGATCGTGGTCTTCAGCGCGAGGATCTCCCCGCGCGCGTCGATGTCGATCTTCTTGGTCAGGTCGCCCTTGGCGATCGCGGTGGTGACCTGGGCGATCTGCCGCACCTGACCGGTGAGGTTGTTCGCCATCGAGTTCACCGACTCGGTCAGGTCCTTCCAGGTGCCGGAGACCCCCGGGACCCTTGCCTGGCCGCCCAGAATGCCGTCCGTACCCACCTCGCGCGCCACCCTGGTCACCTGGTCGGCGAACGAGGACAGCGTCGTCACCATCGTGTTGACGGTGTCGGCGAGCTGGGCGAACTCGCCGCTCGCGTCGACGGTCACCTTCTTCGACAGATCGCCGTTGGCGACCGCGGTCGCCACCTGGGAGATGTTCCGCACCTGACCGGTGAGGTTGTTCGCCATCAGGTTGACGTTGTCGGTCAGGTCCTTCCAGATGCCCGATACGCCGCGCACCTGCGCCTGGCCGCCGAGCTTGCCCTGGGTGCCCACCTCGCGGGCAACCCGCGTCACCTGCTCGGCGAACGACGACAGCTGATCCACCATCGTGTTCACGGTCGTCACCAGGGCCAGGAACTCGCCCTTGGCGTCCACCGTGATCTTCTTCGACAGATCGCCCTCGGCCACCGCGGTGGTGACCTCGGCGATGTTCCGCACCTGCGAAGTCAGGTTGCCCGCCATCCCGTTGACGGACTGGGTCAGGTCCTTCCAGGTGCCCGAGACGCCCTTGACCTCGGCCTGACCGCCCAGCTTGCCCTCGGTGCCCACCTCGCGGGCCACCCGCGTCACCTGCTCCGCGAACGACGAGAGCTGGTCCACCATCGTGTTGATCGTGGTCTTCAGCTCCAGGATCTCGCCCCGGGCATCCACGTCGATCTTCTGCGAGAGGTCACCGCGCGCCACCGCGGTGGCCACCTGCGAGATGTTCCTCACCTGCGCGGTGAGGTTGCCCGCCATGAAGTTCACCGAGTCCGTCAGATCGCGCCAGACGCCCGCGACGCCCGGCACCTGCGCCTGACCGCCCAGACGGCCCTCGGTGCCCACCTCGCGGGCCACCCTGGTCACCTGGTCGGCGAAGGCGGAGAGCTGGTCCACCATCGTGTTGATGGTGTTCTTCAGCTCCAGGATCTCGCCCCGGGCGTCGACCTCGATCTTCTGCGAGAGATCACCGCGCGCCACCGCGGTCGTGACCTGGGCGATCTGCCGCACCTGCGAAGTCAGGTTGCCCGCCATGAAGTTGACGGAGTCCGTCAGGTCCTTCCAGGTGCCCGACACTCCGTCGACCCGCGCCTGACCGCCGAGGCGGCCCTCCGTACCCACGTCCCGGGCCATCCTGGTGACCTGCTCGGCGAAGGAGGAGAGCTGGTCGACCATGGTGTTCACGGTGTTCTTCAGCTCCAGCATCTCGCCGGAGACATCCACCGTCACCTTCTGCGACAGATCACCGTTGGCCACCGCCGTCGTCACCTGGGCGATGTTGCGGACCTGTCCGGTGAGGTTGCGGAACGCGGTGTTGACCGAGTCCGTCAGGTCCTTCCAGGTGCCGGCCGCGCCGGGCACCTGCGCCTGACCGCCCAACTCGCCCTCGACGCCCACCTCGCGGGCCACCCTGGTGACCTCCGCACCGAAGGAGGAGAGCTGGTCGACCATGGTGTTCACGGTGTTCTTCAGCTCCAGCATCTCGCCGGAGACATCCACCGTCACCTTCTGCGACAGATCACCGTTCGCCACCGCCGTCGTCACCTGGGCGATGTCCCGCACCTGACCGGTGAGGTTGCGGAACGCGGTGTTGACCGAGTCCGTCAGGTCCTTCCAGATCCCCGCGGCGCCGGGCACCTGCGCCTGACCGCCGAGGATGCCCTCCGTACCGACCTCACGGGCCGCCCGGGTCACCTCGTCGGCGAACGTGCGCAGGGTCTCCGTCATCGTGTTCATCGTTCCCGCGAGCTTGGCGACCTCGCCGCGGGCGTTGACCGTGACCTTCTGGGACAGGTCGCCGCTGGCGACCGCCGTGGTGACCCGCGCGATCTCCCGCACCTGGGAGGTGAGGTTGCCGGCCATCAGGTTGACGGAGTCGGTGAGGTCCTGCCACACCCCCGCGACGCCGTCGACCCGCGCCTGGCCGCCCAACTCGCCCTCGGTGCCCACCTCACGGGCCACCCTGGTCACCTCGGACTGGAACGAGGAGAGCTGATCGACCATCGTGTTGACGGTGTTCTTCAGCTCGAGCATCTCGCCGGCCACGTGCACCGTGACCTTGCGCGACAGATCGCCCTTCGCCACCGCCGTCGTCACCAGCGCGATGTCGCGCACCTGGGCGGTCAGCCGAGAGGCCATGGTGTTGACGGAGTCCGTCAGGTCCTTCCAGGACCCCGACATCCCGCGCACCTTGGCCTGGCCGCCGAGCTTGCCCTCCGTACCGACCTCGCTGGCCACCCGCGTCACCTCGTCGGTGAACACCGACAGCAGCTCGACCAGGCCGTTGACCGTCTTGCCGACCTTCAGGAACTCCCCGCGCAGCGGCTGGGTCCCGTTGGCCCGCTGGACCCGGAGGTCCATCCGCTGCTCGAGATCGCCCTCGGCGACCGCGTTCAGCACCTGCCCGACCTCGGAAACCGGCCGCACGAGGTCGTCGACGAGCGAGTTCGCCGCCTCCACCGAGGTCGCCCAGGCGCCCTCGCCGGCGCCCACCTCCAGGCGCTCGGTGAGCTTGCCGTCCCGGCCGACCACACGCCGTACCCGACTCAGCTCGCCCGAAAGGTGCATGTTGCGGTCGGCGACCTCGTTGAAGATCGCCGAGATCTCCGCCATCGGCCCCTCGCCGGTGACGGTCAGGCGTTTGCGGAAGTTGCCGTCCCGCATCGCCTCCAGAGCCGCTCTCAGCCTGTCCACGGCTGCGGCGTCCACCTCGACGGTTCCCGCCCTCCGGGATCGTCCGCTCTTCGTACGCGTGCCAGCGGCCCGCGTCTCAGCGCCAGACTCCACCGTGTCCCTCCCGCAGGTCGACCAATTCACCCGGGTTCTCTCTTCGAGCCTTCCCAGTGTTTCACTGCGGCCGAACCAGGCGATAACAGTTCGGCAGCATCGCACACCGAGATCTCGTTCCGCTGCGGGGGGAATCATCCACTCCGGCCCACATCGGGCCCGGATACGTAAGTAACCTGGCTGCTTGCTGCCTATCCGTACCGGTCGCACCGAAATCGGGACGACCATGCCAAGACGGGCAGGATGACGGACGGCAGAGTGACACGAAAGGCAATGGAGGGGCAGCCGCGGTGAACCAGCACAGCGCCGAGCGGGGACGAGCCGCAACCATCCCCGCACAGGTAGGTTCGCAGAGCAGCAGCACGAGATTCTTGGGGAGTTCAGTGATCACGGCCCGGGCCGCCGCCACCTACGAGCCGGTCGGACGCTCGGTCGCAGCCGCCCGCGGCTTCGTCAGGGACACCCTCCACGGCTGGGGGCTGGCGGACGTCGTGGACGACGCCGTGGTCCTCACCAGCGAGCTCGTCACCAACGCCGTCGTCCACGCGGGCACCGCCGCCGACGTCATCTGTCTGCGCGAGGACACCGGAATCCGCGTCGAGGTCCGGGACCGCCACCCCGAGCGCGAACTGCCGCTCCAGGAGAGCAGCCACCAGCCCGGCCACCCGGACCGCGAGGGCGGGCGCGGACTGCTGCTCTGCGCCGCACTCGCCTCCCGCTGGGGTGTGGAGTACACCGCCGCCGACAAGCGGGTCTGGTTCCGTCTGGACATGCCCGATCGCCCGGTCGGCACCCGTCTCGCCGGCCCCGAGCTGCCCGTGGAAGAGCTGCCGGTCACCGACCACCGGGTGCGCGTGGCCGTGCTGCAGGTCGACGGCGCGGGCGCGGTCTCCGCATGGAACGACGACGCCCAGTCGCTCTTCGGCTACTCCGCGGAGCAGGTCATCGGCAAGCCGCTGACCGACCTCGCCGCCTGGCCGCACACCCCCGGCACCGGCACCGGCATCGCCGAGGCACTCATCCTCTCCCGCTGGGAGGGCACCTACGGACTGCGCGACGCCGGCGGCCGTACGGTCCCCGTCTACGCCTCGCACCTGCGCGTGCGCGACGAGGACGGCGCCCCTTCCACGGTCTGTCTGCTCGTCCTCGACAGCGAGCGCGCCGTGCTCCAGTCCCACCCGCGCGCCAAATCGCACGACGCCGGCCACGGCGAGCGCGAGTCCCGGAGCACCGACCCCTTCGAGGCGTTCATCGGCTCACCGCCGCCGGAGGACCTCGACGGACTGCTCCAGCGCACCGTCGAGCGCGCCCGCGACATGCTCGACGGCGACGCCGCGTACCTCCTGCTCGCCACCGACGACGAGACGGAGCTGGAGGTGCGCGCAAGCACCGGTCTGCCGTCCGCCCGGCAGCGCTTCGCCCGGGTCCCCGTCGAGGCCGGCACCGGCAGGTACGGCAGCGCACGCATGCCCTCCGTCCACGAGGACGTCACCTCCACCCCCGGCTCGGTGCCCCTGCTCAGCGGCACCGGGATGCGCTCGGTGGTCACCGTGCCGCTCAAGGTCGAGGGCAGACTGACCGGCTCCCTCGGCGTCGCCGCGGAATCCGCCGCCCGGTACACCAACGAGGAGGCGCTGCGGCTCCAGTTCGCCGCCGACCGCATCGCGCTGGCCGTCGAGTCCGCCCGGCTCACCGAGCTGGAGCGGCTGCGACGCGGCTCGCTCAGCTTTCTCGTCGAGGCCTCCGACCTGCTGGCCGGCACCCTCGACCGCGACCAGACGCTGGCGCTGATGGCCCAGATGACCGTCCCCACGCTCGCCTCGTGGTGCGCGGTCTACACCGTCGCCGACCAGACCTCCGAGCCCTACCTCAGCTACGTGCTGCACGAGGACGAGGACCGCATCGACGGGCTCAAGGCGCTGCTCGGCAAGGTCGACGCCCCCGAGCCCCTGATCGCGCCCGGCGCCCGCGTGTGGACGGCCCCGAGCGACGCCGCGCACTCCGCGGCGCTGCGCACCTCGCTGCGCAGTTTGCTGCTCGACGACCCCGCGCTCACCGCTCCCGGCACCTCCCTGGCCACCGCCTCGGCGGTCGGGGGCGAGACGGTCGTACTCCCCCTGGTCGCCCGCAATCGCGTCATCGGCATGCTCGTCCTCGGCAAGCCGACCGACGAGCGGTTCCGCCAGGAAATCCTCGAGCTGGCCGAGGACCTGTCCCGCCGAGCCGCGCTCGCCCTGGACAACGCACGGCTCTACTCCGAGCGCACGACCATCAGCCAGTCGCTCCAACGCAGCCTGCTCCCACCGGAGTTGCCTCCCGTCGACGGCGTCGAGGTGGAGGTCATCTACCGAGCCGCGGGCGAGGGCAACGAGGTCGGTGGCGACTTCTACGACCTCTTCCCCATCAGCGACGGCGCGTACGGCTTCGCGATCGGCGACGTCTGCGGCACCGGCCCCGAGGCAGCAGCCGTCACCGGCCTCGCCCGCCACGCGCTGCGACTGCTGGCCAGAGAGGGCTTCGGCGGCCCCGCCGTGCTCGAGCGTCTGAACACCGCGATCCTCGACGAAGGCGCACGCAGCCGCTTCCTCACCCTGCTCTACGGCGAGCTCTGGCCGCAGGAGGACGGCAGCGCACTGCTCAAGGTGGTCTGCGCCGGCCACCCACTCCCGCTGCGACTGAGGCCGGACGGCACGGTGGAGCCCGCCGCCGAGCCCCAACCACTGCTGGGCGTCATGGACGACCTGGAGCTGTACGAGCAGGTGCTCACGCTGGACCCGGGCGACGTCCTGCTCTGCGTCACCGACGGCGTGACCGAACGCCGGGAGGGCACCCGGATGTTGGGGGACGACGGGCTCGCGGACTGCCTGAGCAGCTGCACCGGACTCAACGCCGGCGCGGTCGCCGCACGCATCATGCGCGCGGTCGAACGCTTCGCCGCCGACGCCCCGTCGGACGACATGGCGATCCTCGCGATGCGCGTACCGCAGTAGCGCGAGCAGAACACCGGACACGAAGAAAGGCCCGCCGATGGCGGGCCTTTCTCGTTCGAGCCCCAAAACGGAATCGAACCGTTGACCTTCTCCTTACCATGGAGACGCTCTGCCGACTGAGCTATTGGGGCCTGTCGACGGAGTCGATCATACCTGATGGTGAGCGGTGCCCACGACACCGGACCGCCCGGCCCACAACGGGCGTTGACCTCAGCAGGCCGGCTCCATCAGAAGACCACCGAGGGAGTTGCAGGCCGAAGCGATCCGCGACAGCTGACGCCGGCTCATGGAGTCCTCGATCGTCAGCGCCAACCCCTGCTCGGCGGCCAGTTCCGACTCCCGCAGCCACTGGGCGGTGCGAAGACCACGGGTCCGGTGCGCGGGCGTCACTATCGGCACGTAACACTCGATACCCCTCGCACGCAGCGCGTGCCGGAAGACGTCCCGGTCCGGCCGGCCGTTCCCGGGCACCCGCACCACGTACTCCTCGAAGGCGTGCTCGGCCCCGGCGCGGGTCTGCGGAGGCAGCACTCCGCGCAGACGGCTTCCCAGGTACCCGGCCCGTTCACGACGGCGGAGCGCCTCGCCGGACGGGATCTCGCCGAGTCGCCGGCCGTCCTCCACCAACTTGGCGCCGCGACGCTGAGCGAGCTCCTCCAGCCGCACCATGTCGGCGGGGTGGCCGAACAGGTGGATCGCGACAATCGCCACCGTCCGCTCGCTCATCGCTGCTTCCGCGGAACTCGGTGAGAGACAGAAACTCAGTGGGTCGATGTCCGCGAAGACCGGTACCGCACCCGCCAGTTGGACCTCACGGGCAGCACGGTCGCCGCCGTAGGACGGGAGGACGACCTCGTCGCCGGGCCGAAGTCCGAGCGCTGCCAACTGTGTCATCGCCATGCCAGGATCCTCGAGGCACGACATGAACTCCCGGTGACAGAACACAAAAAGGCGGGGTCGTCCGGAGTGAACTCCGGACGACCCCGCCCTCAATGATTGTTCGGCGGTGACCTACTCTCCCACACGCTCCCGCATGCAGTACCATCGGCGCGGACAGGCTTAGCTTCCGGGTTCGAAATGTAACCGGGCGTTTCCCCATCGCTATGACCACCGAAA
>NZ_JALLGK010000011.1 GCF_023072595.1 Streptomyces sp. XM4193
GCACCGCTGTTCGGCGGTCGTCCGACCGGCAACACTCCGGCACCCGCCACGCCGTCCCCCGCCGCTCCGGGCCCCGCGCCCGCGATGCCCAGGGCCGACCAGGGCGAGGACCGGCCGCGGCTGCCCGCCCGTGGCGGACCGGCCGGCGAGCTGCCGGCCAGGCTGCCGCAGCGCGGCGGGGCGAACGAGGCGCAGCGGCAGGAGACCGCGCGGAACGCGGAGTCCGCTCCGCAGTCCGGAGCCGGTGAGCGGCCCGGACTGCCCGCGCCCTCGCAGGGCCGCCCGCAGCTGCCCCAGCGCACCCAGAACGCCCGTGCTGCGCAGCCGCAGCAGTCCGACGAAGCCGCCGGTGGCGCCCAGCGCCCGAGCTGGGCCAGCGGTGAGGACACCGCCGAGCAGCACCGGGTACGAGCCGAGCAGGACCGGCCGCGCGGCCACGAGGAGTCGGTGTTCGCCGGTGGCTTCGACCGGCCCGGCGCCAACGGCGGTGCTCCGCCCGAGCAGGCGCAGCCCGACCCCTACGCGCGCCAGGACCCGCTTGCCCCCCAGGGGTACGCGCCCCAGCCGGTGCACGACGACACCACCGAGCTGGACATCCCGATCCCGGCGAACGCCACCGCGCAGACCCGTACGCCCATCTTCGAGCAGATGGAGACGAACTGGTTCAGCCGCGACCCGCAGTCGGTCGAGCCCGCGCAGGCGGAGCCGGCCCCGCAGCAGGTGCGCCCGTCCGGAGCGGCCTCACCGATCGCACCACAGCGGCAGGCGGGGCCGGGGGAGACCGGGCAGCAGCCCCAGGTCTCCGTCGGCAACGGCTCGGCCAACGACGAGCTGTGGCGCAGAGCCGAACGGCTGCGCACGCCCGCCGCCGGCGGTGTCACGACCTCGGGTCTGCCTCGCCGGGTGCCCAGGGCAAACCTGGTCGAGGGGACCGCGCAGCAGCAGCCCGCACAGGTGTCGGGGCCGCAGGTCTCCCGGGCGCCCGACGCGGTGCGCGGTCGCCTCACCAACCTCCGTCGGGGGATCGCGCAGGGCCGTCAGGCCGGCGGGGCCCCCGGCAGCAACGACCGGGGCAACCGCCCCACCTACCAGCAGGAGCGTTAGTTGAGTCCGATGAGCCAGGCGGCGCAGAATCTGAACTGGTTGATCACCAACTTTGTGGAGAACACCCCTGGGGTGTCGCACACGGTGGTGGTTTCCGCCGACGGTCTTCTTCTGGCGATGTCGGAGGGTTTTCCGAGGGATCGTGCCGATCAGTTGGCGGCGGTTGCTTCGGGTCTGACGTCGTTGACGCAGGGGGCTTCGCGGATTTTCGAGGGTGGGGCGGTGAATCAGACCGTGGTGGAGATGGAGCGTGGTTTCCTCTTCATCATGGCGGTTTCGGATGGTTCGTCGTTGGCTGTTCTCGCTCATCCGGAGGCTGATATCGGTCTTGTCGGTTACGAGATGGCGCTGTTGGTGGATCGGGCGGGCACTGTTCTGACCCCGGAACTCCGCTCGGAACTGCAAGGAAGCCTTCTCAACTGACCGCAAGCTCCCCGTACTTGAGCTCGAGCACGTCCCGTCCGTCTCGTCGACCTTCTGCTTCGCCGGAGGAGCCATGACCACCCCGCCCCCCTCGCCCGGATCGTACGGAGCCGCTGATCACAGCGCGCCGTACGAAGGCGAGGGCGACCAGCCGCTGGTGCGCCCGTACGCGATGACGGGCGGCCGCACCCGGCCGCGCTATCAGCTCGCGATCGAGGCGCTCGTCAGTACCAGCGCCGACCCGACCCAGCTGCCCGGCCTTCTGCCCGAGCACCAGCGCATCTGCCATCTGTGCAACGAGGTGAAGTCGGTCGCCGAGGTGTCCGCGCTGCTGGCCATACCTCTGGGCGTAGCCCGGATCCTTGTCGCCGACCTCGCCGAGGCCGGGATGGTGGCCATCCACCAGCCGGGCGGCGGCAGCGAGCCGGGCGGCGCACCGGACGTGACTCTGCTTGAAAGGGTGCTCAGTGGACTTCGGAAGCTCTAGCGGTGCGGCCCGCTCCACCACCTCCGCGAAGATCGTGGTGGCGGGTGGGTTCGGCGTGGGCAAGACGACCTTCGTGGGCGCCGTGTCGGAGATCAATCCGTTGCGTACCGAGGCGGTGATGACGTCGGCGTCGGCGGGCATCGACGATCTGACCCACACCGGGGACAAGACCACGACGACGGTGGCGATGGACTTCGGTCGCATCACCCTCGACCAGGACCTGATTCTGTATCTGTTCGGTACGCCGGGTCAGGATCGTTTCTGGTTCATGTGGGACGACCTGGTTCGTGGTGCGATCGGTGCGGTGGTGCTGGTGGACACGCGTCGGTTGGCGGACTGTTTCCCGGCGGTGGACTACTTCGAGAACAGCGGCCTGCCGTTCGTGATCGCTCTCAACGGGTTCGACGGCCACCAGCCCTATACCCCGGACGAGGTCCGCGAGGCCCTGCAGATCGGCCCGGACGCTCCGATCATCGTCACCGACGCCCGCCACCGTGCGGACGCCAAGACCGCGCTGATCCAGCTGGTGGAGCACGCGCTGCTGGCCCGGCTGCGCTGACCCCGCGGCCTCGCGGTCCGGCCCGTCCGAGGGGCGGGCGGGCCGTCGACCGGTGCCCGGCGGCTGCCCGACCGCAGCCGTCCGTCCGCACATCCCTGCCCGAAGCACCCGCCCGGCGGCCGGCCGCGAACGCCCGGTGGGGGACAGCGGCGGCCGGGTCGCGGGCGTCGGGCAACGGAGCGGGGAGACGGCGAGCAGGAGCAAACGGGCCCGGCGAACGCGCCGGGGGACCGACAGAGCGGGGAGCGCGGGACAGGGTTCATCAGATTGATGCACCCTGCCCTGCGAGTTGATAACGGTTCGACAGAGATAGGACCTCCCTCGAACACGAAGAGTCCACGGATCATTGCGATCTGCACTCAACTCCGATGGTTTTAGTGGGGATTAAGGGATATGTCCATTTAAGTCGCTCCGATACGTGCTGGTCATCTCACTTTCAAGTGCTTGGAATGCGCCCGTCGGTCGTGCTGGAATTCGCTGAACTCAGCAGTAGTTAAGGCACCACAAGCAGTCGGTGCCGACGCCGAGAGGGTTTGGTCGAGTGAGGCGAAGCAAGACGGCATCCCCGTCGCCGGAGTCGCGGGGGAACTTCACGCCGCCGCGCGGTTCGGCAGCGGAGGCCGAGTCTCCGGGTGCGCAGGAGGAGGGCAGCGGCAGCCGCTTCGCGCTGCGCAACTGGCGGGTGGCGACCAGGCTCAACGCGATTCTGCTGATCCCCGTCCTGGTGGCGCTGATCTTCGGCGGGCTGACTGTCCGAAACTCCGTCCAGACTCTGAACGCGGCCGAGGACGCGGAGAAGACGGCCGAGCTCGTGCACGCCGCCACCGCGTACGGCCACGCTCTCCTCGACGAGCGCGACCGCACCGTCGCCCCGCTGCTCAAGGGCGAGGAGGACGCCGCCGAGGTCGTGGAGTCGCGCAAGGCCACCGACGAGGCCGCCGACACCTTCCACGCCGCCGCCGACCGGGCGCCGAAGACCGCGAGTCTGCAGCACCGGCTCGACGGCGTGGCCGAGGCGGAGCCCAAGCTCGACAAGCTCCGCCAGGGCGCCTACACCAAGGCGCTGGCCGGTGTGAAGACGCAGCTGGGCTACGTCGAGGTGCAGCACCCGCTGATGAACCTCGCCAACGAGCTCAGCCTCGACTCCGGCAACATCACCTCCTACGGACGCACCGTCTACGCCGTCTCCCTCGCCAAGGCCGCGGAGTCGCTCACCCGCTCCATCGGCACCCATCTGCTGGTGAAGCCGGGGCCGGGTGAGGAGGCGAAGAAGGAGCAGGTCACCGCCTTCGGCTCGTACGCGTACCTGGAGAACATCGCGCTCACCGAGGCGTTCGCCGCCGGCACCGAGGAGGACAACGCCCGCCTGCGCGCCGACCTCGAAGGGCTGCAGAAGAAGGCCGAGGAGGAGGCGGCGAAGGCCGAGGAGGCGGACGAGGACTTCGTGGCGCCGCCCGACATGCAGGCCATGACCGACCTCATCGCCACCGGCGCCTCGCCCTCCGCCCTCGCCAAGGACGGCGTCACCTCCGAGGTCTGGTACAAGGCGGCCACCGCCAAGTTCGACGTGTACCGCACCGTCGAGCGCGATCTCGCCGACCGGGCGGTCAGCGAGGCCGGCGACATCGCCGCCGACGCCAAGCGCGAGGCGATCATCAACGCGGCCATCGTGCTCGCCGCACTGCTGATCGCCTTCCTGCTCGCCGGTTTCATGGCCCGTGCGATGAGCCGCAACATGAACCGGCTGCGCAACGCCGCCTTCGACGTCGCCGAGCAGCGGCTGCCCTCGCTGGTCCAGCAGCTCTCGCGCACCGACCCGGGCAAGGTCGACACCGAGGTGCGGCGGATCCCGATCGACAGCCGGGACGAGATCGGCGAGGTCGCCCGCGCCTTCGACCAGGTCCACCGGGAGGCCGTCCGGCTGGCCGCCGAGCAGGCTCTGCTGCGCGGGAACGTCAACGCCATCTTCACCAACCTCTCCAGCCGCAACCAGGGCCTGATCGAGCGCCAGCTCGGCCTGATCACCGACCTGGAGAACAACGAGGCCGATCCGGACCAGTTGGAGAACCTCTTCAAGCTGGACCATCTGGCGACCCGTATGCGCCGCAACGGCGAGAACCTGCTGGTCCTCGCCGGCGAGGACTCGGTGCGCCGCTGGAACCAGCCGGTGCCACTGGTGGACGTCATGCGCGCCGCCTCCTCGGAGGTGGAGGCGTACGAGCGCATCGAGATCACCGGTGTCCCGGAGAGCGACATCCACGGTCAGGTCGTCACCGACCTCGTGCACCTGCTCGCCGAGCTGCTGGAGAACGCCACCTCCTTCTCCTCGCCGCAGACGAAGGTCAAGGTCACGGCGACGAGGCTTCCCGACGGCCGCGTGATGATCGAGATCCACGACAAGGGCATCGGTCTCACCGCCAAGGACTTCGCCGACATCAACCACAAGCTGGCCGATCCGCCCAAGGTGGACGCGGCGATCTCGCAGCGCATGGGCCTCTACGTGGTCGGCCGGCTCGCCGACCGCCACAGCATCCGCGTCCAGCTGCGTCCCTCCGGCGAGCAGGCGGGCACCACCTCGCTGGTCATGCTGCCCGAGGCGATCACCCACGGTGGTGGTGGCCAGGGTTATGTGGAGGAGAACTTCAGCGTCTCCCGCATCGTTCCCGAGCAGGCGGCACCGGCAGGTTCGCCCGAGCAGATCGCCGGTCCGCACGATCCCGGGGGCCGGGTGCCGGGCGGCGCCTCCTCGCTGGAGGCGGGAGGGCCCTTCGGGTCCGGCGGCAGGGCCGCCCTGGGCCCCGGCTCGGGAGACCTCTTCGGGGCGGACGGTCACGGCGGCGAGAGCCCGGACTCCGGCGGCTACGTCGACGGCCTCGAGGACGACCCGGACCACTACGACGCGTTCGCGCCGCCCCAGCGCCGGGGCTCGCCCCCGGCCGGGAGCGACGGCCACGGCCCCGGCGAGACGTTCGCGGGCTTCGGGCAGCAGGGCGCCTTCGGCGGCGGCGAGACGTACGACGCCGGACCGCAGGGCGACCCGTACGCGCCGGAGCAGCCGTACCCCGGCGGGTACGCGCAGGGCGAGCAGGGCGACGGCCACGCACCGGGCGGCTCGTACGGCCAGGAGCAGGCGTACGCGCCCGACCAGGGGTACCCGCAGGGCCAGGGGTACGACGAGCGCCAGCAGCACGGCGGCGGGCTCCCTCCGCAGCCTTTCGGTGACGAGCAGCAGCACGGCGCCGCAAGCGGCGAACTGGGCGGCTCGCAGGGCCCTCGGCAGGGTCCGGGGACCGATCAGGGCCAGGGCGGCGGCCAGGCGCCGGAGGAGCGGCAGTACGGCGCCGATCCGCTGACCTCCCGCGGGCTCCACACCCGGGTTCCCGGCCGGACTCTGGGTCAGGGCCCGGGCGGGCCGGTCGCCGGAGAGTCCTTCGACGCCTTCGGTCAGGGCAGCCCCGCCTTCCGTGCCGGATCCGGGCTCCTCGGCGGTTCGACGAGGCAGGGCGAAGATCCCAACGCCCCCTGGAGTGCGGGAAGTTGGGCTGCGCAAGGAGTCCCCGAAGGCGGGGTACAGTCTGGCGGAGCAGGTGCCGCCGACGGGTCCGCGGGCGAACCTGGCCCCGGCGCTCCCGCTGGCGGTCAGGAGCGCGTAGGCTTTGATCGTCCGGGATCTTCGTCGGACACTTCACCCTCTTTGACGAGCGCGGGTCTTCCGCGTCGGGAGAGGAGCGAAGAGTCCCTCGAGGAGTCCGAGGCACCGCAGGTCCAGCCGGAGTCGGCCCCGGAGCCACCGCGGGAGTCCGGTTCCGACGAAGGCGAATGGCGCTCGACGAACGACGAGCGTTGGGAGCGGGCGGAGAGCGTCCGTCACCCCAAGGCCGGGGGCGTCACCATCTCGGGTCTGCCGCGCCGGGTGCCCAGAGCCAATCTGGTCGAGGGCACCGCGGAGCAGACCCTACAGGGAGGCCCCCAGGTGTCCCGTTCCCCCGAGGACGTCCGGGGCAGGCTCAGCAACCTGCACCGCGGTGTCCGTCAGGGACGGGCCGGCAGCCAGGGAGCAAGCCAGACCGACCAGCCGGGATCCAGCGCCGGCAGCACCTACGATCAGGAGCGTTAGTGTGAGCCCGATGAGCCAGGCGGCGCAGAACCTGAACTGGTTGATCACCAACTTTGTGGAGAACACCCCTGGGGTGTCGCACACGGTGGTGGTTTCCGCCGACGGTCTTCTTCTGGCGATGTCGGAGGGTTTTCCGAGGGATCGTGCCGATCAGTTGGCGGCGGTTGCTTCGGGTCTGACGTCGTTGACGCAGGGGGCTTCGCGGATTTTCGAGGGTGGGGCGGTGAATCAGACCGTGGTGGAGATGGAGCGTGGTTTCCTCTTCATCATGGCGGTTTCGGATGGTTCGTCGTTGGCTGTTCTCGCTCATCCGGAGGCTGATATCGGTCTTGTCGGTTACGAGATGGCGCTGTTGGTGGATCGGGCGGGCACTGTCCTGACCCCGGAACTCCGCTCGGAACTGCAAGGAAGCCTTCTCAACTAGCAACCAACCCAGTGCTTCTTGCGTCCTCGCACCTTAAAGTGCGGTCACGCGAACGGCACTTGGGAGTGCCTCACGGGGGACGCTCCCGTACATCGGCAGTCGGAGGAGGAGACGTGACAACGCCCCCAGGCGGTCCGTTCGGCAGCGCACAGCAGCCGCAGAGTGACCCGCAGTACCAGCGCTTCAACTTCCCCTCGACGCCGAGCCACCAGCAGCAGGCCACACCGCCGCCCAGGCAGCGACAGGAGCCGCCGCGGGGCCGGCAGTCGTACCAGGGCGGTTCCGCCGGGCCCACGGGCCAGGACGGCCGGTTCGGCCAGAACAACCAGAACGGCCAGGGCGGTCGACCGGCGCAGAGCGGCGGCAGCAGCAGTGGCGGGCAGTCGCCGCTGGTGCGCCCGTACGCGATGACCGGTGGCCGCACCCGGCCGCGCTACCAGCTCGCCATCGAGGCGCTGGTGCACACCACGGCGGACGCGATGCAGCTCCAGGGCCAGCTCCCTGAGCACCAGCGCATCTGCCGACTGTGCTACGAGATCAAATCGGTCGCCGAGATCTCTGCACTCCTCTCCATTCCCCTCGGCGTAGCCCGGATCCTCGTCGCCGACCTCGCCGAGGCCGGGCTAGTCGCCATCCATCAGCCCGGCGGCGACGAGTCCGCCGGTGGACAGCCAGACGTGACACTGCTCGAAAGGGTGCTCAGTGGACTTCGGAAGCTCTAGCGGTGCGGCCCGCTCCACCACCTCCGCGAAGATCGTGGTGGCGGGTGGGTTCGGCGTGGGCAAGACGACCTTCGTGGGCGCCGTGTCGGAGATCAATCCGTTGCGTACCGAGGCGGTGATGACGTCGGCGTCGGCGGGCATCGACGATCTGACCCACACCGGGGACAAGACCACGACGACGGTGGCGATGGACTTCGGTCGCATCACCCTCGACCAGGACCTGATTCTGTATCTGTTCGGTACGCCGGGTCAGGATCGTTTCTGGTTCATGTGGGACGACCTGGTTCGTGGTGCGATCGGTGCGGTGGTGCTGGTGGACACGCGTCGGTTGGCGGACTGTTTCCCGGCGGTGGACTACTTCGAGAACAGCGGCCTGCCGTTCGTGATCGCTCTCAACGGGTTCGACGGCCACCAGCCCTACAGCCCGGACGAGGTCCGCGAGGCCCTGCAGATCGGCCCCGACACCCCGATCATCACCACTGACGCCCGCCACCGCGCGGACGCCAAGAGCGGTCTGATCACGCTCGTCGAGCACGCGCTGATGGCGCGGCTGCGCTGACGCCCCCGGCCTCGCAGGCCGGCCGCAGAACCCTTGGGCCCGCAGGGTGCCGGAACACTTGAGTCCCGGTGCCCTGCGGGCCCGATACGCTGGAGTGTCAGTTTTCAGCGGTCAGTGCTGTGTGCAGCACCTCAGTTAGGGGCAGGCAAGCCGTGCGCATCGCCAGATTCTCCCTGGACGGAACCGTCGGTTTCGGCGTCCTGGAGGGAGATGCCAACACCGAGGGCGGCCCCGTCCTCGACATCATCAAGGGCCATCCCTTCGCCGAGTTCGAACGCTCGGGCCAGAAGATCCCACTGGACAAGGTGCGGCTGCTCTCCCCGACGCTGCCGAGCAAGGTGGTGGCCATCGGGCGCAACTACGCCGAGCACGCACGGGAGTTGGGCCAAGAGGTGCCCGACACTCCGGTGGCGTTCTTCAAGCCCTCCACCTCGGTCGCGGGCCCGGGCGACCCGGTCGGTTACCCCGCCTTCTCCTCGGAGGTGCACCACGAGGCCGAGCTGGCCGTGGTGATCGGCCGGATGTGCAGCCAGGTGCCGAGGGAGCGCGTCCACGAGGTGGTCCTCGGCTACACCTGCGCCAACGACCTCACCGCACGCGACATCCAGCGCAGCGAGGCGCAGTGGGCACGCGCCAAGGGCTTCGACGGGTCCTGCCCTCTCGGCCCCTGGATCGAGACGGAGGTGGACCCGAGCGATCTGGCCGTGATGTGCACCGTCAACGGCGAGCAGCGGCAGCTCGGGCGCACCAGCGAGATGATCCGGTCCGTGGAGGACCTGATCGTGCACATCACCGAGGCGATGACGCTGCTGCCCGGCGACGTCGTCCTCACCGGCACCCCGGCGGGCGTCGGACCGGTGAATGTGGGTGACGAGGTCGCCGTCACCATTGAAGGAATCGGCACTCTCACCAACAAGGTTGTCAAGCGTGGCTAGCGCACCCAACTCACCGTCCACGGACCGGAATTCGGCATCCGCGGTACGCGTGCGATTCTGTCCCTCCCCGACCGGCAACCCGCACGTCGGGCTGATCCGCACCGCCCTGTTCAACTGGGCGTTCGCCCGGCACCACGGCGGCACCCTGGTCTTCCGCATCGAGGACACGGACGCCTCGCGCGACTCCGAGGAGTCCTACGAGCAGCTGCTGGACTCGCTGCGCTGGCTCGGCCTCGACTGGGACGAGGGCCCCGAGGTCGGAGGCCCGCACGCCCCCTACCGGCAGTCCGAGCGCATGGACCTCTACCGGGACGTGGCCGAGCGCCTCCAGGAAGCCGGCCACGCCTACCGCTGCTACTGCACCGCGGAGGAGCTGGAGGCCCGGCGGGAGGCCGCCCGTGCCGCCGGCAAGCCCTCCGGGTACGACGGCAAGTGCCGCGACCTCGGCGCCGAGCAGCGAGCCGCCTACGAGGCCGAGGGACGCGCTGCGATCGTCCGCTTCCGGATGCCGGACGAGCCGATCACCTTCGACGACCTGGTGCGCGGCGAGCTGACCTTCAGCCCGGAGAACGTCCCGGACTTCGGGATCGTGCGAGCCAACGGCGCTCCGCTGTACACGCTGGTCAACCCGGTCGACGACGCGCTGATGGAGATCACCCACGTCCTGCGCGGCGAGGATCTGCTCTCCTCCACCCCCCGGCAGATCGCGCTCTACCGCGCGCTCGCCGAGCTGGGCGTCGGCAACGGCAGCACCCCGCTCTTCGGGCACCTTCCCTATGTGATGGGGGAGGGCAACAAGAAGCTCTCGAAGCGCGACCCGCAGGCCTCGCTCAACCTCTACCGGGAGCGGGGCTTCCTGCCGGCCGGTCTGCTCAACTACCTCTCGCTGCTGGGCTGGTCGCTCGCCGAGGACCGGGACATCTTCACCATGGACGAGATGGTCTCGGCCTTCGAGATCACCGCGGTGAACGCGAACCCGGCCCGGTTCGACCTCAAGAAGTGCGAGGCGATCAACGCAACGCACCTGCGCGAGCTGTCCGTTGAGGACTTCGTCGAGGCGTGCCGACCCTGGCTGCGCGCTCCGCACGCCCCGTGGAAGCCGGAGTCCTTCGACGAGGCGGCGTTCGTCGAGCTCGCCCCGCTCGCGCAGACTCGCCTCACGGTGCTTTCGGACATCACCCAGAACGTCGACTTCCTCTTCCTCGACGAGCCGGTGTCGGACGAGGCGTCCTGGAAGAAGGCGATGAAGCCGGGAGCCGCGGACCTGCTGCGCACCGCCCGCAGCGGTCTCGCCGAAGCCGCCTGGGACGCCGAGTCGTTGAAGAACGCGGTGCTGGCGGCCGGAGAGCAGCACGGCATGAAGCTGGGCAAGGCCCAGGCGCCGGTTCGGGTCGCCGTCACCGGTCGCACGGTGGGCCTGCCGCTCTTCGAATCTCTCGAAGTGCTCGGCCGGGAGTCCTCGCTGGCGCGGATCGATGCCGCCCTGGCACGGCTGGAGCAGCAGGACTGACGTCACACCGGGGGAGGGCGCGCACGGCCTGGGGCTGTGCCGGCGCCCTCCCTCTGTCGTGCCGCCCCTGCGCCGTGCCCGGGCCGCTCAGCGGGGCCACCGGTCCCGCCGGGCTTCCCCGGGCTTCTCCGGGCGGCTTCGGGGGCGGGTTCGGGAGCCCGGAACTGCTGCGCAGCGCTCCGGGACCGGGTCGTTCCGGGGCGGCCTGCGAGCGCACCTGCCGCAGCCCGTACGGCCCCCGCCGGAGCCGGCCGTTCCGATGCGTCCCGGCAGGGCTTCGGGGGCGTCAACCCTGCGCGTGGGCAGCTGCGTTGAGGGTGCGGTGGAAGGGCGCGGGGAGGGTGTGCGAGGTGCGGTGAAGGGGCGTGCGGATACCCGTTTTGGAGCACCGTCCACCATCGGGTAATGTTCTTCCTGTCGCCGAACGGGACAGGCCGAAAGCCAGAACCGGGAGGCGCACACTCGGACAGAAAGCCCACATGGGCTTGCTTCCCAGTGGGCTATGGTGTAATTGGCAGCACGACTGATTCTGGTTCAGTTAGTCTAGGTTCGAGTCCTGGTAGCCCAGCACGATCTTCGCTCAGAAGATCGAAGGCCCCCGTTGTGTAGCGGCCTAGCACGCCGCCCTCTCAAGGCGGTAGCGCCGGTTCGAATCCGGTCGGGGGTACGGACTCTTCATTGAGTCTTGATGGAGCCCCCGTTGTGTAGCGGCCTAGCACGCCGCCCTCTCAAGGCGGTAGCGCCGGTTCGAATCCGGTCGGGGGTACTCGATCACCGAGCGGGCCCGACATCCTCAGGGATGCCGGGCCCGTCTCTGTTTCCCGGCGTTTCCGAGGCCTGGGGCGTTTCTCGACCTCCGGATCCTGCCGGTGTCGGCGCCGGCCGACGCTCGACGGCCCACCGGCGCACGCCCGTTCTCTCGCGGCCTCGCCCCCTGCGCGTTGGCGCCCCTTGCTCTGTAACGCGCGGTGTCACTCGCCCTCGGGCTCGCGGTAGCGACTGTGGGCCTCTCTCGCGTGCGCGAGCCGGCGCAGACTGAGCAGTACCGGCTCGTACAGCACGGTGAGGGCCACGGCGGCCTCCAGCCTGGTCGTGCCCTCGAACTCGGCCATGAGGTCCATGTCGCTGGTCGCCAACTCGCCCGCCAGGCGGCCGTACGGAAGCAGGTGGGCCACCTCGCACGGGTAGCCGAGGCTCTCCAGGGCGGCGATCGCCGAGACGAGCGAGAGGCGGGACGGATCGTCCGGCGGCGGGTCCTCCCAGTCGAGTGCGGCCAGCAGCTCGCGCGCGCGGTCCTGCGCCGACGCCGAGACGGGCTCGGCCTTCTCCTCCCGAACCACCGGCGGCAGTGAGTTCACCGCGGTGCCCAGCCGCCGGCTGAGATCCAGCGACTCGTCGTCCACGGCCCGCAGGACTTCGCGTGCGGTGGCGACGGGGACTCTGCCCACCTGTATCAGCGCGCGCGCCAGGCCGAGCCTGCGCAGGTGCTCCTCGCCGTACCGGGCCTGGGTGGCGCTGACCCGCTCGCCGGGCGGCAGCAGGCCCTCGCGCAGGTAGTACTTGATCGTCGCGAGGGGAACGCCGCTGCGCTCGCTCAACTCTGCCAGCCGCACTGTCGATCCCTTCGTCCTGCGCGGGGGCACTCGGCCCTTCCGCGCTCCTTGCCTGTCTTTGCGCGATTCTCGCGCTCCCGAGTGACCCGGCATTCGCCGCGCGCTGACGTCCGGGTCGGGTCGAGATTCCTCGTGTGCCCTCTTGCGCTTCGCCTTGGTGAGTGCAAGTATCCAATCATGGATAGCGGCACTCTCCAAGGAGTGTCGTGGTGGATGCATTCGTCATGGGCCTGGGCCCGGTGGGGAGATTGCTGTGAGCGTTGCGATCGAGGAGGGCCGGACGACGTCCGAGGCCGGTGAGGTCACGCTGTTCCTGATCGGCATGCGGATCAACAGCTTCTGGGCGGTGCGGAGTTGGTGGCCGGTCTTCTGGGCCATGCCTCGGCTGATGAGAGAGCTCGCGGGGGATGCGGAGGCGGGTCTGCTCGGTTCGCGGGCGCTGCTCGGCGGCCCTCGCGATTTCTACCTCGTGCAGTACTGGGAGTCGCAGGAGAAGTTGTTCGCCTACGCCTCCGCGCAGGGCAAGGAGCATCGGCCCGCCTGGGCGGCCTTCAACCGCAGAGTGCGGGAGGGGAGAGGAAAGGTCGGCTTCTGGCACGAGACGTATGCGGTGCCTGCCGGCGCCCATGAGGCGGTGTATGTGAACATGCCGCGCTTCGGGCTGGGTGAGGCGCTCGGCGTGATACCCGTCGGCCGGCGTGGCGAGACGGCGGCCGGGCGTATGCAGGCGGCGCGGAAGCGGGCGGCCGGCTGACGAGCTGACGACGCTGTCAGCGTTCGTCGGCGCGGCTGGGTTGGGAGGTCGAGCCGGGTGCGTCAGCCTCGGCGGAGGGATTCGGAGAGTCGGTTGGCGGCCTCAAGGATGGCCTGGGCGTGCATGCGGCCCGGGTGGCGGGTCAGCCGCTCGACCGGTCCGGAGACGGACACCGAGGCGACGACGCGATTGGACGGCCCACGCACGGGGGCGGAGACCGAGGCGACGCCCGGCTCCCGCTCGCCGACGGACTGGGCCCAGCCGCGGCGTCGTACGCCCGAGAGTGCGGTCGCGGTGAATCGGGCGCCCTGGAGGCCGCGGTGCAGCCGCTCCGGCTCCTCCCAGGCCATCAGTACCTGAGCTGCCGAGCCGGCCTTCATCGGAAGTGTCGAGCCGACGGGCACGGTGTCCCGAAGGCCGGACAGCCGCTCCGCCGCGGCGACGCAGATACGCATGTCGCCCTGGCGCCGGTAGAGCTGTGCGCTCTCCCCGGTGACGTCCCGGAGGTGAGTGAGCACGGGGCCGGCGGAGGCGAGCAGGCGGTCCTCTCCCGCTGCCGCGGCGAGCTCGGAGAGTCGCGGCCCGAGAATGAACCGCCCCTGCATGTCCCGGGCGACGAGCCGGTGGTGCTCGAGCGCGACCGCCAGGCGGTGTGCGGTCGGGCGTGCCAGTCCAGTCGCTCCGACCAGCCCGGCGAGTGTTGCCGGACCGGACTCCAGAGCGCTCAGTACGAGAGCTGCTTTGTCGAGAACGCCCACACCGCTTGAGGCGCCACTAGAGTTGTCCATGCGTCGATACTCACGTCTCACATTACGAAACGCAAGTTCAATTTCCGGAAGAAAGCGCCAGGCTTGAGTGACGGCCGCCACCCGGCGTGAGTACGAGGGGGGTTGGGTGGGGCGAAGGTCTCTACATGTGGTCGGCGGAGCTGCCGGCCGGAGGGAAAACGATGGGACGGACACTCGCAGAGAAAGTCTGGGACGACCACGTCGTCCGGCGAGCCGAGGGCGAGCCTGACCTCCTCTACATCGACCTCCACCTCCTGCACGAGGTCACCAGTCCACAGGCTTTCGACGGATTGCGGAAGAGCGACAGGACGGTTCGTCGCACCGATCTCACGCTGGCCACCGAGGACCACAACACTCCGACGCTGGACATCGACAAGCCGATCGCCGACCCGGTCTCCCGTGTTCAGCTGGAGACCCTGCGGAAGAACTGCGCGGACTTCGGTGTCCGCCTGCATCCGCTCGGCGATGTCGAGCAGGGCGTCGTCCACGTGGTGGGCCCGCAGTTGGGACTGACCCAGCCGGGCACCACGGTGGTCTGCGGAGACAGTCACACCTCTACGCACGGTGCCTTCGGCGCGCTCGCGTTCGGGATCGGCACCAGTCAGGTGGAGCATGTTCTCGCCACCCAGACGCTGCCGATGTCGCCGTTCCGGACCATGGCGATCACCGTCAACGGCGAGCTGCCCGAGGGCGTGACGGCCAAGGACCTGATCCTGGCGGTCATCGCCAGGATCGGCACCGGCGGCGGCCAGGGCTATGTGCTGGAGTACCGCGGCGAGGCCATCGAGAAGTTGTCGATGGAGGCGCGTATGACGATCTGCAACATGTCGATCGAGGCAGGTGCCAGAGCCGGCATGATCGCGCCCGACGAGACCACCTTCGCCTATCTGCGCGGTCGTGAGCACGCCCCGCAGGGCGAGGACTGGGACGCCGCGGTGGATTACTGGAGGACGCTGCGCACCGACGCCGACGCGGTCTTCGACCACGAGGTGGTCATCGAGGCCGGAGAGCTCGCGCCGTTCGTCACCTGGGGCACCAACCCCGGCCAGGGCGCGCCGCTCAGCGCCTCCGTGCCGGATCCGGCCTCCTTCGAGGACGCCGGTGAGCGTCTGGCGGCGGAGAAGGCGCTGGAGTACATGGGCCTCTCCGCCGGGCAGCCTCTGCGGGAGGTCGCGGTGGACACTGTCTTCGTCGGTTCCTGCACGAACGGCCGTATCGAGGATCTCCGGGCTGCCGCCGAGGTGTTGCAGGGTCGAAGGGTCGCGGACAGCATCCGCATGCTGGTGGTGCCGGGTTCCGTGCGGGTGTCGCTCGAAGCGGTGGCCGAGGGGCTGGACAAGGTGTTCACGGCGGCGGGCGCCGAGTGGCGTCACGCGGGTTGCTCCATGTGTCTGGGCATGAACCCCGATCAGTTGGCCCCCGGTGAGCGTTCGGCCTCCACCTCCAACCGCAACTTCGAAGGCAGGCAGGGCAAGGGCGGCCGTACCCATCTGGTCTCACCGCAGGTGGCCGCGGCGACCGCGGTGCTCGGGCACCTCGCCGCTCCGTCCGACCTGTCCGCACTGTCCGACGCCACGCCCGCGGGAGTCTGAACCGCCATGGAAGCCTTCACTACGCACACCGGCCGGGTCGTTCCGCTGCGCCGCAGCAACGTCGACACCGACCAGATCATCCCCGCCCACTGGCTGAAGAAGGTCACCCGGGACGGCTTCGAGGACGGCCTCTTCGAAGCCTGGCGCAAGGACCCGGAGTTCGTGCTGAACCAGCCCGCCCACAGCGGCGCGACCGTTCTGGTGGCCGGTTCGGACTTCGGTACCGGCTCCTCGCGGGAGCACGCCGTGTGGGCCCTTCAGAACTACGGCTTCAAGGCCGTCATCTCCTCGCGCTTCGCCGACATCTTCCGCGGCAATTCCCTCAAGAACGGCCTGCTCACGGTGGTTCTGCCGCCGGAGACGGTGGAGAGGCTCTGGGAGCTGACCGAGGCCGACCCGACGGTGGAGGTCACCGTCGATCTGGTGGAGCGCAAGGTGCTTGCGCCAGGCGTCGATGCGGCCTTCGAGCTGGACGAGAACGCGCGCTGGCGCCTCCTGGAGGGCTTGGACGACATCAGCCTCACGCTGCGGGAGGCCGATTCCATCGCCGAGTACGAGGCCAACCGCCCTGTGCACAAGCCGAGAACACAGACCGTGTGAGGTCGGTGCAACTGCACTGAAGTCTCGTCCCGCACGAACCACAGCGCCCCCGACCGTCGCGGTCGGGGGCGCTGTCGCGTGTCGCTCCACGAATCGCGCCCTGGCTTGAACTAGTCTGAAAACAGAGTGAGTTGGCGCGTAATCGGCTGGCGTCCTCCCGCTCCGACTATGCGGTCGGAGGCAGGGTTGGTCCCCTCCTGAGGCGACAACTCGCCCTAGATGACACAATCGGTGCATGGAAGGCGACAGTCAACTCGAGTTGTACGACGCCGTCGCCGCCGGCTTGAAGGAGGCGCACCGCCAGGTGCGCAGGCTGCATCTCCCGGACAGTGAACGGGAGGTGCTTGTCCGGAGGCTGCTGGTCATCACTGCCGCGTCGAAGCACGATCTGGCCGCGGCATCTCGGCGACTTGATCGGCTGATGAAGGAGTTCGAGGAGATTGCGAGAGGCCGCTTCCCCTCTGCGTAACTGGCAGTTCGTTGCGGCACTAGGGTGATCTGCCCGTTTCGTGTTTGATTTGCTGTGTATATCTGCCTACCGTGCGAAAAAGCTTGAACACATTCGTTCCGGCAATGTCTCCGAAGGGGAAGACGTGAACAAGGCGCAGCTCGTTGAAGCAATCCAAGACCAGCTGGGCGGCCGTCAGCAGGCAGCTGAGGCGGTCGATGTCGTACTGGACGCGATCGTGCGTGCGGTGTGCTCAGGTGACCGCGTCTCGGTCACGGGCTTCGGCTCGTTCGAGAAGGTCGACCGCCCTGCCCGCTACGCCCGGAACCCGCAGACCGGAGAGCGGGTGCGGGTCAAGAAGACCTCCGTGCCGCGCTTCCGTGCGGGACAGGGATTCAAGGACCTGGTCAGCGGTACCAAGAAGCTCCCGAAGAACGACGTCGCGGTGAAGAAGGCACCCAAGGGCACCCTGTCCGGCGGTACTTCCACCAAGAAGGCCGCTGCCAAGAAGGCGGCGAAGAAGGCGGCGGCGAAGAAGACCACCACCACTGCCCGCAAGGCCGCGGCGAAGAAGACGACGGCCAAGAAGACCACCGCCAAGAAGGCGACCGCGAAGAAGTCTCCGGCCAAGAAGACGACGGCCAAGAAGACGACTGCCAAGAAGGCCACCGCGAAGAAGGCTCCGGCCAAGAAGAGCACGGCCAAGAAAGCACCGGCCCGCAAGGCCAGTGCGCGCAAGACCACTGCGAAGAAGGTCACCGCGCGCAAGCGGTGACCGCCAACTCGTCATCGCCGGGCCGGACTCCCCGCCGGGGGGCCCGGCCCGCGGTGTGTTCGCGCCGGCCCCGGTCCGCGTCGCGCTTGTCTCGTACTTGCGGTGCGCCGCTGAACCCCGCGCGGTACAGCGACCGACGGGGCGTGAGCGGGTGGACGGGAGCTGACCGTCGGCCGGCCCGCTCCCGTGTCAGCCCTCCGTCGCCCGCTCGCCTGGCTGTCGCCCGCCCGGTGGGACGGGGTATCTGCCGGGCCCGCGCCTGCGGCTAGGCTCTTCGTATGCAGGCCACCGCGTACACCTTCGACGCGCACACCCGTACCGGGAGTGTGCTGCTCGACGACGGCACCCCGGTTTCCTTCGACGCAGCCGCTTTTGACGCCGGGGGCCTGCTCCTGCTGCGGCCCGGGCAGCGGGTGCGTATCGAGCTCGAGGGCGGCGAGGGCCCCGTCGGCGAAGCCGAGCGGGGGCGCGTCACCGTGGTGACGCTCCAGACGTTCTGAGTGTGTACGGCCCGACGCCCAGTGCCAGGGCGGCGGTGAGGTCCTCTCCGGTGTCCACGTCGTGACGCACGCTCGGCACATCCGCCAGGTCCAGTTCCCGTGCGCCCGTGGCGAGATGCGAGAGTCGCGAGTTGGCGCCGAACGCGGGTACGAGAGGTTCGCCGGTCGCGGCCGACAGCAGCGTGGTGCCGGTGCCCGCCGCGTCGGTGAGGAAGGAGCGCGGCGCCAGTGCGGCGGCGTTCAGAACCCGACCGAGTTCTGCGGGGCGCAGGGCGGGAAGGTCCGCGTTGAGTGTGGCGATCGGCGCCCTCGGTGTCCGGGAGCGCACGGCGTGCGCGCCGTGGGAGAGCGCGGCGTTGAGGCCGAGACCCGGTGCGTCCGGCACCACCTGGGCCCCCAGTGCGGCGAGTTCACGACCCGCCAACCGGTCGTCGGTGACCACTGTCACAGCCCCGACCTGCGGGCACTTCAGGGCCGCTGAAACGGTGTCGAGCGCGAACGCGAGGGCGAGCGCGGGGCGCAGCACCTCGTCAGCGGCGGTCGAGAGTCTGGACTTCGCCCTGGTCAGTGGCTTGAGGGGGACGATCAGAGTCCAGCCGGTCGCGACCCCCACCCGTGCGTCACGAAGCATCGCGCCCATTCTTACCCGTGTCCGGCGCCCGGCGTTACCGTGAGGTCGACAGCGTGCGGCCGGAGCGCCACACTTGTGCGGTTGTCCTCGGCCCGTTCGGTGACAGCTGAAGCGCAACGTCAAGAGGAGATGGTGTTCGGGTGTCCCGCCGGAGAATCGGCTTCTGGTTCCGCTTTGCCGCGGCTTTGGTGAAGCCGCCGATGAACCTTCTCTTCAAGCGTGTCTGGCGGGGAATGGAGCATATTCCGGCCGAGGGCGGCTTTATCGCGGCTGTGAATCACAACTCGTATCTCGACCCGCTCTCCTACGCCCACTATCAGTACAACGCGGGACGGATGCCTCGCTTCCTGGCCAAGGTCAGCCTTTTCGGCAAGGGCTTCGTCGGCGGCATGATGCGCAGAACGGGCCAGATCCCCGTGTACCGCGAGACTTCCAGTGCCATAGGTGCCTTTCGTGCCGCGGTGGAGGCCATCGACCGCGGCCAGGGAGTGGTGTTCTATCCGGAGGGGACGCTCACCCGGGACCCCGAACTGTGGCCGATGGACGGCAAGACCGGGGCGGCGCGTGTCGCGCTCCGGACCAGGGCTCCGGTGATTCCGGTCGCGCAGTGGGGCGCGCACGAGGTTGTGCCGCCCTATGCGAAGAGCAAACGCATTTATCTCTTTCCCCGTAGGACGTTGCAGGTCAAGGCCGGTCCGCCGGTCGACCTCTCCGCGTTCTACGGTGTGGAGCCCACGGCCGAGGTTCTGCGCGAGGTGACCGACCTGATCATGGAGGCGATCACCCTGCAACTGGCGGACGTCCGCGGCGAACCCGCGCCCGCGAAGCGTCTGTCGGTCCACCGGGTCGAGGCGGCCGAGCAGCACGGCGGAGAGGCGTCCGGGAACGGGGACGCGCGGGGTGCCGGACGGCGCCGTGAGCCGCGCGGCGACCGCAGCCGCGGCGGCGGTGCGAACAGCGGCTCGTACGGCGACACGTACGGCGACAAGAACAGCAGTGACCGGAGCAGTACCTCCGAGGAGGAGAAGGCGTGACGAAGGCGGCCGTATTCGGCAGCGGTTCCTGGGGGACGGCGTTCGCGATGGTGCTCGCGGACGCGGGGTGCGAGGTGACGATGTGGGGGCGCCGCGGTGAGATCGCCGAGGCGGTCAACTCGGAGCGCACGAACCCCGACTACCTTCCCGGCGTACAGCTCCCGGAGAACCTGCGGGCCACCACCGACCCGGCGGAGGCCGCCCATGAGGCCGAGTTCACCGTCCTCGCCGTGCCCTCCCAGACGCTGCGCGGCAACCTCGCTCTGTGGGCGGGCGAACTGCCCGCGGACACCGTGCTCGTCTCCCTGATGAAGGGCATCGAGCTGGGCACGGCGAAGCGGATGAGCGAGGTCATCGCGGAGAGCGCGGGGGCCGACCCGGGGCGCATCGCGGTGCTGTCCGGCCCCAATCTCGCCAAGGAGATCGCCGCTCGCCAGCCCGCTGCCTCGGTCGTCGCCTGTCAGGACGAGAGCGTGGCCAGGCGGATCCAGTCGGCGTGCCACACCCCGTACTTCAGGCCGTACACCAACACCGATGTGGTGGGGTGCGAGCTCGGCGGCGCGGTGAAGAACGTGATCGGTCTCGCGGTGGGGATCGCCACCGGTATGGGCCTGGGCGACAACGCCAAGGGGTCACTGATCACGCGGGGACTGGCCGAGACCACCCGGCTGGGACTGGTGCTCGGGGCGGACCCCGCGACGTTCGCCGGGCTGGCGGGCATGGGTGACCTGGTGGCGACGTGTTCCTCGCCGCTGTCGAGGAACAACACCTTCGGCACCAACCTCGGCCGCGGGATGACCCTGGAGGAGACCATCGCGGTCACCCGGCAGACGGCGGAGGGCGTCAAGTCCTGTGAGTCCGTGCTGGATCTGGCGCAGCGGCACGGGGTGGACATGCCGATCACCGAGACGGTGGTGAGCATCGTGCACGAGGGCAAGTCGCCGAAGGCCGCGCTGAAGGATCTGATGTCGCGTTCGGCCAAGGCCGAGGTGCGCTGAGTCCCAGCCGTACGAGCGGCAGTTCGCTGTGCCGCTGTGCCGCTGTGCCGCTGTGCCGCTGTGCCGCTGTGCGACGGCGGCGACGGCGTCCGGTGTGGGTGGCTCGCGGGCGGGGCGCGAGCTGCGGGTACGCGGACTTCGCGGTGCGCTCGGTTCCGGTTCCCGTGCCGTGACTGCCGAAGAGCCCCTGCGGGGCGGTAATCTCGAGGCGATGAGCACGTCTAACGCCTCCAGTCAGCCGTCCAAGCCGCGCGTCGCCGTTGTCTTCGGCGGGCGCAGCTCAGAGCACGGGATCTCCGTCGTCACCGCGGGCGCGGTACTCAACGCCATCGATCGGGACAAGTACGACGTGCTGCCGATCGGTATCACGAGGGACGGCCGCTGGGTGCGGGCCGTCGACGACCCCGCCGGAATGGCGATCGGCGGTGGCAAGCTGCCGGACGTCGACCGCCTGCCGACCCAGGGCAGCGGCAAGGTGCTGCTGCCGCTGGAGCCGACCGGCCGCGAGGTGCTCGCCTGCGAGCCCGGGTCGGTGCCCGAGGAGCTCGGCGACGTCGACGTCGTCTTCCCCGTGCTGCACGGTCCCTACGGCGAAGACGGCACGCTCCAGGGGATGTTGGAGCTCTCCGGGGTGCCCTATGTCGGCGCCGGTGTGCTCTCCAGCGCCGTCAGCATGGACAAGGAGTACATGAAGCGCGTCTTCACCTCCTACGGACTGCCGGTCGGGCCGTACACGGTGCTCAGGCCCCGCGAGTGGGAGCAGGACCGTGCGGCGGCGCGCAAGAAGGTCGTCGACTTCGCCGGCGACCACGGCTGGCCGGTCTTCGTGAAGCCCGCCCGCGCCGGTTCGTCGATGGGCATCACCAAGGTGGAGGACGTCACCGGCCTGGACGAGGCGGTGGAGGAGGCGCGGCGCCACGACCCCAAGGTCCTGGTGGAGTCGATGCTGCACGGCCGCGAAATCGAGTGCGGTGTCCTGGAGTTCGACGACGGCCCTCGTGCCAGCGTCCCCGCCGAGATTCCGCCGCCCGGTGAGCACGACTTCTACGACTTCGAGGCGAAGTACATCGATGCCGCGCCGGGTGTCATTCCGGCGCCGCTGAGCGAGGAGCAGACGGCCGAGGTGCGCCGGCTCGCGGTGGACGCCTTCGAGGCGGTCTCCTGCGAGGGCCTGGTGCGCGCGGACTTCTTCCTGCTGGACAGCGGCGAGTACGTGATCAACGAGGTCAACACGATGCCCGGCTTCACCCCCACCTCGATGTACCCGCAGATGTGGGGGGCGACCGGAGTGGGCTACTCGGAGCTGGTCGACCGTCTGCTGCAGGCCGCGCTGCACCGCTCCACCGGACTGCGCTGAGGCGAACGCACGGCACGTCGCCGCGTTCCGGCCCCGGCCGCGCGCGGCTCGTGACCGGGTGCGGGAGGGGTCCCACGGGCCCGAGCCCCCGGGGAACCGCGTTCGCGCGGGGACTTGGGGGCGAGCGTCGGTCGGGGGTTGTAGTCTCACTGCCGGGCGCGAGTCGTGGCCGCCGAAGGGCAGCCGTGCAGCGACACCGAGGCCCAACTGCCGAGCCGGTGTGCGTCGGTGCCGCGACCGCGGCGCCCGCCACCCGTACGAACCGGCGGGGCGGGCTCGCGTCCGCCCGCTCCGGGGGCGACGCGGACCGCGTACCGCCCCGTCCGAGGGTCGTGCGAAGCGGTCCGACCGCCCGCCTCGCACGGACCGGTGAACGCGGCAGGCAGGCCATCCGGCGAGAGGGAGCTCACCGGGCGAACACGCGGGGAGCTAGAGATGGACGACCGGGCAGGTCAGTGTGCGGGTGATGCCGTTCACCTGCTGGATCCTGGCGACCACCAGACGGCCGAGCTCGTCCACCGACTCCGCCTGGGCGCGCACGATGACGTCGTAGGGCCCGGTGACGTCCTCCGCCTTCACCACACCCGGCACCTCGGCGATCGTCTCGGCGACGGTCGAGGCTTTGCCGACCTCGGTCTGGATCAGGATGTACGCCTGTACCACGGGACCTCCAGGGCGGCTTCACGGAGCATGGGTGGAGAGGGGACGCCACGTTATCGCGTCGCCGCCACCAGCGGCGAGTGTCTCCCCGCGGTCAAGCGGGGCGGGTTCGCGTACGACCGGCGCGCGCACCGGCGGTCGACGCGCACGAGTGCGCCGACGGCGTCTGTGCTCCGGGCGGTACGGGGCCGGTGCGACCGGGCCCCGAGGGCGGGCGCCCCACCGTCCGGCGCCGCAACCGCGGCGACCGCCGCACCCATCGTGACCACCGCACATCTCGCGCACCAAGTCGCGCGCCACACAGCCGAAAGGGCAGACGGATGCTGAGTTCCACCGGGGGGCACCCCCGGACTCCCGCGACGGTCGGTGAACTGGGGGAGTTCGGGCTCATCCGGGAGCTGACCTCCCGGGTCACCGCCACTCCGGCCGTCCGGCTCGGCCCCGGTGACGACGCCGCCGTGGTCGCCGCCCCCGACCGCAGGGTGGTCGCGAGCACCGACATCCTCCTGGAGGGACGGCACTTCCGCCGCGACTGGTCCACGGCGTACGACGTGGGCCGCAAGGCGGCGGCGCAGAACCTCGCCGACATCGCCGCGATGGGTGCGGTGCCCACCGCGCTGCTGCTCGGGCTGGTCCTGCCGGCCGAACTCCCGGTGACCTGGCCCGCGGAGCTGATGGACGGCATCAGCGACGAGTGCAGGGTGGCCGGCGCCTCCGTCGCGGGCGGGGACATCACCCGGGGTGACCTGATCACGGTCGCCATCACCGCGCTCGGCGATCTCCAGGGGCGTGAGCCGGTGACCCGCTCGGGCGCGCAGCCCGGCGACGTGGTCGCGGTGACCGGCTGGCTCGGCTGGTCCGCGGCCGGGCACGCCGTACTGGCCAGGGGTTTTCGCTCCCCGAGGGCGTTCGTGGAGGCGCACCGCCGCCCGGAGCCCCCGTACCACGCGGGGCCTGCGGCGGCCGGGCTGGGCGCGACCGCGATGACGGACGTCAGCGACGGGCTCATCGCCGACCTCGGCCACATCGCCGATGCGAGCAGAGTGCTGATCGACGTGCGCTCGGCGGATTTCGACATCCCCGCGCAGATGCACGACATCGGCCAGGCGGTCGGCGTCGACCCGTTGCAGTGGGTGCTCACCGGGGGAGAGGACCACGCGATCGTGGCCACCTTCCCGCCGGACCGCAAGCTGCCGGCGCGCTGGCGCCGGATCGGCGAGGTACTGCATCCCTCCGCCCAGGCGAGGGTCACCGTCAACGGTGTGGCCTGGGACCGGGCCGGAGGCTGGGACCACTTCGGAGACAGGACATGAACACCACGGACTCGCCCCCTCGCGTGCTGACCGTCGCCGGCTCCGACTCCGGCGGCGGAGCCGGCATCCAGGCCGACCTCAAGACGATGCTGGCGCTCGGCACCCACGGAATGAGCGTGCTGACCGCGGTGACCGCGCAGAACTCCCTGGGCGTGCAGGGGGCCTGGGAACTTCCCGTGGCGGCGGTGCGCGCCCAGTTCCGCAGCGTGGTCGACGACATCGGGGTGCATGCGGTGAAGACCGGCATGCTCTCCTCGTCACCGGTGGTGGAGGCGGTGGCGGAGCTGCTCTCGGAGCTGACCGTGCCGGTGGTCGTCGACCCGGTCGGCGTCTCCAAGCACGGGGACCCGCTGTTGGCGGCCGACGCGCTCGAAGCGGTGCGCGGCAGGCTCCTTCCCGCCGCGACGGTGGCGACCCCCAACCTCGACGAGGTGCGCCAGCTGACCGGGATCCGCGTGGAATCGGAGCAGGACATGCGGCGTGCGGCCGAGGCCGTACTCGCCTTCGGCCCTCGCTGGGCGCTCGTCAAGGGCGGCCATCTCGCCGACGGGAACGCGACGGACCTGCTGTCGGACGGCACCGACGAGCACTGGCTGCGCGCGCCGCGTCACCGCGTCCGGCACACGCACGGCACGGGCTGCACGCTCGCCTCCGCAGTGGCGGCGGAGCTGGCGAAGGGGCTCGAGGTGCCCGAGGCGGTGGCGGCGGGCAAGGAGTACGTCACCGGTGCGATCGCCGCCGGGTTCCCGCTGGGAGCGGGCATCGGCCCGGTCGACCACGGCTGGCGCAGCCGCCGGGACTGAGAGGGTTCCCGCCGGTCCGGTGGGCGGGGAGCGCTTCGTCTGCGGCGGACACGGCGGAAATGACGAAGAGCCGGTCCACTCGAGGTGGACCGGCTCTTCGGCGACCGGAGAGGCTGCGCTGCGGAAACCGCTTCAGCGCGAGACCTTGCCGGCCTTGATGCACGAGGTGCAGACGTTGAGGCGCTTCGGCGTCCGACCGACCACGGCACGCACGCGCTGGATGTTGGGGTTCCAGCGACGCGGGGTGCGGCGGTGCGAGTGGGAGATGCTGTTGCCGAAGCCCGGCCCCTTGCCGCAGACGTCGCAGTTGGCAGCCACGGGTCACTCCAAAGACTTCAGATGCACGTACGGTGAATCCCGAGCGCGGCCGAGAACTCTTCCCGCAATGTGGGAGAGACCAACAGCCCCGGGGTGGAAAGCCTGAACGGTGTCAGGCAACCGGAGCAGCATACAACGGCGAGCTCCCAACACCGAAATCAGGCCCGGGGACCCGTGGCAGAGGCCGCCGGTGCGCCCTGCCGTCTCCGATCGCAGCGCTCCGGCGCACCGGCTGCCGGATTCCGACGCACTACCGTGCGACGGCGACCTTGCGGGCACACTAACGGGACGAGAAGTGCCCCCCCGTGTCCAGCCGTTCACCCGCCAGGAGGTCCGAGACCCGTGCCGCACCCGCTCGACGCCCACACCGTGCGCACCTGGTGTGCCGAGGCACTGGAGGACCTGGGCCAGGCGCGCGAGACCATCGACGCGTTGAACGTCTATCCGGTGGCGGACGCCGACACCGGCACCAATCTCTATCTGACGATGGAGTCCGCCGCGCAGGCCGTCGAGGCCGCATGGGCGGGAGAGCCGACCGCGTTTGAGGCGCTGGGCGCGATGGCGCACGGCGCGCTGATCGGTGCGCACGGCAACTCCGGCACGATCCTTGCCCAGTTGCTGCGGGGCGTCGCCCGGGCCGACGCCGACGGAGGCACCCTCGCCGACGCCCTCGCAGGCGCGGCGCGCGCGGCTGCGGCTGCGGTGGCGCATCCGGTGGGCGGCACGATCCTCAGCGTCGCCGAAGCCGCTGCGGAGGCCGCCGCCGAAGCGCAGGCAGCAGCGCACGCCGAAGCCGAAGCGCAGGCCGTCGTCGGCCGGCCCGCGGACCGTGGCGGCCGGGCCGGGGACCGTGTTGTGCGCGCCGCCTTCGAGGGAGCGCGCACGGCCCTGGACGCCACCCCGGGGCAGTTGGACGTACTGGCCCGCGCGGGTGTGGTGGACGCCGGTGGGTACGGGCTGGTCGTCGTTCTCGGCGCGCTGGTCAAGGCCGTCACGGGCAACCGGCCCGACGGACCCGTCACTCATCACGTCTCCTGTCCGGGCCACCGGCAGGACACGGCGGCGGAGCCGACCGGCCCGCGCTCCGGGGGCGGCGGTGCGGCGGTGAGCGGTCCCGCCTACGAGGTCATCTATCTGCTGGACGCCTCGGACGAGGCGCTGGAGCGGCTGCGAGGTCGGCTGGACGCGCTCGGCGACTCGCTCGTCATCATCGGCGGCGACGGGCTGTGGAACGTCCATGTGCACGTGGACGACGCGGGCGCGGCGATCGAGGCCGGGGTGGAGGCGGGGCGTCCGCACCGCATCAGGGTCACCCACTTCGAGGGGGTCGGCGCCGCGGTCGAGCCGGTCGAACGCGCGGTGGTGGCGGTCGTACCGGGCGAGGGCCTGGCCGCGCTGTGTTCCGAGGCGGGAGCCACGGTCGTGACGATGGGCCCCGAGGAGCCGCCGTCCAGCGGGGAGTTGGCAGCGGCCATCGGACGGGCGCACGCGCGGGAGGTGGTGCTGCTGCCGGGCAGTTCGGAGCTGCGGCACACCGCTGCCGCCGCGGCGGAGCAGGTGCGTGCCGAGGGTGTGCGTGTGGCGATCGTGCCGACGCGTTCGGCGGTTCAGGGACTCGCCGCGCTGGCGGTGCACGAGCCGGGGCGGCGGTTCGAGGAGGACGTGGTCGCCATGACGGCGGCGGCCGGCGCCACCCGATTCGGTGAACTCGCCGTCGCCGAACGGGAGTCGTGGACCACCGCCGGTGTCTGCCAGGCCGGTGACGTGCTCGGGCTGATCGACGGGGACGTGGCCGTGATCGGCGCCGAACTCGCCGCCACCGCGGGCGAGACACTGGAGCGGATGCTCGCCTCCGGAGGCGAGTTGGTGACCCTCGTCCTCGGCCGGGACACCCCGGAATCGCTCGCCGCGGAGCTGGCGAAGCGGGCCCGCACAGGACATCTGGGCGTCGACACGGTCGTCTACCACGGCCGGCAGTTCGCGCCTCTGCTCATCGGCGTCGAGTAGCGGGTCCGGCGAACCGGCGGGAGCCCGTGCACGCCCGGCCCGCGGCGGCTCGCCCCGACTGTCAGTGGCGTACGCCAAGATGGACCCCGTGTCCGTACTGGCTGATCCCCTGCACAAGGTCGTGGGCGGCAGCACCGCCAAGGTCCTCGGCGAGCACCTCGGTCTGCACACCGTCGGCGACCTGCTCCACCACTACCCCCGCCGCTATGCCGAGCGCGGTGAGCTGACCAGGCTCGCCGAGCTGCCGCTGGACGAGCACGTCACGGTCGTCGCGCAGGTCGCCGACGCCCGGATGCTGCGGTTCAACAACGGCAGGGGCCAGCGTCTGGAGGTCACGCTGACCGACGGCAGCGGCCGGCTCCAGCTGGTCTTCTTCGGGCGCGGCGCCTTCGCGCACGAGAAGAAGCTTCTGCCGGGCAGCCGCGGCATGTTCGCCGGCAAGGTCTCGGTGTTCAACCGCAAGCTTCAGCTCGCGCACCCCGACTACAAGCTGCTCGACGCCGAGAGCGGCCGGGACACCGTCGAGCGGTTCGCCGGAGAGCTGCTGCCGCTCTACCCCGCCTGCCGCCAGCTGAGTTCCTGGCAGATCGAGCAGGCGGTGGGCACGGTCCTCGACTCGTGGGAGGCGATGGGTTGGGAGGGCCTGGCGGACGCGCTGCCCGCCTCGCTGCGCGAGTCGCAGGGGCTGATCCCGTTGGCGCAGGCACTGCGTGCGGTGCACCGTCCGCGTACCAGGGCGGAGGTCGCCGACGCCCGCTCCCGGCTGAAGTGGGACGAGGCGTTCGTCCTCCAAATCGCCCTGGCCCGCCGCAGATTCGCGGAGCAGCAGCTGCCCGCGCTGCCACGGGTCGCCCGAGCCGACGGTCTGCTCAGCGCCTTCGACGCCAGACTGCCGTTCACGCTGACCGAGGGGCAGCAGCGGGTCAGCGGCGAGATCTTCCAGGAGCTGGCGGGCAGCCACCCCATGCACCGGCTGCTCCAGGGAGAGGTGGGCTCGGGCAAGACGATGGTGGCGCTCCGGGCGATGCTCACCGTGGTGGACGCGGGCGGGCAGGCGGCGATGCTGGCCCCGACCGAGGTCCTCGCCCAGCAGCACCACCGCTCGATCGTCGAGATGATGGGCGACCTCGCCGAGGCGGGCATGCTCGGCGGATCCGAGCACGGCACCAAGGTGGTTCTGCTGACCGGGTCCATGGGCGCCGCGGCGAGACGCCAGGCACTGCTGGACCTCGCCACCGGCGAGGCGGGCATCGTGATCGGCACCCACGCCCTGATCGAGGACCGGGTGGGCTTCTTCGACCTCGGGCTGGTCGTCGTGGACGAGCAGCACCGCTTCGGGGTGGAGCAGCGCGACGCCCTGCGGTCCAAGGGCAGACAGCCGCCCCATCTGCTGGTGATGACGGCGACCCCGATTCCGCGCACCGTGGCCATGACGGTCTTCGGCGATCTGGAGACCTCGGTGCTCGACCAGCTGCCCGCGGGCCGGTCGCCGATCGTCACCCATGTCGTCCCGGCCGCCGACAAGCCGCACTTCCTCGCGCGCGCCTGGGAACGGGTCCGTGAGGAGGTCGGGGCGGGCCACCAGGCGTACGTCGTGTGCCCCCGGATCGGGGACGAGAAGGACGGCGAGAAGCCGGCGAGGTCCGGGCAGCGAAGCGGTGGGCAGGGCCGTGGCGGCGAGGAGGTCGCGGACGGCGCGCAGGAGCCGGACGAGGAGCGGCGCCCGCCGGTCGCCGTGCTGGAGTTGGCCGAGCAGTTGAGCGGCCCGTTGGCGGGGCTGCGGGTGGAGGTCCTGCACGGCCGTATGCACCCGGAGGCGAAGGACGACGTGATGCGTCGCTTCGCCGCGGGTGAGGTCGACGTGCTGGTGGCCACCACGGTCATCGAGGTCGGAGTGAACGTCCCGAACGCCACCGTCATGGTGATCATGGACGCAGACCGCTTCGGCGTCTCCCAGCTCCACCAGCTGCGCGGCCGGGTGGGACGAGGCGCCGCAGCGGGGCTCTGCCTGCTGGTGAGCGAGATGCCCGAGGCGAGTCCGGCACGCGCCAGGCTGGCAGCCGTCGCCCGGACACTGGACGGCTTCGAGCTCTCCCGGATCGATCTGGAGCAGCGCCGGGAGGGCGATGTGCTCGGCCAGGCGCAGTCGGGCGTTCGGTCGAGTCTGAGGATGCTCGCCGTCATCGAGGACGAGGACGTCATCGCCGAGGCGCGGAGGGAGGCGACCGCGGTCGTCGCCGCCGATCCGGCTCTGGAGGAGTACCCCGAGTTGCGCACCGCGCTGGCCGCTCTGCTCGACGAGGAGCGCGAGGAGTACCTCGACAAGGGGTGAGCCCCTCGTCGGCAGGAGGGGCGAACGCCGCCGGTCCGCAAGGGGGTTGACCCCAGTGCGGATGCGGGTGCGTGCACCGTGGCGGGCGGTGCCCGGCGCGGGGAGGCTGAGTCGCACAGCCGAGAAAGGGGAAGAACATGCGGCTCACACACACTCGTGCGGGGATCCTGGGCACTGCGCTGGTGGTCGCCTCGACGGCCGCGGCGCTCCTGGTGAGCGACGCCGGCGCGGGCGTCTCACCGGGCGGCGCGCTGCAGCGGGACGCGGACGCGGTGCGCGACGCCGGTGCCGTGGGGGTCCTCGCCGAGCTGCGGCACGACGGCGGCACCGTCCGGGTGCGCAGCGGTCGCGCGGCCCTGGGCAGCGACGCACCGCCGCCGCAGCGTTCGCCGGTGCGGATCGGCAGCGCCTCCAAGACCTTCACCGCCACTCTCGTCCTGCAGTTGGTGGGCGAGGGCAGGATCGGGCTCGAGGACACCGTGGAGAGCCACTTGCCGGGCGTCGTACGGGGCAACGGCAACGACGGACGCCGCATCACGGTCCGCCAACTGCTCCAGCACACCAGCGGACTGCCCCAGACCTTCGACCTGCCGGGCGGCGAGAGCGAGGCCGAGTACACCGAGCACCGGTTCGACTTCCACTCCCCGCGGCACGCGGTGGACCTGGCGATGAAGCATCCGCCCAGCAGCAGGCCGGGCACCGGGTGGGAGTACTCCAACACCAACTACGCACTGGCCGTGCTGCTCGTCGAGAAGGTCACCGGGAACCGCTGGGACCAGGAGCTGAGTCGTCGCATCACCATCCCGCTCGGCCTCGGCGACACCTACGCGCCCGGCAACAACCCCTACCTCCCGGGCGCGCACATGCGGGCCCACCGCCAGTTCACCGAGGGCGGCCGATGGACCGACACCACCGACCTCGTCGTGCGCCACATGGACGGCGAGGGCTCGCTGGTCAGCACCCCCTCGGACGTCAACCGGTTCCTCCGCGCGCTCCTGGACGGCGAACTCCTGCGCCCCGCCGAGCTGCGCGAGATGCAGCGCACGGTGAAGGTGACGGGCCAGCCGATGCTGGAGGAGCTGGGGATGCGGTACGGGCTCGGGCTGATGCGCTTCGACCTCTCCTGCGGCGGCCACTACTGGACGCACTTCGGCGACGTTCTGGGCACCTCGACCCGGGGCGGCGTCACCGAGGACGGGGAGCGTGCGGTCACCGTCGCCGCGACCGGCAACGGCGACCATCTCTACGAGCGGATGCATCGCGACGCCTTCGTGCCGATGATCGACCGAGCCCTGTGCGGCGCCGCGGAGTGACCGCCGGGCCATAATCGTCGGTGGGCGCCCGCGGGTGCCCCGTCCCGTCCGTCCACCGACCGAAGGCGCACCTCCATGCCCCGTGTGATCGCCGGCACCGCCGGTGGCCGCCGCCTGTCCGTACCTCCGGGCAACGGCACCAGGCCCACCTCGGACCGTGCGCGGGAGGGGCTGTTCTCCAGCTGGGAGGCGCGGCTGGGCTCCTGGGCCGGTGTACGGGTGCTCGACCTGTACGGCGGCTCCGGTGCGGTCGCCCTGGAGGCGCTCTCGCGGGGCGCGGCCGCGGCCCTGCTGGTGGAGGCCGACGCACGTGCGGCGAGGACCATCAAGGACAACATCCGCACCCTGGGGCTGCGCGGCGCCGAGGTGCGCAGCGGGCGCGCGGAGCAGATCGTGGCCGGTCCTGCGCCCCGGGAGCCGTACGACGTGGCGTTCCTCGATCCGCCGTACGCCGTCGGAGACACCGAACTCGGCGAGATCCTGCTCACACTGCATCGCGGGGGCTGGCTGTCGCCGGGGGCGCTCGTCACCGTGGAGCGCAGCACCAGGGGCGGGGATTTCGGCTGGCCGAGCGGCTATCGGCCGTTGCGCTCCCGCCGCTACGGCGAGGGAACCTTTTGGTACGGTCGCGCGGCCGACGAAGTGATCGACGCGGTCGAGGAATTCACCGCGGCGGTCGACGACGAAGCCGATGTGCAGTGAGCAGTTCGGAGAGCGAGGAAAACACAGTGCGCCGTGCCGTCTGTCCGGGGTCCTTCGACCCCGTCACCAATGGCCATCTGGACATCATCGCCCGGGCTTCGAAGCTGTATGACGTCGTCCACGTCGCCGTCATGATCAACAAGAGCAAGAAGGGCCTGTTCACCGTCGACGAGCGGATCGAGATGATCCGCGAGGTCACCGCCGAGTACGGCAACGTCGAGGTGGAGTCCTTCCACGGTCTGCTGGTCGACTTCTGCAAGCAGCGCGACATCCCGGCGATCGTCAAGGGACTGCGCGCCGTCAGCGACTTCGACTACGAGCTGCAGATGGCCCAGATGAACATCGGCCTCTCCGGCATCGAGACCCTCTTCGTGCCGACGAACCCGACGTACAGCTTCCTCTCCTCCAGCCTGGTCAAGGAGGTCGCCGCGTGGGGCGGTGACGTCTCCCACCTGCTGCCGGAGTCCGTCCACCGGGCGCTCTCGGAGCGGCTGGGCGGCAAGTAGCAGCGGGCCCGGGGGACTTGTGCGAGGTTCCTCCCCGGGCGTCCGTTGTGCGCAGCGGCTGTCGCGCCGGGCGCGGCTGCCCGTACAGTCACCCTCGTGGACGTACAGCAGAGACTCGACGACATCGTCGCGGCCGTCGAAGGCGCCCGTTCCATGCCCATGTCGGCCTCGTGCGTGGTCAATCGCGCGGACCTGCTCGACATGCTCGGCGAGGTGCGAGAGGCGTTGCCCGGCTCGCTCGCCCAGGCCCAGGAAGTCCTGGGCGGGCGGGAGCAGGTGGTCGCCGAGGCGCAGCAGGAGGCCAGGCGGATCATCGACGAGGCGCACCGCGAACGCGCCTCGCTGATCTCGCAGACCGAGGTCGCCCGGCTCGCGGAGCAGGAGAGCGACCGGATCCTCACCGAGGCGCGCAGGGAGTCCGAGGAGATCCGGGTCGAGGCCGACGACTACGTCGACAGCAAGCTCGCCAACTTCGAGGTCGTCCTCAGCAAGACCATCGGCGCGGTCGACCGCGGTCGCGACAAGCTGCTCGGCCGGGCCCCGGCCCCGCACGACGGCGGCGAGGAGTTCGAGGAGTCGCCGGACGTCCGCGCCCAGGACCCGGAGACGCGCAAACAGCAGGCCGAGGAGTACATCGAGGCGCAGTTCCGCGCTTTCGAGGCGGTGCTCGCCAAGACGCTCCAGGCGGTCGGGCGCGGGCGGCAGAAGCTCACCGGCCACCAGCCCATCGACGATCTCGCCGCACACATGGCCGCCCAGCCCGACGCGGCGCCGGACAACCGGCTGCGGGGCACCGACGAGGAGTACCTGGCCGGGCTGGTCGACAACTCCGAGACATCGGCGCCCACTTCGGTCCGGGCCCCAGCTCCGGCCCGGTCCGACGACAGTGCCGCCTACCCGCCGCCGCAGCCCGCCGCGTACCCGCCGCAGCCCTGCGCGGACTACACCGAGCAGCCCGCGGCTCTCCCGCCGGGTGCGCAGAGCCCGTACGGCCACCCCGGGGAGCAGCTGGTCCAGGACGGGACCGACGGGCGGGGCATGCCCGCGCCGGACTACTACGCGCCCACCGGCCACCAGGACCAGTACGCGACTCAGGGCTACCAGGACCCCGGGTACGCGCCGCAGCACGACCCGTACCAGGACCCGCAGGGCTACCGGCCGGAGGGCTGGCCGAGCCCGTACGACGCCCACCCCGGCTACGAGGGGCAGGGCCAGGGGCAGTACGGCTCCGGCGACCAGCTCGGCGGTCCGTCCCCCTACGGCGGCCCGGGCGCCCCGCAGGGCTACCAGGACCAGGGCGGGTACGCTCCCGCGCCCGACCCGTACGCTCCGCAGCAGCCCGGCGAGTACTACCCGCAGCCCGGTCCGCACGGGCCCGGTCAGCAGCTCGGACAGGGCCAGCAGCCGGGCTCTCCCGCCGCCCTGGACGAGACCAGCTTCTTCGACACCAGCATGATCGATCTGGAGCAGCTGCGCCGCTACGAGCAGGGCCGGGAGTAGCCGGCGGGGGAGCGGGGAACCGGATTGGGCCGATCGGATCCCTTCCAGTACCCTGGCTCTTCGGCCGCGTGTATGTCCGCGGCTCTCGGCTGCCCTGGTGCGTCAGCCGTCCGTCGGCCCGAAGCCCCGGCTTCCACCGGCGACGTGCGTACCGCGGGCGGACCGCAGTACCACCTCGCACTTCACAGAAAGCAGGAAGCCCTGAACGCCGCCCTCGACCACCGTGCCCCTCTCGTGTTCGACACACGTGAGCTGGGGCGGAGGCCCGGTGCGCTCAAGCGGCTCTCCCGCACCGTGGAGGCTCCGGGAAACCTCGGTATCGAGGTCATCGGGGTGCCGCGCGGCGCCGAGGTGGAGATCGACCTCCGGCTGGAGGCGGTCATGGAGGGTGTGCTCGTCACAGGCACCGGCCGTGCACCGCTGAAGGGGGAGTGCGTAAGGTGTCTGGAGCCGCTTGAGCAGCAGTGCGAGGCGGAGTTCCAGGAGTTGTTCTCCTACCCCGACGCCGACGACCGGAGCCGCCCCGCGGATACCGGCGACGACGCCGAGGACGAGGACGCCGAGGAGATGTTCTTCCTCGAGAACGACCTGTTCGATCTCGAGCCTGTGCTGCGCGACGCGGTGGTTCTGTCACTGCCGATGCAGCCGGTGTGCCAGGAAGGCTGTCCGGGGCTGTGCGCCGAGTGCGGTGCTCGCCTCGCGGACGACCCGGACCACCATCACGAAGACGCCGTCGACATTCGTTGGGCGGCTTTGCAGGGACTCGCCGGCACCATCCGGGACGGCGAGAAGGACGACCATGACGGCGTCGTACGCGACGTCGACGAGAAGCAGGAGAAGTAGCCGTGGCTGTTCCGAAGCGGAAGATGTCGCGCAGCAACACGCGCCACCGCCGGTCGCAGTGGAAGGCTGCGGCCCCCACCCTGGTGAAGTGCGAGCGTTGCCAGGAGCCGAGGCTTCAGCACATCGCGTGCCCCAGCTGCGGCACGTACAACAAGCGTCAGGTCCTCGAGGTCTGATCGGCGGGTGACAGACTCCATGTCAGACGCCGGTACGCCGGACACCGCATCCCGGGCATCCGGGGGTGGCAGGGCAGCGGCGGACCTGGGGTCCGCGGGGACGGACGCTTCCTCCCCCTCGGTTCTGGAAGGGCGGCTCGGGTACCACCTTGAGTCCGCCCTTCTGGTGCGTGCGCTCACCCACCGCAGCTACGCGTACGAGAACGGCGGCCTGCCGACCAACGAGCGGCTGGAGTTCCTCGGGGACTCCGTGCTCGGCCTGGTGGTGACCGACACCCTCTACCGCAACCATCCGGACCTGCCGGAGGGGCAGCTCGCCAAGTTGCGGGCGGCTGTGGTGAATTCCAGGGCGCTCGCCGAGGTGGCACGCGGGCTCGATCTGGGTGCGTTCATCCGCCTCGGGCGCGGCGAGGAGGGGACCGGCGGGCGGAACAAGGCGTCCATCCTGGCCGACACCCTCGAAGCCGTCATCGGCGCGGTCTACCTGGACCAGGGCCTTGAGGCGGCGGACGCGCTCATCCACCGGCTCTTCGATCCGCTGATCGAGAAGTCGTCGAGTCTCGGTGCCGGCCTCGACTGGAAGACCAGTCTCCAGGAGCTGACCGCCGCCGAGGGGCTGGGCGTTCCCGAGTACGTGGTGACCGAGAGCGGACCCGACCACGAGAAGACCTTCACGGCTGCTGCCCGCGTCGGTGGTGTCGCGTACGGCACCGGCACCGGCCGCAGCAAGAAGGAAGCCGAACAGCAGGCGGCGGAGGCGGCGTGGCGCGGTATCCGCGCCGCGGCCGACGAGGCGGCGCGCAAGCAGCCGCCGTCGGACAGCGCCGTCGACGCCTCCGGCTGAGCAGTACCACCGCGCGCCCCACCGCATGTGCACCGTGCGGTGGGGCGCGTTCTGCGTCCCCACGCCCCGCGTTGAGCGTCCCCGCGTTCAGCGGTGCCCGCCCACCGCGTCTGCCCTGCCCGTACCAGCCCGTACCAGCCCGAAGCGCTCAAGCGCCGGGCCCCGCCGAGGAGTTGAGAGCCCGATGCCCGAGCTGCCCGAGGTGGAGGTGGTCCGGCGCGGACTGGAGCGCTGGGTCGCCGGTCGTACGGTCCGCGAGGTCGCCGTGCTCCATCCGCGCGCCGTGCGGCGCCACGCAGCCGGCGGGGCCGACTTCGCCGCCAGGCTGAGCGGCAGCCGCGTCGCCGACGTGCGCCGCCGGGGCAAGTACCTGTGGCTGCCACTGGACGGCGGGACGGACGTGCCGGACTTCGCGGTCCTCGCCCATCTGGGGATGAGCGGGCAGCTGCTGGTGCAGCCCTCGGCCGCCGACGACGAGCGCCATCTGCGCATCAGGGTCGGGTTCGCCGACGAGCTCGGCAACGAACTGCGGTTCGTGGACCAGCGCACCTTCGGAGGACTCTCGCTCCACCCGCTCACCGCCGACGGACTGCCCGACGTGATCGCACACATCGCCCGCGATCCGCTCGACCCGCTCTTCGACGAGGCCGCCTTCGGCGCCGCTCTGCGGGCCAAGCGCACCACGGTCAAACGCGCACTGCTCGACCAGTCGCTGATCAGCGGTGTGGGCAACATCTACGCCGACGAGGCGCTCTGGCGCAGCCGGCTGCACTACGACCGTCCGACCGCCACGCTCACCCGTCCGAAGACCGCCGAACTCCTGGGCCACGTACGGGAGGTGATGCTCGCCGCACTCGCCGAGGGCGGGACGAGCTTCGACAGCCTCTATGTGAACGTCAACGGCGAGAGCGGCTACTTCGACCGCGCACTGGACGCGTACGGCCGCGAGGACGAGCCGTGCCGACGCTGCGGCACCCCCGTGCGACGACGGGCCTGGATGAATCGGTCCAGCTACTTCTGCCCGCGCTGCCAGCGGCCCCCGCGTCCCGCCGGAGCCGCGTGACCCCCGTGTGTGCGTGGTCCGCTCCGTCGGGTCCGTCTGTTGCGCGGCGGAGCCGAGGCTCTGCGCTTCAGCGGCACCGCGCGTTCCGCGCCGGGTGCGGCGCCGCGGCCCCGAGCCGGGGCCCGCGCCGCGGACACCGGGCGGTGTGTGCCGGGGACGGCTCAGAAGCCGAAGGCCTGGGTCCACCAGGGGCCGCCGGGCGCTTCGTGCGCACCGACGCCCAGGGTCTTGTAGTCGCAGTTCAGGATGTTGGCGCGGTGCCCGGAGCTGTTCATCCAGGAGTCCATGACCGCCCTCGCGTCGGCCTGGCCGCGGGCTATGTTCTCGGCACCGAGATTCGTTATACCGCGTGCGGCGGCGCGGTCCCACGGGGTGTTCCCGTCGGGGTCGGTGTGGGAGAAGTAGTCCCGCTCGTCCATGTCCCTGCTGTGGTCGCGGGCGAGCGAGGCCAGCCGGGTGTCGGCCGTCACGGGCTGGCAGCCCGCCTTGGCGCGCTCCTGGTTGACCAGGTTGAGCACCTCGGCCTCGACGGGGGAGTGGTTGTTCGGGGCGGACGGCGGACGCGTGGGGGACGGCGGCGTGGTGCGGTCCGGTGTGCTCGGGGAGGGCGACGGGGTGCTCGAGGGAGTACTCCTGGGCGAGGTGCTCGGCGAGGAGGAGGGCTTGTCCGAAGCCCTGTCGTTCGCCTTCTTCTCCTTGCCGTCCTTGTTTTCGGAGGCGTCGCCGTCCTCGGACGCCTTCGGGTCGGGGGAGGCGGACCGCTTGTCGTCGCGGCTGGCCGGGCTGTCGTCGTCCCGTTCCAGGGGCGGGCCCTGGAGCTCGAGATCGGGTGCGGAGTCAGCCTGTACCCGGGTGCTGGCCTCGTCGTCCTTGAACGGGAAATCGCTGCCGACGCCCGGCACCATGCCGGAGGCGACCGCGACCGCACCGAGGGCCAGCGCTCCGGTCGCGCCCAGCAGCCCGGTGCGCACCGGGCTGCCTTTGCGCCTGCGGTGGCTTGTCTGCGACCCCTCGCTCGATGTGGTCGATGTGCTCGATGTGCTCGCGGCGAGTCCTGCCCGTCGGTGGCGTCCCATCGGCTGCTGTCCTCACATCTAGGCGAAGGGGTCCGCGGGGTGTCACCCGAATGGGTGAGTCCGCTGTTGTCGGGTGACTGTAGAGCATGTCCGGGCGGCTTGAAGATCGTTTATGGGAATTGTCCGAATGGCGCCGAAAACGCGGCACCTGCACAAGGTGCACGACGCACATAACCGGCAGAGGGGGCTGAAGCGGCAGCGCGATCGGCTCCGGGAGGAGGGCGTGAGAAGAATGAGTGAAGACGACGAGAGGCGCGCGCCGCGGGAGGGCGCGACGCCGAGGGGTGTCGTCGGCGGAGCCGGGACGCCCGGGAGCGCCGAGGGTGCGGTGCGGATGACCGCATGGGTGCGCGGCCGGGTCCAGGGAGTCGGCTTCCGCTGGTTCACCCGGGCCAGGGCGCTGGGCGTCGGCGGCCTGAACGGCTTCGTCTCCAATCTGGAGGACGGCCGGGTCCAGGTGGTGGCCGAGGGGGAGCGGCGCGACTGTGACGCACTCCTCGATTGGCTGCGCACGGGAGACACGCCGGGGCGGGTGGACGGCGTCACGGAGATCTGGTCGGCACCGCGCGGCGGCTATCCGCCCTTCGAGATTCGGTGAGGCGCAGACCCGACCCAGCCCCGGAGTGTGGTCGGTGACCTGGAAGTCTTCCCCGATACCGGTTGCCAAACGTGGCAGTAACATGCAAGGCTGCGGCGGAAGTGATCTACCCCGCCCTGCGGGCCGCAGCTCCGGGACGTGCATGGTCTGGTGCCATGGGACGACCGTTCAGAGCCGAGCCGCCCGTGCTCACGGCGTGTGATCGTGTTGACCGTCAAAACTTTTGGTGAGACGCTGGTTTCTCGGCGCACCTTGGTTGTTTGACCCTGAAAACCCAGAAATCTGGACACAGGCATTTTGGTGTGCTCATCGCTAGCGACCATCACCGACACGGTCGGTCACGTCACTGTGGAGGACCATCCATCATGGCAAAGGCGCTTCTCGGATACGTCGGCGGCTCAGACCCCCGAGTCCTCGCCGAGATGCGACGGCTGCAGCAGCGTGTTCAGGACCTGGAATCCGAGCTCGTACGGATGCAGGCCGAGAACGACGCACTGTCTGTTGCCGCGCGTCATGGCGACTCGCTGCTTGACAGCATCGACGTAACCAAGGGCGAGCCTGCTCTCACCTGACCGGTCCGGCCCTGCGGGGCCGTCCAGTCGCCTGAGAGTGGACCACAGGCCCATCAAGTGCAGCACCGCGAGGGACGCTTCGGCGTCCCTTCGTCATGTCGTCCCCCGTCCGTCGGTCTCCGGTTACCGTCTGATGTGCCCCACGCCCTCAGAGGTGAAACCGCACTACCCCGGTAAAGTCAGTCGCCGTGCACCTCAAGAGCCTGACCCTGCGAGGGTTCAAGTCCTTCGCCTCCGCCACGACGCTGCGCTTCGAGCCCGGCATCACCTGCGTGGTGGGGCCGAACGGCTCCGGCAAGTCCAACGTCGTCGACGCGCTGTCCTGGGTCATGGGAGAGCAGGGCGCCAAGTCCCTGCGCGGCGGCAAGATGGAGGACGTCATCTTCGCCGGCACCACCGGGCGTTCGCCGCTCGGTCGTGCCGAGGTCTCGCTGACCATCGACAACAGCGACGGCGCTCTGCCGATCGACTACTCCGAGGTGACGCTCACCCGGATCATGTTCCGCAACGGCGGCAGCGAGTACCAACTCAACGGTGACACCTGCCGTCTGCTCGACCTCCAGGAGCTGCTGTCGGACTCCGGCATCGGGCGCGAGATGCATGTCATCGTGGGCCAGGGCCAGTTGGACTCGGTGCTGCACGCCGACCCGATGGGCCGCCGCGCCTTCATCGAGGAGGCGGCGGGCGTGCTCAAGCACCGCAAGCGCAAGGAGAAGGCGCTGCGGAAGCTGGACGCGATGCAGGCCAACTTCGCGCGGGTGCAGGATCTCACGGACGAACTGCGGCGCCAGCTGAAGCCGCTCGGCCGTCAGGCCGCGGTGGCGCGCCGGGCCGCGGTCATTCAGGCCGACCTCCGCGACGCACGACTGCGGCTGCTCGCGGACGACCTGGTCACTCTGCGCGGTGCGCTGCAGGCCGAACTCGCCGACGAGGCCGCCCTCAAGGAACGCAGGGAAGCGGCGGAGGACGCGCTGAGGCAGGCCCAACTCCGCGAGAACGAGCTGGAGCAGCGGGTGCGGCTGCTCAGTCCGCGGCTGGAGAGTGCACAGCAGACCTGGTACGAGCTCTCCCAGCTCGCCGAACGGGTGCGCGGCACCGTCTCGTTGGCCGACGCGAGAGTGAAGAGCTCCGCCGCCGCACCCGCCGAGGAGCGCCGTGGACGCGATCCGGAGGAGCTGGAGCGGGAGGCGGCCCGGGTCCGCGAGCAGGAGGCCGAGCTGGAGGCGGCGCTGGAGGCCGCCGCTGTCGCTCTGGACGACACGGTGGAGCACCGCAACCGGCTGGAGAGTTCACTGGCGGAGGAGGAGCGCCGTATCAAGGACGCCGCTCGTGCGGTGGCCGAGCAGCGCGAGCAGTTGGCCAGGCTGGCCGCGAAGGCCGGCGCCGCCAGGTCGCGGGCCGCGTCCGCGCAGGCCGAGATCGAGCGGCTGGGCCAGGCGCGGGAGGAGGCCTCGGCACGGGCGAGCGCCGCTCAGGAGGAGTTCGAGGCCCTGCGCGCCGAGGTCGAGGGGCTCGAGGGCGGCAGCGAGGAGTCGGCCGAGCGGCTCGCCGCGGCCAAGGAGGAGTTGGCCGCCGCCGAGGCGGCGCTCGGCGAGGCACGCGAACAGCTCACCGCGACCGACCGCGAACGGGCCGCGACGGCCGCCCGTCACGACGCGTTGGCGCTCGGCCTGCGCCGCAAGGACGGCACCGAGACGCTGCTGGACTCCCGCGGCCGGCTGGGAGGTCTGATCGGTCCGGCGACCGAACTGCTGACCGTCACCCCCGGATACGAGGTGCCGCTCGCCGCGGCCCTCGGCGCCGCCGCGGACGCGCTGGCGGTCGGTGGCACGGCGACGGCCGCCGAGGCGCTGCGACTGTTGCGCAAGCACGACGGCGGTCGGGCGGCGCTGCTGCTGGAGGGTGCTCCCGCGCCGCTGCCGCCGACCGAGGAGGACGGGCTGCTCCGGGCCGCCTCGCTGGTGGAGGCGCCGGCAGGGCTGCTGCCCGCGCTGCGGCGGTTGCTGCGCGATGTCGTGGTCGTGCGCACTCTGGAGGACGCCGAGGAACTGGTGGCCGAGCACCCGGAGTTGACCGCCGTCACCGCCGAGGGCGATCTGCTGGCCGCGCACTTCGCACACGGTGGTTCGGCCGGGGCGCCGAGCATGCTGGAGACCCAGGCCGCGGTGGACGAGGCCGCCGCCGAGCTGGACCGGCTCGCTTCGCGGTGCGAGGAGTTGCGTACGGCCCAGCAGCTCGCCGCCGACCGCCGGCAGAGGTGCGCGGCCGAGGTCGAGGAGCTGGCCGCGGCGGGCAGCGCCGCGGACCGGGAGCGTTCCCGGGTGGCCGGGCAACTGGGTCGGCTCGGCGGGCAGGCGCGAGGGGCGCAGGACGAGGCGGAGCGGTGCGCCGCCGCCGTCGACAAGGCGCAGGAGGCGTTGGAGGCCGCCACCGAGCAGGCCGCGGAGCTGGCCGAACGCCTCGCGGTGGCCGAGGAGTTGGCGGAGGAGCAGGAGGAGCCGGACACCGCGGTGCGCGACCGGCTCGCGGCCGACGGTGCCAACGCCCGGCAGACCGAGATGGAGGCGCGGCTGCAACTGCGCACCCACGAGGAGCGCGTACGGGCGCTCGCCGGCCGCGCCGACTCGCTGGACCGCGCGGCCCGCACCGAGCGGGAGGCCCGGGCCAGGGCGGAACGCCGAAGGGCGCGGATGCGGTACGAGGCGGAGGTGGCCGCCGCGGTCGCCTCCGGGGCCAGACAACTGCTCGCGCATGTGGAGCTGTCGTTCGGGCGGGCACAGGAGGAACGTGCCGAGGCCGAGGCGGACAAGGCCGAGCGGGAGCGTGAACTCGCCGCCGAGCGGCACCGTGGCCGGGAGCTGAAGTCCGAGCTGGACAAGCTGACCGACTCGGTTCACCGCGGGGAGGTGCTCGGCGCGGAGAAGCGGCTGCGGGTCGAGCAGTTGGAGGGCCGCTCGCTGGAGGAGCTGGGTGTGGAGCCCGCCGTGCTGGTCGCGGAGTACGGCCCCGAGCAGCCGGTCCCGCCCTCGCCGCCGGCCGAGGGCGAGGAACTGCCCGAGGACCCTGCGCATCCGCGCAATCAGCCGGTGCCGTATCTGCGGGCGGAGCAGGAGAAGCGGCTCCGGGCCGCCGAGCGGGCGTACAACCGGCTGGGCAAGATCAATCCGTTGGCGCTGGAGGAGTTCGCGGCGCTGGAGGAGCGCCATCAGTTCCTCAGTGAGCAGCTGGACGATCTGAAGAAGACCAGGACCGACCTGCTGCAGGTGGTCAAGGACGTGGACGAGCGGGTGCGGGAGGTCTTCACCCAGGCGTACGAGGACACGGCCAGGGAGTTCGAGGGTGTCTTCTCCCGCCTCTTCCCCGGCGGCGAGGGGCGTCTGGTGCTGACACAGCCGGACGACATGCTCACCACCGGGGTGGACGTCGAGGCGCGGCCACCGGGAAAGAAAGTGAAGCGGCTGTCGCTGCTCTCGGGCGGCGAGCGGTCGCTGACCGCCGTGGCGCTGCTGGTGTCGATCTTCAAGGCGCGACCGAGTCCGTTCTATGTGATGGACGAGGTGGAGGCGGCACTGGACGACACCAACCTCCAGCGCCTGATTCGGATTATGAAGGAGCTCAAGGACAGCTCACAGCTGATCGTGATCACTCACCAGAAGCGCACCATGGAGGTCGCCGACGCACTGTACGGCGTCTCCATGCAGGGCGACGGCGTCTCGAAGGTCATCAGCCAGCGGCTCTCCTGAGCCGGTCTGCTTCGTGCGGAGACGTCCGAAATTCTCGCCATGGGTTCAGCTTTTGAATCGTTCCTCTCGGTCGGCCTGTCTGTTCCCTGTGGTTGTTCACTCCGCGGGGAGCTATTGACTTCGTAACTTGAAGGCATAGTCTCTGCAACGTCGCTTTCACCTTCAACTGGTGGTGCACGGTCAGGCGTGTGCCACTGGAGGAGTGACGTCCCCAAGCTCGGCACTGCCGCCGGGTCTCGCAGGAGAGCACCTTGACCAGCACGACACCGACCGGGGCGCAGCCCGCAAGCGGTCGGCCCCCACACCTCATGTTCGTCGTCTTCATCGCCGCTTCCGCGGCGATGGGCGGCTTCCTCTTCGGTTACGACAGCGCGGTGATCAACGGCGCGGTCGAAGGAATCAAGGGCAGGTTCGACGTCGGGTCGGCGACGCTCGGTGCGGTCATCGCGATCGCGCTGCTCGGCGCCGCGATCGGCGCGATGCTCGCGGGCCGGCTGGCCGACCGGCTGGGACGCCCCCGCGTGATGCAGATCGCGGCCGTCTTCTTCGCGATCAGCAGCCTCGGCTGCATGTTCCCCTTCTCGCTGTACGACCTCGCCGCCTGGCGGGTGCTCGGCGGCGTCGCCATCGGTATGGCGTCGGTGATCGCGCCCGCCTACATCGCGGAGGTCGCCCCGGCGGCGTACCGCGGACGGCTCGCATCCTTCCAGCAGGCCGCGATCGTGCTCGGTATCGCGGTCTCACAGCTGGTCAACTTCGGTCTGCTCAACACCGCCGACGGCGACCAGCGCGGCACCCTGCTCGGGGTTGAGGCCTGGCAGCTCATGCTCGGCGTGGAGGTTCTGCCCGCCGTCGTCTACCTGCTGCTGGCGCTCCGCATTCCGGAGTCGCCCCGCTGGCTGGTGGCGCAGGGGCGCTACGAGGACGCCAAGGTCGTACTGAAGGACATCGAGCCCGCCGGTACCGATCTGGACGCCGAGGTGCGGCGGATCGACGAGCGCATGCGCAGCGAGCACAAGCCGAAGCTGTCCGATCTGCTCGGCGGCCGGGCCGGTCTGCTGCCCATCGTGTGGATCGGCATCGGCCTCTCGGTCTTCCAGCAGCTCGTCGGCATCAACGTGATCTTCTACTACAGCTCCTCGCTGTGGCAGTCGGTCGGCATCGACCCCGAGAGCTCCTTCTTCTACTCCTTCACCACCTCGATCATCAACATCATCGGCACGGTCGTGGCGATGCTGCTGGTGGACCGGATCGGCCGCAAGCCGCTCGCCCTGATCGGCTCCGGCGGCATGGCGGTGTCGCTGGCGCTGGCCGCCTGGGCGTTCTCCTTCAAGAAGGAGGTGGACGGCGACTTCACCCTGCCCGACGCCCAGGGCACGGTGGCGCTGGTGGCGGCTCACTCGTTCGTGCTCTTCTTCGCGCTGTCCTGGGGCGTCGTCGTCTGGGTGATGCTCGGCGAGATGTTCCCCAACCGGCTCCGGGCCGCCGCGCTCGGCGTCGCCGCCGGCGCCCAGTGGATCACCAACTGGCTGATCACGGTGAGCTTTCCGACGCTCTCCGACTGGAACCTCGCCGGTTCGTACGTGATCTACGCGTTCTTCGCCCTGCTCTCGATCCCGTTCATCCTCAAGTGGGTGCCGGAGACGAAGGGCAAGGCGTTGGAGGAGATGGGCTGACCCACCCCGCCGCCCAACTCCTCGGGCACGACTGCCGCCCCGGCTCACCGAAGGTGCCGGGGCGGCAGTCGTTCGGACGCGGTGGCCGATACTGGTCGAGTCCCGCATCCGCAGGGGTGCGGAACCTGCCCACCACATCTGGCAACGCACTAGGGAACCGATGGAAATCCTCATCCTCGCTGTAGCCATCGCCGTGATCGCGGTCGCCGCGATCGGCGGGCTCGTGATCAGCGGACGCAAGAAGAAGGAACTCCCGCCCGAGCAGCGGTCCGCGCCACCGAGGACGAAGGCGCCGCCCGCCGAGCCGTCGGTGGGCGAGGAGGCGGAGGGCAGGCCCGAGGCCCCGGGCCGGCCCGTAGAGGAGGTCGAACTTCCCCCCTCCGAGGCGCCCGAGGAGGACGGAGCCACCGTCGCCGCGCCGGCGCCCGAGCTGGAGACGCCCGAGCCGAGCGCCGGCCGGCTGGTACGGCTGCGCGCCCGACTCTCGCGCTCCCAGGGCGCGTTGGGCAAGGGACTGCTCACGCTGCTCTCCCGCGACCGCCTGGACGAGGACACCTGGGAGGAGGTCGAGGACACGCTGCTGACCGCCGACGTCGGCGTCGCGCCGACCCAGGAGCTGGTCGAGCGGCTGCGCGAGCGCGTACGGGTGCTCGGTACCCGTACGCCCGACGAGCTGCGCACGCTGCTGCGCGAGGAACTGCTCGCCCTGGTCGACCCGACGCTCGACCGGGTGGTGCACACCGAGACCACCGGGGGCGAGGACCGGCCGGGCGTGGTGCTGGTCGTCGGCGTCAACGGCACCGGCAAGACCACCACCACGGGCAAGCTCGCGCGGGTGCTGGTCGCCGACGGCAAGTCCGTGGTGCTCGGCGCCGCGGACACCTTCCGTGCCGCGGCCGCCGACCAGCTCCAGACCTGGGGCGAGCGCGTCGGAGCGCGCACCGTGCGCGGTCCCGAGGGCGGCGACCCGGCCTCGGTCGCGTTCGACGCGGTCAAGGAGGGCACGACGGCGGGCGCCGACGTCGTGCTGGTCGACACCGCGGGGCGGCTGCACACCAAGTCCGGTCTGATGGACGAGCTCGGCAAGGTCAAGCGGGTCGTGGAGAAGCAGGGCCCGGTCGACGAGGTGCTGCTGGTCCTGGACGCCACCACCGGCCAGAACGGTCTGGTGCAGGCCAGGGTCTTCGCCGAGGTCGTGAACATCACCGGCATCGTGCTGACCAAGCTCGACGGGACCGCCAAGGGCGGCATCGTCATCGCGGTCCAGCGCGAGTTGGGCGTACCGGTCAAGCTGGTGGGCCTCGGCGAAGGAGCGGACGATCTGGCCCCGTTCGAGGCCGAGGCATTCGTGGACGCGCTCGTCGAGGGCTGAGCCGCGAGTCCGCAGGGCGGTTGACGGGGTGCGCCGACAGCGGTGGCGCGCCCCGTCAGACCGAGCGGTGGCTCACGTACGCGAGCGCCCCCAGCAGCAGCCTGGCCTGCGGCAGTCGACCGGCGGCGTCCAGTGCGGGCGGGCGCAGCCACCGCACGGGCCCGAGCCCGGCGAGGTCCGAGGGCGGCGCCGTCACGTACTCGCCGGGGCCCGGGCAGCGCAGGTCGAGCGCGGCGTCGTCCCAGCCCATCCGGTAGAGGAGCGCGGGCAGTTCGACTGCGGCGCCGGCGCGCACGAAGAACCACGCCCGGCCCTGCGGCGTGACCGCGACCGGGCCGAGCGGCAGGCCCATGCGCTCCAGCCGCACCAGCGCCCGTCTGCCCGCGGTCTCCGAGACCTCCAGTACGTCGAAGGCGCCGCCGACCGGCAGCAGCAGCGCGGCGCCCGGGTAGCTGCCCCAGATCGCCGCTGCCTCCTCCAGCGGGGTCCCGGCGACGATCCGCGCGTCGGCGTCGAGCGGGTGCGCACCGGGCTCGGGGCAGTGTTCGTCACCGCAGGAGCACCGGGTGCGACCGCCGTCGACGACGGCGCGGGCGCCGGGCGTGACGTCCCAGCCCCACAGCCCGGTGTACTCGGCGACGGCTGTGGTCTGCGAGCCGACGGTCTGCCGCCGGGGGCGGCCGGAGCGGCGCTGGCCCAGACGCAGTTCTGCGAGATCCCGGATGCCGCCGATGGTGAAACCCATGCCCCCTCCAACGGGTTCGGTGCGTCCCGGGTGACGCGATTGAGCGCCCGACTTGGTGGCCGACAGGTCCCGCGGCCCGGTTCGACGCGACGGTGACCACCGTGGACCCCGCGGGTGTTCGGAGCGCCGACCGACACTCGGGGTGGTGCGCCGGTGTGAACGCGCCCCCGGAGTGCTCCGCTTCACCTGCGGTCTTTCGCCACTTCCCAAGTGAAGCGCCTGCGCCGGCGGTTAGGTTCATTGGCGGGGGTGGCGAATGGTGGCGTTTACCGAATCCTCGTCGCGGACACCGTGATCGTAAGATTACTTTCGGTGCATGACGGGAGTTCGGGTCGGCATTCGCCAACAGGCCCCGCAGCGGGCCGAGTTGGGGAGCCCCTCGGCGGTCGGTGGCCGAGCGCGCGGACCGTGCGCGTCGGCGAGCAGCGGCCGTCGGCGAACGACCGGGACCACCGGCACGTACCGACAGCGGAAGGCCGAGGGCGGACAGCTCTGCCCGGTCGTACGAAGAAGACAGATGCGTGGAGGTCCCGGGCGCGAGCGGGCGCCCGGCCGACCGACCGCGAGCAACGGAGTGGGGGCCTTCTGGTGGGCGGCAACGACAGCGGCAGCGTCGGTGAGAAGCGCCCCAACGAACAGCTGACGTCCTGGTTCGTGCGCAGCGGCTGGTCGAAGGGCGAGCTGGCGCGCCAGGTCAACCGCAGAGCGCGGCAGATGGGCGCCAACCACATCAGCACCGACACCTCCCGGGTGCGGCGCTGGATGGACGGCGAACAGCCAAGAGAACCGATTCCGCACATCCTCTCCGAGCTCTTCTCCGAGCGCTTCGGTGCCGTGGTCCCCGTGGAGGACCTCGGGCTGCGGGCGGTGCGGCACAGCGCCGCCTCCTCCGGCGTCGATCTGCCGTGGGCCGGCTCCCACACGGTGGCGCTGATCAACGAGTTCACCCGTTCCGATCTGATGCTGGGCCGGCGCGGCTATCTGGGCACCTCGCTGGCGATGGCGGCCGGCCCCGCGCTCGTCGAACCGATGCAGCGCTGGTTGGTCCCCGCCCCCCTCGGCCCGCTGGACCCGCCGACAGCCACGGTCACCGCCGGCCAGGGCGGCAGGCGCTCGGCGCCGCTCTCGGACCCGGAGCTCTCCCAGCTGGAGCAGACGACGGAGATGTTCCGCGCCTGGGACGCACAGTGCGGCGGCGGGCTGCGCCGCAAGGCGGTGGTGGGCCAACTCCACGAGGTCACCGACCTGTTGAGCGACGCCTTCGCCGAGCCGGTGCGCCGCAGACTCTTCTCCGTCACGGCCCAACTCGCGGAGCTCGCCGGGTGGATGAGCTACGACGTCGGCATCCAGCCCACCGCGCAGAAGTACTTCGTGCTGGCGCTGCACGCGGCCAAGGAGGCGGGGGACCGGCCCTTCGGGGCGTACGTGCTCGCCAACATGGCCCGTCAGATGATCCATCTGCGCCGCCCCGAGGACGCGCTGGAGCTCGTCCACCTCGCCCAGTACGGCAGCCGGGACGCCGCCACCCCGCGCACCCAGGCGATGCTGCACGCGGTGGAGGCGAGGGCGTACGCCAACCTCGGCCAGCCCAAACAGTGCCACCGTGCCGCGCGGCTGGCGGAGGCGACGTTCGAGGACAGCGAGATGCCGGGCGAGGACCCGGACTGGATCGGCTTCTTCTCGGAGGCGGAGCTCAACTCCGAGAACGCGCACTCCTACCGCGACCTCGCCTACGTCGCGGGCCGCAGTCCGACGTACGCCTCGCTGGCGCAGCCGGTGATGGAGCGGGCGGTGCATCTCTTCGCCCAGGAGTGCGCGGGCTCCGGGCCCGGCGTGCACCACCGCAGCTACGCCCTCAACCTCGTCGGGATGGCGACGGTGCACCTGCTCCAGAAGGAGCCCGAGCGCTGCGCCGCCCGGACGGTGGACGCGATGCAGATCGCCAGACGGCTGCGCTCGGAGCGGGTGAACACCAGGATCCGCAAGACCGCCGCGAACGTCGCGCGCGAGTACGGGAACGTCGCCGAGGTCATCGAGCTGAACGACCGGCTCCACAGCGAACTGCCCGAGGAGACCGCGCTGGTCGGCTGACTCCCGCCGGCCGGCCTGCCCTGCTGTCACGACGGGCGGCCGCGAGTCTTGCGGTGCGGGGGCCACCCGCCGGGGCACCCCGCCGGGCCACCGGCCGGGACCGCCTGCCGGGCGGACCTCCGCTGATCGGCGCAGGAGAGCACGGTGCGGATTCCCGTGCTCGCAATTCGCACCGGGATTCACAGACGCGTAACACGGACCGCCTCATCGTCACGTACGGGAAACAGCGTCCGCCATCGAAGGAAACCGGCCTTCGGGAGTGTGTGCCCACCCGCACTTCAGCACCTGCCCGCAACAGGTCGTGACTTCGAGGAGACGTCCATTGAACGGCGCGGACACCGCATTCGTACTGATCAGCGCAGCGCTGGTCATGTTGATGACGCCGGGCCTGGCCTTCTTCTACGGAGGAATGGTCCGGGTCAAGAGCGCACTGAACATGTTGATGATGTCCTTCATCGCACTGGGCATCTCCAGCGTTCTCTATGTTCTCTACGGCTACTCCCTCGCCTTCTCGGGCGACAACGCAGGACTGATCGGAAATCTCGACCTCGTCGGGCTGAAGGGAATCGGGGCGGAGACGCTCACCGGTGACGACGGAATTCCGGTGTTCGCCTTCGTGCTCTTCCAGATGCTCTTCGCGGTGATCACCCCCGCGCTGATCAGCGGGGCGCTCGCCGACCGCGTCAAGTTCAGCGCCTGGGCGGTGTTCGTCGCGCTGTGGATCTCCCTGGTGTACTTCCCCGTGGCGCACTGGGTCTGGGCCGAGGGCGGCTGGCTGTACGAGCTGGAGGTCATCGACTTCGCCGGCGGCACCGCCGTCCACATCAACGCCGGTGTGGCCGCGCTCGCCGCGGTCCTGGTGGTGGGCAAGCGGATCGGGTTCAAGAAGGACCCGATGCGCCCGCACAACCTGCCACTGGTCGTACTGGGCGCCGCGCTGCTGTGGTTCGGCTGGTTCGGCTTCAACGCGGGCTCCGCCCTCGCCGCCGACGGCACCGCCGCGAACATGGCGCTCAACACCCAGGTCGGCACCGGCGCCGCCGTACTGGGCTGGCTGGTCTACGAGCGCATCCGGCACGGAGCGTTCACCACGCTGGGCGCCGCTTCCGGAGCCATCGCCGGTCTGGTCGCCATCACCCCCTCCGGCGCGCACATCAACGCCCTGGGCGCGATCGTCATCGGACTGGTCTCCGGGCTGGTCTGCTCCTGGGCGGTCAGCCTCAAGTTCAAGCTGGGCTACGACGATTCACTCGATGTGGTGGGAGTCCACCTGGTGGGCGGCCTCATCGGAACCCTGCTGGTCGGATTCCTGGCCACCGAGGGCGCCGGGCTGACCCAGTTCGGCAAGCAGGCGCTCGGCGCGGCCTCCGTGATGGCCTTCACCTTCGTGGCCACCTGGCTGCTGGCCAAGCTGATCGATCTGACCATGGGCTTCCGGGCCACCGAGGACGACGAGCTCGCCGGCGTCGATCAGGCGTACCACGCGGAGACGGCGTACGACTACAGCCAGGCGGGACGCTCCTCGGGCGGACACCACACCGAGGCAGCAACCACCGGCGAGCAGAAGAAGGTTGACGCATGAGGCTCATCACCGCAGTCATCAAGCCGCACCGCCTCGACGAGGTGAAGGACGCGCTCCAGGCGTTCGGCGTACAGGGCCTGACCGTCACTGAAGCCAGCGGCTACGGACGCCAGCGCGGTCACACCGAGATCTACCGGGGCGCCGAGTACACCGTCGACCTCGTACCGAAGATCCGCATCGAGGTCCTGGTCGAGGACGAGGACGCCGAGCAACTGCTGGACGTGGTGGTCAAGGCCGCCCGCACCGGGAAGATCGGCGACGGCAAGGTGTGGACCAGCCCGGTCGAGACGGTGGTCCGGGTCAGAACCGGCGACCGGGGTCCCGCGGCGGTCTGAAGCGGTTCCCTACGGCATCCGCCGTCCCAGGCGGCTGCGGCCCTCCCCTCCGACCGACGGGGCGGGCCGCAGCCGCGGCACTTCCGGTCACCACCGCCCTCCCGTACCGGTACGGGAGGGCGAACGCCTCGCAGGGACAAGGGAGTTGAAGCCCATGAGCAGCGCCGTCGAACCCGGGACCGAGGACCTGGCCCGCACCGCCTCCGAACCCGCCGCAGTTGCCGCAGCCCGCCCCGACCGGGTGGACGAAGACCGGCACGGTGCCCACAGCCGCAACGCAGAACCCGATTACCCGGCCGCGCGGCTGCGGCTGCTGCGACACCCGGACGACGACGCCCTCCCGCAGGGACGCACCCGCCGCGCCGCACTCGCCGAACTGACCGACCGATGGCTCACCTCGCTGCTCGGACGCGGCCCCGTCGGCGCCGTGGCGCTGGTCGCCGTCGGCGGATACGGACGCCGCGAACTCTCGCCGCGCAGCGACCTCGATCTGCTGCTCCTGCACGACGGAACCCTGCCGACCGGGGAACTCGGCGCGGTGGCGGACCGGATCTGGTACCCGGTCTGGGATCTGGGCCTCGCGCTCGACCACTCGGTGCGCACCCCCGAGCAGGCACGCGAGCTGGCCGCCGTGGATCTGAAGGTCCAACTCGGTCTGCTGGACGCCCGGCACATCGCGGGCGACGCGGGTCTGACCGCCAGACTGCGCACCGAAGTGCTCGGTCAGTGGCGCAACCGCGCCGCACAACGCCTGCCGCAGCTGCGGGAGTTGGCCCTCGAGCGCTCCGAACGTCACGGAGAGCTCCAGTACCTGCTCGAACCCGATCTCAAGGAGGCCCACGGCGGACTCCGCGACGCCACCGTGCTGCGCGCAGTCGCCGCCTCCTGGCTGGCCGACGCCCCGCGAGCGGGGCTGCCGCAGGCCGGCCACACCCTGCTCGACGTGCGCGACGCGCTCCAACTCACCACGGGCCGTGCCACCAACCGGCTCGGGCTGCACGAACAGGACCAGGTCGCCGCCGCCCTCGGCCTGCTGGACGCCGACGAGCTGCTGCGCCGGGTCTACGAGGCCGCCCGAACCATCTCCTTCGCGAGCGAGGTGACCTGGCGCGAGGTCGGCCGCGTACTCCGCGCCCGCCGACCCGCCACGATCCCCTCCGCCGAGGCGCCCTCCACGGAGGCGCCCTCCGTCGTCGCGGCGGCTCCCGCCCCGGACGAGTCGGGCCTCCTGCCGAGCTCCTCGGGTCCCGCCCCGAGCGTCGCGGCCGGACCGCCGCGGGGCGGGTGGCCGTACGCGGCCGAGGGCGACGGGCGTCCGACCGGTGCCGCGGTGCGCGGCCGCCGGCCTGCCACCGCCGTGCCGCTCGCCGAGGGCGTCGTCGAGCAGGACGGCGAGGCGGTGCTCACCCGTACCGCCCGGCCCGGACGCGATCCCGGCCTGGTACTGCGGGTCGCCGCCGCGGCGGCCCGTGCCGGAATTCCGCCCGCGCTCGCCACCTTTCGACGGCTGGCCCGGGAGGGCGCCGCACTGCCGACGCCCTGGCCGGCGGAGGCGCGCGAGGACTTCGTCGCGCTGCTCGGAGCGGGCCGGGCAGCGCTGCCGGTGTGGGACGCCCTGGAGGCCGAGGGGCTGGTCTGCGCCCTGCTGCCGGACTGGGAACGGGTGCGATGCAGGCCGCAGCGGAACGCCGTCCACCGCTGGACCGTGGACCGCCATCTGGTCGAGACGGTCGTGGAGGCGTGCGCGCTCACCCGTCGTGTGAGCCGGCCCGACCTGCTCCTCGTCGGCGCGCTGCTGCACGACATCGGCAAGGGCTGGCCCGGCGACCACAGCGTCACCGGCGAGACCATCGCTCGTGACATGGCGAACCGGATGGGCTTCGCCGCAGCCGACACCGACGTGCTCGGGAGGCTCGTGCGACACCATCTGCTGCTGGTGGAGACGGCGACCCGGCGCGATCCGGACGACCCCGAGACGGTCGCCGCCGTCGCCCAACCGATCGGAGACCGCGGCACCCTGGAGCTGCTGCACGCCCTGACGGAGGCGGACGCCCGGGCGACCGGCCCCGGCGCCTGGTCCACGTGGCGGGCGGGCCTCGTCGCCGATCTGGTGCGCCGCACCGACGCCGCGCTCGACGGCCGACCGGCCGAGGCACCCGCCTGCGAGCCGGGCCCGCACAGCCGCCGTCTGGCGGCGGAGGTCGGCAGGACGGGCCGCCCCGCGCTCGTACTGCTCACCGCCGAGCAGCCGCAGTCCGCGGCGGCGGGCTCGTCCGAACCCGACGGCTCCGCGCCCGCCGCCACCTCTCCGCGTCCCGCGGGTATGGAGCTGCTGATGGCCGTGCCCGACCGGCCCTCTGCCCTGTCCACCGCCGCGGGAGTGCTCGCACGACACCGCATCACCGTGCGCTCCGCCGAGTTGACCGCGTCGGAGGCGGTCGGCGGAGCCGGGGTGACGCTGCTGAGCTGGCGGATCCTCGCGGAGTACGGAGCGCTGCCGCACTCCGCGCGGCTGCGCGCCGATCTGGTGCGGGCCTGGGAGGGCAGCCTCGACGTCGCCGCCGCACCGGCCGACCGCGAGCCCTCGGCGAGCGGCCCGGGGCGGGTGCGCGCGGCGCGTCCGGCGCCACGGGTGAGCGTCCTGGCCGGGGACACCGACACGGTGGTCGAAGTGCGAGCCGCGGACGGCACCGGACTGCTCCGTCGCATCGCAGCCGCCCTCGAGGCGTACGGCGTGGTGGTCCGCGGCGCGCACGTCAGTACGCTCGGCGCCGACGCGGTCGACACCTTCCGGGTGACGGGCCCGGGCGGCGCACCGCTCGCGCCGTGCGAGACACGGGCGTTGGCGGAGGCGGTGGAGCGGGCCGCGGCGGTCTGAGGCAGGTGTGGTCCAGGCTCACCGGACCCGCGGGGGCCAGATACCCTTGGGGGTCACCGTCGACTTGACCACCCAGACCGACAACGCGAAGGATCCGCGACCGCCGTGTTCGACACTCTCTCCGATCGCCTGGCAGCGACGTTCAAAAACCTCAGGGGCAAGGGCCGCCTGAGCGAGGCGGACATCGACGCCACGGCGCGCGAGATCCGTATCGCCCTGCTGGAGGCGGACGTCGCGCTTCCCGTCGTGCGGGCCTTCATCAAGCAGGTGAAGGAGCGTGCGGCCGGCGCCGAGGTCTCCAAGGCGCTCAACCCCGCCCAGCAGGTCATCAAGATCGTCAACGAGGAGCTCGTCGGCATCCTCGGCGGCGAGACCCGTCAGCTGCGGTTCGCCAAGAAGCCGCCGACGGTGATCATGCTCGCCGGCCTCCAGGGCGCGGGCAAGACCACTCTGGCCGGCAAGCTCGGCCGGTGGCTGAAGGACAAGGGCCACACCCCGCTGCTGGTCGCCTGCGACCTCCAGCGCCCCAACGCGGTGAACCAGCTCTCGGTCGTCGCCGAGCGCGCCGGCGTCGGCATCTACGCGCCCGAGCCGGGGAACGGCGTCGGCGATCCGGTCCAGGTCGCCCGCGACTCGATCGAGTACGCCCGCACCAAGCAGCACGACGTGGTCGTCGTCGACACCGCGGGACGCCTGGGCATCGACCAGGAGCTGATGGAGCAGGCCGCCGACATCAGGGACGCGGTCAGCCCCGACGAGGTCCTGTTCGTGGTCGACGCCATGATCGGCCAGGACGCGGTCAACACCGCCGAGGCCTTCCGGGACGGCGTCGGCTTCGACGGTGTCGTGCTCTCCAAGCTCGACGGTGACGCCCGCGGTGGTGCCGCGCTCTCCATCGCGCAGGTCACCGGCCGTCAGATCATGTTCGCCTCCAACGGCGAGAAGCTGGACGACTTCGACGCCTTCCACCCCGACCGGATGGCCTCGCGCATCCTGGGCATGGGCGACGTCCTCAGTCTGATCGAGAAGGCCGAGCAGACCTTCGATCAGCAAGAGGCCGAGAAGATGGCCGCCAAGCTGGCGAAGGGGCCCAAGGAGTTCACGCTCGACGACTTCCTGGCCCAGATGGAGCAGGTCCGCAAGATGGGCTCCATCTCCAAGCTGCTCGGGATGATGCCGGGCATGGGCCAGATGAAGGACCAGATCAACAATCTGGACGAGAAGGACGTCGACCGCACCGCCGCGATCATCAAGTCGATGACCCCGGGGGAGCGGCACGAGCCCACCATCATCAACGGCTCCCGCCGCGCCCGTATCGCAGCCGGTTCCGGCGTGGACGTCAGCGCTGTGAAGAACCTGGTCGAGCGGTTCTTCGAGGCGCGCAAGATGATGTCGAAGATGGCCCAGGGCGGCGGAATGCCGGGCATGCCGGGGATGCCGGGGATGGGTGGCGGCCCGGGCAAGAAGAAGGGCAAGCCGCAGAAGAAGGCCAAGGGCAAGCGCCGTTCCGGCAACCCGATGAAGCGCAAGGAAGAGGAGCAGGCGGCGGCGGACCGCAAGGCGGCCTCCGGCGGCGCCTTCGGGCTTCCCGGCGCCGGCGAGGGCCCGGAGTCCTTCGAACTGCCCAAGGAGTTCCGGGACATGCTCCCGCCGGGCCAGAAGTAGTACGCGCACTCCGCCGTATCGGCCCTCGCCTCGTGGCGGGGGCCGGTCGCGTTCGAGGGGCGGGAAGTCCGCGCGCGGGTCGTACGGCCGCGGACGCCCCCTTCGGGGAGGGGCGGCGTCAGGCTGCGCGGGCCACCACGTAGTGGAAGAGATTGGACAGCCACACCGTGCCGTCGGGGCGTCGTCGCTCCCGCAGCACCTCCGCGAGTTCGCGGCCCAGGCGTTCCTCGTCGGCCTCCTGCTCGATCCGTCGGTGCACTCCGGTCGACAGCAGTCCCCGCACGGCGCTGTCCACATCGGCGTACCCGAACGGGCACTGCACCTGGCCGCTGTCGGCGACGTCCAACCCCGCGCCTGCGGCCAGGCCCTCCAGCGCGTCGCGCCCGCCGGCCGGCTGGTGCGTGCCGTCCGGCTCGGGATCGGTCAGCCGGTGTGCGCGACGCAGCGCGTCGGTGGCCGCGCACTCCTCGGCCGTTCCCCAGCCGGCGAGGACGACGGGGCTGCCCGGCTGCGTCCTGGCCGCCGCCTCCTGCAGCGCACCGGCTGAGGAACCGGTGTCGAAGACGGTCACCAGGTCGTAGCTGCGTCCCTCGGGCAGTCGGTCGGGGCCGCCCGGCAGCAGCTGCACCGACCAGGACCGGGCGCCCCACTGGGGTGCGGGCGCGAGCCGGGCACGCGCCAGCGCGAGACGGGCGGGGTCGAGCTCGGTCCCCACCACTCGCGCGCCCCGCGCGGCGGCCAGCAGCAGCGCCAGTCCGGAACCGCAGCCGAGGCCGAGCATCCGGGTGCGGGAGCCGACGCCGAGATGCTGGTACACGGCTTCGTACAGCGGCACCAGCATGCGTTCCTGGATCTCTGCCCAGTCCTTGGCGGATCGCAGGTGCTGAGGGGTGAGCGTTGACATCATGGCGGGCGCCCCAATCGCGGAGGACGGATCTTCGGAACGTGCGTACCCCCGGGTGCCGGCGTACGTCCTCCGGGACGGTCTGCCCGCTTCAGTCAGGGAACGTCCATATCCGGGCGCCGTCCAGTGGGACACGGTGGCTCCGGCGGCCTTGCGGTGGGTGGTGTCGGCACGCAACGGTGGGGTGGTGTGGGGGAGACGGCGGGTCCGCCGTAAGATGCTTGCCATGCACACGTTCGTTTGAGCGGTGCGTCGCCCGCCCCCGGCGGGTGACGAGGCCGAACGGAGATCCGCGGCTGAGCCCGGAGATCCCGGCGGGGCGGTACGCCCTCCCCGGTGCGGGTGGCGAGTCGCAGGCCGGTGAAGCAGCCGGTGCGACCTTCCCCCGCTCGAGTGAACCGATCTGTGCGCAGGGGGCGACGCGAGAGCGTTCGCGACGGACGACGGCGACGCACGGCAGGTCGCCGCGCTCCGACGGAGCTGGATCGCGCCGAGGTGCCGATGTACCGATTCGGCACTACGTCCCGTACTGGGTCAGCTGTGCGAGTCCTCCCGGGATGCTCGCGAACTGACTGGTACGTGCAAAATATTCGATCTGCTCGGGAATCGGAACACTGGGGGCCCTAGGCTCGTTATGTACGACGTGAGCACGACACCACCTGTCCTGGCCGCCGAGCTGGCAGCCGCTTGGGGCGACATTCAGCGCAATCACCCCGAGCTGCCCGACCTGGCCGCGCCCGAATCACTGATCGGAGAGTCCTCGTCCGCCTGCGGCGCGGAGCTCTCTTTCGAACGGCTGCTGCACGAGGCAGTCCACGGCATCGCCGCCGCGCGCGGAATCCGGGACACCTCGCGGGCGGGCCGCTACCACAACCGTCGATTCCTGTCCGTCGCCGAGGAGTTGGGTCTCCAGCACGTGGAGGAACCGCACCCGAGCAGCGGCTTCTCGCTCGTCGCCATGACGCCGGAGTGCCGCAAGCGGTACCGGTCCACCGCCGACCGTCTGCGTCGGGCGCTGCGGGCGCACTCGGTCGCCACCCGCGGCGACACCCCCCGCAGCTTCCGCGGTCCGGCCGCGCGGCACGGCTCCTCCGGGGGCGGTGTGCGGGTCAAGGCCGTCTGCGACTGCGGTCGCAACGTCCGGGTCGTACCGTCCGTGCTGGAGCAGGCGCCGATCATGTGCGGCGCCTGCGGCAAGCAGTTCCGCATCCCGCCCGAGCGTGAGCCGGTCGCCGTCGCCTGAGCGGGCGGCCGTGCGAGAGCGGCTGCGCGGGCGGTCCCAGCGGTCGTCGGCGCCGTCCGTGCCGGTCACCGGTTCGATGTGATATCGGCCGGTGGCCGGGCGGGTTCGGCGGTGTGGCACAATGGGCGGCTGTACTCGACAGCCGCACGGACCCCTCTCTCCTCCGGCTGACGCGTCCATCGGACACCTCGGGTACCACAACCCCACGTGGCACCCACCGTGCTCCACCACGTCAAGACCAGGAGACACCACAGCTGTGGCAGTCAAGATCAAGCTGAAGCGTCTGGGCAAGATCCGTTCGCCTCACTACCGCATCATCATCGCCGACTCCCGCACCCGCCGTGACGGCCGTGCGATCGAGGAGATCGGCCTGTACCACCCGGTGCAGAACCCCTCGCGCATCGAGGTCGACTCGGAGCGCGTGCAGTACTGGCTGGGTGTCGGCGCACAGCCGACCGAGCCGGTGCAGGCGATCCTCAAGGTCACCGGTGACTGGCAGAAGTTCAAGGGCCTGCCGGCCCCGGAGCCGATGAAGGTCGCCGAGCCGAAGGCCGGTCACGAGGGTCTCTTCGAGTCCCTGACCAAGGCCGCCGGTGACGAGCCCAAGGGCGAGGCCATCACCAAGAAGGCCAAGAAGGCCGACAAGTCCGCCGACGCCGAGGAGACCTCGGCCGAGTCGACCGAGGCCTGAGGATGCTCGAGGAAGCCCTCGAGCACCTGGTCAAGGGCATCGTCGATCATCCCGACGAGGTGCAGGTCGAATCCCGCAACCTCCGTCGTGGACGGGTGCTGGAAGTCCGGGTCCACCCGGACGACCTGGGGAAGGTGATCGGCCGCAACGGCCGTACGGCCCGTTCCCTGCGCACCGTCGTGGGCGCGCTCGGAGGCCGTGGCATCCGCGTCGACCTGGTCGACGTCGACGCCATCCGCTGACGCGGAACACAGCATGTCACCGGCACGGGCCGGGGACCGAAGGCCGTTTCGGCCCGCCGTCCCCGGCCCGTGCCGCGTTGTCACACCGGCGCGCGCATCCGGGCGCCGCAGCAGACGCGAACCCAGCAGAGGCGAAGGACAGACAGTGCAGCTCGTAGTCGCGCGGATCGGCCGTGCTCACGGGATCAAGGGCGAGGTCACCGTGGAGGTGCGCACCGACGAGCCGGAGCTGCGGCTCGGCCCCGGCGCCGTACTGCACACCGACCCCGCCGAACGGGGCCCGCTCACCATCGAGACCGGCCGGGTGCACAGCGGGCGTCTGCTCCTGCGCTTCGAGGGAGTGCGGGACCGCACGGGCGCGGAGGCGATCCGCAACACCCTGCTGATCGCCGACATCGACCCGGAGGACACCCCGGAGGATCCCGAGGAGTTCTACGACCACCAGCTGGTCGACCTCGAGGTCGTCACCACCGAGGGCGTCGTCGTCGGGCGCATCGAGGAGATCGCCCACCTGCCGGCGCAGGACCTGCTCATCGTGCGTCGTGCCGACGGCGGCGAGGTGCTGGTGCCCTTCGTCGCCGAGATCGTTCCCGAGATCGACCTGGACGAGCAGCGCGCCGTCATCGATCCGCCCCCCGGCCTGCTCGCAGAGGAGGGCTCGGAGTGAGGCTGGACGTCGTCACCATCTTCCCCGAGTACCTGGAACCCCTGAACGTCTCGCTCGTCGGCAAGGCACGTGCGCGGGGGCAGTTGGACGTGCGGATCCACCATCTGCGGGAGTGGACCCACGACCGCCACCACACCGTTGACGACACGCCCTACGGCGGCGGCCCCGGCATGGTGATGAAACCGGACCCGTGGGGCGAGGCACTGGACGAGGTCATCGGCTCGGGCGAGGGCGAGCCGGTGATCGTCGTACCGACTCCCAGCGGCCGGCCGTTCACCCAGCAGCTGGCCCAGGAGCTCTCGGAGCGCCCCTGGCTGGTCTTCACCCCCGCGCGGTACGAGGGCATCGACCGCCGGGTGATCGAGGAGTACGCCGAGCGCCACGACGTGCGGGAGATCTCCATCGGCGACTATGTGCTCGCGGGCGGCGAGGCGCCGGTGCTGGTGATGGTCGAGGCGGTGGCCCGGCTGCTTCCCGGAGTGCTCGGCAACGCCGACTCCCACCGGGACGACTCCTTCGCGACCGGCGCCATGGCCAATCTCCTCGAGGGCCCCGTCTACACCAAGCCGCCGCTGTGGCGGGACCGAGGCATCCCCGAGGTGCTGCTCAGCGGTCACCACGGCCGGATCGAACGCTGGCGCCGGGACCGCGCGCTGGAGCGCACCAGCGCCCACCGCCCCGATCTGGTCCGGGAGTTGGACGCAGGGACACTCGACAAGCAGGACCGGGCGGCGCTTGCCGCGCTGGGCTGGCAGGAGGACCGGGACGGCCGATTTTGGCGACCGGACGTCCCCGTGGAAGAATGACCGGCTGTGCCCGGCGTCGGCGCGCGACCCTGCCACAGGGGGACCAACGCCGCCGGATGTGGGGCTACTCCATCATCATCCACACACTTCCGCCGATGACCTGTGGCATGGGCGAGGAAAGCAGACGAGCATGTCCAACCTTCTCGACTCCGTCGACTCCGCGTCGCTGCGCAGCGACATCCCGAACTTCCGGCCCGGCGACACGGTCAACGTGCACGTCCGCGTCATCGAGGGCTCGCGCTCGCGTGTCCAGCAGTTCAAGGGCGCCGTCATCCGCCGCCAGGGCTCGGGCGTCCGCGAGACCTTCACGGTCCGCAAGGTCAGCTTCGGCGTGGGCGTCGAGCGCACCTTCCCGGTGCACACCCCCGTGGTGGAGAAGATCGAGCGCGTGACCCGCGGTGACGTGCGTCGCGCGAAGCTGTACTACCTCCGCGACCTGCGCGGCAAGGCCGCCAAGATCAAGGAGAAGCGCGAGAACTGAGGCTCTTCGCGAGGCCCGTGCCTCGCGGAGACCCATCGGGGCCGGGGCCGCGGAGCTGGGCCCACCGTCCGATGGACAGCGACCCGATGGACACCTCCGCTCAGCAGCCGGAACGCGACCGCTCGCCCGACCCCTCGTGGGGACGGGTCGGACGGTCGCGTTTCGTGCGTGCGGCCCTGGTCGCGGGTGGGCTGGTGGCGGCCCTGATGCTGTTCAGCGGCCTGGTCGCACAGCCGTACGCGATCCCCAGCGACTCCATGGCGAACACCCTCAAACCGGGCGATCGCATTCTGGTGAACAAGCTCGCCTACCGATTCGGCAACCTTCCGCAGCGCGGAGACGTTGTTGTCTTTGACGGGACCGGGTCGTTCACGGAGGCGACCGAGTCCGATCCGCTGGGTGACCTGGTGCGCTCGGCGGGCGCCGTAGTTGGACTCGCGTCGCCTCCGGGTAGTGACTACGTCAAGCGCGTCGTCGGCACCGAGGGCGACCGCATCAAGTGCTGCGACTCAACGGGGAGGCTCGAGGTGAACGGCAAGCCGCTGGAAGAGCCGTACATCCACCCGCAGGACCGGCCTTCCGAGGTGCCGTTCGACACGCTGGTGCCGACCGGCCGGCTGTGGGTGATGGGCGACCACCGCTCCGATTCCCAGGACTCCCGCCATTTCCTGGGCCATCCCGGTGGCGGGACCGTGCCGGTCGACAAGGTGATAGGCCGGGCGGAGCGGGTCATCTGGCCGTTCGGCAGATCGGCGGACATCGGGGCGTCCCGTGGGTAAGCGCGGAAAGCCCGCATCGGGGCACGGCCGTGCGGCGGCTCGCGGTCGGCACTCCTCCGACGGGGAGCAGCCCTCCGCGCCGACGCCGTCAGGTCCGACCCTGCGCGGGCCGGGCGAGGGGCGTGCCGCCCGGCGGCGTGCGGCCAAGCGCATCAAGCGGCGCCGCCGGCTCTCCGCCACCAAGGAGATCCCGATCCTGATAGGGGTGGCGCTGCTGATAGCGCTGTTCCTCAAGACGTTCCTGGTGCAGGCCTTCGTCATCCCGTCGGGCTCGATGGAGCAGACGATCAAGATCGACGACCGGGTGCTGGTCGACAAGCTCACCCCGTGGTTCGGCTCGCGCCCGGAGCGCGGCGACGTCGTGGTCTTCAAGGACCCGGGCGGCTGGCTGGAGCCCGGCGAGCTTCCCGCGGCCAACGACCCGCCGGTGATCAAGCAGCTGAAGCAGGGGCTGACGTTCATCGGGATTCTGCCGAGCGACGACGAGCAGGATCTGATCAAACGTGTGGTCGCCGTCGGCGGCGACAACGTGAAGTGCTGCGACAAGAACGGCCGGGTCTCGGTCAACGGCGAGCCGATCGACGAGCCCTATCTCCACCCGGGAAACAAGCCCTCCCGGATGAACTTCGACGTGGACGTCCCCAAGGGACGCATCTTCGTCCTGGGGGACCACCGCGAGAACTCGGCCGACTCCCGCTACCACCTCAAGGACCCCGGGAAGGGGACCATCTCCGAGGACCTGGTGGTGGGCAAGGCCGTCGTCATCGCCTGGCCGTACAAGAACTGGGGCAGCCTGGAGGAGCCCGGCGCGTACGCCTCGGTCCCCGACGGCGGAAGCAGCGGCCCCGAGGTGACCAGCAGCGGCGCCGCGCAGCCGGGCAGTGTACGCGACGGACCCGGGCCAGGGGCGGGAGAGAATCTCCTGGTGACTCTCCCGAGCCCTGCGGAACTCCCGCTCGTTATGGGAGTGGTGGGCCTGCGTCGGTTGTCGGCCAGGCGGCAAAGCAGCGTGAGGAGTGGATGTGGGGGACTTGGCGGTTGGCGCGCGGTCCGGTTCTGGCGGAGACGAGCCCGAGGGGCGACTCGACGACCGGAACGAGCGACCTGGGGCCGAGCACCGCGAGCCGGCCGGAGCGCAGGAGCCGACCGGGGCCGGGGAGACCGATGCCACCGAGACCGGTGGTGACGACGCCGGGCGGCACGCGAAGCGCAAGAAGCAGCGTTCGTTCTGGCGGGAGCTGCCGCTGCTCATCGGTATCGCCCTGATCCTGGCCCTGTTGATCAAGACCTTCCTGCTGCAGGCGTTCTCGATTCCCTCGGACTCGATGCAGAACACCCTTCAGCGCGGGGACCGGGTGCTGGTCGACAAGCTGACACCGTGGTTCGGTTCGACGCCGGAGCGGGGCGAGGTCGTTGTCTTCCAGGACCCGGGCGGCTGGCTGGACGGCCCCGAGGTCTCGGAGAACTTCATCCAGAAGTCGCTGAGCTTCATCGGCCTGATGCCGTCTGCCAACGACAAGGACCTCATCAAGCGAGTGATCGCCACCGGAGGCGACACCGTCGCCTGCGAGGAGGGCGGTCAGGTCACGGTCAACGGCCGGACGCTGGACGAGTCGTCCTACCTCTTCCCGGGCAACATCCCGTGCGAGCGGGACGGGTTCGGGCCCGTCAAGGTGCCCGAGGGCCGGCTCTGGGTGATGGGCGACCACCGCCAGGACAGCCTGGACTCGCGCTACCACCAGCAGCTCCCGGGCAAGGGCACGATCTCCGAGGAGGACGTCGTGGGCCGCGCGGTGGTCATCGGCTGGCCGCCCAACAGGTGGAGCACGCTTGCGGTGCCCGACGCCTACGACCAGAACCTCTCCGCCGCCGGAGCAGCGACGCCTGCCGCCCTCGGGCTGCTCGGCGCGCTGCCGATCGTCCTGGTGCGCAGGAGGCGCCTGCTGCGCGCCGACCAGGGCGACTGAGCGGAACCATGTGGCGGGCCGCACGGCCGGTCCGGCCGATTCTCGGCCGCCGGCCGCTCCGCGGTGAGTGAAGTGACTCGGCGGTAGGGTGCGCCCAGGCCGGCGGATCTCGGGAGCTGTGATGAGCACTGACACGGAAGAACGAGCGGGACGGCAGGCCCGTACGGGACACGCGATCTCCTCGGTCGCGGTGGCGCTGGGCTGCGTACTGTTCCTGGGCGGCTTCGCCTGGGGCGCGTACCAGTACCAGCCGTACACCGTCCCGACGGACTCGATGACCCCGACGGTCTCCGCGGGTGAGCGCGTGCTCGCCCAGCGCATCGACGGCTCGGAGGTCCGCCGCGGCGACGTCGTCGTCTTCGAGGACTCGCAGTGGGGCGACATGCCGATGCTCAAGCGGGTGGTCGGGGTCGGCGGCGACAAGGTCGTCTGCTGCGACAGCCAGGGCCGCCTCGCCGTCAACGGCACTCCGGTCGAGGAGCCGTACCGCAGCGGCGGCAAGCGTGCCTCGCCGACCGACTTCAGCGCCACCGTCCCCTCCGGCAGGCTCTTCCTGCTCGGCGACAAGAGGGACAGCTCCCTGGACTCCCGCGAGCACCTGGAGGACAGCGCGGAAGGCGCCGTGCGACGGGACACGGTGCGTGCCAGGGTCGACGCGACCGTCTGGCCGATGGGGGACGCGGGGAGGGTCGGCCGGCCGGCCGCGTTCGCCGAGCTGCCGGGAGGTGTCTCCGCGCCGGGTCCGCTGGAGCCGGTGCTGTGGACCTCCGGGGTCGGCGTGGCCCTGATACTGGCGGGCGCCGCGTACGGCCCGTTTGCGCGGCGGGGCGGACGGCAGGCTGCACCCTGACGCACAATGGGGGAACGCACGGCTGAAGGGGAACACCGCCATGAGCGCCGAGGATCTCGAGAAGTACGAAACCGAGATGGAGCTGAAGCTCTACCGGGAGTACCGGGATGTCGTCGGTCTGTTCAAGTACGTGATCGAGACCGAGCGGCGTTTCTATCTCACGAACGACTACGAGATGCATGTCCACTCCGACCAGGGCGAGGTCTTCTTCGAGGTCGCCATGGCGGACGCCTGGGTCTGGGACATGTACCGACCCGCCCGCTTCGTCAAGCAGGTACGGGTGCTGACGTTCAAGGACGTGAACATCGAGGAGCTCAACAAGAGCGACCTCAATCTGCCGGAGGACTCCGGCTTCGGCACCTGACGCCGCCCTCCGCGCCGCCCTCCGCGCCGCTGTCCGCCGTCCCGGTACGGGTGTCTCCCGGTGCCCGTACCGGCGGTGCGGCCAGCGCGTCGAGCGGGGCGGAGGTCGTCATGGGTGCCCCTTCGCCGACCGATCGGTTCGCTCGTGCCTGTGCCTGTGCCTGTGCATGCGCGGCTCCTGGAGGGTGCGCGCGTCTGTGCCGTGTGCGCGTCCCGGCCGTGCTCGGAGTCGAAGGTATCTCCAAGATCACCGCAGTGCGACGGTCGTCCGGCCGGAATCACCCGATGACGCGAATCCTTCGCTTTCGCCGGAACGAGCCGGTGCGTATCAGGTAGAGGCGCCCGGTTCGCGGGTGCGACGCGACGCGGCCCGGTCTGCTACGGCCAGGTCCACTCGCTTCCCGAGCGCAGCCCAGCAGCCTCGAATGCGCTGATCAACGGCTCCGACGGCTCCGACGGCTCTTACGGGTCTCACGGCTCTGACGGCGCCGACGGCCCTGCGGAAGCCGGTCGTGCACCGCACCCACCGCACCGCAGCGCCCGCCCGCTTGACCTGCTCTGCTCACGACACGGGCGCCACCCCGGCCGGCTGTGATGCCCACGACCGGACAACAGCACGCGACCGCAGGTGCCACGCCGCCACTCGCAGAACTCCCCTTTCGAGTGGCGGAGTTGTCCACAACCGGCGAGTTGTACACAGAAATTCATCAAGATCCACTTCCTCCCGATTCTTCGTTCAGAGTCCGGGGTGGAGGTGGTGGAGATGAACATGCGCAATGCAATCGGCCGCTACGGCGAGGACCTCGCGGCGCGACGGCTGCGGGAGTCCGGCATGGCGATCCTGGAGCGCAACTGGCGCTGCCGGGAAGGCGAGCTGGACATCGTTGCCCGCCAGGCGGACGCCCTGGTGGTGTGCGAGGTGAAGACCCGCAGGCTCGGCGGCTACGAGCATCCCTTCGCGGCTGTCACTCCGCGCAAGGCGGAGCGGCTTCGCAGGCTTGCCTCGCGCTGGCTGTGCGAGCGGTGGATCAGCCGGTACGGCCGCCCGCCGCACGGCGGGGTGCGGATCGATCTGGTGGGCGTTCTGCTGCCCGCGGCGGGCGCACCGCTGGTCCAGCACGTCAGGGGGATCGCCTGATGGGCTTCGCCAGGACCTGCTCGGTCGCGCTGGTGGGTGTCGAGGGCGTGCTGGTCGAGGTGCAGGCGGATCTGGAGCCGGGCGTCGCGACCTTCACCCTCGTCGGACTGCCCGACAAGTCGCTCGTCGAGAGTCGGGACCGGGTGCGCGCGGCGGTGGTGAACTCCGGCGTCGACTGGCCGCAGAAGAAACTCACGGTCGGGCTCAGCCCGGCAGCCGTGCCCAAGGGCGGCAGCGGTTTCGACCTCGCGGTCGCCTGCGCCGTGCTCGGGGCGGCGGAGCGCATCGACCCGCGTCGGCTGACCGATCTGCTCATGATCGGAGAGCTGGGGCTCGACGGCAGGGTGCGCCCGGTGCGGGGCGTGCTGCCGGCGGTGCTGGCCGCTGCCGATGCCGGGTACCGGCAGGTCGTCGTACCGGAGCAGACGGCGGCCGAGGCCGCGCTCGTGCCAGAAGTGGCGGTGCTCGGAGTGCGGAGCCTGGGCCAGCTCATCGCGGTGCTGATGGACGAGGCCGTGCCGGAGGAGGAGCCGGTCGCGGCCGACGGCCTGCCAGACCTTGGCCTGGCCGGGCTCGCGGTGCCGGGCGGCGGGCTGTCGCCCGGAGGCGGCGCCGCGGTCGACCTCTGCGAGGTCGCCGGCCAGCACACGGCGCGTGCGGCGCTGGAGGTGGCGGCCGCGGGTCGGCACCACCTCTTCCTGAAGGGGCCTCCCGGAGCCGGCAAGACGCTTCTCGCCGAGCGGCTGCCGGGCATTCTGCCGCCGCTCAGCAAGCAGGAGTCCTTGGAGGCGACCGCGGTGCACTCGGTGGCCGGGGTGCTCCCGCACGGTCAACCGCTGGTCTCCCGGCCGCCGTACTACGCGCCGCACCACTCCGCCAGCATGGCCTCGCTCATCGGTGGCGGCACCGGTCTGCCCAGGCCCGGAGCGGTGTCCCTCGCCCACCACGGGGTGCTCTTCCTGGACGAGGCCGCGGAGTGCGCACCCAGGGTCCTGGACGCGTTGAGGCAACCTCTGGAATCCGGCCACGTCATGATCGCCCGATCCCAGGGCATGTTGCGGATGCCGGCGAGGCTTCAGCTGGTGCTGGCCGCCAACCCCTGCCCCTGCGGGAGGCACGGCACCACCGCGGGGGAGTGCGAATGCCGCCCCGCGGCCGTCCGTCGCTACCGGGCGAGACTGTCCGGACCGTTGCTGGACAGGGTCGACCTCCGGGTGCAGGTCGAGCCGGTGAGCCGGGCGGAGCTGCTCGCGGCCGTCCGCAGCGCGGAGAGCACGGCGACCGTCGCGGCGCGGGTGGCGGTGGCGAGGCAGCGCGCACAGGAGCGTCTGACCGGCACGCCCTGGCGCACCAACAACGAGGTGCCCGGGCACGAGCTCCGTACGCGCTGGCCGTTGGAGCGGGGCGCCCTGAGCACGGTGGAGAGCGATATGGAGCGCGGGTTTCTCACCGCGCGGGGCCTGGACCGAGTGCTGCGGGTCGCTTGGACCCTCGCCGATCTCGCGGACCACGCACGTCCCACCAAGGAGGACGTCGACCTCGCGCTGGAGCTGCGGACAGGGGTGAGCCGCGGAGCGGTGGCCACCGGAAGCGGCGCGGCGCGGTGAGCGCCCAGGGCCTGGGGCTGCCCGTGCCGAGTGAGGAAGGCGGTGCCGGGCCGCCCGTGCTGCCCGGGGCGGGGGGTGCCGCCGGTGAGCCGGTCGGTGCGGCTGAACGCCCGGTGGAGACCGTCCTGTTGGCCGAGCGCTGTGCGCGTGCCGCGTTGACGAGGGCGGCGGAGCCGGGAGACGTACGACTGGGCCGGCTGCTGGCCGAGCAGGGGGCCCAGTGGGTCTACGGCGCGCTGCGCGAAGGCCGCCCGCTGCCGGGAGTCGGTGAGCGGCGGCTGAGCACCTGGCGGGCGCGTATCGAGGAGGCCAGGCCGGAGGAGGAGCTTGCCGAGGTGGCCGCGTTGGGCGGCCGGTTCCTGTGCCCCGGGGACCGGGAGTGGCCGGTGCAGCTGGACGATCTGGGCGAGGCGCGACCGGTGGGGCTCTGGGTCCGGGGCAGATGCTCGTTGCGGTTCGCCGCGCTGCGGTCGGCCGCTGTGGTGGGCGCCCGTGCCTGCTCGGGGTACGGGTTGCAGGTCGCCGCGCAGCTCTCGGCCGAGTTGGCCGACCGTGGCTGGTGTGTGACCTCCGGTGCTGCCTTCGGGGTCGACGGAGCTGCACACCGCGGGGTGCTGGGCGCGGAGGGGCTGACGATCGGGGTGCTCGCCTGCGGCGTCGACCGCGCCTATCCGGCGTCCAACGGCGAGCTGATCGCCCGGATCGCGGAGAGAGGTGTGCTGGTCGCAGAGCTCCCGCTCGGCGCGCACCCCACCCGCAGCCGGTTCCTGGAGCGCAACCGGCTGATCGCGGCGCTCACCCGCGGCACGGTGGTGGTCGAGGCCCAGGTGCGCAGTGGCTCGTTGGTGACCGCCCGCCGAGCCGCGGAGCTCGGCAGGTATGTGATGGGTGTGCCGGGGCCGGTGACCTCGCAGCTCTCGGCGGGTGTGCACCGACTGCTGCGCGAGGAGGGGGAGTTGGTCACCAGTGCGGCGGAGGTCATCGAGCTCATCGGGGACATCGGCGAGCTCGCGCCCAGGCAGGAGGGCGCTGTGCTGCCGCGGGACCTGCTGCATCCGCGCTGTCGGGAGGTCCTGGAGGCGCTGCCCGCCCGTACGGCAGTTACCGCGCTGAGCCTTTCGCGGCGGCTCCGCATGGTCGAAGTGGAGGTGCGCGCCAGGCTGCTGGAGCTCGGCACCCTCGGCTTCGTCGAACGGCAGGGAGGCCACTGGCAGCTCACACGTGCGTGCGAGGACCACCAACGGGTGACCGAACGGTCCTTGAACTGCGGCGATTCAGTGAAATGGTGAGGGCATGCACGCAGTTCGGTGGATTCCGGGACCGCGCGGACGACGCCATCCGGCTCGCGTGTACCACCAGGGTGCGGGGCGAAGAACGTATCTGCGGATGCCGGAGGGAAGGTTCATCGCCGGTTGTGGCCGATTGGTCACGTTACGCTCACGTGGTTCCCCCACCGCGTCAGCCCTGGTGAATGACCCCGGCGTCAGACCACCGGCCCGCCGATGCCGCCACCCGGCACTCCGGCACCCTCCCCTGACGCCTCAACCACGGCAGAACTGCTCCAGGTGACGAATGCCCCACCAGACCCCCGTCTCCACACGTACGGCGCCGGCCGCCGCGCCGCGTCCTCCCGCGCCCACCACGCTGGAGGAGCTGTGGGCGCGGTACAAGGGCACCGGGGACGAGAATCTGCGCGAGCAACTGATCCTGCACTACTCGCCGTTGGTCAAGTACGTCGCCGGCCGGGTCAGCGTCGGCCTGCCGCCCAACGTCGAGCAGGCGGACTTCGTCTCCTCCGGAGTGTTCGGACTCATCGACGCCATCGAGAAGTTCGACCTCGATCGCGCCATCAAGTTCGAGACGTACGCGATCTCCAGAATTCGCGGAGCGATGATCGACGAGCTTCGGGCGATGGACTGGATCCCTCGTTCGGTGCGGCAGAAGGCGCGGGCCGTCGAGCGTGCGTACGCCACGTTGGAGGCCGCTCTGCGCCGGACGCCGAACGAGGCGGAGGTGGCGGCCGAGATGGGCGTCGGCGTCGAGGAGCTGCACAGCGTTTTCAGTCAGCTGTCGCTGGCCAACGTGGTGGCCCTGGAGGAGCTGCTCCACGTCGGCGGGGAGGGCGGGGACCGACTGAGCCTGATGGACACCCTGGAGGACACCGCTGCCGACAACCCGGTGGAGATCGCCGAGGGGCGAGAGGTGAAGAGGTTGCTCGCCCGGGCGATCAACACCCTTCCCGACCGGGAGAAGACCGTCGTCACCCTCTACTACTACGAGGGTCTGACGCTCGCGGAGATCGGTGCCGTCCTCGGTGTCACCGAGAGCCGGGTGAGCCAGATCCACACCAAGTCGGTGCTGCAGCTCCGCGCGAAGATGGCCGACGTGGCCGGCTGACGCCGACGTTGCGCATTTGCGTGTTGCGCGCTGCGCTGCGGCACGGTGTGCATGGTGCGGCAGTGACGCCGGCGGTTCCGGGGCTTTCGTCGAGCTGGTCGCATTATTTAAGGTGGGAGCGTGCCCAGGATTCGAGCGGCCTCGGTGGCCGAGCACCGGACGATGCAGCGCGGCGCCCTCCTGGACGCCGCGAGATCACTGCTGTCGGAGGGCGGCACGGAGGCGCTGACCTTTCCGGCGCTCGCCGAGCGCACGGGTCTCGCCCGCTCCTCCGTCTATGAGTACTTTCGCTCGCGCGCCGCTGTCGTCGAGGAGCTGTGCGCGGTCGATTTCCCGATCTGGGCCGCCGAGGTGGAGATGGCGATGCAGTCGGCCACCAGTGCCGAAGCGCAGATCGAGGCGTATGTACGCACCCAGCTCGCGCTGGTGGGGGACCGCCGACACCGGGCAGTGGTCGCCATCTCCGCCAGCGAGCTGGACCAGGGCGCCCGCGAGAAGATCCGCGCGGCCCACGGTGGGCTGATCGCCATGACCGTCCAGGCGCTCGAGCAGCTCGGTCACCAGCAGCCGAGGCTTGCGGCGATGCTGCTGCAGGGTGTGGTGGACGCGGCGGTGCGCCGTATCGAGCTCGGAGTGGCCGAGCCGGGCTCCGAGGTCACCGAGGCGGCTGTGGCGATGGCGCTGCACGGCGTCCGGGGCGAACGCCCCGGGGCGGCCGGCTGAGGCTCCGTCGAGCTCTTCTCCGCCTTCCGGCGCGAGACCGTTCGGGGCTCCTCGGCGTCCGCGGGCTCCCGGCGCGGATCCGGTGGCCGGCCCACAGCGCGGCAGCGGTGAGGGCCAGCGACGGTCCGGTCAGGGCGAAGCTCCCCGGGTCCGGGCGGTTTTCGGCGCCGGTCGGCTGTGTGCGGTCCGAGATCGCGACGACGGACTCCGCCGGATCCTCGAAGGTCGGTCGGCTCGTGCCGCTCTCCTCACCGCCCGCGCCGGACTCCGCTTGCCGCCAAGACTCCGCATGCTGCCTGGGCTCCGCTTGCCACACGGCCTGCGCGCGGCGCCGGCCCTCCACGGCCGAGTCGTCCTCCGCTCCCGATCCCTCCTCCGCCCCCGGGTCGCCCGTCGTCTGCGTCGGTCCATCCGTGGGCGGCGTCGGCTCGCGCGATGGCACCGGCAGCAGCACGGGACGCACGGGGTGCACGTACGCCAGCGGGTCGAGGTAGCGCTCACCGCGGAGCAGCCCCCAGTGGAGGCAGACGCGACGGCCGCAGTGGCCGGCGGCGGCCTGCAGCGTGCCGACGGGCTGCCCTGCCGACACTCGCTCGCCCGCGCTCACTTCGGGCTCAACCGGCTCGTACGTCGTGCGGAGCGGCGGGCTCGTGCCGCCGTCGAGAACCAGTGAGACCACGCCTCGGCCCGCCACCGTGCCGGCGAAGGCGATCGTCCCGGGACCGGAGGCGACGACCTCCTGTCCTGCCGGACCTGCCAGATCCACTCCTCGGTGACCTGCGGACCAGGGCTTCGGAGGCGGCTCGAAGCGGCGCTCGATCCGGGGCTCGGGCAGCGGCCAGACCAGGGAGAACGCCGCTCCGACGGCGGCGAGGAGAGAGAGCCACATGCCCAGCACTCTGACACCGCCTCAGATGACTTGGGAGATACGGGCGGAATCTGTGGACAACTGCCCAGTTGTGGAAAACTCACCGTGGCGTCAGGCGCCGCGGGGGTCCCGTACACTTCTGATGGCGACCCGGGTCACCGGGTCGACTTCGCGCGCCCCGCCACCCCAGCAAGGTGGCCGCGTCGCTCGGTCCCTCGAATCGCCCTCACTCCGGGCGGAATCGCGGGCAGCCACGCGCAGGGGCGCCAGGAGCGCTCGCCATCCCGGCGGCGCTGACAACCGAGTACCACAAGGAGAACGGCCATGGCCGTCGTCACGATGCGGGAGCTGCTGGAGAGCGGCGTCCACTTCGGTCACCAGACCCGTCGCTGGAACCCGAAGATGAAGCGTTTCATCTTCACCGAGCGCAACGGCATCTACATCATCGACCTGCTCCAGTCGCTGTCGTACATCGACCGCGCCTACGAGTTCGTCAAGCAGACCGTCGCCCACGGCGGTTCGATCATGTTCGTCGGCACCAAGAAGCAGGCCCAGGAGGCCATCGCCGAGCAGGCCACGCGCGTGGGCATGCCCTACGTCAACCAGCGCTGGCTCGGCGGCATGCTGACCAACTTCTCCACCGTCCACAAGAGGCTGCAGCGCCTCAAGGAGCTCGAGCAGATCGACTTCGAGGACGTGGCCGCCTCCGGCCTCACCAAGAAGGAGCTGCTCGTCCTCTCCCGTGAGAAGGCGAAGCTGGAGAAGACCCTCGGCGGTATCCGCGACATGGCCAAGGTGCCCAGCGCCGTGTGGATCGTGGACACCAAGAAGGAGCACATCGCCGTCGGTGAGGCGCGCAAGCTCAACATCCCGGTCGTCGCGATCCTCGACACCAACTGCGACCCGGACGAGGTCGACTACAAGATCCCGGGCAACGACGACGCGATCCGCTCCGTCACGCTGCTCACCCGTGTGATCGCGGACGCGGTCGCCGAGGGTCTGATCGCCCGCTCCGGTGCTGCCGAGGCCAAGGGTGGCGAGAAGGCCGCCGAGCCGCTGCCCGAGTGGGAGCGCGACCTGCTCGAGGGCGAGGGCGAGGCCAAGAAGAGCGAGGACGCTCCGAAGGCCGACGAGGCCGCTAAGGCCGAGGACGCCCCCAAGGCCGACGAGGCCCCGAAGGCCGACGAGGCCGAGAAGCCGGCCGAGCAGGCCTGATCTCCGTGTCGGGGCGGGGCACCCCGGTGGTGCCCCGCCCCACTCGAACCACTCTCCTCCGCCGAGCGGACTCCGGCAGGCGCCTCCCTGCGCCAGACGCCGCCCCCCGACAGGGGAGGCGGCCGTCCAGCCGACCGTGACGGCGACCTCATGACCGACGAGCCCATCGAGCGCCGAGCGCCGTACGGGCCCAGTGGACACCAAAGGAACTGAAGGATGGCGAACTACACCGCCGCTGACGTCAAGAAGCTCCGCGAGCAGACCGGCGCCGGCATGATGGACTGCAAGAAGGCTCTCGACGAGGCCGACGGCAACGTCGACAAGGCCATCGAGGTCCTGCGGGTCAAGGGTCAGAAGGGCGTCGCCAAGCGCGAGTCCCGCACCGCCTCCAACGGCGCCGTCGTCTCCCTCATCGCCGAGGACGCCACCTCGGGTGTGCTGGTCGAGCTGAAGTGCGAGACGGACTTCGTCGCCAAGGGCGACAAGTTCCAGGCCGCCGCGAACGCCCTCGCCGCGCACGTGGCCGCCACCAAGCCGGCCGACCTCGACGCGCTGCTCGCCTCGGAGCTCGAGGGCCAGACCGTGCAGGCCTACGTCGACGCGAAGAACGCCGAGCTCGGCGAGAAGATCGTCCTCGACCGCTTCGCCCAGTTCTCCGGCGGCTTCGTCGCTTCCTACCTGCACCGCACCATGCCCGACCTGCCGCCGCAGGTGGGTGTGCTGGTGGAGCTGGACAAGGAGAACGCCGAGATCGCCAAGGACGTGGCGCAGCACATCGCCGCGTTCGCGCCCAAGTACCTCTCCCGCGAGGACGTTCCGGCCGAGACGCTGGAGCACGAGCGTCACGTCGCCGAGGCGACCGCCAAGGAGGAGGGCAAGCCCGAGGCGGCACTCCCCAAGATCGTCGAGGGTCGTGTCTTCGGCTTCCTGAAGGAGAACTGCCTTCTGGACCAGCCGTTCGCCAAGGACAACAAGAAGTCGGTCCAGAAGGTTCTGGACGAGGCCGGGGTTTCGCTGAAGCACTTCGCCCGCTTCCGCGTCGGTGCCTGACCGTCCCGCTTACGCCGTAGCCGGTGAGGCGATCGGAGACCGACCCGATAGGGTCGGTCCGGCAGCACCGACCGGGGCGGACATCGTGTCCGAGCCCGGTGCGGAGCGCCACAGCTGACACGAGCTGAGCCGAGGAGGCCATTGCCCGAGGGAGCCGCGAGGACCCGAGGCAGTGGCCTCCTCGCATGTGCACGAGGAGATCTTCATGAGCAGCAACGGCAGGAACAGCAAGGATGCGGGCGACGCCCACGAGGTCGACGGCGACAGTTCCCGCCGTTTTCTGCTGAAGCTCTCCGGGGAGGCGTTCTCCGGCGGCGGTGGTCTGGGTGTCGACCCCGACGTCGTGCACAAGATCGCCCGCGAGATCGCCTCCGTGGTGCGTGACGGTGTACAGATCGCCATCGTCATCGGCGGCGGCAACTTCTTCCGCGGCGCGGAGTTGCAGCAGCGCGGGATGGAGCGGGCCCGCTCCGACTACATGGGCATGCTCGGCACCGTCATGAACTGCCTCGCCCTCCAGGACTTCCTGGAGAAGGAGGGCATCGACTCCCGGGTGCAGACCGCGATCACCATGGGTCAGGTCGCCGAGCCCTACATCCCGCTGCGCGCGATCCGGCACCTGGAGAAGGGCCGTGTGGTCATTTTCGGTGCCGGCATGGGAATGCCGTACTTCTCCACCGACACCACCGCCGCCCAGCGTGCGTTGGAGATCCACGCCGAGGCCATGCTGATGGGCAAGAACGGCGTGGACGGGGTCTACGACTCCGACCCGGCGAAGAACCCCGAAGCGGTGAAGTTCGACGAGCTGACCTATGACGAGGTCATCGTGCGCGATCTCAAGGTCGCCGATCTGACGGCGATCACGCTGTGCCGGGACAACAAGCTGCCGATCGTCGTGTTCGAGCTGCTGGCCGAGGGCAATATCGCGCGGGCGGCCAAGAGTGAGAAGATCGGCACGCTCGTGGGCGCCCAGTCGTCCCGCGGCTGACGCCACGAGCCGTACCACAGCGGCAACTTGGGGCCGGTGCCGCCTTCGCGGCTCGGTCCCGAGCGACTCGCCCGCCGGCCGGACACCGCGCGGGTACGGTCTACGAACGGTCGGCAACCGACGTGTTCCGCAAGGGACTTGGCCGGTGCGTGACCCCGCCGTCCGACCCGAGTCACACCTTTCCTACCCGCTCAGTCATCGAACCCAGGAGCACGTGGTGATCGAAGAGACCCTCCTCGAAGCCGAGGAGAAGATGGAGAAGGCGGTCGTCGTCGCCAAGGAGGACTTCGCCGCGATCCGTACGGGCCGTGCCCACCCGGCGATGTTCAACAAGATCGTGGCGGAGTACTACGGTGCCCCGACCCCGATCAACCAGCTGGCGTCGTTCTCGGTGCCCGAGCCGCGCATGGCGGTGGTGACCCCGTTCGACAAGACCGCGCTGCGCAACATCGAGCAGGCCATCCGCGACTCCGACCTCGGCGTCAACCCGTCCAACGACGGCAATATCATCCGGGTGAACTTCCCCGAGCTGACCCAGGACCGCCGCAAGGAGTTCATCAAGGTCGCCAAGGCGAAGGCCGAGGACGCCAAGATCGCGATCCGCAGCATCCGGCGCAAGGCCAAGGAGACCATCGACAAGGCGGTCAAGGACGGCGACGTCGGCGAGGACGAGGGTCGTCGCGCCGAGAAGGAGCTGGACGACACCACCTCGAAGTACGTGGCGCAGGTGGACGAGTTGCTCAAGCACAAGGAAGCAGAGCTGCTCGAAGTCTGAGGCGACTCGGGCTGCAAGAGATTTAGGGCTGCCATCAAGTGAACGACTCATCCTGGGGAGCGAACCCGCCCGCCGGATTCCGGGGTCCCCCCGACCAGGGTTCCGCACAGCCGACGGCGACCTCGCACAGTGCGCGAGGCACCGCGAAGCCCTGGTCAGGAGGACCCATGTCGACCCCGTCCGACGGCGGAGCCCGGGACGCTCACGCAAGTGGCGGCCGGCAGCCCGCGCCCGACGGCCCGGTCGGCGCCCCGCTCGGCGGTGGCGGCGACCGGACCCCGGGCGCGCCCGACGGCGCCGCCCGGCCCCCCGCCGGGGAGCCCGCCGGCAAGAAGCGCGCGGGCCGTGATCTGCGGGCCGCGATAGGGGTCGGTGTCGGGCTCGGCGTGGTGATCGTGGCCTCGCTCTTCCTGGTGAAGGACATCTTCGTCGGCGTCGTCGTGGCCGCCGTGGTGGTCGGGCTCTGGGAGCTCACCAGCCGGCTGGAAGAGCGTCGCGGCATCAGGGCGCCCCTGGTCCCGCTCGCGGTCGGCGGCGCCGCGATGGTGACCGCGGGCTACGTGCGGGGTGCCGAGGGCGCCTGGGTCGTGATGGCGCTCACCGTGCTCGCACTGCTGGCCTGGCGCATGGCCGAGGCGCCGGAGGGCTTCCTCAAGGACGTCAGCGCGGGGGTCTTCGCCGCGTTCTACGTGCCCTTCCTGGCCACCTTCGTCGCGCTGATGCTCGCCGCCGACGACGGGCCGTGGCGGGTGATGACCTTCCTGGTGCTGACGATCGTCAGCGACACCGGCGCGTACGCGGTGGGTTGGCGCTTCGGCAAGCGCAAGCTCGCGCCGCGCATCAGCCCCGGCAAGACCCGCGAGGGGCTGCTCGGCGCGGTGACGTTCGCCATGGTGGCGGGTGCGCTCTGTATGCATTTCGCCATCGACGACGGCAAGTGGTGGCAGGGCCTGCTGCTGGGCTTCGCGGTTGCCGCGAGCGCGACTCTCGGCGACCTCGGCGAGTCGATGATCAAGCGTGACCTGGGCATCAAGGACATGGGGACGCTGCTTCCGGGCCACGGCGGGATCATGGACCGGCTCGACTCGCTGCTGCCGACCGCTCCGGTGGTGTGGCTGCTGCTGGTGATCTTCGTCGGATCGGGCTGAGCGCGACCGGTTACCCTGGTGAGGCCCGCCGCTCCAGTCGGCGGGCCTTGTCGCTCCCCGCGGGTCGCGGGGAGATTCTGAGGGGTCCACCGGCATTCACCGCCTCGACGGCGTCCGCGACGGCGCCGGGTGGGGGATGCCGGGTCGCAGTGCGGTAGGGCCTCGTTCGTTGGAGGAGTTTTCGTTCATGGCCCCGCCGAAACCCGGAGAGCTCACGTTCGTCGCGCCCCGCGGGGCGAAGAAGCCCCCGCGGCACCTCGCCGATCTGAGCCCTGCCGAGCGCAAGGAAGCCGTCGCCGCGACGGGCGAGAAGCCGTTCCGGGCGAAGCAGCTCTCGCAGCACTACTTCGCCCGGTTCACCCAGGACCCCGAGCAGTGGACGGACATTCCGGCCGGCTCGCGCCAGAAGCTCGCGGACGAGCTGCTGCCCGAGCTGATGAGTGTCGTGCGGCACATCTCCTGCGACGAGGACACCACCCGCAAGACGCTCTGGCGCCTGCACGACGGCACCCTCGTCGAGTCGGTGCTGATGCGGTATCCGGACCGGGTCACGATGTGCATCTCCTCGCAGGCGGGCTGCGGGATGAACTGCCCGTTCTGCGCCACCGGCCAGGCCGGGCTCGACCGCAACCTCTCCACCGCCGAGATCGTGCACCAGATCGTCGACGGTGTACGGGCGCTGCGGGACGGCGAGGTCCCCGGTGGCCCCGCCAACCTCTCCAACATCGTCTTCATGGGCATGGGCGAGCCGCTGGCGAACTACAAGCGGGTGCTCGGCGCGATCCGGCGGTTGACCGACCCCGCGCCCGACGGCCTCGGCCTGTCCCAGCGCGGCATCACGGTCTCCACCGTCGGTCTTGTGCCTGCGATGCTGCGGTTCGCCGACGAGGGGCTCAAGTGCCGGCTCGCGGTGTCCCTGCACGCGCCCGACGACGAGCTGCGCGACACCCTCGTCCCGGTGAACACCCGCTGGAAGGTCCGCGAGGTGCTCGACGCCGCGTGGGAGTACGCGGCGAAGTCCGGTCGCCGGATCTCCATCGAGTACGCCCTGATCAGGGACATCAACGACCAGGCGTGGCGCGCCGACCTGCTGGGCCGGCTCCTCAAGGGCAAGCGGGTCCACGTCAACCTGATCCCGCTCAACCCGACGCCCGGCTCCAAGTGGACCGCCTCCCGGCCGGAGGACGAGAAGGAGTTCGTACGTGCGCTGCGTGCGCACGGGGTGCCGACCACGGTGCGCGACACCAGGGGGCAGGAAATCGACGGCGCCTGTGGCCAGTTGGCCGCCTCCGAGCCCAAGGCGTAGGGATCTCGCCGCCCCCGGTGCTCTCCGGGGGCGGCTGATATTGTTCGAACGTACAAGCTCATGCCATCCGACAGGGGAGCGCGCGCAGCGCTGAGAGTGCGGCACCGTCAGGCCGCAGACCCTCGAACCTCGCCCAGGTCATGCTGGGTAGGAAGTTCGGTCTCTCTCGTGCTGCCGTCGTACGCCCGTGAGCCGAAAGCAGCACGATGAAGCGCCGCACGAACGCCGTTGCCCTCGTCACCGCCCTGGGAGTGGTGGGCCTGACCGCCTGCGGATCCGGTGGCGGTGGCGGGGCGGAGGCGGAGAAGAAGGACGTCACGCTGGTCACGCACCAGTCCTTCGAGGTCTCCAAGGACGTGCTCGAGGAGTTCGAGCGCGAGAGCGGCTACCGGGTGAAGGTGCTGCGGGCCGGGGACGCCGGCGCCGCGGTGAACCAGGCGGTGCTCAGCAAGGGCAGGCCGCAGGGCGACGTCTTCTTCGGCGTGGACAACGCGATGCTCTCCAAGGCGCTGGACGAGGGCGTCTTCGCGCCGCACAAGACCAAGGGCCTGCACAAGGTGCCCGACGAGCTGCGGCTGGACGCCGGTCAGAACCGCGTCACCCCGATCGACACCGGCGACGTCTGTGTCAACTTCGACCGGGCCTACTTCCGCGACAAGGACATCGAGCCGCCCAGCACTCTCGACGACCTGATCAAGCCCGAGTACAAGGACCTGCTGGTCGTGCAGAACGCCGCCACCTCCTCGCCGGGGCTCTCCTTCCTGCTCGCCACCGTCGGCAAGTACGGCGAGGACGGCTGGCAGAGCTACTGGAAGAAGCTCAGGTCCAACGGGGTCGAGATGGTCGACGGCTGGGAGCAGGCGTACAACGACCGCTTCACCGGTTCCGCGTCCGGCCGGGAGAAGGGCGACCGTCCGCTCGTCGTCTCGTACGCGAGCAGCCCGCCGGCCGAGGTCCACTACAGCGAGGGCAAGGCGCCCAAGGAGGGCCCGACCGGCGTGGCCGAGGGCACCTGCTTCCGGCAGATCGAGTTCGCCGGCCTGCTGGAGGGGGCGGGCAACACCGAGGGCGGCAAGGCGCTGCTGGACTTCCTGCTCACCGAGGAGTTCCAGGAGGACCTCCCGCTGAACATGTTCGTACGCCCGGTGCACGAGGACGCCGAGCTGCCCGAGGTCTTCACCCGCTACGGAGTGGAGATCGACGAACCGCACAGCGTGGCTCCCGAGCGCATCGCCGAGAACCGGGACCGGTGGGTCAAGCAGTGGACAAGCCTGCTCAAGTAGCCACCGCGCGCAGCGCACGGCCGGACACGATGTCCCCGGAGGGCCTGCCGGGCCCGCCGGAGCAGGGGACGACACGGCGCACGCCGCGGCGCGGTCGGCGTGACCTGCTGGTGCGCCTGGGGCTGATGGCCCTGCCGGTTTCCTTCTTCGGTCTCTTCTTCGGCTACCCGGTCGTCACCATCGTCGGGCGCGGGCTGCGGGAGGACGGACGGTGGCAGCTCTCCCGCGCCGTCGAGGTGGTGACCTCGCCGGACACCGTGCAGGTGCTGTGGTTCACGCTCTGGCAGGCCGCCGCCTCCACCGCGCTCACACTGGCGATCGCCCTGCCCGGCGCCTACGTCTTCGCGCGCTTCGACTTCCCCGGCAAACGGCTGCTGCGTGCGGTGGTGACGGTGCCCTTCGTCCTGCCGACGGTGGTGGTGGGATCCGCCTTCCTCGGGCTGCTGGGACGCGGCGGCCTGCTCGACGAGCACTTCGGAGTCCGGCTGGACACCGGGGTGTGGGCGATCCTGCTGGCCCACGTCTTCTTCAACTACGCCGTGGTGGTACGCACCGTGGGCGGGCTCTGGGGACAGCTGGACCCACGGCAGGAGGAGGCCGCCCGAGTGCTGGGCGCGAGCCGGTTCGCGGCCTGGCGCAGGGTGACGCTGCCCGCCCTGGCACCGGCGGTCGCCGCCGGTGCGCTGATGGTCTTCCTCTTCACCTTCACCTCCTTCGGGGTCATCCAGATCCTGGGCGGCGCCCGCTACGCGACGCTGGAAGTGGAGATCTACCGGCAGACCGCGCAGCTGCTGGACCTGCCCACCGCCGCGGTGCTCAGCCTGCTCCAGTTCGCGGCCGTCGGCGGGCTGCTGGCCGTGCACGCCTGGACGGTGCGGCGGCGGGAGAGCGCGCTGCGGCTGGTGGACGAGCGCCAGGTGGCGCACAGGCCGAGCGGCGCGGGTCAGTGGGCGTTGCTGGTCTCGCAGTTGGTGGTCATCGCGGTGCTGCTGCTGGGGCCGCTGCTGGTGCTGGTCGAACGTTCCCTCGCCGCACCCGGCGGTTACGGGCTGGACTTCTACCGGGCGCTCAACGCCCCGGTGGACGCCGGCAGCACCTTTGTCGTGCCGCCGCTCGCCGCCGTCGGCAACTCCCTTTCCTACGCCGCGGTGGCGACCCTGATCGCCGTCACCGTCGGCACGCTCGCCGCCGCGGCGCTCACCCACCGGGCGGGCCCGCTGGTGCGGGGGTTCGACGCACTGCTGATGCTGCCGCTCGGAGTGTCCGCGGTGACGGTCGGCTTCGGTTTCCTCATCACGCTCGACGAGCCGCCGTTGGATCTGCGTGCCTCCTGGATCCTGGTGCCGCTGGCCCAGGCGCTGGTCGGAGTGCCGTTCGTGGTCCGCACCATGCTGCCGGTGCTGCGGGCGGTCGACGATCGGCTGCGCGAGGCCGCCGCGGTGCTCGGAGCCTCGCCGCTGCGCGCCTGGCGGGAGGTGGACTTCCCGCTGGTTCGCCGAGCGATGCTGGTGGCGGCGGGGTTCGCGTTCGCGGTCTCGCTCGGCGAGTTCGGCGCGACCGTCTTCATCGCCCGGGCGGACGAGCCGACGCTGCCGGTGGCGGTGGAGCGGCTGCTGGGCCGGGCGGGGGAGCTCAACTACGGGCAGGCGATGGCGCTCAGCACCATCCTGATGCTGGTCTGCGCGGTGACGCTGCTGGCGCTGGAGAGGGTTCGTACCAACCGTTCGGGAGAGTTCTAGATGGCCGCGCTCACAGTCGAGTCCGCCACCGTGCGCTTCGGCGACCGCACCGTGCTCGACGAGGTCGACCTCAGGGTCGAGGAGCGGGAGACGGTGTGCGTGCTCGGGCCGAGCGGCAGCGGCAAGTCGACGCTGCTGCGGGCGGTCGCGGGCCTGCGGGAGCCGGACAGCGGGCGGGTGCTGCTGGACGGGTCGGACCAGCGCGGCGTACCGGTGCACCGCCGCGGGCTGGGGCTGATGTTCCAGGACCACCAGCTCTTTCCGCAGCGCGACGTCGGCGGGAACGTCGCCTTCGGGCTGCGGATGCACGGTGTGCCGAAGCGACAGGCGGCGGCGCGCGTCGCCGAACTGCTGGAGATGGTCGGGCTGCCGGGCTCCGAACGCCGCGCCGTCGCCTCGCTCTCCGGCGGCGAGCAGCAACGTGTCGCGCTGGCACGGGCGTTGGCCCCGCAGCCGCGACTGCTGATGCTGGACGAGCCGCTGGGGCAGCTCGACCGGTCGCTCAGGGAACGACTCGCCCTGGAACTCCAGCAGCTGTTCGCGGAGTTGGGCACCACGGTGCTGGCCGTGACCCACGACCAGAGCGAGGCGTTCGCGCTCGCGGACCGCGTACTGGTGATGCGCGAGGGACGGATCGCTCAGAGCGGCACTCCGCTGGAGGTCTGGCAGCGTCCCGCCTCCGCCTTCGTGGCCCGCTTCCTGGGCTTCGACAACGTCGTCCGGGCGACCGTCGTCGAAGGCGTCGCACGTACGCCGTGGGGCCGGATCGCGCTGCCCGGCACGCCCGCGGGCGAGGGGGCGCTGCTGGTGCGGCCCGCGGGCGTGCGGCTGAGCGCGGCCGGCGGCCTGGCGTGCCGGGTGCGGGCGCGCACCTTCCGCGGCGACCACGTCGCGCTCCTGCTCGCGCCCGAGCGCGGGCCGGAGCTCCAGGCCACCTGCGCGCTGCGTGAGGCGCCGCAGCCGGGTGAGACGGTGAGGGTGGACCTCGATCCGGCGGAGGCGGTCTGGCTGGGCGCCGACGAGGGGGCTCACGCGGACGGGGGTTCCCGGTCGGACGGGGGCGCTCGTGCGGCGGGGACTGGCCGCTCCGCGCCCTAACCGAGCTGCGCGGTGAGTGCGATGAGCGCGGCGGTGGTCGGCAGGAAGACCGCCAGCAGGGAGCCGGCCCGCAGGAGCGCCGCCCGGCGCGGCAGCGCGGCGGGCGCGCCGATGCGGTGCAGCGCGACCTCGGTGGCGGTGCGCCTCGGAGTGCGTCGCCGTGCCGCGAGGATCAGGCCGGCCAGCGCGCAGAGCAGCACGACCGCGCAGGCGAACTGGAGATGCGGGGCGAGGACGTCGGCGGGGTCGAGGCGCTGCCGGAGTGCCGCGACCGTCCACAGTAGCGCCGTCAACAGGCCCAACGGGGCACCCAGCACGGCCGGTTCGGCGAGCAGCGCACGTCCGGCGAGCAGCCGGGCCGGGCCGGGCCCGGCCCGGGTGAGAAGGTGCCCGGCCGCTGCGGTCAGCCCGGGGCCCGCTGCCACCAGGCCGAGCGCGACCAGCGCGGCCCCGGCGCGCGAGGCGGTGCCGAGCACCAGTGCGGCCGTGACCGCCGCGCCCCCGCACCCCAGCAGGAGGAGCGGTCCGTACGGGGCGGGTGGCCGGCCGATCGTGCGTGAGCGCGTCGCCAGGGCGGCAGCGCAGCCGGTGGCAGCGGGCAGCACCAGCAGCAGTGTCAGAGCGGCCGGCAAAGGCAACGCCGCGCCCTCGACGGCCGGTTGACCCGACGCCCCGATCACCGTCAGGCCGTCACCGCCGGTTCCCGTGCGCGGCGCCGTCCGGAACGCGAGTGCCGCGGCGCTTCCGAGCAGCGCCGCGGCGGACAGGCAGCGCCAGGAGCCGAGCGCCGTACTCCCGCGGTGGTGCCCGCCGGGCCCCGAAGGGCCTGCGGCACAGGCGGAGTTGCTGCCGGCCGCCGTCCACACCGCGAGGGCGACCACTGCCGCCAGCGGTGGAACGCACCACAGCAGTCGTACGGTCGCGGCCTCCCCGGGCTGGCGGACCGCCTGGGCGAGAGCCGCCAGCAGCAGCGCGCTCACCGCGGCGGAGGCGGCGGCGACGAGCGCCAGCGGCGCCAGGGCCGCCGGCCGGGCGCGGCGGATCAGACGGAGGGCGAGCACGGCGCCGCGTCCCGTCGGGAGCCGGTGGCAACGGCGCGTACGGGTTCCGGAGGAGCGGGGAGTGCGGGCTCTGGGGGAGCGGCGTGTGCGGGCTCTGGGGGAGCGGCGCGTACGGGGTCCGGGGGAGCGGGGAGTGCGCGCCCGGCGCCCGGCTGCCGGTCCGGGGCGCCCGACCGTACGTGCCCGGGCTCGTGCCGTACCTGCCCGGGTTCCCGACGTACCTGCGTGCACCGGCCGTCGACCAGACGCACCGTACGGTCGGCCAACTGCACGGCGTCGTACGGCAGTTGGTCGCTGCTCCCGGTCGGCGCCGGGGCCGGGAGCGGCGTGTCCGGGCCGGCGAGCACCACGGTCAGCCCGTGCGAACGGGCCGCGGTGGCGAGAGCGCGGAGCAGCAGCGCGCCGTCGCGGCGGTGGAGTGCGGCGGTGGGTTCGTCGGCGAAGAGCACGGACGGTTCGCGGACCAGCGCGCGGGCGAGCGCCACTCGTTGACGCTGCGCCGGGTCGAGGGCGGCCGGGCGCAGATCGGCGAGGCCGGCGACGTCCAGCCGCTCCAGCCAGTCGGTCGCCCGCTCCCGTGCCCGCCGCCCGCCATGGCCGGCCAGCAGCAGCGGCAGCGCGGTGTTCTCCCGAGCGGTCAGCTCCGGCACGAGGTCGGCGCGGCTGCCGATCCAGCCGAAGCGTTCGCCGCGCAGCCGGTCGAGCGCGGCGCGGCGCAGGGTGTGCAGGGGCTTGCTGTTGAACCACAACTCGCCCGTGTCCGGGCGCAGTTGGCCGGCCAGGCAGCGCAGCAGCGTGGTCTTTCCGCTGCCCCTGGGGCCGACGACGGCGAGGACCTCCCGGTCCCGTACGGCGACGGTGACCCCGGTGAGCACCGCAAAGCCGTCCCGGACGTGGTGCAGCGCGAGCGCGCGGAGCACGTCGTCGTCGGGGCGGTTGCGGGGCGGCCTGCGCGGGTGGCGGCCGTTCGGGGCCCTGTCGGCGCTCCTCGACGGCCCGGTGCTGCTGTGCACTGCCCTCACCTCCGCGGCTCGACGTTCCCCCGGCAGAGTGAACGAGCCCCCGGCGCTTCGGTCACTGCGGGGCGCCGCGATGGCGCTCAGGCGCGGCGCTCGCCTGGCCGACCGGAGGGCCCGCCGGGCAGGCGGTCGCGCCGCCCGAGGTGGACGAAGGTCTCGGTGGCGCGCACCCCGGGGTGGGTGCGGATGCGACGGTTGACGATCTCCAGCAGATGTTCGTCGTCCTCGCAGGCGATCTCCACCAGCAGGTCGAAGGAGCCCGCGGTGACGACCACGCACTCGACCTCGGCGAGTTCCGCCAGGGCGTCCGCGACGGGATCCGGATCGCCCTCGACGGTCAGCCCCACCGTCGCCCGGCGCCAGAGCCCCAGTGCCCGCGGGTCGGTGACTGCCGCGATCCGGGTCGCGCCCTGCTCGACGAGGCGCTGCACCCGCTGGCGCACCGCGGCCTCGGAGAGCCCGACCGCCTTTCCGATCGCGGCGTAGGGACGGCGGCCGTCCTCCCGCAGCTGCTCGATGATCGCCAGCGACACGGCGTCGACGGGCGTCGGTCGGGGGGCGGTTCTGCGGTTGCGGGGCACGGGCCCCACAGTGCATGAGGACTCCTCTGTCGCACAAGGCAGTTGCGAGGTGATCCGTTGTGCGGAAGTCCTCTGGCGACGGTATCCGTGGCACCTGGTTCCACAGCCTGTCGAATACGTGAGGAACCCGGTTAGGGTGGATGTCTCACCCATCGGACAACGGAGCAGGAGGGTGCCACGTGACCACTGAGCTGCGTCGACTGCGCAACTACATCGACGGTGAGTTCCGGGACGCCGTGGACGGGCGCACCACGGACGTGATCGACCCGACGACGGGCGAGACCTACGCTCGGGCCGCGCTCTCCGCCGCCGCCGACGTCGACGCCGCCATGGCCGCCGCCCGGACCGCTTTCCCCGGCTGGCGCGACGCCACGCCGGGCGCGCGTCAGCTGGCGCTGCTGAAGATCGCCGACGCGCTGGAGGAGCGCGCCGACGAGCTGCTGGAGATCGAGTGCCACGACACCGGCAAGCCCCTGGAGCTGACGCGCCAGGAGGAGTTGCCGATGATGCTCGACCAGATCCGCTTCTTCGCGGGCGCGGCCCGAATGCTCGAGGGCAAGTCCGCGGGCGAGTACATGGAGGGGCTCACCTCCTTCGTCCGCCGCGAGCCGGTCGGCGTCTGTGCCCAGGTCGCGCCGTGGAACTACCCGATGATGATGGCCGTGTGGAAGTTCGCCCCGGCCATCGCGGCGGGCAACGCGGTCGTGCTCAAGCCCTCGGACACCACCCCGGCCTCCGCGGTGTTCCTGGCCGAGGTGCTGGGCGGCATCCTGCCCAAGGGCGTCTTCAACGTCGTCTGCGGCGACCGCGACACCGGGCGGCTGATGGTGGAGCACCCCGTCCCCGCCATGGTCTCCATCACCGGTTCGGTGCGAGCCGGCATGGAGGTGGCGGCCTCCGGCGCCAAGGACGTCAAGCGCGTCCACCTGGAGCTCGGCGGCAAGGCGCCCGTCGTGGTCTTCGACGACGTCGACCTCTCCGCCGCCGTCGAGGGCATCCGGGACGCCGGATTCTTCAACGCCGGCCAGGACTGCACCGCCGCCACCCGGGTGCTGGTGCAGGAGGGCGTGCACGACGAGTTCGTGACCGCGCTCGCCAAGGCCGCGGCCGAGGTCAGCACCGGTGACGTGACCGACGAGGAGTGCGCGTACGGCCCGCTGAACAACGAGGTCCACCTGGAGAAGGTGCGCGGCTTCATCGACCGTCTGCCGGCCCACGCGAAGGTCGAGCACGGCGGTGAACGGGTCGGCGAGAGCGGCTACTTCTTCGCCCCCACCGTCGTCTCGGGCCTGCGCCAGGACGACGAGATCATCCAGAACGAGGTCTTCGGCCCGGTCATCACGGTGCAGAAGTTCAGCGACGAGGACCAGGCCGTCGAGTGGGCCAACGGCGTCGAGTACGCGCTCGCCTCCTCGGTGTGGACCCGTGACCACGGCCGGGCGATGCGGCTCTCCAAGAGCCTGGACTTCGGCTGCGTGTGGATCAACACCCACATCCCGCTGGTCGCCGAGATGCCGCACGGCGGCTTCAAGAAGTCGGGGTACGGCAAGGACCTCTCGGCGTACGGCTTCGAGGACTACACCCGGGTCAAGCACGTCATGACGGCGCTCTAGCCGTATCCGCCGCGGCGTGCGAGCGCCGGGGCCGGCACAGGCGCACCGGACACCTCGGGTGTCCGGTGCGCCTGCTCGCTTTCGGCGGCGGGGCGGCCGCGCCGCGGGGCGGCGGGGGACCGCCGAACCGGCGCCGGGGCACGGGCCGTTGGTCGTCGGCAGTGCGTCGGTGGCGCGTCGTGCGGGGTCGAACGGGGCCCGGCCGGCCGCGTGTTCAGCCGTCGTGGGCGGCGAGGTGGGCGTCGATCTCGGCGTTGAGCCGCACCGCCTCGTCCGGCTCCATGAAGGAGGCGGTCACCGCGTTGCGTGCGAGGTCGGCCACCCCTGCCGCGTCCAGTTCCAGCAGCCGCGCGGCGATGGCGTACTCGGTGCACAGGTCGGTGCCGAACATCGGCGGATCGTCGGAGTTGATCGTCACCAGCACGCCGGCGTCCACCATGCTGCGCAGCGGGTGGTGCTCAAGGTCGGGCACGGCCCTGGTGGCCACGTTGGAGGTGGGGCAGACCTCCAGGGGGATGCGGTGCTCGGCGAGATGGGCCAGCAGCGCCGGATCCTGTGCGGAGCTCGTACCGTGGCCGATGCGCTCGGCCCGCAGCACGGTCAGCGCGTCCCACACGGTCGCCGGCCCGGTGGTCTCACCGGCGTGCGGCACGCTGTGCAGCCCCTCGGCGATGGCCCGGTCGAAGTGAGGCTTGAACTGCGGTCGCGGTACGCCGATCTCCGGTCCGCCGAGGCCGAAGGAGACCAGTCCCTCCGGCCGGTGCTCGCACGCCAGCCGTACGGTCTCCTCCGCGGCCTCCAGCCCGGCCTCGCCCGGGATGTCGAAGCACCAGCGCAGCGAGAGCCCGAACTCCCGGGCCGCCGCCGCCCGTGCGTCCTCGATCGCCTCCATGAACGCCTGCGGCGCGATACCGCGCCGGGTCGAGCTGAAGGGGGTGACGGTCAGCTCGGCGTAGCGGATGTTCTGCGCCGCCATGTCCCTGGCCACCTCGTAGGTGAGCAGGCGTACGTCCTCCTCGTCCTTGATGAGGTCGACGACGGAGAGGTAGACGTCGATGAAGTGGGCGAAGTCGCGGAAGGTGAAGTAGTCCGCCAGCGCCTCCGCGTCGGCCGGAACCTTCGACTCCGGGTGCCTGGCGGCCAGTTCGGCGACGATGCGCGGCGAGGCGGAGCCCACGTGGTGGACGTGCAGCTCGGCCTTCGGCAGCCCGGCGATGAACGCGGTGAGATCGCGGCGCTCGGCCCGGTCGGTGGTGTCGGTGTGTGCGGTCAACGAAGTGCCCTCCCTCGGCAGATTTCACATCGTAGGCGGCGGCTGCGCGGGGGAGTCGGTCGGCCGGGAGACGGTGCGACCGGCCGAGCACCGGGCCGTCGGCGGCGCCCGACGGCCCGGGTGCCGGCAGCGGCCGGTATCGCCCCAGGTGGGCGGCAGCCCGGACGCACCGCACCCCATACGATGGAACAGCAGCGCAGAGCGGGAGGGGCACCATGACGCACGAGCACGAGCCGGACGCACCGTCGGAGCAGTCGTCGAGCCGGCCGGACGCACCGTCGGCGAAGCACCGGCCGGTACGGCTGGACAAGCCCCGCGGCGCCTCGCTCGCGGAGCAGCCGACGCTCGCGGGCGACGGACCGCCGCCCGCTCCCGCGGCGCCGCCGGTGCCGCAGGCGCCCGAACCCCCGCCCGGCCAGGCCGCGTCGGCCCCTGCGCATCGCGCGCCGATGCCCGGCTACGGCCCGCCGCACGCCGTACCGCCCCACGCCGGAGCGCCGTACTCAGATGGGGCGCCGTACGCCGGTGGGGCGCCGTACGGCCCGCAGCCCGGGCAGGGCGCGTATCCGCAGGGCGGGTACGCGGCGTCCGGGCCCGCCGCCCACGGGTGGCCGGCCCCGGCGGTCCACGGGCACCCGGGCTGGGCCGGTCCGCCCCCGCCGGCCGGCGGAGTCGGCACCGCGGCGATGGTCGTCGGCATCATCTCCGGAGTGCTCGCGCTGACGGTGTACGGGCTGGTGCTCAGCCTCGTGCTCGGTCCGATCGCGCTCGGGCTGGGCATCTCGGCCAGACGGCAGGTCGCACGCGCACGGGCCGCCGGCGCCGTCCAGGGCGACAATTCCGGGCTGGCGACCGCGGGGTTCGTGCTCGGCATCGTGACCACCGCGATCTCCTGGCTTCTGCTGGTGGTCGTGTTGATCGCGGTGGCCAACACCTAGGCTCTCGGGCCTGTCGCAGGGATCTTCGCCGGGCGCGCGGTGCTCGGCCGGTGCGTCTGCCGCGCTGTCGCCCCTCGTCGCTGCTTCCCGGGGCACCTTCCCCCGACCTCCGCACCGGTGTTCCGTGCGGGGTGCATCGAACCAGGAACAAATTCGTTCTCCGAACCCGCGTAATAACTCGCGCCCCCGTCGCTCTCCCCTTGGACGAACTGCCCGGACCGTGGGCAGCGCCGAGGGAAGGCAGCAAGTGATGAACGGCGACGCGGGGGCGAAAGCAGCGGTGGAGTGGCTGGCGGCAGCCGCACCGGATCCGGTGGTCTGCAGGCAGGAGTGGGAGAGCAACCCGCTCGCCGTGACGCTGCTGCCGGCCGGGCGCAGATGGGACGTGCTGATCCTCACCGGCACGCTCGGTTGCCCCACCCTGACCGCGCTCCGCCGCTTCGCCGAGCAACCGGGGCCGGTGCTGGGCGACTTCGGGCAGTCGCGCACCGGCTTCTTCGTCCCGCCCGGCACCGCGGACCGCTGGATCGGTACGGGAGTGCGGGCCGCGGGACGCGGGTCCTGGATCGTGGTGCCCTACCCGGGCCGCCGCACCGGCGGAGTCCGCTGGCTGGTGCCGCCGGACGGCAGCGGAAGGCTCACCGATCCGGCGGCCCTGGAGCTGGCGATGCACGAGGCCGCCGTCGGTCCCGTCGGCCGCTGAGAGGCGCCGTCCAGCGAACGCCGAGGGCCGCCGTCCACAGCAGCAGCCCGCCGAGCGCACAGCTGGCGACCACGTCCAGCGGCCAGTGGTACCCGCGTACGACCAGTCCGGCTCCGGTGGCAACCACCAGGGCAAGCGCCGCGAGCCAGGCGCACCACCGCGTGCCCCTGCTGCGCAGCGGCGCTCCCAGCAGCAGCGCCGCGCCGCCGTAGGCGACCACCGCGGTGGCGGTGTGCCCGGAGGGGAAGTAGCCGCTGCCGCCGAGCGGACCCGGCCGGTCGAAGAGCAGCTTCAACGGGCCCACCAGCAGCGGTACACAGACCATCGCCAGGGCGCAACCGACGACCGTCGCGACCGCCCGCCCGCGCAGCAGTGCCAGGCACACGGCCACGGCGAGGACCGGCAGCGCCACCTCGAAGTTGCCGAGATCCGCGGCGAGTTCGGCCGGGCCGTCGGTCACCGGGACCTGCTGCCGGTACCGGCGGGAGAGCGACTCGTCGAAGGTGCGCAACGGCCCGTCGACGGCCAACTGCCAAGCGGCCAGAGCGAAGACGAGCAGCGAGAGCAGCGGAAGAAGCAGCGTCGGGCGCCGGAGGGTCGGCTCCTGCACGCCCGCGGGTCGGGGCCTCACCGGTTGGCCGCGGCGAGACCCGCGGAGAGCGGGAGGAGCGAAACGAACGGGGCCGGGGCGCCGGTGTGCCCGGCGAGCGCCGCTCGGGCCGGAAGCGCGGCGGTGTGCGCGGGTGGGCCGAGGCATGGGCGCGGCAGCGTCGCGCGGCGCACCGCCGGGGGTGAGCTGGACATCCGGGCACACGTTACTCGGCGGCCCGCCCCATCGGGCCGTCCCGATACGTCAGCCCGCTCGCCCCGCCGGCATTCCTACCGCTGCGGCCCGTGGCGGGAACGGCGGTCGCGGGGCCGACGACACTCGGTCGCCGGCCCCGCGCTGTGCACCGGACACGCCCCGGCACGGCAGCACGGCCGGCCGGGACCGCGTACCCGTCCACCGTGTACACGCCCGCCCTGTACGCGCCCGCCGCGTACGGCTCCGTATGCGGCGGGCGGCTCCGTACGCGGCGGACGGGCGGGGCGGGTCAGCCCACCGACGAGAGGGCGTTCTCCAGGATGTCCAGCCCCTCGTTCAGCAGGTCCTCGCCGATGACCAGCGGCGGCAGGAAGCGGACCACGTTGCCGTAGGTGCCGGTGGTCAGGACGAGCAGACCGTTCTCGTGGCAGGCCTTGGCCACGGCGGCGGTCGCCTCGGGCGAGGGGTCCTTGGTGCCGGGCTTGACCAGCTCGATCGCGATCATCGCGCCGCGTCCGCGCACGTCGCCGATCACCGGGTACTGCTCGGCGAGCTTGTGCAGCCGCGGCTTCATGACCTCTTCGATGCGCTTGGCCCGGGAGTTGAGGTCCAGTTCGCGCATCGTCTCGATGGCGCCGAGGGCTGCGGCGCAGGCGACCGGGTTGCCGCCGTAGGTGCCGCCGAGCCCGCCGGAGTGCGCCGCGTCCATGATCTCGGAGCGACCGGTCACCGCGGCCAGCGGAAGCCCGCCGGCGATGCCCTTGGCGGTGGTGATGAGGTCCGGCACGACGCCCTCGTCCTCACAGGCGAACCACTGGCCGGTGCGGCAGAAGCCCGACTGGATCTCGTCGGCGACGAAGACGATGCCGTTCTCCTTGGCGAACTCGGCGATCCGCGGCAGGAATCCCTTCGCCGGCTCGATGAACCCGCCCTCGCCCAGCAGCGGTTCGATGATGATCGCGGCGACGTTCTCGGCACCGACCTGCTTGCTGATCTGGTCGATCGCCTGTGCGGCGGCCTCCTGCGCGCAGTTCTCCGGGCCGGTGAGCCAGCGGTACGGGTAGGCGACCGGCACCCGGTAGACCTCCGGCGCGAACGGGCCGAAGCTGTGCTTGTACGGCATGTTCTTGCTGGTGAGCGCCATGGTCAGGTTGGTGCGTCCGTGGTAGCCGTGGTCGAAGACCACCACCGCCTGGCGCTTGGTGTACGACCGGGCGATCTTCACGGCGTTCTCCACCGCCTCGGCCCCGGAGTTGAAGAGCGCGGTCTTCTTGTCGTGGTCGCCCGGCGTCAGCTCGGCCAGCTGCTCGGCGACCTCCACGTACCCCTCGTAGGGAGTGACCATGAAGCAGGTGTGGGTGAAGTCGGCGAGCTGCGCGCTCGCCCGGCGCACCACGGCCTCGGCGCTGTTGCCCACCGAGGTGACCGCGATGCCGGAGCCGAAGTCGATCAGCGAGTTGCCGTCCACGTCCTCGACGACACCGCCGCCGGCGCGCTTGACGTAGACCGGCAGGACGTTGCCGACGCCGTTGGCGACGTACTTCTGCTTGCGCGCGGCCAGTTCCTGCGACTTGGGGCCGGGGATGGCGGTGACGACCCGCCGCTCCTGGGGCAGGGCCTGGGGGGTCGGGGACGAGGTCGAAGGGGAGGTCATCGCGCACTCCTAGGGTCGGGCTGGTGCTGCTCGCTCCTCGCAGGCTAGGGGCAGCGCGACGGGCGAGACATGCACCGCCCTGGAGAAGTGCCCGTGTCGTGTTGGCCGGGACGGACAGTGGCGCGCCCGCCCGCCCGCACCGACCATCGGCACGTGTGCGACGCCGCGTCCGGCGAGCGCCACCCGAACGTGTGGGGAACGGGCTGTTCGAGACCGTGCGTCCGTACCACCCGAAGGTGTGAGGCCCAGAACGCCCGGCCGGGCTCTCCCGCGTACGCGCCAGGGGCGCACGAGGCCGTGCGCCGGCACCCGTCCCGGGCCCAACACCCCTTCCCCTCCTCTACATTGGGACCGCCGCACACTTCACACAGCGGGTTCGCACCCGCAGGTCGGGCAGGGGGCAGGGCGCCATATGAGCACGGACGGTTCCTACAGCGGGTACAGCAGCGAAGCCGTACCGCGACCGCCCGCGCAGCCGCCGACACCGCCGCTGCCGCAGCAGCTGCCGAGCACCCGGCTTCCCGCGCTGATCCGCTGGCTGCGGGACCCTCGGCCGATGGCCGAGCCGGGCGTCTGGCGCCAGGGGTACGAGGCCAGGCCGCAGGAGGAGCCGGAGAAGATCGGCGATCGTCACCTGCTGGGTGCTGCGCTGCTGTCGCTGCTGGTGGGCATGCTCCTGTGGTCGCTGTGCTGGAACGGCTACATCAAGGCCTGGCTCTGGCCGCTGCTGTGGTTCACCCCGGAGAGCTGGCGCGAGGCCGGCGGCAATGTGGCGGCGTTCGACCTCGCTTCGCGCTTCTACTACGTGCTCTTCGGCGCGGCGCTCGCCGGGGTCTGCGGTCACTACGGCCGCTGGCCGCGGGTCTGGCGCCGTTTCGCACCACAGGAGTGGCAGCGCAGACTCCGCCCGCTGGGCACCGCCCTCGCGCGGACGAAGCCGTATGTGCGCGCGGTGGTGTCGCTGCTGTTCGGGGTGCTGGTCGGGCTGCTGTGCGCATCCGGTGCCTGGACGTTCTGGCTCACCCCGGGCTGGACGGTGACCCCGGACGACTGGCACACCATGGAGCCGGTCGCCGGACTGGTCTTCTTCAACGTCTACTACCTGCTGGCGGCGGCGCTGCTGCTCGTCCTCACCGCGCTGGCCGGCGGCTGGCCCGCCCTGTGGCGCGACCGCCGCGGCGCGAAGAAGGACGCTCAGCCCTGGGCCCCGATGCCCGACCGGGCACCGTCCTCGCAGCTGGAGCACTGGCCCGAGCTGCGCGCCGCCGGCTATCCCGACGTCGCCGACCTGCTCCAGCGCGAGGCGTTCGCCGGCCGGGTGGGCGATCTGGACTACGTCCGGATCGAGCGCGAGTGGCGCAACGTGCGTTCCCGCCCGTCCGCCCTGCCCGAGTTCGCCGAACAGGTGCTGGCGGACGGCGCCGCCGCGTACATCCACCCCTCCGGGGACCGCGATCTGGCCGCGCGCATCGCCAAGCACGATCTGCTCACCGGCCAGGTCCGGATAGGCACCGCGGTCGACGAGGAGCGCAACCCCTACCGCTACCGGGGCCACACCATGGGGCTCGACCCCTCGGTGCTCGGCACCTCGCTCCTGGCGGTCGGCCCGCCCGGCTCCGGCAAGACCGGCCGCATCGTGCGACCCGTCGTCGAGGCGCTCTGCCTCCAGGCGCTGAGCCGGCAGGCGGCGGTCGTCGCCGTCGGCACCCCGCGCGCGGGCCTGGGGCCGGACGACGCCTTCGACGTGATCCTGCGCCTCGGCGACCGCCGCTCGACCCACGATCTGGACCTCTACGCCGGCATCACCGAGCCCGACGAGGCAGCCGGGCTCCTCGCCGAGGCACTGCTCGGTGCCGAGCTGGGCGACACCCGCGAGGCGACCCGCGCGCTGGCACAGCTGCTCGGCCCCTACCAGGCGGCGTACGGCCGCTTCCCGACCGTGCGCGAGCTGCGCGAGCTGCTGGACGACTCGCCCGTGGCGCTCGCCGAGCTGCGCCAAGCCCTCGACGACGCACGGGAGTTCAGCCAGCAGCGCGAGCTGGACTCCCGCGAGCGCTCCGCCGCGCGCGCCGGAGACCTGGGCCGACTGCTGGCCGACCGGGTGAGCCTGTTGACGCGGCCGGCCTTCGACGGCTTCTTCGGCGCGGGCGACGGCTCGGCCGGGCAGGGCCCGCCGCCGTTCTCGCTCAGCACCCTCCAGCATCCGATACGGGTGCGGATCGACCTGCCCGACCGCGGCAACGCGGAAGCGTCCCGCATCCTCACCCGGCTGGTGCTGGCGCAGTTCAACGCGAGCGTCACCGCGCGGCAGGACCGCTCGCTGTTCGCCGTGCTGGTCCTCGACGACGCCACCCACGCCATCACCCCCGACGCGGTGCGCGGACTGCGCGAGCTGCGGGCCGCCAACGCCGGCGCCGTCCTCACCCTGCGCACCCTCGACGAGGTGCCCAAGCGCCTGCGCGCCACCCTGGTCGGCACCGTCGGCTGCAAGATCGCGCTCTCCGGCGTGACGACGTGGGACGGCGAGGTCTTCGCCCACGGCTGGGGCGAGGACTGGGTCAAGACCGAGGAGCACACCCACAACCCCGACTTCTCCGGCGGCCTGGTCAAGCGGGCCCTGCGCGGGGTGCGTTCGCTGTTCACCGGCGTACGGGCCACGACGACCTCGGTGACCGTGCGCTCCGAGCAGCGCGCCCGCTGGTCGGCCTCCGACCTGGCGCACAAGGTGCCGCCGGGCCACGGCGTGCTCTCGCTGACCTCGGTGCGGGGCGAGGTCGGGCCGCCCGTGCTCACCCGCCTCGGCCACGAGCCGCCGGCCGGACGATAGCCCCGCCCGGCCGCGCGTAAGGGGCGCCGCCACGTGCGGTCCGGCTGCGGTCCGGGTGCGCCCGTCCGGCCCACCGCGCCCGCCCTGACCTGCGTGCCCGCCGTGCGCTGCCTGCCCACCGCGCCCGCCCCGCCCTGCTCTGCGCACCCACCACCTCCGCTTCCGCCCCCGGCGCGCCGCCCGCGCCGCCTCGTCATGCCGTGCCCCGTGCCCCCGTGCGCCGCCGCCCGGCCCGGCCTCGTGGTGCCCCGACGCTGCCCCTGCGCGCAGGCGCCCGGGACGTGCGTCCGAGCCGTCTGCGCGTGCGGCGGACGAGCCGGTTCCGGCTGCCCGTGCTCAGCTTCTTCCCGTGTGCCCGCACGCCTGTACGCTGTGGAGGGTGAGTGCGAGCGCTCGCTCCAACGCGGCGAAATCCCTCTTCACGGCAGCCGCAGAAGTCGTCCACAGCCGGCCACACCCGGAACGCCACTCTGGAAGGTCATGCCGCCCACTCTTGCCTCCCTGGTTCAGCACTCCGCGCTCCGGCTGACGGTGCGCGCGGGGGAGGACCGCCTCGGAGCACCGGTGCGCTGGGCCCAGGTCAGCGAACTGGCCGACCCCGTCCCGTATCTCGACGGTGGTGAGCTGCTGCTCATCACCGCGCTGAAGCTGGACGCCGAGGACCCCGTGGCGATGCGCGGCTACGTCGCCCGCCTCGCCGATGCCGGGGTGGTCGGGCTCGGGTTCGCCGCGGGCGTCAACTACGAGGAGATTCCGGCCGCGCTGGTCGAGGCCTGCCTCGAAGCGGATTTCCCGCTGCTGGAGGTCCCCCGCCGCACCCCCTTCATCGCCATCACCAAGGCAGTGTCCGCCGCCATCGCCGCCGAGCAGTACCGCTCGGTCACCGCCGGTTTCGCGGCGCAGCGCGAGTTGACCCGCGCAGCGCTCGCGGCCGAGGGCCCTGCTTCGCTGCTCGCCAGGCTTGCCGTCCACATCGACGGCTGGGCCGCCCTCTACGACGTCTCCGGCGCGGTGGTCGCCGCGGCGCCGACGTGGTCGGCCCGCCGTGCGAGCCGCATCGTCGCTGACGTGGAACGCCTCCAGGACCGTCCCGCGCCCGCCAGCGCGGTGGTCAGCTCCGCGGAGAACGACGACCGGGTGGAGCTCCAGACGATCGGCAGCGGTCGGCGCGCCCGCGCGGTGCTCGCGGTCGGCACGGGCTCGCCGCTGGGCACCGCCGAGCGGTACGCGGTCAACTCCACCATCGCGCTGCTCACCCTCACCACCGAGCGGTCCCGCGCCCTCCAGGAGGCCGAACAGCGACTGGGCGCGGCCGTGCTGCGGATGCTGCTCACGGGCGAGGCCGGCCATGCCCGAGCCGTCGCGGGCAACCTCTACGGCGGGCTGCTGGACATACCCCTCCGGGTGATCTTCGCCGAGGTGCTGCCGCACTCCGCCGCCGCCGAGCGCACCGAGCGCGAACGCCCCACCCCGCTCCAACTCCTCGCCGACACCGTCGAGTCGGTCGCGGCCCGCAGCGGCGAGTCCGTGCTCGCCGTACCGGACGGGGCACGTCTGATCATGCTCGCCGGCGACGCGGGCGCGGGGCTGGCCGCCTGCGCCGACTTCGCGCGCGACGCCCCGGAGGGGCTGGCGATCGGGGTTTCGGCGCCCGCGGGCATCGCCGCGGCGGGCACCGCCTTCAAGCAGGCGGAGCAGGCCCTCTCGGTCGCCCGGCGGCGCGGCGCGGTGCTCGTGGAGCACGAGGAGATGGCGGCCGGCTCCGTACTGCCGCTGCTCGCCGACGAGGCGGTCAAGGCGTTCGCCGACGGTCTGCTGCGCCCGCTGCGCGAGCACGACGCCAGCGGCCGCGGCGATCTCGTCGCCTCGTTGCGCGCCTGGCTCTCGCGGCACGGCCAGTGGGACGCCGCCGCGGCCGATCTCGGCGTCCACCGCCACACGCTGCGCTACCGGATGCGCAGGGTCGAGGAGATCCTGGGCCGGTCCCTGGACGACGCCGATGCCCGGATGGAGCTGTGGCTGGCGCTCAAGGCCACCCACAGCGCGGAGGCCGAGAACCGGATGCCCTCCCCGGACCGCCCCGACCACGGCTGAGCGCCCTGCCCGGTTCCGCCGCTCCTGCGCCCCGCGCCCCCCACGCGCCCCGTACGCTCCCACCGGTCACCGCAGGCCGCCCGCGGCACTCCGCGAAGAGCCGCCCCGCGAAGAACGAGCCCGCCCCGCGAAGAACGAGCCCGCCCCGCGAGGAACCGCCCCGGCACGCGGACGGGCCCGTCGACCGGTCCCACGACCGGTCGACGGGCCCGCGAGGCGGAGGTCCGGCGGCTCAGCTGCCGCAGTACTCGGCCTCCTTGCCGATGGAGCGGTACATGCAGTCGGCGTTCTCCAGCAGGATCAGCTGGGCGTCCTTGTTCCGGGAGGTCTCGCGGTCGATGACGCTGCCGGGCGGGTAGAACCCGTCGGGCGACCCGGAGCCCGGGTACATCTCGAAGGTGTACGAGAAGATGCCCTGGTCGGCCCACATCCAGTCGTTGATGGTGCCGTCCGTGATGTACAGCTCGCTGGACTGCTCGGCGGTGTAGCCGTTGCTGTCGGCCATGGTGGTGCCGACGGCCGCGTGGGCGTCCCGGTCGTCCTGGCTGAGCCCGGGGGCGGTCTCGTCGTAGGTGAAGCCGTACGGCCAGAGGATCAGCTCGCCGTAGGTGTGGAAGTCGATGTGCGCGGTGATCTGCTGCTCCCCGCCGACGACCCGGCTGAGCACGAAGTCCTGGACGACCTTGGTCTCCTTGGCGGAGCCGGCCGAGGGGCCGCGGTAGGTCTCACTGGACGGGTTGTCCGACGATCCGCCGCAGCAGCCCCACTCGTAGGGCCAGTTGCGGTTGAGGTCGGTGCCGACGGCGCTGCTGCCCTCGTTGGGCTCGCGGTTCTTGCGCCACATCTTGAACTCGCCGGAGTCCTGGTCGAACACCTTGCCGTCGGGGTTGACCGACGGGATGATCCACAGCTCGCGCTCGTCGAGCATCTTGGTGACGCGCTCGTCGGTGCCGTAGCCGCCCGCGAACTCCTCGAGGGTGTACAGCGCCATCTCCACCGTGAGGTGTTCCCTGGCGTGCATGTTGTGGGTGAAGAGGACCTCGGGCTTGTCCCGGTCCTCGGCGACGTCCGCGCTGAGCTTGACCGCGATGATGTCGCGACCCTCGTGGGAGGTGCCGATGACCTCCTTCTTCAGGAGGTCCGGGTACTGCTCGACGAACCCGTCGACGGCCGTGTTCATCTCGTCGTAGCTGTGGTAGTCGCCGGGCGCCGCGGCCTTGGCGGACCGCTCGCCGGGTGCCGGTCGGGCCGTCAACTCGTAGCCGCTCTTGCGGAGTTCGGCGGCCTCGGCCTTCCCGGCGGTGATCACGACGGTGTCCTTGCCGACCTCGTCGATCGCCACTCCGGTCCTGGCGAGCCGGGTGCGCTCGGGCGCGGTGCCGATGTCGGCGACCTCGTACTGGCGGGCCTTTCCGGCGTCCTGCTCCGCCGTCGCCGCCGGCTTGTCGCTGCCGGTGGAGCCGGAGGGGGAGGCGATGGCCTGGGCGCCGAGGGGCACGGCGAGCGCGAGGGCGAGGATCGCTGCCGCGGAGGCTTTGCGCCTGCCGCGTTTGATGGTGCGCATTCGCATCTCCTGGTGGTCCAGATGTGAGACGGGTGGGGGGTGTCGCACACGCGACCGCCGGCAGGTCTCCCCGCCGAATCGGGCGGTCGCGCTGCGTCATCGTTGCGCGATGTCATGGCGTGGTCAATGACTTCGGGGCGTGGTGCGCCAAAGCGGAGCGACACACCACCGGACTGCTACGCGCAGGACAAGACCTCTCCTTCGGCGCGGGCCCTACCGTGGGCACTGTGCGCGGCCCTGTACACGGGTCCGCGCGGCACCGCGCACCACCACCCACGACATCGGAAGGCCGGGTCCCGCAGTGACTGAAGCGACTTCCCCGCACCCGTTCTGGCTCGCAGGCCGCGAGGCGACCGGCGATGACACCCTCGACGTCACCTCACCGTGGGACGGCCGGACCGTCGGCCGCATCAGCGTTCCGACCCCGGATCAGGTCGAGCAGGCCGTCGCCGCCGCCGCGGCGGCCACCGAGGAGTTCTCCGCGACCCCCGCGCACGTACGCGCCGCCGCGCTCGACCACATCGGCCGCCGACTGGTCGAACGCACCGAGGAGATCGCCCGGTTGATCTCCGCCGAGAACGGCAAGCCCATCAAATGGGCGCGCGGCGAGGTCGGCCGCTGCATCTCCGTCTTCCGCTGGGCCTCCGACGAGGCCCGTCGCTTCAACAGCGGCGAGGCGCAGCGCCTGGACTCCGACGCGGGCGGCACCGGCCGGCTCGCCCTCACCCGCCGCTACCCGCACGGCCCGGTGCTGGGCATCGCGCCCTTCAACTTCCCGCTCAACCTGTGTGCGCACAAGGTGGCCCCGGCCATCGCGGTCGGCACCCCGATCATCCTCAAGCCCGCGCCGGCCACTCCGCTCTCCGGGCTGCTGATCGGCGAACTCCTCGCCGAGACCGATCTGCCCGCCGGCTCCTGGTCCGTGCTGCCGGTGCCCAACGACGCGATGCCCGCGCTGGTGCAGGACGAGCGGCTGCCGATCATCTCCTTCACCGGCTCCGCGCCGGTCGGCTGGTCGATCCTCGATTCGGTGCCGCGCAAGCGCGTCACCCTCGAACTCGGCGGCAACGGCGCCGCCGTCGTGCTCGCCGACTACTCCTCCGAGGCCGACCTCGACTTCGCGGCCCAGCGCATCGCCACCTTCTCCAACTACCAGGGCGGCCAGTCCTGCATCTCGGTGCAGCGCGTGATCGCCGACACGAGCGTCTACGACCGGCTGGTGCCGAAGGTCGTCGACGCCATCGAGGCGCTGGCCACCGGCGACCCCACCGATGACGCCACCGACGTGGGCCCGCTGGTCAGCGAGGACGCCGCCAAGCGGGTCGAGTCCTGGGTGCAGGAGGCGGTCGACGCGGGCGCGCGCCTGCTAACCGGCGGCAAGCGCGACGGTGCGACCTACGCCCCCACCGCGCTCGAGAACGTCTCCTCCGAGACCCGCCTGGGCCACGACGAGGTGTTCGGACCGGTCGTCTCGTTCACCAGGGTCGACGGCGAGCGGGCCGCCTTCGAGGCTGCCAACGACTCCCAGTTCGGACTCCAGGCAGGCGTGTTCACCCACGATGTGCAGGCTGCCTTCCGGGCTCACCGCGCGCTGGAGGTGGGCGGAGTGATCATCGGCGACGTGCCGTCCTACCGGGGCGACCAGATGCCCTACGGCGGCGCCAAGCAGTCGGGCGTGGGCCGCGAGGGCGTGCGGTACGCGATGGAGGACTACACCTACGAGCGGGTCATGGTGCTCACCGGTCTCGACCTCTGAGCCGGGCGCCCGCAAGGGCGTTCCGATCCGGGCAACTCCGGTGCGGGCCGCGGCGGAACTTCCGTCGCGGCCCGCACGCGCGGGTCGGCCACTTTCGTCGAACCGTCGCACGACGTACGGCGGTGACGACGCCGGCCCGGCGCCTCCTAACGTCCTCCGACATGACCACGCCTCCCGGCCGCTCCACACCAACCGGCAGCCCCGTACCGCGCGGCGGGCCCGTGCCGACCGACGACTGCCCGACGACCGGCGACTGCCCGACGACCGCCGACTCCGCGCCGGGCAACCCCTTCGCGTCGCCCGGCGGCGGCCTCCCGCACGCCGGGTCGGCACCCGGGCCGCCACTCGCGCCGCCGCCCGTCCCGGCACCCGGTGGGCGCGCGTCCGGGCCCGCGCGCGGCGGCGTGCGCCCCGAAGAGCGCGCGCTCGCGCCCGACTTCGCGCGCGGCGTGATGCTGCTGCTCATCGCACTGTCGAACACCGCGTTCCACCTCTGGAACGCCGAGCGCGGTCCCGACGGTTGGCACCCGGTCGACGGCTCGGCTCTCGACTCCGGCGTCCAGTTCGCGATGATAATCGGGCTGGACATGCGCATCAACCCGCTCTTCGCCTTCCTCTTCGGCTACGGGATGATGTGGATCCACCAGCGCCAGCTGGCGGCCGGCGCCGACAGCGGCGCGGCGGTGCGACTGCTGCGGCGCAGGGGTCTGTGGCTGATGGTCTTCGGCGCCGCGCACGCCCTGCTGCTGATGGCCGGTGACATCGTCGCGTACTACGGCCTGCTCGGTCTGCTGATGTGCTGGCTCTTCGTGCGCCGTCCCGACCGGGTGCTGATCCGCTGGTGCTGGATCGGCCTCGGGCTGATGGTGGTGTGGCTCGCGGTGGCCGCGCTGCCGCACCTGGTCGACGGTTTCGACGCCGGGGGCGGCCCCGCAGAACCGTCGCACGAGGCGTACGGCGCCCACCAGTCCGGCTGGGCGGCGGCTGCCGGCACCCGCGCGATCACCCACCTGATCGTCGGCTACGTCGGCCCGTTCGCCGCGCTGCTCTCCGGCACCTTCGTGGTGTTCGTCCTCGGCATGCTCGCCGCCCGGCACCGCGTGCTGGAGGAGCCGTGGCGCCATCTGCGGCTGCTGCGCGGCACCGCCGTCGCCGGTCTGGCGCTCGGCTGGCTCGGCCCGCTGCCCCTGGCCCTCGCCCACACCGGCGCCCTCGACCTGTCGGACGCGATGGTCTCCGACATCGGCCCGCTGGTCGCGCTGCGCGACGCCACCGGCCAGGCAGGCGGCCTGGGTTACGTCGCGGTCCTCACGCTCCTCTCCCACGCCCTGGTCACCCGCGGTGCGCACCGCTCCCGGCCGGTCGTGGCGGTCAGCGCCGTCGGCAAACGCTCGCTGTCCTGCTACTTCGCCCACTCGCTGCTCTTCGCCCCGCTGCTGGCCGCCTGGGGCCTGGGCCTGGGCGAACATCTGGGCAGCGCGACGATGCTCCTGGTCGGCGTCGGTGTCTGGCTGGTGACGGTCACCGGCGCGTACGCCCTCGAACTGCGCGGCAGACGCGGCCCCTTGGAGGTACTGCTGCGCCGGCTGATGTACGGCCGCGCCGCCTCCTCCGCCGTACGGCCGACCGCACCCGACGGGCGCACCGACGGCTCCGCGCCGTACGAACCGCCCGTCCCGCGGCAGGGTTCGGAGGCCGAACGGCCGTAGGCTGCGACGCCCCGTCCGGCGGACCCGTCCGGGGCCGAACCACCCTGCCCGGGCAGCGCACCGGCACACCGCACCGTCACCGCCGGACCCCGCCCACCGCATCGGAGGCCAAGATGATCGACACCCGGCTCCACGGCAGGAACGTCCTGGTCACCGGGGGCTCCGCCAACATCGGCGCGGCGATCAGCCGGGCCTTCGCCGCGCAGGGTGCACGGGTGGCGATCCACCACCTCACAGAAGAGCGCCCGGCCCCCGAGGGCACGCGGTGGGGCCATCTGACCCCGGAGGCTGCGGGCGCCGAGGAGCTGGCACGGGAGCTCGCCAACGGCTCGGCGGCGGTCAGCGCCGACCTCTCCGTGCCCCGCGCACCGGCCAGGCTGATCGCCGAGGCGACCGAACTGCTCGGCCCACTCGACGTGTTGGTCAACAACGCGGCGCACTGCGAGAGCCCGGACACCGTCGACTCCCTGACCGCGGAGTCGCTGGAGCGGCACTACCGGGTCAACGTCGTCGCCCCGGCGCTGCTGATCGCCGAGGCGGCGCGACTGCACGACGGCGGGCGCTCGCTGGCCGTCGTCAACCTCTCCACCGACGCTGCCAGGGCCTTTCCCGGTCAGATCGGCTACGGCACCTCCAAGGCGGCCCTGGAGGCGCTCACCCGTGCCACCGCGCTCGATCTCGCCGGCCGCAACATCCGGGTCAACGCGGTAGCGCCGGGCCCGGTCCAGACAGGGTGGATGGACGGGGAACTCGTCGCCGAGGTCCGCCGCACCGTGCCGCTGGGGCGGCCGGGCGAGCCGGAGGACATCGCCGACGCGGTCGTCTTCCTCGCCTCCCACCAAGCCCGTTGGATCACCGGTCAGGTGCTCCAGGTGGCGGGCGGCCACGCACTGTGAGGTGCGCGCCGGCTCCGCTCCCGCCGGCGCAGGACCAGGCGACGTACGGCTCGTCCGTCACCTCCGGCACAGGCGTCCGAGAGGACGTGCGCGCACGCTGTCCGAAAATCATCGCCGTCGCCTCGGCCCGACTGGAGCCCACACCCCCGGGCGGGCCCGCCGCGGAGTCCGGCCGCACCGTGCCCAACTGCGGCGGAACGGCGCCGAGTTGTCCCGGTCGGACCGTGCGCACCGCGGCACCGGGCGGGCGGGGCTCCCGCGTTGCCCGCGAGATTCGGCCGTACTCCCTCAACTCCCGTACGGCGGCAGCCGCCCCCGAGCTCGCGAGGACCGCGGGGCGCCGCCCGGGTACGTCCATGCGCCGTCCGACTCCCGAACGGGAGAGGCCACAATGGACCCCATGACGGAATCCCCCCAGGCCCTCGCCGACCCGCACACCAGCTACCGGTCGGCCCACGGCGACCACGACGGACCGCGTGACCTCGTGATCCTGGGGTCGACCGGCTCGATCGGCACCCAGGCCGTCGACGTGGTGCTCGCCAACCCCGACCGCTTCCGGGTCACCGGGCTCTCCGCCGCGGGCGGGCGGATCGAGCTGCTGGCCGGACAGGCGCACCGCTTGCAGGTGCGGACCGTCGCCGTGGCCCAGGAGGACCGGGCCGCGGCTCTCCGCGAGGCGCTCCGCGCGCAGTACGGCGTCGGCGAACCGATCCCCGAGGTGCTGGCCGGACCGGACGCCGCCACCGAGCTCGCCGCCTCGCCCTGCCACACCGTGCTCAACGGCATCACCGGTTCCATCGGTCTGCGTCCCACGCTCGCCGCGCTGGAGGCCGGCCGGGTGCTCGCACTGGCGAACAAGGAGTCGCTGATCGTCGGCGGCCCGCTGGTCAAGGCGCTGGCCGCGCCCGGGCAGATCATCCCGGTCGACTCCGAGCACTCCGCGCTCTTCCAGGCGCTGATGGGCGGCACCCGGGCGGAGGTGCGCAAGCTGCTGGTCACCGCTTCCGGCGGCCCGTTCCGCGGCCGGACCCGGGCGCAGCTCGCCGACGTCACCCCGCAGGAGGCGCTGGCCCACCCGACCTGGCAGATGGGCCCGGTGATCTCGATCAACTCCGCGACCCTGGTGAACAAGGGACTCGAGGTCATCGAGGCCCACCTGCTGTACGACATCCCCTTCGAGCGCATCGAGGTCGTGGTCCATCCGCAGTCCGCGGTGCACTCCATGGTCGAGTTCGACGACGGCTCGACGCTCGCCCAGTGCGGCCCGCCGGACATGAAGCTGCCGATCGCCCTCGCGCTCGGCTGGCCGGCCCGGGTGCCGGACACCGGGCCGGTCTTCGACTGGCGCAAGGCGATGAGCTGGGACTTCCTGCCGCTGGACCACAAGGCGTTCCCCTCCGTGTCGCTGGCGGCGCACGTCGGCGGGCTCGGCGGCACCGCCCCGGCCGTCTTCAACGCCGCCAACGAGGAGTGTGTTGAAGCCTTCCTCGCCGGACGGCTGCCCTTCACCGCGATCGTGGATACGGTGGCCGCTGTGGTCGAGGAGCACGGTGTGCCGGACGGAACCGGTCTGACACTCGACGGTGTCCTCGCATCCGAGGAGTGGGCCCGCGCCCGCGCCCGCGAACTGGCGGCCGAGACCGCCCGAGCACGTACGGCGGAGGCCCGCGCATGACCATGTTGATGACCCTGATCGGCGTGGTGGTCTTCGTCGTCGGGCTGCTGTTCTCCATCGCCTGGCACGAGCTGGGGCACCTCTCCACGGCCAAGCTCTTCGGCATCCGGGTGCCGCAGTACATGGTCGGCTTCGGGCCGACGATCTTCTCCCGGCAGCGGGGCGAGACCGAGTACGGGATCAAGGCCATCCCGCTCGGCGGCTACATCCGGATGATCGGGATGTTCCCGCCGGGCGACGACGGCAAGATCCGCCAGCGCTCCACCTCGCCGTTCCGCGGCATGATCGAGGACGCCAGGGCCGCCGCGTACGAGGAGCTCCAACCGGGCGACGAGAAGCGGCTGTTCTACACCCGCAAGCCGTGGAAGCGGCTGATCGTGATGTTCGCGGGCCCGTTCATGAACCTGATCCTCGCGGTGGTGATCTTCCTCGGGGTGCTGATGACCTTCGGCATCAACACCCAGACCACCACCGTCGGGAGCGTCTCGGACTGTGTGATCGAGGCGGGCGCCGAGACCGACACCTGTCCGAAGAACGCCCCGGACACCCCGGCCAAGGCGGCGGGACTGCGGGCGGGCGACAAGATCGTCTCCTACGACGGCAAGCCGATCACCGAGTGGGGCGCGCTCCAGTCCTCGATCCGCGACTCCTCGGGTCCGGTCACGCTGGTCGTCGAGCGCGACGGCGAGCGCCGCGAGCTGCAGGCCACCCCGATCGAGAACAAGGTCGCCAAGAGCGACGGCGACGGCGGCTACGTCGAGGGCGAGTACGTCACGGCCGGATTCCTCGGCTTCGCCCCGGCCTCCGGCATCCAACAGCAGTCCTTCCCGCAGGCCGTGGACCGCATGGGCGACATCATGGAGAACGGCTTCGAGGCACTGATCGCCCTGCCGTCCAAGGTCCCCGACCTGTGGAACGCGGCCTTCGCCGGCGGTGAGCGGGCGGACGACTCCCCGGTCGGTGTCGTGGGCGCGGCCAGGGTCGGCGGCGAGATCGTCACCCTGGACATCCCGCCGAGCCAGCGGGTGGCCACGATGCTCTTCCTGGTCGCCGGCTTCAACCTGTCCCTGTTCCTCTTCAACATGCTCCCGCTGCTGCCGCTGGACGGCGGACACATGGCGGGAGCGCTCTGGGAGTCGGTGCGCCGCCGGGTCGCCAAGCTCTTCCGGAGGCCCGACCCCGGCCCGTTCGACGTCGCCAAGCTGATGCCGGTGGCGTACATCGTGGCGGGAGTCTTCGTCTGCTTCACCCTGTTGGTGCTCGTGGCCGACGTGGTGAATCCGGTCAGACTGGCCGGCTAGGAGCCCGCGGGGCGCGGGCAGCGGCCACTCCGGCCGGCCCGCGCCCCGGCCCTGCCGCGCACGACCGAGTGCTCCTCGTGCCCTGCCACGAGCCGGACGCGGGGAGCCGCATCGCACACGGCTCGGCGGATTCGCGTTCAGCCGAGTGCCGTAGTCTCGTCAGCCGGAGCCCGGCCGATCTCGGGCCCGCGATACACACCTTGGGGTTACGCCTGATGACAGCGATCTCGCTGGGAATGCCGTCCGTACCGATCAAGCTCGCCGAGCGGCGAGTCAGCCGACAGATCCAGGTGGGGTCCGTCCCCGTCGGCGGGGACGCTCCGATCTCCGTGCAGTCGATGACGACCACCAGAACCTCGGACATCGGCGCCACGCTCCAACAGATCGCCGAACTCACCGCCTCCGGCTGCCAGATCGTCCGGGTGGCCTGCCCCACACAGGACGACGCCGACGCGCTCCCGGTCATCGCGCGCAAGTCGCAGATCCCGGTGATCGCCGACATCCACTTCCAGCCGAAGTACGTCTTCGCCGCCATCGACGCCGGCTGTGCGGCGGTGCGCGTCAACCCGGGGAACATCAAGCAGTTCGACGACAAGGTCAAGGAGATCGCCAAGGCGGCCTCCGACGCCGGCACCCCGATCCGCATCGGGGTCAACGCCGGTTCCCTGGACCGGCGGCTGCTCCAGAAGTACGGTCGCGCGACCCCCGAGGCGCTGGTGGAGTCCGCGCTCTGGGAGTGCTCCCTCTTCGAGGAGCACGGCTTCCGGGACATCAAGATCTCTGTCAAGCACAACGACCCGGTCGTCATGGTCAACGCCTACCGGCAGCTCGCGGCGCAGTGCGACTACCCGCTGCACCTGGGGGTCACCGAGGCCGGGCCCGCCTTCCAGGGCACCATCAAGTCCTCCGTCGCCTTCGGCGCGCTGCTCTCCGAGGGCATCGGCGACACCATCCGGGTCTCCCTCTCCGCGCCGCCCGCCGAGGAGATCAAGGTCGGCAACCAGATCCTGGAGTCGCTCGGATTGCGCGAGCGCGGACTGGAGATCGTCTCCTGCCCGTCCTGCGGACGCGCCCAGGTCGACGTCTACAAGCTCGCCGAGGAGGTCACCGCCGGCCTCACCGGCATGGACGTGCCGCTGCGCGTCGCGGTGATGGGCTGCGTCGTCAACGGCCCCGGCGAGGCCCGTGAGGCCGACCTCGGAGTCGCCTCCGGCAACGGCAAGGGCCAGATCTTCGTCAAGGGCGAGGTCATCAAGACCGTCCCCGAGTCGAAGATCGTCGAGACCCTGATCGAGGAGGCGATGAAGATCGCCGAGCAGATGGAGAAGGACGGCGCGGCCTCCGGCGAGCCCGAGATCTCGGTGGGCTGACCCGCACCTCGCCGGCCGGCCCCGCTCTCCGCGGGGCCGGCCCGCTCCTCCCGACGGCGCACGGTGTCGGCCCGACCTCCCGGGCCCGGCCGTGCGCCGTCGGCGTGTGCGCCCGGCCCCGCGGGTGCGCGCAACGGGCGGCGCGCACACGGCGACCGGGAGGCCGGGGCGCCGTGAGGGCGAGTGGGAGGTGCCGACTCGTGGCTGCGGGGTACAGTCAAAGCCCGTCACGTCGCCCCGCCGCCACCTCGCGTGCCGGACGACCCCTCCAGCGACAAAGGCCCCTCCGCACGTGCTGACCACCACCTCCATCCGGGCTCTCGACCCCAATGATCTGGACGAGGCGCTGGCCGTGCTGGACCGGGAGCCGGTGAACAACGCGTTCGTCGCCGCCCGGGTGCACGCCTCGGGCCTGGACCCCTGGAGGCTCGGCGGGGAGATGTGGGGCTGGTACCGCGAGGGCCGGCTGGAGTCGCTGTGCTACGCGGGCGCCAACCTGGTCCCCATCTGTGCCGGGCCCGAGGCGGTCGTCGCGTTCGCCTCGCGCGCCCGCCGCCAGGGCCGCCGCTCCTCCTCCCTGGTCGGCCCCGCCGGCCCCACGGCCGCGCTGTGGTCCCTGCTGGAGCCGCACTGGGGCCCCGCCCGCGAGGTGCGCCCGCACCAGCCGCTGATGGTCACCTCCCGGCAGGCCGAGGAGGTGGAGCCGGACCCGTACGTGCGTCGGGTGCGCAAGGACGAGCTGGAGGACGTGCTCCCGGCCTGCGTCGCAATGTTCACCGAGGAGATCGGCGTCTCGCCGCTGGAGGGCGGCGACGGCGGCCTGATCTACCAGGCCCGCGTCGCCGAACTCGTCGGCACCGGCAGGGCGTTCGCACGGTTCGAGGACGGCCGGGTGGTCTTCAAGGCGGAGATCGGGGCCGTGACCCCGAAGGTCTGCCAGATCCAGGGGGTCTGGGTCAGCCCCGAACGCCGCGGCGAGGGCCTGTCGGAGACGGGCATGGCCGCCGTGCTGCGCTACGCGCTCACCGAGGTCGCCCCGCTCGCCAGCCTGTACGTCAACGACTACAACACCGCGGCCCGCGCCTCCTACCGCAGAGTCGGCTTCGAGGAGTCCGGCGCCTTCATGAGTGTGCTGTTCTGATCCCCGCGGCAGTAGGCTCTGTGCCCATGCAGTACGAAGTCGCGGTGGGCCACCTCGACCTGGCCGCACGCGTCGACGAGGCGCTCGCCGTCCAGGCGCTCGCGTTCGGTCTGACCGACGAGGAGATCGCCGTACGGCGGCACATCGTGCTGCGCCACCTCGCCTTCCCCGGTGCCCGCGCGCTCGGCGCGACGACCTCCGAGGGGCGGCTGGTCGGCTTCGTCTACGGCCTGCCCAACGACAGAAACCAGTGGTGGTCGAGCGTCGTCGAGCCGTACCTTCTGCGCAACGGCGCCACCGGCTGGCTCGACCGCTCCTTCACGATCACCGAGCTGCATGTGCACCCCGCCTTCCAACAGCGCGGTGTCGGGCGGGAGTTGATCACCCGGCTCACGGACGCCGCCGCCGAGCCGCGTTCGCTGCTCTCGGCCGTCGAGGCCGAGAGCCCGGCCCGCGCCCTCTACCGGCGCCTGGGGTACCGGGATCTGGCGACCGGGGTGAGCTTCCCGAGCGCGGCCACCCCGTACGTCGTCATGGGGGCCGAACTGCCGCTGCACCGCTGAACCGACTACCCTCCAGACCTCACCAGCCCAACCACACGACCCCGTATGCCGCGACTCGCCCCATACGGCCCGCAACAGGAGAAACCTCATGGCAGCCCGAGTCCAGCGCCTGTCCCGCTCCATGCTGAAGACGCTGCGCGATGACCCGGCCGACGCGGAGACGCTCAGCCACAAACTGCTCGTACGGGCCGGCTACGTACGCCGCACCGCCGCCGGCATCTGGACCTGGCTCCCGCTGGGCAAGCAGGTGCTGGACAACGTGAGCCGCGTCGTCCGCGAGGAGATGGACGCCATCGGCGCCCAGGAGGTCCTGCTGCCGGCGCTGCTGCCCAAGGAGCCGTACGAGGCGTCCGGCCGCTACGAGGAGTACGGCCAGCTGCTCTTCCGCCTCCAGGACCGCAAGGGCGCCGAGCTCGCCCTCGGACCCACGCACGAGGAGATCTTCACCCAGGTCGTCAAGGACCAGTGCACGTCCTACAAGGACATGCCGGTGATCCTCTACCAGGTGCAGACGAAGTACCGCGACGAGGCCCGTCCCCGCTCCGGCGTCCTGCGGGGCCGCGAGTTCCTGATGAAGGACTCCTACTCCTTCGACGTCTCGGACGAGGAGCTGGCGCAGTCCTACGCCCTGCACCGCGCCGCGTACACCCGCATCTTCGAGCGTCTGGGCCTGGACTACCGCATCGTCTCGGCTGTCTCCGGCGCCATGGGCGGCTCCGCCTCCGAGGAGTTCCTGGCTCCCGCCGCCGCCGGTGAGGACACCTTCGCCGACTGCCCCAACTGCGACTACGCAGCCAACACCGAGGCCGTCACCACGGAGTTGACGACCGTCGAGGGTGCCGACCAGCCCGCGCTGGAGGAGCTGGACACCCCGGACACCCCGACGATCGACACGCTCGCCGAGTACCTGAACGTGCCCGCCTCGGCCACGCTGAAGAACCTGCTGGTCAAGGTCGACGGCGAGATCGTGGCGGTCGGCGTGCCCGGCCACCGCGAGGTCGACCTGGGCAAGCTCGGCGAGCACCTGGCGCCCGCCGAGGTCGAGCTGGTCACCGCCGAGGACTTCGTCGGCCGCCCCGAGCTGGTGCGCGGCTACGTCGGACCGCAGGGCCTGGCGGAGCACGAGATCCGCTACCTCGCCGACCCGCGCGTCGCCCCCGGCACCAGCTGGGTCACCGGCGCCAACAAGGAGGGCAAGCACGCCCGCAACGTGGTCTGCGGCCGTGACTTCACCGTCGACCAGTACCTGGACGTCGTGGTCGTCGAGCCCGGCGACCCCTGCCCCAAGTGCGGCACCGGACTCAAGCTCGACCGGGCCATCGAGATCGGCCACATCTTCCAGCTCGGCCGCAAGTACGCCGACACCTTCGCGCTCGATGTGCTCGGGCGCGAGGGCAAGCCGGTCCGGGTGACGATGGGCAGCTACGGCATCGGCGTCTCCCGCGCCGTCGCCGCACTCGCCGAGCAGACCGCGGACGAGCAGGGCCTGTGCTGGCCCGAGGAGATCGCCCCCGCCGACGTGCACGTGGTGGCGGCCGGCAAGGCCGCCCAGATCGAGCTGGCCGTCGAGCTGGGTGACAAGCTCGGCGCGGCCGGCGTACGGGTCCTGGTCGACGACCGTCAGGGCGTCTCGCCCGGCGTGAAGTTCACCGACGCCGAGCTGATCGGCGTGCCGCAGATCCTCATCGTCGGCCGCGGAGCGCCCAAGGGCCTGGTGGAACTCAAGGACCGCCGCAGCGGCGAGCGCGTCGAACTGTTGGTGGAGGAGGCGATCCAGCGGCTCACCCGCTGATCCGTCGCCGCGCCGCTCTGCCGCACCGCCGTACCGCGCTGCCCCGCCGCCCGCACCGGGTCGCGGGGCAGCGCCGTCCGATGGGAGCGCGGGGGAGGGCGGTCGGCGGGAGAGGACGCCGCCGGCGCGGCCTCGGCCGCCGGCGGGGCGGGAGCGCCGCGCCCGGTCGTGCGGTCGCGTCGGCTCAGACCCAGCCGGCGAACTCCAGCAGCATCTCGCCGTCCTCGCGGTCGCCGGTCAGCAGCTGCCGCACACCCGACTCCACCGCCCGGTAGAGGGTCCAGCCGCGCAACCGCTCCCGGTCCAGATCGAGCGAGTCCGCCAGCTTCCGGATGCGGCGCCGGACCTGCGCCGGGGCGCCGGGCGAGGCCATCAGGTCGTGCAGCCGGTCCCGCACCAGACGGGCGAGGTCGTACTCCGGCTCGCCGACCAGCGGCTGCGGGCCCACCGCCAGCCACTGCGCGCGGGGATCGTCGGCGGCGAGCACCACGCCCTGCCTGAAGTCGCCGTGCAGCAGCACCCCCGGACCGGGCGTGCCGAGCAGCTCCTCGCGCGCCGCGAGCGCCTCGCGGACCAGCGGGCGGACCTCCTCGGGGGCTGCCCCGAGCACCCGGTCGACCTGTGCGCCGGTGTGGTCCGCCACCGTTGTGAAGGGGTGTTCGCCGGGCGGTACCCACAGCCGCCGCACCGTGGACATCGCCTCCAGCGTGGCCTTCGCGTCCGGCAGCGAGCGCAGAGAGGTCTCTCCGTGGAGCCGCTCCAGGAGCAGCGCGCCGGCCCGCGGGTCGGCCCGCAGCAGCCGTACCGCGCCCAGTCCGTCCCAGTGCCGCAGAGCCGCGGCCTCGTCGGCGACCGGTCGTTCGTCCGCGGCGAGCAGCTTCAGCGCCGCCGGTGTGCCGTCCGCCCGATGCACCAGCGCCACCGTGCTCTCCCTGCCGCCCGGCGCCACCACCCGCTCCAGCGTCAACTCCCAGTCGTTCAGGAGGCGTTCGGCGAGTTCGGGCAGTCGCGCGAGCCAGGGGTGCCCGGGGCCCAGGGTGCGCACCAGCCGCTGCGGAGGTTCGTAGCGGGGGAGATCGGCCATGCCTTCGCGCGCCTTCCCTCGAACGGCTATCGGTCGGCGGGCCCGTCCTCGCGATCGACCAGCCCAGGGAAGGCTACGCCGCGCCCGCGCCAGCGCGCGGACCGGACCGCCGCTTCGCGCAGCGCCGTCGCCGCCTCCCGCCGTCGAGACCCGCCCGTTGCCCGTACGAGGTCGGCGTACGCGCCGGCGAGCCGGTCCTCCAGTTCGGCGGCCAGGCGCAGCGCGCTCGCGTGGTCGGGCACCGGGAACGGCAGCGCGTACGCGGCCTGCGCCTGCACCGGTTCACCGCCCTGGTCCAGTACGGCGCGGGCCAGGGCGTCCCGGCGCGCACGGTGCGCGTCGTACGCCTCCCGCGCGTCGGGACGCCGCCCCTTGTCGACCCGGCCGCCGACGACGCCGTACCCGTAGATCGCCGCGTGCTCGGCGGCCAGGGCGGCGCGCAGCGCGTCCAGCGCCTCCCCGTCCGAAGCCGGCCGCGCCGGTGCGGGGCCGCTTTGGAACGTACTCATCTCAGTCCACCTCAGCGCGCAGTTCGGTCAGCAGAAATCCGTGGGCCGCGCCGGCCGCCGCCACCGAGGCCAGCACCATCGCGGTCTGCGGCGGCGCCGTGTCGAGCGCCTTCGTCCTGGCGTCCACGGTCCGCCGTTCGGCCTTCGCCAGTGCGGCCAGCGCGGCCCGCGGCTCACCGGGCACCTTCGTGCTGCCGACGGCGGCGCTGTCCGCCTTCTCCCGGCGCTCGGTGTCCGGCCGCCGGTCGCCGCCGCGGCCGTCGAACTCGGCCAGATGCCGCGCCACCGCGGCCCGCAGCGGTGCCAGCGGCTCGGCGAGCGAGGGATGCGCACGGACGGTGGCGTCGTAGCGCTCCAGCAGTTCCCGGCTCTGCCGCGCTGCCTCGCCCCGCACCTCTTCCGCCGGGGACGCCTTCGGTCCGCCCGGAGGCTCGTCCGCGCCGCCGCCCGTGCACGCGGTGGCGAGCAGTGCGACGGCTCCCGCGGCTCCTGCGGTGACGAAGGTCCGACGCTGGGGGGTGGGCGACACGTGAACACTCCACGAGGGTCGGGCCGACCGCGGGCACGGGGGCAGCCGGGCGGCGGGCGCGGTGGCGGGGGAGGAACGAGCGGTGCAGGACGCCGAGTTGGCAGGCGTGAGCGACACCGGAACAGGTGATCAGTGCTGCGACGAGCGTACCCGTCACGAACAACCGTCCTGGTCGCCCGCCCCCGACGCGCTGGCCGCTGCACCCGTGCGGCGGCCTGGTCAGTGCCACCCGGCACAGGCGCTAGGCTGTATCGGGCATGCCGGGAGGTGTTCTCCGGTGCTCGGCACCGGAACCCGAATCGCACCACCGGGCACCGCAGGCGCGGCAACGCACGCCGAGCGTCCCGTTCCTGACAACAGCACACGCGGCCGAGGAGTCATTCGGATGAGCACCACCCAGATCGACAGGCTGCGCGGGCTGTTGGAGCCGCTGGTCTCCGCGCATGGTCTGGATCTCGAGGAAGTCACCGTCACCCCCGCCGGCAAGCGCCGGGTGCTGCGGGTCGCCGTCGACTCCGACGAGGGTGTGCAGCTGGACGCCTGCGCCGAGCTGAGCCGCGAGATCTCCCCGGCCCTGGACGAGAGCGACGTGATGGGCGGAGCGCCCTACGTCCTGGAAGTCACCTCCCCGGGCGCCGACCGGCCGCTGACCGAGCTGCGGCACTACCGCCGCGCCGTCGAGCGCCTGGTCAAGCTCCAGCTGCACGAGGGCGGCGAGCTGGTCACCCGCATCCTCGCGGTGGACGACGACGGCCTCGACACCGAGGTGCCCGGCGTCAAGGGGCGCAAGCCCACCGCGCGCCGCGTCTCCTTCGAGGAGATCGCGAAGGCACGGGTGGAGATCGAGTTCAGCCGCAAGGACAGCAAGGACAAGAAGGAAGAGGAGGAGGCGTAGCCGTGGACATCGACATGAGCGCCCTGCGGGGTCTCGTGCGGGAGAAGGAGATCTCCTTCGACCTGCTCGTGGAGGCGATCGAATCCGCTCTCCTCATCGCCTACCACCGCACCGAGGGCAGCAGCAGGCACGCCCGTGTGGTGCTCGACCGTGCCAGCGGCCACGTCGTCGTGTGGGCCAAGGAGGACCCGTCCGACCTCGAGGAGGGCCAGGAGCCCCGCGAGTTCGACGACACCCCTTCGGGCTTCGGACGGATCGCGGCGACCACCGCCAAGCAGGTCATCCTCCAACGTCTGCGGGACGCCGAGGAGGAGGTCACCTTCGGTGAGTACGCCGGCCGCGAGGGCGACGTCGTGACCGGTGTGGTGCAGCAGGGCAAGGACCCCCGCAGCGTGCTGGTCGACATCGGCCGGCTGGAGGCGATCCTGCCTCCGCAGGAGCAGGTCCCCGGCGAGGAGTACCCACACGGCGCCCGGCTGCGCACCTACGTCATCCGGGTCGCCAAGGGCGTGCGCGGCCCGTCGGTCACGCTCTCGCGCACCCATCCCAATCTGGTGAAGAAGCTCTTCGAGCTGGAGGTCCCGGAGATCTCCGACGGTTCGGTGGAGATCTCGGCCATCGCACGCGAGGCGGGCCACCGCACCAAGATCGCCGTACGGTCCAACCGCTCCGGTCTCAACGCCAAGGGCGCCTGCATCGGCCCGATGGGCGGTCGGGTCCGGAACGTGATGAGCGAACTGGCCGGCGAGAAGATCGACATCGTCGACTGGTCCGACGACCCGGCGGAGCTGGTGGCCAACGCGCTCTCCCCGGCCCGGGTGACCAGGGTCGAGGTGGTCGACCTGGCCGCGCGGTCCGCGCGCGTCACCGTGCCGGACTACCAGCTGTCGCTGGCGATCGGCAAGGAGGGGCAGAACGCCCGTCTCGCCGCGCGCCTCACCGGCTGGCGGATCGACATCAGGCCGGACCAGGAGGCGGACGCGGGCCGGGAGCCGGACGCGGACGCACAGTAGGGCCGTATCGCCCGCTCGTCGGCCGGACGTCGACGAGCGGGCGAGCGGCGGGCGCACGCTCGTACCCCGTGGCGGGTTGCGGTGCGTGCAGGGAGGTAGACTGAAGCAGTGTCTGGCCGGACGCGTGCCCGCGCACGCCCCGAACGCACCTGCGTCGGGTGTCGGAAGCAGGCCGCCAAGGCCGATCTGCTGCGTGTGGTGTTGATCGAGGGGCGAGGTGTTCCCGATCTTCGCGGTACGCTGCCCGGCCGGGGAGCGTACATCCACGCCGTCCCCGGCTGTCTTGAACTGGCGGTCCGCCGCCGGGCGTTCCTGAGAGCCTTCCGTGTCAGGGGAGGACCGGGTCCGCCGGACACGACGGAGCTCGAGCGCCACTTGCGCGGAGCACCGAGCAATGAACCGTAAGACGGCCCGCACGGATTCCCTGTGCGGGAGCTAACTCGCGAGTCGGAAGCAGGTCGAGATTGCGATGAGCACTCGATGAGTACGCGATGAGCGCCCATGCATAAGTAGCGAAGGTCCGGCGGAAGCCCCCCGGACCAGAAGGAGCGAAGTGGCTAAGGTCCGGGTATACGAACTCGCCAAAGAGCTTGGTGTGGAGAGCAAGGTCGTCATGGCCAAGCTCCAGGAGCTCGGTGAGTTCGTTCGTTCGGCGTCCTCGACAATCGAGGCGCCGGTCGTTCGCAAACTGAGTGACGCATTCGGCACGGGCGGCGCCCCCAGCGGCGCCAAGAAGTCCGCGGCGAAGCCGGCGGCCCCCAAGAAGGCCGTCCCCAAGCCGGGAGCGCCCAAGCCGGGTGCGCCCGCAACCCCCTCTCCCTCTCCGGCCCAGGAAGCACCGAAGCCCGGTGCGACCCCCGGCCCCCGTCCGGCAGCGCCGAAGCCGGCAGCAGCCGAGGAGCCGAAGGGCGGTGCGCCCAAGCCGGGTGCCGCGCCCAAGCCCGGCGCCTCCGCGCCGCGCCCCGGCCCGGCGAAGCCGGAGTTCACCGCGCCGCCCGCCGAGCAGCGTCCCGCTCCGGGCCGTCCCGGCCCGCAGGGCGGACCGGCCAAGCCGGCTGCCGGTGGCGCCAAGCCCGCCGCCGGCGGTGCCAAGCCCGGCGGTGCCCCGAAGCCGGGTGCGCCGCGTCCCGCGGCCCCCAAGCCGAGCGGTCCCCGCTCTGCGGGCCCGCGTCCGGGCAACAACCCCTTCACCTCCGGTGGTTCCACCGGTATGGCCCGTCCCCAGTCGCCGCGTCCCGGCGGCGGTGCGCCCAAGCCCGGCGGTCCCCGTCCGGGCGGCCCGTCCGCGGGTCCGGGCGGCCCCCGTCCGCAGGCTCCCGGCGGCGGTCGCGCCACTCCGGGCAACATGCCCCGCCCGCAGGGCGGCGCCGGCCAGGGCGGTCCCCGCCCCGGCGGCGGTGGCAACCGTCCGAACCCGGGCATGATGCCGCAGCGTCCCGCTGCCGGTCCCCGTCCGGGTCCCGGTCGCGGCGGTCCCGGCGGCGGTCCCGGTCGTCCCGGTGGCGGCGGCGGTCGTCCCGGTGGCGGTGGCGGTCGTCCCGGTGGTGGCGGCGGTTTCGCCGGTCGTCCCGGCGGTCCCGGTGGCGGTGGCGGTTTCGCCGGTCGTCCCGGTGGCGGTGGCGGTCGTCCCGGTTTCGCCGGTCGTCCCGGTGGTCCCGGTGGCCGCGGCGGCACACAGGGCGCGTTCGGTCGCCCGGGCGGTCCCGCGCGCCGCGGGCGCAAGTCGAAGCGGCAGAGGCGCCAGGAGTACGAGCAGATGCAGGCGCCGTCGGTCGGCGGCGTGATGCTGCCGCGCGGCAAGGGCGAGGTCGTACGCCTCTCCCGCGGCGCGTCGCTCACCGACTTCGCGGAGAAGATCAACGCCAACCCGGCGTCGCTGGTCCAGGTCATGTTCAACCTGGGCGAGATGGTCACCGCGACCCAGTCGGTCTCCGACGAGACTCTGAACCTGCTCGGCGAAGAGATGAACTACGTCGTCCAGATCGTGAGCCCGGAGGAGGAGGACCGCGAGCTGCTCGAGTCCTTCGACATCGAGTTCGGCGAGGACGAGGGCGGCGAGGAAGAGCTCTCGGCCAGGCCGCCGGTGGTGACCGTCATGGGTCACGTCGACCACGGCAAGACGCGTCTGCTGGACGCGATCCGCAAGACCAACGTCATCGAGGGCGAAGCCGGCGGCATCACCCAGCACATCGGTGCGTACCAGGCCTCCACCGAGGTCAACGGCGAGGACCGGAAGATCACCTTCATCGACACTCCGGGCCACGAGGCGTTCACCGCCATGCGTGCCCGCGGTGCGAAGTCGACCGACATCGCGATCCTCGTGGTGGCGGCCAACGACGGTGTGATGCCGCAGACGATCGAGGCGCTGAACCACGCCAAGGCGGCCGAGGTGCCGATCGTGGTCGCGGTCAACAAGATCGACGTCGAGGGCGCGGACCCGACCAAGGTCCGCGGCCAGCTGACCGAGTACGGCCTGATCGCCGAGGAGTACGGCGGCGACACGATGTTCGTCGACATCTCCGCCAAGCAGGGCCTGCACATCGACAGCCTGCTGGAGGCCGTGGTCCTCACCGCGGACGCGGCTCTGGACCTGCGCGCCAACCCGACGCAGGACGCCCAGGGCATCGCGATCGAGGCGCACCTGGACCGCGGTCGCGGTGCGGTCGCCACGGTGCTGGTCCAGCGCGGCACGCTGAAGGTCGGCCAGACCATGGTCGTCGGCGACGCGTACGGCCGTGTCCGGGCGATGCTCGACGACAAGGGCAACAACATCCAGGAAGCGGGTCCCGCGACCCCGGCCCTGGTGCTCGGTCTGACCAACGTCCCCGGCGCCGGCGACAACTTCCTCGTCGTAGACGAGGACCGCACCGCCCGGCAGATCGCCGAGAAGCGTGCGGCCCGCGAGCGCAACGCCGCGTTCGCCAAGCGCACCCGCAGGGTCTCCCTGGAGGACCTGGACAAGGTGCTCAAGGCGGGCGAGGTCGAGCAGCTCAACCTCATCATCAAGGGCGACGCGTCCGGTTCGGTCGAGGCTCTGGAGTCCTCGCTGCTCCAGCTCGACGTCGGCGAAGAGGTCGACATCCGCATCCTGCACCGCGGTGTGGGTGCGGTCACCGAGTCGGACATCAACCTGGCCTCCGGTTCGGACGCCATCGTCATCGGCTTCAACGTCCGGGCCGAGGGCCGCGCGACGCAGATGGCCGAGCGCGAGGGTGTCGACGTCCGGTACTACTCGGTCATCTACCAGGCGATCGAGGAGATCGAGGCGGCCCTGAAGGGCATGCTGAAGCCGGAGTACGAGGAGGTCGAGCTGGGCACCGCGGAGATCCGCGAGGTCTTCCGCTCCTCCAAGCTCGGCAACATCGCGGGTGTGCTGGTCCGCTCCGGCGAGGTCAAGCGCAACACCAAGGCGCGTCTGGTGCGTGACGGCAAGGTCGTCGCGGAGAACCTCAACATCGAGGGTCTGCGCCGCTTCAAGGACGACGTCACCGAGATCCGTGACGGCTACGAGGGCGGTATCAACCTCGGCAGCTACAACGACATCAAGATCGACGACGTCATCGCCACCTACGAGCTGCGCGAGAAGCCGCGCGGCTGAGGCGAAGCACAGCGGTGAACGCGGTCCGGGGCCGGTCGGTGAAGCTACCGACCGGCCCCGGGGCCGTCCCCGATCCGGGCCTGCGGGCCCGCACTCCCACCGGGCGAAAACGCGTCGATACCGTCCCGCGCGGACGTGTACCGTTCTTGTGTTCCACCCCGAGTCCGCAGCACCACTGAGGCCTTCCGGGTCGGCCAGACCCGTACTGCATGTATGTAGGGACACTGTCCTTCGATCTTCTGCTCGGCGACGTGCGTTCGCTCAAGCAGAAGCGCTCCGTCGTCCGTCCGCTCGTCGCCGAGCTGCACCGCACGTTCGCGGTGAGCGTCTCCGAGGTCGGCGGGCAGGATCTGCTCCGCAGAGCCACCGTCGGGCTGGCTGTCGTCTCCGGTGACGTCGGCCGGGTGACCGATGTGCTGGACCGCTGCGAGCGTCTTGTCGCCGCCCGCCCCGAGCTGGAGCTGCTGTCCGCACGGCGGCGCCTGTACGGCGAGGACGACGAGTAGCGCACCCGGCCACGCGTGCCCGCCGCGGCGGCACCGCGCGGAGCGCGCCGAGGAGCGGACGTACGGGCGGGCCGGTACGGGAATCCGTGCCGCGCCCCCGCCCCTCCGATCGAAACACCGACCGAAACACCGACTGACCGAAACACCGACTGACCGAACAGAGAGAAGTGAGCCGCATGACCGACACCGCGCGGGCACGCAAGCTGGCTGACCGCATCAGGGTCGTCGTCGCCGAGACTCTTCAGCGACGCATCAAGGACCCGCGGCTCGGCTATGTGACCATCACCGACGCCCGGGTCACCGGCGATCTGCGGGAGGCCACGGTCTTCTACACGGTCTACGGCGACGAGCAGGAGCGCGAGGCCTCGGCCGCGGCGCTGGAGTCCGCCAAGGGCGTGCTGCGCTCCGAGGTGGGCCGCCAGACCGGTGTCCGCTACACGCCGACGCTCGCGTTCATCCCGGACGCCCTGCCGGAGAACGCCAAGACCATCGACGATCTGCTGGCCCGCGCCAAGGCGTCGGACGAGCAGGTGCGCGAGGCATCCTCGGGCGCCGAGTACGCCGCCGGCGCCGACCCGTACCGCAAGCCCGCCGCCGAGGAGGACGGCGAGGAGCCGGAGGACGGGGACGAGCCGGCGACCGGGTCCGCCCGGGGCAAGGACGACTGAGCGTGGGATCCGCGAAGGACAGCGGCGGGCCGGACGGTCTGATCGTCGTCGACAAGCCGGCCGGCTTCACCTCCCACGACGTGGTCGCCAAGATGCGCGGCATCGCCCGCACCCGACGGGTGGGGCACGCCGGGACGCTCGACCCGATGGCGACCGGGGTGCTCGTCCTCGGCCTCGGCAAAGCGACCCGCCTGCTGGGGCATCTGGCGCTGACCGAGAAGGAGTACGTCGCGACCGTACGGCTCGGCCAGTCCACCGTGACCGACGACGCCGAGGGCGAGATCACCGCCGCCACGCCCGCCGTCGGGCTGGACCGGGCCGCGGTGGACGCCGCGGTGGCACTGCAGACCGGCGCTATCCAGCAGGTGCCGTCCAAGGTCAGCGCGGTGAAGATCGACGGCAAGCGGGCCTACGCCCGGGTGCGGGCCGGGGAGGAGGTCGAGCTCGCGGCGCGTCCGGTGACCGTGTCCTCGTTCGTCGTGCACGACGTGAGCGAGTCCGAGGCGGAGGACGGGACCCCCGTCACCGACCTGCTGATCTCGGTCACCTGCTCCTCGGGCACCTATGTGCGGGCCATCGCGCGCGATCTCGGCGAGGAGCTGGGCGTCGGCGGGCATCTGACGGCGCTGCGCAGAACAAGGGTCGGGCCGTACGGGATGCGTGAGGCGCGGACACTGGACCAGCTCCAGGAGTCGCTGGACATGCTGCCGATCGCCGAGGCCGCGGCCCGTGCGTTCCCGCGCTGGGACGTGCCCGAGAAGCAGGCCAGGCTGCTGGGCAACGGCGTCCAGCTGGCGATGCCCGAGCTGCCGGCGGGGCCGATCGCGGTCTTCGGTCCGGGGGAGCGCTTCCTCGCGCTGGTCGAGGACCGCAAGGGCAAGGCGAAGAGCCTGGCGGTGTTCGGCTAGGCGGAGCCCGAGGGCAGGCAGAAGGGGCGGACGTCGCGCGGCGCGCGGGGCCCGTCCCTTCTGCCGTTCCCGCTCCCGGTCCGGAGGTGGCCTGCTGCCGCACGGTGGGCGGCTCCGGAAGTCGGTTCAGGGGCAGCCGGGGTGCGCCCGACCGGCAGCGAGCGGTCGACCGGCTTCGCTCAACGGTCCGATCACCGGGGGAAGTTCACCCCATCGAGCGGGCGCTGGAAGTGAACAGGGGGCGCGCGGGGGCGTGTTCGCCCTCGGTGCGCCTTTCCACCCCGCGGCTGGACATACGGTCTGGAGACAGGCACAGGAGGTTCAGCGCACATGGCAGTACCCGCGGCGCCCGGGTTGATCCAGATCTGCGACCTCGCAGGCCGGGCACGGGGCACCGGATTCCTCGCCGACGACCGGGGCACCCTGCTCACCAGCCACGAAGCCGTCGACGGTCTCAGCAGACTCGTGCTGCGCACCTCCGAGGGCGCCACCGTGCTCGTGGAGTCCGACGGCATCACCCCGCTGCCCGGCTGCGATCTCGCACTGGTCGCGGCGCCCGAGCTGACCGGCCATCCGCTGGTGATCGCGACCTCACGACTGCCCGGGACCCGGGTCCTCGTCCGTACCGCCGAGGGCTGGCTGGACACCGTGGTCGGGGCGACGGTCGACGTCACCTACACCGCGACCGACCGCTTCCACACCCTCGAGGGCGCCCTGGAGCTGGAGCTGCCCGAGCAGGTGGGCGACGCGCTCCGGCTCAGCCCCCGGGTCACCGGAGCCCCGGTGCTGGACGCGGTCACCGGCGCCGTTGTCGGCGTTCTCGGCACCGCGCTGCACAGCCCCGGACGGGCCTGCGGATACGCCGTGCCGCTGCGGCCGGACCCGGCAGCCCTGGCCACACCGGAGTACGCACCGCTCGCCGCGCTGCTCGGCCGCAACGCACTGGCCGCCCCCGGATACGGCGCCGACCTCAACCTCGCCGGCGTGCTGCTGCTCACCGGCGCTTCCGTCGCAGCCGCCGCGGTGCCGCCGCCGACCGCCCGTGCGCGACGCAGACCGACGATCGAGAAGGCCTTCGAGGACTTCCTGGCCGCTCCCGCCTGCCTGTTGGCCCTGGTCGGTGAACCGGGCGCCGGACGCAGCACCGAGTTGGCGGGCTGGGCGGCACGCCGCGTCTCCGCCGCCGAGCCCCGGCCGACGCTCTGGCTGCGCGGCGCCGATCTGCGCGCCGGCGACCACGGTGTGCAGGACGCCGTGCACCGGGTGCTGGCCGACGCGGGCAGCCTGCTCGGTCGGCGGGAGAGCGACGCTTCCGGGCCGGTGACGATCCCGCCCCCCGCGCATCCCGACGTGGTGGCCCGGCTCGCCGCCGAGGCAGGCCGGCCGCTGCTCGTCCTGCTGGACGGGCCCGAGGAGATGCCGCCGCATCTGGCGCACGAGCTCCGCCGCTGGTGCCTGGGCACCGCCAACTGGCTGCGGGTGTCCGGAGCCCGACTCGCACTCGCCTGCCGCCCGGAGTTCTGGGACCGGGCCGGCCGCTGCCTCCCCGAGGAGCTGCTGTACGGCCCGAACGGTGCCGACTCCTCGCCCCCGCAACCCTCCTGGGGGCTGGAACTGCGCCCGCACGTGCCGCTGGACGCCTTTCCCGGCGGTCACCCGCTGACCGACCGGATACTCGCGCAGCTGCGACCGGTGGACACCCCGCCTCGCCCGCCGGACCGCCGTGAGGTGTACGAGGCGTGGGTGGCGCTGGTCTCGCTGCGGATCGCCACCAGCCTCGGCGCGAGCCGCCGACCGCCGGTCGAGGGCGCGGCACTGCGTCGGCTCGCCGCGACCGCGTCCGGACGGCTGCATCTGGCGGCCCGCCGCTGTCTGGGGCCCGGCCAGGGCGGGTTGAGCCGTGCCGAGTTCGAGGCGGTCTTCCCGTGGAGCGGTGGGTGGGCGACCGCGGTGCTCTCGATCGGAGTGCTCCAACCCGCGGGCGAGGGCTACCGGTTCAGCGACGAGGCGCTGGGCGACTGGTTGCAGGGGGCGCATCTGGAAGTGGACGCGGCGCTGGACGCGCTGGTGCACCACCCGCAGCGGAGCGAGGCCGTACCCGTACCGCGGCATCGGATCGGCCCGGTGGCCGAGGCGCTGCTGCTCTGCCACCACACGATGGGGCCGCGCGGGCTCGGGCCCCGGCTCCGCGAGCTGATCGACGCCGTCGACCGCGACGACGACGAGGGCTGGTGGGCCTGCCGGCTGCTGCGCCAGACCCTGCTGCGGGTGCCGGACGCCCGCCCGTACCTGCCGGTGCTCAGAGTGCTTGCGACGCGACTCCTGCACGGTGGCGGACACTCCGCCTTCGGCCCGTCCTTCTGGGCCCGGCTCACCCTGGAGACCAGCCAACTCCTGGACCTGCTGCGCCAGTTGCTGCCACTGGACGACGCACCGCCGGCCCCGGGGGAGCGGTACCTGGACGTGGTCGCCCGACTGCTCGCCGAGCGGCCCCGGGCCGTCACACCGCTGCTGTGCCGCTGGTTCAGCGACGGGCGGGAGCTGCGCGCACCCGGAGCCACCGTGGCGGGCGCGGCGGGCGCGCTGCTCTACGCGCACCGCCGGGTGGCCACCGACGAGCTGGCCGATTCACTGGTCGCCGCGCTGACCACGGTCGGCGGCGGCGCGGCCCGCGGTCTTCTGGAGGAGCTCGTCCAGGACGAACCGGAGGGCCTGGGCCGAGCGGTGCACCGCTGGTCCCGCGACGAACGTGAGGACCGCCGCAGCGCCGCGGCCCGCTATCTGCCGGTCCTCGCCGCCCGAACCGAGGCCGACCCGGTCGAACTCGCCGCCGCGGCCCGGCAGTTGCTGCGCGCCCCGGACGAGGCGGGCAGACTGCACCCGGCCGCGTACGCGGTGCTGGTGCAGGACCGGACCACCCGTGCCTCCTACCTCTCGGCCGCCCAACTGCGCTTCGCCCGCGAGCCGTTCGACCAGGACCTCGCCCGTGCGCTCGTCGGCGCACTGCACACCCACCCCCGGCAGGTGCTCGCCGCGCTCCGGCACCGGCTGTGCGGACCGGCACCGGCACGACCGGAGACCGCACGCGGGCTGCTCACCCTGCTCGCCGACGTCCACACCCCCGCGCTGGCCAGGCCGCTGTCCGTGATCGTCGGTGAACTCGCCCGCAGACGGCCCGAGTCGGCAGCCGAGCCGATCGCCCGGTTCGTCGACCGCAGACTCGGCGCGGGCGCCGCGGCGAGGGCGGGGCTGCGGCCACTGGTCGGCGAGCTGCTCAGCCTGCGCGCCACCGCCCCTCGTACGGCGCTGGCGCGTGTGCTCGCCGCGCACCGCGAACCGGGCTCCCTCGCGGAGGAGTTGGCGCAGGAGATGCTCGCCGTGGAGCGGGACCCCGCGGTACGGGGCGCCCTCGAGGGGGCGGGGGCCGTACCCGCGCTCCCGGCTCCCTCGCCCCGGGTCGTCCGGCCCCGCGATCCGACCTCCGGCGCCCCGGCGCACCACGTCCCGGTCCCGCGCGACCCCGCGACCCGCGCGCCTGCTCCCCGCGATTCTGCGACCTGCGACGCGACGGCCCGCGATCCCGCGACTCGCGCCTCGGCACCTCTCGGCCCGGAAGCCGGCGGGCCGGAAGTCCGCGGCACGGCACACGGCGGTACGGCACACGGCGGCACGGCACACGGCGACGCGGGCGGGAGTTCGTCGCGTCCGCCGCTGTCCGTGAACGCGGCGGGCGCGCAGCCGTACGGTTCCGGCGCTCCTGCACCCGGCAGCGCCTGGGGCGCTCCGCAGCCGTCCGAGGGACGGCCGCCGGGCGGGCGACCGCCGGCACCGGACCGGCCCGCGGCCGTTGCGGAGGAGTGCCCGATCCCGCCTCCGCACGAGGACCGGACGTCCCCGCACGAGGACCGGACGCTCCCGTACGACCGGACGCGCCCGCAGAGCGCGGAGAACGGTGCGGCGGCAGCCGGGCGCGTGCGCGAACACCTCGCCCTGGACACCTCCTGACGGCTCCGCCCGCGGCGTCCCGCGCTGCCACCGGGCCCGTGCCCGCCGCACCCGCCGGTGGGGCCGCGCGCCGCGGGCCCCACCCGACATGGCAGGCTGGGGACCGTCAGGAACAATGCGCATTTTGGGCGAGGAGCGGGCACAGTGCAGCGCTGGCGCGGTTTGGCGGACATCCCCGATGACTGGGGGCGCAGTGTCGTCACCATCGGCTCGTACGACGGAGTCCATCGCGGGCACCAGCTGATCATCGGAGAGGCGGTCGCACGCGGCAGGGAGCTCGGACTGCCCACTGTCGTGGTCACCTTCGACCCGCACCCGAGCGAAGTGGTACGCCCGGGAACGCACCCTCCGCTGCTCGCCCCGCACCGCCGCAGGGCCGAACTCATGGCCGAGCTCGGGGTGGACGCGGTGTTGGTGCTGCCGTTCACGGCGGAGTTCGCCAAGCTGCCGCCCGAGGAGTTCGTCGCCCGGGTGCTGGTGGAGAAGCTGCGTGCGCGGACCGTCGTCGAGGGTCCCAACTTCCGTTTCGGCCACCGTGCCGCGGGTGACGTCGCCCTCCTCACCGAGCTCGGCGAGAGGCCGGACTTCGGCTTCGACGTGCTCGTCTTCGACCTGTACCAGCGGGGCGAGGCGGGCGGCGGAGACGCGTTCTCCTCCTCGCTGGTGCGGCAGCTCGTCGGCGACGGCGAGATGACCGCGGCCCTGGAGGTGCTGGGCCGCCCGCACCGGGTCGAGGGCGTCGTGGTGCGCGGTGCGCAGCGCGGACGCGAGCTGGGCTACCCCACCGCCAACGTCGAGACCCTGCCGCACTCGGCGATCCCGGCGGACGGCGTCTACGCCGGATGGCTGGGCGTCGAGGGCGAGTTGATGCCCGCGGCACTCTCGGTGGGCACCAACCCGCAGTTCAACGGAGTCGAGCGGACCGTGGAGGCGTACGCGATCGACCGCGTCGGGCTCGACCTCTACGGGCTGCACGTGTCGGTCGTTTTCCTCGCGCGGCTGCGCGGCCAGGAGACCTTCGACTCCCTGGACGGGCTGCTGGAGCGGATGGCCGAGGACGTACAGCGCTCGCGGGAACTGGTCGCCGCGCACGGGGCGCCGCTGCCGCGCTGAACCGGGCCCGCCGAACCGGGCCCGCGGAGTCCGGTCCGCGGAGCCCGGCCGGAACGGAGAACGGAGAAGGGGCGCGGAACCTCAACCGAGGTTCCGCCCCTTCTCCGTTCTCCGCCGAACTACTGCGGCGGTGGCTGCTGTTGTGTCCAGGAAGCGGGCACGGCACCCGACTGCTGCTGCCCGGCCGGCGGTGCCTCCTGCTGCTGCGGCGGCCAGGGAGCGTTCTGCTGCGGGTACGGCTGGCCCGTCCGCGGATCGATCTGCTGCTCGCCCTGGCCGTACTGCTGCTGCGCCGGCGGGTATCCGCCCTGGCCCGGCTGGCCGTACTGCGCGGGTCCGCCCTGGCCGCCCTGGCCGTAGGGATCGGCCGGACCGCCCTGCCCGTAGGGCTGCTGCTCGGGCGCGCCGCCCTGGCCGTACTGCTGGGGCGGGCCCTGCTGACCGTACGGACCGGGCTGGCCGTACTGCGGCTGTCCCTGCTGGTCCGGTGCGCCGTAGGGCTGCGGCTGGCCCGGCAGCGGGGGAGCGACCTGCGGCGGGTGGGCCGCCTGGCCCTCCGCGGTCCACAGCCCCTCGGCTTGCTGCGCGTAGGAGAAGTCCTCGGCGACCAGCGAGGCGAGGTGGAAGTACGCCTCGCGCGTCTTGGGCCGCATCATGTCCAGGTCGACCTCGGCGCCCGCCGACAGGTGCTCGTCGAAGGGGACGACCACCACTCCGCGGCAGCGCGTCTCGAAGTGCGACACGATGTCCGCGGTCTTGATCATCTTGCCGGTCTCGCGGACACCGGAGATCACCGTGATGCTGCGCTGGACCAGATCGGCGTAACCGTGCGCCTGGAGCCAGTCGAGCGTGGTGCTGGCGCTGCTCGCCCCGTCGACCGACGGGGTGGAGATGATGATCAACTGCCGGGCGAGGTCGAGGACTCCACGCATCGCGCTGTAGAGCAGACCGGTTCCCGAGTCGGTGAGGATCACCGGGTACTGGCGGCCGAGCACCTCGATGGCCTGCCGGTAGTGCTCGTCGTTGAACGTGGTGGAGACGGCCGGGTCGACGTCGTTCGCCAGGATCTCCAGACCGGACGGGGCCTGGGAGGTGTAGCGGCGGATGTCCATGTAGCTGTTCAGGTGCGGCAGCGCCTGGACGAGGTCGCGGATCGTCGCGCCCGTCTCGCGCCGCACCCGGCGACCCAGCGTGCCGGCGTCCGGGTTGGCGTCGATCGCCAGGATCTTGTCCTGCCGCTCCGAGGCGAGGGTCGCCCCCAGCGCGGTGGTGGTGGTCGTCTTGCCGACGCCGCCCTTGAGGCTGATCACCGCGATGCGGTAGCACGACATCACCGGAGTACGGATCAGGTCGAGCTTGCGCTGACGCTCTTCCTCCTCCTTGCGGCCGCCGATCTTGAAGCGCGAGGGCTGGTTGATGTTGGCGCCCGGCTTCTTCTTCTTGGGCTGGCGCTGGAGAAGCCGGTCGGAGCTGAGCTCGACCGACGCCCCGTAGCCCAGCGGTGCACCGGGAGCGGCCCGCTGCGGCTGCTGCTCGCCCGGCTGCGCGAACCCGTAACTCCCCGCGCCCTGCGGCTGGTTGGGGTTCGGGTTCAGCGGAGCGGACTGCTGCGGGCCGGGCTGCGGAGGCTGCGCGGGCCCGGCGCTGTGCGGTGCGAACTGCGCCGGGTCCTGCCCCTGCGCGGCAGACTGCTGCGCGTACGGAGGCTGCCCGGGCGCCGGCTGCCCCGGCACGGGCTGTCCCGGTGCCTGCTGCGGCGGTGCCTGGTCGGGCTGCGGGTATCCGTAGCCCTGCTGCTGAGCCTGCTGCGGGTATCCGTAGCCCTGCGGGGCCTGCGGCGGGTACTGGCCGGGCTGCTGGGTGTGCGGCGCCTCGGGTGCCTGCGGTGCGGGCTGCTGCGCTGCCGGCTGGGGCTGAGCCGGCTGGGCCTGCGGTGCGGGCTGGGGCTGCGGGTAGCCGTAACCGCCCTGCTGCGGGGGCTGTTGCTGCGGGTAGCCGTAACCGCCCTGCTGCGGGGGCGGACCCTGCGCCTGGACCGGTTGCGGGTATCCGTAGCCGTCCTGCGGAGCGCCCGGCTGACCGGGCTGCTGGGCCTGCTGCGGCGGTGCCGCGTGCTGCTGACGGGGGTCGGCGGCCTGGTAGTTGGGCGGCAGCGGAGGCAGCGCGCTCTGCTGGGGCTGCGCACCGGCTCCCCACGGCTCACCGCCGGCGGGCGGCGCGGAGTGCGCCTGCTGCGTTGACGCCGGGGCCTGCTGGTGCTGCTGGTGCTCGGGCTGGTACGGCGCCTGGAGGTGCTGCGGCGCCTGTGCCTCGGGCGCGGGCGGGGCCGACTCGGGCGCCGGGGCCTGGGCGGCGACCGGCGGCGCGCTCTGCTGCGGTACGGAATCGGGCTCGGGCTGCGGAGCCGGCGCGGCCTGTACCGGCTCCGGCTGCTGCGGGGCGTGCGGCGGTTCGGCAGCGGCCTGTACCGGCTCCGGCTGGGCCTGGGCCGGTTCGGGCTGGACCGGTTCGGGCTGAGCCGGCTCGGCGGGCTGGCCCTGGTGGTCCTGGTGCGGCGCGGCCGGCGACCGGTCGTCCGCCGCGGTCCGGGCGGCCTCTCCGTCCGCACCGTGGTCGGTGCTCTCGACCCGAGAGCTTTGGGGCGCGGCCGCTACGGGCTCGTCGTCGTCATCGTCGTCGCCCCACACGTCCGCGGAGGGGTCAACTCCCGTACCGCTGCGGAACCGTGCGCTCTGCTCGTCGCTCTCGGGCGCCGCGGCAGGCTCGGGCTCAGCGGCGGGCGACTCCTCGGCAGCGGCGGGCCGCTCCGGCGCGGCTGCCGCGACGGGAGCAGCGGGCGGCTGCTCGTCGGCCGGCTGCAACGTCGGGAAGGCGGGCGGCGCCGGCGCACCCGCTGCGGGGGTGCCGGCCGGCGGTGCCGGAGGAGCGGAGTCCGGGGCGTCGGCGGGCTTGAGCGTGGGGAAGGCGGGCGGTGCCGCGCCGTCCACCGGTGCCTGCTGTGCCTGCGGCGTCGGTGCGTCGGACGGCGGGGCGGGCTGACCTGCGCCCTGCGGGGGCGCACCGGCCGGCGGGAAGGCGGGGCTCGAGGGGCCGCCCGGGCCCGCGGGACCGCTTGCGTGCAGCGGGGTGCCCACCGGCGGCGGGGGCGAAGAGGAGGCCCTGCCCGTCGAACTGCCGGTGCCGCTCTCCTGCGAGTACCAGGCAGGCGCGGTGAAGTCGAGCTGGAACTCGCCCGTCAGCTCGATGTCCCCGTCGTCGTCTTCCGGACGGAACTCGTCCCGATCGCGGTTCACTGTGCCTCCTGGACTGAAACGCACCTGAACGGCTGGACCGGAAACAGGCGGATCATGCGGTTGTCGCTGGCGCGGCTGTTCACGAGGTCGTGCCTCACCGTCGTAACTCTCCCCCGAAGTGGCGTTCCTGCTGTGGTTCCTGCCGCTCGGAAGACAGCCTAGTCACTCGCACCGACGGCCGGGCAGCTGAGGTCTGCCTCGTTGCCGGTTCCGGCTGAGCGCTTGAAGTGTGTGGTTGTGTGCGGCCCGAACACCCCAGTCAATCTCTTCCTTACTGCCGGGTCAATGTGTCACTCCCGCCGCTCGTCCAACGCCCCCGCCGGCACCGCCGGTTGGCCCGGTCGTATCCGTCGGGGGACCCCTCGGGCGTACGGCGCGCGGTGCGCAGCACGGATTCCGCGCGACGGGCGCGAGCAGTCCCGTACGGGGCAAATACCCGATCGGGTGGGGTTGTTGAGGGCCGGCGGTGTGGAATCGGTCACAACCCGGCGGGGTACGCCCCGTACCCGCCGCCCGACGCCGTCCGGACACGGGGACGCCCCGCGGCCGGCAGCGGGTGCTGCCGGAACGCGGGGCGCACTCGGGGCTCCCGCGGCCGGTGGTGGGCGTCGAGTGCGCACACCACCGGCCGCGGGAGCCGCCGTCCGGATCTCGGACCGGCGACCGCGCCTCAGTCCATGCGCCGGGGAGCGCCCAGCAGACCCGTCTCGGCGTCCGTCGGCTCCGTCAGGACGAACTGCTGGTGGTCCTTGGTGCACCACAGCAGAGCGTTGTCCGAGAGCGTCGGTATCGTCGCCGCGACCTGCCGCGGCAGCCGCATGACACGCGCCACGACCTCCGTCTCCTGCGGCGAGAGCCGCTGAAGCCCCACCAGGTCCGCTCGGTTGAGCAGCCGGGGCGCCTTCGGACCGAGGAAGGGCAGCACGGTCGCCACGCCCTGCCAGGGGCTGGGCGCGAGCTGATTGCGGGGCGGCTGCGCGCCGCAGTCCCGTACGACCAGCACCGGGCTGGAGACCGACGGCCCCTGCGGCGCGATCTGCCGCACGTCGTGCACGGAGACCGACTGCTGGCCACCGCCCGCCGCCTGTGCCATCTGCGTCCACGCGGGAGCACGGGCGGTCTCGACCGCGACCCTGGCGCCGACCGCCACCGCGCGCAGCGCCAGCAGCTGAGCGATCCACAGGCTGCCCACCAGCAGGACGTCCAGCGGCTTGGGCCGCAGCAGGCTCAACACCGCGGGCTGGTTCTGCGGGTCGACGCCGATGACGATCCCGTCGTCGCCCACCGGCAGACTGAGCTGCCCCAGCGACTCCTTCGGCAGCAGATGCCGGTCGCCGCGCGGTCCGCGCAGTCCGAAGCCCGCGTGTGAACGGCGCTGGCCGGGCAACTGGGCGGGAGCCGCGTCCGGTTCGGGACTGGGCAGGTGCGAGGGGCGCCCCGGCCGGGCCGCTCCCCAACCGCCGTCGCCCGTCCAACCGCCTGCCTGCGGGGGATAGGTGGGAGTGGACATCAGCGGGTACCTCCGAGCGGCAGCGTGGCGAGCAGTCCGGGCAGCTGCTCACGGTCCAGCCGTACGAGCCCCGCCTTCGCGGAACGCGCCCGGCCCTCCAACTCCTGCTGTGCCGCCTCCAGTTCGTTCTCACTGCGGCAGGCCAGGCGCAGGTGGCCGGCGAACGCGTGGGCGTTGTGGGTGCCGCGCGTCGCGGTCAGACTGAAGACGCTGGCCATCGCCCTGCTCCCGGACAGCAGCTGCGCCACGCCCGCCAACGGCGCCGCGCCGACGCCCAGTTGGGGCCAGCCGCGCACCCAGTACGTGGTGTGCCAGCGGTCGTCGCAGCGCCAGGCGCGGGCGGCCTCCTCGGTGCGACGGCGGGTCTGGTTGTCCCGGCCCGCCACGACGTTCGCGCGCGGACTGGCGCAGACGGCGATGCCGAGCGCGTTGACCAGGTCCCGCTCCTCGAGCACCCGGGCGTCCAGGCCGAGCCCGCTGAGCCGGCTCACCAACTGGTCGGCCGCCCGCAGCAGCGAGCGCTGCGCGCCGCCGAGATCGCCGCCGCGCGCCTCCACCGCCTCGGGGCACAGCTCCGGGTCGAGCTTCAGCGCGATCCAGGTCATCTGCACCGCGGGCGTCTGGGTCTGCGCCTGGATCGGTGCGTAGGAGATGGCCGCCACCGCGCGCTCGGGCAGGTGCGGCGCGGGCGCGGGCTGCGTGTACTGCAGGAACTGAGCGGACTCCAGCCGGATGTCCTCGATCTCCAGCGCCGAGTGCAGCAGGTCCAGCGGCACCGTACGACTGCCGCGCGCCGGACGCAGCGGCTCGTCCTCGGCCTCCACCTGCACCAGCGCGGTGAGGAACGTACCGTCGCCGACGAAGCCGACCGGACGCCCCTCGCGGTCCATGTACTCGTACGTGCGCAGACTCGGGTCGCACTCCACGATCGGCGCGAACGCCGACTCGACCCCGGGCGGCACGGGCGTGATCGCCTGGCGGCGGCGCTTCATCGCCCGCACCGTCGCGAACCAGTCGGGCAGCGGGATCTGCCGCCATCGGCCGAGTGCCGCTATCAGCAGTCCGGCGCCGAGGATCGTCATCAGCGCGGCGACGATCAGGTGCACGGCGAGACCCACCAGCACCAGCGCGATCGCCACCTGGATCAGAACGAGCTGCTGCACCCGCACCACACCGAGGCTGCCGGTCTGCGCCCGGAGCCGAGGTGTGACGGGCCCGTTCGGCTGCGGTGCGCCGTGTGCCGGCGGGTGTGCGCCGCCGCCGTTGGCCGGCGGTGCCTGCCGCGCTCGGCTGCGGCGTCGTGACCTGGTGGCGGTGGACATCCCCCGGCCTGCTCCTTAGTTCTGGGCGTCCGGCGCTGACGCGGATGCGCGCGCCGCGGACGCCGATGTGGCGTGTGCGTGCCCGGTCGGTCTTCCCCCGCCCGTGTCGGCCCAACCCGTCGCGGTTCGGGCCCTGCCGGTCCGCGGGACCGGTCCCACCGATGACGGTACGCCGCGCATGTGTGCAACGGACACCCTTGCGGAACAAGGCAGTTCGCACGAGGCTCGCCGTACGGCATCGCTCGGCCGCCCCGCTTTGTGCGATGCGAGACCCGGACCGTACGGACCGATCATCACACGGCATAGTAGAGGGCGCGCCGGCACCGCCGGACAGTGGTCACCCGACAGAACTTGGGACACGGGGAGTCAACGCAACCATGGCATCACGCCGGGACGAGCTGAACGCCTACAACTTCGCGCGCAAGCGCACCGTTGCCGCCTTCCTGAAGCCGCTGCCGAACGGCTCGGTGGAGAGCGCCCCGCGTCCCGTTCGCGCGCTGGTCCCCACCATCGTGCTGTCCGTGCTGATCGTTGTCGGCTTCGGCGGCTGCGGGCTCCTCAAGCCCGCAGCCCCGCAGGGGTGGAACGCCCCGGGCGAGAAGGTCATCGTGGGCGACAAGTCCACCACCCGCTACGTGGTGCTGAAGAGCAAGGAGAAGGGCCCCGACGGCAAGGCGAAGACCCTGCTGCACCCTGTCCTCAACCTCAGCTCGGCCCGACTCCTGCTGGACCCCTCCAAGTTCGAGGTGGTCAAGGTCAAGGAGTCCATCCTGGACGGCGGCGACGCACCGCCGCAGGGCCCCACCATCGGCATCCCCTACGCCCCGGACCGGCTGCCGGACTCCAAGGACGCCGGCGCCAAGAAGACCTGGGCCAGCTGCGAGCGTCCGGCCAGCAGCGAAGGCGGCCGCATTCAGCAGAGCACCTTCGTCTTCAAGGACGGCGACGAGCACCTCGGGAAGCTCACGGCCGGCGGCAAGGGCAAGGTGGGCAAGCGCAGTTCGCTCTACGTCCAGGACCCCAAGGGCGACGACTACCTGGTCGACCACCGCGGCGTGGCCCACCCGCTGGACGCCACCGCCGCCCAGGACCAGCTCGGCGACAAGGCGACCCCCGAGGAGCGCGAGCGTCTGAACGGTCTGCTGCGCGCCATCCTCTTCGGCCAGAAGGGCGAGCCGCAGAAGGTCAGCGAGGAGTGGATGGACACGCTGATCAAGAGCGAGCTGCCGATCTTCTTCCCGCCGGTGCCGGGAGCGGGCGAGACCGCGGACACCGACGGCGTGCCGCAGGAGCACCGCAAGGTCGGCCGGATCGTCGAGGGTGACGGCGCGTACTTCGTCGTACTGAAGGACGGCGTGGCCAACGTCTCGCCGTTCGTCGCGAAGCTGCTGCTCCAGGGCGAGGTCGGAGAGTTGGCCTACCCCGGTCAGGCGCCCGAGCCCGCGGTGCTGCCGCTGGCCAGCATCGAGGCGGAGGAGCCCGAGTTCATGGGCAAGCTCCCCACCGGCCAGGAGGTCGTCTGGCCCGAGGAGCAGACCCAGCAGGCCAACAACGCCCACGAGGAGGACGGCAGGCGCGTCGTCTGCAGCGTCTACCACGGCGGCAACCAGAAGATCGCCGGACAGGAGCTCTCCGTCCCGGAGATGACGACCTGGGCCGGCACCGGCAACCCGGCACCCATCGTGGACGGCAGCGGCAGCACGTACGTCTCGCCCGGCAGCGGACTCTTCTACCGCGAGGTCACCGGCAAGTCCAAGGACACCGGTTCGCTCTATCTGGTGACGGACACCGGACTGCGCTACTCGGTGCGCGCCAACAACGACAACTCCGAGAACGCCGGCAACGCGGAGAAGGACCAGAACCAGGCCCAGATCAGGCTCGGTTACGGCGATCTGGCACAGCCACCGGCTGTTCCCCAGGTCTGGTCGAAGCTGCTGTCGCGCGGCCCCAGCCTCAACACGGCCGACGCCAAGCAGCCACAGGGCTCCTGAGGCCGAGCGCCCCCGGGCGCGGTCACGCACCCACGGCCGGCGGGCGGTTGCCCCGCCGGCCGCCGGCGTTTCCGCTCCCGGCGCCGACGCTCGCGGCCATCGGTGCGGCGAGTTCCCGAGCACCACGGGTAACAGCGGGAGGCTGCGGCGGTGCGCGACCGTGCCTCCGTGGATCGAGGAGCTGAGCACACGTGGGGCCGGAGGTGACCATCGGGGCGACGGTGAATCGGGGCCGATCGTCGGGCCGTAGCCCGGCATCCCGGGCGGAAGATCGACTGTGTCACCGGGGAGGGTGGAGCGGTTCCGTCCACCGTGTCCGCATTGGCGTTTCGATGGGCTAATTCGCTTGCATTCCTGGGTAGTTGGGAAGTGTAGTGAACGCGTCACAATAGGCAGCCCTCTCATTGGGTGTGTCGGACCCAGTGGTTACAGTGGCTGTTATGGGCACCGACAAGGGGGTGCCACCACGGCAGCGCGGCCTCGGCGGCACCGTGGTCAAGGTGCGAGTCTCATGGGGGACGTTGACTTATGGGCGGAAAATTCACGACGACCGAAGAAGAGATGGTTGCGTTCAGCAACAAGATCTCTTCTGTCAACAGCTCGATCCAGGGCGAGATCAAGCGACTTCAGACCGTCGTCGACACGGTCACCGGTGGCTGGCAGGGTGCTGCGGCGACCTCGTTCAACACCATGCAGAGCCAGGTGAACACCGACGCCACCAAGCTCAACCAGGTGCTCGGCGAGATCAAGGAAGCGATCGACGCCACGACCAAGAACTACGCCGCCTCCGAGGAGGAGCAGCGTCAGATCGTCACCAAGTCGGCAGGCGAGTCCTCGCCCTTCGGGTGATCCGCCCCCGTTGATCTCCCGCGCCTCGTGAGGGCCGCACGGGACGTCACCGCACCCAGATCACTTCAACTCCCCGAGGAGAGACCATGTCCGGCAGGATTCTGGTAAACGTCCAGACCATCAAGCAGGCTTCCAGCGATGTGCGCACCACCGCCGGAAACATCCGTTCCCAGCTCGACGAGCTGGAGAGCGGCGTCAAGAAGATCGCCGCGAGCTGGGAGGGCTCCGCGAAGGAGGGCTACCAGCAGCGTCAGCAGGAGTGGGACAAGCGTGCCGCTTCCCTGCACGCCACGCTGCTCTCCATCGCCAAGGCACTCGACACCGCGGCGGACAACTACGACGCCACCGAGCGCAAGAACGCGGGTATCTGGAGCTGAGGCACTCCTCGGACTTCCGATCGGCCCGGCGCGGCGTCGTACGCACGCCGCACTTCCGGGCCGAGGGGCGGGCGCGCTGGGACAGTGCGTCCGCCCTCACCTGGGTCGGGCACCGTCGCGTACCGCACGACGCCCGTCCGGTGCGCGCGGTCGCCTCCAACGGACCGCCGCCCGCGCGAAGTTGAAGCCGTACGGCAGTGGTGGTCCGTACGGCAGCGGTGGTCCGTTCGGCTCGGGGCTCCGGCCCGGTGCCGGCACACAGGAGCACCGCCGTCGCCACCACCAGGTCCGCCTCGGCGGAGCCGGATCACTACTCGCAAACGGAAGAGCGGAACACTCGTGGGACACCGAGCCACAGGAGAGCGAACCGGGCGGCTGCGCCGCAGCGCGCGCACAGCGGTGATCACGCTGTGCGTCACCGGTCTGTTCGGTGCGCCCGTTCTGCCGGCCCAGGCGGACGAAGGGCCGAGGGCGCAGAACGACGACCCCGGAACCGTCCTGAACAACGGCGAGTGCGACTTCCCCGCCGACCCGATCGCGGGCACCCCGTGGGCTCTCCAGCGCCTTCTCTTCGACCAGATCTGGGAGGAGACCAAGGGCAAGGGCGTCGAGGTCGCCGTCATCGACAGCGGCACCGACAACCAGCACCCGCAGCTCAAGAGCGCGGTGTCCAAGGGCCGCGACGTGATCACCAAGAAGGGCGACGGCACTTCCGACCAGGCCGGCCACGGCACCAAGGTCGGCGGCATCATCGCAGCCCGCCCGGCGGACGGCACCGGCTTCGTCGGTATCGCGCCCGAGGCGACCCTCTTCCCGATCCGGCAGAACGACAACGAGGTCAAGGGCACCGTCAAGACGATGGTGCAGGCGATCGACGCCGCGATCAGCCGCAAGGTCGACATCATCAACATCTCGCAGGGCACCAGCGCCCAACTCGCCGACGACTCGCCCCTGCACCGCGCCGTGGCGCGTGCGCAACGGGCGAACATCCTCGTCGTCGCCTCCGCGGGCAACGACGGCGCCTCCGGCCAGGAGAAGGACAACTTCCCGGCCTCCATCCCCGGCGTCCTCGGCGTCGCCGCCTCCGACCGCAACAACGAGCGCGCCGGCTTCTCCCAGTCCGGCAAAGCCGTCGACATCGCCGCGCCGGGTATCGACATCGTCTCCACCGTTCCCGGCGCCGGCCACTGCGTCGACAACGGCACCAGCTTCGCCGCACCGTACGTCGCGGGCGTCGCCGCCCTCGTACGCGCCAAGTACCCCAAGTGGGACTACAAGCAGGTCAGTTGGCACCTCCAGCAGACCGCCGACCGGGCCAGCCTCGACCGCGACAACTACGTCGGCTGGGGCGTGGTCGACCCGATGGCCGCGCTGAGCGGGGACGGCGAACCCCCCGCCGGGCCCCCCGCGCCGGACAAGGCGGAGAACACCGGCGTCAACGCGGACAACATCATCCCGGCCCCCGTCGTCCTCGGCGAAACCCCCCAGGAGCGCCGCGTCCGCTACGGGCTCTACATCTTTACCGGCGGCGTACTCGGTGTCGCCGTCGTCGTCGGCACCTCCATCGCCATCCGCGACTGGCGCCGCAAGACATCACACAACCTTCACGGGGAGGCCATCAATGGCTAAGGGCGACTACGCAGTAGATCTGGAAGCTCTCGACAACGTGGGCAAGAAGCTCAACGGCGTCCTGCGCGCGATGTCCAAGACCAAGGGCGACGCGAAGAACAGCACACACCTTCCCGCCGGAGCGCTTGGCAAGGGGTTCGGCGAAGAGAGGGAAATCCGCATCGAGCACGACCGCGTGAAGATCATTCTCGAGGATCAGATCCTGAAGGAGCTAGAGGACTTGATCGACGACTTGGCGAAGAAGACCGCCAAGACCCGCGGTGCGTACGAGGATCGAGAGTACGACGCGACCAATGCGGTCAACCCGGAGAAGTAATGAGCCGGGTTGACCGTGAAGTGGCGGCAGGTTCCGTTCGGATGGAGGGGATGAGATGAGCGCTGGGAGCGTTTGGCCAGAGCCGCACAAGACGACGTTCGCCTACAAGGAGCTCGGCGAGCTCCGCGCGATGCTGGACGGTGCCGACCCGAAGACGGTCAGCAAGGTCGCGGACAGTTGGGGCTGGATCAGCAAGGTGCTGGTGGAGTCCGAGGGCAACCTCAAGGACGACTTCGACAAGGCCGTCGCTGAAGTTCTTGAGCACTGGTCCGGTGACGCCGCGGAGGGCTTCCGCAAGCGCGCCAACAAGATCAGCAAGAAGATCGCCGAAGCGGCCTCCCGTGCCAAGGCGATGGAACAGCCGATGCGAAACGTCGCGACCGTTTTGCAGTCCGGCATCAACCAGTTGAACGAGGTGAAGGACCCCGGGAAGCTGGACCGTGCTGCGGACAAGACGGGCAACGTAGTCGTCCAGGTGGTCACTCTCGGGAAGAAGGGCGGCCGGGACGACTCGGGGGCCAACGCGGACATCGCTGCCGGGCGGCCCACGCAAGAAGTCCTCGACAAACACGCCACGGAACTCTCCGAGGGCAAAGAGCGTGCGCTGAAGGCCGCGATCGCGCTGGAGTACGTCGGCGGCGGCTACCGCACCTACGCGAAATCGATTCAGTCCAGTGGGCGGAACTTCAGAGACCCGAACTTCGACGACACGGACTACGACGGCGGTGTGCCCGCGGTAGTGCCGTTCCCCGGCGGCGGAATTGACCAGAAGAATGTCAAGCCGATGTCGACGCCCACTGGACTTGATGGTACGGGTATCAACACTCAGACGCCGACCAGCCCTCGACCGGATGGAATCACCGGCGGCATCGGCACCGGTGGTCAGTCGGGTCCGCAGGTGGGGACCGGTCTCAACTCGGCAGGACCGGGTGTCGGCGGTGGCGGGGTCAATGCCGGTAATCTTGGCGGCTTGTCGACTGGCAGTGCTCCGACCGGAGCTGCGAATGGCACCGGGATCGGCACGCCCGGCGCTCTGGGTGCTGGGGGTGCAGCAATGCGGGCCGGAGGGGCCGGTGGTCGTGTTGCCGGCACCGGAGGTCGTATGGGCGCCCCGGGCATGGGGGGTGGCGCGGGTGCGCGGCAAGGTGGCAACAACAAAAAGGGCGGCTCGGGCCGCGGCGCACTCGCCAAGCAGCGAGGCGGAGTTGTCGGTGCCGCGGGTAAGGGCGCGGCCCGCGCACAAGGTGGTTCCGGACTGCACCGAAGCCGTGGCGGCAAGCAGGCAGCAGGCCAGAAGGGCAAGGGCATGATGGGCGCGCCCGGCACTCGGGGCACTGCTGGCAAGGACGACAAGGAGAGGAAAGAGCGTCCGGACTACCTTGTCGAGGACGAGGAAACCTGGGTGCCTAACAAGACTGTCGCCCCACGGATTGTCGACTGACCCCAGTTCATGTGGCACAACGCAAATAGGCTGTGAGCCCGTTGCTGGCGTGACGGGCTCACAAGAAGGAAGGCTGGAGCAATGTTCATCTCTCGCGCACTCCGTACAGTGGGCGGCGCGGTATGTGCGGGGGCTGTGCTGTTCGCGACTGCGACCCCTGCCGCAGCGGACGAGGTCAGAGAGAATCAATGGTCGTTGGATTACCTGAACGCCGAGAAGGCGTGGCAGGAATCAACGGGCAAAGGTGTGACGGTTGCGGTCATTGACGATGGGGTTGACGGAAGCCACGCCGACCTTGAGCGGAACGTGCTTGAAGGAAAGGATTTCACGGGCACCGGTCCGGCGCACCGTGAATCTACGAATGATCATGGCACTGCAATGGCTGGGATCATCGCGGGCCACGGTCATGGAGCTAATGGCTCCGCGGGGGTCAAAGGAATAGCTCCAGACGCGAAGATCCTTCCAATCAAGCAGACCAAGACAGGTGACGACAAGGTCGTTGGTTCTTACCTGGAACCCGTGAAGTATGCTGTTGACCAAGGCGCTAAGATCATCAACATGTCGTTCGGAACGGCGGGTGAGCCAGGCGACGATGATATTGAAGCAATCAAATACGCCGCCGAGCACGATGTGCTTTTGGTAGCTAGCTCCGGCAACAGCGGCTCGGGCAATCCGTACCAACCTGCTGTTGCTTCAGGTGTCCTGGCTGTGGGAGCGGTGGACAAGAATGGTGAGGTCTGGGAAGACTCCAACTACGGCGAACATTTGATGCTTACGGCCCCGGGCGTAGATATGCAGGTGGCGGCCGTTACTAAGCCCTACAGTACGGGCGCTGGAACCTCGGACGCTGCGGCGCACGTCTCTGGTGCTGCCGCTCTCATTCGTGCCAAGTACCCCGACCTGACCGCAGGTCAGGTGGCTAACCGCCTCGTCAAGACCGCCAAGCGGGCAGGCAGCGCGACGGAGGACAAGGCGGATCCGAAGTACGGCTACGGGATCATTCAGCCCTACGAGGCACTGACTGCTGACATTCCGGCCGGCTCGAAGCAGGGCCCGTTGAAGACCCCCGACGGTGGCCTGTACGACGACGAGGCGCCCAAGTCGCCCGACCAGGCGTCCGGTTCGGACTCGGACGACGATGGCGCGGTGTTCGTCGCCGCTGCCGTGATCGGTGTCTTCCTGCTCCTGGTCCTCGGCGTCGTACTCCTCGTCGTACGTGCCAAGCGCAAGAAGCGTGAACGCCAGGTACACGGAGGCGGCCACTATCCGGGCCCGCCGCCCGGTCAGGGCCACTACGGACCGTAGCCCCGATTCAGTCGTTAGAGCATTCCGCATGGCCGCGTTCGGTGCACAGATCAAGCACCGGGCGCGGCCTTGGCCCGTGTTGACGGGTCGGCCTACCTGCACCTGTGGCAAAGAGTGCAATCCGGCCTCATCCTCAACTTCGCTTGCATAGCGGGCGGTTGCTGTAGTGAGCGCGTCACAATCGCGCACACCCATATTGGGTGGGATCAAGCTGACGGCTACAGTTGTCTACAGGTGCGCTCGCCTCGTGTTGTGCCGTGAGGGCGTCGGTCGATGCGACTTGCGCACGTGGGCAGTGCCTCAGAACACGTCATTGGGGAGGAAGCTTTGTCCGGCGATCAGTACGGGGTGGACCTGGACGCCCTTGACCAGGTGGTCAAGGAACTCAACCAGGTGATCAAGGACATGGGCGGGCCCAAGTCAAAGGCGAAGGACTCCACCTACCTCAAGCCAGGTTCGCTGGGTAAGGGGTTCAAGGAGGAAAGTGACCTGCGCGATGCTCACAGCGAGGTCAAACGAGACATTGAAAAGATTGTGGACAAGATCGAGGACCTCGTCGACGACTTCGGAAAGAAGTCCAATCAGACGATGGGTGCGTATCAGAACGCCGAAGCAGACAACAAGGTCAACCTGGCCTGAGAAGTGCAGGTTTCGAGCCTGTGTCACCAGGGCCACGGTGCTGAGCAACAGGGGGAGAGCTGATGTCTGATTCTGACTCGAGGTACACGCCCGCAGAAGTGGGGCAGAGCGGTGCGAGTGGTAATCCGTATGGTTCGCAGCAACCGTACGTCCCTCCGCCATCGGCTCCTGCCGGTAGCGGCTCGGGCGAGTACTCTGCTTCGCCGCCCAATGCGGGTGCTGGGCCTGAGGCCGGCGCGGACTTGGTCAGCCGTCAGCAGTTCATTGACAAGGGGCTCGGCGAGGTCAAGGAGATGGTCTCGGGGGCAGACCCCGGCCACGTCCGGACGGTGGGCGAGAACTGGGTAGAGCTCCACGACGACTTGGTGGGTAGGGATGGCGACAGCGGTCTGAAGAAGAAGTTCGACGACGCAGTCCTGAAGGTGCTTGATAGCTGGCACGGCAAATCTGCGGAGAAATTCGCGAAGCGCGCGCAGGAGATCAGTCAGGAGTTTGCCAAGGCTTCGTACAAGCCTTCCGCGGTCGGCAGTGTGCTGGAGCAGACCGCGCAACGTCTCTACGAGGTGATGGACTTCGTCGACTCGGTGAAGGAGCCGAGCCGATTGGAGCGGCTGAAAGACCGGGGCAGTGACATGTTGGGCTCTGGTCCCGTCGGCGCCGCCTCAGTCCTTAGCCCCGCCATTGCAGGTTTCAACCTCGCCACAGGCGCAGGCAGGGACGACAGCGGCCTGAACCGTGATCTGAATAACCCCGCTATCAGTATCGCGCAGGCGGTGAACAACAACGCGGGCAGCCTGTCAATCGGCCGTGAGCGGCAACTCGAGGCAGCGCACTATGTAGAGCAACTGGCGGCCGTCTACCGGTCAGCCACGAAGGAGATCGACAACGCAAGGCGGGAGGTCACAGGGCCCGACATGCCGAAAGGTCCTGGAGGCCCCAACGGGCCAGGTGGCCCTGGTGGAATGCCGGACATCTCGCCCTTCAAGCCCGGCGGCGGCGGTCCGGGCGCCGGTCCTGGCGCTGAGATGCCGACGGCAGACGTGCCGGGCTACGAGGGGCAGAGCCCCGGATTCAAGCCGGGCACGGGCGATTTGGACGGGATCGGTGGCCCGAAGCCGGGCAGCGAGGTCGGTACCGGGCTCGAAGGAATCGGTGCGGGCGCGGGGGGCGCCGGTTCCGGAGCGGGCAACCTGGGTGGTCTGTCCGGCTCCGGTGGCGTCGGTTCGGGTGCAGGAGCCGGAAGCGGCGGCGGAGCAGGTGCAGTCGGCGGACTGCCTGGCGGCATGTCCGGAGCTGGTGGCGCGGGCGCCGGTGGTGCGGGGCGCATGGGCGGCATGCCGGGCATGGGAGGTGGTGCCGGCGGCGGTGCGGCAGGCAAGGGCGGGGCTGGGCGTGGTGGGCTCGCCAGGAAGAGCGGCGGTACCGTGGGCACTCCCGGTCGTGGCGGCGCTGGGGCCCAGGGCGGCTCAGGCTTGCACCGCAGCCGTGGCGGATCCCAGGCGGGTAAGGGCGCAGGGCGTGGCATGGGCATGATGGGCGCTCCCGGCTCGCGTGGCGCCGGGAGCAGCGAGAAGAACCGAAGTGACCGTCCTGACTACCTGGTTGAGGACGAGGAATCCTGGACACCGAAGAAGAACGTCGCTCCTCGCGTCATTGAGTAGGGCGACGTGTCGTCAGCGGCTGTGACCAGAAGGTCATCTGCCAACCGGGAAGGCGGGCGCCTTCGTGAAGGGAACGTCAGAGGATGAAGCTCGCATACTCAGCGCGTGTCGTAGGCAGCTTGACACTGGCTGGAGCATTGCTGGCGGGAACTGCGCCGGCGGCCGCGGCGGACAGCACGCGCGACAGTCAGTGGGCGTTGGAAGCATTCGACGCCGAGAAGGTCTGGCAGGAGTCCCAGGGGCAAGGTGTCACAGTTGCCGTGATCGACAGCGGTGTTGACGGCAGCCATGCTGACCTTCAGGACAATGTGCTGCCTGGCTGGAACGCTCACAGCGGTGGCCCGGGCAACGTGAATGGCAAGGACCACGGCACCGGTGTCGCCTCGCTCATCGCGGGCCACGGCCACGGGCCGGGCAACCGGGACGGAATTGTCGGCCTGGCGCCGAAGGCAAAGATTCTTCCCGTAAAGGCCGACCGTCCTGACGGCAAGTACAGCGGCCACACGCTGGGTGCCGCCATTGACTATGCGGTCGAGCAGAAGGCTGACATCATCAATGTGTCGATTGCCGGAAGCTTCGCTTCCTCTGCCGAAGAAAAGGCGATCAAGCTTGCCTGGGAGAACGACGTGGTCGTCGTCGCCGGTGCAGGGAACGACGGAGTGCGGGGAATCGCTTACCCGGCGGATTCCGATGGAGTTGTCTCCGTCGGTGCTGTCACCGAGGCCGGTAATCTCTGGGAGGAGTCCAACTACGACGACGGCCTGACTCTGACCGCACCAGGAGTGAACATCAACACTGCGGCGGTCAGGAAGGATTACGAGTCGGCGAACGGTACTTCCCTCGCCACCGCTTACGTTTCCGGTGCCGTCGCGTTGCTGAGGGCCAAGTTCCCGGATCTTACAGCCGGGCAAATCGTCAGTCGTCTTACGAGAACTGCACTGCTGCCGGAGGAAATGGGAAAGGCTCCCAACGAGTACTACGGCTACGGAATGATCCGTCCGTTGCGAGCGCTTACCGACGATCTCACCGAGGGGCCGGTGAACGGCCCGCTGACCGCGCCGAAGGGGGCGGGTGAGCCCGGCTCTAGGGACACCGGGGGCCGTGCTGAGCGGGAGGCGAAGGCAGCCGAGGAGATCCTTAACGGCGGCGACGACACCAACCCTTACAAGTTGCACGGAATCCTGGCGCTTGTGGGCTTCGGTGCGATCGGGGTTCTGGCCACCGTGTTCGCTCTGGTGTCCCGGAACAGGCGGAGGAGGAACAATCCGCCTCCGCCGCCGGGTTGGGGCGGGCCGGGTGGCCCGCCGGGGCCGTTTCCGCATCAGGGGCAGCCGCCCATGCCGGGCAACTATCCCCAGAGCCTGCCCAGCCATCATCCGCCCGGGCCACCTGGCCATCATCCGCAGGGCCCGCCGCCGGGCGGCCCACGCGGCTACTGACGTACACGCAGTGGTTCCCCGAAGCCACTGGGGCTTCGGGGAACCACTGCGTGTACGGGCGGTTGTTCAGCTGTCAGGTCGTCCCTTCCGAGACGAACGTGCCCCGACACGGTCCGAGTGATCCAGTACGTGGCAATGGTCGGGGTCACATCCTGGCTTCTCCTCAGCACGTGGGTCGAGTTCGCCGAACGCGCAGGGCGGGGGCAGCGATGACGCCGCCGTACTGCATTGGCTGTGACCCGCCCTGTGAACCGGACGCGGTCAAGGTAGCCGAGTTCTGGACAGCAACCTCCTCCGGCACGACTCAAGCCCCGAGCCCCATCCTCAGCTCTGTGAACCCGACGCCCGAGACGTCCGACGCCGTCCCGTGCCCGTGGCTAGCCGCTCTGGGTGGCGAGTTGGCGCAGGGCGGTGGCGTGGGCGGTGAGGCCGTCGGCGGTGAAGGCGGCTTCGAGGAGCTCCGCGCGGCGCCCCGGCGGGACGTCGCCGTCGATGAGTGCGGGAGCGGTGCGCAGATAGGTGCGGGCCGCGGCGCCGAGCGAGTCGTACGGTACGGACTCGACTGCGGCGTGCAGGCAGACCGGGTCCGCGTACGTGAACAGGCCGGGATCGGTGAGGAGTTGGGGGAGCAGCCCGGCTGCCAGGGTGTGGGAGGCGATGTGGTCGCGCACGTACGGATCAGCCTTCGACCAGTCCTGCTCCGGCACCTCCTCGAGCAGGGCCATCGCTGTCCGGGTCTGCGCGGTGCCCACGTCCTGGAGCCCGGCGCGGACGGTGTCGGCGAGGGCGGGGTGGACCAGGCGCAGCAGCGTCCGCGTCCGGTCGCCGTCGTGACCCTCCACGCGTTCGACGAACGGCTCGGTGAGCGCGGCGAGTTCGGCCACCGTGGTGTTCATGTCGCGTCCCGCGACGGCGCTTGCCAGCGGGCCGTGCAGCTCCGCCGGCAGCCCCTGGTGCTCGGCCAGGGCAAGCGGTGTGAGTACGGCGCGCAGGGTGGCCGGCTCGACGCCCGCGCGAGTGGCGTGAAGGTCGAGTACGGCGGAGAGGTCGGTCGGCAGCGCTTCTGCGAGCGCGGTGACGGGGTCGGCCGCGGGCGTCCCCTCCGAGACATCGGGTGCTGGTTCCGCCTGGACCTTCCCGTGATGTGCGAAGAACCAATCGGCCTGGGCCAGCGCGGAGTTGAGCGCGAGGCGAACGGTCAGCCGGCTCTGCGCGCCTGCGTCGAGGCGGGCGACGTACGCCTCCGCGAGGTTGCGGCGGTGCGCGGCCTCAGGGCCGAGGAGCGGGTGGACCGCCCCGGCCGTCCCGAAAGTGGAGCCCGTACAGCCCGGCGAACCCGTAGTGTCCGTCGCGCCCGGCAAATCCGCCGATTCCGCCGATCCCGCCGGCCCCACCGCGTCCGCCGAGGCGGCGGCTGCGTCCAGGTGGCTCGCCGCCTGGTGGGCCAGGCCCTCCGGGTCTGACCAGCGTTTCTCGTCCAGGTCGATCAACAGGGCGGTGCCCGGCGTCGGTTCGCGCTTCAGCTCCGTCGCGAGGGCGCGCGGCACCGCTGCCACCAGTCGTACGGTCGGCAGCGCGGCCAGCGGTTTCAGCAGCTCGCGCACGAGCCGTACGGGTTCCTCCGCCGCCGCCACCGGTCCCGCACGGTCGACCTCCGGTACGACGAGCGCCAACGGCTCCGTACGCGCGGCGAGTTCGGCGAAGACGCGGTCCGGCTCGGCGGAGGGCAGACCGAGCGCGTCCGCAAGGTCGGCGAGGATCTCGCCAGTTGTGCGTCCGGCGGGGGAGAGGACCGTCGGCGGGGGAAGGTCGGGCGGTACGGTCGCGGGGTCGAGCGAGTCCGGGTCGAGCCGGGCCCGTTGCTCGGGGTCGCCGAACATCAGAAAGCCCTCGAGGATCCGGGTGCGACCGGTGCCGGGGCTGCCGGTGAGGACGACGACGCGCGGCGCGCCCGGCCAGTCCATCTGCCAGGCGGCGAGGGTGCGCAGCACGGCGTTGCGCCCGCCGATGTAGGGGTGGGGCCTGTGGGGCTGCGACGAGCCGGACATGGTGCTCCCCTCCTCTGCTGTCGCGTCGACGCCGACGACGCCCGGAATCCCGGGGCGCTGCCGACGGTCCGTGCCGCACGCGAACGTCGAACCGTACGTGGAAATCGTATGTGCGAGCCCACTGGTGGAGACGAGTGGGCCGGGTACGACGGGGTCGAGCACTGACGAACCCGGTGCGGACGGACGGCCGTTCGTCGCGAGTCGTAATCAACTCCCCGCTCTGTAACGGCAGTTGAGATCGGGCTCGTCACCGCATCTGCCGGATCCGTACGAGGTCGGGCAGCGGCCGGGCACTCTGTGTCCGCGTTCCTCGCAGCTGTACGCCACTTCACGCGGGCGGGCGGGTACGCCTTGCGGGGGTCGCCGCCGCACGAACCTTCACCACAGCAGACTGGGCACGGTTGCCACAGCCCGGTTGTCACGGCTCCTGCCACCACAGCCCCCGCCCCCGCGGCAGCCGTCGCAACGGGAACCGTCGCAGGAGGGGCGGCCGGCGTGGGCAACACCTCCCGCCCGCGGCAGCTCGGCGTCCGGTCCGAACATCGGGCGCGCTGAAGTCGGGTGCCCGTGGGGTCGGAGGCTCCCGCCCGCGAGGCACACAACGTCGCGCGTGGACCTCAGCCCCTCAACCGAACAGAACCAACAGAACGGCGGCCCTCGGGCGAACGACTGTGGTTCTCACACGGAGAACTGCGGCGCTCAGGCGAAGAACCGCCGCTCCTCACGCGCGCAACCGCGGCTCACACCCGCCCCGCACGCGTACCCCCGCGCCCCGCAATCGGAGTCAGCCTTCGCCGCCGTCGAGCCCGCCCCGCGCGCAGCCGCGTCGTCGCGCCCCGCTAATCGGGATCAGCCTTCGCCGCGCACCTCCGGGACCCCCGCGCGCAGCCGCGTCGTCGCGCCCTGCCCCGCCTGGCCCGCCGCCCGGGGTCAGCCGCCGCCGAGGTGGGGGATCTTGCCGATGCCCAGCTTCTCGGCCCTGGCCTCCTCGGCCTTGACGAGCGAGTCGTTGAAGTCCTCGTTGACCTCGTGGTTGTCGCCCATCCCGGTCAGTCCCTTGCCGATGTCGTCGACCCGGCCGACCAGGTGCCCCATCGACTCGTACATGCCGTCCCGGAACCCCTCGTACAGGGCGCCGAAGCTGCTGCCGATGTCGTCGCCGCCCCACGGTGGACGGTCGCCCGCCTCGATGCCGGTCAAGGTGTTCTTCAGCGTCGTCAGCGCGGTGTTGAAGTCCTTGCTGACCTGCTGCATGTTCTTGCCCTCGGTCTGAAGGACCGCCGGCTTGGACTGCAGACTCTCGTTCGACATGGCCACCCCCGTTCTCTCTCGCGCGGTGTCACCGGACGCCGCGCGCTGCCGCTGGTGCTGCTGGCTCGTCCACCGTCGCACAGTCGGTGGACGGCGTCATCCGTCAACTCCCCGATGGGACAGGGTCGTCACACGGGATTCGCTGGTCACTGACCGCCGCGGTGGCGCGGCTTCGGGCCGTTCTCCCTGGCTTCCCGCGCGGTCTGCTCGCGCTCGGCGTCCTCGCGGGCCGCGTCCTCCTCCTGCTGCCGGAAGAACTCGGCGGCCTGCTCCTTGGAGCGCTCGCGCTCCTCGGGGGTCATCCGGTCGTCCCGCTCCTGGAGTTCGCGCATGTTGTCGCCGAGGGCGGCGAGGTAGCGCGGGTTCTCGATGATGTCCTTGAGCCCCGTGCGGCCGGAGAGCAGTTCGCGCGCCATCTCCTGGAGGCGCGGGTCGACGCCGGGAATGGTGCGCAGCTGCTCCAGCGACCTGCGCACGTCGCGGGCCTGCATCGGGTCCTCGAGATCCTCCATGAGGTTCTCTTCCTGAATGTCCCGCTCGTCCTTCACCGGGCTCCCCTCCCTCGCGTCGTTGCCGCGGCCCGTGCTCCCGGCCGCGTCCTCATATTCTCAGCCCTCGCCGCCGCTGCCCACCAGAGGGTTGGCCGAGCCGGGCACGGTCGGGCAGGGGGCTTCGCCAAGCGGCAGTGGTGTGCGGCACGTTCCGAACCGTCGTAGGGCCGCCCGTACCGGGGTAGGCGGAGGGAACGGGGTCTGGGCGGACCTTTGTCGGATGATGTGTGTTACATCTGTGAAAGCTGTACGGCGGCCGATGCGGGAGAAGAGATGTCCGACAGACTCCATGTGAACATCGAAGAGTTGGGGCAGCTCGGCAGCTCGCTCGCACACCACGCCTACGACCTGGGCAGCTACGTCTCGGACTTCCGCCGCAGCACGGACCTGGAACCGGTGCGCGAGGTGCTGGAGCGGTTGGACTCCGTCTCCTACGAGCAGTTGGCCGAGGCCGTCGAGCTCGCCGGGTCCGTGGTGGGCAAGCTCCAGGACCGGCTGGACGAGGCGTCCAGCGGCGTCAAGGAGGTCGTGCGCAACACCTCCTCGGTCCAGGACGACTTCGCCGACGACATCAGGGACCTGCTGTGAGCGACCGGAACGAAGCTGTACAGGCGCTGCGGGAAGCCGCGCGGGGCTGGCGCGAGCTCGGCGCCAGGGTCGACGAGACCGTGCAGGCGCTCGACCGGCAGGTGGGCGGAGTGCTCACGGGCGACTGGCGCGGTTCGGGAGCCGAGGGGTTCGCCGGTCAGTGGGCGCTGCTGCGTTCCGCCGTCCAAGAGGCCCTGCCCGCCTTCGAGTTGGCCGCGGGCGATCTCGAACAGGCGGCGGACGCCGCCGAACAGCTCGCCGGCGACCCCGCGGGGTCCGGCGACGCCGGTGTCGGCGGCGACCAGCTCGCGGGCGCCGAGCCGGGCGGCGCGGACGATTCGGCCTCGGCGGGCAGCCTCTCCCGTACGGAGGCGCACGGCGCTTCGGACGGGAAGCCGGACGGCGCGGCGAGCGACGGCGGCGACTCCACGAGCGCGCTCGACAGCTTCGTCGGTCAGCGACTGGGCGCGGGGCTCACCCACGGCAGCCTGGCGCTCGACAGCGACCTCTCCGCCACCGGCGCGCCCGGGGGGAGCTCTTCCGGTACCTCGACAGGCGCCTCCGTGCCGGGGGCCGGAGTCGGCTCCGGAGGCAGCGAAGGGGACGGTCCGGTGGGCGGTGGGCTGCCGACGCCGATGAACACCGAATCCGTCGTCTCCGCCCTCGCCAAGCTGGCCGCCACCATCGCCACCGTTTTCGAGCGCACCGGGGGCGGCGCGGGTGCCGGCGCTCCCGCGCTGCCCACCACGCCGTACGACCCGGCCTTCCTGCGCCGCTCGGACGGCATGCTCGGCGAGAGCACCGGGGCCGAACCGATCGAGGGCGGCAACCCCGGCGACGGCGCGGGCGAAGGTCCCGGGGACCGCGCCCCCGGCGAAGGGCGGGACGGCACCACGGGCGGAGGAGACTCGGCGGGCAGCCGGATCGACAGCGACCTGTTCCCGGACACCGACCCCGGCGCCGACCCCGACACCGGGACGGGGACGGGGGACCGCGACCGCCCGGATCGGGAGGGTACGGACCCCGAAGGCGTCGACCCGGAGGGTGTCGACCCCGCCGCGGGTTCGGCGCCGATCGCGGGAACGGTGCCCGGAGGCGCGGACCACCCGCCCCGCGGCGCCTTCGGCTGACCGCTCCCACTCGCCCGCCGCCCGCAGGCGCGCAACTCGGCCCGTACGCACCTGCCGCCGGGTCGGCCGGCGCACGTTCCCACCCCACCGCGCGCGCCCGAGGCCCGCGCCCGAGGCCCGCGCCCGAGGCCCGCGCCCGAGGCCCGCGTACGCGCACCGGCCCGCGCCGTCCGCCCGTCCGCACCACCCCGTGCACCCGCGTCCCGCACCACATCCGCGTCCCGCACCCAGACCCGCACCCCGCGTCCAGCCCGCCCCCGCGCCGGCACCACCCGCGTCTGCGCCCACCCGCACCCCGCACCCCGGCACCCCACCCGTACGACGGAGGGCGGGCCCGGTGAAGACTCCACCGGGCCCGCCCTCTCGTCACACGATGCTCAGCTCCGCGGCGGCATCCAACCGGTCTGCACGAGCTGTCCGCCGCCCTTGCGGGTGACGAACTGCCCACGGCCGGGCGTCAGCCTGGTCGCCTTGAAGTTGCCCATCAGCGGGCCCTCCGCCGGGTCGCCGGACAGGATCAGGCCCTGAGCGCCCAGCTCCTTCGTACGCTGCATGACCGGTTCGAAGGACGAGCGCGACGCACCCGCCGAGCTGCGTGCCAGGATCAGCCGCAGGCCGACGTCGCGGGCGAACGGCAGGTACTCCAGCAGCGGGTTGAGCGGGTTCTGACCGCTGGCCACCAGGTCGTAGTCGTCCACGATGACGAAGGCGTCCGGCAGGTCGTACCAGCTGCGGTTGCGCAGCTGCTCGGGCGTCACGTCGGGCCCCGGCATCCGGCGTCCGAGCGAGCCGGCCAGACCCTCCAGGACCTCCTGGAGCTGCGGTCCGGCCGCGCAGTACTTGTACACATGGCTGTCCGGCAGTTCGCCGAGCAGCGCACGGCGGTAGTCGGCGACGACCATGAGCGCCTTGTCCGTCGCGTACCGCTCGGCGATCTGCTTGGCGAGCAGTCGCAGCACGGAGGACTTGCCCGACTCGCTCTCGCCGAAGATGACGAAGAGCGGGTCGTTCTCGAAGTCGATGAACGCGGGGGAGAGGGTCGTCTCGTCGACGCCGAGCGCGACACCGCGCTGCGGGTAGTCGCCGCCGGCCGGGATCTCGTTGACCGAGAGCATGGTCGGCAGCATCCGCACCTTGGGGGCCGGACGGCCCTGCCAGTGCTCGGAGACGGTCGAGACGAAGTGCGTCATGCCGTCCGAGAGGTCCTCGGCGTTGCCCGAGCCGTCCATCCGCGGCAGTGCGCCGAGGAAGTGCAGCTTGTCCGGGGTCAGACCGCGGCCGGGTTGGCCGGTCGGGACGTTCTCCGCGCGCTTGCGGTCGAACTCGGACTCCATCGGGTCGCCGAGCCGCAGCTCGACGCGGTTGAGCAGCTGGTCGCGCAGCGCGGGTCGCACCTCGGTGTAGCGGGAGGAGGTGACGACCAGGTGGACGCCGAAGCCCAGACCACGACTGGCGATGTCCAGGATGACCGGGTCCATCATCTCGTAGTCGGTCTTGAAGGTGGACCAGCCGTCGATGAGCAGGAAGACGTCGCCCCACGCCTGGTCCGGGTACTGGCCGGCGTTGCGGCGCTGCCGGTAGGTGCCCATGGAGTCGATGCTGTTGTCCCGGAAGAACTCCTCGCGGGCGTTGAGGATGCCCACGACCTCGGCGACCGTGCGTCGCACCTTCTCCGCGTCGAGCCTGGTCGCCACGCCGCCCACGTGCGGCAGCCCTTCGAAGGCGAGCATGCCGCCGCCGCCGAAGTCCAGGCAGTAGAACTGCACTTCGAACGGGGTGTGGGTGAGCGCGAAGGCGCCCATGATGCCGCGCAGCATCATCGACTTGCCGGACTGCGGACCGCCGACCACCAGGCCGTGGCCGAGCTGGCCGGAGAAGTTCATGTACATCACGTCGCGGCGCTGCTCGAACGGCTTGTCCACGATCGCCGCGGGCACCACGAGCTTTCCGGTGGCGGTGTACTCGGCGGCGTGCACTCCGCGCTCTGGCGTGACCGCGAGTGCGGGCAGCAGCCTGTCCAGCGACGGCGAGTCCTCCAGCGGGGGCAGCCACACCTGGTGGGCGGGCGGGCCCTGGCCCTGGAGCCGCTGGACGATGACGTCCAGCACCGTGTCGGCCAACGCGTCGTCCTCTTCGGGCTGTTGGTTCTGCGGCTCGGCCGGCTCCTCGATGACGTACCGCTCGACGTGCGAGGCGGTGAAGAGCACCGGCAGCCGGTCGGTACGGCTGCCGCCCCCGCCGCCGCCCCCGCCGCCCGCGCGGTACGGGCCGGAGACGTACGCCGCCTTGAACTGCACCATCGTCTCGGTGTCGTACTTCAGATAGCCGGCACCCGGGACGTTCGGCAGGTGGTAGGCGTCCGGGACACCGATCGCCGCCCGCGACTCGGCCGCGGAGAAGGTCCGCAGACCGATGCGGTACGAGAGGTAGGTGTCCAGACCGCGCAGCCTGCCCTCCTCCAGGCGCTGCGAGGCCAGCAGCATGTGCACGCCCAGGGAGCGGCCGATGCGGCCGATCTGGATGAACATCTCGATGAAGTCCGGCTTGGCGCTGAGGAGTTCGGAGAACTCGTCCAGCACCATCACCAGCGAGGAGAGCGGCTCCAGCGGTGCGCCGGCCGCGCGCGCCTTCTCGTAGTCGGTGATGTTGGCGTAGTTGCCCGCCGAGCGCAGCAGCTCCTGTCGGCGCTGGAGTTCACCGGTGATCGCGTCGCGCATGCGGTCGACCATGGTGAGGTCGTCGGCGAGGTTGGTGATGACGGCCGCGACGTGCGGCATGTCGGACATGCCGGTGAAGGTCGCGCCGCCCTTGAAGTCCGCGAGGATGAAGTTCAGCGTCTCCGAGGAGTGCGTCACCGCGAGGCCGAGCACGAGCGTGCGCAGCAGCTCCGACTTGCCGGAGCCGGTGGCGCCGACGCACAGGCCGTGCGGGCCCATGCCCTCCTGCGAAGCCTCCTTGACGTCGAGCATGACCGGCATGCCGTCCTGGCCGACGCCGATCGGCACCCGCAGCCGCTCGTGCAGCGTGCGCGGACGCCAGGTGCGGGAGACGTCGACGGAGCCGGCGTCGCCGATGTTCATCAGATCGGTGAAGTCCAGGTTGGCCAGCAGCGGTTCGTCGCCGTCGGCGCTGCCCGCCCGCAGCGGCGCCAGCTGCCGCGCCAGCGACTCGGCCTCGGAGACCGAGAGCACGTCGGGCACGCCCTCGTACACCGCTCCGCCCGAGGACTCCAGCTCCAGTCGGCCCGGTCGCACCATCACGGCCAACGAGCTGCGCAGCTCGTCGAGTTCACCGGGTACGACCTCGATGATCGTGACGCCCTGCAGACCCTCGGAGCCGGCGATCACCGAGTCCAGCGGCACATTGCCGCCGTCCAGCACGATCACCACGTGCTGGGTGTCGGCGACCGGTGCGCTCTTGGGGTTGAAGCGGGTACGGCCGTCCAGCGCGTCCGCGAGCAGCTCCTCGATCTCGCCGAGGTCGTCGGTGATGAGCCGACTGGTGCCGGCGCCGTCCAGCGCCGAATGCTGCGTGTGCGGCAGCCACTTGGCCCATTCCCACTCGGCCAGCGCACCCGGCGCGGCGACCACCGCGACGGTCAGGTCCTCCGGCGACTGGAGCGTGCACAGCTGCGCGACGATCGCCCGCGAGGTCCCGTACACGGTGTCGGGCTCGCCGGAGACGGTGATGTGGTAGAAGGCGCGCAGCGAGACCGCGAGCGGCAGACCGTCGAGGGTGCCGTGCACCGCGAGGAACTGCTTCATCGCGTGTGCGGTCAGCGGCTCCAGCTCGTCCAGCGGCGCCGTCTCCGGGGCCTTGAGCGGGGTGGCCAGCTGCTGCGGGCCGAGCCCCACCCGGATCTGGGCGAAGTCGGCGTCCGAGGCGCGGCGTTCCCACACTCGCCTGCCCTCGGCGACGATCGACCACAGCTGGTCGGGCGCCGGGTGGAGGAAGAGCTGGTTGTCCCGCTGCCGGTGCGCGGTCCGCCGGATCTCGCGCCGCTTCTGGGACAGGTACTTCAGATAGTCCTGGCGGTCCTGCGTCATCTGGCCGGAAGGGCCCTGCCGGGCCTTGACGATCTGCGCGATCACCATCGCGAGCGTGGACGCCAGCATGATCACGCCCATCACCTTCATAAACGGGTTGCCCATACCCGGCATGAAGAAGAACGCGGCCGAACCTCCCATTCCCAGCATGGGAAGGAGGTTCATCAGCATGTTGTTGTCGGTCTCGCGCGGAATCTCCGGCGGTGGTTCGAGCGTGACCTCCTCATCGGGTATTTCGGGCGGAAGGGCCCGAGGAGGGCGCTTGACGACAATCACGCTCACCGGCGCACCAGTCCTTCAGCTTCTCGCAAGTGTCGGACCGCTCCCGTGTGTAGCGATCCCCCCGACCCACTGCCACGACCCACGTGTCACATACACCGCACAGGTACCGACAGACACGCGTCGATCGAAGTTGGCCCTGCCCGTGATCCTACTGACATGCAACAACACCCGGGGTGGGTGGGGCCGTTGCCGTATCCGACGGTACGCTGACGCTCCGCCGCCGCATATCCCTGCAGGCGTTCGGACAACACCCAAACTTCAGGCCGAGGGGGCACCGCCAGGTGAGTACGACCGCAGGTACCGGCTTCTGCCGGGTCACCGTTGCCGCGCCGGACGCACGGATAGACGTGGCGCTGCCCGAGGACGTGCCGCTTGTCGATATCTATCCGGAAATCCTCCAGCTTTCCGGACAGTCGCAGAATGAGGGAAGTCCGACCGGATATCACCTCGTTCGCCGCGACGGCACCGTGCTGGACGCCGGTCGCTCCCTCGCGGAACAGCGCATTCTCGACGGCGACGTACTGCTGCTGCGGCCTTTCGCGGAATCGCTTCCGCCCGCCGTCTTCGACGACGTCTCCGACGCGGTCGCCTCCACCGTCCGCCGCGACCGCCGGCGCTGGAGCGACGACCTGATGAACCTCGCGGGGCTCACCGCCGGTGTGCTCCTGCTCAGCATGATGGCGTTCGTCCTGTGGTTCTCCAACCCGCTCGAGCGCGACATGCACAGCCTGGCCGGCATCATCGCCGGTGTGACCGGTGTCGCGCTCGTCGCGCTCTCCGGCGTACGTGCGCGGGTCTACGACGACCGCGGCTCCGCCATCGCGCTCGGCCTCGCCTCCCTCCCGCATCTGATGCTCGCCGGCTCCGGCGTCTTCGGCCTGGACAACGGCGAGGGCCCCGGCCGGCTCCACCTGCTGGTCGGCTGCGTCGTCGTGCTGATCGCCTCGGTGCTCCTGGTCGCGCTGCTGCCGCACGGCGACTCCCCGTTCGTCGCCGCCGCGTTCCTCGCCGCGGCCGGTACGGTCGCCACCTTCGTCGGCATCCTGACCGACGCGCCGCCGCGCGAGGTCGCCGCCATCACCGCAGTTGTCGGCATCGCGCTGGTCGCCTGGCTCCCCGGGCTCTCCGCCCGCTTCGCGCGCCTGCCGATCGGCTACCGCTCGCCCGACCAGATCGCCCAGGGCCGCGAGTACGACAGCAAGAACCAGAACCACGACGAGGCCGTCGACTTCCTGCGCATCGGCGCCCAGGCCCGCCGCGGCCACGAGCTGCTCCTCGGCCTGGTCGCCGGCTCCTCCGCCCTGGTCGCGGTCGCCGCCGGCGTCATCCTCGGCTTCACCGACAACACCTGGGCCCAACTGCTGGCGCTCTCCTGCGGTCTGGCGCTGATACTGCGCGCCCGGCTCTTCGACTACACCGCCCAGGTCGCCTGCCTGATGATCGGCGGCCTGGTGACCATCCTGCTGCTGCTTCTGGGCATGACGCTCGACCCGCCCGTCGAGGCGCTCCAGGCGCTCTACCGGGACGGCGACAGCGGCCCGCTCAACGTCCACACCGTCTGGTTCGCCAGCAGCATCGCGATCGGCGCCGCGGTCATCATCGGCGTCGGTCTGATCGTTCCCAGCAAGGGCGTGTCGCCGTTCTGGGGAAGGCTGTTGGACATGTTCGAGGGGCTGGTGCTGCTCTCGCTGCTGCCGCTCGCCCTCGCCGTTCTCGAGGTGTACGCGGCGGCCAGGTCGATGACGAGCTGACCCGGCCGGGCCCCGGTTCCCACCCACCCGGCACAGCCCGGTTCCCACCCACCCGGCACCCCCGAATGGCCGCCCTCCGGCCTCGTGTACCCTGAGGGCGGCCGTTTGTGTACGCACCCCGGATCCGCCGTGCGCGGAGATCCGTCGGAAGCGCCCAGCGAGCCCGCCTCCCGAGTTGCGGAAGCTCCCCTGTGAACGAGACCAGGGGCACTCGAAGGCTGCCCCACCAGGGCAACGACTCACCAAGGAGTACGCGTGTCGTCTCTCGATGCTGCCACCAAGACCAAGATCATTTCGGACTTCGCCACCAAGGAGGGTGACACCGGCTCCCCCGAGGTCCAGGTTGCCCTGCTCACCCAGCGGATCACCGACCTGACCGAGCACCTGAAGACCCACAAGCACGACCACCACTCCCGCCGTGGTCTGCTGCTGCTCGTCGGTCAGCGCCGCCGCCTGCTGCAGTACCTGGCGAAGAAGGACATCCAGCGCTTCCGTGCCCTGGTCGAGCGCCTCGGCATCCGCCGCGGTGCGGCCGGCGCCCGCTGAATGACGTGCAGGGAGCGGTTCCCGACCGGGGACCGCTCCCTTCGTCGTACCTCGCTTCTCCCGACGGGCCGCGCCGCCCCGGGAGCGGAACCTTTGTAGGCTGGTTCCAGCTCGTCACGAGGTACGACCCCGGCCCGAGGCAGGCGCACGCGCCGCGCACGGGCCCGACAGACCGACGAGCACGGCAAGCACAGCACCACCACTGACGGCAGACCGGGCACAACGAGTCCCGGCCTGCACCACGAGGCGGAGCGCACCCCCTCGACGCCGGTCCTCGGTAGTGGCGCTCGGACACGCACACCGCGTCCGGGGGCTTCGATCGAAGACCGGCCCGCACCGGGGGCGCTCCACCGCTGAGGAGTCCGCGGCGACACGCGTCGCGGACACAGACGAGGAGAAACACCTAGTGGAGAACGAAACCCACTACGCCGAGGCCGTCATCGACAACGGTTCCTTCGGCACCCGCACCATCCGCTTCGAGACGGGACGCCTGGCCAAGCAGGCCGCCGGCTCCGCCGTCGCGTACCTGGACGACGACACCATGGTGCTGTCGGCCACCTCTGCGTCCAAGAACCCCAAGGACCAGCTCGACTTCTTCCCGCTCACGGTGGACGTCGAGGAGCGGATGTACTCCGCCGGCAAGATCCCCGGCTCCTTCTTCCGCCGCGAGGGCCGCCCCTCCGAGGACGCGATCCTCACCTGCCGCCTGATCGACCGTCCGCTGCGTCCCTCCTTCCGGAAGGGCCTGCGCAACGAGATCCAGATCGTCGAGACGATCATGGCGCTCAACCCCGACCACCTCTACGACGTGGTCGCCATCAACGCCGCCTCCTGCTCCACGCAGCTCGCCGGCCTGCCCTTCTCCGGCCCGATCGGCGGCACCCGTGTCGCGCTGATCAAGGGCCAGTGGGTCGCCTTCCCGACGCACAGCGAGCTGGAGGACGCCGTCTTCGACATGGTCGTCGCCGGCCGTGTCCTGCCCGACGGCGACGTCGCGATCATGATGGTCGAGGCCGAGGCCACCGAGAAGACCGTCGAGCTGGTCAAGGGCGGCACCCAGGCGCCGACCGAAGAGGTCGTCGCCGCCGGACTGGACGCCGCGAAGCCCTTCATCAAGGCGCTCTGCAAGGCCCAGTCGGACCTCGCCGCCAAGGCCGCCAAGCCCACCGGCGAGTTCCCGATCTTCCTGGACCACCAGGACGACGTCCTGGAGGCGCTGTCCGCCGCCGTCCGCGACGAGCTGGCCCAGGCGCTCACCATCGCCGGCAAGCAGGAGCGCGAGAGCGAGCTGGACCGCGTCAAGGGTCTGGCCGCCGAGAAGCTGCTCCCGCAGTTCGAGGGTCGCGAGAAGGAGATCTCCGCCGCGTACCGCTCGCTCACCAAGCAGCTGGTCCGCGAGCGCGTGATCAAGGAGAAGAAGCGCATCGACGGCCGCGGTGTCACCGACATCCGCACCCTGGCCGCCGAGGTCGAGGCCATCCCGCGGGTGCACGGCTCGGCGCTGTTCGAGCGCGGCGAGACCCAGATCCTGGGCGTCACCACGCTGAACATGCTGCGCATGGAGCAGCAGCTGGACACCCTCTCCCCGGTGACCCGCAAGCGCTACATGCACAACTACAACTTCCCGCCGTACTCCACTGGTGAGACCGGCCGCGTCGGCTCCCCGAAGCGCCGCGAGATCGGCCACGGCGCGCTCGCCGAGCGCGCCCTGGTGCCGGTGCTGCCGACGCGCGAGGAGTTCCCGTACGCGATTCGCCAGGTCTCCGAGGCGCTGAGCTCCAACGGCTCCACCTCGATGGGCTCGGTCTGCGCCTCCACCATGTCGCTGCTGAACGCCGGTGTGCCGCTGAAGGCCGCCGTCGCCGGTATCGCCATGGGCCTGATCTCCCAGGAGATCGACGGCGAGACCCACTACGTCACCCTCACCGACATCCTCGGTGCGGAGGACGCCTACGGCGACATGGACTTCAAGGTCGCCGGCACCCGTGAGTTCGTCACCGCGCTCCAGCTGGACACCAAGCTGGACGGCATCCCCGCCTCCGTGCTCACCGCCGCCCTCGGGCAGGCGCGCGACGCCCGGCTGCACATCCTCGACGTGATGAACGAGGCCATCGACGTCCCCGACGAGATGTCCCCGAACGCCCCGCGGATCATCACCGTCAAGATCCCGGTGGACAAGATCGGTGAGGTCATCGGCCCCAAGGGCAAGATGATCAACCAGATCCAGGAGGACACCGGCGCCGACATCACCATCGAGGACGACGGCACCATCTACATCGGTGCCGCCGACGGCCCGGCCGCCGAGGCCGCCCGCTCCACGATCAACGGCATCGCCAACCCGACGATGCCCGAGGTCGGCGAGCGCTACCTGGGCACGGTCGTCAAGACGACCACCTTCGGCGCCTTCGTCTCGCTGCTGCCCGGCAAGGACGGTCTGCTGCACATCTCGCAGATCCGCAAGCTCGCCGGCGGCAAGCGCGTGGAGAACGTCGAGGACGTCCTCGGCGTCGGCCAGAAGGTCCAGGTCGAGATCGCCGAGATCGACCAGCGCGGCAAGCTCTCGCTGATCCCCGTCCTGGAGGACGAGGACGGCGAGCAGGCCGAGGACTCCGCGGACGACTCGAAGGACAACGCCGCCAAGTGACGCACCCGTCCCTCCCGACGGCCCGTCCCACCGCACAGGTGGGGCGGGCCGTCGCCCGTCAGCCGCTCACCGGTACGCCCTCCGCCCAGACCGTGGTCGAGGGCCGGGACGGCGTCGGAACCGTCCGCAGAACCGTGCTGCCCGGCGGTCTGCGCGTGGTGACCGAGAGCCTGCCGTCCGTCCGCTCGGCCACCTTCGGCATCTGGGCACACGTCGGTTCGCGGGACGAGACGCCCGCGCTGGCCGGCGCCACCCACTGCCTGGAGCACCTGCTCTTCAAGGGCACCGAGCGACGCAGCGCCCTGGACATCTCAGCCTCGCTGGACGCCGTCGGCGGCGAGATGAACGCCTTCACCGGCAAGGAGTTCACCTGCTACTACGCGCGCGTCCTGGACACCGACCTCCCGCTGGCCATCGACGTCGTCTGCGACATGCTCACCGGTTCGCTGATCCGCACCGAGGACCTGGACGCCGAACGCGGCGTCATCCTCGAGGAGATCGCGATGACCGAGGACGACCCCGGCGACTGCGTCCACGACCTCTTCGCCGCCACGCTCTTCGGCGACACCCCGCTCGGCCGCCCGGTGCTCGGCACCGCCGACTCGGTCAACGCGCTCACCCGCGACCGGCTCACCGCCTTCCACCGGGAGCACTACGACCCCACCAGGCTGGTCGTGGCCGCCGCCGGCAACATCGACCACGACACCGTCGTGCAGCAGGTGCAGACCGCGTTCGCGCGAGCCGGCGCCTCCACCGACCCGCACGCCGTACCGCTGGCGCCGCGCGCCGGCAGCCTGCACATTCCGGCGGAGGGCCGCGTGGAGGTGGTGCGCCGCAGCACCGAGCAGGCGCACGTCGTGATGGGCATGCCGAGCATCTCCCGCACCGACGACCGGCGTTGGGCGCTGTCGGTGCTCAGCGCGGCGCTGGGAGGCGGGATGAGCTCCCGGCTCTTCCAGGAGGTGCGCGAGAAGCGCGGGCTGGCGTACGCGGTGTACGCCTACAACTCCGCCTTCGCCGACTGCGGCCACTTCACCGTCTACGCCGGCTGCCGCCCGAACCAGGTGTACGACGTACTGCGCCTGTGCCGGGAGCAGCTCCAGGAGGTCGCCCGCAAGGGGCTGTCCGGCGAGGAGCTGAGCCGCGCGGTGGGGCAGCTCTCCGGTTCCACCGTCCTGGGGCTGGAGGACACCGGCGCGCTGATGCACCGCATCGGCAAGGGCGAACTGTGCTTCGGCGACCAGCTGTCGGTGGACGACATGCTCGGCCGCATCGCCGCGGTCACCCCGGACGAACTGCGCGAGGTGGCGGCCGACATCCTGGAGCGCACGCCCTCGATCTCGGTCATCGGCCCGTTGACGGACCGGCAGACCGCACGGCTCGACCGGATCGTCGCCTGACCACTCCCGTCCCCGCACCACCGCAACGTCCCGCACCACTGGAACAGCGAAGGAACACCCACGAGATGAGCAAGCCGCGCGTCGCCGTCATCGGAGCCAGGGGCCGGATGGGCGCCGAAGCCGTACAGGCCGTGGAGGCCGCGGAGGACCTGGAGCTGGTCGCGGCGCTCGGCCGGGGCGACAGCCTGGACACTCTGACCGGAGCCGGCGCCGGGATCGCCGTCGAACTCACACATCCCGACTCGGTGATGGAGAACGTGGAGTTCTGCGTCCGCAACGGCATCCACTGCGTCGTCGGCACCACCGGCTGGACCGACGAGCGCCTGGCGACCCTGCGCGAGCTGCTGGCCGCGTCACCGGGCACGGGCGTGCTCATCGCCCCGAACTTCGGCATCGGCGCCGTCCTGACGATGCGCTTCGCCCAACAGGCGGCCAGGTTCTTCGAATCCGTCGAGGTCGTCGAGCTCCACCACCCGAACAAGGCCGACGCCCCGAGCGGTACGGCGGCCCGCACCGCTCAGCTGATCGCCGCGGCCCGGGACGAGGCGGGCTGCCCGCCGCAGCCCGACGCCACCAGCACGGCGCTGGACGGGGCCAGGGGAGCGGACGTGGACGGCGTACCCGTGCACGCCGTACGGCTGCGCGGCCTCGTCGCGCACCAGGAGGTCCTCTTCGGCGGCGAGGGGGAGATCCTCACCATCCGGCACGACTCGATGAACCGCGGCTCCTTCATGCCCGGAGTCCTGCTCGGCGTACGGCGGATCGCCCGGACCCCGGGACTGACCTTCGGGCTCGAGCACTTCCTCGACCTGGACGGCTGAGTCCACCGATGCGCGCGAAGATCACCTACTTCGTCCTGGTCGCCCTCCTGCTGGTGTACTTCCTGCTGGTCGGCGGCCGGGGCGTGGCCCTCATCCGGCACGGCACCGCCGCCACCGTCGCCTTCGGCATCGCGGTGCTGGTGCTGCCGCTGATCGGGCTCTGGTTCCTCTGGCACAGCACCCTCTTCGCCCAGCGGGCGGGGCGGCTGTCCAAGCAGTTGGAGGAGGAGGGCGGCCTGCCCGTCGACGAACTCGAACGCACACCCAGCGGCCGCATCGACCGCGCCTCGGCGGACGCGGTCTTCGCCCGCCGACAGGCGGAGACCGAGGAGCAGCCGGAGGACTGGCGCAGCTGGTTCCGGCTCGCGGTGGCCTACCACGACGCCGGCGACACTCCGCGCGCTCGCAAGGCGATGCAGCACGCCATCACTCTGCACCGCCGGCCCTGACTCCTCTGCCCCCTGATCCCCTGGCCCTCTGACCCACCGCCTCCGCGCCCGGTGCCGACCGAGCACCACTGCGCCCCGGCCCCGGAGGCGGCAGATGCCGTTCCGGGGCCGGGGCGCAGGGATTTCACACGCCGGGCGACTCAGACGGGCTCGGCCCGGTAGTCCTCGGCCCAGCTCTCCAGCACGTCGGCGGCCCGGTCGAACGCCGCGGGCTTCCTCAAGAAGTCCGCGCTGTGGTCGGATAGCAGCACTCGCAACGGGTCGCCGTCGCGGCGGTGCACCACCAGCGCCTGGCCCTGCACCGTGCGCGGCAGTCCGAGCCAGCGCACCGGCTGCTGCACGGTGCGCACCGCGGCGACCCGGTGCCAGTCGAGCGTGGTGGTCCAGAACAGGCCGACCTGTCGGATCCCGTGAGAGCTCACCCAGATCCCCACCCGCAGCATCCGCAGGGAGCAGCCGATCACCAGCACGCCGAGCGCCAGGCTCAGCCCGGCCGCGGGCAGACTGCCGGCGAGGGTGCTCAGCACCGCGGTCATCAGCAGGAACGCCGCCAGGAGCAGCAGCACCGCGGAGCGCGCCACCCGCCACGGCCCGGGCCGGTAGGGGCGCCGCCAGCGCCCCCGGTCCGAGTACGGCAGTGGGATGTCGGCGGGCTCGGACGGCGAGTGCAGCTCACGGTCGGCCGTCAGGAAGGGCATGGGCACGGCGGATCCTCGTTCACGGTCGCGATCTCGTGGCAGGCCGAAGCCTGTGACGGGTGAGGCTAGCGGTCCGTCCGCCCACTCTCCAGGCGGTCGGGCCGAAGCCCGCACCACCGTGCCACCTCAACACCCACCCGTGAAGCGCGACTTGACCGGGTACGTCCGATCACGACACTCCGCGCGTCGACCGCCCACCGGCCGCCGCACGTCCGCCAACCACGCCGGCCCGCCCGTCGTACCCGCTCAGCGCTCGTGGCCGGCCTGCTCCTGCTCCTGGACGCGCTCGCGCTGCTGCTCCGCGTCGAGCGCGGGCATCCCGAGCAGGAGCGAGCCGACCAGCCCGGCGACCACGACGAGTCCGGTCAGCGTCCGCCCGGCCACCTGGCCCAGCGAGGCGCGCTCCCGCGGCGGCGGCGCGACGTTGTCCCGGAACTGTTCGCCCTCGGCGACGAAGGCGAACGGAACCCTCTCGGAACGCCTGAACATCTCTGACCCCTCCCCAACCGCTACTTCCTGTGCTATGGGTACAGACGAGCGGACGAGCACGTTCGTTGCCCGCTTCCGGCAACGTTCTGGTCACACCGTCTGTTTCGTGTCACCCGAAAGTGCGGGAGGCGGGCCCGGGCTGTCACTGCCCGGCCGTAGGCTGTACGGCGCACGCACCGCTCCACCTGGGAAGGACCCCACCGGTGACCGACGCCGACACCCCTCGCTTCCGCAGTGACATGACCGTCGAGCTGGTCAAGCACACCGCCACCGACACGGACGTGCTGTGGGCGGCCAGGGTCTCCACGGCGGGGGAGCAGTCCCTGGAGGAGCTGGAGAAGGACCCCGCGCGCTCCAAGGGCCTGATCAACTACCTGATGCGGGACCGCCACGGCAGTCCCTTCGAGCACAACTCCATGACCTTCTTCATCAGCGCCCCGCTGTTCGTCTTCCGCGAGTTCCACCGCCACCGCGTCGGCTGGAGCTACAACGAGGAGAGCGGGCGCTACCGCCGGCTGGAGCCGGTCTTCTACATTCCCGATGCCGCCCGCAAGCTGGTGCAGCAGGGCCGTCCGGGCAAGTACGAGTTCGTCGAGGGCACCCCGGAGCAGCTGGAGCTGGTCGGGCGCAGCATGGCGGACTCCTACCGCCAGTCCTACGAGGCGTACCAGGAGATGCTGGCCGCCGGTGTCGCACGCGAGGTCGCCCGCGCGACGCTGCCCGTCGGCCTCTACTCCTCCATGTACGCCACCTGCAACGCCCGCTCGCTGATGCACTTCCTCGGCCTGCGCACCAAGCACGAGCAGGCGAAGGTGCCGTCCTTCCCGCAGCGCGAGATCGAGATGGTCGCCGAGCTCATGGAGGAGCAGTGGACCAAACTCATGCCGCTGACCCACGAGGCGTTCAACACCAACGGTCGCGTCGCTCCGTAAGCGCCCGACCCGCCCGGCGGCGAACGGCGGGTGCACGGATCGCGGTGTCCGAATTGCGGCTTTTCTCCATTTTCATCTAGGCTGAAGTCCGGACCCGGTACTGCCTGAACCCCCGAGCAGGCAGTACCGGGCTCCCTCATGACCTCCCCCGAGGGAGCGCCGAACAGCCTGCTGCGAGTAGCGTGGGATCCATGGCTCCGACCTCCACACCGCAGACGCCCTTCGGGCGGGTCCTGACCGCGATGGTCACCCCGTTCGCCGCCGACGGCGAACTCGACCTCGACGGCGCGCAGCGTCTCGCTGCCCACCTGGTGGACGCCGGCAATGACGGCCTGATCGTCAACGGCACCACCGGCGAGTCCCCGACCACCACGGATGCGGAGAAAGCCGCGCTCGTGCGCGCCGTGGTGGAGGCGGTCGGCGACCGTGCCCACGTCGTCGCGGGCGCCGGGTCCAACGACACCCGGCACAGCCTGGAGCTCGCCCGCGCTGCCGAGGCAGCGGGCGCGCACGGCCTGCTGGCCGTGACGCCGTACTACAACAAGCCGCCGCAGGAGGGCCTGCACCGGCACTTCACCGCGATCGCCGACGCCACCGAGCTGCCGGTGATGCTCTACGACATCCCGGGGCGCTCCGGCGTGCCGATCAACACCGAGACGATCGTGCGTCTGGCCGAGCACCCGCGCATCGTGGCGAACAAGGACGCCAAGGGCGACCTGGGCAGGGCGAGTTGGGCCATCGCCACCAGCGGACTCGTCTGGTACTCCGGCGACGACATGCTGAACCTCCCGCTGCTCTCCGTCGGCGCCGTCGGGTTCGTCTCGGTGGTCGGCCACGTCGTCACGCCCGAGCTGCGTGCCATGCTCGAAGCCCACCTGAGCGGTGACGTCACCAAGGCGACGGAGATCCACCAGCAGCTGCTGCCGGTGTTCACCGGGATGTTCCGCACCCAGGGCGTCATCACGACCAAGGCGGTGCTGATGAGCCAGGGCCTGCCCGGCGGGCCGCTGCGCCTCCCGCTGGTCGAGCTCACCGACGAGGAAGCTGAGCAGCTCCGTCGCGATTTGACCGCCGGTGGCGTACGCCTGTCACCCGCAGACTCCACAACTGCATAGCGAACGACCCACAACTGCAAGCGCACAAAGATCGCACGCGCCACGTGCCCCTTCGAGGGTGCGTGGCGTGTGCGGTGAGGAGAGTCTTTTGAGTCATCCACACCCCGAACTCGGCCCGCCGCCCAAGCTGCCCGAGGGCGGCCTGCGTGTCACACCGCTCGGCGGCCTGGGCGAGATCGGCCGAAACATGACCGTCTTCGAGTTCGACGGCCGTCTGCTGATCATCGACTGCGGTGTTCTCTTCCCGGAGGAGGAGCAGCCCGGCATCGACCTGATCCTGCCGGACTTCACCACCCTGAGGGACCGCCTCGACGACATCGAGGGCATCGTCCTCACACACGGCCACGAGGACCACATCGGCGCCGTCCCCTATCTCCTCCGGGAGAAGGCGGACATCCCGCTGATCGGCTCCAAGCTGACGCTCGCCCTCATCGAGGCGAAGCTCCAGGAGCACCGCATCCGGCCGTACACCCTGGAGGTCGAGGAGGGGCACCGCGAGCGAATCGGCCCCTTCGACTGCGAGTTCGTCGCGGTCAACCACTCCATCCCCGACGCCCTCGCCGTGGCCGTGCGCACCCCCGCGGGCCTCGTCGTCCACACCGGCGACTTCAAGATGGACCAGCTGCCGCTCGACGGACGGCTCACCGACCTGCGCACCTTCGCCCGCCTGGGCGAGGAGGGCATCGACCTGCTGCTGTCGGACTCCACCAACGCGGAGGTCCCCGGCTTCGTCGCGCCCGAGCGGGAGATCTCCCAGGTGCTGCGGCAGGTGTTCGCCGGCGCCCAGAAGCGCGTCATCGTGGCGAGCTTCGCCAGCCACATCCACCGGATCCAGCAGATCCTGGACGCCGCCCACGAGTACGGCCGCCGCGTCGCGTTCGTCGGCCGGTCGATGGTCCGCAACATGGGCATCGCGCGCGACCTCGGTTATCTGAAGGTGCCCGGCGGACTGGTGGTGGACGTCAAGACGCTGGACGACCTCCCCGACCACGAGGTCGTACTGGTCTGCACCGGTTCCCAGGGTGAGCCGATGGCCGCGCTCTCGCGGATGGCCAACAGGGATCACCAGATCCGGATCGTCCCCGGCGACACGGTGATCCTGGCCTCCTCGCTGATCCCGGGCAACGAGAACGCGGTGTACCGCGTGATCAACGGCCTGACGCGCTGGGGCGCGCACGTCGTGCACAAGGGCAATGCCAAGGTGCACGTCTCCGGCCACGCCTCCGCGGGTGAGCTGCTGTACTTCTACAACATCTGCCAACCGAGCAACCTTATGCCGGTGCACGGTGAATGGCGCCACCTCCGCGCCAACGCCGAGCTGGGCGCGTTGACCGGAGTGCCGCACGATCAGGTCGTCATCGCCGAGGACGGTGTGGTGGTCGACCTCGTCGAGGGCAAGGCGAAGATCGTCGGCAAGGTCCAGGCCGGCTATGTGTACGTGGACGGCCTCTCGGTCGGCGACGTCACCGAGACCGCCCTGAAGGACCGTCGGATCCTCGGGGACGAGGGGATCATCTCGATCTTCGTGGTGGTCGACAGCTCGACCGGGAAGATCACCGGCGGTCCGCACGTCCAGAGCAGGGGATCCGGCATCGACGACGCGGACTTCACCGCCGTCATCCCGAAGCTGGAGGAAGCCCTCAACCGCTCCGCACAGGACGGGGTGACCGAGGTGCACCAGCTCCAGCAGCTCGTCCGCCGCACGTTGGGCAAGTGGGTCTCGGACAACTACCGCCGCAGGCCCATGATCCTGCCGGTGGTCGTCGAGGTCTGACGGTCCCTCAGCAGCCTCAAACCGGAGCGGGGCCCTCGATTTGCAATCGAGCGCCCCGCTCCAGTACGTTTACGAACCCGTCGACGGGGCCACGCCGCAGACACTGCGAGCAACCTGGCTCCGAGGGGCAAACCAGATCCACATCTTCCGATGCGGAGCGGTGCGCCCGAAGACGGACGGGCTTTCAACCGCCCGCAGAGCAGATTCGCTCCGATGGAAATCGGGCCGGAAATACTCTGGTAAGGTTGGAAACACCGAAGGGAAGCCCGGAGGAAAGCCCGAGAGATTGGGTGAGTACAAAGGAAGCGTCCGTTCCTT
>NZ_JALLGK010000012.1 GCF_023072595.1 Streptomyces sp. XM4193
CGACGCACGGGCCTACGGCCCGTTGCATGCGAATTACTCCGTAATTCGCATGTGCAGGCACTCCGTGCCTGCACGGAATTCCTCCGGAATTCCAGAACAATTCCTCCGGAATTGTTCACACATCGCTAACGCCGATAATGGATAATCTTAGTGGCAAGCTACCTAAAGCCAAAAGCAGCTGGCTAAAACCAGCACGACTCACTCCGCCCGAGGGCGGAAGCGGTAACCAGTTTCCGCTTACCAAAACAGTCATCCTACCTGCCACTAAAGCAAGCACGGGAAGACTCGTAAAACCTCAATACTAGATATCCACAGGCAATTCAGAAACGCCAACAAGTAAAACTTGCCGCAGCGACAATAAACACCAACAAACCCTCCCCAAGCCCGACGTCAGCAATTCCTCCAACCCCACCAAGCCCGCGTACCCGTACAATCCCCCAACTCCGCCACCTACTTCCCCAGCTCCCCATAACGGCCAACTCAACACGCTGCAAAGAGAGTTGGTGCCCAGGAACAATCCAACCCCACGTGCTGCTCGATACAGGAAAACCTGCCCTAAAAGCTGAAACACCACCCACCTAAAACCCCTTTCAGTCGAGTTGCTCAAAAAGGGATAACCGACCACCCTGACACTGCTATCCAACTTCCCCGCATCCAAGCTTTCTGTGATCCCAACTACTCCCAAAGCTCACCACTTAAAACAAAAACACAACTTTCACCATCGAAGAATGACACCCACCACCTCTAGAAACCCACAACCAATAATGCCAACACGAAACGTCCCACCTCCACACCACCCCTGTTCTCATTCCCCGCTAATCCCAGCACCGTCAAACGCATCCAACCAACACTCCACATAAACGACACAACGCCAATCCATAATCAACCGCACCAACACAACACTTCATAAGCTGCCCACCACTACTTCCCCTAACCCACCACAACGCCCGCCTCAACTCGCCGCTCAGCAGCGGCAGTTGTTCTTACCCACACAGGCGGTTCCTTCACCCGTCCGCCGCGCGCCCACCGCGTGCCAACCTCACGCCCAACTTCGACCGCCGCCCTCACCTATCTCCTCGGCCGGCCTCCCCCGATACGAGCAGTGCACCGAGAACTGCCTAAACCGATAAATCACCCATATGCATACAGCGAACCTTTCACACCTTCTGTGAAGCTGAGAGACAAGTCTGCCCGCATCCACTCCGGGAGTGCTTCGTGGTTCTCTCTGTCTCCGGTGTCCTCCTCCTCGGCATCGTCGCGTTTCTCTTCTTCCGCAAGGACGGCATGAAGCTGTCGCACGCAGCGGTGTGCGCGTTGCTCGGCTTCTACCTCGCCGAATCGGCCATCGCTCCGGGTATCGAAGCCGGCGGTACGACGTTGGCCAACCTGCTCAGCGGCCTGAACATCTGACCTTCGCTTACACGGAAAGAGAGCCTCCATGTCCTGGCTGCCGGCACTCCGTACACATCGACTGACCCGGGCGCTGGGGGCCGCGGCGGACGGGGCCACCGATGTGCTCCAGCCGCTTCTGGTGGTGGCGAGGGGATTGCTGCGGTTGGGCCGTTCGGCGCGTGCCTGGTGGGGTCGTACGCCTTCCGATCGTCGAGGTCCGGCGGTCTTCCTCGGGGCTGCCTGTGCATTGGTCGTCGCGTTGACGCCTTACGGCCCGTGGCTGGCCGTGGGGGCACTGGTCTGTGCGGCTGCCTGGACGGGGCGGGAGGCAGCCGAGGAGGCGCCGACGGGTCCTACCGCGGAGCAGTGCGACCGGTTGCAGGCTCTCTACGACGCGGTGGCGCCGTGCTTCTGCACGGAGGACGATCCGCACCCGCAGCCGCTGTACACGCCGGACGGCACGTGGGAGCAGGCCTTCGTCGCCCACGCTTTCGCTCCGAACGAGCGGTTGGAGCATGTGGAGTTGCGCTATCCGCCGTACTTCCCGGATACCGACGCCGCTGCACGCGGCCGGGTCCAGCAGGTTCTGGCGACGAAAGCCGGCCGCGACCGGGAGTACCGCTTCGACTGGGACGAGGAGCACAACCGGCTGCGGATGACGGTGCGCGAGGCGCTTCCGCACCCTGTCGACGCGCAGCGCTTCGTCACCGCTCCGACGGAGTCGGTTCTCGGTTTCACCGACCCCGAGTCCACCGCGCGGCGGTTGCCCGTCGTCGTGGACGGGCAACCGTGCGAGCTGCCGCCGGTGGTCTGGCGCACCGGTCCGGCGTCGACGGAGTCGCACCTGCTGGTGGTGGGGCCCCCTGGTTCGGGGACGTCGAATCTGCTGCGGTCGCTCGCGCTCCAGGCCCTTGCGCACAGCGATCTGATCGTCGTCGACGGTACGGGTGAGGGCGCGTACTCGTTTCTGAGCGGTCGCCCCGGTGTGCTGGCGGTGGAGACCTCGCCCACGGGTGCGCACACCGCTCTGCAGTGGGCGGCGCACGAGACCTCGCGGCGGTTGCACACGCCTGCGGAGCTCTCGCAGAGCAGGCCGCTGTGGGTGATCGTGGATCGGCCGACGCTGCTCAGTCATCTCGCGCACGACCAGGGGCACTGTGATCCGCAGGACTTGTTGGAGACGCCGCTGCGGCACGGCAGGGCAGCGCGCGTCACGGTGGCGCTGGCGGACCAGCTGCCGGAGGCCGAAGAGGGGTTGAGCGCCACGGTGCGAAGTCGTACGCGGGCAAAGGTCGTGCTGGGACAGGTGGGTTCAATCGACGGCGACCGTATTAATCCTGTTCTCGGCACGGCGCCGGCTCAGCCGGGGCAGGGTCATGTTCGGCTGGGTGACGGGCCGACGCATCGCATCGTCGTTCCCCACACGCCCGACCCGCAGAATCCGGCCACCTCGCCGGCGCTGCGTACGGCTGTGGAGGAGTTGCTTCCCGCCGTACCCGAGCCGGACGCGACTCCTGTGACCAACGTCTGACCGCCTCCTGGCCCGGCACGGTTCACCGGCTCGGGAAGCGGGTCCCCGTTCCTGCTTCCCGAGAGCCCGACTGTGACTGTGATTCCTGCGGCACCGGCGGATCCCGCCGTCGAACTCGCCGCTCCTGAGTTCTGGCAACTCCCGTGGAGTCAGCGGGAGTTGACGTTCGCGGCACTGCGTGAGCGGGAGGGGCCGACTTTTGTGCGGGACGGCTCGGCGGCCGGGGGGTTCTGGGCGGTGGTGCGGCATGCGGACGTCGTCGAGGCGAGCCGCAACCGTGAGGTCTTCCGCAGTGCTCCGGGCGCCACCACTCCCCCGCCGCCGCGGTGGGTGCGATGGGCCTTCGGGGATTCGATGGTCAATCTGGACGACCCGGAGCACGCCGTGCTGCGCCGTGTGGTGGCGCGGTCCTTCACTCCGAGGCTGCTTGCGCGGGCCGAGGAGGACGTGCGGAGCACCGCGGTTGCGCTGGTCGATGCGGTGCGGCGGGAGCGGCCGAGCGACTTCGTGAGCTCGCTCGCCGGGCCGATGCCGTTCACGGTGATCTGCTCGATGATGGGTGTTCCGGTGGAGTTGAGGCCCAGGATCCTGGCGCTGGTGGAGGTGGCTGCCCGCTCGGCCGGGGAGCGCCGGGGGCTGCGGCGGTGGGCGCGGGTTCCGGGGCAGGGGCTGCGGGCGCTGGCTTCGTTGCAGCGCATCATGGTGGTTCTGGCTCGGGAGCGGCGACGGCGGCCGGCCGACGATCTGATCACCTCGCTGGTGACGGCGGACGTGCGGGGCGAGGCGTTGACGGGGCGCCAACTGGGCGCTTATTTCTCGTTGTTGCTGGTGGCAGGGGTGGAGACGACGCGCAATGCGCTGGCGCACGGTCTGTGTCTGCTGACCGACCATCCGGAGCAGCGGGAGCGGCTGTGGGCCGATCCGGAGGGGATGCTCGACGGGGCGGTGGAGGAGATCATCCGGTGCAGTGCGCCGATCACGCAGTTCCGCAGGACGGTGGCGCGGCCGTACACGCTTGGTGGTGTGCGGCTCGGGGCGGGTGACCGGGTGGCGTTGTTCTACTGCTCGGCCAATCGCGACGAGCGTGTCTTCGAGCGGCCGGAGCGGTTCGACATCGGCCGCTCGCCCAATCCGCATCTGGGTTTCGGGGGTGGTGGCGCGCACTACTGTCTGGGTGCGCATCTGGCGCGGCAGGAGATGCGGGCGCTGTTGGGTGAGTTGGTGCGCCGGCTGCCGGAGGTGCGGTCCACGGCGGAGCCGCGGCTGGGTTCGGCGTCCTTCGACCACCGGGTGGTGGGGTTGCCGTTCACCTTCTAGGCGGGGGTGCTTCCGGGTGGTCGGTTTCGGGTGGGCTGGTCAGACGACCAGGCCCGGGGGCGTTGCGGTGGTGGCGGTGCCGCCGCCTGCGACGAGGCGGGAGGCGGCGGCGAGGCGGGAGGCGGCTTCGACGGCCTGGGCGCCGGAGACGGTGAACGGCAGGCGTACGTAGCCCTCGAACGCCCCGTCGATTCCGAAGCGGGGGCCGGAGGGGACTCGTACGCCGAGGCGTTCGCCGACTTCGGCGATGCGTGAGCCGGACAGGCCTCCGGTGCGCGCCCACAGGGTCAGTCCGCCGTGGGGGACGGTGAACTCCCACTGCGGCAGTTGTTCGCGGACGGCGGTGACCAGTGCGTCGCGGTGGCCGCGGGCGCGGGTGCGGCAGACGTCGACGGCGTGGTGCCATTCGCCGGAGCGGAGCAGGTGGGTGAGTGCCAGTTGTTCCAGTACGGGGCTACCGAGGTCGGCGGATCCGCGGGCGACGGCGAGGCGGCGGATGAGGTCGGGGGCGGCGCGGACCCAGCCGAGGCGCATTCCGGCCCAGACCGCTTTGCTGGCGGAGCCGAGGGTGATCACGGAGGAGCCGGCGGGGTCGAAGGCCGCGACCGGGCTGGGCATGGCGGTGGCGGTGGGTTCGTCCAGGGCGAGGTCGACCATGGTTTCGTCGACGACCAGGAGGGTGCCGGCGGTGCGTGCGGCGGTGACCAGTTCGCGTCGTTGGCCGGTGTCGGCGAGGGCGCCGGTGGGGTTGTGGAAGTCGGCCATGACGTAGGCGAGTTGGGGGGCTGCGGCGCGCAGGGTGCGTTGCCAGGCGGGGAGGTCCCAGCCGGTGTGGTCGGCGGCCATGGGTACCGGGACGAGGCGGGCGCCGGCTTCGCGCATGAGCTGGAGGATGTTGGCGTACGAGGGGTGTTCGACGGCGATGCGTTCGCCGCGGGCGGCGAGGAGTCCGCAGATGGCGGAGACCGCTCCCATGGCGCCGGTGGTGACCATGATCTGTTCGGGCATGGTGGGTACGCCGCGTGCGGTGTAGTGGTCGGCGAGTGCTTGGCGCAGTACGGGCAGTCCTGCGGGGTAGTCGCCGTGGGTGCGGGCGTAGGGCGGGAGTTCGGTGAGGGCGGCGGCGAAGGCGCGGCTGAGCCAGGGTTCGGGGGCCGGGAGGGCTGCGCCGCCGAGGTCGATCATGGTGTCGGTGGCTTCGGGCGGGAGGGGGTCGAGGCCGCGGGTGGGTACGGGGTTGCCGGCGGGGACGGTGGTCCAGCTGCCGGCGCCGCGTCGGGATTCGAGGAAGCCGTCGGAGCGCAGTGCGGCGTAGCCGGCGGCGACTGTCGTGCGGCTGACGCCGAGGGCGGTGGCGAGTTCGCGTTCGGCGGGCAGGCGGGTGGCGACGGGGACGCGGCCTTCCAGTACCAGGAGGCGGATTCCGTCGGCGAGGTGGCGGTAGCCGGGGGTGCCGGTGCGTTCGGGGCGTTGGGAGTGGAGCAGTCGTACGAGTTGTGCGGCGCCCACGCGCGCGGTCCATGCAGACACTGCCGACTCCGCCTCTCGCGTTGACCGGCCTGGTCATCGGCCCGGGTTCACCAGGGTGTCATGGGTGGTGGCGGGGCGACGAGGCGGCGAGGGGCGGGGCCGGTCGGGGTGGCGGTGGGGGGCGGGGCCATAATGCGGCGGTGACAAGTGCGGTGCATCCCTTCCTGGACGTTGCTCCTTTGGCTTTCGCTCATCGTGGCGGCGATGTCGGGGGCTTGGAGAACACGCTGTGTTCCTTTCGGCATGCGGTGGGCCTGGGCTACCGCTATCTGGAGACGGACGTCCATCTGACGGCTGACGGGCGACTGGTGGCGCTGCACGACGCCACGTTGGACCGGGTGACCGACGGCAGTGGCCGGATCGCGGAGCTGACCTGGGAGCAGGTGCGGCGGGCGCGGGTGGGCGGACGGGAGCCGGTGCCGCTGCTCGGGGAGTTGTTGGAGGCGTTTCCCGGGGCGCGGTGGAATCTGGATGTGAAGTCGGAGGCGGCTCTGGTCCCGCTGCTGGCGGAGTTGGAGCGGCTTCAGGCGTGGGATCGGGTGTGTGTCGGCTCGTTCGACGAGGGTCGGGTGGCGCGGGCGCAGGCCATGGCGGGTCCTCGGTTGGCGACGTCGTTGGGGTCGCGGGGTGTGCTGGGGCTGCGGTTGCGTTCGTGGGGGCTGCCCGGGGCGGTGCGGCGCAGTGCGGTGTGTGTGCAGGTTCCGGTGCGGCACGGCGGGGTGCGGGTGGTGGACCGCCGGTTCGTGGCGGCGGCGCACGAGTTGGGGCTGCAGGTGCACGTGTGGACGGTGAACGATCCGGGGCTGATGCGGCGGCTGTTGGATCTGGGGGTCGATGGCATCATGACTGACCGCACGGAGGATCTTCGTGCGGTGCTTCGGGAGCGGGGGGCCTGGAGTGGCTGACGCCTTCGCCCCGGGATGTGCGGCACGAGGAGGGGACCGCGGGTGGATGCGCAGTCGGTGGGTCTGAGCGGACCGCAGAGCGATGCGGCGGAGCGCAGGCGTGAGCAGCGGGGCTGGTACTTCTACGACTGGGCGAACTCGGTCTTCTCCACGAGTGTGCTGACGGTCTTCCTCGGTCCGTATCTGACGGAGGTCGCGAAGGCGGCGGCGGACGAGAACGGCTATGTGTACCCGTTGGGCATTCCGGTGCGGGACGGGTCGTTCTTCGCGTACGCGGTGTCGGCGTCGGTGCTGCTGTCGGTGCTGGTGATGCCGTTGGCGGGGGCGGTGGCGGATCGCACCGGCCGCAAGAAGCCGATACTGGCGGTGTCGGCGTACGTGGGTGCGGGTGCGACGACGGCGATGTTCTTCCTGGAGGGGGACCGCTATCTGCTGGGCGGTTTCCTGCTGGTGGTGGCGAACGTGGCGTTCGCGGTGGGGATGGTGGTCTACAACGCGTTCCTGCCTCAGATCGCGTTGCCGCACGAGCGGGACGCGGTGTCCTCGCGGGGTTGGGCGTTCGGGTACGCGGCGGGTGCGCTGGTGCTGGTGGTGAATCTGGGGCTGTTCCTGGGGCACGAGTCGTTGGGTGTGTCGGAGGGGACCGCGGTGCGGATCTGTCTGGCTTCGGCGGGCCTGTGGTGGGGGATCTTCACGCTGGTGCCGCTGCGGCGGTTGCTGGAGAGGCCCGGTGCGGGCGGGGGAAAGGCCCCGGCGGGGCGGCGGGCGTCGTGGGGGCAGGGCTGGCGGCAGTTGGGGAGCACGGTGCGGGAGCTACGGCGCTACCCGTTGACGCTGCTGTTCCTGGCCGCGTTCCTGCTGTACAACGACGGTATTCAGACGGTGATCACGCAGGCGTCGGTGTTCGGCTCGGAGGAGCTGGGCATGGACCAGACGACGTTGATCGGCGCGATCCTGCTGGTGCAGGTGCTGGCGGTGGCGGGGGCGCTGCTGCTGGGGCGGTTGGCGGAGGTCTTCGGTGCGAAGCGCACGATTCTCGGTTCGCTGGTGGCGTGGACGGTGACGGTGGGTGCGGGGTATTTCCTGCCGTCCGGGGAGCCGCTGTGGTTCTTCGCGCTGGCGGCTGCGATCGGAATGGTGCTGGGCGGCAGTCAGGCCCTGTCGCGTTCGTTGTTCGCGCAGCTGGTGCCGGCGGGCAAGGAGGCGGAGTACTTCGCGCTGTACGAGGTCAGCGATCGGGGTACGAGCTGGTTGGGTCCGCTGCTGTTCGGTGTGGTGTACCAGCTGACCGGTAGCTACCGGGACGCGATCATCTCGCTGATCGTCTTCTTCGTGCTGGGTTTTGTCCTGCTGCTCAAGGTCCCGGTGGGTCGGGCGATGCGGGCGGTGGGCAACACTCCTCCGGCCCGGATTTAGGCGTGGGCCGCCGGGGGCGGTAGTGTACGCCTCTGGTCCGTCGGCTGGACCCGTTACTGCAGCGCTCTCTTCAGCAACTCAGGGCGACATATCTTGATTGATGTGACGAAACGGGCGTCGACGGGTACAAGTATGGCGGCACGACGGGCGACGTTTCTCCCGAACGGGAATCATCACCGCCGACCGGACGTTGACCGGATGACGACGACAGCGACATCTGTCCTGTGGGCGACAAGCCCGGGAGGCACTATTCATGAGTGAGCGAGCTCTGCGCGGCACGCGACTCGTGGTGACCAGCTACGAGACGGACCGCGGTATCGATCTGGCCCCGCGCCAGGCGGTGGAGTACGCATGCGAGAACGGCCATCGCTTCGAGATGCCGTTCTCCGTCGAGGCCGAGATTCCGGCCGAGTGGGAGTGCAAGGTATGCGGCATTCAGGCCCTGCTGGTGGACGGCGAGGGCCCTGAGGAGAAGAAGACCAAGCCGGCGCGTACGCACTGGGACATGCTCATGGAGCGGCGTACGCGTGAGGAGTTGGAAGAGGTGCTGGCCGAGAGGCTGGCAGTGCTTCGCTCCGGCGCGATGAACATCGCGGTGCATCCGCGCGACAGCCGCAAGAGCGCCTAGGCCCCAGGGGCCGCAGCCCTGTTGAGGTGTGAGGCAGTCAGCCCGCCGACCCGGTGAGATCCGGGTAGGCGGGCTGACTGCTGTGTGTCGGGCGGGCTGACTGCTGTGTGCACTGCGCCGGGTGCTCCCTGCGGGTGCTGCGCGGGCCGGAGGGCCGGACGCCGCCTGCGGGGCTGTGGGTGGGCGAGCGGCTCGGGCGGGTGCGGGCGTGCCGGGAGGGGCGCGGGCAGGCAGGCGGCCCCTGGGCGCAGCGTGATCGCGAAGAGACGCGCGGTGGGTGGGGCGCGGTCTGTCAGGGGCGGGTCGGGCCGTGGGCGGCGGGGCCGTCGCCGTCCTCGGGTTTGCCCCCGGGCTCGTCCTCGCGGATGACCTCGCCGGGCACGACCTTGCCGTCCGGGCGGTGGATGCGCACCTGCTCCTGGGCGCTGCGTGCCTGCTGGACGGCGTCCGCCAGGCCACCGCCGCCGAAGCTGCGGCCCGCGGCGCGGCGGATCAGCGCGGCGGTCGGCGGGAAGATGCACAGCAGGCCCAGTGCGTCGGAGGCCAGGCCGGGGAGCATCAGCAGCAGGCCGCCGAGCATGGCGAGGCCGTTGCCGCCGCCCTTGCGGCGGTTCTCGCCGTCGGCGGCGGCGCCGGTGGAGCCGGGTTGCAGCGTCTCGGCGAGGTTGTGCCAGGCCCTGCGGCCGGCGCGTTTGATGACCACCGCGCCCAGTACGAACCCGGCTGCCAGCACCAGCACAACACCGAACAGGCCGATGGGGCCCGCGAGTTGTATCAGCAGCCAGACTTCCAGCACCGCCCAGGCGGCCACCAGCAGCGGCAGGAACCGGCGAACGCCCCGGGGGCGGGGGTTGGCGCCGGAGGAGGCTCCCCGGGGTGCCCGGGGCGTGTCGGACTGCTCACGCGGTCTCTCGTACGGAGTGGGATCGCCTGTCGTCATGAATCAATTGTGCCTGCGTCCGAGCAGTCGGTTGACTCGGGAGGTCACGCCCCAGGCGGGAACCCGCCACAGTGCCTCGAAGACGATGTCCTTGCTCATCTTGCTGTCGCCGCGTTCGCGTTCGACGAAGGTGATGGGCACCTCCACGACCTGGAAGCCCTGGCGCACCGCGCGGTGGGCGAGGTCGACCTGGAAGCAGTAGCCCTGGGAGGCGACCTCGGCGAGGTCCAGGCCCTCCAGGGTGTGGGTGCGGAAGGCGCGGTAGCCGCCGGTGACGTCGCGCACGGAGACGCCGAGGAAGGCGCGGCAGTAGGCGCTGCCGCCGCGGGAGAGGAACTCGCGGGACTTGGGCCAGTTCACCACGCGTCCCCCGGGCACCCAGCGCGAGCCGAGCACGAGGTCGGCGTTGCCGAGCGCGGTGAGCAGACGGGGCAGTTCCTCCGGCTGGTGGGAGCCGTCGGCGTCCATCTCGACCAGGACGTCGTATCCGTTGTCCTTGCCCCAGGCGAATCCGGCGAGGTACGCGGCGCCCAGGCCCTCCTTGCCCTTGCGGTGCAGCACGTGGACGTGGTCGTCGGCCGCGGCCAGCTCGTCGGCGAGCTTGCCGGTGCCGTCGGGGCTGTTGTCGTCGGCGACCAGGATGTGCGCCTCGGGCACGGCCTTGCGCACCCGTCGCACGATGGGTTCGACGTTGTCGGCCTCGTTGTAGGTCGGGATGATCACGAGGACCTTGCCGATCGGCCCCTGCGGCCTGGCTCCGGCGTTCGTCACTGCTGCTGCCCCTTCTCTTGCGTACGTCCGCGTCGACCTGCTGCCACGGCGGCGGCGCAGGAGAGGAGGCCGATGAAGGCCGTGATCCACTCCGGTGCCGGGCCCACGCGGTCGGCGACGGTGATGTCGTCGCGCAGCGGAAGGCTTGCGGTCAGAACGTCCTGGGTGAACTCTTCGGTGCGCTGCTCGATTGTGCCGTCGGGCGCGACGATCGCGCTGATGCCGCTGGGCGCGGCGGTGACGATGGCCCGTCCGTGCTCCATGGCGCGGAGTCGGGACATGGCCAGCTGCTGCTCGGGCTGGCCGGTGTTGCCGTAGGTGGCGTTGTTGGTCTGGATGACCAGCGCCCGTGCTCCGGAGGTGACGGTGTCGCGGACGATCTCGTCGTAGGCCACCTCGAAGCAGATGACGTCGCCGAGCCGGGCGGGGCCGACCTGCAGCACGCCGCTGCCCTCGCCGGGCCAGAAGTCCCGGGGCACCCGGTCGAGCCGGGTGATGATCTTGCTGAGCTGCTCGCGGTAGGGGACGTACTCGCCGAACGGCACGGGGTGCTGCTTGGTGTACGAGGCACCGGGCCCGGTCGCGGGGTCCCAGACGATGCCCTGGTTCTCGACGTACCCCTCCTTGGTGGGGTGGTCGACGAGCGCGCCGACGAGTATCGGTACGCCGACTGCCTTGGCGGCCCGGTCGATCGCCTCACGCGCCTCGCTGAAGCGGTGCGGGTCGAGGTCGGAGGCGTTCTCCGGCCAGATGACGAGGTCGGGTTGTTCCGCCCGGCCGGCCTCGATGTCCTCGGCCAGTTGGACGGTGGGTTCGACGTGGTTGTTGAGGATCATCATGGGGCGCCCGAGGAAGTCCATGCCGGGTTGCTGGACGTTGCCCTGGACGACGGCGATCTCGACGGTGTCGTCGGCGGCCGTGGGGATCGGCACCAGGAGTCCGCAGGCGCCCACGACGAGCGCGGCCGCGGCGGGCGGTGCGGCGGTGCGCAGTGCCTTCGGACCGGGCTGACGGGCGGCGCCCTCGCGTGCGCGCCACAGGGCCAGGCCCGCGGCGGCGAGCAGTGCGCCGCTCAGTGCGACGGCGAAGGTGACCAGCGGGGCGCCGCCGAGAGCGGCGAGCGGGGTGAACGGCGAGCCGGTGTTGGCGAACGCCAGGCGGCCCCAGGGGAACCCGCCGAGCGGTATCCGGTCCCTGGCCCACTCCTCGGCGACCCACAGGCAGGCGGCCCACAGGGGCCGGGCGGGCAGCCGGGAGGTGAGGGCGAGGCCGACGGCCAGGGCGGTCAGGAAGAGCGCCTGGAGCAGGGAGAGGCCGATGACGGCGTCCCAGCCGATGACGTGCAGCCACTTCAGCAGGCCGAGGAAGAAGGCGAGGCCGAACACCAGGCCGGTCCAGGCCGCTTGGCGCAGTCCGCGGCCGTGGGTGAGCAGGCTCAGGGCCGCGACGGCGAGCAGCGAGAGCGGCCACAGGTCGTAGGGCGGGAAGGCCGCTGCCAGGGCGAGACCGGCCAGGACGGCGGCCAGGGTGCGGGGTGCGCCGGTGCGGCAGCGCCCGGCGAAGCGGGCGGCGCGGCTCCGGTTCGGAGCGCGCGGAGGCCCTTCGGCGGGGGGTGTGTCCTCGCCGGACGCGTCGGCGACGGCCGGGGGCTGGCGGTGGCCGTTGTCGGCGGTGGTGTCGGGGCCCGGTGGCACGGTCTTCCTTGCAGGTCGGTGAGCTGGTGAATAGCGACCGTACAACGAGGCGGCCCGTGCTGGGATCCGGGTGCCGTAACGACTGGGTGGAGGGTGGCGCGCCGAGAGCGCGGGAGAGGACTGCGGATCGGGGCCCGGTGCCCTTCGGGCCGACCTGGGACCCGCTGGCTGCGGGTCGACCGAGAGCCGTTGTCTACTGAGCGTCCGGGCCCCACCCGGGTCGCACCTGCCGACCGCTCGAAACGCTCCGCCCCCGGCCGTGGGCGCTGGACCTGGCTTTCTGTGGCGGTGTGCTGGTACCTCGCACCCCACGTTGGCCCAGCGGCGTGCGACGACTGCGCGGAGATTTCGCGGTCGGACGTCCTGTGGTGGACTCGCCGAACCTATCGGGCATCGACTGGCGTCTGTCAACACCCGTGTGAGCTGCGGCGTTTCGGCGAACCAGCAGGTCAGTGCCGAGTGGGTGGGGCGCAGGGGCTCGGCGTGGCGGCCATCGTTCGGCGTATCCGCCGGGCTGCGATCACTCGTTCGGCCGCCGGTGGACGGTTCTGCCGGCGACGACGGTGCGCAGGCAGAGGGGCAGTTCGCGGCCGGGGGTGAGGTCGGGCAGACCCGGGGTGCCGGACCTGGGGTCGGTGGACCAGTTGGCGACACGGGTGTCGGGGGTCTGGACGATCAGTTCGCCGACCTGCCACAGGGCGTAGTCGGCGGGTGCCCCGGGGACGAGGACGCCGGCGTCGTCCCGTCCCACGGCCCTCCAGCCGCCCCGGGTGTGGGCGGTGAAGGCGCCGCGCACGGAGATCCGGTGTTCGGGCGTGCGGTGGAACGCGGCGGCGCGGATGGTGCCCCAGGGGTCGAGCGGGGTGACGGGGCTGTCGGAGCCGAAGGCCAGCGGGACACCGGCGCGCTGCATGGCGGCGTAGGGGTTGAGTCCGCGGGCGCGGTCGCCGAGCCGGGTGGCGTACATGCCGTCCTCGCCGCCCCAGTGGGCGTCGAAGGCGGGCTGCACGGAGGCGGTGAGGGCGAGTTCGGCGAAGGCGGCGACGGCGGTGTCGTCGAGCATCTCGGCGTGTTCCACGCGGTGGCGCAGGGCGCGTACGCGTTCGAGGCCGGTTCGCCGCGCGGCTTCCCGTACGCCGTGCACGACGGTGTCCAGGGCGGCGTCGCCGATGGCGTGGAAGCCTGCCTGGACGCCTGCCTCGGTGCACAGGGCGACGTGGGTGGCGACCTCGTCCGCGGTGAGGTGGGCGGTGCCGGTGTGGTCGTGGTCGCTGTAGGGGGCGCGCAGGTGGGCGGTGTGCGAGCCGAGCGAGCCGTCGGCGAAGAGGTCGCCGGCGGCGCCGTGCGCGCCGAGGTCGGCGAGGCGGTCCAACTGGTCGGCCGCGGTGAGGAGTTCGCCCCAGTAGCCGACGACGCGGGGGGTGGTTCCCGCCGCGGCGAGGGCGAGGAGCGCGGTGAGGTCGTCCTCGCCGGAGATCTGCGGGCCTGCGCATTCGTGAAGGGTTCCGATGCCGAGTTCGGCGGCGCGGCGCAGGGTGGCGCGCTGGGCGTCGGCGCGCTGGGCGGGGCTGACGGAGTCCAGGGCGAGGGCGCGTACGCGGTGGTGCGCGTCGCCGGTCAGCGGGCCTTCGGGGTGGTGTCCGCTCTCTTCGGGGAGGCGGCCGGCCATGGTGCGCAGTGCGGTGGTGGCGAGGGCGGAGTGGACGTCGACCCGGCTGAGGTAGAGGGGTCGTCCGCCGGTGGCGCGGTCGAGTTCGGCGCGGGAGGGGGGCCGCTGCTCGGGCCAGGCGGTGGCGTCCCAGCCGTGGCCGAGGAGGATGCGGTGGTCGGGGTGGGCGTCGGCGTACTGCCGGACGCGGCCGAGGGCGGCGTCCAGGGTGGGGGCGTCGCCGAGGTCGAGGCCGGTGAGGGCGAGACCGGTGGCGGTGGTGTGCACATGTGCGTCCGTGAACGCCGGGGTGACCAGCGCCCCGTCGAGGTGCTCGACCTCGTCGACGCCGTCGGCGAAGGAGTCCGCCGCGCCCTCGGAGCCGACCCAGGCGATGCGGTCGCCGCGCACCACCATGGCGGTGGCGAACGGGTCGGCGGGGCTGTGCACCTCGCCGCCGCGCAGCAGGAGGGTTCGGGTGTCGCTGACGGGGGTGGTGTCGCTCATGGGGACAGTCTCCCGCCTGCGGCGCGCGCGGCGTTGCGCGGGTGGGGTGCGGGAGGCGTGCGGGATGCGTGCGGGAGGGGCGGAGTGCGGCGCCGGTTGGCGGGTGCAGCCTGTCGGTGGCCGTAAGGGCGGGGCTCGCGGCCGGTCGTTGCCGGGTGTCGCGGGGTCACAGGTGCGGTGGGGTCACAGGCGGCACGGGCTCACAGGCGCGGTGGGCGGGCCTCGTAGGGGGTGGAGAGGACGACGGTGGTGCGGGTGGAGACGCCCGCCACCGAGCGCACCCGGGCGAGGAGCAGTTCGAGCTCGGTGGGGGTGGCGACGCGCACCTTGAGGATGTAGTTCTCGTCGCCGGCGACGCTGTGGCAGGCCTCGATCTCCTCGATGCCGGCGAGCCGTTCGGCGATGTCGTCGGGGGCGCTGGGGTCGAAGGGCTTGACCGAGATGAACGCGGTCATGGCCAGCCCGACGGACTCGGCGTCGATCAGGGCGGTGTAGCCCTTGATGACGCCGCGCTGCTCCAGTCGCCGTACGCGCTGGTGCACTGCCGAGGTGGACAGGCCGGTGGCCTTGCCCAGGTCGGTGTAGCTCATCCGCCCGTCCTTGACGAGCAGTTCCACAATTTCTCGATCCAGCTGCTCCACAGCAGCAAAACCTACTGCGCCCGGGGCCGTCCGGCACACTCAGGGTGACGGGGGGACACACGTCAGCTGCGGCGCCGCTCATCGCGTGTGACGAAGGACACACGCAGGGTCCGGACAGCGGGCGCCCCGCGCGGGTTACCGGGGTGGGGCGACGGGAAGTGCTTCGGTTGGCCGGGCCGGGTGCCCGGTTCGGGAACCCAGAGGGGGAGCACATGCGTACGACGAAGTCGTCCCGGTCCGACGCCGCGGCAGTCGCCGAGCTGGTCGCGGACGTCGAGGAGGCTCACGAACTGCTGGAGATCTACCGGGTGTTGTGCCCGGAGTGCGGCCAGCGGATAGGTCTGCTGGCGGACGAGGAGCAGCTGCCGGAGCACGCGCTGCTGCCCACCGCCCGCGAGCCGTTCGGGATGACGGTGTGCCGGGCCTCGGGTACGGCCGCGGCCCGGGCCGAGACGAGCGACGAGCGGGAGGTCGCCGAGCAGGACGCGGGGGTGCTGCTGACGCTGCCGGCCGGGCTCGACTGGCGCACGCAGCCGTTCTCGCACGCGGGGCCGGTGGTGCCCGCGCAGTCGCGGCGCGGCTGAGCGACAGGCCGGGTGCTGCGCGGCCCGGCCGCGGGTCGCGGGTCGCCGGTGGCACGGTGCCGGGGTGTCGGCGCTCGCGTGGGTGCGGACTTCGCGCACGGCTGTGCGGGGTGCGGCAGGGCCCGGGTGGATACGAAGTGTTCGGTCGGTGAAGCTCGGAGCGGTGGGGCCGACCGGGGTCGGCGCGGGCGGCTCGGACTCCGCCCGACGCGCTCCCGGAACGCGGTGACACACCCGGCCGGCCGGGTCGCCGCCAGGGGTTGAGTCGCCGTCACGGACGCGAGCGCGAACCCGGGCCGTCGCCCGAGCGGCTGACGGGGCACTGGCCGCACGAACGGGGCGGCGGGCACCGATCAGTGCCGCACCGCCCCTGTCGCGTCTCTCAGCGGCTTTCGGGGCCCGCCAGGTGGCGGGCGATGACCATCCGCTGGATCTGGTTGGTGCCCTCGACGATCTGGAGCACCTTCGCCTCGCGCATGAGGCGTTCGGCGGGGAAGTCGAGCGTGTAGCCGTAGCCGCCCAGGAGTTGGACGGCGTCGGTGGTGACACGCATCGCGGCGTCCGTGCAGAACAGCTTGGCCATGGCGGCCTGTCGGGAGAACGGCTCGCCCTGGTCGCGCAGTCGTGCGGCCGCGAGGTAGAGGGCGCGGCCCGCCTCGATCTGGGTGGCCATGTCGGCCAGCATGAAGCGCAGCCCCTGGAAGTCGGCGACGGGGCGGCCGAACTGGTGGCGCTGCGCGGTGTAGGCGAGTGCCTCGTCGAGCGCGGCCTGGGCGACGCCGATTGCGCAGGCGGCGATGCCGAGCCGGCCGGAGTCCAGGGCCGCGAGCGCGATGGAGAAGCCCTGCCCCTCCTCCCCCAGGCGGCGGCTGTCGGGCACGCGCACACCGTCGAAGTTGAGCTGGGCGGTCGGCGAGCCCTTCATGCCCATCTTGCGCTCGGGGGCGGCGGCGCTCAGCCCCTCGGCGTCACCGGGGACCAGGAAGGCGGTGATGCCACGGGGGCCGGGCTCACCGGTCCTGGCGAGCACGGTGTAGAAGTCGGCGACCCCGCCGTGGGTGATCCAGGACTTGGTGCCGTCGACGACCCAGTCCTCGCCGTCGCGCACGGCCCGGGTGCGCAGGGAGGCGGCGTCGGAGCCGGAGGCCGGTTCGGAGAGGCAGTACGCGCCGAGCAGGCCGCCGCCGAGCATGTCGGGCAGCAGGCTCTTGCGTTGTTCCTCGCTGCCGAAGCCGGCGAGAGCGTGGCAGGCCAGAGTGTGGACGCTGACGCCCAGTCCGACCGTCAGACGGCCGGCGGCGAGCTCCTCCAGCACCTGGAGGTACACCTCGTAGGGCTGTTCGCCGCCGCCGTGTTCGGCGGGGTAGGGGAGGCCGAGCAGACCGGTGCGCGACATGAGGGCGAAGCTCTCGCGCGGGAAGCGGCCGGCTTCCTCCTCCTCGGCGGCGGGTGGTTTGATCTCCCGCTCCACCAGATCGCGGACGAGCTTGAGCAGATCCCTGGCTTCGTCGGTGGGCAGTCGGCGTTCCACCGGCTGAGGACCGTGGTCGGGCATGGTCGGGCTTCCTCCCTGTGGGGCGGAGTGGACGGGCGGTACGGGCCGGGTGGGCCCGGGACGCCCGGTGGTCGGGCAACCGGTCGCGCGTTCGGGTCGGCGAACGGGCGACCGGTGCCGTGTGGCCCGTGGAGTATGCCCGATGCGAGGACGGGGCGTCACCGCATCGGCTGGAAGCCGCCGGTGCCCCCGTCCGCGCGGCGGAGCGGGGGCCTTCCGGCGGGCCGCCCGTACGGGGTGCGCGGGCCGCGGGTGCGCGCGCTGTGGTCGTGCGGGCCGCGCGTGCGCGGGGGTGCGCGGGCTGCGGTCGTGCGTCAGAGGACGATCACGGAGCGCAGGACGTCGCCGCGGTGCATCCGGTCGAACGCGGCCTCCACGTCGTCCAGGCCGATGCGTTCGGTGACGAAGGAGGCGAGGTCCAGACGGCCCTGCTGGTGCAGATCGATCAGCATCGGGAAGTCGCGGGAGGGCAGGCAGTCGCCGTACCAGGAGGACTTGAGCGCGCCTCCGCGGCCGAAGACGTCCAGCAGCGGCAGTTCGAGCTTCATCTCGGGGGTGGGCACACCGACGAGGACGACCGTGCCGGCCAGGTCCCTTGCGTAGAAGGCCTGTTCGTAGGTCTCGGGGCGGCCGACGGCCTCGATGACGACGTCCGCGCCGAAGCCTCCGGTGGCCTCCCGGATCGCCTCGACGGGGTCGGTGGCGGTGGCGTCCACGGTGTGGGTGGCGCCGAAGGTGCGGGCGGTCTCCAGCTTCCGGGGGTCCACGTCGACCGCGATGATCCGGGCCGCTCCGGCCAGGCGCGCTCCGGCCACGGCCGCGTCGCCGACTCCGCCGCAGCCGATCACCGCGACGCTGTCGCCCCGGCCGACCTGCCCGGTGTTGATGGCGGCGCCGATGCCGGCCATCACGCCGCAACCGAGCAGACCGGCGACGGCCGGGTCCACGTCCGGGTCGACCTTGGTGCACTGCCCCGCGGCGACCAGCGTCTTCTCGGCGAAGGCGCCGATGCCCAGTGCCGGGGAGAGCGGCGTCCCGTCGGTCAGGGTCATGGGCTGCCGGGCGTTGTGGGTGTCGAAGCAGTACCAGGGGCGGCCCCGCTCGCAGGCGCGGCAACGGCCGCACACAGCACGCCAGTTGAGGATCACGACGTCGCCGGGGGCGACCTCGGTGACCCCCTCGCCCACCGACTCCACGACACCGGACGCCTCGTGGCCGAGCAGGAACGGGAACTCGTCGTTGATCCCGCCCTGCTTGTAGTGGAGGTCGGTGTGGCAGACGCCGCACGCCTTGATGTCGACCACCGCCTCGCCGGGCCCCGGGTCGGGCACGACGATGGTCTCCACCCGCACCGGCTCGTTCTTGCCCGGCGCCACCACGGCTCGTACTTCCTGCGTCATCAGCGCTCCTCGTCCAGGGTCCCGGTCACCGGCCCACTGCGACGAGAAGACCCAGGTCACGGCGTGGCCGGCACAGCCCTCCCAGGCTCTCACGAACGTCGCGGGCGCGGGCGGGCGTTGCGGCACCCGGCAGGGGGCCGGGTGCCGCGCGGAAGCCCGCCGGTACGCCGGTGCGGGCGGGTCCGCTGCGCGGTGCGGCGGACGGGCCGACGAGGTGGACGGGGAGGGACGGTGAAGCGGGACGGGGCGGCGGGGCGGTGAGGCTCAGCCGGCCTCGCGCACCGCCGAGACGGCCTTGCGGGCTGCCACCAGGACCGGGTCCCACACGGGCGAGAAGGGCGGCGCGTAGCCGAGGTCGAGCATGGTCATCTGCTCGACGGTCATACCGGCGGTCAGCGCCACCGCCGCGATGTCGACCCGCTTGCCCGCGCCCTCGCGTCCGACGATCTGCGCGCCCAGCAGACGGCCGGTACGGCGTTCGGCGAGCAGTTTGACGCGCATGGGGGCGGCGCCGGGGTAGTAGCCGGCGCGGCTGGTGGCCTCGACGGTCACGGTGACCCAGCGCAACCCGGCGGCCCGGGCCTGCGCCTCCAGCAGCCCGGTGCGGCCGATCTCCAGCTCGCACACCTTGCTGACCGCGGTTCCGACCACGCCGGGGAAGGTGGCGTAGTCGCCCCCGATGTTGCGACCGACGACCTGTCCCTGCTTGTTGGCGTGGGTGCCGAGCGGGATGTGCCGGTGGGCGCCGGTGATTCGGTCCAGCACCTCGACGCAGTCGCCGGCGGCCCAGATGTTGTCGTGTCCTCGCACCCGCATGGCCAGGTCGGTCAGCACTCCCCCGCTGTCGCCCAGCGGCAGGCCGGCGTCCCGGGCGAGGTCGGTGAGCGGCTGCACGCCCATGCCGAGGACGACCAGTTCGGCCTCGTGGCGGTCGGTCTCGGTGGTGACGGCACGTACCCGGCCCTGTGCGTCGGTCTCCAGCGCGGTGACGGCCGAGCCGAGGGCGGTGGCCACCTCCATGCGGTTCAGTGCTTCGCGGACGTGGGCGCCCATGTCCGGGTCGAGGGTGGTCATGGGCTCCTCGGCCCGGTCGACGAGGGTGACGCGGTAGCCGTGCCGCAGCAGGGCCTCGGCCATCTCCACCCCGATGTAGCCGGCTCCCACGACCACGGCGCTCGGCTGCTCGTCGGCGCGGCGCCGGTCCAGCGCGGCGAGGTCGGCCAGGAGGCGTTCGCCGTCGCCCAGGGTCTGTACGGCGTGCACGCCCTCGGCGTCGATGCCGGGCAGCGGCGGCCGGATGGGCCGGGCGCCGGTGGCCAGGACGAGTTCGTCGTAGCCGGTCCACTCCTCCCGGCCGCTGTCGCGTTCGCGGGTGCGCACCCGCGAGCCCTCCACGTCCAGCGTGGTGACCTCGGTGCGGGTGCGCACGTCGACACCGCGTTCCCGGTGTTCCTGCGGGCTGCGGGCCACCAGTTCGTCGCGGTCGGTGACGTCGCCGGCGACCCAGTACGGGATGCCGCAGGCGGAGTAGGAGGTGTGGTCACCGCGTTCGAAGGCGACGATCTCCAACTCCTCGGGCGGGCACAGCCGTCGGGCCTGGGACGCGGCGGACATGCCGGCGGCGTCGCCCCCGACCACCACCATTCTTCTGGGGCTCGTGGTCCTGCCGGGACGGCTCATCCGCGGTTCCTCTCGGGTGGTGGTGCCGGTCGCACCTGGTCCGCCGACCGTACCCGGGCGCTCGTGCGGTCGGCGGCGCCGCGGGAGGGCGGCCGGGGCGCAGGGGCGTACGGGCCTGCGGGCGACGCGAGTTGACGCTCCGGCGGCGCGGCGCGGCAGTTCGTGCGGCACGTGCGGTGGGCTCGGTGGGCTCGGAGTGGGCCGCTCGCGTTGGGCCCCGCCGTGAACGGGACGGTCCGGCCGGTGCGCGGTCCGCCGGCGCGGTGCAGTGCCGGGACGCGGGACGCGGGACGCTGCCCGCGGGGGCCGAGGGCCGCGGCGGTAGCGTCTGGCGGTGCGGGCCGCCGAGGTTGTCGGCGGGCCTGTTTCAGAGACGACGAGGGAGCGGGTGGCGATGGCGGCGCGGGCGTATGTGAACGAGCAGCAGGTCAGCTGTGTCTTCTGCCGGTTCGACCGATTCGACCGGCGCGAGATAAAGCTCAACACCACGGGCATGTCGTTCATGGGGTTGGACTGGGCGAACAAGGCGGCCACCGGGCTGGTGTGCGCGCAGTGCGGCTACATCCAGATGTTCCTGGACCCGGCGATCCGTTACGAGGACGCCTGAGCCGGGCCGGGAAGCGGTACGGCGCGGGGTTGCGGAGTCGGTACGGCCGCGGCGGCGCGGGAGCGGTGCGCGGGAACGGCGGCACGAAGCCGGTTCCGCCTCGCACGTCTGTGCCCTCTTCGGCGGTGTGAGCCCTGCCCAAGACCCTTTGGCGGTACCCGCGTTGAGCCGGTGCGACTACTGCGGGTGAGTGGAGCGACACAGGTGTCGTACGCTGCTCGTCTGCAGCAGGGGGATCACTTTTCCGCGCTCCACAGGAGGATCAGCACCATGTCACGACGGGGTACTTCGGGTATCGCAGTCGCCGCCGCGCTCACCGCCGTTCTGCTCTCGGCCTGCGGAGGCGGTGAGGACGGGTCGAGCGGGTCCGCCGACAAGGGCGCCGACGCCGGGGGCCGCTCCGCCGAGGAGCTGGTCAAGGCCGTGAACAAGGAGATGGGCGCGACCTCCTTCCGTGCCAAGGGCAGCAGCACCGCGTTCGACGGCGGGCAGCAGGAGATGTGGGTGGACCCGGAGCAGGGTCTGCGCATCCGGGTGTCGGCACCGGAGTTGGCGACGACCGACATGTTCTGCTCGGAGGGCACGCTCTACACCAGCACCGCCCTGGTCTCCGCCCAGTTGGCGCAGAAGGGCCAGAAGGTCCAGGTGCCCAAGGACCTGGAGGACAAGTACGTCACCACCACCGCCGGCGGCAGCTGCAACCGGCTGTACGAGATCTTCCCCGGTGCGAAGCTGGACGAGAAGCTGAACGACGAAGTCGGCGGCAGGGCCACCACCGCTCTGGTGGCCGAGTCCCAGGGCAACAAGGACGTGTACCAGGTCGCGGCGAAGGGCAAGGCGCTGGTGCTGCGCATGGACTCCGAGCACGGAGACCGCAAGAGCACCACGCGCTACGACTCCTTCGGCGAGGAGCTGCGCATCACCATGCCGCAGAAGGACTCGGTGATCGCGATGAAGGAGTTCCAGGACGCGGTGAAGTGACCCTCCCCGTACGGCACTTCGGGGCGCCCCGGCTTTCGGGGCGCCCCGAAGTGTGCGGCGGCGGATGCGCGGGTTCACCGCGCGGCGCGGGCGGCGGGTGTGGCGCGGTGCCGGATCAGCGCAGTCGGAGGGTGACCTTGCCGGTGGCGCGACGCTCGTCGAGCAGGGCCAGGGCGTCCGCGGCCTCGTCGAGGCTGTGGCGGGGGCCGGCCGGCGGGACGATCTCACCGGACTCCAGCAGTGGCAGCAGCTCCTGCCACTGTGCGCGCAGGTAGTCGGGACGGGCCAGCCAGAACGCGCCCCAACCGACCCCGACCACCGAGATGTTGTTCAGCAGCAGTCGGTTGACCTTGACGGTGGGAATCTCGCCGCCGGTGAAGCCGACGACCAGCAGCCGTCCCTCGGGGGCGAGGCTGCGCAGCGAGTCGGTGAAGCGGTCGCCGCCGACCGGGTCGACGACGATGTCCACTCCCCTGCCGCCGGTCGACTCGGCGACACGGGCCCGGAATCCGTCCGCGAGTACGGTCTCGTGCGCCCCCGCGGCCCGCGCCGCCTCGGCCTTGGCATCGGTGGAGACGACGGCGATGACATGGGCGCCGAGTGCGCGGGCGAGCTGCACGGCGGCGGTGCCGACTCCCCCGGCGGCACCGTGCACCAGTACGGTCTCCCCCGCGCGCAGACCCCCGCGGCGGGTGAGGGCGAAGTGCACGGTGAGGTAGTTCATCGGCAGCCCGGCGGCGGCAGTGAAGGAGAGCCGGTCCGGCAGCGGGAAGACGGCTCGGCTGTCGACGGCGACCAGTTCGGCGAAGCCGCCGAACCCGGGGAAGGCGGCCACCCGGTCGCCTGCGCTCAGTCCGCTGTCCTCGGGGGCGCTGCGCACCACTCCGGCGACCTCGGAGCCGGGGCTGAACGGGGGCTCGGGCCGCAGCTGGTACTCGCCGCGCGTCAACAGCACGTCGGGGTAGGCGACTCCGGCCTCGTGGACCTCGATCAGGACCTGGCCGGGTCCGGCCTGCGGGTCGTCGACCTCGGCGACCGCGACGGACCGGGGGCCGTCCAGCGTGGACACCTGTACTGCGCGCATGGGCGGTTCTCCTCTGGTGGGTGTGGACGCGGGCTGGGCCGGCGGAGGGCTGTGGGACGGTCGTGGGGATGCGGGTGGGCTGTGGCGAGTGTGCCGAAGTGCGGGCGGGCTGTCAGCGGTAGGTGCGCAGGGCCTGCTGCTCGCCGCTGAGATGGGCGTGGTCGTTGAGGGCGAGCAGGGTGGCGCCGGAGCGTCCGATGAGCACCGTGGTCACGGCGGCGTTGAGCATCACACGGTTGACGGCCACCACCGCGGGGGCGGGCAGCGACAGCAGTCGTCCGCACAGTGCGGCCAGCACCCCGCCCGAGGTGACGACGATGGCGTCGCGTGCGGCCGGTGCACGGTGGGCATCGGGGTCGGCGACGGCGTCGGCCGGGGCGGTGACGAGGGCGGCGGTGAGGTCCGCCAGGGCTTCGCCCGCGCCCTGGCTGAACCGCTGCCAGCCGTCCTCGTCCGCTGCCGGCGCGTCTGCCTCGATCCACCGCAACAGCGCCGCGTCCAGCAGCTGTTGGACCTCGCGCGAGCTGCTCGGAGCGGCACTGTGCGCACGCTCGCGCGCGGCGCCCCCGGTGGTCGCGGAGCTGCCGGGGCTCTCGACGGCCGCAGAGCCGTGACGGTCGAGCAGGCGCAGGTGGTCGTACTCGTTCCACCGGGCGTCGGTGCGCAGTGCGCTGCCGAAGTTGCCTGCACGGGCGAGGAGTTCGGCGGTCTCGCGCTGCCTGCGCAGGGTGCCGCAGACCAGCAGGGGGTCGCGCGGCGCCCGGCGAGCCAGCTCGCGCCCGACCACGGCGGCCTGGACCCGGCCGGTGTCCGAGAGCGCGTCGTAGTCCTGCGCGCCGAAGGACGCCTGGCCATGGCGCACGAGGTGGATGACGGGCATTGCCTGGTGCCTTTCACGAGGTTGCGGTTGGCCTCCGGCCCGCGTCAGCTCCTGCGCGCGGAACCGGACTTCGCCGAGCGGATGCTCGAACGGCAGCGGTGGTGAAGGTAGTTGACGGCGAGCCACAGATGCCGGAAGGCCGGGTTGCGGGTCTGCCCGTGGTGGTAGCGGTGGTAGATCTGCTGGGCGATACCGGCGAGCCGGAACATGCCGAACACCTCGTAGAAGACCCAGTTCTCCACCGGCAGGCCGGTGCCGCGGCGGTAGCGCTCCACCAGTTCGGCGCGGGTCAGCATGCCCGGGAGGTGGCTGGGCTGGCGCCGGGTGGAGCGGGCCATCCGGTCGTCGTCCGCCTGCACCCAGTACGCCAGCGCGCTGCCGAGCTCCATCAACGGGTCGCCCACCGTGGCCAGTTCCCAGTCCAGTACGCCGACGACCTCCAGGGTGTCGGGATCCAGGACGAGATTGTCCAGGCGCCAGTCGTTGTGGATGACGCGGGCGGCGACGTCCTCGGGGCGGTTGGCGGCGAGCCAGCGCGAGACGCCGGCGAAGCTCGGGGTGTTCCAGGTGCGTGCGCGGGCGTACCGCCGGGTCCAGCCCTCGACCTGGCGCTCGACGTAGCCCGGGCCTCGGCCGAGGTCCGCGAGGGCGGTGTCGGCGGGATCGACCCGGTGGAGTTCGATCAAGGTGTCGACAAAGCGCTCGGACAGTGCGCGGGCCCGGGCGGGGCCGAGGTCCAGGCCCGCGGGCGGGTTGCGCCGCAGCACGACGCCCTGCACCCGGTCCATCACGTAGAACTCGTCGCCGATGACCTCCGGGTCCCGGCACAGCGCCCGTACGTTCGGCACCTTCCCGAAGACGGGGCGCAGCGCCTGCTGGACCCGGTACTCGCGCGCCATGTCGTGCGCGGTGGAGGATCTGCCGCCTCTCGGCGGGCGACGCAGGATCAGTTCGGTGTCCGGGTAGCGCAGCAGATACGTCAGGTTGGACGCGCCGCCGGAGAACTGGGTGACGGTGGGGCTTCCGCTCACCTGCGGCAGGCGCTCCGCCAGCCAGGCGGAGACGCGGTCGGTGTCGAAGGCGTCCTCGGCCCGTACCTGTCCGAGTCCCTCGCTCATCGCGCCGTCCCGCGCGGGGCGTCGGGGGCGGTGCCGCCCGTCGCGGCGGCCCGGCCGGCGGCGGTGACGTCCTCACGCACGCCGGCCTCGGGGCCGGTGTGCTCGGGGCCGGTGTGCTCGGGGCCGGCAGGGGCCGGGGCGTCGGGGGCGGCCGCGTTGCCAGCGGGGGCGGGCTGCGCTGCCTCTGCCTCAAGGTCCTGGGCGTCGAGTTTGGCCTTGGTGCGCAGCCACTGGCGGCCGATGCGGCGGTCCGCCAGCGCGGGCAGCAGTCGTTTGACGGCCACGGCGATCCGGCCCTCGCGGTGGGTGTTGATCAGGAAGCGGCCCTTGGCCACGGCCCGCACGGCGCGGTCGGCGAGCTGCTCCGGGGTGAGCGAACCGTGCCGGATGAGGTGGTCGGCGAGCCGGGCGAGCACCGGATCGGGGCTGCGGAGACCGGAGTTGAGCCGGGTCGGCACGAAGCCGGGACAGATCACGCTGGTACGGATGTGCCAGGGCGCCAGCTCGTGCCGCAGCGTCTCGCTGAGGGAGATCACGGCGGCCTTGGAGACGTTGTAGGACGACATTCCGGGCAGGTTCATCAGTCCGGCGAGCGAGGCGACGTTGACCAGGTGCCCACTGCCCTGCTCCTTGAGGAGCGGGATGAAGGTGCGGCAGCCGAGAACCGTGCCGTGCAGGTTGATGTCGAGGATCCAGTCCCAGTCCTCCTGTTCGATCCGCTCCAGCCGGCCGGCCGCGGCCACCCCGGCGTTGTTGACCAGCACGTCCAGGCCGCCCCAGTTCGTCTCGCACCAGGTGCGCGCCCGGCGCCAGTCCTCGGGGTCGGTGACGTCCAGCTTCAGGTGTTCGGCGCCGCCCGGATCCTCGGGCGGCAGCAGGTCGCCGACGAGGACGCGGTGCCCGTCGGCGAGGTAGCGCGCGACGAGCGCACGGCCGAGGCCGCTCGAACCGCCGGTGATCAGGACGCGCAGGCTCATCGGTTCTCCTTCTCGGCGGCGTCGCGGTGGGCGCGCAGTTCGGTGCGGGCGACGACGCCGAGGTGGACCTCGTCGGGGCCGTCGGCCAGGCGCAGCGCGCGGGCGCTCGCCAGCGCGGCGGCGAGCGGGAAGTCGTCCGAGAGGCCGGCGCCGCCGTGGAGCTGGATCGCCATGTCGATGACTTCGCAGGCCATCGCCGGTACGGCCGCCTTGACCTGGGAGAGCGCGTCGTAGGCACCGAGCGGGCCGGATCGGTCGAGCAGCCAGGCGGTGTGCAGCACGTGCAGCCTGGCCTGGTTGACGGCGATCCGCGCTCGGGCGATGCGTTCGCGGTTGCCGCCCAGGTTGGAGAGCGGTTTGCCGAACGCGGTACGGGTGACGGCGCGTTCGCAGGCGAGCTCCAGGGCGCGCTCGGCCAGACCGATCAGCCGCATGCAGTGGTGGATGCGGCCGGGGCCGAGCCTGCCCTGGGCGATCTCGAAGCCCCGGCCGGGCCCGGCGATGATCGCGTCGGCGGGCAGCACGACGTCTGTGAAGGAGACCTCGCCGTGGCCGTAGGGCTCGTCGAGGTAGCCGAGGACGGGGAGCATCCGCTCGACGGCGAAACCGGGGGTGTCGGTGGGGACGATGACCATGGTGTGGCGCGAGTGCCGGTCGGCGTCGGGGTCGGTGACGCCCATGAAGATGACGAAGCGGCAGTCGGGGTGCCCGACCCCGGTGCTCCACCACTTGCGGCCGTTGAGCACCACCCGGTCTCCGTCCAGGACGGCGGTGGCGGCCATGTTGGTGGCGTCGGAGGAGGCGACGTCGGGTTCGGTCATGCAGAAGGCCGAGCGGATGCGGCCCTCCAGGAGCGGCTCCAGCCAGCGGGAGCGCTGCGCCTGGCTGCCGTACTGGTGGAGGACCTCGGCGTTGCCGGTGTCGGGGGCGTTGCAGTTGAAGACCTCGGGAGCGAGGAAGGAGCGGCCCATCTCCTCGGCGAGCGGGGCGTACTCCAGGCAGGTCAGTCCGGCGCCGTGCTCCTCGTCGGGCAGGAAGAGGTTCCACAGGCCGGCGGCCCTGGCCGTGGCGGTGAGTTCCTCGACCACCGGGAGCCGGGTCCACGGATCGGGCAGTGCGCGCAGCGCCGCGTGGTACTCGGCCTCGCGCGGCTGGATCTCGGTCCGGATGAAGTCGCGGACGCGCGCCTGGTAGTCGCGTGCCCGGGGGGAGAGTGCGAAGTCCACGGTGAGTCGGCCCGTCTCGCTCGGCGGTCGGTCGTCGGTCGGTCGGCAGTCGTCCGGTCGCCGCCCGGACGGTGGTTCGGCGGCGCGGAGTACGGAGGCTAGTGGCTTGTTGAGCAATGCTCAATAGTGTGGACGGGATCGTTCCGCCGGGACAGGGGCGGGGAGAGCCACAGCGGGCGGGAACCGGCGCGGGGCGAGGGGAGGGCTGCGGGGCGGGTCGGTCGGGGCCGTGGGCGGACGCGGCCGGATTCAGGCGGAGGTGGCGCGGGAGAGGTCCAGGACCCGGTCGAGGTTCGCCACCAGGAAGTCGATCAACTCCTCGGCGGGGACGACCTCCTCGGTGCTCTCCACGGCCATCTCCTCGGCCATCGCCAGCCAGCCGCGGACGGCCAGCGAGGTCAGCGCCGTGGGCCGCTCCTGCTCCGCGGCGGCCAGCACCCGTTCGGCGATCGTCCTGCGGTGTCCCTCGAAGACCTTCAGCACCAGCGGGTCGCCGCCGGCCGCGACCCGTACCAGCGCCACGTAGTTGGTGCGCCGGCGCTGGACGAAGCTGACGAAGCCGGTCACGATGCCGCGCACCCGCTCCCGGGAAGTGCCGGTCTCCGGGGCCTTGGCGTGCTTGAGCAGTCGGCGCCCGGCGGCCTCGACGACCGCGTAGTAGTAGTCGCGCTTGGTCGGGAAGTAGCGGAAGAGCAGACCTCGGGAGATGCCCGCCTCGGCCGCGACCTCGTCGATCGACAGCTCGTGGATCGGTCGGTCCACCAGCAGCCGCAGACCGATGCCGATCAGCTGCCTGCGGCGTTCGTCGGCGCTCAGGCGGGTGCGGGTGCGGGCGGGCTCTGCGGGCATGGTGGCGAGCCTATTTTCGGCCGTTCACACGCGGCAACCCCGTACGGCGGCCCCGGCCCGCAGGACGGCCGCGACGCGGACGACCCCGGCCGTCGTACGGGTCGGGGTCGCCGTACGGGCCGGGGTCGCGCGCGAGTGGGACCGGTGGTTCACGCGGCCAGGCCGACCGCCTCCACCGCGGGGGTGCGCAGCGCTCTGCGGGCGGTGAGCAGGCTGGTGGCGAAGGTGGCCAAGGACGCCGTCGCGGCGACGGCCAGCCAGATTCCCGGTCCCTGGCCCGGCATGACCGCGTCCGTGCGGACCAGGCTGAACGGCACGATCCCGGCGAACGCGGCCAGGGTGCCGCACAGCAGCCCGATCACGGTGAGCACGCCGCTCTCCAGCGCGACGGCCGCCAGCACCTGGCGCGAGGTGGCGCCCGCCAGGCGTTGCTGTCCGAACTGCGCCGCGCGGTAGGTGGTGGCGGCGTACAGGGTGTTGATCAGCAGGACGCAGGCGAAGACCGCGATGATGCCGACCACCACGAGGTTGAGCGTCTCCATGTTCTTGTCGTCCACCGAGCGGGTCAGCCCGGTCGCGGCGATCGCGCCGTTCTCGATGGACTGCATGTGGAGCGTGGCCACCGAGATGCCGGTGAACAGCGTCAACGGCACGGTCACACCGGCGAGTTCGGCCGCGCGGCTCCGCATGTCGCGCACGACGAGGTAGCCGCAGCCGCCGGGCAGCGCGGACAGCGGACGGGTCAGCAGCCGCAGGAGTGCGCCGGTCGCGGCGGGCGCGAAGACCGCGAGGCCGACGGAGAGGAGGATCGCACCGTAGGCGGGGGCTGCCATCAGCGCGGGCTCGGTGGCGTCCATGGCGAAGGTGGCGCCGACCCCGGCCGTACCGGCGACCAGCGCCGCCAGGCCCGCGAACCTCCGCGCCCGGCCGCCCCGGCGCACCCGGCCGGCGGCGAGGTTGCGGGCGCGGCGCACCGACAGGCACGCGGCGCCCACCGCGGCGAGCAGCGTGACCGCGGCTCCCGAGGACATCGCCACCGGGCCGAAGGCGTACGGCACCTGCTCGGCGACCTGTCCGCTGTCCCGGAACATCTCCAGCAGCAGTCGTCCGCCGAGCACGGCGGGCGCGACCGCGATCACCACGGCGACCGTCGCGACCAGTGCCGCCTCCCCCACCACCATCCGGGAGATCTGCGCGGGGGTGGCGCCGGTGCTGCGCAACAGGGCGATCTCCTCGCCGCGTTGACGCACGTTCACGGTCAGGGTGGAGGCGATCGCGAAGAAGACCAGCAGGGTGCCGTAGCCGCCGACGACCGCCGCCGCGGTGGTGAGCGTGTTCGAGCTGACCTCGTCCACCTCCGCACCGGCGGCGGTGTCGTGGAGCGAGTTGAACATCATGATGATCATGGCGCCGAGCACGCTGGAGAGCAGCGTGGCGGCCAGCCTGCCGGGGCGGTGGCGCAGCGAGTGGAACGCGACGGTGAGCACGGGTCAGCCCTCCGTTCGCGGCAGTGCGCCGGCGAGCGGGTCGCCGAGGTGGGTGAGGCGTTCGGCGACCGCGTCCGGAGTGGGCCGGCCCATCTCCCCCGCCAGGCTGCCGTCGGCCAGGAACTGCACCGAGTCGGCGCAGGAGGCGGCGACCGGGTCGTGGGTGACCATGACGACGGTCCGACCGTGCACGGTGGCCGCCTCCCGCAGCAGCGCCAGCACCTCGCGGGCGCTGCGGGTGTCCAGGGCGCCGGTCGGCTCGTCGGCGAAGATCACCGCGGGGTCGGTGACCAACGCCCGGGCGATGGCGACGCGTTGGCGCTGTCCGCCGGAGAGCTGGTCGGGCCGGTGGCCGAGACGGTCAGCGAGGCCGACCAGCGCCAGGGTCTCCCGCACCCGTTCGCGGTCGACCCGGCGGCCCGCGAGCTTGAGCGGCAGCACGGTGTTCTGCGCGACCGTCAGGGTCGGCAGCAGGTTGTACTGCTGGAAGACGAAGCCGATGCGCTGCCTGCGGAAGAGCGTCAGCTCCGTTTCGCTGCCGCCGGTCATCTCCTCGCCGTCGACGCGGACGATGCCGTGGTCGGGCGCGGTCAGCCCCGCCGCGCACTGCAGGAGCGTGGACTTGCCCGAACCGGAGGGGCCCATGACGGCGGTGAAGCTGCCGGCACGCAGGCTCAGGCTGACGTCGCGAAGGGCGGTGACGGCGTTCTCGCGGGTGCCGTAGACCTTCCCCACCTTCACCAGGCGCAGCGCGTCGCGCTGGGCGCCGCCCGGCTCGGGCAGCGGGTGTTCCGAGCGGCGCCCACGTCCGCGGTTCCTGATGCTCACCATCGTCCTCACACTCCTGACGGGCGCTCTCTGCGCCTGTTGAGGACGCTATGCACGGAGGCGGGCGAGCACAGTGGCCGTGCCACCCGAAGCGGGGGTGTACCTGTCAACACCTTCGGGGTGAGGCGGGCCACCCCCGTGCGCCGGGCCACCGCTGCCGGCCGGGTGCGGCGGTGCACGGACGAGGCGGCGCGCAGCGGGCGCGGCGGCGTACCGGGCTTGCGGTGCGGCTCTGCGCCGTCCAGGTCATCTGCGCTTCACCCCGGTGCCGCCCTCTGTTGCCCCGCGCCGTGTTCGATGACAATTCCCGTGCTTGCGGCCCGTGTTGGCCGCCGTCTTCGTCTTCTTCCGGAGGATTGCCCATGGCGCACAGCGACTCCGCACCTTCGTCCGACTCCTCGACCTCTTCGGTCCCGTCCACCCCTTCGGCCTCCTCCGCCGCGGGGACCGCGCGGCGTGCCCTGCTGCGGGGCTCGCTCGCGGCCGGCGCCGCCCTCGCGCTGCCGATCGGGCTCGCCGGTTCCGCTCCCGCGCAGGCACGGGCGGGTCGTCCCGCCGCGCGGTGGGGCGTACAGGTGGGAGACGTGACCGACTCGTCCGGTCTGGTGTGGGTCCGCTCGGACCGCCCCGCACGGGTCACGGTCGAGACCTCGGCGACCGAGTCCTTCCGGCGGGTGCGGCGCTGGCGCGGGCCGGTGGTGGGCCCGGGCACCGACTTCACCGGGCGCACCTCGCTCTCCGGGCTGCCCCCGGGCGAGCAGATCCACTACCGCGTCACGCTGAGCGATCCGGACGACCCGCGCCGCAGCGGAAGGCCCGTCGAGGGGACGTTCCGCACCGCTCCCGACCGGCGGCGCCAGGATGTGCGCTTCCTGTGGTCGGGGGACGTGGCCGGGCAGGGCTGGGGCATCAACCCCGACCGCGGCGGGTTCACGATCTTCGAGGAGATGCGCCGGACCGACCCGGACTTCTTTCTGCACAGCGGTGACACGATCTACGCCGACGGCCCGCTGGAACCGACGGTCGAGCTGCCGGAGGGCGGTCTGTGGCGGAACGTGACGACCGAGGAGAAGTCCAAGGTCGCCGAGACCCTCGCCGAGTTCCGGGGCAACTTCCGCTACAACCTGATGGACCACAACCTGCGGCGCTTCAACGCACAGGTGCCCATGATCGCGCAGTGGGACGACCACGAGGTGACCAACAACTGGTACCCCGGGGAGATCCTCGAGGACGAGCGGTACGCCGAGAAGCGGGTCGACGTGCTCGCGGCGCGGGCCCGGCGCGCGTTCTCCGAGTACTTCCCGATCGAGACGCTGCCGGCGGCCGACCCGGAGGGGCGTGTCTACCGGGTGGTGCGGCACGGGCCGCTGCTGGACGTCTTCGTGCTGGACCTGCGCACCTACCGCAACGCCAACTCCCCCGGCAGGCAGGTGAACGAGCGCCGCGGCGTACTGGGCGAGCGCCAACTGCGCTGGCTGAAGAAGGAGTTGGCGCGCTCGCGGGCGATGTGGAAGGTGATCGCCTGCGACATGCCGCTGGGGCTGGTGGTGACCGACGGCGACCAGGACTACGAGGCCGTCGCGCAGGGCGATCCCGGCCGACCGCTCGGCCGCGAGCTCCAGTTCGCGGAGGTGTTGCGGCACATCAAGCACCGGCGGATCACCGGCACCGTGTGGCTGACCGCGGACGTGCACTACACCTCGGCCCAGCACTACGACCCGTCCCGGGCGGCCTTCCCGGACTTCGAACCGTTCTGGGAGTTCGTCACCGGACCGCTGCACGCGGGCGGTTTCCCCGCGCTCGAACTCGACGGAACCTTCGGGCCCTCGCAACCGTTTGTGAAGGCACCAACGGAAGCCAATGTGCCTCCCTCACAAGGCGGTCAGTTCTATGGGCAGGTCGACATCGACGGACAGTCGGGCGCACTTACCGTGCGCCTGCGCGAGCAGGGCGGCGAGGTGCTCTTCACCAAGGTGCTCCGGCCCGGGCTCGTCGGGCAGTAGTGTGCGCCGCGGGCGGCGGCCCGGCGGGCACCGCGGAAGACCGGTCGCCCTTAACGCATCGGTCACGACGCCTTGTCGGCCGCGCAACAGCCGCGCGCGAGAGTGGCCCGATGGCTGACGCATCTTCCGAGCACACCGCCGGCGGCGGACCGCATTCCCTCGGCGAGCGGCCGGTGTCCGGTTCCGCGCGCCGCGCCGGGCGCCTCGCGGCGCTCTGTGCCGGGGCGGCGCTCTGCGCCGTGGGAGCGGGGTTCGCTGCCGCGGGAGCGGGAGTCGCGGGGCGGCAGACGGCGGTCCTGGCCGTGCTCGCGTCGGTGGCGCTCGCCTCGGCGGGGGCGTGGGCATTCCCGGCCGCGCTCGTGCGCACCGCCTCGGCGGCAGGTCGCCCGCACCGGACGCGAAGGGCCTTGGGCCCGGGAGACGACAACACGAAGGAGACGACGGGTAGAGCGATGGGCACCAGCACATCGGAGGGCGGATCGGAGCGCCGCGCCGGGAAGCGCGAGCAGGGCGGGGAGCAGGAGAGTGAGGGCGGGCCACCGTCCGCGCTGTGGCGAATGCGTACGACCGTGGTCGAGGAGCCCGGTGCGCTCGCCTCGCTCTGCACGGCCCTGGCCGCGCTCGAGGTGGACATCCTGGCGCTCCAGACCCACCCGTTGGGCGGCGCGACGGTGGACGAGTTCCTGTTGCGGGCCCCGGGCGGGGTGGACGGGGCCGCGCTGTCGGCGGCGGTCGAGGGCGCGGGCGGCAGCAGCACCTGGCTGGAGCGCGCCCACACCCACGATCTGGTCGACACCCCCACCCGGGTTCTGCGGATGGCCACCCGCACCGCGCTGGACTCCTCCGAACTGCCGCGCGCGCTGCGGGACTTGCTCGGCCGGTGCCGCATCAGGTCGCTGCCGCAGGAGGCGGACGGGGGCGCCCCGGCACAGCGGACCGGTGACGTCTGCGGTCCCGCCGCGCCGCCGACGGCCTCGTTCCAGGAGACCGTGCTGCGGCTGCCCGACCCGGCGGGCGGGACCCTGGTCGTCGAACGCCCCCATCTGCCGTTCACCCCGACCGAGTTCGCACGCGCCAGGGCTCTGGTGGAGCTGGAGGCCCGGCTCGGCCGCCGGATGCCGCGCCGCCGGGACGCCGTCGAGCTGCCCGAGGGCAGCACCATCACGGTGCGCCGGGCGGACACCGAGGACGTGGCCGCGGCCAGTGCGATGCACCGGCGCTGCTCGGACCGGACCCTGCACAGCAGGTACCACGGTCCGGCCGGGGACGCGGACCGCTATCTGCGGCATCTGCTCTCGCCCCGGCTCGGCCGCACGCTCGCGGTCGAGACCGCCGCAGGGCATCTGGTCGCGCTGGGGCATCTGCTGTGGGACGGCGAGGAGACCGAGGTCGCCCTGATCGTCGAGGACGAGTGGCAGGGTCGCGGGATCGGCGCCGAACTGCTGCGCAGGCTCACCGCGTTGGCCGTCGAGGCGCGCAGCGAGAGCATCTACGCCGTCACCCGGGCGGGCAACACGGCGATGATCGCCGCGATGCGCGGCCTCGGCCTCCCGCTGGACTATCAGTTCGAGGAGGGCACCGTGGTCATCAGCGCACCGCTCGCTCCGGCTGCCGTGCCGGCGCAGCCTTCGCGCTGAGCGCCCGGTCCAGGTCGGCCCACAGGTCCTCCACGTCCTCCAGCCCGACGGACATCCGCAGCAGCCGCTCGCTGATGCCGCCGCTGCGGCGGTCCGCCTCCTCGACGATGCGGTGGCTGATGGAGGCCGGGTGCTGGATGAGTGTGTCGACGCTGCCCAGGCTCACCGCCGGGGTGATCAGGTCCACGCCGCCGATCACCCCGTGCGGGTCGCCCACGACCTCGAAGGCGACCATCGCACCGCCGATGCGCGGATAGTGCACCCGGCTCACCCGGGGATCCTCGGAGAGCCGGCGCGCGAGTTCGGCCGCCGAGGCGGACTGCGCCCGTACCCGTACCGGCAGGGTGGCCAGGCCGCGCAGCAGCAGATAGCCGGCCAGCGGGTGGAGCACGCCGCCGGTGGCGAAGCGGATCTGCCGCAGCCCCCGGGCCATTTCCTCGTCGCAGGCGACGACGCCGCCGAGCACGTCGCCGTGCCCGCCCAGGTACTTGGTGGCGCTGTGCAGCACCAGCCGCACGCCGCTCTCGGCGGGGCGCTGGAGCACGGGGGTGGCGAAGGTGTTGTCGGCGAGGATCGGCACCGAACCGCAGGAGTGCGCGACGGCTCGCAGGTCCACTTCGGCCAGGGTGGGGTTGGCCGGGGTCTCCACCATCACCAGACCGGTGTCGGGCCGGATGGCGGAGGCGATGCCGGCCGGGTCGGTCCAGGTGACCTCAGTGCCCAGCAGCCCGCTGCCGAGCAGGTGGTCGCTGCACCCGTACAGCGGCCGTACGGCGACCACGTGGCGCAGTCCGGCGGAGGCGCGCACCAGCAGTACGGCGCTGAGGGCTGCCATCCCGCTGGCGAAGGCGACAGCGGACTCGGTGCCCTCCAGCCGGGCGAGGGCGTCCTCGAAACGCGCCACGGTCGGGTTGTCCAGCCGGGCGTAGACGGGCGGCCCCTCGGGCCTGGCCCCGGTCGCGGCGAACTCGTCGATACGGGCGGCCTCTCCTCTGCTGTCGCGGGAGGGGTAGGTCGTCGACAGGTCGAGCGGAGCGGCGTGCAGACCGAGAGCCGCGAGGTCCTCGCGACCGGCGTGCACGGCCTCGGTGGCCAGCGAACGCGATGGTGTGTCCATGAGTGGATGCTGAATGACGATCGGCCGCAGGGCGTCAATCGCCGTGCTACGTTCGGCCGATGTCGGATTCTGTCGCCCTGGATCCGGTCGATCTGGAGATTTTGCGGATTCTCCAGAACGACGCCCGGACCACCTACCGCGATCTGGCCTCCGCGGTCGGGGTCGCTCCCTCCACCTGCCTGGACCGGGTGGCGCGGCTGCGCCGCAGCGGGGTGATCCTCGGCCACGCGCTGCGGCTGGACCCCAGCAGACTCGGCCGGCGGCTGGAGGCACTGCTCTCGGTGCAGGTGCGTCCGCACCGGCGGGAGCTGATCGGGCCGTTCGTGGAGCGGGTCCGGAAACTGCCGGAGTCGCGGGCGCTCTTCCATCTGACCGGGCCGGACGACTACCTGGTGCACGTGGCGGTCGCGGACGCGGCCGATCTCCAGCGGCTGGTGCTCGACGAGTTCACCTCGGTCAAGGAGGTCGCCCGGGTGGAGACCCGGCTCATCTTCCAACAGTGGTCCTGCGGCCCGCTGTTGCCGCCCGGTGCGACGCACCAGCCCCGCCCCGGTGACGCGTCCGCGTAAGTTGACCAGACCGCTGACGCGCATGGGGCCCGAGGGGCAGGATGGGCACATGTCGCAGAAGACGGAGACCCCACACCACGCTCCCCTGCCGCGCGAGTTGGCCGACCGGTTCGTCAGCCGTGCCCTCGCGCTCGAACCGGTGGAGGCCACCTTCCTGGGCGTCCACGAGCACGAGCACCGGCTCCCGGACTACTCGCCGGACGGACTGGCCGAGCGGGCGGCGCTCGCCCGCGAGACGCTGCGCGCACTGGAGGACTCCGAGGCCGCGCCCGGCGCGGACGCGCCCGACGAGCGCCGCTGCGCCCGGCTGCTGCGCGAGCGGCTCACCGCACATCTCGCCCTCTTCGACGGCGGTGAGCGGCTGCGCGCGGTCAGCAACCTCTCCTCGCCGGCCCACGCCGTGCGCACCACGTTCACCGTGATGCCCAGCAGCACGGAGGAGGACTGGGCGACCATCGCCACCAGGCTGCGGGCCGTACCGGCGGCACTCGAGGGCTACCGCGAGTCGCTGGCCGAGGGGCTGCGGCAGGGCAGGCACGCCGGGCCGCGCCAAGTCTCCACCGTGCTGGGGCAGTTCGGCCAGTGGGTGGGACCGGGCCCCGGGCACAGCTGGTTCGACGGCTTCGTCGCCGACGGGCCCCGTGCGCTGCAGAGCGAACTGGCGGGCGCGGCGCGGGAGGCGACCGGGGCGTACGCGCAGCTCTCGGACTGGCTGCGGGAGACCTACGCACCGGCGGTCGAGGGCTCCCCCGAGGTCGCCGGACGCGAGCGCTACGCACTGTGGTCCCGCTACTGGAACGGGGCGGAACTCGATCTGGACGAGGCGTACGAGTACGGCTGGTCGGAGTTCCACCGCATCCACGCCGAGATGCTGGCCGAAGCCGGCAAGATCCTCCCCGACGCGCACAACCCGTGGGACGTGCTGCGCCATCTGGACACCCACGGCGAGGCCGTGGAGGGCGTCACCGAGGTGCGGGCCTGGCTCCAGGGGCTGATGGACGAGGCGATCGACTCCCTGGACGGCACCCACTTCGAACTCGCCCCGCCGCTGCGGCGGGTGGAGTCGATGATCGCCCCGGCCGGCAGCGCTGCGGCCCCGTACTACACCATGCCCTCGCTGGACTTCTCCCGCCCCGGCCGCACCTGGCTGCCGACCATGGGCGAAACACGCTTCCCCGCGTACGACCTGGTGACGACCTGGTACCACGAGGGCGTCCCCGGGCACCATCTGCAACTGGCGCAGTGGGTGCACGTGGCCGACCGGCTCTCGCACTACCAGACGACGCTCGGCGGAATCGGCGCCAACATGGAGGGCTGGGCGCTGTACGCCGAACGCCTCATGGACGAGCTGGGTTTCCTGCACAACGCCGAGCGCAGACTCGGCTACCTGGACGCGCAGATGATGCGCTCGGTGCGGGTGATCGTCGACATCGGCATGCATCTGGGCCTCGAGATCCCGGGCCACTCCCCCTTCCACCCCGGCGAGCGGTGGACCGCGGCGCTCGCGCAGGAGTTCTTCGCGCTGCACAGCGGACGTCCGCCGGCCTTCGTCGAGAGCGAGCTGGTGCGCTACCTCGGTCAGCCGGGGCAGGCCATCGGCTACAAGCTCGGAGAACGCGCCTGGCTGCGCGGCCGGGACGCGGCCCGCAAGGCGCGCGGCGCGGACTTCGACCTCAAGTCCTGGCACATGGCGGCCCTTTCGCTCGGCTCACTGGGCCTGGACGATCTGGAGGAGGAGCTGGCAGCGCTCTGACCCCCGAGCCCCGTCGGGGCGGGCCGGAAACGGCCCCGCCCCGACGCGGCACACCGGCCTGCGCCGGGGACAGCACGGAGCGCCGCACCCCGCACGAACGCGAGACGGACGCCGGTGTCCGCGCACGCGGCACGCGGCACGCGGCACGCGGCACGCGGCACGCGGCACGCGGCACGGCCAACTGCCGTACCGCGTGGGCGGTTTCGGCCCGGTCAGCCGTCGGCGGTGCCGCGGTGGCGCAGCCGGGAGCCGTCCCTGCGTTTGAGCACCTCGAGCTGCGCGGGGATGCGCATGCGCAGGTCGGGCACATGGCTGACGATGCCCACGCTGCGGTCCCGCTCCCGCAGCGTGTCGAGGACGTCCAGCACCTCGTCCAGGGTCTGCTCGTCCAGACTGCCGAAACCCTCGTCGATGAAGAGGGTGTCCAGCCGTGTGCCACCCGCCTCCTGCGCCACGACGTCGGCCAGGCCCAGGGCCAGCGCGAGCGAGGCGAAGAAGGTCTCGCCCCCGGAGAGCGTCCCGGTGTCGCGCTCGCGGCCGGACCAGGAGTCCACGACGTGCAGGCCCAGACCCGAACGGGCGCCCCGCCCCACCCGCTCGTCGCTGTGCACCAGCTCGAACCGCCCGTCCGACATCCGCCGCAGCCGGTCGCTGGCGGCGGCGGCCACCTGCTCGAGCCGTGCGGCCAGCACATAGGACTCCAACCGCATCCGGCGGGCGTTGTCGACGGAGGTGCCTGCGGCCAGCCCGGCGAGCCCCACGACCAGATCCGCACGCTCGCGCCCCGGCGCCGACTTCCGCGCGCCCGCGGTGGCTTCGGACCCGAGCCGGTCGAGCGCCAGGCACCGCGACCGGGCCAGCGCGTGAGCGGTCTCGGCCGCCCGCAGGCCGGACCGCGCCGCGGCCAGCAACTGCTCGGCCTCGGCGAGCTCCGCCTCGGGGTCGGTGTGCGGGTCCTGCGCGGCGGCACGCATCTCGGGGTCGGCGAACGCGTCGGCGAGCGCCTGCTCCTCGGCCTGCCAACTGTCCAGCGCACGCTGGAGTTCGCGCTGCCCCGCGGCGTCGAGCGCGGCCTCGAACGCCGACCGGGGGGAGTCGAAGCCGGCCATCCAGGCGGCGTCGGCGAGCGCGGCGTCCGCCTCCTTGCCCCGCTGTGCGGTGCCGGCGGCTTCCTTGGCGGCTTCGGCCGCCTCGCCCAGCCGCTCGGCGAGGGCTTCCAGCCGACGGGCGGTCGCGCCGACGGTCTCCTCGCCGTCGCGCAGCCGGTCGACCTCCCGACGCAGCCCCTCCCGCTCGCTGAGCAGCGCCTCCCGCTCGGCGGTGAGGGAGGCGATACGGCCTCCGAGCTCACGGCCCGCGGCAAGCCTGCGCTCGTGCTCACCCTCTGCCCGGCTCAGCTCCTCCCGGACCATCGGTGCGGTGCCCGCGGTGCGCCGGGCCTCGCCCAACTCGGCGGTCAGCTCGGAGAACTCGGCGGCCAGCGTCCCGGCGTGGCCGTCGGCCGCGTCCGCGGCGGCGCGCTCCTGCCTGCGCCGCACCTCCGCCAGCTCCCGCTCGCACTGCTCGCGCCGCTGCTCGGCGGCGCGGCTCTGCGCGAGTGCGGCCTCCTCCTGCGCGCTGTCGACCTGGCCGGCGGCGGGCACGGCGGGCCTGGGATGGTCCGTGCTGCCGCAGACCGTGCACGGCTCCCCCGAGGCCAGCTGCGCGGCCAACTCCGCGGCGATGCCCCGCAGTCGGCGCTCACGGCGGTCCAACCAGCGCTCCTGGGCACCGACCGCCTCCTCGCGCGCGGTCAGCACCCGCTCCTGCGCCGACTCCACCTCCCGCCCGAGGCCGTCCCGCAGCCGGGCGGCCTCCAGTCTGGCGCCGACCTGCTCCTGGCGCGCCGCCAACTGCTCGGCCGCGGTGGCCGCGCCGTACGCCGTGTCCAGCCGCCGCTGCGTGTCCTCGCGCAGTGCGGGCCAGCGCGCCAGCCAGCTCTCGGCATCGGCCAAGGCGGCTTCGCTGCCGCGCACTTCGGCATCCAGGCGGTCCAGCTCCCGGCCGATCTGCGCGCCGCGCTCCTCCGCGCGGCGCGCACCGAGCAGCTCCCCGAACCGCTCGGCGGTGCGCTGCCTGCGCTCGGCGAGCTGGGCCGCGGAGCACTCGGCGAGCTCGGGGGGAAGCACGCTGCGGGCGGCGGCCTCCCGGTGCAGGGCTGCGCGGTGGTCGGCCGCCGCCCGCTCGCGCAGCGCGTGGGCCGGGGCGATCTGCTCCGCGGCTCTGGCCAGACCGAGCCGCTGCCGGGCGTGCTCACGCTCGGGCTCGGCCCGCCGCAGCTCCTCGGCGCGCTCCAGGAGCCGCGCACGGGCGCGCCGGTGCTCCGCGCGACGGGCGCGCTCCGAGTGGGTCCGCTGGGCGCTCTCGTACCGCTGCCCGGCGATACCGACCGCCTCGGCGCACACGGCGAGGCGCTGGGCGGCGTACTCTCTAACCTGCGCCGCCCAGACCAACACGGCCTCGGGAAGGCCGACTTCGCCCGGCGCGCTCTCAGGGAAGGCGGGCAGCGCGTCCTCGGGGCCGGTGTCCTGCTGCTCGTGCACTGCCTCGCGCATCCGGTGGGCGAGGGCAAGAAGGTGCTCGTCGCCCGCGCGCACCGCACTCTGCGCGCTGCCGCGCAGCTCGGCGAGGCGGCGCTCCAGCGCGGCGAAGCGCCCGGTGTCGAAGAGCCGGCCGAGCAGCGCGGCCCGCTCCTCGGCGCCCGCCCGCAGAAACCGGGCGAAGTCGCCCTGCGGCAGCAGCACCACCTGGCAGAACTGCTCGCGGCTCATCCCGAGGAGGGCGCCGATCTCCTCGCCGATCTCCTGGTGCGAGCGGCTGCGCGCCTGCCACCGGTCGGCGGCGGGGTCCCACTCGCGCAGGAGGGTGACGGCCTTCTCCATGGTGGTGCCGCTGCCCCGCCGCTTGGGGCGCGGCTGCTCGGGGCGTCTGGTCAGCTCCAACCGGCGCCCGGCGACGGTGAGTTCGAGGACCACCTCGGTGGCGGTGCCCGGCGCGGCGTGGTCGCTGCGCAGCCAGGCCCGGCCGCGCGACTGGCGGGAGCCGGGGACTCCGCCGTAGAGCGCGTAGCAGACCGCGTCGAGCACGGAGGTCTTGCCGGCGCCGGTCGCTCCGTGCAGCAGGAAGATGCCGGCCTGCGAGAGCGCGTCGAAGTCCACGTGCTGAGTGCCGGCGAACGGCCCGAAGGCGGTCACGGTCATCCGGTGCAGCCTCAACGTGCCACCTCGCTCGTGCTCTCCCGGACCCGTACGTCCTCCAGCGCGGACACCAGCACCGCGCCCTCGGCCTCGCTCGGGCCCCGGCCGCCGCGCACATGGGCGACGAACTCCTCGGTGATCAGCCGGTCGTCCCGACCGCGCAGCCGCGAGGCGTAGCTCTCGGCGTCCGCCTCTCCGGACCGCTCGGGAGCGAAGACCAGGCTGAGCACGTGCGGGAAGCGCTCCGCCAGCCGCGCCATCGGCTCCGCGGGCCGCTCGGCATCGGTCAGGGTGACCTCCAGCCAGGACTCGGTGTGCCGCTCCAGCTCGGGATCGACGAGCAACTCCTCCAGCTGCCCGGCGAGTCGGGCGACGGCCCTCGGGCGCGGCACGTCCAGACGTCTGGCGGCCAACTCGCCGGCCGGCCCGAGGTCGATCAGCCACATGCTCTTGCGGTGCGCGGCCTCGGAGAAGGAGTAGGCGAGCGGCGAGCCGGAGTAGCGGACGCGTTCGGCGATGGTCTGGCAGCCGTGCAGGTGGCCGAGCGCGGCGTAGTCCACCCCGTCGAACACCTCGGCCGGCACCGAGGCGACACCGCCCACGGTGATGTCGCGCTCGCTCTCGCTGGCCCGACCACCGGCGACGAAAGCGTGCGCCAGCACCACCGAACGCGCCCCCGGGCGGGTGGCCAGATCGGCGCGGACGCGGTCCATCGCCGCGGTGAGCACGGCGGTGTGGCCGCCTCTGCCGGCGCTCAACCGGTCGCGGACCAGGGCTGGTTCGAGGTACGGCAGTCCGTAGCAGGCGACTTCGCCGTGCGCGTCGTGCAGGACGACCGGGGTGCCGCAGCCCTCGGGGTCGGTGCGCAGATGGATGCCGGCTCTCCCGAGCAGGCCCGCGCCCACCCCGAGTCTGCGGGCGGAGTCGTGGTTGCCGGAGATCATGATCGTCGGCACCTCCAACTCGCCCAGGCGGTGCAGGACTTCGTCGAAGAGGTCGACGGCGGGCAGCGGCGGGACCGCCCGGTCGTAGACGTCTCCGGCGACGAGCACCGCGTCCACCTGCTCGCGCCGCACCGTCTCCACCAGGTGGTCCAGGAACGCCCGTTGGGCGTCGAGCAGGCTCACGCGGTGGAAGGAACGGCCCAGATGCCAGTCGGAGGTGTGCAGCAGACGCATGGTGCCCGACCCTAAGCCCGACCACTGACAACGGGGTCGCGAGCGCCCGTTGCGGCCTCGCCCGTCGCCCGTCGCCGGGCGGCACGGGCGGGACCGGTGCGGGAGACCGGCGTGGGAAGCAGCTGTGCGGGGTCGGTCGGCTCCTTCGCGGGACGCAGCACCCACTCCGGGACGAGCGGTCAGCCGTCTCCGTACACCTCGCCGCCGAGCTCGGTACGGGCGGTCCCCGCGGTGGCGTCGGCGAGCCAGCCCCTGAAGGCGTCCAACTGCGCCTCGGGGAGGCCGAGTTCGATGGTGACCTCCGCGCCGTACCGGACCTCGCGCACCGCGCGGCCGGTCGCCCGCAGTTCGTTCTCCAGTCGGCCGGCCCGCTTGTGGTCGACGGTGACGGTCAGCAGACGGTACCTGCGGCGCACGACGGTCCCGACGACGTCCAGCGTCTCGCCCACGGCGCCGCCGTAGGCACGGATCAGCCCGCCCGCGCCGAGCTTGGTGCCGCCGAACCAGCGGCTGACCACGGCGATCGTGAACCGCATCTCACGTCGCAGCAGCATCTGCAGCATCGGCAGGCCGGCGGTTCCGCCCGGTTCGCCGTCGTCACCGGACTTCTGCAGCCCCGCGTCGGCGCCCAGGACGTAGGCGTAGCAGTGGTGACTGGCGCCGGGGTGCTCGGCACGCACCCGCTCGAGGAAGGCGCGGGCCTGCTCCTCGGTGGTGACGGGCGCCAGGGCACACAGGAAACGGGAGCCCCGCACCTCGGTCTCGTGCTCGCCGGGTCCGGCCACCGTGACGTACTGCTCCTGCATTCGGCCACCCTATGCCGAGCCGTACGGCGCCACCGCGCCGGTTGCGGGGCGGCGGTGGCGTCCGACCTGGCCGGACCGACGCACCTCGGCGGACAGTGGGGAATACCGTCCGCGGCACGGGTGTTGGCGCCCGTATGACCTCTTCCGACCAGACCGAGCAGCAGCCCACCGGATCCGCGGGACCGCCCGGGGCGGGGAGCCGGCAGGTCCAGGAGCCGACGGCCGCGCAGGTGGACGCGGCAGCGCGGCGGATCCTCACCTCCGCGGGAGACACCTGGGCGGTCGTCGGCCTGTCCAACAACACCGCGCGGGCGGCGTACGGCGTGGCGCAGGTGCTGCGGCGCTTCGGCAAGCGCGTGGTGCCGGTGCACCCCTCCGCCGAGACGGTGCAGGGAGAGCCCGGCTACGCGTCGTTGGCCGAGGTGCCCTTCCCGGTCGACGTGGTGGACGTTTTCGTCAACTCCTCGCTCGCCGGACAGGTGGCCGACGAGGCGGTCGGCATCGGCGCGAAGGCCGTCTGGTTCCAGCTCGGCGTGGTCGACACCCGGGCGTACGACCGAACGGTGGAGGCCGGAGTGGAGATGGTGATGGATCGCTGCCCCGCCATCGAGATACCCCGGCTGGGCTGAGGCGCCCGTTCCCTGCGTTCACGCGGACCGCCCGAAGCTCCGTCGCGACAATGGAGCACGGACTCGGCACGGGCACCGTTCGCGGGCGGTGGGTCAGAAGTGGCGCAGTGCCGGCAGCAGCAGCGCGACGCCGTGCAGCCCCGCCAGGACGAGGATCAGGATGCGCAGGCTCCTCGGGTTCACGCTTCGGGCTCCTCCTCGGAGGGCGAGGCGGATCCGGCGGGATCCGGGGCGAGTTGACCGGTCGGGCGGATCAGGCGTCCGCCGCGGTCTCGGCGGTGTTCGCGGTGCCGTCCGGGCTCGTGCCGTCGGTGCGGTCGGCGGTGATCCGCGCCTCCTCGGCGGCGGTGAGCCCGGCCAGCGCGATCAGCTGCTGCGGGGTGACGCCCTCGGGCACCGGCACCGGCGCGGGGGTGCGCAGCGGCGGCTGCCACCCGTCCTCGGGGTTCCAGCGGCGCACGACCCGTGCGGGCGTGCCGGCGACGACCGCGTGGTCGGGCACCTCGCCGCGCACCACGCTGCCGGCACCGACCACGACGTTGCGGCCCAGACGCGCGCCGGGCAGCACCACGGCGCCGTGGCCCAGCCAGCAGCCCGGCCCGATCGTCACGGGCGCGGTGCGCGGCCACTGCTTGCCGACGGGCACGGCGGGGTCGTCGTAGGAGTGGTTGGTCGAGGTGACGTAGCAGTGCGGGCCGAAGAAGACGTCGTCGCCGATGTTGACCGCGGTGTCGGCGATGACGTGGCTGCCGCGGCCGAGCACCACGCCGTTGCCGATCGAGAGGATGGTGTCGGGCCCGAGCTCAAGGTCGGGCATCATGCCCGCGGTCAGGGTCACTTCGGCGCCGATGACGCAGTGGTCGCCGATCTCGATCCAGGGAGCCCCGAAGATCGTCCCCTGGGGGAAGGCGAGCCTGGTTCCGGGTCCGAGCCTCCGGAAGGCGTACGGGCCGGGGTGTTCGGCGGTCAGGGCGCCGGCCCGCTGGGCCCAGCGCCAGGCGCGGTGGATGCCGCGGGAGGCGAGTGAGGTGAGCGGTTTCGGCCAGGCTGCCATCCGGCCACCGTAGTCCGGTGCGCCGCGCAACGACCTGCCGGAGCGCTGTGATCTTCGCCAAAGGGCTCACGTACCGTTCGCTCTGGCGCGACGATGCGCCGGCGACGGGGGCGGACACCGCCCGGACCAAGGGAGCGAACGGCAGATGACGCACAAGCCGCTGATCAGGGCCGTGGGAGACCGGCGACCGACGATCGCGGACGGGGCCTTCCTCGCCCCGACCGCCACCGTGGTGGGCGCCGTGACCCTGGGCGAGGGCGCGAGTGTCTGGTACGGGGCGGTGCTCCGCGCGGACTTCGAGCCGATCGAGGTCGGCGCGGACAGCAACATCCAGGACAACTGCGTAATCCACACCGACCCTGGTTACGGGGCGCGGGTGGGCGAGCGCGTCTCAGTGGGTCACGGAGCGGTGCTGCACGGTTGCGTCGTGGAGGACGACTCGCTGGTCGGGATGGGGGCGACGGTGCTCAACGGCGCCCGGATCGGGGCGGGTTCGCTGGTCGCCGCGCAGGCTCTGGTGCCGCAGGGGATGGAGGTGCCGCCCAACTCGCTGGTCGCGGGGGTGCCCGCCAAGGTGCGCCGCGAGCTCACCGAGGAGGAGCGGGCCGGGCTGGTCCTCAACGCCGAGGCGTACACCGGTCTGGCCGCCGCCCATCGCGACGACGCCCGCGAGGTGGAGCGCTGAGCGACCTCGTCCGGTCGCGCGGGTCCGACCGCGGCCGGGCCCGCGCGGGCTCCCACCGAGCGGCGGAGGCCGCGCGGCGGGTACGTACCGCGCGGCGGTGCGCCGGGTGCACGGCCCGGCCGACGTGCCGCGCCGCGCCCTCGAAGTGCGCTCAGCGGTTGGGGCGCAGGGTCCAGACGATGCTCATCTGCCCGGTCACGGCACCGTCCTCGCGCGTGATGTCGATCTCCACGGCGAATTCGGGCCGTTCGCCCTCGTCGAGTTCGGCGACCACGTCGGCGACCGGGCGGCCGAGCTTCGCGGTCGCGGTCACCGGGCCCATCGCCAGCTTCTGGTAGCTGATCTCGGCCCGCACCGCGAGCGGCACGGCACGGCCGAGCTGGTCGGCGAAGGCGCTCATCACGATCGCGCCGCTCGCCGACTCGGCGAGGGTGAACATGGCGCCGGCGTGCGGTCCGCCCACGTGGTTGTGGTAGGCGCTCTGGTCGGGCATCCGCACCACGGCACGATCCGCGCCGGTCTCGAGGAACTCGAGGTTGAGGGTGGCGGTCATGGGGACCGAGGCCAGCATCAGGTCGCCGATCGACGGCGCGTTCTCAGACATGACCCCGACATTACCAGCCGGTAGCTTCGGGACGGACGGACTCCCCGACAAGCCCCGCACCCCTCTCCTCACCCGCCCCGCCGCGACCCGGCACCGGTCGGCTGAGCCGCCGCACCACGCACCCGACCCGCGGACCGAACCTCGGCACGGCGCTGCGGCGGCTCAGCCCACCGTGAAGGCGCCGCTCGGCGGCTCCGGCGAGCGGGCGGGCGCCTCGTCCTCGCGCACCGGCTCGGCACCCCGCATCAGTTTCCGCAACGCCTCGCCGTGCACCACCCGTGCCGGGAAGGCGTCCGCCGCCGTGCTGCGGGCGAGGCCGGCCAGCGGCAACTCCCGTCGGGACGCCAGCAGTACGGCGTTCCCGTACCGCCGGCCGCGCAGCACCGAGGGCTCGGCGATCACTGCCAGATGGTCGAACTCGGTGGCGAAGGTGGCGAGTTGGGAGCCCAGGAAGCGGAACGGCGCGGCGTCGGCCAGATTCGCGGCGTACACACCGCCGGGCCGGAGCACCCGTGCGGCGGCCCGCACCCAGGGCAGCGTGGTGAGGCTTCCGGGCACTCTCGCGCCGCTGAACACATCCGCCACCAGCAGGTCCACCGAGGCCGCGGCCGTCCGCCCGATGGCCTCGCGCGCGTCCGCCACGGTGACCTCCACTGCGCACCCGGAGGGCAGCGGCAGATACTCGGCGACCAGTGCGCTCAGCGCCGCGTCCGCCTCGACCACGGTCTGCCGCGCACCGGCCCGGGTCCGGGCCGCGTAGCGGGCGAGCGTCATCGCCCCGCCGCCCAGGTGCAGCAGATCCAGCGGGCCGCCCGGGAGTTGGTCCAGTACGTGCGCGAGCCTGCGCACGTACTCGAACTCCAGATGCGACGGGTCGTCGAGGTCGACGTAGGACTGGGGCGCGCCGTCGACGGTCAGCAGCCACGCACGCGGACGGTCGACGTCCGGCAGCAGCTTGGCGACACCCAGGTCGACGGCCCGGGTGAGGGGGATTCGCATGTCCACTCCCCCATTGTCGGCCTCCGGCACGGCCCGTCCGGCCGGGGGGCGCGGGCACCTTGTGCGCAACGCTCCGTCCACCGCCGTGTCACCTTGGTCAGCTACCCTCCACCGGTGCACGCCCCTCCCTCCCCCGTCGCCGAAATGCCGGCCCCGTCCGGCGAACCGCCGCCCGCGCGCGGTCGGCTCACCGCCCGCGTACGCCTGGCGCTGCTGGGGGCACTGCTCGCGGCAGCGGCACTGGCCGCGGTCGTTCTCGAACCGCAGCAGTTGCTCACCGCCGAGCGGTGGCAGGGCGCGGGAGCCGTCGAGGCGCTGCTGTTCACCTGCCTCTACGGCGCCGCCGCGGCGGCATTCGTACCGCGCCCCCTGATGGGGCTGGTGGCGGGAGCGGTGTTCGGCATCCCGGTGGGCGTGGCGGTCGCGCTCGGCGGAACGGTGCTCGGCGCCGCCCTGTGTCTGGTGGTCGGCCGCGGGCTCGGTCAACGCGCGGTGCGCCCCTTCATCGAACGGGCCGACTGGCTGCGCACCAGCGACCGCTATCTGGAGCGGCACGGCTTCCGTACGATCCTCGCACTGCGGCTGCTGCCCGGAATTCCGTTCGCGCCGTCGAACTACGTCGTGGTCCTCTCCCGGCTGCCCTGGACGGTCTACCTCGCGGCCAGCGCCCTGGGCAGCCTGCCGCAGATCCTGCTGTACGCCTGGGCAGGGGACCGCGCGACCGAACCCCTCAGCACGGGCCAGCTCGCACTCGCGGGCGTCGTCATGGTCGCCGCCCTGGGCATCGCCCCGCTCGTCCGACGCCGCGTCACCAGGACGCTCGCCGCACACCGGGCTCCCGAGCGCGGTGCCGAGCGCTGAGTCGGCCGCCGCGCGCCGGGCGGCACCCGCTCCGAAGTTCCGTCCGTTGTCAGTCCACGATCACAGGGGCGAGCAGACTCCGCCATGACCTGGTTCCAATCCCTCATCCTCGGACTCGTCCAGGGACTCACCGAGTTCCTTCCGGTCTCCTCCAGCGCCCACGTACGCCTGACCGCGGTGGTCGCCGGCTGGCCCGACCCGGGCGCCGCCTTCACCGCGGTCGCCCAGATCGGCACCGAGATCGCGATCGTCATCTACTTCCGCAAGGACATCGCCCGGATCCTGGTGGCCTGGCTGCGCTCGATCACCGACAGGTCCGCACGCGACAACCAGGACGCACGCATCGGCTGGCTCGTGATCCTCGGGTCGATTCCCATCGCGGTGCTGGGCGTGACCTTCAAGGACCACATCGAGGGCCCTTTCCGCGATCTGCGGCTGATCGCGCTCAGCTTCATCGTGCTCGGCATCGCCCTCGGCGTGGCCGACCACCTCGCCACGCGCGCGGAGCGCGGCGGGCGCCACCGTGCGGTCAGTCCGCGCAAGAGCCTCGACCAGCTCACCGTCCGCGACGGCCTCCTCTACGGCGTCTGGCAGGCGCTCGCTCTGGTGCCGGGCGTCTCCCGGGCGGGAGCCACCATGACCGGCGGCCTCTTCCTCGGCTACGACCGCGCGGCGGCGGCCCGTTACTCCTTCCTGCTGGCGATTCCGGCGGTACTGGGATCGGGCGCGTACGAGCTCCGGGAGATCGGCGGCGAGGGCGGCCAGGTCGCCTGGGGCCCGACGATCTTCGCCACGGTGGTGGGCGGACTCGTGGGGTACGCGGTCATCGCCTGGTTCATGAACTGGATCTCCACCCGCAGCTTCATGCCGTTCGTCTGGTACCGGATCGCCGTCGGCCTCGCGCTGCTGGCGCTGGTCGGCCTCGGCGTGCTGGACCCGCTGGCTGGCGCGGAGCACCTCGACGAGGCCGACTGACCACCGCGTACGACACGCTGCGACGACCACGGGGCGGCACGGGACACCGAAAGGTCCGCGCCGCCCCGTCGCACGTCTCCTGCCGACGCGCACACCACATACGTAACCCATGGGTTACGCTTTCGGTGTGGCGGAGAACATGGCGGCAGCACAGCACGGCGAACCGATACCCGGGGACGAGGACCGTCTCAGTCCGGCGGCGGACGCCATCGCCGACCCCGTGCGCCGGGAGATCCTGGCCCTGCTGCGGTCCGGACCGATGACGGCGGGCACCATCGCGGCACGTTTCACCATCAGCCGCCCGGCCGTCAGCCGCCATCTGCGCGTACTGCGGACCGGCGGGCTGGTCGACGTCGAGGAGGACGGCCGACGTCGCCGCTACCGGCTGCGGCCGGACGGCTTCGTCAGGCTCGCGGACTGGATCGGCGGGTTCGGCCCGACCGCGCCCGCCGACTCAGCTCACACCGATGACACCGCTGCCGTGCTTCCGGGCTGGGCCGCCCGCCTCGCGGCCCTGGACACCGAGGTCCGCCGGACCCGTCGCGAACGCGGTTCGCCGCACGGCGCCGAAGAGCCCGCGCACCGGGCCGTCGAGAGCGCCGCACCCACCGCGACCCCCATCACCACAGCGCCCACCGAGACCACCGGCACCACAGCGCCCACCGAGACCACCGGCACCACCGAGGAGATCGCATGAACCGCACCCCCGAGCCCACCGGTCGGCTGCTGCCCACCGCCACCGGCTACGACCTCGTACTGACCCGCAGCTACCGGGCGCCGGTCGAGGACGTGTGGGCGAGCGTCACCGAACCGGAGCGCACCGCCCGCTGGTTCGGCACCTGGCGCGGCGAGGCAGCTCCCGGCAGGACCGTCGAGGTGCAGATGGCGTACGAGGAGTCGGCGCCCTGGTGCACGATGCGCATCGACGTCTGCGAACCGCCCCACCGCCTGCTGCTCGCCACGGTCGGAGAGGAGGGCGACGACTGGCTCATGGAGGTGGAGCTCTCCGAGACGGACGGCACCACCGAGCTGCGGCTCGTCCACCACCTAGCGACCACCGACGCGGTGGACTCCGCGGGCCCGGGCTGGGAGTACTACCTCGACATGCTCACCGCTTCCCGCGACGGCGCGCCCCAGCCGTCCTTCGACGACTACTTCCCCTCCCAGCAGGCGTACTACCGCGCCCTGCGCGCCTGACGCCCCGTACTGACGCTGCGGCGGCGCAGCGTCAGGAGGCGTCCAGCAGCACGCCGGCGACGATCTGCTCGCACAGGCGGTGCGTCTCCAGCGCCTCGGCCGCGTTGCCCGGGCCGCCTCGGCGCACCTCGTCCAGAAACGCCAGAACGCACTGCTCGATGCCCCGTTGGCGGGCCACCGGCTCCCAGTCGCCGCGGCGGCGCACACTGGGCTGGCCCTTGTGGTCGACGATCTCCGCGAGGTTGCGGACCTCGCGCTTGGTGTCCTGCCCGGAGACCTCGAGGACCTCCTCGGCGGAACCGGAGAGCCTGTTCATGATGCCGAGCGCCGTGAAGCCTTCGCCGGAGAGCTGGAGGACCACGTGGTGCAGCAGCCCGTCGACCTGCCGGGCGTGGACGTCCACCCGGTCGTGGGCACCCGGCGCCAGGAAGAGCAGTGTGTCCACGACGTGGATGAAGTCGTCGAAGACCATGGTGCGGGGGTCCTCGGGCAGCGAGACCCGGTGCTTCTGGAGCACGATCAGGTCCCGCGCGTGGTCCAGGCACTGGGCGTAGCCGGGGGCGTGGCGCCGGTTGAAGCCGACCGTGAGCGGCAGCGAGCGGCTCTGCGCGAGTCGCACCAGACGCTCGGACTCGGCCAGGGAGTAGGCCAGCGGCTTGTCGACGAAAGTCGGCACCCCGGCCTCCAGAAGCCCGGTCACCAACTCGGGGTGCGCCTCGGTGGAGGCGTGCACGAACGCTGCGTCCAGACCGGATTCCAGCAGGGAGTCGAGGTCGGCGTGACGGTGCTCCCGCGGGATCCGATAGGTCTCGCCGACCTCCTGCAGGACGGCCGGTGTGCGGGTGAACAGCCGCGGTTGAAGGCCGGGTTGGGCGGTGAGCACCGGCAGATAGGCCTTGCGTGCGATGTCCCCGAGTCCGATCACGCCGATTCTCAACTGCCGCACCTCGCTGCTTGGTTGTGGTCGTTCATGGTTCTTCGTGGACGTCGTCGGCGCGCTGTGGACGTATGTGCGCTGTCCGGGGCGGGGCCCGCCCGCGGTCCGTCGCGGCGGGGCCGCGGGCCGCGCCGGGCCGGCCGCCGTCGCGCCGACGAGGCAGTGGCGGCCGCACCGTCGCGCTCCGGCAGGATACGTCGTCGTCGCGCTCCACGAAGCGGCCCGCGACACCGGGCACTTCAGCCCTGCGCCGCGCCACCGGCTTCCAGTGCCCGCTCCAACCGGTCGGCGTCGGCCCGCAGATCGGCTGCGTACCGGTCGGTGCGCAGCGCGCGCAGTGCGGAGCGGGTGCGGACGAGCTCCCGCCGGGCGGCGGCCGTCTCGCCCAGGCGTGCGTACGCGCCCGCGAGGCTCAGATGGAGGCGGGGGTAGAAGGAGCGCACCTCCCGCAACTCCCGCTGGGCGACGGCCCGTTGCTCGGCGGCGGAGGCCGCGTCGGGGTGGCCGGCGGGGGCTTCGCCGTCGGCGGGTGCGCCTGCTCCGAGGGTGTCGGCCTCGGCGAGTGCCCGCAGGTCCCAGACGAGGCCGACGTCCGGCTCATCCTGGGTCTGGGCGAGGTAGTGGGCGACGGTGGAGCGGTGCAGCGCGGAGGAGCCGGCGTACAGCTCCGTCCACAGCTCGGCGAGCCGGCGGCGCGCCTCCTCGCGGTCGCCGCCGCGATGGAGGATCACCGCCTGCCCGATGCGGGTGCGCACCGCCTCCGCCGACTCGCGTCGCTCACCCATGGGACCTCCCGCATCGCCCGGCCGCCGTGCTCGGCACCCGACGCTAGCGCCGCCCCTGCCCGATCCCCTTCAGGCGCTCCCTACCGGCGGGGGAAGCCGCCGGAAGGCCGCCGACGGTCGCCCGCAGCGGCCGACCCGCCGCCCGCCCGACGCCCGGGACCGGTCCGGGGCTCAGCCGCCGAGCTGCGGGAGACGCCAGTCGATGGCCGGGTGCCCCTGCTGCTCCACGGCCTCGTTGATCTGGGTGAACGGCTTGGACCCGAAGAAACGCCTGGCGGAGAGCGGTGAGGGGTGGGCGCCCTCCACCACGATGTGCCGCTCCCGGTCGATCAGCGGCAGCTTCTTCTTGGCGTAGTTGCCCCAGAGCACGAAGACGGCCGGGTCCGGCCGCTGCGAGACCGCGCGGATCACCGCGTCGGTGAACTTCTCCCAGCCCTTGTTCTTGTGGGAGTTGGCCTCTCCCGAGCGCACCGTCAGCACCGCGTTGAGCAGCAGCACGCCCTGCTCTGCCCAGGGCATCAGATAGCCGTTGTCCGGGACCGGGTGGCCGAGCTCGTCCTGCATCTCCTTGAAGATGTTCCGCAGGGAGGGCGGGGTCCGCACACCGGGACGCACCGAGAAGCACAGGCCGTGCCCCTGGCCCTCGCCGTGGTACGGGTCCTGGCCCAGAACGAGCACGCGCACGTCCTGGTAGGCGGTGGCCGCCAACGCGGCGAAGACCTCCTCGCGCGGCGGGAACACCGGCCCGGCGGCCCGCTCCTCCTCGACGAACTCGGTCAGCTCCTTGAAGTAGGGCGCCTCCAGCTCCTGTCCGAGTACGTCCTGCCAGGAACCGGGCAGCATGTCGAGCACGGGAGACCTCCGCTTTCGGGATTGGGCTGTCCTCGATCCGAGGACCCCTCAGAAACTACCCGGCGCCACTGACAGCGCACGCAGGGCCCGGACGGCCGGTTCCCGGACGCCCGAGCGTCCGAGAACCGTGCGTCCGGTGCCCGGTCCCCTACCAGCTGCCCTTTCGGTGCAGCTCCCAGGCGCGCATCAGTGTCGAGGTGTCGATCGCCCACTCGACGCCCGCGATGTCCTCCTTGGCGGCGAGGTAGACCCGGCCCTGCCACAGCGGGAGCAGCCGGACGTCCTTCGCGAGGATCTTCTGCGCCTCCCGGAGGTCCCTGGCGGCGGTGCCGCGGTCGGTCTCCTGGCGCGAGGAGGGCAGGATGCTGCCGGTCAACTCGGCGTCCTCGTACGGGATGCCCAGCACGTTGTTCTCGCCGACGAACGGGCCGATGTAGTTGTCCGCGTCAGGGAAGTCGGGGAACCAGCCGCGTCCGAAGACCGGGTACTCGCCCCTGCGGTGTGCCTTCTGGAACGACTCCCACTCCTGTCCGCGCACCTTCACCCGGAAGAGTTCGGAGTCGTTCAACTGCCGCTGGATCTCCTCGAATTCGGCTTTCATCGTGGCGCCGTAGCGGTCGGTGGTGTACCAGAGCGTGAACTCGACGGGCTCGTCGATGCCGGCTTCGGTCAGCAGCTTCTCGGCCTTCGCCCGGCTCGGGGCGCCGAATCTGTCGAAGAAGGCGCTGGTGTGGCCGGTGATGCCGCTGGGGACCATCGAGTACAGCGGTTCGGTGGTGCGCCGATAGACCTTGCGCACCAGTGCGCCGCGGTCCAGCAGCTGCGCCATCGCCTCGCGGACCGCCGGATCGGAGACCGCCTCGTCCTGCGGGTTGAACGCCAGATAGCGGATCTCGGTGCCGACGACCTCGTCCAGCCGGATGCCGGAGCCGGCCGTCCCGTCCTTGAGGCCGGTGATCTGTTCGGGCGTCAACCCCCGGTAGACGAGGTCGATCTCGTCGTCGCGAAGGGCCTTCACCAGTCCGTCGGACTTCTTGAAGTAGTGGATCTCGACCGTGTCGTTCTTCAGCTCCGCGGAGCCCCGGTAGCTGTCGTTGCGCTCCAGTCGCGCGAGTGTGCCCGGTTCGTACTCGGCCAGGCGGTACGGGCCCGAGCCCGTCAGTTCGGTGCCCCGGCGCAGCCGCTCGAGGGGGTAGTGCTCCGGGTCGACGAGGGAGCCGGCGGGCGTGGTGAGAATCAGCGGGAAGGTGGCGTCGGACCGCTTGAGGTGGAAGATCACGGTGCGGTCGCCGCTGGTCTCGACCTCGTCGATGCTCTCCAGCAGCGGTGCCGGCCCCTTGGCGGAGTCGATCTGCCGGATGCGGTCGAAGGAGTGCTTGACCGCCTCGGCGTCCAGGGCGTTGCCCGAGCTGAACTTCAGGCCCTCCTGGAGGGTGCAGCGGTAGACCTGGCTCTTGCGGTCGGTGAACTCGCACTTCTCGGCGGCGTCCGCCTCGGGGGCGCCGCTGGACTTGGGTATGTGCATCAGCGACTGGAAGGTGTTGCGGTAGAGCTCCCAGGAGCCGTCCCAGGCGTCCGCGGGGTCGAGCGAGGAGGGTTGGCTCGTGGTGCCCACTCGCACCGGCCCACCGTCCTCGCCGTCCGAGTCGGAGAGCGTGCCGCAACCCGCCAGCAGCGCGGCGACCGACATCAGGGAAACCACCAACACACCTCTGGGACGCCTTGTCCGGCCGACCACGTGCACGCTCCTCACATCAACGGGCCACAACTTCGGTAAAGCAAGGGGAGTGGGGGGAAGTTGCCGACCGTGGGAGCAGGTCCGGCCGTACGCGGGCGCGGGGACGTTTCGGCAGGTCGGCGAGCCAACAGGAGGTGGAAGCCGTACCGCAGCCCCCACCCGCGCTGAATCGACTGCTCAACCATGGTGTGTTTGACGGCCGATGTCCATGCCCGCGGCTCCCCGGATGGCCCGCCGCACGCTCCGGGGAGCCCTTGTGCGTCAGGCGACTCCGGCGTTCAGGAAGAGCCCGCCGTCGATGACGAGCGTCTGACCGGTGATCCAGCCCGAGTCCTCGGAGGTCAGGAAGGCCACCGCGCCGCCGATGTCCTGCGGCACTCCGAGGCGGCCGAGCGGGTAGCCGGTCTGCGCCTCCTCCTCGCGGCCCTCGTAGAGCGCCGCCGCGAACTTGGTCTTCACCACCGCGGGGGCGATCGCGTTGACCCGCACCCCGGGCGCCATCTCGTGGGCGAGCTGCAGCGTGAGGTTGATCATCGCCGCCTTGCTGATGCCGTACGGGCCGACGAAGGGCGAGGCCGAGATCCCCGCGACCGAGGCGACGTTGACGATCGTCCCGCCGTTGTCGCGCTGCCAGGCGGCCCACGTCTTCTGGGCGAAGCCGAGGGCGGAGATCACGTTGGTCTCGAAGACCTTGCGGGCCACTCCGAGGTCGGCGTCGGCGATCGGGCCGAACACCGGGTTCGTACCGGCGTTGTTGACCAGGTGGTCGATACGGCCGTACTCGGAGATCACGTGCTCGACCGCGCGCGCCTGGTGCTCCTCGTCGTGCGCCTTGCCCGCGACGTAGGTGGCGCGGTCGGCGCCGAGTTCGGCCACGGCCTCCTTCAGCGGTTCCTCGTTGCGCCCGGTCAGGCACACCCGGTCCCCGCGGGCCACCAGGGCCCGTGCGATGCCGTAGCCGATGCCCCGGCTGGCGCCGGTGACCAGTGCGACCCTGCCGCTGTCCTTGCTGCTCATGCTCTGTCCGTCCTCCTCGTGCTCGCTGGGCGCCCTGGTCAGTCGAGTGGCCCGCCGGCCACGTACAGCACCTGGCCCGAGACGAAGCCCGCACGCTCGTTGGTGAAGTAGGCGACGGCGTCCGCGATGTCCTCGGGCCGGCCCACGCGCTGGACCGGGATCTGGGTGGCGGCGGCGGCCTGGAAGTCCTCGAAGCCCATGCCGACCCGGGCGGCCGTGGCCGCGGTCATGTCGGTGGCGATGAAGCCCGGGGCGACCGCGTTGGCGGTGATGCCGAACTTGCCCAGTTCCTTGGCGAGCGTCTTGGTGAAGCCCTGGAGACCGGCCTTGGCGGCGGCGTAGTTGGCCTGGCCGCGGTTGCCCAGCGCCGAGCTGGAGGAGAGGTTGACGATACGGCCGAAGCCGGCGTCGACCATGTGCGCCTGCGTGGCCCTGGACATCAGGAACGCGCCGCGCAGATGCACGTTCATGACGGTGTCCCAGTCGGACTCGCTCATCTTGAACAGCAGGTTGTCGCGCAGGACTCCGGCGTTGTTCACCAGTATCGAGGGGGCGCCGAGCTCCGCCGCGACCCTCGCGACGCCCGCCTCCACCTGCTCGGCGTCCGAGACGTCGCAGCCGACGGCCAGCGCACGGCCGCCCGCCGCGGTGATCTGCTCGACGGTCTCCGCGCAGGCGCCCTCGTCCAGGTCGAGGACGGCCACCGCACGTCCCTCCTCGGCCAGCCGTACGGCAGTGGCCGCACCGATTCCCCGCGCCGCGCCCGTCACTATCGCGACGCGCTGCTCAGTGGTCGACATGCTGCTTCTCCTCGCCCTCGATTGGTGAGCAACCGCTTAGTAGCCACCGGAACGTGACGCTAGAAGGCGGCCACCGTGCTGTCAACGCCCATCCGGGCCACTCAGCGCACCAGCGTCTCCAGCAGCCGCCGCACCTCGGCCGCGGGGTCGACCGTCAGGCCCAGATGCACCGGCCCGGCCCGCAGCACGGTGCTGCGCGGGGCGACCAGCCAGCGAAAGCGCCGCCCCGGCTCGTCACCGGCGGCCTGCCCGGCCGCCGCGCCGCCCTCGGAGACGCAGACGAAGGCGCCGAGCGCGGCCCGGACGCCGACCACGTCCGCCGACGGGTCCAGTGCCCGCAGCCGCTCCTCGTCCAGATGCACCAGGGTCGCCAGGAACGAACGGGGCCGGCAGTAGAGGACCACCCCCGCGTTCATCTGCTCGCCCCGCTCCACCCGGGGAACCACCCGCAGCAGCGCGTACTCGAAGACCGCCCGCTCCGTCAGCCCGTTCACGCCCGGCCGCCCTTCGACTCGCCGCTCTCGGGCCCCCGGCGCTCATCCGATCCGGGCGGGTCCCCGGTGCGGCCGGTCAGCCAGCCGGGCGCCCGAGAGGGTCCGTCCGCGCTGCGCTCGCCGATGGTGATCCGCTCCCCCAGCCCCTCCAACCGGGCCGCCAGAGTGCGCACATGGGCCGCGCGCACCTCCTCCACCGAGTCGAAGCCCGGCTCCTCGCACAGCCACTCCCCCGGCACGTCGGCCACGCACTCGCGCAGCACCTCCTCGGTGACACGCGGCCCCAACTCCTGCTGCGCCGCCCCGATGTCGGGGCCGAAGGAGGCCAGCACATGGTCGGAGGCGTCGTAGGGGCGCAGCGCGGCCTTCGCCGCGGTCTGCCAGTTGTGCTGCCAGATCATGCTGGCACCGTGGTCGATCAGCCACAGATCGCCGTGCCAGACAAGCAGGTTGGGGTTGCGCCAGGAGCGGTCGACGTTGTTGATCAGCGCGTCGAACCAGACGATCCGCCCCGACTCCCGTGCCGAGACCGCGTACGCGAGCGGGTCGTAGCCGATGGAACCCGGCAGGAAGTCCATGCCGAAGTTGGCGCCGCCGCTCGCCTTCAGCAACTCCTGCACCTCCTGGTCCGGTTCACCGAGCCCGATGACCGGGTCCAGCTCCATCCGCACCACGTCCGGCACCCGCAGGCCCAGCCGCCGGGCGATCCCGGCGCTGATCACCTCGGCGACCAGCGTCCTGCGCCCCTGCCCCGCCCCGCTGAACTTCATGACGTACGTGCCCAGATCGTCCGCCTCGACCAGACCGGGCAGCGAACCGCCCTCTCTCAGAGGCGTGACGTAGCGGGTCGCGGTGACCTCTTTCAACACTTTCCCAGGCCCTCAATCTGTTCAGCCCTACGATCCACGGACGACAGCTCCGAGGTGTGATGGCAGGAATCATCGGCCGACAACCCTGAGGGGAATCAGGGGAGTTCCGGCCGGCGAGCCGACCCCTGGCTCCCCGAACAGACCGTCGACGGCGCCGCACCCCTTACTGCCGGCTTCCGGCGTGAAGTGAGCATAGTAACCGAGGGTAATTGGCGGCGACGAGTGGCAGAGCCCGGGGACCGCGTCACGACGGGCCGGCGCCCCGGGATCCAGGCGTTCCAAAGTCGCAGGAGCCGACCAGGGCAGTTACGAAAGGTCGAAGGGGGCGGGAAAGTGGCCTTCCCAGATTTGACGGGATACCTGTTCGGGGTAGGGCAGAGTCTTCGACTCGGCATCCAGGACTCGGGTGAGGTGCTCGCCGGGCCGGTGGGGGGACCAGCCCGGGTCGCCGGTGGTGACGAATCGGACCCATGCCTCCCGGAGTTCGCGGGAGACCGCGACGGCCTCGGGCGTGGGCTCCTCCCCGATGAGCTGAGTGCCGACGTGGCTGCCCAGCGTGCCGAACGCCAGGGGCACGTCGAGGCTGTGGCAGGCGCCGAGGATGCCGCCGAGGACCGGCGTCACCCAGCACAGTTCGAACAGGTAGGAGGTGCCGCCGGCCGAGGCGTTCGCCTCGGCCAACTTCTGTGACGGCATGCGGAAGAGGGCGTCGGAGTACACCGTCTCCACCAGCTCCTCCGGGCCCGCCTGCGGGAACGCGGCACGGTAGGCCCGCGCGCCGTCCGGTTGGGGGGCGAGCAGTTCCAGGGCTGCGCGGGCATCCTCCTCGGTGAAGGTGCCGTACCGCCCGCCCATCACGCTGAAGTACCGGAACTCGTCCCGGGTGTGGCCGACGAGCAGTTCGGTCCCGCTCGCGCGCCCGCCGGTCAGCGCGGGCCAGGGCGTCTCCGGGAGGACCTCGCCGTCGACGACGGGGCACAGCGCGGTGCCGGTCTCCGTGAGGCGCCCCCAGCTCTCCCGGTGCGCCTGGAGGCCGGCGTTGAAGGAGGTGAGCTCGGCGGCCAGCTGCCACGGGTCGATGTCGCGCAGGGCCTCAGCGGTGGGGGCTGCCGCGCCGAGCCGGTCCGTGAACGCGGCGGTGGCCCGACGTGCCAGCGCGGGGGTGCTGTACAGCCCCGGCACCGAATGGGCGATCGCCCGCCGGAAGAGTCCGCGTGCGGACTCCATCGTCAACAGGGCGGCGACCGAGCCCGCCCCGGCGGAGAGCCCGCCCACGGTGACCCGGCCGGGGTCGCCTCCGAAGGCGGCGATGTTGCGCTGCACCCACTCCAGTGCCGCGATCTGGTCGAGGAATCCGCGGTTGGGCGGTGCATCGTCGAGGAACGCGAATCCCTCGGCGCCCACGCGGCAGTTGATTGTCACCACCACGATTCCCGCCTCGGCCAGTGCTGCCGGGTCGTACATCGGGTCGCTCGAAGCCGCCGCGAGGTAGCCGCCCACGGGTATCCACACCAACACCGGCAGCCCCGCCGCGCCGGGATCCGGGGTTCCGACGTCGAGCGTCAACCAGTCGGTGCCTTGAGGGGACACATCGATCGGCAGGGACAGCGGCACCAGCGGGCCGAACTCGACCGCCTGCCTCGTCCCCTGCCAGCTGTGCGGCGGCGCCGGCGCGGCGAACCGGAGCGCCCCGACCGGGGGCTGGGCGTAGGGGATGCCGCGGAACACCGCGTGCCCCTGGCGCCTGCGCCCCTGCACCACGCCCTCCGCGGTCCGCACCTTTGGCTCTTCGGACATGACGAGTCCTCTCCTCGCGATCGGGCAGTGCGTCCAAGCCGCTCCAGGGCAGTGCGCAGGCCGGCACTCCTGCGCCAGTCCTTGAACGGTTCACCTCCGCTCGCACGGCGGTTGCGGTGTCCTTGCCCGCCCCGAAGTCGCCGGACGGCGCAGAGAGGCGGCACGGTGCGGTGCTTGTCGTCGGCGGGCGGCGCCCTGCCCCTGGCCCGGACATCTGCCGGTCGTTCAACGCCACAGGCGGTGACCACGCTTCGAGGACAGCCTCGAGCACCGTGCTGCACACACGGAGTTCCCCCTACCCGCGAGGCGGGCAGGGGGAACTCGGACGAGGTCGGGTGCCGTTCCGGCAGTCGAGGAGAACCGTGTGCTCCAGTGACACCGGCCTCTCGCGCCTGCGGCTCAGTGTCGGCCCCGGGCGGAGCTGGAAGCCCCGCTGAACAGTCGGGCCACAGCCCGGAACGGCAGCGTGACGACCGTGGCGATCGCCCCTCCGACAGTCCGGAGCACATCTGCGATTGCCTTCAACACGGTGAACCTCCGTTCTCCAACGCAACTGCGCCAGATCTGGCTTGCCGCTGCACGGCCGGTCGTTGAGCGCATGCCCGACGACCGGACGAGGAAACACAGCCGGGAGCCGCACCGACCTCATGGGGCGGATCCCGCACGCTCCGCTGTCGGTGGGCGCCCAGCCTTCGCGCCTCCGGCCGGGGTTCACGCCGGATCGGAAACGCTCCGGCCCCTCGGCAGCACGACACAGTCCGATCCCTGATTGCCGGTCACGTCTGCAATCTCGGGCGCACGTGTCTGTGCACCGCCCGCGCGCAGCGACTCGTCGCGCGTCGGACACTGCGCCGCAGTGCGCCGTGCGCGGCATCGTCCGCCTGGGCGGCAGCAAGGACGGGCTGAGCCGGCCCGCGTACCGCTCGTGCTCCCGTGGCGGGGCCCGGGGCTCAGTCCGCGTGCTTGTGCTGCTCGCTGTCCGCGGCTCCGACGAGGCCGTTGAGGGCCGCGGTGACGCCGGCCTGGAAACGGCTGGTGGCGTTCAGCTCTTCCATGATCTCGGCGATGTGCCGTCGTACGGTGCGCAGCGACATGCCCAGGCGGCGGGCGACGGTCTCGTCCTTGAGGCCGGTGGCCAGGAGGCGCAGGATCGTCTCGTCCACCTGTCGGGAGACCTGTTCGAGGCCTTCGCTGGCGGCGTCCGCGAACGGGGTGGCGGTGTCCCAGGTCTGCTCGAAGACGTCACAGAGGTAGCCGACGGTGTCGGGCTCGCGTATGACGACGGCGCCCCAGGATTCGTCCTGCAACGGGATGTAGGCGCTTGTGCGGTCGAAGACGATGAGTCGGCCGAACAGTGCGTGGGCGGTGCGGTACTGACCGCCGAGGGCGGAGGCCGCGGCCACGTAGGCCTGGCTCGGAGCGTTGAATCGGGCCGTGTGGTGGTAGAGGGTGCGTATGCTGACGCCGCGTTCCAGGAGGCGGCTGTCGCGGGCGATCGCTTCCTCCATCGCCTCCGGTACGCGGTAGCCGCCGCCGGGCTGGGAGCTGATCATCTCGGTCCGGCACTCGTCGGAGGCCCTGTTCAGGCTGGCGCGCACCTCCTCCAGGCTGTTGATCACCTCGAAGGCGCGGGCGTCCGGGGGGCGGTGCTCTTCGTAGGAGGGCCAGAAGCCGGCCAACTCCTCCTCGTAGAGGGCCAGTTGGTCCTGGTGCCGGCGGATGCGGGCCTCGTGGGGAGCGGCCCGCCGGGCCAGAGCCGTCTCCGGAGCCCGGGCGAATCCGACGGCGGGATCGTCGGGTGAGCGGTAGACGAGGTGCGCATCGAGGAGGCGCTGAATGCTGTCGGTCACTTCTTCGCGGGAAGCCTCTAACTCCGCCATCGCGACGTCGGTGCGCAACGAGCGATTTCGCAGGACCCAGGTGTAGACCCTCACGTCGATCTCCTTCAACCGCGCCCCTCGGGAAGAGATCTGACCCATATCCCACATTTGTTTCTCTGACACCTTACTGCCACGCAACTTGCTGATGGGTTGTCGACCTGGAGCAGACGCAACTCGTGAACCACTCTAAATGGTGCGCCCACGCGATCGATCACGGGCGTTTCCCCCGCAGCCTCCGTAGGAAGCCATACATGACACGTTCGACGCTCCGCCGCTGGACCACGGTTGTCGCTCCCGCCGCCCTGGCAGTCGTCCTGTCCCTCTGCGCGCCGACCTCGTCCGTCGCCGCACCGCAGCCGAGCCCGGGCGCGGCCCAGGCGTCGCCTCCGGAAACGCAGACGGCGACGGCGGTACGGGGCGACAACGCCTGCGACGACGACAGCTCGTGGGGCGGACGCTGAGCCTTCTCGGGCGACGCTGACCCGCGTTCGCCCGCGGACGGTGGATCTCCCGGGATCCGGCTCCCGCGCTCCGTTCCCCGTTCACGGCTGTCCCTCGAGTTCGGAATGGGTGGTGCGCCATGTCCTCGCAGTTCGGACCGTCGGATCCGGTACGCCGTTCCCGCGCCGGCTCCCGCGTCGGCGCACAGTCCGCCGCACCCACCGGCTCCTCGGCTCGGCCGCCTCTGCGCCGAACTCCCTGCGGCCCGTCCCGGGATGACGGGTGAACCCGCTGAGCGGTACGACCCCGCCCCGGCGCCCGCCCGGTTCGAGTGACCGCGGTGCCGGGCCGGCGACGGAGCGCCCCGGAGCGTCGCCGGGGAACCCGGCCGCCCGCGCGCTGATGACGTCCGCCGCCCTCGCCCCGAAGGCCGTTCCCCCGCAACGGGCCGGTCCACCGGCGGCTGCCCGTCGAAGGGCACCGCAGCGGGCCGGCAGAGCTCCGCTGCTCAAGGCCCGGCGCCCCCGGTTCGCACTCCCGGCCGGCCCTCCCGCGCGTACCGATCGCGGGCGTGCGGCGCTGCACGGACGCGCCGGCCCGCGTCCCCGAGCGACGCCGACTCCCGCCGCGCGGCGGTGACGGATCACCACCCTCTGCGCCAACGCAGCTCTCTCCACTGGAGGTTGGATTGCCCGGGCTTGGATTCGACGTACTCGGCGAGGTGCGCGCCTATCGGGACGGGACGGAGCTGCCGCGGCTCGGGGCGCCGCAGCAGCAGAGCACCTTGCTGGTGCTGCTGCTGCTCGCGGGCCACGCCGTCTCGATGAGCCAGCTCGTCCGGGCGCTGTGGGGCGAGGAGCCCCCCGCCGCTGCCGTGCGCAGCATCCGGACCCACATCTGGCGGCTGCGCGGACTCCTGGGCAGCGACGGTGCGCCCGCCCGCGAACTCGTCTCCGTCGGTGACGGCTACCGCCTGGACATCGACGCATCGGCCGTGGACGCCAACCGCGCGGAGTCGGCGCTGAAGAAGGCGGCGCGGCTGCGGCTGGCCGGACAGTCGGACGCGGCGGGCGACACTCTCGACGAGGCGCTGCAACTGTGGCGGGGCGACCCGCTCGCCGGGGTGCCGGGCCCCTTCGCCGAGCGACAGCGCGATCGGCTCTCCGAACTGCGTCTGACGATGGTCGAGGAGCACCTGGAGCTCGACATCGCCCGTGGCCGCCACCAGATGACCATCCTGCGACTGCGGGAGCTGGCCGACGCGTACCCGCTGCGCGAACGGCTGCACGGCCTGCTGATGCGGGCGCTGTACGCCGCCGGACGTCAGGCGGACGCGCTGGCGGTCTTCGGCGCGACCCGCACCCTGCTGGTGGAGGAGTACGGTCTCGAACCCGGGCCCCAGCTGACGGAGCTCCACCAGCGCATCCTGCAGGGAGATCTGCGTCTGGCCACGGTCACCGAGACGGCCGCGCCGGTTCCGCCCGGTCCCGACCGCCTCGTCCCGGCGCAGTTGCCGCCCGATCTGCCCGACTTCACCGGACGCAGGTCCGAGGTCGACGAACTGTGCGAGCTGCTGACGCGAAGTCCCGGCAGCGCGCCGCCCGTTGTCTCCCTGACGGGTATGAGCGGTATGGGCAAGAGCGCGCTGGCGGTGCACGTGGCTCACCGGGTTCGAGAGGCCTACCCGGACGGACAGCTCTTCTGCGGTCTGCGGGGCACCGGCGACCGTCCCGCTCGCAGCGGTGAGGTGCTGGCGGGGTTCCTGTCCGCGCTGGGAGTGGACGCGGTACCGGCCGGAACTGCGGCGCGCTGCCGGATGTTCCGCTCGCTGCTCGACGGCCGGAAGATGCTGCTGGTGCTGGACGACGCGCGCGATGCCGACCAGGTGCGGGACCTTCTGCCCGGCTCGCCGAGCTGCGCCGTGCTCGTCACCCACCGCGCGCGGCTGGCCGGGCTGCCTCTCAGCCGCCAACTGGGCCTTCGCGCCTTCGGTCCGCACGACTCGTTGGAACTGCTCGGCCGCACCCTCGGACGGCAGCGGATCGACCGGGAGCCCGCACAGGCCTCGCTCCTCGCCGACGCCTGCGGAGGGCTGCCGCTGGCGCTGCGCATCCTGGCGAGCCGATTGGCGGCCCGTCCTGACTGGCCGCTGGCCGCGATGGGCGAGCGCCTCGGCGACGAGCGGCGCACCGTCGCGGAACTGCAGGTGGGCGGGCTCGCGGTGCGCGGCGCACTGGAACCGGGCTACCGGCGGCTGCCTCCCGTACAGGCCCGCGCTCTGCGGTTGCTCGCGACGGGCACGAGCGAGCGGATCACGGTCTCCGCCGCCGCAGCCGTACTCCACGCGGACCGGTTCGAGGCGGAGGACGTGCTCGAAGCGCTCGTGGACGCGGCCCTGTTGGAAACCTCGACGCCCGGCAGCTACACCATGCACCCCCTGGTGCGCTGCTTCGCCCGCCATCACGCCCGGGCGGAGGCCGCTGCCAAGCTCCGCACCGCGCCCGCCGTCTCCCCCGCCTCGCGCCGGGCCGGGCTCGCCACGATTCTGCCGAAGTGACGCCGGTACGCGGCGCGTTGTTCGCCGGCCCGGGTCGCCTGCGGGCAACCGCCGGCGCGGCGGGGCCGACCGGTGCCGCCGGTCCCGGTGACGGCACGTCGGCCCCGTCGGCGACGGCGCGGCGAGATCAGCGGACGTCCTTCTCCTGGTACGCCGCGGCCTGGGTTCGGTAGGCCTCCGCGTAGCGTCCGTCCGCGGCCATCAGCTCGGTGTGGGTGCCCTGCTCGGTGACGCGCCCGCCGTCCAGGACCACGATGTGGTCGGCACCGCGCACGGTGGAGAAGCGGTGGGAGACCAGCAGGGTGGTGCGGCCCGGGTCCGCGCGCGCCTGCCGCATGAACACCTCGTACAGCTCGTGCTCGGCCAGCGGGTCGAGCGCGGCCGTCGGCTCGTCCAGGACGAGCAGCAGCGGGTGGCGGCGCATCAGTGCACGGGCCAGCGCCAGGCGTTGCCACTGGCCCTGGGAGAGCTCCACTCCCCCGTAGACGGTGCCGAGTTGGGTGTCGGGCCCGTCGGGCAGCCGGTCGACGATCGCGTCGGCCCCTGCCTCGTGGATCGCGCGCTCGACCTCCTCCCGGTCGTCCATCGCGTCCGGCTCGCCGATGCCGACGGTGTGCCGGACCGGCAGCTGGAAGCGGACGAAGTCCTGGAACGCTCCGGTGAGGCGTCGGCGCCAGGCCGTGGTGTCCAGTTCGTCCAGCGGCACGCCGTCGACCGTGATCCTTCCGGCGGTGGGCGCGTACATCCCGCTCAGCAGCTTGACCAGGGTGGACTTGCCGGCGCCGTTGACTCCGACCACGGCGATCACGGATCCGGGACGGAGCGTCAGGTCCACCCCGGACAGGGCCGGCTCCGGTGCGCCGGGGTAGGTGAAGTCGAGGTCGTGCACGCGGATGCCCTGCTTCAGCGCGCCGGGTGCGGTGCGGGTGCCGGTGGGCTGCCGCAGACGGGCGTGGGCCAGCAGCCACAGGTAGTGGTCGGTGGTGTGGCCTGCCTCGGCGACCCGGGAGAAGCCGTCCACGGTGCCGCGGATCTGGGACCGCAGCTGGGTGCCCAGTGTGATGACCAGCATCAGGTCGCCGAGGGAGGCCGCGTCCTCGGAGACCAGCCGGGCGGTCAGGACCAGGGCGGCGATGAAGCCGGCCGCATAGCAGACCCAGCCGGTGAGCTGCCAGACGATCGCGCCGAGCCGGGCCCTGAGAACGGCGTTGGTCACCCGGGTGCGGGCGCGGTGGGCGGTCTCGTCGAGTACGGTCCCGGCCCCGGTCAGGTAGATCTCCTTGCCCGACTCGGGCGCCAGGAACATGCGGTGGACACGGTCCTCCAGGCGCTGGTCCTCGGCCGTGGCGGCACGGGCGGCCGCGAGGCTCTGCCGGGCCCGTTTGGCCGCCCACAGCGGCGGGAGCGCGAGCAGCGCCAGCACGGCGAGGGCAGGGTGGACACCGGCCAGCAGCCACACCGACAGCCCGGCGCTGATCACGCCGATCACGGTGTCGGACAGGGACCAGCAGGAGCCGGCCAGCGCGGGGGTGTGGCGGCGCAGCATTTCGAGGCGGTTGAGGTAGTCGGGACGTTCGAGGTGCTCGAGGGTGGGGATGGCGGCGGTGGCGGTGAGGATCTCCCGGTTCACCTCCAGGTCCACCCGGTCGGTGAGGTCGTGCTGGTAGTTGTACCGAACCCTGTTGCCGGCGGCGGCGGTGACGTGGGCGACCACCCCGATCAGCACGGCCGGGGCCAGGGCGCCGAGCAGCTGCCCGCCGGCGCTCTGCGCCGAGTCGACAACCCAGCGCTGGCTCAGGCCCGTTGCCGCGACCGCGCCCGTCTGCGCGAGTGCGAGACCGACGACGACGGTCACCACGAGGGGGTCGATGCGCCAGGACAGGGCGAAGGTGTGGCGTGCGGTGCGCAGGGTTCCGGCCCCGGGGACCGCCGCGCCCGGTGAACTCCCGGCGCTCATCGTGGGGCTCCCTTCCGACCGGACCGGTGACCGGACCGGTGCTCGGTGGGTTGATCGGCGCGGCGCTCGGTGGGGTGGTCAGCGCGGTGATCGGTGGGACCACCGGTACGGCGGCGGGTGTCGGTGAAGCGGGCGGCCTGGAGTGCGAAGAGGCGGGCGTACTCACCGCCGGCGTCCAGCAGTTGGCGGTGGGTGCCCTGCTCGGTGACCCGTCCGGCTTCCAGCAGGGCTATCCGGTCCGCCTGCCGCACCGTCGAGAGGCGGTGCGAGATGAGCACCACCGTCGCTCCGCCGACCTCGGCGACGACCTGGCGGTGGAAACGGGCCTCCGCCTGGACGTCGAGGTGGGCCGTCGGCTCGTCCAGGACCAGCAGGTCCCGTCCGTGCTCGACGGCGAAGACCGCGCGCGCGATGGCGACGCGCTGCCACTGGCCGCCGGAGAGGTCGGTGCCCCGCTCGCGGTCGGCGCTGAGCACGGTGTCGTAGCCGTGCGGCCACTGCGCGGCGAGGCTGTCGACGCCGGCGCGGCGTGCGGCGGCCCGGATCCCCTCCTCGTCGTGACGGTGTTCGGGCGCCGAGAGGGCGATGTTGTCGGCGAGGGAGAGCGGGTAGCGGTTGAAGTCCTGGAAGACGACGGCGACGCGTTTGCGCCACGCCGACGCCCCGGCCTCGTCCAGCGGCCGTCCGTCCACCCGCAGCCGTCCGTCGGTCGGACGGTAGAGGCCGGCGATCAGTTTGATCAGTGTGGTCTTGCCGACGCCGTTGTGGCCGACCAGCGCGAGGACTTCGCCGGGGCGGACGGTCAGGTCGAGACCGTCGATGACCGGGTGCCGGCTGCCGGGGTAGGCGAAGACGAGACCCTCGGCGCTCAGCGTCGCGGGGCCGGCCGCACCCGCGACGGCCGGTTCGGCAGGCGGGACGTCGGTGACGTTGGACGCGGTGTTCTCGCGATGGGCGGTGTTCAGCCGCTCCATCGCCCGGACCGCGCCGAGGCCGTACTCGATGTCGAATGCTTCGCGCCCCATGGAGGCGATCTGGAAGACGCCCCACGCGGCGACGATCACGGCCATCAGATCGCTGACCGGAAGGGTTCCGCGAGCGGCGGCCAGCCCCGGCAGGAGCAGCGCCGAGCCGGCGGCGACCGCGGCCAGCAGAGCGATCCAGCCCTGCTGGCGCAGGATCCCCCGGCGGGCCGACCAGATCGTCTGCGCCCAGTCCAGCACTTCGCGCGTGCGCCGGCGGACCACCCACTCGTGCAGGCCGAAGAGCCGGATCTCCTTGGCGGCCGGCCCGGTCGAGGCCACGTCGCTCCAGTACTCCGCCCGGCGGCGCATGCCCTCGCGCTCGTCGCGCACCTCGGCCAGATGGACCCACCAGCGGCGGATCAGCGCACGGTTGACCAGGCAGACCAGGAGCAGAGCGGCGGCCAGCCACACGGAGAAGGACACGGCGATCACGGCGGCCGAGCCCAGCGCACCCAGGAAGCGGAAGCACAGGCGGAGTTGGCCGACCGCCGCGGTTCCCGGCGATCTGACCCGGCCCTCGCCGACGTCGGAGGCACGAGCGGCGTCGTCGGCGAAGACCGGGTCCTCCAGATGCGCCATGCTCGACGGCGCCATGGCCAACCGGCGGACCCTGCGCCGCATGCGCGCGTCGACGCGTCCGGCCGTGTACTGCTCCAGGGTCCTGCCCACCGAGGTGAGGACCTCGTCGGCCACCAGCAGCACGGAGATGGCGACCAGCGGCCCCGCCACCGCCGAAGCGCTCCCGCTTCCGGTGGCGGCGCCGGTCAGCCCGGCCACCAGCCAGCCGGTGGCCATCGCGGTGAGGGCGGGCACCGCGGCCGTCCACAGATGGACCAGGATCAGCAGCGCGCTGACGCCGCGTTCGGCGGCGGACAGCCGCAGCAGGTCGAGTCGGTCGCTGAGCAGCGAGCGCTGCGCCCGCCACCGGGGCGTACGCCGGGTCGCGGTCTTCGCGGGGCCGGGAAGCCGGGCCGCAGGGGGGTTGCCGGTGCTCATCTGTCGCGGTCCTCCCGGTGCGCGACGCACAGATCCGCCACCGCGCGCAGGGGCCACGGTCCGAGCAGATCGTCCGGGTTGGGACCGGAGAATCCCCGCAGTGCGAGGCGCTGCACCACTGCCGGTGCGAGGACGGCGGTGCCTCCCTGCTGCGCGTAGGAGAGGTCCAGGTCGACGGGGGCGCCGGCGATCGCTGCGGATACGGCCTCCGCCAGCGCCCGGTCTGCTGCTCGGCGGCCGGTGGTGCGACTGTCGGCTCCACGGCGGTCGGCGGCGGAGGCGGCGGAGGCGGATGTGCGGCTTTCGGTGGTGGTGGGCTGCTCGGCAGCGGCGGCGGACGCCGGTAGTGGTGACGACCCGTCGAGCCAGCTGAACTCGTGCGGGCAGACGAGGTCCACCTCCTCGCGCAGAGCGCCGAGGACGCGGTGGCGCACTTCCGGTTCTGCGCTCGGCCTGCCGACGAGCCGGGCGATGAGCACGCGTTCACCCGTGGGGCGTTCCTCGACGCCGACCGAGGCGGCCTCGACGCCTTCGACCGTGCGGATGAGCGTCGCCAGTTTGGCCGTGTTCACCCAGCTGTGATCGATGTGCACCCAGCCCTCCGGGTACTGGGCGACCGGCAGTGCGAACCGTTCGACCACCTCCGCGACCGTCGCCCGCGCCAGCTCGGGTTCGTCGGCCAGCGCGATGAGGAACTGCTCCATCCCGGTCAGCATGCTCCGAATCCGAGGTCGCTCGACGACAGTCCGGTGCGCGATGAGGTCCAGGACCGCTTCGCCGCCGCGCGGAAAGCTCCTCAGGCTGAGGTCCGCGTACTCGTCGCGCCACAGACATTCGAGTTCTTCGATCTCGGTGGGACGGGCGGGGCCGGCGGTCTTGCGCAGCTCCTTCTCGAAGCGGCTGCTGAAGTTCACGACGGTGCCGAGCCGGATCGAGTGGCCCCGGCGCGCCTCCACCCGTGCCTTGAGGTCCCGGAAGTGCAGATAGGAGTAGCGTGCGCGCCTCGCGCCCACCAGGGTGCGGTTCTCGGTCTCGGCCATCAGCTCGGCGATGGTGGCGTCCCCTCTCGGGTGCACGGAGACCAGCGCCTCCTGGAAGAAGCAGCCGACCGAGCGCTCGAAGCCGCGAAAGCGGTTGGAGAAGTTCGTCTTGAAGACGGTCCTGGGGTTTCCGGACAGCGCGGCGACGGCGATCGAGAACGTTGCCGAGAGCGCCGAGGAAACGCTCGACCTCGATTCCCGGCGCATCCTCTGCAGGGCCAGCAGCAGCCGGGAGGAGTGAAGGCAGGTCCTCAGGTAGTGACTGCCGACTTCGGCGTGCGAACCGGCGATGAAGCGAAAGCGGGGGAACTGCGCGGCCGGCGCGGAGGAGAGCACGTCCTCGCAGTGCCGCAGGGCGCTGCCGTTCCGGGCGTCCCACGATCCCGAGTGCTGCTCCCGTGCGAGCGCGGCCGGTTGCAGGCTCGCCGTGTCCCGCTCGGGGGTGCTCGGCGGAGCGTCGGCGGACGGGGGCAGTCCGAGGTACCTCTCCAGGTCGGCTCGCATCACCGGGAGGCTCACTCCGTCCGCCGAGATGTGGTTCAGCAGCAGGACGAGAGTCTTCGCGCGGTTGTTCTCCACCGTGAACCCCACCCGCAGCGGCAGGTCCACCGACTGGACCATCGGTGGGCCGAAGAGGGCGTGGAAGACCGCGTCGACGTCCTCCGGTTCGTTTCCCTCCCGCCGAAACGGAACCGGATTCTCGAACCGCTCCAGCACCGACTGGAAGGGGATGCCGTCCTGGCCGGTCGGATAGACCGTGCGCAACGCCTCGTGACGGTGCATCAGTTCTCGCACGGCCGGTACGACCGCACTTTCCGGCACGCCTTTCCCCGGTACGCGCACGGTGAACTGAATCTTGGCGCTGTCGACGACCGGGAGCGGGAGGTGGTACTGGTACCAGTACGGCTCCTGGGACCACATGAGGGGCGCCCGGGTCTCTTCGACACGGGGCGTGGTCCGCGGTTCACCGCTCCTTGGGACGTGCCGCTGGGTCATGACGATCCTTTCGGCGACCGGACCGAGCCGGCGCACCGCTCGTTTCGAGATCGGCGCAGCTGCCGGCGCCGGCCGGCGCGGATGTCCGCCGCAGGCGGTGCCGGCCGGGTCACAGCAGCTTCACGCCGCGGTCGAGGAGACACAGCGCACCGTTGGCGGTCCACAGGCGGTCGTTGGAGTAGTTCAGCGCGGCCGAGCGCAGATCCCGCAGCGTCCGCTCCAGCGGCACGGGCGAGTCCGCGCTGTACCCGACAGTCAGGCCGGCGAGCTGCACCATGCGGTCGACCGCCCGGTAAGTGAGCTCCGAGGCAGCCGCCTTCAGGGAGTTGAGGTGGATCTGCACCTCGGCGGCGTCCGGTCGCGAACCCCGGGCGCGCACCTGCTCCACCTCTGCGCGCACTCCGCCGAGGTACCCGCTGACCAGCTCCAGATCGAGCCTGATCCGACCGAGCCGCTCGCGCACCAGGGAGGAGGAGAGGCGCTCGCGCTGCTCTCTGCCGAGCCAGCGCACCAGGGCGGAGAAGGAGGAACGGGCGGCACCGAGCCAGCAGGCGCTCCAGGCCAGGTGCCCCACCGGGACCATGCTGTCCAGGGCGACCTCCCGGAAGCCTCCGGACGGCCCGACGACCTGGTCCGGGGGCACCGCGCCGGAGAGTCTCAACGCGCCGCTGGCCGTGCCCCGCATGCCGAGGGTGTTCCATCCCCCGGTCGCCTCGACCGTGAGCGCGGCGCGGTCCGCGTAGACCAGGCTGACCTCGTGCTCGCCCGCGTCGGCACTCTCGCGCATGGTGACGAGGAACCCGTCTGCGTGCTGCCCGCCGGTGACCACCGGGGCCTCTCGGCCGAGCAGGAGTTCCTCCCCCGCGCCGCGTTCCAGGGCGTCCGCGGCCGAGAGCAGATGGCCCCCGGTCGCCGTGCCGGTCGTGACGGACGCCAGGTACACCTCGCCCGCAGCCACCCGCGGCAGCAGCTCCGCGGCCAGGCGCGGGCCGGCGTGCCGCACCAGCACATCGACCTGCTGGCAGTGCATCGCCCAGATCATCGCCGTGGACAGGCAGCCTCCGGCGAGGCGCTCGGCCGTGCGGACCAGGTCGGCCAGATCGCCGCCCGCGCCGCCGTACCGGCGTGGCACCAGCAGGCCGAGTTGGCCGGCGCTGCGCAGCGCCGCGAGGTTCTCCACCGGGAAACGCGCGTTGCGGTCGACCTCCGCGGCGTTGGCGGCCAGCAGGGCGACGAGCGCGTCCGGGACGTCGGGCGCCGCGCTGTCGCGGACGCCGGGGGCGGAAGGGGTGCGGTGGTCAGACACGGGGAGCCACTTCCTCCGAACTCACGGCCAGACGACGGGCGCTGCGGACACGAGCGCCCTCGACGACGACCTCGACCGGACCGGGGTGGCTCAGAAAGCCGAGCAGGCTCGCGGTCGGGCCGTAGGCGCCGGTGTTGGGGACGGCGAGCAGCTGACCCGGCCGCGGGTCGACCAGGCGAGCCGAGGCGTTGAGCACGTCCAGCGGTGTGCAGAGCGGGCCGACCAGTGTCACCGCCCGCTCCTCGCCGCCGTCGCTCGCGCCGACGGCGGCGGGCTGGGCACGGGGCGACATCAGCCGGCCGAGGCCGGACATCCCGCCGAGCACGTTGACCCCGGCGTCCAGCACCACGAAGGTCCGGCCGCCGGAGGTCTTGACGTCGAGGACCGTGGTGAGCAGGGTGCCGGCGGTGGCCGTCAGATAGCGGCCCGATTCGAAGAGGATGCGCGGCCCGCCCCGGTGCCGGCCCGGGAACGCGGCTTCCAGTTCGCCCTCCAGGCCCGCCGCGAGGTCCGGATGGCGGGCCAGCGTGCCCGGCCGCGCCATGGGCGCCGGGAACCCCCCGCCCAGCGCGAGCAGTTGCGGGGCGAGATCCGCCGCGTCGCACACGTCCCGGACGGCGGCCAGGGCGTTGCGGAACTCCTGGAGCAGCGCGGCGGGGTCCTCGACGTTGCTGGCGCTGAAGGTGTGGGTGCCGACGGGCCGGGCTCGGCCGCGAGGCCGCAGCAGTGCGGCGATCTCCTGCCGGTTGGCCACGTCGGTGCCGAACGCGGTGGGTCGTCCGGTCATGCGCAGCGAGCCGCGGGCGCTGCCGCGAGGGGTGTTGAGCCGCACCAGGTACTCCGCGTCCACACCTGCCCGGCCGCAGGCGTCGGCGAGTCGGTCCCGGTCGGCCGGCGACTCCACCGAGAAGCAGCGCACTCGGGCGGACAGGGCCTGGGCCAGCTGCCGCGGGTCCTTGCCCGGGCCGGTGTACATGATCCGGTCCGGCGGGCAGCCGGCGGCCAGGGCGGCGGCGAGTTCGCCGGAGGAGCTGACCTCCGCGCCGGCGCCGCCGGCCAGGAGCCGGGCGACGACCTCCGGGTGCGGATTGGCCTTTAGCGAGTACAACAGGCCGCCGTCGGCGGGCAGATCGGCGGTGAGGGACTCTGCGGCCGAGGCCACCGCGTCCAGCTCGTAGACGTACGCGGGGGTGCCGTACTGCCGTGCGATCCGGGTGAGCAGGGAGGCCCTGTCGGCGTCGTCGGGGCGGCTCATCGCGCCCGCCCCGGCGAGCGCAGCGCCTCGCGGTCCACCTTGCCGTGTGCCGTGCGGGGCAGCTCCGCCAGTACGACGCAGCGGTCCGGTGCCCGCGCGGCGCCGAGTCGTTCCACCAGGGCACGCAGCACCTCGCCCGCCGCGAGATCGGTGGCCGCCCACACGGTCAGCACGCCGGCCGCGTCGGGCGGGGCCGCGGCCGCCGACCGCACCCCGGGGACGTCGAGCAGGGCCGTCTCCAGCTCCAGGGTGCTCATCCGCCAGCCACGGTGTTTGAAGATGTCGTCGCTCCTGCCGAGGAACCAGAGCCGCCCGTCCGGGTCCATCCGGCCGGTGTCGCCCGTGTGGACAGCCGTGCCGTCGCCGTCCGGGGAGGGGCCGAAGCGGCGTGCGGTCTCCTCGGGGGCGTTGCGGTATCCGGCCATGACGTGCGGGCCGGCCGACACGATCTGTCCCACGGTGCCCGGCGGTTGCGGGCGACCGCGGTCGTCCACGACGAACAGCCGGGTGCCCGGCAGGGCCCGGCCGACGGTGCCCGGATGTGTCAGGTCCTCGTCGGGGTCGGCCACCGTGATGCGCTTGCACTCGGTCATCCCGTACATGCACACCAGGGAGCTTCCGGGAAACGCGGCACGGACCCGAGCGGCGTCCGCACCGACGAGCGCCGCTCCCGTGTTGGTCAGCAGCCGGACCCGGGTGGGGCGCGGATCGCGCTGGGCGAGCCTGGCCAGTACGGCACCGTAGGCGGGTACCAGGGGCAGCACGCTGGCGCCCGCCTCGCGCAGCCTGGCGGGCTCGTCGGCCGACAACTCCCCCGGCGGCAGCACCAGTTCGGCGCCGGCCAGCGCGCAGAGGAAGAACTGGTGGAGCCCGTAGTCGAAGGAGAGCGGCAGGCGGTTCCAGACCACGTCGTGCGGCTGGTAGCCGAGGCGCTCGGCGATGGCGCGGGCGGCGAAGACCACCGCACGGTGCGGGCAGACGATGCCCTTGGGGCGTCCGGTGGAGCCCGAGGTGTAGAGCAGCAGCGCCTCCGCCTCTCCGCGGACTCGCCGGGGCGCCCGGGTCGGGGGACGACCGCCGTCGCACAGCAGAGCGGAGCTGCGGACCGCGGTGCTCCCCGCGGCGGGCGGGGCCGGCACGTCGTCGTCGACCGCCACGAGCACCGGCCGGGCGTCGCTCAGCAGATGGGAGAGTTCGAAGTCGCTGCTGCCCGGCCGCGCCGGCACCAGGGAGCAGCCGGCTCGCAGTACGCCGAAGAGCAGCGCGGCGAACTCCCGGCCCGGCCGCAGCAGCGAGAGCACCCTGGCGCCGGGCTCGACGCCGCGCTCGGCGAGCCGGTCGGCGACCGTCCGACTGGCCGCGGACAGACGGCTCCAGGTCCAGGATCCGGTGGCGTCGCGCACCGCGGGGCGCGAGCCGTGCAGCTCGGCGGCCCGGTCGAGCAGGTCGACGAGGTCGGCGGGTTCGGTCGGGGCCGCAGCTGCGGCGGGAGCGGGGCCGGTCACCACTCGCCGTCACCGCCGAACCCGGCCGTAGGGTGCTGGGGGCGGCCGGGCAGAGCGTTGATCGGCACGGCACCGGCGTTCGCCGGAACGACCGCAACGGCACCGACGACTTCCGTGAATTCCCGGGAGGCGGCCCGTACGCCTTCTGCTCGGAAGGAGAACAGCCCGCTTCGGAATTCCGGCGGGTATTCGGAATGCACCGACATCCTGGCCTTCTCCACCGCGCACTCCGAAATCACAGCCGGGCTCATCACTCTCGCACCTCGGAATTCGGACGGGTACGCGTCTCGCATTCCACGCGGACGCGTCGCGAATTCTCGGGCGGGACCGTCGGTCTCTCCTTCCGCCACAATCTAGGGCCGGCGGATATACGTCCGATCTTCGATCGATCAGCGTCTGGGACACAGTCCGCACCTCCACCCCGGAGCCGTCGCCGCCGGCTGTCGAGCGAGTGCGGCACACGGGGTGCGGGCCTGGGCAGGAGGCGGCTCGACGCGACGGTTCCGCGGCCTCGCCCGGGGTCCCGCGCGACCCGTGGGGCCGCCCGGCCCGTCGGTGCCGACCCGCGGCCGGCCCGCCGGGCAGCGGGTCGGCGGCGCAGACCTCGGCGTACGGAGGGCTCCGCCCGCGTTGACCCCCGGGGCGAACCGGCAGGCGCGTTCGGAAGCGCGGGCGGACAACATCCCCACGGAGCACGGGTGTTGACGGGGCTTCGGCCGCACCGCCGCAGCATCCGCCGACGGGGCGGCAGCCGGCCGGGGTCCGTTCCCGGCCCGGAGCCGCGCACCGTGTCCCGGTGGGTGGTGCGGCACCGGTGGTGCGGTGCGGCGCCGGAGGCCGTCCGCGCTGCCCCGCGCCCGACCCGTACGACGGGCCGCGCGGCGCCGACCGTCGTACGGACCCCACGGCCTCGTACGGACGCCGGCCCTCGTACGGCAGGAGCCGGACCGAACGGATCCGGGCGGCGTTCCGACCCGACACGCAGGGCTTTGCCCGTCGTCGGCCGGCGCGGGCGACAGGAATGTGCGCCCTTTGCCCCGGCGTCCTCGCGGGCGTCTCGGGCACTGGAACAATGGAACGGGTTCTGCGACGATTCGAGTCGCCACCGGAATGCGAAGGGCTTATCCATGGACAGGCGCGAAATCGCCGATGTCGTGCGCGCACGAATCGGTGAACTGCTCGACGACGCCCGCGACATCGAAGACGGGGACATCCTCGCCCACCACGGTCTCAACTCGCTGCTCAGCGTGGAGCTGACGCTCCGCATCGAGGAGGAATTCGACATCGCCTTCGAGGACGACGAGCTGAGCTTCGAGAACTTCGAGACGTTGCGGAGCATCACCGACCTGGTGGCCGGGAAGGTGAGCGTTCGTGGCTGAGCAGGAGAACGCGACGGGTGGCGGAGCGGGGTTCTTCGACCACCTCGACGGGCTGGTCGCCTCGGCCGAGCTGGTGGTCGACCGGCCGAAGGGTTCGCGTCACCCGCGCGTTCCCGAGGCCGTCTACCCGGTCGACTACGGATACCTCGACGGGACCACCGGCGGCGACGGCGACGGGGTCGACGTCTTCGCGGGCAGCACGCCGCAGGCCGGTGTGGTCGGGGTCTTCGTGACCGCCGACCCGATCAAGCGCGACGTGGAGGTGAAGATTCTGCTGGGCTGCTCCCCCGCGGAGATCGAGCAGGTGCAGCACCTGCTCAACGACGTACTGGAGATCGGCGGCCTGCTGGTGCCCCGCCGGTAGCCCGGAAGGCCCGGAGACTCGGAGCGTCCGGTCACCGGAAAAGCCCGCCCCTGCAGACGCGCGGTGGGGCTACGGGTGGGGCAGGAGACCGAGTGCGCGGTGGTCGCAGTCGGCGGGGCAGCCCAGGAAGCACAGCCGCACCGTGCCTGCCGGAGCCCCGAAGTCCTGGCCGTCGCCGACGCGCAGACCGTGCTCGCGCCGCAGATGCTCCACCGGCTCCCGGACGTCCAGTCGCAGCAGCACGCTGGCGCCGCCGTGCGGCCGGTGGCCGGAGAGGGCCGAGGCGTGGGCCGTGAGTGCGGCCACCGTTCGGCAGCGCTCCAACAGCCGCCGGAATCCCCCGTCCTCGGCGAAGCGGGACCAGGCCCGCTGCCAGACCGTGGGCGGGGCGGCGGCGCGCAGATGCGCCTCGATCTGCGGCGGGACCGTGTCACCGTGCAGCCACCCCAGCCGGGCCCACGGTCCGGCGGCCTTGGTCATCGATCCGGCGACGAAGGCCCCCGGCACCCGCAGTGCGTCCGCGGTCGCCCCGGTGGTGAAGAACCGGTACGTCTCGTTCTGCACCAGGACCCCGCCGTCGGCGACGAACTCGGCCAGGCGGTCGGCGGTCGCACGGTCCAGGCTCCAGCCGTCGGGGTTGCGCCACGGCGAGGTGATCCACAGCAGATGTTCGCGGGCCGGGCGGGCGATCCGCAGCGCCTCCTCCAACTCGGCCCGCAGCACCCGGGCCCCGCACCGCTCGAAGGCGGTGACCACGCCGAGATAGCTGGGCCTCTCCACCACGACCGTGCGTCCCAGCAGCGCGAACGGCGCCACCAGCGGCCGGATTCCGGAGGTGACGAGCGGGCCGCCCTCCGCCCCGGGCAGTTCGAGCACCGCGCCCAGTGCGGCCCGCAGCCCGGGGTCTCCCCGCCAGGGCGGCCGGGTGTCCCAGCCCGGCTCACCGGCCGCCCGGTGGAGGCAGCGTCGCCACAGTTGCGCCAGGTCCTCGGGCCACCGGTGTGCGGCCCCGGTCACGTCGTGCATCACAGCCCCGAACGGTCCCAGTCCAGCGCGCCGAGCCCCAGCGCGGACCTGAAGCGGGCGATCTGCGCGGTGGCCCGGACGGTGGCGGCGTGCCGTCCGGCCCGCCGTATCACCGGCAGTTCGAACGGCAGCCGTGTGCGGAGCGCCGCGTCCTGCTCGTCGACGGCCGCGCGGGCGAGCTCCGCGTCGGCCGCGGTGGCCCGGTAGGAGAGCGGCAGGGTGCGCAGCGCCGCCGCCACGGGGTGGTCCGAGGAGGCGATGAGCACATGCAGGTGCTCACGCTCGGGCACCGACTTCATCCCGTCCAGGCAGCAGTGGCACACCAGCATCGCCTGCAGGGCCTTGGCGCACGCCTCGACGCACAGGTCCCAGGCGCCGGTGTCGTGTGCCGCCCCGATGTCGTCCAGCGTGGGATCGACCGAACGGGCGTACCGCCAGGCCGCGTTGGCGCCGTGGGTCGCGAGCCACGGGCCGTCGATCCCGTCGCCGGAGGAGAGAACAGTCATGACTGCAACCTTTCGCGCACCGCGTCCGGGTCGGCGGTCAAGTCGAGTTGGGCACGTCGGAGAGCGTCCAGCAGCCGGCCCGGCGGGTGTTCTTCCAGCACTCGGGCGAGAGGGCCCTCGGTCTCCAACCACTCGGTGAACAGACGGTCGTGCCGATTGGTCAGATAGCTGCGCCCGGCCAGCTCGGTGCGACGCAGGCCCTCGGCAGGGCGTACGCGGACCGCCTCCAGCACATCGGACGGCGTGCGACCGAGCAGTGCCAGCAGTGCGGCGCCGCCGTCGGCGGGCACGCCCGGTTCGGGCAGTGGCAGCCCGAGTCGGTGGGCGCGCGCGGGCAGCCACTTCTCCCCCGTGGTCACCTCGCCCGCGGCCCGGCAGCGCACCTCCAGCACCCCGCGCGCCGCGCGGTTCCACAGATAGCCGCACGCCTGCGCGCTCCAGACGTCCGCCCCGTCCCGGGCGGCACGGTCGGCGAGCAGTGCGGCGGCGGCCTCCGTCAGGGCCCGGTCGAAGGCCTGCCGCACCATCGCGGGCAGCAGCACCCGTACCTCCTCCTCGGTGAACACCGCACCGGTCCCGGCGCCCAGCGGGGCGGCGTGCACCCAGCGGCAGAGCCAGCGCCGCTGCGCCCCGCGCACCGCGGGCTCCAGCGCGATCCGGCCGAACGGCCCCCGGGCGACCGGGACTTCACTGAGCCGGGCCACCTCCTGGGCGGGCCAACTGGCGGGGAACAGCTCCACGTCCACCGCGGTCTCGCCCACATGGCGCAGCCGGGGCCCGACGGGCTCCTCCAGTCCGTCGACCAGGATGTGCACATCCACGTCGCTGCGGGCGTTGCCGAAGCCGGAGGCGAGCGAGCCGACGAGGTAGCGCGGTCCGTCCGCCCTCTCCCGGTCCAGGAGCGCGGTGACCGCGTCGGTGGTCAGCCCGACGGTCGCGAGTGCCTCGTCGGCGGCGGGCGGGCGCAGCGCTGCGGAGCCGGTCATCGCGCTGCCTCCCCCGCGTCGCGGACCACCGCTCGCGGCAGCGCGCCCCACACCGTGGAGACGAAGACCGAGGAGCCGTAGGTCAGCGTCCGGTGGCCGGCCGACCAGCGCAGCCCGCCCTCCGGTGTGTCCGCGCCCGCCGCTTCCCCGACCGGCGGCGGGGAGGTGGCGGTGCCTGCGGAGGCGGCGGCATCCGCGGGGTCATCGGTGTCCGCGGGGGCGCCGGGGCCTGTGGGACCTGCGGGATCCGCGGACGGCGGGAGCGGATCGCCCGGCCAGCGGTCGGCCGCGTCCGCGCCCTGTTGGTGGAGGGTACGGGCCAGTTCGAGGGGGACGAGCCGCACACAGCGCCACGGCGCGGGCCGACGGGACAGCGCGGGTGCCGCGACCACGCGCGGGCGGGTGGGCAGCGCGTAGAAGGCGAGTGCGCCGAGGACCGCGCCGACGCGGGAGGGCAGCGAGGCGGTGTGCGCACCGGCCTGCCCGAAGGCCCGGCCGGTGGTGCGCAGTACGCGGACCGGAGCGGTGCGCGCCATCAGCCCGGTGGCGACCACCGGTCCGGCGGTGCGCCGGGGGCCCGCCCCGATCAGGCGCTCCAGGGCCGTGCGCTGGGCGGCGTCGGTGCGGGTGATCTCCAGGACGACGCGTGCGATGTCCGCCAGATGACCGTCCAGCACGACGGCGCGGGCGTCGGCCGCCAGTGCGTCGATCTCGGCCGGCCCGAGGCTGCGGGCGGCGACCCAGAGGTCGTTGACGTCCTTGACGGTGATGTGCACGTCTCCGCCGCTGTTGCCCAGCATCGGTCGCAGGTTCGCCACCCGCGGCAACGGGTGCAGGCCCGGTCGGGTCGGCTCGGGCAGCGGCAGCAGTCCGCAGTGCCCGGTGGAGTAGCCGGGGCCGAAGTGGATGTCGACGGCGGCGAACCCGTTCGGGCCGGTGAGCTTGTACTGCCCGTAGGGCGCTCCGTCCAGGGTCCGTTTGATCCACGGCAGTTCGCCGTGGTCGGTGCGGTAGCCGTGCCGCCGCAGCCGGTCGGCGAGGGCCATCGCCCGGTCGGCTCCGCCGACGCAGACGTCCGCGTCGCGCAGTTCGCGCAGCGTGGACCGCGGGTAGTCGATCCGGCTGGAGAGGCCCTTGATGCCCCACACCGGGATGTCGAGTTCGGTGCCCAGCCGGTCGAGAAGCGCGGTCGCCGCGTCCAGGGCTGCGGCGCGCCGGATCCGCTCCTGGACGAACGGCTCCAATTCGCGGGCGAGTTGGTCGCCGCCGTCCGCGGTCGCGAGGTGGTCCGCGGCGATGAGCACGATCCGGTTGCGCCGGATCACGTCGGCGACGCGGTCCAGCGGGCGCTCCCCGCGGGCCACCAGTGCGTCGATCCGCTCAAGTGTCTCCGCGACGGGCGCCGCCGGGGCGAGGGCTCCCAGTTGCAGCTCCGGATACGCGGCCGGGGCACGGGTGTTGGGCATGGTGGTCTCCTGGCAGGGGTCGGGCCTCCGGCAGCGCCTGCTTGGCCGGATCGGGACGGGCGGGCAGGGCTGCGGTGGACATAATCGGGGGATGGTCGCTCAACCGGCCCGCGGAGCGGGAGAAGCAGTCGAACCGGCGCAACTGGTGGTCAGGGACGCCCGGTTGACCGATCGCACGGAGCCGGTGGACATCCTGGTGCGCGAGGGGCGGTTCGCCCGGATCGGTGGCCGCGCCGGGGGCGGCGCACCGGCCGCCGCCCATGTCATCGAGGCCGACGGGCGGTTGGTGGTGCCCCCGTTCGTCGACACCCACATGCATCTGGACTCCGCGCTCACCCTGGATCCGGCCGACCCCAACCGCTCGGGAACGCTGCGGGAGGGGATCGAGGTCTGGGGACGGAGCAAGGCCCGGCTGACGGGCCGCCGGATCCACCGCAACGCGCGCGAGGTGCTGCGCTGGATGATCGCGGCCGGCACCCTGCACGTGCGCTGCCACGTGGACATCAGCCCCGGCGCCCCGGACGCGCTGAGCGCCCTGATCGACCTGCGGGAGGAGGCCCGCGGCGTCTGCGACGTGCAGCTGGTGGCCTTCCCCCAGGACGGGCTGCTGCGCGAGCCCGGCCAGCGCGAGGCGCTGCGCGCCGCCATGGCCCGGGGGTGCGACGTGGTCGGCGGGATCCCGCACTACGAGCGCACGCCCCGGGACGCGGAGCGGCACGTCAGGGAGATCTTCGACGTGGCCCAGGAGTTCGACGCCGACGTGGACCCGCACTGCGACGAGACCGACGATCCGGGTTCCCGTCTGGCCGAGGCGGTGGCCCGCGAGACGCTCGCCCGCGGCCGGCAGGGCCGGGTCTCGCTCGGGCACTGCACCGCCATGGCCGCCTACTCCCCGGACACCCTGGCGTCGGCGACCGCCCTGCTCGCCCGCGCCGGCATCGCGGTGGTGGCCAACCCGATGGTCAACGCGGTGCTCCAGGGACGCGGCGACCCGCCGCCGGTGCGCCGCGGCATGGCGCCCGTGGCGCAGCTGCTGGAGGCCGGCGTCACGGTGGCGTTCGGGCAGGACTCGGTGCTGGACGCCTGGCTTCCGCTGGGCACCGGGGACATGCTCGCCGTCGCTCAGACGGGCGCGCTTTTCGGCCACCTCACCGGGTACGAGCAGCTGGCCGGAGCGCTCGACCTGGTGACCGGAGCGGGCGCCCGGACGATGCGGCTGGGCGAGCGCTACGGCATCGTCGAGGGCCGCCCCGCCGACTTCGTGCTGCTGGACGCCTGCGACCCGGTGGAGGCGCTGCGGCTGCTGCCCGCCCGGCTGCACGTGGTGCGGCACGGCCGTGAGGTCGCCCGTACCAGCAGCCCGCGCGGCGAGCTGGTCGGCGGCTTCGCGCCCGGTGCGGTGGACCTCGGCCGTCACCGGTAGTCCCGCGCGGCCGTCGCTCGGGCGGCTCGGGCAACGGCGCCGCCCGGCCAGGCGCCGTCGAGTTCCCAGGCCGCGTCGAAGACCCGTACCTGGTGCTCCAGGCTGCGCCGGTAGAGCCGCTCCAGCGCGGCCCGTTCGGCGGCGCTGCCCTCGGCCGCCGCCTCCTCCACCACGCGGGCGTGCGCCGCGCACATCTGCGTACGGGTGCGGCGGGTGTACATGTCCGCCCAGCGGCGGTAGGCGGGCGGGCCGGGTATCGCACTGTCCGCGAACCGCTCCCCGATCACCTCGGTGAACAGCGAGCACGGATACACGGAGGCGGCGATCTGGGCGAAGGTGCCCTCGTAGCCCACCCGCACCAGGTGGTTGAGGTATCCCTCGCGCGCCGGGGAGCAGGTCCAGCGGTCGGCGGCGAGCTCCGCGGCGAAGCCGAGCTCCTCGACCAGGGAGCGCTTCTCGCCGAGTTCGCCGACCGTGGACAGATCGTCCAGGACGTGGGCGGCGGCCTTGGCCCACTCGTGCCCGACGGGGGCCTTGGCGATCCCCAGGGCGAGGGTGCGGTTGAACTCGGCGACGTGCGGGCCGTCGTCGAGCTGGAAGAAGGCGAAGCGCTCCGGGCTCAGTGTGCCCGCCGCCATCGCCTCGATCCACGGGTGGTGGCGGTACGCCTCCCAGACGTCGGCGCACTGCCGTCGGCACTCCTGGAGGAAACTCACGGGTGCTCCTTCCATCGTCCGAAGCGGAATCCGGCGTGCAGCGTCTGCTGCTCCGCCGTCGGTCGGGCGCTCCCGTGCTGGTCGGCGGCGAGCAGGTCGACGAGCAGTTCGGCCGAGCCGGGGCCGGCGATGTAGCCCTCGCCGCCGTGTCCGAAGCAGCCGTAGAGACCCGGTGCCAGACGGTCGACGACGGGGACGCGGTCGGGCAGGAAGGGCCGCAAACCACCGCGCTGAGCGGTGATCCTCAGCCGGGCCGTCCCCGGCACCAGTGCGTCGGCGCGGTGCAGGATGCGCGTCGCGAGATCCTCCGGCTCCGCCTCGTCGTGCGGGTACCAGGAACCGCCGAGGACCAGGGCGCCGTCCGGCGCCTGGTGGGCCAGGAGCGCCACCGAGCGCGGCACCCCGATGACCGACTCGGCCAGGATCCGTTCGAGGGTGAACGGTGCGGGCTCGGTGACGATCACCCGCCCGTTCACCGGGGTGAGCGGCACGTGCAGCCCGAGCGGGGCGAGCAGGGACCGGGCGCCGGTGCCGGCGGCGATCACGACGCGGGGCGCCGTCAGCCGTTCGCCGTCGGCGCGTACGAGGGCCCATCCCGCCGCGCCCGCCTCCTGGAGCCTCAACGGCCCCAGTCCCAGGCGCAGTTGTGCGCCGGCGCCGGTGGCCTCGGCCAGCAGCGCGCCGAGGACCGCCGCCGGTTCGATGCGTCGGCCCTCGGAGAGCAGCAGGCCCGACTCGGCCAGTGGGCCCAGAGCGGGTTCCAGCGCGCGCAGTTCCTCCCCGGTGAGCGTGGCTGCGTCCGGGAAGGTCCGCGGTGCGGCGCCGGAGCCTGCCGCACCGGGGGCGGAGAGCACGAGCGTGCCGGCGGGTTCGGCGTCCCAGGGCATCCCGGTGCGTTCCGCGAGCTCGGTGTAGAGGGCCAGGCTGCGCCGGAACAGCGGCCGCAGCCCGGGCGAGGGCGGTACGAGCTGGCCCTGCGCGCCGAGCGAGGCCCCGGCACCGGCCGTTCCGGAGTCCAGCAGGGTGACGGCCGCTCCCCGGCGCGCGAGCAGCCAAGCCGTGGAGAGCCCGACGACTCCCGCGCCGAGGACCGCCACGTCGCAGCCGAGCGGGGTCACCACGGCGGGCCTTCGGCGGTCGGCCCGACCGGATGCAGCTCGACCGGATGGCGGCCGGCCCCGACGTCCGCGGCGCCGCGTTCGATGGCGAGCGAGACGGCGGCGTGCGCGGTGCGCGCGGCGCGGGTGAGCGGCATGCCCTGGGCGAGGAACGCGGTGAGCAGCGCGGAGTGTGCGCAGCCGGCGCCGTGGTCGCAGCCGGAGACGCGTCGGGGTCCGGTGATCTCGTGATGCCGTTCGCCGTCGAAGAGCAGGTCGCCCGCGCCGGTGGGGAACGCGTCGGTGATGATCGCGGCGCGCGCTCCGAGTTCGACGATCGCCTCGGCCAGCTTCCTCGGGTCGCTCTCCTCCTCCAGCAGCGTCAGCCGCCGTGCTTCGGCCAGGTTCGGGGTCGCCACCCAGGTCAGCGGCAGCAAGCCCTCGCGCACCGCGGTGACCGCGTCCTCCTCGCCGCCCAGTGCGGAGCCGGCCGCGCTGATCATCACCGGGTCGAGGACGACCGGAACCTCGTCCAGCCAGACCAGGCGGTCCACCAGCAGCCAGACCAGTTCGGCGCTCCAGGTGGTGCCGATCTTCACCGCGTCCGTGCCGATGTCCTCGAGCACCGCCCGGAGTTGGTGGCCGACCATCCCGGTGTCGATCGACGCGGTGGCGGTCACTCCCGTGGTGTTCTGCGCCGTGACTCCGACGAGCGCGCTGGCGCCGTAGACGCCGGCCCGGGCGAACGCCTTGAGGTCGCCTTGGATGCCCGCCCCGCCGCCGGAGTCGGAGGAGCCGATGGTCAGGCAGCGGACGCGCGGTCCGGTCGGTGTGCCGCTCATGCCGGCGCCCCCGTCCTGGCCGCGTCCGACCCGGCAGCCCCGGTACCGGCCGCCTCTGTCACGGCCCGGCACACCTCCGCGGGGTCGCCGGTGTGCTCCAGGAGCCGTACGGGGGCGATGCCCGGCAGTCCGGCGACCAGCGCCGCGCACTCGGTGTCCGGTTCCACCAGGACGACGGTGGGGCGGCCGAGCGCGGAGGCCCAGCCGAGTTCGACATGGGTGCCCGGGGAGGCGGGCCGGCCGGGGAAGGCCACGAACACCGAGCACTCCCGCATCCATTCCCAGTCGCGCCGGGTGCACTCGCGGTCGCTGACCAGGCCCGCGCCCCAGTCCTCGGTGCGGTGGGCGCTCAGGACCCGCCATCCCCTTTCCTCGAACGCGTCGATCAGGCTGGTGTAGCGGGCCCGGTCCGCTTCGCGGAGCCGTCCGGTGACCGGGTCGATCAGCCCCTTGAAGGGGCCGCCCAGGAAGACGGTCGGGTGCGCGGATTCCGGTTCAGACTGCGGCATCGGTCTCCTCCAGTGAGGACGGGGCCGCTTCCAGCACGGGGAAACGGCGGTGCATCAGACGGCGGTAGAGCGGCGGCAGCGAATCGGCCAGGCCGGCGGCGGGCTCTGCGGCGAGCGCCCGCCGGTGCAGCTCGAAGAGGGTCACCACGTGCGCCCAGTAGGCGGGCAGGCCCAGTGCCGCGATCCCGTCGGATTCCAGCCGCAGTGCTCCCGTGCGCAGGCCCTCCTCGACCTCCAGTACGCGGGCGAGGTGGGGCCGGTGGTCCCCCTCTGGGAGCGGGGGCATGCGGTCGGTGGACGGGCGGCCGAGTGCGTCCTCCTCCATCAGGCGCACGGCACCGGCCACGTCGGGGCGGTAGAGGTGCAGCGACCCGGCGACGTGGGTGTAGGTCCCCACCGGCACCCGCAGCTGCCGTGCCATCACCTCCTGGAGGAAGGTGAAGGAGAAGACGTCGCTGACCATGCCGCGGTAGGCGTCGTTGGCGCGCATGTAGGCGACGGCGTGCAGGCTGCCCTCGCGCAGCAGGAACTGCAGGGCGAGGGTGCAGGCGACGTCCGGGTTGGCCGGGACGAGCAGTTCGCGCGGTTCGAATATCTGGATGACGGCGCGTTTGGTGTCCGGGTCCTGACGGATCGTCTCCGCCACCGAGGCCCACTGGTCGAGTGCGCCGGCGCCGTGGCGGAAGATCCGCGGCCCGTAGGCGGTGCCGGTCAGACGCCTGCCGTCGGCGGAGTACCGGGCGACGCTCGGCGCGTAGTGCGCGAGCAGGGCCAGGTCGTCGCGCCCCGAGAGGTACCAGAGGGCCTCGGCGAAGTTGAAGACCAGATTGGTGCGCCTGGCCGGGTGCGTGACCAGGCGGCGCAGCGGGTCGTCGAGGGTGAAGGCGACACCGAGGACTTCCTGACTGTCGTGTCCGCGGGGCGCGTTGCGGAACTGCGGCCGGTGGAGCAGCTCGTCCAGGTGGTGCAGATAGGCGTCCTGGAGCCCCGGGAAGCTGTTCACAGCAGGTCCTCGGGGAAGGAGGAGAACATGTCGCGGTGGTTGCCGGTGGCCACGCGGTCGCAGCCGCACTTCTCGGCGGGGTCGTCGCCGCGGGTGGCCAGTCCGGCCTCGATGATGCGCTCGAAGCTCTCGCGGCCGTCGGCTATCGCCTGCCGGGAGCGGGCGCGGAAGACGTCGGGGTCCTGCTCGGACTCGTTCTTCATGTCGTGGTAGGAGTCGATCGCGACGGCTATCGCGGCGTAGTGCCGGTGGCGCAGCCGCGCCAGGGTGAACTCCGGGTCCAGGGTCTGCCCGACCAGCCGGACTCCCAGCTTCTCCATCAGGTTCAGCTCGGCGTCCGTCTCGATCCGGGCGAAGCCGTAGAAGTTGAAGTACACGCCGCTCTCGTGCACGGCCGTGCCGGTCTCCCGCGCCCCGCGGATGAGGAGCGAGCGCAGCACGGGGCAGAAGGCCGGGACGACATGGGCGTTGCTGAAGCGGCCGTTGCCGGTCGGCATGCTGACGCTGGGGCCGGAGAAGCTGATCAGGTCGTGCGGGATGACGAGGTCGCCGCCGCGCACCGACTTGTCGACCCCGCCGACGACGTAGGTGCCGATCTGGTGGTCCACCTCCAGCGCGTCGAAGGCGCTCTGGTTGGCCTCGTAGGGGATTTCCCAGCTCGGCGTGCGCCGGCCGGGGAAGCGTCCGTAGAGGAAGTGGGTCTCCACCCCGTGCAGGGTGCCGCTGAAAATGCGGTCCACCGGGCCCTGGGGGGTGACGACCCGGTTGCGTCGGAACTCCTTCTCCCGGATCAGGTTCTCGGCACGCAGCACGACTCCGAGCTTCATACCGCGCTCACCGCCCCGGCGGGGGCGGTGGAGGGGGCCGGCGACGCGAGGCCGCGGGCGAAGTCCAGGAAGTCGTCGACCCAGCCGCCGGCGGGGTGGACGTAGCGGTGGAACCGCAGCGACCCCACCACGGAGTCGAGGACGTCGGCGGTCAGTGAGGGCGGCGGGGCGCCGAGGAAGTCGAGCAGTTCGAAGCGCCGTCGGTCGGCGGCCTCTTCCAGGTATGCGCGCAGCACGGCGGCTGCCTCCTTGTCCTCGAGTGGGTGGGCGTCCGATCGGCCGGGGCCCGCGGGCCGGTCCGGCTCGCAGATCAGCTCGATCAGTACGTGGGCCGGAGCCCGGGTGAGCACCGAGCCGCCCAGCCGCTCGACCGCTCCGGGTGCCAGGAATCGTTTCTCGGGGCGGTTGGAGGGGTGTGTGCCGGCCGCCTCGGCGAGGTGCCGGGCCGACAGTCGGGGCCGGTGCTCGCCCAGCGACTCCGTCCGGATGCCCACCGAGCGCGGTCCGCCGACCATCTGCCAGTTCTCCGCGCGCTCCACCAGCAGGACGTCGTCGTTGGAGATCAGTGCGCCGCCGCTGCGGACCATGGACAGCGCGGCGGTGGTCTTCCCGGCCATCTTCTCGCCCGTCAGGATGATGCCGGTGCCGGCCAGTTGGACCGCCGCGCCGTGCAGCGGGACGGCGCCCGCCCCGATCGCCACCGCCCGGCTGAGGGTGCGGGCATAACGCAGCCCGATCACCGGCAGCCACCGGGCCTCGGCGCAGCGCACGGTGATCCGGCGGGCCGCCCGGTCGAAGTGCGTGCGGTGCGCGGCGGTGCCGTCCGGTTCGGCCTCCGCCGGGCCCTCGACGGGCCCTCGGACCAGGTCCAGCTGCCAGTGGCGCTCCCCGGCCGGGGGCGGGTGCCCGGGGCCGGGCAGCGGCGGGAAGAAGGGCGCGGCCAGCTCCTCCAGCGAGGCCACCGTGTCCGGTTCTCCCGTGACGGTCAGCGTGATGCCGGCCGCCGGTACGGCCAGCGGACGGGCCGTCGAGCTCTTGGTCGTCATCGCAGTGCTTTCAGGATCGCGAGGCCCTCGGCCTCGAAGGCGGGATCGTCGGTGCGCCGTGCCGCGGTGAGCGTGCTCAGTGCGCAGGAGAGGCGGGCGAAGTCGAGCAGTACCGGGTCGGGCGGTCCCGGGTCCGTGCCGCGCTCGCCCCGGTAGGCGGCGGTGAACGCGGCACGGCCGGCCGGGAGCGCGGCCAGTTCCCGGTCCCACAGCCGCTGCAGATCGGTCTCGAACGGGCCGAGCGCGGCCCGTTCGAAGTCGAAGACGACCTCGCGGCCCCCGGCTCCGCGGGCGACGTTGCGCAACGAGTAGTCGCCGTGCAGCAGCACCCGCGGGGCTCCCGTCGCACGTCGGTCGGCCTCCCGCGCCAGCTCGTTCGGGGCCCCTTTCGCCGGTGTCTCCGGCCGGTCGCGGACCAGTGCGTACAGGTCCGGCGCCTGGCCGGCGAGCGCCTCCCACTGCGTTTCGAGCTGCTCCTCGCAGGAGGCCGGTTGCGGTGTCGACGCGGTGCCGGTCGGCGGGACGATGTCGGGCGGCGGGACGGTGTCGTGCACGGCGGCCAGCAGTCGTCCCGCGGTTGCGGCGGAGTCGGCGGTGTGCCGCAGCGGGTGGAGGTCCTCCCAGCCGAAGACCGCGTACGCGCCGAGCCCCGCGGCCGTCCCGCCGTCCAGCAGACGTGTGCTGTGCCCGGGACCGACCGCCGGGGCGACCAGCCGTTCGGTGGCGGCCCGGTCGTTGCGCGCGTACAGCTTCACGAAGACCTCGCGCCCCAGGGCCGTGCCGCGGAACCAGGCGTTCGCCGACCGCTCCTTGAAGCCCGCGGCCCGTACCTGGGTCAGATGGTCCGCCCCGGCCCGGGCCGCCAGCCGATCGGCCACCTGCTGCGGCAACAGATCGACCGGCGCCCCGTCCAGGACCGCGCCGCTCCCGGACGGCTCACTCACTTCGGCTTGCCGATCCAGGTGCACAGGTAGTCCATGTGCACCAGACGCTTGTCGGTCGGCACGGTGGGCTGCTGCGGGAACTCCTGCTTGGGCGCGACGTCCTTGGGGCAGTACGGGTCGCGGACGAACAGCGAGCGCTTGCCGGTCTCGTGCGCGTGGTGCAGGTAGGAGCGCCCGGCACAGCCTCCGCGGCAGGCCTGCAGCAGCTCGCACCCCGCGCAGCCCTCCAGCAGCTCCGGGTTGGCGTTGCGGCGGCGGAAGGAGGCGAACTGCGGGGACCGGATGATGTCGTACAGGTCGTCGACCCGCAGGTCGCCCACCTTGTAGTCGTGCAGGTACACGCAGGGCGAGACCGGTATGCGTCCGTCCGGGGTGATGGAGTGGATGCGGAACGAAGTCCGGCCGCAGGGGCAGCCCTTGGCGTTCTGGTAGTCCGTCACCGCTGCGATCGGCGGCTCGCCGAGGTCGACCGGTGAGCAGTGCTTCATCAGGAAGGAGAAGCCCTCGTAGTACTGCTCCGCGGGCAGCAGCGAGTCCATGTGCTTGGACTCGACGGGCTTGATGGGGTTGATCCGGATGTGCGCGTCGTACTCGACCGCCAGCTCCAGCAGGCCCTCCAGATGGGCCTGGGTGAAGTTCCAGTTCATCGCGCACATGATGATCGAGTGGTCGAGGCCGTACTCCTTGGCCAGTTCGAGGGTGCGGATCGCCTGCTTGTAGATCTTCGCGCCGCGGTTGGCGTTGTGTTCGCCCTCGAACGGGGAGTCGAAGCTGATGTCGAGGTCGTTGAGGCGCCGCCAGCTCGCGTTGTGGTCCCGCTCCAGATGCAGGGCCGTGATGCCGGAGGTGGTGAGTCCGACGATGATGCCGGCGTCGGTCAGGCCGTCGATGATCCGCGGCAGCATGGTGTTCTTGGGGTTCGGCCCGTTGGTGAAGAGCGGTTCGTTGCCGCCCAGGTTCACCGTTTCGACTCCGTTCAACGCCAGTTGCTCGACGATGCGGTCGACGATCTCCGGGGTGAAGTCCATGCCCTTCTCACGGGCGGACATCGAGTAGCAGTGGGTGCAGCGGTAGGGGCAGTCGTTGCCGAGCGTCCAGCCGATGTTCTTGATGTCGATCGGGCACTCCTCCGCCTCCTCGTGCTCGATCGGGCCCACCGGCCTGGTGAAGTGCTCTTTGGCGTCGACCACTTCGAGCGGCAGCGACTTGCGCTTCCAGGGGAGTTCGACCTGGGGACTCTGCTCTTCGGACACGGTGACCACGGCCTTTCCGTAGGTGGGGGTGAACGGGAGGAGCGGGGGGCGGAATGGATCAGCGGGTCAGCACAGGAAGGGGTTGTCGTCCGCGTCGTAGACGAGCCCGACCTTGCGGTACGCCTCCTTCACGCGTGTGTCGAACGCCCGGTAGCGCGGGGCGGTGCGGACGAGTTCCGCCTCGATCAGCTCGCGGGTCTCCGCTTCGAGGTGCTCGGTGGCGGTGGGACCGGCGGCGACGTCGAGCAGCAGCCGGAAGAGGTCCAGGTCCGTCCGGCGCAGATCGATGGAGAGGCCGTGCATCAGGGCGAGTTCGGCGTCGTCCAGGGCCTTGGGGGCCGAGAGCGGGTCGATGGCCTTGTCGTAGACCGCCGCGTGCTCCTTCTGCCAGCGCTTGAGCGCGCCGTAGACGCACCGCACGCGGGGGTCCAGCACGTCGTAGCGGGTGTTGCCGAGCGCGTCCTGGTCGATCTGCAGACCGCCGCGCCTGGTCAGCGTCCTGGTGAAGTTGGTGCCGGCCGCGGCGTACATCTCGGTGAAGATGCCCTTGGAGATCGTCCACGTGTAGCGGCGCATCGCGGCGTAGTTGTCCTCGAGTTCCGCCAGCGTGGTGCGGTCGTCGAAGAGGATGTGCCCGGCCTGGACGTAGATGCCGTGCGCGCGGAAACGGTCCAGGGCGGCGTAGTTCTGCTCCACGGTGGCCCGTTTGGCCATGCGGCGCAGGGCGGACTGCGAGAAGTTCTCGATGCCGCAGGAGAAGGAGAAGAACCCGGCCCGCGCGAGTTCCCGGACCACGTCCTCCTCGGCGCGGTCGGCGCGTATCGAGCCGCGCAGCCTCGGGCTCACTCCGCGGGCCTCGAACTCGTCGGCGAGTTCGGCGCACCAGGCGGCGTCCCGCGGCGGCTCGACCAGCGAATCGTCGATGACCTTGAAGTACCGGGCGCCGGCTTCCCACAGCTGCTCGATCTCGTCGGCGACGTCCCGGATGCTGCGCTGACGCCAGTTCGAGCCGCCGCCGACCCGCTCGAAGGCGATGATGGAGCAGAAAGTACAGGTGGCCTGGCATCCGCGGGCCGTCTGCAGATGGACCAGGCTGCGCCGCGCGATCGTCAGGTCGAGGGTGTCGCGGTGCGGGTGCGGCAGCTGCGAGAAGGGGAGCTTGGGAGCGGGCTCGAAGTTGTGCCGCAGCGCCCCGTCCTCCTCGCGGAAGCTCAGGCCGGGGATGCTCTCCAGCCGGGGCGTGCCGGTGTGCACGTGCTCCGCGAGCATGCGCATCGGCAGCTCGCCCTCGCCGCGCACCACGGCGTCGAAGCCGGCCTCCAGGAACTCCGTGGCGTGGAAGGTGGGGCCGTAGCCCCCGGCCACGGTCAGCGGCCGGACCCCGGCCCGCTGCACCAGATGCATGGCCTCGATGGCGCGCATCATGTTGCTGCGGTAGCAGGCGAAACCCACCAGGGAGGGGCGAGCTTCGACGATGCGCCGGGCCAGCGCCTCCACGTCGATCCCCTGCAACCACCCGTCGACGAGCTCGACCCGGTGCCCCTCCTGACGCAGGTAGGCGGCGAGGTATCCGAGACCGAGGTTCTCCTCCGCGGTACGGTGCGTGACCGGCGAGGGCGTGGCCAGCACTATGCGGACCTGGCCGTTCCGTCTGCTCATGGCGTTCAGGATCACCGCCGGCGATCTCTGCCCGGTCGGCGTCGGATCGCCGCCGGATGCCGTCGCCCCGATGCCTCGGTGTCCGCACGCCTGCGTCCCGCCACGCCGAGCGCGGAAGGATCACTCGGCGCGCACGGTCCCGGCCGGGCCGCCGGGGCCCGGCGACCGCCGGCTCAGCGGCGCCGGGCCGTGACACTCCCCCGACGAGCGTCAGTCACGGCTCACTTCGCGTTCTTGCCGTCCTCGGCGAGGGTGTGTGCGACGAGCGCGTTGGCGTGGCCGTGGCCCAGCCCGTGCTCGGTCTTGAGCCAGGCGACGAGTTCCATGTGCTTGGACAGCGGCGAGCTGCGGATCAGCTCCTTCCACTCGCCGATCGGTCGGCCGTACTTCTTCTCGATCGAGGGGAAGTAGCTGGCGGGGCCCTTCACTTGTTCGGCCATGGTCCTCGTTCCATCCGTTCGTGCTCGGTGACCGCGGGGGTCGGGGGTGCTCGGTGGGTCGGGTGCTCGGTGGTCGTGCCGGTGCTCAGCTGCGGGCGGCACGGTGCTCACGGACGTGCCGGGGATCGTCTGCCGACAGCCGGAGGGCGACCGGACGTGACGGTCCGCGCCATGTGCTGCCGTCCCGGAGAACAGCCCGAGAACCAGAAGGTTCGGCACAGAAGAACTGGACGGTACAGTACGCATCGCGGAACTGGACTGTCCAGTACTGATTCGGGAGACGGAATGACACCGAGCGAAACCGGCCGGTCCGCCCTCAAGCGGCGGCAGATCACGGAGGCGGCGACCAGCGCGTTCCTGAGCAAGGGCTACGCCGGCACCAGCATGGACGACATCGCGAAGCTGGCCGCGGTCTCCAAGCAGACCGTCTACAAGCACTTCTCCGACAAGGAGAAGCTGTTCGCCGAGATCGTGCTGGCCACCACCGACCGGATCGACGGCATGCTCGAACTGGTGGGCCGGGTCCCGGCCGACGCCGATGCCCTGGAAGAGAGCCTGACCGGTCTCGCCCGCCGGTTCCTCTCCGCGCTCACCCAGCCCCAGGTCCTTCAGCTGCGGCGCCTGGTCATCGCCAACGCGGACGCCTTCCCCGAACTGGGCGCCGACTGGTACCAGCAGGGGTTCGAGCGGGTCCTCACCACTCTGGCGGCCACCTTCGAGGACCTCACCGAGCGGGGACTGCTGCGCTGCGAGGACCCGCTCCTGGCCGCCCACCACTTCTCCGGGCTGCTGCTGTGGATCCCCGTGAACAAGGCCATGTTCCACGGCAGTCTCCAGGACAGCGAGGCCGACCTCGACCGCTGTGCCGCCGCCGGCGTACGCGCCTTCCTCGCCGCCTACCGCTGACCGGCGCCGGCGGACCCGGGCGGGCCCACCCGCTGCCGCCGCCCCGCTTCGCGCCGGGCGCCCGCGCCGGAACGGCGGGCCGCGGCGCCCCCGTTGACGAGGACGCCGCGGCCCGCCGGGCGGGTCACGCCTTGCGCTGCATACTGCTGCGGGCCGGGTTCGCCTGCTGCTCCGCCTTGGGGTCCTTCTCGCCCTGCTTGGCCCGTACGCCCTCCTCGATCCGGGCGCCGACGTCCGGGTCGATGTTGCGCCAGTAGGTGAAGGCGCGCACCAGTACGGGTTCGGTGACGCCGTTCAGCAGGTGCCCGACGACGTTGTCCACCAGCCGTTCGCGCGCCGCGTCGTCGAGCACCTCCCGCACCATCGTCCCGGCCTGTCCCCAGTCGTCGTCCTCGGCGTGCGAGACGTAGGCGGTACGAGTGATCTCACCGTCGGCGTGCCAGCTGGGAGGGTTGCCGTGGCGGTCGGTGTCTGCGGCCGGGCCTCCCTTGCTGTTGGGCGCGTACACGGGGTCGGAGGTCAGCCGGTAGGCCATCGCCCCGTCCTTGGAGTAGGTGTTCACCGGGGCCACCGGGGCGTTGACCGGCAGCTGCTGGTAGTTGCCGCCGATCCGGTAGCGGTGCGAGTCCGCGTAGGAGAAGAGCCGCGCCAGCAGCATCCGGTCCGGGCTCGGGCCGATCCCGGGGACGAGGTTGTTGGGCTGGAACGCGGCCTGCTCGATCTGGGCGTGGTTGTCGGTGGGGTTGCGGTCGAGCGTCATCGTGCCGACCTCGTGCAGCGGGTAGTCCCCGTGCGGCCACACCTTGGTCAGGTCGAACGGGTTGAACCGGTAGCCGGGCGCGTCGTCGTAGGGCATCAGCTGCACGTACAGCGTCCAGCTCGGGTACTCGCCGTCGCGGATGTGCTCGAAGAGATCACGGGTGTGGTAGTCCGTGTCGGCCGAGGCCATCTGGTCGGCCTCGTGCTGGGTGAAGTGCTCGATGCCCTGGTCGGTCTTGAAGTGGTACTTGACCCAGAACCGCTCGCCCGAGGCGTTGATCCACATGTACGTGTGCGAGGTGTAGCCGTTCATGTGGCGCCAGGTGCGCGGGATGCCGCGGTCCCCCATCAGCCAGGTGACCTGGTGCGCCGTCTCCGGGGAGAGCGTCCAGAAGTCCCACTGCATGTCGTGGTCGCGCAGGTTGTTGTCGGCGCGGCGCTTCTGGGAGCGGATGAAGTGCTGGAACTTCATCGGGTCCTTGACGAAGAACACCGGAGTGTTGTTGCCGACCATGTCGTAGTTGCCCTCGCTGGTGTAGAACTTCACCGCGAAGCCGCGCGGGTCGCGCCAGGTGTCCGGGCTCCCGCGCTCCCCCGCCACGGTGGAGAAGCGCGCCACCAGCTCCGTCGTGGTGCCGGGCTGGAAGAGGGCCGCCCGCGTGTAGGCGCTGACGTCGCCGGTCACCCGGAAGTTGCCGAACGCGCCGCTGCCCTTGGCGTGCGGCTGGCGCTCGGGGATGCGCTCCCGGTTGAACTGGGCCATCTGCTCGATGAGATAGGCGTCCTGGAGCAGGATGGGGCCGCCTGCGCCGACGGTGAGTGAGTGTTCGTCGCTCTCGACGGGCGCGCCCGCGTCGGTCGTCGTCGGGGTGTGCTGACTCTTCGCCATCGACGCTGTCTCCTTCGACTGGTGAGTGGTCTGCGCGCGGTCGTCCGCCCGGCTGCCGGGCGGTACGGCCGTCGCGGCTGGTTCGGTGCGGCGGGGCCGTGCCGGAAGTGCCGGCCCCGCCGAGCCGAACGCGGTACCGGAACGGGTCCTGTTCCGGGTTCTGCGGCAAGGCTCCCGCTCGCACCGGAGTCCTGCTGTGCGCCGCGCCGACCCCGGGCCGGCACGCACCCGCCGCCCGGGTGCGTGCCGCGGCGACGAACCGCGGTGCGACCCGCCCGGCGAATGTCGCTCACAGGGCGGGTTCGGGACGGCCGCCACCGTGCGGCGGTGTCCGAACGTGCCCGATCCGAGACTGCGGCCCGGGCCCGCTCGCCGCGACCGCAGGCCGGCACCGCTCGACCGGTCGGGTGCTCCCGCGCCGAACCGCTCGCCGCGGCGCGGTTCCGGGGTGCGCGGCGGTCGGCGGTGTGCCTGCGTCCGGCGCCCGCCCCGCGCAGCGCCGGACCCGTCCTCGGCCCGTACGGCCCGCCCTTCGGCCCGCGCGCACGGACCGTCGCCCGCGGGCACGGCCGCGCCGACCTGCCCGGCGTACGGCGCCGCCGCTACCCGGCGTGCCGGGCGGGGGCCGACCGCAGGACCGTCCGGGCGAGAAGGAGGGCCACCAGTGTCAGCCCGCCCAGCGCCGCCGCCGTGCCGGGGTGGCCGCCGAGCGCGAGGCCCACGCCTCCGAGGCCCGCGCCGAGGAAGACGCCGAGGCTCATCCCGGCGGCGTTGACGCTGAGCGCCGTACCGCGCAGCGAGCCGCAGCGGCGTACGAGCAGCGTGGTGACGCAGGCGGCCACGACCGCGTGCCCGACGCCGACCAGTGCGGTCAGCACGAGAGCGGGGATCAGCGAGCCGGTGAAAAAGACGCCGACCACCGCGGCCGTGGCGACCAGCAGGGCCAGCGCCATCAGCGGCTCGGCGCGGACCCGCTGCCGCTCGGCGCTGAGCAGCCGCCCGGCGCACAGGTTCCCGAGGAAGAACGAGGTGCCGCTGAGAGTCCACACCAGCGCGAACATCCCGGGCCCCAGGCCGAATCTCTCGTCGTAGAAGGCGGCCAGATAGGCGAGGTACCCCATGAAGGCGGCGGTCCGCAGCATCGCGATCAGCAGCAGCGGGACCACCCCCGGCAGAGCGCCCAGCAACCGGAAGGACTCCAGATATCCGGGCCGCTCCGCGCGGGGCGCGCTCTGTGCGTCGGCGGCGCCGCGGCGGCGTCCACGCAGCAGGAAGTACAGGGCGAGGGCGCAGCAGATCGCGGCGATCGCCCACAGGTCGCCCTGCCAGCCCCACAGCAGCGCGGGCAGGGCCACCAGCGGCGCCGCGAGCAGAGCGGTCAGCGACTGCGTCGCGGTGACGAGGGTCGCCGCGCGGCCGGCGGCGGCGTCGTTGTCGAAGCGGTCGGCGGCTGCCGCGGTGAGCGCGGGGTTGAGCACCGCGGTGGCCGCGCCCACGAGCAGACAGAACGCCGCCAGGAGCAGCATGCCGCCGCCGGCGCCCAACGCGGCGGCCACTGCCAGTACGAGGAGCCCGCCGGCCGCCGCGTGGTCCCTTCGCACCCGGTCGATCAGCGGCGCGAGCGCGGTGCCGACGGCCAGGGCCGCGAGCCCGCCGAGGCCGCGGAGTTGGCCGAGCGAGGCGACGTCGCCGCCGGCCGTGTCGGCGATCGGCACGAGGAAGGTGCTGTAGATGGTGAAGGGCACCAGCCCGACCGCCGAGGCGAGCATGAACGGCCACAGCAGCCGCGTCATCCTCAGGTCCCCCGGCACCTCGGCGGCGGGCGGCTCGGGGGTGGCGGGCTGCTCGGCGGCGCCGGGTTCCGGCGCCCGGAGGTGGGCTCCCGGCTCGGGGGTCCTGGCGCTCATGACGCCTCCGACCGGTAGCGGTAGAGCGCGGTGGCGTCGGCGCTGAACTGGGAGAAGGGGAAGGGTTCGGCGGACAGCGCGGTCACCCCGGCGCCCAGGAAGGCCCGGGCGACGGCGCTGCCGCTCTGGGCGTACACCACCAGGGGCAGGCCCTGTTTGCGGCAGTGCTCCAGGATGCGGTCGAAGCTCCCGTTGCTCAGTGCCATTCCGGTCGCCACCACGGCGTCCGCCTCGGCGAGCACCTGCGTCATGTCGTCGGTGACGGGATCGCCCCACTGAGTGGTGGTCAGGTTGAAGTCGCAGGGCAGCGGGACGCCGCCGCGCCCGCGTATCGCCTCGACCAGCGGGTTGACGACGCCGATCAGTGCGACGCGCGACCCCGGGGCGATGTCCAGGAGCCCGGCGACGGCCGCGTCCCTGGCCCGTGCCCGTGCCTCGGGCGCACCCGCGGGCAGCACGACGGCCTCGGCGGTCGGTGCGTCGCGGTGCGGCTGCACCCGTCCGAGGTAGGCGTCGAGGGCGGCCAGGCGCACCGGTTCGCTCTCGTGCCGGACGAGGTCGTCGAGGCTGCGCCCGGAGGCGTCGGCGCAGAAGTCGGGCGTGAGCTCGCCGGTTTCGAACGCACAGGCGCCGAAGGCGTCGCCGGACCTCAGCAGCAGGTAGTGGTTCCGGTAGGTGACCGCGCTGCCGGCGAGCCGGGTGGTGTGGTGGAGCCAGAAGGCGCTGGTGACGTCCAGCTCCCGGGGCCGGGGACCGTGGGCGCCGTCGAGTACGGCGTCGGTCAGCTCGGACACGGAGTGCGGGGGCGAGGGGGACATGTCGGTTCCTTCGAAGGGGTGGTGACGGAGGTGGCGGCGTACGGGGCGTGGACGCCGCCCGCACGGGGGGTGCCGGGCCGTGGGACTGCCGACCGTGGGACTGCCAAGGGGGCGACGCTACGCCTTTTCGGGCACCGGCTCGGGGCGGCCGGACAGCCGGGCACGGTCACGCGGAGGCCAGTCCATCGCCGACCAGGGATGCCGCAACTCCTCGTGCCCGGCGGCCTCGTGGGGACGCATCGAACCCACCCCCACGGCGTCGGCGTGGCGGGCGTAGGCGGTGTCGACGTAGCGGTGCCCGGTGTCCGCGGCGAGGAAGACGTACGTGCCCTCGGCCGCGCGCTCGCGCTCCCAGAGCGTGGCGAGGTAGGCCGCCCCCGCCGAAAGGCCGGCGAAGATGCCGGAGACGCGCAGGAGTTCGACGGCGCCGGACATCGCGTAGTCGAAGTTGACCCAGTGGATGCGGTCGTAGAGCTCGTGCCGGACGTTGTGGAAGGGGATGGAGCTGCCGATGCCGGCGATGATCATGTCGGGGTCCGACACATGCTCGGCGCCGAAGGTGACGCTGCCGAACGGCTGCACCCCGACAAGCCTCACCTGCCGCCCCGCCTGCCGCAGACAGTCGGCGACGGCGCCGGTGGACGCGCCGGTTCCGACCCCGCCGACGAGTGTCAACGGCCCCTCGGGAACCTCCTTGCGGACGAGGTCGGCGACGTCCCGATAGCCGAGGTAGTGGATCGAGTCGTGGTACTGCCGCATCCAGTGGAAGTGCGGGTTCTCCCGCAGCAGTTCACCGATCCGCTCCACACGCAGGTTCTGGTCCAGGCGCAGGTTCCGGGAGGGCCGGACCTGCTCCAGGGTGGCGCCGAGGATCTCCAGCTGGACTCTGAGGGTGCGGTCGACCGTCGTCGATCCGACGATGTGGCAGCGCAGGCCGTAACGGTGGCAGGCGAGGGCGAGCGCGTGGGCGTAGATGCCGCTGGAGCTGTCCACGAGGGTGTCGCCGGGCTGCACCCGGCCGGTGGCCAGCAAATGGCGCACCGCGCCGAGCGCCGCGTACAGCTTCATCGTCTCGAAGCGCAGACAGATCGCGCCCGGCGGCACCGAGACGACGTCCGGTTCCTTCATGGCCTCGGCTATGTGCTCATGCATGTGCGGCCTCCCGGTCGGGCTGTGCGTGTCGGACGAACCTGAACAGCAGCGTCTGGCCTCCGCCGTCCTCCCCGGGCTCGCGGTGGACGACCTCGGGCCGAAAACCGCGGTCCGCTCCGTGCCCGACGATGCGCCGCAGATCCGCCTCGTCGGTCATCGCCAGGTGGATCTCGCCCTCGGGCGCGAGCAGTTCGCGGTCGGCGATCTGGTCGAAGAAGCGCGTGACGATCTCGGCGCCGACGGCGAGGCCGCGGACCACGGTCGGGTCGTCCCCGGGGCGCGGGTCGGCCGCGGGAGGGTTGAAGGTGACGGCGTCCAGGGAGCGGGAGCTCGGGAACTCCTCGAAGAGATGGCCGACCAGCGGGCGCACCACCGTGTCCGACCGACCCCCGAGGAGGCGCCGGCAGTGCGCGGCGGTCGTCGCGACGCTGTCCGGGTGGATGTCGCACGCCCAGACCTCCCGCGCCCCGAGCGCGCCGGCGATCACGGCCTCGACGCCGAGGCCGACCCCCATCGCGGCGTACGACCGGCCGGCGACGGCGATCGTGCCGTTCAGCAGCCGGTCGTGCAGGACGCGGCCGGTCCGATCCGGCGCGAAGACGCCCGGAGGCACCGTGAAGTCCCAGCCGTTGTAGCCGTACGTCCGCGTGGTGTGGATGGCGCGGGCCTGGCCGCCCCGCCCGGGGGCACCGCGCGGCGGCGGCGCCTCGGGCAGCGATCTCAGCAGGGCGCGGACGTCGTCCTGCGACGCCGCGGGCCGGTGGGTCATCGAGGTCTCCGTGATCGGGTGCGGGGTGTGAAGGCTGGTGGGACGCGGGGCGCGGGGCGGGACCTGCCGCCGGTGGGCGCGAGCGGTGGCGCCGGACGACTCGGGCACCGGCCGGCGCACGGCGGCACGGCCTCGTTCGGCGGTGGTCGTCGGGCCCGGAGCGGGACTCAGCATCCGGCTCCGGTCGGGGCGGCGGGCCGGGACGGGCGTGCGCCTCGGCCGCGTCGTGCGCCTCGGCCGCGTCGTGCGCCGGCCGGGCCTCGGGGCGAGGCGCCGAGCCGTTTCGCGCGGCGGTCGTGGCCGGTGGTCATGCTGCTCCCGAGCGGTTCGCGTGGACGTGCCCGGGGCCGTGTCCGCCGAACGAGAGTGTGGGCCCGAGCCCGAGCAGCATCCATCAGATGAAAATGATTGTCAATGCAATCCGGTCGCCGCACCGGCGGCTCCGGGCCGGCCGGCCTCCTCCAACTCCCCCGCGCGCCAACGCCGTTGGCCGGGAGCCGAACCCTCGTCCTCCTGCCCCGGCGGCAGACCGAAGCGCGCCCCGCGCACACGGCGCCGGCACCGTACGGTCCACCGCCGCCGCGCCCGGGCAAGATCCACGTGGCAGCGGCCCGCGGGCGCCGCGACACTCGGAGAGGACCAGCCGTCGGCGACGGGGCGAGCGATGACCACTGTCGAAGAGACCGTCCGGATCGCGGTGCCGGTGCGCACCGCCTACGACCAGTGGACCCGGTTCGGGATGTTTCCCCGCTTCATGCCCTCGGTGAAGAGGGTGGAGCAGGCCAGGCCGTCGCTCATGCGCTGGACGGTGGGCCTGGGACCGCTGCACCACTCGTTCACGACCGAGATCGTGGAGCAGCAGCCGGACACCCTGGTGCAGTGGCGGAGCCTGGACGGTCGGCACCGCGGCGAGGTGACGTTCCACGCGCTGGCCCCGGACCGTGCCGCCGTCACCGCGCGGTTGCAGGTCCTGCGGCCGGGCTTCGCGTTCCTCGCCTCAGACGCCCTCGGACTCCTCCGGCGCCTGATGCGGGCCGAGCTGACGCACTTCAAGGAGTTCGTCGAGAACCGGGGCCGGGAGGTCGAGGGCTGGCGCGGGACGATTCGCGACGGGCGGGTCTGCCCGGTGGACACCACCCCGCCGTGGAGCAGCGTGCCCCGGTGGCCGGTGGGCTGAACGAGCGGTGGGCCGTACGAGCGGTACGAGAGCGGAGGTCGCTGTGACGCACAGGCCGGCGGGCGAGGAGCCCGAAGAGGAACTCTCGGTGACCGCGCCCAAGAAGTGGGCGGCGGGTGTGCCCGCGGTCGCGCACGCCCTGGAGTACTCCCTGGAGGAGACCTCCGCGCGCCGCACCGGGCTGACACTTCTCAACATGAACCAGGTCGACGGGATCGACTGCCCCGGCTGCGCCTGGGCCGACCCCGCGCCCGGCCGCCGGCACCTCAACGAGTACTGCGAGAACGGCGCCAAGCACATCAACGACGAGGCCACGACCCGGCGGATCACCACGGACTTCTTCCGCGAGCATTCGATCCCGGAGCTGGCCGAACGCTCCGACCTCTGGCTCAACCAACAGGGCCGGCTCACCGAGCCGATGGTCAAACGCCCCGGTTCGCAGCACTACGAGCCCATCGAGTGGGACGACGCCCTGGACCTGATCGCCGACGAGCTGAAGTCGGCGGCCTCCCCCGACGAGGCCGTCTTCTACACCTCGGGCCGGGTGAGCAACGAGGCCGCCTTCGTCCTCCAGCTGCTCGCTCGCGCACACGGCACCAACAACCTGCCGGACTGCAGCAACATGTGCCACGAGTCCAGCGGTTTCGCGCTGCACGAGACGCTCGGCACCGGCAAGGGGACGGTGAGCCTGGAAGACCTGCACCAGGCCGACCTGATCTTCCTCGTCGGGCAGAACCCCGGCAGCAACCACCCGCGCCAGCTCTCCGCGCTGGAGGAGGCCAAGCGCAACGGGGCCCGCGTCGTCGCGGTCAACCCCCTGCCGGAGGCGGGTCTGCTGAGGTTCAGGAACCCGCAGAAGGCACGCGGTGTGATCGGTCGCGGCGTACCGATCGCCGACCGGTTCCTGCAGATCCGCAGCGGCGGCGACCTCGCCCTCTTCCAGGGGCTGAACCGGCTGCTACTGGAGGCCGAGGACGCACGGCCCGGCGGCGTGCTGGACCACGACTTCATCCGCTCGCACACCCACGGCTTCGAGGAGTTCTCGCGTCACGCCCGGTCCGTCGAGTGGGAGGACATCCTGCGGGCGACCGGGCTCACGCGCGCCGAGATCGAGCTGGTGCGCAACGACGTGCTGCACAGCGAACGGGTCGTCGTCTGCTGGGCGATGGGCATCACCCAGCACAAGCACGGCGTCCCGACGATCAGGGAGATCGTCAACTTCCTGCTGCTGCGCGGGAATCTCGGCAGGGTCGGCACGGGCGCCTGTCCGGTCCGCGGCCACAGCAACGTGCAGGGCGACCGCACCATGGGCATCTGGGAGCAGATGCCCGACTCCTTCCTCGACGCGCTGCGCGAGGAGTTCGGCTTCGAGCCGCCGCGGGAGCACGGGCTCGACTCGGTCGACTCGATCAGGGCCATGCACGAGGGACGGGTCAGGGTCTTCCTCGGAGTGGCGGGCAACTTCGTGATGGCGGCTCCGGACACGGAGTTCACCGTGGCGGCGATGCGCAGATGCCGTCTGACGGCGCACGTCTCGACCAAGCTCAACAGATCGCACACGGTCTGCGGCGAGACCGCGCTGATCCTGCCGACCCTGGGCCGCACCGAGGTCGACGTACAGTCCGGCGGCGAGCAGTTCGTCACCGTGGAGAACTCGATGAGCGAGGTGCACACCTCGCACGGACGGCTGGAGCCGGCGTCGAGTCGGCTGCTCAGCGAGGTCGCCATTCTGTGCCGGCTGGCGCGCCGCACCGTGGGCGGTCGGGTCGACATCCCCTGGGAGCGGTTCGAGGCCGACTACGGATCGATCCGGGACCGCATCGCTCGCATCGTTCCGGGGTTCCGGGACTTCAACCGGCGAGTGGTCCGCCCCGGCGGCATCCTGCTGCCCAACCCGGTCAACGAAGGAGTCTTCGTGACCTCGGTGGGCAAGGCGCTGTTCACCCGCAACGCCTGGGAGATGCCGCAGGCCCCGCCCGGACACCTGCTGCTGCAGACGCTTCGCTCGCACGACCAGTGGAACACGGTCCCGTACGCGAACAACGACCGCTACCGGGGCATCCACGGGAGCCGCAGGGTGGTTCTGGTCAGTGCGCACGACATCGCCGAACTCGGCCTGACCGAGAATCAGTTGGTCGATCTGGTCGGCGTGTGGGACGGCGGGGAGGAGCGCCGCGCGGAGGACTTCCGCGTCGTCCCCTACCCGACGAGCCGGGGCTGCGCGGCGGCGTACTACCCCGAGACCCAGGTGCTGGTGCCGCTGGGCAGCGTGGCGGACATCAGCAATCAGCCCACGTCGAAGTCGCTGGTGGTCCGCCTGGAACCCGCACCCGCACGCACACGAGCGGGCACCGCGAGGGCCGCGGGGACGGGGTCGGCGTCGGGAGCGGCGTCGGCTTCGGAAGCGGGGGCGGGCTGACGGGGCCGCGGGCGCCCGAAGCGAGGCCCGGCCGGCCGTCCTCAACGAGCAGGCGCGACTCCGCGACGGCCACCTCGTCCACCCTCCGGGCCCGGGGCGCCCCGACGCACGCCAGGGCGAGAGGTGGGCGGCGACTCGGGACGGGACGCGGGAAGCCCGTCGCCGTCCGCCAGGTCTGATCATCGTCTTCCGTACCGGGATACGTGCAGATACCCTCCACCGTGGGGCAGTTGGCCGTCCACGAACTCCCCTGTGTGGGTCTCCCGTCAGTGCTCCGCGAGAACAGCAGGAGGGCGAGTTCGTGGTGCCGAATTCCTCCGTGTCGACAACGCCCGGTCCCGGCCGCGGCAAGGACCGCGGCCGGTTCGACTGGGCGGCGCTGCGCGCCGATCTGCGGGGCGCCGTCCCCGACGCGTCGCTCGCCCTGCTGATCACGGTGTTGATCTACTGGCTGCTCTACGTCCGTGTGGAGAACGGCAGTTCGGCGACGATCAAGATCATGCCGATGCTGGCGGACGCCGACGAGTTCTGGATGTACTGGATGTGCCAGGCGTTCGGCTGGTCGGCGATGCTGTGGGCGTACGCCACGGTGGTCTTCGGGCTGCTGCGCTCGGGGCCGAGGCCGCGTCTGCGCCGGCTCTCCGCGGCGCGGCTGGAGAAGTGGCACCGCACCACCAGCCTGACCACCATCGGGCTGATGTTCATGCACGCGCTGTTCTTCTTCCTGGAGCAGATACGCACCAACCGGGACCAGTGGTCGACCGGGCGCAGCGTGTGGACCGCCTTCGTCGACGTGTTCGTGCCGGGCGGTTACGCCACCGGCACCGGCCGGGTCGCCATCCTGGTGGGCCTGTTGGCCCTCTATCTGGCCATCCCCCTGGGGCTCGCCTTCTACCTCCGCCACCGCACCGGCTCCCGCGCGTGGCTGGCGCTGCACCGCTTCGCCATCGTCGTCTACATACTGAGCGCCTGGCACACGCTGCTCTACACCACGCAGGGCTGGTTCGACGGACCGTTCCGCACCATGCTCTGGGTGCTCCAGATCCCCATCGCGCTGTTGCTCCTCGCCCGCTTGGCGGCGCCGGCCCGTCGCAGTGAACGCCTCACCGCCCGCGGAGCGCGCACCCGCGAGAGCGCACTGCCGCTCAGTGCCCGGTGGCTGGGCCGGGCCGCGGTGGTCGCCGTGCTGCTCGCCCTGGTGGCGGTGGTCGTCAGCGGGGTGGACGGCGGACGTTCACCGCAGGACGCGCCGCTGGCGCCCTGGCCCGAGAAGTGGGTGCTGTGGGTCGGGCTGGCGCTCTTCGTCCTCGCTGCCGCGGTCGCGGTGGTCCGCGTCCGCCGCCGCTCGGAGGACGCAGCCGCCTCCAGGGCGAACGGGCCCGCCGGCCCTGGCTGAGCACGGCGCGGACACGTGCCCGGGCCCCGGGTGCGCCGGGCGGGGGACGTCAACCGACGGGCAGACGCGGGGAGTTGGCGCCCGCTTCGACGGCCTCACGCCGAGCGCCCCGGTCCCCGGCTTCGGCCACCTCGGACGGGCGCGATCGCTAGATTGTGCGGTGCGCCGGGGAGTTGGACGCTCCTGCACATCCACGGCGCGGCACCACCGGACTCCCCCGCGACGCAACGTCCCTGTCCCCCCACGAAAGAGACGTCCATGCGTATCCACCGAAGTCTGCGCTCCACCCGCCGTTCGCTCGCCGCGCTGGGCGTTGCCGTCCTCACCGCGGCAGCCGCGGCCCTGAGCCTGGCTCCCACCTCCGCCCAGGCGCTGCCCACCGCCGACAAACAGGCCGTACTGGACTACCTGCACTCCGTCCGGGGGTCGGGAATCGTCTCGGGCCAGCACAACAAGGAACCGGCCAACCAGCCCTCGCAGTACACCAAGCAGGTGCACGACATCACCGGCGAGTACCCCGGCCTGTGGGGCGGCGACCTGATGTTCCGCGAACAGGACGCACGGGACCGGCAGTTGGTGATCGACCAGGCGAAGACGGAGTGGGCCAACGGCTCGCTGGTCGCCCTGTCCTGGCACGCCTGCCCGCCCACCGGGCCGTCCACCTGCGAGTTCGAGGGCGGGGTGAAGTCCGACATCACCCCGCAGGAGTTCCGCGACATCGTCACGGACGGCACCGAGCTCAACGCGACCTGGAAGAGCCGCCTGGACGAGATCGCGCCCTACCTCGAGCAGCTCCAGGACGACGGAATCCCGGCGCTCTTCCGGCCCTTCCACGAGATGAACGAGTCGTGGAACTGGTGGGGCGAGCAGCCCGGCGAGGACGGCGGCGCCCGGCTCTTCCAGCTCACCCGCGACTACCTCGAGGACACCAGGGGACTCGACAACCTGGTCTGGGTGTGGAACGTCCAGGACAACCCCGACGGCGGCTGGGACAGCTACTACCCCGGTGACGACTACGCCGACGTCGTCTCGCTCGACGTCTGGTACAAGGGCCACCCCAGCGACGCGGACTACCGCCAACTGCGGGACATAGCCGGCGACAAGCCGATCGCGCTCGCCGAGATGGGCAGGGTTCCGGACGCCCAGCTGCTGGAGAGCCAGACGGAGTGGACCTACTTCATGGTGTGGTCGGAGCAGTTGCGCGAGGACAACACCGACGAGGAGATCCAGGCCGCCTACTACCACTCCCGCACGCTCAACCAGGGCGAGCTGGCGATGGACTCCGCAGCCGGCCGACGCTGAGCAACCGGCCTCTCGCGTCCCGGCTCCGCCGACCGGCTGCCCCACCGGGCCCCGGCAGCGGAGCCGGGGCGAACCGAACCTGCCGTTGCGGTGCGCCGAACGGAGCGCCGGCGCGGCGCGTCCGTGGAGAGCACCGGTGGGACGCGCCCGCGGAGACCGGTGGGGCGCGTCCGGCGTCCGCGCCCGGTCGGCCGCAGTTCGACGGACCCCGAGCCGATCGGCCGCTACCGTCGCCGCGGAGCGGAGCGGGCCCTTCGGCGGCCGCCCCCTCCCTTGGCCTTCTTCCGCTTCGCGGCCCCACGGCCGACCTCCCGCAGGACGCGGGCGACGAGAGTCAGAGCACGCAGGGCTGGCATCGCATCGCCCTCTTCCTGTGACGGGGTGCGCCCTCGCGGGACGCCCGGGCTGCCGGTACTGCTCGCCACCACTGTCCGGCGCGCCCGCACACGGCGCCACAGCTGCCGAGTCGAACGAGTGGCCCCTCGCCGCCGACCGCGAGCAGCACGTCCTGCGGCGAGCACCTCCCTCCGTGGGAACACCCAGGGGCAGGCGCGCCCACGGAGCAGGTACGCCCCGGCGGCGGCACACCCCGGGCGGGTCGGTCCGCCCGCGGGCCCGTCCGTCCGTGGACGCGTCCGTCCGCGGGCCCGTCCGCCCGTGGACGCGTCCGTCCGCGGGCCCGTCCGCCCGTGGGCGCGGGCAGACGCACGCACGTCCGGCAGCGCACACGTTGAACGCGCGGGCGCCGCGGCGCGTACTGGAGGTCACGGAGTCCGGGCGCCCCCGACGGCTCCGTACCGCCCGGGGTCGGCGGGCCGGCCGCAGTGGCGGTGTCGCCGATCCGGTTCCCGAGCAGGAAGGACCACCCATGTCCGCAGCAAGGGCCAGCCGTCGCGCCGTGCTCACCGCCGCCGGAGCCGCCGGCCTCACCACCGCGCTCGCCGCCTGCGGCGGTTCCGAGGACAAGGGCGCAGACGGTTCGAGCGATTCCGAGGACCGGTCCGCCGAGGGCAAGGAGTCGCCCGAGGACGGTGAAGAGGGCGGCGGTGAAGAGGGCGGCGGCGGAAAGGAGTTGGCCAGGACCGACGACATCCAGCCCGGCGAGGGCAAGGTGTTCCGCGAGGAGAAGGTCGTGGTGGTGCAGCCGACGGAGGGCGAGTTCAAGGCGTACTCGGCCGAGTGCACCCACAAGGGGTGCCTGGTGAGCTCAGTCAAGGACGGCTCGATCAACTGCGCCTGCCACCAGAGCGCGTTCTCCGTGGCGGACGGCAGCGTCACGGGCGGACCCGCCCGCGAGCCGCTGCCGGAGGCGCGCATCAACGTCGAGGGCGGCAGCATCAGGCTCGGTTGAGACCGCGGCGCCGGGTGCGCCGGGCGCCAACCGGCCGCGCGTCACCGCCGGTTCGCGCCCGGCGCACCGGTGCGCAGCCGTGCGCCGCCGGCCCGTCGCCGCCCGCCTGCGCGACGGCGTGCGACACCGTACGGCGGCGCGGCGCCTCCGGTTGGCTGCACCGCGGCACGACGCCGCACCCGGGCTCGTACGCGCACACCGTCACGGTGCGCGTCCGCAGCCGCGCCGCCGCCGCGCCGTCGGGCGCTCAGCCGTAGCGGCGGGCCGGCCCCGGACGCACCGCCTCAGCCACGGCGTCGGCGAGGGCGTCGATGCGCGCGTCCGCCAGACCCGAGACGGTCAGCCGGACCGCGGGCGGGGAGGAGAGCCGGAACCGGGCGCCGGGCGCGACCGCCCAACCGGCCAGCAGCAGCCTGCTGACCACGGCGCTCTCCTCGGGCACCGGCACCCACACGTTCATCCCACTGCGCCCCTGCGCCCGTACTCCCTGCCGCGCCAGCCGGTCCAGCAGCCGCCCCCGGCTCCGGTCGTACGCGGCGCCGACTGCGGCGGGGTCGACGGCGCCGGCGCGCCACAGCTCGCTGACGGTCGTCTGGAGGAGGTGGCTCACCCAGCCCGGGCCGAGCCGCTGGCGGCCCCGGACCCGGTCGAGGGTGACCTCGTCGCCGGTCAGTACGGCGAGCCGCAGGTCCGGTCCGTACGCCTTGGCGGTGGAGCGCACCAGCGCCCAGTGCCTGGTGGCTCCGGCGAGCAGCTGCGGCGGGGCGGCGACGATGCCGTGCCCGTGGTCGTCCTCGATCAGCAGCGTTTCGGGGCGGGCTGCGAGCAGTGGGCGCAGCTCCTTCGCGCGGTCGGCGGACAGCGCCGCGCCGGTGGGGTTCTGCGCCCGGGTGGTGACCAGCAGGGCCCTCGCCCCGCGTTCGAGCGCGCCCGCCACCGACGCCGGCAGCGGGCCGTCGTCGTCGAGCGCGACGGGCACCGGACGCAGCCCGAGGGAGGGGACCAGGTCGAGCAGGCTTCCCCACCCGGGGTCCTCGAGAGCGACCGCGTCACCGGGACGCAGATGGGCGGCGAGCACGCGCTCGATCGCGTCGGAGGCGCCCGAGGTCGCGGCGAGGGGCCCGGGCGGTACGCCGTCGCGCAGCAGCTGCTCGCGCGCCAGAGTCTCGAACTCCTCGGCGAGGGAGGGCCCGCCGTACAACGGGGCGCCGGCGCCGTACCGGGGCGCCGCGGCGGCGAGCGCGGCCCGGAGCGAGGGCAGCAGGGCCGGGTCGGGGTTGCCCTGCGAGACGTCCGCCACTCCCTGCGGCACCTGCACGCCCAGCGTCTCGCGCGGCGTGGTGGCGGGCCGCTCGCGGATGCGGCTGCCGCGTCGTCCGGCGGTCTCGATCACTCCGCGCTCGCGCAGAGTGCGGTACGCGGCGGCCACCGTGTTGGGGTTCACGCCGAGCTGAGCGGCCAACTGCCTGATGGGCGGGAGCAGTTGCCCCGGCGCCAGCTCCCCCGAGCCGAGTTCGCCCTCCACGCTGAGGGCGATCTCGGCTGCGTTCGTTCCTTCGATCATCTATCCTCCTCACACAAACAACATTATGCACTAATACAGAATCGAGGCACGCCGTGGGCACCGACTACCCGACGACCGAACGCAACGTCCCCACCCGCAACCCCGGCCGGGCCCACTACGACCGCGCGACCGTGCACGCGATACTCGACAGCGGCTTCCTGTGCCATCTGGGATTCGTGCGCGACGGCGCACCCGTCGTACTGCCCACCATGTACGTGCGCCACGGCGAGCAGATCTACCTCCACGGCTCCACCGGATCGCGGCCGATGCTCGCCGGCCGCGGCGACGAGGGCCTGCCGGTGTGCGTCACCGTGACCCACGTCGACGCACTGGTGCTGGCCCGCTCAGCAATGCACCACTCGCTCAACTACCGCTCGGTGATGGTCCACGGCACCGCCCGCACGGTCACCGACACCGACCACAAGGCGGCCATGCTGGACGCCCTCGTCGAACGCGTCGCCCCCGGCAGGTCGCAGGACATCCGGCGGGCCGACGCGCGTGAACTCGCGGCCACCGCGCTGCTCCGCGTGGATCTGGCCGAGGTCTCCGCGAAGGTGCGCGAGGGCGGCCCCAACGACGACGAGGAGGACCTCGGACTGCCGCACTGGAGCGGCATCGTGCCGGTGCGCACCGTCCACGGCGCACCGGAGCCCGCGGCCGATCTGGACCCCTCGATCCCCGTGCCCGCCTACCTCGGCGACCTCGACCGCACGCTACGAACCGCCGCTGCCGGGCGGTGAGTCGGTCGGCCCCGTCCGGCCCGCGGAACCCGCCCGCCCCGCAGCGTCCAGCGGCGCCCGCGGGCCGCCCCGGCCGGGCGGTTCCGCGGGCCCGGACCGGCCGGCGGGTTTCGGGCGCCGCCCGCCACCACCCCGGGCGACGGGCTCCGCGGCGGCCTGCAGGGGCGTCGTGCGCTGCGCGATCAGCGCGCCGGTGAGCACCAGCGCACCGCCCAGGACCTGGATCGCGCCCAGCCGCTCCCCCAGCAGGAACCAGGCCAGCACCGTGGCGACGACCGCCTCCAGACAGGCGACCACCCCGGCGACCTGCGGGGAGAGCCGGCGGATGGAGAGCACCCCGGTCAGATAGGCCAGCACGGTCGCCACCAGGACCGTCCAGGCCGCGAGCACGTATCCCGGCACCTCGAAGCCGTCCATCGCCGCGTACCGGCCGAGCACCGCCCACTCCATGTCCCACGGCCGGGCCAGGACGGTCAGGAGCAGCGCACCGACGAGCAGGCCGTAGGCGATCACCCCGGCCGGCTCGGGCGGCGGCCGGTGGTCGCCGGCGCTGCCGTGGTCGGAGAGCACGAGGTATCCGACCTGGCAGCAGGCGGCGGCGAGTGCGAGTGCGACGCCGAGCGCGTCGAAGCCGAGCCCCGCCCACAGTTCGACGACGCAGGCCAGGCCCGCCACCGCGATGACGACGCCGACGGCCGCCTCGCGGCTCACCGGGCGGCGCTGCACGAACCGCACCCAACCCAGCACCAGGGCGGGAGCCAGATACTCGATCAACAGCGCCACTCCCACCGGGATGCGCGCGATGGCGGCGAAGTAGCACGCCTGCACCCCGGCGACGCCCAGCATGCCGAACCCCAGCAGCAGCGCCGGGCGTTCGCGCACCAGGCGGCGGTGGCGCCAGGCGAGCGGAAGCAGCACCAGGGCCGCGCCCGCGGCCCGCAGCCAGGCCACCTGGAGCGGAGCGAGACCGGCCTCGATGAGCGGTTTGGCCATCACCCCGGAACCGCCGAAGGCGAGGGCGGACACCAGCGCGAGGGTCAGGCCCAGCCTGCGTACGGGCGCGGCTGCGCGGTCGGGGGCGTGCATCCGCACATCATGCCGCCCGGACGACATGAGTGTCGAGGCGTTGACACCTGTCCCACCGGCTCCAGCCGACCCGACGAACCGTCAACTGCCTTCCCCCGAACGTGATTTGATCCCACCCGCGGATCGATCGGCGAAACCGCCGTACCCCTCCCGCACGTCCTGGGAGCTGACCGCCACCGCCGAACCGGCCGAGGAGTCCGATGGCCACCACCCGTACAGGTCCGCGCGTCTGCGTCTGGATGGTGGCGCTGCCCGCGCCCGGGGGACGTGAGTACGTCTACCGCGTGTACGCACCGCCGGACGCGCTGCCGGGCGACGTGTTCTGGTCCGCCTTCCACTGCCACGACGGCAGCCAGGACGCCGGTCGTCTGCCACGGGTGTCCGACGCGTTCGACGCCGCCGAGATCTGGCGCCTGGACTGACCCGGGACGATCGTCGACGGCCGAGTCCCGGGGCCGGGCACGACGCCGACCGGCAGCGCCCGCCGCTCGTATGCTCGCCCCATGAGGATCCACTTCGTCGACACCTTCACCGATCGCCCCTTCTCCGGGAACCCCGCCGCCGTGGTCCTGCTGGAGGACGGCTTCCCTCCCGACGAACGTCTCCAGCGTCTCGCCTCGCAGCTGAACCTCTCCGAGACCGCCTACGCCCGCCCGCTCCCGCCGGGCGCCGAGGCCGACTGGGCGCTGCGCTGGTTCACACCGGCCGCCGAGGTACGGCTGTGCGGTCACGCCACTCTCGCCACCGCGCACGTGCTGCGCATCTCCGGCAGGCTCGCCGGCGAGGTCCGATTCGCCACCCTCAGCGGCGTGTTGACGGCCACCGGGGAGACCGAGGGGCCTCTCACGCTCGACTTCCCCACCGCTCCGCTCACGCCCGTGCAGGACCTGGCGGGCGCCAGCGAGGCACTGGGCGGCACCCGGATCCGCTCCGCCTGGCGCACCGGCCCCGACGTGGGGGACCTGCTGCTGGAGGTCGAGGACGAGCGCGCCGTGCGCAGCGTCAGCCCCGCCCCGGGGAGGCTGGCGGGCCTCTCCGACCGCGGAGTGATCGTCACCGCGCGGGCGGCCGACGCGTCCTCAGCCTACGACTACGTCTCCCGCTGCTTCTACCCGGACGTCGGTGTCGGCGAGGACCCGGTCACCGGCAGCGCCCACACCGCCCTCGCGCCGTTCTGGTCACCGCGCCTGGGGTCGGAGCAACTGGTCGGGTACCAGGCGTCCGCACGCGGCGGGATCGTGCACACCACGGTGCGCGGGGAACGGACGCTGCTCGGCGGTGACGCGGTCGCGGTGATGGACGCGGAGCTGCGCGTACCCCTGTGACGCCGGCCGGGCGCAGGAGCCCCCGCGACCGCCGGGGCGCCGCGCAAGGCGGGAGGCGGGAGGCGCCGCGTCAGGCGGGAGGCGGGCGCCGCGTCAGGCCGTCGGCAGCCAGCCGACCCTGCCCGCCAGCAGCGCGTAGCCGATGAAGGCGACGATGTCGATCAGGGCGTGCGCCGCCACCAGCGGTCCGACGCGGCCCCAACGCCGGTACAGCCAGACGAAGATGACGCCCATGACCATGTTGCCGATCATGCCGCCGATGCCCTGGTAGAGGTGGTACAGACCCCGAAGCCCCGAGCTCGCCGCCATGGACGCCATCGGGCTCCAGCCGAGCTGGTCCAGCCGCCGCAGCAGATAGCCGATCACGATCACCTCCTCGACGACGGAGTTCTCCGTCGCCGAGAGGATCAGCACCGGGAACTTCCACCAGACCTCGGGAAGCGACTCGGGCACCACCGTCAGGTTGAACCCCGCCTGCTGCGCCCCGAGATAGAGCAGCAGCCCGCTGCCGCCGATGCCCGCGGCCACCACCGCCCCACGCCCCAGGTCGAACCAGGGGCGGCGGAAGTCGAATCCGATCGCACCCATGCCGGCCCGCTCACGCAGCAGCAGATGCCCGACGAGCAGGACGGGGACCAGCGCGGTCGCGATCCCGAACAACTGCCAACCGAGGTCGAGCCAGGGCCGGTCGGGCGCCATCGAGCGGTTGAGGTTCGCCGCCTGGTCGCCCAGCCCTCCCGGCCTGGTCAGCGAACCGGTGAAGCTGATGAGCGCGGAGATCGCGCTCGCGCCCAGGGAGAGCCCCAGGACGAGCAGCGTCTCGTTGCGCACCATCCGCGGCGACAGCGCGTCCTGCGGCAGCAACTGCCCCTGACCGTACGGCTCTCGCGCAGGCAGTGACCGCACGCGGACCTCCCGTTCCTCTGTGTTCCGCCCGTCCGCCGGGGCACCCGCACCGACAACGGCCGCTCGGGTGCCCCGGCTCAGCAGATCACAGCCTGCCGTACGGCAGCGTCCCGGCCCACGGCGGGCCCGCGCCGCCTGCGCCCACCGACAGCGGCCGACGGCGGCGCGGGCGGCTCAGGACCAGGGGCCGGGCGGCCAGGAGTGCACCGGCTCCCCCGCGCGCGCCAGCTCGCCGTATCTGCGCACGGTCGCGGCGAGCGCCTTCTCCCGGTCCAACCCGCTCTCCCTGGCCCGGTGATAGGCGGCCACCTGCCAGGACGCGCCGTTCGTACGGCGTTCGCAGCGCGCCTCGATGACACCGAGGTAGCGGTCCCGGTCGGCGGGCTCCACACCCCAGGCGTCCAGTCCGGACGCGGCCATCGGCAGCAGCTCCTCCAGCACCAGCCGATCCACCGGCACCTGGCCCGAGCCGGCGCCGCGCCCGGACCGCGGCCAGGTCAGCCGTGCGTCGATGCCGTACCGGCAGGCCAGTTCGAAGTTGGACTCGGCCGTCTCGAAGGGCATCCGGGACCACAGCGGACGTCCCTCGTCGGCGAGTGCGCGGACCAGGCCGTAGTAGAAGGCGGTGTTGGCCATCACATCGGTCACGGTCGGCCCGGCCGGCAACACCCTGTTCTCCACCCGCAGATGGGGCACCGAGTCCACCACTCCGTAGACCGGCCGGTTCCACCGGTAGACGGTCCCGTTGTGCAGCACCATCTCCGACAGCTCCGGCACCTCGCCCCGCTCCAGCGTCTCCAGCGGGTCCTCCTCGGCGATGCCGGGCAGCAGCGCCGGGAAGTAGCGCAGGTTCTCCTCGAAAAGGTCCTTCGGCCCCTCGATCCACCGCTCTCCGAACCAGGTGCGGGGCCGTACCCCCTGTGCCGCGAACTCCGGGGGCCGGGGATCGGCCGCCTGGAGGAAGAGCGGTATCCGGGACTCCCGCCACAGCTCGCGGCCGAACACGAACGGCGAGTTGGCGGCAAGTGCCACCTGCACGGCGGCCATCGCCTGCGCCGCGTTCCACACGTCCGCGAACCGCCCCGGCGTCACCTGCAGATGCAGTTGCACGGAGGTGCACGCGGCCTCGGGGGCGATGGAGTCGCAGACGTGCTGCAGCCTCTCCACGCCCTCGATGTCCAGCTCGATCTCCTCCCCCCGGGCGGCCATGATGCGGTCGTTGAGCATGGTGAACCGGTCGTCCGCCGAAAGGTTCGCGGAACTCAGGTCCTCGTGCGTGAGAGTCGGCAGAATCCCGATCATCACGATGCCCGCGGCGACCTCCCGCGCCTTTCGGTCCGCGTAGCCGAGTCCCGTGCGCAGTTCCTCGGCAAGCTGGTCGAAAACCCGGCCGTTGAGCCGGTGCGGAAGGATGTTGACCTCCAGGTTGAAGCGCCCCAGTTCGGACTGGAAGTCCTCGCTGGCGATCCGGTCGAGCACCTGGTCGTTCTTCATCCGTGGCAACCCGTCGGCGTCCGCGAGATTCAGCTCGATCTCCAGCCCCATCAGATCGCGGGGCCGGTCGAACCGCTGCTCCTCCAGCAGCAGGTCGAGCGCTTCGAGACAGCGACGCAACTTGTCCCGGTACCGTCTGCGCTCCGCAGGGCCGAATGTGTCGGCCGCGACCTTCTCGCCCATGTACGGGTCCTCCTCAGGTGAGCGTGCCCGGATGATGCCCCCGAAGGTGATCGACAACGCGTACGATCGGGGCCGGAGAGATCTTTCGGAGAATACTCGACAGGCACATTCCCATGGCATGCGGCACAAATGCTCTTCGCTCCCGACAGCGCTCCGCATCGGCACGCAATCCAGCCGTCCGTGAACCGGATCACGAGCCTCGTCAAGGCTTTCCCGAGCATATCCACGCAGGTGGAGGACTTGTGGATTTCGACGGGATAACGACGGAATACAGCCTTGCCGAAATACCGGGAGTTCGCTAGCAGAAACCTCAATCGAGGCGGATTCGTATAAACTCCGACCCAGAGGCTGCTACAAGTCGCGCACCGGTGACAGGCGCTTCACATTTCTCCCACCTGATGGACATCTGCTCCGCCCGGCGGACGGCACTGGGGAAACGCCGCCCGCCCACCGCCACGCACGCATGCCACACCGCGCACCGCTGCACTGCCGCACCGCTGCACTGCCACGTCATTTTCCTGTCTCCCGAGCGAGAGGCGACCCACCATGCCCCTGCATGCCCGCACGGCCCCCAGCCACGCCCTGCGCACTGTCGAGGCCGCGCTCAGCTCCTCGCACCCCTTCGGGCAGACCCCTCCGTCACCGTCCGAACCGCCCTCCGAGCCCGCTCCGGGCCCCGAGCTGCGGGTCGCAGCCGCACTCCCGCTCCATCTGCTCCCGAGCATCGGCGACCGCGTGCCGAGCGCACCTCTGACGGGCTGGCGCTTCCTGCTCGCGGGAGACACCGGCCCGCTGCTCACCGCCGACTCCGTGCCGAGCGCGGACGGCTGGGCCTTCTCCCACTTCAGCGACGGCCCGTACGCCGCCTCGGCGCTGCGCTGCCTGGACTCCGCACGCACTCTCAGCGCGACGTACGAGCCGCGGCTGCTGTGCGTGCCCGAGCTCTACATGGTGACCCTCTGGCTGCACTGCCCCGGCCCCGCGAGGGACCAGGACCACCTCGGGCCGGCCGATCTGCTCATCCCTCTCGCCCCCGCGCCCCCGGGAATCGCCGCGGAGCGCCCTGTGCGCGTGGACGGACTGCTGCCCCTGCTGACCCACCGGCTCCACCCCGCCGCACCCGCGCTGCTGCGCACCGCCTGACCGGTGGCGGTTCCACAACCGCCACTGGGACCGCGCAACCATCCGGAAGAGTGACGCGTCCCACACTCGTAAGCACCGATACGGGGGAATCCCTGCGGAAGAGCATCCGCAGGACGAGACTGGAGACCGAAAGAACACCACACATTCAGGGGGAAGCGGTCATGACCACCATCAGCCGCGACAGCAGTCACCGGACGACACAACGAAGGCCCGCCACCATGTGCTCGCACCAACCGCCCTGCCCGACAGCGGAGTCCGCCGACCGGGAAGCCGCCCATCTGGTGGCGCACCACCCCGAGCAGGGATGGAGTCTTCTCTGCAACGGCGTGCTCTTCTTCGACGACACCGGAGAGCTGCTGCCGGACGGGCAGATCGTGGCGCCCCACCGCCCGATCGCCGCGGGCAACGTAGCCACCGCCGCCTGAGACGGCGAGCGACGGCCGACCCACCACCGACGCCACCACCGACACCGACAGCCGCCGGCGCACCATCGGCCGCGGCAGCGGAGCGGCCGGGCGGCACCCGAAACAACGGCAGGCCCCCAGTACGACACTGGGGGCCTCATTCCGTCACGGCGCCGGCCCGCTCACGCGCGGGCCGCCGGCGTCAGCCGTCGTAGTCCTCCAGGGGCGGGCAGGAGCAGACCAGGTTGCGGTCGCCGAACGCGCCGTCGATGCGCCGCACCGGCGGCCAGTACTTGTCGGCGGCCTTCACACCCTCGGGGAAGGCGGCTTCCGCCCTGGTGTAGGGCAGCTCCCACTCCCCCGCCAGCTGCTCCGCAGTGTGCGGGGCGCCGCGCAGCGGGCTGCTCTCGGCGGTCCAGCGGCCCTTGGCGACCTCTTCGATCTCCGCCCGGATCGCGATCATCGCGTCGCAGAAGCGGTCGATCTCGGCGAGGTCCTCGCTCTCCGTCGGCTCGATCATCAGCGTTCCGGCGACCGGGAAGGACATCGTCGGGGCGTGGAAGCCGTAGTCGATGAGCCGCTTGGCGACGTCGTCGATGCTCACGCCGGTGGCCTTGGTCAGCGGCCGGACGTCGATGATGCACTCGTGGGCCACCAGCCCGCCCGGACCCGAGTAGAGCACCGGGTAGTGGCCCTCCAGGCGCTTGGCGATGTAGTTGGCGCTCAGCACCGCGACCTGGGTCGCCCTGCGCAGCCCCTCGGCCCCCATCAGACGTACGTAGGCCCAGGAGATCGGCAGGATACCGGCCGAGCCCCACGGCGCCGCGGAGATCGGGCCTATGCCGGTCTCGGGACCTGCCGAGGGCTGGAGCGGGTGGTTGGGCAGGTACGGCGCGAGGTGGGCGCGCACTCCCACCGGACCGACGCCGGGGCCGCCACCACCGTGCGGGATGCAGAACGTCTTGTGCAGGTTCAGGTGCGAGACGTCCGCGCCGAACCTGCCGGGCTTGGCGAGGCCGACCAGGGCGTTGAGGTTGGCGCCGTCCACGTAGACCTGGCCGCCGGCGTCGTGCACGGCCGCGCAGATGTCGGAGATGTTCTCCTCGAACACTCCGTGGGTAGAGGGGTAGGTCACCATCAGCACCGCCAGCTCGGCGCCGTGCTGCTCGATCTTGGCGTGCAGGTCCGCGAGGTCGACGTCACCGCTCTCGCCGGTCTTGACCACCACGACCTTCATCCCCGCCATCACGGCACTGGCGGCGTTGGTGCCGTGCGCCGAGGAGGGGATGAGGCAGACGGTGCGCGAGGTCTCGCCGTTCGCACGGTGGAAGGCGCGTACCGCCAGCAGCCCCGCCAGCTCGCCCTGGGAACCGGCGTTGGGCTGGATCGAGACGCGGTCGTAGCCGGTGACCTCGGCCAGGCGCTCCTCCAGCTCCCGGATCAGGGTGAGGTACCCGCCGGCCTGCTCCTCGGGCACGAAGGGGTGGATCGCCCCGAACTCCGGCCAGGTCACCGGCTCCATCTCGGTGGTGGCGTTGAGCTTCATGGTGCACGAGCCCAGCGGGATCATGCCCCGGTCGAGCGCGTAGTCGCGGTCGGAGAGCTTGCGCAGGTACCGCAGCATCGCGGTCTCGGAGCGGTGCTGGTGGAAGACCGGGTGGGTGAGGAAGTCCTCGGTGCGGCGCAGCGCGGACGGCAGCGCGTCCGAGCCGGCGGCGTCCAGCTGCTCCACATCGGCGGCGACGCCGAAGGCGCCCCAGACGGCGGTGAGTTGCTCGACCGTCGTGGTCTCGTCGCAGGCGATGCCGACCAGATCGGCGCTGGTCCGGCGCAGGTTGACGCCGGCGGCGCGGGCCGCGTCCACCACCTCGCCGGCACGGCCGGGCACCCGCGCGGTGACCGTGTCGAAGTAGGCCTCGTGCACCACCTCGACACCGCCCTCCCGCAGCCCGGCGGCGAGCAGCGTCGCCAGCCGGTGGGTGCGGCGCGCGATGGCGGTCAGCCCCTCCGGCCCGTGGTAGACGGCGTACATACCGGCCATCACGGCCAGCAGGACCTGCGCGGTGCAGATGTTGCTGGTCGCCTTCTCCCGGCGGATGTGCTGCTCGCGCGTCTGGAGCGCGAGGCGGTACGCGGTGTTGCCCTCGAGGTCGACGGAGACACCGACCAGACGGCCGGGCAGGCTGCGGGCGAACTTCTCGCGCACGGACATGAAGCCCGCGTGCGGACCTCCGAAGCCCAGCGGAACACCGAAGCGCTGGCTCGAACCGACCGCGATGTCGGCGCCCAGCTCGCCGGGCGGGGTCAGCAGCGTCAGCGCGAGCAGATCGGCCGCGACCGTGACGATCGCACCCAGCTCGTGCGCCTGCTCGATGACGCGACGCGGGTCGCGCACCGCACCGGAGGCGCCGGGGTACTGGAGGAGCAGTCCGAAGACACCGCGCTCCGCGATCTCGGCGGGCACACCGTCGGCCAGGTCCGCGACGACCACCTCGACGCCGGTCGGCTCCGCACGGGTGCGCAGCACCTCCACGGTCTGCGGCAGGCAGTCTGCGTCGACGAGGTAGACCCCCTGCTTGACCTTGCCGACGCGTCGGGACAGCGCCATCGCCTCGGCGGCGGCGGTGCCCTCGTCGAGCAGCGAGGAGCCCGAAGTGGGCAGACCCGTCAGGTCGGAGACCATCGTCTGGAAGTTGAGCAGCGCCTCCAGCCGGCCCTGGGAGATCTCCGGCTGGTACGGCGTGTACGCCGTGTACCAGGCGGGGTTCTCCATGACGTTGCGCAGGATGACCGGCGGGGTGAACGTGCCGTGGTAGCCCAGGCCGATCATGGGGCTGAGCACCTCGTTGCGCCCGGCCAGCTCGCGCAGCTCGGCCAGCACCTCGGCCTCCGAGCGAGCGGCGGGGAGGTCCAGCGCCTCGGTGCTCTTGATGACGTCCGGCACCGCGACCGCGGTCAGCTCGTCGAGCGAGCCGTAGCCGATGTGCGCGAGCATCTTGGCCTGGTCCTCGGCGTTCGGGCCGATGTGCCGGTGCTCGAAGGGGGTGTCGCCCTGGAGAGCGGTGAGCGGAACGCGGTGTTCGGTCATCAGCGGAGGCCTCCTGGTCTGCAACGACCTGTGGGGGCACCACGAGGCGCGGTGCCCGTACGGCCTCCCCCTCTGTCATCTCAACCTGAGAGTTTCACCGGCACGCTGGCCGCGCACCGGCTTTCACCGTCGGTGAGGAGGACACGGCCGGTCGCCCGGCTCCGCCCCTCCTGCTTTCCAGAGTGACCTCGTCCGCACGGTACGTGTGCCTGAGAGATTCCGGGGAGGTATTGCTCCTTCGGCGCCTTCGGCCCTCTCGAACCGAAAGACTCTCCCGCGCGGGGTCTGCAGCCACTGTCGAGACTACCAGCGCCCGTTCACCCTCAGTCCGCCGTGCTCCCAAGTGGCTGTCCAGGCAGAACTCGACTTCTCTGGAGGGAGCGGCACCAGCGGCGTCGCCCTACGTGATGCCCACTTCTGGGAGGAATCGTGCACACCGACATCGATCCGCGGAGCCTGATCGGGCGCAAGGCCCTCGACCGCGACGGACACAAGATCGGCACGATCGACGAGGTCTATCTCGACGACGCCACCGGCGAACCGGAGTGGGCGGCGGTCCGCACCGGACTCTTCAGCCGCGACGCCTTCGTCCCCCTCGCACCCAGCGAGCTGGTCGAGGACGTCCTGCAGGTGCCCTTCGCCAGAGCCCTGATCAAGGAAGCGCCGGACTTCGGCGTCGGCAGGCACCTCTCGCCGGAACAGGAGCTCCAGCTCTACCACCACTACGGGCTCGATCTGCCCTCCTCGCGAGGCGAAGAGCCGCCCGAGGACAGGGACTTCGGCAGGCTGGCGGGCGAGGACTGACCGAGCCCGGCCACCCGGTCCGTGAGCGGATACGGCTCGGCCGGACTCAACTCCTCGTCGTCCACCGGGAAGGTCCGCACCCGCCCCGGCGGCGAGGACGGCGTCTCGAACCGCACGGTCACTCTCCCCACCCCGCTTCCCTGCACCCAGCCCGGGCCGTACCGCTCGTGCCGGACGTCGAGGCCGGGCAGCCAGCCGCTGCGCTCCCGGGCCTCCGCTCTGTGTGCCGGGCCCTCGCTCTCCTGCGGAGTCTCGGGCTCCGGAGGGGGCGCACTCTGGGCGAAGAGGTCCTCCTGGGTGAAGTCGGCGAGCCCGCTGACCCCCACGCCCAGCAACCGCACCCCCGAGCCCGTGTCGACCGCCGCGATCAGCCGCGCCGCGGCCTCCCGGATCACCACCGGATCGTCGGTGGGCCCCCGCAGCGTCTCGGACCTCGTCAGCGTCGAGAAGTCGTGTCTTCTGACCTTGACGACGACGGTACGACCGGAGCGCCCCGCCGCGCGCAGCCGCTCCGCACACCGATCCGCGAGCCGTGCGATCTTCAGCACCACCAGCGAGCGATCGGTGACGTCCTCGTCGTAGGTGTCCTCCACCGACACCGATTTGGACTCCCGCTCGGCGACCACCGGGCGTTCGTCGACGCCGCGGGCCATGGTGTGCACGGCAGTGCCGTGCGCGGTGCCGAGCAGCCTCAACAGCTCCGCCCGCTCCGCCCCGGCCACGTCCGCCACGGTCTGCATGCCGGCTCTGCGCAGCGTCTCGGCGGTGGTCGGTCCCACCCCGGGCAGCGCCCGCACGGGCATCGGCGCCAGCACCTCCCGCTCCGTGCCGGGCTCGACCAGGAAGATCCCGTCGGGCTTGGCCTCCTCCGAGGCGATCTTCGCCAGCATCTTGGTCGCCGCGAGCCCCACGGAGGCCGGCAGGCCGGTCTCCTCCAGGATCGTGCGCCGCAGCAGCTGGCCGACCCCGCGCGCCTCCTCCACCGTCTGTGCCGCCCCGCCGGCGGCGAGATCGACGAAGGCCTCGTCCAGACTCAACGGCTCGACCAGCGGGGAGAGTTCGGCCAGGCGCTCCATGACGATCTCGCTGATCCGCCGGTAGAGGGTGAAGCGCGGTACGAGGTACGCACCGTGCGGGCAGCTGCGCCGGGCCATCGCGGTGGGCATCGCGGAACGGACACCGAAGACCCTCGCCTCGTAGGAAGCGGTGGCCACCACTCCCCTGGGCCCCAAACCGCCGACGATCACCGGCTTCCCGCGCAGGCTCGGCTTGGATGCCTGCTCCACCGAGGCGTAGAAGGCATCCATGTCGAGATGGAGAATCGTGGGAGCGTGCCTCACGTCGACCGATACTGCCGTACACCACTGACAATCGGAGGCTCCGGGCCTCCCGGGGCTCAGCCCGCGCGGTGACGGCGCTTGGCGAGCTCGTCCGTCGGGTTGACGCGCACCAGCGTCTCGCCGGTGTCCACCCGCTCGGCGTGCAGCTGGGAGAGCGCCTGCTCCACATCGCGCCAGACGACCCCGACGGCGATGCCGAAGATCCCCTGACCGCCCTGGAGCAGCTCGGCCACCTCGTCGGGCGAGTTGCACTCGTAGACCGTGGCGCCGTCGCTCATCAGCGTCAGCTGGGGCAGCGCGATGCTGTCCTGCTGACGAAGGTGCTGCACCGCGGTGCGGATGTTCTGCAGCGAGACGCCGGTGTCCAGGAGGCGCTTCACGATCTTGAGGACGACCACGTCCCGGAAGCTGTAGAGGCGGTGGGTGCCGGAGCCGAAGGCGGCTCTCACGCTCGGCTCCACCAGCCCGGTGCGCGCCCAGTAGTCGAGCTGGCGGTAGGTGATGCCGGCCGCGGCACAGGCGGTGGGCCCGCGATAGCCGAGACTTTCCTCGGACGGCTCGGCTCCGGGCGGAGCCGGCTTCGAGAGGGGCTGCGCCGGAGCCTCGCGCAGCGGGACTGGTCCGTTTGCCGCGCTGCTCTCGCCGGTGCTGCTCACGCCGACCTCCGTCCCTTCACATCCCGTGGACACCCCGGGATCTGCCTCAATGAAGGTAAGCAGTGACCAGGGGTGCGTCAACCATCGCCGCGCTCGCCACGCCGGGTGATAATCACCGAACGAGTGGTTTCACGTATCCCATTTCCGGGAAAGCTCGACACTCATTTTCAGCCACATCGTCGGCACCGCGTTCACGCGGCCGAGAAACACATTCCGACGGGCTCACTGATTGCTGGAGCCGAAATCCTCGGGGGAGATCTGGTCGAGGAACTCCCGGAACTTCTCGACCTCGTCCTCCTGCTCGTCCGGAATCGCGATTCCGGCGTCGTCCAACACACCGTCACTGCCGTAGATCGGCGTGCCGGTCCGCAGCGCCAGCGCTATCGCGTCGGACGGCCGGGCGCTGACCTCCACGCCGCTGGCGAAGACCAGCTCCGCGAAGAAGACGCCCTCCCGGAGATCGGTGATGCGCACCGCGGTGAGCTCCTCGCCGACCGCTTCCAGCACTTCCTTGAAGAGGTCGTGCGTCAGCGGACGGGCCGGAACCATGCCCTGCTGCGCAAAGGCAATGGCGGTCGCCTCCCCGGGGCCGATCCAGATGGGGAGGTAGCGGTCGCCCCCCACCTCGCGGAGAAGGACGATCGGCTGGTTGGAGGGCATTTCAACCCGGACACCCACGACGTCGAGCTCGTTCACACAGCAACCCTAGGACGTGGGCGGCAGGTTTGGATAGTCGGGCACCGGCCGACTCGGGCATCTCAGCACAACCGGTCGCGGACTTCGGTGTGCAGGAACGCCGCGTGCAGACGCGTCGAGAGAGCCGCCAGCTCGGTCGCGGTCTGCTCGGCGTGCGTCCTGGTCCGCGGGTTGCGGTGCTTGCGCAACGGCGCGACGAGCTGCTCCACCATGGCCGCCTCCCGCTCGGCGGCGGCCCGGACGCCCCGCAGATGCCGCGGCTCGAAACCGTGCCGGCACAGGCTCGCGACGAGCCGCGCCACCTCGACCGACTCCGGGGCGAAGGTGTCGTCGCCCTCGGCCCGTACGAGCCCGTGGGACTCCCATTCGGCCAGCTCGGCCGCGGAGGCGCCGACGGCGGCGAGCAGCTCGGCGCGCGTGCTGCGCACCGCCGGCTCGCCCCCGCCCACAGGGCCGCTCGCGGGCCGCTGGGGCGACTCGCAGGGCTGCGGGGGCAGCTGCGCCGGAACGCGATCCTGCGCATCCAGCTGCTCGCGGATCACCTTCAGCGGCAGGTAGTTGTCCCGCTGCATCCGCAGCACGCGGGCAAGTCGTTCGACATCCCCGACCGTGAACTTGCGATAACCCGAGGGCGTGCGCTGCGGCTCGACCAGCCCCTCCGACTCCAGGAACCGGATCTTGGAGAGCGTCACCTCGGGGAACTCGTCGCGCAGCAGGGCGAGTACGGCGCCGATGCTCATCGGCGCACTCCCCGAGGCGGCGGTGCCGCTGCCGGCACCGCCCGACGGAGTGTGAAGCATGAGTCTTCCCCCGCAGGGTCGTCAGATGCTTCGCGGACTCGAGAAGAAGACCAGCCGGAACTTCCCGATCTGGACCTCGTCCCCGTTGTTCACCACGACCGAGTCGATCGGCTCGCGGTTGACGTAGGTGCCGTTGAGGCTGCCGTGGTCGGACACCGTGAAGGTGCCGTCCGGCGCCCTGCGGATCTCCACGTGGCGACGCGAGACGGTGAAGTCGTCCAGGAAGATGTCGCTCTCGGGGTGGCGGCCCGCCGTGGTCACCTCGCCGTCCAGCAGGAACCTGCTGCCGGAGTTGGGACCGCGGCGCACGATCAGCAGCGCCGACCCCATGGGCAGCGCGTCGACCGCGGCCATCGCCTCGGCCGAGAGCATCGGGGTCTGCCCGGTGGCCTCGGCGTCGTACGCCTCCAGTCCGGAGATGGAGATCGTGGAGGTCGTCTCCGAAGGGCGCTCGGCCGGCTGGCCGCCGCCGAGCGAGGCGCCGCAGTGGGAGCAGAAGCGGCTCGACTGCGCGACCTGGCTTCCGCACTTCGTGCAGACCTGCGCGCCGGATCCCCCGCCCGCGGGCGGGGGCGCGCCGTGGCCGCCGGGAGCGCCCACCTCGTCCCGGAACAGCGGACGGGCCGATTCCTCGGCGGGTGCGTCCGCGCTCTGCCGCGGGGCGCGATGACGCGCGCCGTCGGTGTTCTGGCGCTTACCGAACAACTTCGCAAAGAAACTCACGGGCGATTCCCCTCGCATGAAACAGGCCGGCCCGTGGGGCAGGTCAGATACATGGTGCGTGTACAGCTTGATGCGGCTACTCCGACAACGTCGGAAGCCCCCGGACAGTTTCCCCCACTGCCCGTCTCCCGATCTTGTCGCCCCCTGGAAATGATCATCGTGCCCCTCACCGCGAAGACGACTGAGCGTAGTCAGGCCGCTTCGCCGTCCGCAAGGCGTCCACGACGATCTTCTCCGACTGCTCGATGGTCACCGTCGCCTGCTCCTTGCGCAGCGTCTGGACCACTCCGCCGGGGATGTTGAGCGCCGGCTCCAGGTCCTGCGGCTTGCCGATCACGTCGAAACTGTACGGCGGCGAGATCCGTCGGCCGTCGATCCGTACGCCCTTGCCGTCCGCGTCGGAGAAGTAGGTATCGGCGACGACCCGTACGTCGTTGATCTGGATCGCCTCGGCTCCGGCGGCACGCAGTTCCTGGATGGCGTCGAGCAGCTTGTCCGCCGCCAGCGCGCCCGACGGGTCCCCGATCTCGAAGTGGATTCCGGGGCCCTCCGCCGCCACCGTCCCCGCGAGGACGCCGAGTTGGCGTTCGCGCTCCTGGGTCTGCTTGCGCGCCTCCTCGGCCTGGTCCGACGAGTTCTCCAGCTCGGAGCGCTGCTTCTCCAGGCGCTGCTTCTCGTCACCGAGCCGGGTGGTGCGGTCGTCCAGCTCGTCCAGGATGCGCACCAGGTCCTCCTGGCGTGCACCGCGCAGTGCGCTGTCCTCGCTCGTCTGCCTGACCTGGATCGCGAGGCCGAGACCCAGGACGCACAACAGCAGTGCGACGACCAGCTGGTTTCGGTTGACCCGTGGCGGCCACAGTCCGGCGAGCAGCCTGGCGCGACCGGTCTGCTCGCCGGTTTCGGCCCCGGCCGGCTCCGCGGCTGCGCTCCCGGCGGACTCCTGCGGCCGGTCGGCGTCGCAGCCTTCGGCCGTCGGACGCTCCTGTCCGTCGCCGTCGCGCTCCTGGGGGCTGGGGCGCTCGGGGGGCAGCGGGGTCTTCGCCGGCCGTGCCGAGGACGCCCGGCGAGGGCGGTCCGGCTCTCCCCGCGCGTCTCCCTGCGCGGGCGAGCCGCCCTGGTTCTCGCGCTCTTCGTGCTCGTCCGCCATGTCACTCACGCCCGGAAGATGTGCCGTCGGATGGCCGCGGCGTTGGAGAAGATCCGAATGCCGAGCACGACCACGACACCCGTCGAGAGCTGGGCGCCGACGCCGAGCTTGTCCCCGAGGAAGACGATCAGGGCGGCAACGACGACGTTCGACAGGAAGGAGACGACGAAGACCTTGTCGTCGAAGATCCCGTCGAGCATCGACCGCAGGCCGCCGAACACGGCGTCCAGGGCGGCGACCACCGCGATGGGCAGATAGGGCTCGACGGCCGTCGGCACGACAGGCTGGAGGACCAGTCCCGCCACGACTCCCACGATCAGCCCCAGTACGGCGATCACTCTGTGCTGCCCTTCTCTTCCTCGACCGGACGGGCCGTTCTGACGTTGACGCTCGGCGCCGCCGGCAGCTTGACCTCGTCCTGTGCCGCGATGCTCGTACGAATGCCGTAGTTCTCCTGGATCACGTGCAGATACTGGCCGTCCGCGCTGTCCTGGAAGGTCGTGCTCAGCCGCTGTCCGTCGCCGATCGCCAGCAGGGTGTACGGCGGTGCGAGCGGCTTGTTGTCCACCAGTATCGCGTCACCCGCCGCCCGGATCGCCGAAAGCGCGGTCAGGCGCTGGCCGTTGACCGCGACCGCCTCCGCCCCGGACTCCCACAGGCCGTTGACCACCCGTTGGAGATCCCGGTCGCGCAGCCGCCCGGTGTCCGCGAAACCGCTGCCCTCGCGCGGGCCGCCAGCGTCTCCGCCGCTGCCCTTGGCGTCGTCGACCACCAGCTTGATGCCCGGGCCCTGGACCGGTGTGGAACCCGAGAGCAGCGCGGTCAGCTCGCCCTTGTCCCCGCCGTGCTCCTCCAGCGCCTTGCGCTGCATCTCCGCCACCGTCTCCCGCAGCCCGTCCACCTCGCTCTGGAGGTCGTCCGCGTCCGCGGTGCCGCCCTCCACCCGGTCGATGAGCTCCTGGCGCTCCTTCTCCACGGTGGGTGCGGCCCGCTGGGCCTGGGCCGCGCCGACGGTGACCACCAACGCCGCCAGCACCAGTCCGAAGGCGAGACCGAGCTTGGCGCGCAGTGTGGTCGGCAGATGGGAACGGCCCGTAACGCCCCGCCGGGCGGCTGCCTCCGCGTACCCGTCGTCGAGGCTGTGGTCGATGACGTTGTTCAGCAACGACATCGAGGCATCGAGTCGCGCAGGTCTCGTGCCGGCCTTCTTCGCCGGATGCTGCTGCGACATACCGCACATCGTCGCACGAGGACACCGCGACCACCCAATGGGCCCACCGCTACGGCCTGTTCGGTCGCGGGGACCGCCCGACGCACGGTCGAACGGGCCCCGCGACGCGACTACTTGCCGGCGCCCTCGACCACCGCGGCCCACTCGTCGAGCAGCACCTCGGCGGATGTCGCGTCCGGCCCCTCGGCCCACAGGTGGGTCACGGCCTCGGCACGGTCGGGCAGGATCAGCACCCAGCGCCCGTCCGGCTCGACGATCCGCACACCGTCGGTGGTGTCGACCCGGCGCTCGCCCGCGGCCTCCACCACATGACGCATGATCAGCCCCTTGACCGCCCACGGCGTCGCGAGGTCCCGGCGGGTCACGTGCGCCCGCGGGATGCGCTCCTCGATCTGGCTCAGGGTCAGCTGGGTGCGCGCCACCAGCCCGACCAGCCGTACGAAGGCCGCGGCACCGTCGAAGACCGAGCTGAACTCGGGCACGATGAAGCCCGCTCGCCCGTCGCCGCCGAAGATCGCGGCGTCGTCCCTGCCGACCCGCGTCAGATCGTCCGGCGAAGTCGTCGTCCACTCCACCCTGGTGCCGTGGTAGGCCGCGACCTGCTCGGCGATGCGCGTGGTGGTCACGGGAAGACCGACCAGCCCGCTGCGCCGCTCTGCGACGACGAGATCGAGGAAGACCAGCAGGGTGCGCTCGTCCTCGATCACCCGGCCGCGCTCGTCCACCAGCGAGATGCGCTCGCCGACCGGGTCGAATCGCACACCGAAGTCGGCGTGCGCGGAGGCGACGATCTCGCCGAGCCTGACCAGACCGGCACGGCGTTCCTCCCTGGTCTCGGTGGGCCGCGCCTCGTCGAGACCGGGATTGATCGTCAGCGCGTCCACCCCGAGCCGGCCGAGCAGGCTCGGCAGAACCAGGGCCGCGCTGCCGTGCGCGGCGTCCACCACGACCTTCAGGCCCGCGTCCTGCACTCCCGCGGTGTTGACCGCGCGCAGCAGCGAACCGGTGTACGCGTCGTAGACACTGGCCGGAAAACGCAGGTCGCCGATCTCGCCGGGGAACGCACGACGGTACTCCTGCCGTGCGTAGACCCGGTCCAGCTTGCGCTGCCGCGCCTGCGAGAGGTCGGCGCCCCGCTCGTCGAAGAACATGATGTCCACCGAGTCCGGAACCCCCGGCGTCGTGCGGATCATGATGCCGCCCGCGCTGCCGCGCGCGGTCTGCTGCCGGGCCACCGGAAGAGGTACGTTCTCCAAGTCCCGCACGTCGATCGCGCTGGCCTGCAGCGCGGAGATCATGGCTCGCTTCAACGCGCGGGCGCCGCGCGAGTGGTCACGCGCCGTCGTGACGGTGGAGCCCTTCTTCAGCGTCGTCGCGTACGCGCCCGCCAGGCGTACGGCGAGCTCCGGAGTGATCTCGACGTTGAGGATGCCCGAGACACCGCGCGCGCCGAACAGATGCGCCTGGCCCCTGGACTCCCAGATCACCGAGGTGTTGACGAAGGCACCGGCCTCGATCGTCTTGAAGGGATAGACACGGACGTTTCCCTGGACGATGGACTCCTCACCGATCAGGCACTCGTCCCCGATCACGGCGCCGTCCTCGATCCGGGCGGACCGCATCACATCGGTGTTCTTGCCGACCACGCAGCCGCGGAGGTTGCTCTGCTGGCCGATGTAGACGTTGTCGTGCACGACCGCCTTGTGCAGAAAGGCCCCGGACTTCACCACCACGTTGGACCCGACCACGGTGTGCTCGCGGATCTCGGCGCCGCTCTCCACCTTGGCGTAGTCGCCGATGTAGAGCGGCCCGCGGAGCACGGCGTCGGCGTGCACCTCGGCGCCCTCGGCCACCCAGACGCCGGGCGAGATCTCAAACCCGTCGAGGTCGACGTCGACCTTGCCCTCGAGCACGTCCGCCTGCGCCTTGACGTAGCTCTCGTGCGTGCCGACGTCCTCCCAGTAGCCCTCGGCGACATAGCCGTAGATCGGCTTGCCCTCCTTCATCAGCTGCGGGAAGACGTCGCCGGACCAGTCGACGGGGACATCGGCCTCGACGTAGTCGAAGACCTCCGGCTCCATGACGTAGATGCCCGTGTTGACGGTGTCCGAGAAGACCTGGCCCCAGGTGGGCTTCTCCAGGAACCGTTCGACCTTTCCCTCGTCGTCGACGATGGTGATGCCGAACTCGAGCGGATTGGGAACCCGCGTCAGACAGACCGTGACCATGGCGCCCTGCTCCCGGTGGAAGCGGACGAGATCGGTGAGGTCGAAGTCGGTCAGCGCGTCACCCGAGATCACCAGGAACGAATCGTCCTTCAGCGCTTCCTCGGCGTTCTTGACACTGCCGGCGGTGCCGAGCGGCTTCTCCTCGTTCGCGTAGGTCAGCTCCATGCCCAGCTCTTCGCCGTCGCCGAAGTAGCTGCGCACGAGCGAGGCGAGGAACTGAACGGTCACGACTGTCTCGCTGAGGCCGTGTCGCTTCAGCAGCCTGAGAACGTGCTCCATGATCGGCCTGTTGGCCACCGGCAGGAGCGGTTTGGGCATGCTCGCGGTCATGGGGCGAAGTCGTGTGCCCTCGCCGCCCGCCATCACTACGGCCTTCATGTCGGTTGCGCCCTCCTCGAAGAGACGGTGATGCCGACCGAGCCCCGACCCGGCCCGCTCACTGCGGGTCACACTCCAGGCGTCGGCTCATCCGGCTCCGGCGACGCTGCCAAGAGGCCTGCTCAGTCGGCTGCGGAGTCCGCACTCAGAATTCTGCGGACCTGAACCACGTAGAGCATCCCTGCCCACCAGTACAGGGCAGTACCCCATCCGGCGAAGGCCCATCCCAGCACCGCGGAGATCGTCGCGATCCAGCCGCTGCCGTCGCTCAGAAGCAGAAGCGGGAACGCGTACATGAGGTTGAACGTGGCTGCCTTGCCGAGGAAATTGACCTCGGGTGGGGCGTAGCCGCGCCTGTCCAGGACCCACACCATCACAAGAAGCATCAGCTCGCGCGCCAGGATCAACCCGGTGAGCCACAGCGGAAGGATCTCCCGCCAGGTCAGGCCGACGAGCGTGGCGAGGATGTACAGACGGTCGGCAGCCGGGTCCAGGAGGCGGCCGAGGCTGCTGATCTGGTTCCAGCGCCGTGCCAGCTTGCCGTCGAGGTAGTCGCTCACACCGCTGAACGCCAGCAGGCCGAGCGCCCACAGATCGTGGTTGGGGCCGCCGAACTCGGGCCACAGAATGAGCCACAGAAAAATCGGAACGCCGGCCAGTCTGGCCATGCTCAGAATGTTGGGAACGGTGAAAATCCGATCCGTCTGGACGGCCGTCTCCTGGACCTCCACCGATGTCCTCCCACTGCTCCGTGCCCGTCGCGCTCCAGCCACCCTACCGGCGAGTCCGCCGAATCCGGAGCCGGGGCGTTTCCGGGCATGCAGAAGGGCCTGTTGGCGTACCAACAGGCCCTTCCTCAATGATTGTTCGGCGGTGACCTACTCTCCCACACGCTCCCGCATGCAGTACCATCGGCGCGGACAGGCTTAGCTTCCGGGTTCGAAATGTAACCGGGCGTTTCCCCATCGCTATGACCACCGA
>NZ_JALLGK010000013.1 GCF_023072595.1 Streptomyces sp. XM4193
GGTTGATAGGCCGGATATGGAAGACCTGTGAGGGTTGGAGTTGACCGGTACTAATAGGCCGAGGGCTTGACCATAGATTTGCTCGCGTCCACTGTGTGGTTTCTGAGACAGCAACCCGTTCCGGTTGCTTCCAGAACAACTGAAGAGTGTGCTTGTTCACACCTTGTCAGATTTCCGCCTTGAACGGCGGTGATGGGGTTTCGGTGGTCATAGCGATGGGGAAACGCCCGGTTACATTTCGAACCCGGAAGCTAAGCCTGTCCGCGCCGATGGTACTGCATGCGGGAGCGTGTGGGAGAGTAGGTCGCCGCCGAACAATCATTAGAGGGCCGTTGGTCTCAGCACACTCGTTGCTGAGACCAACGGCCTTTTTGTTTTTCCCGCTCGTATCGCGTTCACGAAAAGTGGACGTGGGCACAGCTGCGCAGAGATTTCAGGACAGGAGCCACACATGTCGAACTCACCCGAGGACCGCAGGTCCCGGCCCGAGCGTTCGGATCGACCCAGGGGGCAACGGCCCGGCGGGGGCGGTGAGTTCCGCGGTGGCGGTCGCGGGGACGAGCGTTCGCGTCCGCGTCGGGACGACGGACACCGAGACTTCCGCCGTGACGCCGGCGACCGTGGTCCGCGTCGTGACGATGAACGTGGTGGGTTCCGTCGTGACCGTGACGACCGGGGCCCGCGTGGTGACGGCGATCGCGGTGGCTACCGGGGTGGTCGGGACGACCGTGGTCCGCGTCGGGACGACCGGCCTTCGAACGGTGGCCCGCGCCGTGACGGTGACCGCGGCGGCTTCCGCAGCGACCGGGGAGACCGGGGAGACCGTCCGACGGGCGGCCCCCGCCGGGACGGCGACCGCGGCGGCTACCGGGGCGGTCGGGACGACCGCGGACCGCGCCGCGACGACCGGCCGTACGGCGGCCCCCGCGGGGACAACGACCGTGGCGGGTTCCGTCGTGACCGGGACGACCGGCCTTCGGGCGGCGGCCCGCGGCGCGACGGCGAGCGTGGTGGCTACCGGAGCGACCGCGGCGACCGTGGTCCGCGTCGTGAGGACGACCGTGGTGGGTTCCGTCGGGATCGTGACGACCGGGGTCCGCGTGGTGACGGTGATCGCGGTGGTTACCGGGGCGGCCGGGACGACCGGGGCCCTCGTCGGGACGACCGGCCGCAGGCAGGTCCGCGTCGTGAGGACGACCGTGGCGGTTTCCGTCGGGATCGTGACGACCGGGGCCCGCGTGGTGACGGCGACCGTGGCGGTTACCGGGGTGGTCGGGACGACCGCGGACCGCGCCGCGACGACCGGCCTTCTGGCGGTGGCCCGCGACGCGACGGTGACCGGGGCGGCTTCCGCAGCGACCGGGGAGACCGTCCGACGGGCGGCCCCCGCCGGGACGGCGACCGCGGCGGCTACCGGGGCGGCCGTGACGACCGCGGACCGCGCCGCGACGACCGGTCCTCGGGCGGTGGTCCGCGCCGTGACGGCGACCGCGGCGGCTTCCGCAGCGACCGGGGAGACCGTGCGTACGCCGGTCCTCGGCGGGACCGGGACGACCGGCCGCGTCGGGACGACGACCGTGGCGGGCGGCGCCCGTACGGTCAGGGGCGGCCCGGTGGCGACCGTGGCGGGTACCGCGGTGGTCGCGAGGGTTTCCAGCGGGACGACCGCCGGATGGACCGTCCGCCGCTGCGTCGGCTGCCGATCCCCGAGGACGTCACCGGTGAGGAGCTGGACGCCTCGGTCCACCAGGAGCTGCGCACCCTGCCCAAGACGCTGGCGGAGGACGTCGCGAAGAACCTGGTGATGGTGGCCAGGACTCTGGACGAGGACCCCGAGGAGGCGTACGGGTACGCCAAGGTCGCGCTCCGGCTGGCGTCCAGGGTGCCGGCGGTGCGGGAGGCGATGGGCTTCGCGGCGTACGGCGCGGAGAAGTACGCGGAGGCGCTTGCGGAGTTCAGGGCGGCGCGGCGGATGACGGGCGCCCAGCACCTGTGGCCCGTGATGGCGGACTGCGAGCGCGGTCTGGGGCGTCCGGAGAAGGCGCTGGCGATGGCCGGCGAGCCCGAGGTACAGAAGCTGGACAAGGCCGGCCAGGTGGAGATGCGTCTGGTCGCGGCGGGTGCGCGGCAGGACATGGGCCAGGCCGAGGCGGCCGTGGTGACCCTGCAGAGCCCCGAGTTGGCGTCCGGTTCGGTTCAGCCGTGGTCGGCGCGGCTGCGTTACGCCTACGCGGACGCGCTGCTGGCGGTCGGCCGTGAGCAGGAGGCGCGGGACTGGTTCGCGAAGGCGGTGGAGGCGGACCAGAGCGGAGTGACGGACGCCTCCGACCGGCTCGCGGAGCTGGACGGCGTCGAGTTCACCGATGCGCTCGACCCCGAGGCGGATGACGAGGCGTGACTCCGGGCGCGTCGCGGACGCGACCGTCCGGTGCGGCTGAGCGTGGGGGCCACGAGTTCTGACGTGTGACGGCGGCTCCGGGTGCGGATACCGGGCCGGTGAGTCGCGGCGACGAGAGTGCAGGGGGCGGGACTTCGCGCTGAAGTCCCGCCCCCTGCTGCTGCGTTGGGCCGCCGTGTCGTGTGTTGGATCTCCGACGGCCGCTGCGACTCCTGCCCGACGGCCGCTGCGACTCCCGGGCTACGCGGCCGAGGGTTCGCGGGTGCGGGCGTGGACGGCGAGGGGGTTGTGCAGGGTTCCGCTGATCTGGATGGCGCTCGCCGGATCCTGGAGGTCGACCATCTGCTTGTTGTCCCTGAGCTGGAGGCGGTTGAGGCAGGAGCGTGCGAACTCTGCCGCGAACAGGTCGTACTGCTCGAACTTCGCGGCGAACTGCGGGGCGGACTCCTGGTAGTCGTGCACGCATTCGGCGACGCCGGCCCAGAACGCGTCCTCGGCCAGGACGCCCTCGGCGTCGAGGGTGGCGCCGAGGAAGCGGAAGAAGCAGTCGAAGACGTCGGTGAAGAGCGAGAGCAGTTTCATCTCGTCCGGGACGTCGGCGCGGATGCGCTCCACCTCGGGCGGCAGTACGGCGGTGGGGTCGAGCACCGCGATCTCCTCGGCGATGTCCTTGAGGATCGCGCTTTCGGGGACGCCGTCCCGCAGGACCAGGATGATGTTCTCGCCGTGCGGCATGTACACCAGGTCGTAGGCGTAGAAGCTGTGCAGGAGCGGGGTGAGGTAGGCCCGCAGATAGTGCCGCAACCACTGGGCCGGCTCCAGCCCCGAGCTGCGGATGAGGGCTGCGGCGAGGGAGTTGCCCTGCTGGTCGGTGTGGAGCAGCGAGGCCATGGTGGCGAGCCGCCGGCCGGGAGCGAGAGCGGGCACCGGACTCTCGCGCCAGAGCGCCGCGAGCATCTTGGGGTAGGGCGAGCTCTTGTCGGCCGCGGCGGCGTACTCGCGGTTTCCGTACCCGATGGCGGCGCGTTCGCGGATGACGCGGACGCCGGTGGCCCGCAGCAGCTCGTCGTCGGCGATCAGACGGGCCAGCCAGTCGTTGATGGCGGGAGTGGCCTTCATGTAGGCGGCGGACAGGCCGCGGACGAAGCCCATGTTGAGCACCGAGAGAGCGGTCTTGACGTAGTGCTTGTCGGGAGCGGTGGTGTTGAAGAAGGTGCGGATCGACTGCTGTGCCTGGTACGTGTCGTCGCCCTCGCCGAGGTGCACCAGCCGCCGGTGGGCCAGTTCGGCGGCGAAGGTGACGGAGATCTTGTGCCGCCACTGCCAGGGGTGGACCGGTATCAGGAGGTAGTCCTCCGGGTCGAGGCCGAGTGCGGTCAGCCGGTCGTGGAAGCAGCGCAGCAGATCCGGGCCGAGCTCCTCGGCGATCAGCGTCCGGTGGTCGAGGTCGTGGGAGCTGGTGAAGGTGGCGCGGTCGCGATGGGCGGCGAGCCAGACCAGACGTACCGGGGAGGCAGTCTCGGGCGCGTAGTCGAGGTACTCGTGGGAGCCGAAGCCGAGTCGGCCGTTGTTGGCGACGAAGCAGGGGTGGCCCTCGGTCATCGCGGCCTCGACGGTCTGGAAGTCCGCCTCGGCGAGCTGGGCGGCGGTGAGCCGGTGGTGCTCCAGTTTGTACGCGGTGCTCGCCAGGGTGGAGCTGATCTCCTCCAGGTAGACCGGCAGTACCTTCTCGGTCAGCCCGAGCGAGCCGCGCAGTTCGAGGAAGAACTCCAGGGCGTCGAGCGGGAGCGGGCCGCCGTCCCGTTCCCGGCTGATGCTGTCGTGATCGATACGCCAGTGGTCGAGTGCGCCGCGCGTCGCGGTGAAGCGGTACGCGGTCCGCCCGTCGTCGCTGGTGAGGACGTAGTGGCCGGTGGATTCCCCGACCGGGTGGAGCAGCCGCTCGTGGGCGAACTCGGCGAGGGCCTTGCGTATCAGCAACCTGCCTGCGCGGGCCCAGAGTTCGGGCGTCAGATGGGGGACGGTCTGCTGGTGCTGGTGCTGGTCGGTGCTCATCGGCTGACTCCTCGTGCTGCCTGGAACTGTTCGCGGGTGCAGGTGCTGAGGTACGCGTCCTTCTCCGGTTTGCTGATGCGTCGCTCGATCCGGAAGCCGACCGCCTCGTTGAGGCGGTGCACCGCCTTGTTGCCGACGTCGGGTTCCACGACGACACGGGCGGTGTCGGGGTCGGAGAAGAGCAGCTCCATCACGGTGGTGATGACCGCTAGGGTGAAGCCGTGCACGGGGGCGTCGGTCGGTGCGACCAGGAAGTGCATGCCCACATCGCCCGGCTGCGGCGGGTAGAGGCCCTTGAGTTCGAGCTCGCGGGGGTCGTATCGCTCGACGAGGAAGGCCGGTTCGCCGCGGTGGTGGCCGAGCCAGGCATCCGTGTGCGGTGAACGGGCGATCGCGCGGTACTCGCGTTCGACGTCGGCCGCGGTGGCGTCCTGCTGGAGCCAGTAGGCGGATTTGGGGTGGGTGAGCCAGCGGTGCAGCAGGGGTGTGTCGCGGTCCGGGTCGACGGGCCGTACGGTCAACTCGCCGACTCCGCCCGCGATGGTGCTGCGGTGGGCCGGCGCGGTGCCGGGCGCGGGTGGGGCGGCGGTGCCGGTGCCCGTGTTCGTGCGGGTGCTCATGCGGGGCTGGCCTCCAGCGGGTGGTCTGCGGCCTGCGGGGCGGCGAACTCCTGGAAGGCGATGGACCGTTCGACCGGGTAGTGCTCCCGGCCGAGCAGCTCGCGGATGATGCAGGAGTTGCGGTACGCCGCCATCCCCAGGTCCGGGGTGACGAAGCCGTGGGTGTGCAGCTCGGCGTTCTGGACGAAGATCTCCTCGCCCCGGTGGTCGATGCTGTAGTTCCGGGCGACGTCGTAGCGCTGTGCGTCGTCCCAGCGGATGCGGTCGGCGACGGGGGAGAGGAACGCCGGCACCTCGTAGCGGTAGCCGGTGGCCAGCACCAGGCCCTCGGTGTCCAGGGTGAAGTCCCGTTCCTGCTCGTGCTGGTGGAGCCGGAGCGTGTAGGTGCCGGTGGCCGGGTCGTGTTCGGCCGACTCCAGCGCGGTGTTGGTCAGCAGCCGGGTGGGGCGGTCGCCGCGCCGCTCGTGGGTGTAGAGCAGATCGAAGATGTCGTTGATCAGAGCCGCGTCGATGCCCTTGTAGAGGTGCTTCTGCTCGGCGTTGAGGCGGTCCCGGGTGCGGGGCGGCAGCGAGTGGAAGTAGTCGACGTACTCCGGCGAGGTCATCTCCAGCGTGAGCTTGGTGTACTCCAGCGGGTAGAACCTGGGGGAGCGGGTCACCCAGTTCAGGCGGTAGCCGTGGACGGAGATGTCCTGGAGCAGGTCGTGGTAGACCTCGGCGGCGCTCTGGCCGCTGCCGACGACGGTGATGCTGCTTTTCGCCCGGAGGGCCTCCCGGTGTGCGAGGTAGTCGGAGTTGTGCACCAGGTCGCCGCCGAGGCCGCGGCAGGAGTCGGGTATGTGGGGCGGAGTGCCGGTGCCGAGCACCAGGCGGCGGGCGTGGTGCACCCGGCGTTCGCCGGTGGCGCTCTCGAGCGTGTGGACCGCGTAGAGCGCGTCCTGCTCCAGATACCCGACCTCGGTGACCTGTTGGCCGAAGCGGACGGTGGACAGCTGGTGCGCCGCCCAGCGGCAGTAGTCGTTGAACTCGTTGCGCAGCGGGTAGAAGCTCTCGCGGATGTAGAAGGGGTAGATGCGTCCGGACTGCTTCAGATAGTTCAGGAAGGAGTACGGCGACGTCGGGTCGGCCAGGGTGACGAGGTCGGCGAGGAACGGGACCTGGAGCGTGCTGTGCTCCAGCAGCATCCCGGGGTGCCAGTCGAAGTCGGGTTTGCTCTCCAGGAAGAGGCCGTCCAGCTCGTCGATGGGTTCGGTCAGTGCGGCCAGGCCGAGGTTGAACGGGCCCAGCCCGATGGCGATGAAGTCGTGCGCGGGGGTCAACTGCTTCTCCAGTCCGGTACGGGCGCGGCTCAGCCGGCGCGGAGCGGGGCGAGCGGGCGGCCGTCCGCGGTGGTGGCCGTGCCCTCGGTCGAGTCGGCGGGTGCGTCGGCGGGTGCCTCGGTCGGCGCGGGCGGGGCGGCCGGTGTCCGCTGTTCCCCGGCGGCGGTGGCCAGACGGTGTTCGGCGTGGCCGGCGAGAAGGTCGAGTACGGCGCCGATGTCCCGCAGCGTGGTCTGCGGGTTGAGCAGGGTGAACTTCAGGTGGTGGGCGCCGTCGACCTTGGTGCCGGCGACCACCGCCAGGCCCGAGTCGAAGAGTGCCTGGCGGGCGTGGAGGTTGACCTCGTCCTGGAGCGCGGGCGGGGTGCCGCCCGGGGTCCGGTAGCGGAAGACCAGCGTGCTGAGGGTGGGGCGGGTGACCACCTCGAAGCGGTCGTCGGACTGCAGCAGGGCCCAGGCGTCGGCAGCCCGGTCCACCACCGAGTCGAAGAGTTCGCCGACGCCGGAGGCGCCCATGGTGCGCAGGGTGAGCCAGAGTTTGAGAGCGTCGAAGCGCCGGGTGGTCTGGATGCTCTTGTCCACCTGGTTGGGCGTCAGCTCACGGTCGGCGGCCTCCGGGTTGAGGTAGTCGGCGTGGTACGTGGCGTGCCGGAGCGTACGGCCGTCCCGTACCAGCAGGGCGCTCGAACTGACCGGCTGGAAGAAGGACTTGTGGTAGTCCACGGTCACCGAGTCCGCGTGCTCGATGCCCCGCAGCAGCGGCCTGCGGGTGCGCGAGACCAGCAGCCCGCAGCCGTAGGCGGCGTCCACGTGCAGCCATGCGCCGTGGCGTGCGCAGAGTTCGGCCAGCTCGGGCAGCGGGTCGATGCTGCCGAAGTCGGTGGTGCCCGCGGTGCCGACCACGGCCATCGGGACCAGGCCCTCGCGGGCGCAGCGCTCCAGCTCCTCGGCGAGGGCGCGGGTCGACATCCGCCGCTGCTCGTCGACGGGCACGGCGATGACCGCGTCGTACCCGAGCCCGAGCAGGGCGGCGGACTTGGCCACGCTGAAGTGGCCGGCCTCGGAGGTCAGGATGCGCAGTCTGGGCAGTGTCTCGGCGGTGCGAAGCGGGCGTTCGCTGCTCCTGGCGACGCGTCGGCAGGCCTCCTCGCGGGCGAGCAGCATGGCCTGGAGGTTGGACTGGGTGCCGCCGGAGGTGAAGACGCCGTCGGCCGCGTCGCCGAGGCCGATCAGCCCGGCGGTCCAGTCGACGAGACGGCGCTCGATGAGGGTGGCGCCGACGCTCTGGTCCCAGGTGTCGAGCGAGGAGTTGACCGAGGACAGCACGGCCTCGCCGAGCAGCGCGGGTATGACCACCGGGCAGTTGAGATGGGCGAGGTAGCGAGGGTGGTGGAAGTAGACGGCGTCGCGCAGATAGAGGGTTTCCAGCTCGTCGAGGGCTGCGCCGGCGTCTCCGAGCGGGGTGTCGAGGTCCACCTCGCGGACGAGGGGGCCGAGTTCGGTGGTGGAGACGCCGGTCAGCGGGCGGGTGGTCCGGGCGATCCTCGACGCGACGCGGTTCACCCCCTCGGTGACGGTGCGCCGGTACTGGTCGGTGGTGGTCGCGGCCAGCAGCTGGTCGCGGGGGTTGTCGTTCCGGCCGGTGGGGTCAGCCGGCGACTTGCGGTCCTCGGCCGGGTGCGCGAGGAAGCTCACGATCGGTCCTCCCGGAAGTGGGCGGGCGCCGTGCGGGCAGCACGAAGTCGCCTCACGGGCACGCGCGTTGACGGAGACGCGAGGTGGGGGAGCCCGTGGGCACGGCGCAGTGGACAGGTTTGAAGTGAGGTTAGCCTTCCCTAATTTGAAAAGCAAAAAGTGGAGCGTGGCGTTCCGCTCGGCCGGGTGACGGGACGCTCAACCGGCGCCCGGCGGCGGCAGGTTCACCCGAAGGTGGCCGGTTCGGGGAGCGTGCTGTCCGGCTCGCGCCCGTCCGCTGCTCCAAGACTGCGTCACCCCGGCAGGCCCGGTCCGGGGCGTCCGGTGCCGAACGGATGGGCTGCCGCGGTGGGTCCGGCGCGGCAGCACGGGGGATCGTGGACGCCGCCCGGCTCGCGGGCCGCGCGGCCTCCCGCGCGAGGACGGCACCTCGCGCGCGTCGCCCCCCGTCGCGCGGTTCGGCCCGGTCTGCCGGTGTGCGGCCGTGTGCCGAAGGGCCGGGAGGGGTACGGCCGTCACCGCCGAGAGCCGGGCCGGGCGGCGGCGCGGGAAGCGTGCACCGGTCGCCGGCGGGGGCTCACTCCGCGTCGGGCCCGTCCAGGGTGCGCAGCACCAGACCGGTCGCGGGCTTCGGGCCGAAGGAGGTGGACTTGCGGGGCATCGAAACGCCCTGGCGGGCCAGCTCCAGTACGGTCGCCTCGGTCACGGCGCGCAGCAGGACCGCGGTGCCCCCGGTGCGGTCGGCCTGCGAGAGCGCCGTGCGCGCGGAGTGCAGATAGCTGATGTCGGAGGGCTGGTCCGGCACCCGCCACACCTCGTCCAGCAGCGCCGAGTGCAGCACCGTCGCGTCCAACTCCCGCCAGGCGGCGGGCCGGTCGGCGCGCACCGTACGGGCGAGCAGCTCGGGCGAGACGCGGTCGACCAGAACGAACTCACCGTCGCCGTAGAGCAGGAACGCATTGCCCTCGGCCTGTTCCAGCTGCTCCAGCGCGTCCTGCGGCTGGCCGGGGAGCGGACGCAGTCGGGCCACGCCCTCCAGCAGCCGCCGGGCCTTGTCGGGGGCGAGGCGGGGCAGCACCCGGTGGATGGCGTGGACCTCCAGCGGATAGCGCTCGTTGTCCACCAGGAGCACGAGTCCGTACGCCCAGCCCGGGTCCTGCGGCTCCTCCTCGCGCAGCCGCAGATAGGTGGCCCAGCGGTGGTGGCCGTCGGCGATCAGCGCGCGCCTGGTGGCCAGGTCCTCGGTGACCTCGGCCAGCTCGGCCGGGTCGGTGACCGGCCAGAGGCGGTGGGTGAAGCCGTCCTCGGTGCAGGTGGTCAGCAGCGCCGGCCGCGCCACCGCGCGCTCGATCACCGCCGACGCGCCACGGTCGGCGGTGCCGCCCCGGTAGGAGAGCAGCAGCGGTTCCAGATTGGCCCGTGCCCGCAGCATCAGCCCGAGCCGGTCCTCGACGATCTGCGGCATCACGTCCTCGTGCGGCAGAACGACGCCGTCCTCGGGCGGGGTGAGCCGCAGGGTGCCGATGATCCCGCGTTGCAGCGTCCCGTCGCGGTGCTGCTCGTAGACGTAGAGCGTGGGAGCCGGATCGCGGCGCAGCACGCCCTCCCGCTCCCAGCGTCGCAACGTGTCGGCGGCCTGCCGGTGCCCGGCGTCCGCGTCACCGGTGCGGGGCAGGATCAGCCGCACGATGTTGTACGGGTCGGCCGTCTCCAACTGGTGCACACCGTCCGGCCGTACGACCACGTCGTACGGCGGCGAGGTGACGGCGGCGAGGCTGGTCACCCGCGCCGGGTCGTAGCGCAGGCCGCGGAAGGGGGTGAGGTGGAGGCCGTCGGGATGCATCCGGCAAATGCTAGTACCGCGCCCGGGCCCGGCAGGTGTGCGGAGCGTGCCGGGTGCCGCGCGCACCCGGAGCCGGCCCCGCGGCCGGCTCCGCCCCGAACGGGCTCCGCCCCGGGCCGCTGCCCGGATGCCCGGCGGGTGGGCGGGGCTGGGAGACTGACGGCCGGCCGGTACCCGCCCGCCCACGACCGTTCCGCGACCGAGGAGCCCCACACCCATGCTGCGAGCCTGCCCGCAGGAGCTGCACACCGCCCACGACACCGCGCTGCTCGACCTCGACGGAGTCGTCTACGCGGGCGGCCGGGCCGTACCGCACGCGGTCCGGGCGCTGGCGAGGGCCCGCAGCGAGGGAATGCGGCTGTCCTACGTCACCAACAACGCCGCCCGTACGCCCGAGACCGTCGCCGATCATCTGACGCGTCTGGGCGTGCCCGCGGAGGCGTCCGAGGTCGTCACCTCCGCGCAGGCGGTCGCCCGACTGATCGCCGACCAGGTGGAACCCGGCGCCCGGGTCCTGTGCGTGGGCGGCGAGGGGCTGCGGGTGGCGCTGACCGAGCGCGGACTGGTCGTCGTGGAGTCCGCGGACGACGGTCCGGCCGCCGTGGTGCAGGGCTACGGCGGCCCCGAGATGCCCTGGGCGCGGCTGGCCGAGGCAGCTCTGGCGGTCGGCGCCGGAGTGCCGTGGTTCGCCTCGAACACCGATCTGACGATCCCGGGCGAGCGCGGTATCGCCCCCGGCAACGGCGCCGCCGTGGAGGTCGTGCGGATCGCGACCCGATGGATGCGCGACGCCCCCGAGCCGCAGGTCGCCGGCAAACCCCGGCCGCCGATGCACCGGGAGACGATCCTGCGCACGGGCGCGCGCCGCCCGCTGGTGGTGGGGGACCGGCTCGACACCGACATCGAGGGCGCGAACGGCGCCGGGGTCGCCTCCCTGCTGGTGCTCACCGGTGTCACTGACGCGGCGCAACTGCTCACCGCCCGGCCGGTGCACCGGCCGACACATCTGGCCGCCGATCTGCGCGGTCTGCTGGTCGCCCACCCCGAACCCGTGCGTGCGCAGGGCCCGGACTCCCCCTGGGAGTGCGGCGGTTGGCAGGCGTCGGCGGACCGGGGCCGGCTGCTGCTGTCCGGCGGCGGTGATCCGGTGGACGGGCTGCGCGCCCTGTGCGCCGCGGCCTGGACCGCCGCGGACGAGGCCGGCGAGCCCGGCCGCGAGTGGGAGGCGACGGCCGCCGTCGACACGCTGGGACTGTAGCGACCGCTCCGACCGCTCCGACCTCGTCCTGTGCGGGAGCGCAGGGGCGCAGCCGTGACGCGGCCGGGTCGTGGGCGTGGGTTCGGCCGGTGTCCGGAGCGGGCCGTGGGCGCCGTACTCGTCCTCGCGCTCCGAGCCGTGCGCCCGCTGTCGTGCGCGGCTCGGCAGGGCGAGATACGGGCGCACGGGTGCGGGACGCTTCAGCCGGCGAGTGCCTCTCGGCGCAGATCCTCCTCGGTCGCGCCCAGCCGCCAGTAGCCGGAGAACTGCACCCGTGACCGGTCCAGTCCGCGTTCGCGCACCAGATGGCGGCGCATCGCCCGTACGGCACCGGCCTCGCCCGCCAGCCAGGCGTACGGGGCGCCCGCCGGGAACGGTGCCTCGCGCAGCGCCGCGAGCAGCCCACCGCGGCGGCTCGGACTGCCTTCGTGCACAAGCCAGTTGACCTCCGCGCCGGGGTGCTGGGGCAGCGCCCGCCTGTCGGCGCTGTCCGGAACCTCCAGCCACACCTGCGCGGGCACGGTGGGCGGCAACCAGTCGAGGATGCCGGCGACCGCGGGCAGGGCGGTCTCGTCGGCGGCGAGCAGCACCCAGTCGGCGTCCTGCGGGAGCCGGAAGCCGATGCTCTTGTTCTCCCGAACGGCCGGGCCCAGCAGGGTCGTTCGGTCGCCCGGGCGGGCGGCGCGCGCCCAGCGGGAGGCGGGGCCCAGGTCGCCGTGGAGCGCGAAGTCGACGTCCACCTCGTCGCCGCCGTCGCGCCCGTCGTGCCCGTCCGCGCCGCGGCGGTGCTCGCGGACGGTGTACGAGCGCATGATGGCCCGCACCTCGGGGTCCATCGCACGCCAGGCGGCGAACCAGCCGTCGCCGTCGACGTCCGGGAGCACGGGCAACTCCTGGCCCGGGTGCGGCAGGAAGAGCGAGAAGCTCTGGTCCCGTCCGCCGGAGTCGAAGTCCCGCAGACTCTCGCCGGCGAAGGTGATCCGCACCAGTGACGGGCTCAGCCGCGTCGACCGTGCCACGCGGACGGAGAAGAAGCGGAAGGCGGACGGCGCGCTGACGGCCATGGCGGCGAGTCCTTTCGACGGTGCGGAGCACTCTGTTCCCGGCGGGCGGGGCAGTGCGTGCGTGGCGGCGTGGGCGGGCCCTCCCGGTACGGGCCGCCCCCCGTTGCGGGCGGTCGGCCCGTACGGGCGTACGGCTCGGCTGCCGGTCAGGCCGGTCAGGCCGGTCAGTCCAGGCGCTTGGCCTCGCCGATCGCCTTGGTGATGTCCTCCAGCAACTCGGCGGCGCCCCCCCAGGAGTAGGGCGCGACGTAGTTCCAGCCGGTGACCTGGCCGGCCCGGACGGCGGGCAGATCGCGCCAACCGGGCTTGTCCTTCAGCTGTTCGGGCTGGAGGCTCATGGCGCGCTCGTCGAGCATGATCACGTCGGCGTCGTACTTGTCGGCGTTCTCCCAGGAAAGGCTCTCGAAGTAGTCCTGGCCCTTCATGGTGGGGCTGATGACGTCGACGCCGAGCTCCTTGAACTGCATCAACTCGGCCTGGATGGTGGGTCCTGCGACGTAGAGGGTGTCGTTGGTGGCGGAGACGGCGAGCACCCGGATGCGGGAGCCCTTGGCGGTGCGCCGCAGCCGTTCGGCCGCCGCCTCGTACCGGTCCTTGGCCTTGGTGACCCGCTCCGCGGACAGGTCCGCACCGAGCGACTCGGCGAGCTCGGCGTAGCGCTCGACGACCTTCTTGAGCGGGATGCGGCCGGTGGTGACGCCCACGCTCGGTGCGAGCTTGAGGATCTTGTCCTTGCTCTCCTCCGGCACGTACCAGAGCACGTCGGGGTCGTACATGTGCGTGATCAGCAGATCGGGACGGAGCTTCGCGTACCGCTCGACGCTGAACTCGCCGAAGGCGTTGCCGATCACCTCTACCCGGTCGACGTCGAGTCTGCCCGCCGCCGGGTCGGCCTTGCCGCCCTTGGTGCGCGTCTCGCCGAAGACTCCGGCCACCTGCGTGGTGACGCCGAAGTCGTGCAGGGCCGCGGCGGCGCCGGTGAAGGCGACGATCTTCTCGGGGCGGCTGTCGGTGGTGACCTTCTTCTTGCGGTCGTCGGTGAAGGACCAGCCGCCGTCGCCGCCGTCGGAGGAGCCGCTGCCGCCGGAGTCCCCGCACGCGGCGAGCAGCGCGGTCAGCCCCGCCGCGCCGCCGGCCGCGAGCAGCCCGCGCCGGGTCAACGAGCGGTGCGACGCGGTGGGTCGACCGGCGGGTGCCGGTGCGGTGGCGCGCGGTGTGGACATCTCAGTGCCTGCTTTCTGGCGGTACGGCATGCGGGCGGCCCGGGTGCGGGACGGCGCCTTCGACGGACCGCAACACGGGACGAATCGCGGTTAGGTTAACCTAACCGAAGATTTGTCCCCCACTCCGGCCGGAAGCATTCCGGTTGGCCGCTCCCGGGAGCTGGTACGTGTCCACCGTCAAGTCCCCGCAGAGGCCCGGGGCGTGTGCCGAGAGCCCGGCGCGGCCACCGCGCGCGCACTCCCGGAACGCGCTGCGTGCCCTCGGGCTGATCGCCGCCCTCGCGCTGCTGGTACTGGTCGTCGGGCTCGGCCTCGCGGTCGGCGCCAAACCGATCAGCCTCGGCGAGGCGTACGCCGGGCTCACCGACGAGTCCGCGCCGGCGCACAGCATCGTCACCGAGATGCGGATGCCGCGTACCCTGCTCGGCCTGCTGGCCGGTTTCGCGCTCGGCCTCGCCGGCTGCCTGATGCAGGCGCTCACCCGCAATCCGCTCGCGGACCCGGGCCTGCTGGGCATCAACGCCGGCGCCTCGGCCGCGGTGGTCTCCGCGATGGCCTTCCTCGGCGTCAGCACCTACACCGGCTACGTGTGGTTCGCCTTCCTGGGCGCCGCCGTCGTCTCGGTGCTGGTCTACGCGGTCGGGGGCGGGCGCGGCGCGACCCCCGCCAGGCTGGCCCTCGCCGGCACCGCCCTGAACGCGGCGCTGATCAGCTACGTCAACGCCGTGCAGCTGCTGGACACCGCGGCACTGGACCGGATGCGCTTCTGGACGGTCGGCTCGCTGGCCTCCGCCGACATGGACACGGTCGTGCGGCTGTCCGCCTTCGTCGGCGTCGGCACGCTGATCGCGCTGCTGATGGCGCGTCCGCTCAACGCGATGGCGCTCGGCGAGGACAGCGCCCGGGCGCTCGGCGCCTCGCCGGGCGCCACCAAGGGCTGGACGATCGCCGCGGTGACCGTGCTGTGCGGTGCGGCCACCGCCGCCTGCGGGCCGATCGTCTTCGTCGGGCTGATGGTCCCGCACCTGGTGCGTTCGCTGACCGGGCCCGATCTGCGCTGGATGCTGCCGTACTGCGCGGTGCTGGCGCCCGTCCTGCTCGTCGGGGCCGATGTGCTCGGACGGGTGCTCGCCCGGCCCGGCGAACTCCAAGTGGGCATCGTCACCGCGGTGTTGGGCGGACCGGTGTTCCTCTACTTCGTACGTCGTCGAAGGATGGCCCAGGCATGAGCGTCGTCCGCTACCGGCAGTGGTCGGTGCGCGCCCACCCGAGATCGCTGGCGGTGGGGCTGCTGCTCGTCCTGCTCGCCCTCGGCTCGTCCGTCTTCCTGGTGGGCAGCGGCGAGTACCCGATGAGCCCCGCCCGGGTGCTGGAGACACTCACCGGCCAGGGGCACCCGGCGGACGTCTTCATCGTGCAGGAGGTCCGGCTGCCGCGGGTGGTGACCGGACTGCTGGTGGGCGCGGCCCTGGGTCTGTCCGGTGCCGTCTTCCAGGCGCTGGTGCGCAATCCGCTCGGCAGCCCGGACATCCTCGGCTTCACCCACGGCGCCTCCGCCGGCGCGATCTCGGTGATCGTGCTCTTCGGCGGCAGCAGCGCCGCGCTGGCCGGCGGTGCGGTGGTCGGGGCCGCACTCACCGGAGTGCTGGTCTATCTGCTCGCCTGGCGGGGCGGACTCCACGGCAACCGGCTGGTGCTCGTCGGTGTCGGTGTCGCCGCGATCCTCACCGGCGTCAACGGATACCTGCTCACCCGCGCCAACATCAACGAGGCCGGCCGCGCCGTGCTCTGGCTCACCGGCAGCCTGGAGGGCAGCGGTTGGGGCAACGCGGTGCCGCTGCTGCTGGCGCTCTGCCTGCTGCTCCCGGTCGTCCTGCTCGGCTGCGCGCGCGGGCTGCGGGCGCTGGAGATGGGCGACGACGCCGCGTACTCGCTCGGGGTGCCGGTCGAGCGCGTACGACTGGCGCTGCTGGTCTGTGCGGTGCTGCTCACCGCCTTCGCCGCCGCCGCGGCCGGGCCGATCGCCTTCGTCGCACTCACCGCGCCCCAGCTCGCCCGCCGGCTCACCCGCGCGCCCGGCCCCAACCTGGTGCCCGCGCTGTGCATGGGGGCCGCCCTGGTGGTCTGCGCCGACCTGCTGGCCGGCCGCGCCTTCGGCGACCAGCCGCTGCCGGTCGGCGTGGTCACCGGCGTGCTCGGCGGCGCCTACCTCGTCTGGCTGCTGGCGACCCAGCGCAGGGCCGGCCGTATCTGAGGGCCGCCGCCGGCCCCCTCGAACAGGGCGTCCCCGCCCGACGCTTCAACGCCGAACACCGGGACCCGGAACCGACTCCGGGCCGCAGGACGGAAGGAACCCGACCGTGGACCACCGCAGCGACAGCGCCCGGCTGCGCGGCGAGGGCATGACTCTCGCCTACGACCAGCGCACCATCGCCCAGAAGTTGGACGTGACCGTCCCCGACGGCTCCTTCACCGTGATCGTCGGCCCCAACGCCTGCGGCAAGTCGACACTGCTGCGCGCGCTCTCGCGGATGCTGCGGCCCAAGGCGGGCCATGTGCTGCTGGACGGCACGGACCTGAGCACCATGCCCGCCAAGCAGGTCGCCCGCACCCTCGGGCTCCTCCCGCAGTCCTCGATCGCGCCCGACGGCATCACCGTCGGCGATCTGGTGGCCCGCGGCCGGTACCCCCACCAGGGCCTGCTGCGCCAGTGGTCGCGCGAGGACGAGCGGATCGTGCAGGAGTCGATGGCCTCCACCGGTGTCGCCGAACTCGTCGACCGCTTCGTCGACGAACTCTCCGGCGGGCAGCGGCAACGGGTGTGGATCGCGATGGCCATCGCCCAGCAGACACCGCTGCTGCTGCTCGACGAACCGACCACCTTTCTGGACATCCAGCACCAGGTCGACGTCCTCGACCTGTGCGCCGATCTCCACGAGCAGCAGGGGCGCACCCTGGTCGCCGTGCTGCATGACCTGAACCAGGCCGCGCGGTACGCCACCCATCTGATCGCGATGCGCGACGGACGGATCGTCGCGGAGGGCGAGCCGTCGGGGATCGTCACCGCCGAACTGGTCGAGGAGGTCTTCGGGCTGCGCTGCCAGGTCATCGACGACCCCGAGACGGGTACGCCGCTGGTCGTCCCGGCCGCCCGCAGACGGGCCGCCGTGTAGCGTCGGAGCATGCACGAAGCGACACCCGACGACGGGCCCGCGGCACCGCCGGTCACCCCCGGCGAGCAGCCCGCCGACGGCGCACCGCCCGCTGCGCCGCCCGCCGAGGACGTCCCGGAGAACGGACCGGCGCCGCACGGAAACGCGCCGGACGCGCCGGATTCGGACGGGCCGGCTCCTGACAGACGTGCGCCCGACGGGCCGGCTCCCCACGGACCGGCTCCCGACGGGCAGCCGGGCGGCCGGGAAGCATCCGACGGGCAGCCCACGGACGGGGAGGCCGCCGGGACGGGGCCGGCCGGAGAGCAGGCCGCGCCGCGCCCGCTCGGCCTCGTCGTCCAGCCCACCGGGCACGCCGAGGTGGACGCGGGGCTGCGGCGGCTGGGGGACGTCGATCACCTCGCCGTCTCCGGTCATCCGGAGGTGTACGAGGATGTGCACCGCGGTCTGCGGTCCACGCTGACCGCGCTCGACCAGCACGATCCCGGGAGCTGAACACAGGTGGCCGCAGCACGAATCCGGCGCGCCAGACTCGATGCCGAGCTGGTGCGCCGCAAGGTCGCACGCTCGCGTGAGCACGCCAGCCAGTTGATCGCGGCGGGCCGGGTGACGGTCGGCGGGGCGCTGGCCGTCAAACCCGCCACCCAGGTCGGTCTGGACGCGGCGATCGTGGTGCGCGAGGACAGCGAGGACCCGGACTACGTCTCGCGCGGCGGTCACAAACTGGCCGGCGCACTGGAGGCGTTCGGGGCGGACGGTCTCGACGTCCGCGGTCGCCGGGCCCTGGACGCCGGCGCCTCCACCGGCGGCTTCACCGACGTCCTGCTGCGGGCGGGCGTGCGCGAGGTGGTGGCTGCCGACGTCGGCTACGGGCAGCTCGCCTGGTCGCTGCGCAGCGACCCCCGGGTGGTGGTCAAGGACCGCACGAACGTACGGGAGTTGACGCTCGAACACCTCGACGGCGAACCGGTCGGCCTGGTCGTCGGCGACCTGTCCTTCATCCCGCTCGGCCTGGTGCTTCCCGCGATGGTGCGCTGCTGCGCCGCCGACGCCGACCTGGTCCTGATGGTCAAGCCGCAGTTCGAGGTCGGTCGGGAACGACTCGGCAGCGGAGGCGTTGTACGCAGTGGACAGCTACGCGCCGAGGCGGTGCGCAACGTGGCCGGGCAGGCCGCCGCGCTCGGCCTGGGCGCGCTCGGTGTCACCGCCAGCCCGCTGCCGGGCCCGTCGGGGAACGTCGAGTACTTCCTGTGGCTGCGCGCCGGGGCGCCCGACCTCGACCCGGCGGACGTCGACCGCGCCGTGAGCAAGGGGCCTTCGTGACGACCACACCACCCGAGCGCACCGTCTTCCTGCTGACCCACACCGGCCGCCGTGCGGCGCTGCGCAGCGCCGAGCTGCTCGCCGGCAGCCTGCTGCGCGAAGGCGTGGCCGTACGGGTGCCCGCCGACGAGGCGGCCCTGCTGCCGCTGCCGGACCAGCGGCCCGGCGTCCAGGTCGTCGAGCCAGGCGGGGAGCAGCTGGAGGAGTGCGAGCTGCTGATCGTGCTGGGCGGCGACGGCACGCTGCTGCGCGGCGCCGAGTTCGCGCGCGCATCCGGTGTGCCCATGCTCGGCGTCAACCTCGGCCGGGTCGGATTTCTGGCCGAGGCGGACCGGGACGATCTGGACGAGGTGGTGAGCCGGGTCGTGGCGCGGGACTACGAGGTCGAGGAGCGGATGACCCTGGATGTCGAGGTGCGCAACGGCGGGCCGGACGCCGACGTCTGCTACCGCGGCTGGGCGCTGAACGAGGCCTCGGTCGAAAAGGCCTCCAGAGAGCGGATGTTGGAGGTCGTCACCGAGGTCGACGGCCGCCCGGTGACCCGCTTCGGCTGCGACGGCGTCGTCTGCGCCACGCCCACCGGCTCCACCGCGTACGCCTTCTCCGCCGGCGGGCCCGTGGTGTGGCCGGAGGTGGAGGCGCTGCTGATGGTCCCGATCAGCGCCCACGCGCTGTTCGCCAAGCCGATGGTGACCGCGCCCGGCTCGGTGCTCGCGGTGGAGGTGCAGCCGCAGACCCCGCACGGAGTGCTGTGGTGCGACGGCCGCCGCACCGTGGAGCTGCCGCCCGGCGCCCGGGTGGAGGTGCGGCGCGGCGCCGTGCCGGTGCGCCTGGCGCGGCTGCACCGGGCACCGTTCACCGACCGGCTGGTGGCCAAGTTCGCGCTGCCGGTGGCCGGTTGGCGCGGAGCGGCGCACCGCTGACGGCGGCGGGGCCCCTATCACAGGAAGCCGCCGCACACCGCGATCGGCACGGGGAACCGCCGTGCTCACGGGGCACGTCGCGGCACGGACCGGGAACCTCGTATGGTCGTATCCGTGTTGGAGGAGATGCGGATCCAGGCCCTGGGCGTGATCGACGACGCCGCGTTCGAGCTGTCACCCGGTTTCACGGCGGTGACGGGTGAGACGGGCGCGGGGAAGACGATGGTCGTCACCAGCCTCGGGCTGCTGCTCGGCGGTCGCGCCGACGCCGGGCTCGTACGGGCGGGAGCCGACTCCGCCGTGGTGGAGGGGCGGTTCGCTCTCGGCCGGGACGCGCCGGCAGCCCGGCGCGCGGTCGAGGCCGGCGCCGAACTCGACGACGGCACCGTGCTGTTGATCAGCCGCACGCTCTCCGCGGAGGGCCGCAGCAGGGCCTACGCGGGCGGCCGGTTCGCACCGGTCGGGCTGCTGACGGAGCTGAGCGCGGACCTGGTCGCCGTCCACGGCCAGACCGACCAGCAGGGCCTGCTGCGCCCCGCACGCCAGCGCGAGGCGCTGGACCGCTACGCCGGCGATGCGGTGGCCGCACCGCTGGCCGCCTACGGCGAGGCGTACGGACGGTTGCGCCGGGTCGTCGAGGAGCTGGCAGAGCTCACCGACCGCGCCAGGGAGCGGGCCCAGGAGGCCGATCTGCTGCGGTTCGGGCTGGAGGAGATCGGTGCCGCCGAGCCCCGGCCCGCCGAGGACACCGAACTGGCCGCCGAGGCCGAGCGGTTGGGCCACGCCGAAGCGCTCGGCGCCGCGGCGGCGTCCGCGCACGCGGCCCTGGCGGGCGACCCCGCCGACCCCGAGTCCGTGGACGCGGGGACCGTGGTCGCCGGTGCGATCCGCGCCCTGGAAGCCGTGCGCGCCCACGACACCCGGCTCGCCGCCCTCGCCGACCGGCTCGGCGAGGTCCAGATCCTCCTCGGCGACATCGGCGGCGAACTCGCGGGCTACGCGGACGATCTGGAGGCCGACCCCCTGCGGCTGGCCGCGGTGGAGGAGCGCCGGGCCGCGCTGGCCCAGCTCACCCGCAAGTACGGCGAGGACGTCGCGGCCGTTCTGCAGTGGGCGCAGGACAGCGCAGCCAAGCTGACCGAGCTCGACGGCGACGACGACCGTATCTCCGCCCTCACCGAGGAGCGCGACGCGCTCCGTGTCGAACTGGCCCGGTTCGCCGAGCAGTTGACCCGTGCGCGCGCGGCGGCGGCCGAGTCGCTGGCCGTGGCGGTGACCGCCGAGCTCGGAGAGCTCGCCATGCCGCACGCCAGAGTGACGTTCTCGGTGCGCCAGAGCGAGGACCCGGAGGGCCTGGAGTGCGGCGACCGGGTACTGGCGTACGGGCCGCAGGGCACCGACGAGGTCGAACTCCTGCTCGCCGCCCACCCGGGAGCCCAGCCCCGGCCGATCGCCAAGGGCGCCTCGGGCGGTGAGCTGTCGCGGGTGATGCTGGCGGTCGAGGTGGTGTTCGCAGGCTCCGACCCGGTGCCCACCTACCTCTTCGACGAGGTCGACGCGGGTGTCGGGGGCAAGGCGGCGGTGGAGGTCGGCCGCAGGCTCGCCCGGCTGGCGCGCAGCGCCCAGGTGGTCGTGGTCACCCACCTCCCGCAGGTCGCCGCCTTCGCCGACCGCCACCTGGTGGTGGAGAAGACCAACGACGGCTCGGTGACCCGCAGCGGAGTGCAGTCCGTCGTCGGCGAGGACCGGGTCCGTGAACTCTCCCGGATGCTGGCCGGCCAGGAGGACTCGGAGCTGGCCCGCGCCCACGCCCAGGAGCTGCTCGCCGCCGCCCGCTCCGACGACTGAACGGGCGGACGGGGCGGCCGCCCGGGCGGTACGTGCTCGGTGGTATGCGCACGGCGGCCCTGGGCGGTACGCGCTGAGCGGTACGCGCACGGTGGTACGTCCGGGTGGTACGTGCGTGCCGGACGGGCGGGCACGGCCGGACGGCCGGGGCGGAGCCGACGGTGCGTGCCGAGCCGGTCCGCCGGGCCGGAAGGCCGAACTCGCCGACAGGGCACCGGTGTTGCCGCCGGCTCGGGCCGTCCGCGCCTCGTCCGCCCGGCCCGTACCGCCCGGCCCGTACTGCCCGGCCGGTACCGACCCGCGGGTACTGCCGCGGCGCACGGCCGTGCGTGTGGGCGGAGGCGAGCGCGCCCCGCTCCGCAGCTTCGCCGCGACCGGACTGACCAGTGTGATTGCCGTGTTGACGGCCGGGACTGGCATCCTTGACCGGGACACCCGGTCGAACAACGCGTCCGTACACTCCGGTGACGGCACACTCCCCGCGATCGGGGCACGCGTCCCCGTCCCCGCCGACGCTTTACCCGTTCCCGGAGCCCACCTGTGGTGAGTCGAACCCCGCGCTCCTCGCACCGCCGCGAGCCGCTGCACGTCGTCCAGGTCCTGAGCGGCCGTACCGACTCCGTGGGGGACCATGTCCGGTCGCTGGCCGCGGGATTGGTGGCCAGGGGCGTACGGGTGACCGTGTGCGCGCCGTCCGCGGCTCAGGCGCGGCACCGGTTCAGCGAGGCGGGCGCGGAGTTCGTGGCGCTGCCGTGCGGCCGTCCGGACCTCGTCGCGGCCCTCCGGTCCCTGTGCGCCACCGCGGACGTGGTGCACGCCCACGGGCTGCGTGCCGGTCTGCTCGGCGATCTGGCCCTGAGCGGCAGGCGACGGCGTGCGCCGCTGGTGCTCAGCTGGCACCACCGCGCCCCGCGGGGTGGTGCGCAGGCCCGGATGAACCGTTTGCTGGAGCGCAGGGCGGTGCGTGCCGCGCGCATCGTCCTGGGTGTCTCGTCGGACCTGGTGGCCAGAGCGCGGCACCGCGGCGCGCGGGACGCGAGGCTGGTGCCCGTCGACCTCGCAGCCCCCGCCCTGCGGGTGTCGCGGACTGAGCCGGGCGCGGAGCGGCGGGAGAAGATCCGGGCCGAACTGGGCGCGGTGGACCGCCCGTTGATCGTCGCCGCCGGTCCGCTGGAGGCGCACCAGGGGTGCGAGTCCCTGCTCACCGCGGCGCGCGCCTGGCGGCATCTCGACCCGGTGCCGCTGGTCCTGGTCGCGGGGGAGGGCAGCAGGCGCACCGCGCTCCAACGCCGTATCGACGACGAGGAGTTGCCGGTGCGGCTGCTCGGCGCGCTGCCCGGCGGCCCGCGGCCGGCCGACGACCTGCAGTGGGCCGGGGAGGTGCTGGAGGTCGCGGACGTGGCGATACTTCCCGCCCGCCGCTCGACCCGATCGCCGCTGGCGCGGCACGCCATGGAGTGCGGTGTCCCGCTGGTCGCCTCCGTCGAGGGCGTACCCGAACTGGTGGGCGCCGCGGCGGTGTTGGTCCCCTACGCCGATGCGGACGCGCTGAGCGCGGAGGTCGGGGCGCTGCTGGAGGACTCCGGCAGACGGGCCGCGTTGGCCGCGCTGGGCAGGGTGCAGGCCGCCGCCTGGCCGACCGAGGACGGCACCGTAAACCAACTCCTGGGAATCTACGACGAGTTGGTCGAGCTCTAGCACCGGCGCCCGGACCGCGTCCGTACGGCCCCGGCCCCGCTCGGGGCGTCCGGCCCTGCTGGGGCGGCGTCCGGGCCCTGCGCCGTGCGGCGTCCGGGCCCTGTGGTGCCCTGCGCGGGGGCCCGGTCCCGGAGCGCGATCCGTCGGGGCCCGGACCTCAGGTGGAGTCCCGAACGACCAGCCGTGCGGGGGTGATCACCGGCCGCAGTGCGGTGGCGTCCTGCGGGCCGCCGGTACCGCGGCCTCCGGACTCCAGCAGCCGCAGCAGGAGCTGGGCCATCATCCGTCCCATCTCCTCCACGTCCTGGTTCACCGTGGTGAGCGCGGGCTCCGACCAGTCCACCGCGGAGTCGAGATTGTCGTACCCGACCACGGCCACGTCCTCCGGCAGCCGACGTCCGCACGCCCGCAGCGTGCGCAGTGCACCGGACGCCATCAGATCGTTGCAGGCGAAAACCGCGTCGAGGTCCGGTCGTCGATCCAGCAGCGTGGCCATCGCCTTCTCGCCGCCCACCGCGGTGAAGCCGCCCCGGGCGACCAGCGACTCGTCGTAGGACAGCCCCGCGTCCGTCAGCGCCTGCCGGTAGCCGCTCAGCCGGTCCTGGGCGGAGGTCTGGTCCAGCGGGCCGGTGATCACCGCCACCCTGCGCCGCCCCCGCTCCAGCAGGTGCCGGGCGGCCTGCCGCGCGCCGTCCACGTTGTCGGTGTCGACGTAGAGCGGTCCGCCGCCGCTCTCGTGGTCGTCGGCGCCGACCCAGCCGGGGCGTCCGCCGAAGACGGTCGGCAGCCGGGAGTCGGCGACCATCGCCGGCAGCGGGTCGTCGTGGTGCAGGGAGAACATCAGCGCGCCGTCGACGTGCCCGCCCGACAGATAGCGACCGATGCGTTCGTAGTCCGCGCGCTGTTCGACCAGAAGCAGCAGCAGTTGGATGTCCTGCCGGGACAACTCCCGACTGATGCCCCGCAGTTGCTGGGCGAAGAAGGGGTCGGCGAAGACCCTGGTCTCCGGCTCGGCGATCACCACGGCCACCGCTCCGGTGCGACGGGTGACCAGGGAGCGGGCCGCCCGGTTCGGTACGTAGCCCAGCTCCTCGATCGACGCCGTCACCCGCGCCTGCACCTCGCCCCGTACGCCGGCGCCGCCGTTGACCACTCGCGAGACGGTGGCGCGTGAGACGCCCGCATGGGCGGCGACCGCTTCGAGTGTGGGCCGACTTCCGGACACTTTGTACTCCTTAGCTCTCACGGAGTCCCGCCCCTGTGACGGCGCACTCCGGGGAGCGCTCTCAGCCCCCGTGCTTCGAGCCTACGGCCCTCCTCGTCCGGCACCGACCCGCCCATGCCCTCCGAGCGCCGTACGCACGGCTCGCGGCTGCCCCGCAGGCGTGCGCCCCGCCCCGCGCCACGGTGTTCGCGCGCCTCCCACCACGCAAGAGGCTCTTCCCGCCCGGGGTCGAAAAGCCGGTCGCGACAGTGCCGGGCTGCGGTGCGGCGACGCCGGAACCCGGCTCCGTCCGGCTGACCGAAACACATCGACCCCGGCGCGCGGCGTGGTACCGGCACTCAGCTGCGGGCAGGTGACCGCCGAACCACGGACCCGGCCACCCGCCGGGCCGAAAACCGGACCTGCGCCCGGCCGGAACCCGGACCGCGAACGGGGCGCGCCGGGCCACGCGCCAGGCGCGGCCCCGGGCGGCCGCCGCGGAGCCCCACCGCTCTCTCGCTCGCCCGGCGCGCGGTACGGCCCGCGGTACGGCCCGCGGTACGGCCCGCGGTGCGTCTCCGGGGCCGAGCGGCGGAGAGTGCCGGCGCACTCGACCCGCGCGGGCGGGGCGGACGGGGGATCAGTGTGCGGGGTCGGTCCCCGGGGGCGGCGTTGCCGGCCGGCGCTCGCGCTGCGCCAGGAGACCGATGATCCCCTTGCGGACGAACTCCCGGGCCCGCAGCGCGCGTCGGGCCGGCCAGCCGTCGGAGGCAGCAGGACCGTCCGTCCCGTATCTGCGTCGGCGGATGTCCTCCACGACCGCCGCGGGCGCTCCCAGGGCACGCAGTTCGTCGAGGGCCTCCCCCTTGGTGATCAGCCGGCCGTCGCGGAGGGTCACCGATGCTCTGGCGAAGGTCAGCATTCCCAGGTCCACCCAGATGTCCTGGAGCCACAGGTCCGCCTTGGCGTCGGCCGTCACGGGCAGCCAGTAGTCCTCCAGCTCGGCACGGATGAACCCGGTCAGCTCCCGATCGTTCACCTCTGGCAGCACGTCGACCGGGGAGGGGCCGCTCAGGACGACTGCTCCCAGGGCCAGTTCGCGACGGCTCACGGGGGTGACGGGACGCTCGAACCACTCGCCCATGGCCCAGGTCGGATGCGCCCGCGCCGAATCAAACTCGTCGCCCCGGGGCACATAGGTGCAGTGCAGGGTCCGGGCGAGGGGGATGTCGGCGATCAATCGCCTGTGGACGGCTCGCAGCTCCTCCTGCTGCCCGTCGGTGGGTTCCGTGCCGACCAGCGCCACCAGATCGAGATCGCTGCGTCCCCCCTGATAGTCCCCCAGAGCCAGTGATCCGTGCGCCCACAGGGCCACCATCGGCACCACCGCACCGACATCGGAGGCGAAGCGTTCGAGCAGGGGCCCGACCTCGGCGGGGAGGTCGCTCACCGAGGTCGTCCTCGTACGGAGGCCGGTGGCGGAGGAGTTGAACGGGCCGCCCCGGACCGGGTCCTGTTCTTCGACGGACAAGGTGAAGGCTCCTTCTGTGCGTTCCTCAGCATCGAGCGGAGCAGAGATGCCCACAACGGATCCTCTGCCACCGCCCCATCGCCTGTCGAACGTCCGTCCGGGCCGAAGCGTCGGGCTCAGCCCCGGCCGGGCAGAACCCAGCCGCGCGCCCCTGCGACGACGTGACCAGCCCCGGAACCCTGCCGGCACGCCCCCGCCGCACGGGCGCGAACCCGGTCGCCGTGCCGGTCGCGACACGGCGCGACATCCCCGGTACCGAGAACGACACGGGAAACGGGCGCCGCCCGCCTCAACTGCCGTACGCGCCCGAGGTGGTGAGCCGCAGCGCGGTGTCGATCAGCGGCACATGGCTGAACGCCTGCGGGAAGTTGCCGACCTGGCGCTGCTCACGGGAGTCCCACTCCTCGGCCAGCAGACCCAGGTCGTTGCGGAGCGAGAGCAGCTTCTCGAACAGCTTTCGCGCCTCGTCCACCCGGCCGATCATCGCCAGATCGTCCGCCAGCCAGAACGAGCAGGCCAGGAACGCGCCCTCCTCGCCCTCCAACCCGTCGACCCCCGGGCCCTCGGCGGCGGTCGGGTAGCGCAGGATGAACCCGTCCTCGGTCGACAGCTCGCGCTGGATCGCCTCCACGGTCCCGATCACCCGTTTGTCGTCCGGCGGCAGGAAGCCCATCTGCGGGATGAGCAGCAGCGAGGCGTCCAGCTCCTTGGAGCCGTAGGACTGGGTGAAGGTGTTGCGCTCGCGGTCGTAGCCCTTGTCGCACACCTCGCGGTGGATGGTGTCCCGCAGCTCCTGCCAGCGCTCCAGCGGGCCGTCGACCTCGCCCGACTCGATCAGCTTGATCGTTCGGTCGACCGCGACCCAGGCCATCACCTTGGAGTGGACGAAGTGGCGGCGCGGCCCGCGGATCTCCCAGATCCCCTCGTCCGGCTCCTGCCAGTGGCCCTCCATGTACTGGATCAGCTTGAGCTGGAGCAGGCTCGCGTAGTCGTTGCGCGCCAATCCGGTCATGTGGCCCAGGTGCAGGGCTTCGGTGACCTCGCCGTAGACGTCCAGCTGGAGCTGCCCGGCCGCGCCGTTGCCCACCCGCACCGGGCGCGAGTCCTCGTAGCCGGGCAGCCAGTCCAACTCGGCCTCGCCCAGCTCGCGTTCGCCCGCGATGCCGTACATGATCTGGAGGTTCTCCGGGTCGCCCGCCACGGCGCGAAGAAGCCACTCGCGCCAGGCGCGCGCCTCGTCGCGGTAGCCGGTGCGCAGCAGCGAGGAGAGCGTGATCGCCGCGTCCCGCAGCCAGGTGAAGCGGTAGTCCCAGTTGCGGCTGCCGCCGATGGCCTCCGGCAGCGAGGTCGTCGGCGCCGCCACGATGCCGCCGGTGGGGGCGTACGTCAGCGCCTTGAGCGTGATCAGCGAACGCACCACCGCCTCCCGGTACGGACCGTGGTACGTGCAGTGGCTCACCCACTCCCGCCAGAACTCCTCCGTCGCCACCAGCGCCGCCTCGGGCTCGGGCATCGGGGGCGGGGGCAGGTGCGAGGGCTGCCAGCTGATGGTGAAGGCGATCCGCTCACCGGCGGCGACGGTGAAGTCGGCGTAGGTGGTGAGGTCTTTGCCGTAGGTCTCCACCTCGGTGTCCAGCCACACCGAGTCCGGACCGGCGACGGCGACGGTGCGCCCGTCGTCCGATCGGTGCACCCAGGGCACCACCCAGCCGTACGCGAACCGCATCCGCAGCGCGGAGGTCATCGGCACCCGGCCGCTGACCCCCTCGACGATCCGCGTGAGCCGCGGGGTCGCGCTGTCCCGGGGAGGCATGAAGTCGGTGACGCGCACCGTGCCCCGAGGGGTGTCCCACTCCGACTCCAGCACCAGCGAGTCGCCCACGTAGCGGCGCCGGGTCGCGTAAGGGGGAGCCGCGTCGCCGGCACGGGCCGGACCGAGCCGCCAGAAGCCGTGCTCCTCGGTGCCGAGCAGTCCGGCGAAGACGGCGTGGGAGTCGAACCGCGGGAAGCAGAGCCAGTCCGCCGTTCCGTCGCGGCGGATGAGGGCTGCGGTCTGCATGTCCCCGATGAGTGCGTAGTCCTCGATGCGCCCGGCCACGTGCTTCTCCAGTCGAACGGTGGTGGCCCCGAAGGGTGTACGGTCTGCGGGCTGTGCCCGCTCGGTGCTGCCCGGTGGAGTATCCGAGCAGGATAGCGAGGCGGGCCGCACCACCGCTCGATGGTGGACTCGGCGGGCGTCGCCGGACAAGCCGCGGACCCGTCGGCTTGTTCACACACCGTCGCGAACCCCGCCCCGACCGGACGGCCCCGCGGCACCCGCCGGTACGGTGCCGCCCCGGTGGACAGCGGGTTACCTGCACACCGCAGAGGCCCTCCGTCCGGCTGATACCCTGGTAGCCCGTGGACGGAGGGTGAAAATCCCCCGCACCGCAGCGACGGCGACCCCGCCGGAAGATCCGGCTCCAGGGACCGACCCGCACCTCACTCGCGACCACGGGAGCCCCCTCTTGGCCTTGCCACCTTCTTCCAGGACGACCAAGCACCTCTTCGTCACCGGGGGCGTCGCCTCCTCTCTCGGCAAGGGGCTCACCGCCTCCAGCCTCGGTGCGCTGCTGAAGGCGCGCGGCCTGCGGGTCACCATGCAGAAGCTCGACCCGTATCTGAACGTCGACCCCGGCACGATGAACCCCTTCCAGCACGGCGAGGTCTTCGTCACCGCCGACGGCGCCGAGACCGACCTGGACATCGGCCACTACGAGCGCTTCCTCGACGTCGAGCTGGACGCCTCGGCCAACGTCACCACCGGCCAGGTCTACTCCTCGGTGATCGCCAAGGAGCGCCGCGGCGAGTACCTGGGCGACACCGTCCAGGTCATCCCGCACATCACCAACGAGATCAAGCACCGCATCCGCCGGATGGCCACCGACGATGTCGACGTCGTCATCACCGAGGTCGGCGGCACGGTCGGCGACATCGAGTCGCTGCCGTTCCTGGAGGCGGTGCGCCAGGTGCGCCACGAGGTCGGCCGGGACAACGTCTTCGTCGTCCACATCTCGCTGCTGCCCTACATCGGCCCCTCGGGCGAGCTGAAGACCAAGCCCACCCAGCACTCGGTCGCAGCCCTGCGCAACATCGGCATCCAGCCGGACGCGATCGTGCTGCGCGCCGACCGCGAGGTGCCCACCTCCATCAAGCGCAAGATCTCGCTGATGTGCGACGTCGACGACGCCGCCGTGGTCGCCGCCATCGACGCCAAGTCGATCTACGACATCCCCAAGGTCCTCCACACCGAGGGCCTCGACGCCTATGTCGTGCGCCGCCTGGACCTGCCCTTCCGGGACGTGGACTGGACCCAGTGGGACGACCTGCTGCGCCGCGTCCACCAGCCCGCGCACGAGGTGAAGGTGGCGCTGGTCGGCAAGTACATCGACCTCCCCGACGCCTACCTCTCGGTCACCGAGGCCATCCGCGCCGGCGGTTTCGCCAACAACGCCCGGGCCTCGATCAAATGGGTCGCCTCGGACGATCTGAAGACCCCCGAGGGCGCCCGCGCCCAGCTCGGCGACGTGGACGCGATCTGTGTGCCCGGCGGCTTCGGCGACCGCGGTGTCGACGGCAAGCTCCAGGCCATCACCTACGCCCGGGAGAACGGCACACCGCTGCTCGGCCTCTGCCTGGGCCTGCAGTGCGTCGTGATCGAGGCCGCCCGCAACCTCGCCGGCATCGAGGGCGCCAACTCCACCGAGTTTGACCGGGCCGCCGCGCACCCGGTGATCTCCACCATGGCCGAGCAGCTGGACATCGTCGCCGGTGACGGCGACATGGGCGGCACCATGCGGCTCGGCCTCTACCCGGCCAAGCTCGCCGAGGGCTCGATCGTGCGCGAGGTCTACGGCGGCGAGCCGTACGTCGAGGAGCGCCACCGGCACCGCTACGAGGTCAACAACGCCTACCGCGGCGAGCTGGAGAAGAAGGCCGGCATCGTCTTCTCCGGCACCTCCCCGGACAACAAGCTCGTCGAGTTCGTGGAGTACCCCCGCCAGACGCACCCCTACCTCGTCGCCACCCAGGCCCACCCCGAGCTGTGCTCCCGCCCGACCCGGCCGCACCCGCTCTTCGCCGGGCTGGTCAAGGCGGCCGTCGAGCGCAAGGAGGCCTGAGCGATGGGCAGTCCGTTGCGCGACGCGCCGCAGGAGTGGACGGTCACCTCGACCAGCACTCCGTTCACCGGGGCCAAGACGGGCGTGGTCAGCGACGAGGTCGTGATGCCGGACGGCAGCACCGCCCGTCGCGACTACCAGACCCACCCCGGTTCGGTCGCGGTGCTGGCGGTGGACGACCGGGAGCGGGTGGTGGTGATCCGCCAGTACCGCCACCCGGTGCGGCACAAGCTGTGGGAGATCCCGGCCGGGCTGCTCGACGTCCCCGGCGAGAACCCGCGCCTGGCCGCGGTGCGCGAGCTCTACGAGGAGGCCCATCTGGAGGCCGCCCGGTGGCGCGTGCTGTGCGACATCTTCTCCAGCCCCGGCGGGACCGACGAGGCGGTGCGCGTCTTCCTGGCGACCGGGCTGACCCGGGCCTCGGGCGAGCGGTACGCCGTGAGCGAGGAGGAGGCCGACATGGAGCTGGACATGGTGCCGGTGGCCGACCTGGTGAGCGGTGTCCTCGCGGGCGAGCTGCAGAACAACGCGCTGGCGGTGGGCGTGCTCGGCTACGCGGCGGCGCGTGCGGGGGAGGGGCTGGAGTCCCTGCGCCCCGCCGACGCGCCCTGGCCGGCCCGCCCGTTCACCGGCCCGGGCGACTGAACGAGCCCGAGCGCGCACTCCCGCACGGCCCGCCCGGATCCCCGGTTGCGGGCCGTGCGGCGTACGAGCCCCCCGGCCCTCACCGGTGATCCACAAAAGTGCCGCGGCCAGGCCGTAGGCTCGCCCCGTGACGGATCAGGCGGTGCGAAGCAGCGTCCCCGGGGCCGCTGCCACAGGCGAAGGTTGGCTCGGCCGGGAGCGGGAGCTCGAAGAGCTGCGGGCCGATGTCGAACGGGCCGGGCTCGACACCCTCGGCGGCAGGCCCGCTGCCCGCGCCCGGGTGCTGCTCATCGCGGGGCAGCCGGGGTCCGGGCGGACGGCGCTGGCGGAGGAGTTCGCCCGCCAGGTGAGCGAGGAGTACCCGGGCGGGGTCGTACGGGCCGCGCTCACCGAACCGGGCGGCTCGGTCGTACCGCTGGAGCGCGTCGCCAGACAACTGCTGGAAGGGCTCGGGGTTCCGGCGCCCGCGGGCACCGCGGAGGACGAACTGCTCCAGGCCGTGCGCGCGGCCGTGCACGAGCGCCGCGCACTGCTGCTCCTGGACGAGGTGGCCGCGGCCGAACAGCTGTTGGAGCTCGTGCCCGACCATCGGGGCGCGCTGGTGGTGGCCACCGCCGAGGGGCCGCTGACCGGCGTTCCCGATGTGCGGCCGTGCACCATCGGCGGGCTCGACCCGCGCTCGGCCGTGACGCTGCTCTCCCGCCGTGCGGGCAGCGAGATCCGGATCACCGTGGACCCGACCGCCGCCCGCCGGGTGGCCGAGCTGTGCGGGATGCAGCCGGCCGCGCTGATCCTCGTCGGCGGCTGGCTCGCCGCGCATCCCCAGGTCTCGGTGCTGGAGGCGGCCCGCGCGCTCGCCGTCCACCGTGACGAACCCCGCGCGCTGGTACGGGCGTTCCGGCTCGTGATGGACGCGCTGCCGAGGAACGCGGCCCGGCTGGCGCGGCTGCTGCCGCTGGCGCCGGCGGGTTTCGTGGACGCCCAACTGGTCTCCGGGCTGGCGGGCTGCTCGCTCGCCGCGGCCCGGGCCGCGCTGGAGGACTTCGCCCGGCTCGGGCTGCTGCGGCCCGTGGGCGCGGGCGCCCACACGTTGCCGGCCTGCCTCCACCCGTTGCTGCTGGAGGTCGCCGAGCGGGAGGAGCGCCCCGCGGATCTGACGCTCGCGCGGGCACGCATGTGGGAGCGCACCGTGCGGCAGCTGCGGGCGTGCTGGGCGATCACCGAACCGCCGGGGTCCTCGGCGCGCACCGAGTTCGACGCGGAGCCGGCGGCGATCAGGTTCGTCTCCGAGGAGGCGGCCGAGCGCTGGCTGCGCTCCCGGCTCCCGGCGCTGATGGCGGCGGCCCGGGAGGCGGTGGCGGACGGCGAACTGGACACCCTCGCCCGGCGGTTGATCGCCGGACTGGCCCAGGCGCTGGCGGCCCACCGCAGCCCCGGGGAAGTGGAGCCCGACCAGTACCGGCTGCACGAACTCGTCCTGCGGGTGGCGGAGCGGCGGGAGTTGCACGCGGAGCGTTCGGCCGCCCTGCTCAACCTCGGCGACCTCGACGTGAGCGGCGGCCGTCCCGCGCAGGCGCTGCCCCGCTACCGCGCGGCGCTGGAGGCGGCCCGGCGGATCGCGGACGAGCCCGACCGGGACCGGGCCTCGATCCGTTCGATGACCTCCCTGGGCGGGACCTACGGCGAACTCGGCGACTGGGCTCGGGCCGCGGACTGGTACGGCAGGGCGCTGGTCCTCGTGCAGACCGGCGGCGACATCGCGGCCGGCACCGCGCTGCAGGCCCGTATCGGCGCGGTGCAGATGTGCGCCGGGCAGTGGACGGAGGCGCTGGCGGCCTGGCGCGCCGCGGCGTCCGGCCACCGCAGGCTGCGCGACGCGGGTGCCTGCGCCCACGCGTTGAGCGAGGTCGCCCGTGCCCAGGAGTACGCCGGCCGCCCGTACGAGGCGCTCCGTACCTGTCAGGAAGCGCTCAAATGGGCCGAGCAGGCGGGCGATCGGCGGATGCGTGCCGCGCTCCATCTGCGACTCGCGGACACCCTGGACCGGTTGGGCGAGCACGGGACGGCGCAGGAACACCGGGCGTCGGCCGAGCCGCTGACGGCAGCCGACCGACCGGTGGAGGGCTCCGATTCCGCGGCCGGGGCGGGGGATTCACCTGCGGTGGAGAGCCAGTCAATGGGCTGACCTGTGAAAGCCAAGGGAAGCTTCAAGAATCTAAGCGATTGCAAGGCTAGACACGAGGAGATCCTTCATTAGACTGGCTTAGTCGAGGCGGTACTGGCTACTCCCGGCTTTATCTCTTCTGTGCCGATGTGTACTGATGAGTACGGAGTTGCTCCGGTGCCGGCGTGTTCACCTCAGGTGCGAGGCCCCCAGTCGCCCGGCGCGACCGACGCCCCTCAGTACCCAGAACAGGACCGTGATCGACGTGAAGGTGGGCATCCCCCGCGAGGTCAAGAACAACGAGTTCCGCGTGGCCATCACCCCGGCCGGCGTGAACGAGCTCGTTCGCAACGGCCACCAGGTCGTCGTCGAGCGAGAGGCCGGTCTCGGGTCCTCCATCCCGGACGCGGAGTACATCGCCGCCGGTGCCGCCGTCCTGGACACCGCCGACGAGGTCTGGGCCGCCGCCGACCTGCTGCTGAAGGTCAAGGAGCCCATCGCCGAGGAGTACCACCGGCTGCGCAAGGACCAGATCCTCTTCACCTACCTCCACCTCGCCGCCTCCCGCGAGTGCACCGACGCGCTGCTCGCCTCGGGCACCACGGCCATCGCCTACGAGACGGTCGAGACGGCCGGCCGCGCGCTGCCGCTGCTGGCGCCGATGTCGGAGGTGGCCGGTCGTATCGCTCCGCAGGTGGGCGCGTACCACCTGATGCGCTCGGCCGGCGGCCGCGGTGTGCTCCCCGGTGGAGTGCCCGGAGTGCACGCGGGTCGCGCCGTGGTGATCGGCGGCGGCGTCTCCGGCTGGAACGCCACCCAGATCGCCGTCGGCATGGGCTTCCACGTGACCCTGCTGGACAAGGACATCAACAAGCTCCGCGAGGCCGACCGGATCTTCGGCACCAAGGTCCGTGCGATCTCCTCCAACGCGCTCGTGCTGGAACAGGCCGTGCTCGAGGCGGACCTGGTCATCGGCGCGGTCCTCGTCCCCGGGGCGAAGGCGCCGAAGCTGGTGACCAACGAGCTGGTCTCCCGGATGAAGTCGGGCAGCGTCCTCGTCGACATCGCGATCGACCAGGGCGGCTGCTTCGAGGACTCGCGGCCCACCACGCACGCCGAGCCCACCTTCCGGGTGCACGACTCGGTCTTCTACTGCGTGGCGAACATGCCCGGCGCGGTGCCCAACACCTCCACCCATGCACTCACCAACGCGACGCTCCCGTACATCGTCGAGCTCGCCAACCGCGGCTGGGTCGAGGCGCTGCGCAGGGACAGCGCCCTCGGGCTCGGCCTCAACACCCATGACGGCAAGGTGGTCTACGGCCCCGTCGCCGAGGCGCACGGGCTGGAGAGCGTCGAACTGGCGTCCCTGCTGGGCTGATTGCCGTACTCGGGCCGGCCGGTCCGGTGCGAGCCGGCCGGTCCGACGCCGTCGACCCGAAGCGCGTGTGTCCGGACGGGGATGAACCCGCTTCGGCGGTGACACGGCTTCACACGGCCGGGGTGTCGACAAAGCTCCGAACTCGAATCGTCGACATTCGAGAGGCGTGCGACGTCAACTTCGCGTAGGTGTCGCGTACTTCGAAAGTGGGATCCCTCTCGGTCCGACCGGAGTCCGTGAAGTGTCGCCGGTGTGCCCCGACTTGACGGGGCGCACCGGCGACATCTGTGTGAGGTGCGATTTCCGGACTCAACTCGCCGCGAACATCACAGTTTTACCGATTCGCCCCGCGCGACCGGCGCTTCGAGGGACTCTGTGCGCCCTTGACAAGTGTGTGTTCACTCACTGACGGATCGCGTCGTGTCCGGTGGATTGTGTTGCTGCGAACGGCCGACACGCCATAGAGTCGCAGACCGTCGGCATGGTGCCACGCTGACCTTGTCGATAAGGATCCTGGTCACCCAAGGAGGCGAAACGGCTTGTGAATGAGTCGACATTTTCTCCCGGGGGAGAACGACCAGGGGCACTCGCGCCGGGCCAGGGGTCCGTGGGGACCGCAGACGTCGGCTCCGTCGCTGTACACACCCACCCCGCCCCTCAGGACCCATTGAGCATGACTGTCCATCACAACACCCAGCAGGGCGCCAACGCGCACGACGGCGCCGCCATCGGTGAACACCCGGGGGGATCGGCTCAGTTGTCCGATACCGGAGACACGCACAGCAGGGACCACGCAGGGATGCCCGACGCCCAGTTCTACGACCCGGACGCGGAGTTCGAGCCCGACCCGGAGTACGCGGCCACGCTCGCGCCCGACGCCGCGCGTCAGCGGCGCGAGCGCATCGGCCCGACCGGACGCCCGCTCCCGTACTTCCCGATCCCCGGACCGGTGTCCGAGCACGGGCCGGCCAAGGTCATCGCGATGTGCAACCAGAAGGGCGGGGTCGGCAAGACGACCTCGACCATCAACCTGGGTGCCGCGCTCGCCGAGTACGGCCGCCGCGTACTGCTCGTCGACTTCGACCCGCAGGGCGCGCTGTCGGTGGGTCTGGGCGTCAACCCCATGGAGTTGGACCTCACCGTCTACAACCTGCTCATGGAGCGGGGCATGACGCCCGACGAGGTGCTGCTCAAGACGGCGGTCGCGGGGATGGACCTGCTGCCGAGCAACATCGACCTCTCCGCCGCCGAGGTCCAGCTGGTCAGCGAAGTGGCCCGGGAGTCCTCGCTGCAGCGTGCGCTCGCGCCGCTGATGTCCGAGTACGACTTCATCGTCATCGACTGCCAGCCCTCGCTCGGCCTGCTGACGGTCAACGCCCTGACCGCCGCGCACAAGGTGATCGTCCCGCTGGAGTGCGAGTTCTTCGCGCTCCGCGGTGTCGCGCTGCTCACCGAGACCATCGAGAAGGTGCAGGAGCGGCTCAACCCGGCCCTCAACCTCGACGGCATCCTCGCCACGATGTACGACTCGCGCACGGTGCACAGCAGAGAGGTGCTGGCACGGGTGGTCGAGGCGTTCGACGACAGCGTCTACCACACCGTGATCGGCCGCACCGTGCGCTTCCCCGAGACCACGGTCGCGGGCGAGCCCATCACCACGTACGCCTCCAACTCCGTCGGCGCCGCCGCATATCGCCAGTTGGCCAGGGAGGTGCTCGCCCGGTGCCACGCCGAGTGAGCCTCCCGGCGGCCGACGAGCTGTTCCGCAACACCGGAGGACCGGGCGTACAGCCGTCCGCGCCGTCGAGCGGCGAGGACAACGCCCGTGCCAGGGCGGCCTCCAGAGTGCCCGCGCCGGGCGGCGACTCCGAGCCCACCGAGCACGCCACCGCCGAGGACCAGAGCGAGGAGGCCGAGCAGTCGCGCCGCGGTACCGCCCGTACGCCCCGGCAGACGCGTTCGGCCGCGGGCGGCGAGAGCCGCACCGCCCGGCAGGGCAGCGCCACCGGCTCCGGCGGCGGTACGGACAGCGCCGGCCGCCGCCCCCGTGCGGCACGCAGGCCCAGCGGCCGCGAGCGACACGACGAGAAGATCACCGTCTATGTCTCCGCCGAAGAGCTGATGGACCTGGAGCACGCACGACTCGTACTGCGCGGCGAGTACGGACTCGCGGTGGACCGCGGGCGGATAGTGCGCGAGGCGGTGGCCGTGGTGCTGGCCGACCTGGAGTCGCGCGGCGACGCCAGCATCCTGGTGCGCCGGCTGCGCGGTCGCTGACCGCGATCCGCACACCACGAGCGGTGGGGCCGGTTGATGCCTGCGCCGACGGGCCGCTGCGCCGCGTCCCCGCCCCGGCCGGGCGGCGGAGTCCGGCGCGGTAATGTGCCAGCGATGACCGTGCCCGAGGAGCCCGCCGACCGCGTACGCCCCACCCGCCGCCTGCTTGGGCGCGGCCCGCAGGAGGCGTACGGCGGCGAGGCGTCCGAGGGCGGGGAGCGCGGCGGCCGGGCGCTCGAACAGCCCGCGCACGAGCCCTCGGAGGACCGCACGGCGGACGAGGACTTCGGGCCCCCTCCGCCCAACGCACCTGCTCCTCCCGCGATTTCGCCCACCGAGACCTCCGGGGAGCCCGACCCCGTCCAGCTCCCCGACGCGCCCGCCGTCCCGCCGGCCACACCAGACGCACCTGTCGCGCCCGACGCGCCTGCCGGGGCGACACCGACGGCGGCTCCCGCGGGCTCCGCCGCGTACACCGCGCCCGCGTACACCGCGCCCCCGGACGCCGAAGCGGCGGCGGACGACGGCCGGTTCAAGGTGGTGCTGGAGAACTTCGAGGGCCCTTTCGATCTCCTGCTGCAGCTCATCGCCAAACACAAGATGGACGTCACCGAGGTCGCGCTCTCCCGGGTGACCGACGAGTTCATGGCGCATCTGCGGGCGATGGGACCGGACTGGGATCTGGACCAGACCACCGAGTTCCTGGTGGTGGCGGCGACTCTGCTGGATCTGAAGGCGGCCCGGCTGCTGCCGGCCGCCGAGATCGAGGACGAGGCGGACCTCGCGCTGCTGGAGGCGCGCGATCTGCTGTTCGCCCGGCTGCTCCAGTACCGCGCGTACAAGGAGATCGTGGAGATCCTCTCCGAGCGGATGGCCGCCGAGGCGCGTCGCCACCCGCGGACGGTCGGCCTGGAACCGCACCACGCGGAGCTGCTGCCCGAGGTGGTCATCCGGCTGGGGCCGGAGGGTTTCGCCGCGCTCGCGGTGAAGGCGATGCAGCCCAGACCACGGCCCGAGGTGTACGTCGACCACATCCACGCGCCGCTGGTCAGCGTGCGCGAGCAGGCCGAGCTGATGGTCGAACGTCTCCGCGCGGGCGGGGAGTTGAGCTTCGCCGAGCTGACCGAGGACGTCGAGGACACCCTCACCGTGGTCGCCCGCTTCCTGGCGCTGTTGGAGCTCTACCGCGAACGCGCGGTGGCTCTCGACCAGCCGGAGGCGCTGGGGGCGCTCATGGTGCGCTGGAGCGGCGAAGGCAGTCAACGGCCCGTCGTGAGCGACGAGTTCGACCAGGAGACGAGGCCGCAGTCGGACGCTCCGGCCGCGGTCGGCACACAGGACCGGGGCACACACGTATGAGGGCGCAACCATGACCGAGCACAGCAGCGCGGACCCCGTCGGCCGCGTCGACACGTACCGCGCGACCGGTGTCGCGGACCCGGCTGCGCTGCCCGAGCAGCAGTCCGGCCCGCCGGCGGGGGAGAGCGCCGTCGCGGAGCTGGATCTGCGCCCGGCGCTGGAGGCCGTGCTGATGGTGGTCGACGAGCCGGCGAGCGAGGAGCTGCTGGCCAGGGTGTTGCAGCGGTCGCGGCGGGCGGTCAGCGGTGCGCTTCGGGAGCTCGCCGAGGAGTACACCGCCCAGGGCCGGGGCTTCGAGCTGCGCGAGGTCGCCGGCGGATGGCGCTTCTACAGCCGCGCCGCGTACGCGGACGCGGTGGAGGGGTTCGTCCTGGACGGTCAGCACGCCCGTCTCACCCAGGCCGCGCTGGAGACGCTGGCGGTGGTCGCCTACCGTCAGCCCGTCAGTCGTTCCCGGGTCTCCGCGGTCCGCGGGGTGAACTGCGACGGCGTGATGCGTACCCTTCTACAGCGCGGGCTGGTGGCCGAGGCGGGCACCGAACCCGAAACAGGTGCGATCCTGTATGTGACGACGCACTACTTCCTGGAGCGAATGGGCCTGCGCGGCCTGGACGAGCTGCCGGACCTTGCCCCCTTCCTCCCGGAGGCGGAGGCGGTCGAGGGCGAGAGTCAGGAAGGTGTGCCGTCGTTCGACGTAGACGACGACAGCGACGAGCCGACGCGGCCCGCCGGCTGAGCCCCGACAGTTAAGACGGAAGACGTAATGCGAAGCAGCGGCAACGACAGCAACCGGAATCCCCGCGGCGGGAACCGGAACCCCGGGGGCGCGGGCAAGGGCCGCGACGAGCAGCGCAAGCGCCGTCCCCGTCCCGAGGAGCGGCGCTACGACGTCGGCGAGGGCGGACCCGGCCAGGGCCCACGGGGCGGCGCGGGCCAGGGCGAGCGCGGCCGCAGCGACCGGAGCCGGGACGACCGGGGCCGGGGCGGCCGGAGTCAGGGCGGCCGGGACGGCTGGAGCCGGGACGACCGGGGCCGGGACGACCGGGGCCGGGACGACCGGGATCGTGGCGGCCGGGACGACCGGAACCGGGACGACCGGGACCGGGACCGGGACCGCGGCGGAGCCGGCGGTTCGGGCCGGCCGAAGCCCGCGTACAAGGCCGGCGGCAAGCCCACCGGCGGACCCAAGGGCTCCGGCGGGCCGAAGGGCTTCGGCGGACCCAGGGGCGGCAAGGGCCAGCCGGGCCGCAAGCGGACCGCTCCCGCACGGCCCCGCGAGTACGAGGCGCAGATCGAGGAGCGCAACCGCGCCCGGCACGACAAGCCGATCGCCAAGCTGCCCAAGACCTTCGGCGAGGTCGAGGGCGAGCGTCTGCAGAAGGTGCTGGCACGCGCCGGCATGGGTTCGCGCCGCGCCTGCGAGGAACTGATCGAGCGGGCCAGGGTCGAGGTCAACGGCCAGATCGTGCTGGAGCAGGGCCTGCGGGTCGACCCGGAGAAGGACGAGATCAAGGTCGACGGACTGACTGTCGCGACCCAGTCGTACCTCTTCTTCGCGCTCAACAAGCCGGCCGGTGTCGTCGCCTCCATGGAGGACCCGGACGGCCGCCAGTGCCTCGGCGACTACGTGCAGAACCGTGAGACGCGTCTCTTCCACGTCGGCCGGCTCGACACCGAGACCGAGGGCATCATCCTGCTCACCAACCACGGCGAGCTGGCCCACCGCCTCACCCACCCCCGCTACCACGTGCGCAAGACGTATCTGGCCGCGATCCAGGGGCCGTTGCCGCGCGAGCTGGGCAAGCGCCTCAAGGACGGCATCAAGCTGGACGACGGATACGCCCGCGCCGACCACTTCCGCGTGGTGGAGAACACCGGAAAGAACTACCTCGTCGAGGTCAGCCTGCACGAGGGCCGCAAGCACATCGTGCGCCGGATGCTCGCCGAGGCGGGCTTCCCGGTCGAGAAGCTGGTGCGGACGAAGTTCGGCCCGATTCCGCTGGGCGACCAGAAGTCGGGCTGGCTGCGCCGGATGACCAACACCGAGGTCGGGATGCTGATGAACGAGGTCGGCCTCTGAGCGCAGCCGGTACGGCCGGGCCGATCACCTGTTGGACATCGGGTGACGCGGCCCGGCCGGTCCGTATCCTGGCAGCACTCGGCACCGGACCAGGGCCGTACCGCCCGGGGGCGGGGCCCGTACAGCGCAAGGACACCGCACGCACATGCGAACCGCACTCGTCATCGGCACCGGACTGATCGGCACCTCGGTCGGTCTGGCCCTCTCCGCCCGGGGCGTGGCGGTGCGGCTGCGCGACGTCGATCCGGCCAACGCCTCGCTCGCCGCCTCGCGGGGCGCGGGGTCGGACGCCGAGTCGCGGGAGCCGGTCGACCTCGCCGTCATCGCGGTGCCGCCGGCGCACATCGCCGCCGCGGTGGTGGCGGCCCAGCAGGAGGGCGTCGCTCGCGGGTACCTCGACGTGGGCAGCGTGAAGAGCGGTCCGCGCGGCGAACTCGCCTCGCTCGGCGGCGACTTGAGCACCTACCTCGGTACGCACCCGATGGCCGGCAAGGAGAAGGCGGGCCCGCTCGCCGCCACCGCCGACCTCTTCGAGGGCAGGCCGTGGGTGCTCACCCCCACCCCCGCCACCGAGACCGAGGTGCTGAACCTGGCACTGGAACTGATCTCGCTGTGCCGCGCGGTGCCGGTGGTGATGGAGGCCGAGGCGCACGACCGCGCGGTGGCGCTGGTCTCGCACACCCCGCAGCTGCTCTCCAGCCTGGTGGCCGCCAGGCTGGAGGAGGCCGACGAGACGGCGGTGCGACTCTGCGGCCAGGGCATCAGGGACGTCACGAGGATCGCGGCGTCCGACCCCGACATGTGGCTGGACATCCTGGCCGCGAACCCCGACCCGGTCGCCGACGTGCTGGCGGCCGTCGCCGAGGACCTGACCGCGACGGTCGCCTCGCTGCGGGCGCTCGCCTCCGCCGACGGCGCCGAGCGCTCCGAGGGCGGGGCCGGCATCTCCGACATACTGCGCCGCGGCAACACCGGCAGGGCGCGGGTGCCGGGCAAGCACGGCCAGGCGCCGACGGCGTACGAGACGGTCACCGTGCTGATCTCCGACGAACCGGGCGAGCTGGCCCGGATCTTCGCCGACGCGGGCCAGGCGGGGGTCAACATCGAGGACGTGCGCATCGAGCACGCCGCCGGCCAGCAGGCGGGGCACGTACAGCTGATGGTCGAGCCGCGTTCGGCCGCCTCGTTGGCCGCCGCGCTGCGGGCCAGGGGCTGGGCGCTGCGGGCGCGCTGAGGCCGTGCCGAGGGCGCGGTCCCCGGGGGATACGCGTTTCAGGACCGGTGGGGCTAGCCGGTAGCCTTGGGCCGGTCGCCCGTCGCGCCCGCGTACCGACGCCGACGCCGACGACACCGCCTCGCGACTCCCCGCGTTCACGAAAGGTCCCTGTCACCGTGGCTGCATCCCCCCAGGAGACGAACCCCGTACGCCCTGGTGCCCAGGCTCCCGTCGTCGTCGCCATCGACGGCCCGTCGGGGACGGGCAAGTCCAGCACCTCCAAGGCGGTCGCCGCCAAGCTGGGGCTGCGCTACCTCGACACCGGCGCGCAGTACCGCGCGATCACCTGGTGGATGCTCACCCACGGCGTGGACGTGAACGACGCGGCGGCCGTGGCCGAGGCCTCCGGCAGGCCCGCCATCGTCTCCACCACCGACCCCGCCGCCCCCGGCATCACCGCCGACGGGGAGGACGCCTCCGGGCCGATCCGCACCCAGGAGGTCACCGCGGCGGTCAGCGCGGTCAGCGCGGTGCCCGAGGTGCGCAGCCGGATCACCGAGCTCCAGCGCTCCATCGCCGCCTCGGCGCCCGAGGGCATGGTCGTCGAGGGCCGGGACATCGGGACCACCGTGCTGCCGAACGCCGATCTCAAGATCTTCCTCACCGCCTCTCCCGAGGCGAGGGCCGAGCGCAGGGGCGGCGAACTCAAGGCCAAGAACGGCCAGGCCGATCTGGCCGCCACCCAGGAGGCGCTGCTCAAGCGCGACCGGGCCGACTCCAGTCGAGCCGTGTCACCGCTGCTGAAGGCGGAGGACGCGGTGGAGGTCGACACCACCGAGCTGACGCTGGAGCAGGTCATCGAGTGCGTCGTCACCCTGATCGTGGAGAAGCAGCGGGCCTGAGCGTGCCTCGCGGCCGGGCGGGAGCACTCCGTCACGCGGCCGGCGGCCGGACTCCCGGCCAGTGCGCCGGACGTCGGCGGCGGGCGCGGCAGCAGCGAGGGGCGCGAGCGCCCAGGCCGTACGGGTCGGCCCGTACGGCCACCCATTGACTGATGAGAACAGGGACAGGACTTCATGAACGACCAGATCCACTCCGGCGACGACGGGCACGGTGAGCTCGGCGACGCCGAGTACGCGGAGTTCATGGAGCTCGCCGCGCAGGAGGGCTTCGACCCCGAGGACATCGAGGGCGCGCTGGACGAGGCCGGCCACGGGCCGCTGCCCGTGCTCGCCGTCGTGGGCCGCCCCAACGTCGGCAAGTCGACGCTGGTGAACCGCATCCTCGGCCGCCGCGAGGCAGTCGTCGAGGACCGTCCGGGCGTCACCAGGGACCGGGTGACCTACGAGGCCGAGTGGGCCGGCCGCCGCTTCAAGGTGGTCGACACCGGAGGTTGGGAGCAGGACGTCCTCGGCATCGACGCCTCGGTGGCCGCCCAGGCCGAGTTCGCCATCGAGGCGGCCGACGCGGTAATCTTCGTGGTCGACGCCGGAGTCGGCGCCACCGACACCGACGAGGCCGTCGTCAAGCTGCTGCGCCGCGCGGGCAAGCCCGTGGTGCTCTGCGCCAACAAGGTCGACGGCCAGTCCGGCGAGGCGGACGCGGCGATGCTGTGGTCGCTGGGTCTCGGCGAGCCGCACCCGGTCTCCGCACTGCACGGCCGCGGCACCGGCGACATGCTCGACGAGGTGCTGAAGGTCCTGCCCGAGGCGCCCGCCCAGACGTTCGGGCAGGTCCTCGGCGGCCCGCGCCGCATCGCCCTCATCGGCCGCCCCAACGTCGGCAAGTCCTCGCTGCTGAACAAGGTCGCCGGCGAGAACCGCGTGGTGGTCAACGAGGTCGCCGGCACCACCCGTGACCCGGTGGACGAGCGCATCGAACTGGCCGGCCGCACCTGGACGTTCGTCGACACCGCAGGCATCCGCCGCCGCGTGCACCTCACCGAGGGCGCGGACTACTACGCCTCGCTGCGCACCGCGGCCGCGCTGGAGAAGGCGGAGGTCGCGGTCGTGCTGATCGACGTCAGCGAGCCGATCAGCGTGCAGGACACCCGGATCATCAGCATGGCGGTGGACTCCGGCCGTGCCGTGGTGATCGCGTACAACAAGTGGGACACCCTCGACGACGAGCGCCGCTTCTACCTGGAGCGCGAGATCGAGCGCGATCTCGTCCAGGTCCAGTGGGCGCCCAGGGTCAACATCTCGGCCGCCACCGGCCGGCACACCGAGAAGCTGGTGCCGGCCATGGACACCGCGCTGGAGGGCTGGGAGACGCGCGTCCCGACCGGGCGGCTGAACGCCTTCCTCGGCGAGATCGCCGCCTCCCACCCGCACCCGGTGCGCGGCGGCAAGCAGCCGCGTGTGCTGTTCGGCACCCAGGCCGGCACCCGCCCGCCGCGGTTCGTGCTCTTCGCCTCGGGCTTCCTGGAGGCGGGCTACCGTCGGTTCATCGAGCGCCGGTTGCGCGAGGAGTTCGGCTTCCGCGGCACCCCGATCCAGGTGTCGGTACGGGTTCGGGAGAAGCGCGGCCGGGGCGGACGCAACGCCCGCAAGTAGCAGCGGCAGCAGGGGAGTCCGGGCCGTGTGCCCGGACCGCCCGCCGCCGGGCCCGCGCGCACCCGGCCGGAGTGCGCGGGCCCCTGGACGGGTGCCTCCGGGTCAGAGCCCGTGCTCGCGCGCCTCACCGCGCCCGGGCGGCAGTGCGGCCGGCCGCGAGTGGCCCCGCAGTCGGCGGTCTTCGTGCCAGGAGCCGGAGAGACCGGTGCTGTACAGCGTGCCGAAGCCCTCGAAGCGCAACGATTCCTCGCCGGACCGGTCGCCGGGCAGAGTGCGGAAGAGCCGTCGGTACTCCGCGTAGAGCGCGTCGTAGATGGGGGTGTTGGAGCGCTCCCGGGAAGCGCGGTCGGCGGTCTCGCGGGCGGGTCGCATGCCGGGGATCTGGCTGTGGACGGGCTGCGGACGGGGTCGGGAAGGTTCGTATGGCTGCACACCGTGGCCAACGACCGCACGGCCCCGCTGGATGCGGGGCCGTGCGGGCGAACGTGTGCCGGACTACCACCGGTCAGGTGCCCGCCAGCGGCATCGCGGCGGCCACCAGGCTGCCGTTCGCCGCGGCCTTCTCCAGCGCCTGGCGCATCAGGTCCTCGCGCGGCTGGTCGCCGACCCAGCCGGTGGGGGTGGCGTACACGAGCACCGTGCTGTTGCGGTTGGCGGTGCTGCGCCACTCGTCGGTCACCGGCAGCGGCTGGTGCGCCTGCCACCACGACTCGGTCGGAGTGCCCTCCGGGCCGGGCTGGAGCACCGCGTGCAGCTGCCCGGCCGCCATCAGGACCGACCAGCCGGGAATGGCCGCGGGCATCCGGTCGATGTCGCCGAGCGTGCTGAACCCGTGCTCCAGCAGCAGGGTGAGGAACTCGTCCTGCGTACCCGTCGAGCCGGGACGGACGATCGCGGCGCTCGGCTCGACGACGATCGCCGCGCGCAGCTGGTCGCCGACCAGCACCTGGCCGCACGTGACCTTCAGAACCGCCTGCTCGCCCGGGCTGCCGGGGGCTTCGGCGGAGTCACCGGTGATGGTGCGCACGGCACCCTGGATCTGCTCCTCGCTGACCCGCACGATCTGCGAGGGCACGCAGGTGGCGTGGGCGAAGGCGAGCACGGCCGTCTCGTCGCCGATGAACAGTACGGTGCTGGTGCGCTCCTTGCCGGTGTCGCCCGGAGTGCGGCAGGAGGTGCAGTCGTAGCTGCCGGGGGCGGTCTCGCCGGCGAGGAGGCGGGTGACCTCTTCTTCGCCGATCTCGGCGCGTACGTCGTCACTGACGTCAAGGATGGGGGACACAGGAGACTCCTGGCGTTCGGTGCTGTTTCACAAGGACAACGGGTCTGCGGCCCCTCGGTCACGCAACCGGCCCCGCCGGTATGACATCCGCGGCTCGCACCCGCCCCTCCGCCGACCGGGTGGCCGCCTGCCGTACGCCCGACCGGTCGGCGGCGCGAGCGGTCCGGCGTCCGCGGCGTGGGCTCCGCCCGCAGCTCCGCCCGCAGCTCCGTCACGACGGCTGCTTCACCGACTGCGCACAACTTCCCAACAAAACCCGTCGATCGGGCCAACCCGAGAGGCCTCTGGGGCGTCTGACTTCTTGAAGGGCGGAGGAAGCGGACGCGCTCCCCGCACCGCACCACGGACAGAGGACCCATGTTCAGCGCCCTCCCGCAGCTCATCGCCCCCGCGGTCGGCGGCACGCCCGGAAGGAGAGGCGCCCTGTGACCACCGCTGCCCGCCGCTCGGTTCCGGGCCCCCGCCCCACCGCCGGCGCTCCGGTCGCGGACTGCACCGCGGACACCGCGGGAGGGCTCACCTTCGACATCGCGCTGGGAGGCCGCAAGGAGCGGTGGGACGCCGGTCTGCTGCTGCACGGCGCGCAGGACGGCGCGGACCCCGTGCGCCTGCCGCTGGTGCCCGCGGGGGCGGAAGTGCTGCGCGCGGTGCTGCCGAGCACCATGCGGCTCGCCGAGGGCCGTTGGCGCGCAAGTCTGGTGCTGGGCGACCGGGCGCCGCGCAGACTCCGGTCCGGCGCGCACGATCTGCGCTCGCTGGTGGCCAGGGTGCCGCGAACCGGACGCACCTGGCTGGGGGTTCGCATCCCGTACCGCACCCAGGGCGGAGGTCTCTCGGTGCGGTCCTGGCACCGCTGGCCGCATGCCGAGGCGAGCGAACTGCGGGTGGAGGACGGCGGGATGACGGTCCGCGGCCGGTTGCACGGCGCGGACTTCGCGGACGGGGCACGGCTGGAGGTCCGTGCCCGCGACGGCGGCGCGGTCGCGCTGGGCGTTCCGCTGGTCAGGGACGAGCACAGCTTCACGGCGCGGCTGCCGCTGGAGGGGCTGGCCGAACAGCCGCAGGAGAGCGGCTGGTTGCTGTGGCTGCGTCCGGGCGGTGACGTCCCCGCGGTACGCGTCGCCCGCATCCTCGACGATCTGGTGGACAAGCGTCATGCGGTCCGCTACCCGGCCGTTCCGCTGCTCTCCGGCACCAAGGGCGTACGCCCCTGCTACACCGGGGACAACGACCTGGCCATCCGCTGGGAGAGCCGCACGCCCGCCGACGATCTGCGCACCGGCCGGACCGCCCTGCCCGGCTGAGCCGCACCCGCTGAGCCGCGGCCGCCCTCGTACCCGTACCCGTACGCGCCGCCACCGCCCCGGGCCCGCCGGCCGGCGCAACGGGCCCGGGCGGGCGGCGCAACGGGCCTGGGGCGGGCGGCGGCACGGCCTGCTGGCAGACTCCTCCCATGGTCGAGACCTCCGCGCGCCTGCTGCGTCTGCTGGCTCTTCTCCAGACGCGACGGGAGTGGTCCGGCGGCGATCTCTCGGCCCGTCTGGGAGTGAGCCCCCGCACGGTGCGACGCGACGTCGAACGCCTGCGCGGGCTGGGCTACCCGGTGCACTCGGCCACGGGCACCGCCGGCGGCTACCGGCTGGGCGCGGGCGCCCAGTTGCCGCCGCTGCTGCTGGACGACGAGGAGGCGGTGGCGGTCGCGGTCGGGCTGCGTGCGGCGGTCAACAGCGGTGTGGCGGGCGTGGAGGAGTCCTCGGTGCGCGCTCTCGGCAAGCTGGAACAGGTCCTTCCGCACCGGCTGCGTCGCCGGGTCGGCGCGCTGAACTCCTTCACCGCGCCCATGCGGCACCGCGTCGAGGGACCTTCGATCGACGCGGCGACGCTGGTCGAGCTCGCCCACGCCTGCCGCGACCACAACCGGCTGCGGTTCCACTACGAATCCCACGACGGCAGCGCCACCGCGCGCGTCGTCGAGCCCTGCGGGCTGGTGAGCAGCTACCGGCGCTGGTACCTGGTCGGCTGGGACACCGACCGCGGGGACTGGCGCACCTTCCGGGTCGACCGACTGACGCTCGCGCCGCCGCACGGTCCGCGGTTCGAGCCCCGTACGCCCCCTGCCGACGACCTGGCCGCCTACGTCTCGGAGGGGGTCTCCACCCGCGCCCACGCGGTGCGCGCCACCGTCCTGCTGCGGATGCCCGTCGAGGAGGCGGCGGCGCTCGTGCGGCCGTCGACCGGCTCCCTGGAGGCCGTGGACGCGGACAGCTGCCTGCTGCGCACCGGGTCCTATTCGCTGGAGTCGGTGGTGATCCACCTGCTCTTCTACGGGGTGGACTTCACCGTGCTGGAGCCGGTCGAGATGCTTGATCAACTGGTCGCATTGCGGGACCGGTTGAGCCGTTCGCTGGACTCCTCGAAGAGCTGAGCGAACCCCCGTCCTTTCCCGCGGGCACAGCCGGGAGCAGGCGCACGGTTTATTCCGCGGGCCATTGCGGGGGAGGTGCGGAACCCGCTCGTGGAGGCCGTCGGAATAACGCTCGAATCCCGTGCCGGACGTCTACGGAAAATACTTCGGACCGCCGGGTGAATGGCGTCCCGACTGTGACACAAGCGTGACGGCTCGAAGATCCGTGCGGCACTTCCGTGTGGTGCGCCCGGCCCGTACGGTGGCGGACATGGATGACCGACCCGCAGAGCCGACCGAACGGACCGACGACCCGGAGGCCTACGTCGGGCTGCCCGGCGGAGAGGCCGAGGAGCAGGCGCGCAGCCGCGGCTGGGCCAACGTACGGAGTCTGCCGCCGGGCGCGATGATCACCATGGAGTACGTGGAGGGCCGGCTGAACTTCACCGTCGAGGACGAGAAGGTGGTCCGCTGCTGGCAGGGCTGACGCCTGTCGCCGCTTCGGCCGCAGACCCCGCCGCGACCGCCCGAGCAGGCGGCCCCGCCCCGTGTTCCGCGACGGAGCACGGGGCGGAGTGCGTCCCGCTGTGCGGACGCCCACCGGCTCCCGGGCGCCGGTCGTGCGGCGCCGGCGGGGGTCAGTTCCACGGCGCCGGCGAGAGCGCGCGGCCGGTGCGCCCGTCCTGCGGTCTGCGCCGCGTGCCGCGCAGCGCGGGGGCCCGTACCGCGTGGGTGCGGGTGCCGCCGTGCGGCGGCCCGCCCGTACCGCCACGGTGCCGGTCGGACGCGGCCGGGCTGCTGCTCGCCCGGTCGGCAGCCGGACGCACCGGCCAGGGCGTCCCGGTGCCGACCGGCGGCGGGGAGAGGAACGGCAGCCGCACAGCGCCGCGCATTCTGGCCCAGTAGACCTCGATGTGCTCCTGGATGCGGGCGATCACCGGTTCGCCCCAGGGCAGGGCCAGCAGGATCAGCAGCCCGGCGGCCCAGCCGAGGAGGACGTCGCTGACCCAGTGCGTACCGAGGTAGACCGTGGTCGTGCCCACCCCCAGGGCGAAGACCGCGGCGAGGATCGAGAGCCAGCGGCGGGCTCTGGGCGTACTGGCCAGATAGGCGAGCACGCCCCAGGTCACGACGGCGTTGGCCGTGTGACCCGAGGGAAATATGTCCCCGGTCAGGAACATCTCGTTGGAGCCCATGATGTTCGCGTAGTGCGGTCCTTCGCGGCCCATGCCCAGCTTGGCCGCTCCGACGGTCACGTTCAGCGCCAGCAGCGCCGAGGCCAGTACGAGCAGCGGCCGTATCGTCCGCTGCCGCCAGGAGCGCCAGCCGAGCCAGGCGGCGACCAGCACCGCGGTCGGCCCGCGCTGCCCCATCACGACGAAGTAGTCGAGGAACGCGTGCAGCTCCGGCCACTGCTTGTACGGGCGGAAGAGCATCACCTGCCAGTCCATCCGGACCAGGAGCGAGGTGTTCAGCACGGCCACGACGATCGCCACGTAGAACCCCAGCGTCGCCGCGAACAGCGACCGGCGCACGGCACTCATGCCGGGGGGCGGGATCGTTGGCCGCACTGGCTCCTGCTCCAGGCGGGCGAGGACACGGTCGGTACGCACGCAATAGAGATTACAGCGGGTGACGGCAGTCGCCGCTCTCGGGACGGCCTTCGTAATCTCGATGTGATGTGGAATGTGGTCTGCGCCGCACTTCCGGCCTGCGGTGTTACCGCCTTTATGGACTCCCGGTTTACCTATCCACGGATAATCCGGAGAGCGCGGTACTTGGATTCTCCTTTACTTACCGTGCAGTCCATCGAGGATTAACCGGAAAAGCACCGGCCACTTCCCGCTCCGCCGCTCACGGCGGACCGGATCCGTGCAGCCAGAACGCTCCGTACACCGCCGCCACCGCGCTCAGCAGACCCAGTGCGAGGACCGCGGTCCGGGTCCGCGACCGCGCCATCGCCACCGCGAGCGGCAACAACAGCGGAAAGGCCGGCAGCAGCAGCCGGGGCTTGGAGCCGAAGTACCCCTTGGCACACAGCGCGAGTGCCACCACCAGCGCGGTGTACGCCAGCAGCGCCGGCGGCTGGCCCCCGCGGAAGCAGAGCACCAGCGCCCACACCACCAGGCCCACCCCGGCGATCAGCGCCAGCCCGGCGAGCAGCTGGAGCGGGCCGCCGACCAGGAACCCGCCGACGAACCGGGCGAAGGCGAGCCCGCCGTCGAAACCGTTGCCCCATTCCCCCTGCACGTCCAGATAGCCGGTGACGCTCTCCCGGCGCACACCGACCCAGGTCGCGTAGCCGAGGAAGCCGACCGGTGCCACCAGCAGCCCGCACACCGCGCGCACCGGCAGACGTCGTTCGCGGTACAGCCGCAGCGCCGCGGTCACCCACAGCGCGGCGACCAGCGCCGCACCCACCGGCCGCGTCAGCCCGGCCAGCGCGGTCAACCCGCCGGCCCACACCCAGCGATCGGTGAGAACCGCGTACAGCGCCCACGCGGCAAGCGCGGTGAAGAGCGATTCGCTGTACGCCATCGACTGCACGATGCCGACCGGAACCGCGGCCCACAGCACGGCGAGCAGTGTGCCGGCCCGGCGCCCGTGCAGCAGATCGCCGATCGCGAAGAGCCCCCAGGCCGCGGCCAGGGAGGCGACCGCGGACACCAGCAGGCCCGCGTCGGCGACCGAGAGGGAGGTGACCTCGGCGATGCCGCGTTCCAGCCAGGGCAGCAGGGGGAAGAAGGCGAGATCGGGGTGGGTGGCGCCGTCGTCGAGCACGGCGGTGTAGCCGTAGCCGTTCTCGGCGATGCGGGAGTACCAGAGCGAGTCCCAGCGGGCGGAGAGCAGTTGCCGGCCGTCGCGGTCGCTCAGCCCGGCCCAGACCAGCAGCACCACGGCGACCAGCGTCCGTACGGCCGCGTAGGCCAGCAGGGCCGGCGCCGCGTGGCGCAGCGCGCGTACGGCGCGGTGCCCGGTCCCGCCCGGGGCCGGGCCGCCCGCGGACGGCGGCGCCGGGGAGCGACGCGGCCGGGGCACGGGGCGCGGGCCGGTGTCGCGGCCGGTCTCGGGGGTCCGGTACGGGCCCGGGATCCGGCTTCGGGGTATGTGGCCCGTCCCGGTCTTCGGGCGGCCGTCTGGATCGCTCACCCGCCCGATTATCGGCCACCGCCGGACGGGCTCCGAGAGCGGGCCGCGACGTCGCCGCGCACCGGTCGGGCTCTCACGGCCCGCCCGTTGTTGCCGACCTGCGCTCGGGGCGGCGACCGGGCCTCGCGTACGCTGTTGCGGCACCCGCCCCTCCGGCAGCCCTGACGCCCTATCAAGGGGCCCGGCGCCGACGCGGGTGGTGGAGCGGCTGTACGGACACCGGACGGTTGTGTGCGCCGGCGGCTCGCGACAGCCCCTAGAGAAGCGACGGGTCAACAAACAGGTATGGGTGCCAAGTCAAACCGCTGGACCGTGCTGGTCGTTCTGTGCGCGAGTCTGCTGCTGGTGACCGTCGACGCCACCGTGCTGCACGTGGCGATACCCGAGGTGTCGGCCGATCTGCGCCCGGGGCCGATGGAACTGCTGTGGATCGTCGACGCCTATCCGCTGGTGTGCGCCTCGCTGCTGATCCTCTTCGGCACGCTCGGCGACCGGATCGGACGACGCAGGGTGCTGCTGAGCGGCTACGTCGTATTCGGGCTCGCCTCCACCCTCGCGGTGGTGGCCGACAGCCCGGCGCTGCTGATCATCGCCCGGGCGCTGCTCGGCGCGGGCGGCGCGATGATCATGCCCGCCACGCTCTCGATCCTGCGGCAGGTCTTCCCCGACCGGCGCGAACGCGCCCTGGCCATCGGCATCTGGAGCGCGGTCGCGGCGATCGGCGCCGCGATCGGGCCGCTGGTGGGCGGGGCGCTGCTGGAGCACTTCTGGTGGGGCTCGGTCTTCCTGCTCAACATCCCGCTGATGATCCTGAGCGTCCCCGTCGGCCGGATGCTGCTCCCCGAGTCCACCGGCGACCGGGAGGGCCCCTGGGACGCGGCCGGCGCGCTGCTCGCCGCCGTCGGCCTGTTCGCGGTCATCTTCGCGATCAAGCGCGCCGGCGGCGGTGACCCGCTGGCGCCCGACACCGCGGCCGCCCTGGTGCTCGGCGCCGGCCTGCTCACCTTCTTCGTGGTGCGGCAGCGGAGGCTGGCCCACCCGCTGATCGACTTCACCGCGTTCGCCCGGCCCGCCTTCGGCACGGCGGTCGGCTGCATTGTGCTGACGGTGATGGCACTGGTCGGGCTGGCCCTGATCGCCGCCCAGTACCTCCAACTGGTCCTCGGCCTCTCGCCGTTGGAGACCGGTCTGCGGCTGCTGCCGCTCTCCGTCGCCGCCGTCACCGCGGGACTGCTCGGCCCCCGCGTACTGCCGCTGATCGGGCCCCGCCGGATGGTCGCGCTCGGCTTCCTGGCCACCGCCGTCGCCGTGCTCGCCCTCAGCTCGCTCGGTGCGGACGATAACCCGGCCGTGATGATCTCCGGTTTTGTCCTGCTCGGCTTCGGGCTGGAGACCACTCTCTTCGGCTGCTACGAGTCGATGCTCAGCGATGCGCCTCCGCGCGAGGCCGGTGGCGCCGCGGCGATCGGCGAGACGGCCTACCAACTCGGCGCCGGACTCGGCATCGCGGCACTGGGCAGCGTCATGCACGGTGCGTACGCCGCCGCGTTCCGCCGCGACGAGGAGATCGCCGAGAACAGCGGAGCCGCGGGCAACTCGCTGAGCGAGGCGTACGCCGTCGCGGACGATCTGGGCGACGCGGCCGGCGCCGCACTGCGCGACCACGCCCAACTCGCCTTCGTGCACGGGATGCGGGCGGCGCTGGTGGTCAGCGCCGTACTGCTGCTCGGCGGTGCGCTCGCCGCACTGCGACTGCCCCGGGCCCTCGCGCCGCGGCGCACCCCGGTGCCCGAGCAGAGCCGTGCCGAGCCCGATTCCGGCGGCAGCCCGCGCAGTGTGCCGAGCCAGGGGGCCGGTCGCCGCGACCCGGACCGCGGTGAGCGGCCAGGCCGCCGGGCAGAGCTCGCCCACCAGGACCGCGAGGACCCGGACGACGTCCTCCCGGGCCGCGACGAGCCGGGCGAGGACGGCACCGGTACGGCCCGGGGCGGCGACGGCGGGACCCGCTTGCCGAGCCGGATTACCCGGCCGTAACGTCGGTCGAACCCTCGTCCGATCCACGCCGCCGGAGGCCGCCGATGTCCCGTTCGACCCTGCCGCCGTTCGACCCCGCCGATCCGCTCGGCATCGACGACCTGCTGTCGCCCGAGGACCTGGCCGTCCGCGACACCGTACGGGCCTGGGCCACCGACCGGGTGCTGCCGCACGTCGCCGACTGGTACGAGCGCGGAGAGCTCCCCGTCATCCGCGAGCTCGCCCGGGAGCTCGGCGCGATCGGCGCCCTGGGCATGCCGTTGGAGGGTTACGGCTGCGCGGGCGCGTCCGCGGTCCAGTACGGACTGGCCTGTCTCGAGCTGGAGGCCGCCGACTCCGGCATCCGCTCGCTCGTCTCCGTCCAGGGCTCCCTGGCGATGTACGCGATCCACCGCTTCGGCTCGGAGGAGCACAAGCAGCGCTGGCTGCCGGGAATGGCCGCGGGCGAACTCATCGGCTGCTTCGGTCTGACCGAGCCCGACCACGGGTCGGACCCCGCGGGGATGCGCACCCGCGCGCGCCGCGACGGCGGCGACTGGGTCCTCGACGGCCGCAAGATGTGGATCACCAACGGTTCGGTTGCCGCGGTCGCGGTGGTCTGGGCGCAGACCGAGGACGGCATCAGGGGCTTCGTCGTGCCCACCGACACCCCCGGCTTCTCCGCGCCGGAGATCAAGCACAAGTGGTCGCTGCGGGCGTCGGTGACCAGCGAGCTGGTGCTGGAGGGCGTACGGCTGCCCGCCGACGCCGTACTGCCGGAGGCGGTCGGTCTGCGCGGCCCGCTCAGCTGCCTCAGCCACGCGCGGTACGGCATCGTCTGGGGTGCGATGGGGGCGGCCAGGGCGAGCTTCGACGCCGCTCTCGACTACGCCGGTGCCCGCGAGCAGTTCGGCCGGCCGATCTCCGGATTCCAGCTGACCCAGGCGAAGTTGGCGGACATGGCCGTCGAGCTCCACAAGGGAGTGCTGCTCGCCCACCACCTCGGGGTGCGGATGGACGCGGGCAGGCTCCGCCCGGAGCAGGTGAGCTTCGGAAAGCTGAACAACGTGCGGGAGGCGATCGAGATCTGCCGCACCTCGCGCACCATCATGGGTGCGAACGGGATCTCGCTGGAGTACCCGGTGATGCGGCACGCGACCAACCTGGAATCGGTTCTGACCTACGAAGGCACCGTGGAGATGCACCAGTTGGTGCTGGGGAAGGCGCTCACCGGCCAGGACGCGTTCCGCTAGGGAGCGCGGCCGCGGGCGTCGGCGCAGCCGGGCGGAGAGCGCGCGGGCGGGCGGCGGGAAGGCGCGCGTTCCGGGTGCTCGCCGGTCGATGAGGGCGCTTGCGTCCGGCCGTCGGCCGGCCTTCGCGCCGGTGCGCGCGTCCGCCGGAGATTCGCCGGACCGATTACCGCCAACGCAGGTGGTTGCGGTGGGCAGTTGGACGTATGCCGTCTACGCCGAACGCGGCAGACCGCGTCCAGCAGATCGTGACCGCACCCGCTGCCGCCCTCCTCGGCGGCAGCGGACGCGGGTCAGCTCTGGTTGAAGAATCCGCCTTCGGTCGTTCTGCGATCCTCGCCGGTGAGGATCTCGTAGTCGGGCGGGGTCAGCAGGAAGACCCGGGTCGCCACCCGCTCGATGGAGCCGCGCAGCCCGAAGGTCAGTCCGGCCGCGAAGTCCACCACTCGCTTGGCGTCGCCCGGCTCCATCGCGGTCAGGTTCACGATCACCGGAACGCCGTCCCGGAACAACTCGCCGATGCCCCGGGCGTCCCGGAAGCCGTCGGGAGTGACGGTCGCGATCCTGGTGCCCTGGTCCTGGGCCGTCTCCGCGGTCGCACGGATACGGGGGTCGGTCACCCACGTCTCGCGTGCGGCGTCCCCGGGCTCGGGCCCCTCGGCGTAGTCATCGTCGTAGTAGCGCATTTCGCTGTCGTCGACGAGCCCAAGCCATGCACTCGCCTTACGCACCGATCCCATGACGCCTCCTCTCGCGTGCGGTCTGTGCTGTCCGCACGCCTATCGTCCTGCATGAGGCGGATGATGCGCCAAGCGGATATGCGCCTCGGGCGGGTTTCGTGACAGTTCTGGTGCAGAACGGCAGCTCCCGGAGCTGCGGTGTTGCGGTATACGAGTGGTGGTGGAGGGAAAGATCACGTCTCTCCCGCCGCAAGGGTGAGTGACAGCCCAAAAGAGTGAGTCACACACCACCATGACGCGTTGCCAGTTCGACGGGGTGGGTTGAGTGTTCGGAATCATCAGACCGTGTTCACACCGGCTGAGTAAACGGTTGCGCACGGAATGGATGGCCCATCTGTGCGGCCTCTGCCTCGCGTTGCGCGCCGATCACGGCCAGTTCGCGCGCGTGGCCACCAACTACGACGGGCTCGTGCTCTCCGTTCTGACGGACGCTCAGCTTCCGCGGGAACTGGCGCCCGAGCGCCGTACGGCCGGACCGTGCCCGCTGCGGGGGATGCGCACCGCCTCGGTCGCCAAGGGGCAGGGAGCACATCTGGCGGCGACGGTCTCGCTGGTGCTGGCCTCCGCCAAGCTGCGCGACCACGTCCTGGACGGCGACGGCGCGATGAGGCGGCGGCCGGTCGCCGCCGCCGCGGAGCGCGTCGCGCGCAGCTGGGACCTCGGCGGCGAACGTGCGGGCGCCGGGCTGGGGTTCGACACCGCGGTCCTGCTCGACGCGGTCGGCCGCCAGCAGGAGCTGGAGTCGGCGGCGGGCCCCGGCACCTCCGTCCTGACGGTGACCGAGCCGACCGAGCTGGCGACCGCGGCGGCGTTCGCGCACACCGCGGTGCTCGCCGGCAGACCCGGCAACTCGGCGCCGCTGCACGAGGCGGGCCGGCTCTTCGGTCGGCTGGCCCATCTGCTGGACGCCGTGGAGGACCGTGCCGCCGACCAGCAGGCCGGCGCGTGGAACCCGCTCACCACCACCGGCACCGACGCTGCCGAGGCGCGTCGCCTGTGCGACGACGCGGTGCACGGTATTCGACTGGCGCTCGCGGAGGTGGAGTTCACGGACTCGGCGCTGGCGCACCGGCTGCTGGTGCACGAGCTGGAGCACGCGGTGCAGCGCACCTTCCAGCCCCACGCCCACACTCCGCATCCCGCCTCGCCGTGGGTGAACCAGCCGCCGGGCGGCTGGCCGCCGCCCCCCGAGCCGCCGCGCCGTCGAGGACTGCTGGCGGGCTGTCTGGTGTGGAGCGGCCTGTGCTGCACCTGCCAACTGTGCTGCCGCAGCGAGTACCAGGACCCCTGGACGGGAGAGCCGCGCGAGGGCTGGTGCGACAAGTGCGACTGCTGCTGCGAGGGCTGCGACTGCTGCAGCAGCTGCAGCGAGTGCTGCAACTGCTGCAACTGCTGCAACTGCTGCGACTGACGCGGGTGGAGACGACCCCGCGGTGACGGTCCCGCGGTGACGACCCCGTCCCGTGCCCTGGTTCTGCCCTCCCGCGCTGCTCCTCCCGCACCGCCTCTCCTGTCCGTCCCGGTTCCCGTCCGTCCTGTCCGTTCGGTGAGCCCTGTCCGTTCGGTGGTCCTCGCTTCCGCCGACCGAGCGGGTGTGCCGCACGGCGGGCCGGGGCCGGTCGCGCACCCGCACCGAGCCGCTGTGGCAACTTGACCGGCATGACTACTGAGGAAGAGGCGGTGCGGCGGGCCTGGCAGGAGTGGCACCAGCAGCGGTTGGACGTCGTACGCGCCCCCTACGGTCCGCTCTCGGTCACCGGGACCCACTGGCTCGCCGACGCGGACTCCGAGGGCCGGTTGGCCGACGTGCCCGGACACTGGGCCGCCTCGGGCGACGGGGTGCGTGTGCACGCGGACGTCCTCGAGGGCCTGTTCCACCGGGGCGAGCCGCTGGTGGGCGGCACACTGCTGGTGCCGGAGGCGAACGATCCCGCCGCCGCGCGGCTCGCCCACGGGGAGCGCCGCTTGGAGCTGCTGCGGCGCGAGGGGGAGTGGGCGGTGCGGGTGCACGATCCCGACGCGGCGGCCCGACGGACCTTCAGCGGTGTGCGCACCACGCCCTTCGACCCGCGGTGGGTGCTGCGGGGCACCTTCCGGTCGTACGGGGAGCGGCGAACGGTCCGGGTGGCGAACGCCGACGGTCGGGAGCGCGGTCTGGAGCTGGCGGGCACGGTGGAGTTCACGCTGCCCGACGGCGGCTCGGCCGGCCTGCGGGTGTCCTCGGTGGGCAGTGGTGCGCTCTGGGCGGTCTTCGCCGACGCCACGAGTGGCGGGACCAGTTGCCGCTTCCGTTTCCTGCGGACCGGGGTGCCGGCCGCGGACGGCACCGTCACGGTCGACTTCAATCGGTCGACGCTTCCGCCGTGCGCTTTCAGCGACCATTTCCTCTGCCCTTTCCCTCCGCCCGGCAACACCCTGGGAGTGCCGGTGCCGGCCGGGGAGCGCGACGTGGCGTAGAGCCGTGGTGCGCGCCGGAGTGCGGGCCGGTGCAGCCCGACCGTCCGAGCCGGTGCGTGCGCGGGCGCCCCCGGCTTCCGTTGCAGGGCGAAGCCTCGGCGAGTGAGCGCTCAAGGCCCTGCGACTCCCGGGCTGGTGACGGAGCGTGATGGTGGGCCGGAGTCGGACGAGGTCCGGTTCGGGGGTCCGCCCGCGCCGTCGCGGGGCTCTTTCGGCGGTTGGCCCGGGGCGGCGGGGGAGCGGGCGACGGGCGTGAGGGGTGTGGTTTCGGCCGCGGGTTGAGTGCGCCGGAGAAACGAACTGCGGTCGGACGCGGGTGGGTGTCGGGGTGCTGGCGGGTGACAAGTGCGGGTCGGGCCGTCCGCTTTGCCCCTGAGCGCCTCCACTGAACAGTGGAAATCAGTCAAAAGCAGGAAACAATGCCGATGGTGGATACGCCGCCCGGACTCGCTGCGGAGGCCCGGGAGATGGGCCGACGAGCAGCGCCGAGAACAGCGATTTCAAGACAGGTGTAGACCTCACCCCCGGGTGATCTTCGATCGCGGCGGGTATGCGAGACCTCAAGCGCGGCAGACTGACGTGCACAACTGTCGGATCCTCAGAAGCGGAATTCTGCCCATCACTTCATCGCTCAGTGACGTGAACTCGACCTTGTGTGTGCCGAGTCACCCTGTCCATACTCCAACCCACTGCTTGGCATGGACGCGATCGTGTCCCGGCCGGGCAGTTGTCCGGAACAACCTCCGGAAGCGCTCCGCCCGGAGCGATTCCCTCCCCCCACAGGAGGCATGAGTTGAGAACACGACGGATCAACAAGCGGCGCATGACGATCGCCGGTGCAGGTGTGGCAGCACTGGTGGCCGGCTCGTTCACCGTGGCCAACGCCAATGCCGCTGAGCCCGTCTTCACGGCGGACACCCTGACCTCCTCCGCCGCTGGTGAGCTGGCGACGACGCTCGAGGGCAAGCTGGGAGCGGACACCGCCGCCGGCACGTACTACGACGCCGAGAGCAAGAAGCTCGTCGTCAACGTGACCTCCGAGTCCGCGGTCAAGACCGTGCAGAACGCCGGCGCCGAGGCGAAGGTCGTCGAGCACAGCATGGCGGAGCTCAAGACCGCCAAGTCCGCGATCGACAAGGCCGACATCGTCGGTACCGCTCGCTCCGTCGACCCGAAGACCAACAAGGTCGTCGTGACGGCGGACAAGACGGTCAGCAAGGCGAAGTTCGCCGAGCTGGAGAAGCTGGTCACCGCCCAGAACGGCAAGGCCGAACTCAAGCGCAGCGCGGGTGAGTTCAGCCTCCGCATCCAGGGTGGCGACGCCATCTACAGCAGCGGCGCCCGCTGCTCGCTCGGCTTCAACGTCACCAAGGGCGGCGAGTCCTACTTCGTGACCGCGGGCCACTGCGGCAGCGTCGGCAGCTCGTGGTCGGACTCCTCGGGCGGATCTGCGATCGGCACCATGGAGGAGAGCACCTTCCCCGGTAGCGACCAGGCGCTCGTGAAGTACGAGGGCGGCGTGGACGCACCGAGCTCGGTGAACCTCTACGACGGCGGCTCGCAGGACATCACCGGCGCCCGTGAGGCGACCGTCGGTGAAGAGGTCCAGCGCAGTGGCAGCACCACCCAGGTGCACGGCGGATCCGTCGAGGCCGTGGACGCGTCCGTCAGCTACCCGGAGGGCACGGTCAACGGTCTGATCCAGACCGACGTCTGCGCCGAGCCGGGTGACAGTGGCGGCTCGCTCTTCGCGGGCAGCGACGCGCTGGGCATGACCTCGGGCGGCAGCGGCAACTGCTCCTCCGGCGGCCAGACCTTCTACGGTCCGGTTGCCAAGGCGCTTGCCGACTACGGCGCCGAGATCGGCTGACGTCTGGAGAGTCTGCGTCTGTACGTGGCTCATGGGGTTGCATGAAGGCAAGGGCCCCGGAACCTTCCAAGGTTCCGGGGCCCTTGCCCTGTGTGTGCCCGGTGGGCTCGACCGACCCGTACGCGCTCCACGGGCGCGGACGGAGGGGGAGCGGTCAGCGTGCGGCGCGCAGCTCGTCCGCGACGAGCTCGGCGATCTGCACCGCGTTGAGGGCGGCGCCCTTGCGCAGATTGTCGTTGGACAGGAACAGCGCCAGGCCGTTCTCCGCGGTCTCGTCGCGGCGGACGCGGCCCACGTAGCTGGCGTCCCGGCCGGCCGCCTGCAGCGGGGTGGGGATGTCCGACAGCTCCACGCCCGGTGCGTCGGCGAGCAGTTCGCGGGCGCGTTCGGGGCTGAGCTCGCGGTCGAAGCGCGCGTTCACCTGCAGGCTGTGGCCGCTGAAGACGGGGACGCGCACACAGGTGCCGGAGACCTTGAGTCCGGGAATGTCCAGGATCTTGCGGCTCTCGTGGCGGAGCTTCTGCTCCTCGTCGGTCTCCTCGAGGCCGTCGTCCACGATCGAGCCGGCGAGCGGCAGGACGTTGAAGGCGATCGGGCGCTTGAACTTGTCCGGAGCCGGGAAGTCGACGGCGTCACCGTCGAAGGTGAGCCTGGTGGCGTCCGACTCGACGGCCTTGCGCGCCTGCCCGTCCAGCTCGGCCACGCCCGCCAGGCCGCTGCCGGAGACCGCCTGGTAGGTGGCGACGATCAGTGCCCGCAGCCCCGCCTCCTCGTGCAGCGGACGCAGCACCGGCATCGCGGCCATGGTGGTGCAGTTCGGGTTGGCGATGATGCCCTTGGGCCGCTGGGCGGCCGCGGCCGGGTTCACCTCGGAGACGACGAGCGGCACCTCCGGGTCCAGGCGCCAGGCGGAGGAGTTGTCGATGACGACCGCTCCTGCCGCCGCGACCTTCGGTGCCAGCTCCCGGGAGGTGGCACCGCCCGCCGAGAACAGCACGATGTCCAGGCCCGAGTAGTCGGCGGTGGTGGCGTCCTCGACCGTGATCTCGCCGTCCTTCCAGGGCAGCGTGCGCCCCGCGGAGCGGGCGGAGGCGAACAGTCGCAGCTCCTCCAGCGCGAAGTCCCGCTCGGCCAGGATGTCTCGCATTACGGTTCCGACCTGGCCGGTGGCTCCGACGATGCCGATCCTCATGGGGCTCCTTCAGTCTGTGCTTGTGTCCCGTTGTTCCCGTTGTCCGGCCCCTACCCTGCACCGAGCTGCTCAGCAGGGGCCAATCCTTTGAGATCGGTCACATCCGGGCACTCCCCTCCGCCCCCGTGCGCGCCGGAGCGTGAGGGGCGTGCGCACGGAGCGCGGAGGCAGGAACCGCGGGGCCGGTGTGCGGGCGGTGTGCGGCGGGGGTGCGGGGCGGTGTACGGCGCTCAGACCTCGTCGACGGGCGTGCCGATGCGCAGCCGGTTTCCGTCGGGGTCGCGCACCTCGAACTCCAGCGTGCCCCATTCGGTCAGCTCGGAGGCGGTGTCCAACTCAGCGGCCAGCGCCTCCACTTCACGCAGCTGGAGATAGACCAGGGTGTCGGGCCGGGCGTCCTCCTCGTGCTCGGAGAGGAACAGCCGCACCCCGGACCGGTCGATCTCGGTGAAGGCGGGCAGCTCGGGGGAGAAGCGGTGCTGCCAGGTGGCCCGAAAGCCGAGCCGCTCGTACCAGGCGAGTGCGCGAGCGCTGTCGGTGACGCGGAGGATCGGCACCGCCGCCTCGATCGGTTCAGTCATGCCGCGGAGTGTAGACCGGGTTTCGAACCGGTCCCGAGGTGGTCCGCTCAGTGAAATGACAAGAGGTGTGCGCAGGGAAATGAGCCTGCGTGTGCTGCCTTTGGTTCGCTTTCGGCGAGTGAAGATCGTGTGGCGCTATCTTCACGGTTGCGGCCCTTTCCCTCGTAGGTTACTCGCCCGTTAATGGAGAACGTCCCGGCGCGCGTCGTCCATCCCGGCGCCTGGGTTCGCAGTCGATCTTTCGGAATCCTTCATCCCTCACGGAGGAGTGCGCATGAAGTTGTCCCGCACGCGTACCCGTCAGCTGGTCGCCGCCACCGCGCTCGCGGTCGCGGTCGCACTCGTGCCCGCGGCCGGGAACGCGGTCTCCGAGTCCGGTGCTCCGCAGGAACGGGTCGGCGCCACCGTCGAATCGGACGCCGTACAGAAGTCCGCGTCCTGCACACCGACGAAGGAGCACCCGCGTCCCGTGGTGCTCGTGCACGGCACCTTCGGAAACTCGAAGACCAACTGGACCGGCCTCTCGGCCTATCTGAAGAATCGTGGCTACTGCGTCCACGCGATGGATTACGGGCAGCTGCCCGGCGTCCCGATCTTCCACGGACTCGACCGCATCGAGAAGTCCGCCGCACAGCTCGACGATTTCGTGGACCAGGTGCTCGCGGATTCCGGCGCGACGGAGGTCGACATCGTCGGCCATTCGCAGGGCGGAATGATGCCGCGCCATTATCTGAAGTTCCTCGGCGGCGCGCAGAAGGTGAACGCGCTCGTCGGGATCGCGCCCAGCAGCCACGGAACGACGCTGAGCGGGCTCACCCGGCTGCTCGACCTGTGGCCGGGAGCCAAGGAGGCCATCGGCGACCACACTCCCGCGCTCGACCAGCAGGTCGTCGGCTCCGACTTCCTGACCGAGCTCAACCGTGGCGGCGACACGGTCCCCGGCGTCGACTACACGGTGATCTCCTCGCGGTACGACCTGGTCGTGACCCCCTACGAGACCCAGTACCTGGAAGGCGAGCGGGTCAGGAACGTACTGCTGCAGGACCTGTGTCCCAGCAGCCTCTCGGGCCACGTCGCGATCGCGCTGACCGACCGCACCGCCTGGCACGAGACGGCGAACGCGCTCGACCCGGCCAACGCCACTCCGGCGAGCTGCAGTTCGTAGCGCGCCACCCGGAGAGCGGCCCGAGGCCGGGCGGCCGGGCGGGCGTCGAGGCGGCGGCGGTGGGTGCGGTGGCGCTGGCATGATCGGTGCCATGGACGACCACACCACCGCGCCCGCGCCCGTCCGGCGGCACACCGAGGTGGTGGACGTCCACCTCCTGCTGCGCCGGGGCGGACGGGTCCTGCTCACCCGGCGGGCGAACACCGGATACGCGGACGGGCTGCTGCACGCCCCCTCCGGCCATGTCGAGGCCGGGGAGGACGTGCGGGAGGCCGTGATCCGGGAGGCCGCCGAGGAGATCGGGCTGTCGCTGGCGCCGGACCGGTTGCGGGTGGCGCTGGTGATGCAGCACCGCGGTCCCGGCGCCGAGCCGCGCATCGGCTGGTTCTTCGAGGCGTGGCTCGGCGACGACGAGCACCCGGTCAACGCCGAGCCGGACAAGTGCGCGGGCATCGGCTGGTACGCCCTGGAGGACCTGCCGCCGGAGATGGTCGCGTACTGCCGGGCGGGGCTGGACGCCTATCGGGCCGGCGAGCGGTTCGTCCTCCACTGGCACCAGCCGCAGGACGCGGTGGAGCACTCACCGCACGGGCCGCATCGGATGGTCGTACTGCCGGCGTCGTGAGCGCGGACGGCGCTGCGGGGCGTGGTCCCGGCAGTCGCCGCGCGCCGCGGTGCAGCGGGCGCGAGCCGGTGTACGGCGTCCGGCTGTCGCCCGGCCGGTCGGTCGGCGGCGTCCCGTCGGGCCGTGCCGCGGCCGGTCGGGACGTGTGTGCCGGCCGGCCGCGTCGGGCGAGTCGTCTCAGTTGCGGATGAGCAGTACCAGGCCGGCGACGACAGCGCCGAGTGCCACCGCGGCGGCGCCGTGGCTCAGTCGGTGGTCGCGCAGTACGGGCAGGCCGCGGTCGATCGCGAGCCGGCCGGGCCCGGTGAGGGCGATACCGGCGGCGAGGGCGGCGAGGGTGATCTCGTACTCCAGGCCCTCGGGGAGGAAGAAGCCGCCGCCCCACTTGACCGAGATGGCGTTGAGCATGGTGCCGAAGGCGGCGGCAGCGGCGAGCGGGGTCAGCAGCCCGACGATCAGCGCCAGCCCGCCGAAGGTCTCGATGACCGCGGTGAGCAGTGCCATCGCGCCCGCCATCGGGTAGCCGACGGACTCGAAGAACATCTCGGTGCCTTCGAGGCCGCCGCCGCCGAACCAGCCGAAGAGCTTCTGCGCTCCGTGTGCGGCCATGACGACGCCCAGGCAGACGCGCAGGACGAGCAGCCCGACGTCGTGCGCGTCGGGGGCGGAGGGGGTGGGGTCCTGCTGCGGGGAGAGCCGGGTGGTGCCGAACGCGGATGCCACGGCATGCCTCCAGGGCGGTGAGAGGGCAAGTGGTTCGAATTCGAACCTGGTCGCCGATCACCGTACCGGTTCGTTCGAATTTGAACAACGCGCTAGGCTGGAGGCATGACCGGGACACGTTGGCTGGATGAACGCGAAAGGGCTGCCTGGCGCGGCTTCCTGGAGGCGAGCCATCGGGTCGAGCGCGCGCTGGAGCAGCAGCTCAAGGAGGACGCCGGGCTCTCGCACCCGCAGTACGAGGTGCTGGTGCGCCTCGCGGACGCCCCCGGGGGCGAGCTGCGGATGAGCGAGCTGGCGCGTCTGCTGATCACGTCGAAGAGCGGACTGACCTACCAGGTCGGCCAGTTGGAGAAGCGCGGCCATGTGCGCCGCCGCTCCTGTCCGACGGATGTGCGCGGGGTCTTCGCGCAGCTGACCGACCAGGGGTACGAGGCGCTGCGCCAGGCGGCGCCCGGGCATGTCGACGCGGTGCGCGCGGCGCTGATCGACGTACTGGAGCCGGACGAACTCGACGTCGTGGCCCGGGCGTTGGGCCGGGTCGGGCACCGCCTGCGCTGACCCGTGGGCCCGCGCAGGCGGACGGGTCAGCCGACCAGCTTCTCCACGGCCGTCCGCAGTGTGGTGCGGTACGCCTCCACCGGTGCGTCGGCGAGCGTGCCCATCCGGCCCCAGGCCACCACCGTGACGGTGCTCCCGTCCCGGCCGACGCCGAAGAGGTGGACGTCCTGCGAGCCGTGCGCGGACTCGATGTGGACGCCGTAGGTGTGGGCGCCGTCGCCGACGTCCTGGTTGCCCAGATCGCGCCAGGACGCGGTGCCGCCGGGGTTGTCGCGCAGCCAGTCGGCGGCGCAGTCGGCGGAGGAGTCCCGAAGCTGCGCGGCCAGCGCCTGTGCGCTCTGCTCGCTGCCGGTGGTGAAGCTGACCTGGCTCGCGCCGGTGTCCAGATCGGTGTGGAAGAGGCGGTGCGAGGCGCCCTCGGTGGGCAGTTCGGGCCCGTCCACGCAGAACGGCACGATCTCCGGGAGCCCGTCGGTGACCTCGCCCGCGTACCACTGCGAGCCCGAGTGGGCGGGAAGCTCGTCGGCGTCCAGGAAGCCGGGTGCGGTGCTGCTCTTCGGCGCGGCTCCGGCGCCGCTCGTGGCGGTGAGCGCGAGCGCGCAGGCGGCGACCGCGACCGCCGCTGTGCGCAGCGCCCGGGACCCGTGGCGACGTCCGTCCGTGCCCGGTCGCAGAGGTGAACTGGTGCGCATGGATGTGCCTTCCCCGAGGTGGTGACGCCCGGGTGGTGCCCGGACGCGAAGCTGTCTGTCCAGACAGTGCATACGGTGCAAAGGTTGTACTCCGCCCGGGCCGGGACGCGTCGGTCGCGGTTCGGTCGCGGTCCTTCGTGCGGTCGGCGCCCCGTGCTGCGCTCGGATCTCGCCGGAGCGGGGGCGGCGAGCGGTGCGTGCAGCCGAACGGCGCAGCGGCGAGCCGCGCCGGAGCTACGGCGGTCGCGGGCAACGCGGCGGATGTGCGCGCCGGGTGTCGCGAGCCCGGCGAAGATCCGAACGACAGGCTCTATGGTCGGTACCGGCCGCAACCGCGGCGCCCCCTCCTGCCAACACCGGTCTGTGGAGAGCCTCTTGAGCCTGCGAATCGCCATCGACAGCACCTCGGCCACCGCGCCGTACGAGCAACTGCGTGCGCACATCGCCGAGCAGGCGAGCGCCGGCACGCTGCCCGCCGGCTACCGGTTGCCGACCGTGCGCGGTCTGGCCGGCGAACTCGGCCTCGCGGCCAACACCGTTGCCAAGGCCTACCGGGTCCTGGAGACGGACGGTGTGATCGAGACCAGGGGCAGGGGCGGTACGTTCATCGCCGCCGAGGGCGGTCGCGTCGAGCGGGAGGCGGCGACCGCGGCCCAGGAGTACGCGGCCCGCGCACACCGGCTGGGACTGGACCGGGTCGACGCACTGGCCGCGGTGCGCGAGGCGCTGCGGGCCGTCTACGGAGAGGAGCCGGTGCGATGAGCGCGGGCGGCGCCACGGCAGGCGCGGGGCCGGTCGCTCTCGTCCGACGGCCCTCGCCCGCCCTCGCGGACGGACTCGTCACCCATATCGAGCGCACCCCCGTCGACCCGGAGCTCGCGCTGCACCAGTGGCACCGCTACACCGCACTGCTGCGCGAGCACGGATGGCGGACGCTGGAGGTCGAGCCGGCCGACGGCTGCCCGGACGGCGTCTTCGTCGAGGACACCGTCGTGGTGTACCGCAACGTCGCGCTCATCGCGCGTCCGGGCGCGCCCTCGCGGCTGCCCGAGACGGCCGGCACCGAGCGCCTGCTGCGGGAGGCGGGCCTGTTCGTCGCACGGGTGCGAGCGCCCGGAACGCTCGAGGGCGGCGATGTGCTGAAGGTCGGCGACACGGTGTACGTCGGCTGCGGCGGCCGTACCAACGCCGAGGGCGTGCGCCAACTGCGCGCTGCCTTCACGCCGTTGGGCGCGACCGTGGTGCCGGTACCGGTCCGCAGCGTGCTCCATCTGAAGTCCGCGGTGACCGCGCTGCCGGACGGCACCGTCATCGGCCACGCCCCGTTCGTCGACGAGCCGGGGCTCTTCCCGCGGATGCTGTCGGTGCCGGAGGAGGCCGGCGCCCATGTGGTGCTGCTGGGCGGAAACCGGCTGCTGCTGTCGGCCTCTGCCCCGCGCACGGCCGAGCTGCTCGCCTCGCTCGGCTACGAACCGGTGCCGGTGGAACTGAGCGAGTACGAGCGGCTGGAGGGCTGCGTCACCTGCCTGTCCGTACGGCTGCGCGACCTGTACGAGCTGCGGGAACCGGAGCCCGTGGCGCAGCGCCGGTCCGCCGCGCGTCCCGACGCCGACGGCAGCGGCCGGACGGGAGCCGACCGAGCCGTTTGAGGCGGACGGGGCGGACCGGGCGGACGGGACTGCGGTGCCGGCCGCGGTGCGGGTGGTGCCGCAGAGGAACGGTGCAGGTGGTGCCACGGAGGAAGCGGAGTTCGGTGTGCGGTCCGGTCCGCGCTCCGGTCATCCGCGCTCCGGTCAGAGGTACATGCCCTGCTTCTGGTCCTCCCGGGCGGGCAACTCCACGGCGGGGAGCCCGCGTTTGAGCGCGTACAGCTCCGCCAGTGTCGCTCCGCGCGGACCGATGCCCTCCTCGCGGCCGAGCCAGCGGACGGCCTCGGGACGGGTGAGGGCGCCGACCTCCAGGCGCGCCAGGCAGCGGCCGGGGCGCACGACTGCCGGGTGCAGCCGCTCCAGATCCTCGTTGGTGGTGACCCCGACCAGCACGTTGCGGCCCTGGCCCAGGAGCCCGTCGGTGAGGTTCAGCAGCCGCGAGAGCGCCTGCCCGGCCGCGTACTTCGCCTCGCCCCTGATCAGCTCGTCGCAGTCCTCCAGCAGCAGGAGTCTCCACCGGTCGGAGTCGTCGTCCTCGCCCATGGAGAGCGACATCAGATAGCCGATGTCGTTGAAGAGCTGGTCGGGGTCGAGCACGCAGTCCACCTGGCACCAGTCGCGCCAGGAGCGGGCCAGGGTGCGCAGTGCGGAGGTCTTGCCGGTGCCGGGCGGCCCGTGCAGCAGGAGCAGGCGTCCGTTGATGTCGTCCGGGCGCAGCTTCATCAGCCGGGCGAGGTCGTCGGCGACCGGTGCGGTGTAGTTGTCCCGGACGTCCTCCCACGCGGGGGCGGCGATGGTGCGGGCGGCCCGGTAGGGGCCGCGTGCGGGGGAGAGGTGCCAGAAGCCCAGCGACACCTCGTCCGGCACCGGCTCCTCCTCGTGCTCGGCGTCGGCGACGGCCGACTCCAGCAGGGAGGAGGCGAGTTCGTCGGTGACCGCGCAGATGTGGACATCCGTGCTCTGACCCCACTTGGTGACCAGGGCGGTCCACCCCTCGCCCTCGGCGAGCGTGGAGTGCTGCTTCTCCGCGTGCGCGCTGCGCAGCACCGTGGCCCCGGGCGGAAGCAGGCTGTGGCCCGGCTTCGGGTTGCGCAGCGTCCGGGAGCGCGCGAAGGGCTGGGAGCCTGCGGCGAAGCGGGTGTTGAAGATGCCGTCGATCACTTCCGAGGGGCTGTCGCCGTCACTGATGCTGAGCCGTACCGGCACCGCGGGCTCCGTCGCGGAGGGGGAGTCGTCCGTAGCCATGGTGAACATCGTCAACGAAAGATCACCGTGTACGCACCCCGTTTTCGGACTCCGATCGGCTTGTTCCCGCGCCGGTCGCGGTGCGTGCCGGACAGGTGCGGACGTTCCGGGCCGAATGCCGGCCTGCGACTCCCGGCCGTCGGGGCGCCTCGGAGCCGTCGGGTGACTGCGGGAGGGCGGCGAAGCGTCGTCACATCCGTCACGCATCATCCGTCACGGTGAAATCACGCCGTGTGGTGAGCGGTCAACTCTCCCCGGGCGTCGACCATTTGCCTGGCGTGAAACGTTCGGCCAACCCCGCTGGTCGTGGTAGCCCTCGACGGTGGAAGCAGTCCTCGCGGAAGGTGCCGCCCGGTCGGATTGCCGGCGCCTTTCAGGAGTGACGAACGCCCTTGCTGGGCATGCGAATCGGTAGACCGGGATACCTGCATGCCACGTCTGGGCGATAGGGTTAACCTGCCCAGGCAGGGCGCCGTCGTACGGGTGGGGAGTCAGATGGAGCAGATAACAGTGCGTAACAGGCCGCGTGTGCCTGCGATCAACTGCGGTGGCTCCGCGGTGAGTTCGCGCCTGGACCGCCATCTCAGCGTGATGGGCGGCCCTGCGCTGCCACCCGGGAAGGGCGACGAGGCGACCGTGCTGATGCGCGAGCTGACCTCCCGCGACCGGCAGCGCTCCCGGGCCAGCCGCAGCGCCAAGGTGTCGCTGTTCGCGCCGCTCCGGCGGCTTCGGCGCTCGCTCTTCGGCGGCCACGGCTGACGCCTGCCCGCCCGTCCGTTCGGGCCGCCGCGGCGGCCCGGTCGGCTCCGGCAGTACGTCGTGCCACCACCGCAAGCCCGCCCTGCCCTGCGCGTCACCGCTCCTGAACCGTACGACCGTACGCCCGCACCCACCCGCGGGCGTACGGTCGTTTCGGCGTCCTGGCGCAGTGTGCGGGCGCCCGTCGGCGAGGGGCGGGCGCGGGCCCGGGCCGACCGTCGGCGCGGCCCGGGTCCTGCCGGAGGGCTCAGTCCTCCTCGGCCGCGGGGCGGCGTTGCGTCTGGCGGCTCTGGCCGCCGCCGGCGGTCTCGGCGATGTTCTCCACCGTCATCGAGAAGGAGAAGCGGTCCCCCCGGTAGTGGATACGGGCCACGTCCACCACGGAGCCGGTCTCGTCGTAGGTGACCCCGGTGTAGTGCAGGATCGGGCTGAGCAGCGGGACTTCCAGCAGTTCGGCGGTTCTCGGGTCGGCCAGGCGGGCTTCCACGGTGTCGGTGATCCGGCTGATCCGGATTCCCACCTCGTCGCGCAGCAGCTTGGTCATCGGCATTCTGGCGAGCGCCGCGGGGTCGACGGCGGCGGCGACGGCGGGGGGTATGAGGTTCTCCGCCCAGTTGGTCGGCTCGCCCCCGATCCGGTCGCGCCGCAGCCGCCGGTAGACCGTCACCTCCGTCAACCCGGGGAAGTGAGCGGTCAGTTCGGGCGGTACGGGGGCGCTGCGGTGGTCGAGCAGGGTGGTGTCCTCGCCGGACTGCTGGGCCACGATGGTGTCGACCGAGCCGAGCAGCCGCACCGTGCGCTCACGACGGGCGTCGGGCTCGATGAAGGTGCCGCGCCGGCGGTGGCGACTGATCAGCCCCTCGGTCTCCAACTCCTTCAGCGCCTGGCGCATCGTCAGCACACTGACCCCGTAGTGCTCCGCGAGCGACTCCTCGGTGGGCAGCCGCAGCGGCGCCGCGGGCGGCCTGCCCAGAATCGAGGCGCGCAACGACTGGGACACCTGGTACCACAGGGGCAGCTTGCGATTGAGTGCCAGCGAGTCCGGCGCGAAGACGGTCAAGGTTCCTCCCGGACCCATCCTAGGAGCGGAAGTGCCGCTGGAGCCCCTGCCATACGTCGTCGTAGGACTGCTGGCGGTGGTCCGCGGACATCGCCTGCTCGGTGGCGATCACCGGCCAGCGGGTCTCGAACATGAACGCAAGCCCGTCGTCGATCTTGGCGGGAGCCAGCTCGGCCGCGCTCGCCCGGTCGAAGGTCTCGCGGTCCGGTCCGTGCGCGGACATCATGTTGTGCAGCGAGCCGCCGCCGGGGACGAAACCCTCGGCCTTGGCGTCGTAGGCGCCCTCGACGAGGCCCATGTACTCGCTCATGACGTTGCGGTGGAAGTAGGGCGGGCGGAAGGTGTCCTCGCCGACCAGCCAGCGCGGGGCGAACACCACGAAGTCGACGTTGGCCAGGCCCGGGGTGTCGGAGGGCGAGGTCAGCACGGTGAAGATCGACGGGTCCGGGTGGTCGTAGCTGATGCTGCCGAGGACGTTGAAGCGCCGCAGATCGTAGACGTAGGGCACCAGGTTTCCGTGCCAGGCGACGACGTCCAGCGGGGAGTGCGGGCAGCGGGCCGACCAGAGGTTGCCGCAGAACTTGTTGACGACCTCGGTCTCCCGGTCCTCCTCCTCGTACGCCGCGCTCGGGGCGAGGAAGTCGCGGGGCGCGGCGAGTCCGTTGGCGCCGATCGGCCCGAGGTCGGGCAGGACGAAGGGCCTGCCGTAGTTCTCCAGCACGTAGCCGCGGGCGGTGCCCTCGGGCAGCTCCACGCGGAAGCGGACACCGCGCGGGATCAGCGCGATGTGCCCCGGCGGTGCGTGCAGGCGCCCGAACTCCGTGTGCAGCAGCAGGCTGCCGCGTTCGGGGACGATCAGCAGCTCGCCGTCGGAGTCGCTGAAGACGCGGTCGGTCATCGGGGCGTCGGCCGCGTACAGATGGATGGCGCTTCCGGTGCGCCGGCTCGCGTCGCCGTTTCCGCCGAGCGTCCACAGGCCGTCCAGGAAGTCGGTGCCCGGGGCCGGTTCGGGCAGCGGGTTCCAGCGCAGCCGGTTGGGGTCGGCGACCTCGTGGAACGGGGCGGAGCGCAGTCGCCCGGCGGGGACGCGGGTGAAGGCGGGGTGAGCCGCGGACGGGTGGATCCGGTAGAGCCACGAGCGGCGGTTGTGGGCGCGGGGCTCGGTGAACGCAGTGCCGCTGAGCTGCTCCGCGTAGAGGCCGAGGGGTGCGCGTTGGGGCGAGTTCCGGCCAATGGGCAGCGCACCGGCGACGGCCTCGCTGCTGTGCTCGTTCCCGAAGCCCGGGCTGTGGGTCAGCTCCGGCACGGTCCTGCGTACCTGCTCGCCGTTCATTTCGCGCTCCCGACCGAGTCCGATCCATCATTCCTGTGCTCGACCATAGGAATTATGGTCCCTCCGGGCAAGACCCCGAACACGGGGCGTGTCGAAGGGGGTTCGCGCGTCCGCGGCGAGGGGGCGGTGCGCCCGGGTGCCGTGCGGCGGGACGCGGGACGGGGGCTGACAGCGCAAACTAGCGCCGCTAGTTTGTGGGCATGCAGGGATACGACGCGATGTACATCGACGGCGCCTGGCGCCCCGCAGCGGCCACCTCCTCCATCGAGGTCCACAACCCGGCCGACGAGCAGCTGATCGGCAGCGTGCCGGCCGGCGGCGCCAAGGACGTCGACGCCGCGGTGGCCGCCGCTCGCGCGGCCCTGCCGGGGTGGGCGGCCACCCCGCCGGCCGAGCGGGCCGCCGCGCTCGACGCACTGCGGGCCGTGCTCGACGCGCGCAGGGACGCCGTCGCGGCCACCGTCACCGCCGAACTCGGCGCCCCCATCGGCTTCTCGGTGCCGGTGCACGCCGGGATGCCGGTCCTGGTCGCCGGCTCCTACGCGCGGTTGGCCGCCTCCCACGACTTCCTGGAGGAGGTCGGCAACTCGCGCATTCACCACGTGCCGATCGGTGTCGTCGGCGCCATCACCCCCTGGAACTACCCGCTGCACCAGATCGTCGCGAAGGTCGCGCCCGCGCTGGCGGCCGGCTGCACGATCGTGGTCAAGCCCGCGGAGAACACCCCGCTGGTCGCCCAGCTCTTCGCCGACGCCGTGCACGAAGCGGGCCTGCCCGCCGGGGTGTTCAACCTCGTGACGGGGTGGGGGCCGGAGGCGGGAGAGGCGCTGGCGACACACGAAGGAGTGGACCTGGTCTCCTTCACCGGGTCCAGCGCGGTCGGCAGCCGGATCGGCGCCGCCGCGGGCCGTGCGATCAAACCGGTCGCGCTGGAGCTCGGCGGCAAGTCGGCCAACGTCGTGCTGCCGAGCGCCGACCTCACCCGCGCGGTGAAGGTCGGGGTCGCCAATGTGATGGCCAACTCCGGCCAGACCTGCAGCGCCTGGACCCGGCTGCTGGTGGACGCCGCCCGCTACGACGAGGCGGTGGAGATCGCCGCCCGGGCGGTGGCCAAGTACGTACCGGGCGACCCGCGCGAGGAGACGACCCGCATCGGGCCGGTGGTCAGCGCGGCCCAGCGCGCACGGGTGGACGACTACCTGGTCGGAGCGCTGGAGGAGGGCGCGCAGGCGGTCGCCGGCGGGCCGGGCGAGCCGGACGGGACGGAACGCGGCCACTGGGTGCGCCCCACCGTCCTGGCCGAGGTGACCGAGTCGATGACCGTGGCGCAGGAGGAGATTTTCGGCCCCGTGCTGACCGTGCTGCGCTACGAGGACACCGACGACGCCGTACGGATCGCCAACGGCACGGTCTACGGACTCGCCGGGGCCGTGTGGGCCGCCGAGGAGGACGAGGCGGTGGCGTTCGCACGCCGACTGCAGACCGGGCAGGTGGACATCAACGGCGGACGCTTCAACCCCCTTGCTCCCTTCGGCGGTTACAAGCGCTCCGGAATCGGCCGCGAGCTCGGCCGCCACGGGCTCGCCGAGTACCTCCAGACCCAGTCCCTGCAGTTCTGACGCCCGTCCCGCAGCCGGCAGTCCGCGCACTCCCGGCCCGTCGGCCCCGGGCAGTCCGCAGCCCGCAGTTCCCGCAACGGCACTCGCCCCCGGCGCCCGACCGCCGGCAGACCCAGGAGCCGCCCGTATGACCCGTGCCGCCGTACTCGACGCCGTGAACGCGCCGCTGACCCTGACCGAGATCGAACTGCCCGAGCCCGGGCCGGGGCAGGTGCGGATCAGGCTGGCCGCCGCCGGCGTCTGCCACTCCGACCTCTCGCTCACCAACGGCACCCTGCGCCAGCCGGTGCCGGCCGTGCTCGGCCACGAGGGCGCGGGTGTGGTGGTGAGCGTCGGCGAGGGGGTCACCAGCGTGGCGCCGGGCGCCGAGGTGATCCTGAACTGGGCGCCGGCCTGCGGCGGTTGCCACTTCTGCACACGTCTGAACGAGCCCTGGCTCTGTCCGCACGCCAACGACGCGACCACCGTTGCCTACGCCCGGGACGCCACCGGCCGGGCGCTCTACCCGGGGTTGAGCGTCGCCGCGTTCGCCGAGGAGACGGTGGTGCCGGAACGGGCCGTGCTGCCGCTGCCTGCCGGTGTGCCGCTGCTGGACGCCGCGCTGCTCGGCTGCGCCGTGCTGACCGGGTACGGCGCGGTCCACCACAGCGCGCGGGTGCGCGAGGGCGAGTCCGTGGTCGTCGTCGGCCTCGGCGGCGTCGGTCTCGCGGTCCTCCAGTCCGCGCGGATCGCGGGCGCCGAGCGGGTGATCGCGGTCGATGTGTCGCCGGGCAAGGAGGAGTTGGCACGCACCTGCGGGGCGACGGACTTCCTGGTCGCCTCCGACTCGACCGCCAGGGACGTGCGCGCACTCACCGCGGGACTGGGCGCGGACGTGGCGGTGGAGTGCGTCGGTCTGGCCGAGACGATCCGCACCGCCTGGGGCGCCACCCGTCGCGGCGGCCGTACGACGGTGGTCGGCATCGGCGGGCGGGAGGAGAAGGTGTCCTTCTCCGCGCTGGAGCTGTTCCACTTCGCCAGAACGCTCTCCGGCTGCGTCTACGGCAACTGTGATCCGGCCCGCGAACTGCCGGTGCTGGCCGAACACGTGCGCACCGGCGCGCTCGACCTCGGCGCGCTGGTGACCGGACGCATCGGGCTCGCGGACATCCCGGACGCCTTCCGGGCGATGGCCGACGGACGCGGCGGTCGTGCCCTGGTGGTGTTCTGAGCGTCGCGCTCGTCGACGGACCGGCGGTGCGTGCGGCGGCGGCCGGTGAACCGGCTCACCCGCGAGGCCCGTCCCCTCGCCGAGGGGCGCCGTCCCCACGGGCGGCTTCGTGGTCGGCGGCTGCGGAGGCGTCGGGGACGGCTGCGTCGGGGGCGGCTGTGTCGGCGGCCGCGTCGCCGCGGTCGTCGTAGCGCAGCCCCAGTCCGTCGACCAGTGCCCGAAGTCCGGTCTCGAACGCGCCCTCGTCCACGCTGCGACCGTGCTCGGCGAGCAGATGCGCCTGGTCGAGGTGCGGGTAGTCGCTGTCGTAGAGCGCCGCGTCGTCGACGAAACCGCCGGCGAAGGAGCCGAGCGCGGAGCCGGTCACGAAGTAGCGCATCAGCGCGCCGATCCGGGTGGCCTGTGCGCGCGGCCAGCCGGCCTCGACCATCGCTCCGAACACCTCGTCCGCCATGCGCAGTTGGCTCGGCCGGCGGCCCGGGCCCCGGACGAGGTGCCCGACGATGTTCGGGTGCGCGGTCAGCGCGGCGCGATAGGAGCGAGCCCAGCGCAGCAGTGCCTGCGGCCACTGCGTCCCGTCCCGGAACATCGACAGGTCGACCTCGGCGCACACCCGGTCCGCCACCGCGTCCAGAATCTCGTCCTTGGTGCGGAAGTGGTTGTACAACGAGGGCCCGCTGACGCCGAGTTCGGCGGCGAGTCGCCGGGTGGAGACCGCCTGGAGGCCCTCCCGGTCGACCACGGTGAGGGCTGCCCCGACGATCCGGTCGCGGTTGAGCAGGGGCTTGCGGGGGCGGGCCATGCGGCACATAGTAGTGGCGGCCTTTAACTAGCACTGCTAATTTCTTGCCCGTGCCGCACGGCCGGGCGGACCAGGAACGAGGTGTGTGCCGTGGACCTGGCGCTGACCACCGAGCAGCACGAAGTGCGCGCGCTCGCCGCCCGGTTCGTCGACCGCGAGATCGCGCCGCACGCCGCCCGGTGGGACCGCGACGGCAGTATCGACCGCTCGGTCGTCCGGCGCCTGGGCGAGCTCGGTTTCCTCGGTCTGACGATTCCCGAGGAGTACGGCGGCAGCGGGGGCGACCACTTCGCGTACTGCCTGGTGACCGAGGAACTCGGGCGCGGCGACTCCGCGGTGCGCGGAGTGCTCTCGGTCTCGCTCGGCCTGGTCGCCAAATCGGTGGCGGCCTGGGGGAGCGAGGAGCAGAAGCGGCGCTGGCTGCCGGGACTGTGCTCCGGTGAACTGCTGGGCTGCTTCGGCCTCACAGAGCCGGGCACCGGTTCGGACGCCGCCAACCTCACCACGCGGGCACGGCGCGAGGGCGGCGACTGGCTGCTCGACGGCACCAAAATGTTCATCACCAACGGCACCTGGGCCGACGTCGTCCTGCTCTTCGCCCGCTCCGGCGAACCCGCCGACGGGCACCGCGGGATCAGCGCCTTCCTGGTGCCCACCGACACCCCAGGGCTGCACCGCAGGGAGATCCACGGCAAGCTCGGGCTGCGCGGGCAGGCCACCGCGGAGCTGGTGCTGGAGGGCGTACGGGTGCCGGACTCGGCGCGGATCGCACCCGAGGGCAAGGGGTTCTCGGTGGCGATGAGCGCACTCGCCAAGGGGCGGATGTCGGTCGCCGCGGGCTGTGTGGGCATCGCCCAGGCGTCGCTGGACGCGGCGGTCTCCTACGCCGGCGAGCGCGAGCAGTTCGGTCGGCCGATCGCCGGGCACCAACTGGTCCAGGAGCTGATCGCCGACATCGCGGTGGACACCGACGCGGCCCGGATGCTCACCTGGCGGGTCGCCGATCTGGTCGACCGCGGCGAGCCCTTCGCCAGGGAGTCCTCGGTGGCGAAACTGTTCGCGAGCGAGGCCGCCGTCCGGGCGTCCAACAACGCCCTCCAGGTGTACGGGGGTTACGGCTACATCGACGAGTTCCCGGTCGGCAAACTGGTGCGCGACGCCCGGGTGATGACGCTCTACGAGGGCACCAGCCAGATCCACAAACTGCTCATCGGCCGCGCGCTGACGGACGTCTCCGCGTTCTGAGCAGGACGCGCCGATGGCCGTCCCCGTCCGATGCTAAGCGCATGCTCAGTGCTCCGGGGTAGGGTGTTCGCCCTGTGGCGACCGGGCACGGCGAGGACGGGGCGAGGACAGCTATGGCAGCACAGGCATCGGGCCGGAGCGGCGAGACCCGTCCCGGCGACGAGGAGCGGGAGGCGGCCGAGGGCCGGCACGCGGGCTGCGACTCCTGGCGGTCGGTGGCGCCCGACGCCGCGCGTCGGCTGCTGATCGCCGCGGTGGAGGCGTTCGCCGAACGCGGTTTCCACGCCACCACGACCCGTGACATCGCCGGCCGCGCGGGAATGAGCCCTGCCGCGCTGTACATCCACTACCGGACGAAGGAAGAACTGCTCCACCGGATCAGCCAGGTGGGGCACGAGCGTTCGCTCTCGCTGCTGCGCGACGCCGCCGCCGGTCACGGCGGGCCGTCGGACCGACTGGCCGCGGCCGTCGGCGCGTTCGGCCGCTGGCACGCGGAGCAGCACACCACCGCCAGGGTGGTGCAGTACGAGCTGAGCGCGCTGTCCCCGGACCACTACGCGGAGATCGTCGCCCTGCGGCGGCGCACCGAGGCCGTGGTGCGCGACCTGGTCGAGGAGGGCGTACGGGCGGGCGAGTTCGAGGTGGTGGACGCGCGGGCCACCGCGATGGCGATGCTGTCGCTGTGCCTGGACGTCGCCCGCTGGTACCGGCCGGGCGGTCGGCGCACGCCGCAGGAGATCGGTGACTTCTACGGGGACCTCGCGCTGCGGATGGTCCTCGCGCCGCGGGTGACCGGCCGCCGCTGACGCCGGACCGGCCCCTTCCCGAACGACGCCCGCCCGGCCCCTGGTTGTGCCACCCCGGCCCGGGCAGTCGTCTCCCCGGCCCGAGCGGTCACCCCGCCCGGGCCGTTGCCCGCTGCTCGTGCCCGTTGCCCGCGGGCCGACCCGGCGCGGGGCAGCGGGGCGCGTCAGAAGTAGTAGCGGCTGACGCTCTCGGCGACGCAGACCGGCTTCTCGCCGCCCTCGCGCTCCACGGTCACTCCGGTCGTCAACTGCACGCCGCCGTCGGCGGTCTCGGTGACGTCCGCGATCCGCACCCGGGCGCGCAGGCGCGAGCCGACGGGGACGGGGGAGGGGAAACGCACCTTGTTCACGCCGTAGTTGACGCCCATCCTGGCGTTCTCGACCTGCAGGACCTGCGGCACGAGATACGGCAGCAGGGAGAGCGTCAGATAGCCGTGCGCGATCGTGGTGCCGAACGGGCCCTCGGCGGCGCGCACGGGGTCGACGTGTATCCACTGGTGGTCACCGGTGGCCTCGGCGAACAGGTCCACCCGCTTCTGGTCCACCTCCAGCCAGTCGCCGGGGCCCAGTTCGTCGCCCACCGCGTCCTGAAGCTCTGCCGCCGACCCGAAGGTTCTGGACTCCGCCGCCACGTCTGCTCACCTCTCCGCAATGCTTTCCGGGGACCTGCTAAGCGCCCGCTCAGCATGAGCGGTGCCACCGGCGCTGTCAACGGCCTGTTGACAGCAGTGAACGCCGGCACGGGGCCGGCAGGAGGGAGCGCGTGCGCGTGCGAGGGAGCGGCCCCGTCCTTCCTGACCGGGCCGCTCCCTCGCACCGCCGCTCCGTGAACGCTCGCGCCCGCTTCCCGCGGCAACGCGGGATCAGCCGGCGAACGCCACCTGGCGCACGACGCGGGTGGTCGGCCCGCGCTCGCTGCCCTCCATAGTGGCGATGAGACGTCGCAGCACCACCGCGAGCCGTACCCGCGGCGGATGCTTCGGATCGTCCAGGAGCAGCAGCGCCCGGCCGCCCCAGGTGTGCGTGTGCCAGTCGTCGGGGGCTGTCGGCTGCCGGATGCCGTCGTGCTTCTGGCGCTTGCGGCGGTGGGCGAACTCCCGCTCGTGGCGCAGCCAGACGGCCCGCGCCTCCTCCAGCTCCTCCAGCGCGGCCAGCAGCAGCGCGGGATCGGGAGCACGCTCGCGCGGGTCGAAGCCCGCACGCTCGCACAGATGGTGCCAGGTTGCGCGGTGTCCGTAGGGGGCGAAGCGCTCGAGGCACTTGCGCAGCGCCCTTCGTCGTTGGGACAGCTCGCGGCCGGGGTCGCGGACCTGGGCGGCGAGTGCTCTGAAACCGGCCAAGGTTTCCACCTCCGAGAGGGTAGACCGGAGTCGTTGGGGATGTGACGTATACGAAGGCGGATCGGCTCCCGTTCCCGGGGGTCGACTTTTTTCCGTCTTCCGCGCGCTCCCGCCAACCGGTTAGTCTCCGCAGTCACTTGGCCCCCAGCGCGGAGGACGGACCCGGATGACGGCACGCGGCAGCGGCGCGGAAGAAGCAGGCAGCGGCCCGTCCGCGGCGTTCGGCAACGTCGTGGTGACGGGCGCGGGCGGCGGCATCGGCGCCGCGTACGCCCGGATGTTCGCCGAGGCGGGCGCACGGGTGGTGGTCAACGACCTGGACGCGGAGCGGGCGCACGCGCTGGCCCGCGAGATCGACGGAATCGCCCTGCCGGGTGACGCGTCAACCGCCGCCGAGCGCTCGCTCGCCCTCCTGGACGGACGCGTGGACGTCTACTGCGCCAACGCCGGAGTCGCCACCGAGGGCGGTCCGGAGGCGTCGGACTCCCAGTGGCAGGCGTCCTGGGACCTCAATGTGATGGCCCATGTCCGGGCCGCCCGCGCACTGCTTCCGGGCTGGTCGGAACGGGGCGAGGGCCGGTTCGTGGCCACGGTCTCCGCCGCCGGGGTGCTGACGATGGTCGGCTCGGCCCCGTACAGCGTGTCCAAGCACGCCGCGCTGGCGTTCGCCGAATGGCTCTCCGTCACCCACCGGCACCGCGGCCTCCGGGTGCACGCCGTCTGCCCGCAGGGGGTGCGCACCGACATGCTGGCCGCCACCGGCCGCACCGGCGAACTGGTGCTGGCGCCCAGCGCGATCGAGGCCGTCGAGGTGGCACAGGCGTTGCGGGAGGCGATCGCCGAGGGCCGTTTCCTGGTGCTGCCGCACCCCGAGGTGGCCGGGTACGCCGCCGCCCGGGCAGCCGATCCGGACGCCTGGCTGAGCGGAATGAACCGCCTCCAGCAGAAGCTCGAGGCGCCTCCGCACGACGCGTCGTGAAGGTGCTGCGCGCCCGGTGAACCCGCGGTTCGAGCCGTGGGTTCACCGGGCGAGTGCCGCCGGCGGTGCGGCGCCGGGCAGCGGCACCCGCGCGCGGTGCCCGCCGCCGGTGCTCCGTCCCGGGGCGCCTGCCACCGGTTCAGCCGCGCAACTCCTGCTCGTAGGGCCGCAGTTCGCGTCGTGCCAGGGAGCGCTGGTGCACCTCGTCCGGGCCGTCCGCCAGCTGGAGTGTGCGGGCCGCGGCCCACAGATGCGCCAGCGGAGTGTCCTGGCTGACGCCGCCCGCGCCGTGCAGCTGCACCGCGCGGTCGAGGATCGAGACGACCGCCCGGGGCACCGCGATCTTGATCGCCTGGATCTCGGTGTGCGCGCCCCGGTTGCCGACGGTGTCCATCAACCAGGCCGTCTTCAGCACCAGCAGCCGCAACTGCTCCACGGTGACCCGGGCGTCGGCGATCCAGTTGCGCACCACGCCCTGCTCGGCGAGCGGCCCGCCGAAGGCCGTGCGGGCCACCGCCCGGCGGCACATCAGCTCGATCGCGCGCTCGGCCATCCCGATCAGCCGCATGCAGTGGTGGATCCGTCCCGGGCCCAACCGCGCCTGGGCGATGGCGAATCCGCCGCCCTCCTCGCCCACCAGGTTCTCGCGCGGCACCCGTACACCGTCCAGGACGACCTCGGCGTGGCCGCCGTGCGCGTGGTCCTCGTACCCGTACACGCGCATCGCGCGGCGCACCGTCAGGCCGGGGGCGTCCCGGGGGACGAGCACCATCGACTGCCGCCGCCGCGGCTCGGCATCCGGATCGGTCAGGCCCATCACGACGAAGACGGCGCAGTCCGGGTTCATCGCGCCGGAGATGTACCACTTGCGGCCGGTGATCACGTACGAGTCGCCGGACCGCTCGATCCGCGTGGTGATGTTGGTGGCGTCCGAGGAGGCGACTTCCGGCTCGGTCATGGCGAAGGCCGACCGGATCTCGCCCGCCAGCAGCGGTTCCAGCCAGCGGCGACGCTGCTCCGCGGAGCCGAAGTCGCGCAGCAGCTCCATGTTGCCGGTGTCGGGTGCCGCGCAGTTGACCGCGGTGGGCGCCAGATCGGGGCTGTGGCCGGTGAGTTCGGCGAGCGGGGCGTACTGGAGGTTGGTCAGCCCCGCTCCGTACTCGCTGTCGGGGAGGAAGAGGTTCCACAGGCCGAGCCGGCGTGCCTCGCCCTTGAGCTCCTCGACCACCGGCGGAGTCCGCCAGGGCGATTCCTGCTCGGTGCGCTGCCGGTCGGCGATCTCCTCAGCGGGGTGCACCCGCTCGCGCAGGAAATCGCGCAGCCGGGTGCGCAGCTCCTCGGTGCGCGCGTCGTGGCCGAAGTCCATCGCCGATCAGTCCTTCCCCAGCTCGTCCAGACCGCGTTCGGTGAGCATCGGTACGACCGCGCCCACCCGGTCGAAGCCCTCGCCGACGGTCTGCCCGAGCGTGTAGCGGTAGTGGATGCCCTCCGCGATGACGGCGAGCTTGAAGTGGGCGAACGCGGTGTACCAGCCGATCCGGGAGACGTCCCGGCCCGAACCGGCCGCGTACCGCTGCACCAGCTCGTCGGTGCCGGGGTGCCCGGGCGCGCCGGAGGTGGTGCTGATCGGGGAACCCGGCAGGGCCGGCAGGCTGCTGTACATCACCAGCAGACCCAGGTCGGTGAGCGGGTCCCCGAGCGTGGACATCTCCCAGTCCAGCACGGCCGAGACCCGGTCGTCCGCGGTGACGAGCACGTTGTCCAGCCGGAAGTCGCCGTGCACCACGCCCGCGGCGGGGGAGGCCGGCAACCGCTCGACGAGCGCCCGCTGCAACTCCTCCACGCCGGGCAGCTCCCTGCTGCGGGAGGCGTCCAACTGCTTGTTCCACCGCCGCAGTTGACGTTCCAGAAACCCCTCGGGCCGGCCGAAGTCGGCCAGCCCCACCTGCACCGGGTCCACGGCGTGCAGGGCCAGCAGGGTGTCCGGCAGCGAGAGCACGACCTCCCGGGTGCGCTCGGGGCCGATCGCCGCCAACTCCTCGGCCGTGCGATACGGGGTGCCGGGCACGTGCTCCATCAGATAGAAGGGCGCGCCCAGCACCTCGGTGTCCTCGCACAGGTGCAGAACCTCGGGCACCGGAACCGCGGTCGGACCGAGTGCGCCGATGACCCGGAACTCCCTGGCCATGTCGTGCGCGGTGGCCAGCACATGGCCCAGCGGCGGACGCCGCAGCACCCACTGGTGCGTGCCGTCGCCGACCCGGTAGGTGAGGTTGGACCGACCGCCCTGGATCAGCGTCGCGCTCAGCGGACCGGCGACCGTGCCGGGCAGCTCCCGATCCAGATGGGCGCGCAGCCGCTCCGGGTCGAGACCGGGCGGGTTCTGGTCGGGCATGGAGCCACCTCCGGGTGGTTCGCGGTCGGGCTGCGGGCCGCGGCGCCGACTCGCGCAACAGCCGTCGGCGCAGGTCCCGCGGGACGTCGGGATGATCCTGCCGACTGGTCGGTACACAGTCCAGACCCTCCCGGGCCCGGGGCTTGAACCGCTCGCTACCCGCCCGGCAGGAGCAGCAGTCCGGCGCCCGCCGTGCCCGCCGCGACCGCGCAGCCGCAGACCAGCGCGAGGTGCCGGGGCCGCGCCGCGACCGGCGCCGCGCACAGCAGCCGACGCATCCGCAGATGCGCCGCTGTCAGCAGACCCAGCCACGCCGCGCAGCCGACCGCCACCGCCGTCCAGCCCAACACCCCGCGGGAGGCGACGAGTTGATGGCGCACCGCGAGCAGCACCACGACCGTCGCGGCGAGCGTGGTGCGCCGCCAGGCGAGCCGGGTGCGTTCGGGCTGGGCGCCCGGATCGCGCACCGCGCTCACCGGTTCGGGCCGAACACCAGCGCCACCGCGATCAGCAGCGAGGCGAGGGCCGTGCCGAGGGCCAGCAGCGCGGGGAAGCGCGAGGCGGGCAGCGGCTCGCCGCGGCGCATCGCACGTTCGCACCGGGCCCAGTGGTGGACCGCCCGCACCGCGCACAGCGCGCCCCCGGCCAGCAGCGCCACCGCGAGGACGGTACGGGGCAGCTGCGCGAGTCCGGTCAGGAACTGGTCGACCGCGAGGCCGCCCGCGACCAGCGCCAGAGCGGTCCGTATCCAGGCGAGGAAGGTGCGCTCGTTGGCCAGTGAGAAGCGGAAGTCCGGTGTGCTGCCCTCCGCCTCCAGTCGCCCGGGCGAGACCCACAGCATCACGTCCCGGCGCAGCCTGCCGCCCATCACTGGCACTCCTTCGTGCTCGGCGTCCGCGAGTCCCTCGACTCGCGCGTCCCGTGGATCATCCGCCATCGGCGCGCGCCGCCCAACCCGCGCCGCCGCGTTCCGAGGCGGACGGAACCCGCCCGCGGGGCATCCGTTGGCGCGGAAATCTTGACGGTGCACCTACCCGCAAGTAATTCTTCGCGCATGTCGTACGACGCGGACGTCATCGTGATCGGTGCGGGCCTGGCGGGTCTCGCCGCCACCGCAGAACTCTCCGAGGCCGGGCGGAAGGTCATCCTGCTCGACCAGGAGCCGGAGCAGTCGATCGGAGGGCAGGCGCACTGGTCCTTCGGCGGGTTGTTCTTCGTGGACTCCCCGGAGCAACGCCGGATGCGCATCCGCGACAGCTTCGAACTCGCCTGGCAGGACTGGCTCGGCACCGCCGGCTTCGACCGCGAGGAGGACCACTGGCCGCGCCGCTGGGCGGAGGCGTACGTGGACTTCGCCGCCGGGGAGAAGCGCTCCTGGCTGCGGCAGCAGGGGCTCAAGCTCTTCCCCGTCGTCGGCTGGGCCGAGCGCGGCGGCTACGACGCCACGGGGCACGGCAACTCCGTGCCCCGCTTCCACATCACCTGGGGCACCGGGCCGGGCGTCGTGGAGCCCTTCGAGCGCCGGGTGCGTGCCGGGGTCGCGGCGGGCCGCGTGCAGCTGCGGTTCCGGCACCGGGTGACCGGGCTGAGCAGGACCGGCGGGAGTGTGGACACCGTCTCCGGCGAGGTGCTGGCGCCGAGTGCGGCGCCGCGCGGCACCCCGAGCAGCCGGGAGAGCGAGGAGAGCTTCGAACTGCGCGCCCAGGCGATCGTCGTCACCACCGGCGGCATCGGCGGCAACCACGATCTCGTCCGCGCCAACTGGCCGCAGCGGCTGGGGACTCCGCCGAAGAAGATGCTCAGCGGAGTGCCCGAGCACGTCGACGGCAAAATGCTCGCGATCGCCGAGAGCGCGGGCGGCCGGCTGATCAACGGCGACCGGATGTGGCACTACGTCGAGGGCATCGAGAACTGGAACCCGATCTGGCCGAAACACGCCATCCGCATCCTGCCCGGCCCCTCCAGCCTCTGGCTCGACGCCACCGGGAAGCGACTGCCGGTACCGCTCTTCCCCGGTTTCGACACGCTCGGCACCCTGGAGCACATCCAGCGAACCGGGTACGACTACACCTGGTTCGTCCTCACCAGGAAGATCATCGAGAAGGAGTTCGCCCTCTCCGGCTCGGAGCAGAACCCCGACCTCACCGGCCGCAGCATCCGCGATGTGCTGGGCAGGGCCCGCGGCGGCCCGCCCGGCCCCGTGCAGGCGTTCATGGACAACGGCGCCGACTTCGTCGTGGAGCAGGACCTCGGCCGGCTGGTCGCCCGGATGAACGAGCTGACCGGCGACTCCCTGATCGACGAGAGCGCGCTGCACCGCGAGATCTCCGCCCGCGACCGCGAGATCGACAACACCTTCACCAAGGACCTCCAGGTCACCGCCATCCGGGGCGCCCGCAACTACCTGGGCGACAAGCTGATCCGGGTCGCCACACCGCACCGGCTGCTGGACCCCAAGGCCGGCCCGCTGGTCGCCGTACGGCTCAACATCCTGACCCGCAAGAGCCTCGGCGGGCTGGAGACCGACCTGTCCGCACGGGTGCTCACCGAGGACGGCACCCCGCTGCCCGGCGTGTACGCGGCGGGCGAGGCGGCCGGATTCGGCGGCGGCGGTGTGCACGGGTACCGGTCGCTGGAGGGGACGTTCCTCGGCGGCTGCCTCTTCTCCGGCCGCACGGCCGGCCGCGAGGCCGCCAAGGCGGTCGGGGGCTGACCCCGGCCGCCCCGGCGTTCCCGCGGAGCCGCTCCCACGGACGCGTGCAGCGGTGGCGTGGACGCGTACGGCGGTCGTGCGGGCGCGTGCCGCGGTGGTGCGGCCCGTACGGCCTGCGCGTGCCGGTCGGCGCGCACGCCGGCCGGGACCGTGCGCCCCGTCGGGACGTGCACCGGTCCGTCAGCTCGTCGGCCGGCCGCCCAGGGCTTCGGCCAGGTCGTAGCGGACCGGCTCCTCCAGCTGGGCGTAGGTGCACTGGTGCGGCTCGCGGTCCGGCCGCCAGCGCCTGAACCGGGTGGTGTGGCGGAAGCGGTCGCCCTGCATGTGGTCGTAGGCCACCTCGACCACCCGCTCGGGGCGCAGCGGCACCCACGACAGGTCCTTCTTCCCCGTCCAGCGGCTCGGGCCGCCGGGCATCCGGCTGTGCTCGTGCGCGGCCTCGTCCTGCCAGGCGCCCCAGGGGTGGTCCGCCGAGTCCGTGCGCAGCGGTGCCAGTTCCGTCATCAGCTCCTCGCGCCGTCGCATGGGGAAGCTCGCGCACACCCCGACGTGCTGGAGCACGCCCGACTCGTCGTAGAGCCCGAGCAGCAGCGAACCGACGACCGGACCGCTCTTGTGGTGCCGCAGCCCCGCCAGCACGCAGTCCGCGGTCCGCTCGTGCTTGACCTTCACCATGAGTCGCTGGTCCGGCCCGTACGGGAGGTCCGGGCGCTTGGCGACGATGCCGTCCAACCCGGCGCCCTCGAAGCGTTCGAACCACTGGCGGGCGACCTCCGGGTCGTCGGTGGCCGGAGCCAGCCGCACCGGCCCGTCGACCCCTTCCAGCGCCTCGGCCAGCAGCCGTCTGCGTTCGGCCAGCGGGGCCTCCATCAGCGAACGGTCCTCCAGCGCGAGCAGGTCGAACGCGACGAAGGCGGCGGGGGTCTCCGCCGCCAGCCGCCGCACCCGCGAGTCGGCGGGATGGATGCGCTCCAGCAGCGCATCGAAGTCCAGCCGGTCTCCCCGCACGATCACGATCTCGCCGTCGACCACGCAGCGCGGCGGCAGCGACCGGCGCAGCGCGTCCAGGAGTTCGGGGAAGTAGCGGGTCAGGGATTTGGTCGAGCGGCTGGTCAGCTCGACCTCGTCGCCGTCGCGGAAGACCAGGGCCCGGAAGCCGTCCCACTTGGCCTCGTAGTGCATTCCGGGCGGGATACGGGCCGCGGCTCTGGCGAGCATCGGCTTCAGCGGTGGCATCACCGGGAGGTCCATGCGGCGATTGTGCGCCCGCGGCCCGCTCCCCGCCCGCCGAGCGGCGCCCGCGACCGCCCGGGGCTAGCGTGGACGGATGGCCGACAGCGTGGAACTGCAGGCGGGCGAGCGGACGGTGCGCCTCTCCCACCCGGACAAGGTGTACTTCCCCGCCCGGGGCTTCACCAAGCTCGACCTCGCCCGTTACTACCTCGCGGTCGGGGACGGCATCACCCGCGCGCTGCGCGACCGCCCGACCACCCTGCAACGCTTCCCGGACGGAGTGGACGGCGAGTCCTTCTTCCAGAAGCGGGCCCCCAAGAACCTGCCCTCCTGGATCGACACCGCCCGGATCTCCTTCCCCAGCGGACGCCACGCGGACGAGATCTGCCCCGCCGAGACAGCCGCGGTCCTGTGGGCCGCGAACCTCGGCACCCTGACCTTCCACCCCTGGCCGGTGCGCCGCGAACGCCCCGACCACCCCGACGAACTGCGCATCGACCTGGACCCGCAGCCCGGCACCGACTTCGCCGACGCCCGCGCCGCGGCTGGCCAACTGCGCGAGCTGCTGGACGAGTTGGGCCTTCGCGGCTGGCCCAAGACCTCCGGCGGGCGAGGGCTGCACATCTATGTGCCGATCGAGCCGCTGTGGACCTTCGTCGACGTCCGCAGGGCCGCCATCGCCATCGGCCGCGAACTCGAACGCCGCGCCCCCGACCGGATCACCATCGCCTGGTGGAAGGAGGAGCGCGGCGCCAGGATCTTCGTCGACTACAACCAGATGGCCAGGGACCGCACCATCGCCGCCGCGTACTCCGTGCGGCCGACCCCCGGCGCCACCGTCTCCGCGCCGCTGCGCTGGGAGGAGTTGGCGGACGCCGAGCCAGCCGACTTCGATCTGGCGACCATGCCGGAGAGGTACGCGCGGGAGGGCGATGTGCACGCGGGGATGGAGGACGCGCCCGGCCGGCTGGAGACCGTGCTGGAGCTGGCCGAGCGGCACCGCCGCGACCACGGCCAGGAGGACATGCCGTACCCGCCCGACCATCCCAAGATGCGCGGTGAACCCAAGCGGGTACAGCCCAGCCGGGCGCGCGGCAGCGACTGACGCGAGAGCGGGCGCACACCCGTACGCCGGGGCGGGCGCGGGGGAGCGCAAACACGCGGACACGGGAGCGCGGCAGCCGCGGGCACCCGGGGCGGGCGTGCGAAGCGGCGGGCGGAGGCTCCGTCTCCGCCCGCCGCTCACATGCGCGGGCCCTCGCGCGCCGAACGGGCGCGCTCAGCTCACTTGTTGACGCAGGTGTTGCCGAACGCGGGGTTGAGCGCGCCGATGACGTTCACGGAGTTGCCGCACAGGTTGATCGGGATGCTCACCGGAACCTGGATGACGTTGCCGCTGAGGACGCCCGGGGAGTGCGCGGCGACACCCTGCGCGCCCGCGCCCGAACCCTCGTGCGCCACCGCTCCGCCCGCGCTGCCCAGGGCGAGCGCGCAACCGGCGGCGACCATGGTGCCGACCTTCAGGATGTGCTTCATGACTTACTCCTCAACCGAGGTGAAAAGGGGGTCACCGCGGTCAACGAACGGTTGTCGGTCGGGATACGGCGGCGTGCACAAATGGCGTAGCGGCATCACGGAAAAAGACGCTGTGTTGACCGCTCGGTCAACACGGCGTACTGCCGCCCCAGTTGACGGGCCGAACAAGCCTTTACCGAATCAGCGCGTCTGACGTGATCTGCCACTTTCTTTCTGTCACTCTGCACTACTGCTGAGGAAGGCCGTTCACAGAAATCGGAGAGCACGTCGTGCGAACGAATTTGAGTTCTGCGGGTCGCGGTGCCTGGTGTGTGCTTGCCGCGGCGCTTGCCGTGTCGGTGCTGCCGAGTGCCGCGGTTTCGGCGCCCGGAGCGAAGGAGCAACTTCCCTTCACCCAGCGGTACTCGACGGTGCAGCACGGCGGGTTCGCACAGGCGGCCAACTCGGCGATCACCTGCCGGTCGGTCGCGCGCGAGGGCGCCGGCCCCTGCCCGGGCGCCCGGCGCGGCGCGGGCGTCAACGGCGACTACGAGATGTTCTACATCGACGTCGACGACGATCCGGCCACCTACAACTCCAGCCGTGCGCAACTGAAGCTGCCGTCCGGGTCGAGGGTCACCCACGCCCGGCTGTACTGGGGCGGCAACCTTCGGGTCGGCGAGCAGAAGCCGCCGAAGGACAACGGCCGCGTACTCGTCGCCGAACAGGGCGGTTCCTACAAGGAGGTGCTCGCCGACTCCGTGGTCGCGCACCGCACCACCGGGCTGACCGACTCCTACCAGGCCTCCGCCGACGTCACCGATCTGGTACGCCGCAGCGGTTCGGGCTCCTACACCGTCGCCCAGCTGAACGTGGCGATGGGCCACTCGGCGGCGGGTGCCTGGGGCGGTTGGACGATGGTGGCCGCGTACGAGAACGAGCGCTCGCCCGAGCGCCGGCTCGCCCTGTGGGACGGCTACCGCAGCGTGACCCCGAAGGGGGGAGACGTACGCGTCACCCTCACCGGGCTCGGTGTTCCCGCGGGTTCGCGCGGGACCGCGTCCGTGGTGGCCTACGACGGCGACCGCGGCGTCACCGGCGACGGCTGGCAGGTCGCAGCCAATGGGAAATCCCCGATGCGGCTCAACAATTCGGCCAACCCCGCCGCGGACGCGATGAATTCCACCATCAGTGATATGGGTCGGTCGGTGAAAAGCCGGGAACCGGCCCACGAGAACACACTCGGATACGACTCCGACCGGTTCGACGTCACAGCTGCGGTCAAGCACGGAGCGGATTCCCTCGCCTTCGATTTCTCCCCGGGCGCCGACGGCTATCACCTCGGTGTGCTCGCGGTGGCGGCGACAACCGGGAGCTGAAATTCCCGAGTTCCGGCGCCACCGGAAACCAATTCCACTGGCCGGTGCATCCGGGGGAGATCAACACGTGTCGTACGACGGAGAGTTCGGCGGGCCGCCGGACCGGCGGTTCCAGGGCCCGCACCACCGAGCACAGCAGATCGCGACAGTCGAGGACCGGGAGCCGGGCGCTCGCCGCCGGCCCAGCGTTCTGCATCTCTCCCAACCGGTGGAGGGAGGTGTCGCCACGGTCGTCACCGATCTGGTCGCGGCCCAGCGGCAGGCGGGCCTGGAGGTGCATCTGGGGTGCCCGCCGGGGCCGCTCGGGGAGTCGGCCCGGTCCGCCGGTGCGCGGGTGCACCACTGGCCCGCCGGGCGCGGACCGGGCCCCGGCCTGTTCACGGAGATCTGCCGCATCACGGGCCTGCTGGACAGACTCCGCCCCGACCTGCTGCATCTGCACAGCGCCGAGGCGGGCCTCGCCGGCCGACTGGCCGCGCGCGGACGGGTTCCGACCGTGTTCCAGCCGCACGCCTGGTCCTTCGAGGCCGTCACCGGCACTTCCCGCGCGCTGGCGCTCAAGTGGGAGCGCCGGGCCGCGCGTTGGGCCGCCCGGCTGCTGTGCGTCAGCGAGGCGGAGCGCCGCCGCGGCGAGAACGCCGGAGTGCGCGGCGACTGGGCGGTGGTGCCCAACGGCATCGACCTGGGGCGCTATCCGCTCGATTTCACCACCGCCGCCGACAGCCGCACCGCCGCCCGCGCCGCGCTGCCCGAGTGCGCCGCACTGCCGGACGGCGCACCCGTGGTGGTCTGCGTCGGAAGGCTCAGCGAGCAGAAGGGCCAGGACGTGCTGCTGCGTTCCTGGCCCACCGTCACCGCCCGGCACCCGCGCGCCCTGCTGGTACTGGTGGGCGACGGTCCGGCCGCCGGCGCGCTGCGGTCGGCGGCCCCCGCCGGCGTGGTGTTCGCCGGCGCGGTCCGCACCGTGCGGACCTGGTACCAGGCCGCCGACCTGGTCGTGCTGCCCTCGCGCTGGGAGGGGATGGCACTCGCCCCGCTGGAGGCGATGGCGTGCGGCCGGCCGGTGCTGCTGACCGACGTCGCGGGTGCCCGCGAGTGCCTGCCGAACGGCCACGCCGCCCGTCAACTGGTGCCCGCCGACGACCCGTTCGCCCTGGGGCGCGCGCTGGGCGCGCTGCTGGCCGAACCCGGGCGCCTCGTCGCCGCCGGGATCGAGGCCCGCGCCCATGTCACCACGAACCACGATGTGCGCCGGAGCGCCGCGGAGGTGGGGGACCTGTACCGCGAACTGCTCCGGCGCCCGCACCAGGACCGCAGGGAGCGCCTCCTCCGATGACCGCAGACAGCACCGAGACCTCCGGGCCGCTCACCGGTCCCGCGGACCCTCCGCGGCAGAGCCCGCTCTCCTTCCCGCCGCCGCGCACCGCGGCCGACTCCGGCGCCGCACCGCGCCGCCCCCGCCGAGGCGTGTCCGCACCGGCGGCGCTGGTCTCGGACTGCCTGGCGATGACGGCAGCCCTGACACTCGTCGCCTCCGAGACCACCACGCTCCCGCCGGCGGCACTCGCCGCGGGGCTGCTCGCCGTCCTCGCCCTGAACAGGCAGGCAGGTCTCTACCGCAGCCGGCCGGCGCCCTCCGGCCTGGACGAGGTGCCGGCACTGTTCGCGAGCGCCGCGCTGGCCTGGGCGGTGACCGCCGCACTGGCCGCCGCGGCCGATCCCGAGCAGGCCATGGCGCTGCCCGCCCTGCTGTCGCTGCTGACCCTGCACACGGTGCTGGCGACCGCCGGCCGGTGCGCGACGTACCGACTGCGCCGGGCCCGCGCCAGACGCCGGCCGCACTCCGCCCTGATCGTCGGACTCGGGTCGACGTCCCGCGCCCTGGCCGCGGCGCTGCTCGCCCGGCCGGAGTACGCGATGCGGCCGGTGGGGCTGGTCGCGTGCGGTCCGGGCGAGCAGCACGCCGGTGAGCCGCCGAGGCTCCCGGTGCTGCACACCTTCGAGGACGTCACCCGGGCCGTGATCCAGAACAGCGTGCGGGACGCGGTCCTGACCCGGCCGCCGGCGGCGGCACCGGAGCTCGCCGCGCTCGTCGACCACCTCGCCTCGCTCGGTTGCGCGGTGTGGTGCGTCGGCGGTCCTCAACTGCCCGCCGCCAGGCCCGCCGGCCAGCTCTGGGGCTTCGCCTGCAGCCGGATCCTGCCGCCGCCCGCGCGCACCCCCGCGCACCTGGGCAAGCGGGCGTTCGACATGGCCTCGTCCGGTCTCGCGCTGCTGCTGCTCTCGCCGCTGCTGGCGCTCTGCGCCCTGGCGGTACGGCTGGCCGACGGGCCCGGCGTCCTCTTCCGGCAGGAGCGGGTGGGCCGAGACGGACTCCCGTTCACGGTGCTGAAGTTCCGCACGCTGCGGCCCACCGACCCGTACGAGGCGGCCACCCGGTGGAGCGTCGCGGACGACCGGCGGATGAGCGCCGTCGGACGCTGGATGCGGCGCACCTCACTGGACGAGCTGCCGCAGCTGTGGAACGTGCTGCGCGGCGACATGAGCCTGGTCGGACCGCGGCCCGAACGACCCTTCTTCGTCGCACGGTTCAGCGAGATTTATCCGCACTACGGTGCCCGGCACCGGATGCCCGTCGGCATCACCGGCCTGGCTCAGGTCCACGGCCTGCGCGGCGACACCTCCATCGAGGACCGGGCGCGCTTCGACAACCACTACATCGACACCTGGTCGCCGTGGCTGGACATGTGCATTCTGCTGCGCACCGTCGGCTCCGTCTTCCGGCAGGGCGGGAGCTGAGCGTGCGTCAGTGCGCGCCGACGGCGCCCCCGCCACCCGCCTCGCGCACGGCGCCCGCGCCCGTGCCGTGCACGGCGCCGGTACCCGCCTCGCGCCCGCCTGCCCCGAGCACGTCCGCCTCGCACACTGCGTCCGGGGCCGAGGTGCCGGTGTCCGCGGCGGCGGGCGGGTGGCGTGGACGGTTGCGGCGGTCGCTGCCGCTGCTGCCGGCGCTCGCGGTCGTGGTGCTGGTCTGCGCTCCGGCCGGCGGCGCGGACCCGGCCCAGGGCGCGACCGTGGGTCCCGCGGACCTCGCCTCGGCCGTACTCGTCGGCTGGGTGGCGCTCACCCTGGTGCGCCGCGGCGCAAGACCGCTCGCCGCCCGCGCGGCGCTGCTGCTGGCCCTGCCCGCGCTCGGCGTCACCGTGGCGACGATCGCCTCCTTCGACCCGGCGGCCGGCCTGCCCGGTTACGTCCGCACGCTCCAGATCTTCGTGCTGGTCCCGGCGGCGGTGGTGCTGCTGCTGCGCGACCGACGGGACTTCGCGGTGCTCGGCGGCGCACTCGTCGTGCTCGCCCTCTTCCAGGGAGCGGTGGGCGTCCACCAGTACGCCACCGGCACCGGCGCCTCGTACCGGGGCGCGGACATCCGTGCGGTCGGCACCTTCGGAGCCGTCGATGTGATGGGCATGTCCACCCTCGTCTCCTACGGGCTGGTCCTCGCCCTCGCCCTCGGGCTGCTGCCCCCGCCGGGCAGCCACCGGCGGCTGCGCGTGTGCGCGCTGGGCGCCGCCGGCCTGCTCGCGGTGCCGTTGGTGCTCTCCTTCAGCCGAGGCGCCTGGATCGCCACCGGCGCGGCCGTACTGGCCGTACTGCTGCTGTCCGGACGGCGGTTGGCGCTGCGCACCCTCGCGGTGACCGGCGCGCTGGCGGTGGTGCTGGTCGGCGGCGCGGGAGTCGGGGGCGAGCTGGTCGGCGAACGGCTCGGCAGCATCACCGAGGTCGCCGACGCCCCCGACCAGTCCGTGACCGACCGGTACAGCATGTGGGCGGCGGCGGTGTCCATGTGGCAGCGCGAACCCCTGACCGGCGTGGGCCCGAGAGGCTTCCCCGAGCACCGCGACGGCAACGCCTCGCTGGCGCTCTCCTCCGGCAGCGACACCGCCGGCGCCGGGAGCGACTTCCACCGCGAACCGCTGCTCTCGCCGCACAACATGTACCTGCTGGTCCTCAGCGAGCAGGGACTGCTCGGACTGACCGCCCTGGTGGGCAGTTGGGCGGCGCTGCTGCTGCTGGGCCTGCGCTCGCTGCGGGCCGAGCGGCGCGCGTACGGTGCTCCACCCGCCTGCGGAGCCGCCGCCGTCGGCCTCCTGGTGTGGCAGCTGGTCGACTTCCTCTACGCCGACATCGGCGGCCCGTCGACGGTGCTGACTGCGCTGGTGCTCGGGTTGGTCGCCTGGTGGGCCCTGCGAGGCGCGGACACCTCGCCACCGGTCGGAGCCGCACGATGAACGACCGCACGATGAACGACCGCACGGCGCAGGACCCGACCGCCCAGGACTCGACCGTCCAGGAACCGGCGGCGCACGACCCGGCCGCCGCCCTCGGCGAGCCGCCCGAGCTGTCGGAGCTGTCCGAACGCCCCGCGAACCGGCCGGCGTCGCGGCCGTGGCGGCCCGCCCCGACACCCGCCCCGACCCGCGCCGCGAAGCCCGCCGACACCTCGCCGCTGGGCCGGGTGCTCGCCCGGGCCGCCGTCTGGACCGCCGCGCTGACCGCACTCGGTTCGCTGCTGGGACTCCTCCGGGACCAGACCATCGCCCACCTCTTCGGAGCGGGCAGCGACACCGACGCCTTCCTCGTCGCCTGGACGGTGCCGGAGTTCGCCTCCACCCTCCTGATCGAGGACGCGATGGCGTTGGTACTGGTGCCGGCGGTGAGCCTTGCACTGGCCAGGCGCGCCGAGCAGTCGGGCCGTCCGCTGGACCCGGTGCGCGAGCTGGTCGCCGGCACGCTGCCGCGTCTGGCGCTCGTACTGGCCGCGGTGGCGGGGTGCGCGGCGCTGGGGGCGCCGCTGTTCGTGGCGGCTCTGGCTCCCGGCCTCGAAGACCCCCAACTGGCCGTTCAGTGCACCCGGTTGACCGCGCTGACCCTGCTGAGCTTCGGCATCACCGGCTACTTCAGCGCCACTCTGCGCGCCCACCACTGCTATCTGCCGCCCGCCGCCGTGTACGCGGTGTACAACCTCGGCATCATCGCCACCGTCCTGCTGCTGCACGACAACTGGGGCGTGGTGGCCGCCGCGGCCGGCGTCGCGGTCGGCGGGGCGCTGATGACGCTCGTCCAGCTGCCGTCGTTCCTGCGCAGACTGCCGCGCCGCAGCCCCGCGCCCCGTCCTCGCGGCGGTGTCCGCGGCGGTGTCCGGGCGCCGCGCTCGCTGATCAGCTTCGGGCTGCTGGCGCCGGTGGTGACGTTCGCGCTCGGCCGCCAGGCACAGGTACTGGTCGAACGGTTCCTCGGGTCCGAGCTGGCCGCGGGCGCGATCTCGCATCTGAACTACGCGCAGAAGATCGCCCAACTGCCCATGGTGCTCTCCCTGATGGTCTGCACGGTCACCTTCCCCGTGGTGGCCAGGGCGATGGCCGAGGGCCGGCGGGAGGATGCCCGGCGACGGGTGGAGCGCGACCTCTCGCTCGCCGCGCTCATCGTGCTGCTGGGCAGCGCACACGTCCTTGCGCTGGCTCCGCAGATCGTCGAAGTCCTCTTCCAGCGCGGCGCGTTCACCGCCTCCGACACCGCCGCCACCGCCTCGGTGATGCGGGTGTACGCGCTCGGGCTGCTCGGTCACAGCATGGTCGGGGCGCTGGCCCGGCCGTTCTTCTCCGCCGCCCGCCCGACCTGGTACCCGGCGCTGGCCATGGGCACGGGACTCGCCGCCACCGTCGTACTCGGCGCCGTTGCCACGCCGTACTGGGGGATCCACGGCATCGCCGGGGCCAACGCCGCCGGTATCAGCCTCGCCGCGCTGCTCCTGCTGCGCGGTCTCAGCCGCCGCATGATCGCCGTCGAGGTGCCGGCGGTGCTGGGCGGTGTCGGCCGGCTGCTGCTGGCCACCGCCGCGGCAGCCGGCGCCGGGCTGCTCGCCGCCCCGCTGCTCGGCGGCGCCGTGCTGCCCGCCGCGCTGTTCGGGACGGTCGTGGTGGCCGCGGTCTTCGCCGCAGCCGCGCTGCTGCTGCGCGCACCCGAGGTGCCGTCACTGATGTCCGCCGCTCGCCGCGCCGTGGGGCGAGCCGTCACCCGAGTCGAACGAAAGGTGCGTCATGTCCGCTGACCAGGCGTCCGCACACCGCAACCCCATTCCGCGCGCCCGCCGCACACCGCTGCCGCCGTGGATCCTGATGTACCACTCCGTCGCACTGACCGCGCAGGACCCGTACCAGATCACCGTCTCCCCGCACCGCCTCGACCAGCAGCTGCGCTGGCTCGCGCGCAGCGGCCTGACGGGCGTCAGCGTGCGCGAACTGCTGCGGGCCAGAGCGGCCGGACGAGGCTCGGGGCTGGTCGGGCTGACCTTCGACGACGGCTACGCCGACTTCGTCGAGCACGCGCTGCCGCTGCTGCGACGGCACGACTTCGGCGCCACTCTCTTCGTGCTCCCCGGCAGGCTCGGCAAGGACAACGCCTGGGACCCGCTCGGGCCGCGCAAGCCGCTGCTGACGGCGGAGGGCATCCGGGCGGCGGCCCGCGCCGGCGTCGAGATCGGCTCGCACGGGCTCCAGCACGAGAACCTCCCGGCCGGCGACGACACCGTGCGCAAACAGGAGACCGCCTACAGCAGGCAACTGCTCCGCGACATCACCGGCCGAGCCCCCGAGGGCTTCTGCTACCCCTACGGCGCGGTCGACGAACGCTCGGCGCTGGCGGTGCGCAGGGCGGGGTACAGCTACGCCTGCGCCATCGACCCCGGCACGCTCACCGGCCCGTACGCCCTGCCCCGCGCCTACATCGGTCAGAACGACGGACGGCTGCGGCTCCAGCTCAAGCGCATGCTGCACCCGCTGCGCCGACGCCCCCTCGGCGAGGAGCCCCAACTGCCCACCGTCGGCAGGGAGGCGAGCCGATGAGAGCGCTGCACATCATCACCGGTCTGGGAGTCGGCGGCGCCGAGCAGCAACTGCGGCTGCTGCTGCGCCACCTTCCGCTCGACTGCGACGTGGCGACCCTCACCAACCCCGGTCCGGTCGCCACCGGCATCCGGTCCGACGGGCGCCGCGTCTTCCACCTCGACATGCGGGGCAACCGCGACCTGTCCGCACTGCCCAGACTCACCGGACTCATCCGGCACGGCCGGTACGACGTGGTCCACACCCACCTCTACCGCGCCTGCGTCTACGGCAGGGCCGCCGCCCGGCTCGCCGGCGTGCGCGCGGTCATCGCCACCGAACACTCCCTGGGCGCCGCGCAGATCGAGGGCCGTCCGCTCAGCCTCGGCAACCAGGCGCTCTATCTCGCTTCCGAGCGACTGGGCGCCACCACCGTCGCGGTCTCCGACACCGTCGCCCGGCGACTGCGCGACTGGGGCGTGCCCCGGCCGCGCATCGAGACCGTGCCCAACGGCATCGAGGCGACGCGCTTCCGCTTCGCCCCCGCGGCGCGCAAGGGCGCACGGGCGCTGCTCGGCATCCCGCCCGGCGCCTACGTGGTGGGTGCGGTGGGCCGCCTGGTGCCGGGCAAGCGGTTCGACGCCCTGCTGCGGTCGGTCTCCGCACTCCCGCAGGCGCGGGTGCTGCTGGTGGGCGACGGACCCGAGCGGGCGAACCTGCTGCGGCTGGCTTCCGAACTGGGCTGTGCGGACCGGACGTTGATGCCGGGCGAGAGCAGCGATCTGCCGTCCAGCACCGCACCTCCGCTGCCGGTGCTGCTGGCCGCGATGGACGTGCTGGTCTCGCCGTCGCGCGAGGAGGCGTTCGGACTGGTGGTGCTGGAGGCGCTCGCCGCCGGTCTGCCGGTGCTGCACGTCACCTGCCCGGCGATCGACGAACTCCCGGCCAACGAGGCGCCCGGAGCGCGCCGCATCGGCCCGGAGCCCGCCGACCTCGACGCGGCGCTGCAACAGCACCACCGCGCCTGGGCGTTGGGCCTGCCCACCCGGCTGCCCGTACCCCGTGCGGTCGAGCGCTACGACATCTCCCGCAGCGCCGACCGACTGATGGCCATCTACGACCGTGCCGCCGGTGCGCGCACCGGCAACCAGGTGAGTGAACGATGACGCAGACCGAACAGGCGTCCCCCGCCCCCGCATCCGTCCCCGCCCACCCGGGAGCGGAGAGTCTCGGCGACTCCGCCGCCCCGCCCGGCGGCCCGGACGCGCAGGCGCCCGCCTCCGCTGCCTCCGCCGCTTCGACTGCCGCGCCGAGCGGGCGGTTCGGCGCGGCCGCCGCACGTCTTCGGCCGCGACGCAGGTCGCTGCCGCGCTGGTGGCCGCTGGCTGCGGGCGTCGCGCTCGGAGCCGTGTGCGGGGCCGGCTACGGGCTCGTCGCCACCCCCGAGTACAGCGCGACGGGCTACGTCGTGGCGGTACCGGGGGAGCGGGGCGACCCGGCGACCGCGCTCGGCTTCGCCCAGGCGTACGGCCGGGTCGCCACCAGCCCCTCCGTACTCGCCGCCGCCCAGCGCACCTCCCGGGTGCCCGTGGCCGAACTGAGCGAGCGGGTGCGGTCGGCCACCTCTCCCGACGCTCCGATGATCGAGATCACCGGCACCGCCGCCCACCCGCAGCGGGCGGCGGCGACCGCCAACGCGGTCGCCGCCGCGCTGACCGACTCCAGCCGGGACGCGGCGCGCAGCACGGGCGTACGGCTGACGGTGCTGGCCGCCGCCCACGCGCCGAGCGCGCCCAGCTCCCCGGCCACCCCGGTGGCCACCGCGGTCGGCGCCTGCACCGGCGGACTGGTCGGCGGCCTCGCCCTGCTGGTGCGTCCCGGACGCGCCGGCGGACGCACCGCGTCGACACCGGAGCAGCCGCGGACCGACGACCCCGGCCCGCTCGACGACCCCGGGCCGGTCGGCCACCCCGGGCAGGTCGGCCACCCCGGGCAGGTCGGCCACCCCGGGCAGGTCGACGGCCCCGGGCAGGTCGACGAACCGAAGCCGATCGGCGTGAACGCGCCGGTCGACGAACCCGGGCCGGGCGGCGTGAACGAGCCGTCCGCTGGGGCCGGTTCGTCCGGGGTCGTCGCGGCATCCGCGCCGGAGGGCCGTTCCACCACTCGCCGCCGCACCGCTCCGGCGAAGTCGTCGACCAAGCCCCCGCGCAGGCCTGCGACGAAGTCCTCGCCCGCCTCCCCGGCGAAGCCCTCCACCCGAACCCGGCCCACGGCGTCGGACACCACCACGGACACCACGTCGGACGGGGAGGCGGAGGTGACGGCGAGCGGAACGACCGCGGCCGGGAAGCAGAGCGCGACCTCCGGCGGGCGGAGCCGCAAGCGCACGACGTCGCGGCGCACCGGACCCGTCGAACAGCCCCGCACCTCCGCGCAGGAGCGGGGCACCACCGCAGCCCGCGAGGAGAGCCCGAACGGAGCGGCACGGTGAGCGGCGGCGAACCGCCCGTGATGCGGGTGACGTTGTGCCGCGATCCGGAGGCACTGGCCGCACTCGCGCCGCAGTGGGCGCGACTGCACCGCGCCTGCGGCACCGCCACCCCCTTCCAGAGCCACGCCTGGCTGCACTCCTGGTGGCTCTCCTACGGCGTGCCGAACCGGCTGCGGGTGGTGCTGGTGCACGAGGGCGACCGGCTCGTGGGCGCGGCGCCGCTGATGCTGACGCACCAGCCGTACCCGGTGCTGGTGTCGCTGGGCGGGGAGATCTCGGACTTCTTCGACGTACTGCTCGACGACGACCGGGCCGGCCCGGCCGGACGCGCGCTGACCAGGGGGCTGGAGCGGCTCGCCCGCACCGCGCTGCTGGATCTGCGCGAGGTGCGCCCGCACGCCGCCGTGGAACGGGTCCACCGGGAGTGGAACGGGCCCACCCGGCGGCGCGCCGACTCGGTCTGTCTGGAACTGCCCGGCGCACCGCTGCCGGAACTCCTCCAGCGCCTGCCGGGACGCAACGCCCGTCGCTTCCGGGCCAAGCTGCGGAGGCTGGAGGCGCTCGGCATCGAGGAGCGCACCGTGCCGCCGCACGAGGTCCCCGGCGCGGTGGGCACCATGCTCCGACTGCACGGTATGCAGTGGCGCGGGCGCGGCGTGACGCCCGAGCATCTGCGGCCCCGGTTCGCGGAGCACCTGGTGCGGGCCACCAGCGAGATGGTGCGCAGCGGCGACGCCGTGCTCACCGAGTTCCGGCTCGGCGGACGGGTGGTCGCGGGCGATGTGACGCTGCTCTCCGCGGAGTTGGCGGGCGGCTACCTCTACGGTGCGCATCCCGAGCTGCGCGAGCAGAAGGTCGACATCACGACCATGCTGCTGCGGCACGACTCCCGCCAGGTGACCGAGAGCGGCAGACGCGTGCTGAGCATGCTGCGCGGCACCGAACCGTACAAGCAGCACTGGCGGCCCGAACGGGTCGTCAACCAGCGGCTGTTGCTGGCCGGCCGGACCACGGCCCCGGCGCTGGCGGTGCATCTGGCCCGGCTGGACGCGCGCGACCGGTTGGCCGACGCCGTACGGGACCGGCTGCCGGAGCTGCGACGCCGGGCCGAGCAGCTGCGCGGGGCCCTCCCGCGGTCCGCCGGCGGCACGGCGTGAGCCCGCGGGCCACCGCCGTACGCCCGCCCCGCCGCCCGCCCCGCCGCCCGGTCGGTCCGTACGGGGCCGACCTGCGTCCGGCCGGTCCGTACGGGGCCGACCTGCGTCCGGCCGGTCCGTACGGGGCCGACCTGCGGCCGGTCGGCCGGCGCG
>NZ_JALLGK010000014.1 GCF_023072595.1 Streptomyces sp. XM4193
CGACTCCATCAAACGAGCCGAAATCGCCGGCGAACTCGCCACCCGACTCGGCCTCCCCACCGACACCACCGACGCCGAACACCTCACCACCGCACGCACCGCCACCACACTCGCCCAACTCCTCACCGAAGCTCTCGGCGGCAACACCCCGCCCCGGGCGGACGCGGCGACCGGCGGCGCCCCCTCGGCAGCGGTCCCGGCCGACCCGGCCCGGGTGCTCGACGCGGTGCTCGAAGTCGTCGCGGATCGCACCGGCTACCCCGCCGAAATGATCGAACCCGACCTCGACCTCGAAGCAGACCTCAGCGTCGACTCCATCAAACGAGCCGAAATCGCCGGCGAACTCGCCACCCGACTCGGCCTCCCCACCGACACCACCGACGCCGAACACCTCACCACCGCACGCACCGCCACCACACTCGCCCAACTCCTCACCCAGGCACTCGGCGGCAACACCCCGTCCCAGGCGGACGCGTTGACCGGCGGCGTCACGGAGCAGAGCGGCGAGAAGCACGTGGTGCCGCCGCAGCGGCTGGAGTTCGTGGAGGACGAACTCGGCCCGGTGACGCAGCCGTTGGCCGCCGGCAGCACCGTGCAGGTGCTGGGCGGTGGGGAGTTGGCCGAGCTGCTCGCCGAGCAGCTGCGCGCCGCAGGCGCCGTACCGGAGCTGCTGCCGACCGGGCAGGCGCCCGCCCAGGTGGCCGACGCCGTCGTCTGCCTGGACGCGCTGGAGGAGGACGAGTCGGTGCTGCCGGGCGCGTTCCCGCTCTTCAAGGCGGTTCTGGAGGGCGGCCCGAAGCGGCTGCTGGCCGCCGAGCGGCGCGAGCACGGCGCTGCGAGCGGTCTGCGCGGGTTCTTCCGCAGCGTCGCGCGGGAGTACGAGGAACTGCACGCCACCGTGCTGGAGTTGGGCACCGACGAGGCCCCGGCCCTGGTTGCCGGGCGCCTCGTCGCCGAGCTGGGCAGCACCGAACGCGAGCCGGTGGTGCTCGTCGACGGTGGTGGCCGCCGCGCGCTGCGGTTGCGCCACACCGACCTCGGCACGCTCGGCTCGACCGGCGCGGGACCGGCCGGCGAGGGGGCCGCGGAGGCCACCGCGATCGGGCTGGACCGGGACGCCGTGGTGCTGCTGGTCGGAGGCGCGCGCGGCATCACCGCCCGCTTCGCCCGTACGGTCGCCGCCGCCAGTCGCTGCCGGATCGAGCTGATCGGCCGTACGCCGGAGCCCTCCGCACAGGAGGACCCGGCCACCGCGTCCGCCACCGACTCGGCCGCGCTGCGCAAGGCGTTCATCGCGAGCGGGATGAAGTCGCCCGCCCAGATCGAGCGCGCGGTCTCGGCCACGCTCGCCGAGCGCGAGGTGCGCGGCACCCTCGCCGCACTGCGCGAGCTGGGCAGCGAGGTGCGCTACCACCGGGTGGACGTCACCGACACCGAGGCCGTGCAGGCGGTCGTCAAGGAGGTGCACACCGAGCACGGCCGGCTGGACGGGCTGGTGTACGCCGCCGGGATCATCGAGGACAAGCTGATCGCGGAGAAGTCCGCGGACTCCTTCCACCGGGTCTTCGCCACCAAGGTCTCCGGCGCCAACTCGCTGCTGGACGCGGTGGATTCGCTGCCGAACGGCCCGCGCTTCGCGGTGCTCTTCGGCTCCATAGCCGCCGCCCTCGGCAACCGGGGGCAGAGCGACTACGCCGCCGCCAACGACGCCCTGGAGGAGCTCGGCCGCCGCTGGTCGACCGAGGAGCGGCGCGGACTGACCGTCCACTGGGGCCCGTGGGCCTCGGCGGAGACCAACGGCGGCATGGTCACCCCCGAGCTGATGCGCTCGTACACCGCGCGCGGCATCAAGCTGATCGACCCCGAGGAGGGCCCGATCTCGCTCCTCGCCGAGCTGGCGTACGGGCCGCCGCGGGTGCACTCGGTCGTCTACACCGCCTCCGGCTGGTGAGCGGTCCGATGACTGCGGACACGCCGAACGGCCGCCGGACGCCCGGGACTTCGGACGCGGCGACCGCCCCGGGCGCGGCGGTCGCGAAAGCCCCGGCCCCGGACGCGGCCCCTGCGACCGCCCCGGGCGCGGGAGCCGCCGGTGTGCAGACGCCGGTGGCGATCGTCGGCATGGGTGCCTTCTTCCCCGGCGCCCGCGATCTGGCCGCGTACTGGCGCAACATCGTCGGGGGCGTCGACGCGATCAGCGAGGTGCCGGCCGACCGCTGGGGCGCGGAGTTCTACGAGCCCGACGGCGGCGCGGACGCGGACGCCCGACGGGCGGACCGGGTGTACTGCCGACGCGGCGGATTCTGCGACCAGGACACCGAGTTCGACCTCGCGCGCCTGGGGATCATGCCGAAGTCGATCCCCGGCACCGAGCCGGACCAGCTCATCGCGCTCCAGGTCGCCCACGACTCGCTGCTCGACGCGGGCGGCGACATCCTGCCCGAGGACCGTGAGCGGGTCGGCGTCATCCTCGGACGCGGCGGCTACCTCACGCCCGGGCTGGTACGGCTGGACCAGCGGGTGCGCACCGCCAACCAGCTGGTCAGCACGTTGCGCGAGCTGCTGCCCGACGTCGACGAGGGCCGGTTGGAGGCGGTGCGCACCGCCTTCCACGAGCGACTCGGCCCGGAACAGCCCGAGTCGGCGATCGGCCTGGTCCCGAACCTGGCCGCCTCCCGGCTGGCGAACCGGCTCGACCTGCGCGGGCCCGCGTACACCGTCGACGCGGCCTGCGCCTCCTCGCTGGTCGCGGTCGACCACGCGGTGCGCGAACTCTCCTCCGGACGCTGCGACGTGATGCTCGCCGGCGGCGTCCACCACTGCCACGACATCACCCTGTGGAGCGTGTTCAGCCAGCTCGGCGCGCTCTCCCCCAGCCAGCGCATCAGCCCGCTCAGCGCGGACGCGGACGGCGTGCTGATCGGCGAGGGCACCGGCATCGTCGTGCTCAAGCGGCTGGCCGACGCCGAGCGCGACGGCGACCGGGTGTACGCGGTGATCTCCGGTACCGGCGTGGCGAGCGACGGACGCTCGGCGAGCCTGCTCAACCCGGACCCCGGCGGCCAGGTGCGGGCCGTCACCCAGGCGTGGGAGGCGGCCGGCCTCGACCCGGCCGCACCGGACTCGATCGGTCTGCTGGAGGCGCACGGTACGGCCACCCCGGCCGGCGACCGCGCCGAACTGACCACGCTGGCAACGGTGTTCGGCCCCGCCGCGCCGCACGACGCGGCGGGCGAGGAGGCCGTGCGCCCGGCGATCGGCTCGGTGAAGTCGCAGATCGGGCACGCCATGCCGGCGGCCGGTGTCGCCGGTCTGATCAAGGCGGCGCTCGCCGTCCACCACGAGACGCTGCCGCCGACCCTGCACTGCGAGCAGCCGCACGAGGCGCTGGGCTCGACCAGGTTCGCGCCGCTCGCGAAGGCGCGGCCGTGGACCGCGCCGGCCAGTGGCGCACCGCGTCGCGCCGGGGTCAACGCCTTCGGCTTCGGCGGCATCAACGCACACGTCGTGCTGGAGCAGCCGGCCCGTGCCGCCGCTGCCGCCCCGCCCGCCGCCGCGCCGTCGGCGGACCGGAGCGCGCCCGCCGTGGTCGTCAGCGAGCCGGAGCCGGTGCTGCGGCTCGCCGCGCCGACCACCGAGGCGCTGGCCGAACTGCTCGACGCCGACGACGCCACCGTGCTCGCGCGCGGCCTGGAGACACGGCAGACTGGGGACGGACTGCCCGTGCGGCTGGGCATCGTCGCACCGGACGCGCGCCGGCTGAAGCTGGCCCGCAGAGCTGTCGCCAAGGGCAAGCCGTGGCGCGGACGCACCGATGTGTGGTTCAGCCCGCAGCCCCTGCTCGGCAAGCTCGGCGGCGGTCGTACCGCCTTTGTCTTTCCCGGCCTGGAGGCGGAGTTCGAGCCGCAGGTCGCGGAGCTGGCCGCGCACTTCGGCCTGCCCTGGACGCTCGACGCCGACTCCTCGGTCGGGGACGTCGGACGGCACGGCAAGGCCGTCTTCCAGCTGGGCAGGCTGCTGGACGCGGCGCTGCGCCGCATCGGTGTCGTACCGGACGCCGTGGCGGGCCACAGCGTCGGCGAGTGGACGGCGATGGCCGCCGGCGGCATCCACGCGGCGGACGAGGTCGACGCCTTCCTCGAAGCCTTCGACCCGGACGCGCTGAACGTTCCCGGTGTCGCCTTCGGCGTCCTCGGCATGCCCGCCGAGCGGGTGCTGGAGGAGCTGGCGGGCCGCGAGGACGTCGTGCTCTCGCACGACAACGCGCCCAACCAGGCGATGATCTGCGGCCCCGAGGAGGCGGTCCAGGAGCTGGTGGTCCGGATGCGCGCCCAGGGCGTCATCAGCCAGGTCCTGCCGTTCCGTTCGGGCTTCCACACCCCGATGCTGGCGCCCTACCTCGACCCGATCCGGGCCGCCGCCGACACCTACACGCTCAACCCGCAGCAGACGCCGGTCTGGTCGGCGACGCTGGCCGCGCCGTACCCCCGGGAGGCCGACGCCGTACGGGAGTTGTTCGTACGCCATCTGCTGGAACCGGTGCGCTTCCGGCTGATGATCGAGGCGATGCACCGGGACGGGTTCCGGGCGTTCCTGACGCTCGGCGCCGGGCAGATCGGCTCGCTGATCGACGACACCCTCGCCGGCCACGACCGGCTGGTGGTGCCCGCGCACGTCGGTGCCCGCGACAGCCTGGCGCAGCTGCGCCGGGTCGCCACCGCGCTGTGGGTGGACGGCGGTTCGCCGGACACCGCCCCGCTCCACGACAGCGACCGCGCCGCACGGGCGGGAGTCGCGGCCACCGCCGCGCAGCCCGCCGGCGGGGTCTCCGGCGGGTTGGTCTCCGGCCGGAACTCCGACGGGGCCTCGGCGGCGTCGGCCGCCGACGCGGAGACCGGCGCCGCGACCGCGGCCGACCGCGCCCGGCCGACGGTTCGGCTCGACCTCGGCGGTCCGCTGGTCTCGCTGCCGCCGCACTCCCGGGGGCTGCTGGGCGAACGTCGCGGCCGCCCCACCGCCGGAGCTCACGGCGGCAGCACCGGAGGCACGAGTGGCGCCGCCGCCGGCGGTGAGAGCGGCGCGCTGGCCGAACTCGCGGGCCGGGCCGACAGGTTCCCGCTCGCGGGCGAGTTGGCCGCGCTGATGGAGGACACCGCCGCCGTCGCGGGAGAGCTGTTCGAGGCCGCCCGCCGCCCCGGCCCGGGGGTGCGCGGCACGCCGCAGCCCACGCACCGGCAGACACGGCCCTCCCCGGCACAGCCCGCACCACGCGGTCCCGCACAGCCCGCACAGCCTGCACAGTCCGTACAGCCCGCACAGCCGCCGCGCACCGGCGCGCCCGCGGAGGCCGTCCCCGCCGCGACGCACCCCACCGAGCTGCGGATCGACGTCGACCGGATGCCCTATCTGCTCGACCACTGCTTCTTCCGGCAGCGCCCCGGCTGGCCCGACGAGGGCGACCGCTGGCCGATCGTGCCGGCCACCACCGTCATCACCCATCTGATGCGCATCGCCGAGGAGGCCGCGCCCGGGACCCGGGCGGTCGCGGTGCACGACGTACGGCTGCTCCAGTGGATCGAGGCGATCCCCTCGTGCACGCTGCCGGTCACCGTGGAGCGGACAGCCGCGGACCGGGTGGTGGTCGGGCTGACCGGCTACAGCCGGGCGACCGTCGAACTCGCGCCGCACAGCGCCGGGTTCGGCTCCCCGGGTGGTGAACAGCCGCCCGCGCCCTGGCAGTTCCCGACCGAGAGCGAGCACGTTCCGGAGTTCACCGCCGAACGCCTGTACAGCGAACGGTGGATGTTCCACGGTCCGCTCTTCCAGGGCGTCGAGAAGCTCACCGCGATCGGCGCGCGCCATGTGCGCGGGGACCTCGTCTCGCTCGCCACGCCCGGAGCCCTGCTGGACAACGTCGGACAGCTCCTCGGCTTCTGGATCATGGACACGCTCACCGAGCGCACCACCGTGTTCCCCGCCGGGATGCGCCGCATCCGTTTCCACGGGCCGCAGCCGGCGCCCGGCGAACGCCTCGAATGCCTGATCCGCATCACCGATCTGACCGACAACTCGCTGACGGCGGACATGCAGTTGGTCCACCGCGGCCGGGTGTGGGCGGAGTTCGACGGCTGGACGGACCGCCGCTTCGACACCGACCCCGGCATCCGGGCGGTGGACCGCTTCCCGGGCCGGCACACGCTCTCCCGCATCGAGCCCGAGGGCTGGACCGCCGTCCACGAGCGGTGGCCCGACCTGGCCACCCGCGGGCTGATCATGCGCAACGTCTGCGGCTCCGCCGAGCGGGCGGCGTACGAGGCGCTGGCGCCGACCCGCCGCCGTCGCTGGCTGCTCGGCCGCATCGCCGCCAAGGACGCGGTGCGCAACCTGCTCTGGCAGGAGGCCGCGGCGGCCGGACGCGGCACCGCCGAGAGCGACCGCGAGGAGATCTACCCGGCAGAGGTCGCCCTCGCCAACGACGCCACCGGCCGCCCCTGGGCCGACGGTGTGCACGGCCGCAAGCTCGGTGAGCTGACCGTCTCGATCGCGCACTGCGGCGAGACCGGTGTCGCCATCGCCTCCCGCGGCGCGGTCGGCATCGACCTGGAAGAGGTCGTCGAACGCCCGCGCGCCACCAGGGAGTTGGCCTGCACCGAGGCCGAACTCGTGCTGCTCGACGCACTGGTGGCGGCCGGAGACGGCAACGAGGCCCTGTGGTTCACCCGCTTCTGGGCCGCCAAGGAGTCCGTGGCCAAGGCCCGCGGAACCGGACTCGGCGGCCGGCCCAGGGACTTCGAGGTCCGCGCCCACGACGCCGACACCGGCCTGCTGGTGGTCGTCGCGGGCGACTCCCGGTACGACGTGCGCACCCGTGAGCTGCGCAATCCGCCCGGTCTGCCGGACCGCGGGTACGTCGTCGCCTGGACCACCACCGACGGCTCCCCAGCCGTACCGCCGCACGCCCCCACACCCAACCGCTCGACCACGGGAGACGCACGATGACCACGGAGAGGGCGCTGACGCCCGACGCGGACCAGATCCTGGCCGACATCACCGGCATGCTGCGGACCCTGCTGGAGGAGTACGGGTTCGACGACGCCGAGATCACCCGTGAGACCACGTTCCACCACGATCTGGAGCTGGAGAGCATCGATCTGGTGACGCTCTCCGGGCAGTTGCGCGAGCACTTCGGCGACCGGATCAACTTCGCCGAGTTCATCGCCGATCTGGAGCTGGAGCAGATCATCGAGCTGACCATCGGCGAGCTCGTCGACTTCGTCGTCGACTCCCTCAACCGCGTCGAAGCGGAGGGCTGAGCGATGGCCAAACTCGCCACCCGCACCATACGCACCCACGTCCAGCGCCTGGACGCGGTGCGCGGCCCCGACCAGCAGGGCGAGCCCCCGGTGGTGGTCTTCGTCCACGGGCTGCTCACCGACAGCCTGGCCAGCTACTACTTCACCCTGGGCCCCGCCTTCGCACAGGCCGGGGTGGACGTGATCATGTACGACCTGCGCGGCCACGGCCGCAGCGACCGGCCCGCCGCCGGGTACCGGCTCGACGACTTCGTCGAGGACCTGGCCGCGCTGCTGGAGTCGCTCGGCGAGGAGCGGCCGGTGCACGTCGTCGGCAACTCCTTCGGCGGCACCGTCGCCACCGCGCTCGCCGCCTGGTACCCCGAGCGGGTCGCCACCGCCGTGATGATCGAGTCCGAGCCGCCGGTGCGGGTGTGGACCGAGCACATGGCCGAAGGGCTCGGCGACGCCAAGCGGCAGCTGTGCAAGGACGAGGTCATCGACTGGATCTCGTCCCAACACGGCGCGCACACGGCCAAGTTGTCGCGCAACGCGAGCCGAATCCTCCAGTCGACCACACTGGCCGAGGAGGTCTCCACCGGCGCGGTCATCGAGGACGACCTGAGCGCGCTGCGCTGCCCGGTGCTCGCCATCTTCGGCTCCGACAGCGGCCTGAGCGCCCAAGTACCGGAGCTGGAAGCCAAGTTGGACGCCTGCCGCACCGTGGTGCTGCCGGACCAGGGCCACTCCGTGCTGGTCGAACGCACCGAGGAGACGCGGGAGTTGATCCTCCAGTGGGTCGCCGACCACCACGCCAGGACCCCGGCCGGGAGCGCGACGAACGGATGACCTCCGACGGCGGGTTCCGGGCGCACCGCCGACAGCGGTGGTGGCGCGTCCGGACGAAGGAGAACCAGCGGTGAGTCGCTATCTGTTCGTGGTCCCGCCCCTGACCGGGCACATCAACCCGCTGCGCGGTGTCGCCGACCGGCTCACCGCCGACGGGCACCGGGTCGCCTGGGCCGGGCACGCACCGCTGCTGCGTCAACTCCTTGGCCCGCAGGCGCAGTTGTACGACTGCGCGGGCCCGGGCGATCTGACACGCCCGCCGGACCTGCTCGGCCCGGCGGCGTTCAAGTTCCTCTGGGAGGAGTTCTTCGTACCGCTCGCCGACGCCATGGCTCCGGGAGTGACGGCGGCGGTCGAGGCGTTCGGGCCGCAGGTGGTGGTGAGTGACCAGCACGCGGTCGCCGGCGCGCTGGTCGCCGAACGCCACGGGCTTCCCCTGTTCACCTCCTCGACCACCTCCGCCGAGCTGATCGACCCGCTGTCCTCCATGCCCAAGGTGGCCGCCTGGCTCGACGGCATGCTCGACGGTCTGCGCGAACGCCACGGCGACCCCCTCGCCGAACACGATCCGCGCTTCTCCCCGCACGGCGTCCTCGCCTTCACCACCGCCGAATTCCTCGGCCCCGAGGTGGAGTTGCCCCACGAGCGGGTCCATCTGGTCGGTCCGGCCATCGCCCCGCGCACCTCCGACGCCGACTTCCCCTGGGAGTGGCTGGACGGGGACGGGCGGAAGACCGTCCTGGTCTCCCTGGGCACCGCAAACGACGACGCCGGAAGCCGCTTCCTGCACGAGGCCGTCGGCGCGCTGGAGAGCCTCGCGCCGCGAGTGCGCGGCATCGTCGTCGACCCCGCCGGCGTACTCCCCTCCGAACTGCCGGAGAACGTGCTCGCGCTGCCGCGGGTGCCCCAACTCGCGCTGCTGGAACGGCTGGACGCGGTGGTCTGCCACAGCGGGCACAACACGGTCTGCGAGTCGCTGTGGCACGGCGTACCGCTGGTGGTCGCCCCGATCAGGGACGACCAGCCGATCGTCTCCGGCCTGGTCACCGGCTCGGGCGCGGGCGTCCGGGTGCGTTTCACCCGGGTCGACGCCCCGCGCCTGGCGAAGTCGATCGACGCCGTGCTGGACGCCTCGGGCGGCCACGCCGCCGCCGCACAGCGGATCGGCGAGACCTTCCGCGCCGCGGGCGGGGTGCGCCGGGTCGCCGAGATCCTGGCCGACGCCGCCCGCTGAGGCACCCCGACCGGCACCGCGCCCGTACGGCGCCCACGCGTACGCCCGTACGCGCCCGGACACGCCCGTACGCCACGCCGTACGGGCACGGACGCGCCCGTACGCGTCCTCACGCAACAGCAGTGGTGCCGCTCAACTTCCTTGAGCGGCCCCACTGCTGCGTCAACCGGCCGGCACCCCGGCCGCGCCGCGCGTCACATGCGCCGTGCCCGCGGCTAGCGGTGGTCGGCCTCGGGGCCGTCGGCACCCGAACCGGTGGCCACCGGCGCTCCCGCCTTGGACAGCGTCACCTCCGGCCGCGCGTCCGAGCCCGGCAGATCCGCCTGCGCGGACTCCGCCTTCGACTCCTCGACCAGCCGCTGCGAACCGCTGGTCGTCTTGAGCGGCTTCTCCTTCAGGAAGAGCACCGCGACCAGGCCGAGCGCCGCGAACGGCGTGGCCAGCAGGAAGAGTTCGGAGGTACCCGCGGCGTACGCGTTCTCCACGACCTCGCGCACCGGCCCCGGCAGCGTGGCCAGGTCCGGTACGGCGCCGTGGCCGCCGCCGCCCTCGGCACCCGCAGGCATTCCGGCGCCGATGTCCTCGGCGACCCGGGCGGCGAGCACGGCGCCCAGCACGCTGGTGCCGACCGTGCCGCCCATGCTGCGGAAGAAGGAGACCACCGAGGTCGCCGAGCCGAGGTAGCGGGCCGGCACGTCGTTCTGCGCGACCAGCACGAGGTTCTGCATCAGCATGCCGAGGCCGAAGCCCAGCAGCGCCATGTACAGGCTCAGCTGCCAGAACGGGGTGTCCACGTCGATCGTGGCGAGCAGCCCCATGCCGGCCGTCATGATCGCCGCACCGGAGACGACGAAGACCTTCCAGCGGCCCGTGGCACTGATGATCTGGCCGGCGCCGGTCGAGGAGACCAGCAGACCGAAGATCATCGGCAGGCTCATCAGCCCCGCCTCGGTCGGCGACTTGCCGAGCGCCAGCTGGAAGTACTGCGTGAGGAAGACCGTCCCGCCGAACATCGCCACACCGACGAAGAGGCTGGCGACCGTCGCGAGCGTCACCGTACGGCTGCGGAAGATGCCCAGCGGAATGATCGGCTCCGCCACCTGTGTCTCCACGTAGACCGCCAGACCCAGCATCACCACACCGAGCGAGGTCAGCGCGGCGGTCTGCCAGGAGGCCCAGTCGAAGGAGTTGCCCGCCAGCGAGGTCCAGATCAGCAGCGCCGAGACACCGCCCACGATCAGGAACGCGCCCAGGTAGTCGACCTTCGCGTCCGGCCTGCGCACCGTCGGCAGCTTCAGCGTGCGCTGCAGCAGGATCACCGACACCAGCGCGAACGGCACACCGATGAAGAAGCACCAGCGCCAACCGAGCCACGGGGTGTCCACCAGCACACCACCGACCAACGGGCCGATGACCGTGCCCACCGCGAATACCGAACCGAAGATGCCCGCGTACTTTCCGAGTCTGCGCGGCGGCACGATCGCGGCCATCACCACCTGGACCAGCGCGGTCAGACCGCCCGCGCCGATGCCCTGCACCACGCGGCTGAAGATCAGCATCTCCACGCCCTGCGAGAGCCCCGCGAGTATGGAGCCCAGCACGAAGACGCCCAGCGAGAGCTGGAGCAGCAGCTTCTTGTTGTAGAGGTCGGAGAGCTTGCCCCACAGCGGCACCGTCGCCGTCATCGCCAGCAGCTCGGAGGTGACGACCCAGGTGTACGCGGACTGCGTGGCACCGAGGTCGGCGACGATCCGCGGCAGCGCGTTCGCGACGACCGTACCGGCGAGGATCGCCACGAACATGCCGGCCATCAACCCGGACATCGCCTGGAGGATCTGCCGGTTGGTCATCGCCGTCGGGCCCTCTTCCACCGCGGTCTGCGGCAGCGGGTCCGGGGGCAGGGAGTCGCCCCTCGTCTGTGTTGCGGTCACGGTGTCCTCTTCGTGTTCGGTCGCGCCCGGAGGCGTGAATCTGCGTCGCGCCCGAGGGGCGGGAAGGTCTGCGGGTCGTATCGGCCGCGCGGTGGTCGTCCGTGCGGTGGTCTTACGCGCGATGCGTGTCCGCGCGGTGGTCGGCCGCGCGGTGCGTGTCCGTGCGGTGGTCGTCGGCCCGGTGTTCGTCGGCCCGGTGTTCGTACGCGGGCCGCGGGTCGTGCGACTCGCCGCGGTGGCGCCGCACCGCGCGCAGGGGCTGCGCCGCGGGCTCCGCGGTACGGGCCCGGCCGCCCCGTCGGCGGTCGGCGGCCCCCGCCGCCGGCCGCGGGCCGGTTCACACGGCCGGAGTCCTCAGTCCGGCGGCGAGCTGGTCGAACACCTTGCGGAAGACGTCCTGGAACTCCTCCCGCTCGGTGTGCGCGCACCAGTGCTGCAGGGCGACCCGCACCGCGGTGGAGGCCATCGCCGCGAGCATCTTGGAGTAGAGGTCGAGCTGCCGGTCCAGCGCCATGATCTGGTCGAGCTGCGAGACCGAGCAGTCCTTCGAACGGATCGACGGCGGGTCCGGCGCCAGCACCGGCGGCGCGGCCCCCAGACGCTCCGCGACCGCGGCCGCGAGCCCGCGCTCGTCCCACATGTGCGCGCCCATGCTGCGCGCCAGCAGCCGGGGCGAGCGGTGCAGCACCTGCGCACGCAGCCGCCACAGCTCCTGCTGCTCCTCGATGTCCGCCAACTCCTCGGCCAACACGTCCCGTACGGCCTCCAGCGCGGACAGCTCGGCGGGTGCGGCCAGCACCGCCTCGCGGACACGGACCGCGCTCTCGTTGTCGATCATGACGAAGGCGTCGTCATGGCTGTCGAAGTAGTTGAAGAAGGTCCTCGGCGAGACTCCGGCAGCCTCGCTGATGGCCTCCACCGTCACGTTCTCCGCGCCGTGCTCGGCCGCGAGCCGAACCGCCGCACCGGCGAGCGCGTCCCGCGTCGCCCGCTTCTTCCGCTCCCGAAGCCCCAGCTTCGCCACCGCACCTGCTCCACTCACACCTTGCACGGTACGCAAGTTTGCAGAGGCTGCAAAATTATTTCGGAAGCCTTTTCCTGCACTTTGCCGCCCGCGTGACCCGCCTCACGCGGGCGCACGCAAGCGCACTCCGAGCGCGTACGAGCGCACACGCAGCGGCACCACCGCGCCCGCCCCCGGCGCGGAGTTCACGGCTCGGACGGCCCCGACTCGGCCGCTTCGAGGCGTACGGACGCGGCGCAGTCGGCCAGCAGCGGAACGAAGAGCGCGGGACGGGCGGACCAGCTGAGCGAGGTCCCGCCCAGTCGTGCCCCGAAGTCGTACGCCTCACCGGACTTGAGGCGCATCACCGCCTCCCACTGCCCGTACTCCAGCCAGGCCTGCGCCCGGGCACCCTCGATCGCCCCGAACCCGTACACCAGCGTCCGCACCGACGCCCGTATCCACACCAACGCCCCCTCGGGGGTGCCCGCCCGGCCTGCGCGCACCCGTGCCACCCGTCCGTCGACCGCCTCCGTCCGGGCGGTCAGCTCGCACCACCAGCCCCGCCGCACCAGACCGCACACGGTCACGCGCACCACCGGTCCACACCGCAGGCGACCGGTACGGGTCCGCCGCCGGTCGCAGCGTCGGAGCCCGAGCCGGGCGCGGAGCCGGGCACCCGAGGCGCGGAGTCGGGCACCCGAGGCACGGAGCCGGACGCCCAAAGGGCCCTCGACGGCGGCGGATTGCGGCGACGGCCCCCGAAGTCGCCTCCCCGAACAGCCGGTTGAAGAGTTCTCGACACGCTTGTGGCCTCCTCAGACAGTTCCCCACCACCCATTGCAGCCACAACCAGTCAACAACCTGCTACTTACGGCTACTTGCACGCACATTGCACAACCCTGTGTCGGGAGTCGACGCGAGTGTCACCATGGGCCGCATCAGGGCCAACGACTCCCGGAGGACTCAAGAGATGAGCACCTCGACTCTCGCTCCCGGCGCCAACGTCGCCGCGCTGCGGCACGCCCGGGGCCTCTCCCAGGCGGCGCTCGCCAGGAGGGCCGCGATCTCCGTCTCGCTGCTGAGCAAGGCCGAGGTGGGCGCGAGAGCACTGACCCCGACGACGGCGGCGGCGATCGCCCGCGCGCTCGGGGTGACCATGGCCGAGGTGCTCGGCCAGTCCCCGCCGAGCCGGGGCAACGAGGCCCTGCTGCACGAGCTGCGCTCGGCGGTGCGCGACTACGACCGGCCGCGCGGCAACCGGGTCGGTGCCGACCGGGTCGCCGCGGCCCTGACGAGGGCCGACACCCTGCGCAACGACGTGGACATCACCGGACTGCTGGCGGTGCTCCCGGAGTTGCTCAGGGACGTCACCGACCACGCCTTCGCCGCGAACACCTCCGAGAGCTGGATGGCCGTCGCCGACGTCTACAGCAGCGTCTACTGGATCTCGGCGCGCCACCGCTGGATGGACCTGGCGGAGCTGGCCGTCACTCGCCAGCAGTGGGCGGTGCGGCAGAAGCCCAATCCGCTCGGCGAGGCCATCGCGGCCCGCGACCGGGCCGGCGCCTACCTCAACGGCGGGGACTTCGAGGGCGGTCTGCACATCGTCGACCGCGCGATCGCCCGCGCGGAGTCCCAACTCCACGGCCCCCAGCGCGCCTTCGCGGTCGGAATGCTCAACCTGCGCGGCATGACGCTCGCCGGCAGACTCCGCGACAAGCGCGAGGGACGGCGGGCGGCCGAGCGCCACATCCGTTCGGCGCGGGAGGTCTCCCAGGTCGTGGGCGAGGACGTGCGCTGCCACAGCATGATCTTCGGCCCGGGCAACACCGCGACCCACGAGCTGGCCACCCGGCTCGATCTGGGCCGGCCCGACGAGGCGCTGCGGGTGGCGGGCTCGTCGAACTTCTCCGAGGTGCTCGCCAAGCTGCCGCCCACCCGCATCTCCCCCACCCACATCAACATCGCGCGGGCACAGCTGGACCTCGGCGACCGCGACGGCGCCCTGGACAGCCTCACCACCGCCTGGCGGGCGGCCCCGCAGATGGCCCGCATCCACCCCATGGGCCGCGAGGTCTTCCGCGTCGTGGCCTCCCTGCACCGGCGCGGCAACGCCAAGTTGACGGCGCTCTCCCGGATGTCGGGGATGGCCGTCTGACCGCTCCCTACGGGTCGGCCCCCGGAGGCGGACGAGGGTTGGCCCCAACGAAAGTCGGGGGCTACCCCGATGGGTCGGCAGCGCCGGGGTCCGTACCGTGGTGCGGGACGGCAGGGCGAACGCGCAGCCGTCCGGGCGCGTCCGCGGGCGCCGGGACCGTCGGTGCCCCACGAGCAGTGGGGTCCGGCGCCCGGGAGGCCGCCCGCGCCGCCCGCACCGCCGCACACCGCACCACCGCCGCACGCGTCACGACCGGCCAACCGCCGCTGAAACGGGGAACCCTCATGCGTCCGCTGCCTCGCGCTCTCACGCTCGTCGCCGTCACTGCCCTCGCCGCCGGCGGGTTGAGCGCCTGCCTGTGGGACACCGAGTCCTTCGACGACCAGTCGCGGCACGGCGAGAAGGTCACCGCCGTACGGATGGACCTGGAGTCCGGCAGCGTGACGCTGCGCGGCTCCCGGGCCAACTCGGAGGTGTCCGTGCGGCGTTCGGTGGAGTACCGCGGCAGCAAGCCGAAGGACGCGACGCACCGCATCGACGACGGCGTACTGGTGCTCGGCGGCTGCGGCAACGACTGCTCGGTCGACTACAGCGTCGACCTGCCGGAGGGGCTGCCGGTGAGCGGCGAGACCTCCAACGGGTCGTTCAGCTTCACACGGGTGGGCGAGGTGAGGGCGAGCTCCGGCTCCGGCAGCATCGACCTGAACCGGGTCGCCGGCTCGACACGGGTCAAGACCAGCAACGGCAGCATCAAGGGGCGGGAGCTGGCCGGAAAGGGCATCAACGTCCAGTCCTCCAACGGCAGCATCGACATCGTCTCGACCCGGAAGCAGAACATCGACGCCTCCACCTCCAACGGCAACGTCGCGGTGACCGTTCCCGAGGGCCGGTACGCGGTGACCGCCAAGACCTCCCGGGGCGACACAGACGTCGACGTCACCGACGACCCGGACGCCGGCAACTGGATCCACGCCAGCAGCAGCAACGGCAACATCAAGGTCCGCGCCTCCTCCTGAGCCGCGGGCGGCACGCGGACACGTAAACGGCGCCGCCCCCGTTGCGATCTCTCGCGACGGGGGCGGCGCCGTGCCGGTGGCGGGTACGTGCCGTGGGGGACGTACGTGCCGGTGGCGGATGCGTGCCGGTGGCGGGTGCGGACAGCCGGGGCGGCTCACCGACCGGGGGACGCACCTCCCGTGCCACCGGTGCCACCCGTACCGCCGGTGCCGTGCGTACCGGTTGTGCCGGTCGTGCCGCCGGAGGTGCGGGAGCTGCGCAGCCGCGAGGTCTCCTGCTCGGCGCTGTCCAGCCACTTGGTCCAGCGCTGCTGCATCGGCTTGACGAGACCGCCGCCGACACCGACGACGAGAATGCCGCCGACCGTGGCGAGCACCGTGATCAGCACCGGAACGGTGACGGCGACCGCCACGCCGATCTGGTTCAGCGCCGCGATGACACCGAGCGCGAGGAGGAAGCCGGAGGCGAGGTTCGCCAGCAGCTTTCCGTACGAGACGCTGCTCAGCGCCGAACTGATCAGCTGCTTCACCGCGTTGGCGATGGCCGCGACGATCAGAACGATGACGATCGCGATGACCAGCTGCGGAATCCAGGCGACGACGCCCTTCAGCAGTTCACTGATCGGGTTCGGCCCGAAGACCGAGAAGGCGACCTGCAGAACGATCAGCAGAATCGCGTAGTAGAGCAGCTTCGCGATGATCTCGATCGCGTCGAACTGCGAGTTGCGAAGCTTGTCGTCGAGCCCGCTCCTGTCGATGACCCGCTGAAAGCCGACCTTCGCGAGGATCGTTCTGACCAGCTTGGCGATCACTCTCGCAACGAGCCAGCCGATGAAGAGAATGACCAGAAAGGCGATGAGCTTCGGCACGAACTTCGCCACCGAGGCGAACGAGTCCTCGATGCCGGAAGTGAAATCGATCGCCAGCAACTGTGTTTGTCCCATGGGCTGCCCCTTTGCTCGACATCTGTGCAGCAGACAGTCGTTCCACGGGACGCGCGGCAATGCACGGCCATTGCACCGGATTGGGCCGGATGCCTTGAATATCGTTCCCTGCGGGGCACTCGACCGGCGGACGAACCGACGCCCCGGCCGCGGTGCGCGTACCCGGTCCGGCACCCGGCGGCGCACGCACACCGCCGACCGCGCCGGCCACCGCGCCGCGGCCGGCCCGCACCGGACGCCCCTCGTGCGCCGCACCGGACCACCGCCGCACCGCCCACCGCACCGCCCGCCGCACCACCGCCGCGCCGCCCGCCGGGCCGAGCCGACGCGTCGGGTCAGGGGCGGTCAACCGCCGTGGCACCGCCGCTCGTTGACGTCGGCCTGCGCGCACCGGGAATGACCGGCGACGCCACCGGCCCGCGCGCCCCGCCCCGCCCGTCGTGCTCGGTCCGTGCGCCCCGCTCGTCCCGCTCCTCCCGCCCGTCGTGCTCGGCCTGTGCGTCCCGCTCGGACGGCCGGGTCGCCGCGTCGGCCCCGGGGTCTGCGGCCTCCGCAGCGGCGGACTCTCCCGGTGCGTCCTGCGGCGCCCCGCCCCGCACGTTTTCCGTACGACCGCCGGCCGCTTCCGAGCCGCCCTCCGGACCCTGCCCCCCGTCCTTCCTCTCCGCCTTCTTCTCCGCCCGGTCCTCCGCGCGTTCCTCCACCCGGTCCTCCGCCTCCTCCTCCCGCGGGTCGTCCTCCGGGAAGTGCGCCAGGAGCCCCTTCAGCAGGTCGGGTTCGCGGACCGGTGGCGGCGTGTTCGCGGTGAGCAGCGGGAACGCCAGCCGCAACTGGACGAAGAGCGTGGGGTATTCGGGCCCGAAGGTCGCCGCCGCCGCGTAGAGCGAGTCCACGGCCGCCCGCAGCGGGTCCGGGTCGGTGGCGGCGAAGATCGCCGGCAGCGCCATCGCCTGCTGGAGCATGTACGGGACGCTGCCCTCCAGCGAGCTGACGATGCTGTGCGGCACCCGCTCCTCCTCGAAGAGCGCCTCCCAGGTGCGGTCGATGTGGTCGAACGGCGGCGGCAGTTCGCGCCCCTGGTCGAGCGCGTCCAGACCGCGGCTGACCCAGCCGATCTCGGCGAGGCCCGCCGCCGCGTACGCCCGGTACGCCGCCCAGCGCGCGATGGAGCGCTGTGTGCTCGGCGGCACGGCCTCCAACTCGTCGAGGAGGTCGCGGTCGATGGTGACCATGCCCATGACGTTGCCGCCGACCCGCCGCAGGCGCTCGCTCGGCATCCGCCCCTTCCACGCTGAGGTCTCGGCCCGCTGTCGCAGCCGCTCCTCGTCGATCTGGTGCTGCCGTCCCTCCCAGTCGACGAGGAGCGCGCGTTCCTCGTCGCTCGGCGGTTCCGGCAGCTCCCGCGCGAAGTCGTGCCAGTAGGCGGCGATCTCGCTGGTCTGCTTGATGACGTGGTCCGGCGACGGCGGAGCGGGCCAGAACTGGAGCAGATAACGGTCGTACCCGGGGTCGTTGGCCCGCCGGGTGTCCTGGTCGCGGGCCGCGTCCATGCCGACGGCGCTGTAGCGGACCCGGTAGTCGATCTCCTCCAGCTCCAGCTCCCAGAAGTCCTCACCGGCCCACTCGACGAGCAGCGTCTCGGTCGCCTTCGGCCGGAACGGAGCCTCGACGACGTCCTCCCACCTCTCGTCGGTGGGCGGTTCGGCGTCCAGCACCTCGACCGTGAAGCCCACATACCCGGTGTGCAGCCCGGTGTTGAGAAAGAGGCCGCCGGGCGCGCTCGCGCCGCACAGACCGTTCGACTGGCCGGCGAAGTACTCGTCCATTGCGTAGCCCCAGACCACGCTCTCCACGTAGATCTGGCCGTATCGGACATGTACCTCACCGTTCAGCACGGTTCGCATCGTGGTCCTTTGCTCGGAGGGCACCTGTGGGCGGAACGCCCGGGTGAGCGCCCAGGATGAGCACAACCGGGGTGCGCCGCGCCTCCACAACCCCTCGCACGAGTGATTGCTTCCCCTCGAACGTGCGGGGTCCGGTGCACGAGGGCGACGCCCGTTCACTCACAAGGTCGTTCATCACCCGGTCCGCCCGGCGAACGAAGTGGTCCGGATCGAACGGAGACGATCACGACGGGTTCGGACGGGCACCATGCGGGCGGCCCGGGCGCGATTCGGGGCGCCGCGGGCAGCGCCGGAACACGGGCGGAGGCCGGGCAGCGTGTCCTGGCGCCCGGCCGCGGGCGCGGGTATGGGGGTTGAACGCCGAGGGGGCCGAGGGGGTGTCAGTCCGGGCGCAGGGAGCGCCAGATGCGGTCCGGGAGAACGCGGGCGGCCGTGCGCAGGTCGATGTCGTAGAACGGCGAGAACCACCGGGCCGCCGTCTCCGCCACCGGCCCGACGACCAGCACGTCGATCACCTCCGGCGGCATCGGCGCGATCTCGCCCGCCGCGATGCGCGGACCGATCCACTCCGCGAGGGCCTTCCGCATCGGCTCCTTGGCCGCGCGGATCTGCTCGGCGTGGGTGACGAGGTACGAGGCGTGCGAGGAGGCGTGCACGAACCGCGCCACGTCCGGATGCTCCTCGGTGAACCGCAGATACGACTCAACGAAGGCACGTGTCCCGGTACGGGTCGTACGGGTGCGCAGCAGCGCCGCGTTCGTCTCGCCGCACAGCTGCTCCATGCAGCGGGTGTACAGGGCGGCGGCGAGGCCGTCGAAACTGCCGAAGTGGTGGTAGAGACTGCCCAGGCTGACACCGCTCCGCTCGGACACCGCCTGCACGGTGAACCCGGGCTGTCCGGCCGAGGTGTACAGCTCCAGAGCGGCGTCCAGCAGCCGTTCGGCCGTCTCTTCGCCCCGCCGCTGTTTGCGGGCCATGGCTCCGCACCCCCGCTCTTCCTCGTCCGCCGCCACCGACACGGCCGGAACCGTGCCGACAGCCGGACCCCAAGCCTAAGCGTCACCCTCGGCCCCCCGAGCACCTCTTGCCCCACACATCACTTCTCATCACACACACCGCTTGCATGGCACACGCCGCTTGCATCACACACACCGCTCCGGACACGTACGACGCGCAGACCCCGTCCACAGACCCCGTCCACAGCCCGCGTCCGTCGAGTCCGTCGCGTTCCTCCCGCCCGCGTCCGTCGCGTCCGTCGCGTCCGAGGGGTCGAACGCGTCGCGCTGGAGGACGATGCCCGTATGGGAACCAGTGAAGAGGACGTGCGGCGCCTGGCGCTCGCACAGCCCGAGACCACCGAACGCTCCTGCTACGGCACTCCGGCCTTCTACGTGGCCGGCAAGATCTTCGCCCGCATCCACGACGAACCCGGTGTGCTGGTGCTCTGGCGCGCCGACCTCGGCGAGCGCGAGGCGCTGCTCCAGAGCGAGCCGGAGAAGTTCTTCACCACCGACCACTACCGCGGACACGCCAGCGTGCTGGCACGACTGTCCCGGCTGCGCGCCACCGAACTGCGCGAACTGCTCGGCGAGTCCTGGTACGCCCGCGCACCCGCACGACTGCGCGACCACACGTCCTGAGGCGGCGGCAACACTTCGCGCGGGTTGACTTCAACTCGACTTCAGCTTCTAGCGTGCGTCCCGAACCGCGCCCGGCTCCCCGCCCGCGCACCCCCGCGCCCGCACTCGCACCCGCTGGAGGCACCGTGTCCGACTCAACCCCGCAGACCCCGCAGACCCGTCAGACCCCGCAGACCCGTCAGTCCGCGCAGACCCCGGCCGACACCCGTCTCCTCTTCCGCAACACCATGCGCATCCTGCCCGGCCGTCTGGAGGAGTTCGGCGAGGCGATCCGTCGTGCCGTCGCGTTCGCCGAACAGCGGGCACCGCAGATCCTGGTGGACGTCTTCGTCGACGAAGCCGCGTTGCGCGCCACCAGCTTCCAGCTCTACGCCGACTCCGACTCCGTGCTCCGGCACTGGCAGCTCTCGGACCCTTACATCCAGGACGTCATGGAGCACTGCGAGGTGGAGCGCTTCGAGGTCTTCGGCCGACCGTCCCGGGCGGTGCTCGACGGACTGCCGGCCCGCCCCGGCTTCACCGTCACCCCGCGGCTGACCGGCTACGCAACCCTCAACACGGCGGCACAGCAGGCGAGTTGAGCGCACCCACCGGGCCGCGCCGGTCCACCGCCGCATGCACGGCACCGGCGTCCGCGCGTGCGGGACACACGCCCGTACGGGACGTACGCGCACTCCGCGCAGGCCACCGCGCCCGGGGGCCCACCGGGCGCGGGTTCACAGACGGCTCATCGACGCCATCGCGTAGAGCAGCTCCACCACCGCCTGCTGGTCGCCCTGTTGGCCCTCCGCCGCCTGCCTCGGCGGCAGGTGGCCGGCCGCCAGGCGGCAGAACTGCACCTCGGGCAGCACCACTTCGCTGACGCAGTTCTCCGGGCCGGCGGGGCCCTCGGGGTCGTCCAGCGGGAGGTACCACTCGCCACCGCTCTCGCCCTCGATCCGCAGACGAAGGCTGCGGGACGCGGAACCGGGCCGGACGACCGGCATCGGCGGCGAGGCGAGTCCGGCCTGGCGGCGCGCGGCGAGTATCGAGGGCAGCATGGTCACCGCGACGGAGATCAACGTCCGCAGATGCTCGGGAACGGGCGGCGGGTACGGGTAGTCGACCGCTTCCGCGATGTCCGTGGCGTGGATCCAGGTCTCGAACGCCCGGTCCAGCAGGGCGAGTCGGAGCGGCAGTACGACACCGTCGCCGTAGGGCACGGCGATGTCCGCGACGCCCTTTCCGCTGAAGGCACAGGTTCGGATCAGCTCGTGTGCGTGCTCCCGCCAGGTCTCGCGCAGAGAACCCGGCCCTCCACCGGCGGTGGGCCGCTGGTCGAGCGGCTCGGAGTCCACCTGCTTCCAGAACGCCTCGGTACGGTCCTCCGGCCGCTGCCCCGTCTGCTCGCCACCACCGCGCCCGCGCACCGGGTCGGGCAGCCCGAGCGAGGAGGACACCATGCCGTCCACCGCGAGCAGATGGCCGAGCACGCCGCTCACGGAGGTACCGCGCCTGGTGGTCTCCTCGCCCTCGAACCACTCCAGTTGAACGGTGGCGTCCCACTCCTCGTCGCTCAGATCGGCGAGGAGCGCGTCCAGCCGTGCGGTCTCAGCGTCGTAGGGCTGCGCATAGTCGGGTACGGCGACTTCGGGCGCACGGGCGCTCAGACAGGCGCCGATCACCTCGGCGCGCAGCGCGGGCGCCAGGTCGAGGTTCATGTGGGGGTGCAACAGGCCGATCGCGCCCCGGAGTTGGTCCGCCTCGGACGCGCACGCCGCGCAGTCGACGAGGTGCTCCTCCACCTCCACGATCTCCTCGGGCGAACATGCGTGCAGAGCCCAGGCGCCGAGAAGATGCTGGAGGCGCAGATGGTCGCTGGAGTCGTCGTTCATCGTCTGTCCTCCTCCCTGGCCGCCCCGGACGCGTCGGCGATCAGCTGAAGGCCCACCCGCAGCCGGCGCGCCGCCTCCTGCTCGCTGATGTCCAACTTGGCCGCCGCCTGGCGGTAGTTCATGTTCCCCGTGTGCACGAGGTGAAGCGCGGAGCGCATGCCGGAACTCATCGAACTGAGAACCGCCGCCAGACACGCCACCTGCGCGAGCCCGGCCGTGTCCGCCGGAACCCCGGTGGCCGGAACATCGGGACGGGGCGGCTGCGACGACGTGGAATCCGCCAACGTTCTTTGCTGACGCGCCAGTTCGCACGCACTGGACGCGAGCCAGGTCCGCAGCCGACACCGCTCGGGGTCGAACTCCTGCGGACGCTCCCACAGTTGGGCGAACACCCGGACCACCAGATCGCCGGCCGCACGCTCCTCACCGGCCAACCGCGCCGCCACCGCGTGGACGAATCGCGCATGCCGGTCGTAGAGCTCGCCGAGAGCTGCGGCCTCGCCACGGACCAGGCGCACCTGAATCTGTCGTTCCCACCGCGCCGCGCCGTCCGGCGTATCGACCATGGCCTCCCCCTCCTGCTACTCGCGCGAAACCCGACCATAGTCCGCGCCCACCACCCGCGGGCGGGATTCGGGCGATACGAGCGACCACTGTTGTTCGCCACGAACACCGGCCAGGGGTGTGCGCGAGCGCGGATCGTTGACATTCTTTCTACAAGACGGAACGCGCCACCGACCACGCCACCACAAGCCGGGTCGGTCACCAGTCGCCGCACGCGCGACTCGTACGCCACCGAGCACGTACGAGCCCCGCGCAACCACCGGACCCGGCACGAACCCGTCTCCGCAGAGATGTCCGCACTCGCCCGCCCAGCCGCCCAGCCGCCGCTCAGAATCAGAGGGAAGACATGACCACCGCCGACCGGCCCGAAGCAACCGCCACCACCGCTGCCGCTGACACCACCGCTGACACCCTCACCACCACTGACACCGTCACCTTCACGGTCGACGCACCGACCGGCGCCGCGCGCGCCGGCCTGCGCTACGAACGCGGAGGCAGCGGCGAACCGCTGCTCCTCGTCCACGGCATCGGCCACCGCCTCGGCGGCTGGGACCCGGTGGCGGAGGCGCTGCGCGAGCGGTACGACGTGATCGCCGTCGACCTCCCGGGCTTCGGCGACTCGCCCCGGATGCCCGACGCCCTCCTCTACGACCTGGACGGCTTCTGCACCGTACTGGCTGGATTCTGCCGGGAGTTGGGCATCGAGCGTCCGCACGTCGCGGGCAACTCGCTCGGCGGGCTGATCGCGCTCGAACTGGGTCGTCGGGGCCTCGCCCGGTCCTCCACCGCGCTCAGCCCCGCAGGCTTCTACGGGCCGGTGGACAAGAAGCGCGCACTGCTGGCGCTGCGCCTCATGCGCTTCGCCGCCCGCGCACTGCCGCACTCGCTGATCGAGCCGCTGAGCCGTTCCACCGCGGGGCGCGCCCTGCTCACCGGCACGGTGTACGCCCGTCCCGCCCGGATCACCCCGGAACACACGGCAGCCGACGTCCACGGCTACCGGCACGCACCGGGCTTCGAGGCCACCGTCCACCACAGCTCCTCACTGCGGCTGCGCGGCGACGTCCCGGACGTCCCCGTGACGATCGCCTGGGGCTCGAAGGACCGGCTGCTGCCGATCCGCCAGGGCGCGGCGGCCAAACGCCTGGTGCCCGGCGCCCACCTCGTCCGACTCACGGGTCTCGGACACACCCCGATGGCCGACGACCCGGCGCTCGTCGCACGCGTCATCCTCGACGGCGCCGCCCGCACCGCCTGACCGGCCCCACCGACCTCACCGACACAGCCCACAAGACCGCCGGGGGCCGCCCTCCAACAGGCGGCCCCCGGCGAACACTTGGCTCCACCCCTCACACCGCCGCCCGGCGCGACTCCCACTCCTGCCTGAGCGACTTCGCCAACCCCTTCGACGGGTTCTCCTCAGCCGGGAGATGCACATTCGGGAACAGCGCGAGGAACCCCTGTACGGCTTCGAGTTCCTGCGGAGGCCCCAACTCGATGCTCGCCCATGAGCCGTCGGCGAACCCGAACTCGTAGAAGCAGGACGAACTGTCCCTTCGCTGTCGTATCCACCGAAGGTGGCCGAGGGGTATCTCCCAGCCGACCTCCGCCAGTTCGACACCCGTCGGCTCGATGTGCCGATAGACCAGCAGCAGCCGCCTGTCGGTGCACTCCAGCACCCGACGCGGCGACACCCGCACACGCGGGAACAAGGCACACACGAGACCGTCGCCGATCGTGCCCTTCCGCTGCGACGTCATCGGATTGGAGTCGAAAAGCCTCCGCGCCGCACGCCGAAGCGGCGCGAACAGACGAGCTATGGGTCTCGCTACGAATTCCTCCCACGGCGTCAAGAAGACACCCGCCAGGATCGATTCAATCTGATCGGACCGCTTCCGCGCTCCCTTGAGCACGCGGGGACGCCTTCTCCGTGCAGTGCGTTGCAGAGGGTGGTCCCGCACCTCTCGCGCACCCAGGAGCCGTTCGGCCCAAGCCTGCTCGGAGTACTGCTGCTTGCTCAGCATTGAGTTGCCTTCATGTTCGACGTGATCGAAGAACCGAGCCGACCCGGGATCGCACTGGACCGCCACTCCTCCCACGCAGCAAGTCGGCTCGCACCAGCGCCTCCCGCAGCCTGCCACCGAGGTGGGGCGCACAGACCCCCTGACTACCCGAACACCTCTTCGACCGAACGCTTCTGTGCCGGCTCGGGGCTCATCACACGATCTTCGAAGCTTCGCGGCCCCGGGCTGCGCTCGTAATCTTGCCTCTTCTCAGCCACAACCGGGTCCTCGTCCCCCAAAAGAGCCTCCTTGATCGGCTTTCCAGGTTTCGCGTCAATCGCCGTCTTGGTCGCCTTGCCGACAACAAACTTGGCGCCCTTGAGGAGCCGCTCTTCCTCGGCCGTTCGATCTGACTTTTTCTTCTTGTTGATTTCGTGAATCTTATCGATTGCCGTCTTCAATTTTTCGAGTTTCTGCCTTGCCTGCATGCGTCGTGACAAGCGGGCCAAACGCTCTGCGAGTTGAGCGGTGATACGCACACCGCGCGCCACCCGATAGGCGATGTTCGCCCCGGAGATCACTGCGCCGATGGCCGCGGAGGCACCGAAGGTGACCAGGGAGAGGATGGCGCTCGTCGCGGCGGTCACCGCGATGCTCTGCACCAGCTCGACAACGAGGTCGAGCATGAGCCGCTCCGCCTCGCCGCACTCGAGCGCGGCGAGCTCCAGCAACTCGGCCGTGGTGTCCATGTCGTCGGCCTCGCCGAGCAGGGCGAGCTCGAACCCGTTGGCAGCCACGCCGAACGCCGTGGAGGCCGGCCCCGTCCAGGACCGTTGCAGCGTCTTGCGCTCCGCCTGGAGGTCCTCGACGACGCCACGCAGGGCCGTCGCCTCATCGCGCCACTTCTGTGCGACCGCGAGAAGCTTCTCGTTGTCGCCGCTGACCTTCTCTAGCAGGTCGTCGACATTGAACTGCTTGAGCACGTCACGCACGATCTGGTCCAGAAACGAACCCGGCGAATCCGGCGTGTAGTTGATCCGCTGGAGCGCATCGCCCCTGCCAACCCCCTCCGCGGTCATCCGTTCGACCCCCCGAAGCGGACGGACTGCACATCTTCGTTGTCGTCGTAGCCACCCGCGGAGGCGCGGATGCCCTTGGCGATCAGCTCCATGCTGTCTATCGCATCGGTCAGATCCTTGGCGGCTTGGTCGGACTTGTCTTCGTAGTCCTTTTTGAGCGCGCCGGATTCCGGAAGCTTCCCGAATGCGTGATCCGGAATCGTCAGCGCCGAAGTTCGCTTCCTGATTCGCTCGATCCTCGCGGCAGCATCATCGACAGCCTTCGCGTAGGCGCGCAGTGCGCTGCTCTCCACGTCGTAGCCGTTGGTCATTGACCCCCCTCTTTCTGCATCACCCGGAAAACGACGGATCACTCGATACGCAGCCATGACGTATCGAGGCAGTCAATTCCCCCTCGCCTTGTCGCCCCTGGGCCCCCGACGGGCAGGCGAGTGAGCCGAGATTATCCACCGCGCAGGTGCACACACGGGCAGAACTGATGCTCTGTGAGAGACGACACTGAACGTGCACGGAGAGATGGGAGAGCCCGTGCCTGCAATTCCCAGTTGGGCAGATTGAGACAGTCGCACCGAAGAACACTCAAAGCGCGATTCCGCCTGCCGAATGCACTGACATTCTCCGTGCGATCCGCAACTACCGCTCGGCCCGCACGAGTTGAACGGCTTCTCTCGCGGCCCGCGGTGGCCGGCTGTCCCCCGTGAGAGCTACGCGCAGGTGTCCACCGCGCGGGGACGATTCGGCGGGCGGGCGTCCGTAGCGTTCCGATCAGTTCGCGGCGCCCCGCAGCGGGGCCCGGCGGACCAGGACTTCACGCCGAACTCGCCGCCCCGGAGGGCAAGATGACCCGCACCCGTACTCGTATCCGCTCCCGCAGGGCCGCCTCCGCCGTCGCGCTGTGCTGCGCCGTCGCCGGGGTCGGTCTCGTCGGCTGCGACGAGGACGGGGCGAACGGCGCCGACGCCTCCGGCAGCCCGAGCGCCGACAGCAACGACAACACCCGCAAGGACCGCGAGACCGGCAAGGACAGCGACGGGCAGGCGGACGCGGACACGAAGACGTTCGAGGGCACGCGGAAGATACGGGTCGACGGCCGGTCGGTGAACGTCTCCTGCTCCGGGAAGCCGGCCGACGGACGACCGGTGGTCGTCCTGCTGCACGGCGGTGGCCACGACGTGACGAAGATGGCCGAGTTCCAGAAGTCGCTCGGCGCCAAACAGCGGACCTGCTCCTACGACCGCCCGGGCGCGGGCGCCAGTGCCAAGCCGGTCGGCCGGCAGAGCCTCGCCGACAGCGGGAAGGTCCTCACCGGCGTACTGGACGCGGTGGCGGGCGACAATCCGGTCGTTCTCGCCGGGCACTCTCTCGGCGGGGTGATCGCCGCCCGCTACGCGCCGGACCACGGCGACCGCGTCAAGGGCCTGGTCCTGATGGACGCCACCTCGCCCACGCAGGGCGCCGACCTCACCCGTGACGTGCCGAAGTCCGCCGAGGGGCAGACCGCGCAGCTGCGTGACCAGACCATCGCGGCCCTGGAGGGCCAGAACCCGGAGCGGCTGGTGGTACCGGACGGTGAGGTGCGCTCGGCCGGCAACATTCCGGTCGAGGTGGTCCAACACGGCGTACGGCACCTCGCCGAGTTCCCGGAGCACGGCGAGGCCATGGAGAGGTCGTGGGCCGAGGGCCAGAAGAAGTGGCTCGCGTTGTCCAGCGCGAGCAAGCTGCGCACGGCGACCAAGAGCGCCCACGACATCTACCTCGACGAGCCGGCCGTGCCCGCCGCCTCGATCACCCGAGTCGTCGCGCAGGTCACCGACCGGGGCTGAGCCGGTCAGGCCGATCCGGGCAGGCTCGCCGGTCAGGCTCGCCGGTCAGGCCGAGCCGCACACTCCACACACTCCGCGCGCCCGGGGTCCGTACGGCGGGAGGGGGGCTGTACGGACCCCGGGCGCGCGGCTGAACCGCCCGTCCCGGCCCTGCGTCCTACCGCGTGTGCCCGGTGGCCGACCGGGCCGGCAACGCCAACTGGGAGTCACCGCACGCCAGTTGAGGGGCGCACCGCCTCGGGACAGCGTCGGGCCCCGCCCCGCGGCCGGCCGAACCGGCGCACTCGGCCCTCCGAGGCGCCCGAGACATCCGGCCGCCGCCCCGCGCCGCAGGGCGCTGCCACCGCGTCCGCGAACCACCCGCGTGCACAGACCGACCGGACGGGACGACCGCCGAGATGAAGCATCTTCGCCAACTACCCGCTCGCTGGCAGCAGTTGCCGGTGTACGTACGCGATCTGCCGCTGGGCCTGCTCGTACTGCTCGGCTCGCTCACACCCTCGCTGCACAACAAAGGGACGCAGATCGGCGGAGTCCCGGACCGCCCGTTCGATCTGCTGGCGCTGGCCGCCATCGCGTTGCAGTGCCTGCCACTGGCGGTGCGCAGACGCTTCCCGGTCGTGGCCGTCGTACTGGTGGTGGCCGGTTTCGCCGTCGACCAGCTGCGCGGGTACCACTCGTTCGCGGGCAGCGCCCTGCCGATCGCGCTGCTGAGCGCCGGTGCGCACGTCGAACGTCACCGCCGCCTCACCTTCGGCCTGCTGGCCGCCTCCTATGTGCCGTTCGCACTCGCGCTCGGGCATCTGGGCTCCGGCGAGGGGCCCGCGGGCTACCTGCTGTTCCTGATGGCGGTGTCGCTCGCCTGGGGCGCGGGAGTCTGGCTGCGCAACAGCCGCGCCGAGGAGGTCGAGCGCCGACGACGTGTCGCGGACGAGACCCGTACCGCCGAACGCACGCGCATCGCACGCGAGTTGCACGATGTGGTGACCCACCACGTGACCGCCATGGTCGTCCAGGCGGAGGCCGCGAAGTACCTGACCGCCGCGCCCGACCGCCTCGACGCAACGCTCACCTCGATCAGCGACACCGGACGCCGGGCGATCACCGACCTGCGCCATCTGCTGGACCTCCTCAACCCCGAGTACGCCACCGCGGGCAGCAACGCCGGTGGTGGACAGGCCCGTTCGGGCGAGCCGAAGGACGACGGACCCCAACCGGCCGCCCCCGCCGACGACGCGCGAGAACCGCACACGCCTCCGCTGCACACCCTCGTCGAGCAGACCCGCGCCGCCGGTCAGCCGGTGGAGTTCGAGGAGGAGGGGCGTCCGTCCGAACCGACCGGCAGCGCCGATCTGGTCGCGTACCGCGTGGTGCAGGAATCACTCACCAACGCGCTCAAGTACGCCCACGGAGAGCCCACTTCGGTCCACGTACGGCACGGCGAGCGCCACCTGACCGTTCAGGTCACCACCCTCCCCGTGGCGCCCTCCGCGACATCCGAGATCGACAAGCCACACCCCAACCCGACGCGTCCACCGGGCAGTTCCCCACGACGTCGGTCCGCCTCCCTCGGCGGAAGCGGACGCGGTCTGGCCGGACTGCGAGAACGAGTCGCCGTGCTGGGCGGCGAGTTCGCCGCCGGCCCCGCGGACGACGGAACCTTCCGCGTACGAGCCCGCGTCCCCACCGGCAGACCGTCCACCGCACCCGCGCAGGGCTCCGACCCCGCCGAGAGCCCCGCCGTACCCTCGGACGAAACCGCGCCCACCGGAGGAGCCCCGTCGTGACCACCGCCCCCGCGACGGGGAACGAACAGCCCGCCGACTCCACCGTCCGCGTCCTGATCTGCGACGACCAGGCCCTGGTGCGAACGGGGCTGGTGACGATCGTCGACGCGCAGCCGGACCTCGAAGTGGTCGGCGAATGCGGCGACGGACGCACCGCCGTCGAACTCGCCGACCGACTCCGCCCGGACGTCGTGGTGATGGACGTCCGGATGCCCGTGCTCGACGGCATCAAGGCCACCGCGCAGCTCGCCGGGGCCGGAGTCGACCGGCCGGTGAAGGTCCTCGTGGTGACCACCTTCAACCTCGACGAGTACGTCTACGAGGCGCTGCGCGCCGGAGCCTCCGGTTTCCTCCTCAAGGACGCCCCGCCCCACCAACTCCTCCAGGGCATCCGCACCGTGGCCGGTGGCGCCGCCCTGCTGGACCCCGAGGTCACCCGCAAACTCGTCGGCACCTACGCCGCACGCATCCGCCCCGCCGAAGCAGCCACCCACCGCGAACTCCGTCTCACACCACGCGAGTTGGAGGTACTGCGCCTGGTCGCCGACGGCCGCTCCAACAGCGAGATCGCCGCGGCCCTCACCATCAGCCCCGAAACGGTGAAGACCTTCGTCTCCCGCATCCTCACCAAACTCGACCTCCGCGACCGCGTCCAAGCCGTCGTCTACGCCTACCGCCACGGCCTGGCCACCTGACAGGCCCGACCCACTCTGCGGTCGTCCGCGGGATCCCTACGTCACCGCAGTCCCGACATGACAGCTGAACGAACTGGAAAGCATGAGCTGCTACTTCCAAACAAAAAAGACAGCACTGTGGAATCCATCGAATGCAGTAGCTCGGATATTTACCGAGCAGATTGAAACAGTTTCGCAAATCCTTGGAGTCGACTCGGGACTCACGCACATCATTGAAGACGAGTGCGAGATAGATGGCGCGCTTTTCGTGCCGTTTGCGAACTTGTTGCGCGAAAGACTTTCAACCACGAACAATCTTGCGCTTCGAGCCCTCCTACAAGGAGTTTCTGATGTTTGCACAGTGATCGCATATCGAGGAGACTGGGACCTGACTCCTGAGTTCAGGGAAATGAACCCGTGGCAGGAGACACATGAGAGGATTGCTTGGAGTATGCCCGTCGGGCAATGAGCGCACGCGTAGAACTTTGCAAGCGGAGGAAAGTTTGCGGGAATTTCTTAGATCGAGATACGCAGAAAATCGAGGTGCTCGCCGAGTGAACGAAGTATTCACAGTGGACTTTGATGGCAACTCCACACCTGACGTAGATGACATAATCTACGCGGGATTGGATGACATGAGACATCTCCAGCGCGTACCTCTTCTGACTGAAATTCTGAACAATAGAAGCGCGCCAATCTATGATCGTTATCTCGCGTGCCTCACTCTCGTCACCTGGGGTGAGACCGCAGGGTATGAGGCGCTGAAATCGGCAGCGACTTCCGTTCCGAAGACGGGATGGACTGAAGTGTCCATCGACCGTCATTTCTCGGTGAACGACACATACGGACACTTCCTGACCGCACTGGATGACAGTTCGGAAATCTCAGAATACAAGGGTAACGAAATCCCAAGGATAAGCGCACTTCGTGCACTCATCGAAACGGCGGACCGGGAATATCTTGGCACCAAACTTGGCTATATTCCAGGGCCGGAGGATGCCGCCAGATCCATTAACGAAATCCGCAACACCATTCTTCGCGGCGCAGACGCCCTTACCTCACAAGGCGAGCCTTCATTCGATCTATCGACTCAGCTTGTAGATCTAGCATCAACTATTGCCTCTACTCACGGAATTATTTCGGTTGAATTGGCCTCCAGGGTACTGGGAATCACGAGATCTCCACGTGCTATTACGCACGCGGTTTCCATCGCAGAGTGGGTAGACGGAGAAGAAGGCGAGAAATTCGGTGAACACCTTCTGAACATCGCAGACACGGACACCCGAGAACTCGTCGCAAACAAGCTAAATGAAGCACGCAAAGCGTAGACCCATCAACTACTGGCAAGCGCATCTGCCCTGTTACGCATAGTTTCAGAAATACCCCGGGCTACTCGACGAACCGGTGGTGGACTGCGCAATTCAGTCAGCGTGATAAGCGGAAGCCGGAGCGATCGCCGTGCGCACCGGAGTCTCCGATTGCTTCTGATGGGCGCCCCGTCGATGCGCCCGCCCATCGCGAACTGCGACCCACCGACAGACAGCGGTAGCCGTCACTGGGAGCAGCGCGCACTGAGATGCGGCGTTGGAACAGTGGGTACGTAGGTGCGCGGAGATGAACTCCTGCGTGTGGGGGTGGTGTTGGGCCCAACAGGGAGAGTTTGGCGCGGGCAGCGGCGGGGGCGCACCCGGGAGTTGTGAGGTTACGCGGGCGTCGGCGCGGTGGTAGCGGTGTTGAGGGGCAACAGCCGTGCGGCGGTGGCGGGTTGGGCTACTGCTTGGTGGTGTCGCCGGAGTCCGAGTCGCCGTCGGCGGCTGCGGGGTTGTCGGTGACGAAGGAGCCCATGCCGGGGTGCGTGGTGATGAGGCCCTCTTCCCGCAAGGCGCGAGTGACTTTGCGAATGGTCGGACGGGACGTGCCGAACTCCTGCTCCATGCGCACCTCGGAGATGAGTGCACGCGGGCCGTATTCGCCGCTGGCGATCCGCTCGCGGATGACCTCGGCGATCTGCTCCCACTTGGGGAATCTCGGGTCGAACTCCATCACCCTTGGACTGTACGCATGCACGCCTGGTCGAACATAGTAGCTACCAGGAATTACTAGGCCTTGCCAGGGGTTTACAGGTTGGCTACGGTGGCAGAGACAGAAGACCCCGGCGACTGCTTGCACCAGTCCCGGGGCGTGGCCAACCTGGAATGAGGCAGGTCGACATGAAGGATGTTATCGCCCGTATCGCTGCCGGACGGCGGCGTACCGAAGCGCCCGACGAGCCGCTGGACGGGGACGCCTCGCGGCTCGTACGGCCGTACCTGCTCGCTGCGGAGCGGGAGTGGGAGAAGGCCGCCCGGAGGCTGTTCCACACCTCGGCGGTGCCATGTTGAGGATCAAGGTGTACGCGGTGAACCCGCGCACCGGTGAGCGACGCACCATCAAGGCCGAGCACGTCGTGGACGCCAAGGAGTGCAGCCCGTTCCAGCTGAGCATGGCGCTTCCGCCGTGCCGGTGCCCGATCCATCGGGAGAAGACCGAGCGCGAGGAGGAGCAGTTGGGTGGACGTTGAGCGCGGCTGGCGCCACACGGTTCTCACGACCCTGCTCACGGCACTCTCGGTGCTGTTCATGGGCCTGAGCCTCTGTCGCCTCGCCAACTGACCGCTCAGTACGCCCGGTTGACCCCTCAGCTTCCGGGAGAGGTTCGCGGATTGTGCTCCAGGCCCCCACAGGACCGATGCCCCCGCTACCGTCGAATAAGGCGACAATGGTTCGACACTGGTAGGCAGTTCGGCCTGAGGGGGCACGCGCAGCATGAGCTTCGGCGGTGGCGACGACAGCGGTCACGCGACGACGGGCCACCAAGGCACGCGTACGCGCCTGCCGGAGAGCGAGGGCGGCGCTAGACCGACCCCCATGCGGCCCGGCAAGAGCATGCTGGTCGTGGTGGGTGTCGTGATGCTGCTCATCGGTGCCATCGCGTTCGCGACGCGTGGCGAGGAGAGCGACGGCGGTCGCGGCGACGACGCCAAGGGCGAGCAGGCTCAACCGACCGCGCCCACGGGCGAGAAGCCGGTGGGCGGCAGGGGCGAGGGCATCCCGTCCGGCTTCGCACAGAGCCGGCAGGGGGTCCAGAGCGCGGCCACCAACTACGCCGTCGCGCTGGGCGGGGACGGCATGTTCCAGAAGTCGTCGCGCGACGCCATAGTCACCACTATCTACACGGTCGGCAGCGGGGAGAAGCTGCGTCCGCGGCTGGACAAGGCGTACTCGGAGAAGTTTCTCAGCAACGTCGGCCTCGATGAGGCGGGGAAGGCACCGGCAGACTCCACCTTCGTGTCACGGACGACCCCGATCGGCGCCAAGGTCACTGATTACACGTCGAGTTCGGCAACGGTGGAGGTCTGGTGCATCGGTCTGATCGGCCTCACCGGCGAGGACTCCACCACGCCGGTGAAGCAGTCATGGTTCACCGTCACACAGAAGCTCAGCTGGACAGACGGCGACTGGAAGATCACTTCTTCGCAGCAGACCGAGGGCCCCAGTCCGGTGCCTGGTGACAACCGTGCCTCCTCGGCGGATGAAATCGCCGAAGCGGTGGAGGGGTTCGGAGGGTTCACGTATGCGCGCTAAACGACTTCGACGGGTTCTTGCGCCTGCGCTCGCGGCCCCTGTGCTCGCGCTGGCGTTGTCTCGACCCGCTGTTGCCGACCCCTCCCCGAGTCCCACTCCGAGCGATGAGGAGAGCGAGGATCCCTGCGACCTGGTCTCGGGGTTGGCCCGCGAGTACTGCGAGGAGGGGGACGGAGCCACCGGCGGCGGTGGTGGCGGTGGGAACGAGCGGAACGAGACGGTCGACACCCTCGACCCGCTCGCCGCGCTCGCGCGGGGCTGCGGCGAGGCGGCGTCGTGGACGGTCGAGAAGCTGTCCGACGCCGTCAACGCCACCGCCGACGTGGACTTCACCAACGCCGCGTTCCTGCGCCAGTACGCCGTGGTGTTCGCCGCGTCGACGATCCTCACGCTGATCCTGTGGCTGCTGGCGGTGACCAAGCGCGCCATCAGGGGCGTTCCGATGGTGACGGCGATCAGTGAGGCGATCGGCTTCCTGTGGCTGGTGGTGCTGGCCTCCGCCTTCACCCCGCTGGCGCTGTACGCGATGGTCTCGGCCACGGACGCGGTGACGGACATCATCGCCTCGGGCACGGGGTCGCAGACGGACAAGTTCTTCGGGACGTTCTCCGAGGCGCTGGAGAAGGGCGAGGACATCGGCGGCGGGCCGATCATGCTGATCGTCGTCTCGCTGGTCTCGGTGCTCGCGGCTGGTGTGCTCTGGCTCGAACTGGTCATCCGGGCCGCGCTGTTGTACGTCGGCGCGCTGCTCGGCGTGGTCGTCTACAGCGGGTTGGTGGACAAGAACCTCTGGGGCCACGTGCGCCGCTGGGCCGGCATCATGATCGCGGTGATCCTGGTGAAGCCGGTGATCATGATTGTGCTCGGCCTGGCCGGTGCGTTGTCCTCGGGAGACGGACCGGACTCGTTCTCGGCGATCGTTTCCGGACTGGCCATCATCATTCTGGCCATCTTCGCCTCGGCGATGATCTACCGCTTCGTGCCCGGGTTCGGCGACGAGATCGTCAAGCACCGTGCGGCGAGCGCCGATCCGGCCTCCGGCAAGGCGGTGGCGGCGGTGTCCACGCCGGCGGCGATGCTGCGGCAGGGCATCAACACCCACTCCGCGCGCGGCGGCGGCAACGCCTCCTCCGCTCCGCAGCAGGGCCAGCAGAAGCAGCCCAACTCGGTGGCCGGCGGCGTCGCGGCGCACGGTTCGCGCAGTGCCGCACCGCCGCCCCCGCGCCAGGGCAACTCGGGCAACAGCGGTGGAGGTAACCGCCGATGACCACTCCGCACGTCACCGCACCGCGCCGCACGTACGTCATCGGGCGGGCCCGGCCGAACGCGATCGTCGGCAAGAACCGGGAGACCGGGGAGATCGCGCTGATCGTCGTCGGGGCGTTCCTCGGCATGATGAGCGGCCTGCTGGTGCCCGTACTCTCGTTGCGGATCGTGATGCTGGTCGGCCTGCCGATGCTGGCGCTCGCGGTGGTGTACATGCCGTACGGGGGCCGGACGTTCTACCGCTGGTACGAGATCAAGCGCTCGTACCGGCGTCTGCTGCGCAAGGGAGATGCTGTGTACCGTTCGGACGCCGCGGAGGCCGGGGTTCGGCTGGACGGGCGCGAGGTGGAGGTCGGTCCGCCGCCCGGGGTGGGCCGGATCAGCTGGCTGTCCGCGCCGTTCGGGCCGGACGAGATCGCGGTGCTGCTGCACGCCGACCGCCGTACGGTGACGGCCGCCATCGAGATCGAGGGCCCGGGTGTGGGCCTGCGCGACAGCGAGGACCAGGAGGCGCTGGTCGACCGGTTCGGCACGCTGCTCAAGCACGTGGCCAACGGCGACGGCTACGTCACCCGGCTCCAGATGCTGGCCCGTACGCTGCCCGCCGACCCGGACGCGCACGCCAAGGACGTCGCCCAGCGCGGCGACGCTGCGGCCCCCGAGTGGTTGCGGGAGTCCTACGAGCAGCTCCAGTCGATGGTGTCGACCTCCAGCGAGCAGCACCGCGCCTATCTGGTCGCCTGTATGACGTACGGGCGGGAGCTGGCGGCGGAGGCGAGCACGCTGGCGAAGGCCGCGCGCAGTTCGCGCGGTCGCAAGCTGTCGAAGGACGAGGGCATCGCGTTGATCATGACGCGTGAACTCACCGACATCTGCGCCCGGTTGACCGAGGCGGACATCAGGGTGCGGCAGCCGCTCGGGCAGGGCCGGATGGCCTCGCTGATCCACTCCATGTACGACCCGGACCATCCGATCGACCACCTCCAGGCGATGACGATGCGCAACGCCTGGCCGGCCGAGCTCGACGCGACGGAGGCGACGTACCTCCAGGCCAAGACCCGCGAATCGCTGACGCGCGAGCCGTGGTGCCACTCGACGGCCTGGGTCAAGGAGTGGCCGATGACTCCGGTCGGGGTCAACTTCCTCGCCCCGCTGCTCGTCCACACCCCGGACGTGATCCGCACCGTCGCGGTCTGCATGGACCTGGAGCCGACCGAGGTCGCCATCGAGCGGATGCTGACGGAGAAGACCAACGACGAGGCGGAGGCGTCCCGTCAGGCGAAGATGAACCGCACCATCGACCCGCGCGACGTCGCCGCCCACGGCCGGGTCGACCAGCGCGGCGACGATCTGGCCAGCGGCGCGGCGGGCGTGAACCTGGTCGGCTATCTGACCGTGTCCTCCCGCAACCCCGACGCGTTGGTGCGGGACAGGCGCACCATCCGCGCCGCCGCGGGCAAGAGCTTCCTGAAGCTGGAGTGGTGCGACCGCGAGCACCACCGGGCGTTCGTGAACACCCTGCCGTTCGCGACCGGTATCAAGCGTTGAGCGGCTGCCGGAGGCTGAGCCGCAAGCGCACGCCGGGGGCGTCGGGGGCGTCGGGCATGCCGGAGCTGCCGGGGGCGACAGGGGCCCGGGTGACCGACGGCCGGGGGACGGACGCCGGGAGGACGGACGCCCGGGTCACGGACGCCCGGGTGACGGACGGCTCGCGGGGTACGAGTGGTGTACGGGGTGTGCGTGCGGCGCGGGACGCGGGGGCTCCGCGGGGCACGCGAGTGAGGTGGTCCGCGCGGGATGCGCGGGCGGTGTGCAGGACGAGGAAGGAGCGGGCGAATGGCCGGATTTGACCCCATCACAGCGATCACGGACGCGTTCACCAGCTTCGTACTCGGCAAGACCGAGACGACCCGTACGCCGGTGCGCACCTCCACCGGGCAGGCGCAGGCCGTCTATCTGCCGACCGCCGCGCCCGGCCTCGGCGACTCGGGCGTCATCATCGGCCGCGAGGTCTACAGCGGCAAGGGCTACATCTACGACCCGTTCCAGCTCTACGGGCAGCAGCTGCCCGCCCCGCACTGGCTGGTGCTCGGCGAGTCCGGCAACGGCAAGTCGGCGCTGGAGAAGACGTACGTGCTGCGCCAACTCCGGTTCCGCGACCGGCAGGTGGTCGTCCTCGACGCCCAGGGCGAGGACGGCGTCGGCGAATGGAACCTGATCGCCGAGGAGTTGGGCATCACGCCCGTACGGCTGGACCCGACTGCCGCGCTGGACAAGGGAATTCGGCTCAACCCGCTCGACCCGTCGATCACCACCACCGGTCAGCTGGCGCTGCTGCGCACCATCATCGAGGTGGCGATGGGCCACGGGCTGGACGAGCGCGCCGGCTTCGCGCTGAAGGTGGCGCACAGCTACGTCAACTCCACGGTCGTCGGCCGCCAGCCCGTGCTGACCGACATCGTCGAGCAGCTGCGCCACCCCGAGGAGGAGTCGGCGCTCGCGATGAACGTGGCGCTGGAGGACGTGCGTTCCTGGGGCCTGGACGTGGCGCTGGTCCTGGACCGGCTGGTCGACGGCGACCTGCGCGGCATGTTCGACGGGCCGACGACGGTCGGCATCGACCTGGACGCGCCGCTGACGGTCTTCGACCTCTCGCACATCGACCGCAACTCCATAGCCATGCCGATCCTGATGGCGATCGTCGGCGTCTGGCTGGAGCACACCTGGATCAGGCCCGACCGCAAGAAGCGCATCTTCCTGGTCGAGGAAGCCTGGCACATCATCAACAGCCCCTTCGTCGCCCAACTCTTCCAGCGGCTGCTGAAGTTCGGACGTCGGCTGGGTCTGTCCTTCGTCGCCGTGGTGCACCACCTCTCCGACGTGGTCGACGGCGCCGCGGCGCGCGAGGCCGCGGCGATCCTCAAGATGGCCTCGACCCGGACCGTCTACGCCCAGAAGGCCGACGAGGCCCGGGCGACCGGCCAGGTCCTCGGGCTGCCGCGCTGGGCGGTGGAGATCATCCCGACGCTCGCACCCGGTATCGCGGTGTGGGACGTCAACGGAAACGTGCAGGTCGTCAAGCACCTGGTGAGCGAGGCGGAACGGCCGCTGGTCTTCACCGACCGCGCGATGACCGAGTCCTCCCCCGGGCCCGGCCTCGAACCGGCCTCGGAGATGGACGAGTTGGACCAGGCGCTGGAGGCCGAGACCGAACGGCGGGCGCTCTCCTTCGAGAAGGACGACGGAAGTTCCGGCGCGCTGCCGGGCGGAGCGATGGGCCACGGGGGCCACGGATTCCCCGGGCGAGGTGGTTCCGCGCGGCACAGTTCGACGGCTGACGAAACGGTGGCGTGAGAATGCCGGAGTACCCGGAGCACGGCGACGCGGGCGGGCGGCAGGGCGGCGGAGGCCGCAGTTCCGGCGGCGTGCCGGACGGTCTGCTGCTCGGACTGCTGGGTCTGCTGCTCTCCTCGACGGTGCTCGTCTGGCTCGCCGCCGGCCTCTCCGCCCTCATGACGCACGGGAGTTGGCCGAGCGGCGTCAGCATCGGACAGAGCGCGAGCGCGGTCCGAGCCCTGGTCGGCGAACCGGGCGACCCGGCGAGCGCCTGGCCGCGGGCGTCCGCGGACGAACTGGCCCGACCCGGGCTCTTCTGGGGCCTGCTGGTGGGCCAGTTGATGCTGCTCTTCACCGCGGCCGTAGTGGTGATGAGCGCGCTGACCAAGCGGCGCATCCGCCGCGCGGAGCGCCGGGCGGCACGCGAGGAGGCCCGCCACGCGGGCGCGCAGGCCCGCCGGGCGAGCGCCGAGACCCGCCCCACCGGCACGCAGGACCACACCGCGGCGGACGCGGGTGCTTCGGGCGCTTCGGGTGTTCCGGGCTCGGGTGCTCCGGGTGTTCCGGGCGCTTCGGGTGCGCGGCTGCCCGGCGTCGGTCCGGGGGCGTCCGGCACCCACGAGACGTCGACGGACACAGCCACGCAGGCGAACTCCTACGCGGAGAAGGGCAGTTCGGCCTACGGCCCGTACACGCAGAGGGCGTCCGGCAGCCGTTCGGGCGCTGCGGCGGCAGCTGCGGCGGAGCAGCACGTACCGCACGTACCGCAGACACCGGCGGCGCAGCCCGCACAGCCCGCCCGGTACGCACCGACCGCCGAGCCCGTCCGGACCGAGCCGGGGACCTCGCCCCGGGCCGAGGACCCGGCCGGTCCGCAGGCCGGGCAGGGGGCGTCCGCCGCGGCGCTGATCGCACCGTTCGGCTCGTCGGTGGTGGCCGACGCCGCGCCGCTGCCGCGCGACGCGTCCCCCGCGGAGGTGCTGGCCGAGGCGAGCGGACCGGCGCTGGTGGTCACCGCCGACCCGGCGCTCTGGGCCGAAACCGTGGGCGCACGCGGCAAGTTGGGGCCGACGCACCTGTACGACCCGACCCACACCACCGACGCGCCCGTACGGCTGCGCTGGTCGCCCGAGCGCGGCTGCCAGGACATGGAGACCGCCGCCTCGCGCGCCGCAGCCCTCCTGGCACCCGTACGCAGCCCCGCGAAGATCGACGAGACGACCCACGAGACCGCGCTCACCCTGCTGCGCTGCGCCCTGCACGCGGCGGCCGTGGACGGGCAGCCGTTCAAGCAGGCGCACCGCTGGACGACGGTGGCCGGTTCGGCGAGCGACGCGGTGCGGATACTGCGCAAGCACAAGTCGGCTCACTCCGGGGCGGCGGGCGAGTTGGAGGCGGCACTGATCGGCCACCCGGAGCGGCGCGACGAGGCCACCGCACTGATCCGGCACGCCTTCGACTGCCTGGCCCAGCTGCATGTGCGCAACTCCTGCACGACGAACAGAGCCGATGTCCTCGCGTTGGAATCATTCGTCGCCGAAGGGGGAACGCTCTACGTGCTGGGCGATTCCCGGGAGGACCCGCGCCGTGATCCGGGCGCGATGCCGCTGGTCACCGCCCTCACCACACACGTGGTCGAGCTCGGCCGCCGCATGGCCGCACGGTCATCCTCCGGCCGGCTCGACCCACCAATGACCGTGGTCCTCGACACCCCCGCGACCGTGGCACCGCTGCCCACCCTGCCGGTGCTCCTCGCCGAGGGTCCCACCTACGGGCTCGACGTCCACGCGTACCACCGCTCCCCCGACCAGGCCGCCGCCTGGTGGCCGGAGCTGCGCGCCCGCGTCTGACGGCACCGGCAGGCGGCACCGGCACCGCACCGCACCGCACCGCACCGGCGCGCGAGTTCACACGGGACGAAGCCGCACCGGCAGGCGGCGTCAACTCCGGGCCGCCGGCCGGTTGTTGAGGTACGCGCGCGCAGCCGGCGGTTACCCGACCGGCCCGCCACCGCCGCAGGCCCGCCGCCACGGCCCACTGTGCGGCGTCCACCGCCACGCGCCCGCCGTCACGACTCGCTGCCCGGCGCCGGGCGCCATCGCACCGCCTCAGCCGAGGCTGTCCGGCAGGGGCAGGGGGTCCGCGGGCAGAAGCTGCGGGCGCTTGGCCGTGCGACCGTCTCCGGAGGATCGACCGCGCAGCCGACGACCGAGCCACGGCCCGAGGAACGTCCCGACCCACCGCAGCTCGGTGGCGACTGTCGCCGGCAGACCGGGCGCCGGGCGGTGGGGCAGCGGACGGGTCCAGGAGTCGTCGGCGCCGGGGAGCCCGAGCACCTCGGCCACCGCGTCGGCGAGCAGCTGGTGGCCGAGCGGACCTGCGTGCAGCCGGTCGGGGCTCCACAGCCGCGCGTCGGTGACCACCGGCGTCCCGTACATCTCCGCCAGATGTACGCCGTACTGCGAACTCAGCTCGCGCACACGGGAGTTGAGCGCGACGACGCGCGGCAGCAGCGGCCTGGCGAACGGCGAGAAGCGGGACACGTCCGGGAAGGTGAAGGTGGCGACCTCGGCACCGGCCTCGGTGCACGCGGCGAACATCGCCTCCAGATGGCCCGCCACCTCCCCGATGTCGCACCGGGGCCGCATCAGATCGTTCATCCCGGCGACGATGCTGACCAGGTCGGGCTTCAACTCCAGTGCGGGAGCGAGCTGTTCGGCGTGGATCTGCTGCGCCGTACGGCCGCGGACGGCGAGGTTGGCGTAGCCCAGTTCCGGGTTCTCGGCGGCCAGCCGGACGGCGAGGCGGTCCGCCCAGCCGCGCAGCCCGGCGGCGTCGTCGCCGTCACCGACGCCCTCGGTCTGGCTGTCCCCGACGGCGACGTAGCGGTGGTACTGCGGCACGGGTCCTCCGAAGCGGTGCGGGACGGTCAACGGGCTCTGCGTTCGCGGGAGTTGGCGTCGCCGCCAGGCCCGCCCGGCGCCTCGCCCTCCGGTGCCTCTCGCTCCGGTGCCTCGCCCTCCGGCGCCTCGCCGCCTGCGGGCTCGTCCGCGGCGGGCGCCGTACGCATCGTCGCCGCCTCGCGGGCGTCGAGGACGGAGAGGGCCAGCTCGCACCAGCGCAGATTGTCCTGCTCGAAGGCGATACCGCGCAGCAGGGCGAGATAGGGGCCCACCCGCTCGCCCTCGCGGAAGTGCTCGGCCTCGGTGCGGCCGTCGAGCAGCCGACCGCGGAGACGTTCGTAGCGTTCGAGCTTGGCGCCCGCCCACTGGGCGCGCTCCTCGATGTGGACGCGGACGGCTCCCGGCTCCGCGTCGTCGAGCATCGCCACCTTGATCATCAGCTCGTCCCGGACGGTGCCGGGCTTGGGCGGGGCGGCGGCGAACTCGCGCAGCGCCGCACGACCGGCGTCGGTGAGCCTGAACAGCCTTTTGTCCGGGCGGCGTTCCTGCCGCACGACGCGTGCGGACAGCAGCCCCTCGGACTCCATCCGCGCCAGCTCGCGGTAGAGCTGCTGGGGCGTGGCCATCCAGAAGTTGGCGATCGAGGCGTCGAAGTCCTTGGCCAGCTCGTACCCCGACGCCTCGCCGTCCAGGAGGGCGGCGAGTACCGCATTGCGTAGTGCCATGAGCCAAGAGTAGCGGAAGTGAGTAGTAACCTTTTTGAGTAATCAACTCGACAAGCAGTAGAGCCGCCGGGCGCACCGCCACGAACTGGGACGGCCGCGGCCCCGAGCAGGGAGGAAGCATCGTGGACTCATTCCGCACCGCAGTGGAGGCCGGAAACTTCGAAGCAGTCGAGGAGCTGCTCGCCGAGAACGTCGTCTTCACCAGCCCGGTCGCGTTCAAGCCGTACGAGGGCAGGGCGCTCACCGCCGCCATCGTGCGCGGCGTGGGACGGGTCTTCGAGGACTTCCGCTACGAGCGGGAGATCACCAGCCCCGACGGCCGCGACCAGGCGCTCGTCTTCCGGGCCACGGTGAACGGCCTGGAGATCAACGGCTGCGACTTCCTCCACCTCGACGAGAGCGGCCTGATCGACGACTTCCAGGTGATGGTCCGCCCGCTGTCGGCGGCGAACGCGCTGGCCGAGGCGATGGGCGCCCAGTTCGACCGGATCACCGCCGAGGCGACGGCCGCACAGGCGGCGGCGACCGGGCAGGACGGGACGCGGTAGCGAGCAGGACGGGACGCGGTAGCGAGCAGGACGGGACGCGGTAGCGAGCAGGACGGGACGCGGTGGCGCAGCAGCGCGGGACGCGGTGGCGCAGCAGCGCGCCCCGGGAGAACTCGCTCCGCGGCGGGACGCGCTGTCACATCCCTCCCGCGGCCGGTGTCTGGATGGGTGCAGGACCAGACAGGCGGCCGTACGGCCCCACAGACAGGCCGTACGCGCCGCAACAGACCCGGACAGCGGGAGGGCACCATGTCCACCACCAGAATTCCCCCGGCACGCATCACCGGCCCGTACGGAGCGCTGGTCACCCGGATGGCCAGACGGATGTTCGGCGACACCCCCGAGCCGCTCGGCGTGCTCTGGCACAACCGCCGCGTGCTCCGCGCCGGACTCGCCCAGGGCCGCGGGACGCAGAAGTGGGACGCCTGCGACAACGGCCTCAAGTCGTACGCGCACCTGGCCGTGATGTCGCTCGTCGGCTGCTCCTGGTGCCTGGACCTCGGCTACTTCGAGGCCCACCACAAGGGCCTGGACGTCAACAAGGCGCGAGAGGTGCCCGGTTGGCGCGAGTCGGAGGTCTTCACACCGCTGGAGCGCGACGTGATGGAGTACGCCGAGGCGATGTCGTTCACCCCTCCCACCGTGACCGACGAGCTCTCCGCCCGTCTCCTCGCCGAGCTCGGCGCACCCGCGCTGGTGGAGCTCACCGCCTACGTCGCGATGGCCAACCAGGCGGCCAGAACCAACATCGCGCTGGGCATCGAGTCGCAGGGCTTCTCCGCCTCCTGCGGCCTGCGTCCCATGGCACAGCGCCCGACACCCGAACACCCGGCCGCGGGCACTGCCGCCGACGAACGCACGGCTCGGCAGGGCGAAAGGCGCGCGTCCTCGTGATGACCGATCGTGGTGGGGTGCCCGAACCCACACCCCCGCCCCGGGACAACCGCGAAGCCGACGACCGTCCGGCGACCGACGGGCCGGACGGCCCAGTCCCGTCCAGGTCCGTCCCGGCCGGCTCGGACCCGCCCGGCTCCGTCCCGTACGCCGACGATCCGTTCGTCTCCCACCGCGGGCTGCTGTTCACCGTCGCCTACGAGATGCTCGGTTCGGCCGCCGACGCCGAGGACGTCGTGCAGGAGAGCTGGCTGCGCTGGGCCGGCGCCGACCGCGAGCAGGTGCGCGAGCCGCGCGCGTACCTCGTGCGGATCGTGACCCGCCAGGCGCTGAACCGGATGCGTACGGTCGCACGCCGGCGCGAGGAGTACATCGGCCAGTGGCTGCCCGAGCCGCTGCTGACCACCCCCGACGTCGCCGAGGACGTGGAGCTGGCGGAGAGCGTCTCGATGGCGATGCTGACCGTGCTGGAGACGCTGCAACCGGTGGAGCGGGCGGTGTTCGTGCTGCGCGAGGTGTTCGCGGTGCCCCACGAGGAGATCGCCGCCGCGCTCGACAAGACCACCGCGGCCACGCGGCAGATCGCTCGCCGCGCGCGTACCCACGTCGAGGCGCGACGCCCCCGCACACGGGTCAGCGCGGCCGAACGCGAGCAGGTCTCCGAGCGCTTCCTGGCGGCCGTGCGCGGCGGTGACCTCGACACGCTGCTCGAACTCCTCGCCCCCGACGTGGTGTTCGTCGGCGACGGCGGCGGCTTCGTGAAGGCCGTACTGCGCCCGGTGACGGGAGCGCAGAAGGTCGCCCGGCTGCTCGCCGCCGGCCATCGGCGCGTCGACATCGACGGCCGCACCGTACCGGTCAACGGCGGGCCCGGGCTGTGGATCGAGGCCGACGGCCGCTTCGCCGCGCTCGGCTCGCTGGAGATCGTCGACGGCCTCATCACCGGCATCTACACCGTCAACAACCCCCACAAGCTGACCCGGTTGAGCGAACCGACCCGCTTCGAACGCTGACCCGCGCCCCACCGACCCGAAGAGCTCCCGCCCCGCACGACCCGCGGGCCCGTCACCCAGCCCGGCCCGCGCCGCGACCAACCCCCGCGGTGCCGCGACGAGTTGACCCGGCGGAAGCCCCAACCCCCGTCGTGGGCGCCCGAACAGTCCGTGCGTCCGCAGCCCGCGCCACGAACTCCCCGTGCACGCCGTCGAGTTCGCCGGGGCCCGCCGCAACCGCCGGGCGCCGTATACGCTGGACACGCACTCGCACGAGCAGATTCGACCCGTCGCAGCTCGCACACGCACCCGTACCACCCGTACCCGCGCGCCGCCGGCACTCCTCGTACTTCGGTCCAGACCCTTGACCAATGGTCTGGACCTTTCTACGCTCGCGAACACTGCGGCGAGAACGCGCACCTCACGTACTCGCAAGGCGGCGCAGGTCCCCCCGTTCCCCCTCCGGGTTTCCGGACCACAGCTCGAGGAGCACCCCTTGAGAGCAGGCACTGTACGACGTCACCCCAGGACCGGACGGCTCAGACGGCGGATCGCCGCCGTCACCGCAGCGGTCGTCGTCCCACTCGCCCTCGTGGTGGGCCTGGCCCCCTCCGGCCAGGCCGCGCCCGACGCCGAACCGCCGAAGGCAGCCGACGACAAGGCAGTTGCCGCCCCCGGCGACCACATCAACCTCGGTTACTTCATCGAGTGGGGCGTCTACGACCGCAACTACCACGTCAAGAACCTGGTCTCCAGCGGCTCCGCGGAGAAGCTCACCCACATCAACTACGGCTTCGGCAACGTCGAGGGCGGCAAGTGCACCATGGGTGACAACTTCGCCGCGACCGAGCGCGCCTACACCGCCGAGGAGAGCGTCGACGGAGTGGCGGACGCCTGGGACCAGCCCCTGCGCGGCAACTTCAACCAGCTCAAGAAGCTCAAGGCCGAGTACCCCCACATCAAGGTGCTGTGGTCCTTCGGCGGCTGGACCTGGTCCGGTGGCTTCGGTGAGGCGATGAAGGACCCGGCCGGCTTCGCCAAGTCCTGCAACGACCTCGTCAACGACGAGCGTTGGGAAGGCGTCTTCGACGGCATCGACCTCGACTGGGAGTACCCCAACGCCTGCGGCGAGACCTGCGACGAGAGCGGGCACGCGGCGATGAAGGACATGATGCAGGCCTTCCGCGGCGAGTTCGGCGACGACAAGCTCGTCACCGCCGCCATCACCGCGGACGCCTCGGACGGTGGCAAGATCGACGCGGCGGACTACGCCGGCGCGGCCGAGTACACCGACTGGTACAACGTGATGACGTACGACTTCTTCGGCGCCTTCGCCCCCCAGGGCCCGACCGCCCCGCACTCGCCGCTCAACAGCTACGACGGCATCCCGTCCGAGGGCTTCAACTCCGACGCCGCCATCACCAAGCTCACCGAGATCGGCGTCCCCTCCGAGAAGCTCCTGCTCGGCATCGGCTTCTACGGCCGCGGCTGGACCGGTGTGACCCAGTCCGAGCCCGGCGGCAGCGCCACCGGCGCCGCGCCCGGCACCTACGAGGACGGCATCGAGGACTACCGCGTCCTCAAGGAGACCTGCCCGAGCACCGGCACCGTCGCCGGCACCGCGTACGCCCACTGCGGCAACAACTGGTGGGGCTACGACACCCCGGAGACCATCACCGACAAGATGGGCTACGCCAAGGAGAAGGGCCTCGGCGGCGCCTTCTTCTGGGAGGCCAGCGGCGACACCGCCGACGGCGAGCTCATCACCGCCATGCACAACGGTCTGACGTCCTGACCCACGTCCCGCACCACGAGGCCTGACCCGCCTCGCCGTCCGGGCAGCGGACCGCCCCGTCTGCCCGAACACCGTGCCCCCGGCCCCCACCCGGACCGGGGGCGCGGCCCGTACACCCCACGGTGCCCGCCCGGCCGACACGGCCCCCGCAGCCCGCACGCGGGCGTGCGTGGCGGTACGCGGCCGTGCAGGCAGGCGCCGAGGCAGTCACGCGGCGACTCGGCCGGCGCCGCTCACCCGCACAGCGCCGCACGCTGCAGCCGCGCCACCGCCTCGCTGCGCGGCACCGGCGCCCGGCCGGCCAACTCCTCCGCGAGGTCGAACACGTTGCCCACCAGCACCAGTTGACGACGTCCGTCCGCGCTGCCGACCGCCACGCTGGTGTAGCCGGGACCGCCGCCGTCCGTCATCCACGCCTCGACCGACCGGCCGTCCGCGCCACTCCCGTCTCCGTCCGGGTCACCGTCCTCGCACGGCACCTCGATGCGCTGCACCCCGAGCCCGTACCGCGGAGCGTCCGGGAGACGCACCGTCTCCAGCAGCGCCCGCTGCTGCCTCTCCGGCAGCAACTCGCCGCCGAACAGCGCCCGGTGGAAGCGCGCCAGATCGTCCACCGTGGACACCATCGCACCGGCGGTCCAGTCGTAGGAGGTGCTGAACCGGGTCATGTCCTGCCCGTCGAGGTCGTAGCCCCGCAGATGCCGGCCCGCCACGGACGACTCCGACACCGGAAAGTACGTGCCGTCCAGGCCCAGCGGCTGCACGATCCGCAGGTCGATCTCCTCCGGAGCGCTGCGGCCCGTCACCGCCTCGATCACCAGGCCGGCCAGCAGGTAGTTGGTGTTCGAGTAGCCCCAGCGCTCTCCCGGCGCGAAGTCCGGACCGTGCTCGACGGCACGCCGGATCACCTCCCGCGGCGAAATGACACGGTCCCGATCACCGTCCTGCAGATAGGGCGCGAAGAACTCAGCCTCCGTGGTCGGATCGTGAACTCCCGAAGTGTGGTTGAGCAGTTGGCGGAGGCTGATCTCCGCACCCCGGTAGCCGTTGCCCACGACCGTGCCGGGCAGCCACCGCTCGACGCTGTCGGCAAGCGACAGCCGTCCCTCTCCCTCGAGTTGCAGCAGCACGGTGGAGACGAAGGCCTTGGTGTTGCTGGCGATACGGAACCGGTCGCCGATGGCGGCCGGCACCCGCCGCTCGACGTCGCCGAGGCCCGAGGCGGCCCGTTCCTCCCTGGTGCCGTCCCGCACGTACGCCACCGCGCCGGGGAAACCGTCCGCCACCATCTGCTCCAGGCCGTCCCGCAGCCCGTCACGGGCCTCGGCCCCCGCAGCTCGGTCGAGCGCCGACACCGCCAGCACCCCGGCGAGCGCAGCAGCACACATCCCCGCATACAGTGCCGCGAATCTCTTCCCCGACCTCATCGGCTTCCCCGCTCCCTTGTGCTCGCTCCGCTCGGAACCACCACCACGAGCCTCGGCGGACACCACGGAAAACTCCATCCGGCCGGCATCACCACTGAGGTGGGGACAGCCTCAGCCGGACCCGCGAAAACACAGGACTGCCTCACCGAAATCAGGACACAAAAAAAGCGAGTCCCCCTGGGAAAACCCAGGGGGACTCGCTTCAATGATTGTTCGGCGGTGACCTACTCTCCCACACGCTCCCGCATGCAGTACCATCGGCGCGGACAGGCTTAGCTTCCGGGTTCGAAATGTAACCGGGCGTTTCCCCATCGCTATGACCACCGAAACACGGTGAAACACACAACCGGAACGGGTTGCTGTCTCAGAAACCACACAGTGGACGCGAGCAAATCTATGGTCAAGCCCTCGGCCTATTAGTACCGGTCAACTCCAACCCTCACAGGTCTTCCATATCCGGCCTATCAACCCAGTCGTCTAC
>NZ_JALLGK010000015.1 GCF_023072595.1 Streptomyces sp. XM4193
GGCGTCTCGCCGCACGCCCCCGGGCCCGGGTACGGCGCCGGCCCCGCGTACGCCGCCGGATCGCCGTACGGACCCGAGTCCTCGTACGACGCCGGGCCGGTCTACGACGCCGTTCGGTCCAGGGGCGCTGCGGAGAGCGCGGCGGAGGTGCCGCGCCCGCCGGCCGACCCGCCCTCGCTGCCGGAGCAGCGCCGCGCCCGTGGCGGCATCGGCTGGGGCAAGCGGCGCTCCGGCCGCGAATCGGACCGGATGCCCGACCAGCCCACCCGCACCGCCGCCGGCCCGCTGGGCAACACCGGTGCGCACGGCGGCCGTTCACTGCCCGAGGCCGCGCCGCCCGACGCCGCGTCCGACCGCGGGGCCCGCGCGTCCCGAGGCGCGCACGTCACGGGCGGGCCGGGCGGCAGCCGCTGGCCGGACCCCGCCGAGCTGCTGCTCACCGCTCTGGACGAGGGCGAGCGCCGCTGGGAGCGCGGCCCCTCCCACGTCGATGCGCTCACCGTGCGGATCGGCACCGCGCGGTACGGCTCGCGCCCCTCCGTGCCGGTCACCGTCGATCTGCGGGAAGCCCGTTCGCTCGGGCTGGCCGGTCCCAGGCCCCGGCTGCTCCCGCTCGCTCGCGCCGTGTTGGCGCAGCTGGCCCTGCTGCATCCGCCGAGCGCTCTGGAGATCGTGGTGCTCGCCTCCGGGCGCGGCCGGAGCGTCGAGGACTGGAGCTGGCTCGGCTGGCTGCCCCATCTGCGGCCGGGCCAGGGGCAGGACTGCCGACTGCTGCTCGCCTTCGACCGCGACCAGGCGGCCGCCCGTACCGAGGAGCTGCTGCGGCGGCTGGAGGACGGCCCGCTCGGCAGCGGCTGGGTGACGGCCGAGGAGGCGGAGATCCGTTCCGCGGCCGCCGCCCACAGCGGCCCGTCGACCGTGCTCGTCGTCGACGGCGATCCGGGGACGGCCGAGCTGCGCGAGTCGGTCGCGCGCCTGGCCGGTTCGGGCGCGGCGGGTGGAGTGCACGTGATCTGCCTGGCCGAGACGCCGCCCACCACCGCGACCTCGCCGTTGGCGGACACGCTGTCCGCCGCGTACTCCACCTTCCCCGCCTTCCGCGGCTGCGGGGCGCTGGCGCTGCTCAGCGGCGCGGTCGCCACCGCGGTGCGCGTGGTGCGCCGCGGCGATTCGCCGGCGGGCGAGCTCGCCACCGTCGACGGCGTCTCCGCCGCCTGGGCCGAGCGGTTCGCCCGTGCGCTGGCGCCCGCGCGCGAGGCCGTCCCGGCCGCGGCCGGCGACCACCGCAGGCCCGCAGCCGCGCTGCCGCCCGCCGCCCGATTGCTCGACGAGCTCGGCCTCGCGCGCGCAACTCCCGCCGCGCTGCTGGCCCGTTGGGCCTCCACCGCCGACGGCGCGGGCGGAGCGAGCAGCGTCAGCCTGGTGCTCGGCGCGGGCAGACGCGGAGCGGTGACCACCGACCTCGCGCAGGACCGCAGCCATCTCTTCGTCAGCGGCGGAGCCGGCAGCGGCAAGACGGAGCTGCTCTGCTCGCTCAGCGCCAGCCTCGCCGCGGGCGAGCGCCCGGACCGGCTCGGCCTGGTGCTGGTGGACGGCGCGGGCGAGGGCCTGCGGCCGTGCGCCGAGCTGCCGCACGTGATGACGTACCTGGGCGCGGGCGATCCGGTGCGGATGCGGGAGTTCGCCCGCTCCCTCTCGGCCGAGCTGAAGCGGCGCGGCGAGCTGCTCTCCGGGATGGGGTACGAGGCGTACGTCCAGCAGTCGGCCGGGGGTTCCTCGGCCGAAGCGCTCGCCGGCCCGCAGGGCAGCCGCTCCACGGGCGGCTCCACCGGCGACGGCGACCGCGGCACCCTCCGGCTGCGCGCCGGCCGCCGGGCCGCGGTGCCGCCGGGCGGCGCCACCGCCGCACTCCCCCGGCTCGCCGTACTGGTCGACGACTTCGACGCGCTCGTCGATCCGGCGCTCGGCAATCCCGGTCGTCCCGCGGCAGGTTCGGTCGTACGGGCGCTGGAGGCGGTCGCGCGGGACGGCGTCCGGCTCGGCATCCATCTGATCGCGGCCACCGGCCGCCCGGACCGCACCGCCCAGACCGTCACCGACCAGAGCGCGGCGCTGCGGGCGTCCATAGGCGGCGACCCCAGCACCGACGAGCACCGCCCGGGTCGCGGCGTACTGCACCGCCCCGACGGCGAGGTGGCGACGTTCCAGGGCGCGCGGGTGACCGGCAGGATTCCGCGGACGGCAACCACCCGGCCGACCGTGGTGCCGCTGGACTGGGCGCGGGAGGGCGACCCGCCGTCGCGTCGGCCCGTGCGCGAGCTGGGCAACGGCCCGACGGACCTCGCTCTGCTGGCCAGTGCGGTCGAGCGGGCCGCCCGGGAGGCCGGCGCCACTCCCCCGCCGCCGCTGGTCGCCGCGGACTGACCCGCACGGGCGCCCGGCCGCGGGCGCACCACCGGGCGCACCCGCCCCGCCGGCACGGGCCGGCCGAAGCGGTCGGCCCGTTGCCGCGGCCGGTGCCCCGGCCCCGCGCACGCGTACGTCGTCGACCCGCGGCCCACGCGTGAATCCCTCGGCACGGCGGCCCACGCGTAATTCCTCGGCACGCGGCCCACGCGTGAATCCTCGGCACGAGTCCAGCGGCCCGCGGTACGGGTCCCGCGGCCCGCCGCAGGACCCCCGCGCTCGTACGCCCGGCTCGGCCCCGCACCTCGTGCGCCGTGGGCCCGCCGGAGGCCCGAGCGACTCCACTCCACTGCACCAGGCCGTACCCCGCCCGCGCTGGGCCGAACGAACCATTTCGCTCCGGGCCTCGGCCGAGTGCGCCGCCACGGCGTGCGTATCACCCATTATCGGGTTAATCAGACCGCGCCCACCTGTGGATGTGCCGTGCCTCGCTTCAGCATCATCGTTCCCGCCCACCAGGTGCAGGCATATCTGCCCGAGTGCCTGGAGTCCGTGCTCAAACAGACATGTACCGACCTGGAGTTGATCCTGGTCGACGACGGTTCACCGCCCGACTGCGGCGAGTTGCTCGCCGAGTACGCCTCCCACGACAGCCGCGTCACGGTGCTCCGGCTGCCGCGGCACTCGGGCCCCGGCCCGGCCCGCAACGCCGGGCTGCGCTACGCCGAGGGCGACTACGTCCTCTTCCTCGACAGCGACGACGCCCTGACGCCCGGGGCGCTGGAGGCGATCGCCGACCGCCTCGCGGCCACCGCGGACCCGGACGTCCTGCTCTTCGACCACAGCAGGATCTTCTGGCACGGCGGCAACGACCGGAGCGAGGGCCCGCCGCTGGGCCCGCTGACCGTCCAGGAGCCACAGGTGGTCCGGTTGCGCGACCGGCCCGCGCTGCTGCGGGTCGCCCCGTTGGCGTGGAACAAGGCGTACCGCCGGGAGTTCCTCGTCGAGCAGGGCGTGCGGTTCCCGCCGGGCGCGTACGAGGGCATCCCCTGGACCTGGCACACCCTGCTGACCGCCGAGGCGGTCGCCGTGCTGGACCGGGTGTGCGTGCGGCACCGGCTGCGCAGGCAGGGCGGTGTGCTCGGCTCCTCCCCCCGGCGCCACTTCGACGTCTTCGGCCAGTACGACCGGGTCTTCGCCCTCCTCGACGAACGTCCCGAACTGGCGCGCTGGAAGTCCGTGCTCTACCGGCGCATGACCGACCATCTGGCCGGGCTCTTCCTCACCCCGGGCCGGCTGCCCCGGTCCGGACGCACGGAGTTCTTCCGACGCAGCAGCAAGCAGTGCCTGCGCCACCAGAGCGCCGCGGGACGGACCGACCTCACCCAGCTCCTGGTACGGCTCGGTGCCCGCCGGACCTTCCGGCTGCTCTGGTCGGCCAGGGGATGGGGCAGCCGACTGCGCGGCACGGCCGGTTCGGTGCGCGGCGCCGTGCTGCGGCTGTACCACTCGTTGCAGTCACGACGCCGTCTCGACCCCGCGCTCGCGGTCTTCCTGCCCAGCTCGTCCCGGCGGAGCCAGGAGTACGGCGGCGACCTCGGCGCGCTGGAGGAACGGGCGCGCGCGCTGGTCCCGGGACTGCGTACGCTCTGGGTCGCCGGCGACGAGGCGGCGCGCTCGCTGCCCGAGGGCGTCAGCCGGGTGCGGCCGGGCTCGGCCGCCCACTGGTCGGCGCTCGCCCGCGCCAAGTACCTGCTGAGCGACGGCGACTTCGGCCCTCGCCGGCACAAGCGTCCGGGGCAGGTGCTGGTGCAGACCCACACCGGAACCCCGCTGGCGCTGGCCGGACTGGACCGCGGCGAGCGCCGCGAGGACGGCGCCGCGGACCTCGCCCGGCTGCTGGAGCAGGTCGACGAGTGGGACTACAGCCTGTCGGCCGGCCGGCACGCCACCCTCGCGCGGGAGCGCGCGTACCCGGGCAACTACACGGCCCTGGAGTACGGTTCGCCGCGCAACGACGTCTTCCACCGCACCACCGCGGAAGAGGTGGGCCGTATCCGCGCGGAGCTCGGGGTCCCGGCCGGCGCGGTCGCGGTGCTGTACGACCCGGTCCGCCGCGACTACCCGCACGGCGGGGGCTCGGAGCTGGAACTCTCCCGGCTGGCGAGCGCGCTGGGGCCCGGATACGTCGTGCTCGACGCCCGTTCTCCCCGCCCGAGTGCCGAACTCTGCCTGGCCGCCGACGTGTTGGTGACCGACTATTCGCCGATCGTGTTCGACTACGCGGTGCTCGACCGCCCGATCGTGCTGTACGCCCCGGACTGGGAGACCTACCGGGCCACCACCGGCACCTACTTCGACCTGCTGTCCGCGCCTCCGGGCCCGGTGGCGGGCGATCTGGAGGCGCTGGTCGGATGCTTCCGCCGGAACACCTGGCGCTCGGCCGGCTCGCACGCGCTGCGGGCCGCCTTCCGAACGCGCTTCTGCCCCTACGACGACGGGCTCGCGGCGGAGCGAGTCGTGCGATCGGTCTTCCTCGACGGCTCGGCCCTCGCCCCGGTGGTGCCCACCGAGCTGCGCCGGCCCGCGCCGCTGCCGAGGGAGGAGCCGGCCCGCGCGGTGATCCATCCCGCGCGCACCGGCCCGGGCTCGGCGGTCGGCGCTCCGCCGCAGGGCGCCCGGACGTGAGCGGAGCGGGGCGGCACGGGAGTACGTTCCCCGTGCCGCCCCGCTCCTTTGCTCGGTGCCAGGAGCTGCCGGCACCCTCGGCTCGCGCGCGGCGACCGGCGTCGAGCGGCTGCTAGCGGTTGCTGCGCAGCAGGGTGCGCATGGTGCGCATCGCCACCGAGAGGTTCGCCAGATCGAAGGTGTCCGACGTCTTGATCTCGTCCAGGGTGCCGAACGCGCGGCCGAGGACCGCGGCGTTCTTCTGCTCCCACGCCTCGAACTGCTCCTCGGCGCTGGCACCGCTGTCACCCACGGCCAGCACATCGGCCGTCAGCAACTGGTGGGCCGCGTACAGGTCCTCGCGGATCGCCGCACGAGCCATCGACTGCCAGCGGTCCGACCGCGGCAACTCACTGACACGGTCCTGAAGCTGGCTGATCCCCAGACGGTCGGCGAGATCGTAGTAGACCTCCGCGACGTCCAGCAGGTCCTTGCCGGTGCGCTCCGCCACGGCGACCACGTCGAGCGCGGGGAAGACCGAGGAGAAGCCGGCCACCCGCTGGGCGAGCGCGGCCGGGACCCCGGCGGACTCCATCTCGTCGTGCAGCTTGCCGTACCAGCTGTGGTCCTCGCCCTTGAGGAGCTTCGGCAGCGCCTCCCAGACCGACTCCACCCGCTGCTGGAAGAAGTCGACGGTCTCGCTGAGCTGGAGCGGCTGCGGCCGGTTGCCCAGCAGCCATCGCGTCGCCCGCTCGACCAAGCGGCGCGAGTGGAGCCTGATCCGGGTCTGCACCTCGGCCGCGACGATGTTGTCCAGCGCCTCGACCTCGCCCCAGATCCCGTTGATGTCGAAGATCGCGCGGGCGGCGGTGTGCGCCCTGACGATCTCCTCCATCGAGGCGCCCGACTCCTCGCGCAGCCGGTGCAGGAAGGTCGAACCACCCACGTTCACCGTGTCGTTGACCAGCGCGGTGAACACCAGCTGGCGGTGGAGCGCGTGCTGGTCGATCTCGGCCGCGAAGCGTTCCCGCAGCGGACGCGGGAAGTAGTCGTGCGCCAACCGCCGCAGATACGGGTCGTCGGCCAGCTCCGTGTCGACCAGCTCCTCGGTGAGCGTGATCTTGGCGTAGGCCAGCAGCACCGCCAGCTCGGGCTGGGTCATGCCCTGCCCGGCCGCGAGCCGCTCGGCGATCTGCCGGTCGGTGGGCAGATGCTCCAGCTCGCGGTTGAGTCGGCCCGACTCGCCCAGCTTGAGCATGAAGCGCTGGTGGGCCTGGAGCAGGCTGGGCGCCGTCTCCAGTCCGTTGGCCAGCACGACGTTCTGCGCGTAGTTGGAGGCGAGCACCAGCTCGGCGACCTCGTCGGTCATCTCCGCGAGCAGGGCGTTGCGCTGCTTGACCGTCAGATCGCCCTCGGCGACGACGGAGTTGAGCAGGATCTTGATGTTCACCTCGTGGTCGGAGGTGTCCACACCGGCGCTGTTGTCGATCGCGTCGGTGTTGATCCGGCCGCCGCTCCTGGCGAACTCGATACGGCCCAGCTGCGTCAGGCCCAGGTTTCCGCCCTCGCCGATGACCTGTGCGCGCACGTCCTCGCCGTTGACGCGGATCGCGTCGTTGGCCTTGTCCCCGACGTCCTGGTTGGTCTCGGTGCCGGCCTTCACATAGGTGCCGATGCCGCCGTTCCACAGCAGGTCGACGGGGGCCTGGAGGATGGCCTTCATCAGGTCCGGCGGGGTCATCTTGGCGATGCCGGGGCTGATGCCCAGCGCAGCCCGCGCCTGCGGGCTGATCGGGATCGACTTCGAGGTGCGCGCATAGACGCCGCCGCCCTGCGAGATCAGCCCGGTGTCGTAGTCCTCCCAGGAGGAGCGCGGCAGCTCGAACACCCTGCGCCGCTCGGCGAAGGAGGTCGCGGCGTCGGGGTCCGGGTCGAGGAAGATGTGCCGGTGGTCAAAGGCGGCGACCAGGCGGATGTGCTCGCTCAGCAGCATGCCGTTGCCGAAGACGTCGCCGGACATGTCGCCGATGCCGGCGACGGTGAAGTCCTCGGTCTGGGTGTCGTGGCCCAGCTCCCGGAAGTGCCGCTTGACCGACTCCCAGGCGCCCCGCGCGGTGATGCCCATGCCCTTGTGGTCGTAGCCGGCCGAGCCGCCGGAGGCGAAGGCGTCGCCGAGCCAGAAGCCGTAGGAGTCGGCGACCTCGTTGGCGATGTCGGAGAACTTCGCGGTGCCCTTGTCCGCGGCGACCACGAGGTAGGTGTCCTCCGCGTCGTGGCGCACCACGTCCGCGGGCGGCACGACCTCGCCCTGCACCAGGTTGTCGGTGATGTCCAGCAGGCCGGAGATGAACGACCGGTAGCAGGCGATGCCCTCGGCCAGCCAGGCGTCCCGGTCCTTAGCGGGATCGGGCAGCCGCTTGCCGACGAAACCGCCCTTGGCGCCGACCGGCACGATGACGGTGTTCTTCACCTCCTGGGCCTTCACCAGCCCGAGGATCTCGGTCCGGAAGTCCTCCTTGCGGTCCGACCAGCGCAGCCCTCCGCGGGCCACCTTGCCGAACCGCAGGTGGACGCCCTCGACCCGCGGCGAGTACACCCAGATCTCGTAGGCGGGCCGCGGCGCCGGCAGATCGGGCACGGCCTGCGGGTCGAGCTTGATGGAGACGTAGTCGTGCGGCTCGCCGTCGGCACCGCGCTGGAAGTAGTTGGTGCGCAGCGTCGCGCGGATGACCGTGAGGAAGGACCGCAGCATCCGGTCCTCGTCCAGGTTGGCCACCCGGTCCAGGGCGCCGTCCAGCTCCTCCAGCAGACCGTCGATCAGCTCGGTGCCGGCGTGCTGGCGGTCCGGGGACAGACGCGCCTCGAAGAGCGAGACCAGCAGCCGGGTGGTGTGCACGTTCCGGCGGAGGGTCTCCTCCATGGTCGTCTGGCCGAACTTCGCGCCGGCCTGCCACAGGTAGCGCGCGTAGGCCCGCAGCACCATCGCCTGGCGCCAGGTCAGCCCGGCGGCCAGCACCAGTGCGTTGATGCCGTCGTTCTCCGCGTGGCCGTGCCAGACCGCCGCGAAGGTGTCCTGGAAGCGCGCACGGGCGTCCTCGCCCATGCCCTGGATCTGCTCCTGCGGCATCCGCAGCCCGAAGTCGTAGATCCACGCGCGGGTGCCGTCCGCGGGACGCAGCTCGTACGGCCGCTCGTCGACGACCTCCACTCCCATCGACTGGAGGATCGGCAGCACCGCGGAGAGCGAGACCGGCTCGCCCGTCCGGTAGATCTTGAAGCGGCGCTCGCCCGGCGCCGCACCGACCGGCTCGTAGAGGCTCAGCGCGAAATCGCCGCGCCGGCCGTCCTCGCCCTCCTCGCGCAGCTCGTCGACGTGCTGGAGGTCGGCGACGGCTGCCCGCGGCGGGAAGTCGGCCTTGTACCCCTCGGGCAGGGCGGTGCTGCCGAAACGGTGTGCCAGCTCGGCTGCGCGCTCCTCGCCGCACTCGGCCAGCAGCGCGTCGGCGAACCCGTCGGCCCAGGACCTGGCGGCGTCCACCAGCCGGGCCTCGATCCGGTCGACGTCCGCCTCGGTGAGTTCGTCGAGCTCGGTGCCGGGCTCGACCCGGATGACGAAGTGCAGCCGGGAGAGCACCGACTCGGTGTTCCACGCGGTGAAGTCGACGTTGGTGCCGCCGAGCTCCTCCATCAGGATGTCGATCAGCCGCAGCCGGACGCCGGTGGTGTACCGGTCGCGCGGGAGGTAGACCAGCGCGGAGTAGTACCGGCCGTACTCGTCCTGGCGCAGGAAGAGCCGCAGCTTGCGGCGCTCCTGGAGGTAGAGGACGGAGATGGCGACCGAACGCAGCTCGTCGACCGGGATCTGGAACAGCTCGTCGCGCGGGTAGGTCTCCAGGATCTGGAGCAGGTCGCGGCCGTCGTGGCTGTGCGCCGAGAAGCCCGCAGCCGTCAGCACGCCCTCCACCTTGCGGCGGATCACCGGGATCTGGCGGACGCTCTCCACGAAGGCGGAGGCGGCGAAGAGCCCGAGGAAACGGCGCTCGCCGATCACCCTGCCCTCGGCGTCGAAGCGCTTCACCCCGACGTAGTCCAGGTAGGACGAACGGTGCACGGTCGCCCGGCTGTTGGCCTTGGTGAGCACCAGCAGACGGTGCTCACGGGCCTTGGCCCTGGCCCCCGCGCTCAGGCGGTTGAACGAGGGCGAGACGGGGTGGCCGTCGTCCTCGCCGGTGTGGCTGGGGTCGGCGCGCAGCACTCCCAGACCCGTACCGGGAACGGGCTTGAGCACATCGTCGGTGCCTTCGTCGGTGCTGATCTCCTCGAGCGCGTACTCGCGGTACCCGAGGAAGGTGAAGCGGTCGTCGGCCAGCCAGCGCAGCAGCTCCCTGGCCTCGCCGATCTCGTCCTCGGAGAGGTCGTCGGTGGGCTCCTGGGGAAGTTCGTCGGCGATGCGCAGCGCGGTGCCCCGCATCTTCTGCCAGTCCTCGACGGCCTCGCGCACGTCGGAGAGGATGCGCCGCAGATCGGTGGTGATCTCCTGGAGATCGCCGTTGTCGGTCTCCCGGTCGATCTCCACATGGATCCAGGACTCGACCAGCGCGTCCTGCGGCAGGCCGTCCGCGCCCGGCTGACCCGGCAGCGCCCGCGGGTCCCGCGAGGTGTCGAGGACCTCCAGCAGCTTGCCGGCCACATCGCGCCGCACCACCACCTGCGGGTGGATCACCAGGTGGATGCCGCGCGCCTGGCGGCTCAGCTCGTTGGTCACCGAGTCGACCAGGAAGGGCATGTCGTCCGTGACGACCTCGACCACGGTGTGAGTGCAGGTCCAGCCGTTCTCGTCGACCGTCGGGGTGTACACCCGTACGTTCGCGGTGCCCTGCGGTCGCTCCTGGCCCAGCCGGAAGTGGGACAGCGCGGCGCCCAGGACATCGACCGGATCGCGGTCGGCAAGGTCCTCCGGAGCCGTGTGCCGGTAGAACCGCTGGAGGTACGGGAGCAGAGCATCACCTGCAAGGCTCTGGCCCGGGAAGCTCCCGCTCGGGCTGCTGTCAGCGATCTGCGCTGCTCGTACGAGCAGATCGGCCTTGGCTTCGTCCAGCTTGGTCTGCATGTCCTCTGGCTCCTGTCGCGCGCCGTTGCGTGACGTCAGATGGGTGGAGGCACAACGTCGTTCGAGAGTTGTTCTCCGGGAACTGCCGCTCCCGCACGACGGTACGCCGGTCGGCAAAGTCAGCGACTGCCCGGGTGCGGGTGCACCACGGGAAGGCCGGGGCGACGGCTCCGTCGCTCGCCCGGTCCGCAACTCTCGCGGATATAGCGCTGATCACGGAGTCAGGCTATCGCTCATACCAGTGCTTCCGTCATGAGCCACATGTGTACAAAACCGGATCGTGAAGTTTGACGTTCTGCACAGCGGAAATCAGTTGGGGTTCAGCTGAGTGTGAACGGCGATCCCGATTCGGACGGCGGGGCCGCACGGCCGGGCAACAGGTGTTCGCCCGACCGTGCCACGAAGTCAGCGGCCCCGTCAGCCGGCTATCCGCTCGGCGGTCTCGACGGCCTCGGCGAGCGAATCGACCACCGGCACTCCCGCCTCCTGAAGGCTGCGTCTGCTGTGCGAGCCACCGGTGTAGAGAACAGCGTGCGCACCCACGTGCGCAGCGGCCCGCGCGTCGTCGAGGGCGTCGCCGATCACCACGGTGCGCCCGGGCGTCAGCCCCCGCACCTCCACGAGCAACTCCCGGACGTGGCGGGCCATCTGCTCGGCCTTGCCCGCACTCGGACCGCTCGAATCGCTGCCGTCGATCCGCACGAAGTGCTGGTGGATGCGGTGGCCGCGGACGAGCGGCACCAGATGCTCGTGCGGGGCGAGCGAGCACAGGGACTGGGTGAACCCCGCGGAACGCCGCGAGGCGAGCAGCTCCGCGGCCCCCTCGGCGAGGCCGGCGTCGGCGACCCGGGCGAAGTAGTGGCGGTGGAAGGTGCTGTCCAGGACCGCGAACTCCTCCGCGCTGGGCAGCCGCCCCGTCAGCCGCTCGTAGAACCGCGGCACCGGGACGCAGTACAGCTCGCGGTACCGGTCGAGGGTGATGGTGGGCATGTCCAGCTCGGTGAAGGCCGCGTTGGTCGCCTCGATGACGGTGTGGATGTCGTGCAGCAGTGTGCCGTTCCAGTCCCAGACGATATGGGTCCCCCGACCGACGGCCTCGGACTCCGACGGCAGGAGCGGCTCGGTGGCGGGAGCGGGCGGCGTGGACGGCGGGCTGGAATCCATGCTCACGACGGTACGGGCTGCCACTGACATCCCGACACCGGGTTCCACGAGACGCCCGTCCCGACCGGCAGGAGAACGGTGTCCGGCGCCAGGTGTCAGGCGCCAGGCGCAAGGCGCAAGGCGTAAGGCGTAAGGCGTCAGGGCCGCACGAGTTGGTCGAGTTCCTGGACGCCGTACCAGAGCAGCTCGTGCTCGACCGCGTCCTCGACGATCGACAGCGCCGGCTCCTCGCCGCGGTCCGCCGCCGGGAGCGCCGCACAGGCTTCGACGAGGTCCCGGGCGGCGTCGGAGTCGTCGATGTGCAGCGCGGCGACTCGCTTCAGCGGCACCGCTCGACTCAACCGCACCTCGCCGAGGCCCTCGGGGTCGAGCGGCTGGGTCACCTCGGCCTCCACGAGCTCGTCGGCGACGTCCACCGCCGCCACCACACGCCGAGGGTCCCCGCGTTCACTCTCGGGCAGCGCGGCCAGCAGGCGCAGGGAGGCGCGGGCGGCGCGGCCGAGCGCGGTGTACTCCAGCTCTTCCTGGTCCTCCGTCGCACACCACTCGCGCAGAGCGGGCGTCACGGCGTAGGCGACGAGCGGCGCGGGGGCCAGCTCCCGCGCGGCGTGCGCCGCCTCGAGATCGCGGAAGGTGAGCGGTACGTAGACACGCATAAATGCTGCTTTCGTGTGAGGCCTGAGCACGCTGAAGGCCAGGATACGGCCTCCGAGCGATCAGCTCTGAACTCTTACCACCGCTAAAAGAAGCAGAAAACCGCAGGTCAGAGACGTGCGGCGACAAGGCGCAGCGGACCGCCACCCATACGGTGGAACTCCGGGGGAGCAAGATCAACGCATTGCGGAAGAGGTGCCGATGTCGCTACAACCAGTACCGAAGCTACTGCCCGGTAGCGACGGTCGATCTCTCGAGCACGGGGTTTCCATGGCACCTGACCAGTTCCGGACCGCAACCACCACCGCACCCCGCACCACTCGCACCACTCGCCCCGCCGGCCGCAGGGACTCCCGCAGGCCCGCCCGTTCCGCGGTGCTCGCCGCCCAGCGCCTCCGCGACAACCGCACCCCGCACCACTGGTTCGCACAGCGGCTGCTCGTCGTCCTCAGCGGGCTCGCACCCGTGCACAGCCTCCTCGGGCACACCAGCGGAGCCGCCTACGACCAGCTCGTCGGCCTCGCGCCGCTGACCCCGCTCAGGGACCTCCGCGCCGGTGGACCGACCACGCCGACGCCCGTGCTGGAGCAGGTGCGCGGTACGACGCCGAGTCACGGCGTGATCGAGGCGTACGCCCGGGTGTCCGCCGGCGAACGCTCCCGGGCGCTCGCCTTCCGCCTGGAGCGCGGCGACGACGGGCGCTGGCGCTGCTGCGCCGTGGAGCTCGGCCTGGAACCCCAGCACGCCGGCTGATCCTCCGCCGCGGCCCAACGGCCCCACAGCCGCCCACAACCGGCCCGCCTCGGCCCCACCGCCCCACCGCCCCACCGCGGAGGGCGCCTTGCGCGGAACCCCGCCGCACAGCGGACACCGCGGCACAGCGGAGACGGACGCCCGGCGGACCAGGGGGAAACGGGTCGACCCACAGGCGCGGGGCCGGGCGTTCCACACGGTGTGGACGCCCGGCCCCGGCCGGAGAGAACTCGCGTCACTTCTTGCGGCGCTTGCCGCCCTTCTGCGCCTTGCGACGCTCGGCCCGAGTCTGGCCGTCGGAGGAGGTCGTAGCCGCCTTCGGCGCCTCCTCGTTGGTGAAGTCGCCCTCCACGACGCCGCCTTCGCCGTCCACGGTGGGGGCGGAGAAGTGCAGGCGGTCCGGGCGCTGCGGGGCGTCGAGGCCCTTGGCCCTGATGGCGGGACGGGCGCCGGCGGGCACCGCGTCCTCGGGCTCCTTCTCCAGCGAGGTGCCGGACTCCGCGGGCTCCTCCTGCTTCACCGGAACCTCCTCGACCTGCTGCTCCACCTGGACCTCCAGGTTGAACAGATAGCCGACGGACTCCTCCTTGATGCCGTCCATCATCGCCTGGAACATGTCGAAGCCCTCGCGCTGGTACTCGACCAGCGGGTCCTTCTGGGCCATCGCTCGCAGGCCGATGCCCTCCTGGAGGTAGTCCATCTCGTAGAGGTGCTCACGCCATTTGCGGTCCAGCACCGAGAGCACCACGCGACGCTCGAACTCGCGCATGACCTCGGCGCCGAGCTCGCTCTCCCGAGCCTCGTACTGCTTCTCGACGTCCTCGCAGACCGAGTCGATGATGAAGTCGGCGGTCAGGCCCTCGCGGTCGCCGGCCTCGTCCTCGAGGTCCTCCACGGTGATGCCGACCGGGTAGAGCTGCTTGAAGGCGCCCCACAGGCGGTCCAGGTCCCACTCCTCGGCGAAACCCTCCACCGTCTCGGCCCGCACATAGGCCTCGATGGTGTCCTCCATGAAGTGCTGGATCTGCTCCTTGAGGTCCTCGCCCTCCAGGACGCGGCGGCGCTCGCCGTAGATGACCTCGCGCTGCCGGTTGAGCACCTCGTCGTACTTCAGGACGTTCTTGCGGATCTCGAAGTTCTGCTGCTCGACCTGGGACTGCGCGGAGGCGATGGCGCGGGTGACCATCTTGTTCTCGATCGGCACGTCGTCGGGCACATTGGCCATCGACATCACGCGCTCGACCATCTGGGCCTTGAACAGGCGCATCAGGTCGTCGCCCAGCGAGAGGTAGAAACGGGACTCGCCCGGGTCTCCCTGACGGCCGGAACGGCCGCGCAGCTGGTTGTCGATGCGCCGCGACTCGTGCCGCTCCGTCCCGAGGACGTAGAGGCCGCCGGCCTTCTTCACCTCGTCGAACTCCGCCTCGACCGCCTTCTCGGCCTTCGCCAGGGCGGCCGGGAGCGCGTCCTTCCACTCCTCGATGTGCTCGGCCGGGTCGAGGCCCTTGGCCCGCAGCTCGTCCTCCGCGATCACCTCGGGGCTGCCGCCGAGCTTGATGTCCGTACCACGGCCGGCCATGTTGGTGGCCACGGTGACGGCGCCCTTGCGGCCGGCGTCGGCGACGATCGCCGCCTCGCGCTTGTGGTTCTTCGCGTTGAGGACCTCGTGCTTGACGCCGCGCTTGGTCAGCTGCTTGGAGAGGTACTCCGACTTCTCCACCGAGGTCGTGCCGACGAGGATCGGCTGCCCCTTGGCGTGCTTCTCCTCGATGTCGTCCACCACGGCCTCGAACTTGGCGACCTCGGTGCGGTAGATCAGGTCGGCCTGGTCCGCGCGGATCATCGGGCGGTTGGTGGGGATCGGCACGACGCCGAGCTTGTAGATCTGGTGGAACTCCGCCGCCTCGGTCATGGCCGTACCGGTCATGCCCGAGAGGGTGTCGTAGAGGCGGAAGAAGTTCTGCAGGGTGATGGTGGCGAGCGTCTGGTTCTCGTCCTTGATGTCCACCCCTTCCTTCGCCTCGATCGCCTGGTGCATGCCCTCGTTGTAGCGGCGGCCGGCGAGGATACGGCCGGTGTGCTCGTCGACGATCATGACCTCGCCGTCGATGACGACGTAGTCCTTGTCGTTCTTGTAGAGCTCCTTGGCCTTGATGGCGTTGTTCAGATAACCGACGAGCGGGGTGTTGACCGACTCGTAGAGGTTGTCGATGCCCAGCCAGTCCTCGACCTTGGTGACACCGGACTCGTGGATGCCGACGGTGCGCTTCTTCTCGTCGACGTCGTAGTCGCCGGTCTCCGGCTTCTGGGTGCGGACGTCGGCCGCCTCGCCCTTCTCCAGCCGCTTCACCAGCTTGGCGAAGTCGCCGTACCACTTGGTGGCGGAGTCGGCGGGGCCGGAGATGATCAGCGGGGTGCGGGCCTCGTCGACCAGGATGGAGTCGACCTCGTCGACGATCGCGAAGTTGTGGCCGCGCTGGACGAGCTCCTCCTTCGACCACGCCATGTTGTCGCGCAGGTAGTCGAAGCCGAACTCGTTGTTGGTGCCGTAGGTGATGTCGCAGGCGTACTGCTCGCGGCGCTGGGCCGGCTTCATGTTCGCGACGATGCAACCGACGGACAGGCCGAGGAACTTGTGGACCCGGCCCATCATCTCGGAGTCGCGCTGAGCCAGGTAGTCGTTCACCGTGATCAGGTGAACTCCCTTGCCGGACAGGCCGTTCAGGTACGCGGGCAGGGTGCCGACGAGGGTCTTGCCCTCACCGGTCTTCATCTCGGCCACATATCCCATGTGCAGCGCGGCGCCGCCCATCATCTGGACGTCGTAGTGGCGCTGGCCGAGCACCCGCTTGGCGGCCTCGCGGACCGTCGCGAACGCCTCGGGGAGCAGGTCGTCCAGGCTCTCGCCGCCCTCGTGCCGCTCCTTGTACTCGTCGGTCAGAGCACGCAACTCGGCGTCGGAGAGGTCGATGAAGTCCTCTTCGATGGAACTGACCTGGTCCGCGATGCGGTGCAGCTTGCGCAGGATCTTGCCTTCGCCTGCACGCATGAGCTTGTTGAAGACGGACACGGGGGTTGGTCTCCTTGCCGGTCGGGCCTGGCGCGGTCGGTACGTACGCATTCCGTACGGTGCGGGGCTCCCACGGCCTGTCGAGGGCGTACCGCACCGGCCATCGTATGCGAGGGGCGTCTGCCCCTGTACCCCCAACGTGCTGGAGACCCGGATGGTGCCGGCGCCGGTGCTGGACAATAAGGACATGCAACCACCGACGCTCACCACGGAGCGGCTCGTTCTGCGCCCCCTCGAACCGGGGGACGCTGAGGCCGTTCACCGGGCCTGCCAGGACGCGGACATCCTGCGCTGGACGACCGTACCCAACCCGTACCGACTCAAGCACGCGGAGGAGTTCGTCGGGGTCATCAGCCCGGCCGGCTGGAGCGGGGACACGCTCTACAACTTCGGGGTGTTCACCGCGGACGGGACGTTCGTCGGCTCGATGGGTCTGGTGGATCTCACCCGGCTCGCCGCCCCCGAGCGCCGCGCCGAGCTCGGCTTCTGGACCGACCCGCGACAGCGCGGACACGGGTACACCACGGAGGCCGCACGGGCCGTCGCGCGGTGGTCGTTCCGCGAACTGGGCGTCGAGCGCCTCGAGTGGCTCGCCGAAGTGGGCAACGAGGCCTCGCGGGCGGTCGCACGCAGCGTCGGTTTCGTGATGGAGGGCACACAGCGCGCGCGGATGGTCAACGCCGGTGTCCGCAGGGACGTGTGGGTGGCCGCGCTGCTCCCGCAGGACCTCGGCATACCGACCCGGACGCCGTACCGGCCCGGCGACTGAACGTCGACGTCGGCCGGCCGCAGCCGCACGTCCGGCCGACGTCGCGGCTGTCATCGGCTGTCACGGGACGTCGGCCCCTTGGTGACGGGCCTCCACCACGGCCCCCGCAGCGGTGACTTCAACCGTCGGAGCGCCAACCACCGCCGCCCGTACACGGATCCGCGTCCCGTGGGTCCGTCCGTTTACGGTGCGGCGCGCCGGGCCGGGCCGGGCCGGGCCGGAGCGGTGGTGCGTGCCGAGGTCCCCGTGCCGCCGCACCGCCCCGCTGTCCTGCTGCCCCGTACTGAGCTGCTGCCGTACGTCTCGCTGTCTGTCGCCGTACGTCGCCGTGTCCGCACGGCGGCGGGCGACGGTACCGACACAGGGCGGCCGGCCTGTCAGTGGCACGACCTAGGCTTGCCGCATGACTGCTCCGGCGCTGAACCTGTCCGCCGACGAGGCTCGCCGCATCGCCCTGCGGGCTCAGGGCCTGCTCGGCGCCCCCGATCGCGCGGCCGGTGTCCGCGGTGTGCTGCGCGCTCTGGGAGCGGTGCAGTTGGACACGATCTCGGTGCTCGCGCGCTCGCACGAGCTGGTGCCGTACGCACGGCTGGGCGCGGTTCCCAGAGCCGCCGTGGAGGCGGCGTACTGGTCGGGCACGACCTCCTTCGAGTACTGGTCGCACGCCGCCTGCATCCTGCCGATCGAGGAGTGGCCGCTCTTCGCCTTCCGCAGGCGGGAGCGGCGGGCGGCCGGGCGGCGCTGGCACGCGCTGCAGGACGCGGAGGCCGTCTGCGCGCGGGTGCTCGACCACCTCCGGAGCCAAGGGCCCTGCACGGCCTCGGAGTTGGGCGGCGCGAAGAACGGCGGGGAGTGGTGGGACTGGTCGGAGACCAAGATCGCGGTGGAGCTGCTGCTCGACCGCGGCGAGGTCGTCTGTGTGGAGCGGCGCGGCTGGAAGCGGGTGTACGACCTCGTCGAGCGTGCCGTGCCGGTCGGGCTGCGCCACGACGAGCTGACAGACGCCGAGTGTCTGCGAAAGCTGGTTGCCCAGGCGGGCGCCGCGATGGGCGTCGCCACCCGCGCGGATCTGGCGGACTACCACCGGCTCAGAGCCGGCCAGGTGGAGTCCGTGCTGCCCGACAGCGGGTTGGTCCCCGTCTCGGTCGAGGGCTGGGAGAAGGCCGCGTGGGCGGACCCCGGAGCGTTGGAGACGGCGGCGAGAGGCCGCCACCGTACGACGCTGCTGTCACCGTTCGACTCGCTGATCTGGGACAGACCGCGCACCGAGCGCATCTTCGGCTTCACCCATCGGCTTGAGGCGTACGTCCCCAAGCCCCGCCGGGTGCACGGGTACTTCGCGATGCCGCTGCTCGCCGGAGGCCGGCTGGCGGGCCGGGTCGACCCCGCCCGCGAAGGCAGCACGCTGGTGGCCCGGCAGGTCTCCATGGCCGATCGCAGCGCTGTGCGCCCGATGGCGAAGGCCCTGGCAGAGGCGGCGAGTTGGGTGGGTTGTACGGAGGTGCGGATCGGGCGCTGCGACGACCCCGAGCTGTCCCGGGAGTTGCGAGCGGTGCTCAAGGCCGAGGACCACTGAAGCGGCTCGTCCCGACCCGCCCGGCTCCGCCGACCCGCGCACCGCAGCAACCAGCAACCAGCAACCAGCAACCAGCAACCAGCAACCAGACGCGAACTGCCCCCGCCTCGCGCGGAATCGGGTCCTCGGCACGAACGCCGACTCTGCCCGAGCGCCCCGCGCGCCGTCTCGTCAGGCGCAGCCACCGAGCCCCGTCGTCGTGCGCCGACATGCCGCGACCCGGACGAGCCGGGCCCCGAGTGCTCTAGCGGATCTCCAGAATCTTCTCGCGCATCGCGTAGACGACGGCTTCCATGCGGGAGTGCAGCTGGAGTTTCTCCAGGATGTTGCGCACATGGTTCTTGACCGTGTTCTCGCTGATGAAGAGCTCTTTGGCGATGTCCCGGTTGTTCATCCCGGTGGCCACGAGCTTCAGCACTTCCAGCTCCCGATCGGTCAGCTTCGGAGCGGGCACCAGCTTGCTCTCGTCGGTGCGCTGGATCATGGACTTGAACTCCGTCAGCAGCTTCGCCGCCATGGAGGGGCTGATCTGCGACTGCCCGTCCGCCACCGCCCGAATCGCCGCGGAAACCTCGTCGGTGGAGATCTCCTTCAGCAGATAGCCGGTTGCCCCGGCCTTGATCGCCTCGTAGAGGTCGGCTTCCTCGTCGCTGATGGTCAGCATGATGATCTTGGCGCTCGGTGCGACCTCTTTGATCGCCGTACACGCCTCGATGCCGCCTCGCCGGGGCATCCGCACATCCAGCAGCACGATGTCCGGGAGAAGGTCGGCGGCCTTGTGCACGGCTTCGGCTCCGTCACCGGCCTCACCGATGACCTCGATGTCCTCCTCCTGCGCGAGGACGATCTCCAGACCGCGCCGGAAGAGCTCGTGGTCGTCGACCACCAGCACCCGGATCGGCTCGGGTTGCGGCAATTCGGCTCGGAGCACGGCTCGCTCGGGCCCGCGGTTCCGGTAGGCGTCGGGCATCATCGGCCCGAAGCTGTCCGTCATTCGTCCTCCCCCTGCAAAGCCATGCCGTGTCCAACGCAGTCGTCGCCAACCAGGCTGAGCAGGAGGCCGGTTGGACAGTAATGCCCATGGTATAGGCGTGGCGGCAGGCAGTTGACGCGACAACGGGGGCCTTGTACGGCGCACCGAAGCGTGCCGAGCGCGTGCGGTGTACGCACGGGTGCACACGGACCACCGTCCCGGCCCGGCAGTGCTGCCGGGCCGGGACACGGGTCAGACCGGCTCAGCCAGCGAGGGCGCCGCCGGCACCGTGCGGCGGCTCCTCGACGAAGGGATCCGGGTCGAGGTGGATGACGCCGTAGTCGTACGCATGCCTGCGGTAGACCACGCTGGGCTGCTTGTTGTCGGAATCGACGAACAGATAGAAGTCGTGCCCGACCAGCTCCATCTCGTAGAGGGCCTGGTCAAGCGTCATCGGTGCTGCCTTGTGCGTCTTCTCGCGGACGATGATGGGGCCCTCGCCCTGAACCTCCAAGGGGCCGGCCCTGGTCACGACGGTCTCGGTGGCCGGCTCGTCCGTCGACGGCGCTCCCAGCTCTCCGTTGCCGTTCAATGTGGCGGCGTCGGGGACCATGGCGGCGACGTCACTGGCCGGGATTCGTCCGTTGCCACGGCGCGAGGTGCGCTTGTCGTGACGCCTGCGCAGGCGGGACTCCAGCTTCTCCGCTGCGAGGTCCAGCGCCGCGTACGCGTCGGCCGCGGCTGCCTCGGCACGAATCACGGGTCCCCGGTGGCGAAGGGTGATCTCCACCCGGTCGGAACGCTCCGCCTGACGCGGGTTGTGCTCCTTGGAGACCTCGACGTCCAGACGGATCACCTTGGCGTCGAACTTCTGGATCTTCTCCAGCTTGAGCTTCTCGGCCACGTGCTTGCGGAACCGCTCCGGAACCTCTGTCTTACGGCCCTTGACGACGATGTCCACGCAGAACTCCGTTCCCGGACGACTCCGCGACGATGCGGAGTGCATCCTTTGTGCACTGGTGCCGAACAGCGCCGGTGCTACCGGCCGCTCTCCGGCGTTACGTCGGGTTGCGACTTCCACCTCCTTCTCCCCCACTGGGAAGATCGCCATTCCCTCTCGTCGAGAGATGGCTAGCAGAGTCGGGGAAACGCGACGAACCGCGCATGTTCCGCTCGGAGGAACAAATACTGCTTCCTCACCTCCGAAAATACCCCTCCCGGGGGAGGGTCGGCACCCCCTACCGATGCGTACCTCAGCGGTCATCACCTCCTTCTCCTCACCACCTGCAACGACGCGGCGCTCCCGGCAGTTCCGGAGCCGCCACAAAGGCACCCGGTGTCAAACGGGAGACCGGGGCCGAGCACGCACCGTCGGCGCGCACCACGGCCGAGCCCCGGCACACCCCGCCACGACCCGGCGGGGCCGTTCAGGAGCTCGCGCACGACCGTCTGGGAGCCGCCACCACAGCCGCTCCCACGACCGTTCCGCCCACCGCCCGCACCGCACGTGCCGCCTCCGCCAGTGAGGCGCCGGTGGTCAGCAGGTCGTCGCCCAGCACCACCCGCCGGCCCCGCAGCAGGGGCTCCGCCGCAGCCCGTACGGCGAAGGCGCCCCGTACGTTCGCGGCCCGCTGTTCGGCGGTCAGCCCGGCCTGGTCGGTCGTCCGTCGCGCCAGACCGAGCGCCGGGAGCAGCTCCACGTCCGTGTTGACGGCGCGCAGCCGCGCCGCCGCGGCCCGGACCAGCCGCAGCGTCGGATGGTGGCCGCGTGCGGCCACCGAGCGGCGGGAGGACGGCACCGGCACCAGCAGGACCGCACTCTCGCGCGAGCCCGGGGCGGCCCCACGCGCACCGTTCCCGCGCGCACCGTTCTCGCGCCCGGCGGAACCGGACGACGGGCCCCGAGCGCTCGTGCCGAGGTGACGATGCGCGGGTTCGGCAGGGGCGCCCTCGTCGAACCGCTCGGCCCTCAGTGCCACCCGCACCGCGCCTGCCAACGCCTCGCCCAACGGCCCGGCCAGGCGCAGCACTCCGCGCTCCTTGTGCGCGAGCAGCGCGGCCCGCACGGCGTCCGCGTACTCGGCGCAGGCGTACACCGCGGGCAGCCCCGGCGGACACGGGCTGGGCCGCACCCGGCCGAGCACCCGCACCCCGGTCAACTCCCGTGCGCACTCCGCGCACCAGGCCTGTCTCGCCGCACCGCAGCCCGCGCAGTCGACCGGCAGCACCAGGTCGACCAGTTGCTCCCACCACGCCACGACGGCCCCTCTCTCGCCCACGCACCGCACGCCCGTCCGGACGTACGGGCCGCGTGGCTCGGCGACCGGGTCCGGGGCGCGAACCCCCGCGCAGGGCGGGCCTGCGGAGAAGCCGGTCTCGGAGGACCGGCCCTCCCGGCACTTCGCGAAGAGCCGCCCGGAAGCGGTCAACAGGGGGCGGTCAGCCCGGGTAGATCGGCGCCGACCCCTCCTTGGTGACCTCCTGCCAGTTGCCGTCACGACGCGGCAGCCGCACTATGCCCTCCTCGGAGTCCGCGAGCAACGGGCGTTCCTCGTTCTCCGAAGCGGCTATGCCCCGCACGTTGTTGACCCCCGGCAGGGTGGGCGGAACCCCCGCCGACCCGTCCGTGGAGACCACTCGCAGCTGTTGCACGCCTCCAGGCTCCTTGCCCACGAGCACCAGTCGGCTGGCCCCCGCCCAGGAGACCGCTGTCACTCTTTCGAGTTGGGGCGCGGCGGGCCGCAGCGCACGGACCCGGACGACCGGCTCGCCGTCGTCGGCCGTCGTCCGCTCGACCCGGCCCAGTTGCAGGGTGGTCGACTCGCCGTCGTCCACCAGCAGCGCGATACGGGTGCCGTCCGCCGACATCCGTATCGCCTCTATTCGATCGGTGCCGAGACCCGCCACGGGCACCGTCTCCGGCTCGCCCCGGCCGTCCCGAAGCCGCAGCAGACGCGGTCTGCGCTCGTCCCGGTCGGCGACCCACAGATCGCCCAGACCGTCCCAACTGGGCGCGGACAGACGAGTGCTGTTGGTTGCGCCGCGGCTGGTCAGAGCCGGATCGTCGAACTCTCCGCCGCCCGAGAGAGAGGCGACGTACATCTCGCCGCCGTCCGCGACCACACCGGCCCCCAGGCTCTCGTCCCGGCTGACCGCGACCGAGCCCGTCGCCATGTGCCCCGCGCCGAACGGGCCGTCGACGGTGGCGCCCGGCTTGTTCTCCTCGTCGATGGCGATCAGACGGCTGCTGCCGTCCAGGTAGTACTGACGCGCCGCCGGGCCGTTCAGCAGTCCGGGTGCGTAGTCGGCGGCCTCGGTGCGATCCGTGCTGCACAACTCCCCGCGCCCGTCCTTCAGTTCCACCCGCTGGATCGTGGCCGAGGACTGCTGGTCGGCTGTGTGCAGCAGTTGGGCGGCCATTCGCCGGCAGGTCCGACTGTCCACCTCGACTCTGCCGCCCTTGCCGCCGGGCGCGAGTGTGACGTCCAGGGCCCCGGAGTCGTCCAGCGAAGGACGCTTGCCCTGCGCGATGCGCACTCCGTCGGGGAAGGCCGAGTTCACCACCGGGCGCAGCCAGTCGGAGGGACCTTTCAGCAGCGCGGAGACCGTCTCGGTCAGAGGGTCTATCCGTCGCCGCAGATACACGGGGTCGGCCACCAGCACGTTCCGCCCGGACCGCACGGACTCGGCGTCCTGCCCGAGAGAGGCGTAGAAGTAGGTGTTGACGGAACGGTAGATGCGCTCGAAGTCCGGCTCCCCGACGACCAGTCCGTGCGGGAGCTTGTCGATGCGCCACTCACCGTTGACCTTCTTCAGGTGGAAGCGCTCAAGATAGGCGCCGTCGCGCGGGGTGTAGGAGTTGGTCCCGTCGACCTCTGCGACCTGGACCCCGGTCACCTCGACGCTGAACCCGAGCCCGTCGGCATCGGCCCTCACACCATCGGGTGTCACATCGGGGCCGCCGTTGACGACCATGGTCCGGTCGAACGGCCGCCAGCTCTCGGCGGCCTGCGGAGCGAGGTACTTGCGCGCGGTGTCGAAGTTCGCCTCGTCACTGGTGGTCGCCTCCAGGAACCCCCGGACGATGTGCCGGGGCTGCTCGCCCTTGCGAGGGCTCACCCCGAACACCCGTACCTGTGACTCCGCCTCAGCCCGCTGCGGCGAGTCGACCTCCTTGAGATCCCCGCCGGAAGGCATCGACGCACATCCGCTGAGCAGCAGTGCCACGACCGCGAACAGCGAGCACGCGACGCGTCGTTCAGTCTTCACTGTCGGCCTCCTCGGCACGCTGGGCCCGGCTCGCACCGAAGGCGCGCCCCGGCAACCCGCCCTCGTCCGGCGGTGGTCGGCCCTCGTCGGCATCCGCACCGCGCGGCGCCCGCGAGGCACCCCGGGCTGCGGTGCGCTCCGGTCCGTCGGTCACCGCCGAGGCGCCTTCCGAAGCGCGTTCCGGATCGTCTGATGTGCGTTCCGCACCGGGCGACACGGATGTGCGTTCAGGTTCGACGGCGTCAGGTCCCCCGGAACCCCCGGAACCCCCGGCATCCCCGGCATTCGACGGATCCGCCGGCCCCGGGGCGTCCGGGTCCGGGGCGTCCGACTCCGGGGCGTCCGTCTCCTCCTCCGCCGAATCGCCGAAACCGTCGAGCCGTCCGGCGTCCGGAGGCTCCAGCGGCAACGGTGAGCCGCGAAGCACCTCTCCTGCCGCGGCCGGCAGCGTCAGCCGGAACTGCGAGCCGGCACCGTGCTCTCCCCACGCCTGCAACCAGCCGCCGTGCAGCCGGGCGTCCTCGATCGCGATCGACAGCCCGAGGCCGGTGCCGCCGGTCGTCCTCGCACGGGCCGGGTCCGCGCGCCAGAAGCGGTTGAACACGCGCTGGGCCTCGCCGGGTCGCAGACCGACGCCGTAGTCCCGTACGGCCACTGCCACCGCGCCGTCGCGCTGGGCCAGCTTGACGACGACATCCCGACCCTCGCCGTGCTCGATCGCGTTGACCACGAGGTTGCGCAGGATCCGCTCCACCCGCCGTACGTCGGCCTCCACCACCACGGCACGGTCGTCGCCCTGCACTCGCAGCCGGCTGCCCTTGGCGTCGGCCAGCGGCTCGGCCCCCTCCAGCACCCGGTGCACCACCTCGCGAAGGTCGATCGGCCCGGCCTCCAGCGCAGCCGCACCCGCGTCGAAGCGGCTGATCTCCAGCAGCTCCGCGAGCAGCGACTCGAACCGGTCCAGCTGCCCCAGCAGCAGCTCGGCCGAGCGCTTGGTCACCGGATCGAACTCGTCCCGCGCCTCGTGGATGACGTCCGCGGCCATCCGGACCGTGGTCAGGGGCGTACGGAGCTCGTGCGAGACGTCCGAGACGAAGCGGCGCTGCATCCGCGACAGCTCTTCCAGCTGCCCGATCTTCAGCTGCAGATTGCGCGCCATTTTGTTGAACGCCTCGCCCAATCGGGCGATGTCGTCCTCCCCGCTGACCTTCATCCGCTCCTGGAGCCGGCCGGCGGCAAGCCGCTCCGAGATGCCGGCGGCCATCCGCACCGGGGTCACCACCTGGCGCACCACCAGCCAGGCGATCGCTCCGAGCAGGACGACGACGAAGACACCCGCTGTCGCCAGCGTCCCCTTGACCAGCGAGAGGGTCTTCTCCTCCTGGGTGAAGGGAAAGAGGTAGTAGAGCTGGTACGGATTGCCGTTCGCGTCCGAGAGCCGTTTGCCGATGATCAGAGCGGGCTGCGAGCTGCTGTCGGTGCGGACTATCCGCCCGTACTGCTGGTGTGCCCGGGGCTCGTCGTTCAGCACACTCCGCAGCTCGGCGGAGACGCTCTCGTCGGGTCGTACGTCGCCGGAGGCGCGCGGGCCGCGGGTGTTGGTGTTCTCGTCGCCTATGAAGGGGGTGGAATCGGCGTCCGAGTTGAGGGCGACGACGGAGTAGACGCCCTGGCCACCACTGGCGAGCTGCTGGACGAGCTGGGTCAGCCAGGTACCGCTGTTCTGGACGGCTCTGGTGCCCGACTCCTCACCGTCCCGGCCTCCCTCGGCCGCGTTGTCGGCCATCTCGGTCGCCACGGCGAATCCGCCCGCGGCCTGGCTCTGGGCCGCCTGCTGTTTGGCGTCCAGAAGCCCGTTGCGCACCTGGCCGATCACCACGAGCCCGAGCACCAGCACGACCGCTATGGAGAGCAGCAGCGTCGCGGCGACCACCCGCAGCTGCAGATTCCGCCGCCAGAGCCTGGTCAGCTGAAGCAGCGGGCGCCGCACCAGCCGTACGAACATCCGCACCATCGGATGCGCACGGCTCCCGGTGGCGCCCTCCGGTATCAGCCCGTGGGGCAGGAGGTTCACGTTGCGCCACCGGCTGCCGATCGCGGCCACCGCCGACCTGCGGCCGGCGGGCTCCTCCTTCGCCCCCGGCGGAACTCGACCAGGGTCCTGCATCTCAGTTCGGTCCGGCCTTGTATCCCACGCCGCGTACGGTCACCACGATCTCCGGACGCTCCGGGTCGCGCTCGACCTTGGAGCGCAGCCGCTGCACATGGACGTTCACCAGCCGGGTGTCGGCAGCGTGGCGGTAGCCCCACACCTGCTCGAGCAGCACCTCCCGGGTGAAGACCTGCCACGGCTTGCGGGCCAGCGCCACCAGGAGGTCGAACTCCAGGGGGGTCAGCGCGATCGACTGGCCTGCGCGCTTCACCGAGTGGCCGGCGACGTCGATCAGCAGATCTCCGATGGTCAGCTGCTCCGGAGCGGGCTCCTCCGAGCGCCGCAGTCTCGCGCGGATCCTGGCGACCAGCTCCTTGGGCTTGAACGGCTTGACGATGTAGTCGTCAGCTCCGGACTCCAGCCCGACCACCACATCGACGGTGTCGGACTTGGCGGTGAGCATCACCACCGGTACGCCGGACTCGGCCCTGATGAGGCGGCACACCTCGATTCCGTCGCGGCCGGGCAACATCAGATCGAGCAGCACCAGATCTGGCTTGGTCTCACGGAACGCGGCGAGCGCCTTGTCCCCGTCGGCAACAAACGACGGTTCAAAGCCTTCGCCGCGCAGCACGATGCCAAGCATCTCTGACAGTGCGGTGTCGTCATCGACGACGAGGACGCGTCCCTTCATGAGTTCATCATCCCATTACCCGATCGTGATGTTCTCTCCAGTGGTATGGAACACAGTTCCGCCAGGTCCGCGCCTGTGACCGGGGAGACCGCGCCCGCCTCGGTGACGATCGCCGTCACCAGCCCCGGCGGCGTCACGTCGAAGGCGGGGTTGTGCACCCGCGTCCCCTCCGGAGCCGTCGGCCCGCCGGACCCGACGCACGTGACCTCGGACCCGCCACGCTGCTCCACCACGATGTCGGCGCCGACCCGGGTCGCGGGATCAACGGTCGTACGAGGAGCCACCACCACGAACGGCACCGAGTGGTGGCGCGCCAGAACCGCCAGCGGGTAGGTGCCCACCTTGTTCGCGACCGCTCCGTCGGCGGCGATGCGGTCCGCGCCGACCAGCACCGCGTCCACCTCTCCGGCGGCGAAGAGCGAACCGGCCGCGTTGTCGGCCAGAAGGGTGTGCGGCATCCCCTCCCGCGCCGCCTCGTAGGTGGTGAGCCGGGCGCCCTGGAGCAGTGGCCGGGTCTCGTCGACCCAGAGCATGTCCAGCAGCCCCGCCCGGTGGACGGCACCGACCACCGCAAGCGCCGTACCGCGACCGCCGGAGACCAGCCGGCCGGTGTTGCAGTGAGTGAGGAGCCGCATCGCACGCCCGGGGACCAGCTCGCGCAGCAGCGCACAGCCGTGGTCCGCCATCGCCTCGCTCGCCTCGGCGTCCTCCCGGTGCAGCTCCCGGGCAGCCGCCAGCGCACCCTGCGCGACCTCCTCCGGACCGCCGCCGGCCGCGCTGATCCGCCGGCACACCGACAGCGCTCTGGTGACGCCGGAGGCGAGGTTCACCGCGGTCGGCCGGGCAGAGGCCAACTGCGACGCCGCGACCTCCACATCGGCTCCGCGCGCGGCCGCCAGGGCCACGCCGTACGCACCGGCGATGCCCAGCACCGGGGCGCCGCGCACCCGCAGCGCGCGGATCGCCTCCACCAGCTCGGGCACCTCCGTGCAGAACAACTCCCTCTCCACGTGCGGCAGTTGGGTCTGGTCGAGCAGGGCGACCGCAGGGCCGTCCTCGCCCTGCGCCCACCGGATCACCGGCAGGTCGGTTCGATCAAGAGCAGCCATCCGCCCATACTGCCTCTCGCCGGGGCGCGTTGGGCAGGCCGGAGCAGGCCCGTTCGGCCGCCGTGGGACTATGGCCCCCAGCCAGCGCCGCAGCGACCGAGGTGAATCGCAGTGAACGAGTCTCCGGGCTGGGCCTCGCCCGGGTCCACTCCTCCCGAGCCGGACCGCACCCCGCAGACTCCACCGGGAGAACCGCCGGCCCGCCCCGACGGGGCAGCCCCCGAGCCAGGGTGGTCCGGGCAGCAGCCGCCGGCCGCGCCGTCGGGTTGGGGAGCGCCCGCCGGTGGCAACCACCCCGGCGGGCCGCACGGACGGTGGCACAACTCCTGGCAACACCCACCGGCGGCGAAGCCCGGGGTCATACCCCTGCGCCCGCTGGATGTCAGCGAGATCCTCGACGGCGCGGTGTCCACCATCAGGGCCCACTGGCGACCGGCTCTGGGCATCGCGCTGGGAGTGGCGATCGCGCTGGAGCTCGTCGTCACGCTCACGACGGGCCTGTGGTTTCGGGACAACCAGAGCACTCGCGAGCTGGAGAGCGCGGAAACTCCGACGATGTCCCAGGTGACCGCCGCCTACCGGGAGTTGCTCAGCGCGCAGATCGTCCCCACGCTCGCCGGCCTGGTCGCCTCGGTGCTCGCCACGGCGCTGCTCACCATGGTCGTCTCCAGAGCGGTGCTCGGGCAGTCGGTCAGCGTCGCCGAGGTGTGGCGCGACTCCCGTCCCCTGCTGCTCCGGCTCTTCGGGCTGTCGCTGCTGATCCTGGTGATCGTGGTGCTGCCGGTGGTGGTCGGGGTCCTGCCCGGACTGCTGGTGGGCCTCGCAGGTGCCACCGCCTCCGGAGTGATGCTCTCCCTGCTCGGCCTCACGGCGGGCGCCGTGGTCGCGGTCTGGCTCTGGGTTCGTCTGTCCCTGTCCGCCCCCGCGCTCATGCTGGAGAAGCAGGGCATCAGCACCGCGCTGGTCCGGTCGGCCAAGCTGGTCCGCAACTCGTGGTGGCGGATCTTCGGGATCCAGGCGCTCGCCCATCTGCTGATGATGGTGCTCGCCTTCGTCGTCGGACTGGTGACGAGTGTCATCGCGGCGATGGCCTCGGGCGACGGCCTGGGCGAGATGCTGGGCACCGGAGCGACCGACCAGAGCTGGACCTATCTCGTGGTGCTCGGAATCGGAGCCGTCATCAGCTCGACCCTGACACTGCCCTTCGCCGCGGGCGTCACCACCCTCATCTACATCGACCGGCGCATCCGCCGCGAGGCACTCGACCTCGAACTCGCCCGCGCAGCCGGTGCTTCCGACGCCGACGGCCCGAGCGCCGCCGGAACTCCGCCGGTCCGCTAGGACGATGACGACGGCACCGGTGACAAGCGGCCTGTTGGCGCTCGTGTCCGGTGCCGCCCCGAGCACCCCCGGCTCCGCACGGCGCGCAGCCGGCCCCGACCCGTCCGACGGGCCCCCGGTGGTTGTGGACCGCGAAGCCGCACGCGAGGCCGCGGAGCGCGAGCTGACCCGGTCCGAGTACAGCGATGCGAAGCCCGGACCGGTGCGTCGTGCCGCCGACTGGCTCGTCGAGCAGGTGGAGCAACTGCTCGGCCTGACCGCAGACGGTGGCACTGCGGGCTGGGTTCGCATCGCCGTGCTCCTCGTGCTCGCCGTACTCGTCGCGCTCGCGGTCCCGGCTCTGCTGCGACGACTCGGCCCGCTTCGCCGGCACACCCCGGGCGACGAGCCGAGCCTCTTCACCACCGGCCCACGAGACGCGCGCCAACACCGCGCCGCGGCCGAGCGGTTCGCCGCCGCAGGCGACTGGGAGAGGGCGCTCCAGGAACGCATGCGCGCCGTCGTCCGATCGCTCGAGGAAGCGAACATTGTGGCTGCGAGCCCCGCACGCACCGCGGGCGAGGCCGCCGAGGAAGCCGGACGGGCCCTCCCCCGGCTCGCCCCCGCGCTGGCCGAGGCCGCAGCCTCCTTCGACGAGGTGACGTACGCCCACCGTCGCGTCTCCAGCACCGCGTACCACCAGGTCACAAGCGTCGACACCGCACTCGAGCAGCACCGCCGCACCAGCCGGGCCACCACCGTCGCGAGCGGAGGCCGCCGGTGACCCGCGCCCGTTCGCTGCGCTCCGCTCCCCCGGCCGTCCCGAAGGCCCCGGGCACTCCCCCGCCCGCTGCCGACGACTCGGCCTCCTCGTCCGGACGCGGCCTGCGACCGCCCCGAGCGCGCGGCCTCGTTCTGTCCCTGGTGTTTCTCCTGCTCGCGGGGCTGGCCATCGCCGCCCTCGGCACCCGGCCCCACCACGACGTGCTCGACCCGCGGTCCCCCGCACCGAACGGCAGCCGCGCCGTCGCCCGCCTGCTGGCCACGCACGGGGTCGACGTCCGCGTCGTCACCACCACCGAGGACGCCGCGCACGCCGCGTCCCGCCCCGACACCACCCTCCTGGTCTCCCGACCCGAGCTGCTCGGCCCTGCCCAACTCTCCACACTGGGCACGGCCTTCGCCACCGCCCGAGGTCGCACCGTGCTCCTCGCACCGGACGACACGGCAACACAAGCCCTCGTGCCCCGGGTCCGCGCCACGAGCCGGACGCAGATCAGCGCCCGCCCGGCCGACTGCGAAGCCGGGTACGCGGTCAGGGCGGGCCCTGCCGAACTGGGCGGACTCGGCTACACCACCTCGGCCGCACAGGCCGACAGCTGCTACCCCACCGAGCACGGTTCCGCCCTTGTGCGCATCCCGCGGGCCGACAACGACGGCGACACCGTGCTCCTCGGCACCGGCGAACTCCTCTTCAACGAGCGCCTCGCCTCCGAGGGCAACGCCTCGCTCGCGACCCAGCTCCTCGGCTCGCGCACGCATCTCGTCTGGTACCTCCCTTCGCCCACCGATCCCGCCGCCGACAACGGCGACGAGAGAGGTCTGTTCTCCCTGCTCCCGGACGGCTGGCTCTGGGGATCCGCACAACTCGCCGTCGCGGTCGTCCTGGTCGCGCTGTGGCGCGCCCGCAGGCTCGGCGCCGTGGTGGTCGAGCGCGTCCCGGTCGCGGTCCCGGCCTCCGAGACGACAGAAGGCCGAGCACGTCTCTACCGACGCTCGGGCGCACGCGACCGCGCCGCCGAGGCACTGCGGTCAGCCGCCAGGGAACGTCTCGCTCCGCTCGTCGGAGTCGCCCCCGCCAACGCGCACATCGAGACAGCTCTCTGCCCGGCCGTCGACCTCCACACCGCCGATTCACCGCCCGAGCCGGCCGACCCGCCCACTGCCGCGGCTCTGCTCTTCGGCCCCGCTCCGACGAACGACACCGAGCTCGTGCTCCTCGCGGAACAGCTCGACCGCCTCCATGCCCGCATCAAGTCCTCCCGCGCAGAAAGGGACAGACGCCCGTGAGCGCCCCATCGCAGGACCCAGCCCGTGCCGCCCTCGAAGGGCTGCGCAGCGAGATCGCCAAGGTCGTCGTCGGTCAGGACGCGGCCGTCACCGGTCTCGTCGTCGCTCTTCTGTGCCGAGGGCACGTGCTCCTCGAAGGGGCGCCCGGAGTCGCGAAGACACTGCTCGTACGGGCTCTTGCCGCCGCGCTCACCCTGGACACCAAGCGGGTGCAGTTCACTCCGGATCTGATGCCGAGCGATGTGACGGGCTCGCTGGTGTACAACAGCCGCAACTCGGGGTTCACCTTCCAGCCCGGACCGGTCTTCACCGACATCCTCATCGCCGACGAAATCAACCGAACACCTCCCAAGACACAGGCATCACTGCTCGAAGCGATGGAGGAGCGCCAGATCTCCGTCGACGGCACTCCTCGACCGCTCCCCGAAAACTTCCTCGTCGCCGCGACGCAGAACCCGGTCGAGTACGAAGGGACCTATCCCCTTCCCGAAGCTCAACTCGACCGCTTTCTGCTGAAGTTGACGGTGCCGCTACCGACTCGCGACCAGGAGGTCGACGTCCTGAGCCGCCACCGGGACGGCTTCAGCCCCCGCGATCTGCACACCGCCGGGGTACGGCCCCGCGCCACTCCGGAAGACCTGGAAGCCGCACGGACCGAGGTCGCCTCGACCTCGGTCTCCGCCGAAGTCACCGGCTACATCGTGGATATCTGCCGTGCCACGCGTGAATCCCCCTCACTGACGCTGGGCGTATCGCCTCGGGGCGCCACCGCTCTTCTTGCCACTGCTCGTGCCTGGGCCTGGCTCACCGGCCGGAACTACGTCACCCCGGACGACGTGAAATCGCTGGCGCTCCCCACTCTTCGCCACCGGGTCCAGCTCCGCCCGGAGGCGGAGATGGCAGGCCTCACTCCGGACATCGTGGTCAACTCGGTGCTCGCCCAAGTCGCCGTACCGCGCTAGAAGCAGAGGCCGAACTCAGATGGCGCTCACAGGACGCGCAGCCTTCGTCGCCGCTCTCGGTGTGCTGGTCGTCGGTTTTCTCGTCCCGAGCTGGATCGGGCTGGTTGCCGTCCAACTCCCCCTGCTATTCGCAATTCTGTACGACCTCGCCCGCGCCGCGCCAGCACGTTCCGCCCGCTTCACCCGTTCGGCCCAGCACTCCGTACAGACGGGTTCGCACACCGATGTCGATCTCACTGTGGAGAACCCCTCAGGCCGCCCGATGCGAGCACTCGTCCGCGACGCCTGGCCACCGAGCACGCTGCCGGGCCAACCCTCCCCGCAGCAGCCACGGCACCGTCTCCTGGTGCCGCCAGGCGAGCAACGCCGCCTCACCACCCGGCTGTTGCCCACCCGTCGCGGCGACCACCACGCACATCCCGTCACCATCCGCTCCTACGGACCGCTCGGTGTCGCCGCACGGCAGAGCGACCACACAGTGGAATGCACGGTGCGTGCCCTGCCCGCGTTCCACAGCCGCAGACACCTGCCGTCCCGACTCGATCGACTGCGCGAACTCGACGGCCGCACCAACATCCTCGCGGCGGGTGCAGGCACGGAGTTCGACAGCCTGCGCCACTACGTGCCCGGCGACGACACCCGGTCCATCGACTGGCGCGCGACCGCCCGCCAACCCCAACCGGTCGTCCGCACCTGGCGCCCCGAACGCGACCGCCGCATCCTCCTGGTTCTGGACACCGGTCGGACCGCCGCGGTCCGGGCCGGTCAACTGCCCTGCCTGGACACCTACCTCGACGCCTCCCTCCTGCTGACCGCGCTGGCGGCAAAAGCCGGAGACCGTGCCGATCTGCTCGCACACGACAGGCAGGTACGGGCCACCGTCAGTGCACGAGGGGCGGCCACCGCACTGCCCACGATCGTCTCGGCGCTCGCACCGCTGGAAGCCGAACTGGTGGAAACGGATCCGAGGGCGCTGGCTGCCGCGGCTCTCCACGCCGGCCGACGCAGTTCCCTGCTCGTGCTCTTCACCGGCCTGGAAAGCGCCGGCTTCGAAGAGGGGCTGCTGCCCTTCCTCCCGCGACTCACCACCGACCACACGGTCGTACTCGCCTCGGTGGCAGATCCACAGCTGGCAGAGATGGCACAGCAGCGGGGTTCCGCAGAAGCCGTGTACCGCGCCGCAGCAGCCGAACGAGCTCTCGCCGAACGACGCCGAACCGTACGGCAGTTGAGCGCCCAAGGCGTCATCGTCATCGACGAGACTCCCGACCGCCTCGCTCCGCGACTCGCGGACACCTACCTCGCCCTCAAAGCAGCCGGCCGTCTCTGACACCTCCTCCACCGCCTGCTCCAATCCCGAGGGCCCACGATCAAAGGCGCTCGCAGAACCGGGCACGCACGCTTTCACGGGACCGCATTCGGGCACGGCAAAAGGGCCTGCCGATTGACCGACAGGCCCTTCAACGCCGGAGGACAACGCAGAAAAGGGCCGTACCGGCGATCCGGTACGACCCTTTCCTTCAAAAATTGTTCGGCGGTGACCTACTCTCCCACACGCTCCCGCATGCAGTACCATCGGCGCGGACAGGCTTAGCTTCCGGGTTCGAAATGTAACCGGGCGTTTCCCCATCGCTATGACCACCGAAACACAGT
>NZ_JALLGK010000016.1 GCF_023072595.1 Streptomyces sp. XM4193
GAGTTCGCCGCCGAGGACCGCAAGACCCAGCGCCTCTCGGTCAGTCACGCCTTCCACTCGGCTCTGATGGACCCGATGCTCGACGCGTTCCGCGAGGTCGCCGAGGGGCTCACGTACGCCGAGCCGAGGATTCCGGTGGTCTCCAATGTCACCGGTGCTCTCGCCGAGCCGGGTCAACTGAGCACGGCTGCCTACTGGGTGGAGCATGTGCGCGGCACCGTGCGGTTCGCGGACGGGGTGCGTGCGCTCGCCGACGCGGGTGCCGACGCGTTCCTGGAGGTCGGACCCGGGGGAGTCCTCACCGCCCTCACCCAGCAGACCCTGGACGAGGGTCTGTCCGTGCCGCTGCTGCGCAAGGACCGGGCGGAGGAGCCCGCGCTGCTCACCGCGCTGGCCCAGCTCCACACTTCCGGTGTCGACGTCGACTGGGCGCGCTGCTTCGACGGCACCGGTGCCCGCCGTGTCGAGCTGCCCACCTACGCCTTCCACCACCAGCGGTACTGGCCGCGTCCGGCCACCCACACCGGTGATGTCACCGGCGCCGGGCTCCGTCCCGCCGAGCACCCGCTGCTCGGCGCCGCCACCGCGCTCGCCGGCTCCGAGGGCGTCCTGTTCACCGGACGTCTCTCCCTCACCACTCACCCGTGGCTCGCCGACCACACCGTCGGCGGCGGCCTGGTCCTCTTCCCCGCCACCGGCTTCCTCGAACTGGCCGTGCGCGCCGCCGACGAGGTCGGCTGCGACCGGGTGGAGGAGTTCACCCTCGCCACCCCGCTGCTCCTGCCCGAGGACGCCGCCGTGGTCGTCCAGGTGTGGGCGGGTGCCCCCGACGAGAGCGGCGCCCGCTCGGTCCGCCTCTACTCCCGGTCCGCCGACGCGTCCGACGCAACCTGGACCGAGCACGCGGCGGGCGTACTGACCTCCGGTGCCGTCACCGCCGTCCTCGACGCGTCCGTCTGGCCGCCGAAGGGCGCGGTCGCCGTCGACCTGGAGGGCTTCTACGACCGCACCGAGTACGGGCCCGTCTTCCGCACCATCCGCGCCGTGTGGAAGCGCGGCGACGAGGCGTTCGTGGAGGCGGCCCTGCCGTCCCAGGCCGACGACGCCGGCTACTACGGGATGCACCCGGCGCTGCTCGACGCCGCCGTCCAGTCCGTCGGCTTCGCCGGACTCGACGACGAGCACAAGCTGTTGCCGTTCCTGTGGGCCGGGGTGTCGCTGCACGCGGGCGGCGCCTCCGTGGTCCGCTTCCGGGTCGCCCGTACCGGCGATGACTCGGTGTCCATCGCCGCCGTCGACGTCGAGGGTGCCCCCGTCCTGTCGGCGGAATCGCTGGTCCTGCGGGTGCCCTCCAGGAGCGCCGCGCCCGCGGCCCGCCGCTCCGAGCTGGACTCGCTTCTGCGCCTCGACTGGACGGCGGCGCCGGAGACCCCGGCCGACCCGGCCGCCGAGGCCGTCCGGCACGTCTCGGTCGCCGCACCCGTCGGCACCGATCCCGCCGCCGCGTTCGCCGGGCTCACCGGCGACGAGCACCTTGTCTGTGTGCCGCTTGCCGGTGACCTCTCGGACACCGATCTGCCCGCCGCCACCCAGGACCTCGCCGCGCACGCCCTCGGCCTGGTCCAGGAGTGGCTGGACGGGGAGCGGTTCGCCGACTCACGCCTGGTGTTCGTCACCCGCCGTGCCGTACGGGCCGGCGCTGACGACCGGATCGGTGACCTGGCCGCCTCCGTGGTCTGGGGTCTGGTCCGCGCTGCCCACTCCGAGAACCCCACCCGTTTCGCTCTTCTCGACCTGGACGGCGATGCCGGTGTCGAGGACGTACTGCCCCAGCTGCCGGCCCTGTTGGCGGGTGGCGACAGCCAGTTCGTCGTCCGTGACGGGGCGCTCCTCGTCGGACGGCTCGACCGCGTGGTGACGGCGTCGACCCTGCTGCCGCCCGCTGACGGGTCGTGGCGTCTGGCCAGCTCGGCTCCCGGCAGCATCGACGCGCTCGGCCTGGTGCCTGCTCCGGAGGTGTGGGAGGAGCCGGCGGGTCGTGAGGTCCGTGTTGAGGTGCGTGCTGCGGGACTGAACTTCCGTGATGTGTTGAACGCGCTCGGCATGTACCCGGGTGAGGCCGGTCTGTTGGGCGCGGAGGCGACGGGTGTCGTGACCGCGGTCGGTCCGGATGTCACCGGCCTCGCCGTCGGTGACCGTGTGATGGGTATGGTGCCGGGCGGTCTGGCCTCGGAGACCCTCATCGACGAGCGTTTCCTGGCGTGTGTGCCCGGGTCCTGGACGGATGAGGTGGCGGCTTCTGTGCCGCTGGTGTTCCTCACCGCCCTCTACGGTCTTCGTGATCTGGGTGGGTTGTCGGCGGGGGAGAAGGTGCTGGTCCACGCCGGTGCCGGCGGTGTTGGTATGGCCGCGATCCAGCTCGCGCGTCACCTGGGCGCCGAGGTGTACGCGACGGCGAGCGAGGGCAAGTGGGACGCGTTGCGGGCCCTGGGTCTCGACGATGAGCACATCGCCTCCTCGCGCGACCTGTCCTTCGCGGACAAGTTCCCGGCGATGGACGTGGTGTTGAACGCGCTTGCGGGCGAGTTCGTGGACGCGTCGTTGCGGATCACCGCCCCCGGCGGCCGGTTCCTGGAGATGGGCAAGACCGACATCCGCGACCCCCACTCCACGGGCGATGTCCAGTACCGCGCCTTCGACCTCGGTGAGGCCGGACCTGATCGGACGGGTGAGTTGCTGTCCGAGTTGGTCGGTTTGTTTGCGGCGGGTGTGTTGTCGCCGTTGCCGGTGAAGACGTGGGATGTGCGCCGGGCTCGTGAGGCGTTCCGTTTCATGAGTCAGGCCAGGCACGTTGGCAAGATCGTGCTGAGGATGCCGGCGCGTTGGAATCCTGAGGGCACGGTTCTGATCACCGGTGGTACGGGTGGTCTTGGGCGTGTGTTGGCTCGTCACCTTGTTCAGGAGCGGGGCGTTCGTCGTCTGCTTCTGGTCTCTCGCAGCGGTCCGTCTGCCGAGGGGGTTGGTGCTTTCCGTGACGAGCTTGCGGAGTTCGGTGCTCATGTGGATGTCCGTGCCTGTGATGTGACGGATCGGCAGAGTGTCGTTGAGCTGCTGGGTTCGGTGTCTGTTGAGCATCCGTTGACGGCTGTGGTGCACACGGCGGGTGTTTTGGACGATGGTGTGGTGACGGCGCTGACTGCTGAGCGGTTGGCGACGGTGTTGCGTCCGAAGGTGGATGCGGCCTGGCATCTGCACGAGTTGACCCGTGAGCTCGATCTTGCCGCGTTCGTGATGTTCTCCTCCGTTTCCGGTGTGATGGGCAGTGCTGGTCAGGCCAGTTATGCGGCGGCCAATGTCGTTCTCGACACGCTTGCTCAGCACCGTGCGGATGAGGGTCTGCCGGGTCTGTCGTTGGCCTGGGGTGCTTGGGAGCAGACCGCCGGCATGACCGGCGCCCTCTCCGAAGCCGGGATGCGGCGTATGCAGGCATCCGCCGCGCCGCCCCTCACCGTCGCGCAGGGCCTCGCCCTGTGGGACGCGGCCACCGTCTCCGTCGAGCCGTACCTGGTGCCGATCGGCGCCTCCGGCGACAGCCGGATGCCGGGCGAGGTCCCGCCGCTGCTGCGCAATCTGGTGCGCGGCACCCGTCGCGCCGCCGCGACCGCCGTCGGCGGCGCGAGCACCGCGGCCGCCGTCACCCGTCAACTCCTCGACCTGCGCGAGGAGGAGCGGCTGCGCTTCGCCGTCAACCTGGTCCGCGGCGAGGCCGCCCCGGTCCTCGGCCACACCTCGACCAAGGCCATTGACGCCGATCGCGACTTCCACGACCTCGGCTTCGACTCGCTGACCGCCGTCGAGCTGCGCAACCGGCTGACCGCCGCCACCGGACTGCGGCTGCCCGCCACTCTCGTCTTCGACTACCCGACCCCCACGGTCCTCGCCGAGCACCTGGTCTCCGCTCTCCTCGACGAGGAGCGCAAGGCCGGCGCCTCCGGCCCGGCCGTCGTCGCCACCGGCGTCGCCGAGGACCCGGTCGTCATCGTGGGCATGGCCTGCCGGATGCCCGGCGGCGTCGACACCCCCGACGCGCTGTGGCAGCTCGTACTGGACGGCGACGAGGGCATCTCCGCCTTCCCGACGGACCGCGGCTGGGACCTCGACACTCTCCAGCGGGGCGGCGAGAGCGGCCACGGCCGAAGCGCCACCTCCGAGGGCGGATTCCTCTACGACGTCGCCGACTTCGACGCCGGGTTCTTCGGGATCTCGCCGCGCGAGGCGCTCGCCATGGACCCGCAGCAGCGGCTTCTGCTGGAGACGTCCTGGGAGGCGTTCGAGCGGGCCGGTATCGACCCCGCCACCGTGCGCGGCAGCCGGACCGGCGTCTTCGTCGGCACCAGCGGCCAGGACTACACCACCCTCGTCATGAACTCCCGCGAGGACGCCGAGGGTCACGCCCCCACCGGCCTCGCCACCAGCGTCATCTCCGGGCGCCTGTCCTACACGTTCGGCCTGGAGGGGCCGGCGGTCACCATCGACACCGCCTGTTCCTCCTCGCTGGTCGCCCTGCACTGGGCCGCGCACGCGCTGCGCTCGGGCGAGGCCGACCTGGCGCTCGCGGGCGGCGTCACCGTGATGTCCACCGCCATGGGGTACGCCGGTTTCACCCGGCAGGGCGGTCTCGCCGGCGACGGCCGCTGCAAGGCGTTCGCCGACGCGGCCGACGGCACCGGCTGGTCCGAGGGTGTCGGCATGCTGGTCGTCGAACGGCTCTCCGACGCGCAGCGCAAGGGGCACCCGGTGCTCGCGGTGCTGCGCGGTTCCGCCGTCAACCAGGACGGCGCGTCCAACGGGCTCACCGCGCCCAACGGCCCGTCGCAGCAGCGGGTGATCCGGCAGGCACTGGCCGGCGCCGGACTCACCACCTCCGACGTCGACGCCGTCGAGGCGCACGGCACCGGCACCACTCTCGGCGACCCGATCGAGGCGCAGGCGTTGCTGGCCACCTACGGTCAGGACCGGCCCGAGGGCCGTCCGCTGCTGCTGGGCTCCATCAAGTCCAACATCGGCCACGCGCAGGCCGCCGCCGGTGTCGCGGGCGTCATCAAGACCGTCATGGCGATCCGGCACGGCGTACTGCCCCGGTCCCTGCACATCGACCGGCCCTCGACCCACGTCGACTGGACCGAGGGCGACGTGCGCCTGCTGACCGAGACCACCGAGTGGCCCGAGACCGGGCGCCCGCGCCGTGCCGCCGTGTCCTCCTTCGGCATCAGCGGCACCAACGCGCACACCATCATCGAGCAGGCCCCGCCGACCGAGGAGCCCGCGCCCGCGGCCGAGCCGGTCCCGGCTCCGGTCGCCGCCTGGCCGATCTCGGCGAAGTCCCCCGAGGCCCTGGACGCCCAGCTCTCCCGGATCGGATCCGTCACCGGAGTCGACCCGCTGGACGTCGGCCTCTCGTTGGCCACCGGTCGTTCTTCCTTCGAGTACCGGGCGGTGCTGCTGGCGGGTGCCGAGGGTGCCGAGGGTGCCGAGGGTGCCGAGGGTGGTCCGGTGGAGGTGGCGCGGGGTCGTGCCGTGGAGCGTTCGCTTGCGGTGTTGTTCTCGGGTCAGGGTTCGCAGCGGGCCGGGATGGGTCGTGAACTGTACGGTCGTTTCCCGGTGTTCGCGG
>NZ_JALLGK010000017.1:0-2500 GCF_023072595.1 Streptomyces sp. XM4193
GGTTGCTGTCTCAGAAACCACACAGTGGACGCGAGCAAATCTATGGTCAAGCCCTCGGCCTATTAGTACCGGTCAACTCCAACCCTCACAGGTCTTCCATATCCGGCCTATCAACCCAGTCGTCTACTGGGAGCCTTACCCCATCAAGTGGGTGGGAGTCCTCATCTCGAAGCAGGCTTCCCGCTTAGATGCTTTCAGCGGTTATCCCTCCCGAACGTAGCCAACCAGCCATGCCCTTGGCAGAACAACTGGCACACCAGAGGTCCGTCCGTCCCGGTCCTCTCGTACTAGGGACAGCCCTTCTCAAAACTCCAACGCGCGCAGCGGATAGGGACCGAACTGTCTCACGACGTTCTAAACCCAGCTCGCGTGCCGCTTTAATGGGCGAACAGCCCAACCCTTGGGACCGACTCCAGCCCCAGGATGCGACGAGCCGACATCGAGGTGCCAAACCATCCCGTCGATATGGACTCTTGGGGAAGATCAGCCTGTTATCCCCGGGGTACCTTTTATCCGTTGAGCGACGGCGCTTCCACAAGCCACCGCCGGATCACTAGTCCCGACTTTCGTCCCTGCTCGACCCGTCAGTCTCACAGTCAAGCTCCCTTGTGCACTTACACTCACCACCTGATTACCAACCAGGCTGAGGGAACCTTTGGGCGCCTCCGTTACTCTTTAGGAGGCAACCGCCCCAGTTAAACTACCCACCAGACACTGTCCCTGATCCGGATCACGGACCCAGGTTAGACATCCAGCACGACCAGAGTGGTATTTCAACAACGACTCCACACACACTGGCGTGTGCGCTTCAAAGTCTCCCACCTATCCTACACAAGCCGAACCGAACACCAATATCAAGCTATAGTAAAGGTCCCGGGGTCTTTCCGTCCTGCTGCGCGAAACGAGCATCTTTACTCGTAATGCAATTTCACCGGGCCTATGGTTGAGACAGTCAAGAAGTCGTTACGCCATTCGTGCAGGTCGGAACTTACCCGACAAGGAATTTCGCTACCTTAGGATGGTTATAGTTACCACCGCCGTTTACTGGCGCTTAAGTTCTCAGCTTCGCCATGACGAATCACAGCTAACCGGTCCCCTTAACGTTCCAGCACCGGGCAGGCGTCAGTCCGTATACATCGCCTTACGGCTTCGCACGGACCTGTGTTTTTAGTAAACAGTCGCTTCTCGCTGGTCTCTGCGGCCACCCCCAGCTCAAGGAAGCACGTCCCTATCACCAGAAATGGCCCCCCTTCTCCCGAAGTTACGGGGGCATTTTGCCGAGTTCCTTAACCATAGTTCACCCGAACGCCTCGGTATTCTCTACCTGACTACCTGAGTCGGTTTAGGGTACGGGCCGCAACACAACATCGCTAGAGGCTTTTCTCGACAGCATAGGATCATCCACTTCACCAAAAAGGCTCGGCATCAGGTCTCAGGCACACAGCACACGGATTTACCTACATGCCGCCCTACACCCTTACCCCGGGACAACCACCGCCCGGGCTGGACTACCTTCCTGCGTCACCCCATCACTCACCTACTACCACCTTGGATCAGCGGCTCCACCACTCCCCATCCACCCAAAGGGCAGACGAGGCGGTTTCACGGCCTTAGCATCAGAAGATTCAGTGTTGGGCGCTGTATCACGGGTACCGGAATATCAACCGGTTGTCCATCGACTACGCCTGTCGGCCTCGCCTTAGGTCCCGACTTACCCTGGGCAGATCAGCTTGACCCAGGAACCCTTAGTCAATCGGCGCAAGAGTTTCCCACTCTTGTATCGCTACTCATGCCTGCATTCTCACTCGCATACCATCCACAACTCGCTTACACGGCTGCTTCACCCGGCACACGACGCTCCCCTACCCACCCCAACAACCGTTAGGCCTATATGTTGGAGTGACACGACTTCGGCGGTGTACTTGAGCCCCGCTACATTATCGGCGCGGAATCACTTGACCAGTGAGCTATTACGCACTCTTTCAAGGATGGCTGCTTCTAAGCCAACCTCCTGGTTGTCTCTGCGACTCCACATCCTTTCCCACTTAGCACACGCTTAGGGGCCTTAGTCGATGCTCTGGGCTGTTTCCCTCTCGACCATGGAGCTTATCCCCCACAGTCTCACTGCCGCGCTCTCACTTACCGGCATTCGGAGTTTGGCTAAGGTCAGTAACCCGGTAGGGCCCATCGCCTATCCAGTGCTCTACCTCCGGCAAGAAACACACGACGCTGCACCTAAATGCATTTCGGGGAGAACCAGCTATCACGGAGTTTGATTGGCCTTTCACCCCTAACCACAGGTCATCCCCCAGGTTTTCAACCCTGGTGGGTTCGGGCCTCCACGACCTCTTACAGCCGCTTCACCCTGCCCATGGCTAGATCACTCCGCTTCGGGTCTTGAGCATGCTACTGAAACGCCCTATTCGGACTCGCTTTCGCTACGGCTCCCCCACAACAGGTTAACCTCGCAACACACCGCAAACTCGCAGGCTCATTCTTC
>NZ_JALLGK010000001.1 GCF_023072595.1 Streptomyces sp. XM4193
TGTTACTCACCCGTTCGCCACTAATCCACCACCGAAGCGGCTTCATCGTTCGACTTGCATGTGTTAAGCACGCCGCCAGCGTTCGTCCTGAGCCAGGATCAAACTCTCCATGAATGCTTTCACCAGAAACACAAAGTGCTCCCGGTTGCACAGTCACAAGAGCGGAACCGGCACGAGCGGAAATACTCGACCGGTTCACAGCGTCCTCGCTGTGTATCTCTCAAAAGAACCACGTCTCCCACATGATGCAGGGACGGGGTATCAACATATCTGGCGTTGACTTTTGGCACACTGTTGAGTTCTCAAGGAACGGACGCTTCCTTTGTACTCACCCAATCTCTCGGGCTTTCCTCCGGGCTTCCCTTCGGTGTTTCCGACTCTATCAGACTCTTTTCCGTCCCGTTTCCGGTCTGGATTCGAAATCCGATTCCCCTGTCGGCGGGGCGCCGTCTCCGGCGTGATCACCACGTTAGTAGATTTCCCCGCCGACTCAAAATCGAGCCGACCGAAACCGAATTCGGACACACCAGAACAGGCATACCGAACAGAGCCTCGAAAGAGGAACTGCTGCAAGAGGTGACGCCACCGGAGAGGTGGCAGAAGCGCCGCACACAAAACCGCGCAGGTCCGTGGCAACTCGGAGAACACTACGGATGGGGGTGGGGCGTGTCAACTTCGGCCAACTGACCATGTTTAGAACGGAGTTGGCCGCTCGGGACGCCTCGGTCGAGCTGTACGGAGACCCGGTCCAGCAGGCGGATCAGCATGTCCCCGAGCTGAGTGCGCTCCTTGACCGTGAAGTCCTGGAGCAGCTCCTCCTCGAAGGCGGACGCCTCGCGCATGACCTCCAGCCACTTCTCCCGGCCCTCGTCAGTGAGCCCGACGATGACGCGCACCCGGTTCTCGGTGTCGCGCTCCCTGGTGACCAGGCCGGCCGCGACCATGCGGTCGATGCGGTGGGTCATGGCGGCCGGGGTGAGACCGAGGTGGCGGGCGATGGTGCCGGGCCAGAGCTGGTAAGGGCTGCCGACCATGACGAGCTCCTTGAGGACCTCCCACTCGGCGCTGCTGAGTCCCAGCGCCGCGAGCTGTCTTCCGTACGCGACGCTCATCCGCCGGTCGAGCCTGCTGAGTGCGTTCACGACTCGTTCGACCTGGGGGTCGAGGTCGCGGTGCTCGCGCTGGTAGATCGCGATCTGCTCGTCGAGTGACGACCTGGGGTCAGCCATGCGGCGAGTATCGCACGCGGGGCGTTAGCACTGAAGGCTTGCGGTATGTATCCTTTAGCTTCGAACTTTAGTAGTGAAGTCTTCACTCCTCAGTCTCATGCTCGTACCTCGCCCTGCCGCAGCGGCTCCACGCGTCAGGGCCGCCTCCGTGCGCGGTGCGTCGCGTCGACGGAGTTGTGGCGGCCGGGACTTGGGAAGGTGAGCGGTGAGGACCGAGACGGGCGGCATGCTGCGCCGCATCCAGCTGGGCAACGCCCTGAGCGCGTTCGGCAGCGGCTTCACGGTGCCGTACCTCTTCGTCTATGTGGCGAACGTGCGGGAGCTGGGGCCCGGCACCGCCGGCGCGGTGCTTGCCGCCTTCGCCGCCGCCGCGCTGTTGGTGCTGCCCTTCGTGGGGCGGGTGATCGACCGGCGCGGGCCCGTGCCCGTGGCCATGGTCGGCACCGGTGCGGCATCGTTCGGCGCGCTGGGTTTCGGTCTCGCGGCGAGCGCGCCGACGGTCTTGGCCTCGGCTGCGGTGATGGGCGGAGGCATCGCCGTGGTGCAGCCGGCACTGGCGACGATGATCGTCCGGTGCTCGACGGCGACCACGCGGTCGCGGGCGTTCGCGACGCAGTTCTTCCTCAACAACCTGGGGATGGGCCTCGGCGGGCTGCTCGGCGGACAACTGGTCGACGAGGCGCACGCGTCGAGCTTCACCCTGCTCTTCTGCGTCGAGGCGGCGATGTTCGTCGGGCTGGCCGTGGTGCTGGCGACGGTGCGGCTGCCGGCCCCGTCCCCGACGGCCGACACACCGGTGGCCCGCGCGGGCGCGCCCGCGCAGGTCGGCGCCGCCGTCGGCGGGCGGAACCGTCCGCGGAACGGGTGGGGCGCGCTGCTCAGGGACCGCCCGATGGTGCTGCTCTGCGTCCTCGGCTTCGTCCTCTTCTTCACCTGCTACGGGCAGTTCGAGTCCGGTCTCGCGGCATACGGGGTCGAGGTCACCGGGATCTCCACGTCGACGCTGGGCCTGGCGCTCTTCGCCAACACGGCGATGATCGTGCTCACGCAGTTCGTGGTGCTGCGGCTGGTCGAGGGGCGGCGCCGCAGCCGGGTCATCGCGCTGGTCGGCGCGGTGTGGACCGTCGCGTGGATCGCGGCGGGCGTCTCCGGCCTGGTGCCGCACGCCCAGGCAGTGGCGACCGGTCTGCTGATCGGGACGTACGCCCTGTTCGGGATCGGCGAGGCGATGCTGTCGCCGACGGTGGCGCCACTGGTCGCCGATCTGGCGCCGGCCGGCCGGGTCGGCCAGTACAACTCGGCCTTCGCCCTGGTCAAGCAGCTGGGGGTATCGGTCGGCCCGGCGGTGGGCGGACTGATGATCGCGGCCCAGGTGTACGCGGCGTACGTGCTGCTGCTGATCGCCTGCTCGGTTGCGGTGAGCGTGCTGGCGCTGGTGCTCGGTCGACGGCTGGCCCCGGAGCACGACTGCCCGGGCAGCCGGGTGGTCGCCCGCAACGTTCCCCAGGGCCGGCCCGGTGCGGCAGCGGAGGCCGTGGCCGGTACGCACATCGGCGCGCCCGCGGACGCGCAGGCGCCGACGGACTCACGTGCGCCCGCGGACACGGAGGTTCGCGGGCGGTTGGCGACGACGGCCGGGTAGCCGGAGCCCGATCGCCCACCGGCGGGGCCCGGGCCCGCGAGGTCAGTCCCCTGAGGTCACCCCTGGGATCGGTCCCGCGGGGCTCGGTCCCGCGGGAGTCGGTCCCGCGAGGTCAGTCCGGCAGGGCGAACTCGCACCAGACGGCCTTGCCGCCGCCCGGTGTGCGGCGGCTGCCCCAGGACGAGCCGATGGTCGCGATGATCGAGATGCCCCGGCCGGCCTCGTCGGCGGTGTCGGCGCGGCGGCGGCGCGGGAGGTGGTCGTCGCCGTCGGTGACCTCGACGATCAGCCGGCGGTCGGTTCGCCGCAGCCGCAGCCGCATCGGCGGGGTGCCGTGCTGGAGGGAGTTGGCGACCAGCTCGCTGGCGGCGAGCACGCCGAGGTCGTGCAGTTCGCGCGGGAAGCGCCAGGAGGCGAGGACTCCGGAGGCGAACGCCCGGGCGCGCGGGGCGGCCTCGGTGCCGCCGAGCAGGTCGAGCGCGGCGTTGCGGAAGAGGTCGGCGTCCGGTCCGGCGTGGTCGGGCTGGTGGATGACAAGGATCGCGAGGTCGTCGTCGTGCTCGGCGGTGATTCCGAGCGCGCGCTGGAGCCGGTCGCAGACGACCTCCGGTGTGCCGGTGGCGCCGGAGAAGGCGTGCTCCAGCCGCGCGACGCCCTCGTCGATGTCCGCGTCCCGGCGCTCCACCAGGCCGTCGGTGTAGAACACCGCGCCGGCGCCCTCCCCGAACGGGATCGAGCCGGAGGTGTGCAGCCAGCCGCCGGTGCCCAGCGGCGGACCGGTCGGCTCCTCGGCACGGTGCACGGTGCCGTCCGGTTCCCGCACCAGGATGGGCAGATGACCGGCCGAGGCGTAGGTCAGACTGCCCTCGCTCGGGTCGTGCACGGCGTAGACGCAGGTGGCGATCTGGCTGGCGTCGATCTCTGCGGCCAGACCGTCGAGCAGCTGCAGGATCTCGTGCGGCGGGAGGTCGAGTCGCGCGTACGCGCGTACGGCGGTGCGGAGTTGGCCCATGACTGCGGCGGCGCGCACGCCGCGGCCCATCACGTCGCCGATGACCAGCGCGGTGCGGCCGGCTCCGAGCGTGATGACGTCGTACCAGTCCCCGCCGACGGCGGCCTCGGTACCGCCCGGCTGATAGGTGGCGGCGACGCGCAGATCGTCGGGGTGCTCCAACTCCTGTGGCAGCAGGCTGCGTTGGAGCGTCACGGCGGCGGCCCGCTGGCGGGCCTCGCTGGCCCGCAGCCGTTCGGCGGACTCGACCTGGTCGGTGACGTCGGCGGCGAAGACCAGCACCCCTCGGTCGCTCGCCTCCAGCTCGATGGGCGTACACGTAAAGGTGAAGAAGCGCGGACGGTCGCCGTCGTCGATGCGGCGGGCCTTGACCGTACGGGGCTTGCCGCTGCGCTGGACCTGGTCCATCAGCGGGACGAGGCCGAGCTCGACGAGCTCGGGGAGGGCGTCGGCCGCCGGCGCCCCGGGATCGCGGGGCCCGAAGGCATGGGCGTACGCCTCGTTGACGTAGGAGACGCGGTGGTCCCGCCCGCGGACGATGACGACGGGCGCCGGCACCTGGCCGAGCAGCTCGCCGACCGTGAGCTCGTCCACGCTGCGCGGCGACGCGGACGTACTGCCGCCCTGGACGGCCCGGCCGCCCTCGCCGCGGGCCGCCGGGACCTCGCCGGCCGACGGCGTCGCGGTGGAGGGATCCTGAGGGGTCGCCGGGGCCGCGGAAAGGGCTTGCTCCGCCGACCGTCGCGCCGCCCGCACTGCTGCGGTGCGACGCTGGGAGCCGGGCAGGCGGGCGCTCCAGCGCGTGAAATTCACTGCGTTTCAGATCCGATTCTGCTGTGGGTGGTACCGGGACTGCTGGGGACGGTGTGCTGGTGGCGGTCAGCACACCTGGTGCCGGGGAGCGTGGTGGCGGGCACCCGTCGAGTCATCACGCTTCGCGTCGACCGACGCACCCATGGTCACATGCCCGGCGCGGTCGACGATCTGACCTTCGTCAGCGTTCCTCGGTGCGAGGACCTCCCCCGGCTGCGATCTCGAACTCCGCGCGGGGGTGCTCGAGCGAGCCGAGAGAGACGATCTCCCGTTTGAAGAATCCGGAGAGGACCCACTCGGAGAGAACCCGCATCTTGCGGTTCACCGTCGGCACGCGGCTGAGGTGGTAGACGCGGTGCATCAACCAGGCAGGGTAGCCCTTGAGCTTGCGACCGTACACGCGGGCCACGCCCTTGTGCAGGCCGAGCGAGGCCACCGAGCCGGCGTAGGCGTGCTCGTAGTCGACCAGCGGCTTGCCGCGGAGCGAGGCGACGAGGTTGTCACCGAGCAGCCGGGCCTGGCGTACGGCGTGTTGGGCGTTGGGCGCGCACTCCTGGCCGGGCTCGTCGTTCGTCAGATCGGGTACGGCTGCCGCGTCGCCGGCTGCCCAGGCGTTGGGCGTTCCCTCGATCTGGAGGGTGGCGCGGCAGCGCAGCCGCCCACGCTCGTTGCGGGGCAGGTCGGTGGCGGCAAGCACCGGACTCGGCTTGACGCCCGCGGTCCACACGAGCGTGCGGCACGGGTGCCGCGAACCGTCGCTGAGCACCGCGACCCGGTCCTCGCAGCTTTCCAGCCGGGTCTCCAGACGCACGTCGATACGGCGACCGCGCAGCTCCCGCACGGCGTACTTGCCCATCTCCTCGCCGACCTCGGGCAGGATGCGGTCGGTCGCCTCGACGAGGATCCACTTCTGCTCCTCCGGGCGGAGGTTGTGGTAGTAGCTGCACGCGTGGCGCGCCATGTCCTCCAGCTCGCCGAGCGCCTCCACGCCCGCGTAGCCGCCGCCGACGAAGACGAAGGTCAGGGCGGCGTCGCGGATCTCCGGGTTGCGGGTGGAGGAGGCGATGTCGAGCTGTTCCAGCACGTGGTTGCGCAGACCGATCGCCTCCTCGACCGTCTTGAAACCGATGCCGTGGTCGGCCAGGCCGGGCACCGGGAGGGTGCGGGAGACCGAGCCGGGTGCGAGGACCAACTCGTCGTAGTCGAGGGTGAGGTTGGCGCCGTCGGCGTCGGTGCGGTCCGTGGCGGTGGCGGCGCTGCCGGCCGCGGTGCTGCCGGAGCTGTTCGTGCTGCCGGAGTTGTTCGTGCTGCCGGTGGGCGTGCCGCTGTCGTTGGGGCCGATGGAGGTCTGGTCGATGGAGGTCTGGTCGGCGGCGATCGTGCGGACGTGGGCACGGCGCGCGGCGTGATCGATGGAACGGGCCTCACCGACGACGATGCGGCATTCGGAGAGCACGCGGCGCAGCGGGACGACGACGTGGCGGGGCGAGATCGAGCCGGCGCCGGCCTCCGGAAGGAACGGCTGGTACGTCATGTACGGCTCGGGGCTGACGACGACGATCTCGACGCCGGTGTCGGCGAGGTCGGGCGTGCTGCGGCCGGCCGGGACGGGGGCTTCGGCCGCCTGCGCGGAGGTCGTACCGGCGGGAGCGCCGGGGTCCGCGTCCGCGCGAATGTCGTCCGCGTTCTGGTGGGCGCGGCCCCGCTTGAGTTCCGCCTTGAGCTTCTTCTGCAGCCGCAGCGCCGTGTACATACCGACGTAGCCACCGCCGACCACCAGGATGCGGGTCGGGCGCTTGGCTGCTGGCTGGGTCGTCTTCGACACCTGTCCGTCCGTCACTCGTCCATGACGCACCGCCGGGCCGTTGTTTGTCCACAGGTCGCGCCGAATTGTGTGATCGCTGGAACCTGCAGCTCCGGTTGGCCCACCGAGGTGAACCGCGTCCCGAACATGCAGTTCAGCATGGGTTTCACCCGGTAACGCAACGGGCCAAACAGGGCGGATCGGAGTAGCCGGAAGATCGCGGGTGAGTCGGTCATCCATCTCACCTCTTCACTGATGACCAGCACTCAACTATGTTCGAGTGGTGGTCGGGAAGGAAACGGAAGCCCGTTTTCCGCCCGACCGGACAACGGGGCGTCTCCGGGGGGAGACATTGAACAACGGGGGCATTAATGCGTATTGAGGGTCTTACCGACCTCGGACAGACACATACCGACACAATTGGCGGTCTCCGTGGCGCAGTTGGCTACGGATCCGAGATGGTCGGCGTCGACCCGGGAAGCGGTGCGCCGCCCTGGGACGACGCGGTGCGGGCCTCTCCGGGCTCCACGCCCGCCGCAGCGCCGCCGCAGGGTAAGCCTCGGCAGCCCGCTCTGCGAGTCGACGCCCAACGGAACCTGGAGCACGTGCTGCGGGCTGCCCGCGAGGTGTTCGGCGAGGTCGGCTACGGGGCGCCGATGGAGGATGTCGCCCGCCGGGCGCGAGTGGGAGTCGGCACGGTGTACCGCCGCTTCCCGAGCAAGGACGTGCTGGTCAGGCGCATAGCGCAGGAGGAGACCGCACGCCTCGCCGAGCAGGCGAGATCGGCGCTGGCGCACGAGGGCGGGGGCTGGCCCGCGCTGGCCGGATTCCTGCGGAGCTCGGTGGCGTCGGGCGCCGGCAGGCTGCTGCCGCCGCACGTCCTGGCGGCGGAGGAGACCGAGGCGGGCGGCGTGCCGGAAGGCGTGCCGGGGCCCTCCGGGGAGGTCACGTCCTCCGGAGCCGGAGAGACCGCTGCGGCGGACGTCTCGCAGAGCGGCGGCACCGCATCGGCATCGGCATCGGCATCGGCATCGGCATCCCGAGCGTCCGGCGCGGAGCTGCGTGTTCCCGGGCAGCGCACCGAAGAGGGCGCGACGGAGACGACCGCGGTCTCCGGCGAGGCGGACTTCGATCCGTTCGCCCGCGAACTGCTCGCCGTGGTCGGCGAGTTGGTCGACCGGGCGAGAGCCGCCGGCGCGCTCCGGGAGGGAGTGTCGGTGAGCGACGTACTGCTGGTGATCGCCACCGCTGCGCCGTCCCTGCCCGACCTTCAGCAGCGCTCCGCGGCCTCCGACAGGCTGCTGGAGATTCTACTCGCGGGTCTGCGCACCGGCTGAGGTTCCCGTCGGCCGGCGGGGACGTGATCCGCCGGCCGACGGTTCGGTGGGCGCCGGCGGTCGGTGCGGCGGGTGCTCGGAGGGTGCGGCGAACCTTCGGAGCCTCGGTCGAGTGCTTACTCACGAAGCGGCCCACCCGGCACAGGCCAATGTGGCACTCTTTCCCGGTACTTGGCCGTGACAGGAACGCGGGGTGTCGGTGGTGGCCGCTACTGGACAGGACGGGCCGGACGGCACGGACGGACAGGCTGACGCCAACGACGCGGGCAGCTCGTCCACCGCGCCCAGGGTCCCCGGACAGGCCTCTTCGACGAGCCCCAGGGCAGCCGATCCAGGCCGTGCGGGTGCCGGTGCCGGTGCCGGTGAGAGCGTCGAAGGTGCCGATGGCGTCGGCGCGGACGGCGTGGACGGCGCGGGAGAAGCAGCGGCCGCGTCGGACGGATCCGCGCCCGCACGCTCCGTTCCGCAGCAGCGCAGCCGTGGCGCGGACGTCGTCCACGGCAGCGGCCCGGAGGACGACGACTCGGACACGGCGGACGGCGACACCGTCGGCGACACCGAGCTCATCTCCCGTATGCGCGGCGGCGACACGGGAGCGTACGACGAGCTCTACCGCCGCCACGCGGACGCCGTGCGCCGGTACGCGCGTTCCTGCTGCCGCGACTCCGACACCGCGGACGACCTCACCAACGAGGTGTTCGCCCGTACCTTCCAGGCCCTCCAGGGCGGCAAGGGCCCGGAGACGGCGGTACGGGCGTATCTGCTGACCTCGGTGCGGCACGCCGCGGCGGCATGGAGCAAGAGCGCACGGCGCGAGCACCTGGTCGACGACTTCGCGGTGTTCGCGGTCTCCGCGGTGGGTTCGCAGGCCGGCGGCGAGGACACCCAGGAACTCGGCGCGGACGTACGGGCGATGCACGAGGCCGAGCAGTCGATGGTCGTGCAGGCGTTCCGCACGCTGCCGGAACGGTGGCAGGCCGTGCTGTGGCACACCACCGTGGAGGACACCTCTCCGCGGGACGTCGCGCCGATGCTGGGCCTCACACCGAACGCCACGGCCGTACTGGCCCACCGGGCGCGCGAGGGTCTGAAGCAGGCGTACCTCCAGGCGCACGTCAGCCAGTCGCTGACCGAGGGCGGGGAGTGCTCGCGGTACGCGGACCGGTTGGGCGCGTACGCGCGCGGCGGGCTGCGGATGCGCGCCGAGCGCGGGCTGCGCCGGCACCTCGAGGAGTGCGCCAGGTGCCGGCTGGCCGCGGTCGAGGTCAAGGACGTCAACGACCGTCTGAGCGCACTGCTGCCGATCGCGGTCATCGGCTGGTTCGCCGCCGGTTGGTCGGCCAAGCTCGCCGGCGTCGTCGGCGGTGGCGCCGCAGCGGGAGCGGCGGGCACGGCCGCCGCGGCGGGCGGCAAGGCCGGCGCGGGAGGAGCGGCGTCGGAGGGCCTGGGCGCACCGGCGAAGGCGGGTGTCGCGGCCAGCGCGGTGGTCGCAGCGGCTGCCGCTGCAGCGCTGGTGTTGGCACTGTCGGGCAACCCCAAGGAGGAGGAGCCCCGACCGCCCCAGGCACAGCCCTCCGAGCAGGCGCCGCAGCCCGAACCCGAGCCGGAGCCCGATCCCAGCCAGAAGCCGGAGCCGCGGCCCGAGGAGCCCCGCCCCGAGCCCGAGCCGGAGGAGCCCGCGGATCCGCCGGCGCCCACGCCCACGCCGTCGACCCCGGCGCCCACTCCGACTCCCACCCCGACACCGACACCCACGCCGACACCCACGCCGACTCCCACTCCCACTCCCACCCAGGAGCCGGAACCCGAACCGGAGCCGGAGCCGGAGCCGTACGAGGTGCGCAACCTCTCCTGGGACCTGCTCGGTTCCAGCGACGAACCGGCGATCAAACTCACCGAGAGCACCTGGGTGTGGCAGCGCTCGACCCCCCGGGTCGGCGGTCGGGAGCAGGACCACGGCATCACCGTCGGCGGTCCGTCCTCCGTCAACATCGCCCTGAACCGGGAGTGCAGTTCCTACGAGGCGCTGGCCGGGGTGGACGATCTGACGCTGCTGGACCGCTCGGTGCGGTTCGCGGTCTACGGCGACGGCAGACAGCTGTGGCAGTCCGGCACCGTGCGTCGCGGCGACGCACCCGTACGGGTCGCCGTCCCGCTGGACGGCGTGCAGACGCTCCGGCTCGAAGTGACGCCCGAATCGGCGCTCGGAGCAGTGGTGTTGAGCACCTGGGCCAACTCCGTCATCCGCTGCTCCTGACCCGCGCGCGGCCCGGCGAGAACGCGGGTACGGGGGCTGCTCGCGTCGGCGGGCACGCGTGCACCCCGCGCACGGGTGCTAGAGCGCCGGGCGGTGCGGGGTGCTCGGTACGCCCGGTACGCCGACCACCGCGCGGCGCCGCGGTGCGTCCGCGCCCGTCCAGCAGCTGCCGCGGCGCTGCATCAGACGCGTCAACCACAGCTCCACCGCGACCAGTTGGTCCAGGCCCTCCAGCGGCAGCGGCTCGCCGTCGGCAGCGGACCGGAGCGCCTTGCGCACGACATGGGCCTCGATGATGCCCGCGTCGGCCAGCAGCGGAGCCCGGAACAGGTCCATCAGCGGTCCGATCGCCGCGCGGAGCCCCGCCCGCCCGGCGGCGGCGTGCACCGCGTACGTGGTGGTGCCCCAGCCGGGCGGCAGTTCGTGGACGCCCGCTCCGGCGAGTACGTCGCGCAGCACGGAGGCGCGTGCGCCGGGCCGCACCCGCATCGCCTCGGGGAGTTCACGGGCGGCGCGCACGACCTGGTTGTCCAGGAAGGGCGCGTGCAGACGCTGGTTGCGGACCTCGGCGGCCTGTTCGAGCACCCGGTAGTCCGCGGCCTGCCGGGCCAGCGCGGCCTGTGCGCGCAGCACGCCCGGGCGGCTGCCGATACCGCTCTCGGCGCGCATCGCGGCGGTCTCCAGCCGGACCGACACCTCCGCGAGCGCCTCCCCGGTCAACCAGCGGGCGGCAGGGCCGGGACGGCACCAACTCAGCGCGGCGAGCGAGGCGGACAGTGCACTGTCGGTGGCGTTGGCGCCGAAGTCGGACTCCCGCAGCGCCTGAGCGACGTCGGTGACCCCGTCGCGCTGGGTGGTTCGGGCGAGCCGGCGCGCCGCGCGGTAGACGGTGAACGGCACCGTCAGCGAGGCGCCCGAAGCGCCGTCCGCCACGGCCAACGCCGTTGCGGGGCGCAGCAGATGACGACGTTTGCGGTCCATCAGCAGATCGGCGAGGCGCGCCGGATGGGCGTCCAGCACCTGCCGCGCGCCGTATCCGGTGAACTGGTCGGCGCTGCCGCTCGCCAGCCGCAGCCGGTGCCGACCGGCCTGGACCAGCGCGGGCCCGGGCTCGTCCGTCAACGGAACCTTGTCGAGGTCGACGTAGGGCAACCCCTCCTCGGCCGCCGCGACCACCACATGGTGCAGCCGCGGGCTCTCGGCCACCGCGTGCGCGCGCTCCAGCTCGGCCTCGCGCTCGCTGTCCCCGCTCTGGGTCAGATCGTTGAAGGTGACCGCGAGCAGCCGCTCCCCCGCGACCGTTCCGGGGGTGCCCAGGATCGTGCCCGGAACGCCGGGCAGTCCGGCGGCGAGCAGCGCGAGCGTTGCCGACGCGGGGCCGCCGGAGAGGTCCGCGCCGACGCCGGGCGCGGGGCCGCGACCCGCACGGCGGTCGGCCGGGCCCATGCCGGGGATCGGCCCGGGATCCCGGCCGCCCCCGTCCCGGCCGCCCGCGTCCCGGCCGCCGTCGGGGCCGTACGCGCCGCCGTTGGTGTGGGCGCCGCCGTGGGCGTACGCACTGCCGTTTCCGTACGCACTGCCGTTGGTGTGGGCGCTGCCTCTGTCGGGGCCGTACGCACTGCCGTTGGAGGGGCCGTACGCGCCGCGGCCTCCGTTGCCGTACGCGCCGTCGCTGTCGTACGCGCCGTCGTTGCCGTAGGCGCCGTCGCTGCCGTCGTCGTACGCGGTGCCCGGCGGTGCGTGACCGTCGGGCACATGGCTGTCGGAGGCGTATCCGTTCGTGGTGCGCTGCTGCCCTCCCGGACCGTTCCGGACGTCAACGGGCCTGCTCTGCGCGGGAATCGCGTGCGCGCCGCGCCCGTCGGCGTGGTCGCCGCCGTAGTCGGCTCCGAAGGTGTCCGGTACGTGACGGGCCGCCGCGAGCCGGGCACGTACCGCGTCGACCAGTGCCTCACGCACGCCCTCGACCGCCTCCTCCGCCGGAATCGGCGGTGCGGCGACGACGGTGGGCGCCGTCGGCTCGTAACTGCTGATCTGCCGCGAACCCCCGTCGCGCAGAATCAGCGAATGCCCCGGCGGTACGCGTCGTACCTCGGCGTACGGGGTGGAGTCGCCCAGCGCCTCCGGCGCGTCGGGAACGGCGAGCAGCGCGGCGAGATGGCTGACATCCAGCTGCGCCTCGACCAGATCGGCGAGCGGCAGCGCGGCAGTCGCGTAGGCGGTGCCGCCGGCCCAGGGCGTGTGGAACACCGGGCGTACACCGGCGAGATCGGTGGCTACGGCGATACGGCGGCCGATGCGGACGACGGCGGTGTACGAACCCGGGTACGTCGTCAGATGCCGTACCGCCCCGCCTCTCGCCGCGAACAGGCCCACGCGCAACTGGTCGTCACTGGCGCCGCAGTAGCCGAAGACCGCGAGCCTGGTGTTGGCGTCGGCCTCGACGATGCGCACCTCGTCCGCACGCCAGTCGCCGACAGCCCACAACGGGTCGGGATCGCCCCAGAGTTGCTGCGCCCCCACCGGTTGCAGGGTCTGTGCGTGAGTCGCACCCGCGGCGGTGCTGCTCCATCCCACCAACCACCGCATCGACGCCTCCACCCGTGCCGGTCCGGCCGCACTGCCGCCTCGCTGTCATCTGGCTGCTGCAGGCTGCAAGTTGACTGTCGTTGTGTGGCCCATGCTGCCACGAGAGTGACGGCTTGGCTTCGGCAAGGTGCCCCGTTTGACGGTGTGTTGAACCCGTCACGCCGAACAACACGCGCTCCGGCGCACCACCCCGCACCACCACCGACGCCCGGACGGTACGCACCCCGACGCACACGCGACGTGCACAGCACGACCGCCGGACACGACGCACACCACGAACCACGGGCCACTCGACACTCCCGGCACCGTGCACTCCCTGCACCGACCCGCCGACAGCCCGCCCCCTTCGCACACGAACCGCACCCGCGCCGTCGAGGCCTGCCACGCCCCGCAGCCCGCCCCTGCCCGGGCAGTGCCCGCACCCCCACCGACGCGGCCCTCGCATCGCTTCCACCACGACCCGCACACCTCCGTGCGGAGCACCCCGCCGGTGCGGTAAAGTAACGCCGGAGCCAGGCTCACGGTCGGCTCACGCGGGCGTAGTTTAATGGTAGAACATGAGCTTCCCAAGCTCAGAGCGCGAGTTCGATTCTCGTCGCCCGCTCCACGACAAACCCCCAGGTCACCGACCTGGGGGTTGCTTGTTTCCGAGCCAGTTCAGCCCTCTTGCCCCACATCCACACCAGAAGGCCCGGCGGCTTTCTTCCCATGCCCAGCCGCCCCTCAGCAAACCGTCCTCAGCGGCGCCTCGACGACCTCACGAGCCGCCGGTCACGGACCTCACCCCGCCAGTACGACCGCACAAAGATCCTCAACCCTTCAGGTCGCTACAGCCAGGCGCGCGACCGGTCGCTGCTTCCGATCACTCCAACTCCCCGCATACAGCAGTCCACGCAAAACGGGCAAGCCAAGCTGAGTCGACCGCCAACACATCACAGCCTTGTGGCTACTCGCCTGCACGAACACCCACCTTCACGTGTACAAGTTCGTGGGACCGAACACCCATAGAGATGCCAGCCCCTACGCGGCCACAAGCTCAGGTTGCCGGCAGGCGGTAGTTCAGGACGTACGCGTCTGCCGCCATCACCGTGTCGCAGACCTCAACGGCCCGCCCCTTGGTGTCAAAGGCCGTACGGATCAGCTGGATGACGGGCACACCGGCAGACAGGCGAAGCGTCTTGACCTCTTGGGGAGATGGCATCCGCGCCCGGATCTCCTCGTCGAAGTGGTCGAGGTGGTGGCCGAGTTCTTCCAGCCGGGCGTAGATGCCACCAGGGCCGGGGTTGGGCTGAGCGATCGGAGTGTCGCGCGCCAGATCCAACGGCAGGTACGACACGGCGAACTCCACCGGCCGACCGTCCAGCAGATACCGCCGACGACGCGCCAACACCTTGCGCGGAGCGCCCAGTCGAGCAGAGATGTCAGCAGTCGGCCGCTCTTCCTTGACCACCAGGCTGTCCACCTCGGGACGACTCCCCGCGGCTTCCGCCTCCACGGTGAACGCCGACTTGCCCTGGTCCCGATGACGCCGCGCGAAGCGGTCCGACGCCAGCCGCCTCACCGGAGGCCGAGGCCGCACGAAGACGCCCTTGCCATGCTCGGACGAGACCAGCCCCTCCCCCTGAAGCAGCGAGATGGAGTTCCGGACGGTCATCCGGGAGACGCCGTAGTGCTCGACCAGATCCGACTCCGACGGGAGCTTGGCACCCTCAGCGAACTTCCCCCGGTCGATGGCTTCGCGCAGTTGGTCGGCGATCTGGCGAAACACAGCCCGGTCGCTGGTCGGGTCCAGCGAGCCCAGCGCACCGGATGACAGAGCGGTCATGAGTACTCCTTTAGATATCTAGACGAGAGCCTAAGTTCTGTTGCTACCGTGGAGCGAGCCTAGCCAGCCGATCACACGAGGAAGCCCAGACGTGAAAACCGCCGAGCGCCCCCATTCCGTGAGCGTCGCAGGCGTCATCGTGGACGAACGCGATCGCGCTCTGCTGATCAAGCGGCGCGACAACGGCCACTGGGAGCCACCAGGCGGAGTCGTCGAAGCCGGCGAAACCCTGCCGGACGCGCTCCAACGCGAGGTCCTGGAAGAGACCGGACTCAAGATCGCGCTTCCGGCCACACTGACTGGCGTCTACAAGAACATGACGGGCTTGATCGTGTCGCTCGTCTTCCGCTGCCGCGCCATCGACGGTCAGCCCACAACCGGCGACGAGACCAAGGCCCTGCACTGGGCCACCCGCGACGAGGTCACCCAACTCGCCAACGAGGCCTACGCAATTCGCGTACTGGACGCACTCGACGCCACCTCTCCCCCACCCGTCCGCGCACACGACGGCGTGAAACTCGTCTAGCACGACCTCACTGTCCATAGCGGCCTACCAGCACAAAGGAACTTGTATGGATGAGTATACGTGTAGAGAACTGGCTTGGGAACTGCTCTGTCCAGGCCTCCCCGAAGAAGTGGCCCGCGCCCGCCGCTGGACCCGCGACATCCTCACCAACTGCCCCTGCGCCGACGACGCCGCCTTGATCCTCACCAACTGCCCCTGCGCCGACGACGCCGCCTTGATCGTCACCGAGCTGGCCGCGAACACCGTCACCCACACCGCCAGCCCGAACTTCCGCCTCACCATTCACCGCACAGCCGACGCCGTCACCCTCAGCGTCACCGACAACGGCAGCAGCACCACCAGCCCGCACATCACCCGCGCCCACGACCACGAGACCCACGGACGGGGCCTCGAAATCGTCGCCGCCCTCGCCCAACACCTCTCAGTCACCCGCAACCCTCACGGCCACACCGTCACCGCCGAACTCCCCACCCACACAGTCGCGCTGCCAACCCACCACCAGGCACCAACATGCTGACCCGCCCACACCTCGCCACGAACCTCACCTACTGGTCGAACGCCACCGCGTTCGTACACCCCAGCCATCACCCCATCCCCTTGGGCAACGAACCCACCAACACTCCACGCCTGGCGCTTCGTTGGCTCCAAACCCGAGCAGCACACATCGCAGACCAACTCGACCCGGCAGAGTCCCGCCCCGCCCTCCACTGGCTCGACGACCACCAGGAGCACGAACACGCCTTACGCCTCCTCGCCCAAGGCGCCACGTACCGCTACACCATCTACGCCGACACCACCCGCTACGTACTCACCGCCCGACAGGTCCAACTCCAAGGACACCGCCCATGAACCAACCACCAAGCCCGGCAGACGAGTACGAGACCCACTACCGCTACGAGATCACCACCGCCATGAACCACGTCGTACGCGCCTGCCAAGACGTCGTCCGCCACCACAGCTACCAAGGCAACTGGACACCCAAGGGCACCGCCGACCCCATGGCACCCGCACACCGCGAACTCATCGCCCAGGCCCGCCAGGACGTACTCAACCAACTCCAACTCAGCATCCAGGCAGCCGAAACCATCGCCTACGAGATCGAACGCCACCGCCACCGCATCACCCGCAACCGCAGCGAGTAACAACTTTCTCTACGTCTTCAAGGCGGCTCGCTCCGCTCCCCGCGCGCGGCCCGGCTCCCCGGGCCGCCGCTCCTGTCTCCGCCCCGCTCCAGCCCGGTCCGCCGCTCCGCGCTCACGAGCTGCCGATTCAACCGAAGCTACGGCAGCCTAGCGACGATGCTGTACAGTCTTCTACGCGTTGAGGTTGAGAGCACCATCCAAACTCCCTTCAGTGCAACGTCCCACCCGTTGCATCGTCACGCTTTAGCCTTGCTGTGCTGCCATGGCGTCACAGCAGTTGGGCTCAACAACCGCATACAGCAGCGCCTACAGCGAGGGTGACGAACCACAAGGCCCCTTCGTGGCGCAGTACATGATCTTGAAGGCCCCATCTTTAACACCGAGTTGGGGCTCTTTCTATCTCCTTCTCACCACCACGCTTCAAGCCCCGGCCCAGGTCGGGGCTTTCTTGATGCTCGGAGGTTCCTGTGACAGAACATGTCTGGCCAGTCGTTACCCCCATCTACTTCCTCATAGCCGCTCTAGCAGGTGTCGTCGTGCTTCTTTCTGTTGTTGCGATGCTGGTCCACGTCATCGTGGCGAAAGCTCGACCCGAAGATCTGCCTCAGATCCTTCCAGGGCTGGGACAAGTGCTTGAGTCCTTAAGCCTGTTCTTGCCATGGAATCGGCGTGCGAAAGGCACCACCAAGATGCCGGTTCCGCCTCGAAAGGTTGATCGACGATGACGGCGCCCGAGAAGGTGGCCCAACCCGGTCAGAGCTCGACCGATACACGCTGGCGGATGCTTGAGGTTGAGGTGGATATACCGAGCCTCGACGTACAGGGCTGAGGGAGTCTTTAACTTCGGGTGGCCAGCGGGGCCCCTCCGAGAGCATGGAACGGGGGGCAGTGGGACCAAGAGCGCGGTGAGGGCCTGCGGCCCCACTCTGCCTGAGCGAGCGTACGCCCCCCGTTCCATGCTCTCGCCCCACAGACCACCCGAAGTCAAACACTCCCCCAACCCCTCGTTGGCAACGAGAGTGACCGTTAGGGTGTCGTGCCCGACGCGTGCCCGTTGGGGCGGTAAACCGGGGTCAACGACGGGGAGTTGGGGCCTGCCTGAAGTGCAGTAGGGGGCGCGAAGGTGCTGGTCAGACGGTCAACTCGCCCTGAAAGAGCGGTGATTCCCAAGCTCAGAGCGCGAGTTCGATTCTCGTCGCCCGCTCCACGACAAACCCCCAGGTCAGCGACCCGGGGGTTGTTTGTTGTTCAGACCAATCCAGGCCCGCGTGCCATTCGCGTGCCGCAAGTCGGCGATCAACGCAGCCAGTCACGCAGGCCAAGCCCCCGAACTCGGCGACTGACCCTGCATCAGCTCGAGTCCCGAGACATATTCCGTATGACCTGCACCACTGCCGTTCCCTCAACCATGGCGTCTGCGTGTGTTGTGCGCGCTCGGGTCTTCTCGTCGAAGTGGTTGAGCGAGTGACCCAGTTCTTCCAGCCGGGCGTGGATTCCACCGGGGCCGGGGTTGGGCTCTGCGATGGGGGCCGATTCCCTTGCGCCGACCGTCACGGTTCGAGGAGGCAGGACGCACGGCGCAAGTGGGCGGTGGCCGCAACGGCACCCCCGCAATCTGCGGTGTCGTTGCAGGTAGGACGGCGGATGCGGCAGGTGTCGGGGCTAGGAGGAAGCCGGGGCCTGCCGCCGCCGTAAGGAATCTGTCAAGGGGGCGTCAGGCTCACATAAGCGGACGAGGCCGTAGGTGTTTTCGGGTGTGTGCTGTGGCCGTGAGCAACTTCCCGACATCTGTCCAGGAGATCTGATGGCCGACTTGGCCTACGTCGCCGTCACCGCTGCCGTGTTCGCGCTGGTGGCGCTGGCCGCCCGGGGGGTGGCGAAGCTGTGACCGCCGAGAACATCGTCGGGCTGCTCGTCGCCGTCGGGCTGCTGGGGTACCTCGTCCTCGCCGTTCTGTGTCCGGAGAGGTTCTGAGCACCGGATGAGTCCCGTACTGACAAGTGTGCTGCAGGCGTCGGCGCTGATCGTGGCGCTGGCCCTGGTGCACCGCCCCTTCGGGGACTACATGGCCGCCGTCTTCGGCTCCCGCCGGCATCTGCGGGTGGAGCGGTGGATCTACCGTGCCGTGGGCGCCGATCCGAACGTGGAGATGCGCTGGGGCACCTATCTGCGGTCGGTTCTGGTCTTCTCCGGGGTGAGCGTGCTCGGGCTGTACCTGCTGATGCGGGTCCAGGACAGGCTGCCGCTCTCCCTCGGTTTCGAGGCGATCGGCCCGGACCAGGCGTTCAACACGGCCGTGTCGTTCGTGTCCAACACCAACTGGCAGTCCTATTCGGGTGAGTCGGCCATGGGCCACGTCACCCAGACCGCCGGGCTGGCCGTGCAGAACTTCGTGTCCGCCGCGGTCGGAATCGCCGTCGCGATCGCGCTGGTACGGGGCTTCGCGCGTTCCCGCACGGGGGAGGTCGGCAACTTCTGGACCGACCTGGTGCGCTGTGTGATTCGTATTCTGCTGCCGGTCTCCGCGCTCGCCGCGGTCGTTCTGGTGGCCTGCGGTGTCATCCAGAACTTCGGTGGTGTCCAGGAGGTCACCACGCTGACCGGGCAGACGCAGTCGGTCAGCCCGGGGGCGGTCGCCTCGCAGGAGGCGATCAAGAACCTCGGCACCAACGGCGGCGGTTTCTTCAACGCCAACGCCGCACACCCCTTCGAGAACCCCGACGGGTTCACGAACCTGCTGCTGGTCTTCCTCATGCTGTTGATCCCGTTCTCGCTGCCGAGGACGTTCGGCCGCATGGTGGGCAACGTCCGGCAGGGCTGCGCGATCGTGGCCGCGATGGGTTCCATCTGGTTGGTCGGCGTCATCGCGGTGTCCTGGGTGGAGTTCACGCACCCCGGAGCCGCCTCCCAACTCGCGGGCGGAGGCATGGAGGGGAAGGAGCAGCGTTTCGGGGAGGGCGCCTCGTCACTGTTCGCGGTCTCCACCACGATGACCTCGACCGGGTCGGTGAACGCCTCCCACGACTCCTTCCAGGGACTGTCCGGCGGAGTGCTGCTCCTGGGGATGATGCTCGGGGAGATCGCTCCCGGGGGTGTCGGGTCGGGGCTGTACGGAATGCTGATCATGGCAGTGCTCGCGGTCTTCGTGGCGGGTCTGATGGTGGGCCGTACGCCCGAGTACCTGGGCAAGAAGATCGGCGCCGGGGAGATGAAGCTGGCCGCCTGCTCGATCCTGGTCACACCCGCCCTGGTGCTGGGCGGCACGGCGGTCGCGATGGCCCTGCCGGACGGCGAGAGGGCCATGACGAACGTCGGCCCGCACGGTTTCTCGGAGGTTCTGTACGCCTTCACCTCGGCGTCCAACAACAACGGATCGGCCTTCGCCGGATTCGGCGCCGACACCCCGTTCTTCAACACCGCGCTGGGCCTGTGCATGGCCCTGGGACGGTTCCTGCCAATGGTGTTCGTGCTGGCGCTGGCCGGCTCACTCGCCGAACAACGGCCCGTACCGGCCTCCGCGGGCACTCTGCGCACCGAGAAGCCACTGTTCAGCAGCCTGCTGGTGGGAGTCGTCCTGATCGTCGCCGGTCTGACCTTCTTCCCGGCACTGGCCCTGGGACCGCTGGCGGAAGGTCTGGCGACATGACCACGCACCGAACGAACCGAAGGTACGAGGAAGAGATGCCGAGCCCCGCATCCGGCCACTCCCGCTCAGCGGCCGACTCCGTTCCGGCCCCGAACTCCGGTCCGCACGGCGAACACGCACGGGGCGAACGCCCGCACGACGCACGCCCGCACGGCGAAGTACGCCCGTACGGCGAACGCGCGCGGGGCGGGCGGGGCAGCCGGTCGGGCGACGGACTCGTCGCGCCCGCCCAACTGCCGGCCGCACTGCCCACGGCCTTCCGCAAGCTCGACCCACGGACCATGGTCGCCTCCCCGGTGATGTTCGTGGTGCTGGTCGGCTCCGTCGTCACCACGGGCCTGGCAGTGACGAATCCCGGTGACTGGTTCGGCTGGGTGATCGCCGCCTGGCTCTGGCTGACCGTCCTCTTCGCCAACCTGGCCGAGGCGGTGGCCGAGGGCCGGGGCAAGGCGCAGGCCGACACCCTGCGTGCGGCCAAGGCCGACACCACGGCCCGGCGACTCTCCGGAGCCGTGGAGGAGGAGGTGGCCGGGACAGAACTGCGCGTGGGCGACCGTGTGGTCTGCGAGGCCGGCGACGTCATACCCGGGGACGGCGACGTCGTGGAGGGCGTCGCCTCGGTGGACGAGTCCGCCATCACCGGCGAGTCCGCGCCGGTCATCCGGGAGTCCGGCGGCGACCGCAGCGCGGTCACCGGCGGTACGAAGGTGCTGTCCGACCGGATCGTCGTACGGATCACGGCGAAGCCGGGCGAGACCTTCATCGACCGGATGATCGGCCTCGTCGAGGGCGCCACCCGGCAGAGGACACCGAACGAGATCGCGCTGAACATCCTGCTCGCCGCACTCACCGTGGTCTTCCTGCTCGCCGTCGTCGCCCTCAAGCCGATGGCGGACCACGCCGGGGCCGGGGAGCAGACGTCGGTGCTGGTCCTCTGCGCCCTGCTGGTCTGCCTGATCCCCACCACGATCGGCGCGCTGCTCTCGGCGATCGGTATCGCGGGCATGGACCGGCTCGTCCGGCGGAACGTGCTCGCGATGTCCGGCCGCGCCGTGGAGGCGGCCGGCGACGTGTCGACGCTGCTGCTCGACAAGACCGGCACCATCACCCTCGGCAACCGCCGGGCCGCGGCGTTCCTCCCGGTGCCGGGCACCACCGAGGCCGAACTCGCCGACGCCGCCCAGCTGTCCTCACTCACCGACGAGACCCCCGAGGGCCGTTCGGTGGTCGTACTCGCCAAGGAGCGGTACGGACTGCGGGAGCGCCACGAGGGAGAGCCGGCCGACGCGTCCTGGGTGCCGTTCACCGCCCAGACCCGGATGAGCGGCGTGGACGTGGCGGAGAACGGCAGGGCGCGCAGCGTCCGCAAGGGCGCCGCCTCCGCCGTGCTCGCCTGGGTGGAGGAGCGCGGCGGCGAAGCGGCCGAAGCGGCACGGGACATCGCCGACCGGGTCGCCGAAGGGGGCGGCACCCCGCTCCTGGTGGCGGTCGACGACGCGGCAGGCGCCCGGGTCCTCGGCGTCGTACACCTCAAGGACGTCGTCAAGGAGGGCATGCGGGAACGCTTCGCCGAACTGCGCGCCATGGGGATCAGGACCGTGATGATCACCGGCGACAACCCGCTCACTGCCAGGGCGGTCGCACGGGAGGCCGGAGTGGACGACTTCCTCGCCGAAGCCACCCCCGAGGACAAGATGGCGCTCATCAAGCGCGAGCAGGCCGGCGGCAAGCTGGTCGCGATGACCGGTGACGGGACGAACGACGCCCCCGCGCTCGCCCAGGCCGACGTCGGAGTGGCGATGAACACCGGAACCTCGGCCGCCAAGGAGGCCGGGAACATGGTGGACCTGGACTCGGACCCGACGAAGCTGATCGAGATCGTGGAGATCGGCAAGCAACTGCTCATCACCCGGGGCGCGTTGACCACCTTCTCGATCGCCAACGACGTCGCCAAGTACTTCGCCGTGATCCCCGCGCTGTTCGCCGCGGCACACCCCTCGCTGGACCGGCTGAACGTCATGGGGCTGGCCTCGCCCGAGAGCGCGATCCTCGCCGCGGTCGTCTTCAACGCACTGGTCATCGTCGCGCTGGTGCCGCTCGCGCTGCGCGGAGTGCGCTACCGACCCCTGAGCGCGGACCGGATGCTCCGCCGCAACCTCGCCGTCTACGGACTCGGCGGCCTCATCACCCCGTTCGTCGGCATCAAACTCATCGACCTGCTCCTCGCCCTCGTCCCGGGAATCGGCTGATCATCATGAACACCTCACTGCACAGTCTCGGGCGCCAGGTGACCGCCGCCCTCCGCGCGCTGCTGGCCATGACCCTGGTGACCGGCGTGCTCTACCCGCTGGCCGTCACCGCCGTCGCACAGGGTCTGTTCGCGGACCGGGCGAACGGGTCCGTGGTCTCCGCCGACGGCCGAGAGGTCGGCTCCGAACCGATCGGCCAGACCTGGAACATCAGGGGCAGTGATGACCCCGACCCCCGGTGGTTCCAGGGCCGCCCCTCGCACAGCGCGTACGACCCCCTCGCCACCGGTTCGGGCCAGCTCGGTGCCGACGATCCCGGGCTGGTCGGGGCGGTCGCACGCGAGCGCGGCCGGGTGGCCGAGTTCAACGGCGTGCCCGAGTCCGACGTCCCCGCGGACGCCGTCACCGGCTCGGCCTCCGCCATCGACCCGCACATCTCCCCGGAGTACGCACGCCTCCAGGCGCCGCGGGTGGCCGAGGCCAACGACCTCACCGAGGAGCAGGTCCGCGCTCTGGTCGAGGAGCAGGTCACCGGCCGCTCCCTCGGTTTCCTCGGCGAACCGCGGGTGAACGTGCTGAGGCTCAACCTCGCGCTGAAGGAGCAGGCCGGACGGTGAGATCGTCGGAGGGCCGGCTCCGCTTCGGCCCACGACTCCCGAAACCGCCGGCGGCGGGGGCGGGGGCGAAGGTACAGAATCAGACCGGGTGGGCCTGTGCGGTGCGGGGCCCGCGGCTCGTCCGAAAAGGAACGCAGAACCATGGCACGCGGCACGCTACGCATCTACCTGGGCGCGGCCCCCGGCGTCGGGAAGACCTACGCCATGCTCGCCGAGGCGCACCGGCGCCTGGAGCGCGGTCCGGACTGCGTCGTCGGCGTGGTGGAACACCACGAGCGTCCGCGCACCGAGGTGCTGCTCCACGGACTGGAGCAGGTCCCCCGGCGGGAGATCGAGTACCGGGGCACCCGGTTCGCCGAGATGGACCTGGACGCGGTGCTGGCCCGCCGGCCACGCGTCGCCCTGGTCGACGAGCTCGCCCACAGCAACGTCCCCGGCTCCCGGCACGCGAAGCGCTGGCAGGACGTCGAGGTCCTGCTCGACGCCGGCGTCGACGTCGTCTCCACGGTGAACATCCAGCACCTGGAGTCGCTGGGCGACGTCGTCCAGTCGATCACCGGCGTCCGGCAGCGGGAGACCGTCCCCGACGAGGTGGTGCGGCGTGCCGACCAGATCGAGCTCGTCGACATGTCCCCGCAGGCGCTGCGCCGCCGCATGGCCCACGGGAACGTCTACCAGGCGGACCGGATCGACGCGGCGCTCTCCAACTACTTCCGCCCGGGAAACCTCACCGCACTGCGCGAGCTCGCCCTGCTGTGGGTCGCCGACCGGGTCGACGAGTACCTGCGTGAGTACCGGGGCGCGCACGACATCCGCTCCACCTGGCAGGCACGGGAACGCATCGTGGTGGGGCTGTCCGGCGGGCGTGAGGGGCGCACTCTGATCCGCCGGGCCGTGAGGCTCGCGGAGAAGGGCGCGGGCGGCGAGGTACTCGCTGTCTACGTCACACGCTCAGACGGTCTCACCACGACCTCGCCGCAGGAGATCGCCGCCCAGCGGGAGTTGGTCGAGAGTCTCGGCGGCACCTTCCACCACGTGGTCGGGGACGACGTTCCGCAGGCGCTGCTCGATTTCGCACGCGGTGTCAACGCCACCCAGATCGTCCTCGGGGCCAGCCGCAGGAAGTTCTGGCAGTACGCCTTCGGACCCGGCGTGAGCACCACCACCGCCCGCCAGTCCGGCCCGGACCTGGACGTGCACATCGTGACGCACGAGGAGGTCGGTGCGGGCCGCGGCCTGCCCACCTCCGGAACCGCACGGCTGGGTCGCGCCCGGATCGTCTGGGGCTGGCTCATCGGCGTGGCCGGGCCCGTGCTGCTCACGGTGCTGCTCGCTCTTGTCGTCGGCAGACGTTCGGAGGGGGAGGGGCCGGGCCTGGCCAACGAGGTCCTGCTCTTCCTCGCGCTCACCGTCTGCGCGGCGCTGTTGGGCGGCCTGCGCCCGGCCCTGGCCTCGGCGGCGGTCAGCTCGGCGCTCCTGAACTGGTACTTCACTCCGCCCGTCCGGACCTGGACCGTCACGGACATGGGCAATGTGCTCGCCCTCGGAGTCTTCCTCGCGGTCGCCCTGGCGGTCTCCTCCGTCGTCGACCAGGCCGCCCGCAGAGCACACCAGGCGTCCCGGCTGCGCGCCGAGGCCGAGACGCTGTCCTTCATCGCCGGCGGCGTACTGCGCGGTGACACCAGCCTGGAGACGCTGCTGGCCCGCATCCGCGAGACGTTCGGCATGGAGACGGTCGCGCTGTGGGAGCGCACCTCGCCGACCGGGCAGTGGACGTGCGCCGCGTGGACGGGAGGCGCGAAGCCGCCGCGACCGGGCGGCGCGGACGTCGACATGCCGGTCGGGGACGACATGACGCTCGCGCTCGCCGGTCGGGTCCTTCCGGCGGCGGACCGTCGCGTCCTGGCCGCCTTCGCGGCCCAGGCCGCGGGGCTGCTCAACTGGCAACGCCTCCGGCTCGCCGCCGACGAGGCCGACGAGCTCGCGGAGGGGAACCGGATGCGCACCGCCCTGCTCGCAGCCGTCAGCCACGACCTGCGCACGCCCCTGGCGGGCATCACCGCGTCCGTCACCTCGCTGCGTTCGGACGACATCACCTGGTCGCCCGAGGACGAGGCCGAGCTGCTGGCAGGCATCGAGGAGAGCGCGGCCCGCCTCGACCACCTCATCGGGAACCTGCTCGACATGTCCCGGCTGCAGACCGAGACAGTGCGTCCGCTGATCCGCGAGGTCGATCTGGACGAGGTGGTGCCCGGCGCGCTCGGCGGAGTCCCGCTGGACCGTGTCGTCCTGGACATCCCGGAATCCATGCCCATGGTGTCCGCGGACCCCGGGCTGCTGGAACGTGTCGTCGCCAACCTTGTCGAGAACGCCGTCAAGCACGCTCCCCCCGACAAACCGGTGAAGGTCGCCGCGAGCTCGTTGGGCAACCGCGTGCAGCTGCGGATCACGGACCGCGGTCCCGGCGTACCCGACAGCGCCAAGCCGGGCATCTTCGAACCCTTCCAGCGTTACGGAGACAGCCCGCGCGGCTCCGGCGTCGGCCTCGGCCTCGCTGTCGCGCGCGGCTTCGCCGAGGTCATGAACGGCACCCTGGAGGCCGAGGACACACCGGGCGGAGGCATGACCATGGTGCTGACCCTCCGGGCGGCCGAGCCGCACCCCGACGACCTCCCCGACCTGCCTTCCCCAACCTTCGGCTGACGCCGCACGCCCCGGAAAGAGGACCCGTGACCCGCGTACTCGTGGTCGACGACGAACAGCAGATCATCCGAGCCCTGGTGATCAACCTCAGAGCCCGTGAGTACGTCGTCGACACGGCCCACGACGGCGCCACCGCCCTGACGCTGGTCGCCGAGCGGCAACCCGACGTGATCATCCTCGACCTGGGGCTGCCCGACCTCGACGGTGTCGAGGTGATCCAGAGCATCCGCGGCTGGACGCGCGTGCCCATCCTGGTGCTCTCCGCACGGCAGACATCGAACGAGAAGGTCCGGGCCCTGGACGCCGGCGCGGACGACTACGTCACCAAGCCGTTCGGGATCAACGAGCTGATGGCCCGGCTCCGCGCCGCCGTCCGCCGCGCCGAACCCGTGGCCGACGACGAACGGCTGACGGTGGAGACCCCGACCTTCCGGATCGATCTGGCCGCCAAGCGCGTCCGGCGCAACGGCCAGGACGTCCGGCTGACGCCGACCGAGTGGCACCTGCTGGAAGTCCTCGTACGCACCCCGGGGCGCCTGGTCTCCCAGCAGCAGCTCCTGCACGAGGTGTGGGGACCGACTTACGACACCGAGACGCACTATCTGCGCCTCTACATGGCCCAGTTGCGCCGCAAACTCGAGGCCCGGCCCTCGAAGCCCCGGCACTTCATCACCGAACCGGGCATGGGCTACCGCTTCGAGCCCTGACCCGGCCCGACCCGGCCTCGGCCTGTGGAACCGTGACGACGACGCCACGATGAGACGACCTGCAGACCACTCGCGATGACGTGCCGCTGCGTTTTTCTGCGTGCCGCTGCGTGCCGTTCAGGGCGGTCCAACAGCGGTCGCTCGGGGCCTCACCAGGGGTTCCCAGAAGCTGCTGTCGAAGCCGTTCGCGCTGGTGAGACGCCACTTCGGACCATCGGTGCCGGGAGTCGGGGGTTGGTGGTCGGGGGAATGTATCCGGCGTGTATGCGTGGCTCGTTGAATCTCCCTCCTGTCACTCGATGACCAGGGAGAAGCATGCACAGACACTACCGACGACTGCTGGCCGCAGCCGGGGCCGCAGTCGCCGTCACCGTCGCCGCACCACTTGCCTTCGCCGCGCCGCAGAACGGCGCTGCAGGCGGCAAGGGAGACCAGGCCGTCGAGGTGGCGAGCGAGGCCGAACTCGCCGCCACCCGCCCCGCGTTCAAGATGCCGTTCGAATGCGGTCAGGTGTGGCTCGGGAGCAACTGGAACGGGCACAGCCCCGCCCACTCCATCGACTGGAACCACTACGACAGCAACGGCAACCCGGACGACCGCGGGCGCCGCGTCTTCGCCAGCGCCGGCGGCACGGTGCTGGAGTCCCACTATTCCACCACCACCGGCTACGGGAACACCATCGTGATCGGCCACGGAAACGGCTGGCAGACCCGCTACGCACACCTCAAGACCCGTGCGGTGCAGAAGGGCGCCCAGATCAAGGTCGGCCAGAAGATCGGCCAGGTCGGTGCCACTTCCGCGAAGTACACGCTCTCACCCCACCTGCACTACGAGCAGATCCACAACGGCCGCACGGTGGTCGCTGTCGTTCAGGGCGTCACCTGGCACGACTTCACCAAGCGGAACCAGACCAGCAACAACCGGTGCGGCTGACGCCCGGATCTGTGTACGCCGGGGAGGGAGAAGGCGGCGGTGCTTCTCCCGTCCTCCGGCGGGTGGTTGCCGTCCTCCGGTTGCCGGTTGCCGTGCGGTCTCGTGCCGGGCGGCGGCCGGCTCTCCCGTCGTTGAGGCGAGGGGCAGGGCGCTCCAACTCCGGTCGCACGCGTGCCGTTTCCGCCTGTGGCGGTTGAACGTGCGTCAGGCGCGGGCGAGTTGATCTGTCGTCCGGGTGGCTTCTGCGGCGGGTCTGTCCAACTTCCACGGCGCACGGGAGAGTTCGGCGCGCGTGCGGTGTCGGATTCAGCGGCTCGGGGCTGCGTGTGTCCCGGCTGGGTGGATCAGTCCGGGGGTGGTGGGGAGTGGTGGAGGGCTTGGAGTTTGGCGTCCACCAGTTCGGCCTGGTCACGTACGTCCAGGCGGCGCCAGGTGGACAGTGAACGGTGGAAGTACTGCCACGCCGTCTGCTTCCGGCCGGTCCGGTGGTGCAGCTCGCCGAGGAGGCACGCCACTCGCGCCTCGGCTCGGCGGTCGCCCAGTTGGCGCTGCACCGCGAGTGCGCCGAGCAGCAGGGCGGACGCCTCGCCGGCGTTTCCCTGGCGCAGGCACAGCTCCCCGACGCTCTGCTGTACGTAGGCGGCGCAGTGTGTGTCCGCCAGTTCGTCGAAGATGCGCAGTGCTCGTTCCAACTCGGCCCGGGCGGCTGCCGGTTCGCCGCGCAGCTCGTGCATGACCGCGATTCTCCGCCGGACCTGGGCCTCGCGGTGCCGGTCGCCCAGCCGACTGGAGAGCCGCAGCGCCCCCTCCAGCCAGTGCGCCGCGACGCGTGCGTCCCGTCGCTCCAGCCAGACCGAGGCGATGGCGTTCCTCGCGACGGCCTCGCCGTGTGCGTCGTCCGCCTCGCCGAAGGTCTGCAGCGCCTCTTCGAAGGTGCTCAGTGCCGCGTCCAGGTCGTCCTTCACCCGTTGCACCGACCCGACGCCCAGTGCGGCGATCGCTTCGCCCGAGCGGTGGCCGAGGGCCGTGAACAGCTCCCGGGACTGCTCGAACGATGCCAGGGCCTCGGCGTACCGGTCCTGGTAGAGGTGCAGTTGGCCCAGGTTGCGCAGGAGTGCTGCGGCTCGGGCGTCGGAGTGTTCGGGCATCGCCTCCAGCACCAGTCGGTGTGTCCGGAGCCAGTCGTCGTAGTACCCGCGCATGTCGAAGAACCCGGCCAGCTCGATCGCCAGATCGGCGGCCCGGAAGACCTCGCCGAGCCCGACGGCCGCGTCGACGGCCGACACCAGGACGCGGCGTTCGCTCTCGAACCACTCCACCGGCCGGGCACGCACCGCCGGGACCATCCGTGCCGCCGGGCCCGGCACCGGCGTCGGCTCGCCCAGTACGCCGAGGAAGCGGATCGGCATGGCCGCGTTCGCCCAGCGGGCCAGACCGGTCAGGGCGTCGACCACCCGCAGCCGGCGTTCGGCGCGCGCCGCCCTGCCGTCGGCGTCGGCCAACTCCCGGGCGTAGCAGCACAGCAGGTCGTGCATGCGGTAGCGCTGGAGGCCGAACCGGTCGGTGCCCACCAACTCGACCAGGTGCTCGTCCAGCAGGCGCTCCACCACGTTCGGCGCGCCGTCGGCCCGGCCCATCGCCACGCCCGCCATCCAGCCCGCCACATCCTCCCCGGCCAGCTCGCCGAAGCAGCGGAAGGCGTGCGCCACGTCCTCCGGCAGGTTCCGGTAGCTCAGCTCGGCGCCTGCCCGTACCTCCAACTCGCCCGTCTGCAGCTGGTCCAGACGTCCTCGGCGGTCCTGCAGGAAGTCCGCCAGCGCGCCGACCGTCCAGCCGGGACGGTGTGCCAGCCGGGCTCCGGCGATGCGTACGGCCAGGGGCAGCGCGCCGCAGCCGGCCACGACGCGGTCCACGTCCCGTCCCTCCGTGCGCAGCCGCTGCGGGCCGACGAGTGCGGCGAACAGCGCCCGCGCGTCCTCTCTGGTCATCACCTCGAGCGGGGTGTGGTGCGCCGGCAGGCCCGGCAGCCGGCGGCGCGAGGTCACCAGCACCGCCGAACCGCCCGTACCCGGCAGCAGCGGCCTCACCTGGGCCTCTCCCGCCGCGTCGTCGAGAACGATCAGGAACCGCCGCTGCGCCAGTCGGGAACGGAACAGTGCCGCCCGCTCGCCGGTCTTCACGGGGATGGCACTGTCGATGACGCCCAGTCCGCGCAGCATCTCCGCCAGCACGTCCGACGGTTCACGGGGTCGATCGCTCATCCCGCCGAGGTCCACGAACAGCTGGCCGTCGGGGAACGCCTCCCGCACGCGGTGCGCCACCCGCACCGCCAGGGTCGACTTCCCCGCGCCCGGGGCCCCGGAGACCACCACGGCCACGGGTTCGCGGCCCGCGGCGGCCAGGAGCCCCTCCAGTACGTCGATCTCCGACTGTCGGCCGGTGAAGTCCGGTATCTGCATGGGGAGTTGGCAGACGGGTTCGGTCCGCTTGGCGCGGCGGGCGGCGGCGTAGCCGTGCACCTGCTCGCCGACGGTGCGCAGCGGCGCGCTCGGTTCCACTCCGAGCTCCGCGGCCAGCACCTGTTCCGCCTGCCGGTAGGTCGACCGCGCCTCCGTGGTGCGGCCCGCGTCGTGCAGGGCCTGCACCAGCATCCGCCAGAGGTCCTCGCGCAGCGGGTTCTCGGTCAGTCGCGAACGGAGTTCGGCGACCAGCGGCACGTAGTCGCCCATGCGCATCCGCAGGTCCAGGCACTCGTCCGCCGCGGCCGACCGCAGCGCCTCGATCCGGGTGACCGTCGGATCCCACACGACGCTCGACGGCACGTTCTGCAGCATGCTGCCGCGCCAGAGGCCGAGCGCCGACTCGTAGCCGCGCAGCGCCTCGTTCGCCCGGCCCTGCTCCCGTTCCGCACGGGCCTGCTCCAGTCGCTGCACGAACAGCAGCATGTCGAGATCGGCCGGTTCGACACCGAGCGTGTACCCGGCGGACTCGGTTCGCAGCTCGCAGGGAACGCCTGCGGCGACCAGTACGCGCCGCAGTCCGCGCACGTACGTACGGACGTTGGCGACCGCCGAACGCGGTGCGCCGCCCGGCCACAGCACCTCCGTCAGCAGGTCCAGCGACACGAAGCCGCCGGGCTGAAGCAACAGGGTGGCGAGGACCGCGCGGGGCTTCGGCCCGCCGATGTGCACGGAGGCGCCCGCCGTGCACACCCGCAGCGGGCCCAACAGTCCGAACGTCGGCTCCCCCATCTGCCCCCGCCTCCGCGAGAATCCGAAACTGGCGGGCAGAGTACCGGAGGCGGAGACGAGCGAACAGTGGCCCTGTCCGCGGCACTCGGGGAGGACGGTCGGCGAACGGGCTTGGTGGGCGGGCGAGTTGGGGCCGAGCGAGCGGCCCGGAAGCGGCCGGCACGAGTACGGGGCCGGGGTCCGTGCGGGGGCCGACGTCCGTACGGGGCCGACGTCCGTGCGGGTCTTCCGGCGGGGTACGGCGCTCGGCGGCGTGGGCGCTCAGCTCGCGGGCGCTCAACTCGGTTGGCCTGCAGGGCTGTTGGCCGGGGCGGGGGTGGCGCGGGCGAACGGTCGGGCGCCGTCGGGCGCGGGCCGACGCGCGGGCGGGCGGTGCGCCGGCTCCGGGCCGGTCGAGGGACGCGGTGGGAGGACACGTGTGGGAGGACACGTGTGGGAGGACACGTGTGAGGGGCCGCGTTCGAGCGCTCGGCGGCGAACGCGGCCCCTCGGTGCTGCTGCTCCGTGCCGCAGCTCCGTGCTCCTGCTCGGCGTTACTTGCTGACGGCGAAGCGCATCAGGGCGGGCTCGTCGCCCTGCTTGACCTTGCCCGTCGTGTTGATCACCTGGAGCTTCCAGGCGTTGCCCACGCGTTCGGCCTTCGCCACGGCGCAGGCGTTGTCCTCGGTGAGCATGCTGGGCCAGATGTCGGCGACCTGGTCGACGCTGCCGCCGGTCGCGTCGTAGACCTTGAAGCTGATGTTGCGCGCCTTCTGGAAGGAACTGCCCTTCTTGTAGGCGGCGGCGACGAAGACGATCGAGCTGATGTGCGCCGGGATGCCCGCGAACTCGACCGTGACGGTCTCGTCGTCGCCGTCGCCGTGGCCGCTCTGGTTGTCGCCGCTGTGGACCAGGGAACCGTTGCCCATCGGGTCGAGGGAGTCGAGGCCCGCCATGCGCACCGGATCGCCGTTGTGCATCGCGATGGCGATCAGGTCGAGGTCGGTGCCCTTCTTCTGCCGGAGCTTGCCCAGAACTCCGCCGCTGGCGCCGGCGGTGGGGTCCCAGGAAACACCGATGGAGAGGTGGGTCACCCCGTCCAGGTCAGCCGGGCCGGTTTCCTTGGTGAGCGTAAGCATGCGTGGTCATCCTCTTGGTGGACGGAACTGCGATGGTCAATTGTCCCGCAAATCCCGGGCAGTTGGCGTGGGGGCCCGCATCGGTGACCGGCGGGCGCCGGACGACCGTCGGCGCCGCGGTGACGGGAGGGTGCCGGGGCGGGGGTACGGGCGGGGCGGCCGGTGTCCTCGCGCGTACGGGCAGCGGGTTGCGTCACGGGGCGCGTGCGCGGGGCGGGTCGCGCAGTGCGTGCGCGGGCCGGGAAGCGGGGGCGCGGGGGTGGGCGGGGTGCCACTCGTTCGGAGTACCCAGGGTGTGAGGCCGCAGGAGGGCTGGAAGCGTACGTCTCCCCCGAGATCCGCGGGAGTGCACGTGCACGGGAAGGACCGCCCATGACCACTGCCAGACCCCTGAACCCGTCGGTCGAGACTCCCGACGGACCGAGACGGAGCACGACCGGGCCGCTTGTCGCGGTGCTGGTGGTGGCGGTCTGCCTGACGATCGGGCTCTCGTTCGCGTGGCTGGTTCTGCGGGCGGTCGGAGCGGACCCCGATTCCCCGGCGGGCACCGGTTGGGGGAACGTGCTCGGCTTCGCACCGGCCGCCGCGCTGCTCGGGCTGTGGGTGGTGCGCCGGGAGCAACGCCCTTTCTCCGCACTGGGGTTGAGAGGCCCGGGCCGGGTGCGCAGGCTGCTGCTCGGGGTGGGCACGGCGATCGTCGGGCTGATCGTGCTGAACATCGTGGCGGGCGCCGTCGCGAGCGGCTCCGAGCAGGAGGGCGGCGGCGCTCTCGCCCTGCCCCAGGCGCTGCTTCTGCTCGTCACCTTCGCCGTGCAGGCACCCACCGAGGAGTTGCTGTTCCGCGGCTTCCTGCTGCCGGTGCTGTGTCGCAGGTGGGGGATGGCGGCGGGCGTACTGCTCACTTCCGCGCTGTTCGGGCTGGCGCATCTGATCAATCCGGCCGCGCCGCCCGTGTACGCCCTGCTCACCTTCCTGCTGGGCCTGGCGCTGGCGATGTGGACCTTGGCGGACGGCAACCTGTGGCGGGCGTGCGCCTTCCACACCGTGTGGAACTGGGCGCCCACCGCCTTCGGCGGGGGCGGCGACGGCAACGCCTCCGGTCTCGACGCCGCGACGGTGACGTCGGTGGCGTGCGTCCTCGCGCTGCTCGCGGCCTGCGCGCTGTGGAGCCTGCGACGCAGCCTCCGGCGGGGGTAGCCGCAGGACCGGCGGCGATGAGCGGCGCCGCCGGTCCGCCGTCGTGTCCGTGGGACGCCGTGTCCGTGGGTCTCGGGGGCGCGGGGCTCAGAGGCGCGGAACCCCGCCGCCGGTCCGCCGTCGTGTCCGCACTTCGCACGCCACAGCCGAAACGTCGAAAGGTGTCCGGTGATCGCGACGCTGGTCTTCGCACCGTCCGTACTGCTCTCCGCCGCGTTCGCGTACAGCGTGCGCCGCGACCGCCGGATGTTCCGCAACGCGGTGCTGCTGGGGCTGACGGCGGTCAGCACCACCGTGGCAGTGCTGGTCACGAAACCGGCGTACGCGGAAGTCGTGGTGGTGCTGTGCTTCCTGGTGGCGGTTCTCGGCGGACTGCTGCTCGCGGCGTTCCTCGTGGCGAACGGCGTGACCATGGTCCGCAAGGAGGGCCACCGGCCGGCGAACCTGCTCTCGCTGGCCCTGGGGATCTCCGTCGTCACCGTGCTGCTCTTTCTGCTGCTCTTCCTCGACAACACGAACAAGCTGGTCGAGTTGGTGCTCGGTGTCGTCGTGCTGCTGAGCGCGTACGTCTTCTTCCTCTTCGCCTGCTTCCTCGGCTACGCCTTCCTGTACGGGCGCAACCGGGTCCGGGGCGATGTGGACTTCGTGGTGGTGCTGGGCTCGGGGCTGATCGGCGGTGAGCGGGTACCGCCGCTGCTGGCCTCCCGGCTGCGACGGGGCCTGGAGGTCCACGACCGGCAGATCGAGCGCGGCGGACGGGCGCCGGTGCTGCTGACCTCGGGCGGCCAGGGGGCGGACGAGCTGCTGCCGGAGAGCAGCGCCATGGCGCGCTGGCTGGTGGCCAACGGCGCTCCGGCCGCGCACGTGCGGGAGGAGGGCCGGTCGCGTACGACGGACGAGAACCTGCGCTTCAGCCGGGCGCTGATGGAGACGGACGACCCCGGCTACGTCTGTGTGGTCGTCACCAACAACTTCCACGCGTTCCGGGCCGCCATGACCGCGCGTGCTGCCGGGGTGAACGGCCAGGTCCTGGGCTCGCCGACGGCCCGCTACTACTGGCCGAGCGCGACCATCCGCGAGTTCGCGGCGGTTCTGTGGGAGCACCGCGTCATCAATCTGAACATCGCGGTCCTGCTCACCGCGCTCGCCCTGGTGCTCACCGGATCGTAGCGAGCACCGGGCGGCGCGGACGCTGAGGTGTGCGCGGACGCGGGCGTGGACGCGGGCGCAGGCGCTGACGTGTGCGCGGGCGCGGGGTGTCCGCCGGCGGTGTCGTTGTCGGGGCGGGCGTAATCGGGACGGTGCCGGGACCGGGGTCAGGACGGTGCCGGAATCGGGAACGGGCCGGGACCGGGACCGGGCCGGGCTCAGTCGGGGCGGGCGGGCCCGGGCCGGACGGGGCTGACGCCGGGGTGGACCGGGTCGGGGTCGGGGTGGATGGGGTCCTTGCCGCCGGTGAGGGGGGTGCCGCTGCCGCCGCGGCGGGTGGCGACGATCTCCGCAGCGATGGACAGGGCGGTCTCCTCCGGGGTGCGTGCGCCGAGGTCGAGGCCGATGGGCGAGCGCAGCCGGGCGAGTTCGTCCTCGGTGAGCCCGGCGTCGCGCAGTCTGCGGTCGCGGTCGGCGTGGGTGCGGCGCGAGCCCATCGCACCGACGAAGGCGACCGGCATTCGCAGCGCCTCCACGAGCAGCGGCACGTCGAACTTGGCGTCGTGGGTCAGCACGCAGAGCACGGTGCGGGCGTCGGTCCCGGTGCGGCGCAGATAGTGGTGCGGCCAGTCGACGACGACCTCGTCCGCCTCGGGGAAGCGGGCCGGGGTGGCGAACACGGGGCGCGCGTCGCACACCGTCACGCGGTAGCCGAGGAACCGGCCGGCCCGCACCAGGGCGGAGGCGAAGTCCACCGCGCCGAAGACGATCATGCGGGGCGGCGGCGTCCGCGTCTCCACCAGCAGGGTGAGGCCGCCGGGGCAGTGCGAGCCGTCCTCGGACAGCTCGACCGCGGCGGTGCGGCCCGCGTCCAGCAGCGCCCGTGCCTGCCCGGCCGCCGCACGGTCCAGCTGCGGGGCGCCGCCGAGGGTGCCGGCGGCGGCGCCGTCGGGTGCCAACGTCAGCGCCCGCCCCAGCAGTTCGGCCGGGCCGCGCACCACCCGGGCGAGGGCGACCGGGTCGCCCTGCCCGGCCGCCGACCACGCCGCGGCCAGCACCTCCCGCTGCGGTGCCCTGGCGGGCACCGGCGTGATCAGCACGTCGAGCACGCCGCCGCAGGTGAGGCCGACGGCGAAGGCGTCCTCGTCGCTGTAGCCGAAGGTCTCGACGACGCTCTCGCCGCTCTCCATCGCCGCCAGGCACAGCTCGTACACGGCGCCCTCCACGCAGCCGCCGGAGACCGAGCCGACGACGGTGCCGTCCCGGTCCACGGCGAGGGCGGCGCCCGGGCCGCGCGGCGCGCTGCCGCTGACGGAGACCACCGTCGCGACGGCGAACTCGCGCCCCTGCGCCGCCCATCCGGCCAGCTCCGCCGCGAGGTCAAGCACCGGTGGAACCCGCCCCTCCCGCCAGCACGCGGTCCGGCCGGACGGGCAGCGCCCGCTGCCGCACGCCGGTCGCGTGCCAGACGGCGTTGGCCACGGCCGCGGCGGCGCCGACGGTGCCGATCTCGCCGATTCCCTTGATGCCGACCGGGTCCTCGGGGTCGGGGTCGTCGATCCAGTGCGCCTCGACCCGCGGGACGTCCGCGTTCGCCGCGACGTGGTAGCCGGCGAGGTCGGGGCTGTAGTGGCCGCCGGTGCGCGTGTCCCGCACCGCTTCCTCGTGCAGCGCCATCGAGATGCCCCAGGTCATGCCGCCGACCAGCTGGTTGCGGGCGGTGAGCGGGTTGACGATCTGGCCGGCGGCGAAGACGCCGAGCATCCGCCGGACGCGGACCTCGCCGGTGTCCGGGTCGACCGCGACCTCGGCGAACTGGGCGCCGAAGGAGTGCCGTTCGCGGTGCCCGAGGGCCTTGATGGCCTCGGTGGTGTCGGAGCGGACGGTGACGCCCTGCGGCGGGATGTCGGCGCCGAGCGCCAGCCGCTCGCGCAGGTCGCGGGCGGCCAGACCGACGGCCCAGGCCCAGGAGCGGGTGCCGGTCGAACCGCCGGCGATACCGGCCGGGCCGAGGTCGCTGTCGCCCAGGCGCACCCGTACGTGCTCGGTGTCGGTCCCCAACTCGTCGGCGGCGACGAGGGTGAGCGCCGTACGGGCTCCGGTGCCGATGTCGGAGGCGTTGACGTGCACGGTGTACGTGCCGTCGGCGTGGGCGGTGATGGCGGCGGTGGTGGGCATCGCGCCGGCGGAGAAGGAGGCGCAGGCGACACCGGTGCCGATCAGCCACCGCCCCTCGCGCGTCGCCCCGGGGCGGGGCGTGCGCTGCTCCCAGCCGAACCTGCGGGCGCCCTCGCGCAGACAGCCGACCAGCCTGCGCGCGGTGAACGGCTTGCCCGAACCGGGCGCCACCTGCGTGTCGTTGCGCACCCGCAGCTCCACGGGGTCGACGCCGCAGCGCTCGGCCAGCTCGTCCATCGCCGACTCCAGTGCGAACGAGCCGGGGGCCTCGCCGGGGGCGCGCATCGCGGTGGGGCTGGGGACGTTCAGCCGTACGAGCCGGTGCGCGGTGCGGTGGGCCTGCGCGTCGTACATCGTGCGGGCCGGCAGGGCGGCGGGCTCCACCCACTCGTATCCGGCGGCGGTCTGGTTCAGCGACTCGTGGTCGAGGGCGAGCAGCCTGCCCTCGGCGTCCGCCCCGAGCCGGACGCGCTGGGCGGTGGGTGCCCGGTGGCCGGCGAGGCTGAACGTCTGCCGACGGGTCATCACCACCCGCACGGGGCGCTGGAGTTGGGTGGTGGCCATCACGGCCGCCACCTGGTGGGCGCGGCAGCCCTTGCTGCCGAAACCGCCGCCGACGTGCTCGGAGCGGACCCGGATCGCGGACAGGTCGAGGGAGAAGAGCTTCGCCAGCTCACTGGCGACCCACACCGTGCCCTGGTTGGAGTCGACGATCTCCAGGCGGCCGCCGTCCCAGCGGGCGGTGGCGGCGTGCGGCTCCATCGCGCTGTGGTGCATCTCGGCGGTCTCGTACAGCTCGTCGACCACGAAGGCGGAGGCGGCCAGGGCGGCCGACTGGTCGCCCCGCTCCGAGACCGGCGGGCCGACGATGGTGCTGCCGGGCAGGTACGCGTCGGGGTGCTCGGGACGGAAGGCGGTGTCGTGCGGCTCCTCCCGGTAGGTCACCTCCAGCGACGCGGCGGCCTCGGCCGCCTGCTCCGGGGTCTCGGCGACGACGAGCGCCACCGGCCACCCCTTGGTGGGCACCCGGTCGTGCTGGAAGACCGCGGTGGTCGGGTCGGGGGCGCCGAGGAAGCCGACGTAATCGGTCTCGATCCGCGGGGCGTTCCCGTGGTGGAGGACGGCGAGCACGCCCGGCATCCGCAGCGCGCCGGCCTCGTCGACGGAGACGATCCGTCCGTGGGCGACCGTGGAGAGCACCAGCGTTCCGTGGGCGAGGTCGGCGAACGGGATCTCGCCTGCGTACCGGGCGGTGCCGGTGACCTTCTCGTATCCCTCGACACGCGTGTGCGCGGTGCCGACGGCCCGCCGGGCGGTGGCGGACTCGGTGCCGGTCGGGGCGGTGGCGGACTCGGTGCCGGTCGGGGTGGTGGTCATCGGGTCTCTCCTCCGGCAGGTGGTCCGTCGGCTGGGTCTGCGGTCGTCCCCCCGGCCGGGTCGGCCGCGGCGTCGGCGGCGGGGCCCCGGGTGGCGGCGTCGGCGGCGAGCTCGGAGAGGACGGCCACGGTGAGGTTGCGCAGCAGCGTCACCTTCCAGGCGTTGTGCGCCAGCGGCCGGGCGGCGGCGAGCTCGGCGTCCGCGGCGGCGGCGAAGGTCGCGGCGTCGGCCGGCGCTCCCAGCAGCACCTCCTCGGCGGCACGGGCGCGCCAGGGGCGGGAGGCGACGGCGCCCCAGGCCAGCCGTACGTCGGCGACGGTGCCCTCCCGCACTTCGAGCGCCGCGGTCAGCGAGCCCAACGCGAAGGCGTACGAGGCGCGTTCGCGCACCTTGCGGTAGCGGGAGTGCGCGGCCACCGGGGCGGGCGGCAGCGTGACGGCGGTGATAAGCGCGCCGGGCGGCAGCGCGGTCTCCAGATGCGGGGTGTCGCCGACCGGCAGATAGAAGTCGGCCAGCGGCAGTTCGCCGGTGCCCGTCGCCGTCTCGTACTCGACCACCGCGTCGAAGGCGGCGAGTGCGACGCCCATGTCGGAGGGGTGGACGGAGACGCAGTGGTCGGTGGCGTCCAGGATGGCGTGGTTGTGGTGCTCGCCCTCCACGGCCGGGCATCCGCTGCCCGGCGCCCGCTTGTTGCACGGGCCGCTGACGTCGGCGAAGTAGCCGCAGCGGGTGCGCTGGAGCAGGTTCCCGCCGACGGTGGCCATGTTGCGCAACTGGCCCGAGGCGCCCGCCAGTACGGCCTGGGCGAGCGCGGGCCAGCGCCGGCGGATCTCCGGATGCGCGGCGAGGTCGCTGTTGGTGACGGTCGCGCCGATGCGCACCGCGCCGCTCGCGGACAACTCGATCCGGTCCAGCGGGAGGGCGCGCACATCGACCAGTTGTGCGGGGCGCTCCACGCCGGTCTTCATCAGATCGACGAGGTTGGTGCCGCCGCCGAGGAAGCGTGCCTCGGGGTCGGCGTCCAGCAGGGCCACTGCTCCGGCGACGTCGGAGGCACGGCGGTACCCGAACTCCCTCATACGGCGGCCTCCTCGGTGCTCGCTGCGGCGCCGCGCTCGTCCGCGGCACGCTCGTCCGCGGCGCGGGCGACGGCCTCGACGATGGAGACATAGGCCCCGCACCGGCACAGGTTGCCGCTCATCCGCTCACGGATCTCCTCCGGAGTGAGCGACGACGCGCCCGACTCGGGGCGTATGTCGTCGGTCGCGGCGCTGGGCCAGCCGGCCGCGTGCTCCTCGATCACGGCGATCGCAGAGCAGATCTGCCCGGGGGTGCAGTACCCGCACTGGTAGCCGTCGAGGTCGAGGAAGGCCTGCTGCACCGGGTGGAGCGCCCCGTCCTCCCGGGCGAGCCCCTCCACGGTGGTGATCTTCCGCCCCTCGGCGGCCACCGCGAACTGCAGGCAGGCGACGGTGCGTCGCCCGTCCACGAGCACGGTGCAGGCGCCGCACTGCCCGTGGTCGCAGCCCTTCTTGCTGCCGGTCAGGTCGAGACGCTCGCGCAGCGCGTCGAGCAGGGTGGTGCGGTGGTCGACGGAGAGCGCGTGCTCTTCGCCGTTGACGTCCAGCGTGATCTCGCTCGATGTCGAAGTCTGCAAGGTTCTGCCTTTCTTCGCCACGACGTCGTCGGCCGCCGCCTGGCGACGGCGGCGGAGCGCGACGAGGACGGGACAAGGTGGGCGAGCGACCGGTGGCTGTTGAATCGGTCTGATCTTCCAGCAGAACACGGGCCGTGGTGAAACACCGTCGATATCAAGCCGCCGCCGACAGCCCGGGGCTGCGCTCCGCGGCCCGCAGCCCGGACCGTCGTCCGGGCCACCACCTGGTCAACCGGCCCTCGACGGCGGCCGATCGGCGGCCGCGCGCGAGTCCGGAGCGGATGCCGTGCGCACGGCCGGAACTCGTCGCCGTACCCGCCCGGAAGCGGCTCGAACACAGCACGAGACACCGCACAAGCACGGCGCAGAACACCGCACGGGCACGGCGCAGAGAACCGGACGGGACACCGCACGCGCACAGCACGGGACGCGGCGCGCGGACCCGTCGTGCGCACGACGCCGGACCGTGCACATCCGCCGCGGCGCCCGCCCGCGCGTCCGCCGTCCGCCCGACGGCCGGTGCGTGACGCGGGTCACTTTCCGGATCGCGGACGAGCCGCTCCCGATCGGGCGGCGGCCCGTAGGCTGCCGACTGCAGCTGGTTCGCCCTGCCCGCCAGGCAGGAGCGTCGCAAGAGGGAACCCGGTGGGAATCCGGGACTGCCCCGCAGCGGTGAGCGGGAACGACCGCCGTCAAGTGCACTGGATCCGGGAAGGGTCCGGGAAGCGACGGCCACTAGGAGTCCTGAGTGTTTTCGGGACGTGCCCGCGAGTCCGAAGACCTGCCACTGCCCGCGCGTGAACGATCGCGTGCGGATTCCCGGTGACCTCGAGGGCGGGTCGGCGTACACATCGGCAGGACCGGCGCACGCGTTCGCGGCGCCCCCGGTCGCCGCTGTGTCCACCTTCGCGTTCTCGTCCCGTCCCGGGATCTCAGGGATTCATCTCGCGAAGGAGATCTCCGTGACATCGAAGTCCGCAGCCGCGGCAGCACGGGCCACCGTGTACGGCTACCCCCGTCAGGGCCAGAACCGGGAACTCAAGAAGGCGATCGAGGGTTACTGGAAGGGCAGGGTCACCGCCGACGCCCTCCGGGAGACCGCCGGCGAACTGCGCCGCACCCACTGGACGCAGCTGGCCGAGGCCGGCGTCACCGAAGTCCCCACCGGCGACTTCTCGTACTACGACCACGTGCTCGACACCTCCGTGATGGTGGGGGCGGTCCCGGACCGCCACCGCGCGGCCGTCGAGGCGGACGCCCTGGACGGGTACTTCGCCATGGCGCGCGGCACCCAGCAGGTCGCTCCGCTGGAGATGACCAAGTGGTTCGACACCAACTACCACTATCTGGTCCCCGAGTTGGGCCCGGACACCGTCTTCGCCGCCGACTCGGCCAAGCAGGTCGGCGAGTTGAAGGAGGCGCTCGGCCTCGGGCTCGCCCCGCGGCCCGTGCTCGTCGGCCCCGTCACGTACCTGCTCCTCGCCAAGCCGGCGCCCGGAGTGGCCGCCGACTTCGACCCGCTGACGCTGCTCGACCGGCTGCTGCCGGTGTACGCGGAGGTGCTGGCCGATCTGCGGGCCGCCGGCGCCGAGTGGGTTCAGCTGGACGAGCCGGCCCTGGTGCAGGACCGCACTCCGGCCGAGCTGAACGCGGCTGCCCGCGCCCACCGGGACCTGGGCGCGCTGACCGACCGCCCGAAGCTGCTGGTCGCCTCCTACTTCGACCGGCTCGGCGACGCGCTCCCCGTGCTGGCCAAGGCACCGGTCGAGGGTCTGGCGCTGGACTTCACCGAGGCCGCCGCCGCCAACCTGGAGGACCTCGCCGCGGTCGGCGGGCTGCCGGGCAAGCGGCTGGTCGCCGGCGTGGTCAACGGCCGCAACATCTGGGCGAACGACCTCACCGCGTCCCTGTCCACGCTCGGCACCCTGCTGGGCCTGGCCGACCGCGTGGACGTCGCCGCGTCCTGCTCGCTGCTGCACGTCCCCCTGGACACGGCGGCCGAACGGGACATCGAGCCGCAGATCCTGCGCTGGCTGGCGTTCGCGAAGCAGAAGACCCGCGAGATCGTCACCCTCGCCAAGGGCCTCTCGCTGGGAACCGACACCATCGCCGCCGAACTCGCGGCGAACCGGGCCGACCTCGCCTCGCGCGAGAGCTCGCCCATCACCCGGGACCCGGCCGTGCGCGCACGGGCCGCCGCGGTCACCGAGGCCGACACACGTCGCGCCCAGGCGTACGGCGAACGGGCCGGCGCGCAGCGCGCCCACCTCGGACTGCCGCTGCTGCCGTCGACGACCATCGGCTCGTTCCCGCAGACCTCGGAGCTGCGCACGGCACGCGCCGACCTGCGCGCCGGCCGCATCGACGTCGCCGGGTACGAGGAGCGGATCAGCACCGAGATCCGGGACGTCGTCGCCTTCCAGGAGAAGGCGGGGATCGACGTGCTGGTGCACGGCGAACCCGAACGCAACGACATGGTGCAGTACTTCGCCGAGCAGCTGAACGGATATCTGGCCACCCAGCACGGCTGGGTGCAGTCCTACGGCACCCGGTACGTCCGTCCGCCGATTCTGGCCGGCGACATCTCCCGTCCGGAGCCGATGACGGTGCGCTGGACGTCCTACGCCCAGTCGCTGACCGAGCGTCCGGTCAAGGGCATGCTCACCGGCCCCGTCACCATGCTGGCCTGGTCCTTCGTACGCGACGACCAGCCGCTCGGCGACACCGCCCGCCAGGTCGCGCTCGCCCTGCGCGACGAGGTGGACGACCTGGAGGCGGCCGGCACTTCGGTGATCCAGGTGGACGAGCCCGCGCTGCGCGAGACCCTGCCGCTGCGGGCCGCCGACCACCCGGCCTATCTGGACTGGGCGACCGAGTCCTTCCGGATCACCACCGCCGGCGTACGCCCGGACACCCAGATCCACACGCACATGTGCTACGCGGAGTTCGGCGACATCGTGCAGGCCATCGACGACCTCGACGCGGACGTCATCAGCCTGGAGGCCGCACGTTCGCACATGCAGGTCGCCAGGGAACTGGCCGCCCACGGGTACCCGCGCGAGGCCGGGCCCGGTGTCTACGACATCCACTCCCCACGGGTGCCGAGCACCGAGGAGGCGGCCGAACTCCTGCGCACCGGCCTCCGGGCCATCCCCGCCGAACGGCTCTGGGTCAACCCGGACTGCGGTCTGAAGACCCGCGGTTGGCCGGAGACGCGTGCGTCGCTGGAGAACCTGGTCGCCGCGGCGCGCATCGTCCGCGGCGAGCTCTCCGGCTAGCCGTCCTTCAACCGTGCGGGGCACGGGCGCAGTTCGACGCCCGCGCCCCGCACGGGTGCGCGGGCGGTGGGCCGTCGGGCCCGGGGGCGGATTGCGATGGCGGGCGGGGTGACGGGGGGGGTGTTCAAGTGGCGTGCTGCGAGAGCGAGTTGACGGGCTGCCCGCCAAGTACGGGCGGATCTGAGCCGGTTGGCGGACCGACGAACAAGTCCGCGTGTCCAAAGCCCGGTTGGCCGGTCGACGGGCAAGTCCGCGTGTTCCCGGGCAGGTTGGTGCGTGACGAGCGCGTCGGTGCCGTGCGCTCGCGTCGAGCGGCGGGCCTCGTGCGCACGGGCCCCGGGAGGGCCGCCCGGCTAGGCTCGTGGCGCCGGACCGACGAGGGGGCGCCGGGATGAGAGACACGGACGGTACCAACGACACGAGCGGGACCGCCGAACGCGAACGCGGGGCTGCCGAGGGCGATCGCGGGACTCCTGCCGAACGCGAGCGCGGGACCGCTGCCGGAGGTGCGGGCGGGGTGCGTCCGCGGGGGCGGCGTACGGGCCGGGGCGTGGCGGCGCTGTGGGCCGGGCTGGGGGTGGTGCTGCTGCTCGTCGGTGGCGGCGTGATCGCTGTCGGCACCGGGGCTCCGGGGCTTCGTACGCAGACGTTCGTGCGCATCTCCTGCAACGAGACGGACGTCGCCAAGGGCGGGAGCGTGTGGCACTGCCACGGGATGACCCGCGCGCAGGACGAGGCTGCCGATGAGGAGCAACGCCGGGCCCTGCACGACGCGTTGAGCGCTCACCGGCCGGACAGCACGTTCCACCAGCCCCGCGAGCGCACCCGTCCCACCCGCATCTCCTTCGTCGACCACGACGGCCGCGAGGACCCCACCGAGGTGCGTGCGACCGGGGTGGGTTCACGGTGGATCGCCCACGCTCCGGGCGTGGTGGGTACGGGCACGGTGCTGCTGCTCGCCGGCGCCGGCGCGACGGCGGCGGCGGTCCTGCGACTGCGCCGCGGCCGTACCGCGCCCCTCAACCGGACGGGCTGAAGCTCCCCCTCCTCCTCGCAGCGCCGCTGGACGGCGAGCCCCGCGCGGGCAGGGCCCCCGTCCGCCTGCGGTCTCGCGGGCGGTTGCGGCCCGGCGCCGGTCGGGGCGAAGCGGGTTCGGGAGGGGTCCCGAGCCGGTGCGTCCACAATCCGCGGCATGCTGAAGAAGACCGAAGCACAGGTACGTCTGGTGGCCGGGGCGGTCGCCGGCGAGACGGTGATGCGATACGCCGACGCGCTCGCGAGGTCTCCGTTCGCGAGGGACACGATGCGGGAGACGGCCACGTCGACCGCCACCGAGGTCGCCCGGACGATCGCCGACGAACGGATCGCGCACGCCGAGGAGATCGTCTCGGCCGCCGCCTCCGCCGCGGAGCGGACCGCGTCCGACACCTCCCGCAGGGTCGCCGAGGAGACCGTCGTCGATCTGGTGGCGGCGGCCGGTGCGAGGACGCTGGAGGATTCGCGCGACTCCGTGGCACGGATGCTCGGCGAGGCCCGCGAGGAGTGGGCCGCGGTCGAGAAGCGGGCCCGCGAGGAGTGGGACGGGGCCCGGGAGCGGGCCCGGGCGCAGTGGGAGGACACAGCGGCCCTGGCCCGCGAGGAGTGGGGTGCGGTCGAGAAGCGGGTGCGCGGGGAGTGGGCGGAGGCGGGCGCGCGGGCGCGCGCGGAGTGGCAGGAGGAGCGGCGTGCGGCCGGGCTCTTCGCGAGGGAGGAGGCGGTACGGGTGGTCGCCGAGACCGTCGCGCGAACGGTGCCTCCGGTCACGGAGGTCCGGATCGGCCAGGCGGAGCCGGTGCGGATCGCGGGCGCGACCCACGAGGTGCTGCCGGACGTGCTGCTGGCGCTGGGCGCGGGGTGCCAGGTGCTGCTGGTGGGTCCCGCCGGGACGGGCAAGTCGATGATGGCCAGACAGGCCGCGGAGGCGTTCGACCAGGAGTTCCACGCTCTCTCGCTCGGGCCGACCACGCCGATGAGCAAGGTCTTCGGCTACTACGACGCGCACGGCGCGTATCACGGGACGCCGTTCCGCAGGGCGTTCGAGCACGGCGGCCTGATGCTGCTGGACGAGCTGGACAGTGGGCACCCCGGCCTGCTCGCGGAACTCAACCAGGCGCTCTCCATTCGTTGTTGCGCCTTCGCCGACGGAATGGTGGAGGCCCATCCCGACTTCCGCCTCGTCGCCACGGCCAACACCTACGGCACCGGGGGCGACCGCCAGTACGTCGGCCGCCAGGCGCTGGACGCGGCCACGCTCGACCGGTTCGTCGTCGTCGACGTGCCGGTGGACGAGGAGTTGGAGGAGCGGATCGCCCTCGCGCACGCTCCGTCCTGCGAGGAGGAGGCGCTGGAACTGCTCGAAGAGGTGCGCAGGCTGCGGGAGTTGGCCGCCGCGAAGCGGTTGCCGGTGATGTTCTCGCCGCGCGCCGGCATCGACGGGGCCAAGCTGCTCGAGGCGGGCGCGAGCCCGGAGCAGGCGATGCGCTGGCGCGTCGTGCGCGGGATGTCCGCGGCCCACCGGACCGCGCTCGGTCTGGCCGAGGACGCGGACGTGCCGGAGGAGGCGGAGTACGCGTGAGCCGCCTGCGGGGAGAGGGAAGCCGGAGCAAGCAGGCGCCGCAGTACGGGAGTTGGGACGACGCCGACGCGGTCGGGGCGATCGGGGACGAGGCGTGGTTGGACGCGGACGAGGCGATCGGGGACGAGGCGTGGTTGGACGCGGACGAGGCGGACGCGGACGAGGCGTGGTTGGACGCGGACACGGTGCACCGGCTGACGCCGATGTGGTCCTGGCAGGAGTTCGTGGACCGGGCGCGCGCCTTCGACTCGATCGCCGACGGTGCGGGTCGGAGTGCGGGGTCCGAGGAGTGGGCGGGAGCGTCGTGGGAGGAGGCGATGCGGCTGGCGCAGGACGGCTGGACGACCGTGCTGCCCGAGGTCGCCGCCGAAGTCGCCGAACTGCGCGGCCGAGTGGGCGAGAAGACGCTGTCCACCGTGCCGGTGCCGGTGTGGGACGTGACCGGCAGCGAGGTGGACGTCGGCGCGTACCTCAGTGGCACGCCCGAGTGCATGGTCGACTCCGTCCCGCAGCAGCTGTCGACCAGCGGGCGGGTGGTCAGCTTCCTGGTGCCGGCCGCGTACTCCAGCACCACCCCGCGGGCGGCGGTGCACAACCGCGGCGTCGCTCTCGCCGCGCTCTGCTCCTCGATCCTGGCGACCGGGCACAGCGTCGAGATCTGGTCCGGCTACGGCGCGTACGTGGGCCCGGAGAGCCGGTACGCCGGTGTCGCACGGGTGGTGTCGGCGGCCGAACCGCTGGACATCGGACGGCTGATCTTCGTGATGGCGCATCCGGCGATGCTCCGCCGCCTGTGGTTCGGCGTGTGGGACAGCGAACCGGCGCCGGTCGCCGGCCGGATGTGCGACAACGCGTACGGGGCGGGCCCGTTCGGTCTCGTCGCACGGGACCTGCCGGAAGCCGTCACCCGGCCGTACGTCCTGCCGCACCTCTCCCATCTGGACCACGGGTGGAGCGATCCGGACACGGCGCTGCGCTGGTGCCGGGAGATGTTCACCGGGCTGGGTCTGCTGCGCAACGACCTTCCGCCGCACGGGAGTTGAGGCTCCGGGCGGGCCGGCAGGGCCGCGGTCCGGTGTTCGGGTGCCACACGGGGGTGGGCACCCGGCACCGGGCCGCACACGGGCGGGCCGCGTTGCGATCCGGGCGTCCCGGTGGACCGCTCACCGCGGCGTGGCGGAGAATGACCCACCGCACGGCACGACGGCGCACGGCGTGACACAGCTGTGCACCGCACGACCACGTACGGCACGACCCCGTCGGCACGACCCGGTCGGCACGGCGGCGCGTGGCGCGGTGGGCTGGCGGGTGGCGCCGGGCGCGGTGGCGCACCACAACGTCACCGCACGGCGGGCAATCGGCGCGGGAGGAACGTGCTCGGTCCGGCGGGACGAGCCGGGCGAGGCGGCCCGGCCACCGGCCACCGCAGGACCACACAGCACCGCAGGACCAGACGGCAGCGCAGGATCACACAGAGGCGCAGGTCCGCGGGGAGCGCAGGACCACAGCCGCCGCGGAGCCCGGGGCGCGCTGTCCGGGAACCGTCCCGGCGGCGCAGCCGTCTGCGCCGCCGGTGGGCGTCGACCAGAGCGAACGGGGGTGCCGAATGCGGCAGTTGGAGCCGGAGGATCCGTCCGGGATCGGCGAGTACCGTCTGCTGGCCCGGCTCGGCTCGGGCGGAATGGGTCTCGTCTTCCTGGGGCGTTCGCCCGGCGGCCGGCTGGTCGCGGTGAAGCTGGTGCGGGACGCGTTCCGGCACGACGCCCGCTACCGGGCCCGGTTCGCACGCGAGGTGGCCGCCGCCCGGCAGGTCACCGGCGCGTTCACCGCGGCGCTGGTGGACGCCGAACCCGAGGCGGACACGCCCTGGTTGGCGATGGAGTACCTGCCCGGGCTCACTCTGCGGGCGGCGGTTCAGGAGCACGGTGCGCTGCCGCCCGACGCCGTACGCCTGCTGGCCTCCGCACTGTCCGAGGCCCTGGCCGACATACACCGCGCGGGGCTCACCCACCGGGACCTCAAGCCCGCGAACATCATGCTCACCGCGAGCGGGCCGCGGTTGATCGACTTCGGCATCGCGCGCCCGGTGGACGCCACGGCGATCACCCTGCACGGCACGCTGCTCGGCACTCCCGGCTTCATGTCGCCGGAACAGGCGTCCGGCGGGCATGCCGAACAGCCCAGCGATGTCTTCTCGTTGGGCGCGGTCGCGGCGTACGCGGCCACCGGGCGGGAGCCGTTCGCCGCGCCCGACCGGGCGGCGACCCTGGCCCGGGTGCGGTCGGCGCGCGCCGACCTCGGCGGCGTACGAGACCAGGCGCTGCGTTCGGTGATCGACGCCTGTCTGCGCCGCGAACCGAGCCGTCGGCCGACGGCCGCCGGAGTGCTGCGGCGCCTGGGACGGTCCACGGCATCGGTGTACGGCACCGGCTGGCTGCCCGCGCCGCACGCGGACGCCGTCGACCGGCGCACCGCCGGAGCCACCGGCCCGCCGCTGCCCGCACCGCCGCCCGGCTCCTCGCCCGGTGAGCCGCACGGCGGTGGCCACGGGCAGGCAAGCGACAAGTGGGCCTCGCACACCGGCAGTTGGCCGAACGAGCTGCCCGCGCGCCCGCCGGCGGCAGACGCCGCGGCAGACGCCACGGCCGACTCGACAGAGCTGTCCGGCACGGACGGCGCTGTCGAGTCCCCCGGCGTGTCCGGCACCCCCGTACGTCCGAGGCATCAACACCGGCTCGGACGGCGGCAGTTGCTGCTGGCCGCGGTCGCGGCGCTGCCGACGGCCGGCGCGCTGGCGCTCGCCCTCGACGAATCGCTGCCCCCGGGGGACGGGGAGGATTCGTCCTCGAAACCCTCCCCCCGAACCGGCCGCCCCGAGGGCAGCCGCGGCAAGGAGGGCACGTCGGGCGGCGAACCACGGCCCACCGGCACCGGCACACCACGGCCCGAACGCCGCTGGGAGCGCACTCCGTTGGAGGATCCGCCCAGCGGCGCAGGCGAACTCGACCTGGTGGACGGGGTGTTGGTGCAGCGCTACGGACGCTCGCTGCGAGCGGTCGCCCCGAGCAGCGGGCGGACCCTGTGGAAGCGCACCGCGGACGACCGCAACACCGGAAGCCCCGTCGGGCACGACACCGTGTACGCATACGACCCGCGCAAGGGCGACAGCACCGCCGACTTCACGCTGCGCGCACTCGACGCGACCTCCGGCGCCACCCGGTGGACCAGCCGCGTTCCGTTCTTCCCGGCGGCCACCGCGGCGGGCGGGACCCTGGTCGTCGTGGACTCGCCCGGCGGGGTCCGGGCCCTGGACAGCCGGGACGGCGCGCAGCGCTGGCGGACCGCCGACTCCGGACACTTCAATCTCGCGGTGCACGAGGACCACCTCGTGCTCGCCCGCGACCGGACCCTCGTCGGCGCGAACTCCCGCGACGGGCGCACTCGTTGGAGCCGGAAGCTGCGCAGCAACCCGGTGCGGCTGCTGGTCGCCGACCGGACCGTTCTGGCGTGCGACAACGCGGGCACCGTGTACGCCGTGGACCTGGCGAGCGGAGAGCGGCTGTGGGACCGGACGTTCGACTACCGCTATCCGCTGCGCTTCCTCGGCGGCGGCGCGGTGTACGTACCGGAACCGGACGGGCGGCTGAGGGCGCTGCGACTGGAGACCGGCGACCAGCTCTGGTCCGTCCGCCCCGACAGCTCCGGCTCCGACGCCGGCGGCACGGCCGACGGTCCGGCACAGGGCAGAAGCGAGGTGGTCGGGCTGGACGGGGACACGGTGTGGTTCACCGGCACGGATCTCACCCTGTACGCACTCGACACCGGCGACGGCCGCATCCGCTGGTCTCTCAACGCCGAGTATCCGGAGGGGATTTCATCGAGCTCGCCGACCGTGCTGCGTTCGCCGGAGAAGGTGCTGCGCGCAGGCGGGCTGCTCGTGGTGAGCAGCGCGGGCGGCCGGCTGGAAGCTCTGGAACCGCCCGCCGAGGTGCACGGAGGTGCCGATGGAAGCGCTTGAGCCGGACGATCCGCGTCGGTTGGGCAGCAACGTGACGCTCGCGCGGATCGCGGTGGGCGGTACGGCGACGGTTTATCTCGGGCGCACCGCCGGTGGTCGCGCGGTGGCGCTCAAGACACCGCACCGGGAGTCCGCGCAGGACCCGGACGCCCGTTCCCGGTTCCGCCGCGAGACCGAGCTGACCAGGGCGGTCGGCGGCCCGTACTGCCCGCCCGTACTGGACGCCGATCCGGACGCGGCCGTCCCCTGGATGGCGACCGTGTACGTGCCCTCGGTGACGCTGCGGGAGGCGGTCGAGACGTACGGCCCACTGCCGACCGCGTCAACTCGCAGGCTGGCGGGCGGACTTCTGGAAGCTCTGGTCGGCGTCCACCGCGAGGGGATCGCACATCTGGACCTCGCCCCGGCGAACGTCCTGCTCGCCCTCGACGGGCCGATGCTGATCGACTTCGGCATCGCCGCCCTCCGGGGCGCTCAAGTGCCCGCCGGATCAGGGGGGTTCATGTCGCCCGAGCAGATGGCGGGCCACGCCGGCACCCCCAGCGACCTCTACTCGCTCGGCGCCACCCTCCGCTACGCACGCGAGGGCGTCACCGGAGCGGCCCGCACCCGACAGGGCCGTTCCGGAGCGGAGCAGTTCGAGGAGCTCCGGGCCGACGAGCAGCACAACGGGGCGGGCCGCACCGGAGCAGACCGCGCCGGGCGCAACGGCGAGGACGTACTCGACCGACTGATCGCCGCCTGCACCCGGCCGGAACCGGGCGACCGTCCCACCGCGGCAGAGCTCCTTCGCCGCCCCGGGCTGCTGCGCAGCTCCGACCTGCCCGACCTGCCCGACCGCCCGGCCCCGAGCCCGGCCCGTACGGCGGACGACCGCGGGACCGCACCAACTCCACGGCCCGCCACACCAGTCGAGCCGCCGCCCGGTGGAACTCGTCGCCCAACAGCGTCGGTTGAGGTCGGTCAGTCTCCAACAGTCGTTCACCACCACGCCGTTGAGGGCTGGCTTCCCGCGTCCGTGCTCTCGGCGATCGACCGACGGGCGAGCAGCGCGATAAACCCTCCCGAACCCCGGGCGGCACCGGCCCCGTCCCGACGGCGGCTGCTGCTCGCCGCCGGCGCCGCGGCGGTCGGCGCCGCCGCCGGAGCGGTCCTGCTCGCGCGGCAGTTCGGAGCCGAGAGCGGCGCGCCCGACCGTGGACAGGAAGCCGGCCCGTCCCCCGACGCCTCGTCCCCGGTGTCCGACGAGCGGCCGTCCGCACCGCCGTCACCACCACCGGCGCCTTCGCCCGAACCGGTCGAGCTGCGGCTGACCATCACCGGCAGCGGCGCGATCGACTCGTTGACCCACTGGATCAACGGCAGAGCCACCGAGGTCGGAAAGGTCGCGCTGCCCTGGGAGCACACCAGCGAGATCAGCGACGCCCACGGAGGCGGGGACTGGCGGCTGCGCATGGTCCTGGTCTCGGGCAAGGTGCGCATCAGGTCGTACCGGAACGGCGCCGAGGTCGCGGACCAGCGCTACCCGAGCGAGCAGGGCATCCAGTTCTCGCCACCGTTCGACATCGACACCGGCGGGGTGGTGCAGGGCCCGGTACCGGTCCCGGACGAGGAGCCCTAGCCTCACCGAAACCGCCGAACGGCAGAACCGCAGAACCGCAGAACCGCCGACGGCAGAACCACCGAACCGCCGACGGATCGACCGGCCCGAGGCGCCAACCCCGCCCGCTCGAACCGCCCCGCCACCTCACCCCGTATCAGGGAGGACACGCACCCCATGGCCGCTTCACCGAACAAGGTCGACCTGCTGCCGGGCGACATGGGCAGCCTCAGCCGTACGATCCCGCCGGCGCTGCCGAACACCCTGTTCGTGCTCGGTCCGAGCGGCGGCATGAGCGTGGCGCCGGACGTGGATTTCACGCTTGTCTTCGGACGCAGCGACCCCGACGTACACGTCTGCGTCGGCGCGGGGGACGGACGGGTGAGCAGACGGCAGGGACTGATCAGCCGCCGGTCCTCGCGCTGGGTGCTGCACAACACCGGCCGGCTGCCGATCCGCTTCCCGCGGTCGCAGCTCGTACTGGGCGGCCAGCATGCGGAGTTGATGACCGGCTACACACCGCTGTTCGTGGTCTCCTCCCGGCAGGAGCACCTGTTGGAGGTCCGCATCACCACCCCCGGCGCCACTCGCCCTCCGGGCTCTCCCGGCGGCAGCGCGCAGGAGGACCACGAGGCCGAGACCCACGACGACGTACGCCGCGAGCTCAAGCCGGAGGAACGTCTCGTACTCGTCTGCCTCGCCCAGCGCTATCTGCGCGGCGAACCGCAGCCGCAGCCGCTCGCCTGGTCTCAAGTCGCCCACGAGCTGGCCGAGTTGCAACCCGACCAGCACTGGAGCGCCAAGCGGGCCGCGCACATCGTCGCCAAGGTGCGCAAGCGTCTGAGCACCCGGTACGCGGTGCCCGGTCTGACCGAGGAGGAGGTCACGCAACCGGTCGGCAACGCCCTGAACCACAACCTCATCACCGACCTCCTGGTCACCACCACCCTCGGCAGTCCCGACCTCCACACCCTGAACCCCTGAGCCCGCACCCCTCACCCCGCACCTCCACCGCCGCACTGCGCACTGCGCACTGCACGGTGCACCGTGCGCGCACTGCCGCGAGGGCGTACACCCGTACGACCGTTCCGGACGACCGCCTAAACTGGCCCGCAAAGCGGATAAATGGCGTGACCGCAGGAGAATGCGGCCCACCCAACCGCAGAACGAACGGGGCAGCATCAACATGGGCGACACCGACAGACCCGACCCGGCCACCACCGCCCCCACCGGCCCCGCTTCAGGCACCACTTCAGGCACCACCGCCTCCACCGCCGCCCCGAGCAGCCCCACTTCAGGCACCACGGACAAGGCCGGCCCCACCAAAGCCGACCCGGCCCACAAAGCAGCCACCGCCATCGCCGCGCACCGCGCCCGGACCGCCGCCACCGGCGGGCTCGGACCGCGCGCTTCGCTGATCTTCTGCCTGGTGCTCACGCTCCTGCTGGGCAGTCTCTCGCTGCTGGTCATGTACCCGGCCGCCCAACATCTGCGCTCTCTCCAGAACGGCGAACAGGCCGAAGCGACGCTGCACACCGCCGGGTCCTGCATGATCGGCAACTGCCGGGTCCGCTTCGAGGCCGACGGACGAACGGTGATCGCGGACCTGCCCGTAGGCAGCGGCGGCGGCAAATCGTCCGTCGGCACCCGCCTCACCGTCCGCCACCAGGCCGACGACCCCAGCGTCGCCGCCCGGAACCAGGACGTCGGCGGCGGCGGGGCCGCCGTGTTCACCGTGCTCTTCGGCGTCTCCGCCCTCTTCTTCCTCGCCCTCGCCCTCGCCGCCGCCATCCACCTCACCCGCCAACGCCAAAAGCCCACCGCCTGACCTGCATTCGCCGTGCTACTGGCAAGCCTGTGGAGCATTAGGGCCCTTGGCGGCCCTCTAGGGCAGCCGTGGTGACAGCAAGGTGGCGCGAGGTAGCCCACGCCCGCCAGTCGGCTGGGCGACCGGCCTTAGGTCTCTGCCTTCGGGCACAGACGGCGAGTTGGCTATCTCCCCAGGAGCTGCTGGAGACTCGCGCCGGCCCCAGACCGGCGCCTTCCAACTGCTCGCAGAGCACAAAGAAGCCATCGTTTCCTTGGTGGCGCGCAGAGGCGACCGAGACTATCCAGGAGTTCTCAAGGGTGTAGCGAAGATTGGGCGCTGCACGCCTACCAGGCGCCACGCTCATCACGGGGTGAGTGATCCCGTAATCACCGAAATCTGGTGTCGGCCCGTCACAGTCTGACGCCAGCTTTCGCCAAAGCGCGATGTCCCACCGTGGCAGGCGGATCAGACGCTCGCGAGGCAGGCTACGAAGCGACCGAGGAAAGGCCCCAGCCGCCACCGTCACCGACCGCCATGAAGCGGATCTCGCCCAGCGCAGCGCAGTTAAGACGTCAGGAACACATCTGATCGCTCGGTCCCTACCCTCGACCTGCCGCGCATCTAGCAATAAGTCAATCTCAGCAGGTTCAAGTGCGATTCTTCTCAGCGTTCTTGCCGTAGTTCGGCTCGCTTGAGAGTGATCGGAAGGAAAACTGGCGAGCTCTACCCTCATCACCGCACCGCAGCCGTGCACCCGTTGCACCTTCCGGACTTCCGCAAGTGCATCGTCAGGATCGCACGGGCGAAACACCGGGATGAGAGCGAGCATCCATTGATCGAACGCCTCGCTAAGCCAGCTCAACGGCGGCCCATGCCAAACGCCTCCTACCGGACCGTGACGCCAGAGCTCCCCGCAGTCCACCGCAAGGTCCAGCCCTTCCGGTAAGCGTTCACAGGCGTGCTTGAAGAACGTTGCCAGCACATCGTGGACTTGACCGTCTGGAACAACTTCCAGGACAGGCCGTACTCCGGCTTGAACATCGCTCGCCATATGCCCAAGTGCAGTGAACTCGCCGAGCTTGCCCTTCAGTATCGGAACGTACGTCATTGCCGCTCCCACCAGTAGGGCCGACCTCATCGGCCACCCGGTTCCGATGGTGCGGCTGCCAACGTCTCGGCGATAGAACGGAAACAAGACAGCAGGCTGAGATCCCTACCCTCTTGTCTCGGCGCTGCGACGGTCCACGCGACCAAGCGCTCAAGGTTCTACGGGGCGTGGACTGTCCGAACGAAGACGTACGTAACCGCGTCGGCGCCGCCCATAGGCAGCAGCCGCCCCGTGTGTGGACTACCTCCACGGCTCTGCAGTCGTGACTCACTGCCAGCCTGCTTAGCTCCACCCCCATGCCAACTTAGGCGGCTGGGTGTCACTGCGGTTGTTTCCCTACCGGCTAACTCCGTTGGCCGGCTTGGGTACTTACTCCCAGGGAAGCCGGGTAAGGCACACGCCCCCGCCTACTTAATAGTCATACTTGCGCGTGGGAAGATCACCGTGCCTGAGGTAAGGCACCACGTCGGAGTAGGGGGAAACATGAGCGAAGCGGCTGCGACAGAGATCCCGTGGACGCTGCGTCCCGGTGACGAGATCGAACGCAAGAAGCTGCACCGCACCTACGGGGGGCGTAGACAGGGCGGTATCGGGCCGTCTGCGAAGACACCTAACGTCTTCGTCTTCACTGACCCTGCCGCCGGCGAGCAACATGGTTACTACGACGGCTGGATGCCCGATAGCTCGTTTCACTACAGCGGCGAAGGGCAGCGTGGCGACCAGTCCATGAAATCTGGGAACGCCGCGATCCTGAACCACCGCTCCGACCGGCGTGCGCTTCGCGTATTCAAGGGCGCCAGGGGCACCGTCACCTACCAGGGTGAGTTTGTCGTCGATGCCGACAACCCTTGGTACACCGCGGACGCACCAGAGACTGACGGTGGCCCGCTCCGCCGAGTCATCATCTTTAGACTGCTACCAGTCGACACCTCCCCACAGGCACCAACTACCAGCCTGGGCCGGTTCCTTGAGGGTCACCCGGAGCAAGTCAAGCAGTTGCCGCTTGAGCGCCACGAGACAGAGAGCACCTTCGTCAGCCCAAGCGGAGAGGTCTACGAGGCACAGCGCAGGGAGCGGCTGCTCATCGAGGATTTCACCAGCTATCTCAATCGGCGGGGCCACCACTGCAACCGTCAGACGATCCGGCCTCCTGGCGAAACACGTCCGCTCTTCACCGATGTCTATGTCAACGACCTCGGACTGCTCGTAGAAGCGAAGGGGAGCGTCACCCGCGAGAACGTACGCATGGCCATAGGGCAACTGGCCGACTACGGCAGATTCGTAGATCACGGAGTTCGAGCGATTCTGCTGCCTTCAAAGCCACGAGATGATCTCTTGGACCTCGCCAACGCACAGGAGTGTGCCGTTATTTGGCCAGAAGGTGAGAGCTTCACCAGTACCGATGTGCGGGCGTTGCCACGCCCCGAGTGAGGACGGGTCGCCGTCGCCGCCACACCGAGCGCAGAGACGTCGGCTCGGATGTGATGTGGGCCACTGGAACTCCGTGGGCCGTGGTGGACAGTTCACGGGGGTGACCACAGATTTGCGAACTCGGATCAGGGACGGCGACCCCGCGGCTTTCGCCGAGCTCTTCGACACCTGGGCGCGAGCCGTGTACAACCACGCGTTCCGGCTGACGGCCGACTGGTCGGTGGCGGAGGACGTGATGTCGGAGACGTTCCTCGCGGCGTGGCGTCTGCGGGGAGGCTCGACGCCGACGGGGGCTCGTTGCGGCCCTGGTTGCTGGGCGTGGCGACCAACATCGCGCGCAACCACGTACGCGGCAACCGCCGTTACCGTGCCGCTGCCGCCGCGTCGGCGGCAGCGGCACGGGCTGCCGTCGAGGTGCCGGACCATGCGGAGGAAGTGGCCGGGCGGGTGGACGACCGACGGCGTATCGACGTCACGCTGAAGGTGCTCGCCTCGCTGAAGCCGGCCGAGCGCGAGGTGTTGGTGCTCTGCCTGTGGGAGGGCCTGCAGTACGTCGATGCGGCGCGGGCCCTGGGCGTTCCGGTCGGCACCGTGCGCTCGCGACTGTCCCGTGCCCGCAAGAGGTTGAGCAGGCTGACGGAGGCGGAGCTGCGCTCGTCGGACAGAGCGTCGGACGACTCGTGGAGCGGATCGTCGGGCGGGTCGCCGGAGCGCGGCGGCGCGGGCCGATTCGCGCGCAGGGCACGGCAGTTGCTCGAAGGCGGGCGTGAAGGCGCGCGCGAGGGCGGCGGAGAGCCGGCTGAGCGGAATCCGGACGGCGAGCAGAGGGAACTCACCCGATCCGTTCGACAGATAACAGATAGAGGGCGATCGCGTTTCCGCGGTCCGGTCCGCACGGGAAGGAACCCGATGAACACCCATCGTTCACCGCACCCGACCGAGTGGGAGGAGACCCGAGGTCTCGTTCCGCCGGTCGACCGGGAACTGCCCGCGGGCCGCCACGAGTTCCACAAGGAGCGCCTGATGGCCCGCATTCACGACGAGTCCCGCACCACCTCCACCAATCCCGCCGCGTCCGACACGCCCGCCGCAGGGCCGCGCAGCTGGTTCCGCCGGCCGGTGATCGCGGTGCCGCTGGCGGCGTGCGCGCTGACCGGCCTGATCGCCACCGGCGCCGTACTGGTCGGCCAGGACGGCGATGACGAGGAGCTTCCGACAGCCGCCACCGGGCCGGTGCTGACCACCGAGGTCGGCGCCGCCAGTACGAGCGGTACCGACGAACTGCTCGACCGTATCTCCACCGCCGCGAAGCAGTCCGCCGGCCCGGACCCGCGGCCCGACCAGTGGATCTACGTCGAGTCGACCGTGGCGAACACCTACGTCAGGACGGTCGAGAACAAGCACACCGTGGTGAGCGAGAAGCCGCACACACGGCAGGTCTGGCAGTCGCCCGACGGCCACAAGGGTTGGCTGATCGAGCCGGGGAACAGCCCCGAGGGCGGCGAGACCCTCGACTCGGAGCACAGCCACACCGGCGCGTGGGACAAGTTGAAGAAGCTGCCCACCGAACCCGACGCACTGCTGAAGAAGATCTACGCCGAGAGCAAGGACCAGGGCAACAGCAGGGACCACGCGGCGTTCGACCTGATCGGCGACCTGATCAGCGAGAGCTACGCGCCGGCCGGCCTGGAGGCCGCCCTCTACAAGGCGGCGGCGAAGATCCCGGGCGTGGTGAACGTCGACGACGCCGTCGACGCCGTCGGCCGCAAGGGCGTAGCGGTGGCCAGGCTCGACGAGTTCAGCGGCGAACGCACCGAGTGGATCTTCGACCGCAGGACGCACGCCTTCCTCGGCGAACGCGGTGTCCAGGTCAAGGAGCCGAAGAGCCCGAACGAGGAGGATCTGCTGATGAAGCCCGGCACTGTCACCTTCACCAGCGCGACCACCGCCCGGGCCGTGGTCGACGAGCTCAAGCAGAAGCCGTCGGCGAAGAGCTGAGCAGCGAGCGCCGGGGCACCGAACACCGGGCGACGAGCAGTGAGTTGACGCTGAACAATCTGTGACGCACCAACGGGCCTGCGTATCCGCGGAGTTGGCCTCCGCCGATACGCGGGCCCGCGGCCGTGGGCCCCACCAGCCGGCCGTGGGCGGCGTACGGGAAGTCGCCACCGGCGCGGCGTACGGGTGCCCGAGCACCCGAGCACCCGACGCCATCAATGCGGCGCGGCACACGGAACACAGCGGACGCGACCGCTCCGAGGAACACGGTCGCGCAGAGCCGGCAGCGCGCCCGAAGGGGCCGAAGACGCCGGAGTGGCCGAAGACGCGGAACGACCGAAGGTGCCGCAGTGGCCGAGGACGCGCCGGAGGGACTGAGCCGGAGGGGCCGAGACGGAGTGGCCGCGAGAGGGAGCGACCCACCCGGGGGTGGTCGGACCCCGCCTGCGCCCGCTCTCCCCCTCGTCCGAGCGGGCACAGGCCCGTGCACACTGCTGCCGGCCGACGCCGTACCCGGGTCGGCGGTTGCGAACGTCGAAGTGCGAGGGATCGGAACGGTTCCCCCCGGGTCATGAGCCACCCCCTGGCCATGACCGGTCGTTCCGAACTTTGGCCGTCCGCACGGCCGTGGTCCCGCCCCCTCGGCGCTGTTCGCGGCGAGATCGGGACCGGCCCCCCGTGGCCGGCTCCGTACGCCGTGAACGTCACCTGTCTTCGTCTGCTCGCTCGCAGTTGTGCCCCGATCACTCTCCCGGTTCGCAGTTGACGGCGCGTGAGACAACTGACGCAGCAACAGTGAGACTTCTCGCGCAGCCCGGGAGCGAACAGTGCGCTACCGGGACACTTCGGTCAGCAACCACGGATGCCGGGCCCTCGTCGAGGCGGAGGCGGCACCCGAGGCGGCACGCCCGATCCCTCGCGCGGCCGGACGCCCCAACCGCCCGCTCCCGCACACCGGTTGCGCACGTCGCCGCGGGCCACCGGACGAGCGGCCCGGCGCACGCGCCCGGACGCCCAACACCACAACCCCGGACGCCCCGCCGGCAGCCCGCGCCCACGTATGCCACGCACCACCGCCCCGCCGACGGCCCGCGCCGACGCACGCCTACGCGCACGACCCGCGCCCACGCACGGCCCGCGCCGACGCACGCCTACGCGCACGACCCGCGCCCACGCACGGCCCGCGCGCCGCCGGCCGCCGGCCGGGCTCAGACGGTGCGGCCGACTCCGGCCCAGCAGTTGGCCTGCTCGCGGGCGGGGCGGGTGTCGTCGGCGCCGGGGCGCCATTCGGGCGCGGGGGCGATGCCCGGCTCGAGCATCTCCAGCCCTTCGAAGATCGCCGTGACCTCGCTGTAGCTGCGGGTGCACAGCGGTGCGACGTTCTGCGAGTACTGCTCGACTCCGGGTGTGACGAGCTCGGGCGCGAAGTCGGCGGTCAGATGGGAGAGGACGAGCATGCTGCCGGGTGCGAGGCGGTCGAGGATGTCGCGCACCAGTGCCGGTCCGGGCTCGCCGGGCAGGAAGTGGAGCAGCGCGACGGCCGAGAGGCAGACGGGTTTGTCGAGGTCCAACGTCTGGCGCACCTCGGGCAGTTCGAGCAGTTCCGGACCGCCGATGCCGACGTCCGCCTGCACGTAGGTGACCTGGCCGGCGGGGGCGCCGCGGAGCAGGTCCTCGGCGTGGGCGAGGACGATCGGGTCGTTGTCGATGTAGACGACGCGGCTGTCCGGCCGGGTGCGCAGCAGCACCTCGTGCGGATGGGGTGCCATCGGGATGCCGGAGCCGAGGTCCAGGACCTGGGTGACGCCGTGGGCCGCGACCTGCTCCATCGCGCGGATCAGGAACGCCCGGTTGGCCTGCGCCGCGGCGGAGGCGTTGGGGTCGTACTCCAGCATCCGCAGGGCCTGTTCGCGGTCGGGACGGTAGTTGGTGTCGCCGCCGCAGAGGTAGTTGTACACCCGTGCGGGGTGCGGGCGGGCGGTGTCGATCTCCATGTGCTCCCCTCCCCGGACCGGCGTCAGTCGACGGTCCGCCAGATCTGGCACCGTACCCATCGGCAGGTGCCCGAGGACATAGAGAGCGACCGCGAGCTCGATGGTGGCGCCCGGGTAGCGGGTGATCTCCAGGTGGCTGAGGTCGCGTGCGCGTTCCAGGCGGCGGTAGAGCGTGGCGCGGGCGATGCCGAGTTCGCGGCAGGCGGCCTCCGTGTCCGTGCCCGAGCGCAGCCACGCGGTCACGGCCTCCCGCACCTGGTCGGGGAAGGGGTCGACGACCTGGTGGGCCCAGTCGGTGATCGCGGAGACGTGCAGGATGTCGGCGAGGGTGGGCCGGTGCGAACGGTCGGGGGGCGGCGGCAGCGCGGAGAGGTGCACGGCCAGGTGGAGCGCGATGCTCGGCCACAGCTGCCGGCGGTCGTGGCCGATGAGGTTGGCGAGCCGGTCGGTGTGGCGGCGCAGCGAGGAAGGGTGCCAGCCCACGAGTTCGGCTGCCGCCGACTCTCCCCACCAGGTCACCTCCCGGGCCATGCCCAGCAGGTCCTCGCGGTCGGCGGGGCTGAGGATGGACAGCGGCTGGAGGACGAGGTCGGCCCAGATGCGGGCGTCGGCGTGCAGCAGATCGGCCAGCGGGGCGCGGCCGTCGTGCCGGGCGATCTTCGCCGGGGTGCCGCGCACGGCGGCCAGCGCCTCGGAGGCGGCGCGGTAGGCGGCGGCCGTACGCTGCCAGGGGCTGATCGACGAGACGCCTGCGACGCGTCCGTCCCCCACCATCGGGGTGAGGTCCTCGATCAGATGCCGGCCGGGGCTGACGATGATGACCTGCCGGTCGTCGACCGGGCAGACCACGACCAACGCGCCGCGGGAGGCGAGGTGTTGGTCCAGTTCTCGGGCCGCGGCCCGACGGTCGGCCCCCGGCGGCACCTCCAGGATGGCGATCTGCCCGGCGCCGGCCGGGACGAGTTGCGGCGTCAGCGGGGCGAGCGCGCGGGAGGCGCGGACCATGTCGCCGGCCATCAGCGCCTGGAGCGCGGAGATGCGTGCCGCCATGGTCGCGGCGTCGCCGATCGCGGCCCGGGCCGCTGCCGTCAGCGTCGCGGCGACACCGGCGGCCCGTTCGACGGTCCGCCAGTCCTCGTCGTCCCACGGGAGCGCGCGCCAGGCCCACAGGAGCGGCCTGGGCGGCGTCGCCCCCACCGGGGCGACCAGTGTGTGCCAGTCGTCGCCGGGCACGTGCCGCACCCGGTCGGTGTGGCCGGAGATCAGGGTGACGAGTTCGAGGGTTCCGGGACTGCTGGGGGCCGCGGACGGGGGTTGCGCCCCGGTCGCCAGTACGGCCTCGCAGTCGACCGCCTCCCGCAGCCAGTCCACGACCGCCGAGGGCTCCGCCCCGCCGGCCACCAGGTCCACCAGCGCTTCCAGATCACCACGCATGACCCAAGCCTCACCCGTCGGGCGGCCCGCTGCACACCGGCGTCGGGACGTTGTCCGCGCGGTTCGGGACGCGCGACCGGCTCAGAGAGTCCGGCTCTCGCCGCTGACCGGCGCCGATGCCGTCCCCTCGGCCCCCGCGCGGGGCCGGGCCGTGCGGCGCAGCGTGAGCAGCGTCACTGTGAGCCCGGCGGCCACCGGCGTGATCGCCGCCGACGGCAACCAACCGGCGCCCTGGACGACGACGGCTCCGCCCAGTGCCCCGCCGAGCGCGGCGCCGACGTACGCGGAGCTGCTGAGCACCGCCGCCGCCCGCGCCGCCGCGCCGGTGCCGACTCGTTCGAGCAGCAGCGCCTGTACGGCGGTCGGCACGGCCCACGCCGCCGCCGACCAGAGGACGAGCGGCAGCACGACGAGCGCCGGCGGCACCGGCCGTACCGCCCAGAGGGCCGAGAGGGCGAGCAGCGCACCGCAGAAGGCTCCGCAGGCGAGTACGAAGGTGCGCAACGGGCCCTGTCCGTCGACCAGTCGGCCGGAGATCCGGGTGCCCGCGACGCCGCCCGCACCCGCGCACACCAGCAGCACCGCGAGCGTTCCGGGGCCCGCGCCCGCGAGATCGGCGAGGTAGACCGCGAGGTAGGTCTGGAGGGCGAGGTTGCCGGCCACGGTGAGCACGGTGACGGCGAGGATCACTGCGACCGTGCGGTCCAGCAGGAATCGCCCCGCCCCGCCGCCCGCGTCCGCACGCCGGCCAGAGCCCGGTCCCGTGTCCCGGCCCGCGTCCGTGTCCCGGCCCGCGTCCGTGTCCCGGCCCGCGTCCGGGCTCGCGTCCGCCGTGTCGTCGGTACGGGTGGGGGACGCTCCGCCGGGTACGGCGGCCGAGGTGCCGAGCAGGACGAGCACGGCGACGAGTCCGCATCCCACGAAGGTCGCCCGCCAGCCGAAGCCCGCGCCGATCAGGGTGCCGGCGGGCACGCCGACCAGGACGGCACCGGTCAGTCCGACCATGACGCTCGCCAGGTACCGGCCGGTCCGGCCGGGCGGCGCGAGCGAGGCGGCCAGCGCCAGCGCGAGCGGCAGCACGACGGCTGCCGCACCGGCGGCCACCACCCGCAGGACCATGAGCTGGGCGTACGAATCGGCGAGCAGGACCGCGAAGTTGGCCGCGGCGAAGACCGCGAGCGCGCTCAGCAGCGCCGTACGGCGGGGGACGCGGGCGAGGGCGAGCGCCCACAGCGGTGCGGCGCACGCGTAGACCAGGGAGTAGACCGTCACCAGCCGACCGGTCGCGGCATGGCTGACGCCGAGGTCGTCGGCGATCGCGGGCAGCACCCCGACGATGATGAAGTCGTCGGTCTGCACGACGAAGGCCGCCAGGGTCAGTGCGTGGAGCCAGAGAGGGCGCGGGAGTCGCAGGGGCATCCAGTTAAGGTAACAGTCGTTTCCCTTACGGATGTGAAAACCTCGCTCCACAGGAGGTGCGCATGCCCAGACCCGTGAGCCCGGAGCGCCGTCGCGAGGTGACCGACGCCGTCATCGAGCAGCTCGCCGAGACCGGTATCGGGGACTTCTCCCTCCGTACGCTGGCGGCCGGCCTCGGCCGGTCCACCCGGGTGCTCACCCACCACTTCGCGGACAAGAGCGCCCTGATCGGCGCGGTGCTGGAACGCCTGGACGAACGCCAGCACCAGGCGCTGAGGGCGACCCCGGGCTGGTACGACCCGGCCGTCCCGGTCGGCAACATCGTCCGCGCGGCCTGGGAGCGCACCCTCGGGCCCCGGGAGTCGGCGACCACCCGGCTGATCCGGGAGATCGAGGGCCTGGCCGCGGCGGGTCGACTGACCCTGCCCGGCCCGGGGTTCGTACGCGGCCGGGCCGACTTCGTCGCCGGCTGCCTGACCCTGCGCGGCGTGCCGGAGTCGGAGGCGCGCACCGTCGCGACACTGCTCAACGCCGCCTTCGCCGGCCTGCAGAACGACCTCCTGGCCACCGGCGACCGGGAGAGGGCCGACGCCGGACTGCGGGAGCTGTGCGACTGGCTGGACTCCCGCGTACGGGCCGCCCCGGCGCCCGCGCCGCGCCCCTGACCCACCGTCCGACCACCGACCGCACCCGCCACCGGGCGCCGACGTACGGGAACGGCCGAGGCCCCGCTCCTGCCGTCCTGCGACGGTGGGAGCGGGGCCTCGGCGGAACCCTCAGGAGGGCGGACGGTGCCGGATCAGTCGACCGGCGCCAGCCGGTCCACGATGCCGGGGTTGGCGTCCATCCACTTGCGGACGGACTCCTCCTCCTTGCCCGCGCCGCCGTTCTGGATCTCGGCCTCCAGTGCGGCGAGCTCCTTCTCGGTCATCTTGAACTTCTCCAGCCACTTGTTCAGCTCGGGGAGGTCCTCGGCGAAGGACTTCTTACCGGTGATGTGGATGTTGTCGCCCTCGCCCCAGGCGCCCTTCGGGTCCTCGAGCTTGACCAGGTCGTGCTCCGCGTATGCCCAGTGCGGGGACCACAGGGTGACGACGACCGGCTCCTTCTTCTTGATGGAGCGGTCGAGCTCGGCGAGCATCGTGCCGGTCGAGGAGGACACGATCTCCCAGTCCTCCAGGCCGTACTCCTTGACGACCTTGTCCTTGAGGATGCCCATCATGCCGGCGGAGGACTCGATGCCGATGATCTTGCCCTTGAACTTGCCCTTGTGGTCCTTCAGGTCCTCGAGGGACTTGACGTCCTTCATGTACGAGGGCACCGACAGCTCGAGCGTCGTGGGGCCGTACCACTGGCCCACGTCGGTGAGCTTGTCGCCGTACTTGTCCATGTACTGCTTGTGCGTCGTCGGCAGCCAGGCGTCGAACTGGACGTCCATGTCGCCCCTGGCCAGCGCCGTGTAGAGCGGACCCGGGTCGAGCTGCTTGATCGAGGGCTTGTAGCCGCGGTCCTCGAGGATGTTGTGCCACAGCCAGGTGGTGGCGATGGCCTCGTCCCACGGGAAGTAGCCGAGCTTCACGGGCTTGCCCGCGTCCTTGCCCTCGGCGGTCTCGCCGCCGCCGACCGGAGCCATCTTCTCGACGTAGTCGTCGGGCTTGGTCTCCAGCCACTCCTTGACCGCGTCCTGCTCCTTGCCCTTGCCGGCCTCGGTGATCAGCTTCTCGAGGTCGGTGAGGTCCTTCTCGGTCATCTTGAAGTTCTTCAGCCAGCCGGAGACCGTCGGGTCGTCCTCGCTGAAGCCCTTGCGCGCGACCGTGTGGATCTTGTCGCCCTTGCCCCAGGCACCCTTGGTGTCCTCTAGCTTGGTCATCTCGTACTTGCTGTACGCCCAGTGCGGCGACCACAGGGTGGCGACGATCGGCTTCTCCTGCTTGTACGAGCGGTCCAGCTCGGCCAGCATCGACGCCGTCGAGGAGGAGACGATCTTCCAGTCCTCCAGCCCGTACTCCTTGACCACCTTGTCCTTGAGGATGCCCATCATTCCGGCGGACGCCTCAATGCCAATGATCTTGCTGTCGAACTTGTCCTCGTTCTTCTTGAGGTCCTCGAGGGTCTTGATGCCCTTCATGTACGAGGGCACCGCGAGTTCGAGCGTGGTGGGGCCGTACCACTGGCCGAGGTCCTCCAGCTTGTCGCCGTACTTCTCCCAGTACTGCTCGTGGGTGGTCGGCAGCCAGGTGTCGGTCTGGAAGTCCAGATCACCCTTGGCGAGTGCGGCGAACATCGGGCCCGGGTCCAGCTGCTGCATCGTCGGCTTGTAGCCGCGCTGCTCCAGGACCTCCTTCCACAGGTACGAGGAGGCGATGCCCTCGTCCCAGGGGATGTAGCCCATCTTGATCTGCTTGCCCTTGCCGACGTCGGTGGCGCCGGCCGTCTTCTCGTCGTCGTCGCCGCCGACGAAGCTCATGCCGCCCGCGACGAGCGCCAGCACGACGACGCCGACACCGGCCACGGCGGTGCCGGGACGGTAGTGCATCAGCTTCCAGCCGCTCGCGGTCGCGGCCTCCTTGGCGAGGCTGCGACGGCCGAGCGGCGAGACGCGGAGGTTCAGCGCCGCGGTCATGCGGTCCAGGTACATGGCGAGGATGACGACCGCCAGGCCGGCTTCGAAACCGGAGCCGATCTCGACGCGGGTCACCGCGTTGTAGACGTCCTCACCGAGGCCGGACGCACCGGCCATACCGGCGATGACGACCATCGAGAGCGCCAGCATGATGACCTGGTTGACGCCGGCCATGATGGTCGGCAACGCGAGCGGCAGCTGCACCCTGCGAAGGGTGTTGCCGGGCGTGGTGCCGAAGGCCTCGGCGGCCTCCACCAGCTCGGAGTCGACCTGCCGGATGCCCAGCTCGGTCATGCGCACGGCCGGGGGCATCGAGAAGATGACCGTGGCCAGCAGACCCGGGGTGACACCGACGCCGAAGAAGACCACGCCGGGCAGCAGGTAGATCATCGCCGGCATGGTCTGCATGAAGTCCAGCACCGGCCGGACGATCGCCGACACGGTCTTGCTGCGCGCGGCCCAGATGCCCAGCGGCACTGCGATGAGCAGCGTGATCAGGGCGCAGACGAGCACCATGGACAACGTCATCATCGCGTTGTCCCACAGGCCCACCGAGTCGATGACCAGGAAGCCCAGCATCGCCAGCACGGCGGGGAACAGGCCCCGCAGCCAGAAGGTGATGACCGCGAGGATGCCGCCCATGATCAGCGGCTCGGGGGCGCTCAGCACGGTGTTGACCGCGTCGAAGCAGTTGGTCAGTACGGCGCTGATCGCGTCGAACAGCCAGGTGAGGTTGGCCTGGAGCCAGTCGATGAACGACTCGACTCTCGACCCGAGATCGATCCTAGGCACCGGCCGCCACCTTCTTGCTCTCGCCGTCGTCGGCGTCCGGGTCGCCGACCGCCTCGCCGAGGACGGTCAGCAGTCGGTCCCGCTCGATGCGGCCGATCAGATCGCCGTCGTCGCCGGTGACACCGACGGTCTCGCCGCCGCCCGCGAAGGGCGCGAACAGCTCGGCGACCGGGGTGTCCTCGGGCACGTTGACCGCGGACTTGAAGGGCTTGGCGCCTTCGGCCTGCTCCTCCATGATCGAACCGGCGGTCAGCACCCGGGTGCGGTCGACGTCCTCGACGAAGCGCCGCACGTAGTCGGTGGCCGGGCGGACGAGGATGTCCTCCGGCGTGCCGATCTGCACGATGCGGCCGTCCTTCATGACCGCGATGCGGTCGCCCAGACGCATGGCCTCGTTGAGGTCGTGGGTGATGAAGACGATGGTCTTCTTCAGCGTCTCCTGGAGTTCGAGCAGCTGGTCCTGCATGTCGCGGCGGATCAGCGGGTCGAGCGCGGAGAACGCCTCGTCCATCAGCAGCAGGTCGGCGTCGGTGGCGAGCGCACGGGCCAGGCCCACGCGCTGCTGCATACCGCCGGAGAGCTCGTCGGGCCAGGACTTCTCCCAGCCCTCCAGACCGGTCAGCCGCAGCGCCTCGGTGGCGCGCTCCTCCCGCTCCGGCTTCTCCACGCCCTGCACTTCGAGCCCGTAGGCGGCGTTCTCCAGAACGCTGCGGTGGGGAAAGAGGGCGAAGTGCTGGAAGACCATGCTGATCTTCTTGGCACGGACCTCGCGGAGCGCCGGCGGGCTCAGCTTCGTCACGTCCTCGCCGTCGAACCGCACCGCACCGGACGTCGGCTCGAGCAGTCCGTTCAGCAGGCGCAGCAACGTGGACTTGCCGGAGCCGGACAGGCCCATCACGACGAATATCTCGCCCGGCTCGACCTCGAAGCTCGCGTCGATGACGGCCGCTGTGGTGCCGCTCTTACGGAGTTCGTCGCGGTCCTCGCCGGCCTCGAGCCGGGTCACCGCCTGATCCACATGTTTACCGAACACCTTGTACAGGTGCTCGGCTTGGAGTCTGCTCACATCCACCTCACGAGTCGTACGCAAAAACGACCCGCCACCCCCGCCGGCGGGTCGCTGAGTCGGACCCTTTCAGCTCGATTCTGCCCGACTTGTATGATTATGCACTGAGTCAAACCTGGTACGGACCTGATTCCACCCAGATTGCGCCGCTGCCCAGTCCCGTGCGCCCCAAACGCATCAGTGACGCATGTAACGCACCGCGCCGGGGTGAATGCGGAATGTCCGATCCGCGGCGCCTGCGGACCGAGCCGGACCGGACCTGCGACGCCGGCCGACCCCGTACGGGCGGTCGACCGGCATCCGCGGGCCGGCGGCGCAGGGCCAGGTTCCGTGCGCGGGCGGGGTGGTCAGGTTCCGTGCACGGGCGCGGTGGTCAGCAGTTGTTGCTGACCACGTCCCGCCAGGTCTGGGCCGCACCCGCGTACTCGACCCCGTCGAAGACGGCGTTGACACGCTCGGAGTCGGCGGCGCCCCAGGACGCCTGACCGTCACCGTCGGCGTCGATGCCCAGCTCGAAGTGGAGGTGCGGGTGGTCGTTGGCGCCCGCGCCGGTACGCCCGACGAAGCCGATGCCCGCTCCCTGCGCCACGGTGTCGCCGACCTCCACCGAACGTGACTCCAGGTGGATGTAGGTGGTGAAGTACCCGCCGCCGTGGTCGATCTGGACGACGTTGCCCGCGTTGTCGTGCCAGAAGGAGAGGTTGACCGTACCGGCCTCGGAGGCGAGCAGCGGCGCTCCCTCGGTGCCGTGCTGGTCCGGCTCGGCGACCATGTCCAGCGCGGGGTTGTGGCCCCAGGTGTCGAGCCGCCAGGGGTCGCCGCAGGTGAAGGGGAGCTGGAAGTTGGTCGCCTGCGCGCGCTGGTCGGTCGCGGTGGCGTCGTGCGTGCCCGCGGCGGAGGCGGACGGTGCCGCGAGTCCTGCCATCAGGATCATGGCCGGCACGATGCCGGTTCGCTTCTTCATGGGGGGCGGCCTCCGAGATCAGTTGCTTGACATGCTCCTGCCAGTGAAGCGGGGAGCCTACCCCCTGGCCGCCGGAGGATTCGCCCTCCGGACGGGATTCGTCCCCGGAGGGCGCGCGGGTGCGCGGGATTCGTGTCGTCGGGCAGGCGCCTGCGGAGGGGACCGCCCCGCGGCCTCCCGCCCGGAGGCGCGTCGGGCGGGAGGCGCGTCGGGCGGGAGGCGCGGCGGGCGCGGGAGGTGCGTCAGGCGGGCGGTTCGGAGGGCGTCGCGGCGAGGTGTTCGACCAGGCGTCGGGCCCGGGTGTCCTCGCTGAGCAGCGCGTCCACCAGCGGACCGGTGCCCGGGGCGTCGGCCGGCGAGGTGCCGTCGGCGGCCCTGGCCTCGTCCAGGTACTGCTGCGCCGGGCGCGGGTCCGGCGGCAGGCTCAACGTGCCGGCCTCCAGCGCCCGGTGGACCGTGGCGTGGTCCAGGCCGCGGTCGGCCAACCGGACCCCGCCCGCGTACCGGTCGTCGGCCGATCCGCCCTCGCCCGCGAGGTGCGGATGACGTTCGGCCACCGCGTGGGTGGCCAGCACCGCCAGCAGTACGTGCTCGGTGCCCAGGGTCTCCCCGCCGCGGCGACGGGCCTGCTCCTGCGCCTCCCAGGGAATCCACTCGGTGGGCCTGGCCGCCCAGTTGATGTTGCCCCACCGGGAGACCCAGCGCTGCCAGAAGGGCATCCGCCGGTACTGGACGCGGTTGAGGAGCGCGTCGCGGGTGGGGCGCAGCAGCGGGTCGAGGTCGTCGTCCCCCGAACCGGGGCCGCCGTCGAGCCGGTTCAGCACGGCCTCGGGGGTCGTCCCGCATTTGGAGAGCAGCTCGGCGGCGTGGTTCTCCTCGGCCAGCAGCGCGCGCAGCAGATGGGCGGGGCCGAACTTCGACGCGTCCTCCTGCCGGGCCAGCTCCATCGCCGCGCCGAGCGCGTCGGCGGCGGCACCGGTGAACCTGGTGCGCTCGTCGCCGTGCTCCCCCAGGATCTCGGCGCTCGAGACGCTCCGGCCCGGATCGTCCGCGCCGCTCCACGCGTCGTCGACCTCCATGCCGTCGCGCATCACCGCGAACACGGCGGTCCTGGTGACGCCCTCGTCGGCGAGCGCGTCCCGCACCGGGCCCTTGCCGGAGGCGGTCGCGGCGAGCAGGTGCTGCGTACCGATCAGTTCGTCGTTCCCGCGGGCGCCCCGGGCTCCGCCCAGCACGCCCGTCATGCCCCAGTCGGGCTCCATCGCTGTCGGCACTGGACCGTCCTCCCTGTCGTCTCGCGGTCTCGCGGTCTCGCGGTGCGCGTCGCCGCCGCTCGCCGTACGGACCTTCCGGCGGGTACGCGTACGGCGCTGCCGGCCGGGACCGTCGCGGCGTACGGCTCCGTGCTCTGCTCCGAAGTCTTCCGCCGCTCGCCCGCCGCCGCATCGCCCGGAGGTGGGAGCCGGACCGCGCCGGATCGGCCACTTTGGTCGCGGCGAGCGGCGACGAAAGAGACGGACGAGCCGTCCCGCAGGCGCCGATCGGCGCCCCGGCGAAGGCAGTTCACCGCAGCCGCGGCACCGCACGACCGGCACGGCGGGCGGGGAGGGGCGCGGCGGCGGGGTCCGTACGGCGGGGCGTGGCACGGCCGGCGCGGCGGGGCGGGGCACGACGGGGCCGTACGGCGGGGCTCTCCACCGCTTGGACCGTACGGCGGCCCGCGACGCCTCGGGAGGCACGGGCCGCTCCGCGTCCCGGGGCGGCGGCGGGGGTCGCGACGCAGCGGAACCCCCGGCGGCTGGGCCGGGGGTTCCGCTGCGCGCGCCGGGGGTCCTGCGCACCGCCGGATCGGGGCGTCCGGGCGGCAACTCCCGTGCGCGAAACGGGGGTTGAGCGGTCGCCGTCAGTCGGCGGCGAGCGACTGGAGGGTGTTCAGCCGGGACGCGCGGCGGGCCGGCCAGAGCGCGGCGAGCACGCCGGTGGCGAGCGCGGCGAGGAGGAACAGCGCCAGCCGCGCCCAGGGGAGCACGGTCTCGTAGGTGGCCAGTGAGGACTCGGTCATGCCGCCGCCGCACCAGGCGAGGAAGATGCCGGTGCCGATGCCGAGGACCGCGCCGAAGAGCGAGATGACCACGGACTCCAGTCGCACCATCTGACGTACGCCCTTGCGGTCCAGGCCGATGGCGCGCAGCAGGCCGATCTCGCGGGTGCGCTCGAAGACCGACATGGCCAGGGTGTTGACGACACCGAGGACCGCGATGATCAGCGACATCGCCAGCAGGCCGTACACCATGTTGAGCATGGTGTTGATGGAGCCGGCCTCGTCCCTGGTCAGCTGCTCCGGGCTGCGGACCTTCAACAGCGGGCTGTTGCCGAGCGCCTCGCGGAGGTCCGTCTCCGACGCGCCGCCGCCCTTGACCAGCACGCTGTCCAGTGTGCCGTCGTAGCTGTTCGGAAGGACGTCGTCCATGGTGGCGATGGCGTCGCTGACCAGCCTGCTGTCGCCGTAGACGCCGACGACGGTGAGCTTCTCGGTGCCCTCGCCGGTGCCCACCGTGGTGGTCACGGTGTCGCCCTCGGCCAGTCCGGTCTGCTCGGCGAAGGACTCGGAGACGGCGATCCGGCCGGGCCCGATGTCCGCGAGGGAGCCGCTGCTGAACTCCAGGTCGAGGACCTCGCCGAGCTTCTGGGGGTCGGCGCCGGTCATCATCGCGAACCGTCCCGACGCCTCGATGCTGGCGGAGGCCAGCTGCGCGGCGTGCTCGACGCCGTCCACGTCGCCGATCCGGTCACCGAGTTCGGGGTCCATGCCCCGTTCCATGGTGACCTTGTAGTCGGCGGTCATCCCCTTCACGGCCTCCTCCTTGATCGCGATCTCGGTGGAGTTGCCGGCGACGCTGAGCCCGGTGATCAGGGTGAGCCCGATCATCAGTGCGGCGGCGGTGGCCGCGGTGCGGCGCGGGTTGCGCAGCGCGTTCTCCTGCGCCAACTTGCCGCCGATGCCGAAGAAGCGGGTGGTGAGCCGGCCCATCAGATTGACCAGCGGCCGGGAGAGCAGCGGCGCCAGCATGATCATTCCGGTGAGTGTGAGCGCCGAGCCGGCCATCGCGACCATCAGTTCGGGCTCCTCCACCTTCTCCAGGGTGGAGAGGTAGAGCATGATCAGCACGCCGAGGCCGGTGACGACCCCGCCCAGTGTGTTGCGCAGTCGCATGGCGCGCACCGGGGGCGCCAGGTCGACGGTGCTCAGGGCCTCGATCGGCGCGATTCGCGAGGCACGTCGGGAGGGCAGCCAGGCGGCCAGCACCGTGACGACCACGCCGACCACCAGCGACCAGGCGACCGTCCCGCCGGAGATGACCAGCGGACCGGCCGGCAGCCCGGCGCCGGAGGAGTTGAGCAGCGGGCGCAGCGCGGCGGCGATGCCGATGCCGAGCGCGAAGCCGACCGCCGAGGCGACCAGTCCGAGCAGTCCGGCCTCGATCAGCACCGAGCGCACGACCTGGCGGCGGCTGGCGCCGACCGCGCGCAACAGGGCGATCTCCCGGCTGCGTTGAGCGATCAGCATGGTGAAGGTGTTGGCGATCAGGAAGATGCCGACGAAGAGCGCGATGCCGGCGAAGACCAGCAGCGTCTGGGTGAGCGCCTTGGTGGAGTCGGCGATCTGCTTGGCCTGCTCGTCGGCGAGCCGGGCGCCGCTGGTGGCGGTGCCGCTGTTCGCGGGCAGCGCCTCGGCGACCGCGGCGGTCAGTGCCTCGTTGTCGGTGCCGGGGGGCGAGGAGACGGTCAGCTCGTGGAACTGGCCGTCGTGCAGGAAGAGTTTCTGCGCGGTGGCGGTGTCGAAGAGCGCGAGGGTGCCGCCCGCGGTGACGCGCGGGTCGTCGGTCTCCACGACGCCGACCAGCTTCTTGGCCAGGGTCGGGCCGTCGGTGGCGAAGCGGACGGTGTCGCCGACCTCGTAGCCCGCGCCCTTCGCAGTGCTGCGGTCGAGCGCGATCTCGTTCTCGGCGGCGGGGCCGCGGCCCTCGGCGAGCGGGTAGCGGCTGTCCTGCGCCGCCTCGCCGGAGCCCGAACCCCCCTTGCCCGACTCGGAGTTGGGCACCCAGTTGACGGCGAGGTTCTGCCAGGAGTACTGGGCGTTGTACGGGCTGCCGTCCTTGGCCGAGAGCGTCGCGTTGCCGTTGACGACGGGGTGCACGGCGCTGACGCCGTCCAGTTTCCGCACCCGGTCGACCAGTTCGGCGGTGAGCTTGGTCTCCGCCGGCTCGCCGGCGTCGGCGAAGGCGTAGCCGTCGGTGTCGGCGTACTCGGCCTGCACGGAGACGGCGACGCCGTCCAGGTTCTTGGTGGAGGCGTTGCGGAACGCCTGGGTGACGCTGTCACCGAAGACAAGGGTGCCGGCGACGAAGGCCACACCGAGCAGCACCGCCAGGGCGGTCATGCTCAACCGTGCCTTGTGCGCGAAGAGATTGCGCAGAGCTGTACGCAGCATGGGGTCTCAGTCCTGAGGAGGTAAGCGGAAGGGGCGGGCCGGAGCCCGCGGATACGGATCGAGCGGCGGGCGCGGGCGCCGGGAGCGGCCCGGCTCACGGGCCCGGGCGCGGTCGGCAGGTGCGCGGTACGGGACCGGCCGCGGTACGGAGCCGGCCGCGGTACGGGGCGGCGGTGCGCGCCCGGCGGCGGTCAGCTCGTGCGCGTGGCGGTGTCGAACTGGCGCATGCGGTCGAGCACGCTCTCGGCGGTCGGGTCCATCAGCTGGTCGGTGAGGCGCCCGTCGGCGAGGAAGACGACCCGGTCCGCGTACGAGGCGGCCACCGGGTCGTGGGTGACCATCACGACCGTCTGGCCCCACTGCCGCACCGACTCCCGCAGGAAGCCGAGGACTTCGCCGCCCGCGCGGGAGTCGAGGTTGCCGGTCGGCTCGTCCGCGAAGACGATGTCCGGCCGGGAGGCGAGGGCGCGTGCCACCGCGACGCGCTGCTGCTGGCCGCCGGAGAGCTGTGCGGGACGGTGGGCGAGGCGTCCGGACAGACCCACCGTGGTGACGACGGTGTCCAGCCATGCCTGGTCCGCGCTGCGCCCGGCGATGGCCAGCGGCAGCGTGATGTTCTCCAGCGCGGTGAGCGTCGGCAGCAGGTTGAACGCCTGGAAGACGAAGCCGATCTTGTCCCGGCGCAGCCGGGTGAGCGCACGGTCGTTGAGGCCGGACAGCTCGGTCTCACCGACCCGGGCGCTGCCCGCGGAGATCGAGTCGAGACCCGCCATGCAGTGCATCAGCGTCGACTTGCCGGAGCCGGAGGGGCCCATGATCGCGGTGAAGCGGCCCTGCTCGAAGCCGACCGAGACGGAGTCGAGCGCGACGACGCGGGTGTCGCCCTCGCCGTAGATCTTGGTGAGCTCTGTCGCCTCCGCGGCCGAACGGGACGGCGTGTGGAGGGAGTTGGCGGTGAGGGCGGCGTACATGGCGCTCATGGAGGCTCCCGGTTGGTCGGCGGGTCGGCTGGATTCCTCCATGCTCGACCCGCCGGACCCCCGGAAACATAGGTCTCAGGTGCCGAAAACCCGGCCCGTCCAAGGTTGGGCGCCGGGCCCCGCGTACACCCTGCGACGGACCCCTCCTCTGCCCTTGGGCAGAGGGCCGTCCCTGCCTTCGGTCGGAGGCCGCCTCCGCCGCGCAGCCGGCCGCCCGGCGACGTGACCGCAGGTCACAGCGCCACCCGCCGGCCCGGACGCCCACCCCGCCCGCACCGCCCCGGGGCCGGGCGCCTCGTACGCCCCGAGCGCTTCGTACGTCCCGCGCCGTACGCCGCGCCTCGTGCGCCGCCCGGGGCCGTCGGGGCGCGTCTGCGGCGTCCCGGGCGGGACAGGGCGGCGCCGGGCGGGACAGGGCGGTGCCGGGCGGGACAGGGCGGTGCCGGGCGGGGCGGAGGCCCGGCGGCGTCCCGGGCGGGGTCAGTCGACCAGGCCGGCCTGGTAGGCCAGGAGCGCGGCCTGCACCCTGCTCTCGGTGCCGGTCTTCTCCAGGATGGCGCTGACATGGCTCTTCACCGTGCCCGTGCCGATGCCCAGTTGGCGGCCGATGTCGCCGTTGGCGAGCCCGCGGCCGAGCAGCAGCAGGACCTCGCGCTCGCGTTCGGTCAGGCCCGTCAGGCGGTCCGCGGGCCTGTTGCCGCCGCCCGGTCCGCCGCCGGCCGGTCCACTGCCGGCCGGGGAGGCCCCGCCGCCCGCCGGTCCGCCGGTCGGCGCGGTGGCCGGTGTGCGCGAACCGCCGCGCAGCATACGGGCGATGACCGCGCCGGTGACCCCCGGCGAGAGCACCGCGTCGCCGCCCGCCGCGGCCCGTACGGCGGTGATCAGCTCCTGCGGGCCGTCGTCCTTGAGGAGGAACCCGGTCGCGCCGGACCACAGCGCCCGGGTGACGTTGTCGTCGTCGCCGAAGGTGGTGAGCATGACGACCTGCGGACGCGGATCGAGGGCCACCAGCCGTTCGATGGTGGCCAGTCCGTCGAGCACCGGCATCCGGATGTCGATCAGCGCCACATCGGGTCGGGTCTCGGCGGCGACCCGCACCGCCTCCTCGCCGTTGACCGCCTCGCCGACCACCTCGATGCCCTCGGCGTGACGCAGGATCAGCCGTACGCCGTGCCGGATCATCTCCTCGTCGTCGGCGAGGAGCACCCGGATCGGACGCGAGGCGTCGAAGGCGGGCGGTGCGGGCGCGGTCTGATCGGTCATGGGGTCTCCCAGGGTGGTGTCCGCGACACCAACGGCACGATGAAACGTTCGATGTCGGCCAGTCTCTCGCCCCGGAAGCAGTAACGGGTGATCCGCAGATGGGTCGTCTCGGACTCCGCGCCCTCCGAGGAGTAGCGGTACTCCCATTCGGGCAACTCCTCGGTCCCGACCGTGGGATAGATGCAGCTGGTCACGAAGTCCGGACGCGGCGGCTCCTTGCCGGTGGCCGCGGCCCGCACCTCGGCGCTGTCGCCGAAGACGGACTCGGTGACCTCGTCCATCGTCATCCCGAGCCGCGGATCCTCCCGCGCCACCGGCTGGTCGGCGACCCTGGCCTCCTCGACCAGCACCGCCCCGAACAGCATCATCACCCCGACCCCGGTCAGGCCGAGCAGCCCGGTCAGCGCGGCGAGGAAGCGCCGTTGGAACCGGTCGAGGAACTGTCTGCCGCGCGAGGGGTGTGCGCCCTGCCCGCCGGCCTCGTACGCGTTCTCGTGCGGCCCGCCCCCGCCGTCCGGCCGGTCGGGGTCGCCGGTCGCGGCGTTCGGATCGGGCTCGGTGGGGATCAGCGCGGTCACCGCGAAGCCGCCGCCCGCCGTCGGCGCCGCCTCCAGCGAACCGCCGAGCAGCCCGACGCGCTCCCGCAGGCCGGGCAGCCCGCGACCCGAGCCCAGACCGGTGCTCGCCGTCGGCGGCTTGGGCGGAACACCGTTGCGGACCTCGACGTCGATCCGTTCCTCGGTGTGCCGGACGGTCACGGCGACCCGGGCCCCGGTGGCGTACCGGTGCACATTGGTCAGGCACTCGCGCACCACCCGGTGCACCGCGCGCCGCACCGAGGCCGAACGGCTGTCCAGGTCGGGACCGTCCCAGTCGAGTTCGACCGGGATGCCGACCTGGCGCGACTCCTCGGCCAGCGCCTCGATGTCGGAACGCGTACCGGTGGTGTCGGTCAGCGCCGCCGTACCGGTGTCGCGGCTCAACGGCCCCAGCACGCCCAGGACTTCACGCAGCTCACGCATCGCGTCACCGGTCGCGCGGCGCACCACGGTGGCCTCGTCGCGCAGCTCGGGCGCCTGCTTGTCGAGCGCCATCTCCAGCCCGCCCGCGTGCAGCGAGATCAGCGACAGCCGGTGCCCGACGAGATCGTGCATCTCGGCCGCGATCCGCGAACGCTCGTGGGTGCGCGACTCGCTGTCGACCAGCCGACGGGCCTCCTCGGCCGCCGCCGCGCGCTCCTTGAGCGCCTCCAGCAGCCGGTCCTGCTGACCGGCCGCCGTACCGACGAGGCCGGGCACGATGATCGTCGTGGTGGCGAAGACCGAGCCCATGGCCAGCCCGTAGCCGTGGCCGCCCATGCCGATCAGCGGCGCCAGTCCCGTACTGAGCACGATCAGCAGCACCGCCGAACCGAGCAGCACCAGCATCCGTCTGCGGGACGGCACCATCTGCCGGGTGGCGCCGTAGGACACCATCGCCGCGGGCAGACCGGCCGACAGCAGCACCGACAGCAGCGCGGCGATGCCGAGCAGACTGGACGCGGGAAAGCGGCGGCGGACCACGAAGAGGCAGATGACGGCGGTACCGAGCACCAGCAGCACCGGCAGCGGAAAACCGGCACTCGCCTCGTGCACCGCCACCTCGCTCAGCGCCAGCGGTACGCCGACGCCGACCCCCTCAAGGGCCGCACGCCACCACTTCCCGCCCTGTTCGCCGGGCGCGGTGAAGGGACTTCGGATGGTGCGGGGCATGGGTCAATTGTCACGGGCCCGACGCCGGATTCCCTGCGTCCTGAGTCGGACCCGCCCTCCGACTTTCGGGAGAGACACCCCGCGGCGGGGGTCGGCGGGGCGGCGCGGGGCGTACGGGCGGGGCGGCCCCGCCGGTCGGCGGGGGCGGAGGTCGTGCCGGGGGAGGGCGTGCGAACGCCGAATCGGGGCAGAAGATGTGAGGTCCCGTCCCGGCGGTCGCCGGACCCACCCCCCGCGCGTTCGAAGGCTTCCCATGGTCGCCCTGTTTCTGTTGTTCGGCTTCACGGTGATGGCCGTGGTGTATCTGATGCTGGCGGTGATCGGTTTCCGCGGCTCGGTGGCCGACCGCTTCCTGGGGTTCGAGATCCCCGAAGCGGTCTGTGCCGACCGGCAGTTGCTCGCTCGCGCGCACAGCCTGGTCGCCTTCTGGTGCACCGGCGCGGCAGCGCTGAGCGCGGCCCCGCTGCTGCCGCTCTACCGGGTGATCGTCGACCCGGACGGCGGCGAGCTGGACCTGCTGCCGCTGGCCGTACTGGCCGCGTATCTGCTCGTGGTGGCGGTGATCGGCGGCTACCCGTTCGAAAAGATCAAACAACTCGCCACCCAAGCCGGCTGAGCGCCCCACCCTCGACCCCGACCCACTTCCGGCTGCCGGCAGCTCGGCAGAACCGGCGCGACCGTATCGGCCACCGGTGCCGTGCGGCCCGTGCCTCGGCATCGTGAACGCACCCCGGCCGGCTCTTCGGCACGAGCCGTGCGTTCGACACGCACACGGCGCAGTACCAACTCCGGCGGTGGCGAGTGCGGCGCGTGGCGGCGCAGAGAAGCAGGACGGTGGTGCACGGGGCTGAAGAGCCGAGCGGTGTGCAACTCGCCTGCGGGCGACCCCGGTTGGTGTGCCAGCGCGGCGGTGGGTGTGTTCCGCCGCCGCCGCGCTGGCGGCTGGGGGGTGGCGAACTCCTAAGCCTGAGCTCGTTATTGCTCATTCTGCACAGGAACCACCGGTAAGAACAGGCAAGATGCACACGGAATCCGTGGCCGGTCCGACCGCGCCTCGGCACCGACCGGGCGCGGGCGGACGCGCGCACGAGATCGGGAGGGGGAGGCGGGCGCCTGCCGGAGACCCGCGCACGAGGCGTAGCGTGCGACACGACGGGACGGGTCTCACGACCTGCGTGGGGCGCGTACGCCCGTGCCTCGCACCCGGCCCGTTCCCTCAGCCACGAACCGCGGACCGACCTGCGCCCGTACGTTCCGCGGATCGACCGCCCACCGCCCGTACGTTCCGCAGCCCGACCGCCCGTACGTTCCGCAGCCCGTACGTTCCGCCGTGAAAGGACGTGTTCCGTGTCCGCTTCGTATGCCGACCACTTCGACGCCCCGGCCGGTTATCTCGACTTCGCGCGTTTCGGCCCGCCGTCCCGGGAGGCGGTCGCCGCGCTCGCGCGGGCGGCGGAGGAGTCGGCGCGTGCCGACCACACCACCGTGAACGGGCTGATGGAGGCCGAGCGCCGGGCGCGGCAGGCCGCTGCCCGGTTGGCGGGCAGCGACGTCGAGCACACCGTGCTGCTGCCCAACACCTCGACCGGCCTCTTCCACGCCGCGCTCGGGGTGCGCGCGGGCACGGTGCTGGTGTCGCGCACCGAGTTCCCGTCCAACCACTACCCGTGGCGCCGCGCGGCGGAGCTGGGGCGGAGCACAGCGCGCTGGCTCGAACCGGGGCCCGGCGGCGGCGTGACACCGGAACTGGTCCGCGCCGCGCTCACCGACGACGTGGTGGCGCTCTCGGTCAGCGCGGTGGACTTCCGCACCGGTTTCCGGGTCGATCTCGCCGCGCTCCGCGAGGTGATCGGTCCGGACCGGCTGCTGATCGTGGACGCCATCCAGGGGTTCGGGGTCGCGGCGATGCCGTGGGAGGTGGCGGACGTGGTGGTCACGGGCGGGCAGAAGTGGCTTCGCGCCGGCTGGTCCACCGGTTTCGCCGTCCTCTCCGACCGCGCGCTGGAACTTCTTGAGCCGGTGCTCACCGGGTGGACCGGAGTCGAGGACGTCGCCCGTTTCGACGGCGAGGAGCACCCGCCCGCCCCGAACGCGGGCCGCTGGTCGATCACCAATCTCAGCCCGGTGACGGCCGCCTCATTCGTCGCGGCCCTGGAAGTGGTGGAGCGGTACACCGTGCCGGCGATCGAGGCGGCAGTCTCCGCCCGTATCACCGAACTCACCGACACGGTGCGGGAGTACGGCGCCCAGCTGCTCTCCCCGACCGACCCGGCGCACCGGGCGGGCATCCTCTCCTTCACCCTCCCCGGCCACCAACCGGCCCGCGTCGCCGAGGCGTTGCACGCCGAAGGCGTCACGCCGACCGTGCGCGCCGACTCGCTCCGGCTCTCCCCGCACGCCTCCACCCCGCCGACGGTCGTCGAGCAGGTGGCCAAAGCCCTTGCGTCACTGCGCAGTTGACCCACCCCAACCGACCGTGAGTCGTGTGCCCCGCACGCACGCTGCTGCTGGCGCTCACCGGTGCGGGGCGCTCACCGGTGCGGAGCGCTCACCGGTGCGGCGGTGTCAGCCGACGGTCGGGCTGCGGCGCCCGGCGGCGTACGTGTGCACCACTGCCGCGAAGTTGGCCACCAACTGCCGGGCGGCGCGGGCGCTTTCGGGCTCGGCCTGCTCCGCCCTCGCGCGCAGCGCGTCCAGGTCGAGGCCCTCCTCCGTCAGCGCGCTCTCGTCCCACTGGGCCAGTCGGGCGGCGTCCACCTCGGGGTGGAACTGCACACCCCACGCCCGGTCGCCCACCCGGAACGCCTGCACCGGACATGCCTCGCTGCGTGCCAAGTGCACCGCCCCCGGCGGGAGTTCGGTGATCTGGTCACGGTGGTTCTGGATCACGGGGAAGTGCGCGGGCAGGTCGTTCAGGAGTTCGTCCTCCTTCGCCTCGCCGAGAAGCTGCACCGAACACGAGCCGCGCTCAGGGGTGCCGTGGCTGCTCGCCGCCGTACCGCCCCGCGCGACCGCCAACAGCTGCGCGCCCAGGCAGATGCCCAGCAGCGGTACGCCCTCGTCGACGGCATGACGGGCCAGAGCGCGCTCGCGCGCCAACCAGGGCCGCCGCAGGTCGTCGTCCGGCATGAAGCCGCCGCCGAGCAGCACCGCGCCGTCGTAGCCGTCCGCGGCCGTGGGTACGTCGGGTCCCTCGACCTCTTCGCAGGTCACGCCCTCCTCGGCGAGCCAGGGCAGCAGGCGCCGAGGCGCACTGCCCTCGGAGTTGCGGACGACGAGCACACGCGGTGACGGCGAGAGGCCGGCGGTCATTTCTTCGTCCTCCGAGAACACGGGGCCAGGGCCAACCGACCCTAGTACGGGGCACGTCCCCGGAGACGGGTCACGTCCCCGGAGCACGGCGTACGTCCCCGGAGACGACGCACCGGCCGGGGCCGGGTCGCTTCGCGCCGGGGACCGCGGGTGCGCCGGGAGCGCGGGAAGCGTCCCGTACAGTGTTCCGCCCCCGCCCCGCGATTGCCGCGGCGGCTCGTCCCAGCCGGGTGCGGCAGAGCGCTGCGACAGACGGGCCGCGACCGACCGACCCCTGGAGTCACCGGATGACGGGCAGCGATACCTCCCCCAACGCCCCGTCCGAACCTGGTTCCTCACCCGCCTCACCGCCCCGGGACGCACCGCTCACCGCCACAGGTGCGTCGGCCTCGCCGGGGGCGTCGTCGGGTGCGGGCGGTGGCTTCGGCGCTCGCGTCGCCCAGTGGTTCGCCGAGCCTGCGGGAAAGGCCGCGGCCGTACTGATCGCCGGGGCGGCAGCGGTGATGGCCCTGGTCACCGCAGGCTGGCAGCCACTGCTGCGCGCGGACCGGCACCTCGCCGCTCAGCTGCACCAACTGGCTCTGGAACACGACGGATTGACACGTGCCAACCGGATCCTCACCGACTGGTTCTGGGACCCGTGGACGATGCGGGCTCTGCTTCTGGTCGCCGTGATCCTGCTCTGCGCGCGGGGGCAGCGGTACCTCGGCCTGTGGGTGGCGGGAACCAGCGCGCTGGAGTGGGGAGGACGAACGGCCCTGCGTTTCGCGCTGGGACGCGAGCGGCCGGTGTGGGAGCACCCCGTGGACTCGGCCTCTCTCCACGCCCTCCCCTCGGGCCACGCGATGACCGCCGCCGCGAGCGGAGTGCTCCTGCTGTGGCTGGCGCGCCGGTCCCAAGTGGCCCGTGTGTGGTGGGTGTTGGCCGTCGTCGTGGCCGCGGTCTCCGTCATCGGCGTCTGCTTCACCCGGATGTTCCTCGGCGTCCACTGGCCGACGGACACGCTGGCCGGAGCGCTGCTCGGCACCGGTGTCGCCTGTGCGTCGATCGCGACTTGGACGATCGTCACCCGGCACGGCCCGGGCCCCTCCGACCGCACCGCCGCACCCGGCCGCTGACAACACGCCCATTCCGCTCCCGGGCCACGACCGTCCACAATCATCCCCTCGACGGGCGCACTGGGGGCCGCGCGGAATTCCGCGAGCCCGGAAACAACGAAGAACCCCGCCCCAATTCCCCAACAACACTCTCCCCGCACCGAATTCACCGACCCCCTTCACCGACCCCCGGCGGAAACACCGACGGCCGCGGCGCGAGATTCCGACTTGCCCCCGACCCGACCCCGACCCGACCGCATCCGGGCGGCGCCACAGCGCCCCACAACAGCGCTCCGCCCGATCCGCCCACTTCTCGCGCTTCACGGACCGAATCACCTCCTGATGATCACCCGCCCCCGGGCGTCCGATCACCTTCGGTAATCGCAACCAAGGCCGTACCGCGACCGCGACCGACGGTGCGCCACCGACACCGGTGATCTTTACTACACCGCACGGAACTTGACGTCGCACTTGTGACTTGTGAACGGGCGCGCGCAAAGACCCTGCAATACATCACTTTTCGCCAGTACCACCCAAACCTCCACCCGAGCACTCTCCCGCAATGTCATGAAACGCGAACTTCTGCACTCCGAGCCACCGACACAGACCCCGGCCGGGCCGACCGGATCAAGCTGTTAACGTGCCGACGGTTTGCAGACTCAAAGGGTCTGTCTTTTTTATGTACGCCCCGGCGCCGGAGTTCGCGTCGCCGGGACGGAGCCTCCCCGGTCGCCGACCGCGCTACGGGGTGTGTTCGCAGCCGGGTCGGCGGCCCGATCACGGCTGCCTGCCGGGCTCCACAAATCCAAAGGGAGGTGGCGCGTGTGAACGGAGCGGAGACCGCAGGTTTCAGCGCCGTGGTGGTAATCGGTCTTCTGGTCTTCTTCTACGGGGGGACCTTTCTGATATCGAGCCGCATCGGCAAGAAGAACGAAAACGCGGACGCCTACATGACCGCCGGCAACAACGTCGGGTTCGGCATATCGGCCGCCAGTATGACGGCGACCTGGATATGGGCCTCCTCGATGTACGCGTCGGCCACCTCGGGATACACCTACGGAATATCGGGGCCCATTCACTACGGGCTCTGGGGCGCGTTGATGATTCTGTTCATCTACCCGTTCGGCAAGCGCATCCGTGAAGTGGCCCCGAAGGCGCACACGCTGGCCGAGGTCATGTACGCCCGGCACGGCCGTTCCAGCCAGTTGATGCTGGCCGGTTCCAACGTGGTCGGCAGCGTCATCAGCCTGATGTCGAACTTCATCGCGGGCGGCGTCCTCATCTCGCTGCTCTCGCCGTTCAACTTCATCCAGGGCGTCTTCACCGTCGCCGCCGGCGTTCTGCTCTACACCCTGTGGTCCGGCTTCCGGGCCTCCGTGCTGACCGACTTCGTGCAGGTCGTGGCCATGCTGGGCGCCGTGGTGGTGATCGTTCCGTTCATCTTCTTCGCCGCCGGATTCCCCGCTGTCTTCGAGAGCGGCGCCGACAACCTGACCTCGCAGCAGGGCAACTTCTTCTCCAGCGAAGCCTTCATGAACCAGGGCGCGCCCTACATCGCCGCGGTGCTCGCCTACGCGATCGGCAACCAGACCATCGCCCAGCGGCTCTTCGCCGTGAAGCAGTCCCTGATCAAGCCCACCTTCATCACCGCGACCGTCGGCTACGGCGCCATGGTGATCGGCATCGGCATGCTCGGTGTCCTCGCCCTCTACCTCGGCGTGGAGCCGACCAACGGCGACCTGAACAACCTCATCCCCGAGATGGCCGCCGAGTATCTGCCGCCCGTGCTGCTGGCGCTCTTCTTCATCATGATCATCGGGGCGCTCTCCTCCACCGCCGACTCCGACCTCTCGGCGCTGTCCTCGATCACGATGGCCGACGTCTACGGCCAGAACGTGGCCGGCAAGGAGAAGGCCAACCCCAAGACGATGCTGCTGGTCGGCCGGCTGACGATGGTGGTCGCGACCGCCGTCGCCGTGGCCTTCGCCAGCCTCCAACTCAGCATCCTGGACCTGCTGGTGTTCGTCGGCGCGCTCTGGGGCGCGCTCGTCTTCCCCGTCCTGGCCAGCTTCTACTGGGACAAGGTCAGCGGCCGGGCGTTCACCACCGCGGTCACCTCGGCGCTCGCGGTGTTCCTGCCGGTCCGGTTCTCCTGGATCCCGACGGACGGCCTCTTCGGCATCGTGGTCGACGTGCTGTCGGTCATCGGCATCGGCGTCGTCCTCGGCCTCATGGTCTTCGGCTTCGTCGGCGCCAAACCGGCGAAGATCGTCGGCACCGTGGCAGCGCTGGCGTCCGCACCGTTCGCCATCGGCTCGCTGCACGAGTACGCCACGCTGTGCGGCTCCCTCGTCGCCTACTCCGTGAGCACGATCGTCTGCTGGTCGATGTCCGTACGCCGCGAGGAGTCCTTCGACTTCGCCGTCCTCTCCCAGCGCACCGGCGATTTCGACGAGGCGGACGAGCAGACCCCGGCCGACGGACCCGACACCGACGGCCCGGCCGACACCACCGACACGACCGACACCGCACAGCCCAAGTAGAGGAGAGACCGTGACTAGTGCTGTCCTTACCGCATACGTCCTCGTGTGGCCGATGATCGTGGCCGGTGTGCTGTTCGTGATCTGTCGCGCCTTCATGAGCGAGTGGGCCGCCGCCCGACGCGAGGGCAAGCCCATGATCTGAGCGGTCGACGTCGGCGGCCACCACGCCCGTACCGCACGGTGGCCGCCACATCTCAGGCGTTCACGGCGACAGTCGGGCTTCGCCCCCGGTGCCGACTGTCGAGGACCGAGCGCCGGGGCCAACTCAGCACAACGCCCGGATTCAGTCCGGGCGTTGTGCAGTTCGCTCACCATTGGCGGGACGGTCGCGCTCGCTGCTCGTGGCGCGACAGCGCGGTACGGGCGCTCGGGGGCGGCCGTACCGCGCTGCATCAACCACGAGTCGCACAACGGGTGTTGGTCACCGTCGCCACAACTCGCCGCGTTTCGCCGTGCGTTCGTTCACCTCCCGCAGCCGCCGACGCAGAGGTTCCCGCTCGGCTCGTAGTCCCGTCTCCAGCAAGTGGGCGATTCTGTCGGCGACTTCGGGCAACACCTGCCCCAGCTCCACCGCACGCGCCGGCCCATCGATCTCCGGGACGTCCCAGACGCAGGGTTCAACTCGTAGTTCGGGCAGACAGACGCCTGCGTCACCCAGCACCGCGCGAAGCCGCTCCACCGCCGCGACCGCGCGCGTCCCCCGCCCCTCGGCGATCACGTGCCGGCCACCCGAAGGTCCTCGGCACGTGCCTCCCACTCACGACCGCCACTGCGCGGGCGGAGCCAGACGGTCTCGCACCCGGCCTCCTGCACCACGCCCACCCGCTCCACCCGCAGGTCGAGCACCACCAAGCCGGGGGCGAGAAGCCGCGGAACCACTGGCGAAGAACCGCCTGCCTCCCGCTCAAGGCCGGCCGAACCATCGCCTGCACCGCCCAACACCCTCTCGGTACGATCTGTCACGTCAGCGCTCCCTTTGCAGCTGTTGACCACACCCCCGGACGGTTGCCGCCGTCGCGGGGGTTTCACTTTCTGTGCCCCCATGCTTACGCGACGCAGCTACGATGGAAAGCGCGTGATGTACCAACTGTCCGATTGGGAACAGGAGTTGTGATGCCCGCGCGTACGAGAGACCTGACCCCCGACCGTTCCGCCCGCCACCTCTTCGGCTCGGAACTGCGCAGGCTGAGAGAGGACAAGGGCTACACGCTGGAGCAGATGGCCGTCGCGCTCGCCTCCAGCAAGAGCAGCCTGGCCCGGTACGAGACCGCCGAGAGCATGATTCCTCCCGACCTTCCCACGTCGCTGGACACGCTTCTCGAAACCGGCGGCCTCTTCGTCCGGCTCTACGGGCTGGCGAAGAAGGAGATCCACCCCGACCAGTTCCGCCGCCGCATGGAACTCGAAGAACGGGCCGTGCTCTTCCAGGAATACACGGGGCAAATCATCTCGGGGCTCGTACAGACCCCCGCGTTCGCCAGAGCCCAGTTCATCCTGGCCAACCCCAAGGCTACGGCCGAGCAAGTGGACGAGCTCGTCACCGCCAGGCTGAGCAGGCAAGAGAGATTCGGCCCTGCATCCGTCAACGACCTCGCGCTGGTACTGGATGAAGCGGCCATTCGACGGCCATTCGGTTCCCAGGCAGTCATACGGGACCAGCTCGAGCACCTGCGGCAGTTGACACTCACACCGTCAACGACAATTCAGGTCCTACCGTTCGCCCACGGAGGTCACGCCCTCATGGGGGGCACCTTGACCCTGATGGTTCTGGACGACGGCTCACGCGTGGCCTACGAAGAGTCGATCTCCACCGGTACGTTGATCGAGGATCGTCTAGCCGTGCAGGAGCGACAACGAAGCTACGATCTTCTGAGGGCATCAGCTCTATCGCCTCAGGAATCAGGCGAGTTCTTGAAGAACATCTTGAAGGAGTACGGATGATCGCAAACACAGAGTCCGACTGGATCAAGAGCAGCTACAGCGGCAACGGCGGCGGTAACTGCCTCGAATGGGCACCTGCCACCGCGGCGACCGGCATCGTACCGGTACGCGACAGCAAGGACATCCGCCGGCCGGGCCTGACCGTCGACACACACGCCTGGACCATCTTCATCGAGCACCTCAAGTCGCACTAAGCGCAGAGGAGTTGCGCATGGCCACTGAATCCCCGACACACTGGATCAGCAGCAGCCACAGCGGCAACGGCGGCGGCAGCTGTGTGCAATGGGCACCTGCCACCGCGACCACCGGAGTCGTACCGGTACGCGACAGCAAGGACGTACGGCGGCCGGGCCTGTCCGTCGACACGCGCGCGTGGGCGGTTTTCATTGGACACCTCAAGTCGCTCTGAGCGAGGAGGAGTTGCTCATGTCCACCGAGTCCTTGTCCTACTGGATCAAGAGCAGCTACAGCGGCAACGGCGGCGACAACTGCCTCGAATGGGCGCCGTCGGTCGCGGCGACCGGCGTCGTACCGGTGCGCGACAGCAAGGACGTACGGAGGCCTTCGCTTGCGGTGTCCGCGGAGGCATGGACGCTGTTCGTACTGCACCTCAAGTCGTAGCGTCGCGCGGCCAGTTGTCGTGGCCGTCTGTATGAGCGTCAACGGAGCGAGCCCGTGATGAACGAGGAACGCGGCCGTCCTCTCCTGCTCCCGTCGCCCGGCGGGGACGGCGAGGGCTGGGAGCGTGTCGAGGCGGGTGAGTCCGGTGCTCGGGTCTTCCGCAGCACGAAGGGCGACCGGTACGCGAAGTGCGTCCCGCCCTGCTCCGCAGCCGAGTTGGAGGGCGAGCGCGATCGTCTCGTCTGGCTGGGAAGCCAGGACGTGACCCCCGGCCCCCGGGTGCTGGACTGGCGTTCCGGCGATACGGGCGCATGCCTGGTGACCAGCGCGGTTGCGGGCGTGACCGCCGACCGGCTGTCCGCCCGGGAGCTGAACGGCGCCTGGGCCGGCATCGCCGACACGGTGCGAGCGCTGCACGCCGTTCCCGCGTCCGAGTGCCCGTTCCGGCGGAGTCTGGGGACTGTCGTCGACCTGGCGGCCGAGGTCGTGGGCCGTGACGCCGTGAACCCCGAGTTCCTGCCGGTCGAGCAACAGCAGTCGCCGCCAAGGGAGTTGCTGGCCCGGATTCAACGTCAGCTGCCGGAACGTCTGGCACAGGAGACCGCTGACACGGTGGTCTGCCACGGCGACCTCTGCCTGCCGAACATCGTCGTCGATCCGCGGTCCCTGACCGTGTCCGGCCTCATCGACCTCGGGCGTCTCGGGGCGGCCGACCGCCACGCCGATCTGGCGCTGCTGCTGGCCAACTCGCGCGAGACCTGGCCGGACGAGGAGTGGGCCGTGGATGCCGACAGGGCGTTCGCGGATCGGTACGGCCTCGTGCCGGACCCCGAACGCCTGGCCTTCTACCTCCACTTGGACCCGCTCACCTGGGGCTGAACCGCACTCCCGCGCCCCTACGAGCCGGCTGCTTCTCCTTCTGCCGCCGCTGCCTCCGCCGCCTCTGTGTCCGCCGCCTCTCCTTCCGCCGCCCGGTCGGAGGCGCTGCGGAGTACGCAGAACTCGTTGCTTTCGGGGTCGGCGAGCACCGCCCAGCCGGTGCCGTCGGGGTTGCGGCGGTCGGCCACCAGTTGCGCACCGAGCCCCAACAGCCGTTCCACTTCCCGGTCGCGGGAGGTCTCGGGCCGCAGACAGAGGTGGAGACGGTTCTTGACGGTCTTCGGCTCCGGAACCTGGTTGAAGTAGAGGACCGGCCCCTCGGCCAGCAACACGGCCGTCTCCCGGGACCCCGGCCCGTCCTCCGGGTCCAGCGGGCGTCCTGTCACCGCGCTCCAGAACCGGGCCAGTTCATAGGCGTTGGCACAGTCGATCGCCACGTTCTGCAGTACCGAGACCATGTGTCTCAGCCTCCCGCACTCCCGCCGGGAGTTCCACCGAACCCGACGATCGACCGTACGCGGAGGACCCGCCCGACGCGCCACACGAGACATCCCGCGTCACCCGTGCCACGCCCGACTCTCCACCACGCCGCCCCGCCCCTCCACAGTCCGAAGACCGGCGGAAGGCGGGGCGGGCCGGGCCGGGCCGGGCCGGGCCGGGCGGGCCGGCGGGGCGTACGCGCGTGGGCTACGCCTGGCGGCGGACCTCCACGGTGCGGAAGCGGTTGGCGACGTAGGCGCCGTCGGACAGCGCGGCGTTGGCGGCCGGGTTGCCGCCGCTGCCGTGGAAGTCGGAGAACGCGGCCGTCTGGTTGACGTACACGCCGCCGGTCAGGTTGAGCGAGAGCTGTGCGCACTCGGTGAGGCAGGCGTCCTCGATCAGCTTCTCGGCGGCGGCGTCCGTGGTGTAGCCGCCGACCGTCATGGCGCCCTTCTCGCGGATCGTGCGGCGCAGCAGCGCTACGGCGTCGGAGGTCGAGTCGACCGCGACGGCGAAGGAGACCGGGCCGAAGCACTCGTTCAGGAACGTGTCGGCGGCGTCCGCGGCGGCGCTGTCCAGCTTGACCACCACAGGGGTGCGGACGGTCGCGCCGGGGAACTCGGGGTGCGTCAACGCCCGTGATTCCAGGGCGACTTCGCCGAGCGAGGCGGCTTCCTTGACGCGGCCCTCGACGGCCGGGTTGACGATCGCGCCGAGGATCGCCACCGCGCGGGCGTCGTCGCCGAGCAGTTTGTCGACGGCGGCCGCGAGGTCGGCGGTGACCTCGTCGTAGCTCTTGTCGCCCTGGTCGGTGGCGATGCCGCCGCGCGGGATCAGCAGGTTCTGCGGGGTGGTGCACATCTGGCCGCTGTAGAGGCAGAGCGAGAAGGCCAGGTTGGCGAGCATCCCGCGGTAGTCGTCGGTGGAGTCGATGACGACCGTGTTGACGCCGGCCTTCTCCGTGTAGACCTGCGCCTGGCGGGCGTTGGCCTCCAGCCAGTCGCCGAACTCGGTGGAGCCGGTGTAGTCGACGATGCGCACCTCGGGGTGGAGCGCGAGCTCCTTGGCGATGCCCGTGTTCCCCGCGGCGCCGTCCTCACCCTCGCCCTCGGCGACGAGCGCCACCAGGTTGGCGTCGAACCCCGCCTCGGCCAGCACCTCGCGGGCGACCCGTACGGTCAGTGCGAGCGGCAGCGCGGCGTGCGGGTGGGGCTTGACCAGGACGGCGTTCCCGGTGGCCAGCGAGGCGAAGACGCCCGGGTAGCCGTTCCAGGTGGGGAAGGTGTTGCAGCCGATGGTGAGCGCGACACCGCGCGGTACGGGGGTGAAGCGCTTGTCCAGGTGCAGCGGGTCGCGCTTGCCCTGCGGCTTGGACCACAGCGCCGTGTCGGGCGTGCGCACCTGCTCGACGTAGGCGTAGGCGACCGCCTCCATTCCGCGGTCCTGCGCGTGCGGGCCGCCCGCCTGCATCGCCATCATGTACGCCTGCCCGCTGGTGTGCATGACGGCCTGGGCGAACTCGTGCGTACGGGCGTTGATCCGCGCGATGATCTCCAGACAGACCGCCGCCCTGGCCTCCGCTCCCGCCGCGACCCAGTCCGGCATCGCCGCGCGCATGGCCGGAATCAGTACGTCGGGGTTTGCCCGCGGGTACGTGATGCCCAGCTCGATGCCGTACGGGGACTTCTCGCCGCCCACCCAGCCCTCGGTGCCGGGCTGGTCGATCTCGAAGCGTCCGCCGAGCAGTGCGTCGAAGGCCGCCTTGCCCTCGGCCGGACCGAGCGATCCGTGCTCCTCGCCGTACGCCTTGGGGTGCTCGGGGTGCGGCGACCAGTACGCCCGGCTGCGGATGGTGTCCAGCGCCTGGTCCAGGGTGGGACGGTGCTTCTCGATCAACTGCGGTGCGGTGAGCGCGGCGGCCATCAGGGACCATCTCCTCGTCGAGCGTCCGGGGTGACGGGTGGGCGGGGGCTGTGTTCCCCGGCTAGAGTAACCGAACGATCGGTCGGGACAAGAGGGTCCGACGAGTCGCACGCAGCGGGGCCGGTCCGCATGCCGCAGGTCCGTGTGCCACCGGTGCGGCCCTCGGCGCTAGCTGGCAGCGTCCCGCACAGCGACAAGCCGGCACGAAGCAGCAGACGCGAGGACAGCAGGGGGCAGGATGCAGGGCACGCTCGGGACGGTCGCGGTCGTCGGCACCGGCACGATGGGACAGGGCATCGCCCAGGTCGCCCTGCTGGCCGGTCACCGCGTACGGCTGCACGACGTGGCGCCCGGTCGGGCCGCGGAGGCCGCCGAGGCGATCGGCCGACGGCTCGACCGGCTGGTCGAGAAGGGCCGGCTGAGCGAGCCGCAGCGCACCGAGGCCGCCGCCCGGCTGCACCCCGTACCCGACTCCTCCGACATGACGCAACTCGCCGACGCCGAACTGGTGGTGGAGGCCGTACTCGAGGAACTCGGCGCGAAACAGCAGCTGTTCACCGCTCTGGAGCAGATCGTCACCGACGACTGCCTGCTCGCGACCAACACCTCCTCCCTCTCCGTCACCGCCGTCGCGGGCGCGCTGCGCCGCCCCGGACGCTTCCTCGGACTGCACTTCTTCAACCCGGCGCCGCTGCTCCCGCTGGTGGAGGTGGTGAGCGGACACGCCACCGACCCGGCCGCCGCCGACCGCGCGCACCGACTCGCCGCAGCCTGGGGCAAGACCCCGGTGCGCTGCGCCGACACCCCGGGATTCCTGGTCAACCGGGTCGCCCGCCCCTACTACGCCGAGTCCTTCCGCCTCCTCGAGGAGCGGATCGCCTCCCCCGCAACGCTCGACGCGGTGCTGCGGGAGAGCGGTGGCTTCCGGATGGGCCCGTTCGAACTCACCGACCTCATCGGGCAGGACGTCAACGAGTCCGTCACCCGCAGCGTGTGGGAGTCCTTCTTCCAGGACGTGAAGTTCACCCCGTCCCTCGCCCAGCGCCGCCTGGTGCAGTCCGGCCGGCTGGGCGCCAAGTCCGGGCAGGGCTGGTACGACCACGGCGAGCACGCCGTACGCCCCGAACCGCAGACCGCGCAGCCCTGCCCCCCACCCGACAGGGTCGGCGTACACGGCGGACTCGGCCCGGCGGAGCTGCTGACCGAACTGCTCGCCGAGGCGGGCATCCCGGTCGACCGGGCGACACCGGAGGACCACAACAGCCCCCATGCGTACGGCGGTTGGCTGCTGCTGCCCGGCGGCGGACGGCTCTGCCTGGCCGACGGCCGCGCCCCCGAGGGACGGGACATCCACTTCGACCTCGCGCTCGACTACCGCACCGCCACCCGCATCGCGCTCGCCCCCGCCGACACCGTCCCGGCGTCCGAACTGGCCGACGCCATCGGCCTGTTCCAGGCACTCGGCAAGCAGGTCAGCGTCATCGAACCGGCACCGGGAATGATCGTCGCCCGCACGGTCGCGATGCTGGTCGACTTCGCCGCCGACGCGGCCGGACGCGGAATCGGCACCCCCGAGGACATCGACACCGCCATGCGCCTGGGCGTCAACTACCCGCGCGGGCCCCTCGGCTGGGGCGCCGCCCTCGGCTGGGAGTGGACCGTCGACGTGCTGCGCCATCTGCACACCGAACATCCGACCGGCCGTTACGCACCCTCGCGTGCCCTGCTCCGGCGAAGGAGCGCAGAATCATGACCATGCCCAAACGCGACACCTACACCCCGGACTCACTGCTCACCGTCGCGGTGCAGGTGTTCAACGAACGCGGCTACGACGGCACTTCGATGGAGCACCTGTCCAAAGCGGCCGGCATCTCCAAGTCCTCGATCTACCACCATGTGCGCAGCAAGGACGAGTTGCTGCGCCGCGCCCTCAGCCGCGCCCTGGACGGACTCTTCGCGATCCTGGAGGAACCGGGCGCCGGCGAGGGCCGACCCGTCGCCCGCCTGGAGTACGTGACACGGCGCACGGCCGAGGTGCTGATGGCCGAACTCCCGTACGTCACCCTGCTGTTGCGCGTACACGGCAACACCGACACCGAACGCTGGGCGATGGCGCGGCGCCGCGAGTTCGACCACCAGGTCGCCGAACTCCTCAAGCACGCCGCCGCGGACGGCGACCTGCGCGCCGACGTCGACCTGCGACTGGCGACCCGGCTGCTCTTCGGAATGATCAACTCGATCGTGGAGTGGTACCGCCCCGAACTCGGCTCCGTCTCCGCCCGCGAAGAGGTCGCCGAGGCGGTGGTCAAGCTCGCCTTCGCCGGCCTGCGCACCTGACACCCGGCACCCGGCACCCGGCACCCGGCACCCGGCACCACGGTGCGCGTCGTATCGACCGCAGTGTTCCGTCCTCTTCACAACTCCGTTGCCATGACCCCGAGTTGAGATTCCCGGAGCGCCACAACGCCACCGAATTGAGCACGTATTTCGGGTCCAGCCGAAACGCCCGATATTGCCGCTCACGCTCGAACTCCTCTTGCCACTCGCTCACCCCGCCCCGATAGCCTTGCCCTTCGACCGGGGGACCATCGCGGACGGGAAAGATCATGGACAGCCAGAACAAGGGCCGGGGAAACGACGAGCAGTGGCTCGGCGACGACGATTTCCTGGAGTTCACCCAGAACGACCCGGTGGGCGCCAGAAACCTGCGACTCACTCTCGAAAAACTCGCCGAGGGCGGAGCGGGAGAGACCACCCAGGAAATGGCCCGAGAGGTGCTGTCCGGACGCATCGGACTCCGCCAGGCGGTCACCGTGCCCGCGTACTCCGAGGCACTCGTCCAGGGGATGCAGCCGTTCAAGGAGAAGTGGGAAGAACTCTCCGACTCCGAACGCGAGGAACTGGCCGCACAGGGACAGCGCGACTACGAGCAGCAGGAACGCGAACTCCGCGAGGAGCGCGCCGCCGAGGAACGCAAGCGCAACGGCGGCAACCCGCCCCGCCACAGCGGCGGTTGGACGCTGTAACAGCTCGCCGTCACCACACGCCCCGCACGCCCGGACCGACCGCACCCGCGACCCCCGGTGGACCCGAATGAGCTTCAAGGTCAACGCAGCAGACATCAAGGCATACGGCGAAATGATCGGCCGCGCCAAGGACGACATGTCAGCAGGCGCGAACCACGTACGCAAAGAGGACAACGAGCACAACAAGATAAGCGGAGGCAGTCAGCTCTGGAAAGGAATTCTGACCCAGCACAAGAGCATTTGCAGCAGGGTCGAAACAGCACTGAATCAATACGAAAGGGTGCTCGCGAGCTCAGCCCAGGAGCTGAGGAAATCCGCCGATTACTACAGGAGGACAGACGAGGAAGAGGCTCGAAAGGTCGATTCCACCTATCCTGGTGGACTCTCCAAGGTTCCCAGCCCGAGCCCCGGAGCGAATACCCAGGGCTTCAACGATCGCGAATCCGCACGGGATGCACTGAACAAGGTCGAAGGACACTTCGAAGATCGATACGAAGCGGTTGTCGGGGCCCGCTCGGACAGCCTCAGCCAGAATCTGGCCAATGGACGTGCGCTGGGAGCACTCAGAGACGGCGTGGGGTTCGTGCTCGACCTGACAAGTCCATCCACCCTCCTCAACGAGGGCCTGAAGCTCGCCTTCGACTTCGACGTGCTCGACGAGTTCGCCCAGATGATCGCAGGTGACTGGGGGAAGTTCGCTGACGTGGAGGCGACCTGGGAGCGCATCGGAAACCTCTGTGTCGCCGTGGCGAAGAACATCGAGTCCGGCAACGAGACTCTGAGCACCAGCTGGCAGGGGAAAGCAGCTGCGTCCGGCTGGCACTACTTCAACGGACTGACACAGCAACTCAACGAGTTCGCGGATGCTTTCGATCGCCTGATTGCCAACTACGAGGCCCTGGCCACCGATATCGCTGCATTTGTGAACTCGCTCAAGCTGGCGATCACTCTAATCCTCGACAAGGCCATCGAGGTTGCGCTGAAGGCCGCGGTGGCCGGAGCCGCCGCAAGCACGGGAGTGGGCCTGGTACTGACCGGAGCCTCAGCCGCTTCCATCGCCCTGGACATCGTGCAGATGCTGGGCAGGTACACGGAAGTGGTGCTCGGTCTCAGCGCCCTCTTCGCAGTGCTCAACACCATCGAGGGGTCCAGCACCAGCGATCTGGAGAAGGAGCTCTCGAAGATCACGAACTTCCCGACTCCCGGCAACAGTTACGACCACCGAGCGGTCTGAGGCCACCAGCGGTCCCACGCCCAGGGCCTGCGCATGGCAGGACAATCACGGGGCGCCCTGGTCTGCCGTGGCACCGATCGTGTCGGCACCACCGCGGGCGCAACTCACCGTCTGGCCCACGCGCGGCCGGCGAGCCGGTTGTGCACGAAGCAGGGGATCAGCACCGCGGCAGCGAGGAGCATGAGCCTCATCGACCAGACCTGCTCCGGGTCACCGAGCGGAACCACGAGCATCGCCAGCAGCACGGCCGCCCCGGGCAGCCCCGCCAGGAGCGCGGTCAGGCGCAGTCGGGGCCTGCGAAGGACGCGCCCGTCGAGGGGTCGGACCTGCGGGCAGCGTTCCGCGGGGAGCCGAGGCACCCGCTCCCCCTCGGGCATCGATTCCGACGGCACCGACGGCGTACGGCCGCGCAGGGCACTCCCGTCGGCGAGTACGAACACAGCGGAATCGAGTGCGGGACGGCCGCTGTCACGCATCCTCGGTCCGAGGCTGCGCGGAGCATCGCCGTGCTGCACTCCGACGGAGGACGGTGACGGTCCCCGAACGGCCCGGGGTTCCCAGTAGAGCCATCCTTCGCATCCGGAGAGAGTCTCGGCCACACGGTCGGTGTCGACCCAGCGTTCCAGCAGCAGCTCGCGCTCGCCGCCGCGGAGCGAGGTCAGAACGAGTACCCGCCCCTTGTTGAAAGCGGACTTCCGGTGGCCGCTGACCCGTACCCGCAGTGCACGAGCCCGTCCGTTGTGCACGGCGGCAGCCACTGGCCCCCGACCTGCCCGGTCGGACCTGCGGGTACGCACCCACCACCATCGGGCGCCGGCCACCCCTGCCGGCACGAGAGCGAGCAGCAGCGGCTCCGGGCTCCGGCTCCAACCGCCGCTTCTCTCCTCCAGCTCGCCGCGGCTCAACGCCATGATCGCGTCGCCGGAGGCCACGTCGGTTCTGTACCTGGCCCAGACCTCGTCGCGGTAGTGCACGGACACACGTTTGTGGGCGTGCGCGATGGTCCCCTCCAGATACCGGCCGGAGCCGTCGGGCTTCGTGTTCGCCCTGATGCGGAAGGTCCGTTGCGCAGTCGACACCCTCGTCGTGTCCACCCGGAGCACGGTGACTTCGGCGACAGCCGTGCTCGCGGCACCGCGGACCCGGTTCTCCGGTCCCGTCGTCTGGGCCGCCGATCCCGCAAGCACCACCACCGGCACCGTGCACAACCAGAAGAGCACGGCGGTGCGTTGACGTTTGCGGTCCGGCCACCCTGCCGCCGGCTCCGCCGCAAATCCCTGCGGTCGCAGTGATGCGGACCCACATCCGGCGGGTTCGCGGCGAACCGGCCTGCGCAAGGCGAGGGCTCGCAGTGCCGCCCCCAGGCACGCCACAGCGAGCATGGCCAGCAGATCCCAGCGGGGAAGCGCCGCGGCGTACCGCGCCAGCAGACAGACGGTGAAGCCGAACACTCCGGCCAGCGCCAGCCACGCCCCTGCCGTCGCCCCACCGGGGATCCGCCCCTCGGCGGACTGCGAGGCATCCGACCTCGGCTCGCCACCGGACACATCCGTCGACGCACGCCGGATCACCGCCGGGCTCCCGAACCGGTCGCAGCGCGGTAGGAGGCATAACCCGAAGCCATGACGACCGCCCAGGGGAGGAAGGTGTAGAGCTGCCAGTACGTCGTGAGGTCGCCGAACGGCAGGGCCGACAGGGCGAGCAGCATCAGCAGACCGGGCATCCAGAGGAGCACTGCACGCGGACGAAGGGCGGGCAGACGGAGGAAACGCGGTTCCAGCGGGCGCACTTGGGGGCACTCGTCGGGATGCCGCCGGGGAACGATTCGACCCGCCGGCATCGGCCCGTCGAGCGTACGGGGCGTACGGCCGCGCAGATAGCGCCCGTCCGCGAGGACCAGCACGGCGGAATCCAGCGCCGCAGGGCCGACGTTGGCGCGCAGACGGCCGAGAGTGAGGAGGTGCCACGCCTTGCGAAGGGCGGTCTTCGGCGGAGTGTGACGGTCCGCAGCGGTGCGGGACCAGTAGAGCCAACCGCTCTGTCCCGCCAGCGAGTTGGCGACGTGTCGCGGGTCGGACCAGCGGCCGAGGAGAAGTTCGCGCTCGCCCTCGGCCGCAGTGAGCACGAGGACGTTCCCCTTGTTGAGCGTCGCAGTGCGTACGCCGGTGACGCGCACTCGCAACGCGCGGGCTCGTCCGGTGTGGACCTGGAGCGCGACCGGTTCCTGTCCTCTGCCGTCCAGACTTCCCCTGCGCAGAAGCCGCAGGAGGACGACGAGGACGAGAGCGGGCATGAGAGCCGAACCGAGGTGTCCGGGGTTCCTCGTCCAACCGCCCGCCCAGTCCTCCAGCTTGCTGCGTTCGGTCGCGAACACTGCCTCGGTGGGGGACGGTGAGGAGGCGGGTACGTACATCGCCCAGATCCGCCCGCCCTCGACCACCGAGATGTTCTGAGCGCGGCGGATGGTCCCCTCCAGGAGCTGTCCCCGACCGTCGGCCCGCGTCTTCGCCGTGATCTCCACGGTCGATATCGAGGTGCTCTCCCCTTTGGCCCTGGTACGTGGACGGTGCGTGGTCGTCTCCTCCCGAACGACAGTGACTTCGGCGATCCTGAAGTCGCTGCTGCGCACCCGTTCCAGAACACCCGTGGTCTGCCCCGCGGAAAGCGCCAGCAGGGTGACCGGGACGGCGCAGAGCCAGAAGACGACCGCAGCCGTCGCGGACTTGTGGCGGGGCCACCACAGGCGTTGCTCGGCACGGAAGCCCGGCGGCTGCGACGGTGCGTCGGGGCGCAACTGCCGGGCCGGGTCCGAGGAGTTGAGCACTCGGGCGCGCAGGGCGTGCATCCGTATCGCCGCCCCGACGCCCACCACCGCGAGCATCGCCAACAGATCCCACCGCGGCAACACCGTGCTGAACCGCACCAGCAGACAGACGGTGAAACCCACGACCCCCGCCAGCGCCGTGTACGAACCCGTACGCGCACGCCGACGCAGCCGCGCCTCCTCGTCCGCCTGCACCGACACCACCCGCATCAACCCCGCTCGCCCCGCCGATTCACTGCCCAACGACCGTAACGACCCCCACCGTCCACGCGGACCGGCGGGCCTCTCAGCGCCCCCTCAGCGCCACGAACCGCCGCGAACCGCGCCGCGCTCAGCGCCCCTCAGCGCCCCTCAGCGTCGTGAGCCGCCGTGGACGGCGGCGCGGTACGAGGCGTATCCGGAGGCCAGGACGGTGAGCGTCAGGAGGACGGCGTTCGTCGGCCCGTCCTCGGTGAGGTCGCCGAGCGGGACAGTGAGCATCGCCAGGAACGTGGCCACCGCGGGCAGCGCCAGCACAACGGCGAGCGGGCGCACCCGGACCGCACGCAGGACGTGCCGCTCGACCGGCTGTGCCTCGGGACACGACTGCGGCCGGCGACGTTCCACGGCCCGGCCGGGGGCCATCGTCCCGTCGAGCGTTCGGGGCGTACGACCGCGCAGACAGCGTCCGTCCGCCAGCACCAGCACGGCGGAATCGAGCGCCCTCGGACCGGTGTTGGCACGTCGCCGGGCCAGGGTGACTGTGGCCCACACCCGGTCGCGGAGGGTCTGGGCGGCGGCGGGTGCGCCGTCCCGTGCCGTACGGCCCCAGTAGAGCCAACCGTTCTGCCCCTGAAGGCGGTGGGCGACGTGGTCCGGGTCGGCCCAGCGTTCCAGCAGCAGTTCGCGTTCGCCCTCGGGCGCGGTCAGCCGCAGGACCCGTCCCCGGTTGACCGAGGCTCGTCCCACGCCGGCCACCCGCACCCGCAGGGCCCGGGCCCGTCCGGTGTGGACGGCGGCTGCCACCAGGTCCTGGCCCGGTTGGTTCACGGCGCCGGAGGCGACCAGCAACCACCGCACCCCGCAGAGCAGTGCGGGGACGAGGGCCACCTTCCAGATGCCCCGGTCCGCGGTCCACCCGCCGAGCAGTTCGTCGAGCTTGCCGCGGTCGGTGGCGAGGGCCGCCTGCCGGGAGGTGCTCGCCGGGTCGTACACGATCCAGACCGCGTCCCCCTCGACCAGGAGCGATTCGCCTTGTGCGTCGACGATGTGCTCACGACGAATCGTCCCCTCCAGCGCGCGTCCGGTGCGGTCGGCCCGGGTGTTGACGCGCAGGTCGTAGGTGAACACCGAGTCGCGGTGCCCCCCCTCGAAGACCTTGGGCTGGTGGGCCTTCCTCGCCTCCACATGGGTCACGGTGCCGCGGACGACGGTGTGGTCACTGCCCCGGACGCGGTCGAGGACCGCGGTGGTGTTCGAGGCGGAGTAGGCGAGCAGCACCAGCGGCACGGCGCACAGCAGCAGGACGACCGTGCTCTCCATGCTCTTGCGGTCGGGCCACCACAGACGCTTCTCGATACGGAAACCCGGCGGAACGGGCGGCACGTCCGGGCGCAGCATGTGCCGCGGATCAACGGAGTTGAGCACTCGGGCGCGCAGGGCGTGCATCCGTATCGCCGCCCCGACGCCCACCACCGCGAGCATCGCCAACAGATCCCACCGCGGCAACACCGTGCTGAACCGCACCAGCAGACAGACGGTGAAACCCACGACCCCCGCCAGCGCCGTGTACGAACCCGTACGCGCACGCCGACGCAGCCGCTCCTCCTCGTCCCCGTCGGCCGCCGTGCGCATCGACCTCACTCGCCCCACCCATCACGTACGTCCCGCCGATTCGCTGCCCCACGACCGTAACCACCGCCGTCGCCCGCACCCGCGCCCACCCCTCGCCGCGACCGGGCGGGCGCCGTGCACGGTCCGTACGCAGGCCGTTGCGGGTGGCGGCTACTGGTCGGACGGGTCGAGGTCGGTCTCCTCGAAGACCAGCAGGGTGCGGGTGCTCAGCACTCCGGGGATGGACTGGATACGGGTCAGCACCAGCTCGCGCAGGGCGCGGTTGTCGACGGTGTGGACCAGCAGCAGCACGTCGAAGTCGCCGCTGACCAGGGCGAGATGAGTGGCGCCGGGCAACTGCTCCAGCTGTTCGCGCACGCTGCGCCAGGAGTCCTGGACGATCTTGAGCGTGATGTACGCGGACGCCCCCTGCCCGGCGCGCTCGTGGTCGATGCGGGCGCTGAAGCCGCGGATCACACCGTCCGCGATGAGGCGGTTGATCCGGGTGTAGGCGTTGGCGCGGGAGACGTGCACCTCCTCCGCCACGGACCGGATCGAGGCCCGGCCGTCCTTCTGGAGCAGTCGGACGATCTCCCGGTCGACGGGATCGAGCGGCCTGGGGGCCATCTGTTCATCGGTCATGCCTTCCCACCTCCCTTCGCTGGACGTCCTGCCGACATCCCACGTCCGCCGTGGCCAAGTGTCTACAGGCGGACCGCACCTGTAGCCAGAATGCACTCCGGACCGAACAATCGGTAGGGAGAGCGCACACGCGTTCACCGTCCCGACCGCCTGTCGTGCCGGTGCCGGTGCCGGTCCGTGCACACGTACCGGTCCCGTCCCCGCACACGTACTCGTCCTGTCCCCCGACGACACCGACGCTGCCGACGACACGCATTCCGCCCCCCGACTCTTCCGATTCCCGCGGTTCCCCCGAGCTCTCCGGTTCCCGGTGACCACGATCCCCACTCGCCGGCCGTCCGACCACTCCGCCTTCCGGCGGGCCGACGGCCCGGGTGTGTGCCCACAGTGGACACCGGCGCACGCGGAGAAGCGCACAGAACCGACAGCCCGCCGCCGCACCCGCGCGGCAGGGCAGCCGAACACAGTGCGGGCCGTACGGCTGACGCCCGCCCCGCCCGACCCGGAGGTGTGCTCGACATGACGGTGCTAGAGCAGCGAGGTGCCTACCGCCCCGCACCGCCGCCCGCCTGGCAGCCCCGCAGGGACGCCGCTCCCCTGCTGCCCGACGCGAGCCCGTACCGGTTGCTGGGCACCGGTGCGGAGCTGGACCCGCGCCTGCTGCGCGAGCTGTACGAGCAGTTGGTGCGCGGACGCCGGTACAACCACCAGGCGACCGCGCTCACCAAGCAGGGACGGCTGGCGGTCTACCCCTCGTCGGTGGGCCAGGAGGCGTGCGAGGTCGCCGCGGCGCTGGCGCTGCGCGAGCAGGACTGGCTCTTTCCCAGCTACCGCGACACCCTCTCGGTGGTCGCGCGGGGCGTGGACCCGGTGCACGCGCTGACCCTGCTGCGCGGCGACTGGCACACCGGGTACGACCCGTACGAGCACCGCGTCGCGCCGCTGTCCACGCCGTTGGCGACCCAGCTGCCGCACGCCGTGGGGCTGGCGCACGCCGCCCGGATCAAGGGCGACGACGTGGTGGCGCTGGCGATGGTCGGCGACGGCGGCACGAGCGAGGGGGACTTCCACGAGGCGCTGAACTTCGCCGCCGTCTGGCAGGCCCCGGTCGTCTTCCTGGTGCAGAACAACGGCTTCGCGATCTCGGTGCCGCTGGAGAAGCAGTCCGCCGCGCCGACCCTGGCGCACAAGGCGGTCGGCTACGGGATGCCCGGCCGGCTGGTGGACGGCAACGACGCGGCGGCGGTGCACGAGGTGCTCCGGGAGGCCGTGGAGCGGGCCCGCGCGGGCGAGGGCCCCACGCTCGTCGAGGCGGTGACGTACCGCATGGAGGCGCACACCAACGCGGACGACGCCACCCGCTACCGGGCGGAGGCGGAGCTGGAGGTCTGGCGCGAACACGACCCGATCGCGCTGCTGGAGCGGGAGTTGACCGAGCGCGGCGAGCTGGACGAGGAGGGCGTGCGCCGGGCGAAGGACGCCGCCGAGGAGATGGCCGCGGATCTGCGGGAGCGGATGAACGCCGATCCGGTGCTGGACCCGATGTCCCTCTTCGCCCACGTCTACGCCGAGCAGACCACCCAACTCCGCGAGCAGGCCGAGCAGTTGAGGGCCGAACTGGCGGAGGCGGAGGCAGACGCGCAGACCACCGACGACGGACAGCACGGACAGCAGCACGACGGGCAGCACGCCGGGCAGCACGGGCAGCACGGCGGGGCCGGGCGGGGAGAGGGCCGATGAGCACGGCAGCGGCGGAACGCAGGCGCGGCACGGCGGCGGCGCGCAAACCGGCGACCATGGCCCAGGCGCTCACCCGGGCGATGCGCGACGCGATGGCCGAGGACCCGAGCGTCCATGTGCTCGGCGAGGACGTCGGCACGCTGGGCGGCGTCTTCCGGGTCACCGACGGGCTGGCCGAGGAGTTCGGCCCCCAGCGGTGCACCGACACCCCGCTGGCGGAGGCGGGCATCCTCGGCAGCGCGGTCGGCATGGCGATGTACGGGCTGCGGCCGGTCGTGGAGATGCAGTTCGACGCGTTCGCCTACCCGGCCTTCGAACAGCTCGTCTCGCACGTCTCGCGGCACCGCAACCGCACCAGGGGCACCATGCCGCTGCCGCTGACCGTGCGCATTCCCTACGGCGGCGGCATCGGCGGCGTCGAGCACCACAGCGACTCGTCCGAGGCGTACTACCTGGCGACACCGGGTCTGCACGTCTACACCCCGGCGACGGTCGAGGACGCGTACGGGATGCTGCGCGAGGCGATCGCCTCCGACGACCCCGTGGTCTTCCTGGAGCCGAAGCGTCTCTACTGGTCGCGCAGCGACTGGAATCCGGACGCCCCGAGCGCCGTACCGCCCGCCGGTCGGGCCGTCGTACGCCGTCGGGGCTCCTCGGCGACGCTGCTGACGTACGGGCCGTCCGTCCCGGTCTGTCTGGAGGCCGCCGAGGCGGCGGCCGAGGACGGGATCGAGCTGGAGGTCGTCGACCTGCGTTCGCTGGTGCCGTTCGACGACGCGACGATCTGCGAGTCGGTACGGCGCACCGGACGGGCCGTGGTGGTGCACGAGTCGACCGGTTTCGGCGGTCCCGGAGGGGAGATCGCCGCCCGTGTCACCGAACGCTGCTTCCACCATCTGGAAGCGCCGGTCCTGAGAGTGGCCGGTTTTGACATCCCGTATCCGCCACCGATGTTGGAGCGGCACCATCTGCCCGGCGTGGACCGCATCCTGGATGCCGTCGACCGGTTGCAGTGGGAGTCCCGCTGGACCGAGAGTGGAGAGCGGGCCGCTGGGCCTGGTCGAGCCGAGGGAGACGGGCGCTGATGGCCGAGGTGCGCGAGTTCAAACTGCCCGATCTGGGCGAGGGGTTGACGGAGGCGGAGATCGCCCGCTGGCTGGTGGAGGTCGGCGATGTGGTCGCCGTCGACCAGCCGGTCGTCGAGGTGGAGACCGCCAAGGCCATGGTCGAGGTGCCCTGCCCGTACGGCGGGGTGGTCACCGCGCGGTACGGCGAGGAGGGCCAGGAGATACCCGTCGGCGCACCGCTGGTGACGGTCGCCTCGTCGATCGCCGCGGGCACCGCGGCCACGGCGGGGCCGACGGGACCGACCGCCGACTCCGGCGCGGTGACCGGCGGTTCCGCCGCACCGGGCCCGGGCGCCTCCGGTCGCGACGCCTCGGCCGGCGACGCCTCGGGCCTCACCATTCCGGGCCACGCCTCCCCGGCTCCGGCGTCCGCCGGCGCGGAGGAGGGGTCGGGCAACGTGCTCGTCGGCTACGGGACCAGCACCGCACCGCGCAGACGCCGCCGCACCGCGGCCGGTTCGGCCGGCCGTGCGGGAGCCGGTTCGGCCGCCGCCGCGACCGCGCCGGCGGGCTCCGTACCCGCCCCGGTGCGTACGCCGCAGCCGGCGCCGGGCGCGCCGCACGCACCCGTGCACGGCGACGGCCCGGTACCCGTCATCTCACCGCTGGTGCGGCGGCTCGCCCGCGAGCAGCAGGTCGACCTGCGCACCGTGACGGGCACCGGCCCGGACGGGCTGATCATGCGCGCCGACGTTCTGCGCACCGCGGCCGTGCAGGCCGCCGCCGGCCGGCCGCACGGCGCGCCGTCGACCGCCGCGAGCCCGGGCACCGTCGCGACCGGAACAGGTGGTTCCGCTTCCTTCACCGGCGAGCGAGTGCCGCTCAAGGGCGTACGCGGAGCGGTCGCCGACAAGCTCTCGCGCAGCCGCCGCGAGATCCCCGACGCGACGACCTGGGTCGACGCCGACGCCACCGAACTCCTCGCCGCCCGACGGGCCATGAACGCCGTCGACGGCCCGAAGATCTCCCTGCTCGCGCTGCTCGGCCGGATCTGCGTCGCCGCACTGACGCGGTACCCCGAGCTCAACGCCTCGGTGGACGCGGACGCCCGCGAGATCGTCCGGCACGACGCCGTGCACCTCGGCTTCGCCGCGCAGACCGAACGCGGACTGGTGGTGCCGGTGGTGCGCGACGCGCACACCCTCGGCGCCGAGGGCATCACCGCCGAGATGGGCCGACTCACCGAGGCCGCCCGTGCCGGCCGCCTCGCACCGGCCCAACTCACCGGCGGCACCTTCACCTTGAACAACTACGGGGTCTTCGGGGTGGACGGCTCCACGCCGATCATCAACCACCCCGAGGCCGCGATGCTCGGCGTCGGCCGCATCGTCGAGAAGCCGTGGGTGCACCAGGGCGAGTTGGCGGTGCGTCATGTGGTGCAGCTGTCGTTCACCTTCGACCACCGCGTCTGCGACGGCGGAACGGCCGGCGGCTTCCTGCGGTACGTGGCCGACTGCGTCGAACAACCCGCCACCCTGCTGCGCACCCTGTGACCGGCGACCGGGCCGCCCCGCCGCGGCGGCCCGGCCCGCCGGGGGCGCAGGAGCCCGGTGCGGAGGGGCCCGGTGCGGAGGGGCCCTGTGCGGAGGGCGACATCCGTACGTGACGGGCTGACCGTACGCTCGGTCCGTGACCTACGACGCCCTCGTCATCGCAGGCGGACGCGCTCGTCGGCTCGGCGGGGCGGACAAGCCCGCGCTGACCGTCGGTGGACGCACCCTGCTCGATCGCACCCTGGCCGCCTGCGCGGACGCCGCCCGCACCGTGGTGGTCGGTCCGCGCAGACCGACCCACCGACCGGTGGAGTGGACCCGCGAGCGGCGGCCCGGCGCGGGCCCGCTGGCCGCGCTGGACGCGGGGCTGCGGGCCAGCACCGCGCCGACGCTGCTCGTGCTCAGCGCCGATCTGCCGTTCCTGCGGCCGGTGACGGTTGCGGCGCTGCTGCGCGGTCTGCGCACCGACGGCGTGGAGGCGGCGCTCGCCCACGACCCCGCGGACGGCCGCGACCAGCCGCTGCTGGCGGCGTACCACCGCGAACCGCTGGAGCGCGAACTCGCCCTGATCGCCGCCGAACACGGTCGGCTCGACCACCTGCCGCTGCGGCTGCTCGTGCCCGAACTGGTCGTCGCCCGCGTCCCGTTGCCCGCACACGGCGACCCGACCGGCGGTCCGCCCGACACCGCGGACTGCGACACCTGGGACGACCTGGCGGCGGCCCGTGGACACATCAGAGAGCATGGGCGGATGTTGGACGAATGGATCGCCGCGCTCAAAGCGGAACTCGACCTCGACCTCGACGTGGACCAGGCACTGCTCCTCGACCTCGCCAGGGACGCCGCCCACTCCGTCACCAGGCCGGCCGCACCGTTGACGACCTTCCTGATCGGTTACGCGGCGGCCCGCGGCGGCGGCACCACCGAGGACATCGCCCGGGCCGCCCTGCGCGCCGCAGCCCTCGCCGAACGCTGGGGCGAGGAGCAGGAGAAGAGCACGCCGAACGCGCCGCGCGGCGAAGACGGGCAGAACGAGCCGACCGACACGAGCCGGCCCAGGGCTTCGGGCAGCGCGAGCCGAACCGAGGAGCCGACCGACACGAGCCGGGCCGACGAGCCCGACGAGACCGGCGGCACGGACCGGCCGGGCAGCGCGGGCGAGCAGAACGGGACGGGAAACGGGGAGGGCGTCGCCGGCGTCCGGAGCCCCGCGCCCCAGGAGCCCCCGGACTGACCACCCGCGCCACCCCGCACACACGGGACGTCCCGCACCACCCGCCACCCGCCCGTACGCCCGCACCACCGGCTCCGCCGTCCGCACGCCCCGCGGCACCCGCACCGCTCGTACGCCCGCGCCCCGCTCGTGGGCGCCGGACCCCGTCACCGTCCGCACCGGTATCCCGGCAACGCGACAGTCAGATCGGAACGCAGCACACCATGAACCGCTTCGACTCCTCCGACGACTTCGACGACGCGCTCGCCCTCGCCAACAGCGCCACCCGGCCCCGCCCCGCCGCGTCGCGCCCCGCCTCCCGCGGTGCGCCGCCCGCCGGTACGCCCGGCAGCGCGGGCACGCCCGGCGCTGAGCCCCGTACCTCCGCGGCGGCTGCCGGCGACGGGCCGACCGCAGTGAGTTGGGCCTCCGCCAGATCCCGCGCACGGCGGGCGGCGCGCGCCGGCAGTGCGTTGACGCTGCCGCTGCACCGGGCGCTCGGCCACAGCCTGGCCGCGCCGCTGGTCGCCCGTACCGATCTGCCGGCGTTCGACACCTCGGCCATGGACGGCTGGGCCGTCGCCGGCCCGGGACCCTGGCGACTCACCGGCGGATCCGCCGGCGAGGGGCCGGGAGCGCCGGGTGTGCTGGCCGGCGACCGGGCCGCCTCGGCGTCCGCGCTGGCCGACGGGTACGCGGTCGCCATCGCCACGGGCGCCCGGGTGCCGGCGGGCGCGACGGCAGTGCTGCGCACCGAGCACGCCACCGTCGACGGCGACCGGCTCGCCCGCACCGGGCCGCGCGGCGCGGGAAGTCCGCACGTACCGGCCGACCACCGCACCGACATCCGGCCGCGCGGCCAGGAGTGCCGCACCGGCGATCTGCTGCTGCCCGCCGGCACCCGGGTCACCCCGGTGGTGCTCGGTCTCGCCGCCGCGGCCGGCCACGACGAACTGAACGTCACGCGCCGCCCCCGGGTCGAAGTCCTCGTGCTCGGCGCGGAGTTGACCCAGGACGGCGTACCGGCCCCCGGCCTGGTGCGGGACGCTCTCGGGCCGATGCTCGACCCGTGGCTGACCGCGCTCGGCGCCGAAGTGCTGGCCGTGCGCCACCTCGGCGACGACCCGGCGGCACTGGCGACGGCGGTCGACGACTCCCGCGCCGACGTCCTGCTCACCACCGGCGGTACGGCCGGCGGCCCGATGGACCACGTACGGCCGCTGCTGACGCGGATCGGCGCACGGCTGCTGGTCGACTCGGTGGCGGTGCGCCCCGGCCATCCGATGCTGCTCGCCCAACTCCCGCCCGCCACCGACCGCGACGCCGACACCGGCCGCGACGTCGACACCGGCCCCGCCACCCGCAGCGTCCCCGACGCCGTCCCCGACACCCGGCGCGCGCCTGCCGGACCGACCCCCGACAGCTCCCCGGGCCCCGACGCACCGGCCGACGGCTCGCCGAACCCCGACGCGCCCGGATCCCGCGCGCCGGGCCCCCACGCCCTGGGCTTCGACGCCCTGGGCTTCGACGCGATGGCCGTCGACGCGATGGCCGTCGACGCACCGGGTGCGGACGCACCGGGCCCGGATGCGGCGACCGTCCACGGACCCGGCCTCGACGCGCCCGGCGCCGATGCGCAGCGCCCCGTCGCGCCGGACGACGACCCTGGCGACGACGTCGCGCCGGTCCGGCACCTCGTCGGACTGCCCGGGAACCCGCTGGCCGCCGTCGCCGCGCTGCTCACCCTCGTGGAACCGCTGCTGCGCGCGCTCGGCGACCACGAGCCGGAGACCGAACCGCCCACCGCACGGCTGGCGACCCGCGTCGAGGGCCATCCCACGGACACCCGGCTGGTCCCGGTGACCGAGCGGGAGGGCCCGGGGGGAGTCCGGCCGTTGCGCCACCACGGTCCCGCTATGCTCCGAGGCGTCGCCGCCGCCGACGCGATGGCGGTGATCCCGCCCGGCGCGGCCTCGTCCGCCGGCTCGACGGTCGTGCTGCTGCGGTTGCCCGGGCGGTAAACCGCGCGGGCGCTTTCCGGCCATGGGCTGCCGGGCCCGCCCCGCCCGGACCGCGCCCCGGACGGGCCGGACCGGACCGACCGGACCGCCGAAGGTCCTCCGGCACCGGCCGACCCCGACCGGACGAACGGCACGCCGGACCCCCGGCCGGCCCGGCGCCGCACACCTCCGGCGCCACCCCCGACACTCCCAGCCCCCGACACCCGACCCCGACCCCACTCGGTTCTCCGTCTCAGGATGCGTGATGAAGCTCCCCAGCCCCCTGTCCGCCTGGTCGGCGGTGACCGCGTGGAACACCAGGCGGGCGATGGTCGCCGACGAGCACACCTTCCGGGTCCAGCTGCCCCGCCACCTCGCCGGGCCGCTGATCCAGGTGGCGAAACGGTTGCTCATGGCCCACATCGTGCTGTTCACGGCGGTCGCCATCGTCTATCTGGACCGGCACGGCTACACCGACAACGCCGACGGCAACGTCAACTTCCTGGACTCGCTCTACTACGTCACCGTCTCCCTCTCCACCACCGGTTACGGGGACATCGCACCCGTCTCGACCACCGCGCGCCTGCTGACGACCTTTCTCATCACACCGCTGCGCATCCTCTTCCTGATCATCCTCGTCGGGACTTCACTGGAAGTGCTGACCGAGCGCACCCGCCATCAGTGGCGGCTGTCCCACTGGAGTTCCCGCGTGCGTGACCACACCGTCATCGTCGGATTCGGCACCAAGGGCAGGTCGGCCGCCGAGTCGCTGCTCTCCACCGGGATGACGAAGGAGCAGATCGTCATCGTCGACCCCAACGCCAAGGTGGTCGACGCCGCCAACGCGGACGGGTTCGCCGGTGTCGTCGGCGACGCCACCCGCTCCAGCGTTCTGGAGCGCGCCCGCACCGACCGCGCCCGGCAGATCGTCATCGCCACCGAACGCGACGACACCGCCGTACTGGTGACGCTCACCGCCCGGCAGATGAACGCCGGGCTCAGCATCGTCGCCGCCGTCCGGGAGCACGAGAACGTGCCGCTGCTCAAGCAGTCCGGCGCGGATTCGGTGATCACCAGCTCCGGCGCCGCCGGCCGGATGCTCGGCCTCTCCCTCATCAGCCCCAGCGCGGGCCTGGTGATGGAGGATCTGATGCACTACGGCACCGGGCTGAGCCTCGTCGAACGCCCGGTCACCAAGGCGGAGGCGGGCCACTCGCCGCGCGAGTGCGACGCCCTGATCGTCGCCGTGATCCGCGGCCACCGCCTGCTGAACTTCGACGAACCCGAGGTGGAGACCCTCCAGTTGCTCGACCGCGTCGTCGTCATCCGCCGCAGCGGACCCGACCAGCCGCAGACCAAGGTGCGGATGGGCGACGACGACGAGGAGAGCGGCCGGTTCCGCGCCCCGCCCAAGATGCGCCCTGCCCCCCGCGACTGGCGCAACCCCCGCGACGAACTCGGCCAGTAGCGACGGCCTCCCACCTCCCGGAGCGGGCCGTGGTCACGGCGGGCGGTCGTCGGGGCCGCGACGGCGGGCGGTCGGGTCCGCGACGGCGGGCGGTCGGGTCCGCGGCGTCGCAGCCCCGCGTCAACGGGCGGCGGCTGCCCGGCAGCTCACCGTCGGCGCCAGTCGTGGCTGCCCGGCCACTGCCCCCTGCCGCCCGGGCCGCCGGCGAGACCGCCGAAGCCGCCCGACCCGCCTCCGGAACTGCCGGATCCACCGCCCGGGCCGTCCGGACCGCCCGGGCCCTCGTCACCGTCGCCGCGTTCCGCCTCGATCTCGGCCCGCTGCTCCGCCAAGTACTCCTCGGCCGCCTCCTTCTGGCGCGCGACCTCCTCGGGCGGCAGCTCCTGGTACTCCCGGCTGCCCCGGGCGACCTGCTCCCCCAGGGCCTCCGAGTAGGAGTCGATGTGCATGGCCTGGCGCAGCCCGATACGGCCGGCGAGCACCTCGTTCGCCATCTCCCGCAGCGGCGCGCTGACGTGTTCGCCTCCGGCCAACCGCTGGAGGGACTTGCGCAGCGCCCTCGCCCGCGCCTCGTCCCCGCCGGTGAGCCCGGTCAGGTCCGAGTCCCCTATCTGCTGCTCGTCTCCGCTCATGGGCCGATCTCCTCCTGCCGGTCCGACGGGGTCATACGCCGGGGTGGTCGTAGGTCTGCCCCGGGACGGGGAACTTCACCATGCCGCTGTAGAGGGTCCCGCCAACGCCCTGGACGATGCCCGAGGCGGCGTTCACCAGCTGCTGCGCGGTGGTGAGCTGCTTGGTGAGGTCACCCCACAGCTTGATGAGCCGGGCAATCTCCAGAGCGGCGAGCCCGTAGCCGACAACGGCGCCGACACCGGTCCAGGACAACGCGGTTCCGGCGGCGAGTTCGATCGCGAGCAGGACGAGTGCGTCCCCCATCGCCAGCAGCAGCGTGCGGACGAACATCGCCGCGGAGTACATACCGGTGGACAGGTTCTGGTACGCCGCGCAGAGTTCGGCGAGCGAGGACTCCAACTCGTCGAGCTTTCCGACGAGTTGCTCGAAGTAGATGAACGCGGAGTCGGCCGCGTTTCCGTTCCACGTGGCGTCCAGGCTCTTGTTTCCCGAATCGATGTTGGACGCCATGGCGTTCACACACTTCGCGAGGTTCTCCCACGCCTGCGAACATTCGAAGAACGCTTCCCAGTCGCCTGCGAACCACTCCAGAACCGCGTCGAGCGGATTCTTGTCGAATACGAGCTTGATGCCCTCGTTGATCCAGTAGGTCGGACTCACCAGGTCACTGACGGTATTGAAACCGTCGACGAAGAGTCCGCGAGAGAACTCGTCGCCCTCAAGCTTGGGTGGCTTGAGATAGTGCACGGGTTCGGAAGTGTCCGCGAAACCACTCATGTCTGCTCAAATCGATTCGTTCGGATGCTCGTGCCGCAGGCCGGTGACGCCGGCTCAGCGCTTGCTCGCGGGGTAAGTGGCGTCCACCGCCTCGGCATTGCTCTCGTCGGTGTCGCGGTAGTACTTCGCGGCCGACGACAGCTCGTTCTGGGATCCCTTGGCGATGTCCTGGACCTTCTGGAGCGCGTCCTTCACCTTCTGCACCACGTCCTGGTGAGGCGCACCGAAGGCGGATATCAACAGCCCGTCGGACACATCCGCGTTGGTGTGCTGACCGACGTACCGCTTCGCCTGTTCCGCGTCCTCCGAAACCCGTCCGAGCTGCTTCGCATAGCTCTCCAGATCTTCGTGCTCGACCTTGAAACTCACGGCGTTTCCCCCGTTCTTCGATCGTTGCAGCGGCCACCCTACGCCGCCCGTGAAACGGCCCGCCGGGTCGGCCGCCGCACCCGGACATGAATAGAGGGCACCGGGCCACCATTCCGCCGGAAACGGTGGAAACACCAGAAGAACACCGTCGGGAGCACCGGGCGGAGCGCTTCCGAACCGACCGACTACCGTTGTCGCATGAGTTCTTCCGGAGGTCCGCGCGCCCATGCGGACACGGACGGCCCGGCGCCCCGCCCCGAGGACGCGATCACCCGGCGGGCCTGGTCGGGTGCGGCCACCCTGGCCGGCCTGTTCGCCGTTCTGGGAGCCCTCAACCACAGCCGCGTCGCGCTCGACGCGACCGGACCGTGGTCGCAGCACGGCGTCGTCGTGCAGTCGTTCACCGTCGCCGTACTGGTGGCGCTCGCCGCGGTCGCCATCGTCTGGGCGGTGCGCGGCTTCCGCCACCGCGAAGTGCGATGGCTGCTGTACGCGGGTCTCGTCGACGCGACGATCTTCCTGATCGGCCACCTCCTCACCCTCTGACACCCCCGCCCGGCATAACGGGCCGGGCACAGGGGCGTATCGAGGGCGACTCGGGATGTCGGCGGAGCCGCCGGCTACGTAGGTTGGACGCATGAACAGTCAGCGCGACGACCAGCCCCACGAGCCCGACGGCAACGGCGGCAGCCGCGACGCGGCGCCGACCGAGACCCGTGGTGCGCGCCGACTGCGCGAGAGCGGCGCCCTGTTCATCATCTTCTGCGCCCTGGTGCAGCTGACGGCCTCGATCTCCAAGGTGTCCGGTGACGACAGCTCCGGGGGGCTTGTCGGCAGCCCGCAGGGAATGGCCGGCGTGGCCCTCGCGGTCGGGGCGATCACCAGCGCGATCCTCGCCTGGCGCAACCGTGTGAGCAGCTGGTTGCTGCTCGGAGCGACCCTGGTGATCGCCCATGTGGTGCTCTTCCAGGTGCTGGCCGACTGATTCGGCCGACCGGCCCTCAGCTCTCCCCGCCGCGCGCCCCGCCCGCCCCGGAGGCGTCCGTCCCGGAGGTGTCCGTCCCGGAGGTGTCCGTACCGGAGGCGTTCGCCGAGCCGTTCCCGTCGGTGTCCTGCGCGTCGTCCCCGGCCTCGCCCCGCCCACTCCGGCCGTCCGCTTCCACCCCGCCCGCGCCGGAAGCGTCCGGCCCGTACGGCCCGTACGAGCCGTCCGCGCCCGTCTCGCGGCGGGCTTCGGAGGCGGCTGCTGCGCGCAACCGGTGCTTGTGGTCGACGAGTTCGTCGGCGGTCAGCAGGGAGCGGTCGACGGCGTCGGTGCGGTAGGCGATGCGTCCCAGGATCTGCCCGGTCACGGGCGCGGTGATCAGCTGGAACGCGGCGATCAGCAGCAGCAGTCCGGTGTAGGGGCCGCTGACCATCACCGCGGCGCCCAGCAGGATGATCACCAGTCCGAGCGACTGCGCCTTCGCGGACGCCTGGAGCCGGGTGAGGGTGTCGGGGAACCGCAGCAGCCCGATCGCGCCGGAGAGGCAGAACACCGCACCGGAGAGCAGCAGTACGGCGGTGACGACGTCGGCGAGGATCTTCACCGCATGTCCTCCCGTTCCTCCACGAGGCGGCCCGCGGCGACGGATCCGCTGAAGCCGAGCAGGGCCAGTACGAGCAGCACGGGCAGCACCGTGACGTAGTTCCACACGGCCGCCGCCACCGCCGCTCCGGCGACGATCTGGGTGACCAGCACGTCCACGGCGTTGATGCGGTCCAGTACGCGCGGGCCGCGCAGCAGACGGATCAGTACGAGCAGCGCGGCCACCGCGAGGATGGTCAGCGCGATGATGGCGACGACGGTCACGAGCCCTCACTCCCGTTGCGTTTCCGGTCGCCCCCGCCGGACGACCCCGGTTCCGACTCCACACCCGCAGCGCCACCCGTACCCGCGCCGCCCGTACCTGCGCCGCCGCCCGTACCTGCGCCGCCCGCGTCGCCCGTACCCGCGCCGCCGCCCGTACCTGCGCCACCCGCGCCGCCCGCGGAGCGCCCCGGGCCGGGGGCGCGCGAGGAGCCCGCGCCCGCCCCGCCGGACGGGCCGGTGTCGCCGAAGGCACGCAGGATGGCGGCCTCGGCGGCCAGCACCTCCGAGCGCCGCTTCTCCGCCTCCTCCGCGTCCCACACCGGCAGCGAGTGCACGTACAGCACCCGTCGTTCGCGGTCGATCTCGAGCACCAGCGAACCGGGGGAGAGTCCGGTGAGCTGTACGGCGCCGCGCACCAGCCGGTCGGTGTCCATCTGGAGCGGCACCGCCACCACCGCGGACCGGGTGCGCGGTCCGTGGCGCACCGCCTCCCAGGCGACGGTCGCCCCGGAGCCGACGAGGTGGGCGGCGGTGCGGCCGGCGAGGGCGAGCAGCCGCCAGGGTTTGATCAGCACGAACCGGGTGGTCGGTACCGGGCACAGCAGCGCGACGCCGACGGCGACGATCACGCCGAACAGCAGCACCACCGCACTGACCGATCCCCAGAGCACGATCCACAGCAGCAACAGGCCGACGACCAGGACGAGTCGGCCGCGCAGCGCACCGCCGGGTCGGCCGTCCCCCTCGTTCGCGGGGACGTCCGGGGGCGGGTCGGCGCCGCCGGAGGCGGAGTGCTCGGTCTGGGTGCTCATCGCGGTGTCTCCGAGTTCATCGCGGGTACCTCCCGGATCGTCGCGCCGGCCGTGCGGCGGTACGCCACCTCGGCCGGTCGCCCGTTCATCGCTGCACCAGTGGTCGGTCCGCGCCGTTGGTGGGCGCGCCCTCCCCCGCGCCGCCGGGGCCGTCTCCGTCGCCCCCGTTCCCGTCCGTCTCCGCGCTGCCCCGTTCGCGCTCGCCGCCGGAGGAGACGCCGCTCGGATCGTCGTCGGAGGGGCCGGTGGGCGGCAGCACGGACTCCTGGTAGACGACCGGGTCGCGCAGGTCCTCGCCCGCGCGCTCGGTGACCTGGGAGAGCGGGCCCGCGGCGAGGGCAACGGCGATGCCGACCGCCACGACGCCCGCGGTGGTCGCCAGCATCGTGCGGGTGCCGCGGTCGTGCCGGGAGACCGGCGGCGGCCGGTCCGGGCCCTGTGCGAAGACGGCCCGCCAGACCCTGGCCATCGCGTAGAGCGTGAGCAGGCTGGTGACCAGCAGCGCGCCGAGCACCAGCAGCGTCGGCGCGCCGCCGGCGTCCACGCCGGCCTGGAGCAGCGCCACCTTGCCGATGAAGCCGGAGAACGGCGGCAGTCCGGCCAGGCTCATCGCGCTGACCAGGAAGAGCCCGGCCAGCAGGGTCGGCGGGGGTGGCGCGGCGGTGAGCCGTTGGAGCGCGGCCGTACCGCTCCACCCGGCGACGAGTCCGGCGATCAGGAACAGCGCGGCCTGCACGGCGATGTGGTGCACCGCGTACAGCAGCGTGCCGCTCAGCCCCTCGGCGGTGAACAGCGCGAGGCCGAACAGCATGTACCCGATGTGGCTGACCAGGACGAAGGAGAGCATGCGGTTGAGGTCCTTCTGCGCGACCGCGCCGAGCACCCCGATCAGCATCGTCGCGGTGGCCAGGCAGAGCAGCAGGGTCCAGCTCTCGTCGCGGGAGAACATCAGCGTCTGGGTGCGCACCATGGCGTAGAGGCCGACCTTGGTGAGCAGCGCGGCGAGCACCGCGGTGATCGGCGCGGGCGCCGTGGGATAGCTGTCCGGCAGCCAGAAGTGCAGCGGCACCATCGCCGCCTTGATGCCGAAGACGATGAGCAGCAGCAGGCTGAGCGCGTCCTGGACACCGCCCGCGAGCTCGGGCACCCGGATGCTGAGGTCGGCGAAGTTGACGGTGCCGGTGGCCGCGTAGACGAGCGCGACCGCGGTGAGGAAGATCAGCGACGACACCAGCGAGGTGATGGTGTACGTCATCCCGGCCTGGATGCGTTTCTCGTCCGTGCCGAGGCTGATCAGCACGTACGAGGCGGCGAGCATCACCTCGAAGGCGACGAAGAGGTTGAAGAGGTCGCCGGTGAGGAAGGCGAGCGCGACGCCGCCGACCAGCACCAGGTACGCCGGGTGGAAGGCCGGGCGGGACGACCACGCCTCGGCGCTGCCCTGGCCCACGGCGAAGAGCAGGATCGCCAGCGAGACGGTCAGCGCCATCGTCAGCATCAGCATCGCCGTGCGGTCGGCGACCAGCGAGATGCCCAGCGGGGCGGGCCAGCCGCCGATGGCGAGGACCTGGGCCCCGTCCCGGTCGGCGAGCAGCAGCAGCGCGACGGCGTCGACCAGCAGGACGAGCAACACCCCGACGCCGACGGCGCGTTGGATCGCCGAGCGGCGCCAGACGGCCACCGAGAGGCCGGCCGCGATGAGCGGCAGCATGATCGGCGCGACGAGCATCAGGGCCCTCATCGTGCGTCCCCCTTCCCGTCGTCCGTACCGTCCACCGGCGGCGGCGCACCGCCCGTACTGCCCGTACTGCCCGTACTGCCGGAGGTGCCGCCCGCGCCGCCCGTGCCGCCCGCGCCGCCGGGGGTGCCGCCGCGGCGGGGGCGGGTGCGGCGCTGTTCGGCCTCGCTGCGGGGCTCCTCGCGCATCGACAGCGAGCGCGAGGTCGGGTCCGAGGAGGCGGCAGGGCGCTGTTCGCGGTCGGCGGTGTCGGCGTCGGTGTGCTCCCGCTCCTGGTTCTCGGCGATACGGCGGTCCTCGGCGTCGTCGCGCACCTCGTCGTGGCCGTGCAGCTGCCAGGCGCGGTGGACCAGGGCGAGCAGGAAGATGGTCAGGGCGAAGGTGATGACGATCGCGGTCAGCGCCATGGCCTGCGGCAGCGGGTCGGCGTCGGCCTCGCTGCCGGCGCGCAGTTCGCCGGTGATCGGCGGTGCGCCGGGCGGTCCGGCGGCGGCGAGCAGCAGCAGGTTGGTGGCGTGGCCGAGGATCAGGAAGCCGAACAGCAGCCGCATCAGGGTGCGTTGGAGCAGCAGGAAGAAGCCGGCGGCGAAGAGTCCGCCGACCACGAGCGCGGTGGTCAGGTCCAGTACGGTCATCGTCCCGACCTCCCGCCGGTACGGCCCCGTCGCACGACGGAGAGCCTGGGTGCACGGTCGTCCTCGTGCCGGTTGTAGCGGCGGCCGTCGCGCTCGACGGCGTCGCCGCCGCCGGGGGCGTCGCCCACTCCGCGTCCGCCGCCCGGCTCCTGCGCGGGGCCGGCCGCCGAGATCAGCAGCATTCCGACGCCCGCGACCACCAGGTAGACGCCGACGTCGAAGGCGAGGCTGGTGGCGAACTCGACGTGGCCGAAGACCGGGAGCTGCCAGTCCGCCACCACCGAGGAGAGCGGCGCGCGGCCGAAGAGCAGCGGGGCGAGGCCGGCTGCTCCGGCCAGGGCCAGTCCGCTGCCGGCGACCACCCGGGCGTCCAGCGGCCCGGCGAAGGAGCGGTCGTCCCGGCCGCCCATCAGATAGCGCAGCGCGAACGCCAGCGCCGCCACCAGACCGCCCGCGAACCCGCCGCCCGGTCGCAGGTGTCCGGAGAACAGCAGGTACACCGAGAGCACCAGCACGCAGGGGAAGAGCAGCCGTACGACGATCTCCAGCATCAGGGAGCGCTTGTGCTCGGGCAGCGCCACCGCCGGCCTGCCCGGTTCGTCGCGGGAGGTCGCCCGGTGGTAGCCGAGGAGCGCCGCGGCGCCGATCGCGGCGACCATCAGCACGGAGATCTCGCCGAAGGTGTCCCCCGCGCGGAAGTCGACGATGATCGCGTTGACGACGTTGTGCGAGCCGGTCTCCTTGACGCGCCGGATCATCTCCTCGGCGACCGGTGAGGAATCGTTTCGGGCGCTGCTGATCACCAGCGACAGCAGCCCGACGAACGCCCCCGCCGTGCAGGCCAGCGCGGCCCGCAGCGCGACCGTGCGCGGCGAGGTGTGGCGCGGCCCCAGATCGGCCGGCAGACCGCGCAGCACCAGCACGATGACGATCAGCGTCAGCGTCTCGATGAGGAACTGCGCCAGCGCCAGGTCCGGTGCGCCGTGCAGCAGGAAGAGCCCCGCCACGCCGTATCCGACCGCACCGGCGAGCAGCACCGCCGTCAGCCGGTGCCGGGCGCCGACCAGTGCGGCGGCGCCCGTCAACACGATGGCGCCCAGGGGGAGTTCGATGGTGGTGTCCCACAGCGGCGGCCGGCTCAGCGGCACCTCGCCGCGGGTCGCCGCCCACAGCACCGCGCCGCCGGGCAGCACCACGAAGGTGGCCAGCAGCACGGTCAGGTACACCGGGAGCGAACCGACCTGGGTGCGACGGGTCAGCCGCACCGCGCCCGCCATCAGGCTGTCCATCCCCCGCCAGTAGACCTCCTGGGCGGTGGGCACGTCCGGCAGCCGAAGCCGCTGTCTGCGCACCAGCCGGTTGATCCGGAAGAAGAGCACACCGAGCGCGAGCGCCGCGACCGAGAGCGCCAGTACGAAGGTGAAGCCGTGCCACAGCGCGAGGTGGTACGTCTCACCGCCGGACCGCAGGGTGTCGGCGTACGGCTCGGTCAGCGCCTCGGTCAGCGGGTAGCCGACGCCGAGCGTCACGCTGCCGGCGGCGAGCACCGTGATCGGCCCCAGCAGCCACGGCTCGCGCCCGTCGGCACGCACCTGCTCGACGCCCGGCCGGTCGGCGAAGGCGCCCCACAAGTAGCGGACGCTGTACGCCACGGTCAGCACCGAGCCGAGGAAGAGCGCGGCCAGCACCCAGCCGTGGTACGCCCCGTCGAAGCCGTCCGGGTGCAGGAACGCCTCGAACGCCGCCTCGTGGCCGACGAAGCCCACCAGCGGCGGCACTCCCGACATCGAGGCGGCGGAGATCACCGCGACGGCCACCAGCCAGGGCTGCCTTCGGCCGAGCCCGCTCAGCCGGCGCATGTCGCGGGTGCCGGTCAGCTTCTCGATGGTGCCGGTGACCAGGAAGAGCGCCGATTTGAAGGTGGCGTGCGCCAGCAGGATGGTCGCACCGGCCAGCGCCGCCGTGCGGCTGCCGTGGCCCAACAGGATGATGAGCAGGCCGAGTTCGCTGATGGTGCCGTAGGCGAGCACCCGCTTCAGATCGTGCTCGCGCAGCGCCTGCCAGGCGCCGACGATCAGCGAGACCGAGCCGACGACCAGCACCAGCGCCTGCCACGGCGGCACCGCCGCGAAGCTGGGGGCGAACCGGGCGACCAGATACACACCGGCCTTGACCATCGCCGCCGCGTGCAGGAACGCGCTGACCGGGGTGGGTGCCACCATCGCCGCGGGGAGCCAGGCGTGCAGCGGCATCTGGGCCGCCTTGGTGAACGCGCCCAGCAGCACCAGGACGACGGCGATCGTGACGTACCCGCCGCCCGGCGGGTCGGCGAGCAGTTCGGAGAGGCGGTAGGTGCCCGCGGTCTCGCCGAGGAGCACGAAGCCGAGCAGCATCGCGAGGCCGCCGGCCGCGGTGGTGATCAGCGCCTGCTCGGCCGCGCGCCGGTGCTCGGTGGTGCGGCCCCGGCCGGCGATCAGCAGGAAGGAGACGATGGTCGTCAGCTCCCAGAACACGTACAGCACCAGCAGGTTGTCGGCGGTGACGAGGCCGACCATCGCGCCCGCGAAGGCGACCAGCAGCGCGGACTCCCGCCCGTGGCCCTCGGAGGTGTACCGCCCGCTGTAGATCATGACGAGGGCGCCGACGCCGCTGACGATGCCGACCAGCAGCAGCGCGAGCGCGTCCAGCCTCAGATCCACGGTGAGTTCGAGCGCCGGCGCCCAGGTCAGCTGTTCATGCACCACCCGGTCGTCGAGGACCGCGGGCGCGTGCACCACCGCCCACAGGAACGTCGCGGCCGGTACCGCCGCCGCCACCGCCCACACACCGCGTCCGTACCAACGCTCCAGAAAAGGCAGTACGGCAGCCAGCACGGCATGGGCGGCGATCAGTACGAGCACGTCACTCCTGCTGCTCTCGGCGCGGTCGAGGCGGGCGGCCCGCGGCGGCGGACCTCGGGACGGCTCCGGCGGCGGTGCCGGACGGCGTTCTCCCGGTGGTGTCGGTGAGCGTTTCGGCGGCGGGTCTGGTGGTGCGGGCGGCGGCGGGTCTGGCGGTGCGTCTGGTCCGTGCGCCCGGCGGTGCGTCGGGGCGCGGCGCTTTGTCGTAGTTCCTCTGTATACGTGGCGGACGTGGCGGCTGCCTGTCGGCGGGCAGACGGGTGAACGGCCCTCCGCCGAGCCGGGGAGGCGCACCCGCCCCGTCTGTGCCACCTGCCGGAGGAACATGACGGGCTTGCCCGCCTACCTGCCCGCGTGAGCGGCAGATATATCCCCATCGACCACATCCGTATCGCCACGCCTCCCGCACACCGCGCCGAATGCCGGGTGTGCGGGCCTTTCGGCAGCGGCTGCAGGCCGGGCGGCCCGCGGCCCGACGACGGCGGACGGCTACCGTCTCGTTGGCGGTACCGACACGGTCAGGGAGGCACGAGGTGAACGGCACAGGCAGCGAACCCGGTTGGGGCGGGACCGGCCGCAACGGCCCGCCCGGCACCGCCCACCCCGCCGCCGGACCCGCCGACCCCGCGGCCGGCCAAGTCGGCCCCGCCGGCCCTGCGGCCGGACCTGCCACCACCCCCGTCGCCGGCCCAGTCGGCCCCCCTGCCGGGCCCGCCGTGAACCCCGGGGTGACTTCCGCCACGGGCCCGGCTGGGCGCGCCGGGACGAGCCCGGTCTCCCTCGTCTGGGGCGTCGCCGTCTGGTCGGCGATCGTCGGGGCGGCCGTGCTGTTGGCGCTCCGACCGGAGGCCCCCGCACCGCGCGCGGACGTACTGGCCTGCCTCGCCGTCGCCGTACTGGGCGTCCTGGCCCACCACCGGCAGACGGCCTCCGAACACCGTGCCGCGCTCCGGCTGCCGCCGGCACCGATCACCGCCCGTCCGCCGCGCGCGGTGCGGCTGTTGGACCGCAGGGCGCTGGCCGACAGCCGCTTCGCGACCGCCGCCGTGGTGGCATCGGCGGCGGTGCCGCTGCTCGCCGTCGGGGAGTGGGCGCTCTCCCGCGCCGACGCGAGCCACACCGCCGATCCGGTTTCGGCGCTGACGCGCGGGGCGGGCCTGGCCGCACTGATCCTCCTCTGGTCGTGGGGCGTGCGCCGGGTCACCGCGGCGGAGAGCGAGTACGTCGCCGACGCCGTCGAGGACGCGGTGGCCTCCGGCACCGCCCGGTTCGTTCCGGTGCAGGTCACCGGGTGGAGCGCGGGGGTGCACCGCCCGCACCCCGAGGGCGCGCTGCCCGTCGCCGGCACCGCCGCGCGCAAGGGCCGTCCGTACGGGGAGCGGGCGGCGCGGGCACGTACGGCACGTCGGCAGTTCGCGCTGCGGCTGAGCGTGCCGGGCGCGGGCGAGCGGCTGCTCCACCTCGACCACCGGGTGCACGCCGAGGCGCTGGCCTCCGCCTTCCACGGCCGACCCGGGCGGCTCCACTGGGTGCCCTCGGGGCGCCCCGGCGACGCGAGCGCGTCGGTTCCCGCGGTGCTCGCGCTCGGCGACGGGCGCTGCGCGCTCGGCTGGACACCGGACGCGCCGGGCCCGGGCGCGCCCGACGGTCCCGAGATCGGTACCGTCCACCGGTCCGAGGAGGTCCAGGAGCTGCGGCCGGCCGGCACCGCCACCCTGCGGCGCAGACCGGCCTTCCTGGCCGGAACCGTGCTGCACACCGCCGCGCTCCTGCTGTGCGGCTCGGTGCTGCTGGGGTTCTGGGAGGGGACGGCCGAGGGCGCGCTCGCGGCGCTGCTGATCGCCCCCGCGCTCTCGGCGTCCGCGCTCCTGCTGCGCTCCGCGCTGCACACCCGCGAGCTTCTGCGGCTCGGCCGCGACCGGCCGGGGGCCGGACCCGCCGTCCCCGCACCGCCGCCGCCCGCGCCACCGGCGGGTCGCTGAGAGCCGGCCGCCCGGGCGGGGCAACCGCGGTGCGCAGACGGCCCGTTGACCTGGCGCGGGGCGATGACTGGCCCCCGCACACACCGCGTCGGCGCTGCTGAGTAGGCTCCGAAGAGCCCCGTCCGGGGCCGGAACGCGCAGGCGCGCGAGCCGCACGGGGTGCACGGGGAGAAGAGGTCGACGGCTGTGAGCTTCAAGGTTGAGCCCGAGGATCTGGACGGCTACGCGAGGATGCTCTCCAGGGCGGAGAAGGACCTGCTGGCGGGCAACACCCACGTCGACAAGAAGGCGAACCTGTCGACCTCCGGGGCCGCGAGCACCATCTGGAGCCAGGTGGTCGAGATCCACAGCACCAACACCACCGATGCGAAAGCCCTGTTCAACGGCTTCGAGCAGGTGTTGGGCAGCTCCAGCGACGAGTTGATCAGATCGGCGCAGTACTACCGGCAGACCGACGAGCAGCAGGCGGCGAACGTCGACGCCACCTACCCCGGCGGGCGGGGCGCGCCTTCGGGCGGCGCCGCGGTCGGCGGCGGGGCGTTCGCCGGTCTCGGCGGGCTCAACCTGCCCGGTACGGGCTTCACCGACCGCAGCAACCCGACCGACTCGCTGGAGTCGGACCCGGCCCAGTCGGGCTGGAAGGACCGCTGGGACGGCTTGGCCGGCGACCGCATCGACGGCGTCTTCAACAACGACAACGGCGCCCTCGGCGGGCTGGGCGAGGCGGTCGGCGTCGTACTCGACTTCACCAGCCCGTCGGTGCTGATCAACGAGGGCCTCAAACTGGCCTTCAACTTCGATCTGTTCGACATGGTCGCCAACTGGATAGCCGGCGACTGGGACTCCTTCGAGCAGTGCGCCACCACCTGGCGGCAGCTCGGCGACCTCTGCAAGGCCGTCGCGGAGAACATCGCCTTCGGCAACAGCCTGCTCAGCAACAGCTGGACCGGCCAGTCCGCCGCCCAGGCGTACGACTACTTCAACACCGCGGCGCAGAAGCTGGATTCGGCGCAGGAGACGTTCAACGCCCTGTGCACCTGCTACGAGGAGATCGGCCGCCAGATCAACGCCTTCGTGAACATGGTGAAGGCGTGCATGTCGACCATCCTCGATCTGGCGCTGATCGCCGCGCTGGAGGCGGCGGCCGGTGCCGCGGCCGGTTTCACCGGCGTGGGCCTGGTGGTCACGGCCGCCGCGGCGGCGTCCATCGCACTGAAGATCGCGAAGATGGTCCAGCTCGCCGACCAGATGGCGACCGGGCTCACCGGGGTCTACCTCGCGATCCAGGCGGCGCAGGCGTCCGGCCAGGCGGCGACGGCGGCCAAGCTCGCGGACGTCAAGTCCTTCCCGAAGCCGGGCAGTTCCTACGACCACCAGGCGGTCTGAGCGACCCGGCACCGTACGGCTGGCGGGTGCGTACGTCCGGGCAGGTGCGTACGGCGGGCAGGTGCGTACGCCGTGCGTCCCCGGCAGGGGCGTGTGCGGTGCCGGGCGCGCCCCTGGGCGCACGGGCCCGTCGTGGGCGGCGGCCGTGGTGGCGGCTGCGGGGCATCCGCGGGCGCCGTTTCTGCGTCCTACCCACCGACCGGGGCCGCCGCAGTGCGGTACGGGTGGCCGACTCACCGCCGTACGGGGGGACTTGAACGTGACTTCGAGCAGCACACGCCGACGACGTACGACGGCGGGGGTCGCCGCGCTGCTGGGCGCGGCGGTACTCACGACCGGGCTGACCGGCTGCAACGACGCCACGGAACGCGCCCTCGACTGCGGAAAGCTCGCCCTCTCCGTCTCCCGCAGCATCGACCAGCTCGAACGTGCCGCCATCGGCTCGGCGCTGGACCGGGACTCCACCGAGGTCACCGAGAAGCTCGACCGGGACGTGGAGAAGATCAAGGACCGCGCGGACAACGCCGACATGCGCAGGGCGGCCGAGCGGGTCGGTGACGCGACCAAGGACGTCCACGCTTCGCTGCGCGAGGACCGCAGTCCCGATCTCTCCCCGCTCAAGGACGCCGGGACCGAGCTCACCAAGGTCTGCACGAAGGGCTGAGGCCGGTCGCCGTCCGCGTCCTGGCCTCCTCCCCGGACGACGGACGCCCGGGACGGACGCCCGGGACGAACCCGCTCCCGGCGTCTCCGGCACCCCGAACCGGGGCATCTGCGCTGGTCGTTGGTGTACCGGACCGGGCTCCGGGGCACTGTTCACAACGGATGCACACCACGAGAAGGTGCATTTCGCATTTGTTTGGACAACATCCGGGGGGAATCACATGTCGCACCAGCCGCCGCCCTAACAGAACTACGGGCCGTACCAGGCCCAGCCGAACGACTCCAACACGCTCAGCGTCGTCGGCATCGTGCTCGGCTGTGTCGCCTTTCTGTTCTGCCCGCCGGGCTTCGGCATCGCCGGCATCGTCTGCGGCGTGGTCGCCGAGAACAAGAACGAGCGCCTGGCCAACACCGCCATCGGCGTCTCGATCGCCGGCCTGATCATCGGCATGATCCTGGGCGTGGTGGTCTTCCGGGGCATGTACGGCGGATGACCGCGTACGCGTGTGCGGGACCACCGTGTGCGACGGCTCGTACGGCGGCCGACTGAGCGCCGGGCGGGAGAAAGCCGTTGCGGTCTTCCCGCAGCCGTACCCGTGGAGCCCGGCCGCCGGAGGGCGACCGGGCTCCACCGCAGTACGGGGCTCCACAGCAGTACGGGGTTCCGCGGGCGCGGGGCGGCTCCCGCGCCGGTACGGGTTGGCCGCGCGGGCCCGTCGGGGCGAACGCGCCCTGTGCGCGGGCCGGTTGGCCCGGGTCGGGCCAGGGGGCGTTACCGCTGTTCGACGGGGACGTCGCAGGTGAAGCGGGCGAGCGGCACGTCCTGCCGGAAGAACGTCTTGGCCCGGGCGAGTGCGGCCTGGTCCCGGTAGATGTCGCGGCGGGCGACCCCACGGCCGAGCAGCGCACCGCCGTAGCTCATCCCCATGAAGGCGGCGGCGTTGGTGAGTTGGGCGATCAGACCCTCGGCCATCTCGTCCCGTGGGTCGGCCCTCGCCGCGATGTTCCAGAGCCGGCGGCCGGCCATCCGCTGCTGGAACTCCAGCGCCGGCGCGTTGAGCCAGCCGGACCAGTAGTCGAAGTAGCGCTTCAGCTGGGCGGGCAGCCCGTACCAGTACATCGGCGCGACGAACACGATGTCGGTCGCCGACACCGTCGCCTCGTACAGCTGCCGTTCGGCCTCCCCGCCGGGAAACACGCCGTCCTCGTACCCCTCGTGCCCCTGGTGCACCCCGTCGCGGAAGTCGGGCAGCCGGACGAGCTTGAGGTCGATCCAGCGCTGCGATATCTGCGGCGGGAGCTGGTCGGCGGCGGCACGGGCCAGCACCTCGGTGTTGCCGTCGGTGCGCGAACTGCCGAGGACGAAGAGGTACGAACGCCGAGCGGCCTCGCTCCATTCGCCGGGGGCGCGGTACTCGTTCGGCGTTGTGGCTGGGGATTCGAAGGCCGGTGTGCTCATGTGCTGTTCCTGACTCGGGGAGGGGGAAACGGGCGACGGCGGTGGGGTGTTCGCCGTCGCCGCTGTTCGGCGACGTCAAGGCTTCATATCGGTTCGGAGATCACTCAGGCTAGTGCTGGAACCAACTGGCATTCCGATCGGAACACCAGTGCTCACGGCGGGGTCGCGCGCGTTTCGGCGGCGTCGCCACTGTGGGCGAGGGCGGCGCGACGAGGGGTGAGGCCGAGGGCGGGAACAGCGCGCACGGCGTCGGGTCCGACGCGCCGCCGGGACGAAATCCCTTTCCGGGGGCCGGAGTTCACATCCGGCGATGCGGACACGGAACGCGCCGACCGACGGGGCGCCGGGGCGTACGGGACGGGACGCGGGGACGTACGGACGCGCCGGACGCGAGCAGACGGGACGGCGGGACGGCGGGACGGCGGGACGGCGGGACGAGCGTCGTCAGCGGGAGCGGCGGGTCAGCGGGGTGTGCGGGTGCCGGTGGTCCAGTGGTAGAGCGTCATGGCGACGCTGGTGGCCAGGTTGTAGCTGGAGACCTGCGGCCGCATCGGCAGTGCGAGCAAGTGGTCGGCACGGGCCCGTAGTTGGTCGGAGACGCCGTGGCGTTCGGTGCCGAAGGCGAGCAGTGCGTCGTCGGGCAGGTGTGTGTCGCGGAGCTCGACGCCCTCGGGGTCGAGCACACAGAGCGGGCCGTCGGGCAGGTCGTCCCCGGTGAGGCGTTCGACGGCGGTCGCGTAGTGCAGTCCGGCGCCGCCGCGCACCGCGCTGGGGTGCCAGGGGTCGGTGGTGCCGGTGGTCAGTACGCCGGTCGCGCCGATCCCGGCCGCGAGCCGGACCACGGCGCCGACGTTACCCAGATGGCGGGGGTCCTCCAGCACGACGATCGGAGCTGTGCGCGAACGTCCGTACAGGGCCTGCCGGTTGAGCTCCGGGTCGCGGCGCTCGGCCAGCGCGGCGGTCGAGGTGGGGTGCAGCCTGGGCACGAGCCCGCGCAGCGTCTCCGGGGCCACCGTTTCGGCGCGCGCGGCGAGTTCGCCGTGCAGGTCGGGTGCGAGTTCGGCGGCGTGACCGAGCATCGCCTCCCGGTCGGCGGTCAGCAACTGCCGTACGTGCGCGCCGAATCGCAGGGCGTGCTTCACCGCGTGGAAGCCGTCCAGCAGTACCGAGTCGGGTGCGGACGCCCGCCAGCGCCGTACCGCGTCCGTGTCCTCGCTGCTCATCGTCACCCCGCCACCCTACGCAGCGGCCCGCGCCGTCACGGAGGTGCGGCTTCGGACGGGCCACACCTCGCATGGCAATGACAATGAGCATTCCACCTAATTGGCGTGTTCTTGACAATCTGATGCGGTGGCGCGAATCTCGTGAAACTCCGGTCGGCTCGTCCCCCCATCAAGCTCCACGGACAGAAGAGGAAGCCCCCCAAATGCGTTCACGCTCCGCCAGATTCCTGCTCTCCGCCCTCGCCGGCGCCGGACTGCTGCTCGCCACCCCCGCGGCCGTGCCCGCCGTGGCCGCGCCCGCGCCCGTCGCGAAGCCGTCCTCGGACGTCAAGCCGGCCAACGCCTGCTACACCTGGAGCGGCACCCTCAACGAGGGCTCCTCCGGCGAGGCCGTCCGCCAGCTGCAGATCCGCGTCGCCGGCTACCCCGGCCACGGCGGCGACATCGCCATCGACGGCCAGTACGGCCCCGCCACCAAGGCCGCCGTGCAGCGCTTCCAGTCCGCCTACGGACTCGGCGCCGACGGCATCGCCGGCCCGCAGACCTTCAACAAGATCTACGAGCTGCAGAAGGCCGACTGCTCCCCGGCCAACTTCGACTTCTCCGAGCTGAACAACTGCAACTCCGACTGGTCCGGCGGCAAGGTCGACGCCGCCACGGCCAAGGCGAACGCCCTGGTCACCATGTGGAAGCTCCAGGCCATGCGGCACGCCATGGGCGACAAGCCGATCACCGTCAACGGCGGCTTCCGCAGCGTCACCTGCAACAGCAACGTCGGCGGCGCCCCCAACAGCCGTCACATGTACGGCCACGCGGCCGACCTCGGCGCCGGCTCGCAGGGCTTCTGCGCACTCGCCCTGGCCGCCCGCGACCACGGCTTCACCGAGATCCTGGGCCCGGGCTTCCCGGGCCACGACGACCACACCCACCTCGCCGGCGGCTCCGGTCGCCACTGGTCGGCCCCCAGCTGCGGCATGTGACACCCCGTCCCGCTCCGCACAGCTCGCGGTGAACGCACCACTCACGCCGAACGCCGAATGCTGAACGCCGTACACAGCACGCAGCACACGGCACGAGCACCGCACGCACCACCGCGAGCCCGCGCAGCACCGCGGGGACCGTGCACCGCACGCATCACCACGCGCCCGTCCGGGACCTCCCGGGCGGGCGCGCCCGCGTCCGCGAGCACGTACGCTGCCCTCCCGACTCCGTGCCGAGGCGGGCGAGTTCGCCCTGGTGCGACGAACCGGCACGGCTGCGCGCGGGCGGGCACCACCGGGTGCCGGACGGGCGGTGGGCGAGGAGAGGTGTGGACAGCGGTGAGGCGACTTCTGGCAAGGCTCTGGCACGCGACGCGCGGGCCGATTCAGTGGCGGGTGCTGTGGGTGGCGAACGCCAAGTTCATGGTCGGCGTCACCGGCGCGGTCCACGACGACGAGGGCCGCTTCCTGCTGCTCCGCCACCGGCTGTGGCCGCAGGACAGGCAGTGGGGCCTGCCGTCGGGGTACGCGATCAGCGGTGAGGAGTTCTCCGAGACGGTGGTGCGCGAGGTGCGCGAGGAGACCGCCCTGGAGGTGCGTCCCGGCGGACTGATCTATCTGCGGAGCGGGTTCAGGCTGCGGCTCGAAGTCGCCTACGAGGCGCACTTCGTGGGCGGCACGATGCAGCTGGACCCCACCGAGATCCTCGACGCCGGCTGGTTCCTGCCGGACGAGCTGCCCGAGAACGTCCAGCCTGCCCACCGCGACCTGATCGCCCGGGTGCTCGAAGGGCAGGCCACGACGACCCCGGAGAGCTGAACGCGCGGGCGCCGGTGCCGCGGCCCGGCGCCGGCCCCGTGAACACCACCGGCGCCGGGCGCCGCCCCGTCGACACCCACCGCCACCCGGGCGCCGCCGGCAACTCCGGCCGCAGCGCCCGTCGTTCGGGCCCCCGCCGCCCAGCTCCCGCCCGCTCCGGCCCGTACGCCGCGCTCCGGCCCGTACGGCACTGCGGCCCGCTACGGCCCGTACGGCTGCTCAGCGGCTCTCGTCCGGCTCCTGCGATCCCGGGGGCTCCGCTTCCGGGCCCTTCGGCGGCGGGCCGCCCGCCGGCGGCGCACCCGTCCCGCCCACCGAGGGCGCACCCGCGCCGCCCGGGCCCGTCGGTCCCGCGGCCCTCGGCCCGGCGCCGTCGCCGGCCCCCGACCCGGTGCCGTCCGCGCCCGACGCAGCGGCCTCCGTCGGCGGTCGGGACACGGCCGCCTTCGAGGCGTGCGCGGGCTCCGCGACCGCGGCGGTCTCACCGGCCGGCGGACCGGCGGGCGAGGGCAGGATCGGCCAGGGGTCGCGCGGCGCCGACTTCTCCGCGCGCGGCCCTCTGCCCAGCCGCCCGAGCAGCCGTTCCCGCACTCCGCTCGCGCGTGCACCGAGCCACAGGAGGAAGACCGTGGGCAGGAAGACCGCGTCGGCGGCGATCATCGCCATGGAGAAGAACGGCAGTCCGAGCAGCACCGCGATCGAGACATGCTCGACGATCATCAGTGCGAGCAGCACGTTCTTGATGCGGCGGTTGAAGAGCGTGAAGGGGAAGGCGACCTGCACCATCACCGTGCCGTAGGTGATCACCATGACGATCAGCCCGCTGCTCGTCAGGATGTCGGCCAGCGCGGGGAACGGTGCGAAGTAGTCCAGGTGCAGCGGGTACCAGGTGGCGGTGCCGTCCTGCCAGCGCGAGCCCTGCACCTTGTACCAGCCGGCGGTGGCGTAGATCAGGCAGACCTCGGCCATGATGACCACCAGCGCCGCGTTGTGCGCGAGGTTGGCGACCGCGGTGGCGAGCGAGCGCGGCTCCCCGGTGCCGTGGAACTGCAGGAGGAACCAGCCGAGCTGGACGAACCACAGCGCCCAGAAGAAGAGCCCCCACAGCAGCGTGAACAGTCCGAGCAGCGTGGGTATGCCGAGCGCGAAGCCGGTGAGGACGAGCAGCACCACACCGGTGCGGTCCAGTTGGGAGTCCGGATCGGCGCCGTCCCGCAGCGCGGCCTCGGTGCGCCGGGCCCGTCGGGCGTCCAGCGACCAGACCTGCGCACAGCGGGTGAAGATCAGGTAGAACGCCATCAGATGGATGACGTTGTCGCCGCCGTCCCCCATGAAGACGCTGCGGTTCTGGAGCGAGAAGACACCGACCATGAAGAGCACCGACATGGTGCGCGTGCGCCAGCCCAGCAGCAGCGCGAGGCTCGCCGCGATCGCCCCGAAGTAGACCAGCTCGAACCACACCGCGCCGTCGGACCACAGCAGCACGGTGAACGCCTTGTTCCGCTCGACCAGTTGCTCGGCGAGGCTGAACGCCCAGGGCGATTCGGGCCCGTACAGCTCGTACCGGTGCGGGATCTCCCTGATCAGGAAGAAGAACCAGGTGGCGGCGACGCCGATCCGCAGGATGGCGGTCTGGTAGGGGCCCAGCGCGTGCGAGACCACGGTGAGGAAGTACCGCACCACGGCGGCGTCGAAGCGCGCACCGAGCTGACGCACGGTGGGGGGCTTCGACGCGACCGCGGCGGTCGGGCGGGTCATCGTGCGGCCTCCGGTACGTCGGCGCCGGTGACCGGCAACCAGTGCAGGGTGCGGTACTTGGTCTCGTCCTTGACCGTCTCGCCGCTCCACGGCGGGGGCTGGACGGGCGTGGTCGCCGAGCGCAGCTGGATGCGCTGCACGGTGCTCGGGTCCAGGCCCTTGTGCTCGGCGAGCCGGAGCATCGCGATGCGCTTGACGTAGGTCTCGGAGAGCAGGCCGCGCGGCCCGGTCGGCTCGTTCTGGGCGTCGTGCGAACCGGTGAAGAAGTCCCAGGCGCGCCGGAGTTCGTTCTGCGCGGTGTGGCTCGGCAGCAGGTTGCCGCGGATGTCCTCGGCGTCGAAGGCGGTGAGGTCCACCCAGTCACCGCGCTCCCGCTCGCCGGAGGGCCCCCGGGTCTCCACCCGTGCGTGCACCGCGATGTTGTGCTGGAGCGGATTGGGCGCGAACAGCTTCCAGTTCTGCTCGAACTCCGGATAGATGTAGCCGTCGATCGCCTCCTCGTACTGCCGGGAGACGGTGTTGGGGGGCGCGACGTGCAGGAAGACCATGCCCAGATGCACCAGCACCCCGGCGGCCAGCAGCGAGAGCACACCGATCAGCACCGCGGAGGAGGAGGTGCTGAGCACCAGATTGCCGCGGGCGTCACGCCGGGGCGGACGCGGTGGGCCGGACGGCTCCGGGGCCGCGCCGGACGGCGGCTCGTTCGACGGCGACTCGCCGGACGGCGGGGCGGACGGCTCCGCCGTCGGCACGGCGGGCTGCGGCGGTCCCGTCGCGGCGGCCGTCCCGCGGCGCTCGTCGGCCGACTCGGCTTCCGCCCCCGCGGCCGTGCCCGCCCGGTCCGCCGTGCCCGCCCGGTCCGCCGTGCCCGCCCCGTCCGCCGTGGCCGCCCTGTCGGCCCCGTCGGCCCCGGCCGGCTGTCGCTCGTCCGCCGCGGCGGCCGTCGGCCCGTCGGTGTCCGGCCCCTCGCCCGGTCCCTCGCCCCGCGAGCGGCGCTCGGGCGGCTCTGGGTCTCGCTGCATCTCGTCCCCGGTTTCCTCGGTCTGCTCCCCAGAGGTTAGCCACCGTCTTGACACCCTGTACCGCCGCCGCCCACCATTGAACCGAACGATCGGTCGGTTGGATTGCCGCGGGCAAGGGAGCTCAGCCATGACGACAGTGCTGCCGGAGCGCGGTTCCGGCGGGGAGTCGGGACCCGGGGGCGGGGACGCCCGCGCCCTCGACGACGCGGACCGCCTCGCGGTCTTCGACGCGGCCATCGCGGCCGACGAGCGCATCGAGCCCCGCGACTGGATGCCCGACAAGTACCGGTCCGGCCTGATCCGGCAGATCGCCCAGCACGCGCACTCCGAGATCATCGGCATGCAGCCGGAGGCGAACTGGATCACCCGCGCGCCCTCCCTGCGCCGCAAGGCCATCCTGATGGCCAAGGTGCAGGACGAGGCCGGCCACGGCCTGTACCTCTACAGCGCGGCCGAGACCCTCGGGGCGGACCGCGAGGATCTGCTGGACAAGCTCCACACCGGCCGCCAGAAGTACAGCTCGATCTTCAACTACCCCACCCTGACCTGGGCCGACGTCGGCGCCATCGGCTGGCTGGTGGACGGCGCCGCGATCACCAACCAGGTGCCGCTGTGCCGCTGTTCCTACGGCCCGTACGCGCGGGCGATGGTGCGGGTGTGCAAGGAGGAGTCCTTCCACCAGCGCCAGGGGTACGAGCTGCTGCTCGCGCTCAGCCGCGGTACACCGGCCCAGCACGCGATGGCGCAGGACGCGGTGGACCGCTGGTGGTGGCCGTCGCTGATGATGTTCGGCCCGCCCGACGCGGAGTCCTCGCACTCCGCCCAGTCGATGGCCTGGAAGATCAAGCGGCACAGCAACGACGAGCTGCGGCAGCGGTTCGTCGACATCTGCGTACCGCAGGCCGAGGCGCTGGGCCTGACCCTCCCCGACCCCGACCTTCGCTGGAACGAGGAGCGCGGGCTGCACGACTTCGGCACGATCGACTGGTCCGAGTTCCAGGAGGTGCTCAAGGGCAACGGCCCGTGCAACGAGCAGCGCGTCACCCAGCGCCGCACCGCGCACGAGAACGGCGCCTGGGTGCGCGAGGCCGCCGCCGCCTACGCCGCGAAGCAGGCCGCCCGCGCCGCGGCCTACGCCCCCGAAGCCGGTGTCGCGCACACCCCGCAGGCGCACACCCAGCAGGCGCGCGTCACCACCGGCGCGGAATCCACCGGTCCGGAACAGCACACGGAAGGCGGGCCGGCAGCATGACGGTCGAACAGCCCAACACCCCCTCTCCGCAGGCCGGTTGGCCGCTGTGGGAGGTGTTCGTACGGTCCCGTCGCGGGCTGTCGCACACCCACGTCGGCAGTCTGCACGCGCCGGACGCCGCACTCGCACTGCGCAACGCCCGCGACCTCTACACCCGCCGCAGCGAGGGCGTATCGCTGTGGGTGGTGCCGTCCGCGCAGATCACCGCCTCCTCGCCGGACGAGAAGGACCCGTTCTTCGAACCGGCGGGCGACAAGCCCTACCGGCATCCGACGTTCTACGAGGTGCCCGAGGGGGTCCGGAACCTGTGAGCGCACACGAGCAGCCGCCCGGAGGCGGCACCGCACCGGGCCCGCAGCGACGGGCCGCGCTGGCGCTGGGCGACGACGCGCTGGTGCTCGCCCAGCGGCTGGGGGAGTGGGCCGGTCACGCGCCCGTGCTGGAGGAGGACGTCGCGCTGTCCAACATCGCGCTCGACCTGCTCGGCCAGGCCCGCACCCTGCTCTCGCTGGCCGGCGACGAGGACGAGCTGGCGTATCTGCGCGAGGAGCGCGAGTTCCGCAACGTCCAGCTGGTCGAGCAGCCCAACGGCGACTTCGCCCGCACCATCGCGCGCCAGTTGTACTTCTCCGTCCACCAGGAGCTGCTGTACGGCCAACTGGCGGGCGGGCGGGGCGAGTTGGCGGAGCTGGCGGCCAAGGCCGTGAAGGAGACCGCCTACCACCGCGACCACGCCGAGCAGTGGACGCTGCGGCTCGGCGACGGCACGGCCGAGAGCAGGCGGCGGATGCAGAGCGCGCTGGACGGCCTGTGGCGCTACACCGGTGAGCTGTTCCAGCCCGTCGAAGGGGTGCCTGCCGACTGGGAGGCGCTGGCGAGCGGCTGGCGGAACGTCGTCGGCGCGGTGATCGAGCAGGCGGCACTGACCGTGCCCGAGGGACCGCAGTCCTCGGCCTGGTCGGCCGGTGCGGGCCGACAGGGCGTGCACACCGAGTCGTTCGGGCGGATGCTGGCGGAGATGCAGCATCTGCACCGCAGCCACCCGGGGGCGTCGTGGTGACGCGGACGGCCCGGCCGAACCACCACGGCCCCCGCACCCCCGAGGCCCCGGCCCCGCACACGGCGGAGGCGCCGCACGCGCCGGAGGCGGAGGCGCTGGAGGCGGAGGCGCTGGCGCTGGCCGGGGCGGTGCCGGACCCGGAGCTGCCGCAGCTCGGCCTCGCCGACCTGGGCGTGCTGCGGGGCGTCGTCCGGCACCGGGACGGCGTCACGGAGGTCCGCCTCACCCCCACCTACACCGGCTGTCCCGCCGTGGAGACGATGGCCGAGGACATCCGGGAGGCCCTGTCCGCGGAACGCTTCGGCACCGTGCGGGTGGTGCGGGTGCTCTCCCCCGCGTGGACCACCGACGACATCACCGAAGAGGGACGACGCAAGCTCGCCGAGGCCGGTATCGCGCCGCCGCGTCCCGGCGGCCCGGCCGCCGACGGGCCCGTACCGCTGTCGCTGGCGATCCGCTGCCCGAACTGCGGCAGCGTGGACACCGAGTTGCTCAGCCGCTTCTCCTCCACCGCCTGCAAGGCCCTGCGGCGCTGCACCTCCTGCCGCGAGCCGTTCGACCACTTCAAGGAACTGCTGTGATCTTTCATCCGCTGCGGGTTGCCGAGGTCGAGCCGCTCACCGACGACGCGGTCCGGATCACCTTCGAGGTGCCGCCGGAGCTGTGGGAGACGTTCCGCCACCGCCCCGGTCAGCACCTGAATCTGCGCCACCGCGACACCGACGGCCGGGAGGTGCGCCGCTCGTACTCGATCTGCGCACCCGCCACGGCCGCACCGGCCGCGCCCCTGCTGCGGATCGGCGTACGGCGGGTCGAGGACGGGGTGTTCTCGACCTACGCGCTCAAGGAGCTGGCGGCGGGCGACACCGTCGAGGCGATGCCTCCCACCGGACGCTTTGTGCTGGAGCCGCGGCCCGGCCACTTCGCCGCGGTGGTCGGCGGCAGCGGCATCACGCCCGTGCTCTCCATCGCCGCCACGCTGCTGGAGCGGGAGCCCGGAGCGCGCTTCTGCCTGGTGCGCAGCGACCGGACGGTGGCCTCCACGATGTTCCTGGAGGAGACGGCGGAGCTCAAGGACCGGTATCCCGACCGGTTCCAGCTGGTCAACGCGCTCTCCCGGGAGGAGCAGCACGCCGGTCTGCCGTCCGGCCGGCTGGACGAGGAGCGGCTGGCCGCACTGCTGCCCGCGCTGCTGCCGGTCCCGGAGGTGGACGGCTGGTTCCTCTGCGGGCCGCTCGGACTGATCCGCTCGACCGAGGCCGTGCTCTCGGCGCTCGGAGTGGCGCGGGAGCGGGTGCACCAGGAGGTGTTCCACGCCGGCGAGGAGACCGTGGCCGCGCCCCCGGGCGGCTGGACCGCGCCGGGCGGCGCCACCGTCACCGCGACCCTGGACGGCCGCAGCGGCAGTTGGCCGGTGCGGGACGGCGAGACCGTGCTGGAGACCGTGCTGCGCAACCGCGCCGACGCCCCGTACGCCTGCAAGGGCGGTGTGTGCGGCACCTGCCGGGTGCGCGTGACCGCCGGCGAGGTGCGGATGGAGCGCAACTACGCGCTGGAGGAGGAGGAGTTGGCGTCCGGGTACGCGCTGGCCTGCCAGTCCCACCCGGCCACCGCGGCGGTCTCGGTGGACTTCGACGCCTGACGCGCCCCCGGCGTCACCCCCGGCGCCGGGCCGCGGCAGGGACGCGTACGCGCGCCCCGACTCCCGCACCCCCGGGGGACGTTCACCGCGGGGGCGTTCACGCCGAGCGCGTACGGCGCGGGGCCCGGGGCGCACACGGCTCGTGCGCCGCGTACCGCGCATGGCTCACGGCGCGTACGGCGCAGGGCCGTTCACAGTACGAACGGGTCGCCGCTGTCGCTGGTCATCGGCCGGTTCGCGGCGTCCCAGGCGAGCATTCCGCCGTCGACGTTGACCGCGTCGAAGCCCTGCTGCACCAGGTACTGCGTGACCCGGGCGGAGCGTCCGCCGACCCGGCACATCACGAACACCCGCCCGTCGCCCGCCCGTTCGGCGACCTCGCCGAACCGTGCCACGAACTCGCCCATGGGTACGTGGAACGCGCCCTCGACGTGCCCGGCCGCCCACTCGTCCGGTTCGCGGACGTCCAACAGCAGCCCGTCGGCGGGCACTTCACCGGCGGTCACGGTCGGTACCTGCTGTCCGAACGACATATCAGCTGCGCCTCTCGTCTGTGTGGTCGTGTGCGGTGTGCTCCCCCGCGGCGGCATGCGCCGCGGTCCCGGAGCCGGGCCCGGCGCCCGCGGAGGAGACGGCGTCCGCGGAGTCGGTGTCCGCGGACACGGCGTCGGCGGATACGGCGTCGCCGGAGGAGACGGTGTCGGCGGCGGGGCGCTCGTGCGGGGTGTGCCCGTCGGCCTCGCGGTTCAGCTCGGCGAGCCGGGCCTCCTTCCGGGCCACCTGGGCGTGCAGCTCCTCGGAGATCTCCTCCAGCAGTCCGTCCGGGTCGTCGGCGGCGAGCTTGAGCATCGAGCCGATCGCGCTCTCCTCCAACTCCCTGACCTGCTGCGCCAACCAGTCCTTGCGCTGGGCCAGCCACTCCAGCCGGGCGTACAGCTCCTCGGCGCGGGTGAGCAGGTCCGGCGCCTCGCGGGGGCCGGTCGCCCACTCCTCGGCGAGCGCCGCCAGCTGCGCCTCGTCGCCGTCGGCGTAGGCGCGGTTGACCCGGACGATGAACTCCTCGCGGCGGGACCGCTCCTCGGGGTCCGCGCTCAGGTCGGGGTGCGCCTGGCGGACCAGGTCGCGGTAGATCCTGCGGGCCTCCTCGCTCGCCCTGACCCGCTTCGGCGGAGCCACCTGCTCGCCGGTCAGCATCGCCAGCGCCTCCGGCGACATGCCGTCCTCCTGCACCCAGCCGCCGAGCAGGTCGTCCAGGCCGGGCATCGGAGCGATCGCGGCACGCGCGTTGCGGGCGGCCAGCAGGTCCGCGGGGTCGCCGGTACGGGCGGCGACGGCTTCCGCGATCAACGCGTCCAGCTCGTCCATGCGCCGGTAGACCGGGCCGAGGCGCTGGTGGTGCAGCCGGGAGAAGTTGTCGACCTCGATGCGGAAGGTGTCGACCGCGATCTCGTACTCGATCAACGCTGTCTCGGCGGCGCGTACCGCCCGCGCCAACCGGTCGGTGGCGGGCTCTTCGCTGCGCTCATTGCTCACCGGGCCACCCTACGCAACCGGCGGAACCGGCCGCCGGGCTCCCCGCGACAGCGCTCCTCGCGGACCTCGCGACCGCCCCCACCGCGACGCCCCCACCGCGAGCGCCGGACAGCCGAGACGACAGCCGACAGCCGACAGCCGACAGCCGACAGCGCGAACCGACCGGCTCACCGGCCGGGCAGCGCGAACCGGTCCGGCCCGCTACTCCCGGAACGCGTCCGGGCACTTGCCCTCGGCGCCGGGGAGGTGCTCCTCGGCCCAGCTGGTCAGCGCGACCATCGCGGGCTTCAGCGCCATCCCGGCCTCGGTGAGTCGGTAGGAGACCCGCAACGGCGGGCCCTCCTCCACGCTGCGCCGGACCAGACCGAGGCCGGCCAGCTCGGCCAGCCGGTCGGAGAGCATCCGCTCGCTGATACCGGGCACCGCTCTCCGAAGCTCGGTGAAGTGGCCCGGACCTGTCATCAACGCGGCCAGCACCATCCCGCTCCACCGCTTGCCCAGCACGGCGAAGACATGGCTCACCGCGATCTCGGGCGCCGAGCAGCCACCGGGCTGCCCCGCGTCGCGCACGCCCTCGGCGGAGGGCTCTCTCTGCTTGGCCATGCCCCCAGGGTACTGGAACCACACAAGCGACTTTCAAAAAGTAAGTAGCTGTGTTACCAATAGAGACATCGGAAACGTCATTCCCTTACGAAGGAGCCACCCCTCATGGCCACCCTGCTGCACATCGACTCCTCCCTCAACGGCGACAACTCCGCCTCGCGCGCCGTCACCGCGCTCTTCCGCGAGACCTGGCAGAGCCAGCACCCGGAGGGCAAGGTGATCTACCGCGATCTGGCCGCCCAGCCCGTCCCGCACGTGGACGCCGCCGCCTACTACGCCGGCTTCAGCCCGGCCGAGGAGCGCACCGCGGAGCAGCGCGAGGCCTACGCGCTGACCGAGGAGCTGCTGACGGAGATCGAGTCGGCGGACGCGGTGCTGGTCGGCGCCCCGCTGTACAACTTCAACGTGCCCTCCTCGCTGAAGGCGTGGATCGACCGGATCATCGCGATGGGCCGCACCTCCGGCACCGAGAACGGCACCCTGGCCGGCAAGCCCGTCACGGTCGTCACCAGCCGCGGCGGCTCGTACGCCGAGGGCACCCCGCAGGCCGGCAACGACTTCCTGACGCCCTACCTCCAGCACATCTTCGGCACCAGCCTGGGCATGGAGGTCGACTTCATCGTGCCCGAGCTGACCCTGGCGCCGACCGTGCCGGCGATGGCCGAGCTCATCCCGCTCTTCGAGCAGTCCCGCGAGCGGGCCCGCGAGGAGGCCAGCTCCAAGGCGAAGGCCCTCGCGGCGAAGCTCAGCTGACCTGCCGGACGGCACGGAGCCGCCGGGCCGTCGTCGAGGCACCACAGCGCAGTGGGGCCGCCTCCCTCCGGGGAAGCGGCCCCACAAGCACGTCCGGCGGCGTTCACGAAACCTCCGGCGGCGCTCACCGCACGTCCGGCGGCGTTCACATGCGGCGCAGGACCGCCTGCTTGGCGGCGGCGAACTCCTCGTCGGTCAGGATGCCGTCACGGTGCAGCTCGCCCAGCTCGCGCAGCCGCCGCAGCAGCGCGTCGTGGTCCTCGGTCTGCTCCCCGCCCGGCGCGGAGCCCTGACCCTCGGCCGGGGCGAGCGCCTTGGCGAACGAGGTGGCGGCCGGCTCCTCGACGGCGGCGAGCACGGCGCCGGAGCCCTCGGCCGCGGACGGGTGCGGCAGCCGTGCCTGCACCGCGGCGGCCACCAGCACCATCAGCGGGTCCTTGCGAAAGCCGTACAGGTCAACGGCGTTGGGGTCGTGCTTGGGCGGCGCCTTGGTGGTGGCGCCCCGCACGGTGAAGCGCAGATGGCCGTTCTCCCAGCCCTGCGAGGGCTGCCACTCCACCGCGAGGATGTCCTCCAGCGGCAGCACGTTGGCCCCGAAGGAGGCCTTCGCCTCCTCGGTCTTCCAGTTCCAGTCCAGCCGCACCGTCTCGCCGTCGAAGGTCGCGCTGCCGTCGCCGGCGGACGCGGTCGCGGGCAGCGCGGGGCCCGGCATCAGATAGCGGTCGCTCGGCCCGGCGGGCACCTCCTCCAGCACCATCGCCTGGCGCACGGAGTCCACGAGGTACTCGGCGACACCGCCGCGGTCCGCGCGCACGGTGAGCTGGTACGGGTCGGAGGCGTCGTCCCACTTGCCGCCCGCGACCTGGGTGAGCGGATCGGCACCGGCCCGGATGCGCAGCCGCAGCCGGCGCTTCTTCTTCCCCGGCTCGTAGGAGATGCTCGCCAGCGCCTCCACGGGGACGGTGATCTCACCCAGCGACTTCCGCAGCAGGCTGACGCCCTTGTCGCCGCCCGGAACGATGCGCAGCATCTCTCCGTCGAATGTCCAGGTCCCGTCGCTCTGGATGATTTCCGCCATAGCGCGATTGTCGCACCAGCCGCGGGCTTCCGGGCCCGCGGTTCCGCGGGCGAAGACCACGGCGCGGCCCGGGCTTTCGCGGAGCCGACGGGTCCGGTTCCTACCGGTTCGCGAGCCGGAATCCGTGCACGGTGTGCGGCATGATCCGCAGCACCGAGTCGTGCCGTCCGTGCGCCCAGCCGCGCAGCACCCTGCGGTAGTGGCCGTGCTCGTACGGGTCGGCCACCGCCTCGACCGGACCGGCCGCCGTCACCGTCCAGCCGCGCCCGCTCGCCGCGTTCACCTCGTCGACCTGGTACGTGACCTCGGCGTCCGTCTCCGCGATCTCCTCCGGTGCCGGGGCGCGCACGATCAGCCGCCCGTACTCCAGCAGATGGGCGGCCGGGCGCAGCACTGTGGCGCCCCTGCGGGTGTACACCAGACGACCGGACCGCGAACCCGCCAACAGCCAGAGGGCCTCGGCGCCGGAGATCTCCGCGAGCCTGCGCTCCGCGCCCCTCACCGCGGTTCACCGCCCCGCGCGGTCTCGGCCCGTCCCGCCGCCGCTCCGTCCGGCCCGGACACGGCTTCGGCGACGGCGGCCCCGGCGGCTCCGGGTGCGGCGGCGCCCTGCTCGTCCCGCGGCTGCGGCGGCGCGGGGTCGCCCAGCAGCTTCGCCGCAGCCGCCCAGGCGAACTCGGCGGTCGTGAACTCCCCTCCCGCGGCCCGCACCTCGTCCAGCACGCCCAACGCCTCCAGCACCGGACGCTGCTCCTCCCGCACTCCGGAGACCAGCACCGTCACTCCGCGTTCGCGCAGTTCCCGCAGCGCTGCCGCGAACACGGTCGCGCCCGTGGTGTCGACCACCGTCACCGCCGACATCCGCACGATCAGCACCCGCGCCCGCGGCACCTCGGCCAGCTCGCGCAGAAAGCCGTCGCCGGCGGCGAAGAAGAGCGGACCGCGCAGCCGGTAGACGGCGATCTGCTCGGCGAATCCGACGGACCCGACCGACCCGACCGGCCCGACGGACCCGACGGACCCGACGGACCCGACGGAACCAACCGACCCGGCGGACGAACGGGCGCCCGCCGCCGGTGCGTTGCCGTCGCGCGGCGCGACCGGCACCCGTTCCAGGCCCGCCTGGCGCGCGACCGCGCGCAGCGCCAGCACACCGGAGACCGCGATGCCGATCAGCACCGCCTGCACCAGGTCCAGCGCCAGCGTCGCCGCGCAGGTCAGCACGAGCACCGCGCCGTCCGGCTTCGAGGCCCTGGCCAACAGCCTGGCCGTGTGCAGCTCGGCCATCCGCACGGCGGTGGCGAGCAGCACTCCGGCCAGCGCGGCCAGCGGAATGCGGGAGACCAGCGGAGCGGCGGCCAGCACGACCACCGCCAGGAACACCGCGTGCGAGAGCGCCGCCAGCCGGGACGAGGCCCCCGAGCGGACGTTCACCGCGGTACGGGCGATGGCGGCGGTGGCGGGCACCCCGCCGAAGAGCGGCGCGGCCAGGTTGGCGACCCCCTGGCCGAACAACTCGCGGTCCGGGTCGTGGCGTTGGCCGGTCGTCATGCCGTCGGCGACGGTCGCGGAGAGCAGGGACTCCAGCGCGGCCAGTGCGGCGACCGCCACCGCGGGCGCCAACAGCGAGCCGAGCGCGGAGAGTTCGAGGAACTCCAGCGACGGAGCGGGGAGCCCGGCGGGCAGATCGCCGATGGGCGCGGCGTCCAGCGGCGTCAGCTCCACCAGCAGCGCGGCGGCGGCGACCGCGAGCACCGAGAACGGCACACCGGGTCGCAACCGGCCGCCGGCCAGCATCAGCACCGCCACGCCCAGGGCGATCCCGGGGGCAGTCCAGTCCGGCGAGGCGGCGAAGTCCGCGACCGCCCGCCACGCGACCGCGACGACGCGGTCCCCCTCGGGCACCGGCACTCCGAGCGCACCCGGCACCTGCTGGAGCGCGATCACCAGCGCGATGCCGATGGTGAACCCCTCCACCACCGGCAGCGGCACGTAGCGCATGACCCGGCCCGCCCGCAGCAGTGCGAGTGCCAGCAGCATCAGCCCGGCCAGCAGCCCGACCGTCAGCACCCCGCCCGGCCCGTGCTGGGCGACGATCGGCAGCAGCACCACCGTCATCGCACCGGTGGGACCGGAGACCTGGAGGTTGGAGCCCCCGAACACGGCGGCGAGCGCACCCGCGACGATCGCGGTGACCAGTCCGGCTTCCGCTCCGAGACCCGAGGCGACCCCGAAGCCGAGGGCGAGCGGCAGCGCGACGATCGCCACCGTGAGCCCGGCCAGCAGATCGCGGCGAGGGGACCGGGTCATTGCCCTGAAGTCGGCGCCGCCGGGCAGGAGTTGACGCACCGCGCTCATCGGCGGTGGCCCGAGGCGGTCGCGGCCTCCCCGCGCAACTCGTCGAGCAGGGCGTTCCGGTCGGAGAGCATCTCGGTGAGGATGCGGCGGGCGGCGGCCATCAGCTCGGCGACGTCACCGCCGGCCAGCTGGTAGACGACCGTGCCGCCCTCACGCTCCGAGAGCACGATCCCCGAACGCCGCAGCACCGCGAGCTGCTGGGAGAGGCTGGAGGGCTCTGTGTCGATCTCCGTCAGCAGCTCGCGCACCGCCTTCGGCCCGTCCTGGAGCAGTTCGAGGACCCGGATGCGGACGGGGTGGCCGAGCATGCGGAAGAACTCGGCCTTGGCCTGGTAGAGCGGTACGGGCATCTGGGCTTCACTTTCTGCGTCGGAGCGGCGGACCTGCGGTGGCTGGACGGGCGGACGGCGATCTGCGGGACGACCTCCGCGCGGCTCGGACCGCCGTACGGCTCCACCATCTTCACACATGAAGAATTCTTCAATTCGCCAAGTCGGCACATCCACCTCCGCAGCCCGCCGGACGGGAGAGCCGAGGGGTGGGAGAACCGAGGCGCAACCGGCCCCGCGTGGCGTCAGCGGCCGAAGGCGGCGAGCAGGCGCTGGGCGGCGAGCGTGGCGGTGAGGGTGCCCGCGCGCACGTCGGCCTCCAGCCCGGGTGCCAGCGCCCGTACGGCGGGGTCGCCCTTGAGCCGGTCGAGCAGCTGGTCGCGGACCATCGCCCACACCCACTCCACCTGCTGGTCCTGGCGTTTGCGGACCAACTCCCCCGTGCCGTCGAGGACTTCGCGGTGACGCTCGACGCGCTCCCACACCTCGTCCAGCCGCAGCTCCTGCTGCGCGCTGCAGGTGAGCACCGGCGGCTGCCAGCCCTCGGTGCCGGAGTGCAGCAGCCGCAGCGCGCCGGAGAGCTCGCGCGCGGCCGAGCGGGCGTCGCGTTCGTGCGGCCCGTCCGCCTTGTTGACGGCCACGACGTCGGCGAGCTCCAGCACGCCCTTCTTGATGCCCTGGAGCTGGTCCCCGGTACGGGCCAGGGTCAGCAGCACGAAGGTGTCGACCATCGCGGCGACCGTGGTCTCCGACTGGCCCACGCCGACCGTCTCCACCAGCACCACGTCGTACCCCGCGGCCTCCATCACCACCATGGTCTCCCTGGTGGCTCGGGCGACCCCGCCGAGCGTGCCGGCGCTCGGCGAGGGCCGGACGAACGCGGCCTCGTCGACCGCCAGTCGGGCCATCCGCGTCTTGTCGCCGAGGATCGAGCCGCCGGTGCGCCCCGAGGAGGGGTCGACCGCCAGCACCGCGACGCGGTGGCCGCGCGAGGTGAGCAGTGTGCCGAGCGCGTCGATGAACGTCGACTTGCCCACGCCCGGGACGCCGCTGATGCCCACCCGGCGGGCACCGCCGGCGTGCGGCAGCAGCTCGACCAGCAGCCGCTGGGCGAGCTCGCGGTGGTCGGCCCTGGTGGACTCGACCAGCGTGATGGCCCGGGCGATCTGCGCCCTGGAGCCGCCCAGGACCCCGCGGACGTACGCGTCGACGTCGATCTTCGGTGGCATCAGCTCACGTCGCTCACAACTCGGAGGATCTCAACTCGGCTCAACGGTCCCCGGAACCTCCGGCGGCGAAAGCTCGTGGCCGAGCGCCCGCGCCAGCCCGCGCACCAGGTCCTGCGCCGCGTCCGGGATGACCGTACCCGGCGGGAAGACCGCCGTGGCACCCATGTCCAGCAGCGGCTGGACGTCCTGCGGCGGGATGACGCCGCCGACCACGATCCGGATGTCCTCCCGCTCCTGGGCGGCCAGTTCCTCGCGCAGGGCGGGCACCAGCGTCAGATGCCCGGCGGCCAGCGAGGAGACGCCGACGATGTGCACGTCCGCCTCCACCGCCTGCCGCGCGACCTCCGCGGGAGTCTGGAAGAGCGGGCCGACGTCCACGTCGAAACCGAGGTCGGCGAAGGCGGTGGCGATCACCTTCTGCCCGCGGTCGTGGCCGTCCTGGCCCATCTTGGCGACCAGGATGCGCGGGCGGCGCCCCTCGGCCTCCTCGAACTCCGCGACCAGTTCACGGCTGCGGGTGAGGGCGGAGGAGGGCCCGGCTTCGTCTCGGTACACACCCGAGATCGTACGGATCTGGCCCGAGTGGCGGCCGTACACCCGCTCCAGGGCGTCGGAGATCTCGCCGACGGTCGCCTTGGCGCGGGCGGCGTTGACGGCCAGGTGCAGCAGGTTGCTCTCCGGGTCCGGTCCCGCCCCGGCCCCGGCGGCGCGGGTGAGGGCGCGCAGCGCGTCCTGGGTGGCGTCCTCGTCGCGCTCCTCGCGCAACCGCCGCAGTTTCTCGATCTGCTGGGCGCGCACCGAGGAGTTGTCGACCTTGAGCACGTCGATCTGCTCGTCGGAGTCCACCCGGTACTTGTTGACGCCGATGACGGGCTGGCGGCCGGAGTCGATGCGCGCCTGGGTGCGCGCCGCGGCCTCCTCGACGCGCAGCTTCGGGATGCCCTCGTCGATGGCCTGCGCCATGCCGCCGGCGGCCTCGACCTCCTCGATGTGCTGCCAGGCCCGGCGCGCCAGGTCCTGCGTCAGCCGCTCCACGTACGCCGAGCCGCCCCAGGGGTCGATGGAACGGCAGGTGCCGGACTCCTGCTGGAGCAGCAGCTGGGTGTTGCGGGCGATCCGGGCGGAGAAGTCGGTGGGCAGCGCGAGCGCCTCGTCCAGCGCGTTGGTGTGCAGCGACTGGGTGTGGCCCTGGGTCGCGGCCATCGCCTCCACACAGGTGCGGGTGACGTTGTTGAACACGTCCTGCGCGGTCAGCGACCAGCCCGAGGTCTGCGAATGGGTGCGCAGCGAGAGGGACTTGGCGTTCTTCGGCTCGAACTGCGAGACCAGCTTCGCCCACAGCAGCCGGGCGGCGCGCAGCTTGGCGACCTCCATGAAGAAGTTCATGCCGATCGCCCAGAAGAACGACAGCCGCGGCGCGAAGGCGTCCACGTCCAGCCCGGCGCCCCGGCCCGCGCGCAGGTACTCGACGCCGTCGGCCAGGGTGTACGCCAGCTCCAGGTCGGCGGTCGCCCCGGCCTCCTGGATGTGGTAGCCGGAGATCGAGATGGAGTTGTACCGCGGCATCCGCTGCGAGGTGTACGCGAAGATGTCCGAGATGATCCGCATCGAGGGCTTCGGCGGATAGATGTAGGTGTTGCGGACCATGAACTCCTTGAGGATGTCGTTCTGGATGGTCCCGGCCAACTTCTCGGGCGGCACGCCCTGTTCCTCGGCGGCGACGATGTAGAGCGCGAGAACGGGCAGCACCGCGCCGTTCATCGTCATCGACACGCTCATCCGGTCCAGCGGGATGCCGTCGAAGAGCTGCCGCATGTCGTAGATCGAGTCGATCGCCACCCCCGCCATGCCGACGTCACCGGTCACCCGCGGGTGGTCGCTGTCGTAACCGCGGTGGGTGGGCAGGTCGAAGGCGACCGAGAGGCCCTTCTGACCGGCGGCGAGATTGCGCCGGTAGAAGGCGTTGGACTCCTCGGCGGTGGAGAACCCCGCGTACTGGCGGATAGTCCAGGGCTGGTTGACGTACATCGTCGGGTACGGGCCGCGCAGGTACGGCGCGATGCCCGGGTAGGTGCCGAGGAAGTCGACGCCCTCCAGGTCCTCGGAGGTGTAGAGCGGCCGGACGCCGATCCCCTCGGGGGTCTCCCAGAGCAGGTCCTCGGCGCTCTGCCCGGTCTCCTTCTCCAGCGCGGTCCGCCACCGGTCCACGTCCGTCTCGACCTCGGCCGGGCTGTCGAGCCCGATCCCGGAGAAGTCCGGGACAGCCGAACCCGCGTGCCCGATGGGCGCGTTGGACCCGTGGGGCGCGGTCGGCGCGTTGGGCCCGGTCAGCGCGTTGGACCCGTTGGGCCCGGCAGCGCCCGCGGGTGCCTCGGTTTCTGCCGAACCGGCCCTGTCCGGCCGGGAGTTGACGTCGTTCATCGCACTGCTCCGTTCGAGGCGTCCGCCGCCACTCGCTGCTCTGCCGGGAGCAGTCCGTCCTGGAGCGCCGTCAGCAGCGCCACCGCGTCCACGCCCGCTCCGACGAACTCGTCGACGCCGGCCGCCTCCAGCTCCGCCCGGTCCTCGCCGGGCCGCCCGGCCAGCAGCACCCGCCGCGCGCCCGCCGCCCGGAAGGCGCGGGCCAGCGGAGCCGCCTGCTCGGCGTACACCCGGTCGCTGGAGCACAGGAAGACCACATCGGTACCGCTGTCGCGCAGCAGACCGGCCAACGGCCCCACCTCCGGCGGCTGTTCGCCGCCTCCCCCGGCCGCGTCCACCGGCCGCGCGCCGGCGGTCCGCGCGTCGGCAGCCGGACCGTCGGGCGGGCGGACCTCCTCGGTCAGGGGCTCGATCCCGCCCGCCTGGAGGAGGTTGGAGACGAACGTCGCCCGCGCCGTGTACGCGGCCGGGGTGCCCAGCGCCGCCAGCAGCACCCGGGGGCGTGTGCCGGTCGCGGCCAGCGCCGCGTCCGAACGCGCCCGCAGCGCCTCGTACTCCTCGTCCCGGCGGACCCGCGGCAGGCCGCCGCCGAGCGGCTCGGGCGCCGGCTCACGCCGCACCGGCTCCTCCGCCAGCGCGGGGAACTCGCTGACCCCGGTCACCGGCTCCCTGCGCCGCGCCAGCGCGGTGCGCCGCCGCTCCCAGGTCTGCGCCAGCCGGTCCCGTACGAAGCCGCTGTCCAGTGAGGCCCGCTGGCCGCCCTCGCCCTCGATCCGCTGGAAGAACTCCCAGCCGGCACGGGCGAGTTCGTCGGTCAGCCGCTCGACGTACCAGGAGCCGCCGGCCGGGTCGACCACCCTGGCGACGTGCGACTCCTCGATCATGATCGTCGAGGTGTTGCGGGCGATCCGGCGGGCGAAGCCGTCCGGCAGCCCGACCGCGTGGTCGAAGGGCAGCACCGTCACCGAGTCCGCGCCCCCGACGCCGGCGGCGAGGGTGGCGACGGTGGTGCGCAGCATGTTCACCCAGGGGTCGCGGCGGGTGACCATCACCGGGGACGTCACCGCGTGCTGCCGCTGCGCGGCGGTCCCGGAGTCGCCCACCGAGCACACCTCGGCCACCCTGGCCCACAGCCGGCGCGCGGCCCTCAGCTTGGCGACGGTGGTGAACTGGTCCGCGGTCGCCGCGTATCTGAACTCCAGCTGTGCACAGGCCTGTTCGGCACTGAGCCCGGCCGCCGTCAGCTCCCGCAGATACGCCACTCCGGTCGCCAGCGAGCAGCCCAGCTCCTGCGCGGGCGAACCGCCGGCCTCGTGGTACGGCAGCGCGTCCACCGTCATCGCACGCAGCCGCGGACGGCTCTCGCCGAGCCGTGCGGCCAGCCCTGCGGCGGCCTCCAGCAGCGCGGGGGTGCGGTCCGCCGCGCCGGTGCGCGCCTGGAGGCCGAGCGGATCGGCGCCCAGGTTGCCTGCGACCTCCGACGGGGCGACGCCCGTGCGCTCGTGGAGCGCGAACAGCTGCTCGGCGGCGGCCTCGAACTCCTCGCCGGCGTCCAGCACGATGGGGGCCAGGTCCAGATAGACCCCGTCCAGCGCGGTCGGCAGCTCGGCGACCGGGAGGCCGGCCGCGCCGAGCACCAGCCACAGCGAGGTGACGCCGTTCTCCAGGTCGGCGAGGACCAGTTCGTTGGCGGCGGAGGCGTGCGGGCTGCGGTGCTGCTGCCGCACGTCCCATCCGCCGACCACCCGCCCCTGCGGGCGGCCACCGCGCAGATACGGTGCGAAACCGGGCAGTCCGACGGGCGCCGTGGGCGCGTCCTCCGCCGTGTAGAGCGGATGGGCGTGCAACTCGTCTTCGAGTGGGGTGAACAGCGCTTCCTCGGCCTCGTACCCTGTCGCGTCGCTCGCGCCGGTCTTGACCAGCACTCCCTCGACGAGACGTTGCCACTCTTCACGCGTGGCAGAGGGGAAGTCGGCGGCCAGGGAAAGCCCGTCGTCAGGCTGGACCGTCATAGCGGAAGGCTAGGCGAGCGCCGGGGCGAGCGGTAGCTGGGAAATTCTGTGACCTTGGACTCGGCGTCCTCCGCCGGCGAGGCGGGTAGGCGCCTCTGCCCCGTCCCGCGACCTCAACGGGCGGTGCGTACGGGGGATTTCACCCGTTTCCGCCGCAACGGAACCGGACGCCCGACCACGGCTCCGACCACGACCCGAGCGGCGCAGCCAGCCTGCGCGGGCGCGACGCAGCCGGCCTGCGCGGGCGGCCGACGCGGGCGCGGTCCGCGACGGGGCTCGGGAGGGTCTTCGGGGCGGGACTCGGGGAGGTTCTTCGGGACTGGGCGCCGGGCCGCGCGTGTCGTCCGGGCGCACCGCCGACGGCCGCCCCTGCTGCGCCGTCGGGGCAACGGCCTTGCCCGCGGGCCCGGTTGGTCGGGCCGGGCCCGCGGTGGCCTTGACGGAACCCGGCGGGACGGTCCGTGCCGCGTCGCACCGGATCAGGTCGTCCGTCGCGCCACAGCCTCGCCCGCCGCCCCGGTCGGACGCATCCACCGACGGTGCCGCTCCTGCCCCCGCCGGTCGGCGGGGTGCGCAGAGCGAACGCACCCCCGTACCCGCGCGAAAGCCCCCGAACCGTACGCGAACCGGGCCCGGTGCGCGCCCGCGTCTCCCGCACCCGGGCGGACGACGCGGCGGCACCGGTGCGCACGGATGTTCACCGGCGGGGCAGACTGCGGGGCGTGAGACGCATCCTCGTGATCGGCATCGGCGCCGGCGATCCCGAACATCTGACCCTCCAGGCCGTCCGCGCGCTCGGTGCGGCGGACGTCTTCTTCCTGCTCGGCAAGGGGGAGGAGAAGCAGGAGCTGATCGACCTCCGCACCGGCATGCTGCGCGAGCACGCGCGGCCCGGACACCGCGTCGTCGAGGCCCGTGATCCCGAACGCGACCGCACCCCCGCGCGCTACGCCGCCGAGATCGACGAATGGCGCCGACGCCGCGGCGACCTGTACGAGGCGATGATCCGGGACGAACTGGCCGAGGACGGCTGCGGCGCCTTCCTGGTCTGGGGCGACCCCTCGCTCTACGACTCGACGCTGGCCGTCCTGGACGACGTGCTGGCCCGCGGCCGGATCACCTTCGAGCACGAGGTGGTCCCCGGGGTCAGCAGCGTCTCCACCCTCGCCGCACAGCACCGCATCGGCCTCAACCGGGTCGGCCGCGCCTTCCAGGTGACGACCGGCCGACGTCTGGCGGCGGGCTTCCCGAGCGGCGTGGACGACGCCGTGGTGATGCTGGACGCCCGGCACGCGTTCAGCCTCCTGCCGCCCGAGGAACAGGCGGAGTTGGACATCTACTGGGGCGCGTACCTCGGCACGGACGACGAACTCCTGGTGAGCGGGCCCCTGGCCGAGAAGGCCGCCGAGATCGAGGAGGTGCGCACGGCCGCCCGCGCCCGCAAGGGCTGGATCATGGACACCTATCTGCTGCGCCGCCGCGACCCGAGCCCCGGCCCGGCACCGAAGCCGACCCCGGGCAGCGCGTCCGCCTGATCCGCCGGCCGCGGTCCGCGCACCGCGCCGGGGTCCGCCCGTCCCCGCCGGGCCGCGAGCCACCGGCTCCGCAGGCGCCCACCGGCCGCCTCCTCTCCCACGCCTGCCGCGCCTGCCGCGCCTGCCGCGATGAGTTTTCGCCTCCGCGACGGTCACACCTCACGAGTACGCCGCACCGCACCTTCCGGAGGACGCCATGACCGCCCGCCCCGCCACCGAGCCCGAGATCGTCGAGATCGCGCAGACCCCGACCGTGGTCGTGCGCGACCGGGTCGCCTTCGCCGACTTCGCGGAGTTCTTCGACCGCAGCTTCCCGCTGCTGGCCGACGCCGTCGTCGCCCAGGGGCTCACCATCACCGGTCCCGCCTTCTCCCGCTACCACGGCGAGATCACCGAAACCGCGGACGTGGAGGCCGGATTCCCGGTCGACCGGGCGCCCGAGCCGGACGGCAGGGTCACCGCGAGCACCCTGCCCGGCGGCCGGGTCGCCCGCCTGGTGCACGTCGGTTCCTACGACGGACTCCCGGACGCCTGGGCCGCGTTGGAGTCCTGGATCGCCGGGCAGGAACTGGCCGAGCGGGACGACTTCTGGGAGGTGTACACCACCGAGCCCACCCCGGAGACGGACCCGGCCGACCTGCACACGGAGCTCAACAGGCCCCTGGCCTGAGCCCCGTCGCACCAACGCAACGCACGGACCGTCGCGCACGCGGGGCGCACACCGTCAGTTGCCGCGGCCCGGGGCTGTTGCGCCTCGGGTGCGCGGCAACATCCCGCAACACCCCGCGACATCCCGCAACAAGCGGCAGCACTGCCGCAACAAGAAGAAGACCCCGGCCGAGGCCGGGGTCTCTCTCTGTGCGCGAGGGGGGAGTTGAACCCCCACGCCCTTTCGGGCACTGGAACCTGAATCCAGCGCGTCTGCCTATTCCGCCACCCGCGCATGGGTGTTGCCTTCGACACACACATCCGTTCGGGGGCTTGCTTTATCCCGATCGGTGTGGGCGCCTCTCGACTTCCAGAAGATTAGCACGCTCCGGGCGGTGGTTTCACATCCGTATCCCGGCCCCCGTCCAGGGTGCCCGGGTGCTGCGGCCCGGCGGCCCGCACAACTGTCCACAGTCCCTGCGACTGTGGGGGACACTGGTATCGGAGCCCTCTACGATCCCGTGTGACGGGTAACACCCGCTCATCGCACCACGAAGCGGAACCAGTGCATTTCTCCGCGCGTGGATACGATCAGTGGGACTCGTGCGCCGTCGCGGGGCACAGCAGTTCGGTCCAGTGCCGTGATGGCCCAGCCAGGCCGTCGCGGCGTACTAGAGCACTAGGCAGTGGGGAAGTAGGTGCATCGTGGGAGTTCTCAAACGCTTCGAGCAGCGACTCGAGGGTCTCGTCAACGGCACCTTTGCCAAGGTGTTCAAGTCCGAGGTGCAGCCGGTGGAGATCGCGGGCGCGCTCCAGCGCGAGTGCGACAACAACGCCACCATCTGGAACCGCGACCGCACCGTGGTCCCGAACGACTTCATCGTCGAGCTGAGCGCGCCCGACCACGAGCGGCTCAGCCCGTACTCGGGGCAGCTGGGCGACGAGCTGGCCGGGATGGTCAGGGAGTACGCCAAGCAGCAGCGCTACACCTTCATGGGCACCATCAAGGTGCATCTGGAGAAGGCCGAGGACCTCGACACCGGCCTCTACCGGGTGCGCAGCCGCACCCTGGCCGCCAGCGCCTCGCAGAGCCCGCAGGCCCAGCCCGGCCAGTCGGAGCGGCAGGGCGGATGGCCGGGCAGCGGCGGGCCCAGCGGCCCGACGGTCGGCGGCTCCTCCGGAGTGCCCAACGGCGCCCCTCCGATGCCGTCCGGCGCCCCCAAGATGCCGAGCACCCCGCCTCCGGTCGCCGGCGCGGGACCGCTTCCGTCGAGCCAGACGCGGCGCTGGGTGGAGATCAACGGCCAGCGCCACCAGGTGACGAGCGCGGCCCTGGTCATGGGCCGCTCCACCGAGGCCGACGTGCGGATCAACGACCCGGGCGTCTCCCGGCGGCACTGCGAGATCCGGCCCGGAAACCCGTCCACGGTGCAGGACTTGGGCTCCACCAACGGCATCGTGGTGGACGGGAAGCGGTCCACTCACGCTACGCTCCGCGACGGCTCACGGATCCTCGTGGGCAACACCACGATCATTTACCGGCAAGCCGAAGGGTGAAGCGGGGGCAATGTCAGAGCTGACCCTGACGGTCATGCGGTTGGGTTTTCTCGCCGTGCTGTGGCTGTTCGTCATCGTGGCCGTCCAGGTCATCAGAAGTGACCTGTTCGGCACGCGCGTGACCCAGCGCGCGGGACGGCGCGGCCCCGAGCGGCCGGCCGCCGCCCGACCACAACAGGCCGCCCCGCAGCAGCAGGCGGCGAGCCGCGGCGGCGGACGCGGCGGTCGCACCAAGCGCGGAGCCCCGACCAAACTCGTCGTGTCCGAAGGGTCACTGAGCGGTACGACGGTCGCCCTCCAGGGCCAGACCATCTCGTTGGGCCGTGCACACGATTCAACAATCGTGCTCGACGACGACTACGCGTCCAGCAGACATGCCAGGATCTATCCGGACCGCGACGGGCAGTGGATCGTCGAGGACCTCGGATCCACCAACGGCACCTACCTTGACCGGACCCGACTCACGACACCGACGCCGATTCCGCCCGGAGCGCCGATCCGCATCGGCAAAACGGTCATCGAGCTGCGGAAGTAGACGAACATGACGACCGGAGGGTGGGCACCGTGCGGATGTACCCCGAGCAAACGGGCGAGGTGCGCATGAGCCTGGCACTGCGATTCGCCGCCGGATCACACGACGGCATGATCCGCGAGCACAACGAGGACTCCGGTTACGCCGGTCCCCGGCTGCTCGCGGTCGCCGACGGCATGGGCGGCCAGGCGGCCGGCGAGGTCGCCAGCTCCGAGGTGATCTCCACCATCGTCGAGCTGGACGAGGACGTCCCCGGCTCCGACATCCTCACCACGCTCGGCAGCTCGGTGGCCCGCGCCAACGAGCAGCTGCGCGTGATGGTCGAGGAGGACCCGCAGCTGGAGGGCATGGGCACCACGCTCACCGCCCTGCTCTGGACCGGTCAGCGCCTCGGCCTCGTCCACGTCGGCGACTCCCGCGCGTATCTGCTGCGGGACGGCGTACTGACCCAGATCACCCAGGACCACACCTGGGTGCAGCGGCTGGTCGACGAGGGCCGGATCACCGAGGAAGAGGCCACCACCCACCCCCAACGCTCCCTGCTGATGCGGGCGTTGGGCAGCGGCGACCATGTCGAGCCGGACCTCTCGGTGCGCGAGGTGCGCGCCGGGGACCGCTATCTGATCTGCTCCGACGGACTCTCCGGCGTCGTCAGCCACCAGACGCTGGAGGACACCCTCTCCAGCTACCAGGGCCCGCAGGAGACCGTCGAGGAGCTGATCCAGCTCGCTCTGCGCGGCGGCGGCCCGGACAACATCACGGTGATCATCGCGGACGTCCTGGACGTCGACGCCGACGACACCCTCGCCGCGGCCCAGCTCAACGACACCCCGGTCGTCGTCGGCGCCGTCGCGGAGAACCAGCAGCAGTCCGGCGGGGCCTCGCTCCAGACACCGGCCGGTCGGGCGGCCGAGCTGCGCCGCAGCCAGCAGGCCGTGCCCCCGCAGTCCGCGCCCACCCCGCCGGAGGGCAGCTTCGGCCCGCCCGGCAGCGGTACCGGCGCCGCCGCCCCGCCGCCGCACGACGGCGGATACGGCGGGGCCTACCAGGACCCGCCCCCGCGCCGCGGTCGGTGGATCAAGCGCTCCCTGCTGATCGCACTGGTGCTGGCGGTGATCGGCGGCGGGCTGTACGCCGGCTGGCGGTGGACGAAGACGCAGTACTTCGTCGGCGCGGACGGCGACCGGGTCGCCCTCTACCAGGGCATCAGCCAGAAGCTGGCCTGGATAGACCTGAGCAGCGTCCAGGAGCGCACCGGCGTCGAACTCAAGTACCTGCCGAAGTGGCAGCGCGACGACGTGCAGGCCACCATCACGATGGACAGCCGCGAGCAGGCCGAGGACAAGATCGGCGCGCTCCGCAACCAGGCGGAGGTCTGCAAGATCGTCACCGACGAGCGTCCGTCGGACAGCGGCAAGGACAGCGACGAGATCGGTTCGCAGTTCGGCACGGCCAACCAGGACGACAAGGACAAGAAAGACGGCAAGGACGGCAAGGACTCCGAAAGCACCGATCCCGGGCCGGAGTTGACGGAAGAGCAGCAGCGGCTCGCCAAGCATTGCCGGATGCCGTGAGGGTCACTGAGCGATGAGTTTCAATCTCGGGAACACCACCGTCTCCTCCGGTGGTCCGCCCAGCCGACGCAACACCGAGCTGGCGCTTCTGGTCTTCGCCGTCCTGGTGCCCGTCTTCGCGTACGCCAACGTCGGCCTCGCGATGGACGGCACCATACCGGCGGGCATGCTCGGCTACGGCCTGGGCCTCGGCCTGCTGGCCGGCGTCACGCACCTGGTGGTGCGCAAGTTCGCCCCGTACGCCGACCCGTTGATGCTGCCGATCGCCACGCTGCTCAACGGGCTCGGGCTGGTGCTGATCTGGCGCCTCGACCAGGAGCCCGCGCTCAAGCCGTACAACGCCGCCCCGACTCAGCTGATGTGGTCGGCGCTCGGTGTCGCGCTCTTCGTGGGCGTGCTGGTCACCCTCAAGGACCACCGCATCCTCCAGCGCTACACCTACATCTCGATGGCGGTGGCGCTGGTACTGCTGACGCTGCCGGTCTTCTTCCCGCCGGTCAACGGCGCACGGATCTGGGTCACCATTCCGGGCGTGGGTTCGCTGCAGCCCGGTGAGTTCGCCAAGATCGTCATCACCGTCTTCTTCGCCGGCTATCTGATGGTCAAGCGGGACGCGCTGGCGCTGGCCAGCCGCCGCTTCATGGGCCTGTACCTGCCGCGCGGACGGGACCTCGGCCCGATCCTGGCGATCTGGCTGCTGAGCCTGATGATCCTGGTCGTCGAGACCGACCTCGGCACCTCGCTGCTCTTCTTCGGCATGTTCGTGGTGATGCTCTACGTCGCCACCGAGCGCACCAGTTGGATCATCTTCGGTCTGCTGCTGTCCACGGCCGGCGCGGTCTTCGTCGCCTCCGTCAACAGCCACGTCGGCGACCGCGTGCACAACTGGCTGAACCCGCTGGAGCTGCAGAACGGCGGTGTCACCGAGACCGCCCAGGCGATGTACTCCTTCGGCTCCGGCGGGCTGCTCGGCTCCGGCCTCGGCCAGGGCTTCTCGCGGCTCATCGGCGGTATCGCCACCAAGAGCGACTACATCCTCGCGACGATCGGCGAAGAGCTGGGCCTGGCCGGGCTGATGGCGATCATCCTGCTCTACGGTCTGCTCATCGAGCGCGGCATCCGTACCGCCCTCGCGGCCCGCGACCCGTTCGGCAAGCTGCTGGCGGTCGGGCTCTCCGGCGCCTTCGCCATCCAGATCTTCGTGGTCGCCGGCGGTGTCACCGGGCTGATTCCGCTGACCGGTATGACGATGCCCTTCCTCGCACAGGGCGGTTCCTCGGTCATCGCCAACTGGGCGCTGGTGGCGATCCTGTTGAGGATCAGCGACACGGCCCGACGGCCGGCCCCCGCGCCCGCACACAATCCCGATGTCGAGATGACCCAGGTGGTGAAGCCGTGAACAAGCCCCTGCGTCGGGTCGCGATTTTCTGCGGGCTGCTGATCATGGCCCTGATGGTCCGGGTGAACTGGGTGCAGTTCGTCCAGGCCGAGGACCTGAAGAACCACGAGGGCAACCGCCGGGTCGCCATCGAGCGCTACGCCCACCCCCGCGGCAACATCATCGTCGAGGGGAAGTCGATCACCGGTTCCGCCGAGACCTCCGGCAGCGACTTCGCGTACAAGCGCACCTACAAGGACGGCACCATGTGGGCGCCGATCACCGGTCGCGCCTCCCAGGCGTACGGCGGCACCCAGCTCGAGGAGATCTACGACACGATACTCACGGGCAACGACGACCGGCTGTTCTTCAACCGCACGATCGACATGCTCACCGGCAAGCCCCGCGAGGGCGGCAACGTCGTCACCACCCTGAACAACGCGGCCCAGCAGGCGGCGTTCAAGGGGCTGGAGGGCAAGAAGGGCGCGGTCGCCGCGCTCGACCCGCAGACCGGCGCGATCCTCGCCCTGGCCAGCACCCCCTCGTACGACCCCTCCAAGGTCGCCGGAAACTCCAAGGACGACGAGAAGAACTGGGTCGAGCTCAACAAGGACGACGACGACCCGACCCTGAACCGGGCGCTCCGTCAGACCTACGCCCCCGGTTCGACGTTCAAGGTCGTCACGGCCGCGGCGGCGCTGGAGAGCGGCAAGTACGACGTCGACAAGAAGACCGGCATCGAGAGCCCGCTCAAGCTGCCGCAGTCCAGCACCATGCTGGGCAACGACAAGATCAACCCGCTCTGCGACAAGGCCACCATGCGCAGGGCGATGGAGCTCTCCTGCAACGCCACCTTCGCCGGCATCAGCGACGACGTCGGCAACAAGGCGATGATCGAGCAGGCCGACAAGTTCGGCTTCAACGAAGAGGTCTTCACCCCGGTCCGCGGCGTCGCCTCCGTCTACCCGGAGGACAACCGCCCGCAGAACGCGATGGCAGGTATCGGCCAGGCGTCCAACCGTGCGACGCCCCTCCAGATGGCCATGGTCACCGCGGCGATCGCCAACGACGGCAAGTTGATGAAGCCGTACATGGTCGACCGCCTGGAGGGCCCGCGCAGCACGGTCGAGCAGTTCCAGCCGGAGGAGATCGGCGAGGCCGTCTCCGCCCCGAACGCCAAGAAGCTCCAGGACATGATGGAGTCCGTCGTCGAGCGCGGCACCGGCAGCACCGCCCGAATCGACGGTGTGAAGGTCGGCGGCAAGACCGGTACGGCCCAGCGCGGCGAGGAGAACAAGGACAACCCGTACGCGTGGTTCATCTCCTACGCCAAGGACGACAACGGCTCCCCGGTCGCCGTCGCGGTGGTCGTGGAGGACAGCGAAGCGGCACGCGGCGACATTTCGGGCGGTGGTCTCGCGGCCCCGATCGCGGTGGATGTGATGAAGGCCATTCTCGACGGCAAGCGCTGAGCACAGTACGGCAGTTGAGCGTCACAGGGGCGTAATAGGCAACCGGTTCGGCCACCTGGCACGGGTACCGTATGCCCCGAGACAGCGGCTCCGGGTCGAGCGGGCCGAGACGATGTGGAAAGGCCGGAGATATGGACGAGCCCCGTCGCCTGGGCGGCCGGTACGAGCTGGGCCAGGTGCTCGGCCGTGGCGGCATGGCCGAGGTGTACCTCGGCCATGACACTCGCCTCGGTCGTACGGTCGCAGTGAAGACGCTGCGTGCGGACCTCGCGCGGGACCCCACGTTCCAGGCCCGGTTCCGCCGCGAGGCCCAGTCCGCGGCCTCCCTGAACCACCCCGCGATCGTCGCCGTCTACGACACCGGCGAGGACTACGTCGACGACATCTCCATCCCGTACATCGTGATGGAGTACGTGGACGGCTCGACCCTGCGAGAGCTGCTGCACTCCGGCCGGAAACTGCTGCCCGAGCGGGCGCTGGAGATGTGCATCGGCATCCTCCAGGCACTGGAGTACAGCCACCGCAACGGCATCGTCCACCGCGACATCAAGCCCGCCAACGTGATGCTGACCCGCGACGGCCAGGTCAAGGTGATGGACTTCGGCATCGCTCGCGCCATGGGCGACAACGGCATGACGATGACGCAGACCGCGGCCGTCGTCGGCACCGCCCAGTACCTCTCGCCCGAGCAGGCCAAGGGCGAGACGGTGGACGCCAGGTCCGACCTGTACTCCACCGGCTGCCTGATCTTCGAACTCCTGACCGTGCGCCCGCCGTTCATCGGCGACTCCCCGGTGGCGGTGGCGTACCAGCACGTGCGCGAGGAGCCGCCGACCCCGAGCACCTTCGACCCCGAGATCACGCCCGAGATGGACGCGATCGTCCTGAAGGCGCTCGCGAAGGACCGCGACTACCGCTACCAGTCGGCCGACGAGATGCGCGCCGACATCGACGCCTGTCTGGACGGCCGTCCGGTCGGCGCCGCCGCGCTCAGCCCCGCCGGGTACGGCCACGCCGGATACGGCGAGGACCAGCCCACCCAGGCGCTGCGCCAGCAGGACCCCCGCACCTCGATGCTCCCGCCGGTCCGCGAGGACGACGGCGGCTACGGCTACGACGAGCCGCGCGGCCGCAGGCGCGAGAAGAAGAGCCATGTCTCGACGATCCTGCTGGTCGTCGCCGCGGTGCTGGTGCTGATCGGCGCCGTCTTCATGGGCAAGGCGCTCTTCAGCACCTCCAGTTCCGACGACACCGAGGTGCCCAAGCTGGCCGGTCTCACCCTGGAGGAGGCGACCGCCCGGGCCGACAACAGCGGCTTCAAGGTCACCGAGGGCGACAGCGAGCACTGCGAGGAGAAGAAGGGCACGGTCTGCAAGACCGACCCGGCCGCCGACTCCAAGGCCCCGCGGGACAGCACCATCACGCTGACCATGTCCGACGGCCCCGCCCCCGTCGAGGTGCCGGACGTCACCACGCAGAACGTGGACGAGGCCAAGAAGTCCCTGGAGGAGGCCGGCTTCTCGGTCGAGGAGAAGGCCGTATCCTCCGGCACCGAGGACGAGGGCACGGTCATCAAGCAGAACCCGGCGGGCGGCAGCAAGGCCCAGAAGGGCTCGTCGATCACGCTGTCCGTCGTGCGGACTGTGACCAAGACCGTCCCCAGCGTCGTCGGCAAGGACTACGAGGAGGCCAAGCAGCAGCTCGAGGGCCTCGGCTTCACCGTCGCCCAGCGCGAGAAGGACGACGACTCCCGCCCGGAGAACCAGGTCATCAGCCAGAACCCGGCGGCCGGTTCGCAGGCGGCGCCGGAGAGCCAGGTCACCCTGGACGTGGCGAAGACCCCGGCGCCCGAGCAGGTCAAGGTCCCCGACGTCACCGGCAGCGCGCTCAAGGACGCCCGCAAGGCTCTCGAGGACGCCGGCCTCAAGGTCGAGGTCCAGGGACCCGGAGAGGACGACGCCCGGGTGCTGAGCACCGCCCCCGGCGCCAACACCGACGTCCAGAAGGGCTCCGCCGTCCGCGTCATCACGATGCCCGGCGGCGGCGACCCCGGCGGCGGTGACGACGGCGGCTTCATCGGCGGCCCCGGCCCCGGCTTCGGCAACAGGTCCTCCGACGGCGATCCGGGCGACAACGGCTGGCCGCACCGCCGCGACGACGACTGACCGGCCCGGTCCGGCCGCAGCACCGCCCACCGGCGGCGCGGCGGCCGGACCGGACAGCACGAGGGGCCGGTGCGCCTCCCCGGTGGGGAGGCGGACCGGCCCCTCGTCGTCTCCTCCGCCCCCCGGACCCGGACGCGGCCGGACCACGACGCCCGTACGGGTACGGCGCGTACGGCGGCCCGCGTACGGCTCGTACGGCAGGCGTGCTCCCGCGACACGCGGCGGGGGCGGCACGCACGTACGGCCCGCGTCCGCCGCGTCGTGCGGGGTTCAGCGGGCCGTCGTACGTCTCAACCGCCGCTCGCCGTACGGCGATCGCGGTCGCGCGCCGTGTGCGGCCCGCCGGGCCCGTCGCGGGCCGGCAGCCGGCACGTGACGGGCGGCGGTGCCGCGTTCAGCGCCGGACGGGGCTCAGCCGGCCCGGTCGCCGCCGGCGGCGTCGCTCTCGGACTGCTTGGCGCGCACCTCGGGGTCGAGCACCGTGCTGCCCTCCTGGGCGCCCTCGGCGAGGTCCTCGCCGACCTCGGTCGCGGCGGGCGGTTCGACCAGCCAGTCCGGGTTGGCCTGGCGCTCCCACCAGCGGTAGGCGGCGTACGCGCCACCTGCCACCAGGCCGACCAGCGCGAGCCGCTTCACGGCCCTGCCGGTGCGGGCGCGCCGGGCGCGGCGCCTGGTCAGCTTGTCGACCTCCGCGGGCGTGACCTCGCCGCGCAGGGCCGCCAGCGCGGCCGTGGAACGGGCCATCGCCTCGTCCTTGGCGGGGAGCGCCGCCGCCCGGGCGGCCTCCAGCCGGGGCGCGGCGTACTCGGCGGCGTGCCGGGCCGCCTCACGGGTGCGCTCGGCCGCTTCACGGGTGCGTCCGGCCGCCTTGGTCGCGGCGTCGTCCAGCGCCGGCGGGAAGGTGTCCCGGGCGTGGCTCAGTCGCGGTGCCACATGGGCCTGGAACTGCTCTCGGGCACTGAGCTGGGCCTGCCGCGCGCTCAGCTGGGCCTGCTTGGCTCCCAGCTGCGCCTGCTGCGCCGCGTGGCCGACCTTCGGTGCCACCGTGTCCTTGACGGCCTTGACGTGCCGCATACCTTCCTTGGCGCTGCCGGTAGTCGCGGCGCGCACATCATCGATGCGGGTCACGGAACCTCCTCCTCGGTGGCGTACTTCGTCGAGCATGCCTGGCTGGAATCCCGCGGGACGTCAGACAGGACGTCTCGATCACGTGCATCTCGATCACCTGCCCCGCCGGCGCGGGTCTACTCAATACGGCTACCCATTGGATACCGATTGCCTCGCTAAGGCCGACAATGCCACGGTTCGCGCACAGGCGCGCTGATTCCCCCTCGGGTGCTCGCGCCCGACCCGGCATGGGAGGATCGACAGCCGCACAGAGGACTATGGAAGGTAGATCGTGGCTGAGCAGCTCTACGCCACCCTGAAGACCAACCAGGGCGACATCGAGGTCCGGCTCTTCCCGGACCACGCACCCAAGACGGTCAAGAACTTCGTCGAGCTCGCCGAGGGCTCCCGCGAGTGGACCAACCCGTCCACGGGTCAGAAGACGACCGACAAGCTCTACGACGGCACGGTCTTCCACCGCGTCATCAGCGGCTTCATGCTCCAGGGCGGCGACCCCCTGGGCAACGGCACCGGCGGCCCGGGGTACGAGTTCGGCGACGAGTTCCACCCCGACCTGTCGTTCAACCGCCCGTACCTGCTGGCCATGGCCAACGCGGGTCCGGGGACGAACGGTTCGCAGTTCTTCATCACCGTCGCCCCGACGGCCTGGCTGACCGGCAAGCACACCATCTTCGGTGAGGTCACCGACGACGCGGGCAAGAAGGTCGTCGACACCATCGGCGCGACCCCGACCAACCCGCGCACCGACCGTCCGGTGCAGGACGTCGTGATCGAGTCGGTCGTCGTCGAGCGTCGCTGATCGCGCTCCGGCGCCGCCGGGAACCCTGGCGCCCCATCCGTCCGTAGGACGGGTGGGGCGCGTCCTGTCGGCGGCGGGCCACCACGGGTCCGGTCACCGTCCGAGGCGAAGGAAGAGCCATGGATCACCAGCAGGGCGATCACGGTCAGGGGCAGCACCAGCTGCCCGGCTGCTACCGACACAGGGAGCGGGAGACCGGCATCAGCTGCACCCGCTGCGAGCGGCCGATCTGCCCCGAGTGCATGATCTCCGCCTCGGTCGGCTACCAGTGCCCGGAGTGCGTGCGCGAGGGCTCCGGCACCGGCCACTCACCGTCCGCGAACCAACCGCGCACGGTCGCCGGCGGGTTGCTCGTGTCGGACACCAGGCTGGTCGTCAAGATCCTCCTGGCGATCAATGTGACGGTCTTCGTCGCGGTGCTCGCGGTCGGCGACGATCTGGTGAGCCGGCTGGCGATGATCGGGTACGCCATCGACCCGGGCACGTTCTCGATGGTCGGTGTCGCGGACGGCCAGTGGTACCGCCTGGTGACCTCGGCCTTCCTGCACCAGGAGTTCTGGCACATCGGCTTCAACATGATGGCGCTGTGGTTCCTCGGGCCGCCGCTGGAGCAGGCGCTGGGCCGGCTGCGTTTCATCACGCTCTATCTGCTGTCCGCGCTCGGCGGAAACGTGCTCACCTACTGGCTGATGGCGCAGAACGTGCTCTCGCTCGGTGCCTCCGGCGCGATCTTCGGCCTCTTCGGCGCCACGGCGGTGCTGATGCGGCGGATGCGCTCGGACATGCGGCCCATCGCGGTGCTGCTCGGCATCAACCTGGTGATCACCTTCCTCCCCGGCCTGAACATCGCCTGGCAGGCGCACCTGGGCGGCCTGATCGTCGGTGCGGTGGTGGCGTACGCGCTGGTGCACGCGCCGCGGCAGAGCCGGACGGCGGTGCAGTACGGCACCTGTCTGGCCGTGCTGGCGTTGCTGCTCGTCGCCTGTGTGGTGCGCACCTCGATACTGCTGGGCTGAGCCGCCGCGCGGGGTGGGGACAGCGGGGTTCGAAGGGGTGTGTGAACACCCTGTGCACACCTCTCCCCAGGAGTTATCCACAGCGGGTGGGTGATCTTGTGCATGAACCTTCGAAGACGGCGCCCACCTCGCACAACGGTGCGTTTCTCAGCACCTTTCGGGCATGAGAAAGCCCCGGCCGAGGTACCGACCGGGGCTTGGTCCAGCGTCACGCGCCGAGTTATCCACAGATCCTCGGAACTTTTCCCAGCCCTGTGGACGGACTGTGGATAACTCCGGGTCGAAGCTACTTCCACTGGGTGGAGACCACGAACCCGACGCCGATGAAGCCGAAGCCGACCAGGATGTTCCAGTTGCCCAGCGGATCGATCGGGAACTTGCCCTCCGTCACATAGAAGACGACGATCCACGCGAGGCCGATGGCGAACATCGCCAGCATCAGCGGCGCGACCCAACCCCGCCCGGAGGAGAGATCGATCTTCGTCTTCTGCGGCTGCCTGCTCCCCTCGGACGCGGGGCGGTCCTTCTTCTTTCGGATTCGTGACTTCGGCACGAGGAGATCTCCTGTCGATGCGCTCCGACCGCGCGGGCTTCATACTGCTGCGGTCCGTTAGCGTAGTGCTTCCGGGTGGTGGGAAGGAGACAAGGGTACGGTGACCACTTCGACCAGATCGATCGCGTCCCTCTTCCGACCGGCGCGGCTCGCCACCATCGGCATCTTCGCCCTCGCGGGAATGATCTTCTGGGTCAGTTTCAACACCGCACAGGGCACCAATATCCGCAGCGACGAGTCCATGTTGAGGTTCTCCGACCTCATCGACGAGCGTAGCCGCGAGAACCGAAAGCTGGAATCCTCCACCGCCAAGCTTCGCAAAGAAGTGCAGGGTCTGGCCAAACGGGACAGCGGCGGAAGCGCCGAGGAGCGCAAGCGGCTCAGCGACGTCGAGCGGAACGCCGGCGCGGAGAGGCTCGTCGGCAAGGGGCTCACCGTGACCCTCACCGACGCCCCCAGCGACGCCACCGCCCAACTCCCGGGCTGGCCCGAGCCCGAGCCCGACTACCTGGTGATCCACCAGCAGGACCTCCAGGCCGTGGTGAACGCGCTCTGGCAGGGCGGCGCCGAGGGCATCAAGGTCATGGACCAGCGGCTGATCTCCACCAGCGCGGTCCGCTGCGTCGGCAACACCCTCATCCTCCAGGGCCAGTTGTACTCACCGCCGTACACGGTCACCGCGGTGGGGGACCCGCAGAAGCTGAAGAAGTCGCTCGACACCAACAAGACGATCGAGATGTACAAGAAGTACGTCGACGCCTACGGCCTCGGCTGGGAGGTGGACGAGCACCGCAGCACCACCGTCCCCGCCTACACCGGCGCGGTCGAACTCCACCACGCCAAGCCCGTCGAGTAGCCGGCCGCCGCGAAGCGGTTGCCGTCCGTGCCCCCGCGCCGACGCCGCCCGCCCGGACCGGCGTGCGCGCAGGTGGCGTCGGCACAGGTGGCGCCGGCGCGGACGGAGGCAGCGGACACGCATCCGTGACGGACAGCACGTGGTCCGTTCTGTCGGGACAGATCCCCGAGCGCCGCGCCGCCACGTACTCTGGACCCGGCGCGACCGGCGCGCTCGGCGATCACCACGGGCGGCGAGTGAAAGGACGGACGGGGTAGCTCATGTACGGCTGGATCTGGCGGCACCTGCCGGGGAACACCCTGCTGCGATCGGTGCAGTCACTCGTCCTGTTCCTCGCGGTGGTGTACGTGCTGTTCCAGTACGTCTTCCCGTGGGCGGAGCCGCTGCTGCCCTTCAACGACGTCACCGTCGACGAGAGCTGACGCGCGGGTGCGCGCCGGCGGCACGGACCGGACCGACAGGGGAAGACAGCCCAGATGAGCACACGGATTCTCGTCGTCGACAACTACGACAGCTTCGTCTTCAACCTCGTGCAGTACCTGTACCAGTTGGGTGCCGAGTGCGAGGTGCTGCGCAACGACGAGGTGCGCACCGAGCACGCCCAGGACGGCTTCGCCGGGGTCCTGCTCTCCCCCGGTCCGGGCACGCCCGAGCAGGCCGGTGTCTGCGTCGACATGGTCCGGCACTGCGCGGCGACCGGGGTGCCGGTCTTCGGGGTCTGCCTGGGCATGCAGTCGATGGCTGTGGCGTACGGCGGCGTGGTCGGTCGGGCGCCCGAACTCCTGCACGGCAAGACCTCGTTGGTCAGCCACGAGGGCGAGGGCGTCTTCGCCGGGCTGCCGTCCCCGTTCACCGCGACCCGCTACCACTCGCTGGCCGCTGCGCCGGAGTCCGTTCCGGCGGAACTGGCCGTCACCGCACGGACCGAGTCCGGCGTGATCATGGGCCTGAGGCACCGCGAACTCCCCGTCGAAGGAGTGCAGTTCCACCCCGAGTCGGTCCTCACCGAGTGGGGGCACCTGATGCTCGCCAACTGGCTCGTCGAGTGCGGTGACACCGGAGCCGTCGACCGATCCCGCGGGCTGGCCCCCGTGGTCGGCACGTGACCCACCCGCACGACCCGTACGGCGAGCCGACCGACCTGGAGGACGCGGTCGGCCGGCTCAGCGATCCGCTCAACGACCCGCTGCCCGGCGCCGCTTCCCGTCCGACCGCCCCGCACCCGGGCAGCACCCCGCACCGCGGCCCCGGCGGCCCGGGCGAGCCGCACGGCCCCGGCCGGCCGCACGGTGGTGGAACGGCGCAGGGCGACGGGCGTTCGCACCGGGGCGGGCAGCAGGGCGGTACGGGTTCGCCCTGGTTCCGTCCGCAGCAGGCTCGGGCCGAGCAGCAGCCGTACACGGGCGGTTACGCCCCCGCGGCGCCGGCCCCCGGGCACTCCCCGGACCGCAACTCCCCGCGTCGGCACGGCCCGCGGGCGGAGTACGACCCGCTCAACGATCCGCTGCCGGGCATGCCGGGTTCACCGGCCGCGACCGCGGCGCCGGGTCCGGGACGTCGCAGAACGCCCGACCCGTCGGCCGACCCGCGGGGCGGCGGCGCACCGGGCCGCGCTCCCGATCCGCTCAACGACCCGCTCAACGACCCGCTTTCGGGCGCCGGCGCCGACCGGCCCGCCGCTGTCGACTCCGGCGCTGCCGACCGGTCCGCGACCGGACGCGGCCGGCGCCGGCGCGAGTACGAGCCCGAGCGGGACGGTCGGCGGGCGACGCAGGACCCCGAGCACCGGCCGGGCCACGAACCGCGCCGGCGCCGGGCCGCGCGCACGGCAGGGGGGACGGCGGCGGGGACGGCGGCGGGGACGGCGGGGCAGTCGGTCGTGCGGGAGGAACCGTACGAGGCCGAACCGCCCGCCGACAACGAGACGATGGCGCTGCGGCAGGCCGAGAGGAGCGCGAGCACCGCGACCTCCGGGAGGGCCGCGAACCGCGACCGGAAGAAGGACGGCGACGAGCCGGACGGCACCGGCGGACGGGTGGCCCGGCGGAAGGCGGCGGCCAGAGCGGCCAAACAGCGCAGAACCGACCTGGGGACGCTCGCGAGCCGCGCCGTGGGTGAGTTGTTCATCACCACCGGCGTGCTGCTGCTGCTCTTCGTCACCTACCAGCTGTGGTGGACCAACATCCAGGCCAACCAGCAGGCGAACAAGGAAGCCAACAACCTGGAGCGGTCCTTCGAGGCGGGCGACGGCGAGGAGCCGGAGGCGTTCGAGGCGGGCGAGGGCTTCGCGATCATGTACATCCCCAAGCTGGACGTACGGGTGCCGGTGGCCGAGGGGATCGAGAAGGGCGGAGTGCTCGACCGCGGCATGGCCGGCCACTACGACAAGAAGTCGGGCATCGAAACCGCCATGCCCTGGGACAAGAAGGGCAACTTCGCGGTCGCCGGCCACCGCAACACCCACGGCGAACCGTTCCGCTACATCAACAAGTTGGACGCGGGCGACGAGATCATCGTCGAGACGCGGAGCACGTACTACACGTACGAGGTGTCCAGTCGGCTGGCTTCGACCTCGCCGCGCAACATCGACGTCGTCAGCCCCGTGCCCAAGGAGTCGGGCTTCACCAAGGAGGGCAGGTACCTCACACTGACGACCTGTACTCCGGAGTTCAGCTCCAAGTACCGTCTCATCGTGTGGGGCACAATGGTCGACGAACACCCCCGGAACGAGGGCAAGCCGGACGCACTCGGCTGACCCCGGCGAAAGCGGCAGACGGACCGGCGGCACGACAGCGCGCTCAGTCAACGGTGGGAGTGGAACAGTGACGGACGAGCGGGACGGCGCGGGGACGCCGGACGACTCCGCTGCGGACGGCCACCCGCGGACCCGGCGCAGGCGCCGCCGTCGCGCCAGGAACGCCGAAGTCGGCGGTACGGGCGGGGAGTCGGCCGCGAAGCCGGTCTCCGAGCCGGTCCCGGACGGAGCCGGGCCGGTCTCCGAGGACAAACCGGGCGGGTCCCCGGGCGCGGCCGCCGACAACGTTCCGGAAGCGGCCGAGGCCGGCGAGGCACCGGCCGCAGACGGCGACAGGACGGAGTCCGCCGAGCGCATCGAGCGCGAGCACGCCGAGGGCGCCGGTGGCAGCGGTGCGACAGCGGACACCGCGACCGCCCCCGCCCCCGCCTCCGAGGAGTCGGGATCCGAGGGGGCGTCCGCCGCCGGGACCGCTTCCGAGAAGCAGCCGGCAGCCGGTGGAGAGGCCGACGAGAAGGCGGTATCGGTTCAGGACGCGCCGACGGGAGAGGCCACCAGCGGGGCGTCGAGCAGAAAGTCGAGCGGAGCCAAGTCCGCTGCGCGGGACGGGAGTTCGGCGGCGCCCGCCCCCAAGTCGGGTGCTGCGCGCGGGCGTTCGCGCGGAAAGCTGGCGGCCGTGGTCAGCGTGAGCGGTGAACTGCTGATCACCGCGGGCGTGGTGCTCGCGCTCTTCGTCGTCTACTCGCTGTGGTGGACCAACGTCCTGGCCAACCGCGAGGCGGACCGCGAGTCCGACCGGGTCCGCGACAACTGGGCCGCCGACCGCGACGTGGGCGCCAACACCCCGACCGGACCGGGCAAGTTGGACACCCGGGACGGCATCGGCTTCCTGCACGCACCGGGCCTCGGCAAGAAGGAAATCCTGATCAAGCCGGGCACCGACCCCAAGGAACTCAACCAGGGGATCGCGGGCTACTACAAGAAGCCGGTCAAGTCGGCGATGCCGTGGGACGAGTCGGGGAACTTCTCGCTCGCCGCCCACCGCGACGGCCACGGCGCCAAGTTCCACAACATCCACAAGCTCAAGGACGGCGATCCGCTGGTCTTCGAGACCAAGGACACCTGGTACGTCTACGAGGTCTACTCGAGCCTTCCGGAGACCTCGAAGTACAACACCGAGGTGCTCGACGCCATCCCGAAGGAGTCCGGCGCCACCGAGAAGAGCCGGTACATCACGCTCACCACCTGCACCCCGGTCTACACCTCGAACTACCGCTACATCGTCTGGGGAGAACTGGTGCGCACCGAGAAGGTCGACGCCGACCGCACCCCGCCCGCCGAACTCGGCTGACCCGTCCCGGGGCACGCGCGCCCGGGGCACACGCACCGAGACACACGCACCCGGGGCACGCCCGCCCGGCCACGAGCCACGGCGCGACGCTCCCGGCACGACCCGCGGCGCCGTCCAACTCCGGTGGCGAGCCGCCGAGTTGACCGCCCGGCACCCCGTGCGTCCCGAGGCTGCACGCTGCCGGGTACGCGCACCCGCGCACGCACGTCCTCGGCCACGTACGCCGCGCACGTACGCCGTCGGGCACGTACGCCGGGCTCGTGCGCTGCCGGGCACGTACGTCCTCCGCCTCGTCCCCGGCGGCGGTGGGCCGGGCGGTTGCCGGGTCGGGGACGACGGAGGCCGGCGCCCCGCCGCTGGGGCGGAGCACCGGCCGTTGGCCGTCGGGGCGGGGAAGCGCGGTCACGGGAAGCGCGCGTCCCGCCCCAGCGGGGTGTGCGGGTGGATCAGGGGGTGTGGATCAGGCGGTGTGGAGGGTGAGGCCGTAGCGGCTCAGGATCTCGTTCACCGGCTGGTACCAGGTGCGGCCGCCGGCCGAGCAGTCGCCGTAGCCGCCGGAGGTGACGCCCTGGGCCTGGTCGCCGGCGAGGAACGAGCCGCCGGAGTCGCCGCCCTGGGCGCAGACGCTGGTTCCGGTCATCTGGTGGACCGCGCCCTGCTCGTAGTTGATGGTCTCGTTGTGGGCGAGCACGGTGCCGCAGTGCCAGCCGGTGGTGGAGCCGGAGCGGCAGATCGAGGAGCCGACCGGGGCCACGTTGGAGCCGCGGACGAGCTGGTCCGGGATGGTGCCGTAGCCGAGTACGACCGGCTCGGTCCACCAGCCGCTGCCGACGTTCACCCAGGCGAGGTCGTCACCGGGGAAGGACGAACCCTGGAAGTGGCCGATCTGCGAGTGGTCCCAGCCGCGCACCTGCTGCCCCTGCGGTCCGCAGTGGCCGGCGGTGACGAAGCCGCCGTGCACCGAGAAGCCGATGGAGCAGCGGACGTTGCCGGTGTAGTACGGGTCGCCGCCGACCGTGCCCGCGGCGAAGGTGCTCGGCGCCTCGGTTGCGTCGGCGCGGACCGTCACCGGACCGGCCGCCTTGGCGCGCTTGATGAAGTCCTTGGTCGCGGCGTCCTTCTTCGCTCCCTTGACCAGGCTCACCACGACCTCGTTGGCACGGGTGTCCACGCCCCAACCGGCCACCTGGGAGGGGGCGTTCTTCTCGGCGGCGAGGGCGTCGATGTCCGCCATCGCCCTGTCCAGGGTGCGTGCGCTGTACTTGGCCGACACCGTTTCGGCGCCGGTTCCGCGTACCGCCTCGGCGCGGTCCCCGTCGGTGAGGGCGACGGTGAGCTTGCCCGTCTCCTCGTCGTACCAGCTGCCCGCGTAGGCGCTGCCCGCCGCCTTCTCCGCGGTCGGCGCGACCTCCGCCGCGGTCGCCTCGAGGGCGAGGCGGGCACGGGCCTCCTTGGCGCTGAGACCGAGGTCGGTGCTCATCGCCTCGATCAGGCCCGGGGAGTACTCGAGGTTGTTCGTGGGGGCGGCCATCGCTGCGGTGGCGGGGCCGGTGGCGGCGATACCGCCGAACAGAAGAAGAGCGGACAGGCCGACTCTCACAACACGTCTGCGTCGCATGGGGGTTGATGCCCTTCTGTTGTTGCCAGGGGTGAGGTTGCAACAGCAGTCTGGGAGCGCTCTCAGTCCGCAGCATGAGAGTAGAGAGCGCGACTTGTCTTGTCCATACCAATGCGGCCGGTACTGCGCGGAACTGTCGCAGACTCGAGGAACATCGCCGTATCGGATGCCCAACTCCCTTATAAACGTGGGGGGTTGGGCACAAGCGACAGTCGAAGGCCCCTCCTGCGTCCCGTCCGCCACAGCGTCCCCTGCCGCCTCGGGCAGGCACCGCGCGCGCCGATCGCCCGCATGCGCGAGGCAGGCAGAGGCGCGGGGTACGGGGTGTGGGGGTGCACGCGGGGTACGCGGGGTACGCAGCGCACGCCGGGTACGGGCCGCGAGAGGTGGCGGTCACGCGCGAACGGGCGGTGTGCGCACCGGAGTTCGGTACGCGCACCGCCCGTCGTGTGCGCCGCGGAGGCGTCACGGGCCGTGGTTCAGCCGGGCACCTTGTCGAGGAAGCCGTACACACCCTGGATACGGCCGTCCTCGGTGGTGACGGCGACGTCGAAGCCGATGGCGATCGGCTCGGCGCCGGCCTGGGCGACGAGGCCCCAGCGGAAACGGGCGATGTTGTGGTGTGCGTCGACCTCGCCGAGCAGCTCGAACCGGAGGCCGGCGAACTGCTCCTGGGCACCCTGGACGACGGCGCCCATGCCGTCGTGGCCGGCGACGGAGGCCAGCGGGTCGACGTAGACGGCGTCCTCGGTGAACTGCTCGCTGATCGCCTTCGCGCGGCGCTCGGCGTCCGGCTCGTTCCAGATGTCCAGGTAACGCTCGACGACCGCGTTCAGATCAGCCATGGCAACTCCTTGGTGGTCAATGCCTGTTCGGCCCCGTCAGTAGTGTTTTCAGTCTGTTGGTGGGCTTATGGCGGAGCAACGCGGAGCGGCAGACTCCGTCAAGTCACGCCGTCGGGCACCAGGAGTCACGCCGTCGGGCACCAGGAGTCACGCCGTCGGGCACCAGGTCCACAGCGCCCCGGCCCGCACCTCCAGGGTGGCGCGGTCGCCGAGCGTGTCCTGGTACTCGCCGTCGTGCTCCAGCGGCAGCCGCTCGCCGTCCAGCCGTTCGACGACGATGGTCCGGCCGCGTGCGTAGACGGTGTCGGGCAGCTCCAGATGCGCGGCGGTCCGGGTCAGCTCGGGCACGCGGGAGGCGGCGACGGACCCGCCGATGACGCACACGTCCAGCAGCCCGTCGTCGGGCTCGGAGTGCGGGAGCACGAGGTACTGGCCGCCCCGGTAACGGCCGCCGCCCACGTTCGCCAGCACGGTCGGCCCCTCGTGGACCACCTCGCCGTCCACGGTGACCCTTCCCGGGTAGGGCCGGTGGGCGTCGGCCGCGCGGGCGAACGCCTCGGCGTACCGGGCGCGGCCGTGCAGCGGGACCGTACGGGCGATCGGCAGCGCCTCGGCGATCACACCGCTGCACGCGCCCAGGAAGACCAACTGCGCGGTTTCGCGCAGCAGCGCGAGGTCCAGCCGCCGAAGCCGGGCCCGGTCGCCGGGGTGGCTCAGCAGGGCGGTGAGCGCCTCCTCCCAGGGACGGTCGCCCCAGATCATGCGGTAGCCGGAGTTGCCGGTGCCGCCCGGCACCAGGGCCAGAGCCGCGGGCGCGGGCGCGTCGGCCATGCCCTGGACGACCTCGCGCACGGTGCCGTCCCCGCCGACCGCGACCACCAGATCGGGGCGGACCTCGTCGGACCGCACGGCGGTCCCGTCGGAGTGTGCGGCGGTCGCGTTCGCGCGCACGACCTCCGGCGCGTACGGGGCGTAGGGGCGGCGCAGCGCACGGCCGACGGCGTCCGTGGCGTCGCGGCGGGCGGTGGTGAGGTGGACCTCCACCGCGTCGAGCCGGGCCGCGCACAGTTCCCGCACCTCGCGCAGCAGTGCCTCGCTGTGGCTCCCGGAGGCGGGATTGGCCACGATGAGGGCGCGGGTGGGCCTCGCACCCGGTGAGCCGGTGTACGCGGCGGCGGGTGGGGCGAGAGTGGCCGGAGCGGGCCCCGACCGGGTGGCCGTGGTGTCCATCGTTGCGGGCTCCTCGCGTGGTGGGTGGCGCCGGTCGGCGCCACCGACAACGGAGTTGCCCACACGGCGTGGCATACGGAGCGGAGAGGGCAGGATTCGAACCTGCGAGGGCCATGAAGACCCGACCAAGTGCAAAGCACCCGGACCCCGTTGGGCCGCTTCGGGTACCTCTCCCCATCGACCGGAAGGAGCGGAGAGGGCAGGATTCGAACCTGCGAGGGCCACGAGGACCCGACCAAGTGCAAAGCACCCGGACCCCGTTGGGCCGCTTCGGGTACCTCTCCCCATCGACCGGAAGGAGCGGAGAGGGCAGGATTCGAACCTGCGAGGGCCATGAAGACCCGACCAAGTGCAAAGCACCCGGACCCCGTTGGGCCGCTTCGGGTACCTCTCCACGTCTTCCCGGTTCGGATGTTCCTTCCCGGTGACAAGGACGACTCTGCCGGGGTGTGCTGACGTCCCCCTGACACCTCTCTGACCCGGGTGCGGACGCCGTACGCCCGTACGGAGATACGCGCCGGGCGTACGCCGGGGCGGACGCTGCGTGGCTCTGCGACCGGTCCGCGCCCCACTACCTCGTCAGGTCGGCCGGACGGCTCCGCACGGCGTACCGGGCACGACGAACGCGGCCGGCGGACACCTGACGAAGTCACCGCAATGCGGTAAGTCGCCCATCTGTGACGAAGCACTCTGGTAAGCCGTTCGAACGGGGAGGCTTCTGTGCTGAACTTCGAGATCTTGGGCGGCGTGCAGGTGCACACACCCAGTGGCGTGCACAAAGTGAGCGGACAGTCCAGGCGGGTCCTGTTGCAGGCCCTCCTGGTGAGCGAAGAGCACACGGTGGGCCACGGCGCACTGATCGAGGAGCTGTGGGGCGAGGACGTGCCGAACGGTGTCGTCAACGCGTTGCAGGCCCACATCAGCAGACTGCGCAAGTGGCTCCGCTCGATAGACGACGGTTCCAGCGGCGTACAGCTGCTGAGCTACGCGCATGGATACCAACTGTCCCTGGGCAGAGCCCGGTTGGACGCCACGGACTTCGGCTCGGCGATCGCCCGCGGCGTGGAGCTCGCGGCGGACGACCCGGCCGACGCGGTCAGGACGCTGAGAGCCGCCCTGCGGATGTGGCGCGGACCGGTCTTCGGCGGCGACTGCGGAGGGCTGATGTGCGAGTGCGCGGCAACCCGTTTCAACGAACTGCGGTTGCAGGGGCTGGAGTCGCTCTTCGACGCCGAGCTCGCCCTGCGCAGGGAGGGCCAGTTGCTGGGCGAGCTGAACCAGGCCCACCGGGAGAACCCGCTGCGCGAGCGCTTCTGCGGGCAGCTGATGATCGCGCTCTACCGGTCGGGCCGACAGGCGGAGGCGCTGGAGGTCTACCACCGCACGCGCCGCCGGCTCAGCGACGAACTGGGCATCGACCCGACCCCCGAACTGCGGAAGCTGGAGGAGTGCATCCTCCAGCACGCGCCCCAGCTGCGGCACGTCGAGTCCGAACTGACGCTGCTCTCCGCCCGCCTGGCGTGACCGATCCGCCCCGCCCCGGCCGGCACCGCACGACCGGGGCGGCACCGCGAACCCCGTACGCCCGGCACAACCCCCGTACGCACGAGATCCGGCCCCTGTGACAGGGGCCGGATCTCGTGCGTACGGGGCGCCGCGTACTGGACGCCGTGTGCGCGAAGCCGCGCGCGGACGGCGTGTGCGCGAAGGCGCGCGCGGACGCCGCGTGCGCGAAGGCGCGCGCGGACGCCGCGTGCGCGAAGGCGCGTGCACGGAACGCCGCGTGCGCGAAGGCGCGCGCGGACGCCGCGTGCGCTAAGGCGCGTGCACGGAACGCCGCGTACGGATCGCTGTGTGCGGGACACCGTGTGCGGGACGGAGCCGTGGCGGCGCGGGGTGGAACACGCCGTGGGGGCGGACGGCAATCGCCGTCCGCCCCCACGGAGTTCGACTCAGCTGTCGGCGCCGACCGTTCCGGCGGACGTCCCGGGGCCCGCGGGGGCGGCGTCGAGCAGCGCGTCCAGTTCGGCGAGGGCGCGGGCGCCTCCGGCGAGCGCGTCGGGGTCGTCGGGCGCCCCGATGATGCCGAAGAACGTCTCGACCACGGCCTGCTGGAAGACGCTGATGTCGGGCAGCGCCATGGCTGCGTTCTGCGGCGTGGTGGGCGGGTTCACGATCGTCTCGGACATGGCTCTCTCCGTCTCCTCGGGCCGTCGTCGGCCCGTAGCTCGGGGCCTTCGGCAGAACGCACGCGTCAGAAGGCGTTGGCTGCGCGGAAGATGTGGGCGAAGGCGCCGAGGTCGGCGCGGCCCTGGAAAGCGACGTACTCGGGGAGCACCGCGTGCGGTGCCCACTTCTCCTTGTAGGAGAGCTGGGTCCGGGCGGGGTAGACCGCCTCGCCGTTCTCCCAGAGCCAGTGCATGAACCACTGGAACGCGCTGCTGCGGCCCGGGAGTTCGTGCTCCTCGGCCAGCCCGGTGAACGGGGTGAAGCCGAAGTGCAGCCACGGGACGCCCTCCGTGCGGAAGACCTCGATGGCGGTGGAGTTGATGGCCTCCATGACACCGGGCGGGCCCTCGGGCACTCGTCGGCTGAGGTCGTGCATCCAGCCCTGTCTGCTGCCGAAGACCGGCGAGTAGGAGATGTAACCGATCGGCCGGCCCTCGATGCTGCCGAGGAACAGCCGGCGTTCGGCCTGTGCCCGGCCGCCGGTCTGTCCGACCAGGAACTCCAGCGGGCGGGCGGCCTCGCCCTTGGTGCCGAGCCAGGCCGCGTCGATCTCGGCGACCGCCTCGGCGTGGGCTTCCAGGTCCACCTCGGTGACCTGCAGTCCGGCCCGGAAGGAGCGGGAGATCTTGTTGCGCAGCTGCATGAAGCGGGTGCCGCGCAGGGTGAACCTCTCCAGGTCCACGGCGTACGAGGCGCCGACCTGGTTCACCGTGAAGCCGTGGCGGACGTACAACTCCGCGTCCTCGCGGGCGAGTTGTACGCCGACGACGGTCGCCGAACGCTCCCGGGCGTGGCCGAGGAACTCGTGCAGCAGCTCCGCACGGTCCCCCTCGGCCGCGAAGGGGCCGCCGAGCTGGACCAGGAAGCGGCCCGCCGCGCGGTAGCTGATCACCCCGTCCAGATGCGGGCGGCCGAACGACGAGGTGCCCTCGTTGAGCGCCAGGAAGGAGCTCGGATTGTCCGCTCCCGTATGGGCGCCGATGGCTTCCCGTATTTCCTCGAAGTTTGCTGTCGCGACCTGCATGGCGTTCCTCTTCCCGGCCGGCACCACATGAGCTGTAAGCCTCATTGAATTCGCCTTCAGTGCCGAGCAGTAGAGCACCGAAGAATTCCGCCGACAAGACCCAGCTGACGAAGTATCGAGAAATCAATTCCCTGTCAGGGGCGCGTAAGCGACGAGTCAGCGCGAGCCCCAAACCTTGCGTTGCGCACGCCGCGACCGGGCGACGCGCTCCTGCCTGACCGCCAAGGCCCGAGAGGGGCGTTACGTCGTGGCCAAACTGCTGGGAACCGGTGTGGTGCACGCGCTGTGCGCGGAGTGGGGGGCACCCGTCGAGGCGCCGCCGCCGGACGCCGGGCCCGCGCTGCACACCATGGCCGCCTGGGGCTCGGAGCTGCGGCCCGAGACCATCCCCTGCCGGGTGCTGAAGCTGGCGGCCAGCCAGGTCCTGTCGCAGATCGCCGCGGTGCGCGCCGGCTCGGCGCACCCGCTCGGCCGGCGCCTGCTCCAGGCGTTCGGCGACCCGCTGGGCGAGGATCCGCGGATCTCCGCCGGGGTACTGGCCGGCCTGGGCTCCTGGCTCAACCTGGACGACACGGCGTACGCCGGTCATCTGTCGAACTCCACCGTCGCCGTACCGCTGGCGTACGCGCACGCCTACCGCCTGGACGGCCTCTCGCTGCTCACCGCGGTGGTGGCGGCGAACGAGTGCGCCTCGCGGATCACCGCCGCCGCGACGCTCGGTCCGCTGCGCGGGCAGAGCGCGGTGCACACCCATCTCGCCGGTGCGGTGGCGGGCCGGCTGGCCTGCGAGGGCGCGACCACGAGCGTGTGGGAGAACGCGCTCGGACTCGCCCTCGGAATGCCCAACTGGCCGCTCATGCGCGCCTTTCTGGCCAGCGACGCCCGACTGCTGAACACCTTCACCCCGGTCCGTACGGCGATGGACGCCTGCGACGCCGCACGGGCCGGACTGCTGGGCGCCTCCGACCTGATCGAGCACCCGGACGGCTTCCTCGCGCGCTTCGCGACCGTGCCCCTGCCCGACGCCGCCACCGCGGGACTGGGCCGGCGCTGGCACACCGAGACGCTCTCGTTCAAGATGCACCCCGGCGGGCCCGGCATCGACGCCGCGGTGGACTGCGCCGCCGAGATCCACCGGGCGCTCGGCCCGGTCGCGCCGGAGGACGTGCGGGAGGTCGTGGTCGAGGCCTCGGTGTACACGCTGTTCGCCGGCAAGCACGCGGAGCGGTACGTGACGGGGCCCGGCTCGCCGCAGGGCGCGCTGGTCCTGCACGTCCCCTACCCGGTGGCCACGACCCTGCTGAACGGCGAGTTCACGGTCGACGACCTCGCCGCACCCGCCACCGACGACGCCCGGCGGTGGGCGTTGGCCGACCGGGTCCGGCTGGTCCACGACACCGAGATGACCCGGGAACTGCTGCGCTCGGACGCGCCGTTCGGCGAGGCGGTGCGGCAGGCGGGCGCCGCGGGACGCGGCTGGCTGCGGGACTTCGGCGGCGATCGGCTGGTCGAACTGGCCGACCACCGCGAGCCGTTCAACCGGGACTTCGCCAGCTCGACCAAGTCCACCGGGGCCCGTGTCACCGTGCGTCTGACCGACGGGCGCAGCTTCACCCGCGAACGCCTCATCCCGCTGGGCGCCGCCGGCCAGGACACCAGATCGCACCATCCTCGGCTGGTGCGCGAGAAGTTCGTCTCGCTCGGCGGCCCGGCCTCGGTCGCGAACGAGGCGTCGAGGCTGCACCGGATGCGGCCCGAGGAGCTGCGCCGCTGGATAGAGGCGGCACTGCGCACCTGAACCCGGTCCGCGACCGGCCCCGTACCGGCCGCCCCGTACCCGTCCCGTGCCGCGCCACCGTGCGGCACGCCCCGAACCGGCCCGGGGCGCGCTCCGTTCGACCCCCTTCGGCTCCCCCTCGAAGGTCGCAGCGAGCGCGCCCCGGGCCTTTTTCGTTTCCGGTGCGCGGCGGAACCGGGAATTCACTTCCATTCACACCGGCCGCGCTCCGGGTTTTCTCCCGACCGATTACCGAATCCATTCGAGTCAGAACCGCGTCAGTCGGTCGTCAGATTCTTTTGACACGGTCTGACGCGTGCTGGCCGACGCTTGCCAGGCAATGAGGAGGCAGTCGCAATGTTTCCGAAAGGGAATACCACGCTCGCAGCTGCGGAAAGCGGTGTGACCGCGCCGGAGCCGACCTCGCAGGAACGCGAGAGGCCGCTGCTCAGCTACCAGTCCTATGTGGGTGGCGAGGATCTGCCCAACAGCGCCTGGGTGTACACGATCAGCTCCCGCTCACTCCTGGAGGACGTCTTCACCGGCGTCTCGCTCAAACGGGAGCTGGAGCAGAACCCGCAGTCCGAGGCGGCGGAGCACCCGTACGTGGTCGGGCGGGTGGCCGTCGCGACCGACGAGGAGAACGACCGGGCGCTGGAGGCCGCGGCCGAGGCGGCACCGGTGTGGGCCGCGGTCCCGCTGGACGAGCGGATGCGTCTGGGAGAGCTGTTCCGCGAGGCGCTGCTGGAGCACCGCCAGGAGTTCCTGGACATGCTCGTCGCCGAGGCGCACCCGCTCAAGCTCGCCCGCTGGGAGCTGAGTTGCCTGCTGGAGGTCTACAGCAGGGAGAACTGCCACTGGTACCGCAAGCGGATGTACTCCGAGTGCTCCTACGCCGGCCGCACGCTCATCTCGCACCGGCAGCCCGACGGGGTCGTCTGCTTCAACCCGCCGCAGAACGCGCCCGCCCCCAGCGCCGCACTCGCCGTCCTGGCGCTGATGGCCGGCAACGCGGTGGTCGTACGGGCGCCGCGCAGCATCCCGCTCAGCACCATGTTCGTGCTGCGCGACATCGTCGCCCCGCTGCTGGAGAAGGTCGGCGCCCCGCCCGGCACCCTCAACGTGGTCTGCGGCAACGCCCGCAGCACGATGGACAAGTGGGTGAGCAGCCCGCTGGTCGACGACATCTTCTACATCGGCGGCAGCGACCAGGGACTGCGCTTCCAGGAGCAGTGCATCGCGGCCGGCAAGAAGCCGATCCTCGAACTGGCCGGCAACGACACGATCGTCGTCTGGAAGGACGCCGACCTCTCGCTCGCCGCGGAGGCGATCACCGAGTCGTTCTACGGCTCGGGGCAGATCTGCATGGTGCCCAACACCGTGCTCGCCCATCCGGAGATCGTCGAGGAGCTGATCGGGCATGTGAAGGAGAAGATCCGCGGCATCCGGCCCGGCTTCCCCGAGGACCCCGACGTACTGCTGTCCCCGGTGCGGCGCAGCGAGAAGTTCTTCGGGCTGCTGTCCCAGGCGCTGGAGGAGGGCGCCGAGCTCGTGTGCGGCGGCCACCGCATGGAGGTGGACGGGACGCGCTCGGACACCGGCGTGTTCCTGGAGCCGACCGTGCTGCGGGTGGACGGGCTGGAGCGCGGTCGGCGCATCGAGGCGGTCATGCAGGAGACGTTCTTCCCGCTGCTGCCCATCGTCGCGGTCGAGCCGGCGCCCGCCGAGGAGCTGCGCGAGACGTTCGTGCGGTTCGTCAACGCCAACGCCTACGGCCTGCGCAACTCGCTGTGGTCCAGGTCGCCGCGGGTCATCAACACCTTCGTCAGCCGCACCACCAACGGCGGCCTGCTGAAGGTCAACGACTCGCACATCGGCTTCCTGCCCTATCTGCCGAGCCACGGCGGCACCGGGATGACCGGCGGCGTGTTCGGCGAGGCCAACTACCCGATGTTCAAGACCTCGCATCTGCAGGGCGTGAGCATCAGCGAGGGCATCAGCCCCTACCGCGCGGTCTTCGGCGACTGACCGCACCCGGCCCGCGGGCACCGCACCCGCCGACCGGCGCACAGCACCGCACCGCGCCGCGCCCGCCGACCGCCGTACACACCGCCGCACCGTGCCGACCGCCGGCACCCGCCGGCACCCGCCGGCACGACGAGCGGCCCGTGGAGCCGGCACCGCCCCGACACCGTCGTACCCAGTCATCGCACCCCGGAGGTGCCCCGCACATGCGCACTCTCGACAACGCCCGCGACACCTGTGACCGGCTGCATCCCGGTCTGTGCAAGGCACTTGACGCCATCCCGTTCGCCGAGCGGGAGAGCCCCGGCGACGGGGGAAGCGCCGTGATCGACCTCTTCCGCCGGCACGACGGGGTCGGACTGCTCGTACCGACCGAGTACGGCGGGCACGCGGCCGACCCGGTCGAGGCCGTACAGGTCATGCGGGCGCTCGGTTCCTACTCGCCCTCCCTCGCGGCCGGCACCGCCATGCACCACTTCACCGCCGCGATGCTGTTCTCGCTGGCGGAGACGGCCGGGCGGCTCACCGACGCGCAGAACGCGGTGCTGGCCGACGTCGTACCGGGCCGGCGGCTGATGGCCTCCGGCTGGTCCGAGGGGCGGACCGCTCAGAACATCCTCGCGCCCACGGTCAACGCCCGCCCGACCGAGGGCGGTTACCTGCTGAGCGGTGCCAAGAAGCCGTGCAGCCTGGCCCGTTCGATGGACCTGCTGACCGCCTCCACCGCCCTGCCCGGCCCGAACGGCGCACCGGGGCTGGCACTCGCGCTCGTCCCCGCGGACTCGCCGGGCATCTCGGTGCACCCCTTCTGGGGGAACGAGGTGCTGGCCGCCGCGGAGAGCGACGAGGTGCGGCTGGAGGACGTGTTCGTCCCCGAGGACCTGCTCGTGACGACCACCGAGGACGATCCGACCCGGCTCGACGATCTCCAGACCGCCGGTTTCGTCTGGTTCGAGCTGATCATCTCCTCCTGCTACGCCGGTGCCGCCGCCGCTCTGGTGGAGGAGGTGCTGCGGCGCGGCAGGGGCCCCAGCACCGAGCGCGCCCAGCTCGCCGTACGGTCCGAGGCCGCGTTCGCCCTGCTGGAGGGCGCCGCCCGGGCGGTGCGGGACGGTCTGGCCGGCGAGGAGGCGGTGGCCGCGGTGCTGGTCGCCCGGTACGCCGCGCAGGAGTCGATGGCCGCCGTCGCCGACCAGGCGCTGGAGCTGCTGGGCGGCATGGACTTCATCCAGTCCTCCGACCACTCCCGACTCGCCCGCGCCGTACGGCCGTTGGCGTTCCACCCGCCGTCCAGGGTCGCCGCCGCGGAGCCGCTGCTCGGCTGGTTCGCCGGCGGATCGCTCGAACTGGCCTGACCCGGACCGGACGACCGGACCGCTCCGGACCGGACGACCGGCGCACTTCGCGCCGGGGAGAACCGGCGCACTTCGACCTCCGCCCCAGAGAAGGAGCCAGATTCCCGTGACCACGTTTCCCGAAGCACCGGAACTGCCGCGCCTCGGTGACCCGCCGCGCGGCGCGGACACCGAGGCGGAGATCCTCGGCCTCTACCGGGCACACCTCAGCAAGGGCCGGGCGACCCTGGCCGAACTCTTCGGCAGCCACATGGAGATCGCCTCCAAGGGCGCCTGGCTGCACACCAGCGACGGCGAGCGCTTCCTGAACGCGGGCGGCTACGGCGTCTTCCTGATGGGCGCCCGGCACCCGCTGGTGGTCGAGGAGGTGCAGCGCCAGCTCACCACCCATCCCACCGCCACCCGGATCCTGCTGGAGCCCACGGTCGCCCGCGCCGCCGAGGCGCTGGTCTCCACGCTGCCCGAGCAGCTGGACCGTGTGCACTTCGGCCTCTCGGGCGCGGAGGCGGTGGAGACCGGTCTGAAGCTGGCCCGGGCCAACGGCCGCCGGCGCATCGTCTCGATGGAGAAGGGCTACCACGGCAAGACGATGGGCGCCCTGACGGCGACCGCCAAGGAGGTCTACCAGAAGCCCTTCCGGCCGCTGCTGCCCGACGCCGTCCACCTTCCGTTCGGCGACGCCGAGGCGCTGGAGCGCGAACTGGCCGCGCACCCGGGCGAGTGCTGCGTGATCCTGGAGCCGGTCCAGGGCGAGGGCGGCGTGATCCTCCCGCCGCGCGGCTACCTCACCAGGGTCGCCGAACTCGTGAAGGAGTACGAGGGGTTCCTGATCCTGGACGAGGTCCAGTCCGGGATGGGCCGCCTCGGCGAGTGGTGGGGCGCCGACTTCGAGGGCGTCGTGCCGGACGTGCTGCTCGCCGGCAAGGCGCTGGGCGGCGGCGTCGCCCCGGTGTCGGCGGCCATCGCCACCCGGCAGGCGTTCCGCCCGTTCGACAAGGACCCCTACGTCCACACCGCGACCTTCTCCGGGCAGCCGCTGCTGATGGCCGCCGTCCAGGGCGCGATCCGGGCGATCCAGGAGGACCGCCTGGTCACCAGGGCGATGGATCTGGGCGCGACGCTGCTGCCGCGCATCAGGGAGATCGCCGAACGCACCATCCCCGACCTGGTGGTGGAGGTGCGCGGCCAGGGCCTGTTGATCGGCGTCGAGCTGATCGAGGGCGGTCTGGCCGGTGAACTGCTCATCGAGCTGTTCAACAACGGAGTCGTTGCCAACCACTCGATGAACGGCAGCACGGTCGTGCGGTTCACCCCGCCCGCGACGCTGACCGACAACGAGGTGGAGCACCTGCTCGGCTCCTTCGAGAAGGCCTGCCGCGACCTGGTCGCCGGCAAGGCCACCATGCCGAAAAACGTGAGGTGAGCACGGTGCGTCATGTGGAACTCGAAGCCCAGGTGCACGGCGAGAGCGCCGAGCACGTCTTCGACAACATCCTGCGGTGGGACCGCTATCCCGAACTCGCCCCGCACGTGCGGGAGACGACCGTTCACAGCACGCTGCCCGACCCCAGGGGCAGCTCCAGCTGGGCGCTGCACTTCCGCAGCGGGCTGCTGCGCTGGACGGAGGACGAGACCTTCGACCGGGAGAAGCTGCGGATCGGCTTCTCCCAGTCCGACGGGGACTTCGACGAGTTCTCCGGGACCTGGCAGATCGAGCAGCAGGGCGACGATGTGGGCGTCCGCTTCTCCTGCGAGTTCGACTTCGGCATCCCGAGCCTGGAGTCCATCCTCGACCCGATCGCCCAGCGCGTCATCAGGGAGACCATCGCCTGGGCGGTGACCGGGCTGTTCGAGAAGGTCGAGCTGCTCGGCGAGATCGAGCTGCCGGCGACCGCGGCCCCGAGCGCGACATCCGGCGAGGGCTGAGACATGGACCAGCGCAACGTCTTCGACACCCCGGTCACCGCACGTCTGCACCGGGCCGAGTACCTGCTCGCCTTCGCCGTCACCACGGGATTCGCCGTCGCGCACTTCGACGAGATCCGCTGGCCGGTGGCGATCGCGCTCTTCCTCTACATCGACCTCATCGGCTACATACCGGGCGCGATCGCCTACCACCGCAGCCGCACCAAACAGATCCACAAGGCGTACTACGTCCTCTACAACACGATGCACAGCCTGCTCACGCAGGCTGCGGTGATCGGGCTGTGGTGCCTGTTCGTCGGGCCCGAGTGGGCGCTGCTGGCCATTCCGTGGCATCTCTTCGGCGACCGCGGGCTGTTCGGCAACTTCCTCAAGCCCTTCGGCCTGCACTTCGAGCCGGTCGTCGACCCCCGCTTCAACCAGCTCCTGGACGAGGTGGCCGCCCGTTCGGGCCGTGCCGGCGTCGCCCCGGACCCGCTGCCGCCCGTGGAGTCCGCACCGGACGGCGAGGGCGGTACGGAGTCCGGCAAGGAGTCGGGATCGGCCGCTTCGCCGGGCCGCGGCGGCGCACCCGGGAGCGACGCGCCGCGGGTGCCGGCCGCGGTGACGGGCGCGGAGTCGTGAGCACCCAGGCGGCGCCGGCCCGTCCGCAGGCGGTCCGCCGGAGGAACGCGGTGCTGCGTTCGCTGGCCTCCGGCGTCGCCGTGCTCACCGTCCGCAGCGGGGACCGGATGCACGGGACCACGGTCTCCACGCTGACCTCGGTCTCCCGCAAGCCGCTGATCATCGGTGTCTGTCTGCGGCCGGGATCGGCCATGGCCGATCTGGTCCGCACCGAGGAGCGGTTCGTCGCCAACGTGCTGAGCGGCGAACAGCACGCGCTCGCCCGCTGGTTCGCCAACCGGGACCGGCCCGAGGGCGCGGCCCAGTTCGACGGGGTCGACTGGATGCCGGGCTCGCGGGCCGCCGGCGGCGCTCCGCTGCTGGACGGCGCGGTGGCCCAGCTGACCTGCCGGCTGAGCAGCTGTGTGCCGGTCGGCGACCACGAGGTGCTGCTCGGACTGGTCACCGAGGCGACCGCCAACGGCGGTGAACCGCTGCTGAGTTACGCGGGCGCACTGCACGCCCCCGCGCTGTACGACCCGGCGAACGCGCTCCCGGCCTCCGCACTGCCGGCCGTCGCATCCCCCGCCACCCCGGCCGGGGCCCCGGCGCTGACCGCACCGACGCTGCCCGCTGCCGCGCCGTACGACCCGACCGGGCTGCCGCCGACCGCGGGCGCCGCCCGGGCGAGCGCCACCGCCGGCACCCCCGTACCGAGCATCGCCGCAGGCGAGGAAGGTAAGAATCGATGAACACGCCCGTCGCGCACGAAGCCGACTTCGACACCGCACCAGGGCTGCTGGACGGTGCCAAGACCCTGGAACTGACCGCCGAACGCTGCGATCTCGCCTACTGGTTCACCGAGGTGGCCCAGGGCACCCTGCGCGGACGCGGGGTCAGCGGGCACACCGGGGACGCCGAGATCCCCGCGTTCATGAAGGAACCCGGACCGCTGCGCGAGGCCATGGTGCTGGAGCTCGGCTACCGCTCGCTGGCGGAGGAGATCGCCACCCGGCTGCTGGCGCACTACGTCGACCGCGCGCCCGGCATCCCGGAGATGGAGTTCTACGCGACCCAGATGATCGACGAGGCGCGGCACGCCCGCGTCTTCCGCAACCACCTGGTCGAACTGGGGATGCCGGAGAAGACCCTGGTCGCCGACATCGAGGAGATGGCCGCCGACTACCGTCGCCGAGTGCTCGCACCGGTCGAGGAGTTCACTCTCGACATCGTGCGCGACCAGGGCGACTTCGCCGGCGGCGTGGCGGTCTTCACCATCGTCATCGAGGGGGTGCTGGCCCCCGCGGCGGAGCTGAGCGAGCGCAAGTGGGACCGGCTCGACCCGGCCGCGGCCGAGCTGTCCCGCACCGCGGCGATCGACGAGATCCGCCACCTGGCGGTCGGCAGCTCGCTGATGCGGGACCATCTGATCGCCCACCCCGAGTACCGGCCGCGGCTGATGGAGATCCTGCGCGCCGGACGGGAGTTGTGGGACCGGGTGCCGGACAGGGAGTTCGTCCTGCACCGCGAGGAGCTGTTCCAGCAGGGCATGGAGCAGCACGCGGACGCGGTCGGCGACTACGAGGTGTGGCCGGGCCGAAAGATGCTCGACACCACGCCCGAGGAGCGCTACGACACGGCCGAGCGCTGGACCGACGAGATGGCCGAGGTCCGGATGGAGTACATGGGCCTGGCGGACGCCGTCGGCATTCTCTCCGGACAGGGCTGAGGAGGCCGCGGTGTCGAACAGCGAGGCCCCGCCCGGCCGTTGGCCCGGGCCCGCGCCGGGCCGGTCCGCCGTACTGGCCGGGCTGGGCGGCTGGGTCCCCCCGCGGCGGGTGACCAACGCCGAGCTCAGCGCCCGGCTGGACACCTCGGACAGCTGGATCCGCTCCCGCACGGGCATCGCCACCCGGCACGTCGTCGCACCCGGCGACGCGACCTCGGACCTGGCCGTGGAGGCCGGGCGGCTGGCACTGAAGTCGGCCGGCCGGGCGGACGGCGAGAACGGCGCGGACGCGGTGGTGCTGGCCACCACCACTCCGGACCGGCCGTGCCCCGCCACCGCCCCCGAGGTGGCCGACCGGCTCGGCCTCAACGGCAGCGCCGCCTTCGACGTCTCGGCCGTGTGCACCGGTTTCCTCTACGCCCTGGCGGCCGGCCAGGGGTTGATCGCGGCCGGTACGGCGGAGCGGGTCCTGGTGATCGGTGCGGACGCCTTCACCACGATCATCGACCCGCAGGACCGCGGTACGGCCGTGATCTTCGCCGACGGCGCGGGTGCCGTCGTGCTGCGGGCGGGGCGGCCGGACGAACCCGGGGCTCTGGGGCGGGTCTTCCTGGGCAGCGACGGCAGCCGGTCGGAGCTGATCCAGGTACCGGCCGGCGGCTCCCGCCAGCGCTCCACCGGGGTGCCCGCGCCGGAGAGCGACACCTACTTCCGGATGAGCGGGCAGCAGACGTTCCGACAGGCGGTGGAACGCATGTCCGCCGTCTCCCGGCAGGCCGTCGGCTCCGCCGGCTGGCGGCTGGCGGACGTCGACCGGGTCGCCGCGCACCAGGCCAACGCCCGGATCCTGGGCGCGGTCGGCGAGGAACTGGGCCTGCCCGAGGACCGGTTGCTCTCCAACATCGAACACGTGGGCAACACCGGCGGGGCCAGCATCCCGCTGCTGCTGCACCACTCCCACGCCGACCGCTCGCTCCGGGCGGGCGACCGGCTGCTGCTCACCGCGTTCGGCGCGGGGCTCGCCTGGGGCGCCACCACGGTGGTCTGGCCCGACCTCCCGCACTGACGACCCGTCCGAGACCCCCGGCAGTCCCGGCTGCTCCGGCCGGCCGGCACGAACCGCCGACCCATCCGTCCATCCGTCCATCCGTCCATCCGCACCGAAGGAGATCGACATGTTCGAAACGCTCAAGGACATCCTGGTCAACAAGTTGAAGGTGTCGCCCGACACGATCACGGCCGAGGCCACGCCCGAGGAGATCGACCTGGACTCGCTGGCCATCGTCGAGCTGTCCCTCGTGCTGGAGAAGGAGCTCGGGCTCACCGTGTCCGAGGACGAGCTCAGCGAGGCCGAGACCGTGGGAGACATCGTGCGTCTCATGGACGAGCGGAGTGCCAGGGTCTGATGTCCGGATTCGAGGCTGCGGTAACCGGACTCGGACTGGTGACCCCGGCCGGGGTGGGCGTGCAGCAGAACTGGGAGGCCGTCTGCTCGGGAGTTTCCCGGGCGGCGGTGGACCCGGCGCTGGACGCCTGCCCGGTCCGGATCTCCTGCCGGGTCCCCGACTTCGACGCCGGTGAACTCCTGGGACAGCGCAGGGCCCACCGGCTCGACCCCTTCGTACAGTTCGCGCTGGTCGCCGCGAAGGAGGCGCTGGCCGACGCCGGACTGGACCCGCGGACCTGGGACGGCGCCCGGGTCGGCGTCGTCCTGGGCACCGCCGACGGCGGCACGGCCACCATGGAGCAGCAGAACCAGACCTTCCTCGCGGAGGGCGCACGCTGGGTCTCGCCGCTGCTGCTGCCGATGCATCTGCCCAACATGCTCGCCGGACAGATGGCGATGGAGTTCGGCGCCACGGGGCCCAACCTCGTGGTGGCGACCGCCTGCGCCTCGGGCGCGACCGCGATCGGCACCGCGAGGGACCTGTTGGCCGCCGACCGCTGCGACGTGGTGCTGACCGGCGGCTCCGAGGCGATGCTCGGCCGGGTGACCATGGCGGGCTTCGCGCAGATGGGCGCGCTCTCCCGCCGCGAGGACGAACCGGCCCTGGCCTCCCGGCCGTTCGACGTGGACCGGGACGGTTTCGTCGCCGGCGAGGGCGCGGGCGTACTGGTGCTGGAGCGGGCGGCCGACGCCCGCGCCAGGGGTGCGCGCAGCCACGGCCGGATCATCGGCTACGGCGCCTCGGCGGACGCGCACCACATGACCAAGCCGCATCCGGAGGGACACGGCACCGAGGCGGCCGTACGGCGGGCACTGGCCGACGCCGGCACGGCCGTGCGGGACATCGGCCACGTCAACGCGCACGGCACCTCCACCCCACTCAACGACCGCGTGGAGGGGCAGATGCTCGGCCGGGTGCTGCCCGGCCGGCCGCTGGTCACCTCGACGAAGGGGGTGACGGGCCATCTGCTGGGAGCGTCGGGCGCGGTCGAGGCCGCCCTGACACTGCTGACCCTGCGGAACGGCCTCGTTCCGCCCACCGCCAATCTGACCACCCCCGATCCGGCCGTCGACATCGAGATCGCCACCGAACCGACGCCGTGCGCGGCGCAGTTGGCGATGAGCAACTCCTTCGGTTTCGGCGGACAGAACACCGTGCTGGTGGCCGCGGCACCCTGACACGCCTCTTCGGCGGCGGCCCGCTCCCGCCGAAGAGGCGTCCGCCGGACACGGCGTCAGCCCTCCGTCAGCGCATCCGGGGACGCTGGCCGGGCACCGTTCCGGACCCCTGCCGCGCCGCAGGTGCCGGGCCGCGGTCCCGACGTCCGGGTCTGCGGTCGCGCGGCACCGCACCGCGGGAGCGCGCGGGTAGGCCGGACGGTGCGACCGCACCGCGCGAGCGCACCACACCCGTTGACCCGCACCTGGTTCCACCCGACCCCCGTCCGCGACAACCGACCCCGTCCGCCCGAGAACGACTACGCAGCGCGACCGCACGGATGCACGAACGTCCGACCACACACCGACCGGGAGTAAGACATGACCACCTACACCTCCGCCACCGGCGGCACGGCAACGACGGCAGCACCCGCCGCGGCGAAGCCACTGCGCATGTTCCTCACGCTGGACGCCGTCGTGACGGGCGGCAACGGCCTCATCTACCTGGCGTTCTCGGGGCCGGTGGCCGACCTGCTCGGCCTGAGCAGCACGTTCCTGCTGGGCATCGGCGTCTTCCTGGCGGCGTACGGCGCGTTCGTCGGCTATCTGGCGTCCCAGCCCTCGCCCTCGGTGCTCGGGACCAAGCTGGTCATCGAGGCCAACGCGCTGTGGGCCGTCGCGAGCGTGGCCGCGCTCGTGCTGTGGCTGAGCCCCAGCACCGTGGGCGCCTTCTGGATTCCGATGCAGGCCGTGGTGGTCGGCGGGTTCGCCCTGCTCCAGCACCTCTCGCTGCGCAAGCTGCGCGCGGCCACCGGCGGCTGAACGCGCCCGTACGGTGCGGGTGCGGGTGTCTGACGCCCGCCCCACCCCGCCGTACGAGAGTCCGAGCGGCGCGGCGCCCGTACACCCCTCCCCCGGGGTACGGGCGTCGCGCCGCTCCCGCGTGCGGCGGGCGCCTGCCGGCGCGGCCGACTCGCGAACGGGACGACCGGCTCGCGGTGGGGCAACCGGCTCGCGGTGGGGACGACCGGGCCGGCCGGACGCCCCCGGCTCGGAGTGTCCAACCGGCAGCTCTGCGTGCGGAGTTGACCGACCCCAGGCACTCGTCCCGCACCCGTCCTCCCGCGCCCGCCTCCCCCGGCGCACGAGCGCGCACGGCCGGGACTCGGTGCGGGGCAGGCGGGCGCGGCACGCGGCACGCGGGGCGGGCGGGCGCGAAGGAGCAGGGCCCGGCGGTTGCCGGGCCCTGCTCGCGGTGTGTGCGGCGGTGGCGCGATCAGCGCGGTCCGCGGCCCACGAAGTCCACCAGATCGTCGTTGAACCGCTCGGCGTGCGTGGCGAACAGACCGTGCGCCGCGCCCTCGTACACCGAGAGGGAGCTGCCCGGCACCAGCGCCGCCGTCGGCGGGCCGCAGAGCCCGAAGGGGCTGCCCACGTCCGCGTCGCCGTGCACCACCAGGGTCGGCACGCCGACGAGCGGCAGCTCGGCCCTGAAGTCCTCGCCGAGCAGCATCCGGTACAGCGCCTCGGCCGCGTGCGGGGCGGTGTCCATCGCCAACCGGGCGACCCAGGAACGGAGTTCGGCGGAACTGCCCGGGTTCTGCTCGGTGGCCGCCGGGCCGCCGAAGAACGGTACGGACAGCTGCTCCAGGAAGCCCGGGAGGTCCGCGCGCATCGCGGCGAACATCGGCTCCAGCTCCTCCAGCACCAGGCCGTCCGGGTTGCCCTCGGTGCGGTGGAGCACCGGGGTGGCGGAGGCGGCGAGTACCAGCCGGTCCACCCGGTGCGCACCGTGCCGGGTCAGATAGCGCACGGCCTCGCCGCCGCCGACCGCGTAGCCGACGAGGGTGACCCCGGTCAGTTCGAGGTGGTCCAGCAGCGCGGCGAGGTCGTCGGCGAGGGTGTCGTAGTCGTAGCCCTGGGCGGGATGGTCGGACCGGCCGCAGCCGCGCCGGTCGTAGGTGACGCAGCGCAGGCCGCGCTCCACGAGCGCGTCCACCTGGCGGTGCCACATGCGGGAGTCGAGCATGGCGACGTTGAGGAACACCACGGGCGGGCCGCTGCCGGCGTCGCTGTAGTGGATCTGTGTTCCGTCCTTGGCCGAGACCGTCGGCACGGTTGCCTCCTTCGGTCGCGCCGGCGCGAACTCGCGTTCGCGCGCGGCGCGTTGACGTTTCCGGACGGCCGGGTTCGCTGCCGGCCGCGGTGGTCACCAGGTGACCGGCAGCGAGTGCAGCCCGTAGAAGACCGTCTCGTGCCGGAAGGGGAGCTCCTCCCTGTCGCAGGCCAGTCGCAGGTCCGGGAAGCGGGCGAAGAGCGATCTGATCGCCAGCTCGATCTCCAGTCGCGCGAGCGGCGCGCCCAGGCAGAAGTGCGGGCCGATGCCCCACTGGAGGTGTTCGCCGGTGTCCCGGTGGACGTCGATCCGGCCCGCGTCGGGGAAGACGTTCTCGTCCCAGTTGGCCGCCGGAATGGAGATGACGACGGCGTCGCCCTTGGAGATCCGTACGCCGCTCACCTCCATGTCCTCCAGGCAGAGCCGGACGATCGCGTCCTGCGAGATGGACCAGTAGCGCATCGACTCCTCGATGAAGGCGGGCAGCAGCTTGCCGTCGTCGGCGAGCACCTGCCGCTTCAGCTCCTCGTCGAGGAGCAGGTTGAGGGTGCTGAGCGCGAGCTGGTTGGTGGTGGTCTCGTGACCCGCGACCAGCACGAGCAGGGCTATGCCCACGGCCTCCTTGACCGTGATCCGCCCGCTCGCGACGTGCTGGGACGCCAGCCGGCTGATGATGTCGTCCGCCGGGTCCGACTGCTTGGCGAGCGTCAACTCGGTGAGGAAGGCGGTGAGTTCCTGGTACGCGGCCCAGGAGGCGGCCGGGTCGCCCTGACCGATGGTGATCCGCGTCAGCCGTACGAAGCGCTCGGACTCCTCGCGCGGCACCCCGAGGACGCGGGCGATGACCTGGGTGGGCAGCTGGGTGGTGAAGTTCTCGCAGAGGTCGGCCGGCTTGTCCCGGCCCGCGAGGCCGTCGAGCAGCTGGTCGACCAGCTCCTCGATGCCCGGCTGGTACGCGCGCACCCTGCGGGCGGTGAAGTCCGAGGTCACGAGCGTACGGAGCCTGCCGTGGTCGGGCGCGTCCATCCGCAGAAAGGAGGAGGGGCGCTCGCCCGGCGGCAGTTGGATGCGTACGGGCGCGCCGGGCAGGCCCTCGTCCGCGCTCATCCGGGGGTCCATCAGGGCCATCCGCACGTCCGCGTGCCGGGTCAGCAGCCAGGCCCGCCGGGAGCCCACGGCCCCCTCGGGTATGCGTACCGCGCACGGCGGTTCGTCGCGCAGTTCGGCCAGTTCCGGCGGTACGGACATGGGACAGGTCCGGGCGAGCGGCCAGTCGAGAACCTTCTCCTGTTCGTCCAGCATCCAACGACTCCTTGCGGTTCGGGGGTTCGGCGGTTCGCGGGTTCGGGGGTTCGGGGGTTCGCGCGTTCGGGGCTTGGGGGGCGCGCGTTCGGGTCGAGTGCTTCGGGGGCGGGCACGCCGGGGCGGCGTCCGTGGAGCGCGGGTCCGCTCGGGCGCGGGCGCGCAGGAGTGCGGGGCGCGCGGCGGGACCGGTGCGCGCAGGGGCGGGGCGGGGCGGGAGGCGGCTCGGCGGCCGTCTCGTTGTTCGCCGCACTGTGTACGAGGGCTCTGACCGGCTCCTGACCGGTACCTGACCCCTGCGGCCCCGCCCGCGGACCCCGCGGACCGCCCGTCGGTGCGGCCCCGGACGGGACGCGCCCGCCGCCTGCGCCGGGGGCGGCAGGTGGCGGGCGGCGCCGCGGTTCAGCCGGAGACGGACGCCGTCAGCCGGTCCAGATGACGGGCGAAGTCGGCGGTCACGGCAGCGGCGTGCTGGTCGATGTAGAAGTGGCCGCCGGAGAACTCCCGGTGCCCCAGGTACCGTTCGCCGCGGTCCTTCCAGTGCGTCATCGCGTCGTCGGTCTCCTGGAGCGGGTCGGACCTGCCGCCGTAGGAGACGAACGGGCAGTCCACCGTCACGCCGTCGTCGACGTACTGCGCCGCGACCCGCAGATCGGCCCGGAGCGCGGGCACGACCAGGGCGAGCATCTCCGGGTTGTCGTAGACCTCCGCCGGGAAGGAGCCCAACTTCTTGATCCACTCGACCAGTTCGGGGTCCGGCATCCGGCTCTGCTCCTCCGTGGGCTGGAAGAAGCCGATCGGCGACCAGCCGGAGGTGCCGAGCAGCGCCGGCGCCGGCATCCCGTCCTCCGCGAGCCGGACGGTCAGCCGGTAGGCGAGCTGGGCGCCCAGGCAGTGGCCGAAGAAGGCGAACGGACGGTCGTCGATCTCCGCCACGACCGCCTCGTACAGCGCGTCGAGCAGCGGGTCCCACTTCTCGAAGGTCTCCTCCTCCCGGCGGTTGTGCCGGCCGGGGAGGGTGACGGCCTGCGGTGCGATCGTGGGCGGGAGGAGCTCCGCCCAGTCCCGGTAGATGATCGCCCCGCTGCCGGCGTGCGGCAGCAGGAAGAGCCGGGTCTCGGCCTCGTCGGAGGGCTCGACCGGGTGGAACCAGTGGCCCGCGGTCGACATGTCCTGTACTGGGTTGTCCCCCACGTGTGGACTCCTTGGTGTGCGTTGGAAGTGGGCTGCCGCCGCTGGCGACCCGGTTGACTCGCGGTCACGACCGCGCTGACGCCCCGGCAGGTTCAGCCGAGGGCGCGGACGGCCGGCAGCAGCTCCTCGGCGATCTGCTTCAACTGCGGCTCGGGGTCGAGCGATCCGATCCGCAGCACGATGTGCCGGGCGCCCTGGTGCACATAGCCGGCGAGCCACTGCGCGCACTTGGCCGGGCTGCCCCAGGCGTACGCCTGGATCGTCGCCATCGCCTCCAGCGAGCGGCCGTAGTAGTGCTCGACGTAGTGCTCCAGCTCCTCCTTGGCGCGCTCCTCGTCGTCGTTGACGGTGAGGGTCGCGTAGAAGCCGGGAGTGACGGCGTCCGCCGGGCGCCCCTGCGCCACGGTCAGTTCGGCCAGCGTGCGCCGCGCGGCGCCGTACGCCGCTGCGGTGGGCAGGAACGGCAGCCAGCCGTCGTACCCGCGTGCCACCCTGGCCAGCACGCGCGGGGTGTCGCTGCCGGCCAGCCACAGCGGCGGGCCGCCCGGCGTACGGGTCCGGGGCAGCCGGTCGAGCCCGTCGGCCTGCCAGTAGCGCCCCTCGAAGTCCGTGGGCGCGCCCGGTTCGTGGCTGCGCCACGCGGTGCGCCAGAGCCGGGTGATCTCGTCCAGCCGACCGGCCCGGCCGCCGAACTCGGCGCCCACCGCGGCGAATTCGGCCTCCGTCTCGGGCACCGGGAACCCCGAGCCCAGCCCCAGCACGAGCCGCGAGCCGCAGACGTGGTCCAGGCTGGCGAGCATGTTGGCGCCGATCAGCGGGTGCCGCAGCGCGGGTGTGAGCGCCGCCGTGCCCAGGGTGACGCGGCTGGTCGCGGCGCCCGCCGCGGCGAGCACCACCAGCGGGTCCAGCCGCGGCCGGGCGACGAGCGAATCGCCGGTCCACACCGAGTCGAATCCCAACTCCTCGGCGCTGCGGGCGAATTGGAGCAGCGGATCGGCGTCGAACGTGCCGGTGATGGCCTGCTCCCTGGTCGGCAGCAGAACGCCGATGTTGACCGCCCCCGTCGGCGCGCCGCCGGGGGCGGTGCTGGGAGCGTCTGATGTGGCCATGTGCGTGAGTCCCTTCGTGGCGTCGTGGTGAGCGCGTCCGCGGTCGCCCCGGGGTCCGGCGCGGGTCCGGTCCGGCGCGGGTCCGGTCCGGCCCGGTCCGGTTCGGGCCGTGGTCCGGTTCGACCGGGGCGGACGCGTTCCGTGCGGTGGACGCGTGTGGTGGATGGGTGCGGCCCGTACGCGAGTTGTCGGGTACGGCGGACGCGGCGGGTGTACGGCGGGCGCTGCGCGCGGGTCAGGGCCGGTCGGGGGCCGCCGTCGGCTGCTCGCGCAGCCGCTCGCGTATCTCGCGCCGCAGCACCTTGCCCGAGGGGTTGCGGGGCAGCGTGTCGGTGAACCGGTAGTCGCACGGGATCTTGTAGTCGGCGATGCGCCCGTGCAGGAACATCAGCAGCTGACGGGGCGTCGCCGCGGCGCCCTCGCGCAGCACCACCACGGCCTGGACCGTCTCGCCCCAGCGCGGGTCGGGCAGGCCGACGACCGCGGAGTCGGCCACCGCGGGATGCTCGGCGAGCGCCTTCTCCACCTCGGCCGGGTAGACGTTCTGACCGCCCACGATGATCGTGTCGTTGATGCGGTCGCAGAGGAAGAGGTTCCCCGCCTCGTCCAGATAGCCGGCGTCGCCCATGTGCAGCCAGCCGTCGACGAGCGTCGCGGCGGTCACCTCCGGCAACCGCCAGTAGCCGAGCATCGCCGAGGGCGTACGGATGCACACCTGGCCGATCTCGCCGGCCGGCAGCTCCCGCCCCCGCGAGTCGACGATCCGCAGTTCGTTGCCCGGGCAGGCGCGGCCGACCGAGAGCAGCAGCGGATTGCCCGGAGTGTGCTCCTCCGGGGGCAGGCTCACCGCGACGCTGCCGGTCTCGGTGCTGGCGTATATCTGTGCCAGCTCGCAGCCGAAGACCTCCATGCTGCGTCGCAGCAGCGGCTCCGAGATGGGCGCAGCACCGTAGGCGATCTTGCGCAGCGAGGCGAACGCCTCGGCGGAGGCGGCGGGTTCGTCCAGCATCATCCGGAGCATCGCCGGAGCGGCGAAGGTCGTGGTCACCCCGTGCCGCTCGATGAGCGCCACCGCCTCCTTGGCGACGAACATCCGCATCACCACATTGGTGCCGCCCGCGTTGAAGCCGTGCAGGAACCAGCCGAGTCCGGCGATGCCGAAGCCCGGCAGCGAGATCAGGTTGACGTCCTCCGGGAGCCAGTCGATCCACGCGACGCCCTCGGCACGCATGGCCCGCGGCAGCGTGAAGAAGCTGCGCTGGGCCAGCACCACGCCCTTGGGCAGGCCGGTGGTCCCGCTGGTGTAGATCTGCGCGACGGGGTCGTCGGGTCCGGTGCCGGGGGAGTGGTCGGTCTCCGGACGGGCCGCGCACCAGCGCCGCAGCCCCGCCCCCCGGCCCACGCGACCGTCGCCGTCGGTGGAGCCGTCGGTGGGGCCGTCGGTGGGGCCGTCGGTTCTGACGACCTCGCCCACCTCCGGCAGCCGGGGCAGTATCCGCTCGGCGACGGCGGCGAACTCCTCCTCCACGAACAGGAGTCGGGCTCCCGAGTCGCGCAGGATGTGGTCCACCTCGCCGCCGGTCAGGCGCCAGTTGACCGGGACCATGACCGCGCCGGCCTTGGCGCAGGCGAGGACCAGCGCGTAGTAGTCCTCGGACTCGCGGCCGAGGAAGGCGACCCGGTCCGCGCGCCCCACTCCGGCCGCGCGCAGGCCGTGCGCCAGTCGGTTGCTGTAGCGGTGCAGCTCGGCGTGGGTGAGGGTGCGGTCCTCACAGCGGACGGCGGGGTGGTCCGGCCGCAGCGCCGCGTGCTCGGCGCTGCGGGCGGCAAGCGTCCAGCCCGTCCGCGCTCCCCCGTCGGGCCCGTCCTGGGCGCCTTCCGCGGGGAGGCCCGGCTCGCGCCGGGTGGTGGTGGCTGTGGTCTCCGTCATGCGGCTGCCTCCTGCGGTACGAGCCTGCTCTCCAGAAAGTCGCTGAGCTGCTGGACCGACGGGTGGTCGAAGACGAGCGAGGCGGGCAGCGCCAGCCCGAACGCCTTCTCCAGGCCGCTCTTGACCTCCATCCCCATCAGCGAGTCCAGACCCAGCGAGACGAACTCCGCGGTGGGGTCCAGCGGATCGTCCGGCGCCATCCGCAGGGTGGCGGCCACCCGTTCGGTGACGACGCCGGCGATGGCCGCGCCGCGCTCCCGGTCGGGCAGCGCCACCAGGGCGGCCACGTCGAGGGTTTCGGCGCCCTCGGTGTCCCGGCCGGAGCCCGGCGCGACGAGCCGGGCGTACAACCGGTTGTCCACGGGCGAGAGTTCGGTGAAGCGGTGCCAGTCGACCTCGCCCACGACGCGTCGTACGGCGCCCTCGCGCCACATCCGGTCCAGGGTGCGCAGCGCCCTGGAGGGCGAGAAAAAGGAGATGCCGCCCCGGACGATCTCCTTGCCGAGCGAGTCGTCCAGCCGCGCCGACATGCCCACCGCGGCCCAGGCGCCCCAGTTGGCGGAGGTGGCCGGCAGTCCCTTCGCGGCCCGCCACTCCGTCAGCCCGTCCAGGAACGCACTGGCTCCCGCGTAGTGCGCCTGGGTCGCTCCGCCGACGACGGCGGCGATCGAGGAGTAGGAGATGAAGAAGTCCAGCTCGGGGAAGGACTCGGCGGCCTCGTGCAGCAGCCAGCCGCCGTAGACCTTGGGGCCGAACTGGGTGTCGATCTCCTCCCACGTCAGGTTGGCGACCAGCGATTTGCCGATGGCGCCGGCCGCGTGCACGATGCCGCCCACCGGACAGCCGGACGCGGCGATCTCGCCGAGTTCGGCGGTCAGCCGCTTGACGTCCTCGGGCCGGGAGACGTCGGCGCGCAGCAGTCGTATCTCGGCACGCCGTTCCAACTCCGCGAGCACCGGCGCCGCTTCGGGCGTCGCCCGGCCGCCGCGGCTGACCAGGGCCAGGTGCCGCGCCCCGAGGTCCACCAGCTTGCGGGCGGTCACCAGACCGAGGCCGCCGAGACCACCGGTGATCAGATAGAGCCGGTCCGGCCGGACGCCGACGGCCTCCTCGCCGTCGGGACCCGGAGTCCGGGCGGGGCCGTGCGCCGCGGCTTCCGGGCGGCGGCCCGGTTCGGCGCCCGGGTGGAGGCAGACCACCACGGTGCCGGGTGCGGCGCCGCGGGCGAGCGCGGCAAGCGCCTCGTCCGTCTCCTCCAGCCCGTAGCAGACCACCTCGGAACGGGCGTCGCCGCCGGCCCCGGGCAGTTCGCCCACCGACAGGTCCGGCCCGGCCGAGTCGGCTGCGCCGGCCTCGAGTCGGGCTGCGTCGGGTTCGGGAGTGTCCAGCTCGGCGGCGAGTGCGGCCGCGGCCTCGGTCAGCGGAGTGCCCGCGGGCACGGGCGAGACCTCGCCGGCCGGGACCGTCACGGTACGCCGGAGCGTGCCCCCGGTGCGCAGCAGCACCTGGCTGCCGACCGGCAGCCCGACGCCCTCGCCCACCGCCAGCACGACACCGCTGGCACCGGTGCCCAGAACGGTGTCCTCGCCCTCCGCGGACCGCCGCACATCGGCGGCGCAGAGCCCGGCGACGTACACCCGGACCTGCACCTCGCCGGCGAGCGGCGGCCGGTCGGCGGCGGGGACCGGGACGATCTCGGTGTGCTCCCCGGCCGCGGCCGGCCGCAGTTCGAAGCCGCCGGGCCAGTCCGGAGAGCGGTCGCCGGGCAGCAGCCGCCGCACGTACCGGCCGCCGTCGCGGAAGGCGATCTGGTGCTCGCCCTCCTCCGGCACCGCCCACTCGGCGACCAGGCCGCCGGGGTCGCCGCCGGTCGGCAGGTCGACCAGGGTCGGACGGTACTGCGGGTACTCGTTGAGCAGGGTGTGGCCGAAGCCCCAGAGTGTGCCGGCCGCCAACTGCTCGCCCGTGCCGGGCAGATCGTCGGGCAGCCACTGGGCGCGCTCGGTCACCAGCCACAGCCGCGGCGAGCGGCCGGTGGCGTCCGCCAGGGCGGCGACGGTCTCCAGCAGCCGGCGGTAGTTGTCCTCGCACTCGGCGCGCAGGGTCTCGGCCGAGGCCGGACCACCGGTCTCGCGCTGCTCGCCCGGCCGCCAGAACCACACCACCTCCGTCACGGACGGATCGCGCAGCGCCTCGCGCAGCGCCGCGGTGTCCGCCACGGTGCTCAGCCGCGCCCCGGCCGCGGCGGCCCGTTCGGCCAGCGGACCCCGTACGGGCGCGGCGGCGGGCAGTACGGCGACGGCGTGGCGCTCGGCGGCGGGCGCACTGTCGAGGGGCGAGCCGTCGAGGGGCGTGCCGTCGAGGGGCGCCGCGGTGCGCCGCAGCCAGCGCGGTCGGTGGAGGAAGTTCCGCTGCCGGTCCGGCTCCTGGGCGCGGGCGAGTTCGACGTCCGCGAACAGGGCCACCGGCTGGTCGCCCTCCATCAGCAGCAGGTCGGCGGTCCGCTGACCGTCCGCCCCCGGATCGGACCCGCGGCGGGCACCGGCGTCGTGCCGGAGGCGGGCGAGCACCCGCAGCCGGTCGGCGCGCGGCTTCTTGTAGAGCCGGATCGCCCCGAACCGCACCGGCGCCAGGGCAGGCGCCCGGTGGTCGACGACGGACAGCGCGTGCAGGGCGCCGGAGAGCGCGGCGAGCGGCAGTTGGTCCAGCGCGCCGACCGGCGGCACGGACAGTTCGCCCACCAGCAGGTCGCCGCGGTACCGGGTGACCCGCTCCAACGTTCCCAGCCGGGCGCCGAATTCGTGCCCGGCGGCCGTGAGGTCGGTGTAGACGTCCACGCCCTCCACGGTCTCCAGCACCTCGACGGCCTCGGCCTCGGCGCGCAGCAGCTTGCGGGTCGCCAGGTCTCCCGTCTGGCTCGGCCGCAGGTCCAGCAGCGCGTCCGCGTGCAGCACCTCCTGTTCGCCGTGCCCGCTCAGGATCTCGACCTGCACCTCGGCGCCGCTGTCGGGCAACGGCACCAGCCGGGTGCGGAGTTCGACCGTCGCGGCGGTGTCCGACTCCTCGGGCAGCGGCAGCGGGCGGTGCAGACGCAGGGCGCGGACAGCCGCGTCGGTGCGCCCGTACACCGCGTCCTGAAGCGCGAGCAGCAGCTCGACGTGGGCGCCCGGCGGGAGTTCGGCACCGTCGGGGGTGCGGTAGCCGGCCAGCGCGGGCAGCCGGCGCGCACCCAGTACGGCGGTGAACTCCCGGATGCCGGCGGCGGCTCGGTCCGCGTCGAGGTCGGCCGGGGTGCCCAGCAGCGGATGGGTCGCCGGCCCCGCGGAGCCGGCGTTGTCGGCCGAGGGCAGTGCGACGGGCAGCCAGTGCCGTCTGCGCTGGAAGGCGTAGGTGGGCAGCGTCACCCTGGTCGGCGCGTGTGCGCCCTGGTAGCCGTCCCAACCGACCGTCAGGCCCGCCGCGTAGTAGTCGGCGAGCGAGCGGAGCAGCTCGCTTCCGTCCGGCACGCGCTTCTGCAGGGAGGGCAGCCAGAGGTGGTCCTCGGCGGGCACACAGCGTTTGGCGAGCGCGGTGAGCGCGGTGGACGGGCCGATCTCGATCAGGGCGTGCCGTCCGCGTTTGGCCACCGCGCGGATGCCGTCCATGAAGCGCACCGGCTCACCGATGTGGCGCACCCAGTAGTCGGCGTTGCCGATCTGGGCGAGCCGGGCGGGCCTGCCGGTGACGTTGGAGATCAGGGTGATCCTCGGCTCGTGGAAGGAGACGTCGGCGATCGCGGCACGGAACTCGTCGTACACCTCCGCCATCTGCGGGGAGTGGAAGGCGTGCGAGACGGTCAACGGGCTGACCCGCACGCCCTGTTCGACGAGCCCGGCGCAGACCTCCTCGACGGAGGCGCGCGCGCCGGAGATCACGCACTGGTCGGGCGCGTTCACGGCGGCGAGCGCCAGTTCGGGGTGGTCCGCGAGCAGCGGTTCGACGTCCTCCGCGGGGGCGGACACCGCGGCCATCGTGCCGTCGGCGCGCACCGACTGCATCAGCCGCGACCGGGCGGCGACCAGGGTGACCGCGTCCGGCAGCGTGAACAGCCCGGCGACGGTCGCGGCGACCACCTCGCCGATGCTGTGACCGATCAGCGCCTGCGGCCGAACCCCCCAGGAGGTCCAGAGCCCCGCCAGCGCGTACTCCAGGGTGAAGAGCGCGGGCTGGGTGTGGGCGGTCTCGCCGAGATCCTCGACCGTCACCTCGCGGCTGGTGACCAGCTCCCGCACCGAACGTCCGATCAGCGGCGCGAAGAGCGCGTCGCACTCGTCGACCAGTTCGCGGAAGACCGGGTGGCGCCGGTAGAGCGCGTCGCCCATGCCCGGGTACTGCGAGCCCTGTCCGGTGAAGAGGAACGCGGTTCTGCGGATGCGCGCCGCGGCCGGCCGCTTCTCCCGCGCGATCTCCTCGTCGAGGTGCGCGAGCAGGTCGTCGCGGTCGGTGAAGGGGCGCGCGAGGCGGTGGGAGAAGTGCGCGCGGCCGGTCTGGACGGTGTGGCAGAGCGCGTCCAGGTCGAGGTCCGGGCGGGCGTCCAACAGCTCGCGGTAGCGGGCCAGTTGCGCGGTCAGCGCGGCGTCGCTCTTGGCGGAGACGGTGAACAGCCGCGGCGGCGCGGCGGCGGACGCGCTGTCGGCCGTCGCGCTGTCGGCCGTCGCGCGGGCGTCGGACGTGCTGCCCGCAGTCGCGCTGTCGGCGGACGTGCTGCCCGCCGTCGTGCGCGCGTCGGCCAGGCGGGGGGCCTCCTCCAGTACGGCGGCGCCGATGGTCCCGGCGAAACCGAAGCTGTTGACCAGGGCCCGCCGGGTGCCGGCCGGATAGGGCGTGCACTCCTTCGGCACCTTCACGGCGTAGACGTCCCAGGGGATGCGGCCCGAGGGGTTGTCGAGGTTCAGGTGCGGATAGACGGTGCCGCTGCGCAGCTGGAGCACGGCCTTGATCAGGCCGACCACGCCGGAGGCCGGTTCCATGTGCCCGAGGTTGGTCTTCACCGAACCGACCAGCAGCGGCGACTCCTTCGAGTGTCCGGAGGCGAACGCGTCGTTGATGGCGCCGAGTTCGATCGGGTCGCCCAGCGGCGTACCGGTGCCGTGCGCCTCCACGTACTGGATGTCGGCCGGCTCCAGCAGCGCGGCCTCCAGCGCACGGCGCATCACCGCTTCCTGCGCGACGCCGTTGGGCACGGTCAGGCCGGCGCTGTCGCCGTCCTGACCGACGGCGGTGCCGCGGATCACCGCGAGGACGTCGTCGCCGTCCCGGGACGCGTCCGAGAGCCGCTTGAGCACCAGGATTCCGCAGCCCTCGGCGCGCACATAGCCGTCGGCCGACTCGTCGAAGGTCTTGCACAGGCCGTCCGGCGCAAGCATGTTGGCGTGGCTGAACATCACCGGGATGCGCGGGTGGTGCAGCGCGTTCACCCCGCCGCACAGCGCGATGTCGGTCTCCCCGTTGCGCAGCCCCTGCGCGGCCATGTGGAGCGCGGCGAGCGAGGAGGAGCAGGCGGTGTCGACGCTGACGCTCGGCCCGCGCCAGCCCAGGAAGTAGGAGAGCCGCCCGGAGAGCGGGAACATCGTGATGCCGGACGCCAGCAGGCCGTCCAGCTGGTCGTACGGGAGGGCGTCCAGCTCCAGCGCGTAGTCGATGGAACTGGCGCCGATGTAGACGCCGCCGTTGCCGCGACGCAGCGCGGTCGGGTCGATGTTGGCGTGCTCCAGGGCCTTCCAGGCCGTCTCCAGCACCATCCGCTGCTGCGGATCGATGTACTGGGCCTCTTTGGGCGAGATGTTGAAGAAGGGGGCGTCGAAGAGGTCGATGCGGTCCAGGAAGCCGCCGCCGGAGGTCCTGATGCGCCCCTTCTCCTCGGGGTCGGCCGGGTCCTGCGGGGTGAACTCCTCGACGTTCCAACGGTCCTCGGGCAGCGGGACGATGCCGGAGCCCCCGGTGCGCAGGAACTCGTCGAACTCGTCCGGCGAATCGTTGCCGCCCGGGAAGCGCAGACCGATGCCGACGACGGCGATCGGCTCGTACTTGCGCTTCAGCAGCTCCTCCGCGTCCGCCTCTTCGGCACGGGCGGGGCCGGCCACCTCCCGCAGATAGGCGTCGAGAGTGCGTTCCCCGCCTGCGGGGCGGTCGGGCTGGTGCTGGCCTTCACTCATGCGCGGGCCTCCAGAATGCCGCTCAGGTACTCGACGAGCTGCTCGACGGTGGGCTGGTTGAACAGGGCCGTGGAGTCGATCTCCAGACCGAGCTCCTGCTCCAGGCTCTGCTTGACGTCCATCAGGCGCAGGGACGTCAGCCCGATGTCGAAGAAGCTGGCGTCCAGGGGGAGTTCCTCCTCGTCCTCCATCAGCAGGGCCGCCTTGAAGTGCCGGACGGCGAGCGTCTCCAGCGCCTCCTGCCGCTCCAGGGCGGGCAGAAGTCCTATGCGCTCGGAGCTCGATGCCGCGTATGTCATGGAAACCCCCGTGACGAGTGTCAGGACGTGGTGTGTGGGCCGGAGCCTGTCGTTTGGGCCTTGCCGGATCGAGGAGCGCTGCCCACCGGGCGTCGCTGGCCCGGCGAAGATCCGAACGACAGGCACTGGGCCCAGGCAAACAGCGGGACCTGACATGCCCCTGATGCGGTGCTGATCGCACCCCGCCGCCGCAGCCCGCCGCCCGGCGCCCGGCGGCGGTCGGCGGTCGGCGGTCGGCGCTCCCGCAACGGGGCGCGTACGTGCCGGAGTTGGGCGTACGGGGCGGAGTTGGGCGTACGGGCACACCGGCGTACGTGCCGGGCCCGCACTCGGGCGTACGTGCCCACTCCCGCTCCCGCACGCCGGCCCCGTACGCGCCGGGGCCGGACCGGTACGCGCCGGGGCGGCTGCGCGCCGGACAGCACGACGGCGGGCGTCACGGTGCTCGGTGCACCGTGACGCCCGCCGTCGAACGTCCCGCTCGGGCCGCGCCGTTGCGGCTATCCGACCGTCTCCCGGGCCGCCGGCCGGTCGCTGCCGCCGCTCGCGGCACCCGTACCGGGGCCGTCCGCCCCGGTGCCGCCGGCTTCCGGGCCGCCCTCGGCACCGGACGGCGACTCGGTGGCCGCGCCGCCCCCGGCGGAGGCGGGGTGCATTCCGCGCCACAGCGCCGCAGCCGCCGCGCAGAAGACGACCAGCGGGGCGAGACCGAGCACGAAGGCCTGCTCGAAGGAGTCGCTGCTGGTGAGCACCGGGAAGAACACCGTGCCGGCGATCGCCACGCCGAGCGCCGCGCCGCCCTCCTGCATGGTGTTGACCGCGCCCGAGGCCGAGGCCGCGTGCCGCTCGGTGACCCCGGCGAGCACCGCTCCGGTGAGCGGTCCCGTGGTCATGCCCATCCCGAGTCCGGCGACGATGAGCGCCGGCACGGTCCACACAACGGAGGTGCCCTCGCCCAGCAGCAGGACCATCGTGCCCAGCAGCGCGTATCCGACACCCAGCGTCGCCGGACCCAGGCCGTTCGCGCGCGGGCTCAGACGGCCGGAGAGCATCGTGGCGCCGAAGTAGCCGACGCCCAGCGGGAAGAAGATCAGTCCCGACTCCAACGGCGAGTAGCCCCTGCCCTGTTGGAGGAAGTACGCCAGCAGGAAGAAGAAGGAGCCCATCGCCATGAAGTAGGTGACCATCGCCAGCAGTCCGACCGAGAAGCTGCGCTCCCGGAACAGGGCGAGTTCGATCAGCGGCGAGCGCCCCGTGGAGCTGAGCCTGCGCTGGTGCGCGACGAACAGCAGCAGCAGCGGCACCGAGGCGGCCAGCACCACCCAGCCCCAGGCCGGCCAGTCGTGCTCGTGTCCGTGCACCAGCGGCAGCACGACCGCCACCAGCGCCACGGTCACCAGGACCGCGCCCAGCACGTCCAGCCGCGCGCTGCTGTCGCCACGGGACTCGGGAACCCAGCGGCGGGTGCAGGCCAGCGCGACGAGGCAGACCGGCAGGTTGATCAGGAAGATCGTCCGCCAGCCGAGCCCCGCGATGTCGCTGCTGATCAGCAGTCCGCCGACGAGCTGGCCGAAGACACCGGCCATGCCGACCGCGAGACCGTACGCGTTGAACGCCTTGCCGCGCCGCTCCCCCTCGTACGTCGAGCTGAGGATGCCCAGCACCTGCGGCACCAGCAGCGCGGCGGCGATGCCCTGGGCGATCCTGGCCGCGATCAGCGTCTCCGGGTCGGGCGCGAGGCCGCACGCCAGCGAGGCCAGGGTGAACAGGGCGAGCCCGAGCGAGTACATCCGGCGGCGCCCGTAGAGGTCGCCGAGCCGACCACCGGTGATCATCCCCGCGGTGAAGGCCACGCCGTAGCCGATGATCACCAGCTGGGACTGGGAGGCGGTGGCGCCCAGGTCGCTCTGTACGGAGGGGACCGCCACGTTGACGATGAAGTAGTCGAGGACGGTGATGAAGGCGCCCACCAGCACCACGAACAGGGTTCCCCAGGTAGCCCCAGCGCCGGGGGGTGGTGCGGTGTTCCGGTCTTGTGCTGCCTCGGTGGTCATCAGGAGCGCTCCAAATCGCGGCGTGGTAGGGACATTCGTTCCCTCCGCACCGTGCCCGGGTCCGCTGACACGGCGTTGACGCGCAGCCGCCCACCGTCCCGACGCGCGCCCCGTACGCCCCGTACGCCCCGTACGCCCCGAGCGGCCCGTACGCCTCGTACGCCTCGTGCGGGACGGGCGGGACGGGCGCCCGGAGCGGCCCGTGTGCCCGCGTGGCGCCCGGCGCCCGTGCTCGGCACACGCCCCGGCGCCCGCCCCGGCGCCCGTCAGAAGCGAGTCAGCGGCGTATCAGGCTCCGAGCGGAGCGTGTCGAGGCCTCCCATCGCTCCGCCGCCCACCGGGCGCGGTGACTCAAGGAGATCACCTGTATGCAGTCAGCGCAGCACACCACAAACACCCCAGCAGGGAGCACGGCCGACGCGAAGTCGGGCCAGTCCGCCTCGTTCGCCGAGCTGCTGCGACGGGTCAAGGCGGAGGGTCTCCTTGACCTGCAACCCCGTTACTACGCCTTCAAGTTGGCGCTCAACACCACGCTCCTGCTGGCCGGCCTGGCCGCCTTCTTCGCCCTGGGCGCCAGCTGGTGGACCCTGCTCGTCGCCGCGTGGATGGGCTTCTGCGGCGGCCAGTCGAGCTTCATGTGGCACGACGCCGGCCACAAGTCGATGGTCCGCAGCAAGAACCTGGCGAACATCGTCGGCTACGCGCACGCCAACTTCGTCAACGGCATCAGCTACGGCTGGTGGGTCAACCACCACAACCGCCACCACTCCCACCCCAACCACCTCGACCTCGACCCGGACATCGGCCGGCGCACGGCGATCTTCGACACCAAGCAGTACGCCACCCGCACCCGCCGTCAGCGCTTCATCGTGCGCTACCAGAGCACGCTGTTCTTCGTGCTCCTGGTGTGCGAGCTGTTCAAGATGCAGATGACGGCCTACCGCGCCATCGCCCGTCGCGAGGTGAAGCAGCCCGTGCTGGAGGCCTCGCTCATCGCCGCCCGCGCCGCGCTCTACCTCGGCCTGGTGTTCTGGATACTCACCCCGCTCCAGGCCGTCGCCTTCGTCGTCGTCCAACAGGCCTGCCAGGGCGTCTACTTCGGCATGATCTTCGCGCCGAACCACAAGGGCATGGAGCTGCGCGACGGCGAGGAGGAGAGCCTGGGATGGCTGGAGCGCCAGGTCCTCACCTCGCGCAACATCCGCCCCTCGCGGCTGATGGACTTCCTCTACGGCGGCCTCAACTACCAGATCGAGCACCACCTGTTCCCCGCGATGCCGCAGAAGAGCCTGCCCAGGGCGCGGGAGCTGACGATGGAGTACTGCGCCGAGCGCGGCATCCCCTATCGCGAGGTGGGTTTTTTCCGCTCCTACCGTGAGGTGGCCTCGTTCCTGCACAAGGTCTCCGCACCCGTCCGGCAGGGGCAAGTGAGCTGATGTCCGCAGAGCACCGCACGGGCGTCGCCCCGGGACCGACGCCCGTCACCACACTGGAGGCCGGTGCCGGCGGGCCGTCCGCGCCCGTCGAAACCGCCTCCCCCGCCGCCCCGGGCAGCAACTCGCCCGAGGCGATCGGCGCCCGTATGGACCGGCTGCCGATCACGCCCACGCACCGGAAGCTGACGCTGGTCATCGGCATCGGGCTGTTCTTCGACAGCTTCGACAACCATCTGTCGGGGACGATCGCGCAGGTCATGCAGACCGAGTTCGCGATGGACAGCACGGCGCTGAAACTGGCGCTCGCCTCCGCGTTCCTCGGCCAGTTCTTCGGCTCGCTGCTGCTCGGCAGGGTCGGGGACAAGCTCGGCCGGCGCCGCGCCTTCATGATCAACCTCGGCCTGTACTCGTTCTTCACCCTGGCCGGGGCGTTCTCGCCGAACGCGGCCTGGCTGATCGTCACCCGGTTCATCGCGGGCATGGGCATCGGCGCCGAACAGGCCCTCTCCGACTGCTACTTGTCGGAGACCCTGCCGGCCAGGAAGCGCGGCAGATTCATCGCCTGGGCGTACACGCTGTGCTTCTGCGGCGTGCCGGCGGTCGGCTTCGCGGCGCTGTGGCTGGTGCCACTCGCCCCGTTGGGGATCGACGGCTGGCGCTGGCTGTTCGTGCTCGGCGCGCTCGGCGCCTTCGTGGTGTGGGTGCTGCGCCGCGGGATGATCGAGTCACCCCGCTGGCTGGCCTCGGTCGGCCGTCGCGAGGAGGCCGACCGGCTGGTCACCACGATGGAGTCGGAGGCCGTCGCAGGCGGCAACCGGCTGCCCGAGCCCGAGCCGGCGCAGGCACCCGCGGTGAAGCCCAACACCCGGCTGCGCGATCTGTTCGGCCGCCGATACCGTCGGCGCACCACGATGCTGTGGGTGCTGTGCGGACTGTCCGTCGTCGGCTACTACGGCTTCGGCACCCTGGCCCCACTGGTCCTGGCGGCCAAGGGGTACGGAATTCTGGAGGGCATCAGCTTCGCCGCGCTGTCCTTCGTCGGCTACCCGGTGGGCTCGCTGCTCTCGGTGCCGATCATGGACCGGATCGAGCGCAAGCTCCTGGTGGCGCTCTCCGCGGTCGCCATGGCCGCCTGCGGACTGGGCTTCGCCTTCGCCGACACCGGTGCCTGGATCGTCGCCTTCGGATTCAGCTTCACGCTGCTGAGCAACGTCTTCTCCACCGTCTCGCACGTGTATCTGGCCGAGCAGTACCCGACCAGCATCCGCGCCACCGCAGCGGGCACCGCGTACTCGCTGTCCAAGCTGAGCGCCGCGGCCATCCCGTTCGCCCTGCTGCCGGTGCTGGACTCGGCGGGGCCGGTGTGGCTCTTCGGCACCGTCGCGCTGGTCATGGTGGTCGTCGCGGCGACCGTACTGGTGCTCGGCGAGCGCACGACGGGGGTGTCGGCCGACTGGAGCTGAGCGGACCCCCGCGAAGGTAACGAAGTCTCCGTACGGCGGTGGCGGACGCCGTACGGAGACTTCATGTTGGCCACATGACGACTGAAGCCGCACACCACGACCGGACCACCGGCGCGACCGACGCCGCGGAACCCGTCGAAGCCATCAAGGCGGAGGGCACCCGCCAGCTGCACCGCAACGGCGCGCTGGTCCTCACCCCGGAGTCCGTCCGCACCGCGCTCGGCATGACCGCGACCGATTTCGCCCGGCACTTCGCCTCCCGCGACGCCCTGCTCACCGCACTGGTCGTCGACGCCTACGACGGCATGGGCGAGCGGGCCGAACAGGCCGTGCGCGAGAGCGCCGCCGCCGACGCCGCGCCGCTGGCCCGCTGGGTCGCGGTCTGCCGCGCCGTGCGGGACTGGGCGACGGACCACCCGCAGGAGTACGAGCTCATCTACGGCACCAACATCCCCGGCTACGACGCGCCGCCCGAGACCATGGTCGCCGGTGCCCGTACCGCCATGGCCCTGATCGGCACGCTCCAACACGCCGCCGAACAGGGCGCGTTGGAGACCGGCGAGCAGGAGGAGCTGCCGGGGCCGGTGGCCGACGCGGTGCGCGGGCTGGCCGAGGGCATGGCCCAGGGCCTGCCCGAGCCGGTCGTCGCACGGCTGCTCGTCGCCTGGACGCAGCTCTTCGGCATGACCGGTTTCTCGGTGTTCGGGCACATCGCCGCCTTCGGCGAGGACCCGGCCGCGTTCGTGGACCACGCGGCGGCCGCGATGGGCCGGTACGTGGGCGTACGCGGCTGACCCCGGCCGAGGTCGTCCGGCGTTCCCACGCCCGCGGGCAGCAGCCGACAGCGCTGCCCGCGGGCGTTTCCGCACGCCGCGGGCCGCGGGCGCGCGCGCGGGCGCGGCGTTTCGGCGGGGCGTTTCGGCGGCACGGGGCGGGGCGGGGCGAGCGCGCCCGCGCGGGCGTACGCGCCGGCGCGGTGCTCAGGCGAAGGCGGCGCGGTGGTCGGCGGCCCACCGGGCGAAGGACGTGGGCGGACGGCCGGTCGCCCGCGCCACCCCCGGCTCCGTACCGGCCTTGCTGCCGGCGCGCAGGCGCTCCGCGCTCGCGAGCAGCGCCAGCGCGACCGGCTCCGGCCAACGGGCGCGCAGCGCGGCCTCGGCCCGGGCACGACTGAGCTCGACGAGGGTGAGCCGGGTGTCGAGCAACCGGCCCAGCTGCTCGGTCTGTTCGGCCGCCGACAGCGCCTCGGGGCCGGTCAGGTGGTGGGTCAGCCCGTGGTGCGCGGGGTCGCCCAGCGCGGCTGCGGCGGCTTCGGCGATGTCCCGCGGATCCACGCAGGCGTTGCGCGCCCGCCCCCCGTACGCCCGCACGGTGCGCTCGTCCCGGATGCCGGGTGCCCAGGCGAGGGTGTTGCTCATGAAGGCCCGTGGCCGCAGCAGCGTCCACGGCAGCCCCGACTCCCGGATCCGGTCCTCGTTCTCGCGCTGCCAGCGGGTCAGGAGGTCGTCGGCGCACGGGTCGGTCACCGCGAGCGCCGAGAGCTTCACCAGGTGCACGGCCCCGCGCTCACCGTCCGGCGCCTGTCCGCCGGCCGCGGCGTCCCGGCGGTGTGCTGCCGCCGTGCTCTCGCGGCTCGCCGCCGCAACCAACCGTGCGTCGTGCTCCGGGCTCAGCGGATCACTCGTCACCACCAGCACGGCGCGCGCCCCGCGGAACGCGCGCTCCAGCCCCTGCCGGTCGCCCAGGTCCACCGACGCCGCCTCGACCCCGGCGCGGGCCGTGCCCAGCAGTTCGTCGCGCAGCCGCCGCAGCCCCTCCGGCCGCCGGGCGAGCAGCCTGACCGGCCTCCCCGCCGAAACGAGCCGACGCGCGACCTCGCGGCCCACTGTCCCGGTGGCCCCGGTGATCACCACTGTCATGAGGCCGACCCGGCACTCACGAGGCGCTCCGCAGCTCGTCCGAAGCGCCTCCCTCCTTCAGGACGCGCTCCATCACCCGCTCCCCGCGATCGGGCCGCAGATCCAACCGGCCGAGCACGGAAGGCACCGCCACCGCGGGCAGGACGCTCTGGTACAGCACCGCGGCACGCTCGGCCACATCGTCGTAGTTCGTCAGCGCCTGCGACATTCCCTGCACCCCGGCGAAGGCCCCGACGATGAGCTGGGCCACCTGCTCGACGTCCGCGTGCGGCAGCAACTCCCCGCTCGCCCGCGCCCGTTCGAGCTGCGCCCCGGTGACTTCCGCCCAGCGCAGGTACGGGCCTCTGCGGTCCGGGCCCTCGTGCCCGCCGCGCTCGATGGTGAGCCGCACCGAACCCCGCACCAGCGGATCGGACTTGAGCAGATGAGCGAGCAACATCCCCTGGTCGAAGAGGAGTTGGAGATGGATCGGCTCGTGCGGGAGCTCCGGCACGGCGTGCACCTGCTCGTCGAGCACCGCCTGCGCCAGCTCCCGTTTCGAGGCGAAGTGGAAGTAGAGCGCCCCCTTGGTGACTCCCGCCAGCTTCAGGATGTCGGCGATCGTGGCGACCTCGTAGCCGATGTCGCCGAAGACCTCCGCCGCCGCTCGCACGATCGCCGCCCTGGTGCGCACCGCGCGCTCCTGCTGTGCCATCGGCACACTCCGTCCTTCCGACTTGCCCCGTGCTGCCGATCGTTCCCTACCCAGCAGTCCGCTTCTCGCGCATCCAGTATCCACCAGGGTATTGAAAAAAGACCGTCCAGTTTTTAACGTACCGATCAGTTCCATGGCAGCAGCCCCGCCCGCGCATCACCGTGACGCACCTCGGAGGAGCCATGACCCTTACCGCACCCACCCAGTTCGCCGCCCCCGCACAGCCGGTGGCCCTCGCGCCGACCATTGCACCGCACCGCGCCGGAAGCGGTTCAACTACCGTACGAGCGCCCGGTTTCAGTGCCACCGCGCCCCGCGAACTCGTCCATCGGGCAGCGATCAGCGAGGTGTTCGTCACCGACTGGGAGAGCCGGGGAGGTGACACCTACGAACTGGCCGCACAGTGGCCGCGCTGCCACAGCTTCTTCACCCCGCCTTCCAGTTCCCACCACATGCCGTCGCTTGTCGCGGAAACAATCCGACAGTCCGTTTTTGTTCTGGCGCACGCCGAGTACGGCATCCCGTTCGGCCACGCCTTCGTGATGAACGAGCTGTCCTACCGCACCAGTCGCGCCGGCATCCGGGTCGGCAGCAGCCCGGCCGACGTCCAACTCCTGGCCACCTGCACCGAGTTCACCCGCAAGGGAAGACGGGTGGCCGGCTTCAGAACCGAGGTGACCCTCTTGCGGGACGGCCGGCCCTTCGCCGCCGGCAGCGCCTCCTTCACCGCCGTCGCCCCCGCCGTCTACCGACGGCTGCGCGGCGCCCAGCACCGCGCAGCCGGACAGGGCCCCCACCTCCCCGCACCGGTCTGCCCGGAGTACGTCGGCCGCAGTTCGGCCCTGGACGTGGTCCTCGCCCCGACGGACCGGCGCGACGTCTGGCACGTGCGCGCGGACACCTCGCACCCCACGATGTTCGACCACCCCGTCGACCACGTACCCGGCATGGTGCTGCTGGAGGCCGCCTGCCAGGCCGCCGCTGCCGCCAGCCACCCCGGCACCTTCCACGCACTGCGCGTGCACGCCACCTTCGCCCGCTACGCGGAGTACGACAGCCCCTGCGTACTGACCGCGGACCACCGCCCCGAGAGCGGGTTCGCCACGGTCACCGGTACCCAGGCGGGCCAGCTGGTGTTCACCGCGACCCTCGGCAACGACACGACACTCGACTCGTACGCGGCGCCCGACCGGCACCGCCGCCCCCGCCCCTGAGCACCACCCGCACCACGGCCCCCGGCCCCTGCTCCCACCGCGGCCCGCTCGGTCCGGACGCCCAAGCCGGCGCCGGGCGGGACCGTACGGCCCGAACGCCGGTGCACGCCGAACTCCGCGCGCATCGGGGTCCGTTCACCCGCACCACGCCCGTCGCCCGGGACCCGGCCGCCCCCGCGGACCGACCACTCGGCCCGAACGTCGGGACCGGCCGTGCGGACCGGCCCGGCCGGACCAGGCGGGCGCGAAGCCGGACGGACGCGGACCGGACGGACTCAGACCAGGCGGACGCGGACCGGACGGGCCGGGCAGCTCGGAAACGCCCCGCCCCACACCCCGGCACACCCCGACCCGCCCCACCACGGCCCACCCGGCACACGCACGCGTCCGGTGCCGCTGCCGGGCGCTCAGCCCTCGCGGAGCCGCCGCCGCGGCGCAGACCTGCCGACCGGAGTCCGGCACCCGGTACGGGCCGCTGGGGCCGACGCGGCAGCGGCAGGAGCACTCGGGGCTGCGGCAGCACCCGGCCGGGCGGGGTCTGCGGGCGCGGGGACCGGCGAAGCCGGCACGCTCTGCCCGGCAGGCGCGTCGGGACCCGGCTGCTCGTCCGCCCCCTCCGCCCTGAACTGCCAGCCCGCGACGCTCGTCGCGAGCGAGGGCAGCAGCATCGCCCAGAGCTCGGCGACCCGTCCGCGGACCTCGGCGTCCGCCTTGCGGTGCCTCGCGTGCGCGTACGACACCACCGAGATCGCCAGGGTAGCGACCGCTCGCGGCGCGTGGTTGGGCAGCAGGCTGCCGTCTCTCTCGGCCTCGACCGCGACCTCCTGGAAGGTCTCGTACCAGGTGCCGAAGAAGTGCATCGGCGAGCCGCAGTCCGTGTCGCGCTCGGCGGCCAACCGGACGCCGGCGCGGACGAGTTCGTCCCGCATCAGCTGGTCGGCGATCAGATGGGTCATGTCGACCAGCGTCTGAAGCGCGGGCAGGCCGCGGTCGCGCAGGTTCTCCAGACTCTCCCTGGACGCCTCGCAGCCCGCCGCCTGGACCGTGTCGGCGAGCTGGGCCTTGTTGGAGAAGTGGAACGACAGCGCCCCCTTGCTCACCGACGCACGCCGGCTGACGCCGGTGAGCGTCGTGCGCTCGTAGCCCTCTCTGTCGAACATCGCCGCGGCGGACAACACGAGTGCGGCTCTCGTCCGTTCGGCCCGCTCTTGTCTCATCACGCAGTCCTTCGGCCGCCGGTGGCCCCTCCGCGCTTCGACCCGCGCGTACCGACCGGCAGGGCGGGCGAAGGGCTGCGGGGCCTGGAAGAGATTGGTCCTTGCAAGAGTAAAAACAGCGCAAGCGGTATGTCAATGAGCCGGCCAGGCCCCTTCCTGCCACCCACAGGACGCCGGACATCCACACAACGACCGCGAGAAGACCTCCCCCGCGCGCCGCACCGGAAACGCGGGTCATTCACTCCCGCCCTCGCGCACCTCGATGACCTGCGATTTCCCCCATTTCCCCCGAAGCTCCCAGCCTGCCCCACCAACAACTCCCTCTCCCGGGCTTTACAAACATACGGGTTGGTTTGTTATCGTCGTCAACACGATGCCTGCGGTGTTGGCGCGTACAGCACACGGCGGTGGTCGACTCACCGCCCGTGGCTCCCGCCCACCGCCGGAGGCATCCCACCCCCCGCGGGAGAAGCGGCTGCGAGGGCCTTCCCAGATCCGCAGAAGACGGCACCGAGGGGGATGAAGTGAGCACGACGACGAGTCCGGTTCTCCGACATCTCACGCCAGACACTCCGGCCCACGAGCTGAGCACCGTCGCCTTCGCCCCGCTGCGCCGGAGCGACCAGCGCCGAAAGGCCGCGAGCTACGTACGCGGACTGCTGGAGGTGGAGGGGCGCAAGTCGATGCGCGGAATCGCCACCCTCGCCGGCGACAAGTCGCTGGAGCAGAGCCTCCAGCACTTCGTCAGCAGCTCCACCTGGCGCTGGTCCGACATGCGCGCGGCCGTCGCCCAGTACCTCGACCACACGCTGCGCCCCAGCGCCTGGGTGGTGCGCCGCCTGGTGATCCCCAAGGCCGGTTCGCACTCCGTCGGCGTCGCCCGCAGGCCGCTGGTGGGGTCCGGACGCGCGGTCAACTGCCAGGAGGCGTACGGGGTATGGCTCGCCAACGAGCAGGTGGGCGTGCCCGTGCAGTGGGAGTTACAGCTGCCGTCCGAATGGCTCGACTGCCCCGAGCGCCGCAGCGGAGCGGGCATTCCGGACGACATCCACGCCCGTTCGCCGCTGCACATCGCCGTCGCCGCCGCCCGCGAGATGGCCGACGGCTGGGCTCTGAGCCGCCGCCCCGTGGTCCTCGACTGCGGCGAGGACGTCACCGCCGCCGTGGCGGCCCAGCTCATCGCCGCCCGCCTCCCCTTCATCGCCCGGATCGGCGTGAACAGCGAAACCCTGACCCCGGCGGACACCGCGCTCTCCGGCTACCGAAGACAGTCGGTATCCGCACGACAGGTCACGGACGCGGCGCGGCGGCTGCGGCGCCCCGTGGAGTGGATCGACCCCGTCTCGGGCCTGCTGCGCACCAGCCTGGCCGCCAAGGTCCCGGTCTCGCTCGGCGCCCCGCAGCCCGGCCGCGCAAGAGGCGGCCTCCACACCGCGGGCGGGACCCAACTCTCGTACCAGCCGGGCCAGTTCAGTCTGGTGGCCGAGTGGGAGAACCCGTACGGCAGGCTCACGCACGCCTGGCTGACCGACCTCACCGACGCACCCGTGGACACACTGCTGCGGCTGACCAAACTCGTCCGCAGGGTGGACCGGGACCTGGTCGACATCTCCTACCCCGTCGGCCTGCGGGACTTCGAGGGGCGCACCTACGCCGGCTGGCACCGCCACACCACGCTCGCCTCCGTCGCGCACGGCCTCGTCGCACTGTCCGCCGACCGGAACCGCCGGCAGGTCCCGCACGTCCCGCGCACCGTCGCCGCCACCTTCCGCACCCCCACACCCACCCCCGCGCCCGCGCCCGCAGCAGCCGCAGCGATGCGCACGGGCTGAACCGACAAACGCCCCGACAGCGCCCCCGTTCAGCAGCGGCGCAGCGCCGCAGCGACCCGTTCGGCGCCCGGGCCCGCACGGCACAGCCTCCCGCGCCCGCCCGGCGCCGCGAATCGGCGACTCCCCTGCCCCGGGCGTCGCACCGGCCGCACCGGGCATCCGCGGGCCCCGCGACGATCCAAGCGGACACCGCGGACGGCGCCGTCCCCGCCGAGCACACGAGGCAGAGCCCACAACCACCCGGCCCACAGCCACCCGGCAGACCCGCCCCCGAACCGACCCCGCAGTCCCCGGTTCAGCACACCTCGCGACCCCGCAGACCCCGCGGGCAGCCCGCTCACGACTCCCGCCCGCGGACACCGGCCGCGGACAAACGAAAAGGTCCCCCGACCTGCTCGGACGCAGGGCGGGGGACCTCTTTCGGAGTGGAGCCTAGGAGAGTCGAACTCCTGACATCTGCCATGCAAAGACAGCGCTCTACCAACTGAGCTAAGGCCCCGAAGCACCACAAGCGTACCTGGTCCTCGGACTGATCACCGACCGGGTATCGCCCCGCACATCCGCGCTCCGTAGGATGCGGGGAAGTTCGCTGGCGCGAAGCGAACAGGGGAGACCAGGGGAGACACCATGGACGCAACGCAGCAGGACTCGACGGCGAAGGCCAGGGAGCTTCAAAGCTCCTGGTACGGCGAGCCGCTGGGGACTCTGTTCCGGCGGCTGATCAGCGATCTGGGTCTCAACCAGGCCAGGCTCGCGACCGTGCTCGGGCTGTCCGCGCCGATGCTCTCCCAGCTGATGAGCGGCCAGCGCGCGAAGATCGGCAACCCCGCGGTCGTCCAACGGGTCCAGGCCCTCCAGGAGTTGTCCAGCGAGGTCGCCGGCGGGCACCTGAGCGCGGCCGAGGCCACCAAGCGCATGGAGGAGATCCGTCGGACCGCGGGCCAGAGCGTGCTGGGCGGCACCGCCGGCGGGGGCGGCACCGGGCAGCAGACCACGGTCAAGCGAGCGGTGCGCGAGATCCAGTCGCTGATGCGCGCGATCTCCGACGCCCAGGGCATCATCGAGGCGTCCCAGCTGCTCGCCGACGACCATCCGGAGCTCGCCGAGTTCCTGAAGGTGTACGGCGCAGGGAAGACCTCCGACGCGGTCAAGCACTACGAGGCGCACCAGGGTTGAGCCCGGGCCGCACGGCCGCAACGTCACGGCGGAAACGTCACGGCTGAGCGGTCCGCCGGAATCGTCCCCGCGGGTCGCGGAGATCCGGCAGGCGTCGGCCGTCCGGCAGCGGCCGTCGGCCTGCGACCGCGTCGGCCCCGACGGCGCGACCGGCCCGGACGGCGTCCTGCGACAGCGCAGGCAGGCAGGCAGGCAGGCAGGCAGGCAGGCAGCCGACGACAGCGCCGGCAGCGAACGGCAGTCAAACGAACAACCCGAGCAGATGGTCGACAGTTCGAGAGGGCGGGCGCAGCAGCATGGGTGAGGTCTTCGCGGGCCGGTACGAACTGGTGGACCCGATCGGGCGCGGCGGCGCGGGAGCCGTCTGGCGCTCGTGGGACCACCGACGGAAGCGCTATGTCGCGGCGAAGGTGCTGCAGCAGTCGGACGCGCACACGCTGCTGCGGTTCGTGCGCGAGCAGGCGCTGCGGATCGACCACCCGCACGTACTGGCACCCACCAGCTGGGCCGCGGACGACGACCAGGTGCTCTTCACCATGGACCTGGTCAGCGGCGGCTCCCTCGCCCATCTCCTCGGCGACTACGGCAAGTTGCCGCCCGCGACCGTACTGACGCTGCTGGACCAGCTGCTCGCCGGACTGTCGGCCGTCCACGCGGAGGACGTCGTCCACCGGGACATCAAACCGGCCAACATCCTGCTGGAGGCGACCGGTACGGGCCGCCCCCATCTGCGCGTCTCCGACTTCGGCATCTCGATGCGCAAGGGCGAGCCGCGGCTGACCGAGACCAACTTCATCGTCGGCACACCCGGTTACTTCGCACCCGAGCAACTCCTCGGCGCCGACCCGGACTTCACCGCCGACCTCTACGCGGTCGGCCTGGTCGCGCTCTACCTCCTGACCGGCGCCAAGCCGGACTCGCGCGCGCTGGTGGAGACCTACCGGCGCGAGGGCGGCGTACCCGCGGCCCCCGAGGACGTGCCCGAACCGCTGTGGCACGTGCTCGGCACGCTGCTCCAGCCCGACCCGGCCGCACGGTTCAAGACCGCGCTCGGCGTGCGCAAGGCCCTCGCCGACTGCGGCGAACTGCTCAAGTCCCCGGCAGGCGGGGGCGGTTCACCGACGGTCGAGGTCCTCGACCAGATCGGCCCGCTGCCGGCGGGCTACGGCCCGGACGGCCCTCAGCCGTCCGGCGCCCGGGCACTCCAGGACGAGCCGACCAGGACGGCGGCCGGCCCGCCGCCGGGCGCACCCCCGACCGGCGCACCCCGGGCCGACGCGGGTCCCACCGGTACCGCCCACCCCGGCGCGGCCTCGGAGACCGGCAGCTTCCGCCTCGCCCCGCCGAGTTCCCCGCCGCACGCCTCCCCGCACTCCCCGCCGCCCGAGCCCACCGCCGTATCGCCCGCGGCGCCGTACGCGCACCCGACGGAAGGCGCCTACGGGTATCCGCAGCAGACGGGCGACGCGGCGACGCACCCGGCCACCGGCCAACTCCCCGGCGCGCACCCGCAGTCGGCCCGGAACACCGCACCGCGTCCCGGCCCCTCGGCCAAGGTGGCCGTACCGGTGCTGCTGCTGGCGTTCGTCCTCATCGCCGTCGGCGTCTGGGCACTGACCCAGAGCTGACCCACGGAGCCGAGCCCGCACGGGGGCGGCGTGTGCCGTGAGACCCGTACGCGATACGGCCCGTACGTCGTAAGACCCGTACGTCGTACGGCCCGTACGCGTGCCCGTGCCCGGACCGCGCGCTCCCGCCCGTACCTGCGCCGCCCCCGTCCCCCCGCGGACGCGGGCCCCGGCCGCCCGCGAACGGGCGCCGCCCGGCCGGAGTCCGGGCACACGGAGGCCCGGGGCGCATCGCCACCCCGGGCCGGCTACGGCGGTGCGGCCGATACGGTGCGCACCGGCCGCCGCGCTACCGCTGCGGACCGCCCGGACCGCCCAGGCCGCCCGGACCGCCGCCAGCAACGCCCGCGCCCGCGACGGCGGTACGCCTGCGGGCGAGCGCCGTCCACGCTCCGAGGCCCAGCACCAGCGCGACGCCGGAACCGATGCCCACGATGCCGACGACCAGCATCGCCCCGCTGCCCGCCGCCTCGTCGGCGCTCAGCCCCTCGCGCGCGGCGTCCCGGTCCTCGTCGGTGACGGCGAAACCGGCGGCCCTCGCGTCCCCGTCGTAGTCGGGCGCCTCCTCGGGCGCACCGCGGAGATTGACCCGCAGCGTGACGGCGGCGCCGTCCTCGGGGAAGTACTGCTGGAGGTCGGCGCTCATGGTGACGGCGAGGGTGTAGAAGCCGGCGGTGCTCAGCGCCCGGCCCTCGCTGTCGTAGCGGTTGCCGTAGTCGATCGGGCGCAGCCCGAGGGAGGCGGCGCTCTGACCGCCGTCGTAGGACTCGAAGTTGTCGTGAACGACCGCGCAGCCGGCGGAGGTGTAGGCGTGCAGGGCGAAACCCTTGTACACCGTCTCCCGGCTGCTCTCCTCGCCCGCCTTCGGGGCGTTGGGCAACTCGACCCGGGCGAAGAGCTGTTGACCGAAGTCCACCGGCACCCGGTAGTAGCGCGTCTCGCCGGGCAGCACCCGGTCGCGCCAGACGCCGGCGGCGACCGGCCGGGCGGTGCTCATGCCCGTACCGCCCCTGACCTCCTTGGCCTGCCCGCTCGGCGGCGCGGGCGGCTCACTGCTCCAACTGCCCTTGGGCGGAACGGCCGGGCGGCTGCCCTTGAGGCCGGGTTCGAGTGCGTAACGGATCTCGATCGGCCAGTCGCCGGGGTCCGAGCCGGACTCGTCCGGCCGCGTCACCGTGAAGAGGTACTGGTCCGCCTGCTGGCACTCGTCCGAGTCCCCGCCGATCCGGCGCGAGGCGTACGCCACGATCGGGTACGGCGTCGTGTCGCCCTGGAAGGCGGCGTCGTCGGAGGAGCAGGAGGTGCCGTCGGTGCCGGCCAACTCCACTTCCAGCGAGTCGTAGTCGCCGAGTTTGATGCCCGCCGCCGGGTGGGCGAGGGCGGACAGGTGCGCGGTCTGCTCGGAGTCCAGATCGACGCGGTAGTGCTTGGTCTCACCGGGCCCGAGGGTGTCCTTGTAGTAGCCGGTGTCGGCCAGGTCCGGGGCGTCGGTGCTGCCCTCGGTGCCCTCGACCTCCCGGGCGTCCTCCGCGACCGTGTACGCGGCGGGCTCCGCCGCACTGCCGCCCTGCTCGTCGGCCGCACGTGCGGTGGTCGCGGGCAGCGCGACGGCCGCCGTGCACAGGGCGGCCAGCGCCGCGACCGACCGGTTGGCCCGAGGCCGACCGGCACTTGCCCCACTTCGCGTCTTCATCCGCGCCCCTCGTTCGACTCCCCTGCCCGGCCGCTCCATCGTGCCCGGGCTCCAACTCTCCCGCCGCGCGGGGGTGTTCACCCCCGTCGTCCGGCCCTCGGCTCGTTCACGCCGACGGCCCACCGCGCATCCGACGGCCCACCGCGCGCCCGGCGATCGACCGTGCGCCCGGCGACCGGGCCTCCGTACCGCCGGCACACGAAGGCACCACCGCGCGCCCGCACCGCCGCGGCCGTACGCCCCGCCCGGCCGCGCCGCCGGGGCTCGGGCAACCTGTTGACATCAGCAACGTTCGCGAGCACCGGCGCCCAACTCCCGTTCCGCACAGGGCCGATGACCACCTGCGGACCCCGGCGCCCGCACACCTCGGGCACACCTCGGCCTCGGCGCGTACGGCTCATGCCTCTTCCCCCGGTCCGGACGGCGTGCGGTGCACCGGCACACGACTCGGGACGCGCACGGTGTGCGCCGACGTCCCGAAGCTGCCACGACCGTATGAGTTTGCTCTCGCATAGCTCAAGTGGAGGGCCGTCACGGTCCTGCAACACGTGGGCCCCGGCGCCCCTCGCACCCCGGCGCACACGGCTCACGAGCCGGTCCCGCCCGTACACCGCGCGCCCGTGCCACGGGCGCCGCACGACGAAGCCCCGGCCTGCAGCCGGGGCTTCACCAGACTCTGGACTGCTTGCGGGGGTCAGACACCCTGGCCGGAGGACGGCACGGGGTCGGTGGCCTCCGTCCACAGGTCCTGCTCGGCCCGGTCCGCCTGGATCTGGCGGTACACGAGGAGTCCACCGATGGCGGCCAGCGCGACCAGGAGAAGCTTCTTCACGGCGCTACCTCGTCCTTCTCAAAGACGTCGAAAACCATTCTGGCGCCCGATGATACCGAACGTACGCGCTCACCACGGAGGCGTGCACCCGGCGTATCGGGCCTGTCGGCCCACCCTCCCAGACCTCGGCGCGAGCACGACAGAACGCACCCGCCTGTGCATTTCGTGTGCGCACTGTGCGGATCTGATGAATTGCCGCGCATCCCCCTCCCTTTCGGCGCTCCTCGCCTCGACTCTGTGAACACCAGCGTTCGTGAAAAACGTGGGCCCGCCACTGAAGTCCCGCGAACGCCAACCGACCGTCACCACACGCGAGATGAGGTGCGTTAGTGCGCACGAGAATCCGTAACACGGCCCTCCTGGCCGGCGCCGCCCTGATACCCGTGACCGCCCTGGCGGCCGGCACGGCCCACGCCTCCGACACGGCCGCCGCGCCCACGGCCTGCGTCGACACGATGCTCTTCCAGGCCGGCGGCAACGGCGACGGAGAGGGCAAGGTCTTCGACGCCAGCAACGCCAAGCTCCCGGCCGGCGTCGGCTTCACCAAGATCTCCTACTCGGCGTCGATCTGGCCGCTGCCGGGCCAGACCATCTCCCTGGACGACTCCGTCGCCGAGGGCGTCGAGAAGATGACCAAGGAGGTCAAGGACTTCCACGCGGCCTGCCCGGGCTCGAAGATCACCATCACCGGGTACTCGCAGGGCGCACTCGTCGCCGGCGACACCCTCAAGGTGTTCTCCGACTCCGACGCAGTCCCGCACTCCCGGATCAACGGCGTCCTCTACGCCGACGCGCGCCGCCCCGGCGTCAACGGCGGCCCCGGCGGCGTCATGACCAACCTGCCGTCGTTCATGCCCGGCATGACCATGCGCGGCCCGCGCCCGATCGAGAACATCGACGTCAAGACGATCTGCAACAAGAACGACGGCATCTGCCACTCCGAGAACCCGATCACCAACCTGCTCGGATTCGCCAACGGCGTCGTCGGCTACCTGATGACCGACCACCAGTACGCCATCGACCCGCACCACGAGCAGGGCACCGGCAACTTCGTCATCGACCAGCCGCCGCGCGTCCCGCACGGCGCCCCGCTGCCGATCCCGGTCCCGCCGCCCTACGAGTGGCTGAACGGCGACATGCCCGCCGCCAAGGCGAAGGTCGCCGAGATCCGCAAGCTCGTCGCCGCCGCGCTCCCGGCCGAACAGCGCGACCGCCTCAACGAGTTCCCCTGGCTCTCCGTCCCCACGGACTGAGCCACGCACCACCCGGCCCGGCCAACAACCGCCGCACGGAACCTGTCCCCGCCCCGACCGACTCCCGGCCGGCGCGGGGACGGGCGGCCGGTACGAACAGCGGGCACAGAAAAAGGCCCCCGACGGAAATCCGCCGGGGGCCTCGCTGCTGTGGGGCTAACAGGACTTGAACCTGTGGCCTCTTCCTTATCAGGGAAGCGCTCTAACCGTCTGAGCTATAGCCCCGCGCTGCACCGAAAGATTAGCGCACATCAGCCTGTGCCCCAAATCGTTTCCCGGGCGCTCCCCGGCGGCTCCCCGACGGGCGGCGGGCCCCGGCGGCAACAGTGCCGCCGGGGCCCGCCAACTGCGAGGATCCGTGCCGGACCAGAGGGGTTACTCGTCCTCCGCCAGCGTCAGTTCGACTCCGCCGACGAAGCCGGCCGAGAGGTTGTAGACGAAGGCGGCAAGAGTGGCGAGCGCGGTCGCGAGCACCACGTCGATCGCCGCGATCACCGAGGTGAACAGCAGCACCCTCGGCAGCGAGAGGAAGGACTCCAGATCGAAGCCGCCGCCGTCCGCGGACTCGGTCGCCTCGCCCAACGTGGCGCCGATGGAGGAGAAGACGCCCATCGCGTCGAGCACCATCCACAGCACCGAGACGGCCACGATCGTGCAGATGCCGAGGGCGATGGACAGCAGGAAGCTGACCTTCATCACCGACCACGGGTCGATCTTCGCGACGCGCAGCCGCGCCTTGCGCACTCGGGGGACCGTCCGCGCGTTGGTCCGCGGGCGCCGGGCACTGTCGTGTCCGAGGTCCTCGGCCTCCTCCGCGGGGCCGCCGGTCGGGCCCCGGCCCGAGTCCCGGGCCGACCGGTCCCGTTCGCCGGAGTCCCGCGGCGGGGCCTGCGGCGGCTGGGGCCCCGGGCCGCCCGGCGGGGCCGGGTAGGCCTGCGGCGGATAGTGCGGCTGTGCCTGGGGCTGAGAAGGCTGGGCACTGGTCATCGTCGCTCCCGCACGGTGGGGTAGGCGCTGTACGCCGCGCGCGGGCGGACGAGCGCGGCCGGGCACACGACCCGGACCGCCTCATCCGCAGTCACGCTCACGACGTCAGTCCTCGCTGCCGGTGTTCTCGCTGCTCTCCGAGGTCTCGCGGTCCTCGGCCTCCGCGTCGGACGGCCGCTGCTCCGCGGCAGCCTCCACGGCCGCTTCGACGACGGCCTCGACTTCCTCGGCCTCGCGACCCTCCTCGGCGTTGCGGGCGACGCCGACGACGGCGTCCCGCTTGCCCAGGTTGATCAACGAGACGCCCATGGTGTCACGACCGGTCTCCCTGACACCGCTGACTTGCGTGCGGATCACTCCGCCGCTCAGCGTGATCGCGAGGATCTCGTCCGTCTCCTCCACCACGAGCGCGCCCACGAGTTCGCCGCGGTCCTCGACGATCTTCGCCGCCTTGATGCCGAGGCCGCCGCGGCCCTGCACCCGGTACTCGTCGACCGGGGTGCGCTTGGCGTAGCCGCCGTCGGTGGCGGTGAAGACGAAGGTGTTCGCCCGTACGACGTTCATGGACAGCAGCTCGTCGCCCTCGCGGAAGCTCATTCCCTTCACGCCCGAGGTCGCCCGGCCCATCGGCCGCAGGGTGTCGTCGGAGGCGGTGAAGCGGATCGACTGGGCCTTCTTGCTGACCAGCAGCAGGTCGTCCTCGGCGGACACCGGCTCCGCGCCGATGAGTTCGTCGTCGCGGCCGTCCGCCATCTGCCGGAGGTTGATCGCGATGACACCGCCGGAACGGGGCGAGTCGTAGTCCTTGAGCGGCGTCTTCTTCACCAGACCGGACTTGGTGGCCAGCACCAGGTAGGGCACGGCCTCGTAGTCGCGGATGGCCAGGATCTGGGCGATCTGCTCGTCCGGCTGGAAGGCGAGCAGGTTGGCCACGTGCTGGCCGCGCGCCTCCCGCCCGGCGTCCGGCAATTCGTACGCCTTGGCGCGGTAGACCCGGCCCTTATTGGTGAAGAAGAGCAGCCAGTGGTGCGTGGTGGAGACGAAGAAGTGGTCGACGATGTCGTCCTCCTTCAGCTTCGTCCCGCGCACGCCCTTGCCGCCGCGCTTCTGCGCCCGGTAGTCGTCGGTCTTGGTGCGCTTGACATAGCCGCCACGCGTGATGGTGACGACGATGTCCTCCTCGGCGATCAGGTCCTCGATGGACATGTCGCCCTCGAAGGGCACCAGCTTGGTGCGCCGGTCGTCGCCGAACTTGTCGACCAGCTCCGCCAGTTCCTTGCTGATGATGCTGCGCTGGAGCTCGGGCGAGGCGAGGATCGCGTTGTACTCGTTGATCTTCGCCTGGAGCTCGTCGTGCTCCGCGGTGATCTTCTGCCGCTCCAGGGCGGCCAGTCGGCGCAGCTGCATCTCCAGGATCGCGTTCGCCTGGATCTCGTCGATCTCCAGCAGGCCCATCAGGCCGCTGCGCGCCACGTCGACCGTGTCGCTGCGCCGGATCAGCGCGATGACCTCGTCGATGGCGTCCAGCGCCTTGAGCAGACCGCGCAGGATGTGGGCGCGCTCCTCGGCCTTGCGCAGCCGGAAGCGGGTGCGGCGGACGATGACGTCGATCTGGTGGGCGACCCACTGGCGGATGAAGGCGTCCAGCGACAGGGTGCGCGGCACTCCGTCGACCAGGGCCAGCATGTTGGCGCCGAAGTTGGTCTGCAGATCGGTGTGCTTGTACAGGTTGTTCAGCACGACCTTGGCGACCGCGTCCCGCTTGAGGACGATCACCAGTCGCTGGCCGGTGCGCGAGCTGGTCTCGTCCCGCACGTCGGCGATGCCGGCGACCCGGCCGTCCTTGACCAGGTCGGCGATCTTCAGCGCGAGGTTGTCCGGGTTGACCTGGTACGGCAGCTCGGTGACGACCAGGCACTGACGGCCCTGGATCTCCTCCACCTCGATGACGGCCCGCATGGTGATCGAGCCGCGACCGGTGCGGTACGCCTCCTCGATGCCGCGGTGGCCCACGACCAGCGCGCCGGTGGGGAAGTCGGGGCCCTTGATGCGCTGGAGCAGCGCGTCGAGCAGCTCCTCCCCGGTGGCCTCCGGGTTCTCCAGGAACCACTGGGCGCCGGCGGCGACTTCGCGCAGGTTGTGCGGCGGGATGTTGGTGGCCATGCCGACCGCGATACCGGCCGAGCCGTTCACCAGGAGGTTCGGGAAGCGCGACGGCAGGACCGTCGGCTCCTGGTTGCGCCCGTCGTAGTTGTCCTGGAAGTCGACGGTCTCCTCGTCGATGTCCCGGAGCATCTCCATGGCGAGCGGCGCCATCTTGCACTCGGTGTAACGCATCGCGGCGGCCGGGTCGTTGCCCGGGGAGCCGAAGTTGCCGTTGGAGTCGACCAGCGGCATCCGCATCGACCAGTGCTGGGCGAGGCGTACGAGCGCGTCGTAGATCGAGGTGTCGCCGTGCGGGTGGTACGTGCCCATGACGTCGCCGACGACGCGGGCGCACTTGTAGAAGCCCTTCTCGGGCCGGTACCCGCCGTCGTACATCGCGTACAGCACACGGCGGTGCACGGGCTTGAGCCCGTCCCGCACGTCCGGCAGCGCACGCGAGACGATGACGCTCATCGCGTAGTCGAGGTACGAGCGCTGCATCTCCGTCTCGAGGGTGACGGGCTCGATGCGCTGGGTCGGCTCCTCGGCGGTCACCGCGGCGTCGGGCTGCTCCGCCTCGGGCGGGGTGCCTGGGGTGTTCTCGTCGGCCATTGCTGTTCAAGTTCCTTTTCTGGATGCGGCTTCGGGCCGACTCAGATGTCGAGGAAGCGGACGTCCTTGGCGTTGCGCTGGATGAAGTTGCGCCGCGACTCGACGTCCTCACCCATGAGGATGGAGAACAGGTCGTCGGCCGCCGCCGCGTCGTCGATGGTCACCTGGCGCAGCACCCGGGAGTCGATGTCCATCGTGGTGATGCGCAGTTCCTCGGCGTTCATCTCGCCCAGACCCTTGAAGCGCTGGACGGAGTCGTGCTTGATCCGCTTGCCCTGCGAGCGGCCGAGCGCGATCAGCTGGTCCCGCTCGCGGTCGGAGTAGGCGTACTGGTGGTCGTCGCGGCCCCACTTGACCTTGTAGAGCGGAGGCTGGGAGAGGAAGACGTGGCCCGCCTCCACCAGCGGACGCATGAAGCGGAACAGCAGCGTGAGCAGCAGGGTGTTGATGTGCTGGCCGTCGACGTCGGCGTCCGCCATCAAGATGATCTTGTGGTAGCGGAGCTTCTCGATGTCGAAGTCCTCGTGGATGCCCGTGCCGAAGGCCGAGATCAGCGCCTGGACCTCGGTGTTCTGCAGGACCTTGTCGATCCGCGCCTTCTCGACGTTGAGGATCTTGCCGCGGATCGGCAGGATCGCCTGCCACTGCGGGTCGCGGCCGGATTTGGCCGAACCGCCGGCCGAGTCGCCCTCGACGATGAAGATCTCGCACCGGGACGCGTCGTTGGACTGGCAGTCCGAGAGCTTGCCGGGCAGCGAGGCCGTCTCCAACAGGCCCTTGCGCCGCGTCAGGTCACGCGCCTTGCGCGCCGCGACCCGGGCCGTCGCCGCCTGGATGCCCTTGCGGATGATGTCCGCGGCCTCGACCGGGTTGCGGTCGAACCAGTCGGTCAGATGCTCGTGGACGACCTTCTGCACAAAGGTCTTCGCCTCGGTGTTGCCGAGCTTGGTCTTGGTCTGGCCCTCGAACTGCGGCTCGCCCAGCTTGACCGAGATGATCGCCGTCAGACCCTCGCGGATGTCCTCACCGGTGAGGTTGTCGTCCTTCTCGCGCAGCAGCTTCTTGTCCCGCGCGTAGCGGTTGACCAGACCGGTCAGCGCCGCCCGGAAGCCCTCTTCGTGGGTGCCGCCCTCGTGCGTGTGGATGGTGTTCGCGAAGCTGTAGACACCCTCGGTGAACTGGGTGTTCCACTGCATCGCGATCTCCACCGAGAGCATCCGCTCGGTGTCCTCGGCCTCGATGTCGACGATCGAGGGGTGCACCGGCTCGCCCTTGCGGGAGTTGAGGTGGCGCACGAAGTCGGAGATGCCGCCCTCGTAGTGGTACGTGACCGTGCGCGCCTTGTCGTCGTCCGCGGAGTCCGTGGTGTCGGCGCCCGAGGTCTGCTTCGCCGACTCGCGCTCGTCGGTCAGCGAGATGGTCAGACCCTTGTTGAGGAACGCCATCTCCTGGAGCCGCCGGGAGAGCGTCTCGAAGGAGTACTCGGTCGTCTCGAAGATGTCGCCGTCCGCCCAGAACGTCACGGACGTCCCGGTCTCCTCGGTGGCCTCGTTCTTCGCCAACGGAGCGGTCGGCACGCCCAGTTCGTAGTCCTGGGTCCAGCGGTGGCCGTCCGTTCTGACCTCGACGGCGACCCGCTTGGACAGGGCGTTCACCACGGAGACGCCGACGCCGTGCAGACCGCCGGAGACGGCGTACCCGCCACCGCCGAACTTGCCGCCCGCGTGCAGCACGGTCAGCACGACCTCGACCGCGGGCTTGCCCTCGGAGGGAACGATGCCCACCGGGATGCCGCGGCCGTTGTCGATGACGCGCACGCCGCCGTCGGCCATGATCGTCACGTCGATGGTGTCCGCGTGGCCGGCCATCGCCTCGTCCACGGCGTTGTCCACGACCTCCTGCACCAGATGGTGCAGACCGCGCTCGCCGGTGGACCCGATGTACATGCCGGGCCGCTTGCGGACCGCGTCCAGACCCTCCAGGACGGTGATCGCGCTCGCGTCGTACGACGCCTCACCCGCGGCCACGGGAACTGCGTCCCCCGGCACGGAGTCGGCGGACGACGGATTCTCGTTGGGGTTGCCGGAATCGGCCACGAAGCGCCCTTTCTGGCACAGCACAAGCCGGACTCCCGGCTCCGGGAGCGGCTGCGTCGTTCGACTGGGTCCGCGAGCTCGCGGATACGAGTCAGTCTACCGCTACCGAAGGAGTGAATGGGGGTTTGAGGCCGCCTGAGTCCGCATGTGCCGCCCTGAACCTCCTTCCGCCGACTCCCCATATGGGGACCAGGGGCCGGGGACGCTCACACCGGCACTCAGCGCTTCTCACCGACAACGACTCGTCACTGTGTGCGCAATCACCCTGCACACCGCTTTGACCTGCACAGACGGCACGGTCACCGCACCGGAGGAGGTACCGGCGGGACGTACCGCCGGCACGACCCGACGCTCACCAGCCGTCGGCGTCCCGGCGCGAGGTGCCCGGCACCCGCAGCGACCCGTACCGACGCGGCCCGCCGCCGGGCGGCAGAACCTTGATGGCGCGCACCGTGCCCCGGCCCAGCTCCTGGTTCAACCGGCGTACGAGATCCGGGGCCATGTGGCGCAGCTGCGTGGCCCACGCCGCCTCGTCGCAGCGCACCGCGAGCACCCGGCTCTCCTCGTCGTAGCGGTCGGGCTGCCAGTGCTCCGCGTTCTTCTCCCCGACGATCTCCGCCCAGCGCCCGGCGACCCCGCCGACCGCCATCGGCATCTCCCAGCCGCGCTCGGCCTTCAGCCGCTCCAGCGCCACTCCGAGCGGCAGCGGGTCCCGGCCGTCCCGACGCGCGCCCGAGCGCGGCCCGCCGCCCTCGCGCACCTGGCGCCGCTGCCGGGCGTCCGCGCCGCGCTCCTTCGCCCGCTCCCGCGCCGCCTGGAGCGCGACCCGCGCGAGGTCGAGCCCGGAATGCCGGGGCGCCTCCCGCCCGCCGTCCGACGGCGCGTCCGGACCGCTGCCGGACGGGCTGTTTCCGGCGGCGCCGCTGCCGCCTGCACTGCTGCCGTTTGCGCCGGTGCCGTTTGCGCCGCTGCCGGACGGGCTGTTTCCGGCGGCGCCGCTGCCGCCTGCACTGCTGCCGTTTGCGCCGGTGCCGTTTGCGCCGCTGCCGGACGGGCTGCTGCCGGGCGCTCCCTGCCCGCGGCCCGACGCAGCCGCACCCGACTGCTGCTCCCGCTCGCTGCTCACGCCGGCGTCACCTCCCCGCCGGCCACCGCGTACCGCGCGCCCGCCAGAGCCCCGGGCACGTCCTCGGCGACCGCCGCCGTCACCAACACCTGCTCGCCGGGCGCCACCAGCTCCGCCAGACGGTCCCGCCGGCGGCTGTCCAGCTCGGCGAAGACGTCGTCCAGCACCAGCACCGGCTCGTTCCCCTCCGCCCGCAGCAGGTCGTACGAGGCCAGCCGCAGCGCCAGCGCGTATGACCAGCACTCGCCGTGGCTCGCGTACCCCTTCGCGGGCAACTCGCCCAGGCGCAGCAGGAGTTCGTCGCGATGCGGACCGACCAGGGTCACCCCGCGCTCGATCTCCTGCTTGCGCGCCCCGGCCAGCGCCTCCAGCAACCACCGCGCCAGCTCCGCCCGGTCCCCGCCGGGCAGCTCCCCGCCGGAACCGCGGTACGCCAGCCGCGCCGGGCCACCGCCCGGGGCAAGCTCCTCGTACGCCTTGTCCACCAACGGCTCGAGCACATGCAGAAGTTGGAGCCGCTGGGCCAGCAACTCGGCTCCCGCGGTGGCCAGATGCTGGTCCCAGACGTCGAGGGTGGACAGGTCCATACTGCGTCCACCGTGCCGCCTGGCCATGGCCGCTGTCTTCAGCAGGGTGTTGCGCTGCTTGAGCACCCGGTCGTAGTCGGCCCGCACTCCGGCCATGCGCGGCGAACGGGCAGTCATCAGCTCGTCGAGGAAACGCCGCCGCTCACCGGGGTCGCCCTTGACCAGGCTGAGGTCCTCCGGCGCGAACAGCACGGTGCGCAGGATGCCCAGCACATCGCGCGGCTTGACCTGCGAAGAGCGGTTGATCCGGGCGCGGTTGGCCCGCCCCGGGTTCAGCTCCAGCTCGATCAGCTGACGGCGTTCGCCCTGGACGACCGCGGCGCGCAGCACCGCGCGCTCGGCGCCCTGGCGCACCAGCGGGGCGTCCGTCGAAACCCGGTGGCTGCCCAGATGTGCCAGGTAGCCGACGGCCTCGACGAGGTTGGTCTTGCCCTGCCCGTTGGGCCCGACGAAAGCGGTGACACCGGGGGAGAGCGCCACCTCGACGGCCGGGTAGGAGCGGAAGTCGGCAAGCGAGAGGTGGGTGACGTGCATCGCCGTTCGCCCACCTTCCGCAGCCGGCGGCGGGAACGCTCCCGCCCGGCCTCTCACTGTCCGCTGTGATCGTCAACCTGCTTGATCCACAGGGCTGTTGACACCCTGTGGACAACGCGTGTCGGGCAACTGCCCGCCGTCGGCTACTTCTTGCTCTCCACCGCGTGGCCGCCGAACTGGTTGCGCAGCGCGGCGATCATCTTCATCTGCGGCGAATCGTCCTGGCGCGAGCCGAAGCGCGCGAACAGGGAGGCGGTGATGGCCGGCAGCGGCACCGCGTTGTCGATGGCGGCCTCCACCGTCCACCGGCCCTCGCCGGAGTCCTGGGCGAAGCCGCGCAGCTCGTGCAGGTGCTCGTCGTCGTCCAGCGCACGCACCGCGAGGTCGAGCAGCCAGGAGCGGATGACGGTGCCCTCCTGCCAGGACCGGAAGACCTCCCGCACATCGGTCACCGAGTCGACAACCTCCAGCAGCTCCCAACCCTCCGCGAAGGCCTGCATCATGGCGTACTCGATGCCGTTGTGGACCATCTTGGCGAAGTGGCCGGCGCCGACCTTACCGGCGTGCACCGCGCCGAACTCGCCCTCGGGCTTGAGCGCGTCGAAGACCGGCTGCACCTTGGCGACGTCCTCGGCCGCGCCGCCGTACATCAGCGCGTAGCCGTTCTCCAGGCCCCAGACACCGCCGGAGACACCGCAGTCGACGAAGCCGATGCCCTTGGCGGCCAGCTCCTGCGCGTGCTTCTCGTCGTCCGTCCAGCGGGAGTTGCCGCCGTCCACCACGACATCGCCGGGGGACAGCAGCTCGCCGAGCTCGTCGATCGTCGACTGGGTCGCGGCGCCGGCCGGCACCATCACCCACACCACGCGCGGCCCGCTGAGCGAGTCCACCAGCTCCTTGAGGCTGTGGACGTCGGCGAGCGCCGCGTCGCGGTCGAATCCCACGACGGTGTGGCCTGCGCGGCGGATGCGCTCGCGCATGTTGCCGCCCATTTTGCCGAGACCGATGAGACCGAGCTCCATCAGCGGGCCTTTCTGAAGATCACCACGCACGGGACACACCGCACGCGGGCGGGCGAGAAACGCACCGCCTGTGTACTGCCTGACGGAACGAGCCTACGCCCGCCCTCCGCTGCACGTCTGTGGGCTCCGCCGCTCATACGAACTCGGCGAAACCCCTGCTCGGAAGGGCAGTCAGCCGCTCAACCTGACAGGCATGATCAGGTACTTGTAGGTGTCGTCCGCCTCCGCGTCCAGGGCCGGCTTGCCGCCGAGCAGCGCGGGCTTGGTCGAGGTGGTGAACGAGAGCTGGGCGACCGGCGACTCGATGGCCTTGAGGCCCTCCAGCAGGAAGCCGGGGTTGAAGGCGATCGAGATGTCGTCGCCGTCGAGCTGGGCGTCGACCCGCTCCACAGCCTGTGCGTCGTCGTTCGAGCCGGCCTCCAGGATCAGCACGCCCTGCTCGAAGCTGAGCCGCACCGGGGTGTTCCGCTCGGCGACCAGGGCCACACGCTTGACGGCCTCCTCGAAGGGGCCGGTCTCGATCACGGCCACCGAGTTGAACTCGGTGGGGAAGAGCGTGCGGTACTTGGGCAGATCGCCCTCCAGCAGCCGCGTCGTCGTACGGCGGCCCGCGCCCTCGAAACCGATCAGGCCCTCGCCCGCACCGGAGCCGGAGAGCGCCAGCGAGACGTGGTCGCCGCTGCTGAGCGCCTTCGCGGTCTCCAGCAGCGTCTTCGCCGGCACCAGGGCCACCGCGGAGGTGTCCGCCGACTCGGGCTTCCACAGGAACTCGCGGACGGCGAACCGGTAGCGGTCGGTGGAGGCCAGGGTGACGGTGTCGCCCTCGATCTCGATCCGCACACCGGTGAGCACCGGCAGGGTGTCGTCACGGCCGGCGGCGATGGCCACCTGCTGGACGGCTGAGGCGAAGACCTCGCCCGGCACCGTCCCGGTCGCGGTCGGCATCTCCGGCAGCGAGGGGTACTCCTCGACCGGCAGGGTGTGGAGCGTGAACCGCGACGAGCCGCAGACGACGGTCACCCGTACACCGTCTGTGGAGATCTCCACCGGACGGTTCGGCAGCGCACGGCAGATGTCGGCGAGCAGCTTGCCGGAGACCAGGACCGTGCCCTCGTCCTCGATCTCTGCCTCGACCGAAACCCGCGCCGAGACCTCGTAGTCGAAACCGGAGAGGCTCAGCGAGCCCTCCTCCGCCTTGAGCAGCAGTCCGGCGAGTACCGGGACCGGTGGGCGGGCAGGGAGGCTCTTGGCGGCCCATGCCACCGCCTCCGCCAGGACGTCGCGCTCTACCCGGATCTTCACCTTCAGCCGCCTCCTGCTGTTGCTGGTTGCCGGGGACCAGTCTGACGCACACCGCTGACACCTGTTGCTGCTCGGGGTCAAGTCATCGAGGCGCGGGCCGAGCCGGTCGAACCCAACTTGTGCACAGGACCTGCTTCAAACCGAATTCCGAGCTCTAACTATGTGGTCTCAGTAGTAGGTGCTGTGGAAACGGTGGAGAACTGCCTTCTCACAGGTCAGAGGCGATTTTTTATCCACGTCGCCTGTGGGCGGACCAGTGGATGAACCAGGGGTTTCTGTGGACGGCCGGAAGTTGTGCACATCCCGTCCCCAGGAGAGCGGTACTTGCCCACAGCTCCGTCCCCAGGATTACCCCGGTTCTCAACAGATCAATCTCGCGGTTCCGTGTGACGCGCTTCACTCGAACCAGTGAGAGGGCGAGTTGGGTTTCCGAACAGTGGACAGAGGTGTGGAGAAGCTGGGGACAACCCACCCCTCCCTGTGGGCGAGCAGTGGACAACCAGCCGTCGATGCTGACGGGCCCTCAGGTTTCCCCAGGCTGTGGACAAGTTTGCTCCACAAATCCACACCCCTCCGACCTGCGATGACGCTACCTCAACTGCCTTGTATGTGGACGCAGTCTGGAAAACTGAGTACTCCCCAGGGTGTGGAAGTCCACGCCTGGGGGTTTCTGTGGATGACACCCCCTCTGAGCTGTGGATTCGAACACTTCGGAGACGCCGGACGAGCCCGTCGGCCTTCCCGCTCGCTTGCTGCGGCTGGCGGATATGCGTGGAATGCGATGGTTTGCGAGTTCTGCGAACGGGCAACACGGCGGCCGCTCACTCCGGTTGGGCGCGCGCGTCGCGCATCGGAACGCCGTCCGGACGCGCCGCCGGAGCCCGTCGCGGAGCGCGGGTGCTGCGGGGAAGCTGCGTCGGATCCCCGAGTACGAGGAGCCCGAAGAGACGATCAGCGCCGCGGTCCGCGCCCGAGGTCGCGGCCCAAGTCGTCCGGCCCGCGCGGCGTTTGCCCGGCACAGCCCGACCCGCTCACGTGCACACGGCGGGGAGCAACACAGCGGGAGAAGAAGCCGAGGCAGCAGCACGGACACGGCAAGGCACGGCACAAGAACAAGGACCAAGGAGAAGGACACAGTCAAGGCGGAGAGGCGGTGGCTGCCGTCCGGAGCGGGGCACCGGCCGGGGAGCGAACCCGCGGATGAGCCGGGCGCCGCGGTGTCGTGCGCCGACGGGCGGGCGCGGGCGCGGTCGTGGCGGCGACGGGGCGTTGCGGCTCAACCGCGCCCCGGACGTCCCCAGCTCTCGGCCGGACAGCGCCGGGCGTACGACCGCAGTCCTCCGGGCCTCCCGGGCCTCACCGGCCCTCTGAGCCTCACCGGCCCTCTGAGCCTCACCGGCCCTCTGAGCCCTCCGAGTTGTGCGTCCACCGGGCGTCGCCGACCCGACCGCTCGGGCACGGGCGACTGCTCGGGTAGGGGCGGTCGGGTCGGCGACGGGCCACCGCCCGGGCCGCCCGCACCGGCCGGGCCGGCCGGGCCGGCCGGGGGCGCACCGAAGCCGCGGCGGCTCCCGGGTCGCCTGCGGTTCGGGCGTCAGCCGTTCTTGATGCGGTTGGTCAGCTCGGTGACCTGGTTGTAGATGGAGCGCCGCTCCGCCATCAGCGCGCGGATCTTGCGGTCCGCGTGCATCACGGTGGTGTGGTCCCGGCCGCCGAACTGCCCGCCGATCTTCGGCAGCGAGAGATCGGTCAGCTCCCGGCAGAGGTACATGGCGATCTGGCGGGCCGTCACCAGCACCCGGCTGCGCGAGGATCCGCAGAGGTCGTCCACGGTCAGGCCGAAGTAGTCGGCGGTGGCGGCCATGATCGCGGGAGCGGTGATCTCCGGAGTCGCGTCCTCACCGCCGGGGATGAGGTCCTTGAGGACGATCTCGGTGAGCCCGAGGTCCACCGGCTGCCGGTTGAGGTTCGCGAACGCGGTCACCCGGATCAGGGCGCCCTCCAGCTCGCGGATGTTGCGGGAGATGCGCGAGGCGATGAACTCCAGCACCTCGGGCGGGGCGTTGAGCTGCTCCTGCACCGCCTTCTTGCGCAGAATCGCGATCCGGGTCTCCAGCTCGGGCGGCTGGACGTCGGTGATCAGGCCCCACTCGAAGCGGTTGCGCAGCCTGTCCTCCAGGGTGATCAGCTGCTTCGGCGGCCGGTCGCTGGAGAGGACGATCTGCTTGTTCGCGTTGTGCAGGGTGTTGAAGGTGTGGAAGAACTCCTCCTGCGTCGACTCCTTCTGGGCGAGGAACTGGATGTCGTCGACGAGCAGGATGTCCATGTCGCGGTACCGCTTGCGGAACGCGTCGGCCTTGCCGTCCCGGATCGAGTTGATGAACTCGTTGGTGAACTCCTCCGAGCTCACGTACCGCACCCGCGTACCGGGGTAGAGGCTGCGGGCGTAGTGGCCGATCGCGTGCAGCAGGTGCGTCTTGCCGAGGCCGGACTCGCCGTAGATGAAGAGCGGGTTGTACGCCTTGGCGGGTGCCTCGGCGACGGCGACGGCGGCGGCGTGCGCGAACCGGTTGGACGCCCCGATGACGAAGGTGTCGAAGAGGTACTTCGGGTTGAGCCGCGCGGTCGGCTCGCCGGGGCCGGTCGCCGGCGCCGGCTGGGCCGCCAGCGGACCGGGTGCACCGCTGGGCGCGGGCAACTGCGGTGCCTCGTCGAAGCGTTGAGGGGACAGACCGGGGCGGGTGCCGGGGTGTGCGCCCGGGTGCGGGTCGTAGCCGGTGTGGCCGCCCGCGCCTGCGCCACCGGGCGGGCCCTGCCGCCCGGACCCGGAGGCCCCGCCGCCCTGGTGGCCGGGGCCGGCGCCTGGACGGTCGCCGCCGGGGTGCGAGCGCTGGCCGGGCGGGCGGGCGTCGTAGCCCTCGTACCCGTCGTAGTTCTCGTAGGTGCTCTCGTAGCCCTCGTACCCGCCGTAGGAACCGTTGTCGTATCCGCCGGGTGCGTGTGTCTGGGGCGGGTGCCCGTAGCTCTCGCGCGGCTGCCAGGAATCGCCGTCCCGGCGCGGCCACGCCCCGGGCTGGTGCTCGGGCCGGGCCTGCGGCCGCGGGGCGTGCGGGTAGTCCGGGTAGGCGGCACGCGCGGTGGGCAACTCCCGGTCCTCGTAGGTCTGTTGCTCCTCGTACCCGCCCGGCTCGTAACCGCTCTTCTCATAGCCGGGCTGCTCGTAGCCGGGCTGGGAGTCGTAGCGCTGCGGCTGCTCGTAGCCCTGCGGCTCCTCGTAGCGCTGGGGCTCCTCGGGCCGGCGTCCGTCCTCGGCGCGGCGCGGATCGAAGCCCTGCTGCCGAGACTCGGGGGTGTGCCGGCCCTCTGCGGCGTGACGGGGCTCGGAGGCGTGGCGGCTGTCCGGGGAGTGCCGCGCCTCGGAGGTGTGCCGCGCTTCCGAGGGGTGCTGCGCGCGCGGTTCGGGAATCGGTGCGGGCGCGGGCAGCGGATCGGTCACGGTGATCGCGAGCCGGATGGCCTGCTGGCACTCGCGGCTGAGCGCCTCGGTGATCATCGGCGCCAGACGTCCTTCGAGGACCCCCTTGGCGTACTCGTTGGGCACGCCGAGCAGCGCGGTGCCGGAGACCAGGACCAGGGGCTGGCAGTCGCGCAGCCACCGCTGGTCCTTGGCTTCGACGCCCTGCCCCTCGTCAAGGAGCTGGTCCAGCACACGCGGCCACACTGCGGCAAGATCGGCAGGCAGTTCAGCCACGGGGCACGCTTCTCTCAACTCGGGGGAGGACACTTCTTCCCGGAGCCGCTGCGGGCCTCGCCGGGTCTCGTCGGATTCTTGCTCGGCTGTTCTTGCTCTGGCTGTTCTTGCTCTGGCGTCTGTCGGTGCCGTCGGGTCTCGTCCGGCTTGTCGGATCCGTCACGGCTGCTCGGGCCGCGCGCAGCCGTTCCGGCACGACCGGTCGTGGCCTGTGCGACGGACCCGACGGGCGGTCGGTGCTCGACGCACGGTTGGTCCACGGGGCGGTCGGAAGCAGGGCGAAGTACGTCACGGTAGTGCGCCGGGCAGCGGCGCCTCAAGTTGTTGTCCACAGGGTGTGTGTAAAGGTGCCATGCCAGGTCACCCCTGTGGGTACGGGGGTGTCGGCGCCTGGCGTACGGTGTAGCCCTACTGCCGGGCCGTCGGACGACGTCGGACAGTCCGGCGGGCGATGGGTGCGCTCGCGATCACCTGGGCCGGGTTTGACCGGATGGAGTAGCCGCGCGTACCGTATCGAGGTCGAGTTGTCGATGGCTGCTGCCGCCTGCCTCCGATGGGCAACGATCCACTGGGATCCGAAGCGGTGCACTCGGGCGTTGCGAGCTACTCGTGGGCGCACGGTGACAGCCAGTCGGCGCCCACATTCCGTCTCATCCGAGACGCACGTCTTTACTGGAGCCCCCGAGTGAGCAAGCGCACCTTCCAGCCGAACAACCGTCGTCGTGCGAAGACCCACGGCTTCCGGCTGCGCATGCGGACCCGCGCCGGCCGCGCGATCCTCGCGTCGCGCCGTGGCAAGGGTCGCGCCCGCCTGTCGGCCTGACAGCCTGACCCGCAGGTCATGACGTGCTGCCTACCGAGCACCGGCTGAGGCGGCGCGAGGACTTCGCGGTCGCGGTACGACGAGGGCGCCGAGCCGGACGCCCGTCGCTCGTCGTCCATCTACGCAGCGGTAGAAACCCGCATGCGCTCGGGGATTCGACTCCTCCCGCGCGTGCGGGTTTCGTCGTCAGCAAGGCCGTGGGGAACGCCGTTGTCCGCAACCGCGTCAAGCGTCGCCTCCGTCACCTGATACGCGACCGGCTGGCCTCGGTGCCCGCAGGTAGCCTGGTGGTGGTGCGGGCGTTGCCCGGCGCGGGAGAAGCGGACCACAGGCAACTGGCCCGGGATCTCGACGCTGCGTTGCAGCGGCTGCTTGGAGGGCCACCGTCGTGAAGTACCCGCTGCTGGGGTTGATCAAGCTCTACCAGTGGACCATCAGCCCGATGCTCGGGCCGGTCTGCCGGTACTACCCATCGTGTTCGCACTACGGGTACCAGTCGATCGACCGGCACGGAGCGGTGAAAGGGACGGCACTGACCGCCTGGCGCATCCTGCGCTGCAATCCGTGGTCGCCCGGCGGCGTCGACCACGTTCCTGCCCGGAAGCACCCGGTCTGGCATCAGCGGATTCGCAACCGCTGGCAGCATCGGACCCAGTCCAACGCCCAAGGAGCCTGATTCGTGGACACGATCCTCGGTCCTCTCTATGTCGCAGTTTCCTGGATCATCGTCCAGTTCCACTCGCTGTTCAGCCTGGTCTTCCACGAGGACAGTGGTTGGGCCTGGGGACTGTCGATCGTGTTCCTGGTCGTCGTCATCCGTATCGCCCTGATCCCGCTCTTCGTGAAGCAGATCAAGGCGACGCGGAACATGCAGGCGATCCAGCCGAAGATGAAGGCGATCCAGGAGCGCTACAAGAGCGACAAGCAGCGCCAGTCCGAAGAGATGATGAAGCTGTACAAGGAGACGGGCACCAACCCGCTCTCCAGCTGTCTGCCGATTCTGGCGCAGTCGCCGTTCTTCATCGCGCTCTTCCAGGTGCTCAACAAGATCGCGCAGGACAAGACGGTTGGTGTTCTCAACTCCGACCAGGTCGACAGCGCTCGCGAGGCGACCGTCTTCGGCGCTCCGATCGCGACGAAGTTCATGGACTCCGCCAGCAAGATTGCGGAACTCGAAGCCTCGCTGACTCAGGTCCGTGTCGTCACGGTCATCATGATCGTGATGATGTCGCTGTCGCAGTTCTACACACAGCGGCAGATGATGACGAAGAACGTCGACCTCACGGTCAAGACGCCGTTCATGCAGCAGCAGAAGATCCTGATGTACGTCTTCCCTGTCATGTTCGCCGTCTTCGGCATCAACTTCCCCGTGGGTGTCCTCGTCTACTGGCTGACCACCAACGTCTGGACGCTCGGCCAGCAGATGTACGTCCTCAAGCGCAACCCCACCCCTGGCTCGATCGCCTACAAGCAGCGCCAGGAGAAGCTGATCGCCAAGGGCAAGATCAAGGTGGACCCGGCCGAGGTCGAGGCCAAGGAAGCCGCCGAGCGTGCCCGGGCCACTCGTACGCAGCCCAAGCGCCAGTCGAAGTCGCAGCGTGACTCCACCGTCTCGATGAACAAGCCGGCCGAGAAGAAGCCCGGTCAGAGCAAGTCGCATCAGGGCAAGGCACAGGGCAAGCGCCCGAACCACGGCAAGAAGAAGCAGTCCGCGAAGAGCAAGAAGTGAGGAGTCCATCGGTGACCGACACCACCGAGGCCGCTGAGGGCACCGACACCCTGACCCGACTCGAGCAGGAGGGTGAGATCGCGGCTGACTATCTGGAGGGTCTGCTCGACATCGCAGACCTGGACGGCGACATCGACATGGACGTCGAGGGCGAGCGGGCGCTGGTCTCCATCATCAGCGACGCGCACACCCGCGACCTCCAGAAGCTCGTCGGGCGCGACGGCGAGGTGCTGGAGGCGCTGCAGGAGCTGACCCGTCTCGCCGTCCACCGCGAGACCGGCGACCGCAGCCGGCTGATGCTGGACATCGCCGGCCACCGTGCGCGCAAGCGCGAGGAGCTCACCGAGCTGGGCACCAAGGCGGTCGAAGAGGCGAAGTCCGCGGGCGAGCCCGTCAAGCTCAGGCCGATGACGCCCTTCGAGCGCAAGGTGGTGCACGACGCCGTCGCGGCCGAGGGCCTGCGGAGCGAGTCCGAGGGCGAGGAGCCGAACCGCTGCGTGGTCGTCCTTCCGTGACGGAGCAGAGCGGAACGCCGCGACTTCAGGAGCTGCCTGCCGCTCCTGAAGTCGCGCGCGAGTTCTTCGGTGAGTCCTTCGGCGAGGCACAGCGTTACGGCGAGCTCCTTGCCGAGGCGGGCGTCAAGCGCGGTCTCATCGGACCTCGTGAGGTCCCACGGCTGTGGGAGCGCCATCTGCTCAACTGCGCGGTGCTCTCCGAAGTGGTGCCGGAAGGCGTCACGGTCTGCGATGTCGGCTCGGGAGCCGGTCTGCCGGGCATCCCGCTGGCGCTGGTGCGACCGGACCTGCAGATCACCCTGCTGGAGCCGCTGCTGCGTCGTACGACCTTTCTGCGGGAGGTCGTCGAACTGCTGGGCCTGGACCATGTGACGGTCGTGCGCGGCCGGGCGGAGGAGGTGCTCGGCTCGCTGGAGCCGGTGCATGTCGTCACCGCCCGCGCGGTGGCGCCGCTGGACCGGCTGGCCGGCTGGGGCGTACCGCTGCTGCGCCCGTACGGCGAGATGCTGGCGATCAAGGGCGACACCGCGGAGGAGGAACTGCTGGGCGCCCGCGCGGCGTTGCAGAAGCTCGGCGTGGTCGAGACCTCCGTCGTGCAGGTCGGCGACGGCGTGGTGGACCCGCTCTCCACGGTCGTACGAGCCGAGGTGGGCGAGAGCCCCGGGGGCGTCCGGTTCGCCGCGAAGCGTGCCAAGGCCGCCCGGGTGGGGCGTGCCACCCGTCGACGCCGTACCCGTTGACGGCTTGCTTGCTGTAGTGACCGCCGGCCCGGGGCTTTCTGCCCCGGGCCGGCGGTTCTCTTGCGTCGGAGTCGACGCGCTGGGCCGTACGGTGCGGGGCGTGTGCTCCAAGCAACCGTCATGGCGGTGCGGGGCGGAGTGTCGCTGCGTACGGTGTGCAGCCCGGGTGCATCGTGTTTCACGTGAAACGTCGCTCTCTGCTTCAGGGAATCATCAGTCGTGGTCGTGCGGCTGCCGCTCCACGCGACCGTAAGCACAACCAGAGCCCCGCTGTTCCGTCGGCAACGGATAGGTTGTCCACAGGTAAGCGGGGCTCTGTGGTTCAGAACCCCGAAGGCATGGCAGGCTTTGAGACTGTCAACGCGCCTTGCGAGGAGAGTGAACCGTTGCGGTCCGACGCCAACTTTGCGGGACCGATGGCCGAGCCGGTCCCCGGTCCCCGTTCCGAACTGGCGGATGTTTCACGTGAAACTCGGGAAACACCGCCTCCGATGGACGACGCCCCCGTCGGTCGTGCCGCGCAGCAGGCTGTCGAGGCGATGACCCGCGCTGCGGGCGAGGGCCTCCCCAGACCCGAGGAGACGCGGGTCATGGTGGTCGCCAACCAGAAGGGTGGCGTCGGCAAGACCACTTCGACCGTCAACCTGGCGGCTTCGCTCGCTCTCCACGGCGCGCGCGTGCTGGTCGTCGACCTCGACCCGCAGGGCAACGCCTCGACGGCCCTGGGCATCGACCACCACTCCGATGTGCCCTCGATCTACGACGTGCTGGTCGACAGCAGGCCGCTGTCCGAAGTGGTCCAGCCGGTCAAGGACGTCGAGGGGCTGTTCTGTGCTCCGGCGACCATCGATCTGGCGGGCGCCGAGATCGAGTTGGTCTCCCTCGTCGCACGAGAGAGCCGCCTCCAGCGCGCGCTCAGCGCATACGAACAGCCGCTGGACTACGTACTGATCGACTGCCCGCCCTCGCTCGGCCTGCTGACGGTCAACGCACTGGTGGCCGGTGCAGAGGTCGTCATCCCGATCCAGTGCGAGTACTACGCGCTGGAAGGGCTCGGCCAGTTGCTGCGGAACGTCGACCTGGTGAAGGGTCACCTCAACCCGACGCTCCACATCTCGACCATCCTGCTCACCATGTACGACGGCCGGACCCGGCTGGCGTCGCAGGTGGCAGAGGAGGTCCGGAGCCACTTCCGCAACGAGGTGCTCCGGACCAACATCCCCCGCTCGGTACGGATCTCCGAGGCACCCAGCTACGGCCAGACGGTTCTGACGTACGACCCGGGCTCCAGCGGTGCCCTCTCGTACCTGGAGGCCGCGCGGGAAATCGCTCTGCGGGGAGCTCACCCGCACCAGGAACAGCACAGCACGGTGGAGGGCAAGCAGTGAGTGATCGACGGAGAGGGTTGGGCCGCGGGCTCGGCGCGCTGATCCCCGCCGCTCCCAAGACGGACGACTCCGCCGACGGGCAGACCGGCGCCAGGAGCGGCAGCACGGCGGCAGGTGTGCTCGGTTCGGACCGCGGCGTGGCTGCGGCGAAGGTGGTCGCGGGCAAGGGCGGCGCTGCGAGCACTGCCTCCGCGAGGTCCGGCGGAGGATCCGAGGAGGCCGCCGCCGGCGAGCGCCAGGCAAGCGGTACGGTGCCGGCGCAGAACGACGGTGCCTCGGCCGCGGCGTCCGAGACGGTGGCGGGCGCGTACTTCGCAGAGGTGCCGCTCGACGCGATCAGGCCCAATCCGCGTCAGCCGCGAGAGGTCTTCGACGAGGACGCACTGGCAGAGCTGGTGACCTCCATCCAGGAGGTCGGTCTTCTCCAGCCGGTCGTGCTGCGCCAGTTGGGCGGTGACGCCTACGAGCTCATCATGGGTGAGCGTCGTTGGCGGGCCTGCCGCGAAGCGGGACTGGAGAAGATCCCCGCGATCGTACGGGCGACCGAGGACGACAAGCTCCTCCTGGACGCCCTGTTGGAGAATCTGCACCGGGCTCAGCTCAACCCGCTGGAGGAGGCCGCTGCGTACGACCAGCTGCTGAAGGACTTCAGCTGTACGCACGACCAGTTGGCGGACCGCATCGGGCGTTCGCGTCCGCAGGTCTCCAACACGCTCCGCCTGCTGCGGCTGTCTCCGCCCGTGCAGCGCAGGGTCGCAGCCGGAGTTCTCTCGGCCGGCCATGCGCGGGCACTGCTCTCCGTCGACGACGCGGAGGAGCAGGATCGACTGGCTCACCGCATCGTCGCCGAGGGGCTCTCGGTGCGAGCGGTCGAGGAGATCGTGACCCTGATGGGGTCGGAGAGCTCCAAGAAGCGGCCCAGGAAGCCGCGTGCGGGGAAGCGGATCTCGCCCTCGCTGGACCAGCTCGCCGGTCGGCTGTCGGACCGCTACGAGACGCGAGTGAAGGTCGACCTGGGGCAGAAGAAGGGGAAGATCGTCGTCGAGTTCGCCTCGATGGAGGATCTGGAGCGCATCCTGACGCAGATGGCGCCGGGCGAGGGGAAGGTGCTCGACCAGCTCCCCGGGTCCGAGAGCGAGGACGAGGAGTAGGAACGGTTCTGGGAGAAGCGTTCTGAGCGAAGTGCACGAGCGCCGCGCGGAGTTGATCCGCGCGGCGCTCGTCTGTGCGAAGACGTACTGCGCGGCGGTGTGCGGGTGTTCCTGGCCGGCCGCTCACTCTTGGGGCACGACTCGGGCGCCGCGCCCCAACCCTGTCCGGCGGCGCGCTGCTTGTGAGCCGGGCAGAGGGGCTGAGAAACGGCGAACGGGCTGCCGCGTGGTGCGGCAGCCCGTTTCACGTGAAACGCGAACAGCGGTGATCAGCGAAGGCGCGGAGCCCAGGCGTTCCTCAGATCGCGGCAGCGGCCTGCTCGGGCTCCGCAGCCTCGGCGATGCCGTCGGTGAGCGCGGCGAGGTAGCGCTCTGCGTCGAGTGCGGCGGAGCAGCCGGTGCCGGCTGCGGTGATCGCCTGGCGGTAGGTGTGGTCGACGACGTCACCGGCGGCGAAGACACCCGGGATGTTCGTACGGGTGGAGGGGCTGTCGACGGTGAGGTAGCCCTCCTCGTCGAGCGTGAGCACGTCCTTGAACAGCTCGGTGCGCGGGTCGTGGCCGATGGCGACGAAGAGGCCCGAGACTGCGAGCTCCTTGGTCTCGCCGGTCTTGGTGTCGGCGAGGGTCAGCGAGGAGAGCTTGCCGTCCGTCGAGTGGATCTCCTTGACCTCGCTGTCCCAGGCGAAGGAGATCTTCGGGTCGGCGAACGCACGCTCCTGCATGGCCTTCGAGGCGCGCAGGGTGTCCCGACGGTGCACCACGGTCACGGACTTGGCGAAGCGGGAGAGGAAGGTGGCTTCCTCCATGGCGGTGTCACCGCCGCCGATGACGGCGATGTCGTGCTCACGGAAGAAGAAGCCGTCACAGGTGGCGCAGTAGGACACACCGCGACCGGAGAGCTCGTCCTCGTTGGGCAGGTTCAGCTTGCGGTGCTGAGAACCGGTGGTGACGATCACCGTCTTCGCGCGGTGGACGGTGCCCTCGGAGTCGGTGACCGTCTTGATCTCGCCGGTCAGGTCCACGGCGGTGACGTCGTCCGGCACCAGCTCGGCACCGAAGCGCTCGGACTGGGCGCGCATCTGGTCCATCAGCTCGGGGCCCATGATCCCGTCCTGGAAACCGGGGAAGTTCTCCACCTCGGTGGTGTTCATCAAGGCGCCGCCGGCGGTGACCGAGCCCTCGAAGACCAGCGGTTCGAGCGAGGCGCGTGCGGTGTAGAGCGCAGCGGTGTAGCCCGCGGGCCCGGAGCCGATGATGATCACGTTACGGACGTCGCTCACGGGGGTCATCCTTGTCTGCCGAGGTTTCCTGCATCTGCTGGACGGAGCCTTCACTCCATCCAACGCGATCCTACGGGGCGCGCATTCCCGCTCGACGTCGCCTCGTGCCGAGTCCCACCCGCCGACGCGAGCCGACGGGTGGGTGCGGCCGGCTCAGGGGCGTTCGACGGTCTGCTCGGCGAGCACCTTGCCGGGCCCGCCGTCGGCGGAGTCGGTGCAGTCGGCGCCCACCACATAGGCGTCCACCTGACGCTGCTCGCCCTCATGCGGCAGGACGACGACGTAGGACTCCACGCCCTCGTACGTCTCGCGGCTGACGGCGAGCGGCGTCTCGGTGCGGTCGATGGCCTTGCTGACGCAGTCGGGCACCTCAGTGGCGGTCTCCGCGCCGAAGGGGCTGGCGCTGGAATCCTCCTGACGGCTCGGCTGCCCGGGGTTCCTGCTGCCCTCGGCGGACGGCGGTTGCTCCCGTGAGGTGTCGTGGGGCGAGGCGTCCAGCAACTCTCGAACCTGGCTGTCCAGATCGGCTGCGGCGATGCCGCGCTCGCCGTCCTTCGTGGTGTCGCTCTGTGCGATGCCCGCGCTGTCGTCGTTGTCCTCCATCAGCAGCGGAACCATCAGCCCGCCGACGACGAGCGCCGCACAGGCAGCCGCGGAGGTGAGGATCAGCCGGCGCCGTCGGGAGGAACGCCCCGGACCGGCGCTTGCGCCGCTGCGCGAGGGCGGCCGACGGGAAGCGCCGCCGCGGCGCTCGCGCAGGGGAGCGGGCTTGCCTGTTTCACGTGAAACAGGCGCTGCCGTATCAGTCTCCGCAGAACCAGACCGCACCGAACCAGGCTCCGCAGAGCCGGGATCCGTCGCGGGATCCGCTGCTGCCGCCGTGCTGCCGACGGCCGTGCTGCCGACGGGCGTCCTGTCCGGTGCGGAAGAGGCGGTGGCCGCCGACTCGGCGCGGGTCTCCGCGTCCAGCAGCGCTTCGGCGGCCAGTGCCGCGTCGATGCGCCCGGCCACGTCCTCCGGCATCCTGATCGGCCCCGGCAACGTACCGAGTGCCGAGCGGATCTCCTCCAGCGAGTCCCGCACATCTGCGCAGAGCGTGCAGGAGGCGAGGTGTGCGGTGACTTCGGCGGTACGGTCGGGCGGCAGCAATCCTTCGCCCAGAGCGGAGATGTCGGCGACCTCAGGGTGCTCGTCAGCTCCGGACGTCGGGAAAGGCTCGGTCATGAGGGTGCACCTCCGTCCTTCACTGCTCCGGCTCCTTCGCCCTGTCCTGCCGGTGGGACGGATGTCCCCCGCGTCCGGTTCCGCTCCGGTTCCCGCTCCTTCGCCGTCGGGGCTCTGGTGGAGCCGCGGCCGGTGGCGTCCGGCGGCCCGCTCCCCCGGTCCTCGGGGTCGCTGCCCGGGCGCAGATGCCGGACGAGCGGGAGCAGCCGGGCTCTGCCGCGGGCGCACCGACTCTTGACCGTGCCGGGTGGGATGTCGAGCATCCGGGCGGCCTCGGCGACCGGGTAGCCCTGCATGTCGACCAGGACCAGGGCTGCGCGCTGGTCGGTCGGCAACTCGTCGAGCGCCGCGACCACCTGGCGTTGGAGATCGGCCCGCTCCGCCGGTACGGCCGCGGACTCCTGCGGTTCGAGCAGCTGGTCCAGCTTCTCCGTGTCGTCGGTCAGGGACATCCGGCGCGACGCCGCCTTGCGTGCGCGGTCGATGCACGCGTTGACGGTGATGCGGTGCAGCCAGGTCGTCACCGCGGACCTGCCCTGGAAGGTGCGGGCCGACCGGTACGCCGAGACCAGCGCGTCCTGAACGGCGTCCGCGGCTTCCTCGCGGTCGCCGAGCGTCCGCAGTGCCACGGCCCACAGCCGGTCGCGGTGGCGGCGCACGAGCTCGCCGAAGGCGTCGGGGTCGCCGTCGACATGACGGGTCAGAAGCTCGGCGTCGGTGGCCTCGGCAGGGGCGGACGTGCCGGGTGACTGCCTGGCGGGATCGTGATCGGTCATGGTGGGGCAGATCCTAGGACCCCTTCACCACCACATGCGAGATCCCCTGCTTGTATCCGGCTGAACTGAAGCCGTCGCTGCCCGAGTGCGGCATCGCCGTCAGCCACACCAGAACGTAGCGGGACTCCACCGGCTTCTTGAGCTTCACCGCGGCGGAGGAACTGGTCGTCTTCGCGGCGCCGATCCTGGGCAGCGAATCCGGTCCGCCGGACGGAGCGAGGGAGTCGGGGGCGTAGAGCGCGATCTCCGTGTGCTCGCCGCTGTTGCGCAGGTCGAGGGAGACGGAGGAGATCTTCTTCGCCTTGCCGAGGTCGTAGACGATGCCGACGCCGTCCTTGTACGGGGCGGTGGCCGGGCCGTCCTGGAAGCTCTTGGTGTTCCAGTGGGTCTTGGGGTCGCCGTCGTAGCTGAGCGCCACCTTGTCGGCGGCCTGCGGGCGGCCGTCGGGGTAGTACTCCCGGGCGTCCTGGATCGTCAGCCTGCTGCCGGCGGCCTGCTGCTTCGGCTTGTCGTCGGAGCCGGAGTCGTCGGCGTCCTGCTCGCCGCCACTGGCCCCGCCGCCGTTCATCAGCGCGTCCGCCACCTGCCAACTGCCCAGACCGAGGGCGGCGATGAGCAGTGCGGAAACGCCCCACTTGAGCGCCTTGCCGGTGCGTCCGGGCAGGGTCGGGGCGGGCGCGGCGGGGACAGGGTCGTGGGACGCTGCCGCCGCCGCTGCCTTGTTCGGGTAGGCGCCGTGGGCGTACGGCGGGTACTCCCGGCGCTGGTAGGGGGCGGGGAAAACCGGCTCGGGTGCCTTGATGCGGGGGAGTTCGGTCAGCGCGGTGACCAGCTCCTGCGGTGTGGTGCAGGGCGGGTCCTGGCTGGTGGCGGTGGCGCCCTTGTTGACCAGCGCGCGCATGGCGACGTCGGACAGGCCGCGGTGCACACCGGCGCGGACCTGGTCGGGCGGGAGAGTGCCGCCCGCCAGGCCGGCGACGCCGGTGAGGCCGTACGCGTCCCGCTCGTAGGGCCAGCGCTGGGTCAGCGCGGCGTAGAGCAGTGCGCCGATCGCCTCGGTGTCCACCCGCTCGGGGCGGTCGTCGGTGATGCCGCGCAGCGCGGCGTTCACCGCGAGGCCGCGGATGCGGTACTGGCCGGAGCCGGTGCGCAGTACGGCTCCGGGGGTCAGGCGCAGATGGGCGAGCCCTTCGCGGTGCGCCGAGGCCATCGCCTGGCCGACCTGGTGGGCGAGCTGGTACGCGTCGTACGGCTCCAGCGGGCCGGCCGCGAGCACCTCGGTGAGCGGCACCGCGTCGGGCAGCCATTCGTGGACGACGTAGACCATGTCGCCCTCTTCCACCGCGTCCAGCACCTGGACGAAGCGGGGGTCGCCGAGCAGGGCGGAGGAGCGGGCGGCGTCGAGCACGGCACGTGCTCTGCTGTGCCCCGCGGGCAGCAGGTGGACGCCCACCGCGCGCCTGAGCTTCTCGTCCACGGCACGCCAGCTGCTGAAGCCGTCGAGCCTGGTGGTGCACTCCTCCAGGCGGTACCGGCGGGCGAGCTTGTGACCGCTGTGCAGCTCGCTCGGAGCGCCTTTGGTGCCTGCGGGGGTGCGGTGCGGCCTTCTGCCGTCGGCCGTGGCCTTCTCCTCGGAGCCGTCGGAGTCCTCGGACCTCTCGGTCCTCGTCGTCCGCGTCGTTGCCTTCTCGGGCCTCGACGAACTCTTCGGTTCGGTCGGCGCGCTCGCCGGGGGCGGAGTCTCCTCGCTCCCGTCGGTCGCGCTCGCCACGTCAACGGCAGCTGTGTTTCGTTCCGCCACCGTCGCTCCTGCCTCCCCATCCGCTTGCTGCCGTCATCGGTGCACCTCGGTCGTCGGCGCACATCGCGCGACTACCCGACACCGGGCGGCAGATTCGGCCTTTCGGCTCTGCAGCCCTGTGACCTTGGTGACCTTTCCCGCGTGGCAGTGCGGGAGAGGTCGCTGTCTCCTTGACGGATCGACAGCGCCATCGGATCCCCTGGCGGCTGAACTTCAGCCGTGAGCGGAACCCGGCCAAGACAATTGTGCCTGTAGTCCTCGACATGCACGACACATGGCACCGGTGAAGGGTTGTATCAGCGCCCGAGCTTGGCGCGAACCATCCCCACCATCGCGGTCATCTCCTGTACGCGCAGCCGTTTGGCGGCGAGCACGAAGACCACGGCGAGCACCACCGACCCGGCCAGCAGCGAGGCCGCACCGCCCAGGAAGCCGCTGCCCACGGCGCCCAGCACGAAGTACGCGGTGGCTCCGGAGAGGGCGGCTGCCGGCACGCTGGCGAGCGCGAGACGGGTGTACGTCCGGATGATCGGTCCCGCGTCCGGGGTGGCGTTCTCCTTGCGGCTCAGACGCCGCCAGGCGATGAGGACGCCGACCGCGTAGGCCACGCCGTAGAAGCCGGCCATTCCGGCGACCGCCCAGCGGCTGGGCAGCACCAGGTAGCAGAGCCCGGCGCCGGCGGCGTTTCCGGCGGCGACGATGACGGTGTTGTAGAACGGCGTGCGGGTGTCCTCGAAGGCGTAGAAGGCGCGTAGCACGACGTACTGCACGGAGAACGGAATCAGGCCGACTCCGAAGGCCATCAGGATGAAGCCCATGGACGCCGCGGCGGTCGTTCCCGCCGAGGAGAAGAGCACCATGCACATCGGCACACCGAGTGCGATGAAACCGAACGAGATCGGGACGATGGCGACCGCGGAGGTGCGCAGCCCGTGTGAGAGGTCGTCGCGCACCGCGCCGAGGTCGCCGTCGTGCGCGGAGCGGGAGAGCCGGGGCAGCAGCGCTGCCATGACCGAGACTGTGATGATGGCCTGCGGCATCTGCCAGATCAGCAGGGCGTTGTTGTAGCCCATGATGCCCGCGCCGGCGTTGCCCGCCTCGGCGGCGTCCGCGCCGGCCGAGGTGGCCAGCTGCGAGATGACCACCAGGCCCGCCTGGTTGGCGAGGACGAAGAGGATCGTCCACTTGGCGAGTTTGGCGGCCTTGCCGAGGCCGTGGCCGCGCCAGTCGAAGCGCGGGCGGAAGTTGAAGCCGGCGGCGCGCAGATAGGGGACCATCGCCAGGGCCTGCACGACGAGGCCGAGCAGCGTGCCGATGCCCAGCAGCCGTACGCCCTCCTCGCTGATGGTGGTGACACCCAGCTCCGAGCTGCGCTGCGTTCCGTACACCCAGATGAAGGCGCCGAAGGTGGCGATGATGACGATGTTGTTGAGGACGGGGGTCCACATCATCGCGCCGAAACGGCCGCGCGCGTTGAGGATCTGGCCCATGACGACGTGCACGCCCATGAAGAAGATCGTGGGCAGGCAGTAGCGGGCGAAGGTGATCGCGACGTTGCTGGCGTCCTCGTTGCCCGCGATGGGCACCGAGAGCATCTTGATCAGCAGCGGGGCGATGAGCACGGCGATGCCGACCAACGCGGCGAGCGCCACCATGACGAGGGTGAGCAGCCGGTTCGCGTAGGCGACTCCGCCGTCGTCGTCGTTCTTCATCGCCCGGACGAGCTGGGGCACGAAGACGGAGTTGAGGCCGCCGCCGATCGACAGCATGTAGATCATCGTCGGCAGCATGTACGCGATCGTGTACGTGTCGCCGAGCATCGCGGCGCCGAGCGCGGCGGTGATGACCACGGTGCGCAGGAAGCCGGTGAGGCGGGAGACGAGCGTACCGGCGGCCATGATCGCGCTGGACTTCAGCAGACCGCCGCCTCCGCCCGACTTCCGGGCGGCCGCGGGCTCGGGTTCCGGCGCGGCGGACTCCGGTGCCGGGGTCTCGCCGGGCGGCGGAGGCGGCGGGCTCTCCGCCCCGGGCTGGGGCGCGGCGGACTGCTGCGGCGGGAACGGCGGGTGGCCGGCCGCGGCGGCGGGCGTCTGTACCGGCGGCTGGTGGACCGGCGGCTCCTGCCCGCCCGGCTGCTGCGGGTGCCGGTCGGCGGGCGGCGGGTACGGGGAGCGCGGCGCGGCGGTCGGTGTGTGCTGAGCGGCCGGCGGAGCTGCGTTCTGGTCGCGGAAGAGGTGCGCGAAGGCGTCGTCGTTCGGCAGCGCCCTGGGAACGTCGTCGCTGGGCTGCTGCCCGGTGCGTTCCCGGTCGGTGCCCTGGGCGTGCGCGAGGAGGTCGTCGACCCCCGTGTACTGCGCGCGCGGGGCGTGGCCGCCGCGGCCGTCGTCGCCGTGGGGGCCGCCGTGGGGCTCGGGCGCGGGGGGCGTGGCCCACAGCTGCGGGTCGGGCATCTGGGGCTGCTGGTACGCCTCGGGCTCGCCCGGCGCCGGCGGGGGCGGGGGCGGCACGTTCCCGGGGTCGGCGTACGGCGCGGCGCCCGGGGTCGGGTCGTACGGGGCGGCGCCCGGCTGCGGGGCGTGCGGGTCGTACGACCCGTGCGGGCCACCCGAGCCGGGGTGCGCCTGCGGTGCGTGCCCCGGTGACTGCTGCCGCAGGTGCGGGTCGCGCCGGAAGGCGTCGCGCAGATACGGGTCAGGGGCAGCGCCCTGATCGGCGCCCGGGTCCTGGTCGGGCTCCCGGTCGTACGGCACGTTCACTGGTACCCCACCTCGTCGTCCGCGGGCTTCTGCCGGCCCCACACCTCGCTCAACGGTCCACCTTCTCACCTGCGCCGGGTGAGTCGGGCTTTTCCGGCCCGGTGTCCGTGTCCGGTGCCTCGGCGTCGGACGTCGAGTTGGGCGCGTCCGGGCCGGTTCCGGAGGTCTCCGGGGCGGGCGGGTCCGTCGGGGTCGTCCCGGCGGCGGGGCCGGCCGTCACATCGGCGGGGGCGTCCGGGTCAGCCGAGTCAGCCGTGCCGGCGGGGTGTGCTCCGGTGTCGGTGGCAGCGGTGGCAGCGGTGGCGGCGTCGGTGTCCGGCTCGGGCTCGGGGCGCTGGTCGGCGTCGGCGCCCGGTACGAGCGGGGCGTCCGGGTCAGGCGCGGGGCCCTGCCTACGGCGCTGGGTGTACATCCGCACGCCCGCGAGCACGACCAGCAGGACGCCGCCCGCGATCACCAGCAGCACCGTGGAGGTGATCTCGGTGACGTCGACCTGGAAGCGCATCGGCGGACCGTAGGGCTTGTTGTCCTTGGTGTAGAGCCTGGCCTCCAGCAGGGTGCGTCCGTTCGCCCTGGCGGAGGTCTCGAACTTCAGCGACTGGCTGTGGCCGCCCTCCACGACGACCTGCTGCCGCTCCTCCTCGATCTCCAGGCCGATGCGGCGCTGGGAGGTGAGCCGCAGCTCCAGCCCGTCGACCGGCTGGATGAGGTTGTTCTGCACGGTGACCGGGATGGTCGCGCTGCGACCGGACAGGGTCATCCGGGACTTCTGCACCAGCCGTACCTGGCGGGTGAGTTCGGACAGATACGCCTGGACGGACTCGCGGTAGGCGGCGGCCTCGTTCTCCCGGCCGCGCCAGGAGGTGGAGAGTTCGCGGCGCAGCGCGTTGCCGAAGGGGGTGACGACCCGGTCGTCCTGGCTGAGGATGACGGTGAAGTCGTCGAGGGTGCTCTGGGTGCGCTGCAGTTGCTTGAACGCGTTGGTGTCCAGCTCCTGTTGACGCAGCCGTGCCGGGTAGGCGCCCGTGCTCGGCACGCTCTTGGCGGCCTTGGGGTCGGGCTTCGCCTTCGACGCCTCGCCGAGCTCGGTGAAGTCGCTCCAGCCGGCGTCCTCCAGGGCCTCGACCGCTGCCGCCATGGCGCGTGCCTGGCTGGCGGAGGGCATGCGCTGCGGCGCGACGACGAGGTTGCGGGTGCCGGCGGCGTTCTGTTCGGAGAGCGCCAGGCTCTGGGCCACGAACTGCTGAACCGCCGAGGTGGCCTTCTCCGCGTTGGTCATGTCGTCGCGGAACAACTTGGAGAGCCGGGCGTCGGCCGACACCGCCGTCACACCGCCGCCGATCGGGCGGGCGGCGCTCGGGGTGTACGGCAGGCCGTCCGTCTCCCGGAGGCTGTCGCTGCGGGTGAGGATGGAGCGCGCGCCGCCCGAGGTGGCGACCGAGACGACCGACGGGTCGATGGCGCCCTCGACCGGCCAGGCGAAGTCGGTGTTCGGCGTGGTGTGCAGGATCGTCTCGACGGTCTTGCGCGCACCGTCGGTCGCCGGGCGCAGATGCCCCAGAGTGCCGCTGACCTTCTTGCCGTGGTGGGCCAGTGCGGCGAGGTCCGGGTCGCCGAACGGAAGCGCCACGACTTCCTTGTCCTCGACGGCCTCCTGGAGGTTGTTCAGCCAGCGCCTGGCGTCCGCGTTGGACCTGGTGTCGCCGGCCACGACACCTTCGGGCGTCTCGACCTTGTACGGCTTGGTCATCGCGTCGACCGAGGCCAGCAGATCGGGGTCGACTACCCAGCTCACCGGAAGGTTCTTGCCGAGCGCCACCAACTGCTCCAGCCGGCCGCCGGGCGCGATCTCCTTGGCCAGCCGGTCGTCACGGAAGACGGGCGTCTGGCGCCGGTCGGACTCGGTGCGGGCGGTGAGGTGCGATCCGGAGATCAGCGGCCAGACGAAGGTCATGTCCGTCTCGCCGCCGGAGCCGCCGTACTGCGGAAGGAAGGTGCGGGCGACCCCGAGAACGTGTTCGTACGGCTCCGCCCGGCTCTGACCGGTGAGCGTCACGCTGAGCTGATGGACCCCGTCGTCGCCGACACCCAGCCGCTCGACGGGCACCCGCAGACTGAACGAGCGGGTCTGGCCGGGGCTGAGGTCGTCGACCTCGACGGTGGTGCCCTTGCCGGAGACGCGGGTGCCCTCCTGTCCCGGCTGGAAGCCGGTGCGCTTGGCCGTCTGCTCGATCGCGCTGCGCGAGACGAGGCGCTGGCCGGAGTAGAGGACGATCTCGCCGTCCGAGATCGCGGTGCGGCTGCGGTTGGTCACGGTGCCGCTGAGGGTGAGCGTGCCGTCGGCGTCGGGCACGGCCGGGCTCACCGTGTTCAGCGTGACCTCGGCGCTGCGTGAGCCGGTGCCGTTCTGCAGGCGGTGCGGTGCTGCCTGTCGGCTCTGCGCGGCTGCCTGCTGCGCGCTCGGCTGCACGGCGGCCTGCCGTACGGTGCTCTGCGCGGCGGGCAGGGGCGTGCCGGGCGCGGAACGGGGGGCGTCGGCGTGTGCCGCCGTCACCGCGCCGGGCGTGCTGAGAATCAGCGGTACCAGCACGCACAGGGTCGTCGTACGACGTGATCGGCTCCTGCGGGCAGGCGCGCCAGAAGTACCGTGCTTGTTTGCCGCTTCGGCCACGCGCTGGTCCGTCCTGTGTCGATGCGCTCGTGCTGGTGATGGTCTTGCGCACTGCAGATGCTAACGATTGCCACAGGCCGCTCGTGCCGCGGAGTGTTTCACGTGAATCGTCGCCCACCGTCACCGGGCGGCAGGTTGTGCGGCGGCGTCTGCGACGGGTTCGGTGCCGCTCTGTGCAGAGGCGTGGCAAACGGCCACGTAGGCTCTTCTGCTGTGTCGAACGCCAAGACGGGCCAGCCCGAGAACGCCGAGAATTCAGACCACCGGGACACCGAGCGGAGTGCGGGTGACGGTGCAGCGCCGGCGCCCGGAAGCAGCGAACTCAGTGCCGTGCAGCAGCAGGCGGTGACCGAGCTGCTGCGGGTCGCGCCGGTCGCCGACGAACTCGCGCGCCGCTTCGAGCAGGCCGGCTTCTCGCTCGCGCTGGTCGGCGGCTCGGTGCGAGACGCACTTCTGGGCCGGCTCGGCAACGATCTGGACTTCACCACCGACGCCCGCCCCGAGGACGTCCTGCGCATCGTCCGCCCGTGGGCCGACGCGGTCTGGGAGGTGGGGATCGCCTTCGGCACCGTGGGCTGCCAGAAGGCCGCGGGGGGCGCGCAGAGTCCCGAGGCCAGCGGTGAGGCGACCGAGGCCGGCAGCGAGGCGACCGAGGCCGGCAGTGAGGCGACCACCTACCAGATCGAGGTGACGACGTACCGGTCCGAGGCGTACGACCGGGTCTCGCGGAAGCCCGAGGTCTCCTACGGCGACTCGATCGAGGAGGATCTGGTCCGCCGCGACTTCACGGTGAACGCCATGGCTGTGGCGCTGCCGGGGAAGCAGTTCATCGATCCGCACGGCGGGTTGCGGGATCTGGCCGAAAAGGTGCTGCGTACACCCGGTACGCCGCAGGAGTCGTTCTCCGACGACCCGCTGCGGATGATGCGGGCTGCACGTTTCGCGGCGCAGCTGGACTTCACGGTCGCTGAGCCGGTCGTCGCGGCGATGACGGAGATGGCGGACCGGTTGGACATCGTCTCCGCGGAGCGGGTGCGCGACGAGCTCAACAAGCTGCTGCTGGCGGCTCATCCGCGCAAGGGGCTCGCGCTGCTGGTCGACACGGGGCTTGCGCAGCGCGTGGTGCCGGAGATCCCCGCGCTGCGGCTGGAGCGCGACGAACACCACCGCCACAAGGATGTGTACGAACACTCTCTGATCGTTCTGGAACAGGCGATGGACCTGGAGGAGAACGGTCCTGATCTCACGCTGCGACTGGCCGCGCTGCTCCACGACATCGGCAAGCCGAAGACGCGGCGCTTCGAGAAGGACGGTCGAGTCTCCTTCCACCACCACGAGGTGGTTGGTGCGAAGTTGACCAAGAAGCGGATGGTCGCGCTCAAGTACCCGAACGAGCTGATCAAGGATGTGTCGCGGCTGGTGGAGCTGCATCTGCGCTTCCACGGCTACGGCGCGGGCGAATGGACCGACTCGGCGGTGCGCCGCTATGTGCGGGACGCGGGCCCGCTGCTCGACCGGCTCCACAAACTGACGCGTTCGGACTGCACCACTCGCAACAGGCGCAAGGCAAACGCCTTGTCGCGCGCGTACGACGGTCTGGAGGAGCGCATCTCGCGGCTCCAGGAGCAGGAGGAGTTGGACGCCATTCGTCCCGCTCTGGACGGCAATCAGATCATGGAACTGCTGGGTGTGGCGCCGGGCCCGATGGTGGGCAAGGCGTACCGGCACATGCTGGAACTCCGGCTCGAGGAAGGGCCGATGACGGAGGACGAAGCGGTGGCCGCGCTCCGGAAGTGGTGGGCGGCGCAGGCGAGCTGACTCCGCCGTACCGAAGACGAAGCGGGGGTGTGTTTCACGTGAAACACACCCCCGCTTGTCGCTCGATCGACCTCGGTCGGGTGGGTCGAGGTCGGCGGTCGCGACGGCGCCGTCCGCCCGCCGGACCCGCTTGAGCAGCAGGGGTGCGGGCCGGTCAGCCGTGGGATGCCGTTACTTGGCAGGGCCCAGGCAGAGGACGAAGGAGTCGCCCTTCTTCTGCTGGGTGTAGCTGGTGGTGGTGCCCTCGACGCTGTTGCACGAGAAGCTCAGCGAGCTGCCCTCGATCTTCTTCAGCACCTTGTGGGTGGCTTCCGAGTCCGAGCAGTCGAGCTTCTCGATGTCGGGGTCGCTGTCGGAGCCGGTGTTCCGGAGGCAGTCGCCGACAGCGACGTCCTCGGCGTCGTCCTTGGTGAAGAAGCCGTAGGCGGCGAGGCCCAGGCCCGCCACGACGACGATCGCGACGACGATCGTCTTGACCTTCTTGATCTTCTCCCACGGCGAGCTCTGCTGCGGAGGCTGCTGCCCGGGTATCCCGCCCTGAGGTGCGCCGGGCTGGCCGTACGGCTGGCCGTAGGGAGGCTGACCGCCCTGCTGCGGGTAGCCGTAACCCCCGCCCTGCGGCGGCATACCGCCCTGCGGAGGCTGACCGGGCTGACCGGGCTGACCGGGGTAGGGCTGGCCGCCGTAGGGCTGGCCGGGCTGGCCGCCCTGCGGGAATCCGCCGGGGGGCGGAGGAGGTGTGGACATGGGTGGTTCCCCCTGTGGTGTTCTGTACGCGCCGGTGCTCGGTACGCGTCCGAGTTCGGTACGCGCCGCGCATGTTCGAAGCGCAAAGCTAGCGAGCGGAGTTGAGCAGCGGAGAGGCAGGGTCCTCCAGGGTGCGAGAGCGGCTCGGCCCCTGGCGGGCCGCGCACTTCTCCACCGGGTGAACCCCCTTTCTCCGCAAGGCAGTTGGGCGCAGAAGCAGAGAACCGCGTCTGACCGCACACGCCGGGGGTCCGACGGACGTTCGTAACCTAGCCGCCGCCACTGACAGTTGGGCAGACAGCGGCAAGGGCTGTGACAGTGCTGATGCACATGACACACAGATGAGACCGGTGGGGCGCGGGCGGAGGGGCGGTGTCCGCCTCGGCGCCGGGGATCGTCCGGGAGTCGGGTGCCGGGAGCCGTCCGTGAACCGGCGCCGTTCGTCGGCCAGCTGTGAGCTGTGAGCTGTGAGCTGTGAGCTGTGAGCCGTGCGCCCGTCTGCTGTCCGGGGCTCGTGGCGTCGGTCGTGGGCGGGCTCGCCGCCGTCAGTCGCGCGCGAAGCGGCGTACTGCCAGTGCGGTGCCGCCGTAGAGAACGGCGACCAGAACCACCAGCGACGGCGAACGGCCGTCGGGCGGCAGTATCACCGCGGCCACCGCGGCGGCCCCGACGAAGGCGACGTTGTAGAGCATGTCGTAGAGCGCGAAGACCCGACCGCGGAATCCGTCCTCCACTTCCGACTGGACGACGGTGTCGGTGCAGATCTTCGCGCTCTGGGTGGCCATCCCCACGAAGAACGCTGCCGCCAGCATGGGAGCGGGGTGGAACGGCAGGCAGAGCACCAGCGTCAACACCGCTGCGGCAGCGGCGCAGAGCGCCATGTAGCCGAGCCGGCCGAACCGTTGGGCGGCCCAGGGAGTGATCACGGCGGCGGCGAAGAAGCCGACGCCCGAAAGTCCGAGAGCCACTCCGAGCAGCGCCATGCCGTCGGAGACATCGTCGCTCCAGGCGTAACGGCAGAGCATCAGCAGCATCACCGTCAAGGCGCCGTAGCAGAAGCGCAGCAGAGTGACGGCCGCCAGCGATTTGGCGGCGACGGAACGTCGGCGCAGATGGCGCAAGCCCATGAGCAGCCCGCGGGCGGTGTCGGTGAGCGCGGCGCGCAGCCGGGGCTGGAGGAACGACGGGTCGGGGCCGAGCTGGTCGCGCTGGAGCCGCAGCGCGGTGCCGGCGCTCAGCAGATAGATCGCGGCGGCAGCCAGGACGACGAGGGCGTCGGCGGCGGCACCGTCAGGGCTGACGACCCTGATGGCGATGGCGACGCCGCCTCCGAGGGTGGCGGCGAGCGTACCGGCGGTGGGGGAGACCGAGTTGGCGATGACCAGCCGCTCCTCGTCCACGACGCGCGGCAGCGAGGCGGAGAGCCCGGCGAGGACGAAGCGGTTGACCGCGGTGACGCAGAGCGCGGAGAGGTAGAAGAGCCACGTCGGTACGGAGGCGACGATCAGGGCGGCGGTGAGTGCGGCGAACACCGCTCTGAGCACATTGCCGTAGAGGAGCACCTGGCGGCGCTTCCAGCGGTCGAGCAGGACGCCGACGAACGGGCCGAGAAGCGAGTAGGGAAGCAGCAGGACGGCCATGGCGGCGGCGATCGCCCCGGGTGAGGTCTCGCTCTCCGGCGAGAAGACGACATAGCCGGCGAGCGCCACCTGGTAGACGCCGTCGGAGAGTTGGGAGGTGAGTCGGACGGCGAGCAGACGACGGAAGTCGCGGAAGTGCAGAAGTGTGCGGGCGTCGTTGATCGAACCGGTGCGCGCCTCAGCCATGTGAGCAGCTTCGCAGATCCCGCGGCGCAGCTGGATCTTGGCATCCGGTTGGAGTGGGGTGTGACCCTGTCCCCGGCCCTGTCCCCGTTCCCCGACTCCGGGACGTGTGCGAGGGGCGGCGAGCCGGGAGTGCTCCGGGACGCTGTTTCACGTGAAACAGTCCGCTGCGGAAACGGAGTTGGGACGTTCTCGCGGGAGAGCGCGGAACGGGGCGGAGAGGCGCCGCGGGGTGCGGGACGCCGTGGGTCAGGACGTCGGGGTGGTGCCCCAGCGGACGGTCATCGGCTGCTCGTCCTGGTCTCCACGGCTCTCCGTGCCGGTCGCGCCGGCAGCCGCCGGGCCGGCGCTTGCCGGCCGGCTTCCTTCGGGATACCAGGGTGTCTTCGTCGGGTCGGCGAGCGAGAAGCGGTCGGGGGCGTGGTCGAGCACTCCGCCCGAGGGGTCGTCCGAGCCGTCCCACCGGACGCAGTCCCGCTCGGGTCGCATCGCGTCCATGACCACGGCGCCGCAGAGGTAGAGGGTGCCGAGGATGTGTGCGGCGATGGCGAGGTGGTACGCCTCGGGGGTCAGTCCGTGGTTGTTGTCGCCGCCGTGGTTGTAGAGCAGGTAGTACCAGATGCCGAGGAAGTAGAGGACCTCGCAGGTCTGCCAGATGAGGAAGTCCCGCCAGCGCGGGCGGGCCAGTGCGGCGAGCGGGATCAGCCACAGCACGTACTGCGGGGAGTAGACCTTGTTGGTGAGGATGAAGAGCGCCACGACCAGCAGCGCGAGTTGGGCGAATCGCGGTCGTCGCGGTGCGGTGAGCGCCAGGAGTGCGATGCCGGCGCAGCCGACCAGCATCAGCACGGTGCCGTAGGTGTTGGCGTTCTCCAGCGGGTCGCCGGTGCGTTGGGAGATGATCAGCCAGATCGAGCCGAAGTCGACGGGGCGTTCCTGGCTGAAGGAGTAGAACTTCGACCAGCCGTCCCAGGCGACCAGCATCACCGGCAGGTTCGTCGCGAGCCAGGCGCCGGCCGTACCGGCCAGTGCGAGCCCGAAGTCGCGGTACTTCCCCGCCCGCCAGCAGAGCAGCAGCAACGGGCCCAGCAGCAGCACCGGGTAGAGCTTGGCGGCGGTGGCCAGCCCGAGCAGCACACCGAAGAGCAGCGGGCGGTTGCGGGACCAGGCGAGCATCGCGGCGGCGGTGAGCGAGACGGCCAGCAGATCCCAGTTGATCGTCGCGGTCAGGGCGAAGGCGGGTGCGAGCGCGACGAGCAGCGCGTCCCAGGGCCTGCGACGGTGCACCCGGGCGACACAGACGACGAGCAGCGCGGTGCAGGCCATCAGCATGCCCGCGTTGACCAGCCAGTACATCTGCTGGGCGTGCACCATGTTCTCGGAGCCGGGCGTCAGCCAGGCGGCCACCTGCATGAACAGCCCGGTCAGCACCGGGTATTCGAGGTACTCCATCCCGCCGCTGTACTTGGCGATGCTGTCCAGGTACGGCACCGCGCCGTCCGCGAAGCCGCGTCCGGTGTAGAGGTGCGGGATGTCGGAGTAGCAGGCGCTCACGTACTGGGCGCCCTGTCCGAAGAACCAACCGCCGTTGTAGCAGGGCAGCTTCTGCACCATGCCGAGCGCGAACATGCCGAGCGCGACCAGCGCCACGACCCGCACCGGGGTCCACCAGTTGGTGCCGGTCAGTGCCCGGCGGCCGAGCGGGCCACCGATCAGCTCGGACCCGGCCGAGGCGACCTTGTCCTGAGCGGTGGGCGGTACCGGGCTGTCGTCACGCACGCTCATGGGCCCATCCTGCCTTACGGTGCCCGCCGGGCCCGTTGGGGAGGCGGACACCGCAGGGCGTCGGAGACGGCGCCGGAGTCGGTGTTCGGTGTCTCGGTCGGTGACGGTGTCGGCTCGGGTGCCGTCGCGGGGGTCAGGCCCGCGGGAGGGCGGCGGTGAGCTCGGCGAGGTCCGGCGGGTTGGCGCCCGCGCGCGAGACGGTGACGGCGGCGGACGCGGCAGCGTGGCGGAGCACGTGGCGCAGGGTCGCGGCGTCGAGTGCGGCGAGCCGTCCGCGGGCGGCGGCGCCGAGCAGCCCGGCGCCGTCGAGCGCGTGCAGGGTGCCGGACATGAAGGCGTCGCCGGCGCCGACGGTGTCCACCACCTCGACCGGGGCGGAGGGCTGCTCCACGGTCAGTGTGGCGGTACGGGCGAGTGCGCCCTCGGCGCCCCGGGTGATCAGCACCAGCGCGGGACCGGATTCGGCGGTGGCCCACTGCTCGGCGATCGACTCGAGCGGTCGGCCCGGGTAGAGCCAACTCAGGTCCTCGTCACTGGCCTTGACCACGTCGCTGTGTGCCACGCACCGCTCCACCTGCGCCACGGCGTCCGCGTGGTCGCCCATGAGCGCGGGCCGCACGTTCGGGTCGTAGCTGATGGTGGCGGTGGGGCGCAGCTTCTCGGCGAGCGCGAGGACGGTCGTGGCGCCCGGCTGCACCGCGGCGCCGATGGAGCCCAGATGCAGATGCCTGCGACCGTCGGGGACCGGAGTCTCGCGCAGCGTCCAGGCGATGTCGAAGGAGTAGCGGGCGGATCCCGCGGAGTCCAGGTGGACGACGGCGGAGGGGGTGCGTACGTCCTCGGGGCCGTCGGTGTGCAGGACGACACCGGCGGAGCGCAGATGTGCGGCGATGAGCTCGCCGAGGCGGTCGTCGCCGAGCTGGGTGAGGAAGTGCGCCTCGTGGCCGAGCCTGGCGAGCCCGTACGCGACGTTCGCCGGGCTGCCGCCCGGGTGTACGCGGTCCGCGAGGCCCGGCTCCTGGACGATGTCCGCGACGCATTCGCCGGTCACGAGCATGGTTGAACTCCCTTGCTGTACGGGGGTTTTCGGGGCGTTCGCGGGGCGCGCGCCCGGATGGTCAGACCGAGCCGCGCTCGACGAGCGGGCAGTCGAGGACGAGCTGGACGGGGGCCGGCGTGCCGGGGTGCGGGCCGCGGCCGGTGCCGGCGCCCACTGTGGTGTCGGTCGTACGGACGCCGGTCCGGGGGTCGGTGGGTGCGTCCCGCGGACGGCGTCCCGCGGTGGCGGCGGGGGCGTCGGCGGTGTCGGGGGCGGCGGTGGTCGCGGTGAGGCGGGTCAGCAGCTCCACGCCGCGCACGCCCATCTCGTGGAAGGGCAGCGCGACGGTGGTCAGTCGGGGGCGGAGGCCGGTGGCGATCAGCTCCTGGTTGTCGAAGCCGATGATCGCGAGGTCGTCGGGGATGCGCAGCCCGAGCTCCCGTGCGGCGTCGTAGGCACCCATCGCCATCCGGTCGTTGGCGCAGAAGAGCGCGGTGGGCGCGGAGGCCGTGTCGAGCAGCGCGCGAGCGGCCCGGTGCCCGTCGTCGGCGGTGGTGCCCGCGGTGACCACGAGCCCGGGGTCGAGGTGCGACTCCGCGGCGCGCAGGGCCTGTTCGTAGCCGCGGCGGCGGCCTTCCGCGGCGGGCATGGTGGCGGCGAGGTTCAGCAGCGCGACACGGCGGTGGCCGGCTTCCAGCAGACGGCGGGTCGCGGTACGGGCGCCGCCCTCCTCGTCGGGCAGCACACTCGGCAGCCGGCCCTCGGCGTCCCGGCAGTGGACGAGGACGGTGGGCACCTCGTACGCGGCCGGCGGCAGGGCGACGATCCGGTGCGAGGCGGTGGCGTACAGCAAGCCGCCGGGGCGCTGCTCCAGCAGCTTCTCGACGGCGACGGCGTCGAGTTCGTCGGCGGGGGCGGTGCGGGTGTCGGCAGTGTGGGCGTCGGCGCTGCCAGGGTCGGCGGGGGCGGTCTCGTGCGGGGTGCGCGGGCTCCTGTGGGTGCTGCGGGGCGCGGGCCGGGTACGGGCGGAGGGGCTTTCGGGGCCGCCGCCCCCGCGGTCGCTGCCTGCGGCGATGAGCAGGAAGCGGTTGTCCGCCCAGGCGCGCTGCTGGGCGCCGCGGATGATGTCGAGCGCGTACGGCTCGGTGACGATCTCGGAGATCAGGCCGAAGGACTCGCTGCGACGTGAGGCCAGGGCGCGGGCGCCGGCGTTCGGCCGGTAGCCGAGCTCGTCGGCGGCGGCGAGGATACGGGCCCGGGTGCGTTCCGGAATGCTGGTGTCGGTACGGCCGTTGAGCACGAAGGAGACGCTGGTGCGGGAGACGCCCGCGTGACCGGCGACATCGCTCATGGTGACGCGGCGCGCGGGGCGCGGCGGGGTGTGATCGCGGCGCGGCGGGGCGGATGGTGCGGTTGGCGGGAGGCCCGGGACGTCCGCGCCGGGGTGTGCGGTGGCGTCCGGTGCGGTGGCGTCCGGTGCGGGGGTGGCCGGTGCGGTGGAAGTGGCCGGAGCGCCGGGGGCGTTGGGCGTCGGGGGGTCGTCCGGTCCTGCTGTGCGGTCCGGTGTCACGGTCGCCTCCACGGCTTCGGGCCGGTGTGTCGCCACGGCCGGGCGGATCGCGCGTTTCCTCGGGTAACGCGCGTTAGGCGAGGGTGAACGCAACGTACGGCCGCCGCGTCGCGGCTGTCAACAGCCCGGCGGCGGTGGCCCGTTCCGGTGGTGGTGGCGGGCCCGGTGGCGGTGGGCCGGAGCGCCCGCGGAGGGTGCCGGGCGGTGCGGTCCTGTGCGGTTCCGTGCGGTCCCGTCGGGTGTGGGCGGTGCGGCTGCGCGGGGCTGGGCGTGGGAGTGGGGTGGGAGTGGTGTCGTGTGGTTCGGGGTGTGGTCGGCCCGGGGTGGGAAGCGGGTCCGAGCCGTGAGACGTGCGGGGGTGGTGGGTTGACGGCCGCTTTCGCGTTGGCCGACGATCACTGTGGCGCCGTCACGTCGTGCGCACTCCGAAGGGTGGTCCAGTGGACGCGGTCGAGGCTCTGGCGATCGGTGCCGCCGCCATCGCCGCCGGCGGTATCAACGCGGTCGTCGGATCGGGCACGCTGATCACCTTCCCCACGCTGCTGGCCTTCGGCTACCCGCCGGTGCTCGCCAACGTCTCCAACACCCTCGGGCTCGTCCCCGGCACCCTCAGCGCGGCCTGGGGCTACCGGCGGGAGCTGCGCGGTCAGTTGCGGCGGGTGCTGCGGTTCGGTTCGGCCTCGCTGCTGGGCGGACTGCTCGGCGCGCTGCTGCTGCTGAAGCTGCCGGAGTCGGCGTTCGACACCATCGTTCCGGTGCTGATCCTCAGCGCGTGTCTGCTGGTGCTGCTGCAATCGCGCATCAACCGCTGGACGCGGGAGCGGCGGGCGGCGAGCGAGCGGCCGCGCGAGGACGGCGGGCTGCCGATGTGGTGCGGTGTGCTCGGCACGGGGGTGTACGGGGGCTACTTCGGCGCCGCCCAGGGCGTCATCCTGATGGGCCTCTTCGGGAGCTTCCTCCAGGAAGAACTGCAGCGGCTGAACGCGGTGAAGAACGTTCTTGCCTCCCTCGTCAACGGCGTCGCGGCCGTCATCTTCATCGCGGTCGCGCAGATCGCCTGGAAGGTGGTGCTGGTCGTCGCCGTCGGCGCGACGATCGGCGGGCTGCTCGGAGCCCGGATCGGTCGGCGTCTGCCGCCCGCGGTGCTGCGCGGGGTGATCATCGCGGTGGGTATCACCGCGGGCGTGACCCTGATGGTGCGCTGAGCAGCCGAGGGGCGGGCGCGGGCGCGTCGGGTACGGGGCGTCGCGTACGGCGCTTCGCGCGTACGGAGCGTCGGTACATCGGGAGACCGGTGCGGGCGGGGTCTCAACAGCCGGGACGGCCGGGGCAGTTGGCCGGGGCGCGACGCCGCCCGTTGGGCAAACAAAGTGTTCACAATAAACCGTTGACTTCACCGTGTTGCGCCCGCACTCTGGTCGGCATGGAGAACGCAGCCCAGCAGCAGTCCGGCGATCCCTTCGTCGCGCCCCACCCCGAGCAGGCCCGGGCGGAGCGCGTGTACGCCTCCCTCTTCCGCATCGCCGAACGCCATGCGGCCACCGCCGAGCAGCGCGCCCGGCAGGCCCATCCCTCCGTGCTCGGCCCGCACGAGGCCGTACGGCTGGTGTCGTTCCTGCTCAGCGGTGCCGCGAAGCTCGACGAGGACGAGCCGGAGGTGGACCGGTCCGACATCACCGCCGCGCTCAGCCTCGTACCGCTGATGCGCGGCGAGATGGACGAGCTGGAGGCGGGCTTGCTGCGGATGGCGCGCGGACGCGGGATGACCTGGCCGGACGTGGCCTTCGGTCTCGGGCTGGCCACGCCGCAGGCAGCCCGCCAGCGCTGTGCCCGCCTCGCCGAACGCACGCACGACGCCGGATCGGACGGACGATCCGACGCCGGTGTGGCTGCGCCGAGTGCCGGGGCGGCGACGGAGTGAGCCCTGCGGGCGGCGCCGGCTGTCGTACGGCCGGCGCCGCCCACCGGGGTCCCGTACCGACCGGCCCAACCGGCCGGACAACGCGACCTGTTGGAGGCCCGTGCGGCTCGGTGCGCCCCGTGCGGCTCGGTGCGGCTCGGTGCGCGTCAGTCGCGCCGCCGGGCGCGCAGGACCGTGTCGTGGGTGTGGTGGGTGCCCTCGGGGGCGGGCGTCGTACGGGCGCGGGTCTCGTCGACGAGGACGGTCCAGCGGTCGTCGAGGAGAGCGGCGACCTCGGCGGGCTTGTAGAAGGCGTGCGGGTCGAAGCCGTGGGTGTCGTCCGCGGTGAGGCCGGTGACGTCGTGGCCGACGTACAGCAGGGTCCCGCCCGGTGCGACGGCGGCCAGCAGCGCGCGCAGGGCCGCGTGGCCGGGCTCGACCTCGAGCGGGAAGTAGTGGGCGTTGACCAGGTCGAAGGAGTCGGCGGCCGGCGGGGTGCGCGAGAGGTCGGCGTGGGTCCAGGTCACCTTCTCGGTGAGGCCCGCCTCGGCGGCGGTGGCGGCGGCGCGGTCGAGCGCCGTGCGGGAGATGTCGGTCGCCGTCACCTGCCATCCCCGGCCGGCCAGCCACAGGGCGTCGCCGCCCTCGCCGCAGCCGAGGTCCAGGGCCCGGCCGACCGGGAGCTCGGCGGTCTCGGTGACCAGTACGCCGTTGACGGCTCCGCTGAAGAGCTGCTCGCGGCTGCCGTAGAGCTCGTCCCAGAACTGCTGGTCCATGGTGATTCCCCTCGGAGAGTGGCGGATGTGCTGCTGCGGCAAAGGTGCCCCGAGCGGTAGCGGCGCGGCAAAGTTCGTTGCGGTTTCGGCAACTCGTACGGCCTGGGGGCCGCGGGGGCGTACGGGTGCGGCGTGCGCGGGCGCGTACGCGTACGGGGCGCGGTGTGCACGGGCGGGCAGCGCGGGGGCCGCGACGCACGGGCCCGCGGGGGCGTACGGGGCGGCGGCAGTGACGCGACGTACGGGCTCCGGCGGGGCCGTCGGCTCAGCGTGGGCGGGTGGTGCACTGCCAGAGAAGGATGTAGCCGCCGCCCGCGTTGGCGCGCGCCCGGTTCTCCGCCTCCTGCCGGGTGGCGCCCGAACCGCCCCAGTAGTGGCCCGCGTTGCGGTTGTGGGCCACCGCGCCGCAGCCGTTGCGGAAGCTGGTGAGCACCTTGCAGTTGGTGCCTCGGCAGCGGCTCAGCGCGCCCTGCCGGGCGGCGCTTTGGGAGTTGTGGTCCCAGGACCTGCCCCAGCCTCCCCGTTCGCCGACGGCGATGGCGCCCCAATAGGTCGGCGGCGGGCGCGGGGTGCGCGGAGGCGGGGCGGGAGCCTCGCGGGTCGGCCTCTCGTACGTGGGGCGCTCGGCGGGCGGGGTGTGGACGGGAGGCGGTGTCCGGGTCGGCCTCTCGGGGGTGGGGCGCTCGGCGGGTTCGTACGGGTCGTCGGTGTCCGGCGCGGTGTCCGGCGCGGTGTCGGTGTCGGTCAGGGTCGGTGAACTGCCCGTCGGTGTCGGGCTGTTGCCGGCGCGGGCGCCCGAGGAGCCGATCCTGTCGTCCAGGATCGGCACGAGTATCAGTGCGCCGACGACGGCCGCGACGACGGCAAGCACGCCACCCGTCCGGTTCGGACGCCCAGCGCCGCCCGAACCGCCGCCGGAGCCTGACAAGTTGGGCCCGGAGCCGCCCGAACCGCCGCGCCCCGCACCGCCGTTGCCGGCCGCTCCGCCTCCACCGGTCGGCCCGGTGTTGTGGCGGGTCCGGCCCGCGCCGCCCGCGATCCAACTGTTGGTGACCGTCTCCGCCTCGGACTGGTCGGCGGCCCGTTGCAGACGCCGCCCCTCCGCCGAGTGCCAGGCGATCAGCGCCGACCAGGCGGCGGGCAGCGCCGTCGAACTGTCCGCGCCGAAGCGGCGGACGAGCTGGTCGGCCGTCGGCCGGTCGGCGGGGCGCGGCGCCGTGCAGTCGCCGATCACGGCGCGCAGCTCCGACGGGAGCGCGCCCAGATCGGTGGCGGCGCGGCGTACGTGGTTGAGCTGCTGCAACGGCTCCTGGGTGTCCGGGTACGGCAGCCTGCCGCACGCCAGGTAGTACAGCGTGATCCCGAGCGAGTAGATGTCGGACGCCGGGGTGCTCGCCTCCCCCTCGGCCTGCTCGGGAGCCGCGAACGCGACCGTGCCGAGCGTGAGTCGGGTGCTCGTGAGATCGCCGGCGTGGGAGATGCCGAAGTCGATCACCCGCGGGCCGTCGGCGGTCAGCAGCAGGTTCAGCGGTTTGACGTCGCGGTGGACGATGCCCTTGCTGTGCAGCTCCTTGAGCGCACGGGCCACGCCGGCGCCGATCCAGCGCACTGCGCGCGGATCGGTGAGCGGCCCGCGCTGTACGACCAGCGCCTCCAGCGACGGCGCCGGTATGTACTCCATCGCCATCCAGGGCAGGGCCGCCGTCAGGTCGCAGTCGAGGATCCTGGCGGTGTACCTGCTGTTGACGCGGCGCGCGAGGCCGACCTCCCGCTCGAAGCGCCTGCGCGCCTCCGCGCTGACGCCCGCCGGTGCGAGCACGGTCTTGAGCGCGGCGACCCGGCCCGTCGCCGTGTTCCGGCCAAGATGGATCAGGCCCATGCCGCCGGTGGCGAGCTGGGCGAGCAGCCGGTACGGACCGAGCTGTCGCAGTTCGCCGCTCAGCCCGTACACGCCGGTTTCGAATGGCTCTGACACGGTGCGCCCCCGTTCCCCAGGTCACCGGCAGAGACGCCCCTTATCGGCGAACAGTTCCGTACCCGGATTGGCGGCGGGCTCAACTGCCTTGTGTGTGAGGGGAATTGGAGATCGTCACGGAGCGGTGCGGCGGAGTCGGTTCGGGGACGTCAGGATGCCGGAACGTCGGTGTCCGCGGGCTGGGCCCCACGCTGTCGCCAGCCCAGCGGGCTGACGCCGTAGTGGCGTTTGAACGCGGTGCTGAACGTGAACGGACTGGCGTAGCCCACCTCCGACGCCACCCGGAACACCGGCAGGTCCTCCTGCCGCAGCAGGTCTGCGGCGAGCGCCAGCCGCCAGGAGGTCAGGTACGCCATCGGCGGCTCCCCGACGGCGGTCACGAAACGCCGCGAGAAACCCGCCCGGGACAGGCCGACCCGCTGCGCCAACGAGGCGACCGTCCACGGGTGTTCGGCGCGTTCGTGCATCAGGTCCAGCGCGGAACCGATCGCCCGGTCCGCACCCGCGTGCAGCCAACCCGGCGCGGCGGAGGCGGCGGAATGCGCCCAGTGGCGGATCGCGGAGACCGTCAGACCGTCCAACAGCCTGTCCAGCAGGGCGGCTTGGCCGATCCCCTCTCCCTGGATCTCCTCGGCGAGGACGTCGATCAGCCTCGTACGGTGCTCGTCCGCGCGCACCAGGACCGACGGCGGCAGCGCCCGGATGAGGCGGGCGGCCACCTCGCTGACGCGCGGGTAGCTGCCGACCAGCATCACGTCCCGGCCCTGCGCCGCGTTCCCCCAGCTCCGCACGCCCTGCCTCATCGGCAGCTCCAGGCTCCCGCCCAGCGGGGTCTCGCAGCGGCCACCGGGGTGGATCACCGCCTGCGGCGCACGGTCGGGGGAGTCGGCGAACAGGTACGGATCGGGGCGGGCGATGAGCAGCAGATCGCCGGCGCCCAGGTGCACCGGATCGCCGACGTCCGGTGCGTAGCAGGCCCGTCCGCCGGTGACGGCCACCACCGCCAGTGGCGCCTCGTCCTGCACCCGTACCGACCACGGCGGCGACATCGTCACCCGGAGGAGGAACGCACCGCTGGCGCGCGGGGCGTCCAGCAGTGCGGTGAGCGGGTCCATGGCTCCACGGTAGACCGCGGCCGGGCTGAGCACCGGGGTTGTCCACAGCCTCCACAGCCTCCTCGGAATCTGTGTGCGGTCGCTGCTGTGCCGCACAGTTGTCCACAGTGGTGGATGGACGCATTCACATGGACGCGAGCTCCGAGAGCATGGAACGTCTCGTCGAATCGGGCTTTTCTGGACACATGAATGCGCTACCGCAAGACACCGAAAGCACCGCCCGTCCCACAGCGGGCAACAGCACCCTCCGACTCCTGGTCCTGCTCGCCGCCACCGTGACCACCGGACTGACCGCCGGCGTCTTCTTCGACTGGTCGAACGCCGTCATGCCGGGCCTGGGCGACCTCGACGACCGCGCCTTCGTCACCGCCTTCCGGGCACTCGACAGGGCGATCGTCGGACCGCTGTTCATCGGCGTCGGCTTCACCGGAGCACTGCTCCTCACCGCCGTCTCCGCCGTGCTCCACCGGCGCCCGAAGCCGCGTCCCGGGGCCGGGCCGGCGGCGGGTGCGCGGGAGCCGGCGCGCACCGCACTGCGCTGGATCGTCGCCGCGCTGGTGTTCCTCGCACTGGCCTGGGTGATCACCGTCGCCGTCCACGAACCGCTCAACCAGGAGCTGAGATCCTTCGGCGAACTCACCACCGAAGCCGACTGGGCGGAGGCCCGCGCGGCTCTCGACGAGAAGCTCTGGACGGTCTGGAACACCGTACGAGCCGTCGTCACCACGCTCGCCTTCGTTTGCCTCGCCCGGGCCCTGGCCCTCCCCCACGGTCCCGGCCCCGCACCGGACCCGGAACGAAGCCGTCCTCGACGAGGAGACTGACCGACCGTGCCCCGGCCCGCACAGGGGACGCGGCGGGCCCCGGCGCTGCGACACCCACCTGCGATACCGACCTGCGAGTCCGGCCCACCGGGTCGGCGCCCGCGGGTCGCCATCCGTGCGGCGCCCCGCCGGCTGGTCGGCCGTCCAACTCCTGCGCCACGACGTCCGGTTCACGCCGACGACGGCCGGGACACCGGCGCTCCGGCCGCGAGCCGCCGCTTCTGCTCCGCTCCCCCGAACCGCCCCGACGCACGTACAGCCGACGCGCCCGCGCCCGCACGCGCCGACCCGGCCCGTACGCCGCGACGGTCCGTACGCGCCGACCGCGACGAACCCACCCGGTACGCGCCGACCGCGCCGAACCCACCCGGTACGCGCCGTGCGCGCGGGCGAGGCGCTGGTGGGATGCGGAGAGCCCCGAACCCGCCCTCGCCGCCTCGGATCTGCACGTGGTGATGTGCTGTGCGGTGTGCACTGTCACCTGTGCGCGGTGCTGAGCTGCGCCGTATGAAGGGGAGTCGAACCCCCGCGTTGCTCTTCACGCGCCAGGAGTGGGCCGGAAAGACCGCCGGCCCTCGGCGTGTGCACGCCTCCGAAGCGGCTACCTGCTCCGCATCGCGATGTGTCGGACCTGCTCAGTCCAGCAGGTCGGCCTCCCAGTTCACCCGCTGGATCCGCACGTCGACCTCGCGGAGCTCCCGGGCGAGCGCGTCCGCCCGACCACGCAGTTCGGCGACCGGGAGGGCGGGGAGCGTCAGCAGCTCGGAACGGAGCTGCCGGCCGTACCCCCGGTCCTTCGTGCCCGCCGCCGCGTCGGCCGCGGCGGTGATCACCGAGTGGCGCAGCCGCAGTGTGTCGCGGCGCGCGAGCGCGTCGGTGAGGGTGCCGTCCGCACCCATGTCCACGGTGGCGTTGGTGCGGTTGATCCGCCGGATCAACGCCTCCAGGGTGTCCAGCACTTCGTCGGTCTCCGCCAGCAGCGCGCCCGCGTCCTCGGCGGGTGTCTCGCCCTCCTGGTACCGCGCGCTGCCGACGACGCGGGCGCGCAGCTGCTCCACCCGGCGCGTCGCCGCCGCCCGCTCCGCCAGTGCCTCCGCAAGCTTCATCGCGGTCCTCTCCCCCCGTCGTACCGATCACCCGAGTATGGAGCGTCAACCGGCCCTGGAGCACCGGGTTTTCGCCCCGCTGCACCCGCCGCACCCGCCGCACCCGAGCGACCCGCGGGGGCGCCCGCCTCCGCCGCGCCCCGGACCCCCGCCCGTGCCCGACCCCGTGCACAGCCTGGCGGAAGCGGTGGCAGAGCGCCGCGCAGCTCACTCCATGCCGGCGACGGCTGCGTCGGATCGTTGCCCTCCCTCGCGGACCGTCCAGCAGGCTGCACCGCGTCTCCGCACGCCCGGTCCGGGTGCACCGCCGGGCACGGTGTCGCGTGCATCGCCCGGCTCAAGTCGCCGTCCGCCCGAGTCATCGCGCGGGCACGGTGGCGGCGGGGCCCCGAACCTCCACGACGACTGCGGTGCCGGCCACGGTTCGGTCCTCGTGCATGTTGATCTGCCGGCCGGGCCGAACGTCCGTCCAGTGGGCGGGAGTCAGAGGCAGCAGGCGAACCGTGGCCCGTCCGCCGGGCTCCAGCACGGGCAGCTGCTCGACCCAGAGCCGGGCGATGCCGACCGCACGGCCGCCGGTGGGCGAGGGGTGCCCGATGTCCCACATGGGCCGCAGAACACCGGCACCGGGGATCGGCGTCCTGCGTCGCGCCTCGGCGGCAGAGCAGAGCGTCAGGTCCGCACGGATCACCCCGTTGCCGATCTCGGAGCACCGCCACCGGCACCACCTCGCGCTCCGCTCCAGCCGCAGTTCCTCAGCGGCTTCGGCGAGCTGCTGCCAGAACGCCACGGGCAGCGAGCGAGCGCCCCCGAGCTCCTCCAGCAGGCCCAGAGCGATCTCCCACTCGTCGTGGACGAGGTGGTCCCAGATGTCTCCCACTGTGAGGTCGTTCTCGGTGGCGGCCCCTTCCGGAACCAGCAGCGAGGCTGCCTCGAGCAACGCGGGTACGTCCATGCGCTCATTGTCGACCGCATGAACGCGCCCCCGGTCCGAACCGTCGGACCGGGGGCTCGGCCTCGTGCTCCGCACGGTGGCCGCCGACGGGCACCGGCAGGCCCCGGACACAGGCACGCCCCGGGCGGCCGGCTCGTGGGGACGGGACCGGTCGTCTCCGCAGGAACGGCCGTGCCCCGGGGCCGGGTTGAGGCTCACCGACGCGTACGGCACGCCCGCCCGCGGGTTCTTCCGGCTTCTTTCCCAGGAAATCGCGCTGACCTGTGGCTCCCCGACTGCGTCACCGCTTCCGTTCACCGGCCCGTTGATCTGCGCGACGAGGGCGAAACGTGCTGAGACCGAGGCCGCTCGCCGCCGCGCCGAGGCTGGGAGCGGCGGATGCAGCCGCGAGGCGGCTCAAGCGTTCACGGGCACCTGTCGTGCCGAGCAGGGGAGCCCGCCGACGGCGGCGCCTCGGCCCCCGGGAGCCGGCAGCGGGCCGTGGCGTTCGTTCACGCTGCGCACAATTCGCCCGCAGCGCAAGGCGACCTGCTCCTCCACGGCCGCCCGTTAGCGTCACGCCATTGACCTCATCCGGATCACCCGGGCCGTCTGGCAGTTGCCCTTCGCCGTCGGGCACGTTCACGTCGTACGTCTGCCGGACGGCTACGCCCTGATCGATACCGGTGTGCCGGGGTCCGCCCCGGCGATCCTGGAGGCCCTCGATCAGCTCGGCGGCAGTCCTCAGGACGTGCGGCAGATCGTTCTGACCCATTCCCACGTCGACCACATGGGCTCGGCCGCGGATCTCGTCGCTGCCACCGGCGCCCGAGTCCTGGCCGGTGTGCTGGACACCCCGTTCATCTGCGGCACCGCCCCCGAACCCGAGCCGGTGCTCACTGCCTCGGAACGCGCCCTTCATGAGCAGATCACGGCTGGATTCGCCGAGGCGGGTGTGCCTCCTGTGAAGCATGTGCCGGTGGACGTCGAGCTGCGCGACGGCGACACTCTCGACGGCTGGGCCGAGACGGTCCGCGTCCTGCATGTTCCGGGCCACACTCCGGGAGGCATCGCGCTCCATCTCGCTTCCAGCGGCGTGCTGTTCCCGGGGGACATCGTCGCGACGGCGGATGGCCGCGCGATCCTCGGTCCGTTCAACGTGGACAGAGAAGAGGCCGTCGCTTCCTTCCGACGGTTGGCCGCACTGGAAGTGGAGACGGTGTGCGTGCCCCACGGCGAGCCGTTGACGGAGGACGCGGGCGCGGTGCTCCGGGCGGCCGAACCGGAGGGTGACTGGGTGTGAAGCGAGGATCGCCGTACTGATCCCGGATCAACCCTCTTCGATCCGGGCACCGTTCACGCGCGTCGTCGCCGACCGCCAGGTACCCGAGCAGTGCTGCCGGCCCCTGTACCGGCGGAACGTCCGCCACGGCCGAGCGACTGCAGAAGCTCGGCGGTCGCCGCAACCGTTCTCGGTCCTCCACCGGCGGAGACACCTCCGACGGACACTCACCGGCGCGGCGACACTGTCCATCGCGCACCTCCGGCCCACGGGCGATTGCCCGTGCGGCCAAGGGTGTCGGCGGAACTTCAACGCACGGTACGGGCCGGAGCCCACCGGCTGCCTACAGGCCGCTCTCCATGTTGACGAAGCGGGAGTAGTGGCCCTGGAAGGCGACGGTGATGGTGGCCGTCGGGCCGTTCCTGTGCTTGGCGACGATCAGGTCGGCCTCGCCCGCGCGCGGGGACTCCTTCTCGTACGCGTCCTCGCGGTGCAGCAGGATGACCATGTCGGCGTCCTGCTCGATGGATCCCGACTCACGGAGGTCGGACACCATCGGCTTCTTGTCGGTGCGCTGCTCGGGGCCACGGTTGAGCTGGCTGAGCGCGATCACGGGGACCTCCAGCTCCTTGGCGAGCAGCTTGAGGTTCCGGGACATGTCCGAGACCTCCTGCTGGCGCGACTCGGGACGCCGGGCGCCGCCGGACTGCATCAGCTGGAGGTAGTCGATGACGACCAGCCGCAGGTCGTGACGCTGCTTGAGGCGGCGGCACTTGGCGCGGATCTCCATCATCGACAGGTTCGGGGAGTCGTCGATGTACAGCGGTGCGTCGGTGACCTGCGGCATCTGGCGCGCGACGCGGTTCCAGTCCTCGTCGGTCATGCTGCCGGAGCGCATGTGGTGCAGCGCCACCCGGGCCTCGGCGGACAGCAGGCGCATCGCGATCTCGTTGCGGCCCATCTCCAGCGAGAAGATCACGCTGGGCAGGTTGCTCTTGATCGAGCACGCCCGGGCGAAGTCCAGCGCCAGCGTCGACTTGCCCATTGCGGGACGGGCGGCGATGACGATCATCTGGCCGGGGTGGAGGCCGTTGGTGAGCGAGTCCAGGTCGGCGAACCCGGTGGGGACGCCGGACATCTGGCCGCTGCGGGAGCCGATCGCCTCGATCTCGTCGAGTGCGCCCTCCATGATGTCGACGAGCGGGTGGTAGTCCTCGGAGGTGCGCTGCTCGGTGACCTGGTAGATCTCGGACTGGGCGGAGTTGACGATGTCGTCCACGTCGCCGTCGGCCGCGTATCCCATCTGGGTGATGCGGGTGCCGGCCTCCACCAGGCGGCGGAGCACCGCTCGTTCGTGGACGATCTCGGCGTAGTACTCGGCGTTGGCCGCGGTGGGGACGGCCTGGACCAGCGACATCAGATAGCCGTTGCCGCCGACCTTCGCCAACTCGCCGCGTTTGGTGAGCTCGTCGGCGACGGTGATGGGGTCGGCCGGCTCGCCCTTGGCGTACAGGTCGAGGATGGCCTGGTAGACGGTCTCGTGCGCGGGCTTGTAGAAGTCGGCGCCCTTGAGGACCTCGACGACGTCGGCGATGGCGTCCTTGGAGAGCAACATGCCGCCCAGCACGGACTGTTCGGCCGCGGGGTCCTGCGGCGGGACGCGCTCGAAGGCGCTGCCCGGGTAGCCGGCGGAGTCTGCGCCGGAGGGGTCGGGGTGGCCGCCGTAGCCGTTCTCGCCGTAGGAGTCCTGGCCCTCGCGGTGGTCGGCACGGCGCTGGCGGGCGGGCATGCGTTCGCCGGAGTGGCCGCCGGGGCCGGCCGCCCAGGGGCTCTCGAGACGCTCGGGCTGGGTCACCCCGCGCCACCTCCTCACCGGCCGACGGGCCGCACCTGGCGGTGGGCGGTGCTCGTGCGGCGCTTGTCGACTGCTGCCGTGCGGTGGTGCCGTACGGCTGGTTCGTCACGGCACATTCCTACGGCACCGTACTGACAGATCGCGTCCTGCCGACGATGTGACCGCGCGCCGAACGGGCGGCGAAGGCGAGTCGCACACGGGGCAGGTGCCGGACAACGGTAAGGCGCGCGGGGTCAGTTACCAATTCAGTTATCCACAGGACCCTGTGGGTGATCGCATCGAACCTGTGGAGAACCCCGGTCTTCCTGTGGGCGAGTCAGGGGACAGTGCTGTGGAGAAGTTGGGGCCCACCTCTGAACTCCCGTCCTGAGCTGGGGTTTTGTCGTCCACGTTCTGTGCAGGAGAAAAAGTTGGCCGAGGTGGTGAAGTTCTCCGCGCCGGTACGTGCCGCATCGCCCATTCCGCGCAACTGTAATGACCCGATGCTCATTGCGATCATTACCTGTGGATGATTGGATCAGACGCATGCCAGAGCACCGCACCGGGCCCGACGCCAGGACCGTCCGCACCGCCTCAGCACCCGGGCCGAAGGGCGGGCGCAGGGCCGAAGCCCGCCGCCACGACCGCGAGATCATCGCCCTCGCGCTGCCCGCCTTCGGCGCCCTCGTCGCCGAACCGCTCTTCCTGCTGACCGACAGCGCGATCGTCGGCCACCTCGGTACGCCGCAGCTCGCCGGGCTCGGTATCGCCGCGGCGCTGCTCGGCACCGGTGTGCACGTCTTCGTCTTCCTCGCCTACGCGACCACCGCCGCCGTCGCCCGCCGCGTCGGCGCCGGCGACATGGCCGCGGCGATCCGGCAGGGCATGGACGGAGTCTGGCTGGCACTGCTGCTCGGCACCGCCGTCGCCGCGGTGCTCTGGCCGCTCGCCCCCGCGGTGGTGGACGCGTTCGGCGCCTCGGCGACGGCGGCGCCGCACGCGGTGACCTACCTGCGGATCAGCGCCCTCGGCATCCCCGCGATGCTCGTGGTCCTGGCCGCCACCGGGGTGCTGCGCGGACTCCAGGACACCCGCACCCCGCTCTACGTCGCCATCGGCGGCTTCAGCGCCAACGCCGCGCTGAACGTACTGCTCGTCTACGGGTTCGGGTTCGGGATCGCGGGCTCCGCCTGGGGCACCGTGATCGCCCAGTGCGGCATGGCCGCGGTCTACCTCGCGGTGGTGGTGCGCGGCGCCCGGCACCACGGCGCCTCGCTCAGGCCCGACGCCGCCGGCATCCGGGCGTGCGCCCAGGCCGGAGTCCCGCTGTTGGTGCGAACGTTGTCGCTGCGCGCGGTGCTGATGATTACCACCGTGGTCGCAGCCCGCCTGGGCGATGTGGAGGTCGCCGCGCACCAGATCACACTCACCGTGTGGTCGCTGCTGGCCTTCGCCCTGGACGCCATCGCGATCGCCGGGCAGGCCATCATCGGCCGGTATCTGGGCGCGGGCGACGCCGAGGGGGCACGGGCCGCGTGCCGGCGGATGGTGCAGTGGGGCGTCGCGTCCGGAGCGGTGCTCGGTGTCCTGGTGGCGGTGTCGGCGCCGTTCGTGGGGCGGCTGTTCAGCGGGGATGAGGAGGTGCGCGGGCAGCTGCTCGCCGCGCTCCTGGTGGTCGCGGTGACGCAGCCGATCGCGGGCGTCGTCTTCGTCCTGGACGGAGTGCTGATGGGCGCCGGCGACGGGCCGTACCTGGCCTGGGCCATGCTCGCGGTGCTGGTGGTCTTCGCACCGGCGGCCTTCGCGGTGCCGGCGCTGGGCGGCGGACTGACCGCGCTCTGGGCGGCGTTGGCCGGACTGATGATGTCGGTGCGGCTGGCCACGCTGTGGTGGCGAGCGCGTTCCGGAGCGTGGGTGGTGACCGGCGCCGTGCGCTGAGGCGCCCGCGCCCCGCACTGCCGGGCCCGCGCCCCTGCCGCCGGTGCGCCCCGCCGGGCCCGAACCGCCGTCGCGAACAGGCACCCCGCCGCCGGTGTGCGCACCGCGCGGCCGGGTGCACCCGGTAGTCGCACTGCACCGCCCCGCCGTAGGCACGCCGAAGGGGCCGGCCCTCCGTCGCAACGGAGAGCCGGCCCCTCGGGCTTGCAGCGGCAGAAGCCGCCGACCGCTTACGCGGCCTGAACCTCGATGCCGACCTTGGCGGTGACCTCGGCGTGCAGACGCACGGAGACCTCGTGGCCGCCCAGGCTCTTGATCGGGGAACCGAGCTCGATACGGCGCTTGTCCAGGTCCGGGCCACCGGAGGCCTTCACCGCGGAGGCGATGTCGGCCTGGGTGACGGAACCGAAGAGACGGCCGCCGTCGCCGGCGCGGACCTTGAGCCGCACCTTGGTGGACTCGAGCTGGCCGCGAATGCTGTTGGCCTGCTCGATCGTGGCGATCTCGCGGATCTTGCGACCGCGACGGATCTGCTCGACGTCCTTCTCGCCACCCTTGGTCCAGCGGATCGCGAAACCGCGGGGGAGAAGGTAGTTGCGGGCGTAGCCGTCGCGGACGTCCACGACGTCGCCGGCGATGCCGAGGCCGGAGACCTCGTTGGTCAGGATGATCTTCATCTGTCGGTCACCCTTTCCTTATCGCGCGGTCGAGGTGTAGGGCAGCAGTGCGACCTCACGGCTGTTCTTCACAGCCGTGGCGACGTCCCGCTGGTGCTGGGTGCAGTTGCCGGTGACCCGGCGGGCACGGATCTTGCCGCGGTCGGAAATGAACTTCCGCAGCAGGTTCGTGTCCTTGTAGTCGACGTAGGAGATCTTCTCCTTGCAGAACACGCAAACCTTCTTCTTAGGCTTGCGAGCAGGCGCCTTCGCCATTGTCTCTCTCCAGTGAAATCAAGAAGTGTGTGCTGAGCCGCACTCCCGGAGCCCGCGGACGCCCTTGCCGGACGCCCCGGTCGAGGCTCTAGAAGGGGGGCTCGTCCGAGTAGCCGCCGCCCTGGCCGCCGCCGGAGCCACCGCCCCAGCCGCCGCCCTGCTGCTGGCCGCCGCCACCGCCGGGTCCGCCGGTCGCCCAGGGGTCGCCCCCCTGGCCGCCGCCGCCCTGCTGCTGGCCGCCGCCGTTCCAGCCGCCGCCCTGGCCGCCCTGGCCGCCGCCGAAGCCGCCGCCCTGGCCGCCGCCACGGGATCCGGTCTTGGTGACCTTGGCCGTGGCGTACCGCAGCGCGGGCCCGATCTCGTCCACCTCGAGCTCCACGACCGTACGCTTCTCACCCTGCTGGGTCTCGTACGAGCGCTGACGGAGCCGACCCTGGGCGATCACGCGCATTCCCTTGGTGAGGGACTCCGCGACGTTCTCCGCGGCCTGACGCCAGACCGAGCTGCGCAGGAACAGCGGGTCGCCGTCCTTCCACTCGTTGGTCTGGCGGTCGAACGTCCGAGGCGTCGACGCGATCGTGAAGTTCGCGACGGCGGCACCGGACGGGGTGAAACGCAGCTCGGGGTCGTCGGTCAGGTTGCCGACGACGGTGATGACGGTTTCGCCTGCCATGGGTGAACCTCTCGGCGGTGCGGTGCGGGGTGTGGCTGCTGGTGCTGGTAGCCGCGGCTACTCGCTGGACTCTTCGGCCCGCTGAACCGGGAACCCGTACGTGACGGGCCCTCGCTCAGTGGGTCGAGGGACGGAGGACCTTGGTCCGCAGAACCGACTCGCTCAGGTTCATCTGGCGGTCGAGCTCCTTGACGACCGCAGGCTCGGCCTGCAGGTCGATCACGGAGTAGATGCCCTCGGGCTTCTTGTTGATCTCGTAGGAGAGACGGCGACGGCCCCAGGTGTCGACCTTCTCGACCTTGCCGTTGCCCTCACGGACGACGGCGAGGAAGTTCTCGATCAGCGGGGATACGGAGCGCTCCTCGACATCGGGGTCGAGGATCACCATCACCTCGTAGTGACGCATGTAAAAACCCACCTCCTCTGGACTCAGCGGCCACGGTCGTTCCGTGGCAGGAGGGTCGTGATGCGTACCTGCTTCGCTGTCCACCGTTGTATCCGACGCCACTGACAACCGGCCGGCGGCTGTGGCGGGGCATCGGGGGAACGGCAGGACTTCGACGCAGACGGTACAGAGTAGCCGCCCCGACCCCTCCGCTTGAAATCCGGCCACCCCTGCACGCAATCTGGACACATCGGGTGTGAGCGGCACTACACTCCCCGGCGCCGCGCACCGGTACGACCGGCAGGAGGTGCCCACATGGCACATGCGGTACGGGAGCGCGCACCCGCCTCCCCCCTCGGCAGAGTCCTCAACAGCGACGGCAGAGCGCATCCGGCCGCGAACGCGTTCGCCGCGGCGGCGGTGGTGCTCGGTCTCGTTGCCCTGGCCACGGCCTTCTTCCCCGGGCTCCATCTCATCGCCTCCTGGGCGGGCCTGTTCGGCGTCGGCGCGGGGCTGTGGGGCCAGATGATCTCGTCCACCACGGGCGAGCGCTTCCTGTCCGTCATCGGTCTGGGTGCGGCGGCGGTCGGCTTCTACATCGGCATCGCACACGGCGGTCTGTGGGGCGGCCTGATCGGCTGACCCCGGCGCCGCACGAGTTCCCACCCGCGCGGGGTCGTCGGCCCGCCCGCGCAGGGTCGGCGGCCCGTGTGCGCGGGCGGGCGTGGCGGGAGCTGCGTGCGCGCTCACCGGGCGTACGCGCGACCCCGGTCGTCCCCGGTCGTCCCCGGTCGTCCCCGGCCGGGCGGCCGCGGCCGGCTCCGAGGACCACACGAAAGTGCGACAACTCCGCCGTCCCGTCCGCGCCGGGCCGGTGCCGCGGCCGTCTCCGGCCCCGTCGTCGGGCTTCGGAAGGGGCAGGTACGGCCACGCGTGGCGAGGGCCCCGCGCAGTAGGCTTCGCGCAGACCCGGCGAAGTAAGCGCGGAGGAGCGCCCCCTTATGAGTCTGACCCTGAGGACGATCAGCCGTGAGCAGCATCTGGAGTTCATCCGGAGCCAGCCCTCGGCGAGCCACTGCCAGGTCCCCGCGTGGGCGGATGTGAAGACGGAGTGGCGCTCGGAGAACCTCGGCTGGTTCGACGACCGCAGCGGGGAGCTGGTCGGCGCCGGGCTGGTGCTCTACCGCCAACTGCCCAAGGTCAAGCGCTATCTCGCGTACCTGCCCGAGGGGCCGGTCATCAACTGGTACGCCCCGAATCTCGAGGAGTGGCTCCAGCCGATGCTGGCGCACCTGAAGAACAAGGGCGCGTTCTCGGTGAAGATGGGGCCGCCCGTGGTGATCCGCAGGTGGGACGCCGCGGCGATCAAGAAGGGCATACAGGACACCGAGGTCAAGCGGCTGCGGGACGTGGAGGCGACGCACATCGAGCCCCGCGCCTTCGAGGTCTCCGACCGGCTGCGCAAGATGGGCTGGCAGCAGGGGGAGGACGGCGGCGCCGGATTCGGCGATGTGCAGCCGCGCTACGTCTTCCAGGTGCCGCTGGAGAACCGTTCCCTGGAAGAGGTCCACAAGGGCTTCAACCAGCTGTGGCGGCGCAACATCAAGAAGGCCGACAAGGCCGGTGTCGAGGTCGTCCAGGGCCGCTTCGAGGACCTGGCGGAGTGGCAGCGGCTGTACGAGATCACGGCCGAGCGCGACAAGTTCCGTCCCAGGCCGCTCAGTTACTTCCAGCAGATGTGGAAGGCCCTCAACACCGAGGACCCGAACCGGATGCGGCTGTACTTCGCGATGCACGAGGGCGAGGCCGTGGCGGCGGCGACGATGCTGGTCGTCGGCGGCCACGTCTGGTACTCCTACGGCGCCTCGGCCAACCACAAGCGCGAGGTGCGCCCGTCCAACGCGATGCAGTGGCGGATGCTCCAGGACGCCTACGCGCTCGGTGCAAGCGTGTACGACCTGCGCGGCATCTCGGATTCGCTGGACGACAGCGACCACCTCTTCGGGCTGATCCAGTTCAAGGTCGGCACCGGTGGCGAGGCCGCCGAGTACATCGGCGAGTGGGACTTCCCGCTCAACAAGCTGCTGCACAAGGCCCTGGACATCTACATGTCCCGTCGCTGACGCCCCGTCGGGCCGCTGGGGTCGCCGCTTCGGCGCCGGCTCCGGCGGACGGCCCCGCGATCCGTGGCCGCCGAGCCGCGGGCGAGGCCCCGCAGTCGCGGCCCGGCAGCGGCCGTACCCGCGAATCCCCTGACAGACCCCAATGAATCGACAGACCTCAAGAAAGGTGTCCTACCGGCCATGGCGCTCACCCTCTACGTCGATACTGATCGCTGGCGGGCGCATCAGCGCGCGATGCTCCAGCAGTTCCCGGGGATAGTCCCGGTCTGCAAGGGCAACGGCTACGGCTTCGGCCACGAGCGCCTGTCCGACGAGGTGTCGCAGTTCGGTTCGGACGTGCTGGCGGTCGGCACGACGTACGAAGCGGCCCGGATCAAGGACTTCTTCAGCGGAGATCTGCTGGTGCTGACGCCGTTCCGTCGCGGTGAGGAGCCGGTGCCGCTGCCGGACCGGGCCATCCGTTCGGTCTCCTCGGTGGACGGGGTCGCCGCCCTGGTCGGCGCTCGCGTCGTGGTCGAGGTCATGAGCAGCATGAAGCGCCACGGAGTGGTCGAGGAGGACCTGGGCCGGCTGCGGGCCGCGATCGACGATGTGCGGCTGGAGGGCTTCGCGATCCATCTGCCGCTCGACCGGACCGACGGCACCGACGCGGTGGACGAGGTCATCGGCTGGATGGACCGGCTGCGCGCTGCCCGGCTTCCGCTGGACACCATGTTCGTCAGCCACCTCGGCCCGGACGAGTTCGCGCGGCTCCAGCAGCAGTTCCCGCAGACCCGTTTCCGTGCGCGGATCGGCACCAGACTGTGGCTGGGTGATCACGAGGCGACGGAGTACCGCGGCGCTGTGCTGGACGTGACGCGTGTGACCAAGGGGGACAGGTTCGGCTACCGCCAGGCCAAGTCCCCGGGTGACGGCTGGCTCGTGGTGGTCGCCGGCGGTACCTCGCACGGGGTCGGCTTGGAGGCGCCGAAGGCCCTGCACGGGATGACGTCCCGGGCGAAGGGCGTCGCGCGCGCCGGGCTCGCCACGGTGAACCGCAACCTCTCCCCCTTCGTCTGGGGAGGCAAGCAGCGCTGGTTCGCCGAGCCGCCGCACATGCAGGTGTCGATTCTCTTCGTGCCCTCGGACGCACCCGAACCGCGGGTGGGCGACGAGCTCACCGCGCATCTGCGGCACACAACGACCCAGTTCGACCGGCTGGTTGAGCGCTGACGAAGCCCGGCCTGTTTCACGTGAAACAAGCCCGCCCGCGGAACCCCCGCATCCACAGCCCGAGTTGAGCCGCCCGAGCGGGGCGCCGGCCGCCGACTGTCGCGCACCGACCGGCGACTGTCGCGCGTCGACTGTCGCGCACCGACCGCTCGGCGTGCGGGCGGGTGTGCAGCGGGGCGCGGGCACATGCGCAGCGCGCCGGCGGCGCCCGAGTCGCCGCGCACACGAGTGGGGCCCTTCCCCCGGTGATCCCTGAGGATCTCGGTAGGAAGGGCCCCACTCGGTTGCGGTCGGCGGCGGTCACCCGCTGCCGGCGCGCGGACGGATCAGCGCTCGACCTCGCCCTTGATGAACTTCTCGACGTTGGCCCGCGCCTCGTCGTCGAAGTACTGCACGGGCGGGGACTTCATGAAGTACGAGGAGGCCGAGAGGATCGGGCCACCGATGCCGCGGTCCATGGCGATCTTCGCCGCGCGAACGGCGTCGATGATGACACCGGCGGAGTTCGGGGAGTCCCAGACCTCCAGCTTGTACTCCAGGTTCAGCGGGACGTCGCCGAAGGCCCGACCCTCGAGGCGGACGTAGGCCCACTTGCGGTCGTCCAGCCAGGCCACGTAGTCCGAGGGGCCGATGTGGACGTTGTCCGCGCCGAGCTCGCGGTCGCGGATCTGGGAGGTGACGGCCTGGGTCTTGGAGATCTTCTTGGACTCCAGCCGCTCCCGCTCCAACATGTTCTTGAAGTCCATGTTGCCGCCGACGTTCAGCTGCATCGTGCGGTCCAGGATGACGCCGCGGTCCTCGAACAGCTTCGCCATCACACGGTGCGTGATGGTCGCGCCGACCTGGGACTTGATGTCGTCACCGACGATCGGCACACCGGCCGCGGTGAACTTGTCCGCCCACTCCTTGGTGCCGGCGATGAAGACCGGGAGCGCGTTGACGAAGGCGACACCGGCGTCGAGGGCGACCTGTGCGTAGTACTCGACGGCGCTCTGGGAGCCGACCGGCAGGTAGCAGACGAGCACGTCGGCCTGCGCGTCGCGGAGGGCCTGGACGACGTCGACCGGCTCGGCGTCGGACTCCTCGATGGTCTCGCGGTAGTACTTGCCGAGACCGTCGTGGGTCTCGCCGCGCTGGACGGTGACACCGCTCGGCGGCACGTCGCAGATCTTGATGGTGTTGTTCTCGCTGGCGCCGATGGCGTCCGCGAGATCGAGGCCCACCTTCTTGCCGTCCACGTCGAAGGCGGCGACGAACTCGACGTCCTTGACGTGGTAGTCGCCGAACTGAACGTGCATCAGACCCGGGACGCGGCTGTCCGGGGCGGCGTCCTTGTAGTACTCGACACCCTGCACAAGCGAGGCGGCGCAGTTGCCCACGCCGGCGATGGCTACGCGAACCGAACCCATTCCGGTTGCTCCCTGTTCGTTCTCGGAGAAGACCCGCGGACGCGGAGTCCCTACTTGATGTCCTCGGACGAGTCCGGCCGGGCACTACCCCGATGCCGGGGCAGCCCGCCCGTGTTCTCTGACTGACGCCGACCTTCCGCGGGTCCGTCCTCGGCCCGGGCCTCCTGCGCGGAGACGCCTTCGGGCGGGGACTGGTCCCGCTTGTCGCGTCCGGCCCGCTCGCTCTCGATGAGCTCGTTGAGCCAGCGGACCTCACGCTCCACGGATTCCATGCCGTGTCGCTGCAACTCGAGGGTGTAGTCGTCCAGACGCTCCCTGGTGCGCGCCAGCGAGGCGCGCATCTTGTCCAGGCGCTCCTCCAGGCGGCTGCGGCGTCCTTCCAGAACGCGCATCCGTACGTCCCGCGAGGTCTGACCGAAGAAGGCGAAACGCACGCCGAAGTGCTCGTCCTCCCAGGTGTCGGGACCCGTCTGGGCGAGCAACTCCTCGAAGTGGTCCTTGCCTTCGGCGGTGATCGCGTAAACGATCTTCGCCCGGCGACCGGTGAGCTGTGCGGTGAGGGGCTCGGTAGTCGCGCTACCCGGCTCCTCGGCGATCCACCCCTGCTGAAGCAGTGCCTTGAGGCAGGGGTAGAGGGTGCCGTAGCTGAACGCCCGGAAGACGCCCAGCGAGGTGTTGAGTCGCTTGCGCAGCTCGTACCCGTGCATGGGGGACTCGCGCAGCAGACCGAGAACGGCGAACTCCAGGACGCCCGACCGTCTGCTCATCGAGGTCGACCCATCCCTTCCGCCGTCGCTGTCCGTGTGCGGTGGACCGCCGGTCGTGGTGATGACCACCTGCGACCTGTGTCCGCCGTGTGCCCTATGCCGAGTTGATGTATCGACTCGATACATCCAGACGATAGGGCGCAGGGTCGCGGTCGGCAAGGCCGGGATCGGCGAAAGGGATTCAGATCACGGAATCACCAGGCCCCAACTGCCCTGTTTGGTAAGGGATGACCTGTTGAGCATCTTCTGTACGTGCGTAACCTGACGCTGTGCAGAACACCACCGGGAACCGATCGGCGTCCCCACACGTCGTCGTCCTGGATGTAGTGCGCCCTCTTCACCTGGCGGGTCGCACTTCGGGGGGCCGGAAGTACACTGCCGCCTTCAGGCGTGGGTGCCTGACCGAGGAGTAGCTTTTCCCATGAGCGAGCACCGTCGCAAACCGCCGCAGCGCGGTCGTCGTGCCGCGCAGCCGCCGTCCGGCGGCAGGCGGGCGACACCGTCCCAGGGCGGGACACCACCCCCTGGCGGGCAACCGCCCCGGGGCGCCACCACCAGTTCGTACGGTGCGGCGCCGGAGGGGCGCCCCGCCGGCGGCAGAGCCGAGGCGCGCAGAGCCGCGCAGCGCGGTCGTCGTCGCGGGGCCGAGAGCGCCGAGAGCGCTTCCGCATCAACTGCCGCGGCCGGTGGGCGCCGTGGCCGCAGGGCCGAGCCGCCGGCCGCTTCCGGTCGCAAGCGTCTGATCGACTACCCGCGGGCGGGCAAGTCGGGGGTGCGGCGCTGGCTGCCGTCCTGGAAGCAGGTCATGGCCATGTGCGTCGGCTTCGTCGCACTGCTGCTCGGTGCCGCGGGCATCGGTTACGCCTGGGTCGACGTCCCCGACGAGACCGAGGCGGCCAAGGCCCAGAACAACGTCTACTACTGGGCGAACGACCAGATCCTGGGTCGTGAGGGCGAGACGAACCGGCAGAACGTCGAGATCGGTGAGATCCCGAAGTCGATGCAGAGCGCCGTGATCGCCGCCGAGAACCAGACGTTCTACGACGACCCGGGCATCGACCCCAAGGGCATCGCCCGCGCCGTGTTCAACATGGCCAGGGGCAAGGAGACCCAGGGCGGTTCGACGATCACCCAGCAGTTCGTCAAGAACTCCATGCTGAGCCAGGAGCAGACGATCAGCCGCAAGGTGAGCGAGCTGTTCATCTCCATCAAGGCCGGCACCGAGCTGAGCAAGGACGAGATCCTCCAGGGCTATCTCAACACCAGCTACTACGGTCGCCACGCCTACGGCATCCAGGCCGCGGCCCAGGCGTACTACGGCAAGGACGCGGTGGACCTGAAGCCGGACGAGTCGGCGCTGCTGACCACCGTGCTCAAGGGCGCCGACCTCTACGACCCGCACGGCGGCGTCGGGCCCAACAGCTCGGCCAAGGAGAACCGCAAGCGTGCGGTGGCCCGTTGGAAGTGGGTGCTGGACCGTCAGGTCGAGACCGGCGCGATGACCAAGTCCGAGCGGGCGAAGTACACCGAGTTCCCCGAGCCGCAGCAGCGGCAGGACCAGAGCGGCAAGGTCGGCCAGGTCGGCTACCTCATGGACATCGCCCGCGCCGAGGTGCTCAACAAGACCAACATCACCAAGGAGCGCTTCGACCGCGGCGGTTACAAGATCTACACGACCTTCGACAAGAAGAAGGTCGGGCAGCTGGAGAAGTCGGTCAAGCGGGTCCGCAAGGAGAACCTGGACACCGACAAGCGGGACGTGGACAAGCACGTCCAGTTCGGTGCCGCCTCGGTGGTGCCGGGGGACGGCAGAATCATCGCCGTCTACGGCGGTGAGGGCTTCGACAAGGGCCACTACGCCAACAACGCCAACACCCTCGGTGTACCGGTCGGTTCGACCTGGAAGCCGTTCGTGCTGGCGGCGGCGATGGAGAACGGCACCGCCAAGAGTCAGGGCCAGGGGATCTCGCCGGAGAGCAAGTACAACGGCGACAACAAGATCACCATCAAGAACCAGGACGGCTCGGAGTACCTCGACAGCAAGAACGAGAAGTTCCGCCAGGTCAACATGAACGACAAGGACTGGGGACCGATCACGCTGCGCAAGGCCATGGAGGTCTCGGCCAACACCCCCTTCGTCCAGCTCGGCATGGACGCCGGCATGGCGGAGGTCAGAGACACCGCGATGGCCGCCGGCATCAAGAAGGAGAGCACCAACCCGCACCTCAACCCCTCCTTCGCGCTGGGCACTTCGACCCCGAGCGCGATCCGGATGGCCGACGCGTACGCGACCTTCGCCGCTTCCGGCACCCAGACCGAGCCGTACTCGGTCACCCGGGTGGTCAGCGAGAGCGAGGAGCTGGAGGGCTTCGACAAGCCGACCAAGCGCAGCGCCATCGACTCCAACGTCGCGGACACCGTCACCGACGTGCTCAAGGACGTCATCGAGGGCGAGGAGGGCTCGGGCAAGGCGGCCAGGGCGCTGGGCCGGCCGGCCGCCGGCAAGACCGGCACCACCGACCGCAACGAGTCGGCCTGGTGGGTCGGTTACACGCCGCAGCTCTCCACCTCCGTCGCGATGTTCCGCTCCGATCCCAAGGACGGCACCCCGCTCTCCATGCGCGGCGTCGGCGGCTTCGAGGCGATCAACGGTGGTGCCCTGCCCACCGAGGTGTGGACGGAGTACATGACGGCGGCGCTCAAGGGCAAGGAGGCGGAGGAGTTCCCGCAACCGACCCCGATCGACAACGTCGAGGACAGCGAAGGCGTACCGTCCCCGAGCCCGACGCCCGATCCGACCCCGGACCCGACGCCCGACCCGACCGAGTCGGAGCCGGAGCCCTCGGACGATCCGAGCGAACCGAGCAACAGTCCGTCGCCCAGCGACCCCTCGACTCCCTGTCTGCCCTGGGACCCGGACTGCGACGAGGAGGACGCCGGCGGCACCAACGAGGGGCCGGACGGCGGTCAGGACGGCGGCCAGGACGGCGGTCAGGACGGTGGTGCCGATGTCGGGGCCTCCAACGGCGGCCAACGCGGCGGCTCGATCTTCGGAGGGTTGCGGGGCCAGGACGACTAGCCGCGAGTGGCCGCGCGGGGCGGTGTCCCGAGCGGCCCGGAGCGCGACCTGTTGACGACGGCGGGCCGGGCGGGTGTGCAGAACACCCGCCCGGCCCGCCGTCGTCCCGCTGCGGCCGCTGTAGCTGCCGGCCCGGTCGTCTGCGGCCCCGGCCTCTGCTGCTCGTTGCCTGCCTGTTGCCCCTCCGCGTCTGCTGACCGGCCCCTGTCCGGCCGCCGGTGCTCCGGTGGGCGGCGGTGCGCTGCTGCGCGAGAGGCGACGCCTCCTAGTCCAGGGGGAGTTTGAAGCCCAGATGGGTTGCCTCGAAGCCGAGTCGCTCGTAGAAACGGTGCGCGTCCACCCGGGCCTTGTCCGAGGTGAGCTGCACCAGCGAGCATCCGCGCGAACGGGCCTGGTCCACCGCCCAGTTGGTCAGCTCGGTGCCGAGGCCGGACCCGCGCTCGTCGCTGTGCACCCGGACGCCCTCGATCAGGGCGCGGGTGAGGCCCTTGCGGGAGAGGCCGGGTACGAAGGTCAGCTGCATGGTGCCGACCACCCGGCCGTCGCGCTCGGCCACCGCCAGCAGCTGCTGGGGGTCGGCGTCGATCGCCGCGAACGCCGTACGGTACGGGCCGAGTTCGTCCGGGCTCTCGCGGGTGGCGCCCAGCGGATCGTCGGCGAGCATCGCCACTATGGCCTCGATGTCCTGTTCCGTCGCTCGACGGAAGATGAAGTCGCTCATGTCCGAAACCCTAGGTCGCCGTCGTCGGCGCGCTCACGGCAGTAGTGGTGACGGGGAATCGTGCGGACGTTCGCCGTACGTGCGGCTGTCGGGGAGGAGTCGAGGGGACGCTTGCGGCTCTTGCCCGCTTCTGTCGCTCTTGTGAACTTTCCTCGGGATGTGGTGGGTTACCGTACCGCAGCACGGACTGGCTGATTCCGGCTTCGTGGAGATTTCTTCCTGCGGCACTTGTGTGCGGTTCTGCTGGCGGTATGGTCGACGACGCATCGTGCCGCGCATTTTGAGAAGAGCAGCCGTCCCTGCCCGGACAAATGCGCAGCACCCCAGCTGAGAAGAGATTGGGAATTACCGCACACACTTTCGTCACTCCTGTGTGCAGAACCGGTCGCATATGTAAGGGGCGAGGGCAGCGCATGACCACGATGTCGGAGGATCACGACATACCGACGCGGGGCAGCAGCGGTGACGAGGGTGGCTGGTTCGCCGCCTCCGCCCGTCCCTCTCCCGCGGGCTCGGGAGCCGCGCGATCCGCACCCGCCGCTCAAACGCCGGATTCAGGCCGAACTCGGGAGCGTCCGCTCACCGCCACGCCCGAACCGCACCCCGCCGACGGCGTCGAGGCCGTACCGCTGCCGCCCGTCGCTGTGCCGAGCGCGGCCGAGATCGACCTGATCCAGCAGACGCTGGCCGAGATCGAACCGGTCGCCGACGCGGTCACCAGCCACTTCTACTCCCTGCTCTTCCTCCGCAACCCCCAGCTGCGCGACCTCTTCCCGGCCGCCATGGACACCCAACGCGACCGGCTCTTCCGGGCGTTGCTGACCACGGCCCGCCACGCCGGCAACCCGGCCGTGCTGACCTCCTACCTCTCCGGCCTCGGCCGCGGCCACCGCAAGTACGGCACGAGGGCGGAGTACTACCCGTCGCTCGGCGAGTGCCTGCTCGGCGCGCTGGAGCGGTTCGCGCACTTCACCTGGTCGCCCGCGGCCGAGACCGCCTGGGTCAAGGCGTACACGCTGATCTCGCAGATCATGATCGACGCCGCGGCGGTGGACGAGCAGCGCGCGCCCGCCAGTTGGCAGGCCGAGGTCGTGGCGCACGAGCGGCGGAGGTCGGACACCGCGGTCATCACGCTGCGGACCGACCAGCCGTACGCCTTCCGCGCGGGCCAGTACACCAGCGTGGAGACGCCCTGGTGGCCCAGGGTCTGGCGGCACTACTCCTTCGCGGGCGCACCGCGCTCGGACGGGCTGATCACGCTGCACGTCAAGGCAGTCCCCGCCGGCTGGGTCTCGGGCGCGCTGGTCAACCGGGCGCAGCCGGGCGACGTGGTGCGGCTGGGCGGGCCCGCGGGCACCATGACCGTCAACCACCACAGCGACAACGGGCTGCTCTGCCTCGGCGGCGGGACCGGCATCGCCCCGATCAAGGCGATGATCGAGGAAGTCGCCGAGTACGGCAGGCGCCGGCTGTTCGACGTCTTCTACGGCGCGCGCAGCGCCCACGAGCTCTACGACCTGGACACCATGCGGCAGTTGGAGTCCGAGCACTCCTGGCTCTCCGTGCACCCCGTGGTCGGCGACGGCTGCCCGGTCCGTGCGAGCGTGCTGACCGGCCAGGTGCCGGACGTGATCCGCGGTTCGGGGCACTGGAGCGGGCACGACGGCTACGTCTCGGGCCCACCCGGCATGATCCGCAGCGGAATCGACGCCCTGCGCGACGTCGGCATCCCGCAGGAGCGGATACGGCACGACGCACTCGACGAACTGGCCTTCGCGGGAGATTGAGAAGTGGTAGACGACGTGGCTGACGACCGTCATCCGGAAGACACTTCGGGGCCGGCCGCCTGGCCGCTCCCGGCGCGGCACCAGGCGTCGGGAGCAGGTACGCCCAGCGATCCGCTGACCGATCCGCTGCCCGACCCGCTCACCGATCCGCTGATCGGCCCGTACCCGGGGCCGTACCCGGAGCCGTCCCCGAGGCGGCCGAGCTGGGCGTACGACCCGACGACGGCCGGGGCGCACACGGCGCAGTCCGGGGCGGGCGGGACCGCCCCCCGAGCGCGCGACGGGGCCGAAACCGTGCGGGAGCCCGTCGAGGAGCCCCGACAGCGGCCGGGCAGCGACGGCGAGCACGAGGTGCAGCGACGGCTTGGGTCGACCAAGCGGGCGGACCGCTTCTACGACACCCAGATGCTCGACCATCTCAACGCGAACATGCGGGAGTTCGTCGCCGAGCAGGAGATGTTCTTCCTGGCCACGGCCGACGCGGCCGGCGAATGCGACAACACTTTCCGTGCCGGGCCGCCCGGCTTTCTGCGGGTGCTCGACAAAAAGACACTCGTGTTCCCCGAGTACCGCGGGAACGGCGTTCACGCGAGCCTCGGAAACATCGAGGAAAACCCGCATCTGGGCATCATTCTGGTCGACTTCTTCCGCGCCCGGATCGGGCTGCACATCAACGGCAAGGCCCGGGTCGTACCGGACGCCGAACTGCGCGAGCAGCAGCCGGACCTGCCGGTGGAGACCGTCCCCGGGCGGCGCGCCGAGCTGTGGGTGCAGGTCACCGTGGAAGAGGCGTACATCCACTGCGCCAAGCACATACCGCAGTTGCAGAAGGCACCGAAGGGCACCCCGAGGGACTGGGGCACCGACGACTCCGGACGCAAGGGCGGCGACTTCTTCGGTGTGAGCCGCGACCGCACGGCCGCCGCCGCAGCGGAGCAGTCCGAGCGCGAGTTCGCCGCGGAGCCCGAGCGCGAGTCCGCTCCGGTGTCCGCGGGCGGGCCCGCTGCGGTGTCCGAGCGGGCGCCCGAGTCGGCCGGATCGCGGGCACCGGTGCCCGCGGCGGCCACCGAGCCCGAACCGGACGCCGCACGAGCCCACGGGACCGAGCCCGAGGCCGAGCCCGCGTACGCCTCCGCGCCCCGGCCCGCGTCCTCGTCGGAGCCCGCGTCCTCGCTCTGGCCCGCGTCCTCGTCGGAGCCCGCGCACCGTGCCGCGTCCGGGTGCCGGGCCGCGCATCGGCCCGAGGCCGACACCGGGCGGGCGGAGGAAGCCGGTTCGAACGCATGGGCCGCCGCTCCGTCGTCGGCCGCCTCCGGCCCGTCGGCCTCGAACCCGCCGGCGCCCGGCTTCCCGCCGGCGCCCGTGTCCCGTCCGGTGCGCGCGTTCCCCTCGGCGCCGTCCTCCGCCGTCCCGCCGGCGCCGCCGTTCGCGGGCGGATGGCCGGACGACCGCGGCGGGAGCCCGGCCGGCTCGTTCGGCGAGAACGCCGCACGCGTACGGCGCCGCGAGTGGACCGGCGCCACCGGGACGCCCCGCGTTCCCCCGCCGCCGGCCGAGCAGCCCGCCGCCGGACGGAGCGCCGACGCCGACACCTCGCCGAACTCCCGTACCCGCACCGGGTCGACCGACGGTCGGTACGGCGGCGAGCAGCCCGGGCGGTCCGAGCAGCCCGGGCGGTCCGGGCGGTCCGCGGAGGCGGCGGCTCCGCCGGTGCCGCCGCGGGCTCCGCTCGCGCCGCCGATGCCCGCCGCCGCACCCCCGTCCGTTCGGGAGCAGCAGTCGCCTCCGGCCGAACCCCCGTCGTACGCGGGGAAGTTGCCGCCGGCCGAGCCCTCCGCGCCCTCGCGTCGGCCGGCGTCCGCCGAAGCGGCGGAACCGCTTGCCGGGTCCGGGCCGCGGTCCGGACCGCACGAGCCGCCGAGCGCGGCTCGTGAGCACCGGGCGCCGGACCGCCCGTGGGAGCACGAGACGCCGAACTCACAGCGTGAGCACCGGCCGTCGAACGGTCCGGGGTCCGGTCGGACGTCCGGCGGCGGACTCGGGGACCTCCGGGTCCGGGGTCCGCAGGAGCCGCCCGCCGGCCTGCCCGCGCTTCCCCCGCTGCCGCTGCCCACCGGCGGCGACCGGCCCTTCGGCCGCGAGGAACCGGCCGGGGACGAACCGCAGCCGCACTCCGGTCCGTCGGCCCTGCCGGTGCCGAGGGAGCAGCACGCTCCCGCCCCGGTGCCTTCCGTGTGGCAGGACCACACCGCCTGGCAGGCGCCCTCGGACCGGCCTGCCCTGCCCGTCCGGTCGGCCGGGCAGGAGCTGCCCGCGCCCTCCCGCTCGTCGGAGGCGCTGCCCGCGCTGCCCGGCCGTCGGGAGCGGGCGGCGCACGTCGACGAGTCGGCCGCCGTCGCCCGCAACCGCGAACTGATGCCGCCGCAGCCGGTGTTGGACTGGCGGGAGGAGGCACAGCGGGTGCTCGCCGAGGCCGAGGCCCGCGGGCCGGGGACCGTGCGCGACGCGCAGCAGCCGGACCCGGTCGACGGAGGCGGCGAGGAGCTGAGCGCCGACGCCGAGTTCGAGGGCTGGTTCGCCCGCACCGACTGCTAGGACGACTGCCAACCGCCCGGCCCGCCGGGCTCGTTCACGCCCCTCGGCACGCGGCACCGGTACGAAGCCCGGCACGAAGCCCGAACCACTGCCGCCGCCCGGCTCCGGTCCTGCCGCCCGGCGCCGGGCGCCGTCGCTCAGCCGAGGTCGTCGGCGAACAGGGCGCGTACGCCCTCGATGTTGCGGCGCAGATGCGCGCTGAGCGTCGGGGGCACGACGTCGACCGAGGCGATGCCCTCGCGGGTGAACGGGATGCGGACGATCTCGTAGGCGCCGCGCGGTTCGTCGACCTCGGGGCCGTGGCGCCGCGAGGTGTCCATCGACTCCAGTCGGCACACGAAGAAGTGCTGCACCTTCACGGCGTCGGCCGGCAGCGGTCGGCCGTCGGCCGGTTCTCCGTCGTCGGCGAGCGAGTAGGGCACGGTGTCGACGAAGGCCGGCACCACGTCGACGACCTTGGCGCCGAGCTCCTCGTCCACCTCGCGGTGCAGCGCGGCGACCACGCTCTCGTCGCCGGGCTCCACGCCGCCGCCCGGAGTGATCCAGTACGGCGGTCGGTCGGGCTTGGTGCGCTTGATCAGCAGGAGCTCGTCGCCGTCGAGCAGGATCGCGCGAGCAGTGCGTTTGACCACGGGACGTTCAGCCGCCATGCCTGGAAATCTGCCGCGCCCCGGCGGTGTCGAAACCTTTCTGCCGCCCGAACCCGGCCCCGAGCGTTCGCAACCGCACCCCGCCGGCGCGCCCGCCACCCGTACGACCCGCCTCCGACGACCCGCCACGATCCCGCCGACGCCCTTCCGGGCTCCGGCTCCCGGGCCCCAGGCCCGGCTCCCGCTTGCGCTCAGCCCTCCCGGGCGCGGTCCCTGGCCTGCCGCAGGTCGGCGATCAGATCGGCCGCGTCCTCCACACCCGCCGAGAGCCGGACGAACCCCTCGGGCACGTCGTCGCCGCCCCAGCGTCCGCGCCGCTCGGCGGTGGTGCGCACACCGCCGAAGCTGGTGGCGTTCTCCACGATGCGCGCCGCGCCCAACAGCCGTTCCGCGAAGCCGAGATCGGGGAGGGTGAAGGAGACCACGCAGCCGTAGCGCCGCATCTGCCGTGCCGCCACCTCGTGCGAGGGGTCCTCGGGCAGTCCGGGGTAGCGCACGGCGCTCACCTCCGGCCAGTCGCGGAGCTCCCGCGCGAGGGCGAGGGCGTTCTCCTGCTGTCTGGCGACCCTCAGGTGCAGCGTCGCCAGGCTGCGGTGCGCAAGCCACGTCTCCACGGGGCCGGGCACGGCTCCGACGAGCTTCCGCCAGCGTCGCACCGGCGCGGCCAACTCCTCGCCCCGGCAGGCGACATAGCCCAGAAGCACGTCCCCGTGCCCGTTGAGCGCCTTGGTGCCGCTGGCCACCGAGTAGTCGGCGCCCAGCTCCAGCGGTCGCTGGCCGAGCGGGGTGGCCAGGGTGTTGTCCACCGCGACGAGCGCGCCCGCGCGGTGGGCCGCCTCGACGACCTCCCGCAGATCGCACACGTCCAGACCGGGGTTGGACGGGGTCTCCAGCCACACCAGGGCGGCGCCCTCGACGGCCGCGAGCAGTTCGGGGCCGTGCGTCGGCACCCGCCGTACGTGGGCGCCCTGTGCGGTCAGCTGCTCGCCGAGCGGGCCGAGCAGGTTGTACCCGTCGTCCGGCAGCACCGCGGTGTCCCCGGGGCGCACCCGGGAGAGCAGCACCGCGGAGATCGCCGCCATCCCGGAGGAGAAGGCGAACACCTCGACGTCCTGCCCGGGGGCCTCCAGCTCGCCGATCGCGCGTTCCAGCGCGGTCCAGGTCGGATTGCCGTCGCGCCCGTACGTGTAGGGAGCGTCGGCGGGGTCGCCGGGCAGATGGAAGTGGGAGGTCAGCACGGGGCCCGGCACAGGTGGGGCGTACGGCTCGCTCTCCGGCAGCCCGGCGTGCACGGCGCGGGTGCCCTCGCCGGTGGGCTGCTCCTCGAAGGCCGTGGGTCGAGGGGTTCCTGTTGCCGGCTGCGGGGCGTCCTCGGCGGGTCCGCTCATCGTGCGGCCTCCATCCGTCCGGCGTCGGCCCCGCCCGGACGCTCGTCCGCGCCCGGCTCCGGGTCCTCGTCCGCTCCCGGCTCCCCGCCCGGCGCGCGGTCCGGCTCCGGGGAGGTGCCGGCGGCGGCGCGGCGGCCCGCGAGGTCCTCGCGCACGGCCCGGAGGAGACCAGGGACGGCTGCCTCGACCTGCTCCAGCACCGTGTCGAAGTCCGCGCGCGTCCCGTAGTACGGGTCCGCGACCTCCGGCGAGTTCGCGCTCTTCGGGTCGTAGGAGCGCAGCAGCCGCACCTTCGCCGCGTCGGCGGCGGTGGGGGCGAGCTTCTTGAGGTCCCGCTCGTGGCCGAGGTCGAGGGCGATCACCAGATCGAGCCCGTCGAACCACTCGGCCTGAAACTGCTGTGCGCTGTGCGCGGACTCGTAGCCTGCCTCTTCCAGCACTTCCACGGTCCGGTGGTCGGCGACGCTGCCGGTGTGCCAACCGCCGGTGCCTGCGCTGGAAACGCGGACCTCGTCCGCGAGCCCGTCCTCCGCGAGCTTTGCGCGGAAGACGGACTCGGCGAGGGGCGAGCGGCAGATGTTGCCCGTGCACACGAAGCAGACGTGATACGCGGGTTCCGGTCGGTCGGTACGGGGGGTCGATGCGTCCATGCACCCATCATCGGCGATGCGCCGACGAGCACGCCGCCCGGTGGTGCGCCCGCAGCGGGCGCCGTCTCACTTGCCGTCGGGCAGCACCATCTCCATGCCCCAGGACACGATGGAGACGATCAGTCCGCCGAGCAGCGCGGTGCCGAATCCCTCCACGTGGAAGCCGACGTCGAGCTTGTCCGCCAGCCAGGAGGTCAGCAGCAGCATCAGGGCGTTGATCACCAGGGCGAAGAGGCCCAGTGTGAGGACGAGCACAGGGAAGGACAGCACTTTGGCGACGGGCTTGACCACGACGTTGACGACACCGAAGATCAGCGCGACCAGCACGAGGGTGATGGTCCGCTCTCCGGAGGTGTCGCCGGAGACGGTGATGTCGGCCAGCAGCCACACGGCCACCGCTAGCGCGACGGCGTTGGCGATTGTCTTGAGAAGGAAGCTCTTCATGCAGCAGATCGTTTCAGAGTCGGGCGTGTGCTGGGCAGGGGGGAGGCGCCGGTGAAGGCGTTTCGCCTGGAGGAACTGGAGGCCGAGCGCCTCGCCAACGACGGTGCGTACCTGCAGTTTCTGCGGGAACGGAACATGTCGGTCGGGCTCTACGCGCTGGACCGCACCGAGCAGGACACCCAGAAGCCGCACGACCAGGACGAGGTGTACTTCGTCGTCAGCGGTCGGGCGGTGATCACCGTCGGCGAGGAGTCCACCCCGGTGGCGCGGGGGAGCGTGGTCTACGTGCCGGCCGGACAGCCGCACCGCTTCCACCACATCAGTGAGGACCTGCGGGTCCTGGTGGTCTTCTCCCCGCCCGGCTGATGCCGACGCCCGGCTGATCCCGAAACCCTGCTGAGCCGGGCGCCCGTGCTGAGTCGGGTGCCCGGTCGACTCCGGCGTCCTGCTGACCCTGCTGCTGTCGGGCGGGCCCGGCGGCCGGACGGGGTCACGCCTGGGTCGGAGCGCCGAACTCAGGGGCGCCTCAGGGTCGGTTCAGGGGAGGACCGGGGCAGCGGGCCCTCCCGTCTGCCCCGGTGGGCCGCTTAGCATCGAAGACACAGCGACACAGCGGCCGGCCGTCGAACCGACGGCCGAGAAGGCAAGGCGAACGGCGCCCGGCCGACGCAGTCAAGAGGCAACACCAGGAGCCGTGCCACACGGCAACAGGAGGCAGGACACCATGAGCTCGACAGGAACCTTCGCCGGACTCCCCTCGTGGGTGAAGTGGGTCGCGATCATCGTCGTCGCGCTCCTCGTCTTCAAGGTGGTGACCTGGATTCTGACGACGGTGATCGCCCTGCTCTTCAAGGTGCTGCTCTTCGCCGCGATCGTCGCCGGACTCGTCTTCCTCGTACGCAAGTTCACCTCGTCCTCCTCCAGCAGCAGCTGGTAAGGACCGACTGAGCCCTCGAACCTGCCGGCCGTGCCCCCAGCGGTGCCAACACCGTTGTCAAACGGGTGACTTTGAAGCATCCGGGATTGTGGGGTTTGTGGATCTTCGTAGACGATTCACCTGAGTTCCACAGCTACCGATCACGGCCGAGTACGAGAAATCGGGGGCAGCGCAATGGGTGACACGGTCCGGGCTCAGGTCATGATGAGCTTCCTGGCCTCAGAGGAGCTCGCCTTCCTCATCCCGGTCGATCTCGTCTACGAGACAGAGGATCCGTACGCCGTGCGCTTCACCTTCTGCCTGCCGGGCGACGCCCCGGTGAGCTGGGTGTTCGGACGGGAGCTGCTGGTCGACGGAATCAGCCATCCCTCGGGCGAGGGCGATGTGCACATCGCTCCGGTCTGCGCCGAGCGGCTGGCGGATCTGCACATCCAGCTGTTCGCCGGTTCGGAGCGCGCGGTCTTCCGCGTGAGTGCGCCGCCGCTGGTGGCGTTCCTCGACCGTACGGACCGCCTGGTGCCGCTCGGGCACGAGGAGGCGCAGCAGGACATCGACGCCGAACTGGACAGGATTCTGGCCGGCGGGCGCATGCCGTAACGGTTCAGCGGGGCGGTGCGGCCCGGGTGAAGTCACCCGGGCCGCACCGCCCGTCGTCGTTCCCGCGTTCGCCGGCGGTGCCGCGACGAGCGGACTGCCCGTCTGCCCGTCTGCCCGTCTGCCCGCCTGTCCGCCTGCCCGCCGCGGGCCGCGGGCCGCTGGGTCAGCGTTTGGCGCGTCTGCGGCGTCCGCTGCCGCCGCCGAGCCCGCCGCGCACCGACGCCGGGCCGCTCGAACTCCCCGCGCCCGCCGCCCCGTTGCCGCCGCCCGCACCGCCGCCGGCGCCGTCGCCGGCCGGGCCGTCGCCCCATGCGTCGCCGGAGTGTCCGCCGCCGGTGCCGTCGGCCCCGTCGCCGCCGGTCGGACGGATCGGCGGTTCGCCGTCCTTGCCGAAGCCGGCCGAGACTACCAGCGCGGCCAGGACCGTGGTGACCGGTACGGAGGCGACCAGGCCGATCGAGCCGACCAGTGTCCGTACGATCTCCTCCGCCACCAGCTCGCTCGTCGCCACGGTCGCGGTGTCCGCCTTGGCGATGGAGAAGAGCAGCAGCAGCGGCATCGCCGCACCCGCGTAGGCCAGTACGAGGGTGTTGACGACCGAGGCGATGTGGTCGCGGCCGATGCGCATGGCCGAGCGGTACACCTGCCGCCAACTCGCCGACGGATCGGCGGCCTTGAGCTCCCAGACCGCCGAGGTCTGGGTGACCGTCACATCGTCGAGCACGCCGAGTGAACCGATCAGCACACTCGCGAGCAGGAGACCGCGGATCTCGATGTCGGGGTAGAGGCTGTGGACGAGCGCGGTCTGGTCGTCGGTGTTGCCGGAGAGGTTCGCCCAGCCGATGAAGAGCGAGCCGAGCAGCCCGATCAGCACCAGCGAGATGAGGGTGCCCAGCACCGCCACCGAGGTTCTGGCGGTCAGTCCGTGGCAGAGGTAGAGGGTGACGAGCATGATCAGGCTGCCGCCGATGACGGCCACCACCAGCGGGTTCGAGCCCTGGAGGATGCCCGGCAGGATGAAGAGGGTCAGCACTCCGAAGGTGATCACCAGACCGACGAGCGCCAGCAGACCGCGCAGCCGTCCGACGCCGACCACCACCAGCGCGAAGATGATCGCGAGCAGCACCATCGGGAAGTCGCGGTCCACGTCGATGACGCTGTACTGCAGCTCCTCGGGTGCCTGCGGCGCGTGGGCGACCACCACGTCCTGGCCGGTGGAGAGCCTGCGGGTGTCGTCCGGCGTGATGACCTCGGTGAACTCCCGCCCCTCGTGCGGTCCCGAGGTGACCTTGATCGTCGCCTGCTGGCACATGCCCTTCGCGGAGGTGTCGCCCTCCTGCCTGCCCTCGGCGTTGACGTCCCCGCAGTCGACCTCCTGGACCTGTACGACCCTGGCCTGCTCCATCTGCCGGTCGAAACCGACGCCGCTGCGTCCGCCGTCGCTGCCGGGGGTGCCGCCCGGCCACATCAGGACCAGTCCGGCGAGCACCGCGGCGGCGAACGGGATCAACACGGCCGCGATGACCTTCCGCAGATGGCGGGAGACGGGCGCGGCCGGCCCGTGCCCGTGCCCGTGGGCGTGTCCGTGGGCGTGTGCGTGCGCGGTCGGGTCGCCGGGCCCGTCGGCGCCGTGTCCGGAGCCGCCCCCGGGTGCCGTCCTCCGGCGCTTCGGGGGTCTGGGTCCCCAGGCGGCACCACCGCCCTGACCTGAGTTCTCGTCGCCGGGCCACTGGCCGGGGCGGTCACCGTCGTGCTCGCTGTGGGACTGGTTCACGGTCAGATCATCGCAAGGCCCCCTGGCGGGGTGGGAAGTCGAACCGCTAGCGTGAGGGTGCATTTGCACATCGCGGGAGCTCCGAGCACGGGGCTGAGAGGGCGCTGACCTCCGTACGAGCGAGTACGGGCACAGCTGCGTCGACCGCCGAACCTGTTACCGGGTAATGCCGGCGTAGGGAGTGGGTCTCATGACCATGCAGGAATCACGCATGCCCGAGGGGCCGGGCGAGGACGAGAGCCCGGCGGCCGGGGAGCCGACACAGATCGGCTGGCACAAGGGCTATCTGAGCGGTTCGCGTCCCGACATCCGGGTTCCGGTCCGCCGGGTGCACCTGACCAACGGCAAGGACGTGACGCTGTACGACACTTCGGGCGCGCACACCGATCCCGCCATCGACACCGACGTGCGCCGAGGGCTCGCCCCGCTGCGGGAGAACTGGATCGTCGCCCGCGGCGACACCGAGGAGTACCCGGGCCGGGAGGTCCGGCCCGAGGACGACGGCGTCAAGCACACCAGCCCGCGCGGCGGCCTGCGCAATCTGGACGCGGTCTTTCCAGGCCGTCCGCGACTGCCGCGCCGCGCCCGTACCGCCGCCGACGGGAGCCGCCGTGCGGTGACCCAACTCGGGTACGCGCTGCGGGGCGAGGTCACTCCGGAGATGGAGTACGTCGCGCTGCGGGAGGGCCTGGAGCCGGAGACGGTGCGCGAGGAGATCGCGCGCGGCCGGGCGGTGCTGCCGGCCAACATCAACCACCCGGAGATCGAGCCGATGATCATCGGCCGGAAGTTCCTGGTGAAGGTCAACGCCAACATCGGCAACTCGGCGGTCACCTCCTCCATCGAGGAGGAGGTGGAGAAGATGACCTGGGCGACCCGCTGGGGTGCGGACACCGTCATGGACCTCTCCACCGGCCGCAACATCCACACCACCCGCGAGTGGATCCTGCGCAACTCCCCGGTGCCGATCGGCACCGTGCCGCTCTACCAGGCGCTGGAGAAGGTCGAGGGCCGGGCCGAGGAGCTGAACTGGGAGGTCTACCGGGACACCGTGATCGAGCAGTGCGAGCAGGGCGTGGACTACATGACCGTCCACGCGGGCGTACTGCTGCGCCACGTGCCGCTGACCGCGAACCGCCGGACCGGGATCGTCTCGCGCGGCGGCTCGATCATGGCCGCCTGGTGTCTGGCGCACCACCGGGAGAGCTTCCTCTACACCCACTTCGAGGAGCTCTGCGAGATCCTGCGCAGCTACGACGTCACCTTCTCGCTCGGCGACGGCCTGCGGCCCGGCTCCGTCGCGGACGCCAACGACGAGGCGCAGTTCGCCGAGTTGAGGACGCTCGGTGAGCTGACCCGGATCGCGCGGCAACACGAGGTACAGACCATGGTCGAAGGGCCCGGGCACGTCCCGATGCATCTGATCAAGGAGAACATCGACCTCCAGCAGGAGATCTGCGACGAGGCGCCGTTCTACACGCTCGGCCCGTTGACCACCGACATCGCACCCGGCTACGACCACATCACCTCGGGGATCGGTGCGGCGATGATCGGCTGGTGGGGCACGGCGATGCTCTGCTACGTCACGCCCAAGGAGCATCTGGGCCTGCCGAACCGGGACGACGTCAAGACCGGTGTGATCACGTACCGGATCGCCGCGCACGCGGCCGATGTGGCCAAGGGCCATCCGGGCGCCCGGAGTTGGGACGACGCGCTCTCCGACGCGAGATTCGAGTTCCGCTGGGAGGACCAGTTCAACCTGGCCCTCGACCCGGACACGGCGCGGGAGTTCCACGACGAGACGCTGCCCGCCGAGCCGGCGAAGACGGCGCACTTCTGCTCCATGTGCGGGCCGAAGTTCTGCTCGATGAAGATCTCGCACGAGATCCGCCGCGACCACGGAACGGACATGGGGGCGGCGGAGATCGAGGCCGGGATGGCGCAGAAGTCGAAGGAGTTCGCCGCCTCCGGCAACCGCGTCTACCTTCCGATGGCTGACTGACCTGCACGGACGAGGCTGATCGACGGCACTTCGCGGGGTGCCGTCGGTCAGCGCTCGTCGAGAGGCGGACCGTTCCCCCGACGCGGGAGCGCCGCACCGCGTCTCACGAGTGCCCGCGGTCGGCCGGAGCCCCCGCGTGACGGTCGGGCGGTGGGCCCGCGTGACGGTCGGCCGGTGGGCCGGGTCGGGCATCGGGGTCGACTTCGGGATGTGTGAACCGTACGGGCTTGCCCAGCGACCGCGCGTAGGCGATCTCGGCCCGGGTGCTGTCCCCGATGTAGTCGCCGACCACGAGCGCCTCGTCAGCGAGCCGGATCTTCGACCGGTGCAGATCGTCGAGTCGGGGTTTCAGCGCCTCGGCCTCGGCAGGATCGGACCAGAGGCCGTGCGGCGACTTCAGATCGCAGCCCGGCCTGACGACGATCCTTCCGGCTGCGGTCTCCCGCAGGTCGGCCTCGCCCATCTCGGCCATGCAACGGGTGGAGCCACAGATCACCACGATCCGCGGCAGGCCCAACTGCCTCTTCGCGTCGGCGAGTTTCTCCTCGGGGGCAAGCGGTCGCGGGTGTGACACCGAGTCCTCCGGCGGTTGTGGTCCAAGGGGCGCCTGCGGAGACGCGAACGGCGCCTGCGGAGACGCGAACGGCGCCTGCGCAGACGCGAACGGCGCCTGCGAGGACGCGTACGAACGCGGCGGCGCGAGCAGCCTGCGCACAGAGTCGGTGCTGCGCTCCGTCCGCCCAGGATCTGTGACGCACGAAGATCCCGCACCGGAGCCGCCGCGACGCGTGCGGAGGAGGCGGGCGCGGCAGATGTCACGAACCTGCCGAAGAGGCGGGTCCACGTCTCCCGTGCGCACGGAATTTGATACCCAGAGGGACAGAGGACCGCGAGCACGGGGAGGGGCGGATCGTGCAGAACCCGCCGCAGTACGGGGTGTTGACCGGGGCGAGCGATCTGCTGGCCGAGACAGCGGAGGAACAGGGCGGGGCCCTGTGGAATCTCGCGGTGCGGCAACGGCAGTTGGACGCCAACCTGATCCGGCTGCCCGCCGGTGCGGAGGTCACCGCGCACACCGAACCCGACCTGGACGTTCTGCTCGTCGTGTTCGAGGGCGGGGGCCGGCTCACCACCGTCGCTGGCGAGCAGCCGCTGACCCCCGGCGCGGTCGCCTGGCTGGCGCGCGGTACGGAACGCTCCCTGGCCGCCGGGAGCGAAGGGCTGGCGTACTTCACCGTCCACCGGCGCCGACCCGGGATGAGCATCGGGCGGCCGTCCGGTGACCGGGTGGAGGAGGGCGGCGAGGCGGCCTGCCTGCTCCAGCAGGTGTGCCCGGAATGCGGGCGCCTGGCCGCCGAGCGCACCGCGCGCTTCTGCACCCGCTGCGGTACCGCACTCCCCGTCGACTGACCGCGGTTGCGACACAGCACCGCTGCCCCGCCCCGTCCCGCCCGCTCCGGAGCGCCCCTCCCTGCAGCGGCAGCGGCGCACAGCCCGCGGGGTACGCCCGACTCCGTACGCGGCCGTACGGCTTCGTACGGGCTTCGTACGGCTTCGGACGACTCCGTACGGAGAGGACCGCAGACGTACGGCTTCGTACGGGGACGACTGCGGAGGACCGCAGAGGTATGCAGACGTACGACTCCGTACGCGGCGGGGTCGGTCCGTCTGTGTCGCCCTCCGTCGCGGGGAGGCGCGTACGCGGCCCGCGCGCCGATCACACGCCGTGCTCCGCCCGGCCCGGCGCGAGTGCCTGCCCGCCGTGGGTCAGCGCGAGCGGGCGTCGTCGCCGTCGGGCACCGGGCCCGGGTCCTCGTCGTCCCGCTGGTCCCGGGTGTCCTCGGCGCGGTCGCGGCCCGTGGCACCGGACTTGAAGCCGGGGCTGGAGAACTTGCGGCCTTCCGCGGGGCTGTCGGTGGAGCCGCTCTGGTACTTGGGGCTGGAGAACTTGCGGCCTTCGGCGGTGTTGTCGGTGGCACCGGACTTGAAGCCGGGGCTGGAGAACTTGCGGCCTTCCGCGGGGCTGTCGGTGGAGCCGCTCTGGTACTTGGGGCTGGAGAACTTGCGGCCTTCGGCGGTGTTGTCGGTGGAGCCGGATTTGAAGCCGGGGCTGGAGAACTTGCGGCCCTCCGCAGGGCTGTCGGTGGAGCCGCTCTGGTACTTGGGGCTGGAGAACCTGCGCCCTTCCGCGGGGCTGTCCGTGGACCCGCTCTGGTACTTGGGGCTGGAGAATCTGCGCCCTTCCGCGGGGCTGTCCGTGGAGCCGGATTTGAAGCCGGGGCTGGAGAACTTGCGGCCCTCCGCGGGGCTGTCCGTGGACCCGCTCTGGTAGCTCGGGCTGTAGAAGCGGCCCCCGGAGCTCTTCGAGCCGGAGTCCGAGCCCTCGCCGGAATCCGCACCCTCGTACTCGCCCGAAGTCGGGCCGTCCGTCGAGTACTTGGGGCTGGAGAAGCGTGAACTCCCGTATTTGGGGCTGGAGAAGCGGTTGCGTTCGACGGTGCTCTCCTGCGCCGCACCGGCCTTGTGCGCGGAGAAGTCGGGGCCGGAGTAGCCGAGTCGGGGGGTGCGGTGGTCGTCCTCGGCAAGCCGGGGCCCGGGGGTGCGGTACCCCTCCTGGCCCTGTGCGGCGCGCTCCTGGGCGTCCCGGAGGAAAGGCAGGATGCCGCGCTGGAGCAGTGCGTGCCGCCAGGCCGCGCGGGCGACGGTGATCTCGTCGGACGGGCCGTCATTCCGTCCGGAATCCGACCCCCGTCTGGCGGTTGGTGCGTTTCTGGAGGCGGACAGCAGCAGACTGACGGCGCCGACCAGCCCGGTCGCGACGGTGATCACGGCGAAGACCCAGCCGACGTTGCGCATCGCCACGGCGAGCGCCGGTTCGGGAGAGACCACGCCCAGTGCGTAGCCGACGAGCAGGAAGATGACCGCGGCCGAGCCGGAGAGCACGGGCAGCAGCAGGGAGAGCACCACGAAGGCACCGGCGCCGGAGCTGTCCGCGGGGCTGTCGGCCGGCCCGGGCGGGCTGCCGCCGGCGCTGCCGGACGGGTCGGTGCGGTCGGAGGAGGCGCCGCCGGGAGAGGTGCCGGAGGGCGGCGCGGCCGTGCCGGCGGGCTGACGCAGCCGCTCGCGCACGCGGACGAACTCGCCGTACTCCTCGGAGGCGTGGGCCGCGATGGCGTCGGCGTCGGCGACCGCGAGCGTGCGCAGATCGGCTGTGGCGAGCGGCGGCGCGGTTTCGGTTTCGGCCCTGGCCATGGTGCGGAGCGCCTCGTCGAGCACTCGCTCGAACTCGGGGCGGTCCTCAAGGCGCAGGTGCGGAGCGCTGTTCATGTGTGCATCCCCCGATGCTCCGTAGGACCGGGGCGCGGGTCGGCTCCGGAATCGGTGGGGTCGGGTGTCGTGCCCCCGACCTCAGGGGTGGTGGGCCGGGCGGCTGTGGCAGTGGGCTGTGGCGCAGCGCGCGGGCGGCTGGACTGATGTTAGATCGCTTCGCGCACGGGGTGACAGGGTGTCGTCGAAATTGCTCACGCCGTGAAGGCGTGTGCGGACGACTCCCCGTAAGTGGCTTGCCCACTGTATGGCCAGGTCAAGCGGTTTCCTCAACACCTGTGGAGAGTTCGTGCAGAGGGAGTTCCGCGATGAGTAGTTTTCCGGCCATTGTGACGCCGCCGTCCATGGCGATCGCGAGTCCGTCGGCGTAGACGTACGGTCCGTGGACCTGTACGGCGCCCTCCTCGTCCTTCTCCGCCTCCTCGGTGGCGGTCTCGCCGAGCAGGTACGGGATCGGGCTGTGCCCGTGCACGATCCGTGCGCCGCCGTAGGTGGCGAGCAACTCCTGGACCGCGCGGGGTCCTTCCTCGTCGCGAAAGGCGAAGCGCTTGGTGAACTTGCGGAACAGGTCCCAGGTGATGTCCGGGTCGCGCTGGTCCAGCGCCTCCGTGATCACGTCGTTGACTTCCTCGATGGTGTCGCCGTAGTCGAGGTAGGCCGAGCAGTCGGAGTGGATCAGCAGGTGCTCGTCGGCGAGTGCCATCGCGTCGAGCCGGGACATCCAGCGGATGTGGTGCTCCTGCAGCCGCTCCATGTCGGTGCGCTGGCCGCCGTTGAGCAGCCAGGCGGCCTGGAAGGAGGCCGTGCCTGCACCGGAGTTGATGGGGGTGTCCGCGAAGCGCCGGGCTCCGAGCAGCAGCAGCTCGTGATTGCCGAGCAGCGCCTTGCAGTAGCCGCCGACCGCCGCCGCCTCGGCGGAGAGCTGCATCACCAGGTCGATGACGCCGATGCCGTCGGGCCCGCGGTCGGTGAAGTCCCCGAGGAACCACAGCCGCGCCTTGCCGGCCGCCCAGTGGTCCTCCGCGTCGGTCAGACCGGCTTCGCGCAGCGCCTGCCGCAGCTCGTCGAGGTAGCCGTGGACGTCGCCCACGACGTAGAGCGGGCCGGGGGCGCTGCTCTGCCCCTCGGCCGAGACGGCGGAGGCGGGCAGCGGGGTGTCGACGAGCGTGGGAGTGGGCGCGGGGGCGGAATCCCGGCCGATGACGGGGAGGTTGCGCTCGGTCGGGGTGTATCCGTCGTCCGGCAGCGGTGGTTCGTCCGGCGCGGGCGGCGGCAGGTGCGGCGGCTGCGCGGGAGCCCCCGGCGCGACCGGCCCCGGCGCGCTCGCCCGCACGGGCACGGGCGCAACGGCGGCGACGGGCGGGACGGCGGCAACCGGCGCCGCCACGGGGGAGGTTGCCGCAACGGGCGGTGTCACGGGCACGGGGCCCGGAACAGCTGCCGGCTGGACGGGCGCGGGCGCCGGTGGGACGGGCGCGAGCCGTACCGCTGTGAGCGGCGCGGGCGCGGACCGCTGCGGAACGGCTGCGGCAGCCGCGGCGACGACCGGGCCTCCGGGCACTCCGGCTGGAGCCCCCGGGGCGGCGCTCGCGGGTACCTGCTGCCACACATCGGGTCCCTGACCGGCCCCCTGAGTCATCGACCCCTCCACCGTTTTCCGCCGCTGTGCACCCTGGGTACGTCCTGTCGACCGCGTCCGACGCGGATGCTGTCCGCCCATCATAGGAACGAGGGCCGGGAGTTGTGACGCACCAGGGGGTGGCAATTGAAGCGGGTGCGACCCGGGAGCGTGAATTCCTCCTGAATTCTCCGTTTGTGCGAGGGGCGTGCACGGTGGCGGAACAACGCCCTCCGCCGGTCGGGCAAGCCGTCCCCGGGGTGCCCGGACCGGTCAGTCATCGCCGGACGGGGCCCTCGGCGCGCTGACGGTGGTACGCCTGGTCCGGCGCTGCGAACTGGTCCGCACGATCAGGTCGGTGGGCATGATCTGCTGCCGCGGGTCGCCCGTCGCCGCGCTGTCGCCGGCCTCGGCGGAGGGGCCCGAGCCCTCGCCCTCGATCGCGTCGATGAGCAGCTGCACGACGGTGGTCCCGATGCGTCCGGGCTTGAGCGAGAGCGTGGTGATGGGCGGTTCGGTCGCGGCGTAGACGGTCGACTCGCTGCAGCACACCAGCAGCAGATCCTCGGGCACGCGCAGGCCGTAGCGGCGGGCGGCGGCCAGCAGGTCCGTGCCGTTGGGGTCGAAGAGCCCGTACACCGCGTCGGGCCGGTCCGGTCTGGCGAGCAGGCGGTCGGCGGCGACCGCGCTCTGGCGGGGGTCGTGCGCGGGGTAGGCCTCGTAGACCGGGTCCTGGCCGACCCGCTCGCACCAGCGCAGATAGGCGGTGGTGGAGAGCCGGGTGTAGCTGTCGGTGCTGGTGCCGGTGAGCAGCCCGATGCGGCGGGCGCCGGACTCGGCGAGATGGTCCAACAGATGGGTGACGGCCGCCTCGTGGTCGTTGTCGACCCAGGCGGTGACGGGCAGCGAACCGGCCGGCCGGCCGTCGGAGACGACCGGGATGCCCTGCTGGACCAGCTCGGTGACGACCGGGTCGTGGTCGGCCGGGTCGATGACGACGGTGCCGTCCAGAGCGACGTTGGACCAGACGTCGACGGTGCGCTGGCGCGCGGGTGCGGGAAGGATCACCAGCGCGTAGCCGCGGGCGAGCGCGGTGGAGGTGGCGGCCCTGACCATGTCGGCGAAGTAGGCGAACTCGGTGAAGCTGAAGGGCTCTTCGCCGTAGGTGGTCACCGTCAGCCCGATGAGGCCGGACTTGCCGGTGCGCAGTGTCCGGGCGGCGGCGGAGGGTCGGTAGCCGAGTCGGTCGGCGACTTCGCGGACGTGCCGTCTCGTGGCGTCGGGCAGTCTGCCCTTGCCGTTGAGGGCGTCGGAGACCGTAGTGATGGAGACGCCGGCGGCTGCGGCGACGTCTCGGATCCCGGCTCGCCCCAGCCGACGGCCGCTGGAACGGCTCACCTGGTGCTTCCCTGCTGCTGTCATGGCGTGCTGATAGTAGAGCTGACTCCGAACGTTGACGGGAGCGCTCGACGGAGGGTCGGAAGTCACGATTCTGCAAGATCATAAACGATGAACTGCCTTGGAAAATACGTCAGTTGACGATCCAACAGATAATTTGAGCGGTCCTTCTGGGCCTCGCTCCCCGTGTTCTCTGCAGGTTGCGAACAGGTCTCAACTCACCTTCACGGGTGACGAGCGCCAGGGATTGCGCTACCGGCGCGCGCTCGACGGCGTGCGCCGTGCGGAGGACTTGCGTTGTCCGTACATGTTTTCCGCCGCGTCGCCGCGCCGCGGCACCGTCGCCGCACCCGGCCGGGCCGGCGGGCGCCGGGATGAGTGCTCCGCACGGGTACGCCGCCGCGGCTATTCCTTTTATGGTGGATAGGAATCGACTGCGAACGACGTCGGACGACGGCGCACCGGGTGCGGAGGCGGGGACGCCGCCCACGCCGCACGCCTTGTCAAGGAGGATGGGGATGGCCGACCAGAAGACGGACACGACGCCCAGGCTGCGTGCGGCGCTCGACGGCGTGCCGACGTACCGGCCCGGCAGGCCGGCGAACGCGGGCGAGGACGGGCCCGTCGGCTACAAGCTCTCCTCCAACGAGAACCCGCACCCTCCGCTGCCCGGTGTGCTGGAGTCGGCGGTCGCGGCGGCGGCGAGCTTCAACCGCTACCCGGACATGGCCTGCACCGAGCTCTTCGAGGAGCTTTCGCGGCGCTTCGACGTCCCGGTGGCCCATCTGGCGACCGGCACCGGATCGGTGGGCGTCGCCCAGCAGTTGCTCCAGGCCACGGCGGGCCCCGGCGACGAGGTGATCTACGCCTGGCGCTCCTTCGAGGCGTACCCGATCATCACCCAGATCTCCGGCGCCACCTCGGTCAAGGTGCCGCTCACCGCGGGCGAGGAGCACGACCTCGACGCGATGGCCGCCGCGATCACCGACCGTACCCGCCTGATCTTCGTCTGCAACCCCAACAACCCGACCGGCGCCTCGATCCGCCGTGCGGAACTGGAGCGCTTCCTGGACCGGGTGCCCGCCGAGGTGCTGGTCGTGCTCGACGAGGCGTACCGGGAGTTCGTCCGCGACGAGGAGGTGCCGGACGGCATCGAGCTCTACCGCGACCGGCCGAACGTCTGCGTGCTGCGCACCTTCTCCAAGGCGTACGGCCTGGCCGGTCTGCGGGTCGGTTTCGCGGTGGCGCACGAGCCGGTGGCCGCGGCGCTGCGCAAGACCGCGGTGCCCTTCGGCGTCAGCCAGATCGCACAGAACGCCGCCGTCGCCTCGCTGCGCAGCGAGGCCGCACTGCTGGAGCGGGTCGACGGACTGGTCGCCGAACGCACCAGGGTGCAGGCCGAGTTGGCCGCACAGGGCTGGACCGTGCCGGACTCGCAGGCCAACTTCGTCTGGCTGCGGCTGGGCGAGCGCACGGTGGAGTTCGCGGAGGCCGCGGACCGCGCCGGCGTCGTCCTGCGGCCGTTCCCGGGCGAGGGCCTGCGGGTGACGATCGGGGAGCGCGAGGCGAACGACATCTTCCTCAAGGCCGCGGCGGAGTTCCGGGCCGGCCGGTAGCGGCCACCGCCGCGGACGGCACGGACCGCGGGGCAGCCGGAAGAGCCGCACGAGCGAGACGGGCGGTACAGGGCGGTACGGGCGGTACGGGCACGACAGCCGTACCGCCCGTACGTGCGTCCGGGCGCGCGTCCCCGCACGTGTCCGTCCCCGCACGTGTCCGTGCGTCCCCGCACCTCCGCAACCCGTCCCCGCGACGCGCTCCCGACCCCGGTCGGCGGGCTCGGGCACCGGCTCCGAGCTGGGCTTTCGCCCCGGGACCGACCCTCCTTCGGAGATCGTTGCAGGGTGCGCCATAATGGGTCTTGTGAATGCATTCACATTCACAAGCGCGGTGGCTTCCTCCGTATTCGCGGAAGAAGATCCTCTATGTCGAAGGGCCCGGCGACGGACCCGCGCATCCGGAAGGAGAACGCGACGTGGACCTCGCACTGGCACCGGAGACCCTGGCGCGATGGCAGTTCGGCATCACGACCGTCTACCACTTCCTCTTCGTGCCGCTCACGATCTCGCTGGCCTCGCTCACCGCCGGCCTCCAGACCGCCTGGGTGCGGACGGGCAAGGAGAAGTACCTCAGAGCGACGAAGTTCTGGGGGAAGCTCTTCCTGATCAACATCGCGCTGGGCGTGGTCACCGGCATCCTGCAGGAGTTCCAGTTCGGCATGAACTGGTCCGACTACTCGCGCTTCGTCGGTGACGTCTTCGGGGCGCCGCTCGCCTTCGAGGCGCTGATCGCCTTCTTCTTCGAGTCGACCTTCATCGGGCTGTGGATCTTCGGCTGGGACCGGCTGCCGCAGCGGATCCACCTCGCCTGCATCTGGATGGTCGCGATCGGCACCATCCTGTCCGCGTACTTCATCCTGGCCGCCAACTCCTGGATGCAGCATCCGGTCGGCTACCGGATCGACGAGGAGAGCGGGCGCGCCGAGCTGACCGACATCGTCGCCGTACTGACCCAGAACACCGCGGTGGCGCAGTTCTTCCACACCATCGCCGCGGCCTTCCTGGCCGGCGGCGCCTTCATGGTCGGCATCGCGGCCTGGCATCTGATGCGCGGCAACCACGTCCCGGTGATGCGCAGTTCGCTGCGGGTGGGCCTGGTGACGCTGGTGGTCTCCGGGCTGCTCGTCGCCGCCAGCGGCGACCGGCTGGGCAAGATCATGTACGACCAGCAGCCGATGAAGATGGCCGCCGCCGAGGCGCTGTGGGACACCGAGGCGCCCGCGCCGTTCTCGCTGTTCGCGATCGGGGACGTCGACAAGGGACACAACACGGTCGCCGTCGAACTGCCCGGAATACTCTCCTTCCTCGCCCACGACAACTTCTACGAGGCCGTCCCCGGCATCAACGACACCAACGAGGAGCTGAAGGAGAAGTACGGCGAGAAGTTCGGCATCGACGACTTCCGGCCGAACATCGCCGTCACCTACTGGGGCTTCCGCTGGATGATCGGCTTCGGCATGGCCTCGCTCGGTGTCGGGCTGCTCGGACTGTGGCTGACCCGGCGCAGATTCCTGCTCGCACCCGAACTGCGCACCGGCGAGGACGAGGTGCCCCGGCTCGCGCTCACCCGCGGCCGGACGCTGGGCAGCCGGCTGGAGCGCTGGTACTGGCGGCTCGCCGTCCTGACCATCGGCTTTCCGCTGATCGCCAGCTCCTGGGGCTGGATCTTCACCGAGATGGGCCGTCAGCCCTGGGTGGTGTACGGGGTGCTGCCCACCTCCTCGGCGGTCTCCCCCGGCGTCTCACAGGGCGAGGTGATCACCTCGATGGCGATCTACACGCTGCTCTACGGGGTGCTGGCCGTCGTGGAGATCAAGCTGCTGCTGAAGTACGCCAAGGCCGGGCCGCCGGAGCTCACGGAGGCGGATCTGAACCCGCCCAAGCGGATCGGCGGGGACCCTCACGATCCCGAACAGCAGGAGCGGCCCATGGCGTTCTCCTACTGACCCCCGCCGCGGCGCCCACGGGTGTGCGCCGCCGTACCCGCCGGGTCGAGGACGACGGCCCGCTCCCCGCCACCTGCTCTGGAGTGTGTTATGGAACTCCCCCACCTGTGGTTCGTGCTGATCGCCGTGTTGTGGACCGGCTACTTCTTCCTGGAGGGCTTCGACTTCGGCATCGGCGTGCTCACCGGGATCCTCGCCCGCGACCGTCGCGAGAAGCGGGTGCTGATCAACACCATCGGCCCGGTCTGGGACGGGAACGAGGTCTGGCTGCTGAGCGCGGCCGGAGCCACCTTCGCCGCGTTCCCCGACTGGTACGCGACGCTCTTCTCCGGCTTCTACCTGCCGCTGCTGGTTATCCTGGTCTGCCTGATCGTGCGCGGTGTCGCCTTCGAGTACCGGGCGAAGCGGCCCGAGGAGCGCTGGCAGCGCAACTGGGAGCGGGCCATCTTCTGGACCTCGCTCGGCCCCGCGTTCCTGTGGGGCGTCGTCTTCGCCAACCTGGTGCACGGCACCCCGATCGGCGAGAGCGGCGAGATCGAGGGCAGCGTGCTCGAACTGCTCGGCCCGCACGCGCTGCTGGGCGGTCTGCTGACGCTGGTGCTCTTCACCTTCCACGGCGCGGTGTTCGCCGCGCTCAAGACCGTCGGCGAGATCCGGCTGCGCGCGCGGCGCACGGCCGGCGGCCTGGGGCTCGCCGCCGCGGTGCTGGCGGTGGCCTCGCTCGGCTGGACCCAGGCGGAGCGCGGTGGTACGGCGAGCGCGGTGGCCATGGCCGTCTCGGTGGGGTCGCTGGTGCCGGCGCTGATCGCCAACGCCCGGGGCCGGGAGGGCTGGTCGTTCGGCTGGTCCGGGGTGGCGATCGCGGCGTTCTCCGCGATGCTCTTCCTCGCGCTGTTTCCCGACGTGATGCCCTCCTCGCTGCGGGAGGAGTGGAGCCTGACCGTCGAGGGGGCGGCCTCCAGCCCGTACACCCTGCGGATCATGACCTGGTGCGCCGCCGTCGCGACGCCGGTGGTGATGCTCTACCAGGGCTGGACGTACTGGGTGTTCCGCAAGCGCATCGGTGTGCAGCACATCGCAGAGCCGGTGCATCCGAAGACGACGGCGGAGTGAGCCGTGCGTCCCGTCGATCCGCGGCTGCTGCGGTACGCACGCGCCACCCGCGGCTTTCTGCTCGCCTCCGTGGCGCTGGGCCTGTTGACCGCGGGGCTGGTGGTCGCGCAGGCGATGCTCGTCGCCGAACTGGTCGTACGTTCCTTCCAACAGGGGGCGGGCGCCGAGGAGTTGGCCGGGCCGCTGGGGCTGCTGGCGGCCGTCTCGGTGGGCCGGGGGGTGGTCGGCTGGCTGACCGGGCTGGCGGCGCACCGTTCGAGCGCGGCGGTCAAGTCCGAGCTGCGGCTGCGGCTGCTGCAACGGGCGGCGGCGCTCGGGCCGGGCGCTCCGGCCGCTCGGCGCACCGGTGAGCTGACCGCGCTGGCCACCCGCGGGGTGGACGCGCTGGACGACTACTTCGGCCGCTATCTGCCGCAGTTGGGGCTCGCGGTGGTGGTGCCGGTCGCGGTACTGGCCCGGATCGTGTGGTCCGACTGGATCGCCGCGTTGACGATCGCGTTGACGCTGCCGCTCATCCCCGTCTTCATGGTGCTGATCGGCTGGGCGACGCAGGCTCGGATGGACCGCCAGTGGCGCATGCTCTCGCGGCTCTCGCACCACTTCCTCGACGTCGTCGCCGGCCTGCCCACGCTGAAGGTCTTCGGCCGCGCCAAGGCCCAGGCGGAGAGCGTGCGGCGGATCACCGGCGATTACCGGCGGGCGACGATGCGCACGCTGCGGGTCGCCTTCGTCTCCTCCTTCGCCCTGGAGCTGCTCGCGACGATCTCGGTCGCGCTGGTCGCGGTGGGCATCGGCACCCGGCTCGTGCACGGCCAACTCGACCTCTACAGCGGCCTGGTGGTGCTGATCCTGGCACCCGAGGCGTATCTGCCGCTGCGGCAGGTCGGCACCCACTACCACGCGGCGGCGGAGGGGCTGGCCGCCGCGGAGCAGGTCTTCGAGGTGCTCGCCGAGCCGCTGCCGCAGGACGGTGGGCGCCGGGTGGCGGGCGACGGTCCGTACGCGCTCGCCGTACAGGGGCTGACGGTGCGCCGGCCGGGCCGGAGCGAACCGGCGGTGCACGACGCGTCGTTCGCCGTGGCGCCCGGCGAGACGGTGGCGCTGACCGGTCCCTCGGGAGCGGGGAAGTCCACCGTGCTGAGCGCAGTTCTGGGCTTCGTGAACCCGAGCGAGGGCCGGGTGCTGGTGGGCGGCGCGGACCCGGGCACGAGCCCGGGGCCGGAGCGGCCGGAGGTCGCGGTCCCGGAGGTCACGGGTCCGGAGTCGGTCGACGGGGTGGAGTGGACTCCGCTCGCGGCGCTCTCGCGGGAGAGCTGGCACCGCCGGGTGGCGTGGGTGCCGCAGCATCCGACGCTCTTCGCCGGGACGGTCGCCGACAACGTACGGCTGGCGCGTCCCGACGCCGACGAGGAGCAGGTGCGCGCCGCGCTGCGGGACGCCGCGGCGCCGGAACTGTCGCCGGACCGCACGGTCGGCGAGGGCGGCACCGGGCTGTCGGCCGGCCAGCGCCAACGTGTCGCGCTGGCAAGGGCGTTCCTCGCCGACCGGCCCGTGCTCCTGCTGGACGAGCCGACCGCCGCGCTGGACGGCGAGACCGAGGCGTCGGTGGTGGCGGCGGTGCGGCGGCTGGCCGTCGGCCGCACCGTACTCCTGGTGGTGCACCGGCCCGCGCTGCTGGAAGTGGCGGACCGGGTGGTGGAGCTGCCGGGCCCGACCCGCCGCCCGGCGCCGGGGGACACCGTCCCGCCGGAGGCCGGTGCGCGTACGGAGGCTGTCCGCGCCGCTGCCGTACGGGAGACCGCGGTGGCGGAGACGCCTGCGGCGGAAGGGGCAGGTGCGGCGACGAAGACGTCTGCGGCCTTCGAGCAGGACGGCGGCGGGGCGGTGGCGCCGCGGCTGCCGGAGCCGGCGCTGCGGCGGGTACGGGCCGGATGGCACGGGCAGCGGGGCAGGTTTGTACTGGCCGGGGTGCTCGGCGCGCTGGCGCTCGGCAGCGCGGTGGCGCTGATGGCGACCTCCGGCTGGCTGATCTCGCGCGCCTCCGAGCAGCCGCCGATCCTGTACCTGCTGGTCGCGGTGACGCTGACCCGGGCGTTCGGCATCGGCCGGGCCGTCTTCCGGTACGCGGAGCGGCTGGTCTCCCACGACGCGGTGCTGAGAGTGCTGGCCGATCTTCGGGTCGGCGTCCACCGGCGCCTGGAGCAGCTGTCACCGGCGGGCCTGCGCGAGAGCCGGCGCGGGGATCTGCTGGCCCGGCTGGTCAGCGATGTGGACGACTTCCAGGACTACTTCCTGCGCTGGCTGCTGCCTGCCTGGGTGGCGGCCGGCGTCTCGCTGGCGGCGGTCGGCTTCACCGCGTGGCTGCTGCCCGCGGCGGGCGCGGTGCTGGCGGCGGGTCTGTTGGTCGCCGGTGTCGCGGTACCGCTGCTGACCGTACTGGTCGCGCGTCGCACCGAGTCCCAACTCGCCCCGGCCCGCGGAGAGTTGCACGTGCGGATCGTCGATCTGCTCTCCGGCGTGGGCGAGTTGACGGTCGCGGGCGCGCTGGGCGACCGGCTGGCGGCGGTGCGCGGGAGCGACACCGAGCTGACGCGGCTGGCCCGGCGGTCCGCGGCGGGCACGGCGCTGGCGGGCGGACTCATCCTGCTCACCGCCGGGTTGACGGTCACGGTGGCGGCGCTGGTCGGTGTCGCCGCGGTGGCCGACGGCCGGTTGGCCGGAGTGTGGCTCGCGGTGGTCGTGCTGACACCGCTGGCCGCCTTCGAGGCGGTGCTGGACCTGCCGCAGGCCGTACAGCACCGCCAACGGGTGCGCCGCAGCGCGCAGCGGGTGTACGAGGTGCTGGACACGCCCGTACCGGTGGCGGAGCCGGACCGTCCCGAGCCGGCCCCGCGGACGCCGTTCCCGGTGGAGGTGCGCGGACTGTCGGTGCGTCACCCCGGCGCCGCCCGACTCGCCCTGGAGGACGTGGAGTTGCGGTTGGAGGCCGGGCGCAGAGTCGCCGTGGTGGGGCGCTCGGGCGCGGGCAAGACGACGCTCGCCCAGGCCATGCTGCGGTTCGTCGAACCGGCGGCGGGCCGGGTGCTGCTCGGCGGCCGGGACACCCGGCGGCTGGACTCCGACGAGGTGCGGCGGCGCATCGGGCTCTGCGCGCAGGACGCGCACCTCTTCGACAGCACGCTGCGGGAGAACCTGCGGCTGGCGCGACCCGACGCCGACGAGGCGGCACTGCGGTCCGCACTCGCCGGTGCGCGGCTGCTGGAGTGGGTGGACGGGCTGCCGGACGGCCTGGACACGGAGGTCGGCGAACACGGTGCCAGGCTCTCCGGCGGCCAGCGTCAACGGCTCGCGCTGGCAAGGGCGTTGCTCGCCGACTTCCCGGTGCTGCTGCTCGACGAGCCGGCCGAGCACCTCGATCTGGCCACCGCCGACGCACTGGCCGCGGACCTCCTCGCGGTCACCGAGGGACGTACGACGCTGCTGATCACGCACCGTCTGCGCGGGCTCGACGCGGTGGACGAGATCGTGGTGCTGGAGTCCGGCAGGGTCGCCGAGCGCGGTACCTACGCCGAACTCCTCGCCCGGCGCGGGGCGTTCGCCGCGATGCTCGCTCGGGAACGGGCGCAGGACGCCCTGCTCACCGCCACCGGCCGGCCTCTCGCCGAGAAGCCCCTCGCCGACCGCCCCGACGGAGACCGGCCCGGCGGGGCGGACGCGGATCGGGCCGTGGCGGCGGAGCACGCCTGACCAGCTCCCGGGCGGGCGGTGAACCGTGGCCGGCGCCGCCCGCGCGTCCGGGCGGGTGGCGCTCGCGCGTCCGGGCGGGTGGCGCTCGCCGACGGGCGGGCTGCGAACGGCGCCGTCGGCAGGGGACGGTGCGCGGCTCACGCGGTCGTCGGCGGGGGACAGCGCGCGGCTCACGGTGCCGTCGGCGGGGAAACCGGTCCCGTTGTTCGCGGTTGGCGGCGCTGAACCGGTCGCTGTGGCAGGGGCATCGGTCCGGCGGTTTGTCGAACTCGGTTTGTGGGCAGCCCTGTTGACCGGTCGCCCGGTGTGGTGACTCGCGCATGAGGGACGTCCGCCCGGTCCTGTGGGACCGGGCGGACGTGCGCAACTCGGTTACACCCGGGCGCCGTTGTCGTCCAGCGCCTTGCGTGCGGCGGTACGGTCCTTGGCCGCGCCGGAGGTGCGGGAGACGGGCCGCGGTGGCGGTGCGTTGCGACGGGCGGCCTCCAGCTCGATCGCCAGCGGCACGGCGGTGAAGACCGAGGAGTAGGTGCCCACGACGATGCCGATCAGCAGCGCCAGCGCGAAGTCGGCCAGCGACTCCCCACCCAGAATCAGCAGGGCGCCCAGGATGAAGATCGCGCCCATTCCGGTGTTGACGGTGCGTGGCACGGTCTGGAGAACGGCGGTGTTCGCCACTTCGGGGAACCGGCTGCGGCGGTCGGCCCCCCACAACTCCCGCACCCGGTCGAAGACCACCACCGAGTCGTTGACCGAATAGCCGATGACGGTCAGCAGCGAGGCCAGGAAGATCCCGTCGATCGGCTTGCCCAGCCAGGCGAACACGCCGAGCAGCACCACCACGTCGTGGGTCAGCGCCACCACCGAACCCGCTGCGAACGTCCAGCGGAACCGGAAGGCCAGATAGGCGAGTTGGGCGAAGACGGCGACCCCGAGGGCGATCAGCGCGTTGCGGCGCAGCTCGTCGCCGAGGCTGGGGCCGATGAGTTCGTCGTTGAGCTTGGTGACCTCGCCGCCCTCCTCGGCCAGTGCCGCGCGCACCTTCGCCTCGTCCTCGTTGCTGAGGTCGGCCATCCGGACGCTGAGGTCGCTGTCGCCTGAGGTGGTGACCTCGGCGTCGTCGAAGCCGGCGTCCGCGAGCGCGGAACGGGCCGTCTCCACCTCGACGGGCTGCGTGGTGGCGTACTCGGTGAGTCGACCGCCGGTGAACTCGACGCCCCAGTCCAGACCGCGCAGCACCACTCCCGAACCGGCGACGATCACGACCGCTGCGGACACCGTCAGCAGCAGCCGAGTGCGGCGCAGCACGTCCGGTTTGCGCTTGATCAGCCAGGTGCGGACGCGTCCGAGGAAAGCGATGCCGTTCAGGCGGGGACGTCGCACCAGGGCGTCGCGCTCGCTCGCGATCTCGGCCAGCGCGCGGGCGATGACCAGTGCGGAGACCATCGAGGCCAGTACGCCGATGGCGAGCGTGACACCGAAGCCCTTGACCGGTCCCGAGGCGAGGAAGAAGAGCAGCCCGGCCGCGATCAGCGTGGTGATGTTGGAGTCCGCGATGGCGCTGAAGGCGTTGCGGAAACCGGCGGTGACAGCGGTGCGCAGGGAGCGCTTGGTGCGTTTGTTCCGTCGCGAACCGCCCGTTCCGGCGGCGTACTCCTCTCTGGCGCGTTCGAAGACAAGGACGTTGGCGTCCACCGCCATTCCGATCGCCAGCACGAAGCCGGCCAGCCCGGGGAGGGTCAGGGTGACGCCGAGCGCCAGCAGCGCGGCGTAGGAGATCAGCCCGTACGCGGCGAGCGCGATCGCGGCGAGCGCGCCGAAGAACCGGTAGATCGCGATGACGAAGAGCGAGGTCAGCACGACGCCGATCACCGCCGCCTTGGCACTCGCCTCGATCGCGTCGGCGCCGAGCGTCGGACCGACCGTGCGCTGCTCGACCAGGTCGACCGGTACCGGCAGCGCGCCGCCCTTGATGAGCAGCGCCAGCTCCTTGGCCTCCTGTTGGTCGAAGGTGCCGGTGATCTGGGTCGATCCGCCCGAGATGCCGGAACCGCAGCGCACCCCGGGGTCCACCTGCGGCGAGGAGATGACCTCGTGGTCCAGGACGATCGCCACCCGGCGGCGGTCGTCGCCCGCGGGGTGGCAGGCGGCCTTGCCGGTCAGCGCGGCCCAGTCCTTGCCGCCCCCGTGGAAGTCGAGCCCGACGAACCAGCCGGCGGCGCCCTGCTGGTCCAGCTGCGCCTCCGCCTCCTTGACGGTGGAGCCGGTCATCTCCGCCTTGCCGAGCTTCAGCATCCGGCCGGACTCGTCGGGGAAGGAGCCGGCCCGGGACTGGTCCCTGCGCTCGTCGGGCTCCTTGCCCTTCTCGGCGGACTTGTCCTCGGCGTCCTGCGGAGCGCCGGGCCCTTCGACGGGGTGGAAGGTGAGTTGTGCGGTGCGGCCGAGAACCTTCACGGCTTCGCGCGGGTCCTGCACATCGGGCAGTTCCACGACGATCCGGTTCTCGCCGGAACGGGTCAGGGTCGGTTCGGCGACGCCGAGCGCGTCGACACGGTGGCGCAGCACCTCCATCGTGCGATCGGTGGTGTCGGAGTCGGCCTTGGTGGTGCTGGTGCTCCGGGTCTCCACGACCAGGCGGGTGCCGCCCTGGAGGTCGAGCCCGAGCCGTGGCGAGCCGGTGAGGACGAGGAACGCGGAGACGAGCAGTACGACGACAGCGACGACTGCTCGCACCACGGTGGGGCGAGACATACAGGGCCTCCATCAGGCGGCGGCCATCCACCGGTTCGGACGCGGCGACGCTTCCGTGCGCGGCGCCGAGCGCCGGAGCGGGCGGTCCCGGCTCCGTACGTCCCCGGGGCACGGGCGCGACTCATACGCGTCGTGCACCGGCGGTACGGGGCGTGGCGCCCGTGTGCGCACCCGGGCGGCTGCGGACGTACGGAGCCGGGCGCGGGCGTCGCGCGCGTACGCGGAATCCCTGCTCACGGGTCCGTACGAGCCGGTCGCGCGTGAGCGCGGGGAGCTCGGCCGGAGCCCCGGAGAGGGCGAACGGTGGTGGTGGCCAGGGCGGTTGTGACGTCCTGGGGAGCGGGGCACCGCCCGGAACCGCCGCGACCGGCCGGTTGGCAGGGCGGGGGCTCGGTCAGTGTCCGGGTGCTCCCGGAGGCCCGCGCACATCGGGCAGTGCGCCGGGCGCGGAGCCGGGCAGGAGCGCGGGCACGTCCTCCGCGGCGACGCCGGCCTGCGCCGGACGGTGCTGGTGCGCGGCCGGCGGCAGCAGCCCGCCGGGGCCGCCGGGACCGTGCTGCTCGCGCGGGGCGTAGGGCAGCGTGCCGGGGACGGTCGTCGCCACCGGCGAGTGCCGCAGCTGCTCGCTCTGCCGCTCCGACCGCTCCTGTCCGGTGCGGTCCCGGTCCTGTGCCCGGTTCGGTGCCCGGTCCGGCGTCCGGTTCTCGTCGTGGCCGAGGTGCAGTTCGGCGGCGGCAGGCGCGGCGGAGGCGGTTGCGGCGAGGGCGGTCTGCGCGGCGTGCGCCGTCTGCGGCGCGACGCCGAGGCCGAGCAGCGTGGCGAGCAGCGCGGCGAAGGCCAGCCTGCTTCGCGCGGCGAAGGCGGGCTTCGCTCGCCTCGTCCTGTCACCGGCGATGTTCACCACCGCACCGTAGCCACGCGTGGGCGGGCCGGGCAATGCCGCACCCCCTCGCGCCCTCGCGGCGCGGCACGTTCCGGGCCGGGACCGCCGCGCTGTCCGCCCTTCGGCATCGTCGGTGCCCGCGCCGCCGGGTCCGCGGACCCCGCACCGCACCCGAGGCGTGGAGCAGAACCGCCGACCGGAGAACCGGTCGCGCTCGTCCGACCGCAGCGGGCCGTGGTGCGTTCACCGACGGCCGATCCGCCGCCCGGCCCGTGACCTGCTGCCGCTGACTACGTGATTCGTTCCGTGCGACCGATGGCTGCCGTCGGAAAGGGAGCCGTCCGGCTCACCTGTCGGAACTCGCGAAAGAAGTCGCCCATCACCGCGGCGACGGGTGCACCGCGGACGAGGAGCGCCGCGATCGACGCGGGAACGCCCCGTGGTGTGTCCCCGTGGGCGCACGCGTCCACAAACGCCCTGCGTTCTTCCGGCGAGTACCCGTAGAGGGCCACGGCCAGCCAGTTCACCAGATGGGTGACGGCGTAGTGCGGGTCGTAGGTGCGGTGCCGGTCGAAGAAGTCGGCCTCGTCCTCTGCGAGGTCGAAGCGGGAGGAGAGCGCGAGGCCGTAGTCGGTGAAGAAGAGCCGTCGGCCGTCGGTGAGGATGTTCTCGAAGTGGGCGTCGAGATGGAGAAGGCCGCGGGCGTTCATGAACGAGATGCCCGCTCTCAGCTCCTCGTCGACCAGGGCGCATGCTCTCTCGGCCGTCTCCTCGCCGGCCTCGATCCGGCCGCCCAGCCAGTCGTGCAGGTTCTGCGGGATGTACTCCAGGAACAGCACGAGGCTCGCCGTGGACTCCTGAAGGGCTTCGATCCGCCGGCGCACCGCTGATCCGCCTCCCCAGTAGGCGACAGCCCGCTCCACATCGGCCAGTTCCTCGGGCAGCGGCCCGGCGGAGTCCGGGACGACCCGCCAGTGGTGCATCAGCGGAAAGCCCTCGTGATCTCCCGCGATCACCCAGTTCGTCGTCATGGTGTGCGCTGCCAACTCCCGCCAGGCCCCGAACCCCGGCGAGCCGACGGCACCGATGCCGTAGTGGCAGTGGGCCGGGAGCCCGAACAGGTTCGCGGTGGAGCGAACATGCTCGGGCCGCCGCTCAAGGTCGGTCAGCCGTACCTGCTTGACGAAGACCCGGGTCCCCTCGACCTCCAGCAGGGCCGTCCTCCCGCCGATGCCCGATCCCATCGGTGCGGCGGCGGCCACGCACTCGCGCAGATCGCGGTCACTGCGCAGCGCCAGCGAGGTGGAAACCGCGCCATGGGTTCCCAGACGAGCGCTGCGCGACAAGCCGGGCCCCTCTTCCACCTCGTCCCGCCTTCCGCGTCGTCCCATGTCCGCCACCGTGCTCCGCCTCGGGTGCGATCACCGGAACGGGTTCGACTCCCCACCCTGCCACGGCAGCGGCAACGAGCCGGGGGCACAACCGGGGCCGCAGCGGGCGCCGTTGAGGCCGGCCGGCAGCAACCGACGGGCCTGCCGGCCACTTTGGTGCACCCTTCCCACCGATGACGTCCACAGCTGTGCCGCCGCCGCGCGGCGAACCGACCGGACCGGGTGCCGCGCGGTTGCTCAGTGCGGTGGGTCGGTGGCCAGCAGGCGTTCGATGACGGCTGCCACCCCGTCCTCGTTGTTGCCGACGGTGCGGTGGCTGGTGGCGGCGAGCACGGCGGGGTGGGCGTTGGACATCGCGTAGGAGCGCCCCGCCCAGTCCAGCATCTCCAGATCGTTCGGCATGTCCCCGAACGCGATGACGTCCTCGGGTCCGATGCCGCGCTCGGCGCAGCACTGTGCCAGGGTGCTGGCCTTGCTCACTCCCCGGCCGCTGATCTCCAGCAGCGTGCTGGGACTCGATCGGGTGATCTCCGCGAGATCGCCCGCCACCGACCTCGCCAGTTCGAGGAACCCGTCCGGCGACAACTCGGCGTGCCGCACCAGCAGTTTGAGCACCGGGTCCCCGCCCTGCCCGCTGCCGCCCCGCCCGGCGTCTCCGCCGGTCTGCTGCCCGGCCGCCGGCCCGTCGGAGGAGAGCAGTTTGTCGATGGGGGCGGTGGCGACCGGCCCGTCGTCACCGTGGAAGTACGGCGTGTACTGCGGCTCGTACGTCATGCCGGTCGTCCGCTCCAGCGCGAAGGTCGCTCCCGGCGCCGCCCTCCTGATCGCGGCCACCACCTCGCGGGCGGTCGGCACCGGCAGCTCCCGCACCTTCACCAGGCTGCGGCCGGCGTGCAGATCGACGACCGCCGCGCCGTTGGCGCAGATCGCCAGGCCGTGCCCGTGGACGTGCTCGCTGACCACGCCCATCCAGCGCGCCGGCCGTCCCGTGACGAAGAAGACCTCCACCCCGGCCCGTTCGGCGGCGGCGAGCGCGGCGACCGTACGGGCGGAGACGGACTTGTCGTCGTGCAGCAACGTTCCGTCAAGATCGGTGGCGATGAGTCGGGGAAGACCCTGTACACGGCGAGTAACGGGGAGTCGAGTCACGGTCATCATCCTCGCGCAGCAGATGCACACTCGTGCGCTCTCGTGCCCGATTGAGCGCTTTCTCACGTACTGGTCTGCCCGTTCCGGACCGGGAATGCTCCCTTCCGGTGCGGTCGGGTTGCCGCGGCCCACTGTCTCCGTGTGCCGAACTGACCGCCACCGAAAGGGGTTAGGTTGGCTGGATGCGGCTCAGTACGGTGATCCTTCCGGTCAGGCGGTGGCACGAGGGCGGGCGCGAGAGGTGGCGTCGCGCCGAGGAACTCGGCTTCCACACCGCGTACACCTACGACCACCTCTCCTGGCGCGTGCCCTTCCGCGACGGCCCGTGGTTCGGCGCGCTGCCGACGCTCACCGCCGCCGCGGGCGTCACCGAGCGGATCCGCCTCGGAACCATGGTCACCTCGCCGAACTTCCGGCATCCGGTCACGCTGGCCAAGGAACTCCTGACCCTCGACGACATCTCGGCGGGCCGGGTCACGCTCGGCATCGGCGCGGGAGGCAGCGGTTTCGACGCGACGACGCTGCTCCCCGAGGGCGAGGAGCCCTGGACCCCGAAGGAACGGGCAGACCGCTTCGCCGAGTTCACCGCGCTGCTGGACCGGCTGCTGTCCGAGGACGAGACCACACACCGCGGCGCCCACTACTCGGCGCACGAAGCGCGCAACATCCCCGGCTGCGTCCAGCTGCCGCGACTGCCGTTCACCGTGGCGGCGACCGGCCCGCGCGGGATGCGGCTCGCCGCGCGCCACGGGCAGGGCTGGGTCACCACCGGCGACGGGCGCATCGGCCCGGACGCCGGCGCGCAGGAGTCGAGGGCGGCACTGCGCGGCCAGCTCGAACGGCTCGCGACCGCCTGCGAGAAGGAGGGACGCGATCCGGCCGCCCTCGGCCGCACCCTGTTGACCGGTTTCGTGCCCGAGCGTGTGCTGGAGTCGGTGGATTCCTTCGTCGACTTCGCCGGCGCCCACGCCGAGCTGGGCTTCGACGAGATCATCCTGCACTGGCCGCTGCCGGGCACCCGGTTCGAGGCCGACGAGCGAGTGTTCGAGGAGATCGCGACGCGCGGTGTCCAGCAGATCGGGAGCTGACAGCCATGGGATTCCTCGACGCGATTCTCGGCCGCAAGAAGCCCGTACGGCCCGACCTCGACCGGCTCTTCTCGCTGCCGTCGGCGGCGATCACCCTTGAGGCGGCAGCCGGTTTCAAACCGACCGGAGTGGGCTCGGTCTGCTTCGCCGGAGTCGAGGGCGGCGCCTTCAACCGACTCCAGGAGGAGGTGCGCGGACTGCTCGGCGAGGCCGAGTTCACCCGCGACTCCTACGGCTACACCTGGGTCGTCTCCCGCCACGGGCCCGAGCAGTCGGGGGAGTTGGCCGCGCTGGTGAACGACCTGCACGCGGTCAACACCTTCCTCCAGGACGGCGGGTTCGGACCGCAGTTGCTCTGCTCGCTGATCACCTTCCGTGACGAGGAGCAGCGTTCGCTGGCGCTCGTCTACCTCTACAAGCGGGGCACGTTCTACCCCTTCGCGCCGTTGCCCGGGGAGAAGCGCGACAACGCGCTGGAGCTCCAGATGCGGTCCACGCTCGGTGACGATCTGCCGATGGAGGACGATCTGAGCCGCTGGTTCCCGGTCTGGGGCGCACCGGGCATGTAGCGCCGTGTAGTCCCCGGGCCGGTCCGTACCGCGGGCGGGCCGCGCGCCGCGTGCGTTGCGTGCGTGTGGTGGGCCCGGGGACGCGTCCGCGGTGCGCACAGGGTGGCGTGCACAGGGACGCGTCCGCGGTGCGTACGCACGGGCGGGTGCACCGAGTGCGGGCGCGTTACGCTCCAGAGGTGAAGGGGTGACGCAGATGGCACAGACCCGGTACGCGCCCGACCGAGGGCTGACCCGCCGCATGGTGTTCACGATGTTCCTCATCGGCCTGCTGTACGTGGCCTTCATGGGGGTGCTGATCGCGCTGCTGGGCAAGGCCTGGCCGCTGATCCTGCTGTTCACCGGCGGCATGTTCATCGCGCAGTTCTGGTTCAGCGACCGGATCGCGGCGTACAGCATGGGCGCCCGCGAGGTCACCCCCGAGCAGGCACCCGAGCTGCACGGCGCCATCGACCGCCTGTGCGCGCTCGCGGACATGCCGAAGCCGCGAGTGGCCATCGCCGACACCGACGTGCCGAACGCCTTCGCCACCGGTCGCAACCAGAAGAAGGCGCTGGTCTGCGCCACCACGGGACTGCTGCGCCGACTGGAGCCCGAGGAGCTCGACGGCGTGCTGGCGCACGAGCTCTCGCACGTCGCGCACCGCGACGTCGCGGTGATGACCTTCGCCTCGTTCCTCGGGGTGCTCGCCGGATCGCTCACACGGATGGCGTTGTGGAGCGGCATGATGCGCGGCGGCGGACGGAACAACAACACCGCGATCCTGGCGCTGATCATTCCGCTGGTCAGCGTGGTGGTGTACGTGATCAGCTTCCTGCTCACCCGGCTGCTCTCCCGCTACCGCGAGCTGTCCGCCGACCGCGGCGCCGCCCTGCTGACCGGCCGGCCCTCCGCGCTCGCCGCGGCGCTGACGAAGATCACCGGGCAGATGTCGCAGATTCCCACCCGGGACCTGCGCCAGGCCGAGCCGTTCAACGCGTTCTTCTTCGCACCCGCGATCTCCGGTCAGTCCTTCAGCAAGCTGCTCTCCTCGCACCCCACGCTGGAGCAGCGGCTGGACCAGCTCTCCCGCATCTCCCGGGAGCTGGGCCGCCCGTAGCCCGCACCTGCGGCGCGTGAGCGCGGGTGACCGGTCCGGCCGCTGACCGGGCCCGCCCGGGAAGCGGTGGCCGCGCGGGCGTCCACCACGGGGGCGCCCGCGGGTTCGAGCAGGCTCCACTGCATCGGTCCGGCATCGGTCCGCCGCTCCACCGGCGCCTGAGCCAGGCCGTCGGCGCCGCTCACCTCGTGCACACGACTCACCCCGCCCCGGCAGTGGAGACCACGTCGGTCACGCACATCTGCGGAGACGTGACGCTGGGTAGCTTCCCGGACATGCGCGGACGCCGACCGGCTCCGCTTCGAGGGGAGACGCCCATGACCGAACAGGCCACACCCATCGACGGCTCGCGTGCGCACTCCGCCCGCGTCTACGACTACTTCCTCGGCGGCCGGACGAACTTCGCCGCGGACCGGCACGCCGCCCACGCCCTGCTGGAGCACGCGCCGAACACCGCGACCAGTGCGCGGGCGAACCGGGCTTTCATGCACCGGGCGACGCGGCACCTGGCACGTGCCGGGATCGGCCAGTTCCTCGACCTGGGGTCGGGCATCCCCACATCGCCGAACCTGCACGAGATCGCGCAGCAGGTCCGCTCCGACGCGCGAGTGGTCTACGTCGACAACGACCCGATCGTGCTCGCCCATGCGGAGCCGCTGCTGACCGGCACCCCCGACGGGCGGACGTCGTACGCAGGAGCGGATGCGATCGCGGACCCCGGGCTGCTGGACCTGCCGGCGGTCGTCGATGTCCTGGACCTGGACCAGCCCGTGGCTCTGAGCCTGCTGGCTCTGCTGCACTTCGTGCCCGACCAACGTGCGCACGACACGGTACGCGCCCTCATCTCCCGTCTCGCACCAGGCAGTTGCCTGGTCGTGAGCCATCTGACGGCGGACCACGCGCCGGAGCTCGTGCACGACTCAGCGCGCCGCTACAGCAGCTCCATCACCGCGCTGGTCCCACGCGACCTGGCGGAGTTCGCCACCTTCTTCGACGGGCTGGAGATGGTCGACGCCGGGCCGCACGAAGTCCGGCCCGGCATCGCCTCGGCCGCACGGTGGCGGCCCGACGACGGCGACGTGCTGCCGCCGGACAGCCACCTCAACTCCTGGGTGGGGGTCGGCCGAATTCCCTGACCGTGGGAGGCGACACCGTTGCCGGAGCTCTGCGGAACGAGCCCCCGCGCCCGTGCCTCGCCACCCATCCCTGCCGTCGGTGGGCCGGGGCAGGGCGGGGACTTTTGACGAGGGGCCGTGGGCCCCGGGGACCGCCGCCGCACTTCCGGCGACCGTCTCCGCCCGCCGGACCACCGTGGGCAGGGGTTCGGACTGTGGGTCGAGAGCGCGTACGAGCCGGGGGCGGCCCGTGGAGCGGGCAAGGGCTTCGGGCGTGCAGTCGGGGGCAAGGCGTTGGGCAGAGGGCGGGGCCGGGCTGTGGAGGTGCCCCGGGTCAGCCCCGGTGTGCCGAGGTGCGGTACGGGTGGCTGCCGCCTTCGCGCCGCGCGGGTCCGGCGACCGTGCTGCCGGTGCCGGTGCCGGTGCCGGTGCCGGTGTCGCGACCGGAGACCTGGGGCGGGCGGGCGCTCGTGGTGACCGCCGAGGTGTCCGCCGGGACGAGCAGCAGAATCGCCGTGACGGTCGTCGCGCCCACCGGGGTCAGATCCGCGCCGAGTGCGGCGAGGGCGCGCTGCGCCGCCGTGTTGCCGGTGGTCGTACTGGCCACCACATGCCGGAAACCCAGCGAACGAGCCTCTTCCAGCAGCCCCAGCAGCACCTTGTGGGCCATGCCGCGACCGCGCACCGAACGTCCCAGCCACACTCCGAGCTCCACCGAGCCCGGCTCGTCCGGCAACCGTTCCAGACGGGCAGCTCCGACGACCGCGTGCTCGTGCAGGATCGCGAACGTCGCCTCCACCGGGTCCGGCGCCAGTGCACGCTCGCGGTGGAACCGCACGAACGCCTCGCGTCGCCGTCTCGTCCAGCCCGGCGGCCCTCCGACCGGAGGCATCACCTCACCGGGGTCCGCGTCTCGTACGGCTGCCTCCAGCAACTCCTGCAGCAGCTCCTCGTTCAGCTGTCGTAGCTCCACGTGCCCCCCTCTGTGAGTCTCTGCTCTGCCGTTGGTACGTATCGACGTCGGTGTGTGTGCGGGTGTGCGGTGCGCTGTGTCCGGTGGGCGCGGCTGGTCCGGGACGTCGCCGGGCAGGGCTGGATCAGCACCTGCCGGACGTGGGTCCGTGCGGCCCGCGGATCGACGCGGGAGCGCGGCGGTCCCCTTGGCGGCGCCGGCGTTCCGGCCGGACGCGGTCGGCGTGCGGGCGGGGCCGAGCGGCGTGAACAGTCGGCGGGGAGGCGGTCAGCCGTCCTCCTGCCGCGGTCGAGGGCCCGCGCCCGGTGGGTCGGGCACGGTGCCGTACGAGTGGTGTCTGTCGAAGCCGGTGCCGTGCTCGTGACTGTCGCGCTCGCAACTGTCGTGTTCGTGACTGCCGTGCTCGTGACTGTCGCGCTCGTACATGTGGTGTCCGTACGCGTGGCCGGTCGGCGCCTCGGGCCGGAACGGTCCGGTGTGCGGGCTCCGGCGGTCGGCTGGGTGCAGTGGGTGCCGGGTCCTCATCCACTGAACGTTCGGTGTGTGCTGTGCATTTCCTGTACCTCCCCGCGGCCGACCCGCCCTTGGAGTTGTTCCGCGGCGCTTCTACCCGGTTCGCGGCAACCCAGTCCAGCGGGTTGGAGCGTCTCGGCTGCTGCGGCCTCGCTGTGGACGCAGGGGGGCCCGGCACCGCACACCCCTGTGGGCGGCGGCCGGGACTCCGTGGCGCGGGGCGGGCGTCCGGGGCGCGGGGCGGACCGCGGCGGGCTGGGCGCCGGGGCTGCGGCGCCCGTCCCGGCGGGGTCGACCTGCACCGGCGGAGCCGGGGCACTCAGGGACGACCGCGACAGGGGGCGACCGCGCTCAGGGGTGAACGTGCTCAGGGGCGTACGCGGGCCGCCGAGGGGTCCTGCCGACTCCTCGTCCACTCCTCCCGGCTGATCGCGTACTCGACCTCACCGTGTTCGGAGCCCGGCAACGGGTGGGGCCACTCCTGGAAGAAGGTGCGCACATGGCGCATCCCAACCTTCTCCATCACGCGGCGCGAACGAGCGTTGACCGACATCGTCTCGGCGACGACCGTTTCGGCGCCCGAGGCGGTAAACGCCTTGTGCAGCAGGGCGGTTGAACCCTCGGAGGCGTAGCCGTGGCCCCAGGCGACCCGTCCGAACCGGTAGCCGAGCTCCAGAACGGACACATCCCCCTCGTTCACCGGCCGCAGCTCGAACCAGCCGACGAAGCGACCGCTCTGCGACTCCTCGACCGCGAAGTAGGCCGGACCGCCGAGGCAGGGATGGTGGCGCATCAGGTGCGGAAGGGTGCGCTCCTCGATCGTCTGCGGAGTCGCGGGCTCCGCATCATCGAGGTAGCGCATGACCTCGGGATCGGTGTGCAGCGCGAGCAGCTCCTCCGCGTCCCGGATCTCGAAGGGACGCAGCCGCAGGCGCTCGGTCGTCAGTCCGGCGCACGGCGGCGCGGTGACGGGCGGCGCGGCGACGGGCGGTGCGGCGACGGGCGGTGCGGTGAACTGCGGTGCGGTGAACGTCGAGGGTGCGGTGTGCGGTTGGTGCCGATCCATCTGCCGATGGTGGTACGCACGTCGGCAGAACGCGAGTGAATTGCGGACGGCTGCGGCATCGCCGGCCGAGCGCGACCCTCCGCGTTCCCGCCCAGACCGAGGGGAGGAACACGGGGACGCCTCGGCGCGCGGGAGCACCGGGCGGGGAGCCCCGGGAGGGGGCTGTCGGGCAGGCTGCCGGGCCGGCGACGGGTGTCTCAACCGGCGGGCGTTCCGTCGCGGTTGCTCCGGAACGCCCGCGACGGATTCGGTCAGGTGCGTCGTTCGATCCGCGGGGTGTTGTCGCCCAGGTGCCCGACGGACCAGTAGCCGCCCGTGGTGCCCGGGATGGCGGTCAGGGCGCTCTGGGTGACGCTGCTCCCGGTGCCGGCGTCCGGCCCGCGCTCGCTGACCCATGCGCCGCTGCCGGAACCGGCGGGCTCCCAACGCGCGTAGTGCGCGCTGGTCTGCTCCCAGAAGTCCCAACCGCAGAGCAGCTCGGGAACGCCCTGGCCGTCCGCGGTGATCGCGGCCAGCGCGCCCGGGCTGAAGGGCTTGTCCTGCGAGGACCAGTCCGTGCCGTCGTAACGGCTGAGCACGGGCGCGGGCGGTTTCCCGGGCGGCCCGCCGACGCCGTACGCCCAGCCGATCAACCAGACGTCGTCGGGCGCGGTGGGCACCAGCCCGGTGATGCCGGAACGTATGGATGGCGTGAAGCCGACCTGTGTCCAGCCGCCGTCCCAGCGCACGACCGCTTCGGCGCCGTACGCCCAGACACTTCCGTCCGACGCACGGCTGAGGCCGAGCAGGCTGGGGCTGACTCCGGCGGGGAGCGGGTCCGTCCACTGCCAGACGCTGCCGTTCCACCGCAGCAGGGCGGGTTCACTGCCCTCGCCGCGCGAACCGACCGCCCAAGCCTCTCCGCCCGCCACGGCCAGCACCGCGTTGAGCCCGGCGCCCGAGCGACCCTCGTCCGGGTACGGGGTGTGCTGCCAGGTGGTGCCGTCCCAGCCGAGCAACTGCCCGCCGCCGTCCGGGCCGTGGCTCACCGCCCAGGCGTTCTCGTCGCCGGCGGAACTGACCGAGCGGATACCGCCGTTGCGCCCCAAGTGGCCGGTGTCGGCCTCGGACCAGGAGGTGCCGTCCCAGACCAGCGCCAACGGAGCCGGCGGGGTGTCGCCCTCGCCCCTGAGCTGGGAGCCGACCGCCCAAGCACGGTTCGCGCTCTGCGCTGCCACCGACTCCAGACGGGCACTGCCCGCAGCCGGCGGCGCGTCAACCGCCGTCCAGCTGCCGGTGGTTGACGAGACGGTGGACGAACGCCCCCGTGCCTGCGCCGAGCCGGCCGCCATCGAGCCGAGCGCCATGGCGGCGACACCGGTGCCGGCAGCTCCCGCCACACCAGTGAGGAACTGACGTCTTCGCATGGTGGATCCCCCCTTGAACGCATACGGACCTGTACGCACTGAAGGTCTTACTCTGGCCGCGCTTCTGACCTCTGTCTACGCTTCGAAGTGAGCGTTCCGACGACTTCGGTGCCGGGGCACGCCGCCTCTCAGTCGCGCCCGGCCCGGTGCGACGAGCCGACTGTGCGCGCGTCAACTGCCGGGCTCTCTCCCTTCGTTCGCCGGCAGACCTGTGGCGGTCTCCGCCGGGCGTCTGCTGAGACGGTCGAGTGTGCGGGCCTGCACCTCGCGCTCGGCGGCAGCGGTGATGAAGGCCGACAGGCGTTCTTCGGCCCCTGCCTCCTCACCGCCGACCAGCTGCCGCACCGCGCTCACGGTCGCCTCCGGCAGCGAGACGGACACAGCAGGGGCAGCGGGCACAGCAGAGGCAGCGGGGCCGGTGGGCTCGGCTGATCCGGCTGTCCCGGCTGATCCGGTGGGGCCGGTGGGTCTGGAGGAGCCTGCTGGTGTGTCCGGCTCTCCCGGCAGCCCGGGCGTCGCACAACAATCCGGAGCCGTGGCCAGGACCGGCCCGACGTCAGAGGTCCCGTGCTGCGGTGCGGTCGGCCCTGAACCTGCCGCGGCAGCGGTCTCGGCTGTGCCGGCGCCGCCACGGCCGGCCTTGAGCGGTGACGAGTCCGAACGAGGGAAGGGCCGTGCCCCTGCCGTCGGCCGGGGCACCGACTCACCGGTGAGGGGGAGCACCGACAGGTGATGACGCAGTTGCTCGGAGGCCAACTGGCTCATCGCCCGGGCCAGTTCCGCTTCGACGGTCTGCTGAGCCAGCGGGCGAAGACGGCGTACCAGGTCGGCTGCTTCGGTGACTTCGTGATCCGACGGGGTGTGGTCGAGATACCGGGCGAACACGTGCGCGTTGGTGAGGTCCAGAAAGCGCCCGGCGATGTGCTCGATCTGCCCGCGCAGCTCGCGCAGATGCCCGGTGACCGCGCCCAACGGCACGCCCGCCGCGTGCAGTTCCGTCGCGACGGCCAGCTCCTGGGGACTGGGGACGTGGTAGACGCCGGTCTTCCCGGGCACCGGCATCAGCACCCCCAGCTCGACGGCCTCCGCCAACGCCTCGTCGTCCAGCTCTCCTTCTTCCGGCGCCTCCACCCGCCCTTCTTCCGGCGTCTCCTCGCCGGACACACCAACCGCCCCCGACCGCCAGCCCTGCGGCCCTCCGTGCTCGGGCTCCCGCTCACTCGGCTCCCCGACAGGCGCGGCCGGGCGGGACGTCTCCCGCCCGGCCGCGCCGAACCGCTCGGCGAGCTCGGCCCGGGTCACCACCGTCGGGGACTCGGTCGACCACGGCCCGTCCACTTCGGCCACCAGGCCCAGGACTCCGGCGAGCCCGACTCCCGAATCCCAAGCCCCCAGCAGCTCCTTGATGCTCGCCAGCGTGAACCCGCGCTCCAGCAGAGCGCTGATCCGGCGCAGCCGGGAGAGATGCGAGTCGTCGTAGACGTTCGCCCGGCCGCGCCGCTCCGGCTTCGGCAGCAGCCCGCGATCCTGGTAGGCGCGGATCGTGCGCACCGAGGTGCCACTGTGCTGGGCCAGACCCTCGATGCGGTACGGCGCACGGGAATCGGGGGACACGAGAACTCCTGGGCTAGGTCTGCTGTTTGGGTCTTTGGCGGATCGGAGGCGAGGTCAGGTGCTCGCGCCGGGCGTCGCGACGAGCCCGGCGGAAGACCCGAACGGCAGGACCCCGGCGAGACCACCGAGCGTCACCGGGCGAAGGACCAGCCCGACGGCGTACGGCACCCTCCCGGCCGCCGACTGTGCGTCACCGACCGCATGCCGCCGACTGTGGGTCGCCGGCTGCACGCGGCCGAATGTGGGTCGCATGCGGTGTGCACGGGGCAGTGCGCCGCAGAGCCGGCAGAAGCCGGGACGCTCCCCGGGCGGGACGCTCGCGGGGCGGGCAGTCCGCCCGGCCGCGACCTCTACGGCCGCGTCCACGGCACCCGGCCAACCACATGCGTCTCGCCCGGACGTACGCCCGGCCGCCCGTCCCCGCCCGGTGCGCCGAAGCCCGCCCGTCGCCCGGCCTCGCCCGGACTAGGCCGGCCGGCGGGTCTGCAGAAGGCTGCCGATCGGCCCGTGCGGCCGTCCGCAGGCGCGGAGTTGGGGCCGGTGGCGGTGGTTGGTGGTGGTTGGCGGTGGCGGTGGGCTGCCCGGCGATCAGACGGGCAGCTTCAGTCTGGCTATCGCCCGGAGGGCGCGCGGGGAGAGGCGGGCGACGATCCGGCCGGCCCGGGCCTCCGGGGTGACCGGCACCACCGCCTCGTCCCGCACCACGGCTCGAAGGATGGCGGCGGCCACCTTCTCCGGCGGGTACCCGCGGCGGGCGTACAGCTTGGCCGCCTTCTCCTGGCGCCGTCGCTCCTCGCCCCGGTCGGCGCCGGCGAAGGTACTGGTGCGGGTGATGTTGGTGTTCACCACGCCGGGGCAGATCGCCGAGACTCCGATCCCCTCACCGGCCAACTCCGCCCGCAGCGACTCGCTGAGCATCAGCACGGCTGCCTTGGAGGTGCCGTACGCGCCGAGTGCCCGGGAGGGCAGATAAGCGGCTGCCGAGGCGGTGTTGACGATGTGGCCGCCCTGCCCGCGCTCGACCATCTGACGGCCAAACAGCCGGCAGCCGTGGATGACTCCCCACAGATTGACGTCCAGCACCTTCCTCCACTGCTCCGTGCTGGTGTCCAGGATGCCGCCGCCGAGACCGACTCCCGCGTTGTTGACCAGGACGTCCACGACGCCGTACTCCGCAGCGACCCTGGCCGCGAGCTTCTCCATGGCCTGCTCGTCCGAGACGTCCACCACCTCGGACCACGCCTCGCTCGCACCCGCCTCGCGCGCCTTCTCGGCGGTGCCGGCCGCGCCCTGCTCGTCGAGGTCGACCGCGACGACCCGGGCGCCGGCGGCGCCGAAGGCGAGGGCGGTGGCCGCGCCGATGCCACTGGCCGCGCCGGTGACCAGCACCAGTCGGCCGGCGAACCGGTCGGCGTGCGGGCCGGCGGCGAGGATCTGCCGCTCCGACTTCCTGCCGCCCTCCCGGGCCGCGGCGAACTCCGCGATCCATCCGGCGAGTTGGTCGGGACGGGTGCGCGGCACCCAGTGCTTGGCCCGCAGCGTGCGGCGGGTGAGCTCGGGCGCCCACAGCTCCAGATCGTCGTAGAGCCGCGGCGAGAGAAAGGCGTCCTCGGTGGGCGTGATCAGCTGCACGGGGACGTGGGCGTACGCGTCCGCGCGCGGCCGGGCGAGACGGGAGCGCACATTGTCCCGGTAGAGCCAGGCGCCGTGCGCGGCATCGACGGGCAGCGATTTGGTGGGGTAGTCGTCGGTGGGCAGCTTCTCCATCCGCTCCAGCAGCCGGGGCCACCAGCGCTTGCCCAACGGACCCTTCCAGGCCAGCTCCGGCAGCGCCGGGGTGTGGAGGGCGTAGACGTACCAGGACTTGGCGGTCTGGCCGAGGAGCTGACCCGCGCGACGCGGAGTCGGCCGGGCGGCGCGCTTCTTGATCCAGTGCCCGAAGTGGTCGAGCGAGGGTCCGGAGATCGAGGTGAACGAGGCGATCCGGCCCTCGGTGCGGCGCACGGTGGCGAACTCCCAGCCCTGAACCGATCCCCAGTCGTGGCCGACCAGGTGCACCGGGCGGTCGGGACTCACGGCGTCCACGACGGTGAGGAAGTCGTCGGTGAGCTTCTCCAGGGTGAACCCGCCGCGCAGCGGCACGGGCGCGGTGGAGGAGCCGCTGCCGCGCACGTCGTAGAGGACCACGTGGAAGCGGTCGGCGAGGCGCGGAGCCACCTCGCTCCAGACCTCCTTGGAGTCCGGATAGCCGTGCACCAGCACCACCGTGGGCAGGGCGGGGTCGCCCAGCTCCAGCACCGCCAGCTCCACACCCTCCTCGGTGCGCAGCCGCCGACCGGTCGCACCTGCGAGACCGCTTCCCATGCGCTTCCCTCCTGCCCGCCGCACAGCACGCGTCGACGACGGCGCCACAACGCCGAACGGACGCGCACCGGTCACGAGTTCGCAACCTGACACTGATGAATGTGACAACGACTCGTGGCTGCGTCAAGGGTGCTCCGAAGCCTGTGGATACCGCTGGTAACGCACCCGTCGCGGCCCGACTGCCCCTCCCCGCAACCCGCCCGTCCACCCTCTCCGAACCGGCCGCCCGCAATCCGCAACCCGCAACCGCCGTCCGTCGCCCGCCGTACGCCGTCCGAGGCGTGCCGACGGAACGCGGCACGGCGCGGCGCCCGTACGCGGAGGGCGACCGGGCACGGCGCCGGCGCCCGGGGGTTGACCTGCGTGAACTCCTCTCCGCCGGAACGGAGTTCACGCCCGTGGCCGCCCGCCGCCTCCCCGTCACCACCTCCCAGTCACCGTCTGCCAGTCACCCCCACCGCTGCCGCTCTCTCGCGAAGCCCGCCGTCCCGCCGCCCACGCACCCGGTGGTCAACCTCCCCGCCCCGTCGCGACTTTCGTCGAGGGGGCCGCGACCAACGGGCGTCCCGGAGGGGGTAACCCCTACAACCTGAGGCGGACCCGCGGCGCGGAGAAAGCCGACGCAGGGGCGGACGTCAACGGCCGGGTACTGGCATAGCGTCGAACCCGTGACAGTGATCGCGACGGAAAGCCTCAGCAAGCGGTACCCACGGGTGACCGCACTGGATCGGCTGAACCTCGGCATCGAGCCGGGGGTCACCGGTCTGGTCGGAGCCAACGGGGCCGGCAAATCCACTCTGATCAAGATCCTGCTGGGGCTGGCGCCCGCCACGGAGGGCAGCGCCAGTGTCCTCGGCATGGACGTACGGGTCGACGGAGCCCGTATCCGCGAGCGGGTCGGCTACATGCCGGAGCACGACTGCCTGCCACCCGACGTGTCGGCGACGGAGTTCGTCGTGCACATGGCCCGGATGTCGGGTCTGCCGCCGACCGCGGCCCGCGAGCGCACCGCGGACACCCTGCGGCACGTCGGCCTCTACGAGGAGCGCTACCGTCCCATCGGCGGCTACTCGACCGGTATGAAGCAGCGGGTCAAGCTGGCCCAGGCGCTGGTGCACGACCCCGATCTGGTCTTTCTCGACGAGCCCACGAACGGACTCGACCCGGTCGGCCGAGACGACATGCTCGGGCTGATCCGGCGCGTCCACACGGACTTCGGCATCTCGGTGCTGGTGACCTCGCACCTGCTCGGCGAGTTGGAGCGCACCTGCGACCACGTCGTCATCATCGACGGCGGCAAGCTGCTGCGGTCCTCCTCGACCGCGGACTTCACCCAGGCCACCGCGACCCTGGCGGTGGAGGTGACCGACTGGGCCGAAACCCCCGCGGACGCCGAGCACGCCGAGCACGCCGAGCACGCCGCGGACCCCGCTCGCCCCGACGGCGCCACCGCGCTCCGCGAGGCGTTGACCGCGGCGGGCCTGCGGGTCGCCGCGCCCGGCTCCGGCGAGCAGACCCTGCCCGGAGCGGGCCATCTGGTGATGGTCGACGCCGCCGACGAGAGCACGTACGACGTCGTCCGCGACACGGTCGTCGAACTCGGCCTGGGGCTCGTACGGATGGAACAGCGGCGGCACCGCATCGCCGAGGTCTTCCAGGACGATCCGCAAGCCGCGGCGGACTCCGCCGCAACAGAGATCGCCACGGAGTCCGCCACGGGCTCCGCCCCAACAGAACCCGCCCCAACAGAACCCGCCCCAACAGAACCCGCCGCGTCCGGCTCCACCGCCGACCCGGCTGTCACGCCGACCGTCACCGGCCGGGACGACACGGAAGGAGGCGGCAGCCATGTCCGCTGACCCCACCCCCGGCGCGTCCGGCCGCCCCGCCGCAACAGGCCCCGCGACAGGTGCCGCCGCGCCGCCGCGCACCCCCGCGGCGTCCATCCACAACATCGGCTACCGCAAGTACGACGGCGAACGCCTCGGCCGCGGATACGCCAGGCGCTCGCTCTTCGTGCAGTCGCTGCGCGGCGCGTACGGGCTCGGCCGCTCGGCCAAGTCGAAGGTACTGCCGATGGTCCTCTTCGGCGTGGTGCTCGCACCCTCGTTGATCATGGTCGCGATCGCGGTGGCGACCGACGCCAAAGAACTGCCCGTGGAGTACACGGCCTACCCGTTGACCATGCTCCCGCTGATCGGGCTCTACGTCGCGGCGATGGCGCCGCAGTCGGTCTCCCGAGATCTGCGCTTCCGCACCACACCGCTCTACTTCTCCCGCCCGATCGAGCGAACCGACTACGTGATCGCCAAGTACTCGGCGATGTCGGTGGCGTTGCTGATCTTCGTGGGTACGCCGATGCTCGTGATGTACGTGGGCGGGCTGCTGGCCAAGCTGAGCTTCGTCGACCAGACCAAGGGCTTCGCGCTCGGTCTCGTGATGGCGCTGGTCTTCTCGGTGCTGCACGCCGGTATCGGTCTGCTGGTCGCCGCCATCACGCCCCGTCGCGGCTTCGGTGTCGCGGCGATCATCGGTGTGCTGACCATCCCCTACTTCGCCACCACCATCATGCAGTTCATCGTCTACGACGAGGGTTCGCGCGAGGCCGTCAGCTGGCTCGGCCTGGCGTCGCCGGGCACGCTGATGGACGGTTTCCAGTCGAAGTTCCTGGACGGCAGCACGGACTTCCCGGGCTCCATCGTGCCGTCGAACACGGCGGGCATCTGCTACCTGCTGGTGATCGCCGCGGTGATCGCGGGCTCGTACCTGCTGCTGAACGCCCGCTACCGGAAGGCCGGACTGTGAACCAGCGGCCCGACCCCCGCACCAGCGGCCCGCGTTGCCGCACGAGCCGTACGGCTTTCCGCACGCGTCGCCCGCGTTGCCGCACGAGCCGCACGAGCCGTACGAGCCGCACGAGCCGCACGCGTCACCCGGCAGCCAGGATGGAGACCCCGTGAGCACGATCGTCATCGAGCACGCTTCCCGCTGGTTCGGGAACGTCGTCGCAGTCAACGACGTCAGCGTCCGGATCGGCCCGGGTGTGACCGGGCTGCTGGGCCCCAACGGCGCCGGCAAGTCGACCCTCATCAACATGATGGGCGGCTTCCTCGCCCCTTCCGTCGGCACCGTCACCCTGGACGGCGAGCAGATCTGGCGAAACGAGTCCATCTACCGGCGGCTGGGCATCGTCCCCGAGCGGGAGGCGATGTACGACTTCCTCACCGGCCGCGAATTCGTCCTCGCCAACGCCGAGTTGCACGGGCTGGACGACCCCGGCGCGGCCAGCGCCCGTGCGCTGGGCACGGTGGAGATGGAGTACGCGGCCGACCGGCAGATCTCCACGTACAGCAAGGGCATGCGTCAGCGCGTCAAGATGGCGTCGGCGCTGGTGCACGAGCCCTCGGTGCTGCTGCTGGACGAGCCGTTCAACGGGATGGACCCGCGCCAGCGCATGCAACTCATGGAGCTGCTGCGGCAGATGGGCGCCGCCGGGCGGACCGTGCTGTTCTCCTCGCACATCCTGGAGGAGGTCGAGCAGCTCGCCGCCCACATCGAGGTGATCGTCGCCGGCCGGCACGCGGCCAGCGGCGACTTCCGGCGCATCCGCCGGCTGATGACGGACCGTCCGCACCGCTACCTCATCCGCTCCACCGACGACCGCGCGCTCGCCGCGGCGCTGATCGCCGACGACTCGACCGCCGGCATCGAACTCGACTGGAGCGAGAAGGCGTTGCGCGTCCAGGCCATCGACTTCGGCCGCTTCACCAGGGAACTCCCGCGGATCGCCCGCAGCCACGACATCCGGCTGCTCACGGTGTCCCCCTCGGACGAGTCCCTGGAGTCCGTCTTCTCCTACCTCGTCTCGGCCTGAGCGACGGACTGGTCCGTCCCGGCCTCACAAGGAGCCATGCCATGTACGACCCCACGGTCGCCCGGCTCACCTACCGGGCGCTGCTCGGCCGACGCCGTGCTCTCATCCTCATGGTGCTGCCCGCGCTGCTGCTGCTCATCGCGACGCTGGTGCGTGTCTTCGACGCGTCGACCGACGACGTCGCGACCCAGCTGCTGAGCGGGTTCGCCCTCGCCACGCTGGTGCCGCTGATCGGCGTGATCGCCGGTACGGGCGCCATCGGCCCGGAGATCGACGACGGGTCGATCGTCTATCTGCTGTCCAAACCGCTGAAGCGGTCGACCATCATCTGCACCAAGCTCTTCGTCGCGATCGGGGTGACGCTGCTCTTCTCCGCGCTGCCGGTGCTGCTGGCCGGATTCATCCTGGTCGGGGCCAGCCAGCAGATCGCCGTCGCCTTCGCGATCGCGGCCGTGGTCGCCTCGATCGCGTACTGCTCGCTGTTCCTGCTGCTCGGCACGGTCAGCCGGAACGCGGTCGTCATCGGCCTCGTGTACGCGCTGGTGTGGGAGGCGCTGTTCGGCTCGCTCGTGCCCGGCGCCCGTACGCTCAGCGTCCAGCAGTGGGCGCTCGCACTGGCCGAGAAGGTCACCGGCAGCGGGGTGGACGTCAGTTCCGCGGTGTCGCTGCCCACGGCCGCCGTGCTGCTCGTGGTGGTGACCGTCGGCGGCACCTGGTTCGCCGTCGACCGGCTGCGGGTGCTCAAGCTCGCCGGCGAGGAGTAGCCGTACGGGCGCGCACGGGCCCGGAGCGGAGGTTCCGGACGCCGTGGCGGGGCCCGTCGGGATCCGGAGTGCGGGAGGGGCGCGGCGAGTTGATCGCCGCGCCCCTCCCGCACTCTCGTGCCCCCCTTGCGCGTTCGGGTGCTCGCGGCGCGGGGCCGTGACGGGCGGGGGCGGAGCGGCGTTATGGCGGCGTCGATCCACCCAACCCAGCGAGGGGAAACCACTCGATGTCGTTGCAGCTCCGCGCGCCGCGCGCCGTCACCGGTGCCGTACTGGCAACCGCGCTCGCCGCGGCCGTCGCCGTACCGGCCACCGCCACCGCAGCACCCAAGGACTCCGGCTGGCAGAAGGACGGCCTGCGCCTGAACGCCCAGGAGAACAGGGCCGTCGACGCGTTCCTGGACCGTGCCCGGGACGCGGAGAAGGAGATCAGCGCCCAGGTGCGCACGGTCGCCTCCTGGAGCGACGCCGAACTCGTCGGCTTCGACAAGCGGTTGAAGACCGAGGACTCGCTCAAGCGCAAGATCGCCACCTGGCTGCGGGCCGACCCGGAGCAGAGCGTGCACGACGCGCTCGGCGACATCAACGACTCGATCCGGTACACCTTCCAGTGGCCCGAGGAGGCGTACACCGACGGCGCGGAGACCGCTGCCCGGATGCTCACCGACTACGGCCACGCCAACGTGCGGTGGAGCAACACCTGGAAGAACCGCACCAGTTACAAGGCCATCAACACCGCTTGGGCCGACGCCCGGACCAAGCACAAGTTCGAGATCCAGCTGCACACCCCCGCGAGCCGCCAGGCGGCCACCGACACCCACCCGCTCTACGAGGAGCAGCGGCTGCCGGACACCCCGCCGAAGCGGGTGGAGGAACTGGCCAGGCAGCAGGGCGAGATCTTCGCCGCGGTGCCGGTGCCCGAGGGCGCGACCGAACTGACCGCCCCCGCCGCACGCGTCCCCGCAGGCGGCTGACCCCGCCCCGCCGCGTCACGCCCCGCTGCGTCGCGCCCCGCTGCGTCACGCAGCGGCGGGCTCGCCGCCCCCGCGCCGCCCGTACTGCCGCCCCGCGGCCGGTACGGGCGGCGTCGCGCAAGGACCGGCGCACGCCCTGGGTACGGGCGCCGCCCACGGGCGCAGGCGCGTCCCGTTCTGGCCACTTGGCGTGCGGGCCGGGTGCGTCGAGTGCGCCGAGTGCGTACGCGCCACGGCCCGCGCACCCGGCCCGCGCGCCGCTGCCTCAGCCGCGGGGGCGGACGTCTTCGGTGCCCAGGTTCGGCAACGGCGGAACGTCGTCCTCGTACCAGGGGTCGATGGGGGCGCTGGAGAGCCGCCGCCCGAGGTCGTCCAGGATCCAGCCCTGCCGCTTGACGGTGCGCATCACCATGGCGTGGTCCGCCCGTTCGAAGGCGGGGCAGGCGACCGCGACGCGTTCCTCGAGGTCCAGCGCGGCGTCCAGGGAGTGCAGCCAGCAGCTGAGGAAGACGTTGGTGGAGCCGCTGGTGGTGGTCAACAGCCGTACCTGCGGCAGCCGTCCGAGCTGCTCACAGGCGCGCCGCCAGTCCGCCGAGGGGACGCTGCCCCACATCAGCGAGGTCACCGGCCAACCGGTGACGTGCTGCGCGACCTCGCAGCGGAACGACACGGCACCCTCGCGTTCGAGCCGGTGCAGGCGCCGCCGGGCGGCGGTCTCGTTGGTGCCGGTGAGCCGGGCGAGTTCGGCGATGTTGCGCCGGGCGTCCGGGGCCAGTGCGAGCAGCAGGGCGCGGTCGGCGTCGCTCAGACGGGGGACGGGCGCGGCACCCGTCTCTGCCGCGTGCCGCTGGAGGGTCTGCTGCTGCGCCCGGGAGAGGGCGTCCAGGCGCCAGGCGCTGCCCGCGGTCAGGATGCGGGTGGTGATCTGGGTCTCGACCCGCAGCACGCCGGGGATGCGGCTGACCTGGTCGAGCACGAAGCGGGAGAGGCCGGGGAGGTCGCGGGTCACGGTGTTGACGTGGATGTCCGGCCCGCTGGCGAGCTCCATCACCGATTTCGTCCGCGGGTCGCGGGCGAGGGAGAGCGCGACCTCGGAACGCAGCGCCGGCTCGCAGTTCACACTGATGAACGCGTTGCACAGGGAGCGCCAGAGCTCGGGCGAACCGGTGGCCGTGACCCAGGCGACGCCGGCGTCGGTGATACGGCTCCAGCGGCGCGCCACCGTCACCGGGCTCAGCTCCAGCACCGCGCCCACGGTCGACCAGGGCGCGCGGGGAGCGATCTGCAGGGCGTGGGCGAGCGCCAGGTCGGTTTCGTCCAGCTCGACCGGCGTTCTGACGGAATCCTTCATCCGATCTCGCCCCCTGACGGTTCCCAACGATTTGGCGGTTGTCCGATTGTGCTCGCCACGATGGAGCACCACACGACGACCTCGCAAGAGCGGTCCCCGAAACGGTTCTTCGAGGTGCCCGTCGGAGCAACCAGGAGCACGATCCGAGGCAGCGACTCGGCGGAGAGGAGGCGGTGCACCGTGCCTCAGCAGGATGCGCAGCAGCCGTGGGAGTGGAGCGAGACAACCTGGCGCGGCCACGTCGAGCAGGTGCGCGCCGGCCGCTCCCTCGCTCCCCGGAGCTGGCCCGGCGGCGCCCGGTGCGCGGTGGCGGTGTCGTTCGACTCCGACCACGAGACGCCCGCCCTGCGGGACGCCGACACCAGCCCCGCGAAGATGGCCCAGGGCGAGTACGGGGCCCGTGTCGCGGTGCCGCGCATTCTGCGGCTGCTGGAGCACCACCGGGTGCCGGCCAGTTTCTTCGTCCCCGCGGTCTGTGCGCTGCTGCGTCCCGAAGAGGCCCGTTCCTACGTCGCGGCGGGCCACGAGGTGGCGCTGCACGGCTGGATCCACGAACGCAACACCGCCCTGTCCGAGGACGAGGAGCGCACGCTCCAGCACCGCGCCGCGGAGGTGCTGGAGAGCGTCACCGGCACCGCCCCGGTCGGCATCCGCACGCCCTCCTGGGACTTCTCCGCCCACACGCTGGCGATCACCCGGGAAATGGGACTGCGCTACGACTCCTCGCTCATGGCGGACGACGAGCCGTACGAACTGCTGGAGCGCGGCGAACCCACGGGCGTCGTGGAGCTGCCGGTGGAGTGGATCCGCGACGACGCGCCGTACTTCATGATGGAACGCTTCGCCTCGTTGCGTCCGTACACGCCACCGCGCAGCGTGCTGGGTATCTGGCAGGACGAGTTCGACGCCGCGTACGAGCAGGGCGGGGTCTTTCAGCTGACCCTGCATCCGCACATCATCGGGCATCGATCCCGGCTGCTGGTGCTGGACGAGTTGCTGACGCACATCGCCGAACGCGGCAAGGTGTGGTTCACGACCCACCGCGAGCTGGCGGACCACTGCCGGAGCCAGGCCGTGCCCGCCCTCGGCACCCCCTGACCGCACGATCCCCCCTGGCCGCCGCCGGAGGAAGCCGGTCCACCGACCGCGTCCACCCGTCGGCCCGCAGCCCCACCCGTCGGCCCGCACCTCCGCCCGGGTCACCCCACCCGGCTCGCTCGGCTCACCCCGCCGACGACCCCGTCCGGCCGACCCCGCCGGGCTCCGGCCCCGACCGGCCCACCCGCCGCCGGTGCACCTTCTCGCCGATCCGCCCCGCCGGTGTGCCCCCGCCGGTCCGTCCCGTTCCGCGCGCCCGGCAGACGACCGTTTCCGCGCCGGCCCGGCGACCCCGGCCCCGCTTCCCGCCGCACCCCGCCGCACCGGACCCCGTACGCCCCGCTTCCCGCACCCCGGTCGGACCCTCGGGCGACGCCCGAGTCCACAGAACCCCGTCCCCGGACCCCTCCCGTCCCCTCAACTCCCCTCCCCGGAACCAGGAGCAGACTTCGTGAGCACCGAACTCTCCACCTCCCAGGCCCCACCCGGCGACAGCCACCGGCTCTCGCCGCGCCAGCGCAAGGCGATCATCGCCGGCACCATCGGCAACACGGTCGAATGGGTCGACTGGGCGCTGTACTCGATCTTCGCGGCCGTCATCGCGGACGTCTTCTTCCCGAAGTCCGAGGGCGCGGTCGGCCTGCTGGCCACCCTCGCCGTCTTCGCGGTCGGCTTTGTGATGCGTCCGGTGGGCGCGGCCGTGCTGGGCGCGTACGCCGACCGGGTCGGCCGCAAGAAGGGCCTCACGCTCACCATCGGCCTGATGGCCGGCTCGGGTTTCGTCATCGCGTTCACCCCGAGCTACGAGGCGATCGGCATCTTCGCGCCGCTGGTCCTGCTGCTGGCCAGGCTGGTGCAGGGCTTCTCGGCGGGCGGCGAGTTCGGCTCCTCCTCCGCCTTCCTGGTGGAGTCGGCGGCACGCGGACGTCGTGCCTTCGCGGGCTCCTGGCAGCAGGTCTCGGTGGCCGGCGGTGTCCTGATCGCCTCGCTGCTGGGCACCCTGAGCACCTCGCTGCTCAGCGAGGACGCACTGCACTCCTGGGGATGGCGGGCCGCCTTCGTCATCGGCGGTGTGCTCGGGCTGGTCGGCCTGTGGCTGCGGGTGTCGGTGGAGGACACCGAGTCCTTCCAGCAGACCCAGAGTGCCGGTCGGGCCCGCTCCAACCCGGTGAAGGCAATGTTCGTCGAGCACCCGGCCGCCGCGCTGCGCGTCGCCGGCATCACCATCGCCGGCACCCTGACGTACTACATCTGGGTCAACTACCTGCCCACGTACGCCAATCTGACCACCGGCATCCCGCTGGAGACCGCGCTGCTCTCACAGACCTTCTGTCTGGTCATCTTCGTGATCCTGCTGCCGTTCGTCGGGCTGCTCTCCGACCGGGTGGGCCGCAAACCGACCATGGCGGGCTTCGCCCTCGGCTTCGTGGTGCTGGCCTGGCCCATGCTGCACCTGCTCAACGACAGCTTTCTCTCGCTCTTCCTCGTGCAGCTCACCGGAATGCTGCTGATCCTCGGCTACTCCGCGAACTGCGCCGTGATCATGGCCGAACAGTTCCCGCCGGAGGTGCGGGCGACCGGTATCGCCCTGCCGTACGCGCTGGCGGTCGCGCTCTTCGGCGGTACGGCGCCGTACTTCACCACCTGGCTCAGCGACTCCGGCCACGCCGATCTGCTGTGGCTCTACGTCTCGGGCGCGGCCCTGGCGTCGCTGCTGGTCTACCTGACCATGCCGGAGACGAAGGACAAGGAGTTCTCCTGATGAGCGACCACCCGCAGCGAACTCCCGAAGCGCCCGAATCCCCCGATGCGGTGGGCGCGGTCCTGATCACCGGCGCCGCGAGCGGCATCGGCCGGGCCGTCGCCGAACGGTACGCGGCGCAGGGCCGGCACCGGCTGGAACTGGTCGACGCCGACGGAGACCGGCTCGCCGCGGTGGCCCGGGAACTGGGCGCCCGCCACCAGTGCCTCGACCTGACCGACGCGGACGCCCCGGCCGCGGCGGTCCGCCGGGCCGGGTCCGCCGGACCGGTGGAGATCCTCGTCAACGCGGCGGGCGTCTACCCCTCGCTGGAGATGACCGGCGTCACCGCCGACCAGTGGGACCGGCTGTTCGCGCTCAACGTCCGCGCCCCCGTACTGGCGACGGCCGAACTCGCCCGGCTCGCCCGAGCGGCCGGAACGCCCGCCTCGGTGGTGAACATCTCCTCGGGCGCCGCGCTCCGCGCCCGCCCCGGCGGCGGCCCGTACGCCGCGTCCAAGGCGGCGCTGGAGATGGCCACCCGCGCCGCCGCGCTGGAGCTCGGGCCGTACGGCATCCGCGTCAACGCCGTCAGCCCCGGTTTCGTCCGGGTGGACAGCGCCTGCAACCCGGTGACCGAGGAGTACACCGCGGCCGTCACGACCAACCCGCTCGGCCGGCCCGGCACTCCGCAGGACATCGCCCGGGCCGTGCACTGGATCGCCGGGCCGGAGGCGTCCTGGGTGACCGGGGAGATCCTGCGGGTCGACGGCGGCAGCAGCACCGGGGCGCCCGGCCTGCCCCGCCTCTGGCCGCCGCCCGGCGAACCCGGGCCCGGCGTATCCGCCCGGCCCGCGTCCGACGGGCCGGCGCCCGACGGACCCGACGGGCCGCCGCCCGACGAACCCGACGGGCCGGACCGACCGCAGTGGGAGCCTCCGGCCGGCCCGACCGCGCGCTGACAGCACGCGGCCGGACCCCCGGACCCCCGGACCCACCGGGACTCGCCCGGGCCCACCGGGCCGACTGCGCCGACGGCTGCTCGGGTCCGACGGCTGCTCGGGTCCGACTGCCCGGCCGCCCGGACCGCTTCCCACCGCAACCGACCGACGTACCACCCCCAATCCGCGCGGCGAACGGACAGTTCACCGCGCACGGAGGCACCGCGAATCATGAGCGTCCCCGAACAGACCGGCTACACCGTGGTGGGAGGCGGGGCCATCGGCGGCACCCTGGCCCACAGCCTCATCGCGGCCGGACACCCCGTCACCCTCGTCGACACCGACGCCGAGCACGTCGCGCAGGTGCGTGCACACGGTCTGACCGTGCTGCGCGGACAGGAGCGCGAGACCGTCGCGCCCCGGGAGGCCACCACCCCCGAGCAGTACGCGGGCCCGCCGCTGGGGCGGGTGCTGCTGGCTGTCAAGGCGCAGGCAACCGAGGCCGCGATGGCCTGGATCGCGCCGCGTCTGGCGGAGGACGGCTGCGTGGTGTCGGTGCAGAACGGGTTCAACGAGGACCTGATCGCCTCGTACGTCGGCGCCGGACGTACGGTCGCCGCCTTCGTCAACATCTTCGCGGACCTCGCCGAGCCGGGGGTGATCCGCTACGGCGGTCCCGGCGCCCTGGTTCTCGGCGAGGTCGGCGGAGCGCCCGTCTCACCGCGGGTCCGCTCGATGGTGGCCGATCTCCAGGCGTGGGGCCCGGCCCTGGCGAGCGACAACGTGGAGGGCTATCTCTGGGCGAAGGCCGGATTCGGCGCGATGCTCTCGGCCACCGCCCTCGCCGACGCACCGATGGCCGATCTCATCGACCGGCACCGCCCGGCGATGTTCGCGCTGGTGCGGGAGATCTTCGCGGTGGCCGACGCCTCGGGCGTGCGGCGCGAGTCCTTCGACGCCTTCGACGCCGTCGCGATGGGCCCGCGGTCCGCGCCCGAGGTCCGCGAGGCCGCCTGCGACGAACTCGTCCGCTGGCTGCGCGGCCAGCCCAAGGACCGCAGCGGCATCTGGCGCGATCTCGCCGTTCGGCGCCGTCCGGTCGAGGTGACCACGCACTACGGTTCCGTGCTGGCCGGCGCCGAACGGGCAGGTCTGGAGGCACCCGTGCTGCGGGCGGTGCTGGACGGTCTGCGCGCGCTGGAGCGCGACCCGGCCGGCATGTCCGAACAGCTGCTGGACGAACTCGACCACCTCGCCACCGACCCCACCGCCACTCCTGCCGCCACATCCACCGCCACTCCTGCCGCCGCATCCGCAGCCACCCCTGACACCGCATCCGCCTCCGTGTCCGAGGGCGCCGCGGACAAGGTGGCCGGGCTGCCGCGTCACCCCGGCCTCGACGTCGAGCAGGCGCGGAAGGTGGAGAGCTGGCTCGCCGAGCACCACGACGAGATGGTCGCCGACCTCGCCGCCTACACCTGCGTCGAGAGCGCCAGCGACGACCTGGACGCGCTCCGGACCTGCCTGGAGCATCTGCGCGGCTGGCTGGACCGCTCACTGGGCGCGCCCGCGCGGGAGGAGCGCCGCGAACGGCCCGGTGCCGCCGACGTGTTGATACGCCGCTACTCCGGCACCGGCACGCTGCGCGACGCCCCGCCGGTGCTGCTCCTCGCCCACTACGACACCGTCTGGCCGACCGGCACGCTGGAGCAGTGGCCGTTCGGCCGGGACGGCGACCGGATCGTCGGGCCGGGAGTTTTCGACATGAAGGCGGGCCTGGTGCAGGTGGTCTGGGCGCTGCGGGCGCTGCACGCGCTCGGACTGCCCACCCCGCCGTGCACACTGCTGCTCAACGGCGACGAGGAGACCGGAAGCGCCGCCTCGCAGTCGGTGATCGAGGCGGAGGCACGGGCGGCGCGCGCGGTGCTGGTCTTCGAGGCGAGCGCCGACGGCGGTGCGCTGAAGACCACCCGCAAGGGCGTCGGTCTCTTCACCCTGACCGTGGAGGGCGTCGAGGCCCACGCGGGTCTCGACCCGGCCGACGGGGCGAGCGCGGTGCTGGAGGCCGCCCACCGGATCATCGCGCTGGACCGCTTGCAGGACCTCAGCCTCGGCACCTCGGTCAACGTCGGTGTGGTCGCGGGCGGCACCCGGAGCAACGTCACCGCCGGGCACTTCCGGGCCGAGCTGGACGTACGGGTGGCCACCGCCGGGGAGCGCGAACGCATCTCCCGCGCGCTGGCGGAGATCACCCCGCTCGACGCGCGCACCACGGTGCGCCTCACCGGTGGCTGGAACCGGCCGGTCTTCGAGCGGACCCCCGGCGTAGCCCGTCTGTACGAACTGGCGCGTTCCTGTGCCCGCCCGCTCGGCGTGGACCTGCGGGAGACGGCGGTGGGCGGCGCCAGCGACGGGAACTTCGCCCTCGCCACGGGCACACCGGTGCTGGACGGGCTGGGCGCGATCGGCGGCGGGGCGCACGCGCGCAGCGAGCATGTGTCGGCGGCCGGGATGGTGGAACGCTCCGCGCTGGCCGCCGGCATCCTCGCCGCCTTCGCGGCGGACCGCCCGACCGCCTGAACCCGAACCGGACCGGCCTGAACCCGACCGGACCGGCCGACCGGACCGGCCTGAACCTCCCCGACGGCGTACGGGCACCGCGCCACCCCCTCCGTACGGGGGCGCGGCGGGGCGGGTCCGGGCGCCGTCCCCGTTCGCCGGTTGTGACACGGCGCACAGACCGCATCATGGACGACATGGACCTCTTTGACGTGATCGTGCTCGGCGCGGGTCCGGTCGGCGAGAACCTCGTCGAGCGGACCCGCGCCGCCGGCTTGTCCGCCGCCGTGGTGGAGAGCGAACTGGCCGGTGGCGAGTGCTCCTACTGGGCGTGCATGCCCAGCAAGGCGCTGCTGCGTCCGGCCGCGGCGCTGGCCGACGCCCGGCAGGCGCCCGGTGCCGCCGGCGCCGTGACCGGCTCGCTCGACGTGCCCGCCGTGCTCGCCTCCCGCGACTCCTTCGCCGCGCAGTGGGACGACTCCGGGCAGGTCGACTGGATCGACTCCACCGGCGCCGAGTTCGTACGCGGCCACGGGCGCCTCGACGGGCCGCGCCGGGTCGTGGTCGAGACGCCCGAGGGCGTGCGGCGCACTCTCACCGCCCGGCACGCGGTGGCGGTCTGCACCGGCAGTTCCGCGGCGCTGCCGGACCTGCCCGGGATCGACGGGGCCGAGCCGTGGACCAACCGCCGCGGCACCTCCGCCGAGCGGGTGCCCGGCCGTCTCGCCGTGGTGGGCGGCGGCCCGGTCGGCGTCGAACTCGCCACCGCCTGGCAGTCGTTGGGCTCGGAGGTCACGCTGCTGGTGCGCGACGACGGGCTGCTCTCGCGGATGGAGCCGTTCGTCGGCGAGGAGGTGCACCGTGCCCTCTCCGACGCCGGCGCCGACGTGCGGCTCGGTGTCTCGGTGACGGAGGTGCGCCGCCCGCAGCCGGACGGCGAGGTGACCCTGACCCTCGACGACGGCGGTCGACTCGTCTGCGACGAGGTGCTGTTCGCGACCGGGCGCAGGCCGCGCACCGGCGACATCGGACTGGAGACCGTCGACCTGGAGCCGGGCGGCTGGCTGGAGACCGACGACACCCTCCGGGTCGGCGAGGTCTCCGGAGGCTGGCTGTACGCGGTGGGCGACGTCAACCACCGTGCGCTCCTGACCCACCAGGGCAAGTACCAGGCCCGGATCGCCGCCGCCGCGATCGTCGCCCGCGCCCAGGGCGTACCGCTGCTGGAGAACGACCGCTGGGGCGCCCACGCGGCCACCGCCGACCACGACGCGGTGCCGCAGGTGGTCTTCTCCCATCCCGAGGCCGCGTCCGTCGGGCTCACCGCGCAGGAGGCCGAGCAGCGCGGCGTCAACGCGCGCGCCGTCGACTTCGACCTGGGCAGCGTCGCCGGTGCGGCCGTGCACGCGGACGGCTACCGCGGACGGGCGCGGATGATCGTGGACGAGGACCGGCAGGTGGTGGTCGGCGTGACCTTCGTCGGGCCGGGCGTGGCGGAGCTGCTGCACGCCGCTTCGATCGCGGTCGCCGCGGAGGTGCCGATCGAGCGCCTGTGGCACGCGGTACCGGCGTTCCCGACGATGAGCGAGATCTGGCTCCGACTGCTGGAGACCTACCGCGGCTGACCGCCCGCGCCCACCGCCCCGTACGGCGCGTACACCGCACCCGTACACCCGCGGGAGACACGAACGCCCCGCTCCGCGACCGGAGTTGTACCGGCCGCAGAGCGGGGCGCCGTCATGCGGTGCGTCATGCGGTGCGTCGTGCGGTGCGTCATGCGGTGCGTCGTACGGTGCTCGTGCGACGCGTCCTGCCGTGCTTCGTGCGGGGGCCGTGTCCCGCCACCGGCGCGGCTACTTGCCGGACTGGAGCGCGGTCCAGGTCTCGTTGCCGACCGCGCCGTCCACACCCAGGCCGCGGGCGGTCTGGTAGTCGCGCACGGCCTGGTCGGTCGCCGGCCCGAAGCTGCCGTCGATCCCCACGGTCTTGCCGAGTGCCGCGGTGAGCGCGCGCTGGACCCGGGAGACCGCCGCGCCGGAACTGCCCTGCTTCAGCGTCGGCTTGTCGCCGGCCGAGAGCAGCGCCGTCCAGGTCTGCTTGCCCACGGTGCCGTCGGCGGACAGGCCCTTGGCGGTCTGGAACGCCTTCACCGCGGCGGTGGTGGTGGGCCCGAACGCCCCGTCGACCGCGCCGGCGTCGTGGCCGTTGGTGTTCAACAGGTGCTGCACGGCCTTGACCTGGGCGCCGGAGGAACCGTCCTTCAGCGTCTCGTAGGAGCCGAAGTCCAGCTCGACCGGGTCGTCCGGATCGCCCGGGTCACCGGGGTCGCCGTCGATCAGCTCCATGTAGTAGTCCCAGTCCCAGTGCGGGCCGGGGTCGGTGTGGTCGTTGCCGGGCACCTCGACGTGGCCGACGATGTGCTGACGGTCCTTGGGGATGTTGTGCTTGGCGGCCAGGTGCTTGGTGAGCGCGGCCGACGAGCGGTACATGGAGTCGGTGAACCACGCGGCGTCGTCCACGTAGCCCTCGTGCTCGATGCCCACGCTGTGCGAGTTGGCGTTCCGCGCGTGCCAGGCGGTGTCGGCGTCCCGGACGCTCTGGGTCACCTCGCCGTCCGAGGAGCGGATCGTGTAGTGGGCGCTGACGTTGGACTCGGGGTTCTGGTACCAGCTGATCGACCCGGCGTACGAGCCCTGCGTGACGTGGACGACGACCGTGTCGATGGACTGGGTGCGGCCCGCGGTGAAGTTGGAGCTGTGCGCCGGGGCCCACTTGGCGGGCCCGTAGTCGTCGCTGCTGGGCGCGACGTCCAGCGAGTCGACGGAGGCGTAGCGGCCCCGCTCGGGCGCGGTCTCGCGGGGCGCGACCGAGACGTGCTCGCCCTTGCCGACCTCGGCGGCGAGGCCGTACTCCAGCAGTTCGTAGACGTGGTCGGCGTAGAGCTTGGCGCCGCCGTCCTCGCTCGCGCCGCTGTACTCGGCGACCACCGGGTACCAGGCGTTCACGTCGTCGCGGTCGGCGTCCGGGACACCGAGCCGGTCGGCGGCGCTGCTCAACACCGCGGCGCTGCCGCGGATGTTGGCGGCCGGGTCGGTGCGCAGCTCGGCCTCGGCCAGGCCGGTGAGCTCGGCGGCCCGGTCGAGAGTGCGGTGGGTGGGGTTGCTGACCAGGTGCATCGGGCCGTAGCCGCCGGCCTGACTGGCCTTGCCGCCGTGGTCCTTCAGCCGGGTCTCGCCGTAGCCGACGGCCAGCAGCAGGTCCTCGGGGACCTGGTACTCCTCGGCCGCCTCGCCGAAGGCGTCGGCCACGGAGGCGGTGCCCGCCTTCTCGGGTGCCGGTGCGGCGCCCGCGAGTTGGCCGGTGACGACGAGGCTTCCGGCGGCGACGACGGCGAGCGCCGCGAGGGCGGTGCGTCTGGCTCTCGGACCGCTGGAACGGTGACGGTGGTTTGTCATCAGCTCTCCATGCCTGCGTGAGGGGGGCCGCCGGTTGTCCGGCGAACGGAGACACACGTGTCGCCCTGTCTACCCACGAGGCATGGGCACGTCAATCATGGTTTCGTGGTACATCTCGTGCGCCGCGCCGCACGAACAGCCCGTCGGCGCCGTACGAACGGCCCGTCGGCGCCGCACGGATGTCCCGGCGGTGCTGCTCGCGGGTGGTCCGCGACGCGGCCCGGAGACGCGGACGGTGCGATGCGGACGGTGTGCTGCGGGCGGTGCGCCGCGGCTGTGCCCCGAGGGTCAACACCCCAGCTGTGCACCGCCGTTGACCTGGACACACTGCCCGGTCAGATGACCCGCGGCGTGCGAGGCCAACCAGTGCAGGGTCTCCGCCACGTCGCCCGGTGTGCCGACGCGACCGGTGAAGGTCTCGGCCGCCAGCTCCTCGCGCCGCTCCGCCGGCATCCCCCGCGGCCCGAAGAAACCGGTGCTCTCGACATAGCCGGGCGCGACCAGGTTGACCGTGATGCCGTGCCGGCCGAGCTGCCGGGCCAGGTCGAAGGCGTACGGGTGCAGCGCCGCCTTGCTCGCGGCGTACGCGGCCGAGCCCGAACCGCGGTGGGCGGCGATGGAGCTGAGGAAGAGGACACGCCCGCCCGGGCTCGCCAGCCGGTGACGCAGCGCTTCGGTGAGCAGTACGGCGGTGAGGACGTTGAGGCGGAAGTTGGCCGTCCAGTGGTGGGCCGCGTCGGCCACCGGGCCGCGCTCGTCGTCGGCGTCCGGTTCGAGCAGGCCGTTCCCGCCGGCGCCGTGCACCAGCACGTCCACCGCGCCGTACTCGGCCTTCACCAACTGCGCCACCTGCTCGGCACCTTCGACGGTCGCCAGATCGGCGGCGAGAGCCTGCGCGCCGGGCACTCGCCCGGCCGCCTCCTGCACCACCCGCGCCCGGCGGCCGACGACCAGCACCTGGTCCCCGTCGGCTGCGAACCGGTGTGCGGTGGCCAGTCCGATGCCCGTCCCACCGCCGCTGATCACCACAGTCCGAGTCATACGCGGAGAGTAACCCACCGCTTCCGCAACCGTACCGACGCGCCCGCAACGCCCGCCGGACCGCGGCCGGTTGCGCGGAACGGCACCGCGGCGCGGGTGCTGCACGGGCCGTACGGGATGCACCGGCCGTACGTGCGTCAGCGGGACTCGGCGAGGAGGCGTTCCAGGACCAGGGCGATGCCGTCGTCCTCGTGCGAGGCGGTGACCTCGTCGGCGACGGCCAGCAGCTCCGCGTGGGCGTTCGCCATGGCGACGCCGTGGGCCGCCCAGCGGAACATCGGGATGTCGTTCGGCATGTCGCCGAAGGCGATCGTCCCGGCCCGCTGCACGCCCAGCCGCCGTGCGGCGAGCGACAGGCCGGTGGCCTTGCTCAGACCCAGCGGGATCAGCTCGACGATGCCCGGGCCGGCCATCACCACGTCGACCAGGTGGCCCGCCAGATCGCGGCCCTTCTTGGCCAGTTCGTCGTCGCCCGTGCCGGCGCTCTGGATGTAGATCTTCGACAGCGGTTCGGCCCAGACCTCCGCGGGGTCCTCGAACCTGCGGAACGGCAGCTCGCCCTCGTACGCCCGGTAGTCGGGGCTGAGCAGCACCTCGCCGTCCAGCCCGTCCCGGGAGGCGGCCACCGCGAGCGGGCCGGTGACCCGCTCGATCTCGGCGAGCGCCGAGGCCGCGACCCTGCGGTCCAGGGTGACGGAGGTCAACAGGCGGCGCTCGCCCGCGTGGTAGACCTGCCCGCCCTGGCCGCAGACGGCGAGCCCGACGTGGCCGAGGTCCTCCAGTATCGGACGGGCCCAGGGGACGTTCCGGCCGGTGACGACGATGTGCGCGGCGCCCGCGGTGACGCTCGCGTCCAGCGCGGCCCTGGTGCGCGGCGAGACGGTGTCGTCGCCGCGCAGCAGGGTGCCGTCGAGATCGGTGGCCACCAGCCGGTACGGGAAACTCACTTGGCGACCGGCTCCAGCACCTCGCGGCCACCGAGATAGGGCCTGAGCATCGCCGGCACCCGCACCGAGCCGTCGGCGAGCTGGTGGTTCTCCAGCAGCGCGACGATGGTGCGCGGTACGGCGCAGAGCGTGCCGTTCAGCGTGGCGAGCGGACGGACCTGCTTGCCGTCGCGGTAGCGGATCGAGAGCCTGCGCGCCTGGAACTCGTTGCAGTTGGAGGCGGAGGTCAGCTCGCGGTACTTGCCCTGGGTCGGGATCCACGCCTCGCAGTCGTACTTGCGCGAGGCCGAGGCGCCGAGGTCGCCGGTCGCCACGTCGATGACCTGGAAGGGCAGTTCGAGGCCGGTCAGCCACTGCTTCTCCCACTCCAGCAGCCGCAGGTGCTCGGCCTCCGCGTCCTCGGGCGCGACGTAGGTGAACATCTCGACCTTGTCGAACTGGTGCACCCGGAAGATGCCCCGGGTGTCCTTGCCGTAGGTGCCGGCCTCGCGGCGGAAGCAGGGCGAGAAGCCCGCGTACCGCATCGGGAGCTGGTCCACCGAGAGGATCTCGTCCATGTGGTAGCCGGCGAGGGCGACCTCGGAGGTGCCGACCAGGTAGAGCTCGTCCTTCTCCAACTGGTAGACGTTCTCGGCGGCCTGGCCGAGGAAGCCGGTGCCCTCCATGGCGCGGGGCTTGACCAGCGCCGGGGTGAGCATCGGGGTGAAGCCGGCCTCGGTGGCCTGGGCGATGGCGGCGTTGACCAGGGCGAGCTCCAACAGCGCGCCGATGCCGGTGAGGTAGTAGAAGCGCGAACCGGAGACCTTCGCGCCGCGCTCGACGTCGATGGCGCCGAGCAGCTGGCCGAGCTCCAGGTGGTCCCGGGGAGTGAAGCCCTCGGCCTCGAAGTCGCGGATGGTGCCGAGCGTCTCCCGGACGGTGAAGTCGTCCTCGCCGCCCACCGGAACGTCGGGGTGGACGAGGTTGCCGAGGCGGAGCAGCAGCCGCTGGGTCTCCTCGGCCGCCTCGTTCTGCGCGGCGTCGGCCTCCTTGACGGCGGTCGACAGCTGCCCGGCCTTCTTCAGGAGCGCGGCCTTCTCCTCGCCCTGTGCCTTGGGGACGAGCTTGCCGAGGGTCTTCTGCTCGGCGCGCAGCTCGTCGAAGCGAGCGCTGGAGGACCGGCGTCGCTCGTCGGCGCTGAGCAGGGCGTCGACGAGGTCGACGTCCTCTCCTCGGGCGCGCTGCGAAGCGCGCACACGGTCGGGGTCCTCACGAAGCTGGCGAAGGTCAATCACCGGGCCAGGCTACCGGTGCGGCACGGCGGAGAGCCATGCGATATCCCGCCGCAGGCGATAGTTCCTTTTGGTGGCGAGTGTGGCCTTTTATTGCAGTGAGGGCTGATTCCGGTCGGGGAGGTTCGGGGAGGTTCGGCGAGCGGCCGGTGCGGTCGTATCGGCGAGTGCCGGCCCGTCGCGGCGGAGCGGCCCGGGGGCGGCGGAGGGTGCCGAGTGGGTCGAGGCGGGTCCGAACGGGCGGGTCCGAACGGGTGGCCGGGGTGGGGCGACCGGGGGTGGGGAGAGGTCGCGCCGGTCGTGGTGGGTCGCCTGCCGGGCCCGTGCGACCACTGAATCCGCACCCTGTGGAAGAAGGTCGTCGCCCTGCGTTATCCACAGGCGAGGTGACGCTCGCACATTCTGTCCACAGTTCACCTGGCCAAGCTGTGGAAATCTCGAAGATCGTTTCAACGGCGGCGCGATGTCCCTTTGGTGTTGATTATCCGGGCTCGGTTAGCGCGCGTTCTCCTGAGCTTTCCCCGCGGTCGAGAGTTACTTGAAGGGAAATGATCGAGAAGTGGTGACATCTCGAAGTCTGTGGCGATTCATGGCTATCGAGAGGTAATGTCCCATTCCTCCTCGCGAGGAAGTCGACTTGTGCACAGCGTGCCACCCGCCCTGTGGATAACTTTCCGGGCCCGGCGACCGGTGCGGCGGAACCGTACCGGCAACCGGGCCCGGAAACCTCAGCCGCGGCCGTCCATGCAGCGCATCACCCAGTCCGCAGCCGTGCTGAACGCCTCGTCGGTGGTGCCCGCCCGGACGGTCGGCGCCTGCCGGTCGGCCCGCGGGTAGGAACCGAGGAAACGCACCTTGCGCGACAGCCGTTGCAGCCCCATCAGCGCGTCCGCCACCCGACGGTCCTGGATGTGGCCCTCGCAGTCCACCGAGAAGCAGTACCGGCCGATGCCCTCACCGGTCGGGCGCGACTCGATCCGCATCATGTTCACGCCGCGCGACGCGTACTCGTGCAGCAGATCCAGCAGGGCGCCCGGATGGTCCTCGGTCAGCCAGAAGACCACGGAGGTCTTGTCGGTGCCGGTCGGCGCCGGCGGACGGGCGGGCCGGCCCACCAGTACGAAACGGGTCTCCGCGTTCTCCGCGTCGTGGATGTCGCTCACCAGGGCTTCCAGCCCGTAGGTCGCCGCCGCGAACTCCCCCGCGAACGCGGCGTCGTAGCGGCCCTCCTGCACCAGGCGCGCCCCGTCGGCGTTGGAGGCGGCCGACTCCCAGGTGACGTTCGGCAGATGACGCGCCAGCCAGCGGCGGACCTGCGGCTGCGCGACCGGATGCCCGGTCACCGTCTTGATCTCCTCCAGCCGGGTGCCCGGCCGCACCAGCAGTGCGAAGGAGATCGGCAGGACGACCTCGCGGTAGATCATCAGCGCCTCGCCGGCGGCGAGTTCGTCGATGGTGGCGGTGACCCCGCCCTCCACCGAGTTCTCGATCGGTACGAGCGCGCCCGCGGCCTCGCCGCCGCGCACGGCGTCCAACGCGGCCGGCACCGAGACCATCGGAATCAGCTCGCGCGTCGCGGCCTCGGGCAGGGTGCGGATCGCGGCTTCGGTGAAGGTGCCCTCGGGCCCCAGATACGTGTAGCGACTGGCGGGTGACATGCCGCCACACTAACCAGCGCTTCCGCCCCCGGAGGCCGGGTCTCACCCCGCGAACGACTGCTCTCCCGCCGCCTCGCGGTCGTCAGCCCTCCAGCAGCCGCTGGCCCACGTACTCGCCCTCGCCCGGCCCGCCCGGCACCGCGAACAGCCCGCTCGCCTCGTGGCGGATGAAGCGCGAGAGCGCGTCCCCGCGGTCGAGCTTGCGCTGCACCGGTACGAAGCCCTTCTGCGGGTCGGCCTGCCAGGCGATGAAGAGCAGCCCGGCGTCCTCGGCACCGTCCTCGCGGAGCCCGTCGTGGTACGAGAACGGCCGCCGCAGCATCGTGGCGCCGCCGCTGGTCTCCGGCGCGGAGACCCGGGCGTGGGCGTCGAAGGGAATGGCCAGTTCGCCCTCGTCGTTCTGCTTCTCCAGGTCCATCGGCGTCCGCTCCTGCCCGCCGGACAGCGGCGCACCGTCGGACTTCCGGCGCCCGATGACGGCTTCCTGCCGGGCCGTGGACTGCTCGTCCCACTTCTCCAGCAGCATCCGGATGCGGCGAACGACGGCGTACGAGCCGCCCTCCATCCACGCGGGACTGCGGGAGTCGCCGCCGCGCGGCACGAAGACATGGCCGTCGAAGTCCTCGTCCGAGGGGGCCGGGTTGTTGGTGCCGTCGACCTGGCCCATCAGGTTGCGGGTGGTGCGCGGCCGGTCGGTCGCCCCGCGTGCGCGGTTGAAGCCGGACATCTGCCAGCGCTGCCGGGCCGCGTCGCCGACCTCGCGCCGCAGCGCGCGCAGCGCGTGCACGACCACCAGGGCGTCGTCCGCACCGATCTGCACCCACAGGTCACCGCCCGAACGCCCGCTCTCCAGCGCGTCGTTGCTGAACTCCGGCAGCGGTGCGAGCGCGGCCGGGCGCCGGTCGGTGAGCTTGGTGCGGTCGAAGAACCCCGCGCCGAAACCGAAGGTGACGGTCAGCGAGGAGGGGCCCGCGTCCAGGGCGACACCGGTGTCCGCGGCACCGCCGGACGTCACCGGCTCGCCCGCCATCAGCTTCTCCGCCGTGGCCGACCAGCGCCGCAGCAGCGCGGCGGCCTCCTTCGCGCCCGCGCCGGGGGCGAGGTCGAAGGCGAGCAACTGCCCGTGCGCCTGGAGGGGTTCGACGATTCCCGCCTGGTGCGGGCCGCGGAACCCCACCCGGGTGCTGCCCACCGCCGACAGGAGTGTCGGCGGCTCGTCGCGGACCAGCGCCGTCGTCGCGGCGCCGCCCGCCGCGCCGACCACCAGCCCGGTCGCGCCCGCCGCGCCGACGGTGCCGATCAGCCGGCGGCGGGTGAGGCCCGGGATCTCGTTGTCCGGTGCGGGTGCGGGGGGTGTCTCTGCCATGGTGGTGCCTCAGCCGATCTTCACGGTTCTGGTCTCGGTGATCTGGTCGATGTCCGAGGTGCGTACGGTCACGGCGAGCTCCCACTCGCCCGGCCGGGGCAGCTGGACTCCCTCGCTGCTCCAGTGCCGCTCGCTCCCCTCCACCGGCTCGGGGGAGAACTGAAGAGGCCCGATCTCCTCCTTCGCCAGGGTGAGGGAGACCCGTACCTCCTCGGCGTCCACATCCGTGCGGACGTGCAGCACGTTGTCGCCGGTGCGGCCGGGGTCCAGCTCCACCAGCGCCGTGCCCTCGCCGTCTTCGCCTCCGGTGTCGAAGGGGACGGAGAGCTCAACCGGCCGGTCCGGTACGGCCGTTGAGGTGTCGCCGGCACGCGCGGCCGCCTCCGCGGTGCGCCCGGGCTCGGTGCCGGTGAGCACGGTGGTCACCGCCAGCAGCACGGCCGCCACGGCCGCCTCCACGAGTACGCCCCGCCGCAGTCCGGCACGCTCCGGATCGGCGTCCCGCTCCTTGCGGCGCCGCGCCTGTTCCACCGCCGCCGCCTGCCGGGCCAGCTGCGCCGCCCGTACGGGGTCCGCCGCGGGTACGGGGCCCTCCGTCGGTACGGGGTCCGCCGCCGGGCGGTCGCGGTCGCCACCGCCACCGCCGGCGTCGGACCGGCCGTGGTCCTCGCCGCTGCCCCGTTCCCGGCCGTCGTCGTCCCGTTTCCGGCCGTCGTCGGCGGCCTCGGCGTCGGGCCGCGGGTCGGTCTCCGCCGAACCGCCCTGCTCCGCCGCGGAGTTCGCCTCGGATACGGCCCCGGCGCTCGGCCCGGACGGACCGGAGCGCCCGTCCGTCGCGTCGCCGGGCACCTTGGCCAGCGCGGCGACCCAGCGGCGCGAGTACCGGGCGGCGACGAGCAGCACCCCCAGCAGCGCCAGTTTCGCCAGCAGCAGCCGCCCGTACTCCGTACCGGTCAGCGCGGACCAGCTGCCCAGCTGCCGCCACGACTGGTACAGCCCGGTCGCGGCCAGCACCACCACGGCGCCGAACGCCACCGCGGAGAAGCGCCGCACCGCCGCGCGCGGCACCGGCACCTCGCCGCGGTACAGCACGCTCAGCAGCGCCGCGAGCCCGCCCAACCAGACGGCCATCGCCAGCAGATGGACGATCGAGACCGGCACCGCCACCTGTGGCTGCGGCCCGGTCGAGGCGTGCTCGGCCATCGCCCAGGTGGCCGCGACACCGAGCGTCAGCACCGAACCGCCCAGTACGAGGCCGAGGTGCAGATCGCGCTGCTGCCGCTCTCCGCGCTCCCGGGCCCCGCTCCGGTACGACCCGAACAGCACCGCGACGAAGAGCGCCGCCACCGCGCACAGCAGCAGCCGCGAGACCAGCGCCGTACCGGTTCCGGTCTCCACGACCGCCGCCAGCCCGGACAGGTCGAACGCGTCCGGCACCCCGCCTCCGGTGGTGTACGGGTGCCGCAGCAGCAGCGCCAGCAGCGTCGACACCACGAGCGTCAGCCAGCCGCCGACGACCAGCCGCCGCAGCACCGCGGAGCCCGCCCCCTCGCGCCACACCGCGAGCACGAACGCGCAGCCGCCGACCAGCAGCAGGAAGCCGCCGTAGGCGAAGTACCGCGCAGCGTCGTACAGTCCGCCGACCGGGCCGCCGCCGGCCTGCTGCTCCGGCAGCTCGACCGAGGTCTCGGAGGGTGCGCCGATCGAGAAGGTGAAGGCTCCGGACACCGGGTGGCTGTCCGCCGATACGGCCTGCCAGGCCACGGTGTACGTGCCGTCGGCGACGCCGGAGCGCAGACCGACGCCCCAGCGGATCACCGACTCGCTGCACAGGTCCTGCAGTTCACCGGTGTCGACCCGCTCGCCGTCCGGATCGAGGACGCGGATCGAGTCGTCGTTCATCGCGACCTGCTCGGAGAAGGTCAGGGTCACGGTGTCCGGTGCCGATGCCACCACCGCACCCTGCGCCGGATCGCTGCCGGTCAGCGCGGCGTGCGCGGCTGCCTCGGTGGCGGTGCCGAGCACACCGAGCAGGGCCGCGAACACCACTGCCGCGACGGCCGAAAGCCGTGCGAGCAGGGGGCGTTGAGGCGGCCCGGCGGTCGTGCCGACGGCGCGGGGTGCGGTGGCGGTCATCGTTTCTCTCTTCTGCGGCCGGTCAACTCGCGGACAGACAGAGCCTGTTCACTCCGGCCGTGCTCAATGCGCGTGCGGATTGTGGGTCTTGGCCTCGACCGTCATCTCGACGGTGATCGGATCGGAGTCCTCGAACTCCAGCTCCACCTCCACCCGGTCGCCCTCGGACACCTCGCGCTTGAGTCCCATGAACATCAAGTGGTCGCCGCCCCGGCTGAGTTCGAGGCTGCCGCCGGCCGGCACCTCGAAGGACTCGACCTCGCGCATCTTGTTGTCCACGGTCTCGTGCAGCTGGACGTCGTCGGAGAGGTCGCTGGAGACCCCGACGAGAGTGTCGTCCGCGTCGCCCTTGTTCTGCACGGTCAGGAAGCCGCCCGCCATCCTGTCGTTCAGCGGCTCCGGCACGAAGGCGCCGTCGACGGTCAGTTCGGGCCGGGCCGAGTCCGCGCCCGAACTGCCCGAGTCCGAACCGGAGTCCGAGTCCCCCGAGCCGCAGCCGGCCAGGAGCAGCGCGCCGAGCGCGAGTGCGGCGGGAAGTGCGGTGCGTCGCATCACGGGGTCTCTCCCTCGACGAGCTTCGGCAGGTCCTCGGTGTACGTCTCCTGGGTCACCTTGTCGGTGTAGAGCACCCGGGCCTTGTCGTCCTTCGGCGAGAAGAACAGCACCTGGGAGCCGTGGTTGGAGACGATCTGGCCCTTCTTGTCCTTGGTGGAGGGCTCGATGGAGATGCCGAGCGTGCGGGCGCCGGCCTGGATGGTGTCGAAGTCACCGGTCAGCCCGACCGAGCCGGGCGCGGCGCTCTTGAGCCACTTGCCGAGCTCCTCGGGGGTGTCCCGGTCGGGGTCGGTGGTCACGAAGACGACCCTGAGCTTCTCCTGGTCCTTCTTCGGCAGCTCGTTCCTGGCGACGGCGATGTTGCTCATCGTCAGCGGGCAGACGTCCGGGCAGTTGGTGTAGCCGAAGTAGATCAGCGTCGGCCGGCCCTTGGTCTCCTCGATGAAGTCGTACTCCTCGCCCTCGGTGTCGGTCAGTACGAGGTCGGGCTTCTCGAACGGGCGGTCCAGGACGGTGGCCTTCTTGGTGCCGCTGTCCTGCGAACCCTCGACGATGGCGTCGCCCTTGTCGCCCGAGTCCTTCCCGGAGCCGGAGTCGGACCCGCAGGCGGTGAGGCCGAGCGCGAGCGCGGCGGCGAGGGCCGCGGCGTACACGCCCCGGCGCGGACGTCGGCCGCGGGGTGGCGCGGCGGTGGTGCGGTGCATGGAAATTCCTTGCTCTGGTGATGACGTGTGGTGTGGGCGCGGCCCGGCGCGAGGCACCGGGGCTCCCATGGATACCGGCGGACACGGCCGCCCTCCGGGACCCGGCCCGCGCGTACCGAACCCGCCCCGCGCACTGCGGAAGGCACCCGGCACACGGGCGGGGTCGGCGTACGGAAGGCACCCGGCGTACGGAAGGCACCCGGCGTACGGGTCGTGCTCGGCGCACGGGACGGGCCGGCGCTGCGGGCGGCGGTCAGTCGGTGGCGTCCCGGCGGCGGCCGGCGAGGACGCCGTAGGCGACGCCGGCGACGCCCAGCGCGATACCGACGCCGCCCAGCACCCGGGCGGTGGTGTCGGTCGTCGAGGTGCTCTCCTGCGCCGAGTCCGTGCCGTCCCGTTCCGCGGCGCTCTCCCGGCCGGCCTTGCCGTCCGAGTCGGCGGACCCGCCGTGCCCGTCGTCCGCGGCCTCGCCGAGGGCGAGGACCGGCGCCGGGAACTCCGGCTCCTGCTCGCCCTCGGGCACCTCGATCCAGCGCACGACCTCCTTGTTGTCGTACGTCTGGAGCGCCTTGAACGCGATCCGGTCGGTGTTGTCGGGCAGCTGGCCGACCGAGACCGGGAAGCGCTGGAAGGTGCCGGGCTCGATCTCGCCGCCGGACCAGGTGATCTTGGTCGGCGCCTCCTCGATCCGGTTGCCGTGCGACTCGATCGGCTTGTCGAGCTTTCCGGTCTCCACCTCGATCTTCCAGCCCGGCACCGGCTCGGGCATGACCGAGGCCATCGGGTGGTCGGTCGGCAGGGTGACCTCCAGCTTCACGGTGGAGGCGTTGTCCCTCTCGTTGGGGACCTTGAAGTTGAGGGTGGCGTAGCCGCCGCCGGGTACCTCGGCCGGATCGACGCTGACATGCGCCAACGCCGGGGTGCCCAGGGCCAGTACGGCGACGGCGGTGGCGCCGCCGACCGCGGCGATGCGTCGGACAGTGGTGTTCATCTGTGGTTTTGTGCCTTCGTGGTCTCGGATGCCGCGCACGGGTCGCGGCGCCGCAGAGGCGGCGCACGACGTGCGGGGACGCGAACGGACGGTCGGAGAACGGCCCGCCGGCACCCCTCGTACGGGGCACGGGCGCTCAGGCCGTGAGGGCGAAGTCCCTCGCGTCCGACGGCGGTCCGCGGCGGCTCAGCGAATGCCGCAGCGCCTCCGTCTCCACCGGTACGGGCGGCCCGACGGCCGCTGCCGGGCGCACCGGCCGGCAGCTTCCGGCGAGTCCGGCGCCGAGCGTCCGCAGCCAGTGCAGCACGTCCCGAAGCGCACGCAGCAGCAGCTCGTCGACGGCGAGCGCGGACAGCCGCACCAGCCGCCACAGCGCCGCCTCGCCGCGGCGCAGCAGCACGCCGGTGACCACGGCGGCGGCCAGGTGGGCCAGCAGCATCGGACTGGTCGCGACGGCGAGCACGGCGTTCAGGGCCGGCGCCGCGGCGTCGGAGACGGCCGGGTCGGCGGGCCCGTGCGAGGCGTGCGCTCCGTGCGAGGCGGTCCCGGCGAGGTGGCCCAGGCCCGCCTCGCTCAGCGAGCGACGGGCGTGGGCGACGGTCAGCGATCCGGCGAGCTGGTCGTTGCACAGCAGCGCCCGCGCCAGCTCGATGATCCGACGGTCCTCGCCGGCCCCGGCCGGCGCCCGTACCGACAGCGTCTGGCCGGCGGCGAAGAGGCCGTGCAGGGCCAGCTGTCCCAGTGCGAGCCCGGCGGCGATGCCGGGGAGGGTGCGTTCGCGGCCGGCCAGCGGGGCGGCCAGGGCGAAGGTCACCAGTGCGGCCAGTCCCAGCGTCCACAGCGGTACCGCGGTGCCGCCGCCGACGGTGTGCGCCGCGGCCGACAACGCCACACAGGCCGCGGTGAAGACCGCGGCCCTCAGCAGTCGCAGATCGGCGCTGGCGCGCACGACGGGCACGTTCATGGCGGCGCCATCTTCTCACCACCGCTTCGCCCGCCACCGCCCGGGCCGCCCGCAGCGGTCCGTCCCGCACCGGGCGTCCGCACTCCCACCGGACCCGCCCCGGTCAGCCCTCCCGCGCGGGTCCGGACGGGCGGGCCTACACGGAGTCGGCGACCGCCGCATCCGCCATCCGGGCGCTTCGGCGGCGGCGGAACGCTTACACCGGGACAACAGGGGCAATAGGTAACGATATGTCGAGCCTCTGTTCGTCCAGTCGCAGCCGGGGGGCTGGAGCATGAGCATCTGGTGGTCGCTGCACCTGCGGCGCGAGGCGGCGAGCGTTCCGCTCGCCCGGCGTCTGCTGCTCGGCGCGATGGAGACGGCGGGGGTGGAGGACGAAATCGCCCACGATCTCTCCCTCGCCCTGTCCGAGGCGTGCGCCAACGCGGTCGAGCACGGGGGCGAGCCCGGCCACTCGGACCAGTATCGGGTGACGGCCTTCCTCGACGGGGACATGTGCCGGATCGAGGTCACCGACCACGGCCCCGGCTTCCCGCTCCACCAGCGGCGCGAGCTGCCGGGCCCGCCGCCTCCGCTGGAGCTGGAGTGCGGCCGGGGCATGCACCTCATCGAGGCGCTCTGCGATCACGCACGGTTCGGCAACCAGCCCGGTGACGGCGCGGTGGTCAGCTTCGACAAGATCCTCAAGTGGCGCGCCGACGCCCTGCTGCACGCCTCCTGACCCGCTCGGTGCGCGTTGCCCGGGCCCACCGCCCGTGACGGTAACAATCAGTGATGAATCACATGCCGTACGTGGACGTTTCGCTGGGTCGGTGAGTGGTGCTGTGTTACCTTTGGCGGCAGTTGCAGTGTGGTACTCATGAACGTGATGTGCGCCCGATGGGATGTGACCGTCGGGCGTGTCTGTTTTTCCGGGTCTCCCCGGATGGGGCTTGCGGCAACAGGGAGTTCGCAGGGTGCGGATTCCGCAATTTCCCCGTATGGAGGAGATCACTATGGCTACCGGTACCGTGAAGTGGTTCAACTCGGAAAAGGGCTTCGGCTTCATCGCGCAGGACGGCGGCGGCCCCGACGTCTTCGCGCACTACTCGAACATCGCTGCTCAGGGCTTCCGTGAGCTGTTCGAGGGCCAGACCGTGAACTTCGACGTCACGCAGGGCCCGAAGGGCCCGCAGGCGGAGAACATCACCGTCGCCTGAAGTGCCTGAGGCCCCCGAGGCCACGCGCACAGCACGCGTCTGACGCGTCCGGCGGGCCCGCACCCCGAGCGAGGGGTGCGGGCCCGCCGTCGTGTGCGCCCGAGATCGACGTGGAGCCGACGGCACGGGCGGGTACGGCTGTTCCTGCCGGTCGTGGTCGAATCGCCGGCGGACGCGGAACCGCTCCACAGGCCCGTCCCGGGGGACGGCGCGCACGGCGCGGTCCGCGCGAACCCGTATCCCGCACCCGGAGGGCACGATGGCGCAGCAGGTCCACTACGTACGCTTCCAGGGAGTGGAGCCGCATCCGGCAGGCCACCGTCCGGGCATCTTCGTCCTGGTGAACGGATTGTCCCGGGACGGCAGGCTCACCGCGGAGCAGGAGCACTTCAGGCGCACCAGCAACGCCTGGTACGACGCCGCGTACACCAATCCCAGCCATGTCGACACCGCCGTCTACGACCGTGCGGTCAACCCGGGAGCGGTCGCCTGGTTCAGGCACACCTCGCACGAACTCATCGCACGGGTCGAGGGGTACCTCGACATCCTCACCGCGCACTCCGTGCCGTGGGAGCGGCTCTCCTCGGCCGACCCCGGACGGGTCGTGTACGAGGACGAGCACCAGATCGTCGTCGTACCGCACCCGCCCGCGGCCGGCCCCCTCGCCCGGTAGTTCTCGGGGCGCACCGGGGGGCACGGCTCGGCGCGGCTCGGCGTACTCTGCCCGGGGCAGAGTGTGGCCGTGTCGTGAAATCGATCCGTGAAGGTGTGAGGGGTGTGCAACGTCCTGGCAGAGTCGCGTCCGTCGCCTGCGGGGTGGCGCTCGCCGTGGTCGCCGCGGCGGTGACGTTCGGAGTGCTGTCGACGGACGACGCCGACGGCGGTCGGGACGGCACGGGCGGCACCTCGCGCGCGGTCACCGGGGAGGCCCGGGAGGTGCTGGCGCGGATCGAGCAGGCCGGCCTCCCGATCGAGCAGCCGATACTGCACCGCCCGGAGACCGATCCGGACCATCTGCTGGGCGAACAGGACGGCTACCGCAGCAAGTTGAGCTTCGAGGACGGCCGGGTGGACGGCGGCCTGGTCGTCGACAACGATCCGGGCAGCGTCGCGCTGGGCGGCGTCATCGAGGTGTTCGACACTCCTCGCGAGGCACGGACCCGCGCCCAGCAGCTGCAGCGCGACGCGGAGGGCATCCCGACCCGCTCCGAGCGCGCCTACGTACTGCGCGGTGTGCTGCTGCGCCTCTCGCCCTACCTCAGCGAGTACCAGGCGGAGCAGTACCGGCGGGCACTGGACGCCACGCCCGCGCCGAGCGCCTCACCGACCTCGGACGTCCGCGAGGCGTGACCCCGGCCGGGCCCTCGCCTCCACCGGGCCCACCCGGGTACGGCCGCGGGGCCGCGCCGCCCGGGATCAGGAGCGCAGACCGCGGAAGTCGTCGCCGATGGTGAGCGTCAGCACGCCGGGCACGCCGCCGCCGGCCTTGGTGTCCGAGCCCGGCACCCGGCCGCTCAGCACACTGGCGTGGGAGCGCAGGCCCTGCGGGTAGCCGATCGTGGTCCGCTCGGTCGGGGTGGGGGCGTTGCCCGTCGTGGCGACCTGGAAGCCGGCCGCGCGCAGCTGCTCGGCGACCTCCGCCGCCTTCCCGGCCGTGTCGGTGCCGTTGAGCACGTTCACCCGGATCTGGGAGGGGGTGAGGGCCGCGGTCTCCTCGGCGCTCTGCTCCAGCTTCTTCTTGCTGATCGGCTTGTCCTTGGCGAGCGAGGTGAAGAGCGTCTCGGCCTGCGGGTACTGCCAGACGACGTTCGCCTTGTCGGTGGGGACGTCCCGCTCGCGCGGGTAGTTGGGCACGGTCAGGAAGGTGAGCCGCTTGGTCGGGATGCCCTGCACCTCGCGGGCCAGGTCGTAGAGCGGCCGGACACCGGCCAGCTTCGGGTCGGTGGTCAGCGAGCCGGTGAACGCCTCCATGAAGCTGTACATCGCCTTGCCGTTGGTGAGCTTGGACTTCGCCTTCGCGGCGAGCGCGTCCATGAACTCCTGCTGGCGGCCGATGCGGGAGGTGTCGCTGCCGTCGCCGACGCTGTAGCGGGCGCGGACGTAGCCGAGCGCGTCCTCGCCCTTGATGGTCTGGCAGCCCGCGGGGAGCTTGAGGTGGGCCTTCTTGTCGTCGATCGGCTCCTCGAGGCAGACCTCGACGCCGTCGAGCGCGTCGACCATGCCCTTGAAGCCCTGGAAGTCCATCGACATGAAGTGGTCCATCCGCAGCCCGGTGTTGTGCTCGACGGTGCGGATGGTGCAGGCGGCGGCGCCGGCGATGTCGCCGTCCATGCCGCCGATCGCGAACGACTCGTTGATCTTCGAGTGGTGGCTCTTGGAGTCGTTGCCGTTGCCCTTGTCGCAGCTGGGGATCTCGACCCAGGAGTCGCGGGGGAGCGAGACGACGCTGGCCCAGTCGCGGTCCGCGGAGATGTGGACGACCATCAGGGTGTCCGACTGCATGGTCTCGAAGCCCTTGCCGTACTTGCCGTCCGTGCCGTCGCGGCTGTCGGAGCCGACGACGAGGATGTTCTTGGCGCCGGGGCTGAGCGAGACGGGGCGGTTGTCGCCGAGGCGGCCGTCGATGTCGGCCTCGTTGATGTTGCCGTCGAGCTTCTGGTAGATCCAGGTCGCGGCGCCGCCGCCGAGGACCACCAGCACGGCCAGGACGGCGCACGTCCAGGCGACGATCCGGCCGCGGCGCGTGAGGCGGGTCTGCTGGGCACGGCGGCCGCGGCGCGAGCCGGCCGCGGCTCGGCCACTGCCGGCGCCGCCCGTACCGGACTCCGGTCGGGTCGCCCTGCGCTGGCCGCTCTCGGCACGGCGGGGCGCTCGGCGGCGGCCACGGCCCGGCCGTGGACCTTCGCTTATTCCACCCGCGCTCATGCCTGTGCACCTCCAGCCCCGCCAGGGGCACCTGTCGCCTGCTGCCTGCACTGGCGCGTGCGTACGGCGCCCGCCAGGGGGCTGACGGCGTACGCGCGGTGTCGTCGGGGTCATGGATGTGAGCCCGACGAACCGGTGCCAGGGGTCCGCCCGTCCCCTCGCGAACTGCGCGAGGCCGAGTACGGCGAGCTGACAGTACCAATAGCGCAACGATCTACGGGAGCCCCCTATTCAAGGAGTTGACCTGCATGTTGTGACAGTGAACAACACAATGCGGAGGGTGACCGCAATCGCGCAGATAACACCGTTGAGCTCTGCCGAAGTCTTTGCTGCTCCTTTACGATGCTTTTCACCAGGAGCACCACAGTGGGTGCATCCGCGTTCGAAAGGAGTTCCAGACCCATCATGGGCGAACCTCCCAGTACCAGCCGTGCCACACCTCTCCCGAAGCTTCCGGACGGTCCACTCGGACACCGCGGAACGCGGCTCGCGGAACGGGGGTGGCACGGACTCCGGCAGACGTCCTCGCCGCTCCCCCGTCGCAGCGCCGGCCCTTCGCGCGTTCCGGGTGGTGAGCGGTGAACGCCGTTCTGGGTCTGCTCGCGGTTGTCGTGCTCACCGCGGGCACCGGCTATTTCGTTGCTCAGGAATTCGCTTACGTCGCCGCCGACCGGGTCGCGCTCGCGCGTGACGCCGACGCGGGCGACAAGCGCGCCGCACGAGCACTCAAGGTGCTCGGCCGGCTTTCCTTCATGCTTTCCGGCGCACAGCTCGGCATCACCGTCACCGGCCTCATCGTCGGTTTCCTCGCCGAGCCCGCGCTCGCGGAGCTGCTGCGGCCGATGCTCACCGGTATCGGTGTGCCCGACGCGGCGGTGGGCGGCGTGGCGCTGACGCTCGCCTTCGTCTCCGCCACCGCGCTGCAGATGGTGCTCGGCGAACTCGCGCCGAAGAACCTGGCACTGGCGATCCCCGAACGGCTCGCCAAATCGCTGGCGCCCTCCACCCTGGCGTACCTCAAGGTCGCCGGACCGCTGATCCACATCTTCGACAACTCGGCCAACAAGATCCTGCGCAAGGTGGGCATCGAGCCGGTCGAGGAGCTGCACCACGGCGCCACCCTGGAGGAGCTCGGCCACCTCGTGGACACCTCCCACGAGCACGGCCACCTCCCCCAGCACACCGCCGAACTCATCGACCACGTACTGGAGTTCGGCGAGCGCACGGTCGGCGAGACGATGGTCCCGCGGGTGGACGTCGCCTACCTGGCCGCCGCCGCACCGGCCGCGGACGCGGTGGAGCTGATCGCCCGCTACGGCCACTCCACCTACCCCGTGCACGGCGAACGGCCCGACGACATCGTCGGGCTGATCGGCGTCCGGGAGCTGATGCGGGTGGACGCCGACCGGATCGCCGAGGTCACCGCGGGCGAGCTGGCCCGGCCGGCGCTGCTGCTGCCGGAGACCCTTCCGCTGCCCGACGCGGTGCGCCAACTGGAGGAGCAGGGCGACGAGTTCGCGGTCGTGCTGGACGAGCACGGCGGCCTCGCCGGCATCATCACCTTCGAGGACATCGCCGAGGAGCTGGTGGGCGAGATCAACGACGAGTCCGACCGGGTCGTCGAGGTCGCGGTCGCGCTGGGCGACCGCTGGCTGGTGGACGCCCACCGCAGGCTCGACGAGGTGGCCGAGGCCACCGGCGTCGTACTGCCCGAGGACGAGGACTACGACACCGTCGCCGGGTTCGTCATCGACCGACTCGGCCGCTTCCCGACGATCGGTGACCGGCTGAGCGTGGACCTGCCCGAGACCGGTACGGCGGAGATCGAGGTCGTGACGCTCGACCGTCACGTACCGGGCCGGGTGCGGATCGCCACCCACGGCGCACCGGCCGCGCGGGAGGAAGTCGCATGAGCCCTCTGATGGCAACCTTCATCACCCTGCTGCTGCTGGTCGGCAGTGGCTTCTTCGTCGCCGCCGAGTTCGCGCTGGTCGCGGCCAAGCACCACCGCATGGAGCAGGCAGCGGCCGAGAAGAAGCGCGGCGCCAAATCGGCGCTGGCCGGCATGCGGGAGCTCTCGCTGATGCTCGCCGGCGCCCAACTCGGCATCACTGTCTGCACGTTGGGGCTGGGAAGCATCTCCAAGCCGGCGATCTCGCACCAGCTGGACCCGCTGCTGGTCTCGGCCGGACTGCCCACCTCGCTCAGCTATGTGGTCGCGTTCATCCTCGCGATGGTCGTGGTCGTCTTCCTGCACATGGTCCTCGGCGAGATGGCGCCGAAGTCCTGGGCGATCGCCCACCCGGAGAGTTCGGCGATGCTGCTCGCACCGCCGTTCCGCGCGATCACCACCTTCGTGCGTCCGCTGATCTGGGTGCTCAACAAGATCAGCAACGGTCTGGTGCGGATGTGCCGCGTCACCCCCCGCGAGGAGCTGACCTCGGTGCACAACCGGGAGCAGCTGACGCATCTGATCACCGAGTCCTCGCGGCTGGGCCTGATCAGCCGGGACGACTCCACCCTGCTCACCCGCAGCCTCACCGAACCGCAGACCGAGGTCGGCGAGCTGATGGTGGCGGCCGACCGCATCCACTCGGTGGCACCGGACGCGGATGTGGACACGCTGCTCGCCGCGGCGGCCGAGCACGATCTGACCCGGCTGCTGGTGCGCGACGGCGACCGGGTGCTCGGCTCCGTGCACGCCAGGGACGCCATGGTGGCGCGGGCGAGGGGACGGCAGACCACCGCCGGAATGCTCGCCCGGCCGGTGCCCGAGCTCGCGCCCGGCGACACCACCGCGCACGCGATCGAGCAACTGCGTCAGCGCAGGGCCTCGCTCGCGGTCATCCGGGACACCGAGGCCCGACTGGTCGGCCTCATCAGCCTGGACGACCTCATCGTCCGGCTGACCGGCCCGCTGGTCGCCGACCGCGGCACCGGCGCGACCGCGGTGGCGAAGAGCTAGCCGACGCCCGGGCCGGCCGCGGATCCGACCGGCCCGGGCGCGACCGAGGAGCGGACACGAAAGCGTCCTCGTCCCGTGCGTGGGCACGGGACGAGGACGCTTTCTTTCCTCCCCGGGAGAGCGGGGCGGAGCTGTTCCGTTGCGGGTCGACGGGGGCGGGGCGCCCGTCGAGGGGCGTGCGGGTGCGCGACCGTACAGGCGGGGCGCTCGCGGTCGTACGTGCGGCGCGTGCGCACAGGGTCGTACGGGCGGCTCCCGCGCGGTCGGGTGCGGGCCGCGCGTCTACGTGTGGTGTCGGCTCAGCGGGCCGCGGACTCGCCCGCGGGCGGCGGCTTGAGCTGCTGCTCCTCGACCGGCCGGCTCGCCGCGGTGTCCGGCTGGGACTTGGCGGCGCCGACCTCCGACTTGAGGATGCGCAGTGCCTGACCCAGACCGCGTGCCGCTCCCGGCAGCCTGCTGGAGCCGAACACGACAACCGCGACGAGCACCAGCAGAAGCAGGTGCCAGGGGGCGAGTCCGTTGCTTAGCATGCGATCCACTATGCCGGGGGCCGCTGCCGGAGATGGCAAAGCAAACGCATGGAGTTGGAAAAGACCCAGGTAAGTCTTGGCAGCGGGCAGCGGGCAGCGGGCAGCGGGCAGCGGGCAGCGGGCAGCGGGCAGCGGGATGGCTGCGGGCCGTTGGGCTGTGGGGCCCGGCCGGACCGGCGACGGCGAAGGGCCGGGCGCGGAGTCCGTGGCGGCCGAGGCGTCCGCGGACTCGCGCCCGGCCCTTCGGAGCCGGGGAGCGGGAGGGTCAGCCCTTCAGCCGGGCCATCCACTCCTCCACGTCCTGCGAGCGGCGCGGGAGGCCGTCGGACATGTTGCGGTTGCCGTCCTCCGTCACGAGGATGTCGTCCTCGATCCGCACGCCGATGCCGCGGTACTCCTCGGGGACCGTCAGATCGTCCGGCTGGAAGTAGAGGCCGGGCTCGACCGTCAGGCACATGCCGGGCTCAAGCGTTCCGTCCGCGTAGGTCTCGCGCCGGGCCACGGCGCAGTCGTGGACGTCCATGCCGAGCATGTGGCCGGTGCCGTGCAGCGACCAGCGCCGCTGGAGACCCAGCTCCAGCACCCGCTCCACCGGGCCCTCCAACAGGCCCCACTCCACCAGGCGTTCGGCGAGCACGCGCTGCGAGGCGTGGTGGAAGTCCAGGTACTTCGCGCCGGGCCGGACGGCCGCGATGCCCGCCTCCTGCGCGTCGTACACCGCGTCGTAGATCTTGCGCTGGAGGTCGTTGAAACGGCCGTTGATCGGCATGGTGCGGGTGACGTCCGCCGTGTAGAGGCTGTGCGTCTCCACTCCGGCGTCCAGCAGCAGCAGCTCGCCGGAGCGCACCGCGCCGTCGTTGCGCACCCAGTGCAGGGTGGTGGCGTGCGGACCGGCGGCGCAGATCGAGCCGTAGCCGATGTCGTTGCCCTCGACGCGGGCACGGAGGAAGAAGGTGCCCTCGATGTACCGCTCGGAGGTGGCCTCCGCCCGGTCCAGCACCTTCACGACGTCCTCGAAGCCGCGCACCGTGGAGTCCACGGCCTTCTGCAGCTCGGCGACCTCGAAGGCGTCCTTGACCAGCCGCATCTCGGAGAGGAAGCCGCGCAGCTCCTCGTCGCCGTCGGCGGTCGCGCTGTCGGCCAGGGCCGCTTCGACACCGGCGTCGTGGCCGCGCACCGCCCGGACCGGCCCGGCGGCGGCGCCCAGCTTTCCGGTGAGTTCGCGGACGTCGGAGCAGGGGATGCCGTAGAGCTGCTCGGCCTCGGCCAGGCTGTGGCGGCGGCCGACCCACAGCTCGCCCTGGCCGTCCAGCCAGAACTCGCCGTTCTCCCGGTCGGAGCGCGGCAGCAGGTAGAGCGTGGCGTCGTGCCCCGGGCCGCCGTCCCGCGGCTCCAGCACCAGAACGCCGTTCTCGGTCTGGTCACCGGTGAGGTAGGTGTACTCGACCGAGGAGCGGAACGGGTACTCCGTGTCGTTGGAACGGGTCTTGAGGTTGCCCGCGGGGATCACGAGGCGCTCGCCGGGGAACTGGGCGGAGAGCTTCGCGCGGCGTTCGGCGGTCTGCCCGGCCTGCTCGATCGGTTCGAGGCCGTGCAGCTCGGTGTCCGCCCACCCCGAGCGCATGTTCTCCGCGAGCTCGTCGGAAACGCCCCCGTACAGGCCGTTCTTCCGCTGTTTGATCGGCTGCTCGTCTGCCGGGGTCTCCGGTGACTGCTGCTCGGCCACGTCGCTGCCTCCTTGCGTACGGACTGGGACCGCTGCCCATCGTACGAGCGTTCCCGCGAAGCTCTCCCTGCCGCGGGCGCCCCGCCGTCGCGGCGTGCGGCGGCGCCGCGCTCGCCGTCGGGGGCAACCCCCGTCCGCGGGCGCGGCGTTGGGCCCGGTGGGCGGCGGCCGGCCCGCGGGTCCCGGGCTCAGAAACGAGCCGCGAGGAGGACGACGTCCTCGGGGTGCGGCTCCTCGCAGCGTTGCCGGCCGAGCACTTTGTGCAGCACATGGTCGACGAGGGCGTCCGGATCGTCGCGTACGTCCGGTGCGGCCGTCGACGCGGCGGAGTGCAGCCGGCTGAAGGCGCGGTCCATCGACTCGCCGGTGCGCCGCAGCAACCCGTCCGTGTAGAGCAGAAGCGTCTCGCCGGCCTCCGGACGCACCTCGACGCTGGGCGCCTCCCAGCAGGCCAGCATGCCCAGCGGCGCCGACAGCGTCGTCTCGACGAACTCGCACCGCCGCGGGCCCACGATCAGCGGCGGACAGTGCCCGGCGCCGGCGATCACGATCTTCCGCGAGGCCGGTTCGGCGTACCCGAAGAGCGCGGTCGCCGAGCGCGCCGGCTCGGTCAGCCGCATCAGCAGCTCCAGATCCGACAGCACGGCCACCGGATCCTCGCCCTCCATCACGGCGTACGCCCGCAGCGAGGCGCGCAGCCGTCCCATCGCGGCGACGGCGCCCGGCCCGGAGCCGGTGACCCCGCCGACCGAGAGGCCGAGCGCGGCTTCGGGGAGCGGCAGCACGTCGTACCAGTCGCCACCGCCGTGCGGGCCGGCGAAGTGCCGTACCGCCAGCCGTACTCCGGGCACCCGCGGCAGCCTGGCCGGCAGCAGCTCCTCCTGCACGGCGGCGAGCGCGGACTCGGCCCGGAAGAGGGACAGCCGCCGGGCGAGGTGCTCGGCGGCGCACTGGAGGTAGAGGCCCAGCAGATGGCGCTGCCGCTCGGTGGGCGCCGCCGGCTCGTCGTACAGCCAGACCACCGCACCGAGCCGGCCCCCCGCCCCGTTCGGCACGGGGACGCGGTGGACGGGCAGGGGCGGGGGGCCCGACGGGCGCGACGGCAGCGGCGTGAGCGGCTGCCCGGCGGAGGAGTCGGGGGAGACGGGCGAATCCGGGGACGGGGCCGGGGGCGGGCCCGGGGCGGCGGGCGGCTCATCCGAAAGCGTGACGTCGTCGGTGGCGCGGGAGGTGCCGGTGGCGGTGTCGGTGTTGGTGTCGGCTTCGGGCGGCAGGGCGGTGGAGTGGGCGGCGGCGCCGGTGGGGGTGGCGCTCGATGGGCCGGTCGGTGCCGTCGGCCCGGTGGCGGTGTCGGTGCTCCCGGTGGCCCCGGTGCTCTCGACGGCGCCATCGGCGGCGCTCGCGAGGGCGGGGTCGGCGTCGGGGCCGGGCGCGGGCCGGAGCGGCGCCGCGTGGAGTGGTACGGCGTAGCTCGCCGCGTAGCCGAGCCGGGCGGCCACCTCGCGGTGGCGCGGGTCGAGTTCGTCCTGGCCGGCGATGTCGGGGTGGCTGATCTCCTCCGGCCGTCCCGGCTCGGGCAGGCCCTCCAACAGCCGTCCGTAGAAGGCGGAGCTGTCGGTGACGGTCTCGATCTGGCCGATGTCGGCCCGGCCCAGACCCAGGCCCAGCGTCCGGTCCGGGCCCAGCCCGTCGGCCGGTGCCAGCACGATCAGTCCGCGCTGCGCGCCGACCAGCACCGCGCCGCCGCGCAGCGTCTCGTGCAGCGCCTCCTCCAGAGTGGTGGCGCGGACGAGGCCCTCGGTGAGCTCGTGCAGGGTGGTGAGATCGGAGATCCAGCCGGCCAGCCGGTCCTGCGCGGCGGCCAACTGCTCGACGGGTGTGGGGGCGTCGGCGTACGGAGTGTGCGGGGCGTCCGCCGAGGCGGGTGCGCGGTGGTCCGGGTGGCCCGGATCGGCACGAATGTTTTCGGACTCGGCGAGCGGCTCGTGCGCACTGCTCTGCGCCGAACCTGCCGCGGGAGAAGGCGGGTTAGTGTGCTCCGCCCTGGGTAGGGAGGAACTGATTCCGGCCACTTTTGGCAGATGGTGCGTTGTCATGAGCAGCGGCTTTCGCCGGAGGGCGTATCTGTCACTAGCATCGCAAACCCCCATGTCGTGCTGCTCTGCTACCAGTGCCTCCAGAAGTACACGCACCGGTCAGAGAATGTCCAGCAATGTTGTGATCCGGGCGATGGTGCCCAGGCGCCTTCCGGCGGTGGGGAGTGACAAGCCGAGTGTCCCGCAACTTGGCGTGAAAAGTACCCCAGTTGCGTCAAAACGAGGTCGACTGGATTCGTTCGGCAGCGCCACGACATCCGGGACGTCGTCCGGGCCGCCCCTGGCGGGTGTGCGGAGAGCGTGGACACGGGCGCGCTGCGGGGGTAGACCTCCCCGCAGGGGAACCCGATCCCGGTCCCGTGCGTCTCAATCGGGAGTCGAGGGCGACTGGTTCAGCAGTGGCGAGCAGAGATCGACACGATCGGAAGCACACGCGCAACGCACAGCGGGGAGCACGCGCGAACGCCAGGACGCGCCACCTCCCGCCAGGTTCCGCGCTCGGCCAAGAGCATGATGCGCTGCTCCGTACGCACAGTGACACGAGATCCACTCGCGGTGTACCGCTGCCTGCGGTCGGTTGCGAGAAGAATGTGAACTTCCCGCTCGTTGCACCACTCTGAAAGCGTTACGTCTGAAAGGTCCTGTACGCCCTGCGTACTGTTCGCGCACGCCGGTGAGTCAGCAAGCCGACACGGCACCACGTCCGTTACGGCGTCCACCGGCCCCGCGAACGGTCCGCGACCAACGGAAAGGTTGAGCGCTCATGCGTGAGATCCCCGGAAGGCAGCGCCTCGGCCGCTGGGCACGGCGGTCCGCCGTCCTCACCACCGCCACCCAGTGGGGTTGGCCGGTGGTGCCCGGGGCGGAACTGCGTGAGCCCGTCGGCCGATACGGCTCCGGCAGCTCCTCCCGCTCCACCGACAGCCCCGACGCCTCCACCGGCACCCGCGGCGCACAGCGGTCCCCGGTGCGCGGGGTGCGGGCTCGTATCGCCGCTGCGGCCGGCAGGGGTCCGGCGGAGGCGGGCAGCGACCCGGGCGCGGACGTCCGCTGCGAATGCGGGCGGCCGGACTGCGTGGTGCCGGGAGCCCACCCGTACGACCCGGACCTGCTCGCCGCCACCACGGACGCCCGGATGATCCGCTGGTGGTGGAGCACCCGGCCGCACGCCTCCGTGATCCTGGCCACCGGAGGGCGGGCGCCGTGCGCGCTCAGCCTGCCGGCGGGCGCGGGAGCGGCGGCGCTGCGGACCCTGGACGCCCGCGGCATCCGCACCGGCCCCGTGGTGGCCGGGCCGACCCGCTGGGCGCTGCTGGTCCAGCCGTACGAGCTGGCCGAACTGGGCGAGCTGCTGTACGCGTTGGACCATGTGCCCAGTTCGCTGCGCTTCCACTCGGAGGGCGGCTACATCGCCCTGCCGCCCTCCTCGACGACGGGCGGCCGGGTGAGCTGGGAGCGTCCGCCGCTGACTCCGCGCGGGGCCCGCACGCCGTACCTTCCGCCGACGGCCGCACTGCTGGACGTTCTCGTCGAGGCCAGTGCGACCGCGCCGGAGGGCGGCAGCAGGTTGACGTACTGACCCGGAGCCCAAGCGGGCGCCGGGGTACGGGTGTTGCGGCGCCCGTCACTCAAAGGGGTGGGAAGCCGCGCGACTTGTCGGGCAACGGGCGGAAGCGGGCGAACGGCGCATCCGCCGGCCCGTATGTTCGCCGCATGCCTCCGCCGCAGCACGCGCCACAGCGGCGCTTCTCCCGAGTACGCGTGGCCGCTCTCTCCGCGGCCGTCGCGCTGTCCGCCGTGCTGCCGCTGACCGCGGCGAGCGCGGGGCCCGTCGACGCGCCGCGCGAGCAGTCCCGGCCCCCGGGGGCTGCCGGGGTCGAGTCGATCCACGGGAGCCCGGGAGCGCCGTTGCGCGGTCCGTTGGACGGCTCCGGGGAGCGGCGCACGGCGCCGGAGCCGGACGAGTCGTCCCCTTCCGCGGGCGACCGGGAGCCCGGGCCCGCTGCCGCCGCGGGCCCCGCCCCCGCACCCGCCGCCGGACCCGAAACGAACTCCGGCCCCACCGCGCGGTGCGGTCCGGAGATCGAACTCCGCGAGTGGGTGATGGCCCAGACCTGCGTACTGGAAGAAGAAGACCACACCCGCGGCCGCACCTACTACCGCAATACGAGCGGTGCCCCGCTAATGGGAGTGCTCACGCTGCTGCGCCCGGACGGCAGGACTCTTCAGGTGAACTGCGAACTCCCGGCTTCCGGTAATCCCGGCAGCTGTGAAACGCCCCGCGAACGCACTCTGCACCCTTTGGAACACGAGGAGCCCTATACGGCGATCGCCGAGATCGCCACCGCCGACGCCGAACGCATGCTGGTGCGCGCGGGCAGCAACCCCGCCGGGGAACAGCCGCGTTGAGGCGGCGGCAAGTGCCTCCGGGACGTCCGGCGGTCGAAGTCCCGACTGTCCGAGTGCCCGAGTCCCGACTGCGCGACGGCCCGACTCCCGACTGCGCGACGGGTGAAGCCCCGGTCGTGCAGCGGGAGGCGTGGGACGGGAGGCAAGGGGCGGGAAGCGCTGCGAACTGCGCCTCGGGCGGTGCGCCCCGCCGCGAAGCGGGCCGGGTGGGACGTGCTCGAAGCCGCCGCCGTCGCCGCGAGTGCGGGCCCAAAGGGGACGGACCGGGTGCCGCAGCCGCGGGTGCCCGGCACCGGCAGCCGTACGCGGGGGTGCGGGCCCAACCCGCTGGAACGGCCCTCGAAAGCCGGCACGAACCGGGTGCGCACCTGGGCAGGAAATGGCAACGCCCGATCGCTGGCGACGGGGGATGCACCAGCGATCGGGCTTCGGAAACGGTAACAAGAGATTCGGCTCAGGCAAATTCCTCGGCGCCAATTCCCGCGCCGATTCCCGGACCTGAATGGCTTCTTGTGATAAGCGTCACGAGTTCCCGCGAAGTATGGCCGGGAGTTCGTGACAGGTGTAATCGACTTGAATCGCGCCGGGTCAGCTGAGGGTGATCTGCCGATTCATCAGCCCGCTGCGGGACTTGCGCTCCTCCGCGGTCAGCGGCACGGTGCTGCCGAGCGCCTCGGCCAGCCGCTCCTGGAAGGCCGCGGCGGGCTTCTCGCACTCCTCGGCGGTCATCGCGCTCGGCAGGTCCCACACCGGGACGAGCAGCCCGTGCGCACGGAACGAACCGACCAGGCGGGTGTCCTCCCCCAGCGAGGAGGCGCCGGCCGCGTGCAGGCGCGAGAGCGCGTCGAGCAGCTCCTCCTCGCCGTGCGGCATGACCCAGCGCAGATGGTTCTTCTCCGGGGTCTCGCACCAGTAGGCGGCCTCGACGCCGCCGAGGCGAAGGGTGGGCAGAGCGGCGGAGTTGGCGCGCTCCAGCGACGCGGCGACCTCGCCCGAGGCGTCCTCGGCGTCGCCCAGCCAGAACTCGAAGCCGGTGTGCACCTCGGGCACCAGCTGCACCTGCGCGTCCAACACGTCCTGGAGGCGCGGGGCGTCGACCGACGGCCGACCGGTGGCGATCGGGCTGCCCGGGTCGGCGTTCAGGCCGCGCAGCAGCACATCGGCGAGGTCGCGGCTGATGTCACCGGAAGGAGTGTCGTTCTGGATGCCGACCATGACGCTGCCGTCGTCGCGCCGCAGGCCCGGCCAGGCGAGCGGAAGGACGGTGGCGAGCGTCACCGAGGGGACGCCCTCGGGGAGGCCGTCGCGCAGCGTCAGAGACGCGGTCGCGGCCGGCACCAGCTCGCGCATGGCGACCCAGTCGCACTCGCCCGCCAGGCCCTCGAAGGGTCGGCGCACCAGCTCGGTCGCGGCGTGGGACGCCTCGCGCCCGTGACAGGCCTTGTACCGGCGGCCCGAACCGCAGGGGCAGGGCTCGCGCGCACCGACGACCGCGACCTCCCCGTCGGCGAGCTGAGGCTTGGCAGCCTTGGACTGGGGGCGACGCTTCTTGGCCATGGCGCGAGTCTCCGTGTCGTGCGAACGCTGTCGCGCGCGAGCTTAGGGCACCGGCTGCCGCCCGTGCTGCGGTATCCGAACGTCCCCAACCCGTGGCCGACGCGCCGGAGTCCGCCCAACGGCCGCGTCCGAGCCCGCCCACGGGCCGAAGGGACGTCGGCGTACGAAGGGGGCACGAACGGGCGCGAACGAGCCCGACGGGCTCAGCCGTGGTGGCCCGGAGCGCCGTGCGGCCCCGAAGTGCCGTGCTGGGGCCCGGCGTTGCGCCCGCCGGGGGCACTGCGCCGCTGACCGCGGGCCGACGGCTCGTCGAAGCCGGTGAACTCCTCCAGCCCCTCCAGCGACTCCAAGGCCTCGGTCTCCAGCGCGGATTCGGGCCGGGGCTCCGGTCTGCCCGCCTCGGTCCTGCCCGCCTCCGGCCTGCCGGACGCCCGTACGCCGCCGTGGGTGCGCGCCGAGCGCCTGGCCCGGCCGCTGCCCGGTGCCATCGCGCGCAGCCCGCCGCGCCCGCCGCCCCGCGGGCCGAGACCGCCGGGCAGCCCGGGCAGGCCCCGACCGCTCAGCCGTGCGCTCGGCGAGATGCTCTGCGGGGCGACCACGGCCCACACGGTGACGCTGCCGTCCTCGCCGCGGTCCTCGACTCCCCAGTCCCGCGCGAGCGAGGTGATGATCGAGAGCCCCCTGCCGCCGTGCGCGCTCACCGACGGTGTGGCTGGAAGCGGTCTGGTCGGACCGCCCCCGTCCGTGACAGAAATGGTCAGACGCCCGTCGGAGGTGTGCGCCCAGTCCGCGCGGACCGAGTCGTCGGGAGGGAGAGGGGACGCATGGCGGCAGGAGTTGCTCAGCAACTCGGAAAGGATGAGCAGCGCGTCGTCCACCACGCTGTCGGGCGCGCCATGTGCCCGTAGTTCTTCGCGCATACGCCGCCGCGCCAGACCGACGCCCATTGGTCCATAGGGCACGGCCATGGTTGACGAAGCCGGCACTTCCTGTGCCATTACGAACGCCACCCCCGAGACCTCCTTATTGCCCCATGCCAAGAAGATGGATGCCCTTCGCGGTGCGAGGGGAAACCGACAGGCAACGGACGTTTGTCACTCACGTCATGAACTGACACGGAACGCGTCCGCAACTGTGCGACGAGTGAGGAAAAACGACCGGGTGAATGCCTCTAAAGCCGCCCAAGGTCGGACAGTTGGGACAGCACCTGTTGTGGTCTGTTCGTAATCAGCGCGTCCACTCCCAGCCGTGCGCACAGTTCGACGTCGATCGGGTCGTCCACCGTCCAGACGTGCACCTGGTGCCCGGCGCGCTGCGCGTGGATGACGTACTCCGGGTGGTTCCGGATGATCCGCACGCTCGGCCCCGCGATGCCGACGCCCACCGGAAGCCGTCCGTCGCGGTAGCGCGGCAGCAGGAACTGCATCAGATAGACGGTCGGCAGATGCGGTGCCGCCGCGCGCACCCGGTGCAGTGAACGCGCGGAGAAGCTCATCACCCGTACCGGAGTGGGCAGTCGGTGCTCCGCGAGCAGCTCGACCAACCGCTCCTCCACCTGCCCCGCCCAGCGGGTCGGGTGCTTGGTCTCGATCGCCAGCTCCACCGGACGCCCGGCGTCGGCGTACTCGCGCACCAGACGCAGCAGCCGGTCGAGCGTCAACACCGAGGCACGCTCCGGGTCCTCGGTCTCGGGCTGCTCGTCCGCGTCCTTCCAGGAGCCGAAGTCCAGGGTCGCCAGCTCGGAGAGCTCCAGTGTGGAGACCGCGCCCCTGCCGTTGGAGACGCGGTTGACGCGGCGGTCGTGGACACAGACGAGATGGCCGTCGGCGGTGAGGCGGACGTCGCACTCCAGCGCGTGGGCGCCATCCTCGATGGCTTTGCGGTAGGCGGCCAGAGTGTGCTCGGGAGCGTCCTCGGACGCCCCTCGATGGGCGATGACGGAAAGGGGGCGCACGGCGTCATCGTGCCACTTTCGGGCACCGCCGGTCGTCGGCGCGGGGCCGCGAGCCCGGCCGTGCACGGGTTCGGGTCGATGCCGGCGCGAGGTTGTCCGGTTCGCGCCCGCCGGTTGGCCGGAAGAGGCCGGAGGAGGAGCGCGGCGGGGCGTGCGATGTGGAGGGCGGGCGTGCGGAAGGAGCGGTGTGGGGCAGGAGTGAGATGGGGGCGAGGAGAGGGGACGGCGTGCGGCGAGGAGCGGGAGAGGCGCGTGGCGGGGAGCGGGAGAGGTGTGCGAGGAGGGAAGACACGTACGGCTTACGCCGCCTTGACGTGCCGTGGGAAAAGCTGACCGCAGACTGGTTCTAGGGTGAACAGCCCAGGCGTGACTGTCGTGTACCTGAGGAGAGAGCTGTGAGCACCGAGCACGAGGGTGTCGGCCGACCGTCGGACGAGGGCCCTGGCGACGAAACGGCCCCCGCCGACCGAGTGCCGCAGAACACCCCGCAGCGTCCGCCCGTGACCCCCGAGGACGCGCCCCCGGCCCCGCCGCGCGACGGTACGCCGCCGGGCGGCGAGACGCCCCCGCCCGCCCGTAGGGCTCCCGGAGGCACCACCCAACTGCGGCGCGTCACCCCGGACTCGGCACCACCCGCAGCCGCTCCGGCGGGCCCCGCCGCTCCCGGCACTCCCGGCACTCCGGCCACCGGGTCGGCAGGCGGCACGGGAGAGCAGCCCGGAGCCGGAACGCCGGCGCCCGGCGGTGGCGGTGTCTGCGGTACGGAGGACTCCGGCCTCCCCGCTCCTCCGCCCTCCGCACCCGCTTCACCGTTCGAACCTGCCCCGGGCGGCGCTCCCGCCGACGCCGGCACCGCGCCCGGCAGCGGGCCCGGCAGCGAAGGGGCGGTCGGCCTGACGAAGCCGCCCACGACTCCCGGCGCACCGGCAGCTCCAGGCGCCCCACCCGTGTCCGCCCCCGCGTCCGGCGGCGGTGCGGGAGACGAGGCGCCCACCCAGCACCTGCCTCCGGTGAACCCCGCGGCCGGCGCCAACCCACCGGCCGCCCAGCCACCCAGCGCCGCCGGCTCCCCGGTCCCCGGCCCTCCGACCTCCGGTGCGCCCACGACCGGTGCGCCCACGACCGGTGCGCCTCCGTACGGCGGCGCCTCCGGCGGAACGTACGGCGGAGCAGGCGGCGCGTACGCCGGCACCGGCCACTCCGGCGACAGCGGCACCCAGGGCGGCAACCCCTACAGCGCCGGCGCGGGCGGTACGTACGGCGGAGGCGTTCCCGGCGGCACGTACGGCGGCGCGGCCGGCGCACACGGCGCCGACAGCCCGTACGCCGGCGACGGAACCTACGGCGGCCAGGGCGGCGCAGGCGGCCACGGCGGTCACGGTGGCAGCGGTCCGTACGGCGGCGGTGGCGACAGCGGTGACTACTGGGGCGCGCCCGTACCGCCGCCGCAGCGCAAGAAGGGCCGCGGCGGCCTGGTCGCCGCCGTCCTCGCCGCCGCGCTGCTGGCCGGCGGCATCGGCGGTGGCGTCGGCTACTGGGCCGCCGACCGTTCCTCGGGCAGCTCCCCCGACACCGTCTCCGCGCCCGGCAACGCCGGGGACCGCGCGGCCGATTCGGTGGCCGGCATCGCCTCCAAGGCGCTGCCGAGCGTGGTCACCATCCAGCTCAACGGCGGGACGGGCACCCAGGGCGGCGGCACCGGCACCGGCTTCGTCTTCGACAAGCAGGGCCACATCATGACCAACAACCACGTGGTGGCCGCGGGCGACGGCGACGCGGAACTGACGGTCGTCTTCTCCGACGGCGAGAAGTACGAGGCAGAAGTCGTCGGCCGCGCCGAGGGCTACGACGTGGCCGTCATCAAGCTCCGCAACCCCGGCGACGCCAAGCTCACACCGCTGCCGCTCGGCAAGTCCGGCGATGTGGCGGTGGGCGACGCGACGGTCGCGATCGGCGCCCCGTTCGGCCTCTCCGGCACGGTCACCACCGGAATCGTCAGCGCGCTCAAGCGTCCCGTCGCCTCCAGCGACGGCGAGGGCTCCGCGGCCTCGTACATGAGCGCGCTCCAGACCGACGCCTCCATCAACCCCGGCAACTCCGGCGGCCCGCTGCTCAACGACTCCGGCGCCGTCATCGGCGTCAACTCCGCGATCCAGTCGACCGGAGACGGCATGGGAGGCTCGGCCGGCAGCATCGGCCTGGGCTTCGCGATCCCCATCGACCAGGCCAAGCGCGTCGCCCAGAACCTCATCGAGACCGGCGAACCCGTCTACCCGATCATCGGCGCCACCGTCGACATGCGCGGACAGGGCAAGGGCGCCGAGGTCATCGAGGAGGCCGAGGACGGCAGCGACTCCGTCATCTCCGGCGGACCCGCGGACAAGGCGGGCCTGCGCGGCGGCGACGTCATCACCAAGCTCGGTAACACCCAGATCGACAGCGGGCCCACGCTCATCAGCGAGATCTGGACCTACAAGCCGGGCAACAAGGTCAAGCTGACGTACGAGCGCAACGGCAACGAGAACACCACCACCATCACCCTCGGCAAGCGCACCGGCGACTGACCGGACACCCTCCCGGCACCCTCCCGGCGGCGGGTGCCCGGCGACGACAACCGCCGGACACCCGCCGATGACCGACGAGTTAAGCTGTCGCCGTACCGCCCGCGCGGCGATACCGGGAGGTGTGCCCGAGCGGCCGAAGGGAACGGTCTTGAAAACCGTCGTGAGGTAACCCCTCACCGTGGGTTCAAATCCCACCGCCTCCGCCCAGGTCGTAGAATATGCGGTTCAGAAGGGGTGCTCTCTCGTCGAGGGGCACCTCTTCTGCGTTCACCCTGTCGCACCCCGACTCGTCCCTGTACCGGCTTTGACCAGTGCGTGTGGGCCATCTGTGGGCCAGAGGCTGGGGGCTGTTCCTCGGCGAGGCCCTGAGCGCTGAGCCGGTTGAAGCTGGCCTGGTCGCGCTTGAGGATCTTGGCGTAGAAGCGGTACAGCACGGCGATGCTGTGGCGCGCCTTCTCGGCCACCTCGGCCGGGTTGAGCCCGACTTGATGCACAGGGACACGCCTGCGTGCCGCAGGAAGTAGGGCACCGAGGCCAGGGGGCGCCGCTTCCCATGCCGACAGGGCCGTGCGACGCGTGGCGTCCGACGGCTCGCAATACTCGGTGGATCGCACCCGGCCGCCTTGAGCCGCCCGGAACAACCGTCTTCCACAGCCGTGCAGTGTGTCGCGAGGTGTTCGGGTCTGTATGACTTAAAAGCGATTACCCCTCGGGTGGGCGGTCGGCTAGGGTTGTTAGCGAATTGAGCGCAAAACTTTCCTGGGGGGGAATGATGAACGCTTCCATTCGCAAGCGCGCCCTTACGGTGTTCGCGACTGCCGCCGTTCTGGCGGGTGGGACTTCGATGCTCGGTGCCGGTTCCGCTTATGCGGGACCGTCCGCAACATTCAGCATCGGAAGCCTTCAGGGCGACGGCTCGCGCACCATCACCGTCAAGACGGGTGGTTCCACTGCCGGCACGGTGAAGTGGACGGCGAACGGGGACAAGTTGACCGCGTCGGACGTCAAAGCGGACGGCCATGGCATCTCGGGCTACGTGACCGCCAACCCGTACCTGATTGCCAACACAGCTGGGCACAACTCCCCGTACACCGACACCGCTCAGCGCAATCTGCCTGAGGATAAGGTGTACACGTTCTGGGCATGCATCGGAAACAACAACGTCGGCCTTACGTGCTCTGACGTCGTGAAGGTCACCTCGTAGTGTTAAGCCGGAGTCGGTGGGCGGCCTGCTCGGTGGTCGGGCGTAGCTCTGGCCAGAGGCCCCTGGCGGGCCATGCGTGGGCTGAAACAACGGGCAGAAGGTCGTCTCAGAGCATGCGAGCAGGTCAACTGTTACAGGGGCAGTAAGTTGTCATCCGTCTTGAACCCACGGTGAGGTAACCCCTCACTGTGGGTTCAAATCCCACCGCCTCCGCCCGATAGGCAAAGCGCCTCTGAAGGGGTGCCCGTCCATGACATGACGGGCACCCCTTCGGCGTTGCAGGGTCTCGTCCTGCGCTCGCTCAGTTCTCGCTGCAATGAGTCTCTGTGGGCCAGCCACCGGCCACCGGCCTGCGTAGGTGGGGCCGGCGCTCTCGGCTGGAGTGCTGCCGTGGGGGCAGGCGGTCCCAACTGGCAGGTGGGCTTGCTCGCCTACTCCTCTGTGGGCTGGGTATGGGCCAACTACTGTCGTGGCGTTGTGAGTTGAAGTTGGGCAACCAACGGAGCTCGGCTGCTGCGCCGCGGCGGACATCGGTGACGTGGCTGCTGTGGGGGTGCTTGAGTACGTGACGGACGACGACGATCGATCTCGTGCCAACCGGCCCGGTCAAGGTGACAGTCCGCCCGACGGCCGCGACGACGGCTGGTTCAGTCGGCACCAGCGGGCAGCGTGGATTGCGGCCGGTGCGACGCTTGCTGCGGCTCTGATCACCGTTCTGGTTCCGATTCTTGCCTCGTCGGACGAGGACGGCGGAGCGGCGGCCCCGTCCGACGGTCCAACGTCATCCGCTCCCGAATCGGACTCCGCGCCGGAACCCGAGCAGTCGGCGGATTCGAGCAGGAGCCCGGATTCGTCGACCGGTTCGTCCTCTGCGAACGGGACCGAGCTCTGGAAGGGCTCGCTTCTGCTCGACCACAGCCCCAAGGATCTGGACGCCGGACAGCCAGTAGCAGTCGGATACGCCGACACCGGCGATCTGTACATGACGTTCGCGAACCAGATCATCGGCGGGCACGGCTCGGTTGTCTCTCTGTGGGCCGGCCCTGCGGACACCCTCCCCGATTTCCAGCAGTGCGCGGACACAGTGACGGCGGCCGGGGCAGGGGAGCAGGAGCTGGTGAAGGACGTGGTGCTGTGTGTGCAGACGAGTGAGGGGAACATCGCCCGGCTCAAGCTCATCGAGCGTGGCTCAAGCGGTGCCGGTCGAGATCACCGCAACTTCGATGCGGTGATCTGGCAGGGGAGCTGACCCGGTCGCCCCAGCGGTCGCGTCCCGGACGGGAGTTGTTTTCGAACGGTCAGGGTTGGGCGTCTGCTCGGCTTGCCAGGCCGCGGAGGTCGGGGCCGGCTGAGCGGCCCGCTGCGAGGGTCAGATCGCGGATCGTCTCTCGGGCGGCCAGGTGGGTGCGGATCAACTCCGGTGACAGCTCCTCGGCTTGAAGGAGTGCGGCCTGCGCCTCGCCGAACTGCTTGCGCTGTGTGTACGCCCGGCCCAGGTCCATGAGCAGGCGGGCACGCCGCTCGTTGGACAGCTCGGAGGCGTCGATTCGGGTGCCCCGGTCGATTGCCTCGCCCGCGTCTCCGAGTTCGACTGCCAGGGACACGGCCTGGATCTCGACGTTCGTGGGGCCGAACTCCAGGTTGTAGTCGTTGCGGTCCTCGCCCAGACGGTCTGCCACGCGTTTCGCCTCGTCCAACGCTGCACGGGCTTTGGCTCGCTCGCCCGCGCGAGCGTGCGCCAGGGCCAGCGCGAGGAACAACGCTCCCGTAACCGAGTGTGCCTCCGGCTCGTCACGGTCAGCGGCGTACCGTTCCAGAGCGTTGAGGGCCGTTGTCGCGCCGTGTTCTGCCTGGTCGAAGCGCTTCAGTCGGACGAATGCCTGAGAGAGCCGGAACACTCCGGCGAACACCTCGAGAGGTTGACCGCACTCTTCTGCGGAACGAATCGCCCGGTCTGCCGCAACCCACGCCGCGTCTGCCTCACCCTGTCGAACGAAGGCTGCGGCGAGTGCCTGATACGTGCGGGCAAGCAGTGAGGCGAGCGCCGGTCGTTGGTCGGCCGCGGCGGTCCGCATCGCTCGTTCGATCCGAGGTACGAGTGGCCCGAGCTCAGCGCTGAGTTCAGCGAATCGGTTCGCGTGAGTGAGTTCCCAGACGTGGTCGACTGCGACGGAGAGCTGATCGACCGACGCGGAGGTTCCCGCACCCGTGGGGCCGAGCAGAACCTCGGGCACCGGGTGCCCGGAGATGAGGAGCCGGGCCTGGTCGAGGTCGTTGGACCTCTCGGGGGCGGTCCTCTCGACCGCGATCCGTTCGGCGGGCGCGTCGGGACGAATCTCCTGGACCGATACGCCCAAGCCGTTGGCCAGCATCCTCAACACGTCGATGCGGTTGACGGGTTGCACTCCGCGTTCGACCTGCGAGAGCCAGCTCGCCGTGCGGCCGATCTCCGCCGCCAACTCCTTCTGGGTGAAGCCTCGTTGCTCTCTGAGGTGTGCGATACGACCTCCGAACGCCCGTCGTTCCTCTGAACTCACGGCAGCATCGGCGCCTTTCCGCTCGGACTGGTCAGGAAGGTCACCCGGGTGTCGGCCAGGTACTGCCCGCGCTCCCGCAGGAACCGCTGGACGTGAGGCTGATTCTCGTGGGCCTCGAACGCCTCACGGGACGCGTAGAGCTCGTAGAAGACGCGAACGTTCGGCTCATCGGGCACCTCGTGAACGACGTACGCGAGGGTTCCGGGCTCCGACTCCTCGATACCGACACGCGTCTGCGCGACGAGCTGATCGAAGCCGGTAGCGGCGGTGAGGTCGTGCAGTTCGAACCGTACGACCAGGCCATACGCATCACTCATTGCCGCGCTCCTCTCTGTCGCAACAGAGTCGCAGAACTTCAGCGTCACTGCTACTAACAGAAATGCTTGACTCGCAGAAAAACTGTTACTACGTTCGCAGTGAAGCTGCCAGTCGATCGGCAACGTTCCAGGACGTCCGCAGCGCAGGCAGGTGTGCCTTGGCGGCGCCCGGCGGTATCCGGGGGTGGCGCAGAGTTGAGAAGGAGCTGACCGAACGTGCTCGAACTCGTCCAGCGGCTGGTCAGCCGCAGAGCCGGACGCCGGGTCGACCGGCTCGGGCAGCCTCCTGCCCTGCCGACTCAACCGGGCCGCGGGGTGCGTGTGTTGCGTCGCCATCAGCCGTTGCGCGACCGGCCGGTGAAGGGTGTTCAGCCGTTGCGCGGTGACGACTGCCTGTTGGTGCGGCCCTACGTCCTTGCGCAGGAGCGGGAGGACCGGAGGGAGGATAGGGCGTTCTGCCGGCTGCTTCGGGAACGGCCGTACGTCGTGCTGGTCGGGGCGTGCGTATGAACTTCCCCGACGGGCCCGGTGTACGGCACTGCGTCCTCTGTGCCCACGAGTTGAGCCATGAGTCGGACGCGGAGTGCGCGGGTTCTGTGCGTCTGGGCTTGTGTCAGGCGTGCACACGGGCGGCTCGGCCGACGCGCAGCGGGATGGAGCAGGCCATCGTGATCGTCGCCGAGCAGCAGTTGGCGCTCGCGGAGGAGCTGCCGCTCGGGAGCGCCGGTGCGGAACAGTTCGCGTACCACTTCACCTCGCTGAAGCGCAGTCTGCGCAGCGTGCTTCAGCTCTTCCAGGAGGTCACCGCGGCTGAGAAGGACACGGCATGACCGGGCCCAGAAGTCCCGGGAGCCGGAGCGTGGTTGATGGTGCGAGTGCGGGGGCGTACGACGTGCTCACTGTGACCGCCAAGACCGTACGGCGCGGCGACGTCATCGACATCGGCGGCCGGGCACGGCGGATCACGGACATCCGTGCCGTGCACGGCGGCCGTCAGCTCCGGCTGCACACCGGCGAGTTGCTGGTGGTCGATCTGGACGGCGAGTACACCGTCACCCGTGGCCACAGCCCGGACGTTCGCGGGTGACGTGTCCTCGGCGCGTACGGGGAACCCGGTGTCCTGCGGATCGGCTTCGCGTGGCGGTCGCAGGGCGCCTGGCGGTCAGAGCAGGGCCTTTCTCCGGTGGTTGCTGTCCGTCCAAGTGGCGCTCACTGAGGGGCGGTTGCTCAAGGGGTGGTTGCCCTGGACGCCGCCCGAGAGGCGTCCGGAGGTCGGCCGGCTACGGGGTGTCGCTGGGGATGACGCAGTTCTCCGGTTGTTCCTTGCCGGTGGGCCAGGCCAGACCGGCGAACTTCAGGGTTCCCTCCCCGTCCTTGCCCGGGTGCAGCCGCACCACGGAGACGGGCTTGTTGTACGAGTTTCCGTCGCTGGTCAGGCAGATGAGGCCGCTCGTTCCCTTGATGCGGTGTCGCGAGTGGAGCTTCGACCACTGCTGGCTGAGGTCGGTGAGGCTGGGGACCCTGGTCTCGTCGGTGCCCTGGACCTTGTGCAGGGCGGTGCCGACGGTGAGGACGCCGTCGTGGACGAGCATGGTGCGTGAGTCGTCGAGGTCCGGGACGGAGCCGAGGTCGATGCCCTCCGCTGCCGTGTCGTCGATGAGTTTTTCGAGTTGGTCCAGGGCCGCCTTGGGTTCGGTGAGGTACTGGGGGAGCTGGCCCTTGCGGGGTTCGCCGTCGTTGGTCTTCTTCCAGTCCTTGATCCACTCGCTCAGTTCTGTCTCCCAGGCCTCCGGGTGGGCGGGGGCGGCGTACTGGACCGTCACCTTCGCGCTGCCGTCCTCGCCGCGCAGTTCCGCCCAGTTCTTCTTGCTCATTCCCTGGCGCAGCGAGGCGGCGTCGGAGCCGCTGATCAGGGTGAAGTGGCGGTCTGCGCAGGTCTGTCCGGCGAGGGTGAGGGCGAAGATCCGGAGGTGCCGGGTGCGTCCCGCGAAGTACACGGTGTCGGCCTTGGAGTCGCAGATGTTGTTGGCGATCTGCTTGAACTGGCTGCCGGTCGTGCCGGACCGGTCGATCGCCGGTGAGGTGAACGGCATGTCCGCGGGGCCGGCCGGGCCGGTTTCCTCGATGCCGCGGAACGCGCTTGCCAGCGAATCGTTGTAGGTGTCCCGTCGGGTGTCGTGCACCAGGACCGTTCTGGCGTTCTCGCGGCCCTCCTCGCCGCTGAAGCTCGCCAGGGCCTTGGCCGCGTTCTTGTTGGTGGGGAGTATTCGGGCCAGGCCGGGGAAGCGCTGCTGCTCGGCTCCCTCGACGTTGGCGATGTCGTCCCCGGTGATCCTTGAGGCCAGTACCGGCACGCCGTTCTCCGTCAGTCGTGCCACGGCCTTCTTGGTTGCTTCGAGGCTGAGGTTGAAGCCGGTGACGGCCCGCAGGTTGTCGCTGTCGGACTTCGACATGTCCAGGAGTGTGTTCACGACTTTGTCCTGATGGGCGTAGTTGCGCCCGGGGTTGGCCAGCACCAGACGGATCTTGGGCAGGTTGCCGTCGCCCGCGTTGGACTGCCGCTGACCCAGGTACGCGCCCTGGAGGTCGCTGCGCATCTGCCGTCGGAGCCCCGCCGCCTGCGACTGGAGGGGCAGCATCACCGCCACCGTGACATGGGGCGTGTCGTCGATCTTCTCGTTCTCCGCTGCGATGGCCTCGGCGACGGCGCTGATCTCGGAGGTGCCGAAGTCGTAGCCGGCGCCGTCGACCCCGATGCACTGGTCGTCGATCTTCTCGATGCCGTCGTGGCAGGTGTCCGGCTTCCGGAGCTCGGGAACGACGTACACCAGGGCGGCCAGGAGCGCCGCGGTCGACGTCAGCGCGTAGAGGATCTTGCCCCATCTGGGCAGCCGGTTCCATCTGGGCAAAGGGCTGGGCATCGTCGCTACCTCCGTCGGGCGAGCTGGTCGGTGCAGTCGCAGCGGAGCAGCGGTTGCTCGTTCGCGGCCAGGTGGCTCCATCCGGTCGCGGTCGGGCCGAACTCCCCGGCGCCGTCGAAGTCGAGGGACGACAGCTGCCTGAGCAGCTGCTCCAGAGTGCGGGCCATCTCGCCGCCCGTCGCGGTGGTGCGCTCCTCGCACAGCCATACGGCGTGCAGCAGTTGGTCGACGGTGCGGCGCAGCGGCGGCCCGTCCATCCGTACGAGTCCCTGGGCGCGTTCGCGGCGTTCGTCCGCCTCGCTGGGGTAGGGCGCCTGGGCGATCTCCAACAGCTCCTCGCACCAGCTGCGGGGGTCGGTGGGGAGCGCGTCGGCGAGGTGGCGGGCGACGTCGTCCACGCCTCCGGAGACGAGGTGGTGGTTCATCCGGTGGGACGTCGCCGACCGGAAGGCGTCGCCGCTGTGATCGTTGCCGGCGTAGTGGTCGCGGAGCAGCTGGTGGTCGGCGTACCAGGCGGCGCCGCCCGGTTCCAGGCCGTACAGCCGGTGCACCAGCAGTTGGCGCAGGCCGAAGTCGCCGATGAAGTGCCGTGTGCAGCTGGGCCATCCGGTGTCGTGGAGCAGCCGCGCGACCTCGTGCGCGGTCAGCCGCAGAACGCGTCCGGCCTGGTGGTGGCGGAGCAGGACGTCCGCGCACTCCGGATCGTGCGCCGCCGAGAGATGGGTGAGCAGGTCGAGCCACTGGTTGTGGTGCTCGTCCGGCAGCTGGACGGGCAGTTGGTCCAGGACCAGCTCCTGGAGGAGTACGTCCGTCACCGGCCGCTCGGAAGTGCCGTCCGGGCGGCGGAGCACGGCGTCGAGCACGGCCCGGTCGTTGGCGTCCGCCTCCATCCGGTGGTCGGCGGCGGCGGTGGCCAGCTGGATCACCGTGTGGGGCCGTCCGCCGCTCAGTTGGGCCACGGCAGCGGTGACCCGGCGGCGGTGGACGCCGCCCTCGCGCTCCGCGCCCAGCTGGATGCTCTCGGTCGCGCGGCGGAGCCGGTCGCCGGTGAGGAAGGGCATCCGCAGGATGAGCACGCCGGCCGACAGTGGGCCGCGGTCCTCCTCCGGGTCCCTGCGGCGGGACCACTCCGGCGGAACACCGTCCGCGGGGCGGAACGTCGCCACCTCCCTCGGCTGCAGACCTCCGTGCAGGAAGTCGCCACCGTCCGCGCGGCGTGCGGTGCCGACGACCACCACGCGGTCGCGCTGCCCGTCCCGGCGGTCGGTGAGCACACCGCGCAACAGCTGTTCGCCCAGGGGCTGTTCGGCGTGGTCGAGCAGCAGCCCGGGTCGGCCGACGCGGGCGAGCCAGCCGCCGAGGCCGTTGTACGCCGCCTCCAGGTCCTCGCGCAGTGCACGGAAGAGGAAGCGCTCCGCGTCCTCGCGCCGCTCGTCGCCGGACCGGAAGTCGGCGGCGAGCCGGTGCAGTCCGTGCCTGGGCTGGCCGGCGGCGCCGGGGTACTCGCCGTAGATGCGTGCGAGTTCCGCCTCCCCGCGGGGCGTCAGGCGCTCGAAGAGCACATCGAGCAGTCCGGTGAGAGCGGCGGCTCCGTACGGGCCGAGCGTCTGCCCGGCAAGCACTTCCAGCATCTTGCGCACGGCGCCGAGGAGCGAGCCGTGCCAGAAGTCGCGTGTCCCCAGGCCGCGCAGCCGGGGGCGTTGGATCAGCTTCTCGTACCGGTCGACCTCGGCCCTGACCGCCGAGTCGGTGTCGGTCGCGACACCGGTCGCGATCACGGCCAGGCCCGCGAAGCACCGCGGGAAGCTGAACGCTCCGCCGGTTCCCCGCCAGGTGTGCAGGAGCGTGGCGATCTCGACCAGCGCCTCCGTCGCCGCGGAGCGGGCACCGGGCTCGGGCAGGGCCCGGAAGGCGTGCACCGGTGAGGCGCAGTCCAGATGGATCACCGGCACCTGGCGGGCGAACCGCGAGTGCACCGTGCGCAGCAACCGCCCCTTGCCCATCCCCGGGCCGCCGGTGAGCAGCACCACGGGCAGGTCGGGCCCGTAGAGCGCCTTGCAGTCGGCGCCCGTGGGCGACCGGCCAAACAGCCGGGCGAAGAACCCGTCCGCGGCGAGGAGTTCTTCGAAGCCGAGATCCTCGTACACGCATCCCCCGTGGATGCTCTACCGCCCGAAAGCGGGTGGCCGATGTGGTGGGTGGAGGTTAACGGAGCGCAAGAGCTGTTGTCAGGGAAACGGCAATTCTTGCGGCACGGCGGGAAGTTGACGGTGGAGTTCCGGTTATGAATTCCGTCTGGTCGTTTCGGTGGTGGTGCTTTCGCTATTGATCAAGGGTGTTGTTCCCGGGCTTCGGTGCCGGGTGGGGGTGCCGGGTGCCGGGTGGGGTGCTGGGTGCTGGGTGCTGGGTGGGGTCGGGAGTGGGGAGCCGCGGGCTCGGGGCCGGGTGGCCGGGGGTGTGGCGGTACGGGTGGGGTCGGGGCGGGGGAGCGGGTGCGCGGCTGGTGGTTCCGTCTGTGGTGCGCGGTCTCTTGCGTGGCCTGTGAATGTCGGCCAATGGAATGGAGCGGCGCCTCGGTGGGTCGGTTTGGTGATTGGGGCTGTTTCGGCGGGATTTCGTGCGGCTTCGTGTGGACAGTGGAAACAATTTCGGTGAGCCGTTGCGCGTTTCTGGAGTTGTGCGCGTTTCCCTCTGTGGAGCGCGAGTTGGGGAATTCGGGGGCTCAGGGGAATTGAGGGGCTGGCGTGTGTCGTGGGACTCGTGCGTGTCGTGGGATTCGTGCGTGTAGTGGGGTCTGTGTGAACTGCGGTCGGTGGGGGTCAAGGGTCGGTCGGGCGGGGCTGGTTGGGGTGTGCCGGGCCGGTGCGAGCCCGGGGCGGCGCGGTGGGCGTACGGTGGTCGGAGGGTTGGGTGGACGGGTGTTCCGGTGGTCGAGGTGGGTGGATGTGACAGGCAGTCTGTCTTCTCCCTTATGGTGGCTTTTGTTGTGTTCCGTGCCTGGGGAAGGGAATCGATGGCAGCCACCACCACGGTCGTCCGTTGCGCCGAGGGTCATGAGTTTCGTACCGCCACGTTTCCCATGCAGCAGCTCGGCAGTGAACGCATCGGACCCGGGCGCCTGTTGAGGTGTCCGCAGTGTGCGCGGCTGCGGCAGGCCGTACCCGTGCGCCACCGGTCCGCAGAGAGCGACTGAGTTCACGTACGCGTTCACGTACGAGCGTTTCCACCCGGACAGGGGCCCGGCCGGTTGAGCCGGGCCCCTGTCGTGCGCGTACGCTCGTCCCGTGCTTCTCTCAGACAAGGACATCCGGGCCGAGATCGACGCGGGGCGGGTGCGGATCGACCCGTACGACCCGTCGATGGTGCAGCCCTCCAGTATCGACGTACGCCTCGACCGCTTCTTCCGGGTCTTTGAGAACCACCGCTACCCGCACATCGATCCGGCTGTGGAGCAGCCCGATCTGACGCGGCTGATCGAGCCGGACGGCGACGAGCCGTTCATCCTGCACCCGGGCGAGTTCGTACTGGCCTCCACCTACGAGGTCGTCTCGCTGCCGGAGGACATCGCCTCCCGGCTGGAGGGCAAGAGTTCGCTCGGGCGGCTCGGCCTGCTGACCCATTCGACGGCCGGTTTCATCGACCCCGGTTTCAGCGGTCACGTCACGCTGGAGCTGAGCAACGTCGCGACGCTGCCGATGAAGCTGTGGCCGGGCATGAAGATCGGCCAGCTGTGCATGTTCCGGCTGACCTCGCCGGCGGAGTTCCCGTACGGCTCGGAGAAGTACGGGTCCCGCTACCAGGACCAGCGCGGCCCGACCCCCTCGCGCAGTTTCCTCAACTTCCACCGGACGCAGGTGTGACGCAGTGACCGCGACGAACGACCCCCAGCGCGAGAACCTCACCTACGAGCGCTTCGGCGGCGCGGTGCGCGACCTCGCCCACACGATCGCCGACGACGGTTTCGAGCCCGACATAATCCTCTCGGTCGCGCGCGGCGGTGTCTTCGTCGCCGGCGCCCTCGCGTACGCGCTCGACGTGAAGAACCTCCACCTGGTGAACGTGGAGTTCTACACCGGGGTGGGCACGACGCTCCCGATGCCGGTGATGCTCGCCCCCGTCCCCAACGTGGTCGACTTCTCGCAGAAGAAGATCCTGATCGCGGACGACGTCGCCGACACCGGCAAGACGCTCAAGCTGATCTACGACTTCTGCGAGGGCCATGTCGCCGACGTCCGCAGCGCGGTGATCTACGAGAAGCCCGAATCGCTGGTCAAGTGCGAGTACGTGTGGAAGCGCACGGACGAGTGGATCAACTTCCCCTGGTCGGTTTTGCCTCCAGTGAGCAAGTCGGGAGAGCCGGCCAAGCCGAACCTGGAAGCACTGTAGTCCTGGCGCGGCGGCAGGCCCCGACGGCTCAGCACCCGATTGTTGGGAGCATGTCCGCAACGTCTGTGGCGCCCCGTCCGCTCAACTGGTCGGCCACACCGTCACCCTCGATGCCGCCACCCGCACCGTGGTCCGCGCCTAACCGACCGCCGACGATCCCACAGGCCGACATTTCACCACCTGCGGCAACCGCCGGGCGGCCTCCTGACTGCCGTCCTTCTCCAGCGTCCACGCCGCAGACACGTACCACTTGATCAAGGCGGGACTCTTCGGCGGAAAGTCCGACGCGGAAGACGTTCGCCCCACCCGCGTCTTCGCTTGCTTCGCTACCAAGTCCTGTACCTGTTCGACCTCCCTCAGCGCGCTCCGCGAGGTACGTCGTGCATGGCGGAGCGCCCAGGCAGACGCGGCCTGTACCCGCGCCGGCCACCCCGCCTTCGACGAGAACACCAGCCTCGTCACTGAAGCCCCTGGCCCTACCGTGCTCCGGGCTACCGCCCCGGCGAAGAACTCCTTGCCAATGAGGTCCACCAGGACCTGGCCAACACCGATCGCCTCAAAAGAGAGGCGATCCCTTCGCGGTGATCACCACAATCGAAGCGACGACGCGCCGGGTGAAGAATGAGAGTGCGAAGGGCGAGGTGGTTTGGATGCGGAAGCGTCTGGCGCGGGGACCCGAGCGTGATCAGGGAAGCGCTTCCAGCGGACAGGATGTCAGCGAACCGCTCGGGCCGGACAGCTCGCGCAGGACGTGATTGCGACGTCAGTTCGTACCTGTAAAACCGATCGTCCCGCCAGAGCGGCATCCTTACGATGGAGGAGGAGTCTGGTAGAAGGGCTGAGGATTGGAACAGCACGGCCGTGTCGCGTTGGTCGCTGTGTCAGAGATGGCTGTCATGCGGGCGCTCCAGCTGGCTGGGAACCGCGTTCTGGGCAGGCGTGGCCGTTCGGTTCGGGGCCCCATGAGGTCCGTCGACCGGTGGTCGATTCATGTGCACCTGCCCGTTGAAGACCACGAGCTTGACGCGTTGCTGGAAGGCGCCTGGGAGATCCCTGTCGCGGTCGGCTTGCCCAGCGGCCTCCTGGATGCTCTCGAAAGCCATGTACGGGCTTTGTTGGCAGCTGGCATCGAGTTTCGTCGTGAGGACCTTCTGCTGACTCTCTCTCAGCTTCCCGCAGGGCTTTCGCTTCCCTGGGAGTCTCACACCTCACCTGGGCGGTCGTGATGGCACGTGGCTCCAGTGAGAGTGAGCTCCACGCCGCCGGCATCGTGGAATGCGTGACCGGGCAACGGCTTGAACCCTACGACAGTTGCTCTGAATGCTGCGATGAATTCCACGACGAGAGCACAGCTGTCAACGGACGGTACGACTTTCACGTAGGGCAGACAGGTGCACTGGAAGTCACGCTCGCCACCAGCAGAGTTGCTGAACGGAACTCACGAGACTGGGCGCCGTATCGCAGTCCGCAGCCAGTGCCATCGCTGCGAAATCACTGGCTCGTTCTGGTCGAGAGCACGGCCAAGGTCAAGGCGCCACGTAAAGGGAAGGAGGGTCGCGGCTCCCCGGACTTTCTCGAAAGAGTCGGATCTGGGCTTGCTGAGCTTGAACGGCGGGGCGTCTCAGATCTTATGTGGGGGAGTCCATGTGCCTCAGACCCCTTCCATGATTCTGGTTGCCCGTACGGGAAGTTGCGTCGAGCGGGTGTTCAGTCCGCGAAGGCAATATCGAGTGACGGAACGGGCGCGATCAGCGTGACGGTGCTCTATGGGTACGACGCCATGCCTACGGCTGATGAAGAGGGTGACAGGAAGAAGGCGGCACGACTGGAGAGGAAGCAGCAGGCCAAGGAGGGACGGAAACCCGCGCCCAAGACTACCGAGTCCGACGAGCTGGGCCCCGTGCAGTGGTCGTTCGACCCCGGATTCATTGCGCATCTGGAGCGTCGGCGATCACAGGACGAACAGAGGGAAGTGGAAGTCAGCCGATCCTTGTTTGCTGATCAACTTTCTGAATTCGAGATCGTCAAACGTGCGCGGGAGGAGGTGGCCAAGAGGATCGATCTTGCGAGGGCAATGACTTGGCGGGAACGACTCCCATCTCCACCCAAGGCCAAGAAGGCGGATGCGGGCACTGACCTTGTGGACCTGCTGGAGGTTGAGTTCTTACTTCATCCCGATTTGGCGGCGAAGCTGAATCGAGTGAATCCCCGCCGTGTGCGGCGAGAAGTCTTCTTCTGGCTCACGTGGATGCGGGCGCCGGCCTGGAATCGCCTTACACGGCACAGCCTGCTGCCTGCCCGTGATCCAGAACTGCCCGATGGGGTGACCGGAGTCTGGGTCGGCTCTCTGGCGGATTCCACTCACGTTCTGCATTGGGATGACGAGACCGGGTGGGTCCGCCACGACTGGCCCGACGCGTTGCCCACTTCTATCTGTCGTAGGAAGCGGGCCACTTGAATCGGGCTTTCCAGGTCAGCGTCAAACCGGGTCGATCAGGTCAGGTCGACCTTCCTCCTGCCTTGTCCTGCAAAGTGGAAGATCACGGTTGTGAGGCTGCGCAGGTGATCTCCCGCTGTCGTTCGGTGGGGAGGTCGAATGCCTCTGCTTCGGTCAGGCTGACCGTGTCGCCCTTGGCCTCTGCCTGCTCCGCTCCTTGTAGAAGCGGGCTCGTTCCAGCTTCAGGACGTCCCACTCACGCTCCTTGCCGGAGAGGAATTGAAGGAACGTGGAGACGGTGCTCGTCTTGGCCTTCTCCGCCTCGATGAGCTGGGCGATGTCGAGAAGAAGCGATTCCAACTCCTCCTCCCTGGGTCACCGTTCCTCGGTCGGCAGAGCCGTTGTGGCGGCCCTCTCTTGCTGTTCCCGGAGGACGAGCCGGGCAATGAGATTGCCCACGGGCTCCTTGAACTCGTCGTGGGCGACGTTCCGCTTGAACCTGGACACGCTGTTCTCCTCGGGAGAACCCGGCGTCCGGTGCGTGCGTGGCGGCGGCCGTTGTCCGCGTTCAGCGGGCGGCTCGGGCGATGGGCACCCGGGCGGCCCGCAGTGCGGGGGCCAGCGCGCCGACCAGCGCCGTTCCGCAGCTGGTGAGCACCCCGGCGACCATCGCGCCGAGCGGTGGGCCGGACGGCTCCAACCGCGCGCGTCCGCCCAGCTGGTGCAGGAGCGGATCGGTCACCAGGGAGGCGATCCCGATGGCCGCCGCCGCGGCGAGCAGGGCGACGAGCTGCGACTCCAGCACCACGATGCGCACGAGGTGGCCCCGGGTCGCGCCGAACGACCGGCGCAGCGACAGCTCCTGCGAGCGTTCGCGCGCGGTCGCCAGTCCCACGTTCAGGATGCCGAGGCAGCCGACGAGCAGTACGAGTGCCGCGGCGGCGAGGAACGCCCTTCTGCCGGCGTCGAGTTGGGCGGTGTGGTCGTCGATGTTGTCCAGGCGGCGGATGTCACCGAGCTCGCCGAGGCGGCCGGTGATCTGTGCGTGCGTCTCGATCCGGGCGCGCAGGGTGTCCGCGTCCAGTGAGGGCGAGTGCAGCAGCAGTGCGACCGCGCTGCGGCGGTGGTGGACACCCGAGTTCCAGGGCCCGCCCCCGGCGAGACCGACGTACCCCTGCGGCTCGTCGCTGCCGTCGTCGACGACGCCGACGAGCCGGGCACGGTAGCGGTCGTGGGCGCCCGTACGGCTGAGCGCGAGTGGCGGCCCGTACGCCGGCAGCCGACGCCACGCTGCCCGGTTGAGCACCAACTGCGGGCCGAGCGTGGGGGTTTGGAACCAGGACCCGTGCAGCACCGGGAACGGGCGGATCAGCCGCAGTTCGGGATCGACCGCCAACAGCGTGATGCCCGGCAGCAGTTCCTCTCCGTCGACGACGGCCGGCAGGGCGGTACGGGACGCAGGGCCCGTACCGGTGACGGCGCCGACCGTGCTGCCGGCGGCCGCGGCGCGCGCATCCCCGGGGACCTCCGCGGGGGCGTCGCCGCGCGGGTCGTGCGCCGCGTGGATCCGGACGGTGCCGTCCTGGACGAAGGCGGCCACCACGCCGTCGCCGTCGGCGCTGAGACGGGAGAGCACGGCCCGCCAGTCGGCGACGTTCTCCCGCAGCCCGACTTCGCGTCCGCTGCCGGTGACGGGCACCAGAAGGGTGGTGCTGCGGCCGTTGCCGAGCACGGAGTCCCGTACGAGCGCGTCCTCGAGCTGGTCGCCGGCCCCCTGGACCAGTACGACGCCGAGCACGCCGACGAGCAGGCTGAGCGCGGTCAGCGTGTGCCGCAGCGGACGCCGTCGCACGCCCTGCCAGGCGACCAGCACGAGCGCCGTCGAGCGGGCACGCGGTCGGTGCGGCGCCCGGCGGGGCGGCCGGTGCGGCGGGGCGTTCGCCGCGTCCTCGGCCGCGGACGGGTTCACCGTGCGCGCACCCGCCCGCGGTCCAGCACGACCGTGCGGTCGAACTCCCTTGCCACCAACGGGTCGTGGGTGACGACGACCAGGGTGCAGTGACGTTCCGCGGCCAGGCGGTGGAGCTGCCGCATCACCTCGCCACCGGTGTCCTCGTCGAGCGAACCGGTCGGTTCGTCGGCGAGCAGCACGGCCGGTCGGCCGGCCAACGCCCTCGCCACCGCGACCCGTTGCTGCTCGCCGCCGGAGAGTTCTCCGGGCCGGTGGTGCGCACGTCCGGCGAGTCCGACCTGTGCGAGGGCACGCAGCGAGCGGCTGCGGCGGAGCCTGCGGGGCTCTCCCCGATGGAGCGCGGCCGCCTCGACGTTCTCCCGGGCGGTGAGATGGTCCAGAAGGCCGAAGCGCTGGTGCACGAACGCGAAGACGGTGCCGCGCAGAGCGTCCAACTCCCGTGCGCGCAGGGACGACACGTCCCGGCCGTCGACGAGATAGCTCCCCGTCGTGGGGGCGTCGAGCAGGCCCAGAATCGACAGCAGCGTGCTCTTCCCCGACCCGGAACGACCCAGCACGGCGACCCGCTCGCCGGGGTCGACACGCAGCGAAACCCCGTCCAGCGCGGTGAGTTGGCGGCCCCGGCCGGCTCCGTGGCGTTTGACGACCTGCCGCAGTTCCAGTGCTACACCGACCCCCGCCCCGTCGCCGACTCTGGCCCCGGCCCCGGCCTCTGCTCCGTTGCCGGCTCGCCGAGGATCGTCCGAGGGCGCGGCATCGTCGGACGACCGCGGGGACGGCGCGGGCGCCGAACTGGCCGCGCCGGGCGGGCAGTTCATCGGCCGGCCCCGCTGCCGTCGGCCGCGCTGCCGGCCCCGGCACCGTCGTCGGCTGCGCTGCCGTCGTCGGTCTCGTCGGTCGCGTCGGTCGCGTCGGTCGCACCGGCCAGGTCCGGGCCGGGGACTCGTACCCGTTCGCCCTCCCGCACCCCGGACACCAGCTCGACGCGGCTGCCGTCCGTGGCTCCGAGCCGGACCGTGCGGTTGGTCGGTGCGCCGTTCGGCTCGATCACCGTCACCTCACCGCGTGAGGAGTCTCCGGCGACGGCTTCGACGGGCAGCAGCAGGGCGTCCTCGACGCTGGCGGTGCGAATCGCCATCACCCCGACCATCCCGGCGAAGACTCTGGCGTCCTCCGGCACGACGCAGACCAGCCGCATCCCGGAGTTCTGTCCGTCTCCGTCCGCGGCACCGCCATCGGCGTCCGCAGCGCTCTCCGCGTCCGGAGCGTCGTACGCGCTGTCGTAGGTGCCGTCGTCCGCGGCGCCGGGTGGGGCGTCGTACGGGGCGTCTCTCCCGGGCGTGCCGGCCGTACCGGCCCCCGACTCCGCGCGGGCCGGCGCCGGTTGGGCTTCGGCGCTCGGCACGGTGTTGGCCAACGGACAGTCGAACGGGCCGGGTCCCTCGCTGATCTGCGCACGGGCGGAGAGCGGCGGGTCGTACACCTTGTGGAGGCTCTGACGATCCAGCACGGCCACCATGGCGAAGCCCTCCACCCGCCCGCGGGCGAGCGGATAGTTGGCCGGAACCCGACTGCCGACGGCCACCAGCTGGTCCACGATCCTCAGCCCGGACGGGAAGTCGACCTTCACCCGCGCCCGCGCCGGCGTCCCGCCCCTGTCCCCGTCTCCACCCCTGTCCCCGTCCGCCTCCGAGTCCTCCGAGTCCTCGTTACCGTCCCCGGCGTCGTCCTCGCGGCTGCTGCGGGTCCGGATGACGACGCCGTCGGCGTCGATCCGCTCCACGGTGCCGGCGCTCGGCGCGGTGACGTCGACCTCCGTGGCGGCGCGTACGGTCGCCGGCACCGTCGTCACCACCTCCAGGGTCTCGCGGGTGACGGAGACGACCGCCGACCCGCCGCGACCGTCCGACCGTGCGTCGTGCCCTGCCTGCCCTGCCCGCCCCGACTCGTCCGGGTGGCCGCCGTCGCACGAGGCGAGCAGCGCCCCCAGGAGCACCGCCGCCGTCCCGCCGGCCAGCACCGCGCGCAGCGGCGGGAGTCGGCAGCGGACGCGCCGGACCGCGGCCCGGACGCGTCGCCGGCCGCCGGTGGCAGGAGCGGGCGGGTCCGCGTCCCGAGGACGGTTCATCGGTGCCTCTGGGAACAGCTCACCCTGAAGTCGGAGCGCAGGGTGGAGAGATCACCCAGTTCGGCCTCGGCGAGCATGTCCTCGTACTGTCGGCGGCCGTCCTCGTCCACGAAGTGCTTGTAGCGGGGCGTCTCCCTGATCTTCTTGGCCATCCGGAGCGCCTCGGTGCGCTCGGCGGGCCGCAGGTCGTCCTCGAGCAGCCGCCGTTGCCAGGAGCAGAACCAGTAGTCGTTGGCCCAACCGCGGCCGTATCCGGGGCCGTAGGTGTTGCCGGCCCCGTCGTCCGGATCGGAGTCGAGGATGCCGACGCCCTCGGGGGTGCGCGGCGGCCAGTCCCAACCGGGCGCCAGGGGAAGCTTCTTCGCCTCCTCCCAGTACTGCGCGCGGGTCTCCTCCGGCGTCTGCGCGCCGGTCGACGCCTCCTCCAGGCCGAACCCGCAGGAGGGCGCCAGGAACAGGGCGGCCACGCACCCGAGGATGACCTTCCGTTGTGCTCTCATGCTGCCGTGCCCGGCCTTCCTGTGGTCAGTAGTAGAGCGAGCCACTGAACGAGTACGGCCGGCAGCGGTCGCAGGCGTCGTACTGCTTGAAGGAGGCGTACATCGGTGTGAGGGTCCGCACCCTCTTCGCGAGCACGCGCGCGAGGTCCGTCTCCCGGGCGGTCCAGTGCTCGGGGTCCCCGATGGTCCGGTTGGACTTGGTGCGGATCTTGAAGGTGATCCCGCTCTTGGGAAGGTCGTCGAACAGCGCCCGCACTGTTCCGGTGCCGACCTTCACCCGCCGGTTCGACGAGTGGTACCAGTCCTTGCCCACGCGCTTCTGGTGGACCGTGCCCTGGATGCCGTGCCAGCCGGCCGCGTGGGCCGGTCCGGTGTGGGCGCCCAGGATGCCGATGGTCACCGCGGCGGAGAAGCCGGTCCGGGCGGCGATGCTCTTCAAGCGCACTTCGTTTCCTTCACCTCGGTCAGGGCGTCGTCCGTACGCGACGGGCGGCAACGCTGAGACGAAGTCGGTTGCGCCGTACGGCAGTTGGAGGGGCGCCACCAGCCTCGTGGTCACGCATGGTGCCAGATGTGCGACTGCCGGTGATTAGGTTTCCGCAACGATCGATGCATATGCCACTCGAAGGAGCGAAAGCCCGGTCACTCACACGAGTTCGGCCCCGCTTTCGCGGCTGCCGCTGGAAGGTGAACTCGCCTGTGCGGCAGCGGAGTTGGTGCGTTCGTACCGTCTGCCGGGTGTTGGGTGCACGCCTGTGCCGGTGCGCCCCGCGGCCAGTCCGAAAAGTGTCGCAAGCGGGCCGGATCGCCCTCCGTGAAGTACCGATTTCCCTCCGGGGCCCACCATGACGTAGTGTCGTGTTCACCGACGCGGGGTGGAGCAGCTCGGTAGCTCGCTGGGCTCATAACCCAGAGGTCGCAGGTTCAAATCCTGTCCCCGCTACTGATCACCCGAGGCCCGGCACTGCGAAAGCAGCGCCGGGCCTCGGGTGTTTTCTGGCCTTGAGTTGTCCGGTCTTGTGCTCGCCGGGGTGGCGAGCGCCGGTGGTCGCCGCTCCGGAGGAGGGGTTCGGCTCAGCCGTGGTGCTGGGCGAGCTGGAGGAGGTTGCCGCAGGTGTCGTCGAGGACGGCGGTGGTGACCGGGCCCATGTCGGTCGGCGGCTGGGTGAAGACCACGTCCAGCTTGCGCAGCCGCTCGTACTCGGCCCGTACGTCGTCCACCGCGAACGAGGTGATCGGGATGCCGTCCGCGACCAGCGCGTCCTGGTACGGCTTCACCGCGGGGTGGGTGTCCGGCTCCAGTACGAGCTCGGTTCCGTCCGGCTGCTCGGGGGAGACGACGGTGATCCAGCTGTGGTGCTCGTCGAGCGGGATCTCGACCTTCTTCCGGAAGCCCAGGACTTCGGTGTAGAAGCGCAGGGCCTTCGCCTGGTCGCTGACATGGATGCTGGCCAGATTGATGCGCATCAGTGCTCTCCGGGTGTTGCGGCTGTGTCGGTCGGCTCGGGGTCGTCGGGTGTTTCGGGTCCGGGTGTTCCGGTTGTGTCCGGCGGCTGCGGCGCGCCGGCTTCCTCGGTCGGCAGCCAGCGCGCCACGGCACGACGCAGCGGACCGGTGTCGAGGTCGTGGAACTTGTAGCGGCCCTCGCGCCGCGTCCGTATCAGGCCGGCGGCCTCCAGGACGGCGAGGTGCTGGCTGATCGCCTGCCGGGTGAGCCCCAGGCCGTGCCTGGTGGTCAGCCGTCCGCAGATCTCGAACAGCGACTGCCCGTCCCGCTCGGCGAGTTCGTCGAGGATGCGCCGACGGGTGGGGTCCGCGAGCGCCTTGAAGACATCGTCCATCACTCGACCAGGATAGGCAAGTCACCACTTGCCTATCAAGTGGAGCGGTGATGCGGCCCGGCCCGGAGGTGGCTCCGGTCGCGGTGGCCCGGTGGCCCGGCGTCCGGAGGCCCGGCGGCCCGCGGGTTCGGTGGGCCGGAGTCCGGCCGCCGAGGTGCGGTGCGGCTTCGGTGCTTTTGCCCGGACGGTCGCATTTCCGGGTCGTTGGGTGAGGCCGAATTGACGCGGAGTCATTTTGCGTGGTGATGGAATTCAACCCGTTGCATCGCCGTCGAGGGCGCTGCTACCGTGAGCAACTCGAAGATCAAATGCTTTGACCAGGCATTTGACGAGTTACCGGGATCAGGGGGATCCATATCGTGAATATTCGACGCAGGGCGTTCTCGACGGTTACCGCCGTGGCGATGGCCGGTGTGATGTGCGGTACCGCCGCGGGAGCGGCGCAGGCGTCTCCGGTGAGTGATCGCGCACCCGCGAATTCCTCCCCGCAGGCAGCGGGTTCGGTCAACAGTGCGGCCGGTGCGGACGAGATCTGCGCGATCCTCGGCATCGGCAGCGGGGCGGCGGGTCTGACCAAGGCCCTTGCTCGCGGCGCCTCCTGGGTGGGAATCGGCGCCAGTGTGGGCTGCTACCTCTACACGCAGGCGAAGAAGGTGACTCCTGCCGAGCAGCGGGCGGCCATGGAGAAGTCGTACAAGAACTACCAGTCGAAGAGCGCCCTCGGGAAGCTCGATGCGCTCGGCTATTACTGCAAGAAGGAAGGCGGCGGTGGCGGTGGCGGCACCGACTCGGCGCCGATGGAGGTGAAAGCGGGCTGGCGGACGATCGTCATGAAGGGAGTGGAATACAAGTGCACCGCGATCAGGGACTGACGAACAGTCGAAATCCGGGAAACGGCGAGCGCTTCCTTTTCTCTCTCGCGTTGATCCTGGTCGGTGCGCTGTGGATCGCGAAGGGGCTGGCCGTCTGGGCTGCGGTCCTCTGCGTCGCCGCGATGATCGGTGGTACAGCGGGTGCGCTGTTCTTCGGTGCGAGATTCGTCAGCGCGAAGAGGCGGGCCTCGTAGGCGAGTCGACGAAGGCGGGGCACGACGTCCGAGGGCGTCGTGCCCCGCCTTCTCGGTCGTACGACTGTGCAACTTAGGCTAGCCTAAGTTGCATGCGGCGATTCGATGAACGTCCCGAGTTCGACCATCTGCTGCACTGGGTGCGCGGGGTCCCGGAGGCCACCGAGGCGTACCGGGCGGCAGGCGTGCCGGCGCACACCAACGAGGCCCTGGACGGTTTCCAGAACGGCGGTTGGCGCCTCGACACGCGCTACATCGAGACGCTGACGATCACCGACCCCGACGCGTTGCGCGCCTCGCGCTACGCCGAAGGGCTGCGGCTGCTGCGCCCTGCCGTCGAGGCACTGGAGGGGCCGGCCGGTGCGTTCACCTTCGCGGTGAACGTGACGGACGCCCGCGCCACCGCCGAGCGGCTGCGGGCGCAGGGTCACGAGGTCGCCGAGTTCGAGGTCGAGATGGCCGAGCACGGCGTCTCGTTCGTCGAGATCTTCGTGCTGGACGGCCCGCCCTGGCAGCCGTTCTTCATCACCTACGATCCGCCGCGCGAGGAACTGCTCGCCGGCGTCGACCCGGCTGCTTTCGAACGCGGCCCCCACGACCTCACCGGGCTGGTCGTCACCGATCCCCAACCCCGGGAGGCCGCCCGCGCGTTGGCGCGGCTGCTGGGGCTGCGGGCCGAGAACGCAGAGGTGCTGCTCCCCGGCGCGCACATACGCTTCGAGCGCGGTGAACGCCGGGCGATCACCGCGGTCACACTCTCCGACGGCAGCGGCGTCGCCGGGCCGGACACGGAGGTGGAGGGCCTCGTCCTCCGCTTCACCGGGTAGCCGCGGCGGCTTCTAGGCTGCGGGTATGGACAGTGGTGAGGCAGCGACCGACGACCCCTTCGCGTACCGGCGGGCGGGTGCCGCGGACGCCGGCACGCTCGTACGGCTGCGGGACGACGCCGCGCGGTGGATGATCGCCAACGGCATCGAGCAGTGGCAGCCCGGCGAGAAGGACGAGAAGCACTTCCTGCGGCGGGTCGAGGACGGCGAGGTGTGGCTCGCCTCCCTGCGCGGTGCGGGAACGGTCGTCGGGGCCTGGGAGCTGTGGTGGTCCGATCCGACGGCCTGGGGCGTACGGCCGGACGACGCGGCGTACGTGCACCGGCTGATGGTCGACCGCGCCGCGGCGCCGCGCGGCGCCGGCCGGCTGCTGCTGGCGGCGGCCGAGCGGCGCATCGCCGAACTGGGCCTGGAGCACAGCCGGTTGGACTGCGTCCGGAGCAATCCGCGGTTGCGCGCGTACTACGAGTCGGCGGGGTACGTGCACGTCGGTGAAGGTGTGCAGCGCGACCGGGAGGGCAACCCGTACCCGGTGACGCTGCTGGAGAAGCGGTTGACGCGCTAGCCGGGCCGCCGAGGAGATGAGGGGCCGCGCCCGAGGCGACTTGAACGCCGGGGCCCGGGCCCTCGGGCGGGAGGACCACCGGTGCGTGTCCGCGGGGAGCCCGTCGCCCGCGTCGTGCTCACGCCCCCGACGGTCCGTGAGCAACCGCGCCCGCCGCCTCGCGCATGTGCTGCGGGCGGCGGCGGTGCGGGAGCGGGGTGCGGCTACAGGGTGCCGAGCTTGATCAGCACCAGCATGGCGATGAGTTGGATCGAGGAGGCGCCGAGCGCCTTCTGCCAGGGCAGGTCGTGCGAGCGGCTGACCATCGAGGTGAAGAGGAAGCCCGCGGCCAACCAGGTTGCCCAGCCGAGGAGTTGGACGAATCCGGCGTCGCCGCCGAGGAAGAGCGCGAAGAGCAGCCGCGGCGCCTCGGTGAGGCAGCTGATCAGCATGGCCAGCCCGACCGTCGGCGCCCAGGCTCCGTCGCCGCCGAACTGGCGGGCCAGGGTGTGGGTCACCGAGCTGAGGATCAGGAAGCAGATCGTCACCGCGGCACCGGTGATGAGCACCGTCGGAACGGCGTTGGCCAGCGTGGAGTTGAGAACGTCCTCACGGGGCTTGTCGAGGCCGAAGACGGCGAGCAGCCCGTAGAGGAAGGTGACGATCAGCGCGGTCGCCCACACCGAGTGGTCGCGCATCTGCCAGAAGGTCGGGTTCGGCCTGAGCACGATGCCGCTGAGCAACTGCTTCCAGTGCAGCCGCGGACCGGCGGGCGGCGCGCTGTCCCGTCCGGCGACGTAGGTGTTGCCGCCGGAGTAGCCGGGGTCGTCGTAGCCGTTGCTGTCGTCGACCCTGAACTGGGCGGTGTGGCCGGGGGAGTTGGCGTACTGGCCCGGGTCGAAGCGGTGGTCGAAGTACTCCGGACCGCCGTCGTGGCTCTGCTGCCAGGGGCCCTCGTCGGCCGGTGGGCGGCCGTGGCCGTACGGTGCGTCGGCGTCCGGCCCGTACCCCTGGTCCGGCCCGTGACCGGGCTGGGTCGGGTGCGGGGCGTACGGGACGTGGTGCCCGTACTGCTGTCCGCCCGCCCGGTGCGGGTCGTGGGCACCGGGCGCCCCGTTCGGTGCGCCCTGCTGTCCGTAGCCCGGTTGAGTGGGCTGCTGGGCAGGGTGCGCCTGCTGTCCGTTGCGCGGGTCCCGGCCGCGTCCGATCCTGAATCCAGCCACGTATTCGAACGTACCCCTTCCGGCGGCTCCGGCGAGTCCGGCTGGTCGTTCCGGGGCCCATTGTGGCTTGTTCGTCACATCCCCGCAGGGCTGTCCCCTACGGGTTCGCGCCGTTCGACCGGCGTGAGCGTCGGGACGTGCGCCGAGCGTGTGCCGGCGGTGCGCCGGTTGTGTGTCGGGGCCGTGCGCCGGACGTGCGCCGAGTCTCCTTCGGGACGTGTGCGCGGCGACGGGGTGCCGGACCGTCAGGTGTGCGCGGCGGGGAGTCTGACGCCCAGTGTGACGATCGCGCCGACCGCGCCGCGTTCGACGGTGAGCCGGTCGGTGGTGATCGTCGCGAGCCAGAGACCGCGGCCCAGCGGTGCGCCGTCCAGGCCGGGCAGCAGCTCGGGAATGACGTCGGAGCTGAAGCCGGGCCCGCTGTCGGTGACGGTGGCCTCCAGCTCGCCGCCGAGGTCGCGCAGCAGCAGGTGTCCCGCCCCGCCGGCGTGCTCCACGGCGTTGCTGGTGACGGCGTCGACGGCGAGCACGAAGTCCCCGCGCCGGGGCTCCGCCAGGCCCGCGCGGGCGGCGCACTCCTCGACGCCGTACCGCAGCTGAGTGAGCGTACGGGCGGTGAAGTGGCGTTTGAGCAGCTGGAGTCGGGGTCCGGGCGCCGGGCCGGCGGGTGCCGTGCCCGGGCGGCCGGTCACGCGGTCGGCCAGAGTGCGCACCGGGGACCCACCTCCCCTGCGACTGCGGCGGGGAGAAGGGCGCGGGGGTGCGGACGGGCCGCCTGGACCACAGGCATAGGCCTGAGGCTATGGCGCGCTCGCGCCGCCCGACAGGCCGGAGCGAGCGCGGGCCGATTTGCCACCAGAAAAGACCGAAAGCGACCAGTCGATTTCCGGGCGTGCTCGGTTTGGTGTCGATCTGTGCTCCGGACGACGGAAAACGGTCGGCCGGCCCCTCAGTGCGAGGGGCCGGCCGACCGTGGTGCTTCCGTCCGGGGAGCGGCGCTACTTCGCCGGTTCCGGCTGGGGCGCGTCGCTCGGCCGGGCGTCGTCGCCACCGGCGGCCGGGCCGTCGCCGCCCTCGCCGCCGGGGTCCGACTCGGGGCCGGAGCCGCCGGGACCCGAACCGCCGTCGCCGTCCTCGTCCGCGGTGCCGGCGGGCTCGGCCCGCACCGACTGCAGCAGCAGCTGGGAGACGTCCACGACCTCGACGGACTCCTTGGCCTGGCCGTCGTTCTTCTTGCCGTTCACCGAGTCGGTGAGCATGACCAGGCAGAACGGGCAGGCGGTGGAGACGATGTCCGGGTTGAGCGAGAGGGCCTCGTCGACGCGCTCGTTGTTGATGCGCTTGCCGATCTGCTCCTCCATCCACATCCGGGCACCGCCGGCGCCGCAGCAGAAGCCGCGCTCCTTGTGCCGGTGCATCTCCTCGTTCCGCAGGCCGGGCACCTTGCCGATGATCTCGCGCGGCGGGGTGTAGACCTGGTTGTGACGACCGAGGTAGCAGGGGTCGTGGTAGGTGATCAGACCCTCGACGGGGTTGACCGGAACGAGCCGGCCCTCGTCGATGAGGTGCTGGAGCAGCTGGGTGTGGTGGATGACCTCGTAGTGCCCGCCCAGCTGCGGGTACTCGTTGGCGATGGTGTTGAAGCAGTGCGGGCAGGTCGCGACGATCTTCTTCTTCGACGCGGGCAGCTTCGACGACTCGTCGGCGTCCTCGGAGGGGTCCTCGCCGAACGCCGCGTTCAGCGTCGCCACGTTCTCCTCGCCCAGCTGCTGGAAGAGGAACTCGTTGCCCAGGCGGCGCGGCGAGTCACCGGTGCACTTCTCGTCGCCGCCCATGATCGCGAACTTCACGCCCGCGATGTGCAGCAGCTCGGCGAAGGCCTTGGTGGTCTTCTTCGCCCGGTCCTCCAGCGCGCCGGCGCAGCCCACCCAGTACAGGTAGTCGACCTCGGTCAGATCGTCGACGGTCTTGCCCACCACGGGCACGTCGATGTCCTTCTCGGCCTTGAGCTCCTTGGTCCACTCCAGCCGCTGCTTCTTGGCCAGGCCCCAGGGGTTGCCCTTCTTCTCCAGGTTCTTGAGCATCGTGCCCGCCTCGGACGGGAACGCGGACTCGATCATCACCTGGTAGCGGCGCATGTCGACGATGTGGTCGATGTGCTCGATGTCCACCGGGCACTGCTCGACGCAGGCACCGCAGGTGGTGCAGGACCACAGGACGTCCGGGTCGATGACGCCGTTCTCCTCGGCGGTGCCGATCAGCGGACGCTCGGCCTCGGCCAGAGCGGACGCGGGTACGTCCTTCAGCTGCTCCTCGGTGGCCTTCTCCTCGCCCTCCATCGTCTTGCCGCCGCCGGCCAGCAGATAGGGCGCCTTGGCGTGCGCGTGGTCGCGCAGGGACATGATCAGCAGCTTGGGGGAGAGCGGCTTGCCGGTGTTCCAGGCGGGGCACTGGGACTGGCAGCGTCCGCACTCGGTGCAGGTGGAGAAGTCGAGGATGCCCTTCCAGGAGAAGTGCTCGACCTGGGAGGCGCCGAACTTGGTCTCCTCGCCGCCGCCCTCCTCGTCGTCGAAGACCGTCTCGAAGTCGATCTCCTTGCCGTCCGAGGTCATCGGCTGGAGCGCGCCGAGCGCCGTACCGCCCTTGGCGTCGCGCTTGAACCAGATGTTCGGGAAGCCGAGGAACCGGTGCCAGGCGACACCCATGTTGGTGTTGAGGCTGACCGTGATCATCCAGATCAGCGAGGTGCCGATCTTGACCATGGCCCAGAAGTACACGAGGTTCTGCAGGGTGCCGAGGCTCATCCCGCTGAAGAAGGCGACCAGCGGGTACGAGGCGAAGTACGCGGGCTCCCAGCCGTCGACGTGGTGCAGGGCGCCCTCGAGGCCGCGCAGCACCAGGATCGCGAGGCCGATGATGAGGATGATCGCCTCGACGAAGTACGCCTGGCCCTCCTTGGAGCCGGTGAAGCGCGACTTGCGGCCGGCCCGGCTCGGCAGGTTGAGCTGGCGGATCACGATCAGCGTGAGGATGCCGACGACCGTCATCAGACCGATGAACTCGATGTACATCTCGTACGGCACGAAGCCGCCGATGACCGGCAGCATCCAGTCGGCCTGGAAGAGCTGGCCGTAGGCGTTGGCCAGGGTCGGCGGCAGCGTGAGGAAGCCGATGGCGACGAACCAGTGCGCCACACCGACCACGGCCCACCGGTTCATCCGGGTGTGGCCGAGGAACTCCTTGATCAGGGTGGCCGTGCGCAACTTCCAGTCGTTGGTGCGTGAGCCTGCCGGCACGGGCTGGCCGAGCTTCACGAATCGGTAGATCTCGGCGATGGCGCGCGCGAACAGCGCAATACCGACCACGCTGAGCGTCAGCGAGACGACGATCGCGACGAGTTGCATCTCGGCTCCTCGAACCTGCGGGGCGGAGCCTGCCGGAAGCAGCCGTGGGATCCGGACACACAGCAGGCGTACTAATCAGTAACTTATCAAGTATTCCCGAGACTACCCACTAACGCTCTGCCGCTGTACCTCGGCATGCGGTGATCTGTGTCGCTCAGGCTTGGCTAAGTTGCCCCGGCCGTGCGGTGCGGCGGTGCCGGGTGCGCCGACACCGCCCGCCGCGCGCGGTGTCCGAGCTATACCCGTACGCCGCGTTCGCGCAGCCACGGGAGCGGGCTGACCGCGGATCCGGACTGCTCGGTGACCCGTACCTCGAAGTGCAGATGCGGACCGCTGGAGTTGCCGGTCGACCCGGACAGGCCCAGCTGCTGACCCGCCTTCACCCGCTGCCCTGCCTTTACCTGCAGAAGGCTGAGATGGGCGTACTGCGTGTGGTAGCCGCCGCTGTGCCGCACCACGATCTGCACACCGTAGCTGTCGCCGCAGCCGGTCCTGGTGACGACGCCGTCGCCGACGGACTTCACCGGCGTACCGGTGGGCACCGCGAAGTCCTGGCCGGTGTGGTTGCTCGCCCAGCGTCCGCCCTGGGCGGCGAAGCCGGCGGTGAGTGTGTAGCCGCCGTCCACCGGGCGCGACCAGCCGCCGGAGCGGCCGGTCGAAGCGGGTGCGGCGCCGCTCGGGCAGCCGCTGCGGTGCGAGACGCGCAGCGGCTGCGGCCGGACCGGCTCGGGCGTACGCGTCGCGGGACCGCCCTGGCCGGCGGCCTCCAGCTGCTGCGCGGCACGCTGCCGGGCCGCGGCCTGCCGGGCGACCCGCTGCTCGGCGCGCACGAGTTGGGCCTGGATGGAGTGCTTGATGCGCAGCTGCTCGCGCTGTCGCTCGTGCAGCTTCTTCAGTGCGGTGCGGGCGGCGCGCTTCTGGCGGTCGAGCGAGACGCGGGCCCGGTCGGCCTCGTGCACCATGCGCACCCCCGCCCGGTTGCCCTGTCGCAGCGAGGCGCTGCGGGTGAGGAACTCCTCGGGGCTTCGCGCGAGCACCAACCGTGCTTCGGGGCCCACTCCGGAGCGGTACTGCATCGCCGCCGCGGCGCCGAGTGCCCGGCGGTGGGAGGCGTACTGTCTGCGCTTCTCGGTCAGCGCCGTGGTCAACCGCTCGGTGGTGGCGCGCTGCCGGTCCACCGCGCGCCGGGTGCGTTCGTGCTGCCGGGACGCCGCGGCGGCCTTGCGGTAGAGCCCGCCGATCTCCGGCGAGGCGCCGGGGCCCGGGCGGCTCACCGCTTGGGAGCGGTGGGACGGCGGCCCGGCGGCCGGGGCGGTGGTCGCGGGCGCCGCCGAGGCGGGGCCGCCGGTCAGCGGTGACAGGAGCAGGGCGCCCAGGAACGCGGCGGAAAGCCGGTACGGGCGCGACGGACGCGGGAACACCAGCACCATCTCCGTCTGCTTCTCAGCCGGTGCATGACTGAGAGTGGTCGGAAGAATTCATCCGGTCACTGGTGTCGATCTCCCGGTGTGGTGATCCTTAAAGGGGCGAAAAGAACAATCAACCCCATTGCCGGGAAAAGACAGTTGGTCTGAAGAATGCGTCAACCGGCGGTGTGCGAACCGGTTTCGGCGGCGTTCTTCGGCGCCCCGTCGGGTGTGGTGCGGGTGATGCGAGCGGTGTGCGCCGGGATGTGTGGCGCGGACGGGGCTGCGGTTGCCGCGGGGCGGGCGAGGCGGGGTGTGGGGTGCGCGCGCCGGGGTGTGCGTACCGGGGTGCGTGGGCCGTGCGGGGGCGGTGTCGGGTGCCCGGCCGGCGGGGCGTCAGCTGCCGCCGGTGAGGCCGGCGCGGTCCGCCAGTACGGCCGCCTGGACCCGGTTCACGCCGCCGAGCTTGGCCAGCAGGGTGCTCACGTGGTCCTTGACCGTGCCGTGGGCGAGGCCGAGTTGCTCGGCGATGGCGGAGTTGGAGCGACCGTGTGCGAGCAGCGCCAGCACCTCGCGCTCGCGGGGCGTGAGTGTGCCGATGGCGTCCCTGGCCTCCGGGGAGCCGGCGGTTCGGTGGAGGTAGCCGCCGATGACGGTCGGGGTGATGCTCGGGTCGAGCGTGGAGCCGCCCGCGGCGAGCACCCGTACGGTCTCGATCAGCCTGGTGGGTTCGGCGTCCTTGAGCAGGTAGCCGGAAGCGCCGAGCCGCAGCGCCGCAGTCAGGTACTCGTCGGCGTCGAACGTGGTGAGCATGCAGACGGCCGGCAGGTCCGGGTCGGCCGCGGAGCCGTCCGGGCCCTCCCGGCGCAGTTCGCGCAGGACCGCGAGCCCGTCGGTGCCGGGCATGCGGATGTCGAGCAGCAACACGTCCGGTCTGGTGGCGAGGACGGACTCGACGGCCCCGCCGCCGGCGGCCTCCGCGACCACCTCGATGTCGGGGGCGCTGTTCAGGATGAGCCGCACGCTCGACCTGATCAGCTCTTCGTCGTCGACGACCGCCACTCGAATCATGGAGCTGTCTCCCCGCCCTCTTCCGGTTCTGCGCTGTTCCCGCGGGTGCCGGCCGTTTCCGCCGTCCGGTCTGTCGGACCCTTCCGGTGCTCGGACGGTTCCCGGTCGCCCCGGGCCCCCGGGCTCGTGTCAGGACGCTACGTCACCGTGCGGAGCGGGCGGAGGCTCAACTCCCGTACCCGCGCCGCGTCCTGACGGGGTGCCGTCGGGCGGGCTCGCGGCGGCGGTTCGCGGAGCGGTTCGGCGACGTGCGGCGCGGGCGGGTGCGTGGTGCGCTGGAGGGGGTGTTCGTCGTGGTTCGCCTGCTGCGGCCGGGGTTTTCCGCGTCGGCGGGGGTGCGGCTCGCGGTGGTTCGCAGGGAACCTCGAGGGCTTCGGTGAGCGTCATCGGCAGGGGTCAGGAGTGCGCACTGCTTCTTTATGCGCCGTTTACTCGCAAGCAAGTTGAGTCGCCTCCACTCAGGTACGTTGACGGCTGCGCCGGAGTGGTGCATCCTTGAGCCTGTTCCACTCAGGACTTAGTTGGAGGAGATTCCGAAATGGCACGTGCGGTCGGCATCGACCTGGGTACGACGAACTCCGTCGTCAGTGTGCTCGAAGGCGGTGAGCCCACCGTCATCACCAACGCCGAGGGCGCCAGGACCACGCCGTCCGTCGTCGCCTTCGCGAAGAACGGCGAGGTGCTGGTCGGCGAGGTGGCCAAGCGCCAGGCCGTCACCAACGTCGACAGGACCGTCCGGTCGGTCAAGCGCCACATGGGCACCGACTGGAAGATCAACCTGGACGGCAAGGACTTCAACCCGCAGCAGATGAGCGCCTTCGTGCTCCAGAAGCTGAAGCGGGACGCCGAGTCCTACCTGGGCGAGAAGGTCACCGACGCGGTCATCACCGTGCCCGCGTACTTCAACGACCACGAGCGCCAGGCCACCAAGGAGGCCGGCGAGATCGCCGGTCTGAACGTGCTGCGCATCGTCAACGAGCCGACCGCCGCCGCGCTGGCGTACGGCCTCGACAAGGAGGACCAGACCATCCTGGTCTTCGACCTCGGTGGCGGTACCTTCGACGTCTCCCTGCTGGAGATCGGCGACGGTGTCGTCGAGGTCAAGGCGACCAACGGCGACAACAACCTCGGTGGTGACGACTGGGACCAGCGCGTCGTCGACCACCTGGTCAAGCAGTTCCACTCGGGCCACGGCGTCGACCTGTCCAAGGACAAGATGGCGCTCCAGCGTCTGCGCGAGGCCGCCGAGAAGGCCAAGATCGAGCTGTCCTCCTCGACCGAGACCTCGATCAACCTGCCCTACGTCACCGCCTCCGCCGAGGGCCCGCTGCACCTCGACGAGAAGCTGACCCGGGCGCAGTTCCAGCAGCTGACGCAGGACCTGCTCGAGCGCTGCAAGACCCCGTTCCACAACGTCATCAAGGACGCCGGCATCCAGCTGTCCGAGATCGACCACGTGGTGCTCGTGGGCGGTTCGACCCGGATGCCCGCCGTCGCCGAGCTGGTCAAGGACCTGACCGGTGGCAAGGAGGCCAACAAGGGCGTCAACCCGGACGAGGTCGTGGCCATCGGTGCCAGCCTCCAGGCCGGTGTGCTCAAGGGTGAGGTCAAGGACGTCCTGCTGCTGGACGTCACCCCGCTGTCCCTCGGTATCGAGACCAAGGGCGGCATCATGACCAAGCTGATCGAGCGCAACACCACGATCCCGACGAAGCGTTCGGAGATCTTCACGACGGCCGAGGACAACCAGCCGTCGGTGCAGATCCAGGTCTACCAGGGCGAGCGCGAGATCGCGGCGTACAACAAGAAGCTCGGGATGTTCGAGCTGACCGGTCTGCCGCCGGCCCCGCGCGGTGTGCCGCAGATCGAGGTCACCTTCGACATCGACGCCAACGGCATCATGCACGTCTCCGCCAAGGACCTCGGTACCGGCAAGGAGCAGCGCATGACCGTCACCGGTGGCTCCGCGCTGCCGAAGGACGACATCGAGCGCATGATGCGCGACGCCGAGCAGTACGCCGACGAGGACACCAAGCGCCGCGAGTCCGCCGAGACCCGCAACCAGGCCGAGCAGCTGGTGTACACGACCGAGAAGTTCCTCAAGGACAACGAGGACAAGGTCCCGGCCGACACCAAGGGCGAGGTCGAGGAAGCGATCGCGGACCTCAAGGAGAAGCTGAAGGGTGAGGACACCCCGGCGATCCGCGAGGCCTCCGAGAAGGTCGCGACCACCAGCCAGAAGCTCGGCCAGGCCCTGTACGCCGACGCGCAGGCCGGTCAGCAGGCGGCAGGCGGCGCCGAGGGTGCCGCGGGCGCCGGCTCCGCCCAGAAGGACGAGGACGACGTCGTGGACGCCGAGATCGTCGATGACGAGAAGGACAAGGACAAGCGTGGAGGTGCCGCGTGACGGAGGAGACGCCGGGCTTCGACAAGGACGAGCCCGAGGTCCCCGCCGACGCCGCACAGGCTGACGAGGCTGCCGGTTCCGCCGACAAGGCGGGGCCGGCGGCTCCGGCCGGGGACTCCCAGGAGAAGGCCGGTGGTACGGGCGGGTCGGGCTCCGCACCGGAGGGCGACGAGCTCCAGCAGGCGGGCCTCACCGCCCAACTCGACCAGACCCGTACCGCGTTGAACGAGCGCACCCAGGATCTGCAGCGCCTCCAGGCGGAGTTCTCGAACTACCGCCGCCGGGTGGAGCGGGACCGGATCGCCGTCAAGGAGGTCGCGGTCGCCAACCTGCTCACCGAGCTGCTGCCGGTGCTCGACGACATCGGGCGGGCCCGGGACCACGGTGAGCTGGTCGGCGGATTCAAGGTCGTGGCCGAGTCGTTGGAGACGACGATGGCCAAGATGGGTCTGGCGCAGTTCGGCAAGGAGGGCGAGCCCTTCGACCCGACCGTGCACGAGGCGCTGATGCACTCGTACTCGCCCGATGTCACCGAGACGACGTGCGTGCAGATCCTGCAGCCCGGGTATCGCATCGGCGAGCGTACGATCCGCCCCGCGCGGGTCGGCGTCGCCGAGCCCCAGCCCGGGGCGCAGCCGACGAAGGGCGAAGAGTCATCGGGGACGGACGAGGAGAACGGTGGCCCGGAAGAGGGCTGACGTGACGGCCGCACAGGTACGGAAGGAGGGACGCCGGGGATGAGCCTCAGCAGGGAAGTGCTGGAGAAGGATCTGTACAAGGTCCTCGGCGTCCCGAAAGACGCCACCGAGGCGGAGATCAAGAAGGCGTACCGGAAGCTCGCCCGCGAGAACCACCCGGACGCCAACACGGGTGACGCCAAGGCCGAGGAGCGCTTCAAGGAGGTCTCCGAGGCCAACGACATCCTCTCCGACCCCAAGTCCCGCAAGGAGTACGACGAAGCGCGCACGCTGCTGGGCTCGGGCGGCTTCCGCCCCGGTCCCGGCGCCGGCGGCAACTTCAACTTCGACCTCGGCGACCTCTTCGGCGGTCAGCCGGGCGGAACGGCCGGCGGCCCGGGCGGCGCCGGCGGTTTCGGCGGCGGTCTGGGCGACGTCTTCGGCGGGCTGTTCAACCGCGGCGGTACGGGCACGGGTGCGCGCACCCAGCCGCGTCGCGGTCAGGACGTCGAGTCGGAGGTGACGCTCAGCTTCACCGAGGCGGTCGAGGGCGCGACGGTTCCGCTGCGGATGTCCAGCAGCGCGGCCTGCAAGGCGTGTTCGGGCACCGGCGACAAGAACGGCACCCCGAGGGTGTGCCCGACCTGTGTCGGCACCGGGCAGGTCAGCCGCGGCGGCGGTGGCGGCTTCTCGCTCACCGACCCGTGCATGGACTGCAAGGGCCGCGGCCTGATCGCCGAGAACCCCTGCGACGTCTGCCGGGGCAGCGGCCGGGCGACGAGTTCGCGCACCATGCAGGTCCGCATCCCCGCGGGAGTCTCGGACGGGCAGCGCATCCGGCTGCGCGGCAAGGGCGCCCCGGGGGAGCGCGGCGGTCCGGCGGGCGATCTGTACGTGGTCGTCCACGTCGACGGGCACGCGGTGTTCGGCAGGCGTGGCGACAACCTCACCGTCACCGTGCCGGTCACCTTCACCGAGGCGGCGCTCGGCGGGGAGATCGTCGTACCCACCCTGGGCGGTCCGCCGGTCAAGCTGAAGCTGCCGCCGGGCACTCCGGGCGGGCGTACGATGCGCGCCCGCGGGAAAGGAACCACTCGCAAGGACGGCACCCGCGGCGACCTTCTGGTCACCGTGGAGATCGCCGTGCCGAAGGACCTGAGCAAGAAGGCGCAGGACGCACTGGAGTCCTACCGCGAAGCCACCGCGGACGAGGACCCGAGGGCCGCGCTGTTCAAGGCCGCGAAGGGAGACTGAGGTGACGACCGGCCGAGGTGGAGGCAGGAACAATCCGTACGAGCTGACCGAGGAATCACCGGTCTACGTCATCTCCGTCGCGGCACAGCTCTCCGGGCTGCATCCGCAGACCCTCCGCCAGTACGACCGGCTGGGTCTGGTCTCGCCCGACCGCACCGCCGGGCGCGGCCGTCGCTACTCGGCGCGGGACATCGACCAGCTCCGCGAGGTGCAGCGGCTCAGCCAGGACGAGGGCATCAACCTGGCGGGCATCAAACGCATCATCGAGCTGGAGAACCAGGTGCGGGCGCTTCGGGCGCGGGTCGGCGAGCTCTCCCAGGCGGTCGAGGGCGCGGCGGTCGCGCTCCAGCAGCGCGAGGCACAGGTGCACGCCTCCTACCGGCGCGATCTCGTGCCGTACCAGGACGTGCACCAGTCGGGCGCGCTGGTGGTCTGGCGGCCCCAGCGGTCGCGGGACTGACCCGCGCGCGTCCGGGGCCGACGGCCGCCGGGCGGCAGAGCGGTTCTTCGAGCCCGCTCCCGGATTTCCGGGGGCGGGCTCGAAGCCGTGCGGGGGCGTGTCGCGCCGCGCGGGTGCCGGGCTTCGTGCGCCGGGCGGGCTGCTCCGGGCGGCCGGGCGGTTCTGACGGCTGAGGGCCGGGCCGCTCGACCGGCGGCGGGCTGCTCCGACCGCCGGGGACGGTGCTTCCGACGTGCCCGTACGCTGCCTCCATGGCGAATGCGGAGACCGCGGGCGCTCCCGCGGGCGGCGGTGCGGAAGCCGTACGGGTGCGGGAGTTCTGGCAGCGGCTCGGGCTGCCGGGGCTGGTGGACGTGCACACCCACTTCATGCCAGCCCGTGTGATGAGCAAGGTGTGGGCGTACTTCGACGCGGTCGGCCCCTCGGGAGGCCCCGACTGGCCGATCACCTACCGCCACGAGGAGGCCGAACGCCTCGCGCTGATCCGGGAGTTCGGGGTGCGGGCCTTCACCTCGATGATCTATCCGCACAAGCCGGGCATGGCCGAGTGGCTCAACGGCTGGTCCGCCGACTTCGCCGGCCGTGTGCCCGACTGCCTGCACACCTCGACGTTCTACCCGGAGCCGAGCGCGGCGGCGTACACGGCGAGCGCCGTGGACAGCGGTGCCCGGATCTTCAAGTCCCATGTGCAGGTGGGGGACTACGATCCGGCCGACCCACTGCTCGACCCGGTCTGGGGGCTGCTGGCGGAGGCCGGCGTGCCCGTCGTCGTCCACTGCGGTTCGGGTCCCGCGCCGGGCCGCTTCACCGGGCCGCGGCGCGTCGCCGAGGTGCTGGCGCGCCACCCGCGGCTGCGGCTGATCGTCGCGCACATGGGGATGCCCGAGTACGCCGACTTCCTCGCGCTGGCCGAGCGCCACGAGGGCGTCCACCTGGACACCACGATGGCCTTCACCGACTTCGCCGAGAAGCTGATGCCCTTCCCGCCCGAGCTCCGCCGACGGCTGGCGGAGCTGCGTGAACGCGTGCTGTTCGGCAGCGACTTCCCCAACATCCCCTACGGCTATCCGCACGCGCTCGACGTCCTCACCCGGCTCGACCAGGACGAGGACTGGCTGCGCGCGGTCTGCCACGACAACGCCGTACGCCTCTTCGGCCTCGGACCCCGCCCCGCGACCGAGTCCGCCGCGCCCGCCCCGCGCTGACCTCCGGGCGGGCTCCGGGCCGGGCTCCGGACTGAGATCCGTGCTGGGCGCGGGACGGGGCAGCCGGGCCGAGGCGGGGCGGCGTTATTCCCTTACGCTGTACGGGAAAATACTTGTACGGTGTACATCGATCGATGTCCACGGCCTCGGGCGGGTCGCGCCGTACATGCCGCCGGGCGCCGTCCACGCCTGCCGTCCACGCCTTGCGAAGGGGTTCCCTTGACCGCGCCCGCAACCGCCCGGGACGACACGTCGTCCACCCGGGGGCACCCCCGGCGGTGGATCATCCTCGCGGTGATCTGCCTCACGCAGTTCGCGGTCATCGTGGACAACACCATCCTGAACGTGGCGATCCCGACGCTCGGCACCGAGCTCGACGCCTCGACCGCCGACATCCAGTGGGTCATCAACGCCTACGCGCTCGTCCAGGCGGGGCTGTTGCTACTGGCCGGCAACACCGCGGACCGGGTCGGCCGCAAGAAGATGCTGCTCACCGGTCTGGCGATCTTCGGCGCCGCCTCGCTGTGCGCCGCGATGTCGCAGAGCGCGGGCCAACTCATCGCCGCCCGGGCGGCGATGGGGGTCGGCGGGGCGCTGCTGGTGACCACCACGCTCGCGGTCGTGGTGCAGATCTTCGACGACCGGGAGCGGGTCCGGGCGATCGGCATCTGGTCCTCGGTGCTGTCGCTCGGGTTCGCGCTCGGGCCGCTGGTCGGCGGTTTCCTGCTGGACCACTACTGGTGGGGATCGCTCTTCCTGATCAACGTCCCGGTGGTGGCGATCGGCCTCTGGGCCGTGGCCCGACTCGTCCCCGAGTCCAGAAACCCGGCCGGGGAGGCGCCCGACCCACTGGGCGCCGTGCTCTCCGTCGTCGGAATGACCACGATCGTGTACGCCATCATCGCCGGCCCGGAGCACGGCTGGTCCTCGCCGCAGGTCCTGGTCCCCGCGCTGGTGGGTGCGGTGGTGATGGCCGCGTTCGCGCTCTGGGAACTGCGCGCGCCGTCGCCGATGCTGGACATGCACTTCTTCCGCAACCAGCGTTTCGTCGGCGCGGTCGCGGGCGGGCTGCTGGTGGCCTTCGGCATGGCGGGCTCGCTCTACCTGCTCACCCAGCACCTCCAGTTCGTGCTGGGGCACAGCCCGTTGGAGGCGGGGCTGCGCATGGCGCCGATGGCGCTCACCGTCATCGTGGTCAACTTCGGCGGCGGCGGGGCGAAGGCCGTGCAACGCCTCGGCACCCCGCTCACGGTGCTGCTCGGCATGGGGCTGCTCTCCGGCGGTCTCGTGGCCGTCTCGGTGCTCGGCGACAGCGCTCCGACGCTGACGGCCGGGCTGGTGCTGATGGGCGCCGGAGTCGGCTTCGCGATGCCGACCATGGCGAACGCGCTGATGTCGTCCATACCGCCGGCCAAGGCCGGAGTGGGCGCCGGAGTCAACGGCACGCTCGCGGAGTTCGGCCACGGACTGGGCGTGGCGGTGCTGGGCGCGGTGCTCAGCTCCCGGTTCGTGGCGCTGCTGCCCGCGGGCGCGGCGGGCGCCGGCTCGCTGACCGCGGCGCTGGACACGACGCGTACGGAGGCGGAGGCGGCAGCGGTGCTGGACGCGTTCGACAGCGGGGTGGGCACCAGCCAACTGGTCGGCGCTGCCGCGGTGTTGGCGGGCGGAGTCGTCGCCTGGGCGCTCCTTCGCCGAGCCGAGGCCACCGCCGCGGCCGAGGCGGACGCGGCGGTCGCGGGCGCGGAGACGGAGGCGGAGACGGGCGGCACGGCGGACGCGACGCGCGGCGCCGCTCCTGCCGAGCCCGACGGCGCCGGGCGCGAGGACGCGGCGGACGGCGCCGGGCCCGACGACGCGGGGGACGGCGCCGGGCCGCGCGGGACCGGGACGGACGGGCCCGGAGCGGGCGTCGGGGGGAAGGGCGGGGCCTGACATCGCTACCCTTCGGGGCCGTACCCCGGAGCGGGTGCGGGGCCGCCGACCCGTACGCGGAACGCCCCGCCCGTTCGTACCGCCAGCCGAGGAGCCCCGTGGCCGCTGAACGCCCTGCCGAACCCTCACCCCGGATCAGCGTCTGGCTGGACGACCGGCCCGCGCCCCGGCGCTACTCCCGTACGGGCGCCGAGCAGCCCGCGCTGGACCGGGCGGCGATCACCGCGGCGACGGTGGCGCTGCTGGACGCGGAGGGCACGGCGAAGTTCTCGATGCGCCGGCTGGCCGGGGAGTTGGGCGTCACGGCCATGTCGCTCTACTGGTACGTCAACTCCAAGGACGAGCTGATGGAGCTCGCGGTGGACGCGGTGCAGGCGGAGCTGACGCTGCCGGACCTGGCGGGGGCCGACTGGCGCGAGAGCCTGCGGCTGCTCGCCGCCGCGTACCGCAGGATGCTCGTCGACCATCCGTGGGTGGCCCGGACCATCGGGCAGTACCTCAACATCGGGCCGGAGGCGATGCGGTTCGCGGGTGCGGCGCAGTCGGTGCTCGGCAGCGCGGGACTGCGGCCGGAGCAGCTGCCGGGGGCGCTCGCCGCGGTGTTCCAGTTCGTGAACGGCTTCGCCTCGGTGGAGGCGAACTGGAACGCTCGGCTGGCCGACACGGGAATGCAGCCCGACGAGTTCTACGCGATGGTCCTCGCCCGGGTCGACGGGATGCCGCAGTACGCCGATTCGCTGGAGCTGCGGGACGAGGCGGACCGCGGAATCTCCGTGCGACAGATGCGGCAGAACGACTTCGACACCGCGCTGGAGCTGCTGATCGCCGGAGTCGGCGCGCTGCGCGAGGGGACCGACGGCGCCGGAGGCGACTGAGGCGCGGGCGGCCCGGGTGGCACCAGCGGCACGCGGACGGACTCCCCGCCCGCGTGAGCCGGGCCCGACGCGCACGCGAGAGCCGGGTTTGCCGAGTGCCCGGGAGGACCGCCGGTCCGCCGGTCCGCGGGTCCGCGGGCGGTGCGGCGGCCGAACTCCTCGTGGCTCAGCGGGTTCTGAGCGGTACTTCCTTCACCGCCACGACCAGCGCCAGCACCAGCAGGGCCGCGGGCGCCGCGTACAGGTAGATGTCGGCGATCCCGTGCCCGTACGCGCTCTCCACCACGGCGCGCACCGGGGCGGGCAGCGTGGACAGGTTGGGGATGGTGCCGCTGTCGGCGCCGCCCGGCGCACCCCCGGCGCCGGCGAAGCCGTCGGCCATGTGGTGGCGGATCCGCTCCGCGAGCACGGCCCCGAGCGCCGAGACTCCGATGGCTCCGCCGAGCGAGCGGGAGAAGGCGATGACCGAGCTGGCGGCGCCGATCCGGTCGCCGCTGACCTGGTTCTGGGTGGCCAGCACGAGGTTCTGCATCAGCATGCCGATGCCCAGGCCGAGCACCGCCATGTACGTGCCGACCTGCCAGTACGCGGTGTCGTGGCGCATCGTGCCGAGCAGCCCGAGGCCCGCCGTCACCAGCGTGCCGCCGGCGACCAGCCACCTCTTCCAGCGTCCGGTGCGGGTGATGATCAGACCCGAGCCGGTGCTGGCCAGGAACAGGCCGCCGATCATCGGAATCGTCATCACTCCCGACATGGTCGGCGACTGCCCGCGGGCCAACTGGAAGTACTGGCTGAGGAACACCGTCGCGCCGAACATCGCGATACCGATGAAGAAGGAGGCCAGCGCGGTCAGCGTGATGGTGCGGTTGCGGAAGAGGGAGAGCGGGATGACCGGTTCGGCGGCGCGCTTCTCGACCGCGACGAAGAGCCCGCCCAGCGCGATCGAGCCGCCGACCATGGCGGCGGTCTGCCAGGACAGCCAGGCGTAGGAGTCGCCGGCCAGGGTGACCCAGATGAGCAGCAGCGAGACCGAGGCGGCGATGAGCAGCGAGCCGAGCCAGTCGATCCGTACGCCCTTGCGCCGCACCGTGCCGCCCGGCAGCGTCAGCGTCCGCTGGAGCACCACGAGCGCGATGACCGCGAACGGTACGCCGACGTAGAAGCACCACCGCCAGCCGAGCCCCGGAGCGTCGGTGATGACGCCGCCGAGCAGCGGACCGCCGACCGTGGCGACGGCGAAGGTGGCGCCGAAGTACCCGCCGTAGCGCCCGCGTTCACGCGGCGGTACGAGCGCGGCGAGGATCACCTGGGCCAGCGCGACCAGACCGCCGACCCCGATCCCCTGCACCGCGCGCCAGGCGATCAGGGTGCCGGTGGACTGGGAGAGGCCCGCACCGGCCGAGGCCAGCACGAAGATCACGATGGAGAGCTGGACCAGCAGCTTCTTGCTGAACAGGTCGGAGAGCTTGCCCCACAGCGGGGTCGATGCGGTGAGCGTCAGCAGTGAGGCGGTGACCACCCAGGTGTACGAGCTCTGGCCGCCGCCGAGGTCGGAGACGATCTGCGGCAGTGCGTTGGAGACGACCGTGGAGGAGAGGATCGCGACGAACATGCCGAGCAGCAGTCCGGAGAGCACCGTCATGACCTGCCGGTGCGGCATCCGCACCTCCTCGGCCGGAACGGCCTCGGTGCGGTCCGCGCTCTCGACGGCGTCCGGGTCCGCGGCGTCCGGGACGGGGCTCGCGGCCGGTGCCGCGGCGTCCGGGACGGGGCTCGCGGCCGGTGCCGAGGCGGTCCTCTCCGCCGGAGATTCCGCCCCTCGGGGCTTGGTGCTCGATATGCCGGATGCGCTGGACGCACCGGGTGCTGCCGGTCCTGCCACCTGCTCGTCACTCCCTTCGAAGCCACCCGAGATAGTTCGTTGCTCTAAGCAACTGTACGGGGGTCAATGAGGGCGAACAACCGGATCCAGTCAGCGGAAGGCAAACAATCTCCGCGCAAGGCAAACAATGACTAAAGGCCGGGGTGCCCGAGGGACCCCGCATTCGCTAGGGTCGCCGCATGGCTCAGAACCCCCAGGCACCACAGGGCCCCGGCGCCCAGCAAGACCCCGCGGCGAGCACCCAGATGTTCCGCGCCTTCGTCGACGACGGCAGCAGCGGCCCGAGCCGCCCGGCTCCGCCCGAGCCCGCGAAATCGCGGCTCGGCCTGATCGCGGGTGTGGTCGTGGCGGTCGCGGTGCTGGCCGCGGTGGTCTTCCTCGCGATCGGCTGACCCGGCCCGTCGACCGGCGACGAGCCGGCAGCGCGAGATCCGGAAGATTTTGAGATCCGGCAGCGCGAGAGGCCCGGCTGCCCGTACACCAGGTACGGGCAGCCGGGCCTCTCGCCGTCGCCGCAGGGTGCCGCCGCTCCCGATCGCCGGGGCGGCAGCGGCTGTTCTCCCCGCCGGCGGCTACTTCCAGTCGACCTTGACGCCGGTCGTCTCGATGCTCATGCCTATCGGGACGCGCCAGCTGTCCACACAGACCGTGTAGCTCTGGTCGGCGCGGGCGCCCGCCTCGATCGGGGCGCGCAGGTTCTGCCGGGTGTCGACGTTGCCCCAGGTGCCGCCGAGCAGTCCGACGATCCTGGTCGTGAAGGTCACGCTGCCCGAACTCACCGCGGCGCCGCCGGAGTTGTGCACCGGGAAGGTGACGCGCTCGCACCAGCGCTCTTCGCCCGGCGCGCGCTCGTGGTCGCCCACCGAGAGCTTCGCCGGGCCCTCGGCCGTCTCGCCGGGCGACGGCGGCCCCGAGGAGTCGCCCTCGCTCCCGCCGCTCTCCCCGCCTCCCGGTCGGCCGGCCCCGTCCGAGCCGCCCGCGGTGCCGGGTCCGCCCGCCGGATCGTCGGGTTCGCCGCTTCCGCTCCCGGCGGCCCCCTCGCCGCGCTCGCCGTCGGGGGCGTCGGTCAGCGGGGGCTCCTTCTTCAGCGGGATGAGCCGTACGTCCTCGTCGGGGGCCTGCGGGCCCGAGGCCGAGTCGCTTCCGGGGCCGGCCGCGCCGTCGTTGACGTAGCCGCCGCCCTCGCTGTCGGAGCCGCAGGCCGTGAGCAGGCCGAGGCAGAGCGCCGCCGCCGCTGCCGGGCCGAGGCGGCGCCCGGCGGTGGAGCGCCATCCCGTGGCTGCTGCCGCCGATCCGGTGGCCGGTGCCGGCCGGGTGGCCGCTGTCGTCGTCGCCGTAGTGTCCGTCCCGCGCATCCGTGCAGTCTCACCGGCGACGGGCCCGCTTGTGAAGTGCCGACGGCGAGCAACCGGGAGCGCTTTCCGGGCGCAATGCGGGCGAATCGCAGCGTTCCGCTCGGAAGTGGTACGCGTCCGTGACGCACGTCGAACCGGTCGGCCGCGGCGGCCGGTTGGGACCTGGCGCGCGGCCGCCCTGGGGGCGGCGGCCCGCGCCGAGAAGCAGCGCCGTCGAACCGGCGCCGGGCCGGCCGAGTGCGCGCGTCCGCGTCCGCGTCCGCTCGCGCGCGTGCCTGAGTCTGCTCGTGCCTGCGTCTGCTCGTGCGCGTGCCCGCGTCTGCCCGATCCCGTGCCTGCTGCGGCCCGTGTCCTGCGCGTGCCCGCCGGGTCACTCCTCCGCGATGAGGCCTTCGCGCAGCTGGGCGAGGGTGCGGGTCAGCAGCCGCGAGACGTGCATCTGCGAGATGCCGACCTCCTCGCCGATCTGCGACTGCGTCATGTTGGCGAAGAAGCGCAGCATGATGATCCGCCGCTCGCGCGAGGGCAGTTGGGCCAGCAGCGGCTTCAGCGCCTCGCGGTACTCCACGCCCTCCAGCGCGGTGTCCTCGTAGCCGAGCCGGTCGGCCAGCGACGCCTCGCTGCCGTCCTCCTCCAGTGAGGGGGAGTCCAACGAGCTTGCGGTGTAGGCGTTTCCGACCGCGAGACCGTCGACGACGTCCTCCTCGGAGACTCCGAGGCAGACGGCCAGCTCGGGCACGGTCGGCGACCGGTCGAGCTTGTGCGACAGCTCGTCGCTGGCCTTCGTCAGCGCGAGCCGCAGCTCCTGGAGGCGCCGGGGGACCCGCACCGACCAGGAGGTGTCCCGGAAGAAGCGCTTGATCTCGCCGACCACGGTCGGCATCGCGAACGTCGGGAACTCCACGCCGCGTTCGCAGTCGAAGCGGTCGATCGCCTTGATCAGCCCGATGGTGCCGACCTGGACGATGTCCTCCATCGGCTCGTTGCGGCTGCGGAAGCGGGCGGCGGCGTACCGCACCAGCGGGAGGTTGAGCTCGATCAGGGTGTCGCGCACGTACACCCGCTCCGCGCTGTCCGCGTCCAGGGCGGCGAGCCGCAGGAAGAGCGAGCGCGAGAGCGTGCGGGTGTCGCTGGGAGCGTCGTCGACGGGAGCGGGTACGGCTTCGACGCCGGCGACGGGCCGGCTCTCCGGCGCGCGGTCGGCCTCGGCCGGCTCCGGGGCACCGCTCGGCGCGGCGGTCGTCATCTCGTCGGTGAGCACCTTGGAGCTGCCCAGTTCTACGGACATGCCACTCCCTTGAGGTCGCGGACGGGTCGCAGTGGCGTTGTCGCGTGAAGACAGCGCCTCCAGCTGAATACCGGAGGTGAGCCCTCGGCAAACGCGCTTCTCGCAGAATGTCACAGTCAGCAACGCGACGAAGCGCCTTGTCGACAAACAATGCTGCTCGAAGGGGTGTTGGGACTCTCGCGACTCACTCGATGCGGTTACGCCTCGATGGTGTTTGCGGCGCGCAGGCGTGCGAAGCTCCGCGTAAGCAGCCGTGAGACGTGCATCTGGGAGACCCCCAGCTCCGCGCTGATCTGCGACTGCGTCAGGTTTCCGTAGTAGCGCAGCAGCAGGATGCGCTGCTCCCGCTCGGGCAGCTGGACCAGCAAGTGCCGTACGAGTTCGCGGTGTTCGACGCTGTCCAGGGCCGGGTCCTCGTAGCCGAGCCGGTCGATCAGGCCCGGCATGCCCTCGTCGCGCTCCTGGGCCGCCTCCAGCGAGGCCGGGCGGTAGGCGCGGCCGGCCTCCATGCAGGCGAGCACCTCCTCCTCGGGGACCTTGAGGCGCTCGGCGATCTCGGCGGTGGTCGGCGTACGGCCGTGCTGGACGGTCAAATCCTCGGTGGCGCCGCTGACTTGGGCCCACATCTCGTGCAGTCGCCGGGGCACGTGGACGGTGCGCACGTTGTCGCGGAAGTAGCGGCGGATCTCGCCGATGATCGTCGGCATCGCGAACGTCGGGAACTGCACGCCGCGTTCGGGGTCGAAGCGGTCGATCGCGTTGATCAGCCCGATGGTGCCGACCTGGACGATGTCCTCCATCGGCTCGTTGCGGTTGTGGAAGCGGCGGGCGACGTAGCGGACCAGCGGGATGTTCGCCTCGATCAGCGCGGACCGGGCCCGGCGGTACTCGGTGGTGCCCTTCTCGCATCCGCCGAGCCGTTCGAAGAGCGCCTGTGTCAGGGCTCGGCTCCGTGCGCTGCGCGCCTCACGTTCCTGAGTCGCAGCCACCGGCGGACCACCCCTTCGTCAGAACCGCTCCATCAGAAGCGGCTAAAGCGAAACAAACCATGGAAAAGCGGTCATAGCATCACAATTCCCGGTCGTGGTGTGCAAGCACCTGTCGGCTCCGTGTTGGCGGGCCCGACAGCCGTTCGAGGACGGCATGGAGAAGGCCCGCGGCTGGTCAGAGCGCTGCGGGCCGAACGGTGCGGTGAAGTGGCGCGGGATCGTGCGGGTACGCCGGGTGGCTGCCGCCGACGAGCCTCAGTTGACCAGGCCGGTCATGAACTCGCCGACACCCTGCGCCGCGTCGGATATCCCCTCGAAGCCGACCTGGACCAGCTCGGCCGCGCGGTCGGGGGAGTTGATGATCGTGTACAGCACGAAGACGATGAGGATGTATATCGCGATCTTCTTGATGTCCACGCGGTCACCCTCCCCGGCGCCTGCTGTCCCCGTCGGCCGCCGCAAACGGGCGATCGCGAGAGTCTAACCGTCTCCGCGCCCACGTCGACCAGTCGGTTTCCCTCCCAAACCACGGTCAACCGGGGCCCTTCGTGCACCCACCGCAGCCCTTCTTCCCAGGCCGAGCGCCCCGTTCCGACCCCGCCCGGCCCGCCCCCGACCCGAGCGCCGTGTGTCCCCGGCACTTGCTCCGTGCCCGCCGCACCACCCGGGTGGGCCGTCCCTCTCCGAGCCGCCGACCTGCGGTGCCACCGGTGTGCCACCGGGGCGCCACGGCCTGCCACACGAGTGCCACCGAACTGCCACCGGCGGCACCGAACGTGGTGATCGTCCCACCGCGGCGGCAGCCACCGGGCCGCCGCAGGGACGAACACCAACCATTCGACTGGAGGTCATTCCATGACTGAGCAGGCCTACGAAATCCCGTCCCTCACCGAGCTGGGCGACTTCTCCGCCGTCACCCTGGGCGAGCCCGGCGGCGGCTTCGAGAAGGACTTCAAGTGCTGGTTCATCAAGTGCGGCTGAGTCCCACCGCGCTCCGTTGATCCCCGGCCGGACTGAGGTCCGGTCCATGGGTCGACCTCGGCCCTTCCGCCGGCCGGTCCCTCGGGGTCGGCCGGCCGGAAGGGCCGCCCGACGCCCGCCCCGCAGACGTACCGCGGCCGTCCGTCCCCGCGCACGGAACGCCGGGCGCCACGCCGGGACACCGCCACGCCGAGACACCGCAGACCGGAGGAAGACGTGGAGTTCATTGTTCTCCCCGACAACGAGCAGGGCGAAGCCGTCGCCGCCGCACGGTCGGGGGAGCCCGCCCGAGAAGTGATCACGCACGCCTCCGGGCGTCCGTGGATCGTGGGCACCTGGTCCGCGGAGGATCTGGCGATCGCCTCGGTGGGCCGGAACCTGGTGGTGCTGCTCGGACGGACGGGCCGGGGCACCGACGCTCTCGTCCGGGCACTGGAACGCGTCCGCACCCCGGCCGATCTGGACGGCCCCGCCCGTTCGCTGCACGGCAGCCACTATCTGCTGGCGTCCCTGGACGGCAGGGTGCGCGTCCAGGGAACGCTCTCCGCGGCGCGCCAGGTGCACTTCGCCGAGGTCGACGGCGTCACCGTGGCCGCGGAAAGTCCGCTGCGCCTGGTGGGCCGCGATCCGGCCCGGCTCGACGAGGAGGCGGTCGCCACCCGGCTGCTGAGTGACGTTCCGTGGCCGCTGAACAACGCGCCGCTGTGGCGGGGAACCCGGCAACTGCCCCAGCACAGCTGTCTGGAGATCGACCTCGACGGCCGGGCGCGAGTACGGCGGTGGTGGTCGCCGCCCGAACCGGAGGCCCCTCTGTCGACCGGCGCGGCGGACATCAGGACCGCGCTGGAGGAGGCGGTGCGGGCACGCACCCACGACGTGGACGCGCTCAGCGCGGACCTGTCCGGCGGTATGGACTCCACCAGCGTCGCCTTCCTCGCCGCGCGGGAGTCTCCCCGGCTGCTGGCCTGCCGGGAGGCGACCAACGACGTCTCGAACGACGACGGGGTCTGGGCGGATCGCGCCGCCGCTCAACTGCCGGGCGTCGAGTACGACGTCACCCCGTGGGAGGAGCAGCCGCACCAGCTCGCGGGGCTGCTGCGTCCCGACTTCGACCCGGAGGAACCGCTGGAGTTCATCCGGACCCGCGAGCACAAGCTGCTCCAGGCGCGGCGGGCGGCGGCCTGGGGCTCCACCCGCCACCTGACCGGTCACGGCGGCGACCAACTCTTCCTCCCGTCCCCGACCGGGCTGCACACCCTCGTCCGGCGCCACCCGCTTCGGGCGCTCCGCAGCATCAGGGCCAACAGCGCGATGTTGCGCTGGGGGCTCCTGCCGACGCTGCGGCAACTGGCCGACGGCGGCTCGTACGGGAAGTGGCTGGCCGCCGCGGGGGACCGGCTGGACGCGCCCGCTCCCGGATTCGCCGTCGCGGACATCGGCTGGGGCGCGGCGCTGCGGATGCCGCCCTGGGCCACTGGCGACGCGGTCGACTCGGCCCGCGACCGGCTGCGGGCGGCAGCCGTGGAGGCGGAGCCGCTCGCCGCCTCGCGCGGTGACCACGAGGTGCTGCACTTCGTGCGTCAGTGCGGGGACACGATGAGGCAGGTCGACCGGATCTTCCGCAGGTACGGGATCTCCGCGGAGGCCCCGTTCCTCGACGACCGGGTGGTGGAGGCGACCCTGGCGATCAGGGTCGACCACCGCAACGTACCCGGCAGCTACAAGCCCGCGCTGGCCGCGGCGATGCGGTCGGTGGTGCCGCAGGAACTGATCCAGCGTCCCACCAAGGCCGAGTACTCCGCCGAGGTGTACGCGGGGCTGCGCCGCCACCAGGACGAACTGATGGACATGTGCGACGACTTGAAGCTGGCCCGGCTCGGTCTGGTGGACGCCGACGCGCTGCGGGCCGCCCTTCTTCGCTCTCACCCCGGGCCGCGGACCATGGTGCCGCTGATGCCGACGCTCGCCTGCGAGAGCTGGCTCAGATCGCTGTACGCGGTCGGGGCAACCGCAACAAGTGGAACGGGAGACGTTCGATGACCCTTGCCCTGGCCCCCGACGTGTCACTCGTCGAGACCGACGACACGACCGTCCTGCTCGACGAGAAGAACGGCCGCTACTGGCTGCTGAACCACACCGGCACCGTCGTCCTCGAACACCTCAGAGAGGGCCGGGACGTGGCCGACGCCGTCGCGCTGCTCTGCGACCAGCACCCGCGTCACGCCGACCGCATCCCGGGCGACGTCGAGGGACTCCTGGCCGCGCTGCGCAACTCCGGTCTGGTGGTGGGTGCATGAGCATGCAGGTCTCGCTCCAGACGACGGGACGCGTGCCCTGGACCCGGCGGCCGGCCGCCCTGCTCGCGGTCGCGGCGGCACGAGTGCTGATCCGGCTCAGGCCCAAGCGGCTGCGGCGGGTGCTGTCCGCGCTCGCCCGCGGCGCCCGGCCCGCGGACGCGCAGCGTGCCCTGGCGGCCCGCGACGCCGTGGTCGCCGTGAGCACCCGCTGCGCGGGCCAGGGGTGTCTGCAACGAGCCGTCGCCACGGCCCTGTTGTGCCGCTCGGCGGGCACCTGGCCGGACTGGTGCACGGGCGTGCGGGCACGACCGTTCCAGGCGCACGCCTGGGTGGAGGTCGACGGGCGGGCTGTCGGAGAACCGGAGGACATCGGGTTCTACCGGACGGTCATGTCCGTGCGCGCCACTGCCCGACAGCCGGTCGAAGCCAACCGTGGAGCCGACTCATGACACCCAGCCCCGACGTATCGATCGGTCTCTTCCTCACCACCAACCGCACTGCCGGCCAGAGCGAGGACGACGTGTACGCGCGCGCCCTGGCGCTGGCCGCCGAGGCCGAGCGGGCCGGGCTCGACGATCTGTGGGTCACCGAACACCACTTCAGCGACAGCTCGTTGAGCCCCTCCGCGTTGAATCTGGCCTCCTTTCTGCTGGGCCGCACCTCCACCATCGCGGTCGGCACCGCGGTGACGCTGCTGCCGCTGCACTCGCCGGTCCACGTGGCGGAGCAGGCCGCACTGCTCGACCGGATCGGCGAAGGACGCTTCCGCCTCGGAGTGGGCCGCGGTGCGCCGCTGGTGGACAACGACGTGTTCGCGGGCGGACCGGACCGCTGGCGGGAGGGGTTCTTCGAGGCACTCGACCTGGTCCGCGCCGCCTTCACCGGCCCGGTGCACGGGGGCACCGCGCGGTACGACTTTCCCGAGGTGGCGGTGGTGCCCGCACCGCGCGGCGCCGACGGACCGCCGGTGTACGTCGCCACCGGTTCGCCGGAACCTGCCGCGGAAGTCGCCTCCCGGGGGCTGCCGTTGATGCTCTTCTTCGACAAGAGCGCCCGGAACAAGAGGGAGTTGGTGGCGTTGCACGCCGAACGCGCCGCCGCCGCGGGCCTGCCGCGCACCGGGTACGACCACGTCTTCGCACTGTTCGCGCAGGTGACCGGCGGGGAAGAGGAGTCGCGCGCCCTTCTGCTGGAACGTGCCCGGCACATGGTGGAGACCTCCGCCGACGCCCGGTGGATGGCCGGCACCGAGCGGCGGACCATCCCCCCGGACCAGCGGGAGGAGGCGATCCGCCAGACGGCTGAGGGGCTGCTTGCGACCCAGGCCGTCGGCGACGTGGAGACCTGCGTGCGACGACTGGTCGAGCATCTCACCGTTTCCGGCTGCCGCCACGTCATGTGCCAGGTGGAGCTCAGCGGCGGGGTCGACTCCTCGGTGCAGAACCTCAAACGGCTGGTGGGCGACGTCTTCCCGGAGGTGCGCAGACGGGTCGCCGCAGCCGGCCGGCCGGCCTGAGTCCCGCCCCGTACGGGCGCGCATCGTTGCGCGAACCGGTCGCCTCCGTGCGCGCCGTACTGCGGCAGTCCCGCCCGTGCCGCGGCCGAACCGTGCCGCGGCCGAACCGTACTGCGGCCCGCGCCAGTGGTGCGGTACCGCGCCCGTGCCCGCGGCCCGTCCGCGCCGTGTCCAGTCCAGATCGCGCCCCGTCATGAGGAACTCCTGTGGACAAGCACCCAGCACCGCCGCCCCCCGCCGCTTCCTCCCCCGCCACCGTGCCGGACACCGCCGCCCCGGGCGCGGGCGATCCGGAACCTGGCCGTCCGGGCCCCTGGGGCGGGCCGGGTGACGGGGCCGCCCCGTTGCCGCCCTGGCGGATGCTGCTGGCGTACGCGCGTCCGCACCGCGGGGCGCTGCTCGCGGGAGCGGTGCTGTCGCTGCTCACCGGGCTTGCGGGACTCGCGCTGCCGCTGGTGGCCAAGCAGTTGGTGGACGACCTTTCCGGAGACCGCTCGATCGGGTGGACTCTGGTCCTGATGACGCTGCTGGTGGTCACCAACGCCGTACTGGGCGCTGTGGGTTACTACGTGCTGAGCCGCACCGCCGAGTCCGTGGTGCTGGGCGCACGGCGACGGTTGACGTCCCATCTGCTGCGGCTGCGCATCCCGGTCGTCGACCGCAGCGAGCCCGGCGATCTGCTGGCACGGGTCACCTCGGACACGACGCTGCTGCGGCAGGTCACCACCGACGCACTGGTCGGCGCCGGAACGGGTGGACTGGTGATGCTCGCCACGCTGGTGATGATGTGGCTGATGGACCCGGTGCTGCTCCTGGTCACCCTGGCCGTCCTGGCCCTCGGCGGTGTGCTGCTGGGGCTGGTCGTGCCGCGTATCCACCGGGCCACCCGGCAGGCGCAGGACTCGGTGGGCGCGGTGGGCGCGGCAATGGAGCGGGTGCTCGGCGCCCTGCGCACCGTACGGGCCTCGGGGGCGGAGAGCAGGGAGGAGGCCGTCGTCCACCGGGCCGCGCACGACTCCTGGCGGGCGAGCGTACGGGCCGCCAAGTGGACGGCGGTCGCCTCCAACACCACCGGGCTGGCGATGCAGATCGCCTTCCTCACCGTGCTCGGTGTGGGCGGCGCCCGGGTGGCGTCGGGGGCGATCGACATCGGCAGCCTCATCGCGTTCCTGCTCTACGTCTTCTATCTGATGTCGCCGATCGGTGAGCTGGTGCAGGCGGTCACCCAGTACCAGGTGGGCGCGGCGGCGGCCGGACGGATCATGGAGGCGGAGCGGCTGCCGGTGGAGAGAACCGAGCCGCCCCGTCCGCGCTCCGAGCCCACCGGTCCGCCGGCGACCGTCGCCTTCGAACGGGTGCGGTTCCGGTACGAGCCCCACGCGCCTCAGGTGCATCGCGAAGTGAGCTTCTCCGTTCCGGCCGGCGGGATGACCGCCTTCGTGGGCCCTTCGGGCGCAGGGAAAAGCACGCTGTTCTCGCTCATCGAGCGGTTCTACGAGCCGGATTCGGGCCGGGTGCTGCTCGACGGACGTCCGCTGCAGCAGTGGTCGCTGCCCGAACTCCGAGCCGCCATCGGCTACGTGGAGCAGGATGCTCCGGTGCTGTCGGGTTCGCTGCGGGACAACATCGTGCTCGCGGCCCCAGACGCCGGGGAGGAGGCGATCCGCACCGTGCTGCGCACGGCCCGGCTGGAGGCGCTGGTCGGCAGACTGCCGGCAGGTCTGGACACCGCCGTCGGCCACCGGGGGACCAGGCTCTCCGGCGGCGAGCGCCAACGCGTCGCCATCGCAAGGGCGTTGCTGCGTGAGCCGCGTCTGCTGCTGCTGGACGAAGCGACCTCGCAACTGGACGCGGCGAACGAGGCGGCGCTGCGCGAGACGGTCGCCGAGGCCGCCCGCAGGACCACGGTGCTGGTGGTCGCGCACCGCCTGTCCACGGTGATGCTCGCGGACCGGATCGTCGTCATGGATGCGGGAGAGATCAAGGCGGTCGGGACGCACGAGGAGCTGGTGCGCACCGATCCGCTGTACGCGGAACTGGCCGCCACCCAGTTTCTGGTCGAGGACGGGCGGAACGGGGATTCATCCCGGGCGGGGCGGCCCGTCGGCCGGTGAGGGGAGCCGCCGCGGTTCCTGCTCGGCGGCCAGACGTTCCTCGCGGGCGGCCAGTTCGGTGCGCTGCAGTCCGTCGTCGAAACCGCTGCCCCGCAGCAGCGCGGCACCGAGCGGGGTGAGGGTGTGCAGCACGCTCGCGCCGTGTCTGCTCGTGGTGAGCAGGCCCGCGTCGCGCAGCGCCGCGGTGTGCTTGCTGGCGGAGGATGCGGCGACTCCGGCGGCACGGGCCAGCTCGCCGTTGGTCGCTCCCTCCGCGGCGGCCAGCAGAATCGTCCCACGTGTTTGCCCGAGCAATGCTGCGAGTGCTTCACCACGATAGCCGTTCGCCCCCTCCTGGCCCGTTGCGGCAGGCTGTTGAACCGGTCCGGGCCCCCGGGTCTGCGCGGTGGTGGTGCGGTCGTGAAGCAGCGGATAGGCCAGTACGGGAGGCAGTCCCGAATCGGCAAGACTGATCGGGTTGTGCCAACAGAAATACGACGGGATCAGCAGGAGCCCGCGACCGTCCAGACGGAGGTCGCGCTGCTCGGCGGGATACTCCACATACAGGACGGGAGGCTCCCACCGCATCGTGGGTCCGAGTCCGGACAGCAGTCCGTCCATTCCGCCGTCCAGCATCCGCCGGGTGAGCGCCGACCGTTCCGCGTCTATGCGCGCCTGAATGTGCTCCGCATGGGGCGCGATCGCCGCTTCGTGATACGCCCGCACTGCCTCGGTCAGCTCCAACCGTGCGGGATGGTCCGCGAGTTGACGTGACCAACTCGGAGCACCGGCCACCCGGCCGAGCAGCGCTATTTCTGCCGAAACCCGCTCCGGAGGAGTGGCGAGTATCGCTTGTATTCCGCTGTCAAGGCCATATTCGGACTGCGTGGGAGTGAGGAAGTCCGGAAGATAGGCAGCTTTCGGAAACAGCGGCAGCAGCATACTTCGAAGCGCGCGCTCCAGGCCGCGTTCTCTGAGTCGGGCCCGGGCCGAGTGGTGCCAGTCCGCGTACGCCCATCGACCGCGCCGCCCCTGAAGACGGTGAAGGCTGCCGGTGATCTCCCACATCGGGTTCATGGTGCCGGCGACGCGGGTCCGGGCGAGATCCGCGTCGGTGAAATGGATACGAAGCAATGGCGAATCCCCCGTGGCCAGCGCTTTTGCATCTGGAGGAAACATTGTCACCTGCAACCGCATCGCTGGGCAATAGTGGAGCCGGTGTGAGGGCGAAGCCGCGAAGCGGTGAAGACCGGGGTGTGACCGGTGTGCTTCACCTCTTCGGGAGGCGGACCGCGGCGGCGGGCCCGCCTGCGCGGCCGGGCGCCCCACCGTCGATGTCGTCGATGTTCACGGGGGTTCTGTGCGACAGCTGGAAGTACGTCTACTGGGGACTGTCGAAGTGCACTGCCAGGAACAGCGGTTGGACGTTCCGGCAGGCCGACTGCGGGTGCTGCTCGTCTCGTTGGCGCTGCGCGCGGGCAGCGTCGTGTCGATCGAGGAGATCTCCGAACGCCTGTGGGGCATCGACCCGCCGTCCGGCGCCAGAGCCACCGTCCGCACCTACGTCAAACGGCTGCGCCGGGTGCTCGACGGGTCGTTGCGGGGTTCCGCCTCGGTCATCTCCAGCGAGTACGGCGGCTATCGGCTGCGGCGCGAGGCCGTCGTGGTGGACGTGGACCGGTTCCGCACACTGACCGCGCGCGCCGCCAACGCCCCCGACCGCCGAAGCGAGGCCGAATTCCTCGACGCGGCGCTGCAGTTGTGGCGGGGCGAGGCGCTGTCCGGGGTGGTCAGCAGGTCGCTGGCCACCACGGTGGCACCCGCCATGGAGGAGCAGCGGCTGACCGCCCTGCACCGGCGCGTCGTACTGCGGCTCCAGGACGGCGCGGGTGCCGGGGAGGAACTGCCGCTGCTGCGCGAGATCCTCGCCAAGGACCCGTACCAGGAACGCTTCTGGGCGCTGCTCATCCAGGCCCTGCACGCCGCGGGACGTCAGGCCGAGGCGCTGCGGGAGTACGGACGATGTCGGGAGGTCCTCGCCGACGGTCTCGGCGCCGACCCCGGCGCGGAGCTCCGTGCTCTCCACCGGAGCATCCTGGCGGGCGACCCGGCCCCGCCGCCTCCGGCGCGACGGTCGCCCCAGACCGATGCCCCCGCCCAGGAACCCGCCCGCAGCTCGCTGTTGCTGCCCGCGCCGATGCAACTCCCGCCGGACATCAGCTCGTTCGTCGGACGAGCCGCCGAACTCGCCACTCTCACCGCCCTGTCGGACCCGGGCGGCACCGCCGGCAGCCTCACGGTGGTGGACGGCCCTCCGGGGGTCGGCAAGACCGGCTTCGCCGTGCACTGGGCACACCGTCACCGCGCCGACTACCCGGACGGCCGCCTCTACGCGGACCTCCAGGGCTACGGGGCCAAGGACTCCGCGCAACCGGCCGATGTGCTTCGCTCGTTCCTCCTCGGGCTGGGCGTTCCCGCCGAGGAGGTGCCCGACCGGGAGGAGTCCCGCAGCGCTCTGCTGCGCAGCCTGCTCGCGGGCCGCCGGATGCTCGTCGTCCTGGACAACGTCCGCTGTGGGGAGCAGGTCAGACCGCTGCTGCCGGGCGGCGCCAGCACCGTCCTGGTCACCAGCAGGAACCAGATGCGCGGACTGGTCGCCGGGGACGGCGCCTTCCGCCTCACCCTCCCGCCGCTGCCCGCGCCGGCCGCCGCCGAGCTGCTCCGCCGGCTCACTCCGCCCCCGCACGCCCCCTTCGCCCGGCACAGCCCCGCCGAACTGGCCGAACTGGCCGAACTCTGCTGGAGGTTGCCGCTCACCCTGCGCACCGTGGCAGAACGCCTCGAACGCCGGCCCGAAGGCGGGCCCGCGAGGCTCGTCGCCGAGATCCGGGAAGCAGGCGAACCGCTGAGCGTGCTCGGCGGGAGCGAAAGCCGTACGGACATGCGGACCGTACTGTCCTGGTCCGTCGAGGCGCTCACCCCCGACGCGGCGGGACTCTTCCGCCGCCTCTGCGCCGGGGCGCGCGCCGGAGCCACCCTCTTCACGGCCGCCGACGTCGCCGCGCTGCTTGCCGTACCGCCCGAAAGAGCAGAACGGCTGCTGGACGAACTCGCTGAACAGCATCTGCTGGCCCACCACCGGTGCGGCGAGTACGGCCTGATCCTGCCCGTCGGCCGCTCCCTCGCCGTTCGGCAGCCGTTGACCGCCTGAGTCAGGCTGCGGTGTCGGGCGGCACCTGCGGGCCGCCCCGGCGCACTGCGAGTACGGCCCAGCCGACGGCGGCCAGGACCAGTACCGCGCCCACGACGGCCATCACCGCCGGACCGGGCTGCCCGGGCAGCGACAGCCGGGTGCCCATGAAGGTGCACGCCAGCACCAGTACGGTCGCGCCCCGCATGGGCACCCGGGTCGCGGCCGTCCGCAGTACGGCCGCCCCTGCCGCCCCGATCGCGAACCAGGCAACCAGATACGGCCACACCGCACCTTCGGCGAGAAGCGGTACCCCGTACTCCTCCGGCCAGAACCTGTGCAGGGAGTCGAGCCAGCCGACCGCCACCCCGGCGAGGGGAACGAAGGACACCCACAGCGCGTGACGCCACCAAGGCCCGGTCCGCAGCGCGTTCTCCTCGTCGTCGACCTCGTCCACCCCGCCGCCCGCACGGGCGTCGGCGACGTCATCCACGGCGTCGTCCGCACGGGCGTCGGCGACCGGGTCGGCGACGGCATCGACTACGGCATCGGCGACGGCATCGGCGACGGAGGAACGGGCGGTGCGGTGTTCTTCGCTGGAGTCGGCCATGACCACAAGGACGGCCGCGTCACCGCTGCGGTTGCCAACCGCCCCCGCCCCGGCCGACGTTGACGGCCCGAAGGACGAGCGGGAACGAGCCGTGCGGGCGGGTGTGCCCGCCGGTCCGGCGACCCGCCGAGGCCGGGCGGACAGCCGGCCCGCGGCAACGGACCGGGACGGGCAGCACGAAGGGCCGGACTCCGCAGTGGAGTCCGGCCCTTCACAAGCGGTAGCGGTGGGATTTGAACCCACGGAGGAGTTGCCCCCTCACTCGCTTTCGAGGCGAGCTCCTTCGGCCGCTCGGACACGCTACCGAGAGAGATCCTAGCCCACGGGTGCCCGTGCGCCGAAATCGGTATCGGTGAGCGCCCGCAAGCGGTCCGCCCGCAGCCGATACACAGCTCCGGACGTGCGGCCCGGGGCCCGGTGGCCCGTCCCCGAAGCCCGGCGTGCGGGACGCCGCGACGCCGCACCCGCCGTCGGCCCGACGATGCCGCTGCCGCCCGTACGCCGTGCGCACGCCGTACGCCCTGCGCACGCCAGGCGCAGTTCGCACCCCGTACGCCCTGCGCACCCCGTACGCACGCCGGGCGCAGGCCCTGCTTCGGTTACGGCGCGGGGTGGTGCTCGGGGCCGGGGCGCGGGCGGCGGAAGAAGTCGGTGAGCAGTCGGCCGCACTCCTCGGGGAGCACACCGGCGATCACTTCGGGACGGTGGTTGAGTCGGCGGTCGCGCACCACGTCCCAGAGCGAACCGGTCGCGCCCGCCTTGGCGTCGCGGGCGCCGTAGACCACACGATCGACGCGCGAGAGCACGGCGGCGCCCGCGCACATCGTGCACGGTTCCAGGGTGACGACGAGGGTGCAGTCGGTCAGCCGCCACTCGTGCGTGGTGCGGGCGGTGCCGGTTGCCGGTTCGGCGGTCGATGCGTGCAGCGCGCGGGCGGCGCGGCGGAGGGCGAGCAGTTCGGCGTGCGCGGTGGGGTCGCCGGTCGCCTCCCGCTCGTTGCGGGCTGCGGCGAGGAGCTGCCCGTCGGGGCCGAGGACGACGGCTCCGACCGGTACGTCCGACTCCCGCGCGGCCTGTTCGGCTTCGGCGAGGGCCAGCCGCATCGCGGGGAGCCAGGGGTCGCGCAGCGGGTCGTCGTCCATGGCGCCAGTCTGCCCGAGCCGGGCCCGGCAGCTCTCACCGCCGAACCCCGCCTGTGCCCGGCCGTCACAAACGAGAGCCGCGCTGCGCCACCGGCCGCCAGAGCTGCCTGCCGCCTGCCACACGCCGCCTGCCGCCACTCTCCGGCCCGTCGGCCCGCTACCCGCGCCACCGGCCCCGCGGGTCGTCGCGCCGCGCGTGGAGTCGCGGTGCGGGTCGCGGGTGGCGCTGCGCCCCGTACCGCGACTCCGCGGGCGGGCTACCGGACCGCTTCGAGGACGTCCGCGCAGCCGAGCGCCTCGGCGATACCGCTCAACGCGTCCTCCGAGCTGAGCGCGAGCACGTCCTTCTCTCCCATGCCGAGGTCCTCCAGCAACTCCGGTTCGCCGACCGGGCCCTCGGGGACGGTCGCGGCGTCGGGCGGGGTGTCGCCGCCGTCGGAGCCCTCGTCCCGGTCGGGCTCGCCGTCCTCGGTGCCGTCGAGGTCGACGAGGCTGTCGAGGTCCTCGGGGGTGAGGGGGTCGCGACCGAGCAGCTCGTCGGTCAGCAGCAGTTCGCCGTACGCGCTGCGTGACGCGGCTGCGGCGTTGGAGACGTAGATGCGCGGGTCGTCCTCGCCGTCCACGCGTACGAGGCCGAACCACGCGCCTTCATGTTCGATACAGACCAGCACCGTGTCGTCCTCGTCCCCGGCGACCGCTTCGCGGGCCAGATCGGCGAGGTCGGTGAGGGTCTCCACGTTGTCGAGTTCTGTGTCGCTCGCTTGCCATCCGTCTGAGGTACGCGCGAGCACTGCGGCGAAGTACACCGTGAATCTCCCACTGGTTGCCTGAGTTCCCGAGAGAGCAGAGGTCTGTCCTGGTGGATCTCGGCACGGACCGACGGCGCTGTGGCCGTGCTCCGTGCGTCGACTGCCTCCTCCGCCTCGCGTTGTACGGCGACGGGTCCCGCGCCCGGCCCGGCGCGGTCCGTCGGGCAGACCCCGGTGGGGAGGCTCCCCACCAATCGGAATCGTGACAGAAAGGCACCCCTGGTGAGGAGTCTTCGGGCGTGCGTCGGCCGTGCCGTTTACGGAACGGCCGGATGTCGTTGCTGCGGGGGGAGTTGGTGCGGTCGGATCTTCACCAGCGGAATGTGCGCATCCGCATCTGCTGGCGCATCCGTGCGACCCGCGCGCGCCGCGGCTGGACCCGCTCGCGCAGTGCGCGGGCCTCGCTCAGTTCCCGGAGGAACCGGGCCCGGCGGCGCAGTCGGTCGCTGTCCACGGTCCCCCTGCGCAGCCCGTCGTCCACCGCGGTGGACAGCACGGCGCGCGAGGTGGTGCGCCCGGACGGGGGCAGCGGGCCACCACTGCGACCGGTCAGATCGGACATACAAGTCACCTCCGACGTATCCGACTACCTTGCCTCGGAGCGACGGTTTCCCGCCACCCCGAGGGGGCACTGCCCTCTTGGTGCTCCGCTACTGTCGAGACATGCGGACCCACGTCGTCGACCACCCGTTGGTGGCGCACAAGTTGACTACGTTGCGCGACAAGCGCACCGATTCCCCGACCTTCCGGCGCCTCGCCGACGAGCTGGTGACCCTGCTCGCGTACGAGGCGACCCGCGACGTCCGTACCGAGCAGGTGGACATCGCCACACCGGTCGCCGAGACGACAGGTGTCCGGCTCTCCAGCCCGAAGCCGCTGGTGGTGCCGATCCTGCGGGCCGGTCTGGGCATGCTGGAGGGCATGGTCAGGCTGCTGCCCACGGCCGAGGTGGGATTCCTCGGCATGATCCGGGACGAGGAGACCCTTCAGGCGTCCACCTACGCGACCCGGATGCCGGACGACCTCTCCGGTCGGCAGGTGTACGTGCTCGACCCGATGCTGGCGACCGGTGGCACCCTCGTCGCCGCGATCAAGGAGCTGATCTCGCGCGGCGCGGACGACGTCACGGCGCTGTGCCTGCTGGCGGCGCCCGAGGGCGTGGAGGTGATGGAGCGCGAGCTGGCCGGTACGCCGGTCACCGTCGTCACCGCCTCGGTGGACGAGCGGCTCAACGAGCTGGGCTACATCGTCCCCGGCCTCGGCGACGCGGGTGACCGGATGTACGGCACCGCCGGCTGAGTCGCGGGCGGCGGGACCGGCGGGACGTCGAAGGGGCCGGGAAGCGCGATGCTTCCCGGCCCCTTCGCGGTGCTCGTCGAACGACGCCCGCGGGTTTCCGGCCGTGTCAGCAGTCGGAGGGCGACGGGGTCGGGCGGGGCTTGGTCAGCTCGGTGACCGCACGGTCCGCGGCCGCGGCCTTGACCAGTTTCTTGTAACCGTCGCCGATCACCAGGTCCACGCTCTTGGCCGCCTTGCCCTTGCGGGCGTCGTCGGTCCGGGTGTCGGCCTTGGCCAGCTGAGTGCCCAGAACGGCCAGCGAACCGTCCTTCTTCGCGGCCGGGGCCCCGAGCAGCAGTCCGGGCTCCTTGACCTTCTTGTCGAGGTCCTCCGGGGCGTTGTCCACCTCGCCGATCTTGAAGCCACGTTTCTTCAGCTCGTCCGCCGTGTCCTTGGCCAGTCCGGTGCGGTCGGTGGCGTTGTAGACGTTCACGGTGATCGCGGAGGGCTTGGGGGCCTTCACCGGAGCCGTGTCGGCCCCGGTGGCGCCGGGCTTGCAGTCGCCGGAGGCCGGGCCGGACGCGCTGGACGCCTTGACCGTGTCGCCGCCGGAATCCGTGGTGAAGACATCGATGAGCTGCACGGAACCCCAGGCGACCAGACCCAGGGCGGCCGTACTCGCGACGATCCGGAACACCAGTCGGAACCGGCGCTTCGGCCTGTGCATCTTGGGGTAACGGTTGCCCGTAATGCGGTACTTACCGCCCATGCCCGGGGGTGTCAGCATGCTCATGTTCGCAGGGTAGCCGTCAGCGCACGACAGTCCTACAAGCTGCTCAACCGATCGGGGGTCGAAGGCCCGCTGCCGGGCTTCTGCCGGGTCTCCCGCGGGCGGTTCCGTGCCGGCGCTCCGCCCGCAGTCGGACTCGGCAGGCCGTGCGCGACACCCCGCCGCCGGCCGGGAACGCCGTGCGACTCCACGAGCCGTACGACCCCAGCGAGTCGTGTGACTCCGCAAGCCGTACGGCTCCGTGAGTGCAGTGGGGGAGCGGCGAGAAGGTCCTGCCGTTCCGTCAGCCCCGCGGCGAGAGACCTGCCGTGTGCGGGCCGTCAGATCGCGCGTGGGCCGCCGGCCCGTGTGCGGGAGTCCGTGTGCCGGGCTCAGCCGAGTTCGAGCACGCGGGCGTGCAGCACCTGGCGCTGCTGAAGCGCCGCCCGGACGGCGCGGTGCAGGCCGTCCTCCAGGTACAGATCGCCCTGCCACTTCACGACGTGGGCGAAGAGGTCGCCGTAGAAGGTGGAGTCCTCGGCGAGGAGGGTCTCCAGATCGAGCTGGCCCTTGGTGGTGACCAACTGGTCAAGGCGTACCGGGCGCGGGGCGACATCCGCCCAGTCGCGAGTGCTGTCCCGGCCGTGGTCCGGATAGGGCCGACCGTTTCCGATGCGCTTGAAGATCACACGGAAAGCCTACCGGGCGCACCGCCGACGGCGCAGCCTCGCCGGTGTGACGCATAGCGGGCAAGCGGAAGATTTCCTGGCACAAGTCCCCTCGCGGCGCACCGGACTTCCTCATTCCGAGTGGCTGTCGGGCCGTACGTGCGGCGGGCGCCGAACCGCGTGGGTTCGGCGCCCGCTGATGCTGTCGCGGTGCCTGTGCGGAACCGAACGGGGCTCGGGCCGGCCGGAATCGGTGCTCCCGGGCGCCCTTCGGTCTCCGTGTACGGGCTCCGCCGCCGGTTACTTGGCGACCGGCTCCTCGTCGTGGTGGTGCTCGTGGAGACCGCCGCCGCTCGGGGTGCCGCCGCTAGTGGGCGCGAACGGCACCTCGTCCTCCAGGCTCGAGGTGTCCCAGGCGTAGTGGCCGAGGGTGTGCGCGATGGCCTTGACGTTGATGTCGAGCGCCTTCTGGTCGACGTTGCCCAGGTTGTCGCACTCCTGGTGGTAGCACTCGTCGTAGTCGACTCCGGCCTTGCCGCCCCAGAGCTTCGCCTGCTCCTCGGTCTTCTTGCCCTCGGCTCCGGTGAAGGTGCCGCCGGAGGGGATGCCGACCGCGATGAACGGGCCGTAGTCGGAGCGACCGCTGAAGTCGGTGCCCCGCGACTCCTCGCCCCGGGACTCGAAGAACTTGTTCAGCTTGTGCTCGATCTGCGCCGAACCCTCGGGGCCCGGGCCCTCGCCCTCACCGTCGGAGTCGTCGCCGTCGTACACGAAGAGGCCGTAGTTGGGCGAGGCGATCATGTCGTAGTTGAGGTACAGGGCGATCTGCTCCTGCTCCTTCTTCGACAGTTCGGAGACGTAGTGCTCCGAGCCCTGGAGGCCGATCTCCTCCGCCGTCCACAGCGCGAACCGCACCTTGTTGGCGGGGTTCTTGGCGTGCTTGCCCATCCACTGCTTGGTCGCCTTGGAGTACTGGAGCGCCGCCTCCAGCACGCCGGCCGAACCGGACGCGTTGTCGTTGATGCCCGGGCCTTCGCTCACCGAGTCCAGGTGCGCGCCGGCCATCACGACGTTGTTCTCGTCGCCGCCGCGGGTCTCCGCGATGACGTTCGGGGTGGTGCGCTCCTCCTGGAACTCGATGATCTCCAGGTTGACCTTCACCTCGCCGGCCGCGACCTCCTTGGAGAGCGCCTCGCCGTCCGCCTTGCTGATGCCGCCGGTCGGGATGACGCCCTCGTCCGGGTCGCCGAGGGTGCCGTTGAGCTCGCCGTCCTCGGTGTTGTAGATGATGGCGCCGACCGCGCCGGCCTCGCCCGCGGCGGACTGCTTCTCGGCGAAGGAGCAGCCACCGCGCTGGATCAGCGCGATCTTGCCCTCGAAGTCCTTGTAGTCCTCGGCGGCGCAGCCGGTGAGAGCCTCGTCGCTGTCGTCGATCGGAACCTCGGCGACCGGCGCCTCCAGGCCGCCCTCCTCGGTGCTCTTGGTGTACGTCATCAGCTTGATGCCGATGTCGCGCTCGTTGGGCGCGAGCACCTTGAGCTTCTCCTCGACCGTCTCGCGGTAGATGAAGTCGAAGTCCTGGTAGGTCACCTTGTACCCGGCGGCCTTCAGCAGGGTGCCCGCGTACTTGGCGGAGAGGTCGTGGCCCGCGGCGCCGGCGGCGCGGTTGTTCTCGTTGGCCAGGGCGATGGCCTGGAACACCCGCATGTGGTTCATGGCGTTCTTCTTGCCGGTCTTCTTCACCAGCTTCTCGGCGAGCTTGCGACCCTCGCTCGCGGGGTCGGCGGCGCTCGCGGGGGCGGCGCTGCCGATGAGGAGCGGGGTGGCGAGGGCGGCGACGGAGAGCGCGGCGAGGGCGCGGCGTCTCCTCTTCTGCGGTGATGGCACTCGACGGAGTCCTTCCGGGCGGCGGGACGTTGCTGTTCGGCGTCGGGACAGCGGCGTCCGGGTTGCGGACGTGATGGAAGGGAAAGCTAGCGGCAGGGCGACCGGGTGGGAACGCCTGTGGCAGACATCACCGAATGTGATGACCGTATTGGGGAGATTTGGCGGAGATATGACTACTCCCCATGGGTGGAGTGTGGCAGTTTCCTGTCGGTTCCTGAGGCTGTGTCAGTCGTTGCGAGATCGCTGACCTGCGCGGAAAGTGACGGACGGGTCACCCGGCGGCGTGTCGTCGAGCGGTCGGCTCACGGGTGGGGGATCGGTGAACCCGCCCTGACGGGAGGGGAGTTGGATGACAAGGAACGTGACGTTCCGTATCGGCGGACTGCACCATGTGCAGATCTCCGTGCCACCGGGCTCGGAGGACGAGTGCCGCAGATTCTGGGGCGATCTGCTCGGGATGACCGAGGTGCGGAAGCCGCCGGCGCTCAGAGCAAGGGGCGGATGCTGGTTCCGGTCGGGCGGGCTGGAGGTGCACCTGGGCGTGGAGGCCGACTTCGCCCCCGCGCGCAAGGCGCACCCCGGCATTCTGGTGCACGACCTCGACGCGCTCGCCGATCGGCTGACGGCGCACGGCCGGGAGGTCACCTGGAACGACGACTTCCCCGGCTACCGCCGCTTCCACACGGCCGACCTGCTCGGCAACCGGCTGGAGTTCATGGAACCGACACCGTGACCGAACCCGGCGGCCCTGCGGGGCCCGGCGGTGGTGCGGGGTCCGGCGCGGCGGTGGACCCCGCCGGCGCGGCGCAGGGCGGGGCGCGTTCCGGGGCGGGGAGCGAACCGGCCGGCGCGGCGCGGGAGGCGGAGATGAACGCCGCCCACGTCTCGGGTCGCGCACCGAGGTTGGACGGCGCGATCCTGCTGGCCGAGCCCGACCCGGAGTGGCCGCGGGCGTACGAGCGGGAGGCTGCCCGTGTCCGAGCGGCGCTGCCCCGGGGCGTACGGCTGCTGCTGGAGCACGTCGGCTCCACCTCCGTGCCGGGCCTGGTGGCCAAGCCGGTGCTGGACATCCTGCTCGCGGTGCCGGACGCGGCGCGGGAGACGCAGTACGTACCGCCCCTGGAGCGGGCGGGGTACGCGCTGCTGATCAGGGAACCGCAGTGGCACGAGCACCGGCTGCTGCGGCCCGCGGACGGGCCCTCGGACGACCGGCGCGGGGACGGCCGGCGCGGGGACGGCCGGCGCACGGTGAATCTGCACGTCTTCGGTGCGGGCAGCTCCGAGGTGCGGCGGATGCTGCTGTTCCGCGACACGCTGCGCGCCGTACCGGCCGAGCGGGAGCTGTACGCCGCGACCAAGCGCGAACTGGCCGCGCGCGACTGGGAGTTCACCCAGCACTACGCGGACGCCAAGAACGAGGTGGTGGACGCGATCCTGGCCCGTGCCGGCTGGCGCGGCGGCCGGACCCGCCCGGACTGACCGCCTGCCCGCCCCGCGTCGGACCCGGTGTCGCCCGGGCCCGCGCCGTGCCGGGCTCGTACGGACCGCCCGCGGCGTCGGACTCGCGTCGCGTCGAGCTCGGGGCGTGACGAGTCGGCGCGGGATCCGGCGCGCCGCGGCTACTTGGCCTTCGCTTCCTTCGCCGCGCGCTTCAACTCCTGCTTGTGCGCCCGTACTCGGTCCAGCGACTCGGGGCCGGTGATGTCGGCGACCGAGCGGTGGGCGTCCGGCGCGCCGTAGTCGCCCGCGGCCTCGCGCCAGCCCTCGGGGGCGACACCGAGCTGCTTCCCCAGCAGCGCCAGGAAGATCTGGGCCTTCTGCTTGCCGAAGCCGGGGAGGTCGTTCAGCCGCTTGAGCAGCTCGCGGCCGCTGGTCGCGTCGCGCCAGAGCGCCTCGGCGTCGCCGTCGTAGTGCTCGACGAGGTACTGGCAGAGCTTCTGCACCCGGCCGGCCATGGAGCCGGGGTAGCGGTGCACGGCGGGCTTGGTGGAGAGCAGCTCGGCGAACGCCTCGGGGTCGTGTGCGGCGATCTCGTGGGCGTCGAGGTCGTCCGAGCCCATCCGGTCGGCGATGGTGCGCGGGCCGCTGAAGGCCCACTCCATCGGTACCTGTTGGTCGAGGAGCATGCCCACCAGCGCGGCCAGTGGGCTGCGGCTGAGCAGTTCGTCGGCCTCGGGCTGTTGGGCGAGCCGAAGTTGAGCGTCCATGCTCCGATCATCCCCGTACGGCGACGCCCGCGCACACCCGGTGGGTGTGCCCCCGCCCCGGCGGCCTTCCCCACGGGCGTGCTCCCGGACACCCCGCCGCCCGGGCTCGGGCCGGTGATCCGGTCGAGGCCCGTGACCAGGCCCGGAGCGCGGGCCTCACTCCTCGGAGCGACTTCTCGTACGGACGTCCCCCCGCCGCTTGCGGGGGTGAGCCGGATAGCGGCCGCGGGGCGCGGGTAGTCCTCGGCCGTCTGAGCTCAGGCCGCCCGCTCGCACCAGACGGCGCCGCCCGCCTTCCGCACCGGAGAGCGGGCGGCGCCGGACCCGTACGGACCGCACCGGACCGTACGGACCGCACCGGACCGTACGGACCGCACAGGACTCCACAGGTACCGCCCTGGGAAAGGCCGAACAGGTGTCACAGCCATTCGAACTGCCCGACTTCTATCTGCCGCACCCCGCCCGCCTCAATCCACATGTGGAGAGCGCGCGGACCCACACCAGAACCTGGGCGCACCGGATGGGGATGCTGGAGGGCTCGGGCATCTGGGAGGAACGCGATCTGGAGGCGCACGACTACGCGCTGCTGTGCGCCTACACCCATCCCGACTGCTCGGACGCGGCGTTGTCCCTGGTCACGGACTGGTACGTGTGGGTCTTCTTCTTCGACGACCACTTCCTGGAAACGTTCAAGCGCTCGCAGGACCGGGCCGGCGGCAAGCGGTATCTGGACCGGCTGCCCGCCTTCATGCCGATGGACCTGGCCGACGGCTTCCCCGAGCCGACCAACCCGGTCGAGGCGGGGCTCGCGGATCTGTGGGCGCGCACCGTGCCGGAGATGTCGCTGGACTGGCGGGCACGTTTCGCGGAGAGCACCGAGCACCTGCTGAACGAGTCGCTCTGGGAGCTCTCCAACATCAACGCGGGGCGCGTCCCCAACCCCGTCGAGTACATCGAGATGCGCCGGAAGGTCGGCGGTGCGCCCTGGTCGGCCGGGCTTGTGGAGTACGCGGCGCAGGCCGAAGTGCCCGCCTCCGTCGCGCACTCCAGGCCGTTGCGGGTGCTGCGGGACGCGTTCAGCGACGGCGTGCATCTGCGCAACGACCTCTTCTCCTACGAGCGCGAGACCCAGGAGGAGGGCGAACTCAGCAACGGCGTACTGGTGTTGGAGACCTTCCTGGAGTGCTCCACGCAGGAGTCGGCCGACTCGGTGAACGATCTGCTCACCTCCAGACTCCACCAGTTCGAGAACACCGTCGTCACCGAACTGCCGCCGCTTTTCGTCGAGTTCGGCCTCGATCCGGCGCAGTGCGCCGCGGTGATGGCCTATGTGAAGGGGCTCCAGGACTGGCAGTCCGGCGGTCACGAGTGGCACATGCGCTCCAGCCGCTACATGAACGGCGGTGCGAACAGCGGCAGCGGCACCTGGTCCCTCCCCGTCCCCCGCGGCCTCGGTACGTCGGCGGTGACGGTCAAGCCGTTCACCGTGCGATCCGAGACCGCGCGACGGCGCAGCTTCACCCATGTGCCCTTCCAGCGGACCGGACCCTCCCGACTGCCGGAGTTCGAGATGCCGTTCAAGGTCGGACTCAGTCCGCACCTCGAAGCCTCGCGCCGGGCGACCGTCGACTGGGGCGAGGCGATGGGCATGCTGGAGCCGCAGCCCGGCGTACCGCTCTCCGACATCTGGAGCCGGGACGCCCTGGCCGGCTACGACTTCCCGCTGTGCGCCGCGGGCATCCATCCGGACGCCACTTCCGAGGCACTCGACCTCAGTTCCCAGTGGCTGACCTGGGGCACCTACGGTGACGACTACTATCCGGTGGTCTTCGGCGCGACCCGCGACCTGGTCGGCGCCAAACTCTGCACCGACCGGCTCCCCTCCTTCATGCCGCTCGACCCGGCCGAGCCGACTCCCGTACCGGCCAACGCACTTGAGCGCGGGCTGCTGGACCTGTGGCTGCGCACCTCCGGACCGATGACGCCGTCCGCCAGGGCCACGTTCCGCGCCACCATCACGGACATGACCGGGAGTTGGCTCTGGGAGCTGGCCAACCAGGCCCAGAACCGCATCCCCGACCCGGTCGACTACCTGGAAATGCGCCGGATGACCTTCGGCTCCGAACTCACCATGAGCCTGTGCCGCATCGGACACGGGCAGATCGTGCCGGAGGAGGTCTACCGCAGCGGGCCGATGCGCTCGCTGGAGAACGCCGCCTCCGACTACGCCATGCTGATCAACGACGTGTTCTCGTACCAGAAGGAGATCGAGTACGAGGGCGAGGTGCACAACGGCATCCTCGTCGTCCAGAACTTCTTCGACTGCGACTACCCGACCGCGCTGCGCGTGATCGACGATCTGATGAAGAGCCGGATGCGCCAGTTCCAGCACGTCGCCGCGAACGAACTCCCCGTGCTCTACGACGACTTCGAGCTCGACGAGAAGACCCGCGCGGTCCTGCGCGGCTATGTGGCGGAGTTGGAGAACTGGCTCTCCGGCATCCTGCACTGGCACCGCGGCTGCCGCCGCTACCGCGAGGAGGACCTCAGTCACGGCAACCCGGCCACCACCCGGCACATGCCGGCCCGGCCGCTGGCGCCCGGCGCCCTGACCGCACCCGGCAGCCGGGCCCTCCCCGGCGCGCTCACCGGCCTCGGCACCTCCGCCGCCCGGCTCGGCCCACTGGCCGGCCGCCCCGGCACCTCGGTCACCACCGGCGCCGTGCACCGCGGCTGAACACCCACCGCCCCCGGCGTCGCCCGGCCCACCCGGCCGCACGACCCCGGGGGCGGACGAGGTTCGGCGTCGGTCGGCCCGTCCCCCGGGCCAGTCGGCCCGTCCCCCGGGCCAGTCGGCCCGTCCCCCGGGTCAGTCGGCCCGTCCCCCGGGTCAGTCGGCCCGTCCCCCGGGTCAGTCGGCCCAGGCCTCGAGCAGCTCGCCGGGACCGTACGTCGCGTCGAGCCCGGCGCAGTCGAAGCCGCTGCGGCTGACGGCGACGAGCGGGACGGCCTCCTCGGTGAGCAGCGCGCGATGCCGTTGCAGCGCAGCCAGATCGTGGCGGTCGAACGGTGAGGACTCCAGCCATTTGACGGAGCCGAGGAAGTGCAGGCTCCTGGCGATCGGTGCTCTGTCCGCGCCGACGAGGTCGATCTCGACGTCGTTGCTCCGCGTCCAGTAGCCGCCGACGGCGGGGGTGGCGGGCAGCGCGCCGTCGGGCAGCAGGCGCGCGAGCGATTCCCGGACGAGCGGCTCGACGGCTCGCCCCCGCCAGCTGCTCCACTGACGCTCGATGCGCTCCAGCGTGAGGTCTCCCCGCATGCGCTCGATCTCTGCCATGTAGGGCTCGACGAAGGTGAGCCAGAAACGCAGATACGGATCGGCCACGCGGTAGCGGCGCTCTTTGGACGGATGCAGCGAGATCGGCAGTTCCGCGGCCACCACCCGTTTCTCCATGAGCAGTTCGGCCGCCCGGCTGAGTGTGGTGTGCGCGATGCCGCCGGCCGCCCTGGCGATGTTGGTGAAGCTGCGCTCGCCCGAACCGATGGCGCGCAGCACTTCCCGGCTCATGGCCCGGGGCGGGAACTCGGCGGCGAGTGAGCGTTCGGCCGAGACGAGCAGTGCGGAGGTCGGGTTGTTCAGTGCGCCGGTCAGAAACTCCCGGACCGAGGCGCCGGCCGGCCACTCCTGGCAGATCAGGGGCAGCCCCCCGGTGACCAGCGCGGCGTCGATGGCCGCGGGCGGCTCCAGCGAGAGCATCCGGCCGATGTCCGCGGGGTTGAGCGGACCCAGTACGAGCTCGGTGCCGCGCTGGTGGAAGGGGCGTTCGTAGCTGTTGAGCGCCTCCATCATCGACAGGTCGGAACCGACCAGCAGAAGAAGTACGGGTTTGCGGCACAGGAGCCTGTCCCAGGCGCGTTGCAGCATTCCCTCGAAGGCGTCCACCCGGTCCATGAGGTAGGGGACTTCGTCGATGACCACCACGCTGGGACTGTCGTCCGGAAGCGCGTCGGCGAGCAGGCGAAGCGCGGCGTTCCAGTTGGCCGGAGGCTCCTCGGTGAAGAGGTCGCGCCGGGGCAGCGAGGAGTGGCCCACCTCGTCCGAGAGCGCGGCCAGCTCGATCTCGGCGGAAGCGCCGGAGGCGGTGAAGAACACGTAGGGGTGCTGCCCGCGCTGGAGGAACTCCTCGACGAGGCTGGACTTGCCGACGCGTCTGCGTCCGCGGATGAGGAGGCACTTGCCGGGCTTCTCGCCGCTCTCGGCACTGCGCACCGACTCCAGCGCGCCGTCCAGGATCCTCAACTCGCGGGTACGGCCGATGAATTGCTGCACCCGGGCCACCTCCACAGCCGTTGTCGTGCGCTCATCCGAAACCTCGGATACTAGCGCTGGGAATAGTATCGCTGGCGATACTATCTCTGGCGCTAGTATTCCCTTCGTTTTGGTCTGGTTCGGGGTGGTTTTCGAGGGGGAGCTACTCCTCGTGTCGTATGCGGGGCCGTCGGCGAGTGCCTACCGTCGGGGCATGGTGACGGTCGAGCGGGTGGCGGGGCTGGTGCGAGGGATCTCGCCGGTGGTCGTGGACGTGCTGGTCGTCGTGGTCGTGGGGCTGCTGACGGGGGCGGACGCCGCGGTCAGCTACCCGGGGTACGAGCCCGCCGGTCCGTTGACGTGGGTGCTGCTCGCGGTCTCGCTGGTGGCCCTGCTGGGACGGCGCCGTTGGCCGGTTCCGGTCGCTCTGACGACCGGCGCGGCGTGCGCGGGCTGGGCGTTGAACGGACATGTGGGCGAGCTGCTGAACCTCCCCGTCATCGTCGCGCTGTACACCGTCGCGGTGCAGGGCGACCGCCGTCGCACCGTGGTGACGGCGGTCGTCGCCTCGGCGCTGTCCGGGCTGGTCGCGCTCACGGTCGGCGGCCGGGCCAACCCGCAGGGTGCGCCGATGCTGGAGCTGGTGTGGCCGCTGGTGCCGCTGCTGCTCGGCGAGGTCGTACGGACCAGGGCGGAACTGCTGCGGGAGTACGCGGACCGCGCCGAACGGGCCGAGGCGGAGCGCGAGGCGGAGGCCGCCCGCCGGGTGCGGCAGGAGCGGGTGCGTATCGCCCGCGAGCTGCACGACATCGTCGCGCACACGGTGACCGGGATGACCGTGCAGGCCGGACTCGCACTGGACGCGCGGGAGAGCCGGCCCGAGGTGGCGGCCGAGGCGATGCGGCAGGTGCGGGCGTCGGGCCGGGACGCCGTGCGGGAGCTGCGGGCCACGCTCGCCGTGCTGCGGGAGGAGCCCGGTTCGACCGCGCCCACGCCCCGGCTCGCGGATCTCGACGAGCTGGTGGACCGGGCGCGCGCGGACGGGCTGCTGGTCGACCTGACCCGTGAACAGGCCGCGGGGGAGGGCGAGTTGCCGCTCGTGGTGGAGCTGGCGGCGTACCGGATCGTCCAGGAGGCGCTGACCAACGTACGCCGCCACAGCCGGGCCCGCCGGGTGAAGGTGACGGTCGCCGGCCCCCCGGGGCGGCTGCTGGTGGAGGTGGCGGACGAGGGACCCGAGCGACCGCCGGAGCACGGGGCGCGGGCCGCCGGGTTCGGGCTGGTGGGAATGCGGGAGCGGGCCGTCGCGGCGGGCGGGGAGCTGGAGCACGGGCCGCGCCCGGGCGGCGGCTTCGCCGTCCGCGCGTGGCTGCCGGTGGACGGCGGCCGAGCCGCGACGGGTCCGGAGCGCGGGGGCGCCGGGGGGTGATCCCGCCGATCAGCGCAGGTCGAGGCGCATGAGGACGCGGGGGTGGCCGGCGAGTACGGAGGTGGTGTCGGCGGCGTGGACGAAACCCGCGCGTTCGAAGTTCCGGCGCAACCCTGGATAGGCCATGGTCAGGTCGACCCGGGCGCCCCTGTTGTCCAGCGGGTACGCCTCCACCGCCGGCGCACCGCGTTCACGGGCGAACTCGACCGCGCCGGCGATGAGTTCGTGCGAGATGCCCTTCTTGCGGTGGCCCGGCCGCACCCGGATGCACCACAGCGACCAGACCGGCAGTTCGTCGACGTGGGGGATCTTGCGGTTGCGGGCGAAGGAGGTGTTCGCGCGGGGCGCCACGGCGGCCCAGCCGACCGGTTCGCCGCCCTCGTACGCGAGCACGCCCGGCGGCGGGTCCTCGCGTACGAGCCCGGCCACGTACTCGCCGCGGGCCGGGCCGCGCAGCTCGTTGTTGACCTTCGAGGGCAGCCGGTAGCTCAGGCACCAGCAGACGTTGGCGGCAGGGGACTTGGGACCCACCAGCGCGCGGACGTCGTCGAAGGCGGTGGCCGGGCGCACGTCGAGAGACATGGACACACCGTGCCACGGGGAACGCCGAGCTGCCTCCGCCCGCACCTGGGCCGCGCACATTGTCCGAGCTGCTCGCAGGAGGCGAAGCGGGGCGCCCAGCGGGTGACGGGTGACGGGGGACGGGTGACGGGTGACGGACGACGAGCGACGAGCGACGAGCGACGGACGACGGACGACGGACGACGGGTGGTGGCGGGCCGGGACGTCGCGGGGTGCGTTCGGGCCGTCGGGGTGTTGTCCTTCGCCGTGCCGCGTGCGACGTTGAGGCGTGACCTCCTCCGAAACCCCACAGGACCCGGCAGGCGCGGCCGACGCGCAGGCCCGCACCTCCCGTATGACCGGCGTGCCCGCCGAGTTGCGCGCGGAGGGCGAGGAACTGGACCGATTGGTACGGGAGTTGCCGCCCGAAGGCTGGAGCACCCCGACACCGGCGCCCGGTTGGACCGTCGCGCACCAGATCGGGCATCTCGCCTGGACGGACGAGGTCGCGCTGCTCTCGGCCACCCGGCCGGACGCGTTCCGCGCCGAACTGGAGCGCGCGATGGCGGAGTTGGAGGGGTATGTCGACCGGGCCGCGGCGGAGGCGGCCGAGCGCGCCGATCTCGTCGACCACTGGCGCGCGACCAGAACGGCGCTTGCACAGGCGCTCGCCGAGGTGCCGTCCGGCACCAAACTGCCCTGGTTCGGGCCGCCGATGAGTGCGATGTCGATGGCGACGGCGCGGCTGATGGAGACCTGGGCGCACGGCCAGGACGTGGCCGACGCGCTGGGCGTGGTCCGCGCCCCGACCGCCCGGTTGCGCAACGTCGCCCATCTCGGCGTCCGCACAAGGGACTTCTCGCACATGGTCAACGGCCGGACCGCGCCCGACGAGCCGTTCCGGGTCGAACTGCTCGGCCCCGACGGCCAGTTGTGGGTCTGGGGCCCGCAGGAGGCCGACCAGAGGGTGACCGGCCCGGCGCTCGACTTCTGTCTGCTGGTCACCCGCAGACGTCACCGCGACGATCTGGCGGTGGTCGCACACGGCGAACAGGCCGACGCCTGGCTCGACTTCGCGCAGGCGTTCGCCGGCCCGCCGGGCGAGGGACGCAAACCGTCGGCGTCCTGAAGCCCGCGTCCTGAATCCGGCGCCCTGAATCCGGCGTCCTGAAGGCGAGGCACCAGGACGCGGAGAGCCGCAGAAGGGCCGGTCGGGCCCGGTCGTACGAGCCGGGTCGAGCGTCGGCGCCCCGGCACCCGCGGGTCCCGGTTCGGCGTCCCCGGCTTCCCCGTCGTCCCGGCGTCACCGACTCGTGCATGGCGCCGCGCGGCTCGTGCACGGCGTCCCGCGCGCCGCGCTCGCGCGGGCCGAACGCCCGGTGCGCGGCGCTGGTCGCGCCGTACGCTGTGCAGCATGACCGAGCAGGAGACGCCAGGTCCCGGGTCCGCCGGGGTGTACGGGCCGGACGGGGCGTACGAGCCGTCCGGTACGGCCGAGCCTGCCGCGACTGCTGAGGCGAAACGCGTCCGGATCGTGCTGGCCGATGACCAGACGGTGGTGCGGGCCGGATTCCGGGCGTTGCTCGAACTGACCGAGGACCTGGTGGTCGTCGCCGAGGCCGCGGACGGTGTGCAGGCCGTCGAGGCGGTACGGATGACCCGGCCGGATCTGGTGCTGATGGACATCCGGAAGCCCGGCATCGACGGGCTGGAGGCGACCCGCAGAATCGCCGCGGATCCCGCGCTGAACGGCGTCCGGGTGCTGATACTGACCACCTTCGAGATCGACTCGTACGTCTTCGAGGCGCTGAGGAGCGGGGCGGCGGGCTTTCTGCTCAAGGACGTGGAGCCCGAGGAACTGCGTGCGGCGATCCGTACGGTCGCGGCCGGCCAGGGGCTGCTGGCCCCTGCGGTGACGCGCAGGACGATCGAGGAGTTCGCCAGGCTCGCGGCGCCGGAGGCGGCCGGTGCCGAACGGCTCGGTGCGCTCACCGACCGTGAACGCGAGGTGATGGCCCTGGTGGCGGCCGGGCTGACCAATGAGGAGATCGGTCGTGAGCTGCTGATGAGCCAGTACACCGCGAAGACCCATGTCCACCGGGCGATGACCAAGCTCGGCGCCCGGGACCGTGCGCAGCTGGTGGTGCTCGCGTACGAGACGGGGCTGGTGCGGGCCGGAGGACGGGGCGGCGGCCCGGTCTGAGCGCGACGTCGTGGGTGCCGCGGCGGTGCGGGCCACCGGCTGCGCCCGGTGCTGTGCCTGACCTGGCTGAGGCCGGGGTACGACGTGGGGTGTAGCGGCCGACTCCCGGCGGCGGATGGCAGGCGCGGCGCACGCTCCTAGCTTCGGAAACATGATCGAAGCAAGAGAGCTCACCAAACGCTACGGCGACCACTTCGCCGTCGACGGACTGACGTTCCACGTGAAACCAGGCCGCGTCACCGGCTTCCTCGGCCCGAACGGAGCCGGGAAGACGACCACGATGCGGCTGATCCTGGGCCTGGACGCTCCCACTTCCGGCAGCGTGACGGTCGGCGGAGTGCCGTACACCGGACTGCCGTCGCCGCTGCGCACGGTCGGTTCGCTGCTGGGCGCGGGGGAGGTGCACGGCGGGCGGTCCGCCCACCGGCATCTGCTCGGCCTCGCGGTCAGCAACGGCATCGCGCGCGACCGGGTCGACGAGGTGCTGGAGCTGGTGGGGCTGCCCGCCGATACCGCGCGCCGACGGGTGCGCGGCTTCTCCCTGGGCATGGCCCAGCGGCTCGGCATCGCCGCCGCGCTTCTCGGCGATCCCGAGGTGCTGATCCTGGACGAACCGGTCAACGGGCTGGACACCGAGGGCATCCGCTGGATCCGCGATCTGCTGAAGTCCCTTGCCGCGCAGGGCCGTACGGTCTTCCTCTCCAGCCATCTGATGAGCGAGATGGAACTCACCGCGGACCATCTGATCGTCGTCGGCCGGGGACGGTTGCTGGCCGACACCACGATGCGGGACTTCATCGAGACCCATTCGCAGGGTCATGTGCTGGTCCGCACGCCCGAGCCGGAGTGCCTGCGCTCACTGGTGGAGGGGCGGGGCGCGCAGTGGCGGCCGGAGCCGCGAGGCGGCTGGCGAGTCGACGGGCTGCGCGCCGAGGTCATCGGTGATCTCGCCCGTCGGTACGGACACGCGATCCATGAACTCACTCCGTGCCACTCCTCGTTGGAGGACGTCTACACGGAGCTGGCCCAACCCGCCGCGCGCTACCGCGCCCGGCCCGAGAAGGAGGCTGCCCGATGAAAGGGGACACCGGGACGGACAGGACACACAGGACGGACAACAGGGCGGACGAGGTGAACAGGACACCCAGGACGGAACAGCGGGCCGAGTCCCGGCCCGGCGCCGGGAGAGCCGGTTTCCGGCAGGCGCTCGGCCACGAGTGGGTCAAATTCACCAGCGTCCGCTCGACGCTGTGGACCGTGGTGGCGACCGGCGCGGTGACCGCTCTCGGCGCGGTGTTCGTCGCCCTCAGCGAGAGCCTGCAACCCGACGACACCGTGCTGGGCGGCAGTCTCACACTGGCCGTCCTCGGCCAGATGCTGGCGGCCGTGTTCGGTGTGCTCGTCGTCAGCGGCGAGTACGCGAGCGGCACGATCCGTACGACGCTCACTGCCTGTCCGCGCCGCGGCACGGTGGTGGCGGCCAAGACGACGCTGGTCGCGTCGGTGCTGTACGCGGTGGGGCTGGTCTCGTGCACAGCCGCGTACCTGCTGGGAGACGCACTGCTGCCGAGCGGGACGTACGCACAGGGCGAGCCGCTGCCCGCGCTGTTCGGGGCCGCGGCGTCGTTCGCCGTCTCCGGGCTGCTGGGGTTGGCGATCGGACTGCTGGTGCGCCACTCGGCGGGTGCGGTGACCGCGGCGGTGGCGGTGCTCCTGCTGCCGTCCCTCCTCGGCCCGCTCTTCGGCGACTTCCAGGGCTGGGTGGCGGGCGTCTCGCCGACCGCCGCGCTGGAGAAGGTGATCCAGACCTCCGACGCCGGCGCGGAGGTGGTCGGCAGTCTCGGCGCCGGGGCGTCGCTCCTGTTGGTCGCCGGCTACACGGCGGTCGTACTGCTGGTGGCCGGTACGGCCTTCCGGCTGCGCGACGTGCACTGAACCGCAGCGCCCGCCGTACGGGCCGCAGCGCCGCGGCCCGAACGCAGCGCCCGCGGCCCGAACGCAGCGCCGCGGCCCGTACGGCGCCGGGCGCCCCGGCGTCTCCGGGGTCGCACCGGTCGGCGGGGTTGCGCTGGTCACAAGCCGCACTTCGCGGGCGGTGGGCGCAACCGTGGCCGCCCGCGTCGCGTCCCAGCGGGGGCGGGCAGGGACCCGCCGGAGCGGGTGTTCTCACTTTCGTCAGACCCGACGGGCGACGAAGGTGAATGGTGCGATCGGCCCGCACGCTCTACGGTCAGCCGGGTGGGTTCTCCCGGGGCCCTGCAGGACGGTTGCGCGAGCGCGGAGGACATCACGCATGAGTGAACGGTTGGACACGATCGACGAGTCGACGGACTCGTCGGCCGGACAGGAGTCCGGGGGTGCCCATCACGCCTCGCGAGGAGTCGGACTGACCTCCGCCGAAGTCGCCGCACGGGTTGCCGCCGGGCAGGTCAACGACGTACCGCCGCGGTCCAGCCGCAGCGTCGGCGAGATCGTGCGGGCGAACGTCTTCACCCGTATCAACGCGATCATCGGTGTGCTCTTCGTCATCATCATGATCGTCGGCCCGATCCAGGACGGTCTCTTCGGCGGCGTGATCGTCGCCAACATCCTGATCGGCATCTTCCAGGAGGTGCGCGCCAAGCGGACCCTGGACGAGCTGGCCATCGTCGGCGAGACCCGTCCGTCGGTCTGGCGCGACGGGGAGGTCGTCGAGATCAGCCCGTCCGAGGTGGTGCTCGGCGACGTCATCGAGCTCGGGCCGGGGGACAAGATCGTCGTCGACGGGCAGGCCGTCTTCACCGACAACCTGGAGGTCGACGAGTCGCTGCTCACCGGCGAGGCCGATCCGGTCGTCAAGGAGCCCGGCGACCCGGTGATGTCCGGCAGCTTCGTCGTCGCCGGTGGCGGTGCGTTCGCCGCGACCCGGGTGGGCAAGGACGCGTACGCGGCGCAGCTCGCCGAGGAGGCCAAGCGCTTCACGCTGGTCAACTCGGAGCTGCGGCAGGGCATCAGCACCATCCTGAAGTACGTCACGTACGTCATCATTCCGGCCGGAATCGCCTTGATCATCAGCCAGTTGGCGATCAACGACGGCGATCTGCCGGAGGCCGTGCGCCGGATGGTCGCGGGTCTGGTGCCGATGGTGCCCGAGGGGCTGGTGCTGCTCACCTCGATCGCCTTCGCGGTCGGCGTCGTACGGCTGGGCCGCAAGCAGTGCCTGGTCCAGGAGCTGCCGGCGATCGAGGGCCTGGCCCGGGTCGACACCGTCTGCCTGGACAAGACCGGCACGCTCACCGAGGCCTCGATGGACGTCGAGACCGTGCACCGGTTGGGCGACGCGCCCGCCGACATCGACGTGGACGCGGTGCTCGGCGCGCTCGGCAGCGCGGACGAGCGTCCCAACGCCAGCCTCCAGGCCATCATCGACCGCTACCCGGCCCCTTCCGGCTGGTCGGTGGTCGGCGGCGCCCCGTTCTCCTCGGCGCGCAAGTGGAGCGGCGCCACCGTGCGCACCGCCGCGGGTGCCACCGAGACCTGGCTGCTGGGCGCCCCCGACGTGCTGCTGCCCGCCGGCCACGAGGCGCTCGCCGAGGTCGACGAGTACGGCGCCAAGGGACTGCGGGTCCTGCTGCTGGCCCGCTGCTCGGCCGAACTGGACGCGCTGCTCGCCGAGCCGGCGACCGCGACGGCGGCGGCCACCCCGGTGGCACTGGTCGTGATCAAGCAGCGCATCCGTCCCGAGGCCCCCGAGACGCTGCGGTACTTCGCCGACCAGGGCGTGGAAACCAAGGTCATCTCCGGCGACAACGCGCTCTCCGTCGGCGCGGTCGCCCGTGGCCTCGAACTGCCCGGCGCCGAGCACCCGGTGGACGCCCGCGGCCTGCCCGACGGTGCGCGCGAGCCCGACCGGCTCGCCGACGAGGTCGAGGGCAACACGATCTTCGGCCGCGTCGGTCCGCAGCAGAAGCGGGACATGGTGCACGCACTCCAGTCGCGCGGCCACACGGTGGCGATGACCGGTGACGGCGTCAACGACGTACTGGCGCTCAAGGACGCGGACATCGCAGTCGCGATGGGCTCCGGCAGCCCGGCCTCGCGCGGTGTAGCCCAGATCGTGCTGCTGAACAACAGCTTCGCCACCCTCCCGTCGGTGGTCGCCGAGGGCCGTCGGGTGATCGGCAACATCGAGCGGGTCGCCAACCTCTTCCTCACCAAGACGGTGTACGGAGCGCTGCTCGCGATCATCGTGGTGTTCGCGCAGACCCCGTACCCGTTCCTGCCGCGGCATCTGACCCTGATCGGTTCGCTGACGATCGGCATCCCGGCCTTCTTCCTCGCGCTCGCCCCGAACAAGGAGCGCGCGAAGTCCAACTTCGTGGGCCGGGTGCTGAGGTTCGCGATCCCCGCGGGCAGCCTCGCCGCGGTCGCCACCACGGTGTCGTACCTGATGGCGCGGTCGGTGTACGACGACAACCTGGAGGCGGAGACCTCCATCGCCTGTCTGACCCTGTTCCTGGTCGCGCTCTGGGCGCTGGCGATCATCTCCCGCCCGTACACCTGGTGGCGGGTGCTGCTGGTCGGCACCATGGCGCTGTCGTTCGCGACCGTGCTGACCGTGCCGTTCCTCCAGGACTTCTTCCAGATCAGCCTGGTCGGCACCCAGGCGCCCTGGACCGCGGTCGGCGTCGCCGTGACGGCCGGTGTGACGCTGGAGGTCCTCTGGTACGTGCTGCGCCGCCGGGCCCGGACCGAGGAGTCCGCGGCCGGGACCGCGGCGGGGGAGAAGCTCGGCGCGGCGGCGTAACACGCTTTGCCGACAGGGCGGTTGACGCCCGTCGGACCGGTCGGCGGGGTCGCCGGCCGGCCCGACGGGCGCAGCACGGGGCGGGTCTTCGGACCCGCCCCGCCGTCGTCTCCGGTGAGGCGGGCGGGCGTATGTGCGGTGGACGTATGGGGACGGGGCGTACGGGTGGCGGCGGTGCGGCTGGTGACGGGTGCTGTCCCGCGAGGTGCTTCGACCGGTCGGACGAGGCCGGACTCGAACCAGCGATAGAGAGCCGTCGCCCGGATATCGCCCCGCAGCCCGAGCCGTACGGAGTGGGCCCGGACCTAGCCTGGCCACGTGAAACGCGACGACGACCGGTTGCTGCCGGCTCTCCTGCTCTGCCTCCAGGCCCTGGTGTGGCCGGGCGGATCGCTGCTGCGCGGATCGGTGCCGTCCGCCTCGGAACTGTTGGTGGCGCTGCTGACCGCGGGCACCGTGACGGCCGCGCTCACAGTGCGCCGCTCGCGGCCCGTGCTCGCGCTGCTGCCGGCCGTCGCCGCCTGTGCGCTGGGCGCGGGGGCGCTGCCCGTCGGTGGCACCGCGGTACTGGGCACGGCCGGAATCGCGCTCGCGCTGTACACCGTGGCGACGGAACGGGACACCTTCACCGCGGTGCTGTGCGCAGCCGCGCTCTCCGGCTGGCAGTTCGTCCACGGCGTGAGTCTGCACGGCCTCAGCGACCGCCACGGGCTCGACCTCGTCCTGACCGCGCTGCTCCACGCCGGCGCCTGCGGCGGCGGGCTGCTGGTACGGCGCAACCGTCGGGCCCGTGGGGCGGCCGAACTCCGCCTGGAACGCGCCGAGTCGGAGCGCCACCGGCTCCCGGCAGTCGAACGCCGGCGGATGGAACGGGAGTTGCACGACGTCAGCGCGCACCATCTGACCGCTGTCGTCGTCACCGCCGGTGCGGCGCTCAGCCTGCACGAGCGGCGACCCGAACTCGCCGGTGAGGCACTGGAGTTCGCCGCCGAAACCGGCCGTACGGTCACCGCTGCCCTCACCGCCGTACGCTCGCCCGCGGCGTCGGCGGACGAACTCCCCTCCCCGCACGAGCGGTTGCTCGACCTCGTCGCGGGCTTCGGCCGGCTGGGCGGGGTCATCGAGCACGAGATCGACCCGCTGCCCGACGGTGCTGTCGCCGACGCGGCGTACGGCATCGTCCGCGAGGCGCTGACCAATGTGGCCCGCCACGCCCCCGGCGCCCGTACCACGGTGGTCTGCCGATACGGCGAGGCACGGACCGAGGTGCGGATCACCAACGCCGCACCGCCCGCCGGCGCAACCGCGCACGCCGCGGGACTCGGCGGCGGACGCGGGCAGGGGTCGCTCCGCTCGCGGGCACGGGAGGCCGGCGGCACGCTGCGGACCGGCCCGGGCCCGGAGGGCGGTTGGGAGGTCCGCGCCGAACTCCCGGGCCGGGCCGCTGTGTTGGTGGAACGGACCGAACCGGTCGGTCACCGGGCCGCACAGCTGGTCGTGGCCCTCGGCCTGTGCACCCAGCCGCTGCTGTCGACGCTGGTGCTCAGTACCGCGCGGACACCGGCCGAGCCGAGCGGCGACTGGCAGATTCCGGCCGGAGTGCTGTTCGCGCTGCTCGCCGCCGCGCAGGCCGTCGCCCTGCTGTGGCTGCGCCGTTCGCCGCGCACGGCGCAGTTCGCACTGCTCGCGCTGGTACCGCTGTGGCCGGTGGCCATGGCCGCGGGGCAGTACGAAGGGCCGGTGTTGCTGCCGCCGCTGCTGAGCGCCGTCGCCACCTGCGCGGCTCTCGTCGGCCAGGAACGCCCCCGCCCCGACGGCACCGCGACCGGGCGCGGCGGCCGGGCCGGTGTCACCGGTGCTGCCGGTGTCGCCGGTGCTGCCGGTGTCGCCGGTTCGGCGGGGCTGATCGCACCGGCGGTGTGCGTGGCGGTGCACACCGCGGCGGCGGTCGCCGCGGTGCTCGGACGCGGTACGACGCTGCCGCTCTGGGCGGTGGTCGCGGGATGTGCGGCCGGTGCCGCGGCGCTGCTCGGCGCCGCCGAGACGGCCGGCCTGCGGCGCGGTAGTCGGAGGCGCGAGGCCGAGGACGCACACGCGGCGCGCATCGACGACTGGACCGAGGCGGCCGTGCGCGACGCCTGGGCCGAACGCCGCCGCATCACCGCCGGACTGGAGACGACCGTGCTCGCACGCACCGCCGACATGGCCGCGGAAGCCGAGGCCGGACGGCTCGAGGCGACCGCCGAACGGGCCCGCGAGGCGCTGGCGGCGATGCGCGCCCTGCTCGACTCCGTCCACGCCGCCGACACCACCCGCCCCTCGGGCGAAGCACGCACAGCCCGCGACGCGCAGCCGGCCGACGATGCGCGCGACGGCGATGCGCACCACAGTGACGCGCACGACGGCGATGCGCGCGACAGTGAGGCGCACCCGGCCGGCGAGACGCATCTGTCCGGCGAAACGCGAGACGGCTCCGGCGCGACACAGGACAGCACTGACGCGCATCGCTCCGGCGCTCCGCGCCGTCCGCAGCCGACGGTCGACGCCCTCGATCTGCTCGCCCGCCAGGCCCGGGCCACCGGCCGAGACGTCAGGATCCGGCTGACGCCTCGCGTACCGCAGCGCCTGCCCGCAGCAGTCGACCTCGCCGCGTACCACCTCACCGAGACGCTCCTCTCCGCCGCTGCCCCGCAGCCTCCGGCCGCTGTCACCACGGTCGAACTCGACGCGGACGAGGCCGAGTTGACGATCACGGCGACCGGGGCGGCGGGTGCCGAGCGGCCCGCGGCGGCAGCGCGTCTTGCGGCCCGCGTCGACGCGCTCGGTGGCACACTGACGGCCCGATTCGACGGCTCACCGGGGGCGTTCCGCATTTCGCTGCCGCTCGGTGACGGTGCGGCGGACCGCGGGTCGGGCACGGAGCGGGACCACGACAGGAGGAACCGGTGAGTCTCAAGGTGCTGGTCGTCGACGACCAGGGCGTGGTCCGGGCGGGGTTCGCCGCGGTGATCGACGCCGAGGAGGACATGTGCGTCGTGGGCGAGGCCGCCGACGGTGCCGCGGCGGTGCACCTCGCACGCGAACTCGCGCCCGACGTGGTCGTCAGGGACGTCCGGATGCCGGAGGTCGACGGCATCGCCGCCACCCGCATCATCACCGCCGTGCCGAACGGCCCCCGGGTACTGGTGCTGACCACCTTCGACCTCGACTCGTACGTCTTCGACGCACTGCGCGCGGGAGCGTCCGGCTTTCTGCTGAAGGACGTCCACGCGGGCGAACTCCTGCGCGGAATCAGGGTGGTGGCGGCCGGTGAGAGCGTACTGGCACCGTCCGCGACCCGCCGACTCATCGGCCACTATGCGGCACAGCCGGGGTCCGGGCGCTCCCGTGCGGACGATCGGATGCCTCCCGATTCGGCGAACCTCACCGAACGCGAACGCCGTGTGCTCGGCCTGCTCGCCACCGGACTGAGCAACGCCGAGATCGGTGATCAGCTCGGCATCGCCGTCGGCACCGTGAAATCCCATGTCAACGCGCTGTTGCACAAGCTCGGGGTGCGCGACCGGGTCCAGGCGACGATCCTCGCCTACGACCTGGGCCTCGTACGCCCCAACCCGCCCGGTCCGTACGCGACTTGACCGCGCCGCACCCGTAACGGCGCCGGCTCTGCCCGCACCGGAGCGGCACAGCCGTTACGCACGGCCGGATGCCGCACGACGCACGACGCACGGCGCACGGGAGTTGGGCGCTCGCTCGGCCACAAGGCCGGCCGACCCTGCCGAGCCCTCGTGCCCGTCCCTGCCCGCCCCCGACCTCAGCCCTTCCGCAGCCACCGGCCCCGACCCGACAGCCCCCCGACCCACCGCCCCCGACCCGACAGCCCCGACCCACCGCCCCCGACCAGCCCAGCCCCGATCCGACGGGCACGACTCAACAGGCTCGTACAACAGAGGAGTTCACCATGAATCGATTCGCCGGCCGTATCCGCCAGTTCCTCACCGACCCGGTGGCGCTCGGCTATCTGGCCCTGGTCGCCGCCCTGGTGGTCTGGGCGCTGACGGTGACCGGTCTCGACGATTCGGGCGAGTCGATGGCGGGGGTCGTGCCCGTCCTGGCGACCGCGCCCTTCGGTTTCGTCCTCGTCCTGCTGCCCGATCACGCCGCGTCGTTCCTGGTGGCCGTGGCGATCGGCGGGCTCGTCAACGCCCTTGTCATCGGCTGGTGTTCGCAGACCCTGCGCAAGAGGCGCAGCAGCTGAGACGCCCGGCGGTCCCGCGCACGTGCCGCACACCCGGGGCGCCCCGCGCCTGCCCGCGCACGCCACTCATCCCGCGCACGCCACTCACCTCGCGCAAGCAATGCACCACGCGCACCCGCCGAACCGCCGCACCCTTCACCTGCCCCGGGTCACTCGTCCGGTTGTGTGTCCTGTGCGAGGTGTGCCGCGAGGTGCGACAGCGACGAGGAGAGCCCGGCGGCGTGGTCCTCCGCGGAGATGCCCGACGGCACGTCCTCGGCGCGGATCTCCATCAGGGTGCCGCCGTCGCCGGGCGTCAGCTCCCAGGTCATCGTCATCGTGCCGCTGTAGGCGGGGTCGTCCGAGACGAAGTCGATCGCCTGCACCACCCGTCGGCCCGGCACGAGTTCGACGAACCGGGACTCCACCACGTCCTGCCCTTCGCCGGACTTGGCGTTGCCCTCGTCGTCGCCCAGGTAGGTGAGGACCATCCGGAAGGAACCGCCCGGCCGCGGGTCGAAGTGCTCGAACCGGCCGTGCATCCCCTCCGGCGGCAGCCACTGCGCCAGCGCGTCCGCGTCCACCAGGGCCGCGTACACCCGTCCGCTGTCCGCCGGCACCCACTTCTGTGCCCGATCCGTCCGCTTCATGCTGTCACCCTCATTCGTCAGCGTATGTCGGTCACGGCTCGTCGTGCCGGTCCACGTACTCGCGCAGATGCTGCGCGGTGAGCGTCTTGCCGTGGGCGACGAGATCGGCCGGGGTTCCGGTGAAGACGACCTCGCCGCCGTCGTGCCCGCCGCCGGGACCGAGGTCGATGATCCAGTCGGCGTGCGCCATCACGGCCTGGTGGTGCTCGATGACGATGACCGAGTTGCCCGCGTCGACCAACTGGTCCATCAGCGCCAGGAGTTGGTCGACGTCGGCGAGGTGGAGGCCGGTCGTCGGCTCGTCCAGGACGTAGGTGGCCGCCTTCTCCGCCATGTGGATGGCGAGCTTGAGGCGCTGGCGCTCACCGCCGGACAGGGTGGTGAGCGGCTGGCCGAGGCGTATGTAGCCCAGGCCCACGTCGACCAGTCGGCCGAGGACCTTGTGCGCCTGGCCGCCGGGGAAGAAGTCGTGCGCCTCGGCGGCCGACATCTCCAGCACCTCGTGGATGTTTCTGCCGCGCAGCCGGTGGTTCAGCACCTCCGGGGTGAAGCGCTTGCCCTCGCACTCCTCGCACCGCGACGCCACACCGGCCATCATCGCCAAATCGGTGTGGATGAGCCCGATACCGCCGCACTTCGCGCAGGCGCCCTCGGAGTTGGCGCTGAACAGGGACGCCTTGACGCCGTTCTCCTTGGCGAAGGCGTTGCGGATCGAGGTGAGCAGCCCGGTGTACGTGGCGGGGTTGCTGCGGCGCGAACCGCGGATCGGTGTCTGGTCGGCCACCACCACACCCTCGCGGCCCGGCAGCGAACCGTGGATCAGGGAGGACTTGCCCGAGCCGGCCACCCCGGTGACCACGGTGAGCACCCCCAGCGGGATGTCCACGTCGACGTTCCGCAGGTTGTGTCTGCTCGCTCCGGTGATCGAGAGCCTGCCGCGCGGCTCCCGCACGGTCTCCTTGGGACGTATGCGGTGCTCCAGGTGCTGACCGGTCAGGGTGCCGGAGGTGCGGAGGCCGGCGACGTCACCGGTGTAGCAGATCTCGCCGCCGGCGGTCCCCGCGCCGGGCCCCAGGTCGACGACGTGGTCGGCGATCGTGATGACCTCCGGCTTATGCTCCACGACCAGCACGGTGTTGCCCTTGTCGCGGATGCGCAGCAGCAGGTCGTTCATCCGCCGGATGTCGTGCGGGTGCAGACCGACGGTCGGCTCGTCGAAGACGTAGGTGACGTCGGTGATGCTGGAGCCGAGGTGCCGCACCATCTTCACGCGCTGTGCCTCGCCGCCGGAGAGGGTGCCCGAGGGGCGGTCGAGGCTGAGGTAGCCGAGCCCGATCTCGACCAGGGAGTCCAGCAGTTCGCGCAGATTGGACAGCAGCGGGCCGGTGTCGCCCGGCTCGATGCCGCGCAGGAAGGCGGCGAGGTCGTTGATCTGCATCCGGGAGCAGTCGGCGATGTTGCGGCCGTCGATCCGCGCGGAGAGCGCGGCCGGGCTGAGCCGGCTGCCTCCGCAGCTGCCGCAGGTCGCGAAGACCACGGCCCGGTCGACGAAGGTGCGGATGTGCGCCTGCATCGCCTCCCGGTCCTTGCTCAGGTACGTGCGCTGGATCTTGGGGACCAGGCCCTCGTAGCTCAGATTGCTCTTGCCGACCTTCACCTTGGTGGCGGGCAGATGCATCAGCGCGTGCCACTCCTCGGCCGTGAAGTCGGCGAGCCTGGTGTCGGGGTCGTAGAACCCCGAGCTCGCGTAGACCTGCCACTGCCAGGAGTCGACCGCGTACCCGGGAGCGGTGATCGCGCCCTGGTTCAGGGAGAGTTCGCGGTCGACGAGCTCGTCGAGGTCGATGGTGGAGACCTCGCCGATGCCCTCGCAGTCGGGGCACATCCCGTCCGGGGTGTTGAAGCTGAAGTGGAAGGACGGCCCGACGTACGGGCTGCCGAGGCGGCTGAAGATGATCCGCAGCATCGTGTAGGCGTCCGTCACCGTGCCGACCGTGGAACGGGAGTTGGGCGTCATCCGCTCCTGGTCGACGATGATCGCGGCGCTCAGGTTGTGCAGCCCGTCCACGTCGGGACGGCCCAGGCTCGGCATGAACGACTGGATGAACGCGGTGTACGTCTCGTTGATCAGCCGCTGCGACTCGGCGGCGATCGTGCCGAAGACGAGCGAGGACTTGCCCGATCCGGAGACGCCGGTGAAGACGGTGAGCCGACGCTTGGGCAGATCGACCGAGACGTTGCGCAGGTTGTTCTCGCGCGCACCGCGGACCTGGATGACGGCGTGCCCGTCGGCGGTGGTGGGGACCGCGAGCGCGGGCGGGAGAGCAGCGGGGGCGCTTGCCGCGCTCCCACCGGCGGGGGAGTCGTGGCCGGCGGCTGTGGGCCCGGTCGCGGTGCGGTCGAGGGCCGGGGGCTCGGCGGGCATGGGTACGTCCTTCTCTGCGGGGCCGAGCCGGATCACGAGGAGCGGTGACAGCGACCGGCGACGGCGGGAGCGACAGCGGATGACGGCTGGGAAGGCGAGTGGGAACGGGCTGGGAGGCGGCTGAGAGGCGAGTGGGAACGACGGCGGAACGGTGACGGTGCGCGACAACGGCCGAGGGCCGAGCGGGATCGAGGGGTCGAACGAACCGTAGGGCACGGCACTGACAATCCGTTCCGGCACTGGTCGGCGACGGTCTGCCGGACCACTCGGTCGGAGAGGGACCACTTGGTCTGTTACGTTCGGTCCGGCCCCACGACCTGCCGCCCCTCGGGGCCCGGCTCCGGACCGGAACCGGAACCGTGCCGGGTCCATATCGGGCCGGCCCAGTGTCCGGACCGGCCGCGGACTCACGACAGGAGAACGCCTTGCCCCGCCCCACCCGCGCCGAGGTCGATGCCGAGATCATCGAGGCGGCCGCCGAACTCTTCCGCGCCCAGGGCTACTTGGGCACCTCCGTCCAGCAGGTGGCCGATCGGGTCGGCTACTCGAAGACCGGCCTGCTGCACCGTTTCCCCTCCAAGGAACGGCTGCTCGCCGCGGTCCTCGCCCCTCCGCTGGCGGAGTTCGCGGCGCTCCGGGCGACCTGGGCGGCTCTGCCGCCGGGACCCGAGCGACGGATGCGGGCCTCCGCGGATCTGGTGGACCTCGCGCTGCGGCACCGCGCCAGCGTGGGCCTGGTGCTCGACTCCGGTCTGCCGATGCTGCGCACCGAACTCCGCGCGGAGAGCGGCGTGTTGACCGAGCTAAACGACCACCGTACGGAGACGCTCGCGGAGTTCAGCACTTCCGGTGAATCCGCGGCCGGTTCCTCGACGGACACCTCGACCGACACCTCGACGGGCTCAGTGACCGGCTCCGAGGCGCGGCCCGAGGACGGTTCGGTGGCGGCCCAGTTGGCCGTGATGGGGCTGGTGCACACCGTCGCCTGCCGCCAGGAGCCGGCCGAGGTGCTGCGAGCGCCACTGCTCCGGGCCTTCCGCGCCGCCTGCGGAGTACGACCGGCACCCTGAGCCGAGCCCGTACCGCCGACCCAGCCCGAGGTGGCTCGTACTGGCATGGCCTTCCCCGCCCGTCGGCTCAACACCGTTCCTACGACGGCGTCTTGCGTCGGACGGGGCGGCCCTGTTCACAAAGCCCGAGTGCAGAACGGCGCTTCGTCGCACGGTCCGCAGCCGCCGAAGCCGAAGCCACGGGAACGGGAGGCATTTCGCCCCGGCCGGCGTGGTTCGTTGAGAGCCGCCCAAGTGGGACAGGGGCCCTGCGGCAGCGGCTTGACCGACTGCGAGCCTTGATCGCTGCCGAGCGTGCTGATTGGCTGCGCGACATGACTGAGCTCGGGCCTGTCAGCTGGCCTCCCGCACCGATCCGGACCGAGAGGCTCGTTCTTCGTCAGGCCGAGGGGCGGGACCGTGCCGCCTTCATCGAGCTGCACGCCTCGCCCGAGGTGCACACCTACCTGGGTGGTCCCCGCCCGCGTCGCGAGCTTGCGCGTGAGATGCCCGAAGTGCCGGGGAGGCGGCCGGGCAGCTTCGTTGTTGATCTTGACGAGGAGATGATCGGCCAGGTCCTCCTCAGGCGGGCGACGGAGCACAGTTGCCCGGTTGCCGTGGGGAAAGCCGACCTCGGCTACCTGTTTCTGCCGCAGGCATGGGGGTTCGGGTACGCCGCTGAGGCGTGCGGGGCCGCACTCGACTGGCTCGACAGCGTCCTTCCCGGAGAGTCGGTAGTGCTCACCACCCAGATCGCGAACGTCGCATCAATGCGCCTCGCGGCGAAGCTGGGGTTCACCGAGGTGGAGCGGTTCCATGCCTGGGGCGCCGAGCAGTGGCTGGGAATGCGGTTCTCCGATTGAGCCCTGCCTGACAGCCCTTGGCGCGGCCGCGGCGGTGCGGCTGCGAGTCGGGCTCTCGGGGGCCGGCGCGGAAGTCCCCAACCGGCCGCGGAGGCGATGGTTCGCATCAATGAGGGACGTTCACCACGCGTACGAATGAGCCTCAACCTCGGACTTCGGTCGACTGCTCGGCGACCTCGGTCAGGTTGCAGCGTGCGTTCGTTGTGGTGACCCGTTCACCGTTGGTTCTCGCTCTCGCCTCGGCGGCCGGAAAGCCTTCGGGGCGGGGCTACTTGACCGACGCCTTGCAGCTGCTGTCGCCCGGGTCGTTGTCCGCGTTGTCCGCGATCGTCTTCCCGTCGACCTTGATGACGCAGCGAGCGGGCACCAGCTTGCCGTCGGGATTCTGGACCGAGGGCGGTGTCAGCGTGACCGCCCGGCCGACCTCGGTCTCCGCGCCCCTCAGCGCGAGCGTCTCGGTCTTCGTCCACGGCAGCTTCTTGACCGTCTCGGTCTTCATCTCGTTCGTCATGTAGATGACGGCGCCGAGGACGGTGCCCTCGCCGGTCACTTCGAGGGTGACCTCGCGGGTCTCCCCGTCCGCGTCGCCCGAGCCGTCGGAGCCCTTGTCCTGCGAGGCCCCGTCGTCCGAGCCGCCGTCCCCCGAACTGCTGTCGTCCGAGCCGCTGTTCGGGTCGGACGGCCCCGAGGAGGCCGTGTCCTTCTTTGCGCCGTCCTCGCTGTCGCCCCCGTCGCTGCCGCAGCCGGTCAGTACCAGTGCGACCGCTGTCGCGAGTACGGCCCCGTTCGCGGTTCTGCGCATGTCGTGATCCCCCTTGGTGGTGCCCTTTCGCGGCGCTCGGGCCGCGTTCGTCCGTCCGTCGAGGATAGCCAGGCGCACTCGGCGCTCCATTGCCCAGGCGTGCTCGCGGCCCGCGGCGCCGGGCGCACCGCTCGCACTGCCGCGCCGAGCACATCGCCCGTACCGCGCCGGGCCCGTGTTGCCCGTACCGCGCCGGGCGCCTGTAACCCGTACTGCAAGCCGGGCAGGGGCGGCCCGGCGGCCTGTCCGTGGGCGGACGTGGCGACGCCCGGTACGCCTCGGCCCACCCGGGAGGGCCGTGCGTACCGGGCGTCGCGGTTGCGCCGCCGGCTCCGGTCGCGCCGGTCGCCGGTCACCGTCGCCGCTCCGGTCGTCGAACGCCCGACGGCTGCGGCGGTTCAGTGCCTTGCGCCCGGTTGCGAACCGGTCAGCGGCTCCTCGTCAACCTGCCCGTGGTGCGGGTCAGTTGACGAAGACCGGACTGCCGCCCGCGGTCTCGTTCTGGATCGGGCTGTACGTGGCGGTGAAGTAGCCCGGCGAGAAGCAGTTGCTCGGGCCCTCGCTGCGGGTGAACTCCTGCTTGCTGAAGGCGATGCTGTTGTCGGCGTTGTTCGCGCTGCCGCTGATGCTCGTCGACTCGTACACGCAGGTGATCTTGCCGATGAGGGTGTCCAGTTCGGCGCTGATCTTCATCGGTTCGCCGCTGATGGTGACGGGGTTGCCCTCGCCGCTGCTGACGCCCAGCGTGTACGGCAGGTTGTCGACGGTGATGGCGACGCTGGTGACGCCGAGGATGTTGGCGGTGCAGTCGGTCAGCGTCAGCGAGTCGAGGGAGCCGGTGGCGGTGCCGGGGGCGGTGGGGTTGTCCCCGATGGTGGCTTTGAACCCGGAAGTCGCACAGGTGACGCCGGTGCTGCCGTCCGCGCTGTCGAAGAACGTCGCGTTGGTGCCCTCCGCGAGACCGGCGGAGAGGACGTCGCCGACCGCCACCGCCGTCCCGCCCGCGCTGTCGTTGGTCAGGACGTTTCCGTCCAGGGCGGTTGCGGAGCCCGTCGAGGCGAAGAGCGCGGCGGCGACGCCGACGCTGAGTGCCGCGGAACGGAGTGCGGTTGATCTGCGCATGACATGACCTCTCGTTGGGGGTGCCGAGGCTGGGTCTCCGACGGAGGCTGACCGTCGAAGGTCGCACAGGGTGGCGCCGTACTGGAGGGTCCCGCAGTCGCGTCCCCGCGGATTCCGGCCGGAGGCTGGCCGTCGGGGGCGAACCGGTCTTGACTGTCAGGAGCGGTGGCCGGCTTGAGGGAGTCACCGGACGCACATCGGGATGTTGCCCGGGAGTAAAGAACTCCTGAGGTTTGTAACCCGGGGTGGGAGCGCCGTCAAGGGGGAGCGCAAGAAATGACTGCCGACCGAGAGGACCGCAACGAGCAGCCGCAGACCGGCGGTTGTGTGCTCGTGCCGGGTGCCAGGCCGGGGCGCGACCCCGCTCGGGCGATCAAACGCGGGCCCAGCGGACTGGCGCCCGAGTCCGTCGCCGCGACCCAGCGCGACCGCCTCTACGACGGCCTCGTCCACACCGTCGCGGCCAAGGGTTACGAGGGGGCCCGGGTCACCGACATCTGCCGGGCGGCAGGTGTCACCCGACCGGTGTTCTACGAGCTCTTCCCCGGCAAGGAGGACGCCTTCCTCGCCGCCTACCGCCACGGCACCGACCTGCTGCTGAGACACATGAGCGCCGCCTACGACGACGCCTCCGAAGCCGCCGGCCGTCGCGACGGCACCACGGGTGACGGCGCGACGGCCGGCGGCACCGGCGGCGGTGGTGACGCGCCCTGGCAGGACGGGATATGCGCCGCACTCGCCGCGCTGCTCGACGTACTCGCCCAGGTGCCGGTCTTCGCGACGATGGCCATCGTGGAGATCGACGCCGCGGGGCCGGCGGCCCGTACGGCGCGTGCGCGACTGCTGCGCCGGTTCCACCGGTTCTTCCACCAAGCGCCCGTGCCACCGCCGCCGGTCGACGCCGTACAGCTGCGGTCGGCGGTCGTCGGCGGGGTCTACAGCACGGTCCACGAATACGTCGCTGCCGGCCGGACCGACCAACTACCCGGTCAACTGGGGCAGTTGAGCTACTGCGTACTGGTGCCCCACCTCGGCCCGACGGAGACGGCCGACTACCTCCGCCGCCGGGGGACACCCGGGTTCCTCCGGTAGCCGCGGCGGGGAACGGAGTTGTCCACAACCGGTGCACGGGTTGCGGAAACTCTCGGAAACCCCTTTCGGCAGGGCAGGGTCTGGCTCGGGGCTCGGTGGGGCTCGGGGGCAACTGCACGGCACCGGTTCCGTGTGCCCGTCCCACTCGCCCGTCAGCGCCTCGCCCGTCAGCGCCTCGCCCCTCGGTCGCGGCGGTGCCGCAGCCGAGGGGCGAGGGTCGTACTCGGGGCTCAGGCGACGAGTGCCTGCCAGGTGAGCGGCCCGGCCTCGCCGTCGACCACCAATCGGTTGGCGCCCTGGAAGGTGCGAACCGCCGTGGTGCTCACACCGCCGAACTCGCCGTCGACCACCAGCCCCGCGCCGCGCTTGTTCAGCACGGCCTGCAGGCCCTTCACATGGTCGCCCTTCGCGCCCTGCCGCAGGGTGTACACGAGTACCGGCCAGGTGAGCGGGCCGACCTGGCCGTCCGCCACCAGGCCCTTGCTCTTCTGGAACGCCTTCACCGCGTCGCTGGAAACCTTCCCGTAGGCGCCGTCGACCACCAGCCCGGCACCGCGCTGGTTCATCAACGACTGGACCGCGCGCACCCGTTGACCGGAGGCACCGGGGTTGAGCCGGCACCAGCCGCCGCGCAGGTCCACCCCGCGCGCACTCATGAACGGCACCGGGTCGACCACCGCGCCCAGCCCGCCGGTGTGGGTCTCGAAGTGCAGGTGGGGGCCGGTGACGTTGCCGGTCGCCCCCATCGTGCCGATGGGACGGCCCGCGACGACCTTGGCGCCCTGTGAGACCGAGAACGAGTTCAGATGGCCGTAGTAGGTGTACGTGCCACCACCGTGGTCGATCACGATGCCGTTGCCGGTGCGGCCGGGCAGCACGCCCACGCCGCGCCGGATCACGGTGCCCGCGGCAGCCGCGTACAACGCGGTGCCCACGGGGTTGGAGATGTCCTGCCCGGCGTGCTTGGCGTTGCCCCTGGGGGCGCCGAAGTGCCCGCCGTTGGGGAAGGAACCGCGGGCCGGATCGCACCAGGCGCCGTTCATCGACAGTGTGCTTGCCGCCTGTGCCAGGCGGGGTGCCCCGACCAGGGCGAGGCCCAGCCCGGCGCCGGCGCCCGCCAACAATCCGCGTCTGGACAGGCGACGCCCGGACGAGCTGCGTCCGGGAGGCTCGGCCTCGGGCTGGATGTCCGTGGGCTCTCCGTGGTGTTCACACATGGTCCGACTCCTGTGCTGACGCGGGCTCTTGGGGCGGTGGGAACGAAGTACGCGCTGTGAACGGGGAGTTGGGCAGCGTGCTACGCGCGTCGACCCCGCGCTTCGCGCTCCTCGGGATGCTCGCTACCCCCAAGTCCCCTTTCTGCACCGCCAATCGGCGACAGAAGCGCATTTAAGTACCGCTGACCGTGCCATTGACCGTTACCGCCACTGCTGGCGTCGCCGCCGCGACGGTCGTCGCCCACCCGCACGTTCCGCCGCTCCGAGTGCCGACCGGTCGAAGTCCGGCCTGTCGGGCGTCAGTTGGGCCCTTCCGCCCTCCGGTCATCCATCCGTCCGGCCTGACGCAGGCGAACACCGGCCCGTCACATGCAAGCGGGCAGGTGCGCGCCCGCCGCGCCCGCCGCGCCCGCCGCGGCTGGCGGGGCTGGCAGAGCTGGCGGGGGTCACTCCCCGTCCGGCAGCTCCAGCTGAACGACCGTCGCGCGCCTGGGAGTTGTGCCGTCGCTGTCGTTCGGCGCCAGGACCGCTCCCGCGGCCAGGATCTTGGCGGTGCCGGGCACCCGGCAGGCGACGTTCCAGTTCATCTGCTGCTTGCCGCGACGTCCGCCGGGGGAGGGGGAGCCGCCTTCGCCGGGTCCGGGCACCTCGGGCGGCCAGGCGACGCGGTGGAGCTTGCCGTCCGCGGTGAGGTGGCGCCCGTGGTCCAGGAGCAGGCCGCCGTGACCGTCGGCGACGGTCGTCGCGGTGGAGACGGCGCGGTTCAGACGGGGCAGTCTGCTCTTGGACCAGCCCGTTCCGTCCCCTGTCAGGAGGATCGTCTCCGCCTCGGGCTCGTCCTCCACCTCGCCGTGGTTGAAGTCGTGCCGTCCCAGTGCCCACAGCCGGTCGTCGTCCGCGACGACCGCGTCCAGACCGGCGCTCGCCTCGGGCGGTACCGGGTCGGGGAAGCGGTACGCGGGCATCTCGACGGGGCTCCATCCGCCGTCGCCCCAGCGTGCGCTCGCGGGCTGGGGATAACACTCGCCGTCCTCGCACTCGGTCGCCGTCCGCCCCACCGCCCACACCTTCGGGGTGCCGCCGTCGGACGAGGGGAGCACGGCCAGATCGGTGGCGGTGAACGTCAGCGCGGGGGCCTGCCAGCCCGAGCCGGACCAGTGCCGGACCTCGCCGTCGAGCACCAGCCACAGCAGGTCCGGCTCCGCCGCGACCAGCGGGATGTCCGTGCCGGAGAAGTCGGGGCCGGCCGGCTTGGCCGGGGCGGTCCGGGGCAGCGTCCGCCAGGCGTCGCCGTCCCACCGGTGGGCGTGCAGCTCGCCCTCCTTCGACCGGGCGACGAGCCACACGCCGTCGCCCCGACCGGCCGCGGTCAGCCCGAAGTGCCCTTCGCCCGAAGGCAGTTCGTCCGGGAGTTCGTGCTCCCGCCACTTTCTGCCGTCCCAGTGGTCCAGGAACAGACGCGTGCCCGCCGGTTCGTCGGAGGAGAGCCCGTGTACGCCCAGCGCCCAGACGTTGTCGCGGTCGGTGGCGGCGAGCGAGACGTACTCGCCGCCCCAGTCCTCGGCGAGGTGGAGGTGGTCCCAGGCTCTGCCCGGTTCGGAGGACGGTTTGCTCGGCGGGTCTTCCTTGCCGCCGCCTTCCGCGCAACCCGCCAGCGTGGCGGTACCGGCGACAGCGGCCAGCCCCAGCAGGGTCCGGCGGGACACGTGGCCTTCACTCATGCGCGCCGACAGTAGCCGACCGGCGAAGCACCAAACTCGCAGATCGCCACATACCGCCCGGCGTTCGCCACGAACGTCCACACCGCAGACACACCTGGCCAGGTGGCCACGGCACGAACCCGTGCATGAGCCGCGACCTCACCGGGCCACCGCCGACCACCGCCGGACCGCCGAACGCACCACCGCCCGGCCGTCGCGCTCAAGCGGTCGTCCCCGTCCACGTATGCGCCCGCCGTCGTCTCCGTCGCCATGTGCGCCCGCCGTCGTCCCTGCCGCGGTACGCGCACGCCGCCGTCTCCGTCACCGCGCACGCAAGCCCCCTGCTCCGTCGGTGCGAGGGCGGAGCCGATCGGTGTCCGACCCGACCCGGTGTCACGACTTCCACATCCTCGGCGGCGGCTCGGGGTACCCGGAAGGAGTGCGGCGTTCGGGACGGGTGACGAACTCGCGGCGTAGGGTGAGCTCGCCGTCATCAGGCCGACGGTCCACGGGAGTTGGGGGAGCGGGGAAGAGCACCGGCCGGTTCGGTGAACGGGCCTGACGGGGCGTCCGGTCGGCATGGTCCGGCGACGAGGCGTTCGAGGCGTACCCGCCGCGACGGCGGAGACGCCGCCCGAACGCGAGGAGAACGGTACGCGGGGGTTTGAGGGCTGCCCGCTCCGGGAAGTGGGGTGGGGACGAATGCAGGGCGATGACCGCTTCGACGGTTGGCGCGAGTACGGCAGCGGGTCGGACGGCCGGGTTCCGGCCGACGGGTTCCCGGCCGATGGCCTCCCGGACGCCGGGGCGCCGGACCCCGCGGCGACCACTGCGCCGGATTCGCGGAGCGGACCGGACTCCGGGCTGCCCCCGCGCGGCTCCGCGGAACCGCCGGAGGACCGTCCGCCCGCCCCTCCCGCGGTCATCGACGACCGTTACGAGCTGCTGTCGGTCATCGGCCGGGGCGGCATGGGGCAGGTCTGGCGCGCCTACGACCGGCGGCTGCGCCGCTTCGTGGCGATCAAGGGACTCCTCCACCCGAGCGCGGTGACCGCGACCACGCGCTCGGCGGCGGTGCACCGGGCACGTCGCGAGGCGGAGGCGATCGCCAGGATCGACCACCGGAACGTGGTGACGGTGCACGACCAGGTCGAGACCGCCGACCAGGTCTGGATCGTCATGAAGCTGGTCGAAATGCGGTCTCTCGCCGACGTGTTGGCCGCGGAGGAGACTCTCGCCGTGCCGAGGGTGGCGAAGATCGGTCTCCAGGTCCTCAACGGGCTGTGCGCGGTGCACGGCGCCTCGGTCGTCCACCGGGACGTCAAACCGGCCAACATCCTCATCGGGGACACCGGCCAGGTGATCCTGGTGGACTTCGGCATCGCCACCTTCGACGGCGCGTCACAGGTGACGGGAAACCACGTCATCGGCACCCCTCCGTACCTCGCGCCCGAGCTCTACACCGCCGCCTCCACCGGCCACACCCGCGTCTCCGACCTGTGGGCGCTGGGCGTCACGCTGTACGAAGCCGTCGAGGGGCAACGGCCGTTCGCGGGCCGTTCGGAGTGGGAGGTGCAGACCTCCGTCAGGGAGAACCCGGACCCGCCCTACCGCTATGCCGGACCCCTCGCGCCGGTCATCCGGGGGCTGCTGGACCCGGACCCGGACCGGCGCCTGGACGCGTCGGCGGCGCAGCTGCTGCTGCGCGAGGTCCTCGGCGCCCCCGGCCCCTCCCCGCTGCCGATGAGCATCACCCCCGCAGCGCCCGACGCCCACCGCGAGCAACCGGCCACGAATCCGCGTTCGCTGCCCGCCGAGCCGGACAGCGCACCCGCCGAGACACCCGAACCAGCGGAATCGGTGGAGCCGACGGAACCGTCCCGGGCCGAGGCGCGACCCCCGGCCGCGACACCGGCCACTCCGGCCCCCGCGTCATCGCCGCCTCCCCCGGGAGCCGGCGCGGCTGCTCCCGACGCCGCGCCTCCCACACCGCCGAACGGCAGTCGACGAGGGCTGCGAATCGCAGCGATCGCACTCGCCGGTGTACTGCTCGCCGCGACCGGCTGGGTCGTCTCCAACCTGGGCCAGTCCGACGGCCGGGACGGTGCCGAGGATGCCGCCGCCGACGACGAGGGAAAGGGCCAGGACGAGCCCGAGAAGCCTTGGAGGGAGAAGAAGAAGGAGCTGCGCATCGGGGTCAAGCGGTTGCAGCCAGGGCTGAGCGAGTACAACGAAGATTCAGGGGAGCACACGGGGTTCGAGCCTGGCCTCGCCATTGCAATCGGCAAGCATATGGGCTTCGAAGCGAAGGACATCGTCTTCGTTAATGTCACGACACTGAATCGCGCCGCCGCACTCCGCTCGACGGTGGACCTGGTCATTGCCACTTACAGCATCACCAAGGATCGCATGGAAAAAGACGATGTGGACTTCGCCGGCCCCTACTACACTGCCGGTCGAAACTTCCTCGTCAAGAAGAACTCTCAATACGACATCGAGGATTACACGGACCTGATCTCAAGGGGGCTGGCGGTGTGTACCGCCAAATCCTCGACCTACGTGAAAAGTCTTGAGGCGGAGAATTTCAATTTGATGGATCCGCTACCCGCCACTTACGACAAATGTCGGGAGGAGGTGCTCGACCCCAAAAGCAACGTCTATGCGGTCGCCTCCGACGACGTCATCCTCGCTGGCTTCGAGGACGACGAACCTGAGAAGGTCCGTCGACTGAATGACAACATCGACGGCAAGGAGGAATACGGTGTGGCGGTCCGAAAGGAGGACAAGGCGCTCAAGGGAGAAGTGTGCGATGCCCTCCGCTCCATCATGGAGGAGGAAGAAGGCGAGGCGTGGAGAAAGCTCTACGACGCCAATCTGGAACGGCTGATGGGCTCGCCCCGGCCGCGCGTCCCTGATCTGGACGATCGGCGCTGCCCCCCGCCCGGCACAAACGCAGAGAGCAGTTCCCTGTCGAGCGGGTCTCCTTCCGAGGACAAGAAGGGGAGAACAGCCCTTGCCGGCGGCCAGGAGCAACTTGCTGTGGTCAACTTGTCGGCCGGTGCGCTGCAACGGCCCGGGTCACGGTGAACTGCCGTGTTTTTGCTGGTACTTGACGCTCGGGCCGTCGCTCGACTCGCTGCGGACGGCCTTCGACCGCATCGTGAGGCCGAGCAGCGGCGGCACCGCCCCGGGCCGCGACGGCAACTCGGTCGATCCCTCAACCGTCCGAACCGCTCGCGAAGTTGTTCGCCGCCGCACCACTGCCTCCACGGGGCGGAATCCAGGGCCCGCGGGTGCGGCGCGTACGCGTGCACGACCTCAGGCGCGCCTGCGTCTCGCTGTTGCTCGCGCCGGGAGTCGACGCGTGAACGATCATGGAGATCCTCGGGCGCAGCGCCATCACCAGGACGCCCGGGGCACGCGGACTGCGTCGCCCACTCTCTTCCTCATGGGTGACTCTGACGCCTTCCGCGTGGCGGTGAGAGCGTACGCAGAGGCCATTTTGAGAAGTGACGCGTCTCCGTACGAACCGGCATTGGAGATCTTGGGTCTCGTCAGTGGCGGTCACCCGGTCGACGACGGCGATGAAGCCGGCAACTGGCTCGCGCTCATCTGGGGTGAGCTGACCGACTGGGTCGAGCTGCATCCTGCGGAAGCGCATCAGGCCGAGGCCCATATGGTCACCGCTGCCCGTGAGTGGCTGACCGTCGAGGGTGATCAAGAAGCCGAGGCACGCTACTTCGACCGCTGGCTGTACGACGTCCTTGGCTTCGAGCGCCGCTCAACGCACAGAGAGCAACTTTGAGAACCGTGGCAGCGATGTCACCGTGGGTCCACACATCCCACCGCCTCCGCCCTGAGAACAGCGAGAACGTCTCCTGGTCAGGCAACTTGGTCAGGGGACGTCTCCGTTGCCCGCGCCCGGCACCCGCCCGCAGTTCCCCGCCCCGGCGGGCACGCAAGGGGGCGGGCCCGCCGGCCGCTCCCGTCCTCTGATGTACAGCCTCCGCGACGGGCCCGCCTGAGCCTCAGTCAGTGACGGCCCGCCACGAGGCGAGCGAGAAGGAAGTGCGCGACGCGGCCGGCAAGCTGCCGCCGCCGTGGGCGGTAGTGGCTGACGCGGTTGCTGTACTTTCCTGCTTGCAGGCACGAAAAAGCCCCCTCCGGGATGATCCCGAGGGGGCTTTGACCTGTGCGCGCTCGGCAGGATTCGAACCTGCAACCTTCTGATCCGTAGTCAGATGCTCTATCCGTTAAGCTACGAGCGCTTGTGCTTCCCTGGCCGTCTGGGCGGCCGGTCGGCGTTGCGTGGACAACATTACATGACCTGCGCCGCGAGGCGAAATCCGTTTGTCTCACCAGTGCTGAGCTGCGGAAACGGGCTCCCGAGGGGCGGCGGGAAGCGGTCGCGCGCCTCGTCCGCGCACTCCGTCGCCCGACGGTGCGGGGCGAGTCCGGACGTACGCGGGGCCGGACGCACGCGAAAGCCCCGGCACATGCGTACCGGGGCTTCGGTGATCGGTGAGATCGAGCGGAGGCTGAGGGATTTGAACCCTCGATCAGGGGGTTACCCCGAAACCGCATTAGCAGTGCGGCGCCATAGACCAGACTAGGCGAAGCCTCCACACGCCCCGCTAGGCGAGGCGTGGACAGATGATGGCACAGGGCGTGACCCGGTGACCAATCGCGGTACACACTACCCGCCGACGAGCGCGGCGGGCAAAAGCCTTCGTACGTGCGTACGCCGGCCCCCACCTGCGTGTACGTCGGCACCGGCGTGGCGGCGGACAAGTTGCGCAACGGGCGGAGGGAAGCAGCGTTAGTAGGTGGTGGGGGTACGAACCACGTACCCCGTGACGCTGAAACCGGGAGTCCTCATGCTGCGCCGTATCGCCACCGTCGTGACCGTGACCGCCGCGCTGTCCGCTGTCGCGGGCTCCGCACTGGCCTGCCCGTCGCCCCACGGGCAGATCGAGAAGGCGGGTGGCGCACTGCCGACCGCGGGCACGCTGACCGTGGTCTACCAGGAGGACGCGGAGGCCAGGACCGAGCGGTACGAGCTGAGGTGCGGTCCGGCCGGTCGTGCGGCGGGCAACCACCCGTCGGCGTCCCGGGCGTGCGCTGCGGTGGACCAGGCGGTGCGTGGGCCGAAGAGCCCGTGGGAGCCGGTCTCCAAGGACGCCGTGTGCACCCAGCGTTACGGCGGACCGCAGACGGCGCGGGTGACCGGGACCTGGGCGGGCCGCGAGGTGTCGGCCGACTTCGAGCGCACCAACGGCTGTGAGATCGCGCGTTGGGACACCCTGACGCCGGCGCTGCCGCTGATCGGTGCCGACGCCCGCTGATCGCACGCCATCGCGGAGCCCCTCCGGAGGCTTTCGGCGACATCCGGAGACCTTCGGGGCGGACGGCGGACGGCTGACGGCGGGCGATCCCGGGCAGCCGGGTCGGGCGGGCCAACTGCGTGGGCCCGCCCGACGGTTGCGTTCGGCGCACGGAGGTGCGGGCCTGCACGCGGTACGGGCGAGCGCAGGGCACGTGCGTACGCAGGGCACGTGCGTACCCGGGGCGCGTGCGTACGCGGGGTACGGGCGTGGCGGCGCACGTCGTGGCGGCGCACACGTCGCGGGCGGGCTGGCGCTGGAGGGGCGGCCGGTGTGGGTGACGGGGTCGGGGAGTGGAGGGGTCGGGAGTAACGGGCGTCACGAGAGTAGGTGTCCGCGCTTCGGGCAGGTGATCGCCGCGGTGCCGTGGCGGCCGGACAGGTGTCGGCCGCCACGGCACCGTCACGGGGATCCGGTGCTCGTCGCGCCGCTCCGGGCGCGCGCCGAACGTCGCGCGCCGACCGGCTCGGGCGGGTGCCCGCCGGCGCCCGCCGGGCGTCCGGAAACGGCCGGTCGGGGGTGGTGCGGCAGGTGCCGGACTCCGTGGACCGACAACAGCTCGACAAGGAAACGCAGTTGCGGAATCAGACATTCCGCAACTGTTCGCGGAACGACCGTGGCCAAATGTCCGGCCTGGGTGCGTGCGGCTGCTTCCTCCCCGGTGTCACCGGTACTGGTACGCATCTGCCGTCCCCGGGACAAGCGCTGCCCGTAGACTCCACTCTGGTGATGAGCCCGGGGTAGAGGCAGACTGGCCGGGTACCACGTGGTCAGCAAGGAGGAACGCCGTCGTGAGCAGCAGGCCATCCCGAGGCGCTGCTCGCCTCGCCGCCATACTCGACGCCCTGCCCGATGCGCTGTTGCTCGTCAACGCCAACGGCACGGTCGTCAACGCCAACAGCATCGCCCTCGATGTCTTCGAGACACCCGGTACGGCGCTGATCGGTCGCGGTCTGCTCGATCTCGTGCCCGCGTTCGACTCCAAGCGCATCCCGGGGTCCATGCGTCGCCCCGACGACCGCATCGAGGAGCGTCAGCCGCCGACCCGGATGGTCGCGCGGCGCACCGACGGCAGTGAGTTCCCGGTTGAGGTGACCAGCGCCAACCTCGAGGACGGACGCACCACCTACGAGTCGTCCTTCGAGGCCGCGTACGCCGATCACGGCGGGTACGGCGGCAACGAGCTGCTGATGCTCGTCGTGCGCGACCTCAGCGGCACCCTGGACACCGAGGCCGAACTGGCCCGGCAGCAGCGGCAGACGGAGATGATCCTGCGCGCCGCCGCCGAGGGCGTGGTGGGCACCGACACCGAGGGCCGCGTCGTCCTGGTGAACCCGGCCGCCGCGCAGATCCTCGGCTACCGGGCCAGCGATCTCGGCGGCCAGGCGCTGCACCCGCTGGTGCACCACACCCGCGCGGACGGTACGCCGCAGCCGTACGAGGAGACGCCGCTGGCGGACACGCTGCGCTCCAGCCGCAAGCACCGGGTGCGCGGCCAGGTGCTGTGGTCCAAGAAGGGCGAGCGGGTGCCGGTGGACATGACCACCGCCCCCGTCCGCGACGGTGATCAACTCGTCGGCGCGGTGCTGACGTTCACCGACCGCCGGGCCACGGACGCGCTGGAGGCGCGGCACGCGCAGCTGCTGTCGGTCGTCGACGAGGCGTTGCGCGGACCGCTGGAGGAGCTGCGCGGGGAGCTGGCCGGTCTGGCCGCGGACCCCGCCGGTCAGCTGTGGCCCGAGGCCAACCAGATCCTGCACCACCTCTCCGCCGGCTACGCGCGGATGACCACCCTGATCGACAACGTCGTGCAGTACCAGCGGCTGGACTCGGGCCGCGAGAAGCTCGACCGCAAGCAGGTCTCGCTGGACGCGGTGATCGCCGGCGGCGTGGAGAGCGCCGTCGAGCTGATCGGCCCGGGCCGCGCGCAGTTCGCGGTGCACGCACCGCCGATACAGGCCGTGGTGGACCCCGACCGGCTGGCGCTGGCGATCGCGCATCTGGTCGCGGACGTCGCCGGCGTCGACGTCACCGGCAACTCCACGGTCGCCGGAGGCCCGCAGGACTCGACGATCGTCGTCGCCGCCGCCAAGCGCGGCGGCAGCGGGCGCGGCGAGGAGGCGACCAAGGAATCGGTCGTACGGATCGAGGTGCGCGGCCCGCACAGCGGCGGCAACCCGGTGCATCTGCCGATCGCGCGCGGCGTGGTCGCCCGGCACGGGGGCGTGCTCCAGACGCACGAAGTCCCGGGCGGCGGAAGCGCGTACGTACTCGAAGTGCCGCTCGGCGACGTGAGCGACGAGCCGGTGGCGAGCCCGCCGCAGCGTCCCGCCCGTGGCGCACTGCCCGCGCCCGGACCGGAGCCGCAGGGCGAGCCGACCCAGGGCACGGGCAGCATGGCGTTCGGCAACGGGACGACCGTGATGCCCAGGCCCGCCCGTCCCGCGCGCGGGACGCCGGAGGCGCTGGCGCTGCCGGCGGGTCGCGACCGGGCACCGCAGTCCTCGGGCGGTCTCGCACTGCCTCCGGGCAGCGGCGGGCCCGGCCCGCAGGCGCAGGCCGGGGAGGTCGAGCACCAGCAGTCGGCGGGCCCGGGGCAGTTGGGCGGGCCGGTGGCCGCTCAGCAGGGCGCGCAGGCGGAGTTCGGCGACGGGAGAGAGCTCGGCAGCGGAGAGGTTCCCGGGCCGCGCACGGAGGGCGAGCCGGTGCCGGCGACGCCCGCCGGCCGGCGTTCCCGGCGGACGCTGCGCCCCGTCGACGGGCGCGGCACGGGCGAGTCGGCGCCTTCCGAGCCGGTGCAGTCCGAGCCCGCGTCCGAGCCCGCGCAGAGCGAGTTCGCACGTCCCGGGCAGTCGCAGCCCGGTCAGGCTCCACTGCCGGGCGGCTATCCACAGCCTGTGCAGCCGCAGTCGGCCGGCTTCGAACCGCCGGCGGCTCAGACGGCTCAGACGGCTCAGACCGCTCAGGCTGCTCAGGCCGAGCAGGAGGCTCGGGCGGCGCAGGAGGCTCAGGAGGCCGCCGAGGCGCAGGACGCTCCGGTGGCGGTACCGAACGCCTGGGGCGCCGACGCGCAGATCCCGCAGCAGGTCCAGCCCGGCACCGGACGACGGGGCCGGCGGGCGAAGCCCGCCCCCGAGGGCGGCGGCGAGCAGCAGGGCGCACCGGCCGGCCGTTCGCCGTTCGCGCTGCCGCCCGCCGCGGCGGACCGCACGGACGGTTCCGAGGGCGGCCAACAGGCGCTCGGGTACGGGGAGTCCGCGTCGGGCGAGTACCCCGCGCAGCCCCAGCGCCCGACGGGCAGGCGGCGCAAGCCGAGCCCGGCCGCCGAGGAACAGCCCGTACCGCCGGAGCAGGCCGTACTGCCGGAGCAGGCGGTTTCTCCGGAGCAGGTGGGCTCTCCCGAGCAGCCGGTTTCTCCGGAGCAGCCGGCGGCCGGCGAGGCCGAGCAGCCGATGCGGCCCGAGGACATGGACCCCCGTGCCGCCGGTCACACGGTCGTCGCGCGCAGTCCGATCCTGGGCGGGGCAGTGCCCCCGTCGAGCGAGCAGCCCCATCCCAAGCCGCTGCCGATGCCGGGCGCGCCGCAGACGGCCGACCCCAGTGCGGTGAGCGTGCGCACACTCGGGCAGGGACGTCCGTACGCGGCGCAGGTGCAGGCCCACGTCGAGGCACGGGCGGCCGAGCAGGCCCAACAGCCGGGCCACGGGCCCGAGTCCGCGCTGCGACCGGAGACGCCGCCGGGAGCGATGCCCGACAGCGCCCCGCAGCCGCCCGCCCCGGCCCGGCCGCAGCCGACCGAGCCGCAGCCTTCCGGTCAACCGCAGCCCGAGCAGTTCCAGCAGCCCGGGCAGCAGCCGCCCGTACAGCCTCAGCAGCCGCAGCCGTCCGGTCAGCATCCGCTGCCCCAGCACACGCCCCCGGGCGGTACGGGGAGGCGGCGCAAGCTCGCGGCGCCGCCGCAGCAGGACGACCGCGCGGGGACGGCACCGGCGACACCGGCCGGGGACCCCCGTCGTGCGCTCCAGCCGCCCCGCCGGCAGCCGGCGGGGCGGCAGCCCGGCGGCCAACAGCCCGTCGCGCCGCAGCAGCCCGGCGGCCAACAGCCCGGCGGCCAACAGCCCGGCGGCCAACAGCCCGGCGGCCCGCAGCAGTCGGGCCGGCAGGGGAGCCGTTACGAGTTGCCGCCGGCGCCGCAGCAGCCGCAGCCGGCGCCGCCCGCCGGACAGTTGTCGCAGGGGCAGGCCGGTCCTCCGGGTTCCGACGCGCAGCCGCTGCCCGCCGGGCACACCTCCCGGCAGTTGGGCAGCATGAGCGGACGGCCGGACGCGGCGCGGCAGTTCACCGTCACCGCACCGGACGCGGAGGCCGCCGAGGGGCCCGAGCCGCTGGACGGGCCGAACGGCGCCGCCGCGGTCGCCGACCCCGCGATGACGATGCCGCTGCGCCCGATCGACGTGGACGACGAGCTGCCGCCGGAGCCGCTCGACAACCCGCGCCGGCTGCTCGTCTGGCCGGAGCCGGACGTCACCACCCAGCAGGCGCTCACCGACCGCGGGTACCGGCCCGTGCTGGTGCACTCCCGCGAGGAGGTGGACGCGCAGATCGCCGCGTACCCCGCCGCGCTCTTCGTCGACCCGCTCACCGGGCCCATCACCCGTACCGCCCTGCAGTCGCTGCGGCAGGCGGCGGTGGCCGCCGAGGTGCCGGTGCTGGTGACCGCCGGGCTGGGGCAGGCGACCAGGGAAGCCGCGTACGGCGCGGATCCGGCCGTGCTGCTCAAGGCACTGGCCCCGCGCGACAGCGAGCAGCACCCGCCGCGGGTACTGCTGGTGGAGGGCGAACCGGTCATCGCCCAGGCGTTCGCCGCGACGCTGGAGCGGCGCGGGATGCAGGTCGCACACGCACCGTCGGACGGTCAGGCGGTCGAGGTCGCGGCTCAGATCAGGCCGAATCTGGTGGTGATGGACCTTGCGCAGATCCGTCGCCGCCGGGCCGGGGTGATCGACTGGCTGCGGGTCAACGGCCTGTTGAACCGCACGCCGTTCGTCGTCTACACCTCGGCGGGGATGGACCGCGAGCAGCTGGCCGGACTGGCGGCGGGCGAGACGGTGCTGTTCCTGGCCGAGCGCTCGACCAGCGTCGAGGTGCAGAGCCAACTCGTGGACCTGCTCGCCAAGATCGGCACCGGCTGACCCCGCCGCCGCCACCACCGACGGCGGGCGTCGCGGGTGGCGCCGACAGTGGGCGTCGCGGGTGGCGCCGACGGTGGGCGCCGACGGCGCGAGCCGCGCACGACCCGCGTGTGGGGCCCGGTACGAGCCGCGTACGTGCCGGGCTCGCCCCGCGCGCCGGCGCCTGCCGGGTGAGTCCGTCGTACGCGGTGCGTGACGCGTGCGACGCGAGAGCCGCGAGCGCCGTACGGGACCGGTCACAGGTCGCCGTTGGCGCATGCCGGTGGCACAACGGCGGCGGCACGACGCGACCCCGGCGGTGCCGCAGCGACGGCGGGTACGGCGGCAGCGGGATGGGCGGCGGCGGGTACGGCGGCGGGCAGGGCAGCGGCGGGCACGTCGGCGACGGGACGGGCGGACGGCGGGCAGGGCGTGAACGCGCCCGCCCCGGACACCGATCGGCTCGGCGTCCGGGGCGGGCGGCAGCGGCAGCGTCGCGGCGGCTACAGGGTGGTGACGTCCAGCGCGCCGTCGGCGTACTGGGCGCGCAGCACCTTCTTGTCGAACTTGCCCACGCTCGTCTTCGGCACGGCCGGGATGACCGTCCAGCGCTCGGGCACCTGCCAGCGCGCGATCCGCTCCGCGAGGTGTTCGCGCAGCTCCTGGTAGGTCGCCTCCCGGCCCTCGGCGAGCACCACCGTGGCGAGCGGGCGCTCTCCCCACTTCTCGTCCGGCACCGCGACCACGGCCGCCTCGGCGACGGCGGGGTGTGCCATGAGGTGGTTCTCCAGCTCCACGGAGGAGATCCACTCGCCGCCGGACTTGATGACGTCCTTGGCGCGGTCGGTCAGCGTCAGATAGCCGTTCGGCGAGATCGTGCCGACGTCGCCGGTGCGCAGCCAGCCGTCCTCGCTGAACTTGTCGAGCGGGCGCAGCGGTTCGGTCGATCCGGCGCCGCCGTAGTAGGCCGCGGCGATCCAGGGGCCTCGTACCTCCAGCTCACCGGCGGTCCGGCCGTCCCAGGGGGCGAAGGTGCCGTCCGGGGAGGCGAGCCGGACCTCGACGGATGCGGGCAGGCGGCCCTGGGTGAACCGGTACTCCCACGCCTCCTCCTCGCCGACGCCCGGCGGCGCGTGCGAGACGGTGCCCAGCGGGGAGGTCTCGGTCATGCCCCAGGCGTGGACGACGGTGATGTCGTACTGCTCCTTGAAGGCGCGCATCAGGCTGGGCGGGCAGGCGGAGCCGCCGATGACGACCCGGCCGAGGGAGGAGACGTCCCGCTGCGTGGCGTCGAGTTCGGCGAGCAGACCCTGCCAGATCGTCGGGACCGCAGCGGCCAGCGTGGGACGCACCTTCTCGATCATCTCGGCGATCGGGCCGGGCTGGAGGAATCGGTCGGTCATCAGCATGCCGGCGCCGGACATGAAGCAGGCGTGCGGCAGTCCCCAGGCGTTGACGTGGAACATCGGCACCACCGGCAGCGCGAGGTCGCCGCTGCCGAGGCCGAACGCCTCCGCGCTGTTGACGTGCATCGCGTGCAGATAGATCGAACGGTGGCTGAAAAGCACGCCCTTGGGGTCGCCTGTCGTACCCGAGGTGTAGCAGAGGGCCGCGCCCGCGCGCTCGTCGATCTCCGGCCACTCGTAACGGGTCGGCTGCTCGGCCAGCAGCTCCTCGTAGTCGTGCACCTCGACGGTCGCGCTGTCCAGCGCGAGCCGGTCGCCCTCGCCGACCACGACGACGTGCTCGACGCTCGGGAGCCTGGGCAGCAGCGGGGCCAGCAGCGGCAGCAGCGTGCCGTTGACCAGGACGACCCGGTCGGCCGCGTGCCCGACGATCCAGACCAACTGCTCCGGCGGCAGGCGGAGGTTGAGGGTGTGCAGCACGGCGCCCATGGAGGGGATGGCGAGATACGCCTCGACGTGCTCGGCGTTGTTCCACATCAGGGTGCCGACGCGGTCGCCCTCGCTCACGCCGAGTCGCTCGCGCAGTGCGTGGGCGAGCTGTGCGGCGCGTGCGCCGGTCTCGGCGAAGGTGCGGCGGTGCGGTTCCCCGCCGCCGGTCCAGGTGATGATCTCCGCGTCGGCGTGCACCCGCTCGCCATGGGCGAGGATCCGGCTCACGTTCAGTGGTACGTCCTGCATCGTGCTCAGCACGTGGGGCCTCCCGGGCGTCCTGTCGAGTCGCGCGCACTCACCGGCGCAGCGCCCGTCACGAGCGGCCCGGCGACTCGCCGCGATGCCCGCACGACACGCTGCCCGTGGCGGGCAGCCTGCCACCGACCAGGCGGTATGTCACGTGGTCGGGCACAACCGGAGGCCCGGCGCGCACCCTCGGCGGCCCGGTGCCGGGCGTCGCGCAGCCCCGCCGGGCGGTCGCACCGCAGTGGCTGTGGTGGCTGCCGTGGCTTGCGGGTGGCGCGGGGGAAGCCGGGGTTCAGGCGGCTTCGACGGTCTCGGGGGCCGTGGTGGAGGTGGCGGCGTCCAACTGGGCGTCGTTGCGGAGCTTGGCCAGCGCCCGCGAGACGGCGCTCTTGACCGTGCCGATCGAGACGCCCAGCACCTCGGCGGTCTGCGCCTCGCTCAGGTCCTCGTAGTACCGCAGCACCACCATCGCCCGCTGCCGGGCGGGCAGCTTCAGCACCGCGCGCCACAGGGCGTCGCGCACGGCCTGCTGCTCGGCGGGGTCGGGGCCGGGCAGCGGCTCGGGCTCGGGAAGCTCGTCGCACACGTACTCCTCGACGCGGCGCTTGCGCCACTGCGAGGTACGGGTGTTGAGCAGGGCGCGGCGGACGTAGCCGTCCAGGGCGCGGTGGTCCTCGATGCGCTCCCAGGCGAGGTAGGTCTTGGTCAGCGCCGTCTGGAGAAGGTCCTCGGCATCGCTCGGATTGGAGGTGAGCGAACGCGCGGTACGCAGCAGCACCGGTCCGCGCGCCTGCACATACGTGGTGAACGTCAGCGGCGTCACGAGGGGCGTCACGGTGGCGGAAGTCCCAGGCGTGGTCATGCACTCAACCTAGGAGCGGGGCCCCCACCAGGGGATCGCCCGGAAGTCCCGAACGGTCTCCGCCTCAGGTTGTACGACGTGTACCCCTCCCACCTCCCTCAGGGGGATAAGCACCAATACCGAAGTCAGGGCTCGTCAGGGGCGTATCAGGGTTGCCGGTCGGCCGGGCCGCCGGGGCGGCCCGCGCGCCTTGGTGCTGCCGTGGCGGGTGGGGCGCACGGGAACTGCGGACGCTGTACGCGCCGGACTCCGGCGATCGGCGTTGCGGGGCCGTCGCGGCCGAGTTGCGGCCGACCGGGCGCCGTCGGGGAGCGTACCGGACGACGGCTGCCGACTGCGACCGGACGGACGCGGCGGGTGACGCGCGGGCCCGCCCCGGGCGGGGCGGGCGGGAGTGCGGCGGGTCGGGAACGCGGCTGTGCCCCGGGCCGGGAACGCGACCGGGTGGCCGCGTCCTGCTGGACGCGGCCACCCGGTGTGACCCTTCCCCGGCGTCCGCCGCCCCGGGGGCGGACGCCGCTCGACTCACCAGAGCGGACTGAACACGATGGTGGTGTTGTCCTGGTCGATGACCGTGACGCCCGGGCCGCTCACATTGGCGCTGTTGGCCTGGTTATTGGCGGCGTTGACGGCACCGGGAGCGGTGGCGAGCTGCTGGTTGGTGATGGCGTTGCCCGCGCTGTCGTCACCGAGTCCGCTGCCGGAGGTGCTGACGACGGTGGCCTGGGAGTCGTCCGCCGCGATGGCGCCGTTGTCGGCGTGCGCCACTCCTGTGAACATCGCCGCGGCCAGCGGCACTGCGGCCACCGCGGCGATCACACGGGCGGTACGGGTACGTGCCATAGGGGTCCTCCAGAACAACTCGGCTGATCCGCGGGGAGGTTGGCCGTTCGGCCCGCCTCCCCGGCGGGTGGTGCGACGTCGCGCCACCAAGCTGCCCGCCGCCCGCACCGGCAATCGCCGTGTTGTCCTGATTCGCTCTCAGGTATGACGATCCGTCGCCAAACCTGCGCGTACGTTCCCACCCGCCGGTGCGGGGGCGGGCAGTGGCGGGTGGTGCAGGGCGCTGCCGCGCGGTGGCCGAACTCCCGCCGGGTGCGGGCGGGTTCAGTGCGGGGCCGCGGGTGCGGGCTCGGCGGTGAGCAGCGGACGGAAGGCGAGTGCGGTGAGGGACGCGAGCGCCACCAGCGCGGCGCTCAGCCACATCGGTCCCGGGCCCCCGGCCTCCGTGCGGAGCGTCGCGGCGGCGAGGAGAGGGCCCGCGGCGGCGCCCGCGTTGAGCGCGACGGTGGCGTAGGAGCCGGCCATGGTCGGCGCGTCCGCGGCCTCGTGGAGGACCCGGGCGATCAACGTACTGCCGAGCGCGAAGGAGAGCGCGCCGAGCGCGAGGACCAGGACGCAGAGGGCGGCGGGACGGTCGGCGAGCACCGCCAGGGCCGACCAGCCGACCACCAGCAGCGGACCGGCGACGGCGAAGAGCTGCCACGGGCGTCGGTCGGAGTACCGCCCGGCGACGTTGACGCCGAGAAAGGAGCCGGCGCCGAAGAGCACCAGAACGACCGGGACCCACGGTTCGCCCAGGTCCGCGGTGTCGGTCACGACGGGGGCGAGGAAGGTGAAGCTGCCGAACGTCGCCGCGTTCACCACCGCGCCGAGCAGCATCACCAGTACGGGCCGGCCCCGGCGCAGCACCGCCAGCTCCGCGCCCAACTCGGGCCGGTGGCCGCCGCGTTCACGTGCGTTCGAGGCCGGGACGCCCCGCAGGATGCCGAGCGCCGCGGGGAGGCAGAGCAGCGCGACCGCCCAGAACGGCGCCCGCCAGTCGATCCAGGCGCCCAGTGCCGCTCCGCCGGGCACGCCGGCGACGGTCGCCGCGGTCGTACCGGAGAGCAGCACGGCGAGCGCCCGGCCCTTGCGGTCGGGGGCGACCAGGCCCGTGGCGGTGGTGAGCGCGACCGCGAGGAACCCGGCGTTCGCCAGCGCGGCGATCACCCGGGTGGCGAGCAGTACGGCGAAGTCGGAGGTGAGCGCGCCCACGACGTGCACGACGGCGAAGAGGAGGGTGAAGCCGAACAGGCAGGCTCGGCGCGGCCAGTTGCGGGCGAGTGCGGCGACCAGCGGTGCGCCGAGAAGCATGCCGACCGCGAAGGCCGAGGTGAGTGCGCCGGCGCTGCCGACGGTGGTGCCGAGATCGGCGGCGATGTCCGGCAGCAGGCCGGCGAGCATGAACTCCGAGGTGCCCATGGCGAAGACGGCCACGGCGAGGAGATGGAGCGGAAGCGGCATCGAGTGCTCCGAGGTGTACGAGACACGGGAAGACGGGAGAGAGGGGGGTCTTCTCGTCACCGCTGTCAGTCCGTGCACACGAGCGGGCCGACTCGCCGCGCAGTGCGGCGAGGGCAGCCTCGCGGAGCGGGCCCGACGGCCGGCGCGCCTTCTGCGGCGCGGACGTCCGTGGCGACGCGCGGACGTCCGCGGCGACGCGCGGACGCGGGTACGGTCCGTGCGGTCGCCGACGCCTGCCGGTCGCCGCGTCCCCGGCTCAACGGCCGTGCGGGGCCCGGGCGTTGAGCCGAGGGGCCGGTGGCTCGGGCCGGTCGCCGGGGCCGGTGGCCGGGACCGGTGGCTCGGGGCTCAGGGGTGCTGGGGGCTGACGGCGTGACCGAAAGCCCCCGCTCTGTCCGACTCGGGGCTCGACATGTGCCGCACGCTACCCGAGCCCCCGTACGCCCGGCAGCCCGTTTTCTCCGCTCGGTCGGGAGGGCCGGCGGCCGGGAGGTCCGGTGGACGCGCGGTCGGGAGGGCGCGCGGCGGGTCGGTGGGCGGCCGGGCGGGTGTGCGACCGGCGGGCACGGCGAACGTGCCCGCCGCGGCGGGTCACTTCTTGACCCGGATCTCCTGGCGCACCTTCACCGTGGTGTCGGCGAACTCCGCCACCGAGGGTGCCTCCGAGCCGCTCTTGTCCTCCCACACGACCAGTACGAGCGTCCCGGCGTCGCCCCAGACGCAGTAGGTCGCCGTGCTGTCGGAGTCGCCGCCGCGACCGCACTTCATGGCGTCGCCGTCGAAGCCGTCCGGGGACTGCTCTTTGGCGGCGCCGTACTGGGACAGGGACGAGGCAAGGGTGTCCACGCTGCCCTCGACGTCCTTGATCCGGCCCTCGACGCCGACGAACGCGAGCTCGATCTCGTCCGAGTCCTCGTAGGTCGCGGCGACGGTCTTACCGTCGTCGGCGAGCTGCGGGTTGGCCGGACCGCCGTCCTGCCGCGGGGTGTCGGAGTGCTTGTACCGGCCGTCCAGCAGCGAACCCGGCTTGGTCAGGCCGTACGAGAGCGGGTCGCCGCCCTGGTCGGCGCCGCCCTTGTCGTCGGAGTCGCCGCCCCGGTCGTTGTCTGCGCTGCTGCCGCCCTTGGCGGTGTCGCCGTCCTTGCCGTCACCGTCGTCGCCGCTGACGACGAAGAAGACACCGCCGACGACGAGTGCGAGCGCCAGCACCGCGGCGGCGACGATGCCGATCGTTCTGCCCTTGCCCCCGCCGCCCGGCGGTGGCGGCGGCACCTGCCCGGGCTGCCCGTACGCGCCGTACGGTCCCGGCTGGCCGGGCTGGCCGGGCTGGCCGGGTTGGCCGGGTTGGCCGGGTTGGCCGGGTTGGCCGTACTGTCCGCCGGCGCCGCCGGGCTGGCTGGCGTACGGCGAGGGAGGCTGCGCGCCGTACGGAGCGCCCTGCGGCGGACCGCCGAACTGCCCCTGCGCGGGCGGCGGTTGCTGCCCGTACCCCGGCTGACCCGGCTGGCCGCCGTACCCCGACTGACCCGGCTGGCCGGGGGGTGGGCCCTGCGGTGGGCCCTGGGGCGGGCCGCCGTGAGGCCCGTTGGGGCCGTTGGGCGGCGGTTGCTGGAAACTCATAAACGCACCGACTCAATCAACTTGTCGTCATCCAAGCGGCCAACCATCGTTGCATGCGCCCCGAATCGGGGAAGGGCCGCTTCCACTTCCCTCTCGGCGTCCGCGCGTTCACCGGCGCCAGCGCGTTCACCGGCGCCCGGAGTGTTCACCGCGCGACCGGTCGTCGACCGGCAGCTCCGCCTTCCGGCAGCTCCGCCTTCCGTCGGCGTCGTCGCGGGGCGGTGCCTTCGGCCGCGCGCCGTCAACACCGCCACCCGCGCGATTCGTTCGGCGGCACGTGCGAACCCCGGGCTGCGGAGGGGCGGACGGGCCTGGTCGGTCACGGGCTCCCGCGCCGGGCACGCGGGGGTCGCGGGCGCCGGGTCGGGCGCTGCTGCCCCGGTCTGCCCGGAGGGGCGGGACGTTCGGCGTCCGGGCCGCACGGGGCGGAGGGCGCGGGATGACCGGAATGTGACCCACGATCAAACAGTGATATTCAGCCAAGTTGCATGGACAAGTTCGACTCGGCGGGGGGACGTCCGGGGCGTTCGCGCCCCCTGCGACGCAGGGTGACGAAGAGGCGCTGGGCAGGGCCGTCCGCCCCTGCCCCGACGGGAGTTGAACGGTCCGCGTAAGGACGGTACAGGGCGTCTTCACGTCCGTACGCGGACCGGGCTCTGTGCGGGGCGCACCGCGGGGCAGGCCGAGTCGCCCCCCGCCCCGTACGACTCGGCGCGCCCCTCGGAGCGGGCGCCGCAGGGGGCGCCCGGCGACGGCCGCGGGCCGGTGGCCGCTCCGCGACTGCCCCGCCGGGCAGTCGGTTGACCTGCGGTGACGGTACGCAGGCCGGGTCGCGGCGGCACTCCGACTCGTGGTCGTCCGCGTGGGCCCCTGCAAAGTCCGGGAGGCACAGCCACCTCCCGGACCCTGTCCACTGCCCGCGGGGATGTGGGGCAGTGGCATTTCCCCCAGCCCGCCGTGCCACGCGACGGGCTGACCCACGCACAACCATCGAAGCCCCTCCTGTCCAGCCGAAACAGAGCGCACGGGCAGGCGCACGGCCACACGCTGGGTGCACATCCGTCCAGCGCCGGTGCACACGGCTGCACGCCGGTGCCGGGGGCGCACACCCCGCCGCACCCACCGGTGGCGAGCAGGCCGGAAACCGTCGCCGAGCTGCCAACTCCCTTACGGCGCAGGCGATATGAGCGTGACGCGCGGGGCCACCGCCGACACCTCCGCTCCGCACATGCGTACGGGCATGAATCCCGCCAACCGACGACCAGCCCCTTAACGGTCGGGATCCGGCGAACTACGCTGAGTTCACGAATGCCCCGAGCATTTTCCAAAGGACGCTGCGGGGCGGCCGTCGGTGTGTGTCAGGGGTGCGCATGTCCAGGGAGCCACGCGGGCCGCATGAGAAGCGCGGGCCGAACGAGAAGCTCGGTGCCGTCCTCGCCCTCGCGGGTATCAGCAACGCCGGACTCGCCCGGCGTGTCAACGATTTGGGAGCTCAGCGCGGGCTGACTCTCCGCTACGACAAGACGTCCGTGGCGCGGTGGGTGTCGAAGGGGATGGTGCCGCAGGGAGCGGCTCCCCATCTGATCGCCGCCGCCATCGGCAGCAAGCTGGGCCGGCCCGTGCCGCTGCACGAGATCGGCCTGGCCGACGCCGACCCGGCGCCGGAGATCGGCCTGGGCTTCCCGCGCGACGTGGGGGAGGCCGTGCGTTCGGCGACCGACCTCTACCGTCTCGACCTCGCCGGGCGGCGCAGCAGCAGCGGCGGTGTGTGGCAGTCGCTGGCCGGCTCGTTCTCGGTGAGCGCCTACGCGACGCCGACCTCGCGCTGGTTGATCAGCCCGGTCGACAGCTCGGTGGCGCGCGAGGAGCCGAAGCAGGGCGCGGAGGACTCCGGTCCGGCGGCGAGGACGCCGAGCGCGGACGGCCCCGAGGCGGACGTGCCCGCCCCCCGCGGTGCGCAGAACGGCGGCCCGCCCTCGCAGAACGGCGAGAACGCGCCGTACCCCCGAGGGGGTCGCGAGCGTCGCCGGAGCGCGGAGCGCGGCACGCTCCGGGTGGGGCACAGCGATGTGGCCAAGCTCCGCGAGGCGGCCCAGGAGGCCAGGCGCTGGGACTCCAAGTACGGCGGTGGCGACTGGCGTTCGTCGATGGTGCCCGAGTGCCTCCGGGTGGACGCCACCCCGCTGCTGCTCGGCGCCTACAGCGACGAGGTCGGCCGCGGGCTCTTCGGCGCCTCCGCCGAACTCACCAGGCTGGCCGGCTGGATGGCCTTCGACACCGGCCAGCAGGAGGCCGCCCAGCGGTACTACATCCAGGCGCTGCGTCTGTCCCGGGCGGCGGCCGACGTGCCGCTCGGCGGTTACGTGCTCGCCTCCATGTCGCTCCAGGCGACCTACCGCGGATTCGCCGACGAGGGCGTGGACCTGGCGCAGGCGGCGATCGAGCGCAACCGCCGCGTGGCCTCGGCCCGGGTGCGGAGCTTCTTCCATCTGGTGGAAGCACGCGCCCATGCCAGAGCGGACGACGCGGGTTCCTGCGGCGCCGCGCTGTCGGCCGCGGAGAGCTGGCTGGAGCGCGCCCGTCCCGGCGACCCGGACCCGCCCTGGCTGGACTTCTACTCCTACGACCGGCTGGCCGCCGACGCGGCCGAGTGCTACCGCGATCTGAAGGCGCCGCGCCAGATGCTGCGCTTCACCCAGCAGGCGCTCTCCCGGCCGACGGAGGAGTACGTGCGTTCCCACGGGCTGCGGCTGGTGGTGTCGGCGGTGGCGGAGCTGGAGTCCGGCGATCTGGACGCGGCGTGCGCGGCGGGTGCGCGTGCGCTGGAGGTGGCCGGAAAGATCTCGTCCGCCCGGACCAGGGAGTACGTGCGCGATCTGCTTCAGCGGCTGGAGCCCTACGGCGACAACCCGCAGGTGATGGAGTTGCGCGAGCAGGCCCGCCCACTGCTGGCCACCTCGGCCTGACCCGCCGGCCGACCCCGGACTCGCCGACCCCGCGCCTGTCGAGCCCCGGACTCGCCGGCCCGCGGGACGGGCGCGGCGGGACGGCGTGCGGGGGCGGGCGTGCGGGGGCGACGGAGTCGATGTCAGTGGCGGCGGCCATGATGGACGTGTGGCGGCAGGACGGATGAGCGCAGAAGCACGGAGCGGCGTTCCGGCGAGTGCCGGGGCTGCCGGGCGGCCCGCGTCCGCGTACGACGCGGATGTGCTGGTGGTCGGCGCCGGCATCGTCGGGCTGGCCACGGCGTACGCCCTGGTCCGGGCGCGGCCCGGGCTGCGGGTGACGGTGCTGGAGAAGGAGGCCGGCCCCGCCCGGCACCAGACCGGTCGCAACAGCGGAGTGATCCACAGCGGGGTCTACTACCGTCCCGGCTCGCTCAAGGCGCGGTTCGCGGTGCGCGGCGCGCGGGAGATGGTCGGGTTCTGCGCGGAGCGCGGCATCCCGCACGAGGTCACCGGCAAGCTCGTCGTGGCGACCGACCGCGCCGAGCTGCCCCGGCTGCACGCGCTCGCCCAGCGCGGCCGGGAGAACGGCATCCCGGTGCGGGAGCTCGGGCCCGCGCAGATACGCGAGCGGGAGCCGCACGTCACCGGGCTCGCGGCCATCGAGGTGGCCTCCACCGGCATCTGCGACTTCGGCGCGGTGGCAGAGGAGTTGGCGCGGTCTGCCGGAGCCGGCGGCGCCCGGATCCGGTACGGGGCCGAGGTGCGGGAGATCGACCGCCGCGAGGGTGTCGGGGTCGCGGTGCGCACGGCCCCGCCCGGCGGGAAGGACGACGGCGCCGGCGCGGTGCTGCGCGGCCGCGCCCTGGTGAACTGCGCGGGGCTGAGCTGCGACCGGATCGCCGCCCTCGCCGGGGACGAGCCGAGCGCGCGGATCGTGCCGTTCCGCGGCGAGTACCACCATCTGAGCGAGGAGCGGGCGGAGCTGGTGCGCGGGCTGGTCTACCCGGTGCCGGACCCCGCGTTCCCCTTCCTCGGTGTGCACCTCACCCGCGGCATCGACGGCCGGGTGCACCTCGGGCCGAACGCCGTGCCCGCACTGGCCCGCGAGGGGTACGACCGGCGCACGGCGAGCGCGTCCGACCTCGCGGAGAGCCTGCGCTGGCCCGGCATGTGGCGGCTTGCCCGGCGGCACTGGCGGTACGGCGCGGGGGAGTTGAGACGTTCGCTGTCGCGGCGGGCGTTCACCGAAGCGGTGCGCAGGCTGCTGCCCGAGGTGACCGAGGCGGATCTGCGGCCCGCTCCCGCCGGGGTGCGGGCACAGGCGGTGCTGCGGGACGGGACGCTGGTGGACGACTTCCTCATCGAGGAGGGTCCGCACACCGTGCATGTGCTCAACGCCCCCTCGCCCGCGGCGACCGCCTCGCTGCCGATCGGGCGGGCGGTCGCCGAGCGGGCGCTCGCGCAGCTGTGACCCGACGCCGACCACGCCGACCGTGAGCAGGCTCGCGTCGGGTCGGGAGCCACGCGGGCGGCTCGCGGCGGGAGCCACGCGTCGGGAGCCACGGGGCAGATGTCACCGCGCGGGCGTCACGGGCCGGACTCCACGGGCCGGGGTCAACGCCCCCGGCCCGTGGGTGTGTTGACCCGCGTCCGGCCCGGCTTCCGGTCGTGCGCGCGGTACGACGCACCGGCCGGCGGGCGTCCCGAGGCCGCCCCGAGGCGCCGCCCGGAGGCGCCGCCCCGAGCGTCCCGCCCGCTGTCCGCCCGGGCCGCCGCGACGCGCGGGCGGTACGCACGGCCCGTTCCGGGTCGCACGGCCCGTTCTGGTACGCACGGCACCCGCGGCCCGTTCCGGCGACGCCCGCCCGTGCCGCCTACGCCCGCCCGTCCGCCGGTGTCCGTCCCGCGGGCGTCCGGGCGCGGGGCTCAGTGGTGCATGTGCGCGTGTCCGCCGTCGTCCGAGGACCCGCCGGTTGCCTTGTCCGACGACGCCTTGTCCGTGCCGCCCTGTTCCTTCTTCGCGCCGGCGCCGTGCGGGTGGTCGGGGTTGTCCGGGTCCCAGCCCGGGATCGTGCCGTCCTCCTTGGCGATCAGCAGATGTCCCGCCATCCCCATGTCGGAGTGGCTCTGCACGTGGCAGTGGTACATCCACGCCCCCGCGCCGACGCCTTCGCCGGCGAGGATCTGGAAGCCGAAGGACTCGGCCGGCCCGCAGATCTTGGTGTCGATGATGCGGCTGGGGTCGTCGGGCCCGTTCAGGATGCCGGTGCGGTTGTCGGCCCAGCGGTGACCGTGAACATGGAAGGTGTGGTAGAGCTCGCTGTGCGTGATGGAGACGATCTCCAGCCGCTCGCCGACGGTCGCCTCGAAGTCGGGGGCCTGCTTCTTGTTGTTGGTGAGCATGTCGTTGAAGACGACGGTGAAGGTCTTGTCGGGCAGCGGATCGCCCTCGCGGCGGACGACGAGCGGGCCGTAGAGGCCGTTGCGGATGCCGCCGGTGCCGTGGTCGGTGCCGACGACGTGGTCGTGGTAGTTCCAGTAGCCGGCGCTGCCCTCGCGCCAGGTTCCGTCCGCGCGCTCGCCCGGCTTGTGGGTGCGCCAGGTGTAGGTGCGCTTCTCGCCCGGTTCGATGTGGCTGTTGTTCATCCGGGTGCCGTCGCTGGTGATCTCGTAGTCGACGCCGTGGACGTGCAGGCTCGCCGCGACGTCCATGGTGTTCTCGACCTCGATGTGGAGGGTGTCGCCCTCGACCAGCTCGATCAGCGGGCCGGGGATGGACGCCTTGCCCTTCTCCAGGCCGTAGCCCATCTGCCCGTCGTCCAACTTCTCGATGTACAGGCTCATTCGGCGGGTCTCGTTCTTGGCCCTGGCGACTTTTCCCTTGGCCGCGGTCACGGCCTTCGGCGGGGGCGCCGCGGCCGACATCGATGTCACACCGATGGCCGCCGCCGCGCTTCCGAAGAGGAAGCGCCGGTTGAAGCCGCGCCTGCCGAACTTGTTCGCCCCGGTCTGCCCCTGGTCTGTGCCCATCCGTCGAACTCCCGTTGTACGTCGCACGGTTGACGCCCCTCTGGCCTCGTGGGCGACAGCTGTCACGAGATTGGCGGGGCCATGCCGCCCCACGGATCGACGACAACGTAGCGAGAGGATCTTCGTTTATCCATAGTAAGGACAAAGTTCGTTGAATTGCGGTCATACCTCTTGGCGAGTGAGCAAAAGCGGTCTAGCTTCGTCCGCGCTGACGCACGTGAGCGAACCAGGAGTGGGTGACCGAATGCGGCTGACACCACGACAACGGCCAAGCGCGGCTTGGCGGTTGGCGAGAAGCACGGACCGAGCACGACCCAGACCACGTACCAGCACCTCAGCGGGCTTCCGACCTCGTATGCGGTCGAGCACCAAAGTCAGAGCCTGGGCGGCGACGCTGCTGTCCGGGGCGCTGCTCACCGGCGTGCTCGGCTCGCCCGCGAACGCGGGCCCGCCCCCGGACTCGCGGCTGACAACGATGTCGCTGCCAACTCCCCCCGGCGGCGACGATGTTGCGGTCCTGGTCTTCCACGGCTCGGACAGCGAGGAGTCCCCGGTCGTCAACGCCGGGATCGAGGCCATCGAGAAGATCGGGCTCTCCGGCCCGGCGATGGAGCGCTTCCGGATCGAGGCCACCGACGACGCCTCCGTCTTCACCGACGAGGACCGCCTGGGCACCTACAACGCCGTGGTCTTCCTCACCGGTGGCGGCGATGTCCTCGACGGCGAGCAGGAGTTGGGGCTGGAGGCGTACATGGAGGCCGGCGGCGGCTTCCTCGGCATCCACGACGCGGCCCGCACCGAGCCCTACTCCGACTGGTTCGGCGAGCTGATCGGCGCCCGTCCCGAGGGCTCGGCCACCAGCGCGCAGACCGCCACCGTCGAGGTCGGCGACCGCAACCACCCGGCCACCGCCGAGCTCCCGCTGGAGTGGAAGCGGTCCGACAAGTGGCTGAACTGGAAGGAGAACCCCTCCGGCGAGGTGCACACCGTCGCCCGGGTCCGCGAGAACAGCTACAAGCCGGGTGAGAACGCCAACGGCGCCGACCACCCGATCTCCTGGTGCCAGGACTACGAGGGCGGGCGCTCGTTCTACACCGCCATGGGCGGCACCGAGTCCAGCTACTCCGAGGCCGACTTCCGCACCCACCTGCGCGGCGCGCTGATGTGGACGACGCGGATCGCCCGCGGCGACTGCCAGGCCACCGTCAACGCCAACTACGAGGCCAAGCGGCTGACCCAGCCCAACAAGCCCGGCGAGCACGACCAGATCGGTGAGCCGCACGGTCTCGCCACCGCTCCCGACGGCCGGATCTTCTACATCGGCCGCGGCGGCGCCGCAGCCGACGCCCCCGTGGTGACCGACTGGGAGGACCCGGAGGTCGGCAAGGGCCAGGGCGAGATCCACATCTGGGACCCGAAGGAGGAGAAGGTCTCCCTCGCCGGTTCGGTCACCGTCTTCGGCAACAAGGGCGGCGGCGACGAACTCACCAAGAACGAGGAGGGGTTGCTCGGCATCGCGCTCGACCCCCGCTTCGCCTCCAACAACTGGATCTACCTCCACTACACGCCGCACTCGGAGATCGACCGCGACAAGCGCATCGGCGAACGCCGCGTCTCGCGCTTCACCGTCGACCCGCGGACCAACAAGCTCGACCTCTCCTCGGAGAAGGTCCTGCTCGACTGGGACGTGCAGATCCACAGCTGCTGCCACGCCGGCGGCGGCATGGCCTGGGACTCCGACGACAACCTCTACATCGCGACCGGCGACACCAACTCCTCGCAGTTCAGCGACGGTTACTCGGGCAACAACCCGGAGCCGAACTACAAGGGCGTCTCCTTCGCCGACGCCCGCCGCACCTCCGGCAACACCAACAACCTCAACGGCAAGATCCTGCGCATCCACCCCGAGCAGGACGGCACGTACACCCTCCCGGAGGGCAACCTCTTCACGGGTGAGGAGGCCGACGAGGGCGGCGGCAAGACCCGGGGCGAGATCTACGTGATGGGCGTGCGCAACCCCTCCCGGATCTCCGTCGACCCCAAGACCGACACGCTGTACGCCGGTTGGGTCGGCCCGGACGCCCCGGAGCCGAGCACCACCTGGGGTCCGGCCAAGTACGACACCTTCGCCGCGATCACCGAGCCGGGCAACCACGGCTGGCCGTTCTGCATGGGCAACAACCAGCCCTACCGCGACCGCGCCGCCGACGATCCGGAGAAGCCCGGCGACTGGTACGACTGCGACGCCCCGAAGAACGAGTCGCCCAACAACGACGGGCTCGTCAACCTGCCGCCCGTCACCGGCAACACGATCTGGTACTCCCCGCAGGGTGGTGGCCCCGACTTCCCGCGCGACGAGAACGGCGTCCCCTCCTACGACATGGACGAGCAGAAGTTCCTGCTGCCCTGGCTCAAGGGCGGCGGCCAGGCCGCGATGAACGGACCGGTCTACCGCTTCGACTCCGACAGCAACAGCGGCGACAAGTGGCCGGCCTACTGGGACGGCAAGTGGTTCGTCGGAGACCTCTACGACTCCGACCAGCCGCGGCACGCGGTGGTCACCGACCCCAAGACCGTCGGCAAGGGCGGACTGCCCGTGCACGCCGAGTCGTTGAAGAAGATCGTCCCGGTCGGTGACGGCAAGATCCGCAACCTCATGGACTGGAAGTTCGCGCCCGACGGGTCGCTGTACGTCCTGGACTACGGCCGCGGCTTCTTCACCTCGGACAAGGAGTCCGCGCTGTGGCGGATCACCTACACCGGCGGCGCGCCGACTCCGGCCGCCGGCGACCTCGTCAGGAAGGGGGACTGATGCGTCCACCCAGCATCCGGACCAGACGTACCGGCAGCGCGGGCCGGCGACGGCGCCCGCTGCCCCGATTCCACCTGTGGACGGCCCTGGCGGCCGCCGTGCTGATGCTCGTCGGACTGGTGCCCTCGGCGGCGATGGCGGCCAAGCAGCCGTCCGCGCCGAAGGGTGGCGGCCCGGCCGCGCTCCAGACGCTGACCTGGACCGCGGACGACAGCGTCACCGACTACAAGACGGCTCCGACGACCGCGGTCGCGGGCGAGACGGAGATCGTCTTCGAGAACAGTGAGGCGACCGGCAACACCACAAACATGCCGCACACCCTCACCTTCGACACCTCCAACTCCGACTACAACAACGACGTCTCGCTCAACATCCTCGCCAACCCCAGCGACTCCAACGGCGGCAAGCACACGGCCACGGTCACCCTGACCCCCGGCACGTACCGCTACTACTGCACGATCCCCGGCCACGGGCAGATGCAGGGCACGCTGGAGGTCACCGAGGACGGCGGCGGCGAGGACACCACCCCGCCCGAGGTCACGGCCAAGGTCGACGGCACCCAGAACGAGGCCGGCGACTACGTCGGCTCCGCGACCGTCACCCTCAACGCGACGGACGAGGGCTCCGGCGTGGAGAAGGTGGAGTACGCGCTCGGCGAGGACGGCGAATGGCAGCCGTACACCGACCCGTTCGTGATCGACGAGATCGGCGACCACGTCGTGCGCCACCGCGCCACCGACAAGGCCGGCAACGTCTCGGAGGAAGGAAGCGAGAAGCTCAAGGTCGTCTCGCCGCCCACCGACGACACCGAGGCGCCCGAGACCTCGGCCACCGTCAGCGGTGAGAAGGACGAGGACGGCAACTACCTCGGCATGGCGACGGTGACGGTCACCGCCTCCGACGAGGGCTCCGGCGTCAACACCATCGAGTACGCGCTCGGTGACGACGGCGAGTGGCAGCGGTACGAGGCACCGGTGATGGTCCACGAGGTGGGCGACCACAAGGTGCGCTACCGCGCGACCGACAAGGCGGGCAACCAGTCCGAGGAGGCCAGCGAGTCGTTCACGATCGTCGAGCCGCCGGCCGAGGACACCACCCCGCCCGAGGTGACCGCGAAGGTGGAGGGCGAGAAGAACTCCAGCGGCGCCTACCTCTCCAGCGCGACGGTGAACCTCACCGCGAAGGACGAGGAGTCGGGCGTCGCCAAGACCGAGTACTCGCTCGACTCCGGCCCGTACCTGGAGTACAAGGACCCGGTCATCGTCGACCGCATCGGCCGTCACACCGTGGCGTACCGGGCGACCGACGAGGCGGGCAACACCTCGGAGGCCAAGAGCGTCTCGTTCACCATCGCGCGCGGCGGCGGCGTACCCGCGCCCAACTGCGCCGAGTTCGACGAGCGGGGCACGGTCTTCGTCGGCGAGATCGACACCGGCATCCCCAACCGCATCACCGACAACCGGTGCCGGATCAACGAGCGGATCGAGGACGAGAAGGACTGGTCCTCCCAGGCCCTCTTCCTCAAGCACGTGAAGGAGGCGCTGGACAAGCTGCTGAAGGAGAAGGTGATCGACCAGCGCGAGCACGACGCCATCAGCAAGGCGGCCAAGGACTCCGGGATCGGCACGCCGGGCAACACCGACGGCTACCGCAAGATCTTCGACGGCACCGAGGAGTCCCTCGCGCCGTGGGAGCAGGTCGGCGGCGGCGAGTTCATCCTGAACGAGGAGGAGGGGTCGATCACCAGCAGCACGGAGACCGAGGGCATGGGAATGCTCTGGTTCACCGAGCGCCGCTATGACGACTTCTCGCTGAAGTTCCAGTGGCGCGACGACGCCCCCGCCGACGGCCACGCCAACGCCGGTGCGTTCGTCCGCTTCCCCAAGCCCCACGACCACCCGGAGGAGGAGCGGCCCGAGTGGGTCGCGATCAAGTACGGGCACGAGATCCAGATCAACGACAGCCCGACCGGCGACATGTACAAGACCGGTTCGGTCTACGGCTTCGACCGCGTCGGCCTCGCCGGCTCGGGCGTCACGCCGAAGGGCACCTGGAACGACTACGAGGTCCGGGTGGTGAACCAGAAGTACGAGATCTACCGCAACGGCGAACTGATCAACGAGTTCCAGAACAGCGGTGGTCAGAGCTTCGTCCCCGCCAGGGACGACGACCCCGGCACCGACGGTCGCCGGTACGCCTCGGGGTACCTCGGACTCCAGGTGCACGGCACGACCGATGTGATCTCCTACCGCGACATCCGGGTCAAGCCGCTGTAGCCGGCAGCCCGACCCGAGGCAGGAATCCCGCGCTGCCCGTCGTCTCCGCACCGGAGGCGGCGGGCAGCGCCGTCGCGTCCCCGGTGCGTGTGCCGGAACGGGTCCGTGGACGGGTCCGTGGGCGGCCTTTGGGCGGCCCTTGGGACGGCCTGTGGATGACGGCCTGTGGGTTGCGTCCTGTGGATACCGGCCTGTGGATGCTGTCCGGTGGATACGGACCGTTGGATACGGACCGGTGGGCGTGGTCCGGTGATTCCGGCCGTTGGATCCGGGGCCGTGGAGGCGTGCAGCGCGGGCTCGCCGAGGGGTCGCCGGCACAGACGCACGTCCACGGCACACCGCCCGAGCGCGGCCCGTAGAATCCGGTGACTGTGTCCGAGAACTCCGCTTCCCCGATGTTCGAGCCCGGTGCCGGGCCCGCCGCCAACCCCGCCGCCGGACGGCTGCGTCCGATCCGTACCTTCGAGCCGCGCCGCAGCCGGGTGACCAAGGCCCAGGGAGAGGCGCTGCTGCGGCTCTGGCCGACCTGGGGCTTCGACATCGACGGCTCGCGGGTGCTCGACCTCGACGAGCTCTTCGCCACCCTCCCCGCCGGCTCCCCGGTCGTGCTGGAGATCGGATTCGGGATGGGCGAGGCCACCGTGCAGATGGCCGCCGCCGACCGGGAGACCGGGCTGCTCGCCGTGGACGTGCACACCCCCGGGCAGGGCAACCTGCTGCGGCTCGCCGACCTCCAGGGCCTGACCAACGTACGGGTGGCCAACGGGGACGCGCTGATCCTGCTGCGCGAGATGCTGCCGGAGCGCAGCCTGTCCGGGCTGCGGATCTACTTCCCCGACCCCTGGCCCAAGAAGCGGCACAACAAGCGCCGGCTGGTACAGACCCCGTTCCTCGACCTCGCCGCCACCCGGCTCGCGCCCGGCGCCGTACTGCACTGCGCGACCGACTGGGAGCCGTACGCCGAGCAGATGCTCGAAGTGCTGAGCGCACACCCCGACTTCGAGAACACCCAGGAGGACGGCGGTTTCGCGGACCGTCCCGAGCACCGTCCGCAGACCCGCTTCGAGGGGCAGGGCATCCGGAAGGGCCACACGGTGCACGACCTGCTCTTCCGCCGCCGCCCGTAGCGCCCGGCCGCGGTGGCGTACCGACGCGGCGAGCCCGCCGAAGCGCGGGCGGAGACCCTGGTGCCGTGAACGGCGCGTTCCTTTAGGGTCGATCACGTGCGCGACGACTCAGCACTGCCGGGGGAGCGCTCCTCCACGTCCTCCGCAGCGCCCGGTTTCCCGCACGCCGCTGCGGCCGACGCCGCGGCGCCGACACCACTGCCCGCGCACGCTCCGGCCGGTCCGCCCGACGGCCCGCCCGACGAGCCGCCGGACTCCTCCGCACCGGACCGGGCCGCGGGCCGCGGTCGCTGGACGGCCTGGTGGTACAACCGCCGGGTGCGCGCCGCGGCGATCGGCGGCGCGCTCGCCGTGTGCGGGCTGGCGATCCTGCTCATCGTGCGCGCCGAGACCGGCACCGAGGGCTTCCTGATCGGGCTGCTGCTCGCCGTGGTCCCGGTGCCGCTGCTGATCACCGGGTTCCGCTGGCTGGACCGGGTCGAGCCGACTCCCTGGCGGAGCCTGGCCTTTGCCTTCGCCTGGGGCGCCTGCACGGCCACCCTGGTCGCGGTGGTGGCGAACACCTTCGCCACCGAGTGGCTGACCAACACCGTCATCACCAGCCCCGACACCGACGCGGACTTCGTCGGGGCTGTGTTCGTCGCCCCGATCACCGAGGAGCTGGCCAAGGTCGCGGCCATACTGCTGCTCTTCCTGCACCGCCCGCGCCAGTTCACCGGCCTGCTGTCGGGAATCGTCGTCGCCGGGGTCGTCGCCACCGGCTTCGCCTTCACCGAGAACATCCTCTACATCGGCAGCGCCTACGGAGAGGACCAGGAGTACGGCGTCGACACCGTCTCCGCGACGGCGACCACCTTCTTCGTGCGCATCCTGATGTCGCCGTTCGCCCACCCGCTCTTCACCATCATGGCCGGGCTCGGCTTCGGTCTCGCCGCCACCCGCGCCGCCGACCGCCGACTGCCGCGCGTGCTCTACCCGTTGCTCGGACTGCTCGGCGCGATCGGCCTGCACGCGCTGTGGAACGGCACCGCCTCGCTGAACGGTTTCCTCTTCCTGACCGCGTACGCCCTGCTGATGGCTCCGCTCTGCGGCGGGCTGATCTGGCTCTCCGTGCGACAGCGCAACAAGCTGCTGCGCACGGTGCGTTCGGTGCTGCCGCACTACGCGGCCCAGGGCTGGCTCACCCCGCAGGAGGCGTACGGGCTCGGTTCGATGAGCACGCGCTGGGCGGCCCGTGACGTGGCCCGCCGCGAACGCGGCAGCGCCGCGGCGAGAATCGTCGAGGAGTACCAGAACACCGCGACGGCGCTGGCGCTGCTTCGTTCGCGTGCGGCGCTGATCGCGGTCGAGGAGTTCACCGAGCGCGAGGCCGCGCTGCTCGAACGGCTGCTGGAGCAGCGGCCGTTGGGCAGCCCGTACACGACCAGGGCCTCCCAGCCGCGCCCGCTCTACTACGCGCCCCACCCGGGCCCCGGCGCCTGGCCGCCGCCCCAGCCCCACCCCCGCCCGTACGGCCCGCAGTACGGCTCGTCGTACCCGCCGCCGTACGGCCCGCAGTACGCGCCGCCGAACAGTCCCGGCACGCACCCGCCGGGTCCGTCGGGTCCGCCGGGTCCGCAGGGTTCGTGGGGTCCGCAGGGTCCGCCGGGTCCGCAGGGTCCGGTCGGCCCGTCCGGTTCGTGGGGGCAGGCGCCTCACGTCGCCGACGGGTGGCAGTCGCCGCCTCCGCACGCCGGTCCGCCTCCGTACGCGGGTCCGCCTCCGTACGCGGGTCCGCCTCCGCACGCGGGTCCGCCTCCGTACGTCGGTCCGCCTCCCCACGTCGGTCCGCCTCCGCACCCTCCGCAGCGACCGCCGCACGCGCCGCAGGGGCCTCCGCCCCGGCCGTACGCGCCGCCCCCGCCGGACCAGTCCCCGCCGGTCCGGCCGCAGGGGTCCCCGCCGCCGTACCCGAAGGAGCGTCCCGGTGAGTGAACGAGCCGTCGCCGAGGGGCGGTTGACGCCTCCCGGAACCGTGCACGTACGCGACTTCGGTCCCGTGCCGCTGCTGGAGCCGCTCTGCTATCCCGGCCGGCCGGTGACCTCCCCGACGCTGCTCGACGGGGAGCTGCTGCACCGGCTGGACCCCTCGTACCCGGTGGCGGCCGGGCGGGTGCCGGTGCTGGCCGTGGGTTCCAACGGTTCGCCGGCGCAGCTGAGTCACAAGCTCGCTCGTGCCTCCGGGGTCTCCCGCACGGTTCCGATGGAACCGGTCCTGGCGCAGGGGCTGGCGGTCGGGCTCTCCGGCCACGTGAGCCGGGTCGGTTATGTGGCTGCCTCGCCCTTCCTCGAACCGGGGGTCCGCGGTTCGCTGCTGCTCACCTGGCTGGACCCGGACCAGCTCGCGCTCGTGGACTCCACCGAAGTGCCCAACTACCGGCGGGTGTTCCTGCCCTTCGGGGCGGTGCCCGTCGCCCGGCCCGACGGCAGCCGCCCGGCTCCGGAGGGGGCGTACCTCTACGTCAACGCCCGCGGCCTGCTCGGCCGGCCCGACGGCAGCCTGCGTCCGACGACCGACCAACACGCCCTGCTCACCCAGCTGTTGACGGAATCCGCGGCACTGCGCGGGCTGTGCGGCAGCGATCCGACTCCGCGCGGCTGGCTCCGACGCGCGTCCGAGACACCGGAGTTCGCGAACGGTGCCACCCAACTCCTGGAACGCGAGGGCCTGTTGGTGGAGCGGCCGGACTTCGACCGCTTCACCCCCGACCCGCCGCACCGAGACCCCGCCTGAGCGCCCGCCCGAGACCGCGCCGGAACGCACCGTGCCGGAACTCCGGCGCTCAGTCCGCGGATCGGCGGGCCCGGAGGTACTGGGGGGCGAAGACGGCCGCTTCGACCGCCAGGCCGATCGCGCACCACAGAGCGACGGCACCCGGGGTGCTCTCCGTGGTGATGCCGGCGAGGGTGAGTGCGACGACGGTGGTCACCACCGTCGATAGCCAGTAGCCGAGCACCGCGCGGTGCCGTACGCCGGGGTGCGGGCCGTCGCCCGGTCCGAGCGCTCGATGGCCGAGCAGCGAACCGACGCCCAGCAGCACGAGCATGGTGCACACCGCCGTGATGGTGATGGCGCTGTGCTGGGACTCGGTGGAGACGAAGAACGCGGAGACGCCCGCACCCGTGGTGAGCAGCCCTCCCGCCACCAGCCAGGGAGCCGCGACTCGGTGCACGGTCTCCCAGTTCTCGTCGCTCGCCATGGAGCGCCGGGTGCGCAGGCCGAGGAAGGCGTTCTTGCCGAGCAGTCCGCGCTGCGGCAGCAGCCCGGTGCCGATGACGAGCAGTCCGCCGACGCCGAGGGCGAGCGCCATCAACAGCGCGGTGCCGCCCGTCATCTCGTCGGAGGCCGCGAGAGTGACTGCGGAGTGGCCGTGCATATGTGTACCTCTTCGTTGGTCTCTGCCGGGTCGGTGAGTGTGTCGACGGAGCGCCAGGTGCCAGGTGCCAGGCGCCCGGTGCTCCGTGGCCGTCAGCCGGGGCGGCCGGTGTGCGTGGTGAGGGGCTCGTACCCGCTTGAGGTCCCGGAAACGTCCGCGCCGGACGGTCGGACGCCGGCGCTCGGCACGGGCCCACCGTCCTCCGCAGCGATCCGCGCGTCCGCGCCCGTACCCGCGCTCGTGCCCGCGTCCGTACCCGCGCTGGTGCCCGTGCCCGTGCCCGCGTCCGCGTCCGCGTCCGCGTCCGCGTCCGCGCTCGTGCCGGGGCGGGCGGTGGGGGTGTCCTCCGGGCGCACCAGGTAGAGGAGCAGCAGCGCCCCCATGATCAGGGAGAAGGCGGGCAGCCCGAGCAGTACGGCGATGGAGGCGTGCAGCGCCAGTCCGCAGACCAGCCCGACGCGGCGCGGGAACCTGCCTGCCGCCAGGCACCAGGCGAGCGCGAACTCGACGACCAGCGTGCCCCAGGTGGCGCCCGCGACCGCCCAGCCCTGGGCGAACAGCCGGCTCACCGGCCCGTCGAGGGCCCCGGGCACGCCGAACGAACCGCTGGTCGCCCAGTACCAGACCGTGGTTCCGTCACGCCATTCGTCGCCGCCGAGCTTGGAGACGCTCGCCTGGAGATAGATGACGCACGCCTGTGCCCAGATCAGCCGGAGTGCCAGATGGGCCGTGATCGCCCCGACCGCGTGGGCCGCCGCCGACCGGGCGGGTGCGGTCGAACGATCCCAGTGCAGCCGGCGCGGGTCGGTGAGACAGATGGGCACGAGCAGCAGCGTCGTGATCGCGGCGACCTGGTCCCCGCCCTCCATCACGTTGCTGGTGGCGAAGACGCTGAAGGAGATCCACCAGTGCGGAATCGCCGTCCAGCGCGGTCTCCAACCGGAGGCGACGACCAGCAGCACCGCGACGGCCAGCCATCGCGCCCACTCCATCCGGTCCGCGGGAGCGAGGCAGAACAGGCCGATGTCCCCGTTGAACCCGCCGCACAGCCGGCCGCTGGTGCGCTCCGGCCCCACGTACATCAGATGCTCGGGCGGAGTGAACAGGAGGGTGGCGGCGGTGGAGAGCGCCAGGAGCGTACGGGCCAGGCCGGTGACCCGGTTGTGGACGGAGTGGCGGAGCATGGAGCGAATCCGGTCGTCCCGCCAGGCGTGCCACCGCGTACGGACCGCGCGGGCCCGGTCGACGGCCGTACCGGTCATTCCTTCTTGTCGCTGCGCGCGATCTTCTCGCATGACACGTCCAGGATCTGGTATTCGGCGGGGATGGCGGAGACGTCGGAGGCCCAGGCCCAGGGCACCGGTTCCTGGCGGGTGAGCGCGACCGTGCCGCAGAACCTGGGGTTCTCGGCGCTGATCCTTGCCCGGGCGCCGGGCTCGGGACGGGGCTCCTGCTGCTCCAGGCAGTCCGCCGGCTCGGCCTCACGGCACTCGCGCCAGTCACCGTCGGCGGCCTTGTTCAGCGCGCCGATCTCGTAGTCCTCGGTGCGGGTGGACCGGTCCAGCCCGAACCAGGTGTCGGCACGGGTGTACGGCCGGTACGAGAGCCGTTCCCAACTGCCGTCCCGGTGGCCGAAGACGGCGTTCTCGTGCTCGCGCGGAGTCCGGGTGAAGAACGACCACCCCTGGGCGGTCAGATGCCGGACGGGGTCCGCCTTCATCCGGGTGTCCGTGGAGACGACCGCGGTGGACGGCAGGTGCAGCATCGTCAGGGCCAGCACCAGCGTGCCGCACACCGCACCGCCGTAGGTGAAGGTGCGTCGCGCCGCCGCGGTGACTTCCGGAACCCGCTCAGGGGTGGCGTCCTCACTCATCTCAGGCGGCCAGTGCCTTGCTGAGTTCCTTCACGCCCTGTTCCACCTCGAGATCCGAAGTGGTGTTCGGCGCCTGGCTGGCCCACAGACCCGTCTTCCAGACGATGGCCTGGGTGGCGACGGCGACCGTGGTGACTCCCACCGAGTTCTGCGCGGCGGCGACGGACAGCGCGACCGCGGCGACGACGCACACCGGACCGACGCCGCAGCGCGGGCTGATGTCGTCGCCGACCGGTTCGACGTCGCCGGACTGCACCGCGGTGCGCATGTGCCGGGAGCCGGTCTCCACGGCCTTCCGCACTGTGATGACGTCGCCGCTGGTCAGATCCGCGGCGACCTTGTCGAGCGCCTTCGGGTCCGTCTTCCTCGCGTGCGCGACGGTCGCTCTGGCTGCGCTGGAGTACTCGGCCTTCGTCACCCCCTCCGGGGTGAGTTTCAGCCCGAGCTCATCGGCCACCGGGCCCTCGGCGAAGAAGACACCGAGCAGCAGTTCCTCGGCCCGCTTGTTCGAGACCGGGCTCTCCCCCTCCCCGTGCTTGTTGCCGACCTCGTCGTCCGGGCGTTCCTTGCCCCGGTCGCCGCCGTCGCCCTTGCCGCTCGACGCGCTGTCGCTGCTCGATCCGCCCTTCGCGTCGTCGGAACCGCTGTCCGACGAACAGGCGCCGAGCGCTGTGACGGCCATGGCGGTCACAGCCGCGACGGCCGCCATACGGAAGTTCCGCATCTTCCCCGTTTCCTCTCCTCGCACGACGGTGCGGCCCCTCCTGTGTCCGGGACGGGCGTGCGCCTCCCCCGAGGCGACCGCACCCCACCGCCCCGTGGCCCGGGACGGCTCGGTCTGACTTGACCTGTGCCCCTCCCGGCGTTCAGCACGGAGGGGGCACCTTCGAAGTCTGGTCCGGGGCGGGCGGACGTCACCATCCCCGAACCGGGGGGCCCGAGCCGGGCCATTGACCGGATACCGGGCGAACCGGCCCGTGTAACAGAGCTGTTGACCGCGCCCCGGAACTGTCGGCGCGGTCGCCGGAGTCTGTGTGGGGCGTACAGGCAATCGTGATCGGGTGCCGGCCCCTGCGGTGAGCAGTGTCGGCGCCAGGGGGGAATCAACGTGAGCTGTGAGAGTGAACACCCGTCCTCCGCCGACGAGTTGCACACGGCGCTGACCCGCGCGGGCGTCGGGGCGGAGCCCGCGCCGCAGTTGGGGGAGGCGGTCGTCCGAGTGCCGGGCGTACGCGACGGAGACGGCGGCGACGTCGTCGTCGCGTACGAGCCGCACGGCGGCGACCGGGACGCGACGCTTGCGCTCGTGAGTGAACTGCGGGGCACCGCACCGGTGTTGGTGGTGAGCGAGCAGGAATGCCCGCTCTCGCTCCTCACCGGTGGCGCCGCCGGCGCGGTCCGGGCGGGGGAGGCCGCGGCTCATCTGCGCTGGGCGGTCGGCTTCGCGGCTGCGGGCGAGACCGCGCTCTCGCCGTACTACGCGGCGAGCGTGGCGGACAGATGGCTGCGACCGGTGCGGGGTGAGCAGGCACGTCAACGGACGCTCCGGTTACAGGCGTTGACGTGTCGCGAACGCGAGGTGCTGGAGCTCGCGGCGGACGGCATGCCCAACCGGGATGTCGCCCGTCGGCTCCACATCTGCGACGACACCGTGAAGGACCATCTGCGCGCCGTCTACCGCAAGATGGGCGTGCGCAACCGCTTGCAGGCCGCGCGCTGTCTCTGGGAGTCGAGGGCGGCGACCGTCTGACCGGACGCGCCCCGCCCGCGTACGACCGGTGGGCCGCGAACAGCGGAGTTGTTCGCGGCCCACCGGATGCGTGACACCGGGGCCGAGGACCGGGCGCGCGCCGATCCCGAGCACGCCGCGATCGTGCCCTGCCGGGCGGCATGCAACAGCGGTGTCAGGGCCGGGGGTTCAGCAGAACCAGCCGTTCTGGACCCAGCCGCGGCGGTTGATGTCGCCGTAGGCGAAGCCGTAGACCCAGTTGCCGCCGGGCTCCTCGACGCGGAAGGTCTGGCCCTTCCTGAGCGTTCCGATCCAGGCGCCGTGGGGTGCGGTGGCCCGGACCGCCAGGTCCTCGGCGCAGACCGTCTTGCGTTCGGCGGTCGCACCCACCGAAAGTCCTTCGGGTGCAGTGGCCGCCGTCGCCGGAGTGGTCAGGAGGGTGACTCCCATTACCAGCGAGGACGCAAGCGCACCGGTGGCGAGCAACGCATTTCGCTTCATCGGTCATCCTTCCGTTTCGGAGATTCTTCCGGGGTCACCAGGAACCGAAACCGCCGAGGCATTCGACACGGACAAATCCCCAGTCATTGGGGCCGAAGTCGAATATCGCCGCCCAGCCGTTGTACACCGGGTGTGCGCCCCGTGTGTGGCCCACCTTGTTTCCCTTGCCGAGAGTGCGCTTGAGGCCGACCGGCCCGTTCGCACTGTCGTAGTTGGTGTACATGCTGGCGCTTTCGCAGGTGATGACCGCGTGGTCCGGGACCGTGGGGTCGGCCTGTGCGGTGGGCGCGCTGAGTGCCACCGCCCCCAGGGCCAGCGCACAGGTGGTGACGATCGCCCTCTTCACGAATACGACCTCCAGGAACAGGTGATGCTGGTGAATGTCGGTGAATGGTGCAACGGATTCATCGCGTTTCCGGGAGGCGTCGAAAGTTCTTGTCCGCCGGGGGAAGCTGACGGTTTCCGGTTGCTTCGCCCGGTCGGATCAGTCCTTGTTGCGCCGATTCGCGCGAGACGGAACTCCCGCCGAAGCGGCACTACTACAGCAGGTTTCCGGGCCGGCCGGAAGGGCGCCGATGTGAAGCCTTTTATCGGGCCCATGAAACCGAGTTGTCGGGCCGGTGAAACCGAGGCGGGTTTCCTTTTTGCCCCTCATCCGCGGGCGGCGTGCCTTCCCCGCCCGCAGGTACCGGAACGGCCCTGAGACCCGCTGCGTCCGACGTCCGATCTCCAGATGGCCCATGGCAGACGTCTCACCGAGGTGGAAACCGGTGACAGACTTCTGGGCGGAGCCCAACCGCGAGGCGGTGGTGTCGCGCTCTCGGCCGTCTCCCCGCACGACAGCACGCTGGTCAGCGGCCTCGGCGGGGCCGGAACGCCGCGCCTGACTCGGGGAGTTGGCCCGAGCCCCGTGCGTACGGTGCCGGCCGGCGACGGCGGGCCCACGGTACTCCTGACCTGCGTGAGCCTCGCGTCGGTCTGACAGAAGAGGGTTTGTCTCAGCGTGACCACTGCATCGAGCCCCGTGAGCCCGGGCCGGCAGGTGGAGCCGGAGCGTCAGAGACCCCCACGGGGCCTGACCCTTCCGTTCTACTGCTACGCGGTCTTCTCCAACTCCCTGTTCCAGCGGGGTGTCTTCGTCCTCTACCTGTTCCACCTGGGCTTCTCGGCCGGTCAAGTGGCGCTGCTGCAGGCCCTGTTGTACCTCGTGAGCGCGGTGGCGGAGGTGCCGACAGGGTTCCTCGCCGACAGGATGGGCCGCCGTGCCAGCATCGTGACCGGTCAGCTGATGACCTCGCTGTGCCTGATCGCGGAAGTGACGTTCTCGGGCTACCCGACCTTCGTCGGGATCTTCTTCCTCTACGGCGTCGGCATGGCCTTCGTCTCCGGCACCGATACGGCCCTGCTGTACGACACTCTGCGCCGCCGAGGACTGGAGGACCACTACGTCAGGATCAAGGCCCGGTACGTGACGGCCGGTTCGGTGGCCATGGCGCTTGCCATCGCGCTGGGCGGCTCGTTGCAGGAGGTGTCGTGGCAGCTGGTCTATCTGCCCGCCGCCGGGTGCCTGCTGGTGTCCCTCGTCTTCCTGACCGCCGGGGTGGAGGAGATCCGCGGCAAGGACGTCGCCGACCTCGACGCGGCGGCGGAGGACGATGAGAACAAGCCCTCGGACGGTCCGCAGTCGGGAAAGCGGGAGGTGCTGCGCAGCCTCACTCCCCGACTGGCGTCGTTGGTGCTGGTCTCCGGGCTGATGCACGCCACCATGACGCCGTACTTCATCTTCGTCCAGGAGGGGCTCGACAGCCAGGGCCTCCCCACGTTCCTGATCAGTGTGGTCGTGTCCGTCGCCTTCCTGATCGGCGGGTTCGCGCCGCTGCTGGCCGACCGCGCCGAACAACGCCTGGGGATGAGGGTGTTGGTGCCCGCCACGCTGGTCGTGCTCATGCTGTCGCTGGCGTTGAGCGGGGCCGGGGTGGCGTGGCTGACCGTGGTCGTCTTCCTCGTCGCGGTGGGCGCGCCGGACCTGACGGCCGTCGTCGTCGACGACATGTTCAACCGCAGCGTTCCCTCACGCTTCCGGTCCAGCCTGCTCTCCATCATCACCTTCGTCGAATCGTTGCTGATCGCCTGCGGCTACTTCCTCCTCGGCCGGCTGATCGAGGCGCTCGGGCCCGACACCGGGTTCCTCTTCTATGCCGCGGTTCCCGCAGTGGCGCTGGTCCTCAGCGTTCCTTCTCTCCTGAACGGGCGCTGGGTGAAGGTGCTGCAGGGCACCCACCCGAACTCGTAGACCGGCACCGCCCGCCCGATGCCCGTCCGGCGTCCGGCCGATGCCCGTCCGATGCCCGTCCGATGCCCGTCCGGCGAGCGGTCGCAGTCGGAACGGGTGCGGCGCCGGTGCGGGCGGATTCTCCGCCGGTCCGCGGTGCGCGACGGCGTCCTCCCGGTCGGTGGTGACGCCAACACAAAAGGGGTGTACGGCGGAGAACTGTGCGTGCGGGACACCGGAGCGCGGCATTCCGACGACGAAACGCGAACGGGAGTACGTATTTTTCACCGCTTCCCCTGTGCAACTCCCGTACGCCTGCTATCTCTTGGATGCTCTTCTTCCCAACCCCCCTCAATGAACGGGAACTCGATGCGTTCTCCAAGAAAGATGCTCGTCGCCGCCGCGGCCCTGACAGCCGTCGCCGCGGGGCTTCTGACGGCTCCCGCAGCGGTCGCCGGCGAGCCCGCCCCCGCAGTCGCGGAGAAGTACGTGGCGCTCGGCGACTCCTACGCGACCGCCCCCGGCACCCGTGAGTACGACAACCCGGACGACGAGTGCCGACGCGGTCCGCTGACCTACTCCCGGCTGTACGCGGCCGAGAACCCCTCGATGAACTTCGTCGAGGCCTCCTGCTCCGGCGCCACCGCCACGGAGCTGCTCGCGACGCAGGTGCCGCAGCTGACCGCCGACACCACCAAGGTCTCCGTCCAGGCCGGTGGCAACGACGTCGGCTTCGTCGAGGTGCTCAAGAACTGCATCCTCACGCTCGACGACGCGGACTGCCTGGCGGGCGTCGAGGCGGCCAAGGCCGCAGCCACCAACGCCCTTCCGGCCGCGCTGGACCAGACGTACGCCGGCATCAAGAGCGCCGCGCCCAACGCCAAGGTGGTCGTGGTCGGTTACCCGCGGCTCTACACCATCGGTGGCGACTGCGGCATCCTCGGCCTGAGCGACACCGAGCGCGCCGCGCTCAACAGCGCCGCCGACACCCTGGCGACGGTGATCTCCGGTCGTGCCGAGGCCGCGGGTTTCAGCTACATCGACCCCCGCGCGGCGTTCGACCCGCACACCCTGTGCTCGGGCGGCACCGAGTGGGTCACCAGCCTGGAGTGGGACAAGCTGAACGAGTCCTACCACCCCAACCCGGCCGGTCACCGTGAGGGCTACCTCCCGGCGGTCCGCGCCGCCCTGGGCTGATCACCGGCAGCACCACCGCGGGAGACCGCGCGTACCGTGCACGCCTGGCGTGCGCACTGCTCCGCCGGCGCGGAGCGCAGAAGCACGGGAGCGCTGAAGCGTTGAAGCGCTGAGGTGCTGAACCATCGCAATGAGGCCGTGGGGCCGGCGAGCGACACACGCTCGCCGGCCCCACGCCGCGTACGGGCCGCGCGTACGGAGCGCCGGGCCGCACGAACGGAGCGCCGGGCCGCGCGTACGGAGCGCCCGGGCCGGGGCGGGGCCGAAACTCACCGGCGTCGTGCGCCGACGGCGGTCTAGCATGGTGGGGACATCGCGTGTCGGTCGCCGACCGGGCGAGGCATGGAGGTGTCGGGAGTTGCCCGTTGGAGGCATCCCTTGCCAGTTGAGTTGAACCACACGATCGTTCATTCCCGGGACCGCCGGGAGTCCGCCGAGTTCTTCGTGGAGTTGCTGGGGCTCACCGCCCCGGTCGAGTTCGGCCCGTTCCTCGCGGTGCAGTTGAGCAATCACGTCACGCTGGACTTCGCCACCGTCCCCGAGGCGGACATCACGCCGCAGCACTACGCCTTCCTCGTCTCGGACGCGGAGTTCGAGGCGGCGTACGCGCTGATCGGGGAGCGCGGGATCGAGCACTGGGCCGATCCGCGCAAGCAGCACCCGGGCGAGATCAACCACAACGACGGCGGGCGCGGTGTGTACTTCGCCGATCCGTCCGGTCACTACATGGAGCTGATCACGGTCCCCTACGGAGGTTGGCCGCAGGGCGAACCGCGCCGCTAGCAGTGCGGGCGCACCGGGCGGGAATCCGCACGGTGCGCCCGTCGACGCGGTCGAGCCCGGGGGTGAAGTCCCGTCCCACGGGCGGGACTTCACCCCGCGTCGGCGCCCTGTTCCTGGTCAGGGCGCCGGGCCCGGGCGGGGTCAGCTGCCTCGGTAGATCATCGTGCAGAGAAGCGTCTTGCCCTCGTTGACCTTCCACGCGTAGTAGAGGGTCTGGTCGCCCTGCGCACGTACGCAGTTGTTGGCGTTGGTGCCCGCGTCGGCGCGGTAGACGCCGGTGATGTGCATGACCTGGTTGTACGGCTTCGGCACCGTCTTCGCCTTGCAGTCGACGGCGGTCAGCTGGCCGAGCCGGACGGTGGCGGAGCGCCCGGAACCGTTTTGGGTGCCGAGCAGGCAGTAGTTCTTGTGGTACTGCCGGGTCAGGCAGAGGACCGTGCTGGAGCCGTCGGTGCCGTTGTAGGACCACCACGCCTTGTCGGTGCCGGTCGCACAGCTGCTCGCGCTGCTGGTGACGCGCGAGACGTGCATCAGCGCGTCGGTGCTGGAGCAGTCGACCGCGGCGGGCGGTGTGTCACTGCTCCAGACAACGGAGCCGCTGCCGCCGCGGCCGGTGTCGTACACCGTGAGGCAGCTGCCCGCCTTGACCCGCTGGAAGGCCGAGGCGGACGGGTCGGGCGCGGGACGGTCCGCGCCGCTGCCGGCCGAGCCGCCGGAGCCCGTACTGTCGTCCGCGTCCGCGCCGGGGCTGTCGCCGGAGCCGCCGGAGCCGGGGTCGCGTCCGCGCCGTTCGGATTCGCCGTCCGCGGCGGCTTCGGAGGAGGCGCGGTCGTCGTTCTTGTCCTTGTCGTCGTCGAACCAGCCCGCGACGAAGCCGATTCCCAAGACCGCGAGCAGGGCGAGCACCAGACCGCCGCAGACCATTGCGGCCACGGTGCTGCTGCTGTTGCCGGGCGGACGGTACGGACCCCCGGGCGGCATCGGCGGTCCGGGAGGCCCGGGTGGGCCGGGCGGGCCGAAGTGGCCGACGCCGGGAGGTCCGGGAGGTCCGGGAGGTCCGGGCGGCGGTCCCGGTGGTGGGCCCGGAGGACCGCCGGGAGGGCCGAAGTGGCCGGGTGGTGGTCCGTACGCGTTGCTCATCGGCGTCCCCCGGAAACGACGTTCTCGCGCCTCGATGCGCGTGCTCGGATTGGCGTGAGCATGCTATCGGGAGGGAGTGGGGGCGGCCGACGCCGCAGTCCTGCGGGAAGTCGGTAACGCGGCGGGCGGGCGGAAACCGCAGCCGTCCGGGGCGCCCGAAGAGTCAGGAACGGCGCCCGGAACGCAGCGACTTGGCGGATCCGGAGGCCCCGGTGCCGCCGGAGGACGTCCCGCCGCCCGAGCGCTTGCCCTCGCCGGAACGCTTGCCGTCGCCCGGCTCCCGGCCGCCGGTGAGGCCCGCCGCCTCCGCGGCGCCGTGCAGACTTCGCAGCGCGAGCAGCAGCACCCCGATGTCGTCCAGCAGAATCGGGTCGGGGAGCAGGTCGACCGGGGAGATCACATAGGCGATCGCGCCCCAGAAGGTGAGCTTGTTGCTCAGCGGGATGCCGGCGTCGCTGAGCATCCTGCGCGCGCGCAGAAGCCGTGCGAAGAGCACGATCACGGCGACGACGGTGACCACCACGGCCACGCCGGCGACACCGACGAACGTCCACATCTCGCCGCTCATGCTCTCTCCTCCCCGGTCGGAACCACGGCCTCGCCCGGGCCCGGACGTACGGTACTCGCCGGTCCGCGAGGGCCCCGGCATCCGCCGTCAGCGTACGTCCGCGCCCGGCTCCGTACGGGCGGACGCGGCTCCGGTCACCCGGACCGGCCGGGCGACGGGACGACTGCGCCGCTCCGCGCGGCCGACGCGTACGGTTCGGTTGCCCGCATCCGCGCCGTTCACGCCCGACGAGCCGCCCGACGGACTGTCGGACGAGTGGCCCGACGAGCGGCCGGGGCTCAACTGCCGGGCAGCGGGCGGACGGTGAGGATCTGCGCCGCTGTGCCGACCGGGCCGTGCACATCGTGCAGCACGGTGCTGGTGACGCCGTGGCCGCCGGGCCCGAAGCTGACCGAGGTGTCCAGTCCGGTCCAGCCCCCGCTCGGCTGCCGGTGCAGGTGGACGGTCAGATCGGTGTTCGGGAACATCCACTCTCGGGGCGACTGGCGCACCGCGATGCCGTTCGCGGTGTCCACCAGCGCGAGGTACGACGCCAGTGCGCCGCTCGGTTCGCCCGCCACCAGGTCGAGCGGGGTGCGGATCCAGGCGGCCGACCGGCCCGGCACGGCGCCCGCGCGACGGCGGACCTCGACCGAGCCGATGTATCCGCCCGGCCACAGCTCGTCCATCGGCCAGGACTCGAACTCCTCGGGCGCGCCGAGGCGTTCCACGGAGGTGTCGGCGACCGCGGAGGTGTCGAGCGAGGTCAGCAGCCAGGCGCGGGCCCTGGTCACGGCCCGGCCCCCGATGCTGAGCACGGCTTCGAGCAGCTCGATGGTGCGGCCGGGGCGGACGGTTTCCACGGTGATCTCGCACTCGTCGAGCGCGATGCGGCCGAGGATGTCGTAGCTGATGCGCGCCACCGCGAGGCCGCTGTCCGGGCGGGAGGCGGCGAGGTGCTGCTCGATCGCGTGGGCGATCAGACCGCCCACCGGGCTGAAGTGCTGTTCGTCGTCGGCCCAGGCACCGCCCGCGTGCGCGGTCGGTTTGAACCGCAGCTCACCGACGCGCTCGTAGTAGCTGCCGGGTGCGGTGGTGGGGGTCAACGGGGCACTCTCCTCGTCGAGTTGCGGTTCGGGCGCCTGTCGCGGCGGCGGCTCCGACGGCGGGCGGCGGGCGGCGGGCGGTACGGGTGCCGGGCGGTGCGGGTGCCGGCGCGGATGTGGCGGGTCGTGGGTCGGGTTGCGGTGCGCGGTGCCTCGGCGGCTGTCGCCCGTCCCTCCGGATGGTAGGCGCAGCCGTACCCGGCCGGGGCGCCGTCGTGAGGGACGACACAGCCGGGCGGGAGCGGGGCTGCGGCGCGCGCTGGGACGTCCCGCGCGCCCTCGGGTCCGCGGCGGGGGCGGCCCGCGGCGGGGCGCCTGTCGTCCGCGTTCGTCGTCCGCGTTCGTCGTCCGGGTTCGTCGTCCCGGTTCGTCGTCCGGTGTATGCGCCCGGTCGCCGGGAGTGGCGGGCGGGCACGCAGCGTGGCGTACACCCGGTCGGTCGGCCGCCGGTGGCCGGCGGCGGCGCGGGAGCCGAGCGTGGAGCAATGCAGCCAGACACGCGCTCGCAGGGAGCATCCGGGATACCTCCGCGCGTCCGCCCCGGCATCCTCCGGGGCATACGCGCGCGACTGGGCATCGGGGCACGGTCGGCGAGGACGTCGGCCCGCGGCATGGTCACTGGGCCGGTGCGGATACCGGGAACGGGGGACGCATCCGCCGCCCGGGAGACGGACCAGCTGCGGGGGCCGCAGAGGGCGGGAGGGACGCAGGAGATACGCGGGGCGCACGGGATCTGCGCAGGCCGGTCGGGGGAGACGGGCGGGGCGCCGGAGTCGTGGGAGACGAGCGGGGTGCCGGAGCTGTGGGAGACGGGCGGGGCGCCGGAGCGGCGGGGGACGGGCGGGGAGCGGGGCGGGAACGGGACGGACGGGGAGCGGGGGGTGCGGCGGTCGCGGGGGTTGCGCGGCCCACAGGGTGCCGGTTGGCGGGGGCGGGCGGTGGTGGCGGTTCTCGCGAGCGTCACCGCCATGGGACTGCTGGTGGCGTCCGGACCGCGCGCCGCGCTGGTGGAGACCGCGGAGGCGACCGCGGCGCGGGGACGCACCGCCCACGGCGGCGGCACGGTGGCGACGGTCGGCAAACTGGTCACCGAGCTGGGGGACGGGCAGTACGGCGCCTGCTCCGGCGCGATAGTGGACTCGCCCAGCGGCAGCGTGGTGGCGACCGCGGCCCACTGCGTCACCGCACCGGACAGTCCGCGGGAACCGGTGCGGGCGTGGTTCGCGCCCGAGTACGACCGGGTCGGACCGCAGCAGGCGCTCGACGAGGGCTGGCGGGTGCTGGCGTTCCACACCCCGTCGGGCTGGGACGCCGAACGGACGCTCGCCGAGATACTCCCGCACGACTACGCGTTCGTGACGGTCGAGAAGCGCGACGGCCGCAGCATCAAGGACACCTACGGCGCGAACACACTGGACTTCGAGCCGATCGGCCGGGAGGGCGAGGTGGTGCCGCTGGGCTACCCGGTCAACCCGACCAACGGCCGTGCTCCGCTTGCCAGTTGTGCCGGCGAGGTGGAGGTGTTGACCGAGGCGACCGCGCACACCGCCAACGTCGGCGGCCTGCTGCTCACCGGTTGCGACGAGCTGACCCAGGGCGCGAGCGGCGGTCCCTGGCTGCGCGATCTGGACTCCGAACGGGGAACGGGGCGGCTGGTCGGGGTGATGTCCGTCGGCAGCGGCGACGGCGAGGTGCTGGCCCGGCCGTTCCCCGAGCGTCAGGGCCGGAAGCTGCTGGACCGCGCGGACGCCGCCGCGCGCTGAACGGGCACGGCGTCCCTCGGCCTCGTACGCTCCCACCGGCTCGGCCTCCACCGCGTACGCGCCGACCCCGTACGCGTCGGCCCCGTACGCGCCGACCCCGTACGCGTCGGCCCCGTACGCGCCGACCCCGTACGTGTCGAACCCTGTGCGTGTCGACCGGTCCGAGCCGTGTTCCACAGAGTTGTGTCCACAGGGGCGGCTTGCGCAAGCGCTGAAAGATGTCCACTGCCTGTGGACGGCGAACCGGCCGACGCGCGCCCCGAGTTCGGCCTGCCCGCCACCCGCCACCCGGCCACCCGGCCACCCGCGCGCCCGCGTCATCCGCGTGCCCGGTCCCGGCCGGCTGCGCGGGCGGCGGAGTTCATCGTGTCGGCGGCAGGAAGGTCACCTGTGGTGCGCCGGTCCGCGGGTGGGTGCCGATCTCGCTCTCCACCTCGTACACCTCCGCCAGCAGTTCCGCGGTCAGCACCTCCGCGGGGGTGCCCTGTGCAGCGATCCGGCCCTCGTGCAGCACGTACAGCCGGTCGCAGTAGTACGCGGCCAGGTTGAGGTCGTGCAGCGCCTCGCCGGGCAGTTGGCCGCGGTCAGTCCCGGGCGCCGAGCTCGCGGGCGAGGGACTTGGCCTCCTCGGAGGTGAAGTTGCCGGAGATCTCCACCGCGCCGCCGTCGATGCGCTGGGCGATGGAGGGTGCGCTGACGAGCCGGTCGCCAAGGACGACGGCGAGCTGGTTCTGCGGGGCGGAACGTTCGGCCGCGCGTCCGCTCAACTCGGCGAACCGCTGGGCGTCCTCGTCCCGGAAGGTCATCCGGATCACCCAGCCGCCCACGTTCGAGTCCAACGCCGCCTCGACCTCTTCGAGTTGCGTCACGCTCATCCGGTCCGCGGTGCGGGTGGAGACCTGGTAGCAGGTCCTCGGGTCCGCCAACTGGAAGGTGGGCGGCGGGAGTTCGTCCGCGCACTCGCCCTCGTTGCTCTGTTCCACCAGAGTGAACCGAAGGTCCTGGCGCACCGGCTCCGGCGACTTGTCGCCCCCGCCCCCGTCGTCCCCGGTGAGCAGGCGGACGGCCAAACCGCCGCCGATCAGCGACACCGCCACGGCCGCAGCGGCGATCCAGAGCCCGACCGGGCCCCGGCGCCGCCGTCCGCCGCTGGTGAAACTGTGCGGCGGAGCGGGTGGGAAGGGCGGCAGGTTCCGGGTCGCGGAGTGCGGCGGAGTCCGCTCGGTGGCGGCTTCCGGGTCGATGCGGCGCCGGGCCGCGTCGGCCTCCTCGATCCGGCGTCGGCGGTGCGACTCGATCGCTTCGGACCAGCCGGCCGGCAGCCAGTCGGAGGCGCCGCTGGCCCGGGGGCGTTCGGCGAGCGCGGGCGCGATCAGGGACAGCAGCTCCTGCGTCGTGGGTCGTGCGGCAGGGTCCAGCGACAGGGCGGGGCGGATCAACTCGTCCAACTCTCCGGGCAGGGCGGAGAGTTCGAGATCGCCCTCGGCCGCGCGCACCAGTTGCTCCATCGCGGTGCCGCTGCCCATGTCTCGGTACGGGCTGCGCCCGGTGGCGAGGTGGAAGAGGGTGGCGCCGAGGGAGAAGATGTCCGAGGCGGTGGTGGTGGGCTCACCGCGGGCCTGCTCGGGCGCGGCGAAGGCGATCGTGCCGAGCGCCGCACCGGTTCGGGTGACGTCCGCGGCCTGCGAGATGCCGAAGTCGATCAGCCTCGGGCCGTCGTCGGGCAGCAGTACGTTCGACGGTTTGACGTCCCGGTGGACCAGGCCCGCGGCGTGGATGCTCACCAGCGCCTCCACCATCCCCGCGGCCGTCCACATCAGCCCCGCAGGGGGCAACGGCCCCTGCGCCGCGACCAGTTCGCGCAGGGAGGGGGCCGGTACGTACTCGGTTCGCCATCCAGGGCACCCGTGCCTCGGGGTCCGCGTCCACCACCCCGGCGGTGTACACGCCGCGCACGCGCTGGGCGAGCGCCACCTCGCGGGCGAACCGCCGCCGGTCGTCGGCCGCCACCGTCGCGTCGTCGGCGATCGCGAGGAGGGTCTTCACCGCGACGGTGCGTCCGCCGGGGGAGCGGGCCAGGTACACCCGGCCCATGCCGCCGCTCGCCAACTCCGCCAGCACGACGTACGGTCCGATCCGATCGCCCGGCCGTACCGCCCCCGTGCCTGTCCATTCCGACTGCACCCGGTCGCCCCCGTATTCCGGCTGCGGCGCCCCCGCGCCACAGCTCATGTCAACCGGCGTCATTCTAGGGCTCGTTCCCGCCGGTACACCCGTCCGAAGCAGAACGGCGGACCCGTCGGCCGTTCGGCCAACTCACGGCAACAGGAGGCGAGTTGGTGCGGCCGGCGGTTCTTCCACCCGGCTTGGTGCGGGAGCTCTCCCCGCCGGTCGGCCGCGCTGCCGCCGCGCCCGCCTCGTCAACTCGCCTCCGAGGCGGCGGCGTTGGCTCAGGTGCGGGTGGGGCGATCGTCGGTGGGAACGCGCAGATGCTCCAAGAGGCGCAGAAACTCCGCCAGTTGCGGGTTGTCGGCCTCGCGGCGCACGGTGAGGGTGGCCCAGGACCCGTCGGTGAAACCGAACTCGAAGTGGGAGGCGGTACGGGGATCGCCCGCCGGGGACTTGCGGCGGCGCACCCGTCCGAGGTCGGCGAGCGGCATCGACCAGCCGAGCTCGGTGTACGGGGTCGACTCGTTCTCGGCGTGCACATGGGTCCGGTAGCTGACCCGCAGCCGTTGGTCGGTCAGCTCCAGTCTGCGGTGGAGCCGGCGGCCGTCGGGCCGGGGGTTCAGGGCGCACAGCAGTCCGTGGGCGGCGCTCGCGGACCCGCCGGAGGCGAGCGGGGAGCCGTCGCGCAGCCGGTGGGTCAGCCGCCGCAGCGGATTCAGGACGCCGCGCACCACCGTCCGGTCCAGCAGCGCCGCGGCGGGGCGGCCCAGGAAGAAGATGAACGGGTCCCACAGGAAGCCCAGGAAGCGGCGCAGTGGATCGCGGGGCGTCTTCCGCCCGATCCACGGCTTGCCCTCGGCAGTCGCGTCCTGCGCCGGTGCGTCGCCGAACGGGCGGGGACGGTGGCGGCGTGCCGGCATCCGGATCGAGGACTCGGGGTTCGCGAAGAGCGCGACCCGAAGCCTCTCGTCCGGCAGCGGATCCACCAACGGCCCCCAGTCCGGACCCGGTTCCACCGGTCCGGTCGTCGTCCTCGCGTCTTCGGGCGTCATGCGGCTTCTCTTCCGTCGGTTCGGGGACCGGGAGCGGTCCGCCACTCGCTGCCGACTGGACTTGCCACGCAGGGAGTTGTCCGCCGGCCGGTGGTTCCTCGGTGCGGGACCGGCCGGGCGCCGCGGTCGCGGCAACCCCGTCGTGGGCGGGCTATGCGACGCGGGCGGGGAGGTTCTCCTCCAACTGCTCTATGTGGGCCGCGAAGTCGGCGTGCGGCAGCGGGAGGTCGAACTCCTCCTCGAAGGTGACCGCGTCCGGGACGTAGTCGAGCAGGGCTTTGACCAGTGCGGTGGTGGTGGGGTGGTCGCGGCACAGGGCGCTGAGCACTCGCAGCGTGCCGTCGCAGTCGTTGACCGCTTCGCGGAGCAGATCGGTCGAGGCGGTCTGACGGGCCCAGAAGCGCGCCTCGACCGTCTCGCCCATCGACAGATGGTGCAGGCGGAGGCAGTACGTGGCGATCCAGTCGCCCGCACCGGCCGCGAACTGCCACCAGAACTGCGCGCTGTCGCGGCCCGCGAGGTGCAGTACGCAGCCCAGCACCCGGGCGCCGTCCGGTTCCAGGAGACGCTGGGCGAGGAAACACTGCAACTCGTGCGGTGCGCCGTCCCGTCCGACCACGACCCGGCACAGGGTGCGCAGGCCCTCGGCGGCCTGGGTCCCGCCGCCTCCGGCCAACGCGGCCGAGATGTCCCGGAGTTGGGCGTCGGCGGAGCGCTCGTCCGGCGCGTGCGGGGTGCCGTCCCGGTCGCGGTCGTGGGCCATCAACTCCTCGAAGTCCAGCGTGCCGTTCAGGATCCGGTCGGCCACCCGGGCCGCCACGCGCAGCTCCGCGGTGTCCGTCTCCGTCGGCGAGTACGGCTGGAGGCGCAGCCGGGCGTCGGCGAGCGCGCGCTCCACGCAGTCAGTCCGCGAGATCATCGGTCACACCTTCCTGCTGCAGGGCGCGTGCCAGGTTCTTCTTGGCGTAGCGGGCCGTCGAGCGGACCCCGGCCTCGCTGATGCCGAGGATGTCGGCCGTCTCGGAGACGGAGTGGCCCAGGCAGTAGCGGTGCACGATGACGTCGTGCTGCCGCTCGGGGAGCGAGCGGATGGCCGCGTAGGTGGCGAGGCTGTCCTCCAACTGCCCCAGCGGATCGATCGCCTGATGCAGCGCCACGGTCTCGAAGGCGGCCGTGTCGATGAGCTCCCGGCGGCGTCGGTCGGCGCGCCCGGCGTCGATGGTGCGGTGCTTGACGACCGTCCAGGCGTAGGCGGCCGGCTTCTCGTGGCGGAGCACGAGGGGCCAGTTCTCGGCGAGTTCGACGAAGGCCTGGTCGACGGCCTCCTCGGCGTCGGTCCGGTTGCCCAGCTTGTACTCGGCCCAGCGCACGTAGGCGGGTCGCTGCATCTGGTGGAACGCCCGGAAGTCCACGGGCAGCAGGGCGGGCAGCGTCGCCCGCGAGGTCCGGCCGCCGCTCGCCGGCGACGTCTCCTCGGTCACAGCTCCGCCTCCCGTGCGGTTCGGGTGTGCCACCGGTGGGCGGCCTTCCTGCCAGCGCGTACGAGACCGCCGAGTACGAGACCGTCGCGTACGCGGCCCGCCCGGTGCGGGCGGGCGGTGTCCGACGGGCCGACGTGGGCGGGTTCGGCGGGGCCGAGCCGTACGCCCGCGGCGGGGGCGCGGCGGACCGGGCGGCGTCCGTCGCCGGTGCACACACGCGCGGAGATCACGATCAGCGGTGCGTCGTGAGCGTGGTCGATGTTCACTGGACCGGTGGGCCCCTTCGCTGTCGGCGGGGCGCCCGTGACCGCCCCGGAGGGCTTCGTTGCCCTCGTGCTGAGTACAGCGTGCGCCGGGGCGCGAACGTGCATTCGTGGGCGGGAATATCGTACGAAGCTACAACTACCGTACACCCACGGCCAGTTGACGGCGTATTCGGGCCGGTCGGCGAGGGGCGTACGCGGTGGTGCGGGTTGCCCGCGGCGCGGTTCGGCGGCAATGGCCGGGCGGATATACCCGGTGCCGGTGGGAGTTCGCGAGCCCTGCGCGAAGTATTGACACTGATTTTGCCTGCTTCTAGGTTCAGACCAAGTTGAGAGCTTGAGAGCGCTCTCAAATCCCCCTCCTGAACCCCACGAGCTCTCCACCCCCCCGTCCAACGGACGTTTCCTCTCCCCACAGCCATGAGGTGCGACACGTGAGACCACAACCGCCCGGCACGCCCAGCAGCGACGGACCGGCACGCCAGAGCTCCCGACGGGCCCGCCCCGTGCGCCGCGTCGCGCTGATGGTGACCGCCGCCGCGACGGCCGTCGCGGGCGTCAGCCTCCTCCCGGGCTCGGCGAACGCAGCCGCCGAAGTACCCGTCGGCCAGGGCAGCTACTCCGACACCCGCCCCGAGGGCACCAAGGGACCCGAGGACAGCGCGGGCAACCCGCTCAAGCCGCAGGTCACCGAGCGCGTCGCCGACCAGCCCGTGCCCACCAACGACTGGTGGTCCTCGCTGGTGTTCAAGCGCGACCCCGAAGTGCCGCACTCGCAGCCGATGTACGCGCACCCGGCCACCTACCAGGCGGTCTCCGGCGGTCTGGAGGTCGGCCACCCGACCGAGGCCGCGATCGTCGGCGAGGGCCGCCAGTACGAGTACGCGCACAAGGCCGACCTGACTCTCGGAGTCGCCGGCCTGAACTCGCCCGACACCAAGGCGGACGGCTGGTCGGACTGGACCGTCACCCCGTACTGGGCCGACGACAGCCGCACCTTCCGCGCCACCATCGGCCACGGCAGCCCGTACGTGTACGCGCAGGCCGAGGGCGGGGCGGCGGAGATCGAGACCGCCTCCACCCCCGAGGTGTTCACCGAGGACGGCAACGTGCTCGGCGTGACCATCGGCGGCAACAGCTACGGCCTCTTCGCGCCGAGCGGCACGAACTGGAACGTCTCCGGCAGCACCATCAGCGCCGACCTGGGCGACAAGGACTACTACTCCGTCGCCCTCCTCCCGAACGCCGACGCGCTGGCGGACTTCCGCAAGTACGCCTTCAGCTTCGTCACCGGCTCCGAGGTCGACTGGGACTACGACGCTCCCGGCGGCAAGATGAAGGCCACCTACAAGGTGGAGACCGAAGCCCGCGAGGGCGAGGAGACCGGCACCATCCAGGCGCTCTACCGCCACCAGTGGATGCACGCCGACGACGCGCTCACCGACTACGAGTACGTCTCCCCGCGCGGCACGATGAAGGTGCACGAGGGCGGGTCCTTCAGCACCACGCAGGACGTCACCGGCGTACTGCCGACGATGCCCAAGAGCGACGGCGTGGACAACGCCAAGCTCGTCGAGTACATCAAGGAGGTCGCCGACTCCGACGACCCCTTCAACGGCGCCGAGGACACCTACTGGACCGGCAAGGCCCTCGGAAAGCTGGGCCAGTTGGTCGGCATCGCCGACCAGGCCGGCGAGACCGAGTCGCGCGACAAGATGCTCGCCGCGATGAAGGAGCGGCTGGAGGAGTGGTTCACCGCCGGTGGCGCCTCCGAGTTCTCCTACGACTCGGACTGGAAGACCCTCACCGGCTACCCCGCCTCCTACGGCAGTGACGCCGAGCTGAACGACCACCACTTCCACTACTCGTACTACGTGATGGCCGCGGCCATCGTCGCCCAGTACGACTCCGCGTGGGCCGAGGACTCGGCCTGGGGCGGCATGGTCAAGGAGCTGATCGGCGACGCCGCCAGCCCCAAGCGCGACGACTCCAAGTACCCGTTCCTGCGCGGCTTCGACGTGTACGCGGGCCACAGCTGGGCCGCCGGCCACCAGGGCTTCGCGGCGGGCAACAACCAGGAGTCCTCCTCCGAGTCGATCAACCTGAGCGCGGGCCTGATCCTCTTCGGTTCCGCCACCGGCGACACCGAGCTGCGCGACCTCGGCGTGTACATGCTGACCACCGAGGCCGAGTCGATCCGCCAGTACTGGTTCGACGGCGACCAGGAGGTCTTCCCGGAGAACTACGAGCACGAGACGCTCGGCATGGTCTGGGGCAGCGGCGGCGCGTACAGCACCTGGTGGACCGCCAACCCGGAGGAGATCCACGGCATCAACGTCCTCCCGGTGACCGGCGGTTCGCTGCACCTGGCCGCCAACCCCGACGCGATCAAGCGCAACATCGCCGAGATGGAGCGCGAGAACGGCGGCCCGGCCGAGGAGTGGCGCGACATCCTCTGGAGCTTCCAGGCGCTCGGCGACCCGGCCGCGGCCAAGGAGCTCTACGACGCCGACGGCGGAGCGTACGAGCCCGAGGAGGGCATGTCGCGGGCCCAGACGTACCACTGGATCTACACCCTCGCGGCGACCGGCGCCCCGGACACCTCCGTCACGGCGGACAGCCCGACGGCGGCGGCGTTCAACAAGGACGGCTCCAAGACGTACACCGCGCACAACTACGGTGACTCCGAGTCGACCGTCACCTTCTCGGACGGCAAGAAGCTGACCGTTCCGGCCAACTCCTCGGTCACCGAGGCGGGTTGAGAACCACCGCCGCGCGGCGGGACGCCCCGGCGCACAGCGGGGAACCCCTCGCCGCACGGCGGGCAAGCCCCCCGCACCCACTCCTGACGGTGGGTGCGGGGGGCTTCTCCGTGCGCCGGGCCGCGCTGCGGGCCGCCGGCGTGCGTGCGGCGGGCGCGCGTACGGCGGAACCTGCCGGGCGGGCGTGCGGCGGAACCTGCCGGGCGCGCGTGCGGGGAACTCCCCGGGCGGGGCGCGTCAGTCGTGCAGCAGGACGGGGAGGGCGGCCAGGTCGTTCTGGGTGAGGACCGGCATGTTGCGGATCTCCTCCGTCGGCACCGCGAGCCGCAGCGCCGGGAAGCGCTCGTACAGGGCGGGAAGGGCGATCGCCGCCTCCAGCCGGGAGAGCGCGGCGCCCGGGCAGATGTGGGGGCCGTGGCCGAAGGAGATGTGCCGGATCGGCGTCGGGCGACGGACGTTGAAGGAGTCGGCGTCCTCGCCGAAGTGGTTCCGGTCGCGGCCCACGGCGCTGTAGGACATCACCACGCCCTCGCCCCTGGCGATGGTTCCGGCCGGTTCGCCGTCGCGGCCGGGGACCTCGATGTCCTCCACGGCGAAGCGCATCAGCAGATGGGTGGAGGGCGGCTGCCAGCGCAGCGTCTCCTCGATGACGGTGTCCCAGGAGACCTGGCCGGCCAGTACGGCGTCCCGCTGCTCCGGATGGTCGGAGAGCGCCCGTACTGCGTGCAGGATCAGCGAGATGGTGGTCTCGTGCCCGGCCGCGACCATCGCCTTGAGGTTGCCGACGACCTCCTCCTCGGTCAGCGGCTCACCGCCCTCGTCGGCGAGGATCAGCGCACTGGTGAGGTCGTCGGCGGGCTCCGCGGTCTTCTCGCGCACCATCCCGGTGAAGATCTCGTCCAACTCCGCGATCACCGCCAGCCGTTCGTCCTGCGGGGTGACGGTGGAGAAGAACGCCTTGTAGAGCACGTGCAGGCGCGGGTGCAGCGCCGGATCGACGCCCATCAGACGGCTGACCACCGACATCGGCAGCGGCAGCGCGAAGTGTGTCTTGAGGTCGACCGGGCCGCCGTCCGCGCCCTGTGCGGCGACGTCGTCCAGCAGCCGGTGGGTGATCTCCTCGATGACGGGGCGCAGCTGCTCCAGCCGGCGGGGCGTGATCGCCTGCGCGGTCTTGGTGCGCAGCCTGCGGTGCTCGGCGCCGTCCACGGTGAACATGGAGCGGTCGACGTCGACCATGCCGATCAGCGGCCACTGGTCGCCGACCACGCCCTCGCGGAAGAGCGTCCACTCGTTGATGTCCTTGACCAGCCGGGTGTCGGTGAGCAGCCGCCGGGCCTGGGCGTGGTCGGTGATGGTCCAGGCCGGGACGCCGAGCAGCTCGATCCGGGCCAGCGGGCCCGCCTCGCGCAGCAACGCGGTCTCCTCGCGCAGCCGTTCGACCATCGGATCGATCGCCAGTGGACATCCCGCGCTGCCCACCGGCCCGGCGGAGGACCCGTCGTTCACCGGCAGGGCGGGGGACGCGCCGGTCACCGGGCAGGCGCCCTCACGGGTCTCGGCTACGGGCTGGCTGCGCATCATCTGCCTCCGACTGCTGGGGTGGGCGAGAACTGGACGGGGAGTGTGTTCAGACCCCGCAGGAACGGGGACGGTCGTCTGGCCAGCGTCTGCGGGGCGACGGCCAGATCGATGTCGGGAAGCCGGTCGAGCAGCACCTCGATGCCGGTCCTGGCGATGAGTTCGGCCATCTCCCGCGCGGGGAACGGGCACTGGAACTCCCCGTGGCTGAACGCGAAATGGGCGAAGTTGCCGCTGCGCAGCCCGTCGTGGCTGGTGGCGGTCACCGCCTGCGTCTCCGGGTCGGAGTTGGCGCCCTGGAGACCGAGCAGCAGCATGTCGCCGGCACCGATGTGCTGTCCGGCGAGCCAGGCGTCGCGGGCGGCCCAGCGGCCGGCGAGGATCTGGGTGGGAGTGTCCTCCCACAGCACCTCGTTCATCGCCTCGTGCACGCTGTTCCGGCCGCCGGTGAGGGAGGCGGCGAAACGGTCGTCGGTGAGCATCAGCCGTACGGAGTTGCCGATCCAGTCCGCGGTCGTGAGGTAGCCCGCGGCGGTGATCGCCATCAGATCGAGGCGGTACTCCTCGTCGGTGAAGTGCGCGGGGTGGTCGATCATGTACGAGGCGACGTCGGCGCCGGGGAAGTCCCGCTTGGTCGCGACGAGTTTGTTGATCAGACCGCCGAAGTGCTGGTGGGCGACGATCGCGTCGTCACCGCCGTCGGCGAGCGCACCCATGTCCTTGATCAGCGCGGGCCCGTCGGTGTCGGGGAAGCCGAGGACGCGGGCGAGGACCAGGATCGGCAGGGGCTTGGCGAAGGCGGAGATGATCTCCGCCTGCCCGGTGGAGCAGAAGCGGTCGATCAGACCGTCCGCCAGTTGCTCGGAGTGCCTGCGGACCTCCAGCAGGCTGATGCGCTCCATCGCCGCCTGCACCATGTCCAGATGGCGCTGGTGCTCGTCGCCGACGGTGTAGTAGATCGACGGCTGGCGGTTGCCGATCATCGGCAGCAGCGGCCAGTCCTTGGGCAGGTTCGGCCATTGGTTCCAGAGTCCGGGGTCGCGCGGGAAGAGCGCGGGGTCGCCGGTGACCTGGTACATCTCGCGGTAGCCGATGACCAGCCAGGCGGGCACCTCGCCGGGCAGCAGCACCGGTACCACCGGCCCGTGTTCACGCCGGATGTCCCGGTACATCGCGCCGGGGTCGGTGTGGAAGCGGGGGCCGAGGAGCGGCACCGCGTTCCCGCCGGCGTGGGCGGGGCAGCCGGGCGGCGGTGCCTGCGGTGCGCCGTGGGCGTGGGGCTGCGTGGTCACGTTGGGGTCTCTCCGGGGTGCGGGGGTGCGGGGGTGCGAGTACGGGCGCGGGGTGCGGTGGCGCGAGGCGGTGGCCGTTCGACGAGCCGTACGGGCGGGCGGTCGCGGGCGGCGCGGTTGGTCGCGGGAACGCCGCGCTGTGCGTCGGCGGCGGGCGGACCGGGCGCCGCGACCGGGCGGCGCCGGGAGGCGGTGCGGCGCAGTGGTGCGCTGTCATTCCTCGTGCCTCGCGGGTGTTCCATCGCCGGACTCGCCAGGATGGTCACTGGATGTGGACGGTTGTTGTCGGTGAGTGGGCAAATGCGTGCACAGCCTAGGACGTTACCGATGGAGAAGCTGCCCTTTGTGGGCAGATTCGCACAACACCGAGCCGGGCAGAGCTGGTTGATACGGCTTCAAACGGTCGCTCTGTGCAGGTCCTGGCGATCTTCGGGCGGGTGCCGTGTGCGTCATGGCGGCGGGCTCGCGTTGGTGATAGGAACACGGGAATTCCGCACCCCGGGACCGCGGCGCGACCCCGGGAGCCGGCAGCGCGCGTCCGCTGCCGGAGTCCGGCGGGAGGTGAGGAGAGCGCGCATGTCCGCACCCGAGGAGCGGTCGGGCCACCGGCCGCCCCCGTCCGAGCCCCCGGCCGAACCGGTGGTGCGCGGGCTGACGCCGTACGCCGAGAACCTCTACCGGGAGCTGCTGCACGCCCCCGACCGAGCACACCCCGACCGCGTCCCTCCGGCGGACGGCCCTCCGGCGGACGCCCCCTCGGCGGACGCCCCCTCCGCCCACGGGGAGGCCGGCGCGTCGGGTCAACGGCGGGACGCCGTGGCCGAGTTGGCCGAGCTCGGACTGGTGCGGCTCGACGAGCACGGCGCACCCCGACCGCTGCCGCCCCGCCTCGCGCTCGAAAGCTGGGCGGCGCAACGGGAGTTGGAGGCGGTGCGCGCCAGGGAGAGCGCCGATCTGCTCGCCCAGCTCTACAGCGCGCACACCGGTGCGGGCGCCCGTTACGCGGAGGTGCTGGAGGACGTCGACGAGGTCGTCCGGGTCTTCGCCCACATGCAGGACCAGGCCCGCGGGCTGATTCGCGGCTTCGACCGCGGCTCGGTGCTGGCGCCCGAGGAAATAGGCCCCAACCCCTGGCAGTTGGCCTGTATGCAGCGCGGGGTCCGCTACCACGTCGTCTACGAGTCCGACTTCCTCCAGACCGACGTGGGGCTGCGCTCGCTCCAGGTGGCGGTGAAGGCGGGGGAGGTGGCGCGAGTCTTTCCCGGAGTGCCGATGAAGCTGGCGATCGCCGACGACGACCGGGCGCTGATCTCCGTACCGCGCCCGGAGAGCGGCGACATCATGGCGCTCCTGGTGCACTCCTCGATGCTGCTGGACGCGCTCATCGACCTCTTCGAGGCGTTCTGGCGCCTCGCGGTGCCGATCAGCGCCTCGGTCGGCCGCGGCGGAGGGACGGTCGGCACCGAGCCGACGCCCACCACCCAGCGGCTGCTGGCGCTGCTGAGCGCCGGATCGACCGACGAGGCGATCGCCAGGGAGCTGGAGATCAGCGAACGCACCGTGCACCGGCGGGTGCGGCGGCTCCAGGAACTGCTGGGCGCCCGTACGCGTTTCCAGCTCGGGGTGCAGGCCGCCCGTCGCGGCTGGCTCTAGCGCGGCCCGCCCGCTGCCGTGCCCCTGTTCCCGTGCTGCCCTGCTCCCGTGTCGCCTGTGCCGCCCGTGCTCTCGTGAACTGCCGCCTGCCCTGCCCCCGGCTGTCCGCCGCCGGCCGTGCGGGGGCCGGCGCCCCTTGCGGCTGCCCGTAGTGTGGCGGGGCGCCCCGCCCCGGACGGGGCCCGTGCCCTCCCGGCCCGCGTCCGCGCCCTGTCGGTCGGGGTGGGGCGGAGGTGGCGGATGCACAGGACATGCACCCAGAGCCACAGTTGGGCCCGGTGGGACGCACCCAAGGTGCCGTCGGAGTGTCAGATACCAGTCATGGCGAGATTCTGACAACGGCCGGGTCTTCACCCCGGGTGCCCCCGCCGGTCAAGGTGACGCAACGCCTTCGAAAGCGTGTCGCGGCGCTTCGAGGGTGGAGCAACCTGCGTCACACGGCCCGACCCAGCCCCGCCTCCCCGCGGATTTTCATCAGGCTGGCCGGGTCCGGCCACGGCTCCCCCACCGGGCTCACGCCCGAGCCGTGGACAGACCGGGCCTGGCGGATGACGTCGGCCTCCGGGACCGCACGCGGTCCTGGGGGCCGACGTTGTCGCATCGGGCCCGCGTCCGTGCGCAGTGGAGGCTCGGCGCTCGGCTGTAGGGGTACAGCAGGCCACGCTCGTACGCCTTGACCAGTCGGCGTGGTACGAGAGGTGCGCGCAGGCGTCGAGGACGACCCGTACGAGGTCGGCTGTGGCCGCCTTCCACTGCGCACGGCCCCGCCGTCGCCCGCTCACCGGTGCGAGCCCCCCGGCCGCCGCCCCGCGTCGCGCACCCGCCGCAACCCCCTGCGCCGGCCGCCGGCTCGCGCGCCCGCCGCCGGTACGGCGCCTCCCTCCGCCGCCGGCTCGCCTCGCTGTGCACGGCCTCGGGCGCCCGGTCTTCCCCGGAGGCGAACGAGAGGTTAGGTTTGCCTTACTTTCTCGGCGGGTGTTCTTCCCGTCGATGGTCGCGGTCGGTCGAAGGAGTGTCGGGTGGCACGGGTTCCCAGGTTCTTCGCCAATCTGAGCGAGCGGCGCGGATTCTCCGCCACGGTGACCGGCGTGGAGCACCCCTCGCCCGGTCTGCTCCGACTCACCTTCGAGGGGCCGGAGTTGAGAACGCGGCCGTTCGCGCCGTGCGATGTCACCGCGTTCCGCATCAGCGCCAACGACTTCCGGCACTACACCCCGGAGCGGGTCGACGCCGAGGCCGGCCGCGCGACGATCCTCTTCCACCGCCATCCGTCGGCCGGTGCTCCCGGACTGGTTTTCGTCGAGGGACTGGAGGTCGGCAGCGAGGTGGTCCTGTGCGGCATGGCCTCCGCGCGCAACTTCCGCTGGACCTCGCCCGATTCGGTGCTGGCCATGGGCGACTCCACCACGCTCGGGCTGATGGTCGGGCTCACCGACCGGGCGCGCGCCGAGGGCCGTGCGCTGCGGGTCGCCGTCGAGGTCGAGGCGAGGGACCTCGCGTATGTGCGCGCCCTGCTGCCGGACGCGGTGGTGGTCGAGGAGACCGCCGAGCCGGGTGAGGCGCTCGACAAGTGGCTCGTCCGGAGCGCGCCGGAGATGCGGGAGTCGGTGCCGAGCGCGGTCTACCTCGCCGGGCACGGCGGATCGGTGCAGCGACAGCGCGCGGTGCTGCGGGAATCGGCCGGCCTGGATCGGCGGACCATCCACACCCAGCCCTACTGGGCCACGGGGAAGGTCGGACTCTGATCGGCGGGATTTCGGCGACCGGCCGCGGTTGCGCGGTGCCGGGAGTCCCACGGCTCGACTTTGCTCATTTAACCTGATGCTTATATAACGAGTGTGTGATGTCTTGGGAGATACTCGCCGATCCGGCCCGCAGGCGGATTCTGGAGCTGCTCGCCGAAGGAGAGCGCACGGCTGGGCAGTTGTCCGCCGCGGTCGCGGAGGAGTTCGGCATCAGCCAGCCCGCGACCTCGCGCCATCTGCGTGTACTGCGGGACGCCGGGCTGGTGCGCTGCCGGGCCGAGGGCGCTCGGCGGTGGTACGCCGTGAACCCCGACGGGCTGCGCGAGATCGACGCGTGGCTCGACCGGTTCCGCGGCCTGTGGGAGTCGGCGCTCTCCTCGCTGGAGGCCGAGATCGAGCCGGGACGTCACCCCCGCGACGAGCACAGGAGACCACAGCGATGACCCTTGCCGAAGAGATCAACTCCGTGATCCGTACGGTGGCGTCGAGCGGCGCCGGACACTCGGTTCGGCTCTCGAAGACCTTCCGCACCCGCCCGGCCGACCTCCGGGAGGCGATCACCTCGCCCGAGCGGCTGGCCCGCTGGTTCGAACCGGTGGAGGGGGAGCTTGCCCCCGGAGGCCGCTACACCCTCACCGACAGCGGCACCACCGGCACCGTCGAGAGCTGCGAGCGCCCCGACTCCCTGCGGATCACCTGGGAGTACGGAGGTGAGAGCAGCCTGGTGCGGGTGACGCTCACCCCCGAGGGCGACGCCACCGTCCTCACCCTCGTGCACGAGGTGCCCGACAACGACCACTGGGCCGCCTACGGCCCCGGCGCCACCGGCATCGGCTGGGAGTCCTCGGTGCGGGCGCTGTCGACGGAGCTGTCCACCGCACCGGGTGCCGTCGGGGCGGAGGCCGACCGGCCCGACGCCGACGAGGCGGCGTTCATCGACGCGGCGGCCGACGCCTGGGAGGAGGCGCACCGTGCCTCCGGCGCGTCCGCCGAGCAGGCGCACCGCCAGGCCCGCGCCACAGCGGCGGCCTACCGCGGCGAGTGACGCGCGCGACGGTGCCGGACGGGCCGAAGCGGCCCGTCCGAGCCGCCCGCGCCCGCCGGGCCCGCCTGCTCCCGCGCGAGGGCCCGTGACGACGCCCGGCGCGCGCCCCCGCGTGCGCCCAGTGCGCGAGTCGTGCGGAGGGGCGGCGTACGGCGGGTGCGGGGCGTCTCGCGGCCGGCGCCGGGCGGTCCGTCGGGACCTCCGCGGAGGGCCGGGGAACCTGTGCGCGCACGGTGCCGGGCCGACACTGCCAGTACCATCGGGAGGGTACCCGCGCGGGCGGATGTCGCCGCGCCGAGCGGGCTCGGGCCGCCGGACTGCGGCGGACCCCCCTTCCACTGCGGTTTCCCGTGAGGATCTGACGCGTGAACTCTCTAGCCCTCGGGCCCGAATGGCTCGATCCGGAATATCTGATCCAGACCTTCGGTCTGATCGGGATTCTTCTGATCGTGTTCGCGGAATCGGGCCTGTTGATCGGCTTCTTCCTGCCCGGTGACTCGCTGCTGTTCACTACGGGCCTGCTGGTCACCACCGGGCAGTACCTGACCCAACCGCTGTGGCTGGTCTGCCTGTTGATCGTCATCTTCGCCATCGCGGGCGACCAGGTCGGCTACATGTTCGGCCGCAAGGTCGGGCCGCCGCTGTTCCGACGGCCGGACTCCCGCTTCTTCAAGCAGGAGAACCTCACCAAGGCCCACGAGTTCTTCGAGAAGCACGGCCCCAAGTCGATCGTGCTGGCCCGCTTCGTGCCGATCGTGCGCACCTTCACGCCGATCATCGCCGGCGTGAGCCAGATGACGTACCGCACCTTCGTCCTCTTCAACGTGCTCGGCGGCATACTGTGGGGCGCCGGCGTCACCCTGCTGGGAGCCTGGCTCGGCCAGTTCGACCTGGTGCGCGACCACATCGAGAAGGTCCTCATCGGCATCGTGCTGCTCTCGGTGATGCCGATCGTGATCGAGGTCCTGCGCAGCCGCCGGAACAAGCCCGCGGCGGAGCCGGAGCTCTCCCCGGAGCCCTGAGCGGGCACAGCCGGTCGGACGACCGCCCAATACCGAGAAAGCGACGGCCGCCTCTCCTGCGAGAGGCGGCCGTCGCTTCGTCCGTGCCCGGACTGTCCGTGCTGTCCGTTCGAACCGGCCGTCGGGTTCGCGGTGGGGGCGCGCGTTCGCTCCGCCGTCGAGCGCCGTGCGCCGGGTGCGCCGCGGTGTACGGCCGCTGCTGCGGCCTACTTGACCCGTACCGTCAGCTCCCGCACGCCGTTGGCGATGAAGGACTCCACCTTCTCCAGGTCCTCGGAGCCCTCCGGCACCACCAGCTCCATGTCCGGGAACCGCTCGAAGAGCGCGGGCAGAGCGAGCCGCGCCTCCATCCGCGCCAGCGGAGCACCCAGGCAGTGGTGCACGCCGTAGCCGAAGGACAGGTGCTCGGGGGTCGGGCGGGTGATGTCGAAGCGGTCCGCCTGCTCACCGTGCTGGGCCGGGTCGTGGGCCGCGGCGCCGTACGTCGTCAGTATCGCCTCGCCGGCGCCGATGGTCGGACCGTCGGGAACCTCTATGTCCTCGACCGCGAACCGCAGCGGGAGGTTGGTGATGCTGGGCGCGTAGCGCAGCGTCTCCTCGATGACGTCGTCCCAGCCGCGCTTGCCGGAGCGGACCAGTTCGAGCTGGTCGGGGTGGAGCAGAAGATTGTGCACCGCGTTGCCGATGAGGTTGACCGTGGTCTCGTGGCCCGCGGCGATGATCAGCAGCAGGGTGTCGATCAGCTCCCTCTCGGTGAGCTGCGAACCCTCCTCGTCCCGGCCGCTGACGAGCAGGCTCGTCAGGTCGTCGCCCGGCTCCTGCCGCTTGTGCTCGGCCAGGCCGCCGAAGACGACGGCGACCTCCTGGTGCATCTCGGCGGCTTCCTCGGGGGTGACGGTGGTGCTCATCATCCGCCCGACGAGCTGTGCGAACCGCGGCCGGTCCTCCATCGGTATGCCGAACAGCTCGCATATGACGCCCATCGGCAGCGGGTGGGCGTACATCGCCCGCAGGTCGACGACCGCCCCGGCGGGGTCCTCCCGGCCGGCCCGCTCGTCTATCGCGTCCAGCAGCTCCTGGGTGATGCGCTCCACCCGCGGCTGCATGGCGGCCGTACGGCGTGCGGTGAACGCCGGGGATATCAGCTTGCGCAGCCTGCGGTGGTCGGTCCCGTACGCGGTGAACATGTTCTGCACACCGACCCAGTTGACGAGCCAGCTGTCGTGGTACTGGCCCTCGCGCCAGGCGGGCCAGTGCTGCGAGGGGTCCTTGGAGACGCGGTCGTCGGTGAGCAGCGACTTCAGCAGCTCGTGCCGGGTTATGTACCAGACCGGTATCCCGCCGGGGAGTTCGACCTGCACCGCGGGGCCCTGTTCTCGCAGCCGCGCGGCCTCGCCGAGGACGTCGGACCCTGCCGGGTCCATCGCCACCGGACCGGATGTCGAGCCTCCGGCTACGCCGGTCCCGCCGTGGCCGGGCTGGTCGCGTGTCTCCGGGTGCGTGATGAGCTGGTCCATGGAGTGACTCCTGCCTGGTCGGGTGTGAGTGGTGTGAAGCTCGCCGGAAGATGCGCGAGCGCACGGTGGAACGGACCTACGCGCCATTCCAACTCGGCACGCGGGACGGTCAGTTGGATGTCACACAGTTGATTCGCCAACCGTTCGATCGCGGTGATGGCGATCAGCAGGGCGGGTTGTTTGACCGGGCAGGCGTGCGGACCGGCCGACCACGCCAGATGGGAGCCGCCGTCGCTCGGCGCCGCCCCGGTGCGCATACCGGCCGGCTCGTGCGGCCCGCCGAGCGCGGCGGCGCCGGGCAGCCCGGCGCCGGTCTGCGGCTCGGTGTTGGCGGCGGCGTACGACACCAGGACGAGCTGGTTGGCATGGATCCAGGTGCCGTGGAAGCGGACGTTGTGGCGGGGGTAGTGCGCGGAGTAGTTCGCCATCGGCGGCTCGTTGCGGAGCACGTCGTTGACGGCGTCCCTCGGGGTGAGCGCGCCGCCGGACAGGGTGCTGTAGTAGTCCGGGTTGGAGAGCATGCGCGAGAGCGCGTTGGAGGTGAGGTTGGTCGTCGGCTCGTGGCCCGCGGCCATGGTGAGCACGATCTGGTGTATGACCTCCTCCAGGCTCAGCCCCGCGGGGTGGTCCATGAACCAACTCGTCAGGTCCGGCCCGCGCTTCTCGCTCTTGAGGGTCACCAGTTCGAGCACGTACTGCTCGAACTCCGTCCCCGCGTCGATGGCCTCCTCGGGGCTGGCGGCCTCCATCATCCCGGCCAGTGTCCTTATCAGGCGCGGGCTGTGGTGGTCGGGCATCCCGAAGAGCGCGTTGAAGAGAACCAGCGGCAGCGGCCGGGCGTACTCGGTGACCAGGTCGACCGTGCCGCGCTCCGCGAAGTCGCGCAGCAGCATGTCGGACGCCTCGATGGTGCGCCGGCGCAGGTCGTGCGGCTCGATCAGCGAGAAGCTGTCGGTGACGACCGAGCGCAGCCTGGCGTGCTCCGCGCCGTCGTTGAACAGCACGTTGGGCCGGTACTGGAGCATCGGCAGGATCGGCGAGTCCTTGGGGACGGTCTCCTGCCAGACGCTCGGGTTCTTCGACCAGGTCTCGGTGTCCCGCAGCAGGTCCAGCGCCGCCTGGTAGCTCAGCACCAGGAACGCCGGCAGGCCCGGCGCGATCTCCACCTTCGCGACCGGGCCCGCCTGGCGGAGTTTGGCGTAGACGGCGTGCGGGTCGGCGGCGAAGTCCGGCCCGTAGAGCGGTACGGGTTCCAGGGCGTGGTAGCTCATATGGCGCTGTCCATGGCGGAGTTGGTGAGCAGATGGGAGACGAGCGCGATCAACGCGTCGATGCCCGAACGCGGGTCCCGGGCGTCGCAGGCGATCAACGGGGTGTCGGGCGCCAGGTCGAGGTGGTCGCGCAGTACGAGCGGTTCGTAGTTGGGCGCGTCGTCGAAGGTGTTGACGGCTATGGCGTACGGGAGACCGGCTTCCTCGATCATGTCGATGACCTCGAAGGAGTCGCCCAGGCGCCGGGTGTCGACCAGCACGAGCGCACCGAGCGCGCCTCGGGAGATGTCCTCCCACAGCGGCTTGAAGCGCCGCTGCCCGGGGGTGCCGAAGAGGTAGAGCACCAGGTCGTGCGGGAGCGTACGGCGGCCGAAGTCGATGGCGACCGTGGTGGTGTCCTTGTCCCGCACGCCCTCGAGGTCGTCCACAGCCGCACCGGCCTGCGTCATCGTCTCCTCGGTGTGCAGCGGGGTGGTCTCCGACAGCGCACCGATGAGCGTGGTCTTGCCCACCCCGAACGGCCCCGCGACCAGGACCTTCACCAAGGTCTGCGAGGCGCTGTCCAGGTACGTGGCGTTAACGGATGGCGCGGAGTCCATCGAGCACCCTTTCTAGGAACTTCTGGTCGTGCTGTTCGGCCAGCGGAATCGGGGCGCGCGCATTGAGGAACCCGGTGTCCACGAGGTCGGCGACCAGCACCCGCACGACGCTCACCGGCAGCTTGAGGTACGCCGCCGCTTCGGCGAGCGAGAGCGCTCCTCCCCTGACCAGCACGGCCAGTTGGCGTTCGGCCGGCGGAAGTCGGTCCGGCAGCCGGGAGGAGGCCGCGCTCAGGAGCGTCAGCCGGTCCAGGGTGTTGCGGCTGGGCTGGGCCCGGCCGCCGGTGGCCATGTAGGCCGGGACCAGCCTGCGGCCCTCCCGGCCGCTCATGCGTCGGAGCCGATGTCCCGGGGCTCGGAATGCATGACCTTCCTGCCCAATGTGGCCACCTGGATCTGCATGTGGTGTGCGACGACTCCCATGTCGACCTTCCGATCGGCGAAGACCGCGAGCACGCTGTTCTGGCCCGCGGGCACGGCGAATACGAATCCCGAGTCGGTGTCCACGACGACCTGTTGGAGCCTGACCGCGTCGTTGCCGGAGAACGCGGCGGCGACCGCGCGCCCCGCGCCCTGGAGCGCCGACATCATCGCCGACGCGCCCTCACCGGCCTCTCTGGTCAGGTCGGGCGAGGCGCCCTGGACCATGCCGTCCGAGGACAGCACCACCGCGTGCACGACCCCGGGCAACACCAGGAGGGGCTCCAGGACCCAGGACATGTCCTTGGGCATCGGAGTCCTCACGGAGACAGGGCGCTTGTGGGCTGTCATTCGTCAGCTCCCTTCCTGCGGTTCGTCGGAGTGCGCGGCGGCGCGGCCGGACTCGGTACCGGCCTGGAACGCGCTCCAGACCGACTGGGTGTCCTCGGGTGAGGTGTGCGGCTCGGGGGCGGCGAGGGGCTCGGGGGAGCGCCACGCCTCACCGGGCTGCGGATCGGCCTGCGGCCGACGCCTGCGTCTGCGCGGCAGGCCCTCGACGCCGCCGGTCGGCGGTGCGTCCGAGACGGGCGCGTCCTCCGGTGACGTCATGGGGTGGGGCACCTGCGACCGCGGTGTCGAGAGCGGAAGCTCCGCGGCGCGCGGCCCCTCGGGTGCCGAACCGGGTATCGGGCCGGGCCGGGTGCCGTCGGCCGGAGCCGCCGGGGCGGACGGCGACCGGTCGGAGATGTCCTGCCACACGTCCCGCTCGGGAAGGGGGTAGGACTCCCGCTCGGGCGCGGAGTACGACTCCGGCTCGGGCAGGGAGTACGACTCCGGCTCGGGTGCGGTGCGGTGCGGTGCGGTGACGTCCGCGGCGGGCTCCGGCGCGGCGACGGGCGGTTCGGGGGTGGAATCGGGCTCCCGCTCCCAGGGGGCGGCGGCGGGCAACCGGTCGGGGAACGCGGTCGGTTCGGGCGTGCCCACGGGCGGCGTGTGGGCCTGGGGGACGGCCGCCTCGCTCGCGTACGGGTGCGGCTCGTGGGTGACCGCGGGTGCCTGCGGAGCCATGGCGGACATCGGCCGCTCGGTCTCGTTCAGCAGGGTCAGCAGGTGACCGGGGATCAGGACCACGGCGCGTACGCCGCCGTACGGCGCGGGCTTGTCCACCGAGACACTGAAGCCGTACTGGCGGACCAGCCGGCCGATGGTGGCGAAGCCGGAGCGCGGCGGGTCGCCGAGCTCGGAGAGGCGCAGCTCGTCCCGGCCGGCCAGCATCCGCGCGGCGAACTCCAGCTCGTCGGCGTGCATTCCGACACCGGCGTCGTCGACGACGATGACCGCGCCGGACTCGGCCTGGTGCAGGCTGACGTCCACGGCCAGGGTGCCGTGCGAGTGGTGCACCGCGTTCGCCAGCAGCTCGGAGACGGTGATCGCGACCGGCTCGACCGCACGCGCCACCACCGCGACGGGGGCGTCGAGCTGGCTGGTCACCTGGACGCGGTGGTAGCCGCGCACCCGTGACTGGGCGCCGACGACCACGTCACCGAGGTGCGAGTCGACACGGGTCAGGCCGGGGGAGGCGCCGCAGAGCACACCGGTGGCCTGGATGCGGCGCAGGTTCTGCTCGTTGAGCAGATCGAGCTCCAGCAGGTCCTGGGCCAGATCGGGTGTGTCGTACCGGTGCTGCATCGACTCGATCTTGGACTGCAGCTGGTAGCTCTGCGCCTGCACCACGGTCGTGGCACCGCGCATGACCGACTGCGCGGCCTCGTCGACCCGCTCGCGCTCGGACGCGACGGCCTTCTTCAGCTGCTCCAGGGCGGAGGCGTGCAGCGTCTCGACCTCGGTGCCCGCGAACGGCTGGTTCTTCAGGCCCGGCACCGTGACGTGCTGGTGCGCGAGGTGCGTCAGGAGTGCGGGCATCCGCTCGGAGATCAGATGCTGCGTCTCCTCCAGCAGCGCGGTGCGCCCGGAGTTTATGTGGTGCGCTTCGGTCCTGGCCGCGTCCCGCTCGTGGAGCGCCGTGTCCCGTTCGCTCAGCAGAGCCTGGTGGGCGGCGCGGGCGTTGTCGCGTTCAGTTCGCAGCGCGGCGTTCTTCCGCCGCGATCCAATCAGCAGCAGGACGACGCACAGGGCGATGAGCGCCATGCCCGCTGCTGCGAACTCCGGTATCGCATCCGGTAGTTCAGGCATCTAACGAATCCTCGGGATGGGGGAGGGGCGGGCGGCAGACCGCAACCCTAGCTACGTACGTCGGACCTCGATACGTGTGATGACGTAGTCCTCCTGTGATCTGTGCCGCTCTCAGCACAGACGGTGACTACGCGTCAAACGGTCACGGTGCCACAACAACTGGCCCACTCGCTACTGTAGTTACCAACGAGGTGGAGCGAGTTCGTACCCACGCGCGCCCCCCTCGTCCACCCTCACTACCGCCCGAGCGCTGTGTTCCGGCCAATGTTGGCCATCGGGCCGCTTGACGGCGGATGAACGGACTCGTTTCGGCCGCTGGTTGTCCCTCCCGGTCGTGCTCCGTACCGTCGGAGGTGCCGACAGATCAACCCTGGAGAGTGGTTCCCCGTGGGTGGAAGACGAAGCGTGACACGGCGCCGCGCGGCCCTCGGAGCGGCTGCGGCGGCGCTGGTGCTCACCGTGGGTGGCTGCGGCGGCACCGACGGCGGGAGCGGCGGCGACGGTGACGGCGGTACGGGCGGCGCCGCCGGAGGTCCGCTGCCCACCGGGCCGTTGGAGCGCGACGAGTCGGCGGAGAACGGCCCGCTGGAGGTGCGCACCGAGGAGCTGGGCGCCGAGGACGTCCACGGATTCGGCGGCGGGACGCTCCACTACCCGGCGCGCGGCGGCAGTTACGCCGTCGTGGCGGCGGCGCCCGGTCTGGGCGCGGACGAGTCGATGGTCGCCTGGTACGGCGAGGTGCTCGCCTCCCACGGCTTCGTCACCCTCACCATGAACACCGACACCGTCAACGACAGTCCGGACCAGCGCGGCGCCCAGATCCTGGACGCGCTCGACCACATCGTCGAGGACAGCGCGGCCGCGGACCGGGCGGACGGCCGGCGCCTGGGGGTGCTCGGACACTCGATGGGCGGTGGCGGCGCGCTCGCCGCGGCGCACGAACGCTCCGCGGTCCGGGCGGCGGTCGCGCTCACCCCCTATTACGAGGGCGAGATCGAGGACTGGTCGCGGGTCGAGGCCGCCGCTCTGGTGATCGGCGGCGAGGGCGACGAGATCGCCCCGGTCTCCGACCACGCCGAACCGCTCCACGACGGACTCGACGGCGCCCGCGAACGCGCCTATCTCGCCCTGCGCGGCGATCACTTCGTCACCAACACGCCCAGTCGGATCGTCACCGAGCAGGTCGTCGGCTGGCTGCAGCGCTTTCTCTCGCAGCCGCCGGCCGGCGGTGGGGAGAGCGACCACCGCGGTGCGCTCTGCCCGGCGCCGGAGCCGGACGACGCGGAAGTGGTCGAGTCGCGCGACAGCTGCCCGCACCGCGGGGCCGGCGACGACTGACCGCTGTTCAGCAGGACGACTGACCGCTGTTCAGTAAACGGACAGTCAAGTGCCCGGCGTTCGACGCTGGTTCGCGCGCCGGGGCGCGTGCTGCGCTACGCGCGTTACACACCATGAAAGTTACGCGTGTTGATCGCGGAACGCCGCAGGTCAGCGAAGTCTCCACTGGACTGGACCATAGGTCCCGCGAAGCGCTCTTCACATCCTCCCTACTGGCCGGTTTAGTGATGGCGTGTCTATGTCAAAGATAGACGCGAACGGCACCACCGCGATCCGTGCCACGCATCGCGGCAACGCACCCCCCACCACGCGCCGCCGCACCACGTCCCCACTGTCAGACAGCGCCAGGAGGTAGCCCATGTCCACTTCGAGCCCGCGCCGACGCCTCACCCCGCGCGCCGCCCGCACCCTCGCCGCCACGGGGGCGCTCGGCGCCTCCATGGCGCTGCTGCTCGGCACGGCGAGCGCCGCACAGGCGAACCCCGCCGACACGATCAAGCCCGGCGAGGCGTACATGGGCGCCGGCACGGCCCAGGAGAACGAGGGCCTCAAGAGCCGTACGATCGGCCCCGCCGACACCAGCGGTGTCCAGGGCATCGACGTGTCGCACTGGCAGGGCGCCATCAACTGGGGCCAGGTCAAGGGCGCGGGGATCGACTTCGCCTGGATGAAGGCCACCGAGGGCACCAACTTCAAGGACTCGCGCTTCAACACCAACTACCCGGCGGCGCACGCGGCCGGGCTGATCCGCGGCGCGTACCACTTCGCCCGGCCCAACTCCTCCGGCGGCGCGGCACAGGCCAACTTCTTCGTGGACAACGGCGGTGCCTGGTCGCGCGACAACCAGACCCTGCCCGGCGTTCTCGACATCGAGAACAACCCCAGCGGCGCCATGTGCTACGGCCTGTCCACCTCGCAGATGCGCACCTGGATCAACGACTTCTACAACCAGTACAAGCAGCGCACCACCCGTGACGTCGTCATCTACACGACCGCCAACTGGTGGAACACCTGCACCGGCAGCTGGACCGGTATGGCGAGCAAGGCCCCGCTGTGGGTCGCCCACTGGACCACCGGAAGCCCGTCCATCCCGGCCGGCTTCCCGACCTGGACGGCCTGGCAGTACACCGACTCCGGTCGGGTCGCGGGCGTCAGCGGCAACGTCGACCGCAACAAGTTCAACGGCAGCCGCGACCGCCTGGTGGCGCTGGCCAACAACACCTGATCCCGAACCGGGACTTCCCCCCCCCGGGGCGGGGCAACACGCGGCACACCGCCGTGCGTTGCCCCGCCCCGGGGTCGTTCCTCGGGCGTTATTCGGCGGGTGCGGGTGCGGGTGCGGGTGCGGGTGCGGGTGCGGGTGCGGGTGCGGGTGCGCCCCGTCTCGTGCGCCGGCGCCGGGGTCAGAAGTCCTGGGCGCTGTCGGCGGGGCCCGGCCGACCGCCGCGCAGCCGTTGCAGATGGAGCTGGCGGGAGAGCCGCAACAGCGGTCGGATCAGCAGCTCGACACTGCCGGCCAGAAAGCACCAGGTGCCCGCGGTGACGGTGTCCGGGCCGAAGAACAGCAGGCTGCCGATGATGAACCAGACGGCGATCAGCACGTCGTTGGCGATGCTGGCCACCGCGTAGCGCTGAGCGATCACCAGTTCCTCGCGGCCGATGTGCACCACCAGGGGCCGGCTCGTGTGCCCCTGGTGCCGTACGGCGTTCGGGTCCGCGCCCGCGCCCGTCGGGCGTGCGTCCTCGGGGCCGTTGGTCATCGGGTGCCTCCTGGCCGCCGGTCGGCCTCGGCGCACTGGGTGCCGCGGCTGCCCGTCGGGGCCACGCGCGGCTGCCGCCGGGCGCGGGTCAGCGGTGTTCGGGGTTGTCGCGGTCGGGTGCGCAGCCCGCGTCCCAGGTGTCGCGCCGGTTTCCGTAGGTCGGTACGCCGCCGGCGTCGCGCAGAAGTGCGGCGAGGTGCAGCAGGTTGTACGTCATGAAGCTGGTGTTGCGCCTGGTGAAGTCGTTCTCGGGACCGCCCGAGCCCGGGTCCAGATACGACGGTCCGGGTCCCGCCTCGCCGATCCAGCCGGCGTCCGCCTGCGGCGGGACGGTGTAGCCCAGGTGCTGGAGGCTGTAGAGCACGTTCATCGCGCAGTGCTTGATGCCGTCCTCGTTGCCGGTGATCAGACAGCCGCCGACCCGTCCGTAGAAGATCGACTGGCCCTGCTCGTTCAGCTCGCCGGAGCAGCCGTACAGCCGCTCGATGAAGCGCTTCATCACCGAGCTGTTGTCGCCCAGCCAGATCGGACCGCACAGCACCAGCACGTGCGCGTCCAGCACCCGGGGGAAGAGCGAGGGCCACTCGTCGCTGCGCGCGCCGTGCTCGGTCATGTCCGGCCAGACGCCGGTGGCGATGTCGTGGTCGACCGCCCGCACCACCTCCACCGACACCCCGTGTCGGCGCATGATGTCCGCGCTCAGATCGATCAGACCGCCGGTGTTGCTGACCTCGGGGGAGCGCTTGAGGGTCGCGTTCACGAACATCGCCCGCAGCCCGTCGAACCTCACCGCCGCCCCGGTCTCCTCGTTCTCCGCCACGATCCCGGCCTCCACGAGTCGGACTCCGCTCTCCTCACCCCACCCTGCGACCCGCCCCCACGCCCCGCAAACGCTGCCCGTCCCGGCAGGTCGACGCCGCGGCACCGAACACGAACCACACCGACTTCCCGACCCGCTCCCGCTCGACGAGGGGTTCGACGTCGCGGTGGGGGTCCGGCCGGGCCGGTCGGGTCGGGCTCTGCGGGGTCAGGGTCTGGGGACCACCAGGGGGGTGCCGGTGAGCGGGTCGGGGACGACGAGGCTGGGCAGGTCGAAGCACTCCTCGATCAGCTCCGCGTCGACGATGTCGCCGGGTGCGCCCTCGGCGAGGACGCGCCCGTCCTTGAGGGCGATGAGGTGGTCGGCGAAGCGGCACGCCTGGTTGATGTCGTGGAGCACGGCGACGATCGTGCGGCCCTCGTCGCGCAGGCTCGCCAGCAGGGTGAGCAGTTGGTACTGGTGCGTGATGTCGAGGAAGGTGGTCGGCTCGTCGAGCAGCAGGTACGGCGTCTCCTGCGCCAACACCATGGCGACCCAGGCGCGTTGGCGCTGTCCGCCGGAGAGTTCCTCCAGCGGGCGGTCGGCCAGCTCGGTGACGCCGGCGGCCTCCATGGCGTCGCGGACGGCCCGTTCGTCCGCCTCCGACCAGGTGGACAGCGGTGTCTGGTGCGGGTAGCGGCCCCGGGCGACGAGGCGGCGGACCACCATGTTCTCCGGTGCGGTCAGGCCCTGCGGCAGGAAGCCCAGCCGTCGGGCCAGCGCCTTCGGCCGGTGCTCCTGCACCGATCGGCCCTCGAACCGGACGGTCCCTCCGGCCGGGCGGAGCAGCCGTACCAGCGCCTTCAACAGGGTCGACTTTCCGCAGGCGTTGGCCCCGACGATGGCGGTGAACGCGCCGTCGGGCACGTCCAGATCGAGGCGGGTGGAGACGGTGCGGGGCCCGTAGGCGAGGGTGAGCTCGCGGGCGGTGAGCAGGGCGGTCACGGGGTCCGGCCTTTCCTGAGGTCCTTGGAGAGCAGCCAGATCAGGTAGCAGCCGCCGATGGCGGTCGTCACCACGCCGACCGGCAGTGCCACGGGGGCCAGCAGGGTCTGGGCGGTGAGGTCGGCGGCGATCAGCAGTACGGCGCCGGTGAGCGCGGCCGGCAGCAGCGGTACGCCCGAGGCGCCCGCGAGTCGGCGACCGATCTGCGGCGCGGCGAGGGCGACGAAGACGATCGGCCCGGCCACCGCGGTGACCGTGGCCGTGCAGGCGACCCCGGCGAAGACGATCAGGACCCGGTGGAGGGAGAGGTTGACGCCCGAGGCGAGGGCGAGTTCGTCGCCCAGCGACGCCTGGTGCACGGTGTGCGAGAGGGCGGCGGTCAGCGCGGCGAGGGCGGCGATGATCAGCAGCGGCAGGGTGACGTCGGACCAGCCCAGTCCGTTGAGGGAACCGGCGTTCCAGCCGACTGCGACCAGCGCCACGTCGAGGTCGATCCACATCAGGACCCAGGAGTTGAACGCCATCAGCATCGCGTTCACCGCGACTCCGATCACGATCAGACGCAGTCCGGACAGCCCCGACTTGAGCGAGAGCAGATAGATCGCGGCGGCCGTGAGCAAGCCGCCCGCCACCGAGCTGAACGCCAACTGCCCGGCGGTGCCGCCCAGTACGGTCAGCGCGAACAGCGCGCCGCCGTAGGCGCCCGCGTCCAGGCCGATGATGTCCGGGCTGCCCAGAGCGTTGCGGGTCAGGTTCTGGAAGATCGCCCCGGCCAGACCGAGTGCGGCGCCGAACGCCAGGGCGGCGGCGACCCTGGGCAGCCGCCACTGCTGGACGACGAGCGCGGAGTCGCCGTGGCCGAGCAGACCCGTGAGCGCTGTCGCGGGCGAGTCCCAGGTGTCGCCGCGGCACAGCCCGACGAGGCCGAGGGCGAGCGCGAGGACCAGCAGCGACAGGCAGACGGCGGCCGTACGGGTCTCCACCCGGGCCGAGACCGGCCCGGCCCGCAGCACGAGCGGCCTCACAGCGCCACCGCCCCGTATCTGCGCACGGCCCAGATCAGCACGGGCCCGCCGACGAACGCGGTGACCACCGCGACCGGCAGCTCACCGACCGGCAGCAGCACCCGGGCGCCGACGTCGGCGAGGAGCATCAGCACCGGCCCGAGCAGCATCGTGTAGCCGATCAGCAGCCGTACCGAGCCGCCCGCGGCGCGCCGTGCCAGATGCGGAACGACCAGGCCGACGAAGACGATCGGTCCGGCCGCGGCCGTCGCGGCGCCGGTGAGCAGGGTGATCAGGGCCAGCACGGCCAGCCGCACCCGGGCGACGCGTACGCCCAGGGTGTGTGCGACGTGCTCGCCGAGCGCGATGGCGCCCAGCGATCCGGCCAGCGGCACGGTGGCGGCCAGACAGCAGCCGATGAGGACCAACAGCGGTGCGAGGTCGGCCTGTTCGCGGCCGGCGAGGGCCCCGACCGACCAGAACCGGTAGGAGTCCAGGACGTCCGGGAGCGTGACGCGCAGACCGACCGAGACTCCGGTGAGCACGGCCGTCAACGCGACCCCGGTCAGTACCAGCCGCAGCGGTGAGGTGCGTCCCACGGTGAACACCAGCAGCGCGGCCAGCAGCGCCCCGGTCGCGGCCAGCGCCAGCTCGCCCGCTTCGGTGCCGACGAGGCCGAGGGCCGCGCCGAGAGTCATGGCGAAGCCGGCGCCCGCGGTGACGCCGAGGAGTCCGGGCTCGGCGAGCGGGTTGCGGGTGAGTGTCTGGATCAGCGCGCCGGCCACGGCGAGGGCGGCGCCGACGGCGACGGCGAGCACCGTGCGCGGTACACGCACCTCGCGGACGATGGTGCCCGCCTCGCCGTCCGCGGTGCCGAGCAGCCCGCGCCAGACCTCCGCGGGCTCGATGCCCTGCGCGCCGACGCACAGGCTCAGTGCCGCTCCGAGCGCGAGCAGCAGCACGGCGCCGGTGAGCAGCGCGACATGGGTCGCGGGCCGGTGTTCGGTGGTGCGGGCCGTCCCGTCGTCCGGGGCAGCGGGGCCGGCGGTCTCCTTCGCGTTCGACGCGGGTGCGGACGGGTCGCTGTGTTCAGTCCTCAAGTCCGGCGACTCCGCGTTTCCAGTACCCGGTGAACAGCGCGTCCAGCCGGCCCTTGCTCCAGGCGCGCAGCCCGCGCAGCGACTCCGCCTCGCCGGCGGCGAAGAGGAAGGTACGGGAGAGGTCCATCGTGCGCAGCGGCAGCGCCGCCACGGTGTCGGCGAGTGTGCTCGCGCCGTCGCGCGGAGCGCAGAAACGCACGTCCAGGCCGTCGCGCGCGGCGAGGGGGTAGGCGCGCAGCGCGGCCTCGTCGGCCTCGCTGCCGTCGGTCTCGACCACCAGCTGCACGGAGACGTCCGGCGGGGACTCCTCGATCCACCGTGCGGCGGCCGGCAGCGCGGTGGCGTCGACCGCGAAGACGTAGTGCGCGCGGTTGTGCGGGAAGGTCTTCGCACCGGGCGGCCCGGCGAGGTGCACGTCCTCGCCGATCCCGACCGCCTCCACCCAGGTCGAGGCGAGTCCGCCGCGGTGCAGCACGAAGTCCAGGTCGATCTCGCGCGTCGCGGGGTCCCAGCGCCGCACGGTGTACTTGCGGGTCGGCGGCATCGGGCGCGGCCAGTTGAGCATCAGGTCCTCGCGGGGCGTGGGCAGCCGCAGGGAGCCGTCCGGCTCGGGGAGGACGATGCGTACGTGGTCGTCGGCCTGGTAGGAGTGGAAGCCGGTCAACTCCTCGCCGCCGACCGTGAGTCGGACCATCCGCTCGGTCACGTACTCCTTGCGCACGACCGGAGCGGTGCGGATGGTGATGGGGTACGGGACCCGGGCCGTACCGGTGCCCGTGCGGTGCTGCTCGGCCACGCGCTCGCGCGGGTTGCTGCGGTCCATCGCTCAGTCCTCCAGCAGCGGCGCGAACGCCTTGTCGATGGCGTCGAGGGTCTTCCTCGCCTGGGTGTAGGTGGTGGCCTCGGTGTGGCGCAGGGGGTAGACCTCGCCCGCCTTCACCGCCGGCAGGTTCTTCCACAGCGTGGATTTCAGGACGTACTCGACGGACTTGGCGGGCCTGCCGTGCTGGTCGACGGTGTAGGTGATCGCGTCGGCGTCCTCGAAGCTGGCGGTCAGCTCCTCGATCGCGGGGTACTCGCTGGTGTCGCGGGAGCCGCCGAGCTTCTTGCGGACCTCGCCGTAGTAGTGCACTCCGACGTCCTCGGCGATGTTGGTGCCCCAGGAACCGGCGAACTCGCGCTGGAAGGTGCCCTTGCCGCCCTCCGCGTACGCCCCGAGGTGGCCGAAGTCCTTGCCGTCGAGGGCCTTCTCGTACTTCTCGGCCAGCCGGGCGGCCTGCTTCTCGTAGGCGGTGCGGTTCCCGGCGAAGTTCTCGGTGCGGCCGACCGCGTCGGACTGGCGCTCGGACTGCTTGCGCCAGGCGTTGGGCAGGGTCGGGCCCACCGCGACCACGGGAGCGATCGACTCCAGCCGCTCCATGTCCAATTCGCCGAGCACCGGCGCCGGTACGCCGACGACGATCAGGTCCGGCTTCACCGAGGCGATGGCCTCGTAGTTGGTCTCGGCCGCCGTCTCGCCGGCGATCTTCTTCAGCCCGTCGTAGGTCTTGCGGTCCTGCGCGCTCATCATCGGCAGCGAGCGGCGGAAGCCGGAGATGCCCACCAGTGAGGCGTCGGCCTCGATCAGCGCGGGAACGGCGTAGCCGGTGGCGACGACCCGTTCGGGCTTCTCGGGGATCTCGACCTTCCCGTTGTCGGCCTTGAAGGTGCGTGTCGCGCCGTCCGAGGACCCGCCGGGGCCGGCTGAGTTCGCGGTGGAGCAGGCCGTCGCCGCGAGCAGGGCGAGCGGCACGGCGAGGGCGCCGAGCAGACGGCGGCGGGGCTGACGGGAGGGCATGGGACGGGTTCCTGTTCGCTTTGGTGCGTTGTGCGTCCGTCCCGGTGCACCGCCGGCTGCGGGTGCGGGGCGGCGCGGTGTGAGCCGCGTCGCGCCCGGGCGAACGGCCGCCAGTTCCTCGGCGACAAGGTTAGGTTAGCCTTACCGTTGCTTGTGCGATGTCGATGAGAGGTCAACCTGTGTCGGTCATGGGACCCCACACCGGAGATCCGGTGTGGTGCCGGGAGTTCGGGTACGGGCTCGGACGGCCCGACGGGATCATGGTCCTGAAGTACCGCTCCGCCGGAGTGCTCGAGTTCGGCCGCACCCGGCAGGACTTCCTGCACCAGCTCTACTGGTCGCCCGACGGCATGCTCACCACCCTGGTGGGCGCCACCCCGCGGTTCGTCGGGCCGCAGGAGGCGTTCTGGTCCCGGCGGGCGGTCGACCACGAGGTGCGGGCCGCCGACCGCCAGACCGTGTACCGGATCTGTCTGCGCCAGGCCCCGCCCGCGCTCGACGCATACCCGGTCGGACCCGCCTCGATCTCGCCGGAGGCGGGGCGGCTCGTCGAATCACTCGCGCGGCCCGGCGTCGAGGAGCGCGAGGCGCTGCGGATCAGGTCCGCCCTCCTCGCCGGGCTCGCCCTCACCGAAGCGGGATACCTCGCCCACCACGCGGTCGGCAGCGGCCACGCCCGCACCGTCGCCCGGGAGTTGACCCGCGACCCGGGTGATCCGACCCGGCTGGAGGAGTGGGCGTCCCGGCTGCACACCAGCGTGAAGACGCTCCAGCGGGACTTCCAGCGGGAGTTCGGCATGTCCTTCACCGCCTGGCGCACCCGGCTGCGACTGAGCGCGGCACGAGTGCTGCTCGCGACCGAGCCGGTCGGGGCGGTGGCGCACCGCGTGGGTTACGCCTCTGCCTCGGCCTTCGTCCAGGCGTACGCGGCCCGGTTCGGGCACACCCCGGGACGCCGCCCGCCCGGGTGATCCCGCCGCGGACGGCCGCGCGGCCCCTGGCGGTGCGGCCGGACCCTTGGCGGTGCGGCCGGACCGGAGTCGGCTGCCGGATCGCGGGTGCGGTCGGGTGCGGTCAGGTGCGGTGGGGGCCGGGGGCGTCGTCCCCGTCGTCGCCGGGTCCGTGCACGGCGTCCTCCTCGCCCGGCGGCCGGCGGTAGCGGAGCAGCCGGTGGACGCCGAAGACCAGCAGTCCGGAGAAGGCGAGCATCACGACGCCCAGCGCGCAGATGAGCAGCAGTCGCGAGCCGACCGAGAGATCGCTGCCGCCGGCGAACTGGAAGCTGCCCAGGGCGAAGGTGACGGCGGTGATGATCAGCGTGACCATGCCGAGCAGCCCGAACGTGGCGGAGTCCAGTCTCGCCTCCACCGCCCGGTACTTGCGGTCCAGCCGCTCCAGCCGGGCGAGCTGCCGTGCGTCCTCGGCCGCTCGGGTGCGTGCCTCCAGGATGCGTTCGCGCAGGCCGAGGTACTGCTCCTGCAACTGCTGGTGGCTGCCGCGCGAACCCGTGGCGGGCAGCAGCGCCAGTGCCAGGTCGGCCGCCTGGAGCGCCTCGTCGAACTCCCCGCACAGCCGGAGTCCGTGGGCGAGCCGGTAGACGAAGATGTGGTGCTCGGGGTGGTCCGTCGCGGCCTCCTGGGCACGGTCGCGCAGCAGCGGGCCCTGCCCGTCGAAGGGCGCCGCCGCGGCCAGGGCGCCCAGACACACGTCGACGGTGTGCGTGGTGCGGTGCGGCGAGTACCAGGCGTGGTCCAGCAGGTCCGCCGCGTGCTCGGCGGTCACCCTCCGGCTGCCGTACGCCGCGAACGCCCGCAGCGCGGTGAAGAGCGGGCCGGTGCGGCGGCTGCCGGCCGCCTGCGCGAGCAGCGAGGACTCCAGGAACTCGCGCAACTCCTCGAAGCGGAAGTTCGCCCGCAGCTTTCCCGCCTGGTACAGCGTCGCGAAGCAGCTGATGTCGCGCGAACCCAGGAGTTCGCCGGTCGCCTCGGAGATCTCGGTCGGCGACTCGACCGAGTCGCGGGTGATGAAGGCGTAGCCCAGCGCCCACTTCTCCTCGATCTCCACCCGGAAGGGAAGGCCGGAGGCGTCGCTCTCCTCGGCGTGCTCGTACAGCCAGCGCGCGCACTCCGCGGCGGTGCGCACCGACGGCAGTTCCAGGAACCGCAGCCGCCAGTAGCGGTCCGCGCAGATCAGGAACGGGTCGGTGGCGAAGTCCGCCGAGGTGAGCCTGAACGGAGGCGGAGTCCCGGCAGCCTTCAGCGAGTGCGCCACCTCCTCGCACACCCGGTCGAGCTCGCGGGAGTCCTGCGAGTCGATCCGGCTGAGCCGCTCGGTGAGTGAATTCCCCTCCATACGTTCGTACTTACCATGCGTCGGCCGAGGTCGGAGGGGTTTTCGCGAAGGTTCCGACGGAGCGCGCGGGACTCCCGCGGGACTCGTACGGGACTCGTACGGCTCTTCGCGGTGACCGCTAGTGTCGTGCACCATGCGGGTCGACGTGCTCACGGCGGTGGAGGACTCCCGCGCGGAGCACCTGCCCGCCGCGTGGGAGTCGCTGCGTGCCCAGACCCACCGCGACTGGCACTGGCTCGTCCAGGTCGACGGCCCCGGCCACCGGGAGGTGCGGGCCGCGCTGGCCGACTGCGGTGCCGCCCGCGACCGACGGGTCCGCATCGCCGCCCATCGCACCCGCGTCGGCCCCGCCAACAGCCGCAACCTCGCACTGGGGCGCTCCAGCGCCGCCGTCATCCAGAACCTCGACGGCGACGACGAGTTGGAGCCCACCGCGCTCGCGCTGCTCTCCCGGGCCCTCACCTCGCACCCGGACTCCGGCTACGCCGCCGGCCACGCGCGGGACCTGCTGCCCGGCGGTGAACTGCGCGTCCACGAACTGCCGTTGCGCAGCGGCCGACTGGCCCGCGGCGCACTGCTGGACAACTGGTCGACGGCGCCGGGCAGTTACCGGCTACCGCTGCATCCGGCGGGGGTGATGTGGCGGCGTGCACTGCTGATGGAGCTGGGCGGATGGTCCGCGATGGAGGGCATGGAGGACACCGGCACCCTGATGGCCGCCTCCGCCGTGGCCACCGGCGTACTGGTCGACGCCCCGACGCTCAGGTACCGCAGACATCCGGGCCAGTCCTCCGGGCGAAGGACGGATTTCGCTGGGGGGGGGATACAGATTTCGCTGATCAGACAGCGTGCCTCGCATCTGCTCACCCAGCCGGGCTGGAACGCGCCCCCGCCGCCCCGGAGTTGAGCGCCCCCGTACGCCGGTGCCGGTGCCGGTGCCGGTGCCGGTGTGCGTTCGCGTCGCGTGTGTCCGTGACGCCGCGGTCAGTTGGGTCCGCCCGGGTGAGTCAGCTGTGCCCGTCCGGGTGGGAGGGCCGCGGGCCGGGACGGTCCGGAATCTCGGCCGGCCGCGCGGGCGCGGGTGGACGCCGGACGGCCCCGGTGCCGACCTGTGGGGTCGGTGCCGGGGCCGCCGGGTGGTGCGGGTGTGCGGGCCTTTCGGCCCACCGATCAGTCGCTCGACTCAGTCGGCTCAGTCGAAGGGCTGAAGGGTGATGTACGCCTTCTGCGGGTCGCCGTCGTGGACGAGCGACTCGTGGTTGGCGACGTCGTCGAAGGCGAAGGCGTAGGCCTTGCCGTCCTCCATCGCCTCGTGGACGAGCTTGGCGTACTCGTTGGTGACCTCGTCCTTGTAGAACTCGTCGGGGCTCGAGTCCGGCTGGTCGGAGTTGGTCAGCAGGGTGGTGCGGTGGAAGCCGGCGCACAGGGTGCGGGAGAGCGGGCCGCGCACCTCGTCGTTCGGGGCGTCCAGCTGCTTGTGGCAGCCGAAGATGCTGTCCGAGTCGGGCTTCTCGAAGCTGGTCACGACCTCGCCGGAGCCGTCGGTGAAGTCCATCTTGTCACCGTTGACCTTGCCGAAGTACTTGGTGTCCGGCTCGTGCCCGAACGGGGTGACCGTCAGGGTGTCGCTCTTGTACTTCTCCCAGACGCGGTCGACGTAGTCGGACATCGTGTCTTCGGGGATGTCGCCGATGCCGATGCCGTGGCCGGGCGAGAGGGCGCGCAGCGGGCTGCCGTCCGCGCGCTTCTTGACCAGGCCGCCCCAACCGTCGACGGCCTCCAGCTTGTTGAAGAACTCCTTGTACGCACCGGGCTTGAGGACACCGGTGGTCTGGCTCGAACCGTCCGAGCCGTCGACGCCGACCGAGTAGGGCGCGGAGAACATGTCGACCTGGGTGCTGTTGATCCACAGGCCGGAGTCGTTGAGCGTGTACTCGGTCCAGTTGAACAGGGTGTCCGCGTTCGGGTCGTCCGGGTTCTGGACGGCGGGCTGCACGAGGCCGCCCTCGGCGAGCTTGAAGGTGAGCTTCTCGCCGTAGGAGTAGTACACCCGGCCGGAGAACTTCGGCAGCTGGATGTCCATGGACTCGCCGGCGGCCGGGCCCTCGAAGGAGGCGTCGGGCGCGTCGGTGGGCGGGTTGCCGCCGCCGGGCCATGCGGTGAAGTTGCCCTCGGCGTCGGCGTAGCCCTGCTCGCCGGTCGCCAGGTTGGTACCGATTGTGTAGATGTAGATCTGCTCGTCGGTGCCCGAGTCGTTCTTGAACGTCAGCGGGATGGTGTCGGCCGCAGCGGCCTCCGCCTTGGTGCTCGTGTCGAACGCGGTGAATCCGGCGCCGACTACGGCCGCAGCGGCCAGTGTCGCGAGCAGCTTCTTCTTGGCACGCACGCAGTTCCTCCTCGTGGGGCGGGTCTGTATGTGGGGGGCACGCGAGGGTGTCGAGCGCCGTGTGTGCACAACAGGCCTCGGGGCCGCCGGAGTTGGGGGTCCGGAGGGGTGGCCCGGAGAGCACTCCCGTGTGAGAGCGCTCTCAGAATCACGTCCGCCCCCAGTCACGTCAACCCATGGGACGCCGATTACTCACAACTCTTGAAAGCTGACCGGTGGTTGGTCGTCTCGACCCCGTTCTCACCAGCGACGACGACAGAAGGGGCGCATTGGCCGTGATGTGCCGAATTTCCGCCGCTTCGAGGAGTGTCATCCGTCCACCGGTCCGCCGTTCACCCGTCGTTCGCGCTCGCGGTCGTACGCCTTCGCCGCGCGCCCTTCCCTTCAAGCGGCGAACCAACCGGCGACGACCCCGTTCATGCGGTGAACGCAGAGTGAGAAGCCCGCACGCTCTGTTCAGCCGATGAACACAGCCGTTCGCTGTTCCTGTGTCCGCCGTCCCGTGCGCGCCGTGCCCGCCGTCCCGTGACGCCCGTACGCCAACGCCCCTCGGCCGGTGCGGAGTTCGCGCCCGCGGCGCGTACGGCGGCGCTCGCCTCCCCGTACGGCGGCGCTCGCCTCCCCGTACGGTGGCGCCCGCCTCCCCGTACGGCGGCGCCCGCCTCCCGTGCGGGGCGCCGCGGGGGAACTCGCCGCCCGGGCCGCGCCGCGCGCTCGTCCCGCTCGCCGCGCGCGGAGTAGCGTCGGAGCATGTACGCGATCACGATTACCGAACCCGGCGGCCCCGAGGTGCTGGTCTGGTCCGAGGTGCCCGATCCCGAACTCCGCGAGGGCGAGGTGCTGGTCGATGTCGCGGCCAGCGCCGTCAACCGCGCCGATCTGCTGCAGCGTCAGGGTTTCTACGACCCGCAGCCCGGCACCTCCCCCTACCCGGGGCTGGAGTGCTCCGGCACCGTGGCCGAGGTGGGGCCCGGCGTCACCGGCTGGTCCGTCGGCGACGAGGTGTGCGCGCTGCTGAGCGGCGGCGGCTACGCCGAGCGGGTCGCCGTGCCCGCCGGTCAACTGCTCCCGGTGCCCGAGGGGGTCGACCTGGTCACCGCCGCGGGGCTGCCCGAGGTGGTGGCCACCGTGTGGTCGAACGTCTTCATGGTCGCCCACCTCCGGCCGGGCGAGACGCTGCTCGTGCACGGCGGATCGAGCGGTATCGGCACCATGGCGATCCAGCTGGCGAAGGCGGTCGGCGCCACCGTCGCGGTGACCGCGGGAAGCGCCGCGAAGCTGGCCCGCTGCGCGGAGTTGGGCGCGGACATCACCATCAATTACCGCGAGCAGGACTTCGTCGAGGAACTGCGCGCCGCGACCGACGGCAGGGGCGCGGACGTCATCCTCGACATCATCGGCGCCAAGTACCTGGAGCGGAACATCGAGGCCCTCGCCGTCAACGGTCGGCTGGCGATCATCGGTCTGATGGGCGGTGTGAAGGGCGAGCTGAACCTCGGCGCCCTGCTGCGCAAGCGCGGCGCGATCACCGCCACGACCCTCCGCGCCCGCCCCCTGGACGAGAAGGCCGCGATCATCGCCGCCGTGCGCGAGCACGTGTGGCCGCTGGTGGACAGCGAACGCGTCGTGCCGGTGATCGACCGGCTGCTGCCGATGGCGGAGGCGGCCGAGGCACACCGAGCCCTGGAGACCGGCGACCACATCGGCAAGGTGCTGCTCAGCCGCTGACCCGGCACGGGCACGCAGCCACGGGCGTACGGGCGCGGGGTGGCACGGGCACGGGGTGGCACGGGCGTACCGCGGAGCCCGCGGCGCAGGCGTGCGGCGGGCTCCCCGGCCGTCCCCGCGGGGCCCGTACCGGACCCGGTCCCGGGGCCCGTGCCGCGCCCGGCGCCGAGCCGCCCGGGGGCCGTGCCGCGCTCGCCGTGAACTCCCGCCGCCCGGACGCCCGTTACGGCGTCCGGGCGCGCTCGTTCACTGAGGTGTCGGGCCCGGTGTCCGAGATGCCGGAAGTCGCCGGTCGTGTGACGCTCGTAACAGAGCCGACGCTCCGCGCAGCGTCCAGCGAGGTTGCGAGCTGTTCCGCGTGCCGCGTGCGACGCGGCGAGGCGGGCGGGAGGAATGGTTGCGGTGAAGGCGTACGCGGTCGGAGTGGTTGCCGGAGCGATGGTGCTGGTGGCGGGCCCCGCCGCGCAGGCCGCCTCGCCCGGGCCGCCACCGAGCGCACCCTCCTCCTCCCGGGCTCCGGACGCCGGTGACGGCGCGTTCTTCCCGGTCCCGGAGTTCCCGTTCGCGGTGCCGCCGGGGCTGACCCCGCCGCCGCCCGTCGACCCGGTGCCGGACGGCGAGACGTACGAACAGGGCGAGCTGCCCCCCGGCGGCGACGGCACCGGCACCCCGACGCCGCCGCCGTCCTCCGGCGACGAACCGCAGACGACCGGACCCACCCCGGAGCCGTCCGAGCCCCGGACGCGCTCCGGCCGGCCGGCGGACGCGGGCGACGCACCGCCGCCGGGCGCGCTGCACGCCCCCGAGGCACCGAGCACGGCAGACACGCCCGCCTTCGCCGAGGACTCCAACGACGGCGCGGAGGACACCCGCGCGGAGGAGAGCCTGGCGCTGCGGGGCGGCGAACCGCTGCTGCCCGTGCTGCCCCTGGGCGCCGGCCTGGCCTCCCTGGGGCTCGGCCTGGCCGCGCTCGGCTACCGCCTGCGCCGCAACGCCTGACCGCCGCCCGGCACGGGCCCGGTGCGCGCGTACGGGCGGGGCGGTCCGCCCCGTGTCCGGTGCCGCTCCCGCCTTCGGGACCATCCGGGAACACCCGTGGACGCCAAGGTGCAGAATGGGGGTATGACACAGCCGATGCATGAACGGTCGCAGGAGAACCCCCAGGTCCTGGTGGTCGGCCCGGACGGGATGGCCCTCGGCAGCGCCTCCTCCGGGAGCGAGGGCTCCGAGGAGGACGAGCCCCGCGAGGTGCCCGTGACGGAGATGGTCGAGCAGCCCGCGAAGGTCATGCGAATCGGCAGCATGATCAAGCAGTTGCTGGACGAGGTGAAGGCCGCGCCGCTGGACGAGGCGAGCCGGGCGAGGCTGAAGGAGATCCACGCCAGCTCGGTCAAGGAGCTGGAGGACGGCCTCGCGCCCGAGTTGATCAACGAGCTGGAGCGCATCTCGCTGCCGTTCACCGACGAGGTGGTGCCCAGCGAGTCCGAACTGCGCATCGCACAGGCGCAGTTGGTCGGCTGGCTGGAGGGCCTCTTCCACGGCATCCAGACGACGCTGTTCGCCCAGCAGATGGCGGCCCGCACCCAGCTGGAGCAGATGCGGCGCGCGCTGCCGCCGGGCGCGATGGAGGGCCACGAGGGCGCCGACGGCGTCGAGGGCCCGGTGCGTTCCGGCCCGTACCTCTGACCCGACCGCGCCGAGCGGAAGCGCCACGAGCCGGCCCGCGCCGGCCCGCGCCGGCCCGCGCCGGCCCGCACTGACAACGCCGTACGGGCGGCCCGCAGCAGGATCGCTGCGAGCCGCCCGTACGGCGTTATCGTGCGTCACGGCCGGAGGCCGACGCGGATCACGTCCAGGTGATGAGCCGCTTGGGGTGCTCCAGCACCGCCGCGACGTCCGCGAGCACCCGGGAGCCCAACTCCCCGTCCACCAGCCGGTGGTCGAAGGAGAGCGCCAGGGTGGTGACCTTGCGGGGCTTGACCTCTCCCTTGTGCACCCAGGGCTGGTCCTTGATCGCGCCGAAGGCGAGGATCGCGGACTCCCCGGGGTTGAGAATCGGTGTGCCGGTGTCGACGCCGAAGACGCCGACGTTGGTGATGGTCACCGTCCCGCCCTGCATGTCCGCCGGCGAGGTCTTGCCCTCGCGGGCGGTGGAGACCAGGTCACTCAGGGCGGTGGACAGCTCCGGCAGCGTCTTGGCGTGCGCGTCCTTGATGTTCGGCACGATCAGACCGCGCGGGGTCGCCGCCGCGATGCCCAGGTTGACGTAGTCCTTGTAGACGATCTCCTGGTTGGCCTCGTCCCAGGACGCGTTGACGTCGGGGTTGCGGCGGATGGCGACCAGCAGGGCCTTGGCGACCAGCAGCAGCGGGTTCACCCGCAGCCCGGCCATCTCCGGGTCCTCCTTGAGCCGCTTGACCAGCTTCATCGTCCGCGTCACGTCGATGGTGACGAACTCCGTCACGTGCGGCGCGGTGAAGGCGCTGCCGACCATCGCGGCGGCGGTCGCCTTCCGTACGCCCTTGACCGGCACCCGGCGCTCGCGGATCGAGGTGAGCGACTGCGGCTCGACCGCCGGTGCCTGCGAGGCCGCCGCCCGGGACGAACCCTGCTCGGCGGGCTGCGCCGCGGGCGCCGGCTGCGCGGCCGGCCGGCCCGCGGGTGCGGAGGCGGCGGCGTGCACGTCGTCACGGGTGACGACGCCGTCGGGGCCGGTCGGCACGATCAGCGCCAGGTCCACGCCCAGGTCCTTCGCGAGCTTGCGCACCGGCGGCTTGGCCAGCGGCCTGCCCCCGTCGCGCTGCTCGCCGCCCTGCGCGGGCACCGAGGGCTGCTCGGCGGGTGTGTGGACGGTGCCGTTGAGCTCGCCCTGCACGGCCTGCTGGGCGGCCCGCGCCGAGGCTTCGGCCGGCTCGGCGGGTGCCGCGGCTGCCGGCGCACCCGCGGACTGCTTGCGCGGACGGCGCTTGGTGGACGACGCCGCGACGCCGTAGCCGACCAGCACCGGCTCGCGCTTGGCGGGCGCGGCCTCCCCGGCGCCGTCGTCTGCGGGCTCGGCCACCGGTGCGTCCGTCGCCGGTGCCTGCGGGGCATCGGCGGGCCCGGCGCCCGGGTCGGTGTCGACGGTGATGATCGCCGTGCCGACGTCGACGGTGGTGCCCTCGCCGAAGTGCAGATCGCTGACCGTGCCGTTGAACGGGATGGGCAGCTCCACGGCGGCCTTGGCCGTCTCGACCTCGCAGACGACCTGGCCGTCGGTCACCGTGTCACCGGGCTTGACCAGCCAGGACAGGATCTCCGCCTCGGTCAGGCCCTCGCCCACGTCCGGCATCTTGAACTCGCGGAAGCGCTGGGCGTTTCCGGTCGGTGTACTCGTCACGCTCACGACTCTCCTCAGCCCTCTCAGTACGCCAGCGCGCGGTCGACGGAGTCGAGCACGCGGTCGAGGCCGGGCAGATACTCTTCCTCGAGCCTGGCGGGCGGATACGGGGCGTGGAAGCCGCCGACGCGCAGCACCGGTGCCTCCAGGTGGTAGAAGCAGCGCTCGGTGATCCGGGCGGCGATCTCGGCTCCGCTGCCGAAGAAGACCGGCGCCTCGTGGACCACGACCAGCCGCCGGGTCTTCTCCACCGACTGCTGGATGGTGTCGAAGTCGATCGGCGACATCGAGCGCAGGTCGACGACCTCCAGCGACTTGCCCTCCTCCTCGGCCGCCTGCGCGGCCTCCAGGCAGGTCTTCACCATCGGGCCGTAGGCGGCCAGCGTGAGGTCGGTGCCGGTGCGGGCGACCTTGGCCCGGTGCAGCGGCGACGGGATGGCGGAGGTGTCGACCTCGGCCTTGTCCCAGTAGCGGCGCTTGGGCTCGAAGTAGATCACCGGGTCGTTGGACTCGATGGCCTGCTGCATCATCCAGTAGGCGTCCGAGGAGTTCGACGGCGAGACGACCTTCAACCCCGCGACGTGGGTGAACAGCGCCTCCGGGGACTCGCTGTGGTGCTCGACCGCGCCGATGCCGCCGCCGTAGGGGATGCGGATGACGACGGGCAGCTTCACCTTGCCGAGCGCACGGGCGTGCATCTTGGCGAGCTGGGTGACGATCTGGTCGTACGCGGGGAAGACGAAGCCGTCGAACTGGATCTCCACGACCGGCCGGTAGCCGCGCAGCGCGAGCCCGATCGCCGTACCGACGATGCCGGACTCGGCGAGCGGGGTGTCGATGACCCGGTCCTCGCCGAAGTCCTTCTGGAGCCCGTCGGTGACGCGGAAGACGCCGCCGAGCTTGCCGACGTCCTCGCCCATGACCAGGACCTTGGAATCGGTCTCCATGGCCTTGCGCAGGGACTCGTTGATCGCCTTGGCGAGCGGGAGTTTGGTGATGGTGTCGGCAGCCATGGTCAGTTGACCTCCTGGTGTGCGGAGTCCTCGAAGGAGGCCATGTACGCGGCGAACTGGGCGCGCTCCTCGTCCACGAGGGCGTGGCCGTCGGCGTAGATGTTCTCGAAGATGGCCATGGTGTCGGGGTCGGGCATGGTGCGGATCTTCTCCCGCACGGAGAGGCCGAGCTGCTCGCTCTCCTCCTCCAGCGCGCTGAAGAACGCCTCGTCCGCCAGGCCCTCGCTCTCCAGGTAGCGGCGCACCCGCAGGATCGGGTCCTTGCTCTCCCAGGAGGCGCGCTCGTCGTCGGCGCGGTAGCGGGTCGGGTCGTCGGAGGTGGTGTGGGCGCCCATCCGGTAGGTGAACGCCTCGACCAGCATCGGGCCCTGGCCGGAGCGTGCGTGCGCGAGCGCGGCGCGGGTGACCGCGAGGCAGGCCAGCACGTCGTTGCCGTCGACCCGTACGCCGGGGAAGCCGAAGCCCTGGGCGCGCTGGTAGATCGGCACCCTGGACTGCTTCTCGGTGGGCTCGGAGATCGCCCACTGGTTGTTCTGGCAGAAGAAGACCACGGGCGCGTTGTAGACCGCGGAGAAGGTGAACGCCTCCGCCACGTCGCCCTGGCTGGAGGCGCCGTCGCCGAAGTAGGCGATGACGGCCGCGTCGGCGCCGTCCTTGGCCACGCCCATCGCGTACCCGGTGGCGTGCAGTGCCTGGGAGCCGATGACGATCGTGTACAGCTGGAAGTTGTTGGTGTTCGGGTCCCAGCCGCCGTTGTTCACACCGCGGAACATGCCGAGCAGATTGGCCGGGTCGACGCCGCGGCACCAGGCGACGCCGTGCTCGCGGTAGGTGGGGAAGACGTAGTCGTCCTCGCGCAGCGCGCGGCCGGAGCCGATCTGGGCGGCCTCCTGGCCCAGCAGCGAGGCCCACAGGCCCAGTTCGCCCTGGCGCTGGAGGCTGGTGGCCTCCGCGTCGAAGCGCCTGGTCAGGACCATGTCCCGGTACAGGCCGCGCAGTTCCTCGGCGCTGAGGTCGATCTCGTACTCGGGGTGGGTCAGCCGCTCGCCCTCGGGCGTCAGCAGCTGTACGAGCTGCGGCTCGTCCTGCCGGCCGCCTGCCGTCGCCGCGGCGTTGCGGGTCGTCGTCCCGGCGGCGGGCGCCTTCGCGCTCCTGGCCGCCGACTTCGCGGCGGGCTTGGCCGCCGTCTTGGCCGCCGACTTCTTGGCGGTCCTGGCCGCGGGCTTGGCGGTCTTGGCCGCGGGCTTGGCCGCGCTCCTGGCGGGCGACTTCTTCGCCGGCGACTTGCTCGCGGCTGCCGTTGTCGCGGTCTTGGCTGACGTGCGCTTACCGCTGCTGCGACGCGCTTCGTCGCGCGCGGCAGTGCTTTCCACGGTCACGAGTGCTCCTCCGTCGGTCCGGCCCCCGGGGTCTCCGGTTGAGCCAGTGCGGCTCGCCCGGTACCGCCACGGCGCACGGGGTGGGTGCGGCGCGAAGCGTGCCGAGCGTGACAGGTGTCCATTCACCACGGCCCGCCCCAGGCACGTTACCCAGTTTCCCCCGTGGCTGTTTGCGCCTTTGACCTGCGACTTTTCTTGGAAATCCAACTAGTTTTCCGCCCTTGTCGCAGTGGCCGGGGATACCACTGGTCACAGCCTTGCAAGCCCTGTGGACTAACGCACGTTAACCTGCGCCCCCGGACGACGGGAAGAGCAGAACACGGGTCAGTATGTGAGACGGAAACCGGGTCAATCGCCGGAAATGGCATGAGAGCGCGATCATTTGTTGCCCTCTGCGATCAATTGAGCACCCGCGGTTGTCGGGTTGTTGCGAGTGGCCCGCGCTCACCCGGCGGAGCGACCCGCGGCCGGCGGAGCGACCCGCGACAGAGAGAGCCCGGCCCCCGGCAGCGTGTGCTGTCGGGGGCCGGGCTCCGTTGCACGGGGTCGAGCCGGTGGTCCGGGGCCTACGGTCCGGAGGCGCCCACGTCCGTGCCCTGATCGGTCCCCTGGTCCGTGCCCTGGTCGGTCCCCTGGTCCGTGCCCTGGTCGGTGCCCTGGTCCGCGCCGCCGTCCGCGCCGCCGTCCTGGCCCTCGCTGGGACTGCCGTCGGTGCCGTCGATGGTGCCGCCGCCGACCGGGTCGGTGGGGGAGTCGCTGGGCGTCGGGTCCCCGGACGTCTCGGGGTCGCTGGGCGAGAAGCTGGGCGACTCGGGCGGCTTGGGCTGCCAGGTGTCCGGGTCCTCCGGGGTCTCCTCCTCGGTGGGCTCCGGGTCCTCGGGCGGGTCCTCCGAAGTCTGCGACGGCGTCGGCGACTTGCTGGGCTCGCCGCCGCCCCCGCTTCCGCCGTCGCCCGTGTTGTTCATGGCGAAGAAGACGCCCGCCGCGATGGCGAGCACCGCGAAGAAGGCGATCAGCGCGTACTTGGTGCCGCCGCCGCGACCGCTGTCGGCGCGCGTGGAGCCCTCGTACCCGCCGTCGTCGCGGTCGGGGCGGCCGAGCAGCATCGGGGGCTGCGCGGTGGTCGGCGCGTCCCCGTGCGCCACGGCCGGACTGCCCATCGCCGGAGTGCCGCCGGCGTGCACCGGGCCGGTGTTCCACAGGCCGCCGGTGTGGCCGCCCTGCTCCTGGAGCTGGCGCAGCGCGTACTGGGTGAGCCCGCGCATCTCCTCGGCCGACTGGAACCGGTCGTCCGGCTCCTTGGCCAGCGAACGCATCACCAGCCCGTCCAGCTCCGGCGGTACGTCCTCCATCAGCTGCGACGGCGGGATCGGGTCGTCCTGAACGTGCTGGTAGACCACCGACAGTGGGGTCTCGCCGACGAACGGCGGGCGCTGGGTGAGCAGTTCGTAGAGGAGGCAGCCGGTGGCGTAGAGGTCCGAACGGGCGTCCACCGTCTTGCCGAGCGCCTGCTCGGGCGAGAGGTACTGCGGAGTGCCCATGACCATGCCGGTCTGGGTCATCGTCTGGGACGCGCCGTGCAGCGCACGGGCGATGCCGAAGTCCATCACCTTGACCGCGCCGGTCTCGGTGATGATGACGTTCGCCGGCTTGATGTCCCGGTGCACGATGCCGTGCTGGTGGCTGTAGGCCAGCGCTTCCAGCACGCCGGAGACGATGATCAACGCCTGGTCGGCGGGCGGGGATTCGGCGGTGAGCAGCAGGTCCCTGATGGTCCCGCCCTCGACCAGCTCCATCACGATGTACGGCACGGTCTGACCGGCCGCGGTGTCCTCGCCGGAGTCGTAGACCGCCACCACGGCGTGGTGGTTGAGCCCGGCGACCGACTGTGCCTCGCGGGTGAAGCGGGCCTTGGAGACCGGGTCCTCGGCGAGGTCGGAGCGCAGCAGCTTCACCGCGACCGTACGGCCCAGGCGCACGTCCTCGGCGGCGAACACCTCGGCCATGCCACCGCGGCCCAGACGTCTGGTCAGGCGGTAACGGCCGTCCCCCACAAGGCCGTTGTTGCCCCAGTTTCCGGTGTGTCCCGCGGCACCGCCGTCCGGCTCGTCGGGCCCGTCGGGCCCGGAAGCGGAGTGTGTCTGTGCCATCAGTCCTCGCCGAGGTTGGAACCCGCGGGGCGCGGGCGAGCGTGTGGGGGGAGTAACGGGTCATCCAACCCGCTTCCGGTGAGGGCTGGCAAGTTCGGTCCACGGCTTGGCAGGACCGAGGCCGCCGGCTCTGTCACCGCCGCGACGTACCATGCGCGTGCGGCAGGTCACGGAACCGGATGCGCGGCTTGACTCGTCAGACCCCTCGGGCAGACTGGGGGCCTTGGACATACCGATCAACAGCAACCGTACATGCGCAGAGAACGGTCCGTAGGGGGCTGCGGCGCCGAGGGGGAAGCAGTCAAGATGAGCGACGTCGGCGGTCAGCCAGCCAACTTCGAGGGCCGCAGTGTCGGCGGCGGCCGCTATCAGCTGGGGAGGCTGCTGGGGGCCGGAGGCATGGCTTCCGTCCACCTCGGCCACGACAATGTGCTGGACCGCCAGGTCGCGGTCAAGACCCTGCACAGCGAGCTGGGCCGGGAGGCGGCGTTCCGCGAGCGGTTCCGCCGCGAGGCGCAGTCCGTCGCCAAGCTCACCCACACCAACATCGCGGCCGTCTTCGACTCCGGCGAGGACGAGATCGACGGCGCGATGGTGCCGTACATCGTCATGGAGTACGTCGACGGCCCGCCGCTGCGCAGCCGGCTCGACGAGGATGTCGCCCAGTTCGGCGCGATGCCGACCGACACCGCGCTGAAGGTCACCTCGGACGTGCTGGCGGCGCTGGACACCAGCCACGAGATGGGCCTGGTCCACCGGGACATCAAGCCGGGCAACGTGATGCTCAACCGCCGCAACGTGGTGAAGGTCATGGACTTCGGCATCGCCCGTGCCATGCAGTCCGGCGTGACCTCGATGACGCAGACCGGCATGGTCGTCGGCACCCCGCAGTACCTCTCGCCCGAGCAGGCGCTCGGCCGCGGCGTGGACGCCCGCTCCGACCTCTACACGGTCGGCATCATGCTCTTCGAACTCCTCACCGGGCGGCTGCCGTTCGACGCGGACTCGCCGCTGGCGATCGCGTACGCGCACGTCCAGGAGGAGCCGGTCGCGCCCTCGACCATCAACGCCTCCATCCCGCCGGCCGTCGACGCCCTGGTCGCCCGCGCCCTGCGCAAGAACCCCAACGAGCGCTTCCCGAGCGCCGAGGCGATGCAGCAGGAGGTCGACCGCATCCGGCACTCCGGCGCGGCCTCCGGCCTCACGCCGACGATCATCGGCACCGGGCCGGCGCAGAGCGGCGCGGGCATCGCCCAGTCGGTCTTCCCGCCCGTCGGCTCGGCGACGACCCCGCCGCCGCCCAGCAGCACCCCGCCGCCCGGCGGTTACGCGACCCCCTCGCCCTACGGCCAGCAGGGTTACGGCACGCCGCCGCCCGGCACCGCGCCGATGGGCCAGGTGACCTCGTACTCCGGCAGCCAGCCCGCCTACAACCAGAACAACGGCGGGACCAAGAACCTGGGCATGATCGTCGCCGCCGCGGTGACGGCGATAGTCGTGGTGGCCGCGGTCGGCATCATCATCGCGCTCAACCGCGGCGGTGAGGACGACAGCGCGGGCAGCAGCGGCGGCGACTCCGGCGGCTCCAGCGCCTCGGCCGGCCTCGACCCGGGCACCGACCCCGGCACGGACACGGGCGACACCGGAGACACCGGCGACTCCGGCGGCGACGATGACGACGACGACCCCACCGGCAAGTTCAAGGAGGGGGACAAGACTCGGACCATCGAGTCGGAGAAGTGCACCGACGCCCGTCCCTACTTCTCGGACCGCGACAAGGAAGACCCGCGGCCGACGATGCCGGACTTCGAGATCAAGCACATCGACTCGGTGAAGGCGTGCATCGAGGCGGCGGGTTGGAAGCTCGACACCGACTACTCCGAGATGGACGAGAACACCTACGGCAAGGGCACCGTGATGTCCCAGTCGCCGCGGAAGAACGGTCCGTACGACCCGAAGACCGAGATCAAGATCACCATCTCCACGGGCAAGCCCAGCAGCTGACCCGCGATTCGCCGCGACACCGCGCGCCCGGAGCCCCTCGGCCTCCGGGCGCGCGGTCGTTGTGTCGGCGGGTCGGTGGGTCGGCGGGTCGGTGGGGCGTTGCGTTGTGGGGGCGCTGCGTTGCGGGGCGGGGTGGGCGGATGCGTGCCGCCCGCGGTCTGCGGACGGCCGGCTGCCGGGGGCGTCGTGGCGCAACAGGCACAACAGCCGTAACGGGCGTACGGGTGCGGGGTCCGGGCGTACGGCGCGCCTCCGCCGCCGTGAAGTCGCGGGAGCGGATGTCCGGATACTGGAAGCGGCGGTGGGTGTATGGCTCTTGTATCTAAGGTGTGTGCATGCCTTCCGCAGTGTCCGACACCTCTGCCGTGCCCGCGGCAGTGAGCCCGCCCGTGCCCTCCTCCGACCGCGGCGCCGCAGGTGCCTCCGAGCCGCCCCGTGCCGGTGACGGAGCCCGTCCGGCGCCGGCGCGCCCCCAGCCCGCCGCGGAGCGGGTCTACGCACACGTCAAGCAGGCTGTGCTGGAACGCCGTTACGCGGGCGGGGAGTTGCTGACCGAGGGCGAGCTCGCCGAGGCGGTCGGGGTCTCCCGCACCCCGGTGCGGGAGGCGCTGCTGCGGCTCGAGGTCGAGGGCCTGCTCAAGCTCTACCCGAAGAAGGGCGCGCTCGTACTGCCGGTCTCCGCCCGGGAGATCGTCGACGTGGTGGAGACCCGGATGCTGGTCGAGGTGCACGCGGCCCGCAGGGCCGTACCGCTGGCGCCGAGCGTGCTGGCGGAGCTGGAGGAGCTGCTGGAGCGGCAGCGGCGCCTCGCCGAGGAGGGCGACCTGGCCGAAGTGGCGGTCACCGACCGGTGCTTCCACGCGACCCTGGTGCGCGCCACCGGCAACGAGATCCTGGCCCGGCTCTACGACCAGCTGCGCGACCGGCAGTTGCGGATGGGGGTGGCCGTGATGCACGCCCATCCCGAACGCATCGCCAAGAACATCGCCGAGCACACCGAGATCCTGCGGGCGCTCAGGGACGGCGACACCGAGGCCGCGGTCGCGGCCGTGCAGGGCCATGTCGGCTCCGTGGAGCGGCTGCTGCGGGACGAGGGCGTGCGATGAGCCGCAAGGACCCGGTGCGCCAGGAGCTTCGGCTGCCCGGCGACCCGCCCGGCGGCGCGCGGGCGGTCTGGGTCTGGGGCCTGGGCGTCGCGGTCTACTTCGTCGCGATCACCTACCGCACCAGCCTGGGCGTGGCCGGTATCGAGGCCGCCGAGCGGTTCGAGATCAACGCCTCGGCGCTCTCCACCTTCTCCATCCTCCAGCTGCTCGTCTACGCGGGCATGCAGATACCCGTCGGCCTGCTCGTCGACCGGTGGGGGACGAAGAAGACGCTGGCGGTCGGCGTGGTGCTGTTCACCGTCGGCCAGTTCGGCTTCGCGCTCGCCGACTCCTACGCGGTGGCGCTCGCCTCGCGCGCGCTGCTCGGCTGCGGCGACGCGATGACGTTCATCAGCGTGCTGCGGCTCGGCTCCCGCTGGTTCCCGGCCAGGCGTGGCCCGTTGGTGGCGCAGATCGCCGCGCTCTTCGGCATGGCCGGCAACCTGGTGACCACCCTCGTGCTCGCCAGGACGCTGAGCGCGGTGGGCTGGACCCCGACCTTCGCGGGCAGCGCGGTGGCCGGAGTCGTGATGCTGGCGCTGGTGCTGCTCTTCCTCAAGGACCACCCGCCGGGCTGCGCGCCGCCGCCGGTGACGTACAGCGGCGGCTATGTGCGCCGGCAGATCAGCTCTGCCTGGCGGGAGCCGGGCACCCGGCTGGGCATGTGGGTGCACTTCACCACGCAGTTCCCGGGGATGGTCTTCCTGCTGCTGTGGGGCCTGCCGTTCCTGGTCGAGGCGCAGGGCCGGACGATGGCCGAGGCCGGCACCCTGCTGACGCTGATCGTGCTCTCCAACATGGGCATCGGACTGGTCTTCGGCCAGGCCATCGCCCGCCGCCAGGAGGCCCGTACGCCCATCGTGCTCGGTGTGATCGGCAGTACGGCGCTGCTGTGGGCAGCGGTGCTGGCCTGGCCGGGGCAGGCGCCGACCTGGCTGCTGGTGACGCTCTGCCTGGTGCTGGGGGCCTGCGGGCCCGCCTCCCTGGTCGGTTTCGACTACTCCAGGCCCGCGAACCCGGCCGAGCGGCAGGGCACCGCCTCCGGCATCGTCAACATGGGCGGCTTCATCGCCTCCATGACGACGCTGCTCGCCGTCGGCGTGCTGCTCGACCTGACCGGGGACAACTTCCGGATCGCCTTCGCCTCGGTCTTCCTGCTCCAGGCGCTGGGGCTGAGCCAGATACTGCGGCTGCGGCGCAGCGCGCGGCTGCGCGAGCGCGAACGGCTGGTCGCCAGCCGGGTGTCGGCGGTGCACGTACCGGCGTGAGCGGCGCCGGTACGGGGCGACGGCCGCGGCGGCGACGGCCGGCGGGCTGCGCCGCGTGTGTGCGGTGGGCCGCGCCGCGTGCGGGCATGCGTGCGTGCGGACTGCACGTGCCGACGGGCTGCGCGTGCCGACGGACTGCGTGTGCCGACGGGCTGTGCGTGCCGACGGGCTGCGGGGCGGAGGCGCTGCGCGCCGGCGGGCTACGGGGTGACGGCGAAGTTGGCGAGGATCGCCTGGGCCAGCTCCTCGTCGCCCTCGATCTTGACCCGGTCCCGCACCGCTTCCGGCTTCACCCGGCCGCAGGCGAGCCGCAGATAGGTTTCCCAGTCCAGGGTGAAGGTGACCGCGGGGCCGAGCGAGGGGCTGCTGTTGACCGAGGCGTTCCCCTCGGCGTCGACCCGGACGGTGCGCATGAACTCCAGCGGACCGTGCACGTCGAAGACGACCGCGCAGTTGTTGGGCGCACCCGCCCGCTTGGCGACGACCTTGGGCAGCCCGTGCACCAGGATGTCCCGGGCGATGTACGCGGCGGCCGAGTCCAGGTTGCCGGGGGTGCGCAGCGCGCGGCGCATGTCCTGCTCGTGCACCCACACGTCGAAGGCGCGCAGCCGCAGCAGCGTCTCCAGGGTGATCTCGCCGCCGCCGGGCAGCACCGAGCGCACCTTGGCGTCGGGTGCGCGCTTCTCGTTGCGCAGCTGGCGGTTGCGGCGGATGACGGTGTACTCCAGCTCGCTGGTCATCTCGGCGGCGGTGTGGTGCCGCCGCACGTCGACCTGGACCTCCATGTGACGGGTCGACTCGTCCGTCACGTGGTAGAGGTCGCGCGGCAGGGTGTGGATCGGGCGCGGGTCGCCCAGCAGCTCGGTCTCGACGCCGATGATGTGCGACAGCACGTCGCGCACGGACCAGCCCGGGCATTCGGTACGGCGGTTCCACTCGCTGTGCACGAGCGGTTGGACGAGCTCGGCTATCGCGTCGATGGAGTGAGTCCAGGCGTCAACGTACGGTTGAAGACTCGGATGCTCGGTCACGGGGCCCCTCATGACTGCGGTACGGATCATTCGTTCGCGGTGTGGGTGCTCTCAAGTTAGTCTGCGGTCGGGCACCCGGAAGTGCTTTTGCGTGACGATCGTAGGACGTATTCCTACGAGGCGTTCGCCCCCCTTCGACCATGGACGGTGGTACCGTGCGCGCCTCCCTCCTCCAGATCGCCGTGAATCCGGACGAATCGGTCAATTCGCGGCGGTTGCGGGCTGTTTCGCTGGTGGAAGAACAGTCCGAATCCGACCTTGTCGTCCTTCCGGAACTCTGGCCGGTGGGTGCTTTCGCCTTCGATCGCTTCGACGAGGCGGCCGAGTCCGCGGCCGACGGCCCCACCGCCGAGCTGCTGGGGGCGGCTGCCGAGCGGGCCGGGGTCTGGCTGCACGCGGGCTCCGTGGTGGAGCGGGACGCGGACGGCACGCTCTACAACACCTCTCTCGTTTTCAGCCCCGCCGGTGAGTTGGTCGGTCGCTACCGCAAGATTCACCGGTTCGGGTTCGATCGCGGTGAAGCGGCGCTGATGGGCGCCGGCGCCGAGCCGGTCACCGTCGACACCGGCCGGGCGGTGCTGGGTCTCGCGACCTGTTACGACCTGCGCTTCCCCGAGCTGTTCCGATCCCTGACCGATGCGGGCGCGCAGATCCTGATCGTGCCCGCCGGCTGGCCCGCCAAGCGTGCGGCCCACTGGGAGCTGCTGCTGCGCGCCCGCGCGGTGGAGAACCAGGCATACGTCCTGGGTTGCGGCACGGCCGGCAGCAACGGCGGCGCCCCGCAGGCCGGCCGCAGCGCGATCGTCGATCCCTGGGGCGAAACCCTCGCCGTCGCCGAGGAGTTGGACGGCGACGGCTCGGGCGACGGCTCGGTCGGCGACGGTGGCCGGGTCGGCGAGGGTGGCGGCGGTGGGGCGCGCGAGCAGGTCGTGACGGCCGAGCTGGATCTCGCCGCGCTGGCCCGTACCCGCGAGGAGTTCCCCGCGCTCAAGGACCGCGTACTGCGCTGACGCGCCCCCGCGCACGTCCGCCGGAGAACGCCCCCCGACTGTCGCGCGCTTCTGCTGTATTTCTCCTGCTCGCACTGTCTCCGGGTATCACGAATTTCCTTGAAAGCCGTACCGATCGCCCTTTTCGGCTGCGTGTACTGGCGTGAATCTTTCTCTTTCCGGTTCTGCCCGAACGTTTCGTTGGTGTCGGGTATTGTGAGTGTCGGGCACGGGATAATTCATCGACCCGGTCGGGTTCCGACCGTTTTTTGTTGCTCCGGTGGCGCACGGTGCGACAAGGGGTGCCCGACGTCGAACGATGCTTTCCCGTACGGGCGTTGCAGGTGCCCGTTGCGGGGCTGTGGGCCGGTGTGCGGTGGCGGAAAGAGCTCGCCGCCCTCTTCGGCCGTCGGTTCGAATTGTCGGCGCGGATGCTGCGTCAATGCGCCCGGGGTCGGCGATTCCTCGAACGGATGACCGCTCTTTTTCCGTGAGTCCGGGGCGTGGTTCTATGCGATTCCGGCCGGAATTCTTCGACCGGATCCACCTTTATGAGGGAGGAAACATGGAGAAGACGACGAACGAGCAGAACATCGTCGACGAGCTCGACAGCCTCGACAGCCTCGAGGTGCTGGAGGCGGACGACCTGGACGAGGGCGTCGCATTCCACGCGTTCCGCTTCAAGAACATCGTCTGAGCCGGACGGTTCGCGAATCCGTCGGCCCGGCTCCCCGTCCCGTGCGGATGCCGGGAGCCGGGCCGACGGCCTGCCGCTCGTCGGTCCGGCCCGCCCCGGCCGCCCGTACGGACCGACCCGCTTCGGTCGGGACGGTCCGTACGGCCGACCCCTTCCGCCCCGTTCCGTACTCCACACACTCCGCCAACCACCCGCCACGCGTGCCGCGTTGACCGCGGTCGCCGCGAGAAAGGTCTCCTCATTCCGTGAGGATCTATCTGCGACTGCTCGGTCGTCGGCGCTTCGGCGCGCTCTGTCTCGGTCAGGCCGTCTCCCTCGTCGGGGACGCGCTGTTCCCCATCCTGGTGGTGGTCGCAGCGGCGGAATCGGGCACTCCCGCCGAGACGATCGGTGCGGTCTTCGCCGCCCGCTTCCTCGCGCTCGGTGGCGTGGTGCTCTTCAGCGGTGCGCTGCTGGACCGGCTGAACCCCGTCACGGCGGCGGTGGCGGCCGACTCCTCGCGGGTGGTGGCGCTGCTCGTGCTCGCCCTGTTCTGGGGCGGCCGACTGGATGCGCTGGTGCTGGTGGTCGCCGTGCTCGTGGGCCTGTGCGAGGCGGTGAGCGAACCGGCGCTGCTGCTGATCGCGCCGCGTACGGTCGGGCGTCCCGTCGCGGACGAGAGCGCGGATCCGGCCGCGAGGGAAGTCGAAGTCACCGCGATCTACGGCCTGTTGGAGGGGATGCGCAACATCGCCGGTATCGCCGGTCCGTCGATCGCGGCCGGGCTGGTGGCGGCGCTCAGCCCGTCCGCGGGCGCGGTCGCGGCGGCGATCGCCTTCGGTGTCTCCGCGGTCGCGACGCGCTGGGCCGGAGCCCGCTGGACACAGAGCCGTCGTACGGACGCGGCGGCCCCGGACGCGGACGGACCCGGCGACCGCAAGTCCGACGGGCAGAGCACCGGCGAGCGGGCGTCCGATGACGGGGACGTACCCGGCGACGCGGACGAGCCGCTGTGGCGCACGGCGGTGGGGGGCTTGGCGGCGCTGTGGCGGGTGCGCTGGCTGCGGCAGATGCAGATCCTCGCCGTGGTGCACGTGTTGCTGGCGGTGGGCCCGTGGATGGTGGCGCTGCCGGTGCTGGTGATCGAACGCGGGCACAGCGCGTCCGTGTACGCCGTGGTGCTGGGCGCGTTCGCCGCCGGCACGGTGGCGGGCGCACTGCTCGGCGGCCGGATCACCGGTCCGCGCCGGGGGCTGTACTCGCTGGCGCTGCTGGCGCTCTTCGGGCTCACCGCGATGTCCCTGGTCCTGACCGACTTCCTGCCCCTGGTGATCGCCGCCTTCGTGGTCGGCGGCGTCGGTCAACAGGCGTTCGACGTGGTGAAGATGGCCGGTCTGCGCCGGGACGTCCCCGAATCCCTGCACGGTCGGGCGTTCTCCGCCGACTTCTTCTTCTCCTTCGCCTCGCTGCCGCTGGGCCAGGCGATCGGCGCGCTGCTGCTGAGGTTTGTCAGCGCCGAGAACATCATGCTCTGGGCCGGCGTCCTGGTGGTGGTGACGAGCTGCGCGGCGATGGCCGGCGCGGACGCCCGCCGGTTCGCCTCCGGCCCGCTCGCGCCGGACCCGGCCCGCGACGCCGTCCCGAGGCCCGCCGATCGGAAGCCCGGCGAGTCCGAAGCGCTCAAGTCCGAAGCCGCCGAGTCCGAAGCCGCCGAGCCCGAGGCTGCCGAGCCCGAGGCCGCCGTGCCTGCCGAGCCCGTGCCCGGTGCGCGGGGTGCGGGCGGCTCCGGGAGCACGGACGCAGCCGTCGGCGCCGAACTGCGGGAGGAGCGCGAGGATGCCGCCAGGGGTTGACCTCTTCGAGGAGCACGGTGAAGTCGCGGCGCTGTGGCCGCAGCGGATCTACCACGACCGCACGGTCGTCTGCTTCGACCGCCACCTCGATCTGAAGCCGCTCGCTCCCGGTGGCGCCGAGGCGCTGCGGGCGGCGGCCTCGGCGGGGCAGGACCCGGCCGCGCTGGTGCGCCGGCTGCCGGTCCGCGGAGTGCCCGGAGCGTTCGGCCTGGACGACTTCTGGACCGCGGCGGCGATCGCGGGCGGTCTGAAGTCCCTTGTCTGGGTGCCCAGTTGGCGATCCCACCCGGGCTGGTGGTCGACGGCGACCGATGCCGTCTCGCTGATCGCCGTACGCCCGGCGGCTCCGCCCGACGCGCCCCCGCGCACCCCGTACAGCCCGTCCGACCCGTCCGACCCGTCCGACCCGTCCGACCCGTCCGACCCGTACGAGGCGTACGAGGCGACTCCGCGCGAGGCGTACGAGGCGTACGACTCGCAGGAGGTCGTGGACCCCGCGCCGTGTGCGCGTGCCTGCTGTCTGTCGGTCACCCTGTGCGGGGTTCGGCTGACCGTCGTCCCGCCCGATCTCCTCGCCGAGCACCGTCGGCGGCATCTGCGCGGCGATGTCGTGGTGGACATCGATCTGGACTGGCTGGTCGACGAGCACGGGCGGCTCGACCACGAGGTGGACGACCTCGCCGAGCTGGTCTCGCTGTGCGGCGGCGAGCTGTCCGCGATGACCTGGTCGACCCGTTCGGGTTTTCTGCCCGCCGAGTTCCGCCGGGTCGGCAGGGACGTCGCCCGACGGCTGGGGCTGCGCACCCGGGAGTCCTCCTATCTGCCCGCCACCCCCTGGCCGGAGGACGTGCTGCTGAACGTGCACCGGGGCGTCGTACCGCCGGAGTTCACCACCGATTCGCAGGAGCGGGTCGCCGAGGGCGTGGCGATCGCACTGCGCGGGCTGGCCGCCGCCGCGCACGATCCGGGTGCGGCCCACGAGGCGTACGAGCGGGCCGCGGCGCACGGCTACCGCTCCAGCTGGCTCGCCTACCGAACCGGCATCGCGCACTACCTGGCCGGCGACCACGGGCCCGCTCGCGCCCGTCTGCGCCGCGCGGTGGCGATCGACCCGGCGGACACCCTGGCGATGCACGCGCGCATCCTCGCCGCGCGCGCCACCGCCCGGATCGACGGTCCGCGGCCCGCGCTGGCCGAACTGTCGTCGCTGGCACGGGAGTTGCCGCTGCGCGCGGGGGTCTGGCGCACGGTGCGGGTGCTGGCGGAGGCGGGCGGCGAGCGGGAGTTGACGCAGGAGGCCGAGGAGGCGCTGCGGCGCATCCGGCGGCTCGGTGTGCCGAGGCAGTCGGCGGAGAGGTCGGACCGATGACGGATGTGCTGCTGGTGATGCCGCCGGTGAGCGAGGCGGTGCAGTTCCCCTATCTGGCGCTGCCGCAGCTCACGGCGGCCTGGCGTGCCCAGGGGTACGCGGTGCGGTGCGTCGATCTGAACCTGGAGTACCGCGAGGCGGTGCTCCGCAGGGACGCCGACCCCGCCGAACCGGGCGCCGACTCCGCGCTGTCCGACGCCGAACCGGGCGCCGCCCCCGCCCGGCCCGTCGAGTCCGGCACCGTCCCCGCCCACCCGGCCGAGGCCGACGGCGCTCCCCGTGCCGCCGAGCCCGCCGCTGCCCGGAACGGCGGCGCGGCACCGGCAGCGGGGGACGTCTACCGGCAGGTCAGCGAGCGCTACCGGTCCCACCACGGCGAGCGGCTGCTCGACCGCTCCCGGGACCGTACGGCGCCCGAGGTGCAGGCCATGGCGATCCGCGCGACCGGCCGGTACGTGGCCCTGCGTGCCGCCGCCGACGGCTGGCTGGTCAAAAACCCTTTGCCGCTGGGGGAGTTGGAGGAGCGGGTGCGCGCGAGCCTGCACCACTGGTCCGCCCGGTGGTGCGGGCAGCGGCTGCGGGAGCTGATCGACGAGCACCGGCCGAAGGTGCTGGCGTTCACGGTGCCGTTCTTCAGCCAGGTGGTGCCGGTGCTCTCGCTCGCCGTCCGGCTCAAGGAGCAGGGCGTCACGGTGCCGGTGATGGTCGGCGGGCCCACGGTGCAGATGTGGGCCAAGCTGCTGCGCTCCCGTCTGCCGGCCGCCGCGGCGGTCGACCACTGGTGCACCGGGCACGGCGAGGCGTACCTGGCCAGGGTGATGCCGCCGGACGCCGACCGTCCCGTGGAGGAGGTGCCCGCCGCTTCGGGCGGCCTCGCGGACGGCTTCCGCATCAACGACCAACAGGCTCCGGAATTCCGCCAGTTCGACCTGCTGAGGTACGCCAACGAGGCGTGGCAGTTCCCCTACCGGCTCACTCTGGGCTGCTACTGGGGCAAGTGCAGTTTCTGCTCGTACGGCAACCGTTACCACGACGACCGCGCCTTCCAGCAGCTGGCACCGGGCCGTGCGGCAGACCAACTCGTCGCTATCGCGGGGGAGTTGGGGATCACGGACGTCGCCGTCGCGGACGAGAACACCGGGCTGCGGCACCTGGTCCGGGTGATGGAGGAGGTGGAACTGCGCGGTGTCGACCTCACCTTCCGGGTGCGTGCGCGGCTGGAGCCGATCCTGGCCGATCCGCTCTTCGCCCGGAGGCTGCGCGAGCTCGGCTGTGTGCAGATCTCCACCGGATTCGAGTCCTCGCACCGGGAGTTGCTCGACTTCGTCCGCAAGGGTCAGGACCCGGTCGCGGCCGAGCAGGCGGTCGCCAACCTCACCGCCGCCGGCATCACGACCAACCTCTCCTTCATGGACGGCTACGACCACCCCGCCGCGGCCGAGGGCTTCCACGCCACCTCGGGGACCATCCGGCGCAACGCCGCGACCATGGGCCTGGACACCATGCAGTTGCTGGTCGCCGAGCCGGGCAGCCATCTGTGGGCCTCCCGCTGGGTCGCACCGGACGACGAGTTCCTGGTGACCAACGAGGGGTTGGCCTTCGCGGCCGGCCGGATCGGCGCCGCGCTCGGCAGCCCCGCCGAGGCGGAGGAGGCCAGGGAGCGGCTGCTGCGGATGACCGTCGAGGCGGTGCCGGACGCCGAGCGCCGCGCCCGGCCCGACCTCGCGCCCGCCTCCGCTTCCTCCTCCGCATCGCCCGCGGGCGGGCCGGGCCGATCCGCCTCCGCGGACTCCGACGGTCCGCTGCGGGCCTGGCCGCGGGCGGGGGTGGCGCTGGAGACGGTGCGAAGACGGCGCGTACTGGCCGATATCGCCTGGCCGCGGATGGCAGCCGTACCGCAGGCCGTGGTGTGCACCGACGACGGCGCGCTGGAGGCGGTCGGCCGGCGAGAGCGCAACTGGCTGCACCGGATGCTCCACAAACGCCTGCTGGTGACGGATCGCAAGGAAGCGGAGGTCTTCTGATGGAGAGACTGGGGCTCGGACTGGGGCTCGACCTCGTCTGGGGCGAACGCATCGGCTTCGAGCGCGAGGGCGGGGGCCGTCCGACCGACCGGGTCCGCGCTCATCTGGAGCGGTACGCGCCGGAGTACGACTACATGTTCGTCGCCTTCCAGCCGATCGACTACGGACCGCTCGACCCCGTCCGCTACCACCGGGCGTACGACAGAGTCTTCGAGCTCTTCGGCGAGGGCCGGCCGCGCGCGTTCCACCAGACGATGCTCAACACCGGCACCCCCGAGGGCTACGAGAAGAAGGTCGTCGCCGACTTCACCAACGCGTTGACCGAGCGCTACGGGTTCCGGTGGATCATCGAGGATCTGGGCATCTGGTCGCTGGCCGGCCGGAGTCTGCCCTATCCGATGCCGCCGGTGCTGACCGAGGAGGGGCTGCGGCGCGCGGTGGCCACGGTCGGCGAGTGGGTCGAGTTGCTGGACGCACCGCTGTCGGTGGAGTTCCCCGGGTTCACCGAGGGCGGCAGCTTCCTGGTGGGCACCCTGGACGCCTTCGAGTTCTACGCCACCGTCGTGCGCGAGACCGGCGCGCTGGCCACCATCGACGTGGGCCACGTCCTCGCCTACCAGTGGCTGAAGGGCCGTACCGGCGACCGGATGTTCGACGGGCTGGACGCGCTGCCGCTGGAGCGCTGCCACGAGGTGCACCTCTCGGGCTGCCAGATCGTGGGTGGCCGCTTCCGCGATCTGCACCACGGTGTGCTGCTCGACGAACAACTCGCCCTGCTGGAACACCTGTTGCCCCGGATGCCGCGGCTGACCGGGGTGACCTACGAGGATCCCAAGTTCGACGCCGACGGCGAGCTGGTGCCCAAGTCCCGCCCGAACGCGGAGCGGCTCTTCCAGATCGTCCGGCAGTGGAAGGAGCCCGCCCGTGACCACAGTTGACGATCCGACCACCGGCAACCCCGCGGAAGAGCCGGGCCCGCCGGACGGCCCGAACGGCACGACGGGCGCGGAGAGTGCGGCAGGCACGAACGGCGCGACGGGTGCGGAGGGCGCCGCCGGCCCGAACGGCGCCGCCGGCGGGGGCAGCGCGTCCGCGGCGGACGGTGCGCAGGCCGAGGCCGTCGCGGGGCTGCACGAGCGGACCCTGCGCGTGCTCGACCGGCTGCTGTACGACGCCCGCTTCCGGGAGACCTTCGTGACCGGCGGTCCGCGAAGCACCGAACTCGGCCTGGAGGCCGACCTGTTGGACGCCTTCGACCTCGTCGACACCCGAGAGCTGGTCCAGGTCGGCCGCAACATCCGCAGCGACGTCACCTCCGGCGGAACCGGTACGGGGCTGGGCCTGGCCCGCACCTTCCCGCGCACGCTGCGGGCGGTGCGCGAGCGGGGCGGGGGCGGACTGAAGGAGGTGGCGGAGGAGTTCATCGCCTCGCCGTCGTTCCAGGAGTTCCGCGATGTGCCGTTCTCCCCGCGCGGACGCGGCCGTACGCTCCCGGAGTGCTTCCACCGCTGGGTGGCCGACCACCCCCGGCACACCAGGCACGGCTCGCTGGAGCCGCTGGCGTTCCACGAGGCCGCCGAGGCGGTCGTACGGACGGTCTCCACCGGCGCCGACGCCACCTTCGACGTGGGGATGCCCGGCGCCGCCCGGCACGGCGACACGCTCTGCATCTTCCGCGACTACGCGTCCGCGCCGCCGGTGTGGAAGCTGCGGCCGACGATATATCTGGCCGGGAACAGCCGCTGCGTGGTGGGCGGTGTGAGCCCCGCGGTCTACGGTGGCCTGGTCGCGGTCCTGGGCGGAAGGGCCGAGTCCCTGCCGGTGCGGGTGCGGGAGGCGCTGGAGCGGCGGCTGCGGAACTGGGGGCTGCGGTGAGCGACAACTCCCGGGCGTCCGCCGCCACTTGGTCCGCACCGGTGCCGGAGAGCGAGCGGCTGGACATCGCCGCCTTCTACGAGCACGTCTGGCGCAGGCGTCCGATGGTCTGGCGCGGCTGCGGCGCGGACTTCCTCGCGCCGTCCCTGGACTGGGAGCGCGTCGCCGAGGTGGAACGGCTGCCGGTGCGTGAACTCGGCGCGGCCGAGGCGCGCCTGAGCCCCGACCGGACCGTCCTGTTCGTGAACCAGGCCCAGCACGCGATGCCCGAACTGGCCGCCGCCTGCGTGGCGTTGGCGGAGGAGTTCGGCTGGGAGGAGTGCACCGCCGACCTCTCGGTCACCAGGGAGCAGGGCGCCGGCATCGGCTGCCACTTCGACCACAGCGACAACTTCGTGGTGCAGCAGCAGGGCAGCAAGAGCTGGCGGGTCGGGCTGCCGTCCGACACCGCCCCGCGCCGGCAGCGCGCCCGGATGCTGGAGGCCAAGGGGTTCGTGCCCTCGGGGACGCTGCCGCCCGAGGCGCCCCGGGTGCGGCTGGAGCCCGGTGACGTGCTGTATCTGCCGCTCTTCGCCCCGCACGAGGGGGTGGAGAGCGCGGCGGAGGAGGGCTCGATCAGTGTCTCCTTCTCCTACAACGCCCGCAGTGCGCTGGGCAGTTGGATGGGCCCGCTGATGCGCAGGCTCTCGCTGGAGCCGGAGTGGTGGGGGCCTCTTCCGCTGGACGGCCCCGACCGCGGCGGGCTGTCCGCCGCACTGCACCGCGCCTTCGAGGACGTTCTCGGGCAGACGGGGAACCGGGACGGCGGCGACCGCGCGCCGGTGCCGACCGCCCGACCGGACAGCTCGCCCCCACCGCCCGCACCCGACGCCGACTGACCGGTGGACAGGGCCACGTCGCAGGCGGCTGCGGAGCTGGACGCGGCCCTCGCCGAGGCCCGGGCGCGCCTCGGCGAGGGCGCACGAATCGTCTCCCGACTGCGGGACGGGCTGTACGAGGTCCATCTCTCGCTCGGCGAACCGGACCACGGCCGCGTCCCGCAGTGGGGCGTGGCCGCCCACGATCCGCGCCATGTGCTCGACCAGGTCCCGCTGGCCGCCGCGCGGTTGGCCGGCGACCGGGCGCTGCTGGCCGTACGGCGTCCGCTGGAGGCTCCGCTGCACGGTCCGGCGCTCCTCACGCCCGCGGCGGCGGGAGTGCTGGTGCACGAGTGCTTCGGCCACACCAGCGAGGCCGACAACTATCTGACCCGGCCGCGTTCCGCCGGCCGACTCGGCGACCGGCTCACGCCCGCGCCGCTGACCGTACGGGACCGTCCGGGGCTGCTCCGGTTCGCCGGGAGCTACCGCCGCGACGACGAGGGCACCCGCGCCCGTACCGTCACGCTGCTCGACCGGGGGCGCTGGTCCGGCCTGCTGACCGGTCGTTCCACGGCCTGGCTGAGCGGTGGCGCGAGCACCGGCCACGCCCGCGGTCCCAGCGGGGCGACCGCGCCCCGGTGCAGTGTGCTGGAGGCCGCCCCCGGACCGTACGCACCCGCCGGGCTGCGGCGCTGGATGGGTGACGGCTGGCTGTGGGGCACTCCGATCGGCGGCTTCTCGGTGGAGGGCCGGCTGATCGTGGAGCTGCTGTGGGTGCGCCGAGTGCGTTCCGGGGTGGTGACCGGGGAGGTGCGCGGGCCCGCGGTGGTGTGCGCGGGCAAACGGGCGCTCGCCGCCGGGCTGGTGGCCGTCGGCAACGATCCGACGGTGCACAGCTCGCCGTATCGCTGCGTCAAGGCGGGCCACGAGGTGGGCTCCACGCTGATCACCCCCTCGATGCTGCTGCGCCGCGCGGTCCTGCGCCCGTTGGCGGACCTGGCCGAAGTGGTCGGCCGCTCGGGGCTGTGAACTGACGCTCCGTCAAGTACAGTCCCTCTGTGGCAGTTGAGCGGGTCTCGGTGCTCCGCGTGGAGTGCCCCGTTGTGCTGCGCCAAGTCCGACATTGGTTGTGGACTGTGGAACTTCCGTGATGTTAAAGGGAGTTGAAAATCTGATTGCGTCGGAGCATCCGGCGGAGTCGCGGGAATGAGCTCTCGCGTGCGCATTCCCGTTCTCACCGTGCAGGTTTCCGAGGGCGCGTATTCCCTGCGCACGGCATCTTTCCGGTATTGGTCTAGACTTTTAATTTACGGGCTCTTATGTTCAGTTCCATCGGCCGAGGCCAGGTCATAGGGTCGTGTCCCTGGCGTGCTCCCGTCACGCTGAATCCTCAGGAGATCCCCCGATGAGACAACCGCTCAGCTCCTCCCCGCGGACCACCGAAGCCCCCGACGAGTCGCGCGACCGCATCGCGAGTGTGCTCGACCCGTTCCAGCCGCACGTGCTCTCCGCCTTCCGGGTCGTCGTCGGTCTGCTCTTCGCCTGTCACGGTGCCGCCACCCTCTTCGACGTGCTCGGCGGCCCCGCCTCGGGGCAGGGGCCCGCAGTCGCGGAGTGGCCGGGCTGGTGGGCTGCGGCGATCCAACTCGGCGGCGGAATCCTGGTGTTGGCCGGTGTCTTCACCCGCCCTGCCGCGCTGCTCTGCTCCGGCTCGATGGCCTACGCGTACTTCGTCGAGCACCAGTCGGAGGGGCTGTTCCCGATCGAGAACGGTGGCAACCTGTCCGCGCTCTACTGCTGGGCCTTCTTCCTGATAGCCGTCTTCGGCCCGGGTCGCTGGACGGTCACCTCCGTGCTGCAACGCGCACGTTCCGCCCGCTGACTCCGGCCGGGACCGCGCCGCAAGGCCCGTGCCCCCACGTCGCAAGGCCCGTGTGCCACGCCGATCCGCGTGGCACACGGGCCTTCGCCGTGAGGCGAGCACGCGGTGGCTCGAAGCGCGGAGACGCCGTGCGGCGCTCAGTCGGCCCCGAGCAACTGCCGGGACATGACCAGCTCTTCGATCGTCCTGTCCTCCAACTGACGTGTGCGCACACCGGAGTTGGCGAAGCCGGCCCTCCGGTACAGGCCCAGTGCGGCCGAGTTGGCCGGAAGAACCGCCAACCTGAGTGTGTGCGCGCCCTGCTGCCGCGACCAGCGTTCGATCTCGGCGATCAGCAGTTCACCGGTACCGGTGCCCCGGGCGCGCGGCCCCACCCACAGCGACATCAGCTCCACCGTGCCCGGCGAATCCGTCGGCATCCCGGCGGCCATGCCGACCCGGACACCGTCCTCGGCGACCGCGGTGACATGGTGCGAGCCCGGCGTCGCCAGACGGGCGCGCCAGCGGTCGGGCCGATCGCCCTCGCCCTGCCACTGGGCGAGTGTCGTACCGAAGGCGTACGGCGCCTCCGCGAGGGCGGCGAGCCGCAGCTCGCGCCAGACCGGCCAGTCGTCGACGGTGAGCGTGCGCACTGTGGTGACCATGCGCGCCATTCTGGCTGGTGGCTGGTGGCTGGTGGCTGGTGGCTGTGAGCCGGGGCTCGGGTGCCTGGTGCCTGGTGTCTGGTGGCTGTGAGCCGGAGCCGGAGTGCTGGGCTTCGACGCGGGCACGCGGGCACGCGGGCACGCGGGTGCGCGTGAGCCGAGGCTCGGAGCCTCGCCCCGGTGGTGGACCGCCGGCCCGCTGAGCTGCGGCTGCGGCACTCCGAGGGCGACTGTCAGAGGCCAGGTCTAGCGTGTTCCCATGACGGATTTCGTACTTGTCGCAGGGGCGTGGCTCGGGGCGTCGGCGTGGGACGAGGTGGTGCCGCGGCTGCGCGCCGAGGACCACGGGGTGCACCCGCTCTCGCTCTCCGGGCTGGGCGAGAAGCAGGCCGACTCCGCCGATCAGCGCACCCATGTCCGGGACGTCACGGAGGAGGTCGACCGGCTGGGCCTGCGCGAGGTGGTGCTCGTCGGTCACAGCTACTCGGGCATCCCGGTCGGTCAGGCCGCCGTGCGGATCGGTGACCGGCTCAAGCGCCTCGTCCTCGTGGACTCCAACATTCCGGAGGACGGCGAGTCCTTCGTCTCGGCGTGGCCGGACGGCCGGGCGATGGTGGAGGCGGCGATCGCCGACCACGGCGGGTGCTGGCCGCCGCCCTCTGCCGCGGACTTCGCGCCGGACGGCATGGTCGGCGACCAGGGCCTGTCCGGAGAGCAGCTGGAGCGGCTGATGGCGGACGCGGTGCCGCACCCCGGCGCCACCCTCACCGGGCCCGCGGTTCTGGAGCGACCGCTCGAAGAGCTGCCGGCCACCTATGTGAAGTGCCTGCTGGACGGCCCCGACCCGATGCCGGCCGTCGCCAACCTCCTCGCGGAGGCCGCCGACTGGAGACTCGCCGAGCTCAACACCGGCCACTGGCCGATGTATTCACAGCCCGCCGAGCTGGCGGAGGTGCTGCTCGAAGCAGCCAAGAGCTGAGCCCCGGACGGAACGATGCCGACCGGCCCAGCCACAGTGTCCACGCGCCAGCCTCACCGCTGGTTCAGGGGGTTCTGCGTCCTGCGGCGCCACAGAGGCCCCGTATCAGCATCCACGCTGAAACGGGGCCTGTCTGCGTTAAGACGGCCTACAGCGATCCGCCCTTGACGGCGCTCACGAATTCCTCGAACGCGCCTGCCCCGAAGCGAAGCATCTCCCGCTCGGTGTCCTTGCTGTCGCGCACCGGCACGACTCCGGCGGGCAGAAGATCACGGCTGAACTCGACACACTGCCCGCCGTTGCCCCCGCTGTAGCTGGACTTGATCCACGTGGTTGCTTCGCTCACTGTTCGTACTCCTTCATGATCCTGGCAACGACGGCCCGGGACTCCTCGGGTGACAACGCATCCGCGCGAAGCCTGTCGTACAGACCTTCCGCGTTCCGCACGTCCGTAGCCGAGCTCCCTTGCCGGGGTGAGGTGGGGCGCTTTCTGCGTCAGTGCCACAGGGCTCAGGCCGTCGCCCGTTGCAGCGCTGCCCGATGTTCTTCGGTCCACGGTGCGCTGCGAAGATCTTCGGGCAGGCCGTCAAGTCCCGCGCGCAGGTGGTCCGCAGCATCGGCGTGCTGCCCCAGGCCGAGGGCGAAGATCCCCATGTTCAGGCGGTTGAACGCGGGCGTGAGCCAGTAGGCGGTGTCCGGCGGTGGGAGTGCCGCAGCGGCATCAGTCAGTGCCTCGGCGCGCGCAGCAGTGCGCAGTGCCGCATCGCGTTGCCCCAACTCCGCCAATCCTGCGGCAGCTTGCAGGTAGTCGCCGATGCGCTGCGCCGGGTGCGCGCCCGGGGTGTCCGCTGCGGCCCCGAACCATCGGGCAATCGCGTGCGGGCGGCCCTGCTGCCGCGCCACATAGCCATGGAAGTTGAGTGCCTGTGCCGCGAGCGTTCCGTTGCCTGCCTCGTCGGCGAGATCGAGTGCGTCAGCGAGCCACAGATCTGCATCGCGGTGTGCACCCACCTGCGCGTACATCCATCCGGCGAACTGCGCGCTCTCCGATGCCACTTCCACCAGCCGCCCCCGGTGCGGACCCCGTGCCTCGCGCAACACCCCAAGCACGGCGTTCGCATGTGCCACAGCGGGCGCCAGGAGCGCGTGGGGGGCGGCATGGTCGTCCAGCCGCCGGTACGCGCTCAGCACGTCGGCGAGAGCATCGACGGTCGCGCCGTCCAGCCGTGATGGGTTGTTCACCGCCGGCGCCCGGTGGTCTCGCAGGTCGGCACCCAGCACTCGGCACAAGAGCGGCATCCACTCACGCGGCGTGCGGACTCCGCGTTCCCACCGGCTGACTGTCTGCCGGTCGACTGGTTCGCCTGCGACACCTGCGGCTCGGCACAGTTCGCGTGCCAACCGACCCTGCGACCACTCAAGGCGGTGCCGTGCCTCGCGGATGCGCTCCCCAACGCTGCTCATGATGCCCATTCTGGCCCACAACGGGCCCACAGGGGGCCGCTAGTAGTCGACCGGTTACCGTCCGACGCTGGTAAGCATGGAGAATCCATCTGAGCAGTCCCTGGGAGACCGCTTCGCAGCGCTTCCCATCACCATCGCCTTCCCGCCGTGCAAGTGCGGCACCCCGAGGTGCCCCGACGCACCGCCGGCGCCGCAGGGCGATGACGCTGCCGCAGGTGATGCCGCAGTGGCCTACTTGACGGAGTGGCGACGTGGCCGGAGCAAGCCATGAGGCGCACCTTCCGCGCCGGTGGTCGCCTTGCCGGCCCGCTCTTCGCCGTAGCGACGTGGGGCACCACGGCGGCATTCCTGCTTCTGGTGGCTACGGGGCACATCTGGTGAGCGCAGCCGCAGGCACCTGTCCCGGACCACACCGAGTCTGCGAGTGCACTCGGCGGTCCGATGCGCCGTGCCGATGCCGGGGCAAGGGGATCTACTGCCCGCACGGTCGCCGTTGCGCTGGTGGCGGACCGGGGACGCCCATCATCGGGCTGGGGTGTCCACCGTGGCACGCTGGAGGGATGAGCAAGCGATCGCGCGTGCGCGCCCCTGAGCTGCAAGGACGAGCCTGGATCAACACCGGTGGCAAGGAGCTGTCGCTCGCCGAGCTGCGCGGTCGCGTGGTGCTGCTCGACTTCTGGACCTTCTGCTGCGTGAACTGCCTCCATGTCCTGGACGAGCTGCGGGAGTTGGAGGAGGCGCACCGGGACTCGCTGGTGATCGTCGGGGTGCACTCGCCCAAGTTCGTCCACGAGGCCGAGCCCCGCGCGGTGCTCGACGCGGTCGAGCGGTACGAGGTGCACCACCCGGTCCTGGACGATCCCGAGCTGGCCACCTGGAAGCAGTACGCGGTCCGCGCCTGGCCCACGCTGGTGGTGATCGACCCCGAGGGGTACGTGGTGGCGCAGCACGCGGGCGAGGGCCATGCGCACGCGATCGCGGCCCTGGTCGAGGAGCTGGTCGCCGAGCACGGCGCCAAGGGGACCCTGCGGCGCGGCGAGGGCCCGTACGTACCGCCGGAGCCGGAGGCGACCGATCTGCGCTTTCCCGGCAAGGTGCTGCGGCTGCCCAGCGGCACCTTCCTGGTCAGCGACACCACCCGGCACGAGCTGGTGGAGCTGGCGGCGGACGGTGAGCGCGTACTGCGGCGGATCGGCGGGGGCGAGCGCGGGCTGGTCGACGGCCCGCCGAGCGCGGCGCGGTTCAGCGAGCCGCAGGGCATGGCGCTGCTGCCGGACGGCCGGGTCGCGGTCGCCGACACCGTCAACCACGCGCTGCGCGCCTTCGATCCGGTGACCGGCACGACCGAGACGCTGGCCGGCACCGGGGAGCAGTGGTGGCAGGGCGACGCGACCCGGGGGCCGGGGCACGAGGTGGCGCTCTCCTCGCCGTGGGACGTGGCCTGGTTCGACGGGCTGCTGTGGATCGCGATGGCCGGTGTCCACCAGCTGTGGACGTACGACCCGGACTCCGGCCGGGTGGCGGTCGCGGCCGGCACCACCAACGAGGGTCTGGTGGACGGGCCCGCCGACCAGGCGTGGTTCGCTCAGCCCTCCGGGCTCGCGGCCTCGGCCGAGCGGCTGTGGGTCGCCGACTCCGAGACCTCGGCACTGCGGTGGGTGGAGCGCGAGGGCGAGGGGTACCGGGTGCGCACGGCCGTCGGTACGGGTCTGTTCGACTTCGGCCACCGGGACGGACCGGCCGAACAGGCCCTGTTCCAGCACCCGTTGGGCGTGACGGTGCTGCCCGACGGTTCGGTGGCCGTCGCCGACACGTACAACCACGCGCTGCGTCGCTACGATCCGGTCTCCGGCGAAGTGACCACGCTGGCAACGGACTTGAGGGAGCTCTCGGACGCGGTGCTCGGCACCGCGCACGGCGACGAACCGGGTGGTGACGAGATTCTGGTCGTCGAGTCCGCCCGTCACCGGTTGACCCGGCTGCGGCTCCCGGAGGAGGCCGTACGGGTCGCGGAGGTGGCCCATCGCACCCAGCGGGAAGCGACCGAAGTCGCCCCGGGCGAGGTGGAGTTGGACATCGTCTTCCAGGCTCCGGCCGGGCAGAAGCTGGACGACCGCTACGGCCCGTCGACCCGCCTGCTGGTCTCCGCCACCCCGCCCGAGCTGCTCGCCGACGGCGAGGGGCAGGGCACCGAGCTGCGTCGCACGGTGCGGCTCGCGGAGGGCGTCACCGAGGGCGTGCTCCACGTCTCGGCGATGGCCGCCTCCTGCGACGACGACCCGGCGAACGAGTACCCGGCCTGCCACATGCACCAGCAGGACTGGGGCGTACCGGTACGGGTGACCGACGCCGGACGCTCACGCCTCGCACTGGTGCTCGCCGGCCTGGACGAGTCCGCGGGCGGCCCCGCGTAGCGACGGGCGGAGCCGGGGTGCCGGTACGGCGGGCGTACGGGCACACGGCGTACGGGCACCCCGGCGTACGCGCCCGTGCCCGTGGGCGGGCCGGGTGCGGCTCGGCGGGCGTACGCCCTGGAACCCAAGACCCGCAGGTGGGCCCGGTCAGTTGCGCGGGACGGCGTTGGTGAGCGCGTGGCGCAGGCTCCGCAGGCGGGGACCCGGGATCTCGACCCGCCGCAGCGCGTCCAGTGCCCCGTCCCACGCCTCGGTCCGGGACATCCCCTTCAGCCAGCCCGCGTAGGCCACCTGGTCACGTGCGGTGAGGCCGGGGACGGTGGTCAGGTGCTGCGGCATCCAGGCGACGCGCCTGCGGTACTCGCGCAGCGTCCGGCGGTCGTCGGTCCGCATCCTCCGGTACCCCACCTGGCCCGAGACGGGCAGCAGCGCGGAGGCGCCGAGCCCCAACACCGTGCTCTTTCCTGCCCCGTTGGGGCCCAGGAAGACGGTACGGCCGGTGGGGAGGTCGCAGTCGAGATCGCGCAGCACCGGGTGCTTGCGCCGGTACCCGAAGGTGCAGGACGAGAACCTCAGCGGCATGTGTGCTCCTCGCGCACGGGGGCGGGGGCGGGCGCACCCGGCCCCCGCCCCCGCCGACGACGTCTCGGTGAGCGACCACGACCCTCCACCCGGACGGGGAGCGGCTCTCCGGTCCGGCCGCGGGCCGACCGAAGCAGATCGCGGTGCCCGGGACGCGGCGAGCCGGTCGCCCTCCGAGGCTCCGGCCCCGCGTGCTGTGAAAGTCTTCCGGCGCAGGTGTCAGGCAGGAGAAGGGCTCCCCGTGAACACGTCCGCACCGGACTCACCTTGAATCCGTTGATCGTACAGGCGACGGTGTGCGCGTGAGTTCGAACCCGCACGTCCCGCGGTTGCGGCCGCGTCCCGCCCCACGAGGCGGCCCCGGCCCCGCCGTTCGGCGTTCCGGAACGTTGTGGTGGGCCGGTGTCGTGCTGGTCGTCGCCGCTGTCGGGTACGTCCTGTGCGAGGCGCTGGCGGCGTCGCGGTTTCCCGGCTACAGCTATGCGCACCACTACATCAGCGATCTGGGCGTTCCGTACGAGAGCGAGGAGGGCCGGGGCTTCCGCTCGGGGGCCGCGCTCCTGATGAACCTGGCGTTCGTCGGACAGGGCGTACTGCTGCTGCTCGGGGTGGTGTTGCTGCTCCGGGGGGCGCGGGGCGTGCCGCGTGCGCCGCTCCTCGGACCGGGAGTGCTGTACGCGGCGGGGATGCTGCTCGTCGGTGCGGTCCACGCCGGACCGCGCGAGGCCGCGGACGGGACGAGCCTGCCGCACGCCGTCGGGGCCGGCGCGGCGATCGTGTGCGGCAACGTGTTGGCGATCGTGGCCGCCCGGGCGTCCGGACGGTTCGGCGCCGGGCGGCGGTACCGGTGCGCGAGTGCCGCGCTCGGCGTGCTCGGGCTGCTGAGTCTGGTCATGTTCGTTGCGGACAGCGGCAGTTCGGCGTTCCACCTCCTCCCCGACGGGGTCTGGGAGCGGCTCGCCGTCTACCCGATCACCGCCTGGGAGCTGCTGACCGGTTGCACGCTGCTGCTCACCGCCCGCCGACACCCTTCGGCGTGAAGCCGGGCCGTGTGCGTACTGAGTCACCGCTCCGTGCGTCGGGCGTGACGCAGCTTGAGCGTGGGACGTGACGTGGTCCTGTGCGTGGGGCGGCAGGCCGGGCCGTGGGCGTACTGCGCCGCCGCGACTCCCCCGAGGTCGCGGCGGCGCAGAGTGTGCGGAGCCGGTGCGGTCGTGTTCCGGGGCGCCCCTCACCGGGCCCCGGTCGCCGTCTCAGTAGGTGCGGCAGCTGCTCACCGGGTTGTTCGGGTCGTCCTTGATCGCCCGCCACTTGGTCTTGGCGTTGGTGTTCGGGCCGAACCGGCCGTCGGCGGTGACGCCCATCTTCTTCTGGGCGTTCTTCAGAGCGACGGTCGTTCTGGGGCCCCAGATGCCGTCCACGTCGATGCTCTGCGAGTAGCAGAACTTCAGCGCGTTCTGGAGCGCGGTCACATGCTTGCCGCCCGCGCCCTGGCCCATGGTGCAGCCGCGGTTGCCGTTGCTGTCGACCGGCAGCGTGTAGACGTAGCCGTTCTTGCGGAACGTCTTGCTGGTGGTGCAGTAGCCGGCGGCCTTGGTCGAGACCTCGGCGGGGACGGTGCGCACCTGGCCGACGCGGTCGCCCTGCTCCTGAGCGGCCGGAGCGGTGGCGTGGCTGACGCCGACGAAGCTCGTGATGGCCAGCGCGCTCGTGCCGGCCGCGGCGAGGATTCTGGTGGTCGTCTTCTGCATGTGTCTCTCCTCGGAGTGAGTGTTCCCCCTGCGCCGAATGGCGGTGCGTCCGTCCGGGTACGCAGTTGCTGATGCACCTCGGCGGAAGCTGCCCTTCCGGCAACACCTGTTCGCTTTCCGGTGGTTGAACCGGCGGCGGTCGGTGCGCAACTCACGATGGCCTCGCCGTCGGTTGTCTGGCCAGCTGGGCAGGGCCGCTGAGACAATGTTGGGGCGTCCCAGGGCCTGACCTGCGGTTTTGTCAGGAGGGAAGGGGCGTTCGCGGGATGTGTCAGGGCCCTTCGCCGGTCCTGCGCGCTCCGCGGAACACGGAAGCGGGGGGAACTGCTTCCGGACAACGGACCACTAGGGGTGGGGACATGACCCGTTGGAAGGCGCTGCCGAGCGCGCTCGATCCGCGCACCAGGCAGCTCGTCGTACGTCTGCGCGAACTCAAGGACCACAGTGGGCTCAGCGGTTCGGCGCTGGCCTCCAGAACCGGATACAGCCGGTCCTCCTGGGACCGCTACCTCAACGGCCGGACGCTGCCGCCCGTCGGGGCGATCGAGGCACTGGCCGGCGTGTGCGGGGAGGACCCCGCCAGGCTGCTCGCGCTGCGGGACGTCGCGCAGGGCGCGCGCAGCGCTGCGGGAGCCGAGGAGGAGAGCGCCTCGGGAGGGGCCGGCGCCGCGGAGTCGACCGAAGACACCGTGGCCCTCAACTCCGGTGCGGGGCAGGCCGGTTCGCCGGACCTGCCCGGCCCGGAGGGCGCCGCGGCCGGCCCCGCGTCCGACCTGGGCGCGACCGGGGCGGACGCGGAACCGAGCGGGCTCTCCGGCCCGGGGGGCGCCGCGCGGACGGGCGCCGGCTCGGTGCCGGGCCCGGGGGACGGCCCGCAGGAGAGACCGGAGACGGCGGGGGACAAGCGCGCCGTCGGCCGTGGCGCACAGCCGATCCCGTGGCTCGCCATCGCACTCACCAGCGTCACCACCTCGGCGGTGATGCTCATCGGGCTGGCGCTCATCGCGCCCTGGGACAAGGGGAGTTCGCACGACGACGCCCGCCCCGGCCCCTCCGCGCCGGAGAACAAGCCGTACACCGGGCCGGTCCATCCGGAGCTGGGCGAGTTCGTCTACGAGCCGGGCAAGGAGTACGAGTGCGCGGTGAGCAAGGACGAGGACGACGGACTGATGTACTCCGGCTACAGCCGCACCCGGCAGGAGCTGATCGAGAAGGACGCCTCGCGCTGGTCGGTGGTGGAGGCGCAGTGCCTGGTGACGTACCACGGCATGGCGCCCGGCCCGGCCGACGGCGCGTTCGGCAACAACACCGAGCGGTCGGTCAAACGCCTCCAGGAGCGGGCGAAGATCGCGGTGGACGGCAAGGTCGGACCCGACACCTGGAAGGTGCTGCGCAGTGAGCGCTGACCGTCCGGTGGAGTACGCGCGGCTCGCGGCGCTGCTGCGGGAGCTGCGGGAGCGAACCGGTCTGAGCCTGGCCGCACTCGGCGAACGCACGCCGTACAGCAAGTCCTCCTGGGGGCGTTATCTCTCCGGCAGTGCGCTGCCGCCGAGAGAGGCGGTGGAGGCGCTGTGCGCGCTGGCCTCGGTACGGCCGGGCAAGGCGCTCGCGTACTGGGAGCTGGCCGAGACCGCCTGGCGCAGCCGCGCGGGTGCGGACGGGCCGCTTTCCGAACGGCTCTCCCCTGACGGACCTTCCTCCGGCCGGCTCTCCTCCGGCGGGCCCTCCCGGGTGCGGGTGCGTCCGCCGGAGGCCGGTCCGTCGAGGGTGGAGCCGGTCGCCGGGGCCGAAGAGCCCGTCGCACACCGGCGGTTCGGGCTCGCGGGTGCGGCGGTGGCCGCCGTGGCGGCGCTGATCGCGGCCGGTCTGCTGCTGACCGGAGCTCTGGACGGTCTCAGGGGCGACGCCGAGGAGGCCCGCGTCGCCGACGGCGACGCGGGAACCACGGCCTCTCCCGGCCAGGGGGCAACCGGCAGCGGGCTCGGCACCGAGGCCGACTTCCGCACCAGCTGCACCGAGGACACCTGCACCGGCAAGGACCCGGAGGTGACGCGCTGCTCGCACGCCCGGATTCCGCCGGGAGACCTCGGGGAGCGCGGGTTCGGTGGGGAGACAGTGGTCAAGATCCGGCAGTCCATCGCCTGCGACACCGTCTGGGCGCGCATCGACCGTGGCCTCGAAGGGGACAGGGTGCGGATCAGCGCACCCGGTCAGGAGGATCAACTGGTCGAGGTGGCCGACCGGTTCGACACGACGGCCTCGGTCTCGACACCGATGGTGGCGGTGGCTGAGTCGGAGCTGAACGAGGTGCGCGTCTGCCTGATCCGCGGGGATCAGCGCAAGTGCTTCCATCCGACCGTGTAGCCGCACGGACGGGTGGAGGTGCGTACGCAAGGGGACGCGCAGGCGTACGTACGCGCAGCCGCGGCGGTCGCGGCGGCCGGCACGGGCCAACTGCCCGTGTCGGCCGACGCGTTCACCGCGGCTTGCGCGCGACGAACAGCGTCCGGGTGGAGTGGGCGACGAACGGGCCGTCTGCGCACAGGAGTTGATGGAGCTCGCGCAGCCGTTTCCGGTGCCCCTCGACGGTGAAGCCCGGCACGATCCAGATGACCTTGCGCAGGAACCAGACCACCGCGCCGATGTCGTGGAACTCCATGCGCAGCCGTGCGGTCCGTACGTCCGCCGGCTCCAGACCCGCCTGCCGGGCCGCCGCGGACTCGGCGTCCGGGTGCCGGCCCCGGCGGGCCTCCTCCGGCAGCGGGCCGAGCAGGAACTCGGCCAGTTCGAAGACGCTTTCGGGCCCGACGTGCTGTGCCAGATACGTACCGCCGGGCGCGAGCACGCGGGCGATCTCGCTCCACCAGACGGTGGCGGGATGCCGGCTGGTCACCAGGTCGAAGGCGGCGTCGGCGAACGGGAGCGGCGGCTCGTCCGGATCGGCCACGACCACCGCGCCGCGCGGGTGCAGCAGCGCCGTCGCCTTCGCAATGTTCGGCGGCCACGACTCGGTGGCGACCGTCGTCGGGGGCAACTCGCCCGCTTCCGCGAGGACTTCACCGCCACCGGTCTGGATGTCGAGTGCGGCGCGGGCGCGGGCGAGTTGGGCGGCCATCAGCCGCTGGTACCCCCATGCCGGTCGTTCCTCGGTGGCCCGCCCGTCCAGCCAGGCGAATTCCCAGCCCTCCATCGGTGCGGCCGCCGCCTCCTCGACCAGTGCGTCGAAGTCGTCCGGCGCGGGGCGTCCGCGGCCCCGGGTATGACCAGCGTCGCGGCCGTACCCGTTGTGCGCGCTGCCCGGCCCGTCCGCGCTGCCCGGCCCGTCCGCGCTGCCAGGGGTTCCAGAACCGGCCGAGCCGTCCGAGGTGTTCATGGGGCCATCCTGTGCCCCGCGCACGGCCCCGGCGCAAACGAAATAGCAGGAGAGCACCGCTCCCCTGCCGTGTTCAACGTACAGCCGGCAGGGGGCCTTGCGGCAAGACCCCTCTCGTGGAGCAGAATCCACCCGCACACGAAGAAGACACAGAAACAGGTGAATCGACACATGCGCGTGCTTCTGTCCAGCTACGGATCGCGTGGGGACATCGAACCCCTGGTCGGGCTCGCTGTCCGGCTCCGCGAGCACGGGGCGTCGGTGCGGGTCTGCGCGCCGCCCGACGAGGACTTCGCCCGGCGGCTGGACGGAGTCGGTGTGCCGCTGGTCCCGGTCGGCCCGTCGGCACACGAGCTGACGGTCGCGACCCCGTCGCCCTCCCAAATCCCGCAACGCGCCGCGGAGTTGATCGCCGGACAGCTGGAGTCGGTGACCGGTGCCGCGCGGGACTGCGACGTACTGGTGGCCACCGGCATGCTGCCCGCCGCGGCCGGCGCGCTGACGGTGGCGGAGCTGCTGGGCATCCCCTCGGTCTCCGTCACCTTCCAGCAGCTCACCCTCCCCTCGCTGCTGCGGCCGCCGCTGGAGTACGCGGGCAGGCCGCACCCGCCGGAGGTGACCGGCATCCGCGAGCTGTGGGAGCTGGACGCCCGTGTCTGCGACGAACTCTTCGGCGACGCGCTCAACAGCAACCGGACGACCGTCGGGCTGCCTCCGGTGGACGCGGTGGCCGGGTACGTCGTCGGCGACCGCCCGTGGCTCGCCACCGACCCGGTGCTCGACCCCTGGCAGGGCGCTCCGCACCTGGACGTCGTACAGACCGGTGCGTGGCTGACGGAGGACGAACGCCCGCTGCCCGACGAGCTGTTGGCGTTCCTGGACGCGGGCGAGCCGCCGGTGTACGTCGGCTTCGGCAGCATGCCGCTGCACGGTGCGAAGGACGCGGGTCGAGCGGTCACGGAGGCGGTGCGCGCACAGGGCCGCCGTCTCCTCCTCTCCCGCGGATGGGCCGATCTGACGGCGGTGGCGACGGAGGAGGACTGTCTGGTGCTCGGCGAGGTCAACCACCAGCGGCTCTTCCCCCGGGTCGCCGCGGTGGTGCACCACGGCGGTGCCGGCACCACCACCGCCGCCGCGCGTGCCGGGGTCCCCCAGGTGGTCGTGGCCCAGGCCGCCGACCAGCCCTACTGGGCGCAGCGAATCGCCGAGCTCGGCGCGGGCGTCGCACACGACGGGCCGGTGCCCACGGCCACCACGCTCTCGACCGCGCTCGATGTCGCGCTCAGTGCGGAAACCCGCCTGGGCGCACGGGAGTTGGCGCCCCGTATCCGCACCGACGGCGCCGAACGCGCCGCTGCCGCGCTGCCGGCCATGGCCGGCTGACCCGCCGCACCCCCGCGACAGCCCGCAGCCGGCGCCCTCGGGGCGGCCCGCAGTCGGCGGCGGGGTGGCAGCGGTGGCCGCGTGCCCGGCGGGTGTGCGGCCGAGGGTGTCCGTGCGGCCCGCCCGGTGTCCCGGTTCGCTCGTCCGGTGTCTGCCTGCCGCCTGCCGCCTGCCGCCTGCCGACGCACGCGCCCGTCGGCGCTGCCCGTACGGCGCGTACGGCGCGTACGGCGGCTGCGGCCGGCACGGCGGGTGTCGGTCTACGGCCTGCCGTGGCGGTAGCCGTGGCTGAAGGCCGAACCGAGGCTGGTCGCGAGGGCCACCGCGGCCGTGGCCGCGATCACCACGGCTGCGCGCCGGGCGAACCGCCGCTTTCTGCTCCGTGTGCTTTCCACACCGCTCATGACGTCCCCCCTTGCTCCGCGAGTCTCCTCGCGGTCCGTATCGACTGTTCCGACCCGATCGCTGGTGTAGACGCCCGTGCACCCGGGAAGAGTTGACTGCTTCGCCGTTCTCTCCGCCGGTCGCCGCCGCGCTCGCCGACGGGTGTGGGCCCGCTCGCGGCGCGAGGGGTGCGAGGTGCGCGGGCAATGGAAGACGGGCAACGAAAGAGGGGCCCGCCGTTTCCGGCGAACCCCTCTTCCCCCGTTGCGACCACTGTGGTCGGCGATCTTCACAGAACTGTCATGGCCGGATGCCGAGCTGTCGACAGCGAGCGGAGCACCGTACTCCGGACGTGCTCAACGGGCTTCCGTCCGCCCGGAGTTCACCGCCGGACGCCCCGGCTGAGGTGCCCCGCTCTCTCAACCTCCCCGCGTACGGGGCCGGTTCGCCCGTACGCCGCCGAACTCGCCTGCCGCGCGCTGCGGTTGGGCTCAGGCGTCGCGCAGGAACGCGGAGAGCGCACCGGCCAGCAGATGCGGGTCGTCCGAGCCGGCCAGCTCGCGCGAGGAGTGCATCGAGAGGATCGCCACGCCGATGTCCACGGTCGTGATGCCGTGCCGCGCCGCCGTGATCGGACCGATGGTCGTTCCGCACGGCATGGCGTTGTTGGAGACGAAGTTCTGCCACGGCACTCCGGCCGCCTCGCAGGCGCGGGCGAAGACGGCCCGGCCACCGCCGTCGGTGGCGTACCGCTGGTTGACGTTGACCTTGAGGATCGGGCCGCCGTTGGGCATCGGGTGGTGCGTGGGGTCGTGCCGCTCGGCGTAGTTGGGGTGGACGGCGTGGCCGGTGTCGGAGGAGAGGCAGACCGTCGCGGCGTACGCGCGGGCACGGTCCTCGTAGCTCCCGCCGCGCGCGAAGACCGAGCGTTCCAGCACGTTGCCGAGGAGCGGGCCGTCGGCACCGGTGTCGGACTGGCTGCCGGTCTCCTCGTGGTCGAAGGCGGCGAGGACGGGGATCGCGCTCAGCTCCGCGCCGGACTGCACGGCGTCGGCGAGCGCGGCCGTACCGGCGTGCACCGACAGCAGGTTGTCCAGCCGGGGTCCGGCGAACAGCTCCTGGTCGCGGCCGAGGTAGGCGGGCGGCTCCACCGGGTGCGGCATCAGGTCCCAGCCGGTGATCTCGGCCGCGTCCAGGCCGAGTTCGTCGGCGAGGAAGGCCATCAGATCGCCCTCGGCGGCGTCCCCCAGTCCCCAGATCGGGGTCATGTGACGCTGCCGGTCCAGCTTCAGCCCGTCGTTCACCTGCCGGTCGAGGTGGATGGCGAGCTGCGGCACGCGCAGCAGAGGCCGGTCGACGTTCACCAACCGGGTGGAGCCGTCCCGCAGGGTCAACCGGCCGGCGAGGCCGAGGTCGCGGTCGAGCCAGGTGTTGAGGAGCGCGCCGCCGTACAGCTCGGTCGCCAACTGCCGCCAGCCGAACGAGCCGGTGTCCGGCTGCGGCTTGACCCGCAGGTTGGGGGAGTCGGTGTGTGCGCCGACGATGCGGAACGGGGTCGTCGGCGACGCCCCCTCCGGCACGTACCAGGCGATCAGCGCGCCGCCGCGCAGCACGTACCTGCCGCCGGCCGACGCGTCCCACTCGTCCGTCTCGGCGACCTGGCTGAACCCCGCCTTCTCCAGCCGCTCGGCGGCGTTCGCCACCGCGTGGTACGGCGTCGGAGAAGCCGCGAGGTAACCCATGAGGTCATCGGTGAGGCCACGGTCGAAGCGTGGGGTCGAAGGCTGCATGAGGACCAGCATACGAACGTCCGCTCGTACCGTACGGCGGTTCCCCGTGGTCGCCCTCACAGCTTCTGCTCCAAGCCCTCACAGAGCCTGAACCCGTCGCGCCCCACCGGCCCCGGAAGGCCACTGCCGCCCCGCAACGCCGGCGCCCCCGTCCTCGCTGCGCGCCGCGCGTCTCCCGTCTCCCGTCTCCGGTGCCGTCCGCCGCCCGTGCCCGGCGCATCGGTCGCCGTTTCCGGTCAGAGCGCAGCCAGGAGCGCGTCTAGCGGCTCGGGCACCTCGTCGGGGGCCAGCGCCTCCACGAGGACCCGACCGTACTGGATCTTGCGTCCCTTCTTCGTGCCGAGGAACCGACGCAGCTGCTGTCCCGCCGACCGTCCGCGCTGGGCGGGCTGGCGCACGAAGGTGTCCAGCGCCCGCAAATCGCCCTGCTGCTCGACCAGTTCACGTACGCGCTCCACGCCCAGCGCCCGGATCAGCTCGTCCTCCAGGTCGGCGGCGCAGACGAAGAACTGCTCGCCGACCACACCGGCCCGCTCCCAGCCACGGGCGTAGAAGTCGCGCTCCCGCTCGTCGCACAGACCGGTGAGCCGCAGGCCGAGTCCGGGCGGGCCGAGCAGCGAGGTGTATCTGCCGACGCTCATCGCGCCGCCCATCGACAGCACGCAGACGCCCTCGTCGGCCGGGTCGCGCCCGCGCCGGGAGGCAAGCGCCTCCACCGCGGCGACGTCGCTGGGACCCTCCAGCAGCACCGCGCCGCTCACCGGCAGCCGCGCCGCCAGTTCACCGGCCTCTTCTCCCGGGCCACCGGCCGCCCACACCGTGACAGCCCGCCGGAACGCACCCATGTCAGCCATGCACCGAGTCTCTGCCAAGCCACCCGCGACAGACAGCGATTTACGCGCGCCCCGTGCGCACCCCGGGCCTACATCCGGCCCACATCCGGGCCTACACCTGGCCTACATCCGGGCCTACACCTGGCCTACATCCGGGCCTACACCTGGCCTACATCCGGGCCTACGCCTGGCACACACCCGGGCCTACACCCAGGCACACGCCTGGCCTACACCCGCACCCGCCCCGCTCCCGGCGGCGCTCTCCGTACCGGTGCGCGTACGCGTCAGGGGCCCGCCTCCCCCGACCGGGAAGCGGGCCCCTGACCCTTGCCGTGTACTGCTCGGCCGTCGCGCCCGCGCCTCAGCGCCCGCGCGAACGGGCCGGTGGCCGACCGATCAGAACGCGGCCTCGTCCAGCTCCATGACCGACAGGTCGACGCTCTCGGCCAGCTCACGCTGGACGGCGACGTTCGGCAGGATGTTGGTCACGAAGAACTTCGCGGCCGCGATCTTGCCCTGGTAGAACGCCTTGTCCTTCGCGGAGGCGCCGGCCAGCTTCTCGGCCGCCACGACGGCGCCGCGCAGCAGCAGGTAGCCGATGACGACGTCGCCGGAGGCGAGCAGGAAGCGGGTCGTGTTCAGACCGACCTTGTAGATGGACTTGACGTCCTTCTCGGTGGCCGCGAGGTCGGTCAGCATGGTGCCGACGATCGCCTCCAGGTCCACCGCCGACTTCGCCAACTGCTCGCGCGCCGGGGCCAGTTCCTCGCCGCCCTTGGCCTCGGCGAGGAACTTCTTGATCTCCTCGGACAGCGCGGTCAGCGCCTGTCCCTGGTCGCGGACGACCTTGCGGAAGAAGAAGTCCTGGCCCTGGATCGCCGTCGTGCCCTCGTACAGGGTGTCGATCTTGGCGTCCCGGATGTACTGCTCGATCGGGTACTCCTGGAGGTACCCGGAGCCGCCGAAGGTCTGGAGGGACTGGGCCAGCTGCTCGTAGGAGCGCTCCGAGCCGTAGCCCTTGACGATCGGCAGCAGCAGGTCGTTCAGCCGCTCCTCGGCGGAGGCGTCCTCACCGGCGTGCTCCTTGACCAGGATGGAGTCCTGGACGGAGGCGGTGTAGAGGACGAGCGCGCGCATGCCCTCGGCGTACGCCTTCTGCGTCATCAGCGAGCGGCGCACGTCCGGGTGGTGGGTGACGGTGACGCGCGGCGCGGTCTTGTCGGTGAACTTGGCCAGGTCGGCGCCCTGGACACGCTCCTTGGCGTACTCCAGCGCGTTGAGGTAGCCGGTGGAGAGGGTGGCGATGGCCTTTGTGCCGACCATCATCCGGGCGAACTCGATGATCTTGAACATCTGGCGGATGCCGTCGTGCTTCTCGCCGAGCAGCCAGCCCTTGGCCGGGTGGCGGTCGCCGAAGGTCATCTCGCAGGTGTTGGAGGCCTTCAGGCCCATCTTGTGCTCGACGTTGGTGGCGTAGACGCCGTTGCGCTCGCCCAGCTCACCGGTCTCGAAGTCGAACTCGTACTTCGGGACGATGAACAGCGACAGGCCCTTGGTGCCCGGGCCGTGGCCCTCGGGGCGCGCGAGCACATAGTGGACGATGTTCTCGGACATGTCGTGCTCGCCCGAGGTGATGAAGCGCTTGACGCCCTCGATGTGCCAGGAGCCGTCGGCCTGCTGAACGGCCTTGGTGCGGCCGGCGCCGACGTCGGAGCCGGCGTCCGGCTCGGTCAGCACCATGGTGGAGCCCCACTGCTTGTCCACCATGATCTTGGCCCACTTCTGCTGCTCCTCGGTGCCCTCGTCGAAGACGATGCCGGCGAAGGCCGGGCCGGAGGAGTACATCCAGATCGCGGGGTTGGCGCCCAGGATGGTCTCGGCGAAGCCCCAGAGCAGGGAGCGCGGCGAGGCGGTGCCGCCGATCTCCTCCGGGATGCCCAGACGCCACCACTCGGCGTCCATGAACGCCTGGTAGCTCTTCTTGAACGAGGCGGGTACCGGGGCGGTGTTGGTCTCGGGGTCGAAGACCGGCGGGTTGCGGTCGGCGTCCTCGAAGGAGGCGGCCAGCTCGTTCTCGGAGAGGCGAGCGATCTCGGAGAGCACGCTCTTGGCGGTCTCGACGTCCATCTCCGCGAACGGCCCTGTGCCGTACACCGACTCGCGACCGAGGACCTCGAACAGGTTGAACTCGATGTCCCGAAGATTCGACTTGTAGTGGCCCATGGCGACAGGCTCCGTAATGACGGGGAGGGAGTGCTCCTCCGATGCGTACCAGGTAGTAGCACCCATAGTGCTACCCGTCGGTAATAAGAAGCAACCCCAAACGCCGTCAGTGTGACGGAGCTGGCTCGTTTTCGGTTTGTTACCTCCGGTAACGCGGTCGATCGCCCTCCTCCCGCCCCTCGAACACCCCGCGCCGCGTAATCTGGGGCGCATGTACGGCTACGACCAGACCGCGAGCGCGGGTCACCACCCCGGGGGCCACGGGCAGCACGCGCCACACGGGTCGCACGCGCAACATGCGCAGCACGCGCAGCACGGTCAGTACGTGCCGCACCAGCCGCACGGGCAGCACGGCCAACACGGCCAACATCAAGCCCCGCCCGATCCGTCCGGCTACGGCCAGCAGCAGCCGCTCTATCCCGAGCCGTCGCCGCCCTCGCTCGGCGAGGCCGTGCGCGCCTTCGCCACCGGCACCATGTCGCCGGAGGACTTCCAGGGCATCTTCCACAACTCCCGCGTCTACTGTCCGCGCGGAGACACTCCCGGCTTCCTGGCGCTGCACAGCACTCAGCAGCCGGTGATCCCGATGTTCAGCACGCTCAAGGAGTTGCGGGCGTACGCGGGCAAGGAGTCGCGGTACTTCGTCATCACCGGCGCCGAGGTGCTCGACCTGCTGCCCTCGGGCTACGGCTTCGTCCTCGATATAGAGGGCGACCACCGCGTCGTCTTCGACGCCAAGGCCGTGACGGAGATGGTCGACTTCGCCATGCACCGGATGTACGGCTGACGATCCGGCGCCTTGCGCGCGCAGCGCGCTAGCTGAGCAGGCTCAGCACCCCTGCCAATGTCATGCCGACGCCGCCTATTGCTAGTTGGATCCGGTGCCCCAGGATCGCGGCGTCCGAGGGTTCGTTGGCCTCTCTGTTCCGGTACTGCCAGGTGAGCGTCTGTGCGACCTTCTCCGCCGGGCGTGCTGCCAGGCTGAACGAGAGCACGGCCAGGCCGAAGAATATGACCGTTGCCATTTTTCCCCCTTGCTGAAGTCCGGATTCGTGGTCGTGCGGCGCTGGGGTGCAGCGCGGGGCGTTCCGGATGTTCGCCCGTCGTGTGAGTGGACGCGGGTCTCTTGGTGACGGTTCCGTCGCGCACCGTCAACTGCCGCTGTTCCGGGCTCAGTTGAGCAGGGCGTAGATCCCCAGGCCGACGCAGATCAGGCCGGCCAGCAGGCAGAGGTTCTTCTGGCTGCGGAACGCGGCCGGCGAGGGCCGGTGCGCCTCGGGGTCCCGGTACTGCCAGGAGCGCAGGGCCCACAGCCTGTCGTGCGGCAGCGCCGCCGTGGCCAGCATCAGCCCGGCCATCACGAAGAAGATGACTGCGAGCATCTGTCTCCCCTGTCGGTTCGGTGGATCTGCGGCGGGTGCGTACGGGCCACACCGTCGCCGTGGCGACGAATACGGCGACGGCGCCGACGAGGCACGGTCGTGCCTGAACTGCCCGCTCTCCGCGCTCCGTTCGGAACAGACGGTAGTCGACCGATCGGCGGTGCGGCTCTGCGGGCCTCCTGTTCGCACTGCCGATCGGAGTCGGTGTGCTTGATCCCGGCGTGCGCGGTCGGTGCGCGCGGGCGGCGTGTGCGGCCGGCGTGTGCGGTCGGAGGGGTGCGGCGCGGGGGTCGGGAATGGATGCACGGCTTGCAGTTGTTCAGTTTTCAACTAAGCTGGAGTCCGCAGCCAAGGAGGCGAAGACATGCCCGCCATCACCGCACCCAACCCGCTTGCCCTGCCCCGCGTCGCAGCGCCGGTGGGAGACGTGACCGATCGGCCCGTGCTCGCGGTGACGACCGCGCCGGGAGGCTTCGAGGGCGAGGGTTTCCCGGTTCGCCGTGCGTTCGCCGGGATCAAGAACCGCTATCTGGACCCGTTCATCATGATGGACCAGATGGGCGAGGTGGAGTACGCGCCGGGTGAGCCCAAGGGCACGCCCTGGCACCCGCACCGCGGCTTCGAGACCGTCACCTACCTCATCGACGGCACCTTCGTGCACCAGGACTCCGAGGGCGGCGGCGGGACGATCAACGGCGGCGACACCCAGTGGATGACCGCCGGTTCCGGGCTGCTGCACATCGAGGCGCCGCCCGAGGAACTGGTCGTCTCCGGCGGCCTGTTCCACGGCCTCCAGCTCTGGGTCAACCTGCCGGCCGCCGACAAGATGACGAGCCCCCGCTACCAGGACATCGGCGGCGGCGAGGTCAAGCTGCTCAGCACCCCGGACGGCGGCGCGCTGCTGCGCGTCATCGCCGGTGAGCTGGACGGACACCAGGGGCCGGGCATCACCCACACCCCGATCAGCATGGTCCACGCGACCGTCAGCCCGGGTGCCCGGGTCACGCTGCCCTGGCGTTCGGACTTCAACGGGCTCGCCTACGTGCTCGCCGGCACCGGCGGTGTCGGCAGCGACCGGCGTCCGATCGAGTCGGGCCAGACGGCGGTGTTCGGCGACGGCGACAGCCTCACCTTCCACGCCGACGCGAGCCAGGACTCCCGTACGGAGGCCCTGGAGATCGTGCTGCTGGGAGGCAGGCCGATCCGTGAACCGGTCGCCCACTACGGCCCGTTCGTCATGAACAGCCGCGCCGAGCTCCAGCAGGCCTTCGAGGACTTCCAGGCCGGCCGCCTCGGCCGCATCCCGCCGACCCGCGCCTGACGCGGGGCGCACCCGACGCCGGCGCGCACGCCCGACGGCGGGTGCGCGGGCGTCGGCACCGCGCGAGGCGTCCCGGGCTCCCGGGCGCCGGTCACTCCCAGACCGGCGCCGGGGAGTCCTCGCGCATCTCGAACCAGATGACCTTTCCCTCGCCGCGCGGATCGACGCCCCAGGAACCGGCGAGCAGGTCCATCAGCACCAACCCCCGCCCGGAGGAGGCCAGTTCGCCCGGATCGCGGCGGTGCGGCAGCTCGTCGGACTGGTCGGAGACCTCCACCCGCAGCACCCTGGTGCCCGGTTCCCCGGTGACCTCGGCGACCATCAGCGCGTCGCCGTCGGTGTGCACGAGTACGTTGGTGAGCATCTCCGAGAGCATCAGCACCGCCCCGTCCACCGCGTTCGCCGCGGCGTCGCCCACCGACTCCGCCGCGCCCTCCACCCCGGGCATCAACTCGCTCTCGCCGGGGGAGTCGTGGGCTCCGGCCGCCCAGTCGTAGAGCATCTCCTGCAGCTGGTGCCGGGCCGCCGCGACCCGGCCCGCGTCCGCCTGGGAGACGGTGAGGACCGTACGGCGGGCGGTGAGCGGAGCGGCCCGGCCGTCGTCCCGGCGCACCAGCAGCAGGGCGATGTCGTCCTCCCTGCGGTCGGCGAGCGGGCCCCGGTTGTGGTGCGAGGTCGGACCGTGCACAGCCTGTACGAGGGCGTCCGCCAGGCCGTCGAGGTCGGGCCGGCCGCCGTCATCCGCGGACTGCTCCGCGGCCTGCGCGCGGAAGACCTCGCGGATGCGGGACCAGCCGGTCTCCACATCGTGCCCGCCGGTCTCCACCAGGCCGTCGGTGCACAGCATCAGCGTCTCGCCCGGTTCGAGGACCAGCCGGGTCGTGGGGTAGTCGCCGTTGCCCGGCGAGTGGCGGTCGCCGCCCGGCGCGATGCCGAGCGGCAGCCCGCCCGCGGTCGGCCGCACCAGCAGTGTGCCGTCGGGCAGCCGTACGGCCGGGTCGAGATGGCCCGCGCGGGCGATGTCCAGGGTGCCGAGCAGCGGATCGGCCTCGATGTAGAGGCAGGTCGCGAACCGCTCGTCGGCGGGTTCGTCCTCCGGGCCCTGCTCGACCGGGGAGGCCATCCCGGCCAGGAAGCGGGAGGCCCGGGCGAGCACCGCCTCCGGCCGGTGCCCCTCGGCGGCGTACGCCCGCAGCGCGATCCGCAGCTGCGACATCACCCCGGCCGCGCGCACGTCGTGGCCCTGCACGTCGCCGATGACCAGCGCGGTACGGCCCGAGGGGAGCGGGATGACGTCGTACCAGTCGCCGCCCACCTGGAGGCCGCCGCCGGTCGGCACGTACCGGCCGGCGACCGTCATGTTCTTGATGTCCGGGTACCGGGTCGGCCGCATGGTGCGTTGCAGTCCGTCGGTGAACTCGCGTTCGCTCTCGTGCAGATAGGCCCGGGAGAGCGCCTGCGCGAGCATCCGCGCCACCGTGGTGAGCACCGCGCGCTCGTCCGGTGTGAAGGGGGTCGGGTGCTCGAAGGACGCCATCCACGCCCCGGTGGTGCGCCCCGCCACCACCAGCGGCAGAAACGCCCACGCCCGGCGCCCGAACGCCTTGGCCAACGGCCAGGTCAGCGGGTAGCGGCGCTGGTAGTCCTCCGGGCTGCTCAGATAGACCGCCCGTCCGCTGCGCACCACATCGGCGGCCGGATAGGCGGTGTCGAGCGGGATCTCGGTGATCGGCAGATCGGGCCCGTGGTCGTGGCCGTGCAGCCCGACGAGGGTCAGCCGGTCGCCGTCGACGCCGAACACCGCGAGCCCCGACGGGGTGAAGCCCGGCATCGACAGACCGGACGCCACCCGCAGGACCTCGTCGGTGGACCGTGCCTCGGCCAGCGCCCGGCCCGCGTCCAGCAGGAACGCCTCCCGGGAGCGCCGCCAGTCGCCGGTGATCTGCGTCTGGCCCTGGGAGGGATCGGGCACCTGGGAGAGAGTGCCGATCAGGCTGAAGGGCCCCGCAGTCGCCTGCGAGGCCGTCCCCTCGCTGTACGGGCGGATACGGGCGCGCACCGTGCGCCGCACCGCGCCGCTGGAGTCCACCACCCGCAGCAGCGCCTCGGCGATCTGCCCCTCGGCCAGCGCGAGCGTGACGATCCCGCTCAGCTCCACGAAGTCGACGACGTGGAAGCAGGAGCGCAGCGTGGACTCGACCGCGCGGGTGGGGCGGGCGGGCAGCCCCAGCAGCTCGGCGGACGTGGCATCGAGAATGACGGATCCGGCGGAGTGGTCCCAGCGCCAGATGCCGGTTCCGGTGGCGGCCAGGACGTCCTCGCTGCGCATGGGGCCACTGTATGGACTACCTGCCGCTCCCGCCCGGCAGCGACGGCCAGGGCGGTAGTCTGAGGGGCGGATCGCGCGGGCATCGCGGCAACGGACGGCACCGGCCGCCGGCCGGGGAGGAAGGCGCGTCTCCACCGACGACACTGACCTGACGACTTGGATGAATGATGCACCGGTACCGGTCCCACCACTGCGGCGAGCTTCGATCGCAGGACATCGACACCGACGTCCGGCTGAGCGGCTGGCTGCACAATCGGCGCGATCTGGGCGGCATCCTCTTCATCGACCTGCGTGACCACTACGGCCTGGTCCAGCTCGTCGCCCGACCCGGCACCCCGGCCAACGAGGCGCTCGGCTCGCTGAGCAAGGAGAGCGTCGTACGGATCGACGGCCGGGTCGTCGCCCGCGGCGCGGACAACGTCAACCCCGAGCTGCCGACCGGCGAGATCGAGATCGAGGTCTCCGACGTCGAGGTCCTCGGCGCCGCCGAGCAGATCCCGTTCACCATCAACACCGAGGACGGGGTCAACGAGGAGAAGCGCCTGGAGTACCGCTTCCTCGACCTGCGCCGCGAGCGGATGCACCGCAACATCCTGCTGCGGACCGCGGTCATCTCCGCGATCCGGCACAAGATGACCGCCCTCGGCTTCAACGAGATGGCGACCCCGATCCTGTCCGCGACCTCGCCCGAGGGCGCGCGCGACTTCCTCGTCCCCTCGCGGCTGCACGCCGGCCGCTTCTACGCGCTTCCGCAGGCGCCGCAGCAGTTCAAGCAGCTGCTGATGATCGCCGGCTTCGACCGGTACTTCCAGATCGCGCCCTGCTTCCGCGACGAGGACGCCCGCGCGGACCGTTCGCCGGGCGAGTTCTACCAGCTCGACGTCGAGATGAGCTTCGTCGAGCAGGAGGACGTCTTCCAGGTCGTCGAGAAGCTGATGAGCGAGATCTTCGAGGAGTTCGGCGGCGGCCGGGAGGCCACCTCGCCGTTCCCGCGCATCCCGTTCCGCGAGGCGATGCTCAAGTACGGCTCGGACAAGCCCGATCTGCGGGCGAAGCTTGAACTGGCCGATGTCACCGACGTGTTCGCCGGTTCGGACTTCAAGGCGTTCGCCGGCAAGCACGTCCGTGCGCTGGTGGTTCCGGACACCGCGGACCAGACGCGGAAGTTCTTCGACCGCATGGGCGACTTCGCGGTCGAGCAGGGCGCCAAGGGCCTGGCCTGGGTGCGGGTCGGCGAGGACCGGACGCTGACCGGCCCGATCGCCAAGTTCCTCACCGAGGAGAACACCACCGCCCTGCTCGGCACGCTGGGCGCCGAGCCCGGTGCGGCGATCTTCTTCGGCGCCGGCGAGTTCGACGAGGTCTCCAAGATCATGGGCGCGGTGCGGGTGGAAGCCGCACGCCGCACCGGCCACTTCGAGGAGAACGTCTTCCGCTTCTGCTGGATCGTCGACTTCCCGATGTACGAGAAGGACGAGGACACCGGAAAGATCGAGTTCTCCCACAACCCCTTCTCGATGCCGCAGGGCGGCCTGGAGGCGCTGGAGGGCAAGGACCCGCTGGACATCCTGGCCTGGCAGTACGACATCGTCTGCAACGGCGTGGAGCTCTCCTCCGGCGCGATCCGGAACCACGAACCCGAGGTCATGTACAAGGCGTTCGAGATCGCCGGGTACGACAAGGAGGCGGTGGAGGCGGAGTTCGGCGGCATGCTGCGCGCCTTCAAGTTCGGCGCCCCGCCGCACGGCGGCATCGCCCCCGGCATCGACCGGATCGTGATGCTGCTCGCGGACGAGCCGAACATCCGCGAGACCATCGCCTTCCCGCTCAACGGCAACGCGCAGGACCTCCTGATGGGCGCGCCCACCGAGGTCGACGACGCCCGTCTGCGCGAGCTGCACCTCTCGCTGCGCAAGCCGCCGCAGACGAACAAGTAACGGCACCGGGGCCGCCGAGTCGGGCGGCCCCGCTCCACCGGCCGGGGCCGGTCCCGTCGCGGGACCGACCCCGGCCGGTGCCGTTTCCGGTTCCGGCGTCGTTCTGGTGCGTTCTGGTGCGTTCCGACTCGTTCCGACTCGTTCCGACTCGTTCCGGCGCGGTGCCGGCGTGGCCGGTCCGGTGCGTTCCGGTCGGCCTCGCCGGCCGGGGTCAGCGGCTGCCCGCGCCGATGTGCTCCCGCCGCGCCGTGTCCGGCCCCCGGCCCGTCGGGCGACCCGGTGCGGGCCCGGGGTCCTCCCGCTCCGCGTACGGCCGTGGTGCCGGCTGCCCGTACGGCTCGCCGTCCGCGGGCCGGGGGCGCGGCCCGGTGAAGTCCTCTGCCCGGGCGCCCGGCTGCGTCGGTGCGGGCCGGGAGGCGGGCGCGGGCTGGGGGAGCGCGCGGTTGCGGACGCCGGAGAGGGCCTCGTGGCGGCCGCGCAGTCCGCCGTGTGCGGCGATCAGCATCAGCGCCGCGGGCAGCAGGAGCATCAGCACCACGGACGGGTCCTGCAGCAGTACGCGCAGGAAGAGTGCCAGTACGCCGTCGGCGCGCGCCTCCCGCAGCGAGTCGACCAGGGACCGGCTGACCAGCAGGTCGACACCGGCCAGTGCACCGAGGGCCAGCATCGGCGTGAGCAGCACTCCGTGCGGCAGCGAGCGCAGCAACAGGCGCCACAGCGCGGGCCGTTGGCCGGCGTCGTCGACCAACTCCAGTCGCAGCAGGCGCTTTCCGGGGGTCGCGCCGGTCGCCCACGGGGCGAGGCCGAACCAGCAGACGAAGACGAGCAGCGGTGTGCCCAGCACCACGGCCGGGGTGAGGCCGCGCTGGTGCAGCCCGAGTGCGAGGCCGACCAGTGTCACCGCGCCGACGCCGATCATGTCCACGGTCAGCGCGGTCAGTCGGCGCCCGACGGGGACCGGTCGACGGGCCAGCGCCTTCGCGTCGAACGAAGCCATGCTCGGCAGCCGCCGAAGCAGCGGGCCGGCCAGGAACCAGCCGAGGGCGGCGCCGGCGGTGTTGGTCAGCAGGTCGTCGACGTCGAAGAGCCGGTAGGGGCAGGGGTAGGCGCCCCACAGGGCGGTGCCCTGGGTGGCCTCGAAGAGGAGCGAGAGCCCGAATCCGAGCGCCACGGTCGTCGCGAGGTTCCGCCGGAAGTGATAGCGCAGGAAGAGGCCGAGCGGCAGGAGCAGCAGCAGGTTGAAGAGCGCGCCGGCGACGGCGGGGTTCTGGAGGACCAGCGTCTTCACGGTGATGTCGCTGCCGGCCTCCCGCCAGATGTCGGTGAAGGTGTGGCCCGGTGTCCACTCGGGGTCGGCCTTGGCCGCGAAGCGTCGGCAGAAGTCGGGAGTGAGGCGTGGCAGCGGGATGAGCGTCAGGCAGACCGCGGTCAGCAGGTAGTACCCGAAGGCGCAGAGCGAGAGCGCCCGCCAGCGCGAGAGCACCCCGTGTCTGCGGTACAGCACCACTGCGCTCGGCAGGAAGAGCAGCAGCGCGAGCAGCGGGAAGACCGTCGCGGCGGTTTGGACCGGGAGCACGTATGACTGGACCACGCGGAGGACTATACACGCCATGTATACATCGAGTGCATAGCTGCTGGGACGGGCACGACGGCCCATGGTTGCCTCAGAGTTCCGAGGTTCCCGGTGGTGCCGTGGTGCGCGACGGTACGGGCGGGGCGTGCCGCCGAAGGCCCGTCCCACGACGGCACCACGACTCGGGGGGAACCATGAACGGGATCAGCAGGCGGTTGCGGAGCGCGGCGGTGGCGAGCGGACTGGCCCTGTCCGTCGGCGTCGGCGTGACGGCAGGTACGGGAGTCGCGACGGCGGCGCCCGCACCGGACCGGGCGAGCGGCGGGGCGGAGGCGGCGACCTGCTACGGCAGCGCCACAAACGTCACGTTCGCCATGGGCTCGGACGAGGCCGCGCACACCTTCGGGCCGTACTGGACCGCCAATCCGAGAAAGTGCGGCGACATCAACCTCAAGATCACCACCTGGGGCAACGCCTCGACCCTGCGCTCGCGGATCTGCTTCAAGCCGACCGGCGGCAACGACTTCTGCGCTCCCTGGAAGGGCCTGAAGAAGGCCGAAACGCTGAACAAGTGGCGGGTGCTGGCGACCGATGTGATCCCGGGAACGAAGTACACGATCCAGCTGGACTTCGCGAGCGGGACCTTCAGGGGCAAGCTGGCCGACTGAGCGACCGGGCATCGGACCCGCTGGGCCGAGTGAGGCGACCGAGCGGGTCCGGCGGGGCGGGGGCGACGGCGTGAGGGCGGTGTCCGGTCGGCCGGACACCGCCCTCACGGGAAGCTGTTGCGGAGGCGCGGGCCCGCTGCCGGGCCCGCGCGGCTCACTCCTCGCCGCCGCCGAACCGCTCGCGGTAACCGGCCAGGTCGTCCTCGGTCAGCTTGGCGAAGAGCACCGGCGGCACCGTGAACGGCGTACCGGCGGGGACCGCGTCCAGCGCCGCGGCCTGCTCGGCGCTCACCCAGGTCGCGTCGTCGGCCGGGAGGTCGAAGGCGTTGCGCATCGCCCGGGCGGCGGTCGGGATGTACGGCTCGGAGACCACCGAGTAGAGGTGGATGAGGTTCATCGCGGTGCGCAGGGTCAGTGCGGCGGCGTCCTGGTCGGTCTTGATCTCCAGCCAGGGAGCCTTCTCCTCCAGGTAGGAGTTGCCCGCGCTCCACAGCGAACGCAGCGCGTGCGCGGCCTTGCGGAACTGGAGCGCCTCCATGTGCTCCTCGTACTCCGCCAGCAGCCGGGAGATCTCGGTGCCCAACTGCCGCTCGGCCTCGCCCGTTTCGGCGCCGGCCGGCACCTCGTCGCCGAAGCGCTTGCGGGAGAAGGAGAGCACGCGGTTGACGAAGTTGCCGAGGGTGTCGGCGAGGTCCTTGTTGACGGTGGCCGAGAAGAGCTCCCAGGTGAAGCTGGTGTCGTCCGACTCGGGTGCGTGCGCCATCAGGAAGTAGCGCCAGTAGTCGGCCGGCAGCAGCTCCAGCGCGGCGTCGGTGAAGATGCCGCGGCGCTGGGAGGTGGAGAACTTCCCGCCGTAGTACGTCAGCCAGTTGAACGCCTTGACGTAGTCGACGCGCTTCCACGGCTCCTGGGTGCCGAGCAGCGTCGCCGGGAACATCACCGTGTGGAAGGGGACGTTGTCCTTGGCCATGAACTCGGTGTAGCGCACGTCCGCCGCCGCGTCCCCGTACCACCAGGACGCCCAGTCGCGGTTCTCGTCGGGAGCGGAGTCCGCCCACTCCTTGGTCGCCGCGACGTACTCGATCGGGGCGTCGAACCAGACGTAGAAGACCTTGCCCTCGGCGGCCAACTCCGGCCAGGTGTCCGCCGGTACGGGCACGCCCCAGTCCAGGTCACGGGTGATCGAACGGTCCTGGAGGCCCTCGGTGAGCCACTTGCGCGCGATGGAGGAGGCGAGCGTCGGCCACTCCTCGCCGACCTCGTCGATCCACGCCTCGACCTCGCCGGCCAGCGCGGACTGGCGCAGGAAGAGGTGCTTGGTCTCGCGGACCTCCAGCTCGCTGCTGCCGCTGATGGCCGAGCGCGGCTCCAGCAGGTCCGTCGGGTCCAGGACGCGGGTGCAGTTCTCGCACTGGTCGCCGCGGGCCTTGTCGTAGCCGCAGTGCGGACAGGTGCCGACGATGTAGCGGTCCGGCAGGAAGCGGTCGTCGGCGACCGAGTACACCTGGCGGATGGCGCGCTCCTCGATGAAGCCGTTCCGGTGCAGGCTGCGGGCGATGCGCTGGGTGATCTCGGCGTTCTGCGGGGAGGAGCTGCGGCCGAAGTGGTCGAAGGCGAGCCCGAAGCCGTCGTAGATCGCCTTCTGCGCCTCGTGCTGCTGGGCGCAGAACTCCGCGACCGGCAGTCCGGCCTCCTTGGCGGCGAGCTCGGCGGGGGTGCCGTGCTCGTCGGTGGCGCAGATGTACAGCGCCTCGTGGCCGCGCTGACGCAGGTAGCGCGTGTAGACGTCCGCCGGGAGCATGGACCCCACCATGTTGCCCAGGTGCTTGATCCCGTTGATGTAGGGAAGGGCGCTGGTGATGAGGTGTCGAGCCATTGCGGCTGCTCCCAAGTCGTTACCGTCAGTGATCAGTTGTGGCCGAACGGCCGCATTTATGGTATCCGAGCCGTGCCCGCGACCGCGCCGCGGTTTCGCGGCGGGCGGGGCCGGGAGCGCCGGGCCTCGGCGTTCGCGGGCGGCCGCACGTGCGAGTACGGCAACGGGCGGCGCACGCACCGGAGATCGGTGCGCACGCCGCCCGTGCCGGCCCGCCGGATCAGCGGATCATGCGTGGATCTGAGCCTCCCGAACGGCTTCCAGCCACTGCGGGAACTCCTCGGTCAGCGCGTCGTAGAGCTCCGCGTCGGAGAGCGAGCGCGGCTCCAGACCGGCGTGGAAGAAGCCCGCGTTGTCCACCGCGCGCCGCTCCGGCACCGGCAGGCCGGAGTCCAGCTTGCGCAGGAAGTTCAGGCCGGCCGACTTCGGGTCGCCGAAGCCGATGAACTGCCAGAACAGCGGCTTGCTCGCCGCGTCGCACAGCGCCTTCTCGGCGGCGGCGCGGCTGGTGGGCGCACCGTCCGTCTGGAAGATGACCAGCGCCGGGTCGGTGGCGCCGGACTGCTCGTAGTGCTCGATGACCGCCTCGACCGCACGGTGGTAGTTGGTGCGGCCCATGTGCCCGTAGGAGGCGTGGAGTTCCTCGACCCGGCCGCTGTAGTTCGTCAGGTCGATCTCGTCGCTGCCGTCGATCTCGGTCGAGAAGAAGACCACCGGCACCGTGCCGTCGTCGTCCAGGTGGGCCGAGAGCCCGAGGACCTGCTCGGCGAGGTGCTGGACCGTACCGTCCTTGTAGTACCTGCGCATCGAGCCGGAACGGTCGAGCACGAGGTAGACGGCGGCCCGCTGACCGGCGATGCCGCGCTTCTCCAGCGAGACGGCGGCGGCCTTGTACAGGCTGATCAGCCCGGGCGCCGTGGCCGTGACCTTCTCCAGCGAGACGGCGGCGGTGGCGTTCTCCGAGGTCTCGGTGGTGGCCCGGGTGGTCGCCTCGGTCGGCTCGCTGGCCTGGTGCGGAACGGTCGCGGTGCGCGGCTCCGCAGCCTCCCGGGGCTCCGGGGCCTCCTGGGGCTCCGCAGTCTCCTGGGCCTCCTGGGTGCCGGTCTCCGGTTCGACGGTCTCCGGCTTCGCGGCCTGCGCGGCCTCGGGCTGGGCGGCCTCGGGCTGTGCGTCCGCGGAACTCGCGTCCGCGGCCGGTGCCTTCGTGTCCGCCGTCTCCGGCTTGTCGACGTCGTTCGTGTCGTCGTTCGCGTCGGAGTCGGAGTCGGAGTCGGAGTCGGCAGTGGTGTCGGCCGCCGGTGTGTCGGTTGCCGCGCTCGCGGCTGCCGGGCGGGTCGGCTCGACGGTGCCGAGGTCGGGCGACTCCTCGTGGCCGGCGCCGGCCACGGAGTCCAGGAAGTCCGCCGAGGTCGTACGGCCGGAGGAGCTGACGCCCTCCGAACCGCCGTTCTCCGAACGGGCGTCGTCCGCCGCGAAACGTGGCGACGGTACGCGGTTGTCGTCCTCGTCGTCCTCGTCGTCCCGGTTCTCCGCCGAACTCGGCGAGGTGGCGGGGGAGTCCGTACGGTCCGCCGGCTCCGTCGAGGCCGCCGGGGCCTTCTCGTCCGAGGCGTCCGAGGCGTCCGAGGCGTTCGCCGTGTCAGCCGTGTCAGCCGTGTCCGTCGCTTCCGGGGCCGGGCTGTCTGCCGCGGCGGTCGCGCCGGTCCCGGCGGGCCGGTCGGTGGTGGGATCGGTGTCGTTCTGGTCCTTCGCAGTCTGCGGTACTGCGTGCTGCTCAGCCGGCGAGGGCTCCGGCTCCCGTTTCGGTTCCGCCGAGCGGCCGAAGAGATTCCGCAGGAGACTCCTTATACCCATGGGGAGTGCGCCTTTCGATCAGATGCGTGCGCTGGGCGGTTCGGCAAGAGTAGAGGTCGATCACGGCGGATACCGCATCGGCCACAGCTTCCCGGGTTTCATGCTGCGTTCACCGAAGAGTTGTCCACGGGACGGTCCTGACCAATAACTTCACGCCCCGTATGGATGTGATGGCGTACGGATCTGGAGGGGCCCATGCGCAAGCTGCTTCCGCTGATTAGTCAGCACCCTAGTGGTGGACGCTCTGCAATGACCTGTCACTACCGGTGTGGTGACGCTTGTTTCAAGGAAGTGCCCAACAAGAGTGACAACTCGTACTTCGGCGACATTGTCGCCGGGGCGCTGTCGCGCCGCTCGATGCTGCGCGCCGGCGCGGTGGCTACGGTCGCGGTCGCCGGTGGTGCGGCGCTGAGCGGTTGCTCGACGGCGGGCGCGGCGCCGGTGGAGAAGGCGGGCGCGGCCGGCCGGCCGGGCAGGCCGGACGGTGCAAAGGGGCTGCGTTTCCGACCCGTTGAGCCCAACACCAAGGATGCGGTGACCGTACCGTCCGGTTATGACCAGAATTTGGTCATCCGTTGGGGCGACCCCATTCTGCGCGGCGCGCCGGACTTCGACGCCGACAAGCAGTCCGCCAAGGCACAGGCGGGCCAGTTCGGTTACAACAATGACTTCCTCACTCTGCTTCCTCTTCCGGGCGAGCACGGTCGCCAAGTTCTCTTCGCGAACCACGAGTACACCAACGAAGAGATCATGTTCCGGGGATACGACCCGGAGAAGCCGACCAAGGAGCAGGTCGAGATCGCCCAAGCGGCGCACGGTCTGAGTGTCGTGGTGGTGCAGGAGGAGCGAAAGACCGGAAAGCTGAAGGCAGTTCCCCGGCACAAGCTGAACCGTCGTTTCCACAGCCGGACGGAGTTCAGGCTGACCGGCCCCGCGGCCGGTTCCGAACTCCTGCGCACCTCGGCCGACCGCACCGGCACGAAGGTGCTCGGTACCTTCAACAACTGCGCCGGCGGCACCACGCCCTGGGGCACGGTGCTCTCCGGCGAGGAGAACTTCAACCAGTACTTCGGCAACCTCGACAAGGTGACCGACGCCGAGGCCGCCGCGCGGCTCAAGCGATACGGCTTCGAGGAGGGCGCCACCGCCCGCCGCTGGGAGGAGTTCGACACCCGCTTCGACCTGGCGCGGGAGCCCAACGAGGCCAACCGGTTCGGCTGGGTCGTCGAGGTCGACCCGTACGACCCGGACTCGACCCCCGTCAAGCACACGGCGCTCGGCCGCTTCAAGCACGAGGGCGCCGAGCCGCAGCTGACCGCCGACGGCCGCCCGGTCGTCTACAGCGGTGACGACGAGCGCTTCGACTACATCTACAAGTTCGTCTCCAACAAGCGTGTGCGCAAGGGCAGGTCACGCGCCGACCGCGCGCACAACATGACGCTGCTGGACGACGGCACGCTCTACGTCGCCAAACTCACCGGCGACAGCCCGAAGAAGGAGATCGACGGCTCCGGAAAGCTGCCGAGCGACGGGGAGTTCGACGGTACGGGCGAGTGGATCCCGCTGGCGAGCGGCGACGAGTCGTTCGTCGACGGCATGACGGCCGAGGAGGTCTACCTCTTCACCCGCCTGGCCGGTGACAAGGTCGGTGCCACCAAGATGGACCGCCCCGAGGACGTCGAGCCGAGCCCCCGCACCGGCCGGATCTACGCGGCGCTCACCAACAACACCGCGCGCGGCGTGGACGACGGCGCGGGCCCCGACGAGGCCAACCCGCGCATCGAGAACAAGCACGGCCACGTTCTGGAGATCGCCGAGAACTGGGACGACCCGTCCTCCGACGGCTTCGTCTGGCGCCTCTTCCTGGTCTGCGGCGACCCCGAGGACGAGTCGACGTACTTCGCGGGCTACCCCAAGGACAAGGTCTCGCCGATCTCCTGCCCGGACAACCTCACCTTCGACCCGTACGGCAACCTGTGGATATCCACCGACGGCAACGCCCTCGGCAGCCACGACGGCCTGTTCGGCGTCGCCACGGCGGGTGAACGCCGCGGTGAGGTCAAGCAGTTCCTGACCGTTCCCAAGGGCGCGGAGACCTGTGGGCCGATCGTTCAGGAGGACCGGGTCCTGGTCGCCGTGCAGCACCCGGGCGAGCTGGACGACGCCTCCGCGGAGAAGCCCGGCTCCCGGTGGCCGGACGGCCCCGGAAAGATCAACCGGCCGTCGGTCGTGGCGGTCTGGCGCAAGGACGGCCGACGCATCGGCGTCTGAACCGGACGAGCCGGTGATCCGGCACGGTGATCCCGTGCGGTGATCCGGCGCGGCGGTCGGGGCGGCGCGTGAGGCGCGGAGCCCGACCGCCGCGCGTCGCGTCCCGGCGAGGTGTCGCGGGCGTACGGGCAGCGGTGCGGCGTCCGGGCGTGGGCGCGTCGCGGATGTGCGGCCGTGGGCCGGGGTGCGCCGCCGCCGGCGCGGTGGGCGGCGCGCGGGTCAGCCGTATGGCGGACGCCGGTGTGCGGCGCGGTGCGGGGGCCGCAAGCCTGGCCGCATGGGAGCGCGCAGGGTTGACGAGGACACCCGTACGGCGGGGCGGCACCGGGAGAGCGGGCGTCGCTCCGGCGGGCTCCTTGGCGGGGCGGTGACCCCCAGAGCCGCGTTGCTGATGCTCGGGGTGCTGCTCCTCCAACTCGCCTTCGTGGCCTCCTACATCGGCGCCTTCCACCGGCCCGACCCGCAGCGCGTCCCGATCGACGTCGTCGCCCCGGACCGGTCCCGGCCGGAGCTGGAACGCCGGCTCGACGCGCTGGACGGACGGCCGCTGGACGTCGTGCGCGGCACCTCCGACCGGGAGAGCGCCGAGCGGCGGCTGCGGCAGCGCGAGGTGGACGGGGTCTGGGTCGTGGACCCGGGCGGGCGCACCGACACCCTGCTGGTCGCCGGCGCGGCCGGCGCCTCCACCGCGCAGGCGCTGGAGGAGGTGTTCGAACGCGTCCAGCGGGAGGAGAACCGAGAGCTGCGCACCGAGGACCTGGTGCCGGCGCGCACCGGCGACAGTCGTGGCCTCTCGGCGTTCTACCTGGCGATCGGCTGGTGCGTGGGCGGCTATCTGAGCGCGGCCGTACTGGCGATGAGCTATGGCGCACGTCCCAGCACCGTCCGCAGGGCCGGGGTGCGGTTGGCGGCGGTCGTGGTCTACTCGCTGCTCGCCGGGCTCGGCGGGGCGCTGATCGCCGGACCGCTGCTGGACGCGCTGCCGGGCGGTGTGCTGCCGATGGCGGGCCTCGGTGCGCTGACGGTCTTCGCGGTGGGCGCCGCGACGCTGGCGCTCCAGTCGCTGGCCGGCACGGTGGGAATCGGACTGGCGATCCTCCTCGTCGTCGTCCTCGGCAACCCCAGCGCGGGCGGCGCGTACGGCGGTCCGCTGCTGCCGACGTTCTGGCGGGAGATCGGTCCGCTGCTGCCGACCGGCGCCGCCACCTGGAGCGCGCGGTCGATCGCGTACTTCCAGAACGCGGCGCTGGGCGGGCCGCTGCTGGTGCTGGGCGCGTGGGCTGCCGCGGGCGTCGTGCTGACGCTGCTGTTCACCCTGCGGCACCGCAGACGGGCGCGTGAGGATGAGCTGAAGCCGTCCTGGGCGCGCTGAACCGCGTACGCGGCGGGGAACCGCGCACGCGGGCGGGGAGCCGCGTACGCCGGGTCGTGCCGGACGGGACTGAGGCCCGCCGAGAACGGCCCCGGGTGGGTCGGTATTCGGCCACGCCCGGGGTGCGGGCGCCGCGAGTTGGTAGCTTCCGAGGAGACGGAGCGGGCCGAGGAGTCCGTTCACCGAGCCGAGGGAGAGCCAGATGGCGCTGTGGGACCGGATCAAGGAATCCGCATCGACGATGCAGTCTCAACTCAACGAGAAGAAGAACGAGTTGAAGAGCGGCGGCTTCCGTGACGCGAGCATGGCCATGTGCGCGCTGGTGGCCGCCGCCGACGGTTCGATCGACCCGGCGGAGCGTCAGCGGGTCTCCGCGCTGATCGCGAGCAACGACGTTCTCCGCAACTTCCCGCCGCAGGACCTGCAGAGCCGTTTCGACGACAACTGCCAGAAGCTGACCGCCGACTACGAGCTCAACAAGGTCGAGCTGATGCAGATCGTCGGCAAGCTGGAGAAGAAGCCCACCGAGGCGCGTGCGGTCGTCCAGATCGGCATCGTCATCGGCGGTGCGGACGGCGACTTCGACCAGGACGAGCGTGCGGTCGTCAGGGAGGCCTGCTTCGCGCTCGGCATCCCGCCGCACGAGTTCGACCTGTGAGCACGGCCCCCCGTCCGTAGCGTGTGAGGGGAACACCCCGTGCGCCGCGCCCCGTTCGGGCCGGCGGCGCGGGGTGTTCGCGTTCGACGGACGTCTCGGGTGCGCGCGGACCGCGGCCGGTCGGAAGGCCGGTCAGGAGAGGTCGAAGAACGAGCCGGTCATCGTGAGGCCGAGATCGTCGCCGAGGTGTGCGAAGAAGGCGAACAGCATCAGCGCCGCCCCCGCGAGCGCGAGATCCTTCTGGAAGTGCAGGGTCTCGGCCGTCTTCGCCCCGGGGTCGCTCTGGGCCCAGAAGTTGTGCATCAGCACTGCCGTCGGCAGCAGGAACAGCACGAGCAGCAGCGCTCCCAGGTCCGGCCAGATGCCGAGCAGCAGACTCAGCCCGGCGACCAGTTGCAGCAGACCGCTGCCGATCACCGCGAGCCTCGCCGCGGGGACTCCCTTGGCCGCGGCGTACTGCGCCATGTCCCCGCTCTTGGTCAGATGCCCGACGGCCGATCCCAGGAAGAGCGGGACGAAGAGAAGCCGTCCGATCAGTACGAGTACATCCATCACGTCCTCCGGCGGTGCGGCGTCGACCGGTTCGGGCGCTTTCGCGCCTCTTCCAGCGTAGGCCGCTTCACCGAGCCCCGCAGCGCGGCGTCGTCCCAGGTCAGCGGTGATGGGACGGCGCGGGACGCGGCGTACGGGGTGCGGGCGCGGAACCACCGACGGAGGCACGGACGGGTGCGGACAGGCGGGTCGACGGACGGGTGCGGAAACGCGGATGCGGAAACTCGGACGGCGGGTGGACGCGAACACCCCCGTGTTCCGCGTCCGCCCGCCGTCCGGCGACCCCGGGTCAGCCGAAGAAGTGCTTGTCCCCGGCGGTGTTCACCGCGAGGTGGTACGCGGCGGCTGCCGTGTTGCACAGCTTGAGCGGGTTGCCCTTCTTGTACTTGGTCTTGCAGGCGCGGCGCATCTCCGCCTTGAAGCGGGCGTCGATCCAGTTCTTCGCCGTCCTGGTGGGGTCGAGCTTGAGCCCCTTGGTGGCGGAGCCGAAGTTGCGGTAGCCGAAGTCGTGCTGGTTGCAGGAGCTGGTGAAGGTCTTCATGTACGGCGCGTAGCCGGTGGGCACCGAGCAGCCGTTGTTCGTCCAGTTGAAGGGCTTGACCTTCTTCAGTCCGGCGAACTGGGTGTGGCTGAGGTTCATGTATCCCCTCGCCACGCTCAGGTTCGAGCGCGCCGAACTCTGGCTGCTCGCGGTGCTCTTCTCCGCGAGGGGTGCTGCGACTGCCGGGGCGGCGGTGAGCAGACCTCCGCCGAGTGCGGCCGAGGCGGCGACCGCCACGGCCGCGACCGTGGTTCTGAACGTCCTGCGCATGGGCGTACTCCCGTGGGTGGTGTACGGCGGTGGCGGCCGGCCCGGGTGCGTGGGGCGGCCGTCGTACGAGTCCGTGCGGCGGCCGTTGTCCGTGGCCGTGTCCTCAAGACGCCCTCACTGTGCGGAAATTGGGGGGACCGCCACCAGCCCGATGCCGCCGCGCTGGGACGACCGCCGTCCGCAGCGGGCGTGATCTGCGGTTTCGGGCCTTGTCCCAGCCCCGCCGTGGGACGCTGTGGGACGGGTGGGGCGGCGCTGGACCCGGTGCCGTTCCGGGCGGAGCTGTCGATCTCCGCGCCCGGCACTGCTAGACATGAGCGGAACGTTGGACCTACCGGGGCGTGGGATGTCAGGCGAAGAGCGCACAGATCATGGCGTATCGGAAAGTGTTCGCGAACTCACCGAGAACATGAGGGAGTTGCGTACCCGCAGCGGACTGACGCTGGCGGCTCTGGCCGAGCGGACCAGTGTCAGCAAGTCCTCCTGGGAGCGCTACCTCAACGGCAAGAAGTTTCCGCCGCGCACCGCGGTCGCGGCGTTCGCACGCGCCGTCGGGGTCAAACCGGACCGGCTGCTGCTCCTGTGGGACCTGGCCGCACAGGCCCGCCACCGGGCCGCCGAACGCGAGGCGGACGACGAGCAGTTGACGGACGGCGGTCGCGAGGAGACCGCCGCGCTCGGCGCCCGCGAGGTCTCCGGCCCCACCGGCACCACCGGGCACTCCGGCACGGAGCTGCTCGGCGGTGGTGGCGGCGTGCGCGAGGAGCGGCGCGTGCGACGGCTGGAGAGCGCCGTGCCCGCCGTGTTGCGCACCCGTCGGGCCGCGCTGGCGCAGGCGCTGGTCGCGGTGCTGCTGCTGGGCGGCTTCACCGCGCTGCGGCTCAGCTCGGGCGGGGACACCGAGGGGGACGTCCCGGCCACCGGCGCCGGCGGGCCGGTCGGCTGCGTCGGCAAGGACTGCCAGGGCAAGAACCCCGCGTCCCACGGATGCGATCTGGACGCCTACACCGCCGCGCTGCGCGAGTTCGACGGCAGCTTCATCGAGCTGCGCTACAGCCCGAGCTGCCGGGCGGGATGGGCGAGAATCAGCCACGCCGAGGTGGGGGACATCGCCCGGGTGGTGCCGCGCAGGGGCAGCCAGAGCGAGGAGCGGGCGATCAGCTACGACGGCGACGTCTTCTCGATGATGATGAACGCGCCCTACCCCGCCTCGGTGCGGGCCTGCGGAGTCAAGATCAAGGAGGGCCGGGACCAGCCGCTCACCGTCTGCTCCGAGCCCGGGGGCGCCGAACCGATCCCGCCGCCGCCCGCACCCTCCACCACCCCCGAGGACGAGAAGCCCTCCGGCGACCCGAGCCCGTCCGGCGACGGGGGCTCGGACGGGAAGGACGCGTCCGACGGCAAGGACGCCTCCGACAGTGGGGACGACGCCGCCCTGGGCGGTGCTCCGGACGGAGCCGCGCGGGTCAACGCCGGGGCGGCGTAAGGCAGTCGGCCCAGGGAGACGGACCGCCGCCGCCCCGGCTGCCGCGCTGCCGCACGCGCGGAGCCGTGCGCGCCGTCCCCGCGGAACCGCCCGAGCCGTCCGCGCCCCGGCCGTCCGCGCGCTTCCGCTGCCCGGCCCGTCGTCCCCGGGTCAGGTCAGCTCCTCCGCGAGGAGGTCGAGCAGCAGGCTGTCGTGCCAGCCCCTGCCGTCGGCGTTCCGCTCGTACTTGCGCAGGGTGCCCACCGGGCGGAAGCCGACCTTTCGGTAGCAGGCGATCGCGGCGGCGTTGTCGGCCGCGGGGTCGATCACCAGCCGGTGGAAACCGTGCTCCTCGACGAGGTGGCGGGCGAGCGTGCGGACCGTGTCGGTCCCCAGGCCCTTTCCGTGCACGGCCGGGGAGAGGTAGAGGTCCATCCCGGCGTGCCGGTAGTCCGGTTCGTCCTCGCTGTACCAGCCGATGGCACCGACCACGCGTCCCTCGTGCAGCACGGCGAAGGTCTCGGTGCCCTCCTCGGCCAGGTCCTCGCGCACCGCGGCCACCAGGTCCTCGCCGCCGCGCCAGTACGCGTACACCTCGGGGCGGCGGCGGATCTCCGCGAGCTGCGGGACGTCCGAGTCGCGCACGGTGCGCAGCGTGACCAGTGCGCCGGTGAGGGTCCTCTCCTTCGGCCTGCGCACCCGTACGTTCCCCATCGCCCGGGTGAGGGTGATCTCCACGGCGACCCGGTCCGGGTTGGGCGCGGGGGTGCGCTCGTAGCGCTCGGCGTGGCGGCGCACCGCCTCCGCCACCGCCGTCTCGTCCTCGACCACCCGTGCGACGCCCTCCAGCGTCGCCCAACGCCCCTCGGACGCCTGGCAGATGGCCACCCGCGCACCGCTCTCGCCCGCCGCGCGAATGTGGGCGGCCTTGTGGCTCCTGGTGTTGGTGATGATCCGGGCGAGCCCGGCCTCCGGGTCGTACGTGGCGTGCACGGCCACGACGTGCGGGGTGCCGTCCTGACGCGGTGTGGTCAGCGTGCACGGCAGCGGCTCGCGCCAGAAGTCGAGATAGGCGGGATCGGGGTTGCGCACGTCTGTCGCCATGGCGCGAGCGTATGCGAACGGCCGGCGCACGGGCAGGGGCGGGGGAGCGGCCCGACGACCGGCACCGCGGTCCGGTCGGTCCGGTCCGGCCCGGTCCGGTGGGTCGAGGGGCGAGAGCTGCGAGGAGGCGGCCGGGAGGGGTGCGAGAGCCTCATTGAGTGGAATAGACTCAACTTTGTGTACGTTGGGGGAGTCAGGGCGAATCGGGGGCTGACATCATGGGGATCGGGGTGGTTCCGTGACCTCCGCCCGATGCGGGGCACCCGGGCACGACCGTCCGCCGGGCCGGAGCGGGTCCGGTCGGTGCGTCCGGCCGGCGCCCACCGGGTCGCGAGCCCGTACGCCGCGAGCCGGTACGGGGTCCGGCGGCCCGTGAGCCGGCGCCCCGCAGCGCACCGAAGGACACCGAACGACACCGACGACCGCCCGCCCCGACCGCCGCCCCGGCGCCCGTGCCGCGGCGGGCCGACGCCGTCACCGAGACCGACCACACCGACACCGACCACACAGAGATCGACCACACCACGGAGGAGCGACCGCACGTGGAAGCCGAGCTGACCAACAAGAGCCGGGACGCGCTCGGCGCGGCGAACAACCGCGCACTCACCGACGGCCACAGCGACATCACGCCGCCCCATCTCCTCCTCGCGCTGCTGGAGGGGGCCGACAACGAGAACATCCAGGACCTCCTCGCCGCGGTCGACGCCGACCAGGCGGCGCTGCGCGGCGGTGCGGAGCGGCTGCTCGCCGCACAGCCCAGCGTGCAGGGCGACACCGTCGCCAAACCGCAGCCCAACCGCGAGCTGCTGGCCGTCATCGCGGACGCCTCGCAGCGTGCCCGGGAGCTGGGCGACGAGTTCGTCTCGACCGAGCACCTGCTGATCGGCGTCGCCCAACGGGGCGGCCGGGCGGGCGAGTTGCTCAAGGACCAGGGCGCCACCGCCAAGAAGCTGCTGGACGCCTTCGAGCGCAGCAGGGGCGGGCAGCGGGTGACCTCGCCGGACCCGGAGGGCACGTACAAGGCGCTGGAGAAGTTCGGCGCGGATCTGACCGCGGCCGCGCGGGACGGCCGGCTCGATCCGGTGATCGGCCGCGACCAGGAGATCCGTCGCGTCGTCCAGGTGCTGTCGCGGCGCACGAAGAACAACCCGGTCCTCATCGGTGAGCCGGGCGTCGGCAAGACGGCCGTGGTCGAGGGCCTCGCCCAGCGGATCGTCAAGGGTGACGTGCCGGAGTCGCTGCGCGACAAGCGGCTCGTCTCGCTCGACCTGGGCGCGATGGTGGCCGGCGCCAAGTACCGAGGCGAGTTCGAGGAGCGGCTGAAGACGGTCCTCGCCGAGATCAAGTCGAGCGACGGCCGGATCATCACCTTCATCGACGAGCTGCACACCGTCGTCGGCGCGGGCGCGGGCGGCGACTCCGCGATGGACGCGGGCAACATGCTCAAGCCGATGCTGGCCCGCGGCGAGCTGCGGATGGTCGGCGCGACGACGCTGGACGAGTACCGCGAGCGCATCGAGAAGGACCCGGCGCTGGAGCGGCGTTTCCAGCAGGTGCTGGTGGCCGAGCCGTCGGTGGAGGACTCCATCGCGATTCTGCGCGGGCTCAAGGGCCGGTACGAGGCGCACCACAAGGTGCAGATCGCGGACAGTTCGCTGGTGGCCGCCTCCGCGCTCTCCGACCGCTACATCACCTCGCGCTTCCTGCCGGACAAGGCGATCGACCTGGTCGACGAGGCGGCCTCCCGGCTCCGGATGGAGATCGACTCCTCGCCGCTGGAGATCGACGAACTCCAGCGCTCCGTGGACCGGATGAAGATGGAGGAGATGGCGCTCAGCAGCGAGTCGGACGTCGCCTCGCGGGAGCGGCTGGCCAGGCTCAAGCGCGATCTGGCGGACCGCGAGGAGGAGCTGCGGCAGCTCAACGCCCGCTGGGACAAGGAGAAGCAGTCCCTGAACCAGGTCGGCGAGCTCAAGGAACGGCTGGACGAGCTGCGCGGCCAGGCCGAACGCGCCGAGCGCGACGGGGACTTCGACACCGCCTCCAAGCTGCTCTACGGCGAGATCCCGTCCGTGGAGCAGCAGTTGGTGGAGGCGTCCGAGGTCGAGCAGGAGGTGGCCCGCGACACCATGGTCAAGGAGGAGGTCGGCCCGGACGACATCGCCGACGTCGTCGCCTCCTGGACGGGCATCCCGGCCGGCCGGCTGCTGGAGGGCGAGACCCAGAAACTCCTGCGCATGGAGGAGGAGTTGGGGCAGCGGCTGATCGGCCAGGGCGAGGCGGTGCGCGCCGTCTCCGACGCGGTGCGCCGTTCGCGGGCCGGGGTCGCCGACCCGGACCGGCCGACCGGCTCCTTCCTCTTCCTCGGTCCGACCGGCGTCGGCAAGACCGAACTGGCCAAGGCGCTCGCCGACTTCCTCTTCGACGACGAGCGGGCCATGGTCCGCATCGACATGAGCGAGTACAGCGAGAAGCACTCGGTCGCCCGTCTGGTCGGCGCCCCGCCCGGCTACGTCGGGTACGAGGAGGGCGGCCAGCTCACCGAGGCGGTGCGGCGGCGCCCGTACACCGTCGTGCTGCTGGACGAGGTGGAGAAGGCCCACCACGAGGTCTTCGACATCCTGCTCCAGGTGCTGGACGACGGCCGGCTCACCGACGGGCAGGGCCGTACGGTCGACTTCCGCAACACCATCCTGGTGCTGACCTCCAACCTCGGCAGCCAGCATCTGCTGGACCGGCTGGCCAAGCCCGAGGAGCAGCGCGAGAAGGTGCTCGCGGCCGTACGGGCGGCGTTCCGGCCCGAGTTCCTGAACCGGCTGGACGATCTGGTGGTCTTCTCCGCGCTCAGCGGGCCGGAGCTGGAGCGCATCGCGCAGCTGCAGATCGACAGCCTCCAGCGGCGCCTGAACGACCGCCGGCTGACCCTGGACATCTCGCCCGAGGCGCTGGAGTGGCTGTCGGTCGAGGGCAACGACCCGGCGTACGGCGCCCGGCCGCTGCGCAGGCTCGTGCAGACCGCCGTCGGCGACCAGCTGGCCAGGAAGATCCTGGGCGGCGAGGTCCACGACGGCGACACCGTGCGGGTCACGGCGGCGGGCGAGGACGGCCGGGGACTGCGGGTCACCGCGGTGCGCCCCGACGGGCAGGAGTGACGTCCGTGCCGGGGACGTGCCGTTTCGCACCCCGCCCCGCCCTTTTCGTGGCCGGTTCGGCTTGCCACGAAGGGGCGGGGGTGAGGGAGGATGGCCGGACTCGTACGAAGGGAAGTTCCACGTGAGCATCGACCCGTCCTCGATTCCGAACTTCGGGGGCCAGCAGCCAGAGCCGCAGAGCGGTGGCCCGGCGGGACCGGTCGTCCCGGACCAGGAGCTCGTCAAGCAGCTCCTGGAGCAGATGGAGCTGAAGTACGTCGTCGACGACGAGGGCGACCTCGCGGCGCCGTGGGAGGAATTCCGCACGTACTTCATGTTCCGCGGTGAGGAGGAGCAGCAGGTCTTCTCCGTCCGCACCTTCTACGACCGGCCGCACCCGATCGAGGACAAGGGCAAGCTCCTTGAGTCGATCGACGACTGGAACCGCCGCACGCTGTGGCCGAAGGTCTACACCCACACCCACGACGACGGCACCGTCCGTCTCATCGGTGAGGCCCAGACCCTCATCGGCATGGGCGTCGCGCTGGAGCACTTCGTCTCCTCCACGGTGAGCTGGGTGCGGGCGTCCATCGAGTTCGACAAGTGGCTGGTGGAGGCCCTCGGCCTGGAGAAGGACGCCGAGTCCGCCGACGGCGAGAAGGCCGAGGGCGCCGACGGTGCCAAGGCCGACGGCGGCGACGGCGAGAAGACCGACGGCGAGGGCGGGACCGGGGACGCCAAGTCCTGAGTCCGCGCGTTCCTCGACGACGACGGCGGCCGGCCCCGGGTGCGGAACCCGGGACCGGCCGCCGTCGCGTCCGCGGAGGCGGTGCGTGAGCCGGAGACGGAGCTCGCCGCGGCTGCCGGCCGGGGCGAGGGTCAGGAGATGCGGTGGACGCGCTGGTCGGCCAGCTCGTAGCGGGCGGCGACCACGGCCAGCCTGCCGTCCGCGACGCGCTCCGCCAGATCCGGCTCGGCCGCCAACTGCCGTCGCACGTTGAGCGCGTGGGCCGTCACGGTCGCGTCGACCCGGGCGTCGCCGTGCTGGGAGTGGTCGATCGAGGGGAAGATCTGCTCCACCACGTACTGGAGGTGGCCGGGCAGCTCCTCGCCGCTCTCGTCCGCCTCGACCGCCGCGGCGACCGCGCCGCAGGACTGGTGACCGAGGACGAGTATCAGCGGGATGTCGAGCTCCAGCACACCGTAGGCGACGCTGCCGATCACGCTGCTGTCGAGCACCTCGCCGGCGGAGCGCACCGTCATCAGGTCGCCGAGGCCCTGGTCGAAGACCAGCTCGGGCGGCACCCGCGAGTCGATGCAGCCGAGCACGACCGCGAACGGGTTCTGGCCGGAGACCAGGACCTGGCGTATCTCCTCGGACTCGTGCGGGTGCTCCTGGCGCATCCGGCGCCACCGCTGGTTGCCCTCGGCCAGCTCCTTGAGCGCCGCGGCCGGGGTGCTCGGCCGCTCCGTCAGCAGACCTCGGCCGCGGGCCGGGGCCGCCACCGCGCCGCCGCCCAGCGCCAGTCCGGCGCCCACCACCGCCGTACCGCCGACCACCGCGCGCAGCAGCGCACGCCTGCCGGTGCCGGCGCGAGGCCCGGCGTGGGCTCCGGTGCCGGTTGTGTCGATCGCCGTCGGGGCGGCGAAGTCTCCCGGACCGTGGTCCGTACGTTCGTTCGGGTTCATGAGTTGAACCTATGAACGCGTGCGGAGCCAACAGGAGGCACCTGGGGAGTCTTGGCCAAGGCTTGGGTCAACTGCGATGACCGCTAGGGCAGTTCATTACCGAAAGGGAGGCAACCCGCTCGCGCGACAGGGCGTCCGGCCTGTTCGCCCCGGGGCGGAGTGGGACGGGGCGGGCCCGGGCGGCGGGCGAACTCCCCGGCTCGGTACGGCTGTTGCGGGGAGTGCGCGCGTGAGCGGCCCGGCCTTCGTACGGCGGTGTCCCGGTACGCCCGGGGCGCGTCCGGGCAGGCCCGAGTCGCGTCCGGACGGGGTTGGCGGGGCAGCCGTCGGTCCGGCTCGTCCGTCAGTCCAGCTCGTCCGTCGGTCCGGCTCGTCCGTCAGTCCAGCTCGTCCACGTACCGCTTGGAGTCCAGCAGCGAGGCCTCCGGGAAGTCGGCACGCACCGCCTTGACGGCGGCCACCATGCCCTCGCTGTCCCGCACCGCGCGTATCTTCGGGCCGTCCACCGCCGCCGCGAAGTCCTCGTAGGCGGGGAACCTTCGCGAGAACTCCTCCCGGCGCTGCCGGGCCATACGGCTGGTCACCACCGTGACGACGAGGGCGGCGACGACCACGAGCACCAGAATCAGTTTCAACATGCCTCGAGGCTACGTGGCCCGCCGTCGTCGGCAGCAGGAGTGCGGATCGGCGCCAGGCGTGCGCCCGCTCCCGGGCCCGGACCGGGGCCGGCGGGCCTGGCCCGGGCTGCGGGTGCGGCGCCGCGAGTGCAGGCCGGGCGGTGTGTGTGCCCTTTTCCGCCGCCGTGCCGGTCCCTTTGCCCGTGCGTTCCGGTCCCTTTGCACGGAGGGCAGGTGTCCGACTCCCGCGCGCCTCCCCGGGGTTGTGTGGGGTCGGTGTGAGGTAACGAGGGGGTGTCGACGGGGGCGGACGGGCGGAGTAGTGTCCCTCGCGGCCGTCGCCCGGCCCTGTGTCCGTCGCTGCTGCGAGAGTCGACTCGCCTTTCGCAGCGGGCAGTTCGGCGAGGTCGGGCCATGTCCTTCCACCTGGTTTCAACCCCCACACGAACGAGAGTGGAGACACTGTGACAACCAAGAAGACCCTGCGTGCGGTCGCCGTGCTCGGCGCCACCACCCTGCTGTCCCTTGCCGGAGGCCAGGCATTCGCCGGCGTCGCCCCCACCGGCTCCCCCGAGAAGGCCGCCACCGTCGTCACCTACGACGCCTCCGGCGCCGAGGAGTTCATCGAGGCCGTCGACGGCGGCGCCGACGTCTGGAACGAGAGCGTCACCGGCGTACAGCTGGAGCCCGCCGAGGCCGGCGAGCAGGCGAACATCACCATCGTCGCCGACGACGGCTGGCCGCGTGCGCAGACCACCTCGCTCGGCAACGGGCGCATCTGGATGGGGCGCCAGGCAGTCGAGGAGGGCCACAACACCCTGCGGATCGCCTCGCACGAGCTGGGCCACATCCTCGGTCTGCCGGACATCAAGCCCGGCCCGTGCACCAGCCTGATGTCCGGCGCGAGCGCCGGAACGGACTGCACCAACGCCTACCCGGACGAGTCGGAGAAGGCGAGCGTCGAGGAGAACTTCGGCAGCGCCCTGCACTTCAAGAGCGACGCGGACTTCAAGCGCATTCCGCTCACCGTCGGCCGCGTCCACCAGGACTGACGGCGCGAACGTCCGCGCGCCCGAACTCCCCCGGCGCGCGGGGCGGTTGAGCACAGTTGGCTCCGGGCCCCCACGGGCTCGGAGCCAACGCCGTTGTACGGGTGGGAGGTTGGGGGCGGGCGGAGGTCCGGGCCCTGAGGTCGGGCCGGCGTCGGCGTCGTCGGAGTCAGCGGCGGCGTCGGCGGAACTCGTGCTCCAGCGTCGGGTCGAGCGCCGAGTCGTAGATGCCGGTGCCCCGGCAGTGTTTGCACTCCGCCGGGTGGTGGACGGTCTCCATCGGGCCCCGGAACGGATGCGGCCCGGCGACGTACGCCGTGGCGCGGGCCACTGCTCCACCGCCCTGGCACCACTCGCACTGGTCGCCCTCGGGCTCGTCGGCGGGGTCGTACCACTCCATACGCTGGTCCCGGCGTCTCCGGCGCGCTCGCTGCGGTGCAGAGTCGCGTGCGGTGACGCTGTTTCCCTTCTTCTGGCGGTGCTTCGCGGCCGGCCGCCGCGCTTCCGGTGCCGGGCCCGACCGCAGGTGCCGGAAGTACGTGCGGGCTGTACGTCCGTCTGTCCCTCGCGCGTACCGGGCCGCGTACCCGCTGACGGCGTTCCGCCGGGCACGCCCAACGTAGCCCGCCGGGGTCGGCGAGCGGTCGAGGCCGGGCCGACCGGGTACGCCGGACGCGCTGGAGCATCCGTGCGAAGGGTGGTGCGCGCCGGGGCAGTTGGGCGACGGAGCGGCCGGCAGACGGTCAGGCGCCCCCGCCGCGTCCGCCTCCCCGTACCGGTTGCCCCGCCACCGGCTCCCACTGCGCCGACCGGCTCCGAACTCGCCCCAGTGCCCTGTGAGTTGTGCGGGCTGCATGCCGACCGGTCTCGGCGTGCGCGGGACCGCCGCACGAGCCGCCGCGCCGCCCGGCGTCGTGCCGGCCCGTGGAGGCCGGGCCGTCGTGCCGGTCCGCGCCGACCGGGGTCGGGTCAGGGGCGGTCCGCGAGGCGGGCGAGGCGGGCGCCGGCCTCCCGGATGACCTCGGGACGCTTGCAGAAGGCGAATCGTACGAAGTGCGCGCCCTCCTCGCGGTGGTCGTAGAAGACCGCGTTGGGGATCGCGACCGCGCCGCAGCGCTCGGGCAGCCCGCGGCAGAACGCGAGCCCGTCGCTCTCGCCCAGCGGGCGGATGTCCGTGGTGACGAAGTACGTGCCGGCCGGCCGGTACACGGTGAGGCCGGCCTCTCGCAGACCCTCGCTGAGCAGGTCGCGGGTGGTGCGCAGCCGGTCGGCCAACTCCGTGTAGTACCGGTCGGGCAGGGCCAGTGCCTCGGCGACCGCGTACTGGAACGGTCCTGCGGAGACGAAGGTCAGATACTGCTTCGCCGCCCGCACCGCGCTCACCACCTCGGGTGCGCCGGTCACCCAGTCCACTCCACGTTCACGCACTCATTGGCATGCGGGCCGACAGGAGTGCATTCTCGAAGCTGTTGTGTACACATGCGACATTCGGTACTCTTGGGCGCATGACGCAGCCCATGCCCATAGAGTCCATTCGCGATGTCCGGGCACACCTCGCCGAAGTCGTGGAGCGGGCCGACAGGGACGATGTACCCACCGTCATCACTCGGCGCGGCAAGCAGGTCGCCGCCGTGGTGTCCATTGAGGTGCTGCGCAAGTACCAGGAGTGGGAAGAGCGCGAGATCAACCGGATCATCGACGAGCGCATGAGCAACCCGGCACCCGGCATCCCGATCGAGGACATCATGAGGGAGACGCTGGCGCGCAGTGAGTGAGTACCGCACCGTCTTCCGGCCCGAGGCTCAGGCCGAGCTCCGCAAGGTCCCGCGAGACATGGCCCTCCGCATCTTGGTCAAGCTGACCGAACTGGAGGGCGACTCGACGGGGTGCAACACCACGGCCCTCGTCTCCCAGCCTGACCGGCGCCGCCTACGGGTGGGCGACTACCGCGTGATCTACACAATCGACAACGGCGAGCTGGTGGTGTGGGTCGTACACGTAGGGCATCGCTCCACCGTCTACGACACCTGAGCACTCCTGACACCTGAGCACTCCTGACGTCGGGCGGACTCGATGTCCGGGCGTCGGCGGCGGGCGTTGCGGCGACCGCCGCCGCGGTCATGCGCCGCTGTGACGTGGAGCTGGGCGGTGCGGCAAGTGTCAAAACGACGGCCGAGACCGGGGCGTCTCCGGCGCAAGTCCCTGGCGGGTGAGGGGTGGCAGGCAACGAGGAATGCGACGACTGGCCCCGTAGGGCAGTGGTCAGTGCGCGAATGCCTTGCGGAGCCGTTCCGCCGCGTCCCTCAGTACCTCGGCGCGCTTGCAGAACGCGAACCGGACACAGGGGGCGCCCGTCTCCGTGTGGTCGTAGAAGACGGCGCTGGGGATCGCCACCACGCCGGCGCGCTCCGGAAGGGCACGGCAGAAGGCGATGCCGTCGTTCTCGCCGAGCGGGCGGATGTCCGTGGTGACGAAGTACGTGCCGGCCGGCCGGAAGACCCGGAAGCCGGCGTCGGCGAGTCCCGCGCTCAGCAGGTCCCGCTTGGCTCGCAGGTCGTCGCGGATCTCCGCGAAGTACGAGTCGGGGAGCCGCAGTGCCTCGGCGACCGCGTACTGGAACGGTCCTGCGGAGACGAAGGTCAGATACTGCTTCGCCGCCCGCACCGCGCTCACCAGCTCGGGTGCGCCGGTCACCCAACCGACCTTCCAGCCGGTGAAGTTGAAGGTCTTCCCGGCCGAGGAGATGGTGAGCACCCGCTCGCGCAGCTCGGGGAAGCGGTCGGCGAAGGTCGCCAGCGGAACGTGCTCGCCGTCGTAGACCAGATGCTCGTACACCTCGTCGGTGACCACCAACAGGTCGCGTTCGCAGGCGAGTTCGGCGATCATCGCCAGCTCGTCGCGGTCCAGCACGGTGCCGGTGGGGTTGTGCGGGGTGTTGAGGAGGATGAGCCGGGTGCGGTCGGTGACGGCGGCGCGCAGCTCGTCCGGGTCGAGGCGGTACCGCTCGCCGTCCGGGCGCAGTGTGACGGGCACCCGGGTGCCGCCCGCCATGGCGATCCCGGCGGCGTACGAGTCGTAGTAGGGCTCCAGCGCGATGACCTCGTCACCGGGCTCCACGAGGCCGAGCAGCGAGGCGGCGAGGGCCTCGGTCGCACCGGCGGTGACGAGAACCTCCGTGTCGGGGTCGTAGGACAGCCCGTAGAAGCGCGACTGGTGCTCGGCGACGGCCCGTCGCAGCTCGGGCACGCCCGGGCCCGGCGGGTACTGGTTGCCGCGGCCGTCCCGCAGCGCCCGAACCGCCGCCTCGCGGACCTCCTCGGGGCCGTCGGTGTCCGGGAAGCCCTGCCCGAGGTTGATCGCGCCGGTGGAGGTGGCCAGGGCCGACATCTCGGCGAAGATCGTCGTCCCGAACTCGGCGAGTCGTCGGTTCAGCGGTGGTCGTCCCATACGGCTCATCCTCGGTGATCGGGTGGCCTTCCTCAACCGGCCCGGCGGGTGGGCGCGCCGTGTCGTTCGCGCTGGTTGACGCGGCACACCGGCAGGGCGGCGGAGGACCGGCGGAGGCGTCGCGGTGTCCGGGACGGGAACCGCGTCGGGCACCGGGGCGTCGAACTCACCGTGCGGGCAAGGCCGTTGGAGCGCAAGGCCGGCCGGCACGGTGCGGATCCGGGCGGTCGCGAACGCGGCTGTACCGAACGACGGTCGAAACAGGGGGAGTTGCGATGCTGGTGACTTTGGCAGTCGTGGGAGTGATGGTGCTGGTCGGCGGAGTGGTCGGCATGCTGGCCATGCGACTTGGGCGGGCGCAGGGGAAGGCTCGGGCCGCCGGTGCGTCCCACACCCCGTTCTGGAGCACCGGCGGGGACGACGGCGGGTCCGGCGGATTCTTCGGCGGCGGAGACTGCGGTGGTGGCAGCGACAGCGGCGGAAGCAGCGGCGGCGGTGACGGCGGCGGTGGCGGTGGCTGCTGATCCTCCGGGCTGCTGATCCTCCGGGCCGGTCGAGTGCGTTGAACGGGCCTGTGCGCGCGGCGAGTTGAGGCGGCGGCGGACAGCGTCGAGCCGCCCCTCGCAGCCGGTGCGTCCGGGCCGTCGCGACGCGCGGGACGGCGCTGCGGGTCGGCGTTGCGGGTCGGCGTTGCGGGACGGCCGCGACGGGTGGCACCACGGACGGGATTGTCGGGGCGCGGTCTCCGGGCGGAACGGCGGATCTCGTTCCAACGGCCCGCCCGCGCAACTCGGTTGAGACCGGTGCGCACCTCGCACGGGCCCGGTCGGGCGGCGTCGGCGGTATTGGTGTCGTCGGTGGCGTCGGATCAGGCCCGTTGCCGGTTTCCGCGGAGATGTTCGAGTCGTACGGCTCGTGCTGCCCGGGCAGTCACTCGATGTGATGGATTGCCTCGTTGAACACCTGACCACCCCTGCCCCCTGGCGTATGGAAACCCTACGAAGTTGGGTAAAAACGCTGTGGACTTGACGCAATTCATGATTCGGTGAAGTCCTGTCCGGACCCCAGTGGGCATGACCCGGCGATTGCTCGTCCCGAGGTGGAGACCGAGGGGTGACGACCGTTCATCCTTCACATGTGCTTGCGGAGCCGACCCATGCTCACGACCCTGAAAACCGCCTACTCCGACACCCGTTCCAGCGACCTGTCCTGGGCGCTCGGCCACGAACCGCTGCCGTCCCTGGCCACTCTGGACCTCGAACTGGACGCCACCCGGGTGCAGTTGCGTCTCCTCGGCGCCTCCCACCAGGTGCTGGTCGAGGAGGACGGCGAGGTCTGCTCCGAGACCGTCGCGTGCATGCCGGGCAGCAGCGCGCCGCTGCCGGTGGGCGTCTCCAAGCGAGTGGGCATCTGGGACTACGAGTTCGCGGCCCGCGTCGAGACGCTCTCCAGCGGCTCCTTCGCCGGCCGTGCCCAGGAGCTGCTCGCGCTGGTCGCCGACCATCCGCACGGACTGGCCGGCAACTTCCCCGGCAGCCCGCACGCGTTCACCGCGCTGCTGGTGCAGCGAGCCGAGGGGCAGGTGTCCTGGCGCACCTGGCACTCGTACCCGCAGGAGGGCCGGCTGGTGGCGACGCGCACGAGGATCGCCGTACGTACGTTGGGCGAGGTACGCGAAGCGTCCATGGCGTGACGTACCCGGGCTACGGGAGCTGCCTCGCGGGGCGTCCGGCCGGGGGACCGTTCGCGGGAGTCGGCGGCGCGGACGGCGTCCGCGGCCGGTGGACGGCGCCGTCACACCGGGTGTGCGGGGCTGTTCGAACGCGAGGGTGCGGCGGCGCACGGAAGGGGTCGGCCGCAGGTGCGGTCGAGGGCGGAGTCCGTCGCCAACTGCCCTTCTCCGTACGTGACATGACGAAGCTGGGCGTTCACGTAGCGTTCACGGCATGATCGACAAGCCCGCGCCGCCCGGGACCGCAGGAAGGACGGGCGCGCCGTCGTACGAGCCGGCCGGGGCCCGCGGCGGCGCACCCCGCTCCCGTCCGGGCAGCGCCCCCTCTCCGGCCGCCGTGCCGTCCCCGGCCGTCGCGCCGTCGCCCGGCTCGCGCGGATCCGGCCCGGAGGCGGGAGCCGCCGCAGCCACGGAGGCCGCGCAGCAGGCCGGCCACACCGGCGGCCCGGGCGACGACGCGCAGCAGGCGGAGAACGTGAAGCAGGCGCAGCAGGCCGGGCCGGCGGACCAGGCTCAGCAGGTCGAGCAGGTCGAGCAGGTCGAGCAGGCCGAGTCGGCCGGGGAGGGCGTCCGGCTGCCGGTGCGGCCGGGCGTGGGCAGGCTGCTGGTGCTCGCCTCGGTGTTCGTCTGCGCTGCCTGCGGCCTGGTGTACGAGCTCGAACTCGTCGCGCTCGCCTCGTACTTGGCGGGCGACTCGATCACCCAGGCATCCGTCGTGCTCTCCATGATGGTCTTCGCGATGGGCATCGGCTCGCTGCTGGCGAAACGTCTGTGCGCCCGTGCGGCGGCGGGCTTCGGCTTCATCGAGGCCCTGCTCGCGCTGGTCGGCGGCGGCTCGGTGATGGCGCTGCACGCCTGCTTCGCGTGGTTCGGCGAGTCCCGTACGGCGCTGGTCGTCTTCTCGCTGCTGATCGGCGTGCTGATCGGCGCCGAGATGCCGCTGCTGATGGTCCTCATCCAGCGGATCCGGGAGCAGGACATAGGGGGTGCGGTCGCGGACCTCTTCGCCGCCGACTACGTGGGAGCGCTGGTGGGCGGGCTGGCGTTCCCCTTCCTGCTGCTGCCGATGTTCGGGCAGTTGACCGGTGCGCTGCTGGTCGGAGTGGTGAACGTGTTCGCCGGGGGAGTGGTCGTGCTGTGGCTCTTCCGGCACGAACTGAGCCGCCGCACCCGCAACCGGCTGCTGCTCGCCAACGCGCTGGTGCTGGCGCTGCTGCTCGGCGCGGTCGGTGCCTCCTCCGCCTTCGAGGAGGCGGCCAGGCGGGCGGTGTACGGCAGCGCGGTGCGGGTCGCCGTGCAGAGCGAGTACCAGGAGATCGTGCTCACCGACGGCGCCGCGGCCGGCGAACGCGCCGCCCACGCCGACCCGGACAGCAGCCTCGAACTCTTCCTGGACGGCCGGCTGCGGGTGTGCAGCTCGGACGAGGCACGGCACCACCAGGGCCTGGTGCACCCCGCGATGGCGACCGGCCGCCGGGAACGTGTGCTCGTACTGGGCGGCGGCGACGGACTCGCGCTCCGCGAGGTGCTGCGCCACTCGGACGTCTCCCGGGTGACGGTGGTCGACCGGGACCCGGAACTCTTCGAACTCGCCCGCCGGGACCCGAAGTTGAGCACGCTCAACGAGGGCGCGCACGACGACCCCCGGGTGCGCCGGGTCAGCGCCGACCCCTTCCGCTGGCTCCGCGACCACCTCCCGGACGGCGACGACGGCGACGGCGACAGCGGCGGCGGCGACGGGGACGGCGATGGCGACAGCGGCGGCGACCGGGACGGGGGCGGGCCGTACGACGTGATCGTCTCCGCGCTGCCCGACCCGCGGCTCACCACGAGCACGAAGCTGTACTCGCTGGAGTTCTACGGGCTGCTGGGACGCTCGCTCGCCGAGGGCGGACGGCTGGCGGTGCACGCGGGCCCGGTCGCGGCGGACCCGCGCACCTTCTGGACCATCGACGCCACCCTGCGGGCGGCGGGGCTGGTCACCACCCCGTACGCCCTCGACGGTCGGCTCTCCGGTTTCGGCAACTCGCCGGACCGCCCGCAGCGCAGCAGTGCGGAGGACCCGCCGAAGGACTGGGGGTTCCTGCTGGGCGCCCGCTCCGGGGAGGGCGGCGCCACGGCCGCCGGGGGGCCGGCGCTTCGGCTGTCCGGTTCGGCGCACCGGCCCGACCGGCTCACGGAGGACGATCTGCGGCGGGCCGCCGCGACGGCCGCCGACCACCGGCACGCCGACCTCCCGGCCTCCACTCTCCTGCACCCCCGCTTCTGACCGGCCGGCCCCACCGCCCGGCCGGCCCCACCGCCCGGCCGGCCCCACCGCCCGCCCACCGCCCGGTTGCTCCGTCCGGCCGCCCGCCCGGGTCCTCCGTTCCGGGTTCGTCTCCCTGCGGACTTCGACGCCCCCCGCCTTTCGTGAACCTTCGTTCCGTCCTCGCCTGCCCTGCGCGACGGCGTGCGGGCTCCTGCCGCAGACCGCGCAGTCAGGTGCCGCAGGCGTTCCGGAGGTGTTCCGGAGGTGTTCCGGAGGGCGGTGAACTCCGTTGCGGCGCTCGGCATTTGGCCCGGTGCGCCCGGCCACAGGGGTGAGTTTCGACTCTCCGCGGTGTCCCGGTGCAAGGGCGGCGCATGTTCGGTGGGCCGTGGGTAGGCTCCGGGCATGGAGCATGAGGTGCACGTTCCGTTCCCCGTGGGTTCCGTGCGTGCCGCGCTCGCCGAGGCCGAGCGCGGGATGCGGTGCGTACCGGGGCTGACGGTTGAGGCCGGGGCCGCAAGTGGGCCCGACGCCACGGCGATCGGCGACGCGACAGCCGGCGACGCGACCGGCGCTGCCGGGGAGCGGACCGCCGCCGACGAGGTCGACGGCGTCGACGAGGTGGTCGTGCGCGGCCGTCTGCGGGTCCGGATCGGCGGCTCCACGGTCACCTACCGGGGCACGCTCCGGCTGACCGCACGCGAGCCCGGCTTCGTCGTCGAGGCCGACGGCACCGAGGCGCGCGGCGCCGGTACCGCGCGGATGGAGCTGACCGTCGTACCGCGGGAGGCCGCGCGGAGCGGCACCGAGGAGTCCGGCACCGTACTGGCGTTCACCGGTGCGGCGAGCGGGCAGGGCCGGATCGCCGAGTTCGAGGAGAAGCAACTGCGGGCGGCCGGGCGCCGGCTGCTGGACCGCTTCGCCGAATCGCTGGCGGACAGCCTCGCCGCCGACCCGCCCGGGGACGACAACGCGCCGGTGATCCCGGGCATCCCCGCCCCGGACGCCACCACCCCGGACGCCGAGACCACCGACGGGAAGACCACCGACGCCGAGGCTGCGGCGAAGCCGGCTGCGGGCGAGGCCGAGGCGGCCCGGGCCCGTGCCGATGCGGAGGAGACGTCGGAGGAGGCCCCGGCACCGCAGGAGGCGACCGGTGGTGCGGCGGGCGAGAGCGGCGGGCAGGACCAGCCGCCGCAGGCCGTGCACGACGAGGACTCCGGGCTCTCGGTGTTCGAGACCGAGATCCCCCCGCCGTCGCTGGACCGGACCTCCGACGAGGGCGACCCGTCCGGCACCGACCCCTCCGACGCCGACCGCACCGCGTCCGGCGCCGAGGAGACCCCGGTGGGTTCCCGGGACCCCTTCGACGACCCCTTCGGCAACGGCGACGCCGACGGTTCCGGGACTCCGCCCGGGCTGCCGCGGGGCGCGGAGATCCCCGCACCCGGTGCACCGCCCGCCGAGGCCGCGCACGCGCGCCGCACCATGATCGGCCGCAGCGCCGAGGAGGTCGACCACGCGCCGCCGCGCGGCCGGTACGCCCCCGTACCGCCGCCGGCGCAGACCGCGCCCGGCGCCACGCTGCGCTGGGCCGCACCCGCCGCGGCGCTCGCGGTCGCCGGCGTGGTCGTCCTGAGCAGGGCCGTACGCCGCCGCAACCGCTGACCCGAGCCGCCCGCGCCCCGTACCCGTCCCGCATCCGCGTCCCGCCGCCCGTAACCGCGTCCCGCCGCCCGGCCCGGTCCCGCCGCCCGTATCCGTGCCCGGGACCGGTCGGGCGCTGCCCGGCTGTGTGCTGTGCTGCCGACGCCGTCGTACGACCTGGCCTAGTCTCGAAGGGTGACGACCCAGACCACTGACGTACGACTCACCGCCGGCGACGCCGAGCTGCTGCTGCGCCCCTCGGAGGGCTGCCGGACGGCCTCGCTGCGGGTCGGCGGCAAGGAACTGCTGCTCCAGGGGCTCGAACACGGCTCCTTCGTGATGGCGCCGTGGTGCGGACGCACCGCGCAGGGGCGCTTCCGCAACGGCGCCGATCTGCACCAACTGCCGCTCAACGACGGCGAGCACGCGCTGCACGGCCTCGTCAACGACCGGCCCTGGCGCACCGTCCGCGCGGACGAGCGCAGCGCCTCCTTCGTCTGCGAGCTGGGCGACCCCTGGCCGTGGGCCGCCACCGTCAACCAGGTGGTGGAGCTGGACGAGGACGGCAGCGGCGTCAACTACACGCTCAGCGTCGAGACCTACGACAACTCCTTTCCCGCGCAGGTGGGTTGGCATCCGTGGTTCCGGCGCAACCTCGGCCTCGGCGGCCGTGACGTGCGGCTCGACTTCGCCCCGGCCTGGCGCGAGGAGCGCGGACCCGACCACATTCCGACCGGCCACCGTCTGGACGAGGCCGCGCTCGCCACCGAGGACGCGGGCACCGGCCGCTGGGACGACTGCTTCGGCATGCCCGACGGTGTCGACGCCACGCTGACCTGGCCGGACGAGCTGGAGCTGCAGATCACCAGCCGGGCCGAGTGGGTGGTCGTCTACGACAAGCCGGAGGACGCGGTGTGCGTCGAACCGCAGTCCGGTCCGCCCAACGGGCTCAACACCCATCCCCAACTGGTCACCCCCATCGCGCCGTTGGAGCTGGGCAGCCGTTGGAGCTGGCGCACTCCGCAGTGACCGCCGACCCGCCCGGGAAGCCGGTCGGCCCGCCCGCGCTACGCTCGGTGCCCATGAGCGAGACGAGCGACACGAGCGTGACGGGCGAGAACAGCGGTACGGGCACGGCCGACAGCGGGCCGAGGTCCGCGCTGCTGGGGCTGATCAAGGAGAAGGCCGTCGTCCACGGGCGGGTGACGCTCTCCTCCGGCAAGGAGGCCGACTTCTACGTCGACCTCCGCCGGATCACGCTGGACGCGGAGGCCGCGCCCCTGGCCGGTCGGGTCATGCTGGACCTCACCGCCGATCTGGACTTCGACGCCGTCGGCGGGCTGACGCTCGGCGCCGACCCGGTCGCCACCTCGATGCTGCACGCCGCCGCCGCGCGCGGACGCCGGCTCGACGCCTTCGTCGTCCGCAAGGCCGGAAAGGCGCACGGGCTGCAACGTCGTATCGAGGGCCCGGACATCGCCGGGCGGCGGGTGCTGATCGTGGAGGACACCTCGACGACCGGAGGCTCGCCGCTGACCGCTGTCGAGGCCGCCCGGGAAGCCGGCGCGGAGGTCGTCGCGGTCGCGACGATCGTCGAGCGGGGCGCGGCCGGCGCGATGGCCGAGGCGGGGCTGACGTACCTCTCGGCGTACGACCTCGCCGACCTCGACCTGGGCTGAACACCGCCCGCCACGCGTGGCCCGCCCGACTGCCGGGTTCAGCGTGCGATCGTCCCGGGCTCCCGGATGCCGTCGATGATGCGGGTCCAGTTGTCGCCGCCGTGTCCGTTGCCGATGGCCTGCCGGTAGTGGGCCTGCACGGCCAGGGGAAGCGCGAGGTCGAGGCCGAGCGAGGTGCTGGTCTCGACGATGTGGTCGGTCGTTGCGCCCATCATGGTGACGGTGCTGAGCTCTCCGGGGTGTTCTCCGGCGTCGATCGCGGAGCCGGGGCTCTCGTCACCGGACGTCAGGATGTCGCCGACCCCGGCCGTGGAGGCGAGGAGTTCCGGCAGCGCGTGCTCGGCCTTCACCCCCGCGGCGCCCAGCATCGCGGTGGCCTGCATCAGCCCGGACAAGGTGGTGAGGAAAACGGTGAGTTGGGCCTGGTACATCAGCTGGGCCAGTCCCGGGTCCTCACCCAGCGGGCGGGGCGCGCCGAGCAGCGCCAGCGTGGCGAGATGGCTCTCCGGCGGTCGGGTGCGCCCGCTGTAGTAGACGTGGGACGCCTCGGTGCCGACCATCGGCGGGGGGACCATGACGCCGCCGGTGACGAAGGTGGCGCCGTGGCCCTCCGCCCAGGCCGCCGCCTCGCGCGAGCGGTCGGGGGTGTCGGAGCTGAGGTTGACCAGTGTCCGGCCGGCGAGCGAGGCGGTGGCGTCGCCGAGGATGTCGTACATCGCCCGGTAGTCGGTGAGGCTGAGGATCACGAGGCCGCTCGCCTCGACCGCTTCGGCGGGCGTGGCCGCGAGCGCGGCCCCGTCGGCGACGACGCCGTCGGCCCGGCCCGGAGTCCGGTTCCACACGGTGACCGGATGCCCTGCCGCGAGGAGGGTGCGGACCATCGCCCGGCCCATCGGACCGAGCCCGATCACGGTCACAGCGGTGTTCTTCGCGTCGTTGGAGCCCTGTTGTCTGTTCACACCGCCATGCTCGAAGAGTCTCGCCGCTGCCGGAAGTACCCACTATTTTCTGCGGTACTGACCAATTCGTAAGGGGGAGCAGAGATGGCCGGAGTGCTGAGGCGCGGGCCCTACATCTGTGGAATCGACGCAGCGCTCGACGTGATGAGCGGCAAGTGGAAGGGCCTGATCCTCTGGGAGCTCGACTCCCACCGCGTACGCCGCTTCGGCGAACTCAGGCGTGCTCTGGCGGGGGTGAGCGAGAAGATGCTGACGCAGCACCTGCGGGAGATGGAGGCGGACGGGCTCGTCCACCGCGAGGTGTACGCCGAGGTGCCGCCGCGGGTCGAGTACTCGCTGACCGAGCACGGCCGCACGCTCAACCAGGCGCTCGCGGCGCTCGGCGACTGGGGGGAGGAGCGGATGCGGCGCGAGGGCTGCGCGACGGTCGAGGCCGCACCGACCCCGTCCCGCTGACCGCGCCCCGTCCCGCTGACCGCGCCCCGTCCCGCTGACCGCGCCCCGTCCCGCTGCCCTGACCCCTGACCGCGCCCGGGCCCGCTGCCCCGTCCCGCTGACCGCAGCCCGGCGCGGCGTCCCGTCACGTCGGCGCGGCGCCGCAGGCCGGGGCCGTGTGCGGGTCGGTGGCGGGTGCACGGGGGCGGCCCCTGGGGCGCTCGGCGGTGCGTCTGGAAGGATGGCCCCCGACGATGACGTCGCCCCAACGGTCAGGGCTGGACTCAACTCACACCCCGCACACGTGCACATCTCCCAAGGAGCGGACACATGCCCATCGCAACCCCCGAGGTCTACAACGAGATGCTCGACCGGGCGAAGGCCGGCAAGTTCGCCTACCCGGCCATCAACGTCACCTCGTCGCAGACCCTGCACGCGGCGCTGCGCGGGTTCGCCGAGGCCGAGAGCGACGGCATCGTCCAGATCTCGACCGGCGGCGCGGAGTTCCTCGGCGGCCAGTACAGCAAGGACATGGTCACCGGAGCCGTCGCGCTGGCCGAGTACGCGCACATCGTCGCCAAGAAGTACCCGGTGAACATCGCGCTGCACACCGACCACTGCCCCAAGGACAAGCTGGACGGCTACGTCCGCCCGCTGCTCGAGGTCTCCCGCGAGCGCGTGGAGCGCGGCGAGAACCCGCTCTTCCAGTCGCACATGTGGGACGGCTCCGCCGAGACCCTCGCCGACAACCTGGAGATCGGCAAGGAGCTGCTGGCCCTCGCGGTCGCCGCGAAGATCATCCTCGAGGTCGAGATCACCCCGACCGGTGGCGAGGAGGACGGCGTCACCCACGAGATCAACGACGAGCTGTACACCACCGTCGACGACGCGCTGCGCACCGCGGAGGCGCTCGGGCTGGGCGAGAAGGGCCGCTACCTGCTCGCCGCCTCCTTCGGCAACGTGCACGGCGTCTACAAGCCGGGCAACGTCGTCCTCCGTCCCGAGCTGCTCAAGGACCTCCAGCAGGGCGTCGCGGCCGAGCACGGCAAGGCCGACCCGTTCGACTTCGTCTTCCACGGCGGTTCCGGCTCGACCGCCGAGGAGATCGCCACCGCGCTGGACAACGGCGTCGTGAAGATGAACCTCGACACCGACACCCAGTACGCCTTCACCCGCCCCGTCGCCGGTCACATGCTCGCCAACTACGACGGCGTGCTGAAGATCGACGGCGAGGTGGGCAACAAGAAGGCGTACGACCCGCGCGCCTGGGGCAAGCTCGCCGAGGCGTCCATGGCCGAGCGGATCACCAAGGCCTGCGCCGACCTGCGTTCCACCGGTACGCGCATGAAGTGAGGCTTCGCACCGGGCGTCGCGGACGTTCCCGGTCCGTCGATCTCCGTGACCCCCGGCCCTCGCGCCGGGGGTCACGCGCGTTCCGCGGGGCGTGCCGGCGTACGTCGCCCCGGACGCGGCGGCGCGGGTCTCCGGCCGGCGGGCGGAGGTGTGCTCCCTGCCCCGCCCGCGCCGAGCCGGGCAAGGCACACTTGGCACCATGGTCAATCACGAGAACCTGCTCGGGGGACCGCCCCCGACCCACCTTCCCGAGGACCCGGAGCCGCGCGACCTGCTCGCCGGCGGCACCGCTCCCGCCGATGTCGCGGCGAAGCACCCGACGTCCTGCCTCGCCTGGGCCCAGCTCGCCGACGACGCCTTCGACGCCGGCCGCACCGTCGAGTCCTACGCCTACGCCCGTACCGGTTACCACCGCGGCCTGGACCTGCTGCGGCGCAACGGCTGGAAGGGCCACGGCCCGGTGCCGTTCGAGCACGAGCCCAACCGCGGCTTCCTCCGCGCACTGCACGCACTCGCCCGCGCCGCCAAGGCGATCGGCGAGGACGAGGAGTACGAGCGCTGCACGACCTTCCTCAAGGAGAGCTCGCCCACCGCGGCGGCCACCCTCTCCTGAGTCCGCCCCGGGCGCACCGGGACAGCCGTCCACCGGGCGGCCGTCCGCGGTGCGGTGCGGGGCTGCCCGACCGGCCCGGACGGCTGCCCGCGCACGCCGCTCCGGGTAGTACCCGTGCCGGCCCCACCGGCCCTCCCCGCCCCCGCCCTGTCCCGCCCCCGCCCCCGTCCGGCTCCCGTGCCCGTTCGCGCGCGGACGCCGCCCGTGCCGTGCCCGGCCGCGGGCCGTCGCGGCGCCCGCGTTCCCGGCGGACCGTGTGCGTACCGCCGCTTGCCGGGTGTGCCCGTGCCCGGCGATGATCCGAGGGAGCCCGGGTCGCCCGGGCGGACCGGAGACCCCGGGCACCCTTCCTCAACGGAGACCTCATGTCGGAGACCCCGAACCTGGACTTCGCCGGTACGACCCCTTACGAGGACTACGTACAGGCAGACGTCCTCACCCACCTCCAGCACCCGCTGTCGGACGACCCCGGCGAGATGGTGTTCCTGGTGACCACCCAGGTCATGGAGCTGTGGTTCACCGTCATCGTCCACGAGTGGGAGACGGCCGCGAAGGCGCTGCGCGGGGACGACGTCCCGACCGCGCTCGCCGCGCTGACCCGCTCCACCTACGAGCTGCGTTCGCTGAACGCCTCGTGGGAGCCGCTGGCCCACCTCACCCCCGCGCAGTTCAACTCCTACCGCTCCGCCCTCGGCGAGGGCTCGGGCTTCCAGTCGGCGATGTACCGCCGGATGGAGTTCCTGCTCGGCGAGAAGGCGTCCTCCATGCTCGTGCCGCACCGGGGCGCGCCCCGGGTGCACGACGAGCTGGAGAAGGCGCTGCACCAGCCGAGCCTCTACGACGAGGTGCTGCGCTTCCTCGCGCGGCGCGGCCACGACATCCCGGACGCGGTCCTGGACCGCGACCTCGCCCAGCGGTACGAGCCGCAGCCGGCCGTGGAGTCGGTGTGGACCCGTGTGTACGAGGGCGATCCCACGACGCCCGAGGCGCGGCTCGGCGAGGGCCTGACCGAGGTCGCCGAACTCGTCTGGCGATGGCGCAACGACCATCTGGTCGCCACCCGGCGGGCGATGGGGTCGAAGGTCGGCACCGGCGGTTCGGCCGGTGTGGCCTGGCTGGAGCGGCGCGCGCAGAAGAACGTCTTCCCCGAACTGTGGACGGCACGCAGCTATGTCTGAGCACCCCGGTCCCGAGGCCGGCACCCGACCCGCCGCGCGGTCCGACGGCTCCGCCGCTTCCGCGGAACTCCGGGCGGAGGCCCGGCGGTTGGACGCCTCCGACGAACTCGCCCCGCTGCGCGCCGAGTTCGTCCTCGACGACGTCGGTCCGGCGGCGACCCAGCCGACGGAGACGAGCGGGCCGACGTCGGCGACCCGGTCGGCGGTGCGCCCCGACTCCGCGGAGGGCGGCCCGGACGCACCCGGCGTCTACCTGGACGGCAACTCCCTCGGCGCGCTGCCTCGCGCGGTGGCCGGGCGGGTCGCCGAGGTGATCGGCCGGGAGTGGGGACGGCTGCGCATCCGCTCGTGGACCGAGTCCGGCTGGTGGGAGGCGCCCGAGCGGGTCGGCGAGCTGATCGCCCCGCTCGTCGGTGCCGCGCCCGGCCAGGTCGTGGTCGGCGACTCCACCTCGGTGAACGTCTTCAAGGCCGTCGTCGCCGCTGCCCGGCTCGCGGACGCGGACCGGGACGAGATCCTGGTCGACGCCGCCACCTTCCCCACGGACGGCTACGTCGCCGCCTCGGCCGCCCGGATGACCGGCCACACGCTCCGGCCCGTCGCTCCGGCCGAGATGGCCTCCGCCGTCGGCCCGCGCACCGCGGCGCTGCTGGTGAACCAGGTCGACTACCAGTCGGGGGAGCTGCACGACCTCCCGGCGATCACCGCAGCCGCCCACCGGGCCGGCGCGTACGTCGTCGCCGATCTGTGCCACAGCGCCGGGGCCCTGCCGGTCGCGCTCGACGAGCACGGCGTCGACCTGGCCGTCGGCTGCACGTACAAGTACCTCAACGGCGGTCCCGGCGCCCCCGCCTTCCTCTACATCCGCCGCGCCCACCAGGCCGCCTTCGACTCCCCGCTGCCCGGCTGGAACTCCCACCGCGACCCCTTCGCGATGGCCTCGCGGTACGAGCCGGCCGCGGACGTCCGCAAGGGGCGCGTCGGCACCCCCGACCTGCTCTCGATGCTGGCGCTGGAGAGCGCGCTCGAAGTGTGGCGCGGCGTGGACATCGCGGCGGTGCGGGCCAAGTCGCTGGCGCTGACCGACTTCTTCCTGCGCTGCGTCGAGGCGTACGTCCCGCGGGGCCGGCTCTCGCTGGTCACCCCGCGCGAGCACGCCCGACGCGGCAGCCAGATCTCGCTGCGCTGCGAGGACGCGGAAACGGTCATGGCCGAGCTGATCGCCAGGGGCGTGGTGGGCGACCACCGCCGCCCGGGGATCTTGCGCTTCGGCTTCACTCCGCTGTACACCTCGTTCACCGATACGGAGAGGGCCGCACGGGTCCTGGGGGAGGTCGTCGGGTGAACAGCAACGAGGAATGGGCCGCGCTGAACGCGCTGGAGCGTCCCGCGCCGGTGTCGTCGGAGGTGTACGGGAAGCACCCCTCGCACATCGTCGACCGGTACGGCAGCCGCAGCGGCCCGCGGGTCACCGTGCTGCACGGCGGCTACTGGCGGGAGGCGTACGACCGGCGCCATCTCGCCCCGTTCGCCCATGCGTTGGGCGAGGCGGGCTTCTCGGTGGAGCTGGTGGAGTACCGCAGGGTGGGCGGCGACGGCGGCTGGCCGCAGACCGCCGACGACGTGAACGCGGCCCTCGACCACCTCGGCGGGCCGCCGAAGGTGCTGCTCGGCCACTCCGCGGGCGGCCAGCTCGCGCTGTGGGCCGCCGCGCACCGCGACCGCGCGGCGGACCGGGTGATCACCGTCGCCCCGGTCGCCGATCTGTCCAGGGCGTACGAGATGGGGCTGAGCGACGGCGCCGTCACCGAGCTGCTCGGCGGCCACAACGGGGTCAAGGAGCTGCTGCCGGAGGCCGATCCGATGCGGCTGCTGCCGCGCGTACCGGTGGAGGTGGTGCACGGCACCGCCGACCTGGAGGTGCCGATCGAGCTCTCCCGGCGGTACGCCAACAACTGGGGCGCACGGCTCCATCTGCTGCCGGGCGCGGGCCACTTCGCGCCGTTCCACCCCACGCGTCCGCCGTACGGCGTGCTGCTGGACCTCATCCGCCGGACCTGACCGCGCGCTGCCCGTGCGGGCGGGCCACGCGGCGGATCGTTCCCGCCGGGGACGTACGCGCACGTCGGGGCGGGTACGGGCGTCCGCCGGGCGCGAGGGCGGCCGGTGAACGGAATCGGGCGGTCCGGGGGAGCGGGCGGCAAACCGTGAACACAATGACCACAACCGTGACTTGGCCCGATCGCGTCGGGAGAATGGGCAGCGGTGTATGGCGTTCCCCCGTTACGCCAAGACACCTCAAGCGGTCGCCGCCGTCCTAACCCCCGTGGGACGGCGGCGTCTTGCTGTCCGGACCAGCCCGGCCGCCCTGCGCCCGCGCCGTGCCGATGCCGAGCAGCCCACGCCCGCGTGCCACGTGCCGTACCCGCGCACCCGCGCCCGCGTGCCGTACCCGCGCCACGTGTCCTCCCGCAGCCGGCGCCCGCCGCGACCCGCCGAGCCGCGCCCCGCAGCGGGACAGCTCGATGCGGGACCCGGGACCCGGGGCACGAGAGCCGGGACATGAGACACGGGACGCCATACGCGAGTGGTGAGTGTCGGTGGCCGGTTCGCCGGGCACCCGCCGGGCATAGTGCGGGGCGGGGCGCACCGCCCCTCCCGCGACCAGCCGCCGAAACCGAGGAGTACGCCGTGGCCGCCACCCCGCTCACCGATGTCGAGATCACCAACGCCCTTGCGGAGCTGCCCGGTTGGTCCTTCGAGGACAACGCCCTGACGGCAGGGTTCAAGGCGGACCGCACCCTGCTGCCGCAGCTCTACGTCGCCGTGGCGGCGGCGGAGGACGACGCCGACCACCACGCCCGCGTGACGATCCTCTACGGCACGATCTCCTTCGCGCTCAACACCCACGACGCGGGCGACGTCGTCACCGCGAAGGACACCGCGATGGCGGCGCGGATCTCCGCGATCGCCGCCGACCACCAGGCGCGGCCGGTCGGCTGAGCACCGCCCGTCCGTGGACGTCGTGCGGCCGCCCGGGCGGTCTCACCAGACGTCGCCGGAGCGCCAGTCGCAGACCAACTCGCCCGTGCGGTCCAGGGGTTGGCCCTCCACCGGGAAGACGTGGATGAACTCCGCGTCGTCGGGGGTGGGCACGATGCCGTCCGGGGTGAAGGCGGCTGCGGTGCCCTGCCAGGGCAGCCAACCGCGGGCGCGGTAGAGCGGCGCGCCGGCGTCGGTGGCGCCGAGCGCGCCGAGGTCGTACGCGGCGGTGATGATCCGTTCGATCTCGGCCATCAACATGCCGCCGATTCCGCGGCGTTGGTACTGCCGGTGCACGCCGACCCCCTCGACGTAGCCGGTACGCAGCGGTCTGCCGCCGTGCAGCAGCCGCCGCTGGACCACGGCCGCGTGGCCGACGGTCTCGGCGCCGTCGTGGACCAGGACGTGCATCCCGCCCAGCGCGTGCTCCCAGTCGTGCGCGGAGAACTCCTCGTCGAAGGTCGAGGCCACCATGGCGTGTGCGGCGGCGAGTTCGTCGCCCGAGACCTCGGAGGTGTGCGCGGTGCGGAGCGTCAGCGCGTCGGGACCGTTCACGGTGCTTGGCTGCATGGCGAGACGGTAGCAACGCCGGGACGCCGGGCGGGTGCGTGGCGCGGCCGTTACACTGAGCGTTCGCCCGGACCCGGAACGCCCCGGACCGGGCGCTGTGGCCAGGGCGTTCGAGGAGGTGGGACCGATCCGCACCAGCGCGGCACACCGGGCGCCCTCCCTCGGCGACGGAAGCGACCGGCACGGCCGGCGGGACGCGCGGAACCGGTAGTACGCCGCCCGGCAGCGGCCGTTGCCGCAGCTGCGCTCGCGTCCGACCCGCCGACTGCGGCGCTTCCGCCGCACGGCGATCTGCGACCGACCGGGTCCGCGCCCTTCGAACTTCCTCGAAAGGCCCGATCTTGACCTTCCACGACCCCCGAGCACCGCACTCCGACGCACCGCACTCCCCGCAACCACTCGGCCCGCAACCACTCGCCCCCGGCGCGCCTCCTCCGCCGCAGGCCCTCGTCGAGCGGCTGAGGGCCGCGGGTTGCGTCTTCGCCGAGGAGGAGGCGCGGCTGCTGCACGGCACCGCGCGCACCGCGGAGGAGCTGGACGCGATGGCGGCCCGCAGGGCGTCCGGGCTGCCGCTCGAACACGTCCTGGGCCGAGCCGAGTTCGCGGGGCTGCGGATCGCCGTGGAGGCCGGGGTCTTCGTGCCGCGCCGCCGCACCGAGTTCCTGGTCGAACTGGCCGAGGCCCACGGGCGGCCCGGCGCCGTCGTGCTCGATCTGTGCTGCGGCACCGGCGCGCTGGGCGCCGCGCTCGCCGCCCGGCTGGGCCGGGTGGAGCTGCACGCCGCCGACCTCGACCCGGCCGCCGTGCGGTGCGCCCGGCGCAACCTCGCCCCCTTCGGCGGCCGGGTGTACGAGGGCGACCTCTACGACCCGCTGCCCCGCTCGCTCGGCGGGCGCGTCGAACTGCTCCCGGCCAACGCGCCGTACGTGCCCACCGACGACCTCGGGCTGCTGCCGTCCGAGGCGCGCGACCACGAACCCCGCACTGCGCTGGACGGCGGCGCGGACGGCCTGGACGTGCAGCGTCGGGTCGTCGCGGACGCCGTGCACTGGCTGGCCCCCGGCGGTCTGCTGCTGGTGGAGACCAGCGACCGCCAGGCCGAGCAGACGGTGGCGGCCTGTGCGCGGCACGGACTGCTGCCGTGGGTGAGCCGCTGCGAGGAGCGCGCGGCGACGGTCGTGCTGGCCCGTCGACCACCCGCCGCGGCCACCGGCGGCACCCCCGACGCCGACCCCACTCGGACGCCCGGCCATCCCGACGCCTGACCCCGCTCGGACGCCGGGCCATCCCGGCGCCTGACCACGGGTGCGCCGACGTTCGGAGCCCGGCGCGCGGAGCCCGGCGCGCGGGGCCGAGGCGGGGCTGTCGCGGGGCCGGGCGGGCGCGGTGTCCCGCGGCGGCCGGGCTCAGTCGGCCGGCGGCGCCGGGACGGCGAGGTCGGACAGGACCTGGGCGCCGGGCAGTTGTGCGAGTACGGCGCCCGGCAGGATGAGCTTGCCGCGGCGCCGACCGCTGCCGACCAGCACGTACGGGGTGTCCGCCACCGCCTCGTCGATCAGCAGCGGCCAGCCGTCCGGCAGCCCGATCGGGGTGATCCCGCCGTACTCCATCCCGGTCTCGGCGACGGCCAGTTCCACGGGTGCGAAGGACGCCTTCCGCGCGCCGAGGTGGCGGCGCACTGCACGGTTGACGTCCAGCCTGGTGGTGGCGAGGACGACACCGGCGGCGAGGGCGGTGCGTCCGCCGCGCTTGGCCGCGACCACCACGCAGTTCGCCGAGACCTCGGCCGGTACGTCGTACGCCGCGCAGAAGGCGGCCGTGTCGGCCCGTTCCGGATCGGTGTCGACGAGCCGGACGGACCGCACCGGCGCCCCGGGCTCCGCGTCCGCCCAGGCCCGGAGGGCGGCGGCCACGGGCGGGGCGAGCAACTCGGGGCGTTCGACCGCGGTCCACGCCTCGTCGAAGCGGCCGAAGGGGAGTTCTGCCGATGTACTCATGGGGCCCAAGTTACGCGCCGTCGCCGGTGCCGCCGCCCATGCGGGAGGAGGTGTCAGGAGCCCTCGTTGAGGCGGAAGAGGGCCCGCGGCAGGTCGGCGGAGACGGTACCGGCGAAGTCGAGGAGGACGGCGCCGTACACCGGTCGGTCGCCGCGGTCGTACTCGGCGTTGAGCCGCTCCTCCAGACGGGGGTTGAGCGCTTCGGCGTAGCCGCGCGGGGAGGGGAGCAGCTCGCCGCCGGTGGTGCTGACGTAGTTGACCGCGAGCCGGTCGGTGTCGCCGGCCTCGGCCGCGGAGGCGTCCAGATGCCGCTCGACGGCCTGCCATTTCTCCTCGGTCGGCAGCTCCCACTCGTTCTGGACGAAGAGGGAGTCGGAGCTCGGGAAGCGCAGCCCGCCGATGTCCGGCTGGGTGGTGACCAGCACGATGCGTCCGCGCGCCTCACCGAGCGTGGGCAGTGAGTCGGACTCGCGGTGCAGCAGCCCGTCGAAGCCCAGCTCCGACATGTACAGATCGTTGAAGATGGCGGCGAACTCCCCGTCGGAGGCGTCCGAGTGCTCCTTCTGCACGGCGAGCACCAGCGTCTCGCCGGTGTTGGCGGACAGGAAGTCGCGGCACTCGTTGAGCACGTCCTGGAAGTTCTTGCGCTGGTAGATCACCCCGTGGTGGATCGCGAACGCGCCGTCGACCGGGCGGCAGCGCACGTCCAGGTAGCGCACTCCGGCGTTCAACAGCTCGGGCAGCGCCAGGTCCTGGCACTTGGCGGTGTCGAACGGCCCGCCCACCAGCGCGCAGGCGTTGTGCGCGCCCGGCATGGTGATGTCGTCCAGGGAGAGGTCCGCGGAGAGCTCGCCCATCCAACCGCTGGAGCGCCAGGCGGCGGAGTCCGCGGCGCGTCCGGTGCGCGGTGCGGGCGCCGCACCCGCCGCGGCGATGCCGGCGGCGCCGAGCCCGATGCCCAGCGCTCCGGCGGCGGCCCCGCGCAGAAAGCCGCGGCGGTCGAGGGAACGGGTGCGCAGGTGGGACATGCGAGCCTCCGGAGTGTGGGGGTGGGGGTGTGCTCCGGGCCAGAAGCTAGCGCAAGCCATTCCATTGGTATAGACATTGCGCGCAGAACCTGGCCGCCGTTCCGTGAACTCTCGGCCAACTCCCGTGCAGCCACCACCTGTTGGGCGCCCGTGTGCGGGGACGGGAGGTGTGCGGGACGCGGCACGAGGGCGCGCCCGGCGGCGACGGAGCGCGTGCGGCCGGCCGAGCCTCCCGTGCCCGGCGGCGTCCTACTGGAGGCGGAGGCGGCAGCGTGGCACCCGGGAGGGACGCGCGCCGCCCCGGCTGCTTCGTACTGTTCGGCGTATGGACGACACGATCAGGGCCAAGCCCTCAGGAGGCCGCAGGTTCGGACCCCGAGCCGGGCGGCGTGCGGTGCGGGACGCGTGGCGGACGTTCCGCGAGGACATGACGCGCGGCGCCTTCACCGTGCGACCGCTGCGCACCGCGTCCGAGGACGCCCTCTGGCTGCGGCACGTTCCGGCACCGCTGCGCACCGTCGCCGCACACTGGCGCCAGGGCCTGGTGCTGCTCGCCGCACTTCTGGTGCTGGTCTGGTACCTCGGCCCGCGCCCCCTGGAGGCGGACACCATCCTGTCGGCGCTGCTGGTCGCGCTGCCGGTGGCGATGCTGGCGCTGCGGCCGGTCGGCGCGTACTGGCTGTCGCTCGCCGGGCTGGTGCTGGCGCCCACGGTCCACCCGCAGCTGGGTGCGGACTTCCCGCACAACAGCCCGGTGCTCGCGGCCCATCTGACCGTGCTGCTCTGCGTGGCGTGGCGGGCGCACAAGCGGACGGTCGTGCTGCTGTGGATGCTGACCTCGGCGGTCGCGGGGCTGGTGAGCATCAACTTCGTGCGGTCCGGCCCGGACATGACCTCCGAGCCCGGTGAGATGGCGTTCCTGTACGGCGCCGCGCTGCTGGTGCTGCTCTTCGTACGGGCCTGGCGCGGGTCCCAGCTGCGGATCGCGGAGCAGTCGGCGGAGGTGCGCGAGGAGCGTTCGCTCCGCACCCGGCTGGAGGAACGCGCCGTGATCGCACGGGAGTTGCACGACGTCGTCGCCCACCACATGTCGGTCGTCGCGATCCAGGCCGAGGCCGCGCCCTACCGGGTGCAGGACCCGCCCGAGGAGCTGGTGAAGGCGCTGGCCACCATCCGGGAGAACGCCGTCACCGCGCTCGCCGAACTCCGTCGCGTCCTCGGGGTCGTACGGTCCGACCAGCCGGCCGTGCCGGAGGCCCCGCAGCCCACCCTCGCCGACCTCGACGCACTGGTCGCCAACGTACGGGCCTCCGGGCGGGACGCGGAGCTGGTGATCACCGGCTCGGCACGACCGCTGCCGCCCGGCGTCGAGCTCTCCGCCTACCGGATCGTCCAGGAGTCGCTCAGCAACGCGCTGCGGTACGCGCCCGGCGCCGCCGTGCGCGTCGAACTCGCCCATGTGCTGGGCGGGTTGGGCATCCGGGTCGCGAGCGGACCACCGACCGGACCGGTCACCGAACCCTCGCGCGGCGCGGGCCAGGGCATCCGCGGGATGAAGGAGCGCGCCGCGCTGCTCGGCGGCGAACTCACCGCCGGCGCCCGGGAGGACGGCGGCTGGGACGTCGAGGCGTATCTGCCGGCCGAATCGCGGGCCGGGGGCGGCGAATCCGTCGAACGAGCCGCCGGCGACAGCACCGCGACCGGTTCGGAGGCACGCGCATGAGCGGCGACAGCGGGGCGACCCCCGTCCACGGGCGTCCGATCCGGGTGCTCATCGCGGACGACCAGATGCTGGTGCGGGAGGGCTTCTCCGTACTGCTGGGCGCACAGCCCGACATGGAGGTGGTGGGCGAGGCGGTCAACGGGCGCGAAGCCGTGCGCAAAGTCGCCGAACTCGCCCCGGACGTCGTCCTGATGGACATCCGGATGCCCGAACTCAACGGGCTGGAGGCCACCTCCGAGCTGGCCGCTTCCGGCGCCGCCGCGAGGGTGCTGATCCTGACCACCTACGACCTGGACGAGTACGTCTACCAGGCGCTGCGGGCGGGCGCCTCCGGCTTCCTCCTCAAGGACTCCAGCGCCCGCCAACTCGCCGACGGCGTACGGGTGGTGGCCTCCGGAGAGGCGCTGCTCGCGCCCACCGTGACGAGGCGGCTGATCGCCGAGTTCTCCCGGCTCTCGGACCTGCCGAGCGGGCCGGCGGGTCCGCGCGGCCCGCTGCGGGCACGTCTCGCGGAGCTGACCGAGCGGGAGACCGAGGTGCTCGCACTGGTCGCCCAGGGCCTGTCGAACTGCGAGATCGCCGAGCACCTGTTCCTCGCCGAGTCGACGGTCAAGACCCATATGAGCCGCATCCTCGACAAGCTCCGGCTGCGCGACCGCACCCAGGCGGCGGTGTACGCGTACGAGACCGGCCTGGTCGCGCCGCCGGGCTGACGCCGCGCCGCCGGGCCGACCGCCCCGGGCGCGGGGCCGGCCCGTCCTCGGCCCTTCGCGCAACCGGCGGCCCGTACACGACGGCGGCCCGTCCCACGATGGCGGCCCGTCCCACGATGGCGGCCCTTCCCACGACGGAGGGCCGCTTCCCGCGGCGTACGGGGAGCGGCCCTCCGGATGCGGTCGCGTGCCACTCGCGCGGCGGCGGCGGGACGGGACGGCGGCGGGTCAGTCCAGGAAGGAGTTGATCTGGATCGTCTCGTCCCGGCCGGGGCCCACGCCGATCGCAGAGATCGGCGCGCCGGACATCTCCTCCAGCGCCTTCACGTAGCCCTGCGCGTTCTTCGGCAGCTCGGCGAAGGTCTTCGCCTTGGTGATGTCCTCCGACCAGCCCGGCAGGTACTCGTAGACCGGCTTGGCGTGGTGGAAGTCGGTCTGGCTGTACGGCAGTTCGGTCACCCGCCGACCGTCGATCTCGTACGCGACGCAGACCGGGATCTGCTCCCAGCCGGTGAGCACGTCGAGCTTGGTGAGGAAGAAGTCGGTCAGTCCGTTGACCCGGGTCGCGTAGCGCGCGATCACCGCGTCGAACCAGCCGCAGCGGCGGTCGCGCCCGGTGGTGACGCCCTTCTCGCCGCCGATCGTCCGCAGCGCCTCGCCGTCCGCGTCGAACAGCTCGGTGGGGAACGGTCCGGCGCCGACGCGCGTGGTGTACGCCTTCAGGATGCCGATGACCCGGTTGATCTTCGTCGGTCCCACTCCCGCACCGGTGCAGGCGCCGCCCGCGGTCGGGTTGGAGGAGGTGACGAAGGGGTACGTGCCGTGGTCGACGTCCAGCAGCGTGCCCTGGCCGCCCTCGAAGAGGACGACCCGGCCCTCGTCGATGGCGTTGTTGAGGACGAGCGTGGTGTCGCAGACGTAGCCGCTGAGCCGGTCCGCGTAACCGAGCAGCTCCTCGACGACCTGCTCGGGCTTGATCGCCCGGCGGTTGTAGAGCTTGGCGAGCAGCTGGTTCTTGACGTCCAGCGCGGCCTCGACCTTCTGCAGAAGGATCGATTCGTCGAAGAGGTCCTGGACACGGATGCCGACACGGTTGATCTTGTCCGCGTACGTCGGTCCGATGCCCCGGCCGGTGGTGCCGATCTTCCGCTTCCCCAGGAAGCGCTCGGTGACCTTGTCGACCTCGGTGTGGTACGGCGTGATCAGGTGGGCGTTGCCGCTCAGCAGCAGCTTGGAGGTGTCGACGCCGCGCTCGTTGAGGCCGCTCAGCTCGGAGAGCAGCACGGCGGGGTCGACGACGACTCCGTTGCCGATGACCGGGGTGCAGGTCGGCGAGAGGATGCCGGAGGGCAGCAGGTGCAGGGCGTACTTCTGGTCGCCGACAACGACGGTGTGCCCCGCGTTGTTGCCGCCCTGGAAGCGCACGACGTAGTCGACGGACCCGCCGAGCAGATCGGTCGCCTTCCCCTTGCCTTCGTCACCCCACTGAGCACCGAGCAGCACAAGTGCGGGCACAGGCGTACACCCCTTCCCTGCGGGGCATGTCCAACGAACGAAAGCGGCGGGTTTCGGTGACCGCCACCTGGAGAGCCGTGAACTGGTGCCCCGGATAGATGAAGCCCCTGCGCAATCGCGACAGGGGCTCTTGCACCGAGAGGCTACCTGAGGAAGGACAAAGGTGTCGGCCCCAGACCTGCTGGTTGTCATCGACCCCGCAGCCCACCGCTACGACGCGGAAGCCGTACGGATCGCCCGTGATGTGCTGTGCGCGGGATCGCCCGGGGCGAAGGTGTGCCTGCCCGACGGGCCCGAGGCGCTGGTCCGCGCTCTGGCCAGACGCGGCCACCGGCAGCCCGTCGTCGTCGGCGACGACCGCGCGCTGGGCCTCGCCGTGCGGCAGTTGCACCAGGAGCAGCGCGGCATCGCACCGGCCCCGGACGCCACGTCCGCCGCAGCCGACGCGGCGCCCGTCGTGGCGACCGACTGCGCGGGCGCCCCGTACCGCGAGCCGACCGACGACCGTACGGGCGCCGATCGTGTGCTCGACCCGGCCGCCCGCGGCAGCTGCGGCGACGCCGGCCCCCGTAGTGACGCAGATCTCGGCGTCGCCCACCATCCGGACCGGCCACCGCCCGGAGACGCGAGCGACCGCCCGGCCCCCGACCGGCCCGACCGGCCCGTGAGCTCAGACCGGCCCGTGCGCGCCGACGCCGACCGGCCCGTACGGTCCGGAGCCGACCGGTTCGGAGCCGAACGGTCCGGCCACGGGCACGGACACCGCGAGGACGGCGGCGAGTTCGGCCACCGCCACGGCGACGAGGCCGACGACACGTACGGCGAGACGTACGGCGAGACGTACGACGACGCGTACGACGACCCGTACGACGAGGGCGCCACCGAGGGCGACAGCGCCCTGGACGACCTGCCGGGGCCGGACGGCCGCGACGGCGAGGGCGGCGGCCGGAACGCCATGCTGCTCGCCTGCGTACCCGTCGGCCCGCCCGAGGCGCTGGAGCTCGCGCGCGGCCTCGGTCTCCCGCTGAACGTGGTCAGCGCCGCGCGGGCGGTGCTCGGCGGGGGCGAGCGACCGCTCGGCCTGCTGGTCGACGACCGGGACGCGGTGCTGGCGGGCGCGCTGCGCATCCCCGCCGTTCCCGCCCAGCGCGAGCCGGTGCGGGAGGAGCGCGCCGCCTCCGGCGTGCTCGGTCAGCTCAGCCGCCGCGCCGCGCTGGTGCGGCCCGCCGTGCTGCGCCATCTCGGCGGCGACGACGGTATGTTGCCGCGGTTGCGAGTGGAGGCCGACGGCGTGCTGCTGGCCGATCCGGCCCGTCCGGTCGTCGAGCTGTCCGTCTCCGTGCTCGCCGACCGGGTGCGCGAGGGACTGGCCGAAGTCGTCGTGCGGCAGCCCGCCGCCTCGGCGCTCGGTGCGCGCAATGCGCCGCCGTCGGAGGTGCGGGTGGCGGCACGCACCGTCACCGTCTCCGGGCCGGACGGCGACACCCGTACCTGGCGCGTGGCCCCGGCCGTGCTTCGGCTGACCGTCCCGGTCTAGCGCCCGCCCTCGCCCGCGCGGCGGGTGTCAACCACCGGCGCCGGCATCGGAGTCGGAACGGGCGCCGGAGTCGGAGGGGCCGGAACCGGAGTCGCCGGAACCGGAGTCGGAGCCCGCGCCCGAGTCGGGGTGGCGGAGTGCTTCGCGGTGGGCCTGCCAGCGCTCCATGATGTTCCTGAGCTCCTGCTCCAGGAAGCGGAAGAACTCCACCGACTCCAACAGGCGCCGGCCGGCCGGGGTCTGGGGCCCGAGCGCCTGCGCGCCCTCCTGGAAGGTGCCGATCCAGCGCATGACGAAGGCGTCGCGCTCGCTGATGGTCTGGTACCAGATGTCGGAGTGCAGCCGGTACAGCTCGCGGCGGGACCCCGGCTCGCGCTCGCGGCTGACGATGTGCACTCCGGCGAGCATGCGCACCGCGCCCGAGACGGCGGCCGGGCTGACGCGCAGCCGCTCGCCCAGTTCGGCGGAGCTGAGGGCGCCCGACTCGCTGACCAGGAGGCAGGCGAAGACCCGGGCGGCCATGCGCTGCATCCCGGCCTCGGTCAGCTCGGCGGCGAAGCGCTCGACGAAGCGCGAGGCCGCCGTGTCGTAGCCGGGTGACGCGTCCCCGGAGCTCTCGGGGAGGTCGCCGCTGCCGCCGTCACGGGTGGTTTCCGCGGCCGGGCACGCGGTGGTCGTGGTGCCGGTGCCCGCCCCGCCGGGCTTCCGGTCCGACGGGGCGGCCTCGGCTTCCTGCTGCCGGCTCTTCGTGCGTTCGTGCTGTGCACGTTCCTTCTTCGCTGCCACGTGGCTCATCCTCGCAGGTTCTCCGCACCGGGCCGACGGAAGATTCTGAGCATTCACAAATTTATGAAACTAATGTAATTTCAAGCTCATGACCGATCCAAGCACCGCGCTTTCCGTGTCCGGTGTGGTGAAGACCTTCGGGTCGACCCGCGCACTCGACGGCCTCGACCTCCGGGTGGCCAAGGGGGAGGTGCACGGCTTCCTCGGGCCGAACGGCGCCGGGAAGTCCACCACCATCCGGATCCTGCTCGGGCTGCTGCGGCCGGACAGCGGTGCCGCGCAGCTGCTCGGGCTCGACCCCTGGCGCGACGCCGTCGCGCTCCACCGGCGGCTGGCGTACGTGCCCGGCGACGTCGAGCTGTGGCCGAACCTCACCGGCGGCGAGGCCATCGACCTCCTCGCCCGGCTGCGCGGCGGCATCGACGAGCGGCGGCGGGACGAGCTGATCGAGCGCTTCGACCTCGATCCGGCCAAGAAGGGCCGCAGTTACTCCAAGGGCAACCGCCAGAAGGTCGCCATCGTCGCCGCGCTCGCCTCCGACGCGGAGCTGCTGCTGCTCGACGAACCGACCGCGGGGCTCGACCCGTTGATGGAGGTGGTCTTCCAGGACGTCATCTCGCAGGCGAAGGCCGACGGCAAGACGGTGCTGCTCTCCAGCCACATCCTGGCGCAGGTGGAGAAGCTCTGCGACCGGGTGAGCATCATCCGGCTCGGCCGAATCGTCCAGTCCGGCTCCCTCGCCGAACTGCGCCATCTGACGCGCACGGCGGTGGAGGTCGAGACCGAGCGTCCGGTGCGCGGGCTGGCCGAACTCCCGGGCGTGCACGACCTGGTGGCCGACGACGCCGAGGGCCTTCGGCTGCGCCTCGCGGTCGACGGCGTCCAACTGAGCAGCGTCATGCGGGAGTTGAGCAGCGCGGGCATCCGGTCCCTGACCAGCCACCCGCCCACGCTCGAGGAGTTGATGCTGCGGCACTACGGCGACGAGCTGGCCGCGGCCGGCCCCGGCACCCCCGGGACGGCACGATGAGCACCCCCACCCGCCACCGCGACCACAGCGACAACCGCGGCGGCGGCGACCACCACGGCAGCGGCGGCCCGGACCGCCGCGGCGCCCGCACCTCCGCGCCGCCCGCCCGCACCCTCGCCGGTACGGTCGCGCTGCTGCGGTTCGGGCTGCGCCGGGACCGGCTGAGGCTGACCGTGTGGCTGTTCTCGCTGCTCGCCGGCACCCTGATGTCGCTCGCCGGCGTCGCCGACCTGAACCCCACCGCCGAGGACCGCGAGGCTTTCGCCGAGGCGTCCGACTCGCCCGCCGGCCTCGCGCTCTCCGGGCCGAGCCGCTACCTCGACGACTACAGCCACGGCTCGATGATCGGCCACCAACTCCTCGGTTTCACGGTCGTGTTGGTGGCGATGATGAGCGTCTTCCTGGTGGTGCGGCACACCAGGACCGAGGAGGAGACCGGCCGCGCCGAGCTCGTGCGCGCCACCGCGGTCGGACGCCACGCGTATCTGAGCGCGGCGCTCCTCCTGGCCGTGCTGGCGAACCTGGCGCTCGCCGCGCTGCTCGCCGCCGGCCTGGCCGCCTCCGGCCACCAGGGCGTGAGCGTGCAGGGCTCACTGCTGTACGGACTGGCGCACGCCGCGGTGGGCGTCGTCTTCGCCGCGGTCGCCGCCGTGACGGTCCAGTTGAGCGCGCACTCCCGCGCGGCCAGCGGCTCGGCGCTCGCGGTGCTCGGCCTGGCGTACGTGCTGCGTGCGGCGGGCGACACCGGCGGTGACACCGGTGGCGGCACACTGTCCTGGCTCTCGCCGATCGGCTGGGCACAGCGCACCCATGTGTATGTGGACGACCGCTGGTGGCCGCTGGCGCTCTGCGTGCTGCTGTCCCTCGCGCTGATCGCACCCGCGTACCTGCTCAGCACCCGCCGCGACGTCGGCGCCGGCCTGCGCGCCGCGCGGCTCGGCAGCCGCACCGCGAGCCCCGCGCTCCTGCGTCCGCTCGGACTCGAACTGCGCCTGCACCGCGGCATGTTGACCGGCTTCGCGGTCGGTCTCCTGCTGCTCGGCGCGGCGTACGGCGCCATCCTCGGCGACGTCGAGGAGGTCCTGGACTCGGTCGACTCGATGCGCCGGTCGGCCGAGGCGATGGGGGACCTGACCGAGGCCTTCGCCGCCATGCTGATGACGATGATCGCGACCGTCGGCTCGGCGTACGTCGTGCTGGCGGTGCTGCGGGCGCGCAGCGAGGAGGTGTCGGGGCGCGCGGAGCCGCTGCTGGCGACCGGGCTGTCCCGGCACCGCTGGCTCGGCGGCCATCTGACGGTGGCTCTGCTCGGCGGCCCGTTCCTGCTGCTGCTCGCCGGTCTGGGCTTCGGACTGCTGGGCTCGGTGACCGCCGACGACCCGTCACTTGTGCCGAAGCTGGTCGGAGCCGCGCTGCTCCACAGCCCCGCGCTGTGGGTCACCGCGGGCGCGGCGGCGGCGCTGTTCGGCCTGGCGCCCCGCTGGAGCGCGGCGGCGTGGGTGCTGCCGGTCTACTCCTTCGTCGTCGGCTACCTCGGCCAGGTGCTCGGCTTTCCGGAGTGGATGAACAACCTGTCACCGTTCGGCCATGTCTCCCAGGCACCCGCGGAGCCCGTGGAGTGGCTGCCGCTCGTGCTTCTGACGGTGTGTGCGCTCGTGCTGCTGGCATTCGGGGTGCTCGGCTTCCGCCGACGGGATCTGGAGTCGAAGTAGCGGCGGTTGATGGCTCGTCAACCCTTTGCCCGCAAGGCCCGTCGCCCTCCGGCGGCGGGCCTTGACGGTCTCTCAGGGCCCCTCGCCGCGCGCCCCGGTTGGCCGAACGCGGCACCCGGCGGGAGGTACAGCGGATGCGGCCCGCCCGGCGCGCTGGTCGCATGAGTCTCGACGGCGCGAAGAAGCGCGGAAGAACCGCTTCCGCACGCGTGCCGACGCCCCCCGGAGGATTTCTTCCCATGAAGATGCGTGCTCTCGCCACCGCTGCCGCCGCTTCCGCTCTCACCTTCGCCGTCGCCGGCCCCGCCTTCGCCGGCGGAGAGACCGGCGGCCAGCACGGCCTGACCGTCAGCCCCTCGCACGCCGGCCCGGGCACCACGGTCGAGGTGACCGCCAACTGCAAGGACGGCGGCCACGGCACCGTCGCCTCGGACGCGTTCGAGACCAGCCAGGCGCACACCGGCCAGCACCACCCGCTGGGCGGCGGCCACGACGCCGGCCACGACAAGAAGGGCCACCACAAGAAGCCCTTCGCCTCGGCCAAGGTCATGCACGAGGGCCTGACCAACGGCAAGACCTACCAGGTCACCGGCTACTGCAAGGACCACAAGCCGCTCACCGGCACCTTCACCTACAACGGTGTCGGCGGCGGTGCGCACGCCGGCCTCGGCGGGCTCGCCTCCGGTGAGCAGGGCGGGATGTCCACCGCCACCACGGCCGCCGCGGCCACCGGTGGTCTGGCCCTCGCCGGTGCCGCCGGCTACCTGATGATCTCGCGTCGTCGGGCCAACGCGGACCAGTCCTGATCCGCCCCCGGATATCCCATGACGACCCGACAGCAACGGATCGCGCTCCGCGGGCGCCGGCTGGAGTGCGCGGCCGTGGTCGCCACCGCAGTCCTCGCCGCAACGCTCTGCGGAGCCGTTCCGGCGCAGGACGCCACCGGCTCCCGCTCGGAACGCAGCAGCGAACGCACCTCCGTGGCCGCGGGCGTCTCCCGGCCCGAGGCCGTCGACACCCGACCCCCGTCTCCCGACCCCCAGGCACAGCCCAGGTCGGAGCCGAGCCGGGTGCGCATTCCCCAACTCGGCGCCGATCTGGAGGTGTTCGGCGCCGACGCGGAGAAGGACGGTACGCCTCCCACCCCCGAGGAGGAGGACGCCCACAAGGTCGCCTGGTTCCAGGGCGGCCCCTCCCCGGGGGAGCAGGGACCGGCGATCCTCGTCGGCCACCTCGACACCCACGAGGGGCCCGCGGCCTTCGCCGGCATCGGCTCGCTCAAGCCGGGAGCGGAGATCCGGATCGAGCGCGAGGACCGCAGCACGGTGGTCTTCACCGTCGACTCGGTCGAGCAGTACCAGAAGGACAACTACCCCAACGGGCGGGTCTACGGGCCCACCCGGACACCCCAGCTGCGCCTGATCACCTGTGGCGGCGGCTTCACCGAGAAGGACGGTTATGACTCGAATATCGTCGCCTTCGCCAGCCTCAAGAGCTGACCGGAGCGGGCCCGCAGCGGCCGGCCCGCTCCCGGTCGGCCGGGTGTCCCCGGGGCCGACGACGGCCTCGGGGGCGCCCGCCCCGTGCATAGCCGACAGGGGTGAAGGAGCGGTTCACCCACCACGAACCCGCTGACGACCGACCCGTGCCCGCCGCTTGTGCGGCGGCCCCGCCACGGCCCGCGCCGTGCGCGGCAGCGCACCGCCCGACGGTGCCGGCCCGCACCGGGCACGAGTCTTTTCGCGGCCCTCTCGTCGCCCCCCGCCTCGCAGGTGGGGGCGACGAGGCGTGTTCGGGGGCAGGACGGAGGGGCGGCCCGGCGGGCGACGCGGTGTCCGTGTTCGCGGTGCTTGTGTGTGCGGTACGTGAGCTTTCCCGCACAGCCGGGTTCGGCGCGTGCTTCCTGGCCTAGGGTGACCCGGGACCGTACGAAGGAGCACCGCCGATGACCGGCACCATCACCCGCAGCACACTGCGACAGCAGGTCGCGGACGCGTTGCGCGAAGAGGTGTTGGCCGGACGGCTGTCCGCGGGGACCGGCTTCACGGTCAAGGAGATCGCCCAGCAGTACGGGGTCTCGGCCACGCCCGTGCGCGAGGCGCTCCTGGACCTCACCGCTCAGGGCCTGCTCGACGCGGACCAGCACCGCGGTTTCCGGGTGCACCGCTTCAGCGACGCCGACTACGACCGGATGGTGCGGGCCAGGGCGATCATCGTCGAGGGCGTCTTCTCCCAGCTCGCGCGCTCCCGCACGATGCGCGACTTCCGCTGCACCGAGGCGATACGCCGCCGGGCCGAGGCGTCCCGCCGGGCGGCGCTCGCCGGCGAGCTGGACGTGCTGATCGGCTACGACCTGCGCTTCTGGCGCGAGCTCGGCGAGATCATCGGCAATCCGTACGTCGCCGACGTACTGGAGCGAGTGCGTATCCACAGCTGGGTGTACGCCGTCCCCAGGCTCCGGGCCCAGCCCGATCTGCGCGGGCTGCTGTGGGCCGGGCACCTGGACCTCTTCGACGCGGTGCACGACCGCGACCTCGACCGCGCCCGACGCGTACTCGGCGAGTACCACGCGCACTGTCTGACGCTGCTCGACGGCCTTCCCGTCCGGCCCGCTCCCGCCTGACCCGCCCGCGCCCGCCTGCCGAAGGCGGAGGCGGAGGCGGGAATGGGTACGGGGACGGGCCTTCAGCGGTGCTGCCTCACCAGGAGGTGCCGGTGAGCCGCTCGTACGCCTCGACGTACTTCTCCCGCGTCTGCTCGACGACCTTGGACGGCAGCTCGGGCGGCGGCTGCTCGCCGGCGCGGTCCCAGCCGGACTCGGGCCCGATGAGCCAGTCCCGTACGTACTGCTTGTCGAAGGAGGGCTGCGGGCGGCCCGGCTCCCAGAACTCCGCGGGCCAGAACCGCGAGGAGTCGGGGGTCAACACCTCGTCGCCCACGATCAGTTCCTCCTCGTGCGAGGCACCCTCGGCGTAACCGAACTCGAACTTGGTGTCGGCCAGGATCAGTCCGCGCTCCCCCGCGATCTCCAGCGCCCTGCCGTAGACCGCCAGCGTGGTCTGCCGCAGCAGCGCGGCGGTCTCGGCGCCGACCCGGCGCACGACCTCCTCGTAGGAGACGTTCTCGTCGTGCTCGCCGACCTCGGCCTTGCTGGCCGGGGTGAAGATCGGCGCCGGCAGCCGCGAACCGTCCTCCAGCCCCTCGGGCAGAGCGAGCCCGCAGACCGTGCGCGAGCTGCGGTACTCGGCCAGGCCCGAGCCGGTCAGATAGCCGCGCGCCACGCACTCCACCGGCACCATCCGCAGCGGCTTGCACACCGTGACCCGGCCCGCCCAGTCCGCGGGCGCCCCCTCGGGCACCTCGGTGGAGATCACGTGGTTCGGCACCAGATCGGCCAGCTGGTCGAACCACCACAGCGAAAGCCGGGTCAACACCCGTCCCTTGTCCGGGATCTCGGTCGGCAGCACCCAGTCGTACGCGCTGATCCGGTCGCTGGCGACCATGACCAGCTCACCGGCGTCGTTCCGGTACAGCTCGCGGACCTTTCCCGTGTGCAGATGCACCAGCCCCGGTACCTGCACGGGCTCGGGCTGCTCGACGAATCCGGACACCGGTCCTCCACGGGGATCTCGACACGTAACGCTGATTCTCGCCTACGAGGGCGTGCGCGGCGGCGCCGGGTACCCGTGGGTCGGCGGCTCAATCACGTTTGCAGATGCGGTCGAGCAGATTGGCGGTGGCCTGCTGGACGGTGCTGTTCGCGTGCCCGGGGCGGTCCAGCGCGGGCGACCAGGCGAAGGTGCCGGAGCTGAAGACCAGAGCGCCGCTCGGCGCCTCGTAGAGCGAGGTCTCCTGGTGGCGCAGGACCCCGCGCTTGTCCGGGTACGGCGAGTGCGCCAGCAGGATCCGGTGGCGGTGGTCGGGCAGCGCGGTGCGCGGGTGGTAGCGGTCCGCCTCGCCCGCGACCAGGCCCGGCAGTTCGTCGCCCTCGGCCGCGCCGGTGCCCTCCCACAGCCAGTGCGAGGCGTTCCGCACCACCAGCGGGTGGGGCTGCGGCACCTGGCCGGCGTACTGGATGCCCAGCAGCAGCTGCTCCGGGCGCCCCTGGTCGCGCCAGAGCTGCGAGCGACCGGGGCCGCGGCGTTTTCGGCAGCTCAGCAACCGGTCCTGGTCGCCCGACGGCAGCGCCTTCAACTCCACCTGCCAGTAGGCGGTGTTGGCCGAGAGGAAGACGAGCGAGGTGCCGTTGTCCCTGGCCAGCTCGGCCTGCCGACGCATCGGGACAGACCAGTACTCGTCGTGGCCGGGGAAGACCAGCCCGCGGTGGCGGCCGGTGTCGACGAGCCCGGCGTGCAGATCGCGGGCGTGCGCGTAGCCGAGGTCGTAGCCGTAGCGCTCGGCCCAGCGGATGAAGTCGTAGGCGTGGCCGACGTGCAGGGGGAGCCCGGCGCCGGCGTACGGGCGGTCGAAGGAGACGGTGTGCGCCGCCTCGGCCTCGCCGAGCAGCCGTCCCTCCTCGTCCCAGGCGTGGTAGAGGCTGGCGCCGGTCCTGCCGTCCTCGGGGAAGAGGTTGTACGCCTGCCAGGTCACGTCCGGCAGCACCAGCAGCAGATCTGCCGGGTCCTTGCTGCGGACGGTGAAGGGGATGTGCGAGCGGTGGCCGTCCGCCGTGGTGAGGACGGCGACGTACGCGCCGCTGCTCCACGTGCCGGGCACCGGCAGGCGCCAGGAGAGCCACCAGTGGTGGCAGGAGACCGTGCGGTCGGCGCGCAGCGGTTCGGGCTGAACGATCCCCGAGAGCCGGGGACTTGTGGTGATCTTGGTGGCGCCGACACCGCCGTAGTGGCCGATGCGGTAGACGTCCACGCCGAAGGGCTGGGGCGGGCTGACGGTGACCCGGAAGTCGATGGACTCGCCGGGCGCCACCGAGCCGGTCGAGGCGAACCCCTTGATCTGGCAGCGCACGTCGTCCGCGGTGCGGGTGGTGCCGCGGCCCGCCTGGCGGGGGCCCGGGAGGATGCGTCCGTCGGCGGCGAGCACCGCGTGGTCGGCGTCGTCCACGTACCAGGGGACGACCCGGCCGCTGTCGAAGTAGTTCTCGCTGCCGCGCAGCCACGGCAGCGGGCCCTGGCCGAACGGATCGGTCACCGCGTGCGCCAGCGCACCTGACTGCCACCGTCGGATCTGCTGCGTCCCCATCCGGCCCCCTCCCACTCGCGTGGGTACTCCCTCACGAGAGCCAAGCACATCACATAGTGCAGCGGCCTCATCACCATTCGTCGTGAATTAGTGGGCGCGAAATGACACGAAGTGAGTCGGAAGGGGGCAGAGGCGGCGAGAAGTTGTGACCGACGTGAACTCACGTGCCGGAACGGGCGGATGGGGAGCTTGCGAATGTGTCGAGCATCACGCAAATCGGGGTGGGCACGGGTGTGCGACGAGGGCGGGAGGAGCCCCGCGGTGCGCGGGGCGGAGCGGGGCGCGTGCGCCCGGCACGGGTCGTGCGCCGACGTCGCGCGCGGGCCCGGTCCTCGCGCGGGGCGCGACGTCCGCGGGCCGGGCACGTCCGGCGGGGCTCGTCCGCGAGGGTGGGGCGTACGGCTCAGACCAGCCGCACCGGCTTGTCCGGGCGCACGCCGGCGGACGCGAGCCAGCCGCGCAGCGGCAGCGGATCGCCCTGCTCGGCCAGTGCGAGCACCGGCTCGGCGAGGTCCTGCCGCCGCTCGCCGTCCACCAGCAGTACGTGTCCGTCCAGCCAGTCCAACCCGGGACGGGCGCCGCCCGCGTCCACCGCGGCGCAGCAGACGGCGGCGGTGATGTGCTCCGAGAGCACCTCGCGGCCGCTCTTGACCGGCGCCGGGGGCAGCCCAATCGGGGCCGCCTCGCCCGGACCGCCGGGCACCAGCGCGCCACCGGGCTCGGACGCCGGTGAACCGCGCTCCTCGCGCACGGCGGCGGCGCTGACCCTGGCCGCGAGCGCCGCGCGCTGCTCCTCGCCGGTCAGCCGCTCCAGAATCCGGCTCAGGGTCGGCCGACCCACTTCCTGCGGGCCGGTGCCGGAACGGGCCGATTCGCCGTGCTCCTCCTGGAAGCTCTGGGTGGTGTCCAACGCGGCGAACAGCCGTGCCGCCGCCGCCCGCCAGGAGCGGTCGACGACCTCCTCCGGATAGGCCGACCAGTCGATAGGCTGCCAGTGCGGGTCCGGCGACTGCGGCGCACCGTAGAACAGCCGCGCCGCCAACAGCGAGACGGCGCGGTCCACTTCGCCGGGCGTCTCCAGCAGATCGCAGGCCGGACGCTCGCCGAGCCGGGCGGTGAACCCCTCGGCCAGCCGGTCCCGGCGCGAGAGCTCGGTCAGCGCCGCGACCACGCCCACGTCCAGCTGCGCGGGCCAGCGGCCCATCCGCCAGGCGGGCACCGCGACGCGGGTGAGCAGCCGGTCCCAGCCCGCGAAGGCCAGGCCCACCTGCTCCTGGGCCACCTGCCGCACACCCATGTCGACGGTCTGGGCGCGGATCGAGCAGGCCGTCGCGACGAGCCGCTCCATCTCCGCCGCGTGCGGTCCCGTCGGCCGCAGCAGCAGCCGTGCCGGCACACGCACCGACGGCCGCCGGCTCGCCGCGTCCAGCGCCCGGACGATGCGGCGGGCGGCGGCGATGTCCGGATGGACGGCCGGGCCGGTGCCGGCGACCACCGGGGCGAGCAGAGCGCGCAGCTCGGCGACGCGCATCCACCACAGGAACGGCGAACCGATCACCAGGGTCGGGGTGCGCGCACCCTCGTCCTCCAACCAGCTGTCGCAGTCCGGGGTGAGCGCGATCGCGGACGGCTCCGGCACGTCCAGCCGGTCGGCCAGATCGCGGATCATCCGGTACAGATCGGGTGCGTCCTGCTCCGCGAGCGGGACCGAGGGCGGGACGGACGGCCGGGCGGTCGCGACGAGCGCGGTCAGGACGGCGGTGACGCCCAGCACGAGCACCGCCAGCGCCGTCACCGCCCACCGCGGCCCGTCCCACGCGGCGTCGAACCGGCCCGTCGCCGAGCCCGTCCACAGCACCACCGCGACGGCCGCGGGAAGCAGCGCGACGGCGAAAACCGCCCCGCGAATCCGCAGGACGGCCAGTGCGTGATCCCGTGCCGAGGCACGATCCCTGTCCGCTGTCGTCATCGAGCCGCTCACCCCCCTGCTTGTGGGACGCCGTGGACCATCCACCCACTGTGGCACCGGCGTCCGACAGCGCAATCGCGGTGAGCCAGACGACCGACGGCGTCCTGAAGCCGACGCGCGGAACGATAGTTCGGTCCGGCCGGGAACTCAGGTGCTCGGCCGGACCGTCACTCGATGGAATGGCTTTGGGTAGAGGTGTTGCGCATCCGCCTCCGCCGGAGGTGTCCGGCTATCGACGCATTCGATCAACTCCGGCACGGCCCGGAGAAGTTGACCGGACCCGCGCCCCGGCGGCCGACCGAGCGATCCGAGGGACGACCGCGCGCCCCGACCGGCTTAGCCCTCGGCGGCCGCGCGGGCGATGTCCCCGCGGTGGTGCGAACCCTCCAGTGAGATCCGGCCCACCGCCCGGTACGCGCGTTCCCTCGCCTGTGCCAGGTCCGCGCCGGACGCCGTCACGGACAGCACCCGGCCGCCGTCGCTCAGCACCCGACCGGAGTCGTCGGTCCTGGTGCCGGCGTGCAGGACGTACGCGTGCGGGGCGTCCTGCGCCGCCACCTCGGCCAGGCCCTCGATCACATCGCCCTTGCGCGGCGCGGACGGGTAGTTCTCGGCGGCCACCACGACGGTGACCGCGGCGCCGTCGTCCCAGCGCAGCGGCGGGAACTCGGCCAGCCGGCCGGTGGCGGCGGCGTACAGCAGCCCACCCAGCGGGGTCCGCAGCCGGGCCAGCACGACCTGGGTCTCCGGGTCGCCGAAGCGGGCGTTGAACTCGATGACGCGCACACCGCGCGAAGTGATCGCCAGCCCGGCGTAGAGCAGGCCGGAGAAGGGCGTGCCGCGTCGCCGCAGCTCGTCGACGGTCGGCTGGAGGACGGTCTCCAGGACCCCCTGCACCAGGCCCGGCTCGGCCCAGGGGAGAGGCGAATACGCGCCCATGCCACCGGTGTTGGGGCCCGCGTCGCCGTCGTGGGCGCGCTTGAAGTCCTGTGCGGGCTGGAGCGGCAGGACCGTCTCGCCGTCGGTCACCGCGAACAGCGACACCTCGGGGCCGTCCAGGAACTCCTCGATCACCACGCGCGCGCAGCCCGCGGCGTGCTCGGCGGCGGCCTCGACGTCGTCGGTCACCACGACGCCCTTGCCCGCGGCGAGCCCGTCGTCCTTGACCACGTACGGCGCGCCGAACGCGTCGAGGGCGGAGGCCACTTCCTCGGCCGTGGTGCACACGTAGCTGCGGGCCGTGGGTACGCCGGCGGCGGCCATCACGTCCTTGGCGAACGCCTTCGACCCCTCCAGCTCCGCGGCACGCGCCGACGGACCGAAGACGGGCACGCCGCGCTCGCGCACCGCGTCGCCGACCCCGGCGACCAGCGGCGCCTCAGGGCCGACGATCACCAGATCGTGCTCGGTCAGGCCGAGTTCGCCGGCGAGGGCGGCCACCGCCGCGCCGTCGAGGGCGTCCACCCGGTGGAGGGTGGCCACCTCGGCGATCCCGGCGTTGCCGGGGGCGCAGTGCAGCGCGGTGACGTCGGAATCGAGGGAGAGGGAGCGGCACAGGGCGTGTTCGCGGGCGCCGCCGCCGATGACGAGGACCTTCACGCACCGAAGCCTAGTGGTCCGCCGCGGCCGGTCGGTCCGGCGGTCTGCGGTGTGGGACGGCGCCCAGGAGACCCGGGCGCGGGGGCCGGCGCGAGGACGGGCGCGGAGGTGTGGCGGAGGGGTGGTGAGCGGCCTGTGCGACCGGTCGTACCTACCACGGGTGAGCCGCGGTGGACGGTTGTTGACGCCCACTCTTTCGAGTGAGGTGCAGGCGTCGTCGCCGCCCTGCTGAGCGGCGATTCTGGGCCTGCCCGTTCCCGAACGCCCAAGCAGCGAAACGGTTTTGGGGGTAGAAATGAGGGTTCCGTGTGGCCGTTCGCCCAGCAGTGTGCGCGGCGGATTGCCGCTAAGTGTGAAAAGCGACGTGCTCGGCCATCATGAGTGGCGGTGGGAGCGCGTTCTGTTGTGGGGAGTGGGCGGGTGACTCAGCCGGAGATGCGTCCCGAGGGGGCCGGCAAGGACCGCAGGGGCGAGCTGCTCGGTCAGGCTTTTCCGCTCGGCGACTGGGGAGAGCCCGCCGAGCGGCTCGACGAGCTGTACCAGTGGGTCGAGCAGCGCGCCCTGGAGACGGTCGACTGGTATCTCGCCGACCGCACCCACAAACGCCGCCTCGCCCGGCTGCTGCGAGCCGGGACGGCGGCCGGCCTCGCCGGGGGCGCGGTGCTGCCCGTCCTCGAACTGGCCGGTGTTCTCGGTGCGTTGCTCACCCCGCTCGCCTGGGGCTACCTCTCGCTGGTGGTAGCCGTGCTGTGCGCGGGCGCCGACCGCTGGTTCGGGGTGACCTCGGGCTGGATGCGCGATGTGGCGACTGCCCAGGCCGTGCAGCGCCGGCTGGAGGCGCTCCAGTACGAGTGGGCCACCGAGTCGGTGCGCGAGGTGCTCGGCCCGGCGGAGGGCACCGCGGCCGAGGCGGCGGAGCGCTGCCTGGGCACCCTGCGCAGGTTCAGTGAGGAGATCTCCGAGCTGGTACGGGCCGAAACGGGCGACTGGATGGTCGAGTTCAGAACGGGATCGGTTCCGCTGCTCACCCAGTCCGTCGCCAACTCCGGGCCCGCCCGCAGGCCCGAGGCCGCGGGTGCCCTCGCGGCCTCGCGCTTCCCGATGCCCCCGGGCACCCGGCCCAACATGCCGCGCCAGCGCCCGCCGGAGAACCCGCGCTGAGCAACGGGCGCCGAGCACCCGGGCGCCGAACAACCGGCGCCCGCGCCGAGTTCCGGAGCCCGCGAGGCGGCGTCGCACGCCCGCACGCCCGCACGTACGCACAGGCGCACGCCCCGCACGTACGCCGGTCGGCGCCGTACGACCTGCGGTCCCGCGGGAGCACGGGCGGTGCGGAGCCGGTGGCCGACGCCCGGGCCGACCGGGCACCAGGGGCCCGGTCGCCTCGGGGTGCTCAGGAGAAGAGGATCATCGACCCCTGCGCGAGGCTGCGGGTGGCCGCCGCGTGCAGGCCGAGCCAGACGTGCCGCTCGCGCGCGTACGGGCCGCCCTCCTCGGTGGGCAGCGCCGGCTCCTCCAGCTCCGTCGGCCCGGGGGGAGCGGCCGGCGGCGCGGGAGGGTTGGCCGGGTCGATGCCCAGGCTCGGCGCCACGGTGTGGAGCTCCCGCAGCAGACCGTGGCTGGACCCCAGCGGCCCGCCGCCCTCCAGGAGTTCGTCGTTGCTCAGCGGCGCCGCGAAGTCCACCGGGACGTACGCGCCGGCGTGGTCGAAGTGCCAGACCAGATGGGACTGCTGGGCGGTCGGCTCGAACATCTCCAGCAACTGCTCGTAGTCGCTGCCCAGTTGGTCCACCGGGGTGACCTCCAGCCCGCAGGCGAGCAGCAGGTGCGCGCGGCGCAGCAGATGCAGCGCGTCGTAGTCGAAGCCGGCGACCGGTGCCACCTCTCCGGTGAGGCCCGGCATGTAGCCGTGCACCGGGACCGGGGGCAGCCCCGCCTCGTTCAGCGCCTTGTCGTAGACCGCCAGTTCCTCGGCGAACGGATTGTCGGGGCTCTGGCACAGCACGTCGACCAGAGGAACCAGCCACAGATCACACGCCAAGGGGCACTCCCACTCCGTGAGGACAGTCGGACCAGCGTAGTGCCCGGCCTACCCGCGACGAAGGGCGTCAACCGGCCACGCCGTGCACCGGACCGCACCGGCGGTGGGCGCGGACATGCGAAAGGCCCGGTCTGCGGAAGACCGGGCCTTTCACTTCTGGAGCGGACGACCGGGTTCGAACCGGCGACCTCAACCTTGGCAAGGTTGCGCTCTACCAGCTGAGCTACGTCCGCGCGTGCGGACAACTATAGCCCTCTTTCGCGGGTGCTCCGACCACGCCCGGGAACAGCTCGCGGCCGCCCAGCCGCCTGCGACCTCGGCGACCCGTCCTGCGACCTCGGCGACCCGTCCTGCGATCCGCCGGCGGCTTCGGCGCCGCCGAGCAGCTCCCGTTCGCCCGCTACAGCCAGCCGCGTTCGCGGGCGGCGCTGGCCGCGGCGTGCCGGTTCTCCACGCCGAGCTTGGCCACGGCGGAGGAGAGGTAGTTGCGCACGGTGCCCGGTGCGAGAGAGGCGCGCCGGGCGATCTCGGCGACGGTCGCCCCGTCCGAGGCGAGTTCCAGCAGCTCCGCCTCCCGCGCGGTCAGCGGGGAGTCGCCGGCGCTGATCGCGTCGGCGGCCAGCTCGGGGTCGACGTACCGGCCGCCGGCGTGCACGGTGCGGATGATCTCCGCCAGCCGCTGCGCGGAGACGGTCTTCGGCAGGAAGCCGCGCGCACCCGCGGCGAGCGCCTGCTTCAGATGACCGGGCCGGCCGTGGCCGGTGACGATCATCGTGGCGCAGCCCGGGATCTCGGCTCGGATCATCCGGACCACCTCGACGCCGTCGGCACCGGGCATGTTCAGGTCCAGCACCGCCACGTCCGGCCGGTGCGCCCGGGCCATGGCCATCGCCTCGGTGCCGGATCCGGCCTCCGCGACCACCACCAGGTCGTCCTCCAGGGACAGCAGCGCGGCCACCGCACCGCGGATGAGGTGTTCGTCGTCGGCCAGCAGCACCCGCAGCTGCCCGTCGGTTTGCGCCTGCCCGTTCATCGCCCGTCCGTTCCCGCTCTGCCGGCCTTCGTCCCGTACGCGCCCCCGACAGCAGTATCGGCGGCACTGCTTCCCCCACCGGCCCCGTTCCCGCCGCCGGCCTCGTTCCCCCCACCGGCACTGGTTCCCCCGCCGGCGCCGTTCCCGCGTTCGCCGAAGCCGCCGCGGCCGTCCTCGGAGGACGCGTCGGCGGAGACCGGGATCTCGGCGCGCAGGACGAACACCTCGTCGTCCGGCGGAAGTCGGTCGTCCCAGACGCCGTGGCTCCAGCTGCGGCCGTCGCCGGTCGGCTCCGCCGGGTCGGGTGTGCTGAGGGTGCCGCGCAGCGCGCTGAGCCGCTCGCGCAGTCCGATCAGTCCCGCGCTGCGGCCGTTGCCCGAACTGCCGATGCTGCGTGCCGCCTTCACGTCGCGCACACCGTCGTTGACCAGGGTCAGCACCGCGGCGTCGGGGTGCTCGGTCAGCCGCAGCCGGATCACGCAGCGGCTGGCGTCGGAGTGCCGGAGCACGTTCGTCGCGCCTTCCCGCACCACCCAGCCGAGCGCGGCGCGCACCGACTCGGGGAGCGCGGTGTTGGGGTCGGCGTCGATCTCGCACTCGATGCCCGCCGCGCGCAACACGCCCCGGGCGCCCGCGAGTTCGTTCAGCAGGCTGGTGTCCCGGTAGCCGCGCACGACCTCCCGCAACTCCGACTGGGACTCCCGGGCGATCCGCTGCACCTCGACCATCTGGTCGAGCGCCGCACCGGAGGCGGCGCCCTTGCGCTGCGCCAGCTGTACGGCCAGCTCGCTCTTGAGCGCGATGACCGAGAGGTTGCGGCCGAGCACGTCGTGCAGATCGCGGCCGAAGCGCAGCCGCTCCTCGGCGACCGCGAGCCGGGCCTGTGCGTGGCGGGCCTCGTCCAGCTCCATGACCGCGGCCAGGATCCAGCCGGAGGCGCGGCCGGCGAATCCGCCCGCCAGCCCGCACCAGAGCGTCATCGCGGCGTACACCGTGACCAGCCGCGCCGGGCTGCCGGCCAGCAGCGCCATCCCCGCGACGATCGGCGTCGCGGCGAGCACCAGCCGGCCGAATTCGCTGGGGCGCAGGTTGAGCGAGAGCGACATCGCGGCCATGATCATCACGACGCTGGAGAGCGTCGTGACCCCGGTGAGCTCCCTGGTCATGTCCGCGGACTCGAACGCCAGCAGCACTCCGACGATGACGGCGGCGCCGGCGGCGTTCGTCCACATCATCGCGGTGGGCCGGTCGCGCCGGTCCAGCATCCAGTCGAGGCACCGGCTGCTGGTGATCTGGCAGAGCGCCGCGTGGGCGACGACCAGCAGGCAGACGACGGCGATGCCCCAGCGCGGCTCGACGGCCACCGCGAGGCTGAAGCCGACCACCACCTCCAGCAGGGCGAAGAAGTTGAAGGTCCAACGGGTGTAGAGCTCGATCCGGTCGGGGTCGCTCTTCCGGTCCCACCAGGCCGTCAACTTCTTCGCCGCCACGCGTCCCACTCCCTGCTGTTCCGCCGTCGTCCGCGTCACCGTGCCGAAGACCCTAGCTGCGCGGTTCCCAGCGGAACCACCGGCGTACAGCCAACACCGAGCCGACTGCCCAGGCCAGACCGATCACCAGCGCGGCTGCGATGTCGCCGCCCTCGAGGGTTCCGGCCCAGCCGCCGCGGACCAGTTCCATGACCGGGCTCAGCGGGAGGAAGCGGCAGATCTCGGCGAGCTTGTCCGGCAGGACCTCCAGCGGCACGAAGACGCCGGAACCGAGCATGCTCACCATCATCATCGGCAGCGGGATCAGCTGGGCCGACTCCGTCGTACCGGCGAACCGGGAGGAGAGCGCGGCGAGCGCCGACATCATCACCAGGCCGAGCAGTACGCCGACCACCACCAGGTCGAAGCGCTGCGGCGCCTCCAGGTCGAGCACGGCCGCGCCGCCCACCAGCAGCAGTACGGACTGCACCAGCGCCACGATCATCGACGGCAGCGCGTTGGCCGACAGCAGTTCGGCGTCGTTCGCCTCACCGGTCCGCAGCCGCTTGAGCACCAGCTCCTCGCGCCGCGCCACGTAGACGCCGACGAGGTTGGAGTACACCGCGAAGATCAGCACGAAGCCGATCGACGCCGGCACCAGCACCGTGCCCACCGTCAGACCGGTGCCGGCCAGGTCCAGTTCGTCGGCCGGCTGCCGCATCGCGAAGGTGAAGATGACCGGCAGGAACAGGACCGTGAACAGTGACGCCTTGCTCCGCAGCAGAAGCGTCAGCTCCGCCCGTCCCAGCGCCGTGATCCGGCTCAGTGTCGAGACCCGTCCGTGTGCGACTGTCGTCGTGGTCATGCCCTCACCCCGTTCTGCGGGCCCGCGGCCCACGCCATTGAGTCGTCGGCGGCGGCGTCGCTGTTCGCGTCGCCCCCGAAGTGCAGTTCGTCGCCCTGCCGGGCCAGCGACAGGAACGCCTCCTCCAGCGAGGCGGAACGCGCGTCCAGATCGGCCAGTTCGACACCTTCGTCCGCCGCCCAGCCGAGCAGGATCGTCAGCGACTGCTGGAGGTGCTGGGTGCGGACCTCGGCGCGACGTCCCTCGACGGCGACCGGAAGCGTCAGCGGCAGCCGTGCCGGAGCCACGTTCGGCGGCAGGGTGAAGCGGATGCGCGCGGGCTGGTTGGCGACCACCTCTGCGGGGGTGCCGGCGGCGACGATCCGTCCCTTGTGCATGATCGCCAGCTGGTCGGCGAGGCGCTCGGCCTCTTCCAGGTAGTGCGTGGTGAGCAGCACCGTGGTGCCCTGCTCCTTGAGCTCGCGCACCAACTTCCAGGTGTCCGCGCGGCCTTCGGCGTCCATGCCGGTGGTCGGCTCGTCCAGGAAGAGCACCTCGGGCCTGCCCATGACGGCCAGCCCCAGGTCGAGCCGGCGGCGCTCACCGCCGGAGAGGAGCTTGACGCGTACGTCGCGGCGGTGGGCGAGACCCACCAGTTCCAGGACCTCGCCGGTCGGACGGGCCCCGCTGGTCAGCCCCGCCCACATCCGGGCGGTCTCGGCGACCGTCAGCTCGGAGGGGAAGCCGCCCTCCTGGAGCATCGTGCCGGTGCGCGGCCGCACCCGGCTGCGCTCGCGGTACGGGTCGTGGCCCAGCACCCGGATCTGTCCGGCGGTCGGCTTCTCCAGGCCCTCCAGCAGCTCGACCGTGGAGGTCTTGCCCGCGCCGTTGGTGCCCAGCAGGGCGAAGAGCTCGCCCCGGCGGACGTTCAGGTCGATGCCGCGCACCGCTTCGTATCCGGCCTCGCCCGACGGTCCGTACCGCCGACGCAGGCCGCTGACCTCGATGACTTGCTCGGTGTGTGTCATGCCTCCAGCGTCGCGGCCGGTGCGGCGCCGGGGCAGTGCCTGCTGTCACGAGCTGATCTGACATCCGTCACACGGGCGCGGTGACTCGTGTCAGACCCCCGGGTCAGCGGCGCCCGTCGTCGTCCTCGCGTTGCCGGCCGGCGCCGCTGAGCAAGACATAAGCGGCCACCACTACACCGACAAGGAAGATGAACCAGGTCATGCTCATGGGAAAGTTCGTCCTTTCGTGCTGATCGTGGTGGCTTACCGTCGCCGGCGGTGAAGAAGCGCGGGACGGAGTGGGCGCATTTGATGAACGGAGAGTTTCACGGCTGCGGACAGACACAAAGGAACCCGATCCGAAGATCGGGTTCCTTTGGTTTTGAGCGGACGACCGGGTTCGAACCGGCGACCTCAACCTTGGCAAGGTTGCGCTCTACCAGCTGAGCTACGTCCGCACTCCACACGGCTCTCGCCGTGTGGTGCAGCTGCCACTCTACCTGATCGAACAGGCCATTTGAGCGGCTTGAGCGGGTGACAGGAATCGCACACTGCGCCTCCCCCTTGGAAAGAGGGCGCTCTACTACTGAGCTACACCCGCACGACCTGCGGTCCCGGGCTCCGCCCCGGTGGGCCGGTGCCCGCTCTCGCGGTGCGTTCCAGACTCTAGCGGATCACCCGGGGTGCTTTGCAAGTCGGCTGCCGCACTGCTTGCGGTCGACCGCCCCGGCCGGGCCGCCGACGGTCAACTCGCGGCCCTGAACGCCTCGTAGACCTTGGACGGGATGCGGCCGCGGGCCGGCACCTCGTGGCCGTTGGACTGGGCCCAGGCGCGGACGGCGCGCGGGTCGGGCGCGACGGCGGTGCGGGTGTACGCCTTGCCGGTCCGCGTCTTCTTCCGGGCGGAGCGAACGTACGGAGCGAGAGCGCCGCGCAGCCGCTTGGCGTTGTCCTTGCTCAGGTCGATCTCGTAGACCTTCCCGTCGAGGCCGAAGGTGACCGTCTCGGACGCCTCGCCGCCGTCGATGTCATCGGCGAGAGTCACTACGACGCGCTGTGCCACGAATATCGGTCCTTTCGGGAGGAACGCCGTCGGGTAATCGATCGGCGAACATCACGCTGCGGTGCGGCGATACGACTTTGCATGGAGTGTGTCTGCAAGTGCGGGCCGCTCATTTCTTTCTGCCGCGACAATCCTTGCATGAAACGACGACCAAATTCACCCCCAAGTACGGGGGTAATCTCAGGAGTCGGCATTCGCTGCCTCTTCCGGGTGTCGTTAATCGAGTCCCGATATCTGTCCGTGATCATGCCCGATCCATATCTACTCGCGTAGAAAATCCCGGCGGGTACGCTGAACGCGCAGCCTGGGGAGTCGATGGGCACTGTGCCCGGAGGCAAACGAGGCCATGGGCAACCAAGCATCAAGATCACCAGGAGTACCTGTGGCTCGCGTCGTAGTCGACGTCATGCTCAAGCCGGAGATCCTCGACCCGCAGGGCCAGGCGGTGCAGCGTGCGCTGCCGCGCCTCGGATTCGAGGGCATCGCGGACGTCCGCCAAGGAAAGCGCTTCGAGCTCGAGGTGGAGGGCCCCGTCGACGACGCCGCCCTCGCCCGTATCAACGAGTTGGCCGAGACCTTCCTCGCCAACACCGTGATCGAGGACTTCACGGTCCGCGTGGAAGAGCACGAGGAAGAGACGGCCACCGCATGACGGCACGTATTGGCGTCGTCACCTTCCCCGGTTCTCTCGACGACAAGGACGCACTTCGCGCGGTGCGTATCGCGGGCGCCGATCCGGTGCCCCTGTGGCATCGGGACACGAGCCTGCACCAGGTGGACGCGATCGTCCTGCCGGGCGGATTCAGCTACGGCGACTATCTGCGCTGCGGCGCGATCGCCCGCTTTTCCCCCGTGATGCAGACGGTCATCGAGCAGGCCCGGGCCGGCATGCCGGTCCTCGGAATCTGCAACGGCTTCCAGGTGCTGTGCGAATCGCACCTGCTGCCCGGGGCGCTGACCCGCAACGACCACATGCACTTCGTCTGCCGCGACCAGAAGCTGCGGGTGGAGAACGCCGACACCGCCTGGACCGTCGACTACTCGGCGGGCCAGGAGATCACCGTTCCGCTGAAGAACGGCGAGGGCGGCTACGTCGCCGACGAGCGCACGCTGGACGAGCTGGAGAGCGAGGGCCGTGTGGTCTTCCGCTACCTCGACGGCAACCCCAACGGCTCCCGCCGCGACATCGCCGGCATCACCAACGCGGCGGGCAACGTCGTCGGGCTGATGCCGCACCCCGAGCACGCGGTCGAGTCCCTCACCGGACCGACGACCGAAGGGCTCGGCTTCTTCACCTCGGCGATCACGACGCTCAAGAAGATGGTCCACGCCTGATGAGTTCCGACATCCACAGCTCCCCGCCGCAGACCCCCGCCCCGCCGCAGGCGTCGAGGCTCGACACGACCGAGCACGCCGCCGCCACCCCCGACACCGAGCTTCCCTGGGCCGAACTCGGCCTGAAGGAGGACGAGTACGCGAGGGTGCGCGAGATCCTCGGTCGCCGTCCCACCGGCGCCGAGCTCGCCATGTACTCCGTCATGTGGTCCGAGCACTGCTCGTACAAGTCGAGCAAGGCGCATCTGCGCCAGTTCGGCGAGAAGGCGCCGCACTCGGACGCCCTCCTCGTCGGCATCGGCGAGAACGCCGGCGTCGTCGACATCGGCCAGGGCTACGCGGTCACCTTCAAGGTCGAGTCGCACAACCACCCGTCCTACGTCGAGCCCTACCAGGGCGCGGCCACCGGCGTCGGCGGCATCGTGCGCGACATCATCGCGATGGGCGCCCGCCCGGTCGCCGTCGTCGACCCGCTGCGCTTCGGCGCTCCCGAGCACCCCGACACCCGCCGCGTGGTGAGCGGCGTGGTCGCCGGCATCGGCGGCTACGGCAACTGCCTGGGCCTGCCCAACATCGGCGGCGAGGTCGTCTTCGACTCCTGCTACCAGGGCAACCCGCTGGTCAACGCCGGCGCCATCGGCGTGATGCGGCACGAGGACATCCACCTCGCCAAGGCCGCGGGCACCGGCAACAAGGTCATCCTCTACGGCGCCCGCACCGGCGGCGACGGCATCGGCGGCGCCTCCATCCTGGCCTCGGAGACCTTCGAGGACAGCTCGGGCAAGCCCGCCAAGCGCCCCGCGGTGCAGGTCGGCGACCCCTTCCAGGAGAAGCTCCTCATCGAGTGCACCCTGGAGGCTTTCGCCGAACGCCTGGTGGTCGGCATCCAGGACCTCGGCGCCGCCGGACTCTCCTGCGCCACCAGCGAGTTGGCGTCCAACGGCTCGGGCGGTATGCGCGTCGAGCTGGACGACGTACCGCTGCGCGACTCCACGCTCTCGCCCGAGGAGATCCTCATGAGCGAGTCGCAGGAGCGCATGTGCGCGGTCGTCGAGCCCTCGAAGGTCGAGCGCTTCCTCGCCATCTGCGAGAAGTGGGACGTCACCGCCACCGTCGTCGGCGAGGTCACCGACGGCGACCGGCTGGAGATCTACTGGCACGGCGAGAAGATCGTCGACGTCGACCCCCGTACGGTCGCCCACGAGGGCCCGGTCTACCAGCGCCCGTACGCCCGTCCCTCCTGGCAGGACGCCCTCCAGGCGGATGACGCCGGGAAGCTGCCCAGGCCGGGCGACGGCAAGGAGCTGCGGGAGCAGGTGCTGCGGCTGGTCGCCTCGCCCAACCAGGCCGACAAGAGCTGGATCACCAGCCAGTACGACCACCTCGTCCAGGGCAACACCGTGCTCGCCCAGCGCGAGGACGCCGGCATGGTCCGGGTCGACGAGGAGACCAACCTCGGCGTCGCGCTCGCCACCGACGGCAACGGGCGCTACGCGAAGCTCGACCCGTACACCGGTGCGCAGCTGGCGCTCTCCGAGGCGTACCGCAACGTCGCCGCCACCGGCGCCGTACCGCTGGCCATCACCGACTGCCTGAACTTCGGCTCCCCCGAGGACCCGGACGTGATGTGGCAGTTCGTCGAGGCCATCCGCGGGCTGGCGGACGGCTGTCAGCAGCTGGGCACCCCCGTCACCGGCGGCAACGTCTCGCTGTACAACCAGACCGGCGAGACCGCCGTCCACCCGACCCCGGTGGTCGGCGTGCTCGGCGTGATCGACGACGTCAGCCGGCGCACCCCGATCGCCTTCGAGCAGGAGGGCCAGCTGCTCTACCTGCTCGGCGACACCCGCGAGGAGCTCGGCGGCTCCGCCTGGTCCCAGGTCGTCCACGACCACCTGGGCGGGATGCCGCCCGCGGTGGACCTGGAGCGCGAGCGGCTGCTCGGCGAGATCCTGGTCGCCGCCTCCCGGGACGGCATGATCGACGCCGCCCACGACCTGAGCGACGGCGGCCTCGTCCAGGCCGTGGTCGAGTCCTGCCTCAAGGGCGGCAAGGGCGCGCGGCTGGTGGTGCCGGACGGGATCGACCCGTTCGTCCTGCTGTTCTCCGAGTCGCAGGGCCGCGCCGTGGTCGCGGTGCCGCGCAGCGAGGAGGTCAGGTTCAACGACATGTGCGGGGCCCGGGGCCTGCCGCTGACGCGCATCGGCGTCGTCGACGGCGATGAGGTCGAGCTCCAGGGGCAGTTCAGCATCCCGCTGAGCGAGCTGCGCACCGCGCACCGGGAGACCATTCCGGCCCTCTTCGGCTGAGCCGGGTCACCCCGAGCACACGACGAGCGGGCCCGGCCCTCGGATTCCGAGGGCCGGGCCCGCTTCGTGGTGCAGCCGTGCGTGCGGTGCGCGCGCCGCGTGCTGTGTCCGGTGTCCTGCGTCCGGTCCGACGCCGGGGCGCGGTCGCGGTCAGTACGAGGGCGGCATCATGCCGGGGCCGCCGGGCCCGGGGCCGTACCCGCCGGGGCCGCCGTAGCCGGGCCCGGGGCCGTAGCCCATCTGCTGGCCGCGCTGCTCCTCGTCGATCTGCCGGTAGATCAGGCCCTTGAACCCCTCGGGGTCCGGGACGTGCCGCAGCGTCATCATGCCCTGCTCGGAGGCGGACTGGATGTTGAGCGTGCCCTGCCGCAGTATCCGCTCCCACAGCGACGCCTTGAACGAGACGTCGTTGACGCGGGAGAGCGGAATGCTCCGCCCGGTCTTGGTCAGGAAGCCGGTCCGCTTGTGCAGCCGCTTGGTGGTGAGGATGTAGAGCGTGCTGCGGAACTTCAGCAGCGGGATCAGCCAGAACCACAGCGAGGCGATCACCGCCCCGCCCAGCACCACGTACCCCGCGATGTCACTCCAGTCCTCACTGCCCGGCACCACCCACAGCAGTGCGCCGGCGATGATCCAGATCAGACACAGGACGATGAACTCGCTGACCATCTCCGTCCAGTGCTGACGGGTCTGGTACACCAGCGCCTCGTCCTCGGCGAGGTAGCGCTCCGCATTACTCATGCCCGGAATCCTGGCACAGCCCGCGCTTCCCGCCTATGGCAGGAGAAAGCCGCTACATGCCCGTTACCCTCCTGGCATGCCTCCCGCACGTCGTACAACCCGCAGCTATGACCCGATTCGGGTACGTAACGCACTCGTCGCGCAGGTGGAGACGGTACGCAACGCCGCCCATCAGCTGACGCCCGAACAGTTGGGCGCACAGACCGGGTTGGCCGGTTGGGACGTCCACCGGCTGCTGGTGCACATCGCGGGCCAGATCGACGCCCTGCCCCGGCTGCTGGCCGAGCCGGCCCCCGCGGCGCAGCGGGCGGAGGTCGGGCTCACCGACTGGATCAGCTCCACCGGCCCCATCGCCGACGAGCTCGACCGCCGCACCCGCGACCAGGCCGCGGCGCGGACGGACGCCAGGGAGGCGATCGACGAGGCGGTCGCCGAGCTCGACCCGGTGCTGGAGACCGCCGTGCGCGAGGACGTGCTGCTGCCGCACCGCTTCGGCGCGATGCGTGCGCTGGACTTCACCGTCACCCGGCTCGTCGAACTCATCGCCCACTGCGACGATCTGGCGCGCGCCACCCGCCACCCGCTCACGCTCGACCGGTACGCCCTCGCGACGACCGTACGGGTCCTCGCCGACGCGCTCGCCGTCCGCGCGCCCGGCGCCTCCGTGGAGGTGCGGGTTCCGCCCTTCGCCGTCGTGCAGTGCGTGCTGGGTCCCCGGCACACCCGCGGCACCCCGCCCAACACCGTCGAGACCGACCCGCTGACCTGGCTCCGTCTCGCGACCGGCCGGGTCGACTGGAAGCGGGCGGTCGCCGCCGGCGCCGTCACCGCGAGCGGCAACCGTGCCGACCTCACCGAACACCTGCCGGTGATGCACTGACCGCGCGCGGACCGCGCCGGACAGCAGCGCCGAGGCAGCGGTGACGGGCGGCAACAGCCGGGGCGGCAACGCCGGGAGGCGCGTCGCAACGGCGCCGTGCGCACACCGGAGCCGGGCCCGTACTGGCGAATAACACATCCCGGCGGTGAGCTAGCTCTCGTACGAATCTGCCGCTTCGCAGGTCACAGCCGTACGCCCGGCTCCCCGGTTCGGAGCAGCGCGGCGGTCGGTCTAGACTCGTGGATGTGCCACGTGGTGACGGACGACTCAACCACGACCTGCTCCCCGGAGAGAAGGGCCCCCAAGACGCCTGCGGCGTCTTCGGTGTCTGGGCGCCGGGTGAGGCGGTCGCCAAACTCGCCTATTTCGGGCTGTACGCGCTGCAGCACCGGGGACAGGAGTCCGCGGGCATCGCGGTGAGCAACGGCTCGCAGATCCTCGTCTTCAAGGACATGGGACTGGTCTCCCAGGTGTTCGACGAGACCTCGCTGGGCTCGCTCCGCGGCCACATCGCCGTGGGCCACGCCCGCTACTCGACGACCGGTGCCTCCGTCTGGGAGAACGCCCAGCCCACCTTCCGCGCGACGGGCCACGGCTCCCTCGCGCTCGGCCACAACGGCAACCTCGTCAACACCGTCGAGCTCGCCGAGCAGGTGTCCGAGCTCGCGGAGGGGTCCGGCGGCGGTCGCTCCCCGCGGGGCGGCCGGGTCTCCGCGACCAACGACACCGACCTGGTCACCGCGCTGCTCGCGGGCCAGACCGACGAGGACGGCAAGCCGCTGACCGTCGAGCAGGCCGCACCGCTGGTCCTGCCGAAGGTCAAGGGCGCCTTCTCCTTCGTCTTCATGGACGAGCACACCCTCTACGCCGCCCGCGACCCGCAGGGCGTGCGCCCGCTGGTGCTCGGCCGGCTGGAGCGCGGCTGGGTGGTGGCGAGCGAGACCGCGGCCCTGGACATCGTGGGCGCCTCGGTGATTCGCGAGATCGAGCCCGGCGAGCTCATCGCCATCGACGAGGACGGGCTGCGCAGCAGCCGGTTCGCCGAGGCCCGGCCCAAGGGCTGCGTCTTCGAGTACGTGTACCTCGCCCGCCCCGACACCGACATCGCGGGCCGCAACGTCCATCTGTCCCGGGTGGAGATGGGGCGCCGGCTGGCCGCCGAGGCACCGGCCGACGCCGATCTGGTCATAGCGACCCCGGAGTCCGGGACCCCCGCCGCGATCGGCTACGCCGAGGCCAGCGGCATACCGTTCGGCGCCGGTCTGGTGAAGAACTCCTACGTCGGCCGGACCTTCATCCAGCCCTCGCAGACCATCCGCCAGCTCGGTATCCGGCTGAAGCTCAACCCGCTCAAGGAAGTCATCCGCGGCAAGCGGCTGGTCGTCGTCGACGACTCGATCGTGCGCGGCAACACCCAGCGCGCGCTGGTCCGGATGCTCCGCGAGGCCGGTGCGGCCGAGGTGCACGTGCGCATCTCCTCGCCGCCGATCAAGTGGCCGTGCTTCTTCGGCATCGACTTCGCCACCCGCGCGGAGCTGATCGCCAACGGTCTGAGCGTCGACGAGATCGGCAGCTCCCTCGGCGCCGACTCGCTCCGCTACATCTCCATCGACGGCATGATCGAGGCCACCGCGATCGACAAGCCCAAGCTCTGCCGGGCCTGCTTCGACGGCGAGTACCCGATGGAGCTGCCCGACCCCGGGCTCCTCGGGAAGCAGGTGCTGGAGTCCGACGACGAGCGACGTCCCGGCTCCCGGTCGGACGTGGACGGCGTGCAGACCCTGCTCACCGGTCCGGGCGGCGCGGACGCCCTGCGCCGGCCGTAGCCCCGAGGACCCCCGCGAACCCGCGGCGACACCGTGAACCGTGAACACCGCGCACCCGCGCACCGTGGACACCGCGCACCAGCGCACCGTGAACACCGCGAATCCCGCGACGGAGAGACATGACTGAGACCGCAGGCGCCCCGATCACCTACGAGAGCGCCGGAGTCGACATCGAAGCCGGCGACCTCGCCGTCGAGCTGATGAAGAAGTGGGTGCGGAAGGCGCAGCGCCCCGAGTCTCTCGGCGGCCTCGGCGGTTTCGCCGGCCTCTTCGACGTCTCGGCCCTCAAGCGGTACGAGCGCCCGCTGCTCGCCTCGGCGACCGACGGCGTCGGCACCAAGGTCGCCGTCGCCCAGGCGATGGACGTCCACGACACCATCGGGCACGACCTGGTCGCCATGGTCGTGGACGACCTCGTGGTCTGCGGTGCCGAGCCGCTCTTCATGACGGACTACATCTGTGTCGGCAAGGTCCGCCCCGAGCGGGTCGCCGCGATCGTCAAGGGCATCGCCGAGGGCTGCGTTCTCGCCGGTTGCGCGCTGGTCGGCGGCGAGACCGCCGAGCACCCCGGCCTGCTCGGCGAGGACGAGTACGACGTGGCGGGCGCGGGCACCGGCGTGGTCGAGGCGGACCGGCTGCTGGGTGCCGACCGCGTTCGCAGTGGCGACGCGGTGATCGCCATGGCCTCCTCTGGTCTGCACTCCAACGGGTACTCGCTGGTCCGCAAGGTCTTTCTGGAGCGGGCCGGCTGGGCGCTGGACCGCGAGGTGCCGGAGTTCGGCCGGACGCTCGGCGAGGAGCTGCTGGAGCCGACCCGGATCTACTCGCTGGACTGCCTCGCTCTGGCGCGCACGACCGAGGTGCACGCCTTCTCGCACATCACCGGCGGCGGGCTCGCGGCCAACCTGGCCCGGGTCGTTCCCGACGGGCTGGGCGCCACCGTCGACCGCGGCACCTGGGCGCCGGCCCCGGTGTTCGGCACGGTCGCGGAGCTCGGCAGCGTCGCCAGGCCGGACCTGGAGCGGACGTTGAACATGGGCGTCGGGATGATGGCCATCGTTCCCGCGGACTCGGTCGACGTGGCGCTGGCGACCTGCGCGGACCGCGGTCTGGACGCCTGGGTCGCGGGCGAGGTCACGGAGCGTGAGGGCGAGGAGCCGGTCGTCCTCACCGGGGACTACGCGAGCTGATCCGCCGGGGTGGGGTGCCGGTCGCGAAACGGTCCGGCCCCGCCCCACGGGGAACCGCCCGAACGAGTGCCCGATCCCGATGCGCGCGGTTGACCGGCGGTTCGTCCCGGCGACATTCGCGCGCCACCGTCCGCCGGTACACGCGGATCCGGAGCGTCCCCCGACGGCGCCTGCGGGTCCCGTGCGCGGTCCGGTGGCTGCGTTCAGCGGCGTTTGTGCGGCGTCCGCGGCGTACGCCTGTCGCCCCTCCGCGCCACCCGAGGGAGAAGCCGGGCCCTTGAGCGGCCCGACGTCGCAGGGGCCGGCCGTACCGCACGGGCGGCGCCGAGCAGCACAAAACCCGGCCCCGGGAAGCCCCGGACCGGGTACGTGCGCGATCAGGACGAACGCCGACGCATGGACCAGCCGTGCGTCAAGCCTGACGTCGGCGGGCCGAGGAGCTGTCGCTCTCGCCCTCGTCGTCGTCCCCGTTGTAACGCTCGGCGTACCGGGCGTACGGGTCGTCCTCTTCCTCTTCAAGCGGCTCACCGTTCGGCGGCTGCTGCGCCGGCGGATTTGCGCCCAGCTCTTCGGCCAGACGCGAGAGGTCAGTCCCGCCGCTGTTGTACTTCAGCTGGCGGGCGACCTTCGTCTGCTTGGCCTTGGCCCGGCCGCGCCCCATGGCTCGACCCCCTCAACGACGGGGCTCGACGGCCCCAGAGTCTTGACACGCGTTCACAGTGGAGAGCGGACCCTCGGTGAGAGTCCGGCTCTAGAACTTCAACGGTACCTGTTTCCGCCGCCGTACGGTACGCCGCACGCGCGACCCGACAGGTGACCGCACCATCCATCGACCATTTTTTCGCTGGTCAACGGCGATTTTACCTTCTTGATGCCGCGTGTCCCACAGGGGGGTGGTGAGGGATGTCTCCCCGCGGTTCGTCACCGACGGTGACGTTCTCCAGAGGGGATCTACGGGTTCTCCAGGGGGCTCTGCGGGTTCGCTTCCGGCGGCGTGCGCACCGCGTCGCCGCTGTTCCCGGGAAGGGCCGGCGGTGGTCCGGCGGTGGTCCGGGCGGTGAGGGGGCGCCGGCGGGCGGGGGAGTGGTCCGCCGTCGTGCGGCGCGGGTGCGCCGCACGACGGCAGGGCGGTTCAGCCGCGTGCGGCGGCCATGCGCTGTTCGGCGATCCGGTCGGCGGCGACCGCGGGCGGCACTCCGTCGTCCGCCGCACGCTGGAAGATCTCCAGGGTGGTGTCGTAGATCTTCGTCGCCTTCTCCTTCGCACGCGCGAAGTCGAAGCCGTGGAGCTCGTCGGCGACCTGGATGACGCCGCCCGCGTTCACGACGTAGTCGGGCGCGTAGAGGATGCCGCGGTCGGCGAGGTCCTTCTCGACGCCGGGGTGGGCGAGCTGGTTGTTGGCCGCTCCGCAGACCGCCTTGGCGGTGAGCGCCGGAACGGTCGTGTCGTCGAGCGCGCCGCCGAGGGCGCAGGGCGCGTAGACGTCCAGCCCCTCGGTGCGGATCAGCGCCTCGGTCGAGGCCGCGACGGTGACCTGCGGATGCGTGGCCCGTACGCGGTCGACGGACTCCTCGCGGACGTCGGTGACGACGACCTCGGCGCCGTCCTCCACCAGGAGGTCGACCAGCAGTCTGCCGACCTTGCCGACTCCGGCCACGCCCACCGTGCGGTCGCGCAGCGTCGGGGCTCCCCACAGGCGCTGGGCGCTGGCGCGCATGCCCTGGAAGACACCGAAGGAGGTCAGTACGGAGGAGTCGCCGGCGCCGCCGTTCTCGGGGGAGCGGCCGGTGGTCCAGCGGCACTCGCGGGCCACCACGTCCATGTCCTGCACATAGGTGCCGACGTCGCAGGCGGTCACATAGCGACCGCCGAGGGAGGAGATGAACCGGCCGTACGCCAGCAGGAGTTCCTCGGACTTCAGGATGTCCGGGTCACCGATGATCACGGCCTTGCCGCCGCCGTGCTCCAGCCCGGCCATGGCGTTCTTGTACGACATGCCTCGGGCGAGGTTGAGCGCGTCCAGGGTGGCTGCCTCCTCGGGCAGCGCGTGGTCCGCGTAGGCGTGGAAGCGGGTGCCGCCGAGGGCGGGCCCGAGGGCGGTGGAGTGGATGGCGATGACCGCCTTGAGCCCACTCCTGCGGTCCTGGCAGAGCACGACCTGTTCGTGGCCGCCCTGCTCCGATCGGAAGAGGGTCTGCATGACTCCGTCGGCGCTGACGGAGGGACGTACGTCAGTCACGGTGGTGACTCCTGTAGTCGCGATTGACACCCTCCTGCGGGTGGGGAGGGTCTGTTGAGCAGCAGGGTACGACTTCACGGGCGCGAGAGAGCCCGGGTGTCACCATCAGAGACAGCCGGGTGCAGATTCACATCGGCCTCCGGCAACCGTCCGAAGGCCCACGAGATGCAAGGGAGCACCTGTGTCCCCGTCGACGGCAGTCACCGTCCCGTACACGTCCTATCTGCGGGTGTACGAGCCGCTGGCGGCCTTTCCCGAGCCCGAACGCAGCCACTGGGCCCGCTATGCCAAACGCACCGACCGACCGGGCGTCCAGGACGAGCTGCGCGGGGCGCTCACCGCGCTGGCCGCGGTGCCGCCCGTGCTGGTGCAGGCGCGGGAGAGCGCGGACGCGTTCGTCGCGGAGGTGGACGGGGTGGTGTGCGTGTGCCCGTGGCGCACCAGGCTGCGCGGTTGGCAGGCGCTGTCGGAGGCGGGCAGCGAGCTGCCGCAGCCGGTGCTGGATCTGGCGATGCCGCCGTCGCTGCGGGAGCGTGCGAGCGCCGACTACGACAGCTGGCGCCGGCGTGACCCGCAGCACACGGATGCCCGTCCGTGGATCCGTACGGCGCTGTGGCACGTGCCGATCAGATGGTTTCTGTTTTTCAGGGATGAAGAGCGTGAATTCGGGAAGACGCCGGAAGGTCTTCGGCTGCGCTACCGCACACCCATGGTGCAGGCCAGGCGTCGTATCGCCCGGGCGTTGAAGCTTCTCCGCGCAGAACTGGAGGAGGGCCCGCTGGTCGACGGGCTGGTAGATGTGGGGCGTTGGCTCGAGGACTTCCACCCGCGTTCGCTCGTCGAGCTGGATTACGGGGGGCTGGTCCACATCATTCCCGAGGAGCAACTCGCCTCCGATCATTCGGCGGCCGAGGCGGACGAGGGGCTGGACGCGCTCCGCGAGGGCGACGAGGCACGAGCGGGCGAGCTGTACGAGGGGCTTGCCGAGCGTTGGCGCTCGGTGCAGCTGCGGCAGTTCGCCAGCTAGCGCCTCGGCACCGGGCCGAGCGGCTCGGGCGCCAGGGCGGCACGGGCGGCAAAGCAGTACGGGCAGTACGGGCAGTACGGCATCACCAGCGGTACGGGCGGCGCGGAGAGGTCGGGGGACCTGCGGGCCGGAGTGGCACCGGGCCGGGGGAGCACTGCGGGCAACCGTGGGGCTGCTGTGACCACGGTCACTGAATGAGGGTCAGGGGGAGTCGGGACCACTCCCCGACTGGGAAGTCTCCGCTGGGGATCAACCGGCCAATACAGGTCAAATCCCGCACTCAGTGATGGATTGCACAAAGACCCCCTTGCTCTCAAGCCCACCCCTCGTGTCAAAATAGGACAAGGAGTCCTGGACGGCCTCCTTCCGCCCAACTGCGGGCGGATACTTCGGCATTGCACTGCTTGCGCACTCCTGTGACACCTCGTCAAAGATTATGACGGATTGTCACGGCCCTGTGACTGTCCGTTGTGGCACGGTCCGTCGGGTTCCGTGGAGGTTGATTGCGAGAGGGGGGCAATTCCATCGGTTTGGCCCGACGCGGCTGGACGGATGGTGTAGTTGTAGTGCCGAGGACAAGCCGTTCGTCCTATAACCGACTCGACCTGTGGGCGCCTTTTCGGGCATCACAGGTCAAGGTGCAGAATTTAGAGGAAAGAACCGCATTGGTTCGGTTCTCCCGAGGAGGCCGCTCATGACCGCTCGCACCCCTGATGCCGAGCCGCTGTTGACTCCGGCTGAGGTTGCCACGATGTTCCGCGTCGACCCGAAGACGGTCACGCGCTGGGCAAAGGCAGGCAAGCTCACGTCGATTCGCACGCTCGGCGGGCACCGCCGCTACCGCGAGGCGGAGGTGCGTGCACTGCTGGCGGGGATCCCGCAGCAGCGCAGCGAGGCCTGAACAATCGCATAGAACGGGCGTTTTCGGGCTTTCCCGAGAGTGTCACTCAGCAGTGACGACAAGTAGCCGTCCCCATGCGGCACTTCGTTGTGATCGCGTCGGACTCCGCCGGGTCCGGCGCGATCGTCGTTTCCGGGGGCCGGTGCGGGGTGCCGGGCGGTCGACCGGAACGGGTGTCCGGGCGCCGTCGCGGTGTTCGCGCGGTGGGTGCCGGAGCGGGCTGCGGGTCCGCGGTGCCATCCTCCGGGCGGTCGCCGGACGGTTCGGGGGTGACGGTTGCCGGGGCCGGTGGGTCGGGTGTGTGGGGGTTTCGGTGGGCGTTCTCAATCATCGGTGAAATTGCACATATTAAATTGAGTCACCGTAGGAACGGCATAAACTCCCCCAGTTGCCTTCGGGGTTGAGTGAGTCACGTCACATTTCTTCGGCTTGCCGTGGTACCTACCGTGCGGTAATGCGCCACTGTGCGGCGGTAGTTGATGCTTCCATCACTTTCGCGTCGAGTCGGCCCCGACGCGCCCGCGTTCGCCGTCCACTTCCGGGTGATGACGACGGCCCCGTGCTGCCGGGGGGTCTCCCGTGCGGTGAACCCGCCGCTCCTGCCCGGGGTGCGGCAGCGGCGGCGGTGTGCGAGCAGAAGCGCGCAGCAGGGCGTGGAGCCGCGTGTGCGGCGCCGTACGGGGCGTCAGGCGCCCCGCGACCCGTGCGGCTCGTGTGCGGCGCGTACGGCCGCTGTGACGGCCTCCGCGGTCGTGGCGTCGTCGGCGCCCCGGGAGGAGGCCAGGGCGGGGACCGGGGGCCGTATGGGGTGGACGGCCGGTATCTCGGTCAGGGGTGCGGCGTTGGACGGATGCGGGGCGGCGAACGGCACGGAGTCGGCGAGGCTGCCGGATCGGCGGTCCCGCGCACCGCTCTCCGCTCCGAGGGCTGCCGGCCCCCGGGTGGCGGCGGGCTGCTGCACGGGCTCGCGCGGCTCCGTCGACTCCGACTTCCCTGCGGGCAGCGCTCGTTGGGCTGCGCCGGCGGACTCACCGGCCCCGGACGCGTGCGGCCCGGACTCACGGGGCCCGGACTCACGAGGCGCGGACTCGCGAGGCCCGGTGCCGGGGTCGACGGGTGGCCCGGGTTCGCGGGGGGCCGGTTCCGGGTCGCGGTCGGTCGCGACGGAGCGGGCGGAGGGCGCGGGCGCGACGGCCGGCACGAAGGGCACGGCCGACCCGTGCGGCTCGGCGGGGTGCTCGGCCGCCAGGCGGCGCAGTCTGTGGCAGACCGCGCAGCGCGGCGTCGAGTGCGGGCCGAGCCGCGCGGCGGCGGACAGATGCGCGCGGAGCAGAGCTTTCGTGCTGTGCCGCCGGTGCTGCCGGGGCCCCCGGGCTGTCGCCATGCTGACACCTCCTGGTAGCAGAGGTACTCGCGCTGCGTAGCCGAGTCAAGACTGCGGGTGGAAGCTCTCGTGCGGACGAAGCGGACCAATCCGCTCCGTACGCCGCGCAGTTGAGGGTTCGGGGGCCGTCCGGCACTCCTCGGTGCGGTCTGTGCGGTGCGCTCGTTCGAGCGGATCTGCGCGGTTGCCGGCACACGTGCGAGGGGCGCCTCGCGAACGAGACGCCCCTCGATGATGCGGTCCTGACGGGATTTGAACCCGCGGCCTCCACCTTGACAGGGTGGCGAGCACTCCAAACTGCTCCACAGGACCAGGTTTCGCGCCGCGTTCCCTTGGCGCGAGACCAGACTGTACAGCAGGTCAGCCGCCCGGCGCGAATCCGTTCGAGCGGGCTCCCCGAGCGGGGCCGGCAACGGTCACCGGGCGGCCGGAACAGCGGCGTCCACAGCCTTCACGATCCGCTTGTCGGACACCGGATACGCCGTGCCCAGGGCGTGCGCGAAGTAGCTCACCCGCAGCTCCTCGATCATCCAGCGGATCTCCCCGGCCGCCTCCGGCACCGGCCGACCGGGCGGGAACTGCTCCAGCAGCCAGGCGTACTCGTCCTGCATCTCCGCCACCTTCGCCATCCGCGCGGCGTCGCGCTGGGCGTTGTTGGGCAGCTGCTGCAACCGCCGGTCCGCGGCGACCAGATAGCGCCGCAGGTCGGGCAACCGCCGCGCGCCGTGCGCGGTCACGAAACCGGGCGGTACGAGTGCGGCCAGCTGGGCTCGCACGTCCGCCACCGAGGGGGCGAGGGTCGCGCTGGAGACCAACGGCGGGGATTTCATGCGGCGTTCGCAGGACTGCCAGGCGGCCAGCACCTCCCGCACCTGGGCGACGGCGCCCAGGGTCGCGTCCACGACGTCCGCGCGCACCGCGTCGAACAGCTTGCGGAACGCGGCCTCGTCCCACGCCGGGCCACCGTGCACCGCCACCAGGCGGTCGACCGAGGCGGCCACGCAGTCGGCGAAGAGCGCCTGGACGCTGCCGTGCGGAGTGCTGGAGAGCGCCAGCTTCTGCCGGTTGTCGAGCTTTCCGAGCGCGAATCTCGCCGGGTCCGAGGGGAGGTTCAGCAGGATCAGCCGGCGGGTTCCGGCCCGCATCGCCGCCAACTGCTCCTGTTCGCTGTCGAAGAGGCGCACCGAGACCGTGCCCGCCTTCTCGCCGTCGTCGACCACTGCCGGGTACGCCTTGACCGGCTGGCCCGCGCGACGGGTCTCGAAGGTGCGCTCCAGGGTGCCGATCGTCCAGGACGTCAGGCCCGTTCGCTGCCTGGGCGCGGGCGCCTCCTCGGCGGAGGCGGACTGCCTGCCGTCGGTGCGGTCCTTGGCGCGGTCCTTGGTGCGGCCGCGGACCTCGGCCGCCTCGAAGGCCCGGGTCAGCGCCGCCTGCGCCTTGGGCTTGAACCGCAGTACGAGCGTCTGGAGGTCCTTGCTCTCGGCGTCCGGACCGACCTTGCGGCGCCGCTCGTCCACCACTCGGAAGGTGACGCGCAGATGGTCGGGGACCTTCTCCCAGTCGAAGTCCCCGGCGTCGAAGCGCACACCGGTCAGCCGCACCAACTCCCGGGACAGCACGGCCGTCAGCGGCTCGGCGGGAGCCGCAGCCGGATCCTGCCCGGCCTCGGCGAGCAGCTTCAGAAAGCGGCGGGCGAAGTCCGGGGCGGGTACGAAGTTGCGGCGGATCGCCTTCGGCAGCGAGCGGATCAGCTCGGTGACGACCTGGGCGCGCAGCCCGGGAATCTGCCAGTCGAAGCCGTCCGGCCGCACCTGGTTGAGGACCTGGAGCGGCACGTGCACGGTGACGCCGTCCGCGTCCGCACCCGGCTCGAACTGATAGGTCACCCGCAGCTTGAGCGCGCCCTGCCGCCAGGAGTCCGGGTAGTCGGCCCGGCTGATGTCCCCGGCGCGCTCGTTGATGAGCATCGACTTCTCGAAGTTCAGCAGATCGGGTTCTTCCCGGCGTTTGCTCTTCCACCAGGAGTCGAAGTGCGCGCCGGAGACGATCTGTTCGGGAATCCGCTGGTCGTAGAAGTCGTAGAGCGTCTCGTCGTCCACCATGATGTCGCGACGACGGGCGCGGTGCTCCAACTCCTCGACCTCGCCCAGGAGTTTGCGGTTGTCCTGGAAGAACTGGTGGTGGTTGCGCCAGTCGCCCTCCACCAGGGCGTTGCGGATGAACAGGTCGCGGCTGGTCTCCGGGTCGATGCGGCCGTAGTTGACCTTGCGCTGGGCGACGATCGGCACGCCGTAGAGCGTGACCTTCTCGTACGCCATCACCGCGGCCTGCTTCTGCTCCCAGTGCGGTTCGCTGTGGGTGCGTTTGACCAGATGCCCGGCGATCGGCTCGATCCAGTCGGGGTCGATCTTCGCGTTGACCCGGGCCCACAGCCGCGAGGTCTCCACCAGCTCGGCCGACATCAACCAGCGCGGCTGCTTCTTGAAGAGCGCGGAGCCCGGGAAGACCGCGAACCGGGCGCCGCGTGCGCCGCCGTACTCGTTCTTCTCCGGGTCCTTGAGGCCGATGTGCGACAGCATGCCGGCCAGCAGCGAGCGGTGGATCGCGTCGTCGGCCGCGTCCCCCTCGTTGAGCTCGACCTTCATGGTCCGCGCGGTCTGCCGCAGCTGGGCGTAGATGTCCTGCCACTCGCGTATCCGCAGGTAGTTCAGGTACTCGGCCCGGCACATCCGGCGGAAGGCGGAGCTGGACAGCTCGCGCTGCTGCTCCTTGAGGTACCGCCAGAGATTGAGAAAGGCGAGGAAGTCGCTGGTCTCGTCCTTGAACCGGGCGTGCTGCTGGTCGGCCTGCTGCTGCTTGTCGCTGGGACGTTCGCGCGGGTCCTGGAGCGAGAGCGCGGCGGCGATCACCATCACCTCGCGCACACAGCCGTTGCGGTCGGCCTCCAGCACCATCCGGCCGAGCCTGGGGTCGACCGGCAGCTGGGCGAGCCGCCGACCGGTGTCGGTCAGCACCCGGCCCTTGCGTCCGCCCTGCTGCTTGACCGGCTTTCCCGCGCTGCCCGACTCCAACGCGCCCAGCTCCTCCAGGAGTTGGACGCCGGCCTTGATGCTGCGGTGGTCCGGCGGGTCGATGAAGGGGAACCGCTCGATCTCACCGAGCCCCGCCGCCGTCATCTGCAGGATGACCGAGGCGAGGTTGGTGCGCAGGATCTCCGCGTCCGTGAACTCCGGCCGCGCGAGGAAGTCGTCCTCGCTGTAGAGCCGGATGCAGATGCCGTCCGAGGTGCGACCGCAACGACCCTTGCGCTGGTTGGCGCTCGCCTGGGAGACGCGCTCGATCGGCAGCCGCTGGACCTTGGTGCGGTGGCTGTAGCGGGAGATGCGGGCGTTGCCCGGGTCGATGACGTACTTGATGCCCGGCACGGTGAGCGAGGTCTCCGCGACGTTGGTGGCCAGTACGACCCGGCGGTTGCTGTGGCGCTGGAAGACCCGGTGCTGCTCGGCGTGGGAGAGCCGTGCGTACAGCGGCAGGATCTCGGTGTTCCGGAGCCGCCGTTTCTCCAGCGCGTCGGCGGTGTCCCGGATCTCCCGCTCGCCGGATAGGAAGACCAGCACATCGCCCGGGCCCTCCGCCTGCAGCTCGTCGACCGCCTCGCAGATGGCGGTGACCTGGTCGCGGTCCGGCTCCTCGGACCCCTCCTCCAGCAGCGGCCGGTAGCGCACCTCCACCGGGTACGTCCGCCCGCTCACCTCGATGATCGGGGCGTCGCCGAAATGCCGCGAGAAGCGTTCGGGATCGATGGTCGCCGACGTGATGACGACCTTCAGATCGGGGCGTCTGGGCAGGAGTTGGGCGAGGTAGCCGAGCAGGAAGTCGATGTTGAGGCTGCGTTCGTGCGCCTCGTCGATGATGATCGTGTCGTAGCGCAGCAGATCCCGGTCCGTCTGGATCTCGGCGAGCAGGATGCCGTCCGTCATCAGCTTGACCAGCGTGGTGTCCTTCACCTGGTCGGTGAAGCGGACCTTCCAGCCCACCGCCTCGCCCAGCGGGGTGCTCAGCTCCTCGGCCACCCGCTCGGCCACCGTCCGCGCCGCGATCCGGCGCGGCTGGGTGTGCCCGATCGTGCCCTTGATGCCGCGCCCGAGCTCCAGACAGATCTTGGGAATCTGGGTCGTCTTGCCCGAGCCCGTCTCGCCCGCGACGATCACCACCTGGTGGTCGCGGATCGCGGCCAGGATGTCGTCCTTCTTCTGGCTGACCGGAAGCTGCTCGGGGTAGCTCACCTCCGGCAGCGCGGCACGCCGTGCGTCGAGCCGCTGCTCGGCCCGGTCGGCCTCGGCGGCGATCTCGGCCAGCACGGACTGCTGGGCCTGCGGTTTGCGGATGCGCCGCGCGCCCTCCAGACGGCGGCCGAGCCTGCGGGAGTCCCGCGGAGGCAGTTCGGAGAGCCGCGCGGCGAGGGCGGCATGGCTGAGGGCAGGTGCGCTGGACATACGGGCCCCAGCATCCCATTCGGGCGGCCGGGACCGCGAGTGGATTTGCGGCGGCACCCGCCGGTGTGCCCGACCCCGGCGGGTGGGACCGTGCCGGGCGGCGTACGGGAGCGGACCGTACGGCGCGGCTGTGCGGGCGCTCGGGCGTGCGGGCGGGACGGAGGGTGTGCGGGCGCTGCTCGCCGATGAGTTCGGGGCGGCTGCGGCGTCGTACCCCTGTGACAGCAGCGAACCGAGCAGAGGGAGCAGCACCGTGGTGATCGTCGCAGGACATCTGGAGGTGGACCCGGCGCAGCGCGAGGCGTATCTCGCCGGCTGCGTCGCGGTGGTCGAACAGGCCAGGCGCACGGCCGGCTGCCTGGACTTCGCGATCACCGCGGACCCGGTGGACCCGGCGCGGGTGGTCGTCTTCGAGCGGTGGGACTCGGTCGAGGCGGTGGAGGCGTTCAGGGGCAGCGGTCCGGGCGAGGAGCAGACGGCGGAGATCCGGTCCGCCTCGGTGGCCGAGTACGACGTCGCCGACGTCCGCCCGCTGACCTGAGCGGCACCCGCCGGCCGCCCACCTCCCGGCCGCGGCTCCTCGGAGTTCCGGTGCTTTCGAGGTGGATGAGAGACCACTTGGCCCCAGCGGTGGAGTGGTGAGCGGCCGGCGCGTTTCGTTCTGTTCGAACTCTCTTGCTGTGGCAGACGGAGCGCCTTGCTTTCCGCGTTCCGACTCCGGTCGATTCCCGTCAATCTCCGTGTCGACCCATTCGATCGAACGAGTGAGTTATCCGGCAGGGCGGAGAACTCTGCACAGAGGTGCAACGCACTGTTCGAGGCGCGAACCTCGTCCGGGTGTCGGGGAGTTGCGCGAAAGCCACCACCGGTTTCGCCGTACTGGCGGCAGCCGGTGGTCGCCAACGCTTCATACTTCACTGAGTTCAACGACGAGCCGGAGCTCGCCATGCCCACCGTGATCCGCCGTACACGCGAAGAGCTGCTCGCCCAGAGGCAGTCTCTGCTGGCTGAAGTGAACATGTCCTACTCGGAGTTGACGGAGAGGGCCGAGACCTACAGCCTGTCAATGGATGAGCTCGACGTTTGGCACACGGTCGAAGGGCTCGACTACCTTCTCGCGGGTGACGACTGCTGAGGAATCCTCCCTCGACGTTCTGGCGAATGATTTCGCCAACAGGTTGACCGCTCTGACGCAAGGAGTTCTGGGCAAGGACTCGCCGCCCTTCCGTGCCGTCGAGTCCGGGCACAGAGTCCAGGTTGTTCCGATAGCGGCGGACGGGCGCACGCAGCGTATTCCCGTAAGGATCAACGACGAGGCCGTACTGAGCCTCTATGTCTGCTACTGGTGCTGCTGGGACGGGACGAGCACCTTTCTCGCGACCGAGCAGGCGGACATCAAGATCTTCTACCACCGGTCGTCCGACCCCTGCTGCGGTTCGAATACGTGCGCGGATGGAAGAACCCGCCAGGCGCACACATTCAGGTGCACGCGCATCGCGACGAGATGGCGTATCTGCTTTGCCTCGCCGAGCAGGGCAAGCCGAAGCAGAAGCTGCGGAGCCGTCGACTTCCCCGACTGTCCGAGATGCACCTGCCGGTCGGGGGCCACCGGATGCGCCCGTCGCTGGAGGACGTGCTGCTGTTCCTGTATCGCGAGTTCCGCGTCAACGTCGAACCGAACTGGCGGGAAGTGGTCGACGGCCATCTGCGGGAGTACCGAAGGGTTCAGCTCAGGGCGGCCGTTCGGGATGCACCCGAGGAGGCCGCGGACGTACTGCGCGGGCTGGGGTACGAGGTCGCACTTCCCAGGCTGGTGGGTCCTCGATCCCCCGCGGAGGAGACGAAGCTCTACTGGCCCTGACCCCGGCGCGGAGAGCCGGCCGGGGCTGGGATCGAGCCGGCGGCCTGTTGCTTTTCAGGCGATCGCTCGTACCAACTGAGCTGTTCGGCCGGGCAGTTGACCAGGGTGATCTGCAGCGGTTCTGGCGGGAGTGAACTTGAGATCGTTCTCCTTCCTGAGCTGTGGCGATGCGAGGAAGCCAGTTGCGAGGGGCCGTTTCGCTCCGCTCGGGCCGGGTGCGTCCCGCTCGATCCGGCATCGGTGCTGGCGTCTCAGGCCGGCTGGCCGCCGCTCATGCCGTTCCAGCTGCTCGGGAGAAGTGATCCGGGGCGCACGCGGCGTGCGGTTCGAGCTGCGCTGAGCAGGTATTCGGGGCCGGCTCGGTCCGTTACGTTGGCTCCGGGCAGGTATTGCGAACCCTGGAGGCGGCATGTCAGCGAGTGCGGTTGGGGAACCCGGTTCCCAGCTCCCCGAGACCATGAGCTGGGAGGAGCTCCAGCAGCTTCCGGACGACGTCGCCGAGGGCATCGAGCTGTGGCGCGGCAACGTCGTGTGGAACAGGCGCGGGCCACTGGAGCACCAGCGCTTCGCTGTGCGCATGCGCAACGCGCTCGAGGCCGCCGCCCGCCGGGCCATGAAGGAGGAGACCAACGGCAGGGAGCAGCGCTGCTGGCAGGTCGAGGTGGAAACCAACGTCTTCTTCACGCCGGAGAAGTCGAGCTTCCTCACGCCTGACTTCCTGGTCCGCCGCTGCCTGCCCCGTGGTGCCGACACTTTCGCCGCGGACACCGTTCTCGTGGGCGAGGTGCTCTCCGGATCGGACACTCCCAAGCGCAGGCAGTGGAAGATGGACCGGTACGCGGAGGCGGGCATCCCCTGGTACTGGGAGATCGAGCTCGACTCGGGCGGGACATGGGATGTCGCCGCCGTGCGGGCGTACGAGCTGTTCACCATCGACCGGTCCGTGCTCGCTGTGAAGCCGCTGCGGCCCTCGGCGTACGTGGCCGTCGGCGAGTGGGAGCCGAACGGCCTCAGTATCGAGTTCCCCGAGCCCTTCGCCCTGAGCGTGTCCTGGGACGACCTGGCGTTCTAGCCGTGCTCCCGGTGCGAGTACCGCAGGCTCCGGCACTCTGCCCGAACCGGCTCTCGTCCGATGCCGTGCTCTCGGAGGGGCGGACGACTTTGCCGGGGTGCACAACGAAAACGTCCCGGACGGCAGGCCGTCCGGGACGTTCTTGTGATGGTGGCTGGGGCCGGGATCGAACCGGCGACCTATCGCTTTTCAGGCGGTCGCTCGTACCAACTGAGCTACCCAGCCTGGGGTATCCCCTGCTCGAAGAGCTTGGGGAGGCAGTTCACCGGGGTGATCTGCAGCGGTCCTGACGGGATTTGAACCCGCGGCCTCCACCTTGACAGGGTGGCGAGCACTCCAAACTGCTCCACAGGACCAAGCTTGTGCGTCAACAGTCTCGCACAGGTGATGCGTGCCCCAACGGGATTCGAACCCCGACGCCGTTACTTTCCTGACCTGCGAAAACGCGTGGGGATCCGGACAAGGGCACCTGTTTGTTTCCGCCTGCGTCCTGCTCGATGCGCCTCGATCCGGGTGCCGTGCTGACGTGTCAGCATGGAGCGGCCGACCATCGCAGTCGTGAATCCAGGCTCGCGGGCGGAGAAGCCGCCTGCTTCCATGCGGCGGCTGGATTCCCGTTGATCCGCCTCTGGCCGGTCTGTGTCTGCGGGCGGGCCCGTCCTCATCGGCGTTCGTAGTGGAAGCGGCAGGCCACGACGTGGATGGTGTCGTCCTCGTCGATGCGGTACACCAGCCGGTGCTCGGAGTCGATGCGCCGTGACCAGTAGCCGGAGAGGTCGCTCCGCAGAGGTTCGGGCTTGCCGATTCCCTCGTGGGCGTTGCGGTCGATGTCGGCGATGAGCTGGTTGATCCGCTTCAGGAGCTTGCGATCGTTCGCCTGCCACCACAGATAGTCATTCCAGCCGTCGTCGAGGAAGAGGACCTTCACGCGGCGCCCTGGCTGGCCTCGTCGCCGGGGTCAACCAACTCGTGGACCGTGCCGTGGCCCGCGCGATCCTGCTCGATCGACCTGCGCAGACGCTCGGCCATCGCGGGGGACCGTAGCAGGTAGTCGGTCTCCTTCAGCGACTCGTACTCGGCGAGTGAGACAACGACCATCGGCTCGTGGCCGGTCCGGGTGATGACCAGTTCCTCGGCGTCGTTCTCGACCGCATCGAGGGCGTCGGCGATGCCGGCGCGTAGTTCGGTAACGCTCATGGTCTTCATGATGTACACGATAACGTACATAGGTGGAAGGTGGGGGATCGGCTGAAGCAGCGGCGGGATCTCCGGCTACGAGGATCTTCGACGTGTCCTTGCCGACCCGTCCCACGACGAACACCAGCACCTGCTCGGTTGGCTGGGACTGAGAGATGCCACTGATTTCGACCCGGCTGGATTCGATCTGTCCCAGGCCCGGTCCAGGCTGACGGCACTGGACTGACCTGGGTCAGACGGCGACGCGGAGGAACGCGGCCAGGGCCTGCTGAGAAGCGGAGAGAGGACCAGGGAGAGTGTCCGCACGGCCGGGACTGTCGCGCGGTTCCGGCCCTGCGGCGCCGTCGGTCAGACGTGCGATGGCGAGGGAGCGCAGGTCGCCGCGGCACAGTTCGTCCCGGATGCCGATCAGTTCGGCCAGAGCTCCTTCGTCCTCCTCGTCGTCCCATTCGGCTTCCTGCACCCACTGGTCCTCGTCGGCCCCGTCGTCCTCGCTGACCATGTCGATGACGGTGTACGCACCGTGGCGATGCGCCGCGAGGACATCCTGGCGGCAGTAGGGGAGGACCGTCTTCAGGGGGACTTGGGCGCTGGGGACCCGGAGCAGCAGCCGACGGCTGCCCCAGTTGGCGAAGTACAGGTGTGCGTCGAAGTACCGCTCGACCAGCGCGACCGGATCGCCTTTGAAATCGCCCCACTCGTAGTGGTTGGTCATCCGGTTCGAGGTGATCTGCGCGCGTGTCGAGAGCTTCCGTAGCTCGCCCTGCTGACATTCGCTCAGCGGCCGCTCGACCGCGAGGAACTGGTAGTACTGGTACTCGCTCACCCGCCCCACGCTAGGGCCCGCTCCTCGGCGCGGCACGGACTCAAGGGATCCGGTTCACCACGGAGTGTGCCCGGCTCGGCGTGCTCGTGGCATCTTCCCTGTCCATCCTCCTGGTCACGATGTACCGCCATCGTACGAGCTCCCGGTGCCGGACCATCGGGGAAACCTCCTACGGGCCGGGGCCGTGCGACCAGGCCGATCCGGCGTGGACGAAGGCACGGTCGGTCGGCTCCTGCTCGCGCAGCCGCCGTCCTCCCCCGGCAGTGAACGCGCCGCCATATGTAGGCAGTCCATCGCCCACGACCGGCCGTGCGAGGACATCACGTCGGGAGTACGTGTACCGCTGCTCGGGGCAGCAGGGGATCCGCGCGGGAGCGAGGAGAGCCGGCGGCCGACGATCCTGGCGGTTCGGTGCTGGCACGTCAGCACCTCAAACCGAGCTCTTCATGCCCTGTGGAACGCCACAAAAATCCCGGACGGCACGCCGTCCGGGATTTCTTCAATGTGGTGGCTGGGGCCGGGATCGAACCGGCGACCTATCGCTTTTCAGGCGATCGCTCGTACCAACTGAGCTACCCAGCCACGCAGTTCACCGGGGTGATCTGCAGCGGTCCTGACGGGATTTGAACCCGCGGCCTCCACCTTGACAGGGTGGCGAGCACTCCAAACTGCTCCACAGGACCAAGCTTGTGCGTCAACAGTCTCGCACAGGTGATGCGTGCCCCCAACGGGATTCGAACCCGTGCTACCGCCTTGAAAGGGCGGCGTCCTGGGCCACTAGACGATGAGGGCTGATGGCCCGCCTGCGCGCTTGTACCGGCGCGTCGGGGACGTGAGAAGCATATGGGATAGCCCTGCGGTTCGCCAAAACGGATTGGCGGGCGGGAGGACCGGCCCCCGCCCGGCCCGTGCCAGTGGCGCGGCGGTCACTCCTCGGGCCGCGGTGACCTGCGGTCCTGGTCTGCCGGTGGACGGGCGTCGGAGCCGGACCGGCCCGGCTCCCTCGAACCGGAGTCCGAAGCGGCGGACCCGGAGTCCGAAGTCCCGGACCCGGAGCGCGAGTCGGAGTCGGAGTCGGAGTCCGAGTCGGAGCCGGAGTCCGGGGCGGAGCTGTCGGAGGGTGTGGTGCTGGGGGAGGGCGACGGGGAGGCGCCCGGCTCGGTGCCGGGCGGGAGGCGGCGGCTGACCTCCGCGGTGGTCAGGCCGAGACCGCCGAGGGTGATCTCGTCCCACGCCTGGAGGGTCCTGGTCTCCTGGTCGAGGTAGAGGACCGAGGCGGAGACGTTGTCCGGCTCGTCCTGCTCGACCGCGCGCAGCCCGCTGCCTCCGGTCGAACCCTCGATCATGAGCCGGGTGCCGCCGTCCAGGGTGCGCTGGCTGCGGTTGTGCGTGTGGCCGGCGAGGACGAGCGGCACCTCGCCGTCGGTCTGTTCGGCCAGTACGGGGTTGTGGGCGGCGGCGATGTCGACGGGCTTGCCGCGGACCTTCGACGTCCGCAGCGCGGCGGCGAGTCTGCGGCCCGCAGCTTCCTGCTCCTCGTCGCCGCCGGCCTCGGCGGAACGGTCCGGGGTGAAGGTGGGGTCACCGATGCCGGCGATGCGCAGCCCGGCGACGTCGACCGGCTTGCCGTCGTCGAGCACGTACACGTTGTCGCGCTTCTCCAAGTAGTCCTGTGTGACGGCCGAGTCGTGGTTGCCGCGGACCCAGACGAAGGGGGCGCCGAGGTCGCTCGCCGCGTCGAGGAAGGCGTTCTCGGCGGCGGTGCCGTGGTCCATGGTGTCGCCGGTGTCGATGACGGCGTCGATCTCGTACTGCTCCACCAGCGACTCGATGATGCGCCAGGCGGCGGGGTTGAGGTGGATGTCGGACACGTGCAGTACGCGGGTGGTGTTGGGGTCGGGCTGGTAGGTGGGCAGGGTGGAGGCGGCCTCGTAGAGCTTGGTGACGTTGGTGACCAGGCGGGCCAACTCCTGCTGGTAGGTGTCGAAGTCGGTGACGATGTTGCGTGCGTCGCCGACCAGGCTGGGGGCGCCGGCGAGCAGGCCGGAGAACTTCGGCTCCAGCACCGCCTTCGGGTTCCAGGTGACCGCGGCGGCGGCGCCGGAGGCGGCGAGCAGCGAGAGCGCGAGCCCGCCTGCGAGCAGCGCGCGGCGCGGCCGGCGGTAGACGACGAGCCCGAGCGCGGTCGCCCCGCAGACCACGGCGGCGGCCGAACGCAGCGCGAGATCGCGGGTGCCGGACTGCACGTCGCGTGACACCTCGTCCTGGAGGCCGCTGAACTGGCTCGGGTCGGCGACCAGCCGCTCGGCCTTGTCCGGGTCGAGCCGGGTGACGTCCACGTCCAGACGCAGCGGGGCGTGGTGGCTCTCCAGCGCGAGGGCGCCCAGCGGAGCGATGTTGATCTTGGTGCCGCCGGAGACCGAAGGCCGCAGCGTCATGGTGGTGTCCATCGGGCCGACCGGCTTGTGCACGTTGCCCACGGTGAGCAGGCCGAGCCACGCGCCGAGCACGGTGACGCCGATCAGTGCGAGGGCGCGGAGCCAGGGGCGCGGGGCGGGCGCGAGCTCGACGGGTGTCGGGGTGTCGCGAGCGCGTTCGCGGCGGAATGCGGCGAGGGCCGAGCCGGCAGCCCGGCGCAGTGCCGAGAAGCGGTTGGCACGGGACTGCCGAAGCGGTGCACGGGCCATGCCGTCCGATATGCCCAGACCGCGCCCCGGCTATGCGGGCCGGGTGTGCCGTACCCGACAATGGCCTAGTGCTGGAGATCACGCGCGAGGAATTCGAGCAGCTCGTCGCCGAGGCGCTGGACCATGTGCCGCCCGAGCTGACGCGGTTGATGGACAACGTGGCCGTCTTCGTGGAGGACGAGCCCGATCCGGCCGATCCCGAACTGCTGGGCCTGTACGAGGGCACTCCGCTCACCGAGCGCGGCGAGTGGTACGCCGGAGTGCTGCCGGACCGCATCTCCATCTACATGGGCCCCACGCTCCGGATGTGCGAACGGGAGGACGGGGGGCGGGAGATGGTCGTCGAGGAGATCGAGATCACCGTGGTGCACGAGATCGCACATCATTTCGGGATCGACGACGAACGTCTGCACGAGCTGGGCTACGGCTGAGCCGCCCGCCGCGGCGTCCGGCGTGCGAGGCGGCACCTGTGCGAGTCAGCTCCTGTGCGAGGCGACACCTGTGCGAGGCGGTGAGGGGTGGGGTCGCGGCGGGTCGCGGTCGAGGTGAACCGGCCGTGGGCGGTGCGGCGTTCGCCGACGGTGTGCGGCCTGACGAGGCCCGCGGGACGCGTGCGGGACGTGCGCGGGCGGGTGGGGCGCGCGGGACGGGTGAGGGCTCGCGGGGTGCGGGGGATGTCGGTGGACGGAGTGGCGTTGCGCACACCGACGGCCCTGAGCGGACCCCGTGTTTGCATGGGCTGTCGGGGGGTGCGTATGCTGGCAGATCGTTTGATCCCATTTGCCCGGCCGCCCCAATTCTGGCGTGCCGTGTGGCGCGTTCCTACTGCTTGGCCGTGGCTGACCGCATCGAGGCGGTCGTGTGCGAACACGGAAGTCTGTGGCGCGTGCCCGATCTCCGGAAGGTTCGCATTACGCATGTCTGTTTTCACCGCTGATTCCGTCCTGCCCGAGGACGAGCAGCTGCTCGACACCGAGGCCGCAACCGAAGCCGCTCCCGTCGACGAGCCCACCTTCGGCGACCTCGGTCTGCCCGAGTCCATCGTGCGCAAGCTCGCGCAGAACGGTGTGACCACCCCGTTCCCCATCCAGGCCGCCACCATTCCGGACGCGCTGGCCGGCAAGGACATCCTCGGCCGCGGCCGTACCGGCTCCGGCAAGACCCTGAGCTTCGGGCTGCCGGCCCTGTCCCGGCTCTCCGGCGGCAGGACCGCCCGCAACCGGCCGCGTGCCGTCATCCTCACGCCCACCCGTGAGCTTGCCATGCAGGTCTCCGACGCGCTCCAGCCCTACGGCGACGTGCTCGGCCTGAAGCTGAAGGTCGTCTGCGGCGGCACCTCGATGGGCAACCAGATCTCCGCGCTGGAGCGGGGGGTCGACGTTCTCGTCGCCACCCCGGGCCGGCTGCGCGACCTCATCAACCGCCGCGCCTGCTCGCTGGACGACGTCGAGGTGGCCGTTCTCGACGAGGCCGACCAGATGGCCGACCTGGGCTTCCTGCCCGAGGTCACCGAGCTGCTCGACCTGGTTCCGGCCGGCGGCCAGCGGATGCTGTTCTCCGCGACGCTGGAGAACGAGATCGACACCCTCGTCAAGCGCTACCTGGTCGACCCCGTCAGCCACGAGGTGGACGCGGCGCAGGGTGCGGTCAGCACCATGAGCCACCACATCCTGATCGTGAAGCCGCGGGACAAGGCGCCGGTCACCAACGCCATCGCCGCGCGCGACGGCCGCACCATCGTCTTCGTCCGGACCCAGCTGGGCGCCGACCGCGTCGCCGAGCAGCTGCGCGAGGCCGGTGTGAAGGCCGACGCGCTGCACGGCGGCATGACGCAGGGCGCGCGCACCCGGACGCTGGCGGACTTCAAGGACGGCCACGTCAACGCGCTGGTCGCCACCGACGTCGCGGCGCGCGGCATCCACGTCGACGGCATCGACCTGGTGCTGAACGTCGACCCGGCCGGCGACCACAAGGACTATCTGCACCGTTCGGGCCGTACGGCGCGTGCGGGGCAGTCCGGCACCGTAGTCTCGCTCGCGCTGCCGCACCAGCGCCGGCAGATCTTCCGGCTGATGGAGGACGCCGGTGTGGACGCCGGGCGTCACATCATCGGCCGCGGAGACCTCTTCGAGGACGACGTCGTCAAGATCACCGGTGCGCGTTCGCTCACCGAGGTGCAGGCCGAGGCGGCGGCCGGTACCGCCCGTCAGGCCGAGCGCGAGGTGTCCGCGCTGACCAGGAAGCTGGAGCGGACCCGTCGCCGCGCCGACGAACTGCGCAACGAGGCCGACCAGTTGATCGGCCGAGCTGCGCGCGAGCGCGGCGAGGACCCGGACGAGGCGATCGCACACGCCGCCGAGGAGCGTGCCGAGGCCGCCGCGCAGGAGGAGGCCGAGGCCGCCATCCGCGAGGCCAAGGAGGCCGCCCGGGTGGAGAAGGAGCGCCGCGCCGAGGAGCGCAAGCGTGACGGCGGCGGCAGCGGCGGTGGCAACCGTCCGTTCCGTCGCGACGACCGCGGTGGCGACCGCGGCGGGTTCCGCCGGGACGACCGCGGCGGAGACCGTGGCGGCTTCCGCGGCGGCGACCGTGACCGCGGGGGCAACCGCGGCTCGTACGAACGCCGTGACGGCGACCGCGAGTTCCGTGGCGGCGACCGCGGTGGCGACCGTGGCGGCTTCCGCGGCGGCGAGCGCCGGGAACGCCGCGAGGGCGGCGAGTTCCGCGGCGGCGAGCAGCGCGGCGGCGAGCAGCGCGGCGGTTTCCGCCGTGAGGGCGGCGGCGACCGCGAGTTCCGCGGCGGACGCGAGGGCTTCCGTCGCGACCGCGACCGGGCCGACCGTCCGTTCAACCGCGGCGAGCGCCGTGACGACCGTCGCCCGTACGGCCGTCGGGACGACCACCGCGGCGGCGCCCCCGCCGCCGGAGCGCGTCACCACGAGCGTTCCTTCGACGGCGCCGGCGACCGTCGCAGCGACAAGCCGCGCTGGAAGCGCAACGGCTGACGTTCCGCGGGCCGACCGCGCCGGGCCTCGCCGGGTGCGCGAAACCCCTGCGGCGGCGGCCTGTTGAGGCTGCCGAGGAGCTGTGAGACGGCCCTCTCTCCTTCGGGAGAGGGGGCCGTTTTCGTTGTGTGTGACGTGCCGGACGAGGGGCGCGGTCGCGTGCGCGGGCGGGGCGTGCGGGTAGGCGCGCGGGGCGGTGTGGGCGACGGGGTGCGCGCCGTCACCCGGCGCGGCGGCGCGCCCGGTGGTGCGCGGGGTGGTGCGGTACGGGGCGGGGTGCCGGTGCGGTTCGCACGGGGCGGCGACGGGGCTCCGTCGGGCGGCGGGCGGCGTACCGCTCGTTCCACGCCTGCCTCCTGCGGCAATGCCTTCGAACGTGGAGCGCCCGGCCGGTTATGCTTCTCGGGCGGGCCGTTAGCTCAATTGGCAGAGCAGTGGACTTTTAATCCATTGGTTGTGGGTTCGAGTCCCACACGGCCTACCGCGCTCCCGTCTGGGAGTCGTCCACCCCGGTCGCATCGACCGGGGTGGACTTACCAGCCAAATTGCCTGTCGGCGGAGCCGTTGCGTAGCCAGTGGTCCCACGTCTCGGCCTCGGCACGGCTGCACGGCTCCTGCCGGTCGTTCTGCCAGGGACTCTTCGTACTCCTGGAACAGCCCCGTGTGCGTGTCCGAGGTCAACGCGGTGGTTCCGTCACGCAGCTTCACTTTCGTGTCATGGATGCACTGCCACCGGTGACGGTGGTGCGAGCGCAGGCCAGGGCGTAACCACCAGGTAGGGAACAGAGCTCCCATCGCCTCAGAGCGGTGGGGGCTCTTTGTCGTTCGCAGTAGTTAGGAGACATAGGGGGCTGCGCCGCTCAGCCCATGGCGGATTCGCGCCATCAGTGCGGGGTGGATCGGATAGCTGCCCAGCTCTTCGGGCGCCACCCACCGAACCTCGGCCGCCTCGTCGGGCTCCGGTGTGATCTGCCCGCCCACGACTCGGGCGCGCAGACAGATGTTGATGGGCTGCCGGACCTCGTCCACCTTGTCGCCGTGCATGTACACGATGACGTGATCCGGAGTGCTGAACACCCCCACGAGTCCAATCACTTCGACGTCGAGCCCTGTCTCTTCGCGGCACTCGCGGACGCCACCCTCGCCGACGGTCTCGCCCTTCTTCACGCCTCCAGTGGGGATGGTCCACAGGTCGTTGTCGACGCGCTTCAGCAGAAGAACGCGTCCCTCTACGTCCTGCACGAAGGTGCTGGCGCTGGTCTTCCGGCTGGTCGGCTTGGGGGCATCCGGGTCCTGCCAGTGGTCAATCCTGCGGGTCGCCTGGCCCATTGGTCCTCCCGAAGACGTCGTCTGCTGATCTAGCGGATGCCCATACCCGTTCGTAGCTCTCGGAGTAGGTGTTGAAGTAGGCGCCGTCGATTCGGCGGATGTGCATGGTCGGGGTGAACGCGGCCAGGACTCCGTAGGCATGGACGTTGACGACCATGTCGTCGTCGAAGCGGTAGATCGAGTTGTACAGCGGGGTGTCGTGCAGACGAATCTCCACCTGCTCGGGCATGCGCTCACCGTAGTAAGCAAGGACAGCAGCGACCCGACCCGCGACCCCACCGCCGATGCGGTATTCCTCGTCCCGCGCGGCGAGTTGGGCGCCGTCGGGGTCACCGATGAGCAGCCGAACCCGAGTTCCAGCTCGAGCCTTGGCTGCGAGCATGGGTAGCCAATCAGGGTGCTCTTCGGTGAGGAACAGCCCAGCGAACGCGAGGAGGTCGACGTTCCGTTCGGCGCCTCGAAGAAGTTCGATCCACAGATCGCGAGGCACATCGCCTCTGCGTGGATAGGTTGCGACCAGCTCTGCACCGGTTAGGGACGCCAGGTTGGACTCCGAGGGCCACAGGTACGACTCGTCCACCTGTAAAGCCGCAGCGACGCGGTATCGGGTGCGTGGGTAGGGCACTGCGCCTCCAAGCCAGCGCTCCACGCTCTTGGTCGAGACCTCTGCCGCCGTAGCGAGAGTTCCCACATCGTGCCCGGCGCGGTGCATCGCGCGACGAAGACGTTCGTTCACCATCTCAGCAGAATGACAGCTACCGACGTCTGGCGGCACCAAGATGTCGGCAGACGTCTCGCAGTGTCGGTGCGCTGTCTGTAGTCAAGGAACAGCATTGAGTTATGACCGAAACTGCCGCGCAAAGCGTCGCGTTCACCCCGCCGCCGGGGCCTGACATCTGTCTCATGCAGGCCGGGGTGGCCTGGGATGCGGTCCGGGTGTCCGCCTGGGTCTCCAGAGCGGTGCTGCCCGCGCTCGGCGAGCGCAGCGGGGCTGTGCTCGAAGACGGGTACTCCTGCGTCTGGTACTGGCTCATCGCGTCCGGGGCGGGCGGCGGTTGGCGGTTCGGGCCTGCTGTGCAGGTGCTGGGGGCAGCCACCTGGCTGGCGGTTCCGCCGGTGCACCGCACCGAACGACCTGGCCTGCGCTGGGTGTTGCCGCCCGACGGCGGTACGCGGGCGCTGACGGACGCCGAGTTGCTGCACGCCGCCCTGCAACGGCAGGTCGGCCCCCGGTGAGCCGCGCCGTGCTCCGCCACCTCCGGTGGACGATCACCCCCGACACCGAACCCGACACGAACACCGACGCCGACACGAACGCCGACACGAACACCGACGCCGAATCCGACGGCGTACAGCCGCTCTTCGCGATGCGGTGCACGGTGTGCGGCGCCGTCAGCGGCGACACCGAGGACCGGAACGCCGCTGCCGGCTGGGCGTTGACGCACTCCGGCCGGAATCCCGCGCACCGCACGTATCGGGAGACCCTGGTCCTGCCGTACCGCACGTACCCGGTCGGCCGCCCGTGAGCCGGTCGGCCGACGATCTCGACGCACGTCTCGCCACCGCGGTACGGGCCTGGACGCAGGCCGGCGCCACCGTCCGGCTGCCGCTCGGAGTTCGGTGGGACGTGGTGTTCACCGCCGCGGGTGCGCCTGCCGCCGCGGTGCTGCGCAGCATGGACGCCGTTCAGCGAGGCGGATGCGGGCCCGTTCTCCACGACGCGGCAGCGGGCCGTGTGCTCTGGCTGGTCGAGCCCGGCACCGTGCGCAACTGGCTTTCCCCGTATGGCCTGTGCGTGGGCGCTCCCGCGCACCTGACCCTGCCCACCGAGCCCTCGGAGTCCACCGGGCCCTCGGAGACCTGCGGGCCTGCGGAGGGCTTGCGCTGGGTGCGTCCGTACCGCCACGGCCACACCGTGGACTCCGCGCTGCTGCACCGCCAGCTGGACGTCGCGTGGCTCGGACGCCCCCGCCCCGAACTGCCGCTGGTGCTGGGGCGATTCGGTTCGCCCTGCCTGTGGCGGGGGAGCGACGACCTCGTTCTCGGTTGAGCCCGCCGGGGTCGTCGGGACCCGGATGTGGGGAGGGGTGTGCGAGGGGTGGGTGGGATGACGGATCATCGCGGGGGCGGCGGTGTCGAATGCCGTTCTGTGCACGGGAGTTGACGAGGTGTCTGCTTTCCGTGGCGGAGCACGGCGCTGCTGCCCGGAAGGTCGCAGACGCAACGGGTGCAGGGGTGAGACGCGGATGACGGAGTCGGGTGTGCCGGAGGACCGGACGGTCCGGGGACGGCATGTGGTGGTGGTCGGGGGCAGCCTGGCCGGGTTGTTGGCCGCGCGGGTGCTCGCGGAGCACGCGGAGCGGGTGACGGTGGTGGAACGCGACCGGCTGCCGGACGGGCCCCGGGCCCGGGCGGGCGTACCGCAGAGCAGGCATGTGCACGTGCTGATGGAGGGCGGTGCGGACGCGTTGGAGGATCTGCTGCCCGGCATCGTCGAGGAGCTGGTGGCGCACGGTGCGCCGCGGGTCGGGATGCCCTCGGACACCGTGCACTGGCAGGGCGGCACCTTCCATCGGCGCACGGCGGCGACGGTCCATCTGATGAGCGGTTCGCGGCCGTTGGTGGAGTGGCTGGTGCGTCGTCGGGTGCTGGAGGACCCGCGGATCTCGGTGCTGGAGGGCACCGAGGTGGTGGAGTTGACCGGCGACGCGCGGCGGGTGACCGGGGTCGAGGTGCGCGAACGCGGCGCGGGACGCGGTGCCGAGCACGGTGCCGAGCGCGGGGGGACGCGGAGGCTTGCGGCGAGTCTGGTGGTCGATGCGTCCGGCCGCAGCACGCGGGCGCCGTCCTGGCTGGAGGCGCTCGGCGCCGCCGCGGTGCCCGAGGAGCGGATCGAGACCGGACTGGCGTACGCCACCGGAACCTTCGTCCCCCCTTCCGGAGACGGGCCGGAGGGCGCGACGGAGGGGCTGAGCACGGCCGGCTTCTACTTCGTTCCGGACGGGAACAACGTGCGCGGCGCCTCGGTGCTGCCGATCGAGGGCGGCCGGAGCCTGGTCACGCTCATCGGGCTGCGCGGTACCGAACCGCCCACGGATCCCGAGGAGTTCCGCGCCTTCACCGCGCGGCTGCCGCATCCGGTGCTGCACGACTGGCTCGCCGGTGCGCAGCAGGAGGGTGCGATCCACGCCTTCCGTGCGACGGGCAACGTACGGCGCCGCTACGACCGTACCGACCGTCGGACCGCGGGCTTCCTGGCCACGGGCGACGCACTGTGCGCCTTCAACCCGGTCTACGGGCAGGGCATGGCCGTCGCGGCACTGGCGGCGGTGGCGCTGCGGGACTCGCTGGCCGATCCACGGCGCACGCCGAGCGGTGCGCGGGTGCAGCGGGCGCTGCTCGCCGCCTCGCGGCAGGCGTGGGACATCGCGACCGGAGCGGACAAGGAACTGCCGGGAGCGCGGGGCAACGCGGTGGGTGTCAGCCGTGCCGACCGCGTGCTGGGGCGCTATCTGGCGCGAGTGGTGGAGCGGACCGCACACGACCCGGTGGTGGGTACGGCCTTCCGTGCGGTGTCCTCGCTGAAGGCTCCGCCGGGAACGCTGTTCGCGCCCGAGGTGCTGCGCGCGGTGCTGTTCGGCGACTCGCCGGCGCCCTGCACGGAGCTGCCGCTGCGTCCGGAGGAGGAGCGGCACTGAACCACCCGCACACCACGGTGCGTTGAACGAAGCGGGCCCGAACTCTTCTGTGAAGTGGGGGAGTTCGGGCCCGCGCTGTTGCCCGTTCGTCCGTGGTGCGGTTGGTGGTGACGGTGTTCGCGCAGGTGCTGCGCACGGGGCGGGCGGGTGCCGCGCACGGAGCGGGTGCGGGGGACGGACAACAGCGCGGGCACGGGGCGGGCACAGGGCGGGGCGGGACGGTCGCGCGTCCGGCGCGGGCGAGTGTGGGCTCGGGGCGGTGGAGATGTGGTGAGGCTGTAGATGCGTACAACACCGTTGTGTGAGAAGGGAATTGGGTGCACAGGGCGCCATCTCGGGCTTCGGGGGCGAGTTGTAGCGTGCGGGCTGCGACGCGGGTGACGAGGGCACCATCGGCCCTCCCGGCGGCCGTACCGGGAACCGGCCGGCGCCGGCGCCACCGGGTTCGTGCCGCCGTCGGCAGCCGCGGGATGCGAGAGAACGCGTCCCGCGCCACAACGCTGTGTGCCGACGCTCGTCGAGTGCTCAACATGCCCATCCCCCAAGGCAGTTGACTGACAGGTGAACCCAAGAATGCATTCTCTGCACGAGATCGCCGGCGAGAGTTCGCTCGCCAACCCGTACCACGACGTATCCCTGCTGCGCCGCTACGAACAGCTGGGCGGAGACCTCGACAAGGTGCTCTACCTCAGCCTCGGTGAGACCTGGAGCGAGGTCGCGCCCGGTCTGGTGCGTGCGCTGCGGGAATCGGTGCCGCTGCACGGCCATGGCTACATACTCACGCCCTACGGGCTGCCCGCGCTGCGCGAGGTGCTGCGCGGCTACGTCACCGACTCCCACCGGCTGGCCGGGGTCGCGGAACTCGGTGTCGACTACGAGGTGGCGGTGTCGCAGAGCAGCACCCGCAGCGCGATGTTCCACTACGGCCGCCTGCTGCGGGAGGAGACGGCCGACACCGGCGCCCGGCCGCTGGTGGTCTGCTCCTCGCCGGGGTGGGACTACGCGGGCGTCTTCACCGCGCTCGGTTACGGGATGCGGCACTTCGCCGTCCGCCCCGAGGACGCGTACCAGCCGCGTGCGGCTGAGGTCGAGGAGCTGCTGCGCCGCTCCCGCGGCGAGACGACGGGTCCGCTGCTGCTGGTGCTCAACGCCCAGCACAACCCGACCGGCGCCGACTGGGACGAGCGGACCGTGCGGCGGATGGTGCGGGCCGCAGCCGAGACGGGCGCGGCGGTGCTGGTCGACGACGCCTACTACGCCGTGCACGATCCGCACACCCCGCCCACCAGCGCACTGCGCGTTCTGCTGGAGGAGTACGGTCCGGCGGCCGACCCGGCGCCGGGCCGCTCGTGGCTGGCGGTGCGCTCGCTGGGCAAGCAGTTCCACTGCAACGGCTGGGGCATCGGCGCGCTGACCGCTCCGCCGCGGGTGCTGGAGGCGCTGCTCGGACGGCTGCTTCCGCAGCACGGGTACGTCTCCTCGGTGCCGCTCCAGGCGGCCATGGCGGCCTGGCTCGCGGACGAGGAGAGCGAGACCTTCCTCGCGGCGCAGCGGGCGGACTACGCGCAGAAGCGGCAGGAGATCGCCAAACGCCTGGTCGGCGACCTCGGTTACCCGGACGAGGCGTTCCACGCGGGCAGCTGCGGCGCGTACCTGCTGATGCGCACACCGCCCCGGCGTGCGGAGCGCGCGACCGCCGGGACGGACGCCGCCCCCAGCGGTCGACCGGGCACGGGGCGGGGTGCGGAGCAGGAACCGGGGGAGAGCTTCCGGGAGTTCTGCCTGCGCCGCACCGGTGTGCTGGTCGGCGAGGCGCACATGAGCACACCGGGTGAGCGGGCCCGCGACCCGCAGGGGTTCGTACGGCTCTTCCTCGGGCCCCAGCAGGGCGTGCTCACCGAGGCGTTGGCACGCCTGGCGGACGCCGGACTCGGCTGGACCGACGAGGCCGCGCGCGGCTGACCGCGCCGCAGGCGCCCGCCGGCCCGTACGGACACGGACACCCGGACGTCCCCGTACGTACGGGCCGGTGCGGGCCGGCGCGGGTCGGTGTGCGCCGGTGCGGGGGCGCCCGGGACGGCGGTGGGACGCGCCGACGGTGTCCGGGTTGCGCACCACCGGACGCGCGCCGGCGGCCGGGCGCGCGCCGGTGGCGGGGCGCGCGCCGGTGGCGGGCGGCGGGCCGCACGCACAGGTGGGGCCATCGCACTGTGCGATGTTGAGCGATGCGGCCCTCACCAGCACAGACAGGTGCACGAATGTTCGATCCCGGTGCGCGTCAACTCACTGTGCGCAGTGCCGGGTTAGCGCTGCGCGTTCCCTTGTCCACTGCACCTGCCCGGCACCCCGCCCTTCGACGGGCCGTCACGGGCGCACCGGTGTGACATGTGTCATCAATTTCCTTCACTGTTTGTGAGCTTGAAGGCGCGAAAAGGACGTATGTGACGGTGCGTGAGGTGCCTGGGGGGCGTGTGTGTCAGCTGTGGAATGCCCTGTTCACACAAGGAAGTACGAAGCGTGTTCGCCGCGTCGGCGGGGCCCGGGTCCTGCGCCGCCGGGACTCCGGCAAGCTGCTACGGAGTGTGAGATCGAATACTTCATGCTCGTGAATGCTCGCTGAGTGAACGAAGTTGAGCGTTAACGTGCCTAGTGGCTGCGAACTCACCTGGTATCGGGCTGAGTTGTCTGGTCACCTCCACGCCCCTCACCCCCGTAGGTTCACCTTGCCCTCGCTTCGCCCTTCAGGTGCTGGTCGGAGTCGCGTGCGATGATGAAAATCAACCGCCGACTCATCCTGCTCGTGACGGTGCCGCTCGCGGTCGCCCTCACTTTCTCGGCCCTCGCCCTGGCCCCCGCCGCGCAACAGGCGCTGCAGGCGCACCGTCTCACTGTGATGGTCGAAGCAGCTTCCGCTGCCGCCGATCTGGCCCATCACCTACAGCGGGAACGCGCCGCGGCCACCGCCCTGGTGGCCGACAAGAGCCTGACTGCCGACTTCAAGAAGACTTCCGACGCCACCGACAGGAGCGCCGAACGTTTCGCCGACGAGCGTGAGCGGCTGACCGCTCTGCCGGCCAACGCGGACGGCGCCGTCGAACGCGTCGGGAACGCACTCAAGCAACTCCCCTCGCTGCGCGCCCAGGTGCGCTCGGGCAGCACCACCTTCTCCACCCTCGCCTTCGGGTACCGCATCGTCATCGCCGACCTGGTCGGCTACCGCGACGGCATCGCCCAGGCCGACGGCGTGGACTCCGACATCGCCGACCGCATCCGTGCCGCCGCCGCGATGTCCGCGGCCTCGGAGCACCTCGGACAGCAGCAGGTCACCGTGTTGCGTGCACTGGACGCCGGCGGTTTCACCGACGCCTCCAAGCGCACCTTCGAGGGCACCCGGCTGGGCTACACCGAGACGACCGAGGAGCTCTTCGCCCTCGGCCTGCCGGAGTGGCGCTCCTCGCTGGAGCGGACCCTGTCGGGTTCGAAGGCCGCCGAGGCGCAGCGGCTGGAGGACGCGGTCGGACGTGCGCCGTCCAATGTGAGGCTCGAGGAGACCTCCAAGGACTGGTACGCGGCGACCACCGACCGTGCGCAGCTGATGCGTTCGGTCGAGCGCGGCATCGACGACTCGATCCGCAAGACCGTGGACGAGGAGCGCCAGTCGCTGCTGTGGCTGGCCATCGCCGAAGCCGTACTGGTCGTGCTCGCCCTGATCGGCACCGTGATCTTCGCGCACCGCCTCGGCCGCGTGATGATCCGTCGTCTGCGCGAGCTGCGGAACGCGGCGCACGATGTGTCGAACACCCATCTCCCGCGCATGATGCGCGAGTTGTCCCGTCCCGGCGCTGCCACCCGCGCGACTCCCGAGGAGATCGCCAAGGAGTCCAGCAGCCTGGTGGAGACCACCACGCACGACGAGATCGGCGAGGTGGGCGAGGCGTTCAACGCGGTCCACTACGAGGCCGTGCGGCTCGCCGCCGAACAGGCGCACGCCCGCGCGGAGTTCGCCGAGACCCTGATCGGCGCGGCCCGCCGCGGCTCCCGGCTCACCAGCGTCATGGTGTCCGAGCTGGACACCGTCCAGCGCGACGAGTCCGACCCGGAGCGCATGCAGGTCCTGTTCGCCCTGGACCACCTGGCGATCCGAATGGAGCGCAACACCAACAACCTTCTGGTGATGGGTGGTTCGGGCCAGGGCCGGGTGCGTACCGAGAACGTCGCACTGCCCACGGTGCTGGTCGCCGCCGCGCAGCAGGTCGAGAACTTCAAGCGGGTGACGCCCGGTTCGGTGGACGGCACGATCGTCGTCGCCGCCCGGGTCGTCCACGACCTTGCGCACATGCTGGCCGAACTCCTCGACAACGCCCTGAAGTTCTCGCCGCCGGAGTCCAGGGTCGGCGTCGCCGCCTGGCGTCTGGCCGACCGTGCCGTGGTGCAGGTCGTGGACGAGGGTGTGGGGCTGACGGAGGAACGGCGCGTCGAACTGAACGCCGACCTCTCCGACCCGCGCGGCGACGTGGGCGCGATCCAGTTCATGGGCGTGCACGTGGTCGCCAGGCTCGCGGCCCGGCACGGCATCGCCGTGGAGCTGCGGGAGTCCTCGGGTCCCGGCACCATCGTCGAGGTGACACTGCCCGCGGGCGTGCTCGTCGAGGAGGGCGCCGAGGGCCTGGACGGGTCCGACATGGAGGCGCTGCGCGCCGCCGGAGCGCCCCAGGGCGGCCCGGCCGGCGGAGCGCCCGAGCGCCCGCAGCCGGGCAACGGACGCGGTCCGGCAGCGGCGCGCGACGCGGGTCCGGCACGCAACGCCGGCCCCGTGCACGACGCCGGCCCGGTGCGGGACGTGCGCCGGGAGCGCGCCGAGGAACCGGTGCGCCACGATTCGCCCGCGGGAGCACCGCGTGCGGAGGACCGGGACGCCGACGAGGAGCGGGGCAGCGTCTTCGATCCGCCGGTGCGCGGTCGTGGTCGCGGTCGCGCCTTCGACCCGCCCCGCGGTCTGAACCCGGAGCCCGGCGGCCCCGCCGGCCGCGACAACAGCGCCGGCCGGGACGGCGGCGACGGTCGGGACAACGGTGTCGGCCGGGACGGCGGCGCCGGTCGCGAGCGCGGCTTCGGGGACAGCGGTGACGCGGGACAGCGCCCCGCGCCGTCCTGGGCGGCTGCCGGCGAGCCCGCCGCCACACCCCCGCCCTCCGCGGAGCCCTCCGGCACCACGTCCTCCGGTCTGCCGCTGCGTCGCAAGGGCGCGACCACGCACCAGACCCACCAGCCACTGAGCAACGGCGCGGCCAACGGGCCGTCGGGCCGGTCGGGGACCGCGTCCGGTGCCGGGAAGGCGCCCAAGAAGCGCGACTCGCGGCAGGTCTCGGACGTCTTCGCCGCCTACACCAAGGGCATCAGCCGAAGCGCCAACCGCCGCAGCAGCGCGGGCGATTCCGCGAACCCCGCCAAGGCACAGCCCGGCACACCGGGCAACGACGACCCACACACCCAACGGAGCTCCTCGTGAACACCACCTCCTCCGACCTGAGTTGGCTGCTGAGCGGCTTCGCCAGCCGTATCCCCGAGGTCACGACGGTCGTCGCGATCTCGGTGGACGGTCTGGCGCTGGCCTACACCGGGGTGGAGCGCGATGACGCGGACCGGCTCGCCGCCATCGCTTCGGGTGTCGTCAACCTGCTCTCCGGAGCAGCACAGTTGACGAACACCGATCCGGTGGAGCACAGTCTCACGGCCATGGACGGTGGCTACATGTTCTCCATGGCTGTCTCCAGCGGGGCGTCTCTGCTGGTCATGACCACCAGAGATGCCGACATCGGAGAGGTCAGCTACATGATGTCCGAGCTCATCAACCAGGTGGGCGACGCGCTGACCCCCGACAACCGCGATCTGCGCGCCGCGCAGCACTGACCCACCCCCCCAGCGCGCACCACCCCCGCATCAGCACCGCGCGCGTCACAACCGCACCACCACCCCCCTCCGCTCCAACCGCACAGGCACGCCAAGGCGAAAAACCGCCCAACACCCCCGGGATGTCCCCATGTCCGCACAGCTGCCCCTCTCCCGACGCCAGGCCATCAGAGCCGCCGCCGCCACCGGTATCGCGGCCCTCGCGGTGCCCGCGCTCAGCGCGTGCGGCGGGAGCGCTGCCTCCGACGGGGACGGCAAGAAGCTGAAGATCGGCCTTCTCGTCTCGCTCTCCGGCACCTACAAGGAGGTGGGCACGGACATGCGGGACGGCTTCCAGCTCTACCTCGACCTCAACGACGGCAAGTTGGGCGGGCACGAGATCGAGCTGATCATCGCGGACGAGGGCGACGGCCCACCCACCGCGCTGCCGGCCGCGAACAAGCTGATCAAGAAGGACAAGGTCGACGTCCTCACCGGCATCGTGGGCGGCGGCTCCGTCAACGCCGTGCTGCCGCTGATCAACAAGCACAAGATCCCGCTGGTCGGCTCCAACGCGCGTCCTGAGGTCAAGGACGTGGAGCGGGTCTGGCACACCAGCTACCTCTCCGACGAGCCCGGCATCGCCATCGCGGAGTACATCAAGAAGGAGGTGGACGGACCGGTCTTCGCGATCGGCCCGGACTACCAGGGTGGCCACGACGAACTCCGCGGCTTCACCGACACGTTCGCCGAGGTCGACGGGGTGCTCGCCAACCCGGACGGCAAGACGCTCTGGACGCCGTTCCCGGCGACCACCAACTTCACGCCGTACTTCGCCAAGATCGCGGCGACCGACGCCAAGGCGGTGTACTGCTTCTACGCCGGCAAGGCGGCGATCGACTTCGTGAAGCAGTACGCCCAGTCCGACATCGCCGACATCCCGCTGTACGCGGCCGGGTTCCTCACCGAGGGCAGCACGCTCCCGGCGCAGGGCAAGGCCGCCAAGGACATCTACTCGGTGCTCAACTACGCGGCCGACCTGGACAACGCGGCCAACCGGAAGTTCGCCGCCGCCTGGACCGCCGAGCACGACACCCAGCCCACCACGTACGCGCTGGCCTCCTACGACGCCGCCCTCGTGCTGGACCGGGCGATCGCCGACGCCGCCAAGGACGGCGAGGTGAACCCGGAGGCCATCAACAAGGCCATCGCGGCCCTGGGCAAGATCGACAGCCCGCGCGGTCCCTGGGAGTTCGGCGAGAAGCTGCACGCCCCCGTGCAGAAGTGGTACCTGCGTCAGGTCCGCGAGGACGGCGACGCGCTCGCCAACGTGGTCATGCAGGAACTCGCCACTCTCGGGGAGTGAAGTGGGCCTGCTCGACGGGCAGTTCGTCCCCGCGCTCGACGGAGTGGCCTACGGGCTGCTGCTCTTCGTCGTAGCCGCGGGGCTCAGCCTCGCCTTCGGTACGGCGGGGGTGCTGAACCTCGCTCACGGCACCCTGTACGCGGCCGGCGCCTACACCGGCGCCGAGCTGAGCGACGGCACGTGGGGCGGGCTGCTGCTCGGCCTGCTGGTCGGTACGGCGGTGGCCTGCGCGGCAGGCGTACTGCTGTCGGTGGCCACGGCGCCACTGGCGCACCGCGGCCATCTGGCGCAGGCGCTGCTGACGTTCGGACTGTCCCTGATCGGCGGCACGCTGCTGATCGAGATCTTCGGCGCCGACCAGGTGCCGGTCCGGGTGCCCGAGGCGCTGGACTCCTCGGTCGTGCTGCTCGGCCACCGCTACCCGGCCTACCGGCTGTGCTTCATCGTGATGGCCGTCGCGCTGGCCGCCGTCGGCACCTGGGTGCTCACCCGCACCCGTGCCGGTGCGGCGATCCGCGCGTCGGCCGACGACTCCGAGATGCTCGCCGCGACCGGGGTCAACCCCCGGCTGGTGCACACCGGAGTGCTCGCCGCGGCGGGCGCGCTGGCCGGAGCCGCCGGGGTGCTGGGGGCGCCGATCATCGGCCCCGGACCCGGTACGGCCGAGACGGTGCTGATGCTGTCGCTGGTGGTCGTGGTCCTCGGCGGACTGCGCAACCTCTGGGCGATCGCCGGCGCCGCGATCGTCGTCGGGCAGGTGCAGACGCTCGGTGTCTCGCTCGTACCCGGGTGGGCGCCGTATCTGCTCTTCGGAGCGATGGCCGTGGTGCTGGTGGTCCGCTCGCGGCGGGCCACCGCCGCCGGGACGGCCGGTTCCCAGGTGGGCGCCCAGACCGGCGCCGCCGACCCGATCGGCTGGCTGCGCGAGCAACTGCGGCTGTTCGCCGCACCGTTGGCGCAGCTCGGACGTCGGATCGGTTCGAGCACGGCGGCGGTTCCCGGCGGGCTGCGGCAGGGGCTGCCACTGGCCGCACTGGTCGTGGTGCTGGCCGCGCTGCCCTGGATCGTCGACGCGTACGCCCTGTCCCTCGTCGGCTACGCGCTGGCGCTCGGACTGCTGGCGGTCAGCGTGACCGTGGTGACCGGGTACGCCGGTCTGCCCACTCTCGGCCAGACCGCACCGTTCGCGGTGGGCGCCTACACCACCGCGGTGATCGCCGACGCGGGCTGGACCGTCGGCCCGGTGCAGATCGTGGTGGCGGCCTTCGCGGCGGGCCTGTTCTGCCTGGTGACCGGGCCCGCGGTGATCCGCGCCCGGGGCACCACGGTGCTGATGATCACGCTCGCCGTCGGTGAGCTGACAGTGGTCGCCATCGACCAGCTCAAGTCGATCACCGGCGGCACCGACGGCCTCGTCGGTTTCCCCGGCCCCCAACTGCTCCCGGGCGGCGCGGAGTTGATCGAGGAGATGGAGGTCTACCACTACGCGCTGGTGGTCGCCGTCATCGCCGTCGCCGCGACCATGCTGCTGCTGCGCTCGCCCGCGGGCAGGCTGCTCATCGGCGTGCACGGCGCGGAGGAGCGGATGCGCGCCTCCGGCCACCCCGTCGACCGGTACCTGCTGCTGGCGTACGTCGGCGCGGGCGCCCTCGCGGGCGTCGGCGGCTCGCTGATGGCGCATGTGCGCCAGTACATCTCGCCGGCCGACGTCGGCTTCGAGATCGCCGCGTTCGCCCTGCTGGCAGCGGTGATCGGCGGCACCGTGTCGGTGCTGGGCGCGCTCTTCGGCGCCGCGCTGATCGTGCTCACCCGCGACTGGGTGGCCGCCTCCTGGCCCGGCTACGGACCGATGCTGCTCGGCGTGCTGTTCGTGCTGACCGTGTACCTGCTGCCGCGCGGCCTCGCCGGGCTGCGCGGTCCGTCCCGCGAGACCGCGGACGGCGGTCCGGGCGGCGCGAGCGGTGCCGAGGGCGGCGGCTCCGGCGGCGGGAACGGCGGTACCGGCGGGGACGACCGCACCGGCGGCGGAAGCGCCGACGGCCTCAACTCGAAGGCGGAGGCGGTGAGATGAGCCCGTCGACACGGCCGCTGCTCTCCCTGGACCGGCTCACCCGCTCGTACGGCAGCCTGACGGCGGTCAACGGCGTCAGCCTGGAGCTGCCCGCGGGCGCGCGCCACGCGCTCATCGGGCCGAACGGCGCGGGCAAGACCACGCTGCTCAACCTCGTGGCCGGCACCGACCGGCCGACCGCGGGCCGCATCAGCTGGGACGGCGAGGATCTGACCCGTACCGCGCCCGCCAGACGCAGCCGTCTGGGCATCGGGCGCAGCTTCCAACACCCCATCGGCGTCGGCGAGTTGTCGGCGCTGGAGAACGTGGTGCTGGCCTGCTGGCGGCACCATCCGGAACGCCGCGCGGCCTGGCGGCGGGCGGAGCGGCTGCGACGGCTGCGGGCCACCGCGCTGGAGCAGCTGGACGCGGTCGGCCTCGCCGACGTGGCGCACCGCCCCGCGGGCGCGCTCTCGCACGGTCAGCGGCGGATGCTCGACCTGGCGGCGGCGCTCGCGGGCAGGCCCCGGCTGCTGCTGCTCGACGAGCCCGCGGCCGGGCTGACCGACCGCGACATCGAGCGGCTGCTGGAGGTCCTCGGGCGGCTGCCCGAGGACGTGGCGTTCGTGCTGATCGAGCACCACATCGACGTGGTCGCCCAACTCGTGGACACCGTCAGTGTGCTGGTCGAGGGGACGATGCTGCGCTCCGGCCCGACCCGCGAGGTGCTGAGCCACCCCGACGTACGCACCGCCTACCTCGGCACCACCGCCGACGACGTCGACCCGGGCCGCCCGGAAACGAAGACCGGCGGCGAGCGCGTCGCCGACGAAGGGCGCAGGTGAACCGCCGCATGCTCCGGATCAACGGACTCACCGCCGGATACCACGGCAGTACGGTGCTGCACGGTCTGGACCTCGCGGTTCCGGAGGGGACCGTGCACGCCCTGGTCGGCCACAACGGGGCGGGCAAGACCACGGCGGTCCACACCGTCGCCGGTCTGATCACCCCGCGCACCGGTCAAGTCACCCTGGACGGCGTGGAGTTGACCGGCCGGCCGGCACACCGCATCGCCCGGGCGGGCGTCGGGCTCGTGCCGCAGGGCAGGCGGGTCTTCGGCGGCCTGACCGTCGCCGAGCACCTTCGGCTCTCCCACCGGCCGCCACCCCGCGGCGACCGCGACGGACGGGCGCTGTGGGACCGGGACAGGGTCCTGGAACTGCTGCCCCGCCTGGCCGAGCGGCGCGGAAACCGCGGCGCCGACCTCTCCGGCGGCGAACAGCAGATGCTCGCCCTCGCCCGGGCGCTGCTCGGCTCGCCCCGGGTGCTGCTGCTGGACGAGCCCACCGAGGGCCTCGCCCCGGTGGTGGTCGACCAGATCAACTCCCTGATCGGCGCCCTGGCCGACGAGGGCATGGCGATCCTGCTGGTATCGCCGAGCCCGACGGTCGCCGCGCTGCGGGCCGACACCGTCACCGTTCTCACCTCGGGCCGCCTCACCGCCCGGCTGGAGGGCTCCGAGGTGCGCGCCGACCCCTCGGTGCTCCACGAAGCCCTCGCCCTGGGCTGACCGGGCCCGCGCCCGGCCCGCGCCCGGCCCCCCCCGGCCCGCGGGCGCGAGGCGGTGCGGGGCGTGCGAGAGGCGGTGCGGCGCGTGCGTGAGGCGGCGCGGTGCGGGGCGTGCGCATGCCGCACGGAGCGGGAGGCGTACGGCCGGCGCGGGCGTACGCACACCTCCGTATGTCCGATCCGCACCGCTGAACGCCCGGCGCCGCAGGGCTCGTTGGAGCAAGGCGCGTCGGAGCGCGAGCCGGACGTGCGTGGCCCGGACGGGAGTCAGGCGTGCGGGAGCCGGGCGGCCGGGAGTCGGACGTGCGTGGGCCGGGCGTGCGTGGGCCGGGCGGGCGGATCAAGGCGTGCGGGGCCCGGTGGCCGGGCCCCTCGCCGGGTCAGCCGCGGCGCATCGCGTGGCCGCCGAAGCCGCTCCGGCCGTCCGGGGTGCGGTTCTGCTCCTGCCACCAGCCCTGGAACTGCTCCTCGTCCAGCCCGGCCCAGTCCGGTGTCTCCTCGACCTGCGCGCGACCGAGCCTGCGGGCCTGCGCGACCATCGCCGTGCCGATCTCGGTGCGACCGCGGTCGTAGGCGGCCATCGCGGCGTCCCAGTCGGTCGCCTCGCGCCAGGACGACTCCAGCGCCGCCGCGTCCTGGAGCGCCTTGACGCTGCCGCCGCCGATGTGCGGGCGGGCCACGGTGGCGGCGTCGCCGGCCAGGCAGAGGCGGCCCTGCGCGTAGCCGGGGACCTCCAGATCGTAGATGGGCTGGAGGATCGTCGAGTCGGGCGGAGTGCCGAGAATGCTCTCGGCCCAGTACGGCGGGAAGTGCTCGGCGACCAACTGCCGCAGATAGGTGGTGAGTTGCGAGCTGAGGCGACCGGGGGGCAGGGAGGTCGGCTCGTCGAGGTTCAGCTCCTTGGCCAGCTCCTCGGGCGGCGCGGTGTACAGGACCCAGTTGACGCGCGAGCTGCCGTCCGCGGTGAGGATGCGGTAGATGACGCAGTGGCCGCCGGGGAAGACCACGGTGCGGGCCTCGCCGTCGTCCGGCCAGGCACCGCCGGCGTCGGTGCCCGCGCCGCGCCAGCCGACGTAGCCGGCGTACAGCGGGCTGAGGTGCGGGAACATCGCCTCGCGCACCACCGAGCGGTAGCCGTCCGCGCCGACCACGGCGTCGTGCCGCTCCTCGCCGCCGCCGGCCAGACGCACGGTCACCCCGTCCGCGTCCTGGCTCACCGCGGCGACCGCGGCGCGGCTGCGGTAGTCGACGCCCTCGGGCACGCGGCGCCTCAACTCCTGCCAGAGCGAACCCCAGTTGTACGCCCGGAAGGGGAACGGCTGCGTCGCCAGACCGCGGCCGAGCCCGGTGTCGCCGTCGCGCACCGTCCACACCCGGCGGTCCAGCTGCTTGTACGGCATCTCGGGCGTCACGTACCCGGCCTCGTGCAGCTCGCTGTAGCGGTCGTCGTGCAGGGAGATCCCGACGCCGCGGTCCCGCAGCTCACCGCCGGCACGCTCGTAGACGGTGACGCTCGCCGCGCCGGCCCGTACGGCTGCGAGCGTCGCGGCGCAGCCCGCGATGCTGCCGCCGATGACGGCGACTCTGCTTCCCTGCATGGTCCTGTGCTCCCGGTGTCGACGACATCCGACAGCGTAGGTCATGGCCGGAGGCCGAACAGGGCCGCGGCGGGCGCCCGTTGGACGCCCGCCGCAGCCGGTGCGGAACCGGCCGCGGGACGGGCCCGCGAGCCCGTCCCGCGGCCTTCCGGCGCCGGTTCTCCGTCAGCCCGCCTTGCGCAGCCGCCCGATGATCCCGTCGAGGTCGCGGGCGAAGAAGTCGCCCCGGATGACGTGGCCGCCGCCCACCGCGTGCGACTCGTGCGCGATGCCCGCGCCGTCGAGCGCGCCCTTGAAGTCGTTCTGCGTGGTCAGCACGGCGCGTTCGGTGATCTGGTCGAAGGGGTCGAACGGCGCCGGGCTGTCGCCCGCGATCATGAAGACGCGCTTGCCGCGGTAGCGCTCGACGTTCTCCATCGGGTTGTCGGCGCTCACCCTGGCCTGGTCCCACGGCACGCCGTAGACGGTGCCGCCGGCCAGCTCCACGGCGGCGGAGCTGGCGTTCGCCCAGTGGGTGACGAGGTCGCCGGAGCCGCGCAGGTTCGCCGGGCCGGAGTGGGCGCTGACCGAGGCGAAGTGGCCGTAGTACTTCGCGGCGTACTTGAGCGCGCCGAAGCCGCCCATCGAGAACCCGGAGACGGCGCGGCCGTCGAACTCCGCGTGGGTGCGGAAGTTGGCGTCGATCCACGGCAGCAGCTGCGCCATGTGGAAGGTCTCCCAGTTGCGCGGCCCCGCGTTGCTGTGGACCGGGTTGCAGTACCAGCCGGCCGGGCCGCCGTCCGGCATGACGATGATGATCTCCTTGCGGGCCGCGAGCTCGCGGATGCCCGCCCGGTCCCAGGAGATGAAGTCCTGGCCCACGCCGCCGCCGTGGAAGAGGTAGAGCACCGGGTACCTGCGGCCGTTGTCGCGGTAGCCGTCCGGGACCAGGACGTTGACGTAGGGGTTCCAGCCGATCGCGTCGGTCTCGAAGCGGTAGAACCACATGTGCGAGTCGTCTTCGTTGGCCTCGATGACCTTCAGTCCGGCCGCGTCGGCGACCGTGGACCGCTGCTTCGCCGAGGAGCCCTTCCGCTCCTCGCCGGCGCTCGCCGAACCGGCGGTGATCAGTCCGCCGGCGGTGACGGCCAGTCCTGCGGTGAGTCCTCCGGCGGCCTTCAGCAGACCTCTGCGGCTGGGGCGGTGAACGCTCAACTTGAGCTCCTCGGTGGGGGGTTGTCGGCTCGTTCGCTCGTCGTCGCGGCTTGAAGCCTGGCGCAGGCGAGCAGAGACAGGAAGTCAACAAGCCCGGAAAAACAGGAGCGTTGACTTATGTCACCGGGCTTCTGACCTGCAATGGGAGTGATTTCGCAGCCAACTGGACGGTACCGCGCGGCAGTTGTACAGACAAGAGTGTTCGTGGATTGGGTCGCGGTGCGACTCCCGGATGTACGGACCACGGTTTCTCCCCGGGAGTCGGCGGATAGGGTCCGGGGAGGTCGGACCAGGGGAGGGGCTCGCCTTGATCGAGGTCGTCACGGTGGGAGCGGTCAGCGCCGTGCTCGCCACGGTGGGCAACGGTGTGAGCGGCGGTGTCAGCGCATGGCTGGCCGACGAGGTCGGAGCGCGGATACGCCGTACGCTCGGTCGCGAGGTACCGCTTCCGGCTGACGACGACGCACGCCGGGAGCTGGCGCGTCTGCTCCACGCCCGGATCGGCGAGGACCCCGGGGACAGCGCGCGGTGGGCCGCCTTTCTGCGGAGTCTGCCCGCCGACGACGCGGTGCTGCGCCCGCTCCGGCCGCTGCCGCCCTCCACTCCCTGGTTCACCGACCGCCGTGCGGTGCTCGCCCGGCTGAGCCGCGAGGCGAGCCGGCCCGCCCGCGGCCGGCCCCGGGTCGCCCAGCTCGACGGCCCGCCCGGTGTGGGCACCAGCGCGGCCGTGCTGCACTGGGGCGCGCTGCACGGCCGTCGGCGGTTTCCCGACGGTCAGGTCTACGTCGATCTGCGCGGCGCGGGCGGCGAACACGGTCCGCTGCCCTCGGTCGTGCTGCGGCGGGTCCTGGAGGCCATGGGCGTACCGGCCGGCGAGCTGCCCGCCACCGAGCAGGGGCGGGCGGACCGCTACCAGCAACTGATCGCCGGCAAACGGGTGTTGGTGGTGGTCGACCACGTCTCCTCGGCCGCACAGGTGCGCTCGCTGGTGCCGGCGGCCCCGGAGCCCTTCCTGGTGGTCGTGCGCTCCGGACCGCCCTTCGCGCTGCCGTGCCGACGCATCGGTGTGCCGCCGCTGCGCGACCGCGACGCCAGGCGCTTCCTGCGCAAGGACGCACGGGGCGTCCTCGCCCGGCACCGGGCCGAGGTGCCCGCGCTGCTGGCGCGGTGCGCGGGGAACGCCCATGCGCTGACCGCGGAGAAGGCCCGGTTGCTGACGGGCGCCGCGCCGACGGCCGATCCGCCGTCCGGGCCGAGTGCTTCGGCCGCCCCGGAGAACCCGGTCCAGCTCGCCGCGCTGCGCGCCTGCGCCCAACTTCCGCCGGAGACCGTCCGGTTGTGCCGCTTGGTGGCGCTCGCCGACTGGCCCTCGATCGACGCCGGGCTCGCCGCCGGTGCGGCGGGCGTCTCCACCGAGGAGGCCGCCGCCGCGCTCGCCGGGGCGGAGACGGCGCAGCTGCTGGTGCGGCTGCCCGAGGACCGCTACCGGATGAACTCCGAGGCCCGTGCCGTGCTGGCGCGCGTCGCGGCCGTCGAGGACGGCGCCGCCGCCTGCTCGACCGCGGTGCTGCGGATGCTCGACCGACTGCTCGTACGGGCGCGTTGGGCCGCCGACGCGGCGCTGCCGGCGAGCTGGCGGGTGGAGCATCCGACGACCGGCGAGAACCCGTACGCGGACACGGCCGCCGGAATGGCGGCGCTGCTGGCCGACTTGGACGGCATCGTGCGTGCGATCGTCCTCGCCGACGAGTACGGGCGGCCGGAGCTCTCACTGGCGCTGGCACGCACGCTGTGGCCGTTGCAGCTCAAGGCCGGCCGCTGGGACGAGGTGCTGCCCGCCCTGGTGTTCGCCGCCCGCCGCGCCGACGAGGTCCGCCCCGGCACCCGCACCAGCGCCGGTCTGCACTTCCAGGTCGCGCACGCACACGGCGAGTTGAAGCAGTGGCAGGAGGCGGACGAGTCGGTGGGCCGGGCCGCCGCGGACGAACGCGCGGCCGGACATCTGCTCGGCGAGGCCTCCTGCTGGGAGCTGCGCGGGCTCCTGCGGCTCTACGCCTGGCGCTTCGGCGAGGCGGGCGAACACCTGGAGCGGGCCGCCGAGTTGTACGCGCGCATCCCGGCCGGGGACCCGAGCCGGGCCGATGTGCCCAGAGCGCTCGCGCTGCTCGACCGGCACCGCGGCCGGGCGCTGCACGGCATGGGCCGACCGGTCGAGGCGCGTGCGCGACTGGAGCGGGCGCTGGCCTTCTTCGCGCCGAACGGACAGGGCGCGGAGGCGTACAACCGTGCGCGGGTGCTGACCGACCTCGCCGCGACACTGCTCGCCACCGGCGACCGCGACCGCGCACGCACCGCCGTCGACGAGGCGCGCGGGCTGCTCGCCGAGGAGCACGCGGCACCGCATCTGGAGTACCTGGCCGTCCTGCGGCGCAACTGCGAGCCGCCGGAGCCGGCGCGGCCCTCCGCCGACTGAGCCCGCCGGCCGGACCCGCGGGTTCTGGCTCGCCAGTTCTGGGTGCCGTGTGGTGAGGCGGCGCACGCGAGCGGCGCGCGGGCCGAACCGGCCTGCTACACAGGGGCGTTCGCGGGCGCGGCCTCCGGCGCCGGACGTACCGAGAAGGGCTGCGGGCCGTCCGCCGTCCGCAGCCGCAGGGTCCTGCCCGCCGCCGGAAGGGCGCCGCCCGCGGCCAGCCAGGCGTACAGCGCGGACGCGTACGCGGCGGGTTCGGCGTCCGCGCCGGGCAGCGGCGCCAGCACGAGGAGACGGCCCCCGCGAGTGCGCACGGTGCAGTGGTGCGGACCGGTGACGCAGACCGCGAGCTCGCAGTGCGGATGGCGGCGCAGCACCTCCGAGGTCCACCGCGCGGCGCCGCCCAGTCGCGGGTCGTCGGCCTCCGCCTCGCGGAGGATCACCTGTGCCGCCTCCAGTTCGCCGGGGTCGCGTGTCTCCTCGTGCACGGCGAGATGGACCGTGGCTCCGTCCGGGCCGGGACCGCGGGAGGTGCCGGAGGTGCGTTCCAGCCGGATCTCCCCGGCGCGTACGCGCACCCGGGCACTCACCTCCGAGACGGCCGTGCGCCGCGGCGGCTGGTACGGCGGCAGCGGCAGCGGCTCCAGCAGCGCGGGCGCGGCGGGTTCGTCGAGCCCCATCAGCGCGTAGAAGCTGCTGCGCAGCAGGGACGCCGACCTCAGCGGCTCGCTGCTGGTGAACTCCGCCGCCTCCGGGCGGGGGCGGTGCTCGCGGACAGCCCGCTCCAGCTGCTCGCGCAGCGGGTCCGCCGGACGGAGCGCGGGCGCCGTGCGGTGGAAGTCGGCGAGCGGCGTCCCGTCGGCCAGCCGGTCCTGCGACGTCGCCGCAACCAGTACGGGCGTGCCGAGCGCGGCCGCGTAGTACGACACCGCACCGAAGTCCGACACCACCAGATCGGCCGCGAGCAGCGCCTGCCGCCAGTGGCGCACCGGGTCGATCAGAGCGAGCCCGCCGCGTCGCGCGCGGTCCAGCCAGGCGCGTATCTGCCCCGGCCCGTGGCCGTACCAGATGTTCGGATGCAGTACGGCCGCCAACCGGTAGTCGTCGGCGGGGAGTTCGGCGGCCATTCGGGGCAGCAGGCCGGGCAGTACGTCCTGTCCGCCGCCGTCGCCGAAGAGGCCCTCAGGGTTCCAGGTGGAGTTGAGGACGACCAGCCGCTGACCGCTCCGCACTCCGAGGGCCCGGCGGAAGCGGTCACGGTGGGGAGCGGCGGCGAGCATCCGGTCGAAGCAGGGGTCGCCCGCGAGGACGGCGGACGGCAGCGCCTGCGGGCAGTCGCGCCGCAGCCGCTCCCGCTGCTCGGGGTGGGAGAGGACAAGGGCGTCGACGTAGGGCCGTCCGTCGGCGAGCAGCCACTCCGGCGAGAGCCCGAACGTCGGCTCCTCGCCGGACTCGCCGGACTCGCCGGACTCGCCGGACGGTCGGCTGTCGGCAGTCGGCAGTCGGCAGTCGGCAGTCGGCAGTTTCTTAGTGTATCCAACGCCGTGCGACAGAACAGCCAATTTGCCCTTGATCAGGGGGAGTTGACCGCCGAAGCTGGCGGATATCGCCAGGTCCACCTCGGTGCGCAGGGCCTGCTCCCAGGGCAGCACCGGCAGGCCGAGATCCGCCAGCAGCTCGGTGACGCCCGCCTGGAACGGTGAGGAGCCCGTCGAGGTCACGAGCAGCTGGACCCGGAAGTCGTCGTGGAACAGCGGCAGCACGTCCAGCAGCCGTCCGGCCGAGGTGACGTTGTGGACGACGAGGAGGACCCGGCGCAAGCCGCTTCTGCTGGTCCAGCGCTCCGCGCCCTCGCCGACGGGGACCCGTATCCCGGCCACCGGGTCGCTCGAACCCACCTGCTCCCGCCCCCTCCGTCGCCGCGCTGCCCGCCGTGCTCCCGCACCGGCCGGTCCGCCGTGCGCACGACGGACCAGCCTAGGGTCTGCCGGGGCGGGGCGGCGCGTACGGTCCCGGCGAGGGTCAGGGAGCGGCGACGTCGTCGTGGATGGCGACCTTGAACTGGGCGTGCACCACCCGCCTCGAACTGCTCGCCGTGTGGCCGACCCTGAGCCCCAGCGGGGTGTGCGGGTGGACGAAGATCTGGTGCGATTTGGTGAAGCACTGCATGCCGGGCGAGGGGCGGCGGTGGTCGGTGGCGGTGGAGTCGGACTTGCCGTTGATGCCGAGCGGATCGCGCACGAACTGGTCGCGCAGCTCCGAGTAGTTGCCCGCCTCCCAGTGGATGTTCGCCGTCAGGGTGGCCCAGCCGCCCACCTTGGGCCAGATCAGCCCGGACCGCTGGTCGGGGTGTGAGGAGACCTTGCCGTCGGGCTGTTGCGCGGGGTGCATGTTCCACACGTCGTACGACTCGTACTCGCCGTAGGGGAAGCGCAGCAGGTGGTAGCCGCCGCCGTTCGGTATGACCTGCGATCTTTCGCTGATCAGTGAGCAGACATAGAGCACGCGGGCCGCCTCTCCACGGGGAATGTCCGGGGTGTGCGTGCGGGGGTGTTCGCCCCGCGTGACCAGAGTGCAACGCGCGGCAGCGGCTGGGTACCGCCAACTCGTAACAATCCGCGCCCGGTTGGCGACTCCCGGCTGCGACCCGCCCGGACCGGGGAGCCCCACCGGCCCGGCACAGGACGGCGCAGGACGGCAGAGGGCGGCGGCGGACGGCACGCGGACGGCACGCGACGGCGCCGGGGCCGACGGAGGGTCGGTCCCGGCGCCGCCCTCGGGGAGGTGCCCGGAGGGGGAGGTGCCCGGAGGGGCAGGTGTGCCTCAGCCGGCGGCCGGCTCCGGTTGGGACCAGCGCAGTACGGCGCCGATACCGCCGACCGGCATCTCCTCGTCCACGGCCTGGGCGACCGGTTCGCCCTCGGGCGAGACCTCGGAGTCGGGCCGCGGCTCGTCCACCACGACCGCCGTTCCGCCGGTGGCGGCGACGGCGCGCAGCAGCGCGTCGTCGGCCCGCGCCGGGCTGGGCTCGGGGTCGCCGAGGTACTTGGTCTCCGAGCGCCGAAGGGCGATCTGGTCGGGCTCCTCGCCGACCCACACCTCGGTGTTGGTGTCCGGGCCGCCCGGCCGCAGCAGCAGCGTCTCGATGCGGTGTTCGCGGGCCGCCTCCAGCAGCGAGGCGACGTCCTCGACGGCGGCCTCGGCCGTGTTGGCGTCCCGGGCGCGGCCGACCCGGAAACGTTCCAGCACCCGTGCCCCGTGGCGGTGCTCCTGCTCGGCGAGCAGTTCGGCGATCTCCTCCTCCAGCAGGTCGGTGCCGGACCCGGCGGCACGTCCGCCGCGGTCGGTCTGGGTGGTCAACGGCCGCAGGGCGACCGGGAGTTTGTCCAGTACGGCGGCGCGCTGGCGGCTCTCCCCGACGAGCAGCACCGCGTCCGGGTGCGTGCGGGCCGCGACCCTGGTGAGCCGGTCGGCGACGGTGGCGGCGTTCTGCTCCCAGGTGTTCTCCACCGCCTCCTGGAAGTGGCTCTCGGACGGGTCGCCGCTGGAGGTGCGGCTCAGCGGCCAGTCCTGGCCCTGCGCCTGGCCCAGCTCCTCGGCGCCCTCGGCGCTGCGCAGTTCGAAGTCCGCGCCCTCCCGGTCGACGTAGGCGACCAGACAGCGCCGCTCCTCGCCGAGGTGCTCCACCAGCGGTGAGAGGTGCGGCAGCGGGCTCCACCGGGCCTCGGGAAGCGGCGGCGCGGCCCGCAGCGGGGTGGCGAGGCGCACTTCGCCGTCCGCGGCGAACACGGCGCGGCCCTCCTCCTCCGGGACCGGAGTGCGCAGCTCCTCGTAGACGGCCTCCTGAGTGCGCTCGTCGGCGCCTTGGCGGGACAGCTGGTGCCTGACCTCGCGGGCGGCCAGCTCCTGCTGGTCGGCGGAGTCGGGTCCGGCTCCGGCGCCGGCGACGTACGCGGACGCCCAGGGGCCGGGACGGTGAAGTACGGGGTTGAGGAAGGCGAGTTCCATGGTCTCCTCCGTTTGTCTCGGTCGTGAGAAGTGCTTAGAAGGTCGGCCGAGGGCGCGACGCGGCGGTGGTCCGTGGCGTCAGTCGGAGGCGATCAACTCCCTTGCGGCGCGGGCGATCGCCTCCGCGTCGATGCCCGCGTCGTGCAACTGCTCGTCGGGTGTCGCCGAGCCCGGCAGCTCGCGGACGGCGAGCCGGCGGAGCCGGGGCGGGGCGTGGCGGCCGTCGGTGAAGGCGTCCAACACCGCGTCTCCCAGGCCGCCTTCGGGGTGGTGGTCCTCGACGGTCAGCAGCCGTCCGGTGCGTGCGGCGGCCTCGTGGAGCGTGGCCGTGTCGACCGGTTTGACCGAGTACAGGTCGACGACCCGGGCGGCGATGCCGTCCGCGGCGAGCGCCTCGGCGGCCAGCAGCGCCTCCGGCACGGTGACCCCGGCGGCGACCAGTGTCACCTCGTCGATGTCGCTGGAGCGCAGCACCTTGCTGCCGCCGATCGGGAAACGCTCCTGCGGGTCGTAGATCACCGGTGTCGCGCCGCGGAGGGTGCGCAGATAGCGCACGCCGCCGAGCCAGTCGCTCTCGGCCATGGTGGCGACGAGGCGGGCCGTCTGGTGCGCGTCGCACGGGTGGAGCACGGTGGAGCCGTGCACGGCCCGGAAGGCGGCCAGATCCTCCAGTGCCATCTGGGACGGGCCGTCCTCGCCGATCGCCACACCGGCGTGCGAACCGACCAGGTTGATCCGCGCCCGGCTGACCGCGGCCATCCGCACGAACTCGTAGCCGCGCTCCAGGAACGCGCCGAAGGAGGAGGCGTACGGCACCCAGCCGCGCGTCTGCATCCCCACCGCGGCGGCGACCAGCTGCTGTTCGGCGATGTAGCACTCGAAGAACCGCTCGGGGTGCGCCTCGGCGAAGGCACGGGTGCGGGTCGAGTCGCCGACCTCCCCGTCGAGCACCACCACTTCGGGGTGCGCCCCGCCGACGGCGACCAGCGCCTCGCCGAACGCGTCCCTGGTGGCGACCCGTGCGCCGCGCTCGTAGACCGGCAACCGCGGCGCGGAGCCGTCCGGTTCGGCGTCGGCGGGGGCTGTGGCAGCCGCCGGGACGGGCGGGGCTGTCGGGGCGGGCGGGGCGTCGGGGGCGCGCACCGGGACGCGCAGGTTCCGTCGTCCGCCGAGTTCGGCGACCGCGGACTGCGCGTCCGGCAGCGGTTTGCCGTGCTTGCCCTCCCGGTCGGCGACCGCGGCCACGCCCTGGCCCTTGACGGTGCGGGCCAGGATCGCCGTCGGCCGGTCGGTGACGGCGACGGCCTCGCGGTACGCGGCGTCCACGGCGTCCGGGTCGTGGCCGTCGACCTGCACCGTGTGCCAGTCGTGGGCCTCGATCCGGCGCGCGTAGGCGTCCAGGTCCCAGCCGTGGCGGGTCGGGCCGCGCTGCCCGAGCCGGTTGACGTCGACGATCAGGGTCAGCCGGTCCAGGCGGTCGTACCCGGCCTGTTCCAGTGCCTCGGTCACCGAGCCCTCGGCCATTTCGCTGTCGCCGCACAACACCCAGGTGCGGTACGGCTGTTCGGCCAGCCGCGCCTCGGCCAGCGCCATGCCCACCGCGATCGGCAGCCCCTGGCCGAGCGAGCCGGTGGCCACGTCCACCCACGGCAGCCGCGGCGTCGGGTGGCCCTCCAGCCTGCTGTGCCGTTTGCGGAAGGTCAGCAGCTCCTCGTCGGTGACGGCGCCCACCGCCTTGTACGCGGCGTACAGCAGCGGCGAGGCGTGTCCCTTGGAGAGGACGAGGTGGTCGTTGCCCGGATGCCGCGGCTCGCTGAAGTCGTACCGCAGCTGCCGGGCGATGAGCACGGCCATCAGCTCGGCCGCGGACATCGAGGACGTCGGATGGCCGGAGCCGGCCGCGTCCGCGGCGCGCACCGAATCGACGCGCAACTGCTGGGCCAGTTCGTGGAGATCGAGTTCCGGGGCGTCGGCGGGCGCTCCTGCGGGGGCGTCCGCGGTGTCGGTGCCGGCGGCTCGGGGTCGTGTGCTGTAGTTCATCGTCTGGTCACTCCAGACCGTTGCTCGACGTCGGTGTCCCGCCCTCGGACGGCGGCGCCCGCGGCGGCGGCGACCGGCCTCGGGCGGCTGCCCGGCCTGCCGGCGTACGCCCCGCGGGCGTCTGCTCGTTACGCCGCCGCACCCGCCTGGGCGCTGAACTCCTGGAGCGCCGCCGCGTTGAACGCGGGCAGATCGTCCGGTTTGCGGCTGGTCACCAGCGGATTGGGGCCGTCGGTGCAGACCTTGACCTCCTCGTCGACCCAGGTGCCGCCCGCGTTGCGGATGTCGGTTTGGAGACTGGGCCAGGAGGTGAGGGTGCGGGCGCGCACGACGTCCGCCTCGATCAGCGTCCACGGCGCGTGGCAGATCGCCGCGATCGGTTTCCCGAGGTCGCGGAACGCCTTGACGAAGGCGACCGCCTCGCCGTCCAGGCGCAGTGCGTCCGGGTTCGCGACCCCGCCGGGCAGTACCAGCCCGTCGAACTCGGTCACCGAGGCCCGGTCGACGGTGAGGTCGACCGGAAAGGTGTCGGCGGCGGTCAGATGGTGGAACGCCTGGACCTCGCCCGCCTGCGGCGCGACCAGGACGGCTTCGCCGCCCGCGTCGCGCACGGCCTGCCAGGGCTCGGTCAGCTCGACCTGTTCCACACCCTCGTTCGCCACCAGGAATGCGATGCGCATGTGTGTGCTCCTTTCCCACCCCCGCCTCCGCGTCCTCGCGGTGGGCGGGCGGTGCGATGTCACTCGCGGCGGCGGGGGCCCGTGGCCTCGTCCGCCGTCGCCCGTGCGGCGCCGGTCCGGTGCGCCGGCGTCCGGCTCTCTGTGTGTGACCGGCCCCGTGCGGGCCGACTCCGTGTGACCGGCTTGCCGGGCCGGTTCTGCGGCCGGCTCCGTGACCGGTTCTGTGCGTCCGGCGCCGGTGCGGTACGGCCGGAGCCGCCGTGCGGTCCGCGGAACTCACTGCGGCTTTCGGGCCCGCCGCTGCTCCGCGACGCGTGCCGCGGCTGCCGGCACTCACTCCATCGTGCCGGGCACCGGGCCGACCGGCATGTTCTGTATGAGGGACCGCCCGCGGCGGAGCGCCGCGAAATCCCTTGAACTGCCGGTCCTGCCCGAGCCCGCGCCGGGTTATGCATCGCAACGCCGACGGATCCACGAGCGACCGGCAACGCAGGCGGAAGCGGCCCGGCAACGCGGGCGGAAGCGGCCCGGCGGAGGTGCGGCGCGCGGATAATCGGTGTCGTGCCGCGTCGGTCGCTCGCTACCCTCGGGCCGAACCCCTCCTCCGCAGGCGTCCGCGCAGCGCACACGCCTGCGCACCCCCGCCGCCCGGAACGGAACCCCACCCGCTGATGGCTGACGACCGCCCTGCCGCCTCCTGGCCCCGACCGGACCGGATCGGCAAGCGCTGGCGACCGCTGCCCGACGGGACCCCCGAGCCCGCGGTGCTGCGACCCGCCCGCTATCTGGGGTGGCTGGTGCGTCGGCAGTGGCCGCGGGTGCTGTGGGCGGCCGTGCTCAGCAGCGCCTGGATGACCACGCTGATGCTGCCGCCCTACCTCGTCGCCCGAGGCGTCGACGACGGGCTGCGCGAGGACGACTTCGGCGCCGTCGTGCGGTGGTCGGCGGCTCTGCTGCTGAGCGGGGCGGTCAGCGCGGCGCTGGGCATCGCGCGGCACCGCACCATGACGTTCGCGCGGATGTACGCCGGCTTCCACACGGTCGAGCTGCTCACCCGCCGTGTGCTGCGGCTCGGCTCCTCCTTCGCGCGCCAGTCCAGCACCGGCGATCTGGTCACGGTCAGCGGTTCCGACGTGCAGCGCATGGGCCACGCGCTCACCCTCGCCGGGCCCGGCGTCGGCGCGGTGTTCGCCTACGGCGTCGTGACGGTGCTGCTGCTGCGCATCTCGCCCTCGCTCGCGGCGCTCGTACTGCTCGGCGTGCCCGTGATCGCGCTGTCCACCGGCTCGCTGCTGGGCCGGCTGCAACGGGCCGAGGCCGAGTACCGGGAGCAGCAGGGCGCGTTGACCGGGCGTGCGGTGGACCTCGCGGCCGGGCTGCGGGTCCTGGCGGGCATCGGCGGGCGGGAGCTGTTCGCCGAGCGCTACCGCACCGCCTCGCGCCGACTGCTCGGCGAGGGGTACCGGGTGGGGGCGGTCAACAGCTGGATCGCCGCGCTGATGATCGCGCTGCCGAGCGTCTTCCTCGCGGTGGTCACCTGGTTCGCCGCGCGCCAGGCCGTCGCGGGCGAGATCACGCTCGGCGAACTCATCGCGGTCTACGGGTACATGGCGCTGCTCATCGTGCCGGTCTTCTTCCTCGTCGAGGGCACGGACCAGCTGGTCCGTGCGCTGGTCTCGGCCGGCCGTGTCGTACGCATCCTGCGGGCCCGACCGCCGCAGGACGAGGGCAGCGAAGCGGTGCCGCCGCGGAGCCTGCGGCCCGAGCTGCACGATCCGCAGTCCGGGCTCACGGTGCCCCACGGCAGCTTCGTCGGCCTCGTCGCCGCCCGGCCCGCGGTGGGCGAACGGGCGACGGAGCGGCTGGGCCGGTACGGCGACACCTCGGTGACCTGGGGAGGCGTACCGCTGACCGCGCTGCCGCTGGCCGACGTCCGCGCACAGGTGCTGGTCGCGCAGAACGAGGCGCAGCTCTTCGCCGGTTCGCTGCGCGAGACCGTCAGCCCCGGGCCGCGGTTCGACCGACGGCAGCGCGGCGCACCGGACGACCGCGCGGTGCGGGCGGCGCTCCGCGCGGCTGCCGCCGAGGACGTGGTGGAGTCCATGCCCGACGGGCTGGACTCACGGGTCGAGCCGCAGGGACGCAACCTCTCCGGCGGTCAGCGGCAGCGGCTGCGGCTCGTCCGCGCTCTGCTGGCCGACCCGGAGGTGCTTCTCCTGGTCGAGCCGACCTCGGCGGTCGACGCGCACACCGAGGCGCTGGTCGCCTCCGGGCTGCGCACCGCACGCGAGGGCCGGACCACCGTGGTCGTCACCACCTCGCCGCTGCTGCTCGACCGCACCGACCTGGTCTGCCTGCTCGACCGGGACGGCCGGCTCGCGGACACCGGCACCCACGCCGAACTGCTGGCGCGCCGCGCCGACTACCGTGCGCTGGTCCTGCGCGGCACCGCCGACGAGGACACTTCCGGCGGACGGAAGGCCCAGCCCGGCGGCGGGACCCGGGCCGGTGCGGCGCAGCCCGGCGAACGTCAACCGCCGGGCGGACGGGTGCAGTTCGGCGAACGGGGGCCGGACGAGGAACGGGGATCGGGCGGCGAACGGGGGCCGGACGAGGAACCGCGACCCTCCGGCGAGCGGCAACTCCCGGGCGAGCGCGGCCCGTTCGGCGGCAGCGACGGCAGCGGCGGCAGCGACGGCAACGAGATGGAAGGGGCGGGCAGTTGAGTTCTCCGACCAGAAACCGGCTGGACCGGCTGCCGGTCGCCGACCGCGCGGCAGTGCGCGCCGCACTGCGCGCGCTGGTGCGCGGCGACCGCCGCGCCGTCGCCGCCGTACTCGTGTTCAACGCGCTCGCGGCCGGAGCCGGGCTGGCGCTGCCCATGCTGCTCGGCACGCTGATCGACACCGTCGACTCCGGCGGCGGCACCACCACCGTGGACCGGCTGGCGCTGGCGCTGCTCGGCTGCGCGCTCGCCCAACTCCTGCTCACCCGCTGGGCGTTCCGCTCCGGCTACCGGTTCGGCGAGCGCACCGTCGCCCGGCTGCGCGAGGAGTTCGTCGACCGCACTCTGCGGCTGCCGGCGCCCGTGGTCGAGCGCGCGGGCACCGGCGACCTGACCACCCGCAGCACCACCGACGTGGCCCAGGTCGGCCAGACGCTGCGGGACGCGCTGCCCGAGGTCTTCCTCGCCGTGACCGAGGTGACCGTCCTGTTCGTACTGCTCTTCTTCCTGCACCCGCTGCTGGGGCTCTGCGGAGCACTCGGCCTGCCGCTGGTCGTCGCGGTCACCCGCTGGTACCTGCGCCGCGCCCGGGCCGCCTACCTCGCCGAGGGCGCGGCCAACTCCGAGGTCGCCGAGAGCCTGGCGGCCACCGCGGAGGGCGCCCGTACGGCCGAGGCGCTGGACCTGGGCGCCCGGCGCCGGCAGGACAGCGACGACTGTGTGCGGGAGGCGTACCGGGCGCGCACCCACACGCTCAATCTGCGCTCCGTCTTCTTCCCGGTCGCCGACCTCGCGCACGCCGTGCCGATGGCGGCGATGCTGCTGGTCGGCGGCGCACTGGTGCTGGACGGCTGGACGAGCCTCGGCGCGGTCGTCGCCGCCTGCCTGTACGCGGTGCGCGTGGTCGAACCGCTCGACACGATCCTGATGCAGCTGGAGTCGATGCAGAGCGGCTCGGCCTCGCTGGCGCGCATCAAGGGCGTCGAGCAACTCCCGGACGGGGGAGGGGAGTCGGGCGCCAACGCGGCGGAGAGCGGGCGGTCGCGGCTGCCGGACTCGGATCTGCTGGAGGTCCGCGGACTGCGGTTCGCCTACCACCCGGGGCGCGAGGTGCTGCGCGGGGTGGAGCTGACCGTGCGGCCGGGCGAACGGCTCGCCGTCGTCGGCCCCTCCGGCTCCGGCAAGTCCACCCTGGCGCGGCTGCTGGCCGGACTCGCCGAACCGGAGGCGGGCTCGGTGACGATCGGCGGCGTACCGGTGACGGAGCTGGAACCGGCCGAACGGCGGCGGCGCATCGTCCTGGTCACCCAGGAGTACCACGTCTTCCGGGAGACCCTGCGCTTCAACCTCGCGCTCGCCGCTCCCGACGCGGACGACACGGCGCTGCTGAGGGCGCTGCGCGCGGTGGACGCGGGCTGGGCCGAGGAGCTCGCGGACGGCCTGGACACCGCGCTCGGCCCCGGCGGGATGCTGCCCGACGCGGCGCAGGCGCAGCAACTCGCCCTGGCCCGCGTGGTGTTGGCCGATCCGCACACCGTCATCCTGGACGAGGCGACGGCCATGCTGGACCCGACCACCGCCCGTCAGACCGAGCGTTCCTTCGCGGCGGTGCTGACCGGCCGTACCGTCATCGCGATCGCGCACCGCCTCCAGACCGCGCACGACGCGGACCGGGTGGCGGTGATGGAGGCGGGCGAGGTCGTCGAACTGGGCGCTCACCGGGCGCTGTTGGCCGCCGAAGGCAAGTACGCCTCGCTCTGGCGCTCCTGGCACGGCACCGGGACGGGCGCGGGCGACGGCGCCGGGACGGGCGACGGCGCCGGGACGGGCGACGGCGCGATCACCGGTGCACCGGGACGTTCCGGGGCGGACGCCCGGCCGCGGGGCTGAGCTTCGCGCGTCCCGGCCGGAGCGGCGGCTACCGCGCCGCTGGACCGGCCCCGGCCGATGTCCCGGCCCCGGCCGCTGTCCCGGCCTCGACGTCGGCCTCGACGTCGGCCTCGAGTCCGGCCGCGCGGGTCGTCGAGAGACGGCCGTCGCGCACCTCCACCACCTCGTCCGCATCGGCGAGTTGGGACCGGTCGTGGGTGACGAGCACCGTCGCCGTACCGCGCTCGCGGGTGAGCCGGGTCAGCAGTGCGACGACCGCCGCGCCGCGTTCGTGGTCCAGCGCGCTGGTCGGCTCGTCGACCAGCAGCACGTCCGGCGCGTTCATCAACGCCCGGGCGATGTTGACCCGTTGACGCTGACCGCCGGACAACTGGTGCGGTCTGCGGTCCGCCTGCGCGGTGAGGCCCACCGCCTCCAGCAGCTCCGACGCGCGCTCCCGCACCCCGCGTCCGGTGCCGCCGTTCAGGTGCGCCATCACCCGCAACTGCTCGTCGACGGTCAACGCCGGCAGCAGATTGGGCTGTTGGAAGACGATGCCGATGCGTGTGCGGCGCAGCTCGGCGAGCGCACGGCGGCTCCACCCGGTGGTGTCCGCGCCCGCGACCCGCACCCGTCCGCTGTCCGGGGCGACGAGGGTCGCGGCGACGGCCAGCAGACTGGACTTCCCCGATCCGGACGGTCCCACGACCGCGGTGATCCGCCCCGCCGGGACGCGCAGGTCCACCGAGTCCAGCGCGGTCAGCTGGCCCGCGCCGTCCGGGTAGGTCAGCGTGACGTCGTTCAGTTCCAGGCTCATCGGGCGCTCCCCAGAGCGATCAGCGGGTCCACGGAGACGACGCGGCGGATCGCCAACGCCGCACCCAGCAGCCCCAGTACGGTCATCACGGTCGAGGGCACCAGGACGGTCGCCGGGTCGAGGACGAACGGAACGCTGCCCTCCACCGCCGCGCCGGCCAGCGCCGCCAGCCCGGTGCCCAGGCCCACGCCGCCCACCAGCAGCAGCGCCGCCTGTCCGAGCGCGTCGCGCAGCACGTACGCGGTGGACGCCCCGAGCGCCTTCAGCACAGCCACGTCCGCGCTGCGCTGGATGGTCCAGACGGTGAAGAACGCGCCGATGACCAGCGCGGAGATGGCGAAGAGGAAGCCGCGCATCAGCTGGAGCGAACTGTTCTCCGCCCGGTAGGAGCCGATCGCCTCCAGGGAGTCCTCCAGCGGCACCGTGCGGGTGCCCACCCGCCGGTCTGCGTCCCGTACGGCGGCGTCGTCCCCGCCGCGCAGCGCCACCACACCGGCGTGCGCCTCCCGCGACGCGCCGTCGCCCGCGGCGGGCGGACCGCCCAGGCTCTGCCACACCGGCAGCGGGGTCCACACCACCGGGGTGTGGCTGTACATCGCGTCCCCCTCCACCGCGCCGACGCGCAGCTCGCGCTCGCCCAGCGAGAAGGTGTCCCCCTCCCGCAGCCCGCCCAGCTCCTCGGCGGCGCGGACGGAGAGGACCGCGTGCCCCTCGTCCAGCCGTCCCGGGGGAGCGAGCGAGGAGCCCTCGTTCACCCCGAAGGCCGCCAGCGAACGGGCCGTATCGCCGGACCGCGCCCTGGTCATCGCCACCCCGAGCGGCTCCGCACTCTCCACGCCGGCGACCTCCGCCCAGGAGCGCCACGTGCTTTCGGGAACCGTCGAGTCGGTGAAGGAGAGGTTTTCGCCGTCGGCGGGGGCCGCGAAACTGATCCGGTCCGCGGACAGCCCGGTGACGGCGGAGGTGTTCTCCCGCCCGAGGCCGGCGGTCAGCCCGGACAGCAGCCCGACCAGCAGCGCGATCAGCACGATGACGCTGCCCATGAGCGCGAAGCGCCCCCTGGCGTGCAGCAGGTCCCTCCTGGCGACGAACACGTCTCCTCCTTCCCCGGCGCACCGGATGTCGACGTGCCCACCCTCGGCCTCCCGGGCCCTCCCGGGCATCGGGCGGCGGTACGGTCCCGGGGCGCGCGAAGGTGCAGGGCGCCGGGGCCGAAAGGCGCAGCTCGGCCGACCGGAGGGACCACGAGCCGTTACACCTTTCGATCGATGCGCGGCCCGGGACCCCGCTCTACGCTGGACGTTCCGTGAACGCTCAGCACCCCACCCCAGCCCCCGCCGCGGCCCCCGGGCCGGCGCGCCGCGCGCCCGTACCGCGAGCGCTGCGCGGCTGCCTGCATCTGCTGGTCGCGCTGCTCCTGGCCCTCACCGCCGCACGGGCGCTCACCGACACCTCGTCGACCCGGGCGGACCCCTGGCTGGTGGTGCTGGCGGCGGTCACGACCGGCGGGCTCTACGCACTCGGTCCGCTCGCGGGGCGCCGCGGCGGTTCGCGGGCCGCGGTCCTGTGGTGGCCCGCGGCGGTGACGGCCGCCTGGCTCGTGCTGCTGGCCTTCGCCCAGGACGGCGTGTGGCTGGCCTTTCCGCTGTTCTTCCTCCAACTGCATCTGCTCGCGCCGAGGTTCGCCCTGCCGGCCGTCGCCGCGACCACGGCCGCCGCCGTCGCCGGATTCGGCTGGCACACCCACACCCTGAGCGTGGGAACGGTCGTGGGCCCGGTGCTCGGCGCGGCCGTCGCCGTCGCCTTCGTGTTCGGCTACCGGGCGCTGCACCGCGAGAGCGAGCAACGGCAGCGTCTGATCGAGGAACTCACCGCCACCCGCGGGGAGTTGGCGGCGGCGGAACGGGCCGCGGGTGTGGCCGCCGAGCGCGAGCGGCTGGCCCGGGAGATCCACGACACGCTCGCCCAGGGCCTGTCCAGCATCCAGCTGTTGCTGCGGGCCGCCGAGCGCGCGCTGCCCGCCGACCCCGGTGCCGCCGCGGGCCACGTACAGCACGCCCGCGTCACCGCGGTGCAGAACCTCACCGAGGCCCGCCGCTTCGTGCACGAGCTGAGCCCGCCCGATCTGGAGGGCAGCTCGCTGACCGCCGCGCTGGAGCGGCTGTGCGCACGCGCCGACGCCACCGGCGAGCCGGCCGTGGGCTTCTCCACCTCGGGCACGCCGCTGCCGCTGGCCACCGCGTCGGAGGCGGCCGTGCTGCGCATCGCCCAGTCCGCGCTCGGCAACGCGCTGCGGCACGCAAAGGCGCGGCAGGTGCGGATGACGCTCAGCTGGATGCCCGACCCGGACCGCCCCGAGGTGGTGCTCGACGTGGTGGACGACGGCCGCGGCTTCCGTCCCGACGCACTGCCCCGGCCCGGCACCTCGCCGGACGGCGGCGGGTTCGGCCTCGCGGCGATGCGTGCCAGGGCACGGGCGTCCGGCGGCGAGCTGGTGGTCGAGTCCGCTCCCGGAGCCGGCACGGCCGTCGCCGCAACCCTGCCCGCCCTCGCCCCCCGACCCGCGACGCCGGAGGAGCCGGCACGGGAGAGGCCGACGTCGGCCGCGCCGGCTCCGGACGCACCTCAGGGCCCGGCGTCCGAGGGCCGGGAGTTCGCCGGACAGCAGGGGGCGCACCGGGCGGAACGGGGACAGCGGCGCCGCGCGGAACGGGTGCGACGTGAGCGGCGGGAGCCGCAGGAGGGGGAGGCCTCGGATGGATGAGCGGACGACCGGCCGTGCGGCGGGGGCCGAGGCGCCGCCCGTACGGCTGCTGCTGGCCGACGACCACCCGGTCGTACGGGCCGGGCTGCGGGCGGTGCTGGAGACGGAGCCGGACTTCCGGGTGGTCGCGGAGGCGCCCTCCGCCGAGGAGGCCGTACGGCTGGCCGGCGAGCTGGTGCCCGATGTCGTGCTGATGGACCTGCAGTTCGGCGATCGGATGCTCGGCCCGGAGGCCACCGAACGGATCGTCTCGGTGCCCGGCGGCCCGCGCGTACTGGTGCTCACCACGTACGACACGGACGCCGACATCCTGAACGCGATCGAGGCCGGCGCGACCGGCTACCTCCTCAAGGACGCCCCGCCCGAGGAGCTGGCGGCGGCGGTGCGCTCGGCGGCTGCGGGCCGCACCGCGCTGGCGCCCGCGGTGGCCTCCCGGCTGGTCGGCCGGATGAGGCAGCGGGAAGCCGCGCTGTCCCGGCGGGAGACCGAGGTGCTGAGCCTGGTCGCCGAGGGGCTGTCCAACGAGCAGATCAGCAAACGCCTCTTTCTCAGCCAGGCGACCGTGAAGTCGCATCTGGCACATATCTACACCAAGTTGGGTGTGGACTCGCGCACCTCCGCGGTCGCCGCCGCGACCTCACAGGGCATCATCCGCCGCTGAAAGCAGGGGAGTTGGGCGTTTCGGCGCCGCCAGTCGTCACTTTCCGTAGCGGTCGATCCGGTCGTGCGTCACGGCTTGATCAAGATCAACGCATGTACCAACAAACTTTTACTCAGTCAAATGCCCGAATGCTCCCGGTCGCATATCTAAAGTCCGGCACCAGTACGGGTGTTGTTCCCGGCAGGGCTTGGAATCCGCGGCCCGGAGCTATTAACGTTCGATAACGCAGCGCGGTCACCACTGCCGTCACCCAGGCGGCGCCGTGCGCCTTGGCCGAATCCCGGCCGTGTGTCACACCGTCACAAGCACCACCGACACACACAAGGGAACCGGGGAACCACCTACTTGGGGTGAATCGGGCAGCTTCCAGGCGGAAGCCGCCCGTAGGAGACCTTCCTGCTCCGAACCCGTCAGCTAACCCGGTAGGCGAGAAGGAAGGAAAGGAGAGCGCCCAAGTGGCGTCCAGCAGGTCTGCCCCCGAGGCATCGCGTACCGCCGCCCAGCAGTACGAAGCCTTCGGCCCCGAAGCCGGTGACTCGTGGGACGAGTGGAACCCCACCGCCGAGTCCATACGCCCCGTGCGCGGTCGGCACCGCGTCGCCAAGCAGCGCGGCGGAATGGGCCGCAGCGGCGCCGTTCTCGGCGTCGGCATGGTCGCCGCCATCGGCGCGGGCGGTATGGCCACCGCCCAGGACAAGCCCAAGGCCCCAGTGTCCGTACCGGACCTGGGGTCTCTCGCTGAGAAGCTCCCGGACGCCTCCGAGTTGCCCGGGATCGGCGGCATGGTCGCCGACAAGGAGCCCGACACCGAGACGCTCGCCGCCCCGCTGACCCAGGCCGGCCTCAGCAGCGAGGACAGCGCCGCCGGTCAGACGGACGCGGGCGAGGCACTGCGCGCCCGCATCCTCCAGCAGGCCGACCAGCAGCAGGCCGCCGCCGACGCGCAGGTGCGCGAGGAGGCCGCGAACGCCGCCGCCTCCGCCGCCGCGGAGAAGGCGTCCAAGGCCGCCGACGCGGAACGCAAGGCCGAGGCCGAGCGCAAGCGCAAGGCCGAGGAGGAGCGCAAGCGCAAGGCGGAGGAGGAGCGGCTGCGCAAGCTCGCCGCCAGCTACACCCTGCCGCTCGCGGGCTTCCAGCTGACCTCCGGGTTCGGCGACTCCGGCTCGATGTGGTCCAGCAACCACACCGGCCAGGACTTCGCCGCCCCCAGCGGCACCCCGGTCAAGGCCGTCCACACGGGCACCATCAAGGAAGCGGGCTGGGCCGGTTCGTACGGCTACCGCATCGTGCTGGAGCTCGACGACGGCACCGAGATCTGGTACTGCCACCTCTCCTCGATGACCAAGACCAGCGGCCAGGTCACCACCGGCGACACCATCGGCCGGGTCGGCTCGACCGGCAACTCCTCCGGCCCGCACCTCCACATGGAGGTGAGGCCCGGCGGCGGCGACGCGGTCGACCCGCTCTCCTGGCTGCGCGGCAAGGGCCAGAACATCTGACAGCGGACGCACGGTCCGGCGCGTGACCCGCGCCGGGCCCGTTCCGCCCGGGGAGCTTCGAACTCCCGCCGCCCCCGCACCACTCGGCGCAGGGGCATGCCAGTACGGCAGGTGTGCCGTACCCCCACGCGGCGCACCTGCGCACACCGCCCGCGGCCCTGGTGAACACCCCCGGACACCAGGGCCGTCGGCGTGCCCGCGGTAGCCCGGCCTCCGCCGCCCTCGGCCGCCCCGCATCCGGCGCCCGCGCCCGCCGCCGCGCATCGCGGCTCCGCGCCCGCCGCCCCGCGTCCGCCCGAGTCCGTCGGTGCGCTCAACTCCCCGTCCGGCGCCCGCTGTTCGCGCGCCCCGCTCCGGTGTGGGGGCGGAGTCAGTCGCCCGGTGGGGTGGTGTGCCAGGGCAGTGGACCGTGGTGGCGCCCGCCCACGGTCAGCGTGAGCTCCAGCAGTCTGTTCGGGTCGCCGAGCGCGTCCCCGTACAACTCCCGCAGCTGGCCCATCCGGTAGCGCACCGTCTGCGGATGCACGCACAGGGCCGCGGCGATCTCCTCCCGCCGGCCCTGGTGCAGCAACCAGGCCCGCAGGGTCTCGTGCAGCCGGTCGGCCGCGGCCGGACGCAGCGCGGCCAGCGGCGCCAGGGTGCGGCTGCGCAGATCGTGCAGCGCCTCGGGGTCGGCGTTGAGCACCAGCTCGGCCAGATGGTCCTCGCTGTCCACCGGGGTGCTGCGGTCCGGTGCGGGCGCCTTGCGGTCCGACGTCTCCGGGGGCGGCGTCAACTGCCGTACGCGCCGGGCCCGTTCGTAGGAGGCCGCGGCGCGGGTCCACTCCCTGGCGGGGCCGGCCACCGCGTCGCAGTTGCCCAGCGCGCGCAGCAGTGCGCGCCGTCCGGCCCCCTCCGCGTCCGGGACGAGCAGTACGGCCAGCCCGTCGGCGGCCAACTCCGCGATGTCGTCGGCGGCCGAGAGCGTACGGGCGTCCAGTGCGGTCAGCGCCCCCGACGCCTGGGCGCGGGGGAGGAGGACGGCGGTCAGGGTGCGCGGCGGATCCCAGGCGGCGGACTCCGCGGCGGACAGCAGCTGCTGCTGCGTCGCCCCGGTCAGCAGGGCGGAGGCCAGCAGTTCGCGCGAACGCTGCCGGGCCCGGCCGAGCTGTGCCAACTGCGCCGCGTGCCCGGCCATGCTCGCCGCCGACAGCTCGTCGATGTAGGCGAAGACCAGCTCCGCGAAGCGCGCCAGCATCGGCGCCGGGATTCCCCCGGCCACCGCGGCGCTGGACAGTTCGCGCCAGGAGACGCGGGCGCCCACCCGGTAGGCGGCGAGCAGCGCCTCCATGCTTCGACCGCTGCGGGCCTCGCCGCGCCCCAGCCCGTACGCGGCGTCGACCACCGGGCTCAGCGGGGTGGCCGGATCGCCGCTGAGCGGCTGCGAGGCGAGGTCGAGGAAGGCGCCGAGGGCGAGGCGCACGGCGTTGTCGATGTTCGCGCCCATCTTGCCGCTGAGGTCGTTGGCGTAGCCGGGCACGCCGACGATGATCGCGTCGACCGCCCGGCGCGAGACCTCGGGCAGGTGGGCGCGGAGCACCTCGGTCAGCTCGGGGCTGAGTCGCAGCCCCTCGTCGCCGAGCGCCGCGGCCGGCGGGCCGTCCGCCTCCTCCACGGGGAAGGGGGCCGGTGCGGGCAGGGGGACGGGTGCGTCCGCCGACGCGGCGTCGTACTGCTCCGGTGTGCCGTCGAAGCCGTCTGCTGCCGCCATGCGCTCCCCCGGATTGTTCGCGTGCCACAAAATGATGTCATCGATTCACGTACCAGAGACAGGACTTTACGCCCCAGGGTGCATGAACCTGGAGGCATGTCACGTACCGAAGGACGTTCCCCGAGCCGGGGGCAGAGCCCCGCCGCTGTGGCCGGCTGGCTCAGGGGCCGCGCCCTGTCGCTCGCCGAGACGGTGACGACCCCGCTGCTCCCGGACGACTACCTGGACCTGGTCAACCCGCTGCGCGCGGGCGCCCGGCTGCGCGGGCGCGTCCTGGACGTCCGCAAGGAGACCGCGGACTCCGCCTCGCTGCTGATCCGGCCCGGACGCGACTGGCGCGGCCACACCCCGGGCCAGTACGTCCGACTGGGGATCGACGTCGAGGGCGTACGGCTGTGGCGTGCGTACTCGCTCACCTCCCTCGCCGCGCCGCACGACGCCCGCCGCGGGCCCGCGCCCTTCACCATCACCGTCAAGGCGATGCCGGACGGTGTCGTCAGCAACCATCTGGTGCATCGGACCCAGCCCGGCGCGATCGTCCAACTCGACCAGCCCTGCGGCGACTTCGTCCTCCCCGACCCGCTGCCGGCCAGATCTCTCTTCCTCACCGCGGGCAGCGGCGTCACCCCGGTGATGGGCATGCTCCGCAACCACGGCCACGCGCTGCGCGACGCCGTCGTGGTGCACTCCGCGCCCACCCGGGACGAGGTGATCTTCGGCCCGGAGCTGCGCCGGATGGCCGCGGACGGCCGTATCCGGCTGCTGGAGCGGCACACCGACACCGAGGGCATGCTCACCGCCGACGACCTGCTCGCGCTCGTGCCCGACCTCGACGAGCGGGAGACCTGGGCCTGCGGACCGACCGGACTGCTGGACACCGCCGCCGAGCTCTGGGAGAGCAGGGGCGCGACCGACCGGCTGCACACCGAGCGCTTCCGCCCCACGGTCCTGACCACGGGCGAGGGCGGCACCGTGAGCTTCACCCGCTCCGGGGTGGACGCGGAGGCGCCCGGCAACACCCCGCTGCTCGAAGTCGGCGAGGAGGCAGGGGTGTTGATGCCCTCCGGCTGCCGCATGGGCATCTGCTACGGCTGCGTCACCCCGCTGCGCCAGGGCAGCGTCCGTGATCTGCGCGACGGCAGCGTCGTGACCGCCGTCCCCGGCGACGACGTACTGGTGCAGACGTGTGTGTCGGCCGCGGCCGGCGCCTGCGAGCTGGACCGTTGACCGCGCCGCACCCGTACGCGTCCCGATCTCCCGTGCGCGCGCCCGCAGCCGCAGCAGCCGAGCCGGTGCGCGGCCACCGCGCCCCGTACCTCCCAGCCCACCGCCCGCCGACACCGTGAGGCCCACACCATGACCGCCCTGCAGAACAAAGAGCACAACCCCGTCGCCCACCTGACCGACGAGGACATCGAGCAGCTCGGCGTCGAACTCGACGCCATCCGCGCGGAGGTGCTCGCCACCCGGGGCGAGCGCGACGCCGCGTACATCCGGAAGGTGATCGCCGCCCAGCGCGCCCTGGAGGTGGCAAGCCGCGGGCTGCTGCTGTTCAGCGGACGCCGCTCGGTGTGGTGGATCGGTACGGCCGGCCTGTCCGTGGCCAAGATCCTGGAGAACATGGAGATCGGCCACAACATCATGCACGGGCAGTGGGACTGGATGCGCGACCCCGCGATCCACTCCACCACCTGGGAGTGGGACAACGCCTCGCCCGCCGACCTGTGGAAGCACTCCCACAACGAGCTGCACCACACGTACACCAACGTCATCGGCCGCGACAACGACCTCGGCTACGGCATCATGCGCGTCGACGAGGACCAGAAGTGGAGCACCTTCCACCTCGGCCAGCCGGTCTGGAACGTGCTCAACGCGATGGTCTTCGAGTACTCGATCGCCGCCTACGACCTGGAGATCGGCCGCTACCTCGCCGGCCGCACCGAGAAGGCCGAGTTCCGGGCCAAGGCCAAGTCGGTCCTGCACAAGATCCGCCGCCAGGCCACCAAGGACTACGTGGTCCACCCGGTGCTCTCCGGCCGCAACGCGCGCACCACGCTCACCGCGAACCTGACCGCCAACCTCGTCCGCAATGTGTGGACCCACTCGGTGATCATGTGCGGGCACTTCCCCGAGGGCGTCGAGACCTTTACGAAGCACTCCATCGAGGGCGAGACCCGTGGACAGTGGTACCTGCGGCAGATGCTCGGCTCGGCCAACATCAGCGGCAGCCCCGCCCTGCACCTGATGACCGGCAACCTCTCCCACCAGATCGAGCACCACCTCTTCCCGGACCTGCCGAGCAACCGCTACCAGGAGATCGCCCCGAAGGTCCGCGCCGTCTGCGAGAAGTACGGACTGCCCTACACCACGGGCTCGTTCCCCAAGCAGCTCGGTTCGGTCTGGAAGAAGGTCTGCCGACTCGCACTGCCGCCCGCCGGCGCCTCCCTCCGCGGCTCCTCGCGCTCCTCGTCCAAGGGCAGGGCCGACTCCGCCGCACCGGCGAACCAGGCGCGACCGGCCGCCGGCCCGCGCAGCACGGTCGGTTCCGGCACCCGGCGGGCCGCCGGCATCTCCACGGCGCAGCGCGCCTGAACCCACCGCGCCGCAGCCCGCCGCGCGCACCCACGAGCGCGCGACTCCACCGCGCCCGAACCACCGCGGCCGACGAACACGCCGCGGTACGTCCGCAGCCCGCCCCGCGGCGACCGTCCCCGCTGCCCCGTCGCGCGCAGCCCGTCGCGCACCGCCCCGGCGGGTCTCGGCACCGTGTCCGCACCGTGCCCCGCGGACCCGCCGGGGCGGACGTGCGTCGCCCCCGCCGTCGCCGCGCGGGTGCGGGCCCAGCCCCGTACGCGCGCACGGGCTCGCGGGTACCGGCCCGGCGCGTACGTCTGCGCGTACGTCTGCGCGTACGTCTGCGCGTACGGCGGCCCGGACGGCCCGGCGCGCGGGTTCGCCGGCACGTTGCCCGGACTCGTCGCGGACGGACCGCCGCGTGCTGCCGGCTGCCGGCGCCGGCGCGTATCGCCAGCGCACAGGCCTGTTTCGGCGTAGTACCCGCATCCGCTCTGCCGTCGCGTCACCCGCTGTGACAGCAGCCGGGTGATTCCTCCCGGTTTGCGGGTTTGGATGTCACGGTGCGCAATGGGAAGTGGCGTGTCTCTTCGTCGGGGAAGGTTCCCCGCGGCGCGCGTGACGTGGAGGGCACATCTATGGCTTCCGATGACAGCGCAGGCCGGCTGACTTCTGACGAGATCAGCGGGCTGAACGTGTACGCGACCGACGGCTCGAAGCTCGGCTCCGTCGCGCAGGTCTACATCGACGACGTATCGGACGAACCCGCATGGGTGACGGTCAAGACCGGGCTCTTCGGCACGAAGGAAAGCTTCATCCCGCTGGCCGGTGCTCGTCGTGAGGGTGCGGACCTGCACATCCCCTACGACAGCGAGCGGGTGAAGGAGGCTCCGCGCATGGACGCGGACCAGCACCTGGACCCCTCCCAGGAGGGAGAGCTCTACCGGCACTACGGCCTGACGGCCTCCGGCGGCCGGAACGCCGAAGGGACCGGTGGGCGCGGCGACATGGACGGTCGCAACGCCGGCATGGCCGGTACCGGTACGGCCGCCGCGGCCGGCGGCATGGGCACCAGGTCCGGCAGGGGCGACCGGAAGGGCATGGCGGACGACACCACCATGGCCGGCCAGTCCCGCATGGACGCCACCGACGCCGACCTCCGCGGTCCTTCGTCCGAGGACACCCGGGCCGGCATGGGCGACGGCTACATGACCCTCTCCGAGGAGCAGCTTCGCGTCAGCACCAACACCGAGGAACGCGAGATCGGACGGGCCCGACTGAGGAAGTACATCGTCACCGAACACGTGACGACCACCATCCCGGTCAGCCACGAGGAGGTACGGCTCGTCCGCGAGCCCATCTCCGAGTCCGACCGCGGTCGGGGCGTGGGGCGCATCGAGGAGGAGGAACTGGAGGTCACGCTCCACGAGGAGCGTCCGACCGTGCGCAAGGAGGCCGTCGCCGTCGAACGGGTCCGTCTGGAGACGGAGAAGGTCACCGAGCAGCAGGAGATCTCCGCCGACGTCCGCAAGGAGCAGGTGGAGTACGACCCCGGGCGCAAGGACGGGAAGGAGATGCCGGGCGAGGGCAAGGGCGGCAAGGGCCGCCACTCCTGATCGCGCCGCCGCGGCCCGCAGGGGCCCGGAACCGGGGCGCACCGCCCCCTGGCGCACCCGGTTCCCCGGCGAACAGCAGGCGGGGTGAGGCGCCACCCGGCGAGGAGACTCGCCGGGTGGCGCCCCGTCGTGCGTCCGGGGGCCGTCGTGCGTCCGGGGTGGTCGTGCGTCCGAGGTCGTCGTGCGTGAGCGGGCCGTCGTGCGTCCGGGTCGCGTCGTGCACCGGGGTCGTCGTGTGTCGGGACCCGTCGGCTGCGGGCGCGGTGCGCGCGTCGGGGTGTGCGGGTGGCGGCGGCCCGTTGTCCGGGGGCGATGTCGGTCCCGTATGAGCCGTACGAGCCGTGCGGGACAGGCCGGTTGGCGGTTCACGAGCCCGTCGAGGGGCGGCCTCCGGGACGGGGTCAGGCACGTTCAGGGTCGATCTCAGGGACAACCCTGGTGTGCCCGGCGCTTCTTCGGGAAGATAATCCGAGCATGGGTGAGTACAGCGCAGGCAGTGCGCCGGACGGGTCGCGGAACCACCACCCCGTGGGGGGAAGGTTTCCGCCCGAGCTGAGCCATGTGCGGCTTTCGGACGCCGAACGGGACGCCATCGCCACGGAGTTGGGCGCCGCCGTCGCCGAGGGGCGGCTGACGCCGGACGAGCACGCGGATCGTCTGGACGTGCTGTTCGCCGCCAAGACGCAGGGCGAGCTGGAGCCGTTGCTCGCCGATCTCCCCTCCCCGCACGCCGGGTTCGGGCCGCCGTCCTCGGGGCCGGTGCCGGCCGCCGGTTTCGGTCCGCCCGCCGGCCCCCGGCCGGGTTTCGGCCCGCCGGACCCGAACCGACCGCCGCACGGCGCCGAGCGCCTGGTCACCGCCCGACCGACCAGCCTGCACGCGAACACCTCGATGTCCTCGGTGGTGCGCAGCGGCAACTGGGTCGTACCCGCCCGCTACCCCGCGACCAGCTTCTGCGGCTCGGTCACCCTCGATCTGCGCGAGGCGCGTTTCCTCTCCCGGGAGACGACCATCAAGGCGGACACCTACTGCGGTTCGGTGGAGGTGGTGCTCCCGGACGACGTGGTCGTCCGGATCGACGGTACGGCGATCATGGGCTCGTACGACTTGGACGGGGACCGTCCGCGCATCGACGATCCGTACGCCCCCGTCGTCAACATCAGCGGCTACGCGTTCATGGGCTCCGTGTGGGCGGTCTACCGGCCGCGCGCCCACCAGGCCAAGCCCCGGCGCTGGTGGCAGCGCGCGATGGGAGCGCCCGAGCAGCAGGTCGAGCAGGGCCTGTACCTGACCAAGGAGCAGAAGCAGCTGGGGCGCTGACCCCGCGGCCGGGCAGCCGGCGATCCGCCCCCGGGTCCCGGGGCGCGCCGGGGCTTACGGCCGCCTTAGGTACGGGCCGTAGGGTGGCGCCGTATGGCTACCGACAACGCGAAGAACCGCGACACCCACGACCCGAAGGCCGCCGACGGGGAGCAGGCAGCCACCGACCCGGTCGCCGATGCCAAGGCCGCGGACGCCAAGCTCGACGAGGCCAGGGCGACCGAGCCCACCGAGCCCACCGAGCCCGTCGACGGCACCGACACCGGTGCGAAGAGCGTCGACGTCGACAAGAAGTCCGCCGGCGCGGGGGGTGCCACCGCGGCTGCCGCCACCGCCACCCGTACCTCGCGCACCGACGCGGAGACCGACGCGCAGCCGGAAGGCAGCGGGTCCGCGACCTCCCGGGCGCACGACTCCGAGACGCGTGACGACTCCGACGACCGGCCCGAGGACGACGCGTCCGACGACTCCGACGACGAGGAGCACGACTCCGACGGCGAGGAGCACGACTCCGACGACGCCGTGGACCGGTCCGGCGCCCCGAGCGCCGGCTTCGGCTCCGGTGCTGCCGCCGTCGTCAGCGCCGGACTCGGCCTGACCGCACTGGTGGGCAGCCCGGTCAGCGAGATGCTCCGATCCCGCGAGGAGCTGGTGGGCCAGATCGAGAGCGGCGGCCAGGGCAGCGCGGAACAGCAGATCGACGTCCTGTACAGCTCGCCCTGGCATCTGGCCGCTCTCGTCAACGGCGTCTTCGCGCTGCTCGCGGTGATCCTCGGCGGAGTGCTCCTGGCCGCGATCGCCTCGCGCGCCGACACCCGCTCGTGGGTCAAGTCCGTCGCGCTGGCCGGCGTCGTTCTCGGTGCGCTCGGGCTCTTCATGGCCCTCGGCATGTACTTCGACCTGTTCGCCGGCACGCCCACCGTTCCCGCGGCTCCGCAGGGCAGTTGACGCAGCCGCGCCACGCACGGCGTGCGCCCCGACGCTCCGGCCCCGGCCGGGCGCCGGGCCCCGAGCCCGGCGTCCGGTTGCCCTCGGCCGGCAGCCTGTCGTCCGTCGCAGGCCGGTTCCCGCCCGCCGCCTCTTCTTCCGACGTTCCCGTCCGCCGGGCCGGGGCTGTCGGCCGTCGGCCCGGCGGTGGCCGTTCCGGCCCGGTGCGGCGGGTGGCCGACCTCCTCAGCCGGTCGGGGCGGTGACCGACCGGACGAACGCGGCCTCGGTCTCGGCGGTGGCGAGGTGGGCGTTGATGTGGGCGCCGGCCAGAGCCCCCGCGGCGGCGGACTGGCCGACCTGGGCGGTGGGGTCGGCGACGTTCCCCGCCGCCCACACGCCCGGCACCCCGGTCGTACCGGCGAGCCCGGTGACGACCCTGCGGCCCATCCCGCCCGGCAGCTCCTCCATCGGGAGACCGAGCGCGTCCAGCCCGTCGGTCCGGGCGACCATCGTGCTCGCGACAGCCAGCACCCGCCGGGCCGCGAACTCACCGCCGGCCAACCGCACTCCGGCGACACCGCTGCCCGCGCCGCTGCCGTCCGCGCGGCTGTCGGCCGGTTCGCCACTGCCCGCGTCACTGCCGTCCGCGGTCCTGCCGGACCCGGCGCTGCCGTCCGCGGCGCGTACGACCTCGGTCACCGGGGTGTCGACGATGCGGATGCCGCGGGCGGCGAAGCGTGCGCGGGTGTCCTCGTCCAGCTCGGTGCCGCGGGTGAAGTAGACGAGATCGTCGGTCAGTTGGCGGAACAGCAGCGCGTGGTGGGCCGAGGCGGGGCCGACGGCGAGGATGCCGATGGGCGCGTCCCGCACCTCCCAGCCGTGGCAGTAGGGGCAGTGCACCACCCCGCGCCCCCAGTGCTCCGCCAGGCCCGGGATCTCCGGCAACCCGTCCCGTACGCCGGTGGCCACGAGCAGACGGCGCGCGGTGAGGGCGCGACCGTCGGCCAGCGTCACGGTGAACAGCGGATCGTCCGCCGGAAGCACCTCCGAACGTGGTGTTGCGGCGGTGGCCCGCTCCGCCGCTGCAGGTCCCACCGGTACGGCGGAGACGACGGTGCCGTGTGCCACCAACCCGCCGTACCGACGCACCTCAGCCCTGCCGCGGCGCAGGAGTTCGGCCGGTGGTGTGCCGTCCAGCGCGAAGAGCCCGTGGACGCCTGCCGCGGGAGCGTTGCGCGGAGCACCGCTGTCCAGTACGAGAACCGAGCGGCGCGAACGGGCGAGCATCAGCGCGCCGTTCAGCCCCGCGGCACCGCCGCCGATCACCACCGCGTCGAGCGTTCCGTCCGGGATCGCGTCGCCCGGGTCGGCTGCGTTTCCCGGGTCGGCTGCGTCGCTCGGGTCGAACGCGTCGCTCGGGTCGAACGCGCCGCTCGGGTCGATCGGGTCGCCCGTGTCGTCCAAGGCGGCGGCACGATCGGTGCCGGGGTGTTTCGCGGTGCCGGTGTTGTTCCCGGTGTCTGTGCTGCTCATCTGCTTCGCCTCCTGCGGAGTGGCTCCGGCGGCCGGGTGCGGGATCTCGGACCGGTGGCCGATCGGTGCGGGTCGCTGCGGGTGCGGGAGCCGGTCGGGTGGTGCGGTGCGGTCCGTCTCGCGTCGTCGCCGTCACCGCCTGCTCGGCATCCCTCTTCTTCTTGCACGCTAGGCAGGTTTGCGATGCACGCATAACATTTTGCGTATGACGCAAGAAGACGGCGATCTCGACGGCCTCGTACGCAAACGGGTCCGTGCCCTGCGGCTGGCACGGGGCTGGTCGCTGGAGGAACTGGCACGACGAGCCCACCTGAGCCAGTCCACCCTCAGCCGCATCGAGAACGGCGGTCGGCGGCTGGCGTTGGACAGCCTGGTCACCCTGGCCCGCGCGCTGGACACCACCCTGGACCAACTCGTCGAGAGCGCCTCGGACGACGTGGTCATCAGCCCCGTCGTCGACGCCGCGCACGGGGCGATGCTCTGGCCGGTGCGCAGCGACCCCGGCGTCACCGTGGTGCGCCGCCGACTGACCGAGCCGCCCGCCGAGAACCCGGCGCGCATGTACGCCCACCCCGGACGGGAGTGGCTGGTCGTCCTCTCCGGCACCGCCGTACTGCTGCTGGGGAACCGGCGCCTTCGGGTCGAGACCAACCAGGCCGCCGAGTTCGCCACCATGCTGCCGCATGCCATCGGAGCCGAGGGTGGGCAACCGTGCGAGATCCTCGGCATCTTCGACCGCGACGCCCACCGTGACCACACGCGCCGCAGCGAAAGCGTCTGAACTCGCGACCGGTGAGCGGCGGCGGGACGCGCCCGCGTGCGACCGTACGCGTGCGGGCCCGTACGCGTACGCCTGGCCCGCGTCGTCGTGCGAACTACCGGCCCGTTCCCCTGCGTTCCGCCCGACGCCGCGCGGCATCGTGCGCCGTGCGCAGCAGGGCCAGCGCCGACTCGTACGTGCGCGCCCCGGGATTGACGATCGACACCCACCCCTGCGCCCGGTACACCGGGTGTGCGAAGACGACATCGGTGGCGGTGAAGTGCGCGGGCGCCGCGTCGGTGCGCGGGCTCTCGCCGGTCAGCTCGGTGAACAGCTCGGCGCCGACGCGGATGTTCAGCCGTCGCCGGTCGGCGCGGTCGAGGTCGTTGGTGGTGTCACCGGGAAGGTTCTTGGTGACGACGGTCGCGTACGGCTGTTCGCGCTGTGGGACGCGGCCGTCCGGCGCCCAGTAGAAGAAGTGGTCGCCCACTGCGATCTCGGGATACCCGTCGCCCGCCACGGGGGCGAGCTCCAGAACTCCGGGAAACGTGCGGACACTTTCGAGGATTCGGTCCATGCTCATGGTTCAAGCGTGTGCTTGAAGTGCCGGTGGAGGGTTGGGATGAACCGATCGGACGCGGAGTCGGCCGCGCCGGAGAAGTGGATGAACACGTCGGCCGTGGCCGCCGCCTCCGGCTACTCGGTGCAGCAGGTGCGAAACCTGGAGGCGTGCGGCGTTCTCCCCGCCGCGCCCCGCGCGGAGAACGGCTACCGGCACTTCGCCGCCGTACACCTCCAAACCCTCCACGCGTACCGTGCGCTCGCCCTGGCGGTCGGCCCCGTCGCGGCCCGAACGGCGATGCGCCGGCTCCGCGACCTGCCCCACGACCGGGGCGCCGCGTTGATCTGCGCCTTCCACGCCGGGCTCAACGAGGAACGCGAGCAGGCTCTCGCGGCCCGCCGCGCCCTGGAGACCATCAACGCCGAACCAGCGCACGACACCGGCCCCACGCACCACACCGGCCCCGCGGACGACCCCATGCACGGCACCGACCCTGCGGACGACCCCATGCACGACACCGACCCTGCGGACGACTCCGCTGACGGCGGGGACGACTCCATGACCATCACGGAGCTGTCGCAGGCGCTCGGAGTCAGGCCGTCCACACTCCGCTTCTGGGAGTCGGCCGGACTGGTGGCGCCGCAACGGATCGCCACCCGTGCCGGCAGCGTCCGCCGCTACCACCTGCCCGCGATCCGGGAGGCCCGTATCACCGCGGCCCTGCGCGCCGCTGGCTACCGCGTCCCGGACGTACGCCGCGCCCTCACCGCGATTCGCGACCTCCACGACGTGCGCGACCCGCTCGCCGCACTCGACGCCCGACTGGACGCCATCGCCCACCGCTCCCTCACCCTCCTCCGCGCCGGCGCCCTCCTCGCCGACCTCCTCACCCCACCCGCCCCGACAACCCCACCTGGCCCGGTGGCGTAGGTGCTGCGGAACGCGCATTCCGTCGTACGCCTCGGCTGACCGTGGGCGCGCCGTTCCGGCTGTCGTACGGCGGGTTGACGGTTCGGGAGAACGGCTGGAACTGGACCGGTGGGCCCGGAAGTTGCCGACCGGGCCGGTCTGCCGGAGCCGCCGACAGAGCGGGGAATGGCCGGAACCAGTGCTTTCGGTGATCGACTGATCACCGACTGTCGGCGTCGTGTGCTCTCATGCGGGGTGGTCGTGCTCTGTGGCAACTGTCGGAATTCGAGGGGGACTTGAGGGATGGAACACCGTACGAACGCCTCCGCGCCCGGCGGCGCCACCCGTCGTGCGGTCGGCCGGCCGCCGGTGATCGGCCGGGGCTGTGGTCGGTGCGCGAGTCAACTCTCCTGGCCTGTGGTCGCGTTGCTCTCCGCCGTCCGATGGAGGACCGTTCGATGACCCTGAACCTCAACCTGGCCGTCCTGTTGGCCGTCGTCCTCGTCATCCTGCTTCGCCGAAGGGTGGCGCCGCGCAAGAAGGCCGACCAGTACGGGGTGGTGTTCGCGGCCCTGCTCTTCGGCATCCTGATCGCCCCGACCGACCTCGGGCAGACCGTTCTTTCCACGGTCGGCCAGGTCCTCACCGTCGCCGAGCCCGGCGAGTAGGGCGCCGTGGCGGGACGCCGGCTGAGGTCCGGCCGCGCGTGCGGGCGGGGCTACTGTCAACAGCACGGCGAGGCTGTGGCGGCGGGATCCGAACTCGTGACGGTGTGAAGCCGCCACGCGGACCGACGGACCGACGGACGGACGGCCCGGCTCGGGCCGGGTGGGCACGGCGACGCTCGCGTTCGCGCTCTGCCGTCAGTGGGGCTCCGGTGGGCGGGCGCCTCGCAGGAACTGTGTCACCGCGGTGTCCACGAGTCCTTCGAGTCGTCCCGGCTCGATCATCCCGCTGTTGTACATGGACGTGATGCCCAGCACGGTGGCGTAGATGACGAGGCCGATGGCCTCCGGGTCGCCCTGCTCCAACTCCCCGCGCGCCTGGCCCTCTTCGATCAGGTCGCCGATCTGTCCGAACGCGGCTGCCGCGGCCTCGGCGACGGCGGTCGCCCCCGGGCGGTGCTTGCTGGAGTTCATGAGCCCGGCCAGTGCGGCGTTCTCGGTCGCGAACCGAACGTAGGCCGATGCGAACGCGTGCAGGTGGGCGGGGAGATCACCCTCGTCGTCGATCTCGTCCACCGCGGCGCGCAGTGTCGCGCCCAGTCGGACGAATCCCGACTCGGCGAGGGCGTCGAGCAGTGCGCGGCGGTCCGCGAAGTGCCGGCGGGGTGCCGCGTGGCTCACGCCGACGTCCCGTGCCAGGTCCCGCAGGGAGAGCTGCTCGACCCCGTGTTTCCGCAGGTTGCGCTCGGCCGCTTCGAGCAGCTCCGTGCGGAGGTTCCCGTGGTGGTAGGGCCGCTGCTGGGTGGTGTCAGGCATGGGGTCAGCCTACTCAGCGCGATGTTGCCATTGACTACAATGTTGACGATGGCTACTCTCAAGTCATGTCCAGATTCTCCCTCGCCGACATTCCCGACCTGACCGGCCGCACCGCCGTCGTCACCGGCGCGAACAGCGGAATCGGGCTCGTCACCGCCCGCGTTCTCGCCGAGCGCGGTGCGCGGGTTGTCCTGGCCGTGCGCGATCCGCGGAAGGGGGAAGCGGCGGCGGCGACCATGACGGGCTCCGTCCGGGTCCGCACCCTCGATCTCGCCGACCTCTCCTCCGTACGGGCGTTCACCCGCGAACTGCCGGGCCCCGTAGACCTGTTGATCAACAACGCCGGACTCTCACTGGGGCCGCTCTCCCGGACGGCGGACGGATTCGAGCTGCAGCTCGGTACCAACCACCTGGGCCACTTCGCGCTCACGAACCTGCTCCTGCCGCGTGTCAGAGGACGAGTGGTCACCGTGGCCTCGCTCGGCCACCGGATCGGCTCGCTGGACTTCTCCGATCTCCAGTGGGAACGCAGGCCGTACAAGCCCAACGCCGCCTACACGCAGTCCAAGCTGGCCAATCTCCTGTTCGCCGCCGAACTCCAGCGTCGGCTCGCCGGCGCGGGATCACGCGTCATCTCGACGGCCGCGCACCCGGGCATCTCCTCGACGAATCTGATGCGCGCGGAGGCAGGGCCCTCCCTCGGCTTCCGTGTCGAGAAGTTCCTCGTCGGGCTCATCGCCCACAGCGCCGAGGACGGCGCGCTGCCCACGCTCTGCGCCGCCACCGCGGACCTCCCCGGAGACAGCTACGTCGGCCCCAGCCGGCTGTGGGGGATGCGCGGCGCGCCGACGCTGGTCGGTCGGGCAGCCCGAGCGCGCGACCTCGCCGCGGCACGGCGGCTGTGGCAGGTGTCGGAGGAGCTGACCGGCACCCGCTTCCCGCTCGACGAACCCGCGACCACCACCTCCTGAAAGGCCGCCACGGTGATACGTCCACCGAAATACAAGCGGAAGAGAACCCGCAAGCCGCACGAACTCGTCGTCGTCACCGGTGCTTCGACCGGCATCGGAGCGGCGACCGCCAAGGCCCTCGCCGCCCAGGGGCACCACGTGCTCGCCGGAGTGCGCAGCGCCGCCGAGGCGGACGCCGTCCGGGCCGACGACATCGAACCGATCACCCTGGACATCACTGTCCCGGAACACATCGAAGCCCTCGCCCGGCGCATCGCCGACGACCCCGAGCAGCGCGCTCTGCGCATCCTGGTCAACAACGCGGGCATCGAGATCAACGCTCCCGTCGAGGTGCTCCCACTTGCCCTGTGGCGCGAGCAGTTCGAGGTGAACCTCTTCGGACACATCGCTGTCATCCAGAAGCTCCTGCCGTTCCTCCGGCGGAGCCGCGGCAGGATCGTCAACATCAGTTCCGTGGGCGGGGTGGCGGCGCTGCCCGTCTTCGGGGCGTACGCGGGAACCAAGTTCGCCCTCGAAGCAGCGAGCGACTCGCTGCGCCGCGAGGTCTCGACGCACGGAGTGCAGGTGGTCGTCGTCCAGCCGGGCGGCGTCCGGACCGAGATGGCCGCCCGCAGCGGTGACATCTCCCTCGAACTCGCGGCCGCGATGAGCCTCGAACACCAACGTCTCTACGGCGGCCTCGTCGACGCGACCGTGGCCTCCAACGCGGCCTTCCTCCAGCGTGCGCTGTCCGCGGAGAAGGCGGGGAACAAGATCGCCAGGGTGGCGACCACGCCCCGCCCCCGCGCCCGCTACACCCTCGGCACGGACGCCGCCTTCATCGTTCCCCTCGCGCGATTCCTGCCGGCCCGGCTGATGGACGCCGTCCTCACCAGGAGCCACCGGCCCCGGAATCCGGAGCCCACCTCGGCGCCCGAGCCGATGTCCACACCCGCATCCGAGCCCGCCCACGGACCCACCGGGAACCCTTCATGAGCACCCTCGCCGACCGCATCGAACTGATCGAACTGATGGGCCGCTACGCCGACATCGCCGATCTCAAGGACTTCACCCGGCGCCCGTACCTCGTCCACAGCGATTCGGTGACCCTCGACTTCTCCTCGGTCGTCGACATGCCGCCCATGACCGTGCCGCTCGACGAGTACGTACAGGCGCTGGGTCAGGCCTTCGCCCCGTTCGCCGCCACCCACCACTGCGTCACCGGCCACGTGGTCGAGATCGACGGCGACCGCGCGACCATCCACGCGCACGTCCGCGCCGAACACTGGGTGCCGGAGGAGCGGGCGGAGGGCGGACCGGACCGATGGCTCGTCGTCGGCTTCTACGACAACGAGGCCGTCCGGACACCGCACGGCTGGCGCCTCAGCAGTGTCAAGCTCACCGCCACCCACCAGGAGAACGCGCACCTGGCAGCCCCCGCCCCTACCACCTGACCCGGCGGCCCCGCCCCGATTGCCTGACCCGGCAGGTCGGGCCGCAGGCTGGTCGACGGGTCGACGGACGTACACCGGGGAACGATCAACGAACGCGGCCCGACGCGGGTTGCCTCCGAAGGAGGACCCGTCCGCCTGACTTGGGCCGCACCACGACGGACGAAGGTCCCGGTTGCTTGCGCGTCCGGGACCATCGTCAACAGGTGCGGTGAGGCAGTGGCGGAGAAGCGGGGATGGGGCTCGCAAGAGCGTACGTGTGCCGACCGCCCGTCAGGTCGGACTGCCCCGGCACTTACGGTGAACCGGGCCGTCTGTTCACGGACCCACTCCGAGCGCCCGCCCCGGCCGGCCCTGAGCGGGCAGGGCCGGCCACTGTGGCGCCATGGCGCTGGGCGGCCAGGAGCGCGCGGATCCGCGCGGGGCCCGAGGCTGTGGGGCAGAGGTGCTACGAGGCTTTGCGGACCACACCCTCGAAGGGTGAGCCCAGCGGCTCGTCTCCGTCGTCCGTGAGCTGTAGGCGGACGTACTTGGTCGCTCTCTCACCCTGGCCGTGGAGGGTCGGGATCGCCAGGTCCGCCAACTTCTCTCCTGCCGGGAACTCGAGCATCATGTAGTAGTCCTCGAACGCCTCGGAAAGCGGGACGGCCGGGTTCGGGACCTCGTCCACGTGCTGGCTCAGCCACTCCTGGTCCACATCGGCTGTGGTGAGTTCCGGCCGGCCGCCGGAGACGGGAAGGACCTTGACCAGGGCCAGAATTTCTTCGTCCGCCTCCGCCGAGAGAGAGAGGCGCCACTTCAGCGGCTTGCCCTCGGTGACTTCGGCGGCCACCGGCTCGACACCGATTTCTGGCATCGGGTCGTCGTTCTCGATGGTGATGCCGCCGGTGTGTGAGCCGACAACTGTGCCCCGGACCGCTTTGGCCACGACGGCGTGGCGCTTGTCCGGCCCGTAGCGCTCATTGCCCTCGACTTCGACCTCCACCGTGATCCCGGGCCTGCCGGGGCCGACCTCGACCAGCTTGGCGGTGGCCTCGCCGCTGTCCGGGTCGATGACGTGAATCCGGACAGCTCCGGCCTGCTGCCCAGTGGTTCGGACGGGCACTTGGTAGGTGCGTGAGCCGGAGTCGCCTTCCTTCACCGTGAGGTGGCCGATATCGACGCGCGTGAGGGGTGCGGCCGTGACCTCGGGGGTGCCGGGCTTCCAGGACCAGGCGTCCATCAGCCACGCCTTGCCGGGGGAAGATCGCGGCGTCAGCTCCAGGTGAGCGATCCGATCCGCGTCGAGGCCCGCCCGGGCCGCGGGAGTCAGCGGGACACGCACTTCCTGCGCCCAGACCGACTTGGTGCGGTCGGTGCCGGGCAGGCCGTCGAGGCGGACGGCGCCGAGCTTGGCGCGCTTGCCCTGGGCATCCTCGAGGTGGATGTCGAAACGGGTGTCACTCGTGTTCGGTGGTACGGCGATGCGCAGCGCGAGACTCTGGGCACCCTCGACCTTCACGGGTTCAGCAGGTGTGATCCGGGCAGCGGTGTCTGGCTCCTTCCAGTTCAGGGCGATCGCGCGTCGTCCGCTCTCGTGCTGTGGAAGCCAGTTCGCGAAGTGAGGGGAGAAGCCCGGACCGCCTGCGTCGCTGATGCATGCAGAGTCGTCGGGGCCGACTGCGTCGCACATTCGCGCACCGGACACCTTCGGAGAGCCCTGCGGGTCGTCGGGCAGGAAGAGGGCGCTTCGGTTGCCGCCGACCGCGTGGGTCAGGACCCGCGCCGGGTCCGCGGAGGGGGCGCGGCGGCCGGAGCCGTCGACGAGCTGGCGCACCCGGTCGTCACCGTCGACGAAGAGCTGTGCGGCAGCGGCGATGTAGGTCGAGCCCGCTTGGTGCTGCTGATCGGCGGTGAGCCGGCCGGGAGCGTCGGGCGAGCAGAGCGGATCCTTCACGCCAGGTGGCATCAGAGTGAGAAAGTCGTCGTTGGCAGGGGCTTTGGCCTGGCCCGGGGTCCACTCGCTGTTGAAGAAGTTGTGGTTGGCGCCGACCATGTACACCGAGCTGTGCATGGCCTTGCCCTGACTGACGCCGCGAGTGCCGTCCGTGTAGACCTGGCCTTGGAGGTCGGTGATGTCACCGTCGCAGCCGCCCAGGATCGTGAGCGAGGGGACGTCGGGCACCGGGTTCTGGCCGAGCACCGAGGGCGTGATCTTGACAGTTCCCCGGATGTTCCAGCGAGCCTTTGAGCGGTAGCCGTCCTGGGCGGCTGGTGGTGGGTAGAGGCTGTCCATCACAGCTCGGTTGACGCCCTCGCCGCCGCGCGAGTGGCCGACGAGGAGTGTCCGGGACAGGTCAGCCGTGGGGGTCTTGCGCAGGGCAGCGGGAGCGGAGTCGGGCTCGGTGGCCCAGGTGGCCCAACGGCCCAGATGGTGGCGGATCAGTGAGGAACGAGCCTGGGCGCCGTCGTCCTCCAACTCCTCGTCCTGGCCGTTGATGCTGTTGGCGGAGATGGAGACGGTCACATACCCCTGGGAGGCCAGCAGCTTCTGGTCACGCAGATATCCCCGGTGGCTGGGGATCGGCTCGCTGCCTTCGGCGCAGGGCCAGTTCTCGTCCAGCTCCTCGGTGCCGGGAACGTAGCAGGTGGAATGGCGGCCGTGGAGAAAGAGAGCGAAGGGGCGTTCGCCGGACGCCTGCTCGGGGGCGACGACGACACCGCGCATCTCGACGGGCTTGGCCAGGCCGGGGAGCTTCACCGCAGGCAAGTCGTACTCGGCGGTGGTCGTGGCGTACGAGCCGGGCTTGCCCGGATCGACGGACCCTGCCGGGAGTTGGGGCGGGAGCGTTGGGGCAGGGTCTGCTGTGGCGCCCGCTCCGGCGCTCTTGCCCGTGGGGTCGTCGATCCGGCGTCCGGCGGCTTGGACCTGGAGGGAATCCAGATCGGCTGTGCGCACCCGGTCGAGCGGGAGCCGGAAGGACCGGCCGTCGTCCTGCCGTTCGGGTACGCCCACGAGCGTGCCGTTCGCGCGGAACTCCACGCGGGCGCCGCTCACGGGGAACGGCTTGGGCGCCCGCCACTCCAGAAGGTGCTGCCCGTTGTCGGTCGCAATACGCCAACCCGGCGGCAGTCCCTTGCCGACTTCGGTCTTCTCGGCGCTGCGTGCCTCGGGCGCTGCGAAGCCCGCTGCCGGCGCCGCTCCTGACACCATCAGCACCGCTACCGCGATGGGCCATAGCTTGTTGGTACGTCTCAAAGTGAGTCCTCGATTCTGGGCGTCGGTGTATTGGTTGTGGTCTGGCTGTGTTTGCGTGAATGCTCCGCTAAAGCAGTGATTACCCGGACATCCGGCACGAGCGCGTCACCCTGCGCGCCGTGCCAGGGCGGTGCGGGGGGTGGCCAGGGCCGCGGCGAGCAGCCCCGCGAGCACGGGGACAGCCACGGCCAGGAACGCGATGGTCGGCCACGGGAGCACAATCGGGGTGTACGCCGACTGCATCGGTAGGTCCCGCATCTCCGCCAGCGCGGTGCGCAGGTCGGTCAGACGGAGAGCGACCGCGGGTACGAGCCCTGCCGCCGTGCCGAGCAAGACTCCCGTGAAGGCGACTACCAGGGACTGGAAGCCGGGGAGCGAGCGCCCCACCCCCGGAGGTGCGCCCACCGCGCTGAGCGTGGCGAGATCGGCCTCAGCGTCGGCCCTGGAGAGGCCGGTCGCGGTGGCAGCCGCGCCCAGAGTCACGACGGCGGCGAAGAGGGCGAGGATCAACAGGGTCGAATCGTCGTCGCCGCGGGGAGCTTCGGTCGCCGCAATGACCTGAGCGGCGTTTCCACTCCGTGCGATGGCGGCTTCGACGGCCTGCTGCTCGGCCTCCGAGGGGGCGCGGGACAGCGTGTAGACGCTACCGATGTCCTCCACCTGCAGACCGAGATCGGTCGCGGCCTCCTTCGGCATGATCATCCTGATGCCGGGGGTCGCCGCGTAACGGTCCGGCGCGACATACACCTCCAACGAGTCGACGGTGGTGGTGGGCTCCTGGGAGTAGTGCTCCTTCGACTTCGGGTCGCGGCTGCTGTAGGCGTGGACGGCCTTGATCGTGGCCGTACCGTCTTTCGCGTAGGCGGAGTTCAGCAGGACCGGGGTGCCGGAAGCGAGAGCCTTCGCGGCTTCCGGGTCCGTGAGTTTTACGTACGAGTCAAGGAGTTCGACTCCGCCGATGACGATCTTGTGATCGTCACCGTGGAACACCCGCTGCACGTACTTCTCGTCGGTGCAGGCGGGAGAGTCCATCAGGTGTCTGTGCTCGTCAGCGGATATCCGCAGGGCGAGTTCTGTGGCGCCCGCACCCGACAGCGGGCAGGAGTGAGCTGCTCCGGAAGGTTTGACGAGTTCGAGGCTGCCGCAGTCCCTTCCCTCTTCACCCGAGTGGACTGAGCAGTTGCTGCCCGCCCAGGGCCTACCGATGTCGACGGGCGCTCCTTTGAGGGGGTAGTGCTGCTCCACTGCTGCCTGCCCGAGTGACCTCGCGCTGGTGTCGGAAGCCATCAGAGCGGCGGTACCCGCGGTCAGGTTGGGGCGGTGCTCGTGCGCCTCTTCCGCGGTGGTGCTGGCGGTGTACGTGGCGATGGCAACGCTCCCCGCCACTGCGGCCATTACGGCGGCGACAGCAGGTGCGGCACGACCCTGGTTGCGGGCTGCGTCGCGCAGTGCGATGCGGGGGATCAGCGGCAGCCGGCGGCCGAGGCGGCCGAGAACTCCGACGATGACCGGAATGCAGCAGAGCAGGCCCAGTTCGGCGAGGACGGAGCCGACCGCGACCAGCTGGGTGGAACCGTCGAGGCCGCCGTACAGGGCGAGCGCGGTTCCGCCCGTCAGCAGGACCGCGCCGATGGTCGGCAGGGCGCGCGAGTTGCGGCGGGAACCGCGGCGGCCGGTGAGTGACTCCAGAACGGACTGGCGGCCCGCCACGACCGCCGGGGCGAGTGAGGCGAGGACACCAGTGACCAGGCCGATCGCGGCGATGGCGATGATCTCCCAGGGGTGGACGGCAAGTTCACCGAAGCGGCGGCCGCTGAACTCCTCGATCATCGGGCGGAAGAGGAAGGTGAGGCCGAAACCGGCGGCGACACCGGCAACCGCGCCGATTCCGCCGAGCAGGGCGCCACCAGCGAGTACCACGGCCCGGACTTGGCTGCGGGTGCCGCCGCACGAGGCGACCAGACCCAGCTGGCGACGGGAGCGTCGGGCTCCGACGGCGAAGGCCGGACCGGCCAGCAGCACGATCTCCAGGACGGCCATCGCGGCTACGGTGAGGGCCGCCGCGGTCAGTCCGCCGTCGGATTCCTCATGGAAGTTCCCGGCAGCCGGAACTTGGGCGTCCGGCGGCGGGTCCAGGGAAACCTGCCGGGAGGTCACCACCACGCCCTTCTTGTTGGCCGCCCGAACATCCGACCAGGTCACCCCGGCCCCCGGCGGCCCCTTCACCAGCCATGCCGGCTCACTCACCTGAGGCGGGGCAACGCTCTTGTCGCCGGCGGCTGCCTTCTGCCACGGAGCAATCACCGCACCCGGAAGGGCGTAGAGGAACTTCGCTTCAAGGTCGGCGGGAAGTTCCACAAGGCCGGTCAGAGTGTAGGACCGGTCGGGTTCGCGAACGGTGAGGCGGTCGCCGACAGACAGCCCGGAAGACTTCGCGAATGCCGCCGTCGCGGCAATCTCCTTCTCCGACTTCGGGTAGGCGCCGTCGACCAGTTCAATCCGCCCGCGCAGCATCGGGTCACCGGCGTCCACCTCGGTGATCCGGGCATCGGCCATGCCGTGGCGAGTGGTCACGGAAGCGGGGGCGGACTGTTCGGTGAGGTGTCGCGACCCCGTGGGGAGGGCCGCGGGCACATCGACTGTGCGGTCGTCCTCCTCGGAATCCGGGTAGGGAACTCCATCGGGAAGGCGCCACTGATCCGCATCGGAGGGCATCTGCTCGACCTCCACCGGGCCCACGTCCGCTGATACGAACCGGGCGTCGGCTGAGCCGAGTTCCGCTGTCAGCTTCTCGGCCAGGGTGGGCTGAAGGCTGCGGTGGGAAAGACTGGCTGCAGTCACACCCAGGATCGGCAGAGCGATCATCACGGCGACCAGAATGCTGCGGCCCTTGGCCCGCAGCGCATCACGCCGGGCAATGCGGACGGCGGCACGCCATCCGGCGAACGGCCTCACTGGGCGATCCCGGTTTCACCGGAGAGCAAAGAGTCCGCCTGAGTGGTGAGGGTCTGGTCCACGATCGAGCCGTCGCGTACGAAGACGACTCGGTCGGCCCATGCTGCGTGGCGAGGCTCGTGTGTGACCATGACGCCGGCCGCGCCCTGGTCACACCGGGTCCGCAGTAGAGCCAGTACGGCTTCGCCGGTTTCGGAATCGAGTGCTCCGGTCGGCTCGTCGGCCAGCACGAGGCGCCGGTCGCCGACGAGGGCGCGAGCAATGGCGACGCGTTGCTGCTGACCGCCGGACATCTCGTCGGGGAAGCGCTCGGCGATCTTCTCCAGCCTCATCTCGGCCAGTGCGGCGAGGGCCTCCTTGCGAGCCTTGCGCACGGAAACGCCGTCGAGTTCACGGGGCAGCGAGATGTTCTCGACTGCGGTCAGAGCGGGGATGAGGTTGTAGTCCTGGAAGACGTAGCCGATGCGGCGGCGGCGCAGGGCGGCCGTCGCCTTGGGTCCGAGTCCGGCGATGTCTCGGCCCTCGATGAGCACCTGGCCGCTGGTGGCGGTGTCCAGACCGCCGGCCAGCGTGAGCAGAGTGGACTTGCCGGAGCCGGAGGGGCCCATCACGGCGACCAGCTCCCCTGCGCAGACGGTGAGGTGAATGCCGCGCAGAGCGTGTACCTCGGCGATGCCTGAGCCGTGGGTACGGGTCAGCGCCCGCAGTTCGAGCACGGGGTTGCCTGCTGACGGTCCGGAAGAAGGCGTCGGCGCGGCTGGAACAGACGAACGCATAGCGGGGCGAAGCTCCTTCAATGGCAACGCGGCCGGGTCGTACACGTGACAGGGCGCGCATCGCTGAGAAATGCCGGGTCCTGAACTGCTACTTCTGAATGCGAAGCCAGCCGGACCCGGGTGAGGACTGGGATGGGGCTCCTGGATGGACAGCCCCGGCCGGGGACTCGGCGGCGACGGCAGCAGCGAGGCGTACAAGCCGTGATTCGCAGTGGTCGAGCCAACGAGTCTCGGCCTCTGCCTGGAAGATCAGCTGCTCCACCACGAGGAGCCAGGCGACCTCGTCCCGGTTGGTCGGCACCGCAGCCAGGGCCTGGGCCTTGAGCCGGGTGTAGTCCTGCATCGCCTTGAGCGTGTGGTGACGCTGGGACTGGATGACGTCGCGGATCTCCACGCCTGGAGCTCCCACAGCCATGGCGAGTTTGATCGCAAGCTCGTCGCGAGGCGGATTCGTGCGGTCCACGGGCGCCCGGAACCAACTGTGAAGTTCAGCGCGGCCGGCATCGGTGATCGCGTAGAGGTCGTGCCCGGCATCGTCGACTCCGTTCTGCACGACCATGCCGTCACGCTCCAGGCGGCCGAGCGTTGTGTAGACCTGACCGACGTTGAGAGGCCAGGTGGAGCCGGTCGTCGACTCGAACTCGGTGCGGAGCTGGGAGCCGTAACGCGGGCCCCGCTCCAAGAGGGCCAGCAACCCGTGACGAATGGACATACCGAGTATGTATACCGGGTATGTTCCGTGAAAGCGAATGCTTCTGTGGTGGGGCGCCCCCCCGTGCTGCTTCTCTCCCTCTCTCGGAGGGGAGGTGGACTCTCGTCGCAACCTGTGTCCGAACCGCAGATCGGCGTGGGGTGTGCGACGACGCCCTGTGAAGTGCGCGGCTTCGCCGAGGTTCGCGATCGACTCGCTGTGTGCGCGAACCGTTTCTCGGATCGGAGGTCGTGTCCGAGAGGCGCCCCGGCTGTCCCGGGGGCGTTGTTCCAACTGCCTGCGACGTGTTGGCGACTGGCCTCCTGTGCCGGGCTCGCCACGATCGCGAAGTCCTCGGGCACCTCGATCCACGGCGAACGCGCCCCGCGAGGCGGCAACCGGCAGCTCAAGCGAGCCATGTTTGTGTCCGCCTTCGCCTGTATGAACGCCGACCCCGCCTCCGGCGCCTACTACGACAAACAACGCACCCGCGGAAAGACCCACGCCCAGGGTCTACTTCGCCTCGCCCGCCAACACATCAGCGTTCCGCTCGTCATGCTTCGAGACGGCACCTTCTGCGAACCCCGCACACAGCAGGCCATCGAACTCGCCGCATAACCCCACCAATTCGAACCATCCCAAACTCGACAGCGCGCCTTGGCGAGCCGTGGCGGCACTCCCCGGGGCGTGATGGGTGGCCGGGGGCATGTCACCGTCGATGGCGTGTCGACTCCTGCCGGTTCTGCGGTGGGTGCGGTGGGCCCACCTCGTGTGAGGTCGGCGTGCACTGGTCGCTCTCGTGCGTGACGTCCGCCCCGTACGAAGTCGCACGACAACGAAGGCCCCGGCCGCTGAGCGGTCGGGGCCTTCGTTAACAGCCCGGTGAGGCTGTGGCGGAGGATACGAGATTCGAACTCGTGAGGGTGTGAACCCAACACGCTTTCCAAGCGTGCGCCCTAGGCCTCTAGGCGAATCCTCCGCGGCAAACAGTACAGGACCCGAAGGAGTGGTCGCGAACTCGATACCGCCTCCCACCATCAGGTACTGTTGGCGTCAGCCCCTCACGTGGCGCTATCTGACTGAACTCCCCCAGGGCCGGAAGGCAGCAAGGGTAGGTCGGCTCTGGCGGGTGCGTGGGGGGCGTTGTCGTTGTCGGGGAGTTGACCTGCGGAGAGAGCCGGCGGGTCCGGGTTGTCAGTGGGCTCCGCTACGGTCGTACTCGTGTCGTCCCTCGCTCTGTACCGTCGCTACCGGCCCGAGACCTACGCCGAGGTCATCGGGCAGGAGCATGTGACCGATCCCCTCCAGCAGGCCCTGCGGAACAACAGGGTCAACCACGCGTATCTGTTCAGCGGGCCGCGCGGATGCGGCAAGACGACCAGTGCGCGGATCCTGGCGCGCTGTCTGAACTGCGTGCAGGGTCCCACCCCTTCGCCCTGCGGGGAGTGCCAGTCCTGCATGGATCTGGCGCGCGGCGGGGGCGGTTCGATCGACGTGATCGAGATCGACGCCGCGTCGCACGGCGGTGTGGACGATGCGCGTGATCTGCGCGAGAAGGCGTTCTTCGGGCCCGCCTCCAGCCGGTACAAGATCTACATCATCGACGAGGCGCACATGGTCACCCCGGCGGGCTTCAACGCCCTGCTGAAGGTGGTCGAAGAGCCCCCGGAGCACCTGAAGTTCATCTTCGCGACGACCGAGCCCGAGAAGGTCATCGGGACGATCCGTTCGCGTACGCACCACTATCCGTTCCGGCTGGTGCCGCCCGGCACGCTGCGCGACTACCTCGCCCAGGTGTGCGGCCAGGAGCAGATCCCGGTCGAGGAGACCGTGCTGCCACTGGTCGTTCGGGCCGGCGCGGGTTCGGTGCGGGACTCGATGTCGGTGATGGACCAGCTCCTCGCGGGGGCGGGTGAGCAGGGTGTGACGTACGACATGGCGACCGCGCTGCTCGGTTACACGGACTCGGCGCTGCTCGACTCGGTGGTGGAGGCGTTCGCCACAGCGGACGGCGCGGCTGCTTTCGAGGTAGTGGACCGGGTGATCGAGGGCGGTCACGATCCGCGTCGCTTCGTGACCGATCTGTTGGAGCGGTTGCGGGATCTGGTGATCCTGGCCGCGGTGCCCGACGCAGCGGAGAAGGGCCTGCTCGACGTACCGGCCGATGTGCGGGAGCGGATGGAGGCGCAGGCGTCGGCGTTCGGGCCCGCGGAGCTGAGCCGGGCCGCCGATCTGGTCAACACCGGGCTGACGGAGATGCGTGGGGCGACCTCGCCCCGGCTCCAGTTGGAGTTGATCTGCGCTCGGGTACTGCTTCCGGCGGCGTACGGCGACGAGCGGGCGATGCAGGCGCGGCTCGACCGCCTGGAGCGCGGTGTCGCGCTCGGTGGCGGGGCGGTGCAGGGCGGTCCCGTTCCCGGTGCGGGGGCCGTCGCGGGGCCGCCGGTCGGCGGGCCCGGAGTCGAGGGTCCGGTGCAGGGCGGCCCGGTGCAGGGCGTTCCCGGTGGGGCGGAGGCGGGCCCGCCTCCGCCGTCGGCGCCTCCGCAGGCTCCGGTTCCGGTGAGCGGCGGCGGAGAGCCCCGCAGACCGGGTGCGTGGCCGTCGGGTTCGGGCGCGGCTCAGTCGGACGCCACGTCCTCGCTCGAGGGGGACTCCGCCGGTTCGTCGGCGGGTGCGAGCGCGGGCTCGTCCGGCGGCGGTGCGACGGCGGATCTGGCGCAGGTGCAGCGGCTGTGGCCGCAGGTGCTGGACGAGGTCAAGAGCAGACGTCGGTTCACCTGGATCCTGCTGAGCCAGAACGCCCGCGTCAGCGCTTTCGACGGCAAGACGGTCCAGCTCAGCTTCTCCAACTCCGGTGCGCGCGACAGCTTCGGCAGCGGTGGCAGCGAAGAGGTCCTGGTCACTGCCCTGCGCGAGCGTTTTCAGGTGGAGTGGAAGATCGAGACGGTGGTGGACGCGGACGGCTCCGCCGGCGGGCCCGGCGGGCCGGGGGGCTTCGGCGGTGGTCCCGGTGGCCCGGGTGGCGGGTTCGGCGGTGTCGGGGCGGCCGGTGGCGGCTTCGGCGGCGGCCCGGCGTTCGGTTCGGGAGGGCCTCAGGGCGCTCCCGGCGGCCACCCGGAGCCTCCCGACCCCGGGCCCGGGGGCCCGCACGGCTCCACCGCGTCGGCGCCGTCCGGCCAGTCCGGCGCCGAGGCGTACGGGGCTTCCGGGCCGCGGTCGGGTGCGGCCGAGCCGGTCGGCGGCCCGTCCTCCGGCGGGCAGAGCGGGCAGAGCAGACCGGGTGGACAGGGCGGACAGGGCGGCGGGCAGGCAGCCGGCAGTGCGCCGGGTGGGGAGCGGGAGGCGCGTCCGGCTGCTCAGGAGCCGCCCGCGTCCGGCGGCTACGGCGGTGGCTACGGAGGGGGTGCCTCCGTACCGCATGTCAGTGCCGAGGACGATATTCCGCAGGAGGACGACGCTGATCTCGACGAGTCGGCGCTCTCCGGCCACGAGTTGATCGTCCGGGAGCTGGGCGCGACGGTGATCGAGGAGATCAGTCACCAGTGACCTCCCGGCCGTCGCGCGGAGCACGTAGGCTCGTCGTGACGGCAGTGCTGTCGTATCGGTCCTGTCATCGGGGCGGTGGCGGGGCGCGGCTGTGCGGATCCGCCCCGGCGGCGTCCGAGGAGCTGCGCGGTGGAAGCAGTGCAGCGAGCAGGTCCAGTCAAGAGCAGTCGACTTCTACAAGGAGCGAAGCCGTGTTTCCCGGTGGTGGGCAGCCCGACATGCAGCAGTTGCTGCAGCAGGCGCAGAAGATGCAGCAGGATCTCGCCGAGGCACAGCAGGTGCTGGCCGAGACCCCGGTCGAGGGTTCGGCGGGCGGTGGCCTGGTGAAGGCCACGGTCACGGGTTCGGGCGAGCTCAAGGCCCTGGTGATCGACCCCAAGGCCGTCGACCCGGAGGACACCGAGACGCTCGCCGATCTCGTGCTGGCCGCCGTGCGCGACGCCAACAGCGCTGCCACGCAGCTCCAGCAGGAGAAGCTGGGTCCGCTGGCGCAGGGCCTCAGCGGCGGTATGCCGAACCTGCCGATGTGAGTCGCGGGGCGGTCAACGCCCCGCGGTGACAGGGCGGTCGGCCTCCTCGGAGGCCGGCGCGCCCGCGGCGGTGCCGCCAACGGGCGGCGCGGGAGAGGGATTTGCCCGTGCGGCGCGGTGGCGCAGCGGTACGGAGGCACGGAACGGCGGCACAGTGCGGTGAGGTGCGGCCGTACGGCGCCGGCGCAGCCCGTGCGGTGTCGCGGAGTCGGCGCCGCGGAGTCGGCGTCGTGCGTGCGTGCTGTGGATGCGTGGCGTCGCAGGGTCGGCGTCGCGGACAGGTGCGGGGCAGGCAGGAAAGGAAGACAGCGACCGTGTACGAAGGCGTGGTTCAGGACCTCATCGACGAGTTGGGCAGGCTGCCCGGCGTCGGTCCCAAGAGCGCGCAGCGGATCGCCTTCCATGTGCTCCAGGCCGACCCGGCGGACGTGCGCAGGCTGGCGCAGGCGCTCAACGAGGTGAAGGCGAAGGTCCGTTTCTGCGCGGTCTGCGGCAATGTGGCGCAGGAGGAGCAGTGCAGGGTCTGTCTCGATCCGCGCCGTGACGCTACCGTGATCTGTGTCGTGGAAGAGCCCAAGGACGTGGTGGCGATCGAGCGGACCCGGGAGTTCCGGGGCCGGTACCACGTGCTCGGCGGCGCCATCAGCCCGATCGAGGGCGTCGGACCCGACGATCTGCGGATCAGGGAGCTGCTGGCGCGGCTCGCCGACGGCGCGGTCACGGAGCTGATCCTGGCCACCGACCCCAACCTGGAAGGGGAGGCGACCGCCACGTATCTGGCCCGCATGGTCTCTTCCATGGGCCTGAGAGTCACACGGCTGGCGAGTGGTCTGCCTGTCGGGGGAGACTTGGAGTACGCCGATGAAGTCACGCTTGGCCGTGCCTTCGAGGGGAGAAGGTTGCTTGATGTCTGACGCCGATACCGCCACCGCCACTGTCGACGGGCAGGTGCACCGCGCTGAGCGCGTCGCGCACACCGACAGCCCGGACGACTTCGCCGTGCAGATCTGCGACCAGGTGGAGAGCTTCATACTCGCTGTCACCGAGGTCGCCAAGGGCGACGATCCCGACAGCGCAGTGCCGTATCTGCTGCTCGAGGTCTCCCAACTGATGCTGGCCGGCGGTCGGTTGGGCGCCCACGAGGACATCCTTCCGGAGGAGCGGTACGAGCCGGACATCGGCCCCGAGCCCGATGTGGACGAGTTGCGGGAGCGGTTGGCCAAGCTGCTCGAGCCGGTTGACGTCTACTCCGAGGTCTTCGACCCCTACGTTCCCCGCAGTACGCCGGTCGCGTGCCGGATCTCCGACGATCTGGCCGATGTGCTGACCGACCTCAGGCACGGCATGGCGCACTACCGCGCCGGCCGGGTCTCCGAGGCGCTGTGGTGGTGGCAGTTCTCCTACCTCTCCAACTGGGGCCCGACCGCCTCCGCGGCGCTCAGGGCGCTCCAGTCGCTGGTCGCGCACGTACGGCTGAACACCCCGCTCGCGGATCTGGACGGGCTGGACACCGACAACGACGCCGAGGGCGACGACATCGAACTGGAGCGGGCCGCGGGAGCGGTCATGGCCGCCGAGATCGGCGCGCCGCTCGGTATCAAGCCGCGTCGACGCCAGGGAAGTTAGGGGCGCGGCGGCGCGCTGCCGTGCGCCGGCCGTCCTTCACCTCCGCCGCTGCTGTGCGAAGCCGCTCCTCGTGCCCGAGGAGCGGCTTTCGCCGTCCGGGCCACGGACGACGGCGCCCGCACCCGCTGCGCGACTCCGGCGGGTGGGCGGAGCGGGTCCCGGGTACGGGTGGCTCCGAGGCGCGGCGCAGGCGCGGGGTATGCCCACGAGCGCCACGAGCGACCGCCACTGCGCCCCCGAGCGCCGACGAGCACGGGCACGGCACACGGCATGAGTACGGCAGGCAGCACTGATGCGGCACACGGCACGCGGTACGGGTACGGGTGCGCAGGGCCGAGGTGCGTCCGGCAGGGAAGTGCGGGGTGGCGGGTGCCGGGGGTGGGCGTGTGAAACGCGTGGCGTCCGGGGCCCGAGTTGTGCCTGGGGCAACTGCCAAAAGGGTTTGCTCAGAACTCTAGTGGCATGTGCACCTATGCGGAGCAAAACGCGGGAAATCCTCCAAACGGGCATCCACGGTCCGTAGCTTCGTCCTCACCGACACTCGAACGAGTGGCGACGGGAGGGGAGTTGACGTGCCCGGGATCGACGCGTGCTTACTGGAAGCCATGAAACTGCCGGGTGCGCGTGGCGCCGCCGTGGTCGACTGGACCAGTGGGCTTGCCCTCGGGACGGTGGGGGAGTCGCCGGCCGGCGATCACGAGGTGTCGGCGGCCGAGACCGCCGAGCTCGCCCGGATGGCCGCCGAGCAACCCTCCTTCGCCGTACGGGAGTTCACCGGACGTACGCACAACCCGCCGCCCGCGGCCGGGTTTTCCGTTCCTGACCGGGACGCTCCGGCGGGCGGTGGGGCCGGTGGCCCCGTCGCCGGTCCCGGGCGGCACGGGCCTGCGCCGGGAGGCTCCCCGTCGGAGGGCTCCCCGTCGGAGGGCCTTCCGGCGGAGCGGGGCCGCGAGCCGCAGCCGAACCGGGTGCCGTCGCAGGGCCCGCGACCCCCGGCCGAGGACCGCCCCGGCAGCCCCCGCACCGCCGGCGGCCCCGGCGCCCGGCCCGCGGGTGCGAACGCGCATCCCGTGCCGGCCGGTGCGCACGGGGCCTACGAGGTGCCGCCCCTCGCCTGCGAGGACGTCATCGTCAGCGCCAGCGACAGCTACCACCTGCTCCACTTCGTCCGCACCGACATCGACAGCAGCGTCTTCCTCTATCTGTGGCTCCGCCGCGACGACGGCAACCTGGCGCTCGCCAGGCTCCGGCTGCGGGACCTCGCCGACCGGTTGGTGTGGGAGTGAGACCCGCCGACGTGCGCGAGGACGGGTTGGAGGTGCTCGCCCGGCTGGCGGCCGAGGGTGCCACCGGTGCGCTGTTCGGGGAGGCGGGCGCGGTGTATCTGCAGGCCGGTCAGGTGGTGCACGCCGAGAGTCCGGCCGCCCCCACCATCGGTGAACTGCTGGTACGGGCGGGCCGGACCGCCGCCGACGCCTGGCAGTCCGCGCTGCGGCAGAGCGAACGTCGCGGCCGGGTCGCCCACGCGCTGCTCGCCGAGGGCCGCGTTGCGCGCGGCCAGTTGGAGATATGTCATCTCGGCGCGCTCTACGACGCGGCCTGGTTCGCGCTCGGCGGCGACCTCGCCCCGCTGCGGTTCCGGGCGGGCGCGGACCACTGGCTGGGCGCGATACGCCCGGTCCCGGCGGCGGTGGTCGACCGTGAGGTGCGCCGCCGTTGCCGACTGCTGAACGCGCCGCCGCAGCCGCAGGCCGCCGCCCCCGTCCGCCCCAGCAGTGCGGCGCTGGCGGCACGCGCCGGCGGGCGGCCCTGGCGATGTGCCGGGCTGCCCGCCGTACCGCCCCGCAGGCAGCCGGTGCTGACCGCCGCCGACGGTGCGCGTTCGGCCACCGACATCGCGCGGCTGCTCGGCCGGCCCACCTTCCATGTACTGCTGGACGTACGGAGGTTGGCGAACGCGGGCTATCTGGAGCCGTTGCGCGCCCAGTGGCCCGCTCCAGCCGCCGGGGACGCCGCCGCACGCCGTCCCGTGCTGCCCCGGAGGGTGAAGGAGCCCACCGCCTACGCGGCCGGATGGGCCCGGTACGCCCTCCCCGGTTCCGATTCCGGGCGGCAGACCGGGCGCGAGCCTGTGCGGGACGCCGGGCGGGACGCCGAGCGCCTGCCCGACCATCGGCGGACGACCGACCACGGGCGAACGACCGGCCATCTGCGGGTGCCCGATGCTGCGCCGAGGCCGGGACCGGCCGCGCGCGGGCGCACCCCCGACCACGCCGCAGCGGTCGGTCCCGATCTCGCGCCGGACTCCGCCCACGGCGCGGAACCCGACATCGCCCTGCTCCGCCGAGTCCGCGACGCCCTGGAGGAGAAGCTGTGAACCCCCGTCCACGCCGCAGCCCGCGCAGCCACCATCCGCGCGACCACCCGTACGTCGGGCGGGACGCGCTGCCGTACGCGCCGACGCCGCCCCGGCCGTACGCACGACCGACCGTGCCGGCGTACGCGCGGCTGTGTTCGCGTCCGCGCAGCCGTACGCCCGCGAGCCTCGCCGCGCGCCCGTTTCTCGGGCGGCACGCGCCAGGGCTGCATGCCGTGGCGCTGCGTGCCGAGGAGTTGCGCGCGGCCGGGCTGCGGGCTCTGGAGCGGTGCGCACCGGCCGCCGCGCGACGCAGGGCTCTGCCGGTCGGTGGCCGGTGCCCCCATGCGGTTGCCCCGTGTCGGGAATGCTGCGCGTCGTGATGCGGCGCGCTCTCAGACAGCTCACCGGGAGGAGACAGCTGATGGCCCCGGAGCCCGTGGCGCTGGACGAACTGGTCGATGAACTGCGGCAGTTGAGGGCGCGCGTTCCCCATCTGACGGGCTCGCTCGCCGCCAGCGCCGACGGTCTGGTGCTCGCCGCGGACACCGAAGGGGTGGAGGCGGAGGGGACGGCCGCCCTCACGGCTGCCGCGCTCGGTGTCGCGCTGCGGCTGGCGGACGTCACCGGCAGCGGCGGCTTCCGCGAGCTGGTGCTGCGCGGCGAGACCGGCTATGTGGCGACGTACGCCGCCGGCCCCTCCGCGGTGCTCACCGTGCTGGCCGAACCCCGGGCCAACGTCGGCCGGTTGCATCTGGAGGCGCGCCGCGCGGGCGTCCGCATCGCCGAACTGCTCCACCAGGGCGCCGCACCCGCGCCGGGTCGGAGCCGGTCGGAGCCCGCTCGCACCGCCCGTACGCGCTCCCCGTTGCCGCGCCGCCGACCGGACTCCGGTACGGGCCCCGAGGCCGCCGCCGGTCCCGGCTCCGCCCCGCGCCGCGACTCGGCCGGCGGTTCCGAGCCGGCCGGCGCCCCCGAGTCCTCCGCCGAGCCGCCACCGGCCCGCGCCCAGCCGCTCCCGCCCGGTTCGGCGACCGCACCGCAGGCGCGCACGGCTGCGCCTACGGCGGCGGGCCCGTCGGGCCGTACGGATGTCCGGCGGGGTGGCGGGGCGGCCGGGGCCACCGCCGGCAATCCTGCCGACGGCCCGCGCGAACCGTGAACACGCCGAAGCCTGAACACGCCGAAGCCTGAACGCCTCGAAGCCTGAACGCCTCGAAGCCTGAACGCCTCGAAGCCTGAACGCCTCGAAGCCTGAACGCCTCGAGCCGTGAACGCCCGAGCCGTGAACACGCCGAATCGATACCGCCCCGAATCGATACCGCCCCGAACCGAAACCGCCCCGACCGTGAACACGCCGATGCGTGAGCACGCCGAACCGTGAACACACCGACGCTGGAAGGAAGTTGACGATCATGGCCAATACCGAAGCCTCCCTCAAGGAGGCCATGACGATCGACGGCGCGATCGGCGCCGCTCTCGTCGACTACTCGAGCGGTATGGCGCTCGGGACCACCGGCGGCACCAAGGACCTCGACCTCAACGTCGCCGCCGCGGGCAACACCGATGTCGTGCGGGCCAAGGTCCGCACGATGGAGCATCTGGGGCTCCAGGAGGAGATCGAGGACGTCCTCATCACCCTCGGCAGCCAGTACCACCTGATCCGGCTGCTCCGCTCGGCGTCCGACAACGGTCTCTTCCTCTACCTCGCGCTCGACCGCGGCCGGGCGAACCTGGCGATGGCCCGGCACCAACTCAGAAAGATCGAGGGCGAGTTGGAGGTCTGACCTCGAAGTGTGCGCGCTCCTGTTGTCCACAGGGTGTGGACAACAGGAGCGTCGGCCTCCGGTAGCGTCGGCGGTCTTCCATCCGTACGCCGCAGCCGAGGACGATCATGCCCGCAGCCGAACCCGCACCCTCCGCACCGCGCCGCCCCTTCGCGACGCTGGTGTGCCCGCAGTGCGCGGACGAACTCACGCCGCGCGGCGACTCGCTGGCCTGCCCCCGCGGCCACAGCTACGACCTGGCCCGGCAGGGGTACGTCGGGCTGCTCTCCGGCGGTCGCCACGTGCCCAGTTCGGACACGGCCGAGATGGTGCAGGCCCGTGCCGACACGCTGTCCGGCGGCCTCTACTCCCACCTCACCGACGCGCTCGCCCGGCTCGCCGCCGCCCACTGTCCGCCCGACGCCCGGGTGCTGGACGCCGGCACCGGCACCGGCCACTACCTCGCCGCGGTGCTCGAAGCCCTCCCCGGCGCCGTCGGCCTGGGGCTGGACGCCTCCAAGTACGCCGTCCGCAGGGCCGCCCGCGCCCATCCGCGGGCGGGCGCCGCGACCTGGGACCTGTGGCAGCCGCTGCCGGTGCGCACGGGGTCGACGGATCTGCTGCTGAACGTGTTCGCCCCGCGCAACGCGGCCGAGTACCACCGGGTGCTCACCCCGTCCGGGACGCTGCTCGTCGTCACTCCGGCCGACGGTCATCTGGCCGAACTCCGTGAGCCCCTGGGGCTGTTGGCGGTGGCCGAGGCCAAGAAGGACCGGCTGGAACGGAGCTTGGGCGACCACTTCGGGTCCGCGGGTGCCGAGGTCGTCGGCGGACCGCTGTCGCTCACCCGCGAGCAGGCGGTCGGGCTCGTGCTGATGGGTCCCACCGGTCACCATGTGTCGGCTGCCGAGTTGCGCGAGCGCGCCGAGCGGGGACTGCCGGACCGCTGCACCGCCACGACCGCCTTCCGGCTCTCCGTGCACCGCCCCCGCGCGGGGGCGTGACCCCCGCCGGGCCCGGCTCCGGGCCGTCCGCGGCGCGTCGGCGGCACTGTCGGCGGCACTGAGGGACGCCCGGGGGAGCGCGTTCGGGAAACCTGCACGAAAATGGCCGAGAAACCACCGAACCCGTCCACAAGGTCGACGATCACCGCGATGTGACCTCCCTTACGTTCCCGTATGTCTCGCCGATATGGGGGAAGAGGAGTTCGCGGAGCGGGCTCGAATGTCACCCGGTGACAACCGGAGGACGGCATTCATCCGCTCGCTAAACTGAGCCGACCGAGGGCCCCGGCCATGGGCCCGGTGAGACAGAGATACGAGGAGCGCACGTGAGCCTAGTCGTGCAGAAGTACGGCGGCTCCTCCGTTGCGGATGCCGAGGGCATCAAGCGCGTTGCCAAGCGGGTAGTCGAGGCCAAGAAGAAGGGCCACCAAGTGGTGGCCGTGGTCTCGGCGATGGGTGACACGACGGACGAGCTGATCGATCTCGCAAGAGAGGTGTCCCCGATTTCCTCGGGGCGCGAGTTCGACATGCTGCTGACCGCCGGAGAGCGGATCTCCATGTCCCTGCTGGCGATGGCGATCAAATCGCTCGGCCACGAGGCGCAGTCCTTCACGGGCAGCCAGGCCGGCCTCATCACCGACGCCGTGCACAACAAGGCCCGGATCATCGATGTCACGCCGGGCAGGATCAAGGACTCCGTGGACGAGGGCAACATCGCCATCGTCGCCGGCTTCCAGGGTGTGTCCCAGGACAGCAAGGACATCACCACGCTGGGACGCGGCGGTTCCGACACCACCGCGGTCGCGCTGGCCGCCGCGCTGGACGCCGAGTGCTGCGAGATCTACACCGACGTCGACGGTGTCTTCACCGCGGACCCCCGCGTCGTGAAGAAGGCCAAGAAGATCGACTGGATCTCCTTCGGTGACATGCTGGAGCTGGCAAGCTCCGGCTCCAAGGTGCTGCTGCACCGGTGCGTGGAGTACGCACGCCGCTACAACATCCCGATCCACGTCCGGTCGTCGTTCTCGCCGCTGCCGGGCACCTGGGTCAGCAACGAACCGCGAGGGGACCAACCGATGGAGCAGGCGCTGATCTCCGGGGTGGCACACGACACCTCCGAGGCCAAGATCACGATCGTCGGAGTTCCGGACAAGCCCGGTGAGGCCGCGGCGATCTTCCGGGCCATCGCGGACGCCGAGCTGAACATCGACATGGTGGTGCAGAACGTCTCCGCCGCGTCCACCGGTCTGACCGACATCTCCTTCACGCTGCCCAAGACCGACGGGCGCAGGGCCATCGACGCCCTGAAGAAGCAGAAGGAGGGCATCGGCTACGACTCCCTGCGCTACGACGACCAGGTCGCCAAGATCTCGCTCGTCGGCGCGGGCATGAAGACCAACCCCGGTGTCACCGCGACCTTCTTCGAGGCGCTCGCCAACGCCGGCGTGAACATCGAGCTGATCTCGACCTCCGAGATCCGCATCTCGGTGGTCACCCGCCAGGACGAGGTGAACGAGGCGGTGCGCGTCGTGCACACCGCCTTCGGTCTCGACAGCGACAGCGACGAGGCGGTCGTCTACGGCGGCACCGGCCGCTGAGGCACCCGGCCCGGGTGCCGACCGCCGCTCGCGGCGAGCCGGTGCCCGCGCCCGTACGGCGTCAACACCCGCGTACGGCGGCGGCATTGAGCCCGCCGGTCGCACCCCGCTCCGGGGTCCGACCGGCGGGCTCCGCCGTTCCCGGCCCGCTCGCCGCTCCGGAGTCGGGGGTTCCGCGGTCGCCGGGTGTGCGACTTGTGGACACGACTGCGGATTCGACCGCAGAAAGCATCCCCTGTCGGGTTCGGTGGACCCTGAGTGCTATTTCGCATTCGATGGAGACCTTGTGATCAAGTTGTGCTGGGACCGCCTTGATCTGGACCAGCCCTCTGCGTGACGATTTTCCCCCGCCGTCTTCTGCAACCAGTGGTTCCACGGAAGCGTCTTTGCCCCACACTGTCGTAGTCGAGACGCTGGGCCGGCTGTGCCGCACGGTCGCCGATCGACCGGCTGAAACTACTGAAAAAGTGGGGCAATTGAGGAAGAGGCGGTTTCGATGGCTGCGAATACCACGATGCTCGGCGCGAGAGTGTTCACGCCGGCCGCACCGGACATGTCGCATCCGTCACACGCTTCGAGCGGGTCCGCGTACAACCATGACGGGGGGCAGCGTGTCCAACTGGTGTGGCAGAGGCACTGGAACTGGCAGCGGCAGGCCCCATGCGGGCGGCTCGAGCGGTCATGGCGAACGGGATGCCCGTAATCGCGCCGTGGCCCGCCCAGTCGTCGACGGCGTCAGCGCCACGCGAGGGCGCTGACGACGCGATGACTGCGGGTACCACGGTCGACCACCTCACCGAGACATACAGCGCGCACTACCGCTCGCTGCTCGGACTGGCGGCACTTCTGCTGGACGACACGGCCTCCTGCGAGGACGTCGTCCAGGAGGCGTTCATCCGGGTCCACTCCGCGCGCAGTCGCGTGAAGGACCCCGAGAAGACGCTCGCCTACCTCCGCCAGACCGTGGTCAACCTCTCCCGTTCGACGCTGCGCCGACGCATCCTCGGTCTGAAGCTGCTCTCCAAGCCGATGCCGGACATGGCCAGCGCCGAGGAAGGCGCCTACGAGCAGTTGGAGCGCGACGAGTTGAAGCGCGCCCTGCGCGGACTCCAGCGGCGCCAGCGCGAGGTGCTGGTCCTGCGGTACTTCGCCGACATGACGGAGGAGCAGGTCGCCCAGACCCTGGGGATCTCGCGCGGATCGGTCAAGGCGTACGGCTCGCGCGGAATAGCGGCGCTACGCGTAGCGATGGAGACACCGGTATGAGCGAGGACAGGCACGAGCGTCCCGCCGGCGGTCGTCCCGAGGAGCCCGACGAACGTACGCCCGGCACCAGTTGGGCGGTCGGCGGCGCGGACTCCGGGCGTGCCGGAAGCGGCCCGTCCGGTTCCGACGGGGCCGACGCGTACCGCCGGAGCTCCGAGGAACCACCGGCCGGAAGCGACCCCGGCGATGCGCAGGCCGAGGGCGAGGCGCTGCGCCGGATGCTGCACGGCGCTGCCGAGGGGCTGGAGCCCCGCCCCGGCGCGCTGGAGGAGATCCGCCACGCCATTCCCGTACGCCGTGCCCGTCGCCGCAACGCGATGGTGGGCGCGGGCGCTGCCGCCCTGGTCGTCGGGGTGACGCTGCCGCTGATGCAGGCCGGCGTCGTCCCCGGGCCGCTGAACGGCGACAGCCAGAGCAACGCCGCGCACAGCGGACCGGGCGAGAAGTCCGACCCGTACGAGGACGGCGCCTCGGTCGGCGGCGGCCTCGGCGGCGCCGACCAGGAGAGCGCGGACGGTTCGGGTGCCAGCGGGGGCAGTACGGGCAAACCGTCCGGCGACCCCTCGGCAGAGGACTCGGCCTCCCCCAGCGGGGACGGCGGCCCCACCGTGGGCGTGCCCGGCTGCGGCCCCGACCAGCTCGGCAACGGCGACGTCACCGTGGGGGACCCCGACAGCAGGGGCCGCGTCTACGGCTCCTTCGAGCTCACCAACGTCTCCGACCAGACCTGCCGGGTGAAGGGCAGGGACGGGCTTAAGGCCAGCGGCGTCGGCTCGGCGCCCAGCTCCGACCTCCAGGTCCTCGACCACACTCCGGGCGGCCGGGCGACCGAACTGCCCGACCCCTCCGACCAGAACGGGCCGGTCGTCCTGCGGCCGGGCGAGGCGTACCAGGTGAAGTTCGCCTGGATCCCGTCCCCCGCGCGCGGCCAGACCTGCACCCCCAGGGGCGAGGAGCCCGACCCGACCGATCCGCCACCCGGCGGCCCGGGCGGCGGCACCGAGGATCCCGGCGACGGCGGTGACAGCGGCGACGGCGGGAGCGACGGCGGCGACAGCGCGGTCGGCGGCGGGGGAGACGGCGGCGACGCCACCCCCAGCGGCCCCGAGCCGCAGTCCGGCGGCACCGACGGCGGCGACGCCGACAACTCGGCCGTCCTGCTCAACTACACGCCCGCCGCCGGCGAACCGAGCCTGCCCACCGTGCACTTCGACGTCGCCTGCACCGGCAAGGTCTACCGCACGGCTCCGCTCCAGACCTCCTGACCGCCGGACCGCCGGACCGCCTGACCCACAAGTCGCGGACGTCCCGGGGCGACAACCCTCGTGCTCACGGCTCCTGCGGCACGCACCCGTGACCGGGCACGCCCCGGCCCGCGGCGGTACGGCGGTACGGGCGCGACGGCCGTGCCGCGCGGCGACGGTACGGCGCCCCGGGCGCGGCGCGGCGACGCCGGTACGGGCGCGACGCGGGGCATCCGCGGCCCGGCACGCCCCGGCCTGCGCCCGGCCGCGGAACCGTGCCTGCGGCAGGCGCACGCGGCGCTCGGGGACCGGGCGCGGGCGGCGTTCAGCACGGGGGCGGCTCCCGGCCGGCGGGCGGGCACCCGTAACGTTGGCGGTGTGTACCGGTTTCTGCTGACTCCCCGCTGGTGGGCGATCAACCTCTTCCTCGTCACCGCGGTTCCGTTCTGCCTGTTCATGGGCAGCTGGCAGCTCTCCCGCTTCGAGGACAGGGCCGCCGGCCACCGCGAACGGGAGACCCAGACCGAGCAGATCGCCCAGCAGCGCGCGAAGCCGCTGGCGGAGCTGATGCCGGTCGACAAGCAGACCTCGGGCAAGGTCGCCGAGGCGCGCGGCACGTACGACACCGAGAACCAGTTCCTCTCCCCGGGCCGGACGTTGGAGGGCGAGCGGGGCAGCTACGTCGTGACCCTGCTGCGCACCGACGACGGCGGCCCGATCGAGGGCGCCGACGAGGACAGCGAGCGGGTCCTGCCGGTCGTGCGCGGCTGGCTCGCCGGGGAACCGGCACCGGAGGACGTACCGGCGCCGCCGCGCGGCGAGGTCACGGTCAGCGGTGCGCTCCAGTCCTCCGAGACCACCGGCGGCGAGACCGGGCTGCCAGCCGGGCAGTTGGACCGGATCAGCGCGGCCTCACTGGTCAACCTGGTGTCCTACGACGTGTACAACGCCTGGATCACCGTCGTCGATCCCGAGCAGCTGCCGCAGCCGCTGAAGGCGGTGCCGCCGGTGGCGCCGAAGGACACCGGACTCGATCTGAAGGCGTTCCAGAACCTCGGTTACACGGCCGAGTGGTTCGTCTTCGCCGCCTTCGTGGCGTTCATGTGGTTCCGCTTCTTCCGGCGCGAGGTCGAGGTCGCCAGGGACGCCGCGATGGGGATCGTCACCCCGCCGCCGGGCGCCGCGAAGCAGCCCGCACCGACCGGCGCCACGGCCGGCGCGACCTCGGCCGGCGCGACCGCCGAGACTTCGGCCGACACGACCGCCGGCGCGACCGAGGGTTCGGACGGCCCGGGGCCGGAGGCCGCGTCCGGGGCAGAAGACGGCCCGGACGCGGAGGCGGCCGACCGGCCGGAGGGCTCCGACCGGTCGGCGGACGGTGGCGTCAGCGGGCCGAGCGCTCCGGAAGGTGCCGCAGCGCGAAGCTCAGCTCCATCCTCACCTGCTTGATCCGCTCCTCGACCACCAGCGAGCCGTGCCCGGCGTCGTAGCGGTACACCTCGTGCGGGTGGTCGCGCTCCTTGAGCCGGTCGACGTAGTTCTCCACCTGGCGGATCGGGCAGCGCGGGTCGTTGAGACCTGCCGAGATGTACACCGGCGCCCGTACGGCGTCGACGTACGTGATCGGTGAGGACTCGCGGTAGCGCTCGGGCACCTCCTCGGGGCTGCCGCCCAGCAGCGTGCGGTCCATCGCCTTCAGGGCCTCCATCTCGTCGTGGTAGGCCGTCACGTAGTCCGCGACCGGCACCACGGCCAGCCCGACCGCCCAGTGCTCGGGCTGGGTGCCGAGCCCCAGCAGCGTCAGATAGCCGCCCCAGGAGGCGCCCGAGAGCACCAGCCGCTCCGGGTCCGCCAGTCCGCTGTCCACCGCCCACCGCCGTACGGCGTCGACGTCCTCCAGCTCGATCAGCCCGACGCGCTGCTTGAGGGCGTCCGTCCACTCCCGGCCGTAGCCGGTCGAGCCGCGGTAGTTGACCCGTACGACCGCGAAGCCGTGGTCGACCCAGGCCGCCGGGTCGGAGGCGAAGGAGTCGCTGTCGTGGTGCGTCGGCCCGCCGTGCACCTCGAAGATCGTCGGGTACGGGCCCTCGCCCTCGGGGCGCTGCACCAGCGCGTGGATGGTGCCGCCGGGGCCCTCCACCCACGCGTCCTCCACCGGCACCGAGGCCGGCGCCCGGGGGCCGGGCGGGTCGAGCACGACACCGCCGTCGGTGGAGCGCACGACCGGCGGCTCCGCGGCCGAGGACCAGACGTACTCCACCGAACCGTCCGGCCGCGCGCCGAAGCCCGAGACGGTGCCCTTCGGCGTGGGCACCGGGAGCAGCTCACCCGTCTCCGGGTCGAACCGCCACAGCTCGCTGCGCGCCTGGTGGCCGTGGCCGATCAGCAGCGCGCTCCCGTCCGGGTACCACTCGGCACTGACATCACCCGGCAGATCGATGTCGAGCTCGGTGACCTCGCCGGTGCGGGGGTCCCAGACGAGCGGCTCCCAGCGGTTGCGCCGCTGGTGGCCGACGAGCAGCCGGCTGTCGCCCGCCACGGGTGCGAAGCCGAGGACCGCCAGGCCGAGTTCGCGGGTGCCGCCCTCGGTGTCGTCCAGCTCCGCGACGGTCTCGCCGTCCAGGGTGACCACTCGCAGCGCGGAGTGCATCGCATCGCCGTGCTCGGTGTGCTCGATGACCAGCAGATCGCTGTCGTGGCTGAGATCGCCCACGCCCGCCGACTCCTGGTGCCGGTAGACCTCCTTCAACTCGCCGCCGGGGCGCAGCACATGGATCGTGCTGCCGTCGGTGTCGGTGGAGCGTCCCACCACCGTCGTACCGTCCCGGCCGATCGCCAGGCCGGACGGGTAGGAGGGCTCCAGACCCGCGACGGCCGGCTCGGAGGCGCTGTCCCCGGCGGAACCCGAGACGAAGTCCGCGCCCGCGTCCTCCACCGCCGCACCGAACGGCTGGCGGCGCCACACGCCGAACTCGTCCCCGTCGGTGTCGGCGAACCACCACAGCCACTCGCCGTCGGGGGAGAGGGTGCCGAAGGTGGTGCCGTTCGGACGCCGGGTCGCCTGGCGGCGGCGGTCGGTGTCGCGGTCCCAGGTGTAGAGCTCGAAGGTCCCGGTCGCGTTCGAGACGAACAGCGACCGGGACGGCGCGTCCTCGGCCCACTCGGGCAACGAGACGCGGGGGGCGCGGAAGCGCTGCTCCCAGGGCGGAATGGACGAAGTGTCATCGGTCATGCGTCCATTGTGCGGGCCCGGTGAAGGCCACCCGAACCCGCGCCGAGCCCCACTCGCCACAGGCGGCCCGGCAGGCCCCCGAGGCCCCGCCCGGCCCGGGGAGCCGTCCGGGTCCGCCTGACGGGGTGCACCTGACCGGGGTCCGCCCGGCCCGGGGAGCCGTCCGGCTCGGGGCGGTTGACGGCGAGGCGCCCCCGCCGCAGTGCGGCAGAGGCGTCGTACCGACGGCGGTCCGCGCCGCAGGGGCGCGGCGCCGGGTCAGTCGGCCAGCTCGACCTGGAGCTCGACCTCGACCGGGGCGTCGATCGGCAGCACCGCGACACCCACCGCGCTGCGCGCGTGCACGCCCTTCTCGCCGAGGACCTCGCCCAGCAGCTCGCTCGCGCCGTTGAGCACACCGGGCTGACCGGTGAAGTGCGGTGCCGAGGCGACGAAACCGACCACCTTGACGACCCTGGCGATCCGGTCCAGGTCCCCGACCACGGACTTCACCGCGGCGAGGCCGTTCAGCGCGCAGATCGCGGCCAGCTCCTTGGCCCGCTCCGGCGAGACCTCGCTGCCGACCTTGCCCGTCTCCGCCAGCTTGCCGTCCACCAGCGGCAGTTGGCCCGCGGTGTGGACATACGTCGGCGAGGTGCCGGTCGTCACCGCCGGCACGTAGGACGCCAGCGGCGCGGAGACCTCGGGAAGGGTCAGGCCCAGCTCGGCCAGTCGTGCCTCGACGGCACTCACTGCTTGGCCCGCTTGAGGTAGGCCACCAGCTGCTCCGGGTTCGGGCCCGGCACGACCTGGACCAGCTCCCAGCCGTCCTCGCCCCAGGTGTCCAGAATCTGCTTCGTGGCGTGTACGAGCAGCGGCACGGTTACGTACTCCCATTTCGTCATGGTCAGAGGGTAGACGGTGCCGGACCGTGGTTAGGCTCGCAGGGTGAGCAGGCTCCATGTGGTCACCGGCAAGGGCGGCACCGGCAAGACGACGGTCGCCGCGGCACTCGCGCTCGCCCTCGCGGAGGAGGGCCGGCGCACGCTCCTCGTCGAGGTCGAGGGGCGCCAGGGCGTCGCCCAGCTCTTCGAGACCGAACAACTGCCCTACGAGGAGCGGCGGATCGCCGTGGGCCCGGGCGGCGGCGAGGTGTACGCGCTGGCGATGGACCCGGAGCAGGCGCTCTACGACTACCTCCAGATGTTCTACAGGCTCGGCGGCGCGGGCCGGGTGCTGCGCCGCGTCGGAGCCGTCGACTTCGCCACCACCATCGCCCCCGGCCTGCGCGACGTGCTGCTGACCGGAAAGGCGTGCGAGGCCGTCCGACGCCGTACCCGATCCGGTGAATTCCGCTACGACGCGGTGGTCATGGACGCCCCGCCCACCGGCCGCATCACCCGCTTCCTCGGAGTGAACGACGAGGTGGCGGGCCTGGCGCGGGTCGGCCCGGTGCACAACCAGGCGCAGGCCGTGATGCGGGTGATCAAGTCGCCGGAGACCGCGGTGCACCTGGTGACGCTGCTGGAGGAGATGCCGGTGCAGGAGACCGCGGACGGCATCGCGGAACTGCGCCGCGCGGGCCTGCCGGTCGGCTCCGTACTGGTCAACATGGTCAGCCGGCAGCGTTCCGGCCTGCTGCCCCCGGACTTCGACCCCGCCCGGTACGCGGCCGGTGCGGGACGCACGGCGCTGGCGAAGGCGTTCGCCACGGCCGGCCTGGGCGGCGCCCGACGGGGCGGCAAGGCCGACCGGCTGGTCGAACCGCTGCTGCGGGAGGCGGCGGAGCACACCGCCAGGGTGGCGACCGAGGCCGAACGCCGAGCGGAGGTCGCGGACTTCGGGCTGGACACCAAGGAGTTCGAGATGCTGACCGAAGGAGTGGACCTGGCGGGGCTCTACACGCTCGCCGAGCGGCTGCGGGAGCAGGGGGTGCCGCGATGACCCTCAAGGAGCCGCCGGCGCTGGAGATCGACCCGCTGATCGACGACCCCGGAACCCGGATCGTCGTCTGCTGCGGTTCGGGCGGAGTGGGCAAGACCACCTCCGCCGCCGCGCTCGGGGTTCGCGCGGCCGAACGCGGCCGGAAGGTCGTCGTCCTCACCATCGACCCGGCACGCCGGCTGGCGCAGTCGATGGGCCTGACCGAGCTGGACAACACCCCGCGCAGGGTCGCCGGCATCGACGAGTCCCTCGGCGGTGAACTCCACGCCATGATGCTCGACATGAAGCGCACCTTCGACGAGATCGTCGAGGCGCACGCGGACCCCGAGCGGGCCCGCGCGATCCTGGACAACCCCTTCTACCAGTCGCTCTCCGCCGGCTTCGCCGGAACCCAGGAGTACATGGCGATGGAGAAGCTGGGGCAGCTGCGCGGCCAGGAGGTGTGGGACCTGATCGTGGTCGACACCCCGCCCAGCCGCTCCGCGCTGGACTTCCTGGACGCGCCGAACCGGCTGGGCTCGTTCCTCGACGGCAGGCTGATCCGGGTGCTGACCGCGCCGGCCAGAGCGGGCGGGCGCGCGGGCATGCGCTTCGTCAACCTCGGGATGAGCGGGCTCTCCGCGGTGACGGGAGTCCTCGGAAAGGTGCTGGGCACCGGACTGTTGAAGGACGTGCAGACCTTCGCCGGTGCGATGGACTCGATGTTCGGCGGCTTCCGGCAGCGCGCCGAGGCCACCTACCGTCTGCTCCAGGCGCCGGGCACGGCGTTCGTCGTGGTGGCCGCGCCCGAGCGGGACGCGCTGCGCGAGGCGGCGTACTTCGTGGAGCGGCTCGCAGCGGACCGGATGCCGCTCGCGGGGCTCGTGCTGAACCGGGTGCACGGCAGCGGCGCGGACGGCCTGGGTGCCGAACGGGCCCTGGCCGCAGCGGAGTTGCTCCAGGAAGCCGCGGACACGTCCCACCCGCCCGAGGCGCCCCCGAAGCCCGGTGCGTCCGCGGAGCCCGGTGCGCCCGCGGAGCACGGTGCGTCCGGTGCGGAGCCCGATCCGGCGCGCACCGACGGACCGGCGGACGAGGACGGTCCGACGCGTACGGCGGACACGGCACGTGCGGCGGACACGGCGCGTACGGGGCCGGTGGCTGTGGAGGCGTACGCGGCGGGGCTGTTGCGGCTGCACGCCGAGCGGATGCGGGTGATCGCACGTGAGCGGCGCACCAGGGACCGCTTCACCGCGCTGCATCCGCAGGTACCGGTGGCAGTGGTGCCGGCGCTGCCCGGCGATGTGCACGACCTGACGGGCCTGCGCGAGGTGGGCGAATGCCTGGCGGACCAGTCACCGGCCGACCGGGCGCCCTGAGAACCGCCGTCTGGTCTCCGGCCGGCCGTCGTCGGCCGGGCCGCCTCTGCCGCCCACGCGGCAACCGACCAGGGGCGTACGCCCAGCGGTCGTTCAGCCGACGGCGCTTCGCCGGCCGGCCGTTCGCCCACCAGCCGTTCGCCGGCCGGTCGTTCGGCGGCGCTCTGCCGACGGTGGCGTGGCGCTCGCCGCTCGTTCCGGCCGCACTCCGCACGGCCACACCACCCGTCCGTGCCCGGCGACGGTTCGTACCCGACACCGGTTCCTACGCGACACCGGTTCCTACGCGACACCGGTTGGTACCCGGCCCGCGGCCGCGCCCGACGGGGGACGTGCACGAGGGCCGGTGCTCCGGTGTCGGGGTCAGCCTGCCGAGGCCGCGACCTGTGGAACGTCCTCCGCCGCGCAGGCCTCGTCGAAGGGCACGGCGTACCCCTCGTACTCGGCGCGGGCCGTCTCCAGGAGTCGGCGCCAGGAGGTCACCGTCGGACGTCGGCGCAGCAGGGCGCGTCGTTCCCGCTCGGTCATACCTCCCCACACGCCGAACTCCACGCGGTTGTCGAGGGCGTCGGCCAGGCACTCGGTCCGCACCGGACATCCGGTGCACACCGCCTTCGCCCTGTTCTGTGCCGCTCCCTGCACGAATAGTTCGTCCGGATCTGTCGTACGGCAGGCTGCCTGCGTACTCCAGTCGGTAACCCAGCTGCTCATTTGCTGGTGCCGTCCTCTCCCGATTTGAGGCTCCCCCACGGCGACTAACGGCATATGCACCGTCGCCAGTTGAGGACGTTACGGAAAGCGAGCAACTGACAACACCCCCGACCGGCCCAATCTTGAATGGCCCGATCGGACTATGGGTGCGCGACAGATCACCCAACGGAGTGAGTGCGAGGCGCGCCCAACTGCAGGCTCATATCGGACAGTTGGGGCACAAGGCCCCGGTCGGCGCGCGTGGGTGACGGGAGTGCGGTCGCTGAAGAGCGACAATTCGGTACAGCTCTCATCACTCACTGGAGTGACACGAAGAGACGTACGAGGCGACCCCCGGACGTGTACGCCAGAGTAGGCGAGCTGACGCACCTCTGTCCGGCGATTGAGAACGTAGGCTTGCGAACATGGCTAACAAGCGCTCCGGCGGCGGACTGTCGCCGACCCAGCAGGCGGCGAAATTCCTGGGCGTCAGCGTGCTGGCCGGCGCCGTGGCCGCGGGCATCGCGCTCCCCGCGGTCGGTGCCATCGGCCTCGCCGCGAAGGGCACCGCGGACGGATTCGGCGACATCCCCGCCGTGATGAAGCAACCGGCGCTCAGCCAGAAGACCCGAATCCTGGACTCCGAGGGCGGGTTGATCGCCGACGTCTACTCCCGCAACCGCACGGTCGTCCCGCTCGAGGACATGTCCCCGTGGATGCGGAAGTCGATCATCGCCATCGAGGACGCCCGCTTCTACCAGCACGGAGCCGTCGACCTCAAGGGCGTGCTGCGCGCGCTCAACCGCAACGCCCAGTCCGGCGAGGTGTCCGAGGGCGCGTCCACCCTCACCCAGCAGTACGTGAAGAACGTCTTCGTCGAGGAGGCCGGCGACAACGCGGACAAGGTCGCCCAGGCCACCAAGCAGACGATCGGGCGCAAGATCAAGGAGTTGAAGTACTCCATCGAGCTGGAGCAGGAGCTCTCCAAGAACCAGATCCTGGAGAACTACCTCAACATCACCTTCTTCGGTCAGCAGACCTACGGCGTCGAGGCGGCCTCCCAGCGGTACTTCTCCAAGCCCGCCAAGGACCTCGAGGTCCAGGAGGCCGCGCTCCTCGCCGGGATCGTGCAGTCGCCCAGCCGCTACGACCCGATCAACGACGAGGCGGAGGGCCTCAAGCGCCGCAACGTCGTGCTGGGTCGACTGGCGGCCAACGGGGACATCAGCCGGGCGCAGCTCGCCAAGCTCAGGGAGACCCCGCTCGGCCTGAAGGTCAGCACCCCGCGCAACGGCTGCATCACCGCCGAGATGGACGCGGGCTTCTTCTGCGACTACGTCCGCCAGCAGTTCCTCACCAACGAGGCGTTCGGCAAGACGGACAAGGAGCGCGCCGACCGCTGGCGCGAGGGCGGGCTGACGATCCGTACGACGCTCTCGCCCAAGGCCCAGAAGGCCGCCGGCGAGGCCGCCACCGGCAAGGTCAACAAGGAGGACGAGGTCGCCGCCTCCGTCGTCTCGGTCGAGCCGGGCACCGGGCGCATCCAGTCCATGGCCCAGTCCCGCCCGTACGGCACGGACCCGAACCAGCACGAGACCGTGCTGAACCTCGCGGTCGACAACACCATGGGCGGGACGACACTCGGGTTCCAGGTCGGCTCCACCTTCAAGCCGATCATCGCCGCGGCGGCGCTGGAGAAGGGCGTCAACCCGGCGGACACCTACAGCAGCCCGTGGAAGACCGAGTTCGACAACGCCGACTTCCGCAACTGTGACAACTCCCGCTACGGCACCGGGAAGTACAGCGTCCAGAACGAGCGCAAGGACATGTCCGGCACCTGGGACATGACCAGTGCGCTCGGCAAGTCCGTCAACACCTACTCCATCGACCTGCTGCGCAAGACCGGCATGTGCGAGACGGCGAGGATGGCGACCGGGATGGGCGTGCGCTCGGGCACCGGCAAGCAGCTCGAGCCCAAGCCCTCCATGGGCCTCGGCGGCCTGGAGAGCACCCCGCTCCACATGGCCAACGCCTACGCCACCTTCGCCAACCGCGGCACGTACTGCACGCCGGTGGCCATCGAGAGCGTCACCGATGCCAAGGGCAACCAGCTGCGCCCGCCCAAGACGCAGTGCAGCAGGGCGATGTCGGAGAAGACCGCCGACTCCGTCAACCAGATGCTCAAGGGCGTCGTCGAGGACGGCACCGGCGCCACCGTCGGCCTCTCCGGCCGGGACAACGCGGGCAAGACCGGCACCACCGAGCGCCGCCGCGACGCCTGGTTCGTCGGCTACACACCGAACCTGTCCACCGCCGTGTGGGTCGGTTCCGACGGGGCGCAGCGCGTCGAGATGTTCAACCTGACGATCGGCGGCCGGTTCTACGACAAGGTCAGCGGCAGCGGACTGCCGGGCCCGATCTGGCGCGCGGCGATGACCGGCGCCCTGGACGGCGCGGAGAAGCCCAAGTTCGAGTCGATCAAGGTCCCGCGCGGCGACAAGGACAAGGACGACGACGGCGACGACGGCGATGACGAGGGCGACCGGCGGGAGCGCGACGACAACCGCCCGCCGGACCGTCCGCGCCCGCCCGGCATGATCGGCGGCGGCGACTCGGGCGGCGACAACGGCGGCTGGATCGGCGGCGGCGACGGCGGTGGAAACGGCGGCGGTGGCTGGATCGGCGGCGGCGACGGAGGTGGCGGCTGGATCGGCGGCGGCGACTCCGGCGGCCCCGGCTGGCCCGCCCCCCGCTGACCGGCCGCGGCTGCCGGCGGGTCGCTCCCGCGACCGGTCCGGCCCGGGCGGCCGAGGAGTCACCGGCCCGGGCGGCCGAGGGGCAGGAGCGTGGAGGCAGACAGAAGGAGGGGCCTCCTCTCACCAACCAGTGAGAGGAGGCCCCTCCTCAATTCTTCCCGCAAGCGGGGTCTCCGCCCCGCCGAGCGCACCCGTCGTACGAGGCGTCCGCCGTACGCGACCGTGCGGCCCGTGCGGTGTGCGGCGCACGGTGCGTCCGCGGCCGTGCCGTACTGTCCCTGCCGCAGGCGGCGTACGCGGCCGGTCGTCCGTACCTGCGTCCGTACCTACGGGCCCGGAGTGCGCGGCGGCGGAACTCCCGTGCGGTGCGCGGCAGTCGGTCAGCCCGCGAGCGCCCGCTTCACCGCGGCGGCAACGCGACCGCCCTCGGCCCGCCCGGCGACCTTGGGGTTGACGATCTTCATGACCGCGCCCATCGCCTTCGGCCCCTCGGCGCCGGACTCCGCCACCGCGTCCGCGACCAGGACGTTCAGCTCCTCGTCGGTCAGCTGCTGCGGCAGGTAGGCGGCGAGCACCTCGTGCTCGGCCAGCTCGCGCGTCGACTGCTCCTCGCGACCGCCGTCCGCGAAGGCCTTCGCTGCCTCGCGACGCTTCTTCGCCTCTCCGGCGATCACCTTCTGCACCTCGTCGTCGGTGAGTTCACGGGCCTCGGTGCCCGCCACCTCCTGCTTGGTGATCGCGGTGAGCGTCATCCGCAGCGTGGCGGAACGGAGCTCGTCGCGCGCCTTGATCGCTGTGGTCAGGTCGTCCTGGAGTGTGGACTTGAGCGTGGTCATGGCGGTCAGTCTGCCAGCAGCCGCCCGAACGGCGTTACCGATATACCGCCCGGACCCCGCCGCCGGCCGTAGCTCCGCGACCGTCCCCGGGTCCGTCCCCGCGCTCCGTTCCCGCGCTCCGTCACCGCACTCCGTCACCGTCCGGCGCGGCTCCGGGCCGTCCGCACCGGTCGTTCCGTCGCCGTCCCGGCCGTTTCGTCGGTCGCCGTTCCGGGGGCCGGCAGGCCCTGCCGCCGCCACGCACGTGCCGGGCTCCGCGGTGTCGGGGCGTGGGGTGAGGGCACCCGCCGCTTCTGCGACCATTGACGAATGCGTGCGCGATATGGAGTACCTCTCGGCATCACGGCATTCGGCGCGGCCTGCGTGGGCTACGCGACGCTCGTGGAGCCCCGTTCGTTCCGGCTGAGGCGGGTCACGGTCCCCGTGCTGCCGCCGGGGATGAAGCCGCTGCGGGCGCTCCACGTCTCCGACATCCACATGGTCTCGGGCCAGACGAAGAAGCGCCGCTGGTTGCAGTCGCTGGCCGGTCTGCGGCCCGACTTCGTCGTCAACACCGGTGACAACCTCTCCGACCCGCACGCCGTGCCCGAGCTGCTGGACGCGCTCGAACCCCTCATGGAGTTCCCCGGCACGTACGTCTTCGGTTCCAACGACTACTACGGCCCGAGGCTGCGCAACCCCGGCCGCTACCTGATCGAGAAGGCGAGCGGTCGCCACGGCCTCAACGGCAACCAGCCCGTCGTCGGCGCGATCCACAACCCGTGGGAGCCGATGCGCGACGCCTTCGACGCCGCCGGTTGGGTCGGCCTCACCAACGCCCGCGGCGAACTCAAGCTCGAACACGGCCACTTGGCCCTCACCGGGCTCGACGACCCGCACATCAAGCGTGACCGCTACAGCGAGGTCGCAGGCGGACCGGACCCGGACGCGGACCTCTCCCTCGCCGTCGTCCACGCGCCCTATCTGCGCGTGCTGGACGCCTTCACCGCCGCCCGCTACCCGCTGATCCTCGCCGGGCACACCCACGGCGGCCAGCTCCGCATCCCGTACTACGGCGCCCTGGTCACCAACTGCGACCTGGACACCGCACGGGTCAGCGGCCTCTCGGACCACCGTGTCGGCGACCGCCGCTCCTATCTGCACGTCTCCGCGGGCTGCGGCGCCAACCGCTACACCCCGATCCGGTTCGCCTGCCCGCCCGAGGCGACCCTCCTCACCCTCACCGAACGACCCCGCTGACCAGCGCACGAGCGCTTCTCCACCGCCCGGGAAACCGGATTTCGCCTCAGCGCGACCGTGGGCTAAAGTAGTGCTCGTTGCTTCGGGGTGTGGCGCAGCTTGGCAGCGCGCTTCGTTCGGGACGAAGAGGTCGTGGGTTCAAATCCCGCCACCCCGACAGATGTAACACCGCGTCAGGCCGGTTTTCTCATTGCGAGAGAACCGGCCTGACGTGCGTGTGGCTCCCGTGGTGAAATGCCGGCGAGGACTGCGAGTTCCACGCCGGGCCGCCCCGTCCGGGACTGCGTGTGCGACGGCTCAACTGCCGCAGGAGCAGTTCCCGGCCGACGGTGCGGTCGCGGTGGTCTCCGGTTGATCGGCGCAGCAGGCGTCGCTGCCGATTGCGGCGCTCTTTCCCGGTTGGTCGGCGTCGGCCTTGACGACGTAGACCTCCCAGGGCTCCTTGCCGGGGCCGTGTACCCAGACCTTGTCCTGGAGGGCGTAGCAGCAGGAGGTGTCGTTCTCCTCGAAGGTCGCGAGTCCGGCGTCCTTGAGGCGGGTGGTGGCGGCCGTGACCTCGTCGGTGGTCCCCACCTCGACTCCGAGGTGGTCCAGGCGGGTTTCCTGTCCGGGCTCGCCCTCGATGAGGACGAGTTTGAGCGGCGGGGTGGTGATGGCGAAGTTCGCGTAGCCGGGGCGGCGTTTGGCGGGCTCGACGCCGAAGAGCTTGGAGTAGAAGGTGACCGACGCTTCGAGGTCGGCGACGTTGAGTGCGAGCTGGGCGCGGGACATGAGGTCTCCCCGGAGCTGGTGCATCGATGTTTGTCGAATCAACCTTGCGGCGTGCATCGATGAATGTCAACATAGAAGGATGTCGAAACAAGAGCTCGTGGTGCTCGGTCAGGACGGCGTCGAGGGGTGCTGCCCCGCCCTGTTGACCGCTCCGCTGGACGACGGTCAGGCCGAGACGCTGGCCAGGGTCTTCAAGGCGCTGGGCGACCCGGTCCGGCTGCGGCTGCTGTCGATGATCGCCTCGCGTGCAGGCGGTGAGGTCTGCGTCTGCGACCTCACCCCGGCCTTCGACCTGTCGCAGCCGACGATCTCCCATCACCTGAAGCTGCTGAAGCAGGCCGGGCTCATCGATTCCGAACGGCGCGGGACGTGGGTGTACTACCGGTTGCTGCCGGAGATGACCGACCGGCTCGCGGCGATTCTCACCCGGCCCGCGGGACAGCCGCTGTCCGGGGCCGTGCCGCCAGGGGCCGCCTCGTGAGAACCGAACAGGCTGCCTCGGAGGCCTCCGGGGGGCCGGTCGCCCGGCGGCTGTCTTTCCTGGACCGGTTCCTCGCGGTGTGGATTCTGATCGCGATGGCAGCCGGCCTCGGACTGGGTCGCCTCGTGCCCGGCCTCGGGGACGCGCTCGCGACGGTCACCGTCACCGGTGTCTCGCTGCCCATCGCGCTCGGCCTGCTCGTGATGATGTATCCGGTGCTCGCCAAGGTTCGTTACGACCGGCTCGACACTGTCACCCGCAACCGTCGTCTGCTCGTCCCGTCTCTGGTGCTGAACTGGGTCGTCGGCCCGGCCCTGATGTTCGCCCTGGCCTGGGTCTTTCTGCCGGACCTGCTCGAGTACCGCACCGGCCTGATCATTGTGGGCCTCGCCCGCTGCATCGCCATGGTCATCATCTGGAACGATCTCGCCTGCGGCGACCGCGAAGCCGCCGCCGTACTCGTCGCTCTGAACTCTGTCTTCCAGGTGATCGCGTTCAGCCTGCTCGGCTGGTTCTATCTCTCCGTGCTCCCCGGTTGGCTCGGCCTGGAGCAGACCGCGCTCGACGTTTCCGTCTGGGAGATCGCCCGCTCCGTCCTGATCTTCCTCGGTGTCCCGCTGCTGGCCGGGTTCCTCACCCGCCGCCTCGGCGAGAAGGCCAAGGGCCGCACCTGGTACGAGACGAAGCTGATCCCCCGCATCGGGCCGTTCGCCCTGTACGGGCTGCTGTTCACGATCGTGGTGCTCTTCGCTCTTCAGGGCGACGCGATCACCTCGAAGCCGCTGGACGTCGTACGGATCGCGCTGCCGCTGCTGGTCTATTTCACAGTGATGTGGGCCGCGTCCATGGCGGTCGGGCGCGCGGTCGGACTGGGCTACGCCAGGACCACCACGCTGGCGTTCACCGCGGCGGGCAACAACTTCGAGCTCGCCATCGCGGTGGCCATCGCCACCTTCGGAGCCACCTCCGGCCAGGCCCTCGCCGGAGTGGTCGGGCCCCTGATCGAGGTGCCCGTACTCATCGGTCTGGTCCACGTCGCCCTCGCCGCCCGCCGCTTCTTCCCACAGCCCGCACCGGCGGTCACACCCGACGTCGCCCCGGAAGGTTCCGCCCGTGTCTGAGGTCTCGAAGCCGTCCGTGCTGTTCGTGTGCGTCCACAACGCCGGACGCTCCCAGATGGCCGCCGCCTTCCTCACCCATCTCGCGGGCGACCGTGTCGAGGTCCGCTCCGCCGGGTCCGCGCCGGGGGACGCCGTGAACCCGGCTGCCGTCCGGGCAATGGCCGAAGTCGGCATCGACATGTCCGCGGCGAAGCCGAAGGTGCTGACCGCGGCCGCCGTACAGGCATCCGACGTGGTGATCACCATGGGCTGCGGCGACACCTGCCCGGTCTTCCCGGGCAAGAGATACCTCGATTGGGAGCTCGAAGACCCGGCCGGTCGCGGCATCGAGGCCGTCCGCCCGATCCGCGACCGGATCGAGCAGCACATCCGCAACCTGCTCGCCGAACTCCAGCCCACGGACACACAGCAGGCCGACTGACGAGGTCGGGCCGGCGCTCGAAGCGCTCGCGCGAGGCCGGCCCGGATCACGTCATCGCTGGTTTGCGGCGCGTGGGCCGAGCCGTCTCGTGTCCTTGCCGGCAGAGCGCCGGAATCGAGAAGCGCAGGCGCTCAGGAGCGTGCGGCAGTGCCGCTTTTGCAAGTCGGTGGTGAGTGCCCTGGGCTTCGGGTGTGCCCGTAAGTCGCGTGCTGTGCAGCCGTCTTGGGCGGTCGTGGTTCTGCGGCAGAGGCTCTGGGCGATTCGGTGCGCGAGGGACGGTCCGAGGGGATCGGCCGCGTCCGGAAGGCTCTGCGCCGGGTCCGCCCGACTCCACCCGGGCGGGGTGGGGTGGGGCCGTTTGGGGGTGGTGGGGTGGTGCGGGGGACGGGGGTGCGGAGGATCGGAGGGGTGCGGTGCTTCGAGAAGCGGGGTGAGTGGCGGTGGCGAGGCGGTTCGGAACACGGCGCCCGGGACGCGGTCGTTCGGGCCGTCGGCGCGAGGTGCGTCAGCAGGAGGGCCGCCGGCAGGAGGTGGGTCGGCGGGAGGTGCGTCGGGAGCAGGGAGAGCGTCGGGAGCAGGGAGGGCGCCGGAGGGGAGGGTGGGGGGAGGTGCGGTCGCATGTGCCGTTCAGGCGGGTGCGGTCGGGGCAGGGGCAGCTTCGGCGTCCCGGTCGGCCGCTGTTCTGGCGGGTGCGGCCGTGGAGTGTGGCGGTGCTGTTGTGCGTACTGCTGCTGGCGGGGTACTTCCTGTTGCCGCTGCACCACTTCGGCCCGCATCGGCCGACGGCGAGCTGGGCGGTGTTCGTGGGGGCGCTGGGTGCGGTGGCGGGGCTGCTGGTGTGGCAGATCCGGGACGTGCTGCTGGAACGGCCGACGGCCCGGCCCGGCTTCGTCATCCCGGTGCTGATGATGGTCTCGGTGCACATCTTCGCCGCGGGGTACTTCGCGCTGTCGCGGTATCCGGGCGAGATGAGTGGGCTGGAGACCCGGCTGGACGCGCTCTACTTCACGATGGTCACGCTGACCACGGTCGGCTACGGCGATGTCGTCGCCACCGGTCAGACCGCGCGCATCGTGGTGGTTCTCCAACTGGTGTACGGCCTGGTGTTCCTGACCGCGGCGGGTGCGGCGCTCAGCACGCAGCTGCGGGGCATGCTCGGTACGCGCGGCGCTCAGCGGGAGGGCGCCCCGTCTCAGCGGGAGAGCACCTCGCGCAGGTGAGTGCCGACCTGTTCGGTCTCCACGAGGAAGCCGTCGTGGCCGTGGTCGGAGCGCAGCAGGCGGAGTTCGGCGTCGGGCATCGCGGCGGCCAGGGCGGCTTGTTGGGCGGGCGGGTAGAGCCGGTCGGTGTCGACGCCGACCACGAGCGCGGGGGAGCGCAGCCGGCGCAGGGCGGCCGTCGTACCGCCGCGTCCGCGTCCGACGTCGTGGGTGTTCATGGCCTCGGCGAGCGTCACGTAGCTGCCGGCGTCGAAGCGGCGCACCAGCTTGTCCGCCTGGTGGTCCAGATAGGACTCCACTTGGTGGCGGCCACCGCGGGTGGGGTCCTCGCCGGGCTGGGCGGCGCGGCCGAAGCGCGTCTGGAGTTCGGGCTCGGTGCGGTAGGTGAGGTGGGCGATGCGCCGCGCGGTGCCGAGTCCGCGGTGGGGGCCGTGTCCGTCGGGCAGGCGGTGGTAGTCGCCGCCGTGCCAGCCGGGGTCGTCCCGCACGGCGCGGATCTGGAGCGAGGCCCAGGCGATCTGTTCGGCGGAGGCGGCTGCCGGGCAGGCGAGCAGGCACAGTGCGCGCACCCGGTCGGGGGCGGTCGCGGCCCATTCCAGGGCGCGCATGCCGCCCATGGAACCGCCGATGACGCAGTGCCAGCGATCGATGCCGAGTGAGTCCGCCAGCCGGGCCTCGGCGGCGACCTGGTCGCGTTGGGTGAGGCGGGGGAAGGCGCTGCCCCACGGCCGTCCGCCGGCGCCCGGCAGGGGGCTGGGGGACGCGGGGCCGGTGCTGCCCTGGCAGCCGCCGAGGACGTTGGGGGCGACGACGAACCAGCGGTCGGTGTCCAGCGGGCGGCCCGGTCCGACCAGGGCGTCCCACCAGCCGGGCGAGGGGTGGCCCGGGCCGGCGGCTCCGGCGAGGTGGCTGTCGCCGGTGAGGGCGTGCAGCACCAGTACGGCGTTGGAGCGGTCGGGCGCGAGGGTGCCCCAGGTCTCGTGGGCGAGGGTGAACTCCGGCAGCTCGCCGGTGAGTTCGAGCGGCAGCGGCCGGGTGGAGGTGAAGAAGCGGCGGGCGCCGGGCGGGTCCCCCTCCTGCCAGGCTCCGGTGGCGGGAGGGGGACCCGGGTGTGCGGACGTGCTCAGGGCGTGCTCCCGCCGGCCGGTGCGGGGGCGCCGACCTGCGCGGCGGCGCGGAAGCCGGTCTCCAGATCGGCGAGGAGGTCCTCGACGTTCTCCAGTCCGACCGAGAGCCGTACGAGCCCGGGGTCGGCGCCCGCGGCGGTGAGCTGCTCCTCGGTGAGCTGGCTGTGGGTGGTGGAGGCGGGGTGGATGATCAGGCTGCGGACGTCGCCGATGTTGGCGAGATGGCTGAAGAGGCGCACGGCGTCGACGAAGCGCTTTCCGGCCTCGACGCCGTCGCGCAGTTCGAAGGAGAGCACCGCTCCGGCGCCCTGCGGCAGATAGCGCCGGCCCGCCTCGTACCAGCGGTTTCCGGGCAGCCCGGGGTAGTGGACGGCTGCGACCTCCTCGCGCTGCTCCAGCCACTCGGCGATCCGCTGTGCGTTGGCGGAGTGCCGTTCCAGCCGGAGGCTGAGTGTCTCGACGCCCTGGAGCAGCAGGAACGCCGAGTGCGGGGAGAGCGCGGGCCCCAGGTCGCGGAGCAGTTGGACGCGCAGCTTCACGGCGAAGGCGCTCGGGCCGAGGTCGGGCCAGTAGCGCAGCCCGTGGTAGCTGGGGTCGGGTTCGGAGAACTCGGGGAAGCGTTCGGCGTGTGCGCCGAAGTCGAAGGTGCCGCCGTCGACGACGACGCCGCCGATGGTCGTGCCGTGGCCGCCGAGGAACTTGGTGGCGGAGTGCACCACGATGTCGGCGCCGTGCTCCAGCGGACGCAGCAGATAGGGCGTCGGCACGGTGTTGTCGACGATGAGCGGGAGCCCGGCGTCGTGGGCGGCGTCGGCCAGAGCGCGTACGTCGGTGACGTTGCCCCGGGGGTTGCCCAGCGTCTCCGCGAAGAACGCCTTGGTGTTGGGCCGTACCGCCGCGCGCCAGGCGGAGATGTCGTCCGGGTCGTCGACGAAGGACACCTCGATGCCGAACTTCGGCAGCGTGTGCCGGAAGAGGTTGTACGTCCCGCCGTAGAGCGAGGTGCTGGAGACGATGTGGTCGCCCGCGCCCGCGAGGGTGAGCAGCGCGAGCGTCTCGGCGGCCTGCCCGGAGGCGAGCGCCACCGCGGCGACGCCGCCCTCCAGCGCGGCGACGCGCTCCTCGAAGACGTTCTGGGTGGGGTTGTGGATGCGGGTGTAGATGTTGCCGGGCTCGGCGAGGGAGAAGAGGTCGGCGGCGTGCTGCGTGCCGTCGAAGACGAACGAGGTCGTCTGGTAGATCGGTACGGCCCGTGCGCCGGTGGTGGGGTCGGGCTCGGCACCGGAGTGGATCTGCCTGGTCTCGAACGCCCAGGCGGAATCGGCCTGTTGGGGCTGGTCCGTGGCGGTGCCGCCGGTCGCGGCGTCGACGGTCTGGCTCATGTCGTTCCTTCTGTGCTGCCGCGCCGGTGCGGCTCTTCGCACGGGTGGTGCTTCGTCGGTGCCGTTCGGGCGCGGTGGGGGCGGTGGGCGGACGGGTCGTTCGTGGCCGGTGGGCCGGTGGGCCGGTGGCCTGGTCGTTCGGTGGCCCGGGTGGGGCCGGGGCCGGTTCCGTGTGGGCGGGTGGACGGGCCGTGGCGCGGACGCGGACTCGTGCGCACCGACGGGCCGTTCTTCGACCGTAGGGCGGCCCGTCCGGGGTCGGAACGGATGCAAGGAGGTGTCCATCAACCCGAAATGTGCGGGCAACAACTCGACGGGCCGTTCGAACACCCCGCAGGGGGAGGGACGTTGCGTGAGGGCGCGAGCACGGGGAGTCGGAACCGGGGTGCGGAATCACGGCGGACGGAGATGGGTGGCCCTGACACTATTTTGGCGTTCAATTTCTTTTCTCGCTCGACAGGGGCGGAGGGTTTTCCTCTGCCGGGGCGGGGCGAGTTGCACGCGTGTTGTTTCCGGCGGGGTGTACGCGGAGCGGGCCCCTCGGAAAGGGCGAGGAAATCCGCCGTGGAATCGGCTGGGGTGCTGACCGTTATGGGTGGTTTGCGGCGTCCCTGGTGTGAGGTGCTGGCATCACCATGCCGAGCGGCGGCGATTCGGGCCCCGGGTTCACTTGTCTGGTGAGGTGTGCTCGCACCCGACTGCGGAATGAGGGGTTCCGTTCCCGGTCGGGGAAGGGGAGTCCGGGGTTCCGGTGCGCGGGGGCACGGAGGGGGTGGGGAGTGATTGTCAGTGACAGTGCTTGCTACACCTAAAGTTCTCGGAGTCTTTGCCCCGCCTCCTCCGCGAGAGGCTTTTCATGATCGTTCAGGCTTGGCGGCGCTCTCTCGTTTCCCTGTCGACCAGCAATTTCGCTCCGGAGGTCCTGTCGGAGGGGTACTTCGAGGCGGCTTCGGAGGGGGCGGTGACCGACGTTGACTGGCTACCAGCCAGTAAAAAACCGACCCAAGTGATGACACCTGTCATGTGCTCGGGCGGGCGGTCGGTGCCGGGTTCGGGGGCTCGCCGATCGGGGCGGCAGGGGGCGCTCGGGGGAAGATGGCCACTTGAGGACAGTGGTGGCGTGCTCGACCGCCGTTCGACGGCGCGACGAGTCGGAATCGAGTACGGGTTCCGTGCGCACCGAGGGCCGGTGCAGCTTGTTGACAGTGAATGACCCGTGGCGGTTGACTTCCGATCAGGAGTTGCGATTCTTCGCAGCTGATTTGGTTGAGGCCATCAGGAATGCCTCGACCGGTCGTCGCGAACCGCGCTCGGGCAGCTCGTCGAAAGTTTGGTGCGAGGCAATCGCACATTCAATTCTTTTATTTCCGCGTCCGGCGGCAACACCGCGGGGCGCTGCGACGGGCCGGCCGGTGCGGGCGCGTGAGCGCAAGGCTGTGTACATCACGGGGGAGTACATGACTGAGACAGTTTTCGAACGTCCAAGGGTCGCCGTGCCGGTGCGGTCCGCGGCCCAGAGCCATGCGGCGCATCTGGAGCAAACCCTGCTCCAGGCCCGCCAGTTGATCGAGTCCACCGTCACCCTGCACCGGCGGCGGCCGTCCGCGTCCGGCGTCATGCAGACGGACGCCGGCGTCACCACCGAGACCCTGGAACAGCTCATCTTCCGGGCCCGGCGCTCGGTGAGCGTCTCCTTCAGCGGCTCGGTCGGCTTCGTCGAAGCCGTGTTGCGCTGCCTCGGGCACGTACCCGACGGGGTGTCCGTGCGGATTCTCTGCACGCCGACCGCCGCCGACGCGGCCTCCGCCCAGCTGAACAGCCGCCCGGACGTACGGGTGTTCCGCCACGATCTGCGCGAAGTCGTCGTGGTGGACGGGTCGTTCGCCTTTCTCCGGTCGCCCGGGAAGGGTGCCGCGGTCGTCACCGACGCCGCCACCGTCAGCGCCATGGAGATGCTCTACGTCGGTGTCTGGTCGCGCGGGCGCAGGCTCGGGGACCATCTGGAGCTCAGCCCCAGACTGCGCACCGAGCTGACCCGCCGCATCCTGGAGCGGATGCGCGCCGGTCGCACCGACGCCGCCGCGGCCCGTGAACTGCAGGTCTCGCTGCGCACCTACCGCCGCCATGTCGCCGAGATCATGCGGGAGTTGGACGCCTCCTCCCGTTTCGCGGCCGGAGTGCGCGCGGTCGAGGTCGGCCTGCTCCCGCAGGAGCACTGAGCCCGTACGCCGCGCCGCCCGCGGGCCGGACCGCACGTGGGCCGGGCCGCGGGGCCCGCTTGCGCCCGCCCCGTCCGCCCGTCCCGTGCCGACGGGCACGTGCCACTCGTACAGACGGACACGTACAGACGGGCACGTGCCGACGGGGCGCGCGTACCCGCCCGCCGCCGCGGCCGGCGTCCCGTACGCCGCGTCCCGTCCTCGCCCGCCCGCCGCCGGTACGCGGCGATCCGCTGCGGTCGGCCGCAACTCGCCGCGGCAGCCCAGCAATCGACAGCATTCGACGAACCAAGTGGAGTGACACGTGCACCGGAGACCGGGGGACGATTTGGAGTACGCGTTGCTGACGGTGCAGGAGCTGATCGAGTCGACGATGGTCATCCACCGCGACCGCAGTCGGCAGGAGCAGCTCATCACCGCGGTCAGCGGCAGCTACGCGAAAGTCCTCACCTACGCCCGGGAGTTGATCGAGCAGGCCGAGGACACCATCGACATCCTGCACTCCCGGGTGCCGAGCTCCAGCGAGCGGCTGGAGGGGGCCGGCTGGACCGAGCGCGATCTCCTGAACTGCGCTCAGGACTCGGTCACCACAAGGGTGTTGGTCTCGCCGGTGCTGGCCGAGGAGTCCTTCCCCCGGCAGGAGTCGGGCAAGACGAAGCCGATCGCCGTACGGGTGGTGCGGCTGCCCTCCCTCCAGGTGCTGATCGCCGACGGCTCCACCGCGCTGGTGGTGGCCGGGCCGTCGGCGGCGCGCAGGGCTTCGCTGATCAAGGAGCCCGAGGTGCTCCAGGCGCTGCGGATGTACTTCGAGAGCATCTGGAACAGTTCGCTGCCCGCGGACGAGCACAGCATCTTCGGCGACCGGGACCGCACCGTGCTCAGCCGGCAGATCCTCGGCGCGCTCCGGGCCGGCGTCACCGACGAGGTGGCGGCGCGCGAGCTGACCGTTTCGGTGCGGACCTACCGGCGCTACGTCGCCGAGATCATGGCGCTGCTCGGCGCCAACTCGCGTTTCCAGGCCGGAGTTCGGGCGGCGGAGCTCGGACTGCTGCCCTCCTCCTCGTCCGTGCCCAGACAGCCGGGCGGCCCGCAGGGGTGAGATGTCGCCTTCCGCCCGGGATCGCAGCTTCATGAAAGCGGCGTTGCCCCGGCCGGAACGGCGCAGTTGGATGAGCCACCAGTACGGGACGCCCTCCGCATCCGGAGGCTCCCGTCCGGCGGTTCATTCCCCGAGTCGCCCCTCGCGGGGCTTTGGTGCGGCACCCCGTGCAGGTCCCCGCCCCTCGGTCCACTCCGTGCGGAAGGCACTCCCATGAGTCAGCAGCAGATCGGCCTGGTCTTCCCGGGGCAGGGAACGCAGAAGCAGGGCATGGGCGAGCCCTGGCGGGACACCCCGTCCTGGACGATCGCCGCGGAGGTCTCCGAGGTCGTCGGCGAGGACATGGCCGAGCTGCTGCTGGACACCCCGACCGAGACGCTGCGGCGCACCGATCTCGCCCAACTCTCGGTGTTCACCGTCTCGGTGATCGCCCACGCGGAGGCGGTGCGCCGCGACGCGCTGGGCGGCGAGGTGATCGCCTGTGCCGGGCACAGCCTCGGCGAGTACACCGCGCTCACCGCGGCCGGGGCGCTGACAGTGCCCGCCGCCGCGAAGCTGGTCGCGGCCCGCGGCCGGGCGATGCGCGAGGCGGCCCGGGACGGCGGGGGCACGATGGGCGCCCTGGTGGCGGCTCCGCTGGAGAAGGTGGAGGAACTGGTCGCCGCGGTCCGCGCCGAGGGCGAGGAGGTCTGGGTCGCCAACATCAACGCCCCCGGCCAGACCGTGGTCTCCGGTTCCGTCGACGGGGTCGGCCAGGTGGCGCTCGAAGCACCGGAGTACGGGGCGAAGTTCATCCGGATGCAGGTGGGCGGCGCGTTCCACAGCCCGTACATGGCGCCCGCGGCCGAGGCGCTCACGCTGGCGCTGAAGGAGACCGAGTTCGCCGCCCGCCATGTGCCGGTGGTCGCCAACGTCGACGCGACGGCCCACGACGGCGACTGCGACTGGCCCGACCACGGCACCCGCCAACTCACCTCGCCGGTGCGGTGGGAGGAGAGCGTGCGCACGCTCACCGAGACGCTCGGCTGCGGCCGGCTGGTGGAGCTGGGACCGGGCCGCACCATGGCGGGGCTGATCCGCAGGATCGTGCCGGGCACCGAAGTGGTGTCCCTGGACGCGCCGTCGGCGATGGACTGACGGCCGGTACGGCACCACGAGCGAGTCACGGGCACCGGCCGGGCCGAGAAGGCCACCGGGCCCGCGGGGGAGGGACCGGCGCACCATGGCATCCGGCACCGAGATCGGTCGGAGGAGTCGAAGCAGCTGCCCACGAGGTCGCTGCCGCCGCGGCGTGGGCAGCCGCGGGCCGGTCGCGTTCAGCGGTGGGGGAGTGCGCGGATGAGCACACCGACCCGGACCCGTGAGTGGGCGAGCGGAATCAGCGTGCTCGACAAGGCGTCGACGCTGCTGGAGATCGTCGAGCAGGCACCGACGCCGCTGAACGAGCTGGTCGCCCGCTCCGGCCTCGCCCGGCCGACCGCCTACCGGATCGCGATGGCGCTGCAACGCCTCGGCCTGCTCACCCGCGACTCCCGCAAACGCTTCGTCCTCGGCCCGCGGCTGGGCTCGATGTCGGTGGAGGCGCGGCAGGACCGGCTGGCCCAGGAGGCGGTGCCGGTGCTCGCCGAACTCCACGCGCTGACCGGGCTCGACGCCCGGGTGCTGCGCCGCAGCGGCCGGGCGCAGCTCTGTGTCGCCACCTCGGACGACGCCCCCGACCTCCACCACGGGGCCGGCCTCCACGACGCCCCCGACCCCGACGACGAGGCCGGCCTTCGCGACCGCGCCGACGCTCGTCGCGAGAACGCCGTTCCTCGTGTTGCGCGGACAGCCGCCGACCGCGCTGATCGCGCCGACCGTGCCGATCGGGCGCCGGTCGGTACCGCGCGGCCGCTGACCGGCGGCGCGGTCGCGCTGGTGCTGCTGGCCTGGGAGGAGCCCGAGGAGATCTTCGCCGGGCTGCGGGGTGCGCGGTTCACCGCGGCGCACCTCTCCCAGGTGCGTCGCAGGGGCTGGGCCAGAGGAGCCGACGCGATGGTGCCCGGTGAGGTGGCGTACGCGGTGCCGGTACGGATCGGCGCGGGCCGGGTGGTGGCGGCGCTGTCGGTGTCCGGCGAGCCGGGCCGGATGGACCCGATCGCCTTCCGGCGGTTCGGCGCCTCGGTGTTCGACGCCGCGAACCGGCTCGGCGACCTCCTCCAGCAGGGCCGGCCCGCGGCTCTGCGCGACTGACCGGGGCGGGGCGGCCCGTACCGCCTCCGTGGGCGCCTCAACCGGGCCCGTACGACGCCCACTTGCGGCCCGATCGGCGGTTGCCCGCACCCGCCGAGGCACCCGCCGAGGGCTGCCCCGCGCCCCCGCGCCCGTACGTCGCCCCGCGCCCGTGCCCGCCCGCCCGTGCCGTGCGTCCCCGCCGAGGGGCGGGCGTGGGGCGTGCTTCGGGCTGTCGCGTACGGGCTGTCGCGTACGGGGTGGCCGGCGGGCCGGGACCGCGCGGTCACCGGTCGGTCTTGGCCACCGTGAACAGGACGCGCAGCACCAGCACCGAGCTGATCAGCAGCATGTTGTAGCCGAAGATCTCGAAGAGCCGCAGCGAGTTGGCGAACTGCGGCCCGCCGTCGGTGGAGAGCAGCATGATGCCCATCAGTCCGGCGAGCCCGCCGAGGAAGGCGAACAGCACGTCGCGCACGATGCCGCGGATGAAGCGGCGGTCGCGTTCGTCCGCGAGCAGCCGTACGCCGACGCTGAACCGGCCCTGTTCCAGGGCGCCGGTGATGCGCTCCAGGCGTCGGGGCAGCCGCATCAGCATGGGCAGGACGACGGCCGCCTCGTCCGTGAGGGAGCGGGTCAGCTGCTTGGGCGAGAGCCGCCGGGTGAGCTCGTTGGTGGCGAAGGTGCGTGCCTCCTCGACGATGTCGAAGCCGGGGTTCAGCCGCTCCAGCGAGCCCTCCACGGTGGCCAGCGAGCGGAAGGCCGCCGCGATCTCGGGCGGCACGGTGAGCCCGAACCTGGCGACGATCAGGAAGAGGTCCGCGAACATCTCGTGGCCGGGACGTGCGCCGGGGGCGAGATGGCGGGCGGCGAAGCGCCCCATCGTCCGTTTGAACCGCTCCTCGTCGATGCCCTCGGGCCGTTCCACCAGCTCCAGCAGCGAATCCGACAGCGCCAGCGGGTCGTTGCGGTCGATGGCCAAGAGCAGGCTGCGCATGCTGGTGCGCAGCAAGGCGTCGATCCGTCCGACCGAACCGAAGTCGAGCATGCCCAGCCGGCCGTCCTCCAGGATGAGGATGTTGCCGGGGTGCGGGTCGGCGTGGAAGACGCCGCCCTCCATGATCTGCCGCAGCAGGCAGTTGAGCAGGTCGCGGGCGAGGGCGGCCCGGTCCAGGCCGCGCGCCTCCAGCACCGAGTCGGCCCGGTTGAGGGTCGTCCCCTCCAACCACTCGATGACCAGCACGCGTTCGCTGGAGAGCTTCTCGAAGACCTTGGGCAGCCGGACGGGAGGCAGCTCCCGCGGTGCGGCGCCGTCGCCCTTCTCGTCGGCCTCGGAACGGGTGGCGGCCTCGTTCTTCGCGATGTGCGCGGCGACGGCCGCCGTGTTGCGGGCCTCGGTGTGGAAGTCCAGTTCCTCGTCGAGCGAGGTGGCGAAGCCCTGCACCAGTTCGCGGGCGCCGATGGTGCGGCCCCAGTCGGTGTGCCGGTCCAGCATGTCGCTGAGCTGGAAGAGGATGTCGAGGTCGCGTTCGACGACCTGGCGGGCTCCGGGCCGCTGCACCTTCACGGCGACCGCCCGCCCGTCGTGCAGCCGGGCGCGGTGCACCTGGGCGATCGAACCGGCGGCCAGCGGCTCGGGGTTGAACTCGGCGAACACCTCCGTCGGCGAGGCGCCCAGCTCCTCGGCCAGCACCTGCTCGATGTCCGCCCAGGGCTCCGCCGTCACCTCGTGCTGGAGGGAGCTCAACTCGTGGATGAAGACGTCCGGCAGCAGGTCGTACCGGGAGGACATCACCTGCCCGAGTTTGACGAAGGTGGCGCCCGCCTCCTCCAGTGCGAGCCGCAGCGAACGTGCCAGCGCGGCCTGTTCCCGCGGGTCCGCGGTGCCGCGCCGGAAGCGGCCGTTGAGGAAGCGGCGCAGTCCGTGCCGTACGGCGATCCGGCTCAGCTGGGTGTAGCGGCGGCTGCGCGTCACCCGGCGCCGCAGAGCCCCGGGCAGCCGGGCCACGCCCTGCATCGAGCCGCCCGCCACCGCCGCTTCGGAGAGCACCAGGAACAGCATGGCCGCCAGCAGCGCGGCACCCAACTGGACGGTCACCAGCGGGGTCTGGCCGGCGTCGGGGCCCATCGCGGTGCCCACCACGGCGGCCGAGAGCAGGCCCACCAGACCGGTGAGCAGCGCGCGTACGGTGCCGATGCGCAGCCCGAGCAGCCGACGGGCCACGACAGCCATGATCATCGGTCCGAGCAGGGCGGTTGCCGCGGCGATCAGGAGGAAAGCGACGGGATTCACCTCACCGATCGTAGGGACAGACCCGAACGCGGGAACTGTGCGCGGGCGTACGGGAGAAGGCGTCGGAACGTCGAGTCGGCGGGCATGCACGAGCGAGGTGCGGGCTCCCGTCGGCGGGACGGCGTCGGGTTCGTGCCGGCGGGCGGCGGCGGGTGCCGCGCTCGGTGCAGAGCCGCGCTCCGTGCCAAGAGGTACGCACGCGCATTGTGGTCCGGCGCCGGCGACCCGCGGTACGCGCGCGGCGGCTTCTGGCAGTTTGCTGCACGGCCCCGCGTCGCCCCGGGAGCCCGGACGCCGCCCCCGAGGCGCCTGTTCGGCCGGGGAGACGGGGCCCTGGCAGCTAGCGGTCAACAGCTTGTTGGCCGGTCCGACGGCTGCGAGTGTGGCGGCGAACCGGCCGCCCGCGACGGCTCTGCCCGCGGTCGTGCCGCCTGAGCTTGGGGTGATCCGCGTGACCGCACAGCAGCTGTACGAAGCCCTGGCGGACAGCCGCAGCGTCGTCGCGGGCGTCGCCGCTCCCGTCGACGGGTCCCCCGAACTCCCCGGTGAAGAGCGCGAGTTCGACCTTCGGATGAGCCGCAGAATGGCCTCCGTCGAGCAGCTGCTCCTGGCGACCTGCCGCGATGTGCCCGACCCCCGCTTCGCCGATCTCACCGGACATCTGGCGGCCGGCGGCGGCAAACGGCTGCGCCCGCTGCTGGTGCTGCTGGGCGCCGAGTTCGCCGACCGCGAGCGGGCCGGGGTCGAACGGGCCGCCGTGGCGGCCGAGTTGGTCCATCTCGCCTCGCTCTACCACGACGACGTGGTCGACGAGGCCGCCACCCGGCACGGCGCCGCGACGGCCAATCGGCGCTGGGGCAACCGAATGGCGGTGCTCGGCGGCACGTGGCTGCTGGCCAGGACCGCGGGGATGGCCGCCGGACTCGCGCCGGGCGCGCTCGCGCTGAACGCGGAGACCGCCGACCGTCTCGTCGCAGGCCAACTGCGCGAGCTGGCCGGCCCGTTGCCGGGCGAACTCCCGATCGAGTACTACTTCCAGGTCACCGCGGGGAAGACGGCCGCGCTGCTGTCGATGTCGCTGCGGATGGGGGCGCTCCAGGCCGGAGCGCCGCCGGAGACCGTCGCGGCGCTGGTCGAGTACGGCGAGCAGATCGGGATCGCCTTCCAGACCGCCGACGACATCCTCGACCTGGCCCCGTCGGAGGCCGCGACCGGCAAGGAGCGCGGCAAGGACCTGCTGGCCGGGGTGCACAGCCTGCCGGTGCTGCTGGCCCTGGAGGACCGCGATCCGCGCGGCGCTCGGCTGCGGGCGCTGCTGGAGGCAGGCCCCGGCTCGCGCGGCGAGGACTGGCACGGCCGGGTGCTCGATCTCTTCGCCCGGTCGCGGGCCGTCGAACGTGCCGGGGAGCTGATGCACGAGCGGTTGGAACGGGCCCGCAAGGCGCTCGCACCGCTGCCGCCGCTGCCGGCCCGCGGCGCACTCGACGCACTCTGCGATTTCGTGGCCACCCGCATCGCTTGAGGCGCCCACACCGTGCGAGCGGCACCAACTGCCGTGCGCACGCAGTGCTTTGGGCGACCCAGCTGCCGAACGGCGGTTGCAGGCGGTGGAGTTGGCCCTGCGCTGACAGCGTCTCGTGAGCCGTCCGGCCGACGGTGTCGTCCCCGGCGACGCGTACGGGAGCGCCGGGCGCGTGTACAGCGAGGTGTCGAACGCGCCTACGGTGAGGGGCGGGTGACGTGTCCGGTGTGCGGTGCAGCTGGACGACGACGGGCGTGAGCCGGGTGTCGGACCCGAGCGTGCAGGGACCGAGCGTTGGGACCCAACGCGCCGTGCAATGACGTGACTTGACGTGCAGCGCCGTGCAATGAGTTGACGGGCGGGCGGGTGAACGGAACGTCGGGCGGAGTGGAACGGAGCCGGTGACCGCGCGGTCCGGGCTGCGGGCTGCGGGCTGCGGGTGGGGTTCACCGCGGGTGGGTCGCGCTGAGCGGGACCGGTCGCGGGCCGTGGGGGGAGACGGGCCCGGACGCTTGAGGGGGCTGCACGAGTGGGGACGTCCCAACGGAGCGGAGACGCCCCCGTACGAGCCGAGTTGCCGCCGGCGGCGGCGCTGGTGGAGAAGTGCGCGCCTGGGGGGAGGGCGCGCCGGGGAGTGCTGACAATGCGCGGTCTGCGCAGGTCAGATGAGTCCTACCTGCATGGCGCGGGCGCCGGCCTGGAACCTGCTACGCGCGTCAAGTGCGTTCATGGCGGAGGCGACGTCGTTGCGCACGGTGCGCACGCTGCAGCCGAGCCTGCGGGCGATCGCGTCGTCGGTCAGGCCCTCGGCCAGCAGCCGCAGAACGATCTCGGTGCGCGGTCGGCGGGGGGTGGGGATGCCGGGTTTCCGGCCCACCTGCCGAATCGCGGCGCCGCGCTCCCAGAGCCTTTCGGTCAGGGCGAGCAGCGGTTCCACCTCCTGTGCGGAGCGCAGCACTCGGGGACCCTCGACCTCGTCGACGGCGACCGCCACCGACCCGTCCAGGATCATCGCGCGCGGCGGGGTGGTGCTGATGGTGCGCGGCGGAAGTCCCTGCTGGGCGAGCCACTGGGCGTGTGCCATCGCGGCCGGGGGCTGGAAGACCGAGGAGGCCCAGATGGCACGCACCCGTACGCCACGGCGCAGCGCGGTGTCCACCAGCGGCCGGGAGAACTCGTAACCGCCCTCGATGTGACCGGGGACCAGGAAGATGAGCTCGCGCTCGGCCTTCGCGACCATCCGCTCGATCACCGTGGAGGTGTCCTTGCGGTTCCGGCCCTCGCCGGGGGTTTCCGCGACCCGCTCGGCGGCACGCTCGTGCAGCGCGATGAACCGGTCGATTTCCACCGGACGCGGCTGGGGCGAACGCCCCTCCCGCATCCACCGCGCGAGCAGCGCGGGCAGTGCTATGCACGGTTCGACCGCGCGGAAGGCGGTGCTGTCGCCTTCGGAGATGCTGGCCAGACCCTCGGTCCGCAGCGTCTCCATCGCGCGTACGACTTCCTCCTGCGGCCAGTCCAGCGCGTGTACCAGATCGTGCGTACGCCAACTCGTCCTTGTGAGCAGCGTCCGGTAGAGGTGCTCCGAACGCTTACCCAGACCAATTCCGGATTCCGACACGTCAACCTCTTGGGAGTTCTCATTCCGGGGCAGTTGCCCTGACGAGCTCAAAGCTAGGGGCGAGGTCGACCGGTGTGGAACTTCAGAGTGCGGTTCCGACAGCTTGGTGCCAGAGATTGATTGGTTTGAGGCGCCTCGTGATGGGGAAGGTGGAAGAACTGGCCACTGCGGGGTAGCAAACGGCCACCGCGGGCCGGAACCGGACAGGCGTCCAGTGCGTCTGACACGAACTCAAACGCCGCGGTCCCGGCGGTGGTTGCTGCCGGGACCGCGGCGTTCGCGTCGGTTCACATGACGCGGAAGGACTTCTTGGAGATCGGGGCACAGACTGCCACGAGCGCCGAGCAGACCACGACGGTCAGCAGCAGCTCCATCGCGTCGGCGTTGCCGCCGACCAGTCCGCGGGTGGCGTCGTTGGCGAAGGAGATCGGGTTCGCCTGGGCGATGACACGCAGCCAGGTCGGCATCGACTCCGGGTCCACGAAGGCGTTGGAGGCGAAGAGCAGCGGGAAGGTCATCAGCGTGGTGATCATGCGCAGCACATCGCCGTTGCGCAGGACCGCGGCCATCGCGATGAAGATCCAGCTCATCGACCAACCGACGAGCAGCGCCACGAAGATGGCGCCGATGACACCGAGGACCCCGCCGGAGGGCGCGAAGCCGAAGAGCAGTGCGGCGAGCACGGCGACGGCGATCAGCTGGTAGAGACCGCGGGCCGCGTCGGCGAAGCTGCGGGCCAGCAGCACGCTGAACCGGCGGATCGGCATGGTGTGGAAGCGCGTGATGACGTCGTTGCGCAGGTCGTTGATCAGACCGTTGCCCGCCTGGGCGCCGGCGGCGACCGAGGTGATGATCATGATCGCCGGGACCAGGTTGTCGATGTACGCCATGTCCGGGCCGCCCGCGGCGCCGCCGGGGACGTCACCGAGGACCTTCAGCACGCCGGCGAACATCAGCAGCATGACCAGCGGCTCGATGAACGTGACGACGAGGACGCCGGTCTGGAGGTAGGGCTTGATCGAACGGCGGGTCAGCGCGATGGTCTGGGAGACCAGGTTGCTGGAGCCCCACTGGTCGATCGGCCGGCTCTTCACCGGCGTGGGCGGCTTCGGCTGGTGACCGGCCTCGGCCTCTATGACCGTCATCGGTGCGCTCCTTCTTCGGTGGGAATGGGACGGACGGTCATGCCGGCACCGGCTGCCCGCCGGGCTCGTGCGTGAGCCTCAAGTACACGTCGTCCAGGGTCGGTTCGGAGAATCCGAGCTCGGCGATCTCGGTGTGCGCCTCGTTCAGGGCGCGCACGATCACCGCGAGGTCGGAGGAGACGGCGACCGGGACGCTGATGACCGCACCCGACTCCTGGGTGTTCGGCTGCGCACCGGCGTGCTCCAGCGCCTTCACCGCGAGCGGCAGGTCGGCCTCGGAGGCCAGCGTCACGGTCACCATGCGCTGACCGACGTCGGCCTTCAGCTCGGCGGGGGTGCCGCGGGCGATGACGCTGCCCTTGGAGAGCAGGGTGATCTCCTCGCAGAGCCGGTCCGCCTCCTCCAGGTACTGGGTGGTCAGCAGGACGGAGACACCGTCGTTGGCGAGCCGCTCCACGATCTCCCAGACGCCCAGCCGGGAGGTGGGGTCGAGACCGGTGGTCGGCTCGTCGAGGAAGATGACGCGGGGGGAGCCGACGAGGCTGGCGGAGATGTCCAGCCGGCGCCGCATACCGCCCGAGTACTGGGAGATGGGCCGGGTCGCCGCCGCGGTCAGGTCGAAGAGCTCCAGCAGCTCGTCCGAGCGGGTGCGCGCCTGGCGGCTGCTGGCGCCGAGCAGACGGGCGATCAGGTTCAGGTTGTCGCGTCCGGAGAGCTGCTCGTCGACGGAGGCGAACTGGCCGGTCAGTCCGATGGCGCGACGGACGTCCTGGCCGTTCTTGGCCACATCGAACCCGCAGATGCGGGCGGTGCCGGAAGTCGGCTGCAGCAGCGTCGACAGGATGTGGACCAAGGTGGTCTTACCGGCGCCGTTGTGGCCGAGCAGGCCGTGAATGGAACCTTCGGGAACCGAAACGTTCACGCCGTTCAGCGCCTTGACCTCGCCGAACGACTTCGTGACGTTGGTTGCCTCAATCAGGGGTTGAGCCACGTGTTGGGCCTCCGTTGCTTTCTCCGACGGCCCGGTAGCAGGCCACGGTTCGGATATGTGATCGGAAAATGCCGCCACCGCTGCACTTGAGATGCTAAGGCGGTGGTGACGCGCAGACGGTGCCGCATGCAGGTTGCTGAAGGGGAGACCGAGGCGGGCCGGGAGGGTGGTCCGGCCCGCCTCCGTCAGCCGACGGGCGGTTCGCTGATGCGCGCGGTGCGCGGATTCACCACCCGCAGATAGTCCTTCGTGGCGAGAGCCATCGAGAGGTCGAGTCGGGCGGCGTTGAAATAGAGAATGTCGTGCTCCAACAGGTCTTCGTCCACGAGCACTTCGAGTTCGGGACGGAAGGAGAACGGAACGATGGTTCCGCTGGCCGAACCGGCGAGCTCCTCGGCGGTCTCGCGATCGGCGAAACCGGCTTTTCTCGCGCCCGCGGATTCCGCGATCCGGAGCAGGTCCACCCGGCGGTCGCCGGGGATGACGGCGAGGATGTGGCGACGCGTCCTTTTGTTCGGACGCACCACGACCACGAGGGACTTGGCGCCCTGTGCGGGCGGGTGTCCGCGCAGCGCGCTGGCTTCGACGGTGCGGCCCTCCGGCGGATGCGCGATCAGGCGGTAGGTCGCACCGGCGTCGTCGAGCAGTGCGGTGAGGCGCTCGTTGACGGAACGTTCCTGCAGCTCGGTGTGAGCCGGGCGGTCCGCTGTGTCCGGGGGTGGCGGAGCGGCGGGCCGGAGCCCGCTCTGCGGTGCGGCGGTGGGCGGCGCGGCGGTGGCCGGCGGCGCGGAGGCGGTGACGGCGTGCTCGGGAGGGGCCGGGGTGACGGCCGCCGCCGAGGCGGAACGGGCGGTAATCGGGGTGGATGTCGGGATCGTGGCGGCGATCGGAGCAGGAGCCGCGGCGGGGGACGCGGTGGTGGACTCGGCGGTGGTCCCGTGCGGGACGCGAACCGGCTCGGTGGCCGCGTCAGGGGGCGTGGCACCGCCACGCCCCCTGCACTGCTTCGCGGGTTCGGAGCCGACAGGGGCGGGACGGTGTCCGCTTGTCGTCATCACATTTCCCGGAGGTGGTGTCAGACGGTCATTCCGCCGTCGATCTGGAAGACCGACCCGGTGATGTACGCGGCGCGCTCGCCGGCCAGAAACGCGACCAGATCCGCGACTTCCTCGACCTGGCCGAAACGGCGCAGCGGAACCTGCTTCGCCGCTTCCTTCTTGACCTTGTCGGTCAACTCGGCCGTCATATCGGTCTCGATGTATCCGGGCGCCACCACATTCGCGCGAATGTTGTAGCGGCCGACCTCCTTGGCGAGCGCCTTGGTGAAACCGATGATTCCCGCCTTGGAGGCGGAGTAGTTCGACTGCGTCGGATTGCCGTAGACGCCGGCTATGGAGGAGATATTGATGATGGTGCCGGACTTGCGCTTCATCATCTCGAAAATCACCGAGCGGCTGACGTGGTAGACACCGTCGAGATTGGTGTCCAGAACGCTGTGCCACTCCTCGTCCGACATCAGGACCAGCGGGTTGTCCCGGGTGATGCCGGCCGAGTTGACGGCGACGTCGACGGGCCCGAGCTCGGACTCCGTGCGGGCCACCCACTCCTTCACCGAGGCGGCGCTGGTCACGTCCACCTTGACGGAGAGCACTCGGCGGCCGAGCTCACCCGCCTCCTTCTCCAGCTCCAGCGCGGCCTGCTCGTTGGACTGGTAGCAGAAGCTGACGTCGTATCCCTCGGCGGCGAGCCGGAGCACCACGGCCCGGCCGATGCCGCGCGACCCGCCGCTCACCAGGGCGACAGGCGCTGCGTTCTCTGTCATGACACTCTCCTCAATGGACTGTGCCGGTCATCCGGTCGCGGGACCGGCGGCGGGGTTGAGCTGCTCGCCCGGGCGGAAGGCCATCGTGATGCGGCCGACGGTCAGCACCGGCTCTCCGGCGACCCTGCTGACCCCTTCGAAGATCATCGTGTCGTTCACCGCGCGCTCCAGTCGGGCGTGGTGCTCGACGACGTCGCCGGGGTGGACGGGCCGGTGGAACTCGATGCCCGTCATGGAGCCGAACAGCATCACCTGGCCGTCCGCCGTGCTGCCCGCCAGACGTTTGGCGAGCACACCCGCGGTCTGCGTCCACGACTCGATCAGCAGGAACGGCGGGTAGGCCAGGTCCTCCTGGTCCGGATCGGGACCCAGCCCGGCGTACCAGGGCTCGTTGAAGGTGACGGCCTTGACCGCCCGGATCTCCTGCTCGCCGAGTTCCAGGACCCGGTCGACCAGGAGGATCGGGTAGCGGTGCGGAAGGGTCGCGCGCACCTCGGCGGAGGTGGCGCCGGCGGCGGTGGTCGTCATGCGACCGCCTCCGGCAGATAGCGCAGACGCATGGTGGCGGCCTGTCCGTGCTGGGTGGCGACCTTGGCCTGACAGCGCCAACCCTCGCCGCGCTGCGACCAGTTGAGCTCGATCGACAGTCGGTCGCCGGGGTGGACGGCGGACAGGAAGCGGGTCGACTCCACCGAATCGAGTCTCAACTCCCCTGCGGGCGGCGGCGTTTCGGCCTCCGCCGCGCGGCGCACGCACTCCATCACGCAGACGCCCGGGAAGATCGGGAAGTCCGGGTAGTGCCCGGCGAAGACGGGCTCGTCCCGGCTGACCCCCACCGCGTACGAGGCGGACCAGCTCTCCGAGCCCTCCTCGCGCGCGAGCGGGCGCAGGCGCTCGGGAGCGGCCTGGACCGGACTGATCACGAAGCCACCTGGAGCTTGCTGTGCACCAGCTCGTAGGTGCTCTCCAGCGTCCGGACGGAGCGCATCTCGGTCTCGGCGATCTTGATGCCGTACTTGCGCTCCACCACCACGACGACCTCCAGGGCCATCAACGAGTCGACTCCGAGGGCCTCCACGAAGTCGGCGTCGTCCGAGACCTCCGACACGTCGGTGTCGATGGTGTCGGCCAGCAGCTTGCGCAGCTCTTCCCGATCCAGGGGAGCGACCGCTTCGATAGACATGGGGTTCCTTTCGGGTGTGCTTGGGTGAGCGGCGCTCGGTCGTACTCGGTGAGCCGGCGCCCGGTGGGTGGTGAGCCGGTTCAGCGCACCGGGAAGCGCAGCGCCGCGCAGGAGACGACGCCGTTGTCGTCCACCGACGACACCAGTGCGACGCCGCCGGCCGGCACCTCGCCGCGCTCGGCGAGGCTCAGCAGCGAGCCGATCTGGAAGGCCGCGGAGGCGGCGGTGGTGTCGCCGACGGAGGACATCGCCGGGGCGCGGCCGAGGATCTCGGCGCCGAAGCGGCCGGTGAGCACCTCGTGCTCCTGCTCGCCGAGCGCACCGGTCAGCGGGGAGGTGGAGACCGCGAAGACGTCCTCGGGGGAGATCTCGCCGCGCTCCAGCACCGCGTCGATGCAGCCGCCGAGCGCGTCGCGCAGGTCGTCGAAGAAGACCCGGGACTCCACGGCCGACACCTCGGCCAGCCCGCGGCTCTCCTCGGTGGCGAAGCTGCCGGACTCCAGCATGAACATCGCGCAGCCCTCACCGAGCAGCGCACCGGCGTCCGCACCGCGGCGGTGGTGGTCCAGCCAGGCGCGGGCGGTGGAGAACTCCTCGGCGGCGCCGCACAGTACGGTCCTGGCGCGGCCGGAGCCGAGCAGCCCGGTGGCGTAGCTCAGCGCGGAGAGCCCGGCGGCCCGGCCGCCGGCGATGGTGGTGTTCGGGCCCTTGAGGCTGTGCCAGATCGCGCACTGGCCGGCGGCGCAGTTCATCACCGCGTTCGGCATCAGCGAGGGGTCGACGTAGAACGGACGGTCGCCCTCCATCGAGGCACGGGTGAAGTCCATCATCGACTGCGCGCTGCCCGTGGTGGTGCCGAGCACCAGCGCGGTCTCCTCGTCGGAGGCCGTGCGCAGGTCGCCCGAGTCGCGCAGCAGGTCGCGCACCGCGGTGACCGCCAGACCGGTCACCCGGTCCATCGAGCGGGTGCCCTTCTTGCCGAGCACCTCGCGGAGCGCGAAGCCGGGCACCAGGCAGGCGTGGCTGTCCGGGCCGCCCGACCACTCCTCGGCGTCCAGCGCGGACGAGGCGTCCGTGCCGGCCAGCACACCGGACACGAACGCGTCCTTGCCGATGCCGAAGGGCGACACCGCGGACCACGCGGTGATCACCGGTTTCGTCGCGATCGCCGTAAGCGTCATGGTCAGAGTTCCGTTCTGTTCGAAGTCCTGGGGAGAGGCGGGAGGTTGCCGGGCCGCCCGGGGACGGCCCGGCGGACTGCTCAGTGCGCGAGGAGCTCGGCTTCCGCCCGAGAGGGGTGGTGCAGTACGAGCGTGGCGACGCCGTCGTCGCTGTCGCTGCCGGCCACCAGCCACATCGGGCCGTCGGTGCCGGACTCCAGCGCGCCGACCGCCGCCGCGCACTGCACGACGCCGAGGGCTCCCGACAGTTCGCCCCAGGCGGCGGCGAGGTCGTGCCGCGCCGGGCCCGGGATCAGCTCGTCGGCGGCGGTGCCGGGGGCGAACCAGGCGGCGGGCGCCTCGGTCTCGGTCTCCGCCAACTCGCCGACACCGGTCGCCAGATCGCTGCTGCGGGTGTGTGCGCCGATCACCGCGCGCACCGTCGAACCGCGCTCGCGCGCGGACTCCGCGCGTTCCAGGACCAGACCGGCCGCGCCGTCGGCCACCGGGCCGCCGACCAGGCTTCGCACGATCTCGTTGTCCGGCTCGACGCCGACCACCACGACCTGGTCGGCACGGTCGGCGCGCAGCAGGGCCGAGGCCCAGCGCACCGCGTCCAGACCCGAGGTGGGGCCGTTGCACAGCGTCAGATTGGGGCCCTTGAAGCCGTACTTGATGGCGATCTCGGAGGCCGTGATGTTGCTGGAGGCGTTCGGGGTGTCCATCGGGCTGACGCCGTAGGTGCCCTCTTCGCTGATGGTCTTCGTCACCCGGCAGACGGTGTCGACGTTGCCGAGGTTGGTGCTCACCAGCACCGCGACGCGGGTGCCGTCCACGGTCAGCTCGCCGTCCGCGTACAGCCCGCCGTCGGTGACGGTGCGCAGCGCGGCGCACAGCCCGAGCTGGGTGGCGCGGTCCTTGTAGCGCAGACCCTTCTTGCCGAGGATCTCCTTGGGGTCGACGGAGCCCTGCGGGCCGCTCGCCGCGGCGAGTTCGGCCGCCGACTCGGCTCCCGGCATGGCGACTCCGACGCCGGTCACGGTAATCATCATGCTCCCTCGACAATCGCCACGGCGTTGATCCCGCCGAACCCGAATCCGTGCACCTGGGCCAGCTGCGCCTCGTGCTTGGCCTCCTGACCGCGTACCAGCCGCACCCCGGCGGCCTCCTCGATCGGCTCGTCGAGGTTGACCAGCGGCGGCACCTTGCCGGTGGCCATCGCCTGGAGGGTGACCACCAGGCTCAACAGGCCGGCGGAGCCGCTGGTGTGACCGGTCATCGGCTTGATGCCGGTGACCAGCGGTACGCCCGCGTCCTCGCCGAAGACCTCGCCGTAGGCGGAGATCTCGACCAGGTCGTTGAGCGGAGTGCCGGTGCCGTGCAGCAGGACGAGGTCCATGTCGCCGGGGCTGGTGCCCGCGTGCCGGTGCGCCTGGCGCATGGCCTCGGCGACCTGCTCCTGGTCCGGTGCGGTGGGGTGCTTGGCGTCGCAGGTCATGCCGACGGCGCGCAGCCTGCCCCACAGCCGGCCGCCGGGCCACTGGAGGTCCTCGCGGCGCAGCACCACGGCGGCGGCGCCGTCGCCGAGGATGGTGCCGCGGCGGTTGACGTCCAGAGTGCGCAGCGACTCGGGCGGGTTGGGCTGTACGCGGTCGGCCAGGCCGTGCATGGACTCGGTGATCGCGTCCACGCCCGCGACGATGACGGTGTCCGCCTCGCCCATGCTCAGCAGGTCGGCGCCGAGCGCCAGGGTGTAGAGCGAGGCGGAGCAGGCGTTGGAGATGGTGAGGCTGTCGGAGGTGCCGAAGCGCTCGCGCAGCGCGGTGCCGAAGTGCAGCTGGTCGGCGCCGAAGTCGGCACCGTCGCGCCACCACAGCTCGGCCGAGCGCAGCTCGCGCAGGCCGGTGCCGACGAGGACCGGGATGCCCGAGAGGTCCTCGCCCAGGCCCGCGTCCGCCGCGGCCTGGCCGACGGCGTCGAGCAGGAAGCCGGTGGCGCGCAGTGTGCGGTCGGCGCCCTCGGGGCGGTCGTCCACCTCGAACAACTGGCGGCCGTTGTAGTGCTGGTGGTCGAAGCCGCGCATCGGGCCGAGCCCGCTGCGGCCCGCGCACAGGCTGCTGAAGACCTCGTCGGCGTCGCGGCCGATGCTCGCGACGGCGCCGACACCGGTGATGGGAAGCCTCACAGCGCACTCTCCGCGTACTTGCCGAGGATCACGATGGCGTTGTTGCCGCCGAAGGCCAGACCGTTGTTCTGCACGACGCGCAGATCGGCCTCGACGGACTCGTTCGGCACGCAGTCGATCTCGCACTCGGGGTCGGTCTCGCGGTGGTTGATCGTCGGCGGTATGAAGCCGTGGTGCAGCGAGAGCGAGCAGGCGATGGTCGCCAGCGCGCTCGCGGCGCCCATGGTGTGGCCGAGCATCGACTTCAGCGAGACGGTCCGCGGCGGGCCGTCGCCGTACACGTCGTGGATCGCACGGGACTCGGTCACGTCGTTGGCCTTGGTGCCGGTGCCGTGCGCGGAGATCAGGTCGACCTCCTCGGTCTTGACGCCGGCGTTCTCCAGCGCGATCTCCATGCAGCGGGCGACGCTGTCCTGGTTCGGCGCGACCTGGTGGTAGGCGTCGCAGTTCATGCCGTAGCCGAGCACCTCGGCGTAGATCTTGGCGCCGCGGGCGCGGGCGGAGGCCAGGCTCTCCAGCATCAGTACGCCGGCGCCCTCGCCGGTGAGGATGCCCTTGCGGTCGACGTCGAAGGGACGGCAGACGTCCGGGGCGATGGTGCCCAGCCGGTAGAAGCCGGTGAAGGTCTTGCGGCACATGGCGTCGGCGCCGCCGCACAGGGCGTAGTCCACCTCGCCGGAGCGGATGGCGTCGAAGCCCTGGCCGATGGCGTAGTTGCCGGCCGAGCAGGCGGTCGCGATGGTGACGGCCTCGACGTTGGACAGGCCCAACTCCTGGGCCGCGGCGATGGAGAGCCGGTTCGGCGAGACGCGGCGCGCGGTGGTCGGGTCCATCGCGGCGGGGCCGGAGGCGATCTCGGTCTCGACGAGGTTGTCGAGGTCGTAGGACTCGCCGTCGGTGGTGCCGATGGAGATCATGCCGCGCTTGGCGCGCAGGTCCTCCAGCTCGACGCCGGACTCCTCGACGGCCATCCGGGCGGCGGCGACGGAGAAGGTGGTGGCGCGGCCGAGAGTGTCGACCGGCAGGTTGTGGATCCAGCGCTCGGGCTCGGACCCGGTGATCTCGCAGCCGTTGGCGTGCGCGAAGCCCTCGGTGTCGAAGAGCGTGATCGGCTTCGCCCCGCTGCGGCCGGCCCGCAGACCCTTGGCGAACTCATCGGCGCCCACACCGATGCTGGAGAACACGCCGAACCCCGTCAGTACGACCCGGGTTTCCGCGTCGTCGGGCATTGCGTCAGAAATGTTCACAGACATAAATCTCCCTCGGTACGGCCTGGTCGACTCGGACGGGGCCGGGAATGGAACGCCGATCTGCGGCCTCCTGGGAAGCCGCTTCCGGAGGGCCGGCGGTCAGCCGCCGGCCCTCCGAAGGTGCGGTCCAGCCGTGCGCTTACGCGCCGGCGGCGATCGCCTCCCCGACAACGGCGTAGACGCCGTCGAGGTTGACCATGCGCTCCAGCTCGGTCTGGTCGATCGTGATCTTGAACTCCTTCTCGAGACCGGCCAGGATCTCGATGGCGCGCAGCGAGTCGGCGCCGTGGTCCTCCTTGAAGAGGCTGTCGTTGCTGACCTCGTCCTCTTCGAGCTCCAGGACGTCGCAGACGAGCTCCTTGATGCGGGCCTGGGCGTCGGCGTCGATGGCGGAGGTGGTCATGTTGATCTCTCTTTCTCTGTGCTGTGCGGGTGTGGTCGGACTGGGTGGGGAGCGGTGGAGATCCGGTGGGAACTCCGGGTGCTCCCCGGGTGGTTGGTCTTCGGTGGTGCTGTGGCGGACCGGCGGACGCGACCGGCGGACCGCCGTCCGCTAGCCGGTCGTGCCGGCGAGGGTTTCCAGGCGGGACGGCTTCCTGGTAGTCCGTCGGACGCTGCCGCGGCAGACGTCCCTGGGGTCCCAGCCGTCCGTGCGCTCGGGCAGCAGGTCCGCGTCGCCGTAGACGGTGCCGCCGCGGGCGGAGGCGAGCAGCGGCTCGCCGAGGATGTCGGCGGCGCAGGAGATGCCGCCGAGCATGACGCCGGCGATGCCGTTGCCCGACTGGGTGCTGGCGCCGACGACGTGCAGTCCGTCGATGCTGGTGGCGGTGCCCGGACGGGCCGTGCCGCCCCACTCGGCCATGCCGAAGGGGGTGCCGCCGGTGGAGAGGGTGTACCGCTCGTGGGTGAGCGGGGTCGCCGCCTCCAGGTGGGTGATGTGGTCGCGCAGCGGGCCCAGGGCCTTCTCCGCGGCCCGCAGGGTGGACTCGATCAACTCCTGCTTGCGGCGCAGGTAGATCGGGTTGCGCCGGTAGGACGGGTCGCTCGCGGGGCCCTCGTCCACGCCCCACCAGGCGTAGTCCGGCGGGCAGAGCGTCATCACCTGGAGGTTGGCGTGTCCGGGCGGGCACAGCGCGCGGTTGTGCGGGTCCTTGAGCGAGGCGAACGAGCAGAAGAGGAAGGGGACTTCACCGGTCTCGCCGGCGCCGGCCTGCTCGAAGTAGCCGTCGATGTCGTCGGTGTCGTACCACCACAGGTTGGCGTTGGGCCGCTCGGAGAGGTCCTTGTCCAGGCCGAGGTAGAGCACCAGCCAGGGCATGCCCATCCGGGCGTTCTCGGTGCGCCTGACGACCGACTTGGAGAAGTGCTCGGAGCCGACCAGCTCCAGCACGGTGCGCGGGTAGTCGGCGTTGGAGACGACCAGGCCGCTCCTGATCAGCTCGCCGTTCTCCAGCCCGACGCCGGTGACGGCGCCGTTGTCCACCAGCACCCGGCTCACCCGGCTGCGGGTGCGCACCTCGCCGCCGTGGGCCTCGATCACCTCGACCAGTCCGGCCGAGAGGACCTGGCCGCCGCCGGCCGGGAAGTAGGCGCCGCGCAGGTAGTGGTCGGTGACGCTGGTGTGCCGCGCGACCGTCGCCTGCTGCGGGGTCAGACCGTAGTTGGGGGCCTGGGCCGCGAGGACCGTGCGGGCGCGGGAGGAGAGTCCGCAGTGCCGGAACAGGTCGTCCAGCGTGCGCCTGCCCCACTCGCGGATGGTGGTCGTACGACCCGCGATGTCTGCGGCCGACCACTCGTGCGCCTCGAACAGGGCCGAGCGCTGCTCCTCGCCGAGCGCCGAGCAGACGTCGACGAAGGTGTTCAGGCCCGCGGCCTCGTCCGGCATGGCCGCGGTCAGCCGCTGCCGGTACTCCTGCCAGCCGGCGGGCATGTCCACGGAGGCACCCGGTACGCGGATCTGGTCGAAGCCGCTCTGGTCCATCTCCAGGAACTCGACGCGCTTGTCGAGTCCGACGCCGGAGAGGATCGAGGGGATGACGCCGCCGGGCGCGCAGTCGCCGAGGTAGTGGACGCCGACGTCGAACTCGTAGCTCCGGCGCCGCCGGAAGACGTGGCTGTTGCCGCCGACGATCGAGAACTGCTCGAGCACCAGGACGCGCTTGCCCGCGGCGGCCAGGTAGGCAGCGGCGGTCAGTCCGCCGAGGCCGGCCCCGACCACGACGGCATCCCAGTCGGTGCCGTGCGCCTTGCTGTCCACTGTCTTCTCCTCGTTGCGTGCGCGGTGTTGGTGTGTCGGCGGTGCCGCCGGGGCGGCCGCGGTTCAGGCGCGGCCGCCCCGGCGGCGGTCGTCAGCCGCAGCCGCCGGCGTGGCCCTGGTCGCCGCCGACCGGGAACTGGTCGGCGTGCGTCGCCGGGTCCGGCGCCTTCTCGGCGGAGGCCGCCGGCGCCGCGGTGGCGCCGACCGACTTCACGAACTGCTCGACCCGGTCCACGCCCCAGAACTTGTCCCGGCCGTGGATGAAGAACGGCACACCGAACAGTCCGTCGTGCGCGGACTCGGCGAGCGTCTCGGCTCCCCGTCGACGCAGCTCCGGGTCCTTGTGGGCGTTGGCCAACACGTCGGCGTCCAGGCCCAGTTCGGTGGCGATCTCCGCCATGACCTCGGGCTCGGAGATGTTCCTGCCCTCCTGCCACCGGGCGCGGTGGGCGGCGGCGACGAAGTCCTTGCCGCGTCCCGCGTCCTCCGCCGCGAACCAGGCCAGGTGAGCGACCTCCCAGCACGGATCACGGTCGATCGGCCAGGTGATGTCGCTCAGGCCCCGCTCGGTGGCGAGCCTGCGCGTGTCCTGCAGGATGTAGAAGTTCTTCGCCCTGCTCATCGCGACGATGGGCAGCGTGACCCCTTCGTCGGCGAGCAGTCGCGTGGTCTCCTCGTCCGGCTCCCAGAACGGCAGCCATTCGATGCGGTCCAGAACCTCGGGGTGCTTGCTCATCAGGTCGCGGTAGGCGAACCAGGAATACGGGCTGCGGAGCGAGAAGTACCAACGCAGCTTGCGCGGGCGGGAAGCCATGAATCCTCCGGGCTGGTCGTCGGGGTCACTCGCCGCGCAGGGCGCGCAGGACCTCGTCGTCGAAGACGGCCATCTGCCACTCGGACTCCGGGGTCTCCTTGTGGCAGTAGCCGTGGGTGATCGAACCCGTGGCGGTCTTGACGAGCTTGCCGTCGCGCACGACGTAGAAGTCCATGCGGGAGGTGTAGAGCATGTCCTTGAAGATCGACTCCACCGTGTAGACGGTGTAGAGGTTCTCCTCCATCACCGTCTCGTCGGTGAACTGGATCTTGTTGCTGGTCACCACGGGGATCCAGCCGCGCTCGTCGAGCAGCCGCTTGATGCTGATGCCGCGCGAGGCGACGAAGAGGTGCTTGGCCTCTTCCATCTGGCGCAGGTAGCCCGACATCTGCATGCGCTCTGTGAAGTGGCAGTAGTAGTAGGGAACCTTCCACTTCCAGCCGACGGCGTTGGAGTCGCCGATGATCTCGGCCAGCACCGGGTCGGTGTCGGAGTTCTCACCGCGGTGGAACGCACCGGCGAAGTCGTCGACCTCGGTGGCGGCCAGCTCGGTGGGCTCGGCGGTGGCGAAGCGGTCGACCACGAAGCGCTCGAGCTCGGCCGGCAGCGGCTGGGCGTCGGGGATGGCCGGGTCGCGGCGGAGCAGCACGCGCAGCTTGGAGGAGACGGCCTTCTTGGTCTCGCCGTCGCGCTCCACGTAGGCCGCGGTCGCGAACACCATCTCGCGGTCGGTGTCCTTGGTCTTCGGGACGACCTCGATGCGGACGTCGTCGTCCAGGGTCAGCACCGTGTGCAGACGGGTGTCGACGCCGACCACGTCGAAGTTGACGCCGTGGGTCAGGTAGAGCTCGGTGGCGCCCAGGCCGACGGCCCGGAAGTGGTCGAGCACAGCTGCTTCGAGCAGGTAGTTGTCGCACTTGAAGCCGATCGCGGTGTTGATGTTGCCGCCCTCGTAGGAGGGGCGCATCGTCACCGAACTCGGCTCGTGCAGCAGCTTCTTGATTTCGACATCGGACAGGGTGGCCATCGGTGTTCTCCCGTACTCAGTTGACCGCCGCCGGGGTGTGCCCGGCCGACAGAGTGGTGAGGAATTGCTGGACGGCGAGCGAGAACCGCTCCGGGTGCTCGGCCATCGGTGTGTGCCCGCTGCCTTCGATCCGCTCGATCGAGGCGTTGCCGAGCCGCTCGGCGAGCAGCTCGCCCTCGGTGGGCGGCGCGATCGGGTCGCGATCGCCGATGACGATCTGGACGGGCAGGCCGACCAGTTCGACAGGAAGGAATGGGGTGCGCAGGTAGGTGTTGAGGTAGCGAACGACCCAGTGCGGGCCCAGCTGTGCGCACGAGTGCTCGGCCATCTCCGCCAGCAGGTCGGAGTCCAGCGGCTTGTGGGAAAGCAGTTGGATACCCTCGCCGGCGCCGAGTCGCAACCGGTCGAGGAATGTGGGCAGTTCGGGCCAGGAGAAATCGTCGGTCTGTTCGCGGAAGAACGGCGAAACCAGCACTGCGCCGCTGATGCCGAATTCTTCCCGCGGGTCCGCGCCGCGCGCCACTGTTTCGGCGAGCAGAGTGAGAAGCAGAACAGATGCGTAGGAATGGGCGACGACGATGTCGGGCCCGCCGGGTATCTGCCGGATCGCCTCGCGTATCCAGTGGGTCTCGTCGCCCTCGGGCACCGCGGGCGGGCCGCCCGCGCGCCAGGGCAGGGCGGCGGTCCACACTTCGAGGGACGGCGGCCGGTGCGCGAGGAACGTGTCCCAGCTCCGGGTGCTGCTGCCGAGGCCGTGCAGCAGCAGTGCGCGGTGTTCCGCATTCGCGGACGCGCAATGCTGTCGAAGCACGAGCGGCTCGACATCACCGTATCGGAGCACCGGTTATCCCTTTCCGAGGAAATCGGACAGCAGAAGGTATTGCCAGTCAGTGCCGGCATTCCTTTCCCCGGCAGGGCGTGACGCTAGCAACCAATCGCTTGTCGACCCATGTCGGGCCGCTGATTTTGCAGCGACATGCAGCCCGTTGCGGGGCGTCCCGTCCCGTGTATTACGCATGAATCAACAATGCCGGAGCGGCGGAGAGGGCCGGGGGTACGGAAGCGGCGTCCACGTCTGTGGTGAAAAGCCGCCCCGCACCATCGATGATCCCGGAAAACGAGCGTGCCGAAAGAGCCGTTTCAGCAAGCTGCTACTACAAATTCTTCCAATTGGCCACGACGTCGACGCCGCTGTCCGGGGCGGCGAGCGCGCGCCGGGCGGTCATGAGGGCCTTGGGCCAGTTCACGGTGAGTGCTGCCGCGAGCCGCGAACCGCGGTGGTAGGCGACGGCGAAGCGCCGACGGGGGCCCTCCGAACGCACCACCGTGACCTCGTCGTCCGCCTCCGGGCGGCCGAGCAGAGTGATCTTTCCGCCGTACTGGTCGCTCCAGACGAAGAACTGGTGCCGGTGCGGCTGGGGTTCCTCGCCGGCGATCGCGCGCGCCACGAGGTCGGCCTGCTCGACCGCGTTGGTCCAGTGCTCGGTGCGCAGATGCGCTCCGACCTGCGGATCCAGGCTCCGGGCGACGTCGCCGACGGCGTACACCGTGCGGTCGGCGTCGACCGCGCAGAACTCGTCGCACCGCACGCCGCCGTCCTCGGTGAGCGGCAGCCCGGAGTCGGCCAGCCAGCCGGTGCTCGGTGCCACCCCGATGCCGACCACGACCGCGTCCGCGGGCAGCGTCCTGCCGTCGGCCAACTCCACGCCGGTCACGGAGCGTTCACCCAGCAGCGCCTCGACCGGGGTGCCGCAGAGCAGCCGAGTGCCGTTGTCGCGGTGCAGCAGGGCGAGTTCGGCCGCGACGTCGTGACCGAGAAGAGCTGCCAACGGAGCGGACATCCCCTCCACTACTGTCACCTTCATGCCACGTGCGCGCGCGGTCGACGCCACCTCGGCGCCGACGAAGCCGCCGCCGACGACGACGAGTCGGCCGGAGCCGTACCGGTCGAGGTCGGCGCGCAGCGCACGGCAGTCCGCGAGCGTGCGCAGCAGGTGCACGCCGCCGAGCGGCATCTGCGGCAGGGCGCGGGGGGCGGCGCCGCAGGCCAGCACGAGCCGGTCGTACGCCAGCTCCTCGCCGGAGTCCAGGCGCAGCAGCCGGGCGCCGGTGTCCAGCGAGGCGGCCGCGGCCACATGGCGCCGCACCCGCCAGTCGTCGGGGTTGCCGAGCGTGGCGCGGTCCTCGCTCCAGTCGCCGCTGAGGAGTTGCTTGGACAGCGGCGGCCGGTCGTAGGGGGCGTCCGGGTCCGGATCGACCAGATCGATGGAGCCCCGGTAGCCCGCGGCGCGCAGCTCGGCGGCGACCCGGGCCCCGGCGACCGAGGCCCCGACGATCACCGTCCGCAGATCGGTCGCGCCGGTGCCGGTCGCGCCGGCGTCGGCGGGCGCGTGCTCGGCGGTGTCGGACGCGCCGGACGTGGCGGCGGTGGCGTCCGCTTGCGGGGCGGGGGCGTCGGGCATCAGAGCGCTCCGTCCGTGACGAGGCCGCCCTGGGCCGCGGCGTGCGCGACGAGCGCGCGCGGGGTGCGCAGCTCCAGCACGTCGCGCAGGCCGAAGGTCCAGCCCGCCTTGCGCGCCTTGGTGGCCAGCCGGGCCGCCCGGAGGCTGTCGCCGCCGTTGCGGAAGAAGTCGTCGTCCAGACGGACCGGGTCGATGCCGAGGACCTCGGCGAACAGGGCGCACAGCGCGGACTCGGCCTCAGTGGAGGGGAGTTCACCGGCCGAGGTGTCGGCCGCGGGGCCGTCCTGGCCGGTGTGCTCCTGCTCCGGCTGCGGCTCGGGGAGCGCGTCCTTGTCCAGCTTGCCGTTGGAGGTGAGCGGAAGCGCCGCGACGACCGTGACGGTGGAGGGGACCATGTAGGCGGGGAGGGTGCGGGAGAGGTCCGCGCGCACCTCGGCGGTGAAGCCCGCGCCGGCCGTCGCCCCCTCCTCCAGCACCGCGTAGCCCGCCAGGTACCTGTCTCCGGCACGGTCCTCGCGAGCGATCACGGCCGCCTGGGCGATGCCGGGGCCGGCCGCCAACGCCGAGGTGACCTCGCCCAGTTCTATGCGGTAGCCGCGGATCTTGACCTGGTCGTCGGTGCGGCCCAGGTACTCCAGGAGGCCGTCCGGGCGGAGCCGGACGACATCGCCGGTGCGGTACATCCGGTCGCCCGCGGTGGTGGCCCCGGTGCCGGCGGCGCCGGCGAAGGGGTTGGCCACGAAGCGGTCGGAGGTCAGCCCCGGACGGCCCAGATAGCCGCGGGCGACCTGGCCGCCCGCGATGTACAGCTCGCCGACGGTGCCCTCCGGGACCGGACGCAGGGCCTCGTCCAGCACGTAGAGCTCGGTGTCGGGAGTGGCGGTGCCGATCGGGGTGGCGCCGGGCTCGATCGCGTCGTCCGGGCCGATGCGGAATACGCAGCAGCCCACGGTGGCCTCGGTGGGGCCGTACTCGTTGACGACCGCCGCGCCGGGGTGGACCTCGCGCCAGCGCTCGACCACGTCGCCGATCAACATCTCGCCGCCCACGACCAGTTCGTCGGTGGGCGACAGAGCGCTCGGCAGCGCGGTGAGAATCGGCAGATGGGACGGGGTCGCCTTGACGAACCCCTGCCTCTCCGGGGCCTGCTCGCCGGCCGCCGGCTCCCGGTCCAGCGCCGCGACGGTGACACAGCCGCCCAGCAGCAGCGGCCCGTACAGCGCGGTGACGGTGAGGTCGAAGGCCACCGGGGAGTGCAGCAGCGCGCCCTTGGCCAGGCCCGGGTACTCCTCGCAGGCGAACGCCAGGTACCGGTGCAGGGTGTCGTGCTGGACGGTGACGCCCTTGGGCCGGCCGGTGGAGCCCGAGGTGTAGATGACGTACGCCAGGTTCGCCGCGGTCAGCGGGGCGAGGCGGTCGGCGTCGGTGGGGTCGTGCTCCGGCCCGCCGGCGGCGAGCGCCGAGGCGACGGTCAGGGTCGTCAGGCCCGCGATGCCGGCCGCCCCGTCCGGCACCAGCATCAGGTCCAGCCCGGTGTCCCGGACGATGAACTCCCGCCGCTCGACGGGGCAGTCGCTGTCGATCGGAACATAGGCGGCCCCCGACTTCAGGATGCCGAGCAGCGCCACCACCAGCTCGGGGGAGCGGGGCAGCTGCACCCCCACCACGCACTCGGGGCCCACGCCGCGGGCTATCAGCCGGTGCGCCAGCAGGTTCGCCCGGCGGTTGAGCTCGGTGTAGTCCAGCTCCTGCCCGCCGGAGCGGACGGCCGGGGCGTGCGGCGTACGCGCCACCTGGAGCCGGAACAGGTCGGGGAGAGGCGATTGGGCCATCGTGGATTCCTATTCCTTCGGTACGAGCCGTCGCACGACGGCTCCGCAGGTCACTCGGCGCGGTCCGCAGCCAGTTGACGGATCGTCGGGCGCAGGTACAGCTCGCGCATCGCCACGGTGAAACCGCCGCCCCGGCGCCGCAGTGCCGCGCCCACCCGCATGGCGAGGAGCGAATTGCCGCCGTGGTCGAAGAAGTTGTCGTCGGGGCCGATCGGCACGCCGAGCACTTCCTGCCACACCTCCAGCAGCACGGACTCGAAGGTCTCCCCGGCCGGTTCGGCGCCGCCGTCCGCGGCAACGCCCGCCGTTGCGCCGGGTGTTGCGCCCGATGCGCCCGTGTCGCCGGCCGCGGTCGCGGCAGGGGCCGCGGGTACGGGCGCCGCGGCCGGCTTCGGCAGCCTGCGGGTGTCCAGCTTGCCGTTGGTGGTCAGCGGCATCCGCTCCAGCACGGTGACGGTGGAGGGCACCATGTACTCGGGCAGGAACCTGGCCGCGCGGCGGCGCACCGCGGCCGTGTCGTCCAGATCGTCGCCGGCCGGCACCACGTACGCGTCGAGCTGCGCGGTCGCGGGGTCGTCGGGGTCGCTCCGCCCGAGCACCACCACGGCCGCGGAGACCTGCGGGTCGTCCGCCAGCACCGCGCGGATCTCGTCCAGTTCGATGCGGAAGCCGCGCAGCTTGACCTGGCTGTCCAGCCGTCCCAGATGCTCGATCCGGCCGTCCGGCAGCATCCTGCCGCGGTCCCCGCTGCGGTACATCCGCTCACCGGTGCGCGGGTCGACCCGGAAGCGCTCCTCGGTGAGTTCGGGCTTGTTCAGATAGTGCGTGGCGACGCCCGTGCCACCGACCCAGATCTCGCCGGCGACGCCGATCGGCAGCGTCCGGCCCTCGGGGTCGGCGATCCGCACCCACCAGCCGGGCAGCGCGTGACCGACCGACTTGTCGCCGGTCAGGGCCTCGGCCCTGGTGACGGTCTGCGCGGTCACGTGCACGGTGGTCTCGGTGATGCCGTACATGTTGACCACCCGGCACCGGCTCTCCGGGTGCCGGTCGAACCAGGGCAGCAGGATGCGCGGTTCCAGCGCCTCGCCGCCGAAGACGACCAGCCGCACCGGCACCGGCTCGCCGCCGTCGCGCTCGACCTCCACCAGCTGGGAGAAGGCCGAAGGGGTCTGGCTGAGCACCGACACCCGTTCGCGCAGCAGGAGTTGGTGGAACTCCTCGGGCGAGCGGGAGGCCCAGTACGGCACGACGACCAGGGTGGCGCCGGTCAGCAGCGCGCCCCAGATCTCCCAGACGGAGAAGTCGAAGGCGCTGGAGTGGAACAGGGTCCAGACGTCGTCCGAGTCCAGCTCGAAGTCCTCGGTGGTGGCGGCCATCAGACCCAGCACGTTGCGGTGCGGGATGACCACGCCCTTGGGACGGCCGGTGGAGCCGGAGGTGTAGATGACGTACGCGGCGTCGTCCGGGCCGGTCGTCGAGCGCGGCGGCCCCTCGCAGCTCTCCGGCGCCAGCGCGGCCAGCTCCGCCGGGGAGACCACCCGCACCGACTCCCCGCCGGGGAAGTCCCGGTGGTCGGTGACGACGGTGGTCAGCCCGGCGTCGGTGGTGGTGTACGACAGGCGGTCGCTCGGATAGGCGGGGTCCATCGGCACGTAGGTCGCGCCCGCCTTGAGCACCGCGAGCAGCGAGACGATCAGCTCCGTGGAGCGCTCCAGGCAGACCCCGACCCGGTCGCCGTCGGCGACACCGAGTTCGCGCAGCGCGTGCGCGAGGCGGTCGGCGCGCCGGTCCAGCTCGCCGTAGCCGAGGGTCTCGTCCTCGAACCGGACGGCGACGGCGTCCGGAGCGCCGGCGGCGATCGTCGCGATGGCGGCGTCGATCCGGGTGGGGACCACCGGCCGCGCCTCGGCGTGCCGGCCGAGCGCGTGCACCCGGTCCAGCTCCTGGGCGGAGAGCAGTTCCAGCCGGTCGGTCGAGGTGTCCGGTTCGCGCAGCAGCGCCTCGTGGACGCGGCGCACGTGCGCGAGCAGCTGCTCGGCACTCGCGGGCGACAGGAGGCGGGGGTCGAAGTCGCAGCGCAGGAAGGGGCGTTGGCGCGTCATGTCGCGCACCACCGAGACCGTCACCGCGAACGGCGGCGCCTGGTACGGCACGTACTCGGCCGGTCGCACCCCCGGCAGCCCGGTGGCCGCGTTGCGGTCCGCGACGACCAGGCCGACACGGTCGGCGTCGTCGAGGTCGCCGCCGGCCGCGGTGATCTCCCGGCGCAGTGCCTCGGTGCGCCAGGCAGGCCCCGCCGCCGCTGCCTCGCGCATCTGCTTGTGGACGCTGCCGAGCGTCCGGGCGCCGTCGGCCGGCACCGGGACCAGTGCGACGCCGGCGGCCTCGGTCTCCGCGGGGTCGGCGGCGGCTCCCGGGTCGGCGTCGGAGTCCGTCACCAGCTGGGCGAGAACCGGGGCGCTCACCCCGTCGTAGCGCGCCAGCACCAGGCCGAGCGCGGCGGCCCAGCCTGCCGAGTCGGAGGCGGGATGTGCCTGGGAGAGCGCGAGTTCGCAGCTGCGGGCGGCTGCCGGCCCGTACGGGTCGCCCAGCCCCCAGTCCGGACGTCCGGCCGAGGAGCACTGCGCCAGCTCGGCGGCGAGCCGGGTCGGGTCGGGGTGCGCGGCGGCCGACGGCGCGGCGTCCGCGGCGGGTTCGGCCGTCTCCGCGCCGACCAGCAGCTCGATGACGCAGGCCCGCAGCGCGGCGACACCGAACCGTCGGCGGTGCGCCACCGCGACGAGGTCGGCGACCCCGTCCGCGTAGCGCAGCAGCACGACCCGCACCCGCGCGTCCTGACCGGCGGCGACCGGTCGCAGCAGCTCGCGGCCGCGGCGCTGCTGGGCCGCGGGCTCCTCCGAACCGCAGGGCACCTCCTCGGACCAGCCGGCCACCGAGGGGTGAGCGGCCATCCGGGCGGCCAACTGCCTTGCGGCAGCGCCCTGTCGGGCGTCGGCGCGGGGCAGGCGTACGGCGAGTGCGTGGCAGTCGGCGCCCGGCACCGGCAGGTTCCCGCCGGACTGCCCGGCGGTGCGCACGACAGTGCGTCCGGCGGCCGGCGCGGATGCGGCGTCCGCAGATGCGGCGGGGTGGCCGGACGGGGTGGCCGGTGCAAAGACGGATGCGGTGGCTGGTGCTGCGGCTGGATCGGTGGCGCGCTCCGCCGGTGCGGTGGCGGCGTCCTGCTCAGAGATCGACACGACTGGTCCCTTTGGCGTGATGGGGTGGCTCACCGGGCGGTGAAGCCGCCGTCGACGGTCAACACGGAGCCGGTCACTTGCCTGGACTCGTCCGAGACCAGCCAGACGGCGGCCTGGGCCACGTCCTCCGGCTCGATCAGCGCGTTCATCGGCTGCGACTGGACGAACGTCTCCTCGTGCTCGCCGACCGGCAGTTCCAGCGAACGGGCGATCTCGGCCAGCATCCGGCCCTCGGCCTGGCTGTCGTCCCGGATGGAGCCCGGGCACAGTGCGTTGACCCGCACCTTCAGCGGGGCGTAGTCCAGCGCGGTCGCCTTGGAGAGTCCGATCACGCCGTGCTTGGAGGCGGCGTAGCCGGCGAAGTGCCGGTAGCCGACCAGGCCCGCGGTGGAGGCCACGTTGACGATGCTGCCGGAGCGGCGGGCGGTCATCAGCGGGCCGACCAGGGAGGTCATGCGCCAGGCGCCCGACAGGTTGATGTCGATCATCACCTGCCACTCCTCCTCGGTGGTCTCGTGGGTGGTGCGGCCCGAAGGGGCCACGATGCCCGCGTTGTTGACCAGCGCGTCGATGGTGCCGAAGCGGGCGCACACCTCGTCGACGGCCGCGGAGAGCGCGGCGCGGTCGCGGATGTCGGCCTCGGCGGTGAGCACCGCCGCGCCCTCCGCGCGGCAGAGCTTCGCGGTGTGGTCGAGCTGGCTGGTGGTGCCGAGCGGGTAGGGCACTCCGGGGACGTCGCCGCAGACGTCGAGCAGGGCCAGGTCCGCGCCCTCCCGACTCATCGCCAGCGCGCAGGCGCGGCCGACACCGCGCGCGGCCCCCGTCACCAGGACGGTCTTACCTTGCAGACGCACCAGGACTCCTTCTCAACGGTTGTGGACTCTCCGCGAGGGGCCGGCACCACCCGTCCCCCACGACCGGGTTCCGGCGGGCCGGCCGCGGGGTGCGTCCCGCGACCGGCCCGCCGGAACGGCCGGTCAGCTCCCGACGGCGTCCGCCAGTACGCGGACCAGGCCCTCGGGGTTGTCGACCAGGTACATGTGGCCGCCCTCGACCTCCTCGAAGCGGAAGTCCCGGGAAGTGGCCTTGGACCACTCCATGGCCTGCTCGGTGGTGACCAGCGAGTCGGAGGTGCCGCGCACCGACACGATCGGGACCGCCAGCGGCTCGTCCGAACGCGCCGTGTAGCTCTCGTGCATCTCGACGTCCGCCCGCAGCGTGGGGAGCAGCAGCTCACGCATCTCCGGGTCCTCCAGCGCGTCGTGCCGGTAGCCGGCGAACTCCTTGACGCGGGCGAGGAACTGGTCGTCGTCCAGTCCGCTGGCGCCGTTCTCGCGGCGGGCCCACGGGCCGGGCGAACCGCTGATGACCAGCGCGGTCAGCCTGACGCCCTCGGTCGCGGCGAGCCGGCGGGCCAGCTCGTAGGAGAGCACCGCGCCCAGGCTGTGGCCGAAGAGCACCACGGAGTCCGCGCCCTTGACCCGCTCCAGGACCTCGGGCAGCAGCCCGTCGGCCGCGACCTCGACATCGGTGTACGGCTCCTCGGCGAACCGCTGCTCGCGGCCCGGGAGCTGGATGGCCGCGAGCTCGAACTTGCCCTCGCTCAGCGGGACGAAGGGACGGAACACCGAGGCGCCGGCCCCGGCGAACGGTACGGAGATGACGACCGCCTTGGACATGTGCAACTGCCTTTCTCTCGAGTGTGGTTCGCGGTGGACGAGTGCGACGCGGGAGCGTCAGACCCCGTCCACCCGGGCGGTCGCTGCCAGCTTCTTCGCCAGCACCGCACCGATCTCGGCCAGCGGCTCGGGCCGCATCAGGTCGTTGTGCGAGGCGTCGACCGGGTGGACCTCCAGCTCGCCGCCGAGGTGCTCGCGCCAGTCCTCGGGGTCGCCGACCTGGTCGGTCGTCGCGGCGAACATCACCGCGCCCGAGCCGGTGCGGCCGGTCAGCCCGCTTGCGTCGACGCGGTAGCTGTTGGCCATCACCCGCTGGAGGCGCCGCAGTTGGTCGGCCGACATGCCCGCGAGGTCGTTGCCCGCGGCGCGTACGGCGGCCATCACCGTGTCGAGGTTGAGCGCCCCGCCCAGCGCGGACGGCTCCAGGTCGGCGGCGGCCAGGATGCCCTTGAGGAAGTCGGCCTCGGAGAAGTCGCTCTCCTCGGCCTCCTCGGTCTGCGGGTAGGCGTCCAGCAGCGCGAGCAGCTCGACCTCCTGCCCGGCCTCCTCCAGCAGCGCCGCCATGGCGTGCGCGATCCGGCCGCCGAGCGACCAGCCGAGCAGGCGGTAGGGGCCCTGCTCCTGGACGGTGCGGATCCGGGCCACGTACTCGGCGGCCATCGCCTCCAGCGTCTGAGGCAGCGGGTCGCCCTCGCTCAGCCCGGACGCCTGGAGGCCGAAGAGACCGACACCCGCCGGAAGATGCTCGGCGATACCGGCGTAGGGCCAGCTCAGCCCGCCCAGCGGGTGGACGCAGAAGAGCGGCGACTGCGTGCCGCCGGCGCGCAGCGGCAGCAGACCGCTCAGCGGGCCGCCGGCACTGTCCTGGCCGAGCCGCACCGCCAGGGCCGCGACCGTCGGCGCCTCGAAGATCGAGACCACCGACATCTCCAGGTCCAGCCGGTCCTTGATCCGGCTGGCCAGGCGGGTGGCCAGCAGCGAATGGCCGCCCAGGGTGAAGAAGTTGTCGTCGATGGTGACCGACTCGTGGCCGAGCAGCTCGGCGAAGATCTCGCACAGCGCCGTCTCGGTCTCGTTGCGCGGCGCACGTCCCGGCTGCTGTTCCAGCTGCTCGGGCGCGGGCAGCGCCTTCTTGTCGACCTTGCCGTTGGGCGTGAGGGGAACCTCGTCGATCCTCGTGTAGTGCACCGGCACCATGTGGTCGATCAGCACCGTCGCCAGGTGGTCGCGCAGCGCCGACAGGTCCACCGGTTCCGAGGCGTCCCGGTCGGTGACGTACGCGGCGAGCCGGGTGTCGCCGGAGGGCGCCCGGTGGGCGACCACGATCGCCGAACCGACCGTCGGGTACCGGGAGACGGCGTGCTCGATCTCGCCCAGCTCCACCCGTCGACCGCGGATCTTGATCTGGTCGTCGGTGCGGCCGAGGAACTCCAGCACTCCGGCACGGGTGACGCGGGCGAGGTCGCCGGTGCGGTAGAGGCGGGAGCCCGCCGGTCCGTAGGGGTCGGCGACGAAGCGTTCGGCGGTGAGGGCGGGCCGGCCGAGGTAGCCGTGCGCCAGCTGTACGCCGCCGAGGTAGAGCTCGCCGCTGCTGCCCACCGGCGCCGGGGCCAGCGTGCCGTCCAGCACGTACGTCCTGGTGTTCCAGACCGGTCGGCCGATCGGCACCACGGGTGCGTCGGCGTCCTCGGCGCAGTCCCAGGCGGTGACGTCGACGGACGCCTCGGTCGGGCCGTACAGGTTGTGCAGCTCGGCCGGGAGCAGCGCCCGGAAGCGGTCGCGCAGACCGGCCGGCAGCGCCTCACCGCTGCACACCACCCGTCGCAGCCCGGTGCACTCGGCGGCCTCGGGCGAGGCGAGGAAGACCTCCAGCATCGACGGCACGAAGTGCGCCGTGGTGACCTCCGCCTCCTGGATCAGCTCGGCCAGGTACCGCGGGTCGCGGTGGCCGCCGGGCCTCGCCGCGACCTGCACGGCGCCGGTGATCAGCGGCCAGAAGAACTCCCAGACCGACACGTCGAATCCGGACGGGGTCTTCTGCAGCACCCGGTCGTCCGCGCCGAGCCGGTAGGTGTCCTGCATCCACAGCAGCCGGTTGACGATGCCGCGGTGCGGCACCAGGACGCCCTTGGGGCGGCCGGTGGAACCGGAGGTGTAGAGCAGGTACGCGGGCGAGTCGGGCAGCGGGCCCGCGAGCGCGCCGGCGTCGGCCGGGAGCACGGCGAGCGCGTGGGCGGTCGCCGGGTCGTCCAGCACGATCAGCGTCCGCGCGGCCTCGGCGCCCTCTCCCGCGTTCTCGGCCTCCTCCGGGAGCCGGTCGCGCACCGCACCGGTGGTGAGCACCACCGCGGGCGCGGCGTCGGTGAGCATGTACGCGATCCGCTCGGACGGGTAGTCCGTCTCGATCGGCAGGTACGCCGCACCGGTCTTGACCACCGCGAGCAGCGCCACCGTCAGCGCGGCGGAGCGCGGCACGGCGACGGCGACGGTGTCCCCGCGTCGTACGCCCCGGGACACCAGGTGGGTGGCGAGGCGGGTGGAGCGTGCGTCCAGCTCTGCGTAGGTGAGGTGGGCGTCCTCGGCCACGATCGCGCTGCGTCCCGGGGTGCGGGCCGCCTGGTCCGCGAAGAGCCCTGCGATCGTCTCCGGTTCGAAGCCGTGGTCCCCGGTGCCCTGCTCGGGCAGGTCCAGCGCCCTCGCCGTGTCGTTCCAACCGTTCAACAGCTGCTCGCGCTCGGCGGGTTCGAGAATGCCGATCCGGCTGAGCGGGGTCTCCGGCTCCCCGGCGCCCACGCTGAGCAGGCGGATGAGCCGCTCGGCGAGCTGCTCGACCGTCTCGTGGTCGAAGAGGTCGACGCTGTACTCGATCTGCACGTCGATACCGGCCGGCTGCCCGTCTTCGTCCTTGTTCTCGATGAAGTTGAAGCCGAGGTCGAATTTGGCGGCGCCGGTTTGGGTGTTGAGGGGTTGGGCGGTGAGGTGGGGGAGGTTGAGGGTGGCTTTGGTGTTGTTCTGGAGGACGAGCATGACTTGGAAGAGTGGGTGGCGGGCGAGGGAGCGGGTGGGTTGGAGGGCGTGGACGAGTTGTTCGAAGGGGAGGTCTTGGTGGTTGTAGGCGGTGAGGTCGGTGGTGCGGGTGCGGTTGAGGAGTTCGCGGAAGGTGGGGTCGCCTGATGCGTCGGTGCGCAGGACGAGGGTGTTGATGAAGAAGCCGACGAGGTTGTCGAGGGCGGTGTCGGTGCGTCCGGCGATGGCGGTGCCGAGGGGGATGTCGGTGCCTGCTCCGAGTTTGTTGAGGAGTCCTGTGATGCCGGTTTGGAGGACCATGAAGAGGCTGGAGCGGGTGGTGCGGGCGAGGTTTTGGAGGTCGTTGTGGAGGCGTGGGGGGAGTTGGGTGGTGTGGGTGGCGCCTTGGTAGGTGGCGTGGGTGGGGCGGGGTCGGTCGGTGGGGAGGTTGAGTTCGTCGGGGAGGTTGTTGAGGGTGTTGCGCCAGTAGTTGAGTTGGGTGGTGATGGGGGAGTCGGGGTCGTTTTCGTTGCCGAGGGTGTCGTGTTGCCAGAGGGCGTAGTCGGCGTATTGGACGGGGAGGGGGGTCCAGTTGGGGGTGGTGCCTTGGGTGTGTGCGGTGTAGGCGGTGGTGAGGTCTTGGGCGAGGGGTGCTTGTGACCAGCCGTCGGTGGCGATGTGGTGGATGGTGAGGTTGAGGATGTGGTCGGTGGGGGTGATTTGGAGGAGGGTGATGCGGATGGGGAGTTGGGTGGTGAGGTCGAAGCCGGTGGTGGCGAGGGTGTTGAGGTCGTGTTCGAGGGTGGCTTCGGTGGTGGTTTGGGTGGTGTAGGGGAGTGTGGTGTGGGTGGTGGGGGTGATGTGTTGCCAGGGTTGGCCGTCGTGGTCGGGGTAGGTGGTGCGGAGTGTTTCGTGGCGGTGGAGGATGTCGCGGAGTGCGTGGCGCAGTGCGGTGTGGTTGAGGGGTCCGGTGAGTCGGACGGTGAGGGGGATGTTGTAGGTGGCGCCGGGGCCTTCCATGCGGTTGAGGAACCACAGGCGGCGTTGTGCGAAGGACAGGGGTATCTGTTCGGGGCGTTCCACGGGCTGGATCGCCGAACGACCGTCGTCCACGCTGCCCGAGACACGTTCCGCCAACGCCGCCACCGTCTGCGCATCGAAGATGTCGCGGAAGGGCAGCTCGATGCTGAAGGTCGAACGCACCCGGCTCACCAGCTTGGTGGCCAGCAGTGAGTGACCGCCCAGGTCGAAGAAGCTGTCGTCGATGTTGTTGACGTGCTTGCCGAGCAGCTCGGAGAAGAGGTCGCAGAGCGTCTGCTCGATGTCGTTGCGCGGCGGACGCACCGCCTCGCGGCGCGGCTCGGGAAGCTCCGCGTGGTCGATGCCGCCGTCCTCCAGCCGCGGGAAGGCGGCCAGCGAGACGTAGTGCGCGGGCACCGTGTAGTCCGGCAACTCCTGCGCCAGATAGGTGCGCAGGGCCTCCGCCTCGGCGGGGGCGTCCGGGTCGATGGGCGTGTGGTACGCCACCAGCACTACTTCGCCGGACGGGCCCGGGCGGGTGGTGACCAGCGCGACGTCCACACCCCGGTGCAGGGCGAGCACCCGCTCGACCTCGGCCGGCTCGACGTGCCGTCCGCCGATGGTGATCCGGTCGTCGGTGCGGCCGATCAGCTCGACCGTGCCGACGCGGGTGATGCGGGCGAGGTCGCCGGTGCGGTAGAGGCGGGAGCCCGCAGGTCCGTAGGGGTCGGCGACGAAGCGTTCGGCGGTGAGGGCGGGCCGGCCGAGGTAGCCGTGCGCCAGCCCGGCGCCGCCGAGGTAGAGCTCACCGGCGCTGCCCGTGGGCATCGGCGAGAGCTGCGAGTCGAGGACGTGCGCACGGGTGTTGCGGATCAGCCGTCCGGCGGCCGGGTACGCGCCCTCGGCGTCGCGGACGTCCCGGGCCAGCGAGTCGAACGACGCCTCCGTCGCCCCGTACAGGAGGTGGATCTCGGCGTGCGGAAGCAGCTCGCGGAGTTCGTCCGCGGGCACGGTGGCCAGCGGCTCGCCGCTCAGGAACACCCGGCGCAGCCCCGCGTACGTCTCCGGGCCGGCCTCGGCGAGGAACTCGCGCAGCAGCGAGGGGGCGAAGTGCAGGCAGGTGACCTCGGTGCGCTCGATCAGCGCGGCGAGCCTCGCCGGGTCGCGGTGGCTGCCCGGCTCGGCCACGATCTGCACGGCTCCGGCGACCAGCGGGGAGAGCAACTCCCAGACGGAGACGTCGAGATCGGCGGGTGCCTTGTACAACACCCGGTCGCCGGCGCCCAGTTCGTGGTTGTCGCGCATCCAGCGCAGCCGGTTGGCGATGCCGCGGTGCGGCACCAGGACGCCCTTGGGGCGACCCGCGGAACCGGAGGGGTGCAGCAGGTACGCGGGCGAGTCGGGCAGCGGTGCGGGGAACGCCGTGGGGTCGGCCGGGAGCACCGCCAGCTCGTGGGCGGTCTCCTCGTCGTCCAGCACGACGACCGGCGCGTCTGTCTCGGGCAGCGTGGCGTGCACGTTGCGGGTGGTGAGCACCGCGACGGGGGCGGTGTCGTCCAGCAGACGGGCGATCCGTCCGGCCGGGTGGTCGGTCTCCAGCGGCAGGCAGACGGCGCCGGCGCGCAGCACCGCCAGATGCGCCACGGTGTGCGCGGCGGAGCGGGGCACCGCGATGGCGACGGTGTCGCCGTGCTGGACCCCGTGGGCGGTGAGGTGGGTGGCCAGGCGGGTGGAGCGTGCGTCCAGCTCGGCGTAGGTCAGATGCGCGTCGGCCGCGACGATCGCGGTGCGCGCGGGGGTGAGTGCGGCCTGCTTCGCGAAGAGCCCGGCGACCGTGTCCAGCGCCTCGTCGTCCGTGCCTGCCGCGTCCTGCGCACCGGTGCCTCCGGCCGTCAACCGCTGCCACTCGTCCGGTTCGAGCAGGTCGAACTGGCTGATCGGCATCTCCGGGTCCGCGACCGCGAGCGAGAGCAGTCGGCCCAGCCGACGCGTCAATCGCTCGACCGTCTCCTCGTCGAAGAGGTCGGTGGCGTACTCCACCGTCACCTCGATACCGGCCGGCTGCCCGTCCTCGCCCTTCTCCTCGATGAAGTTGAAGCCGAGGTCGAATTTGGCGGCGCCGGTTTGGGTGTTGAGGGGTTGGGCGGTGAGGTGGGGGAGGTTGAGGGTGGCTTTGGTGTTGTTCTGGAGGACGAGCATGACTTGGAAGAGTGGGTGGCGGGCGAGGGAGCGGGTGGGTTGGAGGGCGTGGACGAGTTGTTCGAAGGGGAGGTCTTGGTGGTTGTAGGCGGTGAGGTCGGTGGTGCGGGTGCGGTTGAGGAGTTCGCGGAAGGTGGGGTCGCCTGATGCGTCGGTGCGCAGGACGAGGGTGTTGATGAAGAAGCCGACGAGGTTGTCGAGGGCGGTGTCGGTGCGTCCGGCGATGGCGGTGCCGAGGGGGATGTCGGTGCCTGCTCCGAGTTTGTTGAGGAGTCCTGTGATGCCGGTTTGGAGGACCATGAAGAGGCTGGAGCGGGTGGTGCGGGCGAGGTTTTGGAGGTCGTTGTGGAGGCGTGGGGGGAGTTGGGTGGTGTGGGTGGCGCCTTGGTAGGTGGCGTGGGTGGGGCGGGGTCGGTCGGTGGGGAGGTTGAGTTCGTCGGGGAGGTTGTTGAGGGTGTTGCGCCAGTAGTTGAGTTGGGTGGTGATGGGGGAGTCGGGGTCGTTTTCGTTGCCGAGGGTGTCGTGTTGCCAGAGGGCGTAGTCGGCGTATTGGACGGGGAGGGGGGTCCAGTTGGGGGTGGTGCCTTGGGTGTGTGCGGTGTAGGCGGTGGTGAGGTCTTGGGCGAGGGGTGCTTGTGACCAGCCGTCGGTGGCGATGTGGTGGATGGTGAGGTTGAGGATGTGGTCGGTGGGGGTGATTTGGAGGAGGGTGATGCGGATGGGGAGTTGGGTGGTGAGGTCGAAGCCGGTGGTGGCGAGGGTGTTGAGGTCGTGTTCGAGGGTGGCTTCGGTGGTGGTTTGGGTGGTGTAGGGGAGTGTGGTGTGGGTGGTGGGGGTGATGTGTTGCCAGGGTTGGCCGTCGTGGTCGGGGTAGGTGGTGCGGAGTGTTTCGTGGCGGTGGAGGATGTCGCGGAGTGCGTGGCGCAGTGCGGTGTGGTTGAGGGGTCCGGTGAGTCGGACGGTGAGGGGGATGTTGTAGGTGGCGCCGGGGCCTTCCATGCGGTTGAGGAACCACAGGCGGCGTTGTGCGAAGGACAGGGGTATCTGTTCGGGGCGTTCCACGGGCTGGATCGCCGAACGACCGTCGTCCACGCTGCCCGAGACACGCTCCGCCAACGCCGCCACCGTCTGCGCATCGAAGAGCGCACGCACCGGAAGCTCGATCTCGAAGACGCTGCGGATGCGGCTCACCAGCTTGGTGGCCATCAGCGAGTGGCCGCCCAGGTCGAAGAAGTTGTCGTCGATGGAGACGGAGGCCACCCCGAGCGCCTCGGCGAACAGCCCGCAGAGCACCTCCTCGTGCGGGGTCCGCGCGGCCCGGCCGCCACCGGGAGCCGCGGTCAGGTCGGAGACGGACGAGCCGGAGGCCGCGGCGGAGTCGGCCGCCGCGACCGTCCAGCCCTCGGGCAGCTCCACCGCGGCGGCTGCCTCCTCGGCCTGCGCCCCGTCGTCGGTCGCGATCCGCGACAGCAGCTGCTCCAGACCGCCGAGCAGCGCGCCCGCGGTCTCCTCGGTGAACAGGTTCTGCCGGAAGCCGAGTCGGAGCTGAAGGCGGTCCCCGGGCACCACGATGAGGGTGAGCGGGTAGTGAGTGGCGTCGGAACCGGAGACACCGGTGATCGTCAGCTCGCCGAGCGACCCCTTCAGCCCCTCGTCGACCGGGTAGCTCTCGAAGGCGACCATGCTGTCGAAGAGGCCGTTGTGGCCCGCGGCCCGCTGGATGTCGGTGAGGCCCACGTAGTGGTGGTCCAGCAGTGCGGACTGCTCGTCCTGGACGCGGATCAGCAGCTCGCGCAGAGACTCCGCCGCGTCCAGCCGCATCCGCACCGGGACGGTGTTGATGAACAGCCCGACGATGCTCTCCACACCCTCGATCTCCGCCGGCCGTCCCGAGACGGTCGCGCCGAAGACCAGGTCGCGCCGGTCGGTGAGCCGGGAGAGCAGCAGGCCCCAGCCCACCTGCACCACGGTGTTGACGGTGACGCCGAGCCTGCGGGCGAGCGCGGTCAGCGCGGCGCTCTGCTCCTCGGGCAGGTCGACGGTGGTTCCGCCGGGCAGCGCCGAGACGGTGTCGGACGCCTCCGGGGCGACCTTGGTCGGGCCCGGCAGGCCCTCCAGCGCGGTGCGCCAGGCGTCGAGGGCGGTTTCCTTGTCCTGCTTGCGCAGCCAGGCCAGGTACAGCTTGAACGGTGTCGCGTCCGGCAGCCCGCTCGCGTCGCCCTCGCGCTGGTAGAGCTCGAACAGCTCGCCCAGGACCAGCGGCATCGACCAGCCGTCCAGCAGGATGTGGTGGCAGCTGAACATCAGCCGCCAGCCGCGCTCGGCCAGCCGCACCACCGTGAACCGCAGCAGCGGCGGGTTGGCGAGGTCGAAGCGTACGGCCTCCTCCTCGGCGGCCAGCTCGGCCAGCCGCGACTCGCGGGAGCCCTGCGGCAGTCCGGAGAGGTCGTGCACGACCACCGGGGTCTCGAACTCGCGCGGAATGACCTGGACGGGCTTGCTCAGGTTCTCCGAGAGGAAGCCGGCCCGCAGGTTGTTGCGGCGCACCAGGAGCGCGCGCACGGCCTCCCGGAAGGTGGCGATGTCGAAGGGGCCCTCGAAGTCCACGGCCAGACGCACGGTGTAGACGTCCAAGGCGTCCTCGTCGTACGTGGCGTGGAAGAGCATGCCCTCCTGAAGGGGCGCCAACGGAAGGATTTCTTCGAAGAGTTCGTTGCTGGTCACTGGGTCTTCCTCCACTCTGATTCCAGTACCCCGAGATCGTCGAGTTCGAGGTCGATCAGTGACAGGTCCGACGGGGAGAGTTCCGCGGAGCGCGGTGCGCTCGCGTGGTCCGCGAGCGCCCGGAGCGCCCGGAACCATCCGTCGGCGAGTTTGCGTACGTCGTCCGGGTCGAGGAGTCTGCGCGGCCAGGTCCAGTTGGCGACCAGACGCGGTCCGTTCGAGGTGTCCTCGACCAGGACGTTGAGGGACAGGGCGTGTGCGGCGGGCAGCCCGGGATCTCCGCCGAGCTCGCGCAGCACGTCGCCGTCCGCGGACATCGTCCAGGTGTCGTCGGCGCCGTCCCGGGCACCGTCGTCCTCGGCGATCGTGGTCCGGCCCAGGTAGTTGAAGCCGAACTGCGGGTCGCCGAGCGCGGCCAACTGCTCGCGGGTGGCCGGGTTCAGATGGCGCAGCAGACCGTGGCCGATGCCCTCGTCGGGCATCTCGCGCAGCGTCTCCCGCACCCGGGAGACCGCCTTGTGCAGCGCGGTGGAGTCGCTGTACACGCGGCCCCAGGAGACCGGGCCCAGATCCAGCCGCACCGGCGCCAGACTGGTGAACCAGCCCACGGTGCGCGAGATGTCGAGGTCGAAGCCCTCCGGGATCTGCCGTCCGTGCCGTTCCACGTCCAGCAGTACGGAGGTGCCCGCGCCCAGCCCGCGCCGGCGCCGCCAGTCGGCGACCGCCAGCGTGAAGCCGGTCAGCAGCACGTCCTCCACACCGCAGCGGGCCGCGGTCGGCACCGCGGTCAGCAGCCGGTCGGTGACGTCCTCCGGCAGGGTCAGCGCGAGGGCCTCCTGCGTGCTCATGGTGTCGACGGCCGGGTCCTTCGGCGCGGTGGTCACCAGCGGGTCCTCGTCCGCCAACTGCTCGGTCCACCAGTCCAGTCGGCGCTCGCGCGCCGGGTCCTGCGCCAGCTCGGTCAGCCACTGCGACCAGCGGCGCCAGGAGGTGCCGACCGGCTGGAGACCCGCGTCCCGGGACTCCAGCGCCGCCAGCCAGGCGGCGGCCAGATCGGGTACGAGAATCCGCCAGGAGACTCCGTCGACCGCCAGGTGGTGGCCGATCACCAGCAGCCTGCCGGGCGTGCCCGGGCCGGCGTCGAACCAGACCGCGCGCACCATCGCGCCCTCGGTCGGCGACAGCGAGGCCACCGCATCCTGGGCGTGCATGGCCACGGTCGCCCGGACCTTGTCCCGGTCCGCCCCGGCGATGTCGACGCGGGTGACGCATTCGGCCGCGTCCACCGCACCGCGCGGGCGCACCTCGTAGGACCACTGGTCGCCGTCCGCGGACAGCTTCAGCCGCAGCGCGTCGTGGTGGTCCAGCACGGTACCCAGCGCGGTGGTCAGCGACTCCTGGTCGACCCGGTCCGGCACCTGGAGCAGCACCGACTGGTGGAACCGGTCCATGCTGCCGCCCAGTTCGCGCAGCCAGTGCGTCATCGGGGTCAGCGGCACCTCGCCGATACCGGCGTCCGGGTCCTCCGGGGCCACCTCCTCCTCGGCACGGGCGATCCGCGCGAGGGCGGCGGCCGACTTGTGCTCGAAGACGTCCCTGGGGCTGATCACCAGACCGCCCCTGCGGACCTGGCTGACCAGCTTGATCGAGACGATGCTGTCGCCGCCGAGCTCGAAGAAGTTGTCGTCCACGCCCACCTCGGGCAGGCCCAGCACCTCCCGGAACGCCTCGGCGATGACCCGCTCGGCGTCCGTGGTCGGCTCCTTGGCGTCCTCGCGCACCGGCAACCGCGGGGCGGGCAGGGCCGCCTGGTCCAGCTTGCCGTTGACGGTCAGCGGCAGGGCGTCCAGCACGACCCAGACCTGCGGAACCATGTACTCGGGCAGCCGCCCGGCCGCCTCCGCGCGCACCGGCTCCAGCGCGGCCTCCGTGGCTGCGTCGGTGTCGGCGTCTGTATCGGTGCCGGCGTCGGCATCCGCACCGGTGCCGGGCAGCACCACGTAGCCGACCAGCTGCTTGACGCCGGGCCGGTCCTCGCGGATGACCACGGCGGCGCCCTCGACGCCCGCGCAGCCCGCGATCTGCGACTCGATCTCGCCCAGCTCGATGCGGAAGCCGCGCAGCTTGACCTGGTTGTCCCGGCGGCCGACGAACTCCAGCTCGCCGTCCGCCCGGCGGCGCACCACGTCGCCGGTGCGGTAGAGCCGGGTGCCGGCCGGGCCGAACGGGTCGGCGACGAACCGCTCGGCGGTCAGGGCCGGTTGACCGAGGTAGCCGCGCGCCAGGCCGACACCGGCCACGTACAGCTCGCCCGCCACACCGGGCGGGCACAGGCCCATGTCGGCGTCGAGCACGTACGCCCTGGTGTTGTGGATCGGGCCGCCGATGTGCGGAACGCCGCTGCCGTCCAGCGGACCGCTCGCGGTGGCGCAGACGGTCGTCTCGGTGGGGCCGTAGGCGTTGACGAAACGACGGCCGCGGGACCAGCGCGCGGCCAGCTCCCGCGAGCACGCCTCGCCCGCCGTCATCAGCGTCATCGCGGGGGCGTTGCGCGCCTCCGCGCTGGAGAGCGCCGTCGGGGTGAGCACGGCGTGGGTGATGCCCTCGTCGGTCAGGAAGTCGGTCAGCGCGTCACCGAGGACCGGGCCGTCGGACGGGGAGAGCACCAGCGCGGCGCCGTTGAGCAGCGCCATCACCGTCTCGTACAGGGCGGCGTCGAAGCTCGGGGCGGAGAACTGCCCGACCCGGCTCGTGCTGTCCACCCCGAACCAACTCGCCTGCCACGCCGCGAGGTTGCCCACACCGCGGTGCGGGACCACCACGCCCTTGGGGCGGCCGGTGGACCCGGAGGTGTAGATCACGTACGCCGGGTGGTCGGCGGACAGCGGCGCCCGCCGCTCGGCGTCGGTGACCTCGGCGCCCGAGGCCCGCGCCAGCTCCTCGACGGTGCCGCGCTCGTCGAGCACCAGCGGTGCGGCGGACCCCTGCGGCAGCCGGTCGACCAGGTCGGCCAGCGTGATCACCAGGGAGGGCGCGCTGTCGGCGAGCATGTAGGCGATCCGGTCCGACGGGTGGTTCGGGTCGACCGGTACGTACGCGGCTCCGGCGGTCATCACCGCCAGCAGCGAGGTGGTGAGGAAGGCCGAGCGCGGCAGCACCAGCGCGACCCGGTCCTCCGGCCCGACGCCGCGCGCGACCAGCAGCCGGGCCAGCCGGTTGGCACGGTCGGCCAGCGTGGCGTAGTCGCGGGTCAGCCCGTCGGCGACCAGCGCCGGCCGGTCCGGGAACTGCGCGGCCCGGGCGGCGAAGAGCGCCGGCACGGTGGCCTCGCCCGTCCGGTCCGACGGGACCGCGGTGTCGTTCCAGCCGGCCAGCAGCTGCGCCCGCTGCTCGCCGGAGAGGATCTCCAACTGCCGTACGGGCACGTGCGGTTCGGCGACCGCGGAGCGCAGCAGCTGGACCAGGTGGGCGACGATCCGCTCGGCGCTCTCCCGGTCGAAGAGGTCGGTGCTGTGGTTCAGGATGCCGGAGACCGAGCCGTCCGCCTCCTCGGCGAAGGTCAGCTCCAGATCCACCTTGGCCACCGGCAGCAGCATCTCCTGCGGGGTGACCCGCAGCCCGGGCAGCTCGATCTCGCCGCCGTCGTTGTTCTGGTAGGCCAGCAGCACCTGGAAGAGCGGGTTGTGCGAGAGCGAGCGGTCGCTGGTGACGACGTCCACCAGCCGCTCGAACGGCAGGTCCTGGTGCGAGTACGCCTCCAGCGCGGTGGTCCGCGCCCGGCGCAGCACCTCGGTGAAGTCGGGGTCGCCGGACACGTCGGTGCGCAGCACCAGGGTGTTGACGAAGAAGCCGACCAGCTCGTCGGTGGCCACGTCGGTACGGCCGGCGACCGGCGTACCGATCGGGATGTCCCGGCCCGCGCCCAGCCGCGAGAGCAGCGTGGCGAGCGCGGCCTGGAAGACCATGAACGGCGTGGTGTCGGTGCTCGCCGCCAGCGCGTGCAGCCGCTCGGCCAGTTCGGCCTCGATGCGGATCGGCACCGCACCGCCGCGGTGGGTGGCCACCGGGAGCCGCGGCCGGTCGGCGGGCAGCTCCAACTCGCTCGGTGAGCCCGTGAGTCGGTCCTGCCAGAACCTCAACTGCTCGGCGGCCAGGCTGTTCTCGTCCTGCTCGTCGCCCAGCAGCTCGTGCTGCCAGAGGGTGTAGTCGGCGTACTGCACCGCCAGCGGCGCCCAGTCGGGGGCCGAGCCCTCCAGCCGGGCCCGGTACGCCTGGCTGAGGTCCCGGGCGAGCGGTGCCTGCGACCAGCCGTCGCCGGCGATGTGGTGCACCACGACGCAGAGCACGTGCTCGTCCTCCGCGAGCCTGAACAGCTGCGCCCGCAGCGGGAGTTCGACGGCGAGGTCGAAACCCGTCGTGCCCGCCGCGTCCAGCGCGGCGGGCAGCGACTCCTCGGAGACCTCCACGGTCTCCACCGGTATTCCGGCCTCCTCGACCGGAACGATCTGCTGCCAGGGCTCGCCGTCGGCGTCCGGGAAGACGGTGCGCAGCGACTCGTGCCGCGCCACCACGTCACCCAGTGCGGCGACCAGTGCGGCGGAGTCCAGAGTGCCGGAGAGCCGGACGGCGAAGGGGATGTTGTACGTCGCGCTCGGCCCCTCCATCCGGTTGAGGAACCAGAGTCTGCGCTGGGCGAAGGAGAGCGGCACCTTCTCCGGCCGCTCGGCGGGCCGCAGCGGTGCGCGGAGCGCGGTGGAGGTGTCGCCCAGCTCGGTGGCCAGCGTCTCCGCGGTCGGCTTCTCGAAGACCCGGCGGATCGGCAGTTCGACGCCGAGCACCGCACGCACCCGGCCGACCAGCCGGGTGGCGAGCAGCGAGTGGCCGCCCAGCTCGAAGAAGTTGTCGTTGACCGCGACCGATTCCAGGCCGAGAACCTCGGCGAACAGCCCGCACAGCAGCTCCTCGTGCGGGGTGCTCGGCTTCCTGGCCGCCTCCGTCGCGTGCTCGGGGGCCGGCAGCGCCTTCTGGTCGACCTTGCCGTTGGTGGTCAGCGGAAGGGTGTCGAGCGCGATGATCGGGCGCGGCACCATGTAGTCGGGCAGCCGGTCGCCGGCCCAGCGGCGCAGCTCCTCGGTGTCCAGCTCGGCGCCCGCGGCCGGTACGGCGTAGCCGACCAGCTGCTTGACGCCCGGCCGGTCCTCACGGACGACGACCGCGATGTGGCCGACCGCCTCGTGGGCGGCGAGCGCGGACTCGATCTCGCCCAGCTCGATGCGGAAGCCGCGCAGCTTGACCTGGTTGTCCCGGCGGCCGACGAACTCCAGCTCGCCGTCCCAGCGCCAGCGCACCACGTCGCCGGTGCGGTAGAGCCGGGTGCCGGGAGCGCCGAAGGGGTTGGCCACGAAGCGGTCGGCGGTCAGGTCCGGCCGGCCGACGTAGCCGCGCGCCAACCCGACGCCCGCCACGTACAGTTCACCGGCCACGCCGATCGGGCACAGCCGCAGCCGGCTGTCGAGCACGTAGACCTGCTTGCCGTCCAGCGGGCCGCCGATCGGCACCGGCTCGGTCACCGCGCCGCCCGGACGCAGCGCGTACGCGGCGGCCATGACGGTGACCTCGGTGGGGCCGTAGGCGTTGACCACGGTCAGGTCGGGGCAGGCCGCCAGGGTCTGGCGCACCGAGGCGGTCGGCAGCGCCTCGCCGCCGGTCCACACCTCGCGCAGGGTGCGGAAGACCTCGGGGGACTCGGCCGCGATCAGCCGGAAGAGGCCGGTGGTGAAGAGGGTGGCGGTGATCCGCTGCTCGGTCAGGACGCGGGCGATGGTGGCCACGTCCAGATCACCGGGCGGGCCCACCACCAGCGTTCCGCCGTTGAGCAGCGGAATCCACATCTGGTACGTCGAGGCGTCGAAGGCGTGCGCGGACTGGAGCAGCACCCGCTCCTGCGCCCCGCCGGCGAACAGCCCGTCCGCGGCGAGGTCGTTGATGCCCCGGTGGGTGACCGCGACGCCCTTGGGGCGACCGGTCGAACCGGAGGTGTACATGATGTACGCCACCCGGTCCGGGCCGGTCGGCACGGGCAGGCCGCCCTCGGGCACCGGATGGTGCGAGGGCAGGTCGCCCTGTTCGAGGACGAGCGAGATCCCGCTGTCGCTGAGCACGTGCTCGCGCCGCGCCCGCGGCCAGCGGTGGTCCATCGGCACGTAGACCGCGCCGGCCCGGATCACGCCGAGCACCGCGAGCACGTACTCGGGGGAGCGGTCCATGGAGATGCCGACGGGCTCCTCCGGGCGCACCCCGCGGGCCCGCAGCCAGGCGGCGATCTGCTCGACGCGCTCGCTCAACTCGCCGTAGGTGAGCGACTGTTCGCCCCAGACCAGGGCCTGCCGGTCCGGCCCCTCGGCGGTCCGGCGGGCCAGCATCTCGGGCAGGGTGTAGACGGGGGTGAGCGCGGGGCTCGGGTTCCAGCCGCCGAGCAGCTTCGAGCGCTCGGCCTGGTTCAGCACCTCCACGCTGCCGGCCGGGGCCTCGGGGTTCTTGACGAACGAGTCGATCAGCGTGACCAGTTGGCCGCTGATCGACTCGATCTCGCCGACCTCGAAGGCGTCCGCGCGGTAGGTGAAGCGCAGCTCGATGGAGTCGCCGGGGATCACCATGAGGGCGAGCGGGTAGTGCGCGCCGTCGGTGGAGAAGACGCCGTCGACCGTGAGCCCGCCGGGCAGGGTGAGAGCGGACGGGTCGACGGGGAAGTTCTCCAGCACGGTGAGGGTGTCGAAGAGGTCGCCGTGCCCCGCGGCGCGCTGGATCTCCGCCAGGCCCATGTACTGGTGGCCCATCAGACGCTGCTGCTCGCGCTGGACCCGCTCGCACAGGGCGATCAGCGACTCCTCGCGCCGCAGCCGCACCCGTACCGGCACCGTGTTGAGGAAGAGTCCGACCATGGTGTGCACACCGGGGATCTCCGGCGGCCGACCGGCCAGCGTCATGCCGAAGGTGACGTCCTCGCGGTCGGTGCGCCGGCCCAGCAGCAGCCCCCACGCCGCCTGGAGCACGGTGTTGAGGGTCAGTCCGCTCTCGCGCACCTGCTGCGAGAGCCGCGCCGTGGTCTCCGGGGAGAGATGTGCGCTGATCTTGCTGGGCAGCACCGAGGCCGACCGGTCGTCGGGCATCGCGGCCAGCATGGTCGGGCCGTCCAGGTCGGCGAGCTCCTCGCGCCAGGCGCGCTCGGCCGCCGCGCCGTCCTGCTTGGCGAGCCAGCCCAGGTGGTAGCGGTACGGCGTGACCGCCGGCAGCGCCGAGGCGTCACCGCCGGCCGCGTACAGCTCGAACAGCTCGCGCACCAGGATCGGTGCCGACCAGCCGTCCAGCAGGATGTGGTGGTTGGTGACCAGCAGCCGGTGCCGCTGCGGCGCGGTGCGCACCACGGTGAAGCGCAGCAGCGGCGGGTTGCGCAGGTCGAACCGGGCGGACCGGTCGCGTTCGGTGACCTCGCGCACCGCGGCGTCCCGTTCGCCGTCCGGCACCTCGGTCAGGTCGACGACCCGCCAGGGCAGCTCGGCCGACTTGGGGATGAACTGGAGCGGACGCTCACCCTCGTGCCGGAAGCCGGCCCGAAGGTTGCCGTGCCGCTCCAGCAGCGCGCGGGCCGCCGAGTGCAGGACGGGTACGTCCAGCGGACCGTCGATGTCCATGCCCAACTGCATGACGTAGACGTCGGGGCCGGCCTGGTCGTCGTACTGGGCGTGGAAGAGCAGGCCCTCCTGAAGGGGGGTGAGAGGCAGTACGGCTTCGAGTTCCGCGTTCTGCTTCGTACTCATTCTCAGGCGCTCCAATTCGATTCGAACTGGTCGAGTTCGTCCTGCGAGACCAGCGGAATGTCCCACTCACTGAGGTCCTTGTCGGCGCTCTCGCCGGCGTTCGCGTCGACCCGGGTGGCGGCTGCCGCCAGGGCCCGTACGGTCCGGTGCGCGAACACGTCCTGCGCGGTGAACTGGAGTCCCTCCGCCCGTGCCTTGCTGACCAGTTGGATGGAGATGATGCTGTCGCCGCCCTGACGGAAGAAGTCGTCGTCCGCCCCGACCCGGCCCAGTCCCAGCACCTCGGCGAAGAGCCTGGCGATGATCGACTCGTCCGGGGTGGAGGGCTGGAGCTCGGAGGTGGCCGCCGACGCGCTCGGAGCCGGCAGCGCCTTCTGGTCGAGCTTGCCGTTCGGCGTGATCGGCAGCGCCTCCATCAGGACGAGCGCGCTCGGCACCATGTAGTCGGGGAGGTTCTTGGCCAGCGCCTCCCGCAGCTCGGTGACCAGCTCGCCCTCCTTGCGCGCGGCCAGCGGGTCGTTGGCCCAGCGCTCGGGGGCCGGGCCGGGCAGGTACAGGTCCCGGTAGGCGGGCAGCTCGTCGGAGCTGTCGTGCACCGCGACGAAGACCACGTCCAGCCGGCCGTCGGTCGCCTCGCCGTTCCAGGTGACCAGTGAGCGGTAGCCGGTGGCCAGGCTCATCTCGTCGATCTCGGCCTGGCTCGGGCCCTGTCGGACCTCGAAACCGGGGCCCTCGATCTCCGCGACGGCCGCGAGGTCCGAGGTGAGCCGGGCGTTGGGCAGCCCGGTGACGCGCAGCACCGAGGGGCGCTCGGCGCGCAGCCGCGCGGCCACCGGCGCGAGGCCGCCGACCTCGTCCCACTCCACCGTCGGGGCGGAGGCCAGCGAGACGGGCGCGGTCGGCCGCTTGTGCACGACCACGTCGTAGCGGTAGCGGTTGAGCTCGTTCTCGTAGGAGCCGCGCTTGGTCCGGATGTCCACGCCGCCGAAGCCGTCCAACTTCTCGGCCAGGCTCTCGAACAGCCCCGGGTCGACGAGGAGTTCGGTCTCCCGCTCGACGGCCCGCTCGGTGCCGAACCGCAGCGCCGCGGCGCCGTCGCCGGGGTTGGCGAGCCGGTGGATGGCCGCCCGCATGCAGTGCAGCAGCCGCAGGTCGCGGATGTCGCCGAGGAAGACCGAGCCGCTCTCGCCGAGCAGGGTGAACGCCTTGCCGATGACGTCGACCAGGTACTCCACGCTCGGGAAGTACTGCGCCACCGAGTTGACGACCACGGTGTCGAACGTCCCGGTGGGCAGCCCCTCCAGCACGTGCGCGGGGCAGGCCGTGAAGCGGGTGCGCTCGGCGAGCACCGGGTCCTGCCGGGTCTGGCTGCGCAGGGTCTCGATGACGGTGCCGGACAGGTCGGTGCCCCAGTAGAGGTCCACATGGGGTGCGACCGGGGCCATGATCAGACCCGCGCCGACGCCGATCTCCAGCACCCGGCGCGGCCGGAGCTCCAGGATCCGCTCGACGGTCGCCGCGCGCCAGGCACGCATCTCCTCGTCGGGCAGCACCGAGCTGTCGTAACTGCTGTGCCAGCCGGCGAAGTTCTCGCCCAGCGGCGGGCCGTCCTCGACCGACGCGGCGCCGTACACCTCGTCGTTGATGACCTGCCACTTGTCGACCTGGTCGGTCTCCAGCGAGACGTCCCGGGAGGCTTCGCCGCCCTCGGTGGGCACCACGTAGCCGACCAGCCGGCGGTCGCCGGGCCGGTCCTCGCGGATGACCACGGCCGCCGACGCCACCTGCGCCTGCTCGTTGAGCACGCTGGTGATCTCGTCCAGCTCCACCCGGAAGCCGCGCAGCTTGACCTGGTCGTCGGCGCGGCCGACGAAGTCCAGCTGCCCGTCCGCGCGCCAGCGCACCACGTCACCGGTGCGGTACATCCGGGCGCCGGGCTCGCCGAAGGGGTTGGCGACGAAGCGCTCGGAGGTCAGCCCGGAGCGGCCGAGGTAGCCGCGGGCCAGGTTGACGCCGGAGACGTACAGCTCGCCGACGACCCCGCAGGGGACCGGGCTCAGCCGTGAATCCAGCACGTACACCTGGGCGTTGGCGATCGGTGTGCCGATCGGCGGGGTGACGGCGCCGGAGAGCGGCTGGCTCATGGTGGCGCAGACCGTGGTCTCGGTGGGGCCGTACGCGTTGATCATGCGGCGGCCCTGCGACCAGGTGCCGACCAGATCGGCCGAGCACGCCTCGCCGGCGACCGTCAGGGTCAGTCCGGCGGGGACGGCGGCCGGGTCCAGACCGGTCAGCGCGACCGGCGGGATCGTGGCGTGGGTGACCCGGCGCTCGGTGAGGAAGCGGGCCAGCGCCTCGCCCAGCAGCAGCCCCTCGCCGACCGGCAGGATCAGCGTGGCACCGCGCAGCAGCGTGATGCTGGTCTCCGAGATCGCGGCGTCGAAGCTCGGCGCCGCGTACTGCACGACCCGGCTGTCCGGTTCGATCGCGAACCGCTCGATCTGCGCGCTCGCCAGGTTGCCGATGCCCCGGTGGGTGACGACCACGCCCTTGGGGCGGCCGGTGGAGCCCGAGGTGTAGATGACGTACGCGGCGTGCGCGATCGAGGTGGGCTCGCGGCGGTCCGCGTCGATCAGCGGCTCCGAGCGGCGGCGGGCGATGCGCGCGCTGCCGGTCTCGGAGTCGATGACCAGCCTGGGCAGTTCGGGCAGCACCTCGACCGCCAGATCGGCCACCTCGGTGCAGGTGAGCAGCATCGCGGGCCGGGCGTCGCGGGCCATGAAGGTGACCCGGTCGCGCGGGTAGCCGGGGTCGACCGGCACGAAGGCCGCACCGGCCGTCACCACGGCCAGCTGTGCCACGACCAGGTCGACCGACTTCGGAATGACCAGCAGGACGCGGTCCTCGGCGCCGATGCCGCGCACCACCAGCTCGCGGGCGAGCCGGTTGACGCGGGCGCTCAGCTCCGCGTACGTCAGCTCCTCGTCGCCGGCGACCACCGCGGTCGCCTGCGGGGTGCGCTCGACCTGTGCGGTGAACAGCTCCGGCAGGGTGCCGAGGTGGGTCTCGCTCTCGGTGTCGTTCCACTCCACGAGCAGGCGCCGGCGCTCGTCGGCGTCGAGCACGTCCAACTCGCTGAGCCTGCGCCCGGGCTGACCGGTCGCCTGGTCCAGCAGCCGCACCAGACGGCTGATGAGCAGCTCGACGGTGGAGCGGTCGTAGAGGTCGGTGGCGTACTCGACGGCGCAGGCCATGTGGTCCGGCGTACCGGCGGAGCCGCTCTCCTCGTCCGGCTCCTCGCCCTGCACCTCGCGGAAGTCGAAGAGCAGGTCGAGCTTGGCGGTGTGGGTGTCGGCCGGCTCGATCCAGGCGTCCAGACCGGGCAGGTCGAGGACGGGGGTCTCGTTGTTCTGGAAACCGAGGCCGATCTGGATCAGCGGGTGGCGTCCGGCCGAGCGCTCCGGGTTCACCGCCTCGACCAGCCGCTCGAACGGCAGGTCCTGGTTGGCGAACGCGGCGAGACCGTCGGTGCGGGCCTTGCCGAGCAGATCGTCGAAGCGCGGATCACCGCTGAGGTCGGTGCGCAGCACCAGGGTGTTGACCAGGAAGCCGACCAGGTCGTCCAGCGCCTCGTCGGTGCGGCCGGCGATGGAGATGCCCAGCGGTACGTCCTCGCCGGCGCCGAGCTTGCTCAGCAGCGCGGCCAGCGCGGTCTGCACCACCATGAACGGGCTCACGTCGTACTCGCGCGAGCAGCGCATCAGCTGCGCGTGCAGCGCGGGCGGCAGCTCGAAGCGCAGCGTCTCGCCCCGGTAGGAGGCGACGGCCGGACGGGGCCGGTCGGAGGGCAGCGTGACCTCCTCGGGCAGACCGGCCAAGTACTGCTGCCAGTGCGCGAGTTGGCCGGAGATCGCCGAGTCCGGGTCCTCCTCGTCGCCGAGGATCTCGCGCTGCCACAGGGTGTAGTCGGCGTACTGGACCGGCAGCGGCTCCCAGTCCGGCAGGCTGCCGCGGCAGCGCGCGGTGTAGGCGGTCTGGAGGTCACGGGTCAGCGGCACCAGCGACCAGCCGTCGCCGGCGATGTGGTGCACCGGCATGAGCAGCGCGTGCTCGTCGTCCGGCAGTACGAACAGGTGGGCGCGGATGGGCGCCTCGGTCGCGAGGTCGAAGCCGATGCCGGCGCGTTCGGCCATGGCGGCGGCCAGCTCCTCGCGGCTCACCTCCGAGGATCCCATGACCGGGGTCGCCTCGGCGGCGGAGAGGATGCGCTGGCGCGGAGTGCCGTCGCGGTCCGGGAAGACGGTGCGCAGGCTCTCGTGCCGGCCGACCACGTCGCCGATCGCTTCCTGCAGCGCGCCGCGGTCCAGCGGGCCGTTCAGCCGTACCACCAGCGGGATGTTGTACGTGCCGGAGCCGCCGTCGATCTTGTCGATGAACCACAGCCGCAGCTGCGCGAAGGAGAGCGGGATCTCCTCCGGCTTCTCCATCGGGGTCAGCGACTTGCGGGCCCGCGGCACGTTGCCGCTGCCGGCCATCCAGGAGAGCATCGCGGCCGGGGTCCGCAGCTCGAAGACCTTGCGGATCGGGACCTCGACGCCGAACGACGCCCGGATGCGGCTGACCAGCTTCGTCGCCAGCAGCGAATGGCCGCCCAGGTCGAAGAAGTTGTCGTCCATGGAGACCGAGGGCGCGCCCAGGATCTCGGCGAAGAGACCGCAGAAGATCTCCTCGTCGGGGGTGCGCGGCAGCCGTCCGGTGCCGCCGGCGGCGACGTCGGGAGCGGGCAGCGCACGGGTGTCGAGCTTGCCGTTGAGGGTCAGCGGCAGCGCGTCGATCTGCACGAACCAGGACGGCACCATGTGCTCGGGCAGCGCGGCGGCGGCGTGCTTGCGCAGCTCACCGGTGTCCAGCACGGCGGTGCCCGCCTCGGCGCCCTCGCTGCCGGCGACGACGTACGCCACCAGCCGCTTGTCGCCCGGGGTGTCCTCGCGGACCACGCAGGCCGTGTGCTGCACGTCGGGGTGGCGCAGCACGGCGGAGTCGATCTCGGCCAGCTCGATGCGGAAGCCGCGGATCTTGACCTGGTGGTCGACCCGGCCCAGGTACTCCATGTTGGTCGTGTCGTGCGTCCAGCGCGCCAGGTCGCCGGAGCGGTACATCCGCTGGCCGGGCGGACCGAACGGGTCGGCGACGAAGCGGGTGCAGGTCAGGTCCGGACGGCCGAAGTAGCCGTCCGCGACGCCCGGTCCGCTGACGTAGATCTCGCCGAGCACGCCGGGCGGGGAGGGGCGCATCGCCGAGTCGAGGATGTAGACGCGCAGATCGTTGAGGGCGACACCGATCATGCTGCCGGACTCCGCCGCGACCTGGGCGGCGTCGAGCATCAGCTCGGTGCTGTGCACGGTCGTCTCGGTGATGCCGTACATGTTGACCAGCCGCGGCGCGTCCTCGGCGTGCCGCTCGTACCAGGGCACCAGCCGGCCGAACTCCAGCGCCTCGCCGCCGAACACCACGAAGCGCAGGGCGAGTTCGTCGCCGAGCTCCGGGTGCTCCTGGTCGGCCTGGATCAGCTGGGCGAACGCCGAGGGGGTCTGGTTCAGGACCGTCACCCGCTCGTGGACCAGCAGCCGCAGGAACTCCTCCGGCGCCCGGCTCACCGAGAACGGCACCACGACGAGCTTGGCGCCGTGCAGCAGCGCGCCCCAGATCTCCCAGACGGAGAAGTCGAAGGCGTAGGAGTGGAAGAGCGACCACACGTCGTCCGGGCCGAAGTCCGACCAGTGCGCGGTGGTGTCGAAGAGCCGGATGACGTTCTGGTGGGCGACCACCACACCCTTGGGCCGGCCGGTGGAGCCGGAGGTGTAGATGACGTACGCCGCCTGGTCGGGGACGACCGGGCCGCCGCGGTCCGCGTCCTCGATCGGGGACGGCGAGAGCACGGAGAGGTCCGAGGCCGTCACCGGGTCGCCGAGGGCGATCCTCGGGATCGAGGCGTCCGCGTGGGCGAGGTCGCCCTTCTCGGCGGTCACCACCGCGACGGGCTCGGCGTCGCCGAGCACGTAAGAGACCCGCTCCTCGGGGTACTCCGGGTCGATCGGCAGATACGCCGCGCCGGTCTTCAGCGTCGCCAGCACGGCGACGGCCAGCTCGACGGTGCGCGGCAGCGCCAGCGCGACGATCTGGCCGCGGCGCACCCCGCGCTCGATCAGCAGTCGCGCCAACTGGTTGGAGCGCGCGTCGAGTTCGCGGTAGGTGAGGGACTGCCGGTCGGAGCCGTCCGGGCAGAGCACGGCGGTGTTGTCCGGGTGGGCGGCCACCGCGGCGGCGAACCGCGCGGTCAGCGTGGAGCGTTCGCCCGCCTCCGCCTTGGCCGTGGCACCGCGCCACTCCACCGCGAACCGGTCCAGGAGCTCGGGCTCGACCATGTCCAGCGCGCCGACGGGACGGTCCGGCCGCGCGGCCAGCTCGCCCATCAGCCGGGTGACCAGCCGGTGGTGCAGATCGGCGTCCTCGGTGCTGTACGCATCCGGGTTGGCCGACATGTCCAGCCGGAAGCTGCCGTCCTCCTCGGCGACCATCACCAGCGAGAAGTCGTCGTCGTGGCCGGCCGTCATCGGGTGCAGCGAGGCCGGCACACCGGCGAAGGTGACCGGCGGCGCGACGACGTGCAGGTTGGCGCGCGGGCCGAGCAACCGGCCGTCGGCGCCCAGGAGTTTGAGGTCGCGCCGGATGTCCTCGTAGCGGTAGCGCTTGTGCCGCGTCGCGGCGCGCATCCGCTGGTGGGCGTGGGCGATCAGCTCGGCGGCCGTCATCTCCGGACGCACCTTCAGCCGTACGCCGATGACGTTGGAGACCATGCCGGGCACGGCCCTGGCGACGGTGGTGTCACGGGCGGCCACCGAGAGCGCGAGCACCACGTCCGTGCTGCCGGTGATGCGGCTGGTGTACACGCCGAGCGCGGCCAGCATCGCCGCGGGCCAGCCGACGCCGACCGCGCGGGCCGCGCCGCGCACGTCCGCGCCGGTGGCGGCCGAGACGTGCTTGCTGCCGCGCAGCAGGTGGCGGGGGAGCGCGGTGGGACGCGAACCGAGGCTCGCCACCACGGGCTTGTCGGCGAACTGCTCGGCCCAGAAGTCGCGGTCGGCGGCGAAGCTCGCGGACTCGCGGTACGCCTCCTCGTCCTCCACCAGCGCCCGCAGCGGCGGGAACGCACCCGCGGAGGTGTCGGTGCCCTCGACCAGGCCGGTGTAGACCTCGGCGAGCCGGGCGGCGACCAGGTTGGCGCCGAAGGCGTCCATCACCAGGTGGTGGAAGCGGTAGTAGAACAGCGTGAGGTCGTCGGCCACGCGCATCAGCGCGAACCGGTACAGCGGCCCCTCCAGCACGTCCAGCGGGGTGTCGGCGTCCGCCCACATCCACTTCTCGGCGTGCTCGCGCGGGCTGTCCTCGTCCCTGAGGTCCAGCACGTGCAACGGCTGCTCGGACCAGTCGGTGACCGGTTCGATGGTCTGCACCGGGCCGGAGCCGTCGTCGCTGAACCGGGCGCGCAGCACCTCGGTCTCCGTCACGATCTGCCGCATCGCCTCGCTGAAGAGCTGCGGGTCGACGGCCCCGGGTATCTCCAGGTACAGCGCGGCGTGGAAGGTGGCGTTCGGTCCACTGAGGCTGTGCGCGTACCAGATTCCGGCTTGGCCGGCGGTCAGTGGCAGAACCGTGGCTGACGAGTCAGACATCTGTCCTCTGTTTCTTCGGGCCAAGCCGATCTGAGATTCCGGTCGGGTTCGGTTGACGGGCAGGACAAACGTCATCGGTTGCCCTGGTCGTCTGGAGCGAGTCGGCCGGATCGCCCACGGCGGGAGAAGTGGGTCGCGTTCTCGGCGTGCCCCGTACTTCGCCGGCTGGAGGTCGATCGACGTTCTCCGGCTAAAGAAATACACGATCGGACAATGACTGTCGCGAGCAGATGCATTTTCCGGAAACGCCCGGTCCTGGCAGGGGAATTCAAATTCTTCGAATCGGCTTGCAGCAAGTGGCAAGCGCCGCAGACGCGGAGGAGTCCACTCCTAGCATCTGCCGCAGCGCAAACATCGATTACTGACAAAGGGGTAACGCCATGACTGACACCGTGGAGAAGGTGGCGACCTGCCCCGTCGCCCCTCACGGTTGGCCCAACCCGCTGCTGCCGGAATACGAGCAGCTGCCGGAAGGCCGACCGTTGACGCAGGTCGAAATGCCGTCGGGCAGCAAGGCGTGGCTCGTCGCGCAGCACGAGCAGATCCAGCAGCTGCTGGCCGACGACCGGTTCAGCGTGGAGCCGCACCCCACGTTCCCGATCCGGTTCCCGGCTCCGCAGGAACTGCTGGACATGATCGCCAGGGACGCCAAGAACCTCCTGGTGACCATGGACGCGCCCCGGCACACCCGCATCCGCGGCATGGCGCTGCCGGACTTCACCATCCGGGCCGCCAAGAAGATGGCGCCCAGGGTCCAGGAGCTCATCGACGTCTACCTGGACCGCATGCAGGAGCAGGGCAGCCCGGTCGACCTGGTCCAGGCGCTGGCCCTGCCGCTGCCGGCCCAGGTCATCTGCGAGCTGGCGGGCATCCCGGACTCCGATCGGGAGATCTTCACCAAGAACGCCGCGATCATGGTGGGCACCCGGCACTCGTACACGATGGACGAGAAGCTGGCGGCCAACGAGGAGTTGATGAAGTACTTCGCCACCCTCGTCACCGAGAAGCAGGACAACCCGACCGACGACATGCTCGGCAACTTCATCACCCGGGCCACCAAGTCCGAGGAGTTCGACCACCACGGTCTGACTCTGATGACGAAGATGCTGCTGCTCGCCGGCTACGAGTTCATCGTCAACCGCATCGCGCTCGGCACCCAGGCGCTCCTGGACCACCCCGAGCAGCTCGCCGCGCTCCGTGAGGACCCCGAGGGCCTCATGCCGAAGACGGTCGACGAGATCCTGCGGTACTTCAGCCTGGTGGACGAGATCATCGCCCGCGTCGCGCTCGCCGACGTCGAGATCGACGGTGTCACCATCAAGGAGGGCGAGGGCATCCTGGTCCTGAAGGGGCTGGCCGACCGCGACCCACAGCAGTACAGCAACCCGGACACCTTCGACATCCACCGGGACGCCCGCGACCACCTCGCCTTCGGCTACGGCATCCACCAGTGCCTGGGCCAGCACGTCGCCCGGCTGATGCTGGAGCTGTGCCTGAAGAGCCTGATCACCCGCTACCCGAACCTGCACATGGTGGAGAGCACCGAGCCGATCGAGCTGATCGACGGTCTGCCGCCGGTGCACAAGCTCACGGTCGGGTGGTGAAGCGCATGAAGATCCACGCTGACCGCGACCGCTGCATCGGCGCCGGGCTGTGCGCGCTGAACGCGCCCACCATCTTCGACCAGGACGACGACGGAATGGTCGTGCTGCTGGACAGCTCGCCCACTCTGGAGAACTCCTCCGACGCACGCCGCCTCGCCGAGGACATCTGCCCCTCGAAGGCGATCCGGATCACGGACGGCTGACGCCGCCGTCCACCTCGGCCGTGGGTCTGACGTCTCTCCCGTGTGGGCGTCGGACCCACGGCCTTTGCGGCGGACCCCCGATTCCCCGCTGCCACCCCCACTTCCACATCCACCGCGGACCTGACTGGACAGCTGACAGATGACAAAGCTCAACGGATGGAAAGTGCTGAACGAGGGCCAGGGGGGCGAGGTCGTGCTCGGCGTCGACTTCGCCACCACCGGCCGCTCCGACTCGAGCTTCTCCGACCTCGCCCCGAACCTCGGCCACGGCCTGGCGCTGTGGGAGACCCGGCAGCCGGACGGCGCGAGTGCGGGTTCGGTCGAGGACTTCCTCGGGCTGTGGGCCGACGGGGTCGCCGAGAGCGGACGCACGGTGCGCGCGGTGCTCGGCTACTGCGCGGGCAGCGTCCACGCCGGCGAGTTGGCCGCCCGGATCGCCGAACGCCAGGGCAGCGCACCGGTCTTCGTGATGTTCGACCCCGAGGTGCCGACACACGCCAGCCTCTACCGGGACTTCGTCGCGATGATGAACCAGTTCGCCGCGGTGCTCTCCGCGGACGAGGTGGCGGCGGCGCACCGCGAGGGCGAGGAGGCGCAGGCGCGCTTCGCGGAGTTCGCCGCCTACGGTGACGAACTCGTGCGGATCTTCCAGGAGAAGGCCGGTGTCGCCTTCGCCCGCGAGGAGCTGGACACCGAGATGCTCGACGAGTTCGTCGCGGTCTTCCGGTCCTTCGTCGCCTATCTCAACGCCGCCCGGCAGATCGACCCGGCCGCCGCCTGGTCCACCGCGACCGCCGTGAACTCCGAGCACCCGACCGAGGGCGCCGCACAGGCCGCCGTCGCCGTCGACATCGCCGTCGCGCACAGCGACATCCTCCGTGACAAGCGGGTCGCCGACGCGGTGAACGACGCGGTCAAGGCGCCCGTCGGTTCGTAGCCGGGGGCACGGCGGAACCACCGCCGAAGCACTGCCGAAACACCGCAGGGCCTGTACGCGACCGGGGAGAACTCGGTCGTGGACAGGCCCTGCGGTGCGTTCCGCGCCCGGTCGTGCGTGCGCTGCTCGGTGGTGAGTGCCGCTGCTCGGTGGTGATGCGTCAGGTGCCGGGCATCAGTGTCAGGCGTCAGTGTCCGGGCGTCAGTGCCGGGCGTCAGTGTCAGGCGTCGGCGACGGCCGTACGGTCGACCTGGGTGCGGGGCCGTGCGGAGCCGATGAGGCTGCCGACCGTCATCACACAGCGGTCGCCGTCCCAGGTCCGGCCCGAGACGAAGACGTTGTCGGCCATCAGCCGCTCGATCCACACCTCGTGCCGCAGCACCGCTCCGGGCCGCACCTCGCCGTGGAAACGGCAGTCGCGGAACGCCGCCGCCACCAGTACACCCTCCGAGGTGTCGGAACACAGCCACAGCAGCACCGAGGACTGCCCGAAGGACTCCAGCATCAACGCCCTGGGGAACATGTACCGCGACAGCGGCAGCCCGTCGTCCAGCCCCTGGTAGCAGGGCTCCGAACCGGAGACCGCCTTGGCGACGACGATGCGCCGCCCGGGTTCCAGCGCCTCCACCCGGTCCACCAGCAGCATCGGGTGGCGCACCGGCAGGAGTTCCAGGATCCGGGTGTAGTCCGGGCCCTCGACCCCGTCGGCGAACCGGCCGGCCCCGCCGCCGTGCGCGCCGTGGGCGCCGTGGGCACGGGGTGCGGGCCAGTCGCCGCCGGGCGCCGCGGTGCGGTCACCGAGTACGACCTTCACCGAGGCCACCGCGGTGCCGTCCTGCCGCACCCCGTCCGCCTTCAGCTGCCACAGCCCGCCCGCCAGGGGCTCCGCCGCGACGTCCAGGCGCACCTCGTCGCCGCCCTGCATCGGGGCGAGCCAGCGTGCGGACCGCACCTCGACGAGGTTCAGCGGCTCCTCGGCCCCGAGCAGCGCGGTCATCGCCTGCCGCAGCCCTTCGAGGACGAAGACGGCCGGCAGCAGCGTCAGACCGGGGAAGTGCCCGACCATGTACGGGTCTTCGGGGTCGACCGTCTTGTACAGCACGAAACGCGGATGCGGCTCGCGGGCGAGCACCTCCAGGCGGTCGACCGCGCGCAGCGGGCTCGCGTACCCGGACGGCCCGGTCGGTCGGGTCGCGACCGATCCGCCCGGTGCGAGCAGCGACCCGGTCACACGAACCACACCTCGTCGTACTCGGGCCAGCGCAGCGACAGTTCGGCGGAGGGCAGGCAGGTCGTACCGTCGACCAGTCGCTCGGGGTCGAAGCCGAGGGCGGTGACGTCGGCGCGGTCCACGTAGACCGCGAAGCCCTCCTTGACCAGGTCCCGGACCGAACCCCGGTAGTCGGGCAGGGTGTCCAGCACCATCGTGCCCAGCCGCACCTCGGGACGGTAGTCGTCCTCCTCGACGGCCATCGTCACCGCTGCGCCGCGCAGCGCCACGTCGATCTGCTCGAACTGCCCGTGCAGATCCAGCAGTCCGTAGAGCGCGTGGAAGAACTGCGCCTCGACCGCGCCGCGGTAGCCGCGGTCGAGCACACACAGCACACGAGGGCCGCGGCCCTTGGTGGTGGTCATCAGGCTCCCCCGAGGTAAAGGGTCTGCTTCGCGGAGGTGACGGTCGTCGCCAGCCGCAGCGGCGACCTGTGCCGCACCTGCGGAATGTGGTGCGTGGAACCGCGCTCCTCGGTGCACGCCGTACAGCTGATCCAGCCGAAACGGCCCTCGCCGTCGGCGATCATCCGCTGGACGACGGCGGAGGGCGAGGGGTAGTGCCCCTCGGGGTCGCGGGTGTTCGGCAGCTTGGTGTCGCCGAAGGTGTTCTGCGTCATCATCGTCGCGTAGCCGCAGGCCCACACCCGCACCGAGCCGCCCCGGTCGAGCACGGCCTGGGACAGGCGCAGCGCGGAGGTGACGACATCGCTGGAGTGCGGTGCGGTGGTGAGGATCAACAGCAGGTCCCACATGCGGCGTTCCATCGTGCCCGCCATCAGTGCCACACTCCCCGGCAGTCGTCCTCGGCCAGCGCCGCGGCGATCACGTCCATGCCGACGAGCGAGGCGTGCGGCGAGAGCGTGGTGGCGCCGAGCGCGCGCTGCGCCGCGGAGAAGTCGTCGACCAGGACCTCGGCGCCGAGCGCGGCCAGCCGCTCGATCTCGGCGACCGCGGTGCCCACCGCGCTGAAGACCCCGTCCTCGACGAGGAAGACCCGCACCCGGTGACCCGCCTCCGCGAGCACCACGGCATCGCGGAGGAAGGCACCTGCGGTCGGCCCCGCCCAGTTCCCCTTGCTCTCGATGAGCAGATAGGAACCCGGGCCGGCGGGCGAGTCCCGCTCGTCGCGGGCGTTCGCCGTCTGCGCTGTCACTGACCCTGCAGCTTCCGGTTCAGCAGCGCGACGATGTCGGGGAACTTGCGGACCGTCACCAGCTCGGTCTCGGGGATCTTGATGTCGTACCGGTTCTCCAGCGTGACCGCGAGCTCGAGCGCCACGACGGAGTCGACACCGAGCTCCTCGATGAGCAGTACGTCATCGGTCAGCGCCGCAGTCTCGACATCGAGCGTGTCCGCAACGAGATTCCGAAGTTCCGCCTCGTCCAAAGTGGTTTCGACGCTCACCGGAATTCCCTTTCCTCGGGCCAATTTTGTGATTCAGTGTGGTTCCCGCGGAGTATTTCCGGGGAATGAGATCTGCCACAGTGATCGGGGCCCACAGTAGGACAGCGGGCGAAAAGCACAGAAGTGCTGATCCTGGTTGCTGCAGGTACTTGCAATCCTCGTGGTCACCACCTCTTTCCGAATGCAGGCTGAGTAGCGTCGGCAATTTTTGTGCAGCGCTGCCGCAGCGCTACCCGGAAGCGAGGTGCGTCGGTGACGGTCGTGGTCACTGGGATGGGGTCGGTGAGCTGCTTCGGCAGCGGAACCACCGCTCTGTGGGACGGACTTCTGCGCGCGGACCAGCTGCCGGTGCCCGCGCCGGACGACTGCGGTCTGTCCTTCCGCCCGAACTTCTACGCGGGCCCCGAGACCCGTTCCCCGGACGACCCGTCGGGCCCCGCGCCCGGTGAGGACACCCGCGGTGTCTCCTCGCACACCCCCGGCGGGCGCACCAGCGCGCTGATCGCCGCCGCCGTCGCCGAGGCGGTCGGCGAGGCCGGACTCACCCACGAGCAACTCGCCGACGCCGGCCTGTCGTTGGGTACCTCGCTCGGCGACATCGACCTCGCGGAGCCGGCGGACGGCGCGACCGCGACAGGCGGGTCCGCAGGCGGGTCCGCAGGCGGGTCCGCGACAGAGCGGGACGGCGGGGTCGAGCGCGGGCTCGCCACGCACCACGTCGCATCGGTCATCGCCGCCCGGTTCGGTATCGGCGGCCCCAACCACACGCTGTCCACGGCCTGTTCGGCCGGCGCGTACGCGGTGAGCTGGGGCGCCGAACTGATCGAGACCGGGCAGGCGGACCTGGTCGTCGTCTGCGGCGGCGACGCCTTCTCCACGGTCGCGGTCGGGACCCTGGAGCGCTTCGAACTCGTCGACAGCGAACACTGCCGCCCCTTCGACACCGAGCGGGCCGGAATGGTCACCGGCGAGGGCGCGGTGGCGATGGTGCTCGAATCGGCCGAGTCCGCCCGGCGCCGCGGCGCGACCGCGCACGCCGAACTCGCCGCACACGCCTGGAGTTGCGACGCCCACCACCCGATGGCCCCCGAGCCGACCGGCGCGCAGCTGCGCCGTGCTGTCGCCGGTGTGCTCGACGGCGTGCCGGAGGCGCCCGGCGCCGTCGTACTGCACCGCGCGGGCGTGGCGGGCAACGACACGGTCGAGGCCGACGCCGTCGGCGCGGCGCTGTCGGAGCTGATCGCGCCTGCCGAGGTGGCCGGTTCGGCGCCCAAGGCGGTCATGGGCCACACGGCGGGCGCCGCCGGAGTCTTCGGCTGCGCCATCGCCGCGCTGATCCTGCGCCACGGACTCGTCCCGCCCAACGCCCACGTCGAGAACCTCGATCCCGACTGCCCGCTCGCCGTACCGGTCGACAATCCGGTACCGCTCGCCCGGCCGTCCGTTCTGGTGAGCGGCACCGGCTTCGGCGGCAACAACGCCGTACTGCTGTGGAGGGCTGCCGAGTGAGGGTGCTGATCACCGGAGTGGGGGCGGTGGCGCAGGAGCCGCGGCCCGCCGCCGACGGGACGGACGACGCCTGGTTCGACCCGGTGCCCCACCTGGGGCGGCGCGGTTGGAAGTACCTCAGCCCGGCCACCCGCTATCTGCTCGCCGCGGGCAACGAGGCCATCGGCCGCCGCCACAGCGACGAGCCGCTCACCGGAACCGCCTCCGAGCGCTTCGGAGTCGTCGCCGGCACCGAGTACGCGATCGCCGGGGTCCACCGGCGGATGTACGACACCCTGCGCACCGAGGGCGTACGGGGCATCAGCCCGGCCGAGGTGCCGGCGTTCTCGATGAACACCCCGGCGAGCCAGCTGGCCATCAGCGCCGGCGCCCGTGCCTTCTCGGCCACCGTGACCAACCCGGTGACCGCCGGACTGGAGGCCGTGCACTTCGCCGCCACCGCACTGCGCACCGGTCGCGCCGACCGGGTCGTCGCCGCGGCAACGGACCAGACGCCGCCCGGAGTCGAGGGCCTGGGACACGACGCGGCAGCCGCCGTACTGCTCACGGCGGACGCTGCGGACGTGCCGGGCGGTCCGGTGGACGGTTCGGTCGGCGGTTCGGTCGGCGGTTCGTACGAGGGCGCGTTGGCGTTGGCCGAGATCACCGGCGGGGTCTCCCGGTTCGTCCCGGTCGACGCGGACGGCCGGTGGAACCCGGTCGCCCTCGCCCTCGGCGCACGCCGAATCGCCGCCCTGGCGGCGGGAGTCGAGGGCTCGGAGTCGACGGCCCGCCCCCGACTGGTCGTCAGCGCCCCCGCCGCCGCACACGAGTTCGCGGTCGCCGTCCGGGAGGCCGTCGGCGACGCGCTCGACACCCCGGGCGGCGGTGTGCGCGACCGGCACACGGAGGTGCAGGAGGCACGGCACTGCGCGGTCTCCGGGCTGCTGGAGCTGGTGACACTCGCCAAGTCCGGGGAATCCGCGCTGGTTGTCTCCGTCTCCGGATCGGGCCGGCTCACCGCGATAGCACTCGGCAATGCGTCCCGTCCGTAATTCCACTAAACAGTGAGCAACTTCTGATGTTCAACGACGACTTTGACCCACCCACTTCGGCCTGGATAGCATGATGCACATGACAGCCAACCCGGGGCAGCCGGTCGATCGTTTGACGAGAATTCGCAGAATTTCGGGCAATGCGGCGGCTATCGCGGTAGCTCCGTACCTGTTCATCAAAATTCTCTGGACTTTCGGGTTGTTCGTTCCGACGGAGGAGATGGCCGGCGCCGACTGGCGTGCCATCAACGCCGCGACCGCGGTGCTCGCCGCCGTCGGGATCACCCTGGCGATGGCGTTCTCCCGCCCCTGGGGCAACAAGCTCCCCGCCTGGCTGGTCGCCCTCCCGGTGTGGGTGGGTACGGGCCTGCTGGTCCCGATGCTCCTGCTGGCACCGGTCCTCGGCCCCGCCGCGATGAACAAGGACAAGGAAGCGGGCGCCCCCGACTTCTGGATCTACGAGCAGATCCTGGTGATGATCTCGCTCGTCGGAGCCGGTATCGGCCTGCCCCTGGCGCTGCTCGGCTACGCGAAGGCGCGCTGGCCCGAGGCGCTCGGCGGGCCGCTGGACTGCGGGGAGCCGCACGGCAGTTCACGCGCGCTCCAGGCGACCGTCGCCAAGCTGCTGGCCGTCGGCTGTGTCCTGCTCGGCGTCGTCAAGATCTACTGGGCCGTCGGCGGCACCCTCGGCATCGACCCGGACCGGCTCGACGGCCGCGACGTCTGGTGGCACCTGCTGACCCTCAGCACCGGTGTGTGGGCGCTCGCCGGGGCGTGGGGACTCGTCGTGCTGACGACCTGCCGCGGCTCCCGCCGCTTCCTGCCGCCGATGGGCGCCGCCTGGATCTCCTCCGGGATGCTCTTCGCCTACAGCGTCTACAACCTGCTCACCCTCACCGACATGCAGCAGCCCGCCCCCGAGGAACCGATCGTCGCCGCCACCACCCGCGAACTCGGCGCCGTGCTCGGTGTGTTGATGGGCATCGTGATCCTGATGGTGCTGCACGACCGCCGACGCGCCATGGGCGTGGACGCCCCCGCACCCGTCACGGGCGACCCGGCTGCCGGCCGCGTCGACGCGGGCCGGACCGGAGCCGATCCGCAGGGCGCCGGTGTGCCGCCGACCGGCGGGTTCGGCCGCGAGGCCGGGAGCACCGGCGGCAGCCGGCCGCACGACAGCGGCGTCGACAGCAGCGTCGGCTGACGACCGACCGCCCGCCCGTCACCGCACGGAGACAGGCCGAGGGCCGCGCGTACGCATCCGGTACGTGCGGCCCTCGGCCTGTGTGGGGTTACGCGGGCCGGGTGCGCGGGCCGGGCTGTCCCGCTCGGCGCTGTGCGCGCCGCACACCCGGCCCGGAGGCGCACGGCCCGAACAGCCGCCCTGCGCGTCGGCGTGCGGCGAGTCGGCGTGCGGCGCGTACGTCCTGGCGTGCGGCGGAACGGAGACGAGCGCCCGGCCGACCGCTCCCGTCGGGAGCAACCGTCCGGACGCTCGTGTCCGTTCCGCGTGTCCGTCCTGCGTGCCCGCAGCGGTGTGCGGGGCAGGCGTTCCGCGTGTCCGTCCTGCGCGTCAGCGTGCCGCGCAGGAGGTCGTGTCCGGGCTCGGCGCCGTGCACAACTCCGGCAGCCGCGCCCAGAGTTCGGGCGTGTAGAAGTGCCCGCCGGGCAGCTCCTCGGCGTGGAACGGCCCGTCGGTCAGCGCCGCCCAGTTCCGCTCCAGAACCGCGAAGTCGGCACTGTCCTCGGCGCCGTAGAGCACCCGTGTGGGCACCGAGATCCGGGTGCCCTCGGCGTACCGGTACGACTCCGACACCTGGAGGTCGGCCCGGAGCAGCTCCACCGCGAGCTTCACGAGCTCCGGCTCGTTGGCCACGATCGAGCTCATCTGCCCGAACTCGCGCATCCAGCGCACCAGGGCCGCGTCGCTCTGGCCGGTGTGCGGCACGTCGGGGCGCTCCTCGTGGCGGTTCTGCGGTGCCACGCCGCCCGAGACGACGAGCGCCGACGGCGGGGTGACACCGAGCCGCTCCAGCTGCGCGACCGTCTCGAACGCCATCCACGAACCCATGCTGTGTCCGAAGAGGGTGTACGGGCGGCCGGCGATGCCGCGCACCGCGCGCACCACGTCGTCGCGCAGCGCGACCCAGTCGGTCGCGAACGGCACACCGAAGCGCGCCTCCCGGCCCGGGTAGCAGATCAGCGCCAACTCCACGTCCGGCGGCAGGACTTCCGCCCACTGCCGGAAGGGTGCGGTGCCGCCGCCGCAGTAGCTGAGGCAGACCAGCACCCGGTCGGCGTTCGGTCGGGGAAGCGGCCGTTGCACCGCCGCGGTGGAATCCGTCTGCATGATCGTCCTCTCCGACGTACGTCCCTGCTGAACCTGTGCGGTCCTACTGGGAGTTCTCCATCTGCCGCACGAGGCTCAGCGGGCGCATGTCGGTCCAGTTCTCGTCGACGTAGTCCAGGCAGGCCTGCTTGCTGTCCTCGCCGTGGGCGACGGTCCAGCCGGCGGGCACCTCGGCGAAGACGGGCCACAGCGAGTGCTGGCCCTCCTCGTTGACGAGTACGTAGTACTGGGCGTCGTTGTCCTCGAACGGGTTGGTGCTCATCTCTTGTCTCCAGGTGTGTGGCGTCCGTCTGCGGTGACCCGGCCGCACGCGGCGGACGGGAGTCGAGGGCGACCGGGGGCGAGGCGGGTGAGCGCGCGGCGGTCCCGGTCGGCGGTCTGGCCGGCGGCCTAGGCGGTGTCCTGCCGCACTATCGGCAGATCGGCTTCCCCCTTGGCTTCCGTCTCCTGTTCGGAACGGGTGCCGTGGGGGTCGCGAATGTTGTCGATCAGCATCAGTACGGCGCGCACCGACGGCAGAATCATTTGGCCGTCGCCGGTCAACCGCGCACCACTGGGATGTCTGGCGAAAAGCTTGTAGCCGAGCGAGCGTTCGAGGCATTTGATCTGGTAGGTGATCGCCGGCTGGGAGTAACCCAGTTGCCGCGCCGCGACATCCATTCGCCCGGCTTCCGCAATCGAAACAAATGCTCGGAACTCGCGCTCGTGCATCCTGCCCCCCGCGTATGGCCCGTACCAAGGCGAAAACTCGATCACAAACCGCCGATATCACGAACCCTACAGACGCCGAACCTCTGTTCTCCCCACTGCTTTCAGGAAGCTGCACACCGCAGCCGCGGTCGGGAGTGAGTCCTCGACCGCGGCTGCGGTGTGCGCCACCGTGCGGGGTGCGTCACCGCGGGGTGCGCCACCGTGCGGGGGTACGGCCTCGCGCGCCGCGGAGGCCGGGGGAGCCTCAGACGCCGTGCCAGACCGTCGTGGGATTGCAGAACTCGCGGATGCCGTGCCCGGCGAGCTCGCGCCCGTACCCCGAGCGCTTGGCGCCGCCGAACGGCAGGCCCGGGTGGGAGGCGGTCATGCCGTTGATGAAGACGCCGCCCGCCTCCAGATCGCGCTCGAAACGCTCGACCTCCACCTCGTCGCGGGTCCAGGCGTTGGAACTCAGCCCGAAGGGCGTGGAGTTGGCGATGTCGATGGCCTCCTCCAGATCGCCGACCCGGTACAGCGTGGCCACCGGGCCGAAGGTCTCCTCCTGGTCGATCCGCATCCGGTCGGTGATGTCGGCGAGCACCGTCGGCTCGTAGTACCAGCCCCGCTCCAGGCCCTCCGGCCGCTTGCCGCCGCACAGCGTGCGCGCGCCCAGCCGCACCGCGTCCTCGACCAGCTCCTCCAGATCCGCCCGCCCCTGCTCGCTGACCAGCGGGCCGACCTGGGTCTCCTCCTGCTGCGGGTCGCCCACCACCAGCGCCGCCATACCGGCGGTGAACCGCTCGGCGAACTCGTCGTACACCTCGCCGTGCACCAGGAAGCGCTTGGCGGCGATGCAGGACTGCCCGTTGTTCTGGGTGCGTGCCGTCACGGCGACCTCCGCCGCACGGGCGATGTCGGCGGACGGCATGACGATGTACGGGTCGCTGCCGCCGAGTTCGAGGACCGTCTTCTTGATCTCGTCACCCGCGACCGAGGCGACCGAGCGGCCCGCGGGCTCGCTCCCGGTGAGCGTCGCGGCGGCCACCCGCCGGTCCCGCAGCACGGACTCCACCGCGCCCGAGCCGATCAGCAGCGTCTGGAAGCAGCCCTGCGGAAAGCCCGCGCGACGGAATAGGTCGTCGAGGTAGAGCGCGGTCTGCGGCACGTTGGACGCGTGCTTGAGCAGGCCGACGTTGCCCGCCATCAGAGCGGGGGCCGCGAAGCGCACCACCTGCCACAGCGGGAAGTTCCACGGCATCACCGCGAGGATCGGACCGATCGGCCGGTAGCGCACGATCGCCCGTGCCGCGCCCGAGTCCTTGACGTCCGCCGCCGCGGGGTGCTCGTCGGCCAGTGCCTCCGCGGCGTGGTCGGCGTACCAGCGCATCGCTTTGACGCACTTCTTCGCCTCCGCGCGGGCCGCGTTGATCGGCTTGCCCATCTCGGTGGTCATCGTGCGGGCGACGTCCTCGACCTCGGACTCCAGCAGATCGGCGGCGCTGTGCAGCAGCCGGCTGCGGGTGGTGAACTCGGTCAGCCGGTGGCTGCGGTAGGCATCCGCGGCAGTGGCCAGGCACTGCTCGATCCGGTCGGCGTCGAAGGCGTCGAACGTGCGCACTGTCTCGCCCGTGGACGGGTTCACGGTGGCGATGGGCATGGTGGTGCTCCTCCCTCGGCCCCCGCTTGCGTACGCCGTGGCTCCCCCTCACCCCCGACCGTCCCGCGCCGCGGCCGTGTGCGCAACACGGCAGCGCTCCGCCCCCGGGGCCCGTCGCGCCGCGGGCGCCCCGCGGAGCCGGGAGGGCGAACCGGCCGCAGCCGCCCGCCGGTTGGGGTGCTCGCCCGGGAGCGGGGCGTGCGCCGCAGTCACGACGTGCCCGCGTGCCCGCTTCACGGGGCGCGGGTGCGTCGCCCGGGCCGTGCCCGTCCGCGTGCTGCTGCCGGAGCGCGGGCGGGGCGACTGCTCAGTCCCGGCCCTGCCGTCTGGCGGTCGCCTTCGCCGTCTTGCCCCGCCCCTTGGCGGCCATCGAGTGCATGTCGCGGGCCTGGTGCTCCGCCCGCTGCTCGACGGCGAGGTTCTTCTGCCGCTGCTGCTCCGCGAACCGGCTGTGCTCCTGGTGGCGTTTGGACATGTTGCCTCCCGCTGCCTCCCGCGCGCGACCTCTCCGCGCACACCTCCACTGTCGCGCGGCTGCCCCCGCCCGGCTACCCGGCGCCCGTACCGCACCCGCCCGCTCCGTCCCGAACCTGCCGGTAGGGTCTGCTGTCATGCCTCGCCCTTCATCCCGCGAACTCGTACTGGACGCCTACGAGGAGCAGCTGAGGGCCACGGGGCCCGCCGCCGTCACCCTGGAGGCGGTGGCCCGGCAGGCCGGGGTGTCCAAGGGCGGCCTGCTCTACCACTTCCCCTCCAAGGACGCCCTGCGCGACGCCCTGCTGCACCGGCTGGAGGAGCGCAACGCGGAGGACATCCGACGGGCGCGCAGCTGCGAACCCGACGCCGTCACCTACTACTTGCGGACCTCCTTCACCGACGTGACGGAGGAGGACCCGCCCCACCGCACCCTGATGGCGGTGATCCAGCTTGCCGTGCACGAGCCCTCGGCCCGGGCCACTCTCGCCCGCACCACCCAGGCCTGGCGGACGCTCCTCGCCGAGGAGACCGGCGACGAGTCGACCGCCCGGCTGCTCACCGTCCTCGGCGACGGCCTCTACCTCCACGCGGTGCTGGACGTCGACGAGTCGCCGCTGCTGGGCGCGCTGCCCGAACTGCTCAACAGGCTCCGCCCGTCCGCCGGTTGACCGCCGTCGCCCCGACCGGCCCGCCGTCCCCGACCGGCCCACCGCCGTCACCCGCCCCGCCGTCGTCGTCCCCGTTCCGTACGGCGCCCTCGTCCCGCACGGCCGCCGCGTCGCCGTCGACCGCCGCGGGTGAGTCGCCCGGGGCGGCCTCCCGGTCGTCCGGGCGCATGCCCCGCAGCAGCACGGCCGCCTGCACCGCCGCGCAGAGCGCCAGTACCAGCGCGATCACCGCCGCGACGTGCATCCCGCCGACGAACGCCTCCCGCGCCGCCGACAGCACCTCCTCCGCCGGCTGAGGCGGCAGCCGCTCGGCCACCGCGAGCGCGCCGCCCAGGGTCTCGCCGGCCGCCTCCGCGGCCTGCTCCGGCAGTCCGGCGGGCAGCGCCGCGGACAGCTCCTCCCGGTACACCGAGGAGGCCACGCTGCCGAGTACGGCGACGCCCAGCGCGCCGCCGAGCTCGTACGCGGTCTCGGAGATCGCCGACGCCGCTCCGGCCTGCTCGGGCGGCGCGGCGGCGATGATCGCGTCGTTGGTCAGGGTCTCGGCGAGGCCGACGCCCGCGCCGACCAGACCGGCGCTCAGCACCACCAGCCACAGCGCGCTCCCGGTGGTGAAGCCGAGCACCACGCCGTAGCCCAGCGCCGCCAGCAGCAGACCGCCGCCGATGAGGTGGGAAAGCGGCGCCCGGCGGGCGAGCCGGGCCGCCGCGAGCGCTCCCGCGACCGCCGCGACCGCCGCCGGCAACAGCCACAACCCCGCCTCGACCGGCCGGATCCCGTGCACCATCTGGAGGTACTGCGGGAAGAAGAACATCAGCCCGACCAGGGCGAAGACGGCCAGCAGATTGGTGGCGACCGAGACGCTGAACCGGCGGTGCGCGAAGAGGCCGACGTCGATCATCGGCGCCGCCGACCTGCGCTGGCGCCGTACGAACAGCGCACCCACGCCGAGCCCCGCGAGCAGCCAGAGCCCGGCGGCGCCCGTCGCTCCCGTCTCGCCGATCTTCTTCACGCCGTAGACGAACGAGAGCATCCCGGCCAGCGCGAGCACCGCGCTGAGCGGGTCGAAGCGGCCCGGGTCCGGGTCGCGCGACTCCGGCAGCAGCACCGGGCCGAGCACCAGCAGCAACAGCATGATCGGCACGTTGATCAGGAAGATCGAGCCCCACCAGAAGTGCTCCAGCAGCACCCCGCCCAGCACCGGCCCGAGGCCCGCGCCGGCGGCGAACGCCGCGGCCCAGACGGCGATGGCGGTACGGCGCTCGCGCCGGTCGGCGAAGACGTTGCGGATCAGCGAGAGCGTCGAGGGCATCAGCGTCGCGCCGCCCACGCCGAGCAGCGCCCGCGCCGCGATGAGCATCTCGGCGCTGGTCGCGTACGCCGCCAGCACCGAGGCGCCGCCGAAGGCGAAGGCGCCGAGCAGCAGCAGCTTCCTCCGGCCTATCCGGTCGCCGAGAGTGCCCATCAGCACCAGCAGGCCGGCGAGCAGGAAGGAGTAGACGTCCACCATCCACAGCAACTGGCTGCCGGTGGGCTCCAGTTCGGTGCTCAGGGTGGGCACCGCGAAGCCCAGGATCGTCATGTCGACGCTGATCAGCAGCACCGGCAGGACCAGGGCGACCAGCGCCCACCGGCGGCGGCGGGGTGACAGCGGCGCCGGGGCCGCTGTTTCGACGGACATGGGGACCTCCGTGTTCGATCGTTACTGCACCGTCTGGACGGTACAGTTTCACTGTAGCGGTCCGGCCGCGGAAATGCGCCCCTCGAACATCCGCCCACCGCGCCGTACGATCCGGCCATGTCGAAGAACGGCCAGTGGTACCCGCCCGAGTGGCCCGACCGGATCAGGGCGCTCAGCAGGGGCGAGCTCACTCCCGTCACCCCGCGTCGGGCGGCCACCGTGATGCTCCTGCGCGACCCGTCCCCGCCCGGCCCCGCGAGCCCGGCCCCCGCTGCCGGCCCCGACGTCTACCTGCTGCGCCGCCGCACCACGATGGCCTTCGCCGCCGGTGCGTACGCCTACCCCGGCGGCGCGGTCGACGCCCGCGACGAGGCGGAGGTCCGCTGGGCGGGCCCCTCCCGCGCGCAGTGGGCGGAGCGCCTGGGCGTCGACGCGGCTCGGGCGCAGGCGACCGTCTGCGCGGCGGTCCGGGAGACCTTCGAGGAGTCCGGCGTACTGCTCGCGGGACGCGATCCGCACACCGTCGTCGAGGACGTCACCGGCGACGACTGGGAGGCCGACCGCGGCGCGCTGGTCAGCCGCGAGCTCTCCTTCGCCGACTTCCTGGCCGCGCGCCGACTGGTGCTGCGCAGCGACCTGCTGGGCGCCTGGGCGCGCTGGATCACCCCCGAGTTCGAGGAACGCCGGTACGACACCTGGTTCTTCACCGCGGCACTGCCGGCCGGTCAACGCACCCGCAACGCCTCGACGGAGGCCGACCGCACCCTGTGGACCAGCCCCGCCGACGCCGTCGCCGGCTACGACCGCGGCGAGCTGCTGATGATGCCGCCGACCGTCAGCACCCTGCGCGAGCTGGCCGCCGCCCGGCTCGCCACCGCCGCCGACGCCACGGCCGCCGCCGCCGGTCGCGACCTCACGCCGGTGCTCGCCCGGGCGCGCCTGGAGGGCGGGGAGATCGTGCTGAGCTGGCCGGGACACGAGGAATTCGAGAAGAGGATCGACGCCGTATGACGAACGCCGCACTTCCTGGCCGCCCGCGCGAGGCCGTCACCGCCGGTCGCATCACCGAGCGGGCGGTCTGCGTCCTCGCGCCCAATCCCGGCCACATGACCCTGGACGGCACCAACACCTGGATCGTCAGCGAGCCGGGTTCCACGGAAGCGGTCGTCATCGACCCCGGCCCGCACGACGAGGAGCATCTGCGCAACGTCGTCGCCACCGCCGAGTCGCTGGGCCTGAGCATCTGCCTCACGCTGCTCTCGCACGGCCACGGCGACCACTCCGACGGGCTGGCCCGCTTCGCCGAGCTCACCGGCGCACCGGTCCGCGCCCACGATCCGGCACACCGGATCGGCGAGGCGGGGGGTCTGTCCGCCGGCGACGTGGTCACCGTCGGCGGGCTCGCGCTGGACGTCGTCCCCACCCCCGGACACACCCAGGACTCCGTCTCCTTCGTCCTGCCCGCCGACGGCGTGCTGTTCAGCGGCGACACCGTGCTCGGGCGCGGGACCAGCATCGTCGCCCACCCCGACGGGCGGCTCGGCGACTACCTGGACTCGCTGCGGGCGCTGCGCGAACTCGTCGTGGGAGAAGGGCTGACGACGGTGCTGCCGGGTCACGGACCGGTGCTGGACGACGCACTCGGCGTCATTGACTACTACCTGGTGCACCGCGCCAACCGGCTGGCGCAGGTGGAGACGGCGGTGGAGTCGGGCCACCGCACCGCGCCCGAGGTCGTCGCCCACGTCTACGCCGACGTGGACCCCGCCCTGTGGCCGGCCGCCGAACTCTCGGTGCGCGCCCAACTCGACTACCTCACCGAACACGGCCTGATCTAGACCGCCACCCACCCGGTCCCTGCGCACGGGCGCGATCGGGGGCCGTACGGCGGGCTGCGGCGTGGGCCGGGCGTACGGCGCGCACGGGCGCGCGGGGCGCGACGGCGCGTACAGGTCCGGGCACGCGAAACGGGCGGGGCGGGGTCGAGCCCGTGCCCCGCCCGTGTCGGCGGTTGTCGTCCGGTCCGGCGCTCAGCGGCTGCGCTTGGCGAGCCGCTCCACGTCCAGGAGGATCACGGCGCGTGCCTCCAGCCGGAGCCAGCCGCGCCCGGCGAAGTCGGCGAGCGCCTTGTTGACCGTCTCGCGGGAGGCGCCGACGAGCTGCGCCAACTCCTCCTGGGTCAGGTCGTGCACCACGTGGATGCCTTCCTCCGACTGCACGCCGAAGCGGCGCGAGAGGTCCAGCAGCGCCTTCGCCACGCGGCCCGGCACATCGGAGAAGACCAGGTCGGACATCGAGTCGTTGGTGCGGCGCAGCCTGCGCGCGATCGCACGCAGCAGCGCCATCGCGACCTCGGGCCGCACGTTGAGCCAGGGCTGGAGGTCGCCGTGCCCCAGACCCAGCAGCTTGACCTCGGTCAACGCGCTCGCCGTGGCGGTGCGCGGTCCGGGGTCGAAGAGGGACAGCTCGCCGATCAGCTCGCCCGGTCCCAGCACCGCGAGCATGTTCTCGCGGCCGTCGGGGGAGGTGCGATGCAGCTTCACCTTGCCCTCGGTGACCACGTACAGGCGGTCGCCGGGGTCTCCCTCGTGGAACAGGGCTTCGCTGCGAGCCAGCGTCATCTCGGACATGGAGGCACGCAGCTCAGCCGCCTGCTCTTCATCGAGCGCCGCGAAGAGGGGGGCGCGCCGCAGAACGTCGTCCACGAGTTCTCTCCTTGTCGACCGGCCCTTGGGGGATACGGAACGTACCGCCCCATGATGCCGGACGTCGAAACAGTGCGATCAGTCACAAGTTTGACCTACGGGTGGCCACAGGCGTACGGCAGGGGGCTGATTGGCCGGTGAATCCATGTGGATCGGGGCGAATGTCGGTGGCCGCCCTTAGGCTGGCCGAGTGGTCGAAATCGCCGGTGCAGGCCGGTGCGAGCCCGAGAAGAGGAGCCGACTGGGTGCCACCATCACGGAATTCCGCTGTGGGCGAACGTGAGCACGACGGTGCGCGCAGGGAGTCCGCGAAGGCCCCGAAACCGGGCGCGGCGCGCAGATCGTCCGGGGCGAAGCCCGAGTCGCGGCTGGCGATGGTGCGGCGGGCCCGTCGCATCGACCGCGAGCTGGCGGAGGTCTACTACTACGCCCACCCCGAGCTCGACTTCGACAACCCCTTCCAGCTGCTGGTGGCGACGGTCCTCTCCGCCCAGACGACCGATCTGCGGGTCAACCAGACGACCCCGGCGCTCTTCGCGCACTACCCCACGCCGGAGGAGATGGCCGCGGCGCCGCCGGAGCGGTTGGAGGAGCTGATCAGGCCCACCGGCTTCTTCCGCAACAAGACCAAGTCCCTCATCGGCCTCTCCGCCGCCCTCCGCGACAACTTCGGCGGCGAGGTTCCCGGCCGCCTGGAGGACCTCACCAGCCTGCCCGGAGTGGGTCGCAAGACGGCCTTCGTCGTCCTGGGGAACGCGTTCGGGCACCCGGGCATCACGGTGGACACGCACTTCGGGCGTCTGGTGCGCCGCTGGAAGCTGACGGAGCAGACCGACCCGGAGAAGGTCGAGGCCGAGATCGGCGAGATCATCCCCAAACGGGACTGGACGATGTTCTCGCACCGCACCATCTTCCACGGGCGCCGCATCTGCCACTCGCGCAAGCCTGCCTGCGGTGCCTGCCCCATCGCGCACCTCTGCCCCTCCTACGGCGAGGGGGAGACGGACGAGGAGAAGGCCCGCAAGCTGCTCAAGTACGAGATGGGCGGGCAGCCCGGCCAGCGGCTCAAGCCCCCGCCGGACTATCCCGGCCGTCCCGCGCCCGCGCTGGGGGACCGGTGAGGTCCTGCGCGGAGCGGGCCGTTCCCTCGGCGCCGACCGCCTCGCGTCGCCGCCGCACCCCGCGTCCTGTCCCCGCCGTCGGGCGGAGCCGCCGATGAGCGCCCCGCGGTCGCACGGCCGCACGCCGCGGCCGCGTTCCGCCGATTCGGTGCCGTCGCCCGCGAGCCGCTCCCCGGAGGGCCGTTCGCCCGCCGGCGGTTCAGCCGCGGACCGTTCAGCCGCTCAGGTGTCGTCCGCGGGACGTCCCGCGGACCAGTCGCGCCCGGGCCGGGCGCGCCCCGAGGGGTCGTCGGCGGACCGGCTGTCGGGAGGCCGGGCGCCGGGGGACGGGTCTGTGGACCGGCCCGGTGAGGGCGAGGTGGGAGAGGCGCCGCAGGTGAGCGACGAGGGCCTGCCCGTGTGGCTGGGTGGTCTTGCGGAGGCCGCCGCCGGGCTGCGCCCCGAGCAGCTGAGCCGGTTCCTGCCGCCGCCCGGGGGCGGGCGCCAGTCCGCCGTGCTGGTGCTCTTCGGCGACGCCGCCACCGCCGTACAGCCCTCCGGCCCGTCCGCGTCCGGCCCGTCCGCCGTTTCGTCCGGCGACAGCGGTTCTGCCGGCGGCTCCGCCGGTGCCGAGCCGGAGCCGTATCTGCTGCTGATGGAGCGTGCGTCGAGCCTGCGGGCGCACGCCGGGCAGCCGTCGTTTCCCGGTGGCGCCCTCGATCCGGAGGACGGCGATCCGCAGGGCGCGGGGCCGCTGCGCGCCGCGCTGCGCGAGGCGGAGGAGGAGACCGGGCTCGATCCCTCGGGAGTGCAGATCTTCTCGGTCCTGCCGAAGCTCTACATCCCGGTCAGCGACTTCGTGGTGACGCCGGTGCTGGGCTGGTGGCGGGAGCCGAGCCCGGTGGCGGCCGTCGACGAGGGCGAGACTGCCCGGGTGTTCACGGTGCCGCTGGCGGAGCTGGCCGACCCGGCCAACCGGGGCATCGCCGTCCACCCCAGCGGCTACCGGGGCGCCTGCTTCCAGGTGCACGGCGCGCTGGTGTGGGGGTTCACCGCGGGCGTGATCGACCGGATCCTCCATCACGGCGGCTGGGAGCGGCCCTGGGACCGCGAGCGGAGCATCCCGCTGGACTGGCACTCCTGAGCGGGCTTCGGGCCGTCACTCCCGGGCAGTCCGGATGGGCACTCCCGTACGAGTGGTGTCTCCGGTGTGCGAGTTGACGGCGTATCAGGCGCGCGACCTTCGTACGCGGTGACCCGTAGGGAGCACCGGAGCCCCGACCGGTGGCCCCGGGGCGAGGAATAGGCAAGGCTTGCGCGGTGAACGTTCTGGACATTCTGCTGCTGCTCGCCGCCGTGTGGTTCGCGGTCGTCGGCTACCGCCAGGGCTTCATCGTCGGCATCCTCTCGGTCGTGGGTTTTCTCGCCGGCGGACTGCTGGCGATCGTGCTGTTGCCGCCGCTGTGGAGCGAGTTCGGCGGAGACGCCTCGCCGGGCACGGTGGGCGCGGTGCTGGCCGTCGTCGTGGTGGTCGTCTTCGCCTCGATCGGCCAGGCACTCACCACTCAGATCGGCGGCAGGCTCCGGGTGCGGGTGACCTGGCGGCCGGCCAAGGCGGTGGACGCGACCGGTGGCGCCCTCGTCAACGTACTGGCGATGCTGCTCGTTGCCTGGCTGCTCGGCTCCGCGCTGGCCACCACCTCGCTGTCCACGGTCGGTCAGGAAGTACGCAACTCCTCCGTCCTGCAAGGAGTTTCGCGGCTGATGCCGACCCGGGCCGACACCTGGTTCGCCGGCTTCTCGACCGTGCTCGCACAGAACGGCTTCCCGCAGGTCTTCTCGCCCTTCACCAGCGAGCCGATCACCGCGGTGCCCGCGCCGGACCCGGCCCTTGCGGGCAGCGAGGTTGTGGCGCGCGCGAAGCGTTCCATCGTCAAGGTGACCGGTACGGCGCCCAGTTGCAGCAAATCGCTGGAGGGCACCGGCTTCGTCTTCGGCAGACAGCGGGTGATGACCAACGCACACGTGGTCGGCGGAGTGCCGGAGCCGACGGTGCAGGTCGGCGGCGAGGGCCGGAAGTACGAGGCGAAGGTCGTTCTCTACGACTGGAAGCGTGATGTCGCCGTCCTCGACGTGCCCGAACTGCGGGCTCCCGCACTGGAGTTCACCGAGGGCGCGGCGGCCACCGCCGATGACGCCATCATCGCCGGCTTCCCCGAGAACGGCGGCTTCGACGCCCGCTCGGCACGCGTCCGCGGCCGGGTGCAGGCCAAGGGCCCGGACATCTACCACCGCGGCACCGTGCGCCGGGACGTCTACTCGCTGCGCGGCCCGGTGCGGCAGGGCAACTCGGGCGGCCCGCTGCTCACCCCGCAGGGACAGGTGTACGGGGTCATCTTCGCCAAGTCCCTGGAGGACGCGCACACCGGATATGCGCTCACCAACGACGAGGTGCGCGAGACGGCGGCCCGCGGGCGCACCGCGGACGAACGGGTCGAAAGCCAGGCCTGCGCCCTGTGACCGGACACAACTGATGACCGATCAACAGGACGACAGCGCCCGGTGGTTGAAGTGACGCGGCGCTTCAGCCGCGGGGATGGCGCAGTCTTGCGCCCACCCAGCGAGCACGGCGCCGCAGAATCCGCGGGATGCCCATACGGGCGTCGTACGCGGTGCGAGGAGAATGTGAGACGGCCCTTGGCCCTGCGCCACGCTTTCTGACGCTGGTTTCCCGGTTGTTCTCCCGGGTGCTACGAGACACGTCACGGTGATCGTGAGTCCAGCCCATACCGGGGACTCTGCCCCGCTCCGGCGATCGGTAACCGCCCGACCCGAACTCGATCGGCCTATGCTCCGGGCACGTGTGCGAACCGGGCCGCCGGCCAGTGCTCCCAAGGGCCGTACGGCTTGCGCCGGCATGTGCGCCACGGCTCCGCCGGGCACCGACCACCGCCGCCGGACACGTACCCCGAACCGCCGGACACCTGGTCCGGAACCGCAGCCGGACATCTGCTCCGGAACCGCAGCCGGACGCCTGCTCCGGAACCGCCGCGGCGGCCGGGTGCGCGGGGGGCGTGGGGAGCGTCAGCGGTCCGGCTCGGGGTCCCGGAACCAGTCGACGAGTTCCGTGGTGAAGCCGGCCGGGTCCTCCTCGTGCGGGAAGTGCCCCAGCCCGTCGAACAGCCGCCAGCGGTACGGCGCTTCGACGTACGCACCGGAGCCCGCGGAGCTGCGGGTGCGGAGCACCGGATCGAGTGAACCGTGCAGATGGAGAGTCGGCACCCGTACCGGCCGCTTCATCCGCCGGTAGAACTGCACGCCGTCCGGCCGCGCGAGCGAGCGCATCAGCCAGCGGTAGGGCTCCACCGAGCAGTGGGCCGCCGAGGGAATGCACATCGCCCGCCGGTAGACGTCCAGATCCTCGGGTGTGTACGTGTCCGGGCTCGGCCCCGTCCAGTCGCCCACGAGCCGTCCGACCAACGCGCCGTCGTCCGCGGTCAGTTGCCGCTCGGGCACCCACGGGCGCTGGAAGCCCCAGATGTGCGAGCTCGCCGCCGTCTGGCGCGGATCGCGCAACATCGCCGCACGCCACCGGCGGGGATGCGGCATGGACTCCACCGCAAGGCGCCGGATCAGCTTGGGCCGCATCACCGCGGCCGTCCACGCCAGATAGCCGCCGAGGCCGTGGCCGACGAGCGCCGCGTCCGGTTCGCCGAGCGAGCGGATCACGCCGGTGACGTCCAGCGCCAGGTTTGCCGGGTCGTAGCCGCGCGGGGTGCGGTCGCTGCCGCCCACGCCGCGCAGATCCATCGCCACCGCCCGGTAGCCCGCCTCCGCGAGCGCCGGCAGCTGGTGCCGCCAGGTCCACCAGAACTGCGGAAAGCCGTGCAGCAGGAGCACCAACGGCCCCTCGCCCATCTCCGCGATGTGGAAGCGCGCTCCGTTGGCGGCGACATCACGATGGGTCCAGGGGCCGTCGAGTTGAACGGCAGGCGGTACGGCGGAGGTCATACGGGAAAGTCTGTCACTGATTCTTCACCAGTCGGACCGCCTCCGGCTCGGTGCTGCGACGCGGGTGCGGCTTGGCGTTGGACAGAACGGCGGCGGAGTCCTTGGCCGAGGCGATGGCCTTCTTCGGCGGCTCCAGCTTCTTCATCAGCCGGGCCGCGAGCCAGCCGCAGATGACGGCGAACAGCAGCATCAGGCCACCGGTGATGAGGAACGCGATGGCCAGCGGAATGCTCCACCACGCGTACAGCCAGTAGGCGAGGGCGAAGCTGAAGACCGGCAGCGAGAAGAGCGCCAGTACGCCCGCGACGGCGAAGAAGGCGATGCCCACCCCGGCGCGGATCGCCGAGCTCTTCACCTCCGACTTGGCCAGCGCCACCTCTGCCCGGAAGAGGTTCGACATCTCCTCGGACGCTCGGGAGACGAGATCCCCCAGGCTCGGCTTGCCGTTGGCGGCTGTGCTCATCACTCACTCCCTGTCATAGGCGCGCCCGTGGTACTTACTTCGGCGTCACATCATGCCGCAGCACCCTTCGTATCGTCGTCGCTGGTGGGTGGTTCGGCACGCCGTGGTGGCAGTGGCGTCTGCTTTCGGGGGATCTTGGTGCATCTGCGCCGCTCGTGTGGCGCGCCGCCCGCCGCCGTGCGCGCCGCCCGCGCCCGACTGCCGTACGTGTCCGGCTGTCGTACCTGCCGGGCTGCCGTGCGTGCCCCTGCCTGCCGGGCTGCCTTGCGTGCAGGACTGCCGTCCGCGTCCGGCTGCCGTGGGGCCCGAAGCGGGGAGGTGGCCGGGACGCGGTCCCCGGGACGCGGGACGGGCGGGTGGGGCACGGAGATCCGTGCCCCACCCGCCCGTCCTTCACCGCCGGCGCCGTACCGCGCGACTGCGCGCTCGGCGCGCTCGGCGCCCGCCGGTGACCGTGCGCCGTTGGGGAACCGTCAGTCGTCCCCGCCGCCGGACGCCGGCAGCTGCTTCTGGATCAGCTCCATCACGGAGGAGTCCGTCAGCGTGGTGACATCGCCCAGTTCGCGGTTCTCCGCGATGTCCCGCAGCAGTCGCCGCATGATCTTCCCGGAGCGCGTCTTCGGCAGCTCGGCGACCGGCAGGATGCGCGACGGCTTGGCGATCGGGCCGAGTTGCTTGGCCACGTGGTTGCGCAACTCCGTGACCAGCTCGTCCTGTTCCTTCTCCGCCGCGCTGCCGCGGAGGATGACGAAGGCGCAGATCGCCTGGGTGGTCTGCGGGTCGGTGGCGCCGACCACGGCCGCCTCGGCGACCGAGGGGTGGGAGACCAGCGCCGACTCCACCTCGGTGGTGGAGATGTTGTGGCCGGAGACCAGCATCACGTCGTCGACCCGGCCGAGCAGCCAGATGTCGCCGTCGTCGTCCTTCTTGGCGCCGTCGCCGGCGAAGTACCGGCCCTCGAAGCGCGACCAGTAGGTGTCCAGGAACCGCTGGTCGTCGCCCCAGATGGTGCGCAGCATCGACGGCCACGGCTCGGTCAGGACCAGATAGCCGCCCGACCCGTCCGGCACCTCCCGTGCCTCGTCGTCCAGCACCGTCGCGGCGATGCCCGGGAGCGGCACCTGTGCGGACCCCGGCTTGGTGGCCGTCACCCCGGGCAGCGGGCTGATCATGATGCCGCCGGTCTCGGTCTGCCACCAGGTGTCCACCACCGGCGTGCTGCCGGCACCGATGTGCTGGCGGTACCAGACCCATGCCTCGGGGTTGATCGGCTCGCCTACCGAGCCCAGCAGCCGCAGCGAGGAGAGGTCGAACTCGGCGGGGATGTTGTCGCCCCACTTCATGCAGGCGCGGATCGCGGTGGGCGCGGTGTAGAAGATGGTGACGCCGTACTTCTGGATGATCTCCCACCAGCGGCCCTTGTGCGGCGAGTCCGGGGTGCCCTCGTAGAGGACTTCGGTGGCGCCGTTGGCGAGCGGCCCGTAGACGATGTACGAGTGGCCGGTCACCCAGCCGACGTCGGCGCTGCACCAGAAGACGTCCGTCTCGGGCTTGAGGTCGAAGACGGCGTGGTGGGTGTAGGCGACCTGGGTGAGGTAGCCGCCCGAGGTGTGCAGGATGCCCTTCGGCTTACCCGTGGTGCCCGAGGTGTAGAGGATGAACAGCGGGTGCTCGGCGTCGAACGCCTCCGGCGTGTGCTCCTCGGACTGGCGCTCGACGACGTCGTGCCACCACACGTCGCGGCCCTCGGTCCACTCGACGTCCTGGCCGGTGCGCCGTACGACCAGCACATTGCGCACGTTCTCGGTGCCGGGGCGGGTCAGCGCCTCGTCCACGGCGGGCTTGAGCGCGCTGGCCGAACCCTTGCGGTAGCCGCCGTCCGCGGTGATCACGACGCGCGCGTCGGCGTCGTTGATACGGGTGGCGAGCGCGTCCGCCGAGAACCCGCCGAAGACCACCGAGTGCGGGGCGCCGATCCGGGCGCAGGCCAGCATCGCGACGACCGTCTCCGGGATCATCGGCATGTAGACGGCGACCCGGTCGCCGGTCCCGACGCCGAGCTCCAGCAGCGCGTTGGCCGCCTTGGAGACCTCGCGCTGCAGCTCGGCGTAGGTCAGCGTGCGGCTGTCGCCGGGCTCGCCCTCGAAGTGGATCGCCACCCGGTCGCCGTTGCCCGCCTCGACGTGCCGGTCGACGCAGTTGTAGGCGACGTTGAGCCTGCCGTCCTGGAACCACTTGGCGAAGGGCGGGTTGCTCCAGTCAAGGGTCTCGGTCGGCTCCGTCGACCAGCTGAGCCTGCGTGCCTGCTCGGCCCAGAAACCGAGCCGGTCGGCGCGTGCCTGCTCGTACGCCTCGGCTGTGACGTTGGCGTTGGCGGCGAGCTCGGCCGGCGGCTCGAACCTCCGCTCTTCGCGGAGCAGATTGGCCAGGCTTTCGTTGCTCACGACATCTCCCTCGTCCCATGGCTCTCGCCCGGGGTGTGCGCTGTGTCCCAGGTCATAGCTGACCAGCTCCCGCCGGGCCCTGACAAGGGTTCACGGGCAAGTGGTGTAGACCTCTATCGGTGAGTGGCGTGCTGCCGCGCCGGACGGTTGCCGGACGGTCGTGGAACCGTTCGGCGCGCGGTCGGCGGGTCCGCCCCTCACGGGCCGCCACCGGCGTCGGATCCGGAGCGCGGCTGCGTACGGCCCGGGGCGCCGCTCCGGTGGGCGCTGCTCTCGGCGGGACCCGGTACCGCGAACGTACGCCCGTGTCGCGCCGCCGCGGAAGCACATCGGTCGCGGCGCCGACGAGCGACCCCGTGCCGCATCGCGCACGGCCCGGCGTGTGTGCCCGCGTGCGCCGCGAGAGAGCGGCGGCCCGGGACTTCTGCGGGCCGCCGCTCTCGGTGGGCCGACCGGTGTCCGGCCGGCCGTTCGGCGTCTGTCAGCCGGTTGACGCCCGCCGGCTCAGTCGGTCGTCCGGTGTCCGGCGGTGGGGACGGCGGTGTCGGCTTCCGGGTGGACCGGTGTGAAGACGGGAGCGTGGGCGTCGGCCAGCTCCCGGTGGTCCAGCACGTACGCCTGCGCCTCGCCGACGTGGAAGTACATCCCGTGCAGCTCCAGCGAGCCCTCGGCCAGACGCTCGTTGACACAGCTGTGGGCCCGCAGATGTTCGAGCTGCTGCACCACGTTGGTCAGACAGAGCGCTTCGATCTCGTCCGCCGGCTCGCGTTCGGCCAGTCGCGGCCCGGCGGCGGACTCGCGGGCCCGCAGCAGGCTCGGCCTGCCGTGGTGCAGCCAGCGGGAGAGCGAGCTGCCGCGGTCCGGACGGCCGCTTCCCGCGGCGTGCAGCGCGTGCATCGCGCCGCAGCCCGAGTGCCCGCACACGGTGATCGAACCCACCTTCAGCACGTTCACGGCGTACTCGATCGCCGCGCCCACCGAATCGTCGCCGGTCTCCCGGCCGGGCGGCGGCACCAGATTGCCGACGTTGCGGACCGTGAACAGGTCGCCGGGTCCGCTCGAGGTGATCATGCTGGTCACCAGCCTGGAATCGGCACAGGTCAGGAAGAGGTGCGAGGGCTGCTGGCCGTCGCGCGCCAGACGGGCGAGCTCCGCTCGTACGAGTGGTGCGGTGGCGCGCTGGAAGTTCCGTACGCCGCCGAGCAGTTGACCGCGCCGCTCGGTGCGCGGGCTCTGCTTCTCGCTCGGCTGGGTGCAGTGGTGGTTGCGCCAGGGCGTCCAGGGCGTGCAGTGGTGGGCCGTGCTGGGCTCGGCGATCCGCGCCCCCGACCGGCCGGTGATGCTGACGTCGCCGCCGTGGGTGGTGTACGCGTTCTGCCAGTCCTGGAGGGCCTCGTACGCCGCGTGGTCCATGAAGGAGCCGTCCAGCTCGATCACCACCCGGCCGCCGTCGGGAAGCCGCCCGAGCGTCCTGCTCAGCCTGGGCACCGCCAGGAACGTCAACTGGCCGCGCACCAGCACCCGGTGCTCGCCGGCGTCGGACTGCGGGCTCTCGTGGATGATCCGGGTGTGTGTCAGCCGGTGCAGGTTCACGCCGACGGCCACCAGGATTCCGATGATCACTCCTTCGAGTACACCGAGGAGGACGACGCCCGTCGCGGTCGCGACGTAGACCCACACCTCGCGGTGCCGGTTGACGGTCCGGATGTGCGTCAGGTTGACCATCTGCACACCGACCACCATGACCAGCGCGGCGAGGGCCGCCAGCGGGATCAGCTGGAGGACGGGCACCAGCAGGGCGGCGGCGAGCACCACCCAGCAGCCGTGCAGGATCGTCGAGCGCCGACTGACCGCACCCGCCTGCACGTTGGCCGCGCTGCGCACCGCGACTCCCGTCACGGGCAGCCCGCCGAGGGCGCCGGAGACGACGTTCGCCGCGCCCTGTCCGCGCAGCTCCCGGTCCAGGTCGGCGCGCGGGATGCGGGGTCCGCCGCGCTCGTTGGTGCGGCCGGCGGCCAGTTTGTCCACGGCCACCGCGGAGAGCAGCGACTCCACGCTCGCCACCAGGGTGATCGTCAACACCGCGGCGATCAGGCCGAGCACCGGCCCTTCCGGCATCTCGGGCAGCGCGTGGCTGCGCCAGGACGGCAGGTCGACCCGCGGCAGGCTGAGTCCCGCCACCACGACCAGCCCGGTGGCCAGTACGACCGCGGCGAGCGGGCCGGGGACCGTGCGCACCAGCTGTCCGGTGCGTCCGCGCAGCCGCGGCCACACCAGCAGTACGGCGATCGTCAGCGCGCTGGCGCTGAGCGCCGCGGGGTGAGGGTTCGCCAGCTGCTCCGGCAGCGCCTTCACATTGGCGACGGCGGAGCTCTCCGGACTGCCGCCGAGCACGATGTGCAGTTGGGCCAGCGCGATGGACACGCCGATGCCGCCGAGCATCCCGTGCACGATGGCAGGGCTGACCGCGAGAGCCGAGCGGGCCACTCGCACGTATGCCAGGACGAGTTGGGCGAGCCCGGCGAGAACGGTGATCGCGCAGGTCGTGCGCCAGCCGTACTGCTGGATGAGTTCGGCGGTGACCACGGTCAGACCGGCCGCAGGTCCGCTGACCTGGAGCGGCGCTCCGCCGAACCGGCCCGCGACGATCCCGCCGACGGCGGCGGCGACCAGCCCGGCCTGGAGCGGCGCCCCGGTCGCCAGCGCGATGCCCAGCGAGAGCGGGAGTGCGATCAGGAAGACCGAGACGGACGCGGAGAGATCGGCCGAGCCGCCTCCTGTGCCGCGTCCGCCGAAGCCGCCCCGCAGGCGGTCCCTCCAGGGGGTCTGCGGGGCGGTGCCGGCGGTCCTGTCGTCGGTGGACGCGTTGGAGGCGCTGTCTGTGGGGGAGGCGGTGGGGGTGTGGCCCTGCCGGGCGGCACGGAGGGCGCCGAGGGCGGGAACGGGTGCGCAGGCGGACATCGATCTCGTTTCCGTCGCGTAGCTCATCACGGTCTGTGGAAATTCAACTACTCCCAAGGGGAGGTAAATGAATCGTAATGACAGGTAAAGGAAGCCCTGCGGTGATCCAGGTGCTCTGTGTCGCTCTTCCGCCTTATGAGTGAACGATGAGCTGTTGTCCGCTTGTCATATCAATGTGCTTATCGGATCCATGCCACGTTGAGCTCGAATCAGCTGATTCGCTGTCAATGTGCGCGTGGGACGGCCTGTCAGTGCTGGTCAACGGGGTGCGGCAGCTGACGCCCACTGTTCCCCGGCCGGCGCCGCACCTGTCCGCCCGCGCCGAAAGGCGAGGTGGAAACGTATGGCCAGGCCACGGACGTACCTCACGGGCGCAGCCGCGCTCGTCGCGACCGCCGTGCTCGCGACCGGGTGCGGAACCGGTTCCGACGGTTCGGACGGCCAGTCCGACCGGGACGGGAACGGAGAGCGGGGGGAGAAGCAGGGGCAGGTGGACAAGCCGCTGCGGCCTCGGCTCATCGGTGACGGCTCGACCTCCTTCACCGGTATCCAGCCCAACCAGCCTCGGCCGAAGAAGCTCGTGCCGGGCGAGAAGCCGCCGCAGTTCGTGGTCTTCTCCTGGGACGGCGCGGGCGAGGACAGCAAGAAGCTCTTCTCGCACTTCCGCAAGATCGGCAAGAAGTACGACGCGCAGATGACGTACTTCCTCTCCGGCATCTATCTGCTGCCCGAGGGGGAGGCGAGTCGCTACAGCCCGCCCGGCCGCAAGCCGGGCGCCTCCGACATCGGCTACCTCAAGGACGAGAACGTCAGGGCGACGCTGGAGCAGGTCCGCGGCGCCTGGCAGGACGGCAGCGAGATCGGCACCCACTTCAACGGCCACTTCTGCGGTCCGAACGGCGTGGACAGCTGGAGCGTGGAGGACTGGAAGAGCGAGATCCGGCAGGCCAAATGGTTCGTCAAGAACTGGAAGAGCACCACGGGTTGGAAGGGCACCGAGGCGCTGCCCTTCGACTACGAGCAGGAGCTGGTGGGCGGACGCACGCCCTGCCTGGAGGGCCGCGACAACGTGGTGAAGGCCGGCAAGGAGCTGGGCTTCCGCTACGACTCCAGCGGCAACGGCAGCCAGGTGTGGCCGAGCAAGAAGGGAGGCATGTGGGACATCCCGCTGCAGATGGTCCCGATGCCCGGACGCGCCTTCGAGACGCTCTCCATGGACTACAACTTCATGGTCAACCAGTCCGGCCCCGGCAGCGGGGATCCGGCCAAGCACCCGCAGTGGGAGAAGCAGATGCGCGACGGTCTGCTCCAGGGATTCGACCGCGCCCACCAGGGCAATCGCGCACCGCTGATCATCGGAAACCACTTCAACGGGTGGAACAACGGCATCTACATGAAGGCCGTCGAGGACGTGATCAAGACCGTGTGCGTGAAGGACGACGTCCGCTGTGTGTCGTTCCGTCAGCTCGTGGACTGGCTGGACCTCCAGGACAAGGAGGTGCTCGACAAGCTCCGCGGCCTCGGCGTCGGTGAACGCCCCAAGGGCGACTGGCAGCGCTTCCTCGCGGCGGGGCCGTCGGCGAAGTAACCGCCCGTGTCGGAGGAGAGGCGGCCACCGTGCCTCGGTGGCCGCCTCTCGCCTTCCGCTCCGCCGCGGTCTTCCGCCGCGGTCTTCCGCCGCGGTTCTCCGCCGCGGGGGTCGTGGCCGGAGGCGGGGTCGTGTCCGGTGCGTGCGGAGGTCGGCTGTGCGCGGGGTGGGGTCAGGCGGGCTGCGGCGCGACGAGGTCCTCGCCGAGCAGGAAGTCCGGGTCGATCTGATGGGTCAGATCGGTGCCGGTGCGGGCGTTGCCCCAGCCCGTTGCGTTCTTGAGGTGGAAGTGCACCATCTGGTCGGTGTAGCGCCGCCAGTCGCGGTGGGCGTACGAGTCGTCGGCGGCGTCGTGGAGGGTGCGCAGCGCGTGCCTGTTGGACTCCTCCAGCTCCGCCCAGGGCAGGGCTCGGCCCTTCTCCCGGCCGCGCACCCAGTCCGAGTGGCCGAAGGCGGCGAGCAGGTCGTCGCCCACCTCTGCGCTCAGGAAGTCGAGATCGTCCTGGTTCTGGACCTTGTTGCCGACGACCTGGAGCCGTACGCCGAAGTCCCGGGCGTACTCGCGGTACTGGCGGTAGACGGCCACGCCCTTGCGGGTGGGTTCGGCCACCAGGAAGGTCGTGTCGAAGCGGGTGAACATGCCGGAGGCGAAGGAGTCGGAGCCGGCGGTCATGTCGACGACCATGAACTCCGAGCGCCCGTCCACCAGATGGTTCAGGCACAGTTCCACCGCTCCGACCTTGGAGTGGTAGCAGGCGACGCCGAGATCGTCCTCGGTGAACGGCCCGGTGGCCAGGAGTCTGACGTCCCCTCCTTCCAGCGTGAGCCGGTGGGCGCAGGCGTCGTAGACCGGGTTCTGGCCGGTGATGCTCAGCAGCCGGGAGCCGGCGCCGGGGGGAGTCGTCTTGATCATGGAGTCGGCGGAGGCGATGCGTGTGTTCGAGCCCCGGAGGTAGTCCTTGATCAGGGGGAGGTGCGCGCCCATGGCCGGGATCCCGGCCGCCTCTTCGTCCGTCATGCCCAGGGCCGCGCCCAGGTGCTGGTTGATGTCCGCGTCGACGGCGACCACCGGCAGCCGGCGAGCGGCGAGATGACGGATGAACAGGGACGACAGGGTGGTCTTGCCGCTGCCGCCCTTGCCTACGAAAGCGATCTTCATGTTCGTCAGGGTAGGGCGGCACCGGTGGTGGATCGGGCAGCCGAGTGGGCAAGACCACTCGATCGAGGGGCGTAGCGGCACCGCGGTGTGCGTAGGGTCGTGACCCATGAGCAACAGTCCCCAGGCACCCGGTTCGCAGCCGTCCGCCGGTGCGGACCCCTTGGCGCCGCTCGGCGGCCTACCCGGCGTGGATGAGGCCGTCGACTCGGTGCGCCGCGCCGTCGACCTGCTCTACAAGCACCGCGTCATGCGGCGGCGCAGCACCGAGGTGACCGCCGAGGCCGTACTGCGCGGAGCGCGTGCCAGCGCGGCGCTGGCCGGTGCCGACTGGGCGCTGGAGGAGGTGCGGCGGCGCAGCGATTTCGGCGTCGACGGGCAGGCGCGGACCGTGGGCGCCGCACTGCGCGTCACCGCCGAGGCGGGTCAACTCCTGCCGATCTGGCGGCAGTCGCCGCTCCGGGTGCTCGCCCGGCTGCATCTTGTGGCGGCCGGAGGAGTGCAGCGGCCGGAGGTGCCGAGCAGCGGGGCGGACGCGATCGGCCGTCCGCGGCTGGCCGGCGAGCCGGTCGACGAGCCGACGCTCCCGTTCGAACTGCCGTCGGCCGACGAGGTGTCCGCGCGTCTGGAGTCGCTCGCCGAACTGATCGTCGCCGGTTCCTCGGCACCCGCGCTGGTGACCGCCGCGGTGGTGCACGGTGAACTGCTGGCGCTCCGCCCCTTCGTCTCGCACAACTCCCTCGTCGCGCGTGCGGCGGAACGTGTCGTCCTGGTCGGCAGCGGCCTCGACCCCAAGTCGATCTGCCCGGCGGAGGTCGGCCACCAGGAGGCGCAGTCCGAAGACGGCGGCTATCTGGGCGCTTTCGAGGGCTATCTGTCCGGCACGCCGGAAGGTGTCGGCGCCTGGATCGTGCACTGCGGCCGATCGGTACGTCTGGGCGCACGCGAATCGACCGCCGTATGCGAGGCGATGCAGCGCGGCGCTGCCTGAGGGCGGACCCCGCTCCGCACGTCGCAGCGTCGGGAATTTCCCCGAGGCATGTGCCACTGCGCACAGGCGGATCTCTTTCGTCGTCGCGGTGGGCGGCGAACGCGGGGTGAGTTCCGGTGCGCGGGGTTCTGGTTTCTCGCCTTCCGGTCGAGGTGCGCCGGTTGGGGTGCGCCGGATGGCGATGTGACGAGTCCGCCGGTGGTACGAAATTGCGGCGGCACTGCTCTCGCAGTGCCGCCGCTGACATGTCCATCGGGGTACCAGTGCGTGCTCGAATCAGATCCGATCAGGTCGGGACTTTGCCCGTTACCTGGACGGTGGGCCCGTATTCGACGGGTCGGCGTCGCGTGGGTTCCCGATATTCATGCGTCGGTCCGTGGGGCCTTGAACTCCTATTTCCGTCATCCTCTCGGATATCGGTTGAGGTCTCGCGGGCCGTTAAGTCCTTTGTACTCCGGTATGGGAGCGAGGGGAAGCCCGGAGGGCAACGTTCACTTTCCGCCGTTTTCAAGCCACTTGCGGTAGTCGGCCGGATCGGACGGCGATCGCCCTGTCCGACCGGACCAACCTGCGTACTGGGCTGCGCGGTTGAGGGGCCGTGGGGGGCACGGTGGGAGGTTCGTCCCTCCTCGCCGGCCGTGCGGTTGTGCGGGCGTCGCCGTGTGGGCGCGCTCTGCGCGAGGTCCCGCGCGAACCCCCGCGCGGGACGTACCGGCGCACTGTGCGCGCCGGCTGCGGCGTTGCGCGGCGTCGCGCTAAGCGGCTGATCCGGCACGTCGGCGGGCGGCGTACCAGAGCAGCCCGGCGGTCGCGGCCGCGGCTCCGACCGCCGCCGCGGCGGTGACGATCGGGCGGGGCGGCAGCGAGGGCAGCCGCTGCTTGAGGCTGACCGGCCGGCTGAACGTCAGCACCGGCCAGTCCCTGGCGACGGCCTCCCTGCGCAGTGCGCGGTCGGGGTTCACCGCGTGCGGGTGCCCGACCGTCTCCAGCATCGGGACGTCGGTGGCCGAATCGCTGTAGGCGTAGCAGCGTTCGAGGTCGTACCCTTCGCTCTCGGCGAGCTCCCGGACGGCCTCCGCCTTGGTCGGGCCGTACGCGTAGTACTCGACCTCGCCGGTGTAGCAGCCGTCCTCGACGACCATGCGCGTCGCCACCACCCGGTCTGCGCCGATCAGTTCGCCGATGGGCTCGACGACTTCGGCTCCCGAGGTGGAGACGATGACGACGTCGCGTCCCGCCAGATGGTGCTGCTCGATCAGCGAGGCGGCCTCGTCGTAGATGAGCGGGTCGATCAGTTCGTGCAGGGTTTCGGCGACGAGCTCCTTCACGTGCTCGACATTCCACCCCTTGCACAGCGCGGACAGATAGGAGCGCATTCGTTCCATCTGGTCGTGGTCCGCGCGTCCGGCGAGGAACACGAACTGGGCGTAGGCGGTGCGCAGTACGGCGCGACGGTTGATCAGGCCGCCCTGGTAGAACGACTTGCTGAAGGTGAGCGTGCTCGACTTCGCAATGACCGTCTTGTCCAGGTCGAAGAAGGCAGCTGTGCGGGGCATCGAGTGGTTTTCCACGCTGTGGAGGATACCGATGATTGGCGCCCACCATTCGGCGTAAGCTGTTGCGTGTGGGTTTGCTCGAGAAGGCTCTCGGGTACACCATGGAAGTCACGGATCGTTCGCGACCGTGCTAACCCGGTTCGGCTCCTCCCCCCCCGAGTCGACCGTGGAAGACGACCCCCGCTCTCCCCCCCGGCGGGGGTCGTCGCATGTCCGGACACCTTTGCTTGCCCTGTGCCGCGATTGAGTCGCCGCCGGGGCGTTGTCGCGCGGGTGCCGGCGCAGGGCGGGAAGCCTCGGGGGAACGTCACTCCGGGTAGTGGATCGGCTGCTGCGGGCCGACAGTGCCGCGTAGCCCGAGAGTGTGAGCGAGTTATTCACAACCTGTGGGTTATCCACAGAATCTGACCAAGATCCCCAATCTTTCCCGGACTTCTGCACGGTGAATGCGCAAGGCGCCCCCCGGCTCTGTGAAAGGCCGTGGGGCGCGCTCACCGAGCCCGAAGGGGAAGGCCAGATGGCCGAGACGATCCTGATCGTGACCGAGGACGCCGATCTCCTCGACGACCTCCTGCGACTGTGCGCAGCCGCGGGAGCCGAAGCCGAAGTGGTGCACGGGCCCAGGGCTGCGGATCCGTCCGGAGCACGGTCCTGGCGGTCCGCGCCGCTCGTGCTGCTGGGGGACGACCGGGCGCGTCCGCTCGGCGCCGAACTGCACTCGGTCGCCCGCAGGGAGGGCGTGCTGCTCGTCGGCAAGGACCTCGACGACCATTCGATCTGGGAGCGAGGTGTGCGTCTGGGGGCGGAGCAGGTGGTCTTCCTGCCGGACGCCGAACGATGGCTCACCGGCCGCATCGCGGACGCGGTGGAAGGCGTCGGGCGCCCCGCTCTCACCGTGGGGGTCGTCGGCGGTCGCGGCGGAGCGGGCGCCTCGACCCTCGCCTGTGCGCTCGCGATGAGCGCCGCGCGCGACGGCGAGCGGACGATGCTCGTCGACGGTGATCCGCTCGGCGGTGGTCTGGACATCCTGCTCGGCGGAGAGTCCGCCGACGGCTTGCGCTGGCCCGCGCTGCTGGAGTCGCGCGGGAGGGTGGCGGCCAAGGCGCTGGAGGAATCCCTGCCCGCCGTCGCGGAGTTGAGGGTGCTCAGTTGGGACCGCAGCGACTGCGTGCTGGTCCCGCCCGAGGCGATGCGCGCCGTGCTCGGGGCCGCCCGCCGGCGCGGCGGAGCGGTGGTGATCGACCTGCCGCGCCAGCTCGACGAGGCGGTTGCGGAAGCGCTGACACAGCTGGATCTCGGCCTGATGGTCGTGCCCGCAGAGCTCCGGGCGATTGCGGCGGCCCGCCGGGTGGCCGCTCGTTGGGCGCTGCTGCTGAAGGACATGAGGGTGGTGGTGCGGGGCCCGTACGCCGCCGGTCTGGGCGCCGAGGAGGTGGCGGCGCTGCTGGACCTGCCGCTTGCCGGTGAGGTCCCGAACGAGCGCGATCTGTCCGAGGCCGCGGGCCGCGGCAGGCCGCCGGGTGCGGCGCCGGGCGGTCCGTTGGGGCGGTTCTGCAGCGCCTTCTGGTCGCGGGCCCTGCCCGGGGACGGGCTGCAGGGGAGCGCGACCTCGTGAGCGGGGGACCACCGCCGTACGCCTCGGGCCGGCGCCCGTCGGACGGGTATCCGGCGGCGTCGTCGGGGTCGTGTCCGTCGGGTGCGTACGGGGCGCGTCCGTACGGGTCGGTGCTGCGCCCTTCGGGCCTGCACGCCGGTCTTCGTGGTGTGCGGCCCGTCCGCCCCGTCAGCCGGGGCCCGGGCGGGAGCGCGGCGGAGGCTCCCCAGCCGCGCCCGGGCCCGAGCGGTGCCGGTCTCCGACCGCCTTCCGCCACGGTTCGGGCGGACGAAGGGGCGAGCGAACCGGCCGCGCCGTCCGAGGAGTTGGTGGATGTCGTCCGCCGCCGGCTCGCGGAGTCGGGGGCGGATCCGACCCCCTCGCAGGTGGCCGCCGCGCTGCGCGCCCAGGGTCGGTTGCTCGGCGACAGCGGTGTGCTCGCCGTGGTGAACGCGCTGCGGTCCGAGCTTGTCGGTGCCGGTCCGCTGGAGCCGCTGCTCGCCGATCCCGAGGTGACGGACGTGCTGGTGGCCGGACCGCACAGGGTGTGGGTGGACCGCGGCGGAGGACTCGAGCGCACGGGCGTCACGTTCGCCGACGCCAGGTCCGTTCGCCGACTGGCGCAGCGGTTGGCGAGTGCGGCGGGTCGGCGGCTGGACGACGCCAGGCCGTGGGTCGACGCGCGCCTCCCGGACGGCACGAGGTTGCACGCGGTGCTGCCGCCGGTGGCCGTGGACGGTCCGTGTCTTTCGCTGCGGGTGGTGCGCCACCGGGCTTTCGGCCCGGCCGAGTTGGTGGCCGCGGGCACTCTGCCGGCGGGCGGCGACCGACTGCTGCGTTCGGTGGTGGACGCACGGCTCTCCTTCCTGGTCTCCGGCGGCACGGGCAGCGGCAAGACGACCCTGCTGAGCTGCCTTCTCGGCCTGGCCGCCCCGGCCGAGCGGCTGGTGCTGGCCGAGGACTCCGCGGAGCTGAGGCCCGCGCACCCCCACGTCGTACGGCTGGAGGCCCGCCCGGCGAACCAGGAGGGCGCGGGCCGGGTCGACCTGCGCGATCTGGTCCGCCAGGCGCTGCGGATGCGTCCTGACCGGCTGGTCGTCGGAGAGGTCCGCGGCGCGGAGGTGATCGATCTGCTCGCAGCGCTGAACACGGGGCACTCCGGCGGAGCAGGCACCCTGCACGCGAACGCGGCGGCAGACGTTCCCGCCCGTCTCGAGGCCCTGGGAATGGCGGCCGGGGTGGGGCGGGCGGCACTGCACAGCCAGATCGCCGCCGCCCTCGATCTCGTCCTCCATCTGCACCGGGACAGCACGGGGCGCCGCCGCCTCGCGGAGGTGCACGTACTGCGCAGAGGCGCCGAGGGGCTCGTGAGTACCGTGCCCGCCGTGCGTTGGGGCCCTGCGGGTTTCGTCGAGGCAGAGGGCTGGCCCGTGCTGAAGGACCTCTGTGCACGCGGGGGAGGGGCGGCATGAGTGCGGTGCAGATCGAAGCGGCTCTGGCGAGCGGGGAGTTGGGGGGCGGCTGGACGGCCGTCGCGCTGCTGCTGTGCGGTGTGCCGGCCGCCGTGTGGTGGGTCGCTGCCGCGAGTCCGGAGGTGCGGAGGGCGCGCGCCCTCTTCGGTGGTGCAGAGCTGTGCACTGCGGCCTGGCGTCCGGGCTTCGTCGGCGGGCTCCGACAGGACGCCCGGCGGGGGCCGGTGGCGCGGTGGGCGTCGCGCGGGTGGCCGGCCCGCTGGCGGGACTTGCTCGGCCGGGGCTCTGTTGTTGCGCAGCCTGACCGGTGGCCCGGAAGTCGGCATGCGGGTCGGGGGTCCGGAAGTCGGCTTGCGACGGCCAAGGCCTCGCACTCCACGTGGCCGACGCCCGACGCGCTCATGCCCGGCGGACTGGTCCTGTGTCTCGTCGTGGTGGCCGTGGGCTGCGCGCTGGCCCACTGGCAGCGCTCGCCACTGCCACTGCTCGGTTGCCTCGGTGCGGCCGTGGCGGTGCGGCGCGGGCTGAGGAGCAGAGCTCGGCGGCTCGAGGCGGACCGTCGCGAGGCGGCGGTGGTGGAGCTGTGCGTCGAGGTGGCGGCCGAGCTGAGAGCGGCCAGCCAGCCGCAGCAGGCGCTGTTGGCGGTGGGCGTCGCGGGACTCGGCCCGCCGGGCGCGGCGGTGCTGGCCGCAGCCCGGTTCGGAGGCGATCTGCCCGGTGCGCTGCGCAGCGCCGCCGGAGAGCCGGGCGGCGGCGGGCTGGGCGGAGTCGCCGCGTGCTGGCAGGTGGCGGCGGAGGGCGGCTCGGGCCTGGCGGCAGGCCTGGACCGCGTGGCGCACGCCCTGCGGCTGGAGCGTGACCAGCGCGAGGATCTCCAGGCCCAACTGGCGGGCCCGCGCGCGACGGTGTCGATCCTGGCAGGGCTGCCGTTGCTCGGGGTGTCGATGGGTACGGCGATGGGCGCCGACCCGCTGGGAGTGCTGCTGCACACGCCGGTCGGCTGGGTGCTGCTCGCGGCTTCGTCGGGTCTGGAGCTGCTGGGAGCCCTGTGGGCGCGCGCGATCGTGCGTCGGGCAGCGGGCGCGCGAGACAGGGAGGAGGCGCGATGAGCGTGCTGATCGGTGCGGGAGTCGTGGCGGTCGGCGCGCCTGTGGCGGGTTGTTCCGTTGCGGGCGTCGTCGCAGAGGGGCGGGCGGGCCCAGCCGGCTGGCCGCCGGGCTGCCGACACGGGCAGTTGGAGGCGATCGCGGACTTGTCACCGGGCCGGTCGTCGTTGCTCTGGTCGGTGGTGGTTGTGGCCACCGGTGTGGCGTTGCTGGGGTTGCGGCGGTGGCGCCGCTCCCGAGGGCGGCGGGCTCGCGCCGTAGTGCTCTTCGGCCCGGTGGCGCCGGTGGTGGCAGCCGGGCCGGCGGGAGGTTCGGCGGGCGTCCGGAAGATGACGGCACGTCTGACGGGGACCCGCGGACTTGCTCCCGCGGCGGCCGGTACAGGGGCAGGTATATCGGTGGCGGTTCTCCTCGACGGTCTGCTCGGGACACCTCTCGGCTTGCTGCTGGGCGCCTGCTCGGCAGCGGCGGCGTGGCGAGCGGTGGGCAAGCGGCCCGGTCGCGGACGTGGAGAGAAGGCGGAGCTGCGGGAAGCAGGCCGTCAACTCCCTTTTGCGGCAGAGCTGTTGGCCGCGTGCCTCGCAGCCGGCAGTCGGCCGCGAGAGGCTGCGTGGGCGGTGGGTGCAAGCCTGGGCGGGCCGTTGGGCGAGCGTCTGGTGCGGGTGTGCCAGGAGCTGCGGCTGGGCGCGGAGCCGGACGCCGCATGGCGGTGCGTCGCGGAGGTCGAGGGCGGCCGTCGGTTGGCCCGCTGTCTGGAGCAGGCGGAGCAGTCCGGAGCGCCCGTGGTGGACGAGATCTCACGGCAGGCTGCGACGGCGAGAGCCGACCGGGCCCGTGCCGGCGCTGCCCGTGCCAGACAGGCGGCGGTGCACGTCACCGCGCCACTCGGGCTGTGCTTTCTGCCCGCGTTTCTGCTGGCGACGGTCGTGCCCGTGGTGATTGGCCTCGGGCAGCGTCTCAGCTAGGCCGCTCGCCCGACGCATGCCCCCGAACCTCGTACCGCGTCCGGGCGCGGCGCGTTCCGCGGCCTCACCTCGTTCCCCGGCGCTTCAGGTGCTTGCGCCGGGCGCTGCTCGGCGGTCGCCGGGCGGATCGTCCGACGAGCACGGGGCCCGAGGGGCGTCTTCGTTCCTTCCACTCGGATCCACTCTCAACTCTGAGGAGACAAAGCCATGTTGATGTGCCCCACGGTGCGATGGCGGCGTGTCGCCGATGTCTGGCCGCGTTGCGGTCGGCTCCGGCGTGCTGTGCGTCGGTCCCGTACGTCTGACGCCGGAATGAGCACCGCGGAGTACGCGGTGGCGACGCTCGCCGCCTGTGCCTTCGCCGCGGTGCTGTACAAGGTGCTCACCAGTTCGCCCGTCACGGCGGCGTTGCAGGGCCTGATCGAGCGTGCGTTCAGCTCGGCGGTGTGAGTGCGTGGCTGCCGCGGTCAACGCGAACGTGTGCGTGCGCCGGGTGCGGTGCCTTCTGCGGTGGCGGTGGCGGTGGCGGGATTCGGGACAGGCCACGGCGGAGACCGCGGTGGTCGTCCCGTCTCTGGTCCTGCTCATCGCGATGCTGCTGTGGGGTCTGCTCGCCAGCGCCGCTCACATTCAGTGCGTCGACGCGGCCCGTGCCGGCGCCAGGGCCGCGGCCAGAGCCGAACCGTGGCCCGGTGTGACGGCTGCCGCCCAACAGGTGGCTCCGGCCGGTGCGGAGGTGGAGGCGGCGCGGGACGGCGACCTGGTGCGCGTGCGGGTGAGAGCGCGAAGTGTCGGCCCCGGACCGCTGTCCGTCGAGTTGAGCGCGGAAGCGGTCGCCCAGGCGGAACACCGTCCGGGGGCGGACCGTCCCGGGTCGGCTGCAGCCCCGGGGCACGGCACCGCGGAGGAACGGCAGGTGGAGGACTCAGCCGTGGAGGGCCCAGTTGTGGAGGGCCCGGGCGTGGAGGGCCCAGGACCGGCGGAGTCCGGGCGTCGGGTGCCGTCGCCGCTGTCGGGGACGGCTCCGCCGTCTGCCCCGGCTGTGCCGAGGGCGTCGTTGGCGCCGAGTGCGGCGATGCGTACGCCGTCCGGCGATGGTTCCGAGCGGGCAGGGGAGGGCGCCGCGCGAAAGGAGGCGCCGGATGCCCGCCGCGATGCGGTGGGCACGCCCGGTGCAGAGGGCAGGAGCGTCGGGTGAGTGGAGGCCGGGGCCGAACGGCTGACCGGATCCCCGAGCGGCCGTTCGGCCGCGCACCGGGGCGGCGGCGCCCAGGAAGGCCGGAACTCGGTCGGGTCCGTCGTTCGGCGAGATCCCGGGACGACGGCGGCTCGGCCACCGTGTGGGCCGCGTGGTCGGCGCTGGCCCTGTGCACCGTGTTCCTGGCGCTGATGTCGTTCTGCGAGGCGGTCGTCGTACGCCATCGCGCGGCAGGCGCGGCGGATCTGGCGGCGCTCGCTGCGGCGGCGCGGGCGCCTCAGGGAGCGCAGGCGGCCTGCGGTGCGGCACGTCGGGTGGCCGAGGCGCAGGGAGCTTCCGTGGTGCGGTGCGTGCTCGGGCCCGATGGCGCCGTGGACGTCACGGCCCGGATATCTCACGGTCCTTATGCGCCGGAGATTCGGTCGAGGGCGGGGCCGCCCGGAGCAGTTCGGTGAGCAGGCGCAGCGCGCCGCGCTTGTGCAGGGGCTCGTTGCCGTTGCCGCACTTCGGGGACTGCACACAGGAGGGGCACCCGCGTTCGCATTCGCAGGCCGCGATGGCCTCGCGAGTCGCCCCGAGCCACCGTTGTGCGGTGGCGTGGGCGCGTTCCGCGAAGCCGGCGCCGCCCGGCTGCCCGTCGTAGACGAAGACGGTGGGCAGGAGCGTGTCGGGATGCAGGGGGACGGAGACGCCACCGATGTCCCAACGGTCGCAGGTGGCGAAAAGCGGCAGCATGCCGATCGAGGCGTGCTCGGCGGCGTGCAGTGCTCCGGGAAGCACTTCGGGGGCGATCCCGGCGGAGTCCAGCTGATCCTCCGAGACCGTCCACCACACGGCGCGTGTGCGCAGGGTGCGCGGAGGCAGATCGAGCTTGGTCTCGCCCAGCACCTCGTTCGTCACCAGCTTGCGCCGCAGATAGGAGACGACCTGGTGGGTGACCTCGACCGAACCGAAGCACAGTTCTCCCTCGCCCCAGGGCACGCGGGAGGTGGTCTCCAGAATCGTGATGGCGGTGGTGTCCCTGGCCATGGTCGACCAGGGCGGAGTGGATTCCTCCACCAGCGCGACGGATCCGTCCGGGTCCTCCAGGTCGAGCTGTCGTACGACGTAGCTGCGGCCTTGATGCAGATGCACGGCGCCCTCGTGGACCGTGCTGTGCGCCGCCGCGGCGTCGACGGTGCCGAGCAGCCGGCCGGTCGCTTCCTCGACGACCTGGACGGGCGAGCCGCCCTGCCCACGGATGTCGGTGAGGTCGACCGCTCTCTCCCGACGCGTCCAGTACCAGGTCGAGCCGCGCCGTCGCAGCAGTCTGCGTCGCTCCAGGGAGGGCACCACCTCGGCCGCCGCCGGCCCGAAAAGCCCGAAGTCGGCCTCGGAGAGCGGAATTTCGGCAGCCGCCGCACACAGGTGAGGAGCGAGTACGTAGGGGTTGTCCGGGTCGAGCACGGTCGACTCGACCGGTTGGGAGAAGAGTGCCTCGGGATGGTGCACCAGATAGGTGTCCAGCGGGTCGTCCCGCGCGATGAGGACGGCCAGGGCGTCCTGGCCCTGGCGGCCGGCCCGCCCGGCCTGCTGCCAGAGGGAGGCCCGGGTTCCGGGATAGCCGGCGATGAGCACCGCGTCGAGGCCGGAAATGTCCACACCCAGTTCCAGTGCGGTCGTCGCGGCGAGGCCGAGGAGTTCACCGGAGTGCAGTGCCCGCTCCAGGGCCCGACGTTCTTCGGGAAGGTAGCCGCCCCGGTATGCGGCGATTCGCGCGACCTGAGAGCGATCATTTTCAGCCAGTCGTTCCTGGGCGATCACCGCCGTCAGCTCTGCGCCCCGCCGCGACCGGACGAACGCCAGCGTCCGAACGTCCCGGCCGGCGAGGTCGGCCAGCAGCTCTGCGGCCTCGGAGGTGGCCGTGCGCCGTACGGGCGCGCCCCGTTCGCCCTGTGTGCCCGTCAGCGGCGGCTCCCACAGCGCGAACGTCAGTCGGCCCTTCGGGGAGGTGTCCTCGGTGACCTCGCGCACGGGTACGCCCGTGAGTCGGGTCGCCGCGACCGCCGGGTCCGCGGAGGTGGCCGAGGCCAGCAGGAAGACCGGATCGGCTCCGTACTTCGCCGCGACCCGGCGGAGCCGTCGCAGGACCTGGGCGACGTGTGAGCCGAAGACACCCCGGTAGGTGTGGCACTCGTCTACGACGACGTAGCGCAGCCCGCGGAGGAAGGAGGACCAGCGTGGGTGCGACGGCAGCATCCCTCGGTGAAGCATGTCCGGATTGGTGAGCACGTAGTTGGCGTGCAGCCGTACCCACTCGCGTTCCTCGTAGGGGGTGTCGCCGTCGTACACGGCCGGACGGGCCCCGGTGCCGAGCGGGCGGGCCAGCTCTTTGAGTGCTCGCAGCTGGTCGGCGGCGAGCGCTTTGGTCGGGGCCAGGTAGAGGGCGGTGGTGCCGCGGCCGTCCGGCGCCTGCGCGCCTTCGAGCAGGGTGTTGAGAACCGGCAGCGTGTAGGTGAGCGACTTGCCGGAAGCGGTGCCGGTGGCGACCACGACGGACTCGTCGGCCAGCGCGTGCCGCAGCGCGGCCGCCTGGTGCTCCCAGGGGCGTTCGATGCCCGCCGCGCGGACGGCTTCGATCACCTCTGGCCGGATCGGGGCGGGCCAGTCGGCATGACGACCGACCCTTGGGGGCACATGCTCCGTATGGGTGATCCGGCTGTCCCGGTCGGCCGTGCCGGCGAGCTGCTCGAAGACCGACCCGGGCGGTGACGGGGCGGGTCGGGCACCCTTCGCGTGCGGGCGACGTTTGCTGGCCATTGACACCGAGTGTGTCATCAGCCTGACGGACAATGGCTCAAGGCGTCGTGCACGCACGTGAGTAGGTGATTGAATGCCCCTGCGGCTGCCGATCCGTTCCTTCCGGGCAGCGGGGGATACCCATCCCCTTCTGAGGAGGGGATAGCCCAGGGGGCGACCGCTCGATAGCAAGGTGCTGGAGGATCCGTGGACCTGTCCCTGTCGACCCGTACCGTAGGCGATCGCACGATCGTCGAGGTCGGTGGCGAGATCGATGTGTACACCGCGCCCAAGCTGCGTGAGCAGCTCGTGGAGCTGGTGAACGATGGAAGCTTCCACCTCGTTGTGGATATGGAAGGTGTCGACTTCCTTGACTCCACCGGTCTGGGCGTGCTGGTGGGAGGTCTCAAGCGAGTGCGCGCGCACGAGGGTTCGTTGCGGCTGGTCTGCAATCAGGAGCGCATCCTGAAGATCTTCCGGATCACTGGCCTGACGAAGGTCTTCCCGATCCACAACTCGGTCGACGAAGCCGTCGCGGCCACCGACTGACGCGCCCTCATCCAGAGGCTTCCCCCCGGGGGTCGGGCACTGTGTTGCGCCGGACCCCCGGGAAGCACGTCCGTACGACCTCCAAGGGGATGGCATGGCCACCGTCGAACTGCGCTTCAGTGCGCTTCCCGAGCACGTGCGCACCGCTCGTCTGGTGGCGGCGGCCGTCGCTCGGCGAGCTGGAGTCGACGAAGCCGTGCTGGACGAGGTCCGACTCGCGGTGGGTGAGGCGTGCAGCCGCGCCGTGGGTCTGCACCAGAGCGGCGGTCTGAGTTCGCCGGTGCGCGTCGCCCTCATCGAGGACGACAAGAAGTTCGCCATCGAGGTGGGTGACGACGCCGCCGTGGCGGGCGGGGCCGGCGACACCGCGGTTGGCGGTGCGGCCGACGGCGCCGAGGACGAGAGCGACATGGGGCTCGCGGTGATCAGCGGCCTCGTGGACGACGTCGAGGTGCTCTCCGACGACCACGGCGGCCTCATCCGCATGACCTGGCCGACCACCCCGGCACCGCTCTTTCCCTGAAACCCGGGCCGCTCTGCCGCCGAAGGCGGGCGCGACGGACGTCGGCCCGACCCGTCGCGCAGCCCGGTTCGCGAGAGAACCGGTCAGGTACGCGGTCGGTCCTGCAGGGCGGCGCACGTCGATTGGCGAGCAGTACGCGCTGCGCGGGCCGAACGAGCCGGTTGCGCGTACGAGTTGCACACACCCACGTCTGATCGTCTGTACGACCGTGTCGGCTCCGCGCAGGTCCTGGTGGAGTGTCCGCCGGCTGTCGCTGCCGCCTCTGCACCTGTCGGCTACCGCCTCCGCCCCTGCCCGGCTGCCGCTTCCGCCGGATCAGCCGACCCGTACCGCGTCCGCGGAGTCGACGCAGAGCTGCGCCCTTCGCGCTGCCGGCCCAGTGCGTTCGGGGAGGTGCGCCGAGACGGCGTTGCCGGAGAAGCGCGACGGTCGAGCGTTGACGAGGCCCGGTGCGGGGCGCGGCGACAGCGTCCCCGTCGGGATCGGCCCCCCGCACCGCGGGTGGCGTCCCCGTCGGGATCGGCTCCCGCGCGGCGGGCGGCAACGGTCAACCCCGTGACGTTTCCGGGACGCTCTTTCCGGTCGTCTTCGTTCGCCCTGGCCCGCCGGGGAGACGGTCGACAGTCGCTCAGACGTCCGGTGCACGGCCCTCCGGCGCCCCGGTCGCGGATCTTGTTCCGCGCTGCCGAGTGGTCTCCTGTAGCTGCTGAGGTCTTTGTTTTTCCTGTTGGGAACCGGTGCGCCCGCGTCTCGCCGCTCGATAGTGAGATCATTTTCCGAGCAGTCAGGATTATGTACACACTCTCTTGTGAGGGAATTCCCAAAGAGTCGTCTTTCTGATCTTCGTCAACTCGCTGCGAATTCCTCGCGACGGCGCCCTGTTTAGTTCCCGGGAAGATCCCAAAACTCCCTCGACATCTGAGCAGCAGGACGCCTGAGCGTGTGCTTGCGCGCGCCCATGTGCCAAACGTCAAGGAGGACGAATGGCGGGGCAACTCCCCACTCTGCAGGACCATCACCTGTTGGCCGACGCCGTGCTGACAACGGGCAACAGAGGGCTGGTGGTGGCGATCGCCGCGATCGCGCTGGCCGCGCTCGTCGTCGCCGTGGTGCTCTTGCGCCAGGTGCTCGCGGCCGACGAGGGCACGGAGAGCATGAAGAAGATCGCCGCTGCCGTACAGGAGGGCGCGAATGCCTACCTGTATCGACAGTTGCGCACACTCGGCATTTTCGCCGTGGTGGTCTTCTTCCTGCTCTTCCTGTTGCCTGCCGACGATACGAATCAACGGATTGGGCGTTCACTGTTCTTCCTGGTGGGCGCCGCTTTCTCTGCGGCCACCGGGTATATCGGCATGTGGCTCGCGGTGCGCAGCAACGTCCGAGTGGCGGCGGCGGCGCGCGAAGCGACGCCCGCGGAGGGCCAGCCGGCCGCGGATCTCACCACTGTTTCGCACAAGGCGATGAAGATCGCTTTCCGCACCGGCGGTGTGGTGGGAATGTTCACCGTCGGGCTGGGCCTTTTCGGCGCTGCCTGCGTGGTGCTCGTGTACGCGGCGGACGCGCCGAAGGTGTTGGAGGGCTTCGGTCTCGGCGCGGCGCTCATCGCGATGTTCATGCGCGTGGGCGGCGGCATCTTCACCAAGGCCGCCGATGTGGGCGCGGACCTCGTCGGCAAGGTGGAACAGGGCATCCCCGAGGACGACCCGCGCAACGCGGCGACCATCGCCGACAACGTGGGCGACAACGTCGGCGACTGCGCCGGTATGGCCGCCGACCTCTTCGAGTCCTACGCCGTCGTCCTGGTGGCGAGCCTGATCCTGGGCACCGTGGCCTTCGGTGACGCGGGCCTCGCCTTCCCGCTGATCGTTCCGGCGATCGGTGTGATCACCGCGATGATCGGTGTCTTCGTCGTCGCGCCGCGTCGCACGGACCGCAGTGGAATGTCCGCGATCAACCGGGGCTTCTTCATCTCGGCGGCCATCTCGCTCGTACTGGTCGCAGTGGCGGCGTACACCTATCTCCCGGCCACCTTCGCGGAGTTGGACGGCGTCACCAACGAGGCCATCGCCGGCCACGAGGGCGACCCGCGGCTGATCGCGCTGACCGCGGTGGCGATCGGCATCGTGCTCGCCGCGCTGATCCAGCAACTGACCGGCTACTTCACCGAGACGACCCGCAAGCCGGTCCAGGACGTGGGGAAGAGCTCGCTGACGGGCCCCGCGACCGTCGTGCTCGCAGGTGTTTCGCTCGGTCTGGAATCGGCGGTCTACACGACGCTGTTGATCGGTCTGAGCGTGTACGGCGCGTTCCTGCTCGGCGGCGCGTCGATCATGCTCGCCCTCTTCGCGGTCGCCCTCGCGGGCACGGGACTGCTGACGACGGTGGGCGTCATCGTCGCCATGGACACCTTCGGGCCGGTCTCCGACAACGCCCAGGGCATCGCCGAGATGTCCGGCGACGTCGAGGGTGCGGGCGCGCAGGTGCTCACCGACCTCGACGCCGTGGGCAACACCACCAAGGCGATCACCAAGGGCATCGCCATCGCCACGGCCGTACTCGCCGCCGCCGCGCTCTTCGGCTCCTACCGGGACGCCTTCGAGACGGCGGCACGCGATGTGGGCGCGGCAGCGGGGGAGATGAACCTCAGCCTGGACATCGCCCAGCCCAACAACCTGGTCGGTCTGATCCTCGGTGCGGCAGTCGTCTTCCTCTTCTCCGGCCTGGCGATCAGCGCCGTCTCGCGCTCCGCGGGCGCCGTCGTGTACGAGGTGCGGCGCCAGTTCCGGGAGCGCCCCGGGATCATGGACTACACGGAGAAGCCGGAGTACGGGCGGGTCGTCGACATCTGCACCAAGGACGCGCTGCGCGAGTTGACCACGCCGGGCCTGCTGGCGGTGATGTCGCCGATCGCGGTCGGCTTCAGCCTGGGCATCGGCGCACTCGCCTGCTTCCTCGCGGGTGCGATCGCGGCGGGCATTCTGATGGCCGTCTTCCTGGCCAACTCCGGTGGTGCGTGGGACAACGCGAAGAAGATGGTCGAGGACGGCCACCACGGCGGCAAGGGCAGCGAGGCCCACTCCGCGACGGTCATCGGCGACACCGTGGGCGACCCGTTCAAGGACACCGCGGGTCCGGCGATCAACCCCCTGCTCAAGGTCATGAACCTGGTGGCGCTGCTCATCGCGCCCGCCATCGTGACCCTCTCCTACGGCGACGACGCGAGCGCCGCGCTTCGAGCGGTGATCGCGGTGGCCTCGGTGATCGTCATCGTGGGCGCCGTCTACGTCTCCAAGCGACGTGGAGTGGTGATGGGCGAAGAGGATGATTCGGACAACGTGAGCAAGCCCACTCAGCCGAGGGATCCGGTCGCAGCTCCCTGATCGTGACGGACGGGTGAGGGCCGCCGACCGAACGGTGCGGTGGTGCTCACTGTCCGGGGTTTGCGCAGTTCAGCGGGTGGTGCGCGGAACGCGTGCCACCCGCTTCCGCTGCCCGCCGACGGGTGGCGGTAGTGCCGCGGACGGCTGCGCAGAGCTCTGCCGCAAATTGCTGCTTTGGGTCCGGAAAGCGTCGAACGCGTATCTTCGCCGCCTCGTGGGTGGCGCCGGGCGTGTATGTTCCGGGCCGAGTAGCCATGAAGGGATGGAACCGGTGAACAACAAGCTCGCCGCGGCGCTGTGTGGCAGCGCCGCCCTCGCTCTCGCGCTGACCGGCTGTGGCGGTGACGACGGGGACGACGGGAAGGCCCAGGCCTGGGCGAAGAAGGTCTGTGACCAGGTCCAGCCCCAGGTGAAGAAGATCCAGGGCGCCAACACGGCCATCTCCGAGGCCGCTGCCAAGGACAGCTCTTCCGCCGCAGTGCAGAAGGCCGACTCGGAGGCGTTCGGTCAACTCTCCGACGCCTACAAGTCCTTGGGCCGTGCGGTCTCGGGCGCGGGCGAGCCCCCGGTGGACGACGGGGCGAAGCTGCGCAAGGACGCGGTCAAGGAGCTCAGCGACATCTCCGCCTCCTACGCCGGCCTGAAGGTCAAGGTCGACAAGCTCGACACCAAGGACCAGGCGAAGTTCGCCGACGGTCTGCGCGAGGTGGCCAAGGAGCTGGAGACCCTGGGCAAGAGCGGCGACGCGGCGCTCAACAAGCTCGAGTCGGGCGATCTGCGCACCGCGATGAGCAAGGAGCCGGGCTGCGCCAAGACCGACGTGGACAAGTCCGAGCCCTCGCCCGCCTGACGCGCTGCCCTCCCGTCCGGCAAACGTCCACCGCCCGAGCTCGTGCTCGGTGTCGGACGTGCTCCATGCCGAGCGGTGCGCACCGCGCGTGCGGTCGGCCCGGTGACGCCGAGACGGCGAATCCACCGGGCCGACCCACCACAATGGAGGGGTGAGTACGCACCTCCCCATCGCCAGCGATACGACCATCCGGCTGCGTGAGGCGTTCCTGGCCGCCTCCTTCACCGTGGACGGGCTCCTCGAACTGCTGGGCGCGCCCGCCTATGCCGCGCTCGCCCGCAGCGAGACCACTCCGGCGCTGCGCGCCACGCGCGGCGACAGCGCACTGGCCACGCTGGTTCGCCTCTTCCTGCTTCAGGACGGGGTCGACCGCGACCGCGCCGCCGAGGTGCTGCCCCTTCGGGATGCGCTGGACGACGGCTGGCTGAGCGTCGAGCACAGCCCCCGGGGCGAGGAGGTGCGCGCCACCGTCGACGTGCGCCCCTACGGAGGTCCGCAGGGCGAGGACTGGTGGATCGTCTCCGACCTGGGCTGCGCGGTGGGCGGTGCGAGTGGGATCCGCGGGCCCGAACAGGACCGCGAGAACGTGGTGCTCGGCGTCGGCGGTGCCTCCACGACGCTGGCGGGGCTGGTGGTGCGCGAACCGGTCGACCGCGCCCTCGATCTGGGCACCGGATCCGGGATCCTGGCGCTGCACCTCGCCCGGCACGCCACCGAGGTCACCGCGACCGACCTCAACCCCCGAGCGCTGCGCTTCGCGGAGCTGACGTTCGCTCTGTCCGGAGCGCCTGCGCCCGAGCTGCGGGAGGGCTCGCTCTTCGAGCCGGTCGACAACGAGGAGCCGTACGACCTGATCGTCTCCAACCCGCCGTTCGTCATCTCCCCGGGACCGGTCTCCGGCGAGGACCGGGCCCTGACCTACCGCGACGGCGGGCTCTCCGGCGACGCGCTGTGCCGCACCCTGGTCCAGAACAGCGCTGCCCGCCTCGCCCCCGGCGGATACTGCCAACTGCTCGCCAACTGGCAACACATCGGCGGCGAGGACTGGCGCGACCGTGTGCGCGGCTGGGTGCCGCGCGGCTGCGACGCCTGGATCGTGCAGCGCGAGACCCAGGACGTCAACCAGTACACCGAGCTGTGGCTGCGCGATGCGGGCGTGCACCTCCTCGGCCCCGAGGAGTACGCGAGGCGCTACGACGCCTGGCTCGCGGAGTTCGAACGCAGTGGCACCGAGGCGGTCGGATTCGGCTGGATCAGCCTGCGCCGGACCGACAGCGACCAGCCCTCGCTGACGCTGGAGGAGTGGACGCACCCGGTCGAGCAGCCGCTCGGCGACACGGTGCGCGAGCACTTCGCCCGGCAGGACTTTCTGCGCCGCCACGACGACGCCGCGCTGCTCGACACCCGGTTCGTGCTGGCCGAGGGTGTGGTGCAGGAGCAGGTCGGCCCGCCCGGCGCGGAGGACCCGGAGCACGTGGTGCTGCGCCAGAGCCGCGGCATGATGCGTGCGACCAAGGTGGACACCGTGGGTGCCGGCTTCGCGGGGGTGTGCGACGGAACGCTGAGCGCAGGTCGCATCCTCGACGCGATCGCCCAACTCGTCGGGGAGGACGCGGTGGCGCTGCGGGACCGTACGCCCGACGCGATTCGGCTGCTGGTGGAGCAGGGCTTCCTGCTGCCCTCCGCAGAGGGCTGACCGCATCTCGCACCCGGCCGGGCTCCGGAGCCGCAGGTCGCGCCCGGGTCCGGCCGGCGGCACGAGCGCGTCGGCGACGGTCGTGCCGCGTGCGGGGCTGCGGCCGGGAGTTCTCCGGGTGCTGTTGTTCGCCTCCGCGCGCAGGTCGGCCTGAACTCGCCGTCGTGAAGGGGGAGTTGCACGGCGCGCGCGGTGCGGTGCACGCCCCGGCGCGTGCGTCGACCCGTATCCAACGCACCGGGCTGCCCGCTCGCGCCGCCACTGGTCGGCACGGCGGGCAGGGCCGACACACGACCACCGGACGGCGCGGAACCCCTGCGCGCCCGGCCGTGTGCGGGGCGGTCGCGGGTCGCGGTCGCGCGTCACCGTGACAAGACGGCGCTCGACGGTCCGCGCACGAGAGCCCGCGCACGCCGACCCGACCGCGTACGGCGGCCCGCGGGTGTCCACGGTCCCGCGTACGTACACGACCGGCAGTGCGTGACGAGACCGTCCTCGCGCGAAGGCCGGCCGCGGTGGGGCGGTCCCTCGACGGGCCGGGCGCGGTGGCGAGTTGTACGCGTCGGCGGCAGACGTTCACCCGGAATTGGCGGGCGCGCCGCACTCGGCTGTGAGCCTCGCCCGCATGGAGAGAGCCGCAGGGGCTGGACTGGAGACGGGGCCTGCGTTCTTCGCGGGCACCGTCTGTGTGCTCTTCGGAGCACTGCTGCTGGTGTGGACCGTCGCGCGGATGCGCCGGGGAGAGCCGGTGGTGGCGGAGGGGAGTCCTGTCGTCGCCGCGCTGTCGACGGTCACCTTCGGGGCGTTCTTCCTCGCCGCGGGTCTGTGGTTGCTGCTCAGTCTCTGAGCGCTCCGTACGCGGTCGCCGAAGCGCTCGGTGCGAACGTCTGCGAGTTCCCGAGCCGGCGGCTTCGGGGCGCCCGGTGTGCTTCTGCCGACCGGCTGCGGCCGGTTCCCGGTCACCCGGCAGGCGGGACGAAGACGCGGCGCAGTCCGTCGGCGGACCGCCGGCCCGCGCTGCCGCCGCCGTCCCGCCGCAGATCAGCCGAGCACGTTGCGGACGACCATCCAGCCGGCCGCGACTCCCACGATCGCGATGACGCGCCCCGCTCCCCAACGCGGCACATAACGGCGTCCCCGCAGACCTTCCAGCAGCCACTTCCCGAGCAGATACGCGGCGAGGGGCAGGCCGAGCAGGAGCAGCACGGCGTTGTCGTGGAAGGCGGCGACCAGGTCGCCGTGGATCAGGTCGTACGTCATCCGGGTGCCCCCGCAGGCAGGGCAGAGCACACCGGTGAGCAGGTTTACCGGGCAGCGCGGCAGCAGCTGCCCGGGGTCGTGGGGGTTGGTGTGCCAGAGGTACACCAACCCCACGACGCCGGTCCCCAGCACGGCCAACGGCGCCGCGGCGGGGTGTCGAAATCGACTGGCGAGGGCCACGACGGCCGCGTCAGCTGCGCAGGATGCGACCCTCGGAGTCGGTCGCGTCGTCCTTCACCAGCAGCATGATGCCGTCGATGAGCGCCCAGATTCCGAGACCGCCGCAGGTCAGCAGCATGCCGATGGCCATGCCGATGTGGCCGGTGTAGAAGCGGCCGATGCCCAGCGTGCCGATGAACAGCTGGAGGACGCCCGCCACGATCTTGGACTTGGGGGAGTACGGGCGGCCGTAGGGGTCGTAACCGTGCGGCGCGTTCGGGTCGAAGCCCATCTGGGGCGGCGGCGGGGCCGCACCGGGGTAGCCGTACTGCGGACCGGCGGGGCCGGGCTGCTGCTGCGGGTACCCGTAGCCGGGCTGCTGGCCGGGCGGCGGACCCTGCGGCTGCCCCCCGGGCTGGCCGTACGGGTTGGGTGGCGGCTGGGACATGTCTCCCCCTGAGGCTTGATAAAACGTGCTACTGACTCGCACATAGTGCCAGCTGTCACCGAGCGGCAGGAATATCGGTTGTCGGGTTACCGTTCCATTGGCGTCGCGGACTTTTCTCGTTTGACACCGGACCGGGAGGTACCGTCACACTCCGCAGCGTCAGCTGTGTCAGACGGCGTCAGGGTTTGTCCCGGACCAGCAATCCACATACGGCGTCGCCCGGGGCCCGGCGGAAGACGGGCGCCGGCGGCCCTCCACCTAGCCGAGAGAAGAGCGAGAAGTTGTCCCCGACCAGCGAAACCGCAAACGGCGGGCGGAGACTCGTAATCGTCGAGTCCCCCGCCAAGGCGAAGACGATCAAGGGCTATCTCGGCCCTGGCTATGTCGTCGAGGCGAGCGTCGGGCACATTCGCGACCTGCCGAACGGCGCTGCGGAGGTGCCGGCCAAGTACAAGGGACAGCCCTGGGCCCGCCTCGGAGTGAACGTCGACCACGACTTCGAGCCGCTGTACGTCGTCAACAGCGACAAGAAGGATCAGGTCAAGAAGCTCAGGTCGCTGCTCGCAGAGTCCGACGAGCTCTTCCTCGCCACGGATGAGGACCGCGAGGGCGAGGCCATCGCCTGGCACCTCCAGGAGGTGCTCAAGCCCAAGGTCCCGGTCCGCCGGATGGTCTTCAACGAGATCACCAAGGACGCCATCCGGGCCGCGGTGAACAACACCCGCGATCTCGACCAGAAGCTGGTGGACGCCCAGGAGACCCGCCGCATCCTCGACCGCCTCTACGGCTACGAGGTCTCGCCGGTCCTGTGGAAGAAGGTCATGCCGCGCCTCTCCGCGGGGCGTGTGCAGTCCGTGGCGACCAGGCTGGTGGTGGAGCGGGAGCGGGAGCGGATGGCGTTCCGCACCGCCGAGTACTGGGACCTCACCGGGGTCTTCCACACCGGCCGTGCCGGTGACGCCTCCGACCCGAGCAGCCTGACCGCGCGGCTCAGCGCCGTGGACGGCCGCCGTATCGCCCAGGGCCGCGACTTCGGCTCGGACGGTCTGCTGAAGACCGGCCGCGACGGCGCCCAGGCCCTCCACCTCGACGAGGCGGGCGCCCGCTCGCTCGCCGCTGCTCTCGCCGACACCGACTTCGCGGTGCGTTCGGTCGAGTCCAAGCCCTACCGCCGCTCGCCGTACGCCCCGTTCCGCACCACCACCCTCCAGCAGGAGGCGTCGCGCAAGCTCGGCTTCGGCGCGAAGGTGACGATGCAGGTGGCGCAGAAGCTGTACGAGAACGGCTTCATCACCTATATGCGTACGGACTCCACGACGCTCTCCGGCACCGCCATCACCGCGGCGCGTGCGCAGGTCACCCAGCTCTACGGCGCCGACTACCTGCCCGACAGCCCGCGCACCTACGCCGGCAAGGTCAAGAACGCGCAGGAGGCGCACGAGGCGATCCGCCCCTCCGGCGACCGCTTCCGCACTCCGGCGGAGACCGGGCTCAGCGGCGACCAGTTCCGGCTCTACGAGCTGATCTGGAAGCGCACCGTCGCCTCCCAGATGAAGGACGCGACCGGCCAGTCCGTGACGGTGAAGGTCGGGGGCCGCTCCGCCGACGACAGGGACGCGGAGTTCAGCGCGTCCGGCAAGATCATCACCTTCCACGGCTTCCTCAAGGCCTACGTCGAGGGTGCCGACGACCCCAACGCCGAGCTGGACGACCGCGAGCGCCGTCTGCCGCAGGTCGCCGAGGGCGACGCACTGCGCGCCGAGGAGCTGACCGTCGACGGCCACTCCACCAAGCCGCCCGCCCGCTACACCGAGGCGACGCTGGTCAAGGAGCTGGAGGAGCGGGAGATCGGCCGCCCCTCGACGTACGCCTCGATCATCAGCACCATCCTGGACCGCCGGTACGTCTTCAAGAAGGGCACCGCCCTGGTGCCGTCCTTCCTGTCCTTCGCGGTGGTCGGCCTGCTGGAGAAGCACTTCGGCCGTCTCGTCGACTACGACTTCACCGCGCAGATGGAGGAGGACCTCGACCGCATCGCGCGGGGCGACGCCGCCTCGGTGCCGTGGCTGCGGCGCTTCTACTTCGGCGAGGGCGAGGGCACCGAGGGCTCGGCCGCCGCCGCGGGCAACGGCGACGGCGACCACCTCGGCGGGCTCAAGGAGCTGGTCTCCGACCTCGGCGCCATCGACGCCAAGGGCGTTTCGTCCTTCCCCATCGGTGGCGGCATCATGCTGCGGGTCGGGCGCTACGGGCCGTACGTCGAGAAGCCGGGCCCCGAGGGCGAGACGGGCCATCGGGCGGATGTGCCCGACGACCTGCCGCCGGACGAGCTGACCGTCGAGCTGGCGGAGGAGCTGCTGGCCAAGCCCAGCGGCGACTTCGAGCTCGGGACGGACGAGGAGACCGGTCGTCCGATCATCGCGAAGGACGGCCGGTACGGCCCGTACGTCACCGAGGTGCTGCCGGAGGGCACGCCCAAGACGGGCAAGAACGCCGTGAAGCCGCGCACCGCCTCGTTGTTGAAGTCGATGTCGCTGGACACGGTGACCCTCGCCGACGCGCTCAAGCTGCTCTCGCTGCCCCGGGTCGTCGGCCAGGACGCCGAAGGTGTGGACATCACCGCGCAGAACGGCCGGTACGGCCCGTACCTGAAGAAGGGCACGGACTCCCGGTCCCTGGAGACCGAGGAGCAGATCTTCGGGATCACCCTCGAAGAGGCGCTGGAGATCTACTCCAAGCCCAAGCAGCGCGGCCGGGCCGCCGCCAAGCCGCCGCTCAAGGAGCTGGGCCCGGACCCGACCAACGAGCAGCCGGTCGTGGTCAAGGACGGCCGGTTCGGCCCGTACGTCACCGACGGCGAGACGAACGCGACGCTCCGCCGGGACGACGAGGTCGAGACGATCACGCCCGAGCGGGCCTTCGAGCTGCTCGCCGAGAAGCGCGCCAAGGGCCCGGCGAAGAAGACGGCCAAGAAGGCGGCGAAGAAGACCGCCAAGAAGGCTCCGGCCAAGAAGACCGCCGCCAAGAAGGCGCCGGCGAAGAAGGCCGCGGCCAAGAAGACCGCTGCGAAGAAGACGGCCACCGCGAAGGCGCCGGCGAAGAAGACCTCCGCATCGGTCGGATCGCAGGAGACGGACGCGCAGTAGCCGTACGCGCAGCAGTCGTCCGCCGCGGGGCGGACGTCGCGGTGGGCCGCCGGGATTCCACGGGGCCCGCCGCGCAGCGGTCGCGGACCGCGGAGCGGGGACCTGTAGGGGCTCTCGCGCGGGCCTCTCGCGCGGCCTCTTGTTCCGGCCTCGCGGCGACTCTCGCGCGGCCCGGGAGGGGTCCGAACGGTCGCGGGCGCCCGCCCGTCGGCAGGTTCACAACGGGCGAGGCGGACATAAGCGCACACCTTGCCGCGCCCAGCGCGTTCGGGTGGGCAGTAGCCTGCTCGGCTGTCAGTGCTTGCCGATACGCTGACCGATATGACGCGTGCAGAGCAGCCAACGGTTGTGAACCCCACCTCCGAAGCCCTGGCCGCGGAGTCCCGCGAACGTGCCATTCGGGCTCTGGTCCGCCACGCCCCGCTGCGGCGCCTGTGGAGCGCCCAGTGTGTGAGCGGCGTGGCCGACATGCTGGCGCTGTTCGTCCTGACGCTCCTCGCGATGCAGGCGACGCTGAGCGTGGTGCTCAGCGGAGGCGAGCCGGTCTTCGGCACCGGGTACAGCGGGCTCGCGCTGGTGGTCGCGGCCGTCTTCGGTACGCGACTGCTGTCCACGCTGCTCTTCGGTGCGGTGCTGCTCGGTCCGCTGTCCTCCCTGGTCGCCCCGGGCAACGCGCTGGACCGCCGCTGGACCATGATCGTCACTGACGGTCTGCGAGGCGCGCTGCTCATCGTCGCGCCGCTGTGGATCACCTGGTCCCCGGACAACGCGTACGCGATTCTGCTGATCACCGTCTTCGTGACCGGTGTCGCCGAGCGCTTCTGGACCGTCGCCGGTCAGAGCGCGGCCCCGGCGCTGCTGCCCGCGCCGCCCGCCGAGGGTGCCGCGGTCCGGCCGCTGCCGGACCACAACGACGCACTGCGCCGGCTCTCGCTGCGCACGAGCTTCCTCGCCGTCCCGGCCGCGGCCTCGGTGCTGCTGCTGGTGACGCTGCTGAGCAACCTGCTGGGGTCCGGCATCGACTGGTTCACCCAGCACCAGGCCGCGCTGGCTTCCTACGTGGCCGCCGGTCTCTTCGCGGCCTCGGTCTCCGTGCTCGTGTTCCTGCAGCTGCCGTCCACCGGCACCCCGCGTCCGCGCTCCCCGTTGGAGGGGCTGCGGCGCCCGAAGAACGCCGAGGGCCCGGACAAGGGCCGCACCGGCGCGGTCCCGCTGCTGGTGGTGACCGCCGCCGCTGTCGCCGCCGCGATCGCCGCCGCCGTGGCGGTCTCCGTGCTGCACGCCATGGGCCTGGGCGGCGGCCCGGTGACCTTCGCGCTGCTGGCCCTCGCGCTGACCGGCGGCACTGCCATCGGCATCCGCTTCGCCGGCCGCATCCTGCCGACTCTCCCGCGGCGCCGTCTGCTGGGGCTCGCTCTCATCTTCGGTGCCGGCGCGCTCATCGCCGCCGGCCTCCTCGCCGACACCGCCACCGCGCTGCTCACCGCGCTCCTCGCCGGCGTCAGCGCCGGTGTCGCCGCGCACACCGCGCACACCCTGATCGATCTGGAGGTCGAGGAGTTCCGCCGCCCGCGGATGGCGGAGCACCTGGCCGCGGTCGTACGGCTCTCGGTGGCGTTCGCGGCCGTGGCCGCTCCGGTGCTCGCCGCGCTGATCGGGCAGCACCGGGTGGAGAGCGGCAGCTTCGTGCTCGACCAGGACGGCGCGGGCTTCACCCTGGTGCTGGCCGGAGCGCTGCTGCTGCCGGTCGCGGCGCTGGTGCTCAGCCGGGTCGACGACCGAGGCGGAGTCCCGCTGCGCCGCGACCTGTTGGACGCGCTGCGCGGGGACGACCCGGCCCAGGCGCCGTCGACCACGGGCTTCTTCATCGCGGTCGAGGGCGGCGACGGCGCCGGCAAATCGACGCAGGTCGAAGCGCTCGCGACGTGGATGCGGGAGAAGGGCCACGAGGTGGTCGTCACCCGTGAGCCGGGCGCGACCGCGATCGGCAAGCGGCTGCGCTCCATCCTGCTGGACATCTCCTCCGAGGGGCTGTCCGGCCGGGCCGAGGCGCTGCTCTACGCCGCGGACCGCGCGGAGCACGTCGACTCGGTCGTGCGGCCCGCGCTGGAGCGGGGAGCCGTCGTCATCTCCGACCGCTACATCGACTCCTCGGTCGCCTACCAGGGCGCCGGGCGCGAGCTCTCCGCGACGGAGATCGCCAGGATGTCGCGCTGGGCCACCAGCGGGCTCGTCCCGCATCTGACCGTGCTGCTGGACATCTCCCCGGAGACCGCGCGCGAGCGCTTCACCGAGGCTCCCGACCGGCTCGAGTCGGAGTCCGCCGAGTTCCACCAGCGCGTTCGGTCCGGCTTTCTGACGCTCGCCGCAGCGGACCCGGTGCGCTACCTGGTGGTGGACGCCGGCCAGGAGGCCGAGTCCGTCACCACCGTCGTACGGCACCGCCTCGACCTCGTGCTGCCGCTCTCCGAGAAGGAGCTGGAGCAGCAGGAGGAGGCCCGTCGCAAGGCCGAGGAGGAGCGCCGCAGGCGCGAGGAGGAAGAGGCAGCCCGCAAGGCGGAGGAGGAGCGCCAGGAGCGGGAGCGCCAGGAGCAGTTGGCGAAGCTGCGTGCCGAGGAGGAGGAGCGGCGGCGCCAGGAGGCCGAGGCTCAGCGCCGGGCTGAAGAGGCGCGGGTGGCCGAGGAGGCCCGCCGCAAGGCCGAGGAGGCCCGCCAGCGCGCCGAGGAGGAGCGCAAGCGTCGCGAGGCCGAGGAGGCCGCGCGCCAAGCGGAGCAGGAGCGGCTGCGGCGCCAGAAGGAGGGCGAGGAGCGGCTGCGGGCCGAGGCGGAGGCGCGTCGCCTGGAGAAGCAGCGCAAGGCCGAGGAGTCGCTGCTGCTGGCCGAGCAGGCGCGGCAGGAGAAGGCCGTCCGCAGAGCCGAGGAGGAGCGTCAGGCCGAGGAGGCCCGGCAGCAGGCCGAGGCCCGTCGCGCCGAGGAGGAGCGGGGCCGTCGGGAGGCCGAGTCGGTGCTCCGCGCCGAGGAGGCTCGCGAGGCGGAGGACGCCCGTACGGCCGGTGAGGCGCCGAGTGCGGGCATGGCGGACGGCGCGGACGTGAAGCGTTCAGCGGCGCAGTCGTCCGGTTCGGACGAGGACACGGTGCAGACGCCGCAGCCCGCGGTGCCGGAGTCGGCGAACGAAGAGACCACCGTGCTGCCGCAGTTCGCCCCCGACGAGGCCGAGACCTCGCTGCTGCCCCGGGTGCCGGCCGAGGAGAGCAGCGACGACCGCACCAGAGAGCTGCCCCAGGTGGACGAGCAGGGCCGGCCGCGCCAGCAGCGTCCCCGCTCCGACTGGGCCGAGGAGACGCCGATGGACGATCTCCCCACTCTCGCGGACGAGTTGCTCGGCCCGTACGGCGAAGAGGGGAACGGCGGCTCGCGACGCGGACGCCGCTGATCCGGCGGGGCGCTTCGGCGCTCTGCCCGACCGGCGCAGGGGCGACGGTTCGGCCCGGTGCTTCGACCCTGCCGCTCGACGCGCGGGGAGGCGTTTCGTACGCCCGGAGCAGCTGCCGGTGCCGGGACCGGGGCCGGTGCTGTCGCCGTTGTCCTTTCCGGAGCGGGGTGTTCGGGCCGTCGCCCGGACTCGGCCGTAGCGGCGGGTGTGAACCCCCTGGCAGCGGACGGGAGTTCGGCGCGTCCGCGGTGAGCGCGGCGGGAAGTGTCAGTGGGGTCGCGCACAATGGGCGGCGGTAGCACGTACAGCGGTGAAGGGGCTGGCCATGGCGGTGTGGGACGACCTGGTCGGGCAGGAGCGCGTGGTGGCCCAGCTGACGGCCGCCGCGGTGGACGCGGACGCGTACGTCACCGCTGCGCGCGAGGGTGAGGAGCCGCGTACGAGCGGTTCGGCGATGACCCACGCCTGGCTGTTCACCGGCCCGCCGGGCTCCGGGCGGGCCACCGCGGCGAGAGCCTTCGCGGCGGCGTTGCAGTGCGTCGATCCGGAGCGGGCCCGGGGCGGTGCGCCGGGCTGCGGTTTCTGCGATGGCTGCCACACGAGCCTGGTCGGCACCCACGCCGACGTCGAGGTGATCCGCACCGACCTGCTGACCATCGGCGTCAAGGAGACCCGCGAGCAGGTCCGGCACGCGCAGATGTCGCCGTCCGGGGGCCGCTGGCAGGTGATCGTCCTGGAGGACGCCGACCGACTCACCGAGGGCGCGGGGAACGTCCTGCTCAAGGCGATCGAGGAGCCCGCGCCGCGTACGGTCTGGCTGCTCTGCGCCCCCTCCACCGAGGACGTGCTGCCGACGATCCGGTCGCGCTGCCGTTCCCTGTCGCTGCGCACCCCGCCGGTCGAGGCGGTCGCCGATCTGCTGACGCGGCGCGACGGGGTGGAGCCCGAGCTCGCCCACAGATGCGCGCGGGCGACGCAGGGCCACATCGGCCGGGCCCGTCGGCTGGCGACCGACGAGCGGGCCCGTTCGCGGCGTGCCGCGGTGCTGCGGCTGCCGCAGCGGATGTCCGGTGTCGGGGGCTGTCTGAAGGCCGCCCAGGAGCTGATCGACGCGGCGACCGAGGACGCCAAGCAGGTCGCGGAGGAGCTCGACGCCAAGGAGACCGAAGAGCTCCGCACCGCGCTGGGAGGCGCGGAGGGCAAGCGGATGCCGCGCGGCACCGCGGGTGCGATGAAGGAGCTGGAGGACCGGCAGAAGCGGCGCGCCACTCGTACCCAGCGCGATTCGCTCGACCTGGCGCTGACCGACCTCACTTCCTTCTACCGCGATGTCCTCGCCCACCAGCTCGGCAGCTCCACGGGGTTGGGCGCCGGCGCCGAAGTGCAGGAGGCGGTCGAGGAGTTCGCGGCGCGCGGTCGTCCCGAGGAGACGCTGCGGCGCATGGAGGCGATCCTGGCGTGCCGCGAGGCGCTGGACCGCAACGTCGCACCGCTGCTCGCGGTGGAGTCGATGACGATGAGCCTGCGCACCGGCTGACCGTTATACGCTCTTTCGGCGGCCGGGTCCGCGGAATGAAGTGCGGTCGCCGACGTGCGCGAGCGCCGGCGCCCGAGGTCCGGCGGGGTGGAGACCGATCACGTGGCGAGGGGCCAGCATGGAGATCAGCAGGCTTTTCCGTACCTCGGGAGCGCTGGCCGCGGCGGCGGTCCTGCTCGCGGGCTGTACGTCGGGGAGCTCGGGCGGTACTGACGACGCCGGTACGCCGCCGCCCGCGATGGAGCGGCAGCAGGGCACGGACAAGCTTCTGGAGCCGCTGCCCGCCGCGGTCCCGGCGAACCTGAAGCGCTACTACGAGCAGAAGCTCGACTGGGACGACTGCGGCGGCCAGGACTTCCAGTGCGCCACGCTCAAAGCGCCGATGGACTACGGGAATCCGCGCGCCGAGGAGGACCTGGAGCTGTCGGTCGTGCGCAAAAGGGCCGTCGGCGACTCGGACAGAATCGGCTCCCTGCTGGTCAACCCGGGAGGCCCCGGCGGATCAGCCGTGGACTACGTCCAGTTGGCGGCCGGCCCGAGCTTTCCCGCGCAGGTGCAGGAGCGGTACGACCTGGTGGGCATGGACCCCCGCGGCGTCTCCCGGAGCGAGCCGATCGAATGCCTGACGGACGCGCAGATGGATCGGCACACCCGGGTCGACTCCACCCCGGACACCGAGGAGGAGGTCGCCGAGCTCGTCCGGATGAAGAAGACCTTCGCCGACGGCTGCCGCAAGCGGGCCGGCAAGCTCCTCGGCCATGTCTCGACGGTCGAGTCGGCACGCGATCTGGATGTGCTGCGGGCGGTGCTGGGGGACCGGAAACTGCACTACGTCGGGTTCTCCTACGGCACGCTTTTGGGTGCCACCTACGCCGGCCTGTACCCGAGCCGGGCCGGACGGCTGGTGCTGGACGGCGCGTTGGACCCCTCGCTCGACGCGGAGCAGCTCAACCGCGACCAGACGGCCGGCTTCAACACGGCGTTCACCGCCTTCGCCGAGGACTGCGTCAAGCGCTCCGACTGCCCGCTCGGCACGAAGAGTGCACAGGACGCGGGGCGCCAACTCGGCGAGTTCTTCGAGAAGGTCGACCGCAAGCCGCTCAGCACCGGTAACGCCAAGCGTGATCTCACCGAATCGCTGGCCACCACCGGCGTCATCCTCGCCATGTACGACGAGAGCATGTGGGGGCCGCTCAGGGATGCGCTGAAGGAAGCCGAGAAGGGCGACGGCAAGAGCCTCCTCCTGCTCTCGGACAACTACTACGAGCGCGAACCCGGCGGCTCGTACAGCAACATGATGTACGCCAACGCCGCCGTCAACTGCCTCGACCAGCCCGCCGCGTTCCGCACCCCCGAGGAGGCGGAGAAGGCGGTGTCGAGCTTCGAGAAGGTCTCGCCCGTCTTCGGACGCGGCTTCGCCTACGAGGCACTCGCCTGCGCCGACTGGCCGACGAAGCCCACCGGCGAGCCGAACCGCATCGAGGCGGAGGGGGCCGACCCGATCCTCGTCGTCGGCACCACCCGGGACCCGGCCACCCCGTACGTCTGGTCCGAGAGCCTCGCCGAGCAACTCGCCTCCGGGCGGCTGCTCACCTATGAGGGCGACGGCCACACCGCTTATGTACGGGGCGGCGACTGCATCAACTCGGCGGTCAACGCCTACCTGTTGGAGGGCACGATGCCGGAGGACGGCAAGCGCTGCGGGTAGCCGCGCAGCTCCCCGCGTCCAGCTCTGCTGCCGGCAGCGCGCTGGGGCGGGGTGGGCGGCTCGCCTCGCGGCCGACAGCGCGTCCGGGCGGGGCGCAATACACGTTTGGCGGCTGCCCGCCGGTCCTCCGAGCAACGCTCGGGAAACCGGCGGGCAGCCGCCAAACCAACGTTCGGACCGGAACCGCCGTACGGGCCGGGCGACCGCAAGCCGGACCGCCGTACGGCACCGATACGACGACCGCACCGGCCCGGCCCGCTGTCGGACTCGGCCGACGGGCCCGGGATCGGCCCTGCCGGCCGATCCCGCAGGCCGTCACTGGCCGATGTACTCGCCCAGGAACTTCTCGATGCCGGCCTTCGGGCGGGCGCCGATCAGCTGGTTGACCATCTCGCCGTTGTGGAAGATCGCCAGCGTCGGCATCGACATCACGCCGTACTGCGCCACGGTGACCGGGTTCTTGTCGGTGTCCACCTTCACGACCTCGATCTTGTCGGACTGCTCCTCGGCGATCTTCTCCAGCGCCGGAGCGATCTGGCGGCACGGACCGCACCAGGTGGCCCAGAAGTCCACCAGCACGGGCTTCTCGCTCTTCAGGACGTCCGCCTCGAACGATCCGTCCGTCACATCCTTCAGGGTGCCGGCCACAGTCGTCTCCTCTGCTCGTTGCGTGCACTTCCGTGGGGCGGGAAGCCGCCGTACACACGGCACAACGGAACCCCGGGAGCAGATATTCCCCCACCCCACACGGGGTGTCCAACACCCACCTCAGCGCCGCCCGCCCCCGGTCCGAGCACCCCCGGCGACTGTGTAGACTTGTCCCCGGCTGCGACCGCCAGACGGTCCCACGCCTCCGCCGCCTTAGCTCAGTCGGCCAGAGCGACGCACTCGTAATGCGTAGGTCAGGGGTTCGACTCCCCTAGGCGGCTCCAGCTAAATCCGCTGGTCACAGGCCAGTTGATCACTGCCCGTTCGGAATCTTCCGAGCGGGCAGTGCGCTTTTTGTACACCTCATTTCGATAACGCTGCCCCGGTGAGTGACGCACTCAGCTTGGCGAGCGCGGCGGCTCGGCCGACGTCGAGCGCGTCGGCGACCTCGTCGAGCCGGTCCGGCCACAGGTGGCCGTAGATGTCGAGCGTCATCGCCGCCGACTTGTGGCCGAGCATGATCTGCACGACCTTCGGGTCGGCGCCGGGCGGCGATAGCGAGTGACGCGGCCGTGTGGCGCAGCTTGCGCGGCGTGATGCCGAGGCCGTCGAGCCCGGCCTCTTTCACCGCCGGGTCGAACACCCGGGATCGGAAGTTCGCGTACTGCATCGGGCCGCCCTCGGGTGCGATGAACACCAGGACATCGGGGCGCCGGCCGTCGACGAGGTCGGGCAGCTCGTCAGCGAACGAGCGGAGGAGCGGCACCGAGCGCTTCTCGTGGTTCTTCACCGGGCCGCGCGCGGGAGAGGCAGCATTCTGGGTCTCTCATCATCCAGGACGGAGGCGGACAGATGACGCTCAGGTTCATCGGTACGACGTCGGAGCATGGCAACTGCCCCACGCTGTACGGGGTCGTCGAGACGGGCGAGATCCTCGTTCAGGGCGAGATCGAGGCGGACCCCGAGCATCTTGCGCAGCTTCGGGACGTGAAGCCGAGCGAGACGTTCGTGCGTGTGCCGCGGGAGTTGCTGACGCGGTTCGCACCGAGGGACGTTGAGCCGGACGCCGAGCAGCAGGTGAAGGAGTGGCGCGCGTGCCTCGCCGTCGGCTCGCTGTCAGACCCCGGCGCTAGCCTCGTCAGGTGGCAAGCAAATACTCAGAGCGGACGATCAAGCTGCTGTTCGGTGGGGCATCTCAATGTGCGCACCCCCAATGCGACGCCGGTCTGCTGTACAGAGAGCGGGGACACCTGACCGTAGTGGTGCAGATCGCGCACATTAGGTCAGAGAAGAAGAACGGGCCGCGCCACGACCGCACGTACCCCAAGGAGTTGGTGAACAGCTTCGAGAATCTCCTGCTGCTGTGCGGTACACACCACCCGCCTGTCGACCAACACGACTCTGCGTACACGGTCGAAGAACTGGAGGAGTGGAAAGAGGGGCAGATCGCACAGAGCGGAACCCATCTCTCGGCTGCTGATTCCGCCGAGGTGTTCGACCACATTCGGCGGAGCCTGGCTCAACTGACTCAGGTAGACGTTGTCGTCGAGTTGCGCGTTGGTCGCATGGCGGGTGGTGGGATGGTGTTGGGCGCGCTGAAGTCGCTGAGGAGGGTGACCATTTCGGAAGACGGCGGCGCCACCTACGTTGCGGTGCAAGTAGACAACCGCGGGTTCGTTCCTGTGACCGTGAATGCAGCGGGACTGGAATTCTCGTACCAACGTGGTCCGGAGCACGACACGTTCCATCTATTCGATACGTGGGTCGATACCAAACGCGGGCGCATAAGTCGCGGCGCTGGGCGCCTTTCTCATCATGACGACATGACGTGGATCTGCCAGTCTGACTCGGTGTATGCCGGCCTGCGCGAGCTGCTCGTACGCTACGGATCTTTGCCCTGCTACGTTCGACCGTTTGCTGAGCTCGCCACCCTTGACCCTGTTAGATCTGACGAGTGGTTGCCCCTTACGGACTTGGCGCCGTATCTCTTGCCTGACGACCACCCTGACGCGCCGTTCACGTAGCACTCGTGATTTTGGAAGCCTGGCGTTCGTTCGATCAGTAAAACCGAAGAGCACGGCGCCGGTCACGAGCCGACCAACTCGGCTTGGATGCGCTGCGCGCGCGGCTGGCCGATCGAGTACGTATTGCGCAGGGTGTGAATCGACGGCGGCCGGCCGCCGTCGAGCAGCGTCGCGAAGTCGTCGCGGGCCGTGGCCGTCAGCTCGTCCTGGTCGTCGTGCGGGTGCGGCGTATCCCACGTACCCGAGCCCGTATCCGGGGCGGGTACGTCGTCGTCGGTCCGTTCGTGTTCGTCCTGGTCAGGGGTCGGATACACGGCCGGGTACGGGCGGGTGAGCGGCACCTCGTGAAAGCTCGCGCACGGGCCGAGGGCCGGCAGCACGGGCACCTCGTCGACCCGCGCGGGCGCCGGGTCGTCGCGGTGCACCTCGGCCGCCGGGTACGCCTCGGGTGCCGCGGATACGGCGGGCGCCGGTAGGTGCTCGCTGAGTCGGTGCACGCGCCACAGAACGAGCGGTGCGATAGCCGAGACGGCGACGACGAGCGGCACGTTCACCGGCAGTAGCCCGACCTCGACGAGGTGGCTTGCCCCGTTCACGGCGATCAGCACGGCGACGACGACCAGGACGTCACGGCGGGCGCGGAGTGCGGCGAGCGCGTACACGTCGAGGGAGACCGGGGCACCGGCTCGGACGCCGCGCAGCGCCTCGTCAGCCTGCGAGATGGGCGCAGGGGCGAGCGGCCCGCATCTTCGGCGGGAACGTCTCGGCGGCGGAACGCTGCTCGCGCAGGATGCTGGATTCGGCGCGCAACCGGGCGCGCATCGCTGCGTCACCCCGCCCCGTACGCGCACCAGCGGTCCCGCCGGGAGGCAGCCACCTGATCGTCCGGACGAGTCGTGTACGCACGGGGGCGGTGGTGCCAGTGGTGTCGGCGTGGGTCAGGGGGAGTTGGTGGGTGGGGTGGGGAGTTCGGCGACGAGGGTGTCGATGTCCTTGGCGGCCAGGGCGTCGCGGGCGGTGGTGGGCAGGCCGGCGTCGGTGACGATCGCGTCGAAGTCCTCCAGCTCGGCCACCCGGTACATGCCGAACGAGCCGTACTTGGCGCTGCCGCCGACCAGTACGGTTCGGGCAGTGCCGGCCATGGCGGCCCGCTTGACCTCCACCTTGGCGGCGGACGGCGTGGTGACGCCGTGCCGCAGGTCCCAGGAGCTGGTGGAGACGAAGGCGATGTCCAGCGCGAGTTGGCCGAGGGTGGCCGCGGCGAGGCCGCCGACCGCGGAACGGTTCGCGGGCTCGACCCGCCCGCCGGTGTGGATGACCTCCACCTCCGGTGTGGCCATCAAGGTGGCCGCGGCGGTGAAGTCGTTGGTGACCACGGTCATGCCGCGGCGCTTGACCAGGTGGGGGATCAGCGCCTGGCAGGTGGTGCCGGCGTCGAGGTAGACGGTGGTGTCGTCGTGCAGAAAGGTCGCCGCCAGCTCGGCGATGGCGAGCTTGGCCGGGGTGTCCATGGTGCTCTTGTCGGCGAGGCTCGGCTCGTGGTGGAGCTGGCCCGCGATGCGTACGCCGCCGGGCACCGAAACCGCCCTGCCCTGGCGTTCCAGGGCGGCGATGTCGCGACGGACCGTCATGTGCGAGACGTCGAGCAGCTCGGTGAGCTGCTGGACGCTCAGCACGGTGTGCTCGCGCAGCAGCGTGACGAGCAACTCGCGGCGCTGGTCCGGGATGAGGGTGGCGCCGCGGCTGTCTTCGGGCGGCATGCTTCCTCCAGTGCGAGTGCGAGTGCGAGTACGGGTGCGAGCGGGTGTCGGGGTGGGTGCTGCTCGGGGTGCGGAGTTGCGGACGGTGTGGGCCGGCCCGCTGCGCTCTCCGTCGGCCGGGTGGGTCGAAAGAGGGCGGCGGGCCGGCGAGTTCGCCCGATCGAGCGTCAGGACTTCGTCATATCAAGCCGAGAACGTACAGCACATAGACGATCGCGCCGCCGGTGACCCCGGAGAGGGCCGAGGCCACGCCGATCGAGCGGACGCCCTGGCCCACCGTCATGTTGGAGAGCGTGGTGGTGACCCAGAAGCCGGAGGAGTTGGCGTGCTTCATGATCTGGGCGCCGGTGCCGCAGGCGAGGTAGACGGCGAGCATCGAGACGCCGAGTCCTTCGGCGAGCGGCTCCATGATGGCCGCGGCGGTCATCACGCCGAGGATGTTGGAGCCGGTGATGGTGCAGATCGCGGCGGCGACCAGGAACGGAACGATGATCGGGGAGAGCCCCCAGTCGCTGATCACGTCGGCGACCGATTCGGCGACCTCGGTGTCGCGGATGATCGCGGCCAGCGCACCGCCGACGCCGGTCAGGGCGACCGGCATGGCGGCGAGGCGCAGTCCCGCCTCGAAGAGGTCGTTGACGGTCTCCTTGTCGCGCCAGCGCCCGCCGAACAGGGGCAGCGCGGCCAGGCAGCCGATGAAGAGCGCCAGCGTGGGGTTGCCGACGAAGGCGACGATCGAGCCGAAGACGTTGTCGATCTCCAGCATGTCGACGACGTAGGAGCTGATGATGATCAGCACGATCGGCAGCAGTACGGGCGTCAGGGACATCCACAGGGCGGGGAGCTTCTTCTTCTCCTCCGGCTCGGCGTCGGTGCCGCCGGACCCGCCGCCGCGGGTGAGGTGGGCGACCAGCTCGGGCTTGGGGTCCACATGCGTCTTGATGGTGAGCAGGTAGAGGGTGGCGACCAGGATGCTGGGGATGGCCACGGCCAGGCCCCAGAGCATCGCCTCGCCGAAGTCCACGCCGAGCATCGCCGAGGCGGCGAGCGGGCCGGGGCCGGGCGGCACGAGCGAGGTCATCACATAGGCGCCGATGTAGAGGATCGGGCCGAGTCGCATCATCGAGATGTTGGTGCGGTACGCGAGCGCGGAGACGACCGGGATGAGCATCACGACGGCGGTGTCCGCGATCAGCGGGATGCCGAGCACCATGGAGGCCAGGGCGACGGCCCACGGGGCGCGCTTGCTGGGGAAGAGGGTGAGGGCGCTGAGCGTGATGCGTTCCGCGGCGCCGCTCAGCTCCAGCATCTTGCCCAGCACACAGCCGAAGATGACCAGGAGGCCGACTTTCGCCAGGGTGCTGCCGAACGCCTCGGTGACCAACTCCATGGTCTTGGCGCCGCCGATGCCGAGGCAGAGGCCGAGGGTGACCACGATGATGAAGAGCGTGGCGACCGGATGGACCTTGAATCTGGCGATCAGCAGCACCAGCACCGCGATCGCCACCGCGAACGCGATGAGTGTGTAGATGTCGGACATGGCTTACCTCTCGGCGGTGCGGGACCGGGCCGGCCCGGTGGTGCGGGTGGGGCCGGAGTGGTGGTGCGTCATGGGCGGCGGCGTGGCCGTTGCCGATGGGCGCTGGTTCGGCGGTGGGTGAGGCGGTGGGGCGCTGACACGGTGTTGCCGGACGGGGGAGGGGCGTGCGGGGCCCGGGGGGCAGGGCCCCGCACGCGGTCGGTGGTTCAGGCGGCGGTGGTGTCCCGACCGGCCTGCCAGGCGGCGAGCAGTTCGGGGTCGACGTCGGCCAGATCGTCCAGGGTGATCAACGAGCCGTCGGCGATCTCGCGGGCGGTGGTGCTGCCCGCGACGAGATAGAAGGGTGCGGCGTCGGCCGGGACCGCGTCGGCGTCGCAGAGCACGGGGGCGACGCCGCGTACCTCGTGGTGGTGGCCGTAGAGGGTGAGCTCGGTGCCCGGGGCGAGATCGCCGTCCGCGCGACCGGCCAGCACCGCGTACTGGTGCGGCGTACGGGGTGAGACGGCGGCGCCCTCCACGACCGCGCGGCGCAGTGTGGCCGGCGTCTCCACGCCCATGGCGTGGTACGGGAGATAGAGGCAGCCGTAGCGGCCGTCCCGGCTGACCAGGTGGCCCTTGGCTCGGAGGGTCTCCCAGGTCTGCGCGTCGTGGGTGCGCACCACCGCGAAGACGCCACCGGCGAAGCTCGCCTCGTCGGGCAGGCGCAGCACGCTGAAGACGTCCAGCACACCGTCCCGTTCGCGGATGCCGCCGTGGTCGCGGTGGGCGTAGACGTCGGCGAGCTCGGAGACGCGGGCGACGGGGTAGTGGAGTTCGGGGCGGTCGGCGGTGAAGCCGGTGGCGGAGGCGACCACGGCCATCTCGCAGTGGTCGGCCGCCGCGGAGCGCTTGAGGCCGCGAACCGCCTCGGCCCGGGCGGCGAGGGTGGCGCTGGGGTCGTCGCCGAGGCGCAGCAGGGCGCCGAGTTCGGGGGCGGCCACGGTGGTGTCCAGCTGGGAGACGGTGCCCTGCTCGGGGTCGTAGACCAGGTCGTACTCGCTGGACTTGCCGAGCGCGACGATGTCCAGGCCGAGGCCGGCCAGGCGCTCGTACCAGAGGATCAGGTTCGCCGGCTGGTCGCCCTCGGCGGGGGTGTAGACGAGGCCGCGGTCGGCGGCGATGGCGGCGAGGCCGACGCCGGCCACCGAGTCGACCTCCTTGCTGACCATGGCGACGTGTCGGTCCTCCAGCAGCGCCTGGCGGGCGGCTCGGTAGCCGGCCGCGGGGCTTCCGGTGGCCTCGACCAGGATGTCGAAGTCGGCGCCCGAGAGCAGTGCGATGTCGGCGACCACGGCGATGCGGCCGGTGGCTGTCGCCTCGGCGACCTGCGCGGGCGTGCTCGCGGTGACCAGTGCGTCGGCCGGGTGCCCGAGATCGGCGGCGAGTGCGTGGACGCCGTCGGTGTCCCGGTCGCACAGGACGGTGGGGCGGATGTCGGCGGTGAGGCGGGTGGTCGCCAGCAGCGTACGGGCGAAACCGCCGCACGCGCCGGTGAGGGCGAAGGTGACCGTGCGGCCCTGCGGCGCGGTGCCCGCGGTGACGGGGTGAAGCGGAGTCATCAGGAGCCTTTCGACGGACTCGGTGCGGCGGACCATCACGGACGGCCTCGAAGCGGGAACGTAACTTCGATTAACATCTGCGTCAACTGTAGTAACATAAACTCACAGACTTGAGCGGCTGGGTCTACCGCGGTACGAGAGGTCCACTCCTCCGTGCACGCGACCGCGCACAGCCGTAGGACATGACAACTCTTCGTGACGAGGACGGGTGACGCATGGTCACATGGGGTGGAATCGCCGACGACTTCACCGGTGCCACCGACCTGGCCGGCAACTGGGTCGCACGCGGGCTCCGTACCGTGGTGACTCTCGGCGTCCCGGACGCCTCGGACCGGGCGGCGCTCGCCGACGTGGACGCGGTGGTGGTCGCGCTCAAGTCCAGGACCGCCCCGGCCGACACGGCCGTCGGCGAATCGCTGGACGCACTGGAGGCGCTGCGCGGGCTCGGAGTCGAGCACATCCACCAGAAGTACTGCTCGACCTTCGACTCCACCGCGACGGGCAACATCGGCCCGGTCGCCGACGCGCTGATGGCGGCGCTCGGCACCGAACTCGCCGTGGTCGTGCCGTCGTTCCCCGCGACCGGGCGGACCGTCTACCGCGGGCATCTCTTCGTCGGCGACCAACTCCTCTCCGACAGCTCGATGCGCCACCACCCGCTGACCCCGATGACCCGCTCGGACCTGCCCGGTCTGCTCGGCCCGCAGACCGCGCACCGGGTCGCGGCGATCGGGCTGCCGGTCCTGCGAGCCGGGGCCGAGCGTCTGCGGGCCGAACTGGACCGGCTGCGCAGGCCGAACGACCCGGTGCTGGTGGTGGTGGACGCCGTCGACGAGGACGACCTCGCGGTGATCGCCCGGGCCACCGCCGACCACCCGCTGGTGACCGGTGGCTCCGGGCTCGCCCTCGGGCTGCCGCCGGCCGCATCCGCCCACGAGGCGATGCCGGTGGAACCGGGCCACCCGCTGATCCTCGCGGGCAGCGCCTCCACCGCCACCCGGGCGCAGATCGCCCATGCCCGCCAAGCCGGCACACCCGCCCGGAAGTTGGACATCGACGCGCTGCGCGAGGACCCCGGCGCCGCCGTCGCCCGGCTGGTCGACGAGGTCACCGCGCACTGGGCGCAGGCACCCGACGCTCCGTTCCTCATCCACGCGGTGGAGAGCGCCGAGGACATCCGCCGGGAGACCCCGGAGGGTGCGCGCCCGGCGGGAGAACTCGTCGAAGAGGCGCTGGCCGAGTGCGCCCGGCGGCTCACCGCAGCCGGGGCACGCAGGCTGATCGTCGCCGGCGGCGAGACCTCCGGCAGCGTGGTGCAGGCCCTCGGCGTACGCCGCCTGGAGCTCGGCCCGCCCCTGGCCCCCGGCGTCAGCTGGGCCCACGGCACCGCCGGTGACGGACGCGCGTACAACCTCGCGCTGAAGTCGGGCAACTTCGGAGCCACCGACATCTTCACCGAGGGCTGGCGTGCTCTCGGCTGAGAACAGACCGCCGCCGCGGGCCACTTCCCGCCGTCGGCGCCGCCGCGCCCCGTACCCCCTTGCGTCTCACGCACCTCACGCGCCTCTCCGTCGGGGTGCCCGAGAGGCCGAGCACCCCCACCTAGGAGCCCGAACATGACCGACCCGCGCACCGAACTCGTGGCCGCGGGCCGCCGCCTGAGCGACGCCGGACTCAGCCCGGGCTCCTCCGGCAACCTCAGCGTGCGCATCGGCGACCGCATGTACCTCACGCCCACCGGCAGCGCCCTCGACGCACTGGATGCCGAGCAGCTCTCCGTGCTGGACGCCACCGCGGCGCCCGGCACCCCGCTGGACCGGGCCCATCTGGCGGGGCCGCGGCCCTCCAAGGAATTCCCGCTGCATCTGGCGCTCTACCGCCGCGACCCGGACGCCACCGCCGTCGTCCATCTGCACAGCGCCCACGCCGCTGCCCGCTCCTGCCTGCCCGCCTGGTCGGAGCAGAGTGCGGTACCGCCGCTGACCCCGTACTTCGTGATCCGGGTCGGTCAAGCGCCACTCATCCCGTACGCGCCACCCGGCGATCCGGACCAGGCGCAGGACCTGGAGGCGCTCGGCTTCCCCTTCCGGGCGGCGCTGCTCCAGAACCACGGGCCGGTGACCTGCGGCCGCGACATGGCGGAGGCGGTGGACGCTGCGGTCGAACTGGAGGAGACCAGCCGGTTGCTCCTCCTCCTCGGGGCGCAGCAGCCCCGGGTGCTGACGCCCGCGGAAGCGAGCGCGCTCGCCGAGCGGTACGGCACCCACTGGACGCCGTCGTCGGCCGAACCGCTCCAGGTGTGAACGGAGCCGGGCGGCCCGGGCGGTGGCCGGTCTGGCCGCGGGCCGGGCTGCCGGTCGGCTGTGCCGGGGTGTGCTGCCTGTGGGCGGAGTGATCTGTGCGGCCGGAACTGGCCTGTCGAGTGCGGAGCGGGAGGAGTAGCGGGACGTGGGTGGAGTGGTCGCCGGGTTCGCGACGATCGCACTGATCGTCCTCGTCGGCTATGTCGCCGGCCGGCGCGAGGTGTTGGGGCCGGACGGCCCACGGGTGCTGTCGCGGCTCGCTTTCTCCATCGCCACCCCGGCGCTGCTGTTCACGGTGATGGTGGACGCCGAACTGTCGGACGTCTTCTCCGCGCCGCTGCTGGTCATCGCGCTCAGCACGATCGGCTGCGCGCTGCTCTTCCTGATACCTGCCGTCCTGCGTCGGTGGAGCGTCGGCTACTCCACGATGGGTGCGCTCTGCGCCAGCTACGTCAACGCGGGCAACCTCGGCATCCCCATCTCCTCCTACGTGCTGGGAGACCCGTCGCTGGTGGCGCCGGTGATGCTCTTCCAGATGCTGCTGGTCTCCCCGGCGGCCCTGACTGTCCTGGACCTCACCACCGCCGAGGGTGAACGCCCGGGAGTTCTGCGGCAGTTGACCACGCCGGTGCGCAACCCCGTGGTGGTCGGCTGCCTCGCCGGGGTCACGGTCAACGCCACCGGCCTGACCGTGCCCGGTCCGGTGCTGGAGCCGATTGCGCTGATCGGCGGGATCGCGGTCCCCGCCGTACTCCTGGCGTTCGGCATCTCGCTGAACGGCCGCACCGTACCCGCGCGTGGGCCGGACCGAGTGCCGGTGCTCCTTGCCGTACTGCTGAAATCCGCGGTCCAGCCGCTGCTGGCCTGGGCCATCGGGTACGGGCTGTTCGGCCTCACCGGCTCTGCGCTCTTCACCGTCGTGGTGCTGGCAGCGCTGCCCTCCGCGCAGAACCTCTACACCTACGCGCAGCGCTACGACACCGCCATCACCCTCACGCGCGACGCCGTGCTGCTGTCCACCGTCCTGGCCGTGCCCGCCCTCGTCGTGGTGACCCTCCTGCTCAGCTGACGCAGCCCCGGCAGCCGACGGGAGCGCCTCCGCGGGCGGGAACGACCCAGCGGACAGGAACGACCCAGTGGACAGGAACGACCCAGCGGTCGGGGACGGGTCGCGAACGCGCTGACCAGCAGGTTCGTCGTAACCGGAGGGTCGGGCTTGACCTTGACACGGTGCTAACGTCTCCACTGGGCGTTGGAGGTGGTCCCGATGGACACGACCGAGAAAGCCCAGCAGGGCAGTCGACTGGCCGAGGCGCTGAGCGCGGACGATTCGTCGATCCGGCTGAAAGCCGCGCTCGCAGCCGGCACACAGCCCGATCCCGAGCTGCTGAACACGCTGGTGGAACGCTGCGCGGTCGAACCAGACTTCTACGTACGGGACATGCTCTCCTGGGCACTGACCCGGCTCCCGGCGGAGAGCACGCTCCCTCGTATCCGACGCGAGCTGGACTCCCCGCGTGACCAGGCCAGGAGCCAGGCGCTGCACACCCTCTCCAAGATCGGCGACGGTCGGGCGTGGGCGTGGATCACCCGCGACACGCTGCGGGACGCCGACGACGAGGTGGCGCGCACGGCTTGGCGCGTCGCGGTCGTGCTGGCTCCGGAGGAAGAGCGACCAGAGCTTGCGGAGGAGCTGGCCGACCAACTGGGCCGCGGTGACCGGCAGATGCAGCTGAGCCTGAGCCGGGCGCTCGTCGACCTCGGCGCGGTGATCGAGCCGGTTCTGACACGGGCCTCGGCCGACCAGGACCAGACTGTCGCCGCTCATGCCCGCGCCACCGAGCTGCTGCTGCACGACCCGGAGGCCGGCTTCGACTGGGCGATCCACGAGGCGCGGCGAATCGTCAGTCTAGGTCCGGACACTGCGGGGTCGATCGCGGAGGGGGCTGGTTCCGAGGCGGCCGGTTCTGACGGGGCTGGTGGCGCGGAGGCGGCCGGCGCCGGTGCGCCGGGTGTGGAGGCTGCGAGGGTCTTGGAGTGCTGATCGGTGAGGTCGCACGACGCTCCGGCGTGAGCACTCGGATGCTGCGGCACTACGACGCACTGGGGCTGGTGCGGCCCACCGGCCGTACCCACGGCGGCTACCGCGAGTACTCCGACGCCGACGTCCGCAGGATCTTCCATGTCGAGAGCCTGCGGACTCTCGGTCTCTCGCTGCGACAGATCGCCCGAGCGCTGGAGGACCCGGAGTTCGCGCCGGCGGAACTGGTGGCCGAGCTCATCCGGTGGACCGAAGAACGCCTGGAGCGGGAACGCGAGCTGCTGGATCGGCTCCGCACGATCGACGCTTCGGAGCCCACCGACTGGCCGGACGTGCTCCGCCTCGTCGAACTCGTACGCGGTCTGGGCTCCACCAACGCCGCCCGCCGCCAACAGGCGGTCCTGACCGGGCCGGAGAACGCGCGAGCGCCCGCGGAACTGCTGGCCGCGGCCGTACTCGCGGAGACCGACCCCCATGTGGCGGGTGCCCTGCGCTGGGCGCTCGCGAGAGCGGGCGGACAGGGCGCGGCGGAGCTGATCGAGGGCGTACGGGCGGACGATGCCGGGGTACGACGGCGCGCGGTGCTGGCGCTCGCCGAACTGCCCACTTCCCCCGACGTCGCTGCCGCGCTGGCCGTCGCGCTCAACGATCCCGAACCGGCGGTGCGCCGATGCGCGGCGCTTCAGCTGGCAGCCCCGGGAGCGACGGAGGCGGTACCGACCCTGATCGAGATGGTGGTCGAGGGCGACAACGACGTGGGCGCGGCAGAGGCGTTGGGGTCGGTGGCGGCCGACGGCCACTGCACACACGAGGTCGTCGCAGCACTGAGCGACGAACTCGCGGAGCCCACCGCAGGCTCGGCGACCCGAATCCGCCTCGCCCAGGCCCTGGTGGAACTCGCTTCGGGCACAACGGAGGCCGACCGTACGGAGATTGGTGCGGCGGGTTCGGATGCGGACGCTGGTTCGGGTTCGGGTTCGGGTTCGGGTGCGCAAGTGGGAGTGGGAGCGGATGGGGGCGCTGCACTGCACGGCGACTCCGGGGGGACGGCGAGTACGGGAGGTGAGTCGGGCCCGGGGCCCGGGGCCCGGACCGATGCGGTTGCTGGGAAGGGTGCGACGGTGACGTCGCACGCGGTGTGTGCGGTGATGGAGCGGTTGGCGAGGGACGAGGACGGTGACGTTGCCCGCGTCGCCACGGCGTTCCTGAAGATGCTCGACGGGTCGGGTAGGTGAAACCGACGGGCAGGACCTTGGAGCCGGCCACTCGGCGGCGACTCGACAACAGCCCGCGGACAACAGCCGTACGCGTTCCGGCTGTTCACGCCCGAGCCGGATGCCCAGGGCCGATTCGAAGGGCAACGTCCGGCCCATGGACACGCCCGGCCGGACGGTTCACAGAGGTGGGGCTCGTACGGGCAGCCGGCCGCAGTCGGCATCGGTGCGGTCCCTCCGGGCGGTGCGTGGCCCGGCGGGATCGCGGGAGGCGCCGGGCCGAGGTGAGGGCGGCGCTGGGGCGTGGCCCCGACGTCGCGCCCGCTCACGACTCCAGGTAACGGAGAACTGCGAGGACGCGTCTGCTGTAGCCGGTGGAGTGGGTGAGGTTGAGTTTGTCGAAGACGGTGTTGAGGTTCTTCTCCACCGCGCTCAGCGAGATGTGCAGCTTCGCGGCGATGGCGCCGTTGGTGAAACCCTGTGCCAGACCCTCCAAGACGCTGCGCTCGCGCGGAGTGAGACGGGAGATCGGATCGCTGTGTGTCGTACGCACGACCAGGTGCTGTATGACCTCGGGGTCGAGTGCGGCCCCGCCGGCGTGGATGCGCTCCATCGCGTCCAGGAACTCCTCCACCTGGGCAACGCGGTCCTTGAGCAGGTAGCCGACCTTTTCGACGTTGGACGCCACGAGCCGGGTCGCGTAATTGCGCTCCATGTGCTGGGAGAGCACCAACACCCCCACGGACGGCCATTTCTGACGGATGGTGACCGCGGCGAGCAGGCCCTCGTCGGTGTTGTTCGGCGGCATGCGGATGTCGGTCACCACAATGTCCGGCTGGTGCTGCTCCACCTCTCTCAGCAGCGCAGGCCCGTCGCCGACCGCGGCAAGGACCTCGTGGCCCTCTTCGAGGAGAAGTCTGACCAGACCCTCGCGCAGCAGGGTCGAGTCCTCGGCAAGAATTACCCGCACGGCAGCTCCGCTTCGACAATGGTGGGGCCTCCCGGAGGACTGGAGACGGCGAACTCGCCGTCGAGCGCCGCCACTCTGCTCCGCAGCCCGGTCAGCCCGCTTCCGTCCGGCTGTGCGCCGCCGACTCCGTCGTCGCGCACGAACACCCGCAGGACCGGGCCCTGCTGGAGGACGCCGACTTCGAGCTCGGTCGCCCGTGCGTGCTTGGCGGCGTTGGTCACCGCTTCGGACACCACGAAGTAGGCGGCGATCTCGACCGGCCCGGGAAGCGGACGGTCGACGGCGAAGTCCAACCGCAGTGGAATGCCGCAGCGCTCCGCGACGCCGCCAAGCGCTTCCTCGAGACCGAGGCTGTCCAAGGCGGTCGGGTAGACGCGCCAGGTCACTTCGCGCAGCTCGGTGATCACCTCCTGGGCCTCCCGGTGCGCCTGCGCGAGCAGGGCGTCGGCCTGCGCAGGGTCTCGGCCGCGACGGGCCCGGCCGAGCAGCATGCCCATGGCGACCAGGCGCTGCTGTACGCCGTCGTGCAAGTCCCTCTCGATACGGCGGCGTTCGGCGTCGACGGCGTGGACGACTGCCGCCCGGCTGCTGGCGAGCTGCTCGATACGGCGGGTGAGCAACTCCCGCTCCGAGGGCCCGAAGTACATCCGGGCCAGCCCCGCATCCGCCTCGGCGAGGGTGACCAGGCCCTGGAGGTTCAGCAGGAGCAGCACGCTGCCGAGCAGTATCTGCAACAGCAGCTCGCCCAAGCCGAACCCGCCCTGCACGACACCGGCGAGAAGAGCGCCGGCGAGTACGCATCCGAGGAAGAGCAGGGTGAGCATGATGCTGCCCGCGAGACCGGTGCCGCCGTGCAGCGCCAGATAGCGCAGGGTTTGGGCGCGGTTGACGGCTCTGGGCGGGTAGTGGTCCTGGAAATAGGAGAATCTGCGGCGACGCTCCAGCACGACCAGCCGACGGGCTCCTGCTTCGACACGGACGAGTGCGGGCTCCCGAGTGCGGCTCCGCAGGAGCAGCGGCCCCAGAACGAGGCCCACGCCCGCGAAGTACAGCAGCGCCAGAACGCCGCTGAGACAGCCGAGAACCGTGCCTGCGGCGCGCACCTGCCACGGAGGGTGCCCGCGGTTGGCCGGGGAGCCGGTCGTGCGGTCGCTGCTCGGGGGCGCATCGTCGTGGACATTCACAGTCGTCACCTCCTCAAGTCGCCTGCGAGTCCGTACGGCGTGGCCACAGGGCGACACCGAACGGATCAGGCAGGGGCGTGGGTTGATAACAGCGGTAGGGCGTCCGGGAAGGACATGCCCGCACGGACGCCGGGAGAGGGAGCCGTGGCGGAGTGCGCGGAGTGCGCGGAGTGCGTGAAGTGGGCCAACTGTGAGAAGGGGGCTTGGCGAGGAGAGCGCTCGGGCCGGCGGTGCGAAGGCGTCCCGGGCGGGGCGCAGTCGAGTTCGGCAGGGGAAGAGCAGGTGCCCGGGGAACATCCGGGCAGGAGAACTTCGAGCTCGCCCTCAGCCGTGGCGCCTCAGCGAGTGCGTCGGTGCCGACCGCGGGCATCGCCCGGCGCATCTCCCTGCGCGTCGGCCCGGGTGGCGAGGACCGGATCGGTGGGGTGGTGACCCGTCTCGCCCTGCTCCTGCCCGTCAGGCCCCAAGGGCTGCCCGCCTTGCGCACGGCCCCGGACTCGGCGCCGCTTGATGCGTATGAGGAGCCAGGCGATGACCGCGACCGCCACCAGAGCAAGGACCACCTTGGAGAGCACTCCGACGTAGGTGCCCACCGTGTCCCATTGATCGCCCATCCAGTAACCCGCCAGCACCAGCACGGAGTTCCATATGAAACTGCCGGCGGTGGTGAGGAGCACGAAGGTCGCCAACGGCATCCGCTCCACCCCGGCGGGAACCGAGATCAGACTGCGGAAGATCGGCACCATCCGGCCGAAGAACACCGCCTTGGTGCCGTGCCGCGCGAACCACTCCTCCGTGCGAACCAAGTCCGCGGGCTTGACGAGCGGAAGCTTGCCCCAGAGCCTGTGCATCCGCTCACGACCGAAGAGAACCCCGAGGTAGTAGAGCGCCACCGCGCCGACCACCGAGCCGAGCGTCGTCCAGAACAGTGCGGACGCCAGACTCAGCGCTCCCTGCCCGGCTGCGAAGCCGGCGAGGGGCAGGATCACCTCGCTGGGCAGCGGTGGGAAGAGGTTCTCCAACGCGATGGCGAGCCCGGCGCCGGGGCCGCCCATGGTGTCCATGAGGTCGACCGCCCAACCCGCCACACCACCGGCGGGCGCGTGCTCGAGCGCCAGTTGAGGATGCTCCATCAGTCTCTCCTGTGAGTCGCACATCATGGCGCTGAGCGCCTGTCGCGTAGAACAACCTAGGGACCGCAGCCCGCTGCGGGTATGCGGATATCCGTCCGCTCTATTGCGGAACTCCGTAAGCAGCTCTGCGGGTTCCCACAGTTGTAGAATGCGCCAGTTCGTGCATCGACCACGGCTCCACGTCGGCCTGCGAGGCGTGAGAACCCGCGCCGACGGGGCCGCCCGACCTCCGCAGGCAACTCCCGTCCCCGCCTCTCCGCGGGCAGTCCGTACCAGCACACCGGCGGTGCGCCGCCGTTCCCTGCCGCCGTGCCGGCACCGTTGCTCCGCGGTGTTGCTCCGCGGTGTTGCTCCGCGGTTTCCGCTTGACCTTCCAGTCGGCTCGAAGGTCTACGGTCGTTGGCATGGAGAAGGACGAGAAGGGCGCCATCGGCACCGCGACAGCCCGGCAGGGTCGCGCCGCACTCGGAGCCGTCCCGGCCCCGGTCCCGGCCCCGCGCGGAGCCGCCGTGGGGAGCGTTCCGACGCGCGGCCCGTCACCCCCGCCGCCGACGGAGCCTCCCCCGGACCGAGCCCGGCCGCCGATCCGGCGACTCGCGGTGGTGCCCACCGCATGAGGATCTCCGAACTCGCGGCACGCACCGGTACGCCCGCGACGACGCTTCGCTACTACGAGTCCGCCGGACTGCTGCCGGCCTCGCGCACGGCGTCGGGGTACCGCCTGTACGGAGAGGAGGCGGTGGAGCGGTTGGCGTTCGTCGACGCGGCGAAGCACCTCGGCCTTCCGCTGAAGGAGATCGCCTCGCTGCTGACCGTATGGAAGTCGGGGGCGTGCTCTCAGGTGAAGGCGGAGCTGCGTCCACTGGTCGAGCAGCGACTTCGCAGTGCGGAGCGCCGTCGATCCGAACTCGACGCCTTCGCCGTGGAGTTGACCGATGCGCTGGACCGGCTGGACTCGCTTCCGGACCGGCCAGGTCGCTGCGATCCCGAGTGCGGGTTCCTCGCTTCCGCCGCGGGCTCCAAACTGCCCCCGGCGATGCGTCGTACCGCCGCCGGTCCGCCCCCAGCCGCAGGTACCGCTCCGTCCGCCGTGGGCGCGGCGGAGACGGTCAACTCTCGTCCCGGCGGCAGCACTTCGGCGCCGGAGCCCGGCAGATGGCGGACCGCGCCGGTTGCCTGCTCACTCACAGCACAGGAGACGCGGGCACGGGCCGACGAGTGGCGCCGGGCGATGCGCGGAGCCCGCCGAAGCCCCGTCACCGACGGTCTGCGCCTGACACTCCCCGTCGAACGCACCTCGCGCGTCGCGGAGTTGGCCGTCGCCGAGCAGAGCTGCTGTCCCTTCCTCGACTTCCGCCTCCAGCTGGACGGTCCCGAACTGCACTTGGACATACGGACGTCCGAGCTCGGCGCTCCTCTCCTGGCCGCGCTCTTCGGTGAACTGCCCCAGCCGTCCTGACAGTTAGCCGTTCACCTCCTGCCCGTCCGCCGCCCATCGCCTGCCGTTCTGCCCGCCCGCCGTCCTGACCACCCATCGCCCTGCCCGTCCGCCGCCCCTGAACCCCGCCGACGCACGGCGCGCCCGACCGCGCCCCGACGAACGGCGCGCCTGCCCCGAGGAGTTCACGATGCCCACGCCCGCCGACCGGCCCGCTGCGCGGCCCGACGAACCCGAGGAACCCGACCGGCCCGACCGGCTCGAACAGGGGTCGTCGCCCGCCTTCGTCGATGCCATGGAACGGCACCAGGTCGCCGTCTACGTCGCGGCCGTCGCGGCAGGGGTGCTGTGCGGACTGGCCGTGCCGTCGGTCGGGCCGGGCCTGTCGTGGACGGTGACGCCGGTGCTCGGCGCGCTGCTGTACGTCACCTTCCTCCAGGTGCCGGTGGCGGATCTGGTGCGTTCGCTGCGGGCGGGGCGGTTCCTGGCGGCGGTGCTGGTGGTGAACTTCGTCGTCGTACCGCTGGTGGTGGTCGCGGCGTTCCCGTTCTTCCCGGCGGACCAGGCGTTGCGTCTGGGCATGCTGCTGGTGCTCCTCGCGCCCTGCGTCGACTACGTGATCGTCTTCAGTCGCCTCGCGGGTGGCAGCGCGGACCGACTGCTCGCGGCCACTCCGCTGCTGCTGGTGGCGCAGATGGCGTTGCTGCCGCTGCTGCTCTGGGCGTTCCTCGGGCCGGGGTTGGCGGACGTGGTGGAGGCGGGGCCGTTCGTCGAGGCGTTCGTGACGCTCATCGTCGTACCGCTCGCGCTGGCCTGGGCCACCCAGGCGTGGGCGCGGCGCAGACCGGTCGGACGGCGGGTGGCGGACGGCGCCGGTGCGGTGATGGTGCCGCTGATGGCGGCGACGCTCTTCGTCGTCACCGCCTCCCAAATCCCGCTGCTGGACGGCCGGTTGGGCGAGGTCGCGGGGGCGTTGCCGTTCTTCGTCGGCTTCCTGGTGGTGATGGTGTTCGCGGGCCGGTTGGTGGCCCGGATGTTCCGGCTGGGTGCCGCCGAGGGCCGGGCGGTGGTGTTCACCGGAGCAACCCGCAACGGGCTGGTGCTTCTTCCGCTCGCGCTCGCGCTGCCCGGGGAGCATGCGGCGGTCGCGCCGGTGGTGATGGTGTCGCAGACGTTGGTGGAGGTCGTCGGCATGGTGGTCTGCGTCCGCCTCGTGCCGCGTCTGGTGCCGTCGCACTGAGCCCAAACACCGGTGACCAAGCGGCAGTTCAGGGACGGCCGCCCTCCCCGAAGCCGCGCCCTCCCCGGTCGCACCCGCCCCGAGCCGGACACCGCACTCCCGAGCCGGGCCGCGGCGCTGCTCCTGGCGCGGGTCACGGCAGCCCCGGCCGCCGCGCAGTCCAGCCCCGCCCGCCCACCGCGCAGCCCCGCCCGTCCGCCGCGCAGCCCGGCCCTGCCCGCAGCGACGTCCGACCCCGCCGAGCTGCCCGCGGGCCACCGCGCCGTCAGGGGGCGCTGCACGACGCCGTGTCACGTGTCACACCGACGACGGATGCGATGAAGTCTGCACGTCAACTGTGTTAAATCGCAGGGGAGTTCAAGGTCGCGCGTGAGTGAGATCCGCGGACCGCCGCCCCGGTCGGCAACGGCCGGTGACGGGTGTGCGGTCCAACCGACGAGAGGATCGTCATGAGCACGTTGGAAGCCGGGCCGACGCCCGGGAGCACGCCCGACGCCGCGCGCGGGGGCGGAGCCGCACCGCTGGAACGGGTGGTCGACACCGCCAGGTACCCGCTCTCCTCCCCGGAGAGCGACACCATGCGGTCCGTGATCGACCGCGCCGGACGGGAGTTGCGCACGCAGGGCTGCACGGTGCTGCGGGACTTCGTCCGCCCCGAGCTGCGGGAACATCTCCGCCGGGAGTGCGCCGCCCTCGCGCCCCAGGCGCACTACGACGTGGAGACCGTCAACGCCTACAACATCGCGGTCGACTCGCGGCTGGCCGAGGACCATCCGGGCCGGATCGCCTTCGACCGGGGCAACGCCTTTGTCGCCCGCGATCGCATCCCGGGCGAGGCGCTGATCAGCAGGCTGTACACGAACGAGTGGTTCCGTGAATTCGTCGCCCGCTGTTTCGAGTTGCCCCGACTGCACGAGCTCGCCGATCCGCTGTCCGGGCTGGTTCTGAACGTGGTGCGGCCGGGCATGGAGCACCCGTGGCACTTCGACACCAACGAGTTCACCGTCAGCATGCTCACCCAGGAGCCGGAGAGCGGCGGCGTCTTCGAGTACTGCCCGAACATCAGGACCGTCGAGCAGGAGAACCTCGACGACGTGCGCGATGTGCTGACCGGTCGCGGCGAAAGCCTGGTCCGGCGCCTGACGCTGCGGCCCGGAGATCTCCAGCTCTTCAAGGGCCGTTACTCGCTCCACCGGGTCAGCCCGGTGGAGGGCGCCGCCGACCGCCATTCGGCGATCTTCGCCTACAGCGAGCGCCCCGGTGTCATCGGCAGCCCGGCTCGGACCCGTCAGCTCTTCGGACGGGTGCTTCCCGAGCATCTGGCCGCCGAGGAGGGCCGGGCGAGGTCCGTACGGGTCGACCAGCTGCTCGACTGAGCCACCGGGCGAGCCCAAGGCGTCCGGGGTGTCCGGCCGAAAGGCCGCCGTCGAACCGCTGAACCGCAGGCCCGCGACGGTCGGTTGACCACGGAGCCGCGGTGCACGGCGCTCCCACCGAGCCGACCCGTGCACCGCAGTCCGCGCAGCCGCAGTCCGCGCACCCCGTACGCCAAGCACCCGTATGCCACGCACCCGTACGCCACGCACCCGAAGCCGGCGGCCCACCCCCGACCCGCCGAGCCGCTGACCCGGCCCGCCAACCACCCCGGCGAACGCCCGCTCGGTCAGCACTCGTCCGACAGGCGCCACCGCAACCGCCCACCCGCGGGAAGCGGCCCGGAACACCGCACGCACCCGTACGACACCGTCCGCACGACACCGACGGGCAGCCGTCGCCACAACTGCCCGTCCTGCCACCAACGCACCAACAAGCCGAAACGAGAGTGGACTTGAACACCAGCCAGCCGACTCCGAACCCCGGCCCGCCCGCCGCCACAGCCACAGCCCCCATCACCTTCGCCCACGAGGACACCCTGCCCAGGGTCCCGCTGCCCGGTCTGGAGGAGAGCTGCACGCGCTTCCTCCATTGGTGCGCGCCGCTGCTCTCGGCGGACGAGATCGCGGCCACCGAGGCCGAGGTCGCCGCCTTCCTTGCTCCCGACGGTCCCGGACGCGCCCTGCACAGCGCGCTTGAGGAGTACAACTCGCAGGAGGGCGTGCACAGTTGGCTCGACACCTTCTGGCCGTACCGCTACCTGGGCCGTCGTGACCGGATCGCTCTGAACGCGAACTTCTTCTTCCTCTTCCAGGACGAGACCGCGCCCCAGGACGAGACCGCACCCCAACCGTCCCACCCCGCCTCCGAGCCCGACCCCGCCAACGATCCGTACGCGCCGCAGATACGTCGGGCCGCCGGGCTGATCGCCGCCGCGGTGCACTACAAGCAGCAGCTCGACGAGGAGAGCCTGCCGCCCGTCACCCAGCGCGGGCAGGCGCTGACGATGGAGCAGAACAAGTACCTCTTCTCCACCACCCGCATCCCGGGCGAGGTCCAGGACTCCGTTCGCGCGCCGTACTCACCGAGCTGGCCCGGGCCTTCGGGCGCGCGGCACATCGTGGTCCTCTTCCACGGCCGGATGTTCCGGATGGAGGTGATCGGCCCGGACGCGGTGCCGCACTCCTTGGCGGATCTGGAGTCCGGTCTGCGGGCGGTGCTGAAGTCCGGTGCCGAGCCGGCCGCTCCCGGTGCCTCGGTCGGGCATCTCACCACGATGGCGCGCGCCGAGTGGGCGGCGACCAGGCAGTCGCTGCTCGACCACCATCCGCGCAACGCGGACCTGCTCGACGACGTCGAGACGTCCCTGTTCCACCTCTGTCTGGACGATCTCGCCCCCGCCGGTGAACTGGACGCCTGCGACGCGCTTTTGCACGGTGACAGCGGCAACCGCTGGTTCGACAAGGCCGTCTCGCTCGTCGTCTTCCGGGACGGGCGGGCCGGTATCAACGTCGAGCACTGCGAGCTGGACGGCACGACGATCCTCAGTTTCACCGACGCGCTGCTCGGCACCCCGGCCGAGGAGCAGTCCCGGCTGTCCGGTGCCGTCGATCAGGGTCAACCCGCGTCGGCGGAGCTGGAGTTCGAGCTCGACGACGCCCTGCGCGGCCAAGTCGTGGACGCTGCAACGGCGTTCGCGCAGTACGCCGACGCGACCGCGACCACCACTGTCGCCTTCGACGACTTCGGCACCTCCGACGCCAAGGCGCTCGGCATCTCGCCCGACGCCTTCGTCCAGCTCGCGTACCAGCTCGCCCACCAGCGTGCGAAGGGGCGGTTGGGCGCGACGTACGAGTCGATCGCCACGCGCGAGTGGCGGCGCGGGCGCACCGAGGCGATGCGGGTGGTCACCCCGGAGATCGTCGAGTTCGTACGGACCTTCCAGGACTCGTCCGCCGACGCGGCCGACCGTCGAGCGGCGGTGCGCGCCGCCGCTGCCGCACACGTCGCACGGGCGAAGGACTGCAAGGCGGGCCGTGCGCCCGAACAGCACCTGTGGGAACTGCAGTTGATCCAGAAGCGCCGCGGCGCGGAGCTGGGCGTCGGCGAGGAGCCGACGCTCTTCCGCACACCGGGCTGGACCACGATGCGGGACGACTATCTGAGCACCAGCTCGGCGCCGTCCACGCACATCCAGTACTTCGGCTTCGGCTCCACCAGCAGCCGCTGCATCGGGGTGGCGTACGTACTGCTGCCGGACCGCTTCCATCTGTATCTGAGCACCCCGGAGCCGGTCGCCGGGCAGATGCGCGCCTTCGCTGCCGAACTCCGTACGGCGATCGGGGAGTTGAGAGAGCTGCTGGCGGGCGAGGACCGCTGACGGCACTACCACCGGCTGCTGACGGCACCACCGCTTGCGGTCGACGCGCCCCCGGGACGGCAACCCCGTCCCGGGGGCGCGTTGCGTTCCCTCGACGCGGCGGGGCCACCGCCAGGGACCCGGCGCCGCACGCGAACCTCACCCGCCGGTACGCGAACCCCACCCGCCGGTACGCCACCCCGCCGGCACCCGGACGCCACCCGCCGTTCGGGCAGACGCCGTCACGGACTCGCTCAAGTGGACTAGACCTCTGCTGGGGTGATGGGCTACAAGTGACGCAGGACGCTTCTCGCGCGTCCGTACTCCCTCATCCCAGGAGGCACCCCGCTATGACCGCCCCGACCCCTGCCGAAGGCGCCGCACACACCGACGAGGTGCCGGGCCGGATCATGGCGCGGGAGATCGCCGAGCAGCCGGCAGCTCTCCGCCGCCTTCTGAACGAGGGCGCGGGCGCGATCCGCTCCGTCGCCGACCGGATCGCGGCGCGCAAGCCGCGCTTCGTGCTGCTCACGGCCCGGGGCACCTCCGACAATGTGGCCCTGTACGCGAAGTACCTGCTGGAGATCAAGCTCGGACTGCCGTGCGGGCTGACCTCGATGTCGACCACCACCGCGTACGGCGCGCAGCAGGACCTGCGGGACGTGCTGGTGATCACCATCAGCCAGTCCGGTGGTTCACCCGATCTGGTGGCCTCCACCAGGGCCGCCCGCGAGGCCGGCGCGATCACGCTCGCCGTCACGAACAACCCCGGCTCTCCGCTCGCCGAGGTCTCCGAGTACCACGTCGACGTCATGGCGGGCCCGGAGTACGCGCTGCCCGCGACCAAGACGTACACCGCTTCGCTGCTCGCCCTCTACCTCCTGGTCGAGGGGCTGCGCGGCGGCGACGGCGGGGCGGCCTCGGAACTCCCGCGCCGCGCCGAGGAACTACTGGCCCGCGAGGACGAGGTCAGGGCGCTCGCCGCCCGGTACCGGTTCGCCGAGCGGATGGTCTTCACCTCGCGCGGCTACGGCTACCCCACGGTCAAGGAAGCCGCGCTCAAGCTCATGGAGACCACCTACGTCCCGGCGCTCTCCTACTCCGGCGCCGATCTGCTGCACGGGCCGCTGGCCATGGTCGGGAACGTATCGCCGGTGATCGCGGTCGTGCCGGACGGCCGCGGCGGCGCGGCGTTGCAGCCGGTCCTGGAGCGGCTGCGCGAGCGCGGCGCCGACCTGGTGGTCTTCGGTCCCGAGGCGGATGTCGCCCGGGCGTCCGCCGGGTTCGTGCTGCCGATCGAGGGCATCGACGAGGAGCTGCAGACGATCCTGGAGATCATCCCGCTCCAGCTCCTCGCCCACGAGGTCACGATCGCCCGCGGTCAGGACCCGGACACCCCGCGCGGGCTGGCGAAGGTGACCGAGACGCACTGACGCACCGCCCGCCCGCCCGGCCGCACACCGTCTCGGCCCGCGCCCCGAACCCGGGGTGCGGGCCGAGCTCTGTCCGCGGCGTCCTCGAAGCCGACCGAATCCGACCGAGGCCGACCGAGGCCGACGCCCAAGAGTTCCGTCCGCGGGCTCCGGCGACGCGCGGCGCGAATCTGTCGTTCGCACCCGACGCCCGGTCGTTCGCAGTCGGTTGCCGCCCGACCGCGTCGTGTCCGTTTTCTCCTTCGATCGCGCGGAAACCACATACGCGTGATTCCGCTTTCGCCCGCACTGTGCCCTTACGTTCGCGAAGCCCAATCTCAGAAGTTGCTCAAATCCCCTGCAAATTCAGTCACTCCTGCTCAAGAATCGGTAATGCTCCCTGGCGGGGATGGGAGTGGACTGAGGGGTAGTGTTCGCTGACCCTCCGTATGTGTGCCTTTGCCGTCACACGCCGCTTGTCCCGCCGCCGGGGTTGGACGGGTGGACGCGCACCTGGTGCGGTCTGCCTACATCGCGACGACGGGGGTTTGACGTTCGTGGGCATTCGAATAGTGATAGCGGACGAGCACCTCATCTTCTCCGAGGCGCTGAGCAAGTGCTTCGAGTCCGTTCCGGGCTTCGAGGTGGTCGGTGCGGTGGGTGAGCGCAGCGGGGTGATTCCTGCCGCCTCCACCGGTGGAGCCGCCGTTCTGGTGGCGAGCGAGGCGCTGATCGGTCAACCGTGGGGCTTGGCGGACGAGATGCGCCGACGGGTGCCGTCCTGCGGTATCGCGCTGATCGCCTCCCGACCCAACAAGGCCCTGGCGAGCAGGGCCTTAGAGGCCGGTGTCCTGAGCGTCGTGCCCAAGGAAGCCTCGCTTCCGCAGCTGATCAAGGCCATCCGCGGAGTCGCCGCGGGGGCCAGGACGATCAGTCCGGATCTGCTGGGCCCGCCGGAGCACGTGTCGATGGCGCGCACGCTCAACGATCGCGAGCTGGAGATACTGCGTTCCACCGTCACCGGGGCGTCGCTGAAGGAGATTTCCCGCGAGCTCTACCTCGCGCCCGGCACCGTGCGGAACCTGGCTTCCTCGGCGATCCGGAAGCTCACCGCCCGCAACCGTTTCGACGCCGCCCGCATCGCTCGGGAGCACGGCTGGATCTGAGCGGACGGCCGTCCCCTCCTCCGCGCGACGGGCGAGTCGGGGCGGATGCGGGCACGGTGCGGGCGGCACGCGGACGCATACGGGCAATCCGCGACCGGGTAGAGAGCAACTCCCGGTCGTCGGCCCGCCCTGCGCCGCGTGACGAGCCGTTTGTGACGTAATGGGTGCGATGTTCCGTCAGTCGGCGGGACGCCCGTACGTCACCGGTGGTGAGAAGCGAGATGCCCCACGACGACTCGTCGGCGAGCGCCGAGCCCGATGCCGAGCCCACCGAACGGTTGACGCCCGCGCAGGTCGACACCGCCCTGCGCCTGACGATCCGCTGGTCCTCGGCGCTGCTCCTGGGCGCGGCGGTGGTGGCGCTCTTCCTGTGGCTCGCCTACACGCTCCGGGTCGCGCTCATCCCCGCACTGGTCGCGGTCCTCGTCGCGGCGCTGGTCGCACCGCTGGACCGGCTGCTGCGCCGGGTCGGCGTCCCCAAGGGGGCGGCGGCCGGTCTCTCCGCCACCGCGCTGGTGCTGGCGGTCGGCGGCGTGGTGTGGATCGTGGTCCGGGTACTCGCCAACGCGGCGACCGACCTGGCCGCGTCGATGCGCTCGGCGGTGCACGAGGTGTCCGATTCCGAGGGGCCCGCGGCGGACCTGGTCTCGACCGCCGCCGACAGCCTCACCTCGCTCGGCCGCGGCATCGCCGGCGAGGCGGCCAAGGGCGTGCTCGGCGGACTGAGCCTGGCCGGTCAACTGCTCGCCGGCGGTGTGCTCGCCCTCGCGCTGGTCTTCTTCCTGCTGCGGGACCGCGGACGACTCGTGCGCACCGTGCGCGAACGAACCCCCGGCGGACAGGGCACACTCGCGCTGCGAATGGGCCGGCGGGCCTGGGAGGCGATGGCTGGCTACATGCGTGGCACGACGGTGATCGCGGCGATCGACGCGGTCTTCATCACCGTGGGCCTCGCGCTGCTCGGTGTGCCGCAGGCGTACGGGCTGGGCGCCTTGGTCTTCGTGGGCGCGTACGTGCCCTTCGTCGGCGCCTTCCTGTCCGGCACGGTGGCGGTGCTGGTCGCCTTCGCGGACCAGGGACTGTGGATCGCGGCGGCGGCGCTGGGGGTGGTGCTGCTGGTGCAGTTCATCGAGGGCACCTTCCTCCAGCCGATCGTGCAGAGCCGGACGGTCGCGCTGCACCCCGCGCTGGTGATGGTCGCGGTGACCGCCGGCGCCTCGGTCGCGGGCCTGCTCGGCACGCTCATGGCGGTGCCGCTGACCGCCGCGGCGTTCGGGGTGGTGACCGAACTCCGGCGCGCGCTGGTGGACTTGCCGGCCGAACCGGCCGCCTGATCCGTCCCGGCACCCGCAGCCCGCAGCCCGCAGCCCGCGGCCCGTTCCCGCGGTCGCGGTGTGTGTCCGGGCAGCCGTGAGCCCCTGCCGCCGTGCGAAGCGGTCGGCAGGGGCTCACGGGAAAGCCGGGCGGCGCGTCAGTCGTTCACGCAGACGTTGCCCGCGGCCGGGTTCAGGGCGCCGATCACGCTGACGGTGTTGCCGCAGACGTTGATCGGGATCTTCACCGGAATCTGAACGACGTTGCCGGACAGGACGCCGGGGGAGTTCTTCGCGACGCCCTGGACACCGTCGTCGGCGACGGCGGTGGCCGCGCCGCCCAGGACGGTGACGGCGGCAAAGGCGGAAGCGAGGATGGTGGCGCGTAGACGCATGTGATGCGCTCCTTCGTAGAGAAGTGTCAGCGCCAACGTTTCACCGTCCGATGATCTCCAAAACGTACTTCACCCGATGGTGTGCAGTGCTGGGTCCGTGCGGCGCTCCCGCTCTTCCACGGCCCGCCGAAGTGTGTTGTGCGCGCCCGCCGGAACAGGGCGTACGCCTCCCGATGAGTTTCCGGCCGCCGGTCGGTCGGTACCGGCGAGAGAGCGGCAGACCGCACCAGGGAGGCGTCCGCGATGCAGAAGATCACCACATGCCTGTGGTTCGACGACCGGGGCGAGGAGGCGATGGAGTTCTACGTCGACGTCCTCGGCGGCGACTCCCGCATCGAGCGGGTGCAGCCCAGCCTGCCCGCCGTCCCCGGCCTGCCCGCCGACTCCGGACGGGCCGACCGGCCGCTGGTCGTGTACGGCACGCTCGCCGGCCACCGGGTCATGGCGCTCAACGGCGGTGCGCAGTCCTTCGGCTTCAACGAGGCGGTCTCGCTCTCCGCGGAGTGCGCCGACCAGGCGGAGGTTGACCGGCTCTGGACGGCGCTGACCGCGGACGGCGGCGAGGAGGGCGAGTGCGGTTGGCTCAAGGACCGGTACGGCCTGTCCTGGCAGATCGTCCCCAGCCGGCTGCCCGAGCTGCTCGCCCACCCGGACCGCGAGGTGGCGAACCGGGTGATGACGGCGATGCTCGGGATGCGCCGGCTCGATGTGCGGGCGCTGGAGGACGCCGCGAAGGGCTGAGCCGGCGGGCGCGGCGCGGGCGCGGGACCCGCACGGCCGCGCCGCGAGCCCGGCGTGTGCGCGCCCGGCCGGGCGCCGGGGGCCGGCCGGGTGCGGACACGCCGAACCGGCCAGGGCCGGTGGCTACTTGGCGTCGAAGTCCGGCAGGGTGAGGGAACCGTCCTCGGCGAGCGGGAAGCCCTCGTTGTGCGCCACCTCCCACAGATGCCCCTCCGGGTCGGCGAAGACTCCGGCGTAGCCGCCGTAGAAGGTGGTTGCCGCGGGGCGGGTGATCCGGCCGCCCGCCGCGGCGGCGGCCTCCAACAGCTCGTCCACCTCGGCGGCCGAGCGCACGTTGTGTGCCAGCGCGATGCCGCCGAAGGCGACCGGGCCCGGGTCCTGCACACCGCAGTCCGCCGCCAGCTTCGCCCTGCTCCACAGCACCATCGCCTGACCGCCGGCCTGGAAGAAGACCGTCTCCTCAGCCTCCTGGCCGCGCCAACCCAGCGCTGTGTAGAAGGACTTGGCCGCTTCGAGGTCGGTGACTCCCAGCGTCACCAGGCTGATTCGCTGCTCCATTCCGCAACGCTAACCGGCCCGCGGCCTCCCGCGGCGCCGCCCGGCGCACCGAGGGGCGCGGTCAGCGGGTTTCCGCCACCGCGGAGCGCAGCAGCGCGGCGACCGTACGGACGTCCTCGACGTGCAGATGTACGACGTCGGTCGACGCCTTCCTCCCCAACGGCCTCGTGTAGACCACCGGTTCGGTCAGCTCGACGGTGAGTGTCGTCTGCCCGGCCACGCCCACCACGACCGAACCGTCGTTGATCGCCTTCCCCATGCCGCCGCCCTCTCGGCGCTGCGCGGTGACGGCGGCGATGCTGCCGGCCGGGATCCGGATGTCGACCAGCGCTCCGTAGCGGACCCGCAACGAGCCGTCGGCCTCCAGCACATGGGGGCGCACGACGCACGAGGCGTGCAGCCCGACGGCGAAGAAGATGCTCCAGATGCCGAGCACCAGCAGTATCAGGTGCACGACCGGCCACGGGATCACCAGGGCGAGCACGACGGTCTCGATCACCGAAACGAAGATCATCGTGTACATCAGGAACGCCTGCTCGGCGGCGTAGGGCAGGGCGGTCGCGCCGGTGCCGACGGCGTGCGGCCCGCGGCGGGCGATCCACCGCACCGTGCTGGTGTAGAGCAGGACCTCGTGCACCAGGAGTCGGCGCAGGGCGGTCAGTGTGCGGACGATCATCGCGCACGCTCCCGCAGCAGCTCGATCGCCCGGCGCACTGCCTCGGCCTGTGCGGGTGTCTGGTCCGCGAAGAAGGCCCTGGTGAATCCGTTCTCGGACTCCAGGTCGAGCGGCGCGCGGGTGAGCTCTTCGGCCAGCCGGTCGGCGACCTCCGGCGGCAGCACGTCCACGATCGCCCGTGCGACCTCGGGGACGCGCGGATCGTCGGGCGCGGCATCGGCCAACTCGTCCATCCGCGCGTACAGTTCGTACGCCCTTCGGACCGCGTCGGGGTCGGAGCGCAGCGCCTCGGTCATCGGCGTCAGCCAGCCGCGGGCCGCCCCGGAGGGCGAACCGTCCAGCAGCACGAGCAGTTCGCGCTCCCGTCTGGCCGTCTCCGGTTCCCCGCCGGGCAGTTCGCCCGCGGTGCGGGTCATCTCGGCGAGCACGGCCGCCAGTTCGGGGCTGACGGGGCCCTCGGCCGGCAGCCGGTCGGCGGCCAGCTCCTGCAGCGCGGCGAGCTGGCTGCGGCGGGAGCGGAGCTGCTCCTCCTGGAGGGCCAGGCTCGCGTCCAGCTCGGCGAGCACCTCCTGGAGGTCGCGGCCCGCGTCGTCGGCCAGCACGTCGGCCGCTTCGTCGAGGCTGAGTCCCAGCTCGGTCAGGCGCCGCACCCGGACGAGCAGTACGGCGTCCCGCAGTCCGTAGACGCGGTAGCCGTTGGAGCGGCGGTCGGGCTCGGGCAGCAGCCCGATCCGGTGGTAGTGGCGCACGGTCCTGGTGCTGACGCCGGCCAGTGCGGCGAGCTCTCCGATTCGCATGCGCCCAGTACAGACCTTGACGTCGCGACAAGGTCAAGGCCGATCGGCGCGGCGGCGAGGAGCGTGTGGCGCTGCGGGCGAGTGGGGGCACGGACGGGGGCGGGGCCGGTGCCGCGGACAGCTGTGTGGCCGGGCGGAGGACCGCCCGGCCACACAGCTCGCGCCCGAGGTGGATCAGCCGATGTTGACGTCTATGCAGGCATAGAAGGCCATCGGGGTGTCGGCGATGTTCCAGACGGCGAGCACCTTCTGGTTGCCGCTCTTGCCGCCGAAGTCGACCGTGTGGTTCACGGTCTCGCCGGGCTGGGCGCCACCGTCGTCGAACTCGGCGACCTTGTCGCCGCCGACGAAGTACTGCCAGGTGCTGGTGGCGTGCCGGGCGGTGATCTTCCAGGTGAAGTCCTGCGTGGAGCTGACCTGGTTGACCTTCCAGCCCCGGCCGTCGTCGTCCAGCTCGGAGAAGCGTCCGTTGCCGCCGCTGCAGCTGGTCAGACCCTTGGGCCCCTCGACGCTCTGCGGCTCGTACTTGATGTCACCGCACTCCACGACGCCGGCGGCGCACTGAGCCTGACGGCTCTGCGGAGAGTCGACGTAGCCGTGGGCCGACGCCGAGCTGGCGGGAAGAGAGACCGCGATCAGCGGGGCGACGCCCGCGCCGATGAGTGCGGCGACTTTGCGTTTCCGGTTCATTCTGTCTCCTTGTGAGGAGGAGCGTTGTGCCGCGAGCCAGGGTGGGGGAAGCTCGCTTCCTGTACGCGGCCAGGGGGGTACACGGGTCGGGCGCCTCGAACCCGTTATTGGTCTAGACTTTAAGGCTTGGCGGCGTACCGTCAAGGGCTCGGACGCAATCCGCCCCGGGAATCCGAGAGTTGGCCCGCTCCACGACCCCCTCCGGCACGGTTCCTCCGGCCTCAGTCGCGGTCCAGTGCGCGCACCGCTTCCAGCACCTCTGCCAGCCACTCCACCCAGAACGTCTCCATCCGCACGCCCCCGTGCAGCAGCACCTCGTGCAGTCTGGTCTGCTCGCTGCCACCGCCCCGCTCACCGCGCGGAAAATCCCGCTCGCCGCCGCGCGGGAAGTCCCGCTCGGCCATCGCACGGTAGGACGCCAACTGCTCGCGGTGCACGGCGAGATGGCGCTCCAGCTCCGCCTCCAGGCCGGCCGTTCCGACGACCGCCGCCGCCCGGATGCGCACCGCCAACGCGTCCCGCAGCGGCTTGGGTTCGTCGCTGGACGCCGTCCAGCGGGTCAACTCCCCGCGTCCGGCGGCCAGTACCTCGTACTCCTTGCGCCGGCCGCGTGCCCGCTCGGTGCTCGGCAGCGCCCGGATCAGTCCGGCCTGCTCCAGCTTTCCCAGCTCGCGGTAGATCTGCTGATGCGTCGCCGACCAGAAGAACCCGATCGACTTGTCGAACCGGCGCGTCAGCTCCAGCCCGGAGGACGGCTTCTCCAGGAGCGCGGTCAGGATGGCGTGCGGCAGTGACATGAACCGATCCTAGAGAGCGGCCGCGTCGCCGCCCGGGCTGCGGCCCGCCGTACGGGCTCCCCGGGACGCCGCGCGGACGCCAGTCGGCCTCCGCACCCGAAACGCCCGTACGTGCGCGGGGCCCCTGCGCCCGTCGCGCGCGCACGGGACGCGGCGCGCGACGCGGCGGAGCGGGCGCTTCGGGGTGCGGAGCCGGTGGGCGGGCCGGGATCAGAGGGTGGCGGCCAGGCGGGTGCCCTGGTCGATGGCGCGCTTGGCGTCCAGCTCGGCCGCCACGTCGGCGCCGCCGATGAGGTGGACGGTGTGTCCGGCAGCCTCCAGTTCGGTGTACAGGTCGCGGCGCGGCTCCTGACCCGTGCAGAGCACCACCGTGTCGGCGGGGACGACCCTGCTGACCCCCTCGACGGTGATGTGCAGACCGGAGTCGTCGATGCGCTCGTACGTCGCGCCGGCGACCATCTCCACGCCGCGCGCCCGCAGTTCGTTGCGGTGGACCCAGCCGGTCGTCTTGCCGAGGCCCGCGCCGACCTTGCTGGTCTTGCGCTGGAGCAGGTGCACCGAGCGACGCGGTCTGCTGCGTTTGGCCTCGGTCAGACCGCCGGCCTCCCGGTACTCGGGATCGACGCCCCACTGGCGGAAGAAGACCTCGGGGTCGAGCGCCGCGTGCTCCTCGTCGTCGGTGAGGTACTCCGCGACGTCGAACCCGATGCCGCCGGCGCCCAGGACGGCCACCCGCTCGCCGACCTCGGCGCCCCTGAGCACGTCGAGGTAGCTGACCACGCTCGGGTGGTCCACGCCCTCGATCTCCGGTGTGCGCGGCAGTACGCCGGTGGCGACGACGATCTCGTCGTGGTCCGGGTGGCTGCCGCCGGTGGCGAAGTCCGCGGCCGTGACGGGCGTGCCGAGCCTCAGCTCGACGCCGAGTTCGTCGAGCCGGTGGCGGTAGTAGCGCAGCGTCTCGTGGAACTCCTCCTTGCCCGGGATGCCGGCCGCGAGGTTGAGCTGGCCGCCGATGCGGTCGTCCGCGTCGAAGAGGGTGACCCGGTGGCCGCGTTCGGCCGCCGAGACGGCGAAGGCGAGGCCGGCCGGTCCTGCTCCGACGACCGCCAGGCGCTTGGCGCGGCGAGTGGGGGAGAGGACGAGTTCGGTCTCGTGGCAGGCCCGCGGGTTGACCAGGCAGGAGGTGATCTTCAGCGAGAAGGTGTGGTCCAGGCACGCCTGGTTGCAGCCGATGCAGGTGTTGATCGCCTCGGACCTGCCCTGTGCGGCCTTGGCGACGAAGTCGGGGTCGGCCAGCATGGGCCGCGCCACCGACACCATGTCCGCGTACCCCTCCGCCAGCAACTCCTCGCCCTTCTCGGGGGTGTTGATGCGGTTGGTGGTCACCAGCGGGATGTCGACGGTGCCCATGAGCTTCTTGGTGACCCAGGCCCATGCGGCCCGCGGCACCGAGGTGACGATCGTCGGGATGCGTGCCTCGTGCCAGCCGATTCCGGTGTTGATGATCGAGGCCCCGGCCTCCTCGATGCGCCGCGCGAGGGTGGTGACCTCCTCCAGGGTCGAGCCGCCGGGTATCAGGTCGAGCATGGAGAGCCGGTAGATCAGGACGAAGTCGGGGCCCAGCCGCTCACGCACGCGCCGCACGATCTCCAGCGGAAAGCGCATCCGGTTCTCGTAGCTGCCGCCCCAGCGGTCGGTGCGGTGATTGGTGGCGGAGGCGATGAACTCGTTGATCAGATAGCCCTCGGACCCCATGATCTCGACGCCGTCGTAGCCCGCCTCGCGCGCCAGCTCCGCCGCCCGTACGAAGTCCTCGATCGTCTGCTCGACCTCGTCGTCGGTGAGGGCGTGCGGCTCGAAGAGGCTGATGGGCGCCTTGATCGCGCTGGGTGCCACCAGTCCCTCGTGGTAGGCGTAGCGGCCGAAGTGCAGAATCTGCATGGCGATCAGGCCGCCCTCGCGGTGCACCGCCTCGGTGACGACGCGGTGCTGCGCGGCCTCCTCGGAGGTGGTGAGCTTCGCGCCCCCGTCCCACGGCCGGCCCGCCTCGTTGGGCGAGATGCCGCCGGTGACGATCAGCCCGACGCCGCCCCTGGCGCGCTCGGCGTAGAAGGCGGCCATCCGCGCGAAGCCGTTCTCCGCCTCCTCCAGCCCGACGTGCATCGAGCCCATCAGCACGCGGTTGCGCAGTGTGACGTGGCCGAGGTCGAGCGGTGCGAGGAGCCGGGGGTAGGGGGAGGCGTCGCCGGGCTGCGTCGGGTGTGCCGAAGGAGTGCCGACGGGGTGGTGGGAGCTCATCCGATTCGTCTCGTCTCTCTCGCTCTTCGGTCGCCGCCGGGCTGCGGTGGCGATGCGGGGGTGCAAGCGGGGTGCTGCGGCGCTGCGGCGCTGCGGGGGGAACGCGGGGGCCGCCACTCTGTTGTAGGTGACCGCCGAGGGTTGTGCAACAAGTTGCACAAGATTGTGGCACAGCCGACTCCGCGTCGTTCCGGCAGCTCACGGGCTCACGGGCTGGGGGCGGGGTCCGGGCCGCGGGGTGCCCTGCGGCGACGGCGGGCAAAGGGCTCGCCGGTCCGGCCCGGGGTACGTACGCTGCCGGAGGCATGGGGCCACTCACCACGCTCACCTTCGAGCGCCGTCTCGACGGTCTGCGCTACCGCTTCACCCGGAACGGCGAGCACCACGGTCGACCCGCCCATCTGCGCACCGACGGGCAGGTGCTGTGCGTGTGGTCGCCCGCCGACGGCTGGCACTGCGCGCTGCCGGACGGCACGGTCGTCGCGAAGCCGCTGGAGACCACCGGCGACGAGGCGCAGCCGCCGGCCACCGTGTGGCGCAGCTTCAAGAACGGCAAGTCCTATCTGTACGACGTACTGCGCGGCGATCCCTCGGAGCGGTCCGAGGAGGCGGGGGAGGGATGAGGCTCAGCACGTACACCGGCACCGATCCGCAGGGGCGCACCCACGAGGTGCACATCCGCGAGGGGCGTCTCTTCACCCGCGTCCTGGTGTGCGACAGCTGCGGGCTCCGCACGGATGCCACGTTCTCCGCCCGGACGAGGGCCGAGGACCATCTGCGTACACACGAGGTGGAGAACTCCGAGCGGGTGGTGCATCTCGCCCGGATCGCGCTCGCGGTCGTCATCGCGGTCGTGCTGATCTTCTACATCGTCGCGGCCGCCTCCAACCAGTGAGCCGACGGGGGCCGTTGGGCCCGGGAGCGCGGTGGCGGCGCCCGGAGGTGCGGCCCGAGTCGGACGGCGGCGGCAGTGGCCGGACGGCGGAGGTGGCCGGTCGCGGCGCTCTGGGAACGGCCGGCCGGCGCACGTACGCTGCGTCCATGCGTATCTGCGTCTTTCTCTCCGCCGCCGAACTCGACGAGCGTTACACGCGCCCCGCGCGGGAGTTCGCGGAACTGCTGGGCAGGGGTGGGCACACCCTGGTCTGGGGCGGCTCCGACGTCGGGCTGATGAAGGTCGTCGCGGACGGGGTGCACGAGTCGGGCGGCCGGCTGTGCGGGGTGTCCGTGGCCTTCCTGGCGGACCGGTCCCGTCCGGACGTCGACGACATGGTGATCGCCGCCGATCTCGCCGAGCGCAAACGGCTGTTGCTCGAAAAGGCCGACGCCGTCGTCGTCATGGTCGGCGGCACCGGCACTCTCGACGAGGCGACCGAGATCCTGGAGCTGAAGAAGCACGGCCACACCGAGATGCCGGTCGTCCTGCTGAACACCGAGGGCTTCTACGACGGCCTCAAGCAGCAGTTCCAGCGGATGGAGGACGAGGGCTTCCTCCCGCGTCCGCTCACCGAGTTGGTCTTCTTCGCCGAGGAGCCCCTCGGGGCGATGGCGCATCTGGAGGAGAGCCAGGGTCTGGAGTGATCCACGCCCGCCGTGGCTGAACACACCGCGCTCCGGGCGGAGTTCACTCGCGGCAGGCAGGCAGGCAGGCAGGCAGGCAGGCAGGCAGGCAGGCAGGCAGCGGGGCGGGTGGCCCGGCGGCCGGGCAGGCGTCTGTGCGTGAGCCTGCCCGGCCGCCGGGGCCCGGCCTCCGGGGCCGGTCAGGGGCGTCGGTAGGGGCGCGTCATGATCTCCATGTTGTGCCCGTCCGGGTCGTCGAAGTAGGCACCGCGTCCGCCGAACAGGTCGTTGGTGCGGCCCGGTTGGGTGTGGTGCGGGTCCGCCCAGTACGTCACGCCGAGCGCCCCGAGCCGGTCGATCATCGCGTCGAAGCGCTGCTCCGGAACGAGGAACGCGTAGTGCTGGGGCTGGATGTCCTCGGTGCGCGTCTCGTGGAAGTCCAGGGTGACGCCGTTGCCGAGGTCGACCGGCAGGAACGGGCCGAACGGGGCGCCGACCTCCAGCTCCAGGACCGCCGCCAGGAACTCGGCGGACAGCTGTCGGTCGGACGCGTGGACGACGGTGTGGTCGAGCCGTACGGAGTCGACGCCTGCCGGCCGGGCCGCCTCGGGCCGCGGTGCGGCGACGGGACGTGGCGTGGCGGTGGGCCGCGGTGTGCTCCGGGGGCGGGGTGCGTTCTGCGGGTCGGGTGTGGCGGGTGGCTGCTGCTGCGGGTGGGGTGGGTTCTGGTTCAACTGCGGTTCTCCTCCGTGTCGTCGGTCAGCGGGTGAAGCGGTGCCGAGAGTGCGCGGAGGAGGTGGCGGGCCGCGGGCCCGCCGGGGGATCACCCGGGAGCCGGGCGCCCGTCTCGTGTGTGGCCCATGGCCGACCCGGTCGTCACGGCGCCAGCTTAGCGAGTCGACGGGCGGCCGGCTCGGCCGTCGGCGTGGTCAGTACACGTCGCGGACGTAGCGCTTGTCGGAGGCGAGCTGTTTGACGTGGGCGCGGGCCGCCTGCTCGTCGAGGCCGCCGTGCAGGGCGACGAGTTCGTGCAGGGCGCGGTCGACGTCGCCGGCCATCCGGGAGGCGTCGCCGCAGACGTAGAAGTGGGCGCCGTCCCGGAGCCAGGACCAGACCTTGGCGCCGTGTTCGCGCAGCCTGTCCTGGACGTAGACCTTGTTGCGCTGGTCGCGGGAGAAGGCCGTGTCCAGGCGGGTGAGCACCCGGTCGTCGAGCAGCTTCACGAGCCGGTCGCGGTGGTAGAAGTCGGTGGCCTCGTGCTGTTCGCCGAAGAAGAGCCAGTTGGGTGCGGAGTGTCCCAGCGCCTGACGCTCCTGGAGGAAGCCGAGGAAGGGCGCGACGCCCGTACCGGGACCGACCATGATCATCGGAGTCTGCGGATCGGTGGGTGGCCGGAAGTGCGCGGTGGGCTGGACGAAGACCTGTACGGGGCTGTCCGGGGGCGCGTCGGCCAGAAAGGTGGACGCGACGCCCTTGCGGGTGCGCAGGCCGTCCCGCGTCCCGTAGCGGACGACCGAGACCGTGAGCGAGAGCAGGCCGGGGTCGGTGAGCGGGCTGGAGGAGATGGAGTACCGGCGCGGCCGGAGCTGCCCCAACACGCCCAGCCAGTCGGTGAGTTCGGCGTCGACCGGGAACTCCTTGAGCACGTCCACCGCCTGCCGTCCCCAGGTCCACTGGGTCAACTCCCCGGTGTTGTCCGGGCGCAGGAGCTTGCGCAGTACGGGGCTGCCGCCTCGTTCTGCGAGCAGCCGCAGCAGGCCGGGGGTGACGCGGGTGATGTCGAAGTGCCGCAGAAGTGCCTCCGACAGCGGCAGCGGTTCGAGCGGGCTGCGCTGCGGATCGAGCCCGAGGTCCCGCGGGTGGACCGGTGCGTTCGGATCGGTACGGGTGGCGTCGAGCCATTCCGCCACCAGCGAGGGGCAGTTGAGCGGCAGTACGCCGAGTGCGTCGCCGACCCGGTGGTCGAGGCCCTCGGCGGTGAGAGTGAACTGACGCACCTCCTTCGCCCCGCCCGGGCGGCCGAGCAGACGGTTTCCGACGAGTCGGGAGGTGAACGGCGCGAGTCTGGTGGGCCGTTCCTCCTCGGGGCGCTGGACTGCCGTGGTGACGACGGGAGTTGGCCGGTCGGAGAGAGCTGCTCGTATCTGCGCGGTCCACTGCCGGACGGTCTCCCGACAGTCCGGTTCGCAGTCCGCGCGCGGGGCGAGGCGGTGTGCGCCCAGTCCCTCCAGGGCGGCGTCCAGACGGCGGCCGTGACCGCAGAAGTCGGTGTAGGAGGAGTCGCCGAGCGCGAGGACGGAGTACCGCACGCCGTCCAGTCGCGGGGCGTCGTGGTGCGTCAGGGCCTCCCAGAACCCGGTGCCGTTGTCGGGTGCCTCACCGTCGCCGTAGGTGCTGGTGACCAGCAGAAGGTCGGCGTCGCGCGGGAGTTCGCCGGGCAGCAGGGAGCTCATGTCGAGCAGTCGGGGCCGGCGGCGGGTTTCGGACAGTTCGCGGTGGAGCCGCTGGGCCGCCTCCTCCGCGTTGCCGGTCTGGGAGGCCCACAGAACGAGCAGCGGTCGGCCGTTCTGTTCCGTGGGAGAGTCCGGTGCCGGTGTGGCGGATGCGGCGGCCGGGGGAGTGCTCGGTGGGGCGGTCGGCGTCGTACGCGAACAGTGGCCCGCCAGCAGGCCGTTGACCCAGTGCAGGGCGGCGGGGTCGAGCGGCGCGTCCGCCGGGAGCACGGGCACCGCACCGGCGAGTGCGGCGGAGGCGGCGGCGTCGGCGAAGGGGGTGGGGTCGGCCGGGTGCCCGGCGGCGGGTGGTGCCGCCAGGGCGGCGAGGAAGCCGCCGAGGTAGCGGCGGGCCCGCTCGTCGAGCGTCGGCGGGGAGAGGTCGGCTATGCCCAACACGGCCTGAAGCGCCGGCACTTGATCGCTCCAGGAGCCCCGGCGGTGGTCGTCGGCAGCGCTGTCGCCCTCTCCGCGGCCGTCACCGGCAGGGCCGCCACGGGCAGGGTCGTCGCCTCCGGGGCCGTCGCCTCCAGGACCGCCACCGCGAGGGCCGTCGCCTCCGGGGCCGTCGTCGTGGACGCCGGCGCGGGGCGCTGCCAAGGCTCCCGTCGTCCCGACCGTCCGACCCGTCCCGAGAGCCTCCGGGATGTCGGTTCGTGCGGCGGGCCCGACCCGGCTGAGCGCGACCGCGCACACCTTGAACTCGGGTTGGAAGGAGATCGGGTCGACCGCGTCGTTGGTGACCGCGTTGATGCTCAGCTCCTCGCCGTACAGATCGTTCCAGTGGAACGGAGCGAAGCAACTCCCCTCCCGCACACGGTCGGTGACGACCGCGGGCAGCACCGCGTGCCCACGCCTGGAGGCGATCCGCACCCGGTCGCCGTCCACGACGCGGAGGGTGTGGGCGTCCCGGGGGTGGATCTCGACGAACGGGCCGGGGTTGAGCCGGTTCAGCCGCGGGACCCGCCCCGTTTTGGTGAGGGTGTGCCACTGGTGCGGCACCCGTCCGGTGTTGAGCACGAACGGGTGGTCGTCGTCGGGGAGTTCGGCGGCCGGAAGGTGCGGGCGGGCGTGGAAGACCGCCCGCCCGTCGGGCGTCGGGAAGGCGAGCGCGGGGCGCGTACCGTCCTCCCGCACGAGCAGGGGGCTGTGCACGCCGTCGTTGCGGTAGCGCACGGGGTTGCGGTCGGGGCCGTCCGGGGCGGCCGGCCACTGCACGGGGCCCGCGCGGAGCCGCTCGTGGCTCACTCCGCGCAGGTCGTAGCCGGTGGCAGGGTTCGAGGCGCGGGTGATCTCCTCGAAGACCTCCTCGGCGCTGTCGTGGGAGAAGCCCTGTTCGTAGCCCATCCCGCGGGCCACGGCGGCTATCAGCCGCCAGTCCGGCCAGGCGTCGCCGGGTGGTTCGGTGGCCGCCGCGGCCAGGGTGAGGCTGCGTTCGGAGTTGACCAGCACGCCCTCCGCCTCGGACCACATGGCGCCGGGCAGTACGACGTCGGCGTACGTGTTGGTCTCGGTTTCGGCGAACACGTCCTGGGTGACGACGAGTTCGGCCGCCTCCAGGCCGCGTATCACCGTGTCGCGGTTGGCGACCGAGGCGACGGGGTTTGTGCAGATGATCCAGCAGGCCCGGATCTCGCCGCGCGCCATCCGCTCGAAGAGGTCGACGGTGCCGCGCCCGTGGCCGTCGGGGCGTATCGCCCCCGGCTCGATTCCCCACAACTCCTCGACGCGCGCACGGTCTTCGGCGTCGAGCGCCGAGCGCTGGCCGGGGAGCCCGGGGCCCATGTAGCCCATCTCGCGTCCGCCCATGGCGTTCGGCTGGCCGGTGAGGGAGAACGGTCCGCTGCCCGGTCGGCAGATCGCACCGGTCGCGAGGTGGAGGTTGATCAGGGCGTTGGTGTTCCAGGTGCCGTGGGTGGACTGGTTGAGGCCCATCGTCCAGCAGCTGGTCCACTCGCCGCCGCTGCTCGCCTCGCCGATCAGCCGCGCCGCCTCGCGCAGATCGGCTTCCGGTATGCCGGTCGTCGAGGCGACGCGTTCGGGCGGGTAGTCCGCGAGCATCGCCGCCAACTCGGGCCAGCCCGTGGTGTGTTCGGCGATGAACGCGTCGTCGGTGTGCCCGTTGTCGACGAGCAGCCGCAGCAGACCGTTGAGCAGGGACAGATCCGTGCCGGGCCTGATCCGGAGGAAGAGGTCCGCCTTCTCCGCGGTGGCGGTGCGCCGGGGATCGACGACGATCAGCTTGGCGCCACCGCGCTTGACCCGGTCCATCATCCGCAGGAAGAGGACGGGGTGGCAGTCGGCCATGTTGGAGCCGATCACCAGGAAGAGATCGGCGCGGTCGAGGTCGTCGTAGCTGCCGGGAGGACCGTCCGCGCCGAGCGAGAGCTTGTAGCCGCTGCCCGCACCGGCCATGCAGAGCCGGGAGTTGGACTCGATCCACCGGGTGCGCAGATAGCCCTTGGCGAGCTTGTTGGCGAGGTACTGGGCCTCGATGCTCATCTGGCCCGAGACGTACAGGGCCACCGAGTCCGGGCCGTGTTCGTCGACGATCGCCCGCAGCCGACGTGCGGTGTGCGCGACCGCTTCGGCCGTCGGGGTCGGTACGGGTGCCGCCTCGCGGTCCGGCCGTCCGGGGGCGTCCGCGCGGTCGGGCCGTACCAGCGCGGCCGACAGCCGGCCCGGTGCGGCCAGCATCTCGGCGGTGGTGGCGCCCTTGGTGCACAGCCGCCCGCGGTTGGCCGGGTGCTCCGGATCGCCGGACACCGCGGTGACGACGCGCGGCGCGCAATCCCCGGCGGCGGCTGTGGCAACGGCTGTGGCCGCCAAGTCCGCCGGGGCGTCCGTCAGTTGGAGGAGCATGCCGCAGCCGACCCCGCAGTAGGTGCAGACCGTCCTCACCCGGTCCGTGCCGTCGCCGGTGGCGGACGTCCGCTGCGTGTCCACGATTGGCTCCTCTCCTGCGCGCCCCGCCCGGTCCGGACTCGGGTACGGGCCCAGACTCTAGAAGGCTCCGGTTTCCGTCCGGTCACCCCGCCCGGGGCAGGAGGGTTGCGCGCCCCGCACGCCGCGCCGCCGACCGCGGTGAGGCCGACCGTGCCGGGGTCCGCGATCACCGGCCCGCCGGCCCGTCGCCGCGCGTCAGCTCTGGCGTCCCTCGGCGGCACGACGGTGGCCGTAGGTGACGGTGGCGACGAACCCGACCAGGTCGAGCGGTCGCCCGGCCGGCTGGTCCAGCAGCTGCGCGAGCCCGTCGCTGAGCACCACCGGTGGGGCCGCCAGCGGTTCCGCCCGGACGCTCGCTTCGTGCAGCAGGTGGAAGTCCTCCCGGGCGGCGAGCAGTCGGTCGCGGACCGCGGCGGGGTCCGTGTGGTCGTCGAGTCGATCCCAGCGTTCGGCGGTCTCCGTCCAGGCGCGCGCGATGAGGTCTGTGGCGGCTGCCGCGGCCTCCACCGCCTGGTCGAGGCCGAGCTTGAGTTCGAGGAGCAGCGCGGTGCCGGCCGTCTCGCCCCCGAGCTCGCCCAGCACCGCGAACAGGGCGTGCGCGGCGGCCCGTTGCTCCTCGAGGGCCGCCTGCTCGGCCTCGCTCGCGCACTCGGTCCCGGGGGCCGCGTCCGGGCCGCCGGTGCAGAGGTGGAGGACGGTGCCCGGCCGTCCGCGCAGCGCTCCGGTGTCACCGGCGACCAGCGCGGTGGCCGAGGTGCAGACCGCCGGTTCGAGCAGCAGGCCGGCCGCAGTGCGCAGACGTTTGCCGGCGGCGGAGACGCCCTCCGGGGTCGACCAGCCCTGGGCCTCCGCGCGGAAGGTCAGGCTGGAGAGGTCGGTGTCGAAGTCGACGAGGAACCGGCGGGCCTCGGCCGCGGTGTCGGACGCGCGTGCGCTCTGCGCCCGGGCGTCGTCGACGTAACTCTGGCCCGCCTCCCGGAACTCCTGCCTGCCGTGCGGGGTGCCCCAGTCGGCGAGCAGCCGGTCCACGCCCTCCGGCGAGAGGCCGGCGGGCAGCGTCGCGTGCCGCTGGAATCCGGCGAACAGGTCGAGCAGACGCGGGAGTTGGGACTCGAACCAGGGCGCGGTGCTCTCCCGCACGACGACGAGGTCGTCCCCCATGCTCGACAGGGGGAGACCGGAGGCCACCGCCATGGCGGCGACACCGGTGTTCGCCAACTGCACCGAGCGGGTCAGCGCGTTGAGCGGGAAGGCGTCGACGTCGTAGAGCGAGGTGTTGCGGTGACCGGACATGTGGAGCGTCGCCAATCATCTGTCGGGAGTGATCTTCGTCGACCATCCTGTCCCACGGAGGGCGGTGGCACCGGTGACATTTTGGTCAGCTTCACTGCTGGGTAACATCGTTGGCCGGTATATGCGTGCGTCACGTTCGGGTTCGGGCCGGGAAAGCCCCGACGGTCGGCGTATCGACGCGCACTCTGTCAGTGCCCGGCGGTAGACAGGGCGGATGCCGAGCGACAAGAGCGACTTCAAGAAGACCCTCGACAGCTACCGGGCGGAGCGCGGCGAGTTCCGGGTCCTGCGGGTGCCGCCCACGCGCTATCTGATGATCGACGGCCACGGCGACCCCAACACCTCCGCCGCCTTCGCCGAGTCGGTGGAGTCGCTCTATCCGGTCGCCTACAAGCTCAAGTTCACCAGCGCGCGCCGACTCGAACGCGACTACGTCGTCCCGCCGTTGGAGGGCCTGTGGTGGGCACGGGACATGGACGCCTTCACCGCCTCCCGGGACAAGAGCCGCTGGGACTGGACGCTGATGATCATGGTGCCCGAGTGGATCGAGGAGTCGCACTTCACCGCCGCGGTCGAGGAGGCCGGCAAGAAGCGTCCGCCCCGCCTGGACGCCGTGCGCATGGAGTCGCTCGACGAGGGGCTGTGCGTCCAGACGCTGCATCTCGGCCCGTACGACGACGAGGCACCGCTGCTCAACCGGATGCACCACGACTTCATCCCGGGCGAGGGGCTGCGCATGACCGGCAGGCACCACGAGATCTACCTCAACGACTCCCGCCGCACCGCGCCCGAGAAGCTGCGCACTCTGCTCCGGCAGCCCGTCGAACCCCTGCCGGAGCGCGAGGCGGACCGGTAGGGCCGCTCGCGGGCCGACGGCCGACCGTCGGCACCGGCCCGTCCTTCGGGCACACCGGGTACGCCGCCCACCCCTGCCTCCCGCACCCTTCCGTGCCCGCCCGACCCGTTCCCTTCTCCGCCCGCCCGACCCCGTTCCCTCCGAAGAGCCGATGTGCCGGGTTCCGCCGGGAGGCAGCAGCCGACACCCGGCCCGTTCCGGCCCCCGCCTCCGCGGTGAGGCGGCGCCGCGTCCGGTCGCCCGTCCTGCGAAACCACCACTTGTCGACCAACTGTCAAGCAAAGTGGGCTCTTTGGCGGTTGGCTGGGTAGCTACCAGTCCGGGGCCGGAGCGCCGGCGGAAGAGGGGGATCGGTGGAACCGCTGAGAGCGGAAGACCCAACGCGCATCGGTGACCTCGCTCTGCGTGCGCGGCTGGGTTCGGGCGGTATGGGACAGGTCTATCTGGGGCGCACTCCCGGCGGCAAGACGGTCGCCGTCAAGGTCGTCTACGCCCATCTCGCGCTCCAACCGAACTTCCGCCGCCGCTTCCGACGCGAGGTGATAGCCGCCAGGGCGGTTTCGGGCGCCTACACCGCCCCGGTGGTGGCGGCCGGAGTGGACGACAACCCGCCGTGGATCGCGACCTCGTACGTGCCCGGTCCCTCGCTCTTCGAGGCCGTCTCCGAGAGCGGGCCGCTGCCCGAGAACTCGCTCTGGCTGCTGGCCGCCGGGCTCGTGGAGGCGCTTCAGGCGATCCACACCGAGGACCTCCTGCACCGCGACCTCAAGCCCTCCAACATCCTGATGGCCGAGGACGGGCCGCGGGTCATCGACTTCGGGATCGCGCACGCGATGGACGGCACCGCGCTCACCCCGACCAACGCCACCATCGGCACCCCCGGCTTCATGTCGCCCGAACAGGCCGAGGGCCGCCATCTCGACGCGGCCAGCGACATCTTCTCGCTCGGCGCCGTGCTCGCCTACGCCGCCACGGGCCAGGAGCCGTTCGGGCACGGGCCGCCGCTGGCCATCCTCCACCGAGTCGTCAACGGCACTCCCCGGCTGACCGGGACGCCCGAGCCGGTGCTGACCCTTGTCGAGCGCTGTCTGGCCAAGGATCCGGCCATGCGGCCCACGCCCCCGCAACTCCTCGGCGAGATCACCACCCACTGGACACCGCCCGACAACCCCACCTGGCCCAAGGCGGTCAACACCCTCATCGAGAGCACCCCGCAGACCCCGCCCCGCACCACTCCCTACGGTCGCCCCGATGCGGTCGAGCCGACCCCTGACGGCCTCACCGCGCGCCATGTGCACGCCTACGACCTCGGGGAGTCCGGCGATCGGGTCGGGGCCGCGCGGCTGCTGGCGGAGATCGCCGTCGACAAGGGTCGGGTGCTCGGCCGCGACCACCCGCGCACGCTGACGACGCGCCACAACCACGCCTACAACCTCGGTGAGTCCGGCGACCACGCGCAGGCGGCGCGACTGCTCGCCGAGGTCGCGGCGGACCGGGCGCGGGTCCTCGGCCCGGACCACCCGCGCACTCTGACGACGCGCCACAACCACGCCTACAACCTGGGCGAGTCCGGTGACCGCGCCGGGGCGGCGCGGTTGCTGGCGGAGATCGCCGCCGACAAGGGTCGGGTGCTCGGCCGCGACCACCCGCGCACCCTGACGACGCGCCACAACCACGCCTACAACCTCGGTGAGTCCGGCGACCACGCGCAGGCGGCGCGACTGCTCGCGCAAGTGGCGCTCGACAAACGGCGGGTGCTGGGCCCGGACCACCCGCACACCCTCACCACCCGGCACGAACACGCCTACAGCCTGGGGGCGTCGGGCGGTCGTGCGCAGGCTGCGCTGCTGCTCGCCGAGGTCGCCGGCGACCGTGCGCGGGTGCTGGGGCCCGATCACCCCCAGACCCGGCTCTCCCGGCGCGAACAGCTGCGAATGCAGGCCGGTTCCCGGGTCGACCCCGGTTCCTGAGCGCTGCTGCCCGCCCGGGGCGCCCGCGCAGGGGCATGCGCTCAAGGCGCCCGAGCGCCGGGCCCCGGCTCTGACGGCCGGGAGGCGGAAACGGCACCGCCCCCGCGGCGGATACGGACAAGTCCGTGCGCTGCGGGGGCGGTTGGCGCCGCTCGCGGAGTGCGGGCGGCGCCGGGCCGACGATGCGGCCGGGTCAGTCCATGACCATGTCGCCGAAGGTGACCTCGGTGACGATGGCGGTCACCGACTGGTCGATCTGCACGAACTCGGAGTCCTCGACCTCGGCCTCGGGGGCGAAGACGTCACCGATCTCGAACTCGAGCTCGTAGCTCTCCTTGTGCGTCTTGCCCGAGTCGTGGGCCTGTGCGGTGGCGGCGCCGAACGCCATCATGCCGGCGACAGTCGCGGCAGCGACGAGCGAACGCATGGTGATACGCATGAGAAGTCCTCTCCCTACGGGTAACGGTCACCATGAGTGTTTCCGTGATTGCTCTCCGTGTCTCGATCCTTGATGGGGCGTTTTCGGCCATCTCGTGAGGTCGGATCGGGTGGAACGGCGCCCGTCGCGGGGGTGGGGCGGGCCCGGGGCTCAAGTCGCGTGCTGCGAGCCCTCTCTGCAAGGAATGGGTGGTGGGTCCCTGCCCGCCCACCCGCCCAACTCGCCCGCGCGGCCGACGAGATGGCGCTGGGTGACCGAGTTGCCACCCGGGGTGGGGTGGGGTTACTTTCTGACCAACAACTGCAAATAGGACGACCCCGACAGGTGCTACCAACACCACGCCGGGGTCTGACCACCGAGATCGACGATCCCCAGAAGGAACGATCCCCATGGCTGTGGCCCAGCTTATCCGTGAGCTGCCCGCCGACACCCATCCGAAGGCCGCCCCGGGCTTCGGAAAGCGTGCCGTGCCGGGCCAACACCGCGACGCCGACCCGCACTTCGGGCACCTCCCGCCCCGCGAGGCAAGCATCGCCACCTACCTCGACCGCCTCCCCGAGGGCGCCGACATCTCCGTCAAAACCCTCGCCCGCACGACGCCGTACGGCCAGTGCGCCCTGCGCACCGCCCTGCGCCTGATCTCCGAAGCCGGACATCTGCGCCGCACCCGCGAAACCGTCCTCGGCACCGACGGCTCCTACCACCACATCACCCGCACCCACTTCTCCCGCACACCGCGCCCCGACACCTGGTGGGAGGCGTACACCCGCGGCGAACACCCCACCGAAGTGGCTGAGAATGATCGCCGGACGCCCTCGCGGGAACATCGGCTGCTGGCGCGGTTGGGCCGCCGCGACATACGGCTCACACTGAGCGCCGCCGAGTGCACGGCGCTGGAGCCGCTGCTGCGGCAGTGGTACGAGCGCGGTGCGAGCGACGCCGATCTGGAGCACGCGCTGACCGCGGGTCTGCCGTCAACGGTCCACCACCCGGCGGCACTTGTCCGACGACGCCTCCACGACAAACTCCCACCCCACGCACCCGCACCCGACCCCACCGGCCCCCTCATGGAATGCACCCTCTGCCAAAAACCCGGCCGCCCCCACGCCCTCCCCGGCGGACTCTGCCGCACCTGCCGAGGCGAACCCACACCACCACCACGCATCAACACCGAACACCACCGCGCCCAAGTCCAACGCGTACGCGAAGCCGCCGGATTCACCCCGCGACCGCACGCCCGGGTGCGGCGGGCCTGAGTCTGCGCGCGCTCAGCGGGGCGCGAACGGAGCCAGGTCGAGCCGGAAGAGGGTGCCCGGCCGTCCGTCGAACCGCGAAGCGCCCACCGGCGCGAAGCCGAGCCGGGTCAGCACCTTGCGGGAGCCGGGATTGTCGTCGGTGGTGGCCGCGCGCAGCGAGGTGAGGCCGTAGGACCCGACGGCGAGCGAGCAGACCGCGTGCGCCCCGGCGGTGGCCAGTCCGCGCCCGGCCGCCGACTGCGCGATCCGGTAGCCGAGCTCGGCGGAGCCCTCGCGGGGGTCGACGTCGATCAGGTTGACCCGTCCGAGGATCTCCCCGGCCTCGTCCGCCAGAACGTGGAAGTGGCAGAGCCCACGCCGCTGTTCGGCCAGCAGCGCCGCATGCCGGGACTCGAACTCCTCGAACCAGGCGTCTCCCCGGTCCGGGACGGCAGTGGCGAAGTACGCCCGGTTGCGTCGCTCGAAGGCGAGCAGCGCGGGCGCGTGGTCGGGACGGAGGCGCTGGAGGTCGGGCATCGGTCCACGATACGTATCTCCGCGACGCACACGCCGGGCGGGCGAAGTGTGGGTGCGGGACACATCGGTCGAGTCCGGGGCGGCTCCTAGCCTGCGGTCATGACTTCGGATGTGGCGTTCCCAGACGATGCTGCCGAATCAGCCGGGCTCCGCGCCCGTACCGGCGGCTTCGAGGCCCGTACCGGCGGACTCGACGGCCGTACCGCGGTGGTGACCGGCGCGGCCGGCGGCATCGGGCGGGCCTGTGTGCTGCGGCTGGTGGCGGCCGGGGCGAAGGTGCGTGCGGTGGACCGCGACGCGGAGGGCCTGGCGGCGCTCGCGCGCGAGATCGACGGCGTGGAGACGGCCGTGCTCGACCTCGCCGCCGACCTGGACGCGGCCGAACGGGCCGCCGCCGACGCGGACATCGTCGTCAACAACGCGGGCCTCCAGGTCGTCTCACCGGTGGAGAGCTTCCCGCCGGCGGACTTCTCGCGGCTGCTGACCGTGATGCTGGAAGCGCCGTTCCGGCTGGTCAGAGGTGCGCTGCCGGGGATGTACGAGCGCGGCTGGGGGCGGATCGTGAACATCTCCTCGGTGCACGGGCTGCGCGCCTCGCCGTACAAATCGGCCTACGTGGCCGCCAAGCACGGGCTCGAAGGGCTCTCCAAGACGGTCGCGCTGGAGAGCGCCGAGAAGGGCGTGACCTCCAACTGCGTCTGCCCGGGATACGTCCGCACTCCGCTCGTCGAGCGGCAGATCGCCGACCAGGCCGCGCTGCACGGCGTACCGGAGGAACGCGTGGTCAGCGAGGTGCTGCTGGCCGACTCGGCGCTGAAGCGGATGGTGGAACCGGCGGAGGTCGCGGCAGCGGTGACCTACCTCTGCTCGCCGCAGGCCGCAGCGATCACCGGCACATCCCTCCCGCTCGACGGCGGTTGGACGGCACACTGAGCCGCATGTCAGAGCCGAGCCCCGCTGCCGGGGAGCAGCACCCGCAGGACCCCCGACCCGCGCCGGCCGGGTCCAGCGCGTCCGCAGGGACTCCCGTGTCCGCAGGGTCCAGTGCGTCCGCCGGGTCCAGTGCGTCGGCCGCGGCCGGACGAGCCGGTGCGGCCGGACGAGCCGGTGCGGCCGGGAAGGCGGCGCCGGAGTCCGGGCAGTCCACCGCGGCGCGATATCTGGAGCTGCTGGTGCGCGGCGCTCCCGTCGAGGCGTACGAGGGGCCCTCCACCCCGGAACGGCTGCTCGCCCTGCGGCTCCGTGCGGAGCTGGAGGAACGGCGGCGCAGGGAAGCGGAGCTGACCGCACTGATCGCCACCGCGCACGACCTCGCGGGGCTGCGCGACCTCGACGAGGTGCTGCGGGCGATCGTGCGCAGGGCGCGTTCGCTGCTCGGGACCGACGTCGCGTATCTGACGCTCACCGACACCGAGCGCGGCGACACCTATATGCGGGTCACCGAGGGTTCCGTCTCCGCGCGCTTCCAGCAGCTGCGCCTGGGCATGGGCGAGGGGCTCGGCGGGCTCGTCGCCCAGACCGCCCGCCCGTACGTCACCGACGACTACTCGCGGGACGCCCGGTTCCAGCACACCACCTCCATCGACGACGGGGTGGGCGAGGAAGGGCTGGTCGCAATCCTCGGCGTGCCGCTGGCGCTCGGCGAGCAGATCATCGGCGTCATCTACGCCGCCGACCGCCGCGCCCGGCACTACGGGCGTGAACAGATCGCGCTGCTCGCCTCGTTCGCGGCGCACGCCGCCGTCGCGATCGACACCGCACGGCTGATCTCCGAGACGCGCAACGCCGTCGCCGAGCTGGAGGCGGCCGGACGCACCATTGAACGCGCCGCCCAAGTGCACGACAGGCTCACCGAGTTGGTGCTGCGCGGCGGCGGCGTCGCCGAGGTGGCCGAAGCGCTGGCAGAGGTGCTGGGCGGCGGCGTGTCGTATCTGGAACCGGAGCAACTGGAGGGCAGCACCGAGGAGTTCGTGCGCGAGTCGTTGGCACGCGGTGGCGCCGTACGGGCCGGCCAGGTGTGGGTGGCGGCCGTCACGGCGGGCGGCGAACTGCTCGGCGCGCTCGCCCTGCACGGCCACCCCGACCTCGCGCCCGTCGACCAACTCACCCTGGAACGCGCGGCGATGGTCACCTCGCTGCTGCAACTGGCGCGCCGCAGCGCCAGCGACGCGGAGCAGCGGGTGCGCGGCGAGCTGCTGGACGATCTGCTGGACGCCCCGCACCGCGACCGGGCCCTGCTGCGCGAACGCGCCGGACGTCTGGGCACCCGGCTGGACGGGCCGCAGGCAGTCCTCGCCGCCCGGCTCGCCACCGAACCGCAGAACGCCCAACTCCCGTCCGAGAACGAGGAGTTCACCGCCCGCAGACGACTGCTCTCCGCCGCCTCCCACCTCGCCGCCACCGGCCACGGACTGGCCGCCACCCGCGACGGCGGTGCCGTGCTGCTGCTTCCGCTCGCCGACGGCGACACCGCCTCCGCGCTGGCCCGCCGCGCGGCGACGCAGCTCGGCGCCGCGGTGCACGCGCGGGTGACCGTCGGCGGCGCGGTGGTGGAGCAGGTACTGGCCGCCGACGACGCCGACCCGGCCGACAGCCCCCGCACCGTCGCGGACCGGTACGACGAGGCCGGTCGCTGCGCCGACGCGCTGCGCCTGCTCGGACGGGAGGGCGAGGGCGGCACCGCCGAGGACCTGGGCTTTCTGGGAATGCTGCTCGCCGACAGCGGCCCCCGCGGCCTGGACGGCTTCGTCGGCCGCACCCTGGGGCCCGTGCTGGAGTACGACCGCACGCGCGGCACGGATCTCGTCGAGACGCTCCGCGCGTACTTCGCCCACGGGATGAGCCCCGCCCGGGCCAAGGACGAGCTGCACGTCCACGTCAACACCGTCACCCAGCGTCTGGACCGGGTCGCCCGCCTCCTCGGCACGGACTGGCACACGCCCGACCGTGCGCTCGAGCTCCAACTCGCCCTGCGTCTGCACCACTTGAGCACCGCCTTCCGCCCCTGAACACGCTGCCCGCCCGCGTCCGGGCACGGTCCGCGTCCGGGCACGGCTCCGCGTCCGACGAAGGTTCCGCCTCCGACCACCGTTCCGCGTCCGGGCACGGTTACGCGTCCGAGAGCGCCGGCCCGGCGCGTGCGGAGATGCACGGCGCCGGGCCGGACGGAGGGCCGGGCGGAACCCGGAGCGGTTCAGCGCGGGGACTTCACCGTCTCGTCCCGCCCCGCGCCGGTGTCCTTCCCGAGCGGGACGGCCGACGCGCCCTCGGCCGACGGGACGGGCTCCTCCTCGCCGACGGCGGAGAGGTCCTGGTTGCGGGTCTCGCGGGCGAAGCCGAGCGCGACGGCGGTGAGCAGCGCCGCCGCGATGACGTAGAGCGCGATCGGGGTGGAGCTCTCGAAGTCGGCGAGCAGCGCGGTGGCGATCATCGGCGCGGGCGCGCCGGCGGCCACCGAGGAGAACTGGGCGCCGATCGAGGCGCCGGAGTACCGCATCCGGGTCGCGAACATCTCCGAGAAGAACGCCGCCTGCGGTGCGTACATCGCCCCGTGCAGGATCAGCCCGACGATCACGGCGAGCACCATCAGCGGGAACTCGCGACTGTCCAGCAGCGCGAAGAACGGGAAGATCCACAGCCCCGTGCCGACCGCGCCGAAGAGGTAGACCGGCTTGCGGCCGAGCCGGTCGGAGAGCGCGCCCCAGCCCGGGATCACCGCGAAGTGCACCGCGGAGGCGATCAACACCGCGTTGAGAGCGGTCTGTTGGGACATGTCGAGCTGGTTGGTGACGTAGACGAGGATGAAGGCGGTGATGATGTAGTAGCTGATGTTCTCGGCCATCCGGGCGCCCATGGCCACCAGCACGTCCCGCCAGTGGTGGCGCAGCACGGCCAGCAGCGGGAGCTGTTCGACCCGCTCCTCGCCGGCCCGGCGCAGCTCCGCCTGGCGCAGCGCCTCCTTGAAGACCGGCGACTCGTCCACCGAGACCCGAATCCACAGGCCGACCAGGACCAGCACCCCCGACAGCAGGAACGGCACCCGCCAGCCCCAGGAGAGAAACGCGTCCTCGGTGAGCAGTGCCGTCATCGCGGCCAGCACGCCGGTCGCCAGCAGCTGGCCCGCGGGCGCGCCGGTCTGCGGCCAGGACGCCCAGAAGCCGCGTCGCCGCGCGTCACCGTGCTCCGACACCAGCAGCACCGCGCCGCCCCACTCACCGCCGATCGCGAACCCCTGCACCAGCCGCAGCAGCGTCAGCAGCAGCGGGGCGGCGGAACCGATCGCCGCGTGCGTCGGCAGCAGACCGATCGCAAACGTCGCGCCTCCCATCAGCAGCAACGAGATGACCAGCAGCTTCTTGCGCCCGAGCCGGTCTCCGTAGTGCCCGAAGACCAGCGCCCCGATCGGCCGTGCGGCGAACCCGACCGCGTACGTGAGGAAGGCGAGCAGGGTGCCGACGAGCGGATCGGAGTCCGGGAAGAACAGCTTGTTGAAGACGAGGGCGGCGGCTGCCCCGTAGAGGAAGAAGTCGTACCACTCGATCGTGGTGCCGATGAGGCTCGCGGCGACCACCCGGCGCAGTGGACCGGGACGGGTGGCGGCGCCGGTGGGGGGCGGGGGAGCGGCCATGGTGTTCACCTCGGTGTGCGCGGGGAGGGGACGGAGCGGTCGCCACACCGTAGGAAGACGGCGGCCTCCCACCCATGTGTCCGGCACCCACAGTTGGGGGTGCGCCTGTGCGTCCCGCGAACATGCCCGCCCGTGCGACGGGAGTCCCGGAGCGCGCAGCGGGGCCCGTACCCCGCCGAACCCCGCGGCGCGGAGGCTCGACCCCGCCCCGCCGGCCCCGCACCCGGCTCGGGGCTGCCCCGCCTGCCCCGCGCCCGGGGCTGCCCGCGCCGGACTCAGTGGGTGCCGGGCGCGGCAGCCTCGGGGTGTCCGCGGTGGCGGGCCCACTCGGGAGCGAGGATCGACATCACGGCCGCGTCCGTCCGCCGGCCCTGCCAGAGCAGCGCCTCGCGCAGCACTCCCTCGGTGACGAATCCGACCTTCTCGTAGACGCGGCGGGCGCGCGGGTTGAACGCGTAGACCTCCAGCGAGATCCGGTGCAGTCCCAGCACCTCGAAGCCGTGGCCGACCAGCAGCCGGGTCGCCTCGGTGCCGCTGCCCCGCCCGTGGCTGCCGGGCACCAGGGCGATACGGAAGTTGCAGCTCCCGTTCTGGTGGTCGTACTCGTTGAGCACAGCCTCCCCGATGACGTTCCCGGTGGTCCGCTCGACGACGGCGAGGTCGAGCCGCCCGCCCTGGTCCCGCCGACCGGCGTACCAGTCGTGCAGGAGGCTCTCGTCGGGGTCGGCGTCGTGGCTGCCGGTCAGCCGGGCCGCCTCCGGGTCCCGGTGCATCGGCAGCAGCGCGGGCAGATCGGCCTCGGTCACGCGGCGCAGCCGCACCAGCTCGCCGTCGAGCACCGGATCGGCGCGGAAACCAGGGTGCTCGGCGGGGAGCGGCGCGTCTGTCATGCCCCCATTCTCGCCCGCGCGGCGCCCGACCGGGTGGCGGGGCGGGCTGATCCGGGCGGACCGGGCCGCGTGCGATGACATTCCCGGGGGTGCGCCGTCGATGCTTCGGGGGAGCTTTCGCCACGACCTGGAGGCAGTAATGGACACACCCGTGGACTTCGGCCCGCTCGCAAGGCGGGTCGGCGAGGTGGTGACGGGAACGGCCGACGCGCAGTTGGACGACACCACCCCGTGCCCCGACTATTCGGTGCGGGCGCTGCTCGGCCACCTGGTCGGCCTCACCGCCGCCTTCCGCGACGCCGCGCGCAAGAACTTCAGCAGCCTGACGGACACCGTCCCCGGCGCCGGCACACCCGAACCACCCACCGACTGGCGTACCCAACTGCCGATCATGCTCGACGAGTTGGCGGCGGCCTGGCGCGATCCCGCGGCCTGGACCGGGATGACCCGCGCGGGCGGCGTCGACCTGCCGGGCGATGTCGCCGGAAGGGTGGTGATCGACGAACTCCTCATCCACGGCTGGGACCTGGCCGTCGCCACCGGGCAGTCCTACGACGCCGACCCCGAACTCCTCAACCTCGCACTGGAGTTCCTGAACGCCTCCACCGACCCGTCCGACCGGGAGGGCATGTTCGGCCCGGTCGTCCCCGCGCCCGCCGACGCCTCCGAGCTGGACCGCGCCGTGGCCCTCAGCGGCCGCGATCCCGCCTGGACGCCGTGAGGCGACAGGCTCCCGGCCCCTGCGAGCCGTCGGCGCGACCGTACGGCGCAAGGGCCGGGAGCCGTCCGTCCGTCACGGATTTCTCATGACGTCTGTCACCGCGGACCGTCGCCGGCGGTGTCTAGCGTGGACCGTACGGAGGGCCCGCTCCCATGCCTCCCGACACCGGCGGTTGGAGAGACCATGCGGAACGAAACGCTTCTCGTCGAGGACCTGATGCTGCTGATGACCGACGAGCGGTCCGGAGCGGTCGCGGGAGCCGGGACGCTCTACTACACGCTGGGCGGGGCGGTGCTGGTGGAGCTCGGCCTCGACGGACGGGTCGCCGTCGACGAGAACGACACGGGCCTGAACGGGCTGCGGGTGCGCGCCGTCGCCGGGGACCCGCCGGCCGACCCGCTGCTGCGCACCGCCCACGAGACCGTCGCCTCCCGGGTGCGCGGAGTGCAGACGCTGCTGATCGAGATCGGCACCGGCCTGCACACCACGGTGACCGACCGGCTGGTGGAGCGCGGCCTGCTGCTGCGGCAGAGCAGAACGGTGCTGGGGCTCTTCCGCACGACCTCGACCCGCGTCGCGGACACCGACCACAAGCGCGAACTCCTCGCACGGCTGCGCGCCACGCTCGTCGACGGGGCCGAGCCCGACTCCCGTACGGCGGCGCTCGCCGGGCTGCTCGCCGCCAGCGGCACCCTGCCGACCCTGCACCGCTCCATCCCGTGGTCGGGCAAGGTCTTCCAACGCGCGAAGCAGCTGGAGCAGGACAGCTGGGCGGCCGAGGCGGTCAACAGCGCGGTGATGCGCACGATGGCGGCGACATCCGCCGGAACCGCAGCCGCCGTCACCGGCTGAGCCGCCCCGACGTCCGCCCCGACCCGACGTCCGACCCGACCCGACCCGACCCGGCAGGATCCGCACGAGCGGCCCGGGCGGCGGCGGGCCCTGCGCGCCACGCTCGGCGCACCGGCCCGCACCGGGCCCGGCTCGGTGCACCGGCGGATGGAACCGTACGGGGGCCTCGTGGAATCCTTCCCTGCGGGACCGGTACGACGAAGGGGGAGCCACATGTACACGCCGCCGCCGCTCACGATGGGCGAGGAGATCGTGCTGCTGGCACTGGACAACCGGACCGGGGCGCTGCGTTCGCGGCAGAGTGTGGGCTGGGCCGTCGCGGGTGCCGCGCTGATGGAGCTCTCGGTGCAGGGCCGCATCGGCATCGACCGCAAGAAGCTCCACCTCGTCGACGGGACGCCGACCGGGAGCGAGGTGCTGGACGAGTCCCTGCGGTGGCTGGCGGGCAAGCCCGCGCACCCCTCGCTGTTCGCCCCACGGGTGCGCGGCCTGGTCAACCGCGAGGCGCGGCGCGGAGTGGGCAAGATCCAGGCCGACCTGGTGCAGCGCGGAGTCGTCCGCCTCGAACCGGGCCTGCTGAAGCGCTACCCGGTCCTCGACCCCGGGCCGGAGAAGGCGGTACGGGCGATGCTCGACCAGGTCGTCCTCGGCGGGCACCACCCCGACGCGCGGATCGGTGGACTGATCGCGCTGCTGCACACCACGAAACTGCACAAGGTCGCCTTCCCCGACCATCGGCCGCGCGACCTCAAGCCCCGGATGAAGGAGATCTCCGAGGGCAACTGGGCTGCCGCCGAGGTGAAGCAGGCCATCGCCGCCGCTGCCGCCGCCGTCGCGGCCTCGGTGGCCGCCGCCTCGTCCGCAGGCAGCTGACCGCGCACGGCTGCTCGCGGACGCCTGATCGCGCACGCGCGCACGTCCGATCGCGCGCGGCTGATCGCGCACGCGCGCCCGCCCCGATCGCGCCCGCCCGATCGCGGGCAGTCGCGGGCGGACGCCTGCGCTCGGGCGGACGTTCGCCGCCGCGCGCCGGCGGGCAGAGCCGTGCCGTGCAGGGTCCGACGGGGCGGGCGGGCCTATGCTCGGGACGGTGTTCAGTCCCGAGGGCCCCACCGCCCGCGAACTCGCCGTGCAGGCGCTCTCCTCCGTCGAGCGCGGCTACGACCTGCTCGCCCCCAAGTTCGACCACACACCCTTCCGTACGCCCGATCTCGCGCTCGCCGGTACGGCCCGGGTGCTGGCCGGGCTCGGGGAGTACCGCAGCGGACTCGACCTGTGCTGCGGCACGGGCGCCGGGGTGGAGGTGCTGCGCTCGGTCTGCACCGAGGAGGCCGTCGGCGTCGACTTCAGCGCGGGGATGCTGGAGGTCGCGCGCGAGCGGCACCGGCGACCCGCGGCGGGCCGGCACGCGGCACCCGGCGGACCGGCGGTGCGGTGGGTGCGCGGCGACGCCCGGGAGTTGCCCTTCGCCCCCGCGTCCTTCGAACTCGTCGCGAGCTTCGGCGCGTTGGGCCATTTCCTGCCGGCGCAGTGGCCGACGCTGTTCGCCGGGGTGCACCGGGTGCTGCGCCCGGGCGGGCGCCTGGTGATGCCGCTCGCCGCACCACCGCGCCCGGGCAGCGCCGAGTACTGGACGCTGTACGCCTTCGACGCGGCGATGCGGGTGCGCAACGCGCTCTGGCGTCCGCCGTTCGTCATGTACTACCGCACGATGCGGTACAGCGCGCTTCAACAGACCCTGGTCCGGGCCGGGTTCACGGTGGAGCTGCACCCGCTCGGCGAGTACGGCACCCGTGAGGACGGCAGCCCCCGAGCCGGACTGGTCGTCGCCACCCGGTAGACGGCGCACGCGGGTCGAGCGTCGATTCCTTCAACCCGCCCGTGCGCAACAGCAGTTGGCGCCCACCGGCCGGGTGTGAGCCCGTGCCGACCCGGTCGCGGCGCTCAACTCCGCAGGTCCACCACGACCTTGACGTCCTGCGGGCCCTTGTGGAGTGCCTCCGCGTAGCCGTCCATCGGGACGCGTCGGGTGATCAGCCGCTCCAGCCAGGTGCGGTCCGCCTCGGCGAGCGCCCGGGCGGCCTGCTCGTAGTGCCGCCGAGCCGCGTTGACCGTGCCGAAGACCACCGAATTGTCCAGCACCAGCGTCTTGTTGACCTCGTCGGTGTCCACGGAGACCTCCTTGCTGCCGGAGGCGATACCGGTCAGGCAGAGCACCGCCGCCGGCGGCAGGATCTCGGAGAGCCCGAAGACCAGCGGGCCGTGGCCGGTGCACTCGATCACCACATCGGGTCGCAGCGGCAGCTCGGTGACCTCGCCGGTGTGGTACGTCGCGCCGAGCCGGCGCACCAGATCCGGTTTGGGCCCGGTGTCGTTGCGGTCCAACACATGGACGTCCAGGCCGCGTTGGACGCCCATGAGCGCGCCGAAGAGCCCGATCGGCCCGGCTCCGGTGATCAGCGCGGTACGCGGGCGCAGACCGGCCCGGCCGAGAATCCGCTCGGTCTGCTCCCACGCCTTGGCCAGAACCGAGGCGGGTTCGACCAGTACGCCGCAGTCCCCGAGCGAGGGGTCGACGGGAATCGCGAACTCCGGTTCCAGGCGCCAGAGTTGGGAGCCGTATCCGTGCAGCTCCTTGATGCCGCGTTCGGTGTAGCGGCCGTTGAGGCAGAAGTCCCACTGGCCCTCGCCGCACGGTCCGCACGGCACCGGGTCGGGCCGGCGCACGATGCCCGCCACCCGGTCGCCGGGCGAGAAGCCGCTGCCCCGCGGCGCCTCGCGCACGACGCCGAGCGACTCGTGTCCCAGCAGCAGCCGTTCCTCGCCGGGCGGCGGGCTGCCGTAGCCGTCCTCCACGATGTCGGCGTCGGTGCCGCAGATGCCCAGCAGCTCGCCCTCGACGAGCAGCGTGCGGTCGTCGGGCTCGGGATCGGGCACCTCGGTGGTCGCCACACTGCTCGGATCTCCGGGTACCACGGTGATGGCCTTCATACGGGCGCCCCTTCGTCCGGTGCTCTCCGGTGCGGCCCGGCGGTCCGTACCGCGGTCTCCCAGCGTCACCGCGGCGGCCCGCCCCCGCAATCGGACCGCCCGCCGGCCGCCGCCCGCCGAGACCCCGCCCCGCCGGAGCCGGCCCCGCCCTCGTCGAAGCGCCCGCGCGCCCGCGCGGCGGGGCTCAGCGGCGGCGGAAGGGCAGTCGGCGGGCCGCGGGCGGCGGCTCGGCCAGTTCGAGGCGGCGCCCACCCTCCCGGGGGTCGGTCCGTACGGCGTGGGCGGCCTCCTCCCCGTCCGCGCCGACGAACAGCAGCAGGTCCAGCAGCACCGTCCGCACGGTCTCGCAGGCCGCGGCGAGCCGTGCGTCGCCGGCCTCCTCGGGCACGGCGGCGGCCAGCTCGACTGTGCGGTCCGCCGCGTAGCGCCGCACCCCGGGGTCGCCGGGCGCGAGGGCGAGGGCAGTGACCACCGTGGCCAGGTCGTGCACCACGGGGGCGACCGTCGCACGCCCGTGGGCGTCCAGGTCCTCGGCCGTGCGGGTGAGCATCAGGCATCCGTTGCCGAGCAGGTCGAGCCGGGTCGCGTACTCGCCCTCGCGGGCGATCAGCGGTCCGCGGCCCCACCAGAGCGGGGAGTGCCGCGCCGCCCGCGAGGTCAGCACACGGGTGCGGCTCACCTCCGAGAGGTGGCCGTAGACCGACCGCAGATGGTCCCAGGTCCACTCGCTCAGGTGGTCGCCCTCGTGCCGCAGCGCCCGCGCGGTGAGGTGGAGCGCGTCGGCGAGGTCGGCGAGCGCGGCGGCCTCGGCGCGCCGCAGCAGCGCCAACGGCTCGACGGGGAAGAGCAGTTGACTGAAGACGAGCGCGACGGCCACCCCCAGCAGTACGTCCAGGATGCGCTCCGTACCGCTCTGCACGGTCCCGGTCGCCACGACCAGCACCGCGCTGACCGCCGCCTGGGCGATGGTGATGCGCTCACCGCCGAGGAGGAGGGCGAGCAGCATGGCGAGCAGGGTCGCGCCGGCCATCACCCCGTAGCCGGTCCCGACGAAGGTGATCGCCACCTCTGCGACGAGGATGCCGGCCAGGACGCCCGCGACGAACCGGACCGCGTTCGTGCCGCGTTCGCCCCGTGCGGCGTTGAGCGCGACGAGGGTGGTGATCGGGGCGAAGATCGGCTGGGGGTGGTCGGCCACCGTGACCGCGAGCCACCAGGCGATGGTGGCCCCGGCCGACTGCTGGAGCAGCATCCACAGCTTGTCGGTCAGCCGGTCCCAGGCGGGCCTGCCGGCCCGGGCCGTACGCCGCAGCCCGCGTCCGGCCGCTGCCCGCCAGGGGCCGAACCAGCCGGCCGGTGAGCTGCCGGTGTGCGGCCTGCGACCCTTGTCCGGCGCGGGCCCCGAGGGTGTGCGCCCGTCCGGCATCGTCAGTCCGACCGCCGGGCCGGGGCGGCCGACTTCTTGTCGAAGCGGGCGTGCAGCGAGGCGTCCACCTCGTGGAAGTCGCGCCCGCGGGTCTCCGGCACGTACCGGATGACGAAGAAGAGCCCGAAGGCGCAGATCACCGCGAAGATCCAGAAGGTCGGGCCCTGGCCGATGGCGTCCACCACCGGCAGGAAGACGAGCCCGACGACGAAGTTGGCCAGCCAGTTGACCGTCGTCGAGGCGCTGGAGCCGGTCGCCCGCGCAGAGGGCGGGAACAGCTCGCCCACCAGCACCCAGAAGACCGGGCCCAGCCCGCAGGCGAAGGCGGCGATGTAGAGGACCATGCAGATGAGCGAGATCACCGAGTTCAGCTCGGCCTCGAAGGTGAGGCCGAGCAGCGTCAGCGTCACCAGCATCCCGGTGAGCGAGCCCAGCAGCAGCACCCGGCGGCCCAGGCGGTCCACCAGCCGCAGCGCCACCAGCGTCATCACCAGGTTGATCAGGCCGATGAAGACCGAGTAGAAGATCGAGTTCGACGCGGTCAGACCGGTCTGCTCGATGATGGTCGGGGCGTAGTAGATGATCGTGTTGATGCCGCCGAGCTGCTGCACGGCGGCGAGCGTCAGCCCGACGATCAGCGCCGGCCGCACCGGGCCCGCGAGCAGCGAACGCCAGCCGGTGGCGGGCGAGTTGCCCCCGCCCCCGTTCCTGCCCGACCCGCCGGTGTCGCCCGACCCGCCGTTCCTGCCCGTACCGCCGTTCCCGCTGTGCCTGCCCGTCCCGCCGGTGTCGCCGTTTCCGCCGGCCGGCCCCGAGGTGCCGTCGCCCTCGCGTTCCTTCCGCGCGCCCTCGCCGTCCCGGGGGCCGCCCTCGTCGTCCTCGCTCTCGCCGCTCTGCACGAGCCGGATCAGCCGGTCGGCGCGTTCCTCGTTGGTGACCCGGGCGATCTGTCTGCGTGCCTGGTCGGTACGTCCCTGAACGATCAGCCACTGCGGCGACTCCGGCAGGAGGAACAGGGCGCCCAGCACCATCAGCGTCGCCGGCACCAGCCCGAAGCCGAACATCGCCCGCCAGTTCTCGGTACTGGAGAAGCTCAGGTTCACCAGATAGGCGCAGAGGATGCCGACCGTGATCATCAACTGGTTCAGGCCCAGGATCCGGCCGCGGATCTCCGCCGGCGAGAGCTCGGAGAGGTAGATCGGCACGGTCGCCGAGGCGCCGCCGGCCGCCAGCCCCAGCACGACCCGGGCGAGCATCAACGAGCCGTAGCCCTGGGCGGTCACCGCCAGCACCGTACCGACGACGAAGATCAGGCCCTCCAGCATCAGCGTGCGCCGTCGCCCGATCCGGTCGGCCACCCGTCCGGCTCCGAGGGCGCCGAACATCGCGCCGATCAGCAGCACGCTGACGACACTGCCCTGCTGGAAGGAGTTGAGGTCGAACTCGTGCCGGAAGAAGAGCAGCGCACCCGACACCACACCGGTGTCGAACCCGAAGAGGAACCCGCCGAGCGCCACCACCAGCGCCGACCGGTACACCTTCCGCACGCCCTTCGCGGGCAGTTCGGCGAGCGGTCCGCCGCTGCCCGACCCACGGGAGGATCCCTGACCCACGTCACGCTCCTGACTGGCAGCGCCGGGAGTGCCCGGCGGTACTGGCGAGCCGATCCGCACGCACCGGAACGTCGCTGCACCCGGCTGACGTGCCGATGAGACGTACCGGGCGCCGTCTGCCACTAAACCCCCGCCCGCCCCGCCGGAGCCGCTACTGGAGTGCCCGCACCACCGCCGTGAACAGCGCGGGCAACCGCCGGGCCGCCGGTACGACCAGCCGAGCGGCACGCGGGTGCCGGGTGGTCCGTACGAGTGCCCCGGTCAGCAGCCGGTGCCGCCGAGTGACCGCCGCCCACCGCGCCGGGTACGCCTCCGGCCGCCCCTCGGCCAGGCACCGCACCGCCGTCTCCGCGGTCGCCAGCGCCAGCGCCACGCCCTCGCCGGTGAGCGCGTCGACGTACCCCGCCGCGTCCCCGACCAGCAGCACCCGGCCCGCCCTCGGTGTGCGCACCCGCTGCCGGAGCGGCCCCGCACCCCGTACCGCAGTCGCCGGCTCGGCCCCGTGCTCGGCCAGCTTCGCGGTCAACTCCGGGAAGGCGGCGAGGTGTTCGGAGTAGCTGCGGCGGTGGTGGCTCAGCACGGCGACGCCCACCAGATCGCTGCCGACCGGCGTCACGTACGCCTCGCCGTACGGGCTCCAGTGGACCTCCACGAAGTCCGTCCACGGCTGTGTGCGGAAGTGCCGCCGCAGCCCGTAGCGGGCCGCTGCCCGCGGCGGGAGGTCCAGCCCCAGACGCCGGCGCAGCGGCGAGTGCAGCCCGTCCGCGGCGATCAGCCAGCGCGCGGTGCGGCCGGCGGCGGCGACGTGGCCCGGGTACTGCCGTACGTCCTCGACCCGGCCGGTCAGCCGTTCCACCCCGGCCGCCGTTACCCGCTCGGCGAGCGCGGAGTGCAGCTCCGTGCGCCGTACGCCCAGTCCGGCAGCGGTCGCGGGCGCCGCCGCGAGGGCGGGGGACGGGCAGCCGGAGGCGGCGGTGCGCGCACCGCCCGGGGGTGCGGCTGCGGCGGCCGGTGTGCGGAAGCGGGCCTCGGCGCGGTGGCGGCCGTCGAGGTAGCGGATGCCGTGCAGTTCGCGCCCGGCGGGCTGCACCCCGAGCGCGCGCAGCGCGGCGACGCCGCTGGGCATCACGCCCTCGCCGCACGCCTTGTCCACCGGTCCGACGCGGGGTTCGACGACGGCCGCACGCAGACCGGCGCGCTCCGCGAAGAGCGCGGCGGCCAGACCCGCGGGCCCGCCCCCGGCGATCAGGACGTCGAAGTCGGGAGCGGCGGTCACGGCGCCGGGTCGGCCGAACGCCCGCCGTCCCCGGCAGAGTTGGCCGCCGTCTCGGCGGGACGGGCGCTCCGCGGGGTACGGACGTCCGGCGCGGTGGGGGCCGAGGAGGTGGGGGCCGCGGGGGCAACGGGCTTGTGTCCGGGGGCGGTTGACGCCTCGGCGTCGCGCGGGGTCGACGAGGCGCTGCGCAGCGCCTCGTCCTCGCAGCGGATGCGCACCACCATCAGAGCGGCGTTGAGCAGGGTGAAGACCACGCCCGTGATCCACGCACCGTGCACCAGCGGCAGCGCCAGTCCCTCGACGGCGACCGCCACGTAGTTGGGATGGCGCATCAGCCGGTACGGGCCGCCCGCCACCAGCGGCAGTCCCGGGACCACGATGACCCGGGTGTTCCAACGCGGGCCGAGCGTGTGGATGCACCACCAGCGCAACCCCTGGGACGCGACCACCAGCAGCAGCATCGTCCAACCGAGTACGGGACTGAACTCCCGGTCGGCCAGGCCCACTTCGAGCAGCGCACCGAGCAGCAGACCGGTGTGCAGCACGACCATCGGCGGATAGTGGCCGAAGCCGTGCTCCACGCCTCCGCGCTCCAGGCTCCAGCGGGTGTTGCGCTTGGAGACGACCAGTTCGACCAGCCGCTCCACCCCCACCAGCAGCACCAGCGCCGTGAACCAGAACATCGGATCTCCCACTCTCTCTGTGTCTCGGTGTGCGGTGTCTCGGTGGTGCGGTGCTGCGGTGACGTCGGGTGCTGCTGTGGCGCTGTGGCGCTGTGCCGCTGTGCCGCGGTTCGCGGTTCGCGTTGCTGCCGTGCCACGGTGCCGTGTGTGGGCTCCGCGTGCGGCGCCGATCACCAGTCGAGCAGCACCAGTTCGGCGCAGAAGCCGGGCCCCATCGCCAGCAGCAGGCCGGGCGTACCGCGCGGCGGGCGTCGTTCGGCGAGCGTGTCGCGCAGCACGTGCAGCACCGACGACGAGGACAGGTTGCCGATCTCCGCCAGCGAACGCCAGGTCACGTCCAGTGCGCCCTCCGGCAGGGCCAGCGTCTCGCTGACCGCCTCCAGCACCTTCGGCCCGCCGGGGTGGCAGACCCAGGCGGTGATGTCCTGCGGCTTCAGGCCGTGGTCGGCGAGGAAGGCGTGCACATCGTCCGCGAGATAGCGGCGTACGACGTCCGGGACGGTCGCGTCCAGGACCACCCGGAAGCCGGTGTCCGTCACGTCCCAGCCCATCACTCGTTCGGTGTCCGGGTACATCCGGCTGCGGGAATCCACAACTCGCGGCGCGGAGGCGGCGGTTGAGGGCCCGGCGCCGGTGGGGCGTGCGGCTCCCGCCGCCGGTGCGCCCTGCGCCGCCGCGCCCGCGTACGCGGGGTGGTCCGGTCCCACCGCGACCACCGCCGCGGCGCCGTCGCCGAACAGACCGGAGGCGACCAGGTTCGCCATCGAGTCGTCGCCGCGCTGGAAGGTCAACGAACACAGCTCCACCGACAGCAGCACCGCCACCTGGTCCGGCCGGCCCAGCAGATAGTCGTGCAGCCGAGCGATACCGGCCGCGCCCGCCACACAGCCGAGGCCGAAGATCGGCAGCCGCTTCACATCGGGCCGCAGCCCCAGCCGTCCCACCAGCCTCGCGTCCACCGACGGCGCGGCGATCCCGGTCACCGAGGTGAACATCAGCAGGTCCACGTCCTCGGGCCGCAGTCCCGCAGCCCGCAGCGCACCCCGTACCGCCTCGCCGCCCAGCGCACAGGCCGCGTCGACGAAGACCTCGTTCCTGGCACCGAGCCCGTCCAGCCCCGCGTACTCCTCCACCGGCAGCGCGAGGTTGCGGTGCCGCACCTGCGCGCTGGTGTGCAGCCGGCGCAGCACACCCCGATCGGCGCCCTCCGGCAGGCAGTTGCGGGCCACCAGTGCGGTGAGCTCCTCCTGGGGGTAGCGGTGCGGTGCCAGTACTCCGTGGACAGCTGCGATCCGGGTCATCGATCCCCACTCGGGTCTGTGTACAGCGGTACGTCGGCGGTCACTGACGCTACGGGCATGATCGCGCCCCGTACAGGCATCCGCCCCGGGGACACCGCCGAGTGCCGGACAGCCACCGCCCGGGCGAACGGCCCCCCGGAAACGGGCCGGTGGCCCGTGTCCCGGCGGTACGGCGTCCGGGCCCCGGTGACGCTCCGACACCGCCTCGCCCGATCCGCCGCGGCCGGACTCCGCAGCCCAACGACCGCGGCACGGCACCCGTGCCCGTCTGCGCACCCGCCCCCGTGCCCGCCTGCGCACCCGCCCCCGGCACCCGTCCCCGTCCCCGTCCACGGCACCCACCGCCCCGTCCACGGCCCCGCGACCGACAGCCGAGCGTTGCCAGCGCTGACGCTCCGACCGCGCGCGACGGCGCTCCGCGATCCGACGCGTTCCCTACGATCGGGGCGTGGACCCGCATCCGCTCCACCCCCGGCCGCCCGCGCCGACGGTCGGTCAGCCGACCGCCGGCGCGCGCCGTTCCGGCGTGCTCCCGCTCGCGCTGCTGCGCTGCTCCCACCCCGGCGCGGTGCTGGCCGTCACCGTGCTCACCACCGTTCTGGCCGCCACCGGGGGCCACCCGGTCGGCAGCGCCGCGCTGGTCGGCGCCGCCGTGCTCAGCGGCCAACTCTCCGTCGGCTGGAGCAACGACGCCCGCGACGCCGCACGCGACACCGCCGCCGAACGCGCCGACAAACCCGTGGCGGTCGGCGACATCACCGCCCGCACACTCTGGACGGCGGCCGTTGCCGCCCTCGCCGTCTGCGCGGTGCTCTCGCTCGCCTGCGGCACGCTCGCCGGCACCGTCCACCTCCTCGGCGTGGCCGGGGCCTGGGCGTACAACCTGCGGCTGAAGTCCACGGTGCTCTCGTGGCTGCCGTACGCCGTCGGTTTCGCCGCGCTGCCCGCCTTCGTCGCGCTCGCCGCACCGGGCGGCACCACGCCCGCGTGGTGGGCGGTGGCCGCCGGCGCCCTGCTCGGCGTCGCCGCCCATCTGGCGGACGTACTGCCGGACCTGCGGCAGGACCTCGCCGCCGGCGTACGGGGGCTGCCGCAGCGCCTGGGCGCCCGTACGACCCGTGCACTGCTGCCGCTGCCACTGGTCGCCGCCACCGCGGTGCTCGTCGTCGGCCCGCCCGACGTGCCCGGCCTCGCGGTCGCGCTGGCACCACCGGCGGCGGTCGCGCTGGCGTTGGGCGGGCTGGCGCTCGGCCGCCGGGTGCGGCACGCGCCGTTCGTCGGCGCGGTCGGGGTGGCCGTACTGGCCGTCGGCCTGCTGGTCGCCTCCGGCGCCGGCACGGGCTGAGGCCCGTCCGCCCGGGGCGGCACACGGGGCGGCACACGGCGCGACGCGGGGCGGTGCGCGCGGTACGCCTGCGACGCGGGCCGTGCGGGGCCGGTGCACGTGCGGTACGTGCGGCCCGGGGCCGGTGCGCGTGCGGTGCGTGCCGGCCCGGGGCCGGTGCGCGTGCGTCGTGCGGGCCGCGTACGCCCGCGGTGCCGGTACGTGCCGAGGGGCGACCCCGGTTGCCGCCCGGGAAGCAGCGGCGCACTCTGAAGTCACCCAGCCGCCCACGACCCGTCCCCATCGATCCGGCCGCCCACGACCCGCCCCGCGCGTCCCCGTTCCCGCCCCGTGCGTCCCCGATCCCCCCCCCGTGCGGCCCACCGAAACCGGGGTCGCCCCCAAGGAAGCCGGCGGGCGGGAGCAGGCCCGGGGCGCCACCGCTCCCGGAGATTGGCGCAGACCCCGATGCTGCGAGACGAAGAGCCTCCGCCCGAGGTCCTCGGGGCAGAGTCCGAGCCCGAGATGCCCAAGGGGCTTCGGCTGCTCACCGCGATCCTGCCGTGGGTGATCGTGGTCGTCGTCTCGCTCGTCGCCGCGCTCAGCGCCCCGGGACTGCGCTGGGCCTCGATGCTCGCCGCCGCGCCCGCGCTCGCCGCCGTCCGCTACACGCCCCGCGGAGTGCTGGTCATCGGCGGTGTCTCCTTCGCGCTGGCCGCGGTGCTCGGCATGCGCAGCGACATCGCCAACGACCGTCCGCAGGTGCTCGCCGCGCTGCTCGCCGTCACCCTGGTCAGCGCACTCGGCAGCGAGCTGCGCAGACGCAGCGAACGCACCCTGGCGGTCGTGCGGTCGGTGTCCGAGGCCGCTCAGCAGGCCGTACTGGCACCGGTGCCCGAACGGGTCGGCGCCCTGCGGTGCGCGGTCACCTACAACGCCGCCGCGGCCGAGGCCCGTATCGGCGGCGACCTGTACGCGGTGGTCGAAACCCCGCACGGGGTACGGGCCCTCATCGCCGACGTGCGCGGCAAGGGGCTCCCGGCGGTGCGCACGGCCGCCCAGGTGTTCGGCGTCTTCCGCGAAGCGGCGTACGACGAGGAGAACCTGCTGGCGATCGTCCACCGCATCGAGCGCAGCCTCAGCCGAAGCCTGGGCGGCGACGACTTCGTGACGGCGGTGGTCGCCGGCTTCCCGAAACCGCACGGCCTGGAACTGGTCAACTGCGGTCACCAGCCGCCGTTCTGGATCCGGGCCGGGCGGATCACCGTCGTCGAACCGGTCGCCACGGTGCCCCCGCTCGGCCTCGCCGCGCTCGGCGGCGACCGTCCGGTGCGCCAGGTGCTGCCGTTCGAACCGGGGGACCAACTCCTGCTGTACACCGACGGCGTGACCGAGGCACGCAACGCCGAGGGCGTCTTCTACCCGCTCGCCGACCGACTGCCGCGCCTGCTCGCCCGCGAACCGGAAACCACGCTCGCCGCGGTGCGCGCCGACCTCACCTCCCACGCCGGCGGCCGACTGGCCGACGACGCCGCGATGCTCCTGCTGCAACGCACCGCCGACTGACCGCCGCCCCGTACGCCCCGTACGACCCTTACGCCCCGTACGCCCTGACGCTCGACGCCCGCCGTACGGCCGCGCCCTCCCGACCGCCGTCCGACCCGCCGTCCGACGGTCGGAACACCCGCGAGGGCCCCCGTACGCACCGACTAGGCTGCGTCGTATGGCCGACGCACCGTACAAGCTGATCCTCCTCCGCCACGGCGAGAGCGAGTGGAACGCGAAGAACCTGTTCACCGGCTGGGTGGACGTCAACCTCACCGAGAAGGGCGAGAAGGAGGCGGTCCGCGGCGGTGAGCTGATGAAGGACGCCGGTCTGCTCCCCGACGTGCTGCACACCTCGCTGCAGAAGCGCGCCATCCGCACCGCGCAGCTCGCACTGGAGGCGGCCGACCGCCTCTGGCTCCCGGTCCACCGTTCCTGGCGTCTCAACGAGCGCCACTACGGTGCGCTCCAGGGCAAGGACAAGGCGCAGACGCTCGCCGAGTTCGGCGAGGAGCAGTTCATGCTCTGGCGCCGCTCGTACGACACCCCGCCGCCCGAGCTCGAGGACGGCAGCGAGTTCTCGCAGAGCGACGACCCGCGCTACGCCGCCATCCCGCCGGAGCTGCGCCCGCGCACCGAGTGCCTGAAGGACGTCGTCGCGCGGATGCTGCCGTACTGGTACGACGGCATCGTCCCCGACCTGCTCGCCGGCCGCACCGTACTGGTCGCCGCCCACGGCAACAGCCTGCGCGCACTGGTCAAGCACCTGGACGGCGTCTCCGACGCGGACATCGCCGGCCTCAACATCCCCACCGGCATCCCGCTCGCCTACGAGCTGGACGCCGACTTCCGCCCGGTCAACCCCGGCGGCACCTACCTCGACCCGGAAGCCGCCAAGGCCGCCATCGAAGCCGTCAAGAACCAGGGCAAGAAGAAGTAGCCCGCACGAAGAACGCACAGGCCCTCCGCCCGGAACACGGTGCGGAGGGCCTGTCTCGTCGCGGGCCGGTCAGCGGCGCGCCGATCGCGCCGCCGGGACGCTCCAGCGTGAGATGTCGGCGACGAAATCCTGGTGCGAGCGGTTTGTTCCCTCCGGCTTCGCGAGCAGCCCGTGCCGCAACGCGATTTCGGCGACCTCTGGCCCGTCGCTCTCCCTGAAGCGGGGCTTGAGGAGAACAGCCGCAAGGTCCTCCTTCGGATTCTGGCGGCGCCCACTGTCTTTCCCCTTCCAAGCCGCCGGAATGCTCCACGAGGCTCGGTAGAGGGAGAACGCCCGTGGAAAGAGGAGCAGCCACGCCTCGGACTCGGCCGCAGCCAGTGCGTACACGGAGGATGCTGCGCCCGCCGCTCTGGTCAGTGCGTGGCTGACAGTTCGGCGGGCGGCGTCGTAATCGGGCCCGGTACCGGAGTCCATGTCCTCGTGCACCACGAGGCCCACGAGCTGTCCGCCCTTCAGCCGGGCTTTTCCTCGGGCTTTGCTCGCCAAGGTGGATGCGGCTGTGGCGAGGTCCGCTCCGACTTTCCTGCGCAGTCGAACAGGGTCGGTGATCTCGGCGAGGGCAACCGAGGAGGCGAGTTCGGGGTGCGCCGCCCTGATGAAGGCGGCCAGTATTCGGCGGTCGTTCGCACTCTCCCCGGCGAGCACCACCACGTCCCGGCCGGCTGATCCGATCTGCCTGCGGCTCACAACTCGTCCTCCGTCAGATCGCCGCCCAGAACGCCGGAGAACCACAGTTCGCCGAGCGGCTGGTCGCCCGTTTCCGCGACGATTTCCTCGATCTCCTCCGTCGTGAGGGCGGGAATCGCGGAGGCCCCGTCGTCGTCGCGGTCGCACACGATGAACTCGTGCGGCTCCAATCGGTCGACGAGTGCCGGTGAGTGGGTCGCCACGATGAACTGAGTGCGCGCGGACGCTTCCCGCATACGCTCGACGATCAGTTCCAGGGCCTGCGGATGCAGGCCGTGGTCGATCTCCTCGACACAGGTCAGTGCAGGTGGCCGGGGGTCGTAGAGCATGGCCAGCAGGCCGAGGAGCCGTACGGTCCCGAAGGAAGCGTCTGCGAGCGGTGTGGGTCTGCGCAGGCCGCGTTCGTGCAGCGTCACAGCCAGCTGATCCGCCGCTCCGCCTACCTGTTCGAAGGCAATGGAGTCCAACTGTGGCAGAACGCGGCGGGCGTCCCGGTTCAAGAGGTCCCAGCGTTCTTCGTCCCGGCTCAGCTGCACCAGAAAGGCAGCCAGGTTCTCGGCGCGCGAGTCCAGGCGGTCGGCCAGGATCGCCCGGGCCCGCGTCGGACGTCGTGCGGCTGGTACATCCACGTCGAAGACCCTGAAGGACGAGAGTCGTTCGGCGACGCGCGCGACCTCCTCCCCGCCGTCCGTGCGCCCCAGACGCGGAAGTGTGGACAGGCCACTGCTCAGCCGCTGAATTCCGAAGCTGTTTCCGTCAGATTCGCGGCCGGCCCTGTTGTCCACCACTCGGGCCTCGTCGCCGGAGATGGTGATGCGGCGGCCCCTGCCCCGAGTCCGCTTGAACTGAAAGCTCTCCTGGCGCGACAGAGTGTAAGCTCCCGGGCTGCCCGACTGGGCACGTCGGCGAATGGTCAACGCGTATTCGTCCGGAGCCTTCGCGCTTGCGTGGCTCGTCCAATCAGCCTTGAGTCGAATTGTGAGAGTGGTCGGTGGCTTCTCGCCGCCCCAGAAGGCCACCTCGTCGAAACCGCCGCGGTCCTCGAGCGCGGGTTGGAGGTCGGTCCTGATGATCGAGGCGAGGAAGTCGAACACCTTCAACACATTCGACTTGCCTGCCCCGTTGGGGCCCACGAGGACGGTGAGCGGACCGAGCGGAATGGTCACGTCACGAAGGCTGCGGAAGTTCTCGACACGGAGTTCCAGGAGGCGGCCGGGCATGGAGGGAATCTATCGGTTGGTGGTGCGGCTCGTACGGCACATGCCTGCCCCAGAGCGCCCCGGCCTCACCCGCAGCGCGGGCGAGGCCGGGGCGGGTGGTTCGGGGTCAGGGTTTGAGGACTTCGCGGAGGCGGTGGGCGAACTCCTCGGGGCGGCCGGGGTAGCCGTTCTCCTCGCCGGCGAAGCCGCCGTGGTGGCTGGGGAACACCACCGCCTCGCGGTCGAGCAGGGCCGCCGTCGCGTGGGAGGTGCGGCCGGTGAAGGTGGAGCCGGACTCCTCTGCCACCGCGATCACCACACGGGTGGGGGCGGCGAGCAGTGCGTCGAGATCGAGTCGGTGCGAACTGACGGCGTTGGAGAGGTCGGAGAGCAGCGGATCGTCTCGGGAACCGTCGTCCTGGACGGGCAGCCCGTACGCCGCGGGGTCGGGTGCCGGAGTCGCGAAGTACTCCTCGGTGAACTCGCCCTCCCACGACGTCATGGCGATGAAGCCGGCCATGCCCGCGCCCCAGCCCCTGTCCCGGTAGACCTCCTGGAAGCCGTCGCGTGCCCGCAGTGCGGCCGGGGCGTCGGGCAGCACGGGGATGAGCGGCGGCTCGTGCGCCACCAGGACGGTCACGTCCTCGGGATGTGTCGCGACGAGCGTCAGCCCGACCACCGCCCCGCCGCTGGAGCCGAACAACTCCACGGGCCCCGCGCCCAGTTCACCGATGAGGGTGTGCAGGTCCCGGGCCTGTACGTGCGGGTCGTGGTCGGTGCGGCCGTCCTTGCGGGTGCTGCGTCCCAGCCCGCGCGGGTCGTACGTCACCACGGTGCGGTCCGGGAAGTGGGAGACCAGGCTCGTGAAGCCGCTCGCGTCCATCGGTTGCCCGATCAGCAGGAGCACCGGCTGCCCGTCGGCGGTGGGCAGCGGCCCGTGTACATCGTGGACGAGGTCGACCTCGTCGGTCACCAGGGTGTGTGTGGTCATGCCCGTACCGACCGGGGGAGCGGCGCGAACTCATCGGTTTTCATGGGAGTTTCTCCGACGGCAGCCTGCGTGCAGGGCGCGGACCCCGCTGGACGAGCAGGCGGTCGAGCAGGCGGACGAGACCTCGCCCGGCCCCGCCGGGCGGAACCCGCCGCACGGGGCCGGGCCCGGGGGCATTGTCAGGGATGCCTCCGGGCCCGGCGTCGGTGCTTCTCTGCGGTGAACCGGAACTCCGGTCCCGTCCCGTTTCAGGCTCAGCAGCCCCCGCCGCACTGGCAGGCGCCGCCGGACTGGCAGCCGCAGCTGCATCCGGAACCGCAGCCGCAGGCGGCGAGCGGGGAAAGGGCCGTGGGGGTGCGCTTGAGCTCGGTCATTGCGTCGCTCCAGAGGGGTCGGCAGCCGGTCGTGACCGTACGTCTCCATTGCAGTCGCCCTCCGAGGGGCGCGGCAACGGCGCATCGGTGTCCGGCGAGAGCACCTCGCCCCCGCCGCCCCAGCGCACCCAGCCGCCCCACCGCCACCGCCCACGTCACCCCACCTCACCCACACCGGGCCCGCCCGCGCCCATCGCCGTACCGCCCGCGTCCGCCGTACCGCCCGGACCCCGTCGAACTGCCCGTGTCCGCCGCCGTACCGCTCACCCGCTTACCCGCCGTCCCACCAGCCCGCCGCGGGGCCGGGCCGGGGCGCCCGCGCCGGGGTGCTCGGCTCCGCGACCAAAGTCGGGGTCGGGGGCGACGAACGGAGGTCGATCGGCCCCTGCGGGTTCCGTACCGTGCTCGTGTGAGTGAGCTTCCAGGCACGGGCAGGGCCACGGGCGCGTCCGCGCAGCCTCGTGCGGCGTACGCGGCGGATCGTCACGAGGGCTCGCCGGACCAGCGGGCCGGCCGTCGGGAGGACCGTCGGGAGGACCGGCGGGCAGGCCGTCGGGAGGACCGGCGGGAACGCCACCGGCCGGGTCCGATCACCCGGGCGGCGCGCTGGGTGGGCGGCGGCCCGGAGCCGTGGACCGCGGGGCAGATCGTCGGGGAGATCCTGACCGTCCCGCTGCTCACGCTGTTGGCGCTGTCGGTGCAGATGATCGCCGGCGGCAGCGTCGCGCAGGTCGCGGTGCTGCTGATGCTGACGCTGACGGTCTGCGTCGTACGGCGGTCCTTCCCCGGCGTGGCCCTGCTGACGGTGGCCGGTGTGTCCGCCGTCCTGCCGGGGCTCGCCGCGCTGCTGCCGCTCGTCGGCTGGTCGGCGGGCAAGCGGATCGTCGAACCGTGGCGGGCGTTGGCCTTCCTGGGTGCGGCGTTCCTGCTCGACCTCGGCGGCAATCTGCACAGCGCCTATCTGACCGAGGGCGGTTCGCGCTCGTTGATGGGCGTCTTCGTCTCGGCGGTGTGGTTTCTGGCGATGGCGACGATCCCGGGGCTGACGGCGCGCTATCTGCACCAGCGACGTTCGCTGCTCGCGGCGATCAGGGCCCAGCACCACCAGCTGATCCGGGAGAACTCGATCATCGCCCGGGAGACCCGGATGCGTGAACGACAGCGCATCGCCCGTGACATGCACGACAGCCTCGGTCACCACCTCACCCTGATCGCCGTGCACACCGGCGCGCTCCAGGTGGACGCGGGGCTGTCCGCGCAGCAGCGGGAGGCGGTCGGCGTGCTGCGCGAGGCGTCGGTGACCGCGATGAGGGAGCTGCGGGAGGTCGTCGGCATCCTCAAGGACGAGGAGGGCGACGGCGTGGAGACGGCCTCCGCACCGGGCGTCGCCGATCTGCCCGAACTCGTCGCCTCCTCCCACCGCGCCGGCACCGCCGTCAGCCACACCGTGACCGGCACCCCGCGCCCGCTCGCCCCGGCGGCGGACCAGGCCGCGTACCGGATCGTCCAGGAGGGGCTGACCAACGCGCACAAGCACGCCCCCGGTTCGGCCGTCGCCGTCGGCCTGCGCTACGAACCCGACGTGCTGCTCGTCGAAGTGGTCAACAACCCGGCGCCCGACGGCGATCCGGAGACGGCCGGGACCGCGGCGGCCACCGCCGTCAGCGGTGGACGCGGACTGGACGGCCTGGGCGAACGCGCCCGCGCCGCAGGCGGGATGCTGCACCACGGCCCGTACGGCACCGGCGGCTTCCGGCTGGCCGGAGCGCTTCCGTACGACGCGGTGACACCGGCCGTCGATGCCCGTCGGCAGCGTGCGGTGCGCGATCTGGACCGCGCCGTCGTCGGCAGGTCCCGCGGCTGTCTGCCCTCGGCGCTGGCGATCGGCGGCCTGCTGATCGCCCTGGTGGTGACCGGAGTGGTGTGGCTGGGACTGGACATCGAACGGTCCCTGGTCGACCAGGAGACCTATCGGGGAGTGCGGGTCGGCCAGGACGAGGGCCCGGTGCGCGAACGGCTGCCGCGGCCCAGTTCCTTCGCCGACGTCCTCGACGCCGAGCACCCCCGGCCCAAGGACGCCACCTGCGTGGTGATGTTCTCCGCCGAGGCGCTCAACAAGGACGGGACGGGGGACCTGGCGAGGTTCTGCTTCCGGGATGGCAAGCTGATCCAGAAACTGGCCTTCGACTGACCGGCGGTCGGGCCTCGACCGGACACCGCACAGGCAGCGGGCCGCCGACGCGCGCCGCGGCCGACCGGCCGCCGACCGGGCCGGGGCAGCTCCGCACACGCACCCGCCGGGCGCGTGCCAACCCACCCACTTCTCAAGGGAGTTCTCGTTGATTCGGGTCCTCATCGCCGACGACGAGCCGCTTATCCGCGCCGGGATCAGACTGATCCTCACCTCGGCGGAGGACATCGAGGTGGTGGCCGAGGCGGGCAACGGACGCGAGGCGATCGATCTCGCGCAGCGCCACCGGGTCGACGTCGTGCTCCTCGACATCCAGATGCCGGTGCTCGACGGGCTCTCCACGCTGCCCGAGCTGCGCCGCACGGTCCCCACCGCGAAGCCGCTGATCCTCACCACCTTCGGCGAGCGGGAGAACGTACTGGCCGCGCTCCGCCAGGGCGGCGCCGGCTTTCTGCTGAAGGACTCCGCTCCCGAGGAGCTGATGCGCGCCGTACGGGCGACCGCCGCGGGCGACGCGTACCTCTCTCCCGGCGCCACCCGCTACGTGATCGACAACCTCGGCGACACCGGCGCCCAGGACGTACGCACACAGCAGGCGCGGCGCCGACTGGCCGAGCTGAGCCCGCGCGAGTCGGAGGTGCTGCAACTCCTCGGCGAGGGACGGGCGAACGCCGACATCGGCGAGGTGCTGCACATGAGCGAGGCGACGGTGAAGTCCTACGTCAGCCGCATCCTGGCCAAGCTGGGCTGCGGCAACCGCGTGCAGGCGGCGCTGCTCGCCCGCGACGCGGGGATGGGCGGGTAGGCGCCCCGCGCCCGTACCCGCCCATCCACATCGCCGCGCGCACACATCGCCCGCGCACCCGTCGGCCCGCGCACACCGCAACCACACCGCCGCACGAGCCCGCCGCACGCGCCGTACGAGCCGCATGCGCCGTACGCCCCCGCCCGCCGGGCGTCCGGTGGCGTCGGGTCGCTCAGCTCTCGGTGGAGGGGGTGCCCGCTGCGCCCGCGGCAGCCGCGGCCGGGTCGATCTCGTCGGCGTAGTCGCCGGTGACCAGATAGACGACGCGGCGGGCGACCGAGACCGCGTGGTCGGCGAAACGCTCGTAGTAGCGGCCGAGCAGCGTGACGTCCACCGCGGTCTCCACACCGTGCTGCCAGCGGTCGTCCATCAGGTGCTGGAAGAGGGTGCGGTGCAGGTCGTCCATCTTGTCGTCGTCCTGCTCCAGCTGGAGGGCGAGGTCGACGTCCTTGGTGATGATGACCTCGGCGGCCTTCGCCATCAGGCGCTGCGCCAGCTGCCCCATCTCCAGGATGGTGGCCTGGAGGTCGCGCGGCACGGCCGAGTCGGGGAAGCGCAGTCGCGCCACCTTCGCCACGTGCTGCGCCAGGTCGCCGGAGCGTTCGAGGTCGGCGCTCATGCGCAGCGAGGTGACCACGATCCGCAGATCGGTGGCGACCGGCTGCTGCCGTGCCAGCAGCTGGATGGCGCGGGTCTCCAGCCCGCGCTGGAGGTCGTCGACCTTGTCGTCGTTGGCGATGACGCTCTCGGCGAGGTTGAGGTCCGCGTCCAGCATCGCCGTGGTGGCCCGGCCGATCGCCGAGCCGACAAGCCGGGCCATCTCGACCAGGCTGTCGCTGATCGAATCCAGCTCCTCGTGGTACGCGTCGCGCATGGCTGTCCTTCCCTCGCATGGCGTTGTGGCCCGTGGGGCCGGTTGTTCCGGTCCGCCCGAAAGCCCCACCCTGGGCGGTCAAGGCATCCGACGTTGACCCGCCAAGTGAACCACCGCCCTCACACGGGTGAACTCTGGGACACCGGAAGCGAGACGGGACCGGTCTCGGCGAGCTGCCCGTCTTTGCCCCGTTTTGCCAGGTGAGGAGTGAACCATCGCTGTCCTGGTGGTGAACTCTGCGGGACGAGTGGCCCGGTCCACCCCCCGACCCCTGCCTGCGGGTTCGCCGACCCGCTTAACCTGAGGACATGGACGTGAACGCGGCGGTCGCCGCAGTGGCAGCGATAGTCGGTGCGTGCACCGGGGCCGTCGCTGTGCTGGCGTTCCGCTACAGCGAGCGGGAGCAGAACCGGCCCACCCGCTCCTCTCTGCACACCGTCGCCGCGCTGCCGCCCGGCGTCGACACCGTGCTCTCCGTCCTGCGCTCCTCGGCGGTCGTGCTGGACGAGGAGGACTCGGTCGTCAAGGCCAGCTCCGCCGCGTACGCCCTCGGGCTGGTGCGGGGCGGGCGGCTGGCGGTCGACCCCATGCTCCAGATGGCGCAGGAGACCCGCAGGGACGGAGAGATACGGCAGGTCGAACTCGACCTTCCCCAGCGCGCCTCGGGACGCGGCGATCTGCTCGCCGTCTCCGCCAGAGTGGCTCCGCTCGGCTCCCGACTGGTCCTGCTGCTCGTCGAGGACCTGACGGAGGCCCGCCGGATCGAGGCGATCAGGCGAGACTTCGTCGCCAACGTCAGCCACGAGCTCAAGACCCCGGTCGGTGCGCTCTCCCTGCTCTCCGAGGCCGTGCTCGACGCGGCCGACGACCCGGAAGCGGTCGACCGTTTCGCGGGCCGGATGCAGAAGGAGGCGACGAGGCTCACCAACCTCGTCCAGGAGCTGATCGACCTCTCCCGGGTGCAGAACGACAACCCGATGGCCGACTCCGAGGCCGTCGCGGTGACCGAGCTGGTCACCGAGTCCGTCGAACGCAGTCGGCAGTCGGCCACCGCCAAGCAGATCACCATCGCCGCGGGCGGCACCGACGAACTGCACGTCTGGGGCCACCGCGGGCAGCTCGCCGCCGCGCTCGGCAACCTCGTCGAGAACGCCGTCAACTACTCGCCGCCCCGCACCCGCGTCGGCATCGCCGCACGACGGGTGCGCGAACCGGGCGGCGACATGATCGAGATCGCCGTGACCGACCAGGGCATCGGCATCTCCGACCGCGACAAGGACCGGATCTTCGAGCGCTTCTACCGCGTCGACCCGGCCAGGTCCCGCGCGACGGGCGGTACCGGTCTCGGGCTCGCCATCGTCAAGCACGTGGCCGCCTCCTACGGCGGAGAGGTCACCGTGTGGAGCTCCGAGGGCCAGGGCTCCACCTTCACCCTGCGGCTGCCCGAAGCCGGCAGCGCACGCGAACGGGCCGAGGAGTCCCGCCGCACCCGCAACCAGCTCAGCGGCGCACTCCAGGAGCCCGCCGACGTCGACGACTTCGACGAGGACGCTCCGGACGAGGTGCCCGACGGCACCGAGGTCCCCCGCCCCGCCGACGGCAAGGACGCCGCGGCGGACCGCAGCACCCCGGACGGACGGCTCCCGCGCCGGGAGTCCCGCCACGGGGCACACCACCGGGGGGCCCGGTACGAGGCGCCCCGGCACCAGGAACGCGCGGACCAGGCGTCCGCCGGCGGCCACCCGGCCACCGGCGGCCCGGCCCCGAGCACCCCCGCCCGTACGACCGACGGGACGCCCGCAGCCGCGCGTCCCGCCCGACGCCGGTCGCCTTCGACTTTCCCCACTGACCGCATCATCGCCCCGGAGGTCCTTCCGTGACCCGTGTGCTCGTTGTCGAGGACGAGGAATCGTTCAGCGACGCGCTGTCCTACATGCTGCGCAAGGAGGGCTTCGAGGTCGCCATCGCCGCGACCGGGCCCGACGGCCTCGACGAGTTCGAGCGCAACGGCGCCGATCTCGTCCTGCTCGACCTGATGCTCCCGGGCCTGCCCGGTACGGAGGTCTGCCGCCAGTTGCGCAGCCGAAGCAACGTCCCGGTCATCATGGTGACCGCCAAGGACAGTGAGATCGACAAGGTCGTCGGGCTGGAGATAGGGGCCGACGACTACGTGACCAAGCCGTTCTCCTCCCGCGAGCTCGTCGCCCGCATCCGCGCCGTCATGCGTCGCCGCGGCGAGGTGGTCGAGCCGACCGTCGCCGCCCTGGAGGCCGGACCGGTGCGGATGGACGTCGACCGGCACGTGGTGACGGTCGCCGGCGCCAAGGTCGACCTGCCGCTCAAGGAGTTCGACCTGCTGGAGATGCTGCTGCGCAACGCGGGCCGCGTACTGACCCGGATGCAGCTCATCGACCGGGTCTGGGGCGCGGACTACGTCGGCGACACCAAGACGCTGGACGTCCACGTCAAGCGGCTGCGCGCCAAGATCGAACCGGACCCGGGAGCCCCGCGCTACCTGGTGACGGTCCGCGGCCTGGGCTACAAGTTCGAGCCGTAAACCACCCTTCGCACAGCGGGTGGAAGGGCCCGGCACTCGTCCTGCACGACGCCTGCCGGGCCCTTCGCCGTACCCGCGGCACCGGGCGTTCCGGGTCGGGCGTTCCGGGCCGGTTCAGCCCGCCGCGGTCCACGCGGGTGGCAGCCGTACGGCGGCGGACGTGCTGGAGGCGGCGACCGACGCGAGAAGCCCGGCGGGAGCCTGCCCCGTCGCCTGCTCGAAGGACACGTCGCCGCCGGAGAACGCGGCGTCGCGGAAGGACACATCGCCGCCGGTGAACGTCGCGGCGTCGAAGAAGACGAAGCCGTCCGCGAACGTCGTGTCGCGAAAGGACACGTTCGCCCCGGAGAACTCGGCGGCGTCGAAGAACAGGTTGCCGCCGGTGATCTCCGCACGGTCGAAGGGCACATTGCCCCCGGAGAACTCCGCGGCGTCGAAGGAGACGTTGCCGCCGGAGAACCTCGCGCGGTGGAAGGGCACGTTGCCGCCGGAGAACTCGGCGCCGTCGAAGGAGACGTTGCCGCCGGAGAACGTCGCGCCCCGGAGGATCACGTCGCCGTCGGTGAACCTCGCGTCGTCGAGGGAGACGTTGCCGCCGGAGAACTCCGTGTCGTGGAAGTGCAGCGCGCCGTCGATGGTGGTGCCGGTGAGGTCGAGGTCGTGGCCCTGCCAGGAGCGGCGGTCCTCTGCGGGGCGTCGACAGTGGTCGCCGATGAGGCGGAGGATGGTGTGGCGGACGGTGCGGTGGGCGAGGTAGCGGTGGTGTTCTTCCTGGTGGGCGGGGTCGTCGCCGGGGTCGGGGGTGAAGGGGAGCCGGAGGTAGGCGCACAGGACGTCGATGCAGGCCTGGCGCTGGGTGGGGTCGGGGGCGTCGTCGGAGAGTCCGGAGAGGGCGTGGACGCCGCCGAGCCGGACGGCGGGCGAGTCGGAGCCGAGCTGCTCGACGGCCTGGGTGAAGCGTTCGGTGTGCAGCCGGGTGGCTTCGCGGTGGGCGCCCGCCTCGTCGACGCGTTGGCGGCGGTAGGCGACGACCAGGGCGACGAGCGCGCCGGCTCCGGCGACCACGCCGAAGGAGAGCTTCACCATGTCGAAGAGCGTCGCCGCGTCCAGCTTCTTGTCGCTGTCGATGCCCTGGAAGCCGAGCAGGCCCACCAGTGCGAAGAAGATGGCCCCGGCCACCAGGACCGATACGGTGAACGAGACGGCCAGGGCTCGGCCGACGCTCCACAACCGCAGATCCTGATCGCTGTGGGCCCGCTGTGACGGTCGGTTACGAGTCATCTCTGTGAGACACGATTCGCACGACCGCGGTTGCAGGCGGGGCCGTCGTCGTCCCCCGGTCCGACAGTCCGGTCCGCGCCGCCGCCCACTCACGACCGGCGGCGCACGAGGCCCGACGAGTCGCAGGGGAGCGGGAACACGAACGGCCCGCCCCTCGGGAGGGAACGGGCCGGTTCGTACGGCGTGTGCTGCGGCTGCGCGGTGCGCTGCGGGAACGCGGTCAGGCGGCGGGCGACTCGTCCGAGCCGGGGGAGCCGTCCGAGCCCGGGGACTCGGCGTCCTCGGGGCTCTCCTCGTCGCCGGGCGACTCGGCGCCCGGCGATTCGGTGCCGCCGGGGCTCTCCTGGCCGTCCTCGGGCGTCTCGTCGCTCGGCGACGGGGACGCGGGCGCGGTCGGGCCCCAGTCGGCGTACTGGCCGCCTGCCGGGACGACGGTCGCGTCGGCGCTGAGGCTGCCGGTCTCGCTCAGCTTGAAGCTGACGGACTGGGCGTTGCCCTCGGTGATGCCGGAGGCGTCGGCGATCTGCGCGGAGGCGTTGCCCTTGCCGCCGAGCTTGAGGGAGCCGCCCGCCGGTACGACGAGGTCGCCCTTGTCGGCCGGCTCCAGCTCGACCTTCCCGGCCCCGCGGACGGTGATGGACGTCAGCTTCTCGTCCTTGTTCCCGTCGTTGAAGATGCGGGCGGTGACGGCGACGGGGCCGCCGCTCTCCTCGGAGGTGACGACGTTGATGTTCTGGATCTTGATGTCGTCAACGCTGACCGAGGCGTTGTCCGGGCGCACTCCGCTGGTCTGCGCGTCGAACCCGGCGCCGCAGGCGCCAAGCGAAAGGGTCGAGAGCGCGATGACTGAGGCGGCGACGGCGCCGCGTCGAAGGCTGCTGCTCACGGCGGCGGCATCTCCTAGCGGTGGGTTCGGCAGCTGCTCGCAGGGTCTGGTCGCAACTGTCACAAGGGTCTGTCAGCGGCTCAGAGTACCGACCCCGGAATACGGGCCCACACGCGACCCGCACTTAGCGCCCGTCGGCGGATCGCCGCCCGTCCCGCGATGCCTCTCGCACGCCCGGCCCGGCCACGTGCGCGAGCGCCCCGATTACCCGAGTGCGGTGAACGAGAACATGCGCGAGCGGGGTGTGAACTGTGATGAACCCGAGGAGTCGCACGGGCCGGCGCCAAGTGAATGCCGCTGCTTCGGGTGAATTGGATCTCGGGGTGTTCACACACTCTTGATCGGGTCGTGAGTTGATCAATTAACTCCGGCCGAACAACGCTCTCTTAAAAACCGGCAAAACGGACGTACGTCACTCGTTTCCCGTCCCGGAGGCGCTGTGACGGCGGTGTTTCGGGATGCCGCGAGAGGCGTCCCGACCTGCGAATACCCGTCGGGATCGGGGGGTCTCAGCATGTCGCGGGCGTTGTTGTCAAGCCCTGAGATACGGTCTGACCTGCGAAAACGCCATTCGGAAGGCGCTGTCGCCGTGCTATCCTGGATAGCCACGGAAGGGGTACCTGTCACATGACGTTCAAGGTTGGCGACACCGTGGTCTATCCCCATCACGGGGCCGCGCTGATCGAGGCAATTGAAACTCGTCAGATCAAAGGCGTGGACAAGACCTACTTGGTTCTGAAGGTCGCGCAGGGCGATCTGGAGGTTCGCGTACCCGCGGAAAATGCCGAGCTCGTCGGAGTGCGCGACGTGGTCGGTCAGGAGGGCCTGGATCGGGTCTTCGAGGTGCTGCGCGCACCGTATGCCGAAGAGCCCACGAACTGGTCGCGCCGCTACAAGGCAAACCTCGAGAAGCTGGCGTCCGGCGATGTCATCAAGGTCGCGGAGGTCGTGCGCGACCTGTGGCGTCGTGAGCGCGAGCGCGGTCTCTCCGCCGGTGAGAAGCGCATGCTCGCCAAGGCGCGGCAGATCCTCGTCAGTGAGCTCGCGCTCGCTGAGAACACCAACGAAGACAAGGCCGAGGCTCTGCTCGACGAGGTCCTCGCGTCCTGACCCCGTCACCGGGTCGATGACAGTGCGGCCCTCGGTGGCACAAGCACAGGCATGAGCCGTGTGCGTGCGGGGCGTACCGCGATACGCCGTGCACAGCGGGCGGTGAGGCGAGTGGATCGGCGCACCGCGTGATCGCGGCGGTCCGGCGTACGGCGGTGACGCCGCGCCGGGCGCCGCGCGGCTCGTCGCTACCGGTCGGTGCTGTCCTGTGCGGCGCACAGCCCGAAGCGCGGCGAAGCCTCGCGCCGGGGCGTGCTGCGCGCGCGCCACGCCGATTGCTCGGCTCCTGTGGAGCGCCGCGCGCGCCGCTTTCACCCGCCGTCCCCCGCCGGGGACGGGCTGTGACGGGTGAGGTGGCGCAAGGCGCGCCGGTGCGGCAGTGCCGACGACGGCCACCAAGCCTGTCAACCGGTGGCCGTGCGTCGTACCCGCCGCTCTGCGCGGCGAGTGCCGGGCCCGGGCTGACGACCGAGCGCTGTCACGGAAGGGCTGCTCAGTCGTGCCACCCGGCACGTTACGGCCCATACCCAAGCACCCCGCGGCCACAAACCTGGCCGTGCACACAATCCTGTCCGAGCAGCCGCACGACACGCCGGGAACGGTCGCCGGCGGTGTGAGCGACAGGAGCCGAGCGCCCGAACGAGCCCCACGAGCGAGGAATGGCCGAAGAACCCAGACCCCCTGCGCGCACCGCCGCCGTGATCCCGGCGGCCGGACTCGGCACCCGGCTCGGCCCGGGCACCCCCAAGGCGCTGCGTCCGCTGGGCGGTACTCCGATCCTGGTGCACGCCGTCCGTGCGATGGCCCTGGCCCGGGCCGTCGATCTGGTCGTGGTGGTCGCACCGCACGACGGCGTGGCCGAGGTGCGCCGTCTGCTGGACGCGCACCCGCTGCCCGCCTACGACGTCACCGAGGTGCTGGTCGTACCCGGTGGCGAGAACCGCCAGGAGTCGGTGGGGCGCGGGCTGGCCGCCCTGCCCGCGGACGTGGACGTCGTTCTGGTGCACGACGCGGCCCGGCCGCTGGTGCCGCTGGACACGGTCGCCGCGGTCATCGCCGCGGTCCGGGAGGGCGCTGCCGCCGTCGTGCCGGGGTTGCCGCTCGCGGACACGGTCAAGGAAGTGGAGCCGTCCGCCGGATCGGGTGCGCCGGAGACCGTCACCGGGACACCGGAGCGCGGGCGGCTGCGCGCGGTCCAGACCCCGCAGGGCTTCGACCGGGCGGTGCTGGACGAGGCGCACCGCCGCATCGCAGTCGAAGGAGAGGGCGCCACGGACGACGCCGGGATGGTCGAACGGCTCGGGCGCCCGGTGCTGATCGTGCCGGGCCACGAGGAAGCCTTCAAGATCACCCGACCTCTCGACCTCGTACTCGCCGAGGCCGTGCTCGCCCGCAGGAGGGCCACCGATGGCTTCTGATCCCCAGGCCCCCGACACGGTCCCCGCCGCTTCCGTGCGGTCGGGGCTGCCGCTGGTGGGCATCGGTACGGATGTGCACGCCTTCGCCACCGGGCGCGAACTGTGGTGTGCGGGCCTGCGCTGGGAGGCGCACACCCCGGAGGGCGAGCCGATCGGTCTCGCCGGTCACTCCGACGGCGACGTCGCCGCGCACGCCGCCTGCGACGCGCTCTTCTCCGCCGCCTCGCTCGGCGATCTCGGCCTGCACTTCGGCACCTCGCGACCCGAGTGGGCGGGTGCCTCCGGCGTCGCGCTGCTCACCGAGGCGGCGCGGATCGTACGGGCCGCCGGCTTCGAGATCGGCAACGTGGCGATCCAGGTGATCGGGGTGCGGCCGAAGATCGGCACCCGCCGCGAGGAGGCGCAGCAGGCGCTCTCCGCGGCGGTCGGTGCGCCCGTCTCGGTCTCCGGCACGACGACGGACGGGCTCGGGCTGACCGGTCGCGCCGAGGGGTTGGCCGCGACCGCCACCGCGCTGATCGTCCGCTCCCGGTAACGAGCCCCGGTAACGAGCGCGCCCGCCCCGGCCCGTCGGTGGACGAGGCGCGCGGGGCCGTCCGCCGACGGCAGCACAGCCGCGCCGGTCCGGGTCCCACCGTCGGCCCGGGCGCGAGCCGCGTACGGCACCGCACCGTTCCGGCACGCGTCGGACGGGTGGTGCGGGTTCGGCGGCGGGCCGGGCGAAGAGCCCCGATGCCGCCGCCCGCTGAACTACCGTCGTACGGGGCGTCCGTGCCCGTGGCACCCGCCCGTACAGCGAGTACCGATCTCACGAACAGGGGCTCATCGTGTCCGTCGTTTTCACCGACAAGCTCAAGCAACTGCTCGACAGCAAGGTCTTCGTCAACGTGGCGACCATCCAGCCCGACGGAAGCCCCCAGGTCTCCCCGGTGTGGGTGAAGCGCGACGGGGACGAGCTGCTGATCTCCACCGTCCTCGGTCGCCGCAAGACCCGGAACCTGGAGCGCGACCCCCGGATCACCGTGGTGGTGCAGCCGGCCGACGAGCCGTACTCCTACGCGGAGGTGCGCGGTTCGGTGACGATGACGACCGAGGGCGGCCAGGAGCTGATCGACGAGCTGGCGCAGAAGTACGTCGGCAAGAGCTACGTCGAGTTCAACCCGTCGGCGGCCGACGAGCCGGAGCGGGTCGTCGTGCGCGTCACCCCGCGCAAGATCGTCGGGCAGGGCGGGCTGGCCTGAGCTGCGGCGCGCCTCCCGGGACCGGCACGGCCGCGACCTCCGCGGCCGGCCGTCTCCGGCTCCGGCGCGAGCCGGGGAGCCGGCACTTGCTCGGATCCGCACCGTTCGGGCGGCTGGAGTCAGTGCCGGTTTCCACTACCCTTGTCGGGTGACCATTCGGCTGTACGACACCCACGCCCGCCAGATCCGTGACTTCACCCCGCTGCTGCCGGGCTGTGTCTCGATCTACCTGTGTGGCGCCACCGTGCAGTCGGCACCGCACATCGGGCACATCCGCTCCGGGCTCAACTTCGACGTGATGCGTCGCTGGTTCGGCTACCGGGGCTACGACGTCACCTTCGTGCGCAACGTGACGGACATCGACGACAAGATCATCGCCAAGTCCGCCGAGCAGCAGCGTCCCTGGTGGGCCATCGGCTACGAGAACGAGCGCGCCTTCAACGACGGTTACGCGGCTCTCGGCTGCCTGCCGCCGACGTACGAGCCGCGGGCGACCGGCCATGTGCCGGAGATGATCGAGATGATGCGGGTCCTGATCGAGCGGGGCAGCGCGTACGCCGCCGACGGCAACGTCTACTTCGACGTGCGGTCCTGCCCGGACTACCTCTCCCTGTCCAACCAGGAGCTGGACAATCTGCGCCAGCCCGCCGGGGAGGGCGAGACCGGCAAGCGCGACCCGCGCGACTTCGCCATGTGGAAGGCGACCAAGCCCGGCGAGCCGTACTGGGACACCCCCTGGGGCCCCGGCCGTCCCGGCTGGCACCTGGAGTGCTCGGCGATGGTGCACAAGTACCTCGGCGCCGCCTTCGACATCCACGGCGGCGGAGTCGACCTCGTCTTCCCGCACCACGAGAACGAGATCGCCCAGTCCACCGCCTACGGCGACGACTTCGCCGCCTACTGGCTGCACAACGCCTGGGTGACGATGAGCGGCGAGAAGATGTCCAAATCGCTGGGCAACTCCGTGCTGATCTCCGAGATGGTCAAGACCTGGCGGCCGATCGTGCTGCGCTACTACCTCGGCACCCCGCACTACCGCTCGATGATCGAGTACAGCGAGGAGTCGCTGCGGGAGGCCGAGACCGCCTTCGCGCGGATCGAGGGCTTTCTGCACCGGGCGGTGGAGCAGGCGGGGCCGGTCGAGCCGGACACGGAGGTGCCCGCGGAGTTCGCGGCGGCGATGGACGAGGACTTCGGGGTGCCGCAGGCGCTCGCCGTCGTCCACAACACCGTGCGCCAGGGCAACGCCGCGCTGAGCGCCGAGGACAAGGACGGCGTCCTGCGGGCGCTGGGCGAACTGCGCGCCATGCTCGGCGTGTTGGGGCTCGACCCGCTCGACGAGAGCTGGGGCTCCGCCGGCGGCGAGCGCGGCGAGGAGCTGACCGGGGTGGTGGACGCCCTGGTGCGGCTGCTCCTCGACCAGCGCCAGGCCGCCCGTGCCCGCAAGGACTTCGCCACGGCGGACGCGATCAGGGACGAGCTCCAGAACTCCGGCCTGGTCATCGAGGACACCCCGTCCGGCCCGCGCTGGGAGCTCGGCCAGAGCTGAGCGCCCCTTCCGCGTGGAAGCGCGGGCCCGTACGAGCCGTACGGGCCCCTGCGCTCCCGCCCGGACCGCCTGCGCGTCGCGGTGCGCGCCGGCCCTGAGACAATTTCTGACGTACCCGAAAGATGAGGACCTCCCATGGCGGGCAACAGCCAACGGCGCAACCGCCGTACAGCCAACAAGAAGGGCGCCCAGGTCGGCAGCGGCGGCCAGCGCAGGCGCGGCCTGGAGGGCAAGGGCCCGACGCCGCCGGCCGAGATGCGCAAGGGGCACGCCAAGCAGCGTGCCGCGCAGGCCCGCGCCCGCAAGGCCACCGGCCGTCCGGCTCCGCGCCGGGGCGGCGCCAAGGGCACGGCCGAGCTGGTCGTCGGCCGCAACTCGGTCTACGAGGCGCTGCGGGACGGCGTTCCGGCCAACACCCTCTACGTGCAGCAGTTCATCGACAGCGACGACCGGGTGCGGGACTCGCTGCGGCTGGCCGCCGACCTCGGTGACATCCACCTGATGGAGGCGCCGCGCGCCGAGCTGGACCGGATGACCGACGGGCTGAACCACCAGGGCATGGTCCTGCAGATCCCGCCCTACGAGTACGCGCACCCCGACGACCTGGTCGTCGCCGCGCACGACGAGGGCCAGGACCCGCTGATCGTCGCGCTCGACGGCGTCACCGACCCGCGGAACCTGGGCGCCGTGGTGCGTTCGGTCTCGGCGTTCGGCGGGCACGGAGTGGTGATCCCCGAGCGGCGCGCCGCCGGTATGACGGCCGGTGCCTGGAAGACCTCCGCCGGTGCCGCGGCCCGTACGCCGGTCGCCCGGGCGAGCAATCTGACCAGGGCGCTGGAGGCGTACCAGAAGGCCGGTTGCTTCGTCGTCGGCCTCGCCGCCGACGGCGACGCCGAGCTGCACGAGGTCGAGGCGCTGGACGGCCCGGTCGTCATCGTCGTCGGCAGCGAGGGCAAGGGCCTGTCCCGACTCGTCGGCGAGACCTGCGACCTGCGGGTGCGGATCCCGATGCCGGGCGGCGACGAATCGCTCAACGCCGGTGTGGCGGCGGGCGTCGTGCTCTACGAGGCTTCCCGCCGCCGCGCCTGAACCGGCGGTCGGGGCCCCGGAGTTCGGCGCGAGCCGGGCGCGGTGGCCCGCACTTGACCGAGCCTTGACGGGTCGCGGACAGATCCGGCCCGTCAAGGCAGTGTCCTAAGCGTCCGTCACTCGGTTAGATGAGTGTGGACACCAGAACACCCCGCACGCCCACCGGGGAGAGCCCGCCCGGTTCGTACGACAGCCAGTCGGTGCTGAGCGCGGTCAAGGTGCCGTCAGACCCGGCCCAGGTGATCGTCAACAACGTGAGCTTCCGGGTGCGGCTGGGCGCGCCCCCCAGCCAGAGCCGCCACGTCGCCGCAGCCACCGTGCCGTCGAAGGCCGGTGTCGCGCCCGGGCACACCCCGCACGCTTCGGGCCGCAGACTCGTCTCCGCGGCAGGCACCCCCGTACCGCTGCTGAACCCCGCGAGCCACTCGCTCGGCGTTGCCGCCGGCGGGCTGCTCGGCGGGGTCCCGCGCGTACCCGGAGGGTCGGCGCCGAGCGCCGCCGGAGACCGGCCCGCCGCTCGACGCCGTCCGCCGGTCGTCTGGAGCGGCCGTACGATGCCGGGCGACGCCGAGGCCGGCCAACTCCTGCGCGCGGTCCGGCAGTCGACCGCGCCGCCCGTACCGCCGGTGCTGGACGAGGAGCCGCTCGCGGCCACCACCCAGACGCTGCCGCGGCCCCAGCCGGACTGGGAGGACCCGCCCACGGTGGTCCGTCCGCGGCTGCCGGAGTCGGCGGCCCCGCTGCTGGGCAGCGCGCCGCCCGCCCGCGGCGCGTACGACGTCGATCCCGACCCGTCCCAGCCCTACCCCGCCTACGACCCGTACGGCAGCGCACCGTACGACCCCGACGACCCGTACGGCCCGGACGCCCCCTACGGCGACCGGCCGACCGGCGACGGCTTCGAGGACGCCGACGGGGAGGACGACCGCCGCCGGGCCGCGCCGCTGCCCGCCGAGAGCGGTGAATCCGGCCGCAGGGAAGGCCGTTCGACGCGCGAGGCGACCCGCCACGCGTACTACCCGGACCGCCGGATGAACCTCGGCATCGTCCTGCTGCCGCTGCGCTTCTTCCTCGGCTTCATCTCGCTCTACGCAGGCATGGGCAAGCTCACCGACCCCGTCTACTTCGACGGCGGCGAGCGCGGCTCCATGGTGACCTGGCTGCGCGGCCTCGAACCGTGGTCCATCGCCTCGCCGTTGCACGACTTCGCCGTCTCCCACCCCGTGGGCGCCGGTTTGACGGTGGCCTTCCTGCAGGTCGTCGTCGGCGTGCTGACGATCTTCGGCCTGTGGCAGCGAGCGGTGGCCGGTGTCGGCGCGCTGCTGTCGGTGGTGCTGCTGATGACCATCAGCTGGAACACCGTGGCGGCCTACGACGCCCCGGACATCATCTACCTCGCCGCCTGGTCGCCGCTGATCATCGCCGGCGCCCCCGTCTACTCGCTCGACGCCCGCCTCGCCGGAGAGGCCTGGCGCACGCTCGGGCCGCGATCCCGGCTGGTCGATCTGCGTCGGCGGGTGTTGCGGCGCGGCACTCTGCTGGTGACGCTGCTGGTGGGTCTGGCACTGCTGATCGGCTCGATCCTCGGCAGCGCCGTACGGTCCTCCCAGGTCGCGACCGTGCCGGAGCCCGGCGAGGCGCCGCGCAACAACCTGCCCGGTTCGCCCGCGCCGAAGGAGCCGCGTTCCGCGACGCCTTCGGCCACCGAGGGGCCCGGCTCGGAGCCGACCGCCGGCCAGTCCGCCGGCCCCGACCAGCGGGAGTCCGCCCCGCCGAGCCAGGAGCCCGGAGCCGACAGCGGAGCCGGCAGCGGGCCCAGCCAGGACCAGACGGTCCAGGCCCCGCCGCCCGAGCAGGAGCAGAACCAGCCCGCACCCCCGCAACAGCCGGAGGCGCCCGCGCCCACCACGGGCGGCGGCGAAGCCCCCGGCGACGGCGGTGCCGGTGGCGGCGACGGCGGTGGCGAGGCGCAGCGCGAGAGCGACGACGGCGGCTCCGGCCGCGGCGCCCTCGGCGGCCTCCTCGGCCGCTGACGACTCGCCGCCGGACGACAGCCGCTGCCGACCCGCCGCGGACAACACCCGCCGCTGCCGACCCGCCGCCTCACCGCGCGGGTCGGCAGCGGCGGCTGCGCGTACGGGCGGGAGCGGCGTCGGTGGGCCGGTCCCGTGTGTGTACGGGTCGGCCGGTGGGCCGGGATCGTGCTCACGGGCGCGGTGGGTGGAGCGCGCCCGTGTGTGTACGGGTCGGTCGGTGGGACGCGCCTGTGCCTACAGGGCCCGTTGGTGGGACGTGCCTGTGTCCGTGTACGGGGGTCGGCCGCTGGGCCGGGATTGCGTGCGTACGGGCGACGGGTGGGCGGTGAGTCGAACGTCGGTGTGCCGTAGGGGAGTTGGGACGCCGTGCCGGGCGCTCCGTGTCGCGGCACGTGCCCGGTGGAGCCCATCGGGCACGTGCGTGCTGCGGCCCCGCGCCCGGTGGGCGCAGTGCGCGCGGCTGCCGTACTGGCCCTGGTCGGCGACCCGTTGGCCCATCGGTCGGGCGTCGGGTCGAGCCGTCGGCCGGCCTTTCGGTGGGGCCGCCGGTCAGCTGCGGTCAGCCGTCGGCCGGCCGTCCGGTCAGCCGGTGGGACCGTCGGTCAGCCTGTGGGTGGCCCGGTGGGTCCGTCGGTCGGGCGGTCGCGGGAGAGGGTGAGTTCGCGGGCGGCCTCGGTGAGGTCCTTGGCGGTGTCGATGGCCCGCCAGTACGCGCCGTGCGGCAGCGGCCATCCGGCGAGCCGGTTCTGGCGGGCGAGGCCGGGGAAGGTCGTGCGCTCGTGGTCGCCGCGTTCCGGCAGCAGCCCGGCGAACTCGGCGGCGCAGACGTACACGCCCGCGTTCACCTCGAAGTTGACCGTCGGGGACTCGATGAAGTCGACGACGTGGCCGAAGTCGTCGGTGCGGACCGCGCCCCAGGGCAGTTGCGGCCGGGCGAGCGCGAGGGTGGCCAGAGCGTCGCGTTCGGCGTGGAAGGCGGCCATCTCGCGCAGCGGGAAGCGGGTCCAGATGTCGCCGTTGGTGGCGTACCAGGGCTCGTCGGGGCGGGGGAGCGCGGCGGCGGCGTACTTGAGGCCGCCGCCGCGCCCCAGCGGCTCCGTCTCGACCACCGTGCGGGTGCTCAGCGGCAGTTCGGTCTCGGCGAGCCAGCGTTCCAGCACGGAGGCGAGGTGCCCGCAGGAGATGACCGCGTCGGTGACGCCCTCCTGGGCGAGCCAGGCCAGTTGGTGGCCGATGATCGGGGTCCCGGTGCCGGGAATCTCGACCATCGGCTTGGGCCGGTCGTCGGTGTAGGGCCGCAGGCGGGAACCCTGGCCACCGGCCAGGATCACCGCCTGCGTGGGGAGTTCGTGCACGTGCGGGCTCATGCCCGCACGGTAGGCACGGGGGTGCGGTCAGCGGCTCTCGGCCACGCCGGAGGCGAAGGAGGTGTCGCAGACCGGGCGGGAGAACTCCTGCGCGCGCTCCACCGAGCCGTACTTGCGGACGGCTTCGCGCCCCAGCACCTCGGCGAGGTCCTGGCAGTGCGCGGCGAGCGACGGCTTGCGGTCGACCGCGCGCTGGAGACTGGTGAGCGCGACGCCCGGGTCCTGCGCGCGCAGTTCCTCGACGAGGCCGTCCTGGAGCTTGATGTAGGCCGGACTCCGTGAGGTCGTCGACTCGTTGAGGCCCTCGTCGGCGGACGAGGCGAGCACCTGCGACTCCGACGGGGCCATCGCCCACGGCACCTGGGCGACTGCGAGCGTCCCGGACAGCACCAGGACAACCGGGAGGACGAGGGCGAGAGTTCTGCCGATACGGCGTACTGCTGCCTGATTCACTGGTTGGTTCCTCGCGACGGTGCCCCCGGGTGTGGGGGCAGGGGCGGACAGACCCCGTAAACGGAGCCATCAGCGATGGTAGCGAGGAGTTGCCGTCCAGCGACATTCAGTCACTCCGACGAGGTAATAATCGGCGTTTGGTGCGGATGCCGCGTTGACGCACAGGGATCGAAAAGGGGCCTTGTATCCGCTGTGCGCGGATACAAGGCCCCTCTGCCTACCCGGAGTTGACGCGAATCAGTCCCGGTGGACGTTTCGGTGCGACGAGCTGCCCGGCCACGGGCGGCCCGACGGTGCCCGGCGGTCGGCTCAGTCGCTGAGGCGCTCGCCGGAGGAGGTGGCGAACACGTGGGTCTCGCCGGAACGCGGCACGACGTGCAGCTCGGAACCCTTCTCCGGCACCTCGCGGCCACCGACCCGGATCACCAAGTCCTTGTCCTGGCCGCCCACATGGGCGGTGCCGTAGACGTACGCGTCGGCGCCGAGCTCCTCGACGACGTTCACCGTGATGGCCATGCCCGCCGGCTGGTCCTTGCTGACCGTCTTGCCGGAGTCGCTGCCGTTCACCAGGTCGAAGTGCTCCGGACGGACGCCCACGGTGACCGTGGTGTCGCCCTTGTCCGCGGCCTCGGAGACGGCCGAACGCTCCACCGGCACCACGCTGTTGCCGAACTTCACACCGCCGTCGGTGATCGGCACCTCGACCAGGTTCATCGCGGGCGAGCCGATGAAGCCGGCGACGAAGAGGTTCTGCGGCCGGTCGTACATCTCGCGCGGCGAGGCGACCTGCTGGAGCAGGCCGTCCTTCAGGACCGCCACGCGGTCGCCCATCGTCATGGCCTCGACCTGGTCGTGGGTGACGTAGACGGTGGTGATGCCCAACCGCCGCTGCAGCGAGGCGATCTGGGTACGGGTCTGGACACGCAGCTTGGCGTCCAGGTTGGACAGCGGCTCGTCCATGAGGAAGACCTGCGGCTCGCGGACGATCGCACGGCCCATCGCCACACGCTGGCGCTGACCGCCGGAGAGCGCCTTCGGCTTGCGGTCGAGGTACTCGGTGAGGTCGAGGATCTTGGCGGCGTCCTCGACCTTCTTGCGGATCTCGTCCTTCGGCACGCCCGCGATCTTCAGCGCGAAGCCCATGTTCTGGGCCACGGACATGTGCGGGTAGAGCGCGTAGTTCTGGAACACCATGGCGATGTCCCGGTCCTTGGGCGGAAGGTGGGTGACGTCGCGGTCACCGATCCGGATGGCGCCGTCGTTGACGTCCTCCAGGCCCGCGAGCATGCGCAGGGAGGTGGACTTGCCACAGCCGGAGGGGCCGACGAGGACGAGGAACTCGCCGTCCTCGATCTCGATCTCGAGCTGGTCGACGGCGGGCTTGTCGCTGCCCGGGTAAATGCGGGAAGCCTTGTCGTACGTGACCGTAGCCATGCTGTTGTACTCCTTCACCGGCAGGAACGTGCCGGACGATCCGAGTAAAGGCAGAGTCGTCCACGGACGTGGACGCCGCTTGACGCTAACCCGCCCGCACCCGGCTTGTCAGCCCCCGGCGACCTGCCGGTTTCCACGATTTCCCGGCCCGTTCCCCGCCCGAATCCGCCACCGCCCCGTACCGCCCGTCCCGGTGCGGCCGGGCCCGGAACGCCTTGGCCGGTGCGGCGGCGCGCGTTGTAGAGTGGTGCCGCACCGCGCGGGCGTACGCCTCGGGCACGACCGCCGCGCCGCGCGCCTCCTTAGCTCAGCTGGCCAGAGCAACGCACTTGTAATGCGTAGGTCGCCGGTTCGACTCCGGCAGGGGGCTCCGAGGAACCCCGGGTCAGATCGTCTCTGACCTGGGGTTTTCTGCTGCCCGGGGGCTCGGCGCGCGCGTCGTCGGCGTCGGCTGCGGGCCGTACGGCTGTCGGCGGTCTCAGTTGTGGTCTCAACGGGGCCCTGCGGGCGCGGCAGGAAGGCGTCTCCCATGCGGCGCGGCAGCAGATCGTGGCCGTCGTGATCAACAGTGACTGTCCTGGGCAGCAGGCGCGTGGCCGCGCTCTGGCCGGATCGCCCTCTTGTGTGTCCTTCGTCGTCATGTCACACAGTTCAGAGGCGGGAGCCGGACGAGGGGAGCACTGAATGTCGGTGTTGGGTGCCAACTCGGTAGGGCCATCGGACTGGGCTGTCGAGCGGTTCGGACGACAAGCCAGTGCGCTTGTCTCTGCGATTCCGGCGCAGCTGGCCGAGGCGCACGGGAAGGCTCATGCTGCGCACCTCGCTGCCGGGCTGAAGAAGCGAAGTCCGTACGGTGTTGCACTTGCTGGTGTGGTGCGCGGGAATCTGGCGGCCATGGCGCGCGAGTTGGGAGAGGTCGTCCGTGATGTGCGGGGATACGAGTACGCGGTGATCAACGGTCACGCGCTCTTCCCCTTCCGCTACGCGGCCAGCCCAAAGCCTCTTGACCGAGCGCGGCTGCCGGCCAATGCGTCACCGACTCGGCGCAGGCTGTTCCGGGCGCATGGGCCGCAACCGCCGGAAGGCCTCTTCGACCTCGATGAGGGCTTGGCGACGGAGGAGTACCTCGGGCTCCACGAAGCGTTCGAGGAGCTGGGAGCTTCCACCAGGTTGGTCTGCGTGTTCTTCACCGCGAACGCGGAAGACGGCATACACGTCATCCACTGGGGGAAAGCCCGCCTCGAACTCGACCGCACGTTCACGTGGCTCAACAGTGAACAGCTCGTAGTCGCTCCCACTCAGGTTGAGTGATGGCTGCAGCGCCTTCGCCTCGTCAGAGTTCCCTGAGCGCTGACGGGGGCGTGGTTTTGTGGGCGCCGGGGACCAGCGCCGGCAATGAACCCAGATGCCCACCGAGCGACCGGCCTCCGGCAGGGGGCTCAATGCGGAACCCCGGGTCACGTTGGCTGTGGCCCGGGGTTGTTGGTGTTCGGGGGATGGGTGGTCAGGGGCTGTCGGGGGTGGTGTCGGTGGCGACGAAGCGGAGTTCCGAGGTGTAGCGGTGGCCCTGGTCGTCGGTGAGCCAGGTCTGTTCCGGGGAGGGGAGCATCTCGGTGATCCGTACGGTGCCGTCGGGGTCCTTGCGGGTCAGGCGGCGCAGTGCCTTGGCGAGGATGGTGACGTAGACCGGACTGTCGAAGTCCACGTAGAACGGCCGGGACTCGGTCGGGGAGACCACGAAGACGAAGCGCGGCAGGCCCAGCCGGGTGCGCCAGCGTCGGGCGAGGACGAAGCGTCGGGCCTCGTCCTTCTCCTCGGCGAACTCGGTGGCGGACGGTGTGCGCCAGGTCTCGCGGGCGATCACCATGCGGTCCACGGTGACGCGCGGGGTGTGGTCGGCGTCCGGCAGGACCTGGAAGAGGTCCATGGCGAGTGTGGTCAGGACGTGGGAGAACACATCGGTGACCGGGAACCGCGAGCCGTCCGGCAGCAGGACGCGCAGAGCGCCGTCGTGGTCCTCCACGGTGGCGTCCGAGCTGCGGAAGGTGTGCGGTCGGGCGGGGTCGGCGGTGAAGTCGGCCAGGGCCACCTGGCGGTCCTGTGGGCGTACGAGGGTCTGCCGGACCCGGGCGGAGAGCCGGGAGCGGTGTTCCTTGGGGATCAGCGGCAGCAGCCGGGGGTCGGGGTGGTCCCGGTCGGTGAGTTGGAGGAGTTCGGCGATGTCCGGGTGCTGGTGGGTGAAGAGGGAGGCGCCCAGCGTGTTGGAGGCCAGGTGGAGTTCGCCGAGCACGGCGGTGAACTCGCCGCGGGCCGCGGCCCGCGGGCCGTCGGCGGCGAGCATCACGTCGGGGCTCAGGCAGCGCGCCGCGGTCCAGCTCTCGCCCGCCCCGGCGAACTCCGCGCGCACCCGCTCCTCGATGTCGGCCAGTCGTACGGTCAGCCGGCGGTGGGTGGCGAGCGGCGCGGGTGGCTGGGCGGGGGTTGCCCCGGGCTGTGCGGCGTCCGGTACTGCGGTGGGGTCGGGGCGTTCGGCGTCGGGGTTCGGGGGGTTGAGGATGCGTTGCCAGCGCCGGGCGAACTCCGTCTGGAGGTCGGAGGCCGCGGTGCGGGCGGAGCCGTGCAGTACGGGCAGGCAGGCGAACCAGAAGGAGGCGAGGTCGACCGGGCGGCCTTCGGCGGCCAGCCGGGCGTACACCTGGCGGGCCTCGGCGGTGACCGCGGCGGTGAGGCCCGAGGTCAGCCAACGGGTGCTGTCCATCAGGGCGGTGAGGGGGCGCAGCGCCTCCAGTACGGCGGGGCCCGTGGCGGCGGTGGCGGAGCGGCGGGTGTCGGAGTAGACGGTGGCGCGGCACGGGGCGGTGGTGGCGGACTTCTCCCGGGTGGCCCGTACCTCGGTCAGCTCGGTGAACTCCGTCTCCAACTCGACCATCGCGGCGACGAGTTCGTCGGCGCCGCGGGCCTGTGCGACGCGGGCGCGGCCGCGTTCCAGCCGGTCCAGGGCAGCAAGTCCGCGCTCCCGTGCTGCCGGGTCTCCGACCGTGGCCAGCCAACCGCGCAGGGCGCGGTCGGGGTGGGTGTCGGCGGGCACGTCCAGCCGCCACACCACCCAGCGGCGGGTGACGAGTTCCTCCAGGAGGGCGGGGACGTCGACCTCGGGGGCGGTGCGAGCCAGTTCGGCGGCGATGGCGCGGGCCGGGCGGACGCCGTCGCACAGTTCGAGGACGGCGGCGGTGTGCGCGGGTACGTCGATCGGACGCCGTCCGGGGACGCGGACCACACCGTTGTCGACGGAGACGAACGGCACGCGGCGCGGTGCCGTCCACTCCCGCAGCACGGGGTCGGCGTCCAGGGTCTTGACCAGTGCGTCGATGGCCCAACTCGCCCAGTAGACGGTGGATTCGGCGATCAGCCCGGCGCCCGGTTCCACCGCGACGCCGGGGGCGTCGGACCGCTCGGTGTCGAGGTCCCAGCGGCCCCAGCCGACGGGGCCGAAGAAGCCGATGGTGTCGTTCTTGACGCAGAAGCGCTGCCAGTAGTGGGCGACGAGTTCCTCGCGCTGTCGCGGCATGCTGCTGCGTTTGTCGGTCTCCGGGTCCCAGCGCAGGAACGGGGCGATGCCGGAGGTGAGGACCGGACGGTTCTGCCAGGCGACCGCCTCCCGGAAGGCGGGCGTGCGGGCGATCTGCTGGAGCGTACGGGCGGTCTCCACCGCGGCCTCGTCGACCAGCCCCGCGAAGGCCGTCCAGCCGGGACCGCTGAGCGGTTCCCGCGGCGCGAACTTGTCGGCGGCCTCGGCCAGTCCGGGAGGTGCGAGGCGCAGTACGCCGTCGGCGGGGAAGCCCGGGCCGCGCAGCGCGAACTGCTCCCAGAGCCGCCAGCGGCCGAGGGACGGTACGAGGTCGTCGGTCATGGCGGGTGCTCTCCTTGCTGAGCGCGGGCGGAGGTGACGGAGGGGCCGGCCGGGCAGGTGTCCGAGGGGCGGGCGGAGTGGGGGAGGGGGACGGGCCGGGCGTGCGGGAGGGTGGTCTGCGCGCCCGGCCCGCCGGTCAGAAGTCCGTGTCGATGACCTCGGCCAGTTCCCGAGGTGTCGGGTAGGCGAAGACCAGCGAGACGGGGACCTCGATGTTCCGCTCGTCCTGGAAGCGGCCGGTGATCTGGAACGCCGTCAGGGAGTCGCCGCCCGCCTCGTAGAAGTCGGCGTCCGCGTCGAGGTCGGATGCGCCCAGCACCTCCCGGAAGATCTCGACCAGCAGCTCCTCGGTGCCGGTTGCCTCCGCTGCGGCGGTGGCGGTCGGGCTGGTGACGGTGGTGGTGTCCGCGCTCATGGCGTGTGCTCCTGTGGGTGCTGGTGTGGGTGGAGTGGGTTGTTGTGGTGCCCGTGGGGGCGGTCGGTGGCTTGGTGCGCGGCGTACCGCGGGGTGCCGACGGCGGAGGTGCGGGCGTCGGTACGGCGGTCCGGGCCGGCGGGCGGTCCGGTGTCGCGGCCGGTGTCGCGCTCGGTGCGGGGGTGGCGGAGGGCTGCGAGGCGTTCGGGGGTGTTGCCGCCGGAGACGACGGCCACCGCCTGTTCGCGGCGGCCCGCGCGCAGCGCCCCGGCCAGGGCGACCGCCCCGCTGGGTTCCGCATGCACGCCGAGCCGGCGCAGCTGTTCGGCGGCGGCCACGATCGCCTCCTCGTCGACGAGGATCAGCTCGTCGACGTGGTCCCGGACGATCGGGTACGTGACGGTGCCCGGGCTCTGGCCGCGCAGACCGTCCGCGACGGTGGTGGAGGGCGGTAGCCGCACGGGCCGGCCGGCGGCCAGCGAGCGGGCGTAGCGGGGGGTGAGGGCCGGTTCGACACCGACCACCCGGACCGGGTGGCCGATCGCGGCGAGACAGGTTCCCGCGAGAAGTCCGCCGCCGCCCGTCGGAACGTAGAGCGCCTCCGTCTCCGGTGCCTCGGCGAGCACTTCCGCGCCGACGGTCCCCCCTCCGGCGACCACGAGAGGGTGGTCGGAGGAGGGGATCAACACGGCGCCGCTCTCCTGCGCCAGGGCAAGGGCACGCGCCTCGCGCTCCTCGACGCCGCCCTCCGTCAGCACCGTCTCGGCACCGAGTGCGTGGAGTGCGGCCACCTTGGCGGGCGAGGCGGCGGCGGTCAGCACGACGACGAGCGGGACGCGCAGCCGCCGGGCGATCCGGGCGAGGGCGATGCCGTGGTTGCCCGAGGAGCCGGTGACGATGCGCCGGGCGCCGAGCGCGAGAACGGCGTTGGCCGCGCCGCGGGTCTTGAACGAGCCGCCGAGCTGGAGGTGTTCGGCCTTCAGCAGCAGCCGCGGGCCGCCCGCCGCCCCCGGCTCGGGGCCGGGCAGCAGCGGCGTCGGGAGGGTGTACGGCGCGATCCGGTCGGCCGCCGTCACCACGTCGAGCGGCGTCGGGGCGGTCGGCGTGGCGGTCGGCGGGCCGGTGGACGGGCCGGTGGACGGGCCGGTGGACGGACGGGTGCCGCTGGACGTGGCGGGCGGCGGGAGCGGGGGCGGCTGGGTGGCCGCGACGGCGGCGTTCACGGGCGGCCTCCGCCGGTGGGCGCACCGGCTCCGCCGGCCAGTGCGCGCCGGTCCGCCTTGCCTCCGCGGGTGGTGGGCAGGACGTCCATCCGCAGGAAGCGGCGGGGCATCAGATGCGGAGGCAGCAGCCGGAGGAGATGGCCGCGGAGCGCGGAGTCCGGGACGTCGTCCAGCTCGCCCGCCAGGTGCGCGACCAGGTGGACCCGGCCCTGCTCGTCGTGGTGGGCGGTGACGACGGCGCCGCTGATCAGGGGATGCGCGAGGAGCGCGCCCTCGATCTCGGCGGGATCGACCCGGTAGCCGCGGATCTTCACCTGCCGGTCGGTGCGGCCGAGGTACTCCAGCCGGCCGTCCGGGTCCAGGCGGCCGAAGTCGCCGGTGCGGTAGAGGCGGGCGCCGGGTGGTCCGCAGGGGTCGGGCACGAAGCACTCGGCGGTCCTGGCGGGCCGGTCGCGGTAGCCGCGGGCCAGCCCGGTGCCGCCGATGCACACCTCGCCGACCTCGCCCGGGGCGACCGGGAGCAGCCGGTCGTCCAGCAGCCGGATCAGTGTTCCGGCCCGCGCCGTGCCGACGATGTCGGGGCCGCTCTCCGCGGCGGACCCGCTCTCCGCGGCGGGGCCCGCGCCTGCGGCGGTGTCGGACGCGGCTGGGCCGGACGCGGCGGTGTCGGAGGTTCCGGAGGGGACGGCGAACCGGGTGGTGGTCATGGTGCACTCGGTGGGCCCGTACTGGTTGATCAGCCGTCCGTGGACGAGCCGGCGTCCGCCCGCCGCGAGGAACGGCCGCAGCGATTCGCCGCTGGAGGCCACCAGGGCGACCCCGGCCAACGGGTCTGCCGGCGCCGGCTGTCCCGCGAGGTGGGAGAGGAAGGACGGTGTCACGCTCAGCAGGGCGGTGATCCGGTGAGTGCGCAGGGTGCGGACGAACGCCTCGGGGCGCAGCAGTTGGGAGCGTTCGGCCAGCACCAGCCGTCCGCCTGCCAGCAGCGGGACGAGGGTGTCCCGGATCGAGGCGTCGTAGCCGAGCGGTGCCATCGCCAACGCCACGGTGTCGGGGCCGAGTTCGAAGGCGCGGGCGGTGTCGTGGAGGTACTCGTTCAGGCTGCGGTGCTCGATGAGGACGGTGCTGGGCTCGCCGGTGCTGCCGGAGGTGTGGCTGACGTACGCGAGCGCACGCGGGTGCACGGGCCCCTCGGCCTCCGCCGGGCCGGTACCGGGCCGGTCCCCGGTCCCGTACCGGCCGCTGTCCGCGGAGCGCGGCGGGAGCCGGTCGAGCAGCAGTGCGGGCAGGTCGAGGTCCAGCCGCGGCGCGACGTCGGAGGTGGTCAGGAGCACGGTGGCGCCCGCGGTCCGGGTGAACGCGGCGAGCCGCTCGGGCGGTTGGCCGATGTCGACGGTGAGGAACGCGGCGCCGGCGTGGTTGACGGCAGCCATCGCGGTCACCGCGTGGGCGCCCGGGTCGACGGCGACGGCGCAGACCGTCTCCGGCCCGACGCCCTCGGCCCGCAGGTACCGGGCGAGTTCTTCGATGTCCGCGGCGAGGCGGCCGTACTCGACGTCGCCGTCCGGGGTGGTGAGCGCGATCCTCCGGGGCTCCCGGGCGGCGTGGGCGATGATCCCGGCGGCGACGGTGCGCGGCGCGGTGGCCATCACTCCTCCTCCGCGGCCGTGCGGGCGCCGGCGGGGGGAGCACCGGGCGTACCGGGAGCACCGGGAGCGCCGGGCGCGCCCGGGGTCGTCTGGTCCACGGCGACGAAGCGCAGCTCCGAGGTGTAGCGGTGCCCTTGGTCGTCGGTCAGCCAGGCCTGCTCGGGGGTGGGCAGCATCTCGCTGACCTTGAGGCGGGCGTCGGGGTCCTTGCGGGCCAGGCGGCGGATCGCCTTGGCGAGGATGGTGAGGTAGACCGGGCTGTCGAAGTCCACGTAGAACGGCCGCGGTTCGGTCGGGGAGACGACGAAGACGAAACGCGGGAGCCCGTTGGCGCGCTGCCAGTGCCGGGCCCGCACGAAGCGCGCGGCCTCGGTCTTCGCCTCGGCGAAGTCCGCCTCGCCGACGGGGAGTTGCCAGGTCTCGCGGGCCACCGTCAGCCGGTCGATCACGATGCGCGGGGTGTGGTTCCCCTCCGGGCGGACGGTGAAGCGGTCCATCGCGCGCTGGGTCAGGGTGTTGGCGTACGCGTCGAGCACGTCGTGCGCGGTGCCGTCCGGCAGGACCGCCGTCAGCCGGCCGTCCCGGTCCTCGACGATCACGTCGCCGCTGCGCACGGTCAGGGTGCTGAAGGGGTCGACGGTCTGGTCGACCATGGCGACGTGGCGGTCCTCGGGCCGGGCCAGCGAGGGCTGGCTGCGGGTGGACCACTTCAGCGGCAGCTCCTTGGGCAGCGTGGGCAGCAGCCGCGGGCCGGGGAAGTCACGGGTGGTCTCGGCGATCAGCGAGTCCCGGTCCGGGTGCTGGTGCACGAAGAGGGAGGCGGCCATGGTGTTGAGCGCGCAGTGCATCTCGCCGAGGATCAGCTCCACCTCGCCCTCGGCCAGGGCCTGTTCGTCCTCGGCCAGCACCAGCAGATCGGGGCTGAAGTAGCGGGCCAGCGACCAGCCGTCGCCCGGCTCCTCGAACTCCTGCCGCACCCGCTGCGCGATCTCCTCGGTGGTGCGCCGCACCAGCCGGGGCTGCTCCGCGCCGGTGGGAAGGTCCAGCACCCGGGCCCACTTGGCGCGCAGCTCGGCCTGGGCGGCGTCGAGCAGGGCGTCGGCGTCCGGATGGGGCGAGGGGAGGGTGCGCAGCCAGAGGTCGCCCAGCGAGACGGCGTTGCCGCCGGCGCTCAGCTCGCGGTGTGCGGCGTGCAGTCGGGTCCGGATGCCCTCGGCGAAGCGGTTGGTCAGCCAGCGGGCGGAGGTCAGGCACATCCGCAGCGGCTCCAGCTGCTCCAGCAGCCCGGTGCCGGTGGTCGCGGTGGCCGCACGGCGGGCGTCGAGGTAGACCAACCCCCGGCAGGGGGCGGTGCGTTCGCCCTTGGCGCGCTGGGCCTCGCTGTCGGTGAGCCTCGCGAAGTCGCCCTCCAGCGCGGTGATCGCCGCGGTGAGCGCCGTCGCGTCGTCGCCGGCCGCCGCCACCTCGTCCCGGCCCTTCTCGAGCTCGGCGAGCGGGGCCAGCGCCCGCTCCCGAACCGCCCGGTCCGGTATCCGCTCCAGGATCTCGCGCAGCGCGGCGTCGGGGTGCGGGGAGGCGGGCACTTCCAGCCGCCGGTACAGCCAGCGACGGGAGACGAGCACCTCGACGACCGTCGACGCCTCGTCGGGGGTGACGGACAGCTGCGCGGCGATCTCGTCGACCCGGCGCGTACCGTCGCACAGCCGCAGCACGGCCAGCTCGACGGCGGTGGCGGGCTTGGCCGGACGGCCGGGCACCCGGGCCGTTCCGCCGCCCGCGGGGTCCGCGGGGTCGGTCTCGCAGCGCAGGAAGGCGACCCGGCGCGGCGGTATCCAGCGCATCAGCTCGGGGTCCTCGGCGAGCACCTTGGCCAGCGCGTCGATCGCCCAGCCGGAGAAGTACACCCGGGACTCGGCCAGGAAGCCCGTACCCGGCTCGATGGCCACCACGCGCTCGGTGTCGAGGTCCCAGCGGCCCCAGCCGACGGGGCCGAAGAAGCCGATGGTGTCGTTCTTGACGCAGAAGCGCTGCCAGTAGTGGGCGACGAGTTCCTCGCGCTGTCGCGGCATGCTGCTGCGTTTGTCGGTGTCCGGGTCCCAGCGCAGGAACGGGGCGATACCGGTGCGCAGCACCGCCGGGTTCTGCCAGGCCAGGGCGGCCTGGAAGCGCGGCTGCGCGGCGACCTCCTGGAGGTGGTGGGCGGTCCGCACGGCGGCGGCGTCCAACTGCTCGGTGAAGGCCGTCCAGTCGGGGCCGGCGAGCGGGTCCCGGGGACCGAACTTGTCGGCGGCCTCGGCCAGTCCGGGAGGTGCGAGGCGCAGTACGCCCTCGGCGGGGAAGCCCGGGCCGCGCAGCGCGAACTGCTCCCAGAGCCGCCAGCCTCCGCCCGATAGTGCGACAGGTGCGTGCTCGTCCGGCATCGCCTGGCTCCTTCCGATGGTGTTCCCCAGCTCGAACTGCGGGGTTGGTCCCGAGCGCCGCCGCACCCCGAGGGCTGCGACCGCACAAGGAAGGTCCCGCGCTCCGGGGCCGCCCACCAGAGAAGATTCGGCAGCAACACATGCCGTCCCGCGCAGCGCGTTCGTCCCTGCCCGGGGGCGCGGGCGGCTGGGCACCCTGGAGCGGTCGGGTCCGGGCCTGGGCCCGTACCGGTCCGCGGCGGGTCCGCGGCCGGTTTCCGAATGCGGGAGGTTCACCGTGACGCAAGACAACTCCGCGACGGGCACCGGCGACGGCCCGGCCCGTCCCGATGCCGAAGACGTCTACCTCGTCGTGCGCAACGACGAGGAGCAGTACTCGATCTGGAGGGCGGACCAGGAGGCGCCCGCGGGCTGGCACCCGGAGGGCTTCCGGGGCGCGCGGCAGGAGTGCCTGGACCACATCGGCAGAGTCTGGACGGACATGCGTCCGCTCAGCCTCCGCCGACGGCTCGCCGGAGCGGACGCCTGACACCGTACGGAACACGGAACGGCCCGCACCGCACCGCAGGCCGGCTGCCGCTGTGCGCGGGTTCGGGCGTGCGGGTTCGGGCGTGTGCGGGTTCGGGCGTGCGCGGGTTCGGGGCGCACCGGCGACTCGGACTCGCGGCGACGACCGCGTCCGCGGTGACCGTACGGGCGACTGCCGCACGGGCGATGGCCGCGACGGCGGAGCGGGTGGTTCCGGAGCCCGGGGACGGGGAACGAGGAGCACGGACCGCGCGGTGACACCGCGCGCGAACAGACCGGCGGGCGCCGGGGAGGCGTACTCGGCCTCTCCGGCGCGCCGTTCGCCCGCGCCCGGGAGCACGCACCGGGCGCGCGCCCGCGCCGGGCGGGCACCGACACACCGCAGCGCCGACCGGCGCGTGACAAGTATGGGATCGAGACTGTGAGCGCAGCGGAGCCGACCGTCCTGGCGACCTCCGGGGGCCATCGCGCCGACGCCCGGTCGCGGGTGCTGTTCGACGCCTTGGTGTACCACGCGGTCGAGTTGGCCGGGGTGAGCGGCAGACGGCCCAGGATCCTCTACCTCGGCACTGCCATCGGGGACGCCGAGCACGTCACCTCGCGCATGCACGAAGCCGCCCGGGTGGCGGGCTTCGACCTCACCCCGCTCTACCTCTTCCCGATGCCCAACGTCGAGGACCTGGAAGAGGCCGTGCTGAGCCACGACGTCGTCTGGGTGATGGGCGGCTCGGTGATCAATCTGCTGGCGGTCTGGCGCGCCCACGGCCTGGACGCGGTGCTGCACCGCGCGTGGTTGGCGGGGGTGGTGATGGCCGGGGTGAGCGCCGGTTCCATCTGCTGGTTCCGGGGCGGCACGACCGACTCCTTCGGCCCCCAGCTGCGGCCCGTCACCAACGGCCTGGCCATGCTGCCGTACGGCAACGGCGTGCACTACGACTCCGACGCCGGCCGCCGCCCGCTCATCCACCGACTGGTCGCCGACGGCACCCTCCCCACCACGCACTGCACCGACGACGGCGTGGGCCTCGTCTACCGGGGCACCCGGCTGGTCGAGGCGGTCACCGAGGTCGCGGGCAAGGGCGCCTACGTGGTGACCCGGGAGAACGGCCGAGCCGTCGAGGACCGGTTGGAGCCGCGCCTGCTGTGCCGCCCCGCCTGAACGTCCTGTCCGCTGCGCGGCCCCGCCCGGACGTCTCGTCCGCTGCGCGAGGCCGCGACTGCCGTACGCGTACGTCCTGTCTGCCGTACGTCCCGTCTGGCGTACGTCCGGCCTGCCGGAGGGGCTGCTCTGCCGAACGCGCCCGGTCGGACCGTCCCGCACCGTGGAACGCACGGAGTCCCGAACGCACCGCGGTCCGGGGCCGGTTGCTCCCGCGTCCCGCCCGTCGCACGCAAACGCCGCTCGCCCCGGGGCCCTGTGGCACGTGCTGAACGGGCGTCCCGGGCGTCCCGGGTTGGGCGGGCTCGACGGGCGTCGACACGCTTCCCGCGGCGGCCGGCCGTATCGCCGAGGTCCAAGTACAGGCCGTCGCGGCCGAGTTGGACGTTCCAGCCGGGGCCGAGCCACGCCGTGGCTCTCCGTCCGGGCCTTCGGAACAGTGGGACGCAGCCGAGCATGAGGCTCCGCGGCCTGCTGCGGTGAAAGGGCGCCGCGACGCGCGGAACCCGGGTACGCCCCTTCGCGCTCCTTGCCCGCCGCGCGGCACTGACGGCCCGCCCGTTGCGCTGCTTCGGCTTCCACTCATCGGTCCACGGCGCCCGAGGCCCGCACCGGTGAACTCCCGGGTGAGAGCGCGGAGTTGGTCCCGCTCGGCCGCCCGCCGCCCGCCGCCCGCCGTGCTCCTCCTCGGGCCCGCCCCGCGTTCCCGGCGTCCCCACCGCGCCCGCCCCGGACGTCCCGTCCGGTGTCACGGGTGGCCCCCGCTTCCCTGCGTCGAGCCGCTCGACGCGCCCGCCGCCTGCCCCCGCCCGCCACCCGCCGCCTGCCGTTGCGCGCGCCCGCCGCCCGCCGTACGGCCCGGGGCAGGGACGGTTCGGCAGTGCAGTCTGCTCGTGGCACTGCGTCTTCTTCCCTATGGGCCCTCCGGCTGTGGCGGCACTCTGCTGGAAACACGGCTTGGAGGCGCAAGTGACAACAGGGCCGGCCCACGCAGGGGCTTCGCGGGACAGTGAGAGCGGCGGTACCCACCACGCATCGTTCACCCAGCGTCGGCTGTGGTTCCTGGACCAGCTGAGTGGTGACTCCTCCGGCGGCATGCTGCCGCTGGTGCTGCGGATCGAGGGAGATCTCGACACGGAGCGTCTGGCGCGTTCGCTGGAGGGGGTCGTCGCCCGGCACGAGGTGTTGCGGACCCGGTTCGCGTCGGTGGACGGCGAGCCGGTCCCGGTGGTCGATCCGCCGGTGACGGGTCTACTGGAGCGGATCACGGTCGCCGGACCGGAGGAGCTCTACGCGCGCTGCCTGGGACGGCCGTTGGACCTCGCCGTCCAGCACCCCGTGCGCGCCACCCTCGCCCGGGTCACGGACCCGTCCGCTCCGGACCCGTCCGACGCGGGAGCGCCCGGTGCGCCGGCCGGGGAGACCGAGCATCTGCTGCTGGTGGAGATCCACCACATCGCCGTGGACGGCTGGTCCTGGGGGGTGCTGCTCGACGAACTCGCCGCCGACTACCGGGGCGAGGAGGTCGCTCCCGTGGCGACGCAGTACGGCGCCTTCGCCGGCGAGCGCGAAGGTCGCCTCGCCGGGCCCCGCATGGAGCGGATGCTCGACCACTGGCGCACCCAGCTCTCCGGGCTGGCACCGCTGGATCTGCCCACCGACCGTCCCAGGCCCGCTCGTTGGGACGGTTCGGGGGACGTGGTCCGCTTCGTGCTGCCGGCCGAGCTGGTCGAGGCCGTGGACGCCCTGGCCAGGACCCGGCGCGCGACGCGTTACATGCTCATGCTGGCCGCCTACCAGGCGCTGCTCGGCCACTGGTCGGGACGCCGGGACGTGGCCGTGTGCAGCACGATCGCGGACCGCGGCGGGCGCGGTGCGCAGCGGCTGATCGGCCCGCTGGTCAACACGGTGGTGCTGCGCACCGACCTCTCCGGCGGTCCCGGGTTCGGCGATCTGCTGGAGCGGGTGCGCGGGCGCGTCCTGGCGGACCTCTCCCACGCGCAGGCGCCGTTCGACCGGGTCGTGGGCGCGCTGGGCGGTGGCCGCGACCTCTCCCGGCACCCGCTGGCGCAGGCCTCCTTCACGCTGCTCAACAACCCGATCCGCCCGGTGGAGCTGCCCGGTCTGCGCGCGCAGGTGCTCGACCCGCCGCTGACGGAGACCCCGCTCGACCTCTTCCTGGACCTCACGCTGCGCTCCGACGGCAGCGTCATCGCCCTGCTCCAGTACGCCACTTCGCTCTTCGACGCCGAGACCGTACGGGACTTCGGCCGTGGCTACACCGAGCTGCTGCGGGCCGTCACGGCCGACCCCGACACCCCGGTGAACGAGCTGCTGCGCGCGCTGCCGGTCGGTCCGGCCGCGCCCGCCGCCCCGCGTCCGGAGTGGCACCGTGCGCCGGAGCTGCCGGCCGCGCCGGCCCCCGTGCCCGCGTTCGCGGGGCGTCCCGGGGCGACCGCGCTGATCTGCGGCGGGGAACGGATCTCGTACGCCGAGCTGGACGCGATCTCCGGCGGTCTGGCAGCCGCGCTGGTCGCGGCCGGGACCGGTGCCGGGGACCGGGTGGGGGTGCTGCTGCGCCGCGGTCCGCGGTCGGTCGCCGCCATCGACGGAATCTGGCGCGCGGGCGGCGCGTACGTCCCGCTCGACCCCGAACTGCCGCCGGAGCGGCTGGCGTTCATGGCGGCGGAGGCCGGACTCGGCGCGGTCGTCACCGACTCGGCGTCGTGTGCGACGGCGGCGAGGCTGGCGCCGGTGCTCGTCGACTTCGACGCGGTGGCACCGGACCCGGACGGGCCGCGTGCGGTGCCCGATCCGCGGGAGCTGGCGCACGTCATCTTCACCTCGGGCTCCACCGGCCGGCCCAAGGCGGTCGGCGTCGAGCACGGGGCGCTCGCCTCCCATGTCGCCGCGGCCCGGGAGCGTTTCGCGATCACCGAGGACGACCGGGTGCTCGCCTTCTCCTCCTTCTCCTTCGACGCCTCGCTGGACCAGCTGCTGCCCGCGCTGAGCTGTGGTGCCACCGTCGTGCTGCGGCCCGACGAGCCCTGGATGCCCACTCGGGTGCCGGAGGTCGTCGAGGAGCACGCGCTGACGGTGGTCAACCTCCCGCCGACCTACTGGGCCGAGCTGACCCTGGCCCTGGACGGGCCGTCGACCGCCGCGCTCTCCTCCCTGCGGCTGCTGATCCTCGGCGGCGAGGCGGTGCCGGCGGACACGCTGGCCGACTGGCGGACCGCGGTGCCCTGGGCGCGGGTCAGCAACGCCTACGGGCCGACCGAGACCACCGCCACCGCCACCACCCACGAGATCGCGGCGGACGGGGCACCGTCCCCGGCGACGGTGCCGATCGGCCGGGTGCTCGGCGACCGCCGGGTGTACGTGGTGGACGCCGACGGTGCTCCGGTGCCGGTCGGCGTGCCCGGCGAACTCCTCGTCGGAGGAACGGAGTTGGCCCGCGGTTATCTGGGCCGTCCGGGTCTGACCGCCGAACGGTTCGTCCCCGACCCCTTCGGCGCGCCGGGCGGCCGGCTCTACCGCACCGGTGACCTGGTGCGCTGGCGCGCGGACGGGGAGCTGGAGTTCCTGGGCCGCAACGACGACCAGGTGAAGATCCGCGGCTTCCGCGTCGAGCCGGGCGAGGTGGAGCTGACGCTGCGCTCCTGCCCGGAGGTGGCCGCCGCCGTCGTCCGCCCGGACCGTGCCACGGGGCAGACGCTGATCGGCTGGGTCGTCCCCGCGGCCACCGCCGCAACCGACCCCGCCGACCCCACCGCCGTAACCGACCCCACCGCCGCAACCGACCCCGCCGCTCCCGTCGTGGGTCCGGACGCCGCCGCGCTCCGCGCCTGGTGCGCGCGGTTCCTGCCGCAGTACGCGGTGCCGTCCGACTTCGTGCTGCTCCGCGAACTCCCGGTCGGCGTCTCCGGAAAGCTCGACGTCGCCGCGCTGCCCGAGCCCGTACGGGGTCGCACCGCCGATGATCCCGGCCACCTCGCGCCGCGCGACGAGACCGAACGGATCGTCGCCGAGGTGTGGGGCGATGTGCTCGGGGTGGAACGCGTCGGTCTCGACGACAGCTTCTTCGACCTCGGCGGCCACTCCCTGCTGGCCACCATGGCCGTCTCCCGCATCGCCCAACGCCTGGGCAGGGAGATCGAGTTGCGCGTCGTCTTCGAGAACCCCACGGTGCGCGGCTTCGCCCCGAGAGTGGCCGGCGCCCGGGTCCGCGAGGGCGACGGGATCGTGCCGGTGGATCGCACCGGTCCGCTGCCGCTCTCCTTCGCACAGGAGCGGCTGTGGTTCCTGGACCGCACCTCCGACCGCGGCGACAACTATCTGCTCTGGTACTGCTGGCGGGTGCGCGGCGGTCTGCACCGGGAGGCCTGGCAGCAGGCGCTGGACGATCTGGTCGCCCGTCACGAGGTGCTGCGCACCGCGCTGTCGGAGGCCGACGGACGGCCGGTCCAGCGGATCGGCGGACCGGTGCCCGTACCGCTGCGTTGGGAGGCGGCGGCGGAGGAACCGCCGGGCGGCGACCGGTTGGAGACGGTGCGGGAGACGGCCTTCGCGCACGCCACCGGCCCGTTCGACCTGTCCCGGCCGCCGCTGCTGCGCTCGGGGGTGTGGGAGCTGGCCGACGACGACCACGTGGTGGTGCTCTCGCTGCACCACGCCGTCACCGACGGCTGGTCCAGGGGCGTTCTGCTGGACGAGCTGATGGCGCACTACCGGGCCCGGCTGGACGGGCGGGCGGCCGACCTGCCCGAACTGCCCGTCCAGTACGCCGACTTCGCCGTCTGGCAGCGCCGACGCGCGGACAGCGGCGCCCTGGAACCGCAGCTCGCCTACTGGGAGGACCGCCTCAAGGCGGCCCCGGTGCTGGAGCTGCCGACCGACCGACCGCGTCCGCCGGCCTTCTCCGGCCGCGGCGGGGCGGTCGAGGTGGAGCTGCCCACCGCGCTCGTCGACCGGGTGGACGCCTACGCCCGGGTCCACGGCGTGACGCGCTTCATGGTGCTGGTGGCCGCCGCGCAGGCGGTGCTGGCCCGGTGGAGCGGCCAGACCGATGTGGTCGTGGGCACCCCCGTGGCCGCCCGCGACCGGGTCGAACTGGAGCCACTGATCGGCTTCTTCGTCAACACGGTGGTGCTGCGCACCGATCTCTCCGGAGCGCCCGGCTTCGACGCACTGGTGGAGCGGGTGCGCGAGGTGGTGCTGGGCGCCTTCGACCACCAGGAGGTGCCGTTCGAGCGGGTGGTGGAGCGGCTGCGCCCGGAGCGCGACCTGTCCCGCAACCCGCTGTTCCAGGTGATGGTGGACGTCCAGGACGCCAGTACGGGCGGCTCCGGCCTGCCCGGTGTCGACGCCGTGCCCTTCACCCTCCCCTGGGAGAGCGCCAAGTTCGATCTGACGGCGACCTTCCTGGTCCGCTCGGGCCGCTTCGCGCTGGGCGTGGAGTACGCCGCCGACCTCTTCGACCCCGACACGGCCGCACTCTTCGCCCGGCACGTCGGCCGGGTGCTGGAGGGCGCGCTCGCCGACCCGGAGGCACGGGTGGACGGGATACCGCTGCTGACGGCCGCCGAACGCCGTCAACTGGTGGCCGCGGCCGGGCGGGACCTCGCCCCCGCGCCCCCCTTCGTCCCGTCCGGCGAACCGGGCGCACCGGCGGTCCGCTGCGAGGGCGAGACGCTCGACCACTCCGGACTGGACGCCCTCTCGGGCGGTCTCGCCGCCGCGCTCGCCGCGGCCGGCACGGTCCCCGGCGAGGCCGTCGGCGTCTGCCTGGGCCGCGGGGTCCGGTCCGTCGCCGCGATGCTCGCCGTCTGGCGGGCCGGCGGGGTCTATGTGCCGCTGGACGGCCGGCTCCCCGCCGAGCGGCTGCGGTACATGCTGCGCGAGGCTGGCGTCGCACGGGTGCTGGTGGACGCGGGGACCTCGGCCGGCGTGGCCGGGCTGGACGTGCCGACGGTCGCCGTCGAGGCGGTCGGCGCGGACGCGTCCGGCCCCCGCCACACTCCGGCGCCGGAGGACCTGGCGTACGTGATCTTCACCTCCGGCTCCACCGGCCGGCCCAAGGCGGTGGGCGTGGAGCACCACGCGCTGAACGCCCACACCGCCACCATGCGGGCCGAGTTCGGGCTGACGGCCGCGGACCGGGTGCTGACCTTCGCCTCCACCTCCTTCGACGCCTCGCTGGAGCAGATCCTTCCCGCGCTCGCCTGCGGCGCCTGCGTGGTGGTGCGCCCGGACGAGATCTGGTCCCCGGAGGAGCTGGTGGAGCGGGTCGAGGCCGAGGGCGTCACGGTGCTCGAACTGACCCCGTCCTACTGGTCGGAGCTGGTCGCACGGCTCGACGTGCTGGCTCCCCGGCTCGCCTCGCTGCGGCTGCTGGTGACCGGCGGCGAGGCGCTGCCGGCCGCACCGCTGCGGCGCTGGTTCGAACTGCTCCCCGGCGTACCGGTGCTGAACACCTACGGCCCGACCGAGTCGGTCGTCTCCGCCACCGCGCACCGCATCGAGGGCCCGGTGAGCGGCCGGGTGCCGATCGGCCGTGCGCTCGGCGGTCGCCACACCTACGTGGTGGACGCGCGCGGTGCGCTGACCCCGGACGGGGTGCCCGGCGAACTCCTGGTGGGCGGTGCGGAGTTGGCCCGCGGCTACCTCGGACGGCCGGAGCAGACCGCCGAGCGCTTCGTCCCCGACGCCTTCGGGGACAGGCCCGGCGGGCGGCTCTACCGCACCGGCGACATCGTGCGCCGCGCCGCCGCCGGTGAGTTGGAGTTCCTCGGGCGCAACGACGACCAGGTCAAGATCCGCGGCTTCCGGGTCGAGCCCGGCGAGGCCGAGGCCGCGCTGCGCTCCCAGCCCGGGGTGCGGTCCGCCGCGGTGGTGGTGCGCCCGCTGCGCGGCGAGCCCGCCCTCGTCGCGTACGTCGCCGGCGACGGGCTGACCGAGGACGAACTGGCGGCGCGCTGCCGGGCCGAGCTGCCGCACTATCTGGTGCCCGCGGCCTTCGTGCTGCTGGACGCGCTGCCGATGACCGTCCAGGGCAAGCTCGACACCGCCGCTCTGCCCGAACCCGCCGTCACCCGCACGGAGTTCGTGGCGCCCAGGACACCGGCCGAGATCGTGGTCGCACAGATCTGGTGCGAGGTGCTCGACCTGCCGAGGGTCGGCGTCCACGAGGACTTCTTCGCCGTCGGCGGGCACTCGCTGCGCGCCGTCTCGGTGGCCTCCCGGCTGCGCACCGCCTTCGACTGCCCGATCCAGGTCCGCGACGTCTTCGAACACCCCACCGTGGCGCTGCTGGCCGCCGAGGTGGAGCGCGGGCTGCTGGAGCTGATCTCGCAGATGAGCGACGACGAGATCGACCTCTCCCTGACCGTCGACTTCTGACCCCGGCCACCGACTCGGGCTTAGGGCCACCGGCCGCGTGCACGGCGGGCCCGGGCCAACCGGCCGCGTGCACGGCGGCCCCCTCGTCCAACCGCAGGAACGGAGTACCACCATGACCACCCCCGACGTGCGCCCCGCGTCCCCCGAGCCGGGCAAGGGCCTGACCCCCGCGGCGCGGCGCCTCCTGGAGCAGCGGCTGCGCGGCCGGTCGGTCGCCCGGCCGGACGGGCCGGTGCGCAACCGGCCGCGCCCGCAGCGGACCCCGCTGTCGGCGGCGCAGCAGCGCCTGTACTTCCTGGACCGGATGGACCCGGGCGCGGCCACCTATCTGCTGCCCGCGGCCTGGCGGCTGCGCGGTGCGCTGGACGTGCCCGCCCTGCGCACCGCCCTGGTGGAGCTGGTCACCCGGCACGAGCAGCTGCGGACGGTCTTCCCGGAGCACGAGGGGGTGCCGTTCCAGCGGGTGCTCCCCGTCGAGGAGGCCGGCAGCACGGAACTGGACGTGGTGGACCTGAGCGACGTCGGGGCGGCGGACCGCGAGCGCCGGTTGACGGCCGCCGTGCAGGCCGCGGCCGTCCGGCCCTTCGACCTCGCCCGTGAATCCTCCTTCCGCGCCACCCTCGTCCGGCTCGCCGAGGACGATCATGTGCTGGCGCTGGGGATGCACCACATCGTCTCGGACGGCTGGTCGCTGGGGCTGCTGGTGCGCGATCTCACCGAGCTGTACGCCGCCGGCCGGGCCGGGCGCCCGGCCCGGCTGCCCGAACTCCCGGTGGAGTACACGGACTACGCGATCTGGCAGCGCGAGCACGACACCTCGGCCGCGCTGGCCCACTGGAAGGAGCGGCTGGCCGGGCTGACCCCGCTGGCGCTGCCCACCGACCACCCCCGCTCCGAGAAGCCGGACGGCCGCGGCACCGCCCACAGCGTCACGCTCCCGGCCGAACTGACCGATCACCTGGCCGAGTTGGGCCGGACGCGGGGCACCACCCCGTACATGACGGTCCTCGCCGCCTTCCAGGCCGCGCTGGCCTTCCACACCGGCCAGCGCGACATCGCGGTGGGCACCGTGGTGGCCAACCGGGAGCGCGCCGAGACCGAGCAGCTGGTCGGCTTCTTCGTCAACACCCTGGTGATGCGCGGCGACTTCTCCGACGACCCCACCCCCGACACGCTGCTCGGGCGCACCCGCGAACGGGTGCTGGAGGCGTTCTCGCACCAGTCGCTGCCGTTCGAGAAGGTCGTCGACGCCCTCAGCCCGGAGCGCGAGCTGAGCCGCAACCCGCTGACCCAGGTGCTGTACACGCACACCGACGCCGCCGCGGGGGAGTTCGTCCTCGGCGAGGCGCGAGGGACGACCCACCCGATCGACCTCACCACCGCCAAGTTCGACCTCACCCTCGATCTGCGCGACGGCCACGGCCGCACCGAACTGGTCTTCGTCCACCGCACCGGGCTCTTCGAGCCGGCCACCGTCGCGGCGCTCGCCCGGCACACCGTCGCCCTGCTGGAGGCGTTCCGCACCGCGCCGGGGACTCCGCTCAGCGCGGTGGACCCGCTGACCGCGGAGGAACGCGCCCTGCTGCTGGGCCCCGACGGTCCGGCCAGGGCCGAGCAGCCCGCCGGACCCGCATCGCGCACCGCGGCCGAACGGGTGGCCGAGCACGCGGTACGGGCCCCGGAGGCGACCGCCGTCAGCGGTTCCGGCCGCTCGCTGAGCTACGGCGAACTCGACGCCGCCGCCTCGCTTCTGGCGGCCCGGCTGCGTGAGGCGGGGGTGGCCCCCGGCTCGCTGGTCGGGGTCTGCCTCGACCGCACCCCGCGCCTGGCGGTGGCGCTGCTGGCGGTGTGGCGGGCAGGCGCCGCCTATCTGCCGCTCGACCCCTCCCACCCGCGCGCCCGGCGGGAGTTCACCGTCGAAGACTCCGGCATCGAGCTGATCGTCACCGACGCCGCGACCCGGGAGGCCGTCGCCGGACTGCCCGTCCGGCTGATCGAGGCGGACGCCCCGCAGTCCGGACCGGCCGCTGCCGAGCAGCCCCCGACGGACTTCGTCACCGAGGATGTCACCGAGGGCGCCGCCGACTCCGACTCCGACTCCGGCACCGGCTCCGTCGCCGAGGACGTCAGGCCCGCCCCGGCGGACCTCGCCTACGTCATCTACACCTCCGGCTCCACCGGCAGGCCCAAGGGCGTGGAGGTCACCCACGGCAACCTCGCCTGGCTGCTGGGCGCCGCCGACCGGCACTTCGGCTTCGGGCCCGCCGACACCTGGACGCTGACGCACTCTCCCGCCTTCGACTTCTCCGTCTGGGAGCTGTGGGCGCCGCTGGCCACCGGCGGCCGGGTGGTGGTGCTGGACGCCGAGGAGGTGCGCGATCCGGCCACCGTGCTGCGGGTGCTGCGCGAGGAGCGGGTCACCGTGCTCAACCAGACCCCCGCCGCCTTCAAGGGGCTGCGCGGACAGCTGGACCAGGCCGGCGCGTCCTTCGCCGAACTCGCCCTGCGCACCGTGGTCTTCGGCGGTGACGCGTTCGACGTGCGGGACTACCGCGACTGGTTCACCGCGCCCGGCGCCAAGCCCGAGCTGGTCAACATGTACGGCATCACCGAGACCACGGTCCACGTCACCCTGCGCACCGTCACCGAGGAGGACGTCAGCGCCGCCGCCGTGCGCTCCCCGATCGGCCGCCCGCTGTCGGGAGCCCACGGCTATGTGCTCGACCCCTGGGGCCGGCTGGTGCCGCCCGGCTGCACCGGCGAGCTGTACGTCGCCGGCGGCGGTGTGGCCCGCGGCTACCGCAACCGCCCCGAGCTGACCGCCGAGCGCTTCCCGGAGAACCCCTTCGGCCCGCCCGGCAGCCGGATGTACCGCACCGGGGACCTCGTACGGGTGCTGCCCGACGGGCAGTTGGGCTACGTGGGCCGTGCGGACAACCAGGTGAAGATCCGCGGCTACCGCATCGAACCGGGCGAGGTCGAGACGGCGCTGCGCGCCCTGCCCCGGGTCGCCGACGTCGCGGTGGTCGCCCGCCGCGAGGGCGGTACGGCGCGGCTGGTCGCCCACGTCGTCACCCCCGAGGCCCGTCCGCTGGACGCCCCCGCGCTGCGGGAGGGGCTGCGGCTGACGCTGCCGGACTACATGGTCCCGGCGCTCTTCGTCCGCCACGAGCGGCTGCCGCTGACGGTCAACGGCAAGGTGGACCGGGCGGCGCTGACCGCGGTCGCCCCCACCGCCACCACGGGAGCGGGCGCCCATGTGCCGCCCGAGGGGCCGGTGGAGCAGGCGCTGGCCGGCGTCTGGTCCCAGGTGCTCGGTGCCGAACACATCAGCCGCACCGACAACTTCTTCGATCTGGGCGGCGACTCCATCCTGGCGCTGCGCCTGGTGGGGCTGGGCCGGCAGGAGGGGATCGGCTTCTCGGTCGCCGACGTCTTCCGCGCCCGCACCCTCGCGGACCTGGCGGCCTCGTCCACCGAAGCCGTCGACGCCCCGCCGCCGGTCGCCCCGTTCTCCCAGCTCGACCCGGCCGACGCCGACCGGCTCCCGGACGGGCTCAGCGACGCGTACCCGCTGACCATGCTGCAGACCGGCATGCTGCACGAGATGCTCGCCGACCCCGAGCGCAGCGCGTACCACAACGTGACCGATCTCAAGATCACCGTGCCCGAGGGCTTCGACCTCGACGCCTTCCAGGCCGCGGTCGACGCGGTCGTCGCCGGCCACCCCATCCTGCGCACCTCGGTCGACCTGGTCGGATACCGCGAGCCGCTCCAACTGGTGCACCGCAGCGCCCAGTTGCCCGTCGGCTACACCGATCTGCGCGGGCTGCCGAGACCGGAACAGCGCGAGAGCCTGAAGCGGTTCGTGGAGCAGGAGTTCACCGAGCACTTCGAGCTGACGGCGGCCCCGCTGGTCCGCATCCATCTGCACCACCTCACCGACCACGAGCTGCGACTGGTGCTCACCGACTGCCATGTGGTCCTGGACGGCTGGAGCCTGACCTCGCTGATCGCGGACCTGCTCGCGCTGCACCGGGAGGCTGTCGCCCACCGCACGGCGCCCCGGGCGCCCAGCGCCCCGGCCTTCGCGGAGTACGTGGCGCTGGAGCGCGCCGCCTCGCAGAACCGGGAGTCCCTGGACTACTGGCGCGGACGCCTGGCCGAGCTGCGGCCGGTGACCCTCAACCGGCGTGCGGACAGCTCCGGTTGGCTGCGCGAGGGCGAGCAGGTGCCGGTGTACGAGGCGCGGCGCTCCTACGCGCGGCTGGCCGAGGGCATCGGACGGCTGGCCAGGAGCGCCGGGGTGCCCCGGCGGACCGTCCTGCTCGCGGCCTTCCACCACACCATGAGCCTGTTCGCCGAACGCGCCGGGCAGGACGACGGCGCCGTGGGCCACAGCATCGGCCTGGTCACCAACGGCCGCCCGGAGGTCCCCGGTGCCGACCGGATGCGCGGACTCTTCCTGAACACCGTCCCGTTCGGGGTCGCCCGACCGCGCGGCAGCCGACTCGAGTACCTGCGCGAGGTCTTCGCCGCCGAGCAGGAGATGCTGCCGCACCGCAGGGTCCCGCTGGTCACGATCTCCGAGCAGCGGACCGGCGGCGCCGGTCTGACCGACGCGGTCTTCAACTACGTCAACTTCCACCGCCTCACCCACGACACCTGGGACGAGTCGCTGGAGATAGCCCGCACCATGTTCCCGCTGCTCGTCAACGCCGGCGTCAACGAGTTCACCCTGGACGTGGACCCGCGCTGCGTGGCGCCGGCGACCGCCGAACAGCTCGCGGACGTCTACTGCGCCCAACTGGAGGCGCTGGTCGACGAACCCGACGCGCCGGCCTCCCCGCCCGCGCTCACCGGCCACGCCCGGACCACCGCGCTGGAGGTCTGGGGCCGCGGCCCGCGGACACCGTCCTCGCCGCTGCTCTTCCACCAGCACTTCGCCCGGCACGCCGCCGGCACTCCGCACGCGGTCGCCGTCGAGCACCGCGACGCGCGGCTGACGTACGGCGAACTCGACGAGCAGACCGCGCAGTTGGCGCACCGGCTGCGCCGCCTCGGCGTCGGGCCGGAGACCCTGGTGGGCATCTGCGTGGAGCGCGGCTTCGACCTGGTGCGCGCCGCGGTGGGCGTACTGCGTTCGGGTGGGGCGTTCCTGCCGCTGGACCCCAGGCTCCCGGCCGACCGGATGGCCTTCATCGCCGGCGACAGCGGAATGCGGGTGCTGCTCACACAGACGGAGCTCCGGGAGCTGGTCCCCTTCGACGGGCCGGTGATCCGGCTGGACGAGCCGCAGCCCGGGGACCGCGACGAGGAACACGGCCCGTACACCGGGGCGTCGGCGCTCTCCGGCGCGGCGCTCTCAAGTTCGGCGCTCTCCGGCTTGGCGCCGGAAGCCGACGGGCCCGGCCCGGACTCCCTCGCGTACGTCATCTACACCTCCGGCTCCACCGGCACCCCCAAGGGCGTGGCGGTCCAGCACCGCGGGCTGTCCAACATGCTGGAGGGCCAGCGCGATCTGGTGCGGCCCACCGTGCACGAGAGGGTCCTGCAGTTCGCCTCCTTCGGCTTCGACGCCTCCGTACTGGAGCTGACCTGGTCGCTGGCGAACGGCGGGCGGCTGGTCACCGCGACCCCGGAGGACCTGCGTCCCGGCCCCGATCTGGCCAGGGTGCTGCGGGAGCGGCGGATCACCGCCGCCATGCTCCCGCCCAGCGCGCTGGAGGTCCTGGGCGAGGACGACTTCCCCGAACTGCGGGTGCTCCAGGTCGCCGGCGAGGCGTGCCCGGCCGAGCTCGCGGACCGCTGGTCGGCCGGACGCCGCTTCCAGAACGTCTACGGACTGACCGAGACCACGGTCTGGTCGGTGGCGGCCGACCTCGCACCCGGCGGCGGCAAGCCGCCGGTCGGCACCCCCATACGCAACACCCGGATGCATGTGCTGGACGAGGCGTTCCAGCCGGTTCCGGTCGGTGTGCCCGGCGAGATCCACCTCGGCGGGGACTGCGTGGGACGCGGCTACCTGGGCCGGCCCGCGCTGACCGCGGCCACCTATGTGCCCGACCCCTACGGCCCGCCCGGCTCCCGGCTGTGCCGCACCGGTGACCTGGGCACCCACCGTCCGGACGGCTCGGTGGAGTGGCTGGGCCGCCGCGACAGCCAGGTCAAGCTGCGCGGCTTCCGCATCGAGCTCGGGGAGGTCGAGCACGCCCTGCGCCAACTGCCCGCCGTCCAGCAGGCCGTGGTCCTGCACCGCACCGATCTGCCGGGCGAACCCGCCCTCGTCGCCTACCTGGTGCCGGAGGGCCGGGAGCGTCCGGAACCGGAGGAGCTGCGCCGCGAACTGCGGGCCTTCCTGCCCGCGTACATGCTGCCCGCCCGCTTCGTCGTCCTGGACGCGATGCCGGTCAACAGCAGCGGAAAGATCGACAGGAAGGCGCTGCCGCTGCCCTCGGCCGACGGCGGCGACAGCGGGACCGCCCACGTGGCCCCGGCCACCGACACCGAGAAGATCCTGGCCGAAATCTGGCGCGAGGTACTGGGGTTGACCCGGATCGGCGCCGAGGACGACTTCTTCAGGATCGGCGGCAGCTCGCTCTCCACCGTCCGGGTCTCCCTGATGGCCACCGCCCGCGGCCTCGCGGTCTCGGTCGGGGACCTGATCGAGCATCCGACGATCGCCGCCCTCGCCGCGCACATCGACAGCAGGGCCGGCAGCGGGGTGCCCGCGGCCGTCACCTCCGAGGTGCGGCTGCGCGCCGGCACCGGCGAACCGCTGTGGTGCGTGCACCCGACCGGGGGCAGCGCCACCTGGTTCGTCCCGCTCGCCCGCGCGCTGCCCGACGGACAGCCGGTGCACGCCTTCCAGGCCCGCGGCCTGCTCGGCGGCGTCGACCCCGGCACCGTGCCCGGCATCGCGGCCAACTACGTCGCGGAGATCACCGACCGGGCGGCCCGGGAGGGAACCCGGGAGCCGATCGCCCTGCTCGGCTGGTCGATGGGCGCCAACATCGCGCTGGAGATGGCCACCCAGCTGCGGGAGGCCGGACACGAGGTCGCGCCGCTGGTGCTGATCGAGCCCTATCTGCCCAACCCCGCCGCCCGCGCCCGGCTCCTCGGAGTCACCCAGGAGCTGCGGCGGGCCCGTCAACTGCGCGACCGGCTGCGGGAGATGACGGACTCCGCACAGCGCGACCGGGCCACCGACGAACTCACCGCCTCGCTGCTGGGCGCGGGCATGAGCACCGCCGAGGCCGCGCTGGTGGAGGACGCGCCCATCGAGGTCTGGTACTCGCTGCTGGCCGCGCTGGCCGCCTACGAACTGCGCCCCTACCCGGGGCGGATCGAGCTGGTGGTCGGCAGCGAGGCGGCCGGCGCACCACGCGGCCGGCACATGCCCGGACTGGACGTGGACTACGAGACGTACGTGGAGCGCTGGCGAGAGGTCGCCGACGGAGCGCTCGGCCTGCATCTGACCGAGGGCGACCACATGTCGATGATGGCCGAGCCCCGGGTGGCCGGGGTCGCCGCCGTACTCGACCGCCTCACCGCGGCAGACGCCGCCGGGGCCGCGACCAGCACTGCCGCGACCGCCACTGCCGCCACCGCCGCGACCGCCGGCACCGCGACCACCACTGCCGGGACCGCCGCGTCCGGAACGGAGCAGGACCGATGAGCACCCCCGCACCCCCGGCGTCCGCACCCGGCACGGCGTCCGCAGGCAGCGCCGCAAGCGCCGCGACCGCCGGAAGCACGGCGTCCGCCTTCAGCGAGCGCTATCTGCTCTCGCCGGACATGGTCGCCGACCCGTACGGCTACCTCGACCGACTGCGCGACCACGCCCCGGTGTTCTGGAGCCCGGTGCACAACTCCTGGATGGTGACCGGGTACGACCAGGTCATGCGCTGCCTGCGGGAGCGCGCCGTCTCCGCCGACCGCGTCCGGCCGCTGATGGACGCGGTGCCGCAGGGCGCCCGCGACGACGCGGAGCGCGCTTTCGGCATCCTCTCCCGGTGGATGGTCTTCAACGATCCGCCGCAGCACCGCAGACTGCGACAGGTCTTCCAGGAGGCCTTCGCCGCCCGCACGATCAACCGCTACCGGACCTTCACCGAGAAGGCCACGGCCGCGATCCTCGCCCGCAAGGCGGCCCCCGGCCGTGAGGGCGACCTGATGGCCGACGTGGCCAAGCCCCTGCCGGCGCTGGTGTTCGCCCGCTGGCTGGGCATTCCCCGCACCGACACGGCGGCCTTCTGGTACTGGAACGCCCGGGTGGCCGATCTGGTGCTCGGCACCGCCCAGGAGGAGAGCGAGTACCGCGCCTCGCTCCAGGCGTTGGTGAGCCTGGAGGACTACCTCGGGGACCTGGTCGTCAAACGCCGTGCCGAACCGGGCGAGGACCTGATCAGCAAGGTGCTCGGCGAGGGCCGGGTGGGCGACTCCGTCACCGAGCAGGAGTTCGTCGGGATGCTCACCCAGATGGCGTTCGCGGGAGGGGAGACCACCAGCAACCTCATCGCCAACACCGTGCTGGCGCTGGCCCGTCGGCCCGACCAACTGGCCGCCGTCCGCGCGGATCCGGAGCTGGCCCAGGGCGCGGTGGAGGAGACGCTGCGGCTGGACGGCCCGTCGAAGCTCTCGGTCCGCAACGCCGCCCGGGACTTCGAACTCGACGGGCGGACCGTGCGTGCGGGCGACCGGATCTTCCTGGTGACCGCCGCCGCGAACCGGGACCCGGAACGCTTCCCCGATCCGGACCGGTTCGACGTCCGGCGCACCGGTGCGACCCATCTGGGCTTCGGCTTCGGCGCGCACTTCTGCATCGGCGCCGCACTGGCCCGGCTGGTGGCGGTGGCCGCGGTGCGCAGCCTGGTCACCGGCGACTCCGAGCTGGTGGTGAGCGATCCACACGCTGTGGAGTGGCAGCCCTCGCTGCTCAACCGCAGCCTCACGGCGCTGCCCGTCCGCTACTGACCCGGCGGCGCCCCCGCCCGCCCCGGCCGCCGTCCGGGCCGGGGCGGCCCTCCCTCCGGCTCCCGCCGCCCGTCCGGCGTCGTCCTTCCGGCATTCGTCTTCGAAGAAGAGGCCCGCACATGAGCAGTACCCTCGCCGCCCCCGACCCAGAGGCCGACAGTCGGCCGCGGCTGTGGTCACCCGCCCGCAACCGGAACTTCCGTCTGCTGTGGGCGGGCCAGTCGCTGTCCCTGCTCGGTGACGGATTCAGCGTCATCGCCTTCTCCTGGATCACCCTGACCCTGACCGGCTCCACCCTCGCCCTCGGATACGTGCTTGCCTTCCAGGCCGTTCCCCGGGCGCTGTTCACCCTGGTCGGCGGCACGCTCGGGGACACCTGGTCCACCCGTACGCTGATGGCCGTCTCCAGCTTCGCCCGCGCGGCGCTGATGGCCGCCGTCGGACTGATCGGGCTCGCCGACGGTCTGACGGTCTGGATGCTCTGCGCCGCCGCCGCGGCCTTCGGCACCGTGGACGCCTTCTTCCATCCCGCACGGGTCGCGATCCTGCCGTCGGTGGTCGACGAGAAGACCCTGCCGCCCGCCAACGCCCTGCTCAGCGCGGGCGCCAGGACCGCGGCGGTGATCGGCCCGGGCATCGGCGGCACCGTCATCGCCTTCACCGGGGCGCCCGCCGCGTTCCTGGTCGACGCGGTCTGCTTCGCCGTCTGCGGCTGGTGCGTGCTCGCCATCCGTCCCCGGCAGCGGACCGCGCAGGACGACTCCGCCGACACCTCGTCGGCCTCCGCCGCGGGATCGGGATCGGACTCGGGATCGGACTCGGGTTTCCCCGACAGCGTTTCCGGCGACCGCGCTTCAGGCGTCGGGGAGGGCGGCGGCGAGAAGACGCTCGTCGTCGAGAAGACCGATGGCGGGAAGGTCGATGGCGGGAAGGCCGGCGGGGAGGGGCCGCCCGACCCCGGGCCGGCCGCCCAGCTCTCGCTCGGTGCGCGCATCCGCGAGGGCGTGGTGTACACCTGGCGCGACCCTCGGCTGCGGACGATCGTCGCCCTCGACACCGCGATCAACTTCTGTTACTCCGGGCCGTTCGTGGTCGGCTTCGCCACTCTCGCCAACGAGGTGCTCAGCGGCGGGTCCGCCACCCTCGGACTGCTCAACGGCGCGCTCGCGGGCGGCGCTCTGCTCGGTGCGCTGGCCGGCGGCGCGGTCGGCGGCCGGCTCCGGGTGGGCCTGCTGGTCGCGGCACTGGCCGGCTGGCTGGCGATGGGAATGACCGTGCTGGGGCTGGTCGAATCCACCGTGGCGGTACTGGCGGTGGTCCTGACCATGGGCTTCGGCATCGGCTTCCAGGGCGTCTACGGGATCAGCTGGATCCAGCGCAACATCCCGCAGAACGTGCTCAGTCGGGTCATCTCGGTGGACATGGTGCTCGGTTACGCCGTCGCACCGGTCTCCCTGATCGTCTGCGGTGCGCTGGCCGGCAGCTCCCCGACGCTCCTGTTCTCCTTCGTCGGAGTGATGCTGCTGATGACCGGGCTGGCGGTGCTCTGCTCCCGTTCGGTGCGGGAGATGCGCTGAGACCGGGCCGGCGGACCGGGGCCGAGCGCTCCGGTTCGCCGGCCTGCGCGTGCGCGACGCGTGCGGGGCGGGTACGAGCGTCGGGTGTCCGAGGTCGGGGCGTCAGCTGCCCGAGGGCCGGAAGGCGGCCGAACGCGCGCACAGATTGGCCCTGTTGGTGGCGCCGACCTTGGCCATCAGACTGGCGATGTGCTTCTCCGCCGTGCGCGGGGAGATGAACAGCCGGTCGGCGAGGTCCTTGTTGCTGAGCCGCTCCGCCAGCAGCCGGAAGACCTCGTACTCCCGTACCGTCACGCCCTGGGCGCGCAGCTCCTCCGGGATGCCGCTGGTCCCGCTGCGGTGCTGGTGCAGCGAGACGCCCAACTGGCGCAGCCCGGCCCGGCAGGCGTTGGAGACCGGCGGCACGTTCAGCTCGTGGAAGTGGTGTTCGGCCTGGCGCAGCCAGCCGACCGGATCGCCCCAGCCGTCCCGCCGCGCCGCGTCCGCGACCAGCCGCAGCCCCAGGTGCCGTGCCATCGGGTACGGCTCGGACTGGGTCTCGGCCACCCGTGCGGCGGCCCGTTCCCCCTCGCCCTCGGCGCCGAGCAGGACGGCGTCGGCGAGGGTGACGAACTGCCGGTTCCAGCGCAGCCGGGAGGTGGCGGTGGCGGTCACCTCGCGGTACCGCTCGCGGCCCGCGGCGCCGGACAGCACGTCCAGCAGCAGCCCCAGACCGTGGGTGCCGCTGAGGTGGAAGGTGGAGGGGTTGTCCGCCTCCAGGGCGCGCACGGTGCGCAGCTCCTCGGCCGCCCGTTCGCGGTTCTCCTCCAGCAGTGCGCAGAACGCCCGGGCCAGCCCGTACCCCAGCGGCTCCTCCTGGGACCCGGCGCCGTCCCACTCGGCGAGGTCCGCCAGCCGGGCCTCCATCTCCGCGCGGTCGCCCCGGTGGGCGGCGAGCACGGCCTGTGCGGTCAACACGTAGCGCACGGTGGGCGCGAACCGCAGCCGGCGGACCACGGCCAGGCACTTGGCCGCCGCCTCGCCGGCCGCCGCGTACTCGCCGCGCAGCACGGCGTCCAGGACCAGGATGCCGTCCACGGTGTGCACCACGTTGACCGAGCCGAGCCGCAGCGCCTCCTCACGGGCCTCGCGGAGCCCGGCCGAATCCCCGTCCGCCAGCCAGGAGTTGCCGCCCAGCCGGGTCATCACGTACATCCGCTGGAGCGGCAGCCGGTGCCGCTCGGCGGTGTCGCCGGCCTGCTCCAGCATCTCCCTGGCACGGTCCGGGTCGCGTTCGCGGACGACGGTGGCCAGCAACTGCCAGGCCTGGCAGGCGACCACGGGCAGTTTGTGGTGTTCGGCCGCGGCGGCGGCCGACAGCGCGAGCGCCTCCGCCTGCTGGGTGCGGCCCGGGCCCGGGGTGTCCAGCGCCAGGTACGCGGCGGTCACGTCGACGGCGGCGGCCTCGGCCTCGTCCGGGGCGAGGGCCAGCTCGGCCCTGGCCCGTTCGATCTGCCGGTTGCCGTCGCTCCAACGCCCCGCCAGATGGGCCACCTTGGCCAACCGGGTGTGCACGGTGGCCAGCCTGGCCGGGCTGAGCCCGGAGCCGTCCAGGGTGCGCAGATCGTCGACGAGGTCGAAGGCGCGGGTGAAGTCCCCGGCCTCGGCCAGTGCGGGCAGCAGGTTCTCCAGCACCTCCGCGCGGGCCTGCGGCCGGCCGCCGCCGGCGAGCAGCCCCTCGGCCCGGGTCAGCAGCGCGACGGCGGAGCTGAGCGCACCCGTCGCCAGCGCCCGCGCCCCGGCCTGCGCGAAGAGGTCCCCGGCCCGCTCCCGGTCGCCGGCCTCGTCCCGCAGACCGGCCGCGAAGACGCACCAGTCGCCCTCCAGCCCGGGGCGCAGCTCCTCCACGGCCTCGGCTCCCCGCCGGGCCAGCTCCGCCCGCTGACCCGTCGTCATCTGCGTGAACAGTGCCTCGACGCTCAGGGAGTGCCGGAAGGAGTACCAGTCGGGCGCGGGCTCGTCGGGTATGACGAGCCGGGCGGCGACCCCGGCGTGCAGGTGGGTGAGCAGCGCACGGTCGTCGATGTCGGTCATGCGCTGGAGGACGGTCAGCGGGAAGCGCCGCCCGAGCACGGCGGCGGCCGAGAGCAGGGTCAGGCCCTGCGCGCCGAGCCGGTCGATGCGCCGCAGGATGCCGCGGGCCAGCGTCGAGGAGACGTCGCCGCGTGCGTCGCCGACCGCCCGCCAGCCGTCCGGGCCCTGCACCAGCGCGCCGGTCCCGATGATCGACTGGAGCAACTCCTCGATCAGGTACGGGCTTCCGGCGCTGTCCTCCCACAGCCGCTGGAGCACCGCTTCGGGAACTTCCTCCGGGGAGTCGACACCCAGCTGCGCCGCGGCCATGGCGCCGGTCTGAGCGCGGGTCAGCGGCGGCAGCTCCAGCAGCGTCGCCGCGCCCCGGCGCCGCGCGGACTGGGCGAGATCGAGGGCGTCGCTGAAGTCGGTGCGCACGGTGGCCAGGAGCAGCACCGGGGTGTGCTCAAGATTGTCGACGAGGTACTCCAGGACCCCCAGGGTCTCCGGGTCGGCGTCGTGCAGATCCTCCAGCAGCAGCAACAGCCCCTGCTCCGGGGCGGAGGCGAGCAGCAGCCGCAGCACCGCCTCGCCGAGCACCACCATGGAACTGCTCTCGCGCTCGCCGGTGTACCAGTCCGGGATCAGCTGTCCCAGCGCCGGACGGTAGGGGCCGAGCAGCACGCCGTCCGGCGGGTCGCCGCTGCGGAAGAGCGACATCAGCGCCTCGGTGAGCGGGCGGAACGGCACCGCGGGCCCGGTGGTGCTGCTGCGTCCGCGCAGCACCCGCATCCCGTCGTTCAGCGCGCCGCCGGCGGCCTCCGCGCCCAGCCGCGACTTGCCCACGCCGGCCTCGCCGACGACGAAGACCACGCCCCCGCGACCCTGTCGGGTGTCGGCGAGGGCGGTGCCGAGCTGCTCCAGCTGAGGGTCCCTCCCGACCAGGGATCGCGTATGGGAGCGCATGATTGAGGATGATAAGCAGAAATCCTGCCCGGACGGCAGGATGCGTGACACTCGTCCCGAGGTCGGTGTGTGGCGCACGGGACAGCCGGAGCGCGTGCGTCCGGTGCCGACCGCCGAGCGGCAGGGCCACCGCGGCCCGCTCGGGACCTCCCCGGCACAACGCCGTGCGGCGCGAAGCCCGTTGAGGCTTCGCGCCGCGCGGTGTCGGCCCGGGGGACGCTTCCGGCTCAGGCACCGCCGATGGGGGCGGAGACCGAAGTGTCCACACTGCTCAGCGTGATGACGATGCCGCTGGTCAGCACCATTCCGGCGAGTGCGCGGGCCCGGGAGCAGGCACCGTTGCGGCCCTTGAGGGTGATGCCGCCGGCGGCGTCCTGCTGCTCGGTGGCGACGGCCTCGTTCGCTCCGTGGGCTCTGACGGTGGTGGCGTCGTCGCGGTGCTGGTCCATGTCTGGCTCCTGAGTGTCGTGAAACGCGTGGGACTGCTCGTGATGGCGCGAGGGTGGTTCGCGTGGTGGTGCTCGGTGGTGCGTGTTCGTGCGTGGTGCGTGGTGCCTGTTTGTGCGTGGTGCTCGGTGGTGCGTGTGGTGCTGGGTGGTGCGTGGAGTCCGAAGGGACGGACGGACTCCGGGGGTTGGGCTGGTGGCTGCCGGGCGGTGGGGCCCGGCGGCGTCGGTGGGGTCAGGTGCGGGGCCGTTCGCCGGAGCGGCCCGGTGGTTCCTCCTGCGGGTGCTCCAGCAGCAGTACGGAGGGTACGGAGCGCGGGTGCGCGAGGCGCAGCAGCCCGTAGCCGATGCCCGCGAGGCCGGTCAGCAGTCCGGGTGTGGGGATCCGGTCCGGTGTGGCGCAGCGGTGGCCCTGGGCCTCGACCAGGGCGAGCACATCGCCGGTGCCGCGGATCAGGGCCTCCCCGGCCCGGGCTGTCAGCTCCTCGTCCCGGCCGCCGGGGCCGGCGAGCACGGCCAGGGCCTCCAACTGCCCCAGCGTGCCGCGGCCGAGGCTGAGGTCGAAGGAGGTCCCGCACTCCGCGAGCCGCTCGATGCGGTCGGCGGAGGGGACCCCGGTCAACCGCGCGGCGGCGGCGGTGATGCCGGCGGTCCCGTCCGTCCAGGAGAGGTCGAGGGTGCTCCCGGGCCCGGTCTCGCGGGCCGCCCGGCGGAGCAGCTCCTGCGCGAGGACGGTGTGCGGTCGGGCGCGCTCGGGCCGCAGTTCGGCGTACCGCAGCAGCGCCCAGCCGATGCCGGCGGCGCCCTCCGCGAAGCCGGCGCCGAGGGCGTCGCGCTGCTCCGGTACGGACAGCTGGGCGGTCAGGGCGTCGGCCAACCGGTCGGCGAGGAGCAGGGCCCGTGCGTCACCCGTCATCCGGTGGGCGCTGACGGCGGCCGTCAGCGCACCGGTGTTGCCGCTCGCCAGTCCCGGTTCGGGGCAGTGCCGCACGGCGTGCTCCAGCGCGGTGAGCGCGTCCGGGAGGGAGTCCAGGAGCCGTTCGTCGGTCAGCCGGGAGAGCCGGAGCAGGGCGTGCACCACGCCGCCCAGGCCGTGGTAGGCGCCGGGGCCGACGGGGGCGGCCAGCTCGGGTTCGGCCGCCAGGGCGCGCAGCAGCGGCGCCAGCGGCCGTACCGACTCCTGGGCGAGGGTGCCGTGACGGCCGGGGCCGGCGAGGGAGTTGAGCTGGGCCAGGAAGAGCGCGACGCCGCAGTAGCCCTGTGCCAGTCCGGCGCCCATCGGCAGGACCGCCCAGTGCGGCCCCGAAACCTGTTCCAGGCCCAGCCAGTTGGCCCGGCCCTCGGAGCGCACGGCGCGGGCGGCGATCTCGTCGGCGATACCGGCCGCGGCGGCCAGCAGCCGGGAGGGGGCGGCGCCCGCGGTCGGCACCGGTGTGACGGCCAGCTCCGAGCGGGGGCGGGCGCCGGGGAGTCCGGCGCTGCCCGCGGCGAGCGTGGCGCGGACGATCCACTCCTGGTCCAGGCAGTCGACCTCGTCCAGCCGGGCCAGTTTGCGCCGTACGGCGGTCAGCGCGGCCACCGGCAGCAGGTCCGGCAGCCAGGTGCCGTCGGACGAGCGCACTCCGGTGCCGGAGGGACGGTGGACGAAGAGCGGCACGTCGCCGCGCCACATGTCGGCCGTCTCCTGCTCGATGAGCCGGCGACGGGCGCCGTCCGCCAGGGACTCGGTCCACAGGACGGCGAAGACGCTGTCGCGGGCGAGGGCGTCGCCCAGCAGGGAGGGGTGAGTCGACTCCTCCAGCAGGGTGGCGTACAGCCGGGTCGGGCGGGCGATCAGCCGTGCGGGCGAGTCCGCCCAGGTGCGCAACGGCCCGTCCGCCGCCTCCAGTTCGGCGCGGTGCTCCGCGATGGCGGCGTACCCGGCGCGGAAGCCCTCCAGCAGTACGGCCCGGTGGTCGGCGCGGCCCAGCGGCCGGTCCTCGGGCAGCGGGTGGTTCTGTGCGGCCGGGCTCAGCACGGGGCCGCGGACCACCCGCATCACATCGGTGCCGCAGTTCTGCCAGTTGAGACCTTCGCTGGGGAAGGTGCCGTCGGCGGACCGGCCGAGTGCGGAGATGTCCAGTGCGCCCTGCTCGCCGATGAGCAGATGCGGCAGGAGGCAGGTGCGGTGCACCGAGGCGCGCAGTGCTTCGGCCGCGGGGTCGGCGCCGGCCGTGTTCGGCTCCGGCAGGCCGGTGTGCAGCAGCGTCTCGGCGTCGACCAAAACCGGCTGGTCACCGCAGGCGATGAGGTTCTCGTAGTGCATGTCGGCGCCGTCCAGCGCGTACAGCAGGGCCAGCAGCGCGCCCTGACGGCGGTAGAAGGCGGCGGCCTCGCCCAGCGAGCGGCACCAGCGGTGGGGCACGAACTCCAGCCAGCCGTAGCCCTGTCGGCGCACCGTGCGCGGGGTGCGCACACGCATTCCGGGGGCCTTGGTCCCGAACCACGCGGTCAGCTCGTCCAGCAGCGCGTGCTGGGACAGCGGGCGCGGCTTGTGGACCACGCGCGCGCCGTCCGCGAAGGCCAGGATCGCGACCGAACGACCGCCCTGGTGCGGATCGCCCTGCCCCAGGTCGACGCCGACCAGCGCGCCCGGGTCGCGGCCGTCGAGCAGCTCCGCGACCAGTGCGTCCCGGTCGGCCCGGAAGCGCAGCACCAGTTCGGCGGCGGCCTCCGCGGCGTCCGACGAGGTCTGGGCGAGCATGCGGGCCAGTACGGGGTAGCGGGTCAGCAGCCCGCCCAGTCCCTCGGCGGTGCGCAACTCCTCGACGAAGGAGCAGAACCGGCGGCGCGAGTCGGCGCCCGCCAGGCGCCCGGCGCGGCGGGCAGCGTCCAGTTCGAGCACCAGGGTGCGGCCGGCGAGCCGTACCAGCCGGTGGGTGAGCCGCTGCTCGAACGCCCGCCGCCACACGTCCTGTTCGTCCCTCGGCAGGCCCGCCAGCGCGACGTCGAGCCGGGTGGCGGCCAGCGCGGTGAACGGCCGGACCACGGGCGCGAAGACCTCGGGCCCCTCGACGGCCCCGGCGGCCCCCGCCTGCCCGAACGGGTCTGTGTCCTCTGTGCCTTCGGCCTGCTCGGCCTGCTCGGAGAGGCGGTCCGCGGTGTCGAGTGCCAGCTCCGCGTACTCCGCCCACATCGGCTTGGGTGCTCGTGCCGCCAGCCGCTCGGGAGCCTCCTCGGCCAGCGCCCGGGCCGCTGCGGTGTCCACCTCCAGGTGCGCCAGCCGGGCCGCGAAGCCCTCCGCGTCCCCGGCCTCCCACGGCGCCGCGCCGGCCGAAGCGCCCGCCGGCTGCGGCGGGTTGGGCGCGTCGAGCCGTTCGGCGAGGGACAGCGCCCGGGCCCACCAGGCAAGCGGTAGGCCGGCGCTCTGCGGAAGCTGGAGGCTGGCTGTTTCGATCACACTACGAAGGTCGCAGACGCCCCCGCCCCCCACATGGGGGAGTAGCCCCCACATTGTGCGCGGACCCCGTGCCCGCCGGGGCGGACATGGGGGAGCGGACCCGTGCCCGGAAGCCGGATGAGCGGCGAACGGGCTGGTCGGCGGGGGTGCGCGCCACCCGTCCCGCACCCGGCGGGGGATGGGGGAGACGTACGTGTGGGTGGTCAAGGGGCCGCCGTGCGCGTCCCGTTGACCCGTACGCGGGCGTGGGCTTCGCCGGAGCCAGCCCGCGGACCCGCCCCGCCCGCCCCACCCGCGGCGCGTGCGCGCGGGCCGGCGCGACCGGGACCGCACCCCAACCCCACCGGCGCCGGGCCCGGCGGGCAAAGGTGGGGAACGACTACCGATGCCGGGCACCCGGCGGATCGGGGAGCGTCTGCCCCAGGACAACAGCCCGACCCCGCCCGGACGTTCGCGGCGGACCACGACCGACACCAAGGAGAGGCAGATGGGTGCACCCGTACCGGTCAGCGTGACCGCACTCGACCCCGTGCTGGAGGCCGGCACTCGCAGCACCCTCGTCAACTGCGCGGACCTCGCCGTCTGCGAGCCGGACGAGGCCCGGGTGGTGGTGCTCACCGTGGACCGGCTCGGCCCCTCGGAGCTGGACATGGTGCGCACCACCCGGGCGTTGCGGCAGGGCCCCGCGGTGGTCCTGCTGGCCGGGGCGCTGGCTTCGGGCGACGCGCTGCACGCCCTCGCCGCCGGCGCCCGCGGGCTGCTGCTGCGCCGCGAGGCCGACGCCACCCGCCTCTCGCACGCGGTGCTGGCCGCGGCCCGGGACGAGTGCACCCTGCCGCCCGACCTGCTGGAGGCGGTGCTGGACCGTACCGGCGCGGCCACCGGCTGGGCGGGCAACTCCCTCTCCGAGCGCGAGCGTTCGGTGCTCCAGTTGGTCGCGGACGGCCACGAGACCTCGGAGATCGCCCACCAACTCGCCTACTCGCCCCGCACGGTGACCAGCGTCATGCACGACATCACCCAGCGCTTCCGGCTGCGCAACCGCGCCCACGCGGTGGCCTTCGCCCTTCGGGCAGGTCTGCTGTGAGCACCCTGGCCCCGCCCCCTATGACGGCCGCGCCGACCGCCGTCTCCTCAACTGCCGCCGTACTGCCGTCGGTTCGCCTCGTGCCGCCCCGCCCGGACCGCGAGGCGGTACGGGTGCGGACGCTGCTGCGCCGAGCCGGACTGCACTGCGAGTCGGGCCCGGAACCGGCCCGCCGCGCCACCGGTACGGGGCTCAGAGCCTCCGCCTCCGCCTCCACCACCTGCCCCGGCCCCGGCGCTCGTACCGGCAGCGGCACCGTCACCGTGCTCGTGGCCGACGACGCGGAGCGGGAACTCCGCCGACTGACCGATGCGGGCCCGCTGCTGCTGATCTGCGACACCGTCACCAGGGCCAGCCTGCGGCAGGCCCTGCGAGTGGGCGCCGTGGTGCTGCGCAACGCCGACCTCACCGCCGACGGCCTGCGGGACGCCGTCCGCCGGGCCGGCCACCTGCTGCCGAGCATCCCGTACCCGATGCTCTCCCACCTGCTGACCAGGGAAGGACGCCCGGCCCGCACCGACCGCGCACAGCAGCAGGAGAAGGCGCCCTGGGGCGCGGCACTGCCGAGCCTGACCGCCCGGCAGGTGCGGGTCCTGCGGCTGATGGCCGAGGGCCACGGCAACGCCGACATCGCCGAGCTGCTCAGCTGCTCGGAGCACACGGTGAAGAACATCATCTACGAGGTGATGTCGCGGCTCCAGGCCCGTAACCGGGCCCACGCGGTCGCCCGCGCCCTCCGCGACGGCCTCATCTGACCCCGCCACCCCACGCGCGCCGACCCGGGGGCTAGGTGGTGCGGAGGGTGAGGGCGAGGAGGGCGAGGGCCAGCACGGTGCCGCCGCCGACCTTCAGCAGCGGGAGCCGGTCCTGGAGTCGGTCGTCCCACTCCTCGCCGGTCCCGGCCGCACACCGCAGCACCGGGGTGGCCGCCCGGCCGACGGCGAAGCCGACCCCGGCTGCCAGCGCCGGCTGCGCCTCACCGGCGAGCAGCACCCCGAGGGCCAGCACGTACGGCAGGGTCGCCGACACGTAGGTGCGCACGCCGGTGCCCATCTCGAAGCCGAACTGGAGCGTGCCGCGCACCAGATCGCGCTGGAGCACGTCCTGCGGGACCTGGCGCGAGTTCTGGGGCAGGGGGAACCGCAGCACGCCGGCGTCCCGGGCGACTCCGGCCGCCGCCGCGGCGACGGTCAGGGGCAGCGCCCAGTTGTCCGGCAGCGGGCTCAGCAGGCCGGAGAGCAGCCAGAGCACGGATGCGGACAGCAGAGCGCCGAGCAGCAACCCGGTGGAGAAGACCCCGAGGACGGTGGTCTGTCGATGTACGGCCCGCCAACCTGGCGAGGCAAGCGCATGTGCGCTGTTGCGCGTTCAAACGGAGCCGGAGAGCGAGTAGCCCGCGAGGCCGCCGAGCACCGCCCAGGTGAGGACGGGGCCGTACCAGGAGGCGGCGACCGCGGCGCAGACCAGTGCGAGCACGGGTATCGCGGGGTCGGTGAGCCGGCCGCGCACGCGGCTGCGACCCGTCGTCCCGCTCATGCCCCTCCCTCCGCGTCGCCGTCGGGCGTCCTGTCGTTCTGTCGTCCGGCCGTCCTGTTGCCCTTGTCCGGGCGTCCGGGCGCCCGGAGTGCCTGTGTGCCGGGCCGACCGGTGTCGTGCGACCGGTTGCCCGGACCGTACGGGTCGGTTGCCCGGCGCGGTGCGGCTACGCGCCGCCGACCAGGGCGCGCCAGGTCTGCTGGCCGACGATGCCGTCCTGGGTGAGGCCCGCTGCCTTCTGCAACTCGCGCACCGCGGTGGTGGTCAGCGGCCCGAAGGCGCCGTCCACCTCGATGGGGTGGCCGTGCTTGACGCACTGGCGCTGTGCGGCGTGCACCGACTGGCCGTTGTCGCCCTCCTTGACGGTGACCACCAGATGGGGCCAGGTCACGGGGTCGACGGTGCCGCCGGCCTCCAGGCCGACGGACGTCTGGAACTGCTTGACCGCGGCCTCGGTGTCGGGGCCGAAGATGCCGTCCGCCTCCAGGGTGAACTGGTGGTGGGTGAGCAGGTGTTGGGCGGTGTGCACGTCGGGGCCGCGGACGCCGGACTTGAGCGTCGGCCAGGTGACGGTGCCCTCGCAGCCGCAGTCGGTGGTCCAGCGGCAGATCGAACGGACCCAGCCGGAACCGGAGTTGAAGTAGCCGTCGTGGCAGCGGCGTTCGATGCCGCAGGCGCAGGCTCCGCAGGCACCGGTGAAGCGCCACAGCCAGCCGTCGTAGGTGCCGGAGTAGCACTGGTTGGGACGCAGGGTCCAGGTGGTGCCGTCGTTGCGGTGGAAGCCCTCGTGCTCGCCGGAGGTCTCGCAGGCGGCGGCGTGCACGGTGCTCGGGCCGCAGCCGGGGGAGCAGTCGTGGTCGGAGGCGTACGAGGGGCAGTCGCCGGTCCAGATGTCGTACCCGTCGGCGTACGCCTCGCGGGCCACCGAGAAGACGCCGAGGGAGGCGAAACCGACCGCGGTCGCGGCCTGGAGCGCGGTGCGGCGGGAGAGCACGAAGCGCGGCAGGCCCGCGGTGCTCCGCCGGACCGGCCGGTCCGAGCTGTCGGAGCGGCGGAGCATGGGGACGTCGTCCAGGTGGGGCATCACGCGCTCCTCGGCTGGCTGGCGGGAAGTTCGGCGAGCAGTTCGTGCAACGCCTCGGGGGCGCCGAGCGGTTCGGAGCGCAGGACCCGGCCGCCGGCCGCGACCAGCACGGCGAAGGGCGTGGCGATCGCGTCGTACGCGGTGAACAGGTCGGGGCGGTGGTCGAGGACGGGCACCGAGTGCGTTTCGGCAGGGGCCTCGTCGGCATAGACGGCGCGTACGGCGGGGCCGCCGGCAGCGTCCGTGCCGTCGGCGGCGGTGTGCACGCGGTCCGCCTCGGCCAGCACCCGGACGCAGGTGCGGCAGTCGGGGCTGAGGAAGAGCAGCAGGGTCGGCCGGTCCTCGGCGAGCAGCTCCGCCGCGTGCGGCGCGGGGCTGCCGGGGGCGACGCCGACCCGTCCGGGGGTGCGCGCGGCGCCGCCGCCCCGGGAGAGCTGGTGCACCTGGCGCACCAGGCCGGACACCACCAGGGCGAGCAGGGCGATGGCGACCCAGGACACGAGCAGGGCACTGGTCACGAAGTCCACGCGCGGTGTCCCCCTCTCACGGTGGGCATGGCTGTCACGGTGTTCACGTTCCGCGTGTGCGGTGCGTGCGGTCCGTGGGGTGTGTGCGGTGTGTTCGGTGTGTTCCGCGGGCGCGGGTCGGGTGCCACGGAGCGGCGGGCCGGCGCGGGGCCGCCGGCGGGCTGCGCCATCGCGGCCGGCAGCACCCACAACAGTGCGGCGAGGGTCACCGCGACCAGCGCGGCGACGGCGGTCTCGGCGGCGCCGTCCGGCGGGTTCCCGGGGCCGGCCGCCAGTACCGCGCCGCCCAGGGCCAGCGCGGCGAACACCCAGGCGCGGCCGACCACCCAGCCGCTCAGCGGCACCTCGGTGCGCGAGCAGCCGCAGGGGCCGCCGCGGCCGGTGGCCAGGACGTGCCGGGTGTAGAGCGCGTAGCAGACGAAGAGCACCGCGGTAGCGGCCAACGCCGCGGTGAGCGCGGTGCGTTGGCGGAGCAGCAGGCTCGCGACGAGAGCCGCGCCGAGCGCGCCCTCGGCCAGGGTGGCCGTGCCGGCGGCGAGGCGGATGGCGCGCTCGGGCACCAGGCCGTGCGCGTACAGCGCGTCCGGCAGCGCGGCGGGGCGCGTGAGGTGTGCGGCGCATCCGGCGAGCAGCACCAGCAGCACCACCGCGGTGGTGACGGTGCCGAGCAGGGAGGTCACCGGTTCCTCACCCCGCGGTCCGCAGGTCGAGCCGGTCCACCGCACGGGGCACCGAGGCGACGTCCACACCGGCCAGCGGCACGATGGTGGCCCACAGGTCGGAGCCGGAGAGGACGAAGAAGGGACTCCCGTCGGAGAGGCTGTCCCGGAAGAGCTCCCCGGAGCCGACCGACGCGCCTTCCCAGGGCGGGAGTTGGGCTCCGTGTTCCCGGGTGCGCCGGGCGACCTCGACCAGGCCCAGGGAGGGGATCTCCTTGACGACGGCCGCCGGGCGCGCCAGTCGGCTGCCGGCGGCGCGGTCGGGGGCCAGTACGACGCCGTCCGGGTGCTCGGCGATGTCCAGGGTGCGCAGCAGCGAGAGGACGTCGGCGAGGCGGGCGCGGTAGAGCCGGGTGATCAGGCTGAACCGGCGGCCCTCCCAGACGACCAGCGTCGGGTTCTCCACCTGCTGGGACTGCCGGTCGTACTCGCTGGTGGTCGCGGTGCGCAGGGTGCCGCCGCGGAAGGCGAGTTCGGAGTCGAAGTCGGTGACGCCGAGCGAGGCGGCGACCGACTCGCCCAGCTTGCGCGGTCCCGAGGTGAACTCGTGCAGACGGCCGCCGGCGATCACCTCGACGACGGAGGTGGCCGGCTGCGTCAGGTCCAGGTCCCCGGAGAGACGGAAGGCGACGCCGTCCAGGGAACGGTGCTCGACGGCTGTGGATGGAGCCACGGTGTTCCTCCCGAGAGCCCGAGTTCGGCGACCGCCGACTGCCGGCGACGACGAGAGCCCACCCTGTCCGTTTGTCGATGCACGGTCAATAACTCGTGTACGGGTAAGGCGGTGCGGAGGCGGGCGGAGTGCCGTGGGGAAGCGGCGGGTCGGCCGGTCGGTCGGGCGGCCGGTCCGTTGGACGGCGGGCCGGTGGGGCGGCGCGGGCGCGCGGGGGTTCGGTGGGGCGGCGCGGGCCCGTGCGTCCGTACCGGGCCGCGCGCGCTCACCGGCGCACACGTACGGGGTCAGCGGACCACCACCGGGGAGGGGCCGGGGGGCAGCACCTCGCCGATCACCGGGTGACCGGCGATCTCGCCGGTCAGCAGCAGCCCGCCGGAGGTCTGGGCGTCCGCCAGCAGCAGCCGTTCGCTCTCGGGGGCGGAGCCGAACTCCACGTGCGGAGCGACCCATTGGAGGTTGCGCCGGGTGCCGCCGCTGACGTAGCCGTCCGCCAGTGCCTGTCGGGCGTCGGCGAGGTACGGCACCGCGGCGGCGTCGACGGCGAGCGTCACGCCGGAGGCGCGGGCGAGCTTGTAGGCGTGGCCGAGCAGGCCGAAGCCGGTGACATCGGTGCCGGCCGGAATGCCCGCCTCGACCGCGGCGCGGGAGGCGTCGCGGTTCAGCGCCGCCATCACCTCGACCGCCTCGGCGAAGACCGTGCCGGTCGCCTTGTGACGGGAGTTGAGCACGCCGCTGCCGAGCGGTTTGGTGAGCGTCAGCGCGCTGCCGGGGACGGCCGCGTCGACCCGCAGCATCCGGTCCGGGTGCACCAGCCCGACCACGGACATGCCGTACTTCGGCTCGGCGTCGGTGATGCTGTGCCCGCCCGATACCTGGCAGCCCGCGGCGTGCGCCACGTCCCGGCCGCCGCGCAGCACCTCGGCGGCCACCTCCAGCGGCAGCGTCTCCCGGGGCCACGCCAGCAGGTTGACCGCCGCCCAGGGCGTGCCGCCCATCGCGTAGACGTCGGACAGGGCGTTGGCCGCCGCGATCCGGCCCCAGTCGTACGGGTCGTCCACCACCGGCGTGAAGAAGTCCGCGGTGGTGACCAGGGCGCGTTCGGAGTCCAGCCGCACCACCGCGGCGTCGTCCCCGCCGCCGTCCAGGCCGACCAGCAGCTCGGCGGCCGGGTTCGCGGGGGCGCTGCCGGCCAACGCGGCCACCAGCTCGTCGAGTTCACCCGGAGGGAGCTTGCAGGCGCAGCCGCCACCACCGGCGTACTGGGTCATGCGCGGAACCGTCATCCGCCGGACGGTAGCCCGCCGCGGCGGCGAGGACCAGCCCCGTCCCGACCGGCCGCACGCGGCGAGCTGCGGCTAGACTCCGCGCCGGAGGCGTGCGGGTGCCTGGTGGCCCCCACGGTCTTCAACACCGATGCGGTCGGGAACCCCGGCCGGGTGGGTTCGATTCCCATACGCCTCCGCTCGCCGGCTCCCGGTGCGAACCCGCCGGCCCGTACCGGACCGCCGCGGGCCCGTACCGCCGCGGGCCGGACGCGCCGTACCGGGCCGCGGGACGCACACCGGGCCCGCCGTACGTGCGGGAGCCCGGTCGGGAACGGCCGTGAGGCACGACGAGGACCCGGGGAGGACAGCCGATGGCCGACGCCCGACGCCGCGTTCCCAGGACGGACGCGCTGCTGGCCGACCCCAGGCTCGCCGCCGCGGCCGAGCGGTTGGGCCGCGAACCGGTGCGCGGCGCCGTGACGGCAGCCCAGGAACGGGTGCGCTGCGGCGAGTTGGCGCCCGAGGAGGCCGCCGACGCCGCCGTGGACGCCCTGCCGCCGACCGCCGCCGCGCTCCTCCCGGTGGTCAACGCCACCGGAGTGGTGGTCCACACCAACCTCGGCCGCGCCCCGCTCTCCGAGGCCGCCCGGGCCGCGCTGGCGGACGCCGCGGGCTGCACGGACGTGGAGTACGACCTGGCCACCGGCCGACGGGCTCGGCGCGGTGGCGGCGCCGTGGCCGCTCTCGCGGCGGCGGTGCCCGGTGCGGAGGCGGTGCACGCGGTCAACAACAACGCAGCCGCACTGGTGCTGGCCGCGACGGCACTGGCCCGGGGCCGCGAAATCGTCCTCAGCCGCGGCGAGATGGTGGAGATCGGCGACGGTTTCCGGCTCCCCGACCTGCTCGCCGCCACCGGCGCCACGCTGCGCGAGGTCGGCACCACCAACCGCACCCATCTCGCGGACTACCGCGAGGCGATCGGGCCGCGCACCGGCTTCGTCCTCAAGATCCACCCGTCGAACTTCCACACCGCCGGCTTCGTCTCCTCGGTGCCGATCGCCCAACTCGCCACGCTCGGCGTGCCGTTGGTGCACGACATCGGCTCCGGACTGCTGCGCCCGCACCCGGTGCTCCCGGACGAACCGGACGCCGCGACCTCGCTGGCCGACGGCGCCGACCTGGTCACCGCCAGCGCCGACAAGCTGCTCGGCGGCCCGCAGGCCGGACTGCTGCTGGGCCGCCGCGAAACGGTCGAGCTGCTGCGCACCCATCCGCTCGCCCGCGCCCTGCGGGTGGACAAGCTGACCCTCGCCGCACTGGAGGCCACCCTGCGCGGGCCCGACACTCCGGTCGAGCAGGCGCTGAGCGTCGGCGTCGCCGAACTCGTCCCGCGCGCCGAGGCGTTGGCCGCCCGGCTGCGCGCCGCGGGACTGGACGCCGCCGCCGTCGCCTCGCAGGCGCGGGTGGGCGGCGGCGGAGCACCGGAAGCGGTGCTCGACAGCGCCGCCGTCGCGTTGCCGGCCGCCCTGGCGGCGCCGCTGCGCACCGGCCGTCCGGCCGTCGTCGGCCGACTGCACCGGGACCGGCTGCTGCTCGATCTGCGCACCGTGCCGACGGCGTACGACGAGGTCCTGCACACCGCCGTACTCGCCGCCCGCCCCGCCGCGCCCGCGGCCGACTGACCGCGGCGACGCAGGAGGCACCGTGACACGGACGGGGGCGAGCGGGGCGGGTGCGAGGAGCGGGACGGGCGCGACCGGTGCGACCGGGACCGGAAACGGGACCGGCGCGAGCGGGATGTGGGTGGTCGCCACCGCCGGACACGTGGACCACGGCAAGTCCACGCTGCTGCGGGCGCTCACCGGCACCGACCCCGACCGCCTCGCGGAGGAACGACGCCGCGGGCTCACGCTGGACCTCGGCTTCGTCCGGACCACCGCGCCCGGCGGACGGCGGCTGGCCTTCGTCGACGTACCGGGCCACCACCGCTATCTGGCCACCACCTTCGCCGGTCTGGCCACCTCGCCCGCCGTGATGCTGGTGGTCGCCGCCGACGGGGGATGGCGCCTGCAGACGGCCGAACACCTCGCCGCGCTCCAGGCGTTCGGCATCCGGAACGGGCTGCTGGTGATCACCCGCAGCGACCTCGCCGACCCCGCCGACGCACTGGCGCAGGCGCGCGAGCACACCGCCGGCACCGGCCTGGCCGACGCACCCGCGGTGGCCGTCAGCGCCCGTACCGGCGCGGGGCTGACGGAGCTGACGGCGCTGCTGGACGCGGTGGCCGAGGCGGCGCCGACCCCCGACCCGCGGGCGCCCGTACGGCTGTGGCTGGACCGCGCGTTCACCGTGGCCGGGGCCGGCACCGTCGTCACCGGGACGCTGGCGGCGGGCACGCTCGCGGTGGGCGACACCCTGGAGCTCTCGCCCGCCGGCACGCCCGTCGCCGTCCGCGGCCTCCAGTGCCTGGACGAGGAGGTCTCCCGTGTGTGCGGCCCCGCCCGGGTGGCGGTCAACCTCCGCCGTGCGTCCGCGGGCGACATCCGCCGGGGCCACGCACTGATCGCTCCGGGTGCGTGGTGGCGAACCTCCGTCGTCGACGTGCGCCTCGCCGGACGGCCCGCGGCCGGGGGGCACGCCGCGAACCCCGTTCCGCGGCTGCCCGCCGAGCCTCTGGTGCACTGCGGCACCGCCTCAACCGCCGCACGGCTGCGCCCACTCGGGCCCGACACCGTCCGCCTCACCCTGCGCACGCCGCTGGATCTGCACGTCGGTGACCGGCTGCTGCTGCGCGACCCCGGTTCGCGGCTGCTGTGGGGCGCCGTCGCACTGGACGTGGCGCCGCCGGAACTGCGCCGCCGCGGTGCCGCCGCCGCACGGGCGCGGCTGCTCGCCGACGTCGCCGAGCCCGCCGACCCCGCCGGCCGGCTGCGCGCCGTCGGCTTCGCCGCCAGAGCCGAACTCGCCGCGATGGGCTACGAGTTGCCACCACCGACAGCCCCGTCCGACGCCGGCACCGGCCCGTCCGACGCCGGCACCGGCCCGTCCGACGCCGGCACCGGCCCGCACCCCTCCGCTGCGGGTCCCGCGCCCGACGCCGAGCCGTACGTGCTCGACGCGGGGGCGTACCTGCTCGACGCCGGGTTCGCGGACCGGGCGGCCGGTGCGCTGCGTGCGGAGGTCGACCGCCGCGCCGCGGCGAGTCCCGGCGATCCGGGGCTGCCGATCGGCCGCGCCCGTCAACTCCTCGACCTGCCCGACGATCTGCCGCCGAGCTCCCTTGCCGGCCCGGAGCTGGTGGTGCGCGAGGGCCGTGTCTACCGTGCCGCGGACGCCCGGCGGCTGCCCCCGCAGGTCTCGGCGGCGCTGGACCGGCTGCTCCGGCGGCTGGCGGACGATCCGTTCGGCGCGCCCACCCGGCGGCAGCTCGGCGAACTCGGGCTCACCGACGCGGCGCTCGCACTGCTGGTGCGGCGCGGGCATCTGGAGCGGATCGGTCCGCACCATCTGGCCGTCGGCGCGACCGACCGCGCGGTGGCCCGACTCCGGGCGCTGGAAGGCCCGTTCGGCCCGGGGGAGTGCGCCCGCGCCCTGGGCACCAGCCGCCGGGTGGCGGTGCCGCTGCTGGAGGCGCTCGACGCCGCCGGCCGCACCCGCCGCGACTCCGAGGGCCGCCGAACTCTCGCCCCCTGACCGGCGACCGGGCGACGGGTCGGCTGCCGGGCGGACTGCCGGGCGGGCTGTCGGGCCGGCCGCCGACGGTCCGCGGACGCGGAGACGGTCCTGCCCCTGCCCGCCGCCGGCCGCCGTGCCCCTCCGCAGCCGGGGAGTGGTGGCCCGTTCCACGGGCGACCGAGGAAGGCAACGTTTGATTTCGGCCAAAGTGCGGCCGGCGGGAGGCGTCCGCGACTTCTCCGGGCCTGCGCGGATAGCGGTAACCTGCACGAGTTCGCGGGGCCCGGTGAAAGGCGGTCGGGAAGCCGTGTGCACATGCCTGCGGACTATGTTCCGTTGAAGCGGCAACTTCATTCGGGCCGGTTTCCGGACGCCCGGAATCGAGGTGCCGCAGCGGTAATCGGGGCAGAATCGGACAATGCCCGCTGCCGGCGTTCTTCGTCACTATTGACCATCGGTGTCGCTCGGGACATGCTGTGTCCCGTGGGGCACGGGGGTATGACTGCAACCCTTTGGGCGGCGCACTCCACCGTGCGGCGAGAAACAACAGAACCCCTTGGCGCGCCCGTACTGCCATCAGATTCGGCACGATCGCAGAAACCGCCAGAAAGGGGCCGCTCGCTATGCCGGACAACAAATCCGAGCTGAAAGCGCTGAAGGCGACCAAATACACCTCCACGGTGCGCGCGTCCAGTGCTTTCGACCAGTTGCGGGCTTCCGGCTACCGGGCGGGGTTGCGAATTCTGGACCTGACCGACCGGTTGCGCGGCCGGGACCACGAGTTGCTGCCGCCGCGCAGGTACCGCCGCTTCATCGGCAACGGCGACTTCCTGAAGGTCGGGCGCCAGATCACCGACTACATGCAGGAGGAGCTCGGGGTCGGGCCCTCGCACGACGTGTTGGACGCCGGTTGCGGCGCGGGGCGCATCGCGGTTCCGCTCACCGACGTGCTCGGCGAGAAGGGCTCCTACCTCGGCTTCGACATCGTGCCGCACGCCATCGACTGGTGCTCCTCCGTCATCACCGCCAAGCACCCGAATTTTCGGTTCGAGCATGTCGACATCCGTCAGGAGATCTACAATCCCGACGGAAAGCTTTCGGCTGCGGATTTCCGATTCCCGGCCGCGGATTCCGCGTTCGACGTGGTCGCGATGGTGGGTCTCATCAGTCATCTGCTCCCGCCCGAGCTGGACAATTACCTGACCGAGGCGGCTCGTGTGCTGCGGCCCGGCGGCCAGTGCTTCGCGACGGCCTATCTCGTCGACGACAAGGTGGCCGAAAACATCGCCCAGGGGCGCACCGCGTTCACCTTCACAAATGATCATGGCGAATACTACGTGCATTCGAAGGAAGAGCCGACGTACGCGATCGCGTACCGGGTCGAGTATCTGCGCGAGGCGGCCGCGCGATATGGTCTGCACCTGCGTCGGGAACCGAAGCCGGGGACCTGGGGCACCTCCACCGAGAGGCCGGCCTCAATGGACCTGCTCGTCCTCGAACGCGACTGAGTGCACAGAGCACCGAATTCTCGCACCGGCATTGCGGTCGGCGATTGCGGGTTTGCCGGATTTGCTGGGTTTGCTGGGTTCACCGAAACCGTCGGCGGTCGCCGTGTTCGACGCGGTCGCCGTGCGAGCGAGTACACGAGAGAGGAAACACTTCCCCAATGGCAGACAACATTCCGGGTGACGGGGGCAGCAGGGGCGTCCTCGTCCTGTCGGGCATCTCCGCGGCGGGCAAGTCGACCGTCGCACAGGCTCTGGCCGAGCGGTTAGACCGGTCTGTTCACGTGCGCGGCGACTTCTTCCGCCGCATGATCGTCAACGGCCAGGTCAACATGACCGCCGACCCGGAGCCGGAAGCCCTGGAGCAGCTGCGTCTGCGGCACCGGCTGGCAGCGGCGTCCGCCGACGCGTACTGCCAGGCGGGCTTCACCGCGATCATCCAGGACATCCTGCTCGGCGAGCACCTCCAGGAGATCACCGAGACGATCAAGAGCCGGCCGCTGGCCGTGGTCGTGCTCGCTCCCAACCCCGACGCCGTGCTGGCGCGGGAGGAGAAGCGCGCCAAGACCGGGTACGGCCCGGACTGGCAGCCCAAGGACCTCGACGCCGTGCTGCGCGGCAGCACTCCGGAGGTCGGCCTCTGGCTGGACACCTCCGACCAGACCGTCGACCAGACCGTGGACGAGATCCTCAAGCGGGCCTGGACCGAGGGCGCCGTTTCCTGAACGTCCCGGGGCCGGGTCGTGTCCACCGAGGGGGTGGGCGCGACCCGGCCCCGATCTCATCGCCGGAGCACAACCCCCGAACAGGAGACGTGAGTTGCGCACCACCGCCATCGGGCAGGACGGGCAGCGGGTAGGCGTCGTGGGACTCGGCTGCATGGGGATGTCCTATGCGTACGACCCCCACGGACGGGACGACACGGCCTCGATCGCCGCCATCCACCGCGCACTGGACCTGAGCGCGAACCTCATCGACACCGCGGACGTCTACGGGCCGCACACCAACGAGGAGTTGGTCGGCCGCGCGCTCGCGGGGCGCCGCGACCGGGCGTTCGTCGCGACGAAGGTGGGCTTCGTCCCCGGCGAGACCAGGCTGCGCAAGGACGGCAGGCCCGAGCACATCAGGGCGGCGGTGGACGCGAGCCTGCGCAGGCTGGGCACCGACCACCTCGACCTCTACCAGCTCCACCGGGTCGACCCCGAAGTGCCGCTGGAGGAGAGCTGGGGCGCCATGGCGGAGACGGTGCGCGCCGGCAAGGTCCGTGCGCTCGGCCTCTCGGACGTCACCGTGGAGCAGATCCGCACCGCGCAGTCGGTGCACCCGGTGGCCGCGGTGCAGGCGGAGATCTCCCTGTGGACCAGGGACTCCCTCGCCGAGCTGGTGCCCTTCACCGCCCGCGAGTCCATCGCGGTGCTCGCCTACTCGCCGCTCGGCCGCGGCTTTCTCACCGGCCGTTTCGCCTCCAGCGAGGACCTGCCCGCGGACGACTATCGCCTGGTCAACCCCCGCTTCCAGCCCGAGAACCTGGTGGCCAACCTCCCGCTCGCCGACGCGGTGCGCAAGGTTGCCGACGGCCGCGGTGTCGCGCCCTCGCAGATCGCGCTCGCCTGGGTGCTGGCGCAGGGAGACCACATCGTGGCGATACCGGGCACCAAGAACGCGCGTTATGTGGAGGAGAACACCGCCGCCTGCGAACTGCGGCTCACCCGGGAGGAGACGGCGCTGCTCGACGCACTGCCGGCCCCCGCGGGCGCCCGCCAGTAGCGACCGCCGTCGGACGCACCCCGCCACGGACGCACCCCGCAGCACGCAGCACGCAGCCGTCCGCGTCCGCACACCACAGCCATTCGCACACCCCACCCATCCGCAACCCGCAGCCGTGAACCCGCCGCACCCGTAGAACCCGCCGACCCGGCCGGTGCCGCCCCACCGGGCCACCGCGCCGCAACGCGCCCTCGCGCCCCGCGGAGGCCGTGCCGGGCGGTGGGCCGGGCGGTGGGCGGACACGGCCGCGCGCCGCGCAGGAAGGAAGGACATCCGTGTCCGAAGCCGACGGGCCCTCACGCCGCAAGGGCCTGCCCGTTCTGACGGCCGCCGTGCGGGAGGAGCCCTGGATCTTCGGTGCGGCGCTCGCGGCCAGCGCCCTGTACGGCGTCGCACCGGTCGCCACCTCCTGGGCGCTGGGCAGGATCACCGACCGGGTGATCCTGCCCGCGTTCGAGAGCGGGGAGACCTCGTACGCCGCTCTCGCGGCAGCGGGCGCCGCCATCTTCGCGGTCGCGATGCTGCGGGTGGTCGGTGTGATCGGGCGCCGGGTGGGCGCCGGGCTGATGCAGTTCCGGCTCCAGTCCACCTACCGGCGCCGAGTCGCCCACCGCTATCTCCACCTGCCGCTGTCGTGGCACCAACGCCACTCCGCGGGACGGCTGTTGTCGACGGTCAACTCCGACGTCGAGGCGGTGTGGGCGCCGATCATCCCGCTGCCGACGGCGCTCGGCGTGTTGATCATGCTGGTCTCGGCCATCGGTTCGCTGATCCTGGTCGATCCGGTGCTGGCGCTGGTGAGCATCGCGCTCTTCCCGGCCATCGGACTGCTCAACGTCTTCTACCAGCGCAGGCTCTCCCCGCTGGCGGCACGCGCGCAGAGCCTGCGCGCCGAAGTGGCCGACATCGCGCACGAGAGCTTCGACGGCGCCGTGGTGGTGAAGACCCTCGGCCTGGAGTCGCACGAGTCCGCGCGGATGGCGGAGCGGGCGGAAGCCCTGCGGGACGCCAATGTCGCGGTCGGCAGGATGCGGGGGCGCTTCGACCCGCTGCTGGACGCCCTGCCCAACCTCGGCATCCTGACGGTTCTGGCGGTCGGCACCAGCCGGATGGCCTCCGGGGCGATCGGCGTCGCCGAACTGGTGCAGGTGGCCTATCTGTTCACGATGATCGCCTTCCCGGTGCGGGCCTTCGGCTGGGTGCTGGCGGAACTGCCGCGTTCCGCGGTCGGCTGGGAGCGGGTGCGCGCCGTGCTGGACGCCGAGGGCGAGATGCCCAGCGGCGAGCTGCGGCTGACCGACCCCGGCCCGCTCAACCTCGACGCCCGCGGGGTGAGTTACGCCTACAACGGCAGCGATGTGCTGCGCGACGTGACGCTCAGCACCGGCGCGGGCAGCACGGTGGCGGTGGTGGGTCCGACCGGCTCGGGCAAGTCCACCCTGGCGGCGCTGATGGTGCGGCTGATCGACCCCGACCGCGGCGATGTGCTGATGGACGGGATGAACGCGCGGCAGATGCGTTCGGGCGAGGTGGCGTCCGCGGTGGCCTTCGTCCCGCAGGAGGCGCTGCTCTTCGACGACACCGTCCGCGGCAACGTCCTGCTCGGTCTGGAGCGGGACGACGCGGCCGTCTGGGAGGCGCTGGAGGCGGCCGATGTCGCCCAGGTGGTGCGCGAGTTGCCGGACGGGCTCGACGCCCGGGTCGGTGAACGCGGCGCCACCCTCTCCGGCGGCCAGCGCCAACGCGTCGCGCTGGCACGGGCGTTGGTGCGCCGGCCGCGACTGCTGGTGCTGGACGACGCCACCTCCAGCGTCGACCCGGAGGTGGAGAGCCGCATCCTCAATCGGCTGCGCACCTCCCAACTGCCCTCCACCGTCGTGGTGGTGGCCTACCGCAAGGCGACCATCGCACTCGCCGACCACATCGTCTACGTGGACCGCGGCCGGGTCGCGGACGCCGGCTCGCACGCCGAACTCCTCGCCCGCTGCACGGGGTACCGCTCGCTGGTCACCGCCTACGAGGGCGAGCAGAACGGGCACCGGGCCGAGGACGGTGCCGGGGACGACGGAAGCGAGGGGGACGCGCGGGTCGGCGCGTCCGCCGCAGAAGCCGAGGAGGAACGGACCGCATGAGCCGTATCGGGGGCTCCCACCACAGCGCGACCGGCACGCTGAAGCGGCTGTTCGCCACCTCGCCGACGCTGCGGCGCGGCCTGCTCATCGTCCTGCTGCTCGCGGTGGTCGCGGCCGCGGGCCGGGTGGTGGTGCCGATCGCGGTGCAGGTGACGCTCGACACCGGAATCCAGTCCGAGGAGGGGCCGCGCACGGGATTCGTGCTCGGTTCGGTCGGCGTCTGCGCGGTGGCGGTGCTCTGCACGGCGTGGATCACCTTCCGGATGAACCACCGGCTCTACCGGGAGGTGGAGACGGCACTCGCGGAGATGCGCAAGAAGGCGTTCCGGCGGGTGCACGATCTGTCCGCGCCCGCGCTCGGCGGCGAGCAGCGCGGTGATCTGGTCGCCAGGGTCACCGGCGATGTGGACCAGTTCAGCATCTTCCTCCAGTTCGGCGGCATGCTGCTGGTCAGCGGCTGCCAACTGCTGGTGGGCAGCGCGGTGATGTTCGCCTACTCCTGGGCGCTGGCGCTGACCGTGTGGGCGGTCTTCCTGCCGCTCGCACTGATCCTGCCGCGGCTCCAGCACCGGCTCTCCTTCCGCTACGCCGACGTCCGCACCCGCGCGGGCGCGATGCTCGCCACCACCGGCGAAGCCGTCGCCGGCGCCGCGGTGATCCGTGCGCACAACGCCTCGGGACTGATCGGCAGCCGCATCGACACCGCAGTGGAGGACCACCGCAAGGCGCAGGGCAGGGCGCAGCGACTGGTGGCCGTCACCCTCTCCAGCGGGGAGATCGCCGCGGCGCTGGCCATCGGCGCGGTGGTGAGCTTCGGCGTCGTGCTGGGCGTCAACGGCCACATGACAGCGGGGGAGTTGGTCGCCTTCCTCTTCCTGGTGACGCTCTTCATCGGCCCGGCGCAGATGAGCACCGAGGTGCTCAACGAGCTCCAGAACGCACTCGCCGGGCTGCGCCGCACGCTCGCCGTCATCGAGGCGCCGCGCGAGGTCGAGGACCCGGGCGAGAAGGGTGTGGAGCTGGAGCCCGGCCCGGTGGGCGTCGGCTTCGAGGAGGTGGAGTACGCCTACCCCGACGGCGGACTGGTGCTGCACGGGGTCTCGGTGGAGATCGCACCGCGCAGCCGGGTCGCCGTGGTCGGCGAGACCGGCTCCGGCAAGTCGACCTTCGTCAAACTGCTGACCAGGCTGGCCGATCCGTCCTCCGGACGGGTGCTGCTCGGCGGGGTGCCGCTGACGGACGTGCCGCTGGAGTCGCTGCGGCGGCGGGTGGTGATGGTGCCTCAGGACGGATTCCTCTTCAACACCACGGTCGGCGAGAACATCCGCTACGGCCGCGCCGACGTCGGCGACGAGGAGGTCCGCGCCGCGCTGGCCGATCTCGGGCTCACCGGCTGGGCCGAATCGCTCCCCGACGGTCTGCGGACCCCGGCCGGGCCGCGCGGCGAGGCGCTGTCGGCCGGCGAACGCCAACTGGTGGCGCTGGCCCGGGCGTACCTCGCAGATCCGGATCTGCTCGTACTGGACGAGGCGACCTCGGCCGTCGACCCGGCGACCGAACAGCGCCTCCAGCGCGCACTGGAGACCGCCACCCGGGGCCGTACCGCGGTCTCGGTGGCGCACCGGCTCTCCACCGCGGAGGCGGCGGACCGGGTGCTGGTCTTCGACGCCGGCCGCATCGTCCAGCAGGGCACGCACGAGGAGCTGTCGACCCGACCCGGCCGGTACGCGGAGCTCTACGCGGCCTGGCAGTCGGCGACGGCGGGAGCCACGGGCGCGGAGCAGGCGGGTGCGGCGGAGCAGGCGGGTACGTCGGGTGCGGCGGAGGCGGCCGGCCGGGGCTGAACCGTCGGCAGGTGCCGGTGGACACGGAGGAGGGGGTGGCGGCCGAGGACCGGCCGCCACCCCCTCCTCCGTACCCGCGCCGCAGGCTCAGTTGACGCCGCGCATCAGCCGGCTGAGGTGCTTGCGGGAGACGGCGACCGCACCCGCACAGGCCAGCGCCGCGCAGCCGAGCACGGCGAAGTAGGTGCCGGGCGACCAGACGGTGCCCAGCTGCACCACCTGGGAGCTGAGCGCGCTGCCCATCGCCACCGAGAGGAACCACAGGCTCATCAGCTGGTTGGCGAACCGGGGCGGTGCCAGCCGGGTGGTTACGCTGAGCCCGGTGGGGCTCAGGCACATCTCGGCCATGATCTGCACCAGGAACGCCACCAGCAGCCACATCATGGAGACGCGTTCGCCGCCCGCCGCCGCCATGCCGGCACCGGCCATGATGAGCGTCGCCACGCCCAGACCGCCGAGCCCGATGGCGAACTTGGCCGCCGTGCTGGGCTGCCGGGTGCCCATCCGTATCCACAGTGCGGCGAAGGCGCCCGCCAGCAGGATGCTGTAGAACGGGCCGAGCGACTGGAACCAGCTGGTGGGGAACTCCCAGCCGAAGAGGTCGCGGTCCACGTGGTCGCGGGCGAACAGGCTGACCAGCGAACCGCCCTGCTCGGCGATCATCCAGAACATGCTGGCCGCCAGGAAGATCCAGATGTACGCCCGCAGCCGGCTGCGGTCGACCGGGTCCAGGCCGGCCGTACGGAACATGGAGACGAAGTAGACCACCGGGATCAGCACGGTCAGGGCGGTGACGGACTGGATGATGCCCTTGGTGAACGTCATCCCCCACAGCGCCACCAGGCCCAGGCAGAGCAGTACGACGAAGGCGACCGCCGCCGCGCACAGGCTCAGCATCCGCTGCATCTCGGCGGGCTTCGCGGTGCGCACCCGCTCGCGGGTGACGGCCGGCAGCCGCCGTCCGCCGTGCACGCAGACCAGCAGACCGATCAGCATGCCGACCGCGGCGGCGCCGAACCCGGCGTGCCAGTCGATCCGTTCACCGAGGTAGCCGGTGATCAGCGGGGCCGCGAAGGCGCCCACGCTGATGCCCATGTAGAAGAGCGAGAAGCCGGCGTCGCGGCGCGAGGCGTCCCGCTGGGCGGCGTCCTGCTCGTGGTCGTAGAGCCTGCCCACCATGGTGGAGATGCTGGGCTTGAGCATGCCGGTGCCGGCGGCGACCAGCAGCAGCCCGAGATAGGTGGCCCCGGGGCCCGCCGGGACGGCGAGGGTGCAGTGTCCCGCGGTGATCACCACACCGCCCCACAGCACCGCCCGGTACGAGCCCCAGAGCCGGTCCGCCAGCCAACCGCCGGGCAGCGCCAGCAGGTTGACCAGTGCGCCGTAGATGCCGAAGATCGCCGCGGCGATGTGCGGGGCGAGCCCGAGCCCGCCCTGGTCCTCCGGCGCGGCGAGGAAGAGGACGAGGATCGCCCGCATCCCGTAGAAGCTGAACCGCTCCCACATCTCGACGTTCCACAGGGTGAAAAGTCCCCGTGGGTGCCGATTCCGGGTGCGCACGTCCTTCTGCGCGGTGTCCCCCGTTGTCACGCTGTCCTCGCCCTCGCCCGCCGGTGTCGACATCAGTGCTCAGTGCCCCGCGACCGGTCTCAGCCGGCCAGCGAAGTGGCTTCGAGTTCCTCGCTGACCAGCAGCAGCGGTATGCCGTCGACCACCCGGTAGGTGCGACCGCACTCGGCGCCCGTGCAGGTCATCGAGTCGCTCGAGGCGTCGGCGTCGAGCCGGGTCTTGCAGACGGGGCAGGCGAGGATGTCGAGCAGACGGCTTTCGATCATGAGAGGTCTTCCTTCGTTCCGTGGGTGGTGAGTTGTGCTGTCCGCGGTGTCGCCACCGCGCTGAGGGACCGTCCGGGTGGGACGGGTGCCGCGGCTCCCTCGGGCCGGTTCACCTCCGGGGCTGTGCCGGGACGGGAGCGGACACGTTCGTTGGCGGCCCCGAACCGGGGGCCTCGGGCCCGGGGGCGCCGCGCTGGGTGAACCCGTGCCGGGACGGCCCGCGTTCCGACGCGGCTCCCGCCTGCGCGTGCCCGGCATGCGCGTGCCCGGCCTGTGCGGGTGCGGCCTGTGCGTGCCCGGGCTCTGCGGGTGCGGCCTGTGCGTGCCCGGTCTGCGCGGTTGCGCCGGCGCGGGCGGCGGCGAGTACGGCGTGCACGGGGGCGCGGGACTTGAGCCGCATCTCCTCGAGCTCGGCACCCGGGTCGGAGTCGAGCACGATCGCGCCGCCGGCGCCGACGCTCCAGCGGCCGCCGCTGCGGACCGCGGTGCGGATGACGATGTTCAGATCGGCGCCGCCGCCCAGGCCGAAGTAGCCGATGGAGCCCGAGTACAGGCCCCGGGGGCGGCCCTCCAACCGGTCGATGATCTCCATGGTGCGCAGCTTGGGCGCCCCGGTCATCGAGCCGCCGGGGAAGCAGGCGCGCACACAGGTGACCGGATCGGCGGCCGGGTCGAGCCGGCCGCGGATCGTCGAGACCAGCTGGTGGACCGTGGCGTAGGACTCCACGTGCATCATCCGGGGCACATGGACGCTGCCGACCTCGCAGACCCGGCCGAGGTCGTTGCGGAGGAGGTCGACGATCATCAGGTTCTCGGCGCGGGTCTTGGCGTCCGCGGCGAGCGCCCGCCGGGCGTCCGCGTCCGCCTCGGGGTCCTCCTCCCGGGGAGCGGTGCCCTTGATGGGCTTGGACTCCACGGTGCCGTCGGCGGTGATGCGCAGAAAACGTTCGGGCGAGGAGCAGGCGGCCTCCAGCTCGCCGAGCCGCAGATACGCCCCGTACGGTGCCGGGTTGATGCGGCGCAGCCTGCTGTGGACCTCCAGGCCGTCCGGGTCGCCGGGCAGGCCGAGGCGGTCGGTGAGGCAGACCTCGTAGCTCTGGCCGGCGCGCAGCTCCGCCAGGCACTCCCGGATGTCGGCGAGGTAGCGGTCCGCGCCCCGGTCGCCCGAGCGGGAGGGGGAGTCGGCGGGCGGCGTCCGGGCCGGCTCGGGCTCGGTGCGCGGGAGTGTGCGCAGACTGTGCGCGGTGCGGTCGATCCACCGCCGGGCCCGTGCGGCGTCGGCGTCGTCGGGCCGGGAGAGGCAGAGCAGATGGGTCTCGCCGCGCTCGTGGTCGACCGCCACCAGCCGGTCGGCGAAGATCCAGCCCGCGTCGTCGGCCGTGGAGGGGCGGGCGAGCGGCGAACCGCAGTCGGCGCGCAACTCGTAGCCGAGATAGCCGACATAGCCGCAGACGAAGTCGAACGGCAGGTCGGGAGCGGGTATGCGGCGGCGGTGCAGCTCCTCGCGGAGGTAGTCGAAGACCGTGCCCGCCACCTCGGTGGTGGTGCCGTCCGAGCCGGTCACCGACACCCGCGCGGAACCGGCGCGGTAGCGCACGGTCTCGGCCAGCGGCCCCGAGGCGTCGCCCAGGAAGGAGAAGCGCGCACGTCCCCGTTCGGCGCGCGAGCTGTCGAGCCAGAAGGCGTGCGCGGTCGCGGAGAAGAGTTCGCGGAAGGCCGCCTCGGTGTCCGGCTCGGACGCCAGCCGCCGGTGGTGCAGCCGGTACTCCGTCGCGGTCCGCGCGCCGTCCGCGGGCGGCGCGGTGCGTGTGACGGCGGGCTCAAGTGCGCTGTCCGGTACGGCAGTCGGCGGGCCGCCGCGGTCCGTCCGCCCCTCCCGGGGGCCGGCCGGAGCCGGGCCGTCGGACGCCTGCGCCGGGGCGGTCCGCAGCGCGGGGGCGGTCGGGCGGAGCGTACGGGGCCGGGAGACGGCGGGGCGCGGCGAGCCGGCGACCGCGTGGGACCGGGCGAGCCGCACGAAGTTGGCTATCAGCCGGTCGCCGTGCTCGGTGCAGGCCGACTCCGGGTGGAACTGCACTCCCCAGCGCGGCAGTCGGCGGTGCCGCAGCCCCATCACCACGCCGTCCTCCGCCCAGGCGGTGGCCTCCAGCTCCGGCGGCAGCGGCTCGCGCACGGCCAGCGAGTGGTAGCGCACCCCGGTGAAGTGCTGCGGGATGCCGGCGAACAGCTCCCGCCCCCGGTGGCGCACCGGGCTCAGCCAGCCGTGCCGGGGTTCCCACGCCTGCTCGACCCGGGCCTCGGCGGCGAGCGCGAGCCCCTGGTGGCCCAGACAGACGCCGAGGACCGGCAGCCGGGACGCGGCCAGCAGACCCGTCAGATGCCCGAAGTCGCCCGGTGCGCCCGGGTGTCCGGGGCCCGGCGAGACGACCAGCGCGTCGTACCCCGCCACGTCCGGGCGCAGCAGCACCGGGTCGTCGTTGCTCACCACGTCGGGCTCGGCTCCGGTGACCGTGGCGATCAGCTGGAACAGGTTGTAGCTGTAGGAGTCGTAGTTGTCCACGAGCAGTATCCGCATGGAGGCTCCGTTGGCTGGTCCGGGGACGTCGGGATGACCGGTGGTGCTCATACGCCCATCGCCAGACCTCCGTCGACGGGGACCACCGCGCCCGTCACATAGCCGGCCGCCTCGGAGGCGAGGAAGGCGATGACCGCCGCGACCTCCTCCGGTTCGGCGGCCCGCCCCAGTGCGCTGCCGTCGACGATCTGCGCCCGCCGCGGTGCGGGCAGGTCCTCGGTGAGCGCGGTGCGCACAAAGCCGGGGAGCACGACGTTGCAGGTCACTCCGTGGGGCCCCAGTTCGCGGGCCACCGTCCGGCCGAGTCCGACCAGCGCCGCCTTGGAGGCCGCGTAGTTGGTCTGGCCCGCCATGCCGAGCACCGCGGCGACCGAGGAGACCAGCACCACCCGGCCCCAACCGCCGTCCACCAGCGCGGGGGCGGCCCGGCGCAGAACGCGCCAACTGCCGGTCAGATTGGTGTTGACGACGCGTTGGAAGGCGGCTGCGTCGGAGCGGATGAGGAGGTTGTCCTCGCGCACCCCGACGTTGCAGACCACGATCTGGACCGGTCCCTGCCGCCGCCCGGCGCTCTCGAACGCGCGGTCCACATCGGCCGGTTCGGCCACGTCGCACCGCACCGCGGCCAGTCCGTCGGGCGCTTCGCCGCCGCGGGAGGCCACCGTCACCCGGTGGCCCTGCGCGGCCAGCGCCCGGGCGGTGGCCAGCCCGATGCCCCGGCTGCCGCCGAAGACCAGCGCCGAACGCCCGCGCGGGGACGGGGAGTCGGAGGAGTCGGCGGTGAGCGCGGCCGTCGTGGCGCGGCCGGTGGAGCCGGTCGGGCCGGTCGGGCCGTCGGTGTGCGCGGTGCGGTTCCGGTCGGTGGTCACGGCAGTGGCACCACTCTTTCCAGCGGCTGCATGAAGTTCAGCGCGAGCGGGGCCGCGTCCGGGTGGAGGGCGGCGGCCTTGCACAGCACCTGGCCGGGGCCGGTGTCCACGACGGTCTCCACTCCGGAGTCCAGCACCGCGCGCATCGCGTCGTTCCAGAGCACCGGGGCGGAGAGCTGGCGCAGCAGATCGGTGCCCAGTTCCCCGGGGTCGGTGCTCGGTCGGCCGGTGGTGTTCAGGAGCACGGGCGCGGTCGGTGCGGACGGTCCGAGGGCGGCGAGCGCCGGGGCGAGCTCGTCCTGCACCGGGTCCATCAGCGGCGAGTGCGAGGCCACTCCGGCGGTCAACTCCCGTACGTGCACGGGCTCCTGCTCGGTGGACGCCTCGGTGGCGCGGTCCGTCACCCAGCGCACCGCGCGCTCGTCGCCGGAGACCACGGTCTGCTGCGGCCCGTTGAGGCAGCCGGTGACGGCGACCCCGACGGCGGGCGGGCAGTCCGCGCACCACCGGGCGACGCGTGCCGGTGCGAGGCCGCCGATCGAGGCCATCAGTGCGGGACGCAGGCGCGACTGCTCCGCCATCAGCCGGGCACGGCGCGCCACCAGCACCAGCGCGTCCTCGAAGCCGACCGACCCGGCGGCGACGAGCGCCGCGAAGTGGCCCAGGCTGTGGCCGCCGATGAAGGCGGGCGGCGCCAGTCGCTCGCCCAGATGGGCGCGGAGCGCGGTGCTGCCGGCCAGCGCGGTCGCCACCACCGCCGGATGGGAGATCTCCGGCGGCGCCAGCTCGGGCGCCGTACCGGCGCGGCAGAGCCGGGCCAGATCGAGTCCGACGGCCTTCTCGGCACGCTCCAGCACCTCGACCGCCGCCGGGAACGTACGGCACAACCGGCGGGCCATGGCCGGCAGATGGGAACCGGCGCCGGGGAAGACCAGTGCGTAGCGGCCCGTTTCGAGCGCGGCGAGCGGTGTCATGCGCGCACCCCCGCCCAGAGCCTGGCCATGTGCACCTTGCCCGAACCGGTTCGGGGCAGCCGCTCGGTCAGATGAAAGCGGGTGGGCACCTTGTAGGAGGAGAGCAACCGGGCCAGATGACGCCGCAGTTCGATCTCGGTGACGGTCGGCTCCGCGGCGACGAAGGCCACGAAGGCGTCGCCGGTGCGTCCCGGCACCGAGGGCGCCGCGCTCACCCGGCACTCGTTGACGCCCGCCATGGACAGCACGGCGCGCTCCACCTCGTCCGGGTCGACCTTCCGGCCGGCCACCGTGATCCGACGGTCGGTGCGTCCCCGTACCTCCACCAGCCCCGGCCCGGGCAGCCGGCCGGTGTCACCGGTGCGGAACCAGCCCTCGCGCAGGGCGGCCGGGCCGAGTTCGGGCAGGCCCCAGTAGTCGACCTCCGCGCCCTGCTGGCGCAGATGGAGATCGCCGACGGTCTGCGGGCCGGCGTCCGCGAGCCAGCGGCCGTCCTCGTCGGTCAGCCAGTTGCCGTCCTCGTCGGAGAGCCGTGCGGTGACGCCCGGCATCAACCGCATCGGACCCTCGGGGTCGTCGGCGGCGAACGCGATCTGGCCGAACTCCGTCGCCCCGTACTGGTTGCGCACGGGCGCGCCGACGCGCTCGTGCCAGGTGCGCGCGAGCTCGGGCGGCAGCGGTTCACCGGCCGAAAGGCAGAACCGCAGATCTGGAGCCTCGAGCGGCTCGCCGCACTCCAGCATCGCCCGGTAGAGGAACGGCACGGTCTGCACCACCGTCGCGCGGCTCTCCCGCAGCGCGCGGGCGAGTCCGGCCGGTGAGGGCGGGTGCGGGGCGAGCACCAGGGTGGCGCCGCTGAGCAGCGCCGGGAGCAGCGAGGCACCGAAGGCGTACGCGTGGTGCAGCGGCGTGGTGCACAGCAGCCGGTCGCCGGGGCCGTATCCGGCGCTCTCGGCGTACGCGCCGGAGTTGGCCACGGTGACCGGCCAGCTCTTGCGCACCACCTTCGGCAGCCCGCCGGTGCCGGAGGTGACCAGCCCGATGTACGCGGGCGCACCGTCGGTGGCGGCGGCGGTGGTGGTGTCGGCGGCTGTGGTGGTGTCGGGGAGGGGGCCGGTCGGGGTGGAGCCGGGCTCTGACGCGGCCGAAGTGCCGTACCAGTGGCCGACGTTGCCCAGTTCGGCGACCTGGTCGCGTTCGGCGGCGGTGGCGCGCGCGTCGTAGAGCACGACCTCCGCGGCGTTGGCGATCAGCGCGAGGAGCGCCACCGCGGTGTCGGGGTGGTTGCTCGCGAGCAGTCCGGTCCGGCTCCGCCCGCCGGTGGGCGCGGGCAGGGCGGGGCGGGCGAGCTGGACGCGTGCGTACAGCTCGGCCCAGGAGAGCACGGCGCTCTCGTGCTCCAGCGCCGTCCGGTCGCCGTCCCGCTCCGCGCGCTCGCGCAGCAGGGAGAGCAGGTCCGGTGCGACGGGCGCCCCGCTGCCGCTCGTGGTGCGGTGGGGTGCGGGTGCGGTGTGGTCCGACGGTCTCATTCGCCCGCTCCCGCCACCGCGGTCAGCCGGGAGCCTCCGCAGACCAGTTCGGTGCCGCGTGCGTCGTGCGAGTCCCGCCGGTCGGCCAGGGCCGCGAACGGCGCGGTCACGTCCGTGTCCCTGCCGCCCGCCGTCCCGTCCGCCGGACCGGCCGGCTCGTCGCGGCGCACCGCCGGGTGGCTGCCGCCGGGACGCCAACCGGTCACCGCGACCCGGCCGTTGACCGCCCCGCTGCCGCCGTTGCCGAGGACCGCGGCGGCGGTGGTCAGCAGCGGTACGGACTCGTCGTCGGCGGTCGCGGGCTGCGGCCAGTGCGCGGCGGCCACCAGAACGCTGCTGCAGCGCCCGGAACGCACCATCAGCGCGGCGTAGCCGAGCGCGTCGACTCCGGCGGAGGCGCCGGTGAGGGTCACCGCGCAGCCGTCGAGGCCGAGGGCGATGCACAGTTCGCCGGTGAGGGTGTGCGGCGAGTAGTGCAGGAAGCACTCCGGTGCCAGCCAGCGCGGGCCGGGCCCGGCCAACACCTGGGCGATGTAGCTGCCGGTCGCCGCGGTGGCACCGTTGGAGGCGGTGACGCAGCCCATGTTCCGCACCTCCTCGGGGCTCAGCCCCGCCTCGGCGACGGCCGCCTCGGCGGTGGCCAGCAGCGCGGGCCGCAGGAGGTCCCGCACCGCCAGCGGGGTGCGCGGCAACTCCTCGGTGCGCTCGGGCAGTCGGGGCACGGGCTGTCGCGCGGAGCGGACGACGAGGCCGGCGAGGTTCACGGGCGCCGCGAGGGAGCCGCCCGGCGCGCGGTCGGTGTCGGTGGTGGAGGCCGCGTACGTGGCGGAACGGGGAGTGGAGGCGTCAGTCACGGCTGAACACCACCGCCACGTTGGAACCGCCGAGACCGCAGGAGATCGTCATTCCGACCGAGGGCGGTGCCTCCGGCGCGCGGTCGCCGAGGTTCAGATGGTCCCAGCGCGGATCGCGGTCCTCCAGCCCCAGCGTGGGCAGGACCTCGCCGCGCGCGAGCGTGAGTACGGTCATGATCGCCTCCACGGTGCCTGCGGCGCCCTGGCAGTGGCCCAGGGCGGCCTTGGTGCTCACCACCGGAACCTTCGGCAGCCGTTCGCCCAACACCTCGTCGAGCGCCCGGAGTTCGGCGATGTCGCCGTGCCGGGTGCCGGCCGCGTGCGCGTTGACGTAGTCGAGCCGGTCGGCCCCGGTGCGGGCGTCGGCGAGCGCGCGCTGCACGGCCTTGGCGACGCCCTCGTAGTCCGGACGTGCGGCCTGGCTCGCCTCGTTGCTGCTGCCCCAGCCCCGCAACCGGGCGTAGCCGGAGGTGGTGCGGTCCCCTCCGCGCTCCAGGACCATCGCGGCGCCGCACTCGGAGATCCGGATGCCCGCACGTCGGGTGCTGAAGGGGCGGCAGCCGCGCGGGTTGAGGGTCCGCAGCGAGGCCAGCCCGTGGAAGGCGGTCTCGGTGACGGTGTCCACGCCGCAGACCACGACGCGTTCCACGACACCGTCCCGCAGCAGGTCCGTGGCGACGCCCAGAGCGGTGGCGCCCGCGGCACTGGCGTTGCCCACCTGGACCACCGGGCCGTCGGGGAAGGACGCGTCGGGGCCTCCTTCGTGGTCGCCCCGGGGCGCGCCGTCGGGGGCCCAGGGCTCCCAACCGGCGTCCAGCCGGGTGCTGTTGCCCTCGGCCCAGGCACGCCACACCTCGGTGCCGGGACAGCCGCCGCTGTCGGTGGTGCCCAGCACCAGCGCGGTCGGCACGTCCCGTGCGCCGGTGCGTTCGCGGGCGTCGGCGAGAGCGGAGGTGACGGCGCGGTGCAGCAGGTACGGCAGCCTGGCCGCCTCGCCCGGGACGGGAGCGCCGGGCTCCTCGGGCACGAAGCCGGCGACCCGGGTGCCGGTGCGCGAGACGTCGAAGTGGGTGACCTCGCGGAACTCGCCGTCGCCGGACCGGCAGACGCGCCACAGGGCTTCGGTGCCGACGCCGCCCGGCGACAGCACTCCGAGCCCGGTCACCACCGGCGCGCGGTCGAGGTCGTCCCCGGCCCGTGCGCCGTCGTCCTGTGCCAGTGCGGCCGGTGCGTCCGCGGCCCGTGCGTCCGCGGCCCGTGTGTCCGTCGCCTGCCCGTCCGCGGCAGGTGCGCCGGCGGTGCTCACGGGGTCTCCGCGGGCGCGTGGCCGTGGGTGTCGAGATAGTGGACGAGCGCGTCGACCGAGTCCGCGATGTCCCACAGCTCGCCGTCGGCGATCCGCTCGACCTCGAAGTCGCGTTCCAGTTCGGCGAGTACGACGACGATGTCCAGAGAGTCGATGCCCACGTCGTGGAACTTCTCCCCGCGGTCCAGGGCGTGGGCGAGTTCGGCCCCGATCCGCGCGCCCAGGCGGTCGCGCACCAGCGCTTCCGTCCGCTCCGCGGCCGAAGCCTGCCGGTCGTCCTGCATAGCCTCTCCCTCTCCCTGCCCGCTGTCGCTCCGGCTTCCGCCGGTCCCTCGTCCGGTGTCCCGTCCCTGAACCACCGCCTGGGGCGCCGCCGTTGGCGCGCCCGGTGCGCGGTCGTCCTGTCCCGTGCGGTCGTCCTGTCCTGTGCCGCCCCGTCTGTCGCGTGCCCTCTGCTCTCTGCCTGCCGTGCCGGTCGTGCCGTGCCCGCCGGCGGGCACGGCTGCCGGTTCGGCGCTCGGGCTTCCGGTGTCTCAGCCGCGGTGCGCCGGTCCGCTCAGGGCGGCAGCTGTGCCGTCCGCGCCCGCGGTGCCGGTGCGTGCGAAGTCGCCCCCGCTCAGCCGTACTTCGCGCCGGGTCGCCACCGCCGCCGCGTATCCGGACAGCCGTGCCGGTACGTTCCGCACCGACCAGCCGTCCAGCTCCCGCGGACCGGCGACGACCAGCCGCCCGTCGCCGTCCAGCCGCGCTCCGACACCGGCCAGGGCGGTGCCCAGGCCGAGCCCGGTCGCCTTGGCGTACGCCTCGCCGCAGGCCCACGCCGCCAGTACGGTCGGCCGGGCCCGGTCGGCCGGCAGCTCCTGCCACCGGTCGTGGTCGGCGGGTGCGAAGACCCGTCGTGCCAGCGTCCCGAGGTCGCCGACCGAGGTGCCCGCCTCGACGTCCACCCCCACTCCGCGTTCGCCGTGCGCCACGGTGACCGCGGCCAGTTCGTCCGAGTGCGCCAGCGAGAGGGCCAGGTCCACTCCGGGCAGGTCAAGCCGCACCGGTCCGTGGTCGCCGGCGCCGCAGCGGGTGCAGGTGACGCGCAGCGGGACCCGGTCCGGCCGCAGTCCGAGTCCGCTGCCCAGCACCCCGCGCAGCACACCGCGGGCGACGGTGAAGCGGGCCCGGGCCGCGTCCGTCATCGCCGCGGCTCGCAACCGCTCCTCGCGGCTGAGCAGCGAGGAGCAGCTGCGGGCCGAGCCGGGCGTGACGCGCTGCTGCCAGAGCCGGGCCCGACCCGGTCCGGGCAGCGCCACCCGGGCGTCGGGGCCGTTCACCGCTCCTCGCCCAGGGCCAGCAGTCGCCGGACCGTGTCGGCGGTCTGCGAGGCGCTCTGCTCGGAGGTGTCCAGCCAGTGGCCGATCCGGGCGGTCTCCTCGCGGAAGGTCGCGTCCAGTGCCTCCGCGCCCCAGCCGTCGTCGCCGTACGCGTGGTGCGTCCGGGCCGCGTCGCGTCCGCGCACCACCTCGGCGCGCGGGGCCAGTACGACCACGTGCGCGGTGACGGTGTCGCCGAGCATCTCGACGAACTCCTCCAGATAGGCGCCGAGGATGTTGTCCTCGGCGATCACCGGGAAGCCCGCGGCGGCGTAGGAGCGGGCGAGGTGCGCCAGATGACGCAGCCTCAGCCCGTACTGGAGCAGCGCCTCCGGCTCCGGGTCCGGGGACATCTCGACCCGGCCGGAGACCACCATGCGGCGCAGCGTGTCGCCCTCGATCAGCACGGCGCGCTCCAGGCGTTCGGCGAGCAGCGCGCCGATGGTGGACTTGCCGCTGCCGGGGATGCCGGTGATGACGACCACCGGCGCGGCCTGTCCGCCGCCCTCGGCGTCCGGGCCGGCTGCCTCGTCCGCGGTGGGGGCGCCGCTCATGAGGCCGGGACCTTCGCGCGGGCGCGGTCGGCCGAGCCGTGGTGGACCTGCCACTGGAGCGGTTCGTCGCGGAAGGTCAGCACCTCCACCACCGCGCGGTTGACCAGCGGTTCGACCTTCTGGAACGAGCGCTTGACGACCTTGGTGCCGGATTCGCCGAGGCTGTCCGGCAGGTACTGCTTGATCTGCTCGAAGAGCAGCCACTGCCTGCCCTTGCGGTTCTTGGTGACGCGCTCGACGTAACTGGGCCTGATCCCGTACTTGTTGGCGAAGTGCCGCAGGGTGTCCTCGGTCCAGGCGTCGCTCCACCGGAGCATGAAGTACGGCAGGTCGGTCAGGGCGAAGGGCGGCGGCATCCGGTAGGTGATCACCGACTCGGGCTCGAACCAGACCGTGCCGCCGGCGTCCAGCACCCGCTGGCTGAAGTCCAGGTGCTCACGGGTGGTGAGCAGCCCCTCGTCCATCCCGCCGACCCGGTCGAAGATCTCGCGGCGCACCAGCGCGCAGTGGAACTCGATGATGTCGCACTGCTGGCGCCGCATCTCCTTCTTCGGCACCTCGGTGACGTGCTTCATGAAGTACCGCTGGGTCTGCTTGAACTCCCGGGTGCCCCAGACGCCGGAGAACTCCATGTCGCCGCCGGCCATGTGGACCACCTGCTCGTCCAGCGGGCCGTGCAGGTAGAGCGGGCCGACCATGGCGGCCTTCTCCTTGTCCGCGCAGGCGACCAGCGGCTCCAGCCAACCGGGCGTGTAGTCCACGTCGTTGTCGAGGAAGACCACGTACTCGCTCTCGGCGAACCGCAGCCCGACGTTCCGCGCGCAGTTGGGCGAGACGTACTTGTTCAGGCGGATCGCGGTGAAGCCCAGTTCGTCGCCGAGTCGCTTGAGCTTCTCCCACCGGTCCCGGGGGGAGTTGACGTCGACGTACACCACATGGCACGGGAGCTCGGTGTGCTCGTAGAAGCTCCTGAGCGACTCCTCCGCGTAGGAGAAGCGCTCCCGGCTGGTGATGATGGCGGTAACACGGGGCTGGTTGTCCATGTCTGCTCCAGATTCACCGGGGAGTGGATTCGCGCGTACGGGGCTCCGTAGCGGCGGATGACCGGGCTGCCCCGCGGGTCAGTCGGGGTGCGCGGTGATCAACGAGTAGTGGCCGTAGGCGGGGGTCGCCGCGCAGTCGCCGAAGCCGGACTCCGCGAGCAGCGAGGCCAGTTCGGGCAGGGTGCGCAGCCGGCCGCCGGTCATCACGGCCAGCGCCAGCGAGTAGCCGGCCGCCGAGTGGGAGCCGTGCCGGGAGTCGTCGAGCAGTACCTGGTGGATCAGGAGCCGCCCGTCGGGCGCGAGTGCCTTGCGGGCGCGGCCGAGCAGGGTGCGGCAGCCCTCGTCGTCCCAGTCGCTGAGGACGTCGGCGAAGAGCACCCGGTCCTGGTCGCCGGGCCAGGTCTCGCCGAACATGTCGCCGGCGCGCAGCCGTACCCGCCCGGTCAGGCCCGAGTCCTCGATCAGCCGCACGGCCGGGCGCTCGACCACGGGCAGGTCCAGGACCTGCGCGGTCAGCCGCGGATTGCGTCCGGCCAGCGCCAGCGAGTAGGTGCCCACGCCGCCGCCGATCTCCAACAGACTGGTGCAGTCGTCGAGTTCGAGGGTGGCGGCGAGCGCTGCGGCCGGCCCCGCGGAGTGTGCGTGCATGGCGCGGGCGAACAGCTCGCCGTGGTGACGGGAGCGGTTGTGGGTGTCCCAGATGCCCTTGCCCCGGTAGCCGTACGCCGTCCCCTCGGTCACCAGGGTGCGGACTGCGGTGCAGCGCTCGTCCCAGCCGAGGCCGAGCATCGGGCCCCAGTAGCGGGCGGTGCCGGGCAGCAGGAAGGCCCGCGCCGAGGCGGTCGGGTGGTACGCGCCTCCGTACACGGTCAGCAGTCCCTGTGCGGCCAGCGCGTCCAGCAGGACGGCGGTGCCGTGCGGGTGCAGCTCACGGTCGGAGGCCAGTGCGGCGGCGGTGGACGGCTGTTCGGCCAGTGCGGCGAACACTCCGAGGCGGTCGGCCACGGCCACCGCGGAGAGCCGGTACTGCGACGCCAGCACATCCATCAGCAGGGCGTCGTCGGGAGCCGCCGCCTCCGCTTCGCCGACGGGCAGCAGCGCGCTGTCGGACGTCATCGGGTGCCGGCCTCCGCGATGCGGCCGGAAAGGGTTTCGACAAGCTCTCGAACCGTGCTGTAGCGCATCGGATCGATGTCGTCGTTCTCGAAAGTGAGATCGTGCTTCTGCTCGAAGTGGCTGAAGACGTAGGCCATGGTGATCGAGTCCAGTTCCAGTGCGGACACCGGGTCGTCCAGGGTGATTTCCGCAGCCCGATCCGGTGCGGTGTCGCACTGCTCCACCAGGACCGTACGAATTTCCTGGAGTATTTCGCCGTCCGAACCCATACCACTGCTCTCCTCACCGAAAGCGAACAATGATTCACCGGTGCGCCGATAGTTCGGCGCGGCCGGGCACGAGCAGACGCTATGCCCGGCACAGAAAGCTGTCAACGGTTTGCCTGAATCATGGAAATTGCATTGGGGAATGCTTTTCGGACCCCATGGGATTGCATTCCACAGGGCCTTGCGAAAGGCGTTTCAACGAGCCGCCCGGTTATCCGATGGCGATGTTCTCCAACGGTTTTCCCGCGCCGAAGCACCACTGCGTCTCGCCGAGCAGCCGGCGGGTGATGCGCGCGCCGTCCGTCTCGGTCGTCGCGGGTCTCCCGCTCCCGTGCCAGCGGTGCATCTCGCCCAGCAGCCCCTCCAGGCTGTCCGCGAGCAGGGAGATCTCCTCGTGGGCGACGGCGTAGACCCCCTCGGCCTGGAAGCGGTGCAGGCCGAGCAGGAGCAGGCCGAGCTTCTGTGCCCGCCCCGCCGCGGTGAGCGCGGCCTGCGAGACCCGCCGCACCGACTCCTCCCGCGCGTCGGCGAGCGCGTGGCCGAGCAGGAAGAGCTGCGGCTGGATGTCGCCGAGGACCAGGACGTCCATGCCCTTGGCGACCAGCACCGGCAGCGGCCCGCCGGACCACACCCGGCCGTGGAACGCCCGGAGTTCGGCGATGTCCTCGGCGAGCGCGGTCAGCGAGGAGGGGAGCAGCGCCTCCGCGACCTCCTCGGCGGGGCGCCGGCGCGGTGGCGCGATGTCCTCGACCAGCGCGATCCGCGAAGCGGACATCCGCAGCTCGGCGTCGACCTCGACGATCCGGCGGTACCCCTCGGCGGCCGGGGCGTCGATGTCCAGCAGATGCAGGCCCTGCCCGTCGAGCCGGTGGGCCAGCACCATGTGGTGGTGGAAGTGCTCGCGGCCCTCGTACTCGTCGCCGGGCCAGTGGAAACCGTCGGGCATCAGCACCACCGGGGCGCCGGAGGCCAGCGTCTCGACGACGAGCGGCCACTGCCGGTCCCCCTCGCCGATCCCGGCCAGCTGCCAGCGCACCGTGCACGCGGGGAACTCGCTCATCGGCCCGTACCACTCGCCGCGCCGCACCAGGTCCAGCGGTACGGCCATGCCCTGCGCGATCTCCCTCCCCCCGTAGCCGTGGCCCACCAGCACCGCCTCGACGGAGCGCAGGAAGCAGCCCAGCCCGTCCAGTCCGATATTCTTCCAGCCCAGGGCCGCCGTCGGGTCGAAGGCGTACTCGGGGGCGCGGGGGCGCGGTGTCGCGGCCCGGGGTGCGGGACTGTGGTCGGTCACGTCGTCCTCCTGGTGTTCCGCAGTACGGTCGCCATCAGCGTCAGAGTCGGGTTGTGCGCGCCGGAGCCCGGGAAGAGGCTGCCGTCGGCGGCGAATACGTTGTCCAGGCCGTGCAGTCGGCCCTCGCCGTCGGTGGCGCCGGAGCGGGGGTCCTCGCTCATGCGCATCCCGCCGAGGGTGTGGAAGTTGCCCGGCACAAAGGCCGGTTCGTCGGGAAAGGCCGCCGAGCGGGTCTCCGGCAGAGCGGCCACGGCGTCCGCGCCGGCGGCGCGCAGCAGCGCCGCGAGCCGGGGCAGGTAGAAGCGCTGGGCCGTCGTCTCGTGGTGGTGGGGCGCCCAGCGGACACGGGGCACCGGCACTCCGCGCCAGTCCCGCAGATGCGGGTCGAGGGTCACCGTGTTCTCCCGCTGGGGGACGTCCTCGCCGTGCATCTGGACGCCCAACAGCCGGTCTCTCAGCGGGCTTTCGCGCATCAGCCGCTTGAACGCCGCGCCGTAAGGCACCTCCGCCAGCTCCGGCAGCAGCCGCCGGTAGACCCGGCCCTCGGCCACCCGGCCCAGCGGTGTGCCGCCGAGCTCCACCACGCCGCCGCGGAAGTAGGGCAGCCCCGCGTCCTGCGCGGCGGCGCGGGCGCCGGGGTGGTCGGGGTCGGCGAAGTCGTCCAGCGCGTGGGTGATGTTGCGGCCGCGTTCGCCGCGCACCGGTTCGCCCGCGAAGAACCCGTAGGCGACGGAGTACCAGTGGAACATCAGAAACCGGCCCACCAGCCCGCCCGGGTCCGGGAGTTCGGAGAGCAGCGCCAGCCGGCAGGTCTCCACCGCGGACCCCGCCAGGACCACCCGTCGGGCGGGCAGCTCGTGTTCCCGGCCCGCCGCGTCCCGCCACACCACCGAGCGGGCCCGTCGACCCTCGTACCGCACCCGGGTCGCGGTGGCGTGCGGGATCACCTCGGCGCCGGCCAGCACCGCCCGCCGCAGCGGTATCAGCGCGCTGCCCCGCGACTGGTTGGGGCAGCCGTAGCCGCAGCAGGCGCCGCAGTCGAAGCAGGCCGGACGGCCGTCGTAGGCGCGGGAGTTGGCAGCCATCGGCATCGGGAAGGGGCGCAGCCCCAGCGAGCGGGCGGCCTCGGCGATCCGCAGCGAGGAGGACTGGTCGGGCCCCGGCGGCATCGGGAAGTCGGTGCCGCGCGGGGCGTGCCGCAGAGTGGGGGAGTCCGGCAGCTGCGCCAGCGAGCCCTGGACGCCGAGGATCTGCTCCATCTCCTCGTAGTGCGGGGCGAGTTCGGCGTAGTCGAAGGGCCAGTCCCGTACGTCGGCGTCCGGCAGCGGGCCGAGCAGCGAGCGTTTGGCGAAGTCCAGGTCCCACAGCCGGGGGGTCTTGGCGTCCCAGTGCACCGAGCCGCCGCCCACGGTGGCCGGCAGCGCGTTGACGAAGCCGGTGTGGCGTCCGCCGCCGGGCCGGCGCTCCTCGTAGACGCGCGGTTCGGCGAGCACGTCCGGGTACTCGAAGCCCCGGACCGGCCCCTTGACCTCGTCGGAGGAGAAGCGGTGCGCGGGGGCCGGGTCGGCGAGGTCCTCGAAGTGGCTGGGCCCTCGTTCGAGCACCGTGACGTCCCAGCCGCGCTCGGCCAGCACCATCGCGGCGACCGAGCCGCCCGGGCCGCTGCCGACCACCACCGCGCGCTCAGCCATCGTCGCCGCCCAGTACCACCCGGCGCGCGGCGGCGGTGAAGTCCCGCAGCAGCGCGGCGGTCTCCTCGCCGTACGGGGCGGCGGCGTCCGCCGGGGGAGGGGAGTCCGCGGACGGTGCGGCGCCGTCCGCGGGGGCGGCGCTCTCCGGTGACGTGGGCGGCGGCGTGTCCTCCGGCGCGTTCTCCGACGCGTCCTCCGGTGCGGAGGGCGGAGGCAGGGGCGGGGTGGGGAGCACCGTGCTGCCGGGGGCCGGGCGCCCGCGGTAGACGGGATCGCCGTACGTTCCCTCGATCGCGTGGTCGAAGAGCAGTCCGCGGAAGGTGTGCGCCCGGGGATCGCGCAGTGCGCGGTGGCGCACCGCGGGGTCGGCAGCGGCGAAGTCGCCGTCGGCGAGCCGGTCCAGGAGCGCGGTGCCCTCGCGGTAGGCGTCCTGCAGCTCCCGCACCCGCAGCAGCCAGCCGTGCCGCTGCTCCGGCGAGAGCGGTACGTGCGCGCTGCCGGAGCCGGCCGCGTAGATCAGCGGTGGTTCGGTGCGGAAGGCGCCGAGCAGTCGGTCGGCGTAGCGGACCGCGTCGGCCTCACGGGCGCCCGGCTCCTGCTCGCCGGGCAGATCCGTCGGCCCGGGGACGAGGAGCGCCATCGCCTCCCGCACCACCTCCGCCTGGCCCCCGGAGAAGTGAAGCCATGTCAACTCTTCTCTTTCCGAAGGGAGTTGAGAATAATCAGCCGGTACGTCCATGTTCCTCCCCCTTTGCTCAAGGAGATCCGTATGAGCCAGACCGAGACCGCCTCCCCCCACGGAGCCGAGCGCTCCGGCGGCGCCGGTACGGCGTTCTCCGTCACCCGGGGCCTCTTCGGCGCCCGGGTCCCGGAGTTCACCGGAAGCCACGGCGTGGAGGTGCACAGCCTGGTCTCGTCCGACCACGTCCCGCTGTACCTCTTCGCGGTGAAGTCGCTGGCCCGCTGCTGGCCGGAGGTCACGCCGGTGGTGCACGACGACGGCACGCTGACCGCCGTCGACGTCGCCCGGCTCGAGCGGTTGGTGCCCGGAGTGCGGGTCATCGAGCGCGCGGAGGCGGACGCCCGGGTGGCCGAGCTGCTGGCGGACCACCCGGTGCTCGCCGCGGTGCGGCAGAACAACGTCCGCATCCTTCAGCTGGTCGACTACTTCCTGCTCGCCGAGACCCGGTCGGTGGTGAGCATGGACAGCGACGTGGTCTTCCTGAACCGCCCGCAGCTGCTGATCGACTGGGCCGCCGCCCCGGTGGACGAGCGCCCCGGCTTCCTCTACTCGCCCGAGTTCGGCTGGGAGCCACAGGGCGTGCACTGGATACCCGACCACCTGCCCGGCGTGCCCCATGTGTCGTACATGTGCTGCGGGTTCTCCGCCGTGGACCGGGTCCGCTTCTTCGACGCCGACTTCCTGGAGCGCACCCTGGCCGGACTGCCCCGGGAGATCAGCTTCGCGCCGCGCTACGTGACGCAGATGTCGTACTCGCTGCTCGGCGGCCGGCTCGGTACGGGCTCGCAGAGCCTGGAGGAGCCGTACCGGTCGGGCCGCCTGGAGTGGCTCCCGGACCGGGAAGACCGTGTGATCTGCCACTACTTCGCCTCCCATGAACGTTCCACGGCGCTGGACAACCTGACCGAGGAGGCACCGCTGCTCACCCGAGCGATCGGGCTGCCTGCCGCCGGCTGAACGAAGCGGTGCGTGCCGCCGCGCGGGCGGCACGCACCGTGCTCACAGCGGCACTTCCGGACCGCCCGCGGCGGCGGAGGCGTACGCGCACTCCACGATCCGGGCGGTTTCGACGATCTCGGTCGCCGGCCGGTGCCAGGACGCGGGATCGGCGAGCACACCGCGGAACTCCCGGTACATCGGCGGGAACCACTCCAGATGCGTCTGGTCCTTGCTCGGGGAGACCAGGTTCCGCCGGTCGGTGCTGCCGCCGGCCGTGCTCTCGACGACTCCGTCGTCGATCCGCAGCAGGCCGCCGGAGCCGTGCACCGAGTAGTGGTTGGAGCGCACATCGCTGGTCCAGCTCAGCTCGATGTCGCAGTGCGCGTCGCCGAAGTCCAGCCGCAGCCGGGCCTCCTCGTCGACGGCCGCCGGATCGTCGCCGGCCCGGCCGACCGTGCAGGAGACCTGCTTGGGCGGTCTGCCGAACAGCCGCAGCGCCATGTAGACGCAGTGGGTGCCGTGGTCCAACAGGATGCCGCCGCCCGCCAGTTCGCGCGAACGGCGCCAGTCCGGCGCGAAGCCGGCGACACCGCGGGCGTGCCGGTCGCGCAGAATCCGGAAGACGGCGGACTCCAGCCGGCCGATCCGGGCCTCCTCCACCGCGGCCGACAGCTCCCGCATCACCGGCGACGTCCCGTAGTTGTGGAACGGGAAGAGGAGCCGGCCGCGCGAGCGCGCCAGCTCCACCAGACCGCGCGCCTCCTCCCCGGTGACCGCGACCGGCTTCTCGCAGATCACATGGGCACCGGCGGTCAGCGCCGCTCTGGTCTGCGGTACGTGGAAGACCGGCGGACTGCAGATGTCCACCACGTCCACCGCGGCGCCGGTCGGCGAGGCGAGCAGCTCCTCCAGAGAGCCGAACACCCGCCCACCGTCCAGCAGTTGGGCCGCGCGGTCGCGGGCCTGCTCGCCCGGGTCCACCACGGCGACCACGTCCGCGCCGGCCACCGAGCGGTAGCCGGCGAGCCGTGCGCCGCCGGAGGTGCCGAAGCCCGAAAGGGCCACCTTCAGGGGCATGTTCACACCGCACCTCCTGTCACCGGCACGGGCGGCCGTGCGCCGCCCGCCTCCACCAGCCGTGCGTGCACCGCGGGCGCGGCGGCGACCAGATCACCGGTCCACGCGTCGAAGGGCGCACCGCCCCAACCCGTCACCGTGCCGCCGGCCTCCTCGACCAGCAGGGCGCCGGGGGCGGTGTCCCACACCTCGATGCCGAACTCCAGATAGCCGTCGTAGGAACCGCAGGCCGTACGGCACAGGCCGACCGAGGCGCTGCCCGGCTCGCGGATCTCGAAGCCGCCCCGCAGCAGGCTGTCGGCGACCGAGCGCTGCGCCTCGCGCACCACCCCGGCCGTACCGAAGCCGGTACCGGTCAGCGAACGCCCCGGGGCCTGCCGGGTGACCGAGATCCGCCGCCCGTCGCGGTACGCGCCCTGCCCGGCGAGCGCGGTGAACCGCGCGCCGGACTCGGGCAGCACCACGTGGGACAGGACCGTGCGGCCCTCCACGACCAGGGCGAGGGCGACCGCGTAGTCCGGCAGCCCGCGCAGGTAGTTGGTGGTGCCGTCCAGCGGGTCGACGATCCAGCACGGCGCACCCTCGACGACGTCGGCGCCCGCCTCCTCCGAGACGATGCCGAACCCGGGGGTGCGTTCGCGCAGTACGCCGAGCACCAGCCGTTCCGCGGCCTCGTCGGCGTCGCTGACCAGCGAGTCGTTCTCCTTCGTCGCCACCTCGTGGACGGCGCCGCGCCGCCGCAGCAGTTCCTCGGCCGCGCCGTCGGCCGCCTCCTCGGCGACCGTCCGCAGGGCGGCCGGGTCGAGTGCGCCGCTCATCGGTCCTCCTGCGCGGAGTTGAGGACCTCGCAGATGACGCCCACCGCGGTCTCGGCCCGTTGCGCGTCGATCGACAGCGGCGGGTAGAGCCGGAGCGTGTTGCCGCCGAGCATGACCAGTACGCCGGCCTCCATCAGCTGGAGGTAGACGCGCTGCACCAGGCTCTTGGGGGCCGGCTCGCGGGTCTGCTTGTCGACCACCAGCTCGATGCCGATGGCCAGGCCCGCGCCGCGCACGTCCCCGACCAGCGGAGCGGTCTCCGCGAGCGGGCGCAGCATGGCGAGCATCTCCCGCCCCCGCTCGGCGGCGTTCTCCACCAGTTTGTCCTGCACCAGGATGTCGGTGGTGGTGCCCACCGCGCGGCAGGCCATCGGAAAGGCACCGAAGCTGGAGGAGCTGGCGCTCGGTTCGGAGAAGGGCTCGGCCGCCATGGTCTGCGCCGAGGCGATCACCCCGGTCACCGGATAGCCGCCGCCCATGCCCTTGCCCACCGTGAGCACATCGGGCCGGACGTCCTCGTGCTGGTAGGCGAACGGGGCGCCGGTGCGGCCGAAACCGGTCATCATCTCGTCCGAGATCAGCAGCGCGTCGAACTCGTCGGCGACCTCCTTGAGCGCGGAGAGGTAGCCGGGCGGGGGAACGACGTTGCCGGAACGTCCCTGCACCGGTTCGACGACGATCGCGGCCAGCGCGCCGGTGCTGTTCTCCTTGACCACCTTGCGGGCGTGGTCGACGCAGGCGAACCCGCACTCGGGGGCGCGCAGCTTGAACGGGCAGCGGTAGCAGTTGGCGTACGGCGTGGAGAAGTAGCCCGGCGGCAGCGGCCCGAGCCCCGAGCGCGCACCGGCGGTCAGCGCCAGCGAACCCATCGTCTTGCCGTGGAAGCCGCCCCAGAAGGACAGGAACTCGTGCTTCCCGGTCACCGACTTGGCCAGCCGCAGCGCGGCCTCCACCGCCTCGGTGCCACCGCTGTAGAGCTGGACGGTGGCCAGGTCCTCGGGGAGGAAGTCCCGCAGGATGCGGGCCATTTCCAGTCGCGCCGGGGTGCCGAAGGCCCCCGCGGTGGCCCGGCCCAGCTCCTGCGCCATCGCCGCGACGAAGCGCGGTTCGGCGTGGCCGAGGGAGTTCACGCCGCCGGCGCCCTGGAAGTCGAGGATGCGGTTGCCGTCGACGTCCGTCAGCTCGGCGCCGTCGGCGGACTCCACACAGAGCCGGGAGAGCAGCATGACCGCCTGGAGCCCGGGGCCGATGACCTTCTGCTCCTCGGCCCAGTGGCGCTCGGTCACCGTGCGCGGATTGCGCATTCCCCACCCGTGGTCGCCGCCCGGGCCGGCGGCCTCCGGCCCGGGCGCGGAGGTGTCCGGGACCGGGGCAGTGGCGCCGCTCATGACCGCGCCTCCAGGGCCTCGGTCGTCCAGCCCGCGGCCACCAGCGCCTCGAACCCGCTGCGGGCGGCCTCCAGCGCCTGGTCGATGTCCGCCTCGGTGGTGGCGGCGGAGACGAACCAGTGGTGGTTCGGGTGGAAGAAGACGCCCTCGGCGATGGTCGCCGCGTAGAAGACCCGCTTCGCGCTCTGGTTGTCGTCCTCGCTGCCCATCGCGAAGTCCAGGAAGGGCATGGGCGGATGGCCCACCACCGCGACCGGGGTGCCGCTCTTGGCGGTCAGTTCGCGCAGCCCGTTCTGCAGCCGCTCGCCCAGTCGCCAGATGTGGGCCAGATGGTCCCCGGACCGCAGCTTGCGGATGGTGGCGAGCGCCGCCGCCATGGCGTCCGCGTTGGAGTAGTAGGTGGAGGAGATGTGCACCTTCTCCAGCGTCCGCAGCACATCGGCCCGGCCGGTCAGGGCCGATACGGCGTAACCGTTGGCGAACGCCTTGGAGAGCGTCACCAGGTCGGCGGTGACGCCGTAGTGCTCCTGCGCGCCGCCGAGCGCCAGCCGGAAGGCCGAGCGGATCTCGTCGAAGACCAGCAACGCGCCGTGCTCGCGGGTGAGTTCGCGCACGCCCTCCAGGAAGCCGGGCTCGGGGGCCTCGACCATGAAGGGCATCATCACCACGCAGGCGATGCTGTCGGGGTGCTGCTCGAAGAGCGCCCGCAGCGAGTCCAGGTCGTTGTAGGTGAAGGTGTCGACCAGCTCGCGGCTCGCCTCCGGGATGCCGTTGTCCCACTGGGCGCACCAGTCGTGCCAGCCGTTGTAGCCCCAGCGCACCACCCGGTCGCGTCCGGTGAACGCGCGGGAGAGCCGTACCGCCGCACCTGTCGCGTCCGAACCGGTCTTGAGCAGCATGCCCATCTCGGCGCCCGGGATGATCTCCAGGAGCTCCTCGACGAGTTCGGTCTGCACGGGCTTCATCAGGCCCACCGCGAAGCCGCGCCGGATCTCCCGCACCACGGCGTCGTCCACGTCCGGGTCGGCGTGGCCGAGGATGACCGTGCCGTAGGAGAGGAAGAAGTCGAGGTACTTGTTGCCGTCCACGTCCCAGAAGTGGGCGCCCGCGGCTCGTTCGGCGAAGACGGGGTAGCGGCCCTCGACCATCTGGTCGGAGGCGATGACGTTCTTTCTCTTGGCTGCCAGAGCATCGATCTGCTCGGCCTTGCGGTCGAGTTCGAAGGACCGGTCCAAACGCACGTGATCTTCCTTTCGCCGGGCAGGCCGCAGTTCGCCGCCGCCGCACGGCGACGGGCGAACTGCGGATGAGGAAGTGCGGACGAGCAGGCAGTACGGAACAGCCGCCGGTGCGGGGTGTGGCTAGTCCGGTCGCGCGGACCGGGCGACCTCCAGCAACGCCTGCGAGCGCTCCCGGACGCCGGTGAGATCCCCGCCCCGCAGGGAGTCGCCGACCAACGGCCTGCCGAGGGCCGCCGCGTGCGCGCCCACCGCGAAGTAGTCCGCGAGGTCGTCGGCGGTGATGCCCCCGGTCGGCACGATCGGGATGTCGGGGAACGCCATGGTGAGCGAGGCGAGGTAGGCCGGTCCGCCCATCCGGGCGGGGAACAGCTTGACCAGCGCCGCACCCAGCCGGTGCGCCTCCATCACCTCGGTGGTGGTGAACGCGCCGCACACCACCGGGACTCCCAGGTCGCCCGCCGCGGCGAGCACCTCGGGAATCACCCCGGGCGTGAGCAGGTAGTGGGCCCCCGCGTCGACCGCGCGTTTGACGGTGTCGGCGTCGCGGATGGTGCCCGCGCCCACCAGCGTCGCCTCGGTGGCGACGCTCTCGCTGAGCGTGCGCAGCGCGTTCGGCGAGGTGAGCGTGATCTCCACGGCGCGGATGCCGGCCTTGCCCAACTCCTCGGTCACCGTGGGCACGGCGGGCGACTCGGGCTCGGTGATCATGGCGATCAGCGGGTCGGCGGAGAGCTGCTGCGCGAGGTCGGCCGGGGTGATCCGCGGGCCGCTCATGCCGGCTTCTCCAGCACCAGGATCTGCCGGCGGGTCTGCCGCACGACCGGCTCCTCCGGGTCGGGCAGCGCACGCAGCTCCCGCACCAGCGGCTCCACCTTTTCCTCGTAGACCGAGTCGTCGACCGCCCACAAGTGGTACAGCATCCGCTGCTCCAGGCCGGAGGCGATCGTCTCGGGGCTGTGCTCGTGGGTGGCGGCCTCCAGCTCGCCGACCTCCACCGCCTTGAAGCCGACCGACTCGGCCAGCGGCACGATCCGGTTCGCGCGGTCGTCCGCCTCCGCGGTGCGGGACTGGATGGTCTCCATGATCTGGCTGACCGGGTGGTCGTCGAAGAGGATCATGCCGGGGATGACGACGTAGCGGCCGCCGGGCTTCAGCACCCGGTACACCTCCGATAGGCCCTTGCGCAGATCGCCGACGACATGGGTGACCCAGACGCTGTACGCCTGGCTGAACGTCTCGTCGGGGAACGGAAGATCCTCCAGCGAGGCGGCGGCGGCCACCTGCCCCACCCGGCCCACGGCCTTGGTCAGCATCGAGTGGGAGAGGTCGATTCCCACCACCGGGTAGCCCTGCTCGGAGAGAGCCAGTGCGACCACGCCGGTGCCCATGCCCGCGTCCAGGATGAGTTCGCCCTTGGACGTGCGGGACGCCACGGCGGGGGCGATCCTCCGGCCCCGGGCCTCGCCGCCCCGGGTCTTGTCGTAGAAGTCCGCCGCCGGTGAGAAATTGACCGAGGACTGCATCTCCACCTGTTTCCACCTACTTGTCGTCAGTGCATGGAAAGGACTGCGTGAAAAGGCGGGGACAGTCTCCTGTCGCTGCTTTTCCGCATGACGCGCAATGTGCTGGCACAGAGGAACGGCCGGCACACTGCTGGCATTTCTCCGCGCATTCTCCGAACGCCGCGATGTCGGGCCGACGGCATTCGAAGAGGCGGGACACGGGGCACCCCGGCGGGGTTCTGGCACACGGGCGGTTCGCGGTCCGACCGGCGGCTCGCCCCGATCCGCCCGCCGCGCCGTACGACAGGGCACGGCACCGACGGGGGAGGGGCGGGCCGGGTCAGCCGCTGTGCCGCAGGATGGGGCCGCCGTCCTTCCTGCGGACGGCGATCACCGCGGCCCGGGGCTGTGAGTCGCCGCCGTCGGGCCAGTGGGAGGCGGGGTTCTCGGGGGTGGCGTCGGGCATCTCGCCCGGATGCTGGACCGAGACCAGCACATGGTCCTCGCCGACCACCGGACCGCAGCACTCCGCGCCGGCCGGGATGGTGAGGAAGCGCTGGACCCGGCCGCGCTCGGGACCGCTGAGCGGCACCATGTAGAGCCCGTCGTTGACGCCGCCCTGGCCGCCGGAGTCGGTGGCGATCCACATGTTGCCCGCGGGGTCGAAGGCGAGGTTGTCGGGGCAGGAGATCGCGCTGACCCGGGACTTGTCGTAGCCGGCGTAGTAGCTGCTCGGCGATTCGGGATCGCCGCAGACCAGCATCAGCCGCCAGACGAAGCGCTCCGAGGTCGGGTCGTCCCGGCGCTCGCAGAGCTCCAGCACGTGCCCGTCGCGGTTGTCCTTGCGCGGATTGGCCTCGTCGGGGCCCGGCTGACCGGCGGCGCCCCGGTAGTCGTTGTTGGTCAGCGCCGCGTAGACACGGCCCGTACGGGGGTCGGCCTCGACGTCCTCCGGGCGGTCCATCCGGGTTGCGCCCGCGCGGTCGGCCGCGATCCGGGTGAAGACGTAGACCTCGTCGCTGGTCATGCCCGGGACGAAGCTGCGGTCGTTGTGGGCGAGCGGCAGCCAGTTGCCGGTGCCGTCGAACTCGCCGTCGGAGGGCAGCTGTCCGGAACCGTCGATCTCCTCCGCCGGGCTGTCTCCGGTGAAGCGCGCGGCGTACAGGGTGCCGGAGTCCAGCAGGCCCATGTTGTGACGCCGGGAGGCCCAGTCCTCGCCCTTGCGCATCCGCTTGTCGGAGACGAACTTGTAGACGTACTCGAAGCGTTCGTCGTCGCCCATGTAGGCGACCACGCGGCCGTCGGGGGCCACGCTGATCGTCGCGCCCTCGTGCTTGAAGCGGCCGAGCGCGGTGTGCTTGACCGGCACCGACTCGGGATCGGAGGGGTCGACCTCGACGATCCAGCCGAACCGGTGGGCCTCGTGCGGCTCCTTGCCGAGGTCGAACCGCTCGTCGTACTTCTCCCAGGCGCGCAGCGAGGCCCCTTCGGCGAACCCGTAGCGCTTCAGACCCTCCTTGACCACCGGGTCGGTCGCCTTCTCGGCGTGGGCGAACGGCATGTGCACGTTCTCCTCGCCGGAGAGCACCGTGCCCCACGGGGTGGTACCGCCCGCGCAGTTGGCCATGGTGCCGAGCACTGTGCGGCCGGTCGGATCGGCCCCGGTGCGCAGCAGCGGCGAACCCGCCGCCGGGCCGCGCATCTCGAAGGGGGTGTGCAGGGTGATGCGGCGGTTCCAGCGGGAGGAGGACCTGGCCCGCATCCGGCCGCCCGCGCGCGGGCGTTCGACCAGCACCACGGACATCCCGTACGCCGCCCAGGAGGTGCGCACGTGCTCCTCCGAGGGGCCCTCGGGGTCCCAACCGGGGAACATCAGCAGCTCGTTGACGTACTCGTGGTTGCTCACCATGAGCCATCGGCCGTCGGAGCGCAGCGGAACGAGGGCGCAGTAGTCGTTGTTGGGGCCGAACTGGCCGGACTGCGCGGCTTCGGTCTGGTTGTCGAAGTCGAAGGGCGGGGCCCCGGCGAGCACCGGGTCGCCCCAGCGTATGAGCACGTCGTACTCGAAGCCCTCGGGGACGGTGACGCGGTCGCCGCTGTCCGGCGGGACGGCGGGGAAGCCCAGGTGGTCGCCGGCCGGTGCCCCGTCGTTTCCGGGGACTCCGGCGGCTGCCGTGCCGGCCGGGATTCCGGTGCTTCCCGCGCTCTGGGACGCGGCGGCCGAGGCGGCGGGAATCAGCGGCGCGGCGAGAGCGACGGCTCCGGCGCCGAGCAGGTTTCTGCGGGAGATGGAATCGCGCAGGACGCTGCCGAAGTAGCGGTTTCCAGAGGTATTGGGCGCGTGTCCGGCGCAAGCATTACCGCATCGGAATAAACAGGTCTCCGGTGCGCGACTGGAATGCCGACCGTCCGAGAGTAAAGGTAACCGTCGCACCGACACGCCAACCGCCCTTCGGATTACACACGTGAACCGCCGTCAGTATGCATGACAACAGGGCCAGTGACAATCAAGTTCCTGAGCTGCGCTTTCGGTGTAATGCGAGGTGAGCGGAGTAACGACAGAAGCTTCCCCGAAATCAGAGGCGTGACACCGGGGTCGGTCATGGTGGCCGAATCTGCACACTCAAATGCCGGGCAACGGCTCGTCACTATCTTTATCTCCGGCGTTCCGGACAGCTCTTGGGAGCCCGGTGCCCGCCCGTCGCCGGCGGGGTCCCCGGGGTGTGGCCGGCTGGGTCCTGGTGGCGTTGGAATGGCGTCTGAACTGGGATTTACCGGTGGACCGAGCGGCTGGCGCACTGCTGTCGCACGGGGGTGCGGCCGGCTCGGGAGGGCTTGCGGGAGTGCGTGTCCGGCACAATTCATGGCGTGTGAATCTCCGCCGAAACTCCAGTGTGCGCGAGGTGCGGCAGGTGCTGGTGTGGCTTATTCGTCAAGGGTTCGCCGCCGAGTAGCGGAATCTTGCGTTCCGCAAATGGCAGTTAGTTGCCGCCTTGATTCACGAGGCTGTGCAGATATCCCCGGCGGTGTGGTAAATGCCCTCGCGCAAATCACTTCGCGCGGCCCGCCTTTGCCGACACGAAACGACGTACACCGGATTGTTGAAAGGGGAACGTGACGGGGCTGCCGGCCTGCCCCGACGGGCCCGTCGCACGAGTCGGCGGGAGGGCTGACCGACAGGGCTGACCGACAGGGTCGATCGACGGGGCCGACCGACGGACGGGTTCGCGGCGCGTCGTGCCCCGGGCGGTGCACTCCGCCCGGGGCCGGTGGCGCGGTGGCTGCCAGTGGGCGTACGGCTGTCAGCGGGGCGTACGGCGCAGTGTGCGCCGGGTGGTGACCAGGGCGGCGGCGACCGCGACCAGCAGGGTGGCCGCCACGACCCCCGTCACCGCCGGAAGATTCAGCCGCAGGCCGATCCCGACGCCGGTGAGCTGGGAGAGGCCGGAGGCCATGCCGAGCAGCGGCGGCACGGCCACCGCGATCCCGAGCATCCCTCCCACGCCGACGACCAGGGCGGTCTCGGCGGCGGCTGTGCGCAGCAGTTGGCGTCCGGTGCCCCCGGTCGCGCGCAGCACCGCCAGATCTCGGCGGCGGCTGTGCGCCGCGGCGGCCGTGCCGTTGGCCACCGCGATCGCGCTGTACCCGACGGCGACCGCGACCAGCAACCACGCCAGGCTCTCGGTGAGTTCGGCGTCGACGCGGTAGTCCTCCAGCGCGAACCGGACCGCGTCGTGCACGGCGGTACCGGGGTGTGCCGACGCCGGCGCGTGCGCGACCGGTACGAACAGGTCGTCGGTGAGCGCCGCCGGATCGTGCTCGCGCACCAGCGAGCGCGCGACGACGAAGTCACCGCGGGCCGGGTCGTCGGGCAGTACCTCGGCGACCCGCAGCACCACGGTGCGCCCGTCCGCGAACCGCACCGGAGCCCGGTCGCCGGCGCGGAGCCCGAGGTCGTCGGCCGTGCGGGCGCCCAGTACGGCGCTGCCCGGCGCGTTCCAGCGCGGGTCGCGGGAGCCGATCACGTCCACGACGGTCTGCTCGGCCGCGCCGCCGGCCGTGACGAAGGCGCGGGTCGGGACCGCCGCCTTGCCGACCGGGTGTGCCTCGACCACCTCCTCGGTGTTTCCGGGGGTTCCGTCGGGCACCACGATCACCCGGCCCGCGAGCTTCAGCGCCTCGCCGGCCGGGTACGCGACCCGCATCGTCTCCACCGCACCGGTCAGCAGCACCGCGAAGCCGACCGCGGCGATCACCGGCGCCGCCAGCGCGGCGGCCCGGCCCGGGTGGGCGGTCAACTCCCCGCGCACCAGCAGGGGTTGGGCGCCGCGGGAACGGGCGAGCGGCCGGGTCAGGGCGCGGGCGAGCGGTCCCACCACCACCGGCGCCAGCAGCGCGGCCGCCACGATCAGCACCATGGTCGCCGAGAGCGCCGCGTTCACCCGGTCGTCGGCGCCGGTGACGGCGGTGGCCGCGGTGAGGGCGCCGCCGCCGGCGAGCGCGACCAGACCGCAGACCGTACGCGCCCGGCTCAGCGGCCTGTTCGCGCCGCGGGTGGGCAGCATCGCCTCCAGCGGGGCGACCCGCGCCGCCTGCCGCGCCGCCGTCCAGGCCCCGAGCACGCACACCGCGACACCGATCCCGGCGGCCGTCAGCAGCGGCCACGCCGACACCCGCAGGGCCAGGTCCGGGGCGGCGACTCCCAGCCGGCGCAGGACGGAGAGCAGCAGCGGTGCGCCCGCGAGCCCCACCGGCACCCCGACCGCCGAACCCGCCACCGCCAGCAGCGCGGCCTCGCCGAGGATCATGCGGCGAATCCGGCCGGGGGAGGCGCCCAGCGCGCGCAGCAGTCCCAGTTCGCGGCGGCGCAGACCGGTGGCGAGCGCCAAGGTGGCGGCGACCGTGAACACCGTGGTGAACAGCGCCAACAGAGCCATCGCGCCCAGCAGTTGGGCACCCAGGAACCGTTTGTGCGCGAGATGGGCCGGCTGGGCGGCGGACCGCCCGTCACCGACGACGACGGTGCCGGTGCCGTCGAGCACCGGCTCGGCAGCGGCGGCCAGCTCCGCGCCGGAGACACCGTCGGCGGCGGTCAGCCCGATTGCCCGTACGCCCGGCTGCTGCCCGGCGGCGAAGGTCTCGGTGAACCAGTAGCCCGGCCCGTCGAGCGTGCCCACCACCGTGAAGTCCCGCCTGCCCTCGGAGAGGTTGACGGTCAGCTTCGTACCGGCGGCGACGCCGAGCGCGCGGTCGACCACCACCTCCCGGTCCGCACTCGGTGCCCGTCCCTCGACGACGCGATACGGGGCGAGGCCGGCGGCGGCGAAGCCGTGTCCGGCCTCCAGCGCGCCCTCGTCCTCGACCGGACGTCCCCCGAGGAACGCCTGGGCGTAGAAGGAGCGGTCCGCCACCGCCGTGCCGACCTCCTCCAGTGCGGCCAACTCCCGTACCAGCGCGGCCGATTCGGCCCGGCCCCACGGAATGCGGTCGCGTGCCCGGCCGTCGGTGTCGGCGGCCTGCCGCGGCAGGGCGAGCGCGGTGGTGTCCGCGTAGCGGTCCGGCACCCGCGGCAGCGAGGAGTCGTGGACGACCAGCGTCGCGGTGATCAGCCCGACGCCGACCAGCACGGCGAGGAAGGCGGCGACGAAGGCACGGCGGTGCTCGCGGAGGTTGGCGAGAGCGAGCATCACGACTCCAGCCGGGTCGTACGGGCGGCGATCACGGACGCCCGCTCGGCCAGGGACCGCGGGTGCGTGGCACCGGGGTCCGGGGAAGAGGCCCCCTTGAGGTGGCCGTTGCCGCTGCCGCTGTCGTGATTGCCGCTGTCCTGATTGCCGCTGTCCTGATTGCCGCTGTCCTGATTGCCGCTGTCCTGATTGCCGCTGTCGTCGTCCGGTCCGCGGCCGAGGTCGAGGCGGTCGACGATCCGGCCGTCCTTGAGGAAGACCACGACATCGGCGCCGGCCGCGGCCACCGGATCGTGTGTGACCATCAGCGTCGTCCCGCCGCGGGCGTCGACCAACATCCGCATCAGCCGCAGGACTTCGGCGGAGGTCGCAGTGTCCAGCGCACCGGTCGGCTCGTCGGCGAACAGCACGTCCGGCCGGCTGACCAGCGCGCGGGCCAGCGCCACCCGCGGCTGCTGGCCGCCGGAGAGCTGACTGGGACGGTGGTGTGCGCGGTCGGCCAGACCCACGGCCTCCAGGGCCTCGGCGACCCGGTCGCGGCCCACCCGCCGCCCGCCGAACCGCGAGGGCAGTACGACGTTCTCCGCCGCGGTCAGCGACTCGACCAGGTTGAACGCCTGGAAGACGAAGCCGACACGTTCCCGCCGCAGCCGGGTGCGCGCGTTCTCGTCGAGGCCGCCGATGTCCGTGCCGGCCAGTACGACGCGTCCGGCGGTCGGCCGGTCCAGGCCCGCCGCGCACTGGAGCAGCGTCGACTTGCCCGAGCCGGAGGGGCCCATGATGGCGGTGAACGTGCCGCGGGCGAACCCGATCGACACGTCGTCGAGCGCGGTCACGGCACGGGCGCCGCTGCCGTGCACCACCCGTACCCCGTCGAGTCGTACGGCGTGGGGCGGGCCGGCCTCCGCGGCGTCGGTGGCGTCGCGGCCGGCGTCGGTGGCGCGGGGGCCGTCGGTGGGTGCGGCGTCGGTGGGTGCGGGCGGTCCTCCCGGTGGAGGGGAGCGGTGGCCGGAGTGCGGCGCGGGGCCGGTGGGCGTCGTGGGAACCATGCCGCAGAGTCCACCGCCCGACCGGCCCCGGACGCACTGGCGCCCGTGCCACCTTCGAAGGTGGAGCCTGCTCTACTTCGCCCGGGCGGCAGCGCCGGTAGCGTCCCGACCATGCGCCCCCGGACCGCCTGGCAGGCGATGGCCCTGCACCCGCTCAGCTTTCTGACCTCCGCCTGGCCCTGGCGGTCGCTCGCGTACCTGGTCGGCGGGGTGCTGGTCGGCGCGGTCGCCGCGCTGGTGTTCGCCGCCGGGCTGGTGGCCGGCGTGGTGCTGCTGGTCGTCCTGGTCGGCATCGCGCCGCTGGTCGGTGTGGTGCTGTCGTCGGTGACGGTGGCCGCCGTCGAACGGCGCCGGCTGCGGCTGGTCGACCTCGACGCGCTGCCCGACCCGCACCGTGCACCGCCGGCACCCGGACTGCGGGCGTGGGCGGCGACCCGGCTCAGGGAACAGGTGACGTGGCGGGAGCTGCTCTTCACGCTGCTGTCGGTGGCCGCGCTGTGGTGGCTGGACCTGCTGGTGCTGGCGTTCTCGTTGGGCCTGCCGGTGCTGCTCTTCGCCTCCACGGACTCCCAGACCTGGCCGTGGACGGTCTTCGGGGCGATCGTGCTGCTGGCCTCGCCGTACACCGTCACCTCCTGGGCGGGCGCGCGGGCGGCGTTCGCCCGGACCTTCCTGGCGCCGCGCGACGCCGAACTCGGCGAGGCACTGCGGGAGGTACGGGCCTCGCGGGCACGGCTGATCGACTCCTTCGACGCCGAACGCGTCCGGATCGAACGGGATCTGCACGACGGCGTCCAGCAGCATCTGGTGTCGCTGGGAGTGACGCTGGGCCTGATGCGCCTCGACGCCCCCGACGACTCCCCGCTCGCCGCCGGGCTCGACGAGGCCGAACGCCGGCTGGCCGCCACCCACGCCGAGTTGCGTTCGCTGGTCCGCGGCCTGCATCCGCCGGTGCTCACCGACCACGGACTCGCCGCCGCCGTCGAGGACTTCGCGACCCGCTTCCCCCTGCCGGTCGACGTCGACCTCGTGCTTCCCCGGCGGATGCCCCGCCCCCTGGAGACCGGCGCGTACTACCTGATCAACGAGGCGCTGACCAACGTCGCCCGGCACAGCGGCGCCAACCGCGCCTGGGTGCACGGCCGTTGCCGCAGCGATCTGCTGGTGCTGGAGATCGGCGACGACGGAGGCGGCGGTGCGGACCCCGACGCGGGCACCGGCCTGACCGGCCTCGCCGACCGGCTCACCGCACTGGAGGGCAGAATGCGCCTGTCCAGCCCGGTCGGTGGCCCGACCCTCGTCCATGTGGAGATCCCGTGTCGCTGCGCGTAGTCGTCGCCGAGGACGCCGTACTCCTGCGAGAGGGCCTGGTGGAGCTGCTGCGGCGGTTCGGCCACCGGGTGGTCGCCGCGGTGGGCGACGCGCAGTCGCTGGTGACGGCGGTGACCGTCGAGCGGCCCGACCTGCTGATCACCGACGTACGGATGCCGCCGGGCGACGCCGACGACGGACTGCGGGCGGCGGTCGGCCTGCGACTGAGTAGTCCGGGGCTGCCGGTGCTGGTGCTCAGCCAGTACGTCGAACGCTCGTACGCGACGCGGCTGTTGGACACCGGAGGCGGCGCCGGGGTGGGCTACCAGCTCAAGGAGCGCATCGCCGCGGTCGCCGACTTCCGCACCGCGGTCGAGCAGGTCGCGGCCGGGGGCACCGTGGTGGACCCCGAGGTGATCAACCAGCTGCTCCGCCGCCGGCACGACCCGCTGGAGCGGCTCACCGCCCGCGAACGGGAGGTGCTCGGGCTGATGGCGCAGGGCCTGTCCAACACCAACCTGGCGGCCCGGCTCTTCATCAGCGAGGCGGCGGTGAACAAGCACATCGGGAACATCTTCACCAAGCTCGACCTGCCCGTGGACACCGACGGCCACCGCCGGGTCCTCGCCGTACTGGCCTTCCTCCGCGCCTGAGCGCCCGGGCGCCTGCCTGGTCGGGCGCGCCCCGGTCCCTGCCCGCCCGGGTGCCCGGTGCGTCTGCGCGTACGGCGGTTCGCGAGTGCTCAGTGCTTCGCGAGTGCTCAGTGCTTCGCGAGTGCGCTGCGTTCGCGGGGCGGCCCTGCGGGTGGCGAACGGGGCTGCCCCGCCGGGCCGTCGGGCCGGCCCTCGGCGGAGGCGGCGTTCCCGGGTCAGTGCATGAGGGCGTCGTCGGCGGTGGACTGCCAGTAGGTGACGGTGAGGGAGCTGTCGATGTGGACGCCGCCCTTCGGCAGCCGGACGTTCGTCATCCCGTCCTTCTGGAAGCCGACCTCAAGGGTGGTGGCGCGGTAGCCGTGGTCGCCGCTGCCGTCCGCGGCGGAGAGGCGGATTGCCGCGTACCCCTTCGCGCCCGGCGCGAGGGTGACCACTGCCTGCGGCTTGCTGGACTCGATGGGCGGCGGCACGGACTGCGCGCCGGTGAACTTCAGATACGGGTAGTTCTTCAGGTCGCAGTCGGTGCTGCCGGTGTTGGTGACGGTGAGCAGCATGGTGTTGACCGGCCGGGAGACCTCGGCCGCCCGGACCGAGGTGTTCTCCACAGTGCAGTCGGTGCGTGCGCCGCCGTTCTCCCGGGCCGGGCCGTCGGAGGCGTTCTCCTTCTGCCCGTTGGGCGCCTTGCCCGCGTTCGAGCCGTCCTGGTCGCCGTCGGTGTTCTCGGCGCTCTCGGTGTTCTCGTCGGCAGAGCCCTCGGCACTGGTGGACGGGCCGGGGATGTTCGAGCTGCGCAGCGGCTCGTCCTCACCGCACGCGGTGAGTGCCAGCGCGGCGATTACGACGGTGATGGCGGCCGGAAGCTTGGCGATGCGCATGGGGCACCTTTCGCGTTGGTGGAGGCGTCTTGTGGAACGGGGCACTCCGCCCGGCCCGTACCGGGAAGCGAGCGGCGTGCTTGGATGACCGAAGCCTGTACCGCGGGTCGTTCCAACTTCCAGCAACTGCCGTGAGGTTGGGACGCTGGAACGCTTGTACCGGCTCTGACCAGGGGGAATACGGGTGGGCTGGAACGGCCTGCTGGGACGGAGGCATGCGTGGGGGCAGAGGAGTTCACCCGTCGGCTGGGGGAGCTGAAGGAGCGCTCGGGACTGAGCTACGGGGCGTTGGCCAAGCGGCTGCACATGAGCACGTCCACCGTGCACCGGTATGTGAACGGTGGTGCGGTGCCGCAGGAGTTCGCGCCGGTCGAGCGACTGGCGCGGGTGTGCAGGGCGACGCCGGAGGAGGTGGTGGAGCTCCACCGGCTGTGGATCCTCGCCGACGCCGCGCGCGGACGGGCGGGCTCCGAGGGAACGGCGCCGGCACCTGAACCGACCCGCGGCGACCCGAAGCCGGGCGCCACTTCGGCGGACAGCGCCTCGTCGGGCAGCGCCTCGTCGGGCAGCGCCTCGTCGGGCAGCGCCTCGCCGGGCAACGCCTCGTCGGGCAGCGCCTCCGGTACCGCCGGCAGCTCCGGCCCCTCGGCCCCGGCGGCGCAGACCTCGGACGGGAAGAGCGCCGAGGCCCCGGTGGGTCCGGCTGCCGGGGGAGCAGCGCAGGTCGCGTCGTCGGCGGATCGCGGGGAGCCCGGGAAACCGGCAGGGAGCCGGGAGGGGGCGCCGCCGGCCGGTGCCGCCGCGACCGGCACCGGCGCCTCGGTTCCGGACGGAGATGTACCGGACGGAGATGTTCCGGACGGCTCCGCTCCGGACGGGGAGCTCGACGTGGTGGGCGACGCCCCCGCCGGCTCGACAACAGGTCCGCGGGACCGACGGCGGGCGCGCAGAAGGCGGTTGGCGCTCGGCTGCGGGGCGGCGACCGTGGTGGGCGCGCTGGTGCTCGGCCTCGCCTGGGTCGGTGGGGACACGGGCGGCGGCTCCGAGGACACGTCCGGGGCCGCGGCGGGTGGCAGTGGCGCGCAGCGCCCCTCCGACCAGCGGACGGACGACAGCGCGAAGAAACCCGGTGGCGAGCAGAGCGAGGACGAGCCGTCGAAGCAGCCCGAGGACGGGCCCGACGAGTCGCAGCAGTCGCAGCCGGGCGACGGGAACGCCGACCGGCCCGACGCCGGCGGGGTGCCGGTCACCGCACGGGTGCGCCCGTACGTGTACGAGACCCCCTGCTCACAGCACTTTCTGGTCGACCGCGAACCGCAGCAACTGCCCAAGCCGCCCGACGAGTCGGGAGCGCCCTCCTGGGTCACGGCCTTCGGGGCGGTCCCGGCGGAGCAGCAGCTGGTGGAGGTGACGCTCCAGGGCACGGGGGAGCAGACGGTGGTGCTGGAGGCCGCTCGGGTGCGGGTCGCCGGGGCCCGGGCGCCGCTCGCCTGGAACGAGTACGCGACCGGCATCGGTTGCGGCGGGGAGGTGCGCACCCGGGCGTTCTCGGTGGATCTGGACTCGGCCCGCCCCGAGCCCGTACCCGCCAACGGGCAGCGGGACTTCCCGTACAAGGTGAGCGAGTCGGACCCCGAGGTCTTCCTCTTCAAGGCGGATGTCCAGAAGCAGGACGTCAGCTGGTACCTGGAGCTGGAGTGGTCCAGCGGCGGGCGGCACGGGGTGCTGCGGGTGGACGCGGCGGGCAAGCCGTTCCGCACCAGCGGCACCGGCGGGAAGACGGAGTACCGGTGGCCGCCCGGCTACGAGGACGGCTGGCAGCCCGCCCCCGACTACTGACCGCGCCTCCCCCCCCCGGGGCCCTCCAGCGGCCGGGCTCGGGCGGCCCGGCGCGGCTCCGGGTGGGTGGTCCGGGCGGGGTCCGGCACGGCGCGGATCGGCCGGGGTCGGGCGGTCAAGTGGCGGCGGTTCTCCGGTCGTCCGTCGTCCGGTCTGTCCGGCCTGGACGGCCGACCGGACAAGCGGACGGGCGGTCGGCAGTCGGGCGGTCAGTCGGCGTGCTCGGGCCAGCGTTCGGTGCCGAGGCGGATCAGCCGGTGGCGGTCGCGTGCGGTGGCGGCGACCTTCTCCGCGTCCGGGCCCTCGCCCAACTCGGCGGTGAGGAAGGCCGATCCGGTCTGCACCATCTGCTCCACCAGCATCCCTGCGAGCATCTCCCGGTCGTGGTCGTTCCAGGTGCTGAACCCGGGGTCCTCGGCCAGCGCCTCCGCGGTCTCCGCCACGAACCGGTCGAAGTGCGAGGCGATCGCCAGCCGCACGGCCCGTACACCGCTGTGGCGTTCGCGCATGACGAAGCGGATGTGGGCGGGGTGCTCGCGCACGTAGTCGCGGACCAGCCGCACCGTCCGGTCCATGCGCTCCGTCTGCTCGACGGGCGCGTCCAGCACGGTGCGCACCAGGGTGTGCAGGCTGTCCAGCGCTTCCTCGACCAGCGCCACCCCGAGGTCGGGGATGTCGCGGAAGTGCCGGTAGAAGGCGGCCGGTGTGATCTCCACGGCGCGGGTGACCTCGCGGAGCCCGAGGCTGGAGATGTTCTGGTCCTCCAGCAGGCCGAGTGCCGCGTCGAGCATGGCCTGCCGGGTTCTCTGCTTCTGGGCCTCGCGGGACCCGGGTGTAGTGCGGCTCACAGGAAATGAGTAAACACTTGTTTGCCAATCCGTACCAGTCGAGAGTAGGGTCGTCTCAGTAAACAGTTGTATTACGACCGTTTACTGAGAACGGGAGGGTTCGACGCCCGCGTCGTCGCCGAGGCTCACAGGTGCCGAAGGGTGAACGGCCCGTATGCCCTGCCCCGGCTTTCGCCGTCGCCGAACCGGCGCCGCGCGGCAGCGGGAGGGCGGCAGCGACCGCCGCGGCCGGACCGGCCGCGCCCATCGACCGGAGAGGAAGCCCACCATGCTTTTCCCGACCGACTTCTGGTTCACCTTCGCCCTTGTCGTGGCCGCCGGGCTGATCGGCACGATCGTCGCCGCCGCTGTCGCGGGCCGGCTCCAGTCTGGCCCGCGACGCCGGACCACCGCGCAGGCCGCGCGGTCGGAATCCGAGCAGTCCGCCGTGGGTCGCACCGCTGCCGCGCGGTCGGTCGCTGTCCGGTACGCGCCGCACGAGCCTCGCCGCGCCGACCGGACGGAGCAGGTCAAGGCGATCTGACGCCGCCTGCCGGCGCTCCGGGCCCGCCCCGACTCCGTGAGAACGGTGGGGTGGGCCCGCTCCTGTCCGTCCGTGGATCGTCAAGGCGACTCCGACGAGGGTGAGTTGGGCGTCGCGTGGCCGGACGAGCCGTGCGGAGTGGCAGCACTTGTCGGTGCTGTCGGTGCGGCGGGCGCGGGGGGCCCGCGGTGCCGCTGCCGCCGAGGCCGATGATCAGCAGCAGACCGAGAAAGAGCCCTGCCGCGCCGAGCCCGCCCGCCGTGCGCACGGGAGTGCCGGTGCGACGGAGGTGGGAGCGGACCGGGCGCCCGTTGCGCAGGTGGGCGCGGACGCGCACGGCCCGCTCCTCCTCGTGCGGCGGCGGACCCGGCGTGCCCCACGGGGCGGGCGAGGGCGATCTCCAGCGCCGGGCACGGGAGAGGGTGCCGAGTGGGTCCGGTGGATCGGCCCGCGGACGGCGGCGCGGACGGGGGAGGCCGGCCCCGCCGAACTGCCGCGGCCGGCGGTGGTGCGGCCGGACATAAGTGCCGTCCCGACGGCGGTGCCCGCGTACGTACGTCATCGGCGCGTTCTCCCGGAGAGGTGGGCGGCCCGGAGTTCGGGGGCCTGGGAGAGACGCTACGCAACGCCACTGACAATCGGTCGCCCGGCAACTACCCACCGTGGTGCGTGAGTTGCGAGTGGGGAGCAGGTGATCGAGAGAGGCGGGAGTGGCGGGAGAAACCGTCGTCACCGCCGCCGCCCGGGTGGGCCGGGCGACGGCGGTGACGGGGCCCGGCTGATCGGGCGCGATCGGGCGCGGCCGGGTGTGGCCTCGACGGGGCCTCAGCTCCAGGCGGAGGCGCGCCATTCGGCCTCGAGGAGCGCGTAGTGCAGCTCGGAGCCCCAGACGCCCTTGAAGATCTCGGACTCCACGAAGTGCGCCTCGCGGCGCATCCCCAGGCGCTCCATCAGACGGTAGGAGGCTTCGTTGCGCGCGTCGCAGCGGCCGATGATCCGGTGCAGCCCGAGGGATTCGAAGCCCAGGCGCAGCATCTCCACCGCCGCCTCCGTCGCGTAACCGCTGCCGTGGTGGGCGGGGTTCATCACGTACCCGAACTCGCCCTGGCGGTGCTGCTCGCTGAGCCAGGTGAGCAGCACGTAACCGATGGCGGTGCCGTCCAGGTCGACGGCGAGCAGCAGGGTGTCGCCCTCCTTGCGGAGTGCGGTCAGCTCCCGGCGCTCGGCGAGGGTCCGCGCGTTGTCCTCGGGGGTGCGCGGCTCGTTGTAGAGGTAGCGCGCGACCTCGGGGTGGGACTCGAACTCCAGCATGGCCGTCTCGTCCGTCGCGGCGAAGGGGCGGAGCTGAAGGCGCTCGGTCCTGAGGGGGGTGGTTATCTCCAGCATCTGGGGTGGTCTCTCCGGTTGTCCGTGGTGGTCGGGCGTTCGGGCGTTCGGGCGTTCGGGTGGGCGGTTCGGCGGCAGGGAGGGCCGGCTGGTCGGCGGGTGCGGATGTCGCTCAGGCTGCCGGGTCCGGGTCCGGGTCCGGGTGCAGGGCGAACACCCTTGCCGGGAAGCCGGATCCGCCGAGTGGCTTGGGCCAGGAGGCGACGGCCAGCGCGCCGCACTCCGGCACCAGGTGGAGGTTGGTCAGCAGCTCGATCTGCCACCGGTCCCGGCCCAGGACGTAGCGCTCCAGGTCCAGGTCGCCGGCCGAGGTGGCGCGCCCCGGATCGGTGTCGGTCTGCTCGTGCCCCACGGCGGCGACCCCGACCGTCTCGACGAGGTGCCGGAGCACTTCCGCCGACCAGCCGGGCGTGTGGGAGACGCCGTCGGCGTCCCGGTTGGCCATCGCCTCGGGGTCGGGCCAGCGACTGCTCCAGTCGGTCCGCAGCGCGACGAGACTTCCGCGCGGCACAGGGCCGTTGCGCCGCTCCCAGGCGGCGACGTCCTCGAGGGTGGGCACCGCGTCGGGGTCGGCCGCGACCCGCTCGCTGATGTCGAGCACCACGAGCGGGAGGATCATCTCGGTCACCGGGATCCGGTCCAGCGTCCGCCCGCCGACGGCGAAGTGCGAGGGCGGGTCCACATGGGTGCCCCACTGTCCCACCAGGGAGTAGCGGTGCGTGGTGAACGGGTCGCCGCGCTCCATGTCGAAGGCGGTGGTGCGCTCCTCGTCGGTGAAGCCGGTGAAGTGCGGCTGCCCGGGACGGAAGGCGTGGGTGAGGTCGGTGAACCGCGTGCCGGCGGTCAACCGCCGGTGCAGCGCCCACAGTTCGGGCTCGGGGTGCTCGGTGCGCTCGTCCAAGGCGATGCTCTGCTTTCGGCGGGTCGGCGGGTCGGCGGGTCGGCGGGTCGGCCGGTGCGTTCCGGCCGGGGCGGCGGGTGCGGTGGCTCAACTGTCCCGCGCCGCCCGTGCGGACGGTACGGCGCGCGCAGCCGCTTCACCGCGGGCGACACGGCTGCGGCCCTCCCGGCCGCCGCGCCGGAGCGGCGCACACTCCGCACGACTCGTACACGCCGTACACCCGTGCACCCCGTACCTCCGTACGTCTCTGTCCGACCGCCTGCCGGAACTCTCGTCGCCGGCGCGGGAAGCGCGCCGCACTACCGGCCGGTGCGGCCGTTGTCGACCTCCGGTGAGAGTGTGTCGGGGCGGGGGTGTTCGCGCCAACGAGTTTCCGGCCGGCGCGGGCCTGCTCCGGCCGGCTCGGGCGCGGCTCCGGCCGGCTCGGGCGCGGTGCTGGGCGGGCCTCGGGCCGGTCAGTCGAGGCGCCGTGCCCCGGCCGCCGCGGTCGCGGTGAAGGTGCGGGGTGCGCGGTGCCCTGCCGCGGCGAACGCCTCCGTCACCGCCGCGGTGACGCCGGCCGTACGCTCCTGGGGGACCAGGGCGATCACCGAGCCGCCGAAGCCGGCGCCGGTCATCCGGGCGCCGAGCGCGCCCGCTTCGACGGCGATGCGTACCGCGAGGTCGGTTTCCGGGCAGGAGACGCGGTAGTCGTCGCGCAGCGAGTGGTGGCCCTCGGTGAGCACCGGGCCGAGAGCGGCGGCGTCACCGGCGTCCAGCGCCGCTGCCGCGTCCGCCACCCGGGCGTTCTCGGTGACCACGTGGCGGACCAACGGGCCCAGTTCCGCCGGGAGTCGGTCGAGTGCTCCGGTCAGCTCCGGCACGGTCAGATCGCGCAGGGCGGCGAGCCCGAGCAGCCGGGCGGCGCGTTCGCAGCCGCTGCGGAGTGCGGCGTACGCGCCGTCCGCGAGCTCGTGCCGGACCCGGGTGTCGACGACCAGCAGCCGCAGACCGTGCCGGTCGAGGTCCAGGCGCACCTGGCGCTGGGCGAGGGATCGGGTGTCCAGCAGCAGCGCATGGCCCGACTGCGCGCACATGGAGGCGAGTTGGTCCATGATTCCGCAGGGGACGCCGACGAAGTCGTTCTCGGCGCGCTGGGCCACCAGCGCCAACCTGGTGTCGTCCAGGTCGAGTTGCCAGAGGTCGCGGAAGGCCGCGGCGGTGGCGCACTCCAGCGCGGCGGAGGAGGAGAGGCCGGCGCCCGCGGGCACGTCGCTCTCGAAGTACAGATCCGCGCCGCCGACCCGGTGCCCCTCGGCGGCGAGCGTCCACACCACGCCCGCCGGGTACCGGGCCCAGCCGGTGACGCCGTCGGGACGCAGTTCGGCGACCTTCAGCTCGACGGTCCGGCCGTCGCCGTGGGCGCTGTGCAGTCGCAGCAGGCCGTCGTCCCGGCGTCGGGCGGTTGCGCGCACGGTCTGCGGCAGCGCGAACGGCATCACGAACCCGTCGTTGTAGTCGGTGTGTTCACCGATCAGGTTCACCCTGCCGGGGGCGGCCCAGGTGCCGGCCGGTGCCGTGCCGTACGTGGCCCTGAAACCGCTCATGGGGCGCCCCGCTCTCTCTCGTTCCCGCTGTGGTCCGGGCCCTGCCGCGGACGCGCGTCCGCGGCAGGGCCCGGACCGTCGTCCGTACCGTTCCCCGCGCCCGGCCGAGTGTCGCCCGGCAGCGCGGCCCGGTCGGCGGCGGCGCGGCGGCGAAGGGTGAACTCCCAGGCGGTGGCGACTATTTCGTCCAGTCCGGTGTGCTCCGGCCGCCAGCCCAGGCGCTGTTGGGCCAGGTCGGCGGAGGCGACCAGTTGGGCCGGATCGCCCGCTCGGCGCGGCGCTCCGACGACCGGGACCGCACGGCCGGTGACCCGGCGCACCGCCTCGATCACCTCCAGGACGGAGAAACCGTTGCCGTTGCCCAGGTTGCAGATCAGATGCTCGCCGGGCACCGCGGCGTCCAGCGCGAGCAGATGGGCGCGGGCGAGGTCGGCGACGTGCAGGTAGTCGCGGACACAGGTGCCGTCCGGGGTCGACCAGTCCTCGCCGTACACCGCGATGTGCTCCCGCTCGCCGAGCGCGGCACCGAGCACCAGCGGGATCAGATGCGACTCCGGCTCGTGGCGTTCGCCCCAACTGCCGTACGCGCCAGCCACGTTGAAGTAGCGCAGGCTCACCGCGGCGAGCCCGTGGGCGGCCGCCTCGCCGGTCAGCAGATGGTCGACCGCGAGCTTGGTCGCACCGTAGGGACTGGTCGGCGCGGTACGGGCGTCCTCGCGGATCGGTGTCCGCTCCGGCTCCCCGTACACCGCGGCGGTGGAGGAGAAGACCAGCCTGCGCACGCCGGCCGCGCGCATCGCGGAGACCAGCTCCAGGGAGCCCGCGACGTTGTTGCGCCAGTACTTCTCGGGGTCGGCGACCGACTCCCCGACCTGTGAGGAAGCGGCGAAGTGCAGCACGCCGTCGACGGGCGGCGCGGAGCGGTCGGACAGCAGCCGTGCGGCCGTGTCCTGCACCCGGCCCGCCACGAACTCGGCGCCCGGCGGCACCGCGTCGGCGAAACCGGTGGACAGATCGTCGAGCACCGTGACGCGGTGCCCGGCCTCCAGCAGATGTGCCGCGACGACGCTGCCGACATAGCCCGCGCCGCCGGTGACCAGGAAGTGCGAGGTGCTCACGAGGCCACCTCCCGCAGCCGCTCGGCGGCGGCCTCGGGGGCGACATCGCCGATGAACGCCTCCATGCCGGACTCCGTCCCCGCGAGGTGTTTCAGCTTGTCGGCGGTGCGTCGGATCGTGAACAGCTGGAGGTGCAGGCCGAATTGCCCGCCGTGCCCGCGAGGAGCCTGGTGCCAGGCGGAGATGTACGGCGTGGGAGACGGCCGGTCCGGGCTCTCGGGAGTGAGGAAGAGCCGGTCGAACCGGCGCAGCAACTCCAGGTAGAGAGAGGGGAGTTCGGCCCGCTCCAGCTCGCTGAGCGCCGTCAGGTCCGGCACCCGCCGGCGCGGACGCAGATGCACCTCGTACGGCCATCGTGCCGCGTACGGGACGTGGGCGACCCAGTGCTCGCCGGACGCCACCACCCGTACGGGGTCGGCGAGTTCGGCGGCCAGCACGTCGTCGAAGAGGTTGCGCCCGGTCTCCCGCAGATGCTCCTCGGCCCGGCGCAGCATCTTGGCGGTGCGCGGCGTCACATAGGGGAAGGCGTAGATCTGGCCGTGCGGATGGCCGAGGGTGACGCCGATGTCGGCGCCGCGGTTCTCGAAGCAGTAGACCTGCTCGACCTCGGGCCGTGCGGAGAGCTCGGCGGTGCGGTCGGTCCAGGCGTCCAGCACCAGACGGGCCTGCGACTCGTCGAGGTCGGCGAAAGAGAGCCGGTGGTCGGAGGTGAAGCAGACGACCTCGCAGCGGCCGGTGTCGCCGGAGAGCGAGGGAAAGCGGTTCTCGAAGACGGCGACTTGGTAGTCCTCGGCCGGGATCTCGGTCTGCCGGCCCTCCCGCGAGGGGCAGAGCGGACACTGGTCGGCCGGCGGGTGGTACGTACGGCCCTGCCGGTGCGCGGCCAGCGCCACCGGGTCGCCGGTGAGCGGATCCCGGCGGATCTGCGAGCCGGTGTGCACCGGGGGCAGCGGACGCGGGTCTGCGGGCGGTCTGCGGGGTGTCTCGCCGCTGTCGTAGTAGATCAGCTCGCGGCCGTCCGCGAGTCGCGTTCTGGTCCTCACCGTTCCCCGCCTGACTGTCGGCCGTCCGGAGCGCCGCATCTCGGGCGCACCGCATTCGACATAATCAAACAACTTCCGATGTGAATCAACAGGCGGATCTGGGTGGATCGCTGTGAACTGCGGCTTCGCTGTGTGATTCTGAGGTGCGTCGGTCGCGCGGGCGGCGCGGTCGAGAGGCGCCGGGAGGGTCCGGGCGCCCCGGCGCGGCGGGAGTGGAGCATGGCGGATCAGGGACACGGGCTGCTGGCCCGGCAGCGGCGCGGGCTCATCCTGGAGGCGGTGCGCCGCGACGGCGCCGTGCGCGTGGCCGAGCTCGTCGACCGGCTCGGCGTCTCGGACATGACCGTGCGCCGCGATCTGGACGCGCTCGCCCGCAGCGGCGAGGTGGAGAAGGTGCACGGCGGTGCGGTCGCCTCTCGCGGACGCAGCGCGGAGGAGCCCGGCTTCGAGGCCAAGTCGGGCCGTGAGTCCGCCGCCAAGGCGGCCGTCGCCGAAGCGGCGGCGGCACTGGTCGAGCCCGGCAGTGTGGTGGCGATCGGTGCGGGCACCACCGCGCACGCCGTCGCCGGCCGGCTGCTGTCCGTACCGGATCTGACCGTGCTCACCAACTCCCTTCCGGTGGCGGATCTGTTGCGCGCCGCCGCGGCCGAACGGGGTGCGGCGGCCCCCGGGCTGCTGCTCACCGGCGGTACACCGACCAGGTCCGCGGCGCTGGTCGGCCCGTTGGCGGATCTGGTGATCGGTTCGCTCCACGTCGATCTGCTCTTCCTCGGGGCGCACGGGGTCTGCCCGGTCGCCGGCTGCACCAGCCCGAATCTGGCCGAGGCGCAGACCAACCGTGCTTTTGTGGCGGCCGCCCGCCGGGTGGCGATCACCGCCGACCACACCAAGTGGGGGGTGGTCGCGCTGAGCGGTTTCGCGGCGCTCGGCGAGGTCGACTGGTTCGTGACCGACGACGGTCTGCCCGACGCGGACGCCGAACTGCTCGCCGAGTCGGTCGGTGAGCTGATTCTCGCGCCGCGCGTCGGCGCAGGTGGGCGAGGGCGGCCGGCCGAGCAGAGGCCGTGACGACGGGTTTGGCCTAGCGTGTAGGTCAAATGTCCCGTTCTGAGGAGAATTGCCGTGGGTGAAGGTGCGATGGACAAGCTGATGGGCAAGGCCAAGGAGATGGCCGGGAAGCTCGGTGGCGGCGAGCGCAAGAAGGGCGAGGGCCAGGCCGACCAGCTCAAGGGCAGAGCGAAGGACTCCCTGGGTGACGCCAAGGAGCGCATGAACGGGATGAAGGACTCTCTGAAGGACCGGAAGAAGGGCAACTGACCTTCCGGCGAACGGAGTCGGGCATCCGGCCGGGCCCGCCCGGACCGGTGCGGAGTCGGTGGCGGGCCGCGCGGAACGTTCGCGCGGCCCGCCACCGAGGTGTGCGGGACACGGTGGACAGGGGCAGCCGTGCGGCGGTCCGTCGGCGGACGGGTGGGCGGGCGCGGTGGCGGCGGGTCGGTCGCCGGAGCGGCGGCGGGTGCGTGCGGGTCAGTCGCCGGATCGGTGGTCGTAGGTGAGCGGGGTGCCCCCGCTGCCGACCAGTTCGCGCCGCAGCTCGCGGTCCGGGCCGCTGCCGGAGAGGGTGAGGCGGCTCCACTCGCCCGGCGAGCAGGAACCCGATCTGCGGGCGGTCACCTCGGACTCGTTCAACTCCAGCGGTGGCCCGGCCGAACGGAGCGTCGCCGTCCAGGTGCAGTCGTGGTCGGGGCCGTGACCGTGCAGGGAGGCCACCGTGTCGCCGACCTCGCCGCTCCTGATGGTCAGGACGCGGATGTTGGTGCCGCCGCCCGGATTGTCGAAGGTGGCGCGCCAGGTGCCGAGGTACTCCCCGGGCACCGCGCCCGCCGTGTCGTCGCCGCCGCTCGCCCCGGGCACGCCCGAGGAGGCTTCGGGGTCGTCCGAACCGGCGTCGGAGCCCTCGGTCGTGTCGGCATCGGTGCCGGTGTCGGCTCCGGGGGACGCCCCGCCGTCGCGGCCCTCGCTCGAACTCTTTCCGTCGCTGCGGTCGTCGGCGTCGGAGCCGTTCCGCAGCAGTTGGCCGACCAGCGCCCCCGCCAGCAGCAGCACCACCACCGCGAGCACGACGAGCCATCTGTGTGCGCCGCTGCCGCGCCCGGGCGCCGCCGCGTGCGGGTACGGCTGAGGCGCGAGTGCGCCCGGCCCCTGACCCGGCCACCCGCCGCCGTGGACGGCCGGGACGGGCTGACCGCCGTGGACGGGGTGGGCGTACGACGGTGTCGGCGCCGTCGGGCCGGTCGGCGGCGGGAAGGGAACGGGTACGGGCGGCGCGGGCGGGGGAGCGGCGGACGGGTGGCTGTGGGACGGACGGGTGTCGGCCTGCCCGTCGGCTCCCTCCGGTGCGGAACTCCCCTCCTGCGACGCCGCGTTGTGTGTCACCGGCTCGGATGCGGCGTCCGCGGGCTGCGGGGGCGCGGACGGCAGGGGCGCGGTCTCCACGGGCGCGGTGTCCGCAGGTGCGGTGTCCGGGACGGCGGCGGCAGTGGTCGGGGCGGATTCGTCGGCGTACTCGTGGTTGAGCAACTCCACCGCGTGCCGGGCCAGTTCGGCGGTCAGCGCGCCGGGCAGCCAGGTGTCGGCGACGCGGCCCGCCCGTACCGCCGCCGATGCGTCCGTGCGCTCCAGGATCGCGGTGAGCGTCGGCCGCCGCGCGGGGTCCTTGCGCAGGCATTCGGTCACCAACTCGACCAGAGGCTCCGGCAGTTCGTCGAGGTCGGGCTCCTCCTCGGCGATCCGGAACATCAAGGCGTGCTGACCGCTGTCCGGACTGCCGAACGGCAGCCGCCCGGTGGCGGCGAAGGTGAGCACCGAACCCAGTGAGAAGACGTCGCAGGCGGGGGTCAGCCGCTCGCCGCGCACCTGCTCGGGCGACATGAACCCCGGCGAGCCGATCACCGCGCCGGTCGAGGTCAGCCCGCCGTCGGTGACGTTCTCCAGTGCGCGGGCGATGCCGAAGTCGATGACACGGGGGCCGTCGATGGTGAGCAGCACATTGGACGGCTTCAGATCGCGGTGGATGAGTCCGGCGGCGTGGATGTCCCGCAGCGCGTGCCCCAGACCGGCGGCCAGCACCCGCACCGAGTGCTCCGGAAGCGGTCCGTGGCCTCGGGCGACGACCCGGTGCAGCGAGGGGCCTGCGACGTATCCGGTGGCCACCCAGGGGACGGCCGCCTCGGTGTCCGCGTCGAGGACCGGAGCCGTCCAGTGGCCGCCCACCCGCTGCGCGGCCAGCACCTCCTGGCGGAAACGGCGCCGGAACTCGTCCAGTTCTGCCAGCTCGGGACGCACCAGCTTCACGGCGACGGTGCGCCCGCGCGCGGAACGCGCCAGATAGACCTCGCCCATGCCGCCGGCACCGAGCCGGCCCAACAGGTGGTATCCGCCGATGCGTTGAGGATCGCCCGGTTCCAGCTGCTCCATTTTCGGCCCCCGCCCCCGTAACGGCCGCGTCCCGCAGCCGTGTTCCGAGGATAGTGCCGGCGGACGCACCGGCGCCGCTGTGCCGGGGAGGTGGCCGCGGTCCCGCCGGAGACCCCAACCCGACGCGTTCGTACGGGCGTTCGGCCCGCGCCCGGTCAGGAGTCGGAATCGTCCTCCCGCTGCGCCCGGTTGAACTCCTCGACGTTGCGCTCGTGTTCGGCGTGGTCGGAGGTGAAGCGCGTGTCGCCGGGACGGACGGTGACGAAGTACAGCCAGTCGCCCTTCGGAGGCTTCGCGACCGCCCGCAGCGCGTCGGGGCCGGGGTTGCCGATGGGCGTCGGCGGCAGCCCGCGCCGCTGGTAGGTGTTGTACGGACTGTCGATACGGGTGTCGCCGTGGCTGGTGTCCAGACTGCTGCGCTTGAGCGCGTAGTTGAGGGTGGAGTCCATCTGGAGCGCCATGTCCTGATCGAGCCTGTTGTGCACGACCCTGGCGACCCTGCCCATGTCCTCGGGGGTGTCCGCCTCGGCCTGGACGATGCTGGCGAGAGCGACCGTCTCGTAGACGCTCAGCCCCGAACGTTCGGCCGCCTCGCCGAGCCCGCTCTCCGCGAAGGTGCTGTTCGCGGTGTTGACCATGAAGGACAGCAGCGACCGTGCACCGCTGTCCTCGGCGACGGGATAGGTGGCCGGGAAGAGGTACCCCTCAGGATTGCCGTCCGCCTCGGCGGGCAGCTTCAGCTCCGATTTCCGGGCGGCCCGCTCGGTGCTGCCCCGGTCCAGGCCGAGCGCCTTGTCGCCGGCCGCGTAGACCTGGCTCGCGCGCCAGCCCTCGGGAACGGTCAGGCGCTCCTCGCGCGGAGCCGGATCGCGGTCCCGGGTGACCAGCTGCGTCACGATCAGTACGGCGAGCAGGATCAGCACACACAGCAGCGCCGCCCGGATCAGCCATCTCTTGCTCATGCCGAGCACGCTAGGCCCGCCGCGCGGTAGGCGCCCCCGCGCGGACCCTGACGGGTGGAGCCGGGGCCCCGGGAAAAGCCGGCCGACAGGGGGAGCCGGCGCGCGGGCGCCGGCCGGCGGCCGGGGCTCAGCGGGTCGCCAGCACCACCTTGCCCAGGGTGCCGCGGGACTGGAGCGCCCGATGCGCCCGGGCCGCCCCGGCGAGCGGGAAGTGATGAATCAGCGGGGCGAACGTGCCGTCGGCCAGTAGCCGCATCGCCCGGTCCTCCAGCACCCGCAGGTTCTCGATGCCCCCGATCCGCGCGAACATCGGCTCCCCGAGCACGGACTGGGAGGTGATCCCGCGGTCCGCCGCCTCCGCCTCGGAGAGGCTGACCCCGCCGATCGGGTCGAATCCGGTCGAGGCGTAGCCGTAGCCGAGGTGGCTGCCGCCGACGTCCAGCAGTTCCACGGCCGTACGGGCGAGGGTGCCGCCCACCCCCTCCAGCAGATGGGTGGCCGGCCTGCTGCCCAGCTGCCCGGTGATCCGCTCCTCCCAGCGCGGCTCGGTGTAGTCCACGGCGAGGTCCGCGCCCAGACCGCGTACGGCCTCGACCTTCGCCGGCCCGCCCGCGGCCCCGACGACGTACGCGCCCCGGCTCTTCGCGTACTGCACCAGCAGCGAGCCGATCCCGCCCGCCGCCGCCAGCACGATCACGGTGTCGGCGGGGCCGAGCTCCGTGAACTGGGCGATGCCCATCGCCGTGCGCCCGGTGCCGACCATCGCCAGGGCGTGCTCCTCCTGGACGTGGTCGGGGAGCGCGTGCAGCCGCTCCGCGCCGGTGACCGCGAGCTCTGCGTAGCCGCCCCCGGGCACCATGCCCAGATGAGCGGCGACGCGTCGGCCCAGCCAGGAGGGATCGACCCCGTCGCCGACCGACTCCACCGTGCCGGCCACCTCCCGCCCCGGGATCGCGGGGAGCGCCGTGGGCTTCGGAGCGGGGCCGAGGCGAAGCCCCTCGCGCAGGGCGGTGTCGACCAGGTGCACACCGGCGACGGTGACCGCGATCCGTACCTGTCCCGCGGCCGGCACCGGGGCGGGCACCCGCTCGACGCTCAGGTTCTCCGGAGGGCCGAACTCGTGCAGTCGTACGGCGCGCATCGTCGTCCGGGAGGGGGTCGTACCGCCGGTGCGGGGTTGGTCGGCCCGGTCGTCGGGGTGAGTGGGGGCGGTTCGGTCGGCGGGGCGGGCGTGGCTCATCTCGGGCTCCTTGTGGCGCGGTGCGGTGAGTCCTGCGGTCGTGGGGCGGGGCCGGTGGCTCCGATCCGGGCCCCAGCCTGCAAGTTGAAGTGAAGTTCAAGTCAAGGTGCGGGTGCGGGTGTTCACCGCCCGATCGCGCAGCCGTCGACCCCCGGGGCGCGACCCGGGACCGGCTGTCAGTGGCGGGGTGCACCATGTCGGAATGACCGCGAAGATCTGCAAGCCGCCGTTCTCTCCCGACGCCGTGCTGCCCGCGCTGGAGGAGTTCTCCGGAAGCGGCCTGGAGCCGGAGGGCGACTACGACGCCCTGGAGTTCTCCGGCGTCGACCTTGCGGGGGAGGACGGGCGAGGAGCCCGGTTCCTGGAGTGCGCGCTGCGCGAAGTGAGCCTGGACGAAGCCCTGTTGAAGAACGCCCGGTTTCTCTCCGGTGTGTGGGAGAGAGTGCGCGGAGTCGGCGTTCAGCTCGCGGGGGCGCAGCTGCGGGACGTCGAGCTCCTCGAGGCGCGGCTCGGCGGAGTGCAGCTGCACGGAGCGGTGCTGGAGCGGGTGCGGGTGGTGGGCGGCAAGTTCGACTACCTCAACCTGCGCCAGGCCAAGCTGCGGGACGTCTCCTTCGAGGGGTGCGTGCTCGTCGAGCCCGACCTCGCGGGCGCGGAGCTCCAGCGGGTGAGCTTCCACGACTGCGAGCTCCGGCAGGCCAACCTCGCGCAGGCGACGCTGAGAGACGTCGACTTCCGGGGAGCGGCCCGGCTGGAGATCTCCGACGGTTTCGACCGCCTGGCGGGCGCGGTCGTCACCCCCGGCCAACTGCTGGACCTCGCGCCCGCCCTGGCCGCCCGACTCGGGCTGGTCGTGGCACCTCGGTAGCCCGGCACGGGCCGACGGCGGGAGGGGTCAGACCCTCGGGAAGCGTCCGAGCAGGTCCCAGATCGCGGGGTTGTCGCCCAGGCCCTCGTGCAGATCGGTCAGGTCGGCGACCAGATCGTGCAGAAAGTCCCTGGCCTCGCGCCGCAGCGCGGTGTGGTTCAGGTTCAGCGGCGGCTCCTCGCGCGGCTGCCAGTCCGCGCCGACCTCCACCCAGCCGAACCGCCGCCGGAAGTGGAGGCGTTCGGCGGACTCGGTGAGATCCAGCTCCGCGGTCTGCACGCCGGCGGCTCTGCTGCCGAGCGGGTCGCGGTCGAGCTGCTCGACGACGTCGCACAGCGCCCAGGCGAAGTCCAGCACGGGCACCCAGCCACGGGAGGTGGACAGTTCGCGGTCGGTGGAGACGTCGGCCAGATAGACGTCGCCGCAGAAGAGGTCGTACCGCAGCATCCGTGTGTCCGCCTGCCGGTAGTCGGTCTGCGGCGGGTCCGGGTAGCGGCGGGAGAGGGAGTAGCCGAGGTCGATCACCGGGCGATCGTACGCACCCGGCGGCGGCGATCCGGCCCTGCCCGGGGTGCTCGGCCCGCGAACCCAGGTGCGGCCCGCCGCTCGCCGTGCCCGGTCCGGCGCGACCGGACTGCCCGTGCCGCCGCCGGCACGTAGGGGCGGACAAGGAGAAGAGGGGGCTCCGACCGCAGCCGGAACCCCCTCTTCAGCGCCGTGCGCCGGCGCGAGGCGTGACTCAGACGTTGACGCCGAAGTCCTGGGCGATGCCCACGAGGCCGGAGGCGTAGCCCTGGCCGATGGCGCGGAACTTCCACTCGGCGCCGTTGCGGTACATCTCGCCGAAGACCATGGCGGTCTCGGTGGCGGCGTCCTCGCTCAGGTCGTAACGGGCGATCTCCGCCTCGCCGGCCTGGTTGAGCACGCGGATGTAGGCGTTGCGCACCTGGCCGAAGTTCTGGCTGCGGGACTCGGCCTCGTAGATGGAGACCGGGAAGACGATCTTGTCGACCTCGGCCGGCAGCAGCGAGAGGTCGATCTTGATCTGCTCGTCGTCGCCGTCGCCCTCGCCCGTGACGTTGTCACCGGTGTGGGTGATCGCCTGCTCCGGCGAGACCTTGTTGTTGAAGAAGATGAAGTGCTGGTCGGAGAAGACCTTGCCGGCCGCGTTGACAGCGATGGCGCTGGCGTCGAGGTCGAAGTCAGTGCCGGTCGTCGTCCGGACGTCCCAGCCCAGGCCGACGGTGACCGCGGTGAGGCCCGGGGCCTCCTTGGTGAGCGATACGTTGCCGCCCTTGGACAGGCTCACAGCCATGGGAAAAGTCCCTCTCTTGTCGATCCGTGCATCGGCGTCCGTGCTGCCGACGACGGTACATTCACTGAGTCCAACGCCTGTGCCGTATGCGCTGGTTCCTGCCCACGCCCAAGAAGTCGGCGAAAAACCCGGACACTTGGCCGGAGTCCGCTCTCGGTTAAGGGGATGCGCGGCCGCGTGGCGGGCGCAATCATGGACACATGTCCGGTCCCTACTTCATCCGTGGCTCCGTCGCGCTTCCCGAGTCCGAGCTCTCCTGGCGTTTCAGCAGGTCCTCCGGACCGGGCGGCCAGCACGTCAACACCTCGGACAGCCGCGCCGAGGTGCTCTTCGACCTCGCGGGCACCGAGGCGCTGCCGCAGGTGTGGAAGGAACGTGCGCTGGAGCGGCTGTCCGGCCGGCTGACCGACGGCGTGCTCGCGGTGAGGTCCGGAGAGCACCGTTCGCAGTGGCGCAACCGGGAGGCGGCGTGCGTACGGATGGCCGCGCTGCTCGCGGAGGCCACGGCGCCTCCGCCGCCGCAGCGCCGGGCGCGCAAGACCCCGCGCGGGCTCGTGGAGCGCCGCCTGCGGAACAAGAAGCACCGCGCCGACATCAAGCGCGGCCGGTCCGGTCGCGACTGGGGCTAGCGCCGGGCGCGACCGGACCGGCCCCCGCACGTCGGGCCGGCGCCGGTTTCGCCGGGAATCGCATAGTGGACTAGACCTGTGGGTCTGGGTGAGACTACCCCGGTGAGATACGTCATCGCCCTGGACGTGGGCGGCACCGGGATGAAGGCCGCGCTGATGCGCGCCGACGGTGACCTGCTGTTCCAGGACCGCCGCCCGACCCCGCGCGAACAGGGGCCCGAGACGATCGCCGCGGCAGTCCTCGACTTCGCGGACGCGCTCCGCCGCACCGGCGTCGAGCGGTACGGCGAGAGCCCGGCCGCCGCCGGCGTCGCCGTACCGGGGATCCTCGACGAGGCCGCGGGCGTGGTGCGCTACGCCGCCAACCTGGGCTGGCGCGATCTGCCGATCCGTGCGCTGCTCGCCGAACGGCTGGGCGTGCCCGTCGCGTTGGGACACGACGTGCGCACCGGAGGGCTCGCCGAGGGACGGCTCGGCGCGGGCGAGGGCGTGGACCGCTTCCTCTTCGTCGCGCTGGGCACCGGCATCTCGGGCGCCATCGGCATCGACGGCCGGGTAGAGCCGGGCGCGCACGGCGGCGCCGGCGAGATCGGGCATGTGGTGGTGCGCCCCGGCGGGCCGCGCTGCGGCTGCGGCCAGCACGGCTGCCTGGAGGCGATCGCCTCCGCCGCCGCGGTCGGCCGCGCCTGGGCCGCGGCGAGCGGCGAGGCGCAGGCCACCGCCGAGCACGCCGCGCGGGCGGTGGCCGCGGGCGACCCCCGCGCCGAGAAGGTGTGGGCGGAGGCGGTGGACGCGCTGGCCACCGGCCTGGTGAGCGCGCTGACGCTGCTCGACCCGCGCACCGTCGTCGTGGGCGGCGGACTGGCCGAGGCGGGCGAGACGCTGTTCGCCCCGCTGCGCGCGGCCGTCGAATCACGGGTGACCTTCCAGCAGCTTCCCCCGATCGTGCCGGCCGCACTGGGCGACGCGGCCGGCTGCCTGGGCGCGGGACTCCTCGCCTGGGACCTACTCTCCGTGGAGGTGGCGAGCCGATGACCGAGTCGGGCCGCACGTTGTTGACCGGCGCTCGTCTCGTCACCCCCGAAGGGGTGCTGGAGGACGGCGAGTTGGCGGCCGCGGGCGGACGCATCGCCTATGTCGGCTCCGGCTCGGGAGCCCCCGCGCCCGGTGCGGTCGACCTGACCGGCCACTGGGTCGTGCCGGGCTTCGTCGATCTGCACAACCACGGCGGTGGCGGCGGCTCGTTCACCTCCGGCGACGCCGAGAGCGTGCTGACCGGCGTGCGCACCCACCGGCTGCACGGGACGACGACGACCGTCGCCTCGACCGTCACCGGCGATCTGGACGTGCTGGCCCGCCAGTCGGCGCTGCTCTCCGAGCTGGTCGAGCAGGGCGATCTGGCAGGCGTCCACTTCGAGGGGCCGTTCATCTCGCCGTGTCGCAAGGGCGCCCACGCCGAGGAGCTGCTGCGCCACCCCGACCCGGCCGAGGTGCGCAAGCTGCTGGAAGCGGCGCGCGGCACGGCCCGGATGATGACGCTCGCGGCCGAACTCCCGGGCGGGCTGGACTCCGTACGGCTGCTGGCCGAGCACGGAGTGATCGCCGCGATCGGCCACACCGACGCGACCTACGAGCAGACCCGCGAGGCGATCGAGGCCGGTGCCACCGTCGCCACCCACCTCTTCAACGCGATGCCGCCGCTGCACCACCGCGAGCCCGGCCCCATCGCGGCGCTGCTGGAGGACGAGCGCGTCACGGTCGAGCTGATCAACGACGGTGTGCATCTCCACCCGTCCGTCACCGAGTTGGCGTTCCGCTCCGCCGGCGCGGACCGGGTCGCCTTCGTCACGGACGCGATGGACGCGGCCGGTTTCGGCGACGGCACCTACCGGCTCGGGGCCATGGACGTCACCGTCGTGGACGGAGTCGCCCGGGTGCCGGACGGCTCCATCGCGGGCTCCACGCTGACCCTGGACGTCGCGCTGCGGCGCGCGGTGACGGTCGACGCACTGCCGATCGAGGACGCGGTGCGTGCGCTGTCGGCCAACCCGGCCAGGCTGCTCGGTCTGGACGACCGGGTCGGCTCGCTCACCGCGGGCAAGGACGCCGATCTCGTGGTGCTGGACGCGGAGTTCACCCTGCGCGGCGTGCTACGCAAGGGCGAGTGGGTGGTCGACCCCACCGGCTGAGCCGGCGACCGACGAGCCGCGGAGGAGCCCGGCGCCTCGGCCGGACGAGGCGCCGAACCGGCGGGGCGCCCAGCCGGGGTTCACCGGCCGGCTGCGGCGTCGTACGGCAGCAGCGCCGGCCGGCCGCGGTGGCGTCGTACGGCAGTGGCGTCTGCGGCTCCGGCTGCCGGTGACGCGAACGAGCCGCGCACCCCTCGGGGCACGCGGCTCGGCTCGCAGTACGGGCCCGGGGCGGCTACTTCTTCACGTGGCCCTTCTCCAGCCAGATGCGGTCCATCGCGACGCCGCACTGCTCGGCCTTGTCGCCGCAGGCGATCCGGATGTCGTTGGTGCCCTTCTTGAGCTCCACCCAGGCGTACGTCTGGGTCCAGCCCTTGGCCCAGTCGCCCTCCTCGGCACCGGCGTAGTTGCTGAAGCGCGCCGAGTAGGGGGAGGCGTCGTTGGCCGAGACCTGGAGGCTCATGTCCTTGCCCGGCACGGTGTAGCCGACGAAGACGGTGTACTCCCCGTCCTCCTCGACCTCCGGCTGCCACAGGGCGGCCGAGCCCTCCTTGAAACCGTGGATGTACGAGCCGTCCTTGGCGCGCGAGCCCTCCACGTCGCTGGCGACCACGGGGCCGTTCTCCAGGCGGAGGCTGGAGCCGTTCTCCTGGGGGAGCGGACGCTCCTCGTCCTCCTCCGGCGGGGCGTCGTCCGGGTCGGGACCCTCGTCCTCGCCCTTGCCCGCGTCGGCGGACTCCGAGGCACCCGGGTCGGCTCCGGCCTTGTCGTCGTCGCCGTCGCTGAAGGCGAAGGCGGCACCGACGCCGAGGATCACGGCGCCGACGACCGCGAGGGCGCCGATCAGCAGGCCGTTGCGACGGGCCGGCTCCTGGTTCGCACGACCGGCCGCACGGCGACCGGGGCCACCGGGGCCGCCCTGACCGCCCTGGCCACCGCCGGGCTGCGTTTCGGGAGCTGCGTAGTACGGGTTCGGGGACTGGTCCGGCTGCGGACGCTGCTGCTGCCCGTAGCGGCGGTCACCGACCGCTCTGACCTCGTTGTACGACCTGCGCGGGCTGTTCGCCTGCTGTCCCTGGGCGGAGGGCGCACCGTTCTCGGACCGGTACAGATAGCCGAACGGGTCGTCGCCCTCCGGCGGGTTCGTACCGTTGTTTCCGGCGGTCATCGCCTGCTCTCCTCATACGGCATCCGGCATTCGGCTGACGCGCCGCAGCCTACCGCTTTCGGACGAACGCTCGATGCCGGTGACCGCTCCGCGGGACTCAGCCGGCGCGCCGATGGGCCTTGGAACGTGACCGCTTTTCGACGTACATGCGCTGGTCAGCGGATTGCAGTACGTCTTCGGCCGACATGCCGCAGGCCGCCCATCCGATCCCGAAACTTGCCCCTACGCGCACCGAGCGCCCTTCGACCCGTATCGGCGGAATGATCGCGTTGCGCAGCCGCAGCGCGAGATCGGCCGCGTCCGGGGCGCCGAGCCCGTCGGCGAGCACGACGAACTCGTCGCCGCCGAGCCGGGCGACGGTGTCGTTGTCCCGCACCTGGCCCGCCAGCCGCCGCGCCACCTCGATCAGTACGGCGTCGCCGCAGTGGTGGCCGAAGCGGTCGTTGATCGACTTGAAGCCGTCCAGATCGCAGAAGAGCACCGCGAGCCCCTTCTCGGAGGGGTCGTCGCTCTCCGGGGCGGTCAGATGCTCGTGGTGGTTGTCGAAGGCGCCCAGCGCGGCCTGCGGCTGGTCGAACGCCTCGGCGGCGAAGGCGTACGTCTCGGCCTGCGCGTCGAAGAAGTCCTGTACGGAGGTGCCGGCCGGCAGCGGGCGCTCGCACAGCCGGGCGGAGAGCCGGGCGCGCAGCTCGGCGCTGTTCGGCAGTCCGGTCAGCGAGTCGTGGCTGGCGCGGTGGGCGAGTTGGAGCTCGTGGCGCTTGCGCTCCTCGATGTCCTCGACGTGGGTGAGGAGGAAGCGGGGGCCGTCCGCGGTGTCGGCGACCACGGAGTTGCGCAGCGAGACCCATATGTAGGAGCCGTCCCGCCGGTTGAGCCGCAGCTCGGCGCGACCGCCCTCGGCGGAGGTGCGCAGCAGGGTGCCGACGTCCTCGGGGTGCACGAGGTCGGAGAAGCTGTAGCGCCGCATCATCGAGGCGGGCCTGCCGAGCAGCCGGCAGAGCGCGTCGTTCGTCTTGATCAGCCGGCCCCGCTCGTCGCCGCCCATCTCGGCTATCGCCATACCGCTCGGCGCGTACTCGAACGCCTGGCGGAAGCTCTCCTCGCTGGCGCGCAGCGCCTGCTGCTCCCGCTCCAGCCGGACCAGGGCGCGCTGCATGTTGGAGCGCAGCCGCGAGTTGTTGATCGCCACGGCGGACTGGAAGGCGTACATCTGCAGGGCGTCGCAGCCCCAGGGGCCCGGGCGGCGCCCGTCCACCGGCTTGTCGACGGATATCACCCCGATCAGCTCGCCGTCGGGGGAGTACATCGGCGCGAAGAGCCGGTCCATCGGGTGCCACTCGCCGGCGAACTGCGGTGCCGGCGCGGTGTGGTGCCACTGCGGCACGTCGTCCTCGTCGAGCACCCAGCCGTCGGTGTACGGGATGAAGCGCAGCTCGCCCCAGACCTCGCCCATGCTCAGCCTGCGCTCCCAGGACGCGCGGGAGCCGACGCGGCCGGCCATCATCGCCTCCGCCGCCTGGCTGCCGCTGATGGCGGCGACCACCAGATCGCCGTCCTGACGCACCAGGTTGACGGCGGCGAGCTCGAAACCGAGGCCGGAGACGACGCCGTCCGCGACGGCCTGGAGAGTGTCGGCGAGGCTGCGCGCGCTGTTGAGCTGCGCAACCGACTGGTGCAGTTGGCGCAGTGTCGCGAGGTGAACGTAGGGCTCCGAGTCGGTGTCCATCGCCTCCCCTGTTTACCGCTCAACCGCCAGAAGTCACTCTTCCGGGTGTCTCCGCCACTGAATCACAGCGAGCTGTTCACTCGGTACACAGGGTCAACAATTAATGCGTTCTGTGACTCAAGTCACGAAGCGGGTACGGGGATTGACCATCCAGCGCTCCGATGCGGCCCGGGCGTGCGGTCCTAGGACCCGCTTCCGTCGAAGGACCGATGCGCCAGGTCGCGGCGGCGATCTACGGTTCTGGGGTGTATCCGACGACCGAGCAGCCGGCCCACCACCCCTCCGAGGCGGACACCCCCCATCCTGAGGGGGTGAGCACAGAACACTTCCGTGCCGCGATGTCGCGGCTCGCGTCCGGGGTGGTGCTGGTCACCGGCCACGACGAGGAGGACGGTCCGCGCGGTTCCGATGTCGGGATGACCGCGACCGCCTTCGTCTCGGTGTCGCTGGAGCCTCCTCTGGTGCTGCTCAGCGTGCGCACCGAGTCCCGGATGGACGAGCTGCTGGAGCGCCAACCGCTCTGGGCCGCCTCGCTGTTGACCGAGGGGCAGCGGCAGACCGCCGGCCGGTTCGCGATGAAGGGCCGGCTCAGCGACCGGCTCATGTTCCAGGAAACCCCGCACGTGCGCGGCGAGTTCTCCGGTGCGCCGCTGCTCGACGGCGCGCTCGCACAGCTGGAGTGCCGCACCGAGCAGCGGGTCGCGGCCGGCGACCACACGCTGCTCGTCGCCCGGGTGCTGAACACGGTGCTGCCCGGCGGCCAGGGCGGTCCGCTGACGTACTTCCAGGGCCGGTACCGCGGGCTCGCCTGACGAGCGCGCGGACCGACCCCGCGGACCGACCCCGCGGCGCGGACACACGACCGACTGTCGGGCGACCGGCTCTCGGCTCTCCGTCGGCGGACGGCGGGACGGCGGACGGCGGGACGGCGGTCACGGGTGGCGGACGGGGTGGTTCCGGAGATGTGCGGGCCGATCCGGAAGCGCGTCAACGCGCCGCTGAGCAGGCCGGATTCGGTCCGTCCGGAACTGATCGCGGTCGTGGTCTGGACCTGAGGCGGAGCGGACGGGAGACTCGTGCACCGTACGGGTATGTGAAGAACAGGTGTACGCGCCGGCTCGCACGCCCGTACCAGGAGTGGCCGGTCGACGCGTTCGACGCCCAGCCGGCCTCGATCGAAAGTCGGTGCTGCGGCGAGCCCCGGGCACGTTGCGCACGCAGGTAGTGCGAAGGAGCGGTTCGCGGTGCAGCGTCGTCGGTTCACTGGTTGGGCGGCCTTCGGCCTGGTGGGCGTCATGGGTCTGGGAGCCTCGGGCTGCGGCACCGGCCCCGGGAGCGGTGACGTCACCCTCAAGGTGGTCGCGGCCGACTACGGCGACCCCGGAAAGCCGAGCAGCTCCCAGCACTACTGGGACGAGGCCGTGGAGCGGTTCGAGAAGGAGAACGACGGGATTCGCGTCGAAGTCACCGTGCTGAGCTGGAACGACGTCGAGGGCGAAGTCGCCGACATGGTCAAGGCGGGCGAGGCGCCCGACATCGCCCAGGTGGGCGGCTACGCGGACTACGCCGCCGAGGGACGCCTCTACAGCGTGTCCGAGCTGCTCTCCATACCCACGCACGCCAACCTCGTACCCGCGCTGGCCCGGGCCGGAGAGGTCGGCCGCACCCAGTACGGGCTGCCGTTCGCCTCCAGCACCCGGGTGCTCTTCTACAACAAGAAGCTGTTCGCCGACGCCGGGCTCGACCCCGAGAAGCCGCCGCAGACCTGGAAGCAGCTCCAGAAGGCCGCGCAGGCTCTCGACGCCGCCGGGGTCAAGCACCCGTACGGGCTGCCGCTGGGCCGGGAGGAGGCGCAGGGCGAGTCGATGATGTGGATGCTCGGCGGGGGCGGCGGCATCACCGACCAGGTCGGCACGTACACCCTGGACGCCCCGGAGAACGTCGACACCTTCATCTGGCTCCGCGACGAACTCGTAGGCAAGGGCCTCACCGGCCCGGGCGCCCCCGCCGACCTCGACCGCAAGGACATCTTCGAGGCGTTCGGCAAGGGCGAGGTGGGGATGCTCAACGGCCACCCCACGCTCGTCGAACCCGCGAAGAAGGCGAAGATCGACTACGGCACCGCGCCGCTGCCCGGCAAGTCGGAACCGGCCGGCTCCACCATGGGCGTCGCCGACTGGATCATGGGTTTCAAGGAGAACGGCCACCGCAAGGAGATCGGCGCCTTCCTCGACTTCCTCTTCCAGGACGAGCAGCACTACGAGTTCATGGACCGCTACGGGCTGATCCCGGTCACCATGAGCGCCTCCGACAAGATGATGGACGACAGCAGGAACAAGGAACTGCGGCCGTTCCTGCAGGCGTTGGGCGAGGCCGAGTTCTATCCGCTGAACAAGGTGTCCTGGCCCGACGTCAGCCAGGAGATCCGCAAGCAGGTGGGCGCCGCGGTCGCCGAGGACGGCGACCCGGCCACGGTGCTCGGCGGCCTCCAACGCGGGGCCGAGGAGCGCGAGGCCGCCGCCCGCGAGGCCAGTGAGTAGCCTGGGCGCGTGACCCAGCCAGCCGATCCCGCGGACCCGTCCGCCGCCACCCGCGCACCGTCCCTGGCTCCCTCCGGCGCCGCCGAGGGAGGCACCGAGCGCGACGCGGCAGCCGTCGAGGGCGGCAGCGAGGGCGCCGAGGGCGGCGCGGATCGTGCGGACCGGGCGGCGTACGCGGTACCGGCGGGCGAGGGCTCCGCGGGCGAGGGCTCCGCGGGCGAGGGCTCCGCGGGCGAGGGCCCGGCGGGCGACGGGGGGCTCGACGCCCGCGACCGTGCCGTTCTCGCGCTGGAACGCAGGGGCTGGCCCGGGCCGGGCGCCAAGGAGCGCGCCGTCCGCGAGCAGCTCGGCCTCTCGCCGACCCGCTACTACCAGCTGCTGAACGCGCTGCTCGACGACCCGGCCGCAGCCCGCCACGACCCCGTCACCGTCAACCGGTTGCGCCGCGTGCGCGAGGCCCACCGCGCGCGTCGCTGACCACTCCCGCCACAGCCGTACGGCGCTACCGGCCGCCACGGGCCCCGAGGCGGTTGCACCTGTGCTCCGCCCCATGTTCCTCGGCCCGTGCGCCTCGGACCGCGGAGTCCCGGCTTCCGAGGCACTCCTGCGCGCGGCGGCGGGACGGACGTATCGTGCCTCCATGGGCCCTCTTCCGATCCCCGTGACCGCTGCCGGCCGCACCGCGCTGGACGCACTGCTGGCCCATCCCGCGGACTCGGTCCTCGCGTTCGACTTCGACGGCACGCTCTCGCCGATCGTCCCCGACCCCGCCGACGCCCGCGTCCACCCCGAGGTGCTCGACGCGCTCGCGCGGCTCGCCCCCCGGATGCGCGCCGTCGCCGTCATCACCGGACGACCGGCCCGCACGGCGGTGGAGTACGGCAGTTTCGCGACGACCCCGGGCCTGGAACGGCTGACCGTCCTCGGCGCGTACGGGGCGGAACGCTGGGACGCGGCCACCGGCGAGCTGCGCCTCCCGCCGCCCCATCCGGGCATCGACGCGGTGCGTGGCGAACTCCCGGACCTGCTACGGCGGTTGGCCGTCCCCGAGGGCACCGCGACCGAGGACAAGGGATACGCGGTCGCCGTCCACACCCGTCGCACACAGGACCCCGCCGGCACCTTCGACCGGCTCCGCGAACCGCTGGCCGATCTCGCCGCACGCCACGAACTCCACCTGGAACCGGGCCGGTTCGTCCTGGAGGTGCGCCCGGCCGGGATGGACAAGGGCGCCGCCCTGCGCGGATTCCTCGCCGAGACGGGCCCGCCCGTCGACACCGGCGCGGTTCTCTACGGCGGTGACGACCTCGGTGATCTCCCCGCCTACGAGGCGGTGTTGAGTCTGCGTTCCGGAGGTCTGCCGGGGCTGCTGGTGTGCAGCGGCGACCCCCACGAGATCGTGGCCCCGCTGATCGAGTGCGCCGATCTGACCGTCGACGGGCCGGCGGGCGTCGCCGCCCTCCTGGTCGCGGTCGCCGATCACCTCGCCGCACACGACTGACCTCCGCGGACGAGACCGCGCGGGCCGCGGTGGACGAGACCGCGCGGGCCGCTGCCGGCGCCGAACCGGCCTGCGGCCCGCCGGAGTTCGGCAACTCCCGCACGGCGTGCGGTACTTGCCGAACCCCGCCACGATGCGCGGCACTTGGCCGGCCCCGGTCGGCTCACCGGTGCTGTCGCCCCGTACCGGCGAGCCGTCGCCGCCCCCGTCCCCGTCCCCGTCCCCGTCAGTCGGAGGGGCGGCCCTCGAGCGCCTCCAGCTGGTCGAGGAACCACCGCTGTGGTGGCAGCGCGGTCGCTGCGGCTGCCAACCGGGCCGTGCGCGCGGTCCGTTCGGCGTCCGGCATGCTCAGGGCCTCGTTCAGCGCGCGGGCGGTGCCGCCGATGTCGTACGGGTTGACCACCAGGGCGTCCGCGCCCAGCTCCGCGTACGCGCCCGCCTCCCGGGAGAGCACCAGCGCGACGCCTTCGTCGGAGACCACCGGGACCTCCTTGGCGACCAGGTTCATCCCGTCCCTGATCGGGTTCACCAGCGCGACGTCGGCCAGCCGGTAGGCGGCCAGCGATCGTGCGAAGTCGTCCTGCACATGGAGCACCACCGGCGTCCAACCCGCGGTGCCGTGGCGGTCGTTGACCTCCTGCGCGACTTCGGCCACCTCGTCGGTGTAGGCCCGGTAGACCTCCAGATCCTGGCGCGAGGGATAGGCGAAGGCCAGATGGACCACGCGCTCGCGCCACTGCGGGAAGTCGTCGAGGAGCCGCCCGAAGGCGTGCAGCCCGCGGACGATGTTCTTGGACAGCTCGGTGCGGTCCACCCGCACGATCGTCCGTCGTCCCTCGCCGCCGATCTGCTCGCGCAGCGCCTCGGCCCGCTCGTCCACGTCCGGGCGGCGGGAACGTTCGAGCAGGAAGTCGGCGTCCGCGCCGAGACCGTGCACACCGATCCGGGTGCTGCGTCCGGCGTGCTCGACCAGCAACTCGCCCTCCGCACCCGTACGCACCTTCGCGCCCAGCACCTCGACGCAGCAGTCGGCGAACGTCCGTGCCCAGCGCTGTGTGAGGAACGCCGCGCGGTCCGCGCCGAGCACTCCTTCCAGCACTGCCGCGGCCGTGTCGTCGGGAAGCAGCCGGTAGTAGTCCGGCGGTGCCCAGGGGGTGTGCGAGAAGTGGCCGATCCGCAGGTCGGGGCGGCGCTCGCGGAGCAGGCCGGGCACCAGCGTCAGGTGGTAGTCCTGCACGAGTACGGTCGCGCCCTCGGCGGCCTCCTCGGCGAGCGCGTCCGCGAAGGCGGCGTTGTACTGCTCGTAGTGCCGCCAGCTGCTCTCGAACTCGGCGTCGAAGACCGGCTCGAAGGGCGTCCGGTAGAGCATGTGGTGGACGAACCACAGCACCGAGTTGGCGATGCCGTTGTACGCGTCGGCGAAGACCTCCCGCGGAATGTCCAGCATCCGCACCGGCTGTCCTCCGGTGTCCTCGGCCGCCAGTCGGGCGGGCTCGCGCCGCACCGCCTCGCGGTCGCCCTCATCCAGCGCGGCGCACACCCACAGCGCCCGTCCGCCGATCGAGGAGAGGCCGGAGACGAGACCGCCACCGCCGCGTTTCGCGGTCAGGGTGCCGTCCCGGTCGAGGGCGTAGGAGACCGGGCCGCGGTTGGAGGCGACGAGTACCTGCGACATGCGGCTAGGCGTATCCGCCCCGCTGCCTGCTCAAACGCCGCCGCGCCGCAGAGGCTCGTACCCGGCACCCCGCGGCCGGTACCCGCCCCTCCCGTCGCGGCCGCCCCGCCGATCGTCCCGCGGCGCGCCCGCCCGTCCCGCGGCGGGCCCGCCCGTCCCGCGCCTGCCCGTCCCACGCCCACCCGTCCTGCGCCCGCCGCTGCCGCGGCTCAGGGGGCGGCCCGGCTCAGGCGGCCGGGCGTCGGGTGCGGTGGCCCGGGTACTCCGGCAGCTCACGGACCGGCGGTCGCTCCAGCACGTCCACCTCGTGGGTGCGCGGTACGAACTCGCCCCCCACCCGCTCGTACTGCGTCAGTGCCGCGGCGGCGAAGCGGCCCTCCGCGCCGCCCGGGCCCTGGCCGGCCGAGAGCCGGGTGTGGGCGGTGCGGTAGATCGCCGCCGCCATCCGGCCGAGCGCCTGGCCGTCCTGGTGCCGGTGGTGCCGCACCCCTACGTCCACCTGCGCGAGCGCGTCCAGGCCCGCGGTCTCCAACGCGTCGACGAGCAGGCCGAGTTCGACGCCGTAGCCGACCGGGAAGGGCAGCTGCTCCAGCAGCGAGCGGCGGGCCGCGTACTCACCGCCGAGCGGCTGGACGAAGCCGGCCAGCCTCGGCCAGTGCAGGTTCAGCAGCGGTCTGGCGACCAGCTCGGTGACCCGTCCGCCGCCGGCCGGCTGCTCGCCCAGCGGACGGTCGTACATCGCCTTGACCAGCTGCACCGAGGGTTCGGTCAGCAGCGGGCCGAGGATGCCCGTCACGAAGCGGGTGTCGAACTCCCGCAGATCCGCGTCCACGAAGCAGACCAGCTCGCCGTCGGTGACCAGCAGCGAGCGCCACAGCACCTCGCCCTTGCCGGGCACGACCGGGAGCCGGGGGAGTATCTCGTCGCGGTGCGTCACCTTGGCGCCCGCCTCCAGCGCCACCTCCGAGGTGCGGTCGGTGGACCCCGAGTCGATGACGACCAGCTCGTCCACCAGCGGCAGCGCCTCCGTCATCAGCTCGCGCCGGATCGCCTCGACGATCCGGCCGACGGTGGCCTCCTCGTTCAGCGCGGGCAGGACGACACTGACGCTGCCGGCCGCGCCCGCCGCCCGCTTGGCGGCCAGCAGCCTGTCCGGCGGCCACCGGTCCGCGTGCCACGAACGGCGCCGAAGCCAGCTCTCGACCTCTTCCAGCACCTGCAAGCCCCTTGTCTCCGTCTGTCTCCGTCTCGGGTCGCGGACGGGTGTCTTCACGCTGATGCCTGTCGGATACAGTCTTGAACAGCGCTCAGGGCCACGGCATCCCGGGGTCCGGCGCCGACAAACGCGTCCGGTGGACGCCATAGCGCTCATCCAGAGGGGCAGAGGGACACGGCCCGTTGAAGCCCCGGCAACCCTCCCGCACTACCAGTTGACTGCGACGTTCTCCTCCACGTTCCGTGGAGCGGAAAGCGAAGCCGGTGCGGGGCAGGTGCCAATTCCGTCCCGGGCGAAATACGTGACCGGGGAAGATGAGGAGAAAGGGCCTCGCCTCCATGGCTGTGCACACTGCGAGCACTTCCGCAGATCCCTCCGGCACCACCGATTCCCGGGTCGACCTGGGCCCGGCCGCGGCACTCTCCTGTCGTGAGTGCGGCGAACGCATCCCGCTCGGCCCGCACTTCGCCTGTACGGCCTGCTTCGGCCCGCTGGAGATCGCCTACGAACTGCCCGACGGCGACCCCGAGGGTCTGCGCAAGCGTATCGAGGCCGGTCCGAACAACATCTGGCGGTACGCGGAGCTGCTGCCGGTGCCCGCCGGAGTCGCCGACACCCCGAGTCTGAACCCCGGCTTCACCAAGCTCGTCAGGGCCGAGAACCTCGCCCGTGAGCTGGGCGTCACCGGCGAACTGCACATCAAGGACGACTCCGGGAACCCGACGCACTCCTTCAAGGACCGTGTGGTCGCCATCGCCGTCCAGGCCGCCCGCGCCTTCGGCTTCACCACGCTCTCCTGCTCCTCCACCGGCAATCTCGCCGGGGCCGTCGGCGCCGCCGCGGCCCGCGCGGGGCTGCGCTCCTGCGTCTTCATCCCGCACGACCTGGAGCAGGGCAAGGTCGTCATGGCCGCGGTCTACGGCGGCGAGCTGGTCGGCATCGAGGGCAACTACGACGACGTCAACCGCTTCTGCAGCGAGCTGATCGGCGACCCGATCGGCGAGAACTGGGGCTTCGTCAACGTCAACCTGCGGCCGTACTACGCCGAGGGCTCCAAGACGCTGGCGTACGAGATCTGCGAGCAGCTCGGCTGGCGTCTGCCGGACCAGCTGGTCGTACCGATCGCCTCCGGCTCGCAGTTGACGAAGATCGACAAGGGGCTGCGCGAGCTGATCGCGCTGGGCCTGGTCGAGGACCGGCCGTACAAGATCTTCGGCGCTCAGGCCGAGGGCTGCTCGCCGGTGTCGCAGGCGTACAAGAACGGCCACGACGTGGTGCGTCCGGTGCGACCCTCGACCATCGCCAAGTCGCTGGCGATCGGCAACCCGGCCGACGGCCCGTACGTCCTGGACATCGCCCGGCGGACCGGCGGCGCGGTCGAGGACGTGAACGACGAGCAGGTCGTCGACGCGATCAAGCTGCTCGCCCGCACCGAGGGGATCTTCGCGGAGACCGCGGGTGGCGTGACCGTCGGTGTGACCCGCAAGCTGATCGAGTCCGGTGCGCTGGACCCGACCCTGACCACCGTCGTCCTCAACACCGGAGACGGCCTGAAGACCCTTGACGCGGTGGCGCCGACCTCGCAGGCGACCGCGATCATCCGCCCGAATCTGGACTCCTTCCGAGAGGCTGGCCTGGCATGAGTGTCAACGTCCGTATCCCGACCATCCTTCGCACCTACACCGACGGGAAGTCCGAGGTGAGCGCCGAGGGCGCGAACCTGGGCGAGGTGCTGGCCGACCTGGAGCGGAACCACCAGGGCATCGGTGCGCGCGTGCTGGACGACACCGGCAAGCTGCGCCGCTTCGTCAACGTGTACGTCAACGACGACGACGTCCGGTTCGCCGAGGGTCTGGAGACGCAGACCCCGGACGGCGCCGGCGTCTCGATCATCCCGGCGGTCGCGGGCGGCTGAGCCCTCCTGACGCCGGACTTCTCGGCCCCGCACCGGTCGCCGCCGGTGCGGGGCTCTTCTGTTGCCGTCCGCAGCCGTCCCCTGTCGTCCCCCCGTCGTCCCCGCCGTCCGGCCCGTACGCCGTCCGTTGCCGTCCGGCCCGATCCCGATCCCCGGCCGCCGTCCGCGGGTCGGGCCCGCGGACGCGGATCTCGGTGAGACGGGTCCCGCGACCGGTTCTGCAATGGACCGCCGAAGTGATCGGTAAACGGTCCGGATCCGGTCATTACGGTCCCAGGTCGGCCGGGAAGTCAGTTGCACTCCCGTGGCTCGGGCTCGTGGAAGCGGTCATTCCGGCTGCCCGTTTACCGGTAAAGTGGCTTCCGCCCCGCTCGGTTCGGGGCGGGATCGAATCTTCTCCCGCGCGCCAATCCCTTCGCTGCCTCGCTTCCCGGAACACCGACGGGCCCCCGCAGGTCCGTGGTCGAGCCCCGACCGTGCTCGGAGAAAGTTCCGGAGAATGTCCAGAGAAAAAGCAAAGTGAAATGTCGCGCTCATCCGTTATGCCCGGCCTGAGTTGCCCTGGGTTATTCGTGAATGTGACTGAAGTTCCGATTGGTCTAGTCCATATTTCTCTTCTCGGCGGCCTGTTGCAGAGGGCGTCCGTGCGGATACATTCAGCGGCGGTCGACGCGTTCCGGCGCAGCCTCCGGGTCATCGCCCGGCGGTGAGGTCTGACCCGGGTCCGCGGAGCGCGGTCTCGTGTAAGGGCCAGTAATAGGGGAGTTAGGGATGGCTCAGGGCACCGTCAAATGGTTCAACGCGGAGAAGGGATACGGCTTCATCGCGGTCGACGGTGGTGCGGACGTCTTCGTCCACTACAGCGCGATCCAGATGGACGGCTACCGCACCCTGGAAGAAGGACAGCGAGTCGAGTTCGAGATCTCGCAGGGTCAGAAGGGGCCGCAGGCGGACATGGTCCGCGTGGCGGTCTGAGCGGCGACCAAGAAGCGCCAACGACTGAGGATCGCGAGGCGGTCCGCGAAGGCCCGTACCGAATCCGGTGCGGGCCTTCGTCATGCCCTCCCGGCCTGCGCGGTCGGCCCCCGAGGGGACGCGGTGCACCCTGGGTGCGGGTGCGGAATGACGCCGGCGGCTTGCACTCGCAGGGGGCGAGTGCTAATGATTGGCGTTAGCACTCTGAAGGTGAGAGTGACAGATAAGGACCGGTTCGGCGAGGTCCGCAGGCCCGGCGGGAAGGAACCGTCAGGCTCGCAGACCGTCCGTCGCGGGCGTCGGCGCGGTCCGGAGAAATCCACCCCAGTCTGGGAGGACCACTTCACATGGCCAAGATCATCGCGTTCGACGAGGAGGCACGGCGCGGCCTCGAGCGCGGGATGAACCAGCTCGCCGACGCCGTCAAGGTCACTCTCGGCCCCAAGGGCCGGAACGTCGTCCTCGAGAAGAAGTGGGGCGCCCCCACGATCACCAACGATGGTGTTTCCATCGCCAAGGAGATCGAGCTCGAGGACCCGTACGAGAAGATCGGCGCCGAGCTGGTCAAGGAGGTCGCGAAGAAGACGGACGACGTCGCCGGTGACGGCACGACGACCGCGACCGTTCTCGCCCAGGCCCTCGTCAAGGAAGGCCTGCGCAACGTAGCCGCCGGCGCCAACCCGATGGCCCTCAAGCGCGGTATCGAGAAGGCCACCGAGGCCGTCTCCGCCGCTCTGCTCGAGCAGGCCAAGGACGTGGAGACCAAGGAGCAGATCGCCTCCACCGCCTCCATCTCCGCCGCCGACTCGCAGATCGGCGAGCTCATCGCCGAGGCGATGGACAAGGTCGGCAAGGAAGGCGTCATCACCGTCGAGGAGTCCCAGACCTTCGGTCTGGAGCTGGAGCTCACCGAGGGCATGCGCTTCGACAAGGGCTATGTCTCGGCGTACTTCGCCACCGACATGGAGCGTATGGAGGCCGTCTTCGACGACCCGTACATCCTGATCGCCAACCAGAAGATCGGCAACGTCAAGGACCTGCTGCCGCTTCTGGAGAAGGTCATGCAGTCCGGCAAGCCGCTGCTGATCATCGCCGAGGACCTCGAGGGCGAGGCCCTGTCGACCCTGATCGTCAACAAGATCCGGGGCACCTTCAAGTCCGTCGCCGTCAAGGCTCCGGGCTTCGGCGACCGTCGCAAGGCCATGCTCGGCGACATCGCGATCCTCACCGGCGGCCAGGTCATCTCCGAGGAGATCGGCCTCAAGCTGGAGAACGCCGGCATCGAGCTGCTCGGCCGCGCCCGCAAGGTCGTCATCACCAAGGACGAGACCACCATCGTCGACGGTGCCGGTGACAGCGACCAGGTCCAGGGCCGCGTCAACCAGATCCGTACCGAGATCGAGAACAGCGACTCGGACTACGACCGCGAGAAGCTCCAGGAGCGTCTCGCGAAGCTGGCCGGCGGCGTGGCCGTCATCAAGGCCGGTGCCGCCACCGAGGTCGAGCTCAAGGAGCGCAAGCACCGCATCGAGGACGCGGTGCGCAACGCCAAGGCCGCCGTCGAGGAGGGCATCGTCGCCGGTGGTGGCGTGGCTCTGCTCCAGGCTTCCAGCGTCTTCGAGAAGCTGGAGCTGGAGGGCGACGAGGCCACCGGTGCCCAGGCCGTCAAGCTGGCGCTGGAGGCTCCGCTCAAGCAGATCGCGGTCAACGCCGGTCTCGAGGGCGGTGTCGTGGTGGAGAAGGTGCGCAACCTGACCCCGGGCCACGGCCTGAACGCCGCCAGCGGCGAGTACGTCGACCTGGTCGGCGAGGGCATCATCGACCCGGCCAAGGTGACGCGCTCCGCGCTGCAGAACGCCGCGTCGATCGCCGCGCTGTTCCTCACCACCGAGGCCGTCATCGCCGACAAGCCGGAGAAGGCCGGGGCCGGCGCCCCGGACCCGACCGGTGGCATGGGCGGTGGCATGGACTTCTGATCCCTCCGAGGATCGAGGTTCACGCCGCACAGGTGCGAACCGAGGGCGGCACTCCGAGAAGGAGTGCCGCCCTCGGGCATGTGCGGGCACCCTCGCGCGGCCTCCGGGCATCCGCGCGGGCCGGCCGTCGGCCACTCGGCGCCGTGTGACATTCCGCACCGCCGGGTCGGCTGTTCACCGGCGGAAACCCGCGGTTAACCTCCGAGGGTTTTGCCTCGGAGGGCGCTCCGGGGCGGCGCGCGACGCGTGCCGTTCCAGCCGTCCGGTCGGGGCCTGCCCGATGCACCCGAGGACGGACGCACCCCCCGCATGGAAACGCTCGACTCCCTCGTCGTCGACATCAACGACGCCTTCTGGACCTATCTGCTGATCCCGCTCGTCGCGATCGCCGGACTGTGGTTCACCTTTCGATCCAGGGCCGTGCAGCTGCGGCTGATCCCGGAGATGTTCCGGGTCTTCAAGGACAAGCCGACGGAGGGCGGGGTCAGCCCCTTCGGCGCGTTCACCATCTCCGCCGCCGCCCGCATCGGCACCGGCAACATCGCCGGTGTCGCCACCGCCATCACGCTCGGCGGCGCGGGGGCGGTGTTCTGGATGTGGATGATGGCGCTGATCGGCGGCGCCTCCTCCTTCGTGGAGTCCGTGCTGGCGCAGCTGTACAAGGCGCGCGGCAAGGAGCCGGGCACCTTCCGCGGCGGTCCCGCGTACTACATGGAACGGGCGCTGGGGAAGCGCTGGCTCGGTGTGCTGTTCGCGGTGCTGATCACCGTGACCTTCGGTTTCGTGCTCACCGCGGTGCAGTCCAACACCATCACCGTGGCCACCCAGGGTTCGCTCGGCGACGGTTCGGACAGCCACTGGTTCACCTTCGGGCTCGGTGTGGTGCTGGCGGTGCTGCTGGCGCTGTCGGTCTTCTACGGCGTCAAGCGCATCGCGAAGGTCACCCAGATCTTCATTCCGGTGATGGTCGGCTTCTACCTGCTCATCGGCATGGTCATCGTGGTGATCAACGTCGGCCAGATCCCGGCCATGCTCGCCGACATCGTCGGTGGCGCGTTCGGCGTCCGCGAGGTCGCGGGCGGCGCCGTCGGCACGGCGATCCTCCAGGGCGTGCGCCGCGGGATGTTCTCCAATGAGGCGGGCATGGGCTCCGCGCCGAACGCCGCCGCCGCTGCCGAGACCACCCACCCGGTCAAGCAGGGTCTCGTGCAGACCCTCGGCGTCTACGTGGACACCTGGATCGTCTGCTCGATGACGGCGTTCATCATCCTGAGCGCCAACCCGACGCTCGGTGAGCGGGGCGGCGCGGACGTCACCCAGACCGCGTTCAGCGACTCCCTCGGCGCCTGGGCCGGACACGCGCTGACCGTGGTGGTCTTCATGGTCGCCTTCAGCTCCATGATCGGCAATTACTACTACGGCGAATCCAACATCGAGTTCATGACCGGGAGCCGCACGGTGATGACCGGCTACCGAGTGGTGGTCGTCGTCTGCACGGTGCTCGGCGCGATGGGCTCGGTCTCGCTGGTCTGGAACCTCGCCGACATCACCATGGGCAGCATGGTCCTGGTCAACCTGCTGGCGATCCTGCCGCTCTCGGCCATCGCCTTCCGACTGCTCGACGACTACACGGCCCAGCGCAGGCTCGGGCTCGACCCGGTCTTCACCCGCGACCGGATTCCGGGGCTGACCGGCGTGGAGTGCTGGGAGCCGGCCGAGGCCGGTGCGGCGGAGGGCTCCCGGGACTCCCGGGGCGGCGACGACGATCCGCTCGCCAAGGAGTCGGCTCCCACCGGCGGTTGATCACGACGGACCGACCGCGGGCGGCGCGTCCGGCTCTCTGCCGGGTGCCCGCCCGCAGGCGCGTCCGCGGCAGACGCGTTCCGGGGTGTGCTCCGGTCCGCGTGCCGCGTGCGCGGGCCGGCGGTCGCGCCGACGTGCGCGGTCCGCGTGCTCGGGCCGAGGGGCGGGCGGCCTGCTCGGGCCGGGGGTCGGGCGGTGCGGGAGTGCCGTGCACACGGGTGGGTGCGGCGTACCGCGGTGGAGTTTGTCGCCGTGGCCGCCGGGTACTTCACGAATTCGCAGGACAACGCGGTGGCGGTCCCGTTCTGCGGTGCAGCGGTGCCCGCAACCGACGGGCCGAGAAGAGGAGTTCGGGTTGAGCAGTCAGAAGGAGCGCATGCTCGCCGGCGAGTGGTACCTCGCCGACGACCCTGAGTTGATCGCCGAGGCGGAACGGGCGGCCGTGCTGAGCGAGCGCTTCAACACCGCGGACGCGCTGGACCGCGAGGGGCGCGGCAAGATCCTGGCCGAGCTGCTCGGCGGACTCGGCGAGGACGTCGCCGTACGCGCCCCGTTCCGGGTGGACTACGGGACGCACATCACCATCGGCGCGCGGACGTTCATCAACTTCGGTGCGGTGCTGTTGGACTGCGCGCCCATCACGATCGGCGAGGACGTGCAGATCGGCCCGAACGTACAGCTGCTGACGCCGATCCATCCGCTGGAGGCGGAGCCGCGGCGGAACAAGTGGGAGGGCGCCAAGCCGATCACCCTGGGCGACAACGTCTGGCTGGGCGGCGGCGTGATCGTCTGCCCCGGGGTGACGATCGGCGAGAACACCGTGGTCGGTGCCGGCTCGGTGGTGGTGCGCGATCTGCCGCCGAACGTCGTCGCCGTTGGCAATCCGGCCCGGGTGGTCCGCGAACTCCCCGCCCACGAGGGCGAGTTCCCGACGCCCTCGTGAGCAGCGGCGGTACCGGCCCGCGGGCTCGCCGCGCCGCCCTGCGGGACGCGGCGAGCCCTGCCCGGCCACGGTGCCGTACGGGCCGACGCCCGCGTCAGGCCGGCGCGGTGGCGGTGTGCACGGTGGTGGCGGTGAGGTAGAAGGCGTCCGGGCGGTGCAGGATGCCCTCTGCCGCGTCCCGGTCGAGCAGCCGGTCGAGCGTCGTCAGGTCCTCGGCGTCCAGATCCTCGGCGAGAGTCTCGCGGGCCCGCGAGAGCAGCGCGTACAGATGCTGCCTCGCCGGCTCGGCCAGCGGCGTCGGCGCCTCGACCAGGAAGGTGCGGCTGCCGATCGGCAGGAGGCCGGCGCCGGAGAGCAGCGCCGGCCAGTGCTCGACGACGTCTGTGGAGCCGGGCAGTTCGGCCCGCATCCTGCTGAACCACTCCTCGCGCACCGCCTCCAGCCGGGTCAGCAGACCGGGCCGGCCGATGCCGATGTCCCTGGGCAGGTACCGCAGGGGCAGGCCGCGTTCCGCGACGGCGAGCAGCCCACCGGGCCGGAGCGCCTCGCCGAGGGAGGCGAGCGCCGCCTGCTGGTCCCCGATGTGGTGGACCACATGGCTCGTCCAGATCAGATCGGCGCGCCCCAACGCCGGGAAGTCGCCCGGGAGTTCGGCGTGCAGCGTCGTCACCCGGTCGCCGACTCCCGCTGCGCGGGCCTGCCGCAGGGCGTGGTCCAGCAGCGCGGGTGTGCCGTCCACCGCCACCACCTCCGCGTTCGCGAACTCCTGCGCCAGCACGGCGGTGTTGACCCCGGGCCCGCTGCCGACGTCGAGCGCCCGGCCCACCCGCGCGGCGCGCTCCCCGAGCAACTCGCCCAGCCAGCGGGCGCTTCGGCGTACGCCGTCCGCCTGGAGCTGCGCTTCCTGGACCAGCATGTCGGCCATCGCCTCCCAGTCCGGCTCCTCGCCGGACCCGTGGCCGTGGCCGTGCGCGTGGGTGTGCGCGTGGGCGTGGTCCCGGCCGGGTGTCTGTCCGTGCTCGTGGGCGGCTCCGTCTCCGTGCGGGTGGTGTGCCTGTTCCTGTCCCGGGGTGTGCTCGGCTGTCATGGGTGCTCCTGGGTTTGGTGGTGCGGAATGGGTCGGTCGATGCGCGTGGTGCCGGCGCTGGGTCGTGCCCGTGCCCGTGCGGGGGCCCGTGTCCGTGCGGGTGGCGGCGCGGGTGCGCGTGCTGGGTGGTGCGGCGGTGGTGGGTCGAGTCGTGTGGTGCCGATACGGGGAGGGTGCGGCCGACCGACCGGTTTCGGCAAGAAACGTTGCCGATCCGGCAACGACGTCGTCTCATGGAGGGATGCCACGACACGACGCCCCGCACTCCCCGCGCCGCCACCCGCACCCGCACGGCGGCGAGGCCGCCGACGGGCCGGAGGGCCCGGCGACCGCATCCGCCGCCGCATCCGCCGCCGAGCCGGAGTTCGACGCGGTGCTGTCCCGGGTGGGCCCGCGACTGCGGGCGCTGCGACAGGAGCGCGACCTCTCGCTCGCCGACCTCTCGGAGGCCACCGGCATCTCCAAGAGCACGCTGTCCCGGCTGGAGTCGGGTCTGCGGCGACCCAGTCTGGAGCTGCTGCTGCCGCTGGCACACGCACACCGGGTACCGCTCGACGAGCTGGTCGGCGCACCGGAGACCGGTGATCCGCGGGTGCGGCTGCGCGCCCAGCAGTTCGCCGGCGGCCGTACGGTCGTCCATCTGACCCGGCAGCCGGGCGGGTTGCAGGCGTACAAGATGGTGCTGCCGGGGGAGCGGAGCGAGCCGACGCCGATGACCCACGAGGGGTTCGAGTGGCTGTACGTGCTCGCGGGGCGGCTGCGACTCGTACTCGCGGAGCACGATCTGACGATGGGCCCGGGCGAGGCCGCCGAGTTCGACACCCGGCTGCCGCACTGGTTCGGGAGCGCCGACGGTGAGCCGGTGGAGCTGCTGAGCCTCTTCGGGCAGCAGGGCGAGCGGATCCACGTGAGCGCCAAACCGCGCGAGGCGGGCCGTGGTTCGGAGCGCGGATCGGGCCGCGGGGCGGAGTCCGAGGCGGGCTCGCGTTGACTCTCACACGGTGTGAGCCGGTCGGCTGGGACCCGTCATGTTGAGTATCGGAGATTTCGCCAAGTACGGCGGTGTGTCGGTGCGGATGCTGCGGCACTACGACGCCGTCGGTCTGCTGCGGCCCGCCAGGGTCGACGAGTTCACCGGCTACCGCTCCTACACGGCCGGCCAGCTCGCCCGTCTGAACCGGGTGATCGCGTTGCGCGAGCTCGGGTTCGGGCTCCGCGAGATCGCGGAGATGCTGGACGAGGAGGTGGCGGCGGTCGAGCTGCGCGCGATGCTCCGGCTGCGCCGTGCGCAGCTGGCGGCGGCGGTGGCGGCGGACACGGACCGGCTCCTGCGGGTCGAGGCGAGGCTCCGAACGATCGAGAGCGAGGGCGTCATGCCTGTCGACGATGTGGTGGTCAAGCGGATCCCGGCCCAGCGGGTGGCCCAACTGTCCGCCGAGGCCGAGGAGTTGCTGCCTCAGTACATCGGCCCGGTGGTCGGGCCGCTGTTCCGGCAGCTGTGCGGGGAGCTGGAGCGGGCCGGGTTGAGGCCGGCCGGGCCGGGGGTCGCGCGGTACGCGCGTGCGGGCGAGGGCGAGTCGGGCCCGGTACGGGTGCACGTCGCGATGCCGGTCACAGGCGGGGCGCGCGGGGCGTACGGGTCGGACGGGGCGTACGGCTTCGAGGTGGTGGAGCTGCCCGCGATGGAGAGCGCGGCGACCGTGGTCCACCGGGGGTCGATGGACGAGGTGCTGCCGACGCTTCAGCGGCTCGGGCACTGGATCGAGGCGAACGGCTACCGATCGCTCGGGATCGCGCGGGAGGTGACGCTGGCGGCGGAGGGCGGCACCGAGAACTGGGTGACCGAACTCCAGGAGCCGGTCCGCAGGGCCGACGAGGGCTGAGTCGAACCTTCGCGGGGCGGTCCGGCTCCGCGGCGCACGCGGCCCCGACGAGGTCCGGCCCGGCGTGGTCCGGCTCGGCGAGGTCCGGCTCGGGGTGGTCCGGCTCCGCGTGGTCCGGTCGTGCAGCAGGACCGTGCGGGCGGTGACAGTGCGTCACCACCCGCACGGGCGTCGGCGATGATCCAACTCCCGCAGCCGTGCGGGCGGTTGCGCAGTGCGGCTCGGCCGAACACTCACCGGGGTGAGTGTTCGGCCCTGCTGTCCGCCGGCCGGTTGTCGTGTCGGCCCACCGTGCACGCCGTCGGGGAAACCGGCGCCTTCCGTCTCATTGACACGCCTTCACGGCGATCGCATTCTCCAAGCCAGAACCTACTGTTGCGTAGGTTCGCTCAGAGTCGCGACCCCCACAGGGAGTGCCCGTGAAGTCCCGCACACTTCGCCGCATGTGGGCGACAGGTCTGATGCTGGCCACCGCCGCCTCGTTCGGTCTTGTCGCCGCACCCGCCGCCCACGCTGAGGAACGCCCACCGTTCTACGAGCCGCCCGCCGAACTCCCCGCGGGCAACGGGGAGGTGATCCGAACCGAGCCGGCCGAGGTGTACCTCGATCCGAACAAGGCGCTGAAGGTGCCCGCCGACGTCCACCGCGTGATGTACCGCAGCACCGACGGCCGGGGCGAACCGCTCGCCGTCACCGGCACCGTGCTCACTCCGAACACCCCGTGGATCGGCAAGGGGGAGCGGCCGATCGTCGGATACACCTTCGGCACGCTCGGCGTCGGCGACCAGTGCGCGGCCTCCCGGCAGATGGCCGAGGGCACCGCGATCGAGGCGGCTCTGGTGCAGGCGCTGCTGCTGCGCGGCTACGCCGTGGCCGTCAGCGACATGGAGGGCGGCGGCACACCGGGCGTGCACACCTACGTCAACCGCGAGGCGACCGGCAACGCGATGCTGGACGTCGTACGGGCCGCCCAGCGCCTGCCGGAGGCGAAGCTGCCGGACAACGGCCCGGTGGGGCTGGTCGGCTACTCGCAGGGCGGCGGGGCCTCGGCCTCCGCGGCGGAGCTCGCGGCCACCTACGCACCGGAGTTGGACATCCGGGGCGCCTCGGCCGGAGCGCCGCCGGCGACCCTCGACGCGCTGGTGGAGAACCTCGACGGTTCGGACAAGGTCGGCTTCCTCGGCTACGCCGTCGTCGGACTCGCGGCCGGCTACGACATCGATCTCGACTCGTATCTGAACGACGCGGGCAAGAAGTTCGCCAAGGACGCCGAGACGCTGTGCAACGGCGAGATGCAGGACGCGCACCAGGGAGTGCGGAGCGAGGACCTCACCGTGGACGGGCGTTCGCTCGCGCAGATCATGACCGAGGAGCCGTGGGCCGGAGTGGTCGCGGAGCAGGCGATCGGCGAACGGCCCCCGGGCTTCCCGATGTTGATCAACCACAGCCGCTTCGACGAGGTGATCCCCTTCGAGGTCGGTCAGGGGCTGAAGGCGGACTGGTGCGCCGGTGGCACCACGGTGAAGCACAAGCCCAATGTGGCGCCCAACCATGTGTCGGGTGCGGTCTTCGGCTTCCCCGGAGTGCTGACCTGGCTGGAGGGCAGGTTCGCGGGTCTGCCCGCGCCGTCGAGCTGCTGACCAGGCAGCCGAGCAGCTGAGTGGCCGGGCCCCGTCGTCGTCGACGGGGCCCGGTTCCGCTGTTCCGTTGCTCCGCTGTTTCGAGGACGGGCGCCGGGTCGCGAACGGTGGGCGAGTGTCGGGGAGAGCGGCGGGCGGGGCGAAGTGCGGTGGGTGGGCGAGGGGCGGTGAAGTGCAATGAGTGGGTGACGGTCCCGACTGTCGACGCACCCCGGTGCGGGTTTTGGCCGCGGTCGTTGTCAGCGGAATGCAGAGTGAACGGTAATTGAGAAGCTCTGCTGTCAGTTCTATTGACGGAAGCGTCAACGCGACGCACTCTCAAGAAGCCTTACTCAGAAGTAAGGTGCTGTTCGAGCCGCCACCCTCAGGAGTGTCAGTGAAGCCACCCCGCCACGGCAGTCGACTCCGCCGGACGACCGCAGGACTCGCGCTCGTCGCCACGGCAGCGTCGTTCGGCCTCGCGGGCGCCCCCGCAGCCCATGCGGAGGAGCGACCGCCCTTCTACGAGCCGCCCGTCGAACTCCCCACCAAGAACGGTGAGTTGATCCGGTCGGAACCCTCGACGTACTACCTGGACCCGCTGAAGGCCATCAAGGTCGACGCCGACGTCCACCGCCTGATGTACCGCACCACCGACGGCAACGGCGAGGGCATCGCCGTCACCGGCACCGTCATCACCCCGCGCAAGGCGTGGAAGGGCGACGGCGAGCGCCCCCTGATCAGCTACGCCGCCGGTACGCAGGGCATCGGCGACCACTGCGCACCCTCCCGCCAGCTCTCCAACGGCACCGAGTACGAGGGCATCTTCATCAAGGGCCTCATCGCCCGCGGCTATGCCGTCGCGATGACCGACTACGAGGGCCTGGGCACGCCCGGCGACCACACGTACATCAACCGCGAGGTCTCCGGGAACGCCGTACTGGACGTCGTGCGGGCGGCGCAGTCGCTGCCCGGAGCGAACCTCCCCGCCAACGGTCCGGTCGCGATCACCGGCTATTCCCAGGGCGGTGGCGGCGCCGCTGCCGCGGCCGAACTCGCCCCGGAGTACGCACCCGAGCTCGACATCAGGGGCGCGGCCGTCGGCGCGGTGCCGAGCGACCTCTCGACCGTCGCGGAGAACCTGGACAAGAGTCTGTACTCGGCCTTCCTCGGCTACGCCATCGTCGGGCTCGCCGCGGGCAACGACATCGACACCGACGAGTACCTCAACGACAAGGGCCGGGACTACCTCACCAAGGTCAAGCAGGCCTGCACCATCGAGGCCGTCGCCACCCTCGGCCTGCGGGACAGCAGCAAGCTCACCGCCAACGGCAAGCCGATCACCGAGTACCTGAAGGAACCGCGGTGGAAGGCGATCATCGACGAGCAGAAGATCGGTGAGCGCAAGCCCGAGGTTCCGGTGCTGATCAACCACAGCCGACTCGACGACGTCATCCCGTTCAAGCTCGGCAAGGAGCTGAAGGCCGACTGGTGCGCCAAGGGCGCGACGGTCGAGTTCAAGCCGAACCTCGGCCCGACGCACATCGGCGGCGCGATCGCGAGCTTCCCGCGTACGTTCCTGTGGCTGGAGGGCGTGCTGAAGGGCAAGCAGGCACCGTCCAACTGCTGAGCGCAGTGCGCGAGTCCGCGGGGCACGAGTCCACCGGACGCGAGTCCACTGGACCTGAGCCCTCAGGGCGCGAGTCCTCAGGGCGGGAGCCGGAGCGCCGTGCCGACTGAAGCGCGAACCGCGTCGGGCAGCTGACGCGGGCACGACCCGAGCGAGGAGGGCGTCCGCCGAAAACCGGTGGGCGCCCTCCTCGCCGTACTGGCAGGCTGGCCGTATGCCCCGACGCCCCGCCAGGGACGCGGCGAAGACCGCGTCCGAGAAGCCGCCCGAGAGTGCCGAGAAGCCGCCCGAGAGCGCTGCGACGACGCCCTCTGTGGACGCCTCGCCCAGGACCTCCGCGCAGAGCGCTGCCCGGACCCCGGCGAGCAACCGACCGTCCGGGAAGGCGGCCAGGGCGGCTGCCGGGAGGGCCGGCGGGCAGCGGCGGGGCACGGTGAAGCTGGTCGTGGACGGCGAGACGTTCCTCGTCCGGAGGCGCCCCGGAGCGCGCGGGATCTACGACTTCGACTGGATCAGCGGGCGGAACCCGGACTACGGCTTCACCACCGCCCTGCACGGTGCGTCCGGGCTGAGCGAGGACCAACTCCGCGAGGAGATACGGGAGTTCCTGGAGCAGATCGACCCCGAGACCGGGTACCTCCCGGACTGAGCCGCACGCACCGCACTGCACTGCACGCACTGCACGCACTGCACGCACTGCACGCACTGCACGCACTGCACCGTACGGCCGGCGCAGTGCCGCCCGTGCCGTGCCGCCGTGCCGTTCGTCCCGTCCGTGCCGTGACGCCCCGCCCGGCCCCGCGGTTGGGGACGGGGTCAGGGGCGGGGCACGTGCCGACGGCGTGCCCGCACCGGCGTCACTTCAGTGCGCCGACCAGGGCCGCGCGCAGATGGCCGCGGTGCTCCGAGAGCAGCCGCGCCGCGGTCGCGCCGTCGACCTCGCCGAGCAGCATCAGAATGGCGTTCTTGACCTCGCCGTCCGTCGCCGCGAGCGCGCGCTCGATCTCGCTGTCCTCCGCGCCGGTCGCCAGCGCGACGATACGGCGTGAGCGGGCCTGGAGCTTCTCGTTGGACGCCCGTACGTCCACCATCAGGTTCCCGTAGGTCTTGCCCAGCCGAATCATGGTGATGGTCGAGATCATGTTCAGCACCAGCTTCTGCGCGGTGCCTGCCTTCAACCGGGTGGAGCCGGTGATGAGTTCGGCCCCGGTGACCACCTCGACGGCGTGCTCGGCGGCCCGGCCCAGCGCCGAGCCCGGGTTGCCGGACACCCCGACGGTGAGCGCGCCCGCGCTCCGCGCGTGGCTCACCGCACCGACCGCGTACGGGGTGCGGCCCGAGGCGGAGACGCCGACCACGGTGTCCTTGGCCGACAGACCCAGCGAGACCAGGTCCTCCGCCGCCAACTCGGCGCTGTCCTCCGCCCCTTCGGCCGCGGAGACGAGGGCGCTCGGTCCGCCCGCGATGAGGCCGAGCACCTCCGAGGGGTCGGTGTTGAACGTCGGCGGGCACTCACTGGCGTCCAGCACGCCCAGTCGCCCGGCGGTGCCCGCACCCGCGTAGATCAACCGCCCTCCCTCGGCCATTCTGGCCGCGGCACCGTCGATCGCGCGGGCGATCACGGGGAGTTGGGTGGCGACGGCGTCGGGCACCGTGCTGTCCTCGCGGTTCATCACCCGCGCGATCTCCAGCGTGGGCAGTCGGTCGATCTCGGCGAGCTCGGGACGGAAGCTTTCGGTGGCGAGTGTGTCGAGCTGCGCGCGCAGCTCGTTGTAGGACGTCATGCTGGAGCGGCTCTTTCCGTACAGGTCCGGGTCTGATGGTCGGTCGGCGCGGTCAGTGCGTACGGGCGTGGTGGTGGGCGGATGGAGTGCGCCGCGGTGCGCGGTGCGGCCGGGGCCCGAGTGCCCGTTGGGAACCGCGCCGGGGTGCGTGCGCCGGCACACGGGGCGGTCGGCCGCGCCGCGCGGACGGCCGCGGCGGATGGCGGGTGCGGACGGATGATCAACGGGTGGTGGGGGAGTGGCGGTGTGCGAGCGCCTCGTAGGAGGCGGACAGCGCGGGCGCCGCCGTCTCGTACGTCTGCTGCGCCACCCCGATGAACAGGCAGTCCACCGCGAGGAGTTGACCGGTGCGACTGGACATCGCCGCGGGCCGCAGCTCGCTCTCGCGCCCCGTCGAAGTGGTCAGGACCAGATCGGCGTAGCTGCATATCTCGCCGTCCGGCCGCCCGGTGATCACCATGGTGGTGGCACCGCGCTCGAAGGCGGTCCGCAGCGGCTCGATGACGTCGACCGTGCGCCCGGAGTGGGTGATCGCCAGAGCTGCGTCCCCCGCACGCAGCTGCACGGCGTTGGTCACCGCCAGGTGCGGATCGCTGTGCGCCTGGGCGAGCAGGCCGATGCGCAGCAGCTTCTGCACCAGGTCCTGGGCGACGAGCCCGGAGGCGCCGACCCCGTACACGTCGATTCTTCGCGCGGTCGCCAGCGCGGAGACGGCCGCCTCGACCTGGGTGGGGTCGAGAGTCGCGGCGGTGTCCGCCAGCGACTGGCGCTCGTCGTGGGCGAGCTTGGCGATGACGTCGGTCATCGGATCGTCCACCGCGATGTCCGCGGTCACGGCGGGCGCCGCCCCCGACGCCTGGTGCGCGGCGAGCCCGGCGAGCGCCAGACGCAGATCGCGGTAGCCGGGATACCCGAGCAGCCGCGAGGTGCGGACGACGGTGGCCTCACTGGTGCCGGTGCGCTCGGCCAGACCCGTCACGGTGAGCGCGGCGCAGCCCGCCGGGTCGGCCGCGACGGTCTCGGCGACCCGCTGCATGGAGCGCGTCATCGAAGGCGCGAGAGTGCGCACCTTGGCGGCGAGCGCCCCCGGGTCCGGGGGAGTCTGCCGGGCCTCCGGAGCGCGCACGCCCTGCGGCTGCCGCAGCCGGCCCTGCTGGGCACCGGGCTGGAAACCGGCCTGGAAACCGGGCCCTCCCGCCGCCCCTCCCTGGTGCCCGGCGGCCCCGCTCTGCCCGGTCGCCCGGCCCTGGTGCCCGGCCGGCCCGCCCTGGTGCGGAGGTGTCCCCGGATTCCGGGCGTCCTGTGCGTACGCCGCCCCCGCGCCGCCGGCCTGCCCCGCACCCGCCTGGGCTGCCGGACCTGCCTGGGCTGCCGGACCTGCCTGGCCGGAGGGGGCGCTCGGCCCGCGCTGGGCCGCTGGGCCGCGCGCGCCCGCGCTCGTCCCCGGGCCGACCTGGCGCGCAGGCTGGGACGGACCGCCGCCCGGGGCGCCGCGGCCCGCACTGGAGAAACTTTCCTTCATTCGACCGCTCATGGGCGGAAAGTATTTCCGGTCGTGGCGTGCGTCAAGAGCGCGGACCGGCTTTGTGGAACCGATCCGGGCTGCTCGGCCCGCGTGTCTGGTGCAATGGACCGATGGAGTTGGAAGAGGCACTGCACACCGCGCGGGCGCTGATCCTGGCCGATCTCACCACCGCCGAGGTGGCCGACGCGGAGACCGTCTCGCTGGTGGAGGAGGCGGTGGCGCACCGTCGCTGGTGGGTCGAACAGTGGCCCGAAGGAGCGAAGTTCGTCCCCGGCCTGGTCGCCCAGGACGTACAGGACGCGCTGCTGGACCGCTACGGGCGCTGGCCGCTCTGCCCGCTCTGCGGCGACGGTGACCAAGCACCCTCTACCGGCCCGCACCCGGGCGGTTCGCGGTCGGGCGACCAGCGTTCGGGCGGTGCGCACGGGTCGGGGCACGGGTCGCACGGAGCTGAGCCCACAGCGGATCTGTACGGGATGCCCGACGCGCATCCGCACGCGCACACCGATCCGCAGCCCGACCCGTACGGCGGCGAGGGCCCGCACGCGCTGGACGTCGAGCCCGAACTCGGCGAGGACCCGCACTGGGTGTGCGCCCGCACCGCCACCGCCGTCGCACCGGTGGGCCGACTCGGCGCCCGCACGGAACAGCCCGGGAGCGGGGCGTGACGCTCTACATCGACCCGCCCGAGTGGCCCGGCCACGGAACGCTCTGGTCGCACCTGGTCAGCGATGTCTCCTACGAGGAGCTGCACCGATTCGCCGCCGAACTCGGCGCGCCGAGAAGGGCGTTCGACCGGGACCACTACGACGTACCGGCCTCCCGCCACCCCGACGCCGTACGGCTGGGCGCTGTCGAGGTGGGCAGCAAGGAGCTGGTGCGCCGGCTCACCGCCGCCGGCCTCCGCCGCCCCAAAGGCCGCCCCCACGCCTGAACCCGTGCACCCCTGGGTCCGCCGCGCCCCTGAGCCCGCGGTCGTCGTACGGCGCCGGGCTCGTACGCGGTCACCCGCGGTAGGGCGCCGCAGCTACTCGTACGCCGCGGATGCTCCTGCGGGGGTGGGTGAGGCCGCGCGGATCGAGGCGTTCAGTCGTGCGTCAGCTGCGTATTCGCTCGGCGCCGCTCGCGTCCGCCTCGCTCGGCACCGCTTCCCCGGCAGCGTCGGTCGCCCCGACCGACCGCTGCTGCTCGGAGGCCGCGACGACCTCCGAGTGGTGGTGGCCGCTCGAGTCGCCCTCGGAGCGGTGGAGGCGCGAGGCGAGCGCGGTCCCGGCGAGCGCGAGCACCGCGAGCAGGGCGCCCGTCCAGGCCACGGCGCGGTAGCCGAGGTTCGCGCTGATCACCAGGCCGCCGAGCCAGGGGCCCACGGTGTTGCCGATGTTGAACGACGCCGTGGTCGTACCGCCCGCCAGCGTCGGCGCGGCCCCCGCGACGTTGAACATCCGGGCGTTGATGGCCGGCGCGGTGAAGAACGCCGTCACGCCCAGCAGCAACGACAGGGTCACGGCCGCCACTGGGTTGCTCGCCGTGATCGCCAGCAGCCCGAGCACGACGGCGGAGGCGGCTATCCCCAGATACATCGTGCCGAACAGATGGGCGTCCGCCACGCGTCCGCCGATGAACGTACCGATCAGCGCCCCCACTCCGAACAGCGCCAGCACCGTCGGAACCCAACTCTCCGCCAGGCCCGCAACATCGGTGAGCAGCGGCGAGAGGTAGGAGAAGAGCGCGAACACGGCTGCGGCGTTCAACGCGGTGATCGCGACCGCCAACCACACCTGGCGGTCGGCGTAGATCCGCAGCTCGCGGCGGAGCACGGGCCGGTCCGCGCCGGTCGGCGGCTTGGTGCTGGGCACCACCGTGAGCACGCCGACCAGCCCTATCGCCGCCAGCACCGCCACTGCCCAGAAAGCCGCCCGCCAGCCCCAGTGCTGACCCACGAAGGCACCGGCCGGCACCCCGAAGACGTTGGCCACGCTCAGACCGCCGACCATGATGGCCATCGCTCTGGCCCGCGCGTTCACCGGAACGAGCGAGATCGCCACCGCCGCACCCACGGCCCAGAAGCCGGCGCAGGCGAGCGCACTCACCACCCGACTCGCGAACAGCACGCCGTACGTCGGCGCCAGCGCACCCGCCACCTGTCCGAGCCCGAACACCGCGAGCAACGCCACCAGGGTCGTACGCCTCGGCAGCCGCAGCGTCGCCGCGGCCAACAGCGGAGCGCCCACCACCATGCCGACCGCGAACGCCGACACGAGATAACCCGCCTGCGGAATGCTCACGTCCAGATCGCGCGCCAACGGCTGAAGCAGCCCGGAAAGCATGAACTCACTGGTGCCCAGCGCGAACACGGACAGCCCGAGGACATAGACGGCGGCAGGAATGCGGAAGGGCGGGGCAGGGGAGATCTCGGTGGTCACACCCGGAACCAACGCACCGCCCCCGCAGGAGCATTCCCACCCCGGGAGTGAATCGCCCGACGTACCCGTCCGGTCACCCAAGGTGCGGGCCTCGCCCCGACGACCGCCCGCCCGCAGTCGCCGCCCGTCACGGCGCAGACGTGTCGGACTCCGTCACGAAACCCACCTCACGACGACGGCGAACCCGCGTACCGTGACGCCAACGACCGCCGACGGGAGGGGAAATGTCCGTTTCTCCAATAGTTGCTCAGCACGGCCCCACCGCCGACTAGAACCCCACCTCACCAACACTGCTCCCCGCACACGCGGGGATGGACCCCGGTGGTGACGCATGCGGAACAACGCTCCCAGCTGCTCCCCGCACACGCGGGGATGGACCCAGTGCGTCGACTGGGAAATCGAATGGGCCCCGCTGCTCCACGCGTACGCGGGGATGGGCCCTGGGAGTTCCTGGAGCGGCTGGGCTACAGCCGCTGCTCCCCGCACACGTGGGGATGGACCGGCTTGGCCAGACGCCGTCGGGGGCGGGACTGCTCCCGACGCACGCGGGGATGGGCCCCGACGGCTTCCGTGTTTCCCGCGGGAAACATGCTGCTCCCCGCGCGCCCGGGGATGGACCCCTCATCCGCGACGCCGAGGGCGGAGTGATCGACCCATCCCCGCGCGCACGGGGATGGGTCCTTCGGTTCGCAGGTGGGTCTGGGCAACTGCGTCTGCTCCCCGCACGGTTGGCCCTGGGGCAGGAGTTACGGGGTGCGGCCGAGGAGGGCTACGAGTTGGTCCTGGGCGGGGGCGTCGGCGGGGACCTTCACGGGTGGGGCGAAGATGCCGTGGCCCTGCCACTCCTCCGCCTGCGGGGCGACGCGTTCGAGGAGGGCGCCGGCCAGTTCCGGGTCCAGGCGGTCGACGACGCCGATGCCTCGGGCCAGGTCCCAGGCGTGGACGGTGAGGTCGATCGTCATCTGCCAGCCGTACTCCTCGGCGTCGAGCGGGCCCATGGTGGTGTCCACGCGCAGTTCGAGGGCGCCCGGGCGGTGGAACGCGGGTTGGGAGACGGCGCTCGCCGCTTCCCAGGCGCCGCGCGGGTCGTCGCCGCCGACGTCGCCGTCGAACCGGTCGCCGACCTCCGCGACGGAGGCGCCCTTCAACAGCCAGGGCGCCCACAGGTGTTCGCCGATCAGGTGGTTTACCAGATCGCGCACGCTCCACTCGGTGCAGGGCGTGTCGGCGGACCACTGGTCGTCGCCGATGTACTCCACGCGTTGGCCGAATTCGGTGAAGCCGCGGTCGAGTGCGGTGAGCAGGTCCATGCGTTCCAGCGTGCCAGCGCTCGTGCCGCCCCGCGACGCGGACGGACGGATGGGCCGGGACGGGTTCGCCGGGTGCTGAAGGTGCGCGGGCCGACTCGTACGGACGGGCCGGGAAGCCCGGTTGCGCCGCAGCGGGGGCCCATGGAATGGCTCGACGGGGCGAACCGTGCGGGGTGCGGCCACGTTCGGTGTCGGAGCGGGTACGTGCCGGGGTCGGAGTGGTGCCGCCTCCGGCGCGGGTCCCTGGCTACGGGGTGCGAAACGGCGTTGCCGGGACGTGGGACCGGGCGGCGGGGGCCGGGGTCAGCCGAGCAGCAGGGTCAGCTCGGTGTGCAGGTTGTGACGGGCTCGTTCCTCCCAGTGTTCGGCGCCGTGCGGGGTGCGGTACAGGCGTGGCAGGCCGAGCAGTTGGCGCAGTACGTTCCCGCGGCCGGTGCGGAAGACGTCGTCGGGAACGAAGTCGTACTCCTCGCGCACTTGGGCCGCGTAGCGGGCGTACTCCTCGGGTGTGCCGGCAAGTACGGCGAGGTCGGCGTCGCAGAGGGCCTCACCGTTGGTGTCGCCGGGGGCGGGGTCGTGGGTGACGGTGAGCCGCACCAGTCGGGCCACCTCGGTGGTGCGGGAGTCGGGTACGCCGGCTTCGGGGAGGGCGCGTTCGGCGAGGGCGGCGCTGCGTTCCTCGTTCTCGCTGCGGTCCGGGCGGTAGTGGGCGTCGTGGAACCAGGCCGCCAGCTCGACGGCGCACGGGTCTGCCGCATGGGCGGTGTCGCGGCCCAGCTCGTCGAGGCGGTCCAGCACCGCGGCCAGGTGGTCGGTGGTGTGGTAGCGCCGCTGCGGCTCCGCCCAGCGGCGCAGCAGGTCGCGGGCGTACGGCTCGGGGGCAGGGCCGCTCGCGTCGTCGCGTGCGGCGAGCAGCAGCCGGTTCCAGCGTTCGGTCAGCTCCGCCGTCCGCGGGTGCTCGTCCGGCTGCTGTCGGGGGTGCTGGGGGTGCTGGGGACCGGTCCGCCCGTCGTTTCGGCGTGACTGTGCCGAGTGCGGTTCGACCGGGTGCGGTTCGTTCGAGTGCGGTGCGGGGGAGTCCTGGGCCGGCATGCGGCCATTGTCGCCGAAGCCGGCGGGGCTGCCGGGGCTGTCGGCATCGGGCGCTGTGGTGCGGGAGGGCGGGGGAGGGGGGACGGCAGGGCGGCGAGCGGGACGGGGTGGCGGTGGCGTGGAGGGCCGGGCCGGGCCGGCGCGGCCCTGGGCGGGGCTCAACCGGGCTCTGGCGTACGGATGTTGGGGAGGGGCGCCGGACCGGGTCGCTTCTGGTGGGGCACCTGGCGCGCTTCCGTACGGCGGCGGTGTGTGCCACCCTGGTGCACATGTCTAGACCAATGCTCGAAGTGATCGCGCTGAGCGCGGCCGACGCGACCGCCGCCCAGTCGGGAGGCGCCGACCGCCTCGAACTGGTCACCGACATGGCCGCCGACGGCCTGACGCCCGACATCGGCCTCTTCCGGGCAGTGCGCGACGCCGTGACGATCCCGGTGCGGGTCATGCTGCGCCTGTCGGCGGGCTTCACCGCCGGTGGCGAGCGCGGCCTCGCGGAGCTGACGGCGCGCGCCCGCGAGCTGAGGTCCGAGGGCGCGGAGGAGTTCGTTCTCGGCTTCCTCGACGAGGACGGGAAGCTCGACCTCGCCGCCACGGAGACCGTGCTGCTCGAACTCGGTGGCTGCTCGTGGACCTTCCACCGCGCCGTCGACCATGCGGCGGACCGGCACGCCGTCCGCCGGGAGCTGGCCGAACTGCCGGGCCTGGACACCTACTTGACCGCGGGATCGCCGCACGGCGTCGCCGACGGCCTGCCCGTCCTCACCGCCGAGGCGGAACGCCATCTCGCGGGCGAGCCGGGCTACACCCCGTGCCTCCTGATCGGCGGCGGCCTCCGTCTCGACCAGGTGCCCCCGCTGCGTGAGGCGGGCGTCGACGCCTTCCACATCGGTGCGGCGGCACGCCCCGGCGGTTGGACGCAGCCCGTCGACGCGGACGCCGTACGCCGCTGGCGGGCGGCCCTCGACCGTGAACCGGTGGATCGCGAGCCCCCGGGCGTACGGGCCCCCGCGCTCTGACCTCGCAGGTACGCGGCGCCCCGGCGCACCCCTCGTTCGGCTCGTTCGGCTCGTCGGCTCGTGGCTTGCCGGCTCGTCCGGCCGGGCGTCGTGCGCACTGCCCCCGGCAGGTTCCGCACGTCCCTGCACTGCCGGTCGGAAGTGCAGGGCCTCCACCCACGGCGTCCTTCCGCGAGCAGCCCCGTGACGGGGCGCTGTCGCGGAGGTCAGCCGCCGGTCGGGGCCGAGGGCGGGCGGGGTTGGGGTACGACCCGGGCGGGCCGGGCGGATTTGCGCCGGTACACGCCCGCGTCCTGGTCGGACTGTCCCAGCACGACGACACCGAAGGCCGTCGTCAGAAACACCTTGGTCACTCGCAGTGCGTTGCCGAGCAGGTGCCGGGGGTGGTCGCGACCGGAGAGGAGTGCGGTGGCTCCCGGCTCGGCGGACCTGTCGTCGGTTCGGCCGCCCCGGTTCTCCGGGCCGCCCATGGCAGAGGTGAACGATGCAGTACTCATGAGCCCAGCATGCGAGTCATCCTTTCGAGGCACATCCAACCTGGTGTGGATACGAGTGATCTTGGCCCTCCGTCCTGAGCCGTAGGGGTCGGCCACCGCTTCGACCCATGGCAGAGGCCTCATGGCAGAGGGAGCCCGTCCCCCCGGTCTGCGGCAGCGGCCCCGCGCGGCAGAGAGCACCCGGCAGCGGACCCGCTCGCGGCTCCCGGCTCCCGGCTCCCCGCCCCCGCTCCCGGCTCCCCGGCTCCCCGCGCTCCCGCCTCCGACCGCCCCGCGCCCCGCACGCCCCGCGGCGGGGTCCGGCGTCCGCGCGGGCGCTCGGCCGGTAAACGGTTCGCGTCCCCGCTCGCCGCTGAGTACACTCTCGCGTCTTGCCTCCTTCCCGGAGCTCCACCCACCCCGTACCCGCCGCTTCCGCGGCCGTGTGTACGGCCCGCACCGAAGCCCGCGGCCGTCTTCAGCGCCCGCGCAGCCCATGGCCCGGTGCGCCGACGGAGCCCGGCAGGACCCCGGCCGGACGGAACCGGTCGAGACTTCCGCACGCCCGGTCCGTCCGGCGTGCCACCGTCCGCAGCCGCCCCAGGCCCGATCCGCCCGTCCCGGTGACGTGCGGTGGCTTGTCCGTTCCCGTAGGAGTACCGCCGTGTCCGCGCACGCGTCCGATCCACTGGCCCACGAACGTGCCCATCTCGCCGACTCCCGTGCCGCCCTGCGGGCGATGCGCGAGGAAGTCGAATCGCTCGACACCACTGATGTGGCGGCGAGTTGGGTGAGTGCGGAGGTGGTGAGGGCGGGCGTGCAGGAGCGCATCAAGGCGCTCGCCGACCTCAGTCACGCCCCGCTCTTCTTCGGCCGGCTCGACTACGAGGACGCCCGCGCGGAGGACGCCCGCGCGGAGGGCTCTCCCGCGGACGGCTCCGGCGCCCGGTCCGTCCGCCGGCACGGGCCCGGTGACGAGGACGCCCACCGCTTCTACATCGGCCGTCGCCACGTCCACGACCGCGAGGGCGATCCGATGGTGATCGACTGGCGCGCCCCGGTCTCGCAGCCCTTCTACCGCGCCTCCCGCCGCGATCCCCAACAGGTGCGGCTGCGCCGCCGGTTCGGCTACACCCACGGCGACCTCACCGCCTACGAGGACGAGCACCTCACCGACACCTCCGAGGAGGACCGCGGCAGCGCGCTGCTCCAGCGGGAGATCGAGCGCCCCAGGGTCGGTCCGATGCGCGACATCGTCGCGACCATCCAGCCCGAGCAGGACGAGATCGTCCGCGCCGCCGTCGAGGGCACGGTCTGCGTCCAGGGCGCCCCGGGCACCGGGAAGACCGCCGTCGGCCTGCACCGTGTCGCGTATCTGCTCTACGCGCACCGCGAGCGGCTCGCCCGCACCGGCACCCTGGTCATCGGGCCGAACGAGTCCTTCCTCCACTACATCGAGCAAGTGCTGCCGGCGCTGGGGGAGTTGGCCGTACGGCAGACCACCGCCGACCGGCTGGTCGCCCACTTCCCGGTCCGCGGTGCCGACGACGCGCCCACCGCGACCCTCAAGGGCGATGCGCGGATGGCAGAGGTGCTGCGCCGCGCGCTGCTCTCCCACGTCACGACGCCGACCGAGCCGTGCGTGGTGGTGCGCGGGTCCCGTCGCTGGCGGGTGCCGGCGTACGAACTCGCCGAGATCACCGAGCAGTTGAGGGAGCGCGGCATCCGCTACGGCGCGGCGCGGGAGGCGTTCCCGCAGCGCATCGCGCACGCCGTGCTGATCCGGATGGAGCAGGCGGGCGAGGCACCCGACGACCGGGTGCAGGACGCCGTGGCGCGCAACGCCGCGGTGAAGGCGACGGTCAAGGAGGTCTGGCCGGCCGTCGACCCGGCGCGACTGGTGCTGCGGCTGCTGTCCGACGCCGACTTCCTGGCCGAGCAGGCTGCCGGGATCCTCGACGACCAGGAGCAGAAGACCCTGCTGTGGGACCGGCCCGCGCGCGGTGTGAAGTCCGCGAAGTGGTCCGCCGCGGACCTGGTGCTGATCGACGAGGCGATGGACCTGGTCGCCCGTACGCCCTCGCTCGGACACGTCGTGCTGGACGAGGCGCAGGACCTCTCGCCGATGCAGTACCGCGCCGTCGGCCGCCGCTGCTCCACCGGCTCCGCGACCGTGCTGGGCGACATCGCGCAGGGCACCACCCCCTGGGCGACCGGGAGTTGGCAGGAGGCGCTGCGGCATCTCGGCAAACCCGACGCCGCCGTCGAGGAGTTGACGCAGGGCTTCCGGGTGCCGCGCGAGGTCATCGCCTACGCCTCCCGGCTGCTGCCCGCCATCGCCCCGGAGCTGGAGGAGGCCACCTCGGTGCGCGAGGCGCCGGGCGACTTCGCCGTACGTGCCGTCTCCGCCGGGGAGTTGGACGCGGCGGTCGTCGCCGCCTGCCGCGAAGCGCTCGGACGCGAGGGCTCCATCGGACTCATCGCCGCCGACACTCGAGTCGACCGGCTGGCGACCGCGCTGGCCGAGGCGGGGATGCCCCATCTCGACCCCGGCGAGGAGACCTCCGAGACCGCCCGCCTCACCCTGGTCCCGGCCTCGCTCGCCAAGGGACTGGAGTACGACCACGTGGTGCTCGACGAGCCGGCCGCGGTGGTCGACGCCGAACCGGACGACCGCACCGGGCTTCGACGTCTCTACGTCGCGCTGACCCGCGCGGTCTCCGGTCTGACCGTCGTCCACGCGAGCCCGCTCCCCGAAGCCCTCGCCGACTGACCCCGCCGACGCGTTCCGCGGGCGCCCGCAGGAGACCGCAGACGTCCCGCGTCGTACGCCGTGCCCACTCGGAACGGGCGCGGGGCGTACGACGCGGTGGTCCGGGCCCGGGCAGGCGTGCGGGGACTGCCTGCCCGGTCAGTCTCGGGGCGTCGGTCTCCGGGGCGTCAGTCCTCGGGGGCGGCCAGGTACTCGTCGGCGTCGACGATCCGGTAGGCGTACCCCTGCTCGGCCAGGAAGCGCTGGCGGTGCGCGGCGAAGTCCTGGTCGATGGTGTCCCGTGCGACCACGGTGTAGAAGCGCGCCTCGTGCCCGTCGGCCTTGGGGCGCAGCACCCGGCCGAGCCGCTGGGCCTCCTCCTGGCGCGAGCCGTACGTCCCGGAGACCTGGATGGCGACCGTGGCCTCCGGCAGGTCGATGGAGAAGTTCGCCACCTTCGAGACCACCAGCGCGGACAGTTCGCCCCGGCGGAAGGCGTCGAAGAGCTTCTCGCGCTGGGCGTTGCTCGTCTCGCCCTTGATCACCGGAACGCCCAACCGCTCGCCCAGCTCGTCGAGTTGGTCGATGTACTGGCCGATCACCAGCGTCTGGTCGCCCGCGTGCCGACGCACCAGGGTCTCGGTCACGCGCTGCTTGGTTTCGGTGGTGGCGCAGAAGCGGTACTTCTCGTCCGCCTCCGCCGTCGCGTACGCCAGCCGCTCGGACTCGGTGAGGTTGACCCGCACCTCCACGCAGTCCGCCGGCGCGATGTAGCCCTGCGCCTCGATCTCCTTCCACGGGGCGTCGAACCGCTTCGGCCCGATCAGCGAGAACACGTCCGACTCGCGGCCGTCCTCGCGCACCAGCGTGGCCGTCAGCCCGAGTCTGCGCCGGGCCTGGAGGTCGGCGGTGAACTTGAACACCGGAGCCGGGAGCAGATGCACCTCGTCGTAGACGATCAGCCCCCAGTCCCGGGAGTCGAAGAGCTCAAGGTGCGGGTAGACGCCCTTCCGCCTGGTCGTCAGCACCTGGTAGGTGGCGATGGTGACCGGACGGATCTCCTTCCTGGTGCCGCTGTACTCGCCGATCTCGTCCTCGGTCAGCGAGGTGCGGCGGACCAGCTCGTGCTTCCACTGCCGCGCGGAGACCGTGTTCGTCACCAGGATCAGCGTCGTGGCGCCCGCTTTCGCCATCGCACCCGCGCCGACCAGCGTCTTGCCGGCGCCGCAGGGCAGCACCACGACGCCGGAGCCGCCGTGCCAGAAGCCCTCGACCGCCTGGTTCTGGTACGGCCGCAGCGACCACTCGCGCTCGTCCAGCTCGATCGGGTGCGCCTCGCCGTCCACGTACCCGGCCAGATCCTCGGCCGGCCACCCCAGCTTGAGCAGCGTCTGCTTGATCTGGCCGCGCTCGGAGGGGTGCACCGCGACCGTGTCCGGGTCGACCCGGGCGCCGACCAGCGGTTTGATCCGCTTGGATCGCAGGATCTCCTCCAGCACCGGGCGGTCGGTGGTCGCCAGCACCAGTCCGTGCGCCGGGTGCTTGCTGAGCGTCAGCCGCCCGTACCGGGACATCGTCTCGGCGACGTCGACCAGCAGCGCGTGCGGCACCGGATAGCGCGAGAACTCCATCAGCGCGTCGACGACCTGCTCGGCGTCGTGCCCGGCGGCGCGCGCGTTCCACAGGCCCAGCGGCGTCATCCGGTAGGTGTGGATGTGCTCGGGAGCGCGCTCCAGCTCGGCGAACGGCGCGATGGCCCGCCGACAGGCGTCGGCCTGCTCGTGGTCCACCTCCAGCAGCAACGTCTTGTCGCTCTGGACGATCAGGGGTCCAGCGTTCACCGGCGCCAGCCTTCCGTAGCCTTCGGACCCGGCGGCTGCGGGCCGTCCTCCAGGCTACGACCTCGACGTGTGTTGCCCGGGGCGGTCGTGTCGTGACCCGGCTCACCGTCGGCTCCGCCGCCCCACCTGCGTCCGGCCCCTGACGCGGTTCGCTGCACCGCTCGCGCCCCGGGCTCACCGCGGGGCCGACTCGCCTCTCCCGACTCGTCTCTCCCGGCACGCCTCTTCCGGCCCGCCGCTCCAGGCCCGCGCCTCTCACTCGGCGCGTGCGCCTCTCCCGCCCCGTGCCTCCCGTCCGGCCTGCCTCCCGTCCGGCCCGGGAGGGGTGTCACTCGGCGAGTTCGGCGGCGCCGGTGATGCGGTGCAGCGGGTAGGTGCGGACCTCGTCGGCGGTGTGGTCGTACGCCGTGACGAATCCGCCCTCCACCCGCACCGGTGCGATGACCCGCTGGCTGGCGGCGCCGTCGGCGTTGACGTACCCGATCCAGACCGCCTCGCCGGTCAGCACCGCGGACTGCATGGTCGCCAGGGTGTCCGCGGAGGTGCTGCGGGGCAGTTCGCCCGCCGGCGTGCGACGCGGCGCGCGGGGCTTTCGGTGCGTGGCGGTGGCCGCGAGGTCGCCGGCGCGGATGGCGCGCACCGCGGCGGTCAGCAGACGTGCGTCCGGCCGCGGCGGACCGTCGGGCACCGGTTCGGGTGCGGTGCGCGGCGGCGTTCGACGGGCGTCGACCCGACTGATCAGCACATCGCCCTCGGCCGATTCGGCGGCCGGCGCGTAGCCCAACTCCCGGAGTTTCAGCAGGAGTTGGGAGGGGTCGAGTTGGGAGGCGAGGACCGTGGGTGCGAGCAGCCGCAGACGCAGTGCGGCGCTGCGCCGGTCGGCGAGGATCTCGGCCAGCAGGTTGTCGTCCTCGCAGCGCACATACGCCGAGGCGGCGCCGATCCGCAGCCGGCCGTGTTTGCGGGCGACATCGTCGATCAGATAGCTGAGCGGCTGCGGCACGGGGGTGCGCGAGTGCGCGGCGAGGAAGGCGTGCAGTTCGGCGGGGTTGCGGCCGGCGTCCAGCGCGCGCCGCACCGAGGCGGTGGTGAAGCGGTAGACGGTCGCGCCGCCCTTGGACTCGACGTCGGCCAGCACGTTCAGCGTCTCGGCGAGCGGACGCTCCAGCGGGCCGGGCGCCACCGCGGTCAGGTCGGCCTGGAGCAGCACGTGGTCCAGCGGTTCGGGCAGCAGCGGCGCGACCAGCTGGGCGGCCTTCTCGACCGCGGCGGGCCGGTCGCCGTCGACGGCCGTGACCCACTCCCGCACGCCGGACGCCAGCGCGCCGCGACCGGTCACCCCCAGCAGCTCGGCCTCCTGCGTCGTGGCCGCGCACAACTGCTCGCGGAACGCGCCGGACGCCCGCAGCGGGCGCTCCCAGCGCAGCCGGGCGGCCAGCGCGTCCGGCTCCGGCGCGGCACCCGGCGGCAGTTCGGCCAGCAGCCGCAGCAGCCGCAACCGCAGACCCGGCGCCGGGCTGCGGTCCAGCCCGGGACCGAGGGCGGACAGCGGCCGTCCCTTGCCGTCCCTGGTGCCGGCGAGGCCCGGGACCCGCGTCATCGGCAGCCAGGCGGTGATCAGCGCGGCCCACCGGTGGTGGTCGCGGCGCTCGCGCCAACTGTCGTAGGCGGGAGTCGGCGCGTACCGCTCGTCGGCCTCGCCGTCCGAGGCCAACAGCCCTGCGGCGTAGGCGAGTTCGACCCAGAAGGCGGTCTCGTCCTCGGTCAGCTCCAGCGCGGCCGCGGTGCGTGCGAGGTCCCGCACCCCGAGTCCGCCGGCGCGCAGCACGGCGGGGGAGGAGTGCTGCCACTCCTGGAGCAGGTCGTCGATCCGCCCGAGAGCGGTGTGCGCCTGCCCGGCCGCCGCCGTGTCCACGCTGCGCTCGGGGTGCTGGCGCCGCAGCACGATCTCCGGGGGCACGGCCTCCAACCGTTCGTGCGCCCGGCCGCCGCGCCGTGCGAGCGCCACCTCGCGCGGCAGTACGACGGTGCGCGGCCCGGCGGGCAGCAGTACGCCGCGGTCGAGCAGCCAGCGGACCGGCGGCGAGGGACTGCCGGACACCTCGCCGTACGGCGGTCCCCACAGCAGCTTGTCCACCATCGTCACCGCGCCGGCCGGGGCCTGCTCCAGCAGTTCGGCCAACCGCCCGGTGTCGCCGAGCAGTTCGGCCAGCGAGGCGAGCGCGCTCACCGGGTCGGCCGTGGTGGCAAGACCGGCGCTGAGCAGCATCTCCTGGAGCCGGCCCGGCGACATGCCGACCGCCGCCTCGGTGAGCGAGGGACCGAGCCCGGTGGGCGAGGGGGTGGTGGAGGTGGGGGCGAGCAGCTCGCGAGCGGTGCGCACCAGCCGCAGCCGGTCGTCGCCGCCCCAGATCACCGCCTGGGCCCTCAGCGCCCGCAGCGCCCTCGGCAGCTCGGCCTCGCCGCCGGGCAGCAGCGCCTCCAGCACGGCGTACGGGCACGGGTCCGGCGCCACCGCGAGCGCCTGCGCGGTCTGCAGCGCGAACTGGTCCAGCCGTTCCAGCGCACGGCTGACCGAGGCCCGGGTGCCCGCCCTGGTGGCGAGCTGGGTCAGATCGCCGGGCACCGGGGAGAGCAGGTCGGGGCGGACCCGCAGCAGCTCGGCTATCGCCTCGTCGGGCCAGGAACGCAGCTCGTCGGCGAGGGTGCGCGGGGAACCGGTCTCGCTGGTCATTCGCCCCACAGTAGTACCGACCCGGGCAGTACGGGCCGGACTGCCTTCCGACGGAACGGACCGGCTCGAACGGCTGTCCCCGCGCCGCCGGGAGGGTACGGTCTTCTCCGTGGGGATCGAGAGCGAACAGCTCGTGCTGGACTACCTCAGCCGGGTGGGAGACCTGGCGCACGGTACGTCGATGACGGCGGCCGAGCGCGCCAAACTCATCGGCGAACTGCGGTCCACCATCGAGCAGCGACGGGCCAGGGCCGAAGGTGTCGAGACGACGTCGTCGGTGCGGAAGATCCTCAAGTCGGTCGGGAGGCCCGAGGAAGTCGTCGCCTCCACCTCCGGCGGCGAGGTCACGATCCCCGAGCCGCGTACCGGCGACGGTTCGTCGACCGGCCGCACCTCCGTACGGGGCCTGGGCGCCCGCCTGTTCAAGGGGCGCGGCGAGGGCACCGGCGGCGCGGCACCCGCGGGCGGCTCCGGGCCGGGCGGCCCCGTCCCCCAGCAGCCCGCCGACGCGCCGACCGACCGGGACGCCCCCACCACGGGCATCGGGTCCGGTTTTCCCACCACCGGATCGCCGCCGCCGCATCTGGCCGGTATGGACGAGCTCTCCGCGGCCGAGTCCGACCCGGACTGGTGGCGCAACGACCCGAGTCCGTACATCAAGAAGAGCGGCGGCGAGATAGACGGCTTCATCGGCGGGATCGAGATCCCCGAGATGCTGAAGCCGCCGCCCAAGGAGGGCGTGGCCGGTGAGCAGCCGGGCGTGACTCGGGGGCTGCCGGCACAGGGCGGGGAGCCCGCGATCGAGCAGGACGTCCCGGCCGAGAAGGCCGAAACCCCGGCCGGGCAGGGGCTGTTGCGCCGGCTGCGCGGTGGTGGGCTGACCGCCGCGGGTGTGCCGCGCGCCGGTGGGCTGGTCGAGCTGGCCGCCGTGCTCACCCTCGTCGCGGGCGCGGCCCTCGGCAACCTCATCGCGCTCGGGCTCGGTTGGCTGATGGCCTGGTGGTCGCCGCGGTTGAGCCGCAACGAGGCGAAGTGGGCCGCCGCGGGCATGCCGGCACTGGTCGCCGTCGGCACCGCGGTGTGGCTCTGGGGCCGTGCGGGCGAACGCTGGGGCGAGCCGATCCCCGAGGGCGCACTCGGCGAGGTGCTGAACGAGAGCTACCCCTGGCTGCTGCGCACCGCCGCTGCCGCCAGCGCCGCCTTCCTCCTCTGGCGCGCCCGCCGCCCCCGCTGACCCCCTCCCGCCTCGCCGTCCCGCCACCGATCCGTCCCGCGGTCCACAGTCCCGCGTCGGCGCCCTGCCCCGGGTGCTTCGTCCGCGCGCCGACCCACCGTCGCCACCGGAAGCTCGCCCGCCGCCCGCCGCCCGCCGCCCGCCGACTGCCGACCGCCCGAGCGCGACGAACCCGCGCCGACGACCCGTGCGCTGCCCGTACGACCTGCCTTCCGGACAGCCCCGCCCGACCGGCGGACACGACTGCGGCGGCAGGGCGGAACGGCGGTACGGCGGCGCCGACGTGGTGCTGCACGTCAACGCCCCGCGTCCCATTGGCCGTTGACGCGCGCGGGGGCCGTCAGTCGGCGTCCGACCCGCCGGACCCGCCCGGCCCACCACGGCTCCGCGCCCCGCCTGCCCCCGGTATCCCGCCGCCTTCCGCTTCCGGGTCGGCCGCCTCGCCGACCTCGCCCGCCTCCTCCTCCGCCTCGCGAGAGCTGTGCAGGCGTCCGTCCTCCACGTGCACGATGCGCAGCTCCACGGCGTCCTGGTCGCGCTTCGCCCTTCCGCACAGGCCCACCGCGAAGTCGGACTCCGGTACGTTCGCCGGTACTTCGGTGGTGGCGACATGCGTCAGCACATCGGGGTGCCGGCCGGTGACCACCCAGCCGTCCGCGTCCCGGACCCCGATCACTCCGAAGTCCCCCGCGGGCGAGCCCGGGTGCACCGGCCCGAACTCCCGCAGCACGGCGGTGGCTTCGGCGCCGGGATCCCCACCCGGGGACGGCAGGACCACACAGGTGCCGTTCTCGTACAGCACCCAGGACTTCTGCGGGTCGGCGAGAATGCTCCGCCAAGTGGTGATGCGTGTCTCGGTGTCCATGCGGCCATCCTGCCGCCCGCCACTGACAGCGCCCGGCTCGATGCCGCTCGTCCGAAAGCGGGCCCGCCCGTCCGAAACCGGGCCCGGGACGGGCGTCGGAGGGACTCGACCGGCCTCGCGGCCCGCTGCCGCGCACCGGCACAATGGGGCGTATGCCGATACCTTCCGCCCAGCCGGCGCACGCCCCGAAGGCGGCGCACGACAGCCCGTCGACGCAGCCCGTGACCGTCGGGTTCGACCTGGACATGACGCTGATCGACTCCCGCCCGGGTATCAGGGCGGTGTACGAGCTGCTGGTCCGGGAGACCGGCACGCACATCGACTGCGATCTGGTGGTCAGTCGTCTCGGGCCGCCGCTGGAGGCGGAGTTGGCGCACTGGTTCCCCGCCGAGGAGGTGACGGCGCGGGCCGACCGCTACCGGGCGCTCTACCCGGACCACGCGATTGCGCCGACGCTGCCGATGCCGGGTGCCCGCGAGGCCCTGGCGGCGCTGGCGGCCGACGGCGGGCGGTCGATGGTGGTGACGGCGAAGAACGAACCGCACGCCCGGCTGCATCTGGACCACCTCGGCATGCGTCCGGATCTGGTGGTCGGCTCGCTGTGGGCGGAGGCCAAGGCGCTGGCGCTGCGCGAGCACGGCGCCGCCGTCTACGTGGGCGACCACCTCGGGGACATGCGCGGTGCCCGGGCCGCGGGCGCGCTGGCGGTCGGTGTCACGACCGGCCCGTGCGACGCGGACGAGCTGCGTGCGGCGGGTGCGGACGTCGTACTGCCGGATCTGCGGTCGTTCGCCCAGTGGTGGGCCGACTACCGGTCCTGACCGCTCAGCTGCACCGGACGGCAGCGGTCACCGGCGATCCGACCGGCAGCGGTCACTGAACAGGCCCGACTCGCGACCGGTCGACTCCACCGCGCGCCGGACTCGCGCGCGCCGGTTTCGCGACCGCCCGACTCGCGACCGGTCGACCGCCGACGGCGGCCGGGCCGGGGCTCGTCAGCCGGCCGAGGCGGCCCTGGTGCGGCGGCGCTGCACGGCCATCGAGCGGCCCAGGCCCGCGCCGGCGAGCGCGAAGCCGACGCCCATCAGCATCGAGACGACGTAGGCGGCGGCCGGGAACGGGTCGGTGCCGAGGAAGAACGGCACGAAGGTGATCAACGTCGCCACCGCGCCGACGACGAAGACGATCCCGCCGATCCGCACCAGCAGATCGCCCGGCTGGCGCCCGTGCTCCGTGTCGGCGGCCGTGACCTGCGCCGGAGTGGACGATTCGGCTGACAGCGGGGGCGTGCCCCCGGACACTGGTGTAGTACTCACCCTGCCAGGGTAGGCCGGGTGCAAGCACGACGAAGAACGGGCTGGGGGATCTTGCCAGCCGCCACAGGGAGATTAATCTTGGTGACAGCGGGTCCGCGGACCCGCTCTACTGCTCTTCAGGGTATTCATCGGCAGGTTTCAACGGCCGGGTCGCGACGAGGCGCCCCGGCTTTCCGGACGATTCAGGGGCGAGGACAGACGTGCCTACCGGCAAGGTCAAGTGGTTCAACACCGAGAAGGGCTTCGGCTTCCTCTCTCGTGACGACGGCGCGGACGTCTTCGTGCACTCGTCGGTGCTGCCGAGCGGGGTCGAGTCGCTGAAGCCCGGTCAGCGTGTGGAGTTCGGCGTCGTGGCCGGGCAGCGCGGCGACCAGGCGCTGTCGTTGACGCTGCTGGACCCCGCACCCTCGTTGGCCGCCGCCCAGCGGCGCAAGCCGGACGAGCTGGCGTCCATCGTGCAGGATCTGACGACCCTCCTGGACGGCGTCTCCCAGCAGTTGGAGCGCGGTCGCTACCCGGAGCGTGCACACGGCCAGAAGATCGCCGGGATGCTCCGCGCGGTGGCCGACCAACTGGACGTCTGAGGCCCGGTCGCACCACCCGGCCGCGGCCCGGCGCCGTTCCCGGAGCCGCATCCGCGCCGACCGGCCCGTCCACACCGCTCCACGAGCCCGTACCGCTTCACGAGCCCGAGCCGCGAGGCGGGCGTTCGGCGTCACGCGCCGGGCGCCCGCAGCGCGTCCGGTGGCAGTGACGGTACGAGCCCCTCCGCCGCCGCCCGGGTCAACAGCCCGCGCACCGCGGCGTATCCGCTCTCCCCGAGGTCCGCGGTGAACTCGTTCACATAGAGGCCGATGTGCTGCTGTGCGACCTCGGGCGCGAGCTCCTGCGCGTGCGCCCGTACGTATCCCGCGGACGCCTCGGGGTCCAGCCACGCCATGCGCACCGAGGTGCGGGCGGCGTCGGCGAGCGCGGCCAGGCGCTCCTCGCCGAGTGAGCGTTTGGCGATGATCGCGCCCAGCGGGATGGGCAGTCCGGTGCTCGACTCCCAGTGCTCGCCCATGTCGGCGAGCTGGTGCAGCCCGTACTCCTGGTAGGTGAAGCGGGCCTCGTGGATCACCAGTCCGGCGTCCACCCGGCCCTCGCGCACCGCGGGCATGATCTCGTGGAACGGCAGCACGACCACCCGGCCGACGCCGCCGGGCACCTTCTCCGCGGCCCAGAGCCGGAAGAGCAGGTAGGCGGTCGAGCGCTCGCCGGGCACCGCGACCGTACGGCCCGTCAGCCCGCTGCCGTCGCCGGGTTCCCGGCCCAGTACGAGCGGACCGCAGCCGCGGCCGAGCGCGCCGCCGCAGGGCAGCAGCGCGAAGTCCTCCAGCAGCCAGGGCAGCGCCGCGTACGACACCTTGAGCACATCCTGCGGGCACTGGTCGCCCTGCTCCGCGAGGGAGTTGGTGACGTCCACGTCGGCGAACCGCACGTCCAGCGGCGGCGCGTCCGGCACCAGTCCGTGTGCCCAGGCGTGGAAGACGAAGGTGTCGTTGGGGCAGGGGGAGTAGGCGATCCGCACCGTGTCCTCGTGCGGTCCGACGGAGTCCGTCATGGTCCCTCCAACTCGTACTTGCGGTGGCCCCCGTGTTTCTCGCGTTCTCCGCGTGCCCCGTGTTTTACGCGTGGCCCGTGGTCTCCGTGGGCCACGTGGTCCCCGGGGCCCGGGTGGTCCGGAGTCGAAGCCGTCCAACTGCCGAGCAGCGGCGCGGAGTCGGCGAAGACCGCGGTGAGTCCGTCGAGTGCCTCGCGGATGCGCCAGCCGCCGCGGTCGCGGGGGCCGACCGGGTTGGAGACCGTACGGATCTCCAGCACCGGCAGCGCCAGGAGGGCGGCTGCCTCGGCGACGCCGAAGCCCTCCATGGCCTCACCGACCGCGCCCGGGTGGCGGGCGGCCAGCGTCCGGGCGCGTTCGGCGCTGCCGGTCACGGTGGAGACGGTGAGCAGCGGACCGAACGCGGCGCCGCAGACGTCGGCGACGGCGCGTGCCAGGGAGAGCGGTACGGGGTGGGAGCCGGTGCCGAAGCCGAGCCCCTCGACCGGGGTGAACCCGCCCTCGGCGCCCGGGTTCTCGGCGCCCAGATCGGCGGCGACGATCGCGGAGGCCACCACCGGGCCCTCGGTGACCGGGGCGAACCCGCCGCAGATTCCGGCCGAGACGACCAGCCCGTACGGCCGTCCGGCCAGCTCGGCGCGGGTCAACTCCCGTGCGGTGGCGGCTGCGGCCGCTGCGGGGCCGACGCCGCCGGCGACCACCTCGAACCGTTCCGGGGCACAGCCCGCGGCCACCGCGTCCCGCTCCTGCGGAACAGCGGTGACCACCAGGGTGCGCACGTGCCGGGCGGCTGCGGGCGGTTGTTCGCTCACGCGGGTGTCGCCGGCAGTCGCGGGCGAGGTGTCAGTGGTCCTTCTTGTTGAGCGTGAAGTTCCAGACGCCGTACGGGTCGCCCTTCTCCTTGTCGCGCTCGACGACGACCAGCTCGCTCTTGTCCGGGAGCAGGCTCAGGTCCAGGCCCTCGGTGGTGGCGTAGGTCTTCTTGGTGAACTGGACCAGCTTCGCGGTCTGTTCCTGGCCGCTCTGCGGGTTCTGGATGGTGCCCAGCACCTCCCAGCCGCGCTCGGCCACCTCGGGCTCGACACCGATCCGAAGGGTGTCGCTGCCGGTGAAGTCGATGGACTTGGACTTCGCCTCGGCGGCGCAGACCTCGAAGGCCTTGTTGCCCATCTTCTTGCCGTCGTTGTCGCACATGTCGTGGCTGTGCACGCTGGTGCTGCCGACGGTGATGGTGGTGACCGGCTTGGGCTTTTCGCAGCCGGAGACGGCGACCACGACCAGGCCGGCGGCGCCCACGGCACATGCGGTACGGATGCTGCGGCGGACCCGACCGGGAGAGAGCATGCTCGTCATGGGCGCAGGTTATCGCTCGCCGATGATCAGGCCACGCGCGGGTGGGGTGTGCCGCGGCGTGCGGCGGCCAGCAGCGCTCGGACCGACAGCAGCGCACCGGTCGCCACCAGAGCCGCGCCGACCCCGAGCCCGAGCGGGCCGAGCAGCGGCAGCGAGATGCCGACGGCGCCGCCGAGGACCCAGGACATCTGCATCAGCGTCTCCGAGCGGGCGAAGGCCGAGGTGCGGAAGTCCTCGGGCACATCGCGCTGGATGAGGGCGTCCTGGGAGAGCTTGGCCAGCGCCTGGCACAGGCCCGCCGTGCCCGCGAGCACCGCGACCACGATGCTGCCGTAGAGCAGCGCGGCCAGCACCGCCACGGTGGTGACGAGGATCAGCACCAGCACGATGTTCACCTCCGGCGCGCGTCCCTTGAGCCAGGCGCCGACCGCGGTGCCCAGCGCGTTGCCCGCGCCCGCGGCGCCGGCCACCAGGGCGAGCGAGTAGGCGGCGTTCATCCCGCTGAACGGCTCCTCGCGCAGCAGGAAGGCGAGGAAGAAGGTGAGGAAACCGGAGAGGGCCCGGATCGAGGAGTTGGCGATCAGCGCGTTGAGCACCGAGGAGCCGACGGTCCGCAGCCCCGGGCGGGCGGCGCGGCGCCGGTGGCCGGGGCTGTGCTTCGCCAGCCAGGGCTCGCTCTCGCCGGCTGCGGCGGCGAGCTTGGCGCGCCGCTCGCCCTTGGCCGAGTCGACCATGTGCGGCAGGCTCAGCGACAGCAGCATTCCGGCGGCGAAGATCACGAACGCGCCGTACAGCGGCCACTGCGGTCCGATCTGGTGGAGCCCCGCGCCCACTGGTGCCGCCGCGCCGGTGGCGAGCAGACCGGCAAGCGTCACCCGTGAGTTGGCCTTCACCAGCGAGACGCGGGGCGGCAGCAGCCTGGGCACCACCGCCGATCTCACGACGCCGTACGCCTTGGACGCCACCAGCACGCCCAGCGCCGCCGGGTAGAGCTCCAGACCGCCCCCGGCCACCGCGCCCGCGAGCATCAGCGCCAGCAGCGCCCGCGCGGCCATCGCCGCGGCCATCGCCGCTCTGCGGCCGTGCGGGAGCCGGTCCAGCAGCGGCCCGATGATCGGCGCCAGCAGGACGAACGGCGCCATCGTCACCGCGAGGTAGAGCGCGACCCTGCCGCGGGCCTCGCCGGTCGGCACCGAGAAGAAGATCGTCGAGGCGAGCGCGACGGTGATCATCATGTCGCCCGCCGAGTTCACCGCGTGCAGCTCGATCAGCTTGCCGAGCCCGCTCTCGCCGGCGCCCTCCGCGTGGGTCGCCCGGCGGATGCGACGGCCGACGGCCGCCGACGGCCGGTGGATCGCGCGCCCGATCAGCCGGGCGAGCGCTGCCACCGGGGCGGCTCGTCCGGGCTCCCGTTCCGTCAGACGTGTGGCGCCCACGCCGTTCAGTCTGCCCCAGCGACACGTTCCTGACCCGCAAGCGGCGGCCGGGCTTCGCCGGTTGTGGGCGCGCGGAACTTCGACGGCCGGCGAAACGCGCCCCGGCGTGCGCTCCCGGGCACGCGCGGCGGCGGCGGGCAGGGCGGTGGAGGCCGTTCCGGTGTGAAGATGTCCGCACATCGACGGGACGGCCAGGCCACGCCTGGCCTGCCGTGGGGTAGCGTGGGAGGGCAGTGCGCCACGCACAGTCCGGCGACGGTTCGGGTGGGCGTCGCAGCGGTCCGCCGGTCCGCTCCGCCTCCACGACCAGCCGGGTTCGGCGAGCCGGCGCACTCGCGAAACGGCGTAGGAGAAAAGATTCTTGTGAGTGCTGCGATGCGAAGGCGTACCCCGGACCGGCTGTGCGCCGAGGCCGTCGAGTTCGCGCGGGAGGCGGCCGAGGAGGCCGCGTGGCCCGGCAAGCCCGGTGACCACCTCGGGCTCAGCGCCGACGGCGACCGTGTGGTCACCCATCTCTTCGAGTGCCTGGACGCGGGCTATCGCGGCTGGCGCTGGGCGGTCACCGTCGCCCGCGCCTCCCGGGCGAAGAACGTCACGCTCGACGAGACGGTGCTGCTGCCGGGCCCCGGCGCGGTCCTCGCGCCCGAGTGGCTGCCGTGGAACGAGCGCCTGCGCCCCGGCGACATGGGCCCCGGCGATCTGCTGCCCACCGAGCCCACCGATCTGAGGCTGGAGTCCGGTTTCACCGGCGAGGACAGCCCGCCGCCCAACTCCGTTCTGGCGGAGGAGAGTTGGCGGCACGCTCCGGCCGACGGCCCGTCCGCCGGAGCCGAGCGCCCGGAGAGCACGGAAGCCCCGGGCGCGGAGCCCGCGGACGGCGAGGCCGGACGGGCCGGGTCCGAGTCGACCGGGTCCGGGTCGGCCGACGACGGTCCGCGGGTCGGTGCGGTGCCGCGGGTCGCCGAGATCGGCTACGTCGCGCAGGAGATCGGGATGACCCGGCCGCGGGTGCTCTCCCGTTTCGGACTGGAGCTCGCCGCGGAACGGTGGGAGGAGAGCTACGGGGCCGGTACGCCGATGGCGCAGGCCGCGCCCGCGTCCTGCGTCACCTGTGGTTTCTGCGTGCCGCTGGCCGGCTCGCTGCGGCAGGCGTTCGGCGTCTGCGCCAACGAGTTCGCGCCCGCCGACGGCCGGGTCGTCGCGTTCGACTACGGCTGCGGCGGCCACTCCGAGGCGGCGGTCATGCCCAAGCCCGTGCGCCCGCCGGAGCCGGTGATCGACGAGACCAGGGTCGACGAACTCTCCCTCGGCGAAGGCTGATTCGACTCCGGTCCGAGCGGGACCGGGTGCTGCCGGGGTGTGCGGGAGCGCCGTCCCGGTGCGTGGCCGGGGCGAATGAGGGGATGCGTCCCGATGCGCCCGCCGCCCGTCGTGCGCGACCCGGCCGCCGGGAGCGGTGCCGCGGGCCGCTGGCGGTACGGTCACCGCATGGCTGAAGACCTGTTCCGTACCGCCGCGCTGCGCCGCCGTGTCCTCGACGCGTGGGCCGCCTCGTCCGCCCGCTTCCGCGAGGACGCCAACGCGGAGGAGGACCTCGCGCTCGGCGGCTACCGGGACCGACTGATCGTCGAGCTGGCCCAGAACGCCGCCGACGCCGCCGCTCGCGCGGGCGTGCCCGGGCGTCTGCGGCTGGAGCTGCGGGACGGCGCGCTGGTCGCCTCCAACACCGGCGCCGCACTGGACGCGGCCGGTGTGGAGTCGCTGTCGACGCTGCGTGCCTCGGCCAAGCGCGACGAACCGTCGACCGAGGGCCCCACCGTGGGCCGCTTCGGTGTCGGTTTCGCCGCGGTGCTCGCGGTCAGCGACGCCCCCGCCGTGGTCGGTGAACAGGGCGGCGTGCGCTGGTCGTTGACCGAGGCCCGTGCGATGGCCGCCGAACTCCCGGAGCTGGCGGATGAGTTGGGCCGCAGGGACGGTCATGTGCCGCTGCTGCGGCTGCCGTTGCCGACCGACACCGGCCTGCCCGCGAACGTGCCCCACCCGGTCGCCGAGGGGTTCGACACCGCCGTGGTGCTGCCGCTCCGGGACGACTCCGCACGGGAGTTGACCGTCCGGCTGCTCGACGCGGTGGACGACGGGCTGCTGCTCTCGCTGCCCGGCCTGACCGAGGTCACGGTCAGCACGCCCGACGGCAGCCGCACCCTCTCCCGGCGCGAGGAAGGCCCGTACACCGTGATCGGCGACCGGCGCTGGCGAGTGGCCCGGCAGTCCGGCACCACCGCCGCCGAACTGCTCGCCGACCGGCCGGTGGAGGAGCGCAATCGTCCCTTCTGGTCGGTGACCTGGGCCGTACCGGTCGACGGAGCGGGCGCGCCGGTGCCCGCGCCCACCGCGCCGTACGTCCACGCGCCCACTCCCACCGACGAGCCGCTGGGACTTCCCGCGCTGCTCATCGCCTCCTTCCCGCTGGAGCCGACCCGTCGCCGCGTCGCGCCCGGTCCGCTGACCGACTTCCTCCTCGTGCGCGCCGCCGAGACCTACACGGAGCTGCTGCGCGAGTGGTCGCCGGTCGCCGACGGCACTCTCGACCTGGTGCCCGGCCCGCTCGGTCGCGACGAACTCGACGGCACCATCAGGGAGTTGGTGCTGCGGGCGCTGCCCGACACCGCCTTCCTCGCCTCCGCCGCCCGCACCGAGGACGGCGAGCCCTACGCCCTGCGTCCGCGCGAGGCGGAGCTGGCCGAGGGGGCGGGGAGCGCCACCGTGGCGGCACTGTCCGACCTGCTTCCGCAGCTGCTGCCCGCCGGCCTGGAACGACGCCCCGAACTGCGCGCGCTCGGAGTCACCCGGGTCCCGCTGGGCGAGTTGATCGACCGGCTGGCCGGCGTCGAACGCCCGGCCTCCTGGTGGTACCGGCTCTACGACTCGCTGGCCGGCGTCGACCCCGACCGGCTGACCGGCCTCCCGGTCCCGCTGGCCGACGGCCGCACCGCCATCGGCCCCCGCCAGGCCCTGCTGCCGCTGCCCGGCGGGTCCGACCACGAGGAAACCGGCCGGGGAGTTGACCACGGCGGGGGCGGCCACGGCGACTCCGACGCTCGGGGCGGTGGCGCCCCGGCGGCGCTCGCGCCGTCCCGGCTCGCCGCGCTCGGGCTGAAGGTCGCACACGCGGACGCCGCTCATCCGCTGCTGGAGAAGCTCGGCGCCACGCCCGCCGCGCCCCGTGCCGTGCTCACCACGCCGCAGGTGCGCGCGGCGGTCGCCGCGTCCCTGGAGGCGGAGGAGAGCTGGGACGACGGGCTGGACGACCAGGGCGCCCCCGATCCCGAGGAGTTGGCCGAGACCGTGCTCGCCCTCGTCGGGGCGGCGACCCTCGCGCCCGGCGACGAGCCCTGGCTCGGTGCACTCGCGCTGCCCGACGAGTACGGCGAGCTCCAGCCCGCCGCCGAACTGGTCTACCCCGGCAGCCCGTTCGCCGAGGTCGTACGGGAGGGCGAACTCCCGCTCTGCGACGCGGAGTTGGTCGCCCGCTGGGGACAGGGCCCGCTCACCGCGGTAGGGGTCCTCGCCGATTTCGCCCTGGTGCGCGCCCACGACGTGGTCCTGGAGCCGGACGAGCTGGAGCCGCGGGAGAGCGACTTCCCGGCCCCCGACGACGCCGGGCTGCTGGACGCCGTCGACGTCTGGTGCGAGGACGTGCTGGACACCCTGCCCGAGACCCCGGTGCCGCCGGTCGCCACCGAGGTGCTCGCCGTGCGCGACCTCGACCTGGTGGACGACGACCGCTGGCCGCAGGCGCTGGCGATGCTCTCCCGTCCGCCGCTGCGCGACGCCCTCACCCAGCGCGTACGGGTGCTGCTCCCGGACGGCACCGCCGAGTCCGTACGCCCGTACACCGCCTGGTGGTTGCGCGGGCATCCGGTGCTCGACGGACGCCGGCCGGCCGGGCTGCGAGCCGCGGGCGGCGATCCGCTGCTGGACGGGCTGTACGAGGAGGTGGACGCGCACGGCTTCGACGATCCGCAGGTCCTGCACGCGCTGGGCGTACGCACCACGGCGGCGGCGCTGCTCGACGAGCCCGGCGGCGCGGCCGAGCTGCTCGGCCGGCTCGCCGACCCCGAACACTCCGTCACACCGGGCCAACTCCACGCCCTCTACTCGCTGTTGGCCCGGCTCGACCCCGAAGAGGTCACGCTGCCGGACGAGTTGCGCGCGGTGCGCGACGGCGCGACGTGTGTGGTGGACGCCGCCGATGCGGTGATCGCCGACGCACCCGACCTGCTGCCGCTCGCGAACGGGCGGGCACTGCTGCCCGTACGCCCGGCGCTGGCCGCGGAGCTGGCCGCGCTGCTGGAGGTCGGACGGCTCAGCGGGGAGCTGCCCACGGATGCTCCGGCCGGCGGCGAGTGGCGCGAAGTGCCCGACGCCGTACGGGAGTTGCTGGGCGACCGCACCCCCGAGGGCTACTGGGAGCACGAGGAGCTGAACATCGGCGGCACTGAGCTGGACTGGCGGCTGCCGGCCGGGGGCGAACTGCACGCCGCGACCCTGGAGGGCGTCGCCGCCGGGCTGGCCTGGGCCGCCGGCCACTGGCCGCGCCGCTTCGAGCTGGCCGCGCTGCTGGAGGACGAGTCCCGCGTCGCGGAGCTGCGCACCGCCCGCTGGTTCGACTGACCGCACCCCGAGCCGCACCGCACTGCACCGGCCCGAGCCGTACCGAGCCGCACCGCGCCCGAGCCACACCGGGACCGGCCCGAGCCCGGCCGGTCGCCCCTTCCGTCCCGAGGACGAGGTGCGGGGGCGACCGGGCCAGGACGCGGTGTCCGGTGCGAGCCGTCCCGCCGGACCCGTCGCCGATCCCGTCCACGTCCCGTGCGCCTGTCCTGTCCGTCTGTCTCATCCACGCGTCTCATCTGACGGAATCGCCGCGGCGGGGCCCTGTGCCGGTACTACGCTGCCTCCGTGGCTGAGATCCGGATTCCCGATGACATCAAGCCCGCCGACGGACGCTTCGGCGCGGGCCCCTCCAAGGTGCGTACGGAGGCGCTGGGCGCCCTGGCCGCCACCGGCACCTCCCTGCTGGGCACCTCCCACCGCCAGGCTCCGGTCAAGGACCTGGTCGGCCGGGTGCGCGAGGGCGTGCGCGAGCTCTTCTCGCTGCCCGACGGCTACGAGGTCGTCCTCGGCAACGGCGGCTCGACCGCGTTCTGGGACGTGGCGACCCACGGGCTGATCGACAACCGTTCGCAGCACCTGTCCTTCGGCGAGTTCTCCTCCAAGTTCGCCAAGGCCGCCAAGCTCGCGCCCTGGCTGGCGGAGCCCTCCGTCATCTCCGCCGACCCGGGCACCCACCCGCTGGCGAGCGCCGAGGCCGGCGTGGACGTGTACGCGCTCACGCACAACGAGACCTCGACCGGTGTCGCGATGCCGCTCCAGCGTCCGGCCGGCGCGGACCAGGGCGCGCTGGTCCTGGTGGACGCCACCTCCGGCGCCGGCGGCCTGCCGGTCGACATCACGGAGACGGACGTCTACTACTTCGCGCCGCAGAAGTCCTTCGCCGCCGACGGCGGGCTGTGGATCGCGGTGTTCTCGCCGGAGGCCATCGAGCGCGCGGAGCGGATCGCGGCGAGCGACCGGCACATTCCGGCCTTCTTCGACCTCCAGGTCGCGATCGACAACAGCCGCAAGAACCAGACGTACAACACCCCGGCGCTGGCCACCCTCTTCCTCCTCGCGGAGCAGCTGGACTGGATCAACGGCCAGGGCGGGCTCGGCTGGGCGGTCGACCGTACGGCCGCCTCCTCGGCGACGCTCTACAGCTGGGCCGAGGCATCCAAGCTCGCGACGCCGTTCGTCACCGACCCCGCGCAGCGTTCGCAGGTGATCGGCACCATCGACTTCGACGACAGCGTGGACGCGGCGGCCGTCGCCAAGGTGCTGCGGGCCAACGGCATCGTGGACACCGACCCGTACCGCAAGCTGGGCCGCAACCAGCTGCGGGTCGCCATGTTCCCGGCGATCGACCCGGCCGACGTGGAGGCGCTGACGGTCTGCGTGGACCACGTCATCGAGCGCCTCTGACCCGAGGCCGGGGCGGACCGCCTCCGCCCGGGCGCTGACGACGACAGGGGCCGGTGCCCCGGAGCGATCCGGGACACCGGCCCCTGTCGCGCGTTCAGCGGGTCGGTCGGGTCGGTCGGGTCGGTCGGGTCGGCCGCGGTGGGAGCGACGACGGCCCGCGCCGCGGCCCGCTCACCGCGACCGACTGCACCGCCGCCCAGGCTGCTCCGGTCGTCCAGGCTGCTCCGGCCGTTCCTGCTGCTCCGGTCGTCGCGGCTGCTACGGCCTCACTCGCCGATCAGCCGCAGCTCGTAGTACTCCGCGCTGTCGAAGGTGAGCGCCGAACCGACCGGCAGCACCAGGCCGTGCATGAACGGGTGCCGCATGGCCAGTCTGCGGGCCGCGTACCGGGCGTCGAGGCCCTCCAGCAGCCTGGCCCGCGCCTTCATCGGCGCTCCGGCCGGCGTGCCGCCCAGCGTCGCGGGGGTGATCTCGACCTCCGGGTAGCGGTGGAGATGCTCGATCTTCTTGGAGCGTGCCGACGCTCGGACGTAGGCCCGGTCGCCCTCCACGGCGATGGCCTGGGCCGTACCCACCGGCTGGCCGTCGCGCTGGTAGGTGGTCAGCCGTACGCGGCTCTTCCGGGCGTACATGGCGAGCCCGGTTGTGGGTGTCGTCATGGCCGCCGCATACCCGTGACCGCTGCTCCAAAACTGACGTCCGCCGAGCGGCTTCACAACCGTGCCGCCACCCCGGGCGCGTGCCGGGGCGGTTCGCCGGAGACCCCCGTTCCGGCGAACCGCCCCACCGCACCGGCCCTGTGCGCCGGATCGGTCAGCGCGAGAGCGACTGGTACTTGCGCACCGCCAGCGGCAGGAAGATCGCGGTGATGATCAGCGGCCAGACGACCGCCATCAGCATCGCGTTCTGCTCGACCCAGCTGTCCCCGAGAGCCGGCGACGCCTGGCCGAACAGCTCGCGGATGGCGTTGGCGGTGGAGGAGACCGGGTTCCACACGGCGATGGTGCCGAGCCAGTCCGGCATCATCGACGGCGGTGTGAAGACGCTGGAGAGCATCCCGAAGGGGAAGGCGAGGGCGAAGAGGTTGCCCGCCGCCTCCTGGTTGGGGACCATCAGACCCAGCAGGACCCCGATCCAGATGAGCGCGAACCTCAGCAGGAGCAGCAGGCCGAACGCCGCGAGCGTCGCGCCGAGCCCGCCGTCCGACCGCCAGCCGATGGCCAGTGCGATCAGTGCCAGCACCGCGAGGTCGAGGCCGGCCTGGATGACGTCGGAGATGCCGCGGCCGGTGACGACCGCCGAGGGCGCCATCGGCATCGAGCGGAAGCGGTCGGTGACGCCGCGCTCCTTGTCGATGACGACGGCGAGGGCGGTGTTCGTGAAGCCGAACGCCATCGTCATCGCGAACATGCCGGGCATCGCGAACGTCTTGTAGTCCAGTCCTCCGCCCACATCCATCGCGCTGCCGAAGACGAACACGAAGAGCAGCACGAAGATGATCGGCGAGCCCAACTGCCAGGCGATGTTGGCGGGTTGCTTCACCAGGTGGGTCAGATCCCGCCGGACGATCGTCGTGCAGTCCGCGAAGGCCCAGTAGAGCCGGCGCTCGGGGCCGTCCAGCGGGGGCAGCACGACCGCCCGGCCGGACGCGGTGCCCTTGGAACCGCCGCTTCGGGCAGCGGACTCGGATTCGGTGGTGGTGCTCATACGGCTGCTGCCTCCTTGGACTCGCCGGAATCTCCGGACTGCTCCGGGGGACCGCCCCGGTCCCCTTCTCCGCGGGGGGCCGCGACCTCCCCGTCCGCGGCCTCCCGCCCCGCGCGACTGCCGGTCAGACGCAGGAACACCTCGTCGAGGGTGGGGCGCCGCAGGCCGATGTCGACGACCTCGGTGCCGTCCTCCTGGAGGGTTCGGGCCACCTCGGTCAGCGCGGCCACCCGGTCCGAGACCGGGCCGGTGACCCGCAGCGTCTCGACGTCGCTCTCCGGTTCGGCGCCGCTGACCCTGGCGATGACGCGCTCGGCCGCCGGCAGGTCCTCCGCGCGGCTGACCACCACCTCGATCTGGTCGCCGCCGATCGCCCGCTTCAGGGCGTCCGGGGTGTCGTCGGCGATCTTGCGTCCGCTGTCGATCACCGCGATGCGGTCCGCCAGTTGGTCGGCCTCGTCCAGGTACTGGGTGGTGAGGATGACCGTGGTGCCGCTCTGCACGAGCGAGCGCACCGAGGACCAGACCTCGCTGCGGCTGCGCGGGTCGAGCCCGGTGGTGGGTTCGTCGAGGAACAGCACCCGGGGAGCCAGGATCATCGACGAGGCGAGGTCCAGCCTGCGCCGCATGCCGCCGCTGTATCCGCGCACCTGCTTGTCGCCCGCGTCGACGAGCTCGAACTGCTCCAGCAGCTCCGTCGCGCGCGCCCTGGCGGTCCGGCGGTCGACGTGGAAGAGCTTGGCGAACATCTCCAGGTTCTGCCGGCCGGTGAGGATCTCGTCGACGGCGGCGTACTGCCCGGTGAAGCCGATCTGGCGGCGCACCAGGCGGGGTTGGGTGGCGATGTCGTAGCCGCCGACGGTCGCCCGGCCGCCGTCGGGGCGGAGCAGGGTGGCCAGTACGCGGACGGCGGTGGTCTTGCCCGCGCCGTTGGGGCCGAGCAGCCCGTGGACGGTGCCGGTCGGGACGGCCAGGTCGAAGCCGTCGAGTGCGTGTTTGACGTTGTTCTTGCGGCCGTAGCGCTTCTGCAGGTCCTCGGCGAGGACCGCGTGTTCGGACGGGTTCACGGTGGCTCCCTCTTGCGCGGAGTGCGGTGGTCTGTCGTGCGGTGCTCGGGGTGGTCGGGCGGTGCGGTGCGCGGGTGCTCCGGGCCGGTTTCCGCCGGAGGTGCGGCGGACGCACCGCGGCTTGCGTGAGGTCTCGGGGTGCGTACGGAGGGCGCGGCGGCGAACCACCGGCCGGCAATCTGGGTACGCTGTACTCGGTAAGAATAGCGTACGCCGTACCCAGAATGAAAACCACTCCGTAAACTGACGTACCTATGGCGAGCGAACACACCGGAAGCGGCGACCTCACCCGCAGCCTCGAACTGCTGTGGGGCACCAAGGAGCGGTCCACCCGCGGGCCCAAACCCGGCCTCACCCTGGACGCGATCGTGCACGCGGCCGTGGAGCTCGCCGACCGCGAGGGGCTGACGGCGCTGTCCATGCGCAACGTCGCCGCCGAGCTGGGCGTCGGCACGATGACCCTCTACCGGTACGTACCCGGCAAGGGCGAGTTGCTGGATCTGATGATCGACCACGTCAACGGCGCGAGCGCCGAGCCCGATGCCTACCGCGGCAAGGACTGGCGGGCGACGCTGGAGTGGATCGCCCGGGACAGCTGGGAGCAGTACGTCAAGCACTCCTGGCTGCTCCAGGTGAACCAGGTGCGCCCGGTGCTCGGCCCCAACATGCTGGGCACCTTCAACTCCTCGCTCGGGGCGCTGGAGGAGCTGGCGCTGACCTCGCGCGAGAAGGTCTCGCTCTTCGTGGCGATCGACGGACTGGTCACCGGGCTGGCCCGCAACCACATCCTCCAGCAGCAGGCGTTCGAGCATTCCGGCGTCACGGACGACGAGTTCTGGGAGACGCAGGAGCCGTTCCTGGAGCGGGCCATGGAGAGCGGCGACTTCCCCCTGGTCGCGGCGCTCGCCGAGGACACCTTCAATCTTCGCGACGAGGACGTGCTGGAGCTGGCCATGCGGGCCCTGCTGGACGGCTTCGAGACACTGGTCCGCACCCGCGCCGCGGGAGCGCCGCCGCTGCCGGGCATGGCAAACGGCGACTGACTCCCGGCTTCGCGCGGGCGGCGGCCGTGCGGTTCAGCGCTTGCGGGAGCCGATCACACGGCGCAGCCCGAGCCAGATCGCCACGGCGGCGGCGAACGTCGCGGCGCCGAGCAGCAGATTGCCGTCGGCCTGCGGGCTGTCCGGGTCGGAGCCGCCGCCGGAGCCCTTCCCGCTCTCGTCCTTCTTCTGCACGTCGGCGGGGCGCTGGTCGCCGTGGAGCTCGACCGGCTTGACCTCGCTGGCCTCGCCCTCGCTGCCGTAGAGCAGCCGTTTGCCGTCCGGAGTGAACGTGACGGACTCGCCCTGGCGCTGCAACGGCACCTGCAACCGGCTCAACCGCTCGGGCCTGCCGCCGGCGAAGTCGTACATGATGCCGCCGAAGTAGCCGCGGACGGCGAGTCTGCTGCCGTCGGGAGAGAAGGCGGCGTCGGTCGCCCAGAGATCGATCTCGGCGATGCGCTCGAAGGTGTTGACGCCCTCGGTGGTGAGCTCCTCCGGGCCGCGGTAGAGGCCGTCGCCGTCCTCGTTCTTGCCGACGATGTAGACGCGGCCGGTCTTCGGGTGGACCGCGAGGGACTCGGCATCGCGCTTGCCGTCGTCGTAGGCGATGCGGAAGACGGTGGGTTGCAGGGTCTGGTCGACGAGCTTCTCCGGCTCGGGGAAGCGGTAGATCCACAACTCCTCCCAGCGTCCGCCGAAGTTGTCTCCGATGTCTGCGATGTGGACGTTGCCGTCCGGACCGACCGAGACGGCCTCCAGGTCGCGGCCCTCGACGCCGGTGAGGGTGATCGCGGCGACGGTCTCGCCGGTGGCGCTGTCCACGGCGTACACCATCGGCTGGTAACCGCTGTCGTTGTGCGTCCAGTAGACGCCCTTGTGCGCCCGGCTGGCCGCCAGGCCGCTGGACTCCTTGATGCGCGGATCCTTGAGGGTGAACGCCTCGGTCGGCCCCTCGTCCTCGGCGGCAGCGGCCGACGCGGCACCGAACGCCCCGGTGGCGAGGACGGCCAGCACAACTCCCAGTGCACGCAAGCGCTTTCGCATGCACCCAGCCTGCCATGTCCGAAACAAGCACCGGTGACCGGTATCACGTCGCGGTCCCACTGTCGCTCCGGCAGGATGAAGCGGTGCGACTGATGTGCGTGGGCGATTCAATGACCATCGGCGGTGCCGGCGACTTCACCTGGCGCTACCGCCTCTGGAGCCACCTTCGCCGAAGCGGCGCCGCGCACGTCGAGTTCGTCGGTCCGCGCAGCGAACTGCACGAGGGCTCGCAGGAGTACGCCGACCCCGCCTTTCCCGCCGCGGCCCGCGCCCACCTGGCCGGTTGGGGCGAGGGCTGGCTGCATCTGTCCGAGGCCGTCGGCGACGCCGTGCGCGAGCACCGGCCGGACACCCTGCTGATCTCGCTCGGGCTGATCGACCTCGGCTTCTACACCGGTGCCGAGCGGACCGCCGAGAACGCCCGCCGCTTCCTCGCCGCCGCGAGAGCCGCCCGGCCCGACATCCGGGCCGTACTGCTCCCGGTCATTCCCAACACACGGGCCGACACCGACGTGCTCTTCGCCGCCGAGTGCGCACGGTTCAACGGACTGCTCGCCGAGCTGGTCGCCGAACTCACCACCGCACGCTCGCCGTTGGTGCTCACCGGCCGCCCGCCCGGCTACACCCTGGAGCACGACACCCACGACGGCACCCATCCCTCCGAATCCGGGGAGCACCGCCTCGCCGCCGCGTTCGCCGACGCCCTGCACGCTGCCTGGTCGTTCGGCGCCCCGTACGCCGTGCCCGCGCTCCCGCCGCTCGCCCAGCCCGCCGCCCGAGCCGCCTGACCGCCCGGCGACGGGGGCGGTGCGAGCGGCAGTACGGGCACTACGGCAACAGGCGCCCTTGCGGCGGAGATTGCCCGCTGTGGCGGGCCGGGGCACGAAGCACTCGTACGGGGGACACCGGCGAGCGCGCCACCGCCGGGAAACGTCCCGGGCTCCGCCCCGTCGAGCCGTGTCCCACCGAGCCGAGGGCGTTGCGGACGGGCCCGGCGCACCGAACCCGCCGCGTTCCGGGCGCCCTTGCTTGGAGCGCACTCCAACGCCTTGACTTGGCGCCATGGAATACACGCAGCTGGGACGCACCGGACTCAAGGTCAGCCGCCTCGTGCTCGGCACGATGAACTTCGGTCCGCAGACCGACGAGGCCGACAGCCACGCGATCATGGACGCCGCGCTGGACAGCGGCGTCAACTTCTTCGACACCGCGAACGTCTACGGCTGGGGCGACAACAAGGGCCGCACCGAGGAGATCGTCGGCAGCTTCCTCGCCAAGGGCGGCGGTCGCCGCGAGAAGGTCGTACTGGCCACCAAGGTCTACGGGAACATGAGCGGCGACGGCGTCGCCCCCTGGCCGAACCACGACCGACTCTCGGCCGTCAACATCCGCCGGGCCGTGGACGCCAGCCTCAAGCGGCTCCGGACCGACCACATCGACCTCTACCAGTTCCACCACGTCGACCGCCGTACGCCGTGGGACGAGATCTGGCAGGCCATCGACGTACTGGTGCAGCAGGGCAAGATCCTCTACGCCGGTTCCTCCAACCACGCCGGCTGGCACATCGCGCAGGCCAACGAGACCGCTGCCCGCCGCGGCAGCCTCGGCCTGGTCAGCGAGCAGTGCCTGTACAACCTCGCCGAGCGCCGCGCCGAGATGGAGGTCGTCCCGGCGGCCGAGGCGTACGGGCTCGGGGTGATCGCCTGGTCGCCGCTGCACGGCGGACTGCTGGGCGGCGCGATCCGCAAGGAGCGCGAGGGAGGCGGTTCGCGCACCGGGCAGGGTCGTTCGGGCGACGCCCTGAAGAACACCGCGGTGCGCGAGCAGGTCCAGCGCTACGAGGACCTGCTGGAGCGGCACGGGATCGACCCGGGCGAGGCGGCGCTCGCCTGGCTGCTCACCCGGCCCGGCGTCACCGGCCCGATCGTCGGTCCGCGTACGGCCGAGCAGTTGGCCTCCGCGGTGCGCGCGGTCGAACTCAAGCTGAGCGACGAGGTGTTGGCGGGGCTGGACGAGATCTTCCCCGGCCCCGGCCCCTCGCCGGAGGCGTTCGCCTGGTGAGCCACCGGCCCACCGGGCGGGCCGGGTGAGCCGGGCGAGCCGCGGGCCGCGGGGCCCGACGGTCCACCGCGCAGAGGCGTCCCACCAACTCACCGTGCACGTTCGGTGACCCGTCGGCCCACCGCGTACGAGCGCGGGGGCCGGCGGCGGCCGTCCGCGTACGAGCCCGTGATCGGGCGGGCGCGCGGGCCTGTCGGTGCGGGCCGGCGCCCGCCGGTACGGGTCCGTGCTCGCCGGTACGGGTCCGTGCGGCTCGGCCCGGCCGGCTCGGCGCTATCGGCCGAAGGCGGCTGCCACCGCCACCACGGCGAACATCAGCACGAGCAAGCCGGTCACGATCCGCGTTCTGGTCTTGGCGTCCACGGGACCACGGTAACCGCCCGGTCCGGACCGCCGGTCACCCGCCCGGTGGCGAGCCCAACCCGAAGCGCGCCCACCGCTCGTACCGGGGCTGCTGCTCCTGCCGGGACTGCGCGCCGGCGCGGTCGGGCCGCTGCGGCAGGCTGCGCAGCAGTACGACCTCGGTGACCCGCCACGGGCGGGTGCGCAGCGACCGCAGTTCGTCGACCCAGGGGAGCAGCGGCACTTCGGCAGGGCGTCCGCGTGCCAGGGTCACGTGCGGCACGAACGGGAGTCGGTCGTCGGCGGGCACCCCGGCCGCGCGGCCCGCCCCGGCGGCAGCCGCGGCCAGGGCCGCCAGGGCAATCGGTGGGGCCGGCCTTGACGGCGCCGACGGCCAGGGCGGCGGCGCCGTCGGTGGGGCCGGTGAGACGGGTGCGGCCGGCCGTCCCGGGGCGGCCGGTTCGCTCCCGACGCCTGCCCACAGGACGGCGTCGCCGAAGTGGCCGCCGCCGTCGAGCCACACCTCGAAGGGCCGTTGCCGCGCGGCCGAGCGACCGAGTTCGCGACAGAGTCCGGTCGCGAGCCGCTCGGGCACCGGGCCGTGGAACGCCAGCGTGCAGTGCAGGTCCGCCGGGGCGCTCCAGCGCAGCCGGTCGGCTCCGGGCAGGGTCCGCAGCGCGGCTGTCCGCAGCCGCAGCTCCTCCCGTACGGGCTCCGGGAGTTCGATCGCGGCGAAGAGGCGCACCGGGGGTTCGCTGCCCGCCGCTCCGGCGCTCAGGGCTGCCCGTCGGTCCGGGGCGCGGCGAGCGTCAGCTCCCTGCGCTCCACCGCCGCGGCGGTGGGAACGGCTCCCGCGACCGGCCCGTTGCTCGGGGGCGTACCTGTGTCCGTGCCCGTGTCCGCGGTGATGCCCGCGGCGCGCGGATCGCGCGGAACGAAGGTGACCCGGTAGCTGCGCACCTGCATCCGCAGGCCCGCCGCACGGGCCAGCGCCAGGCCGACGAGCCCAGCCGACAGCAGCGAGACCAGACCGCCGCTGGCGAAGCCGATCCGGGCGCCGTAGGTGTCGGTGATCCAGCCCATGAGCGGACCACCGATCGGAGTGCCGCCCACGAAGACCATCATGAACAGGCTCATCACCCGGCCCCGCATCGCGGGGTCCGCGGCCAGCTGCACGCTGCTGTTGGCCGTGACGTTGAAGGTCAGGCCCATGATCCCGATGGGCAGCATCAGCAGCGCGAACAGCCAGTACGTCGGTGCCACCGCCGCGACGATCTGGAGCACGCCGAAGAGCCCGGCAGCCGCGACCATCAACCGCATCCGCGAGGAGTTGCGCCTGGCCGCGAGCAGCGCACCGGTGACCGAACCCGCGGCCATCAGCACGTTGAGCAGGCTGTAGGCGCCCGCGCCCTGGTCGAAGACGTGGTCGGTGAAGGCGGTGAGCCAGATCGGGAAGTTGAAGCCGAAGGTGCCTATCGCGCCGACGAGCACGATCGGCCAGATCAGTTCGGGACGGCTGCGGACATGGCGCAGCCCTTCGCGCAACTGCCCCTTGCCGCGCGGCACCGGGTCGATCGGGTGCAGCTCGGAGGTGCGCATCAGCAGCAGTCCGGCGATCGGTGCGAGGAAGGACAGACCGTTCAGCAGGAAGGCCCAGCCGCTGCCGACGCCGGTGATCAGCACACCGGCGACGGCCGGGCCGACGAGCCGTGCGGACTGGAAGTTGGCGGAGTTGAGCGAGACGGCGTTGCGCAGCTGGTCGGGGCCGACCATCTCGGAGACGAAGGTCTGCCGGGTCGGGTTGTCCACGACCGTGATCATGCCGAGTGCGAAGGCCGTCGCGTACACGTGCCAGACCTCGACATGACCGGTCAGGGTCAGCACGGCCAGCACGATGCCGGTCATGCCCATCGCGGTCTGGGTGATGATCAGCAGCTTGCGCTTGGCGCAGCGGTCGGCGAGGACGCCGCCGTAGAGGCCGAAGAGAAGCATCGGCAGGAACTGCAGTGCCACGGTCAGACCCACGGCGGTGGCGGAGCCGGTGAGGGTGAAGACCAGCCAGTCCTGGGCGATGCGCTGCATCCAGGTACCGGTGTTGGACACCACCTGGCCCATGGCGAAGAGTCGGTAGTTGCGGATCCTCAGCGAGCTGAACATCGAGTTGCCGGGCTTGTCAGGCTTGCCGGCCGGTCGGGCGGTGGTGTCCGCGCCGTCGCCCGCGGTCACGGGGCCGGTGCTCGCGGGGTTCTCGCGGGCGGTGCCACCTGTGCCGTGCGGGGTGTCGTCGGTTGTCGGGTCGGTTCCTGGTGCGGGTGCGGAGTCTGCTCCGGGTCCCGTACTCAAGGGCGGTTCGCCTCCTGGATCGGTACTGCTTCGGTTGTCGCGGCGCCCGGCCGCAGGGCTGGGCGCACGCTGTGCGGGGGAGTCCCGCGGTCTTTCAGCGCGGGGGCGCGGACAGATGCGCGAGCTTCTCCAGCACGGAGGTCGCCGCGCGCAGCTTCTCCCACTCCTCCTCGTCGAGCTGGCCGGCGAGGTCGGTGAGCCAGCGGTCCCGTTTCATCCGGCTGGCGGCGAGCATGGACTCCGCGCGCTCGGTCCGGGTGACGACCTTCTGACGCCGGTCGTCGGGGTGGGCCTCCAGCTCGACCAGGCCCTTGGACTCCAGCATGGCCACGATCCTCGTCATCGAGGGCGGCTGCACGTGCTCCTTGCGGGCGAGCTCTCCCGGGCTTGCCGAACCGCACCGGGAGAGAGTCGCCAGCACCGACATCTCGGTGGGGCTGAGCGACTCGTCCACTCGCTGGTGCTTGAGCCTGCGCCCGAGCAGCATGATCGAGGAGCGGAGGGTATTCACGGCGGCGGCGTCCTCGCCGTGGGACAGGTCCGGCATAGTCGTTAGGGTAACTCATTAGCCCCGCTAACAACCACCCGTTTGTGAGCACTGCCACGGGTCGTCCGAGGGACACCGTCGGATGCCGCATCTCGCCGGTGGAGAGCCGCACTTCACCCTTATGAGTGAGACTACGGCCGAACCGGGCCGCACACACCACAGCCCCCAGGAACGTGGTGGGCATGACATCGAAGGTGCTCAGCGTCCGTATCGACAGTGAGCTTCTCGACCGGCTCACCCAGCACGCGGACCGACGGCGGATGACCGTGCAGGACTACGTGATCGGCATGATCGTGCGGGAGGACTTCGACGAACGCTTCAAGGTGGCGGTCGAGGAGACCGAGCGCTTCTACAGCCGCCCGCAGGGACCGACCACCGCCGGCCGCGGCGGCTCCGGAACGACTTGAGTACGGGCCGGCAGCGCACCCGGACCCGTGCGCGGCCACCGGCCCGGGCCCGCGCCCGTCCGCAGGCCCGGGCCCGTGACGGCGACGGGGGCTAGACGCCCAGCAGTTGCTCGATCGGGTTGAGCAGGAAGTACACCAGGAAGCAGAAGGCGACCGCGTTCAGCAGCCACGGGATCTCGCGGAAGCGACCGGTCGCGGTGCGCAGCACCACGAAGGCCAGCACGCCGATGCCGATGCCGTTGGTGATGCTGTAGGTGAACGGCATCGAGATCATCGTGAGGAACGCGGGCACCGCGATGGTGATGTCGTCCCACTCGATGTCCTTGACGTTGGCGGCCATGATCAGCAGTCCGACGACCACCAGGGCGGGGGTCGCGGCCTGTGAGGGCACCACGGTGGCCAGCGGGGTGAAGACCAGCGCGAGCAGGAAGAGCCCGCCGGTCATCAGGTTCGCCAGGCCCGTACGAGCGCCCTCGCCGACACCGGCGGTGGACTCCACGAAGCAGGTGTTGGCCGAGCACGAGCCCGCGCCGCCGAGCGCGACCGCCGCGCCGTCGGTCATCAACACCCGGCCCATGCCGGGCAGTTGACCCTTCTCGTCGGTCAGCTTCGCCTCCTCGCCGACGCCGATGATGGTGCCCATCGCGTCGAAGAAGCAGGACAGCAGCACCGTGAAGACGAAGAGGCAGCCGGTCAGGATGCCGACCTCGCGGAAGCCGCCGAAGAGCGAGATCTCTCCGATCAGCCCGAAGTCGGGTGCGCTGACGACCTTCTCCGGCAGGGAGGGGACGGCCAGGCCCCACTTCTCGTCCGGGATCGAGGCCACGCTGTTGATCACGATGGCGACCACGGTCATCACGGCGATGCCGATCAGGATCGCGCCCTTGGTCCTGCGCACCAGCAGCACGAACATCAGCGCCAGGCCCAGCACGAAGACCACCACGGGCCAGCCCTGGAGCTGTCCGCCCTGGCCCAGCCCCAGCGGGACCGTGGTGTTCGCGGCGTCCGGGTTGCGGCTGACGAAGCCCGCGTCGACCAGGCCGATCAGCGAGATGAACAGGCCGATGCCGATCGCGATGGCGCGCCTGAGGCCGCCGGGGATCGCGTCCAGCACACGTTGCCGCAGGCCGGAGGCGACCAGCAGCATCAGCACCAGCCCGGCCAGCACCACCATGCCCATGGCGTCCGGCCAGCTCATCTTCGGCGCCAGCTGGAGCGAGACGACCGCGTTGATGCCGAGTCCTGCCGCGAGCGCGATCGGCACATTGCCGATGACACCCATCAGCACCGTGGTCAGACCGGCCATCAGCGCGGTGGCCGTGACCAGCTGCGCGTTGTCGAGCTGGTTGCCGTACTTGTCGGCGCCCGAGCCGAGGATGATCGGGTTCAGCACGATGATGTACGCCATCGCGAAGAACGTCGCCAGCCCGCCGCGCAGCTCGCGGCTGACCGTGGAGCCGCGTTCGGTGAGCCGGAAGAAGTGGTCGAAGCCGTTGCGGGGTGCCTTGGGGGAGCTGCCGGAGGCGGCCGAACCAGTGGCCTGAGCGGGCATGCGGAACCTCGGGTGGAGAGATGTGCGAGGAGCCTTCGCGCCGGCCCTGCGAGCCGGGAAGGCGCGGATCCTTGAGAAGGCGCTCCACATTGAGGCCGGACCCTTGAAACCGGTCCAGTATGAGCGCACCGCGGAGCCGAAAGCCAATCCCCTGCGCCGCGCAGTGGCCTTCCCCACAGCACCTGCACGGCACCCGTACAGCACCCGCCGACGGCGCCGCGGCGGGCTGTCCGACCGTGCTCGATACGCTGGTCGCGATCCGCCCGTACCCGAGAGGCTGCCCCAGACCATGCGCGTGAGTAACTGGACCGACGGCAAGCGACAGGCGCCGCCTCCGCTGGAGGGGAACGTCGTCGCCACCGTCACGGGCGGCACCGTGGTGTGGTTCGTTCTCTTCCTCGTCCAACTCCCCTTCTACGGCTGGTTCGCGGACCGCGGCCACACCTGGTGGGTCTGGACGCCGCTGGCCGGCACCGCCCTCGGGCTGATCGGCCTCTGGTACGTACGCCGCCGCGCCGCCGCCATCGCGCGCGCGGAACGCGCCGAGGCGGAACGCCCCCGGGCGGCCGGCGCGGAGGCGGACGAGGCGGACGAGGCGGGCGAGGCGGACGGGATCGCCGGGGGCGCGGAGGCCGCCGGGGTCGTCGGGCCGGACTTCGCCCGTACCGGGCTCAGCTCCGCGCAGGTCGCCGAACGCGTGGCGCGCGGCGAGGTCAACGACGTACCCGTACGTTCCTCCCGCTCCACCGGCGAGATCGTCCGTGCGAACGTCTTCACCCGGTTCAACGCGATCATCGGCGTCCTCTTCGCCATCATCCTGGTCGTCGGGCCCATCCAGGACGGCCTGTTCGGCTTCGTGATCATCGCCAACACCGGTATCGGCATCATCCAGGAGCTGCGGGCCAAGCGGACTCTGGACAACCTCGCGGTCATCGGTGAGGCCAAGCCGAAGGTCCGGCGCGACGGCACGAGCGTGGAGGTGCCGACCGGCGAGATCGTGCTCGGCGACCTGGTCGAGCTGGCCCCGGGCGACAAGGTCGTGGTGGACGGCGTGGTCGTCGGCGCCGACAACATGGAGATCGACGAGTCCCTGCTCACCGGCGAGGCCGACCCCGTCGTCAAGCAGCCCGGCGACACCGTGATGTCCGGCAGCTTCGTCGTCGCGGGCGGCGGCTCGTTCACCGCGACCAAGGTCGGCAAGGAGGCGTACGCCGCACAACTGGCCGAGGAGGCCTCCCGCTTCACGCTCGTCCACTCCGAACTGCGCAGCGGCATCTCGCAGATCCTGAAATACATCACGTACATGCTGGTCCCGGCCGCGATCGGGCTCATCATCAGCCAGATGGTCGTGGAGAGCCGGGGCGCCGACGAGGCGATCCGGCGCATGGTCGCCGGCATCGTGCCGATGGTCCCCGAAGGGCTCGTGCTGCTCACCTCGGTCGCCTTCGCGATCGGTGTGATCCGGCTGGGACGTCAGCAGTGCCTGGTGCAGGAGCTGCCCGCGATCGAGGGCCTGGCCCGCGTCGACGTGGTCTGCCTCGACAAGACCGGCACCCTCACCGAGGGCGGCATGGACGTCACCGAGGTGCGGGGGCTGAACGGCGTCGACGAGGAGCGGGTGCGCGAGGTGCTCGCCGCCGTCGGCGACTCCGACCCGCGCCCCAACGCGAGCCTCCAGGCGATCATCGACGCCTGTCCCGCGCAGGACGCGAGCGGCTGGCGGTGCGAGAGCGCGCTGCCGTTCTCCTCCGCCCGCAAGTACAGCGGCGCGGTCCTCACCGACCCGCGGGGAGAGACCGCGACCTGGCTCCTGGGCGCCCCCGACGTGCTGCTGCCCGCGGACGACCCGCGGCTCACCGAGATCGACGAACTCAACGCCCAGGGCCTGCGGATCCTGCTGCTCGCCCGAGGCACCCGCCCGCTGGACCACCCCGCCGTCGCCGACGGCGTCGAGCCCACCGGACTCGTCGTGGTGGAGCAGCGGCTGCGCCCCGAGGCCGCCGACACCCTGCGCTACTTCGAGGAGCAGGACGTCGCCGCCAAGGTGATCTCCGGCGACAACGCCGTCTCCGTGGGCGCCGTCGCCGGCAAGCTCCAACTCCCCGGCGCCGACGACCCGGTGGACGCCCGCCGGATGCCGCAGGGCAAGGAGGAGATGGCCGCCGCCATCGAACGCGGCGCCGTCTTCGGCCGGGTCAGCCCCCAGCAGAAGCGGGAGATGGTCGGCGCGCTCCAGGCCAAGGGCCACGATGTGGCCATGACCGGCGACGGCGTCAACGACGTGCTGGCCCTGAAGGACGCCGACATCGGTGTCGCCATGGGCAGCGGCTCGGAGGCGGCCAAGTCCGTCTCGCAGATCGTGCTGCTGAACAACAGCTTCGCCACCCTCCCCTCGGTCGTCGCCGAGGGCCGACGGGTCATCGGCAACATCGAACGGGTCGCCAACCTCTTCCTGACCAAGACCGTCTACTCGGTGCTGCTCGCCGTCCTGGTGATCGCCTGGCAGATCCCGTACCCGTTCCTGCCGCGACACCTGACGCTGCTCTCCGCGCTGACCATCGGCATCCCGGCCTTCTTCCTGGCCCTGGCTCCGAACAGGGAACGCGCCAAACCCCACTTCGTGCGCCGCGTCATGCGGTACGCCGTCCCGTCCGGCATCATCGCGGCCACCGCCACGTTCACCTCGTACATGATCGCCAGGTCCTTCTACACCGGCGAGGGGTCGTTGGAGGCGGAGACCAGCGCGGCCACGCTGACGCTCTTCCTCACCGCGATGTGGGTGCTGGCGATCGTCGCCCGCCCCTACACCTGGTGGCGCGTCGGGCTGATCCTCACGATGGCGTGCGGCTTCGTGGTCGTGATGGTGACGCCGTGGTTGCAGCACTTCTTCCAGCTCAAACTGGTCGGCCTCACCATGCCGCTCACGGCGGCGGCCATCGCCGCGGTGGCGGCGGTGCTCCTGGAGATCGCCTGGCGCGTCGTCGCCACCCGCTTCCCGGCGTAGCCACCCGGGGCGGGTGGTGACCTCTGTCGTCGGGCTCGGCCACGCCGAACGCCTGCGGCGCGCGCTCGGCCACGCCGAACGCCTGCGGCGCGCGCTCGGCCACGCCGAACGCCTGCGGCGCGTCCGCGAGTTGGTCCGGGCAGGCGGACTCCGGTCGTTCAGAGGCCGGGGCGGTCGGCCCCGAGGTGGACGAGGAAGGCCGTCCACTGCGCCGCGGGTACGGCGAGGGTGGGGCCGTCGACGTTCTTGGAGTCGCGCACCCGAGCGACTGCGCGACCGGCTGCCACTTCGACGCACTGACCGCCGTTGCCGCTGTAGGAGGAGGTCAGCCAGCGGAGGGACTCGTTGGTGTTCGTCATGGATCGGCCTTTCGCCGTGTGCGGTGAGCCTTGCTTCCGAAGTGCCCGGCGAGAGCGGGCCGTTGAGGGAACGCACTGTCGTTGTGCCCCGGCCGGAGCGCCTTCATCGCAGGGGCGCACGCCGTTCCGTGGTGAACACCCCGGGTTGGTCACCACGGCTGTGACCGGGGCCGTGCCTACCGTGGGTGGTATGGACGACATCGGAGTTGAGCTCGACGACTTTCTCGGCCGTTACGCCGGCACGCTCTCCTCGTACGACTCGCGGGGTGCGGCGGCCCTGTGGGGGAGCCCCGGCATGATCCTCACCGACCGGGAGGGCGCGGGTGTTCTGGAGTCCCGCGAGGCCATGGCCGAAGGGCTGGAGCGGTCGTATCCCGTCTATCGCAAGCTCGGGCTGGCCTCCGTCGGGTACGAGCGTCTCGGCCACGAGTTGCTCAGCGAGGCCGTCGTGCTGGTCCGGGTGCGCTGGCTCTTCCACGACGGCGACGGCGAGCTGATGACCGACAGCTTCGCGAGCTACGTACTGCGCCGTGACGAGGAGGGGCTGCGGGCTCATCTGTGTGTTCCCGCCGACGACATCGAGAAATTGCAGGCTCTCGCGGATCGGAAGGGAGTCGACCTCTTCGAGTAGAACTCCCGGCGTGCGGTGGGCCGTTCACGTCGTACGGCCCCGCGGCGTCTGCAGGCGCGGCGGGGCCGTACGCGGTGTGCGGTGTGCGTCAGCGGTCGGCCTTGAGGGTGGTGAGGAAGGCGGCCCACTGGGCGGCGGGCACGGCGAGGGTGGGACCGCCGACGTTCTTGGAGTCGCGCACCGGGACGAGGCCGTGGGACGCGGCGAGGTCGGTGGCGACCTCGACGCAGTCGCCGCCGTTGTCGCTGTAGGAGGACGTGAACCAGTGTGGGGACTCGCTCGGGAGCGTCACGGATTGCCCTTTCGTAGCTCTTCGATCATGGCCACCGAGGCCGCCTGGGACAGGGATTCGGCCTGGAGCTGATGGTAGGCGGAGAGCAGGGGCAGTACGGAGGCCGCGTCGCGCTCCAGATGGCCGCGCAGCTGGGACTCCGCGTAGGCGACCACGGTCAGATCTGGCAGTGTCAGCAGATTCACCGGGAGGTTGAAGGGCCGCAGCTCGCCCATGCTGAACGGGGCGATCTGGAGGACGGTGTGGGGGAGTTGGGCGAACTCCAGCAGCCGGTCGAACTGCTCGCGCATGACGCTCTCGCCGCCGACGCTTCGGCGTATGCAGCTCTCGTCCATCACGACCAGCATCGCCGGCGGGCTCGGTCGGGTCAGCGCGGCCTGCCTCTCCGCCAGGAACTCGACGCGCTCCACGGCATGGCCGGACGGGATGGCGCCGCGTCGGACCGCGCTCTCCGCCAGAACCCGTGCGTACGCGGGGGTTTGCAGCAGCCCGGGGATGATGCCCACGTTGTACAGGCGGATCTCCACGGCGCTGCTCTCGCGGCTGACGTACTCCGGGAAGCCCTCCAGCAGGCTGCCGTGCCGGATGTCCCGCCACTCCCGCTCGAAGGAGTCAGGGCCGTCCTTGATGCCGAAGGCGCGATCAAGTCGGCGGGCGAAAGGGAGAGTTGGCGGTTTGCGAACAGTTTCCACCGCCGAGATGTGCTGGCCGGAGTACTCCGTCCGCTCGGCGAGGAGGTCTTGGCTCCATCCGCGATCCTCGCGGAATCGCCTCATGCGTACGCCGAACGCGGCACGCGGACCGGCCTCCGGGTCGATTTCCTTGCGGTTGACCACGCTGTCACCCGTCTCTTCCTTCAGGTCTGGTCAGTTGAAGAGCTCAGAACGCTGGGCCACGCTGTCGCTTCCCGGTAGTGAACTCACTACGGAGAGGAGTCAGCGTGCTGGGAGACAGCGAACCCCCGAGGCCGTCGGTCCCACTCGGTTCATCGGCGCCCGAGACGCCGGACCTGAGCGAACTGAAGGTCAAATCAAGTGACTTGACAGTATGTAGTGAAGAAGTCACACAGTGGTGTGGGGGTGAGGAGGGGAGTGAAGCGAGTCCGATCCGGTCGGGAGGATCGTTGATCTTGGCCGGTGGAGAGGGTGAGGGGGAGGCGGAGGAACCGCAAAGACCGACCCGGGACGAGCTGAACGCGCGTATCGCTGGATTGCGGGTGCGGATCGAGCAGCACTTCGAGGACTTGGAGAAGCGGTGAGTCAACGAACGTACGCCTTCAGGAAGTTCGTCGTGGTGCGGGACACCGAACCGGACCGGGAGCCCACCTGCTTCGCGATGCAGTGCGCGGTCTGCGAGGAGGCCGGGCCGCTCGTCGAGTCGGCGAAGTCCTCAGACCCGCAGGGGCAGTTGAGGGCCGACGAGGAGGCGAAGAGGCAGGCGGCGCAATGGGTGCCGGTGCACCGTCGGGAGCAACCGGAGCATCTCTCGCACCGGTTGATCCGTACGACCCCGTACCGGCTGGTGCCGGGGGAGTGGGAGTGAGGACGGCGAGCGCGTGCGTCGGGATGCTCGCCGGCCCTGGAACGCCGAACGCCGTCGACGTGTCCCCTCACACGTCGACGGCGCGATCAAACGGTCGGCCGATGCCTCGGGTCAGTCGAGGCAGAACTCGTTGCCTTCGATGTCCTGCATCACCAGACACGACTCGTTGACCCCGTCGGCGACGAGCAGCCGTACCCGCTTCGCGCCGAGCGGGAGCAGTCGGGCGCACTCCGATTCCAGTGCGGCGAGACGCTCCTCGCCCACCAGGCCGGTGCCGACCCGTACGTCCAGATGCAGCCGGTTCTTGGCGGCCTTGCCCTCCGGCACCCGCTGGAAGTACAGCCGCGGACCGGTCCCCGAGGGGTCGGAGCAGACGAAGCCCGCGTCGCGCTCCTCGGCCGGCTGGGTCTCCTCGTAGGCGTCCCAGCTGTCGAACCCCTCCGGTACGGGCGGTACGACGTAGCCGAGAACCTCGCACCAGAAGCGGGCGAGGCGCTGCGGCTGCGCGCAGTCGAAGGTGATCTGTACCTGTCGGATGGGTGCCATGGCGGGATCGTAGGACAAGTGAACCCGCCGTCGCCAGCGGTTATTTCGGGTGCGGCGGTGCGGTGTGGTGGTGCGGGGCGTCAGGAGACGCAGAACTCGTTGCCCTCGGGGTCGGTGAGCACGGACCACTGGCCGCCCTGGTCGTCGACGTCGTGGAGGTGGGTGGCGCCGAGCGCGGTGAGGCGGGCGACCTCCGTCGCGCGACTGCCGGCCTCGGCGTGCACGTCGATGTGGAGGCGGTTCTTGGTGGTCTTGGCCTCGGGGACCTGCTGGAAGAGGATGCGGCGGCCGAGCCCGATGCCGGTCTCGGCGGCGTACGGGTCGTCGGGGTGGCGTACGGCCACGACGGTCCGCCAGGAGGGGCGGCCGTGGTGCTCGGTGAGGAGTGAGTCGTCGATGGCGCCGGCGCCGACCAGCCCGTTGATGAGGACGCTGTTGTCCTCGACCAGGTAGCCGAGGGTCTGTGCCCAGAAGTCGGCGACGAGGTGCGGGTCGTGGGCGTCGACGACGAGCTTCCAGCTCAGGGCCATGGCGCGACTCCGGTGTGAGGTGAGGGGCGAGCGGGCTCGCGGGTGTGCTCGCAGGTGGGAAGCCTACGGCGGGGGTGTGACAGTCGGGTCGAAGCGCGCGGTGCGGTGTCGATCGGGTGGTGCGGCGTTGGCTGGGTGGTGCGGTGTTGGTCGGGTGGTTCGGCGGGTTGCCGGGTGGTGATGCGCGCTTGGTCGGGTGGTGTGGCGGTTGGGCCGGAGTGGCGGCGCGGGTGGTGATGCGGGGGCGTGCGGGCGGCGAAGTGCGCGGCGCTCAGGGCGAGTTCGGGGCGACCGGGGGAGGGCTGCCTGCGTTGAGCTGGGCTTTCGTGGCGAGTACCCAAAGGGAGTAAAAGGTGCGTACAACCATCGGCGGTCGATCCCTGTCGAACTGGTGGAAAACAGGGGGAAGGATCGGTGAACGGGGAGAGGTATCGCGTTCCGCAGTCATGAAATATCGCCAGAAGGCGGTGGATTGCGGTCGGTGGCGAACGACCCGGTCGGCTTCCTCGTCGAGACCACACGCCCCGGACGGGGCACCAGGGAAGGACACGAACGCCATGGCTCTGAACACGCGTCGTATCAGGATCACCGCGGTGGCGCTGGGCGTCTCCGCGCTTGCGGGAGGCACGCTGCTGGGGGCGGGAGCGGCCCAGGCGGCGCCCGCAGCGGCGAAGGCGGCTGCCGCGCCGGCGCTGCCGTACGGCACCGTCGTCACTCCGGCCGGGGTGAACACCAGGCAGTACCCGAGCACCGACTCCTCGGTGAAGGGGACCCTGGTGTACGGGCAGCAGGTGGGCCTGGACTGCAAGGTCAACGCCCAGAACGTGGACGGCAACACCGTCTGGTTCAAGCTGCGGGGCGCCGAGCAGTGGGTGACCGCGCGCTGGGTCGACAACACCGGAACGGTCCTGCTGTGTAAGGACAAGTACCCGACCGCGGCGAACGGCAGCCGAGCGGCGAACGCGGCCAAGGGCTGACCGCAGCAGCTGAGTTGAGGTGTGTGGGGCTCGGTGGATACGCCGGGCTCCACACCGGGTCCAGTGGCAACGGGCACCGAGAGTTGGGGAGTTGGCGGCTCGTTCGGTGTCGGGTGTCGCGCCGCACTGCTCGCCCGGTCCTCGGCGGGCGGGTGAGGCTACGGCTCAACCGGCCTCAATGGGACGGACGTTGGGGCCGTGTGGCTCAACCGGCGTCGGTGGCGAGGACGTTGAGCAGGTGCTCGACCTCGCGGGCGACGGCGGCGCGGGCAGGGCCGAGATAGGTGCGGGGGTCGGCCGTCTCCGGCCGTTCGGCCAGCTGCTCGCGCACGGCGGCGGTGAACGCCTTGTTGAGGTGCGTGGCGACGTTCACCTTGGTCATACCGGCGGCCACCGCCCGGCGCAGATCGTCGTCGCCCACTCCGGAGGAGCCGTGCAGCACCAGCGGCACCGGTACCGAGGTGCGCAACTCGCCGATCAGCGCGAAGTCCAGCACGGCGTCCCTGGTGAGCATCGCGTGCGAACTGCCGACGGCGACTGCGAGCGCGTCCACGCCGGTGGCCGCGACGAACTCGCGGGCCTCGGCCGGGTCGGTGCGAACGCCGGGAGCGTGGGCGCCGTCCTTGCCGCCGACCTCGCCGAGCTCGGCCTCCACCCAGACGCCGTGCCGGTGGCAGTGCTCCGTGACGGCCGCGGTGGCGGCCAGGTTCTCGTCGTACGGCAGCTTCGAGGCGTCGAACATCACGCTGGAGAAGCCGAGTTGAACCGCCTCGTGGGCGAGCGCGGCCGACTCGGCGTGGTCGAGGTGCACCGCGACCGGCACGCGGGCGGCGCGGGCGACAGCCAGCGTCGCGTGTGCCAGGGGAGCGAGGGCGCCGTGGTACTTCGCGGTGTTCTCGCTGATCTGGAGAACGACGGCACGCCGCGCCGCCTCGGCGCCGGTGACGATCGCCTCCGCGTGCTCCAACTGGACGACGTTGAACGCGCCGACTCCGCGGCCGGCGAGCGCTGCCGGACGGACGATCTCGTCGGTGGGTGCGAGCGGCATGGTGCGTACTCAACTTCCTTCTGAGGCAGGGGCGTTCGGCACGTCGGAACGAGCGGTGCGCGGCGGTCCGGCAGCCGCCGACGGCGCGGTGGTGGCTGGTGGGGCGCCTAGGTGGCCGGGGCGTACACCGCGTACAGGGCGTACAGGGTGCACGGGGGCGGGGCGTACGGTGACGCGTGCGCGCAGTTCCTCGTGGGCCCGGGCGTCGAACTCGCCCGCCACCGGGCGCAGTACGGCCGCCGCCGAGACGGCGACCGCCTCGCGCAACACCTCGGGCCAGCCCTCCGGGCACGCCGTACGGCCGTCCGCGATCCCCGCGGCGAGGGCCGCGACGCAGGCGTCGCCCGCACCGGTCGGATTGCCGGCGAGTCTCGTGGGCGGCACGGCGTACCAGGCGCCGTGCGGTGTGTCGGCGTACAGCCCGTCCGGTCCGGCGGAGGCGACCACGGCGCGGGCGCCGAGCGCGCGCAGCCGCGCGACCGCCTCCGGCAGGGTCCGTCCGCCGACGTCGTGCGGACCGTCGCCGGGACGGTCCGGGACTTCGCCGGGCCTGCCGTCCGAGCTGCTCGTGGGGCCGGCGCCGGTGGTGTGGCCGGTGCCGGTGCCGGTTTCGGTGCCGGTGCCGGGGGAGGGCGGGGCGGAACGGGACGCGGTGGAGCCGTCCTGAGCGGGGGTGGGCGCCAACTCGGGGCAGTCGTCGAGGAGTTCGGCGAGTCCGGCGAGTTCGGCGGCGTTCGGTTTGACCAGGTCGGGGCGGGCCGACAGAGCGGCGCGGAGTGCGGGCCCGCTGGTGTCCACGACGGCCGCGGCGCCCCGGCCGTCGTCGCCGTACCGGTGCGCGAGTCGTGTGAGCAGGGCGTACGCGTCCCGCGGCACTCCCGGCGGGAGGCTGCCCGAGAGCACGGCGACGCGGCAGTCCGCGACCAGCGAGCGGAAGCGGACGGTGAAGGCGTCCCATTCGGCGGGCGAGACGGTCGGACCGGACTGGTTGAAGATTGTGGCGTCGCCGTCCTCGGCGGAGACGATCGCGACGGTGCGGCGCGACTCGCCCCCGATGTCCAGGAGTTGCTCAGCGAGCCCCGCCGACTCCAGCTCCGCGCGGATGAGTTGACCCGTACTGCCGCCGGCCAGGCCGGTCACGGTGGAGGGCCGGCCGAGGGCGTGCAGCACCCGGGAGACGTTGAGGCCCTTTCCGCCGGCGCGCTCGTGGCTCCGCCCGACGCGGTGCGAGGCGCCCGGCACGAGCGCGGCCACCTCACAGGTGACGTCGAGCGCGGCGTTCAGTGTCACGGTGAGAATCACGACGGCCAACTCTCCTCGTCCGTGCAGGAGTTGGCCGTCCGGGAAGGCGTGGCGGACGGTGTTCGGGGCGCGGCCATCTCTTCCGCCGCCGTCAGCTGTCCCGGGCGTCGAGGACGACGGACCGGGTGAGGTTGCGCGGCCGGTCCGGGTTGTGGCCCGCGGCCTCGGCGAGCAGCACGGCGAGCCGCTGCGCGCGCACCAGATCGGCGAGCGGGTCGAGTGCGCCGCCGGCCGAGGCCGCCTCCAGGTGGCCGCCGACGCCGCGCACCTCGTCCGCGAGACCGGCCGGCACCTCGCCGAGCACCCACGCCACCCGGCCTGGACCGGTGATGCTGATCGGACCGTGCCGGTACTCCATCGCCGGGTACGCCTCGGTCCACGCCTGTGCGGCCTCGCGCATCTTGAGGCCGGCCTCAAGCGCCAGACCACAGGTCCAGCCGGTGCCGAGAAAGGTGAACTGCTCGGCGGAGCTGAGCTGTTCGGTCAGCGGCGCGGTCAGGGCGCGTTCGGCGTCCGCCGCGGCCCGCTCGATTGCGGCGACGCCGGCGGGCAGCGCGTTCTCGGCCTCCAGATGGGCCCGGAAGAGTGCGAGCGCGGTGGTGGCGAAACGAGTCTGGACAACCGACTCCTCGTCCGCGAAGTCCAGCACGGCGACCGCGTCGGCCAGGCCCGCGATCGGGGTGTCGGGGTCGCCGGTCACCGCGCCGGTGGCCGTGCCGGTGCCCCGTACGCGCGCCAGCAGTTCGAGCACCTCGGTCGTGGTGCCGGAGCGGGAGAGCGCCAGGATCCGGTCGTAGGCGCGGCCGTGCGGGAACTCGGAGGCGGCGAAGGCGTCGGTCTCGCCGTGGCCGCCCCCCTCGCGCAGCGCCGCGTACGACTGGGCGACGAACCAGGACGTACCGCAGCCGACCACGGCGACCCGCTCGCCCCTGCGGGGCAGGGCCGCTGTGTGCCGCTCCAGGGTGCGCGCGGCCTCGCGCCAGGTGTCCGGCTGGCTGGCGATCTCCACTGCGGTGCGTGAGCTGCCGGGCTCAGCCGGGGCGGCGGCGGAGGTGCCGTTGGCTGCGGACATGTGGGGCTCCTTGGGGCGGCGGCGGATGCGTGGCGGCGGTGCGGTCGGTGCGGGCGCGCTGGGTGCTGCGGGTGGGGCGGCGGCGATGAGTGGGTCACGGGTCGTGTGCTGTGGTGCGTGAAGCTGCTCGATTCCAGGTCTCAGCAATCATAAATGAACGCACTTCCGGTGGTCCGAGTATCCACCAGGCCGCATCGCCGGTCCAGCCGTCGCGAAGGAGGACCGCCGTCTGCCGGGGGCGGTGGTCACACAGAGGTACCGGCCTACGATCGAGACCTGCCCCCGCGCGCCCGCCGCACCGCGAGCCGCGCACAGCCGTGAGGAGTCCGAGGCATGTCCAAGCACGAGAGGTGGAGTGCGCTTCTGGAACTCCTGGCCACCGAGGGCCGGTTGGAGGTGGAGGAGGCCGCCCTCGCGCTGGAGGTCTCCAGCGCGACCATCCGCCGGGACCTGGACGAACTCGCCGGCCAGCAGATGCTCGTGCGCACCAGGGGCGGCGCCATCGCGCACGGTGTCTCCTACGAGCTTCCGCTGCGCTACAAATCCGCTCGCCACGCTTCGGAGAAGCAGCGCATCGCCGCCGCCGCGGCCGAGTTGATCAGCAACGGAGAGGTCGTCGGGCTCAACGGCGGCACCACCACCACCGAGGTCGCCCGCACACTGGCCCTGCGCACCAGCGGCAGCCAGGACAACGCGGCCGGAGGACCCTCGGCGGGCTCTCCCGCCCTCACGGTGGTCACCAACGCGCTCAACATCGCGGGCGAACTCGCCGTCCGCCCGCAGATCAAGATCGTGACCACCGGTGGTGTCGCCCGGCCGCAGACCTTCGAGCTGGTCGGCCCGCTCACCCTGGGTGTGCTGAACGAAGTGGCCCTGGACGCGGTGGTGTTGGGAGTCGACGGGATCGACCCGCGACTGGGGGTGATGGCCCACCACGAGGACGAGGCGAGCATCAGCCGGCTCTTCGCCGAGCGCGCCCACCGCGTGATCGTGGTGACCGACTCCTCCAAGATGGGCCGCCGCGCCTTCGCCCGGATCTGCGACCTCGACCGGGTCGACGTGCTGGTGACCGACAAGGGCATCAGCGACGAGGACCGGGCGAGGATGACGGAGGCGGGAGTCCGCGTGCTCGCGGTCTGACCCGTCGCCCCCGTACCCCCGCCCCCCGTCCGTGCGCCCGCCCCCGTCGTGCCCGACGCCCCGGACTGCGTACGCACCCCGGGCCGCGTACGCATCCTGCGCCGCGTACGCACCCCGGGGCCTGCACGCGTCCGTATGCGCGCCGTCGGGGACGGCTAGCGGCGGACCGCCGGCATGTCGGACGGCTTGGAGTCCAGTCCCGGGCGCTTGTTGACCCATGCGCCGCGGGTGAAGTCCGGTACCGCGACCGGGCGTCCGTCCGCCTTGAGCGAGGCGACGCTGAGCGGAACCGGCGCGCACCACGCGGCCGAGTCGTAGACGTCGATGTCCGGTACGAGCCCCGCGCGCATCTGCTGGATCGTGCGCCACTGGAGGATGTAGTCCATCCCGCCGTGGCCGCCGGCCTCGGCCTCCTCCTCCAGCTTCACCCACAGCCAGTGGTCGAACTCCTTCTGGAGCTTGTCGAAGTCGCGCCAGGCGTGGTCGGTGTGGTCCGGCTCCAGGTAGACCCGGCCGCCGGACTCGCCCTGACCCGCGTAGTCCTCGAAGATGCCGCGGCTGCCGGCGATGCTGTTGATCCGGCTGTAGGGGCGCGGCGAGCTGACGTCGTGCTCGGCGCGGATGATGCGGCCCTTCTCGGTCTCGATCAGACAGGTGACCAGGTCGCCGTTGATGTACTCCTCCTTCCAGGAGGGGTGCGACTTGGGCACGTGGCGAGCCCGGTAGTCGGCGAGGCCCCTGGCGGGAGTGGCGGTCGCCCGGAGGGTGCGCAGTCGGTCGCCGCGGTTGATGTCCATGGCTGCCGCGATCGGGGCGAGGCCGTGCATCGGGTAGAACGACGCGAGGCTGCGGGTGTGCCACAGCCGACGCCAGGAGTCGGTGTAGTAGTCGTCGTCGAAGAGCAGTTCGCGCAGGTCGTGGAGGTAGCCGCCGTGGCCGTTGGTGACGTCGCCGAAGAGGCCGTCGTGGGTCATCTTGAGCATCGACAGCTCGTTGCGGCCGTACGAGCAGTTCTCGGCGAGGAAGAGGTGCCTTCGGGTGCGCTCGCTGGTGTCGACCAGGTCCCACAGCTCCGACAGCTCGGTGGCGACGGGGAGTTCGACGATCGCGTGCTTGCCGGCGAGCAGCGCGGCCCGGCCCTGCTCGTGGTGGAACTCCCACGGCGTGGCGATGTAGACGAGGTCGATGTCCTCGCGGCGCAGCATCTCCCGGTAGGACTTCGCGGAGCCGCCGTACGTCGCCGGGCGGGGCTTGCCGTCGGAGACGAGGGAGTCGGCGCACTTCTCGGCGCGCTCCTTGCGGATGTCGCAGACGGCGGTGACCTGCGCGCCGGGGATGATCGACCAGCCCGCGGTCATCCCGGTGCCGCGCTGGCCGAGGCCGACGCAGGCGACGCGCACGGTCTCGTGCGGCTCGTACGGTACGCCGATCATCGACTTCTGGCCGGGGCGTCGACGCGGGTCGCTCTGACCGCGCGCGGCTCCCGCCGCACTCGTCGCGCCGGTCGCCGGTACGGCTGCGGCGGGGCCCGCGAGGCCGACTCCGGCCGCCAGGGCGCTCGTGGCCACCGCGCCGCCCAACACCAACCGTCGTGATATCGCGGGCTTTTCAGTCATGGGACGCGCTCCTGGGTCCGTCGTGAGCTGTACCGGCGTCAGCACTCTGTCGGCAAGCAGAACCAGGTGTCAATAGATGCTCACAGGAGAGCTGTTTCGCGCAGAAAAAATCATCGAAGGCAGGGGCCGAGTGGCGCGGGCGCGGGGTGGTGGTGAGGGGGTTCGGAACGCGCGTACGGCCAGGCTCGTCCCGCGGGGGAGCCTGGCCGTACGTCGTCCGGATGTGAACGGCCCGCTGGGGGCCGGTGGTCGAACCGCTGTTTCGAGCGGGTCCTCGGGCAAGTGGTCGAGCCGACCGGTCAGCCGGCTGGATCGACCGGTGGGGTCAGCCGGTGGTCAGCGTCCAGACGGCGTGGGCGATGGCGTCGCTGTTGCGGTCCAGGGCCGTCTCGTTGACGTTCTCCATGGTGTCGCACGCCTGGTGGTAGCACTGGTCGAAGGGCTGGCCGGCCTCGCCGTCCCACTTCGCCGCCTGCTCCTCGGTCATCCGGTTGCTGGCGCCGGTGAAGACACCGCCGACCGGGACGCCCGCACGGTCGAAGTTCGCGTGGTCGCTGCGCCCGTCCGCCTCGGTGTCGACGTCGGTCTCGACGCCCTGCCCGGCGTACCAGTCGGTCAGCACCTTCTCCAGGTCGGCGTCGTCGTCGTAGACGAAGTAGCCGGCGTTGGAGGAGGCGATCATGTCGAAGTTCAGATACGCCTTGATCTTGCCCAGTTCCTCCTGCGGCAGCTCGTCGACGTAGTGGCCGGAACCGACCAGACCGATCTCCTCCGCACCCCACCAGGCGAACCGCAGGGTGTTGTTGGTCTTCAGGTCCTCCTTGGCGACCGTCAGAGCGGTCTCCAGGATGCCGGCCGAACCGGAGGCGTTGTCGTTGATGCCCGGGCCCGAACCGGTGGAGTCCAGGTGCGCGCCGGCCATGACGACCTCGTCCGCGCTGCCCTCGCTCGGCCAGTCGGCGATCAGGTTGTAGCCGGTGGAACCACTGGCGGTGAACTCCTGGACGGAGGTCTCGAAGCCGGCGGCGTCGAGCTTCTCCTTGATGTAGTTGATCGACGCCTCGTAACCGGGCTGGCCGTGCGCCCGGTTGCCGCCGTTCTCGGTGGCTATGTTCTCGAAGGCGGTCAGGTGTTCCTTGACGTTCTCCACCGCGATGTCCGGAGCGGCGAGCGTCGTCGGGGCGGCGGAGGCCGGCATCGCGGTGAACGCCGCGGCGGCGAGCGCGGTGGCGACGGACGCACCGATGGCCGCGCGCCGGAAGTGCCGCTTGCGCCTGGTCTGTGGGGGGTTGACAGGCATGTGGGGGAAGCCTCTCTGGTCGAAAGAGTCGTCGTATGACGTGGCCATGATGCTCGACCCGCCCCCGGAAGCTGTCAAGGCCCATGGCCCGCACCACAGTTGCCCCGGCCACCGGCGGAGCGGGCCTGTCGAGCAGTGCGTAGGCACTGAACTGCGCACGTTCTGAGTGTCTGGCAGAGCCCCTCGGCCCGTGCCGGGGCGGGGAGGCGGTGGGTCTGCGGTGAGCCGCCGCCTCCCCGCCCCGGCCGGGGGTCCGTCAGCCGAGGGCGGCCTCGATGAGGTCGGCGGCGCGCGTCGTGCCGCCCTCCGCCCTTGCCGCTGCGCGCAGTTGCGCCGACCGCCGGCTGCGCGCGGGATCGGCGACCAGCTCGTCCAGCGCCGTCCGCAGGTTCTCGGCGGTGGCGTCGGCGGTGTCGATCCGGCGGCCCACGCCCAACTCCACCAGGCGGTCGGCGTTCATGAACTGCTCGGCCGCCTGCGGCACGGCGATCATCGGTACGCCGGCCAGCAGTCCCTCGCCGCAGCCGCCCATGCCGGCGTGGGTGACGAAGGCGTCGGCCTGCTCCAGGATCGCGCGCTGCGGGACCCAGGGGTGCACCTCGACGTTGCCGGGGATCGTTCCGAGGACCGCCGGATCCGTGTGCTTGCCGATCTGGAGGACGACGTGCCAGCCCGGCAGGTCGCCGAAGGCCGCCAGGCACTGGCGGTAGAACTCCGGTTGGCGGGTGAAGGCCGAACCGAGGGAGATCAGCAGGACGTTCTCCGCGTGCGCGGGGCGCGTCCATTCCTTCGTGTCCGCGGCGGGGTCGAAGCAGGGGCCGACGAAGGTGACCGTGCCGGTGTCGACCCGGTCGGCGAACGGTTGCATCGCCGCGGTGATCAGGGCCAGCGCCCGGTCGGGGCGGCCGGCGAAGGCGTCCACCCCGGTCGTGGTCGCCCCGCAACGGGCGAGCCAGCGGTCGAACTTCTCCCGATGGGCCTCGGCGCCCGGCAGTTGACGTGTCTGCGCGCCGACCTCCTGCTCGTACCCCTCCCAGGCCACGAAGGTCGGGGAGAGCTGGAGCAGAGGACGGCCCTGCGACTCGGCCAGCGCGCGGGCCGCGTAGGCGCCGATGTCGTAGAGGTAGAGGTCGGCCGGGTCGTCCCGGTAGGCGTCGTGCAGCTGGGGCAGCGCCTGTACGGCGTTGTCGAGGAAGAGATCCATCGCGGCGATGGGGTCCTCGGGCCAGCTGTGGTCGGCGACCGGCAGGGTGGACGTGCAGACGACCGGTTCGGCGCCGGTGGCGGCGATCGTGTCGGCCATCACCGGGTCGTTGGCGTAGGTCACCCGGTGACCGCGGGAGACCAGCTCCCGGATGATCTCCAGGCTGGGCAGTACGTGGCTGATGGCGGGGATTCCGGCCATCGCGATATGGGCACGGCGACGTGTCATGGACGATCACTCACTTCGGTTCTACGGCGGAAAGTGACACGGCAGGCCGACGCGCCGGCGGTCCGAGCGCACGCTCGGCGGGCCGGACGCGCACTGGGCGTGCCGGAGAGGGCGGACCCGTGGTCCGCCGCTGTCAGCCGTAGATCTGAAGGAAGGAACTCATGCGGCGACCCTAGCGCGTGTTTCGAAAGCGGATCCTGGTCATGCGGTGATCCTGATCGTTGTCGTGTGGAGGTCTGGCGAGCGAACAAGGGGCAGTGCCGGCGCCGCAGTTGCCGAAGGGGGAGAAGCCGGGGCGCCCACTCGTGTGGTCACGCCGGCGGCTGATCGACGACATACCTTCTCGGGGGCCTCGGGCATCCCCGGCGGGACATGCCTGAGGAGTACGGACCGTGGAGGTGCTCGTACGACCTGCTGGGAGAGGTACGCGCTGCGAGGCGACCGTCCTCGTCACCGCCATCAACGAGTGGCTGTGGCCGGCACTTTCGAGTTTCGGCAGATCCGGGCAGCTGCGCTTCCACACTCATTCAGCCGGTGTGGAGGATCCGAAAGCGCTCAGGTTCCGCCGGATCCCGATCAACGACTTGGATGGGTGCCCAAGCCCATTGCCAAACGCTGATGCCCGGCGTGCGGGAGAACCGGATCGGCCTGCGGGTGCCCTCGACCGCCACGCGCGGCCACGACTCGGCGATGGCCGCCCGGCCCGTGCCGTGGGAACGCAGCACCCCAGCGAGGGCGGCGACGGTGTCCCAGCCCTCGAAGGCGACGAAGGAGGGCACTTCGCCGAGCCGCTCGCGGAGTTCCTTCCCGACGCGTTCACCGAGCGGACCGAGGCGCTCGGGCAGGTAGCGCAGGAACGGGATCCCGGCGCCGTCCTCACCCAGCGCCGCGACCCATTCGGCGAACTCCGGTTGTCCGGCCGGAGCGCCGACAAGGATCTCCGCGAGTCGCCGGTCGCCCCGGACGGCCCGGACGATCGGCACCGCCGGCTCCGGATGGCCGACCAGCAGTAGGAGCGCCGTCGCGCCATTCTCGACGAGCGCGTCGCACAGAGCCTCGGGCGTGAGCGTCGCGTCGAGTTCGAGGACGGTGCCGCCGCGGGGAGCGAGGTGGTCCCGCAGGACGCGAGTCCCGGACGCCCAGTAGACGCTGGGCTGGGTCGCCACAGCGATCCGGCGCCGGCCCGCGCGGAGGAGGAAGTCCGCGTAGATCCGCCAGCCGTAGGACTGGGCCGGGGCCAGACGCGCAACCCACCGCGTCGGTTCCTCGGTGAGCGAGTCGAGCACCGCGGACGAGCAGAGAAACGGCACGCCGAGGGCGTCGGCTCGGGCGGCGGCGGCGCGGGCGACCACGCTGTGATACTCACCCACCACGGCGGCCACGCCCAGGTGGACCAGCTCCTCGACGGCCGCCGCAGCCCGCTCCGGATCGGCCGCGGTGTCCCGGACCACCAACTCCAGGGGTCTGCCGGCGATTCCGCCGGTGTCGTTGACCTCGCGAACGGCCAGGTCGACTCCTGCGAGCAGGTGTCGGCCCGCCTCGACCCAGCCGGGCCGCGTCAGTGGGGCGAGGGCACCCAGGCGAATGGATGACCCGTCTGTGTGCTCCGCTCCGGACGACGATGGTGGCGTGTTCATCGGATGGCGTCTCCCTGGGGACGATGCGGTCGCGGTCCGCCCGGATCGCGCGCCGGCCGTTGACGGTGCGCGCTCACCACGTCCCGCCGAGGCAGGCGCGCCCGGCTGATCATGCCGGTCATTGGATCCAATGCCCGCGCCTGTGGGCAACAGAGATGTGGCTTGCTGAGCCGCCAAGCATCATCGTCATCGGCACCGGCGAGGGCCTGCACCCCAGGAGGTCGCTTCCGAAACTCGCTCCAGTGGGCGGCCGTTCGGCGCGTACTGGAGCGGTGCGGTGCCCGGGCGGCGTTCGGAGCGTTTCGTGCGCCGCAGCGGTGTCCGCCGTGTGCGGATTCTGCATGTCCGTCGCGTTGTTCCGGATGAATCGGTCATCACGTCTTGGTCGCGTCATTGGTGTGTTCCTGTGGTGATCGGCGTCATGCCTGGCGCCGCCCGACACGCGCCCGTAGCTTCGATTCGGCAACTCGCGCGCGCTCGCCGCGAGTTGGGATCTCGTGCGCCTCCGAGGAGGCCGGGGAAAGGGGTACGGCATGGCGGGAACGAGCAGAAGGTCCCTGCTGCGGGCGGGAATCGGTGCCGCGGGGGCGGCGGCCGTCTGGGGTGCGGGAGCGTCCGCGGCGAACGCGGCCACCGCGCGTACGGGCACGCCCGCGGCGAGGCTCGCGCCCACCGGCGCGAAGGTCAAGAACCTCACCGGTCCGGCCGAGACCGGTCGTTTCGCCGCACCGTGGACGGACCTCGGCATCCCGGCGCGCACCCCGAACGGTTCGCTCTTCCTCGCCTGCGGCGACACCTTCGACGGGGGAGGCGTCGGGGGCCCCAACTGGCGTTCACCCGTGGGCCTGCGGTCCTCCAGCGCCGCACTCGGCTCGATCACCGTCGACGGTGCGGTGGGAGGCAGCAGCGCCCGGCACCTCGTCCCCGAGGGCCACGAGGGCGGCACCACCGCCATCCCGTCGGACATCTTCACCATCGGCGACACGATGTACATGCATCTGATGCGCGGGGTGATCTACCAGACCCACCACAGCGACTTCTGGCGCTCCACCGACGGCGGCGAGAACTGGGAGTACCTCTGCCAGTGGCCCGGCAACGCGCTCGGCGGCCAGTTCCAGCAGAAGACGTACGCGATCGCCGACGACGGCTGGGCCTATGTGCTCTCCACCGTCTTCAACCGGGACATCGTCTCCGGCCTCCTCCTGCACCGGGTGCGCCACGAGTCGGTCGGTGACCCGGCCGCCTACGAGCCGTGGGGCTGGGACGGAGCCAACTGGGCCTGGGGCACGCCCGCGACGACCGTCTCCGCGGCCCGCCGGTGGGGCGAGATCTGCTTCCGCGCGATGGAGGGCCGGTACGCGCTGACCTGGCTCAACATGGACGCCCTCGGCATCCGCGCGCAGATCTTCGACCTGCCGACCTCCAACCTCTTCGCCACCCCCGAGCAGACGATCATTCACCCGGTGCCGCCCGGCCAGGAGGGCGGCAACCGGGTGGCGCACCCGTACGGCGGTTGGATCTTCCCGGGCTCGACCTTCCAGGACTTCCACATCGCCGTCAGCCAGTGGTACGACCCGCAGAACTACCGGGTGATGCAGTACCGCATCAACGGTCTGGCTGTGTGATCGCACCGGCGCTCGCCACGGTCGGTGCGGCGGGGTCCTCCGCCGCACCGGCTGCCGCGCCGGTTGTCGTGCCGGCTGCCGTGTCCGGCACCAATCGGGCGGCGCGGGCGCGGAGTTCGACGCGGCTGCGGCGGGCGTTGCGCAGCGCGTCGAAGGTCAGGATCACCAGCGCCAGCCAGACCAGCAGGAAGCCGGCCAGCCGCGCCGGCGGCATCTCCTCGTGGAAGACCGTCAGCCCCAGGACGAACATCAGCGCCGGGCCCAGATACTGAAGCATCCCGACCGTCGACAGCGGCACCCGCATCGTCGCCGCGCCGAAGGCGATCAGCGGCAGCGCGGTGGCGAGGCCGGAAAGCGCCAACAGCCCCGCGTGCGCGGTCCCTTCGGCCAGGAATCCGGACTCGCCGCGAACCGCGAGCCAGCCGAGGTAGCCCATCGCCGGCAGGAACTGGAGCACGGAGTCGGCGCTGAAGCCCTCCACGCCGTCCAGTCCGGTGCGCTTCTTCATCAGCCCGTAGCCGGCGAAGCTGAAGCTCAGCGCCAGCGAGACCCAGGGCACCTGCCCGTAGGCGAAGGTCATCACCGCGACGGCGGAGGCGCCGACGCCGACCGCCACCCACTGGAGCGAACGCAGCCGCTCCCGCAGCAGCAGCACTCCGATGGCGATGGTGATCAGCGGGTTGATGAAGTACCCGAGCGACGCCTCCAGCACCCGGTCCGCGCTGACCGCCCAGATGAAGATGTACCAGTTGACCGAGATCAGCACCGCCGAGAGCGCCGTCATCGCGAGCTTGCGAGGGTCGCGGAGCAGAGGCCGGATCCACGACCAGCGCCCGACCAGGAGCAGGATCACCAGCGCGGTCGGGAGCGACCAGACCATCCGGTGGGCCAGCACCTCGCCCGGTGGCGAATCGTTCAACAGCGCCCAGTACAGGGGGAGGAACCCCCACATCCCGAAGGCCGCGAAGCCGTATGCCAGCCCGGTCCGTGCCTCGCTCTTCGATGACACTTCGGCCCCTCCCTGTGCGCCGTGGGCGACGTCCGCCGTGCCCTGTGCGCAAGGTAACGCTCCCGGCCGGCGCAGTCATTCCCGTTTCGCACTATGGTCCTGACGCCGGTACGTGCGCGTCGCCGCGCACCGCGTGAGCGCACATGCCGAGAGTGCTCACGCCGAGAGTGCTCACGCCGAAGACCCGACCGGGGCGGGGCTCACGCAGCGGTGGCCGGGACCCGGACGGGCCCCGGCCACCTGCGATGCGGTGTCTGCGGGCGTTGCCGCGAGCGCTCTCTCGGCGCGCGGGCGGTGGGTCAGCCGGCGACGGTCCAGGTGTCGTTGCCGTGCAGCAGCGCACCGAGGTCGCCCTTGCCGCTCTTGTGCACCGCCGTCTCCAACTGCTCGGTCATCAGCGTCTCGTAGACCGGCCGACGGACATCGCGCAGAATCCCGATCGGGGTCTGGTGCAGGGTGTCCGGATCGGCGATCCGCGAGAGCGCGAAGGCCAGCGTCGGGGACTGCGCATGCGCGTCGTGGACCAGGATGCCGTCGGTGCCGTGCTCGGCGACGTCGACCACCTCCAGCTCCCCGGAAGCGGGGTCGCGCACCACGCCCTTGGAACCCAGCCCGTCCTCGGCCGGCAGCCCGAAGCGGATCGGCTCGCCGTGCTGGAGCCGGATCACCGCCTCCTGGGCCTGCTCGCGGTCCTTGAGGACCTCGAAGGCGCCGTCGTTGAAGATGTTGCAGTTCTGGTAGATCTCGACCAGCGCCGTGCCGGGGTGGTCGGCAGCGGCGCGCAGCACCTCGGTGAGGTGCTTGCGGTCGGAGTCCACCGTGCGGGCGACGAACGACGCCTCCGCGCCGATCGCCAGCGACACCGGGTTGAACGGGGCGTCCAGCGAACCCATCGGAGAGGACTTGGTGAGCTTGCCCGGCTCCGAGGTGGGGGAGTACTGGCCCTTGGTGAGGCCGTAGATCCGGTTGTTGAAGAGCAGGATCTTCAGGTTGACGTTGCGACGCAGCGCGTGGATCAGGTGGTTGCCGCCGATGGAGAGGGCGTCGCCGTCACCGGTCACCACCCAGACCGACAGATCGCTGCGCGCGGCTGCCAGGCCGGTCGCGATCGCCGGGGCGCGGCCGTGGATGGAGTGCATCCCGTAGGTGCTCAGGTAGTACGGGAAGCGCGAGGAGCAGCCGATGCCGGAGACGAAGACGATGTTCTCCCGGGCCAGCCCCAGCTCGGGCATGAAGCCCTGGACCGCGGCGAGCACGGCGTAGTCGCCGCAGCCGGGGCACCAGCGGACCTCCTGGTCGGACTTGAAGTCCTTGGCAGTCTGCTTGACCTCGGTCTTGGGGACCAGCGCGAGCGGGTGCGGTGCCCGCTCCCGGTCGCCCTGGGCGAGAACGTCAGCCATGGTCGATGGCCTCCTTGAGAACGTGGGCGAGCTGCTCGGCCTTGAACGGCATGCCGTTCACCTGCGTGTGCGGCTTTGCGTCGACGAGGAACCGGGCGCGGAGCAGCGTGGAGAGCTGCCCGAGGTTCATCTCCGGCACGACCACGCGGTCGTAACCGCGCAGCACCTCACCGAGGTTGGCGGGGAAGGGGTTGAGGTGCCGCAGATGCGCCTGCGCGACCTGCCCGCCCGCGCGCCTGACCCGACGCACCGCCGCGGTGATCGGGCCGTACGTCGAGCCCCAGCCGATCACCAGGACCCGTGCTCCCGCGCCGTCCGGGCCGGCCGGGTCGTCGACGACCAGATCCGGCACCTCGATGCCGTCGATCTTCGCCTGGCGGGTGCGCACCATGTGCTCGTGGTTGGCCGGGTCGTAGGAGATGTTGCCCGTGCCGTCCTGCTTCTCGATGCCGCCGATGCGGTGCTCCAGCCCCGGGGTGCCGGGCACCGCCCACGGCCGGGCGAGGGTCTGCGGATCCCGCTTGTAGGGCCAGAACGCCTCGGTGCCGTCCTCCAGCGTGTGGTTCGGGCCGGTGGCGAACTGCGTGCGCAGATCGGGGAGTTCCTCGACCTCGGGGATGCGCCAGGGCTCCGAGCCGTTGGCCAGGTAGCCGTCGGAGAGCAGGAAGACCGGGGTGCGGTACGTCAGCGCGATCCGGGTCGCCTCCAGGGCGGCGTCGAAGCAGTCGCCCGGGGTGGAGGGGGCCACGATCGGCACCGGGGCCTCGCCGTTGCGCCCGTACATCGCCTGAAGCAGGTCGGCCTGCTCAGTCTTGGTGGGCAGGCCGGTGGAGGGGCCGCCGCGCTGGATGTCGACGATCAGCAGCGGCAGTTCGAGCGAGACGGCGAGACCGATGGTCTCGGACTTCAGCGCGACGCCCGGGCCCGAGGTGGTGGTGACACCGAGCGCACCGCCGAACGCGGCGCCCAGCGCGGCGCCGATGCCCGCGATCTCGTCCTCGGCCTGGAAGGTCCGCACGCCGAAGTTCTTGTGCCGGGACAGCTCGTGGAGGATGTCCGAGGCCGGGGTGATCGGGTACGAGCCGAGGAAGAGCGGCAGGTCCGCCTGCTGCGAGGCCGCCACCAGCCCGTAGGAGAGTGCGAGGTTGCCCGAGATGTTCCGGTAGGTGCCGGTCGGGAACGCCTTGGTGGCCGGGGCCACTTCGTAGGAGACCGCGAAGTCCTCGGTGGTCTCGCCGAAGTTCCAGCCGGCTCGGAAGGCGGCGACGTTCGCCTCCGCGATCTGCGGCTTCTTCGCGAACTTCGTCCGCAGGAAGCGCTCGGTGCCCTCGACCGGACGGTTGTACATCCAGGACAGCAGCCCGAGCGCGAACATGTTCTTGCTGCGGGCGGCCTCCTTGCGGCCGAGGTCGTACTCCTTGAGCGCCTCCACGGTCAGCGTGGTCAGCGGCACCGGGTGGACCCGGTAGCCGTCCAGCGAGCCGTCCTCCAGCGGGCTGGTGGCGTATCCCACCTTCGCCATCGCGCGCTTGGCGAACTCGTCGGTGTTGACGATGATCTCGGCGCCCTTGGGCAGGTCGCCGATGTTCGCGCGCAGCGCGGCCGGGTTCATCGCGACCAGGACGTTCGGGGCGTCCCCGGGCGTGAGGATGTCGTGGTCGGCGAAGTGCAGCTGGAACGAGGAGACGCCGGGCAGGGTCCCTGCGGGGGCGCGGATCTCGGCCGGGAAGTTCGGCAGAGTGGAGAGATCGTTGCCGAAGGTGGCGGTCTCGGAGGTGAATCGATCACCGGTGAGTTGCATACCGTCGCCGGAGTCCCCCGCGAACCGGATAATCACCCGGTCCAGACGCCTGACTTCCTTGGCGCTTTCTTGGCTGACCTGCTGGGTCACTGCGGAGGACCTCCCCTTGAGGCAACGGCTCGCTGCCCATCGTACGTGCGTCGGGACGGCCGAACTCCGCCCGATCGGATGATGGACGCCCGGCTGAGACGGGGTGTCCGTGGCGGTCGCGTCCGCGCGGCAGACATGGTTCGCGGACGTGAAGCGGTGGTGTCGCGGGAGCGGTCCGGGCGATCCGAACGGAGCGCCCCCTGCGCGGAGTTGGCGGTGACGGCCCCGCTGGCCGAAGCGCGCTGCCGGCCGGTGACAGGGCCGCCGATCCGTATCACGAGTTGAGATAGGTCAGTACGGCGAGGACTCTTCGGTGATCCGCGTCACTGTGGGCGAGACCGAGCTTCATGAAGATATTGCTCACATGCTTCTCGACCGCCGAGCCGCTGACCACCATGCGGGCGGCGATGGCCGAATTCGTACGGCCTTCCGCCATCAGCCCCAGAACCTCCCGCTCACGCGGTGTGAGCCGCTCCACCACATCCTGTTTGCGGCTGCGGCCGAGCAACTGTGTGACGACCTCCGGATCGAGCGCGGTACCCCCGTCCGCCACCCGACAGACCGCGTCCACGAACTCCCGCACATCGGCGACCCGATCCTTGAGGAGATAGCCGACGCCCTGGGTGGTGCCGGCCAGCAACTCGGTGGCGTACTGCTCCTCGACGTACTGCGAGAGGACCAGGACGCCCACGCTCGGGTACCGGCCGCGCAGCTCTATCGCGGCCCGCACTCCCTCGTCGGTGTGGGTCGGCGGCATCCGGACATCGGCGACCACCACATCCGGCAGTCCGCCGCCTGCAGCGAGGTCGGCGACGGTCTTGACCAGCGCCTCGCCGTCCCCCACCCCGGCGACGACCTCGTGCCCCCGGTCGGTGAGCAGCCGGGTCAACCCCTCGCGCAGCAGTACCGAGTCCTCGGCGATGACGACCCGTACGTTGTCCGACACTTCTCTACTTCCCCCTGGTCTCCGAAGTCAGGTACTCAGCATCCCAGAATCCGGACGGCTTCGGCAGGCTGCCTCGGTTGCCTGCCGGTACTTGCGGCCACTGTCCCGGCGGGGGAGCGAGGCGGCGTGGTGTGCGGTTGAATCAGCGGGCGGCCTTGGTGCCCTTCGCGCCGGAGGCGGTGGTGGCGTCTGCGCGGGTGTGGGTGGGTTGGGGGTCTCGCCAGGGGAGTTCGATGGTGATGGTGGTGGGTCCGCCGGGTGGGGAGTGGATGAGGAGGAGTCCGTCGACGGAGTTGAGGCGGTCGGCGAGGCCTTTGAGTCCGGTGCCGGTTTGGGTGGTGGCGCCGCCTTGGCCGTTGTCGGTGATTTGGATGAGGAGGCGGTTTTTGGTGCGCCAGAGTTCGACGTCGGCTTGGGTGGCGTGGCTGTGTTTGCTGATGTTTTGGAGGAGTTCGGAGACGGTGAAGTAGGCGATGGCTTCGATGGCGGGTGCGGGTCTGTGGGGTATTTCGGTGTGGAGGGTGGTGGGTACGGTGCAGCGGGCGCGGAGTGCGGAGAGTGCGGGTGCGAGTCCTCGGTCGGTGAGGATTGCGGGGTGGATTCCGCGGGCGAGGTCGCGGAGTTCTTGGAGGGCGAGTTTTACTTCGCCGTGTGCTTCGTCGACCATTTTTGCGGCGGATTCGGGGTCTTCGGAGAGTTTTTCCTTGGCGAGGCCGAGGTCCATGGCGAGAGCGACGAGTCTGGCCTGGGCGCCGTCGTGCAGATCCCGCTCGATACGCCGCAGATCCGCACTGGCCGTGTCCACCGCGGTGCCGCGCGCGCTCTCCAGCTTTCGCACCTCGCTGGCGAGCCTGGAAGGGCCGAGCAGGCCGACGACGAGCATCCGGTCCAGGGCGGCGAGGCCCCGCAGCATCCAGGGGCTGAGAAGGACGAACACCACTCCCGTCGCCGAGGCGAGCGTGATCTCGACCGGGGTGTCCAGCCAGATGCCGCTGCCGTCGGACTCGCCGTAGAGCTGGAGGCCGGGATCGTCGGTGTAGGTCGGGAAGACCCAGTGCCACAGCGGGTAGAGAGCGAGCGCCCAGCCGTAGAGCCACAGCGTCACACCGGTGATGAAGGAGAACAGCGCGAGCGGAAGGCTCAGCATCGCGTGGCAGGCGTGCCGCCAGGCGGCGCCGTTCTTCAGCGTCGCGCCGATCAGCGCCATGGCGCCGGTGCGCTCGCCCCGGGGTCGTATCGGCTCGGGCGCGGCCACTCGCACCCCGAGCAGCGCGCGGGTGCGGGAGCGCTGCACCGTGCCCAACCCGCGGCACAGCACAAGTGTCAGAGCCAGCAGCGGCACTCCGAGGAAGGTGATCAGCAGCGCTCCGCTCGCCGCCATCAGCGTCACGACCAGAACGAACGCCGGCAGGGCGATGAGCAGCCCGCTCACGATGTGGAGCAGAGCGCGCCAGGTCCATCCCGCGAACGGGGCGCGCAGCACTTCTTTGAGGACACGCATGGCAGTGGTCAGCGCTCCGATCCGTTGTCCGTGTGGGTGTGGGTGGTTCGTGTGTTGGTGGTGTGGGTGGGTTGGGGGTCTCGCCAGGGGAGTTCGATGGTGATGGTGGTGGGTCCGCCGGGTGGGGAGTGGATGAGGAGGAGTCCGTCGACGGAGTTGAGGCGGTCGGCGAGGCCTTTGAGTCCGGTGCCGGTTTGGGTGGTGGCGCCGCCTTGGCCGTTGTCGGTGATTTGGATGAGGAGGCGGTTTTTGGTGCGCCAGAGTTCGACGTCGGCTTGGGTGGCGTGGCTGTGTTTGCTGATGTTTTGGAGGAGTTCGGAGACGGTGAAGTAGGCGATGGCTTCGATGGCGGGTGCGGGTCTGTGGGGTATTTCGGTGTGGAGGGTGGTGGGTACGGTGCAGCGGGCGCGGAGTGCGGAGAGTGCGGGTGCGAGTCCTCGGTCGGTGAGGATTGCGGGGTGGATTCCGCGGGCGAGGTCGCGGAGTTCTTGGAGGGCGAGTTTTACTTCGCCGTGTGCTTCGTCGACCATTTTTGCGGCGGCTTCGGGGTCTTCGGTGAGTTTTTCCTTGGCGAGGCCGAGGTCCATGGCGAGAGCGACGAGTCTGGCCTGGGCGCCGTCGTGCAGATCCCGCTCGATCCGCCGCAGATCCCCGCTGGCCGTGTCGGTGACCGTCTCCTTGTTGCTCCTGAGCTGAGCGATCCGCCGCTCCAGCCCGTCGGAGGGGGAGAGCAGGCCGCGCACCATCACCCGGTCGACCTGCGTCAACAGCCGCGCCAGCCACGGCAGAAGCGGCCAGAGCACGAACAGCGACACCAGCGTGATCGCGAAGGTCAGCACTCCCCAGGGAAGTCTGATCACCGCGAACAGCGCCGAGCGCCAGCCGACCGGGTCGGAGAGCGTCCGCCACAGCCACGGGAAGAAGCCCGGTTCTCCGGCTCGACCGAGCGGCGACGGCTCCTCGATCCGCAGGCCCAGCAGCACCCGCGCTCGACCGCGCTCCCAACGCCCCAGCGCGCGCATGCCGGTGAGGCCCGCCGCGAGCACCGGCAGCCCGACCACGGTGACCGAGAGCAGCGCAGCCGCGAACACCCACACCACCGCACACACGAAGGCGAAGATGCCGAGCGGGAGGTTGAGCAGCAGATGGACGATCTCCCGCCAGGTCGTGCCGCTCAGCGCCGCTCGTGGCGGAGGAAGCGACTCAGCACCGGCCGCTTCGGAAGTGGATCTCTCGGTCATGCCACAAGACTGCCGTGCCGTCCACGCTGCTCGCCATGAGGTCTCCCGCAACGTCTGCTGGGGTTTTCCCCAGCCGGAGGTACGCAAAGCCGCACGGCTCGCGCCCCCGGCTCGCGCTCCTGCCGCGCGCCCCCGCCCCGCCGCGCGCCCGCGTGTACGCCGGCTGCCCGCCTGCGTCGGCACCCGCGCGGACCGGCCAGGCGCGCGGGCGCGGACGGCCGCCGGGGCCGCGTCTCGGTGGGTCGGCCTCCCGCCTCGGCGTCAACCGGTCTGCGGGCGACCGGTGTTGGGGCCGAGCCAGGTGTAGCGGTGCTCGGGACGGCCCGCCGACCCGTATCGCATACGGAGCTCGGCGCGACCGTCGGCACAGAGGTGTTCGAGGTAGCGGCGGGCGGTGACGCGGGAGACGCCGGTCCGCTCGCTGACGTCGACGGCCGACAGATCGCCGTCGGCCTCGCGCAGGGTCCCGGCGATCAGCTCGCTGGTCGCCGCGGTCAGGCCCTTGGGCAGTGACTGCGTCGCGGTGGAGGGCCGCATCAGGCCGAACAGCCGGTCCACATCGCGCTGACTGGCCGCCTGGCCCGCTCCGGCCATCCGCTGCCGGGCGACGGCGAACCGTTCCAGCTGGTCGCGCAGCGCGGTGAGCGGGAAGGGTTTGAGCAGATAGTGGACGGCCCCGCCGTGCAGTGCGGCGCGCACCTGGTCGATGTCGCGCACGGCGGTGATGACGAGGAAGTCCACCGGATGGTGCCCGGCGTTCTCCGGCGAACGCTGTCTGCGCAGCACCGAGATGCCGGTGTCGTCCGGCAGGTAGAGGTCCAACAGGACCAGGTCGGGCCGGAGTCGGGCCATCTCGGTCAGCGCGTCCGCGGCGGTGTGGGCGACTCCGACCACCGTGAAGCCGGGCAGCGACTGGACCAGCTCGCGGTGGTTGCGGGCCACTCGTACGTCGTCGTCGACGACCAGCACCCTGATGCGCGGCGCGGGTGGTGGCACGGGCTGCGAGGGGGTGGCGGCGGAGGTGCTCACGATCGTTCGACCGCCCCGTCGGAGCCGGAGCCGGAGCCGGACTCGGAGTCGGAGCTGGACTCGGAGCCGGGGGTGTGCGCGGTCCTGGTGCGCGAGGTGACGGCGCCCGGAGTGGCGGCACCCGAGGTCCCGGCGCCGGCAGGCTCGCCGGGCTGAACGCCGGAGCCGTCGGAGGGATCGGGGGCGGAGTTGTCGTACGGGCGCGGTGTGCGTGGGCCGCCGGCGCCGAGTACGGGGGCGTCGGGGCCCGCGCCGTCGTCGATGTCCGTTTCGTCCTCGAACGGGTGGTCGGAGACGGGTAGGTAGGCGGTGAACACGGCTCCCTCTTCGGACATGGCGTCGCCGGGAACCTCCACCCCGACGCTGCCTCCGCGACTTTCGCAGACCTGCCGCACGAGCGCCAGCCCCAGGCCCTCGCCGAGGCCGCGGGTGTTTCTGCTGTCCGCGGCCTTGGTGGTGAACCCGTACTCGAAGATCTCCTCGGCGAGCCCGGCGCCGACCCCGTGCCCGGAGTCGATGACGCGGATCTCCACCAGATCGTGCGGGAGTTCGTCGCCGTCGGCGGGGTGGACCCGGATCAGCAGCTCGACCCAGCCCTCCTCGCCGGTGCGTCCGGTGACCGCGTCCAGGGCGTTGTCCAGCAGGTTTCCCAGTACCAGCAGCACATCGGCGCGGAGCCCGCCCGGGAGGGTGTAGGGCACTCTGCTCATCGGGGACAGCCGCAGCTCCGCGTTCTGCTCGTCGGCCTGGGCGCTCTTGGCGAGCGCGAGCGCGGCGACGGCCGAGTCCGCGATGTGACCGCTGATCTGGCCGCTCGCCCGGGCGTGCGCGGCGGACAGATCGGTGAGGTAGGCGCGGGCCTCCTCCACCTCGCCGAGCTCCAGCAGACCGGCCAGGGTGTGGATGCGGTTCGCGAACTCGTGGGACTGCGAACGCAGCCCGCGGGTGACGGTACGGGCGCCGTCCAACTCCCCGGTCAGCCGGTCGAGTTCGGTGCGGTCGCGCAGTGTCACCACCGCACCCGCCGCGCGGCCGTGCACGCTGACCGGCATCCGGTTGCAGACCAGCACCCGGGCGCCGATCAGCACGATCTGGTCCTCTCCCTCGGTCGCCCCGCCGATGATGTCGCGCAGCCGCGAGTCCAGTTCCAGCGCCTCCAGTGCGGTGCCCTCGCAGGCGTCCGGCAGCGACAGCAGCTGCCGTGCGGGCGGATTGACCAGCACGAGCCGGTCGTCGTTGTCCACGGCGATCACGCCCTCGCGCACCGCGTGGAGCAGCGCCTCCCGGCTCTCCAGCAGCGCGGTGATGTCCGCCGGCTCCAGCCCGTACGTCTTCGCGCGGACCCGGCGGGAGAGCACGTACGCGCCCGCGGCGCCCAGCGTCAGCACGGCTGCGACGGTGCCCATGATCGACGGCAGCGCGTCCGTCGCCTCGGTGGCGATGTCGGAGGTCAGGACGCCGACGGAGACGTAGCCGAGGACGTCCTCGCCGCTCGGCCCGCCGAGGATCGGTACCTTCGCCCGCACGCTGGTGCCCTGGGTGCCGGTCTGCTGACCGCTCCACTCCTCTCCCGCGCCCGCCGGGCCGGGCGGGGTCGACACACGCTTGCCGATGAGCCGGTCGTCCACATGCGACATCCGGATGCCGTCCGGGGTGGCGACCACGACGTACTCGGCGCCGGTCGCGCGTCCCACCCGGTCCGCCAGCGGGTCGATCACGGCCGGCGGATCCGCCGAGGCCAGCGCCTCGCTGATCTCCGGCATCGCCGCCACCGAACGCCCGATGGTCAGCACCCGCTCGGTGTACTGCCGGTCCAACTGCCGGTCGTGGTGCGCCACCCACAGTGCGCCCGTCACCACCAGAGCGAGGACGAGCAGCGTCGCGTAGCCGACGAAGAGCGAACCGGTCAGCGAGAGCCGGTGCCGGCGCAGCCGACCGCAGACCCGGCGGAAGGCGCGCAGCGGACCGCCCCGGCGGCCCGGCCCACCCGCGGCCCCGGAGTCGCGCGTGTCGCGGTCGTCGGAGTCGCCGATGTCGCGGGGCACGGGCGGGGTGTGCGGGCCGGGCGACACGGGAGGCGCGGGAGGCACGGCCCCGTCGGGAACGGGGTGCGGACGGGCTGGGCGGCGGAGGCGCATGGGGCGGCGGTTCCAGTGAAAGGCGGAGGTGGCACGGGGCGAACGGCGGTTCCCGCAGCCGGCGGAACACGACCAATACGACCACTACGACGCCAGTGTTAACAGATCTCGTACATCGCCGTAACCCCGCTCCACACTGTGGGGCACCTCGCCGGGTCCCCACCCCGCGGGCCCGACGACCGTCCGTCCCCGGCGGTCCGCAGCCGTTCCGCACCGTCCCGACCCCGGGGGCGGAGGAACCCGAGCCCCGCACCCGACGAGCACCCCGCACCCGCACGAGCACCCCGCACCTCGCACGAGCCGGCCGCAACACCGCGCGAACAACGCACAGCGCCCCACGAGCAAGCCGCACACACCCCCCCCGCACCTGCACGGGCTCACCCCGGGCCCCGCACGTGCACCCGCAACCACCCCCGTACCGAGCTGCGGAGAATCACGGAGGAAGCCAGATGAAGGTGGCACCGACCCGGGCGGCCCTGACGCGGATCGCCGCCTGCGGCGCGGCTGCGATCCTGGTGGGCGTCGCTGTGGTCGACGTACGGCAGAGCGCCGCGTCGGGCACGGGAGAGAACGAGAAGCTGCTGCTGATCGCGCCCGCGGCCCCCGGCGGCGGGTGGGACATGCTCGCCCGCGAGATGCAGAACGGTCTGCGCGAGGAGGGCCTGCGGCGCAACGTCGAGGTCTCCAACGCCGAGGGCGCGGGCGGCACCATCGGGCTCACCCAGACCGCCAACCGCGAGGGCCAGTCCGGCGTTCTCACCATGACCGGACTCGGCATGGTCGGCGCCGTGGAGACACTCGGTTCGCAGCACACCATGGCGGACGCCACCCCGATCGCCCAACTGGCCTCCGAGTACCTGACGGTGGTCGTGCCGAAGAACTCGCCCTTCCGGACGGCGGACGAACTCGCCGACGCCTGGCGGGAGAAGAAGCGCGGTCTGCCGGTCGCGGGCGGCTCGATGGGCGGCGTCGACCAGATCTTCGCCGCGCAGGTCGCGCAGAGCATGAAGGTGCCGCCGGGCGGCATCAACTACCTGCCGTACGCGGGTGGCGGCGAGGTGCTGACCTCGCTGCTCTCCGGCACCGCCCAGGTCGGATTCGGCACCTACGGCGACTTCAGCGACCAGTTGGAGTCCGGCGCGGTGCGCGCGCTGGGCATCTCCTCGCCGCAGCGGCTCAAGGGCGTCGACGAACTGCCCACTCTGCGCGAACAGGGATACGACGTGGAGATGTCCAACTGGCGAGGGGTGATCGCTCCGCCCGGCATCGGCGAGGAGGAGGCGAAGAAGCTGGAGAGGGTGCTCGCCAAGCTCCGCAAGACCCCCACCTGGGCCGACACCCTCAAGCGGAACCGGTGGACCGACACGTACCAGGGGCGTGAGGAGTTCACGGCCTTCCTGAAGGAAGAGGTCGCGGTGGCGCGCAAGACCGTGAAGGCGCTGGGTCTGTGACGGGCGCGGAGGAGGACCAGGACGTGACGAGAAACGGACCGGCCGCATCCCGGCCGTCAGCAGCGGAAGCCGGCACGACGGCTGGCGACCGGGCAGCGGAGGCCGGAAACGCGGCCGAGGCCGGGCACGCTGCGGAGGCCGGGAACGCTGCGGAGGAGACCACGGCGGAAGCCGGGAACGCAGCAACCCCCGCGCCCGACGCGGAAGACGACGACCCTACGGCGGGCCGCGACGCGGAGACCGACGCGGAGACCGACGAGGGCCGCGACGCGGACCTCGCGCCGGCGCCCGCGTACGACCCGGAGACCGCTCCGTGGGTCGGCCCGCGCGCCTGGGTCTTCCCGGCGCTGGTCGCGACGTTCGGTGCGATCGCGGTGTGGGGCGCGTTCACCATCCAGGCCCCGCCCAACACCGAGCCGCCCGGCCCCGGAGTCGTGCCCGGCGTGGTCGGCACGCTGCTGCTGGTGGTCGCGGCCTGGATGGCCGCCACCAATCTGCGGTCGGCCCGTCAGCTCCGCGGAAGCGGTCGCGCCCAACTGCCCGGCCACGTGCCCCCGCCCCCGACCGACTGGCCGCCGGTGCTGCTGATCGTCGGCACGCTCGCCGTGCACGTCGCGCTGCTGGAGACGCTGGGCTGGCTGCTCGCCGGTGCACTGCTCTTCTGGGGCGTCGCGTACGCCTTCGGTGCCCGTTCGTACGCGCGTGACGCGCTCGTCGCCGTGTCGATGTCGGCGGCGGTGCAGGTCGGCTTCTCCTTCGGGCTGGGCCTGAGCCTGCCCGGCGGCGTACTGGAATGGATGGTGTGACGTGGAAGCCTTCTCCCTTCTCGGCGACGGGCTCGTCTCCGCGCTGACCCCGGCGAACCTGCTGTGGGCGTTCTGCGGCGTGCTGTTGGGCACCGCCGTCGGCGTGCTGCCCGGCATGGGCTCCGCGATGGCCGTGGCGCTGCTGCTGCCGGTCACCTTCCAGATGGACCCGACCGCGGCGTTCATCCTCTTCGCCGGCGTCTACTACGGCGGCATGTTCGGCGGTGCGACCACCTCCATCCTGCTCAACACCCCCGGCCAGGCGTCCTCGATCGCCACCACCTACGAGGGCCACAAGATGGCGCTGGCCGGACGGGCGCCGCAGGCACTGGGCACCGCCGTCATCGGCTCGTTCGTGGCGAGCATCATCGGCACTCTGGTGGTCGCGCTCTTCGCCCCGGCGATGGTCGACTTCGCGCTGAAGTTCGGGCCCGGCGAGTACTTCGCGCTGACCGTCTTCTCCTTCGTGGCCGTCGCCGCGGTGGTCTCCGGCTCGGTGGTGCGGGGCATCGCCTCGCTGCTGATCGGCCTGGCCATCGGACTGGTGGGCATCGACAGCCAGAGCGGGGCACCGCGCTTCGACTTCGGCTCGGCCGTGCTGCTGGACGGCGTGGACCTGATCATCGTGACCGTCGGTCTGCTGGCGCTCGGCGAGGTGCTCTACGTCGCCGCACAGGGCCGGTACGCGCCCGACCTGGCCTCCATCCGGTCCGGAAAGCCGTGGCTCAAGCGCCGGGATCTGCGCCGCTCCTGGCCCGCGTGGCTGCGCGGCACCGCGCTCGGCACGACCTTCGGCCCGATCCCCGGCAGCGGTGCGGAGATCCCCACCTTCCTCTCGCTGGGCGCCGAGCGCAGACTGGCCAAGCGGCGCGAGCGCCGCGGCGGCGAGAAGAGCGAGTTCGGCAAGGGCGCCATCGAAGGCGTCGCCGGGCCCGAGGCCGCCAACAACGGCTCCGCGGCCGGAACTCTCGTACCCCTGCTGGGACTTGGGCTCCCCACCTCGGCCACGGCCGCGATCATGCTGGCAGCCTTCCAGCAGTACGGGCTCCAGCCGGGTCCGGTGCTCTTCGAACGCAACGGCGATCTCGTCTGGACCCTGCTGGCCTCGCTGCTGATCGGCTCGGTGCTGCTGCTGGCCATCAACCTGCCGTTCGCCCCGCTGTGGGCCAAGCTGCTGAAGCTGCCCAAGCCGTACCTGTACGCGGGCATCACGCTCTTCTCGGTGCTGGCGGTCTACGCCATCAACGGCTCCACGGTGCATCTGGTGATGCTGCTCGCGGTGTCCCTGCTCGCCTTCGCGATGCGGCACTTCGGCGTACCGGTGGCGCCCGCGCTGATCGGTGTGGTGCTCGGCCCGATCGCCGAGACCGAGCTGCGCCGGGCGCTCGCCGCCTCGGCCGGCGACCCCTCGATCCTCGTCAACAGCGGTATCTCGATCGGCCTCTATGTGATGGTCGTCGTCGCCGCGCTGCTTCCGTTGGCGGCGAAGCTGCGCCGACTGCGCAGCAGCCGCACCGGAGCCGACCGGGACGGTCGGGACGGCGGCGGGGAGGAGCGCGAGCCGGCCGGTACGGCGTCGCGCTGACGCACTCCGCGCACGCGGGCGGGCACCCCAACTGGGGGCCCGCCCGCGTGTTCGCGCCCGGGCGCCCGACCCGGCAGACGCGCGGTGCCGCCGGGCGTACACGCCGCACCGCGGTTGTACGGGCGGGCGGTCGGCCCGGGTCCGGACGTTGCGGTCCGGGCCCGAGGCGTGCGGGGTGCGCCTCGCGGGGTCGGAGCACGGGCTGCAACCGGGAGGTCGGAGCACGGGGCCGTGACGAGGGGCCGTGACGCTGGGCGGTGGCGCTGGGCTGGGACGAGGGGCCGTGACGCTGGGCGGTGGCGCTGGGCTGGGACGAGGGGCGGTCAGCGGGCGAAGTGGCGGCCGAACTCGGCCCCGTCGGTCTCCGCGATGCCGAACACCGCAGGCGTCAGCGGGGAGTTCGCGTCCGCGTCGCCGATGCCGTCCGCCGAACCTGTCAGCACATGGACGGCTCCCACCTTCTCCTTCTTCGCGCCGGGCTCCGCGGGCGCACCGACGGCCAGTTCGGGATGCCGGTCGCCGTCGGCGTCCCAGAAGTGCAGCGCGGCGCCGAAGTCCGAGCGTTCGTCCGTGTCGTCGCTCTCGGGCAGGAGCCGCTGCACACCGTCGGTGGACGGGCCCTCCGCGCTGCCGCGGAGCAGCAGCACCGGGCCGCGTCCGCCGACCGTCCCGATCGCGAGTTCGGCGCGTCCGTCGCCGTCGACGTCCTCGGCCGCGAGGGACTCGGCGAAGGCGCGCTTGCCCGCCTCGTCGCGCTCGCCGGGCTCGGTGACGTCCTCGTAGCTGATCTCGGTGTGCGCCTCGGGCCCGTTCTCGCCGCCCCGGAAGACCTCGACCGGGCCGCTGACCGCGCTGTCCGGCGCCGAGTCACCGGGGTGGCGGCGCAGCAGCAGATCGGTGAAGCCGTCGCCGTCGACGTCCGCCGCGGCTGCGTTGTCAATGCCCGGCAGCACGGAGTTGTCCGGCTTCCCGAAGCCGTCCGGGCCGCCGGTGGTCAGCACGCCGTACTTGCCGCCGCCCATCATGTCGTCCTCGAACACGTGCGAGGTGACGAGGTCGTCGGCCCCGTCGCCGTCGAGGTCTGCGGCGAAGGCGTCCGCCACCGCCGGAGTACCGGCCGCGCCGCTCTTCAACTCCTCGGGAATCCCCGGCGACTTCGGCACCTCGGCGGTGTCGGCCGCCTCGCCGTCCCGGGCGAAGGGACCTTTCAGCAGACCTGTGCCGCTGCCCATCGCGACCACGAGGTCCGTGTGCTCGTCACCGTCGAAGTCCCCGGCCACCAGCAGCGAGTCGTCGAGTCCGTCCGCGGGGGCGTGGTCCTTCGGTACGTCCGCGAGGTAGGTGCCGTCACCCCGGCCGTCGCGCAGACCGTCCTTGGAGCCCCAGAGCACCAGCACTCCCGTACGGGCTCCGTCCGGGCCCTTGTCCTCGCCGTAGGTCTCGACGTGGGTGACGAGATCGGTGAAGCCGTCGCCGTCCAGGTCGCGGGCGATCATGTGGCGGGCGAAGCCGACACCGTCGCCGCGTTCGTGCGGGGTGCCGGTGACCTGCTGGCCGATCCGCTGCCGCCGGGGTTCGCCGTTCCGGGCGCCGTAGCTGACGGCGACGGAGTCCTCGCCGAAGGAGGCGGCCGTGGCCATGTCCTCCAGGCCGTCGCCGTTGAAGTCGGTCTTCGGCGCGGTGCCGGCCGGGCCGTTCTCGACGGGGCGGGCGCTCCCATCGGCGTCGGCTCCGTCGCCGGCCGAGAGCGCCTGGGCGCCGAGCGCCACCGCCACCAGCGTGGCGGCCACCGCGGACGCGCCGCCGGCCCACCACCACCGGCTCCGTCGTCGGCTGTCCGGGCGTTCGCGGTCCGGTTGTCGCGGCGTGCGTTCCTCCGTCACGGTCTCGGTCCTCCCCGTGTAGTACCCGCCCGGTCGCAGGGTCCGCGCCCTCGGCGCCGAACGGGGTGCGTGCGGTTTTCTCGTGCGGTCGTGCCGTGCGTGCCCGTGCCCTGCGTGTCCGATCGGTGTGCGGTCTTTCTGTGTGCGGTCGTTGGGTGCGGGTGCGCGGTTCTGAAGAGGACGTGCGCGGGGTGGCGAGGAGTTCCTGCGGACCGCCGATTTCGCGGTGCGGCCGACTCCGGCGGGTTGGCTCGCGGGTCGGTGCGGTGCTCAAGTCGCCGCGTCCGCAGGGGCGTTGGCCCGACTGCGCTGCGGACTGCGGCTGGTCGAGGGGCTGCGGTGCTGTGCGGCTGCGGGGCTGTGGAGCCGCGGGCGGATCGGGGCCGGCTCACGGGCGGAAAGCGGCGGGCAGTTCGTCGGCGCGGGGGATCGAGTCCATCGCACCGGGCCGCGTCACGGTGAGTGCGGCGGCGGCCGAGGCGCGGGCCAGTGCGGTGGCCGGTTGCCGCTGTCCGGCCGCGAGGTCGGCGGCCAGATATCCCGCGTAGGTGTCGCCGGCCGCCGTGGTGTCGGTGGCGGTGACCGGCACGGCCGGGATGTGGACGGCGGTCGCGCCGTGTGCGCCGCCGCAGACGTACGCTCCGTCCGCCCCCGCCGTGCAGACGACCGTGCACGCCAGCGAGTCGGCCACCCGTGCGACGAGAGCGGGCAGCGCGTCGAGACCGGTCGCTGCGCGAGCCGGCTCGGCAGGCGGCAACTCGTCGGCGAGCCCCAGCAGTTGGGCCACCGTACACATCTCTCCCCGGTTGACCACCAGGTGGTCGAGGCCCGCGCCCAGGCAGTCGGCCCGTTCCGGCGCCGGGGCGGCGTTGAGAACGACGCGAGCGCCGCGCCGCTTCCCGAGGTGTGCGGCGTGCACGACGACCTCCGACGGGATCTCCAACTGGAGCAGCAGCACGTCGCCCTCGCCGAGGTCGCGCAGCCCCGACTCGACGTCGGCGACGGTCAGTCGGGAGTTCGCGCCGGGCGATACGACGATCCGGTTCTCGCCGGCCCCGTCCAGCAGCACGATCGCGGTACCGGTCGGCGCACCCTCCACGGTGCGCACCCGGCGGGCGTCGACCCCGGAACCGTCCAACTCGGCGCGGACCAGCCTGCCGTGCGCGTCGTCACCCACCGCGCCGACCATCACCACTTCGGCGCCCGCCCGTGCGGCGGCCACCGCCTGGTTGCCGCCCTTGCCGCCGGCGGACAGCCGTACGTCGGAGGCGAGCACGGTCTCGCCCGCCTCGGGGCAGTCGGTCAACTCCAGCAGCTGGTCGGCGTTGAGACTGCCGACGACGTGGACGACGGGCACGGACGTTCCTTCCTGTTCGGCGGGTTCGGTCTGTTCGGTTCGGTTCGGTTCGGTGAGAGCGCGTCGCCCCCGGTGGAGACGGGTCGCCCTGCTGGAGAAGTTCAGCTCGTACGTGTGGTGGAGCAGTCCAGTTCACACCAGACCACTTTCCCCACCACCCTTCCACCGACCGCACCGGACAGAAGTGCGTAGCGACCCCACGCCCGAGCCAGCCGTTCGACGAGCAGCAGCCCTCGCCCGTGGGCGTCGTCGAACGTGACGGGTACGGGGCCGGGCAGGTCGGGATGTTCGTCGCGCACGCTGATCCGCAGCACGCCCTCGCGCACTCGCGCCCGTACACAGACCTGTCCCTCCGCGTGCCTGACGGCGTTGCCCACCAGCTCGCCGGTCAGCAACTCGGCGGTGTCCGCCACCTCTCGGGGAGGCCGCAGGCCGTCCAACGCGGTTCGGAAGGCCGCGCGTGCCACGCGTGCGGCACGGGGAACGTTGGACAGCTGAAGCCCGCACTCCCACTCGTCGGGCGGATGGAGCGGAACAGCCGTCGGCGTGAGTCGACGCAGTTCGGAAGCGGACACGGGACCCCCAAGGTCGTTGCGGTGCTGAGGAGTTGGTCTTGCCGATGAAGCGGTGGAACGCGGCGCTCCGGGTCGGTGGCCTGCCGTGCCGCCGCGCGCAGGCAGCACGATGCACTTCCGACACCCGAAAACGGCGAGTGAGTGACGCACTACACACGGTAGGGCACATGGATTGCATGTTGCTACTCAATAGGGGAAGAGCTTCAACTTCCCTGGTCGGTAGATTGGTTGGTTACAGCGGAGAGGGAGTGCTTGTGGCGCCGAGGAGCAGGCCGACGGCCAGGCAGCAACGTCTTGGCGCCGAGTTGCGGAGCTTGCGTGAGGCTGCCGGTGTGTCGTCGGCAACTGCCGCCAAGGCACTTGGCGTCGACGCGACCCGTATAAGCAACATCGAAGCGGGCCGAGTAGGGGTGAACGACGAACGGTTCAGAGCCCTCGCGGAGTTGTACGACTGCGCGGACCACGCCTTCCTGGAGGCGCTCGTCGAACTCGGCCGCACCAGGCGCGGTCGATGGTGGGACGTCCACCGTGGCACGGTCTCGCGCGGCCAGATCGATTTGGTGGAAATCGAAACCGAGGCCACCGAGTTGAGGACCGCGCAGACCACACACATTCCGGGCGTCTTCCAGACTGCCGAGTACGCCCGCGCCATCTTCCGGCAGGCCGTCCCGGAGTTGCCCTCGCACGAGGTGGAGGAGCGGGTCTCCTTCCGGTTGAAGAGGCAGGAGATCCTCTTCCGTCCCCGCCCCGTTCCTTTTCTCGCGGTCGTTCACGAGGCTGCGCTCCGGATGCAGTTCGGTGGCGCCGCCGCCGCGAAGAGGCAGCTCAATCATCTGCTGGAGGCCGGTGACCGTGCTTCGGTCACTCTCCGCATCATTCCCTTCTCCGCAGGCGAGTTTCCCGGGGCGGGCCAGACGATCACTTACGCGGCCGGTCCGGTCCCGCAACTCGACACGGTGATTCTCGACGCCTCACACGGGCCCGAAATTCTGTACTCGGAAACGGAGTTGGCCAAGTACCGGGCGCTGCTCGGGCGTACCGTGGAGATTGCACTCGGCGCCGAGGAGTCCCGCGAGTTCCTGGTGGGGATCATCGAAGACCTGTGAGAGGACGTACCGGATGACCCAGTGGCTGAAGTCGAGTTACTGCGCCGAGGCGAACAACTGCGTGGAGATCGCGCGCACCGGGACGGGAGACGGCGTAGCTCTGCGCGAATCGGCCGATCCCGCGGTGCAGTTGACCTCCGACTTCTCCCGGTTGGCCGCGCTGCTGGAGGCCGCGCGCACCGGTCGACTTGCCGGCCTCTGAGGGGCGGAGAATGGTGAACACGAGCTGGCAGAAGTCGAGTTACTGCGCCGAGGCGAGCAACTGCGTGGAGATTGCGTCCGGTTCGACGGGCGGAGTCGTCCGGCTCCGCGAATCCGCCGATCCCGCAGTCGAGTTGACGACGACCGCGGACCGATTGGCCGCGCTGCTGGAGGCCGCGCGCAGCGGTCGACTGGCCGACCTCTGAACGGGCCGTTCCGGAGCGCGACTTCAGTGCGCGTGAGCGCCTCAGCGAAGATGTGAGGCGCCGTTGAGGTCGAGGACGGTTCCGGAGGCCCAGATCGCCTCGGGGGAGGCGAGCCACACGGCGGCGGCGGCAATCTCCTCGGGCGCGGCGACGCGACCGAACGGGCTCTGCGCGCGCACCTCGTCGGTGAGGCGGTCGGCGACGCGTTCCGTCTCGACGAAGCCCGGCGCCACGGAGGCGACACCGATGCCGTGCGGAGCCAGCGCGACCGCCAGGGACTGGCCGAGCGCGTGCAGCGCCGCCTTGGACGCGCCGTACGCCGGGTGGTCCGGTTCGCCCCGATGGGCGCCGCGCGAACCGATGTTGACGATCCGGCCGCCGGCGCCCCGCTCGATCATCAGCTGAGCGGCGAGGTGGCTCACGTGGGCGGCGCCGAGCAGGTTGACGTCGACGATCCGGCGCCAGGCGGCATGCCAGTCGGCGTAGGAGGTGTCCGCGACGGGGTGGGGCTCGTTGGCAGCGGCGTTGTTGACCAGCACGTCCACGGCGCCGAGGCCCGTCGACGCCGCCTCGACCAGCTCGGCGGCCCCGTCGGGGGTGCTCAGGTCGCCGCGCACCAGCACGTGGCCCTCACCGGGCAGCGCGGCGAAGGCGGCTTCGGCTGCCTCGGCGCGCGAACCGTAGTGCAGGGCGACGCGGTCGCCGCGTTCGGCGAAGGCGTGTGCGATCGCCCGGCCGATTCCGCGCGAGGCGCCGGTGACGAGGACTGCTCTGCTCACGGAACTCTCCTTCTGGCGCTGCCGTTCGCCTCCGTGGAATCGCACGCTACCCGCCGCCACCGGGCGATTGGGGCCCGGGCCCGCCGGGACGGCCCGGCCGGGCGTACGGCGGCGGCTGCCCGGTCCGGCGTACGGCGGCGGCGGGCTGGAGCGGGCGTACGGCGGCGGTGGCGCGCAGTCGGCGGGCGGACGTGCGCAGTCGGCGGGCGGACGTGTTCGGTCGCGGGTGGGGGGCGACTTCGGGCGGTCGGTCGCCGGGGAGGTCGCCGAACACCGCCGGAGTGTCGTGTTCCGCATCTACGTGTACTTCTCAAGAAGCCCCGGGGGCGCGAGGATTGGGGTCGCGCCGGTCGAACCGGGCTGTCGGAGGGCGGCCGGGGTGGGGGCCGTAAAATACGGCGGTGCAGATGTGCCGAGTACAGGGGAGTGGCCGGCGGTTGCAGTCCGGCATCACTGAGGGGATGACAGAGCGATGGTGACTGCCGCACAGCCGGGTCCCGCCGCGACCCGGGCACGTCCGGAGTCCGCTCCGCCCCCGTCGCCGGAGACCGCGCAGGGCCCGGGGCCCCACCCCGTCGAGGACCCGGTCGGCCCGTCCGCGCCGCTCGGGGTGCGCAACTGGCGTTGGGACGAGCCCGCTCGGGCCAGGACCGCCGGGGTGACGGCCCTCGCGCTCGGACTGGTCGCCGCCTGGTACGCCCACCACTGGCTCGGTTCCGCCCGTGCGGGCACGGTCCTTCTGGTTGTCGCCTGCCTGGCGGGGGCGGCGGGCTCCGTGCTCGGCGGCCTCGCCGACGGTGCGCGTGCCGGCGACCGACACCGCCTGGGATACGTGCTGTTGGCGCTGGCCGGCCTCTGGGGCGTGTGCGGCGCATGGGTCGCGACGGGCACGCTCGCGGTGCGGCTGGCCGCGTTCGCCTCGGCCGTCGCGCTGACACTGGTGCTCGCCGGAGTGAGTACGCCGCTGGGCCGCAGCGCGCTCCTCGGCGCGGGCGCGGTGGCCGCCACCGCCGCGCTCTGGGAGACGGGACTGCTGCTGACCGACGCACGCGGCACCGGCGTCGTGCTCGGCGCCCTGTCGGTGTTCGTCCTCGGCTTCCTGCCGCGTCTCGCGCTCCAGGGCGCGGGGCTGCTGCGGCTGGACGACCAGCGTGCGCGCGGCACTTCGGTCAGCGCGCACGAGGTCGACACCGCGCTCGCCGACAACCACCGGCAGTTGGCCCTGGTCACCATGACCGCCGCCGCCTCGACCGCCGCCGGCGGCTGGCTGGCGCTGGAACGACCGTCGCCGTGGAGTGTCGGACTGGTGGTGCTGCTCGCGGTGCTGCTGCTGGCGCGCGCCCGGGCGTATCCGCTGACGGTGGAGGTGCTGGCGTTGACGGCCGCGGCCGCCGTGCTGCTGGTGCGTCTGGTGGTGCTGTGGGGCTCCCACGCGACGGTCGGCCCTCTCGCGCTGTTCGCGGTGCTGCTGGGCGGAGTGCTGATGACGCTGGTGGTGCGCGTGCCGGAGCGCACGGGTGGGATGCTGCGGAGGGTGACCGACGTGGGGGAGTCGGTCAGTGTGGTGCTGCTTCTGCCGTTCGTGGTGGGAGCGTTCGGGGTGTTCGGTCAGCTGCTCACGGCGTTCTGAGCTGTGGAGATGTCGAGGGGGCATGCGGAGATGACGGCACGGGACGAAGTCCGGGGCGCAGAGCGGGACTCGGCGTCCGCGGGCGGAGGCGTTCCGCCCGCGGAGCAGGGGGCGGGCCCTCGCGAGGGAGCGCCGGAGCCGGCCGGTTCGGCCGACGGCGGCGGTGTGCAGGAGGACGTGGCGCGCACCTTCGGCGGGGCGCTGCCGCTCCCGGACGACCGCGACGCGGCGGCGGCGGACGTGAACGCGGTGCAGCTGCCGGAGGCGGGAACGCTGCCGGACGCGGAGGGCCTGCCGGACGCGGGAACGCTGCCGGACGAGGACCCTGTCCTGCTCGCGGGCTTCGGTCCGGTGCCGTTGCCCGCGCCCGTACCGGGACCGAGGCTGAGGGCCGCCGCCGAGTCCGAGGCCGACGCGCGCGCCCGGGCCGTGGCCGACCCGGGCGCGGAGCCCGTGGCCGACGGCGGAGGCGCCGCGGAGATCGAGCCGGAGGACGCCGTACCGCCGGGGTTCGAGGCCCAACAGCTCCCGGGCGAAGCCGAGTCGAAGCCGACGGCCGGGGCGGCAGCCCGCCCGGCGGACGAAGCAGCCGCGGCGAGCGTGCCGCCGCCGCAGGGCGGGGCGCCGGTGGAGGGCGGGGCGCCGGTGGAGGGGCCCGACCGGGGGCCCGCACCCCCGACGGCAGAGCCGGCCGCCGAAGAACGGACCCAGGTCGGGATCGAGGTGCCGTTCGCGGAGGACGAGGACGCCGCCGTCACCCAACACATCGAGGCCCTCGCGCCGCCGCCCATGCCGGCCGTTCCGCCCCCGCTGCCGCAGTCGGCGCCGCCCTCCGGGGAGTCGGCAGTCGCCTCCGTCGCCGCTCCGACCGGTACCGGCCCGACGATCGACCAACTCCCGCCTCCCGACGCGGTGTTCGACGTGAGCAGCCCACCGCCCGCGTTTCCCGAACCGGCAGCGGCCGAGCAGACGCTGCTGCTGTCACCCGTCCCCGCGGACCTCGCCGCCGAGCCGACGGCCGCCGCCGAGCCGACGGCCGCCGCCGAGCCGACGGCCGCCACCGAGACGTACGCCGCCACCGAGACGTACGCCGCCACCGAGCCGACCGTCTCCGGTGTCCCGTACGCCGCACCGACCGCCGCACCGACCGTCGCCGCCGAGTCGTACGCCGCACCCCCCGCCCCGCTGCCGCCGCACGCGGTGGCCGCGCCGCCGACTGTCCAACAGCCGCCCGTCGCCGCGCGGCCCGCCGCCCAATCCGCCGTGCAGCCCGGACCGCAGGCCGCGACGTCACCCGCACCGCACGTCGGGTCGGCGGCGGGGCGCACCGAGGTCGAGCCACCGCGGAACGCTCCGTCGCAGCCGCCGCGGGCACCGGCGGCGCCGCAGGCACCGGCAGTCCCGCAGGCGCCGGCGGCGCACGCACCCGCGCACACCGCACCGGCCGCCCACCCCGTCAACCCGCCGCAGTCCGGACCCTCCGCGCCGGTCGGGCCGCAGCCGTACGCCCAGCCGACCCAGCAGGCCCCGCCCGCCCGGCCGGCTCACTCCACCCAGGCGGCCCCGCCCGCCCGGCACATGCCGAACGCGCCGTACGCCCCGTCGGCCCCGCACCTGCCGTACGGCTCGGCGCCCGGGGCTCTGGCGCCGGTCTCCGTCCCCGTCAACGGGCCGGAGGTGGCCGAGGTCAAAAGACGGGCGCGGCACGGCGACAGCATGTCCCGACGCACCGTCCAGGCGCTGCACCGGCTCGTCTCCTCCACCGCGCGCGAGACCACGATCGCCACCGAGACCGCCCGCGCGATACAGCAACCGGTGCACAGCGGACGCCAGTTGGCGGTCACCAGCATCCGCGGGGGCGCGGGCAAGTCGACAATCGCCGCGCTGCTGTCCCTCACCTACGCGCACTACCGCAACGATCCGACGCTCACCGTGGAGGCCGATCCTGCCCTCGGGACCATTCCGGGCCGGCTCGGGGCCTCAGAGATCCGCTGGACCTGCGCGGATCTGGCGCGGATCGTCAACCCCTCGATGCGGCTGACCGACATCACCGGCTATCTGGTGCGGCTGCCCGGCGGCGGCTGGCTGCTGCCCGCGAGTCAGGGCGCGGTCGGCGCCCAACTCGACCTGGACACCTACCGTGTCGTGATCACCTCGCTCGGCCGCTACTTCGGCACCTCGGTGGTGGACTGCGAGACGCTGCCCGCCGAAGTGGCACGCACCGCGCTGACCACCACCCAGGCGCGGGTGCTCGTCACCCCGGCGACGGTGGAGGGGGTTGCGGCGACGCGTTCGGTGCTGGACTGGATGGGCAAGCTCCATCCGCGGATGCTCGCCACCACCGTGGTCGCCGTTTCGCACGCGGTACCCGACACCGCGCTCGACGAGGCGAAGGCGATCCGGCATCTCGCGGTCGGCGGCGCGACGGTCGTCCCCATCCCCTACGACCGGCACCTCGCCGCGGGCGGCGCGATCCGCACGGAGCTGCTGGGCCACCACACCCGTGCCGCGGCCGCCCGTCTCGCCGCGGAGTGCATGGGGCGTGCGGTCGCGTTCGACCGGCGGTAGGCGGACGCGGGCCCGGCGGCAACGTCCGGGAGCGAGGTGCGCAGATCCCGGCGGGCGGCGCTTCCGACGACAAGTGCCGGGCGGACCGGGCCCGTTGACGGTGGCCGCGCCGATGCTCCGGGCCCGCCCCGCCGCGGCTCGTACGCTCCTTCGAGCGGTGAACGACGCGCACGGAGCGGACGCCGACATACCGGAGCAAGCCCGGAGCAAGCCGCAAGTCGCCGTCCCGCACGTCCGCTCCGAACGTCCCGGTGGTGAGACGGGGCAGTCGGACGTCAGGGGGCAGGGCCTAGACTCCGGTGCGTACAGATCGTCGAACGCGTACGCACGCTGAGAGACGGACGTCAACACGCAGAGGAACGGTGTCGTGCCGGACTACTTCCACGGCTACTCGGTCGTCGGCCTGGTCGCGGTCCTCGGCGCGGTGTTCGTGGCGGCGGCCTTCACCGGAGGTCGGCTGCTGCGGCCGGTCGCGCCGACGCGCGAGAAGATGCTGACCTACGAGTGCGGCGTCGATCCGGTGGGCGACGACTGGGCGCACACCCAGGTTCGCTATTACGTGTACGCCTTCCTCTACGTGATCTTCGCGATCGACTCGATCTTCCTCTTCCCCTGGGCGACGATCTTCGCCGCGGTCGGATTCGGTGCAGCGACGCTGGTGGAGATGTTCATCTTCCTCGGGCTGCTGGCGATCGGACTGCTCTACGCATATAAGAAGGGCGTCCTCACATGGACGTGACACGTGCCGACCTCCCGGAACCGCGACGACTCGGTGCGCTGGCCCGGCTGGCGCCCGAGCCGATGAAGGTGGTCCTCAACTGGGGTCGCCGCTACAGCCTCTGGGTCTTCAACTTCGGACTGGCCTGCTGCGCCATCGAGTTCATCGCGGCGTCGATGTCGCGGCACGACTTCATCCGGCTCGGCGTCATCCCGTTCGCGCCCGGACCCAGACAGGCCGACCTGATGGTCGTCTCGGGCACGGTGACGGACAAGATGGCGCCCGCCGTCAAGCGGCTCTACGAGCAGATGCCCGAGCCCAAGTACGTGGTCTCCTTCGGCGCGTGCTCCAACTGCGGTGGCCCGTACTGGGATTCGTACTCGGTGACCAAGGGCGTGGACCAGATCATCCCGGTCGATGTGTACGTGCCCGGTTGCCCGCCGCGCCCCGAGGCGCTGCTCCAGGGGATTCTGAAGCTCCAGGAGAAGATCGCGCAGGAGTCGCTGAGCGAGCGGTACGGCCGCGGGCCCACGGGGGCGGGTCCGGCCGCGCTCGCGAGCGGACTGGTGACGCCTCCGCCCACGCCGGGCGAGGAGGCCAAATGAGCGTGCCCACCCCGGAACCCGACGAGACCGCCGGGGCGACCCCGCGCCCCGCTCCCGCCGCGCCCGATGCGGCCGGCTCGTCGGCCGCGCCGGCCGAGCCCGAGGGGTGGCTGCCCGCGCCCGCGGCCGAACTGTTCGGCGAGGGCGCGAGTGCGAGCGACGCGTACGCGCTGCTCACCGTCGACGTACCCGCCCAACGCTGGCTCGCGGCCCTGCGGTTGGCGCGGGACGAACTGGGCTGCACCTACTTCGACTGGCTGAGCGCCGTCGACGAACCCGGCAGCGGATTCCGGGTCTGCGCCCATCTCGTCGCCCTGCCGGGCGCCGCGTCGGACGGCACGGCCCGCGGGCTGCGCCGGCTGCTGATCCGTACGACCGTGGCGCACGCCTCGCCCGAACTCCCCACCGCCACCGGGGTGTTCGCCGGTGCGGCCTGGCACGAGCGGGAGACGTACGAGATGTTCGGCGTACGGTTCACCGACCACCCCGGACTCGAACCGCTCCTGCTGCCGGACGGCTTCGAGGGACATCCGCTGCGCAAGGACTTCGTGCTCGCCGCCCGGGTGGTGAAGGCCTGGCCGGGCGCCAAGGAACCCGGCGAGAGCCACGACGGCGGGCCCAAACGGCGGCAGATGCTGCCGCCGGGCGTACCCGACCCGAACGAGTGGGGCCCGCTCAAGGGCCAGCTCCCACCCGCTCCGGCCCGACCCGCCCGCGGCCGTGCGGGCGCCGCCGGTCGCACGGGGGCGGCGGGGCGTACGAGTGCTGCTGGCGCGGACGCGGCCGGTGAGCGCCCGCGCCGTACCCGCAGCGCCGCCGCGGGCTCGTCGAGCCAAGCAGCCGCAGGCGCCGCGGAGGAACCGGGAGCACCGGCCACCGGGGACGCCGCGGCACCGACGAGGCGTCCGCGCCGCAGCCGCACCGCCGCGGACGGTTCGGCCTCGCAGACCGCCCCGACCCCGAAGCCGGACACCGACCCGAAGCCGCCGGTCGCTCCTGGGCCGGACGCCGCTCCCGAGTCGGCCGCTCCCGAGTCGTCGGCGCCGGAGTCCGCGGCGAGGCCCGGCAGTTCACCGGCCGGAACGACCGGCCGTGCTCGGCGGAACCGCAGCGTGAACGAGGGCTCCGCCTCGCAGCGTGCACCCCGGACCGACGCCGCACCGGACTCCGCGTCGAGCGGTGCGCCCGGACAGCGTTCCAGCGACGCTCCCTGGCACCACGCACGCCCCGCCTTCGACGACGCGACCCCCTCCGGCGACGACGCGGCGTCCAACAGCCGTACGGCGCCCGGCGAGACCGCGCCCGACACAGCTGCGCCCTGCGAGACCGCGCCCGGCGAGACCGCGGCGGAACGCGGGTCGGGGTCGCAACGCGGGTCGGGGCCGGAGGACGAGGCGTCGTCCGCCGCCGAGGACGCGGAGTCCGAGCGCGGCCGTACGGAGGACGAGGGCTGATGGAGTTCTTCGACGTCGCCTGGCGGCTGCTGGTCGTCATGCTCGCGTTCCTCGTGCTGCCGCTGCTGGTGGGCCAGGCCGAGCACAAGGTCATGGCGCACATGCAGGGACGCGTCGGTCCGATGCACGCGGGCGGCTTCCACGGCTGGGCCCAACTCGTCGCCGACGGGGTGAAGTTCGCCCAGAAGGAGGATGTCGTCCCGGCCGCGGCCGACCGTCGCGTCTTCCAACTCGCGCCCGCGGTCGCCCTGGTGCCGTATCTCATCGTCCTCATCGCCATCCCGCTGGCGCCCAACGGCGTGGTCGGGCAGGTGGTGGACGCCGGTATCTTCTTCGTCCTCGCGGTGCTGGGCGTCGGTGTGCTCGGCCAGGTGATGGGCGGCTGGGCCTCGGCCAACAAGTACTCGCTGCTGGGCGGGATGCGCACCGCCGCCCAGCTCATGGCGTACGAGCTGCCGCTGCTGCTCGCCGCCGCCTCCGTGGTGATGGCCTCCGGCACGCTCTCGCTGCCCGGAATCCTCGACGCCTGGCAGTGGTGGTGGCTGCCGTGGCAGCTCGTCGGGGCGTTCGTGTTCTTCGTCGCCGGCGTCGCCGAGCTGCACCGCCCGCCCTTCGACGCGCCGTTGGCGCCCGAAGAGATCATCTTCGGTCCGCTGACGGAGTACGGCGGCCTGCGCTTCGCCTTCTTCATGCTGTCGGAGTACGCCGGCATCGTGGTGATCTCGGCGCTGACGTCGGTGCTCTTCCTCGGCGGCTGGCACGGTCCGTTCGCCGATCAACTCGGCTGGCTGTGGATGCTCCTGAAGACAGCCGCTCTCTGCTTCCTGGTGATCTGGATGCGGGTCGCCTGGCCCCGGTTGCGGGCCGACCAGATCCAGCGGTTCGCGTGGACCTGCCTGGTGCCGTTGGCACTGGCCCAGATCGCGCTGACCGGCGTCGTGAAGGTGGTGTTCCTGTAATGGGCCTCCCCGGCTCGGGCCTCGCCAAAGGGCTGGCCATCACGCTGCGGACCATGACGAGGCGGTCGGTCACCGCGCACTACCCGGACGTACAGCCGGAGTTGCCCGCGCGCAGCCGCGGTGTCATCGGGCTCTTCGAGGAGAACTGCACGGTCTGCATGCTGTGCGCCCGCGAGTGCCCCGACTGGTGCATCTACATCGACTCGCACAAGGAGACCGTTCCGGCCACCACCCCGGGAGGCCGGGACCGCAGCCGCAACGTGCTGGACCGCTTCGCCATCGACTTCTCGCTCTGCATGTACTGCGGAATCTGCATCGAGGTCTGCCCCTTCGACGCGCTGTTCTGGTCGCCGGAGTTCGAGTACGCCGAGACCGACATCCACGAACTGACCCACGAACGCGAGAAGTTGCGCGAGTGGATGTGGACCGTCCCCGAACCGCCGCCGCTGGACCCCGCAGCGGAGGAGCCCAAGGAAGTGGGCTCCGCACGCAAGGCCGCCGACAAGCTCGCCGTCCAACTGGCCGCGCAGCTGGAGCAGGAGCGCGCGCAACAGGAGCGCGCGGAGGCCGCCGAGCCGGCCGGACCGGACGCCGGCGACCCCGGCCCCGCGCCGGCCGACGGCGCTGCCGGGCCGCTCGTCGACGGGCGTCCGGACCGGCCCGAGGGAGCCGACCGGACCGAGGGCGACCGGCCGGAGGGAGCCGACCGGCCCGAGGACCGCCGCCGGGATCGGGAGGGAGACGCATGAGCACGTTCCCCGCCCACGCCTCCGGCACCGTCGACGGCACGCTGCTGCTCGCCGCCGGACGCGGCTTCATGTCGCCGACCGGCGTGGAGATCGCCTTCGTGCTCGTCGGCCTCGTCACGCTCGGCGCCGCGATCATGGCGGTGACCAGCAAGCAGCTGGTGCACGCCGCACTCTGGCTGGTACTGGCACTGGGTGGCATCGCGGTCGAATATCTGCTGCTCACGGCCGAGTTCATCGCCTGGGTGCAGGTGTTGATCTACGTCGGCTCGGTCGTCGTGCTGCTGCTCTTCGGGCTGATGCTCACCCGGGCGCCCATCGGGCCCTCGCCCGACGCGGACTCCGGCAACCGCTGGGTCGCCCTCGCGGTCGCTCTCGCCACCGCCGCGACACTGGTCACCGTCGTCGTCGACGCCTTCGTCTCGGCCAACTCCGCCTGGATCACGCTGGACACCCCGCAGGGGGACACCGCGACGATCGGCGAGAGTCTCTTCCGGTACTGGGTGCTGCCGTTCGAGGCGCTCTCGGTGCTGCTGCTGGCAGCGCTGGTCGGCGCGATCGTGCTCTCCCGCCGCAGATCCGCCGCGGCGGACGCCGCGCCCCGGACCCCCGCCCGGACGCCGGCCCGCACCTCCCGCCCCGCCGCCCCGACCGTGTCCGCCACCCCGCCCGCGTCCGCCACCCCGCCCGTGCCCGGCGTCCGCGACGAGGCAGAGACCCGCCCCGCCGCGTCCGGCGGCCCCGTCGGGCAACCGCCGGGCGCCGGTGAACGGGCCGACGCCGACGGGCAGTCGGAACAGGACCCGGGCACCGAGAGCGAGCCGCGGTCCGGCCGGGGGAAGAAGGAAGAGCGCTGATGCATCTCGTCTATCCGGCCGTACTCTCCGCTCTCCTCTTCAGCGTCGGCCTCTACGGCGTGCTGGCCAGACGCAACATCGTCCTCGTCCTGATCTCCGTCGAGCTGATGCTCAACGCGGTCAACCTCAACCTCGTCGCCTTCGACGTCTGGCTCCGCGACGAACTGCACGCCGGGCAGTCGCTGACGCTCTTCACCATCGCGATCGCCGCCGCCGAGATCGGTATCGGCCTGGCCATCGTCCTCCTCGTGTTCCGCAACCGCGGCAGCTCGAACCTGGACGAACTCAGGGACCTCGCCGAGGAACCGCCCGACGGACCGCGCCACGACTCCGACGCCGTCGAGCCGTCCGGCGAGGCCACCGACCCGGCCGGCACCGGCCACCAACCCGACGCCGCCGCGGCGAAGAAGGCGGAGGCCACCGCGTGAGCACGACCACTCTCGCCGTACTCGTCCCGCTGTTGCCCTTCCTCGGTGCCTTCGCCGGCTTCGCGGCGGGCCGCAGGGCACCCGGCTTCGTGCGGCCGCTCGCCGTGCTGCCGACTCTCGCGGCCACCGCGCTGGCGGTCGTGGTCGCGCTGCGGCAGGGCGGCGGCACGGGGGAGTCGGCGGTCACCGCCGCCACCGAACTCACCCCCACCGGCAACGGATCGCTCCCGATCAGCCTCGCCTTCCACCTCGACGGCTTCGCCGTGCTCGTGGCAGTGCTGGTCGCCCTGGTCGCCACCTGCGTGCAGCTCTACTCGACGGGCTATCTCCGCGACGATCCGCGCTACGCCTCCTACGCCGCGCTCGTCTCGCTGTTCACCTCCGCGATGCTTCTGGTGGTCTACGCCGACGACCTCATCGTGCTGCTGGTCGGCTGGGAGATCATGGGCATCTGCTCGTACTTCCTGGTCGGCCACTACTGGGAGAAGGCGGCGGCACGCTCCGCCTCCCTCAAGGCGTTCCTGATCACCAAGCTCGGCGACGTCCCCTTCCTGATCGGCATCCTGGCGCTGGCCTCCGAAGCCGGCACCTTCCGCATCAGCACGATCGTCGCCCGACTCACCTCCTCCCTCTCGGACTTCGAGCTCGGCCACCCGACGCTGATCGCGCTGCTGCTGCTCGCGGGAGTCGCGGGCAAGTCGGCGCAGTTCCCGCTGCACAGCTGGCTGCCGGACGCGATGGCGGGCCCCACCCCGGTCTCCGCGCTGATCCACGCCGCCACGATGGTCGCGGCCGGCGTGTACTTCGTGGCAAGACTGCTGCCGGTCTTCACCGCCTCCGCGGCGGCGCTGGTGGTCCTCGCCCTCCTCGCGGCCCTGACCATGGTCGGTTCGGCCCTGGCCGCGCTGGCACAGGACGACCTCAAACGGGTGCTCGCCTACTCCACCGTCGGCCAACTCGGCTACATGCTCGGTGCGTTGGCCGTCGGCAACCGATCGGCCGCCGTCTTCCACCTCCTGTCCCACGGTGCGTTCAAGGCCCTGCTCTTCCTGACCGCCGGTGTGGTGATCACCGCGGCCGGCACCGCCTCGCTGACGGCCATGGCCCGGATACGCGGCCTCACCCGCCGGGCACCGGACGCGTTCTGGACCATGACGATCGGGCTCCTCGCCCTCGCCGCGCTCCCTCCCTTCAGCGGCTTCTTCTCCAAGGAAGCCGTCCTGGGCGCCGCCGAGCACGCCGCCGTCGACCCCGACCGGGGCATCCCCGCGACCGCGGGCTGGATCGTGCTCGCCGCCGGCCTGGCCACCGCCCTTCTCACCGCGAGCTACGCCACCCGGCTCTGGCTGCTCACCTGGCGCGACGCCCCCGTCCAGCCCGAGCCGTCGCCCGCGACCCTGCCCGCCGCACCCGGCCTTCCGCCAACGGCGGAGCCGACCGCGCCCGGAGCGCCGACCGCGCCGGGAGCGCCGGGGGCGCCCGGAGCGCCGACCGCGCCCGGAGCGCCGGGAGCGCCGGCCACGCCCGCTGTGCCGACGGTCACCGCGGAGGCGACCACGACCGGTGTGCCGACCGCGCCCGCCGCACGCCCCGCCACACTGCCCATGAACGCCGTGCTGTGGCTGCTGGCGGTCCCCTCCCTCGGCTTCGGGCTGCTCTACTCACGCCTGCCCGACTGGTTCGACGGCGACAGCCTCGCGCCGACGCTCACCACCTCCGTCCTGGCCACCGGCGTGGCCCTCGTCGGCGCGCTGGTCACCTACGCGACCTGGCGCCACACCACCGTGCTCGGCCGCGACCCGGACCCCGGCCCGGTGCTCCTGGGGCCGTTGCACGGGCCCGCCCGCGCCGGCTTCCACCTCGACGCGCTGTACGACCGGCTCTTCGTCGCACCCGTGCGCGGCGGCGCACGACTGGTCCGCTTCCTCGACCGCGAGGTCGTCGACGGCTGTGTACGCGGAGCCGCCACCCTGCCCCGTTGGCTCGGAGCCGCGCTGCGCAGGACCCAGACCGGCAACGCGCAGACCTATCTGAGCGCACTGCTGGCCGGCGCGATCATCCTGACCATCGCCGTCCTCGCCGCCGGAGCGTGAGTCGTGACTGCCCTGAACGCCCTCGTCCCCGGCGCGAGCGCACCGCAACTCCTGCTGGTCGCCGCGCTGTTGCTCCCGCTGCTCGGCGCCGTCGCCGCGCTGCTGCCCGCACCGCCCGGTCTGCGCGGACGCAGCCCGGAGCAGGCCGTACTGCGCCACGGTGTCACCGTCACCGGCGCCGTACTGCTGGCCACGGTGGTGCTGGCCGCAGGCTTCGACTACGACCGGGCCGGCGACATCCAGGCGGAGTCGGACGTCAGCTGGATCCCGGCCTTCGGTATTCGTCTGCACTTCGGCATCGACGGCATCTCGCTTCCCCTCCTCGTCCTCACGGCGCTGCTCTGCTTCCTGTGCGCGCTCTACAGCTACTTCGTCGCGCCACCACGGGGGGCGGGGTCGCCCAAGGCCTTCGTGGCGCTGCTGCTCGTCCTGGAGACCGGGGTCCTGGCGACCTTCGCGGTCCTGGACCTGGTGCTGTTCTTCCTGGCCTTCGAGATGGTCCTCATCCCGATGTACTTCCTGATCGCCCGCTGGGGCGGTGCCGGACGCGCCCCGGCCGCCTGGAAGTTCGTCCTCTACACCCTCCTCGGCTCCGTGGTGATGCTCCTCGGACTGCTGCTCATCGGCCTTCAGGGCGGCACCTTCGACATGGTGGCACTCGCCACTGACAACGGCGCCTCGCTCACCCGCACCACACAGCTCGTCGCCGTCCTCGCCATCGGTGTCGGACTGGCGGTCAAGACGCCGATGTGGCCGCTGCACAGCTGGCTGCCGGACGCCCACACCGCCGCTCCCACGGTCGGGTCGGTGCTGCTGGCGGGCGTCCTGCTGAAGATGGGCACCTACGGACTCGTACGGATCGTGCTGCCGATCGCACCCGAGGGGGCGGCCCACTTCGCGCCCTATCTCGGCGCCTTCGCCGTCGTCGGCATCCTCTACGGATCGCTGGCCTGTCTGGCGCTCGTGCGCAGGGGCGCCGGCGGCGACCTCAAGCGGTTGATCGCCTACTCCTCGGTCGGACACATGGGTTTCGTCCTCCTGGGGATCGCCACCCTCACCCGTACCGGCGTCAACGGCGCGCTCTTCGCCAACGTCGCGCACGGACTCGTCACCGGCCTGCTCTTCTTCCTCGTCGGCGCGCTCAAGGAACGCACCGGCACCACCGACCTCGACCGGCTCGCCGCCACCAACGGGGCCGCCCTCTACGGCCGTTCACCCCGGCTCGGCGGACTGCTGGCCTTCGCCGCGATCGCCTCGCTGGGACTGCCCGGACTCGCCGGCTTCTGGGGCGAGATGCTCGCCCTGCTCGGCGCGTACGACCCCGCCGACGGACTGAGCCGCCCGACCTACCTGGTCTTCATGGCGCTGGCCGCCTTCGGCACGCTGCTGACCGCGGCGTATCTGCTGCTGGTCGTACGCCGCGTGTGCATGGGCGATCCGAACGAGGCCCCCCGCCCGTCCACGGACACCACACCCCCCGGACCCGACAGCGCCCCGACTCCGACCCCGACCCCGGCTCCGGCTTCGAGCCCGACGCAGGGTCCGGCGCACAGCCCGGCGCACAGCCCGGCGACCGAGCCGCATCCGGAGGCCGCATCGACCGCGGCCACCGCATCGACCGCGGCCACCGCATCGACCGCGGCCACCGCATCGACCGCGACCACCACGGCGGTCGCGGCACCGCCGACCGCCGCGCTCCCGGACGTTCGCGGGTACGAGTACGCGGCCTGGGTGCCGCTCGTCGTCCTCACCCTGCTCACCGGGTTGTGGCCCGGCCTCCTCCTGCACCTGACCAACCCGGCCGTGCAGAACCTGCTGCCAGGAGTCACCCGATGACCTACGCCGCCGCGGACCTCGTCCAGTCCGTCGACTGGGTCGCGCTCGCCCCGCCCACGGTCATCACGGTGGCCGCGCTCGTCCTGCTGGTCGCCGACCTCTTCCTGGACGAGCGCCGCAAACCGCTGCTCGGCTGGGGCGCGGTGCTGGCGACGGTCCTCGCCGCACTGAGCCTGCTCCCGCTCGTCGGCGAGCGGCGCAGCACCTTCTGCCTGGTCGGGGACCCCGGTTCGTGCAGCTACACCGCGGACACCTTCGCGCTCACCGTCCAACTCCTCGTGCTCGGCGCCGCGTTGGTGACCGCACTGATCTCGCTGGCGCTGGTGCGGGACGCGAAGCTGCCCGCGGGGGAGTACTGGTTCCTGCTGCTGGCCTCGACCGCCGGCGCCGTGCTGCTGCCCGCCGCCCGCGATCTGGCGACCCTGGTCATCGCCCTGGAGGTCGCCTCCCTGCCGGTCTTCGCGCTGCTCGCGCTGCGTGCCGGCGACCGCCGCGGCTCGGAGGCGGCGCTCAAGTTCTTCCTGTCTTCGGTCGCCGCCACCGCCGTCACGCTGATGGGCATCAGCCTGCTGTACGCGGCCACCGGCAGCCTCCACCTGAACCGTGTCGCGACCGGCCTGGAGGAGGTCGACCCGCAGCTGGAGACGCTGGCCGCGGCCGGAGTGGTGCTCACCCTCGTCGGCTTCGCCTTCAAGACCGCCGTGGTGCCCTTCCACTTCTGGGTCCCCGACACCTACGTCGGCGCCCCCGTGCCCGTCGCCGCCTTCCTCTCGGTGGTCGGCAAGGCGGTCGGCTTCGTCGGACTCATCCTGGTCACTCTGCTCGCCTTCCCGGGACGCGCGGACACCTGGGCGCCGGCGGTCGCCGTGCTCGCCGCGCTGACCATGACCGTCGGCAACCTCGCCGCGATGCGCCAGCGCGCGGACACCCGCCACAGCGCCGTACGGCTGCTCGCCTGGTCCTCCGTCGGCCAGGCCGGCTATCTGATCGTCCCGCTCGCCGCCGCGGGGTACGCGAGCGGCGAGGAGCCGCTGCGGGTCGTCGGGGCGAGCCTGAGCTACGCCCTGATGTACGCGGCGGTCAACCTCGGCGCCTTCGCGGTCGTCACCCATGTCGCCCGCAGCGCACCGGCCAACCGCCTCACCGACTACCGCGGCCTCTTCGCCCGCAACCCGCTGGCCGCGCTGGCGCTTGGCTTCTTCCTGCTCTGCCTGGCCGGACTCCCGCCGGGGGTGATCGGACTCTTCGCCAAGGTCGCGGTCTTCGGAGCGGCGGTGGACGCCGGACTCGGCTGGCTCGCGGTGGTCATGGCACTGAACGTGGTCCTCGGCCTCGTCTACTACCTCCGCTGGACCGCGCTGCTCTTCCAGCCCGCACCCGATTCCGAGGCCGCTTCCGAAACCGGGCCCGGCCCGGAGGCCGATTCCGCAGCCGCACCCGAGCCCGGCTCCGCCGTCCGGCCCGCGACCGGCTCCGGGGTCCGGACCCGTACCGCCACCCCGCTGCGGGGGCCCACGGCGCTCGCCGTCGCCCTGACCGCCTGCGTCGCAGCGGTGCTCTCCGGCTTGCCCCAGCTCGTACTGCGCTTCGCCTCCACCACCCTCTTCTGACCCGCTCCGGCCCCGTCCTCCAGCGACCAGGCATCCCAGCGATCCCCTGCGACCTTCGATTCGCGGCTGCACGCCTCCCACCGCTCCGCCGGGAGCGTGCGCGGACGGGCGCCGCGGGCCGTGTCGCAGCCCGCACACGCGCTCGGGGAACCCGTGCCCGGGGACCGGCGTTGTGGGAGTGGGGAGGGTCCGCTGGAGGGTGGAGGTACACCTGACCGCAGGTGTTCTCCCGCCGCACATCTGGAGGGCGAACCGTGCACGGCCGACACAATGGGACAAGGACTGCCCTGCTCCTGGGCCTGATGTCCGCGCTCATCATGGGCGTCGGCAGCGTCTTCGGCAGCACCGGGCTCGTCCTCGCTCTTCTCGTCGCCATCGGGCTCAACGGCTTCGCGTACTGGCGCGGTGACACCCTGTCGCTGCGCGCCATGCGAGCGCGCCCGGTCAGCGAGTTCGAGGCACCCGAGCTCTACCGCGTGGTGCGGGAGCTCTCCACCGCCGCGCGGCGGCCGATGCCGAGGGTCTACCTCTCGCCCACCGACGCCCCCAACGCCTTCGCCACCGGCCGCAGCCCCCGGCACGCGACCGTCTGCTGCACCAGAGGCATCCTGCGGCTGCTCGACGAGCGCGAGCTGCGCGGCGTCATCGCGCACGAGCTCAGCCACATCTACAACCGCGACATCCTGCTCGCCTCGGTCGCCGGCTGTCTCGCCTCCGCGGTGATGCTCCTGGTCCACCTCGCCTGGCTGCTGCCCTTCGGGCGCACCGAGGAGGACGGGCCCGGCCTGGTCGAGCTGCTGCTGCTCGCCGTGCTCGGGCCGCTCGCCGCCACTGTGATCCGCCTGGCCGTCAGCAGATCCCGGGAGTACGGGGCGGACGCGGCCGGCGCCCGCCTCACCGGCGACCCGCTGGCCCTCGCCTCCGCCCTGCGCAAGCTCGACGTCGGTACGAGCCGGCTGCCGCTCCCCGGCGAGCCGCGGCTGCGCACCGCGAGCCACCTCATGATCGCCAACCCGTTCGGCTGCACCGGGCGCCGCGGTCTCTTCGCCACCCACCCTCCGATGAAAGAGCGCATCGCTCGTCTCGAACGCATGGGAAGCTGATCGACGTGAAGACGATTCTGAACATCATCTGGCTTGTCCTGAGCGGCTTTTGGCTCTTCTTGGCCTACCTGCTCGCCGGTCTGATCCTGTGCATCACCGTGATCGGCATCCCCTTCGGCCTGGCCTCCTTCCGCATCGGCCGGTACGCCCTGTGGCCGTTCGGCTACGAGGCGGTCGAACGCCGCGACGCGGGCGCCCCGTCGTGCGTGGGCAATGTGCTCTGGCTGCTGCTGGCCGGCTGGTGGCTCGCTCTCGGCCACATCTTCACCGGTATCGCGCTCTGCGTGACGATCATCGGAATCCCGCTGGGCATCGCCAACTTCAAGATGATCCCGGTCTCGCTGATGCCGCTGGGCCGCGAGATAGTCCCCACCCGCTGACGCACCCGCCGGCGCCCCACGCGTCGGCGTCCGCCCTCCGCCGACCACCCCCGTCCGGCGCGTTCCGGCACAGGGCCCGCGCCGGTCGCTGCCTGCCGCGCCACAGCGGCCCGGTGCGCGCCGGGCCCCGCGCCGGGCGACCCCGTCCCGCGTCCGTACGCCGCCGCCGGGTGCTGCCGCCGCGGCGTACGCGCAGGGCCGCCCGGGGCGTCGTACGCGCCTGTCGTACACGGCCGGGGGCCTCGCACGCCTGCGGGCTCCGTGCGCCCGCCACTGCCGCCCCGCCGCTGCCGCCCCACCACTGCCGCCCCGGGGTGGCCCTGCGAGCGGCCCGGTGCCGGTCCCAGCCCTGCCGGCTGACCGCTACGGAGTGTCCGCGCCGCTGATCCAGGCCATCGCCTGCGCGAGGTCCCGCCCGTCCGGCACCGGGTAGTGCTCCAACTGCTGTTGCAGCAGCAGCCCGCCCAGCAGCGTCATGTAGAGCGAGCCGAACACCCGCCGCTGCTCCTCGGTCACTTCCTCGGCCGGAACACCGTTCAGCAGTGCGATCAGTCCGGTCGACGACTCCGGCCAGGACGTGGCGAAGAACTCCCGGAGCGCGGAGTCGCGGTCCGCGAGCAGCACCGCCTCCATCTGCGCGCTCCACAGCGCACGGTGCTTCTGGAACAGGTCGATGATCACCGTCCAGCCCGTCTCGAAGTGCTGGCGGCGGCCGGCCCCGTCGGGCAGCACGGCGGCCAGGGCCTGCTCGGCGTCGTCGCCCCAGTCGCTGGTGGCGGCGAACAGGGCCTCGGCCATCAGCGCGTTCTTCGAGCCGTAGTGGTAGCCGATCGACGCCAGGTTGGTGCCGGACGCCGCCACGATGTCGCGCGCGGTGGTCCTGGCGTACCCCTTCTCCAGCAGACAGCGCTTCGCGCCGGCCAGCAGATCCTCACGGTGTCCCATGCCCGCAGCCTATCCAGCGCCTGGACGCGCGTCTGGGACAGGTGACTTGTACGCGTGTCCTATACGAGCGTATAAGACGCGTGTATAGTCGACGCCATGCGCACCTTCACCAAGTCCCACGCCGCACCCGCCCGTGCGGGACGCAGAGAGTGGGCCGCGCTCTGCGTGCTTCTGCTGCCGTTGCTCCTCGTGTCCATGGACGTCTCGGTGCTCTACTTCGCCGTCCCGTTCATCGCCCAGGAGCTGGGCCCCACCGCCACCGAACAGCTGTGGATCCTGGACATCTACGCGTTCGTCCTGGCCGGGCTGCTGCTGACGATGGGAGCGCTCGGCGACCGCATCGGGCGCCGGCGCCTCCTGCTGATCGGCGCCGCGGCGTTCGGCGCGGCCTCACTCGCCGCCGCGTACGCCGACGGCCCGGGCGAACTCATCACGGCCCGCGCCCTGTTGGGGCTCGGCGGCGCCACGTTGATGCCCGCCACCCTCGCGCTGATCCGCAACCTCTTCCGCGACCCGCGCCAACGCGCCACCGCCATCGCGATCTGGTCGGCGGTGCTGAGCAGCGGCGTCGCTCTCGGCCCGGTCATCAGCGGAGTGCTGCTGGAGCACTACTGGTGGGGATCGGTGTTCCTGATCAACCTGCCCGCCATGCTGGCCCTCCTGGCCCTGGCCCCGTTCCTGGTGCCCGAGTCCAGGAACGAGCACGCCGGCCGCTTCGACCGACTCAGCTCACTGCTCTCCCTCGCCGCGATCCTGCCCGCGGTGTACGCGGTCAAGGAGGCCGCCGCCCACGGCTTCCAGGTGCTGGACGGGGTCGCCCTGGCTGTCGCCGCGGTCTTCGGCGCGCTCTTCGTGCGGCGCCAGTCGCGCTGTCCGCACCCCATGCTGCCGCCGGACCTCTTCCGCGTCCGCGGCGTACCGGCGGCGCTCGCCTGCCAGTTGGTGGCGATGTTCGTCATGGTGGGCAGCGCGGTCTTCACCACCCAGTACCTCCAGATGGTGCTCGGCCACAGCCCGCTCACCGCCGCACTGTGGAGCCTGCTGCCGCCGCTGGGCGTGGCGATCGCCGCACCCGCCGCCGTGGCGCTCGCCCGAACGGTCAACCGCGCCCACCTCATCGCCGCGGGCTTCTGCCTGGCCGTCACCGGGCTGCTGCTGATCGTCCGGGTGGAGGTCGACTCGCCGCTGTGGCACGTGCTGGTGGGTGTCGGGGTGTGCTCCGCGGGCCTTGCCGCGGTCATGACCCTGATGACCGACCTCGTCGTCGGCGCGGCTCCGGCCGAGCGGGCCGGCAGCGCCTCGGCCACCGTGGAGTGCGCCTCGGAACTGGGCGGCGCGCTCGGCATGGCGATCCTCGGCAGCATCGGCGCCGCCGTCTACCGCGGCGAGATCAAGGACACGCTCGCCGACGGACCCGCCGCCGAAACCCTCGGCGGCGCCGTGCAGGTGGCCGGTCAACTGCCCGGCGAGGCAGGGCGTGCGCTGCTCGACACAGCCCGTACGGCCTTCACGAACGGCATGAACGCCGCCGCACTCGTGGCCGCCGCACTCGCTCTGGCCACCGCAGGCCTCGCCGCACACCGACTGCGCCACACCGGCACCACGCCCACCGGCGGACCGGCGGACGACACCGCCGAGCCACCCACGGCCGACACCTCGGTGTCCGCGCCTGTCGCGCCCGCGCCCGTCGCGCCCGAGTTCGTCGGTGAGCTGGGGCTGGGTGGAGATGCCACGGCGCCTGAACCCGGGAGGGTGGACTCGTCCGAGCCGGGTCCGGCGGGTTCCGCCGAGCCGGGAGGCGTACCCCGACCCGGGGACGGTCACGGGTCCGGACACGACCTCGTGCGCGACCGAATGCGCGACCGAATGCGCGACTGAATCCGACGGCGGTGCGACATCCGCCCGTCAGGCCGTGCCGCGGGACACCGGACGGGGAGGCCGGTCCCTGCCGCACGCGGGCCGGGCCGGTCGCGAACCGGGGCATCGCCCCGTGCGCGACCGGCCCGGTCGTCTGCGTCCCACGGTCGCGGCTCCCGGTCATCGCACCTCGTGCGACCAGGAGCCGGTGACCAACTGCCGCTGCCTCAGCGGTAGTTAGCGGTAGTTCACGAACTGCAGCGCGAAGTCGAAGTCCTTGCCCTTGAGCAGGGCGATCACTTCCTGGAGGTGGTCCCGGCTCTTGGAGCTGACGCGCAGCTCGTCACCCTGGACCTGCGCCTTGATGCCCTTGGGGCCCTCGTCGCGGATGATCTTCGCGACCTTCTTGGCGTCCTCCTGGGAGATCCCCTCCTTGAGGGAGGAGACCAGTCGGTACTCCTTGCCGGAGAGCTGAGGCTCCCCGGAGTCCAGCACCTTCAGCGAGACGCCCCGCTTGACCAGCTTGGACTGGAAGATGTCGAGCACGGCCTTCGCGCGCTCCTCGGAGTTCGCCCTGATCTCGATCTGCTCGCCCGACCAGGCGATGGACGCGCCCACGCCCTTGAAGTCGTACCGCTGGGAGATCTCCTTGCCCGCCTGGTTGAGGGCGTTGTCGACCTCCTGCCGCTCGACCTTCGAGACGATGTCGAAACTGGAGTCGGCCATCGTGAGTTGGCTCCTCGTACATAGATTCCGCTGACGACGATGCCGGCCCGGCGCTCCCGTTCCGGCCGGGTCAGCCTAGCCCCGACGGATGGCCCCCTGCCCCGCAACAACCAGGTGGCGAAGCACCCACGGGTATCAGGTAGTGTTTACCCCGTTGCCGCGGAGCAGGGCTCCGGGGCGGCAAATCCCAGGCGGTGTGCCCGAGCGGCCAAAGGGAGCAGACTGTAAATCTGCCGGCTCAGCCTTCCCAGGTTCGAATCCTGGCGCCGCCACACGGATGGGAAACCCCCTTCGACCAGCTGTCACAGCAGGTCGAAGGGGGTTTCGTCGTTCCGGGCAACGGGGCTGCGTCTCGTGCGTCGACAACCTCGACATCCACCCGTCGATGCGCCTGGGCATCGACCACGGCCCGGCCCCCTCGCGGTCGGCACTGTGCTACCCGCTGGGCGAGCCGCCCCTCGACAGCATCCAGGCCGTACCGCCGCCACGACCTCGTCCAACCGCTCGTGCGTCGTCGTACGGTCGCCGGGCGAGGTCGACGTCCTGTCCCAGTGGACGAGCGCGTCCACCAGCTCAGGCCGTTCCAACTCCAACTCCCCGTGCAGCCCCGCCCCTCAGCCTCCAGCATCCCCTGCACTTCCAGCTGCGCGAGCGCGCGACGAACCGCAGCGCGCGACATCTCACACCGCGTACAGCTGGGCCTCCGAAGGGAATCGGGCGCCTACCTGAAACTCGTCGGCTGCGATTACTTCGGCCAGTCGTTCATTCAACGGACGATGCCGGTCGGCACCACTCACCACCCGCCAGCCCACCCCAGGTACCGACTCCACCAACCTCTCGGCGGCCAGTACGTTCAGCGCCCGCCGGACAGTGCCCCGGCCGACGCTGTGTCTCCGCGTCAACTCGGCTTTAGACGGCAACTTCTCGAGTAGCCGGCTGTCCTGAACCAGCTCGCGAAGTTGATCGGCACCACCCGGAATGTTCCTCGGGGACTGGCTTGTGACATCCACGCCTCCAAACGCACGATTCGTCGCAAGCTCCCAGGCGCTGGACCCATCCCCGCATGCGCGGGGAGCAGTGCGTCGGAGCACCTACCGACGTCGGTAGGTGGAGACCATCCCCGCGTGCGCGGGGAGCAGGCGATCTTCGCCCTGCCCATGCTGATGAAACTGGGACCATCCCCGCGTGCGCGGGGAGCAGAGCGAGCCGCGTCCTAGCCTCGCGTCCGGATTGGGGCCATCCCCGCGTGCGCTGGGAGCGGTCCTCCTGTGGCCTGGGCGGGGCGAGCCCGAAGGGACCATCCCCGCGTGCGCGGGGAGCAGCGCTGATTCGAGAACCGGCCGTTGGCCTCGCCGGGACCATCCCCGCGTGCGCGGGGAGCAGGTCAAGACGGCCGTGACCGAGGACGACCACACGGGACCATCCCCGCGTGCGCGGGGAGCAGTCATGGTCTCTGTCCTCTTGATCGTGTGTGCAGGGACCATCCCCGCGTGCGCGGGGAGCAGTCTTGCTGACCTGCGGGTTTATCCGAAGAGGAGTACGGGCTGAGCAACTATTGGAGAATCGGACATTTCTCCCCTTAGGTGTAGTCCGCTGCTCAAGCACGGTACGCGATCAAGCCTGCGCCGTGCTGAGCGTTCCCCCATCCGTCCCCCGAGACGACTGCTGGCGTATGAGGCGGCCTGGCCAGCGGCTCATGGAGGAGCCCGATGTGAATCTGCGGGCTCAGCCTTCGCAGGTTCGAATCCTGGTTTCGCAGCACCCCACCCCGGCTGGGCGCCCTTCGGCTTCCGCGCGCACCCCGCCCGGACGGGCCGCGCTCCGTTGCCGCTCCTCCTCGGGGTACGGGGTCCCGGCCACTGTGTGCCACTTCGCCCGGCCTCAACTCCTCGTGTACGCGGACCGGTCCGCGATGATCGGCGCAGCCCCTGCCGTCGGCTTCGTCCCCGCGTGCGGTGGGGCGGCAGTCCATCGGCTGTGCGATCCGCGAGATCCCGGGGCCGTCCCCGAATGCGCGCGGGGAGCGGGGTTGGGTGACCGGGGTTCTGTGCGGCAGCGGGGCCGGGCTGGGGCCGTGGCCACCGCGGGACGTCCCCGCCCACCCCGCCTCCCGCGTGGGCTACTCGGCGCGGAGGAAGGCGCTGGTGGTGACCTGGCCGATCTTCCGCAGTCGGGTGCCGCCGTCGGCGAGGTGCTTGTCGGTGGCCTCCTTGACGCCCTGCCACACCCGGTCGTCGTAGTCGTCGACGACGATCACCGCGCCGGGCGCGGCCAGTTGCTCGACCCAGTCGAGGTCCGCCTTGACGCCCTGTGCCGAGTGGTCGCCGTCGACGACGATCACGCCGAACTCGCTGCCGGCGAGCGCGGTGTGGATCCGAGGGGCGGTGGAGTAGCCGCGCAAGAGGCGGAGCCGGTCGGGGAGTACGCCGGTGTAGTGCAGGTTGGCGCGTACGACGTCCTCGTTGATCGGGGTGCCGGAGGCGTCGACGTCGATCGTCATCTCTTCCTGGAGCTGTACGGAGGCGATCGGGTCGACGATCGTCAGTTCGTACGGGATGCCGGCGCGCAGCAGTTGCCGGGCGAGGCAGCCGGCGAAGAGCCCGTAGAGGGTGCCGATCTCCAGCACCCGGCCGTTGGGCGGCCGCAGCAGCGGTGTGGTGGCGAGCTTGCCGAGAATGTTGGAGGTGCCGCCGGCGATCCGGCCGACGCCGCGGTTCTCCGCCTCGACGAGTGTGCGGTACGCCTGGATGACGGCGCGGCGCGCGTGCTTCTCGCCGGTGACGTCGGCGACCTGCTTCGTCACGGCGGTGATCTGGCCGGGCCCGGGGTGACGGTTGAATCGGCGGCCGTCGCTGCCGAGCAGCAGTTCGACGCTGTGCTGCTGCTCCCTGAGACGCTTCAACTCGTCCCTGGTGTCGCGCAGTTCGCTGCGCACCTTGCGGTCGATGCGCCGGTCGATGCGGTCGAGGACGGGGCGTGCGGCTTTGCTGAGGAGGCTCATGCCGCGGACGCTAGTGGGGCCGGGAGCGTCGGGTCAGCAGGTAACGGGCCGGAGCGCGCAGTCCTGAAACACTCTTCATCCGGTGTTCTCGACACTCTTCATCAGACGTTCAACCCGTGTGCGGTGCTCGAACGGCGCGGGCGCCCCGCAGCTGCTTCCCGGCCGCCCCGGGGAGCACCGACGGGTCGGCACCTGCGCCGAGCGCCGGCCGAGCGCCTCAGCGTGCCGCCTCGACCGCCCGCCGCCGCGGGCCGCCACAGACGGCCGCCGCGGCCGGTGGCTTCGGCCGCGGCGCCCGGGGCGGAGCCGGCGCACCGCCCGCCCGGGGCGGAGCTAGCGCACCGCTGCCGCGACGGCCTCGGCGACCGGCACATCCCCGTTGACCAGCTCCAGGGTGTGTCCCACCGACAGGGGTTCGTCCAGCAGCGCGAGCAGTACCGCCGCCACGTCGTCCCTGGTCACCTCGGAACGCCCGGTGTGCGCGGCGAGCTCGATCCGGCCGGTGCCGGGGTCGTCGGTCAGACGGCCGGGCCGCAGGATCGTCCAGTCCAGGTCGGAGCGTGCCCGGACGGCTGCGTCGGCGGCGCCCTTTGCCCGCAGGTACGTGGCGAACACCGGGTCGACGTCGGCCGGGGGTTCGCCGTCGACGCCCATGGCCGAGACGATCAGCAGTCGCCGTACGCCCGCCCGTGCCGCCGCGTCGGCGAACAGTTCGGCCGCCGCGCGGTCGACGGTCTCCTTGCGCGCCTCGCCGCTGCCGGGTCCCGCGCCGGCCGCGAACACCGCCGCGTCCGCGCCCCGCAGCAGCTCGGCGACCTCTTCGACGGAGGCCGACTCCAGGTCGCAGACGAGCGGTTCGGCGCCCGCCTCCCGTACCAGGTCGGCCTTCTGCGGGCTCCGGATCAGCCCGAGGGGCGTGTCTCCCCGGGAGCGGAGCAGCCGCTCCAGGCGTTGGGCGATCTGTCCGGCTCCACCTGCGATTACTGTGCGCATGCTCCGACGTTACGCCGGTGCCGGCCGCACCGGCGCTACCCCTGCGCCTGGCGCGGCAGTTCGGGCGTGCCGGCCGCGTCGGCGTCGCAGAACTCGCGCACCGCGCTCGTCCTGGCGACGACTCGGCCCCGGTGCAGTACGACCCTGCTGTACGCCAGCGACAGCGCGCCCTCCAGCGTCTCGCCGCGCACCGCCAACAGCTCGGCCGGGAAGCCCGGTTCGACGCGTACCGCGGGCAGGCCGAGCGCGGTACGGGCGCCGGTGCTGACCGCCTCGTACGCCTCCGCCGCGCTCGCGGTGCCCTGGGCGGCGAGCAGGTACGCGGCCTCCAGCGGGTCTCCGCGGCCCACCGGGTTCGCCGTGTCGCGCAGGGCGCCGCTGCCGGCCGCCACCCGTACGCCGGCCTCCTGCAGCACGCGCAACGGCGGTGCGGAGCAGGGGAGTTGGCGGTCGGTCAGCGTGCAGCCGCCCTGCGGCAGCAGGGTGACGGCCGCGTTCGCGGCGGCGAGCCGGTCGGCGACGTCCGCGACCGTGCGGCCCGTCATCCGGCCGAGGCCGCCGCACGGGCCGACGGTGACGGCGGCTCCGATCCCGCCGACGGCGCCGGCCAGTTCGGCCAGTCGGGACGGATCGCGTGCGTCGGTGTGCAGGTCGACGGCGCAGCCGTGCTCGGCGGCGATGTCCAGCAGCGTGGCGGTGTACTCGGCCGGGTCGGGGTCGAGATCGGGGCAGCCGCCGATGGCGGTGGCGCCCATGCGCACCGCGTCCTCGACCATCGCCGCCGTGTCCGCGCCGGCGATCCCGCTGAGCAGTCTGGGCACGGCGACGGCGGTGAGTTCGGTCAGCCCGCGCAGGGCCCGCCGGGCGGCGAGCACGGCCTGAAGGGTGGTCAGTCCGTCCCGGCCGCCGATCGGCACATGGGTGCGCACGGCGGTCGCGCCGTGGCCGAGCTGGAGCAACGCCGCGTCGGTGGTGCGCCGTTGGATGTGCGCGGGCTTGCGGGAGGGCGGCAGTCCGCGGGCGGGGGCGGTGAGCGCGGTGTCGTGGTGGGCGTGCGGTTCGGCGGGTGCGGGGAGCAGCAGATAGCCGGCGAGGTCCATCCGGGGCGGCCCGTCGGCCTCCGCGCGGGGCAGGCTGCCCGCGGTGCTCACGGCGTCGATCCGTCCGTTGCGCAGCCGTACGTCGACGGTGCGGCCGTCCTTCAGCCGGGCGCCGGTGAGCAGCAAGCCCTTGCCGGTCGGGGTGGGGCTGGGCTGGTCGGGCACTCCCGGCCCCTGCGGCTGACTGTCGGCCATCGGACTCCCGCTCGCTCTGGCGGGTGTGTGCGGGGCGCGCACCCGCGCGGATGGACGCGGGGCACCCCGGAGGGATGCCGCGTGATCTTGGAATGGATCGAGGGTAGGACGCTCTCCGTCCGCACCCCGGCAGGCCGGGAATAGTCGTACGGACGTGGTGTGTTGCGGCTCGGGGAGCGGGGCGGAGGGCGCGTCCGGCGGGGGTCGGAAGGGCCTTCGCGGGGGCCGCGGATACGGATTTCACGTTCGGCGGCAGAGCGTGTAATGTCTTCCTCGCTCGCCCCAATAGCTCAGTCGGCAGAGCGTCTCCATGGTAAGGAGAAGGTCAACGGTTCGATTCCGTTTTGGGGCTCTGATGTGCAAGGCCGTCCGCCTTCGGGCGGGTGGCCCTCACATCGTGGCGGCGTAGCTCAGTCGGTAGAGCAAACGGCTCATAATCGTTGTGTCACCGGTTCAAGTCCGGTCGCCGCTACTCACTCTCAGTAGCCGATTGTGGGGTCGGTCCCTTCGATCGGCTACTCTTTCTGTGTTAATCACCTGTCCATCCGCGTCCAAGGAGCACTCACGTGGCTGCCACCGACGTCCGCCCGAAGATCACGCTGGCCTGCGTGGAGTGCAAGGAGCGGAACTACATCACCAAGAAGAACCGGCGTAACAACCCGGACCGTCTTGAGATGAAGAAGCACTGCCCGCGTTGCAAGGCGCACACCGCGCACCGCGAGACGCGATAAACAAGGCTCGCTTCCGGAGGCCGTCCCCGTAACAGGGGGGCGGCCTCCGGGCGTTGCACGCCGGATTTCGTTGCGATCGAGTCTGTGTCCCGGCACGTTCCGGCGGTGTTGTTCGTTCATCGAAGCGGTTCGCACACGTTCGAATCCGTTCGTTCGGCCCGGTCCGGGCTCGATCCCGTTCGGGCCGGTTCTCTCAGATGACCGGCTCCGTCGGTCGGCGGAAACATCAGGAGGCACGGGGTCATGGCGCTCGATCAGGCATTCGTCGGCCGGAGTTATCCGCCGACCGATCCCTATGAGGTCGGCAGGGAGAAGATCAGGGAATTCGCCGAGTCGATCGGCGAGGACAACCCCGTCCACACCGATCGGGAAGCGGCGAGGGCCCTCGGATACCCCGACGTGATCGCGCCGCCCACCTTCGTCTTCGCGATCAGCTTCAGCGCCGCCCAGGACGTCGTGCACGATCCGCAGCTCGGTCTGGACTACGACCGGGTGGTCCACGGCGACCAGCGGTTCGTCCACCACCGCCCGGTGCGGGCCGGCGACCGGCTGACCGTCTCCTCGACCATCGAGGCGATCAAGTCCCTTGCCGGCAACGACATCCTGGACATCCGCGGCGATGTCCACGACGAGTCGGGCGAGCTGGTGGTGACCGCTTTCACCAAGCTGGTCTCGCGTTCGCTGGAGGAGAGCTGAGATGACGGCGCACACACCGATGACCGCCAGGGTCGCCTACGCCGACGTGGAGAAGGGCACCGAGCTGCCTCCGCGCAGTTTCCCCCTCACCCGGGAGACGCTGGTGCGCTACGCGGGCGCCTCCGGCGACTTCAATCCCATCCACTGGAACGAGGCCTTCGCCAGGAAGGTCGGGCTCGAGGACGTCATCGCGCACGGGATGCTCACCATGGCCTCCGCCGCCCGCGTGGTGACGGACTGGGCCGGCGACCCCGGCGCGCTGATCGACTACGGGGTCCGCTTCACCCGCCCCGTCGTGGTGCCCAACGACGAGCAGGGCGCGCTGATCGAGGTGTCCGCCAAGGTCGCCGCCAAGCTGGACGACGAGGCCCGTACGGTCCGCGTCGACCTGACCGCGACCAGCAAGGGCCAGAAGGTACTCGGCCGCGCGCAGGCCGTCGTACGACTGGCCTGAGGCACCGCGCCGCCGCGTCCGTGCACCCCGTCCACCGCGGGCGCGGGCACGGCGGCGCCGTAGTCTGTGCCCGTGCAGGAAGAATCCAACGCCCCCCTCGCCCCGCTCACCACACTGCGGCTGGGCGGTCCCGCCCGAGTGCTGGTGACCGCCACCACCGACGACGAGGTCGTCTCGACCGTGCGGGAGGCCGACGAGCGCGGCACTCCGCTGCTGATCGTCGGCGGCGGCAGCAACCTGGTCATCGGTGACGAGGGCTTCCCCGGCACCGCCCTGCGGATCGCCACCCGCGGCTTCCGGCTCGACGGCACCGACCTCGAACTGGCCGCCGGTGAGAACTGGTCGGAGGCCGTCGCCCGCACCGTGGAGGCGGGACTGGCCGGCATCGAGTGCATGGCCGGCATCCCCGGCTCGGCCGGCGCCACCCCGATCCAGAACGTGGGCGCCTACGGCCAGGAGGTCGCCGACACCGTCACCGAGGTCGACGTGTACGACCGCCGGGAGGGCCGCCTGGTCACCGTGCCCGCCGCCGAGTGCGCCTTCTCCTACCGCCACAGCCGCTTCAAGTCGGAGCCGGACCGCTTCGTCGTGCTCCGGGTCCGCTACGCGCTGGAGGACGCCGACGGCCTCTCCGCACCGTTGCGCTACGCGGAGACCGCGAGGCTGCTGGGCGTCTCGGTCGGCGACCGCGTGCCCGCCGCGCAGGCCCGCGAGACGGTGCTGAAGCTGCGGGCCGGCAAGGGCATGGTGCTTGACCCCGAGGACCACGACACCTGGTCTGCGGGCTCCTTCTTCACCAACCCGATACTGACCGTCGCCGAGCACGAGCAGTTCCTCGCCCGCGCCGCCGAGCGCCTCGGGCCGGACACGGCACCGCCCGCGTACCCGGCGGGGGAGGGGCGGGTGAAGACCTCCGCGGCCTGGCTGATCGACCGTGCCGGCTTCACCAAGGGATACGGCACCGGCCGCGCACGGATCTCGACCAAGCACACCCTCGCGCTGACCAATCGCGGCGAGGCCCGCACCGACGAACTGCTCGCGCTGGCCCGCGAGGTGCGCGACGGCGTCCACGCGGCCTTCGGTGTGACGCTGGTCAACGAGCCGGTCACGGTGGGCTGCTCGCTCTGACCCCGCGCCGCCGGGGCCTGCGCCCGCGCCCGCGCGCAGCGGCAGGCCGGTGCGCGGCTGCACGCCCCTGCGCAGCCGCACGGCCGTGCCGCAGCGGCAGGCCGGTACGCACGCCGACGCGGGGCCCGGCAGGCGGCCGTGCGCCGCACGCCCGCGAGGGGCCCGGGCGGGGGCCGACGCGTGCCCGTGGTGTCCCGCCCGCCCGGGGGCTCAGCCGCCGACCGGCTCCGCCGCGAGCCAGGCGTCGATGTCCGCCAGGATCGCCTTGCGCTCGGGCTCGTCGATACGGCCGCCGCGCACCGACTGACGTGCCAGCTCGGCCAGTTCGGCATCCGTGAAGCCGTGGTGCTCGCGCACGAGCTCGTACTGCGCCGCCAGGCGGGAGCCGAAGAGCAGCGGGTCGTCCGCGCCGAGCGCCATGGGCACCCCCGCGTCCCAGAGCGTGCGCAGCGGCACGTCGGCGGGCTTCTCGTAGACCCCCAGGGCCACGTTGGACGCCGGGCACACCTCGCAGGTGACCTGCGCGTCCGCCAGCCGCGCCAGCAGCCGCGGGTCCTCCGCGGCCCGCACGCCGTGGCCGACCCGGCCCGCGTGCAGGTCGTCCAGGCAGTCGCGCACGCTCGACGGCCCGGACAGCTCGCCGCCGTGCGGCGCGGCGAGCAGCCCGCCCTCCCTGGCGATGGCGAAGGCACGGTCGAAGTCCCGGGCGAAACCCCGGCGTTCGTCGTTGGAGAGCCCGAAGCCGACGATGCCCCGGTCCTTGAACCGCACCGCGAGCCTGGCGAGCGTTCTCGCGTCCAGCGGATGCTTCATCCGGTTCGCCGCGACCAGCACCCGGATCGGCAGACCGGTGTCGCGGGTGGCGGCGGCGACGGCGTCGAGGATGATCTCCAGCGCGGGGATCAGACCGCCCAGACGCGGCGCGTACGAGGTGGGGTCGACCTGGATCTCCAGCCAGCGGCTGCCGTCCCGCACATCCTCCTCGGCGGCCTCGCGCACCAGGCGCTGGATGTCCTCCGGCTCGCGCAGACAGGACCGGGCCATGTCGTAGAGCCGCTGGAAGCGGAACCAGCCGCGTTCGTCGGTGGCCCTGAGCCGGGGAGGCTCCGCCCCGCTCAGCGCCGGCGGCAGGTGGACGCCGTACTTCTCGGCCAGTTCGAGCAGGGTGCCCGGCCGCATGGAGCCGGTGAAGTGCAGATGGAGATGCGCCTTCGGCAGCTGACGGACATCACGAACATGTGCACGGGGCTGAGGGGGACGCTCCCCGGAAAACTGCTGCTGCATTCCAGGATCTTGCCGCATTGTCGACAGGGTCGGAAGTCCGTTTCCCCGAACGAGCGCCGAACCGAACATCTCCGCGCCCGCAACCGAACGCAGATCGGGGTGTTCCGGAAGAACCCGGAACACCCCGATCACGCCGGAAGACCGCCGGCACTGGGCGGTGCGACCCAGCGGCAGCACTCAGCAGTGCGACCTCAGTCGGAAGCCTCCGCGAGGAGCTTCTGCACCCGCGAGACGCCCTCGGTCAGATCGTCGTCGCCGAGCGCGTAGGACAGCCTCAGGTACCCCTGGGTGCCGAATGCCTCGCCCGGTACGACCGCGACCTCGACCTCCTCCAGGATCAGCGCCGCCAGCTCCACCGAGGTCTGCGGGCGCCGGCCCCGGATCTCCTTGCCCAGCAGGCCCTTGACCGACGGGTAGACGTAGAACGCGCCCTCCGGCTCGGGGCAGTCGACGCCCTCGATCTCGTTCAGCATCCGCACGATCGTCCGCCGCCTGCGGTCGAAGGCGGCACGCATCTCGTCCACCGCCGACAGGCCGCCGGACACGGCGGCGAGCGCGGCGGCCTGCGCGACGTTGCTGACGTTGGAGGTCGCGTGCGACTGGAGGTTCGTCGCGGCCTTCACCACGTCCTTCGGGCCGAGGATCCACCCGACCCGCCAGCCGGTCATCGCGTACGTCTTGGCGACGCCGTTGACCACGATGCAGCGGTCGGCAAGCTCGGGAACGACGACCGGCATCGAGTGGAACTCCGCGTCGCCGTAGACCAGGTGCTCGTAGATCTCGTCGGTGAGCACCCACAGGCCGTGCTCGGCGGCCCAGCGCCCGATCTCCTCGATCTGCTCCCGCGAGTAGACCGCGCCCGTCGGGTTGGACGGCGAGACGAACACCAGCACCTTCGTGCGGTCGGTGCGCGCGGCCTCCAGCTGCTCGACGCTCGTCCGGTAGCCGACGGTCTCGTCCGCCACGACCGGCACCGGCACGCCGCCGGCCAGCCGTACGGACTCGGGGTAGGTCGTCCAGTACGGGGCCGGGACGATGACCTCGTCACCCGGGTCCAGGATCGCGGCGAAGGCCTCGTAGATGGCCTGCTTGCCGCCGTTGGTCACCAGGATGTTGGCCGGCTCGACCCGGTAGCCGGAGTCGCGCAGCGTCTTGGCCGCGATCGCCTCCTTGAGCTCGGGCAGACCGCCCGCAGGGCTGTAGCGGTGGAACCGCGGGTTGCGGCACGCCTCGACGGCAGCCTCGACGATGTAGTCGGGCGTCGGGAAGTCGGGCTCGCCCGCGCCGAAGCCGATGACCGGCCGGCCGGCGGCCTTCAGCGCCTTGGCCTTGGCGTCGACGGCGAGCGTCGCGCTCTCGGAGATCGCGCCGATCCGCGCCGACACCCGGCGCTCGGTCGCGCTCACGGTGGCGGAGGACTGTGCGGGGGCCGACTGTGCGGAAGGAGTTGTAGCACTCATACAGCCATCGTTTCAGGCCGGGGACGATCCGCGCACATCAGCCCGCAGTGCGATACGCCGGGCCCGTACTCCGATACGCGGACCGGTCGCCGGCCCGGCCTCCGCGCCGTCCGACGCGGTGTGCCGGACCGCCGCGGGCGCGCTCCGGCACGCCTCGAGAGCGAGCGTCCGTGGATCTTTCCGGCGCGGCCCGCAGCAGGTCCGGAAGCGCTCCGAAGCGGGCACGGAAGCGGCTCGACACCCGCCCGAACAGGGGCGAACCGGCCGTCCACAGCTACGTGTTCGACGACCGGCCCAGGACCACGTACACTCGTCCGTCGTTGGCCCCGGTCACCATGAGCGGTGTCCGTACCAGGTGTGAATCAGGTGCGGTCCTGCGAATGGGGTAGGTTGGGGACACACAAAGGGTCGTAGCTCAATTGGTAGAGCACTGGTCTCCAAAACCAGCGGTTGGGGGTTCAAGTCCCTCCGGCCCTGCTCACGCATCTTCACCACGGTGCGTGCATGCGTACGTACTGAAATGCACGGCCGTGCGGCAGGGACTCGACGCTGCACGGCCATGACCCCGGATCAGGTGAGGACGAGTGGCCGAGATCACGGACACCCCCGAGGTTCCCGAGCCCGGGCGGTCCTCCGACGACAAGAAGCCGCGTCGCGGGGGCAAGCGGGGCAAGAAGGGCCCGTTCGCCCGCCTCGCGCTTTTCTATCGGCAGATCGTCGCCGAGCTGCGCAAGGTCGTCTGGCCCACGCGCCGTCAGCTGTTGACCTACACGTTCGTCGTGATCGTCTTCGTTCTCATCGTCATCAGCCTGGTGTTCGTGATTGACTATGGATTTGGAGAAGTCGTCAGTTTTGTCTTTGGCTGACCGCTCCACGGAGGCGCCGGACGGCGCCGGTCCGTATGTTCCACATCCATAAAGCCAGGAAGAAGCAGCTACCGTGTCTGACCCGAACCTGAACGATGTCGTCGAGCCTGCCGAGCCCACCAAGGGCGGCGAGGCCTCGCTCGGCAACGTCGAGGCTTCGTCCTCCCCGGAGGCACCTGTAGGGGACGGCGCGGACAAGGCCGAAGCTGCCGCCTCCGCGGAAACCGCCGAGTCGGCCGAGGCCGAGGTCGCCGAGTCGTCGGAGTCCTCGGAGAGCGCCGCGCCCGCCGCCGACGCGGACGCCGCCGACAGCGAGGAAGAAGCGCCGGAGGAGGAGCCCGAGCCGGTCGACCCGGTCGCCGCCCTCCGCGACGAGCTCCGCCTGCTTCCGGGCGAGTGGTACGTGATCCACACCTACGCGGGTTACGAGAACCGCGTGAAGACCAACCTCGAGCAGCGCGCCGTCTCGCTCAACGTCGAGGACTACATCTTCCAGGCCGAGGTGCCGCAGGAAGAGGTTGTCCAGATCAAGAACGGCGACCGCCGCACCGTCCGTCAGAACAAGCTCCCCAGCTACGTGCTGGTGCGCATGGACCTGACGAACGAGTCCTGGGGCGTCGTCCGCAACACCCCGGGCGTCACCGGCTTCGTGGGCAACGCCTACGACCCGTACCCGCTGACCCTGGACGAGGTCGTCAAGATGCTCGCGCCGGAGGCCGAGGAGAAGGCGGCCCGCGAGGCGGCCGAGGCCGAGGGCAAGCCGGCGCCGAGCCGCAAGGTCGAGGTCCAGGTCCTGGACTTCGAGGTCGGGGACTCGGTCACCGTCACCGACGGCCCGTTCGCGACCCTCCAGGCGACGATCAACGAGATCAACGCCGACTCCAAGAAGGTCAAGGGCCTGGTGGAGATCTTCGGTCGCGAGACCCCGGTCGAGCTGAGCTTCGACCAGATCCAGAAGAACTGAGCTTCGCAGGCAGGCATCGAGAAGCGCCCCCGACCGCTGGACGACAGCGGGACGGGGCGCTTCTCGTTTCCGCGCCCCCGCTCTGTCGCTCTGCGGTCCTCCGCCCACCGCTCACTGCTCATCACCTGCCGCCGCACCGCCTGCCGCGCGGGTGAACGCCCCTGCTCCCGCGGGTGGTTGAAGCTCCAGCCAGCTGTAGACGCAAACACATGGAACTGCGCGGATCGGCGATGGATCGGCTCAGCTGCCGAGGGTTGACTGAGGACAACCGAGCAAGAGCAGCCAGGGCTGAGGGGAATGAGATGTACACGATCACCGGACCCACCGGACACGTCGGCTCCGTCGTCGTCGAGGAACTGCTGAAGCGGGGCGCGCCCGTACGCGCGGTGGTGCGGGAGAAGTCGAGAGGCGAGCGGACGGCGCGCCTCGGGGCCGAGACGGCTACCGCCGACCTGGGTGACCGGGAGGCGTTCGCCGAGGCACTGCGCGGGAGCAGCGGCGCCTTCGTCCTGCTGCCCACGGTCCCGACCGGCGGCGACGCCGAGCACCGAGCGCTGGCCGACTCGATCGCCGGCGCGGTGTCCGACAGCGGGGTGCCGCACGTGGTGATGCTCTCCTCGATCGGCGCCGAACTGGCCGAGGGGACCGGGCCGATCCGCTGGCTCTGCCATCTGGAGAACCTCCTGCGCGGGACGGGCACCGTGCTGAGTGCGATCCGCTCCTGGCACTTCCAGGAGAAGGTCGAGACGTTGCTGCCCGCGGTGCTCGGAGCGGGCGTGTACCCGGTCTTCGGCGACACCGCCGACGTCCCCACTCCGATGATCGCCACCGCCGACATCGGCCGCGCCGCCGCCGGGGCGCTGCTGGAACCGCCGACGCACAGCGAGGTCGTGGACCTGGAGGGCCCTCGGTACACCGAGCGGGAGGTCGCGCAGTTGCTGGAGGCGATGCTCGGCCGACGGTTGGAGATCGTCACCATTCCTCGCCCCGGTTGGGTCGACGCGCTCGTCGAGGCCGGCCTGCCACGGGTGTTCGCCCAGGAGCTGACGGGTCTCTACGACGCCGAGCAGCAGGGGATCCTCAGGTTCCGCGGCGACCGGCGGCACTCCTGCACGACCGGGCTGGAGGAGACGCTGCGCCGGGTACTGGCGGAGGCCGGTGGCGCGAACCCGGCGGCCTGACCGGGGCCTCGTACGGTCCGGGCCCGCGCGGTCGCGTCCCTGCCCGGCCCGGGCTCGTCCGTCCGTTCGACCGCACTGACCAGCCGGTTTCCTCGCGCGGTGGGGGAGGGGCTATCGTTGTGCGGTATGCCTGCGACCAGCCGTTCCCTCACGGGGCGGCACATCGGCGGGCAGACACCAACACTCTCACTCAAGACCCGGAGAGAGCATGCCTCCCAAGAAGAAGAAGGTCGCGGGGCTTATCAAGCTCCAGATCCAGGCCGGTGCGGCCAACCCGGCTCCGCCGGTCGGCCCCGCGCTCGGTCAGCACGGCGTCAACATCATGGAGTTCTGCAAGGCCTACAACGCGGCGACCGAGTCGCAGCGCGGCTGGGTGATCCCGGTGGAGATCACGGTCTACGAGGACCGCTCCTTCACCTTCGTCACCAAGACTCCGCCGGCCGCGAAGATGATCCTCAAGGCCGCGGGTGTCGAGAAGGGCTCCGGCGAGCCGCACGTCAACAAGGTCGCGAAGATCACCCGCGACCAGGTTCGTGAGATCGCCACCACGAAGATGCCCGACCTCAACGCCAACGACATGGACGCCGCCGAGAAGATCATCGCCGGCACCGCGCGTTCCATGGGCGTCACCGTCGAGGGCTGAAACCGGCCGTCTCTCAGCGCCCCCGTGGCCTGAACTCCCGTGGCAGGGCCAAGCGCTGGCCCGTACCACGACTCCCACCCGCCTCAGCGGCCCGTCCGCGAGGCAAAGATCTGTCAGGAGCAGAAGTGAAGCGCAGCAAGAATCTTCGCAGCGCGGACGCCAAGATCGACCGCACGCGGCTGTACGCGCCGCTTGAGGCCGTGCGTCTCGCCAAGGAGACCTCGACCGCCAAGTTCGACGCCACCGTCGAGGTGGCCATGCGCCTGGGTGTCGACCCGCGCAAGGCCGACCAGATGGTGCGCGGCACCGTGAACCTCCCGCACGGCACCGGTAAGACCGCCCGGGTCCTGGTCTTCGCGACCGGTGACCGTGCGGTGGCCGCGGAAGCCGCCGGCGCCGACATCGTCGGTGCTGACGAACTGATCGCCGAGGTCTCCAAGGGCCGCCTGGACTTCGACGCCGTCGTCGCCACCCCGGACCTCATGGGCAAGGTCGGCCGCCTCGGCCGGGTGCTCGGTCCGCGTGGTCTGATGCCGAACCCGAAGACCGGCACGGTCACCCCCGACGTGGCCAAGGCTGTCACCGAGATCAAGGGCGGCAAGATCGAGTTCCGCGTCGACAAGCACGCCAACCTGCACTTCATCATCGGCAAGGCCTCGTTCGACGAGACCGCGCTGGTGGAGAACTACGCGGCGGCGCTCGACGAGATCCTGCGTCTCAAGCCGTCCGCGGCCAAGGGCCGTTACGTGAAGAAGGCGACCATCACCACCACGATGGGCTCCGGAATCCCGGTCGACGGCAACCGCACCCGCAACCTCCTGGTGGCGGAAGAGGCTGTCTGAGCCTCGCGGTGAGCCGAGCCTCACACACACCCCGGCCCCGTTCTCCCACCTGGGAACGGGGCCGGAGTCGTTCGAGCCCGTGCGCTACGGTGATCGAACGGGACAACTCGGCCCGGCAGTCGGACGGTTGGACGAAAGGGACGGGCATGGGCAGCACACGCAGGAGGACCGTGTACGCCGCCGGGCTGGCCGGAGTGCTGCTGCTGGTCGGCTGCGACGGCCCCGCCGGCGAGGACGCCGAGAGCGCGCCGGAGAAGTCCCGTCCCGCCGCCGTGAGCGCGGTGACCGCGGCGGCCGAGCGGACAAGCGAGGCGAGCTCCGCGAAGGTCACCACCACGGTCAAATCGCCGAACGGACTCGTCGGCGACGTGCGGCTGTCCGGCGTCATGGGCTGGGGGCCGCTGGTGGCCGACCTCGAAGTGGACACCGGCGAGGCCGCGAGCTCCCTCCTGCCGGCCTCCGGACGGCTGGTCTGGGTGGAGGACACCCTCTACCTCGGATCGCAGGACAAAGGAGCGACGGCGCCCGGCGGCAAGGAGTGGATGAAGCTCGACTTCGGCGACGCGCTCGCCGAGGCCGGTGCGAAGGACCTCGCCGGCGGTCTGGGCGAGGTGAACAACCAGGACCCGAGCCGGATCATGGCCCTGCTGCGCGCCGCACCGAACGTTCGGCACGTCGGCCGGGAGCGCGTCGACGGCGCCACCGCCGAGCACTACCGGGGCACAGTCACCCCCGCCGAGGCCGTCGAGGCCGGCGGCGGCCTGGACTCGCTCAGCGAGGCGGAGCGTTCGGCCCTCCTGAAGGACCTGCGTGACTCCGAGGTGAAGAGCTACACCATCGAGGCATGGGTCAAGGACGATCTGCCGCTGCGCATCAACACCACCGTGGACAGCCCGGCGGGGAAGATCTCCGTGGTGCAGAAGCTCTCCGACTACGGCGTCGAGGTGAACGCGAAGGCGCCGCCCGCGGCGGACACCTTCGACGTGGCGCCGCTGCTGGAGCGGTTCGCCGATCTCGGAGCCTGAGCGGCAGAGGTGTGAACCACCGCCGGGGAGGGAAGACTTCGCGGATTTGCCTGCGCAGCCCTGCTCCGTCTACTCTGACGCCGTAGCCAAAGACCGCTGGTCGTCACCGCGCACAGTATGTGTGCGGCGTCCGAAGGCCCCGCTGGCGCGGGCGGCCCGTGCAGGTGAATGAGGTAGCAGCTCCCGGTGGAGAGATTCATCCGGTCGAGCCACGCCCCGTGCGCCTGCGCCGGGGCGTTTGTCGTGTGCGCGTGTCAGGTGGGGCGTCCTCGCTCCCGATCCGGGCGGTCCGGCTTGCAGGACCGATCGAGAGGTCGGTTGACGATCATCACCCGGAAGGAGGCCGAGGCCCATGGCGACGCCCGACAAGGTCGCAGCTGTGGCGGAGATGACGGACAAGTTCCGCAACTCCAACGCCACTGTGGTCACCGCGTACACCGGGCTTTCCGTGGCTCAGCTCAAGGAGCTGCGCCGCTCGCTCGGTGATAACGCTCAGTACCGTGTGGTGAAGAACACGCTGACCAAGATCGCGGCCAAGGAGGCCGGGGTCAACACGCTCGACGAGTTCCTGACGGGCTCGACGGCTGTCGCTTTCGTTACCGGTGACCCGGTAGTTGCGGCAAAGGGTCTTCGTGACTTCGCCAAGGAGAACCCCGCTCTCGTCATCAAGGGCGGTGTCCTTGAAGGCAAGGCGCTGTCCGCCGACGAGATCAAAAAGCTCGCGGACCTCGAGTCCCGCGAGGTGCTGCTCGCCAAGCTGGCCGGTGGCATGAAGGCGTCCACGGCCAAGGCCGCGGCGACCTTCCAGGCCCCGCTCACGAAGCTCGTCCGCACTGCGGACGCGCTGCGCGAGAAGGTCGAGCAGGGCGGTGCCGGTACGCCGGCTCCCGCCGAGGCTGCCGAGTAAGAACCCTCAGCAGTCCAGCGGGCCCGTACGCCCGCCGCAATGTACATCCGGCACCAGCCGATTAGTGGAAGGACCGCCACCATGGCGAAGCTCACCCAGGACGAGCTGCTCGCGCAGTTCGAGGAGATGACCCTCATCGAGCTCTCCGAGTTCGTGAAGGCCTTCGAGGACAAGTTCGACGTCGAGGCTGCCGCCCCGGCCGCCGTCGCCGTTGCCGCCCCGGGCCAGGGCGGCGGCGCCGCCGAGGCCGCGGAGGAGCAGGACGAGTTCGACGTCATCCTCACCGGCGCGGGCGACAAGAAGATCCAGGTCATCAAGGTCGTGCGTGAGCTGACCTCGCTGGGTCTGAAGGAAGCCAAGGACCTGGTCGACGGCACCCCGAAGCCGGTTCTGGAGAAGGTCAGCAAGGAGGCCGCGGACAAGGCCAAGGAGTCCCTCGAGGGCGCCGGCGCCGCTGTCGAGGTCAAGTGACCCTGCTGAGTCTCCCGCGGCCCGTTCTGCGAGCCGTCTGACTCGGTGCTGTCCCGTGCGGGACGGCGTCACACGAAGGGCGATCACCCGTTGGGGTGGTCGCCCTTCGGCGTTCCCGGGTGTTCGAGTGACGGTCGAGTGCGACCACGGGCGCCGGGGGTAGGGTGATCATCGTTGCCGGTGCGAACCGCTTCGCAGCCCGGCCCGTGGTCGGCAGGGCCTTGACGAACGGCACACGGCAAGCGATTCTCAGGACGCTGCTCGACAGCGATCGGTCGGCACGCAGGCGGCGCTCCTGGGTGGCGAGGACGGCCGACGGCTGGCGGCGGCAGACGATCCACATCGATTTCGGGTCCGAGGCATGGATCGCAGAGGAAGTGGGAAGTCTTGCGGCAGACGCCGAAGGAGGCCGCTCGAAGCGCAAGGCAGGGCTCTCTCGGGCCGGGCGTACAGACCCGGTCGAGGCCCTGAAGGCAATGGAGGAACAACGAGGGAGTGATCCCTCCCGGAGGGAGAGAGAGGCACTGCGCCGATCTCCGGATATCCGCTCTGGACATCAGTGTGCCTTGTGGCTACACTGACACTTTGCGCTGCCTGTTAGTTGCCTCCTGCCGTCACCCGGGGGCACCGGTATGCGCGTAGTGAGTCCGAGCCCTCGGAAGGACCCCCTCTTGGCCGCCTCGCGCAACGCCTCGACCGTCAATTCGAACAACGGCGCCAGCACCGCCCCATTGCGTATCTCCTTTGCGAAGATCAGGGAACCTCTCGAGGTTCCCAACCTCCTTGCGCTCCAGACCGAGAGCTTCGACTGGCTCCTCGGCAACGACGCTTGGAAGGCCCGCGTCGAGGCCGCGCTGGAGCGCGGTGAGGACGTCCCCAACAAGTCCGGTCTGGAAGAGATCTTCGAAGAGATCTCGCCGATCGAGGACTTCTCGGGGTCGATGTCCCTGACTTTCCGGGACCACCGCTTCGAGCCGCCGAAGAACTCCCTGGAAGAGTGCAAGGAGCGCGACTTCACGTACGCGGCTCCGCTGTTCGTCACGGCCGAGTTCACCAACAACGAGACCGGTGAGATCAAGTCTCAGACGGTCTTCATGGGCGACTTCCCGCTCATGACCAACAAGGGCACCTTCGCGATCAACGGCACCGAGCGCGTGGTCGTCTCGCAGCTCGTTCGTTCGCCCGGTGTCTACTTCGACTCCTCCGTGGACAAGACGTCCGACAAGGACATCTTCTCCGCCAAGATCATCCCTTCCCGGGGTGCCTGGCTGGAGATGGAGGTCGACAAGCGCGACATGGTCGGTGTCCGCATCGACCGCAAGCGCAAGCAGTCCGTCACCGTGCTGCTGAAGGCTCTGGGCTGGACCACGGACCAGATCCTCGAGGAGTTCGGCGAGTACGAGTCGATGCGCGCCACCCTGGAGAAGGACCACACCCAGGGTCAGGACGACGCGCTCCTCGACATCTACCGGAAGCTGCGTCCGGGCGAGCCGCCGACCAAGGAGGCCGCCCAGACCCTGCTGGAGAACCTCTACTTCAACCCGAAGCGGTACGACCTGGCGAAGGTCGGCCGGTACAAGATCAACAAGAAGCTCGGCGGTGACGAGCCGCTGAACTCCGGCGTGCTCACCAACGCCGACGTCATCGCCACGATCAAGTACCTGGTGAAGCTGCACGCCGGCGAGACCGAGACGGTCAGCGCCGAGGGTGACGAGATCGTCGTCGAGACCGACGACATCGACCACTTCGGCAACCGCCGCCTGCGGAACGTGGGCGAGCTCATCCAGAACCAGGTCCGCACGGGTCTGGCCAGGATGGAGCGGGTCGTCCGCGAGCGGATGACCACCCAGGACGTCGAGGCGATCACGCCGCAGACCCTGATCAACATCCGGCCGGTCGTCGCCTCCATCAAGGAGTTCTTCGGCACCAGCCAGCTGTCGCAGTTCATGGACCAGACGAACCCGATCTCCGGGCTCACTCACAAGCGCCGTCTCTCGGCGCTCGGTCCGGGTGGTCTCTCCCGTGAGCGGGCCGGCTTCGAGGTCCGTGACGTGCACCCCTCGCACTACGGCCGGATGTGCCCGATCGAGACGCCGGAAGGCCCGAACATCGGCCTGATCGGCTCGCTCGCCTCCTACGGCCGGGTCAACGCCTTCGGTTTCGTCGAGACCCCGTACCGCCGCGTCACCGACGGTGTCGTCAGCGACGAGGTCGACTACCTGACGGCCGACGAGGAGGACCGCTTCGTCATCGCCCAGGCCAACGCCCCGCTGACGGACGACCTCCACTTCGCCGAGGAGCGCGTGCTGGTCCGCCGTCGTGGCGGCGAGGTCGACAACATCCCGGGCACCGAGGTCGACTACATGGACGTCTCGCCGCGCCAGATGGTGTCGGTGGCGACGGCCATGATCCCGTTCCTCGAGCACGACGACGCCAACCGCGCACTCATGGGGTCGAACATGATGCGGCAGGCCGTGCCGCTCATCAAGGCCGAGTCGCCGCTGGTCGGCACCGGCATGGAGTACCGCGCCGCGGTCGACGCCGGTGACGTCATCAAGGCCGACAAGGACGGTGTCGTCCAGGAGGTCTCGGCCGACTACGTCACCGTCGCGAACGACGACGGCACGTACACCACGTACCGCGTCTCCAAGTTCCACCGCTCCAACCAGGGCACCTCCTTCAACCAGAAGGTGCTCGTGGACGAGGGCGCCAGGGTGATCGAGGGTCAGGTCCTGGCCGACGGTCCCTCCACCGAGGACGGCGAGCTGGCCGTCGGCAAGAACCTGCTGGTCGCGTTCATGCCGTGGGAGGGCTACAACTACGAGGACGCGATCATCCTCTCGCAGCGTCTGGTGCAGGACGACGTCCTCTCCTCGATCCACATCGAGGAGCACGAGGTCGACGCCCGTGACACCAAGCTGGGTCCGGAGGAGATCACCCGGGACATCCCGAACGTCTCCGAGGAGGTCCTCGCCGACCTCGACGAGCGCGGCATCATCCGTATCGGTGCCGAGGTCGAGGCCGGGGACATCCTGGTCGGCAAGGTCACCCCGAAGGGCGAGACCGAGCTGACCCCCGAGGAGCGGCTGCTGCGCGCGATCTTCGGAGAGAAGGCGCGCGAGGTGCGCGACACCTCGCTGAAGGTGCCGCACGGCGAGACCGGCAAGGTCATCGGCGTGCGCATCTTCGACCGCGAGGAGGGCGACGAGCTGCCCCCGGGCGTGAACCAGCTGGTCCGTGTCTACGTGGCGCAGAAGCGCAAGATCACCGACGGTGACAAGCTCGCCGGCCGCCACGGCAACAAGGGCGTCATCTCCAAGATCCTGCCGGTCGAGGACATGCCGTTCCTGGAGGACGGCACCCCGGTCGATGTGATCCTGAACCCGCTCGGTGTGCCCTCCCGGATGAACCCGGGCCAGGTCCTGGAGATCCACCTCGGCTGGCTGGCCTCGCGGGGCTGGAAGGTCGAGGGCTCCGAGGAGTGGATGGAGCGTCTCAAGGCGATCGGCGCCGACGAGGTCGCGCCGGGCACCAACGTCGCGACCCCGGTCTTCGACGGTGCGCGGGAGGACGAGCTCGCCGGCCTGTTCAACCACGCCCTGCCCAACCGCGACGGCCGCCGGATGGTCCAGCCCTCCGGCAAGGCGCAGCTGTTCGACGGTCGTTCCGGAGAGCCGTTCCCGGACCCGGTCTCGATCGGCTACATGTACATCCTGAAGCTGCACCACCTGGTCGACGACAAGCTGCACGCGCGCTCGACCGGCCCGTACTCGATGATCACCCAGCAGCCGCTGGGCGGTAAGGCGCAGTTCGGTGGCCAGCGCTTCGGTGAGATGGAGGTGTGGGCGCTCGAGGCGTACGGCGCCGCGTACGCGCTCCAGGAGCTCCTGACGATCAAGTCCGACGACGTCACCGGACGTGTGAAGGTCTACGAGGCGATCGTCAAGGGCGAGAACATCCCCGAGCCCGGCATCCCCGAGTCCTTCAAGGTGCTCATCAAGGAGATGCAGTCGCTCTGCCTGAACGTGGAGGTGCTGTCCTCGGACGGCATGTCCATCGAGATGCGTGACACCGACGAGGACGTCTTCCGCGCCGCGGAAGAGCTCGGTATCGACCTGTCCCGGCGCGAGCCGAGCAGCGTCGAAGAGGTCTGACGGGCTGGCCGGGGAGCGTCCCGCCACAGCAGGACGCTCCCCGGCTCTCCCCGGACCCCCGTTCAGACCCCTTTTTGACTCGACCCTGAGAGGGATTGACGAGAGTGCTCGACGTCAACTTCTTCGACGAACTGCGAATTGGCCTCGCCACCGCCGACGACATCCGTCAGTGGTCCCACGGTGAGGTCAAGAAGCCGGAGACCATCAACTACCGCACCCTGAAGCCGGAAAAGGACGGGCTCTTCTGCGAGAAGATCTTCGGTCCGACCCGGGACTGGGAGTGCTACTGCGGCAAGTACAAGCGCGTCCGCTTCAAGGGCATCATCTGTGAGCGCTGCGGCGTCGAGGTGACCCGCGCCAAGGTGCGCCGCGAGCGGATGGGCCACATCGAACTGGCCGCCCCCGTCACGCACATCTGGTACTTCAAGGGTGTCCCGTCCCGTCTGGGCTACCTGCTCGACCTGGCGCCGAAGGACCTCGAGAAGGTCATCTACTTCGCGGCGTACATGATCACGTTCGTGGACGAGGAGCGTCGCACCCGCGACCTGCCGTCCCTGGAGGCGCACGTCTCCGTCGAGCGTCAGCAGATCGAGCAGCGGCGCGACGCCGACCTCGAGACGCGTGCCAAGAAGCAGGAGAACGACCTCGCCGAGCTGGAGGCCGAGGGCGCCAAGGCGGACGTCCGCCGCAAGGTGCGCGAGGGCGCCGAGCGCGAGATGAAGCAGCTCCGCGACCGTGCCCAGCGCGAGATCGACCGCCTGGACGAGGTCTGGACCCGCTTCAAGAACCTCAAGGTCCAGGACCTGGAGGGCGACGAGCTCCTCTACCGCGAGCTGCGTGACCGCTTCGGCACGTACTTCGACGGTTCGATGGGCGCCGCCGCGCTGCAGAAGCGTCTGGAGACCTTCGACCTGGACGAGGAGGCCGAGCGCCTCCGCGAGATCATCCGCACCGGCAAGGGCCAGAAGAAGACCCGTGCGCTCAAGCGCCTCAAGGTCGTCTCCGCCTTCCTGCAGACCCGCAACAGCCCCAAGGGCATGGTGCTGGACTGCGTCCCGGTGATCCCGCCGGACCTGCGTCCGATGGTCCAGCTCGACGGTGGCCGCTTCGCCACCTCCGACCTGAACGACCTGTACCGCCGGGTCATCAACCGGAACAACCGTCTCAAGCGTCTGCTCGACCTCGGTGCGCCCGAGATCATCGTGAACAACGAGAAGCGGATGCTCCAGGAGGCCGTCGACGCGCTGTTCGACAACGGTCGCCGCGGTCGTCCGGTCACCGGTCCGGGCAACCGTCCGCTGAAGTCCCTCAGCGACATGCTGAAGGGCAAGCAGGGCCGCTTCCGTCAGAACCTGCTCGGCAAGCGCGTCGACTACTCGGCCCGTTCCGTGATCGTCGTCGGCCCGCAGCTGAAGCTGCACCAGTGCGGTCTGCCCAAGGCGATGGCGCTGGAGCTCTTCAAGCCGTTCGTGATGAAGCGTCTGGTCGACCTGAACCACGCGCAGAACATCAAGTCGGCCAAGCGCATGGTCGAGCGTCAGCGCACCGTGGTGTACGACGTGCTCGAAGAGGTCATCTCCGAGCACCCGGTGCTGCTCAACCGTGCGCCGACCCTGCACCGCCTCGGCATCCAGGCCTTCGAGCCGCAGCTGGTCGAGGGCAAGGCCATTCAGATTCACCCGCTCGTGTGCACCGCGTTCAACGCGGACTTCGACGGTGACCAGATGGCCGTGCACCTGCCGCTGTCCGCCGAGGCCCAGGCCGAGGCGCGCATCCTGATGCTGTCGTCGAACAACATCCTGAAGCCGGCCGACGGTCGTCCCGTCACCATGCCGACCCAGGACATGGTGCTCGGCCTCTTCTTCCTCACCACCGACGAGGAGGAGCGCGAGGTCAAGGGCGAGGGCAGGGCGTTCGCCTCGACCGCGGAAGCGATCATGGCCTTCGACGCGGGCGAGCTCTCGCTCCAGGCGAAGGTCGACATCAACTTCCCGATCGGTTCCGTGCCTCCGCTCGGCTTCGAGTCGCCGGCGGCCGAGGACGGCGAGCCGGACTGGCAGATCGGCAGCGGTTTCCGGATCCGTACGACGCTGGGCCGCGCGCTCTTCAACGAGCTGCTGCCCGAGGACTACCCCTTCATCGACTACACGGTCGGCAAGAAGCAGCTCTCGGCGATCGTCAACGACCTCGCCGAGCGCTACCCGAAGGTGGCGGTCGCCGCGACGCTGGACAACCTGAAGGCGGCCGGTTTCCACTGGGCCACCCGCTCGGGCGTCACGGTCGCGTTCTCGGACATCGTGGGCCCGCCGGAGAAGCCGGCGATCCTCGCGAACTACGAGGGCCAGGCGCAGAAGATCCAGAAGCAGTACGAGCGCGGTCTGATCACTCGGGACGAGCGCAACCAGGAGATGGTCGTCGTCTGGAACAAGGCGACCAACGAGGTCACCGAGGCGATGCAGGCGCACTTCCCGCGCACCAACTCGATCTTCATGATGATCGACTCCGGGGCCCGAGGAAACATGATGCAGCTGCGTCAGATCGCCGGTATCCGCGGTCTGGTGTCGAACGCGAAGAACGAGACCATCGCGCAGCCGATTCGCGCCTCGTACCGGGACGGCCTGTCCGTGCTGGAGTACTTCATCGCCACGCACGGCGCCCGCAAGGGTCTGGCCGACACCGCCCTGCGGACCGCCGACTCCGGTTACCTCACCCGTCGTCTGGTCGACGTCTCCCAGGACGTGATCATTCGCGAGGAGGACTGCGGCACCGAGCGCGGTCTGAAGCTGGAGATCGCGGCCAAGGGCGCCGACGGTGTGCTGCGCAAGGCCGAGGACGTCGAGACCAGCGTGTACGCGCGCTGCCTCGCCGAGGACATCGTGGTCGACGGAAAGGTGCTCGGCCCGGCCGGTACCGACCTCGGCGACGTGCTCATCGACGAGCTGGTCCGGCACGGCATCTCGACGGTCAAGACCCGTTCGATCCTCACCTGTGAGTCGACGGTCGGCACCTGCGCCATGTGCTACGGGCGTTCGCTGGCCACCGGCAAGCTGGTCGACATCGGTGAGGCGGTCGGCATCATCGCCGCCCAGTCCATCGGTGAGCCCGGCACCCAGCTGACGATGCGCACCTTCCACACCGGTGGTGTGGCCGGTGACGACATCACCCAGGGTCTGCCGCGTGTGGTCGAGCTCTTCGAGGCCCGTACGCCCAAGGGTGTCGCGCCGATCTCGGAGGTCGCGGGCCGTGTCCGCATCGACGAGACGGACAAGACCAAGAAGGTCATCGTCACCCCGGACAACGGCGCGGAGGAGGCGGCCTACCCGGTCTCCAAGCGTGCCCGTCTGCTGGTGCACGACGGCGACCACGTCGAGGTCGGCCAGGCGCTGACCGTGGGTGCGATCAACCCGCACGACGTGCTGCGCATCCTCGGCCAGCGGGCCGTCCAGGTCCACCTGGTCCAGGAAGTGCAGAAGGTCTACAACTCGCAGGGCGTGGCGATCCACGACAAGCACATCGAGATCATCATCCGGCAGATGCTGCGCCGTGTGACGATCATCGAGTCCGGTGACGCGGAGCTGCTGCCGGGCGAGCTGGTCGAGCGGACCAAGTTCGAGGGCGAGAACCGTCGCGTGGTGCAGACCGGCGGCCACCCGGCCTCCGGCCGGCCGCAGCTGATGGGTATCACCAAGGCCTCGCTGGCCACCGAGTCGTGGCTGTCGGCGGCGTCCTTCCAGGAGACGACCAAGGTGCTCACCGACGCGGCGATCAACGCCAAGTCGGACTCCCTGATCGGCCTCAAGGAGAACGTCATCATCGGTAAGCTCATCCCGGCCGGTACGGGCCTGTCCCGCTACCGCAACATCCGGGTCGAGCCGACCGAGGAGGCCAAGGCCGCGATGTACTCGGCCGTCGGCTACGACGACATCGACTACTCGCCGTTCGGCACCGGCTCCGGCCAGGCCGTACCGCTGGAGGACTACGACTACGGTCCGTACAACCAGTAGGCGCGAGCGTTCCGCCAGAGGCGGTTCTCCACTCCTTCGGGGGTGGGGGGCCGCCTCTCGGCGTTCGGCCCGCGCGTCGGCCCGCACAGGTCTGCAGCCCGCGCGCGGCAAGGGTCTCGTATCGGTGACGGCTGTGTCGGCGTTCTCATACGGTCCTGCCCGGAACTCCCCGTCGGGCCCAGTCGTCATGGAACATGGGGACAGTACTCGGTCTAAGGCGGGGAGGTGCTGGGGATGTCGCTCCACTGGCACGGCGCGGGGCAGGGGCAGCCCGGTCACAATCCGATGATGCGTGCGTCGGATTCCGACCGCGAGCGCGCTGCCGACGTGCTCAAGGCCGGCTACTCGGAGGGTCGGCTGTCGAAGGAGGAGTACGATCACCGGCTCGACCGTGTGCACCGGGCGGCGACGTACGCGGACATTCAGCCGATGATCGTCGATCTGCCGCAGGGCCCGGTGCCGATGACCGGCTATCAGCAGCAGCCGATGGCGGTGGTGCCGCAGGCGTTCCGTCCGGTCCCGATGCCGCAGCGGAACTGGGCGGCCGTGCCGCCGCCCAGCTCGACCAACAGCACGGCCATCGGCGCGCTGGTGTGCGGTGTGCTGACGCCGATGACCTGGGGGCTGACGTCGCTGCCCGCGGTGATTCTCGGCCACAAGGCGCGGGCGGAGATGCAGGGCAGGACCGAGAAGGGCGACGGCATGGCCACCGCCGGTCTGGTGCTCGGCTACCTCGGTATGGCCTTCTGGTCGCTGTTCATCCTGATCGCGGTGCTGGCGGCCTGATTCCGCGGAAGCCGTCCGCGGGAGCCTTTGGGTTCCCCGCGGATCCGTTTCCCGCGGGATCCGTTTCTGGTCGGAGCAGCGAGGTTTGGTTCTGTTCGGGGCCGGGCAGAGTTGCGCCGAGTGCCTGCCGACGAGCGCGGCACCGATACGCCGACGTTTCCCGCGCGGTCCCGTTGAACCGGGCCGCGCTCTCCGGGCGGGCCCGCCGCTCCGTATCGATTTTGACCGGAGCCTGCGCGGTCGGTACGCTCTGACCTTGTGCCTGGGGTGTCCCCTGCGCTCATGCGATGGCTCGTATCCGCGACTCCTTCCCTGGCGAAGCGGTTCTGCTGGATGCGAGCGGGCGACACCGGGATCACACACTCTCCGAATCGGTGGAGTTCTCCTCGATGAGAGACGTGGTGGCTTCGACACACCCGACCGCGTGGGTCGGTGAGGTGGCCCAGGTTAGATTTACCGATACGGCACACAGAAACCGGAGAGACTGTGCCTACGATCCAGCAGCTGGTCCGCAAGGGCCGGCAGGACAAGGTCGAGAAGAACAAGACGCCCGCGCTAGACGGTTCGCCGCAGCGTCGTGGCGTCTGCACGCGTGTCTTCACCACCACCCCGAAGAAGCCGAACTCGGCGCTCCGCAAGGTCGCCCGTGTGAAGCTCAGCAGTGGCATCGAGGTCACTGCCTACATTCCGGGTGAGGGCCACAACCTGCAGGAGCACTCCATCGTGCTCGTGCGCGGTGGCCGTGTGAAGGACCTGCCGGGTGTTCGCTACAAGATCATCCGTGGTTCCCTCGACACCCAGGGCGTCAAGAACCGCAAGCAGGCTCGCAGCCGCTACGGCGCCAAGAAGGAGAAGTAAGAATGCCTCGTAAGGGCCCTGCCCCGAAGCGCCCGGTCATCATCGACCCGGTCTACGGTTCTCCTCTGGTGACGTCCCTCATCAACAAGGTGCTGCTGCACGGAAAGCGCTCCACCGCCGAGCGCATCGTGTACGGCGCCATGGAGGGTCTGCGGGAGAAGACCGGTAACGACCCGGTCATCACCCTCAAGCGCGCGCTCGAGAACGTGAAGCCGACCCTCGAGGTCCGCTCGCGGCGTGTCGGTGGCGCCACCTACCAGGTGCCGGTCGAGGTTCGCCCCGGCCGCTCCTCCACTCTCGCACTGCGCTGGATCGTGGGTTACTCCCGCGCCCGCCGCGAGAAGACGATGACCGAGCGTCTGATGAACGAGCTGCTCGACGCCAGCAATGGCCTCGGCGCTGCCGTGAAGAAGCGCGAGGACACCCACAAGATGGCCGAGTCCAACAAGGCCTTCGCGCACTACCGCTGGTAGTCGCTACCCACATCGAGACCGAGAGAAGACTGAAGCCTTATGGCTACCACTTCACTTGACCTGGCCAGGGTCCGAAACATCGGGATCATGGCCCACATCGACGCGGGCAAGACGACCACCACCGAGCGAATCCTGTACTACACCGGTGTGAGCTACAAGATCGGTGAGGTCCATGACGGCGCAGCCACCATGGACTGGATGGAGCAGGAGCAGGAACGCGGCATCACGATCACCTCGGCCGCGACCACGTGTCACTGGCCGCTGAACGACGTCGACCACACCATCAACATCATCGACACCCCCGGGCACGTCGACTTCACCGTTGAGGTGGAGCGTTCGCTGCGCGTGCTCGACGGTGCCGTGACGGTGTTCGACGGTGTCGCCGGTGTGGAGCCGCAGTCCGAGACGGTGTGGCGTCAGGCGGACCGCTACGGCGTTCCGCGCATCTGCTTCGTCAACAAGCTGGACCGCACGGGTGCGGAGTTCCACCGCTGCGTCGACATGATCGTCGACCGCCTCGGTGCGACCCCCATCGTCATGCAGCTGCCGATCGGCGCCGAGGCGGACTTCACGGGCGTGGTCGACCTCGTCCAGATGAAGGCGCTCGTCTGGTCCGCCGACACCAAGCTCGGTGAGGCCTACGACGTCGTCGAGATCCCGGACAGCCACAAGGAGAGCGCCGACGAGTGGCGCGGCAAGCTCCTCGAGGCCGTCTCGGAGAACGACGACGAGATGATGGAGCTGTACCTCGAGGGCGTCGAGCCCACCGAGGAGCAGCTGATGGCCGCCATCCGCCGCGTCACCCTGGCGTCCACGGGCGCCGAGGGCACGACCACGGTCACCCCGGTGTTCTGCGGAACCGCGTTCAAGAACAAGGGCGTTCAGCCCCTGCTCGACGCGGTCGTGCGCTACCTGCCGTCGCCCCTGGACGTCGAGGCCGTCGAAGGCCAGGACGTCAAGGACCCGGAGACGGTCATCAAGCGCAAGCCGTCCGACGACGAGCCCTTCGCCGGCCTGGCGTTCAAGATCGCGAGCGACCCCCACCTGGGCAAGCTCACGTTCGTGCGCGTCTACTCCGGCCGTCTGGTCTCCGGCACCGCGGTGCTCAACTCGGTCAAGGGCCGCAAGGAGCGCATCGGCAAGATCTACCGCATGCACGCGAACAAGCGTGAGGAGATCGAGTCGGTGGGCGCCGGCGACATCATCGCCGTGATGGGTCTCAAGCAGACCACCACCGGTGAGACGCTCTGCGACCAGGGCAGCCCGGTCATCCTGGAGTCCATGGAGTTCCCGGCTCCGGTGATCGAGGTCGCCATCGAGCCGAAGACCAAGGGCGACCAGGAGAAGCTGGGTGTGGCCATCCAGCGGCTGGCCGAGGAGGACCCGTCCTTCCAGGTCAAGACCGACGAGGAGACCGGCCAGACCATCATCGCGGGTATGGGCGAGCTGCACCTCGACGTGCTGGTCGACCGTATGAAGCGGGAGTTCCGGGTCGAGGCCAACGTCGGCAAGCCGCAGGTCGCGTACCGCGAGACGCTGCGCAAGTCCGTCGAGAAGCACGACTACACGCACAAGAAGCAGACCGGTGGTTCCGGCCAGTTTGCGAAGGTGCAGATCGCGATCGAGCCTCTCGAGGGCGACGGTTACGAGTTCGTCAACAAGGTCACCGGTGGCCGTATCCCCAGGGAGTACATCCCCTCGGTGGACGCCGGTTGCCAGGACGCGATGGAGTTCGGCGTGCTCGCCGGCTACCCGCTGACCGGCGTGCGCGTGACCCTGCTCGACGGTGCGTACCACGACGTCGACTCCTCGGAGATGGCGTTCAAGATCGCCGGTTCGATCGCCTTCAAGGAGGCCGCACGCAAGGCCAGCCCGGCCCTGCTCGAGCCGATGATGAAGGTCGAGGTCACCACGCCCGAGGACTACATGGGCGATGTGATCGGCGACATCAACTCCCGTCGCGGACAGGTTCAGTCCATGGAGGACCGCGGCAGCGCCAAGCTCGTCACGGGACTCGTCCCGCTGTCGGAGATGTTCGGTTACGTCGGTGACCTTCGCTCCAAGACCTCCGGTCGCGCGAGCTACTCCATGCAGTTCGATTCCTACGCCGAGGTTCCCAAGAACGTCAGCGAGGAGATCATCGCGAAGGCCAAGGGTGAGTGACCTCGGCTAGAAGCCGAAGTCACAGCCCTTAGGCTGTAGCAATAGGCATTCGGGTTACCGGTGCGGTCCGCTCGACGGTCCGCACCGGCCCCGGCCGCCAGCCCTTAAGAGCGAACGGGCCAAGGGCGTCCCCCTAGGGGTCCTGGCCGGTTCGGTACGACCACCTGAACCCTCCGTAAACTGCGGAGGCGTACAGCACCAGTCCACAGGAGGACCCCAGTGGCGAAGGCGAAGTTCGAGCGGACTAAGCCGCACGTCAACATCGGCACCATCGGTCACATCGACCACGGTAAGACCACCCTCACGGCGGCCATTACCAAGGTGCTGCACGACGCCTACCCCGACCTCAACGAGGCCTCGGCCTTCGAGAACATCGACAAGGCGCCCGAGGAGCGCCAGCGCGGTATCACCATCTCCATCGCGCACGTCGAGTACCAGACGGAGAGCCGTCACTACGCCCACGTCGACTGCCCGGGTCACGCGGACTACATCAAGAACATGATCACCGGTGCCGCTCAGATGGACGGCGCCATCCTCGTGGTCGCCGCCACCGACGGCCCGATGCCGCAGACCAAGGAGCACGTGCTCCTGGCCCGCCAGGTCGGCGTTCCGTACATCGTTGTCGCCCTGAACAAGGCCGACATGGTGGACGACGAGGAGATCATGGAGCTCGTCGAGCTCGAGGTCCGTGAGCTCCTCACCGAGTACGAGTTCCCGGGCGACGACCTGCCGGTCGTCAAGGTCTCGGCGCTGAAGGCCCTCGAGGGCGACGGCGAGTGGGGCCAGAGCGTTCTCGACCTGATGAAGGCCGTGGACGAGGCCATCCCGCAGCCGGAGCGCGAGGTCGACAAGCCGTTCCTCATGCCGATCGAGGACGTCTTCACGATCACCGGTCGCGGTACGGTCGTCACCGGCCGTATCGAGCGTGGCATCCTCAAGGTCAACGAGACTGTCGACATCATCGGCATCAAGGCCGAGAAGACCACCACCACGGTGACCGGCATCGAGATGTTCCGGAAGCTGCTGGACGAGGGCCAGGCCGGTGAGAACGTCGGTCTGCTCCTCCGCGGCATCAAGCGCGAGGACGTCGAGCGCGGCCAGGTCATCATCAAGCCGGGCACCGTCACCCCGCACACGGAGTTCGAGGCGCAGGCGTACATCCTGTCGAAGGACGAGGGTGGCCGTCACACCCCCTTCTTCAACAACTACCGCCCGCAGTTCTACTTCCGTACCACCGACGTGACCGGCGTCGTGACCCTCCCCGAGGGCACCGAGATGGTCATGCCGGGCGACAACACCACCATGTCCGTCCAGCTGATCCAGCCGGTCGCCATGGAGGAGGGCCTCAAGTTCGCCATCCGTGAGGGTGGCCGGACCGTCGGCGCCGGCCAGGTCACCAAGATCAACAAGTGACCCCCGGCCCGTAAGGGCTCGCAGTACCAGTACCACGGGAAGGGCCCGTGCGACCTCGGTCGTACGGGCCCTTTCGCGGGTCCGGGCCGAGAGGCCGGTTGCACCGAGATACCGGAGTGCGGATGGACGTGTTCCCCGAAGTCGCCCCCTGCGCACCGGAGTTGACGGTGCGGGAGGAGGGTGGGACGAGCCTTCCGCAGTTGGTGTGGCGGTTGGGACCCGGGCAGCGGGCGTGCTCCTCCGCCGTGCTGGGCGGCGGCCTGGGGGAGCGGGGCTGGGTGCTCAACGCGCAGGTGCCGCCCGGCTACCGCCGTACCGACCCCGCCGCACACCTTGCCGAACTCGCTCTCGCCGCAGGGCTGGAGGGCGCCGGCGTGGGCCTGATGACCGCGGCGCGGGTGGCCCGGTTCACGGATTGCGAGGAAGCGGGCGTACGCACGGTGGTGACCACGGGGCTCGGGGTGCGGGGCTGGGCCGCGGAGCGCCCGTCGGGGCTTCCGGCGCAGCCGGGGCCGCCGTCGGTGGGGACCGTCAACACCGTGATCGCGGTCGTCGCTCCTTTGAGTGATGCGGCTCTGGTGAACGCCGTCGCGACCGCGACCGAGGCCAAGGTGCAGGCGCTGCTGGACGCCGGTGCGGACTGCTCGGGGACACCGTCGGACGCGGTGTGCGTGGTCGCGCGTGCACCGGCTGCCGGCGGGGCGGTCGAGCCGTTCGCCGGGCCGCGCAGCCGCTGGGGCGCGCGTATCGCTCGCACGGTGTACGCGGCCACCCTCGCCGGAGCCCGGGAGTGGCAGCTCAACTCGGCGTGAGTGCAAGGTATTTGAAGTGTGATGCCTGTCACGGTGTGAAGGCGTCGCGGGGAGGGGACTGGGCCGATTGGCCCTCCCAGTGCCCGCTATGGCACACTAGCCAGGTTGCTCGGTTGAGTGCCGATGCCGTGCGCCTCCCGCCGGGAGGACCGGAAGCGAGTCCCGCGTACTCGTCGTCCCTGCTCAGGGGCGGAAGTACGGGAATCTTTCGGGAAGTGCGGGAGGGGCTTCCAACCAGGCATCCGGTGGGTTTTGCCTCCCCCCAACTCCTCCCCTTCTCAAGGGATTTCTCGGCATGGAGTCATGCGGTGAAGTACGGGAAGGGTTGCGACACGCCCGACCGCGTGGGTCGGACGGGGGTGGAGTTTCACCGGGTACCAGAGCTTTTACGAGAGACAGGACTACGAAGTAGCCATGGCGGGACAGAAGATCCGCATCCGGCTCAAGGCCTACGACCACGAGGTCATCGACAACTCGGCGAAGAAGATCGTCGAGACGGTGACCCGCACTGGTGCGTCGGTCGCAGGCCCGGTGCCGCTGCCCACAGAGAAGAACGTGTACTGCGTCATCAAGTCGCCGCACAAGTACAAGGACTCGCGCGAGCACTTCGAGATGCGCACCCACAAGCGCCTGATCGACATCCTCGACCCGACTCCCAAGACCGTTGACTCGCTGATGCGTCTGGACCTTCCGGCCGGCGTCGACATCGAGATCAAGCTCTGAGGGGTGTCGAGAGATGGTTAAGAACATCAAGGGCCTCCTGGGCGAGAAGCTCGGCATGACCCAGGTCTGGGACGAGAACAACCGTGTCGTCCCGGTCACCGTGGTCAAGGCCGGTCCCTGCGTCGTGACCCAGGTGCGCAGTGCAGAAAGGGACGGCTACGAGGCCGTCCAGATCGCCTTCGGCGAGATCGACCCGCGCAAGGTGAACAAGCCCCTCAAGGGCCACTTCGCCAAGGCGGACGTCACCCCCCGGCGCCACCTCGTCGAGATCCGTACCGCCGACTCCGCCGAATTCACCCTGGGCCAGGAGCTCACGGCTGAGGTGTTCGAGTCGGGCATCAAGGTCGACGTGACCGGCAAGTCCAAGGGCAAGGGCACCGCCGGTGTGATGAAGCGTCACGGCTTCCGCGGTGGCAAGGCGTCCCACGGTGCCCACCGCGTGCACCGCAAGCCGGGCGCCATCGGTGGCTGCGCTACCCCGGGCCGTGTCTTCAAGGGCATGCGCATGGCCGGTCGCGCGGGCAACGAGCGGGTCACCACCCAGAACCTGACCGTTCATGCCGTTGACGCGGAGAAGGGCCTGCTGCTCATCAAGGGCGCGGTTCCTGGTCCGAACGGCGGCCTCGTCCTGGTCCGTACCGCGGCCAAGGGGGCCTGAGGTAAAGATGAGCACCGTTGACATTCTTTCGCCGGCAGGCGACAAGACCGGCACCGTCGAGCTCCCCGCCGAGCTCTTCGATGCCAGGACCAGCGTTCCGCTGATCCACCAGGTCGTTGTCGCGCAGCTGGCCGCTGCCCGCCAGGGCACGCACAAGACCAAGACGCGTGGCGAGGTGCGCGGCGGTGGCCGCAAGCCGTACCGCCAGAAGGGCACCGGCCGTGCCCGTCAGGGTTCGACCCGCGCGCCGCAGTTCGCCGGCGGTGGCGTGGTCCACGGCCCCGTGCCGCGTGACTACTCGCAGCGGACCCCGAAGAAGATGAAGGCCGCCGCCCTGCGCGGTGCCCTCTCGGACCGGGCCCGCCACAACCGCATCCACGTCGTCACCGGCGTGGTCGAGGGCGAGATCTCCACCAAGGCCGCGAAGACCCTGCTCGGCAAGGTCAGCGAGCGCAAGAACGTGCTCCTGGTCGCCGACCGGTCCGACGAGGTCTCGTGGCTCTCCGCCCGCAACCTGCCCCAGGTACACGTCCTGGAGCCGGGCCAGCTGAACACGTACGACGTGCTCGTCTCCGACGACGTGGTCTTCACGAAGGCCGCCTTCGACGCCTTCGTGGCCAGCCGTACCGCTGCCGGGGCTGAGCTCGAAGGGAGCGAAGCCTGATGAGCGAGGCAACCGTCACCAGCAAGACCTTCAGCGACCCGCGGGACATTCTGTTCAAGCCCGTGGTCTCGGAGAAGAGCTACGCACTGCTGGACGAGGGCAAGTACACGTTCATCGTGGACCCCCGGGCCAACAAGACCCAGATCAAGCAGGCCGTCGAGTCTGTGTTCTCGGTCAAGGTCATCGGAGTCAACACGATCAACCGCCAGGGCAAGCGCAAGCGCACCAGGACCGGTTACGGAAAGCGCGCAGACACCAAGCGCGCCATCGTGACCCTCGCCGAGGGCGACCGTATCGACATCTTCGGCGGACCGGTCTCCTAACGGAGTCGATCCGTCCGATATCGGACGAGGACTGAGAAATGGGTATCCGCAAGTACAAGCCGACGACCCCGGGCCGTCGTGGCTCCAGCGTCGCCGACTTCGTCGAGATCACGCGGTCCACGCCGGAGAAGTCGCTGGTCCGCCCGCTGCACAGCAAGGGCGGCCGTAACAACGCCGGTCGTGTGACCGTTCGCCACCAGGGCGGTGGCCACAAGCGCGCCTACCGAGTGATCGACTTCCGTCGTCACGACAAGGACGGCGTGCCGGCCAAGGTCGCGCACATCGAGTACGACCCCAACCGCACCGCGCGCATCGCGCTGCTGCACTACGCGGACGGCGAGAAGCGCTACATCCTCGCGCCGGCGCACCTGAAGCAGGGCGACCGCATCGAGAACGGCCCGAACGCCGACATCAAGCCGGGCAACAACCTGCCGCTGCGCAACATCCCGGTGGGTACCGTGCTGCACGCCATCGAGCTGCGGCCGGGCGGCGGCGCCAAGTTCGCCCGCTCCGCCGGTGCCTCCGTGCAGCTGCTCGCGAGGGAGGGCCGCATGGCCCACCTGCGCATGCCGTCCGGTGAGATCCGGCTGGTGGACGTTCGCTGCCGCGCCACTGTCGGCGAGGTCGGCAACGCCGAGCAGTCGAACATCAACTGGGGCAAGGCCGGCCGTATGCGCTGGAAGGGCGTTCGCCCGACCGTCCGCGGTGTGGTCATGAACCCGATCGACCACCCGCACGGTGGTGGTGAGGGTCGTACCTCCGGTGGTCGCCACCCGGTGTCGCCGTGGGGCAAGAAGGAAGGACGTACTCGCGCGCCGAAGAAGGCGAGCAACAAGTACATCGTCCGCCGCCGCAAGACGAACAAGAAGCGCTAGGAGCGGGTTTAGATGCCGCGCAGTCTCAAGAAGGGGCCCTTCGTCGACGACCACCTGAGCAAGAAGGTGGACGTACAGAACGAAGCCGGCACCAAGAACGTCATCAAGACCTGGTCCCGCCGCTCCATGATCGTCCCGGCCATGCTCGGCCACACGATCGCGGTGCACGACGGCCGCAAGCACGTCCCGGTGTTCGTCACCGAGTCGATGGTCGGCCACAAGCTCGGCGAGTTCGCGCCGACCCGCACCTTCCGCGGCCACGTGAAGGACGACCGCAAGTCGCGTCGTCGCTGATCGGCGGAGTGCGAAGACTTATGACTGACATCGAAGGGACAACCATGGAAGCCAGGGCCCAGGCGCGCTACGTGCGTGTCACGCCCATGAAGGCCCGCCGGGTGGTGGACCTTGTCCGTGGCATGAGTGCCACGGAGGCTCAGGCGGTCCTGCGTTTCGCTCCGCAGGCCGCGAGCGTGCCGGTGGGCAAGGTGCTCGACAGCGCCATCGCCAACGCCGCGCACAACTACGACCACACCGACGCCGACAGCCTCGTCATCTCCGAGGCGTACGTCGACGAGGGCCCGACCCTCAAGCGGTTCCGTCCGCGTGCGCAGGGTCGCGCCTACCGGATCCGTAAGCGGACCAGCCACATCACGGTGGTCGTCAGCAGCAAGGAAGGAACCCGGTAATGGGCCAGAAGGTTAACCCGCACGGGTTCCGGCTCGGCATCACCACGGACTTCAAGTCCCGGTGGTACGCCGACAAGCTGTACAAGGACTACGTCAAGGAGGACGTCGAGATCCGCCGCCTGCTCACGCAGGGCATGGAGCGGGCCGGCATCTCCAAGGTCGAGATCGAGCGCACCCGTGACCGGGTTCGCGTCGACGTTCACACCGCCCGTCCGGGCATCGTGATCGGCCGTCGTGGTGCCGAGGCCGAGCGGATCCGCGGCAAGCTCGAGAAGCTGACGGGCAAGCAGATCCAGTTCAACATCCTCGAGGTGAAGAACCCGGAGACGGACGCTCAGCTGGTGGCCCAGGCCGTCGCCGAGCAGCTGTCCTCCCGCGTCTCCTTCCGTCGTGCCATGCGCAAGAGCATGCAGTCGACGATGAAGGCCGGCGCCAAGGGCATCAAGATCCAGTGTGGTGGCCGTCTCGGCGGCGCCGAGATGTCCCGCTCGGAGTTCTACCGCGAGGGCCGGGTGCCGCTGCACACCCTTCGCGCGAACGTCGACTACGGGTTCTTCGAGGCCAAGACCACCTTCGGCCGCATCGGCGTCAAGGTGTGGATCTACAAGGGCGACGTCAAGAACATCGCCGAGGTCCGTGCCGAGAACGCGGCTGCCCGTGCCGGCAACCGTCCCTCGCGCGGCGGCGGCAACGACCGCCCGCGTCGTGGTGGCGGCGACCGTCGCGGTGGTGGCCGCAAGCCGCAGCAGCAGGCACAGCCCGAGGCGGCGGCCAAGGCCGACGCCCCGGCTGCTCCGGCTGCCGAGGCCGCTCCTTCTACCGGCGGAACGGAGGCCTGACCGTCATGCTGATCCCGCGCAGGGTCAAGCACCGCAAGCAGCACCACCCCAAGCGCAACGGTATGGCCAAGGGCGGTACCGAAGTTGCTTTCGGTGAGTACGGCATTCAGGCCGTATCCGCCGCGTATGTGACGAACCGGCAGATCGAGGCAGCTCGTATCGCCATGACCCGTCACATCAAGCGTGGCGGCAAGGTCTGGATCAACATCTACCCGGACCGTCCGCTGACGAAGAAGCCGGCCGAGACCCGCATGGGTTCCGGCAAGGGTTCTCCGGAGTGGTGGATCGCGAACGTCAAGCCCGGTCGGGTGATGTTCGAGCTGTCCTACCCGAACGAGAAGATTGCTCGTGAGGCGCTCACCCGCGCTGCTCACAAGCTTCCGATGAAGTGCCGGATCGTGCGGCGCGAGGCAGGTGAGTCGTGATGGCGACCGGTACCAAGGCCAACGAGCTGCGTGAGCTGAACGACGAGGAGCTCGTCGTCAAGCTGCGCGAGGCCAAGGAGGAGCTCTTCAAGCTCCGTTTCCAGGCGGCGACCGGACAGCTGGAGAACAACGGCCGGCTCAAGGCCGTCCGCAAGGACATCGCCCGGATCTACACCCTGATGCGTGAGCGCGAGCTCGGCATCGAGACGGTGGAGAGCGCCTGATGAGCGAGACGAATGTGACTGAAACGAACGAGCAGCGCGGATTCCGCAAGACCCGCGAGGGTCTGGTCGTCAGCGACAAGATGGACAAGACCGTCGTCGTCGCCGTCGAGGACCGCGTCAAGCACGCCCTGTACGGCAAGGTCATCCGCCGTACCAACAAGCTCAAGGCGCACGACGAGCAGAATGCCGCTGGGGTGGGTGACCGCGTTCTCCTGATGGAGACCCGGCCGCTTTCCGCCACCAAGCGCTGGCGCATCGTCGAGATCCTCGAGAAGGCCAAGTAACCTCCCTGAGTTTCTCAGGGCCAGTTCCGCCAGGCTCGGCAGGGGCGCGCACCGTACGCGGTGAGGCCCCTGCCGGGAACCGGCAGACGATCAGGAGAGAGACGTGATCCAGCAGGAGTCGCGACTGCGTGTCGCCGACAACACGGGCGCGAAGGAGATCCTTTGCATTCGTGTTCTCGGTGGTTCGGGTCGCCGCTACGCGGGCGTCGGTGACGTCATCGTGGCCACCGTCAAGGATGCGATCCCCGGTGGCAACGTGAAGAAGGGTGACGTCATCAAGGCCGTCATCGTGCGCACCGTCAAGGAGCGCCGCCGTGCCGACGGTTCGTACATCCGCTTCGACGAGAACGCCGCCGTCATTCTGAAGAACGACGGCGACCCCCGCGGCACCCGTATCTTCGGCCCCGTGGGCCGTGAGCTGCGCGAGAAGAAGTTCATGAAGATCATCTCGCTCGCGCCGGAGGTGCTGTGAGCATGAAGATCAAGAAGGGCGACCTGGTTCAGGTCATCACCGGCAAGGACCGTGGCAAGCAGGGCAAGGTCGTTCAGGCCTTCCCGCGCGAGGACCGCGTCCTGGTCGAGGGTGTCAACCGGGTCAAGAAGCACACCAAGGCCGGCCAGACCGCTCGTGGTTCGAAGACCGGCGGCATTGTGACGACCGAGGCCCCGATTCACGTGAGCAACGTTCAGCTCGTCGTGGAGAAGGACGGCAACAAGGTTGTCACCCGCGTCGGTTACCGCTTCGACGAGGACGGCAACAAGATCCGCGTTGCCAAGCGGACCGGTGAGGACATCTGATGACTGCCACCACTTCACCGCGCCTCAAGCTGCGGTACCGCGAGGACATCCAGGGCAAGATGCGTGAGGAGTTCTCCTACGAGAACGTCATGCAGATTCCCGGTCTGACCAAGATCGTGGTCAACATGGGTGTGGGCGACGCCGCCCGCGACTCCAAGCTGATCGAGGGCGCCATCCGCGACCTCACCACGATCACCGGCCAGAAGCCCGCCGTGACCAAGGCCCGCAAGTCCATCGCGCAGTTCAAGCTGCGTGAGGGCCAGCCGATCGGCGCCCACGTCACCCTCCGCGGTGACCGGATGTGGGAGTTCCTGGACAGGCTGCTCTCCCTCGCACTGCCGCGTATCCGCGACTTCCGCGGTCTTTCGCCGAAGCAGTTCGACGGTCGGGGCAACTACACCTTCGGTCTCACCGAGCAGGTCATGTTCCACGAGATCGACCAGGACAAGATCGACCGGGTCCGGGGCATGGACATCACCGTGGTGACCACGGCGACCAACGACGAAGAGGGCCGCGCCCTGCTGCGTCACCTCGGCTTCCCGTTCAAGGAGAACTGACATGGCGAAGAAGGCCCTGATCGCCAAGGCTGCCCGCAAGCCCAAGTTCGGTGTCCGCGGTTACACCCGCTGCCAGCGCTGCGGCCGTCCGCACTCCGTCTACCGCAAGTTCGGCCTGTGCCGCGTGTGCCTTCGTGAGATGGCCCACCGCGGCGAGCTGCCGGGCGTGACCAAGAGCTCCTGGTAACTGCCGTTTCCGTCGCCCGGCCGGCGTCCTCAACGGACGCCTGACGGGCGGCGGTTCGGAGAACCAGGGCTCTCGGTAAGCAATCTGGGCGACGGGAGCCCTCCCCGCATGGCTTAGCCTTGGGGGGTTGGGCGCCTCGTCGCCCGTGACAGCCGCGGGCGCATGCCCGCCAAAAGTCGCTTACTACGCCGTAGGTCCCCGTGCCGCACCCGTCCCGCCCCTGAGCGGGGAGAGGGATGGCGCATACAGGAAACCCCGGCGAGAGAGGCCGAAGGCCATCACATGACCATGACCGATCCGATCGCAGACATGCTGACGCGTCTGCGAAACGCGAACTCGGCGTACCACGACGACGTCGCGATGCCGCACAGCAAGATCAAGGCGCACATCGCGGAGATCCTCCAGCAGGAGGGTTACATCACCGGTTGGAAGGTCGAGGACGCCGAGGTCGGCAAGAGCCTCGTCCTGGAGCTGAAGTTCGGCCCCAACCGCGAGCGTTCCATCGCCGGCATCAAGCGCATCTCGAAGCCGGGTCTGCGTGTATACGCAAAGTCCACCAACCTGCCCCGCGTTCTGGGCGGCCTCGGCGTGGCGATCATCTCCACGTCGCACGGGCTGCTGACCGGCCAGCAGGCACAGAAGAAGGGCGTGGGCGGGGAAGTCCTCGCCTACGTCTGGTAACGGAAGGGAACGGAGGAAAAGCCATGTCGCGAATCGGCAAGCTCCCCATTCAGGTTCCCGCCGGTGTGGACGTCACCATCGAGGGCCGTACGGTCGCGGTGAAGGGTCCCAAGGGGTCCCTCTCGCACACCGTCGCGGCGCCCATCGAGGTCGCCAAGGGTGAGGACGGCTCCATCGCCGTCTCCCGCCCGAACGACGAGAGCAGGAACAAGGCTCTGCACGGCCTGTCCCGCACGCTGGTGGCGAACATGATCACTGGCGTGACCCAGGGCTACGGCAAGAAGCTCGAAATCAGCGGTGTCGGTTACCGCGTCCAGGCCAAGGGATCCAACCTGGAGTTCGCTCTGGGCTACAGCCACCCGATCCTGGTGGAGGCGCCCGAGGGCATCTCCTTCAAGGTCGAGTCGCCGACCCGTTTCTCGGTCGAGGGCATCGACAAGCAGAAGGTCGGCGAAGTCGCCGCGAACATCCGCAAGCTGCGGAAGCCCGACCCGTACAAGGCCAAGGGCGTCAAGTACGAGGGCGAAGTCATCCGCCGCAAGGTCGGAAAGGCTGGTAAGTAAGCCATGGCATACGGCGTGAAGATCGCCAAGGGCGACGCGTACAAGCGCGCTGCTGCCAAGCGCCGTCACATCCGGATCCGCAAGAAGATCTCGGGCACGCCCGAGCGTCCGCGGCTGGTCGTGACGCGTTCCAACCGGCACATGGTGGCGCAGGTCATCGACGACATCGCGGGCCACACCGTGGCCTCCGCCTCGTCGATGGACAGCTCCATCCGCGGCGCGGAGGGCGACAAGAGCGCCCTGGCGCAGAAGGTCGGCGAGCTGGTGGCCGAGCGTGCCAAGGCTGCGGGCGTGGAGACCGTTGTTTTCGACCGCGGTGGAAACAGGTACGCCGGGCGCATCGCCGCTCTGGCGGACGCCGCCCGCGAGGCCGGGCTCAAGTTCTGAGCCGGTTCCGTAGCTAGCGGACAGACGAGAGAGGTATTTCCAATGGCTGGACCCCAGCGCCGCGGTGGCGGCGCCGGTGGCGGCGAGCGGCGGGACCGTAAGGGCCGGGACGGCGGCGCAGCTGCCGAGAAGACCGCGTACGTTGAGCGCGTCGTCGCGATCAACCGTGTCGCCAAGGTAGTGAAGGGTGGTCGTCGCTTCAGCTTCACCGCGCTGGTCGTGGTGGGCGATGGCGATGGCACCGTGGGTGTCGGATACGGCAAGGCGAAGGAAGTTCCCTCCGCCATCGCCAAGGGTGTCGAGGAGGCCAAGAAGAACTTCTTCAAGGTTCCCCGCATCCAGGGCACCATTCCGCACCCCATCCAGGGTGAGGACGCAGCCGGTGTCGTGCTGCTCAAGCCGGCTTCCCCCGGTACCGGTGTGATCGCCGGTGGCCCGGTGCGTGCCGTGCTGGAGTGCGCGGGCATCCACGACGTGCTGAGCAAGTCGCTCGGCTCGTCCAACCCGATCAACATCGTGCACGGCACGGTGGCCGCTCTGAAGGGCCTTCAGCGCCCCGAGGAGATCGCGGCCCGCCGTGGTCTGCCGCTCGAGGACGTTGCTCCCGCCGCTCTGCTGCGGGCGCGGGCTGGGGTGAGTGCGTAATGGCGCAGCTCAAGATCACCCAGACCCGTTCTGTGATCGGTACGAAGCAGAACCACCGTGAGACGCTGCGGACCCTCGGTCTCAAGCGCGTCAACGACGTGGTCGTGAAGGAGGACCGTCCGGAGTTCCGTGGCATGGTCCACGCCGTGCGGCACCTCATCACGGTCGAGGAGGTTTCCTGAGATGGCTGGAGACAAGCCGCTCAAGATCCACAACCTCCGTCCGGCTCCGGGCGCCAAGACCGCCAAGACCCGCGTGGGTCGTGGTGAGGCGTCCAAGGGCAAGACGGCCGGTCGTGGCACCAAGGGCACCAAGGCCCGTTACCAGGTACCGGAGCGCTTCGAGGGTGGGCAGATGCCGCTGCACATGCGGCTGCCCAAGCTCAAGGGCTTCAAGAACCCGTTCAAGACCGAGTACCAGGTTGTCAACCTGGACCGTCTGGCCTCCCTCTACCCCGAGGGCGGCGAGGTCACGGTGGCCGATCTGGTCGCCAAGGGCGCGGTTCGCAAGAACAGTCTCGTCAAGGTGCTCGGCTCCGGCGAGATCTCCGTGGCGCTGACGGTGACGGTTGACGCCGTCTCCGGCTCCGCCAAGGAGAAGATCGCCGCAGCCGGCGGCAGCGTCACCGAGCTCGTCTGAGAGTGACGCCGTGATGGCCTTCCGGGGATGCCCTCAACAGGGGCATCCCCGTTGGTCATTCCACGGGCGGCCCTCTCGCGGGTAAGGTGGCGGACACTGCCCGCGGCCGTGACCATCGCTGTGGGCACGAAGAGTTGCTTTTCCGTCATATCCATCGTTTCTCAAGACCGTCACCTCTCGCGTAGGACGCGGAGGCCGCAGGAGGTACCGTGCTCAGCGCGTTCACCCGGGCGTTCAAGACGCCCGACCTGCGCAAGAAGCTGCTGTTCACGCTGAGCATCATCGTGCTCTTCCGGCTGGGATCCCAGATCCCGACGCCGGGTGTCAGCTATGAGCAAGTCCAGGTTTGCAAGGACGAGGCGGGCAGCGGGCAGTCGGGTCTGTTCGACCTGGTGAACATGTTCAGTGGTGGCGCACTGATGCAGATCACCATCTTCGCGCTCGGGATCATGCCGTACATCACGGCAAGCATCATCCTTCAGCTGCTCGTCGTGGTGATCCCGCGACTCGAGGCGCTGAAGAAGGAGGGTCAGGCCGGCCAGGCCAAGATCACCCAGTACACGCGTTATCTGACCATCGCGCTCGCGGTGCTCCAGGCGACCGGTCTGGTCGCGGCGGCCCGCAGCGGCACCCTCTTCCAGGGATGCAGCGTCGCCAACGAAGTCGTGCCGGACGGCTCGATGTTCGTCACCATCTCGATGGTGGTCGTGATGACCGCGGGCACCGCGCTGATCATGTGGCTCGGAGAGCTCATCACCGACCGCGGTATCGGCAACGGCATGTCGATGCTGATGTTCGTCTCCATCGCCTCGGGTTTCCCGGGCGCACTGTGGGCGATCAAGCAGCAGGGCGACCTGGCGGGCGGTTGGATCGAGTTCGGGACCGTGATCCTCTGCGGTCTCGGAATGGTCGGTCTGGTTGTCTTCGTCGAGCAGGCTCAGCGCCGAATTCCGGTGCAGTACGCGAAGCGGATGATCGGGCGGCGTTCGTATGGTGGGACGTCGACCTACATTCCGCTGAAGGTGAACCAGGCAGGTGTGATTCCTGTCATCTTCGCCTCGTCCCTGCTCTACATCCCGGCGCTCGTCGTCCAGTTCAGCAACTCGGACGCGGGCTGGGCGGACTGGGTCCGGCAGAACCTGGAGCGGCAGGATGCCCCGCTTTACGTCCTGACGTACTTCTTGCTCATCGTCTTCTTCGCATTCTTCTACGTCGCCATCTCCTTCAACCCCGAAGAAGTTGCCGACAACATGAAGAAGTATGGTGGGTTCATTCCCGGTATCCGGGCCGGACGCCCAACGGCGGAGTACCTGGGTTACGTGCTGAACCGCATCACGTGGCCCGGCGCCATCTACCTTGGTCTGATCGCCCTGGTGCCCACCGTCGCGCTGATCGCATTCAATGCGCAGGGTGAGTTCCCGTTCGGCGGGACAAGCATCCTGATCATCGTGGGTGTTGGACTCGAAACTGTTCGGCAGATCGAGAGCCAGCTCCAGCAGCGCAACTACGAAGGGTTCCTCCGCTAATGCGTATCGTCCTCGTCGGACCGCCTGGAGCGGGCAAGGGCACGCAGGCTGCGCTCCTCGCCCAGACTCTGTCTGTTCCGCACATCTCCACCGGCGACCTCTTCCGCGCCAACATCAGCCAGGGCACCGAACTCGGGCTCAAGGCCCAGCAGTTCATGCGCGAGGGCAAGCTGGTGCCGGACGAGGTCACCATCGGGATGGCCAAAGACCGGATGGACCAGGCGGACGCCGAGGACGGGTTTCTGCTCGACGGATTCCCCCGCAACCTCGCACAGGCCGAAGCGCTCGACGGGATCCTCCGCGACGCGGAGCTGAAGCTCGACGCGGTGCTGGACCTGGAGGTCCCCGAGGAGGAGATCGTCAAGCGGATCGCCGGGCGGCGCATGTGCCGTCAGGACAGCAGCCACATCTTCCACGTCGAGTACAGCCCCTCCAAGGAGCAGGGCGTGTGCGACACGTGCGGTGGTGAGCTGTACCAGCGCGAGGACGACCACGAGGACACCGTGCGCAAGCGCCTCGAGGTCTACCACAGCGAGACCGAGCCGATCATCGACTACTACCGCTCCCAGGGCCTGGTGACCACGCTCTCCGCGCTCGGCGCGGTGTCCGACGTCACCTCCCGGGCGCTGAACGCGCTCGGCCGGGCCGAGGCCGCGTAGTCGAAGCAGCTTTCGGCAGCACTGAACACCGGTGGCCGCGAACCCCGATCCGGGGTCGCGGCCACCGGCGTTCAGTGCGTCAGACGCGCGGTCGGGGCCGGCGCACGACCTCGACCGCGGGCGGCAGCCCCTCCAGGCCGGTGAGGTTCTCGACGCGGCTGAGGAAGAGCGTGCGCAGCTCCGGGGCGGCGGCCAGGGCCGTCACGTCCAGCTCGGTGGCGTCGTGTATCTGCAGTGCCTGCATCGCCGGGAAGAGCTGGACCAGACGGCGCACCCACTCGGTCGGGCCGCCGCCGCGCACGCACGGGTAGGTGACGCCGGCCAGCGGCACCGGATCCGTCTCCGCCGTGGGCAGCGCAACCGACTCCAGATGGAGCGTGCGGAGCTCGGGGAGGGCGTGCAGCGCGTTCCAGTCGGCGAGTTGGAGCGGACGCTCGCGCTGGGCGACATGGAGCCTGGTCAGCTGCGGGCAGCGCTCGATGCCGCGCAGCCGCACCGTCCAGGAGGAGAGCCCGAGCTCGGTCAGCGGCAGCCCGAACGGGAGCACGGCCGCCGCGTCGTCGCACTGCGACATGCTGCCGAAGACCAGCCTGCTCAGCCGGTCCATGTCCTGGAGCGGCCCGAAGTCGCGCAGCTTCGGCAGCAGATTGAGATGCAGTGAACGCAGCGGCAGGTCGCCGATGTCGGAGAGGTCTCTCAGGCTCAGGCAGCCGGAGACTCTGAGCCGGGTGAGCGACGTGCAGCCGCGGAGCTCGTCCAGGTTCTCGATCAGGTTGTTGTTGACGAGCTCGAACTCGGCCAGCCGGTTGCCGGCCACCGCCTCCGCGAGCTGGTCGGAGGTGAAGTCGCCGGACAACCGCAGATGGGTCACGGGCAGACGGAGGATCTGCTCCAGCTCGGGCGCCGAGCGGACGGTGACCAGGGTGGCGGGTACACGTTCGAGCAGCGGGCGCAGAATCTCGTGTGCGTAGGTGGCGGTGTCGAACCGGTCCCAGTGGCCGGCGAGTTGGTAGGCGACCACGTTGCTCGGACGCTCCAGGAAACGCAGCAGCAAGGGCAGCGGCGCATCGCCGCCGCGCTGGCAGGCGGTGTGCACGACGGCCGAGGACTCGTCGTCCTGCAGCCTCTCGGGACCGGGCAGCAGATCCAGGATCACCGGGCCCGCCGCGGCGAGCTCCTTGGCCTCCGCGTAGCTGCGCGGAGGCACCAGCGCGCCCGTACGCGCCTCCACCTCCGCCCGCACCTGCGGGTCGAGCTTCGGTGCGTGCTCCAGGCAGGCGGTCGCCAGCAGGTGCAGCCGCGTCCGGTGGATGGGCTCGCTGTCCCCGCGCTCGATCAACTGCCGCAGCAGAGCAGCGCGTTCGTCCGGTCTGGCGTGGGCGACCGCCATCCGCAGCACATCGGCCCACTGGTCGAGGTGGGCGTGCTGGGCGAGCACACCGAGATCGCCCTCCTCCACGGCGGCCCGGGCGCCCAGATAGTCCTGGAAGGTGCGGTGGACGAAGTCGACGGCGCCGGGAGACGGCTCGCGCAGCAGCCCGGACCTGAGCAGCAGATGGTCGAACACCTCCTGGGCGTCGGCCTGTTGGGCCACGTACGGCATGGTGGGCAGCGCGCGGGCGATCAGACGGACCGCACCTGACTTGTCCAGCTCGGAGCGGCCGTTGCGGATCAGCCAGTACGCCAGCTTCTGGAGCAGCGAGGTCTGGGCCTCGTCGTCGAGCTCGAGGGAGGAACCGGGCATCACCTCGCGCTCGACGTCCCTGCGGTAGAGGAGCGTGGAGAGCGCGGCGTCGTAGAGCGCTTTGCGACCGCGCGGGAGGTAGCCCCGGCGCTCGCGGTGGAGCGCGCAGATCAGGCCGCACATCAGGGGGTTGGAGGCGAGACCGGCGAGGTCCGGTTTGGTGCGCAGCGTCTCCAGCAGCGCGGGAGCGAGGTCGTCGTCCGCGTCGGCGGCGGTGTGCCAGCGCCCGACGAACGCGGTGACCTCGGCGCGGCTCATGGGGGAGAGCGACAGCTCGCTGAACCGGTCCTCCGCGAGCCAGCCGTCCCGTACGGCGGTGGCCCGCGTGGTGACCACCCACTGGTTCTGGGGGAAGGCGGTGAGCTGGTCGCGCAGCCAGCGCCGGGTGCGTTCGCGCTCCTCGGCGGGCTGCTCGTCCACGCCGTCGATCAGCAGCACACCGCGCCCGGCGGAGAGCACCCGCTCCACCCAGCCCTCCGGCTGGCTGCCCGCCAGCGGGCAACCGGTCGCCGCGAGGAACTGGGACGGCAGCGGGAGCCCCGCGCCGCCCCGGGTGAGAGTGCGCAGCGGCAGCACGAACGGCACCCGCCCGAGCAGATGCGGCACACCGGCGTCGGCGTCCTGGCGGGCGGTGGTCACCGCGAGCCACTGCACCAGCGTCGTCTTCCCGGAACCGGCGAGCCCGCGCAGCATCACACGTTCGTGGCCGGCGAGCGCGCGGTCCGCGGCCTGGCGCGCACCCCCGACCGCGTGCGGGAGCGTCAACCCGTCGCCGCGGCCGTCCTGTTGGTACTGCCGGGCGTCGGGCAGCTCGTGCCGCAACTCCGCCGACGCCTCCACCCGCAGACTCAGGTACGCCGAGTCCAGCGGCCATTCGCGGCTCTGACGGAGATCGAGCCCGTAGATGGTGAGCGAGTTGTACTTGCGGTCGACGAACTCCGCGTACCGGCGCTCGAACTGGGCGTCCGCCACGGTCGACGAGGGCATGCGGTCGGCGAGCTGGTCGAGCCGGTCGACGACGTCCCGCAGCCGGCGGCTCTGCTCCACCTGCTGGCGCGGGACGAAGGAGGAGCGCTGGGTGAAGAAGTGCAGTATGTGCAGGCAGGCGGTCTCCAGCAGCGCCTCGTAGAGGTGTGTCGCGTCCTGGCTCAGATCCCTGGCGGCGTCCGGAACCGCCTCCCGCAAGCGCAGCGCGAAGGCGCGGTGGCCGAGGTCGACCGCCTGCGCGTCCTCCATGGTGAGCTCGCCGAGGCCGAGCAACGTACGGCAGAGCGCGTCGGTCACGGCCAGGTCCTGGTCGGCACCGATCGGACGTTCCCCCCTGCTCACGGCCCGACGCACCAGCTCACCCGCGATCCGATGCACCTCCCGCTCGCCGACCACCCGCTTCTCGCCGCGGAACGACACCAGACCGCTGATCCGCACCGGCGTCCTGACGAGGTCCGCTCCCCTTCCCTCCTGCACGAACAACCGCTTCACCAGCGGGCTCACCACACTCGAGGCCAGCCGGGTCCCCACCACACCGAAGTCCATGACCACTGAGCGTAGGTGCGCACTCACGTTCGTGTCGACGGTGCCGCGGGCGGCCGGACGGGGCGCGTGGGGGCGGGGTTGCGGGGTGTGTGCGCGGGGGCGTGAGGGGCGGGCGCACGGCGGTGGGGCGCGGCGGTGTGAGGCTGGGGCGGGTGGTGGTGTGCGGTGGTCGTACGGGAGGCGGTGTGCGGGGTAGGGCGGGGCGTTGGGGAACGGGGCGCGGCGAGGCGTCGGGTGACCTTGGGCTGAGCGGGGCGGAGTGGTGCACCGGTGGGCTCTGCGGGTCTCGCGGGCCCGTACGCATCCGTCGGTCGGGGAGCCGTATCGTTGGGGGTTACGTCCGGCACGGGCGGTCAGTTGTTGTTGTCTGAGCTGGAGGCGTCAGCCGAGATGGTGGAGATCAAGACCCCCGAGCAGATCGCGAAGATGCGGGCGGCGGGGCTGGTGGTCGCAGCCATGCACAAGGAGTGCGCCGCGGCGGCCGTACCCGGCGCGACCACCAAGGACCTCGACGAGGTCGCGGCGAAGGTGCTCGCCGACCACGGGGCCAAGCCCAACTTCCTCGGCTACGGCGGGTTCCCGGGCAACATCTGCACCTCGGTCAACGACGTCGTCGTGCACGGAATCCCGGACCGGGAGACGGTGCTGAAGTCCGGCGACGTGCTCTCCATCGACGCCGGCGCCATCATCGACGGCTGGCACGGTGACGCCGCCATCACCGTCTTCGTCGGCGAGGGCCACGCACCGGAACTGCTCGAACTCAGCCGGGTCACCGAGGAGTCCATGTGGGCCGGGCTCGCCGCGATGCGCAAGGGCAACCGGCTCGTCGACATCTCCAAGGCCGTCGAGGGCTACATCCGCCGCCAACCCCGTCCGGCGAGCGGCAAGTACGGGATCATCGAGGACTACGGCGGGCACGGCATCGGCAGCCAGATGCACATGGACCCGCACGTGCTGAACTACGTCGAGCGCCGCCGCGGACGCGGCCCCAAGCTCGTACCGGGGATGTGCCTGGCGATCGAACCGATGGTCAGCCTCGGCACCGCCAAGACGCACGTGCTGGAGGACGACTGGACCGTCGTGACCGACGACCACTCGTGCTCCAGCCACTGGGAGCACTCCATCGCGCTCACCGAGCAGGGCCCCCTCGTCCTCACCGCCCCCGACGGCGGCCGGGCGAAGCTCGCCGAGTACGGCGTCGAAACCGCCCCCGACCCGCTGGGCTGAGCGCGGAGCGCGGTTGTCCGTGGGGAGCGGACCGGCCGCCCGCCTGCAGGCCGTGCGCGCCCGTACGTCCGCCACGTCCGTCCAGCTGTGGGGGAGCGCCGTGGCCGGGCCTGCCGCGGGAGCGCGGTGTGAGTGCGGAGCGTCGGACCGTAGCGGAATGCGGTCGCAGTGAGGGGCGGGCCGCGGTTCGCGGTGCGATGAGCGGTTTCGGCGGGCGCGGTGCGCTTCGTGCACCCCGTGGAGGTATCCCGTAGTCCTCGGCGCCGGCTGGGTTGCCCAGCGTGCCCGAGGGCTGCGCCTGCCGAGACCAGGGCCACTGCGGTGAGAGCGCAGTGCCGTGGCACGCGCGGTGTACAGCCGGCCCCGCCGAGCTTCAGTGCACGACGGGTCCGTTGCAGTGAGCCCGGTGTGCCGTGCGCTGTCCGCCCAGAGCCGTAGACACGAGGCGGAACTGGCCCGCCGTCGGCCCAGACGAACTCTCCGCACCTCCCGCCTGTCCTGCCCCTGATCATCGGCCCGTCCGCCAAGCGTGACGTTTCTGCAGGTCGAGGCAGTCAACGCGACATCGAAACCGGTACACCAAAGCGTGGTGGTCAGACCGTTCTGTCCCGGTTCGCCGTTATTGGTGCGGCGAAGGCTGCCAGAGTGATCAACGCGAAGTCCCGCAGTGCTGCGCGGCGTTGAAGTGCGCCCGCAGCGGACCTCGGCGTACCCACTCTCCGCCTACCTCCGAGACGAGGCCCGATGAAGCGCTTGCTCATCGCCGTACTGGTCACCACCACGGTGCTCACCGCCCCCACAATCGCCTACGCCACCGCCGACCTCGGGGCCGCACGCGATTCCGAGACGCGAGCGGCGCTCCCCCGATTCAAGGCGATGCAGTACATGGAGACGACGGGCGTGGAATGGGAGGGGAGTTATCGATTCCTGCCGCCCGGAAAGTCGACGCGTGGAGCGTTCAACTTCAAGGGGAAGCTACGCTCTTTTGACAAAAACAATGGGGCAAAGTTGGAAGTCCGAGTGGAAGGTTACGGAAAGCGCACCTATCGCGCGGCGCGGGGGAAAGCGAAGACATACAACGAGCTTGTGTATGACGGGGCAGCGCAGCGAACCAAGGATGCTTGGGTGAAGCTTTGCAGGGACCGAGGAACGTTGGTTCCTGACAACTGCACCGGCGAAGAGTATTACGGACGCTAGGGGGGGCTGTGTCCGTGATCTCTGCAAGTGGTGTGACGCACCACTACGGTCCTGGAAATCCGGTGCTGAGAGATGTGGACCTGCGTGTGGACGCAGGGGAGTCCGTCGCAATCACTGGCCGCAGTGGATGTGGAAAATCGACGTTGCTCCTGTGTCTTGCGGGAATTATTCGGCCGGACGGCGGCAGGATTCGGGTCGCAGGAGTAGACGTTATCGCGTCCGAAGATGAAGAGCTGAGCTCTTTGCGACGCGACTCCATGGGCTTTGTTTTCCAGTTGGGAGAGCTGATTTCTGAACTAAGCCTACTCGATAATGTTTCTCTACCGAGAGAGCTACAGGGTGAAAGACGAGCGAAGGCTAGAAGCGAGTCACTAGTGGTAATGGAGGAGCTAGGGATTTCCTCGCTCCGAGACAAGTTTCCCGGAGAAGTTTCTGGAGGCCAGGCCCAGAGAGTTGCTGTTGCCAGAGCATTGGTGCACCGACCATCGGTGGTATTCGCAGACGAGCCTACTGGTGCGCTGGATGAGGAGAATGCGGAGCAAGTTCTTTCCCAGCTCCTCACCATCACGAAGATTCATGGCGCGGCACTAGTAATGGTTACTCACGATCAAGGGATTGCTGCAGCGGCGGACCGGCAGGTGCACATGGCTGATGGGCGCTTGGCCTTGGTGGGAGTGTGAGGGGTAAATGCCTGCGACCCTACGGATCGGTTTTCGACTCCTAAATCCTCGCGGAACAAGGCGGAGCGCATCACTTCTCCTCACAGTCCTCGGCGTTGCTTTGGCTGCGCTCAGCGTTCTTCTTTCCTTTGCTTCTTTCGCAGTAGTAGAGCACCGCAAGGAAGTAGGGCTAGCTCGCAGCGTAATCTCGGTGGAAGAAGGACAAGATGCCCATGTCTGGGGCGAGGTTCAAGTTCATGATTATGATCGTAGACAACTGTTCCGGATTGACTTAGCGTCGGACGGAAGTAAAGCTGCTCATTCTGTTGGTATGCCCCCGGGTTTGGACGTTTGGCCTAAGCCGGGTGAACTGATTGTCTCGCCGCGTTTCGCGCAGGAGGCGGCTCGTAGCGAAACGCTTTCTGCATTCGCGCCGGGTGAAGTAGTAGGCATCGTGGGCGGAGAAGGCCTGCGCGCGCCGGACGAGCTAGTGGTCTATCGAGGAGCGACAAAGGAAGAACTGGGCTCAGGTGGTGAGCCGGTAGCGGGGTTCGGGGGTAACGCTCCAGTCAATCAAGAACTTGAAGACTCTCAGATTCAAGGGCTTTCGCTGTTCTTCATTACCTGCCTCGGTCTACCGGTTGGCGCGTTTCTTGTGGTGGCATCTAGGCTGTCGGCCAGTACCCGACTTCGTGGAATTGCTGCGCTGCGGCTCATTGGAGTGTCGGCACGTCAAGCCGCAAGGATCACTGCGGTTGAGCAGGTGGTTGTTGGTTTTCTAGGCGCTCTTCTCGCCCTGTCTGTCTACCCACTTGTGAATCATTATGTCGCGGGCAGTGGGCTATTGGTGATCAAGTGGTACCCCGAGACTACTTCTGTCGGGCCATTCTCGGCCGCCGTAGTTATCGGTGTTTGCTCGGGTATTTCCTGGTTCGTTGGATCTCGTTCAAACGCCGCGGCGATCCATTCACCGTGGGCGCATCGGAGATCTGCTCCGCCAAGGCCAACGGCGCTATGGCGAGTTTTCCCCCTAGCGGTTGGCGCTGCGGCTCTATGGTTCCTCGCCTGGCAGGGATTCTTCGCTGGCAGAAATGAGGATGGTTCTCCACTCGATACAAGCCTGTGGATGATCAGTGCAGTGCTGCTAACGGGGCTGGGACTACTGCTTGCGGCGGGCACACTCACGGAGCTGATTTGTCGGTGGTGGAAGCGTTCGTGCAGCCTAACCAGACGCCTTGGGGCGGCCCGTGCGGGGTTCGACGCTCAAAATTCAGGGAAACTTGCTGCGGGTGTGCTGGTTCTCGTCTTCGCTATTGGTGTGGGTATTGGCCACTCTCGCGACGCGCGAGCCACCAGTGAACTTGAGGCAGGTGTGCCTGCCAAGTTCTCGGCGCGCGGAGAGCTCATCGAAGAACCTCAAGCGCGTCGACTTATGAAGATAGAGGGAACACTCGCACGATCTCTGATCGCTTCGGAAGCAGGGACAGGCGCCCGAGTCCTGTTCACTGACTGTGCGGGGTTGCATCACCTCGCGGGGAAGCAGGTTGCAGACTGCGGCCTGGACCGAGGTGAAGGTTACAGATTGCAGGATCGTAGACAGTCGATTTCCCTGGTGAGTAGTTCTGGACATCCTGTTGAAGTTCCGAGTCCCTCAAGGAAGTTGACTCAAACTGGTGGCCTTTTGGGACATTCCGCAGTACTGCCACTTGACTCGAAGTTGGCTTACTCTGCTTACGGATCAGTCGAATTGGTCGCTGACTTTGAGGCGATGGATGAGGTCATGTCTCAGTTCGTGGCGATTGCGCCTTACAGTCAGCCTTCTGTGTTTGGGGAGAATCCGGCTCAGGCGGAGATCAACTCGATGTTGGGGGCGTACATCAGATTCGCTTTTGTGCTCGGCGGTCTGGTGGCGCTGATGGCGTTGGTGGTGGCCCTGCTTGATCGCGCTGTCCAGCGCCGCAGGGTGAATGCGCGGATGCTCGCGCAGGGAATGCGGCCCGGGCAGTTGCGCGCTGTGCAGGCGTGGGAGGCGGCGGCCTCGATGGTGCCGCAGGTGGCGCTGGCCTGGTTGCTCGGCATCGTGGGTGCAATGACGTGGCAGTACACCGGGGGTCTGATTCGGACGCCGGACTGGGTGGCTTTCGGTTGGCTCACGCTCGGCACGCTGGTCGCTGTGGCGACTGCCGTGGCGATCGCCGCGTTCTCGACGCCCCGGCGGGTGGAACCCCAGCTTCTGAGGGCGGAGTGAAGGAGCGGCGGGCGGGGCGAGGCGCCGGGCGTTGCGCCGGCCTGCGCCGGACGCATCGGTGAGCACGCCCGTGGCGCTGTTGTCCGGGGCCGCCTTCATGGAGCTGCCTCAATGCATCGGTGAGCACGTCCGTGGGCGCTGCGCTTCGGTAGTGATCTTGAGGGTGTGTGGGCATGCCCTCGCTGATCTTGAGGATGTGTGGGGGCGTGCCCTCGCTGGTGGCCCTCTTCTGTCTTGCCTGGTTCTGTCCTCTTGGTGCGGTCCCTCCGCGCCCCGCCGCTTCTCCGGCGGGGCGCGGAGGTCGGGGGCGGGGTGCTGGGTGTGACGGTTGTCGCTGGAGCGGTATGTGGCTCGGTGGCGGTCCTGCGTGCTGAAGTAGGAGTTTCGTGCGCCGTGGACGGGCCGTGGACCTGCCGTAGGTCGTCGTGGTCCGCCCGCGTCCCGGGGCGCGGCTCCGCGTCGGGGTTGCGCTCGCGCAGGGTAGTGGAGGGGTGCGGTGTGAGTTGCGTCGCGCCCCTGCTCGAAGTGCGGCTCGCGACCGGGTATCCGGCCCAACTGGGCTTAATGATCTTCCAGTTGGGGGAGGATACCCGGATTCGTCTTTCGGGAGGCGCTGCCGTAGACTGGCTCGTCGGTCCTTGCGTTTTTCTGTGCTCGGACCGATCCAGGTAGCCGATCCCGGAAGGTGAAGCGCTCAAGCATGGCCAAAAAACAAGGGGCCATCGAGATCGAGGGCACTGTCGTCGAATCTCTGCCGAACGCGATGTTCAAGGTGGAGCTTCAGAACGGCCACCAGGTCCTCGCGCACATCAGCGGCAAGATGCGGATGCACTACATCCGTATCCTTCCCGACGACCGTGTCGTGGTGGAGCTCTCTCCCTATGACCTGACGCGTGGACGGATCGTCTACCGCTACAAGTAGATCGAGCCACCATCCCGCTCCCGTGGGGTGATGGCCTGACCCGGAGAACCTCACATCCCATGAAGGTCAAGCCGAGCGTCAAGAAGATCTGCGACAAGTGCAAGGTGATCCGCCGTCACGGCCGGGTCATGGTCATCTGCGACAACCTGCGCCACAAGCAGCGCCAGGGCTGACGCGGTACCGGCACTAGCCGCTTCTTCGCACGACGCGAGTGCGCCCGCAGGGTGCGCTCAACACAAGTAGATACGCAGTCACCCGTTCTTGGCGGCCCCAGTGGCCGGCCGGGGACGACACCCTCGGACGGAGGCCGGGGACCTCGCCCGCGAGAGGCTGGGGAGAGGTGCTGCGGAAGACCTCCGACGATCATCAGGAGCCACATTCATGGCACGCCTTGAAGGCGTTGATCTCCCGCGTGAAAAGCGCATCGAGGTCGCCCTCACCTATGTCTTCGGCATCGGTCGCACCCGATCGCAGGAAGCGCTGAAGAACACCGGTGTGAACCCGGACACCCGGGTGCGCGACCTCAGCGAGGAAGACCTCGTCAAGCTGCGCGAGTACGTGGACGCCAACTTCCAGACCGAGGGTGACCTCCGCCGGGAGATCCAGGCCGACATCCGCCGCAAGGTCGAGATCGGCAACTACCAGGGTCTGCGTCACCGTCGTGGCCTGCCGGTCCGCGGTCAGCGCACCAAGACCAACGCCCGCACCCGCAAGGGCCCGCGTCGCGCCATCGCCGGCAAGAAGAAGCCGGGCAAGAAGTAGTCCGCACCGGACGCTGCTGCGGAGCCGCGGGACTCGTCCCGCAGATTCGCAGGACATCGCGGTCCGTGTTGTAGGACCGACCACCTCCACGGGAGTAAAACCATATGCCTCCGAAGGGCCGTACGGCCGGCGCCAAGAAGGTGCGCCGCAAGGAGAAGAAGAACGTCGCCCACGGGCACGCTCACATCAAGAGCACGTTCAACAACACCATCGTTTCCATCACCGACCCCACCGGCAACGTGATCTCCTGGGCCTCGGCCGGGCACGTCGGTTTCAAGGGTTCGCGCAAGTCGACTCCGTTCGCCGCGCAGATGGCCGCCGAGTCGGCCGCCCGCCGTGCGCAGGAGCACGGCATGCGCAAGGTCGACGTGTTCGTCAAGGGTCCCGGCTCCGGCCGTGAGACCGCGATCCGTTCGCTCCAGGCCACCGGCCTGGAGGTCGGCTCCATCCAGGACGTCACGCCGACCCCGCACAACGGTTGCCGTCCGCCCAAGCGTCGTCGCGTCTGACGCCGGGCTGACCGGGCAGTCGGGCCGGTCCGGGACATCGAGTCCCGGGTCGAGCCCCGCGGGGTACGGGCGGTACGGCACTTCGGGTGCCGTACCGCCCGTACCCTTGTAGCAATGGCCCCGGGCGCAGGTCCGGGGCTCGGCATCAAATAGCGGTTGCCGAATACTGGAGGCACATTCTCATGCTGATCGCTCAGCGCCCTTCCCTGACCGAAGAGGTCGTCGACGAGTTCCGCTCACGGTTCGTGATCGAGCCGCTGGAGCCGGGCTTCGGCTACACCCTCGGCAACTCCCTGCGTCGTACGCTCCTGTCCTCGATCCCCGGTGCGGCTGTCACCAGCATCCGGATCGACGGCGTCCTGCACGAGTTCACCACCGTGCCGGGCGTGAAGGACGACGTCACGGACCTGATCCTCAACATCAAGCAGCTGGTCGTCTCCTCGGAGCACGACGAGCCCGTCGTGATGTACCTGCGCAAGCAGGGCCCCGGCCTGGTCACCGCCGCGGACATCGCGCCGCCGGCCGGTGTCGAGGTGCACAACCCCGACCTGGTCCTCGCCACCCTCAACGGCAAGGGCAAGCTGGAGATGGAGCTGACCGTCGAGCGCGGTCGCGGCTACGTCTCCGCCGTGCAGAACAAGCAGGTCGGCCAGGAGATCGGCCGCATCCCGGTCGACTCCATCTACAGCCCGGTGCTGAAGGTGACCTACAAGGTCGAGGCGACCCGTGTCGAGCAGCGCACCGACTTCGACAAGCTGATCGTCGACGTCGAGACCAAGGAGGCCATGCGTCCGCGCGACGCCGTGGCGTCCGCGGGCAAGACGCTGGTCGAGCTGTTCGGTCTGGCTCGCGAGCTCAACGTCGACGCCGAGGGCATCGACATGGGCCCGTCCCCGACCGACGCCGCGCTGGCCGCCGATCTGGCGCTGCCGATCGAGGAGCTGGAGCTCACCGTCCGCTCCTACAACTGCCTCAAGCGCGAGGGCATCCACTCGGTCGGCGAGCTCGTCGCCCGCTCCGAGGCGGACCTGCTCGACATCCGCAACTTCGGTGCCAAGTCGATCGACGAGGTCAAGGCGAAGCTGGCCGGCATGAGCCTGGCGCTCAAGGACAGCCCGCCCGGATTCGACCCGACCGCCGCCGCCGACGCCTTCGGCTCGGACGACGACGACCAGGGCTTCGTCGAGACCGAGCAGTACTGAGCCGGTACTGCTCACGAGCCCCGCGAGGGGCCTGTGAACTCGGCTGGGCGACCGCTCAGCCGGCCTGACACCGGTACCTGATACGGCCGGTGCAGAGAACAAGGAGAGAGAACATGCCGAAGCCCACCAAGGGTGCCCGTCTGGGCGGCAGCGCGTCGCATCAGAAGGCCATGCTGGGGAACCTGGCGACCAGCCTTTTCGAGCACGGCCGCATCACCACGACCGAGGCCAAGGCTCGTCGCCTGCGCCCGGTCGCGGAGCGTCTGATCACCAAGGCGAAGAAGGGCGACCTTCACAACCGCCGCCAGGTCATGCGCACGATCCTGGACAAGAGCGTCGTCCACACGCTCTTCACCGAGATCGGCCCGCGGTACGAGAACCGCCCGGGTGGCTACACCCGGATCACCAAGGTCGGTCCGCGCCGTGGCGACAACGCTCCCATGGCCGTGATCGAGCTGGTCGAGGCCCTGACGGTGCAGCAGGCGGCGGTCGGTGAGGCCGAGGCCGCCACCAAGCGCTCCGCCAAGGACGCCGCCGGCGACGACGCCCTGAAGGACCTCAAGAAGGACGAGGCCCCGAAGGACGCCGAGCCCGAGGACGCCGCCCCGGCCGACGAGGCCGAGGACAAGAAGGACGCCTGAGTCGTCCTTCCGTGAGGACGTCCGCCTGGGTCGTCCTTCCGTCCGGCAGAGTCCGGATACGGGCCCGCTCCCTGCTGGGGGCGGGCCCGTTCCCGTTTGCGAGGATTGCCACATGAGCGATGCGGTGGAGCCCGGCTTTGTGCGGGTGCGGCTTGATCTGGCCTACGACGGCAGGGACTTCTCCGGCTGGGCGACCCAGCACGGGCGGCGCACCGTGCAGGGCGAACTGCAGGACGCCCTGCGGGTGGTGATGCGCCGCGGCGAGGCAGACGGTCCGGTCGAGCTGACGGTGGCGGGGCGTACGGACGCGGGGGTGCACGCCCGCGGCCAGGTGGCCCACGTCGACCTGCCGGAGGCCGAATGGGCGGTGCACGGCGAACAGTTGCTGCGCCGGCTGGCCGGCCGGCTGCCGATGGACGTACGGGTGCGGCGGGTCGTACGGGCGCCCGCCCACTTCAACGCGCGCTTCTCCGCGATCTGGCGCCGCTACTGCTACCGCGTCAGCGATCACCCCGGCGGTGTCGACCCGCTGCGCCGCGGCCATGTCCTGTGGCACAACTGGCCGTTGGACGAGGACGCGATGAACGCCGCGGCCGAACGGCTGCTGGGCGAGCACGACTTCGCGGCGTACTGCAAGAAGCGCGAGGGCGCCACCACCATCCGCACGCTCCGCGAGCTGCGCTGGGAGCGGTTGCCGGACGGTGTGCTGGAGGCGACGGTGCTGGCCGACGCGTTCTGCCACAACATGGTGCGTTCGCTGGTCGGCGCGATGCTCTTCGTCGGGGACGGGCACCGGCCGCCGCACTGGCCGGCCGAGGTGCTGGCGGCCGGCGTGCGCGACTCGGCGGTGCACGTCGTACGACCGCACGGGCTGACGCTGGAGGAGGTCGGCTACCCGGCCGACGATCAGCTGGCCGCGCGGAACCTGGAGGCGCGCAACAGGCGTACGCTGCCGACCGGTTCGGGGGCCGCCGGTGCGGGAGCCGGTGCGGCGTCGGGTGCGGGGGAGGCTGCGGCGGACCCGGATTCGGACTGCTGCTGAGCGGTACGCGTCCGGGGGCACGCCCGGAGCGGCCGGGGCGACGGCAGCGGCGGCTGTACGGATGGTCGAGCTCCGGGTGGTCGAGCCCCCGGCGGCCGTGCGAGGGCGCCGTGCGTCGTTCCGGAACCGTGGCCCGTGGCCCGGCCCGCGCCGCTGGGCGCGCGCCCGGCACCAACGCCGCGCCCGGCATTAACGCCGCGCCGAGCCGGGCCCGCGGCCTCCGCCCGGCTCGTGCCGTGCAGCGGGGGCTCAGCCGTCCTGCTCCAGCTGTTCCGCGTACGCCTTGTCGGCCTGGTCCTCGCCGCGCTGGTGGATCTGCTCGAAGGTGTACTTCGCCAGATCGCGGCCGGTGGTCTGCGCGGTGTCGCCCTTCTTCGCGTCCTTGCCGTTCTCGTAGCCGGCGACGGTGAAGTAGGCGTAGCGGCCGACGGAGTTGGCGCTCACGTGGCAGGCGGAGGTCTTGCAGAACTCACTGACCCCGGAACCGTCGAGCGGTGAGATCTGCTGCGCCTCGCCGGCGGTGGAGCGGGCCTGCGCACGGGTGTCGAAGAGGGCCACACCGACCGTCACGACCCGTCCGCCGCCTATGAAGGTGGCGCGGTGCAGCTGCTTGCACGCGTTGCTCTCCAGCGCGGTGCTGAGTCCGCCGCCGGCCGCGTTCTCGCAGGTGGTGGTGTTGGCGGTGCCGCGGCGCAGATAGGTGCGCCCGTTGACGCTCACCTCGGAGGTGGAGAAGAGCCGCTTGGCGCTCAGCGGAGCGGTGTCCTTCTCGGGGTCGGTGATGAAGTCGGTGGGGTTGGGCGGCGGTGGCGGCGCCTTGGACTCGAAGGTCGGCTTGGGCCCCTGGCTGGACGGCAGTTCCTCGGGCGTCGGCAGGGCGCCCTGTGAGCCGTCGTCGTCGCGGCCCTGCGCGACCACGGCGACCGCTATCACCGCCGCCAGCGCGACCGCGGCCACTCCGCCCCCGCCGATGAACAGCATCCGCCGCTTGCGTGCGCGCGAGGCCTCCGCGTCGCTCGCCAAGGCGTCCCAGTCCGGCGTGTGTGATCCACCAGGGCCCCAGTCAGGCCCCCCTTGCCCAAAGCTCATGCGGTGAATCCTACGGAAATCCGGTTGGTCTCCGAGGCCGAGGGCGGTCACAATCCGGCCTCATGGGTCACGTGGAAGTCGCACATCTGGAATATCTGCTGCCGGACGGTCGGGTGCTGCTCGACGACGTCTCGTTCAGGGTGGGCGAGGGCACCGCCGTCGCGCTGGTCGGTGCCAACGGGGCGGGCAAGACGACGCTGTTGCGGCTGATCGCCGGCGATCTCCAGCCGGACGAGGGGAGCGTGGTCACCAGCGGCGGCCTGGGTGTGATGCCCCAGTTCATCGGCTCCGTACGGGACGAGCGGACCGTGCGCGACCTGCTGGTGTCGGTCGCTCCGCCGCGTCTGCGGACCGCCGCCGAGGCGGTGGACGCCGCGGAGCTGGCGCTGATGGAACGGGACGACGAGAAGGCGCAGTTGGACTACGCGCAGGCGCTCAGCGACTGGGCCGAGGTGCAGGGGTACGAGGCGGAGACGCTCTGGGACGTCTGCACCACGGCCGCGCTGGACGTCCCCTACGAGCGCGCCCAGTGGCGGAAGGTGACGACGCTCTCGGGCGGCGAGCAGAAGCGGCTGGTGCTGGAGTACCTGCTGCGCGGCCCGGAGGAGGTGCTGCTGCTCGACGAGCCGGACAACTACCTGGACGTGCCGGGCAAGCGCTGGCTGGAGGAGCAGTTGCGGCAGACCCGCAAGACGGTGCTCTTCATCTCCCACGACCGCGAGCTGCTGGCCCGTACGGCCCGGCGGATCATCAGCGTGGAGCCCGGCCCGGCCGGTTCGGACGTGTGGGTGCACGGCGCGGGTTTCGACACGTACCACGAGGCGCGGCGCGAACGCTTCGCCCGCTTCGAGGAGTTGAGGCGGCGCTGGGACGAGAAGCACGCCCAGCTCAAGCGGCTGGTGAACACCCTGAAGAACAAGGCGGCGTTCAACGACGGCCTCGCCTCGCGCTACCAGGCGGCACGCACCCGGCTGCGGAAGTTCGAGGAGGCCGGTCCGCCGCAGGAGCCGCCGCGCGAGCAGGACATCACCATGCGGCTGCGCGGCGGCCGTACCGGAGTGCGTGCGATCACCTGCAAGGGGCTCGAACTGACCGGTCTGATGCGCCCGTTCGACCTGGAGGTCTTCTACGGCGAACGGGTCGCGGTGCTCGGGTCCAACGGCTCGGGGAAGTCGCACTTCCTGCGGTTGCTCGCCGGTGAGGAGGTCGCGCACACGGGGGCGTGGAGACTCGGCGCCAGGGTCGTCCCCGGCCACTTCGCCCAGACCCACGCCCATCCGGAGCTGGCCGGGCGCAGTCTGCTGGACATCCTGTGGAAGGAGCACGCCAGGGACCGCGGCGGTGCGATGCCGGTGCTGCGCCGCTACGAGCTCGACCGTCAGGCCGAGCAGCCCTTCGACCGTCTCTCCGGCGGGCAGCAGGCACGTTTCCAGATCCTGCTGCTGGAGCTGGTGGGCACCACCGCGCTGCTGCTGGACGAGCCCACCGACAACTTGGACCTGGAGAGCGCCGAGGCGCTCCAGACCGGCCTGGAGGCGTACGACGGGACGGTGCTCGCGGTGACCCACGACCGCTGGTTCGCGCGCTCCTTCGACCGCTTTCTGGTCTTCGGCTCCGACGGGCTGGTGCGGGAGGCGCCGGAGCCGGTCTGGGACGAGGCCCGGGTGGCCCGCCGCCGCTGATCCCGCCGTCCCGGCCGGCGCGGTTCGCGAGCCGCGGGAGCGCGGGGATCGGCGCGCTCCCGCGGCGCCGGTACGCCGAGGCCGGGCTGCGGCGCGCGGGCGTCGGTCGGGGGTGCTCGGACGTCACCCGCACGGGGGAGCCGGGGCCCGCTTTGACCCTGCTGGCGGACGGACGGTAGTCTGCCTGTTTGTTATGCGTATTGGCTTGCTCCATCTCACGGTGAGAGGCCGCTACGCAGGTCCACCAGGACGATGACCAGCGACCAGCGGGCGGATGCGTCACCGCCGTGCGGTCTCGGCTGTCGTGATCTCCGGGTGGCCTTGTCAGGACCCACTCACTGAAGAAGCGAAGGCTACGACCGTGCGTACGTTCAGCCCCAAGCCCGGCGACATCCAGCGCCAGTGGCACGTCATCGACGCCCAGGACGTGGTCCTGGGTCGTCTGGCCTCTCAGGCGGCCACCCTCCTGCGGGGCAAGCACAAGCCCGTGTACGCGCCCCACGTCGACACCGGTGACTTCGTCATCATCATCAACGCCGACAAGGTGCACCTGTCCGGTAACAAGCGGACCCAGAAGCTCGCCTACCGCCACTCCGGTTACCCGGGCGGCCTGCGCTCCGTGCGCTACGACGAGCTGCTGGAGAAGAACCCGGAGAAGGCCGTCGAGAAGGCCGTCAAGGGCATGCTCCCCAAGAACACCCTGGGCCGTCAGATGTTCTCGAAGCTGAAGGTCTACGCGGGCGACCAGCACCCGCACGCTGCTCAGCAGCCGGTCCCGTTCGAGATCACCCAGGTCGCGCAGTAAGTCCGGCCACACCCCTAGACGAAGAGAAGCTGAGGAATTCCGTGGCTGAGACCGCTGAGACCGTCGAGAACACCGAGAACGCCGAGCACGTCGGCGAGGAGTTCGAGGAGTACACCACCGAGACCCCCGAGGTCGCCGGTGAGTACACCTCCGAGTCCCTCGCCGCGCCGTTCGGTGAGCCCCAGCCGGCAGCCGGCACCGGCCGCCGCAAGAACGCCATCGCGCGTGTCCGTATCGTCCCGGGCTCCGGCCAGTGGCGCATCAACGGCCGCCCGCTGGACGGTTACTTCCCGAACAAGGTGCACCAGCAGGAAGTCAACGAGCCCTTCAAGGTGCTCGAGCTGGACAACCGCTACGACGTCGTTGCCCGCATCTCCGGCGGCGGCATCTCGGGTCAGGCCGGCGCGCTGCGCCTGGGCGTGGCCCGTGCGCTGAACGAGGCGGACGTGGACAACAACCGCGGCCCGCTGAAGAAGGCCGGCTTCCTCACCCGTGACGCCCGTGCGGTGGAGCGGAAGAAGGCCGGTCTCAAGAAGGCGCGCAAGGGTACGCAGTACAGCAAGCGCTGACCCGGCCCCTGGCTGTGGTGGACGCCCCGGCGGCACGCTCCGTGCTCGCCGGGGCGTTCCCGTATCGGGGCGCCCCCGGCCGCCGCGCGGAACCGCGCGAGCGCGCGGCCCCCGCCGCAGCCGTTGCGCCCGCCGCACCCGCCCGCGGGCGCCGCGCCCGTACGAGCGCGGCGCGGTCGCGGAGCGTACGGGGCGTATACAGGAATGGGCCGCCGGTGCTCTCCGGTCGCCCTCCGTCGTGCATCGCAGGACGGACATCACATGACTTCCCCGGCCCGGCGGGAGGGCGGGGAACCGGCCGCGCCCCGCGACCGTCGCACTCGCAGGCGGCCGACCACACAGCTCGACAGCTCGGAGGACAACGGTGGGACGACTCTTCGGTACGGATGGAGTGCGTGGCGTCGCCAACGCCGGGCTGACGGCCGAGATGGCGCTCGGTCTCTCGGTCGCCGCCGCGCACGTGCTGACCGAAGCGGGACCCACCGGTGGCGGAGAGCCGGCGCCGGAACGCACCACCTCGGGCGAGCGACGCCCGGTGGCCGTGGTGGGGCGCGACCCGCGCGCCTCGGGCGAGTTCCTGGAGGCGGCCGTGGTCGCCGGACTCGCCAGCGCCGGTGTGGACGTGCTGCGGGTGGGCGTGCTACCGACGCCGGCCGTCGCCTATCTGACGGGTTCGCTCGGTGCGGACCTGGGCGTGATGCTGTCGGCCAGCCACAACCCGATGCCGGACAACGGGATCAAGTTCTTCGCGCGCGGTGGCCACAAGCTCGCCGACGAGCTGGAGGACCGTATCGAGGCCGTCTACCGCGAGCACTCCACGGGTGAGCCGTGGAAGCGTCCGATCGGTGCGGGCGTCGGCCGGGTGCGGACGTACGACGAGGGCTTCGACAGCTACGTCGCCCACCTGCTGGGTGTGCTGCCGAACCGTCTGGACGGGCTGAAGGTCGTCATCGACGGTGCCCACGGCGCCGCCGCCCGGGTCTCCCCGGAGGCGTTCGCGCGCGCCGGTGCCGAGGTGGTCACGATCGCCGCGGCCCCCGACGGCCTCAACATCAACGACGGCTGCGGCTCCACCCATCTGGAGGGGCTGCGCGCGGCCGTCGTGGAGCACGGCGCGGATCTCGGCGTCGCGCACGACGGCGACGCGGACCGCTGCCTCGCGGTGGACGCCGACGGCGCGGAGATCGACGGCGACCAGATCCTGGCGGTGCTCGCGGTCGGCATGAAGGAAGCCGGCACGCTGCGCAACGACACGGTGGTGGCCACCGTGATGTCCAACCTCGGCTTCAAGCTCGCGATGGAGGCCGCCGGGCTGCAGCTGCTCCAGACCGCGGTCGGTGACCGGTACGTGCTGGAGGAGCTCAAGCGCGGCGGACACTCGCTCGGTGGTGAGCAGTCGGGCCATGTGATCGTGCTCGACCACGCCACCACCGGCGACGGCACCCTCACCGGGCTGATGCTGGCGGCCAGGGTGGCCGCGACCCGCAAACCCCTCGCCGAGCTGGTCACCGTGATGGAGCGGCTGCCGCAGGTGCTGATCAACGTGCCCGAGGTTGACCGGACCCGGGTCACCAGCTCGGCCGAGCTGGCCGCCGCGGTGGTCGAGGCGGAGCGTGAACTGGGCGCCACCGGACGGGTGTTGCTGCGGCCCTCGGGCACGGAGCCGCTGGTGCGGGTGATGGTCGAGGCCGCCGATCTGGAGCAGGCCCGCGCGGTCGCCCAGCGGCTGGCCGACGTGGTCAAGAGCTCCCTGGGCTAGGCCCTGCGGCCCGGGCCCGACGGCGGCCCGGGCCGGTGCCGCTCTGTCGCCGCCCTCCGCACACCGCGTGCAGTACCGGTCCACGCCCGTGCGGCGCCCTGCCCGTGCGGCGGCGCGGCGGGTGCGGCAGGGGCGTGGCGGCCGGCCCGGTTGTCGGGGTCGGCCCGGTCAGAGCTTGCGCAGCGAGAGCCGGCGCACCTTGTGGTCGCCGCCCTTGCGCAGCACCAGGCTGGCCCGTCCGCGGGTGGGCTCGATGTTCTCCCGGAGGTTCGGCCGGTTGATGGTGCGCCAGATGTTGCGCCCGTACTCCAGTGCCTCGTCCTCGGAGACCTCGGTGTACTTGCGGAAGTAGGACGAGGGGTCCTGGAACGCCGTACGGCGCAGGGTGCGGAAGCGTTCCAGGTACCACTGCTCGATGTCGTCGGCCCGGGCGTCGACGTAGAGGGAGAAGTCGAAGAAGTCCGCCACCGCGACGCGGGTGCGGCCGTCCCGGCCGGGCAGCGCGGGCTGCAGCACGTTCAGCCCCTCGACGATGAGTATGTCCGGGCGGGAGACGACCAGCCGCTCGCCGGGGACGATGTCGTAGATCAGATGGCTGTAGACCGGTGCGCTGACCTCCTCCTTTCCGGCCTTGACCGCGGCGACGAAGCGGGTGAGGGCCCGCCGGTCGAAGGACTCGGGGAACCCCTTGCGGGACATCAGCCCCCGCCGGTGCAGCTCCGCGTTGGGCAGCAGGAAGCCGTCGGTGGTGACCAGCTCGACCTTGGGGTGCTCGGGCCAGCGGGCGAGGAGTTCGCGCAGCAGCCTGGCGACCGTGGACTTGCCGACGGCGACGCTCCCGGCGACGCCGATGACGAACGGGGTGCCGGGCTGGGCGCCGTCGCCGAGGAAGGTGTTGAGCGCGCCGCGCAGTCCGTGGGTGGCGCCGACGTAGAGGTTGAGCAGCCGAGAGAGCGGGAGGTAGACCTCGCGGACCTCGTCGAGGTCGATGACGTCGCCGAGGCCGCGCAGATGCTCCAGCTCGGCGGCGGTCAGCGGCAGCGGGGTGCGCTCGCGCAGGGCGCTCCACTCCTCGCGGCTGAGGTCCACGTACGGCGTCGGGTCCCCCGTACGGCGTCGGCTGGAGTCGCCGCGCCGGCCGGCGGCTTCGGTGAGGGCGGCGGTCACCGCGGATTGGCTGGCCACGGCTCCATTGTGGTCAGCGCGGGCGCGGGCTTCCTGTCGGGGTGTGCGGGCATCCGCTTGGGGCGGCTTTGACCTGCTCCTTTGTCGGGTAACGAGAAACTTTCGTAGATTTGTGCGCACCTCTGTACGCACCCCGGGCGGAAGCGTAGATTCCCCTCACCGTCCGCAGCCCTGAGGGGGCCGTTATGCCATCGCACTTCGACGCACTCATAGAGGAGCTCCCCGACGAGGACCTCGCCGGGGACCTTCAGCACGCGCTGGACATGTACGTCGTCGGCAGCAAGCCGCGCTGCGAGGAGGCGGAATATCTGACCCTTCTGCACGAAGCGAAGGACGGCATGGCCGACGAGGAGGAACTTCCCTCGTCGTAGGCTGCGTGCATGTGCGGAATCGTTGGATATGTAGGAGGGCAGTCCGCCCTCGACGTGGTCATCGCCGGTCTGCGGCGGCTGGAGTACCGGGGCTATGACTCCGCCGGTGTGGCGGTTCTCGCCGACGGCGGACTGGCCGCGGCGAAGAAGGCCGGGAAGCTGGTCAACCTGACCAAAGTGCTCGACGAGCGTCCGCTGCCCGACGGCAACACCGGTATCGGGCACACCCGTTGGGCCACCCACGGCGGCCCCACCGACGCCAACGCCCACCCGCATCTGGACAACGCGGGCCGGGTCTCCGTCGTCCACAACGGCATCATCGAGAACTTCGCCTCGCTCCGCGACGAGCTGTCCGAGCGCGGCCACGCACTGCACTCGGAGACCGACACCGAGGTCGTCTCGCACCTCCTCGCCGAGAACTTCTCCTCCTGCGGCGACCTCGCCGAGGCCATGCGGCAGGTCTGCCGCCGCCTGGAGGGCGCCTTCACCCTCGTCGCCGTGCACGCCGACCAGCCGGACACCGTGGTCGGCGCCCGCCGCAACTCGCCGCTGGTGGTGGGAGTCGGGGACGGCGAGACCTTCCTCGCCTCCGACGTGGCCGCCTTCATCGAGCACACCCGGGACGCCATCGAGCTCGGCCAGGACCAGGTGGTCGAGCTGAGCAGGGACGGCGTGCAGGTCACCGACTTCGACGGCGCCGCCGCAGAGGTGCGCGAGTACCACGTCGACTGGGACGCGTCGGCCGCCGAGAAGGGCGGCTACGACTACTTCATGCTCAAGGAGATCGCCGAGCAGCCCAAGGCCGTCTCCGACACCCTGCTCGGCCGGATCGACGGAGCGGGCCAGCTGCACCTGGACGAGATCCGCATCCCGCCGCGGGTGCTGCGCGAGGTCGACAAGGTCGTGATCGTCGCCTGCGGCACCGCCTACCACGCGGGCATGATCGCCAAGTACGCCATCGAGCACTGGACGCGGGTGCCCTGCGAGACCGAGCTGGCCAGCGAGTTCCGCTACCGCGACCCGATCCTGGACTCCCGGACGCTGGTCATCGCGATCTCCCAGTCCGGCGAGACGATGGACACCCTGATGGCGCTGCGGCACGCCCGCGAGCAGGGCGCCAGGGTGCTCGCGATCTGCAACACCAACGGTTCGACCATCCCGCGCGAGTCCGACGCGGTCCTCTACACCCACGCGGGCCCCGAGGTCGCGGTCGCCTCGACCAAGGCGTTCCTGACGCAGTTGGTCGCCTGCTATCTGGTGGCGCTCTACCTCGGCCAGGTGCGCGGCACCAAGTGGGGCGACGAAATCCGGTCGGTCGTCGGGCAGTTGGCGAAGATCGGCAACGAGGTCGAGGCCGTCCTGGACACCATGGAGCCGGTGCGGGAGCTCGCCCGCAGCCTCGCCGACCGGGACACGGTGCTCTTCCTCGGCCGCCACGTCGGATTCCCGGTGGCGCTGGAGGGCGCGCTCAAGCTCAAGGAGCTGGCCTACATGCACGCCGAGGGCTTCGCGGCCGGCGAGCTCAAGCACGGCCCGATCGCGCTGATCGAGCAGGGCGTGCCGGTCGTCGTGGTGGTGCCCTCGCCGCGCGGCCGGTCCGTGCTGCACGACAAGATCGTCTCCAACATCCAGGAGGTACGGGCGCGCGGGGCGCTGACCATCGTGATCGCCGAGGAGGGCGACACCGTGGTGGAGCCGTACGCCGACCACCTCGTACGCGTGCCGGTGACGCCGACGCTGCTCCAGCCGCTGGTCGCCACGGTGCCGTTGCAGGTCTTCGCCTGCGAGCTGGCCACCGCCCGCGGCAACGAGGTCGACCAGCCGCGCAATCTGGCGAAGTCGGTCACGGTCGAATGAGTGCGGGACCAGGGCCGCGCGTGCGGCCGCGGCGGGCAGGAAGCCCTCGTGACGGTCGGGGCGGGACGGTCGCACGGTGATCGTCGGGGTCGGCATCGACGTGGCCGAGATCGAGCGGTTCGCGCAATCCCTCGCGCGCACACCGGAGTTGGCGGACCGCCTCTTCACCAGCGGTGAGCTGTGCCTGCCCAGCGGCGAGCGGCGCGGCGTCGCGTCGCTCGCCGCCCGGTTCGCCGCCAAGGAGGCGCTGGCCAAGGCGCTCGGCGCACCCGGCGGACTGCGCTGGACGGACGCCGAGGTGCACACCGAGGCCAGCGGGCGACCGGTGCTCACCGTGCGCGGGACGGTGGCCGAGCGCGCGGCCGAGCTGGGCGTGCGCAACTGGCACCTCTCGCTCAGCCACGACGCAGGAGTGGCGTCGGCGGTGGTCATAGCCGAGGCATGAGCCCGCCGCGTCCGGCCGGGCCGCGTGCGGTCGGGCTGTGTGCGGTCGGGCCGCGTCCCGCCGGGCCGCGTCCCGCCGGGCCGCGTCCGGCCGGGCTGCGTGCGTTCGGCCGGCGTCCGCTCGGGCTGCGGATGTCCGGCCACTCTTCTCCGGGAGTAGGCCACTCTTCTCCGGGAGGGTGACCGTTCGGCCTGCGCCCGTGCCCGCTCCTGCCCGGTCGGCGGGCACGCGTGTGCCGCCCGTGCGCGCCGTCGTCCGCCCCTCCCCGCGGCGGCGATCGCCGGGCCGTTCCCGCGGATTGACGGGGCGTCAGTCTGCGCCGGGTGCTCCGCCGTCGGGTAGGACTGGCGGTATGAGGACTGCCTACAGCGTCGAGACCGTACGTGCCGCGGAGCGGGAGCTGATGGCCCGGCTGCCGGAAGGCGCGCTGATGCGCCGCGCCGCCGCGAGCCTGGCCGCGACAGCGGTACGGATGCTGGACCGGGTGTACGGCGCGAGGGTGCTGCTGCTCGTCGGCGGCGGCGACAACGGGGGTGACGCGCTGTACGCCGGCGCGCTGCTCGCCCGCCGGGGCGCGGCCGTCACCGCCGTACTGCTGAGCCCCGACCGCGCCCACCCCGGCGGGCTCGCCGCGCTGCGGACCGCCGGCGGCAGCGCCGGGCCGGCGGCGGCCGTCTCCGGCCGGGCCCTGCTCGCCGATCTGGTGCTCGACGGCATCACCGGGATCGGCGGCCGGGGCGAACTGCGTCCGGAGGCAGCCGAGTTGGTCGCACGGCTCGACGCCCGACGAGCCGACGCCACCGAGCTGCCGGTGCTCGCCGTCGACCTGCCGAGCGGGGTGGACGCGGACACCGGCGAGGTGCCCGGTGCGGCGGTACGGGCGACCGCGACCGCCACCTTCGGGGCGTACAAGCCGGGGCTGTTGGTCGACCCCGGTCGGCAGCGAGCGGGCACGGTGCGGCTGGTGGACATCGGCCTGGGCCCGCACCTGCCGCTCCAGCCCGAACTGATCGCCCTCCAACACCCGGACGTGGCAGGGCTGTTGCCGCTGCCGTCCCCGGAGAGCGACAAGTACCGGCGCGGTGTGGTCGGCGTCGCCGCCGGCTCCGCACGCTATCCGGGGGCCGCGGTGCTGGCTGTCGGCGGCGCTCTGCGGGGAGGCGCGGGCGCCGTGCGGTACGCGGGGCACGCGGCCGAGGGCGTGGTCGCCGCCCATCCCGAGACGCTGGTCTCCGGCGGTGCGCCGCGCGAGGCCGGTCGGGTGCAGTCCTGGGTCGTCGGCCCGGGCCTCGGCACGGACGCGGAGGCGGAACGAGCCGTGGCGCAGGTGCTGGAGGCCGACGTCCCGGTGCTCGTCGACGCCGACGGGCTGCGTTTCCTGGACCCCGGACGGGTGCGTGCGCGGCGCGCGCCGACGCTGCTCACCCCGCACGCCGGTGAGGCCGCCGCCCTGCTCGATGTGGCCCGCGAGAAGGTCGAGGCCGAACGCCTGGCGTCGGTGCGGGAGTTGGCCCGCCGCTACGGGGCGACCGTACTGCTCAAGGGCTCCACCACGCTGGTCGCCTCCGGCGGTCGGCCGGTGCGCGTCAACCCCACCGGCACCGGTTGGCTGGCCACCGCGGGCAGCGGGGACGTGCTGGCCGGGCTGGCCGGCAGCCTGCTCGCCGCCGGCCTGGACGCGCTCGACGCGGCGTCGGTGGGCGCGTATCTGCACGGGCTCGCCGCCCGGCTCGCCCCGCAACCGTGCACCGCCGTCGAGGTCGCGGCGGCGCTGCCGAGCGCGTGGCAGCAGGTTCGCGCGACCGCCGGAACCGACTGACTCCTCGCCCACCGACCCCGGGCGCCCGTCGACGGGCGCTCCGTGAGCCGACACCGGGCGCGCCCGTCGACCGGGACCGGCGGACTTCCGGAAGCCGCGGCCGTACGCCCCGCGTGCCCGCCGGATGCTCCGCGCCGCGGCCTGCCGCGCAGGCCCGCTCGCGCGCCCGCTCGGGACCGAGTCGTACGCCCCGGCGCGCGCCCGTGCGGACCGCGCGCCGGGATACGAGACGAAGCGCCCGGAGCTGACGTACCGGGCGCTTCGTGTCGTATCCCGGCCCTGAGACACTGGGTCGGTGAACAACGCACCATCCTCCTGGCCGCACCGTGCCCGCGCGGTCGTCGATCTCGCCGCGCTCCGCGCCAATGTGGCCGCGCTGCGCGCCCGCGCCTCGGACGGTGTCGGCCTGATGGCCGTGGTCAAGGCCGATGCGTACGGTCACGGCCTGCTGCCCTGCGCCCGTACGATCCGTGACGCCGGGGCGGAGTGGTTGGGCACCGCGACGCCCGAGGAGGCGTTCGCGCTCCGGGCCGACGGCGACCGCGGGCGAGTGCTGTGCTGGCAGTGGACGCCGGGAGGGCCCTGGCAGGAGGCGCTGCGTCAGGACATCGACGTGTCCGCGGGCGCCGAGTGGGCGGTGCGCGAGATCGCCGCGGCGGCGCGTGCCACCGGCCGTACCGCGCGGGTGCACCTGAAGGCGGACACCGGGCTGGGGCGCGGCGGTTGCCAGCCCGCCGACTGGCCGGAGCTGGTGAGCGCGGCCCGCACCGCCGAGCGGGAGGGCCTGCTGCGGGTGACCGGTCTGTGGTCCCACTTCGCCTGCGCCGACGAGCCGGGGCACCCCTCGATCGCCGCTCAACTCGACGTCTTCCACGACGCGTTGAAGATCGCCGACGAGGCAGGTCTGAAGCCCGAGGTGCGCCACATGGCCAACTCGCCCGCCACGCTGACGATTCCGGCCTCCCACTTCGACCTGGTGCGGCCCGGCCTCTCGCTCTACGGGCTCTCGCCCTCCCCGGAGCTGGGCGTGCCCGCCGACTTCGGGCTGCGGCCGGTGATGACGCTCAGCGCGGACCTGGCGCTGGTCAAGCGGGTGCCCGGCGGTCACGGAGTCTCCTACGGCCACAGCCACGTCACCGCCGAGGACACCACGCTCGCCCTGATCCCCCTCGGCTACGCGGACGGCATTCCACGGCACGCCTCGGGGCGCGGCCCCGTGCTGGTGGCCGGGAAGTGGCGGACGGCCGCAGGGCGGGTGGCGATGGACCAGTTCGTCGTCGAGCTCGGTGAGGACAGCGCGGAGGCGGGCGAGGAGGCCGTGCTCTTCGGCCCCGGCGACCGGGGCGAGCCCACCGCGGAGGACTGGGCACGTGCCGTCGGCACCATCGGGTACGAGATTGTCGCCCGGATAGGCTCGCGAGTGCCCCGGGTGTACACGGGGGAGTAGCCGAGAGGGGAGCGGGCGTGACGGAGGCCCAGCGCAGGCGCGGAATGGGTGTCGCCGGTGCCGCGATAGGCGCGGTCGCCGCCGGTGTCGCACTGGAGCGGCTGACGGTGCACCGCGCGGTGCGGCGGCGGGCGCGGCTGGCACTGGACGCGACCGGACCGTACGGCACGCTGCGCGGGGTCGCCGGTACGGCGGTCGCCGACGACGGCACCGAGCTGCACTACGAGGTGGAGGAGCCCGGTCATCCGGAGGCTCCCGCAGCGGAGGGCGGCAGCGGTTCGCGGATGCGTCGCAAGTCCGGCTCGCGGCGCGCTTCCCGGTCCCAAACCCTCACTGTCGTTTTCAGTCACGGCTACTGCCTGACCCAGGACTCCTGGCACTTCCAGCGCGAGGCGCTGCGCGAGCTGGGCACCGTACGCGCCGTCTACTGGGACCAGCGCAGCCACGGCCGCAGCGAGCGGGGCCGTTCGCAGCAGGTCGGCGCGGTGGGCGACGTACCGGTGAGCATCGACCGGCTCGGCCGGGACCTGATGGCGGTGCTGGACGCCGCCGTTCCCGAGGGGCCGGTCCTGCTGGTCGGGCACTCCATGGGCGGGATGACGATGATGGCGCTCGCCGCCCAGTACCCGGACTGGGTGGCGGAACGGGTCGTCGGCGCCGGCTTCGTCGGCACCTCGGCGGGCGGCCTCGGCGAGGTGACGTACGGGCTGCCGTCGGCCGGGATCAGCGTGATGCGCAAGGTCGTGCCCGGGGTCCTCAAGGCGCTCGCCTCGCACTCGGCCCTGGTCGAACGCGGTCGCGCGGCCACCGCCGACCTGCTCGCCGGCTGGGTCAAGCACTACAGCTTCGGGGAGCCGCGCACCGTCGACCCGGCCGTCGCCCGGTTCGCCGAGCGGTTGATCGAGTCGACGCCGATCGATGTGGTGGCCGAGTTCTATCCGGCCTTCCACGCCCACGAGAAGGGCGAGGCGCTCGCCGCGTTCAACGACGGCCACGCGCTGGTCATCGCGGGGGAGAAGGACCTGCTCACGCCCAAGGCGCACAGCGAGGCGATCGCCGCAGCCCTGCCCGGGGCGAGTCTGGAGATAGTCCCGGACACCGGCCATCTGCTGATGCTGGAGCGGCCCGAACTCCTCAACGAGCGCCTGCGCGAGCTGATCGCCGAGGTGCGCGGACGCTGACGCCGGACGCGGCCCTCGCCGCCCGACCGTGTGCCGAACGGTCCGCGGCTGCCCGGAGAGCCGGTGCGGGCCGCGGCGGTCGGTGCGGGTCCCGAGGTCGGGAGCGCTGGGCCTCGGGGGCCGGGGCAGGCCGTAGCATCGCTGCATGCAGATGCGCACCACTGTCCGTACGCCCGAGGAGATGCTGCGGTTCGGCCGCGGCCTGGCCGGGCTGCTGCGCGCCGGCGACCTCGTACTGCTGAGCGGTGAGCTCGGCGCGGGCAAGACGACGCTGACCAGGGGGCTCGGCGAGAGCCTCGGTGTGCGCGGCCCGGTGGCCTCGCCCACCTTCGTGATCGCGCGGGTGCACCCCTCGCTGGTCGGCGGCCCCGCCCTCGTCCACGTCGACGCCTACCGCCTGGGCGGCGGTCTGGACGAGATGGAGGACCTGGAGCTCGACGTCTCCCTGGAGAGCTCGGTCGTGGTGGTCGAATGGGGCGAGGGCAAGGTCGAGGAGCTGTCCGAAAATCGTCTGCACGTGACCATCGAGCGTGCGGTCGGCGAGCAGCCCGACTCCGCGGAGAGCGCCGACAACGTCGATTCCGCCGACGACGTCCGCACGGTCACCGTGGCGGCGGTCGGCGACCGGTGGCACTCGCAGGACCTCGCCGTCCTGGCCTGAGACCGCCGCGATCGTCGGGCAGTCGTGGCCGGCGGGCGCCGCAAGATCGAACATCGCACCGGTACACCGCAGGTCAGTGCGGTGCGCCCGGGAATCCGACAGTCTGTCGGTAAAATCTTGCGCGGGCTGACCGTGCCGTGTTCCCATGGGAGGACGCCGCGAACTTAGGTGAGCCTAATTCGCTGTCTGAGGGGAGCATCCATGTCGGACCACCAGCGTGCGCCGCGATCCGTCAACCCCGAGGACGCGTCGAAGTCGGCCAACCCGCGATTCGAGGAGCTGCTGGCGTCCTGCGCCGCGGCCAGCGCCGTCTCCACGCCGCCCGACGCTCCCGGCGCCGCTGCCGCTGACGAGACCTCGGACGTTCCGGACCTCGCCGAGGGCGTCAACCGCCCCCGCGCAGCCTGATCCCGGGGCCGCCGCCCACCTGATCCGACCCGCCCGACCGCACGCGTGCCGGGGCCGGGGTGTGCGCGGGGTGGGCGTGATTCAAGCCGCGGAGCTCGACGTCCGCCGATCGAAAGAGGCGGTCAGTCGACCACGACGACGCGGGTGTCCAGCGTCGCGAAGAGCCACATCGCCTCGCCGTCGGCCCTGTCCTCCCGGACCCCGCCGGTCTTCCTGCTCGGGTCGGGGTTGGGCGTGGACCCGTCTATGGCCGCGCTGAAACCGACCGAGACGCCACCCACGTCGGCGAACCGGACCACGTTCTCGATCGGGACGCCGTCGGTGCCGGTGACGTGCCCCGAGCGCGAGGTGACGCGGTAGTTGCCGGGAGGCGGGTCGACCGTTCCGGGGGTGACCTCGAAGGTCCGGCTCGGAGTGCCGTTCTTGCCGACCAGCCAGACCCGGTCCGCCTTGAGCGAGTAGACGACGCGCTTGCCCTCGCCCGTGCCGACCGGCAGCTTAAACTCGTCCTTCTCACCCGTCGCACTGTCGTCCGGGGACGCGGGAGCGGAGGGACTCGGCTTCGCACGCCGCTCGTCGTCCCGCTCCTTGGCGGCGGACGCCTGGACCGCCAGCACGCCGACCACAGCAAGAGCCGCGGCGGTCAGGCCGGCCACGACGATCCCCGTACTGTTGCGCGCCACCCTCGGTCACCTCTCGGACACATACGCCACACCCGACAGCCTTTGTGACCGTCGTACGAGTGACGTTAGCAGTCGCGGAAGGGCCTTCTCGGCAGCCCGGTCCGGCCTTCGCCGCCGCCCGCCGCGCTCGGCCGACCCGCGTCGTACGCGCCCGCACCCGCACTCGCTGTCGGCGTGCGGCCCGGCACCCGGCTCGCGTCCCCGCCGCGTCCCCGCCGCGGTCCACCGCCCCGTGGCGCCGGACAGGGCGGCGCTGCCTGCCCACCCGGCGCGGGCGGGGCGCCGGGGCGCCGTAGGCTTGGCGTGTGCTGCTGCTAGCTCTGGACACCGCCACCCCCGCCGTGACCGCCGCTCTCCACGACGGAGAGCGCGTGCTGGCGTCGTTCGACCAGATCGACGCCCGCCGCCACGGCGAGCTTCTGCTGCCCGCCGTGGACCGCGTCTTCACCGAGGCGGGCCGCGACCGCAACGAGCTGACCGGAGTGGTCGCAGGAGTCGGTCCCGGCCCCTACACCGGCCTGCGGGTCGGACTTGCGACGGCGAGCAGCCTCGGCGCCGCGCTGGGAGTGCCGGTGCACGGCCTGTGCACGCTGGACGGGATCGCGTGGGCGTCCGGGCTGGACGAGCCGTTCGTCGTGGCGACCGACGCCCGCCGCAAGGAGGTGTACTGGGCGACGTACGCCGACGCCCGTACGCGCACGGACGGGCCCGCGGTCGACCGGTCGAGCGAACTCCCCTCCGAGGTCGCGGCGTTGACCGCCGTCGGCGCCGGTGCGGTGCAGTACGGGGACGACTTCCCGCGACTGCGCGCCGATCTGCCCCAGCACCAGTCGGCCGCCGCCCTGGCCTCTCTCGCCGCGGAGCGCCTGGCCGCGGGCGCCGTCGCCGAGTTCCTGCCGCCGCTGCCGCTCTATCTGCGCCGGCCCGATGCGAAGGTCCCGGCCGGCTACAAGGTGGTCACCCCCAGGTGAGCGCGGCGCAGACATCCGTGCGCCTGCGCGAGATGCGCTGGTGGGACATCGATCCGGTGTTCGCCCTCGAGCGGGAGATCTTCCCCGAGGACGCCTGGTCGGAGGGGATGTTCTGGTCCGAACTCGCCCATGCGCGCGGCCCGTCGGCCGGCCGCAGATACCTCGTCGCGGACGACGGTGGCGATATCGCCGGCTACGGCGGGTTCGGCGCGGTGGACGGCACCGGCGACATCCTGACCATCGCCGTGGCGCCCGGCTGGGAGGGGCGCGGTCTCGGTGCGCGGCTGCTCACCGGACTCCTCGACGCGGCGACGGACTTCGGCTGCCACGAGGTGCTGCTGGAGGTCCGCGTCGACAACCACCGGGCCCAACGCCTCTACGAGCGCTTCGACTTCGAACCGCTCGGGGTGCGTCGCGGCTACTACCAGCCCGCGAACGTCGACGCACTGGTGATGCGCCGCCCGCACTCGCCACCCGCCACCGACCCGTCCGGCACCGACCCGAAGGGCTGGTCCGCCGCATGACGCTCGCGCTGATGTGGGAGGCCCGCGCAGCCGAGGGCCGCGCCGCCGAGCTGCTGGCCTGGGTGAGGGCCCAACCGCTCGACGCCGTGCCGCGACGGCGTGAGACCTTCAGCGCTCCGGGTGACCGGGTGCTCGTCGTCACCTGGTGGGATGCCGACGCCGAGGACTGGGAGCCCGCCGAGCCCGTACAGCCCACCGAGCCCGTACAGCCCACCGCGGACGCATCGAGTGAACCGGTGACGCCCGCCGTCGCCGAACTCCCCGAGCCCCCGGCCGAGTTGCTGCGCCGCCCCGTGCACCGCTGGCACTTCACCTCCCTCGGCACCGACTGACCCGCGCGCCGCCCCGCCCTCCCAGCCCGCACCGACCACCCACCACGCCTGCCCCTGGCCCGTTCGCTCAGGTGCCGGTCACGGGGTGGCCCAGCAGCATGGCCGGTGCGCCCTCCGTGCGGGTGAGGAAGACGGTCGCCGACGCGGGACCGCGAGGTTTGACCTTTCTCCGCAGCTCCTCGGGCTCGATCGGCGATCCGCGCTTCTTGACCGTCAGCGTGCCGACCTCGCGTTCCCGCAGCAGGGCCTTCAGCCGCTTGAGGTTGAACGGCAGCGCATCGGTGATCTCGTACGCCCGTGCGTACGGGGTGGTGCGCAGCTCGTCGGCGGTGAGATAGGCGATCGTTGGGTCGATCAGCCGCGCGTCCAGGTCCCGCGCCAGTTCGGCCACGAGGTGCGAGCGGATGACGGCGCCGTCCGGCTCGTAGAGATAGCGCAGCACCGGGCCGGCCTGCGGATCCGGGAGCCCCTCGCCGATCAGCGAGTGGCGCTCGGGCAGCAGGGTGGCGCGTACGGCGGGACGGATCGGGCCCGCCGGCTGCGCGAGACCGCCGAACCAGAGCACGGCCTCCTTCACCTCGCCGTCGACCGAGATCCACTCCGCCTCGGCGTCCGGCGGGATCGCCTCGTGGGGCACTCCGGGAGCGATCTTGAGCGCGGCACACGGCATCCGTGCGGCCAGTTCGCCGGCCCAGGACAGGGGCGGCGAGTACGCCTCGGGGTCGAAGATCCGGCCACGGCCGCCGCGGCGTGCCGGGTCGACGAAGACCGCGTCGTACGGTTCGGGCCCGCCGAGCAGCTCCTCGTCCCCGAGGTCGGCGGCTTCGGCGCGGCGCACCTCGATGAGACCGTCGAGGCCGAGTGCGGCGGCGTTGGCTGCGAGAACCGCGCAGGTCAGCGGGGAGCGGTCCACCGCGAGGACCTCCACGCCCGCTCGGGCGAGGGCCAGGGCGTCGCCGCCCACTCCGCAGCAGACGTCCACCAGTCGACGGACGCCCGCGGCCGCGATCCGCTCGGCCCGGTAGGTGGCCACCGTCGATCTGGTGGCCTGTTCCAGGCCGTCCGGGGTGAAGTACATCCGGCTCGCGTCCGCCGCCCCGAACTTGGCGACCGCCCGTTGGCGCAGCCGGGCCTGGCCGATCGCCGCGGAGACCAGTTCCGGCGGGTGCTCGCGGCGGAGCCTGGTCGCCACGGCCAGCTCCTGTGCGGGGTCGAAGTTCCTCAGTTCGTCGAGGAGTTGCTGCCCCTGCGGGGTCAGCAGCCGGGCGAAGGAGTCCACGGCGTCGGGCGGGGTGCTGGTGCTGTCGGATACGGCCACACGAGCCATTTTCCCCGGCTGTCTCCGGCAGTGCCGAACCGGCTTCCGGGGAAGGGCCGCAGACGGCTGTCAGCATCCGGCCCCATGAAGCTAATCCGACAAATCACACAAATCCCGGGGAGGGGGCGGTCGCCGTCCCCTCCGCCGCGTACGGGTCGTCTGTTCCGCCGAGCGGGTGCCGTCTCGCTCGCCGCGCTGCTCGCCGTCTCCTGCGGCTGGGCGAACACCGGTCGACCCGACCCCCGCCCCGGCGCCCCCGACGGCAGCACGACCAACCCCGACGCGACGGGCCGGGACGCGACGGGCCTCGAAGCGACGGGCCGGGACGCGGCCGACTCGGACGCGACGGGCCAGGATGCAACGGGCCGAAGTGCGGCGGACCCCGACGCGACGGACCCCGACGCGACGGACCTCGGCGCCGGTGCCCCCGCCGGTGGGCGGATGCGCGGGGCTCCGCTCGACGAACCGCTCTCCGGGGCCCCGGCCGGCGCCGAGGGCGGGCCCGCCGAGCAGCGCGCCGGTTCCGAACTGACCCTGGGGGCCCGTCAGCGGGTCCAGGCCTCCCGGGCCGCCGCCGCACTGGACGCCTACGCGCAGCGCCTGCACCGCCGCGAGCAGCTCCGCGTCGCCGCCGCCCGCACCTGGAAGGTGGCCCGCACCCCGCTGCGTCCGCCCCCGCCGCCGGACCGCAAGCCGGATGTCACCAGCGACGCCGACCACCTGGGCGAGGGGCTGCCGCCGGTGCTCAACCGCGTCCCGACCCGCGACCGGGTCGTCTTCCTCACCATCGACGACGGCCACCACAAGGATCCCGAGCTCATCCGGATGCTCCGCGAACTCGACGTCCCCTACAGTGCGTTCCTCTCGGACTACGTCGCCGCGGACGACTACGACTACTTCCGCCGCATGCAGCGAGCGGGCGCGGGGATCCACAATCACACCCTCACCCACAAGGAACTGCCGAAGCTCTCCTACGAGGGGCAGCGCAAGGAGATCTGCGGTCAACAGGAGGTGCTCGCCGAGGAGTTCGGCAAGCCGCCGAAGCTGTTCCGGCCGCCCTACGGGGCGTACAACCGAGACACCCTGCGGGCCGCGGCCACCTGCGGCATCACCGCTGTTCCGCTGTGGGCGGAGGAGGCGTGGGCCAAGCGCTTCGACTGGCGCAGGGCGGACCGCAAGTTCCATCCCGGCGACATCGTTCTCACGCACTTCCGGGGCAGGGAAGAGTGGGGCGGCTCGATGGCCGACATGGTCCGCCGCACGCTGAAGACCGCCACCGAACAGGGCTTTGCCGTGGCCAGGTTGGAGGACTACCTCTGAGTTCCGGCGCTGCGAACCCCGTCGACGGGGAGCCGGCACGGAACGGTTCCGAGGGCGTCGGCGGGGCCGCCGCGGGGTCCGTCGGGACGCCGTGCGGGAGGGTTCACTGGCACTCGGCTTGACCGAGTGCTAAGCGCGGCATAATCTCGGCACTGGCACTCTCCGCGTGGGAGTGCCAGACATGAGCACAACGGCGCGCGCAAAACCGGGAGTGCCCCGCACCCACGGCGAGCGAGCGTCCGCGACAGGCGATCCGGCACCCGCGACGACGGATCACCAGACGTCGCACACCAAGACATGCAGACCCCGTGAGATCTCCGAAGGGGGAGGTCGGATCGTGACGACCGCCAGCTCCAAGGTTGCCATCAAGCCGCTTGAGGACCGCATTGTGGTCCAGCCGCTCGACGCAGAGCAGACCACGGCTTCGGGCCTGGTCATTCCGGACACCGCCAAGGAGAAGCCCCAGGAGGGCACCGTCCTGGCCGTGGGCCCGGGCCGCGTCGAGGACGGCAAGCGCGTCGAGCTCGACGTCAACGTCGGCGACATCGTGCTCTACAGCAAGTACGGCGGCACCGAGGTGAAGTACAACGGCGAGGAGTACCTCGTCCTCTCGGCCCGCGACGTTCTCGCGATCGTCGAGAAGTAAGCACCCACGTTTGCCGATCCGCGCCCTGGTTCTCCCGAGTCATCCATGACGACGAGTCATTCATGACAACCGGGGCCGGGGCGCGGTTCGTTTGAGAGGACTGGAGAGGACCCCAGCAGCATGGCGAAGATCCTTAAGTTCGACGAGGACGCCCGGCGCGCCCTGGAGCGCGGCGTCGACAAGCTCGCCGACACCGTGAAGGTGACGATCGGCCCCAAGGGCCGCAACGTCGTCATCGACAAGAAGTTCGGTGCCCCGACCATCACCAACGACGGCGTCACCATCGCCCGTGAGGTCGAGGTCGAGGACCCGTACGAGAACCTCGGCGCCCAGCTGGTGAAGGAGGTGGCGACCAAGACCAACGACATCGCGGGTGACGGCACCACCACCGCCACCGTGCTCGCCCAGGCCCTGGTGCGCGAGGGTCTGCGCAACGTCGCCGCGGGCGCCTCCCCGGCCGCGTTGAAGAAGGGCATCGACGCCGCCGTCAAGGCCGTCTCCGCCGATCTGATCGACTCCGCCCGCCCGATCGACTCCAAGGAGGACATCGCCGCCGTAGCCGCGCTGTCCGCCCAGGACAAGCAGGTCGGTGAGCTCATCGCCGAGGCGATGGACAAGGTGGGCAAGGACGGTGTCATCACCGTCGAGGAGTCCCAGACCTTCGGTCTGGAGCTGGACTTCACCGAGGGCATGGCCTTCGACAAGGGCTACCTGTCCCCGTACATGGTCACCGACCAGGAGCGTATGGAGGCCGTCCTCGACGACCCGTACATCCTGATCCACCAGGGCAAGATCAGCTCCATCCAGGACCTGCTGCCGCTCCTGGAGAAGGTCATGCAGGCCGGTGGCTCCAAGCCGCTGCTGATCATCGCCGAGGACGTCGAGGGCGAGGCGCTCTCCACCCTGGTCGTGAACAAGATCCGTGGCACCTTCAACGCCGTCGCGGTGAAGGCTCCGGGCTTCGGTGACCGCCGCAAGGCGATGCTGGGCGACATGGCCACCCTCACCGGCGGCACCGTCGTCGCCGAAGAGGTCGGCCTCAAGCTCGACCAGGTCGGCGTCGAGGTGCTCGGCACCGCCCGCCGCGTCACCGTCACCAAGGACGACACCACCATCGTCGACGGCGCCGGCTCCTCGGACGACGTTCAGGGCCGCGTCGCCCAGATCAAGGCCGAGATCGACGCCACCGACTCCGACTGGGACCGCGAGAAGCTCCAGGAGCGTCTCGCGAAGCTGGCCGGCGGTGTCTGCGTGATCCGCGTCGGTGCCGCGACCGAGGTCGAGCTCAAGGAGAAGAAGCACCGTCTGGAGGACGCCATCTCCGCGACCCGCGCCGCGGTCGAGGAGGGCATCGTCTCCGGTGGTGGCTCCGCGCTCGTCCACGCCGCCAAGGTCCTGGAGGGCAACCTCGACAAGACCGACGACGAGGCCACCGGTGTCGCCGTGGTCCGCCGCGCGGTCGTCGAGCCGCTGCGCTGGATCGCCGAGAACGCCGGCCTGGAGGGCTACGTCATCACCTCCAAGGTCGCCGAGCTCCCCAAGGGCGAGGGCTACAACGCCTCTTCCGGCGAGTACGGCGACCTGGTGAAGGCCGGCGTCATCGACCCGGTCAAGGTCACCCGCTCCGCACTGGAGAACGCCGCCTCCATCGCCTCGCTGCTCCTGACGACCGAGACCCTGGTCGTCGAGAAGCCGGCCGAGGACGAGGACGCTGCCGGTCACGGCCACGCGCACTGATCTCTCGCGCGCTCGTCCGCGGGCCGTCGCTCTTCCGTATCCGTACGGGAGGCGGCGGCCCGCGGCCGTTCCACCGGCCGCCGGCGCAAGGTCGGTTCGGCCGCGGGTCGTTCAGTCGCCGTCGCCCGTACGGGTCGGGCCGTACTTGCGGCCGGATCTGGACGACACCCGGCCCATCAGATTGCGCGGCACCAGCTTGCTGGCCCCGATCAGCGTCTTGTAGCGGGGGTCGGGCACGGACAGGGTCCGGCCGCGTGACAGGTCCTTCAGCGCCGCGTCGACCACGCGATCCGCCTCCAGCCACATCCAGTTCGGGATGTTGCCGGTGCCCATCCCCGCCCGCTGGTGGAACTCGGTTCGCACGAACCCCGGGCACAGCGCGAGCAGTCGGACTCCCGAGCCCGCCAGATCCTGCGCCGCGCCCTGAGTGAACTGGACCACCCACGCCTTGCTCGCCCCGTACGTCCCGCGCGGCAGGAAGGCGGCCACCGAGGCGACGTTGACCACTCCGCCGCGACCGCGCTCGCGCATCTGCCGCACTCCCGCGGTGGTCAGCCGCAACACGGCCTCGCAGTGCACCTTGAGCATCGTCAGCTCGTCGGCCACCGGTACGTCGAGGTAGCCGCCCCTGTTGCCGAAGCCCGCGTTGTTGACGAGCAGATCGACCGGGTGCCTGCGGTCCGACAACCGCTCCTCGACGGCCGCGATGCCCTCGTCCGTGGACAGGTCGGCAGCGAGTACGGAGACCTCGACGCCGTGCATGTCGTGCAGTTCGGTCGCGTGGTCGCTCAGCCGCCGCTCGTCGCGAGCCACGAGTACGAGGTTGTGGCCGTCCCGTGCGAGGCGCCGGGCGAAGGCGGCCCCGAGGCCCGCGGTGGCTCCGGTGATCAGTGCAGTCGTCATGTCCGAACGGTATAGCGGCACTCGCAGTCCCGAACGGGCCGCCCGGCGCGCCCGGTTCGGGGCGGACGCCGGCCCGCACCGTGTTCGGACGGGGCGCACCCCGGAGAAGCCGTCCCCTCGCGGTGTGCGTCCGGATCGGTGCCTCAGCCCAGGTGCTTGAGGGCGCGCTCGCGTGCCTCGGGGTCCAGCGCGTTCCCCGCTTCGAGGATCTCCGGCAGCCGCTCCGACTCGGTGAGCAGCGCCCGGAAGAGCAGGTTCACCGTGACGCGGTGGGCGGGGCGGTGCTCCACCCGTACGGTGTCCGACGCCTGTACGTCGCCGGGCTCGAGCACGCGCAGATAGGCGCCCGGCCGTGCGGCCTGTGTGAAGCGCTTGATCCAGCCGGTCTCCCCGAGCTTGCCCTGGAAGGTACGGCAGGGGATGCGCACCGAGCAGACCTCCAGCAGCAGGTGCTCCCCGATCCGCCAACGCTCCCCGATCAGGGCCTCGTTGATGTCGAGCCCCTCCGTGGTGAGGTTCTCGCCGAACAGGCCGTTCGGCAGCTCGCGGTCGAGCTCGCGCTCCCACCGGTCCAGGTCCTCCCGCGCGTACGCGTAGACCGCCTGGGTGTCGCCGCCGTGGTGCCGCAGGTCGCCGATGGCGTCCCCGGCCAGACCGCTGCCGCCGACGCCCTTGGGGCCGGGCGCGCTCACCCGCACCGGCGCGTCGACCGGCTTCTTGCCGATGCCGGTCCTGCCACCGGGGGCACCGGTGTGCTCGCTGGGCTCGAAGGTGCCGACGTTCACCGTGAGAATGCGCATGCGGTCATGCTAGAAGCGCCCCACCCAAAGCAGCAATCGATTATTTCGCTATCTCGCCAAGGCTGTCTTATGGTCGGGCCATGATTGAGGCTCGACACCTTCGAGTGCTGCGCGCGGTCGTCCGCGCGGGCTCCTATTCGGGCGCGGCACGGGAACTCGGCTGCACCCAACCCGCGGTCAGCCAGCAGATGAAAGCCCTCGAACAGTCCGTCGGCACACCGCTGTTGGTCCGCATCGGCCGCGAGGCGCGTCCGACCGACGCGGGCGCGGCGCTGATGCGGCACGCGGCGGGCGTACTCGCCGGGCTCGCCGCGGCCGAGGAGGAGGTCGCGGCGATCGCCGGGCTGCGGGCCGGACGCGTACGGCTGGTCTCGTTCCCGAGCGGAAGCTCCACGCTGGTGCCCACCGCCGTGGCGCGGCTGCGCTCGGGCCACCCGGGCACCCGGGTCTCGCTGGTCGAGGCGGAGCCGCCGCGCTCGGTGGAGATGCTGCGCGCCGGCGAGGCGGACATCGCCCTCGCCTTCCGCTACCCCGGCACGGGCACGGACCCGGACACGGAGTGGTCCGATCTGGCGATCCGCCCACTCTTCACGGACAGCCTCGTCGGACTGGTGCCCGAGGGCCACCGCTTCGCGGACGCGGGGGAGGTGGGCATCGCCGAGCTGGCCGAGGAGCCGTGGATCGCCGGCTGTCCGCGCTGTCGCGGGCATCTGGTGGAGGTGTGCGAAGCAGCGGGTTTCACCCCGCGGATCGACTTCGCCACCGACGACTACCCCGCTGTCGTCGGTCTGGTGGGCGCGGGCCTCGGGGTCGCGGTGCTGCCCGCACCGGCCGTCGAGTCCGTACGGCCGAGGGGTACGTGCACCGTGCGCGTGGTGCCCGAGGTCAGGCGCGAGGTGGTCGCCCTGACGCTGCCCGATCTGGAGCGGGTGCCCGCGGTGGCGGCGATGCTCGACCGGCTCGCCGAGGCGTCCGAGGCGTAGCCCGGCACCTCGCGGCCCGGCCCGCCGCGCAGCGCTGTGTGTTCACGGCCGCAGCGCGACGCTCGAACTGCCGCACCGGCGCGGGGAGTTGGCGAGGCGCCACCTCCCCGCGCCGCCGCTGACGCTCCTGCGGGGCTGTTCGGGCGCAGGAGCTGCGCCAAGACGTGCCGACGCGCGGGGACACCGCGCGCACGGGGGTGTGCAGATACGTTTCTTCGGTCGTCTTTCCGGCGGGCCCTAGCCGGGGGTGCTGGTCGTGGCGGTGACCAGGCGGCTGCGGGCGCGGCCCATCAACTCCTCGCGCTCGTCCTCGGTCAGGCCGCCCCAGACCCCGTAGGGCTCGCGGACGGTGAGGGCGTGTGCCGCGCACTCGGCGCGCACGGGACAACGCATGCAGACCTCTTTCGCTGATGCCTCGCGCGCGCTGCGGGCTGCTCCGCGCTCTCCCTCGGGGTGGAAGAAGAGTGAGCTGTCCACGCCGCGGCAGGCAGCGAGAAGCTGCCAGTCCCACAGATCGGCGTTGGGGCCCGGAAGGCGGGAGAAATCTGCCATTGCTCGTTCCTCTCGGAGCTTTGCTGCCGGCTGCTGAACTGGTCTGAACTGGTCAGAAGGGGCCCCGGTGGGACCCGGAACCGTTCAGAGCGGATCAAGTCACCTCTGACGGTACATCTACGGTGTGAGTAGATGTAAATATGACTCTTTGCGAATCTAGCTACAGAGACCACAAAGAGGAAGCAAAAGCCACCAAATAGGGCACAGTGGGGCGGCAGAAGAAGGACGATGGTGCCCTGTGGTGTGGCGAGCCGATCACGCTGGGTGTTGAAGGCGGGTCTTCGAGCCCGTAACTCTTTTGGGTGACCGTCGTTGAGAGTGCGGAGGCGGTTGGCGGACAAGCGACTCGGGCAGATGTCCGACAGCGTCAACCGCACAGGTGAAGACTCGTAACAGCCTGGAGGCACAAGGTGATGCGCATCAGCAGCGGGGGGCGGCCATGACTTCCGTTCTCGTTTGCGACGACTCTCCACTCGCCCGGGAGGCGCTGCGACGTGCGGTGGCCACCGTGCCGGGCGTCGAGCGGGTGACGACCGCGGCCAACGGCGAAGAGGTGCTCCGCCGCTGGGGCGCCGACCGCTCGGACCTGGTCCTGATGGATGTCCGGATGCCCGGGCTCGGTGGTGTCGAGACCGTGCGCCGGCTCCTGTCGGCCGACCCCGGTGCGCGCATCATCATGCTGACGGTCGCGGAGGACCTGGACGGTGTGGCGCTCGCCGTCGCCGCCGGAGCGCGCGGCTATCTGCACAAGGACGCCTCGCGTGCGGAGCTGCGCGCGACCGTCACCCAGGCTCTCGCCGACCCGACCTGGCGGCTCGCGCCGCGCCGGCTGCGTTCCGCCGACATGGGCGCCGCGCCGACGCTCACCGCGCGCGAGATCCAGGTGCTGGAGGGCATGAGCCACGGCAGGTCCAACGCGGAGATCGGCCGCGAGCTGTTCCTCTCCGAGGACACCGTGAAGACGCACGCGCGACGGCTCTTCAAGAAGCTCGGCGCATCCGACCGCGCGCATGCGGTGGCGCTCGGTTTCCGCTGGGGCCTGGTGCGCTAGCGAACGTCCCGTTCCTCGACCCGTACCCCCGCCCATCGGTCCCGGTGGGCGGGTCGGAAGAGCAAGGATGGTGCCGCAATCCCGCGCGTGCCGCATCCTTGGGAGTATGGAGTTCCTCGGGGACCGGTCAGTCAGGCGTGAGGGGAGGGCGCAGGACATGGGATCCAGTGCGCCCGCTCATAACGCTTCAGTGCACAACCAAGGACTCGGTGCAACGGATGCTTCGGCTCCGGTGCACCATGGACCGATGCGCGACGACGAGACCACGGCCGCGACGGCCATCGGGGCACTCGTCCAGCGAGCGGCGGACGGCGACGAGCAGGCGACGCACGACCTGCTCGCGCACGTGCACCCGCTCGCGCTGCGCTACTGCCGTACCCGGTTGAGTCGCCTCCCGGGGGACGCGCGGCACTTCGTCGACGACCTCGCCCAGGAGGTCTGTCTCGCCGTGCTCTGCGCGCTGCCGCGCTACCGCGACACCGGGAAGCCGTTTGACGCCTTCGTGGTGGGCATCGCCCAGCACAAGGTCGCCGATCTGCAGCGCGCAGCGATGCGCAGGCCCGGTTCGACCGCGGTTCCCTCGGACGAGATGCCGGAGCAGCCGGACGACTCGCTCGGTCCCGAGGAGCGTGCGCTGCTCAGCAGCGACACCGAGTGGGCCAAGAAGCTGCTCGCCAGTCTCCCCGAGCACCAGCGGGAGTTGATCCTGCTGCGGGTCGCGGTCGGTCTGACCGCGGAGGAGACCGGCCAGATGCTCGGCATGTCGCCGGGGGCCGTACGGGTCGCGCAGCACCGTGCGCTCAGTCGGCTGCGCGCGCTGGCCGAGCAGTAGGCACGGGAGATCCGTGCGGGGTTCGTGCGATCAGCCGATCGTGCGGTGGGTGTCCGGCTGGGCGTTAGCATGGTCGCCCGTGCTGGAGCAAGACCATTGGGGAAGGTGTCATGAGGGATGACGTCGGCGGCGTACCCGAGAAGTTCGCGACTCTTGGGCTGACGTATGACGATGTGCTGTTGCTGCCCGGCGAGTCCGACATGGCCCCGCACGAGATCGACACCGCCTCGTACGTCAGCCGGAACGTGCGGGTGAACATCCCGCTGCTCTCGGCGGCGATGGACAAGGTCACCGAGGCGCGGATGGCCATCGCGATGGCCCGCCAGGGCGGTGTGGGCGTGCTCCACCGCAATCTGTCGATCGAGGACCAGGCCGCGCAGGTGGACCGGGTCAAGCGGTCCGAGTCCGGCATGGTCACCGACCCGATCACCATCCGCCCGGACGCCACGCTGCGGGAGGCGGACGCACTGTGCGGTCGTTTCCGGATCAGCGGAGTGCCGGTCACCGACGGCTCCGGCAAGCTGCTGGGCATCGTGACCAACCGCGACATGGCCTTCGAGGTCGACCGCGAGCGCCAGGTGCGCGAGGTCATGACGCCGATGCCGCTGGTCACCGGCAAGGTGGGCATCGCGCGCGACGAGGCGATGGAGCTGCTGCGGCGGCACAAGATCGAGAAGCTTCCGCTGGTCGACGGCGAGGGCCGGATCAAGGGCCTGATCACCGTCAAGGACTTCGTCAAGGCGGAGAAGTACCCGAACGCCGCCAAGGACGCCGACGGCAGGCTCCTGGTCGGTGCCGCGGTGGGCGTCGCCGGTGACGCGTACGAGCGTGCGCAGGCGCTGATCGAGGCCGGTGTCGACTTCGTCGTCGTGGACACCGCGCACGGCCACTCGCGCCTGGTCAGCGAGATGGCGGCGAAGATCAAGTCCAACCACCGCATCGACGTCGTCGGCGGCAACGTGGCGACCAGGGACGGTGCCAAGGCGCTGGTCGACGCGGGCGTGGACGGCATCAAGGTCGGTGTCGGGCCCGGTTCCATCTGCACCACGCGGGTCGTCGCCGGTGTCGGCGTACCGCAGGTCACCGCGATCTACGAGGCCGCGGAGGCGGCCAGGGACGCGGGTGTTCCGGTGATCGGCGACGGCGGTCTGCAGTACAGCGGCGACATCGCCAAGGCGCTGGTCGCCGGTGCGGACACGGTGATGCTCGGCAGCCTGCTGGCCGGCTGCGAGGAGTCGCCGGGCGAGCTGCTGTTCATCAACGGCAAGCAGTTCAAGTCCTACCGCGGCATGGGGTCGCTGGCGGCGATGCAGACGCGCGGCGACCAGCGTTCGTTCTCCAAGGACCGCTACTTCCAGGAGGAGGTCAGCGGGGACGACAAGCTCATTCCCGAGGGTGTCGAGGGCCAGGTGCCCTACCGCGGGCCGCTGGCCTCCGTCGTGCACCAGCTCACCGGCGGACTGCGGCAGTCGATGTTCTACGTCGGCGGCAGCACGGTGCCGGAGATGAAGGAGCGCGGGCGGTTCGTGCGGATCACCTCGGCGGGTCTCAAGGAGAGCCACCCGCACGACATCCAGATGACCACCGAGGCGCCGAACTACAGCCGCCGCTGACCCGCCGCCCGGCCTGCGCGAGCGGGAGGCGGGCAGCTCTGCCTCGCCCGGCTCCCGCTGCTTCGGGGAGGTCGGGGATACTGAGGTCGGCACACCGTACGAAAGGGCAGTGGACACGTGAGTGAGATCGAGATCGGGCGCGGCAAGCGCGGTCGGCAGGCGTACGCCTTCGACGACATCGCCGTCGTGCCGAGCCGGCGGACGCGCGACCCGAAGGAGGTCTCGATCGCCTGGCAGATCGACGCCTACCGCTTCGAACTGCCCTTCCTCGCCGCCCCCATGGACTCGGTCGTCTCGCCGGCCACCGCCATAAGGATCGGTCGGCTCGGCGGTCTCGGGGTGCTCAACCTCGAGGGTCTGTGGACCCGTTACGAGGACCCGGAGCCGCTGCTCGCCGAGATCGGCGAGCTGGAGGAGGAGCGGGCCAACCGCCGTCTCCAGGAGATCTACGCGGAGCCGATCAAGGAGGAGCTGATCGGCCGTCGGCTCAAGGAGGTCCGCGATTCGGGCGTGGTGACGGCGGCGGCGCTGTCGCCGCAGCGCACCGCGCAGTTCTCCAAGGCAGTGGTCGACGCGGGCGTGGACATCTTCGTCATCCGCGGCACCACGGTCTCCGCGGAGCACGTCTCCTCGGCCGCCGAGCCGCTCAACCTCAAGCAGTTCATCTACGAGCTGGACGTGCCGGTCATCGTCGGCGGCTGCGCGACGTACACCGCGGCGCTGCATCTGATGCGCACCGGCGCGGCCGGTGTGCTGGTCGGCTTCGGCGGCGGCGCGGCGCACACCACGCGGAACGTGCTGGGCATCCAGGTGCCGATGGCGACCGCGGTGGCCGATGTGGCCGCCGCTCGCCGCGACTACCTCGACGAGTCGGGCGGCCGGTATGTGCACGTCATCGCCGACGGCGGGGTCGGCTGGTCCGGCGACCTGCCCAAGGCCGTCGCCTGCGGCGCGGACGCCGTGATGGTGGGCTCGCCGCTGGCCCGCGCCGAGGACGCGCCGGGCCGCGGCTACCACTGGGGCATGGAGGCCGTGCACGAGGACGTGCCGCGTGGCAAGAAGGTGCGGCTCGGCACGGTGGGCACGACGGAGGAGATCCTCACCGGGCCCTCCCACACCCCGGACGGTTCGATGAACTTCTTCGGCGCCCTGCGCCGGGCCATGGCGACCACGGGCTACTCCGAGCTGAAGGAGTTCCAGCGGGTCGAGGTGACGGTGTCGCCCAGCCGCTGAGCGAAGGGCGCCGCAGCGGTGCAGTGCTGAACGGGCCGGTCCCGGCGAGGAGTTCGCCGGGACCGGCCCGCACTCGTGCGCGGCACCTCGGCCGCCGATGGCGGCCCCATAGCCGGCCCCGTCGCCGGCTGCGACGGTCCGGCGCCGGGTGCCGGGCTTCGGCCCGGTCGCGTGCGCCCCGCCGCGGCCGGGGTGTCGTCAGTGCAGCATCAGCCGGCGCACCAACCGGCAGGTCGCCGTCGACGGCGGATGGACCCCGACGAGAGGGGCGATGGCGCGTATCCGTCGGTCGGATGCCTGAGTGGGGTGGTACACCCCGGAGTTGAGCAGAGCCGAGGCCAGGCGCATGGCCTTCAGCTTGCGGTTGTGCGACTCGTACCACTCGCGGGGCTGGCCCGCGGGCAGGCGCTTGCAGGGAATCAGAGCCGGCTGGGCGGTCGAGGAGGTCGAGGAGGTCGAGGCGGGAGAGGCGGGCTGGGCGGTTGGGGCAGGCGGTGTGACGACGGTCATCGGCGTCCTCCCAGGGCGTCGGCGAACCATTCGAACTGTGTTCGAGTCTACCGTCGACCACTGACAACGGCCGGGCCGCGAGCGGGTGTTCGCGGTGCTCCCCGGGTGCCCGCGGAGCGGGTCAGAGTCGGTGCGCGGCGCCCGTGGGGCTGGCGCCCCTGGTGTCCAGGAGCAGCTGCGCCTTGGCGCTCAGGCCCTGGAGGTCGTACACCGTGTGGTGCTGGAGGAGCAGGGTCAGATCGGCCCCCGCCGCGGCCTCGTGCAGCGAGTCGGCGCGCGGCACCGGGCGCCCCGAGACGCGCCACTGCGGTACGTACGGGTCGTGGTAGCTGAGTTGGGCACCGAGGTCGGCGAGGCGGGTGGCGATCTCCCGGGCCGGTGCGCCCTCCTGGTCGGGGAGGTCGGGCTTGTAGGTGACGCCGAGGAGCAGGATGCGCGAGCCCCGGGCGGACTTCCCGTGCTCGTTCAGCAGCGAGGTGGCGCGGTGGACGACGTAGCGCGGCATCCGGTCGTTGACCTCGCGGGCGAGCTCCACCAGTCGCAGCGGGTGGCCGAGCGTACGGCTGCGGCAGGCGAGGTAGTTGGGGTCGATCGGTACGCCGTGGCCGCCGACTCCGGGGCCTGGCCGGAAGGACTCGAAGCCGAACGGCTTCGTCTCCGCGCAGCGGATGACGTCCCAGAGGTCGACTCCGAGGTCGTGGCAGAGCACGGCCATCTCGTTGACGAGCGCGGTGTTGACGTGCCGGAAGTTGGTCTCCAGGAGCTTGGTGGTCTCCGCCTCGCGCAGCCCCCGCGCGCGTACGACCTTGTCGGTGAGCCGCCCGTAGAAGGCCGCGGCGGCCTCGGTGCAGGCGGGCGTGAGGCCGCCGATGACGCGCGGGGTGCGGGCGTACCCGTAGCGGCGGTTGCCGGGGTCGAGGCGGCCGGGGGCGCAGGCGAGGTGGAAGTCGCGTCCGGCGCGCAGCCCGGAGCCCTCCTCCAGCAGTGAGCGGACCAGCTTGCCGGTGGTGCCGGGGTAGACGGTCGACTCGACGATGACGGTCGTACGGGGCCGCAGGCGACCGGCGAGCGTACGGGCGGCGTCCTCGACGGCGGTGAGGTCCAGCGCGCCGTCGGTGCCCAGCGGGGTGGGGGCGCAGATCAGCGCCGTGCGCACGCGGCCGAGCTCGGTGGGCTCGGAGGTGGCGTGGAAGCCGGCGGACAGCATCCGGCGCAGCTCGGGGGTGGACAGTGCGCCGTCGGCGGGCGGGCGTCCGGCGCGCAGTTCGGCGACGGTCCCGTGGCAGGGGTCGTACCCGACGGTGCCGATACCGGCGGCGGTGGCTGCCTGGGCTGCCGGCAGACCGAGATGGCCGAGTCCGAGAACTGCGAGGTCTGCGGGCATGGGGGCGGTGTCCTTCCCGGGACGACGGTGCGGCTGGTGCGGGGCGGGCCCGGCACGGCCCGAGGGAGCGCTCACCCTGGGCGCTACGTCAGGTTAAGCGCATATATGACAGATATGGTGGATTCCGGAACCGTGCCGACCCCCGGGTCAAGGCCCGGGAAATGGGGGACCATCGGCCCAGGAGCCCCTCCCATCACAGCGGAGGCCGGCCTCTGGATCGACGACGGCGCGCGACCACGGGAGGCAAAGGGTGAGGACAGCGACACTGGGACCGGCGGAGCGGGCGGAGGCACTCGCCCTGATGGCCGAACGGGAGCTGGACGTACTGGTGGTCGGCGGCGGCATCGTCGGCGCGGGCGCCGTACTGGACGCCGCGACCCGCGGCCTGTCCACCGGCATCATCGAGGCGCGCGACTGGGCCTCGGGCACCTCCAGCCGCTCCAGCAAGCTCATCCACGGCGGGCTGCGTTACCTGGAGATGCTGGACTTCGCCCTGGTGCGGGAGGCGCTCAAGGAACGCGGCCTGCTGCTGGAGCGGCTCGCGCCGCATCTGGTCAAGCCGGTGCCCTTCCTCTACCCGTTGCAGCACAAGGGCTGGGAGCGGCTGTACGCCGGTTCCGGGGTGGCGCTGTACGACGCGATGTCGATCTCCTCCGGGCACGGCCGCGGGCTGCCGGTGCACCGGCACCTCTCGCGCAAGCACGCGCGGCGGGTCGCGCCGTGCCTGCGCAAGGACGCCCTGACCGGAGCCCTCCAGTACTACGACGCGCAGGTGGACGACGCCCGCTTCGTGCACACCCTGGTGCGCACCGCGTCCTCCTACGGCGCGCTGGCGGCCAACCAGGCCAAGGTCGTCGGCTTTCTGCGCGAGGGCGAACGGGTCGTCGGTGCGCGGGTGCAGGACGTGGAGTCCGGCGGCGAGTACGAGGTGCGGGCCCGGCAGGTGGTCAACGCCACCGGCGTGTGGACCGACGACACCCAGGCGCTGATCAGCGAGCGCGGCCAGTTCCATGTGCGCGCGTCCAAGGGCATCCACCTGGTCGTGCCGCGGGACCGCATCAACTCCACCACCGGGCTGATCCTGCGCACCGAGAAGAGCGTGCTGTTCGTCATCCCCTGGGGGCGGCACTGGATCGTCGGCACCACCGACACCGCCTGGGACCTGGACAAGGCCCACCCGGCCGCGTCCAGCGCGGACATCGACTACCTGCTGGAACATGTGAACTCCGTGCTGGCGACCCCGCTGACCAGGGACGATGTGGAGGGCGTGTACGCCGGTCTGCGTCCGCTGCTGGCCGGGGAGTCGGACGCGACGAGCAAGCTCAGCCGGGAGCACACCGTCGCCCACCCGGTGCCCGGCCTCGTGGTGATCGCCGGCGGCAAGTACACGACGTACCGGGTGATGGCCAAGGACGCGATCGACGAGGCCGTGCGGGCGCTGGACCACCGGGTCGCGGACTGCTGCACCGAGCAGGTGCCGCTCGCCGGGGCGGAGGGTTACCACGCGCTGTGGAACGCCCGCGCCAGGCTCGCGGCCAGGGCCGGCTTGCATGTGGTGCGCGTCGAGCATCTGCTGGGCCGCTACGGCTCGTTGACCGAGCAGCTGCTCGAACTCATCGCCCGGGAGCCGGAGTTGGGCAAGCCGCTGCCGGCGGCGGACGACTACCTCAAGGCGGAGATCGTCTACGCCTGCACGCACGAGGGTGCGCGCCACCTGGAGGACGTGCTGACCCGCCGCACCCGCATCTCCATCGAGACCTTCGACCGCGGCACCCGAAGCGCCCGGGAGTGCGCCGAGTTGATGGCCGGAGTGCTCGGCTGGGACAGGGAGCGGATCGCCCGCGAGGTCAAGCACTACGAGAAGCGGGTCGAGGCCGAGCGGGAGTCCCAGCGGCAGCCCGACGACCTCACCGCCGACGCCGCCCGGCTGGGCGCGCCGGACATCGCCGCGGGCTGAGAAGGCGCCCCCGTACGGGAGTTGGCCCCGCGCACCGCGCGGCGGCCGGCTCCCGCGGCCGTGTGTGGTGCAACGCACTGGTCTGCACCAGAGGTCACGTTGGCCCCGTACCTCAGCTCCGCTCCGCATGGGTGACAATAGGTCCGACTGCTGGGGCGGGCTGACGCGAGGGGAAGCATGGGCGAGAACGCCGAAAATGCTGCCAAGGGCAAGGAGACCGGTCGGCTCCTGGGTGGGCGCTACCGCCTCGGGGACGTGCTCGGGCGTGGCGGTATGGGCACCGTGTGGCGGGCCAGGGACGAGGTGCTGGGCCGTACGGTCGCGGTCAAGGAGCTGCGGTTCCCCTCCGACATCGACGAGGAGGAGAAGCGGCGGCTGATCACCCGCACCCTGCGCGAGGCCAAGGCCATCGCGAGGATCCGCAACGGCAGCGCCATCACCGTCTACGACGTGGTGGACGAGGACGGCCGCCCGTGGATCGTGATGGAGCTGATCGAGGGCCGCTCGATCGCCGACATCATCAAGGAGGACGGCCCGCTGACGCCCCGCCGGGCGGCGGAGGTCGGACTCGCGGTGCTCGGAGTGCTGCGTGCCGCCCACCGCGAGGGCATCGTCCACCGCGACGTGAAGCCGTCGAACGTCCTGGTGGAGGAGGACACCGCCCGTGTCATCCTGACCGACTTCGGCATCGCCAAGGTGGAGGGCGACCCCTCGGTCACCTCCACCGGCATGCTGGTCGGCGCGCCCTCCTACATCTCGCCCGAGCGTGCGCGCGGCCAGCGGCCGGGGCCGCCGGCGGACCTGTGGTCGCTCGGCGGACTGCTGTACTGCGCGGTCGAGGGACACCCGCCGTACGACAAGGGCTCGGCGATCGCCACACTCACCGCCGTGATGACCGATCCGCTCGAACCGCCCACGAGCGCGGGCGAGTTGGAGGAGGTCATCTACGGGCTGCTGCTGAAGGACCCGGAGAAGCGGCTGGACGAGGCCGGGGCGCGGGTGCTGCTCCAGGCCGTGCTGGACGGTCCCGAGGACTCCGAGCGGTTGCAGCAGGACTCGTCCTCCACCGTGGTGCTGCCCGCCCGGGGCGCCAAGGCCGCCAGGACCGCCGAGTACGCCAGGACCACCGAGCACGACGCGGCGGGCAGCGACTCCGCCAAGCGCGAGGAGCGCGGCGAGGACAGGCCGTCGAGTGCCAAGCCCGCCGCCGTACCGGCCGCCCACGCCTCCTCGGGCGCGTCCGACGGCGGTCCGGCCGCGCCGCGGCCCGCACGCGCCGGCGGCGAGTCGGGTTCCAGGCGCTCCGTGGCGCTGATGGCCGCCGCGGTCGCGGTGGTGCTGCTCGGCATCCTCGGCGCGGTCATCGCCTTCGCCAACAGCGGTGGTGACGACGGTGGTTCGCCCGACAAGGGCGACAGCGCCGCGGCCGGTGGCGGCGGCGAGGACGCCAAGGGCTCCGGCGGCGGCGAGGAAGAGGGCTCCGACAGCGGCGGCGACTCCGGCAAGGGCGAGGAGGGCTCCTCCGCCGGTGGCGACACGGACGGAAAGAAGGGCGACAAGGACGAGAAGGAGAGCGAGGACGGTCTGCCCCAGGGCTACAAGGAGCTGACCGACAACACCTTCCGCTTCGGCATGGCGATGCCCGAGGACTTCTCCCGGGTCGCCACCGCGGGCCGCAACTCCGGCGGCATCTACGCGACTTCGCGCGGCAGTGTTCCCAAGATCCAGGTCGACTTCACCGACAGCCCGACCAAGAGCGCCCTGCGCGCCTGGCAGTTGCTGGAGTCCGCGGTGGCCACCGGCAGCAAGGACTACCGCAAGCTCGACATGCAGCAGGTCGAGTGGCGCGACTACCCGACCGTCTCCGACTGGCACTTCGAGCGCGAGGAGAACGGCGAGCGGGTGCGGGTGCTCAACCGCGGATTCAAGGTCGACGACGACAACGGCTACGCGATCGTCATCACCTGCAAGGCTTCGGAGTGGGAGGGCGAGGAGTGCACGACGATGCGCGAAACCGCCTTCGACTCCTTCCGCCCGCAGGGGAGTTGAGCGGATGTCGGCGACACGGGTACCTGGCACCGACTGACAGGTTGCGGCAGCACGTCGCCGCGGGGGCACGTATCGTGAGGTACTGAGCTGTGGACGTTCTCCGCCGCAACGTGGCGGCGGAAGAGCGGATCTGACTGTTTCGCACGCTGTGGGGAGGCGCTGTGGACGCTTATGCGGGGAGGCTTCTGGCCGAGCGCTACCGTCTGCCGCTTCCGCCCGCGGAGGAGTACGAGCTCCGCGAGTCGCGCGCGTACGACACCGCCAGCGGGCAGGAAGTCCTGGTGCGCCAGGTGCCGTTGCCCGAGGTGGTCGAGGCCGAGCTGCTCGGCGAGCCGGGATTCGGCGGCCGCAGCTCGCTGGGACGGGCCACCAGGACGCCGGACGATCCTGCGGTGCGGCGCGCGATCGACGCCGCGCTCGAAGCCAGCCGCATCCCCGACCACCCGCGGCTGGACCAGGTCTTCGACGTCTTCGTCGAGGACGACGGGCTGTGGATCGTCAGCGAGTTGGTCGCCGCCCGGCCGCTCGCCGCGGTGCTCGCCGAGGCGCCGCTCACCCCGCACCGCGCGGCCGAGATCGCCGCGGACCTGCTGGCCGCGCTCAGCGCAGTGCACACCTACAGCTGGACCCACCGCAACATCACCACCCGTACGGTGCTGATCTGCGAGGACGGCCGGGCGCTGCTCACCGGCCTCGCCTCGGGCGCCGCGGAGGAAGCGCTCAGCGGCTACGACCCGTTGCCCACGAACGGCCCGATGGCCCCCTCCCCGCCGGTGCGCGGACTGCGCGGCCCGGCCGAGCACCCGCACCCCGAACAGCCCTCCGGACGGGGCGAGTCCGGGCACGGCGCGGACGCCGGCGGTGCCGGTGCCGGGTACGGCGATCCGGGCGACGACGCGGTGGTGGACGCGGAGGCGGAGTTCGCCGAGGAGTGGCCGGTCCCCGAGGTCGAGACTCGGCCCGAGGCGCGTTCCGAGGAGGCGTCCCGGGAGGCGGACGACGGCGATCTGGCCGACGAGGGGCCCGCCCCGAAGGAGGCTCACGGCCCGTGGGGCGGCGACAAGCCGGGCCCGCCGATGGCGATTCCGGTGCAGCTCGGCTACCGCCCCCGACACACCACGGACGAGGGCTCGACCGGCGACGGCTCTGCCGAGGAACCGGGCGGCGGCGTGCGCGGCGGTACGGACAGCGGACAACTCCCGCCCGGCGAGGACGAGTTGGGCCCGCTGGACTTCGAGAAGGCGCCGCATCCGCAGGCAGGGCACGAGGGCGGCGACGGCCGCTTCGGCCCGCACCCCCACGGGCAGGACGCCTGGGCGACCGAACACCCGCCCCCCGCCGACGCACCGGACGCACCAACCGACGCACCGGACGCGTACGGAACACCGGAGACGTACGACGCACCGGACGCGTACGCCGAGGCCGAGCCGTACGCCGGCGACGCGGAGCGGTGGGGCGGCGGTGAGAGCGCCGCCGGCCCGTACCGCGGGCCGGTCACCTCGCTCGCCGCCGAGCGGGCGCGGCAGGCGCGGATGACGATGGTCGGCCCCGTCACCGAGCGCTGGGCGCCCGAGCAGGCCGGGCCGGTCTACGAGAACTGGCGGCTCGCCCCGCCGGTCGGGCCGCCCGCCGATCTGTGGGCGCTGGGCGCGCTGCTCTTCCGTACGGTCCAGGGCCATGCGCCCTATCCGGAGGAGAACACCGCGGAGCTGGTGCAGCTGGTCTGTGCCGAGCCGCCGGCGTTCGCCGAGGAGTGCGGCCCGCTGCGGCCGGTGATCGAGTCGCTGCTGCGCCAGGACCCGACCGAGCGTCCGAGCTACGAGGAGCTCAGCGGCTGGCTGCGTTCGCTGATCAGGTCCGCGCCCGAGCCGGACGCGGGCCGACGGGTGGTCAGCGCCGGACTGCCGCCCGGCGGACGGCGTTCGGACCCCAGGCGGCTGCCGATCATACGGCGGCGCGGGGAGCTGGTACGGCGACGCCGTGCGACGCGTGAGCCGGTTCCGGCGGAGCGCCGGCGGCACCGCAAGCAGAGCGCGAAGCCCGCTGCCCGTACCGGTGGCGATCCGCGCAAGCTCGGCCGGCTGATAGTTCTCGGTGTGTTCGTGCTGGTGGTCGCCGTGATGGTGGGTGCGGCGCTGCTGATGCCGAAGTCGGAGGGCGACTCCAACCAGCGCGGTTCGGTGGACGGTTCGAGGCCCGCTCCCTCGGAGACCGGCGAGGGCGGCAGCGGCGGCGAGGACGAGAAGCCGGGCGAGAGCAGCGACGGCGGGAAGGGCGACAGCCCCGAGCCCAGCGGCGGCGCCGACGACTCCGACGAGCCCGCCGCCCCCGAGGGCTACCGGGTTCAGGACGATCCGGCGGGCTTCCGGATCGCGGTGCCCCAGGGCTGGGCGCGTGGCCAGACCTCGGACGGCCAGGTCCGGTTCCGCAAGGGCGCGATGGAGCTGGTCGTCGTGCCCGGCCGGGACAGCGCCGACAGGTTCGGCAAGGATCCGCGGAACTACCAGCTCTCCGACCAGCCGGAGCTGGCCGACTACCGCGACGCCACCGGCTGGAAGACCAGCAGCGGGGTCCGGACCATCACGGTCGGGGACACCGCCATGGCCGAGGGCGAGTTCGGCTGGGAGTCCGGCGGCAAGCAGACGGTGGTGCGCAACCGCGCGATGCTGCTGGGCGGCAAGTACCACGTGGTGCTGGTCAAGGGGCCGCAGGGCAGTCGTGCGGAGATCGACGAGCACTTCACCGCAGTCGTCGACACCTACCGCGCCGGCGGCTGACCCGGGACACCCGCCGTCGCGGTGGGCGCGCCCCGCCGGGCCCGTACGCGGCACCCGCGCCCGACGCCCCTCCCGCGCTCCGGGCGTTCTCCCGCATCCCGCATCCCGCATCCCGGGCGTTACGGGCGGACGCGGCGGCTCGGGACGTAATGCGCCAGTAATCGCTGGCAGATTTTCTGGAAAAGTGTTACCCGCGGGTACCCATTGGTTTTCCCGGGCTCTACTCTCTGCCTATGACGCAGACGCAGGACAGGAATCCGGCCGCCACGGCCCCCGCCGGCACGCGCGACGCCGCCGACGTCGTCACGCCCGAACTCCTCGCGCGCCTGACCCGCGGTGTGGCCGGCAGCGGCAAGACCGTCTCGCACACCCCGTTCACCGGCGAGAAGCTGGCCGACCTGCCGGAGGCCACCGCCGAGGACGTCGAGGAGGCGTTCGAGCGCGCCCGGAAGGCGCAGTGCGAGTGGCAGCACTGGCCGGTGCGGCGGCGTGCGGCCGTACTGCTGCGCTTCCACGACCTGGTGCTCGAGCGCCAGTCCGAGGTGCTCGACCTGATCCAGCTGGAGACCGGCAAGGCCCGGCTGCACGCGCACGAGGAGGTCCTCGCGGTCTGCGTCGCCGCCCGGCACTACGGCCGCAAGGCGCCCTCCTACCTCGCGCCCAAGCGTCACCAGGGCGCCATCCCGGTGCTGACCCGGGTGAGCGAACTGCGGCACCCGCGCGGTGTGGTCGGGCAGATCGCGCCGTGGAACTACCCCTTCGAGCTGTCCGTCGGCGACGCGCTGCCCGCCTTCGTGGCCGGCAACGCCGTGGTGATGAAGCCCGACACCGAGACCTCGCTCACCGCGATGTGGGCCAGGCAGCTGCTCATCGAGGCCGGACTGCCCGAGGACGTCTGGCAGATAGTCCTCGGCGAGGGCCCGGTGATCGGCCCCGAGGTGGTGAACCGCGGTGACTACGTCTCCTTCACCGGCTCCACCGCCACCGGCCGCCGGGTCGCGCAGCAGGCCGCCGCCCGGCTCGTCGGCTGCTCGCTCGAACTCGGCGGCAAGAACGCGATGATCGTGCTGCCCGACGCCGATCTGGACAAGGCCGCCGCCGGCGCCGTGCGGGGCGCGTTCTCCTCCGCGGGACAGCTCTGCATCTCCATCGAGCGGCTCTATGTGCACGACTCGATCGCGGACGCCTTCCTGGAGCGCTTCGTCGCCCGTACGAAGGCGATGCGGCTCGGTTCCGCCCTCGCCTACGGCGCCGACATGGGCTCGCTCGTCTCCGAGCAGCAGCTGAGCAACGTCACCCGGCACGTGGCCGACGCCGTCGAGCAGGGCGCGACCGTGCTCGCCGGCGGCCGGGCCCGGCCCGACCTCGGCCCGCTCTTCTACGAGCCGACGATCCTGGACGGCGTCACCGGGCCGATGACCGTCTGCACCGAGGAGACCTTCGGCCCGGTCGTCTCCGTCTACCGCTTCCAGGACGTGGAGGACGCCGTCGAGCTGGCCAACTCCACTCCGTACGGTCTCAACTCCAGCGTCTGGTCGACCAACGGGCGCCGTGCCCGCGAAATCGCCGCCCGGCTGCGCACCGGCACCGTCAACGTCAACGAGGGGTACTCCTCTGCCTACGGCAGCGTCAGGGCGCCGATGGGCGGCATGGGCGACTCCGGTCTCGGCCGTCGTCACGGCTCCGAGGGCATCCTCAAGTACACCGAGGTGCAGACGGTCGCCCACCAGCGGCTGCTGCCGATGGCGCCGTCGATGGGCATGGACGACCGGCGGTACGCGGCGTTCATGTCCCGCTCGCTGAAGGCGATGAAGGCACTGCGCCTGCGCTGACCGGTGGGCGCCGGTCACGTCCCGGCGCCCACCCCCGACTTCACCCAACTGTGGGGCTTTTGAGCCGCACCCTCACTTCGGAGGTCCCCGTGTCCCCGGAAGCATCCGATTCCCGGTCGAACTCCGCGCCGAAGGCGGCGCGCAAGGACGACGAGTTCGACGTCGTCATCGTCGGCTCAGGTTTCGGCGGCTCCGTCTCCGCGCTGCGCCTGGCGGAGAAGGGCTACCGCGTCGCCGTGCTGGAGGCCGGCCGCCGCTTCAGCGACGAGTCGCTGCCGAAGAGCTCCTGGGACCTGAAGAACTACCTGTGGGCCCCGGCTCTCGGCCTCTACGGCCTCCAGCGCATCCATCTGCTGAACAAGGTGATGATCCTCGCCGGCGCGGGCGTCGGCGGTGGTTCGCTCAACTACGCGAACACTCTCTACGTGCCGCCGCAGCCGTTCTTCGAGGACCGCCAGTGGGCCCACATCACCGACTGGCAGGAGGAGTTGAAGCCCTTCTACGACCAGGCCCAGCGGATGCTCGGCGTGCGGCTCAACCCGACGCTGACCCCGGCCGACGTCCATCTGAAGGTGGCGGCGGAGAAGATGGGCGTGGGGGACAGCTTCCACTTCGCCCCGGTCGGCGTCTTCTTCGGCGACGGCAAGGACGCGGACGGGGCCACCCGGACAGAGCCCGGCGCGACCGCCGCCGACCCCTACTTCGGCGGCGCCGGCCCGGAGCGCAGGGCCTGTACCGAATGCGGCGAGTGCATGACCGGCTGCCGCAAGGGCGCCAAGAACACGCTCAACGAGAACTACCTCTACCTCGCGGAGAAGGCGGGCGTACAGGTCTTCCCGCTGACCACCGTCACCGACATCACCGACCTCGGCGACGACACCTACCGCGTCACCGCCGTACCCACGAACAAGCGCGGCCGGGGCGCCAAATCGCGCAGCCGCACCTTCACCGTGCCGCGGGTGATCGTCGCCGCCGGCACGTACGGCACCCAGACGCTGCTGCACCGGATGCGCGACGAGGGCGGCCTGCCGCGGATATCGTCCGCGCTCGGCCTGCTGACCCGTACCAACTCCGAGGCGCTGGTGGGCGCCCAGACGGTCCCGCGCCGCTACCGCAAACTGCACGGCAAGGACGCGGAGCTCGACTTCACCAAGGGCGTGGCGATCACCTCGTCCATCCACCCGGACGCGAACACCCACATCGAGCCGGTCCGTTACGGCAAGGGCTCCAACGCCATGTCGCTGATGACCACGCTCCAGGTCAACCACACCTCCCGGCTGCCCCGGCTGCTCGCGCACCTGGTGACCTGTGTGCGCCACCCCAACCTCTTCCTGCGGTCGCTCTCCGGCCGCAAGTGGTCGGAACGCGTCATCATCGGACTGGTCATGCAGTCGCTCGACAACTCGCTGACCACGAGCCGGAAGCAGAAGGGCCTCGGCAAGGGGATGCTCACCGCCCGGCAGGGCCACGGCGCACCCAACCCGGACTACCTGCCCGAGGGCGCCGAGGCGGCACGACACCTGGCCGAGGACATCAACGGCTTCGCCGGTTCCAACGTCGGCGAGCTGATGGGCACCCCGCTCACCGCCCACTTCCTCGGCGGCTGTCCGATCAGCGACGATCCGGAGAAGGGCGTCATCGACCCCTACCACCGGCTCTACGGCCACCCCGGCGTCTCGGTCGTCGACGGTGCGGCAGTCTCGGCCAACCTCGGGGTGAACCCCTCGCTCACCATCACGGCCCAGGCCGAACGCGCCGCCTCGCTCTGGCCGAACAAGGGCGAGACCGACCCGCGTCCGAACCAGGACGAGGCGTACGTACGACTCGCCGCCGTCGCGCCGAACAGCCCAGCGGTCCCCGAGGACGCGTTCGGCGCGCTCCGGCTGCCCGTACTGCCGGTGCCGGTCGTGCCGAGGCGCAAGCCCGCGGCGGAGGCCGGGTCGGCGGAGGCCGGGTCGGAAGCGCGGGAGGAGTCTGCGGAGCAGACCGGGACGAAGACGTCACCCAAGAGCAGCGCGGCCAAGTCGGGGAAGTCGGCCAAGGGTGCGAAGGCGACCAAGGCGGCCAAGGCGGCCAAGGCTGCGGAGGAGTCGAAGGCGTCCGGGGAGCCGCGCGAATAGTGCGTGGACGCAGCGTCCGCGTTCCGGCGGAATGAGTCCTGAGCGCACCGATCGGCGTTCAACACCGCGCGCTGTGCTGGGGTTTCGGCTGAGAACGCCCGTCTCGGTTAGGCTGCGGTGACGCCGATCCGCGGGCGGCCGGCCCCCGGCGTCCCGGGAACCGGCCACTGGGTAGTGACCGGGCTGCTGTCCCCTGCGTTCCGGCCACCGCACCGAAGCGAGGTCCCACGACGCGCGTCCCTCCCCGTCTTCGGGAGGAACGGCGCCTCATCGCTTCGGCAGCGATCCCCAAATCGCCGGGCCCCGGCGGACATTGGGTTACCAGGACCAACGAAGCGCACACCCGCTGGTCACGCGCCGTACGGGTGACGAGGCGTGCGCAGGTCCGCCCGTGACCTGCGCACCCCTCGTACGTGTACGGCGCGCGTGGGCCGCGCAACCAGCGGCGGCCGCGCGAGAGCTCCTTCACCGTGACCGCCAACTCCCTTGCCCGGCAGTCGAGTTGGGCCCCGGCCCCGGGTCGCCGCCGGCTCGCGTGGACCGCCCGCTCGTGAGAGACGCCCCGCCGCCCTCCCCGCCACCGGTGGGCTCGGCTGCGCCGGAACGGTCACCGAGACATCCGCGCGTCCGCCCCGAGCCGGGACGTCCCGTTCCTCGGTGCACCCTGGCAAGGCCCCACCGCCGCGTCGGCAGGAGGTCCGCCTCCGCGTCGACCGAGACCCCGTACCGCGTCGGCCGGAGGCCCCGCCGCCGCGTCCACAGGGGGAGCCGACCGTCGTGCGGCCGCGGGCCGGTGCGTCTCCGGCCGTCGGCCGTCGGCCGACGACCGCCGGGCCCGGCCACGACCGCGGTCCGGCCCCGGTGCGACCGGCGAACCGGAGGCGGGTGCGTGCTTCGGCGGGGGCGGGCGGTGTGCCCCGGTCGGGCGAACCGGCAGAGTCGACGGCGGTAGACTCGACCGCATCGTCCCGGCGCCGCAGCCGGGTGCGCGCCCTCCCGATCCACCGCCGAAAGGCAGCTCAGTGGCTTCCACCGTGGCACCGAACGCCGCCGCGTCCTCCGCTCCCGACACGGTCCTCGTCGTCGACTTCGGGGCGCAGTACGCCCAGCTCATCGCCCGCCGCGTCCGTGAGGCCCGGGTCTTCAGCGAGATCGTCCCCTCGACGATGCCGGTCGCCGAGATGCTGGCGAAGAAGCCGAAGGCGATCATCCTCTCCGGCGGGCCCTCCTCGGTGTACGCGGAGCAGGCGCCCACGCTCGACCGCGCGCTCTTCGAGGCCGGGGTGCCCGTCTTCGGCATGTGCTACGGCTTCCAGCTGATGGCCCAGCTCCTCGGCGGCACCGTGGACAACAGCGGCGCCCGCGAGTACGGCCGTACCGAACTGCACGTCGGCCGGGCCGGTTCGACGCTCTTCGAGGGCACGCCGACCGAGCAGCAGGTGTGGATGTCGCACGGCGACGCCTGCTCGGCCGCGCCCGAGGGCTTCGCGGTGACGGCCTCCACCGACGTCGTACCCGTCGCCGCCTTCGAGAACGACGAGAAGAAGCTGTACGGCGTCCAGTACCACCCCGAGGTGCTGCACTCCACCCACGGCCAGCAGGTGCTGGAGCACTTCCTCTACCGCGGCGCGGGCATCGAGCCCAGCTGGACGACCGGTTCCATCGTCGAGGAGCAGGTCGCCGCGATCCGGGCCCGGGTGGGCGACAAGCGCGCGATCTGCGGACTGTCCGGCGGAGTGGACTCCGCGGTGGCCGCCGCTCTGGTGCAGAAGGCCGTCGGCTCCCAGCTGACCTGCGTGTACGTCGACCACGGGCTGATGCGCAAGGGCGAGACGGAGCAGGTGGAGAAGGACTTCGTCGCCGCGACCGGCGTGCAGCTGAAGGTCGTCGACGCCGAGGAGCGCTTCCTGGCCGCGCTGGCCGGGGTCAGCGACCCGGAGCAGAAGCGGAAGATCATCGGACGCGAGTTCATCCGGGTCTTCGAGCAGGCGCAGGCCGAGCTGGTCGCGGAGGCCGGCGAAGAGGGCGCCGAGGTGGCGTTCCTCGTGCAGGGCACGCTCTACCCGGACGTCGTCGAGTCCGGCGGCGGCACCGGCACCGCCAACATCAAGTCCCACCACAACGTGGGCGGGCTCCCGGAGGACCTGGAGTTCGAACTGGTCGAGCCGCTGCGTCAGCTGTTCAAGGACGAGGTGCGGATGGTCGGCCAGGAGCTGGGGCTCCCGGAGGAGATCGTCCAGCGCCAGCCGTTCCCCGGCCCGGGGCTCGGCATCCGGATCATCGGCGAGGTCACCAGGGAGCGGCTGGACCTGCTGCGCGAGGCGGACGCCATCGCGCGCGAGGAGCTGACCGCGGCCGGCCTGGACCGCGACATCTGGCAGTGCCCGGTCGTGCTGCTCGCCGACGTCCGCTCGGTCGGCGTCCAGGGCGACGGCCGCACCTACGGTCACCCGATCGTGCTGCGTCCGGTCTCCTCCGAGGACGCCATGACGGCCGACTGGTCCCGGCTCCCGTACGACGTGCTGGCGAAGATCTCCACCCGCATCACCAACGAGGTGGCGGACGTCAACCGCGTGGCCGTCGACATCACCAGCAAGCCGCCGGGGACCATCGAGTGGGAGTGACCCGGGCGACCCTGCGCCGCTGAAGGACTCGCCCGGACGCCGACGCCGGTGAACCCAACCGTCGGGCGTGGAACCGGCGTTGCGAGGTGGCGGGGGCGGGGGCGGGGGCGCTGTGGCGCCCGCCGCCCTCAGCGCTCGTCGTCCTCCGCCTCGTCGTCGAACTCGCCGTCGTCCTCGTCCTGTTCGTCGAACTCCTCGTCGTCCCCTTCCGAATCCGGCTCTTCGGCGTCCTCCTCCTCGTCCGCCCTCACCTCCTCGTCGGTGCGGACCACCTCGCCGTCGCGTATCTCACCGCGCCAGCCCTCCGGCTGCTCGTCGGCGAGGGTCACGTACCGCTGGAAGTGCTTGAAGTCCAGGCGGATGCGGCGTCCCTGGGCGCGCCACAGATTGCCGGTCTTCTCGAAGAATCCGGACGGGCGGTACTCCACGACGAGCACCACCCTGGTCAGCGTGGGCGCCAACTCGTGGAAGCTGACCGCTCCCTGAGTGGAGCCCTTCGGGCCCTGGGACGTCCACACGATCCGGTCGTCGGGTATCTGCTCCTGAACGGTGGCCTCGAAGCTGCGCGAGGACGCCGCGATCTTGGCGTTCCACTGGCTCACAGTGTCGTCGTCCCTTGAGACGGACTGCACGCCCTTGGTGAACGTCCCGAACTCCTCGTAGCGAGTCCAGTGGTCGTAGGCCGTTCTGAGCGGTACGCCCACATCCAGGGTCTCGATCACGGTCGTCACCTTGGGGTCGCCCGGAGTCAGAGCCGATTCGCCACCGGAGCCGGAGCCGGAGTCCGCGCCGCCGGGGGCCGAGTCCGCACCGCCCGGCTCCGGACCCCCCGTATCCGAGTCACCGGGCCCGAAGCGGTCTCCCAGCCGCCGGGTGGTGCGGGAGACGCGTCTGCCGAGACCTTCGGCGGCGCTGCCGATTCTTGCTGCCGCGTAGCCGGCCACCGCACCGCGCAGCCGGTCGACCGCGGAAGGCTGAGTGTCCGACGCCTGCTGTCCCATGGTGCTACCTCCGGCGGCTGCTGTTGGCCGAGTCGGCCTTCTTGGCTGCCGCCTTCCCGGCCGGCGGCGACTTGGCGGTCTTCTCCGTGCTCCTGCTCCTGCGCGCGGGAGCAGCCTTGCTGGCGGGAGAGGTCTTCTGGGCCGGCTTGGCACGTTCGGCACGCGGAGCGGCGGTACGGCGTCCGCCCGAGCGGTTTGGCCCGTCCTCTTCGTCCTGCGGCTCGACGTGTTCTCCGTCCGCTCCCTCCGCGGTCTCCTCCGCTTCGTCCTCCTCGTCCGCGTCCTCGCGTCCGTCGTCCGGCTCGTTCTCGTCGTCCTCGTCTTCGTCTTCGTCCTCGTCCTCGTCGTTCGCGACCGCACCGCTCGGCTGCCCGACGGGGTCGCCTGTGCGGCTGCTGATCGCGTCGGCCAGCGAGCCGGCTCCGCGTTCGGTGAGGGAGGTCACCACGTTGCGCGCGGCGTCTGCGCCCTCCTCGCGCAGCTGTTCCCGCAACTGCGCGACCTGCGGCACCTCGCCCAGCCACTCGGTGACCTGGGCGGCGAGCCGGCGGGGCTGGGCGTTCGCCCCGCGTCCGGCCAGCATCATCGCCAGGCTCAGCGCGAGGCGGCCCTTCTTCGTACGCCCGAGCAGGTAGCCGCCCGCGACCGCGGTGGCAAGGCCAATCTTCGTCGTGTCATCCATGGGTGTCCCACCTCCGGAGAGCCATCAGGGCTGCGGAGAGCGGCGCCGGCTCCTTCGGCGCACCGCGCCTCCCGGGCAGCATCGAGCCGTGCCGCGCGCTCTCTTCATCGCACGTGCGAACGGTCGCCCGACACGCTCGCGGAGCGGCGGTCGCGCCGGGAGCCACCTGAACCCTCCGCGCCCTGCGCGTCCCCGGACTCTTCCGAGGGCTCGGGGACATGTACGTCCCGCACATCGATATTGATCTCGACGACCTCGAGACCCGTCATCTCCTTGACGGTCCTCCAGACGTTCGACCTGATCTGGTGCGCCGTGTCGGTGATGATCGCGCCGTACTCGACGACGAGCGCGATGTCGATGGCGGCCTGCGTCTCGCCGACCTCGGCGTCCACCCCGCGTGTGCTGTCCTCGCCGGACTGCAAGCGGTCGCGCATCGCTCCCATCGCTCGTGACACCCCGCCGCCCATGGAGTACACGCCGTCCGCCTCCCGGGCGGCGATGCCGGCGATGGACTCCACGACGACGTCGGCGATCCTCGTTCGTCCGCTCACGTTCCGGCCGCCCGGGCCGGAGTTCTGCTGTACCTGCGACGTCCTGTACTGCTCGGTCTGCATCGGAGCCCCTTTCCTTGTCCCCGAGCGGTCCCGCCCGCCTGCCGGGCGGAGTTTCAGGGCGAGGTCGGTGGCGGCTCGCGTCACCGGTGGTTCGCGTGGCCTCGTGGAGGCGTCGCGGCCGACGGGGTCACTGCGGGCGACCGCGTGCGGCGCGAGGTGAGCGTGTATGTGCCGGCTTCCGCACACTGTTCGTCGGGCTACGGTCGGCCTCGCGCGTACCGGCGTCGCGAGCGGACCGGCGGGGGTGTTTCCGGGGGACCGCGTCGGCCTCCTTGCCGACCGCGCGGGGCCTGTTGATGCCCGGGTCGCGACGGGCACGCGGCGTGGAGCGGGCCGGGCGCCCGGATTCGCCGCGGCGAGCAGCGGGCTCGGCGTCGCCCGCTGCGGCCCCGTCGTCGTCCGGTTCGTCGGCGGCCCCGTCGTCGTCCGGTTCGGCCGATTCGTCGTTCGGTTCGTCGTCGTCCGGTTCGTCGGCCAGTACTGCGGGGGCGGTGTCCAGCTCGTCCTCGGCGGCGTGGACCGCGTGGCCTGCGCTCTCCACGGCTCCCTCGGCCGTGTCCTCGACCGCGCGGCTCGCGCTGTCGGCGGTGGTGTGCACCGCCTTTCCGGCGCTACGTGCGATCTCGCCGGCTCCCTCGCCGGTGGCCTCGACCGCCTGACCGGCCCCTTCGCCGACCGACTCCGCCGCCTCGCCGGCGCCGTGACCCAGCTCGGCCACCGCCGTTCCCGCGCTGCTGCCCAGCTCCGCCGTGGCGGACTCGACCCCGCGCGTCACGTGCTCCAGGATCTGCGGGTTTCGGTCGATCGTGGTCAGTACGCGTCCCACGATCGCAGCGACGTGCCGCAGCCGTACCTCAAGCTCCGCCTCGGCCTCGACGCCCTTGATGTCCAACTGGACCCTGCCCAGGCGTACGTCCGCGCCGACGTGGAGCTTGAGGAGGTCGAGCACTTCCGCGCTCAGGGAGACCTTCGCGGTGAGGTCCTCGACCTCGAGATTGATCTCGTCGACGTGGAGCGTCGGCACCTCAAGCCGTACGTCGGGGGCTTCGACGGCCGGATCGTCCCGGTCCGTCCGGGCCGGGAGCGCCGTTCGGTTCGCACCGTCGGTGTTCTCCTCCTCGTACGCGTCAGCGTCTTCGTATGCGTCTTCGTCGAAGTGGTCCCGGCCGGCCGAGTGTTCGGGATTATTCATTCCAGACACAACCAAATGGGTAGTAAGTACGCATTCAGGTTTAGTGTGCCATCTATCACGCTTCGGGGCGACTGTCGTCGCTTGGGGCGCACGGCGCGGGGCCTTCCCGTCGCTGCAGCGTCGAGCACATCCGGAAACCGACGCGCCGGCGTCGGCGGCACGCGCTCCACAGTCCCGACGCGCCTGCCACCTGCGACCTGCCCAGGGGGCGTGTGGCGTCGGTCCCCAACCGTGCGACGACGGCGCGAACAGGCATGAGGAAGGTTTCGTTGGGTGGGGAGCAGGGTGTTCCGGTGTCTGCGGGAGAGCCGCCCGGGACTGGTGGTCGACCGGTACGCGTGCACGGGGAGTTGACGGAGGTGTCCGACCGGTGGGGAAGCGAGTCGGTGCTGCGGACGGTCGGTGCGTGTGCGCGCGTCCAGGTCCCGTGCTCCTGACCGCGGTGACGGCGCTCCAGCTGCTCGCCGGTGGGTGTACGTGCCGGGCGCAGGTCTGTTCTCCGCGAGTGACGGGGGCGGCGTCTGTCAGGAGGTGATGCCCCGCGTCTGCGAGGTGTACGAGGGCGATGGGCGGCAGCCCGATCGCGGAAGCCGGTGCCGCGACGTGTTTCCGGGGGTCCTGCAGGGAAAGCGACGAGACGACCTTCTCGCTGCACGTCGAAAGCTCGAAGAGGCCCGGGCGAACGGCTGTCGGTCGATGCGGGTGCCGGGGCGGTGACCGCCTCCGGGCGGGCAGAGCCCTCCGCGTCCGACCGACAACTGCACGACCGCGGTGGGGCCTTGTCCGAAGACGTCCGGCCTCGAGACCTCGGGTCACTTCGCGACCGGGCGCCGCCACTGAACGGGCCCGCCCCGCGAGGCGGGTGGGCAGCCACGTCACGAAGTGCACGGTGGTTGCGCCGAGTCGGGGGAGTCGGTTCCTCGGGCCGGGGCGCGGTCAGCTCACCGTCGGCAGGGACGGCGTGCGATGAACCGAGCGTCCCCCGAATCGTCGCGGGGCCGAATCGTCGCGGGGCCGAACCGGCCGTGGGCCGAGGGGAGTTCGGGTCGGCGGGGGCAGGCTGATCGCTCCTGCGGCAGTACCGCCGACACCCGGCCCGCCCGCACGACGTCCGCGCCCCACCCCACCCCACCCCGAGCCGAGGCGGTCGGGGCAGTTGTCCGCGGGCGGGGCCGACCCTCCTGCTCAGACGAGCCGGCGGGCGGTGGCCCAGCGGGTGAGTTCGTGGCGGTTGGAGAGCTGGAGCTTGCGGAGCACCGCGGAGACGTGCGACTCGACCGTCTTGACGGAGATGAAGAGCTGCTTGGCGATCTCCTTGTACGCGTAGCCGCGTGCGATCAGCCGCAGCACCTCGCGTTCGCGCTGGGTGAGGCGGTCGAGGTCCTCGTCGACCGGGGCGGCGTCGGTGGAGGCGAAGGCGTCCAGCACGAAGCCGGCCAGGCGGGGGGAGAAGACGGCGTCGTCGTCGGCGACCTGGAAGATCGCGTCGACCAGGTCGCGGCCGGTGATGGTCTTGGTCACGTAGCCGCGTGCGCCGCCGCGGATGACGCCGATGACGTCCTCGGCGGCGTCGGAGACGGACAACGCCAGGAAGCGCACCGGCTGTTCGGGGTCGGCCATCAGCGCGGAGCTGCGCCGCAGCACCTCCACTCCGCCGCCGCCGGGCAGGTGCACGTCCAGCAGCACGACGTCCGGACGGGTCGCCGAGATGACGCTCACCGCCTGGTCGACGTCCCCGGCCTCGCCGACGACCTCGACCCCGGTGGACGCGGTCTCGCCGATCTCGGCCTGCACCCCGGCCCGGAACATCCGGTGGTCGTCGACGAGCACGACCCGTGCGCGCCGGCCGCCGGTGGTCTCTTCGCCCTGCTCCGCGCTCATGATTCCGCCCTCTCCATCTCCAGCACCACCTCGGTGCCCTCACCAGGAGTGGACCTGATGCGGGCGGTGCCGCTGTTGCGTTCCATCCGGCCGATGATTGACTCCCGTACGCCCATTCTGTCCGAGGGCACGGAATCCAGATCGAATCCGGGCCCGCGGTCCCGGACCGAGACGAAGATCGTCGAGCCCTCGACCTCGGCGAAGACCTGGACGTGGCCGGTCTCGCCGCCGTACTTCGCGGCGTTGACCATCGCCTCGCGCGCGGCCTGGAGGGTGGCGGTCAGCCGGTCGTCCATCGGGCAGTCGCCGACGCACACCACCTCCACCGGTACGCCGTGGTGGTCCTCGACCTCGGCGACCACCGACTTCACCGACTCGGCGAAGGTCCGCGGGCTCTCGTCCGACTCCTCCTCGCTCGCGCCGCGCGCGCCCTTGTAGAGCCAGGCGCGCAGATCGCGCTCCTGGGCGCGGGCGAGGCGGCTGACCTCGCGGGCGTTCTCGGAGTTGCGCTGGATCAGGGTGAGGGTGTGCAGCACCGAGTCGTGCACATGGGCGGCGACCTCGGCGCGCTCCTGCGCCCTGATGCGCATCAGACGCTCCTCGGAGAGGTCCTGCGTCATTCGTACGAGGTACGGGCCGGCGATCAGCGCGATACCGATGACCACGGCCAGCGACGCCTGGAGTACGGCGCCCAACTGCCGTCCGGAGCCCTGGATCACGGCGAATCCGGCCACGCCCGCGCCCACCAGTACGACGCCGGCGGCGGTGCGGGCGAGCGGGATCAGCCGCTTGCTGCGGCTCATCTCCGTCCAGTGGGCCCGGCGGTCGTTGTCCACCTGGCGCCAGACGACCGCCACGCCGACGCCCATGAGTAGCAGCGGCCAGACGTAGGCGTTGGCGGTGCCGAACTGGAGGTTCTCGCCGAGCGCGACGAGCGAGACGATCAGCACGACCGCGGCGAAGAGGTAGCCCCGGTCCGGTTTGCCCTGTGCCGGTTTGTGGCCCTCCCCGACACCGCCCGCGCCGAGCGGCACCACGAACCAGAACACCGCGTACAGCAGGGCGCCCAGACCGCTGGTGAAGAAGAGCACGATGAACACCACCCGCACCCAGGCCACCGGCAGCCCGAGGTGGCCGGCCAGGCCGCGGGCCACGCCGCCGAGGAGCCTTCCCTCGGAGCTGCGGTACAGCTTGCGCAGCGGGCGTACCGCGGGCGCCTGGGTCGGCGGCGCGGGAGGAGCTGTTGTCATTGCTAGATCGTCACACGCGGGAGGAACGCGGTACATCCGGGTTACCCCCCAATCCCTCCCTGACGAAAGATGTCAGGGCAGCCTCCGGGGTGGCCCCGGATACCGCCGGGCGGGACGAGTCGACAGTATGGACGCATGACACAGGAGCACTGGGGCCACGACGGGCCCGCCGGCGGGAGTTCGGCGGGCGGCCCGTCGGACGGCCCGGCGGTTCCCGGCGGCGCCGAGGACCGGCGCGGCGACGCTTCCGCGCACGCGGGGGTGGGCGCGAGCGGCGCGGGCTCCGCGCACACCGGCGGGCCGACGGGTGCGGGTGCGCGCCTCGGCGCCGGCGGCGACGTCGGCGGTCGGCCGCGAACCGGGGGAGAGGGCGGGATGTGGGCGTCCCGCAGCGGCCGCGGCACGGACGGCGCTTCCGGCACGGGCGGCGCGGGTGGTACGGGCGGCACGGGCGGTGGCGGCGGTACCGGTACGGGCGCCGCGGACGTCTTCGGCACCGGCGGCGTGGACGGCGCGGAACGCCTGGAGCGCAGTCGGCAGCACAAGGTCCTCGCAGGTGTCTGCGGCGGGCTCGGCCGCCACTTCGACATGGACCCCGTGCTCTTCCGGGTGCCGGTCGCCGTCCTCTCGGCGATGGGCGGACTCGGACTGCTCTTCTACGCCTTCGCCTGGCTGCTCGTCCCGCTGGAGGGTGAGGACGAGAACGAGGCCAAGCGGCTGCTCTCCGGCCGGGTCGAGGGCGGGGCGCTGGCCGCGGTGCTGTGTGCGCTCGCCGGTTGCGGTGTCGCGCTCGCCTCGCTCGACAACGGCAAGCTCCTCACCTTCGCGCTGATGGTGACGGCGGCCCTGGGTGCCGCCGCGTACTGGTCGCAGAAGACGCGCGGCGAGAAGCCCGAACTCGGCGCGGACGCACGGCCCGAGGCGCCGCCCGAGCCGCAGGCGCCGCCCACCCCGCTGGCCCCGTCCTGGTGGCGCGAGCCCTCCCACACCGACGGGTACCTCTGGGGCCCGGCGGGCGCCGAGCAGACGCCGCCCGGCGCCGCGTGGACCGAACAGCAGCCCACGGGCGGCGCGGCACCGGTCGCTCCGCAGGACGGCGGCCGGCGGAGCCCGGTCTCGCTGGGCGGCGGGGTGTTCCTCGCCGCGGTCGTCTCGGCGGTGGGCGGCAGCGCGGCGGTCTGGTCGAGCCAGCCGCTGGGTACGGCGCTTGTGGTCGGGCTGACCGCTGCGCTGGCGACCTTCGGACTCGGCCTGGTCGTCGGGGCGTTCACCGGCAGGATCGGGGGCGGCACGATCGTCAGCGTCGTACTGACCACCCTGTTGCTGGCCGGCGCCGCCAGCCTGCCGAAGGACCTCACCACCACCTTCTCCGAGCAGCTCTGGAGGCCGGCCGCTGCCGGGGAGGTGCGCGAGCACTATCGGGTGGGCACCGGCCAGGGCACTCTCGACCTGGGCGGGCTGCGGATGAAGGAGGACGACACGGTCGTCACCTCGCTCAGGGTCGCCGCCGGCGAGGCGCGGGTGGTCGTGCCGCCGAACGCGCTGGTGGAGGTCGACGTACGGGTGGGCCTCGGCGGGTACGACCTGCCGGGTGTCGGCAGCGGGCAGGACGGCAGCGGTGTCAGCGGCGGCGGTTTCCGCGTCACCGAGAGCTACACCATGGGGCCGCTGGACGGCGAAGAGCCCGCAGGGACCATCGAGTTGACGGTCGACGTGGGCGCGGGCGGCGTCACCGTCGAGCGCGACATGGACGCTCCGGTCCGCACGCCCGGCAGCGAAGGGGACGGCGGCACGGACACCGGCGAGGAGACCGGCACCGACCCGGACGCTGAACCGAGCGGCGGCCCGAGCGCGGAACCCGGCTCGGATCCGAGCGCGGAGGCGGCCCGGGTTTCGAGTGCGGGTCCGGTCGCCGGGCTCGGGGACCGGTTCGGGGACGGTTTCGGGGGCGGGCCGGTTCTCGCCGGCCGCGGGCAGGAGGAGCGGTCATGAGCCGTACGAACAGTCGCAACCGTTTCGACCCCGCGAAGCTCCTGCTGGGCCTTGCGCTGCTGGCCGTTGCCGGAGGGCTGCTGATGCGGACGCTGGACGAGTGGGACCTGTCGTACGCGCTGCTCATCCTGGCCGTACCGGCGGCGCTGCTGCTGTCCGGGCTGGTCGCGGCGGCCGATCGGGTGCTGCGTGTGCGCCGCGGGCGAAGCAGCGAACTGCCCTGACCCGCAAGCCAGTTGGGGCGCGCCTCGAGTTTCCGGGCGTCCGGACGCGGCTCCGGGCGCCGGACGCCCAGGGCCGGGCCGCGGCAGGATCCGAACGACGGTCCCCAGCGGTGACGACGGTTCCTAGCCGTAGAGTCGGCGTCCGGACCGCCTGCGGCGTTTGCAGATGACCGCGTCGAGCGAGTAGATCTGCGCGCCCGCGATGAGCAGCGGGACCCAGGCCATCAGGTACGGCACGTCCTGGCTGTAGTAGTACGGGCCGACGTCCCAGCTGATGGTGAGCCAGAACGACAGCGAGATCAGCAGGCCGCCGAACGCCACGAGCCGCATCAGCAGCCCGGTCAACGCCCCGATGCCCACGGCCAGTTCACCGAAGGCGATGGCGTAGCCGAACGCCTCCGGGTTGGTCAGTGCGAGGTCGAGCAGCCAGGGCGCCGCCGCGTTGGGGATGGAGTGGAGCAGGTCGCTCATCGAGGCGGGGAAGTCGGGATCGGTGAGTTTGTCGATGCCCGCGTAGGCGAACGTCACGCCGAGGAAGAGACGCAGCGGCAGCAGTGCGAGCTGCGACGTGGTCGGTGCCGGTTGTCCGCCCTCGCCGGGGTCCATGCGGGTACCGCCTGTGTGATCAGTGAGGCCCATCGCGTCCCCTGTCCCTTTCCGCCTGCTGTGCTCCGGTCCGCCGAAGGGAGCCTTCCCGCGCGACGCTCCCGCATGGGTGTACGAACGCGGTGGGTTCTGTGTTCACCGTGTAGGGGTGCGGCAACGAACGGCGCAGGCCGCCCGATCCCTTGCCTATCCCAGGCACCTGCCCTAACTTACCAATGAGTAGCATCGGGTTCGGCAGGTTTGCCGAGGTCCGAGCGGTGCCGGGAGGAGTGCGTGATGGTGCAACGCGGCAGCGACCGCCGCGCGCGTGTCGCCACCGGAACCGCCGTACCGCCGTACGGACGCGGAGCCGCGCGGGCGTCCGGCCCGCGGCAGGCGTCCACCGCCGCACCCGCCCCGCGTGAACCGTCCCGGCGAAGCGCGCGGCCGGGCGCACTCGCGCGGGCCTGACCGCGGAGCCCGTGCGCCGCACCGCGCCGCCCACCTCTCCGCCCACCCCCAAGGAGCAGCCATGCCCGTACTCGACCGCCAGGACGCGGTGTACGTACTCGATCTCGGCGACGGCGAGAACCGCTTCCACCCGGAGTGGATCGCCTCCGTGAACGCGGCCCTGGACGAGGTGGAGCACGCCGACGGCCCGCGCGCCCTGGTGACGGCGGCGACCGGTAAGTTCTGGTCCAACGGGCTCGATCTGGAGTGGCTGTTCGCCCACGCCGACCAGCACGAAGAGTACGTCGTCTCGGTGCACGCCCTGTTCGCGCGCATGCTGGCTCTGCCGCTGGTCACCGTGGCGGCGCTCCAGGGGCACACCTTCGCGGCCGGCGCGATGTTCTCGCTGGCGCACGACTTCCGGGTGATGCGGGCGGACCGCGGCTTCTGGTGCCTGCCGGAGGCCGACATCAACATCCCGTTCACTCCGGGGATGTCCGCCCTGGTGCAGAGCCGCCTCGCGCCGCAGACCGCACACGAGGCGATGGCGACCGCGCGCCGTTACGGAGGCACGGACGCGGCGGCGCACGGCGTCGTCGACGAGGCCGTCGGGGCGGACGACGTGCTGGCCACCGCCGTGGAGCGAGCGGCCGCCCAGGTGGGCAAGGTCGGCGACACCCTGGGCACGATCAAGTCCCGGCTCTACGCCCCCGCGTTGGCGCTGCTGCGCGACCCGGTCAACCCGCTCGGCTGAGGCGCCGCCCGGCCGTCGCGCCGTGCGCCGCGCGTCGCGTGTGCCGCGCGTTGTGCGCCGCGCGTGCTGCTGCACGCGGGCCGAGCGTGCGCGGATCGCGTACGCGGGTCCTGCGGCTGCGGCTGCGGCTGCGGCTGCGGGTCGGGTCGGGCCAGGTCGGATCGGGTCGTACGGCCGTGCGCGCGGGGGCGGGTCGGGGTGCGCAGGCGGAAGCGCACCCGGCCGATCCGGCCGCACCCGGCCCCGTTACGCTCCGGCCCATGAGCACAGTCATCAACCTCGTCGTCGCGCTGCACATCATCGGTATCGCCGCTCTGCTGGGCGGCTTCTTCGCGCAGATGAAGGCCATGAGCGCCGGCGAGGGCCGGATGACGCCGGGGATGCTGCACGGCGCGCTCACCATGCTGGTCACCGGAATGATCCTGGTCGGGCTGAACGAGGCGGACGGCGCCGAGGTCAACCACGTCAAGATCGGCCTGAAGCTCGCCGTGCTGGTGGTGGTGCTGGGCCTGGTCTACGTCAAACGGGACGAGGAGCGGGTGCCCGCCGGAATGCTGGGCGCCGTAGGCGCGCTGACGACGCTGAACATCTTCCTCGCCACCGTCTGGGTCTGACCCGCAGCCCGGACCCGCCACCCGTACCTGCCGCCCGGCGCCCGCAGCCCTGACGTGCCGCGCGGGGCCAGGACCTGAACCCGCAGCCGACCCGGCCCGCCCCGCGAAACGCGGAGGCGGGCCGGGTCGCGGACGGTCAGGTCGGGCGCATCGCGCTGTGGAAGGGCATGTAGTCGACGGACTCGTACTTCACGTCGTCGCCCGGCTTGGAGGCGTGGATCATCTGGCCGCCGCCCACGTAGATCCCCACATGGGTGACGTCCGCGTAGAAGAAGATCAGATCCCCGGGGCGCATGTCCGACTTGGCCACCTTGGTGCCCACCTTCACCTGGTCGAACGTCGTACGGGGCAGCTCCAGGCCGCCCGTCCGCCACGCGGCCTGGGTGAAGCCCGAGCAGTCGTAGGAGTTGGGCCCGGTGGCGCCCCACACGTACGGCTTGCCGAGCTCCTTCTTGGCGAAGGCGAGCACCTTCTGCGCCTTCGCGCCGTAGGAGCCGCCGTCGGACGGCTTCTCGGGAGCCGGCTGTTCCTTCTCCTTCTCGCGTTCGCGGCGCTCGCGTTCGGCCTGCTCCTGCTGCTTGCGCGCTTCCTCCGCGCGCCGTTCGGCCGCGGCGGCGCGTTTGCGTGCCTCCTCCTGCCGCTCGCGCTCGGCGGCGGCCAACCGTGCGCGCTCCTGCGCGGTGAGCTTGGACAGCAGCTTCCTGGCCTCGGTCAGCTTGGTCTGCACGGTGCTCTTGTCGGCCGCCAACTCCCGCTGTGCCTCGGTGAGTTCGGCCAGCTTTCCGGCTGCTGCCACCCGCTGCTTGGCGACGCTGCGCTGCTTGTCCCGGAACGTGGTGACGGCGTGCTGCTGCCGGGCCGACATCCGCTCCATGACGTGCGTCTGGTTGAAGTAGCCCTGCGGGTCCCGGGAGAGCAGCAGGGTGGCGGTGTCCGACATCCCGCCGTCCCGGTACTGGGCGGCGGCGTAACTGCCGAGCACACGGCGGGCCTTGTTGAGGTCGTCCGCCCGTCGGGCCGCCTCGTCGAGCAGCCGGTCGACCTGCTTGCGGCGACTGTCGGTTCGCTCCTTGGCGGCGTTGTAGCGCTGGGTCGCGGCGCCCGCGTCGCGGTAGAGCGCGTCGACCTCGGAACGGGTCTGCTCCAGCGTGGGCCGGTCGCCCTCGCGGTCGTCGTTCGGATCAGCGCCTGCCTGCTGCGAGAGCAGGGTGACGGACGCGAGCGCTGCCGCCGTCGCGCCGATCGAGCCGCGCCGGGCCGCCGGGGACAGTGCCGAGGTGCGTGGTTTGCGGTGCCGGGGGCGGTGTCGTGGGGCCACGATCCGCAACTCCTTCCGTGGACCGCCTACCGGGTTAGCTGTCGGGTTCGGGCGTCGGAAGGCTGCCCTACGGGCTCGGCTCGCGCCTGCGCCCGATTCACCCCGGTGGTGCTCAGGTGGGTCCCCGGCTCCGGCTGGGCCGGACTCGGCGGAGCAGTCCGGGCCGGCGCTTTCACCGGCGGTGACGGGCTGCTTGGAGGAGCACCGTAGTGAGTGGCCGCGGCTGTTGGGAAGACCGGTGTCCGATGTGTCGGGAAACCACTTCCGAGTCGGCGGCCGTTCGCCCGAGTTGGCCATCGAATGTCGTGAACTGTCGCGCACACAGCGCCTCTTGCCGCCGATCTTCCCCCGGGCCGCGCCCGAGGCGTCGGCTGCGGCCCGGTGCCTCGGCTGCACCGGCGTCGCCGTACCCGCCCGTGTCTCGGCTCCACCGGCGTCGCCGCGCCTGCCGGGATCAGCTGCTGCGGAGCCAGTTCTCCCAGCGGTTGGGGTAGCGGATGCGCACGTCGCCCATCGCGGCCCTGCCGGTGAGCTCCAGGGTCGGCGAGCCGGGCGTGGGCGGCTCGGTGGCCCGGTTGCGCACCGATCCGACGCTCACCTTGAGCGAGTGGGTACGCGCCGACCAGCCGTGCGGGACGATGACGGTGACGTTCCCGATGCCGGCGTTGACGTCCAGCACGACCTCGCTCTGATGGCACTCCGCCTGGCTGAAGTCGATCTTGATGTCGCCGAGTCGGGAGATGGCGTTGATCCGCGGCGGCACGACCCAGTACCCGTCCTGGACGATGTCCCCGGCGCCGGTCTTCAGCTCCAGCGGCTGCTGAGCGGCTGCCGCCTTCTTCTGCTGCTGGTGGGTGGCCGGCAGATCCGCGGTGAGCGGCTCCAACTCGCCGTACGTCTTCGCCGTGAACGCCTTCTCCAGCCGCTCCTCCAACTCCTCCAGATCGATACGGCCGTCGCCGGCGGCTTCGCGCAGGCGCTCCGCGACGGCCTCCCGGTCCGAGTGCGACGCACGGAGATCCGCGTCACGTCGAGGGCGGGGGGCGGGCGCGGAAGAGGAGTCCGTCATACGGGCAAGTCTAGGAGAGGCTCGCGTTGTCGTAGGTGCCGCCTAGACTCGGTCAACGATGAGCAGCCTCTTCGACGACAGCTTCCTGGCCCGCCTCGAACCCTCCGAGGAGGAGCCCCCGCCGCCACCCGAGGACGACCTCGCGCCGCCGGACGAGGAGCTTCCGCCCGGGTTCTTCGCGGCGCCCCACCTGAGGGAGGACGCGCGCGGTGCGCAGCAGCACGCCGCGCGCCTCCCGGCCGACCCCGCAGCACTGCTGGAGGGGCTCAACGACCAGCAGCGCGCGGCCGTCGAGCACCGCGGCAGCCCGCTGCTGATCGTCGCCGGCGCCGGTTCGGGGAAGACCAGAGTGCTGACGCACCGCATCGCCCATCTGCTCGGTGCCCGCGGTGTCCACCCCGGCCAGGTCCTGGCGATCACCTTCACCAACAAGGCCGCGGGTGAGATGAAGGAGCGGGTGGAGGAGCTGGTCGGCCCGCGCGCGCAGTCGATGTGGGTCTCCACCTTCCACAGCGCATGTGTGCGGATCCTGCGGCGGGAGAGCAAGAAGCTCGGCTTCACCTCATCCTTCTCGATCTACGACGGCGCCGACGCCAAGCGGTTGATGGCGCTGGTCTGCCGCGATCTGGATCTGGACCCCAAGCGTTTCCCGCCGAAGTCCTTCACCGCGAAGATCTCCAATCTGAAGAACGAGCTGATCGACGAGGAGGACTTCGCCGGTCGGGCGTCCGACGGCTGGGAGAAGACGCTCGCCGAGGCGTACACGCTCTACCAGTCGCGGCTGCGCGAGGCGAACGCGCTGGACTTCGACGACATCATCATGACCACGGTGCACCTGCTCCAGGCGTTCCCGGACGTCGCCGACCACTACCGCCGGCGCTTCCGGCACGTGCTGGTCGACGAGTACCAGGACACCAACCACGCGCAGTACACGCTCATTCGGCAGCTCGTCGGTGTCGGTGCCGCGAAGGCGGGCGCCGCGGGTGCCGGGCCCGCGGGTGCGGGGTCGGGTGCGGAGGTGGAGCCGGGCGGCGCCGAGGCGCCGGAGCGGGCCGAGCTGTGCGTCGTCGGCGACGCCGACCAGAGCATCTACGCCTTCCGCGGCGCCACCATCCGCAACATCCTCCAGTTCGAGGAGGACTACCCGGACGCCACCACCATCCTGCTGGAGCAGAACTACCGCTCCACGCAGACGATCCTCACCGCCGCCAACGCCGTCATCGAGCGCAACGAGAACCGCCGCCCGAAGAACCTCTGGACCCAGGCCGGCGACGGCGCGCGCATCACCGGCTACGTCGCCGACACCGAGCACGACGAGGCGCAGTTCGTCGCCGAGGAGATCGACCGGCTCACCGACGCGGGCACCGCGAGGAGCGGCGACGTCGCCGTCTTCTACCGCACCAACGCCCAGTCCCGCGTCTTCGAGGAGATCTTCATCCGGGTCGGCCTGCCCTACAAGGTCGTCGGCGGTGTGCGCTTCTACGAGCGCAGGGAGGTCCGGGACGTACTCGCCTACCTGCGGGTCCTCGCCAACCCGGAGGACACCGTCCCGCTGCGCCGCATCCTCAACGTCCCCAAGCGCGGCATCGGCGACCGGGCCGAGGCGATGCTGGAGGCGCTGGCCTCCCGCGAGCGGATCAGCTTCGCCGCCGCACTCCGCCGGGTCGACGAGGCGTACGGCATGGCCTCCCGCTCGGTCAACGCGGTCAAGCGATTCAACTCCCTGCTGGAGGAGTTGCGCACGATCGTGGAGTCCGGAGCCGGCCCGGCGACGGTGCTGGAGGCCATACTCGAGCGCACCGGCTACCTCGCAGAGCTCCAGGCGTCCACCGATCCGCAGGACGAGACCCGGGTGGAGAACCTCCAGGAACTCGCCGCCGTGGCCCTGGAGTTCGAGCAGGACCGCGGAGAGGACGACCCGGGCACCCTCGCCGACTTCCTCGAGCAGGTCGCCCTGGTCGCCGACTCCGACCAGATCCCCGACGAGGGCGAGGGCGGCGAGGAGACGGGCGTCATCACCCTGATGACCCTGCACACCGCCAAGGGACTGGAGTTCCCCGTCGTCTTCCTGACCGGCATGGAGGACGGCGTCTTTCCCCACATGCGGGCGCTCGGCGACAGCAAGGAGCTGGAGGAGGAGCGCCGACTCGCCTACGTGGGCATCACCCGCGCCCGCGAGCGGCTCTATCTGAGTCGGGCCGCGATGCGCAGCGTCTGGGGCCAGCCCTCGTACAACCCGCCGTCGCGTTTTCTGGAGGAGGTGCCGGCCGAGTTCCTGGACTGGCGGCGCACCGGTGGCCGCGCGGCGGGCGGTGGTTCACCGCTGGCGCCGGTGGGCGGGCTGCCCGGCGGAATGTCCGGCGGGGCCTCCGCACCGCGACGCGGCACCGGCGGCTTCGCCACCCAGCGCAGAGCGGGAGGCCGGCCGGTGGTCGCGCTCTCGGTCGGCGACCGCGTCACCCACGACAGCTTCGGGCTCGGCCGAGTGGTCGGGGTCAAGGGCAGCGGCGACAGCGCCGAGGCGACCGTCGACTTCGGTGACCCGAAGCCCAAGCGACTGCTGCTGCGCTACGCCCCGGTCGAGAAGCTCTAGCCGAGGGTTCTGGGGGAGAAGCGGGGCCGGTCGTGGATCGGTCCCGCCCCGGGCCCGGGGCGGGATCTGCCGTGGCTGATCGCTGTGACCCCTCGGCGAATCCGTCGAGGTGCGCGTCGTGTTGGTGCGTACCGCCGCGCCTCACTGGTGTGGTGGGCCGCGGCGGCGCGGCGAGGTGTGCCCGGTCCGGGCGCTGCCGGGTGTTGGCGCGGTACGTGGACGCGCGGAGCCTGCTGACGGCAGAAACACTGCACGGCGGCGCCGACCGTGTGCTGTGTGTCGACGGGTGCGTGCGCAGCGGGCCGTCGGCCCACCCCGCGGGACGTGTTACGTCGGGTCCAGGCCCTTGCCGCGGAACCAGCCGAGCGGGTCGATCGCCGAGCCGCCCCCGGGGCGCACCTCGAAGTGCAGGTGCGGACCGGTGGAGTTGCCGGAGCTGCCCGCGTAGCCGATCGTGTCGCCGGCCTTGACCGGTCCGCTGCGGATCTTGCTGCTGCTGAGGTGGCAGTACCAGAGCTCGGTACCGTCCGCGGTGGTCAGTATGATCATGTTGCCGTACGAGATGTCGTACTTGGTCGAGATCATCCCGTCGGCCGACGCCTTCACCGGCGTTCCGTAGCTGACGGGGAAGTCGATACCGGTGTGCAGCGAGAGCCAGTTGACGCCGGCCTGGCCGTAGTACGCGCTCAGCCCCGGCTGGGTCACGGGCAGGGCGAACTTGGGGCGCTCGGCCTCCTTGCGGGCGGCCTCCGCCTCCTTGCGCTTGCGCTCGGCCTCCTGGCGCTCCTTGAGGTCGAGTCGCTCCTGGGTGCGGCTGGCACGGCCGGCGAAGTCGCCCGCATCCGCGCGTACGCCGTCGAGCTGGATGTCCAACTTGCTGTTGGCGTCGGACGGTTTGACCGATGCCGGGTCCGGTGCGGCCTGCTCGCCCTTGTCCTTGCTCTCGTCGCCGAGGTTGCCCACCGAGGCGGCGGCGATACCGGCGACACCCATCACGGCGACGGACGGCACGGCGACGGTCAGCAGTGCGGAGCGCCTGGGCTTCGCCGCCCGGCGCCGGCGCCGGCTGGCAGCACCGGCGAGGGACGCGGGGACGTCCGGGGAGATGTCCGGCGCCCAGTCGCCCGCGTTGTCGTCGCGAGGTGTGTGCCGGCCGGGCTCGGAGCTGTCGAAGGGGGCGCCGTCGTCGTGGGCGCGGAGCTCGTGGAGCGGGATGTCGCCGAGAGTGTCCGAGTCGACGGATCCCGCGCGGCTGTCCGGGGCGTCCGCCGGTTGCTCCCTCTCGGTGCCCTGCGGATGGCCGTTCGGCTGCGACTGGTCGCCGAGGTGCGGGACGCCGGCGAGGTGCGGCTGCTGCTCGGCCGCCAACTGCTCGGCCTGCGCCGCCTGTTCGGCCTGCCGGGCGGAGCCGGCCGCGGCGAGGTCGGAGACCTGCCAGCCGCCGGTGTCCCATTCGCCGGTGCCGCTGATGGTGGAGCCGGCGGAACCGGAGTCGGCGAGGTCGGACGGGTGGTGGCCGGTCACCGGCGCGCCGGGGCCGTAGTCGCCGAGGTCCCAACTGCCGGACTCGTACTGCCCGACACCGAACCGACCGGTGTCGTACTGGCCCGTGTCGTACTGGCCGGCCTCGAACTGGCCGGTGTCGTACAGCCCGGTCCCGAACTGGCCGGTGTCGTGGAGCCCGGTCCCGTACGGGCCGACGGTGCCGAACCGGCCGGTGTCGTGGAGACCGGCGTCGAACTGCCCGACGGTGGCGTCCGGATGGCCCGCGTCGTGAAGCGCCTCCGGAGCGAAGGAGCCGAGGTCGTAGGCACCGGTGTCGTAGGCGCCGGTGTCGTAGGCGTGGCCCGCGTTCGGAGCCCAGCCCTGGGCGTCGCCCGACATCTGCGGTTGACCGCCGTGGTTCCAGTGTCCGTTGTCGGCGTCCGCCGCCCACTCCGGGCCGGTCTGGGCGGGAATGTCGAGAGGCGAGTACGTTCCGCTGCCCCACTGCGCGCCGGCCTGGCCGGTGTCGTGACCGGCCGCGCCCATGGGGTCGTTGGGGTGGACGCCGCTGTCGGCGGACGCGTAACCGGTGTGCTCGTACAGGCCCCCGGCGTGCGCGCCGGCGTCGTACGTGCCGGTGTCGTAGGCACCGGTGTCGTACGCGGTGGTGTCGTAGGCGCCCGTGTCGTACCCGCCGGCCTGATGGGCTCCGCTCCCGTACGCGCCGCCGGCATCGGGGACTCCCGCGCCGTGGAGACCGGTGTCGTCGCCGTACGCGGTCGTCGGGTGGGCGCCGGTGTCATAGGGGGAATACGCGGCGTGGGTCCCGGTGTCGTACATGGTGGCGCCGTTGTCGTACGCGCCGTTTCCGTACATCGGGGCGGGCTGTTGTTCCTGGCCCGGCATCGTGCCGAAGAGGGGGTCGACGCCGTAGGAAGGCTCGAAATACCCGTTGTCCGTGCCGTAGTGCTGCTCCGGCGGTGCGGCGTAGCCGGTGGTCTCGTCGTACGACGTGTAGCCCGGGTACCCCGCGAACGAGGTGCCGTGAGGGCTGTCGTGTGAGCCATTAGGCCCCGACGGGGAAGGGTCGTTCACCACCAACTTCTCTTTCACCTCGGAGACAAGCGGGCTGGCGGAGCAGTGCGGCGACTGTACCCGGCGGTATGCGGGGACGACAATCTTCCCTGTGTTTTGTCCTCACCGAACCCGGGCAGAAGGCCGCCTTTCGGCGGACTACGGACCGGTAGTTGACGCGCTGTTCGACAACTGTTCGTCGTCCGGCGCGGGTTGAGGTCGGGCAGCGGGAGCGAGAGAGCTCCACGGCCCCCGGGCGGATCGTGCCGCAGGTCAGGCCGCGCCCCCGGCCGCCCGGCCGCGGGCGGCGCGTTGGACCGCGGGCAGCTTCGCGGGCACATCGCCGGACGAGGCCGCGGGCGCGTCGAGATCCTCCGCCTCGCCGCCGGGCGCGGTGTCCGCCGTGACCAACTCCTCACGGACACGGGCGATCACGGCCCAGTGCGCGGGCATGGCCAGATGTCCGATTCCCCGTACCGGCACCTCCCGCACCCGCAGATCGGCACGGTCGAGACGGGCGGTCTGCGGGGGCGACATCACCGGATCGAGATCGCTGTGAAAGCTGATGAAGCGGGTGCGGCACTCCGGGACCGGCTCAGCCAGCTCGGCCATCACCCGTGAATCCGGTCGGATCTGCCGCACGATCGGGTGAAGCGAAAGAAGCGGCGCGGCGGATGTGCCCAGATGCGGGGTCCCGAGCGTCACCACGGTGTGCACCCGGGAGTCGCCGCCCAGCCGCTGCACGCAGTAGCGGGCGACGAGCCCGCCCAGGCTGTGGCAGACCAGATCGACCTCGTGATGGCCGGTCCGCGTGCAGACGTCCTCGATCAGATCGGCGAGCTGCCGGGCCGTCGCCGGCACATCACCCGCGAACGGGGAGTAGTTGAAACCCGTCACAACCGGCCAGTCGTGCCGGCGCAGCGAGCGGCGCATCAGGGCGAAGACGCTGCGGTTGTCGATGAAGCCGTGCACCAGCACCACAGGGCGTCGGCCGGGGAAGCGGTCCGCCCTCGTCTCCACCGGCGCGTCGGCCGCCATGCCGCTCGGATAGAGAACGAGGTGACCTGCGAGCGCGGTCGCCTCCAGCACGGTGGTGCCCAGCACGCTGAGCAGATCGCTGGGCGATCTCGGCATCGGAACCCGCACGGCAACCCCCGTCACGCTCCACCGCCCGGCCCTGTCCCCGGATCGGCGACTGCGGACCCTCGGTCACACGGTCCGCGAGGCGCGGTGGTGGTGCAGCTCGACGACCTGGAACGACACTGTCCCGACCGGAACGCGGGCGGGAAGTCCGCCGAACGTCCCAATCCTGAATGTCCCCGTTCGGCGCTGTGGCGAAACTGACGGGTAGGCGACCGCGGAGGGTTAGCTGTCCTTCGGGCTGTGCGTCGGGACGGAGCCGAGAAGGCCCGGTCCGACCCAGCGACGCGGGCGAGGAGAGGCGGCGATGACGGTGTCGGGTCCGATTCGAGTGGTGGTGGCCAAACCCGGTCTGGACGGGCACGACCGGGGAGCGAAGGTCATCGCCCGCGCGCTGCGGGACGCGGGCATGGAGGTCGTCTACACCGGGCTGCACCAGACGCCCGAGCAGATCGTGGACACCGCGATCCAGGAGGACGCCCACGCGATCGGGCTCTCCATCCTCTCCGGCGCCCACAACACCCTCTTCGCCGGTGTGCTGGAGCTGCTCCGCGAACGGGAGGCCGAGGACATCAAGGTCTTCGGTGGCGGCATCATCCCGGAGGAGGACATCGGCCCGCTCCGGGAGCTCGGAGTCGCGGCGATCTTCACGCCCGGCGCTCCGACCGGCGAGGTCGTGGAGTGGGTACGCGCCCATGTACGGCCCGTGATCGCCTGAATTCTCCGGGCCCGCCCTGCCCCTGCTGGCTCAACCCATCCGGTCCCGCCCGGCTTCCGCGCCGCCCGTCGGCCCTCGCGCTTTCTGCCCCGATCCGGATCCCCGGCAGTCCACGCCCTGCCGGCCCCGCCCCGCCTCGTTCGACTCGGCTCCAGGCGCTCCGGGACGGCTCGCAGCCGAAAGATCGCCGGTTCGTACGTGCTGCCCGCGAGCGACCGATGGCGGGTCCGCATCGCGCCCGCACCGGGCGGCAGGCGTCGGCCGGTGCGGGCGGCAGTCGTCCCGCCACCCGCACCGGTGGCCGTCAGCCTGCCGGTGACGGCCCGGGCTGCTCCAGCTCCTCCCGCATGGTGGCGCGTATCCGCAGCGTCAGGACCAGCCGGTCGAAGGCGTCCGACCAGTACGCCGCGGCTCCGGGACGCGCGCCGTCCTCGGCCTCGCTGCCGCCCCGGCGGGTCGCCAGCGGCACGAACTGCTCGGCCAGAGAGGGGTCGAGCGAGCGCTCGGCCAGACCCAGCACACCGCTGAAGCTCCACGGGTAGCTGCCGGCCTCGCGGGCGATCTCCAAGGCGTCCATCACGGCCTTGGCCAGCTCCGCGGGCCACGGCACCGAGCAGGTGCCCAGCACCCGGAAGGCATCGGCGAGGCCGTGCGCGGAGACGAAACCGGCGGCCCACCGCGCGCGGTCCTGCTGCGGCAGCACCGCGAGCAGCCGCGCGGGGTCGCCCGGAATCTCGCCGCCGGGACGCACCGGAAGGCCGAGCAGCGCCTCGGCCCACGCCGTGTCGCGCTGGCGCACCGCTGCCCACGCCCAGGCCGCGTGGAGCTCGTCCCGCCAGCCGTCGGCTACCGGCAGCGCGAGGATCTCCGCCGGGCTCCGGCCGCCCAGGTGCGCCGTCCACCGCGAGAGCGGGGCCGACTCCACCGTCTGCACCAGCCACCAGGAGCGCTTGCCGCGGCCCTTGGGGGGCGTCGCCACCACACCGTCCCGCACCATCGCCGCGTCGCACTCCCGCGGCGGTTCCACGGCCAACCGGGCCGAAGACCCGTCTGCCACCCCGTCTACCGCTCCCTCTGCCGCAGCCCCGTCCGCCGGTCCGAGGCCCACGCAGCCGCTCGCGCGCTCCCACATGCGGCGGGCCAGCGCCGACTCCGGCAGCGTCGCCAGCAGCTCGGCCGCGGTGGTTCTGACGTTCTTGCTGCGATCGCCGAGCGCCCGGTCGAGGAAGGGCTCGTCCGCCGTGGACAGCCCGCGCCGCAGGGAGTCCAGGAACATCAGCCGGTCCTCGGCCCGCTCGGTGGACCAGGTGGTCAGGAGCAGCTCGCGCCCGGCCGCCGGATCGCGACGCCGCACCGCGGTCAGCAGCGAAACCCGCTCGGCGAACAGCCCTTCCTCCCAGAGCTGCCGCACGCTCTGCTCGTCCACCGCGGGCTCCGGGCAGGCGACCTCATCGGTCGGCTCCGGGCCGTCCGGCATCGCTCGCGGGTCCCGGGGGAGGGCGCCGCCGCGCAGCGCGAACCTCCAGTCCGGGTTGAGCCCGGCCAGCCATGGGGCGCGCGGCCCCGCGAAGGTCAGCACCTCGCTGCGCAGGTCGGTCCGTGCCCGGGCGGCGTCGAGCAGCTGCGGCAGCAGCGCCGAAGGGGCGCCGAAGCCGCGCGAGTTGGCGATCGCCAGCCACTCCGGCAGCAGCTCGCCCAGATCCGGACTCTGACGCGTCGCACCGTGCGAACCGGCGCCGGACGCCGCCCGGTACCCGCCTCGCGAGGAACGGGAGAGGAACTGGCCCAGCCTGCGTGCGGCGGCCGGTGGCAGCTTGCTCCGCGGATCGTGCGGGGCGGGCTCGGGCCGCGGTCCGGCCTGCGCCGGTCGCAGCCCGGCGCGCTGCCGGACCGTCGATACCGCCGCGAGGTCGAGCAGGGCCGCCGCCGAACCTCCGGGCGGGGGACGGCGCTCCTCACCGAGCAGGGCCGCCGTCACCAACTCCTCCCACGCGACCTCGGGAACCGCGCCGATCGGTGTCTGCTTCTCTGTCGTCACAGCGTGATCGCCTCTCCGTCGGACCAGACCGTCTGCGGGAGGAACCCGCCGTGGCCGCACTCGCCGAACACGGTGATCGGTGTGCCGCCCGATATCGCCGCGAGCTGCCAACGGGCGCTCTCGGAAGGGAAGCTGAGCGGTACGGCCGCGTCGCTCGCGCTGTCGGCGAGCCGCCAGCCGTCCGCCGCGCCCTCCTGGGGCGGCAGCGGCACCACGTCGTGCAGCACCGCGGGCCACGCCTCGATCCAGGGATCACTGCGCAGGGCCTCGCCGTAGCGCGTCAACGCCGCCTCCACTCCCACTCCTTCGGGTGCCGACGCCGGAACCGGAGCGCTGCGCCCCTCGCCGAGCACCGCCCGCAACGGGCTGCCGCCCGGGTAGTACGCCAGGGAGGCCTCGAACACGGTGCCCACCGGCAGCACCAGCTCCGGCGCCTGCCCGGCCGCACCGAAGGAGAGCACCAGGGCGAACCGCCCCGAACCCTTCTCCATGAGCCACACGCGGCGCACCGTCAACCGCCCCTCCTGGCTGTCGCGCTGACCGAGCACCAGCCAGTCGCCCGCCAGCCGGGCGTTCTCGTCGGCCAGCAGTGTGGCGGCGTCGGTGCTGAGACCCACCTGGGCCCGCACGGTGGCCGCCAGCTCCTGCGGCAGCTGATCCCGGCGCAGATATCCCTGGGTCAGCAGGCGCAGCAGTGCGCAGTCCGCGAGCAGCCTGCCGGGCCAGCCCGGCCCCGACCCGGGTATCGAGGCCAACTCCCGGACCCGGGTGGCGAGTCCGGGCGCCTGGGCGTCGACCATGCGGGCCGCCGTCTCGTCCCACTCGGCATAGCCGAGGTGCTCGGCGCCGGCGAGGCCGGTGCGCAGCAGGTCGGCGAGCCGCTGCTCCAACTCCTCGGCGCCCGCGGTGATCCGCTGCGCGCGCCGCTCGGCTCTGCGACGTGCGGCCTCCGGGTCGGCAGGCGCCTCCCCCGCCGGCCGGGCCGCCTTGGCCTCGGCACGCTCACGTCGGCCGCTGAGCCACTTCTCGGCCCAGTCCGGCACGCTCTCCGGACCTGCGCCGTCCGCGACCACCGGGTCCTTCTCCGCCCAGAGCAGCAGCAGCGCGAGCGCGTGCTTGCAGGGGAACTTCCGGCTCGGGCAACTGCACTTGTAGCCGGCGCCGACCAGATCGACCACGGTCTGGTACGGCTTGCTGCCGCTGCCCCTGCACAGCCCCCACAGCGCCCCCTCGCCCTGTGCCGCCCGGGACCAGGGGCCCGGAGTGGCGAGCTTGCCGCCCGCCTTGCGTGACGCCGCGTCGGGCGCGAGCGCCAGCACCTGTTCCGCTGTCCAGCGGACCTGTTGTCCCGTCATGGATCGAACAGTAGAACCAGCCACTGACAGCGGCGCACGAGTCCCGCGGCGCCCGCCTCAGCAGACGCTGCTGCCCCGCGACCGGCCGTCCGCCGACAGCCCGTCGGGCCCGGTCGGGAGGGCGGTCGGCGGGCGGACGCCGATCCGGGGATCGAATGTCAGTGGCAGGGTGCAGAGTGTGAACCAGCCGATCACCAGCGGGAATTGGTGCTGCTGAAGGCTGCCGTTCGACGACTGTCGTCGATGGCCCATCGGAACGAGGGGGATGGCGAGTGAGCAAGACGAGCGCGGCGGACGAGAAGGCGGACCGGAGCTCCGCCGAGCAGGGCGCGCAGGCACTGCGTCCGCACGCCGAGGACGCCTTCGCGGGCGAGCTGCGGGCGCTGGCCGCCGCCGACGACAGGCCGCGTCCCGAGCGCTGGAAGATGTCGCCGTGGGCGGTCTCGCTCTACCTCATGGGCGGGACCCTGCCGGACGGCACGGTGATCAGCCCCAAGTACGTCGGACCGCGCCGCATCATCGAGGTGGCCGTGACGACCCTGGCCACGGACCGCGCGCTGCTGCTCCTCGGAGTGCCCGGCACCGCCAAGACCTGGGTCTCCGAGCACCTGGCGGCTGCCGTCAGCGGCGACTCCACGCTGCTCGTGCAGGGCACCGCGGGCACCGCGGAGGAAGCGGTGCGCTACGGCTGGAACTACGCCCAGCTCCTCACCAACGGACCCAGCCGTCAGGCGATGGTGCACAGCCCCGTCATGCGGGCGATGTCCGAAGGAATGATCGCCCGGGTCGAGGAGTTGACCCGTATCCCGGCAGACGTGCAGGACAGCCTCATCACCATTCTCTCGGAGAAGACGCTCCCGGTTCCGGAGCTGGGGGACGAGGTGCAGGCCGTGCGCGGCTTCAACCTCATCGCCACGGCCAACGACCGCGACCGCGGGGTCAACGAGCTCTCCAGCGCGCTGCGCCGCCGCTTCAACACGGTGGTGCTGCCGCTGCCCGCGAGCTCGGAGGCGGAGGTGGAGATCGTCTCCCGCCGGGTCGAGCAGATAGGCCGCTCGCTGGATCTGCCGCCGGCGCCGGAGGGCCTGGAGGAGATCCGCCGTGTGGTCACCGTCTTCCGCGAGCTGCGGGACGGCGCGACCGTCGACGGCCGCACCAAGGTCAAGTCCCCTTCCGGCACGCTCTCCACGGCGGAGGCGATCTCGGTGGTGACCGGCGGCCTCGCGCTGTCCGCGCACTTCGGTGACGGGCAGTTGCGTGCCGCGGACGTGGCGGCCGGAATCCTCGGTGCCGTGGTGCGCGACCCGGCCGCGGACTCGGTGATCTGGCAGGAGTACCTGGAGACCGTCGTTCGCGAGCGCGACGGCTGGAAGGACTTCTACCGCGCATGCCGCGAGGTGAGCGCGTGAGCGACCGTCCGCTGCTGCTCGGGGTCCGGCACCACGGCCCCGGTTCGGCCCGTGCGGTGCGTGCCGCGCTGGTCGCGCACGAGCCGAAGGTCCTGTTGGTGGAGGGGCCCCCGGAGGCGGACGCGGTGGTGCGGCTGGCGGGGGAGAGGACCATGGTCCCGCCGGTCGCGCTCCTGGCGCACGCCGTGGACGAGCCGGGTCGGGCCGCGTTCTGGCCCTTCGCCGCGTTCTCCCCGGAGTGGGTGGCGATCAGCTGGGCGATGGAGCAGGGCGTCGAGGTCCGTTTCGTGGACCTGCCGGCGGCCCACTCGCTCGCCCTGCCCCGACAGCCCGAGGCCGAGCCGGAGTTGAAGCCGGAGGCGGAGCACGAGGGCCGTGCCGCCGACGCCGAGGCGGTGGGTGACCCCGACGGCGAGGAGGGCGAGGAGTCCTCCTGCGGCGGAGGAGCCGCCTCCGATCTGCGGATCGACCCGCTCGCCGTGCTGGCGCGCACCGCCGGTTACGACGACCCCGAGCGCTGGTGGGAGGACGTCGTCGAGCACCGTGGCGCAGCCGACCGGCAGGGCCCGGACGCCGAGCCGGACGCCCGGGAGCAGACGCTGGCCCCCTTCACCGCGCTGGAGGAGGCGATGACCGCGCTGCGCGAGACCCACGACGACGGCGGCCACAGTCGGGACCTGGTGCGCGAGGCCCATATGCGGCTGCGGCTGCGGGAGGCGCGCAAGGAGTTCGGGGACGACGCCGTCGCTGTCGTCTGCGGTGCCTGGCACGTGCCGGCGCTGCGGGAGAAGCACGCCGTCACCGCCGACCGAGGGCTGCTCAAGGGGCTGCCCAAGCTCAAGGTCGATGTCACCTGGGTGCCCTGGACGCATCGCCGACTGGCCAGACACAGCGGTTACGGCGCGGGCATCACCTCGCCCGGCTGGTACGGCCATCTCTTCGAGACCGCCGACCGTCCGCTGGTGCGCTGGATGACCAGGGTCGCCGAGCTGCTGCGGGCCGAGGACCACCCGGTCTCCTCGGCGCACGTCATCGAGTCCGTCCGTCTCGCCGAGAGCCTCGCCGCGCTGCGCGGTCGGCCGCTCGCCGGGCTGACCGAGACCCTGGAAGCGGTGCGGGCCGTGATGTGCGAGGGCTCCCAGGTGCCTCTCGCGCTCATCGAGGACCGCCTGATCGTCGGTGACGCGCTGGGCGAGGTGCCGGACGAGGCGCCGGCGGTTCCGCTCCAGCGCGACCTCACCAGGCTCCAGCGTTCGCTGCGGCTGAAGCCCGAGGCCGCCGAGCGCGCCCTGGACCTCGATCTGCGCAAGGAGACCGACGCGGCCCGCAGTCTGATGCTGCACCGGTTGTCCCTGCTCGGTATCGCCTGGGGCACGCTCGACTCCCACCGCAGCCGCAACACCGGCACGTTCCGCGAGAGTTGGCGGCTCTCCTGGGAGCCCGAGCTGTCGGTGCGCACCGCAGAGGCGGGCATCTGGGGCACCACGCTGGCGACCGCGGCGGGTGCCAAGGCGATCACCAGGGCGAGCGAGGCGCAGGAGCTCGGAGAGGTGACGCTCTGGGCCGAGCGCTGTCTGCTCGCCGGCCTCGACGACGCGTTGCCGCAGGTGATGCGGGAGCTGGCCGACCGCGCCGCCCTCGACTCGGACGTGGGCCGGCTCGCCAAAGCCCTTCCGGCGCTGGTGCGTTCGGTCCGGTACGGGGATGTGCGCGGCACCGACTCGGCCATGTTGCGTCGGGTCGCCGAGGGGCTGGCCGAGCGGATATGCGTCGGTCTTCCTCCCGCTTGCACGGGCCTCGACGCCGACGGCGCGGCAGCGCTGCGCGAGCATCTCGACGCCGTCCAGCACTCCGTTGCGATGCTCGCCGACGAGGGCCTGACCAGCCGTTGGCGTGCGGTGCTGCGCTCGCTGTCGGCCCGGGAGAGCGTCGCTGCGCTGCTGCGCGGCCGTTGCGCCCGACTCCTGCTGGACGAGGGCGAGTTGGCGGCCGACGACGCGGAGCGGCTGCTGCGCCTGGCGCTGTCCACCGGCGCCGAGCCGGCGGACGCGGCGGGCTGGGTGGAGGGTTTCCTCTCCGGCGGCGGAATGCTGCTGCTGCACGATGAGCGGCTGCTCGCCCTGATCGACGGCTGGCTCGCGAGCGTGTCGCCGACCGCGTTCGAGGACGTGCTGCCGCTGCTGCGGCGGACGTTCTCCGCTTTCGAGCCGGGTGTCCGGAGCAATCTGGGCCAGATCGTGCGCCGCGGCACGGGGGGCCGCGGCGCACCCGCCGACGACACGGCGTACCCCGGGTTCGGGTCCGAGCCGGACGCCGACCGGTCGGCCGCGGTGCTGCCGACACTGCGACATCTGCTGGGCGACTCCCTCGCCGTGGGCGGGCCGACTCCCGCCGCAGCAACGCCAGTCCAAGACCCAGTGGGGGCGTCCCGATGACCGACACCAGCACCCGGACCGACACCGGCCCCGACACCGACACCGGCCCCGACACCGGCCCCGACACCGACACCGCCGACACCGACACGACCTCCGGCACCACCGCTCCCGCGCCCACGGCGGAGGAGCGGGAGGAGCGGCTGCGCCGCTGGCGTCTGGTCCTCGGCGACCCGGCCGAGGAGGGCACCGGGTTCCAACTCGCCGACCGCGACGTGGAGATGGACCGCACGCTGGCCGCCGTCTACGACGAGCCGCGCTCGGCCGGTCTCGGCGGCAGCGCCCCGAGGGTGGCCCGCTGGCTCGGCGACATCAGGACGTACTTCCCCTCCTCCGTGGTGCGGGTGATGCAGCGGGACGCCATCCAACGGCTCGGCCTCACCTCGCTCCTCGCCGAGCCCGAGATGCTGGAGGCGGTGGAGGCGGACGTCCATCTGGTCGGCACCCTGCTCTCGCTGGGCCGGGCCATCCCGGAATCCAGCAAGGAGACGGCAAGAGCCGTGGTGCGCAAGGTCGTCGAGCAGCTGGAGAAGCAGCTCGCCAGCCGCACCCGGACGACGCTCAACGGCGCGCTCGACCGCTCCGCCCGCATCCAGCGCCCGCGCCACCAGGACATCGACTGGGACCGCACCATCCGCGCCAACCTCAAGAACTACCTGCCCGAGTACGGCACCGTGGTTCCGGAGCGGCTGATCGGCTACGGCCGGGCGTCCCGTTCGGTGAAGAAGGACGTCATCCTCTGCATCGACCAGTCGGGTTCGATGGCCGCCTCGGTCGTCTACGCCTCGGTGTTCGGCGCGGTGTTGGCCTCCATGCGGTCGATCAGCACCCGGCTGGTGGTCTTCGACACCAAGGTCGCCGACCTCACGGACGCCCTCGACGACCCGGTCGACGTGCTGTTCGGCACGCAGCTCGGCGGCGGCACCGACATCAACGGTGCGCTGGCGTACTGCCAGAGCAAGATCAGCCGGCCGAACGAGACCGTGGTGGTGCTGATCAGCGACCTCTACGAGGGCGGCATCAGGAACGAGATGCTGCGGCGGGTCGCGGCGATGAAGAGCGCAGGCGTCCAGTTCGTCACGCTGCTCGCACTGTCCGACGAGGGAGCACCCGCGTACGACCGCGAGCACGCCGCCGCGCTCGCGGAGCTGGGAGCGCCCGCCTTCGCCTGCACGCCGGACCACTTTCCGGAGGTGATGGCGGCGGCGATCGAGCGACGACCGCTGCCGATACCCGCGGCGAACTGAGCCTTCGCAGCTGCGAGTTCACCCGGCGGCGCGCCCTCGCCGCCGGGTGCGCGTCGCGATCCGGACCGCGGCCCTGTGACAGGACTCACCGTGTGTGGGCGAGCTGAGATTTATGTCCACCTCGTGCACCGGGCTACCCTGCGAGACGGACATGCCGCGTCGACGCTGTCGCGGCCACGCGGCACGCCCACGCTCTCAACGACCGCGACAACTGATTAAGGGACGGACGCGCGTGGACCTGTTCGAGTACCAGGCGAGGGATCTCTTCGCCAAGCATGACGTACCGGTGCTGGCCGGTGAAGTCATCGACACGCCCGAGGCGGCGCGCGAGGTGACTGAGCGGCTTGGCGGTCGCGCGGTCGTCAAGGCGCAGGTGAAGGTCGGTGGTCGTGGCAAGGCCGGCGGTGTGAAGCTGGCCGCCGACCCGGCCGACGCCGTGGAGAAGGCCGGCGCGATTCTGGGCATGGACATCAAGGGCCACACGGTCCACAAGGTGATGCTCGCCCAGACCGCGGACATCGCGGAGGAGTACTACGTCTCCTTCCTGCTGGACCGCACCAATCGCACCTTCCTGGCGATGGCGTCCGTCGAGGGCGGTGTCGACATCGAAGAGGTGGCCGCCACCAAGCCCGAGGCGCTCGCCAAGATCGCCGTGGACGCGATCGACGGCGTCACCGAGGAGAAGGCCCGCGAGATCGTCGAGGCCGCTGCCTTCCCGGCGGAGGTCAAGGACCAGATCGTCGACGCCCTGCAGAAGCTGTGGGACGTCTTCATCAAGGAGGACGCCCTCCTGGTCGAGGTGAACCCGCTGGTCAAGACCGGCGAGGGCCGGATCATCGCGCTGGACGGCAAGGTGTCGCTGGACGCCAACGCGGAGTTCCGCCAGGCCGACCACGCTGCGCTCGAGGACAAGGCCGCGGCCAACCCGCTCGAGGCCGCCGCCAAGGCCAAGGGCCTGAACTACGTCAAGCTCGAGGGCGAGGTCGGCATCATCGGAAACGGTGCCGGTCTGGTCATGTCGACGCTGGACGTCGTCGCGTACGCCGGTGAGAAGCACGCGGGCGTCAAGCCAGCGAACTTCCTCGACATCGGTGGCGGTGCCTCTGCCGAGGTCATGGCCAACGGCCTGGAGATCATCCTGGGCGACCCCGAGGTCAAGTCCGTCTTCGTGAACGTCTTCGGCGGCATCACCGCGTGCGACGCGGTCGCCAACGGCATCGTGCAGGCCCTGGAGCTGCTCAAGTCCAAGGGCGAGGACGTCAGCAAGCCGCTGGTCGTCCGTCTGGACGGCAACAACGCCGAGCTCGGTCGCAAGATCCTGACCGACGCCAACCACCCGCTGGTTGAGCAGGTCGACACCATGGACGGCGCCGCTGACCGCGCCGCCGAGCTTGCTGCCAAGTAATTCCAGACGAGGACCCAAGAGGACAGACGAGGAACCGACACAAAAATGGCTATCTTCCTCACCAAGGAAAGCAAGGTCATCGTCCAGGGGATGACCGGCTCCGAGGGCCAGAAGCACACCAAGCGCATGCTTGCTTCCGGCACCAACATCGTCGGCGGTGTGAACCCCCGCAAGGCCGGTCAGACCGTTGACTTCGACGGCACCGAGGTGCCGGTCTTCGGCGGCGTCAAGGAGGCCATCGAGGCCACCGGCGCCGACGTGACCGTGATCTTCGTTCCGGAGAAGTTCACCAAGAGCGCGGTCATCGAGGCGATCGACGCCGAGATCCCGCTCGCCGTCGTCATCACCGAGGGCATCGCGGTGCACGACTCCGCCGCCTTCTGGGCGTACGCCGGCAAGAAGGGCAACAAGACCCGCATCGTCGGTCCGAACTGCCCGGGTCTGATCACCCCCGGTCAGTCCAACGCCGGCATCATCCCGGCCGACATCACCAAGCCCGGCCGCATCGGTCTGGTCTCGAAGTCGGGCACGCTGACGTACCAGATGATGTACGAGCTGCGCGACATCGGCTTCTCCAGCTGTGTCGGCATCGGCGGTGACCCGATCATCGGCACCACCCACATCGACGCGCTGGAGGCCTTCGAGGCCGACCCGGAGACCGACCTGATCGTGATGATCGGCGAGATCGGCGGCGACGCCGAGGAGCGTGCGGCCGACTTCGTCAAGGCCAACGTCACCAAGCCGGTCGTCGGCTACGTCGCGGGCTTCACCGCGCCGGAGGGCAAGACCATGGGCCACGCCGGCGCCATCGTCTCCGGCTCCTCGGGCACCGCCCAGGCGAAGAAGGAGGCCCTGGAGGCCGCCGGAGTCAAGGTCGGCAAGACCCCGTCGGAGACCGCCCGCCTCGCGCGCGAGATCCTCGGCGGCTGAATCACGCGCTGATCGTGCGTCCGTCCGTTCCGGGCGGATGCCGGTGCACGCGGCAGTGACACCACGACGACGGCCCGTCCCCATTTCGGGGACGGGCCGTCGTCGCGTTTCGGGTGCGCCGCGGCGTGCGTGCCCGGGCCTGTCGTCCGGACGCGGCGGTCGCGCAACCGCCCGGGTCAGCGGGCGAGTTGGGCGACCGCGGCGGGCAGCCCGGTGGGGAGCAGATCGCCGCTCTCACCGGTGGCGATGCTGAACGAGGTGGTCAGCACCAGCACCGCGGTCAGCCCGGCGGCGGCCAGAGTGCCGCGGCGGGTGACGTGCTCGCTGGCCGGCCGTACCGCCGGGGTCCGGTCCGGCCCCACCCGGTGCGCCGCCGCCGCCCGGCGCAGCAGTTCGCCCAGGGCGGCACCACGCAGCTCGGAACCGAGATCGCCGTCCGACCCGCCGCCCGGCCCGTCTTCGCCGTCTCCGCCGCTCGCCGTGCCGGCGTCCGCGATCTCCTGCACCAGTACGGCCATCGCCTCCCGCCCGTGCCGGAGCCTGCCGAGCGTGGCGCCGGTGCTGGCCTCCGTCTCCGCCGCGGTCTCGGCCAGGCTCAGCCCGATCCCGTCGTGCAGCAGTACGGTCCGCCGGTAGTTGCGCGGCAGGCCCCAGAACGCCTCGAGCACGGCGCGGTGTTCGGGAGCACCGTCGTACGGGTCCGGTGCACCGTGGCCCGGCCAGAAGCGCAGCCACGGCGAGAGCGCGTACTCGTGGGTCGCGGCTCTCGTCCAACCTGCCGGGTCGGGGTCCCGGGCCACCTCGGGCCACCGTTCCCAGGCGGTGTGGAAGGCGCGTTCGACTGCCCAGCGGGCCACCTCGCGGTTGCCGGTGAGGAGGTACGCCTGCCGGGTGAGGGCGGGGGAGTGGGTGATGTGCAGAAGGTCGAACGCCCGCGCCGCCGGATCGGGTTCGGCTGCCGTGGCCTCGGACTTCACCGGCACCTTCCGGTCCTCGGGGCCCGTTTCGGCGGGCTCGGACGGCTCGGCGGGCCCGGACGGCGCGGGCCGCGATGCGGCGGGCGGCTCGGTGCCGGTGTTCGCCGCCGCGGGTACGAGGGCCGGTCCGGTCGTGTCGGCTGGGGCCGGGGAGTCGGCCGGGGCCGGGACGTTCGGTGCTCCGCCCGCGGGGTCCCGGTCGGACCCGGCCCTCGGAGGGACGTCCTCGCGGTCGGCGGCCTTTCCGTCGCTGCCGTTCGGGCCCCCGTCGTTCGAGCCCCCGTCGTTCGGAACGCGGCCTCTCGAAGCGCGGTCCGTCGGCGTGCTGTGGGTGTCGGCCTTCGGGTCGGGATCCGTGCGGCGTGCCCACCGCGGGGTGCCCGCTCCCACGAGGCGGTCGGGGTCGGGCGCGCTGGTACGCGGTCCCTCGAAGCCGATGCGTACGGAGGGCCCGGCGGCGTCCGCGGCGCGCTTGCCCGCGCTCGCGTCCGGCTCGGCCCGCCGTTTCGCGTTCTGTTTCGCCTGCTTCCGGGCCTGCTTCTTCGCCTTGCGTGCCTTGACCTGCCGGTCCGGGCCTGTGGACTGCCGCCTGTCCGCCGGTGCGGGCGGTTCCGTGCGGTCGTCGAGCGTCATGCCTGCCCCTCGCCGTCGCGTGCATCGACGGCCGCCGGATGCGGTCGTCGTGGTGCCGGGCGCTTACCGCCCGTCCGAATAAAGTGCATATCGGAATATTCAACGACACAGCGAGTAATTGCCCGCTACCAGGGCGAAACGGGTGTTGTTGGCAGCATGTCGATGTGAGCCAAACGATGCAACGCCACCTCAGAAATCTGGGCCGGCTGCGGCCCGTGACCTGGTGGGCGGAGGGCGTACTCGCCGCCGCCCTCGGAGTGGCGGCACTCGCCATGCTGGTGCTGATGCTGTGGATCAGCTCTCCCCACGCCCACGGCGGGCCCGACGACGCACTCCGGGTGGCGGCCGGGCTCTGGCTGCTCGCCCACGGCGTCGAACTGGTGCGTCCGGAGACCCTCTCCGGTGGCGCCGCCCCGCTCGGTCTCACTCCGCTGCTGCTCACCGCCCTGCCCGCGGTGCTGCTCTACCGCTGTGTACGTGCCTTGGAGGGCCCGGGCCCGCGGATCGTCGCCTGGACGGGCGCCGGGTACCTGCTGGTCGCGGCCCTCGCGACCTGGTACACCCAGGGCGGTCCGTTCCGGGCCCAGCCGTGGAGCGCCGCGGTGTGCGTACCGCTGCTGACGTTGCTGTGCGTGGGTGCGGGGGTGTGGGCCGGGCGCGGATGGCCGGGCCCGCCGTCCGGACTGCTGCCCGGATGGCTGCCGTGGCAACGGCTGTTCACCGCGCTGCGGGCCGCGGTGCTGGCCTCCGCGGCGCTGGTCGTCGGCGGCGCGGTGCTGGCAGCGGTGCCGCTGGTACTGCAGTGGAGCGCCGCGACCGAGGCCGGTGCCCAGCTCGCGGGTTCCTGGTCGGGACGTACGGCGGTGGCGCTGCTGTGCCTGCTGCTCGCGCCCAACGCGGCGGTCTGGGGCACCGCATACGCCCTCGGCCCGGGCTTCACCGCCGGCGTCGGACACGGTGTGGCGCCGCTGGCCACCGCCGCCCCCGCGCAGCTGCCGAACTTCCCGCTGCTGGCGGCACTTCCCGGACAGAACGCGGGTGTGACCTGGGCGCTGCTCGGCGTCGGTGCGATTCCGCTGGTCGCCGGAGTGGTCGCCGGACTGTCCGTGGGGCGCGGCTCCTCGCCGGTGCGCGGCAGCCGCCACGGCGCCGACGGAGCGCTCGGTACGGCCGGAGCGGTGCTGCTGGTGGGAGTCGGCTGCGGACTCGGCGTCGCGGCGCTCGCCGCGCTGGCCGGCGGCCCGCTGGGCACGGGACTGCTCGCGGACTTCGGGCCGACCTGGTGGGCGGTGGGCGCCGCCGCCCTGGGCTGGGTCTGCCTCGGCGCGCTGCCGACGGCGTACGCGGTCCGCTGGTGGCGCATCCGCGAGCCGCATCCGCTGCTCGCCCTGGCCCTCGCCCGCCGCCGGGCCCTCGCCGCACTGGCCGGTCTCGTACCGCGACGTGTGCCGCGCACGGACGGCCTCGCCGTCAACGGGGCCTGGGAGAGCGGGAGTACGCACGGCGGCCCGGACGCGACGGACGCCACGGCCGCTGCGGGTACGGCGGGTGCTCGGCGCCCGGGGAGTGCGGGCCCGGACGGGGATGCGGGCCCGGACGGGAGCGCGGGCGCGGGCGGGGATGCGGGCGCGGACGGGGCCGACGCCGGTGACTCGACGATCCCGTGGTGGCGCCGCCTCGGCCGTACGCGCCGGAAGGCGTCCGGCGAGTGGCACGAGACCCGCAGCCGGCGCACCCGCTGGGCGGCGTTGAAGGACGGGTCCGGCGGTCTGATGCCCGATCTCGGGAGCGCCGCGGGGGCGGCTCAACCCGCCGACGGTGCACGGGAATCGACGTCGCCCACAGCGCCGGTGGGATCGGAGCCGGCAGCCTCGGCGGCGCCGGCAGTCCCAGCGGGGTCGACGGGAACGGCGGCGTCGACGGAGCCGGTCGAGTCCGGGGCGGGGGCGGTACCAACGTCCGCCGGGTCGTCGGACGGAGCCGCGATGCCGGTCGAGCCGGTGCCGCCGGCCGTGCCGCTCGTACCGCCGGCGCCCCTGCCGCCCGTACCGGAGCCGGTGCCGGTACGCCCTGTTCCGCCGCCGGAGCCGCCGCCGCTCACCCACCAGTCGCCCTGAACGACCGCCCGCAGCCGCTCGGTTCAGCCGGGGACAGCCGTGCGCGGCCGTCGCGCGGGACGGCTGTCCGTGGTCGCGTCCGGGGGCCGTCCACCGCACTCCGGAGGATCGCCGAACCTCGCGCGGCAGGCTGAACCGCGCCGAGAACCAGGGCCGTCCCACCCTGCGCCGGGGCGGGCGGGACGCTCACCGTTGCGCGGAACGGACCCGCGCCACCCGCACCGAGCCGCGAACCCCACCCCGCGGAAACGAACCGCCGACCGGCCGCGCGTACGGACCCGCGCGTACGGACCCGCGCATACGAACCGACGGCCGCGGCCCCGCGGCGAACGTGGAGTCGGTGGCTCAGTCGCCTTCGCCGAGGATGGGGCGCAGCTGCTTCGGCAGGTGCTCGTCGCAGGCCTGACGGGTCGGTGTGGTCAGGGCGTTGTCGACGCAGACGTAGTAGTCCTTGTAGACCACCTGGACCGTGAAGGCGCTCATCACGAAGAGCAGCCCGATCGATCCGACGACGATGCCCACGATCGCGGCGGCGAGCTGCGGACGGTGCCGTGTGCCGCCACCGGGGGGCGGTTCGTGGGGAGTTGCCGGGGTCCGGTCCCCGAAGCCGAACCGGTTGTCGCCGCGGTCGTCGCCCGCTCCGTCCTCCGCGTTCCGGCGGGACTGGGCGCCCGGTGCGCCGCGCAGTGAACTGATGCCCCAGTACAGCGCGAGGGCGCCGAGGAGCAGGGCGACCGGCGGAATGTTGAAGAGGGCGAAGAAGACCGACCACATGCTGGAGATCAGTGCGTAGCGCGCGTGGCGCTGGGCCGGGTCCCTGGGGTCCCAGCGCAGTCGGCCGCCGTTGCGGTCGCCGCGCCCCCCGTCGTCGCCGCTGCCGCGGCTGCTGCCGAAGGCGCCGTTTCCGCGGCCGGGTTGACGGGAGCTCCACTGGCTTCCCCACTTGGCGCGGCCGGACTCCTCGCGCTGCCCGTCGCCGTCCCGATCGGAGGAGTCCCGGCCCGAGGAGTCCCGGCCGGAGCCGTCGTGGCCCGATTCGTCGCGCCCCTCGCCCCGGCCTCCGTGGCCCATCTGCTGCCTGGGCTGCCACGGCTGGTCGGGGCGGTCCGTGGGCGGCGGCGCCCAGGGGTTGTCCTCCTGCGCGGCCTGACCTTGAGCGGGACGTCGGTCCGTCATGTGGTGTGTGTCTTCCCCTTCGAGTGTCCCGCGACCGCCGAGCCCGCCGGAGCGGCAAAGGGCGCGCAACGGCAGCGATCGGGCCACGGAGCTGTACGCCAGACGCTACCCGTTGCGTCGGTGGACCCGTCCCATGGGGGCTACAGCTGTTCCCGGTATCGTTGCCGGTGGTCGGCGGCTTCGTAGGGTCAACCGTATGGACGCACCCGCTTCGTTCGTTCGATCGCACAGTTACTGTTCCAGCTGCCGGAAAGAGCCTTAGTCGTGGCTGCTTACGTGCCCTCAGCGGGCCCCGCCCGGCTCGTCGTCCTCGTCTCCGGCTCCGGGACGAACCTCCAGGCGCTGCTCGACGCGATCGAGCAGGTCGGCGAGGAGGCGTACGGAGCGCGGATCGTCGCGGTGGGTGCCGACCGGGACGGCGTCGCCGGCCTGGAGCGGGCCCGCCGGGCCGGGCTGCCGACGTTCGTCTGCCGGGTGAAGGACCATGCGGACCGGGCCGGTTGGGACGCCGCGCTGGCGGAGGCGACCGCCGCGCACGCACCGGATCTGGTGGTCTCCGCCGGGTTCATGAAGATCGTGGGCAGCGCGTTCCTGGCCCGTTTCGGCGGGCGGCTGGTGAACACCCACCCGGCGCTGCTGCCCAGTTTTCCCGGGGCCCACGGGGTGCGCGACGCGCTCGCGTACGGCGTGAAGGCCACCGGCTGCACCGTCCACTTCGTCGACGACGGCGTCGACACCGGCCCGATCATCGCCCAGGGCGTGGTCGAGGTCCGGGATGAGGACGACGAGTCCGCGCTGCACGAGCGGATCAAGGAAGTCGAGCGTCGCCTGCTCGTCGATGTCGTGGGTCGCCTCGCCCGCGACGGCTATCGCATTGAGGGACGAAAGGTACGGGTTCCGGCATGAGTGCCGAAGCGACACAGCGGCCGATCCGCCGCGCGCTGATCAGCGTCTACGACAAGACGGGTCTGGAGGAGCTGGCGCGCGGTCTGCACGCGTCCGGCGTCCGGCTCGTCTCCACCGGTTCGACGGCGGGCAGGATCGCCGACGCCGGTGTGCCGGTGACGAGGGTGGAGGAGCTGACCGGTTTCCCCGAGTGCCTGGACGGCCGGGTCAAGACGCTCCACCCGCGGGTGCACGCCGGGATCCTGGCCGACCTGCGCCTGGAGAGCCACCGCGCCCAGCTCGCCGAGCTGGAGGTGGAGCCGTTCGACCTGGTCGTGGTGAACCTCTACCCCTTCAGCGACACGGTCGCCTCCGGCGCCGGCCCCGACGAGTGCGTCGAGCAGATCGACATCGGCGGCCCGTCGATGGTCCGCGCGGCGGCCAAGAACCACCCCTCGGTCGCGGTGGTGGTCAACCCGCAGCGGTACGCGGACGTGCTGGCGGCGGCGGAGGGCGGCGGGTTCGCGCTCGGCGACCGCAAGCGGCTCGCGGCGGAGGCCTTCCAGCACACCGCGGCCTACGACGTGGCGGTGGCGGAGTGGTTCGCCGAGCCGTCGGTCGGCTACGCGGCCGACTCCGCGGGTGAGGAGTCCGGTTTCCCCGACTTCCACGGGCACACCTACACCCGCGCCGGAGTGCTCCGCTACGGCGAGAACCCCCATCAGGGCGCCGCGCTGTACACCGACGGCACCGGTGGTCTGGCCGAGGCGGAGCAGCTGCACGGCAAGGAGATGTCCTTCAACAACTACACGGACACCGACGCCGCGCGCCGTGCCGCCCACGACCACGACGAGCCGTGCGTGGCCATCATCAAGCACGCCAACCCCTGCGGTATCGCGGTGGGTTCGGACGTGGCGCAGGCGCACCGCAAGGCGCACGCCTGCGACCCGCTCTCGGCCTTCGGCGGCGTGATCGCGGTCAACCGCCCGGTCACCACCGAGCTGGCCGAGCAGATCGCGGAGATCTTCACCGAGGTCGTCGTGGCTCCCGACTACGAGCCCGGCGCGGTCGAGATCCTGGCGCGCAAGAAGAACATCCGGGTGCTGCGCTGTCCCGAAGCCCCCGCCGACAGGCCGGAGTTCAAGCCGATCGACGGCGGCGCGCTGCTCCAGGTGCGGGACCGGCTCCAGGCGGCGGGCGACGACCCGGCGAGCTGGACGCTGGCCGCCGGCGAGGCGCTGCCGGCCGCGGAGCTGGCCGAGCTCGCCTTCGCCTGGCGCGCCTGCCGCGCGGTGAAGTCCAACGCGATCCTGCTCTCCAGGGATCTGGCGACGGTCGGTGTGGGCATGGGCCAGGTCAACCGTGTCGACTCCGCACGGCTCGCCGTCCAGCGCGCCGGCGAGGAGCGTGCGGCCGGTGCCTACGCCGCGTCCGACGCCTTCTTCCCGTTCCCGGACGGGCTGGAGGTGCTGACCGCCGCGGGCGTCAGGGCCGTGGTGCAGCCCGGCGGTTCGGTCCGCGACGAGCAGGTGGTCGAGGCGGCGAAGGCGGCCGGAGTGACGATGTACCTGACCGGGACGCGCCACTTCTTCCACTGAGACAGAGCCGGGGCGCGCCTGGTCCGGCGCGCCCCGGCGGGCTGTTGCCCGGCCCGCGCTGCGGTGCGCAGAGCCGCGGCGCGGTGAAGCCCCGTGCGCGGGAACGCAGTTGGGCGGTCCCGTGCCCCGACTCGGCTGTCAGCGTGGCGCGTTGCGTCCTTTCTCGTACGGGTCGGCGCAGGTGACCTGCCAGCGGTGGGAGGCGAACGACCGCTCGCCGTCGAGGTTTCTGCGGGTGCCGATCCTGATGCACCCCTCCTGTTCGCCGAACTCCCGTTCGCCGAAGTAGAAGACGTCGACGTACTGCTCGCCCTGGTCGACGTCCTTGCCGTTGTTGTACACCGACGCCACTTTCGTGTCCGGGTGCCAGCCGCACTTGATCTCGCCCTGGTACCAGTCCGTGTCGTCGCCCCACCATGCGCACATGTCGCCCTTGCCGTGGGGCTCGGTGAAGAAGCAGACGTTGCCCTCCAGGCAGCGTTCGTAGCCCTGGGGCTCGGAGCTGCCGGAGCGCTCGTAGACCAGCGCGGCCCCGGTTCCCGCGGTGACGGCTGTGGCGACGGTCGCGGTGAGCGCGACCAGCCGGGTCCGGCGGCCGGGCGGCAGCCGCAGCCGCGGCCGGCGTCCGGTGCGCACCCTCCGCCCGCCGCCCAACCGGGCCACCCGCGCGGCGAGTTCGGCCGCCCCGTACCGTGCGCGTTCCTGGTGCGTACGGGCCAGGCAGTCGCCGATCAGTGCCGCCCAGTCCTCCGGCAGCAGCGGGCACAGGCGCAGCTCCTCCTCGCCGCGCGCGTAGCGGGCCGCCGCCTCCCGGCGTGCGCTCGCGGTACCGCCGGGCATCGGATACGTGCCGGTGAGCACGACATGGCAGAGCACGCCGTACGCCCAGATGTCGGCGGTCGGTCTGATCTGCTGGCCGCGCGCGCTGAACTCCGACCAGATCAGCTCCGGCGGGCTGTAGTCCGGTGTGGAGAACGCGGGCGAGTAGGCGTGGCTGCCCTCCATCTCGGCGGCGAGGTTGAAGTCGGACAGGCGTACGCCGCCGTCGTCCATCAGCAGGACGTTGCTGGGCTTGATGTCTCCGTGCACCCAACCCTCACGGTGCAGTTGGGCCATGCCCTCGCAGACCTCGGCCAGCAGCCGGGCCGCTCCGGGCGGCGCCGTGCCCCCGGAGGCGTCGAGCGCGTCCCCGAGCGAGCGGGCCGCCAACTCCAGTACGAGCACCGCAGATCCGTCCAGCTCGGGACGGTGCGGATCGTCGACGGTCAGGGTCTCGTACATCCGGATCAGCCGTGGATGCCGGACGCGGCTCAACAACTCGACCTCGCGCGCCACCAGTTCACGCAGATGACGCAGCCGGCGGGGCGTACTGGTGCCGGTCGGCAGGATCTTGAGCGCCGCCCGCGCCGGGTACTCGACAGCCGCGTCCCCGCCGCCCGACGCAGCCCGTTCCGCGGAGTCCCCACCCGAGGCCTCTTCGGCGCGCTGTGCGGCGTAGACGCTGCCGAACGCTCCTTCCGCCACGGGTGCCTCGACGACCCATCTGCCGATTCGGTAACCGGCAGGCACACACGAGGCGTTCACCCGGCCTCCTTCCGGCCGAGCAGCGCCAGATCGTCCTCGCGCACCAGGTCGAAGCGGAGCGCCAGTGACACCAGCGTCTCCTTCTTGCCGTTCAACCGCCCGCCGCCGTCGACGGATTCGGGCCCGGGCTTGATCCGCAGCTTCACGGCGAGGTAGTCGATGTTCCACTGCACGGAGGTGCGGCCCGCCGCCGGCCAGACGGTGCCCAGACGTTCGGCGACCTGCCCGGTGGTCGGCAGCGGAGCGTGCGGTGCGCCCCTCAGCCGCTGCTCGCAGAGTGCGACGAGCACCAGGAAGTACCGCTTGCTGCGGTCCAACGGAAAGGCGGGTGCGGTGAGTTGGCCGCCGGGCAGCGGTTCCGCGGAGCTGTCGGCGTACTCGTGCCGCGGCGCCCAGACGTCGAGTGTGACGAGCCTGTCGCGAGCGGGCACCACCACGCGCGAGAACTCGAACGGCACCGGCGCCTCGAGACGGCCGGGCGGAATCTTGATGTGCTCGCCCGCACCCTCCGGGTTCTCCACCACATACGTCTGGTGGCGGCTGAGGTTGCTCAGCGACCAGAAGGAGCCGGTGGCGGTGATGGTGCCCGCGAGCCGGGAGACGCCCTCGTGGTCGAGAGCCAGCCGACTGCGGTCCGGTCCCGGACGTTCCGGCTCCGGACCGCTCCGTTGGCGGTCGGTGCGGTCGGTGCGGTCGGTTCGACGGTCGTCGGCTGTGCGGTCGTCGGTGTGTCCCGGTCGGCCGGTCCCGCCGGTGAGCGGTGCGGACGGCCGGAACGACGCGGATGAGGTGTGGCCCCGTGCGGGGCCCGGTTCACGGCCGAAGTCCAGACGCTGGCCGGGTGCGAGACGGATCTGGTCGCGAGGTTCCGATTTTCCCCCCGGAACCACGATGATGCTGATCATGCTTTCCCCTCCCCCGAGAGTCGCCCTTGTCGGGGCGTTCACTTCGCAGAGTAGGGATGAACAGCACAAGGGGAAGCGGTTGCTGCGGAACAGCCGGGAAAGTCGTACGAAAGCTCGTGGGATTCAGCCAACAGCCAGATGATTCAGGACGAGTCGGACGGCTGGCGACCACTCCGCCCGCGACGATCGCGCACCCCGATCGACGCCGCCGGCCGCCGTCGTGCGCCCCCGGTCGGCCGCGTGCCCCCGCCGCGGCCGGAGTGCGGGCGCGGCCACCGGAGGCCGGCCGCGCCCGCACCGGCGAGGCTCACAGCTTCGGACGGTTGAACCACTGACTCGCCTGCGGCCCCGCGCAGAAGACCAGGGTGACCACCGCCGTTGCCAGCCACACCAGCGAGATCAGCGGGCTGCCGGGGGAGTTGGAGCCGGAGCCGACATCGGTGAGCGAACCGGCCAGGCTCAGCAGAGCCACCAGCCCGTTGATCGACGCGGCCACGATGGCCACCACCCGGGTGGCGGTGCCGCCCTTGCCGAAGAGCGAGGCGGGCACGATGTGCAGGGCGGCGAGCCCACCGAAGATCACGAAGAAGAGCAGTCCGATGCCGGCCGCGACATCGGCGAGGTCCTTGAACTCCTCCTCGGCGTCGATGTCGCCCGCGAGCAGGGCGAAGCCGATCATGAACAGCGCCAGGATCGCCCACAGTCCGCCCGCGACGAAGAGCAGCACCCGCGCCGTGATCACCGTGCCCGGCATGGACGCGGGCGCCATCGGTCCGTGCGGCGGGTAGCCGTGACCGGGCGGGCCGTACGGCTGCTGGCCGTACGGCGACTGCCCGGGCTGCTGGGCGTACGGCGACTGCCCGTACGCGGGCGGCGCGCCGTACGGGTCCTGGTGCGGCGGCCCGTACGGCGAGGAGCCGGGCGGGCCGCTCTGCGGCGGCGGACCGTACGGGTTCTGGTCGTGGTTGCTCAACTTCGTCCCTCCAGGCGATGGTTGGCGTGTCCACGGGCCGTGCGGCCCCGGACGCCGCCGGGCATGTGCGGGGAGTGAACGTCGATCGTCGCCGCGCCTTCCCCCGTCAAGCGCGGCAGTGGGATTCATCATCCGTCCGCCGGGCAAACAGTGTCCAGCCGGCTCCGGGAACCGTGGCAGAGCCGCAACGCACGGCCTTCGCACGGCCAACACACGGCCTTCGCGGGTACGTCGGCCGCGCCCCGTTCGAGGTGTGTCCGCGGTCCCGCCGCCGTCCGCGGACCCTTGAGTGGAGTCGCGGGCCCCGCATCCGCGAGGATGGGCACATGAGCGCCAAGATTCTCGACGGCAGGGCCACCGCTGCCGCGATCAAGACCGAACTCACCACCCGGGTCGAGGCACTGAAGGCCCGCGGTGTCGTACCGGGCCTCGGTACGGTCCTCGTCGGGGACGACGCCCCCAGTCAGAAGTACGTCGCCGGCAAGCACCGCGACTGCGCCCAGGTCGGCATCGCCTCCATCCAGCGCGAACTGCCCGCGTCCGCGAGCCAGACGGAGATCGAGGCCGTCGTACGGGAGTTGAACGAGGACCCGGCGTGCACCGGGTACATCGTGCAGCTGCCGCTGCCGAAGGGGATCGACACCAACCGCGTCCTGGAGCTGATGGACCCGGCCAAGGACGCGGACGGTCTGCACCCCGTCAACCTCGGACGCCTGGTGCTGAACGAGCCGGCCCCGCTGCCCTGCACGCCCAACGGCATCATCGCGCTGCTGCGCCGCCACGACGTGGAGATCGCGGGCGCGGAGGTCGTGGTGGTCGGTCGGGGCGTGACGGTCGGGCGTTCCCTCCCGCTGCTGCTCACCCGCCGCTCGGAGAACGCGACCGTCACCCAGTGCCACACCGGAACCCGTGACCTCGCCGCTCAGCTGCGCCGGGCGGACATCGTCGTCGCGGCGGCGGGCGTGCCGCACCTGATCAAGCCGGAGGACATCAAGCCCGGCGCGGCGCTGCTGGACGTCGGTGTCAGCCGGGACGAGAACGGCAAGATCGTCGGTGACGTCCACCCGGGCGCCGCCGAGGTCGCCGGCTGGGTGGCACCGAATCCGGGCGGCGTCGGCCCGATGACCCGCGCCATGCTGCTCGCGAACGTCGTCGAGGCAGCCGAGCGGAACGCGGGCTGAGCGATGGCCGCCACCTCACCCGACGACCCCGACACCGCCCGCGCGACAACGGACCCCGCCGCCCCGCAGCAGCCGCCCGCGCCCGCGAAGTCGACCGAGCAGCCGACCCCGCCCGCCGAGCAGGCCGAGCAGGCAGAGCCCGCCGAGCAGCCCGAGGCCGGCAAGCCGTCCAAGCCGGACAAGCAGCCCGAGCCCGGCACGCAGTCCAAGCAGTCCAAGCCTGCCAAGCCTGCCAAGGCCGCCAAGTCGGCTTCGCCGGCGAGGCGTTCGCGGCGCTTTCCGACTTTCACCCGGGACACCGCCAGGCCGGAGGGCGGTGGTCGGGTCGTCGGCGGGGACGCGCCGGCGCCGTACCGGCAGTGGCCGATCCTCACCGTGCTCGGCGGGGTGACGCTCGGCCTGTTGCTGACGCTCGTCGAGGCGCGCATCGGCATCCTGCTGGTGGGCGCGTTCCTGCTGCTCGCGGTGGCGCTGCGCTGGTTCATGCCGTCGGTCGGCATGTTGGCGGTGCGCTCGCGCTTCACCGACCTGGTCACCTACGGGGTGCTCGGCACCGCGATCGTGCTGCTGGCGCTGATGGCGCAGCCCGACCCCTGGCTGGAACTGCCGTTCCTGGAGGAGATCATCCGCTTCACGGTGCGGTAGTGCGCCTGGTCCGTGAAGCACGAGTCGGCGGTGTCTGCCCTCCGCGGGCGGCTTCGGATGGGTGATCGATCACCGATCAAACTGATGCATGGCGTCTGACCTGCGAAGACGTCGTTCGTTTCAGAAGAACCGGCCGGTATGGGTTGCATGGCACGGCGACGGCTGGAGTATCTTGATGGCGAGATATTCAGAAAACCTCTGAAGGACGCGCGCGAGAGGGACACACCACACTCATGTCCAAGATCAAGGTAGCCAACCCGGTCGTCGAGCTCGACGGCGACGAGATGACGCGCATCATCTGGCAGTTCATCAAGGACAAGCTGATCCTGCCGTACCTCGACGTCGAGCTGAAGTACTACGACCTGGGCGTGGAGCACCGCGACGCCACGGACGACCAGGTCACCATCGACGCCGCCAACGCGATCAAGGAGTACGGGGTCGGCGTCAAGTGCGCCACCATCACTCCCGACGAGGCCCGCGTCGAGGAGTTCGGCCTGAAGAAGATGTGGCGCTCGCCGAACGGCACGATCCGCAACATCCTCGGCGGCGTCGTCTTCCGTGAGCCGATCATCATGAGCAACGTGCCCCGCCTGGTGCCGGGTTGGACGCAGCCGATCATTATCGGCCGTCACGCCTTCGGCGACCAGTACCGCGCCACGGACCTGAAGGTCCCCGGCGAGGGCACCCTCACCATGACCTTCACCCCCAAGGACGGCTCCGAGCCGGTGGAGCTCGAGGTCTACGAGTTCCCGGGCTCCGGCGTGGCGATGGGCATGTACAACCTGGACGAGTCGATCCGCGACTTCGCGCGGGCGTCCTTCCGTTACGGCCTGGCCCGCAACTACCCCGTCTACATGTCCACCAAGAACACGATCCTCAAGGCCTACGACGGCCGCTTCAAGGACCTGTTCCAGGAGGTCTTCGACGCGGAGTTCAAGGACGAGTTCGAGAAGGCCGGCCTCACCTACGAGCACCGCCTGATCGACGACATGGTCGCCGCCGCCATGAAGTGGGAGGGCGGCTACGTCTGGGCCTGCAAGAACTACGACGGTGACGTCCAGTCCGACACCGTGGCCCAGGGCTTCGGCTCGCTCGGCCTGATGACCTCGGTCCTGATGTCCCCCGACGGCAAGACCGTCGAGGCCGAGGCCGCGCACGGCACGGTGACCCGTCACTACCGCCAGCACCAGCAGGGCAAGGCGACCTCGACCAACCCGATCGCGTCGATCTTCGCCTGGACCCGTGGCCTGGCCCACCGCGGCAAGCTCGACAACACCCCCGCGGTCACCGAGTTCGCCGAGACGCTGGAGCAGGTCTGCATCGAGACCGTCGAGGGCGGTCAGATGACCAAGGACCTCGCGCTGCTCATCGGTGCCGACACCCCGTGGCTGACCACGGAGGAGTTCCTCGCCGCCCTGGACGAGAACCTCCGCAAGAAGATGGCCGCCGCCTGACTCGGACGGCTCGACGTACACCGCTGTGGCCCGCTGCTCCGACTCGGAGCGGCGGGCCACAGCGGGTGTGCCGCGGGGGAGTTGCGGACCCCGACCCGGTGTGTTGTCGTGTGCACGACTATCAGATCAAGTCGGGGCGCGGGCGTGCGGAGTTGTTACGCACCCGGATACAACCGAGTGGGCACGAGTCCCGTCGTCCCTAGTGGCACACTTGGGCCAAGCATCCCTCTTCCGTGCCAGGCGTCGAACAGGTCGCCTGGCCGAGTGACGTGAGGGGCAGTGACAACCGCACGTAGGGGGCGAGGGGAGCAGATGCCTCGTTGGAAGGCGCTACCTGAAGAGCTGGACCCGGAAATCCGCGAGTTCGCCGGACAGATGCGGCAGCTCGTGGACCGCGGCGGGCTGAGTCTGGCCGCCGTCTCCGACAAGACCGGCTACAGCAAGACGTCTTGGGAGCGCTACCTCAACGGGCGACTGCTGCCGCCCCAGGGTGCAGTCTCGGCTCTCGCCGAGGTCACGGGCACCGACGTGCGCCATCTCGCCACCATGTGGGAGCTGGCCGAACGTGCGTGGAGCCGGGCCGAGATGCGGCACGACATGACCATGGAGGCCATCCGCATCTCCCAGGCCAGAGAGGCGCTGGCCAAGGCGAGCGCCGAGGGCGAGGGCCGTAAGCGGTCCTGGGCGTCGGGCAGGGAGAAGCCCGTGAAGCCCGGCCGCAAGGCGGTCAGCGTCACCAAGCCCGCGAACTCGGCGCCCCCCGCGGCCCCTTCGCCGGCACCTCCCGCGGCACGGACGTCCACCGCCGCCGCGTCCTCGCAGTCGGCCGGCGGCCCGGCGGCGACCGGGGCGGGGCCGTCGGCCGCGCCGGGACAGGCGGACGCCTCCGAGCGGCTCGGCGAAGCGTCTCGCAGTGCGAGCGGGTCCGAGGGGCGCGGCGCGAGCGGTTCCGAGGGGCCCGGCGAGGGCGGTCGGCCCGGGGCAGCCAAGGCCCCCTGGCCGACCGTGCGGACCTCCGAGGCCGATTCGGGCGGCGAGCGTGCGTCGGCGACCGTGCGCATTCCCCGAGTGAGGTCCTCCAGCGCCGAACGCGACGCGCTGCTGTCGCCGTTCGACGCGGTCCGGCCGCCCCGCGACCGTACGGGCGCAGGCGTGCGTACGCAGGAGAGCGAGCGCGCCGAGCAGGCCGACGCGACCGCCGGTGACCGCGACGCCTCCGCGGCGAGCACCGAGCCGCCCGCCACACCCGACCCCGCCGAGAAGCAGGACCGGGACCGCGCCGAGGACCGGGACCGCGCCGAGGACCGCGCCGAGCCCGTCGCCCCGCCCGTCCCCACCGCTCCCGCTCCCGCCGACGCCGACGCTGCTCCGGCGGACGACGCGTCCGTGCGCGCTGCCGAGGAGGAGGGCGGGACCGAGGGCGGTCCGCTGAGCATGACCAACACCGGCCCCGCGGATCTGCGCAAGCGGCCCGGCCGTCCCGAGTGGCCGGAGAGCTGGCCGGTGCCCGAGGACGACGAGCGCGGGCCCGTCCGTACCGGCGCGGCGCGTACGGCTGCGTCCGACGCCGACTCCCGGCCCGGAGCGGCGGCGGACCGCCCCGACCCGGCCTTCGCGAACTTCGGGCGCCCCGGCGCCTTCGACGACGCGGGCCCTGCGGGCGTACGGGACGGACGGCCGGCCGAATCCGAGGACGGCCGCCCCGCCGGTTCGCCCGCCGACGCCAGGCCGAGCCGCCCCGAGTGGTCCGCGCGGCTGTCCGGGGTGCCCGCGAGGCCGCCCGAGGGGTACGAGAGCACGACGGTTCTGCGTCGTTCCGGCGTCGGCGGTTCCGGTGGCGGTGCGGAGGCGGGGATGTACGCACCTGCCGCGGCTTCCCCTGTCGCCGGCAGCCCCGCGCCTCCCGGTCCGCCGGGGCCGCCGACGCCCGCGTCGGACGGGGGACGGCCGCCGTCCAAGGGGCGTCGTACGGCGATGATGCTGGCGGGTGCGGTGGGTGCGCTCGCGGTGATCGCCGGTGCGGTGTTCCTCCTGGACCTCGGCGGCGGTGACGACAAGGCGAAGCCCGATACGAGTGCCTCGCCGAGCGAGAAGCGGCCCGAGCTGCCCGAGGGCGTCAAATGCGTCGGCGAGGACTGCGCGGGCGAGGATCCGGAGCTGATGGGCTGCGGCGGCCAGTACGCGGAGACCACCTCCGAGGCGATGGTCGGCAACGCCTATGTCGAGGTCCGCTACAGCAAGGTCTGCAACGCGGCCTGGGCCCGCGTCGGCACCGCGACCCCGGGTACGACGGTGACGGTGGAGGCGGGCGGTTCGTCGCAGGACGACGAGGTGACCGACTCCAACAGCGCCTACACCAAGATGGTCGCGGCCAAGAGCGCGCAGGCGGTCGAGGCGTGCGTGGAGACCGCCGGCGGACTCACGGGCTGTACCACGCCGACCCCGTAGCGCGACGACGACGAGTGAATATGACAGCGGCCCGGTCCTTCGCCGGGCCGCTTCGCTGTGTCCCGGCGACCGCGCGGTGGCGCCGTGCGATCTCCCGACACCTGCCCCGACCTGCAAGTTCCCGTTGCCCGCCCGGAGTTGGGGGAGGCTCGGGACTCACTGTTCCGAGGGAGATCGCGGAGTTGGCAGGCATGGAACCCCAGGGGCTGGGCATGTGCATAACACCCCCCACGGGTGCGGCACCCACGCCATGGCAGCCGCCTGCTCCCCCCTCCTTGGCAGGCGGCTGCCGGGCGTAGGACCCGGTTCCCGTCCGGCGCCGACGGCGTGGAATCCACCGCAGGGCCCGGCGACAACCGCAGGTCGTGAGCGCACCGCCGCCCAGCGTTCGGGCGCGGTTCGCGGCACGGTAGCCTGACGGGCGGATCTCTTGATGTAGAGAGATTTCAAGGGATCATCGTGATCCAGCCGCCATCGTCAGGTTCAACGGAGACCGTCATGACTCGCACTCCCGTCAATGTCACCGTCACCGGCGCCGCAGGGCAGATCGGCTACGCGCTGCTGTTCCGCATCGCCTCTGGTCATCTGCTCGGCCCGGACGTCCCGGTCAAGCTGCGCCTGCTGGAGATCACCCCGGCCCTGGGCGCGGCCGAGGGCACCGCGATGGAGCTGGACGACTGCGCCTTCCCGCTGCTCCAGGGCATCGAGATCACCGACGACCCCAACGTCGCCTTCGACGGTTCCAACGTCGCGCTGCTCGTCGGCGCCCGTCCGCGCACCAAGGGGATGGAGCGCGGTGACCTCCTGGAGGCCAACGGCGGCATCTTCAAGCCCCAGGGCAAGGCCATCAACGACCACGCCGCCGACGACGTCAAGGTCCTGGTGGTGGGCAACCCGGCCAACACCAACGCCCTGATCGCCCAGGCCGCCGCGCCGGACGTACCGGCCGAGCGCTTCACCGCGATGACCCGCCTCGACCACAACCGCGCGCTCTCGCAGCTCTCCAAGAAGACCGGCACCCCGGTCTCGGAGATCCGCCGGCTCACGATCTGGGGCAACCACTCGGCGACCCAGTACCCGGACATCTTCCACGCGGAGGTCGCGGGCAAGAACGCGGCCGAGGTCGTGGGCGACCAGGCCTGGCTGGCCGACGACTTCATCCCCACCGTCGCCAAGCGCGGCGCGGCGATCATCGAGGCCCGCGGCGCCTCCTCCGCCGCCTCCGCCGCCAACGCGGCCATCGACCACATCCACACCTGGGTCAACGGCACCCCCGAGGGCGACTGGACCTCCATGGGCATCCCGTCCGACGGCTCGTACGGCGTGCCCGAGGGCATCATCTCCTCCTTCCCGGTGACCACTTCGGGCGGCAGCTACGAGATCGTCCAGGGCCTGGAGGTCAACGAGTTCTCCCGTGCGCGCATCGACGCCTCCGTCCAGGAGCTGGTCGAGGAGCGCGACGCGGTGCGCGGTCTCGGCCTGCTCTGATCGCGGCGCCCGGCCCGGTCCGTCCGGTCCGAAGCGGCATCACACGGCGGTGACCCGCCTTCCTCCGGCCCTGCCGGCGGGAGCGGGTCACCGCCGTTCGCCGTTCGCGGACGCCGCCCGCCCCGCCCTCGCGGTCGACCGGGGCCGGCGCCCGCGATCCGACGGCGAGCGTCAACAGGGCTGCCGCGTACGCGAGTTCTGACGCACACTGAAAGGTCTCCGGTACGCACGGTGAACCGGAGGCCAGACGTGAGCGCTGTCCTGCGGGGGACGGCCGGGGGAGCCGAGGAGCGACGAACGGGATGAGAGCCGACCGGCGAACACGAACAGGCGGCGCGGTGGTGGTCGTCGCGGCGCTGCTGGCGAGCGGGTGCACCGACGGGAAGAAGGAGAAGGACGGCGCCGACTACGACAAGGTGGTCATCGCCGTGGCCCCGTGGGCCGGAGCCCGGGCCAACGGCGCGGTGGCGGCGCATCTGCTCCGCGAGGAACTCGACGTCACCGTCGAGGTCGTGGAGATGGAGACCCGCGAGGCGTGGGACGCGATGGACGCCGGTACGGTGCACGCCTTCCTGGAGGACTGGCTCGGCAACCAGGCCAGGGAGGACGAGTACATCGGCAGGACCGGCACCGTCGTCGAGGGCGGCGATCTGGGCGTGACCGGCCGCATCGGCTGGTTCGTGCCGAAGTACTTCGCCGACAGCAACCCGGACGTCGTCGACTGGGAGAACCTCAACGACTACACCGAGGAGTTCGGGGCGCCCGGCACCGGCGACAAGGGCCGACTGATCGGCGCCGAGAAGAGCTGGACCTCCTACGACAAGCACCTGGTCAAGAACCTCGACCTGGAGTACGTGATCCAGCCGGCCGAGAGCGAGGAGGATCTCGTCGCCACGCTGGAGAAGCACTACGAGGCCGGAGAGCCGTTCCTGACCTACTGGCAGGAGCCGCACTGGAAGAACCTCGAACTGGACCTGGTCGAGGTCGAGTTGCCCGAGTACACCGAGGGCTGCAACGTCCCGGCGGAGTTCACCGACTGCGCGTACTTCAACACGCCCCTGCAGAAGTTCTTCAACGCGGACTTCGAGCAGTACGGCGGACCCGCGGCGGAACTGCTGCGCAACTTCCGCTGGTCCGACGACGACCAGAACCAGGTCGCCAGGATGATGGCCTCGGACGATCTCAAGGGCCCCGAGGCCGCAGCCCGTTGGGCGCGGGAGAACCGCGAGACCTGGCGCCCCTGGCTGCCCGGGTCCTGAGCCCGGCTCACGGGTCCACCCGCGGGCGCGCCCGTGAGCCGACGGCCCGGCGCGCACCGCACCGGCCCGCCGCGCCCAGCCCCGCACCGGCCCGCCGCGCACCGCGGCGCGGCGGGCGGGCCGAACTGCCCTGCCCGCGGCGCCGGTTCAGCCCAGCGCCGGGGTCTTGCGGGTGGTGACGGCGATCCGGTTCCAGCTGTTGATCGTGATGATCAGCGCGATCACCTGGGCCAGTTCGCCCTCCTCGAAGTGCTTCGCCGCCCGCTCGTACACCTCGTCCGGCACGAAGCCGTCGGTCAGCACCGTGATCGCCTCGGTCAGCGCCAGCGCCGCCTGCTCGCGTTCGGTGTAGAGCGTTCCGGCCTCCTCCCAGGCGCTCAGCAGGTAGACGCGCTCCTCGCGCTCGCCCTGCGAGCGGGCGTCCCGCACGTGCATGTCGAGGCAGTAGGCGCAGTGGTTGAGCTGGGAGGCGCGGATCTTGACGAGTTCCTTGAGCGCGGGGTCGAGCCCGGCTCCGGCGGCTGCGTCCAGCGCCACCATCGCCTTGTAGAACTTCGGTGCGTGGGCGAAGAAGTCCATTCTGGGGCCGTGCTGGTGTGTGGTCATGACGTCGACGCTAGTGCCCGCGGAGGCGGCCGGTATGGTCCACTTCCGTGCGGGAAAATCGGGCCAGTCACGCTGCCGGGCGGGCCACTTCGGGGCTCGGAGTGGACCTGCACCTCGATCTGGACGGCGCGGGCGGACTGCGGGCCGGCCTCACCCGTTCCCTGCGCGAGGCCGTGCGCGGCGGACGGCTGGCCCCCGGCACCCGGCTGCCCTCCTCCCGGCATCTGGCCGCCGATCTGGGAATCGCCCGCAACACCGTCGTGGAGGCGTACGGGGACCTCGTCGCCGAGGGGTGGCTGACCGCGCGGCAGGGCGCGGCCACCCGGGTCGCCGAGCAGCACGGGGCGGGCGCCGCGCCGGTGCCGCCGAAGCCGGTGGACCGCGGGCAGCCCGCACCCCCGCCGGTCGGGCGGCACGATCTGCGTCCCGGCCGCCCCGATGTGTCGTCCTTCCCCCGCGCGGCGTGGCTCGCCGCCGCCCGCCGGGCCGTCTCCGCCGCTCCGGCCGGCTCCCTGGCCTACGGCGATCCGCTCGGCAGACCGGAGCTGCGGCGTGCGCTGGCCGGCTACCTCTCCCGGGTGCGCGGTGTGCGCACCGAGGCCGAGTGCGTGGTGGTGTGTGCCGGGTTCTCCGAAGTGCTGGGCGTACTGGGCGAGTTGATCGCCGCACCGATCGCCGTGGAGGCGTACGGGCTGTGGCTGCACCGGGAGGCGCTGGAGCGCGGCGGTGTCCGCACCCTTCCGCTTCCGGTGGACCGACACGGCGCCTGCGTCGGGGAGTTGGCGCAGACCGGGGCGAGGGCGGTGCTGCTGACTCCGGCCCACCAGTTCCCCACCGGCGCCGCGCTGCACCCCGGCCGCCGGTCCGCGGCGGTGGGCTGGGCGCGTGCCGCCGGCGGACTCGTACTGGAGGACGACTACGACGGCGAGTTCCGCTACGACCGCCAACCGGTCGGCGCCGTACAGGGGTTGGACCCCGACCGGGTGGTCTACCTGGGTACGGCCAGCAAGGCGCTCGCGCCGGGGCTGCGGCTCTCCTGGATGGCCGTGCCGCGCCGACTGCTCGACGCGGTGCGCGCCGTCAAACGCGAGTCCCGCTCCTCGGTGCTCGACCAGCTCACCCTCGCCGACCTGCTGGAGACCGGCGGGTACGACCGCCATGTGCGCGCCGCCCGCCTGCGCTACCGGCGCCGGCGCGATCTGCTGGTCGATACCCTGGCCCGTCGGGCACCCGACTGCCGGGTCTCCGGGATCGCCGCCGGACTGCACGCAGTCGTCCAACTCCCGCCCGGCACCGAGCAGTCGGTCGTCGCGGCGGCACGCTGGCGCGAGGTGGAGCTGGAGGGACTCGGCCCCTACCGCCACCCGGACCTCCCGCCGGACGCCGGCGACCCCTCGCTGCCGCGCGACGCTCTGGTGGTCGGGTACGGAGCGCCCACCGACCGCGCGTTTCCAGGGGCACTGGACGCCCTGTGCGACGTACTGCCCTGCTAAAGTCTTCGGGCTCGCCAACCCCTCACTCCTGGGTGACTACACCTATGTCTGGTATACGCGATTCGCACAGGCCCTTTCGCGCACCTCGCGTGCGCACCGCGCTGGCAGCGGGCACGACCGCCCTGGTACTGGTGGCGCTCACCGCCTGCGGGGCGGGCACCTCCTCCGGCGGACCGAGCGAGGACGGGGAGAAGGTCACCCTCATCGCCTCGAAGTGGGTGGGTGGTCAGGCCAACGTCGCGGTGGCCGCCCACATCCTGAAGAAGGAGCTCGGCTACGACGTCGAGATCACCGAGCTGGCCGACCCGCAGGCGTGGAAGGCGCTGGACTCCGGCAAGGCGGACGCCATGCTGGAGGACTGGGACCACCCGGGTCGCCGCGACACCTACGTGCGCAAGCGCAAGTCCGTCGTCTCCGCGGGGGAGTTGGGCATCAAGGGCCGGATCGGCTGGTACGTGCCCCGCTATCTCGCCAACTCCGACCGCGATGTGACGAGTTGGCAGAAGCTCAACGAAAAGGCCGAGCTCTTCTCGGCCGACGGCGGCGGCAAGGACAGCGAAGGCGGCCCGGGCGACGGCGGCCCCCAGGACACCGCCACGGGCGAAGCCGAGAGCGGCGGTCCCGACAGCACCGGCACCGAAGGTCCGGGCGCCACCGGCGACGGCGAGAGCGGGAAGGGCCTGCTTCTCCAGGGCGACCCCTCCTACAAGTCGCACGACCAGGCGATCATCGACAACCTCGGACTTGACCTGGAACTCGAACATCTCGGCAGCGAGGACAAGCAGCTGGAGTTCATGCGCGAGGCCGCCAAGGACGAGAAACCTTTCCTCACCTACTGGTGGACCCCGCACTGGCTGGAGTCCGAGGTCGAGCTCGCCGAGGTCAAACTCCCCGAGCACTACGAAGGCTGCGACGCCGACCCGAAGAAGGTCGCCTGCGGCTACCCGGAGACGGACCTGGAGAAGTTCCACAACGCGGACTTCGACCGCAACGGCGGCAAGGCCGCGGCCTTCCTGCGCAACTTCACCTGGGGCCAGGAGGACCAGAACGAGGTGGCACGCCTGATCGCCGACGACGAGATGTCGCTGGAGGCCGCGGGCGCCAAATGGGCGGCGGAGAACGAGGCCATCTGGAGCCGCTGGCTCTGGGACCTGGAGGACTGACACCCGCGCACGCCGACGGGCTCGACGTCGGCCGGCTCGTACGCCTCCGTACGCCGACACCCGCGTACGCCGACGGGCTCCGCACCTCTTCGGATGCGGAGCCCGTCGCCGTGCGGCGCTACCGGGCGTGCAGCCCTACCGGGCACACGCCCCGCGGGGTGTACGGGGCCGGGGTCAGCCGGCCAGCACCTCGCGCAGCTGGTCGAGGCCCCAGTCGAGGTCCTCCTTGCTGATCACCAGCGGGGGCGCGATCCGGATCGTCGAGCCGTGGGTGTCCTTGACCAGGACGCCCCGGGCCATCAGCTTCTCCGAGATCTCCCGGCCGGTGCCGAACGACGGCGCGATGTCGACGCCGGCCCACAGGCCGCGCACCCGCACCGCCTCGACCTTGCCCGTGCCGGTGAGCAGTTGCAGCTCGCGGTGGAGGTGGTCGCCCAACTCCCTTGCCCGCTCCTGGTATTCGCCGGACCGCAGCATCGCCACGACCTCGAGCGCGACCGCGCAGGCGAGCGGGTTGCCGCCGAAGGTGGAACCGTGCTCGCCGGGCCGGTAGACGCTCATGATCTCGCGCGAGGAGACGACGGCGGAGACCGGCACGACACCGCCGCCGAGCGCCTTGCCCAGCAGATAGATGTCCGGCACCACGCCCTCGTGCTCGCAGGCGAAGGTGCGGCCCGTGCGCCCCAGCCCGGACTGGATCTCGTCGGCGATGAACAGTACGTTCCGCGCGCGCGTCAACTCCCGTACGCCCGGCAGGTATTCGGCCGGCGGGATGAGCACGCCCGCCTCGCCCTGGATGGGCTCCAGCATGACGGCGACCACGTCCTCGCCGTGCTCGTCGAGGGCTGCCTCCAGCGCGGCCAGATCGCCGTAGGGCACGATCTCGAAGCCGGGGGTGTACGGGCCGAAGTTCGCCCGGGCGTCCTCGTCGGTGGAGAAGCTGATCACGGTGGTGGTGCGGCCGTGGAAGTTTCCGGAGGCGACGATGATCTTCGCTCGGCCGTCCGGCACCCCCTTGACCTGGTAGCCCCACTTGCGGGCGGTCTTGACCGCTGTCTCCACGGCCTCGGCGCCGGTGTTCATCGGAAGCACCGATTCCATTCCGCACAGCTCCGCGAGCTGGGTGCAGAACTCCGCGAACCGGTCGTGGTGGAAGGCGCGCGAGGTGAGCGTCAGCCGGTCCAGCTGCTCCTTGGCGGTGGCGATCAGCCGGGGGTGGCCGTGGCCGAAGTTCAGCGCCGAGTAGCCGGCGAGTAGATCGAGATAGCGGCGGTCCTCGACGTCGGTCATCCAGGCGCCCTCGGCGGAGGCCACGACGACCGGCAACGGGTGGTAGTTGTGCGCGCTGTGCTGGTCGGCGGTGGCGATCAGCTGTTCGGTGGTGCCGCGCGGAGCGGTGGCTCCCTGGGCGGCGGAGCCCGACAGGGTGGCGTCGGTGCCGTTCGAACGCATGGTGTTGCTCCTACTCGTCAGGCGTGCAGGCGGTGTGCTCTTTCTACCGTGCGCGGACGTCCCAGCGGCACCCCGCGCGGGAGTTGTACCGACCACCGGAGGTCGCGGAAGCGGAGGGTCGCGCCGGATGTCGTATTCGCCCCGAACCCCGGCGCGACCCCCGAACGCCCGCGCCCCTCGAACCGCCGTCGCCCCGCCGCACCCGCCGTCGCCGCGGAACTGCGCCCCGTCGCCCAACCGCCGCCGCCCCACGGCCGGTTGACGCCGCGCGTCGCCCGTCGCCGGTACGGTCCCGGGCCGGGGCAACCGGCCGCGGGGCTCTGAGAGAATGTCCCCCATGGCTGACAATCGTCCTCGCGTGCTCTCCGGCATCCAGCCCACCGCTGGCTCGTTCCACCTCGGCAACTACCTGGGTGCGGTGCGTCAGTGGCAGCAGTTGCAGGAGACCCACGACGCCTTCTACATGGTGGTCGACCTGCACGCGATCACGATTCCCCAGGACCCGGCCACCCTCCGGCAGTCCAGCCGGCTGGCCGTGGCGCAGCTGCTGGCGGCGGGTCTGGACCCCGAGCGCTGCACGCTCTTCCTCCAGAGCCACGTGCCCGAGCACACCCAGCTGGCCTGGGTGATGAACTGCCTCACCGGCTTCGGCGAGGCTTCGCGGATGACGCAGTTCAAGGACAAGTCGGCCAAGCAGGGCGCCGAGGGCACCACCGTCGGGCTCTTCACCTACCCGATCCTCCAGGTCGCCGACATCCTGCTCTACCAGGCCGACCAGGTCCCGGTCGGTGAGGACCAGCGCCAGCACGTCGAGCTCACCCGTGATGTCGCGGCCCGCTTCAACCACCGGTTCGGGGAGAGCTTCACCCTGCCGGCGCCGTACATCCTGAAGGACACCGCCAAGATCTACGACCTCCAGGACCCCTCGTCGAAGATGAGCAAGTCGGCGTCCTCGGAGAAGGGCATCGTCTGGCTCCTCGACGAGCCGAAGAAGACGGCCAAGAAGATCAAGAGCGCGGTCACCGACACCGACTCGGAGATCCGCTACGACCCGGAGAAGAAGCCGGGCGTGAGCAACCTGCTCTCGCTGTGCGCCACTCTCACGGGTAGCACTGTCGCGGACCTGGAGAAGAGCTACGAGGGCAAGGGCTATGGTGCGCTCAAGACCGACCTGGCTGAGGTGGTGACCGAGTGGGTGGCACCGTTCCGCGCGAAGGCGTTGGAGTACCTGGACGATCCGGCCGCCCTGGACGCCGTTCTGGCCAAGGGCGCCGAGAAGGCGCGCGCGGTGGCGGGGGAGACCCTCGCCCGGGCGTACGACCGGGTCGGTTTTCTGCCGCCCGTCTCCTGACCCCGCCGCCCCGGCGCCGTCCACCGCGGTGGCGGCCCCGGGGCGGCACCGCGGTCGCGTGCCGGTCGTGTACCACGGCGGCGGGAATCGCGTGACCGTCGTGTGAATCACAACCGACCGGTGCCCTCCGGGGCGCTCGATCGCGGACACTGGCCAGCAGAGGACCGGCCCCGGCACAGGACCCGGAGCGAGAAGGGAGACACCGTGGGGACACACACGCTCGGCGTGTCCATCGCCGTTCCCGAGCCGTACGGCAGCCTGCTGCAGGAGCGGCGGGTCAGCTACGGCGACACCGCGGCGCACGGCATCCCCACCCACGTCACCCTGCTGCCCCCCACGGAGGTGGACGACGAGGGGCGTTCCCGGATCGAGGCGCATCTCTCGGCGATCGCCGAGGCGGGGCGTTCCTTCCCGATGCGGCTGGCCGGCACGGACACCTTCCGCCCCATGTCGCCCGTCGTCTTCGTCCAGGTGGTCGAGGGCGGCTCGGCGTGCGCCTGGCTCCAGGAGCAGGTGCGCAGCCCCGGCGGGCCGCTCGACCGCGAGCTGAGCTTTCCGTACCACCCGCACGTGACCGTCGCGCACGGCATCGCCGAGGAGGCGATGGACAAGGCGTACGAGGAGCTGGCCGATTTCGAGGCGTCCTGGACGGCGACCGGCTTCGCCCTCTACGAGCAGGGCGCCGACGGAGTCTGGCGGCTCCAGCGGGAGTTCCGGTTCCACGACGCGGCCGACGCGCCCGCGAGCCGTGGAGCGGTGCACACCGGACCCACCCCGGACGAGCCCGACGCCGGCGCGGGCCTGACCACCGTCGAGCGGGCCAACCGAGCCAGCGGGGCGGACCGCCGCAAGCGCCGTCCCCGGCCGACCGCCGGGGCGGGTCGCACCGAGCCCTCCGAGGAGGGCCACCGCGGCGCGCTGCCGGGAGCCCGCAGTCCGGGCGGCGGAGGCACCGAGGGCCTGCCCGGCGGCGTCCCCGCGCAGAGCGGGCCGGTCGAGCCCGAGAGCGGGCCCCGTCCGCCCGCGGGTGCGTCGGCGCAGGTTGCTGACCCCCGGGAGCCGGCGAATCGGGTAGACACTCAGCCATGGATTGGCTGACACGACTTCCCCTGGTCGGACCCCACCTCGCTCGACTGATGCGCACCCACCCCTGGCGCGCGTACGAGCGGCTGGAAGCCACGCACTGGACCCGGCTCGCCGCCGCGATGACCTTCACCAGCTTCCTCGCGCTCTTCCCGATGATCGCCCTGGCGGCAGCGGTGGGTGCCGCGACGCTGAGCGAGGACCGGATGGGACGCCTGGAGCAGTGGATGGGCGACCAGGTGCCCGGCATCTCGGACCGGATCGACATCCAGAGCTTCGTGGACAACGCGGGCGCCGTCGGCTCGGTCGCGGCGCTGCTGCTGCTCTTCACCGGGCTGGGCTGGGTGCGGGCGCTGCGGGAGTGCCTGCGCGAGGTCTGGCAGCTGCCCGAGGAGGAGGTCGGGTTCCTCGCGGGCAAGGTGAAGGACCTGCTCGTCCTGGTCGGCCTCGGTCTCGTCGGCGTGCTGTCCGTCGCCGGTTCGGCGTTCGCGGTCAGCGCCGTGGACTGGGCCGTGGACCTGCTGGGCGTGGAGTCCGCGGTGGTGACCTGGCTGCTGCGGATCACCCCGGTGCTCGCCGCCGTACTGGTCGACGTGCTGCTGCTGCGGTACGTCCTGACCGAGGTACCGGGTGTACGGCCCGAGCGCGGCTCGGTCTGGCGGGCGGCGCTGCTGGGCGCGGTCGGCTTCGAGCTGCTGAAGCTGCTGCTCGGCGGCTACCTCAGCGGGGTCGCGGCCAAGAGCATGTACGGGGCGTTCGGCATCCCGATCGCCCTGCTGATCTGGATCAGCCTGATGGCGAAGCTGACGCTCTTCTGCACGGCCTGGACGGCGACGGCCGGACCGCAGCTGGCCAGAGAGCGGGCGGAGGCCGAGGCGGAGGAAGCCGCCGAGACGGCGGAGGCGGCACGGGCCATCGAGGCGGTCGAAGCAGCCGGTCGCGACGCGGGCGCGGAGCCGCCGTCGGGAGCGCGCCCCGGCGCGCGCCCGGAACCGGGCGGGACGGAACCGGGCGAGGGCTCGGACGTGCCGGAGGCCGGGAAGGGCACCGCCTCCCCGGCCTCGTACGCCTCGCCGACCTCTCCCGCTGCTCCGGCCTCTCCCGCCTCTTCGGACCCGGACCCGGACCCGGGCCCGGCTGCGGGAGCCTCCTCGGCCGGTCCGGACCCGCTCAGTCCCGCAGGCTCGTCGCCTGACCGGTCGAGGAGGAGCGGTCGGCCTGGAGCGGCCAGCGACGGTGAACGACGTAGCCCGTGAGGCCCAGCACCACCAGTGAGGCGCCGGTGACGCCGATCGCGACCCCCACACCACCGGAGGCGCGGTCGGCGTCCGTGGCGACCTGCTCGCCGTTCAGGGGTTCCTTGCCGTCGCCGGGCTCTCCGTCCTGCTTCTCCCGCTCGGCGCGCGGCGGCACCAACTCGCCGACGGCGTCCACCTTCTCGGCGGCCTCGAAGCCCCAGTCGAAGAGCGCCGCGGTCTCGCGGTAGACCTCGTTGCGGTCGGCGCCCTTCTTCTCCTTGTCCGGGTTCATGACCGTCACCAGCAGCTTGCGGTCGCCGCGTTGGGCGATGCCGGTGAAGGTGTAGCCGGCGTTGGTGGTGTAGCCGTTCTTGATGCCGGCCAGTCCCTCGTACGGGTCGAGGCCGTAGTCGCCGCGCATCAGCCGGTTGGTGGTCTCGACGACGAAGTGCTCGCGCTTGCCCTTCTTGCCGTACTCGCCGGGGAACTTGGCGCGGACGGTGGCGGCGTAGTCCCGGAAGTCCGGGTTCTGCATGGCGGCGCGGGCGATGAGGGTGAGGTCGTAGGCGGAGGAGGTCTGGCCCTTGGCGTCGTAGCCGTCGGGGCTGACGACGTGGGTGTCCTCCGCGCCGAGTTCGTGGGCGCGCTCGTTCATCTCGCGGACGGTCTTGGCCATCCCGCCGTTCATGGCGACCAGGGCGTGGACCGCGTCGTTGCCCGAGGCGAGGAAGACGCCGTTCCAGAAGTCGTCGACCTCGTAGGGGTGGTCCTCCTTGACGCCGACTGCGCTGCTGCCCGCGCCCATGCCGGCCAGGTCCTCCTGGCGCACGGTGTACTTCGTCTTCTTGTCGAACTTCGGGAGCAGGGTGTCGGCGAAGAGCATCTTCAGCGTGGAGGCGGGGGCCAGTCGCCAGTGCGCGTTGTGCGCGGCGAGGATCTCGCCCGACTCCGCGTCGGCCACCACCCAGGCACGTGCGCTGAGCTTCTTCTTCGGCAGCGAAGGAGCACCCTTTCGAGGGGCGATCTGGGTGCCCGGTTGACCGAGTCTCTCGCCGCCGACGATGGACATCTCGGCTGGCGGCTTCGCGTCGTCGGCCTGCGCGGGCACCGCGCCGACCAGCAGCAGGGGTAGCGCTGCGGCGGCGACGGCGGCTGGTCGGGAGGGGCGGGTGACCACCCGATAGACAGTATGAAGAATCTGGCGCACGGTGAGAAAGTACCGCGTGCAAGGGCAGTTGGGGACCGTGGGAGTGCCCGCAGGGTGAACGACTGGCACCACCGGGCGACGTCTTAGCCCAGCCGACGGATCGGCGGGCCGCGCGCCGTCGCCCCGGCAGCCCCGTCCGGACACTACAGCCGCTCCAGCTTCCAAAGGCGCCAGATGCCGCTGTTGTCGGAGAGGTGCTGGCTGCCCCCGATCCCGGGCCGGGTGAGCACGTAGTCCTTGGCCTGCCACAGCGGCAGCATCGGCACCTGCTGGGCGATCCGCTCGTGGATCTTCCGGTAGTCCGCCACGGTCTGGTCGCGCTCGGGCTTGCGCTGGACCTCCGCCACCAGGCCGTCGATCTCCTCGCTGCTGAAGCCGTTCTGCGTCGCGTTGCCCGAGGTGACCAGCGAGCCGGTGTAGGTGTCCGGGTCGGGGTAGTCGGCGACCCAGCCGAGGTTGTAGGCGTCGTAGGTGCCCTTGGCCATGCCCTTGAGGAAGTCGTCCCACTCGTAGCCGCGGACGTCGACCTCGAACAGCTTGGTGGCCTCCAACTGCCGCTTGATCTCGGTTGCTTCCCGCGTCGCTGTCGGTCCCTTGCTGTACGCGAGGTCGAACTCGACCGGGGTGGTGACGTCGGCCTCCTCCAGCAGCTTTCTCGCGGCAGCGGTGTCGGGCTCGGGGTAGCGGTCGAAGAACGGGGTCCCGTGGCCGGTCATGCCCTGCGGGATGAGCGAGTACAGCGGTTCCACCGTGCCCACGTGCACCTTCCGGGCCAGCCGCTGCCGGTCCAGCGCCGTGGCGATCGCCTGGCGCACCGGCCGCTCGGCCGTGGCCGAGTCCTCGCGGGTGTTGAACACCGTCATCTGGATGTCGGTGCCGGAGTGCTCGGTGAGGGTGATGTCCGGGTCGGACGGGCTGAGCTCGGCCAGCTCGGCCGGCGGCAGACCTCCGTCGTTGACGTCGATCTCGCGCTGCTCCCACGCCTTCTTGAGCGCGCCGGCCTCGGTGAACCAGCGCAGCTCCACCGGTCCGGGCGCCTTGTCCTGGGCTCCCCGGTAGCTGTCGTTCGGGACGAGTTCGGCGTGCTTCTTCGCCCGGTAGTCGGCCAGTTCGAAGGGGCCGGAACCGATCGCCCGGTCTCCTCTGAGCAGGCCGTCCTCGGGGTAGCTGCCGCTGGGCACGATGGAACCGGCGGCGCCCGCCAGCTTGAACGGGAACGTCGCGTCCCCGGTCTTCAGCCGGAACTCGATGTCCTGGCCCCGCGTCCTGATGGTGTCGAGGGTGTCGAAGAGCTGCGCGGGGCCCTGCTCGTGCTTGATCCTGGTGATGCGCTCGATGGAGTGGCGCACGTCGTGGGTGGTGAGCCGGTCGCCGTTGCTGAACCTCAGGTCCTTGCGGAGCGTGCAGCGGTAGACCGTCGACTCCCGGCCGACGAACCCGCAGCGCTCGGCGGCGTCCGGCACCGGCTGCGCGGAGCCCGGGGAGAAGGTCAGCAGGCCCTGGTAGATGTTGCTGTACAGCGCCCAGGAGCCGTCGTCGTAGGCGGCTGCCGGGTCGAGCGAGGTCGGGTACGCGCCCGAGCCCACCACGATCGGGTCGGACTCCTCGCTCTTCGCGAGCAGTTGACGGCCGGTGAAACCGGCTGCGGCGAGCACGACCATGCACAGCACTGTGATCCAGAGGGCGCGGCGGCCCCGTTTCCCCCGCACCGGCGTTCTCCTTCTGCCAAGTTGCCCGACATCGGTTCCTTGCATCGGGCAAGTGAACGCCGGTCAGCCAAGCACACACGTTCGGATGTCGGAACACGGGGGCGGGGGAATTCACCAGCTTGTGACTGATGTGCGCGATGCGTCACATCGCCGCCACCATGTGCGGGCCGCCGTGCGGACCGGAGTCACAGGCGCCTGGCGGTCCGGAACGCCTGTGCGTAGTAGCCCTCGCCGTCGAGCCGGGAGGCGCCGCCGGTGTCGCCGACGGTCGGGCCGTCGGCCTCGGACCGGCTGGAGATGAAGACCTGGTGGCCGTCGGTGTCCCGGCCCAGATAGAGCCCCGCGTGGTCCAGGCGCCCGCCGTTGCGCTTCAGTTCGAAGAAGACCAGGTCACCGGGGTGGAGAGTGTCGAGCGAAGCCGGTCGACCGGTGCCTTCTGCGCTGCCGCCGGACCGCGGAACCACCTCGGTGCCGAGCCCGGAGCGCGCCATCGCGTCGGCGGTGCGCGGCAGTCCGCCGCCCGCCTCGTCGTTCGGCGCCAGCGGGTATCCGCCGCGGTGGCCGAGGACGGCGCGCAGATAGCCGCTGCAGTCCAGCGAGCGGTGGCGCCGCGGGTCGGGCCGGACGGTGGTGCCGTCCGGGAAGGTGTGCGGGACGCCGAGGTAGTCGGGGAAGTCGGACTGCTTCAGCCGGTCCGAGGCGTCCCGCGAGCCCTTCGGCAGCGGTCCGAACGAGGCGTCGCCGGCGTACGGGACCCCGTTGCGGTCCTTGCGGACCGGGGCGCCCGCGGTGTACTGGAAGGCGGTCGCGAAGAGGTCGTCCTCCGTGCTGCCGAGCTGCCGACGCAGCCAGTCGGTGAACCACCGCTGCCGCTCGGCGCCACGCTCCCAGGCCCGCGGCAGCAGCCGTACCCAGTCGGTGGTGACGATCCGGGCGCCGGTGTGCTCCGGCTCGGTGAAGGTGCGGCTCGGTCCGGTGAGCGTGGCCGTGCGGGCGCCGTCGGTGAAGGTCGCCAGCAACTCCCCGTCGGCGCCGCGCAGTACGGAACGGTCGGGGTTGCGCAGCCGCTGCCAGCTGCGGTCGAGCGGTTCGCGGTCGGCCGCGCCGTTCGCGGCGAGCGGCGCGGCGAGGGCGTTCTCGGTGAGCGTGGGGGCGGTGGGCGCGTTCCCCGCCTCCGTCCTGCGGAGTTCGAGGGTGAAGCAGGCGGCCGCCGCGAGGAGCGCCAGCGCGGTGACGCTGTGCAGTACGGGGCGCGGCTTGACGGTCATCCTGGTGGTCATGCGGGTTCGCTCCGGTCTGTTCCGAGGGCGTGGGGTCCGTGGATCGAGACGGCGTGGTCGTGCGGTGCGGTCGTGCGGGCGGGTACGGGCGTGCGCGAGCGCGTCTGCGCGGGCGTGCGGGCGGGCGCCCGCACGCCGTGCGTCAGGCGGTCGGCATCACACCGAGCAGGATTCCGGCGGTGAGGACCACATAGGTCATCAGCGTCACCGAGCCGGTGGCGATGACGGTGGGGAGCTTGGGCTGTCGCACCAGCTGGTAGGCGATCAGTCCCGGGACGATGAAGCCCAGGGTCTGGTTGGAGAACATCAGCGGGAACTCGTGCCGCAGCACCAGGGTCAGGGTCGCCTGGAGGATGACGCCGATCAGCACGACTCCGGCGAAGAGCCGTTTGCCTTAGAGGATCACCCAGCGCTGGACGAGCACCGTGCACAGATAGGTGAGCGCGGTGACACCGACGACCATCGCCGCGTGCTGGAGGTCCTCGGCGAGCGTGAGGGCCAGCCAGCCCGGCGTGATCATGCCGCCGGGGGAGAGGTTGGTGGTCAGATAGCAGACCAGGGAGAACATCAGGCCCAGAGCGATGCCGACGGCGGCTATCTCCGGGGTGAGCACTGCGGGGATCAACGGGGTTCTCCTGGACCGGTGGGGGGATGGTCGTACGGACGCGGCCCGGGCCCGGAGGGCGTGCTCCGGGCCGGGGTGTCGGGGGTGCTTTCGTCGGAGGGGAGGTCGTGGAGGTGCTCCAGCAGCGCCTCGCCCTGTCCGTGGATGTTGCCGATCGAGGCCAACGAGGCGCCGTCGGGGAGCTGTTCGAGCAGCGCGGGCACGAACTCCGCGGCCTCCCGCCGGTCTCCGCCCAGATCGACGACGAGGTGCCGCCAGTCGGCGGGCACGGCGTCCAGGGCGGACCTGGTCGGGTGGCCGATGAGGAAGACGGAGTCGGGAGCGAGCTCGGGAACCAGCTCCCCCATCTGCCCGTTGCGCTCGACCCGGTCCGGACGGCAGTTGACGACCACGCTCAACGGCCGCTGGATCGCGCCGAGTTCGAGCAGCTGGTTGATGTTCATCAGAGTGGACTCGGGGTCGTTGGCCGCGAAGACGTTCGCGAAGCGCAGCCGTTTGCCCTCGGGGGTGCGGTAGCGCTCGACGGAGAGCACGCCGGGGTCCGGGGGCGCGTCGTACATGCCCCGCAGCGCGGTGGCGCGGTCGACCCCCAGCAGTTCGGCGACCTTGAGCGCGATGGCGACGTTCTCCTTGAAGGTGAACCAGCTGAAGCCGCGCAGCTCCTCGTCGCTCACCGACTCCGGGTCGGCGTACAGGAGTTGGCAGCGTCGTGCGTCCGCCTCCTGCTGGAGGATCGCGAAGCGGTCCTTCTCCGCGGTGACGCAGATGCCGTCCTCGGGCATCGAACGGCACAGCGAGCGCGCCACGTCGTCCAGGGTGGGTCCCATCTCCTCCAGATGGTCCTCGCGCACATTGCACAGCACACCGATGGTGGAGCGGATCAGCTTGCTCTGGTTGATCTCCTGGAGCGCGGGCATCACCGCCATGCACTCGATGACCAGGGCGTCCGGATCGCAGGAGGCGGCCCGGCGGACGATCCCGATCTGCTCGACGACGTTGGCGATGCCGAACTTGCGGTGGACGGGCTCCTCGGTGGCGTCGGGATGGATGAAACGCGCCGCGGTGCCGGTGGTCTTGGCGACGGTGACGAGCTCCCCGCCGCGCAGCGCGCCCGCGCACAGCCGGGTGATGGAGCTCTTGCCGCGGATTCCGTTGACCAGCACCCGCACGGGGATGTGTTCGAGGTTGGCGAAGTGGCGGCGCTGCTCGATGACTCCGGCGACCAGCAGGACGGCGCAGCACACCACGAGCACCGTGTAGAGGAAGAGCACGGGCGATCAGTTCCTTCCGGCCGGGACGGCAGCCGCGCCGCCCCGCTTGTGCTGTTCCTGGAGCCGCTGTCGGACGATCTCCAGACTTCGGGTGATCGCGCCGACCTCGTCGTGGTGGCGGGGGAAGAGCACGGTGCGACGGTCGCCGTCGGCCAACGCCTCCGCACGGCCCACCAGTTCGCGCAGCGGGCGGACGACGACGATGTGCAGCCAGCCCAGGCACGCCACCGTGGCGGTGAGGCCGAGCAGGCCGACCAGCACCGTACGGTTCTCCAACTGGTAGGCGGGCAGCGCCAGTCCGTCCGGGGCCTGCCAACTCACCGTGGACCAGCCGAGGTTGTCGGCGGGGCCGCCGCCGAGCACCGGAGCGGCTGCGGCGATCCTGCGATCGCCGCCCGGCCCCCGGGCGTCGGCGGCGGGCCGCGCCGCCGGGTCGGCCGCCGTGCTGCGGTTCTCGCCCGCGGGTGAGTCCGCGGACGGCTCGTGGGCGGTGGAACGCCCGTTCTCCGCACCGGACTTCGGAGTTCTCGACTCGGCCATCAGGGCGCTGAGCCGGCTGTCGTCCAACTGCTCGAAGGCCACGAAGCCGGAACTGCCGCCGATGACCCGTTCCCGCTCGTCGACCAGCCTCACTTGGCCGAGGCCGGGTTGGGTCAGCAGCGCGTTCAGATGGGCGATCCGGAACTCCCCGACCACCGTCAGGCCGCGCGCGCCGGACACCGGGGCGTAGCCGGCGACCACCGGCACCCTGCCGCCCTCGCCGAGCACGGCCAGGCCGGACGGCGCGGGTCGACGTCCCTCCGGATGGGTGGGCGAACTGCCGGTGTGCGCCACGGTGTTGCCGCGGGCGTCGAGCACGTAGAGCGACTCGTAACGCTGGTGCTCGTGCATGGTGCGCTCCAGCAGCGGCACCAACCGGCTCTGCGGCGCACGGCCGTCGACCAGCCGGGCGACCGAGGCCAGATCGGAGTGGCCCTCGTTGAGCGCACGGCGCACCCGGTCGCTCACGGTGCCGGTGCGATCGCGCTGGTCGCTGACGAGCTGCGGCGGTACGCCGTCGGTGTCGGCCCGGTTGACGAGAGCCGCCAGCGGTGCGCACCAGACGAGCATCAGCACACCGCACAGCACCAGCAGCGCGCGGGCGCCGGGGCGGCGGCGCGGCGTACGGGTCCGGGTCGCGTCGCGACGGCCGTCCCGGTCGCCTCGGCCGTTCTCGTCGCCGTCGCCGTCCTGGTCGCCGTCCCGGTCGCGATCACCGAGGAGTTGGCGGCGCAGACTCTCCAGCGCCCGCCCCACCCGGGCCGCCTCGCCGAAGCGCGGAACGGCTACCGGGCGGCCGAGCTCGCCGCGGGCGAGCCTGCGGCTCTCCAGGAACAGGCCCAGCAGCGGACGCTGCACCAGAGCCACCAGCAGCCAGATGGTCAGTGCGCCGACACCGAGCAGCGCCCCGGCGGCGAACAGCCCGTACAGCGGGTCGATCCCGGCGGAGGCCGTCTCGCCGACGGCGGTCATCGCGAGGACGGTCAGGCCGAGTTCACCGGCCGGCGACTTCGGGCCGTCCGGCGGGGCGGTGAGCCGGGCGTAGCCGGCGACCGCGCGATCGCCCCGTTCGCCGCCGGTCCGCTCGCCCAGCAGATGGCCGCTGGGGCCGGGGAAGCCGACCCCCGCCCCGGACTCGCCCGACGCGGGGCCCGCGGTGCGTTCCACCGCCTGCCGGGAGAAGGAGGCCAGTTGGTCCGCGGAGGGCGACGGGTCCTTCCCGCTCGCCCGGACCGGGTCCGCGGCGTGTGCCGCGGTGACGGCGTCGGAGCCGTCCTCCGGGTCCTGACGCGGGTCCTGCGGGGAGTGCGGGGCCTGCGGGTCCTTCGGGGCCGGGGCGAACGCGCGGGCGTTCTGGCGGTGTTCGGAGCGGGCGTCCCGGTCGCGGGCGGCACCCACCGTCTCGCCCCGTTCGTCGACGACGGTGAGCACCCGGGCGCTCCGCTCGCCCCCGGTGCCGCCGCCCGCGTAACTGTCGGGCAGCCGGAGGCTGTTGGTGGTGACGGCGAGCCTCGGCTCCTGGCCGGGCCCGGCCAGGAGGCCGAAGGAGAGCAACCGGTGTTCGCCGCCCGCCAGTTCGACGAGCTTCGGCTGCCACTCGTCCCGCTCGGCGAGTTCACGGGCGTCGAAGGAGTTCAGCGGTACGGCCTCGCCCCGTGCGGCCAGCAGACGGCCGGAGCCCAGGTCGACGACGGCACTGCCGCGGCGCCGCTGGTTGGTCTCGCCGACGGCGTCGAGCACTTCGTCCGCCGAGACCTGCCGCCCGGAGCTCAAGTGTCCGGTGACGCGCCGCAGATCGGTGACGGTCTCGTCGAGCGAGGAGCGCAGCGAGACGGCCGCGTCCTCGGCGATGTGCTGCTGCGAGGTGAGGACGGCTTCGGGCAGCGCCTTGTCCTCGACCGAGCCGAGGCTGAGCGCGGTGGTGCCGGCCAGGGCCAGGAGCAGGGCCGAGAGCGCCGCTATGGGAGGGCGTATGCCGCCCAGCAGGGACATGTCGGCCCGTCGGCGGATGCGGTGCCGCCGCTTGGGCCGAGGGACGGGCGGGGAGGGTCGGGTGGAGTCGGGATCCGCGCGTCGGGCGGGGTGTTCGGGCGATTCACGGGCGTGGGGGCGGGCGTGGGGGTGGGGGTCCCCGTGCCTGGGTGCGGTGTGTGCAGACATGCCTGTCGGAGGGTGTGAGCCGGTGGTCCGGTACCGGTGGGGCGGACGGAACTGGGGGAACTGACCGAACGACGGTGCGGATTTCGCCGCCGTGTTCGCTGACAGGATCTTCGACAGTTGTGACTGCCGCACGACGTCCCCATGAACCGAACATGTGGTTCACAACCACAGCACATTTGCGAACGCTTCCACCTTGGATGCAGCCCGGAGGGGAAGTACCGTCTGAGCGATATGTACGGACAACTCATGCGCGTACGGGTCGTGATCGCGGCTGCGGTGGCACTCGCGGCGGCGCTGACGGTGATGATCCTCACAACCGGAGAGTCCCGCGATGCGGACAGTGCGCGAAACGGCAGTGCCGCCACCACGGTCGATCTGCCGGAGCGGGTGCGGGAGTTCGCCGCCGGCATCGCCGAACGCCGAGTCCACCGCGACCCGACCCGCGCCGAACGGGGCGCGTTGGCGGACGGGGTCGGGCTGCTGCTGGCCGGCGAGCGCGAGCGCGCCGAGCAGCGGCTGCGGGAGGTCGACTACGCCGTCTCCGAGCTCAAGGACCGGGAGAGCGGCCGGAGTTGCCTGGAGGTCGCCGACGCGCGGGAGGAGGCGGACGGCAGCGGCACCCGCGGCTGGGGGAGGGTCTATCTGGACCTCGACCGGGCTCCGGCCTGGACGGTGCAGGTGCCGCACCCGGTGGCCGATCTGGACACCGAACTGCTCGGTGCGCAGGTGCTGCGCGGCACGCCCGGCGGGGTCCTGATCCTCGCCGGAGCGCACCGGGACGCGGGTGGGCCGGACGCGGCGGACGTCGCGCACCGCACCGACACCGTCTTCCACCGGATCGTGCGGGAGACGGTCCGGCGCGGGCTGCCCGGTGTCCAGTTGCACGGGTTCGCCGACGACAGCGTTCCCGAGTTCGACGCGCTCGTCTCGTCCGGGAGCGGCGATCACGGCGAGAAGGCCGCGAAGTCGCTGGTCGCGGACCTGTCGCGGCAGGGGTTCGCGGTCTGTCGCGCCTGGTCGCAGAAGTGTCGCCTGGAGGGCCGCACCAACGAGCAGGGCATCGTGGCGGAGCGGTACGAAGTCCCCTTCGTCCACGTCGAGTTCAACCGGGACAGCCGCCGCGACCCGGCTCTGCGGTCACGGATCGTGTCCGCTCTCGGGGGCGTCGTCCAGCAGTGGCGGTAGGCGCCGCGCCCGGCGGCGAACGCGGCCGTGAGCACCGGCCGTGAGCACCGAGCCGAGCAGGTGGCCGAGTGCAGAGCCGACCACCGAGCCGACCACCGGGCCGACCACCGGGCCGACCACCGGGCTGAGCACCGGGCCGACCGCAGGGCCGACCGCAGAGCGGAACGGAGCCGAGTGCGGAGCCGGGCACAGGGCTGAGCGCAGACCGGCACTTCTGCGAGCGGTGCCGGTGATGGCAGACGTTCCGTCAGTTTCTTCTGGCAAATGGGGAAACATTCGCCCGCGCCGTGCGTTTCCGGCGCACATCCGGCCACCTCGGGAACAACCGGAACTTACTCCTCCACCAGTGGCAGCAGCTCGGGCAACTGCCCGTCCCGCGCCCGGGCCGCGGCCACCCGCTCCTCGGGCACCCGGCCGTACAGCGTGGTGCGGGGAACCGCAGGGCGGCCCGCCAGCTCCGCGATCTCCTCCAGCCCGCGCACCGAGCGGTACGAGCCGTAGGAGGAGCCCGCCATCCGGGAGATGGTCTCCTCCATCAGCGTGCCGCCCAGGTCGTTCGCCCCCGCGCGCAGCATCCGCGCCGCGCCCTCGGCGCCGAGCTTGACCCAGCTCGTCTGGATGTTGGGCACGTGCGGGTGGAGCAGCAGCCGGGCCATCGCGGTCACTGCCAGGTTGTCCCGCATCGTCGGTCCCGGACGGGCGATCCCGGCCAGATAGACCGGCGCGTTGGTGTGGATGAACGGCAGCGTGACGAACTCGGTGAATCCGCCGGTCTCCTGCTGCACCCGCGCCAGCGTCCTCAAGTGGCCCAGCCAGTGGCGGGGTTGGTCGACGTGGCCGTACATCATCGTGGAGGAGGAGCGCAGACCGAGCCGGTGCGCGGCGCTGACCACCTCGATCCAGGTGGCGGCCGGCAGCTTGCCCTTGGTGAGCACCCAGCGCACCTCGTCGTCCAGGATCTCCGCCGCCGTGCCCGGGACGGAGTCCAGGCCCGCCTCCTGCGCCGCCGCGAGCCAGTCCTCGATCGACATCCCGGTGCGGGTCGCGCCGTTGACGATCTCCATCGGCGAGAAGGCGTGCACATGGATGTCCGGCACCCGCTGCTTGACCGCCCGGACGATGTCGAAGTACGCCGTGCCCGGCAGGTCCGGGTGGATGCCGCCCTGCATGCAGACTTCGACGGCGCCCACCTCCCACGCCTGCGCGGCCCGGTCGGCGACCTGGTCCAGCGAGAGCGTGTAGGCGTCCGCGTCGGTGCGGCGCTGGGCGAAGGCGCAGAAGCGGCAGCCGGTGTAGCAGACGTTGGTGAAGTTGATGTTCCGGGTGACGACGTAGGTCACGTCCTCGCCCACGGTGTCCGCGCGCAGCTCGTCCGCGATCCGGCAGAGCGCCTCCAGCGCCGGACCCTCCGCGTGCAGCAGCGCCAACGCCTGGGCGTCGCTGAGGCGTTCGGGGTCGTCGGCGGCGCGACCGAGCGCCTCCCGCACGTCCGAGTCGACCCGCTCGGGCACCATTCCGGGCGCGGCCTGCTCGCGCAGCGCCTCCCAGTCGCCGTAGACCTCGTCGAAGTCCTCCCGGCGGTCGCCGGTACGGCCCTCGGTGTCGATGGTGCGGTGCAGCTCGGTGCGCCCGTCACCGGTGAACACCTCGTCCGGCTCCTGCCACGGCAGCCCGCTCGGACTCACCCCCTCCCGGGCCAGCCCGGTCTGCGGATCGGCCAACGCCCGTACGTGCGGCGTGAGTCGGGGGTCCAGCCAGGGCTCACCGCGACGCAGGAACTCGGGGTAGACCGTCAGCCGCTCGCGCAGCTCGAAACCCGACTCGGCGGTGCGCTCGGCCAGGTCCTCGATCACCGGCCACGGGCGCTCGGGGTTCACATGGTCGGGAGTGAGCGGTGAGACGCCGCCCCAGTCGTCGATACCGGCGTCGATCATCATCGCGTACTCGCGGCCCACCAGGTTGGGCGGCGCCTGCACCCGCATCGACGGGCCGAGGATCAGCCGGACGACCGCGATCGTGGCGGCCAGCTCCGTCAGCTCCGCGTCCGCGGTGCCCCGCATCGCGGTGTCCGGCTTGGCCCGGAAGTTCTGGACGATGATCTCCTGCAGACCCTGGTACGAGCGCTGGATGCGCCGCATCGCGAAGATCGACTCGGCCCGCTCCTCGTGGGTCTCGCCGATTCCGATCAGAATGCCGGTGGTGAAGGGGACGTTGGACCGGCCGGCGTCCTCGATCGCCCGCAGCCGCACCGCCGGCTCCTTGTCCGGCGAGCCGTGGTGCGGGCCGCCCGGCTCGGACCACAGCCGGGTCGCGGTGGTCTCCAGCATCATGCCCATCGACCCCGAAACCGGCTTCAGCCGCTGGAAGTCCGACCAGCTCAGCACACCGGGGTTGAGATGGGGGAGCAGGCCCGTCTCCTCCAGCACCATGATCGAGACGGCCCGCACATAGGCGAGGGTGTCGTCGTAGCCGCGCGACTCCAGCCACTCCCGCGCCTGCGGCCAGCGGTCCTCGGGTCGGTCCCCGAGCGTGAACAGCGCTTCCTTGCAACCGAGTTCGGCGCCCTGACGGGCGATGGCCAGTACGCGGTCGGGGGAGAGGAACATGTCCTCGCCCTCCTTGCGCAGCTTGCCCGGCACGGTGGCGAAGGTGCAGTAGTGGCAGCGGTCCCGGCACAACCGCGTCAGCGGCACGAAGACCTTGCGCGAGTACGTGAGCACACCGGGACGGCCGACGGCCGCCAGCCCCGCGTCCCGCACCCGGGCGGCGATGGCGCTCAGCGCGGTCAGATCCTCTCCCCTCGCCCGGAGCAGCACCGCGGCCTCGGTGGTGTCCAGAGCCACGCCGTCCCTGGCCCTGCGCAGCGCGCGGCGCATCGCGTTGGCGGTTGGTACCTGCGCGTGTGAGGTCATGGTTCGAGCGTACGTGGCACGCCGCCCACCTGGAACAACGCCGGTGCGACGACCGGAAGTCGAGCACCGGGACACGTGAGCCGGGCGTGCGCCCCCGGGATACCCGAGTGCGCCCCGCCCGCCGGCTTGGCAGGCTGTGCCCATGACCGACGAGCACGAAGCACCCGGCGCCGCGCCGCAGGCCGGCTGGATCAGCACGGTCCCCGACGAGACCTATCTGCACGGAGCCCTGGAACTGGAGCGGACCGCGCAGGGACTGCGTCCCCACCGGCTCCCCGCCCGCGCGCGGGCGCAGGCCAACGACGGCTATCTCAGCGTCGCCGAGTCCCAACCCTCGGGCGTCCGCCTGGTTTTCGGCACCGAGGCGTCCGCCGTCGAACTGGACACGGTCCGCACCGGCATGGCGTACGAGGGCGCACCGCCGCGTCCGGCCGGCCGGTACGACCTGCTGGTCGACGGCGTGCCGCACGACACGGCGTCCACCACGGGCGGCAACGTCCTCCTGACCGACCTGAGCGGCCGGACCCCCGACCTCATCCCGGGACCGGCCGGCACCGTCCGCTTCGCCACGCTGCCGCCCGGCCCCAAGACCGTCGAGATCTGGCTGCCGTACAACGAGATCACCGACCTCGTCGAGCTGCGCACCGACGCACCCGTGCACCCCGTCCCCGCGAGGGGGCGCCACTGGCTGCACCACGGCAGCTCCATCAGCCACGGCTCCAACGCGACGAGCGCCGCCACGATCTGGCCGGCACTCGCCGCCCGCAGCGCCGGCGTCCGGCTCACCAACCTGGGCTTCAGCGGCAACGCCCTGCTGGACCCGTGCACCGCCCGGGCGATGCGCGACACACCGGCGGACGTGATCAGCATCAAGATCGGCATCAACATCGTCAACAAGGACCTGATGCGGCTGCGTGCCTTCGGCCCGGCCGTGCACGGCTTCCTCGACACCGTGCGGGACGGCCATCCGCACACCCCGATTCTGGTCGTCTCGCCGATCCTGTGCCCGATCCACGAGGACACCCCGGGCCCGCTGGCGCCCGACCCCGAAGCGATCGACGAGGGCCGGCTCTCCTTCCTGGCCACCGGCGACCCGGCCGAGGTGGAGAGCGGAAAGCTCACCCTGAACGTCATCCGCGCCGAACTGGCCCGGATCGTCGAGCAGCGCGCCGCCGAGGACCCGCATCTGCACTACCTCGACGGCCGCGAGCTCTACGGCGAGCAGGACCACGAGCGGCTGCCGCTCCCGGACAAGCTCCACCCCGACGCCGCCACCCACGAGCATCTGGGCGAACGGTTCGCGAAGCTGGCCCTGGGCCCCGGCGGGAAGCTCGCCGAGGAGCAGGCTCCCGCCGCCGGTTCCTGAGAAGCGGGAACGCCGTCCGGCCCCGTGCCTTCGGGACCGGACGGCGTTCTGTGCTCCGGGGCGGGCCGGCGTTCTGTGCTCCGGAACTCCCGCGCGGCGGCGAGGAGTTCGGTGTCAGCGAGCGTCGGCGAGCGTCGGCGAGCGCCCGCGAGCGTCCGCGAGCGTCGGCGGGCGGCTGCGGGCGTCCGCGGGCGGCTGCCGCGAGCGCCGGCGCTCGCCCGCCGTGAGTGGCTGCGGCGGGCGGCTGCGGGCCGAACCGCGAGTCGTCAGAAGACGCGGGTCAGGCGCGCTCCCGTGCCCGGCTCGGTCAGCTCCTCGGCCAGCCTCACAGGGACCTTGACCTGCCCCGGCCCGCTGCCGACCGTCACCCTGCCGACCGCGGTGCCGGCCTCCGCCTCGCGGGGAAGGCCCTTCTCGCCCTCGGCCAGGCCGAGTTCGACCTTCAACCCCGGCCAGCCGACGGCCGTGACCTCCTCGGCGGTGACCAGCGGCGTGGTGCCGCCCAGCCCGTCGTCGACCGCTCCGACCACCGCACCCTTCTTGAGGATGACCTCCGACTCCAGAGCGTCCTGGGCGGAGAGGATCAGATCCTTCCCGGCCGCCAACACCGAGTCGATGATGGGCGGTTGGTGCTGCGTGAGCACCGCACCGATGATCAGCTGTCGGGTGCCGCCGATCTCCTTCTCCGCGGCGAACAGCAGGTTGCCGCCGGCTGCCGTGGTCGTACCGGTCTTGATGCCGACCGTGCCGAACTCGGGCACCAGCCGGTTCCAGTTGCTCTGCTGCTTGCCGTTGCGGTCCTTGTACGAGGGCAGCCGCACCGACTCGCGGAACGCCTCGTGCTTCATCGCCGCCTTGCCGAGCTTCACCTGGTCCTGGGCGGTGCTGACCGTCTCCTTCCGGAGCCCGCTGGGGTCGGTGTAGGTGGTGTTCTTCATCCCCAGCTCTTCGGCGGTCTTGTTCATCTTCTCGACGAACGCCTTCTCCGTACCGGCGTCCCAACGGGCCACCAGACGCGCGACGTTGTTCGCGGACGCGATCATCACGGCGTTCAGCGCCTCCCGCTGGGTGAGCGTCTCGCCCTCCTTGACGTCGACCGTCGACTCGCCCTGCGCGCTCAGCCCCGCATCGTCCTCGGCCTGCTTGTCCACGGGGATCTTCTTGCCGTCCGCGCCCGCCTTCATCGGGTGGTCGCGCAGCAGCAGATAGGCCGTCATCGTCTTGGCGACACTTGCGATCGGAACGGGCTTCTGCTCGCCCGAGGTGCCGAGCGAACCGAGCCCCTCCACCTCCAGCGCCGCCTGGCCGCGCTCCGGCCAGGCGATGGCCGGCTTCTCACCGTCGAAGGTGTGCGTCGCCTGCGTCGTCAGCTTCAACTCGGGGTCCGGCAGCGGACGCAGCAACTGCGCCCCTATGACGACGAGCACCAGCAGGCCCAGCAGCGGAGTCCAGATCTTGACCCGGCGTACCAGGGTCCGCATCGGGGTCTCGGGCGGCGCGGGCTTGTTCGTCAGCTGGGCGAGCAGATCCAGCGGACGCTGCCCCGGCACCGGCGGCAGCGGCTGCTGACGGGTCCGTTCGGCCTCCGCGGGCTCCGGCGGCTCGGCCGGCGGCAGCGGCGCACCGGCGGGCGGCGCGGGCGGCTGCGCGGGCGCCGCAGGGGGCCGCGGCGGCTCGTCGGGCGACCGCAGCGGTACGAAGCGACTGGCCCGCTCCGACTCGTCCGTCGACTTGTCCGTCGACTTCTCCACCGACCTGGCGTCGGGCTTGGAGGCGGGCTTGGCGTCGGGTTTGGCGGGCTCGTCCGCAGCGGGCTCGGCGCGCGAGGCGTCGGCGTCCGGTTCGGCGTCCGCCGGGCGGGCCGCGTCGGTGTCGGTGGCGTCGGGCTCTGCGGGCTCCGACTTCGCGGCGGGAGCAGGCCCCTTCGCCGCAGTCGCGGTCGCCGTCTTCTCGGCGTCGTCCGCCGCGGCCGGCTTCGCCGTACCGGACTCGTCGCTGTCCTCGTCGCTCTCCTTCTCGCTGTCCGTCTCCGACGCGGCTTCGGGCTCGGAGCCGGCCTTGGACTTCGTCCCGGGCTCGGCCTTCGAACCGTGCTCGGCCTTCGTCCCGGTCTCGGCCTCGGACTTGGCCGCGAGCTTCGGCTCGGCCGCCGCGTCGGCGGACTTGACGCCTGATGCGGTGTCAGTCTCCGCGTCCGACTCGGAGTTGGGGTCGCGTTCGGGCTCAACTCCCGAACCCTCCGACTCTCCGGTCTCGGCGTCCGCCTCGGGCTCGGGCGATGCCTTGGGCTCGGGAGATGCCTCGGACGCGGAATCCGAGGCGGGCTCGTTCTCCGGCTCGGGGGACAGGGCGTCGAACGCAGCTGCCGCGCCGGACGACTCGGTCTCCTGCGGCGCGCTCTCCTCCGGCTCGGCAGCGGGTGCGTCGCTGCCGTCCGTGTCCTCGGACTTCGCGGCTGCCGCGGACGCGGCAGACGTCGGTATGCGCAGCATGGTCGTGCGCTCGTCGCGCTTGCGGGCCGTGCCCTCGTCGCCACCGGAACCGTCGGTGTCGGCGGTGTCGGTGTCCGCGCCGCGCGGCTTGTCGGCCTTGGCTCCGGAGCCGGACCCCGAGCCCGAACTCGCCGCTGCCTTCGGCTTCTTGCCGCTGCTGCTCGCGGTGCGCTTCGACCCCTTGGCCGCCGCCGGACCGTTCGCGCCCTCGGCGTCGGTCGAGTCGTCCGCGGCGCTCTTCGCGGCGCTCCCGGCCGGCTTCGAACTCTTCGAACTCTTCGAGCTTTTCGAACCCGCCGCGCTCTTCTCGCTCTTCGTGCTCTTCGCGCCCTTGGTGCCCGTCGTGCTCTTGGTGTCCGTCGTGCTCTTGGTGTCCGTCGAGTCCTCTGCGCCCTTTGCGTTTCCGGCGCCCTTCGACTCGTTCGGGCTCTCGGAGCCCTTCGCGCGCTCGGCATCCCGGGCCCGGAAGGTGAACGCCGTCGTCGGCTGGTCCACCGGGCTGCCTGCGGAGTCCGCCGCACTCGCGCTCTCGCGGGCGTCCACGGCGTCGGCGTCCGGCTCGGCGTCCGTTACGGCGTCCGTTTCGGTGTCCGTCGGGGCGGCGGAGGGGGTGCTCCCGCGTTCCTCGTCGGTGCCCCGGTCGCCCTCCCGACCCAGCAGCGTGCGTGGGTCCGAGGGGGATTTCGCAGGTTGTGGAGGTGTGGACGGTTCGGGCGGAACCGTGTCGCCCTGTCGCGTCGTCTCCCCCGACGACTGCTGCTGCTTCGACCTGTCGGGGGACTCGCCCGCCACCGTGCCTCCTGAAGTGCCTGCCGTACGCGTAACCAGTTAACAGTGTCCGTTGCCCCGACCCGGGTGGCGGGTGCTAACGGGCGTTATGTACCGCCTCATGGTTGCCAGACGGTAACGACATAACTGGCGGTTCCCCACATTTCGACCAGGCACTCTCGACAGAACATTGTGAGAGGGGTCACCCTGTCACTCATCCACGCGGGGAGGCATGGATGGGCAGGAGCCGCAGAACAATTCCGGAGGAGCTTCTGTTGCTCGCCCTGGACCCAGCCACGGGTACCACGGCGCAGCCGCAGTCGCTCGACCTCGGTCTCGCGGGAGCGCAGCTAGTGGAGCTGGCTCTGGCGGGACGGATAGCCCCAGATGGGGACCGCATTGCCGTGGTGATGCCACGGCCGACCGGAGATCCAACCCTGGACTCCGCGCTCGAGTTGCTGCGCCGTCGTGGCAGCCCGGTGCGCGCCGTCCACTGGATAGGCGGGCCGAGGCTCGGCCTGCGCCAGACCTATCTTTCGCATCTGGAGCGGTGCGGCATGGTTCATGCCGTGAGCAGCCAGATGTGCGGAGTGCTGCCGACGACGCGCTACCAGGCGACGGAGACGGCCATCAGCCGGGAGATCAGGGCCCGGCTCGATGCGGCGATCCGCACCGGTGTGCCGCCGGACCCACGGACGGCAGCACTCGCCGCCCTGGCCCACGCGGTCGGGCTCGGCAAACATCTCTACCCGGGCAACGAGGGGCGTTCCTGCCGCTCGCGGCTGCGGGACCTGATCCGTCACGACCCGATGGGCGGCCTCGTCGCCCACGCGGTGATGGACGTGCAGAACGGCGTCGGCGCACAGCCGCGGCGCGCGCCGGTGAACGGCGGCGGAGGGCGTCCGGCACCACCGGCCGCCGCGCCCGCGGCCACCGCACGCGCAATGCCGGGCCAGGCATATCGGCACGGGCCGATGGTGCGGGCCGGCGCCCGCTGAGCAGCGCGCCAGGCGCATTGCCCGGTACCTCCGGGAGCCGCGAGGCGTACGGGGTGGCGGCCGGTCGCAGGACAGCGACCGGCCCGCCACCCCGTACGTGCGCCCGAGCCCGTACGTGCGCCCGAGCCCGTACGTGCGCCCGAGCCCGTACGTGGGCAGGTGCGGGCGTGCGCCCGAGCCCGGGAGTGCGTACGGGTGCCGTCGGGCGCCCCCTGTGCGATCCGGCGCACGCCCTGCGCCCTCCGTTCCGGTGTTCGCCGTACACGCGTACGGGCGGCCGTGCGACGCCGTCGAGCGCGCCGGGCCGGCGACACCGTCGGTCGGCCCGGGTGCGGGCGTGGCAGCGGTGCGCTCCGGAGTCGTGACACAAGTACGAGCGGCCGTACGCCAGGCGCCGTCGGTGTCCCGGAAGGCGGTCGTACGCCAAGTTCGTACGCTTGCGCGGGAGTTGACCGACCGCGAGCGGATTCTTTACCAAAGCGCCTTCGAGTCCGGACAGTTACTGGCACCCTGCTGAACAGTAATCAACCCACTTCAGTGGAGGTGCGCGTCAAGTGGCGGCCCACATCAACCCCACCGTCAGAAGGCGCCGACTGGGACAGGAGCTGCGCAAGCTTCGTGAGGAGCGCGGCATGACGGCCGAGGAGGTCGCCGAACGTCTGCTGGTCTCCCAGTCGAAGATCAGCCGGCTGGAGAACGGCCGCCGCAGCATCAGCCAGCGCGATGTGCGCGACCTCTGCGGGGTGTACGAGGTCGGGGACCACCGGGTGGTGGAGTCCCTGATGCAGATGGCCAAGGAGTCGCGGCAGCAGGGCTGGTGGCACGCGTTCGGCGACATCCCGTACAGCGTCTACATCGGCCTGGAGACGGACGCGGCCTCGTTGCGCATCTACGAGCCGCAGATCGTGCCCGGTCTCCTGCAGACCCAGGGCTACGCCGAGGCCGTCATCGCGGGTGCGCTGCCGGAGGCTTCGCCGGCGGAGGTGGAGAAGCGCGTCAAGGTGCGGATGCGGCGCCAGCAGCGCATCCAGGTCTCGAAGGCTCCGCTGCGACTGTGGGTGGTGCTGGACGAGTCGGCCCTGCGGCGGGTGGTGGGCGGTCGGCAGACCATGATCGAGCAGTTGGAACATCTGCTGGAGCTGTCCCAACTCCCGCACGTCACCGTGCAGGTGATGCCGTTCGCGCTCGGCGCGCACCCCGGCGTGAACGGGCAGTACGCGATCCTGGAGTTCCCCGACACCGCTGACTCCACGGTGGTCTATCTGGAGGGCGTGACCAGCGACCTCTATCTGGAGAAGGCCAACGACGTGCACAGCTACGGCGTGATGTACGAGCATCTGCGCGCCCAGGCCCTCAACGCGGACCAGAGCAGGGACTTCATCGGCGCCGTGGCGAAGGACTATGCGAAGCAGTGAGCCTCCCGGCCGGCCGACCGCCGGCTGTGGAGCGCTCTACTCCCTTGGTTCCGGAGGGAGTTGAGACGGCCGTCGAGGCCTGCCCGAGGTGTGGGCGGGCCAAGGTACACCCGTGGGAAGTCGGTTGGAAGAGTCACGGGGAATATGCCATCCGGTCGAGTGAACGACCGTCCTGAGAGCGTGCCGATCCCAGTAGCGTCGGGTTGTGCCAGTCAGACCGCTGGTGCTCTCCCCGTAGATCCCTCCTGGGAACGCACAGGAAGACCGGAGCAAACATGGCTATTCAGCAGGGCAGGACCAACAGTTGGGTGAAGTCGTCCTACTCCGGCGGCAACGGCGCCTGCGTCGAGGTGAAATCGCCGACGGTTCGGGCGGTGGCGGTACGGGACTCCAAGGTCCCGGCCGGTCCGTCGATCGGCTTCGAGCCGGCAGCCTGGAGCACGTTCGTCGGCGCCGTCGAGACCGGTGACCTCCACCGTTCCTGAGCAACCCCAGCGCGCCCGTCCCCGGCGGCGGGCGCCGCGCACCCGGCCCTCTCGACCAGACCGCCGTCCCGGCCGAGAGGGCCGCCCGCTTCCCCGCACCCGCCGGTCCCGGCGCCCGTGGCTCGCCCCACGCCGGTACGCCCGGCCCCCGCGCTCCCGGCCCCCGCGCCGCCCAGGCGGGCCGTACGCCCGTCCCACGCGCCCCGCGCCGGCCCGGCCCTCGCGCCCGGTGCCCGCCCGGGCCCACGCCCGTGCGTCCGGCGCCCGGCCCGCTCCCGTACGTCTTCCCGCGCCGCTGGTGCGCGCCTGCGCCGCGTCGTGCGCCCGGCTCGTGGCGGTGTGCCGCCGGGACCGCTCGCGCACCCCGCGGCCCGCAGAAGGGCTCAAGGACCGGGGATGCGTATCCTGTCGCCCATGACTTTCCGGCGCGGCGGCAGCAGCGCGCACAGGCTTCCGGCACTGTGCGCGCTGCTGCTGTCGTTGGCGGCGATCCTTCTGACGGGCCCGTTCTCCGCGTGGCCCGGGGCCGCCGCCCCGACCGCCGCCGAAGGCCGCCCCGCCGCCCCGGCAGCCGCGTTGCAGGACGCCGAGGAACAGCACGCCGAGGAGCAGCACGACGAAGAGCGGGCGGCGCAGCGGGCCGACGTCCGCGACACCAGCGCCGAGCAGCCCCCCGGGGCGCCGAGCCGCTGCTCCGGACTGCTCCCCGAACCGGAGCCTGCGCTGGCCCCCGCGCCCACCTCCGAGTACGGCCACGCGCCCTCCTGCTCGTCCTCGCAGGAAGCCGGCGCCGCCGACTCCGCGGCGGGCGACCGAGCCCGTGCCAACGGCTGGCGGGACCGGCCGGCCGCGACACTGAGCCAGCTCTCCGTACTGCGCATCTAGGGCTCGGCGTTCGGGTCCTCGCCGGGCACACGGCGCCCGGCTCGCGCCGCTGCCGCGTTGTCGTCAGCCACCGCTGCTCCGCGGGGCTTCTCCCCGCGCCTCGCAGCTGCACGCACCGGTGCGCCCGCCGGCGCGGCGTCGATCCCCGTACGCCCCGTAGGCCCGTACGCCCGTCGCTTGTCCAGTTCACAGCCCCGCCAGTCCATCTGCCCCTCGGGCCGTGACGCTGCCGCCCGTGCGCACCTCCCCGCGCACGGCCGCCGCGCGCGTTCCCGCCCCAGCCCGCTGCGCTCTCGTGCGCGGCCTTGGAGCGCCAGTGATGTCTCAACCAGCCAGGAAACCCGGGAAGCCCGGGAAAACAGCTGCCTCCCGCACGGCTGCCGCGTCGAAGCCCCGTACGGCTGCGGCGTCGAAGTCCTCGGCGAAGTCCCGCCCCTCCACCGGCGACGGTGGCGGTGGAGGCGGGCGGAAGCTCTCGCTCTCGCTCCTGGTGGTGGCGTTGGTGGGTGTGCTGGCCCTCGCCGCCGTGTCCCTGCTGTCCGACTCCGACAGCTCCGACTCCGCGCCGAGCGGCTCGGGGAACGAGGCGGCCGGCGAGCAGCCGGAGCCGGACGCCGAGCTGCTCGCGCTCGCCCGCCGCGACAAGAGCGACCCGTATGCGCGCGGCGCCGCCGACGCCCCGGTGGTGATGATCGAGTACTCCGACTTCCAGTGCCCGTTCTGCGGGAAGTTCGCCAGGGACACCAAGCCCTCGCTGGTGCGGAAGTACGTGGACGAGGGCGTACTGCGGATCGAGTGGCGGCAGTTCCCGATCTTCGGCAAGGAGTCGGAGAACGCCGCGCGGGCCTCCTGGGCCGCGGGCCGGCAGGGGAAGTTCTGGCAGTTCCACGATGTGGCGTTCGGCGAGGAGCGGAAGAAGAACAGCGGGGCCTTCTCCCGGGACGGAGTCGAGCAGATGGCGAAGGAGGCGGGCGTCGAGGACCTGGCGAAGTTCGCCGAGGACATGAAGAGCGCCGACGCCACCGCCGCACTGCGCGAGGACATGAACGAGGGTTACGGCCTCGGCGTCTCCAGCACCCCCGCGTTCCTGGTCAACGGCACTCCGGTGCTCGGAGCCCAGTCCGCCGAGTACTTCGAGCAGACCGTCGAGCGAGCCCGGAAGCAGGCGGAACGCGCGGACGCCCCCACCACACCCCCTGCCGACGAACCCGACTCCGACGAACGCGACTCCGACGAGCGCGACGCCGATGAGCCCGACGCCGGCGGGGCGCCCTGATGGGGGAGATCGGCTATCTCACCGCGCTCCTCGGTGGCCTGCTGTCGCTGCTGAGCCCGTGCAGCGCCCTGCTGCTGCCGGCGTTCTTCGCCTACGCCTTCGGTACGCCGACCAGGCTGCTGACCCGCACCGCCGCCTTCTTCGTCGGGCTGTGTCTGACCCTGGTGCCGCTCGGAGTCGCCGGTTCGTTCGCCGGCCGCCTCTTCTACGGTAACCGGGACGCCCTGGTCGCGGTCGGCGGCTGGACGGTGATCGCGCTCGGTGTGGCGCAGATCCTCGGTCTGGGATTCGCCTCCCGGCGGATGCAGCAGGCCGCGGCCGGCATCCGTCCCTCCTCGTTGCTCTCGGTCCTGCTGCTCGGTGCGGTCTACGGACTGGCCGGCTTCTGCGCCGGGCCGATTCTCGGCGGCATCCTCACCATCTCGGCGCTGCACGGTTCGCCGGTGTACGGCGGGGCGCTGCTGGCGGTGTACGCGCTCGGCATGGCGGCGCCGCTCTTCCTGCTGGCGCTGCTCTGGGAACGCTTCGGGCTCGGTCGGCGCCGCTGGCTGCGCGGTCGCGAGGTGCGGCTCGGCCGGCTCAGGCTGCACACCACCTCCCTGCTGTCCGGCGGGATGTTCCTGGTGATCGGCTTCGTCTTCCTGCGGTTCCAGGGCACTTCGGCGCTCTCCGGGCCCCTGGGCGTGGACCAGGAGGCGCGGCTGGAGGAGTGGGTGCGCGACGCCGGGGCCGCGGTCTCCGACGTCGGCGTGCTGCTGGCTCTCGCGCTGCTCCTGGCGGGCGTGCTCGCGGTCCGGCTGTGGCGGCGGCCCGGCGTCCGCGGGAGCGCCGACGAGGGGCCGTCCGCGGACGAGGACGGGCGGGAGACCGCAGAGCCGCGGGAGCCCGGGGAGCCGCGGCCGAGGGCGGCGGAGCGGGACCGGGAGGGCTCGGTGGCGGATGCGGAACGATGAAGGCCCGGCAGGGTCTTCACGACCGAACCGGGCCAACTTCCTCGTAAACGAAAGCACTTCGTACGAACCCCCGTGGCCGTACGCATGTGCCTACTATTTCGTTTTACGTGCCATGCAGAGGGTACGGCGAAGTGGGGCCCTCTTGTCAAGATGGTTTTATGGTGAGGCGCCTGCGCCGCGCGGGCGTAAACTTGAGTTGAGAGCCGCCGCGGTCGACCAGTCGCGGCGCAGACGTCAGGGGGTGAGCGGATGGCCAGCGGTGCGAACGGTGCTCGACGCACGATCGCCGACAAGCTAGACCATCTGATCAGGGTGGTGCATCCGTCGGGGCGAGGACCGCTGAGCTACATGGAGATCGCCGAGGCGATCAAGGAGAAGGCCGGCGCGGAAGGGCCCACCGTCTCCCACGCCACCATCCAGAAGATCCGCAAGGGCGAGATCACCGACCCGAAGATCAGCACCCTCACCGTGATCGCCGGATTCTTCGGAGTGCCGGTGGCGTACTTCATCGACGACAGCGTCACCGAGCGGGTGGACGCGAAGATCGACAAGGTGAAGAAGCGCATCGAACTCAGCAGGGCCGAACGCGATCTGGTCGCCGCGCTCGGGGACAACGACGTGCGCGATGTCGCGGTCCGGATGAACGGCCTCTCGGTGGCGAGCCTGCACGCGATCCGCGGAGTGATCGACCAGGCCAGGCGTCTGGAGGGCCTGCCGGAGAGCCCGCCCGGCGAGGCGCCCGCGGCCGGTGCGCCGGGGGTGGCCGCCGGCCACGACTGAGGCGGGTGAAATCCGAGTCGCCGATTTCACCGGGAATTCCTCCGGAGTTCGACGAGGCGCGGTGGACTCCGTCGAGGGGAGCGACACCGCTTCGCCCGGCCGCGGCGACAGAACAAGCGTCAGTGACTGAATCCAACCGGGCGTTTGGGGAGTTGCCCGGTTAGCTGCCTAAACTACGGCTCCGAAGGAGACCGTATGTCCAAGACCAGTCGCCGTGCCCGCTGCGAGTCCACCGCCAACGAGGTCGACATACCCCGGCCGTTCGACCTCGACGAGTTGTGCGCGCGTATCGCCGCTCGGCGCAACCGCCCGCTGCGCCTCGTCCCGCTCGAAGGAGTGCCGGACGCCGCCACGCCCTGCGGAGTCTGGGTGGCCACCACCACCAGCGACCTGATCTTCTACGAGCCCGCGACGAGCCCGGTCCACAAGCTCCAGATCGTTCTGCACGAGCTGGCCCACCTCCTGCTCGGCCACGGCGCGACCGACCGGGAGCGTCCGAGCTACGTCAGCCGCCTGCTGCAGCGTTCCCGCGCCGCCGACCCCGTACGGGGCGGGCTCGCACCGTACGCGGCCCCCGCGAAGGCCCCGCGCCCCTCGACGGACACCGGCTCGCCCGACGGCGCCGTCCCCCGCACCGACCTCGCGCACCCGGCCCGGGCCGCGCACCCGACCGACCCCCCGACGGCCGGCGGCACCGTGGGCTCCACGGGACTCGGCGCGGAGCTGGGCGACGAGCTCGACGCCGACGACGAACTCGACCTCGACCAGCTGCTGCACGTCCTCGGCCGCACCAGCTACACCGACGAGGAGGAGCGCGACGCCGAGCTGCTCGCCACCCTGCTGAGCGACCGGGTGCTGCGCCCCGACGCCGCCACCCGCGCCGCCGACGGCGGCCCGGACGGGCACGCGGGTGTGCTGGACCGGCTCAACGACGCGTTCGGCCACCCGCTGCGCGGCTGACCCCGAGCGGCCGGGCCCACCCGGCCCGACCTCCAGCGGCACCGTGCCCGAGCGGTCCGCACACCCCCGGCGAGACGGTGAGGACCAACGTGGACACCCGGCAGTTCGTCGAGTACGCCGTACTGTGCCTGCTCTGGAGCATGGTGCTGTGGCGGGCGCCCGCGGCTCGGCGCATTCCGCGCCAGCGCGCCCTGTGGGTGACGTTCGCCGCCCTGACCCTGGCGATGACGCTCCGGCTGCCGGCGGTGATGGACGTCGTCGACGGCGGCACCGGCGTGAACAACCTCTCGACCCTCTTCAAGCACTTCCTCGGGATCACCGCCGCCGCGGCGCTGCTGGAGTTCGTGCACAGCATCACCCGCCCGGACAGCGCGGACGGCCGCAGACGACGCCTCGTCGCGACGCTGGTCGCACTGGTCGCGCTGACACTCTTCTTCTTCCTGATGCCCAGAGAGAGCCAGGCCGAGGACTTCTTCGAGGCCAACGTCGGTTCCGGCGCCGCGACCGCGTATCTGATGGTCTGGTTCGGCTGCCTGGGCACCGCGATGGCGACCGCCACCGCGCTGTTCTGGGGAGCCGGCCGACAGGCCGCCGCCGGGTGGCTGCGCACCGGACTGCGGCTGCTCGGGCTGGGCTGCGCCGCAGGGGTGCTCTACTCGCTGCTGCGCGCCGGCTATCTGCTGGTGCGGCTGGTCGGGACCGCCGACGCGGGCACCGACGCGCAGGTCGCCGAGGTCACCGACCTGCTCAAGCACGCGGCGATCGTGCTGATCCTCCTCGGCACCTCCATCCCGGCCGCCGGCGTCGCCTGGCGCGGCTGGCAGCAGTGGCGGCACCTGCGGCGGCTGCGGCCGCTCTGGGCCGAGCTGACGGCCGCCGTGCCCGAGGTCGTGCTCGACGAGGGCCTGCGCCGGCACGAGCTGCGGCTGCGGCTGCACCGCCGCGTCGTGGAGATCCGTGACGCGCTGCTCGCCCTTCAGCCGTACATCGATCCGGACCGCAGGGCGGCGGCCCGCGAGGCCGCGGCGGACGCCGAGACCGAGGAGTCGGAGCGGCGGATTCTCGCCGACGCCTGCTGGGTGGAGGTCGCCCGGCACGCCAAGCTGGCCGGCCGCGAACCCGGCAGCGCACCCGCCAGGGAGCCCGACGACGGTGCGACGCCGGTGTGGGGCAGCCTGGACGATCTGGAGAGCGAGGCGCGGCTGCTCATCCGGCTGGAACACGCCCGACACCGCGCGACCGTACGGGAGTTCGTGCGCGAGCACACCGACCAGGAGGCGACGCAGCCGTGACGACCACGCCACACTCCGCCACGGGCTCCACGCCGGAACCCGCGCCCGGCACCGGGAGCCCGTCCGTCGCGGCGTCCGGCACCGACGGCTCGTCCGGCACCGACGGCTCGTCCGGCGCCGCATCCGTCCCGGCCGCCGGCAACAGCGCCGGAACGGGACCCGCCGCGGACCACCGGACGGGCTCGGCAGCGGCTCCGAACCCGGACGGGGCCGACGGGCCTGACGGGCCTGACGAGTGGGATGTGTCGGACGGGTCGGACGGGCAAGACGGGCCGGACAAGCCGGGCGGGCCTGACGGCGGCGCGGACGGGGGCGGCGGGTCGCCGTCCGCCGAGCGGTCGTTCGCGCGACGGGTCACCGACGGGCTGGAGCCGAAGAACTGGATCGTCGCGGTCACTCTGGTCGTCGGCTGGTGGGCCGACGGCCCCGCGGGTCTGGCCTGGGGCGCGTTCGGCGTGGTGTTCGCCGCGGTGCTGCCGGTGCTGTTCATCAAGTACGGGATCCGGCGCGGCAGTTGGGCGGACCGGCATCTGGGCGCGCGGCAGCACCGACTGGTGGTGATGCCGTTCATCGTCGCCTCGGTGCTCCTGGCGACGCTGCTGATGCGGGCGTTCGACGCCCCGCCCGAGCTGACCGCGCTGATCGCCTCGATGGTGGCGGCGATGGCGGTGCTGCTGGTGATCACCGTGTGGTGGAAGGTCTCCGTCCACTCGGCGGTCTCCTCCGGCAGCGTCGTCGTACTCGCCCTGACCTGCGGGCCGTTGCTCTGGGCCGGGTTCGTGCTGGTGGCCCTGGTCGGCTGGTCGCGGGTGTCGCTGCGGGACCACACCCCGGCGCAGGTGCTGGTGGGCACAGTGCTGGGCGGCGCGGTCGCGGGTGTGGTCTTCACCGCCCTGCGCTGATCGCGCAGCCGCCCGACCCCGCCGCGTGTGCCCGGGCCCCCGACCACCGCCCGGCGGCGGTCGGGGGACGTGCGGCCGTCGCCGGACTACTGCTCCGCGCCTCCGCCCACCGGTGCCTCCTCGGCGAGCAGCTCCAGAATCTGCTCGCCGTACTTCGCCAGCTTGCTCTCGCCGATCCCGCTGATGCCGCCCAGCTGCGACAGGTCCGTCGGCGCGGTGACGGCGATCTGCCGCAGCGTCGCGTCGTGGAAGACCATGTACGGCGGGATCTCCTGCTCCCTGGCGGCTCCGGCCCGCCAGGCGCGCAGCCGCTCGAAGAGCGGCGCCAGCTCCGCCGGCAGCTCCACCGGCGCCTTGGCCGCCCGCTCCCCGCCGCCCGAACCTCCGCGCGCACGCGGCGCCCTGGCCGGTACCGGGTCGCGGCGCAGCCGCACCTGCTGCTCCCCGCGCAGTACGTCCTCGCTGGTCGCGCTCAGCACCAGCGTGCCGTACTCGCCCTCGACGGCGAGCAGCTGCCGGGCGAGCAACTGCCGCACCACGCTGCGCCATTCGGCCTCGGCCAGATCGCTGCCGACACCGAACACGGACAGCGTGTCGTGGTCGAACTGGATGACCTTGGCCGTTTTGCGGCCGAGCAGGATGTCGATGATCTGGCCGGCCCCGAACTTCTGGCGCCGCTCGCGCTTGAGCCGCACCACCGTCGAGAGCAGCTTCTGCGCGGCGACCGTGCCGTCCCAGTCCTCGGGCGGCGACAGGCAGGTGTCGCAGTTGCCGCAGCCGCTCGCCGCCGGGGCCTGGCCGAAGTACGCGAGCAGCCTCGCCCTGCGGCACTCCACCGTCTCGCAGAGCGCCAGCATCGCGTCCAGATGGGAGAGCAGCCGCCGCCGGTGGGCCTGGTCGCCGTCCGATCCGTTGATCAACTTCCGCTGCTGGACCACGTCCTGGAGCCCGTACGCCAGCCAGGCGGTCGAGGGTTCGCCGTCCCGGCCCGCGCGGCCGGTCTCCTGGTAGTAGCCCTCCACCGACTTGGGCAGGTCCAGATGCGCGACGAAGCGCACGTCCGGTTTGTCGATGCCCATGCCGAAGGCGATGGTGGCGACCATCACGAGCCCGTCCTCGCGCAGGAAGCGCGACTGGTGCGCGGCTCTGGTCCGGGCCTCCAGCCCCGCGTGGTACGGCAGCGCCTCGATCCCCTGGGCGGTAAGGAACTCGGCGGTCTTCTCCACCGAGGCACGGGAGAGGCAGTAGACGATCCCCGCGTCGCCCTTGTGCTCCTCGCTCAGCAGCCGCAGCAGCTGCTTCCTCGGGTCGACCTTCGGCACGATGCGGTACTGGATGTTGGGGCGGTCGAAGCTGGCGACGAAGTGCCGCGCCGCGGTCAGTTGCAGCCGTTCGGCGATCTCCGTCCTGGTCGCCTCGGTGGCCGTCGCGGTCAGGGCGATGCGCGGCACGTCCGGCCAGCGCTCGTGCAGCCGGGACAGCTCCAGGTAGTCCGGCCGGAAGTCGTGGCCCCACTGGGCGACGCAGTGCGCCTCGTCGATCGCGAAGAGCGAGATCCGGCCGCGGCCGAGCAGCGAGAGCGTCGCCTCGTTGCGCAGCCGCTCGGGGGCCAGATAGAGGACGTCGAGCCGTCCCGCGACGAACTCCGCCTGCACCAGGCGCTGTTCGTCCAGGTCCTGGGTGGAGTTGAGGAAGCCCGCCCGGACACCGAGCGCGCGCAGCGCGTCCACCTGGTCCTGCATCAGCGCGATCAGCGGCGAGATCACCACGCCGACGCCGTCCCGCACCAGCGCGGGGATCTGGTAGCACAGGGACTTTCCGCCGCCGGTCGGCATCAGCACCAGGGCGTCCCCGCCGCCGACCACGTGCTCGACGATCTCCGCCTGCTCGCCGCGGAACTCGTCGTACCCGAAGACCCGGCTCAGCACCTCGCGGGGGTCGGTGGGCAGCTCCCGCTCCTCGGGAGCGGGCCCGGCGTCGGGCCCGGCGGCGCTCCATCCCTCCCGCGGGCCGTCGAAGTCCGGCGGGGGAGCGTCGTACTCCGGGTCCGGCGGCGGCTCGAACCCGGGCTCGTCGTACGGGTCGTACGGCTCGTACCCTGCCTCGTACGGGGCGTACGGCTCGGAGGAGGGGGGCGGCGCGGAAGAACCCTGGGAAGCCATGCGAGCCACCCTAGGCGCCACCTCCGACAGCCTCCCAACGCGTACCGGAATCCGCCCCGGCGAAGCCCCGCGGACGCGTCCCGGTACGGGTCCGCGGGACGCGCACAGGCACGGGCACGGGGGTGCGTACGGCGCGGGCCGCGGACGCGCACCCGTACGGGCCGGGGAGGACGGAGGAGCGAGATGGCCGACGAGCGTCGGAGTCCCGGACTGAAGGCCGGGGAGCGGGAGATGCTGCGCGGATACCTGGAGTACCACCGCGCCACTCTCGCGCTCAAGTGCGGGGGCCTGGACGACGAACAGTGGCGGCGCACCGCGGTGCCGTCCTCGACGCTCTCGCTGCTGGGCCTGGTCAGACACCTGGCGGAGGTTGAGCGGGCCTGGTTCCGCCGGACCGTGAACGGGGAGGACGTTCCGCTGGTCTGGTCCGAGGATTTCGACTTCCAGGCGGCCTACGACGCGCGCGGGTCCACCCGTGCCGAGGCGTTCGACGCCTGGCGGGCGGAGGTGGAGCACTCCCGCCGGATCGAGGGGGAGGCGGATTCACTGGATCTGGTGGTCTTCGCGCCGCGGCTCGGCGAAGAGGTCTCGCTGCGGCTGGTGATGCTGCACGTGCTGCTCGAGTACGCCCGCCACAACGGCCACGCCGATCTGCTGCGCGAGGGCGTCGACGGCACGACCGGAGTGTGAGGCCGGCGCACGGCGCGTGCCGGGCCACCGCCCGGGAGAGGGGGCGGGGCCCGGCACGCGGGCGCCGATCGGCGGGTTCCCGACCGACCGGCGCCCGGACACCGTCGTCACGGCGCACCTCGCACGGTGCACGGTGGGGCGGCGAGGGTCAGCCGCGCACCTCGGCGATCATCTCCAGAGCCTTGCCCTCGGCCTGGTCGTAGCGCTCGGGGTAGGCGGAGCGCTGGACGCTCTGTGCCAGCTGACCGGCGGTGTACCCCGGGTACTTGCCGTCGTTGATGATGGCCTGGTCCAGGTACTTGTTGGTGGCGTGGACCGGGTCCATGCACTGCTCGGGGGTGCCCCAGCCCTGGCTCGGGCGCTGCTGGAAGACGCCGAGGGAGTCGCGGTCGCCGCAGTTGAGGTTGTGCATGTGCGACTCGACCCAGCCGGCTTCGAAGGCGGAGAGGAGGACCTTCTCGTTGGCGCCGCGCTGCATCGCGATGTCGTACACGGTGCGGATGATGTTCGGGTCGTGCTGGGGCGGAACGGTGCAGTTGATGCCCAGTTCAGCGTTGGCGCGGTGGCGGTTGTCGTCCGCCGCCTGTGCCGAACTCGCGGACACACCGAGGCTGGTGGCCGTGAGAAGTGCCGCCGCGAGAGCTATGGCGGGTCTTTTGATTCCACCGGCGGACCTGATTTTCGCCATGAGAAATCTCCTTAGACAGTTCCGCGGCCAAGCCGTGCGGATGTGGCCGCATGGGGGGAGGTGTGTCCACGTGGAGCATCTTGCGCACCGGACGGTACAAGCGTGCTTTTCGGCACGTCAACACGCGTAGATCACGACCTGTGCGCCCGTAAAAGAAGGGGAATTGGGCATATCTGACTCCATGTCGCGTGCCAGTGCGCGGAAACCCGGCGCTCCGTCCGGAGTCGCTGTCCGCGGGCGGGTGAGGGCTGAGCACGGGCGATGCCGGCGCCGCACGGTTTCCGTCAGTTGTCGAAACCAGTGGCGACGGGCCGGTGAGAGATTTTCGAATCCGCTGTTTCTCGGGGCGGCAATTCAGATGCGCGTGCCACCGAATTCGCTGACCGGACACCGGAGTTGCTGTTCCGTCGATCCGGAATCACCTGTTCCGGGGCGGTCGGGCGCCGGAAGCGCCGACATGGTCACGGGCGCGGGGTGCTGTCGACCAATCGCGGCACGCAGAAACGCGGGAACGCGGGAACCGCAGAATCGCGGCGATCCGTCCGGCGTTCGGCTCCGAATACCCGAGAAGACCCGTTGTCCGTACGGTTGCCCTCGGCTCCGGCTCCGCCGGCGCCCGCGGCCCCGTCGGCCGCACCGTCCGTCACCCCTCACTCCACCGGGAGAACCCGTGCCTTCCTCGCCCCGACTCGACAGCCCCGCGCCGGACTTCACCCTCCCGGGCGGTGTCCTGAAGGACGGCGAGTTCGTCCGCGCCGACTACGCCTCCGCCGAACACCGGGGCGCACCGCTGGTGCTGGCCTTCTACCCCGGCGACGACACCGCCGTGTGCACCAAGCAGCTCTGCTCCTACTCCAGTGGGCTGGAGGCGTTCACCGGGCTCGGAGCGCAGGTGTGGGGGATCAGCCCGCAGGACGTCGACAGCCACGAGGCGTTCGCCCGCCGTCACGACCTGCGCTTCCCGCTGCTCGCTGACGTCGACCGCCGGGTCGCCCGCGAGTACGGGATCGCGGCGCCCGGCATCGGGCTGCGGCGTGCGGTCTTCCTGCTCACTCCGGACGGCACGGTCGGCTGGAAGCACGTCTCGCTCCTCGGCGCGACGTACCAGTCGCTCGACACCCTCACCGCGCGGCTGGCCGAACTCGCCGAGAGCTGACCCCCGCCCCCGCCCACCGGGCCCGGTGCGGGGGTCGTGCCGGCGCCGTACGGGAGTGCGTTCCAACTCCCGTACGGCGTGCGGCAGTCAGTTCCCCGGCAGCGGCTGCTCGGTCCAGATCACCTTGCCGGCCTCGGTGTAGCGGGTGCCCCAGCGTTCCGCAAGCTGGGCGACGAGGAAGAGGCCGCGTCCGCCCTCGTCGGTCATCGCCGCCTGCCGCAGATGCGGTGAGGTGCTGCTGTCGTCGGAGACCTCGCAGATCAGCTGCCGGTCCCGGATCAGCCGGACGCCGACCGGGCCGGCCGCGTACCGGATCGAGTTGGTCACCAGCTCGCTCAGGATCAGCTCGGTGACGAACGCCTCCTCCTCCAGGCCCCATTCGGCGAGCTTGCGCACCGCCTCCGAGCGGACCCGGGCGACCTCGGAGGGGTCGGACGGAACCTCCCAGCTCGCCACCCGGTCGGAGTCCAGCGCCTTGGTGCGCCCGACCAGCAGCGCCACGTCGTCCTTGGGCCGGACCGGGAGCAGCGCCCCGAGCAGCGATTCGCAGATGCCCTCGGGCGTGCGGTCGGGATGCCCGGCCAGCGTCTCGCGGAGCTTGTCCAGCCCCTCGTCGATGTCCCGGCGCCGCTCCTCCACGAGCCCGTCGGTGTAGAGCACCAGCGTGCTGCCCACCGGCAGGTCCAACTCCAGTGTCTCGAACGGCATTCCGCCGAGCCCGAGCGGTGGGCCGCCCGGCACCTCGGCGAACTCCGCGGTGCCGTCGGGGCGCAGTATCGCGGGCTGGTGGTGGCCGGCGCGGGCCATGGTGCAGCGGCGGGTCACCGGGTCGTAGATGGCGTAGATGCAGGTGGCGCCGGTGACCGCGGCGTCCGGACCGGAGTCGGTGCCGCCGCTGCGCAGACCCGTCCCGTCGTCGGACTCGGCGAGGTCGATACGGGTGACCAACTCGTCCAGGTGCCACAGGAGTTCGTCCGGCGGCAGATCGAGGGAGGAGAAGTTGTGCACCGCGGTGCGCAGCCGCCCCATCGTCGCCGCCGCGTGCAGTCCGTGGCCGACCACGTCGCCGACGACCAGCGCCACCCGGGCGCCGGGCAGCGGAATGATGTCGAACCAGTCGCCGCCCACGCCGCCGAGCCCGCCCTGGCTCGCCTGTGCGGGACGGTAGCGGTACGCCGCGTCGAGCGCGTTCTGCTCGGGCAGGCCCCGCGGCAGCAGACTGCGCTGGAGCGTGACCGCCATGGTGTGCTCGCGCGAGTAGCGCCGGGCGTTGTCGATCGCCACGGTCGCCCGGGCCGCCAGCTCCTCGGCCGGGGACAGGTCGTCCGGCTCGAAGGGGGCGCTGTCACCGCCCCGCCACAGCATCGCGACGCCCAGGATCACTCCGCGGGCCCGCAGCGGTACCGCGATCATCGAGTGGGCGCCGCGTTCCACCAGCTCTCTGGCGCGTTCGGGGGACTGCTCGTGCCAGCCGCCGAAGGAGCGCAGATCCGCCTCCAGCACGGCCTTGCCCTCGGAGAGCCCCGCGCCCATCGGAGTCGTCGGCAGGAAGCGGATCAGCGAGCCGAGCGGGTAGCCGCCGGCGTGCACGCCCTGCCATCCGTCGACGCCCGCGTCGCCGCCTTCGTCCAGCGAGCCGCGGATCGCGGTGCGCCGCATCTGCGGGTCGTACGCGGCGCCCGCCGGCTCCTCGCCGCGCAGCACCGCCTCGATCAGGTCCACGGTGACCAGATCGGCGAAGCGGGTCGCGGCGAACTCGGCGAACTCCTCGCAGGTGCGGCCCACGTCCAGCGTGGTGCCGATCTCGGTGCTGGCGTCGAAGAGCAGCTCCAGGCGCTCCCTGGCGATGTCCGCCCGGCCGGTCAGCGCGCGCAGCTCGGTGCTGTCGCGCAGGGTGGTCACCGTTCCGGCGGGCCCGTCGGCCGCCTCCGTCTTGCGCTGGTTGACCGCGAGCATCCGCCCGCCGACCGGCAGCACCTCGTCACTGGCGACCCGGCCCGAGCCGAGCAGGGTCGCGATGCCGGGCTCCAGCCCGAGCCGGGAGACCGGCGTGCCGTCGAAGTCCGGCGGCAGATCGAGCAGCCGGCGTGCCTCGTCGTTGGCGAGGAGCAGCCTGCCCTCGTCGGAGACGATGAGCACCCCCTCTCGGACCGAGTGCAGAACGGCGTCGTGGTGCTCGTACATCCGGGTCATCTCGATCGGCCCGAGGCCGTGCGTCTGGCGCCGCAGCCGGTTGGTCACCAGAGCCGTCCCGCCGGTGGCCAGCAGCAGGACCGCGACGGCGGAGCCGAAGAGCAGCGGCAGTTGTTCCTCCACCACCCCGCTCACGCGCTTGATGGTGATACCGGCCGAGACCATGCCGACGACCCTGCCCCGGTCGTCCATGACCGGCACCACTGCCTGGACCAGCGGGCCGATGGTGCCGGTGATCTTCTCCGTGTGGGTCTCGCCGGCGCGGGCCCGGTCCAGATCGCCGACGAACTTCTTGCCGATCCGGTCCTTGATCGGATGGGTGTAGCGCGTGCCGTCCGGGGCCAGCACCACCACGAAGTCGACGTCCGAGCCCTCTCTGGCGCCTTCCGCGCGCGGCTGCAACTGCGCGGTGGGGTCGTCGCTCGCCAGCGCCTCCTGCATGCCCGGCGAGTTCGCCAGCGTCTGGGCGACGGCCACCGACCGGTTACGCGCCTCGCGCTCGCTGGCGTCCCGCGACTCCAGCACCAGTGCCGTCATCGCCGCTGCCACCAGCAGCACCACGATGACCACCTGAAGGAGGAAGACCTGGCCCGCGACGGACCGCATCCCCAGAACCGAGCGCGGTCTGCCGAACCGTACGGCCATCTGCTTCCACGTCCTTCCACACCTCCTATTACCGTCCGACGATATCGGCGCGCGCTTCCGCCCGCCCCGTGCGCGTGGGCCGTCACCCCGAGTCGCCGCGCACCCCCGGGCGCGTCGCTACGGTTCGGGGCCGCCCTCGGCGGTCCGCACCGGCTCCGGGCCCGGCTCCCGCTCCGGGGGAGCGGCGGCGCGGCGCAGCTCGGAGAGGAAGGCCTCCACCGGCGGGGTGGCGGCGCCGTCCAGGGTGGCCGCCGCGACCGTACGGCTCACCCCGGGCTCGACGGGCAGCAGCCGCACCCCGGGCGGCAGCGGGTGCGCCGCCATCTCCGGTACGAGCGAGAACGCCAGCCCGGCGCCGACGAGCCGGAGCATCGTGGTGTAGTCGGCGACCGCGTAGCGCACCGCGGGCTCGGGATCGCCGTGCGCGCGCAGCAGCTGCACCAGCGCCTCGTAGGCGTCGCTGCCCGGCGGACAGCTGGCCCACGGCTGCCCGCGCTGTTCCCCGAGGCGCAGCACCCGCGCGTCGGCGAGCGGATGGCCGCACGGCACGGCGACCCGCGCGGACTCCCGCAGCAGCAGGGTCGTGGAGACGCCCGCGGGCAGCCGGACCGGCCAGTGCTCCCAGCTCTCCAGTACGACGGCGTCCAGCCGCCCGGTGCTCAGCAGCGGCAGCATGTCGTCCGCCTCGCCGTCCACCAGCGCGGGTTCCAGCCGCGGGTGCCGCTCGCTGAGCTTCCGCAGCACGGCGGGCAGCATCGTACGGAGCGCGGAGGCCACCGCGCCGATCCGCAGCGGTCCGGCGACCACCGCGTTCGCCGTCGCCAGTTCCCGCTGGGCGCGTTCGGCGGACTCGACCATCTCCTGCGCGGACCCGGCCAGCAGGCGCCCGGCGTGCGTCAGCCGGATACCGCGGCCGAACGGCTCGACCAGCCGGCAGCCGGCCTCCTTCTCCAGCCGCCGCAGCTGCTGCGAGACGGCGGGCCCCGTGATGTGGAGGGCCTCCGCCGCCGCGCGGACCGAACCGGCGCGGGCGACGGCCGCGAAGACCCGTAGCCGCTCCCAATTCAACACATAAGCAACGCTAACCGCGATCGGGTCGAAAGAGTAAGTAGTGCGACACAGAGGAAAGTGGGAGCGTCGAGGCCGTGACTGACGCAGCGAAGGCCACCGCGGCGATCCCGCCGAAGAGCACCCCGTCCGTGTCGCCCGCGACATCCCCGCTCCCTTCCCCCGGGCCCGGCGAGCAATCCCCGGCGCCCGCACGCTCATCGCGCACCGGCGGCGCGCTGGTGGTCGGCGGTGCCGGATGCCTCTCGCTCACCGCGGTCTTCATCAGCCTCGCCGACGTCGGCGCGGGGACGGCGGCCTTCCTGCGGTGCGCCATCGCGCTGGCCGTTCTGCTGCCGCTCGCGCTGTACGAGCGCCGCAGGCACCTTTCGTTCCCCCGCCGGCTCCGCGGGCCGGCGCTGCTGGCCGGTGTCTTCCTCGGCATCGACTACGTGATGTGGACGGTCAGCATCCTGGACGTCGGCGCCGCCGTGGCGACCGTACTGCTCAACATCCAGGTCATCGCCTTTCCGCTGCTCGCCCGGGTCCTCGGCGGCCACCGGATACCCCGCCGGTTCGCGTACGCCAGCCCGCTGATGCTCGCCGGCCTCGCGCTCGCCGCCGGACTGCTCGACCACAGCGACCAGGCCCGACACCCGCTGCGCGGCGCCCTGTTGGGCCTGTCCGCCGGTGTGGCCTACGCGGCGTACCTGTACCTGATCCGGCTGTGCGGTGTGGCTTCGCCGCAGCACTCGGTCACCCCGGTCTTCCTCTCGACCCTCGCGGCGGCGGCCACCTCGGGGGTGCTCGCACTCTTCACCACCGGCCTGACGCTCGCCGTGCCGCTCGCCTCCTGGGGCTGGCTGATCGCCCTGGCCCTGCTGGGCCAGGTGGCCGCCTGGATACTGATCGGCCGCGGGACCTCGCGGGTCACCCCGAACGCCGCGGCGGCGCTGCTGCTGCTTCAGCCGATCATGGCGGTGGTCTGCGCGATGCTGCTGCTCGGCGAGACGCCCACCGCGCTCCAACTGGCCGGCTGCGCGGTGGTGGTGGCCGCGGTGTGGTTCGCCGGACATACCCCGGCCCGCCGACGGAACCCCCGCACGCCCTGACGGAACCCCCGCACGCCCCGCCGGGCCCAGCGCGGGCGGGCGGGGTGCACGCGGGCGCTGTCGGGCGGAGCGTACGCGGGTGCTGCCGTACGGCGTGTGGCCCGGTACGGGTCAGTCGCGCGGGTTGGACATCTTCCCGAAGCCGTCGACGATGTCCCAACCCAGCGTGTACAGGCCGGAGTCGGTGTCGTTGATGAAGAGGACCTTGCTGCCGTCGTCCCTGATCGACACGTCCTGCCAACCGTCGAAGCCCTCGGTCATGTCGACCGCCCACTTCGTCAGGTCGCCGGTGCCGACCGCGGCGACCGACTCCTGCGGCGGCTCGCCGTCCGAGCAGTAGAGGCCGAAGTCGGCGATCAGCGAGACCGTGCCGTTGACCTCCTCCAGTTCGACGCCCTGGCAGCGGTCCTCCTTGCTCTTGTAGAGGGTCTTCCAGGAGCTCCACTCCTGGGCGCCGGCCGCCCGGTGCCGCTCCTGCACTCCGGTGCCCTCGACCAGCCGGACGTGGACCCGGCCGCCGTCGCTCAGTTCGAGCGTCGACTCGTACCAGTCCTCGTCGGCGGGTGCGTCCTGCGAGGTGGACGCGGCGGCGTCGGACCGTGCCGAGGTGCCGCTCTCGTCGCCCAACCCGTGCGCGGTGCCGAAACCGACGGCGAACAGGCCGAGCGCGACGACGCCCGCGGCGGCCGTCTGGGGACCTCTGAACCTGGCCACGAACCGGCCTCCTTCGTATCGTTGTGCTGCGGTCGCGCGAGTCCGCCGACCAAACCACGGGTGATCGCGCGCATGACAAGACGAGAACTCCGGATGGCCGGTTCCCCCACGGATCGGCCGTGTCACCAAACTGCCGTCGCACGACCGCACTTCCCACCGGGCACGAGGACGCGCGGGTGCCCGCGTCCCGCCCCAACCCAGCTCCGCCGGGCCTCAGCCCTCCGCGGCCAGCGATCTGAACAGCTCGTACACCGTCTCCTCACTCGGTACGTGCGAGGGGTCCTGCTGCTCGAAGATCTCCGCCCGGGGCAGCAGCGCGGCGGTCGCCTCCACCGCCGCCAACGGGATCTGCTCGTCGGCGGGCGCGTGCCACAGCCGCACCGGCGCTCGGACCTGGGACAGCTCGAAGCCCCACGGTCGCACCTGGAGCTTGGCCTCGCGCGCCGGCCCGAGGAAGTCGTGTGCTCCGATCTCCTCCAACGCCGAGAGCATCAGGGGGAGTTCGGCGAAGACCTGCGCCCAGCGCGGCGCCGCCGCGGCGAACCCGGCCGCGATGTCGGGCAGCGGGGCCTGCCGGTAGAACTCCCAGGCCGTCAGCGAGTCCTGCGGGTACAGGCCGCGGATCGCGTCGTCGTGGACGTACGGCAGCCCGCTCAGCACCCACAGCCGTCGCACCCGCCGGGGCAGCAGCGCCGCGAGCGCGTAACCGTACGGGGCGCCCGCCGAGATGGCGGCCACGTCGAACTCCTCGACCCCCAGCGCGTCCATCAGCCCCTCGGCGAGCTCCGCCCACTCGGCCACGGCGCCCATCTCCAGCGGGGGAGAGGCGCCGTATCCGGGGCGTTCGACGGCGATGAGCCGTACGCCCATGCCCCGCCCGTAGACGTCCCAGCGGTCGGGAAGCGCGCTGTTCCCGATGAGGCCGTGGTGCAGCAGGACGGGACGTCCGCGCAGGTCGCCGCATTCGGCGTACCCGAGCGTCGTCCGGCCGACGCGGACCGTCTGACGTGTTGCCACCACCGTGTACCTCCCAGTCACCGGTCCGTCCACGCTAACGCCTGCGCGGGGCGTGCGGACGGCAGGACGGGGCGACGGACCGGCGGCAAGCGGCGAAGCACGGCCGAAACGGGCCACCGCGCCCCGGCGACCGAGCCGGCGGAACGGGCCCCGGAACGAGCGGCGGCCCCGGAGCGGGCGTCCAGCGAGGGCTCAGACGCGCTCCAGCGGTCGGTGCGGGCCGGCCGGCAGCTCGACCCGCACCGGATCGCCGACGCGGATCTCGCCGCCCGCGACCACCACGCTCATGACGCCCGCGAGCCGGACGACCTCTCCGTCGGCGTCCCGGTGGACCAGACGCTTCATCAGCCCCTTGCTGAACCCGTCGATCTGGAGGCACGGATTGCGCAGCCCGGTCAGTTCGACCACGGCCTCGTCGCCCAGCCGCAGCAGGGTGCCGACCGGCAGGGCGAGCAGATCGACCCCCTCGGTGGTGACGTTCTCGCCGAGCGCCCCGGGCCCGACGCTGAAGCCGTCCGCCGCGACCTCCTCGAACAACTCCGCGTGGATCAGGTGCACTTGGCGCAGATTCGGCTGGGTCGGGTCCTTGGCCACCCGCGATCGGTGCTGGACGGTCTCGCCGAGATGCGCGTCGCCCTCCACGCCGAGGCCGGTCAGCAGCCGTACGCGGTCCCGGAGGGGCTTGCCGAAGTTGTGCTCCGCGTCCCGTGCGAGAGCGGCGATGCGCCCTGTCGTGCCGTCGGCCGCCCGGGCCTCCGACGCGCCCCCGGGCTCCGTGGGCGTGCCGGCGTCCGGTGCGTCGCCCCTGCTGGTGACCGTCATCCGCGTCCCCTTCCTCGTCCTCGGCCGGTCGCGTCCGTCCGGGTCTCCGGCGACTGCCTCCGCCCTGCGGCCTGCGGCTGTGCCCGTCGTGTCCGGCGCCGCTCCGCTGTCGGCACAGTACCGGCGCCGGAACGGGGGCGGGCCGGGCGCCCGTTCCGGCACACCCGACCCGCCTCGCCGCGGAGCCTCAGCTCGACTGGACGCTCTCGTACAGCGCCTCGGCCTCGGCGCCGAAGTGCGGGCCGAACATGTTCCCCGGCAGGAAGACGTAGCCGAAGCTGTTCACCGACGCCTGGAGGCCGGTCCCGGTCTCCTCGTCGAAGTCGACCAGCCAGGGCCCGCCGCTGGAGCCGCCGGTCATGTCGCAGCCCAGCCCGTGCGCGGTGGTCAGCAGCGGGTCCTTGAAGGTGGTGCCGCTGCAGTAGATGAAGGTCTCGCCGTCGTACGGGTCCGCGGCCGGGTAGCCGAAGGCGTACGCGTCGAGGTCGTAGCCGGTGTTGAAGGCCAGGCCCTGGCTGCCGACGACCTCGGTCAGCAGCTCTCCGCCGGTCTCCGCGACCTTGGCGGCGCCGACGTCGTAGTTCATGTCCTCGCTCGCCTCCCACTGCGGGGTGGAGTGGGTGCTGAGGGCCGGCCACTCGCCGAAGGGGGCGCTGCCGTCGGTGTAGCCGGGGACGAACACCCAGTCCTCGTGCCAGGCGCCGTCCAGCTTGACGCAGTGTCCCGCGGTCAGGACGGTGCTGGCGTTGCCGCTGGTCACCGCGTTCCCGGAGCAGGAGGCCGAACGGCCGTCGTAGGTGAAGAAGACGCGACCCGCGGTGCTCTCGATCTTCTCCCCGACCCAGGGCGCTCCGGTCTGCGGGAACTCGGCGGCGCCGACCTCGCGCTTCGTCACGGCGGTCGGCCCGGCGGTCGGGGAGGTGGGCGCCACCTTCCGCGGCTCGCCCTGCGGTGCCTCGGAGGTGCCGCCGGTGCGCGCGGCGTTCTCGGCGGAGCGTTCGGCCGCCGCACGGAGCGCCTCGGGCGCCAACTCCTCGATGGGCACGGCCGCACGCATCCGGTCGGCCGTCCAGTGCGACCTGACCTGTTCCTGCTGGGCGGTGGTGGTGGCGGCCGAGTGGCCGATGGGCTCCGGTCCGCTCGCCGGCGCGGCGCCGGCCGTACCGGCGAGGGCTCCGGTGGCGAGCAGGGCGGTTGCGGCGAGCACGGCACCGAGTACCGAACGGGGGGAACGTCTCACGCGAACTCCTTCTGCGCAGCGGCGCGTTGGGCGCACGGCGCAGTTCGCCGGCACGCCCGCACGACTCGACAGGGACACGTCACACGTTGAACCCGGAGGACGATACGCCCGCCTCCCCGAAGGGTCCAGACGGCCTCTCGCCCGGCGCCGCCGCACCGCACGACCCGTCCTCGCGCGGCTCGCGGACGCGCGGCCCGCCTCGCACGGTTCGCGGGCGCACGGTTCGCGGACGCGCGACCCGGGGTGCGTACGCCGAAGGGCGCGGCAACCGTACGGCTGCCGCGCCCCTGTGGTGCCCTCGTGCGTGCCGCCCGTCGCCGGGCCGCCCGCTCGGCCTCAGCCGAGGTTCTTGACCGCCTGGTAGTACGTCCAGGCCAGGCTGGTGCACGCGGTCTTGGTGGCGCCGCTGTAGCTGTTGCACACCCGCTTGAGGTCCTCGTGGAAGGCGTTGTCGATGCGCGCCTTGTTGGCCGGGAAGGCGCCGATCTCCTTGTAGTTGCGGTAGCCGAAGTCGTGCCGGGCGCAGGACCTGTTGAAGGGGAAGCCCAGCGGGTTGTCCGGGGACCAGCTGCACAGGTCCGTCGTCCAGTTGAACTTGTAGGCCGACCAGGCGCCCCGGTTGCCGTCCGCGGCCGACCAGGCGTTGTAGCTCGACGCGCTGGTCTGCGTGAAGCTGGACATCACCTGGGCCTTGTCGGCGGGCACGGCGTTGGCCGCGGTCGCCGTTCCCAGCACCGTGGCCAGCGCGATTCCTGTGGCGGCCATTCCTGTCATCACCGTACGACGCATGTTCCCGACCTCCGGACAAGTCTCCGCTCGCTGCCTGTCAACGAGCGGCATGCGGCAGGGCAACTGGCGCCGCCCAAGAGTTAGTTGCCCTCCGTGCCGACGTTGATGCTATGGACATGCCAACGGCTTGGCACGCCTCCGGTGACAACTGTCATCCGCCGTACCCCTGCGCCCCGAGGGACTTCCTCCGCCTCGCCCCCAACACCCGCACGCCCAACACCCGCACGGCCCAAGCCCGTTGCGCCGCACACCGACCAGCGCACACCGACCAGCGCACACCGACCACCGCCCCGTCGCGCACCGACCACCGGCACACCGACCACCGGCACACCGCGCGCCCGCCCCCCGAACCGCCTCGGCCGCGCCCGAACACACCGACGGCCCCCCGCGCCGGAGCTGCGGGGGGCCGTCGGTGTGTTCGGGCGCGGGAGGCTCAGAAGCGGCGCGTGATGAGCGCCCGCTTCACCTCCTGGATCGCCTTGGTGACCTCGATGCCGCGGGGGCATGCGTCCGTGCAGTTGAACGTGGTGCGGCAACGCCACACGCCGTCACGGTCGTTGAGGATCTCCAGCCGCTGCTCCCCGGCCTCGTCGCGCGAGTCGAAGATGAAGCGGTGGGCGTTGACGATGGCCGCCGGGCCGAAGTACTGCCCGTCGTTCCAGAACACCGGGCAGGAGCTGGTGCACGCGGCGCACAGGATGCACTTGGTGGTGTCGTCGAACCGCTCGCGGTCCTCGGCGCTCTGCAGTCGCTCACGGGTCGGCTCGTTGCCGTTGGTGACCAGGAACGGCATGACGTCGCGGTACGCCTGGAAGAACGGCTCCATGTCGACCACGAGGTCCTTGAGGACGGTGAGGCCCTTGATGGCCTCCACGGTGATCGGCTTCTCCGGATTGATGTCCTTGATCAGCGTCTTGCACGCCAGCCGGTTGCGGCCGTTGATCCGCATCGCGTCCGAGCCGCAGATGCCGTGGGCGCAGGAGCGACGGAACGTCAGCGTTCCGTCCTCTTCCCACTTGATCTTGTGCAGGGCGTCCAGCACCCGCTCCTTGGGATCGATCTCGATGGTGAAATCTTCCCAGTACGCCTCCTCCAGCTCCTCCGGGTTGAAGCGCCGGAGGCGGAAGGTGACGGTGATGTACGGGGTGGCGTCCTCGGACCGGGCGGGTCCGTCGCTCTTCTTCTCCAGGGTGGGAGTGCTCATCAGTACTTACGCTCCATCGGCTGGTAGCGGGTCACGACGACCGGCTTGTAGTCGAGCCGGATCGACTCCTCGCCGTCCTCGTCCACCTCGCGGTACGCCATGGTGTGGCGCATGAAGTTGACGTCGTCGCGGTCCGGGTAGTCCTCGCGGTAGTGGCCGCCGCGGGACTCCTTGCGGGCCAGTGCGGAGGTCGCCGTCACCTCGGCCAGGTCGAGCAGGTTGCCCAGCTCGATGGCCTCCAGCAGATCGGTGTTGAACCGCTTGCCCTTGTCCTGGATGCTCACGTTCTTGTAGCGCTTGCGCAGCGAGGCGATCTCGTCGACCGCCTCCTTGAGGGTCTGCTCGGTGCGGAAGACCATGACGTTCTTGTCCATGGTCTCCTGCAGCGCCTTGCGGATCTCGGTGACCCGCTCGGTGCCCTCGGACTCGCGCAGCCGCTCGACCTGGGAGACCACCAGGGACTCCGGGTTCTCCGGCAGGTCGACGAAGTCGGCGGTGGAGGCGTACTCCGCTGCGGCGATGCCCGCACGCCGGCCGAACACGTTGATGTCCAGCAGGGAGTTGGTGCCCAGGCGGTTGGCGCCGTGCACCGAGACGCAGGCGACCTCGCCGGCCGCGTACAGGCCCGGGACGACGGTGGTGTTGTCGAGCAGCACCTCGCCCTGCACGTTGGTCGGCATGCCGCCCATCGCGTAGTGCGCCGTCGGCTGGATCGGCACCGGGTCGGTGTACGGCTCGATGCCGAGGTAGGTGCGCGCGAACTCGGTGATGTCCGGCAGCTTGGCGTCCAGCTGCTCGGGCGGCAGGTGCGTCAGGTCCAGGAAGACGTGGTCGCCCTCCGGGCCGCAGCCGCGCCCCTCGCGGATCTCGGTGTAGATCGAACGGGAGACCACGTCGCGCGAGGCGAGGTCCTTCATGACGGGCGCGTACTTCTCCATGAAGCGCTCGCCGTCCTTGTTCCGAAGGATGCCGCCCTCACCGCGGGCGCCCTCGGTCAGCAGGATGCCCATCCGCCAGATGCCGGTCGGGTGGAACTGGAAGAACTCCATGTCCTCCAGCGGCAGTCCGCGGCGCCAGGCGGCGGCCTGGCCGTCGCCGGTCAGCGTGTGCGCGTTGGAGGAGACCTTGAAGAACTTGCCGTTGCCGCCGGAGGCGAAGATGACCGACTTGGCCTGGAAGATGTGGATCTCGCCGCTGGCCAGGTCGTACGCCACGACGCCCGCGGTCTTCCGGACCCCGTCGACCTCGTTGAGCAGCACGTCCAGGACGTAGAACTCGTTGTAGAACTCCACGCCCTCCTTGACGCAGTTCTGGTACAGCGTCTGGAGGATCATGTGGCCGGTGCGGTCCGCGGCGTAGCAGGACCGGCGCACCGGGGCCTCGCCGTGGTTGCGGCTGTGGCCGCCGAACCGGCGCTGGTCGATGGTGCCGTCCGGCGTCCGGTTGAACGGCAGACCCATCTTCTCCAGGTCCAGGACGGCGTCGATGGCCTCCTTCGCCAGGATCTCGGCGGCGTCCTGGTCGACCAGGTAGTCACCGCCCTTGACCGTGTCGAAGGTGTGCCACTCCCAGTTGTCGTCCTCGACGTTGGCCAGCGCGGCGGCCATGCCGCCCTGGGCCGCACCGGTGTGCGAACGCGTCGGGTACAGCTTGGTGAGCACGGCGGTACGGCTGCGCTTCGTCGACTCGATGGCCGCGCGCATACCCGCTCCGCCGGCCCCGACGATGACGGTGTCGTACTTGTGGATCTTCATGAGCTCAGGTACCTCAGCCCTCAGATGTTCGGGTCGAAGGTGAAGATCACCAGCGTCCCCAGCAGGACGGTGAACACCGTCGCGGTGTACAGCAGCATCTTCAGCCAGAAACGGGTGTTGTCCCGCTCCGCGTAGTCGTTGATGATCGTGCGCAGGCCGTTCGCGCCGTGCAGCATCGCCAGCCACAGCATGACCAGGTCCCACGTCATCCAGAACGGCGAGGCCCAACGGCCCGCCACGAACGCGAAGCTGACCTTCGTCACACCGCCGTCGAGCACCAGCTGGATCAGCAGGTGGCCGATGACGAGAACCACCAGCACGATGCCGGACAGCCGCATGAACAGCCAGCCGTACAGCTCGAAGTTGGTGCGCGTCGCCTTGGGCGTCTTGGCGGTACGGGCGCGCGGGGGCTCGATGAGCGGCGCGGGGTTGTCCACCGAGGGCTCCGTCGGAGCGGTCGAGTCAACGGACATCAGTCATCAGCTCCCGAACACTTCGTAGAAGCCGTGCGAGAGGATGGGCCAGAAAGCGCCCGCCATCAGCACGGCCCAGACGCCCAGCACGGTGTAGAGCATCTGCTTCTGGTACTTGGCGCCCTTCGACCAGAAGTCCACCGCCACGACCCGCAGGCCGTTGAGCGCGTGGAAGAGAACGGCGGCAACGAGGCCGTACTCCATCAAGCCAACAAGTGGCGTCTTGTACACCGCGATCGTCTCGTCGTAGGCCTCGGGCGAGACCCGGACGAGGGCGGTGTCGAGAACATGCACGAGCAGGAAGAAGAAAATGAGGACGCCGGTGACTCGATGAGCCACCCAGGACCACATGCCTTCCCGGCCGCGGTACAGCGTTCCAGCCGGCACGGAAAACCCTCCGGAAACGGGGATCGGGGCCTGCCGGCTTCAGTGTCGGTCGGGCCCGGCCGGGTACGGTCCACCGGCCGGTCGCCATGGTAGCGACGGGTTGTCGGCTACTTGACGTCGGGGGCGCCGATGTGATCAATCAGGCACGGAAGGACTACCGACAGTGACATCCCGTACGACCAGCCGCAGCAGCCGGCCGCGGGCGAGGCGCCGCAGCTCGTCGGCGGTGGCGGCGCGCTCCTCGTCCTGCGTGGCGTAGAGCCTGCGGCCGAGCGCGGCGAGCATCCCGTCCAGCCGCTCGGCGGGCGGGAGTTCGTCCAGGCAGATCACGAAGGCGTGGCCGAACTCGCTCTCGTACTTCGCCAGCGCGGCGCGCAGCGCGGTGTGCGCCGCGAGGACGCCGGGCCGGTCGGTCGGGGCGAGCAGGTGCTCGGGGCCTCCGTTGGCCGCCTCGCCGGCCAGCGCCTCGCCGATGTCCTCGGCGGACAGGTCGTAGCTCGCCTCGTCGGCCGCGGCGAGCAGCGACTGGGTGTCCGGGTACGGCCGGTGGGCGGCCAGGCGCGACGCCCAGCGCCTGCTGCCGCAGCAGCGCAGCAGCTCGGTGCGGGCCGCCTGCTCGGTGGCGCGGTTGAGCCGGTCGAGGGGCCTGGGCGGGGTGCCTCGCTGGGACGGGAGCATGGACTCCTACTGGCGTGGGACGGGTGCGTGGGACAGGGGACCGGTGTGCGAACCGGGGCGAGGGGACGCCCTGGGTCGGGGAGCGCCGGTCACGGTAGCGGCGCGAGGGTCCGAATTGGCCCGCAGCGCCGGGCTGTTCACTCGTACGGGTCGCAGACGATTCCCGGGTTGACGCGGCCCGTGGTGGCGCCGGGACCGGTGCGCGCGGCCCGCTGGTCCGGCGGGCCGCCCGGGCGGACGCGCGGTCGGTGCGGGCGAAGACCTATCACCCCACACCGGGCCGAGCCGTCATACCGGGCTTAGCGTGACTCTATGGGTTCCACGAGGGGCAAGAGGGCAGCTCTGGGCGTGATAGCCGTCACCGTCGCGAGTGCGGCGGCCGTCACCGCCACCCAGCTCGGCTGCACCGGCGGCGAGGGTGATCGGAGCGGCAGCGGCGAGGGCGGATCGACCGGGGAAGAGACCGGTGGGGAGTCCGCCGACGGCCCGCGGGACGCCGCCACCCATCCGCCGGGCGCACGGCCGCGGGTGATCCCGGCCGTGCGCGACTGGGAGGCCGCCCGGGGCCCGGGATGGAAGCCCGGCCCGGACACCCGGGTCGTCGCGGAGTCCGGCAGTGCGGTCGAGGACGAGGCGCGCAGGCTCGCCCGCGAGCTGCGCGTCGACTACGCGGACTCGGGGGCGGGTGCGGGCGATGTGGAACTCGCCCTCGACTCCGACGTGGCCGGCGGCCGGGAGGCGTACGAGCTCACCACCGCCGACGGTCGAGTGCGGATATCCGGCAGCGCCGACGCCGGCGTCTTCTACGGCACCCGCACTCTGGTCCAGTCGCTGCGCGAGCGCGATGCGATGCCCGAGGGCACGGTGCGGGACCGGCCGGACCGCCCCCAGCGCGGCCTGATGGTCGACACCGCTCGCAAGCACTTCTCCGCGGACTGGCTCGCCGACCGCCTGCGCGAGATGGGCGATCTCAAACTCAACCAGCTCCAGCTGCACTTCTCCGACGACCAGGGCTTCCGCATCGAGAGCGAGACCAGTCCCGGGAGCGTCTCGGAGCAGCACCTCACCAAGAACCAGGTGCGGGAACTGGTGCGGCTGGCGCGGTCGCTGCACATCACGGTCGTGCCGGAGATCGACTCGCCCGGCCACCTCGGCGCGCTCCTGGCCGAGCATCCCGAACTCGCCCTGCGCAACGGCTCGGGTGAGCTGGTGGAGGGCGCGATCGACATCGGAAAACCGGCGGCGGGCAGGCTCGTCGACGAGCTGCTGGAGGAGTACGCCGAGCTCTTCCCGGGCGCGTACTGGCATCTGGGCGGCGACGAGTACCGCCCGCTGACCGCCGAGGACCCGGAGGCCAACCATCCGCGGCTGCACCGCATCGCGCAGCGCAGGTTCGGCGAGAGGGCGACCGTCCGGGATCTGGCGACGGCCTGGCTCAACGACCGGGCGAAGACGGTGCGCAAGCTCGGGTACACGCCGCAGGTGTGGAACGACGGGATGCACGCCGGCGGGGAGGTGCGCCCCTCCAAGCGCCGGGAGGTCACCTACTGGACGGGCAAGGAGATCGGCGCCCGGCCACCGGGGGAGTACCTGGCGGAGGGCTGGAAGTTGATCAACCTCAATGATGAGTACCTCTACTACGTTCTCGGTGAGCCGCAGCAGTTCACCTATCCGACCGGCGAGCGTATTTACCGCGAGTGGACCCCGGCCGTGCTGCGAGGCTCCCGCGCCGAGCCGGCGGGAAGCACGACGCCCTCCCGGGTGCCGGGCGCGCGGCTGGCGGTCTGGTGCGACCTCGCGGACGCGCAGTCGGCGCAGGAGGTCGCGGCGGGGATCAGGATGCCGCTGGCGGCGCTGGCGCAGAAGGTGTGGGATCCGCGCGAACCGAAGGCGTCCTGGCGGGAGTTCCGTGAGCTCGCCGACGAGGTGGACCGCGGCCGGGGCTGAAGTCCCAGGTGGGCGGCTGCGGTTGGGGTGCCCGGCGGCCGGCGGCGGCACGGCCGGTGTGCGGCGGCGAGGGCGCGCGGGGCGTACGGCGGGGGCGCCCGGAGCGGGACGTGAAGACGGCCGAGGTCGCCACCCCCCACAGGAGAGACCCCGGCCGTCGTCGAGTACGGGCTGCGCAGGCAGGCCCGTACTTCCTACTGCGCCAGGGCTCCACAATGTGTTACTCGGTAGCTACCCTCGCCAGCGTAAGCACACCTGCACGTACATCTGCAAGTACATCCCCGGTCGGAGAGCATGGACGAAGGGGCCTCACAGGCCGTACCGTGCTGGACGCATCGATAGATTGTCGAAGCTTGAACTAGGCGCCGGGCAGCGGAGCCCGGGGACCGACAGGACCTCACACCCAGGGCAGGAACCGTGCAGGGGGACGACGCGGAACTGACCGCCGCCGTACGCGCGGCGCAGGAGGGCGACGAAGCCGCCTTCCGGGGCGTATATCGCGCTGTGCACCCGCGGCTGCTCGGGTATGTCAGGACGCTGGTCCAGGACGCCGACGCGGAGGACGTGGCCTCCGAGGCGTGGTTCCAGATCGCCCGCGACCTCCACCGTTTCTCCGGCGACGCCGACCGGTTCCGCGGCTGGGCGGCGCGGATCGCCCGCAACCGCGCGCTGGACCACCTCCGGGCCCGCGGTCGGCGACCGGTCAGCGGCGGTGACGAGAGCGAACTGACCACGATGCCCGACGGCGCCGACACCGCCGACGAGGCACTGGAGGCGCTGGGCACCGGCCGCACGATGGAGCTCATCTCCCGGTTGCCCAGGGACCAGGCCGAGGCCGTGGTGCTGCGCGTGGTGGTGGGGCTCGACGCCAAGAGCGCGGCCGAGGTTCTCGGCAAGCGGCCCGGTGCGGTGCGCACCGCCGCCCACCGCGGACTGCGCAGGCTGGCCGAGCTGTTGGAGGGCGACGGGGAGCCCGCGGCGATGGACGGAACAATTCCAGATCAGCGCTGGAACCAGGCCCTCGGTGTGACGCCAAGGCCCGCGCGGACGCTGAGGGGTACGTGAGGGCTGAGGATCGATTCGGTTGGTTGGACGACGAGGCCGCGGAGAATTTGCTGCGCGGCTCCGCTGCCGACGGCGCTTCCTCCTGCCCTTCTCCGACTGCCCAGGAGCTGGCCGGCGTGCTGGACGGGCTGGCCGAGAGCCATCGTTCCGCCGAGCGCTCGGGAGAGCTGCCCGGTGAGGCCGAGGCGCTCGCCGCGTTCCGCACCGCGCGTACCGCGCGGGCTCGCGACTGTCGGGGCGGACGGGCGGGTGCGCGCTCCAGACGTGGCAGGTACATGACCCGGGTCTCGGGTACGCCGCTGCACGTCGGCTTCGCGATGACCATCGCGGGCTTCGCGCTCGGCGGCGTCGCGGTGGCCGCCAGCAACGGCGTACTGCCCGCCCCCTTCGGCGGCGGCGGCGAGGACCCCGGCGCCTCCGGCGGCAGACCCCCCGCGGTCGAACCGCTGGAGAGCGAGAGCCCCTATCTCGACAACTCCAGCGGCGGCAGCTCCGACCGTCCCAACGAGCGGCTGCCCGGCTGGGGTTCGCCCTCGGAGCGCGGCGACGGCGAGCGGGTCGGCGGCAGCCACCGGGACATCGCCGGCGCCCTTCGCGGCAACGGCGACCACCAGGGCGGCGGCACCCCCTCGCAGAGCGGCCCGCCCGCCGAGGACAGCCCGAGCACCTGGCCGCACCGGCCCGATCCGGACGGCGGCAGTCAGTCGCCCGAGCCCGACAACTGGCCGCCCACACCGCCCAGTACCAAGCCCGGTGCCCCCGACCCCACGGTGGTCGTCGCGCTCTGCAAGGCGTACGAGGGCGACAGGATCGAGCACCGCAAGCGCTGGGAGCTGGAGCAGGTCGCCGGCGGCCCGGAGCAGGTCGAGAGCTACTGCGAGGAGTACGGCGACGTCGGCGGTGGCGGCGGTGGCACCGAGGGCGGTGACAGCGGCAACGGCGGCATCGGCATTCCCGAGCAGCCGGACGGGCCCGGCACTCCGACGACACCGGGCGAGCCCGGCGACGGCTCGGGCGGCGGCGCAGGAGGCGCGGGCGGCCCGGGTGGCGACGCGGGCGGCTCGGGAGGTGGCGGCGCGACCGGAGGCACCACCGGTGGAGGCACCGGAGGCGGTACGAGCAGCGGCGGCACGACCGGCGGTTCGGGCGGCGGCAGCGGTACGGGCGGAAACGGAGACGGGGCGTCGAGCGCGGGCACCGACCCGGGCACGGACCCGGCGGAGGACGGTGGTGGCGACGCCTGACGTGCGTACGGCACCTGTGTGAACAGGTGTCGGCAAGTCTTCACCCCGTCGACCGTCCCGATGAGCCGGGCCCGTACGGGGAACCGCGCGCCGTCGGCCGTACCGGCCACGAGTCGCGAAGCACCGCGGCCCGTTCGTCGTGCGAGCGGAAATCGCGAGAGTCGGTAATCGCGAGAGTGTGACACTTTCCGGGTTCATGGCGCAGTATGGAGTGAGCCGACTGGTCATCGGCGAGCGCGCCACCCGAGGTTCCCCCCGTACCTACGGGTCCGCGCGATGGCGCGGGCGGGATATGTTCCCCCGATTCCGCCCGCGCCCCTTCTCTCCACCTCTTCCACGCGGCTCGATCCGTGCGCTCTCCGCCGCGCTTCGCCCGCACATCGCCGCAGTTCAGCGCCGGTTGACGCGCTCTGCCGGCTCTCCGCGCAGCCCCGCCCCGAGCCCGTACGGGCTTCGTCGCGCCACCGATCCGGCAGCTCCGTCGCGCCGAGCCGGGCGGGCCCGACCTCTTCGTGCGCGGTTCGTGGTCCAACTCCGCCCGAGGGGCGGCCGGTTGAGATCCCTGCGCCCCTTGCCCGCTCCGTTTGCCCGCTCTGTCCGGAACGATGTCCGTACGGGCCGCCCGGCCGATGTTCTTACGGGCCGCCCCGCCGCGCGCCGGACGCACGGGCAGGGGGCGGGAGGGGCGGTACGGGGTCAGCTGTAGACGATGACCTTGTCGCCGGCCTTCACCTGGGAGAAGACCTGGGCGATCTTCTTCTTCTCCCGCACGTTCACGCAGCCGTGGGACGCGCCGGAGTAGCCGGCAGCGGCGAAGTCGTCGGAGTAGTGCACCGCTTGGCCGCCGCTGAAGAACATCGCGTACGGCATCGGGGTGTCGTAGAGGGTCGAATGGTGGTCGCGGCTCTTGAAGTCGACCTTGAAGGTGCCTTCCCTGGTCGGCGTGTACTGCGAGCCGAAGCGCACGTCCATCGCGGCCCGCACCTCGCCGTCGACCATCCAGGCCAGGGTGCGGCTCTCCTTGCTGATGCACAGCACCCGGCCGGAGGTGCAGCGCTTGTCCGGGTCGGCGAGCGGATAGCTGGTCTGGGGGTTGAGCTGCGCGGCGCTGGGGGCCTTGGTCTGCTTGCGCAGCGCCGCCCAGGTCCCGGCGTCGGTCGTACCGCTCTGCGCCAGGCCCGCCTTCTTCTGGAGCGCCTTGACGGAGGCGGTGGTCATGGTGCCGTAGTAGCCGGAGGGGTTGCGCTCGAAGAGGGCGAGCTGCTGGAGGCGGGCCTGTGCCTCGCGCACCTGCTTGCCCTCGCTGCCGTCCTTCAACAGCGGTGTGGGCAGGCCCGCGTTGGGGTCGTCCGGCTTCGGCTCCGGCTTGGGTTTCGGGTCGCCGGCGGGCTTCCGGTCGTCGGTGCCGGCGTCCTTGCCGTCCGCGCCGCCGCTGTCGGTGTTGTCGGCGCCGCCGGAGTTGCCGCCGGTCGCGCCGCCGCCCGAGGAGCCGGCCGAAGCGCCGCTGGTGCTCTGCCCGTTGGCGTCGGTCTCGATGTGTATCTCGTCGCACCCGACGGTCAGGGAGAGCGCGGCGACGGCGACCGCGCCGCACAGTGCGCGAAGTGCCCTGGTATCAGCCCTCATTGCCCGAAACCCCCTGGTGATTCACCTGTTCGTGCCTGTTGTGTGGCAGACGGCGCCCCGAGAGGAACAGTTCCCCGAATTCCGGCGGCGATACGCAGTCGTGACCGCCTTCTGGCGCGGAACCGCCGTCGGACGGCCGAGGGTGTGCCCCAACTCCATTCACGCGCACCCGAGTTGTGCGTCGCGCGTCCCGGTCGGCGACTTTCGGCGGCAGCCCGGACCGTCGAACCGTGTCCCGGCGACGGGCCTCGCCTGTGACGCACACCCGGATGACGCCGGGCCCCCGGACTCGTACGGTGGGCTCGTTGACCTACTAGTCAGTAAGAAGCTCCGGACGGGGCGGGGAGAGGCGGTGGGTGATGACGCGGGACTCTTCGTCCGCACCGGACGCGGCACACGGCGCAGGGCACGGCGCAGAGCACGGCGCTGAACGCGGCGCAGTACACGGCGCGGGGCACGGCGCGGGGCGCGGGCAAGCCGGCGGCGACCGGCGGGACGCGTCGCGCGGACCGGACGGCGGCCGGGTGCGCGGCCCCGGGGGCGGGCGCTCGGCGCACCGGGCGCGACCGCTGCCGGGACTGGTCGAGCAGGCCCGGATGCTGGCCGCCGGCGAGGCGGGGTCGCGGGAGCTGGTCACCCGCAGCCTGGACGCGATCGCCGCCACCAGCGGCGAGTTGAACGCGTTCCGGCTCGTCACCGCGGAGCGGGCGCTCGCCGAGGCCGACGAGGCCGATCGCCGTCTGGCGGCGGGCGAGCGGCTGCCGCTGCTCGGCGTTCCGGTGGCGGTCAAGGACGACACCGATCTCGCGGGTGAGCCCACCGCCTTCGGCTGCGAAGGGCCGTTTCCGGCCAAGCGCGAGGACGCCGAGTCCGTACGGCGGCTGCGTGCGGCGGGCGCGGTGATCGTCGGCAAGACCAACAGCCCCGAGCTGGGCCAGTGGCCGGTCACCGAGGGCCCGGCGTTCGGCGACACCCGCAACCCCTGGAACCTGGACCACACCCCCGGCGGATCCTCCGGCGGTTCGGCGGCTGCGGTCGCCGCGGGCCTGGTGCCGGCGGCGCTCGGCTCCGACGGCGCCGGATCGGTGCGCATCCCGGCCGCCTGGACGCAGTTGGTGGGGATCAAGCCACAGCGGGGGCGCATCTCCACCTGGCCCGACCCCGAGGCGTTCAACGGCATCACCTGCCACGGCCCGCTCGCCCGTACGGTCGCCGACGCGGCCCTGCTGCTCGACGCCGCCGCCGGAAGCGCCCCCGGCGATCTGCACCGGCCGACGCCCGTCGAGATCCTGCCCGCCGCCCACCGGGACCCCGGCCGGCTGCGCATCGCGCTCTCCACCCGCACGGCGTTCACCGCAACTCCCAAGCGGCTGGAGCCCGTTGTGCGCTCGGCACTGAACGCGCTCGCCGAGCGGCTGGCCGCCCTCGGCCACGAGGTCGAGGAGGCGGAACCCGCGTACGGGCCGATCGGAGTCACCTTCGTACCGCGCGCGACCGCCGGTGTCCGCGACTGGGCGGGCAGAGCTCCCGACCCCGCGCTGCTCGACCCGCGCACCCGCGGCGCCGTCCGCACCGGCGGACTGCTCGGCGGTCCGGTGCTGCGGCTGGCCCGCGCGGCGGAGGCGCCGCTGCGACGCCGCGTGGGGCGGATCTTCCGCCGGTACGACGTCGTCCTCACGCCGACGACCGCGACCCCGCCGCCCCGCATCGGCGCGCTCACCGGCCTAGGCGGCTGGCAGACCGACCGGCGGATGATCGCGTACTGCCCGTACGCCTGGCCCTGGAACGTGCTCGGCTGGCCCGGCGTGAACGTGCCCGCGGGGCGTACGCCCGAGGGGCTCCCGCTCGGCGCGCAGCTGCTGGGACCGGCCGACTCCGAGCCGCTGCTCGTCTCGCTCGCCGCCCAACTGGAGGCGGACCGCCGGTGGTTCGAGAGCTGGCCGGGCGGCGACGGGTAGCCCGAGGCGCTCTAGCCGACGCCGCGGCGAAGTGCCGCGTCCGGGCGCCCCGTCGCCCGTCCCGTCCCGGTGCCGCGTCCGGGCGCCCCGTCCGGGTGCCGCGGGGGCGGGGCGGGTGACGGGGCCGTACCGCATGGCGCCCGGCCCCGCCGCCCGCCCGGGCCGTTGCGTTCACCTCCGGCGCGCACGCCCCGAGCGGTTCACTCCCGGCCGCCGAACTCCCGGGTGCCGGGCTCGCGGTCGTCGCGGCCGGCGCTCGGCGCGCGGCTGTGTTCCTGGACGGGTACGGGCCCCGGTGCCGGGCCCGGGTTCGGGTCCGGCACGAGACCCGGCGGCGGGTCGGGCGCCCGGCCCTTGCCCCGCAGCCTGTCCATCTCGCGCCATTCGGGCCGCAGCCCGCCGAGGTTGGTGGTCAGGAAGTAGAGCGTGCCCGCGACGACGAGTGCGGGGGAGAGGCCGATCGTGCTGATGGCCGCGCCCGCCAGCAGCCCGCCGAACGGGATGCCGGCCCAGGCGACCGAGTCGCCCAACGCGTTGACCCGGCCCAGCAGTCGACGCGGTACGCGCTCGAAGGCGATGGCGCCGAGGATGGGGTTGAGGAAACCGGAGCCGAAGCCCGCGATCGCGAACACGGCGAGCATCGTCACCAGCGGCACGTCCATGGCGAGAACCAGGAAGCGCGGTGCGCCCACGAGCAGGAAGCCGAGGAAGAAGACGGGCCTTCGACGCATCCGGTGGGCGATCGCTGCGGCGATGAGACTGCCGAGCACCGCGGCACCGCCCATCGTGCTGACCAGCAGGCCCAGGACGGCCGCCCCGTTGTCCGACTCCTTGGCCCACACCGGGAGCAGCACGGTGGCGAACGCCGCGTCCAGCAGGTTGGTGACGCCGACGACCAGGATGATCGCCAGCAGCAGCCGCTCCCCGCGCAGGAAGGCGAAGCCCTCCCTGAACCGTTGCCAGTAGCCGGGCTCCGGCTCCTCCCCGGTCGACTCCGGCCGGATCGGTTGGCCCATCCCGCGCGGCAGCAGCAACCAGATCAGCAGCGAACCCAGGGCGAAACAGCCCGCGTTGACCGCGAGGCCGGTCATCGGCCCGAGCAGTGCGACCAGCGCGCCACCCGCGGCGGGGCCGATGGTGGAGGCCAGCCGTTCGGTCGTCCCGGACAAGCCGGTGGCCCGCTCCAGCGGCACCCGGCTGCGGTCGGCGGCCTCGGGGATCATGATCTCCTTGGCCAGATCGCCCGGGCCGCGCGCCGAACCGATCACCGCGACCAGCGCCAACAGGCCCCAGAACGGCAGCAGATCGAACGCGTGCAGCAGCGGGACCAACGCGACCGCCAACGCGCTGACCAGGTCCGTCGTCCAGGAGATCAGCCGCGGCCCGACGCGGTCGACGAGCGGGCCGGAGAACATCTTGACCAGCACGTACGGCGCCATCTCGCAGAACGCCACCAGGCCGGTCTGCGTCGCACTGCCGGTGGTGACCAGAACGAACCAGGGCAGCGCGATCGTGGAGATCCGCGTACCGGTGATCGCCACCGACATCGCCGCCAGAACTCCCGCCAGCGGACGGAGACTTCGGCGTTCCTCCGTGCCCGCCGTCATGACGCCCCGCTCTCCGGGCGAGTGCCCCGCACGGAGCTCTCGTCGGGTGCGGCGCTCGCGGCGGTCTCGGTGCGTACGGAGCCGGCGGGGCGTTCGGCGTGCTCCGCGCGGGGCTGCTCGGGCTGTTCGGGACGCTCGGGCTGTTCGGGACGCTCCGGCTGTTCCGGCTCGGGGAGGATCTGGATGGCGACGGACACATGCTCGGCGCCCGTCGCCGCGACCGGTGTCGCTCCCGCTCCGGACGGTCCCTCGCCGTGCGACCCCTCGCCGTGCGACGTCTCGCCGTCCTGCGTCCCGTCGTCCTGGGTCCCGCCCGACTCCCTGCCGGGCGGAGGCTGCCGGTAGCGCGCGACGACCTCGTGCAGCTCCGCGCGCAGCCGTACCGCTTCCTCGGGGGTGAGCCGCAGCGCCCAGTCGCTCATGTCGGACGCCTTGCGCCACTCCCGTGGCAGCGTCTCGTAGTTGTTCAGCATCTGCTGAAGGTGGAGGGTGTGCCCGGCGACCACGGAGTGGAGCACCGCGTTGACGGCGGCGGGGTCCTGCTCGACCAGGTCCGAGGTGTCCAGATGGGTCTCCTCGTGCAGCGCGCGCCACCAGCGTTCGCGCGCGTTGCCGCGCTCGGTGTCCTCCTCGACGTAGCCGTGCGCGGCGAGTTGGCGCAGGTGGTAGCTGGCCGCGCCCGAGTTGATCGACAGCCGCTCGGCGAGACGTGTGGCGGTGGAGGGCCCGTACCGGCGCAGCAGGCCGGTGAGCCGCATCCGTACGGGGTGCGCGAGCGCGCGCATCGCCTTGGCGTCGGGGTGGAAGGAGGAACGCGCAGCGGGCCCGGCCCGTCCGGGGTCCGCGGGCGCGGTGTGCTCGGCACGTGCGGAGGTTTCTGTCACGGGAGGCAGCCTAAGACCGCAAAGGTTTCTTTGCAAAGAGTTCTTTGCGGTCTGTTCGGTGCTGCCTCGCCGCCGGAAAACCCGTTGCGGCACCTTCCGCCACCCTGGTTCGCTGCCCGGATGACCGACCTGCCGACGGCCGCGACCGTGGAACAGTACGAGGCTGTCGGAGCGGAGGAGCTGTACACGGCAGTCGCCCACCTCTGCGAACACCTGGGTCTGCCCACCGAGCGGATCGCCCGCTTTCCGCAGGGCTCGCTCCCGGTCTACGCCCTCGGCCGGCATCTGGTGCTGAAGCTCTATCCCCAGGTTCACGCCGACGAACTCGCCGTGGAGAGCGCCGCGTTGCGCGCGCTGCACGGCAGACTCCCGCTGCTCACCCCCGGAGTCCTCGACACCGGGTACTCCCAGGGCTGGGGCTACCTCCTCATGGAACGGCTCTACGGCGAGAGCCTGGAGGACGCCTGGCCGCACGTCCCCGAACAGGGTCGGCTCGACCTCCTCGACCAGCTCGGCCGCACCCTCGCCGACCTCCACCGCGTACCTCCACCGGCCGAACTGGGCCCGGAGGACTGGCAGTTGTTCCTCAAGCAGCAGCAGTCCGCGTGCGTGGACCGGCAGCGCGCGCTGGGTGTGGACGAGGAGTGGCTGAGCCGCATCCCGGACTTCCTCGACTCGGTGGTTCTCCCCGAACCCGCTCAACCCGCCCTGCTGCACACGGAGTTCATGCCGGCACATGTGCGCGTGGAGGAGACCGCTGAAGGCTGGACGGCGACCGGCCTCCTGGACTTCGAGCCGGCGATGCGCGGTGCGCCGGAGTACGACCTCGTCGCCGTCGGGATCTTCCTCACCCGCGGCCGACCCGCGCTGCTCCGGCGCCTGTTGACCGCGTACGGCTGGCCGGACGGCGAGCTCGCCGAGCTGCCGAAAGTGCTGATGGCGTACACGCTGCTCCATGCCCAGTGCCATCTGCCCTGGTTCATGCGGGAGTTGCCGCCGGGCGGGGCGAGGAGCTTCGAGGAGCTGGCCGAAGTCTGGTTCGGCGTCTGAGAGTTGACGCGGCGGGTGCCAGGGCCCCGCGGTGAACCGGGGCCGGGCAGGGCTGTTTCGAGGACGCCTGCGAACCGCGCCCTCACTCCTCCGGCGTCAGAATGTCCAGCTCCGCGAGCGCGCCGACCGCGATCTCCCGCGTCAGCTCCTCCGCCCGCGCCGCGTCCCGCGCCCGCACCGCCTCGGCGACCTGTACGTGCAGGGTCACCGCTGCCGGATCGGGGTCCACGAACATCACCTGGTGCTGGGTGCGTCCGGTCAGCACCGCCGCGACCACATCGCCGAGCTGGGCGAACATCTCGTTCCCCGAGGCGCGCAGTATCACCCGGTGGAACGCCACGTCGTGCACCAGATACGCGTCCAACTGCTGGCCGCGCGAGGTCGCGACCATGCCGAGCGCGTGCTCGGTCAGCTCGGCGCACTGCTCCGCTGTGGCCAGCTCGGCGGCCAGCCGCGCCGCGACCGGCTCCACCGCGGACCGCAGCACCGTCAGCGAACGCAGCTGCCTCGCCCGGTCCGAACCCGCCAGCCGCCAGGTGATCACCTGCGGGTCGTAGACGTTCCACTCCTCGATGGGCCGCACGGTCGCCCCCACCCGCCGCCGCGACTCCACCAGCCGCATCGACTCCAGAACGCGCACGGCCTCGCGGACGACCGTGCGCGAGACCTCGTACCGCTCGGCCAACTCGTCCGCCCGCAGCACCGAACCGGTGGGGTACTCCCCGGCGGTGATCGCGGGACCGAGCTGCGCCAGCAGCCGGGCGTGCAGCCCCTGCCGCGCCCCGCCCCGCTCCGGCGGCAGCTGCGGCTCGCGGCCCTGGTCGGAGCGGCTTTCTAGGGCGTGGCCGGTGGTCTCCTCGGCGTCCTTGGTGGTCACCTCGTCAGCCTACGGGGTGAGAGGGAGCCCAAAATAAGTATGACGATTTCGAGTCGAGATATTGAATACGTGTGACGTATCGGGTTGAGTGTGCGCGGCATCGAGGTCGCGCGGACCGCCCGCAGCCGGTGGTACGGCGGCAGGACGGACAAGCGGCCGGCAGGACAGCAGGACACCGGCAGTACAGCAGGACAGCAGAGGACAGCGAGGTACCGATGCGCGCGTCAGCAGCCGAGCCACCCGAGGACGGGGACGGCACCGGCCCGCCCCCGCACGCCGACCCCGGCACGCACGGGCCGCCGGTGGTGGTCGTCATGGGTGTCTCCGGCACCGGTAAGACCACCGTCGGCGAACTGCTCGCCGAACGCCTCCACGTCCCGTACGCCGAGGCCGACGACTTCCACTCCCCGGCCAACATCGACAAGATGAGCCAGGGCGTACCGCTGGAGGACGCCGACCGGTGGCCGTGGCTCGACGCCATCGGCGCCTGGGCGCGCAGCCGCGCCGGACGCGGCGGCGTCGTCAGCTGCTCGGCGCTCAAGCGCAGCTACCGCGACCGGCTCCGCGCCGCCGCCCCGGAACTCTTCTTCCTCCACCTCACCGGCGACCGCGCGCTCATCGCCGACCGACTCGCCAACCGTCAGGGGCACTTCATGCCGCTGAACCTGCTCGACTCGCAACTCGCCACCCTCGAACCGCTCCAGGAGGACGAGAGAGGCGCCGCCGTACCGGTGAACCCCGGCCCCGACAGCGTCACCGCACTCGCCCTCGCCGCTCTCGGCCCGCACCCGCGCGCCGGCTGACCCCGGCCGACACCCGTACGCGGGACCGTACGCACCTCGTGCCCGTACGCACCCGGCTCGCACACGCGCACCCGGCTCACGTACGCGCACCGGCTCCGTACCCCGGGGCTCGCGCACGCGCACCGGCTCCGTACACCCCCGGCGCCCGTACGCGTTCCTCCACCCCCGGAGCGCGTCGCGCCACTCACGACCCCGAGCCCCGCACCACCCGCCCGCGAGCCCCGTACCTCCGCAACCGGGTACGGCCGACCCGTACAACCCCGCTCCCAGCCCCCATCCCCGTGTGAGGAACTCCCGTGCGCCATCTCAGTGTTGAGATACTTGCGGCCGACTCTCCCGAGATCATCACCTCGGCGGGCAACGCCCAGTTGGGCCTCGCCGTCCTGGCCGGTATCGCCGTCATCGTCCTGCTCATCACGCGAGGCAAGCTGCACGCCTTCCTCGCACTGACCATCGGCTCCCTGGTGCTCGGCGCGCTCGCCGGCGCCCCGCTGGACAAGGCCATCGAGGGCTTCTCCAGCGGACTGGGCTCCACCGTCGCCGGCGTCGGCGTGCTCATCGCACTCGGCGCGATCCTCGGCAAACTCCTCGCCGACTCCGGCGGCGCCGACCAGATCGTCGACACCATCCTCGCCAGGGCGGACGGCAAACGGATGCCCTGGGCGATGGCGCTCATCGCGGGCGTCATCGGACTGCCGCTCTTCTTCGAGGTCGGCGTCGTACTGCTGATCCCCGTCGTCCTGCTCGTCGCCCGACGCGGCGGCCACTCGCTGATGCGCATCGGCATCCCCGCGCTCGCCGGCCTCTCCGTGATGCACGGGCTCGTACCGCCGCACCCCGGACCGCTCGCCGCCATCGACGCCGTCGACGCCGACCTCGGAATCACGCTCGCGCTCGGCGTGCTCATCGCGCTGCCGACCGTGGTGATCGCCGGCCCGGTCTTCGCCAAGTACGCCGCCCGCTGGGTCGACGTCAGCCCGCCCGAGGGACTGGTGCCCGAGCGGCCGTCCGAGGAGCTCAAGCACCGTCCGAGCTTCGCCGCCACGGTGGCCACGGTGCTGCTGCCCGTCGTGCTCATGCTCGGCAAGGCGCTCACCGACGTCGTCATCGACAACCCCGACAACACCGTTCAGCGCGTCATGGACGTCGTCGGCTCACCGCTCATGGCGCTGCTCGCGGCCGTGATCGTCGGCCTCTTCACCCTCGGCCGCGCGGCCGGCTTCACCAAGGACCGCCTGGCCACCACCGTCGAGAAGTCGCTGCTGCCGATCGCCGGCATCCTGCTGATCGTCGGCGCCGGCGGCGGCTTCAAGCAGACCCTGATCGACGTCGGCGTCGGCGAGATGATCCTGGAGTTCGCCGAGAGCTGGAACATCTCCGCGCTGCTCCTGGCCTGGCTCATCGCCGTCGGCATCCGCCTGGCCACCGGCTCCGCGACCGTCGCGACCATCTCGGCCGCCGGCCTCGTCGCCCCGCTCGCCGCCGACATGAGCACCACCCACACCGCCCTGCTCGTCCTGGTCATCGGCGCCGGCTCGCTCTTCTTCAGCCACGTCAACGACGCGGGCTTCTGGATGGTCAAGGAGTACTTCGGCATGACCGTCGGCCAGACCATCAAGACCTGGTCGGTGATGGAGACGATCATCTCCGTCTGCGGCCTCGTCTTCGTCCTGCTGCTGTCCCTGGTGCTGTAGCCCCCGCACGGCCCCGCCGCTCGTCGGCCAACACCGAGGGCCCGCAACGGAGTTGCTCCGTCGCGGGCCCTCGACCCGTACGTACGGCTCAGGCCGTGGTCGACTCCTCGCGCACGGCGTCGACGAAGGCGCCCCACCCCTCGCACGGAAACGTCAGCACGGGCCCCGCGCACTGCTTGGAATCCCGTACGGGCACGACCCCGCGGGCGACAAGACCACGGCTGAACTCCAGGCATTCCCCGCCGTCGCCGCCGCTGTACGAGGACTTGGTCCACTCGATGGTGTTGGTTCCCGGGCAAGTGCTCACTGTCGATACTCCTCCAGTGCGGACATCAACCTGACGCGCGATTCAACGATTCCCAGTGCATCGGCCCTCAACCGGTCGTAGGAGTCACGGTAGAGCGCGACCGTCTCCGCGCAGTCGTAGAGCCTCCCGCCCTGGGGCCCGTCCGAGTACAGAACGGACGAGCCGTCGGCCATGCCCAGCAGGGCGAACGGCCGCATCGCGTTCTGCGCGGGCACACCGGCCGAGAACGGCAGAATCTGGATGTCGATGTGCGGTGAGCGGGAGACGTCCAGCAGGTGGGTGAGCTGCCCCCGCATGGTCGCTCTGTCACCCACCACGGTGAGCAGACTCGCTTCGTGGAGCACGATCCACAGCGAGGGCGGGTTGGCCCGCTCGAAGACTTCGCGACGGCGGACACGGGCCGCAGCCTTGACCCTGACGGTCTCGTCCTCGTCACGCGGGTTGGAGGACCGAAAGATCGCGCACGCGTACTGCTCGGTCTGCACCAGGCCGGTCACGAGGGACGCGGAGAAGTGCGACATGTGCGTCGCCTTCTTCTCCATGTGGAGATACGGGACGAACCACGAGGGGTGGTCGCCCTCGTCGATCCGGCGGAGCTGCTCCTCGAAGAGGCCGTTGGTGCCGAAGGCGAGATCACACCCTCTGGCGAACTTAACGCTCGGGCGCGGCAGCATCAAACCCGCCTCGACGCGACTGACATATGCCTCGGAATAACTTGCCGCTTTTGCCAACTGCTTCTGAGTGAGGCTGCGCCCGAGCCTCACTCTTCTGACGTCCTGACCGAATCGCTGGAGCGGGTTCAACTGCGTGAGGACCTCTGACTCTTCCGACACCCGTCACCTCTCGACACCGTGTTTTCAGGAGGCGTTCGCGCAGTTCAGAGCCTCCACGGCGCCACCGGAGCGGATCCGATACTAGGGGCGCCCGAGCTCTCCGGGTGAGCGAATGGATGTAGTGGGTACCTTATTTTACGCGCCCAACTGCCTTAGGTGTTTGGGTCAGTTGAGGATTCATCGAAATCCGCCACGAAAGAGTTCACCGGCCGCCGAATGAATGCGAAAGCCCGATCCGGGCAGACGAGAAGTACAGGGCGTTCGGAGACCATGCCGCCACCGACTGCACCGTTCCCCTGTCCCGTCACCGGGCCGCCGTAGATCAGCTGGAGGTCGCAACCATGAAGGACCAACCAGAGGGGCCGACTGCTGCCGAGAACGAAGGTTCCCCCACCGCCGTACCGCGTACGACTCACCTGCCCCGCCCGACCTGCACCCCGCCCATGCCCGACGCCACCGGTGACACACCGGTCTCCGCGAGCGCCACGAGCCCCTCGGGCTCTGTGGGCCCTGCCGGCCCTGTCGGCCCGCAGAGCCCCGGTTCGAACCTCGCCCAGCTCGTCGCCGAACTCGGCGAGACAGTCCGCGCACACCTGGCCAGCCTCAGACGTCCCCGCTGAACCGGTGTGCGGCCGACGGGCGGAGCGCTCCCGTCACTCGTTGGCCTGGCGCCACTTGGTGATGATGTCGGCCGGGACTCGTCCTCGGTCGGGCACCTCGTACCCGTTCGCCCGTGCCCATGTGCGCACATCGCTTGTGTGCACGGGAGGTTCGGGGTCGTGGAGTGAGGCTGCCTGTGCTCCGCTGTCCGGGAACGGTGAGCTGTCGGGAGACGGTGAGCTGTCCGGAGACGGTGACGGGACGAACGGGGTTCCGCCGTCGAGCAGACCGCCCGGGAACAGGGCGATGGCGAGTCGGCCGCTCAGGGCGCCGGCGAGGAAGTCCGTGAGGTTGCCGTCGTGGGTGTGCCGGCGAGGGCCGCGTGCTTCGTTGACGGCCACCCGCCACGCCTCGGGCCGGTCCTCGGGATCGGTGACCCAGAAGAGTTGATCACCGTTGTCGGTGACGCCGACGGGGAAGAGCTGCTGCGCATCGTGCGGTGGGCGGTACGCGCTCGACCGCTGGTCTCGTTGCAGCTGTGCCCGGACGGTGGCGGGAACAGGGCCGGTGAGATCGACCCACGGTGTCGGCGCCGCCGGATGGTAGATCCGAATGAAGCCGCCGAACGCTCCGGGGCCGTACCGGGACGCCAACTCCTTGTAGTCCCCGGGAAGCTCGAAACCGACAGCCTCCTCAACACCCGTCCAGTCGACAACCGGCACAGCTGACGCGGACGGCGGCGGGCAGAGCCTCGTCAGATGTTCCAGCGGCGTCATGGCTCGGCTCACCCCTGCTGCGCGTGTACGGACTGCTCAGGACAGTACCCACCAGGACGATTCCGCCCTGGCCGTGGGTTCAGTCGATGATCTGGAGTACCGAGCCGAACCGCGCTGCCGGGGACCGGTGTTTCAGGGCCATGCCGGGCTCGAGAGAACGCTGAACTCACCCGTCTCCCGCAAGTCTGTTTCCGCCAGGTGACCCCGCACGGGTACTCCCCTCTGGTTGCTCACAGCGTTCGCTGAACTGGCCTGGCCGGCCAATACTCTTGTGGATGCGGTGGTGCATGGCGTGTTCGCCGGTGGCCGGGAGGTGGTCGGTGCCGCAGCCGAGGGGGTTCCAGGTGTGGGTGACGGGGCGAGGGTGCCTGCGGGGTGGCCCGGTGGCGTCGCCCGGGGCGGGGCCCGAGATCACGCGTCCGGACTGATGGTCCACGCAGGGGAGTTGCGGGGCGGTGGCTCCTTCACCTGCCACCGCGACCTGTCCGCTGCTGCTTCCCAGTACGGCACGTCCCCCACGTAGTAGATGGCGTACGCCCAGTGCTCCGGAAGTTCGTGGCCGAGCAGAGTCGGCTCCTCGTCGAACGACTGCGTTCCCCACGCCTGATTGATGCGGGCCACCGCCTCCGCGCGGGAGATGTGAAAGATCGTCACCATCTCCTCGGCGATATCGAGGAGTGTTACGTGCGCCTCTTCCCCCACGGGCATGATGAATTCACTCACGTTGTGGGCGCTTTCCCCTCAAGGACCGGGTGAACACCACCTGGCGATGATGTCGGCCAGGACTTGTCCTCGGTCAAGACGTGGGGCCTTCGGGGCTCCGCTGTCCAGGGCTGACAGGCGTGCTGAGGTCGTCACTGCCGGCCTGTTGTTCTCGTCACGCATGCACACGAACGGCTGTGTCTGAGCTGGCCGTTGACGGCTCTCGAGCGGCTCCTCTCCGGATTCGCCCCCCGTTGCGCTCAATCTTCCTTCAGTTCGGCCGTGCCTACAGCTCGAACGCCCTGTAGTTCAGCGCTGCATCCACCATCTCTTCTGCGGACAGTTCTGGATCGGAACAGAAGATCAACCCCAGCACTCGCGTGTGCGGAACATTCCTTTCCAGCAGCTCGATCAGCGCATCCTGCTCCTCCTCAGTGCCCTCCACGTTCATGATTCTTTCTATAATCCGCACCAGCTCTACCCGTTCCACTGATTCCCGCCCCTGTTGTCATCAACTACCCCCATGGGGCAGCCCTGCTGGAAAGGACCTGCGCGTACTCGATCAGGAGGGAATCGGGTACTGCTGCTTTGATTCTCCACGCTTTCCACATCTGAGCATTGCGCATCAGACGTGTCCCCCTCCCGATCCGTTCGAGCCTCTTGATTCCCCGGTCCGTCCTTCGTTGAGGCTCCTGCATCACCGATGCTTGGGCAGGTATCGCCAAGCCCTCTGAATCGGATGTCACGGCTTGATGTCCTCGGCACCTTGCCTGGCTCTTTCAGTTAGTCGTCAGTGGCCCACCGCCGGACGGAATTATTCTCGATTGTCAGCCAAGATCCGTCCCCCAGCGGAAGGGGGCGAGCGGAAACTTCGGATGGGTAGGAGACTCTCGCCCAGGGGGTCAAGGTTTGGGCGTCTAGGAGCAGGTGCTCGGACTCAGCCGACCAGGTCTCTTCGGCTACCGCAGCGAGCACCGTATTCAGGTCGACAAAACCTGGCTCTCCAACGAACTGATGATCCGGGTATTCGATCAGATCCGATGTCCTCGCTTCGGCTTTCTCCGTGCAGGAGCCGTCTCTGCGATGTTCGCAAAGTGTGAGCCAATCTCCGCCCACATCGATCTTTAGGAAATGAGAACCATCGAGGCAGTTACCGGTGAACGGGTCACCAACCTGTCCCGCCTGTGTGATATTCAAATCACCACTGAGGGCATTGATGATGAGCGAATAGGTGTCGTTCTGGCCATGAGCGGCGTTGAGGAAGACATGATTGGAGTGTTCCAGTGAGTGGTTGAACGAGTACATGCCGGAATACACTGGAATGATCTCTTGGCCTACGAGATCGCCCGATTCTGAATCCAGCACTGCGCAAACGTCGCCTGCGTAACGGCCCTCCTCGTCGTCCGGTCCACGAAGGGTTGCAAGTACGTGAGAGCCGGAGGGCGTGAGTGCACACGCGCCCTTGGCAATTGCGGAGTCGTCCCAGGGGGCGTGATCAAACTGCCATCGAATCGAACCGTCGGAATTGACGTAAGTCACACTCCCTGCGGCACTGAAAAGGAGTCCGCCTGCGGCAGGGGATGCATACCCTTGAACGTCGAGCTGAGGTGAATGCCACGAGCGTTCTGCTGCTGTAATTCGAGCCTTGTCGGAGCTGATGCGAAAGCAAGAAACGGTTGCACCGTTGCGCCGGACAAGCCAATTCGCGCCCTCACGAACCTGGAATCCATCTGGCCGATCCAGCGCATCTCTGAAGCACTCCAGTCGCTCCTCTGCGAGCATGCGCGCCGAAATTTCCCTCATCTCGGATCCTTTCCTGCGCACTTGTTCTGCGCGGTCGGACTCGTGCCCAGACTCTTGAGCCAGCTGCGGTGAAGGATGTTCGTGGTCCTGTATGAGTGGATGGCGTACCCGGGCCGCCGGTCGGTCAGGTCGATCCGTTGTCGTGTCGTCGGCTCGCCGAACCGCCAAGTGGTCTCACCTCAGAAGGTGAGCCAGCGTCTCCCCGGTTGCAGATGTGGTCGAGTGGAATGTCCTGTCCCAATCGCCTGTCACCAGGGCACGTGCCGAACTCTCGAAACCATGCGCGAACCACTGGATTCCGGCATCGGAGGCGAACAAGAAATCGCCGTTGCGCGCAAGGAGCAGACTGTCCTCCGTCTCGAAGGCGGCGCCGACCGGCAGGACCGGAATGCCGATTCGCTTGCTGTAGATACGCATGCTTCTGGGAGTCGCGTGCGGTGCCTCCAGGCAGGCTTCTACCGTCGTGGACAGCGAGCAGACTCTGTTCATGAACGGGTAACGGATGGTCAAGCCTTCATACGAGTCGAGGAATGAGCGAAGCCACTCCGTCATCTCGAATCCCTCTTCCGCGTACTGCTGCTCGATATTCTCGGCCGACGTGGGGTCGACCGAGAGGGAGCCGAGCGAAGCAATCGCCTCTCGCACCGAGTCGACAGCCCTCGCGTGTTCTTCCTTCATCCTGTGAATGTTTCCGTCGAGTCCACCGAGCAAAGCCCTTGTTCCGCTCGTTGATCCAGCTATAGATGCCTCGTTCGATCTCGGCGCCGTGGTACGCCGAATGGCGGAGTCGAACGTTTTGCAGTCCTGCGACGATGGTCTAGCTGTAAAGCAGTGCGTCGGTAATGGAAACGGTCGGGTATACACCCATAGTGATGTTACCGTGCATTTCGGCACGCGAGAACTCGATGATGATATTCGATGTTCCTCGAGCGTTGCTCAAGAGAATCCTACTCGCCCCCTCTCGAAAGATGCCCAAAATCCTCTGACCGTGCTTGTTCCAGGAGATGCTGACGGACGACCCGGATTGGCTATACCTTAGGCGGATGTCCTCGCCTGTCACGTGGCGCAGATCAAGCTCGATTGAATCTCCGTCCGGAAGAACTGTGGGTTCAACTCCCAGATCTTCCATGAACTGTTCCAGTGTTGGCGCTTGCAGCATGTTGATCTGCCTTCAATTTCAGCTGGAATTCGCCAGCATTCACCACCCCGGAATTTTATAGTGCGAGCCGGTATGTGCCATCGGGTTTGATCGTCCAGTCCAGTCCAGTCCAGTCCAGTCCAGTCCAGTCCAGTCCAGTTCCATGGCTTGGCGGTCGAGTTTGACTTTCTTGCGAGGTAGCGTGGCGCCTCACGCCGCATCACCACGGAGAAACGTCTGCTATACGTGGCGCCTTAGAGAGCGGTTCGGTGAGAGCCAGCGTTGCGCAAAGTCATAGCGTTATCTGCGTGTTCGAACTTCACGGTGATCGGTGTGTAGGTTCCTCACTATCGGCGAGATTGCAGGTGCGTGAGTACGTCGTCCCGTTGCGCAGGCATGCGTGCTTACTTGATTCATCAAGTAAGTCTCGAGAGGCGAAATATGTCAGATGGAAGAAGTGCTCAGTGTCTTTTGCGGTCGGTCGTGATGTGCAGTCGCAGTGAATATATTTTGCCCATAAAAGCCGTCGCGACATCGGCCGGTACGGTTGAGAGTATTCACCTTAGGCGCATTCGCTACTTGGTCGATCGAAAGAACTCCATCACTGCCCTGCGCTGATCCTCGACTGTTCCTACTTCTGAATAGTGCGCGGGGGCGAAAATATCTACTAGGTCTGAGTCGGTGAGAGGCGGGTCGCGGCGCAATGGATAGGCTAGTCGGCCGTTAGACATCTGTCGTCCCATTCCGGATGGAAAAATCATTGGACGTGCCCCTTGGCAGCACAACAGCAGACCATCTCTCTCAAGAGATTGTCGCATTTCTTTGAGGCATTCGAATAGATCAACTCCCCGGTAGGTGCTTTCGCTTCCATCCCCTCTGACTGCTTGAATTCTTGGCTGGCCTGAATCGACAATGTGTATATCGATAATCTCATCATTGCCATTTTGATCCGTGGCGGTCAGTCGAGCTTTCTCCACTATTCATCCAAGGGTTTGTAGTTGGGGTTATCTATCCATGTGCCGTCGCGCAGTCTTACGCCAATTATCCGGCTTGGGTGGATAGTGCCAGGAATTGCAATTTCCTCTTCGGCGGAGAATGGGTTCTGTGGCCAGGATTCGTTCACATCGATTCCATCGACGCCATCGACATGATAAACGTTACCGCGGCGACCTATGGCGATATCTTCGTACTTGGTTGTTGCCACGTACCCGGAGTCAGTCGACCACCCGGAGGCGTGTTCCGGTAGATCCATGTTTTCCCCACGCGGCTCGAACCCGATCCTAAAGATCTCCTCGTGGTCACGAGTGTCACTGCGATACAACGTGCCCCGGCAGGGTGCGAGTCCGAGGGGGTCGGTGTGGGTGTGGGGGTTGTGGGGGTAGGTGAGTGGGTTGGGGGCGGGTGTGAGTCCGAGGGGGTCGGGGGTGGTGTAGCGGGCGGTGTCGGGGTCGTAGTGGCGGTGGTGGTTGTAGTGGAGTCCGGTTTCGGGGTCGGCGTATTGGCCGGGGAAGCGGAGTGGGGTGTGGGCGGTGGCGTCGCGGTTCCAGGTGGTGGTGCCCCAGAGGGTGGTGCGGGTGTGCCAGGCGATATGGCCCGTTTCGTCGACGAGGCTCGGCGGCGACGCCTGCACCCTCGCTTGCCCGTCGATCACGCCAAGCAGTCACACGACAGAGCGAACTGGAGTTGGCCCTCGACGACTTCGACTCCCGGGCCCGATACCGATTCGCGGCCTGTGCCTGGCCGCGACCGCCTGATGCCCTATGCACTCGCCGGTATCAGCTTCGTCACCGCAGGCTTACTCCTGGGCACCTTGGCCACTCTCACCGAGCACGTATGGAGGGCCACTCGATTGACCACTCCACGCAGCAACGCGACTTCGTACCCACCTACCCCCTTCTGCACCCACCGCGACCGCTGCGGCGACCCCAACGCCGTCGAACTCGCCGACATCCACACCGCCACCGGCCCCGGCCGCACCCTCCACGCCTGCCCCACCTGCACACCCCACGACCCCCAACTCCCCACCTCGCAGGAGGAGTTGTGACCCTCACTCCCGCCCAACGCACCCGCCTCAACTTCGCCCTCACCCACCTCACCGCCTGGCTGCACCACACGAAGGAGTGCCCCACCTGCCGCTCCACCTCAAGCCCATGCCCGAGGACGTTCCCTGCACACGGCCTGGGAAACCGCCCGCGACCTCGCGGACGAGGGAGCAGAGACAGAGAGGTAGCAGGAGACCGCATTATGGGAAACGTTGTCCGCAGGTCAACAGGCCGTCAACCGCTCGCACGCGAGAATCCGCGCTCTCGTCGAGCAGGTCATGGCCACCCTGTAGACCTGGCGACTTCTGCGCAAGCTCCGATGCTCCACCACACGCATCACCAGCCTCGTCCAGACAGTCCTCACCCTGCACTTGACCAGCTCAAACTGAGGTTGGGGAAAGATCACTTCCTCGCCTGCCTCGGACTCGCAGGCCCACCACATGAGAAAAGCTCCAAGATCATGTTGCCCGCGACCAGCCCTTCAAGTCATCTCTGCATTCCCACTTACCTTTATCCCCAGTACTGCAATAATCGATGTGCGTTCAGGGCTCATGAAGAGTTGGAAATAGGAACCACCGCGTCCACGATCGTCGATGAATCCCAGGGCAAGCTCGGAGTATTCGTACTGACGGAGTGCGTCAACGGCTCCGTGAAACCTGATGGAGGGTTGACTGGAGATTCGGTTTCTGCGTTCCCTCCGCTGATAGATGGAAATTAGCCGCTGCGTGGGTGTATTTCCAGGCCAGACTTCGTAGTGAGCTCCCGCGAGCAGGGCCTCGCGGGAGAAGGTCCACGCTTCGTCACCCTCTGAAAGTAGCTGGGCCAGGTACTGCCGGTTCATGTGTGCTCCGCACCTCGCCCGCAGTGCGAGTCCGTGGCCATTGCTTGCATTCAAGTTTACCTGCCGCTACTTGGTCGAAACCATGGTCCTCCATTAATGCTTATTTCCGCTCCTTCAATTATTCCTAGTAGTGCGTGCTCAGACTCCTCGTACGTTTCACGGTCTGGTCCATGGATCTGAAAGTCTCTCTCAGTGATGCCCATCTGCGTGCAGCGGTTTGAGTGAGAAGTTGTCAACAGATCCTCGCGTAGTCCTCGTCCTCGAGCCAGTAGGGTGCGGCTAGGGTGTCTATCCATGATCGCTTCTCGTCGTCGGTCAGCGATTCCCACTTCGGGTGTGTAGGGGCCTGGTGAGCTACCCATTCCAATCTTTCGCTGTTCCCTGAAAGTCGGTATGTTTCTCGCCAGGCCTTCGACTTGCTGGATTTTCCCTCTACCGCGTAGTGAGAAGTAATACTTTCCAGCAGGATTGTCAGGGAGTTAGCGAAGTGTGGGCTTCCGGAGAATACTTCTGCTGATTCTCCTCCGTCGAATTTGAATATGACGGCCGCTCTTAGTAGGGCCTCTGCCTCAAGTGCGGTGAAATTGGGGGAAGTCATTTGAATGGATTTCTTCCGTGGAATAGAATACCTGATGCTGGAACCTTCAGGCCTCCAGCATGGATGAACTCGTTCGGTTGTTCTCCTGGTCTCAGGCTAGCACCTTCGGGAATTTGAACTGCTATCAAGTAGTCGCCCTTCCCTTGGTAGTGTGGGTTACTCAGGAAGATCGACATTTCAACCTCGGCTGGGCTGAGTATATCTTGAGTGAAGAATAGTTTCCCCTGGTTGTTGGCGGCAAAACGTGCTCGATCTCCTTCCGTTATCGCGTTGTAGCCCGCTTCGTCCGTGTAGTGGAAATAGGTATTCTCGTCAATGCGGTCGATTAGCGCATCTACATCGCAGGGTGCGAGGCCGAGTGGGTCGGTGTGGGTGTGGGGGTTGTGGGGGTAGGTGAGTGGGTTGGGGGCGGGGGTGAGGCCGAGGGGGTCGGGGGTGGTGTAGCGGGCGGTGTCGGGGTCGTAGTGGCGGTGGTGGTTGTAGTGGAGTCCAGTTTCGGGGTCGGCGTATTGGCCGGGGAAGCGGAGGGGTGTGTGGGCGGTTGCGTCGCGGTTCCAGGTGGTGGTGCCCCAGAGGGTGGTGCGTGCGTAGGCGGCGATGTGGCCGGTTTCGTCGACGAGTTCGGTGGGGGTGCCGACGAGGTCGGTGATGATGGCGAAGAAGCGGGAGTCGTACTCGCCTTGGGTGCGGGGTTTGCGTTCGAGTTGTGTGAGGGGGCGGTGGCCTTGGTGGTCCCAGGTGAGGGTGATGCCGGTGGTGGTGTCGGTCTGTTCGGCGAGGCGGGTGCCGTCCCAGGTGAAGTGGGTGGTGGCGACGGCGGCTGAACGGTCTTGGGACCATTGGTGTTTGGCGGTGCGGCGACCGAGGGGGTCGTAGGTGTAGGTCCACAGGGTGCCGTCGGGGGTGGTGCAGGTGGTGAGTTGGTCTTCGGCGTTGTAGGTGTAGCGCCAGATGTGGGGTGCGTGGGAGAGGCGGGTTTTGCGGCGGACGGTGGTGCGGCCGGCGGCGTCGTGGGTGTAGCGGATGCGTCCGGCGGATTGGATGCGGGTGCCGACGTAGGTGCGGTTGCCGCGGGCGGCGCGGTTGGGGGTGCGGTCGGGCCAGTCTGCGTGGGTCTGGTTGCCTGCGGTGTCGTAGGCGTACGCCTCCGACCAGTTGTCGGCGGTGACCGTCAACGGGCGGCCGATGGCGTCGAGTTCGTAGGTCGTGGTTTCGCCGGTGAGATGGTTGGTGGTGGTGGTGAGGTAGCCGTCGGCGCGATAGGTGTGGGCGCGGTGGCGGAGAGGTGACTGTCCTGCGTTGAGGGATTGTTCGGTGAGTCGGCCGAGGGGGTCCCAGGTGTGGGTGAGAGTGACGGGATCGGTGCCGGCAGATGTAGCGCCGAGGGTGCGGGTGGTTTCTCGGCCCAACTCGTCGTGGGTGAAAGTGAGTTGGTGGCCGTCGGTGGTGAGGGTGGTGCGGTTGCCGGCGGCGTCGTGGGTGTAGGTGGTGGTAGCGCCGGTGGGGGTGGTGCGGGAGAGGCGGCGGCCGAGGATGTCGTAGGTGAAGTGGGTGGTGCGGTTGTCGACGGTTTCGGTGAGGACGCGGCCGAGGGTGTCGTAGTCGCGCGTGAGGGTGGAGTGGGGTGAGGTGGCCTGCGTGAGGTGGCCTGCGGTGTCGTAGGTGTAGGCGGTGGTTTCGCCTGCGGCGTTCTTGGCGGTGGGACGGCCGAGGGTGTCGTAGGTGAAGGTGATCTGGTCGCCGAGTGGCGTGGTGCGGGTGGTGAGTTGGCCCAGGGGGTTGTGGGCGTAGGTGTTGGTGCGGTTGTCGAAGTCGGACTCGGCGATGAGACGTCCGGCGGGGTCGTAGCGGTAGTCCCAGGTCAGGCCTTGGGGGTTGCGGACGCCGGTGAGGCGGAGTTCGGGGTCGTAGGTGAAGTCGTAGCGCGCGCCGTCGGGTTCGGTGCGGGCGGCGAGCTGGTCGAAGCGGGTGTATTCGAAGGTGGTGATGCCGCCGTTTGGGTCGGTGTGGGTGAGGCGGTTGCCTTCGCCGTCGTAGGTCCAGGACTCGGTGGTGCCGTCGGGGGCGGTGCGGGCGGCGAGTTTGCCTTCGAGGGTCCAGCTGAGGTGGGTGGTGTGGCCGAGGGGGTCGGTGGCGGTGAGAGGGCGGCCGAATGCGTCGCGCGTGAGGTGTGTGGAGGCGCCGAGTGGGTCGGTGAGTTGGGTGGGGAGACCGGTGGGGTTGTTGCGGGAGTGCTGTACCGCGCCGGCGGGGTCGGTGACGGTGGTGACGGCGCCGGTGGGGTCGTAGGTCAGGGCCGTGACAGCACCGTCAGGGCCGGTGACGGTGGTGAGGTTGCCGCAGTCGTCGTACGCGAGGTGGGTCGTGGTGCCGTCGGGTGTGGTGGAGGCGGTGGGGAGGTGGAGATCGTTGTACGTGGTGCGGGAAGTCGAGCCGTCGGGGTGGTGGACGGCGGTGAGGTTGCGGTGGTCGTCCCACTCGAGACGGGTGGTGTGGCCGAGGGGGTTGGTGCGGGTGAGGAGGCGGTCGTCGCGGGTCCAGGTGGAGTGGGTGGTGTTGCCGAGTGGGTCGGTTTCCGCGATGACCTGGTGGAGTTCGTTGTGCTGGTAGGTGGTGGTGGCGCCGCAGGCGTCGGTGTAGAGGGTGACGCCGGTGGCCATGTCGTACTCGAAGCGGCTGGACATGGCGCCGTCGGGGCCGACGGTTTCGAAGACGCGGCCCTCGTGGTCGTACAGGTAGCGGTAGGTGTCGTTGTTGCGGTCGGTCCAGGAGGTGATGCGGTTCTGGTCGTCGTAGGTGTAGACGAGGGGGAGGCCGCTGGAGTTGGTGATGTGGGTGAGGTTGCCGGTGGTGTCGTAGGCGTACGACTTGACCGGGGTGACGTCGCCGGTGGTGGTGTCGCGTACGGCGAGGGCGGAGATGCGGCCTGCGGTGGTGGCGACGTCGACGTGGTAGCCGCCGGTGTGGGTGACGGCGGTGGGTGAACCGTCGGGGGTGCGGTGGAAGGTGATCGTGTTGTGGTTGCGGTCGGAGAGGTGGGTGAGCCAGAGGCGGTGGGGGTTGTGGTTGTTGAGGGGGAAGTGGCGGGTGATGCCGGTGCGGGGGTCGGTGATGCGGTAGGTGGGTGTGCCGTCTTCCGCGGTGGTGAGGGCGAGGTGGGAGAGGTCGCCTTCGAGGGGGTTGACGTTGTCGTCGGGGGTGGTGGGGAGGGTGGGGTAGCAGAAGACGGCTGAGTCGTGGCGGGACCACTGGGCGCCGCCGTGGGCGTCGAGTTCGAGGCGTTCGTCGAAGGTGGAGGACCAACTCGGGCCGTAGAACTGGCCGTAGCGGTAACCGGTCTTGTGCTTGCGACGGATGACCAGCGGGAGGACGCCAGGGAGGGAGAGGTCGGTCTCCTCCATGAGCATCTGGCCGGTGGCGGCGTTGACCGGGTCCGTCGGGCACTCGGTGGCCCGCTCGTGCTGCGAGGCCTCCTGCGGATCGGCCGTCGCATCCGCGAGAGGTTCGGGGTTGACGGGAGGTGGGGCGGTTCCGTCGTCGGGAGCGGTGTCGCCGTCTGGGTCGCCGTCGGTGGTGTCGGGATCGCCGTCGGGGTCCGCGTCGCGGTCGGAGGTGTTGTCCGGATCGTCGTTGTCCGGGGGTGTGGTGTCGTCGTGGTCGGGCTTCGGATCGTCGTTGTCCGGGGCGGTGTCGTCCTGTTCGGGGCGGGTGTCGGGGTCCTGGTGGTCGTCCCGGTCGGTGGGGCGGGTGTCGTCGGTGTCGGGCTTCGTCCGGTCGGTCGGGTCGGTCCGGTCAGTCCCGTCGGTCGGGTCGGTCGGCCTTTCGGTGTCGGGCCGGGTGTCGTTGTTGTCGTTGTTCTGGGGCTTGTCGGTGTCGGAGTCGTCGTGGGGCCGGTCGGGGGCCGGGGCGTCGGCGTCCTGATCGGGGCGGGGCTTGGTGTCGTCGCCGTCGGGCCTGGTGGTGTCGTCCTGGGGGCGGTCGGGACCGTCGCCGTCGGGTTTGGTGGTGTCGTCCGGTCGTGGGTGGGAGTCGTCGGGGCGGGGCTTGTTGGTGTCGTCGCTGTCGGGTTTGGCGGTGGTGTCGTCGTGGGGGCGTGAGGAGTCGTCGGTGGTGGGCCTGTCCTGAGCGGGAGTTGAGTCGCGATCAGGAGCCGTGTGTGCGTCTGGAGTTGAGTCGCGGCCTGGGGTGGTGTCCGTGTTGGGGTGGGGCGCGTCGGAAGGGGGCGTGGTGGTCGTGTCGTCTGAACTCGGCTTGTTGAGTGGGGTGTTGCTGTCGGCGCCCGGGTTGTTGCTGTTGGGCGGAGTGGAGCTGTCCGTGGGAGGTGGAGTGTTGCTGTTGGCGGGGGCCGGGCCGGGGGTCGTGGTGGCGGGCGGGGCGCTCGCCGGGGGCACGGTGGTGGGCGGGGGAGTGGTGGGACGTGTGGGTTGGGTGGGCTGGTTCTGGGCGGGCTGCTGGGTTGGTTGTTGCTGACCGGCGGGAGGCTGGCTCGCCGCGGGCGGGGTGGTGGTCTGCGGGGGTGCGGACGCCGGGGGCGCGGTGGTGGGCGGGGGTACGGCGCCGGGCGGCGGCGCGGTCGGGGGCGCGGTGGGCGGCGGCCCGCTGGGCTGGGGGGACTGCTGAGGGGGCGGCTGTTGACCGGCCGGCGGCTGCTGTCCCTGCGGCTGCTGGGTGGGTGCTGCGGTGCCGTCGGGGGCCTGGGAGCCCTGGAGGTCGACGGACTGCTGGTTGGCGTCGGGTGCGGGGGATTGCGGTGCGGGCGCGTGCTGTTGGGGCTGGGCGGTGGGCGGTGGTGCGGTGGTGCTGCTCGGCGGGGGAGCGGCGGAAGGGCCGGTGGGGCGGGCCCCGCCGGGCTGGCTGTCGCTGTTGCCGTCGCCGGTGTGACCGGTCGGAGAACTGGGACTGGGCGACTGGGCGGGGGAGTCGGCGCTGCTGGGGGCGGGGCCGGGGCTCGTGGACTGGGGTGTGGAGGAGGGGGCGGGGGCGGAGTCGCCGGTGTCGGAGCCGGGCCGGCTCGGGGGTGTGGCGGGTCCCGAATCCTGTGTGGAGGAAGGGGAGTTGGGGGTGCTGGAGGTGTCGGGTCGTGGCCCGTCGGGCGTCGGGGTGGGGCGGGGCGTGTCGGCGTCGGGCGTGGGCGACGGGCGTGGCGAGTCGACGTCGGATGTGGGCGTGGGACGGGGCGCGTCGGCGTCCGGGGTGGGCGATGGGCGGGGCGCGTCGACGTCGGGTGTGGGGCGAGGTGCGTCGGCGTCGGGTGTGGGCGATGGGTGGGGCGCGTCCGCGTCCGGTGCGGGACGGGGTGCGTCGGGTGTGGGGGTGGTGTCGGGCGCGGGGCGGGAGTCGCCGTCCTGGGCCGGGCTGTCCGGCGCGGGTGTGTCCGGTGTGGGCCTTGGCGCGTCGGGAGACGGCGTGGGTGCGTCGGGCGCGGGTGTGTCCGGGGACGGGGCGTCGGGCGCGGGTGTCGAGTCCGGCGCGGGTGGGCTGTCCGGGGTGGAGGTGTCGCCGTCGCGTGCGGGGGTCGACGAGTCGCCGTCGGGGGTGGAGTCCGAACTCGGCGGTGGTGTGGTGCTGTTGTCGGAGTCCTGGCCTCGTGGAGCGTCGAAGGGGTTGTCGGAGTAGGACTGGTCGCTGGTGTCGGTGGGGCGCGGGTAGTGGCTGCCGCCGTCCGAGCCGTCGCCGCCGTCCGAGCGTGTGCCGTCCGAGCCGCTGGGTGTGCCGGAGCCGTCCGAGCCGTCGCCGCCGGGAGACGTGGAACTGGAACTGCCGTCGCCGGTACCGGAGCTGGGCGCACCGGACCCTGCGGGCGCACCGGACCCCGAGGGCGTACCCGAACCGCTGGGTGCACCCGAACCACTGGGTGTGCCGGACCCCGAGGGCGTACCGCTGCCCGACGGACTGGTGCTCCCGTCTCCGCCGGTGGACGTCGAACCGTCCGATCCGGTGCTGCCGTCGCCGCCCGTGGAGCTCGAACCGTCGGAGCCGTCGCCGGAGGTGGTGGTCCCGTCGGCGCCGTCCGTGCCGGAGGTGGTGCCGTCGCCGGCGGAGTCGCTGTTGCCGCTGTTCTCGACGCCCTTGCGGGCCGCGCCTCCGGCCTGGGAGCCGAGGTTGTCGAGGTAGTTGGAGCCGGCGTTCTCGTACTGGCTCTTGGCTTCTTCCTTGCCGGCCTCCACGCCCTTGTCGGCGGCGCTGCCGAAGTCGATGCCGTCCTGGGCGCCGAAGTGCTGGTTGGTGAACTGCCGGGCCAGGTCCTGGACCATGGCCTGGATCGCCTTCATCGCTGTCTGTTTGAGCGCGTCGACGATCGTGTCCAGCAGCGCTTTCGCCGCCCACTTCAGGACTTGCGTCAAAATCGTGCGCGCCGCCGCGTAGAAACCACCACTGGCCAGCGCCGACAGCCCGAACGTCGGCGCCGCCGCAGCTGCCGCAGCGGCCAACTGCACCAGGAACACGATGACCTGAATGATCACCGCGATCTTCAACCCGATCACGATCCCGGCCGCGACCTGCAACGTCGTCGCCAACACCGTCGCCGCCGTACGGGCATCATCCAGATAACCGCTGCCCGTCCCCGAAAACTCCCGCCACGACTCGTTGAAACCCTCGATCGAGGTACCGAAGTTCTCCGAGGTGACGTTCCCCGCCGCCTTGCTCCCCGCCACCTGCAACGCCTCGAGATCCATCGCGAACTGGATCCACGCCTGCGCCGACTCCATCAGCTTGGACTCATCGGCCTCCGGCCAGTTGAACCCCAGCATCCCCAGGCCCTTTTCGACCTCGGCAGGCAGCATCATCCCCACGGCCGGTTTCCCCCCATTGCAACGGCACGGCAGCTCGAACCGAGCCTAGCCACGCCCCCCTGGCCGGCCACAAGAGGTGGGCGCCGCCCGGCAGTTGCTCTTCGTTGCCGGTGTCGGGCTGCGCAATCGGCCGTGTACGCGGGGTGTTTCGGTCGGTTCGCCTTCGGAGGGACGACGCGGGGGAGGGTCGCCGCGGTTGCAGCCGTACGGTGCGGCGCTCTCGTGGAGGCGGCCGCGACCGGTGGCGCACGCCCTCGACGGGCCCCGCCGTGCCGTACGCCCTCGACGCGCCCACGCGCCCCGCCGTGTCGGACGCCCTCACCGCCGGGACGCAGCCCCGCGCCGCGTCACGCCGTACGCCCCGGACCGCCGCGCCTCACGTCTCACCGGCGCGGCGCGCGCCCCCTCAGCGACATCTTCCGCCCACCGGTCCGTCACCGTACGACCCGCGCGCGGGTGTGCACGGGCCCTCGACCGCGTGCGCCAAGCCGCCCGCGGAGGGTCTTCGCGGCGCGTACCGGCCGGTCACCACAGGGCTCGCCCCACTGCGGCGCAACGTCACTTGTATTCCAGGTGAACAGCGACGGGAAATCGGGTTAACGCGTTTTCTCCCCGGCTCGGTTGGTTGTTCGTCGGCGCGTTGTTAACCCGCCGTTGCCACGGCGTTGGGCCGAAGAGCGGATTCCCTTTCTAGCGTCGGAGACGTGCCCACAGCTACCGAAACCGAGAACGGCGAACGCGCCCCGCGAATCGCCGTGCTCGCCGATTCCGACACCCGCTGGAAATGGGGCGGTCTGACCGCCCAGCGCCTGCTGCCCGACGCCGATCCGGCGCGGGACGTGGACGGGCTGCTGCTGCGTGGGCGGGCCACTCCCACGCCCCGGCAGCTGCGCGAGGTCGGGGTGTCGGCGGCGGCGTTGGACGAGGTGACGGTGCCGGAGTTCCTCGCCCGCGCCGGGGACTACGACCTGCTGGTGCTCTCCTGCGTCGGTGGCACGGTACAGGCGATGCTGCACGGGCTCGCCCACCGCTGGGGTTCGGCGGAGCTGCGCGAGAACGGTACGACGGCGAAGCGCCCGGTGCTGGTCACCGGTTATGTCGGCGTGGTTTACGAGAAACTCGCCGACGGTCTGCTGCTGCGGAATGGCGCCGATGTCGTGCTGGCGAATTCACGGGTCGACGCGGAGCGTTTCCGTGATGTTTACGCGGGCGTCGGGCGTTCGACGGAATCCGTGGTGGAAAGCGCCCTGCCGTTTCTCGGCGGCGCCCCGTACGAGAGGAGCGGCGACCGCCCGTTCACCGTCACCTTCGCCGTTCAGCCCTCGGTGCCGGTGGACCGCGCGGGCCGGCTGTACCTGCTGAACCGCGCCGCCGACCACGCCCGGAAGCACCCCGACCGCGAGGTGCTCATCAAGCTGCGCAGCAAGCCCGGCGAGCAGACCACGCACATCGAGGAACTTCCGTACCAGCGGCTCGCGGAACGCATCCCCGGCGGGCTGCCGCCCAACTGCCGCCTGGTGTACGGGCACATGGGCGAGGTGCTGGACCGTACGGACCTGCTGGTCACGGTCTCCTCCACCGCCGCGTTGGAGTCCCTGCACCGCGGCATCCCCACCGCCGTGCTGGCCGACCTCGGCGTGCGCGAGGTGCACGGCAACCACCACTTCCTCGGCTCCGGCTGCCTCACTTCGTGGGACGCGCTGGACGCCGGTCATCTGCCGACCGCCTCCCCGCACTGGACGGCACGCAACGGCGTCGTCTCCGACGGCCCGTACGAGGCGGCCTTCGACCCGGCCCGCAAGCGGATCTCCGCGCTGCTCGGCCGTCCCACGCTGCCGCCCGTCGAGCCGTACTACACCGCCGCCACCGCGCCCGGCTATCTGCCCGGCATCCTCGCCCGCCACGGCCTGGGCCCCGACGGGGCGCCGACCGAGAACGCCGTCGAGGCACCCGGCGCCTCCGGAGTGCGCCGGGTGGTGCGCGGCGCCCTGCGGCGAGCGGCCCGCGGCGCGTACCGGCACGGCGTACAGCGCGTGGCGCCGGCCATCCGACGGATGGGGGACCTGTGACCACCGCGCCCGACGCCACCGCGCCCCAACCGCCCGCGCCCGAACAGGCCGCTCCCGAACAGGCCGGCGGCCCCACCGGCCCCGCACCGGACACGCACCAGCACCCGGACACGCACCAGCACCCGCACACCGAGCAGCAAGGAGCCCTCGTGCCTCCCACCGTCCTCGCCGTCATCCCCGCCAGGGGCGGCTCCAAGGGCGTGCCCGCCAAGAACCTGGCACCGGTCGCCGGCGTACCGCTGGTGGCCCGCGCCGTGCGGGAGTCGCTGGCCGCGCGCCATGTGACCGCGGTGGTCGTCTCCACGGACGACGAGTACATCGCGGACGTCGCCCGCGCCGCCGGTGCGGAGGTGGTGCAGCGGCCGAGCGAGATCGCCGGTGACACCGCGACCAGCGAGGCGGCGGTGCTGCACGCGATGGACGTCTACGAGGCGCGGTACGAGACCGAGGTGGACGTGGTGCTGCTCGTCCAGTGCACCAGCCCGTTCCTGACCGGCGAGGACATCGGCGGGGTCGCGGGGGCGGTCGCGGAGGACGGCGCCGACAGCGCGCTGACCGTCGCCCCCTTCCACGGCTTCGTCTGGCGCGACGGCCACTCCGACGCACACCCCGCGGCCACTGACACCGCCGCCGCGACCGCCACCGACGCCACGGCTGCCGCCACCGCGTCGCGGGGCTCGTACGGCGTCAACCACGACAAGGCGTTCCGCCCGCGCCGCCAGGACCGGCCGCAGGACCTGCTGGAGACGGGCGCGGCGTATGCGATGTCCGCCGCCGGCTTCCGCGCCGCCGGGCACCGCTTCTTCGGCCGCACCGATCTGGTGCGCACCGATCCGGCCCGCACGCTGGAGGTCGACGATCCGCACGACCTCGCCCGGGCCCGTGCGCTCGCGCCGCTGCTGGACGCGCCCGGTTCGTCGCGCCCGACCTTCGCCGACCTGGACGCGGTGGTCCTGGACTTCGACGGCACCCAGACCGACGACCGGGTCCTGATCGACTCCGACGGGCGGGAGTTCGTCTCCGTCCACCGGGGCGACGGGCTGGGCATCGCGGCGCTGCGGCGCTCCGGTCTGAAGCTGCTGATCCTCTCCACCGAGCAGAACCCGGTGGTGGCCGCGCGGGCGCGCAAGCTCCGACTGCCCGTGCTGCACGGCATCGACCGCAAGGACCTCGCGCTCAAGCAGTGGTGCGAGGAGGAGGGCGTCGCGCCCGAGCGGGTCATGTACGTCGGCAACGACGTCAACGACCTGCCCTGCTTCGGACTGGTCGGCTGGCCGGTCGCGGTCGCCGGCGCCCACGACGTCGTACGCGACGCGGCCCGCACGGTGACCACCGCCGAGGGCGGGTTCGGGGCGATCCGGGAGATCGCCGCCTGGCTGCTCGGCCCCTCCCTGACCGTCCCCACCGGCCCCGCCACCACCGCAACCACCGGCCCCGCCACCACCGGAACAACCGGGTCCGGAACCACCGGCGGCAACCCCTGACCGCCGCACACACACCACAGAACCCATCCGCAAAGACCCACAGATGTACCCCCGAAAGAAGAGAAGGAACGCCTGCCATGACTGAAACCGCCGGAAACCGTCTCCGCACACTGGGCTCGAAGACCGCGGGCCCGGGCCAGCCGGTCTACGTCACCGGTGAGATCGGCATCAACCACAACGGCGACCTGGAGAACGCCTTCGCGCTCATCGACGCCGCCGCCGACGCGGGTTGCGACGCGGTCAAGTTCCAGAAGCGCACCCCCGAGGTGTGCACCCCGCGCGACCAGTGGGAGATCGAGCGCGACACCCCCTGGGGCCGGATGACCTACATCGACTACCGCCACCGCGTGGAGTTCGACGAGGACGGCTACCGCGCCATCGACGAGTACTGCAAGAAGCGCGGCATCGACTGGTTCGCCTCCCCGTGGGACGTCGAGTCGGTCGCCTTCCTGGAGAAGTTCGACGTGCCGGCCCATAAGGTCGCCTCGGCCTCGCTGACCGACGACGAGCTGCTGCGTGCGCTGCGCGCCACCGGCCGCACGATCATCCTCTCCACCGGCATGTCCACCCCGAGCCAGATCCGGCACGCGGTCGAGGTGCTCGGCAGCGCCAACATCCTGCTCTGCCACGCCACTTCGACCTACCCGGCGAAGGCCGAGGAGCTCAACCTGCGGATGATCCACACCCTGCAGGCCGAGTTCCCCAACGTGCCGATCGGCTACAGCGGTCACGAGACCGGTCTCCAGACCACGCTGGCCGCCGTCGCGCTGGGCGCCACCTTCGTCGAGCGCCACATCACCCTGGACCGCGCCATGTGGGGCTCGGACCAGGCCGCCTCGGTGGAGCCCGGCGGCCTCCAGCGCCTGGTGCGCGACATCCGCACCATCGAGGAGTCCCTCGGTGACGGCGTCAAGCAGGTCTACGACAGCGAGATCGGTCCGATGAAGAAGCTGCGTCGCGTCAAGGGCGTCGTGGCCGAGGCCGCGGAGGCCGACCGTGAGCCCGCGACGGTCTGAGATGTCGCCGCCCACGGCCCCGCAGGACGGGGACACGCTGGCGTTCGTGGAGAGCCCGGTGCAGCTCCTGAACGTGCTGGAGTGGGCACACCGCGAGAACCCCCGCCCCGAACTCCCCTCCTCCGAGGGCGAGTTGGCTCCGCTGGAGGTGCCGGCCAGCGGGCTGACGGTGGTGGTGCTGGCACCGCACGACCCGATGACTCGTGGGCAGCTGCGCCGGATGGCGCAGCTCGCCCGCGACGAGGGCCACGAGGTGGAGTGGGCCCAGGCCAGGGACGGGCTCCTCGCGCCGTTCAAGACGATCGCCTCGCTGGCGGGTCCGCTGCGGCGGGCCCGTCGGCTGGTGATCGGCGATCCGTTCTCCCGCTATGTGCAGCTGCTGCTCGGCCTCTCCCGTGCGCGGGCGGAGCTGACGGTGGTGGACGACGGTACGGCCACCATGGAGTTCGTCGGCCAACTCGCCCGCGGGGAACGCTTTGTGCGCTGGCACCGCAAGGGCGCCGGCGGGTTGCGCGGGCTGCTCTTCGCGCCGGTTTCCGCTTCCGCGCGCCGTCGGCTGACGCCGCGCGAGGGGCGCGAGGTGGAGGTGTTCAGCGCGATGCCCGTCGAGTCCCCGGACCGGGTGCGGGTCACGGCCAACGACTTCGCCTGGACGCGCGAGAGGTTCGGCCCGCCGCGTCTGACCCAGGGGACCGACCTGGTCGGCACCTCGCTGGTGGAGACCGGGGTCGTCGATCCTGCCCGCTATCTGGAAGCGGTGGTCTCACTGACGCGCACCCACGGAGCCACCCGGTACTTCGCGCACCGCAGGGAGAGCCCGGCCAAGCTGCACGAGATCGCCGTGGAGGCCGGGGTGGAGATCGTCCGCCCGGACCTGCCGCTGGAGCTGGTCGCCCGGCGCGGACCCATCGGCCGGACGATCCTCAGCTTTCCGTCTACGGTGGTGCACACCCTGCCGCTGGCTCTGGTCGGCACCGGGGTCCGGGTCGCCGTCTGCGAGGTGGACCGGAGCTGGCTGACGGAGAAGGCGTCCCCGAGGGCGAGCGGCTTCCTGGCCGCTGTCACCGGGACCGCGCGGGACGCGCAGCGCCTCGGATCGGGACCCGCCGCAGCCGCACCGTGACACACAGTGCGGACGGGACCGTCCGCGATATGAGACGCCGCTCGAACAAGTCATGGGATATACCCAACCGGCCACGGACGTATGCACTAGACACCAAAGAAAATCTGTCGGTCTTCTTGATCACGTCCCGATAGGGCATACCCTGACTTGGGTGAGCCAATTGCTGTCGTCCCAGTCCAGCACTCGGACCATCGACGAGACGCCGCCGCTGCCCGGCACCCTGCCGACGGCGCTGCGGGCCGAACTCGTCGCGTTCCGACGGGACCTGCACATGCACCCGGAGCTGGGCCATCAGGAGTTCCGTACCACCGCCGCCATCAAGGCCCGGCTGGAGCAGGCCGGCCTCCGTCCGCGCACTCTCGACTGCGGAACGGGTCTGATCTGCGACATCCACCCCAGATCCGCCGACGCGTGGGACGGCGTACGCCCCATGCTCGCGCTGCGCGCGGACATCGACGCGCTGCCCATTCCCGACACCAAGACCGTGCCCTACCGCTCGACGGTGCCCGACCGGGCGCACTCCTGCGGCCACGACGTGCACACCACCGTCGTCCTGGGCGCCGGGCTGGTCCTCGCCGAGCTTGCGCGGATCGGCCAACTCCCGCACTCCGTCAGGCTGTTGTTCCAGCCCGCCGAGGAGGTGCTGCCGGGCGGCGCCACCGACGCCATCGACTCCGGGGCGCTGGACGGCGTCGGCCGGATCATCGCCGTGCACTGCGACCCCAAGGTCGACGCCGGGAAGATCGGGCTGCGCGCCGGCCCCATCACCTCCGCCTGCGACCGGCTGGAGATCGCGCTGGAGGGCGCCGGCGGCCACACCGCCCGTCCGCATCTGACCACCGACCTGGTGACGGCCGCGGCCAAGGTGGCCACCGAGGTGCCCGCACTGCTCGCCCGCAGGGTGGACACCCGTTCCGGACTCGCGCTGACCTGGGGACGGATCGACGCGGGCCACGCCTGCAACGTCATCCCGCAGCGCGCCGAACTCTCCGGCACCGTCCGCTGCCTGGACCTGCCGGGCTGGCGGGTCGCGCCCGATCTGGTGCACGGCGCGATCGACGAGATCGCCTCGCTCTACCAGGCCAAGCCCGAGATCAACTACATCCGCGGAGTCCCGCCGGTCGTCAACGAGCCCTCCAGCACCGGGCTGTTGCGGGACGCGATGACGGCACGGATGGGCGCGGGCGCGGTCGAGTCCACCGAACAGAGCCTGGGCGGCGAGGACTTCTCCTGGTACCTGGAGCGGGTCCCCGGCGCGATGGCCCGTCTCGGAGTGCGCCGCCCGGGCGACCGCGTCTCCCGCGACATCCACCAGGGCGACTTCGACGTGGACGAGAACGCCATCGCGGTCGGCGTCGAACTCTTCACCGCCGCCGCCCTCCTGGACGCCCGCCGCGACTGAGCCGAGCGGCCCGTGCGCACACCTCCGCGGGCCCGTACGCACTCCGCCGATCGGCGCGCGTACGGGCCCGCGCCCCGCGCGCGTAGCCGGCCCGCCGGTGCGTACGGCCCGCCCGTCGACGAACACGGGCCGGGCCCGGGACCGCCGTCGCTCACCCGTGCGCCAGCCGGCGCCCACCCGAGCAACCGCCCGGTTCTCGCCGCCGGCGACCGGGCCCGCGGTGTCGGTGTTCGGCGCCGGTGTCGGACCCGCGACCTGGTGCGACCACCCAGCGAGGCGGGTTGAAACGCAGGGTTAACACCGAATCGATAACGGAGCGATCCGCGCCCTTTACCAGCCATCTACGCGCGTTACTCTGAGCCCGGGTTTCAGCGCCGGGTAAGAGGCGCCCTGAAGAGTCGAAGGAGACCTCCCCTTGCGTCCGGTAACCAAGCTTGCCGCCGCGGTCACCGCCACCGCGGCACTCGTCCTGACCACCGCGGCGTGCGGTGAGAGCTCCACCGAGAGTGGCAGCGACAAGGGCGTCGGTCTCGCCTTCGACGTCGGCGGCCGAGACGACCACTCCTTCAACGAGTCCGCCGCCCGCGGTGTGGACAAGGCGAAGGAAGAACTCGGCGTCGACGCCAAGATGATGACCGCCAAGAACAACGAGACCGAGGCCGACCGCGAGCAGCGCCTCACCTCGCTGGCGAACGCGGGCTACAACCCCGTGATCGGTGTCGGCTTCAGCTACGGCAAGTCGATCGCCAAGGTCGCCAAGAAGTTCCCGGACACCACCTTCGGCGTGGTCGACTCCGTGGCCGAGGGCAAGAACGTCGACAGCATGCTCTTCTCCGAGCACGAGGGCTCCTACCTCGCCGGTGTCGCCGCGGCCATGAAGACCAAGACCGACAGCGTCGGCTTCATCGGCGGCGTGGACAACGCGCTGATCCAGAAGTTCGAGGCCGGCTTCGTCCAGGGCGTCAAGGACACGAACTCCAAGATCAAGGTTCGGTCGGAGTACCTCTACCCGAACAACGACAAGGGCTTCAACGACCCGGCCGCGGCCAAGGAGAAGGCCCAGGGCTGGCTCGACGACGACGTCGACGTCATCTACACCGCCGCCGGCCAGTCCGGCGCGGGCTCCATCGAGGCCGTCGGCGCCAAGAAGGGCACCTGGGCCATCGGAGTCGACTCCGACCAGTACCAGCAGCCCGGTCTGGCCAAGTACAAGGACTCGATCCTGACCTCGGTCGTCAAGAACGTGGACGTCGCCGTGTTCGACCTGGTCAAGAGCGTCCAGGACGAGAAGCCGATCACCGGTGAGCAGCGCTACACCCTCAAGGAGGACGGCGTCTCCCTCTCCGAGTCCGGCGGCTTCCTGAAGGACATCCAGAAGGACCTCGACAAGGTCGCCAAGGACATCGCCGACGGCAAGGTCAAGGTCAGCGAGCGCCCCAGCCGCTGAGCCCGCGAGCACCGGCGCGGAAGGCCAGGGCAGGGCCCGGAAGACGCGGACAGCACTCTTCCGGGCCCCGCCCCTTCCCCGTGACGCTACGCGCGTAGCACAGTGATCGACGCGACAGCGGTGATCGACGCGATACCGTCGCACCCCGTCCAGCACAGCCACCCCCCGCCACCACCCCGCTCCTTAGCCGAGGAGAGTGCGCCATCACACCGCCCACCACCAGTCCACCGACAGACGCCGGCACCCATGCGGTCGAACTCCACGGGATCACCAAGAGATTCCCCGGCGTGGTGGCCAACCACGACATCGACATCACCGTCAGACGCGGCACCGTGCACGCGCTCGTCGGTGAGAACGGCGCCGGCAAGTCCACGCTGATGAAGATCCTCTACGGCATGCAGAAGCCGGACGAAGGCACCATCACCCTGGACGGCGAGCAGGTGAGCCTGAGCAGCCCCGCCGACGCCATCTCCCGGGGAATCGGCATGGTGCACCAGCACTTCATGCTCGCCGACAACCTCACCGTGCTGGAGAACGTCGTACTGGGCGCGGAGAAGCTGCACGGCATTGGCGGCGGGGCCCGCCGCAAGATCCTGGAGATCTCGGAGGCCTACCACCTCAACGTCCGTCCCGACGTGCTCGTCGAGGAGCTGGGGGTCGCCGACCGCCAGCGTGTGGAGATCCTGAAGGTCCTCTACCGCGGCGCCCGCACCCTGATCCTGGACGAGCCGACGGCGGTGCTGGTCCCGCAGGAGGTCGACGCGCTCTTCGACAACCTGCGCGAGCTCAAGGCCGAGGGCCTGACCGTCATCTTCATCTCGCACAAGCTCGGCGAGGTGCTGAGCGTCGCCGACGACATCACCGTCATCCGGCGGGGTACGACGGTGGCTTCCGTGCACCCCTCCGAGACCTCTCCCAAGCAGCTCGCCGAGCTGATGGTCGGCAGCGAGCTGCCCACGCCCGAGACGCGCGAGTCGACGGTCACCGACACCGCGATGCTGCGGGTCGAGGACCTCCACCTCTCCGCCGTCGACTCCGACGGGGTCCGGCGGACGGTTCTGGACGGCATCGGCTTCACCATCCACAAGGGCGAGGTGCTGGGCGTCGCCGGTGTGGAGGGCAACGGACAGGCCGAGCTGGTCGAGGCGATCATGGGCATCCGTGACCCCGACGGCGGCGAGATCGTCCTGGACACCGACGACATCAGCCACGCACCCACCCGTACGCGGCGCGAGAGCGGCATCGGCTACATCCCCGAGGACCGGCACCGGCACGCGCTGCTGCTGGAGTCCCCGCTGTGGGAGAACCGGATGCTCGGCCACGTCACCGAGAAGCCCAACAGCGGACGCTTCCTGCTGAACCTCAAGGGCGCCCGGCAGGACACCGAGCGCATCGTGCGCGAGTACGACGTCCGTACGCCCGGTATCGAGGTCACCGCGGCCTCGCTCTCCGGCGGCAACCAGCAGAAGCTGATCGTCGGCCGCGAGATGAGCCACCGGCCCAAGCTGCTGATCGCCGCGCACCCCACCCGGGGCGTGGACGTCGGCGCGCAGGCGCAGATCTGGGACCAGATCCGCGAGGCGCGCCGCGAGGGCCTGGCCGTCCTGCTGATCTCCGCCGACCTGGACGAGCTCATCGGGCTCTCCGACACCCTGCGGGTCATGTACCGCGGCCGTCTGGTCGCGGACGCGGACCCGGCCACCATCACCCCGGAGGAGTTGGGCTCCGCCATGACCGGCGCCGCCAGCGGCCACCTGGAGCACCACCCGGAGAACCCGGAGAGCGTGCGGCACGACGAGCGCGACGAGCACGACGAGCACGACGAGCGCGACGGGCACACCCGGGGCGACGCAGCACCGGAGGACGGTGAGAACCGATGAACGCCGTCCGCAGGGTCAACCGCGAGAAGCTGCTGCTGCAGCTGGGCGCGCCGCTGCTCGCCATCCTCGCCGCGCTGGCCATCACCAGCGTGATCCTCGCCGCCACCGGCGGGGACCCGTTCCGCGCCTACTCGGTGATGATCGAGTTCGGCTTCAAGAGCGACAGCCAGATCTGGATCATCAACAAGGCCGTTCCGTACTTCCTGGCCGCGGTCGCGGTCGCGGTCGGCTTCCGGATGAAGCTGTTCAACATCGGTGTCGACGGCCAGTACCGACTGGCCGCCTTCTGCGCCGCCGCCCTCGGTGGCGCGGTCGCCTTCCCGAGCTTCATCCAGATCCCGCTGATGATCCTCACCGCGATGTTCGTGGGCGCGATCTGGTCCGGCATCGCCGGGCTGCTGAAGGCGACCCGGGGCGTCAGCGAGGTCGTCAGCACGATCATGCTGAACTTCATCGCCGCCTCCCTGATCGGCTATCTGATCCAGGAGAACCGGCTGGGTGTCGTCGAGGGCAACCTGACGCACACCGAGAACATCCCGGAGTCCGGGCACTTCTTCGAGATCTCCACCGGCCAGGAGCCGATCGGCGGCTTCGTGATCGTCGCGGTCCTGGTCGGCGTCGTCTACTGGCTGGTGCTCAACCGCTCCCGCTTCGGCTTCGACCTGCGCGCGGTGGGCGGTTCGCACTCCGCCGCCGAGGCCAGCGGCGTCAACGTCAAGCGCATGGTGGTCAGTTCCATGGTGCTGTCGGGGCTCTTCGCCGGACTCGTCGGAATGCCGACGCTGCTCGGTGAGTCCCACAACTACGGCACCGACTTCCCCGAGGGGATCGGGTTCACCGGTATCGCCATCGCCCTGCTCGGTCGCAACCACCCCGTCGGCATGGCGCTCGCCGCGCTGCTCTGGGGCTTCCTGGAGCGCACCGGTACGCAGCTGGAGTTCGAGGGCTACTCGCAGGAGATCATCGGCGTGATGCAGGGCGTGATCGTCTTCTGCGTCGTCATCGCCTACGAGGTCGTGCGCCGCTACGGGCTGAAGCTCCAGCAGCGCAAGGTGGGCGAGGAACTCGCCGCCGAGGCCAGGGCCAAGTCGAGCAACGAGGCGGGGGCGTCCGCATGAGCACCAACATCTCCGCACTCACCGGAAAGATCAGCGGGGCGCTGAGCAGCAAGGGGGGCGGCGGACGTTCCCGGATCTCGTTCCCGGTCGTCCTGCTGATCCTCTCCGGCGCGCTGATCGTCCTCTCCACGGTCCGGGTCATCTCCGGCGACATCAACGTCACCGGCACCGGCATGTACATCGCGGCCCTCGGCTGGGCGGTGCCGATCGGCCTCGCCGGTCTGGGCGGCCTGTGGGCGGAACGCGCGGGCGTCATCAACATCGGCCTCGAGGGCATGATGATGCTCGGCGCCTTCTGCGCCGGCTGGATCGGCTGGCAGTACGGGCCGTGGGCCGCGGTCGCCGCCGGCATCCTCGGCGGCGCGCTGGGCGGTCTGCTGCACGCCGTCGCCACCGTCGGCTTCGGCGTCGACCACATCGTCTCCGGTGTCGCCATCAACATCCTCGCGCTGGGCACGGTCCAGTTCCTCAGCAAGCTGTGGTTCGGCGCGGAGGGCAGCGAGGCCGCGCAGGCGGGCGGCAACGACAAGCAGTCGCCGCGGATCGACGACATGCCGACGATCACCGTCCCCGGACTCTCCGACTGGCTCGGGACGCTCGCGTCCAAGGAGTGGTTCCTGGTCTCCGACACCGCGGGCATACTCCGCGCGCTGGTGACCAACATGTCCTGGCTGACGGTGCTGACCGTGCTGCTCTTCGTCGGCTCGTACTTCGTGCTGTGGCGCAGCGCCTTCGGTCTGCGGCTGCGGGCCAGCGGCGAGAGCCCGGTCTCGGCCGAGTCGCTCGGTGTGAACGTCTACGCCTACAAGTACTACGCGGTCGTCATGTCCGGCGCGCTCGCCGGTCTCGGCGGCGCCTTCCTGGCGATCGGCGTCCACTTCTACCAGGACGGCCAGACCGGCGGACGCGGCTACATCGGCCTCGCGTCGATGATCTTCGGCAACTGGCGGCCGGGCGGTGTGGCCATGGGCGCCGGACTCTTCGGCTTCATGGACGCGCTCCAGCTGCGCGGCGGCGGCAGCACCCTGCACGCCGTACTGCTGGTCGCGGTTTTCCTGATGGCCGCGCTCGCGATCTGGAAGCTGTGGCAGGGCCGCCGTGCGATCGCCGCACTCAACGCCGGTATCGCGATCGGTCTGCTGATCTGGTACCTGGGCACCGACACGCTGCCCAAGGAACTGGTCGAGGCCAGCCCGTACCTGACCACGCTGCTCGTCCTGACCCTCTTCGCCCAGCGGTTGAGGGTGCCCAAGACGATCGGTGTGCCGTACCGGAAGGGCGAGGGCAAGTGAGCCGCCCGCAACCGCCCGCCTCCGCCGTCGACTGGGAGGCCCTGCGGGAGGTGGCCCGCGGCGCGATGTCCCGGGCGTACGCCCCGTACTCCGGCTTCCCGGTCGGCGCGGCGGCCCGCGTCGACGACGGACGCACCGTCAGCGGCTGCAACGTGGAGAACGCCGCCTACGGTGTCGCCCTCTGCGCCGAGTGCGGACTGATCTCCGTGCTCGTCGCGGGCGGCGGCGGGCGGTTGACCCACTTCACCTGCTGCGGCGAGGACGGCGAGGTGCTGATGCCGTGCGGTCGCTGCCGCCAGCTGCTGTGGGAGCACGGCGGTCCCGAGCTGTGGATGGACACGGCCTCGGGTGTGCGCACGCTCGCCGAGCTGCTGCCGGACGCCTTCGGCCCCGCCGACCTCGGCCGCTGACCGCCCGCGGGCCTGCCGCCCGCACGTCGCCCGTACGGGTGCGTCCCGGCGGGCCCGTGAGCCGGTCGACTCCCCGACGGAACACCACAGTCCGCGCCCGCTCACCACCGGGCGCGGACTATTCGCAAGGAGCACCATGGACGTCATCTCCGTCATCCGCGCCAAGCGGGACGGCCACGCACTCGGCCCCGAGCAGATCGACTGGGTCATCGACGCCTACACCAGGGGCCTGGTCGCGGACGAGCAGATGTCCGCCCTCGCCATGGCGATCCTGCTCAACGGCATGGACCGGGGCGAGATCGCCCGCTGGACCGCCGCGATGATCGCCAGCGGCGAGCGGATGGACTTCTCCGTCCTGGACCGCCCCACCGCCGACAAGCACTCCACCGGCGGCGTCGGCGACAAGATCACCCTGCCGCTCGCCCCGCTGGTGGCCGCCTGCGGCGCCGCCGTGCCGCAGCTCTCCGGCCGCGGCCTCGGCCACACCGGCGGCACGCTGGACAAGCTGGAGTCGATCCCGGGCTGGCGCGCACAGCTGTCCAACGCGCAGATGCTGGACGTGCTCGGCGACGTCGGCGCGGTCATCTGCGCGGCGGGCGACGGGCTGGCACCCGCCGACAAGAAGCTGTACGCGCTGCGCGACGTCACCGGGACCGTCGAGGCGATCCCGCTGATCGCCAGCTCGATCATGTCCAAGAAGATCGCCGAGGGCACCGGTTCGCTGGTCCTGGACGTCAAGGTCGGCTCCGGCGCCTTCATGAAGTCCCTCGACGACGCACGGGAGTTGGCGAGCACCATGGTCGGGCTCGGCACCGACCACGGCGTGCGCACCGTCGCACTGCTCACCGACATGTCCACCCCGCTCGGTCTCACCGCGGGCAACGCGCTGGAGGTCCGCGAGTCCGTCGAGGTCCTCGCCGGCGGCGGTCCCGAGGACGTCGTCGAGCTGACCCTGGCGCTCGCCCGCGAGATGCTGGACGCCGCCGGTCTGCCGGACGCCGATCCGGCCAAGGCGCTGGCCGACGGCAGCGCGATGGACCACTGGCGGCGGATGATCGCGGCCCAGGGCGGCGACCCGGACGCCGAGCTGCCCGTCGCCCGCGAGCAGCACGTCCTCACGGCACCCGCCACCGGCCGCCTCACCCGCCTCGACGCGTACGACGTCGGCGTCGCCGCCTGGCGGCTCGGCGCGGGCCGCGCACGCAAGGAGGACGCCGTACAGGCGGGCGCCGGCGTGGAGTTGCACGCCAAGCCGGGTCAGGACGTGGTCGCGGGGCAGCCGCTGCTGACCCTGCACACCGACACCCCCGAGGCGTTCGACTACGCGCTCGCCTCCCTGGAGGGCGCGTACGACATCGCCGCTCCCGGCAGCGACGAGGCGGCCGCCCACCGGCCGACCCCGATCGTCCTCAACCGCGTCAGCTGACGCCGGCGGCGCACCGCTCCGGCGGTGCCGCCCAGCTGCCCGGTGCTGTCCCGTGCTGCCCCGCCGCTCGCCGCGGCGGGGCAGCAGTGCGTGGTCGGGCCGCCGTCGGCACTGTCGGAGACTGGAGGCTCCGTCCCGTTCGCCGTTCCGCGCCGTGCCGACCCGCTCGGGTGCGCCGCGGTCCGGCCCCGCCGCCTTCCGTGCGCCCGGCATCCCGCCGGACGTGCCCGAGTACGACAGGTGCCCAACCCGGTGATCCCCGTGCCCACTTCCGCAACCACCGCGGCCGCGCGCCTGCGCGGACTGCGTCCCGACTGGCTGAAGGACCCGAAGGTCTGGCGCACCGAGATCCTGGCCGCTCTCGTCGTCGCGCTGGCGCTGATCCCGGAGGCGATCGCGTTCTCGATCATCGCTGGGGTCGATCCGGCGGTCGGGCTCTTCGCCTCCTTCACGATGGCGGTCACCATCGCCGTGGTCGGCGGCCGCCGTGCGATGGTCTCCGCCGCGACCGGCGCCGTCGCCCTCGTCATCGCGCCGGTCAACCACGAGTACGGCCTCGGCCATCTGATCGCGACGGTCATGCTCGCGGGCGTGATGCAGATCGCGCTCGGTGCGATCGGGGTGGCCAGGCTGATGCGGTTCCTGCCCCGCTCGGTGATGACCGGTTTCGTCAACGCCCTGGCCATCCTGGTCTTCCTCTCGCAACTGCCCGAGCTCCACGACGTCCCGTGGCCGGTCTACCCGCTCTTCCTCGCCGGGCTGGTGCTGCTGGTGCTCTTCCCACGGATCACCAGGACCGTGCCGGCGCCGCTGGTGACCGTCGTCGTCCTCACCGTGGTCACCGTCGCCGCCGGGATCGCCGTACCCACGGTGGGGGACAAGGGCGAGCTGCCGTCCGCCCTTCCGGTGCCGGGGCTGCCGGACGTGCCGCTGACCGTCGACACACTCGTCGTCATCGCCCCCTACGCCTTCGCCATGGCGCTGGTCGGGCTGATGGAGTCGCTGATGACCGCCAAGCTCGTCGACGACCTCACCGACACGCACTCCTCCAAGACCCGCGAATCGGTCGGCCAGGGCATCGCCAACATCGTCACCGGCTTCTTCGGCGGGATGGGCGGCTGCGCGGTGATCGGCCAGACCATGATCAATGTGAAGGTCTCGCAGGCCCGCACCAGGGTCTCCACCTTCCTGGCCGGCGTCTTCCTGATGGTGCTGTGCATCGGCTTCGGCCCGCTGGTCGCCGACATCCCGATGGCCGCCCTGGTGGCCGTCATGGTGATGGTCGCCGTCGCCGCCTTCGACTGGCACTCGGTGGCCCCGAAGACGCTGCGGCGGATGCCCGCGGGAGAGATCACCGTCATGTTCGTCACCGTGGTGGTCGTGGTCGCCACCCACAACCTCGCCGTCGGGGTCGTCACGGGCACCCTGACCGCCATGGTCATCTTCGCCAGGCGCGTCGCCCGGCTGACCCACGTCACCTCGGTCACCGACCCCGAGGGCGGGACGGTCGTCTACCGGGTCACCGGGGAGCTGTTCTTCGCCTCGTCCAACGACCTCGTCGGCCGGTTCGACTACGCGGGCGACCCGGAGCGGGTCGTCGTCGACCTGTCGGCCGCCCACATCTGGGACGCGTCCACGGTGGCGACCCTGGACGCGATCGAGACCAAGTACGCCCAGCGCGGCAAGACCGTCGAGATCACCGGTCTCAACAGCCCCAGCGCCGAGCTCCACCGCAGACTCACCGGCGAACCCGCGGGCCACTGACCCCGCCGCCCCCGGGCCGCGCGCCCGGGGCACGCACCCCGGCGCGCCGGGGACGGGAGCCGGACACGGGGCGCTACCCGGCCGGGCCGCGGTGGGTGCCGAAGGTCCAGAGGTTGCCCTCCGGGTCGCCGGCCGTGCACACGTACGCCGCCGCACCCGACCCGAAAACGGTCCGGTGCGGCGGTTCGAGGACCTGCCCGCCCGCCTCGACGACACCGCGGTGCACCCGTTCCACCTCGTCCGGGTCGGCCGCGACCACGTAGACCGCTCCCGTACCGGCTCGCATTCCGCCGTGCACGCTCTCCTTGTGCCGCGTCGAACCGAACACCAGCGTGCCGCCGCCGGGGCGGCGCAGTTCGACGTGGGCGAGGCCGCCGTGTTCGTCCGGCGCGGCGACCACCTCCTCGAAGCCGAGCACGTCGACCAGGAAGCGCAGCGCCGCGCGGGTGTCGTCGTAGTGGAGCACCGGCCACACGGTGGAGGGGCTCTCGGGCGTCATGGCACCCAGCGTAGGACCGGACGGGAGCGCGGCGCGCGGACCGTACGGACTCAACGGGCCTGCGCCGGCCGGGAGTCGGGCGGCCCGTCGTCGCCGTGGTCCCGGCGCCGCGGCAGGGGCGGGTCAGCCGGTGGCGGTCTCCCGCACGGAGGTGGTCTCCCGCACGGCGGCCCGGGAGCCGAGCAGCGTCACGCCCGCCGCGACGCAGAGTGCGGCGGAGCAGAGCGCGACCGCCCCGCCCCAGCCGACCAGGTGGTACGCGAGAGCGGCGAGTGTGCTGCCGGCCGAGGACCCGACGTAGCAGGCCACCTGGTACAGCGCCGACGCCTGCGCGCGTCCGCTGGTCGCCGTGCCGCTGACCGAACCGGAAGCCGTCGCATGGCCGGCGAAGAAGCCGGCCGTGACGAGGACGAGGCCGGCGACGACCGCGCCGAGCGAGGCGTTCAGGGTCAGCAGGAGACCGAGCAGGGTCGTACCGATCGCCAGGTGGAGCGCACCTCGTCGGCCGAGCCGCGCGACGATCCGTCCCGCGCCCGCCGAGGAGACCGTGCCCACCAGATAGATCACGAACACCGCGCCCACCAGCGTCTGGGAGAGCCCGAAGTCGTCGATCAGCCGGTAGCCGACCACGGTGTAGACCGCGCCGAAGACCGACATGAACACCATGCCGAGCACGTAGAGCCGGCGCAGCAGCGGCGTGGCCAGATGTCCGCGCACCGTCGCCAGCAGTACGCGCGGACGCAGCGGTGCGGGGCTGAAGTTGCGCGGTGCGGGCAGCAGCAGCCGGTAGAGCAGGGCGCAGGCCAGGGCCATCAGCGCGACGGTCAGCAGCGCCGTCCGCCAGCCCCACAGGTCCGCGGCCCAACCCGTCAGCACCCGGCCGGACATCCCGCCGATGCTGTTGCCCGCGACGAACAGGCCGACCGCACCCACCAGCGCGCGCGGTCTGGACTCCTCGGCGAGGTAGGCCATCGCCGAGGCCGGGACGCCGGCGATGGCCGCCCCCTGGAGCACGCGCAGCACGATCAGGGTGTCCATGTTCGGGGTGAGCGGCAGCAGCAGGCCGACCGCCACCGCGACGAGCACCGACACGGTCATGACCCGCCGTCGGCCGAACCGCTCCGAGAGGATGCTCAGCGGCAGCACCGAGACCGCCAGGGCGAGCGTGGCACCGGAGACGGTCCAGGCGGCGCGGGCCGGCGTCACGCCGAAGTCCGCGGAGAGCGCGGGCAGCAGTGCCTGCGTCGCGTAGAGCAGGGCGAAGGTGGCCAGGCCCAGCACGAAGAGCGCCAGGTTGATCCGTCGGGCGCTCGGCGCGGTCCCGACCGCGGTCCCGGCCGGCGTGTCGGTCGCGGCGGCGGCGGTCCGGGGTGCGGCGGCGGTCCGGGGTGCGGCGCCCGTGGTGGCGGGCGCCCCGGTATCGGCGGGAGGCATGTCCCGAAGCTAGTGCGGGCCCACTCATGCGTCCAATGCACAGAAATGCGAGTATCGATCCACCAGTGCATGAACCGAGGTCGGGGACGATGAATGCCGTCGCAGCGCAGTGAGAATCACGCCATGTCCACCCCGCTCACCCAGGAGACCGCCGCGCCGGCGCCCGCGCGCCCGGCCGAACTGGACGCCGAGTCCTGGGCCTCGGTGCTCACTCCGCGGCTCGCGCAGTTCGCGGCGGTCGCGAGACACGAGCATGTGACGCGGGCCGCGGGCGAGTTGGCGGTGCCGCAGTCCACGCTCAGCCGCGCGATGGTCCGGCTGGAGGCCGACCTCGGCGTCGAGCTGTTCGCCCGCCGCGGCCGTACGGTCTCGCTCACCCCGGCCGGGCGCAGATTCCTCGGCTCGGTGGAGCGTGCGCTGACCTCCGTCGAGCAGGCCGCCGAGTCGGTGCGCTCGGACGCCGACCCGGCGACCGGGAAGGTGGCTTTCGGCTTTCTGCACACCCTCGGCTCCGAGACCGTGCCCGCCCTCATCCGCGCGTTCCGCGCGGACCACCCGGGAGTGCGCTTCGCGCTGGTGCAGAACTACGGCGAGGCGATGCTGGAGCGGCTGCGGGCGGGCGACCTGGACCTCTGCCTCACCTCGCCGATCCCCGACGCCCCCGATCTGGTCACCCGGACGCTGGACGAACAGCGGCTGCGGCTCGTCGTGCCCGAGGACCACCGGCTCGCCGGGCGCCGACGAGTTCGTCTGGAGGAGGCGGCCGAGGAGCCCTTCGTCACCCTGGAACCCGGCTACGGGATGCGCAGGATCTTCGAAACTCTCTGCGCCCGGGCGGGGTTCACCCCGCGGATCGCCTTCGAGGGCGAGGAGGCCGAGACGCTGCGCGGCCTGGTCGCCGCCGGGCTCGGTGTCTCGCTGCTGCCGCCGCCGACCGTACTGCGCCCGGGAGTGCGGGAGTTGGCGGTCTCCTCGCCGCGCGCGGTGCGCGAGATCGGGGTCGCCTGGCTGGACGGACACCGGGACACCCCGCCGGTGGCGGCGTTCAAGGAGTTCCTGCTCGGCCGGCGCGGCCACCTGCTCGCCTGAAGAGGCCCGTGCGCACCGCGGGTTGAGCGATCCGGGCTCGACGGCTCCCGCTCGGCCCGGGCGGCCGTTCGCGCAACTGCCCCGCTACGTAAGGGACTTGCCGAAACCGGAGGCCAGCGGCATCCGCAGCCCCAGCGGCGGCGGCGCGGCGAACGCGTCCGCCAGCGGTCGGCAGAAGTCGCCGCCGGCCAGTGTGCCGTACACGAAGTCCCTTGCCAGCGCCTGCACTTCGTCCCTGCGATAGCGCAACTCGTGCCGGTCGGTGTGGACTTCGAACCGGCAGACATCCGTGTTGATCTTCTTCAGCCGCTCCGCGAGGCGGAAGGAGAGCTCGGGGTCGGTGTGTCTGTCGTCGGTCCCGTGGGCCAGCAGCACCTGGCGTCCGGTCAGCTGCCGCACCGGGTCCTCGCCGGTCTCCGGAAGCCACGGACCCAGCGCCAGCACGGAGTTGACCGCCTCGTGGCCGCCGGCGCGCAGCGCGGTGCGCGCGCCGAGGTCGTACCCGGCCAGGCAGATCGGCACATCGCCGTACCGCCGCCGCACCTCGTCCGCGGCCCAGGTGGCGTCGGCCACCGGGTGCGCCGCCTCGCCGTTCCAGCCGCGGTAGCGGTAGTGGACCGTGTGGCACACCAGGGCCTCGGACTCCTCGGTGCGGGCGAGCCTGCGGGCGAGGTTCTGCGCCCGGGCGGTGGCCAGCGGGGAGGTGCGCCGGTGGGACCTCGCCTCCCCGCCGGGCAGCACGAGGACCACTCCGTGCACGGGTCCCGTCGCGCCGATCGGCCGTCCCAGTCGGGCTTCCCGTGCGGGAAGTGCTTGCTGAGCCATGGGAGAACGATGGCAGAAACGCGGGTATACGGAACGTACGCCTCAGTCACCTTTCGATATCGAAAGCCGGTGCCGCCCGCACGCGGTCACGTCGCCGCCCCCGCGCAACTCGGAAGCGGTCCGTCCGGCAGCACCGCCGGTCCGGTCCGCCCGGCCCGAGCCCGGCGCCGCGCCCGGCCCGCCCGGCGGCCTCCCGGGGCGTCGGGTGCACGGCCCTCGCCCATCTACGCGCGTAGGTCTACAGTGTTGAGATGACGAGCGAGACCCACACCACGCTTCCCACCCGAGCCCAGATCCAGCGCGCCCCCAAGGTCCTGCTGCACGACCACCTCGACGGCGGTCTGCGGCCCGCCACCGTCGTCGACATCGCCCGGGAGACCGGGTACGACGACCTCCCGGAGACCGAACCCGAGGCGCTGGGCGTCTGGTTCAGGGAGGCGGCCGACTCCGGTTCGCTGGAGCGCTACCTGGAGACCTTCCGGCACACCTGTGCGGTGATGCAGACCAGGGACGCCCTCGTCCGGGTCGCCGCCGAGTGCGCGGAGGACCTCGCCGCGGACGGCGTCGTCTACGCCGAGGTGCGCTACGCACCCGAGCAGCACCTGGAGCAGGGGCTGACACTCGACGAGGTCGTCGAAGCGGTCAACGAGGGCTTCCGGGAGGGTGAGCGCCGCGCCCGCGAGGCCGGTCACCGCATCCGGGTGGGCGCGCTGCTCACCGCGATGCGGCACGCCGCGCGAGCGCTGGAGATCGCCGAACTCGCCAACAGGTACCGGGACAACGGCGTCGTCGGCTTCGACATCGCGGGCGCCGAGGCCGGGTTCCCTCCCACCCGCCACCTGGACGCCTTCGAGTACCTCAAGCGCGAGAACAACCACTTCACCATCCACGCCGGTGAGGCGTTCGGACTGCCGTCCATCTGGCAGGCATTGCAGTGGTGCGGCGCGGACCGGCTCGGCCACGGTGTGCGCATCATCGACGACATCAAGGTCGCCGAGGACGGCACCGTCGAGCTCGGCAGGCTCGCCGCGTACGTGCGCGACAAGCGGGTGCCGCTGGAGCTGTGCCCGTCCTCCAACCTCCAGACGGGCGCCGCCGCTTCGTACGCCGAGCACCCGATCGGGCTGCTGCGCAAGCTCCGCTTCCGGGCGACGGTCAACACCGACAACCGGCTGATGAGCGGGACCAGCATGACCGACGAGTTCGAGCACCTGGTGCGGACCTTCGAGTACACGCTCGACGACATGCAGTGGTTCACCGTCAACGCGATGAAGTCCGCGTTCATCCCTTTCGATGAACGTCTGTCGATGATCAACGATGTCGTCAAGCCCGGCTACGCGGAGCTGCGTTCGCAGTGGCTCTTCCGTGAGGCGTCCGCCGACCGCGCCGTGACCAGCGACTCCTCGCGCTACCAGGGCTGAGCCCGTACGGGATCGACCCCTGCCGCCGTACGGGGCCGGTCGCCCGTACTCCCGGAATCTTTCCGGACGTTAGGGGCGTTTCGGTGTTTGCGGGCGGCGGTCACAGCTGGCTACGTTCGGGGGCCGCACCGTCACCCCCATGAGGACACAGCTGAGATGAAGCAGGGAACGATCAAGACACTCGGTGTCGCCGCAGTGGGCGCCGCCATGGCCGTCGGCAGCGCCGGAGCGGCATCGGCCGCGCCCCAGGAGATGCCCGCGAGCCACCCGGCCGCCGACTTCGCCCAGAGCACGGCGGAGAAGGTCGCCGAGCTCCAGGGCCAGGACCAGCAGGGCCAGCTCGGCACCGCGGGTCAGCTGCTCGGCGGTCTGCCGGTGGCCGAGAAGCTGCCGGTCGCCGGCGATCTGGCCAAGGGCGGCGTCTCCGGTGACGCGGTGGACACCGACCTCGTCGGCGGCGGCCTGCCCACCGACACGCTGCCGGTCCAGGACCTCGGGCTCCTCTGAGGAGTCCGGCCACGGACATCCGTCGACCCGCCCGCGGCCGAAAGGCTCGCGGGCGGGTCGACGCATGTCCGTGCGCGGCCCGGCGGCCGGTCACCACGCGTTGCGGACGGCCGCCTTCTCGCTCGGCAGCAGGACCCACAGCGCGAGATAGAGCAGGAACTGCGGCCCCGGCAGCAGACAGGACAGCACGAAGATCAGCCGCATCGTGGACGTGGAGATCCCGAACCGCACGGCCAGTCCCGCGCAGACGCCCGCGATCATGCGGCCTTCGGTGGGTCGGACAAGTGCGGACACGGTGCGCTCCTTCGGTCTGCGGCTGCGGCGCGGGCCTCGCCGCACCGCCGACGCGTCCCTCGGCCGCGTCTAACCACCAACGTAGGGAGTGCCGCTCCTGGTGACATCGACCCTCGGGGCGATACGGACCCTGGAAGTCCTCAGGGGTCCGCCCGGTGTCGGTGCCGGTGCCGGTGCCGGGCCGGGTGCGGGGGCGGCCTGCCGGGACCGGCTGCCGGCTGTCGAGTCCGCGCGCCGGAAGGCGGAGCGCACCAGCGGGTAGCAGAGCAGATGCGCCAGCGCGGCACCCAGCACGTGCAGCAGCACCGCGTCGATGTTGGGCACCTGGCCGGGCACCGAACTGCGCACCGCCTCAAGGGCGAAGGCCAGCCCGCCAGTCGCCACCACGGCACGGAAGAACGAACCGGTGCGGGAGCCGAGCGAACCGGAGGCGAGCGGCAGCAGCACGCCCAGGGGCGCGAGCAGCGCGAGGTCACCGCCCATCGTGCGCAGCGCGTGCACCGGCCCCTCGCGGAGGTCGGTGGCGATGGTGGCGAAGGGCTGGATGTTGGCCGCCGGCACCCACGGCACCGACAGGGGACGCAGAGTCAGCCAGGCGACCAGGGCCAGATGACCGGCGAGAAGGAGGAAACCCGCTGCGCGGAGCCGGAAGGCGCTCCTGCCGCTGGGACGTTGGTGGTGCACAGAAGTCAGGACGCCGGGTCCGCACGTGCGGTTCCCGGCGGAATCTGACTGTTCGTGTTCGCTTTCCCCGGCCGGTACGGGCGGGCCCGCTCCCGCCGGCCCGCTTCTCAGAAGGGCACGCCCGCGGTCTCCGCCGTCTCCACGGTGGTACGGAGCGCCGTACCGCACTCGTAGAGCTTGAGCGGCTTGTTCGGTTCGTTGTCCGGACCGCCGAGCAGCACCTGCCGGTTGGCGTCACCGAGCGTAGTGTCCGCGAAGGTGCAGACGACCTGGGCGAGAGTGAAGGAGGGCAGCTCGTTCGGGTGCCGGTTCAGCCGCAGTGCGGCGCCGTCGTCGCCCGGCCTGGGCGCGCCGAGTTCGAGGTCCTCCGGCACATCGGTGGTGAAGCCCGCCTCGCGCTCCTCCTCGCTCGGCGGCTTCCGCAGCTCGGCCAGCAGCCCGCGGGCGAGCGCGTACCGTGCGCCCGCGGTCGGACGGTCCTCCTCCTGCGCGAGCTTCCGGCGCACGTCCACCACCCGGCCGCTGCACACCAGCGCGATCCGGTGCTCGACGGACGTACCGCCCTCCGGCGAGGGCTGCACGGCGTTGCCCCCCTCCTGCGCGCAGGCCACCCGGGTGGGGGCGGGCTCGGCCTTGACCGGCACCGCGGTGCCGCGGATCCCGCAGCCGGCGAGCATCGACGCCGCCACCAGCGCGAACACCCCGACCGCCGTACGCCTGCCCGCCGTACGCCTGCCCGCCGTACGCCCGCACGCCGTGCGCTCGCCCGTCGACGCCGGGGTGCCTGCGTCCGCCCGCGACTCCCGTGTGCTCACTGGACGTCCTCCTCCTCGCGCTCCTCGGGCGCGACCAGCACACTCGCGTCCGGGGGCAGTCGCAGCGTGAAGACGGCACCGCCCTCGGGGTTGTTGCGCGCGGTGATCTCGCCGCCGTGGATGTGGGCGTTCTCCAGCGCGATGGAGAGCCCGAGACCGCTGCCCTCCGAACGCGGACGCGAGGCGCTGGCCTTGTAGAAGCGGTCGAAGACGTGCGGCAACACGTCCTCGGGAATACCGGGTCCGCGGTCCGAGACCTCGATGACCAGCACCTCTCCCTCGGTGTCCACGAGGTTGCCCGCCCGTGCCTCGTCGACGGCCGGCAGCCCGGTGCGCGGCGCCGAGCACATGTGGACCGAGACCCGGACCGGCGAGCCGCCGTGCTTGAGCGCGTTGCCGATGAGGTTGGCCAGGATGACGTCCAGCCGGCGCGGGTCCAGCCGGATCATCAGCCCGCGGTCGGCGTCGAGTTCGACCGCGTCCAGCCAGGCGCGGGCGTCGATGCAGGCGGTGACCTGGTCCGCGACGTCCACGGTGTCCAGCACGAGCCTGGCGGTGCCCGCGTCGAACCGGGTCACCTCCATGAGGTTCTCCACCAGGTCGTTGAGCCGTCGGGTCTCGCTGACGACCAGCTGGACGGCGGGCGCGATCATCGGGTCGAGGTTGTCCTCCTCGTCCTCCAGGACCTCGGTCACCGCGGAGATGGCGGTCAGCGGCGTGCGCAGCTCGTGCGACATGTCGGCGACGAAGCGGCGGCTGGACTGCTCCCGCGCACTCAGGTCGGCGACCCGCTCCTCCAGAGCGGCGGCGGTCGCGTTGAACGTGTGCGAGAGCTCGGCCAGTTCGTCGGAGCCCGAGACCTTCAACCGGGTGTCCAGCTTGCCCTCGCCCAGTCTGCGCGCGGCGTCGCCCAGCCGCTGGACCGGACGCAGCACCGTGGACGCCGCGGCCTGCGCGAGCAGCACGCTCCCTATCAGGGCGAGACCCGTGGCGATCGCCAACGACCAGGCCAGCGACGTCAGATCGTCCTGTTCCTGGGTGAGCGATTTGCGCATGTACCCGGCGGGGCCCTCGCCGATCACGGTGGCGCCGCTGATCAGGTACGGGGTGCCGTCCAGGCTGACCCGCTGCCAGTACTGGTGGTGGGCGGCGTCCGGGCCGCCGTCCGACGGATGCTCCTCGACCACCGCGCTGCGCAGCTTCTTCGGCACGTCCCCGAGCTCGAACTCCTCGGAGGAGGCGACCGCGCACGGCCGTCCGTCGCGGTCGCGGTCGACCAGGACGACCTCGTAGTTCTGGGTCGAGCCGGCTATCGCGTCTGCGGCCTCCTTGAGCTGCTCGCACTTCGGGTGCGGCGGGAGGGCGCCCGCGTGGTCGCCGAGTGTTTTGTGGAAGTCCTTGAGCGCCGCGTTCTGCGCACGGTTGACCACCGCGTCCCGGGTCAGCCAGTACGCGATCCCCGAGGCGGCGACCGCCGCGCTCAGCGCGACCATGGCGAACACCACGACGAGTCGCAGCCGCAGGCTCGGCAGCAGCCCGGTGAGCCAGTCCCGCGTACGGCCGAGCCACCGCCTCATGCGTTCACCTTCACGAGGGCGAGTCCAACCGGTAGCCGACACCGCGCACGGTGCGGATCAGCGTCGGGGAGGACGGCACGTCCTCGACCTTCGCGCGCAGCCGCTGCACACAGGCGTCCACCAGCCGGGAGTCGCCGAGGTAGTCGTGCTCCCACACCAGCCGCAGCAACTGCTGCCGCGACAGGGCCTGTCCGGGCCTGCGGCTGAGCTCCAGCAGCAACCTCAGCTCGGTGGGCGTGAGTTGGAGGTCCTCGCCGTTCTTGGTGACGGTCATGGCCGAACGGTCGATGACCAGATTGCCGAAGGTGGCCGAGTCGTTGGCCTCCCGCTCGCCCCTGCGCATCACCGCACGGATGCGCGCGTCCAGCACCCGGCCCTGGACGGGCTTGACGACGTAGTCGTCGGCGCCCGACTCCAGGCCCACCACCACGTCGATGTCGTCGCTGCGCGCGGTCAGCAGGATGATCGGCAACTGGTCGGTGCGCCGGATGCGGCGGCACACCTCGAAACCGTCGATGCCCGGCAGCATCACGTCCAGCACGATCAGGTCCGGACGCTGCTCGCGCAGCAGTTTCAGACCGTCCTCGCCGGAGGCCGCGGCCACCACTCGATGGCCCTGACGGGTCAGACCCATCTCCAGGGCGGTGCGGACTGCGTCGTCGTCCTCGATCAGCAACAGGAAAGCCACACGCGCCATTCTGGCCCATGACCCCCCGCAAGTTCGACCGGCCGGGTGCAACCCACCTTCCACGGGCGCCGGTGGGGGAGCGACGCGGGCGTTCCGGTTCCTGTGACACCGCTGTGACAGTCAGGGGACCCGCTCATGAAACTGGCCCGGCAGTGTGTCTGTCACACAGCAAGCGACGGGCTGCTCACGAAGGAGGCGCGAGATGAACACACTGCACGGAAGCAAGGTCGGCGCAGTTGCTCACACGCGTCGGTACACCGTTTCGGTTCCCACCGTCGCGGTTCCTTCCACCCGCAGCACCGAGAAGTCCAGTGCCAAGGGCGTACGGGGGTGTGCCCGCGGCACTGGGCGGCAGCGGCCGAGTCACATCGCGTCGCTGCCGGGGGGAAACCCGGGTCTCCCAGGGGGAGTTGGGGAACAGGGAAACCCGGGAGCACAGGGGAACACGGGGGAACACGGGGGAACGGCGCTCCGGGGGGAGCGCCAGGGCGAAGGCGTGTCCAGGGAGGGCACGGGGGAGCGGCACACCGGCGTTTCGGAGGCGGAGTTCGTCGCCTACGTCAGTGAGCGCCGCGCCTCCCTGTACGCCACCGCCTACCACCTGACCGGGGACCGCTTCGAGGCGGAGGACCTGCTGCAGAGCGCACTGTTCTCCACCTACCGGGCCTGGGACCGGATCAGCGACAAGGCCGCGGTCGGCGGCTACCTGCGGCGCACCATGACGAATCTGCACATCAGCGCCTGGCGTCGTCGCAAGCTCAACGAGTACCCGACCGAGGAACTTCCGGAGCCGGCCGTCACCGGCCAGAGCGACGCGATGCGCGGCACCGAACTGCGCACCGTCCTGTGGCAGGCGCTGGCCCGGCTGCCCGAACTCCAGCGCACCATGCTGGTGTTGCGCTACTACGAGGGTCGCACCGACCCGGAGATCGCCGACATCCTGGACATCAGTGTCGGCACCGTGAAGAGCGGCATCTGGCGTTCACTGCGCCGGCTGCGCGACGACCAGGTTCTGGCCCTGGGCCGGGACCAGGAGGAGTGCTTCGGCGAACTGGTCGCCTGACCGGACCGCCGGAGCGCGGGGGAAAGGGGAAAAGGGGAACACGGGGGAGCATAAAGCGGGGCAACCCGAGGGGAACGGGGGAACGGAAAGAGGGGCACGGGGGAAACGAGGCGTGGGTGCTGTCGGATGGGGGTCCGGCGGCGCCCACGCCTCTCTTTCGTCTCCCGCCCCGGCCGAGCCCGCCGCACTTGAGGCTCGCCGCACTTGAGCCTGCCGCGCCCGGGCCCGCCCGGGCCCGCCCGCCCCGCGACCGCGCGGCACAGATCGCGCGTCCGCTCAGACCGTGCTGCGCACGTCCTCCGCCGCGGCGATCGCCGCCAGCGCCTCGCGCTTGCCGCACGGCCGGGCGCCCAGCGCCGCGAGGTCCCGTACGATCCCGGGCTCCGCGCGCATCAGCCGCCAGCCGCGCCGCAGCAGTACGGGCAGCGATTTGCGTCCTTCGCGCACGTCCCGGACGAGCCGGCGGCGGAAGGTGGTCGAGGGTCGTCCGCGCAGGCACAGCGCGTCGGCGAGCAGCCGGTCCTCGGCGCACCGCGCGGCTATCTGCGCGGCGAAGATTCCTTCGGCGACGAACAACGGCGAACCGTCCAGGTGCAGTTCGGCGGTGCCCTTCTGCGCGCTGACGGAGATGTCGTACACCGGGGCGGTCGTGGCGCCGTGGGTGCACAGCTCCCGCACGGCGCGCATCGCGGCGTCGGCGTCCCAGGACTGGGGCGAGTCCCAGTCGGTGGCGCCGTCGGGGAAGGCGGGCAGGCTGGGGTCGCCTGCGTTCTTGTAGAAGTCGTCGAGCCGCAGTACGGGCAGTCCGGTGCGGGCGGCGAGCGAGGACTTTCCGGAACCCGAGGGGCCGGTCAGCAGGATCACGCGAGCGGAATCGGTCACGGGAGTCGATTGTCGCGCATTCCTTCGTCCGAGTGACCCCCGGGGAGACGGCGAATGAAGAATGCCACATCTCAACTACGCTGCGATGTCGACCGGTTACCCGGACCACACCCGACCACGGAAGTAGCAGGTGCTTCGATGGCCTCGCGCGCACGGCACGCACGACCCAGGAGGAGGCGCTTGCTCAGCGCCGGCCTCACCCTCTCGGCCGCGGGCGCGGCGGCGCTGGCCGCGGCGGGTTCCGCCCAGGCGGACATCGTCACCGTGGACCCGGCCGACCCGCTCGCCACCGTCGGCCACGTCGTCGGCCCGGTGGCCGACCTCCAGTTGAACCCGATGGCCAAGACCGGAGTCGATCCGCTCGACAACGGCGTCGGCACCCAGATCGCGGACTTCCGCCCGATCAGCACCAAGGACGTCACCGGGCCGCTCTCCGAGGGCGCCTCGCTCTCCGACCTCGCCGCCCCCGTCACCGGTCTGATCGCCCCGGCCGGCTGACCCGGGCCCGTACGGCGCTCGGCCGCGGGCCGCGCACCGCGTCGGTCCGCCGCCCTCCTCAACCCCTTGCGCGTACGCGTACGCTGAGTGCTGCCGTGGACGGACTGTCACAACGCTCAGGGCTGCCGCTGAGCGCAGGGGCAGGGGGCGCCGAACCGTAGGAGCCCCGTGAATAGTGCGAGTGAGAGTCAGGGCGCGCGCGCCGACTGGCCCGCGGAGCTCCACAGACTCTGGCTCGCTGCCCAGGAGGTCGAGGACGTCCAGGACATGTCGGCCCACCTCTACGGTCTGGTCCTGGAGCAACCGGGAGTCGTCGCGGTCACCGGAACCCGTTGGCAGGGCGGGCGGTTGAGCTATCTGCGCAGGACGGAGCGGCACGATCCGGTGCTGCACACCGACAGCTCCTGCACCCGGACCGACCCGGGGCGGCCGGCGCCGGACCCGGGCGGGCCGGAGGGCCTGCACGGGCCCGCTCTCCATGCCCACGACCTGTCCGACGAGTCCGCCGACGGCTTCTCGCCCGAACGCGAGACACTGCTGCGTGCCGGTGCGCGGTACGCGTGGGAGTCGCGTTTCGCGCTCGGCGGTGACGACTGGGCCGCGCTGTCCGTGGGCCTCGGCGACGCATCGGACACGACGCCCGAGCTGCTGAACCGGTTGACCCAGCTGTCGGAGGTCCTGCTGGCCAGCAACCGGCGCATTCTCGGACTGCGGGCGCACGAGCGTCGCCAGATGGAGGACGCGCTGCTGGCCGAGGCCTCGTTGCAGATGGACACGAGCCTGGACGTGCGGGAGACCCTGGCCCGGGTCTCCCGGCTCGCGGTGCCCGCGGTGGCCGAGGGGTGCGCTGTGCACCTGTTCAACGAGCGCGGTCTGCTGGAGCCGGCCGCCTCGGTGCACGTTGCCGCCGCCGAACAGCCCTGGCTCGCCGAACTGGCCCGGCACGACGCCTGGTTGGCCGACCGGTGCCAGGAGGCCGCGGACCGCGGAAGCGGTGTGGTGCTGCTCGCCGAGGACCTGGAAGGCGCCCCCTTCGGCCCGCACCGGGCGGACGAGGGACGCGCGGTGCGGGCCGTCAGCGTCAACCCGCTGCGGGCGCGCGGCAAATCGCTGGGGACCCTGACGTTCGTCTACCACCGCGAGGGCGAGGCGGTCGCCAGCCGACGGCTGCTGGACGACCTCGCCCGGCGTGCGGCCCTGGCGATCGACACCACCATGGCGTACGAGCAACGGCGTCACCACGTCCAGCAGTTGCAGCGCCACCTGCTGCCCGACTCGCTGCCGGAGTGGCCCGCGGCGGAGCTCGGCGCCGTGTACGAGGTGGCCGACTCCTCGCTGGAGGTCGGCGGAGACTTCTACGACGCGGTGGTCGACCGCGACGGCTGCCTCGCCGTGATGATCGGCGATGTGTGCGGCCGCGGCGCCGAGGCCGCCGCGCTGACCGGCCTGGCCCGCCACACCCTGCGTACGCTCCTGGAGGACGGCACCGCGCCCGCCGAGGCGCTACAACGTCTGAACACGGTGCTCATGGGCCAGTCCACGACCCGGTTCATCACCGCGGCCGTCGCGGTCTTCTGCGCCGGGCCCGACGGGACGCAGCTGGCGAGAGTCGCCGCCGCCGGCCATCCGCCACCGCTGGTGAGACGGGCCGACGGGCGCACCGAGGAGGCCGCGGTCTCCGGGCTCCTCCTCGGGGTCGAGCCGCGCATCGAGCCGGGCACGGTGGAGTTGACGCTCACCTCCGGGGACTGTGTGGTGCTGTTCACCGACGGACTCACCGAGGCGAGGTCCGAGGACGGCGTGATGTTCGAGGAGTGGCTGCCCGAGGTGCTCGGCGAGTGCAACCAGCCCGCGCCCGATCGCGCCGCGGAGCTGGTGGCCCGGATGTCCAAGTTCCGTGCCACCGGTGACGACGACACCGCCGTACTGGTCACACTGGTGAAGTGAAGCTCACCGCCGATTCCGGGAGACACGAAGTGAAGCAGCGCAGCAGAGCCCCGAGAGGACTCCGATGAGCCCCGGGCCCGCGGGCCGCGAGGTCGACCTCGGCCGTGTACTGGTGGTCGAGGACAGCCCCGAGGACGCGGAGGCCATCGAACGGGCTCTGCGCCACACGCACCCCGATCTCCGGCCGGAGTTCACCACCCGAGGGGAAGGCGTCGTCGATCTCCTGCTGGAGCGGGAGGTGCTGCCCGGGCTGGTTCTGCTGGACCTCAACATGCCCGGGATGAGCGGGCACGCGGTGCTTGCCGCGCTGCGGGCGCGCACGGAGTTCGCGGACGTGACGGTGGTCGTCTTCACCTCCTCGACCTCGCCTGCCGAAGTGGACGCCTGCTACGCGGCGGGGGCCGACAGCTACGTCTACAAGCCGGTCAACTTCACCCTGTTCCGCACGGTGCTCAAGGGCGCTGTCGACTACTGGCAGGACTCCCGGGCCGCCGGTCAGGCGGACGGCGGGACGGAGCCCTCACCGAGCGTGAAGTAGAAGGCCGTTCCCACGCCCGGGGTGCTCTCCAGCCAGATGCGACCGCCGTGGCGGTTGACGATCCGCTTGACCACCGCGAGACCCACACCGGCGCCGCCGGACTCGTCGGCCGCCGGTGCGTCGTGCAGCCGCCGAAACAGCTCGAACACCTCGTGCTGGCGGTCCGGTTCGATGCCGATGCCGTTGTCCCGCACCACGACCGCCAGCTCCTCGGCACCGCCGCAGACACCCTCGGCGCCCTCCACCGGATGCAGCTCGGTGGTCACCTCGACCTGGCGGGCCACCCCGTCGCGGGCGTACTTGGCGGCGTTGACCAGCAGGTTGACCAGTATCTCGTAGAGCCGGTCGGGGTCGGCCCAGACCTTCGGCAGCGGCCCGCGGACCACGCGTACCCGCTGCTCGTCCAGCCGTTGGCCCGCCACTTCCAGCGCGGTGTCCAGCACCGCGTCCAGACCGACCTCGCTCACCCGCAGGCCGGCCCGGCCCAACCGGGCGTAGTGCAGCAGCGAGTTGAGCAGTTCGTCCATCCGGACGGCCAGGCGCTGCGTCGTGCGCAGTCGGCTGAGCGTGCGCTCGTCCAGGTCGGTGGCGTCCTCGATGGCGAACGTCGCGGCGTTGGAGATGCCGCGCAGCGGTTCCTTGAGGTCGTGGGCCGCGGCATGCACAAAGGTGTCGAGGTCCCGGTTGGTCTGCCGCAGCTCGTCGTTGAGCGCGTCCATGGCGTTGGCGTGCCGCAGCACCAACTCGGTCAGCAGCCGCCACAGTTCGAGAGCCGCCGAACGGTCCTGGGCCGTCCAGGGCAGGCTGCGTCCGCGCATCATGGCCCGGAACACCTCGCCCGAACCGCGCGGGGTCAGCCGCTCGCCGTGCGGACCCATGCGCACCGGTGACGACGGGTCGGCGGCCCACTGCCGGGGCGCCGGACGCTCCCCGCGCGACCAGGCGAGGAAGTCGCCCGTCCTGCTGAGCGGCACCATCAGCACACCGGCCGGCCCGTCGCCCGTCCGACCGGGAGCGGGCGCCAGCTCCTCCTCGGGCAGTTCGGCCAGCCGGTCCGTCGCCCACACCGCACCCGGCGCCAGCTCGGCGGCCTTGCGGCCCAGAGTCTCGACCAACTCGTCCGGGAAGGCGTCACCGCCGCGGACGACCCGGCCGTTGCGGCTGAGGACGACCCCGTCGGCGTCCAGCAGCCTGGCCACCGCGTGGCCGTGGGTGCTCAGGCGGTCCTCCAGCCCGTTCTCCAGCAGCCCGGCCACCACGGCCGCGCGGCGTGCCGACTCGGCGAGCGCGTCGGCACGCTCCCGCTCCTCGATCGCGGCCAGCTGGAGCGAGAAGGCGGCCCCGAACATCTCGCAGGCGGACCGCACTTCGGGGGTCAACCGGATCGGCTCGGCGCCGTGGCAGGCGATGAGGCCCCAGAGGCTGCCCTCCTGCAGGACCGACACGGACATGGAGGACCGGACCCCGATGTTGCGCAGATACTCGAGGTGGAACCCGGAGACGGTGCGCAGCGCCGCCTGCGAGAGGTCCAGCGGCTCACCCGTGTCGGGACGCCTGGACGGCACCAGACCCACCGTGGGGTCGTCCACGTCGCAGATGACCCGGATCCAGTTCTCCCGGTAGAGCCGGCGCGCCTGCGGCGGGATGTCGGTGGCGGGGAACCACAGCCCCAGCCACGCGTCCCAGCCGTCGACGACGTCCTCGGCGACCACCTCGCCCGGACCGTCCTCCTCGTCGAACCGGTAGGCGACGACGCGGTCGAAGCCGGTCAGCGCGCGCACCTCGCGCACCGCGATCTGACAGCAGTCCTCCGCGGTGGTGGCCGAACGCAGCCTGGCCTGAGCCCGCCGAACTCCCTTGTAGAAGCTGGAGAAGGCGAACGGGTCGTTCTCCCGCGGCTCGAACTCCAGCACCAGCATCGAGCCGCTGCGGTGCGCCGAGACATCCAGCGTCCGCCCGGTCGGACCGCTGTCCACCAGCACGGGAAAGGCGATCGGCACCTCGTCCTCGCCGGCCGCGGCCTCCACCGTCTCCAGGTAGTCGCGCTCCGGGAGCACCCGGGTCACCGGAGCGCCGATCAGCGCGTCCGGCTCCAGCCCGAGCACCTTGCCGGTGTTCTGCGCCGCGATCCGCACCAGCCCGGTGGCCAGCTCCACCGCGATCAGCGTGCCGTGCGACTGGACCCCGCCGAGCAGATGGATGGGTTCGCGCACGCACTGTGTCAGGTCGAAGCCGCCGGAGACCTCTGCCTCGGCGGCATGCGCGCGGTCCGAGAGCCAGTCGTTCGCCATGGTGGTGCCGGGCCTCTCACCCGGGTTCGCCGGGGGTGCTGCCCGACGTGGCGGGCTCGTACGTCCCACGGTGGTGTGGACGTTCGCGGCCGACGGTGCTGTTCGCCGCCCCCGGAAACCCGTCTCGACGAGACGTCTCCGGTCGGGCGGACGCCGATCACCGGGCCAGCGTACGGGTCATGGCCGACGGGCGACACCCTGCCGGAGTCCCGGTGGGCGACCGGCCGCCCGGGCGGGCCCGAGGAGCCGGACGGGCGGCCCGTACCCTCGGCCGCGGGCCGCGTGCGGCCGCCGAGGTGGCGAGCACCCGGAGCGGCGCCTGGGGCGTGCTCCGGGTGCTCGGTCGTGGCGGCTCGGTTCCGTGCCGGTCAGTACGACGAGCCGGCGGCGCCGAGTGCGCCGGTGGGGTGCCAGACCGTCTTGGTCTCCAGGAATCCCAGCATCCGCTCGGTGCCCGGGTCCGCGGTCCAGTCGACCGGGGCGGGACGGCGTACACGCTTGAGGTTGTCGGCCGCGGCGATCTCCAGCTCCACCGCCAACTCCCCCTCCGCGCCGGCGAGATCGATCGCGTTGACGTCCTGGTGCGAGGCGAGCGGCGGGCCCAGCTCGGCCGCCCGGCCGGACAGCACGTTGACCACGCCGCCCGGCACGTCGGAGGTGGCGAGCACCTCGGCGAGCGAGAGCGCGGGCAGCGGCGAGCGCTCGGAGGTGACGACCACGACCGTGTTGCCGGTGACGATCGCCGGGGCGACCACCGAGACCAGGCCGAGCAGCGAGGACTCCTGCGGGGCCAACACCGCGACGACGCCGGTGGGTTCGGGTGTCGAGAGGTTGAAGTACGGGCCGGCGACCGGGTTCGCGCCGCCGGCGATCTGCGCGACCTTGTCGGACCAGCCCGCGTACCAGACCCAGCGGTCGATCGCCGCGTCCACCCGGGCGGCGGCCGCGGCCGGCGCGATCCCCTCGGCGTCGGCGACCTCGGCGGCGAACTGCTCCCGCCGGCCCTCCAGCATCTCCGCGACCCGGTAGAGCACCTGACCGCGGTTGTACGCGGTCGCCCCCGACCAGCCGCCGAACGCCTTGCGGGCGGCGGAGACCGCGTCGCGCGCGTCCTTGCGGGAGGAGAGCGGCGCGTTGGCGAGCCAACCACCCTTGGAGTCCGTCACCTCGTACACCCGTCCGCTCTCCGACCGCGGGAACTTGCCGCCGACGAAGAGCTTGTACGTCTTCAGCACGCCCAGTCGCGGTGCGCCGCCCGAGCCGCCCTGCGAGGACTGCTTCCCGGCGGCCGGTCCCGAAGCCCCGGCCGCGTCCGCCGACTTGGCCGCCGTGGCCGACTTGGCAGGCCCTGACTTCCCGGCCGCCGCCTTCGCGGACCTGCCCGGCTTTCCGGCGCCGCCCGGTCCGCTCTTCCCGGCTGACTTCTTCTTCGCTGCCGACTCAGACATCGAGGTAGGCCTCCAGACCGTGCCTGCCGCCCTCGCGGCCGAAGCCCGACTCCTTGTAGCCGCCGAACGGCGAGGTCGGGTCGAACTTGTTGAACGTGTTGGCCCAGACGACACCGGCCCGGAGCCGGTTCGCCATCGCCAGGATGCGCGAGCCCTTCTCCGTCCAGATGCCGGCGGACAGCCCGTACGGGGTGTTGTTCGCCTTGGCGACCGCCTCGTCGGGGGTGCGGAAGGTGAGCACCGAGAGCACCGGGCCGAAGATCTCGTCCCGCGCGACCGTGTGCGCCTGGCTGACCCCGGTGAAGAGGGTGGGTGCGAACCAGTAGCCGGAGCCCGGGAGTTCGCACTCCGGCGACCAGCGGGTGGCGCCCTCCGCCTCACCGGTCTCGGCGAGCGCGGTGATGCGGGCCAGCTGCTCGGCGGAGTTGATCGCGCCGATGTCGGTGTTCTTGTCCAGGGGGTCGCCGATCCGCAGCGTGCCGAGCCTGCGCTTGAGCGAGTCCAGCAGCTCGTCCTGGATCGACTCCTGGACCAGCAGCCGGGAGCCCGCGCAGCAGACCTGGCCCTGGTTGAAGAAGATGCCGTTGACGATGCCCTCGACGGCCTGGTCGACGGGGGCGTCGTCGAAGACGATGTTGGCGCCCTTGCCGCCCAGTTCGAGGGTGAGCTTCTTGTCGGTTCCGGCGACGGTGCGGGCGATCTGCTTGCCGACCGCGGTGGAACCGGTGAAGGCGACCTTGTCCACGTCCGGGTGGGCGACCAGGGCCGCGCCGGCGGCGCCGTGCCCGGTCAGGATGTTCACCACGCCGCGCGGCAACCCGGCCTGGCGGCAGACGTCGGCGAAGAAGAGCGCGGAGAGCGGCGTCGTCTCGGCGGGCTTGAGCACCACGGTGTTGCCGGTGGCCAGCGCCGGGGCGATCTTCCAGGCGAGCATCAGCAGCGGGAAGTTCCACGGGATGATCTGCCCGGCCACGCCCAGCGGCTTCGGCTCGGGGCCGTAACCGGCGTGCGAGAGCTTGTCGGCCCAGCCCGCGTGGTAGAAGAAGTGCGCGGCGACCAGGGGGAGATCGGCGTCGCGGGTCTCGCGGATCGGCTTGCCGTTGTCCAGCGTCTCCAGCACGGCCAGCTCGCGCGAGCGCTCCTGGAGGATGCGCGCGATCCGGAAGAGGTACTTGCCGCGCTCGGCGCCGGGCAGCGCCGACCAGGAGACGAAGGCCCTGCGGGCGGCGCGCACGGCGGCGTCGACGTCCGCCTCACCGGCGTCCGCGACCTCGCTGAGCACCTCCTCGTTGGCGGGGGAGACGGTCTTGAAGACCTTGCCGTCGGCGGCCTCGCGGAACTCGCCGTCGATGAACAGCCCGTAGGACGGCGCGATGTCGACGACCGACCGGGACTCAGGTGCGGGTGCGTAGTCGAAAGCCATGTGTGTCGTCAGTCCACCGTCACGTAGTCGGGACCGGAGTAGCGCCCGGTGCGCAGCTTCTGGCGCTGCATCAGCAGATCGTTGAGCAGGCTGGAGGCGCCGAAGCGGAACCACCGGCCGCTCAGCCAGTCCTCGCCCAGCGTCTCGTTCACCATCACCAGGTACTTGATGGCGTCCTTGGAGGTCCGGATGCCGCCGGCGGGCTTGACGCCGATCTGGACACCGGTCGCGGCGCGGTAGTCGCGCACGGCCTCCATCAGCAGCAGCGTGTTCGCCGGGGTCGCGTTGACCGCGACCTTGCCGGTCGAGGTCTTGATGAAGTCCGCGCCGGCCATCATCGCCAGCCAGGAAACGCGGCGGATGTTGTCGTACGTGGACAGCTCGCCGGTCTCGAAGATCACCTTGAGACGGGCGTCCTCGCCCTTCTCGCGGGCGCACGCCTCCTTGACGGCCCTGATCTCCTCGAAGACCTGGAGATAGCGGCCGGAGAGGAAGGCGCCGCGGTCGATGACCATGTCGACCTCGTCGGCGCCGGCGGCCACCGCGTCGCGGGTGTCGGCGAGCTTGACCGGCAGCGCCGCGCGGCCGGCGGGGAAGGCGGTCGCCACCGAGGCGACCTTGATCCCGGTGCCGCGCAGCGCCTCGGCGGCGATCCCGGCCATGTCCGGGTAGACGCAGATCGCGGCGACCGCCGGTGTCTGCCGGTCGGTCGGATCGGGGTGGGCGCCCTTGGCGCACAGCGATCTGACCTTGCCTGCGGTGTCGGCGCCCTCCAGCGTCGTCAGGTCGATCATCGAGATCGCCAGATCGATCGCGTACGCCTTGGACGTCGTCTTGATGGAACGGGTGCCGAGAGTGGCGGCGCGGGCTTCCAGACCGACCGCGTCGACACCGGGCAGGCCGTGGAGGTAGCGGCGCAGTGCGGCGTCGGACGCGGTGGCGTCGGCCAGCGCGGCGGTCCCGGCGGTGGCTGTGGTTGTCACGGGAGGCATGCTCACCAGACGAGCATATCTACGCGCGTAGCGACCTGTCATCCCCCGGATCGAATCCGATCCGGGGGATGACCCGCGTCTCAGCCGCCCCAGCCGCGGGCGGCCGGCTCGGAACCGGAGGGGGAAGCCGCGGCCCCGCCGGTCTCCGGGGCCCCGCCTGCCGTCGGGGTGTCGCCGACTGCCCGAGCCCCGCCGGTCTCCGGGGTCCGGTCGCCGGTCGGGTCCTCGGCGGAGTCACCGGCCGGCAGTACGGCGCGCACGACGAAGCCGCCGTCCTCGTGCGGGCCGGCGGTGAGGGTGCCGCCGAGCAGTTCGGCGCGCTCGCGCAGACCGGTCAGCCCGTTGCCGCCCGCGGGGAGCGACGGTGTGCCGTCGGGCGCCACGGGGGAGTTGCGTATCTCCACGACCAGCGCCCGTCCACCGGCACCGGAGCACCCCGCCGACCCGGCCGGCGCCGACGGTCCTGCCGCTCCGGTGGAAAGGGTCACCGTCACCGCGGCCTGCGGCGCGTACTTGCGCACATTGGTCAGCGCCTCCTGGACGGTGCGGTACGCGGCTTCGCCGACCGTGGGCGGCCAGTCGCCGGGCGCCGTCGAACCGTCGTCGAACAGGGCGTCCAGCCCACTGGTCTCCACCAGCGACGGCAGCTCGGCCAGCCCCTGCCGGCCGCGCGGTGCCCGCAGCACGCCGACCAGATGCCGCAGCTCCTCCAGTGTGCTCACGCTCAGCCCGTGGATGGTCCGGCCGATCTCCTGGCTGCCCGGCTCGGTGGAGGTCACCTGGAGGGCGCCCGCCTGCAGCGAGATCATGCTGACCCGGTGCGAGACCAGATCGTGCATCTCGCGGGCGAGCCGCGCGCGTTCCTCGACGACTGCGCGTTCGGAGAGCAGTTCGCGCTCGCGCTCCTGGGTGCGGGCCAGCTCCGCCAGGCGGTCCGAGAGCTGCGCGCGGGTGCGCACCAGCCGCCCCGTGGCGGCCGGGCCGGCGCTGAGCATGGCGGCCGAGAGCAGTCCGAAGAGGGCGTCCTCGAAGTTGAACGGCTCCTCCTCGGTGGGCAGCCAGGGACCGAGCCCGGCCACGAAGAGCAGCAGTACGCAGCAGACGAGCGTCCGCCGTCGCCGTACCTGCCGGGCCACCTGGTAGAGCGCGGCGAGCGGCGCGATCAGCAGATAGCCGTCGAAGGCCACCGGCAGCGTGAGCACGAACACCGCCAGCGGCCAGCGCCGCCGAAACAGCAGCGCGGCCACCGTCAGTACGTGCCAGACCAGCTCCCAGGCGCTCGCGAAGCTCAGGATCGTCAGCAGCTCCAGCGCCGAGGGCACCACCACGACGGCGGTCTCGGCGGCGGAGGACAACCGCCGGGTGCGGGCCGGAGCGGACCGTGCCGACCGCGGTGCGAGGCGGACGAACGGGCCCGGCCTCCCCGCGCCGGAACGTCCGGTCCGGCCGTCGGGCCACCACCGCACCACTCGTACCTCCACGTCAGCAGCGTGGAAGCAGCATGGTGCAGGAGCCGGAGCGGGGACAAGCGGGCCGGGTGGGGGCGGTGCGAATGATGCGGGACTGAGATTCGCGCCCTCCCGGGGGTGCGGCACAATCGGGACCATGACCACTCCGGAGACGACCTACGCGGACCGCTGCTACCGCTCGGGAGCCGCGCTGCTGGGAGGGGTGCTGATGTTGGCGCTCCTGGCCTGGCTCGGCGGCGACGCGGTGCTGCGCGGTGAGGGCCGTGCACCGCTGACCGCGCTGACCGCGATGCTGGCTCTGGCTCCGCTGATCGTCGCCTTCACGCTGCGCCCCGCGGTGTTCGCGGGCGACGAGCGGCTGCGGGTGCGCAATCCGTTCCGCACCATCACCGTGCCGTGGGGATCGGTGGAGTCGCTGCGCTCCGGGTACTCCAGCGAGGTCGTCGCCGAGGGGAACACGTACCAGCTCTGGTCCGTGCCCGTCTCGCTGCGGGCCCGCAAGAGGGCCCAGCGCAACACCGCCAGGGTCGAGGCCGGCAAGAAGCCGCGCGGCGCGATGGCGGCGCTGCGCGGCGACGACCCGGAGAACTCGGGCCCCCTGCGGGCGACTTCCGACGCCACCATGGACGAGCTGCGGGAGCTGGCCGACAAGCACGCCGAGCGCACCGGCACGCTCACCGTGCGCTGGGCGTACGAGATCCTCGTGCCCGCCGCCGTCGGCGCCGTCGGGCTGCTGCTCGTCCTGGCGCTCGGCTGACCGCCTCCCCGCCGCGCAGCGAGGGGCCGGTCCGACTCCCGTCGGGCCGGCCCCTCGCTGCTGTGCGCCGCTGCGGGGCGGTCGCGGGCGCTAGATGTCCGCGGCCGAGGCGATGTCCGTCTTCAGCCGTGCCAGCACCTGGTCGGCCTTCGCCCGCGCCTCGGGCAGCTCCGCGAGCTCCGCGACCGGAACCACGACCTCCAGATAGCACTTGAGCTTCGGCTCGGTGCCGCTGGGCCGGACGATCACGCGTGCCGCGCTCGTGCCCGAGAGCTGGTAGCGCAGTCCGTCGGTCGGCGGCAGGCCGGCGCTGCCCGTGCTCAGATCGTCGGCCGCGGTGACGGTCAGCCCGGCCAGGGCGCGCGGCGGGTCCGTGCGCAGCCGCCGCATACCCGCAGCGATCAGCGAGAGGTCGCTGACGCGCACCGAGAGCTGGTCGGTCGCGTGCAGGCCGTGGCGGACCGCGAGCTCGTCCAGCAGATCGGTGAGGGTGCTGCCCTTCTGCCGCAGCTCGGCGGCGAGTTCGGCGACCAGCAGCGCGGCGGTGATCCCGTCCTTGTCGCGGACGCCCTCGGGGTCGACGCAGTAGCCGAGCGCCTCCTCGTAGCCGTAGCGCAGGCCGGGGGCGCGCGAGATCCACTTGAAGCCGGTCAGCGTCTCGGCGTGCGGCAGCCCGGCGGCGGCGGCGAGCTTGCCGAGCAGCGTCGAGGAGACGATCGATTCGGCGAAGGTGCCGCTGACGCCCTTGCGCACCAGGTGCTCGGCGAGCAGCGCGCCCACCTCGTCGCCGTGCAGCATCCGCCAGCCGTCCGGCGCCTCGGCGTCCGGGACGGCAACCGCGCAGCGGTCCGCGTCGGGGTCGTTGGCGAGTACGAGGTCCACCGGGCCGCCGGAGTCCGCTGCGGCGCGCGCCGTGGCGTACGCCAGGTCCATCGCGCCGGGCTCCTCCGGGTTGGGGAAGGCGACAGTGGGGAAGTCCGGGTCGGGTGCGGCCTGTTCGGCGACGGGTACGGGCTCGGGGAAGCCGGCGCGCACGAAGGCGTCGCCGACCAGCTCGCCGCCGACACCGTGCAGTGCGGTGTGGACGATCCGCAGCTCGCGCGGCGAGCCGGGGTCCACCACGGTGAGCGCACGGGCCAGGTACGCCTCCACCAGCTCCTCGCCGAGCACCTCACCGCCGCCCTCGGCCAGCGGAACCTCCGCGAGACTGCCGACGGAGGCGATGCGTGCGGCGATGCCGGCGTCGGCGGGCGGCACGATCTGGGCGCCGTCGCCGAGATAGACCTTGTAGCCGTTGTCGCGCGGCGGGTTGTGGCTCGCGGTGACCATGACGCCGGCGACCGCGCCGAGGTGGCGGATCGCGAACGCCAGCACCGGGGTGGGCAGCGGCCTGGGCAGCAGAGCGGCCCGCAGGCCCGCGCCGACCATCACCGCAGCGGTGTCCCGGGCGAAGTCGGCGCTCTTGTGGCGGGCGTCGTAACCGATGACGACGAGTCCGGGGCTCTCGGCGGGCGCGGTGGTCGCGCCCTCGGCGACCAGGTACCGGGCCAGGCCCGCGGCGGCCCGGACGACGACCGAGCGGTTCATCCGCATCGGGCCGGCGCCCAGCTCGCCGCGCAGCCCGGCGGTGCCGAACTGCAGTGTCCCGGCGAAGCGTTCGGCGAGCCTGGCCTGCGGCTGCACCGCCGTGCCGTCGGTCGCCTCGGCAGCCTCCAGCAGGGCGGCGAGCTCCGCCCTGGTGTCCGGGTCCGGGTCTTCGGCCAGCCAGGCGCGCGCCTGCGCGAAGAGCTCGTCGTCCTGCACGGTCACGTTCGTTGCCTCTCGGGGTGGTGGTGGCCGGCACGGGAGCCGGCCCGTTCGTGGTGCGGACGCCCGCGGGCCGGTCGGTCGGTGGCGACGCGACGCCTGGGGCGGTCCGACCGTCACCGGGTTCCACGTCCACCCGTTCCCGAACCGGCGGGACCCGAACCGGCGGGACCCGAACCGGCACGGGGCCGACGGGGACGGGACCCGCCCGGTCCGGAGCACGGCGGGACCTGCGGGGTCCGGACGCGGATCAGATCCGGCCGAGCACCTGGGCGAGCAGGCTGCCCATGCGGCTGGCGGAGTCGCGGCCTGCCTGGAGCACCTCCTCGTGGTTGAGCGGCTCTCCGGTCATTCCGGCGGCGAGGTTGGTGACCAGCGAGATGCCCAGCACCTCGGCACCGGCCTCGCGGGCCGCGATGGCCTCCAGCACGGTCGACATCCCGACCAGGTCGCCGCCGAGCACGCGGGTCATCTGGACCTCGGCGGGCGTCTCGTAGTGCGGGCCGGGCAGCTGGGCGTAGACGCCCTCCTCCAGGGTGGGGTCGATCTCCTGGCACAGCGCGCGCAGCCGCGGCGAGTAGAGGTCGGTGAGGTCGACGAAGTTCGCGCCGACGATGGGGGAGGCGGCGGTGAGGTTCAGATGGTCGCTGATCAGCACCGGCTGACCGGGACGCATCCCGGCGCGCAGCCCGCCGCAGCCGTTGGTGAGCACGATCGTCTTGCAGCCGGCGGCCACCGCGGTGCGCACTCCGTGGGCGACGGCGGCGACGCCGCGGCCCTCGTAGTAGTGGGTGCGGCCGAGGAAGACCAGCGCGCGCTTCTCGCCCACCTTGTACGAGCGCACCTTGCCCGAGTGGCCGGCGACGGCGGGCGGCGGGAAACCGGGCAGCTCCGTGATCGGGAACTCCAGCTCGGGCGCGCCCAGCGCCTCGGCGGCCGGCACCCAGCCGGAGCCCATGACCAGGGCGACGTCGTGGGTCTGCGCGCCGGTCAGCTCGCGCAGCCGGGCGGCAGCCGCGTCGGCTGCCCCGGTCGGGTCGGTGGAGATGTCGGATGCGTTCACCCGACGAGGGTAACGCGAAAGCGGCTACGCGCGTAGAAGCCGTGTGCGACTGGGGGTGAAAACACAGGTCGGGGGCTCGGCGTTCGTACGATCCGCGGCGCGGGGCTCCGCCCTGGGCGCAGTGGGCGCAGGGGGTGTCCGGGCTCCGGACCGCGGGTGCCGGTGGGCGGCCGGCGGTCGTACGGGTGTCGGCTTGCGTCCGGTGCGCGTACGGGCGTCGGGACGGGCGCGGTCGGTGCCCGTACGGGCTGCACCGCCGGGGCCGGTTCGGTGTGCGCGGGAGGCCGGCGGTTCAGCAGGGGCGCTTGCGCAGCTCCGTCACATAGTCGTGCGGTGCTCCGGCGGACTCCGCCGCGTCCGCCAGCTCGCCGAGGTAGCGCGGCGAGGGCAGCCCGCCCTCGTAGCCGTTGAGCACGTACACCCAGGCCGGCAGGTCGCCGTCGAGCGTGTGCACCTTGATCCGCATCCGCCGGTAGATGTCGAGGCCGACGCCCTCCCAGCGGTCCATCGCGTCCTCGTCGAGCGGGGCGATGTCGTAGAGGGCGACGAAGACCTCGGACCGGGGCGCCTCGACCAGAGTGGCGAGCGCGCCTTCCCAGCCCATGTGTTCGCCGCCGAAGGTCAGGCGCCAACCGGTGATCCAGCCCGTACCCCGCAGTGGGGAGTGCGGAGCCCGGCGGGACATCAGCCGGGGATCGAGGTTCCCGGCGTATGCGGCGTAGAGCGACATGGCTTAGAGAGTACGGGAGCGCGGCCCCGGCGGGTGGGCTGCGAGGGTTCGAAATGGCACCGCCCCTCCTCGGGTCGGGTCCTCGCCGCCCTTGAGCGCGGGTCGACGAACACGCTCCGTGACGCGGCGCGTCGTCGGGGGGCGGGGGCCCGGCCGCCGCCGCCGTACGAGACACTGGAGTATGTGACTCGGATCGTGATTATCGGCGGCGGACCTGGCGGATACGAGGCTGCACTGGTGGCGGCGCAGCTCGGGGCGGAGGTGACCGTCGTCGACTGCGACGGTCTGGGCGGGGCGTCGGTGCTGACCGACTGCGTGCCGTCCAAGACCCTCATCGCCACCGCGGAGGTGATGACCAACTTCGAGTCCTCGCACCAGGAGTTGGGGATCACTGTCGGTGACGCCGCACAGGAGAGCGGGATCGGGGTCGATCTCGGCAAGGTCAACCGACGGGTCAAGCGGCTGGCACTCGCCCAGTCGCACGACATCACCGCCTCCGTCACCCGGGCCGGCGCCCGCATCCTGCGCGGCCACGGGCGGCTGGAGCCCACTCAGGCGCCGGACGGCTCCCGCGAGGTCGTCGTCACCGCCGCCGACGGCACCGAGCAGCGGCTGACCGCCGACGCCGTGCTGATCGCCACCGGTGGCCACCCCCGGGAGATCCCGGACGCCCAGCCCGACGGGGAGCGCATCCTCAACTGGACCCAGGTCTACGACCTCGACACGCTTCCGGAGGAGCTGATCGTCGTCGGCTCGGGCGTCACCGGCGCCGAGTTCGCGGGGGCGTACCAGGCGCTGGGTTCGCGGGTCACGCTGGTCTCCTCGCGCGACCGGGTGCTGCCGGGCGAGGACCCAGACGCCGCGGCCGTGCTGGAGGACGTCTTCCGCCGCCGCGGGATGAACGTGATGAGCCGCTCGCGCGCCGCCTCCGCCAAGCGGGTCGGCGACCGGGTCGAGGTCACGCTCTCCGACGGCCGGGTGATCACCGGCACGCACTGCCTCATGGCGGTCGGAGCGATCCCCAACACCGAGGGGATCGGCCTGGAGGAGGCCGGGGTCCGGCTGAAGGACTCCGGGCACATCTGGACGGACAAGGTCTCGCGCACCAGCGCGCCCGGGGTCTACGCGGCCGGCGACTGCACCGGCATCTTCGCGCTCGCCTCGGTGGCCGCGATGCAGGGCCGCATCGCGATGTACCACATCCTCGGCGAGACGGTCGCGCCGCTGAACCTGCGCACGGTCTCGGCGAACATCTTCACCGACCCCGAGATCGCCACCGTCGGCTACAGCCAGGCCGACATCGACTCCGGGCTGATCGTGGCGCGTGCGGTCAAGCTGCCGCTGCTGCGCAATCCGCGGGCGAAGATGCAGGGCGTGCGGGACGGGTTCGTGAAGCTCTTCTGCCGTCCCGGCACCGGCATCGTGGTCGGCGGTGTGGTCGTCTCGCCGCGTGCGAGCGAGCTGATCCACTCGCTGGCGATCGCGGTGGACAACAATCTGACGGTCGAGCAGATGGCCAACACCTTCACCGTGTACCCCTCGCTCTCGGGTTCGATCGGTGAGGTCGCCCGGCAGCTGCACACCACCAAGGCCGCCCAGGGCTGAGCCCGTTCAGCGCCCGTCAGGCGCCCCGACCCGCCCGTTCCGGGCCCGGGTCGGGGCGTTTTTCGACGGTGAACGGGCAGCGGCGGTGGGTAGTTGTACAACGCCGGACCGGGCGTATACCACGCAGTCGAAGCAGAGGCGAACAACTTCGGTAAATCGCGGCAATCCGCTGAAAGCAGACGGTCGTTCGCGTTACGGTCTGTTCTGTGTTCGCAGCAGAACGTCGTCAATTGATCCTCGAAATGGTGCGGGCGAACGGGGCCGTGTCGCTCCGTGAGCTTGCCCGAGTCGTCCAGACCTCAGAAGTCACCGTGCGCCGGGATGTCCGCGCGCTGGAGGCGGAAGGGCTGCTGGACCGCCGTCACGGCGGTGCGGTCCTGCCCGGTGGGTTCACCAGGGAGTCCGGTTTCCCGCACAAATCGCATCTCGCGACCGCGGAGAAGACCGCCATCGCCGAGGTGGCGGCCGGTCTCGTGCGCGAGGGCGAGGCCGTGGTGGTGGGCGCGGGTACGACCACCCAGGAGCTCGCCCGCAGACTCGCCCGGGTGCCCGGCCTGACCGTGGTCACCAACTCCCTGCTCGTCGCGCAGGCACTGGCGCACGCCAACCGCGTCGAGGTGGTGATGACCGGGGGCACGCTGCGCGGCTCCAACTACGCACTCGTGGGCAGCGGCGCCGAGCAGTCGCTCCAGGGGCTGCGGGTCTCGCGCGCCTTCCTCTCCGGCAGCGGACTGACGGCCGAGCGCGGTCTGTCCACCTCCAACATGCTCTCCGCCAGCGTCGATCGTGCGCTGGTCCAGGCGGCGGCGGAGGTGGTCGTACTGGCCGACCACTCGAAGCTGGGCACGGACACGATGTTCCAGACGGTGCCGACCGATCTCATCACCCATCTGGTCACGGACGACCCGCAGAGCGGCGAGGACCGCGCCGGCGCGGAGCTCCAGGCACTGGCGGACCAGGGCGTGCAGATCGCCATCGCCGGCCCCTCGGCCCCGGAGGGCGGCAGCGCGCGCCGGGAGGCGCTGCCGGAGCAGCGCCGCAACCCCCTGGGGGGCGGCGGCGGTTCGGCGCTCCGGGTGGCGGGGGCCGCGGCCCAGGTCGCGGATCTGGGCCACCGCAGACGCTGACCGCGAGCGCGGACCGCGGAGACACAACTGCCGGTGCGGCGCGGGCGATTCGCCCGCGCCGCCGTACGTCGTGAGCCGTTCGTCGCGAGCCGTACGTCGTGAGCCGGTCGGTGGGCGGGAAGCGCGGTTCGCACGGCGTGGGCGGGAGTTGGGCCGGAGCCGGGCCCGGAGCCGCGGGACGGGTGTGCTCCGGCAACTGCCGTACTCGGGACGGCGCCCGCAACAGCGCAGGCGCCCCGCCGTAGGTCGATTGCCCTACGGCGGGACGCCTGGTGTGCCCGAGATACGCGGATCGCCGTACGGCGGTCGCCCGACACCGGCTCGCCGTACGGCTGCGCCTGGGCAACTTCCGTACGGCGGACGGCTTACGGAAGCGTCAGTCCTTGATCTCGCAGATGACCGTGCCGGAGGAGAGGGAACCGCCGACCTCCGCCGCGAGCCCCTTGACGGTGCCGGCGCGGTGCGCGTTCAGCGGCTGCTCCATCTTCATGGCCTCCAGGACGACGATCAGCTCGCCCTCCTCGACCTGCTGGCCCTCCTCGACCGCCACCTTGACGATGGTGCCCTGCATGGGTGAGGCGAGCGCGTCGCCGGAGGCGGCCGAACCGCCGGACTTCTTGCCGGCCTTGCGGCGTGCGGGCTTGGCGCCGCCTGCGACCGCGGCGCGGGCGAGGGGCATGCCGAGCGAGGACGGGAGCGAGACCTCCAGCCGCTTGCCGCCGACCTCCACCACCACGGTCTCGCGGCTGAACTCGCCGTCCTCGTCCTCGCCGCCCGGGGCGGCGAACGGCGGAATGTCGTTGACGAACTCGGTCTCGATCCACCGGGTGTGGACGGTGAACGCCTTCTCGCTGCCGGTCAGTTCGGGGGCGAAGGCGGCGTCGGCCACGACCTTGCGGTGGAAGGGGATGGCGGTCGCCATGCCCTCGACCTGGAACTCGGCCAGCGCACGGGCAGCGCGCTGGAGCGCCTGGCGGCGGGTGGCGCCGGTGACGACGAGCTTGGCGAGCAGGGAGTCCCAGGCCGGGCCGATGACGCTGCCCGACTCCACGCCCGCGTCCAGGCGCACGCCCGGGCCGGAGGGCGGGGCGAAGGTCGTGACGGTGCCGGGGGCGGGCAGGAAGTTGCGGCCCGGGTCCTCGCCGTTGATCCGGAACTCGAAGGAGTGACCGCGCAGCGGCGGGTCGTCGTAGCCGAGCTCCTCGCCGTCGGCGATGCGGAACATCTCGCGCACCAGGTCGATGCCGGTGACCTCCTCGGTGACCGGGTGCTCCACCTGGAGACGGGTGTTGACCTCCAGGAAGGAGATCGTCCCGTCCTGGCCGACGAGGAACTCGCAGGTGCCGGCGCCGACGTAGCCGGCCTCGCGCAGGATGGCCTTGGACGCCCGGTACAGCTCGGCGTTCTGCTCCTCGGTCAGGAACGGCGCGGGGGCCTCCTCGACCAGCTTCTGGTGGCGGCGCTGGAGGGAGCAGTCACGGGTGGAGACGACCACGACGTTGCCGTGGGTGTCCGCCAGGCACTGGGTCTCCACGTGGCGCGGCCGGTCGAGGTAGCGCTCGACGAAGCACTCGCCGCGCCCGAAGGCCGACACCGCCTCGCGCACCGCGGAGTCGTACAGCTCGGCGACCTCGGTGAGTTCGCGGGCGACCTTCAGACCGCGGCCACCGCCGCCGAAGGCGGCCTTGATGGCGATCGGCAGGCCGTGCTCCTCGGCGAAGGCCACGACCTCGTCCGCACCGGCGACCGGGTCCTTGGTGCCGGCGACCAGAGGCGCGCCGGCCCGCTGGGCGATGTGCCGCGCTGCGACCTTGTCGCCGAGGTCGCGGATCGCCTGCGGGGGCGGGCCGATCCAGGTGAGGCCGGCGTCGAGCACGGCCTGGGCGAAGTCGGCGTTCTCGGAGAGGAAGCCGTAGCCGGGGTGGATGGCGTCGGCGCCGGAGTCCTTCGCCGCCTTGAGCACCTTGGAGATGTCCAGGTAGCTGGCCGCGGGGGTGTCACCGCCCAGGGCGAATGCCTCGTCGGCCGCGCGCACGTGCAGTGCGTCCCGGTCCGGCTCCGCGTAGACGGCTACGCTCGCGATCCCGGCGTCCCGGCAGGCACGGGCTACGCGGACAGCAATTTCGCCTCGGTTGGCGATGAGCACCTTGCGCACGATGGCTCCCTCCGTGAAACAAGCTGAGTTTAGGTACTGGCAACACCGCGCGCAGAGCCACCCCAGGGCGTGAGCTTGCCCACACGAGCGGTGGCAACGGGCCAGAGCGGGACTCAAATCCCTTGTGTACCAAGGTACGCCGCCCTTCAGTGTTCGCCGCCCGCTGTCGAGGCCGGGTGGGACTTCCGGCAGATTGGCGTTGGCGAAGAGCGGTGCTTTTTGTGGAATTCCCACGAAGAGGAAGCCGGTTCTTTGCGGTCGCGCGATTCGGCCGAGGGTGTGGACGAGGGGTTTGGTGGGGGTTCGGCGCGGGTCGGGGAGAGGGCTTGGCGAGGTTCGGGCGAGAGGTCGGCCGACGGTCGGGCGCGGTGGGGTGCGGCGCGCGGTACCGCCGGCGCCGGGCGCGGTCCGGGGGATGCTCTGCCGGCCGGAAGGTGCGGCTTGTGGTCTTGCCGCCCGCACTACCCGCTAGTAGCGTGCCGGTCGCAGCGGGCGTACTCGCGGTAACAGTACGGAAGTTGGGCAGGTTCCGGATGAGTCAGAGGCGCGCGACAGCGATCGTGACAGCAGTCGCCCTGCTGGTGGAGGGCGTCGTACTCGCCACCCTGCTCTGGGTGTTGGCCGTCTTCCTCCAGCGGCAGGAGATGTCCCTGGACGGGATCGGCCCGGGAACGCTCGCGCTCGTGACCCGTGGTGCGGGGGCGCTGCTCGGCCTCGGTCTGGCCCTCTGCGCGCTGCTGGTGCTGCGCGCCGGGTTGCGGGACCGCCCCCTCGGCTCTGCCGTGCGGATCGCACTGATCGCCTGCGCGGTCACTCACGGTGTCCTCGCGGTCCTCGCCGTCGCCCTCGTCGGCTGGGGAACGTTCCTGGTGCCGGCGACGGTGCTCGGTCTGCTGGTCTGGACGCTGCTGGAGCACTCCCCGCCCGGGCCCCGAGCGCCCGCCTCCGCTTCGGGCCCGACCGACCCGGACTCGTCCGGGTCGGTGTCCTCCGGCCCGGAGGCGTCCGGCCCGGAGGTCTCCGGTTCCGGTGTGCCGTCGCGCCCGGCGGGGCCGAGCCCGGTCGCCTGAATCGCAGCCGGGAGTCGGGAGTCGTTGACTCGCCGAGTCGAACTCCCGGCCGAGGTACGGGCCTTGCGCCGCGGTGAACGGGGCCGGGCCGGGCCGGAGCGTACGGCGCGGCGGGCGGCGCCCTGCGGGGGAGCCGTGCGGCTCAGTGGGCCCAGAGATCGGTGACCGAGAGGTCCAGCTCGGTCAGGAGCCGTCGCAGCAGCGGCAGCGAGAGCCCGATGACGTTGCCGTGGTCCCCGTCGATCCCGTCCACGAAGGGGGCGGAACGGCCGTCGAGGGTGAAGGCCCCCGCCACGTGCAGCGGTTCGCCCGTCGCCACGTACGCCGCGATCTCCGCGTCGCTCGGTTCACCGAAGCGCACCGTCGTGGACGCGGTGGCCGCGGCGCGGCGGCCGTCCGCGGTGTCGATCACGCAGTGACCGGTCCGGAGCACCCCGCTGCGACCGCGCATGGACTTCCAGCGTGCGACGGCGTCCTCGGCGTCGTCCGGCTTGCCCAGCGCGCGACCGTCCAGCTCCAGCACCGAATCGCAGCCGACCACCAGCGCTCCGGCCGCGGCCTCGCGTGCGGCCACCGCCTCGGCCTTCGCCTCGGCGAGCACCAGTGCGAGCTCGCCCGGGGTGGGTGCGTCCAGCGCGTCCTCGTCGACCCCGCTGACGATGACCTCGGGCGCGAAGCCGGCCTGCCGCAACAGGCCGAGGCGGGCGGGGGACTTGGAGGCCAGGACGAGACGTCGGGCGGCAGCGCTCATGCCGCCATCGTAGAACCGGCCGTACGCGCCCCGACCCACGGCCCGGTGCCGCCCCGGCAACCCCGCGGGGCGGTGACGCCGCGACGGTGAGGTGCCGGGCTGCGTGGACTGCGTGGGCTGTGCGGGCTGCGTGGGCTGCGTGGGCTGTGCGGGCGTGCGGGAGCGAGCGGTCAGCGGACGCCGAGCACCAGCATCACGGTGAAGATCACCGCGGCGAGCAGCCAGGCCGCCCGGTGGAGACGCTGCTGCACGGCGAGCAGTCGCTTCGAGGGGCCCTCGGGTGGGGGGTCGGACCAGAGCATGTGCACCAGCGTGCCCCTCGGCGAGCCGCCGCGCCTGAGTACGCGTACTCAGGCGCGGGCCCGGATCCCGCCCGGCAGGGGCGGCTCAACCGCCCGTAACGGGACGGACGACGTGGTTGCCCGGTGCACGCAGCGAAATCCGGTGCTGCGAGCGGCGAACCGGGCCGTGACGTCCGCGGGACGGCCCGGTTCGCCGGTGGCGGTTACGCGGGCCAGTACGTGGTGCGCCAGGCGCGCGGCCCGGGCTCGGGTACGCGCCGCGGGACCAGCCGCGCCGGATCCGACCACTCGGAGGGGTCGTCCGCACCCTCCTCGACCGCCGCCGCTGCTGCGGCGCGCGCCTGGACCACTGCCAGCGCGGCGGCCAGCTCCTCGGGTGTCGGGTTGCCCCGTACGACCTTGATCATCGCGGTCTCCCTGCGTTCGGCTCGTCGTCCTCGGTTCTGCGTGTCCGGTACCGGCCGCGCGGCGCCGCCTGCGAGCTGCGACACCGCTTCCCGGGGGCGCCAGGGCTCCCGGGTGTACGAGACCTACCCGCCGGACGCCCGGGTACGCCCGCGCGCCCGCCCGTTTGCTGCCCGCCCCCGCCGCGCCGCGCCCGCCGCCCGGCCACTGCCCGCCGACCGCCGCGCCCGCGCCCGCCGCCCGCCCGGCTGCGCCCGCTACAGCGGGATGTTGCCGTGCTTCTTGGGCGGCAGCTGCTCCCGCTTGTTGCTGAGCGAGCGCAGTCCGCGGGTGATGTGCCGCCTGGTTTCGGAGGGCATCACCACGGCATCGACGTAACCGCGCTCGGCGGCGACGTACGGGTTGAGGAGGTACTCCTCGTACTCCTGGGTCAGCTGGGCCCGCAGCTGCTCGCGCTCGGTCTCGTCCTCGACGGCGGCGAGCCGGCGGCGGTGCAGGATGTTGACCGCGCCCTGGGCGCCCATGACCGCGATCTGGGCCGTCGGCCAGGCGAAGTTGAGGTCCGCGCCCAGGTGCTTGGAGCCCATCACGTCGTAAGCGCCGCCGAACGCCTTGCGGGTGATGACGGTGATCAGCGGCACGGTCGCCTCGGCGTAGGCGAAGATCAGCTTGGCGCCGCGCCGGATGATGCCCTGGAACTCCTGCTCCGTGCCGGGCAGGAAGCCGGGCACGTCCACGAAGGTCAGCACCGGCACGTTGAAGGCGTCGCAGGTCCGTACGAACCGCGCCGCCTTCTCGCTGGCGTCGATGTCCAGGCAGCCGGCGAACTGCATCGGCTGGTTGGCGACGACGCCCACCGACCGGCCCTCGACCCGCCCGAAGCCGGTGACGATGTTGGGCGCGAAGAGAGCCTGCGTCTCCAGGAACTCCCCGTCGTCCAGGACGTGTTCGATGACGGAGTGCATGTCGTACGGCTGGTTCGCGGAGTCCGGGATGAGGACGTCCAGCTCCAGATCGCGCTCGGAGGTATCCAGGTCCGCCTCGTCGGGGAAGGCGGGCGGCTCGGAGAGGTTGTTGGACGGCAGGTAGGACAGCAGGGTCTTGACGTACTCGATCGCGTCCTTCTCGTCGCCCGCCATGTGGTGCGCCACACCGGAGGTGGTGTTGTGCGTGCGCGCGCCGCCGAGCTCCTCGAAGCCAACGTCCTCACCGGTGACGGTCTTGATGACGTCCGGGCCGGTGATGAACATGTGCGAGGTCTGGTCGACCATCACCGTGAAGTCGGTGATCGCGGGCGAGTAGACCGCGCCACCCGCGCAGGGACCGACGACCAGCGAGATCTGCGGGACGACGCCAGAGGCGTGAACGTTTCGCCGGAAGATCTCCGCGAAGAGGCCGAGCGCCGCGACGCCCTCCTGGATGCGTGCGCCGCCGCCGTCGTTGATGCCGATGATCGGACAGCCGGTGCGCAGCGCGAAGTCCATCACCTTGACGATCTTCTCGCCGTAGACCTCGCCGAGCGAACCGCCGAAAATGGTGAAGTCCTGGGAGTAGACCGCCACCGGGCGGCCGTCCACCGTGCCGTAGCCGGTGACGACCCCGTCCCCGTACGGGCGGTTCTGCTCCAGGCCGAAGTTGGTCGAGCGGTGCCGGGCGAACTCGTCCAGCTCGGTGAACGAGCCCTCGTCCAGCAGGAGTTCCACCCGCTCGCGGGCCGTCAGCTTGCCCTTGGCGTGCTGCTTCTCCACCGCGCGCTGCGAGCCCGCGTGGACGGCCTCCTCCGAACGACGCCGGAAGTCGGCGATCTTGCCGGCCGTCGTGTGGATGTCGGGCGTTGTTTCCTGCTCGGACACGGGAGCGGCTCCTACTCGTCCTTGAGAACTACCGGCCCGTAACAGTAACGGCGGTGTGCAGGTCTCGCTGATGCGGCGTTGGCCACACCCGCGGACCCTAGGCTTGAGGCATGAAGCCGAACTCGTCGGGGAATGGGCCGCGTCCCGGGCCCGCCAAACCGACCGAAGCGACCGCGCCGGGCCCCTGGACGGACCTCGACCGTCCCCCGCTGAACGCCGCCGCCCTGCGCCGTGCGCTGCTCTCCGGCGGCACCCGCGCGGGCGCCGCCGGTGAGGGCCCGCGAACGGGAGGGCTGTGGAGCGATCTGGAGATCGTCGAGGAGACCGGCTCCACCAACTCCGATCTCGTACGCCGCCTCGCGCACGAGCGGGTGGCGGAGGGCACCGTCCTGGTCGCCGAGCGCCAGGTCGCCGGACGCGGCCGGCTCGACCGGGGCTGGAACGCGCCCGCCCGCAGCGGGATCTTCGTCTCGGTCGTGCTGCGGCCGGGCCCCGAGATCGAACCGCACCGGCTCGGGTGGATGCCGCTGCTGGCGGGTGTCGCCACCGCCACCGCGCTGGCGCGCACCGCAGGCGTGGACACCGCGCTGAAGTGGCCGAACGATCTGCTGGCCGCGGTCGACGGCGAGGAGCGCAAGATCGGCGGCATCCTCGCCGAGCGCATCGGCGACCGGCACACCGGCGCCGTCGTCCTCGGCATCGGGCTCAACGTCACCCTGCGCGCGGACGAACTCCCCGTGCCGCAGGCCGGTTCGCTCCGGCTCGCGGGCGCGCTGAACACCGACCGCGACCCGCTGCTGCGCGCGGTGCTGCGTTCGGTCGAGGAGTGGTACGGCAAGTGGCGGGACGCCGAGGGCGACGCCGCGGCCTGCGGTCTGCTGGAGACGTACTCCGCGGGCTGCGCCACCCTGGGCCGCCAGGTCCGCGCGGAGCTGCCGGGCGGCAACCATCTGGTCGGTGAGGCGGTGGCCGTCGACGGTGACGGTCGTCTGGTGCTCAACCTCGGCGACGGGGTGCTGGAATCGCTCGACGCGGGCGACATCGTCCATCTGCGTCCGGGCGGCTGACCGGCGCCGTTCCCCGGAGCGCAGCCGTGCGGCCGGGCCCGGGGAACGGCCGACGCGTCCAGCACCGTGCCAGGTGAGGTTTGGCACAGCTGCCGTATCGTGGGGCCGTACGCGGCGCGACGGGCGCGGTGGGAGTGAGAACGGAAGGGCAGTGCGCACGGACCTGGTAAGGGGCGGGCAGTGACCGCGAACGAACCGGAGAACTCCCCGCACGCCGCGGACCCGGAATCGGGCGGCGGACGAGGGGGCGAATCGGGAGACGGCGCCTCCGGCGCTCGACGGGTGTCGGCACCCGGCGCCACCGGACCGACCCCGGACGACGCTCCCCACCCCCGCACGGACCGTCGCGACGACCCGCAGGCAGAGCCGCGCGGGGCCTCCTCCGCCGAAGCGGCCCCGGACCGCGGCTCCGAGCCCGCGGGTTCCACCGTCGCCGGGCCCGGCCCGGCCGCCTCCGCCGAGGCTCCGGACCGGGAGCTGATGCCCGGCGACAACCCCAACGCCCTGAAGATCGAGGAGCTCATCCTCGACGCCGAGCGCAAGTACACCGCCTTCCAGGCCGCCAGGGCCGCCGGGGTGCCGATGGAGCTGGCGTCCCGCTTCTGGCGGGCGATGGGCTTCCCCGACATCGGCCAGGCCCGCGCGCTCACCGAGGCCGATGTCCTCGCGCTGCGCCGCCTCGCCGGCCTCGTCGAGGCGGGCCTGCTGAACGAGGCGATGGCCATCCAGGTCGCGCGCTCCACCGGCCAGACCACCGCACGGCTCGCCGAGTGGCAGGTCGACTCCTTCCTCGCCGGGCTCACCGTCCAGCCGGAACCGGGCATGAGCCGGATGGAAGTCACCTACCCGCTGGTCGAGTTGCTCCTGCCGGAGCTGGAGGAGTTCCTCGTCTACGTCTGGCGCCGCCAGCTCGCCGCCGCCACCGGACGTGTGGTCCAGGCCGCCGACGACGAGGAGATGGTCGACCGGAGGCTGGCCGTGGGCTTCGCGGACCTGGTCGGCTTCACCCGGCTCACCCGCCGCCTGGAGGAGGAGGAACTGGGCGAGCTGGTCGAGGCGTTCGAGACCACGGCGGCCGATCTGGTCGCGGCCAACGGCGGCCGGCTCATCAAGACCCTGGGCGACGAGGTCCTCTACGTGGCGGACGACGCCGGCACCGCCGCGGAGATCGGGCTGCGGATGATCGAGACCCTGGCGGGCGACGAGACCATGCCCGAGCTGCGCGTCGGACTCGCCTTCGGCACCGTCACGACGCGGATGGGCGACGTCTTCGGCACGACCGTCAACCTCGCCAGCCGGCTGACCTCCATGGCGCCCAAGGACACCGTTCTGGTGGACGGTGTGGTGCGGGAGAAGCTCACCGAGACCGGTGAGGCACCGGAGTCCGAGGTCGAGTCGCAGTGGGTCGGCGAGGAGGAGTCCAAGGCGTACCGCTTCGCGATGCGCCCGCTCTACCAGCGTCCCGTCCGCGGCCTGGGCGTCGTCGAGCCCTGGCTGCTCTCCCGACGCCCGTAACCCGGTCGTCTCTTCGGCGGGCTCCGACGACCCCCGTCCGCCTCCCTGTCTGTCCCGAACCAGCTCTTCGTTTTCGGAGAGCTGGTCAAGTCCCGTACGGAATCTGTGAGTTCGTCGGAGCGGGTCCGGCCCCCGGGCGGAGTCGGACGTGTGCTCCGTACCCCCGCGAGTCGCCGAAGGCTAGGGTGTGAGCGACCGTTAACTGGGAGGGTGCGATGACGCGCTTTGGTGAGTACGTCGAGGTCAGGTACGACGAGGAGCAGGGCGAGCGCACACATGTGGCGGAGCTGGTGCTCGACCGTCCCCGCGCGATGAACGCCGTGTCCACCGGGATGGCCCGCTCGATCGCCGACGCCTGCGCCGAGCTGGGCGCGGACGAGAACGTACGGGCCGTCGTGGTGACCTCCAGCAGCGAGCGCGCCTTCTGCGTCGGCGCCGACCTCAAGGAGCGCAACTCCTTCAGCGACGCCGAGTTGGGGCAGCAGCGCCCGGTGGCGCGCGCCGCGTACACCGGTGTGCTGGAGCTGCCCGTGCCCACCGTTGCCGCGGTGCACGGGTACGCGCTCGGCGGCGGGTTCGAGCTGGCGCTGTCCTGCGATGTGATCGTCGCCGACGCCACCGCGGTGGTCGGGCTCCCGGAGGTCTCGGTCGGCGTCATCCCCGGCGGCGGCGGTACGCAGCTGCTGCCGCGTCGCGTCGGCGCCGCGCGCGCCGCCGAACTCGTCTTCACCGCCCGCCGGGTTGAGGCGGCGGAGGCGCAACGGCTCGGCCTGGTCGACGAGTTGGTCGACGAGGGGCAGGACCGCTCGGCCGCCCTCGCGCTCGGACGGCGGATCGCCTCGAACTCGCCGGTCGGGCTGCGTGCGGCCAAGCGTGCCCTCCGGCTCGGCTGGGGCATGGACCTGCGGACCGGCCTGGAGGTCGAGGACGCCGCCTGGCGCTCGGTTGCCTTCTCCGGCGACCGGGCGGAGGGCGTCGCGGCGTTCAACGAGAAGCGGAAGCCGGACTGGCCCGGCAGGTGACCCCGCCGTCGCGCCGTCCCGCGCCGCACCCCGTGCGCGTGGCGGCGCGTGTCTGGCGGTGGCGGGTGGCCTGCGGTCGCGCGTGTCCGGCGGAGGTGCGTGGCGGCGAGTGCCTGCGGAGGTGCGCGTCCGGGTAGAGGTGCGTGTGCGGGTGCGGAGCCCGGGCCCCGCGCGGGGCCCGGGGCCGTGGGGGCCGGTGTCGGCGTACGGCGTACCCCGGCGCCGCGTCGCGTACCTCTCGGAGCACGAAGGCGCAAATCGCCATATTCTGGACAGGATGTCGGACGAGTTGCACCTCGACGCCGTCGTGGCCCTCGCTCAGGCCATGGCCGTCGCCCCCACGCTTCCCGCGGCAGCCGCACGGGCTGCCGCGGGTGCGCGTCGTGCGCTGGGCGGGGACTTCGCCGCCGTCTCGCGCTGGGACCGGGCCGGCGGTCGGCTCCGGGTGTTGGTCAACGACGGTGATCTCGCGCCCGGCGAGGTCCCGTTCCCGGTCGACGAGTCCTATCCCGTCCACGACTTCCCCGAGATCACCGAATCTTCACAACCCGGTTCCGGGTGCGATTCGTCCACCTCCGTCGTCAGTGCGCCGCCCGCCTGGGTGGAGCACGCGGGCGGGGCGGCCTCCGACCGTTCGGCGGCGCTGCACCGGCGCGGCCGTACCAGCTGCGTCGTCGCCCCACTGGTGCTGGACGGGCGCGCCTGGGGCGAGTTGTACGTCGCGCGGGGTGCCGGCGGGGCCGAGTTCGCCCACGCGGACGCGGAGTTCGCGACAGTGCTGGCCGGGGTGGCGGCGGCCGGAATCGCCCAGCACGAGCGGCTCGCCGAGGTGCGCAGGCTGGCGTTCACCGACCCGCTGACCGGCCTCGGCAACCGCAGGGCGGTCGACGAGCGGCTGGCGGAAGTGCTCGGCGGACCCCGGGACGAGTCGGTGGTGGTGAGCCTCGTCGTCTGCGACGTCAACGGGCTCAAGGGGGTCAACGACCGGTACGGCCACGCCGCCGGCGACCGCCTGCTGGAGCGCTTCGGCTCGCTGCTCTCCCGCTGCGGCGCCGCGCTGCCCGGTTCGCTGGCGGCGCGCCTGGGCGGCGACGAGTTCTGTCTCCTCGCGGTCGGCCCGCCGGCCGACGAGGTGGTCCGGGCCGCCGCCGAACTGTGCGCCCGCGCGGTCGAGTTGACGATCGGAGAGGGCGTCGCCTGCGGGGTGGCGTCCACCGGCGACCCGATCGGGCGGGTGCGGTCCGGCCGCCGGCTGCTGCGGTTGGCCGACGCGGCGCAGTACCGCGCCAAGGCCGCCCGGGCGGCGGGGCCCGTGGTGGCCGGCCGGGAGATCGCGGCACTGGCCGACGCGCCCCGCCCGCCCTCCGGCGACCGCCGCCGCTTCCGCCGCCGCTGACGCCGTTCGGGGCCGTACGGCCCCGGCCGGGACGGCCCACAGGGCCCGCGAGGCCCGTGCGACCCCCGGCCGGAACGGACCGCAGGTCGTACGCCGGCGTCTCACCCGGCGCCCGACTCAACCGACGTACCGGGTCGACGACGCGGGTCAGGTGCGTGGGGGCCGTGACCGTGTCCGTCGGGGCCCGGCTACCTGCCGGCCGGCAGCGGGTCGCGGTGACCCAGTTTGGGTGCGGGCAGGGCCTTGACGAACCCGCTCCAGCCGGGTGCGGCGAGGGTGAGCGTCATCCAGGAGCCGTCCGGGAAACCGATCTCGTGCATCCCGCCCCTGATGTCGCTGCGGTCGCGCACCCAGCTGATCCGGCTGAGGTCGGCCGCCCATCCGCACTCCGTCGCGGAACCGACCCGGCTGCCGATCTGCGCGGTCTGCACGTACGCCAGGCGGTAGTGGGAGTTGGTCACGACCAGGTTCAGGCTCACCCCGGTGCGGGAGCGCGGGCGCATCGCGAGAGCCAGTCGGCCCGCCTCGCTCTCCCAGCCGCCCGACACCGCGCCCTTTCTGGGCTCGTCGTTCCACATCAGCCGCTCCATGATCGCTTCGAGGACGTTCAGGGGAGCTCCCACGACCCGAAGCAGTCCGAGGCCGAGGTTGGCCAGTCGGTCGCCCGGCATGCGCTGTCCGGGGAAGACCCGGGGACGCTGCCAGAAACGCGGTCCGGGCTTCAGATTGCCCGGCCCGGCCTGGTGCCGGGCGACCAGCGTCTCGCCGTGCGCCAGCGCCGCCGTCACCCGCTCGGTCAGCGCCAAGTCCCGCTCGCTCACGCTCAACTCCCTTTGGTGCCATGGATGTACAGACAGTCTGATGCGCGCGATTCGCTCGACAGCCGCTTCCCCTGCTCCTCCCGAAACGGCGGAGTGCAGCGTCGGCCACGTCGGTCTGATCCCTCCGCATGAGAGAGGGCGGACGCTGGTGCCGCCCAGGGGTCAGGTGAGGAGGGTGAGGGTGGCCCGTACGGTCTTGCCGCCTGGTGGGTGGGGGACGGTGTCCCAGTGGTCGGTGAGGGCGGTGACGAGGGCGAGTCCGCGGCCGGTCGAGGCCGGTTCGTCGGTGTCGGCCGGGGTGGGGCGCGGTCGGGGTTGCAAGTCGCCGCGGGCGTCGGTGACTTCGATCCGGAGAGGGCCGGCCGGCGGCGTGAAGCGGAGGGTGAGGCGGAAGCTGCGGCCGGGTACCCGGCCGTGGAAGGCGGCGTTGGCGGCGAGTTCGGCGATCACCGACTCCGCGCGGGCGTACAGCTCGAACGGGACGTCCCAGGAACGCAGTTCGGCTGTTCCGATCAGGCGGGCGAGGCGGGCGCCGCGCCGGGTGGAGGACAGCAGCTGGCTGAACGTGCGGGTGTGGGCGTCGAGTTGTACGCGGGTGTGGTGCATGGGCGTCAGCCTGGCGCCCGTGAGCGGACGGAATCGAGCGCCGCGCCCCGTACGCGGAGTCAGCGTACGGGCACGCTGGGTGGACAGTACGCGTCTAAGTCGTTCACCGTGAGCTGTGGGTGCGGAGCGCATGGCGCGCTCGTCGCGGCACGGCAGGGAAAGGGGCGGCGAATGGTCAGTGTCGATGGGGACGCAACCGGAGTCGGCGGTGTGCGGACGGACGCGGGGGAGTGGGAACGAGAACCGGGGCCGTCGGACAGTCTGCGCACGTTCGGGGCGGTCGTGCAGGCGCTGCGGGAGCACTCCGGCCTCAGCCGGACCGAGTTCGGCGACCGTGTCCGCTACTCCAAACACACTGTGGAATCGGTGGAGTTGGGACGCCGTATGCCGGACGAGGCGTTCGTCGAACGCGGCGAGGAGGCGACCGGCAACACGGGAGCGCTGCGCAAGGCCGCCCGCCACCTCACGCGCGGTGAGGCGGGCCTGGCCGCCTGGTTCCGCCGCTGGGCCCGGCTGGAGCGGGAGGCACTGAGCCTGTGCACGTACGAATGTCGGCTGGTCCCGGGGCTGTTGCAGTCCGAGGCATACGCGAGGGCAGTGTTCGAGGGCACCATTCCGCTGCACACGGACGAACATCTGGAGGCGCAGCTCAGCGTCCGGATGGAGCGGCAGACGATATTGCGGGACCGGCCGACCGTGCCGTTCAGCTTCATCGTGGAGGAGCACGTCTTCCGGCGGCGCTTCGGCGACGTGGCGGCGATGCGGGAGCTGTACGACCATGTCCTGGAACGCAGCGCCCCACGCAACGTGACACTCCAAGTGGTGCCCCTGGCAGCTGGGTTGCACGCCTGCCTGGACGGGCCGGTGCAGGTGCTGGAGACGCCGGAGGGGCGCCGACTCGGATACTCCGAAGGGCAGCAGAACGGCCGTCTGATTTCCGACCGAAAAGAGGTCAGCCTCGTCTGTCAGCGTTATGAAACACTGCGCTCGCAGGCCCTCAATCCAGTGGACTCCCGGGTCCTGCTGGAGCGATTGCGAGGAGAGCTATGACAAGCGACACGAACGAACTTGCCTGGTTCAAGTCCAGTTACAGCGGCAGTCAGGGCGACAGCTGCGTAGAGGTTGCGATGGCTCAACTGGCCGTCCATGTACGGGACTCGAAGGATCTGACTCGTCCGGCGTTCGCTGTCGGTCGTGATGGCTGGGACGAGTTCATCCGGTTCGCGTCCACGAGCTGAACTGCCGGGCAGCACCTGCAAGTTGCTCTACCAGGGTGGCCGCCTGCACAGCCGCCCCTGAAGCCTGGGGAGCCCCGGGTCCTGCTGGAGCGGTTGCGAGGAGAGCTATGACAAGCGGCACGAACGAACTTGCCTGGTTCAAGTCCAGTTACAGCGGCAGCCAGGGCGACAGCTGTGTGGAGGTCGCGGTGGCTCAACTGGTTGTCCATGTGCGGGATTCCAAGGGTCTGACTCGTCCGTCGTTTGCTGTCGGTCGCGATGGCTGGGACGACTTCGTCCGGTTCGCGTCCGCGAGCTGAACTGCCGGACGCCATATACGAGTTCTCCCAAGGGGTGGCCGCCCACGCGGCCACCCCTTCGCGCGCTCACCCGGCGAGGCCGCTCGCCCGGCTGCTCGGGCGTCGAAACCAGCGACCGTGTCCACGTTCGCGCCCGTGCTCGTCGGCTGCTGCCGTGCTCGTCGATCGTCGGCGATCGACTCCGGGCCGCAGCCAAGCACCGTCGCGGCACCGTCGCGGGTCGGTACGACGTCGGCCGGCTCTGAGGTCCGGTGCACTGCCCACCCGCCTGCGCCGTCCCCGCCGTGTGCGTTGCCGCGAGCCCGTCTGCGAGCCACCTCGTGACAGACCGGGATTCACTCTCTAGGGTGCCTGAATATGGATATGCAGAGCACCGTCGTCGTCGGATCGGACGGCGTGACCGCCGAGGACGTACTCGCCGTCGCCCGTGGCGGCGCCCGGATCGAGCTGTCCGAGCAGGCGCTGGAGCGCGTGGGCGCCGCGCGCCGGTTCATCGAGGACCTCGCGGCCCGGCCCGAGCCCGTGTACGGCGTCTCCACCGGTTTCGGCGCGCTCGCCGTCCGGCACATCAGCCCCGAGCTGCGGGCGCGGCTCCAGCGCAACATCGTGCGCTCGCACGCCGCCGGCATGGGCCCGCGGGTGGAGCGCGAGGTGGTGCGGGCGCTGATGTTCCTGCGGCTGAAGACCGTCGCCTCGGGCCACACCGGAGTGCGTCCCGAGGTGCTGCGGACCATGGCCGAGGTGCTGAACGCCGGGATCACCCCGGTGGTGCACGAGTACGGGTCGCTCGGCTGCTCCGGCGACCTCGCGCCGCTCTCGCACTGCGCCATGACCCTCCTCGGCGAGGGCGACGCCGAGGGCCCGGACGGCCGGGTGCGTCCCGCGGGAGAGTTGCTCGCCGAGCACGGCATCGCCCCGGTGGAGCTGCGCGAGAAGGAGGGGCTGGCGCTGCTCAACGGCACCGACGGCATGCTCGGCATGCTGGTGATGGCCTGTGCCGACCTCGCCGCCCTGCACACCGCCGCCGACATCACCGCGGCGCTCAGTCTGGAGGCGCTGCTCGGCACCGAGCGCGTACTGGCGCCCGAACTGCACGCCGTGCGCCCGCATCCGGGGCAGGCGACCAGTGCGGCCAACATGCTGAAGGTGCTTGCGGGTTCGGGGCTCACCGGGCACCACCAGGACGACGCCCCGCGGGTCCAGGACGCCTACTCGGTGCGGTGTGCGCCGCAGGTCGCGGGTGCCGGGCGGGACACCCTCGCGCATGCGCGGCAGGTCGCCGAACGCGAGCTGGCCGCCTCCGTGGACAACCCGGTCGTGCTGGCGGACGGCCGCGTCGAGTCCAACGGCAACTTCCACGGCGCCCCGGTCGCCTATGTGCTCGACTTCCTCGCCATCGCCGCCGCGGACCTGGCCTCCATCGCCGAGCGCCGCACGGACCGGCTGCTGGACCGCAACCGTTCGCACGGGCTGCCGCCGTTCCTCGCGCAGGACGCGGGTGTCGACTCGGGGCTGATGATCGCCCAGTACACGCAGGCCGCGCTCGTCAGCGAGCTCAAGCGCCTCGCCGCGCCGGCCTCGGTGGACTCCATCCCGTCCTCCGCGATGCAGGAGGACCACGTCTCGATGGGCTGGTCCGCGGCCCGCAAGCTGCGTACCGCTGTGGACGGCCTGACCCGGGTGGTGGCGGTCGAACTGTACGCCGCCGCAAGGGCGTTGGAGCTGCGCGCGGAGGCCGCCGGCGCGGGCGGGGGCGCGGATGCGGTCTCGCCGGCCGGACGGGCGGTGGTGGACGCCGCTCGCGCCGCGGGCGTGGGCGGGGCCGGCGGGGACCGTTTCCTGGCGCCGGACCTCGCGGCGGCCGAGGCGTTCGTACGCGGTGGCGGTCTCGTCGCGGCGGCGGAGTCGGTGACCGGGCCCCTGGGCTGAGGCGACCGGGCACCTGGGCCGAGGCGACCGGGCCCCGCCGGCTCTCCGCCCCGGCCGCTGTCGCCGCCGGTGACCCGCGGTGGGCCGGTGACCGGCGCCTTCGCGCACGGCCGGACCGGCCCGTGGATCAGGCGGCGGTGCGGGTCTGGTGGCGGACCGAGTGCGCCACCAGACCCGCACCCACGGCCAGGAACGCCAGGCCGCCGGTCAGGTAGGGGGTGGTGTCGACGCCGCCGGTGTCGGCCAGTCGCGGGTCGTGTTCGGGCTGCGGGGCGGTGCCGGCGCCGCCCGCTTCGCCGTCGGCCGGCTCGACGGTGACGTAGGAGCCGTCCGCCTCGTCCGCCTCCGCGTGCTGTGCGGTGCGCACCGTCGACTGGGGGGCGGTTTCGACCCTGTCGTACGAGGCGTTCGCCGTGGGGACGAACCACAGCGCGCAGAGGACGCCCCCTGCTATCACGGCGGTCGTCAGAGGGCGGTGGTGTGCGGCCACGAGGGGCAACCCTTCGAGTGGTCAGACGGCGAATCGGCGTTGCGCAGGCCGATGTTAACGATCGCGGCGGGTCGTGCGGAAGTCGGGATTCCGCCGCCCCCTAGCCTCCGTGGCATGACGAGCCAAGGTGTGTCCAGCTATGTACGACTTCAGGTGGAAATGGTGCTCGAAGTGTCCGACGTCGACGCCCTGATGGGTGCGGCAGCCGAGCACGTGGAGCAGGAGGACGTGCTCCCCGGTGAGCAGCGCGGCGCGACCCTCGGTGCGGTCGGTGACGGGCTCGAAGGCGCTGCGGAGGCGGTCGCACAGCTCGTCGATCCGATCAGGCTGGTCGACGGCGCCCCGGGCGTCGAGCTGGCGCAGGCGTCCTGGAGCAGCGAGATGCTGGACGGGTCGGCCGCTCGCGACCTCGCCGGCAGCGCCTGGTTCGAGGACGCGGACGGCTTCGCCGACCGGTTCGACGAGGACTTCGGGGGTGGCTCGGACGGGGGTCCGACTGAAGCGCGAAATGCCTCCGAGGGACATAAGGGCAAATCAGACAATGAAGACATCTAGCGCGAAACTGATATGTCGTCGATCGTGAACTGCCGTGTGCGCGAAGCAGTTCTGTCGCATCCGGTCTCGAACAGGCCTCAAATCTGTTCCGGCCTGTCGGTTTCCGTCGTGAGGGTCGCTCGGTGAAGCCGGTGGCCGCTAGTGTTTTGGCCCACAGTGCAATTCGGGGTGGAACGCACCACAGCTGCATCGCGTTCTCTTACGTAGAACTGTGATGTCGCCTGCCCGTTTCGAGCGGGAGCGCGACCCAGGGGACTCAGGGGCTCGGAGTGATGGAGAAGCGTGTGAAGACTGCCAGCAAGCACCGCAACGCGCTCGCGGTGACCGCCGCACTGCTGGGTGGAGCACTCGTGCTCACCGCGTGCGGAGGCGGCGACAGCGGCAGTGACGACGACAAGAAGAACGGCTCCAAGGGGGACTCCTCGGAGACGGAGGCCGGCAAGCAGGGCGGGGACAAGGAAAGCTCCGCCGCCGAGATCGCCATCGCCCCGAAGAACGGCGCGGACAACGTCGGCATCAACAGCGACGCCAAGGTCAGCGTCAAGGGGGGCAAGCTCGACAAGGTCACCATGACCGCCGTCAAGGACGGCACCGCCGTCGAGGGCGAGATATCCGCCGACGGTGCCAGCTGGGCTCCCTCCGGTGCGCTCCAGCGCGCCACCGAGTACCGCATCGAGGCCGTCGCCGAGGACGGCAAGGGCCGGGAGACCACCAACAACTCCACCTTCACCACCGTCTCGCAGGCCAACAGCTTCATCGGCCACTTCACCCCCGAGGACGGCTCCACGGTCGGCGTGGGCATGCCGGTCTCCATCAACTTCGACAAGCCGATCACCAACCGCAAGGAAGTGCAGACCGCGATCCAGGTCAGCAGCTCCGGCGGGCAGGAGATCGTCGGCCACTGGTTCAACGAGCGGCGTCTGGACTTCCGCCCGCAGGAGTACTGGAAGAGCGGCTCCAAGGTCGACGTCAAGATGGCGCTCGACGGCGTCAAGGGCTCCGAGAACGTCACCGGTGTCCAGGACCGCAGCTTCAGCTTCACCGTCGGCCGCTCGCAGGTCAGCACCGTCGACGCCAAGAGCCACCAGATGACCGTGGTCCGCGACGGCAAGACGATCAAGAAGATCCCGATCTCCGCCGGTTCCGACGAGAGCCCCACCTGGAACGGCCAGATGGTCATCTCCGAGCGGTTCAAGAAGACCCGGATGAACGGCGCCACCGTCGGCTTCACCGATGACGACGGCGAGGGCGAGTACGACATCCCGGACGTGCCGCACGCGATGCGCCTGTCCACCTCCGGCACCTTCATCCACGGCAACTACTGGGGCGCGCCCTTCGGTTCGGGCAACGCCAGCCACGGCTGCGTCGGCCTCAAGGACGTCAAGGGCGGCAACGACAAGGGCGCCGACGGCTACTGGTTCTACAAGGAGTCCATGCTCGGCGACGTCGTCACCGTCAAGAACTCCGCCGACAAGACCATCGCCCCCGACAACGGCCTGAACGGCTGGAACATGTCCTGGGACAAGTGGAAGGCCGGCTCCGCCGTCTGACCCTCCGCAGGCGCGGCCCTCTCCTGGAGAGGCGGCCGTCCGCGCTCCGCGACGCCCCGCCGGGGCGCGCGTCCGGCTCCGCATCCGTCACCCCGTCGTTCGGCCGGAAGGCCGTCGGCGGGGTGACGTCGTCGTGACGGCCTCGGGTGCGTCGTGCGCTGCCTCGTCGTCGTGGGCGCCGCCCGGCCTGTACGGCGTGTGCGCCCGGCCCGTACCGCCCGCGGTCGCGTGCGTGTGCCCGTACGGCCCCGCGGAACGCGCCCGGGCGGTGGGCGTGACCGGCCGTCAACGCGCTTTCGCGGGAGGAGAGTTCGGTCCGCGCCCGGTGTCCCGGGGGCGAGGGCCGGCAGTCGCCGCCGGCAGGCGTACGGCGGGTCGGCAGGGGTAGGTCGCAGGGAGGACATGCGGCGCCCGGTCGCCACCTCTCGCGACGGCGGCGGGCCGGGTTCCGTGCCACCGCAGCAGAACCGGAGGCGAGTGACACCATGACCGACAGCAGGGCACTCTTGCTGGTGCTGGACTCCAGGGAGCCGGAGCAACTCGCGCAGTTCTACGCCGCGTTGCTCGGCGGTGCCGAGATACAGGTGCAGCCCGACCTCGCCCATCTGCGCGTCGTCCAGCCGCAGGGCGTTCAGTTGCTGATCCGGCGCAACGAGCAGATGGTGCCGCCCGTCTGGCCGCAGGCCGGCGCCACCGGCCCCGAGATCCGTCTCGCCGTCGCCGATGTGGACGCCGCGGAGCGCGAGATCGTCAGTCTCGGCGGGCAGCCGCTCGACATCGAGTCCGAGGACTCGACGCGCACCTTCGCCGACCCCGAGGGGCACCCGTTCGCTCTGGCGGAGTGGTAGGGCGGGAGCGCCCGTCGCCGGCGCCCGGTGCGCCGGCGACGTTCAACTCCCGGACGGGCCGGGGGAGTCGGCCGGCCCGCTGGGTGAGTCGGCCGACGCGGTCGGTGTGCCGGGCGGCGGACCGTCCGTCCGCCGGGGCCCGGTTCCGGCGCGGGGGCCTACCCGGCGCCGGTGGTAGGCGACGGCGACCACGGCCAGCAGCGGTGGCCAGGCCAGCATCGGGATGTAGCAGACCAGCATGAGCGCGAACTGCGCCGGTGTGCCGATGCCGTCCTGGCCGACCTCGGTGAGATTGCTGTGGAAGACGCGGGCGAGCAGCACGGCCAGCGCCGCGGCTCCGAGCAGTGCCGCGGCCGTCGCGGGCAGCGGCGGCACCCGGCGTCCGCCCAGCAGCGGCATCCAGCGCGGGAAGACCTCGCCCCACCGCTGCACCAGGCCCAGGGTCAGCAGCGCGAGCCCCTCCGAGACCACCGCCAGCAGCAGCACGTACAGAACCTGTGCGGCGTCGGTCAGTTGAAGCCGGGTCACCGGCAGCCCCGCGGCGAACGCGAGCCGCCACAGCGCCGACGGCAGGCAGACCAGCGGCACCGCGTGCGCCGTCAGCACCACCCAGCGCGGCACCTCCGGCAGCGCTTTGAGAGAGAGCATGGCGCCATGCTGGCAGCCGGCCCGAGCGAGGGCGCTGCCGGGCTGTCGGGCGGGCCGGCGCCGGTCGGCCCCCCGGCCGGTGCGGTACGGGACCGCGAGCTTGCGCCCGGCGGGCGACGGGACGGGATCTCCCCAGCTCAGGTGGGTCCCGCACGCCATGTGTCCACCCGGCTGTGGACGCGGACAGACATCTGTCACAAGCCGTGCATCTTTCTGCAACAACCGTTGGACCGCCCTCCTTTCGGCGACGAGCATGGCGAACTCAGCAGTGGCCAGTGCTGAAGGCTGACGGGGGGCTTCATGAATTGGGCAGTGTCCGGGATCGGTGCGACTTCCGCGGTGGGGGCGGACGCGGACGAGATGTTCGCCGGGTTGTGCGCGGGACGCAGCGGACTGCGCGAGCTGTCCGGCATCAGCCCCAAGCCGTACCGGGGGCAGTACGCGTACCAGATCCACGACCATCCCAACGGCGAGGACGTGCCGGGCCGGGCCGGCGCCTTCGTCGCCGACGTGGTCGAACAGGCCGCGACGCAGGCGGGGCTCGGGAGCGACCTGAGCGAGGTGCCGATCCTCATCGGCAGCGGACTGCGCGAGTCGCGCACCGCGGAGCTGCACTGGCGCGACCGGCACGGTCTCGGTGAACTCACCGCGGACGACCTGCACTTCGGCATCGCCATGCGGGAACGCTTCGGCGCCACCGACACCCACACCGTCGCCAACGCCTGCGCGGCCTCCGTCTACGCGCTCGCCCTCGCCGCCGATCTGCTCGCCACCGACCAGGCCGACTCGGTCGTGGTCGCGGGGGTGGACGTGCTGACGGAGAGCATGTCCGGCGTCATGGAGCGGGTCCACCCCGTCGCGCCGGAGCGCATGCAGCCCTTCGACCGCAACCGGGCCGGGGTGATGATGGGCGAGGGCGCCGCCGCTGTGGTGCTCACCCGCGACGACCGCGTCGACCGTGCGCCGCTGTGCCGACTGCGGTCGGTGGAGGTGGGCTGCGACGCGCAGCACGACACCGCGCCGAGTCCGGACGGGTTCGCGGAGGTGATGAGACGGGCCCACAGTGCGGCCGGGGTGGTGCCCTCGGACATCGATCTGGTGATGCTGCACGGCACCGCGACCCTGCTCAACGACGAGACCGAGGCGCTCGCCACCCGGTCGGTGTTCGGCATCGACGCCGGAGTGCCGCTGATGACCGCGATCAAGTCGATGACCGGTCACACCGGGGGCGCCTCGGGCGTGATGGGAGTGGTCAGCGCCGTGCTGTCGATGCGGGACGCGGTGGTGCCACCGGTGGTGGGGCTGGACGAACCGGTGGAGGAGGCGGCCGGCTTCCGGATCGTCACCGGTGGTGCGGCACGTCGTGAGGTCGCCGTGGCCCAGGTGAACGCGCTGGGCTTCGGGGGAATGAACACCGTGGCGGTACTGGAGGCGGCAAACCGATGAGAAGTCACGCGTACCGGTCGGTCGTGATCACCGGCGCCGGTGTCGTACTCCCCGGGGCCGACCGGCCCGAGGCGGTGCCCCAGGGACGGCCGAAGGACGCCGGCCCCGTCGACACCGTGCAACTGCTGCGCGGCATCGGCGGCTACCGCGGACTGCGCTACAAGGACCGGGCCACTCAACTCGCCTACTGCGCCACCGAGTTCGCCCTCACCGACAGCGGGCTTCTCGCCGATGGCACGCTCACCGTCCCGGCGGAGAGCGTCGGGGTGCTCGCCAGCTCCAACACCGGCAACCTGGACACCGTGGTGCGCGTCGTCGACACCCTGCGCAGCGGCACCACCGACGATCTGAGCCCGATGGACCTGCCCCGGGTCTCCTGCAACGTCGTCGCCTCCTCCGTCGCCATCCGGCACGGACTGCGCGGGCCCAACCTGATGATCTGCAACGGTTCCACCTCCGGTGCGGACACGGTGCGTTGGGCCGCGACGATGCTGCGCACCGGCAGACTGCGGCGCGCGCTGATCATCGGCGTCGAACCGGACACCGAGCCGACCCGGACGCTCGCCGACGGTGCGGCTCCGCTGGACGGCGCGGTGGCGCTGGTCGTCGAGGACGCCTCCGCGGCTGCCGCGCGCGGGGCCCGGGTGCGCGCCCGTATCGGCGGCCACGCGCGCGGAGCCGGGATCGCCGACTGCCTCGCGGCGCTCGCGGAACTGGAGCCGAGGGAGCCCGCGGCGTGGCACGTGCCCGGCCCCGCGGCGCCCGACGGGGTGCTGCCGGGCGTGCCCCGGTACGACCTCACTTCGGCCTGGGGCCCGTCCTCGGGTGCGCTCGGGGTGCTCCAGTGCGTCGCCGCCGTCGGCGCGTTCGACGGGGGCGCGACCGGCGCCGTGTACACGACGGCGGGTGACGACGCCCGCGACGCCACGGCAGGACTGGTGCTGACGCCGGCCGGTTGACCCGGCCCGGGCCGACCGGTTCGGGCTCCGCGGGGGTGCGGGCCCGTACGGGGCCGCACCGGGCCCGCGCGAGCGGCTCCGCAGAGCGCACTGCCCGCACCACCCGCCCGCACCACCCGCCCGCACCGCTCGACGAACGGGCGGCCACCGCGTCGCTGCCGAACAGGCCGCGCCCGGCGCCCGAGAGCCGCGTCCGGCACCCCGCCGGCCCCCGATCCCGACCGACACCCGCCGACCGACACCCGCCGACCGACACCGGCCGACTGAACCGGCCGACCGACACCGGCCGACCGACACCCGCCGACTGAACCGGCCGACCGACACCGGCCGACCGGCCCCCCGACACCCGCCGACCGACGACTCCACTCCCGCCGACGGCGGACACCGCCCGCTCGACGCCGAGGGCCACGAACCCACCGAACGCCGGGTGCCCGCACCGAGGGCTCCGCCGGCAGCCGACCATCCTGGAGAACTCCCGATGCCGGACGCCACCGCGACCATCGAAGTACCGCTGACCGCCGGGCAGCGCGGCCTGTGGTTCGCGCAGCTCATCGACCCGGACAATCCGCGCTACCGGGTCGCCGAGCGCACCCTGATCTCCGGACCGGTGGACCTCGCGGCGTTCCGTCAGGCGCTCGCCAGAACCGTCACCGACGCCGAGGTGCTGCGCGGCCGGGTGGTCGCGTCGGGCGCGAACAACGAGCCGGTGCTGGTGGTCGACGAGCGCGCGGTGGAGCCGCCGCTCACCGTCGTGGACCTCTCCGACGCGGAGGACCCGCTGCACGCCGCGGAGGAGTGGCAGCGCGAACGGCTGGAGATCCCGCTGGACGTGGGCAGCCCGGCCGCGTTCGACTTCGCCCTGCTGAAGCTGGCGGACGACTCGTACGTCTGGTTCCAGCAGTACCACCACCTGCTGCTGGACGGAGTCGGCGAGTTCCTGGTGCAGCAGCGCTGCGCGGAGGTCTACAGCGCGCTGTGCGCCGGCCGGATGGTGCCCCGGGCCCAGTTCCCGCTGGTGCGCACCCTCGCCGACGCCGAGTCCGACTACCGCGCCGGCGAACGCCACAGCAAGGACCGGGCGTACTGGACCGAGCGGCTCGCGGATCTGCCGGAACCGGTGACGCTCGGCACCGACACCCCGCACGTGCCGCGCGAGCAGCGCCGCGCGGTGGTCTCCTGGTCGCCCGAACGGGTCGAGGCCGTACGTGCCGCCGGTGCCGAACTGGGTGTCGCCTGGCCGGTGTTGGTGGTGGCCGCGCTGGCGCTCTACCTCGACCGCAGGCGCGGGGAGCGGCAGGTCGTGCTCGGACTGCCGGTCGCGGCCAGGGGCGGAGTCTGCGACAAGGTCCCCGGAATGACCTCCAACGTGCTGCCGCTGCGCCTGGCTCCCGGTGCCTCGGCGACGGTGGGCGAACTGGTGCGCGCGGTCTCCACCGAACTGCGCGCGACCGTCCGGCACCAGCGCTACCGCCAGGAGGACCTGCGGCACGACCTCGGACTGCTGGGAGGCAGCCGGCGGCTCTACGGCCCGCAGATCAACCTCGCGCTCGGCCGGACCGTACTGGATTTCGCCGGGCATCCGGGGATCAGCCGCAACGCCTCCACCGTGCCGACCGACGACCTCTCCCTCGGCCTGGACCGCAGGCCGGACGACGGCGGGCTCGACCTCGTCTACGACGTGCACGCCGGCGTCTTCGACGAGCGGGAGTTCGCCCTGCTGCGCACTCGGCTGGACGCGATCGTGGACGTGCTGGTGGAGGCCGGCCCGGACCTGCCGGTGGCCGGCATCGACACCGCGACCGCGGACGAACTCCGTTCGCTGCTCGGGGAGTTGAACGACACGGAACGGGACGTGCCGGACACCACGCTGCCCGCGCTCTTCGAGCGTCAGGTGCAGGTGCGTCCGCACGCCGAGGCCGTGGTCTTCGGCGAACAGTCCCTGAGCTACGCCGAGTTCAACAAGCAGGTCGCCCGCTGGACACATCTGCTGCTGGCGCGCGGCATCGGTCGCGGCGACCGGGTGGCGGTGGCGCTGCCGCGTTCCCCGGAACTGGTCACCGCGCTGTACGCGACCCACCGGGCGGGTGCCGCCTATGTGCCGATCGACCCCGAACTCCCGGCCGACCGCATCGAGTTCATGCTCGGCGACTGCCGCCCCTCGGTGCTGCTGACCACCGCGGGACTCGACGCGACGCTCCCCCCGACCCCCGAGACCCCGCGCATCGCGGTCGACGCCGTCGCGGAGTTCACCGACCGCCGCGGCCGGGTGCCGGTCGTGCGCGCCGCCGCGCCGAGCGGGCTGGACACCGCGTACGTCATCTACACCTCCGGCTCCACCGGGCGCCCCAAGGGCGTGGCCGTCTCCCACCGCGCGATCGTCAACCGCCTGCTGTGGATGCGCGAGACGTACGGGATCACCCGCTCGGACCGGGTGCTCCAGAAGACCCCGGCCGGATTCGACGTCTCCGTCTGGGAGTTCTTCCTGCCGCTGCTCGCCGGCGGCACGCTGGTCCTCGCCGAGCCCGGTGCGCACACCGACCCGGTCGCGCTGGCTCGGCTGATCGAGTCCGCGCGGATCACCACCGCGCACTTCGTGCCCTCGATGCTCCAGGCGTTCCTCGCCGAGGCGGACCCCGCGCTGTACGCGGGGCTGCGGCGGGTCTTCTCCAGCGGCGAGGCGCTGAGCGGCGCCACCGCCCGCCGGTTCCTCGCCTCCTGCGACGCCGAGCTGCACAACCTCTACGGCCCCACCGAGGCCACCGTCGATGTCACCGCGCACCGGTGCACCGAGGAGGAGCCGGAGGCCGGCGTGCCCATCGGCACCCCGGTCTGGAACACCCGCGCACTGGTGCTGGACCCCGCGCTGCGCCCCGCGCCGTTCGGTGTGACGGGTGAACTCTGGCTGCTCGGCACCCAGTTGGCCGACGGCTACCTGGGCCGGCCGGGGCTGAGCGCCGAGCGGTTCACGGCGAGCCCGTGGGGCCCGCCGGGCTCCCGGATGTACCGCACCGGCGACCTCGCGCGCTGGAACCACGAGGGCAAGCTGGAGTTTCTCGGACGCTCCGACGACCAGGTCAAGGTCCGCGGCTTCCGCATCGAACTCGGCGAGATCCAGGCGCAGTTGGCCGCCGCGCCGGGAGTCGGCCGGGCGGCCGTGGTGACCCGGGACGACCTCGCGGCGAGCGGCGGGCGGTCGGACGTGCGGATCGTCGCGTACCTGGTGCCCGAGACGGGCGCCGAGCCGGACCTGCCGGGCCTGCGCGAGCGGTTGGCCGGCGCGCTGCCCGGGTACATGGTGCCCTCGGCGTTCGTGGTGCTCGACCGGTTGCCGGTCACTGTCAACGGCAAGCTCGACCGGCGCGCGCTGCCCGCCCCCGACTACGGGGCGGGCCGCGGCGGGCGCGCGGCGGCCACCGCAGACGAGGAGCTGCTGTGCGGACTCTTCGCCGAGGTGCTGGGCGTCGAACGCGTCAGCGTGGACGACGACTTCTTCGCCCTGGGCGGCCACTCGCTGCTCGCCACCCGGCTCGTCGGCCGGGTACGGGCGGTGCTCGGCGTCGACCTCGACGTGCGGGACGTCTTCGAGGCCGCGACACCGCTGCGGCTGCTGGAGCGGACCGGGTCCGCCGAGGTGCGCCCGCCGCTCGTGCCCGTGCGCGGCGACGACCCGGCGCCGCTCTCGGCGGGCCAGCGGCAGCAGTGGGTGCTCCACCGGCTGGAGGGCCCGTCGCCGACGTACAACATGGGCTTCGCCCTGCGCATCGCCGGCGAACTGCACCAGAGCGCGCTGCGGGACGCCCTGCACGACGTGGTGGCCCGGCACCGCCCGCTGCGCACCCTCTACCGGGAGGACGAGGCCGGCAACCCGCGGCAGATCGTCCTCGCCGCGCCGGACGCCCGGCCGGAGATGTCGGTGGTGCACGCCACCGAGGCGGCGCTTGCCGGGGCGCTGCGCGCCGAGACGCGGCACTGCTTCGACCTGTCCGCCGAACTCCCTCTGCGCACCACGCTGTTCGAGGTGGGCGAGGAGCACGTCCTGCTGGTGCTGATGCACCACATCGCGGGGGACGGCCAGTCGCTGCACCCGCTGGGCGAGGACCTGCGGCTGGCGTACGCGGCGCGGCTGGCGGGCCGCGCGCCCTCCTTCGGTCCGCAGCCCGTCGACTACGGCGACTACTGCCACTGGCAGCGCGCGGTCCTCGGTGACGAGGACGACCCGGCGAGCCTCACCGCCCGCCAGTACGCGTACTGGAAGGAGGCGCTGGCCGGGCTGCCCGAGGAGATCGCGCTCCCCGCCGACCGGGTGCGCCCGCCCCGGCTCAGCAGCCGGGGCGCCACCGTGCCCGTCACCATCGACCCCGCGCTGCACCGCGCGGTGCTCGCGCTGGCGCGCCGGCGCAACGCCACGGCGTTCATGGTGCTCCAGTCCGCGCTGGCCACGCTCCTCACCCGGCTCGGCGCCGGCGAGGACATCCCGATCGGCAGCGTCGTCGCGGGCCGCGGCGACCAGCAACTCGAAGCCCTCGTCGGCTACTTCGTCAACACCGTGGTGCTGCGCACCGACACCTCGGGCGACCCCACCTTCGCCGAACTCCTCGGCCGGGTGCGCGAGGTCGACCTCGCCGCCTACGCACACCAGGACCTCCCCTTCGAACGGCTCGTGGAGCGGCTCCGCCCCGAGCGCTCCACCTCGCACAACCCGCTCTTCCAGGTCATGCTGGTAATGCAGGACGAACCCGCACCGCCGCAGCTGGCCGGAGCGCAGGTCCGGCCGCTGCCGGTCGCCCCGGAGTTCACCAAGGCGGACCTGGTGCTCCAGATCGGCGAGCGCCACGAGGCCGACGGCACCCCCGCGGGCATCAGCGGCCAACTCGACTACCGCACCGATCTGTTCGAGCCCGAAACGGTCGCCCTCCTGGTCGACCGGCTGGTACGGGTGCTCGCCGCGGCCGTCGCCGAACCGGACCGCCCCACCGGGGAGATCGACGTCCTCGACCCGGCCGAACGCCACCGCCTGCTGGTCGAGTGGAACGCCACCGGCCGACCCGTACCGCCCCGTACGCTCGCGCAGGTCTTCGAGGAGACCGCGGCGGCGCACCCGGACGCGCCCGCGCTGCTCACCGACCGGGGGCAGCTGAGCTACGCCGAACTGGGCGCCCGCGCCAACCGGATGGCCCGTCTGCTGGTCTCCCGCGGGTCCGGGCCGGAGCACCTGATCGCGGTGGTGCTGCCGCGCTCGGTCGACCTGGTGGTCACCGAACTGGCCATCACCAAGGCCGGCGCGGTGTTCGTACCCGTCGATCCGGTCTACCCGACCGAACGGATCGCGCACATCCTCGGCGACGCCCGGCCCACCATGGTCGTGGCGTCCGCCGCCACCGTCGGATCGCTGCCCGAGGTCTACTGCCCGGTGCTGCTCATCGAGGACGCCGAGGCGGAGACCGGCGGCGCACCGACCGGCGGACCGGGGACGGCCGCGGCCGACGCCGACCTCACCGACGCCCAGCGCCGCGGACCGCTGCTGCCGGCCAACACCGCGTACGTCATCTACACCTCCGGCTCCACCGGCGTCCCCAAGGGCGTGGCCGTCACCCACCAGGGCATCGCGGGACTCACCGCCTTCCTGGTCGACCGCTTCGAGGCGACGCCCGGCAGCCGGGTGCTCCAGTTCTCCTCGCCCAGCTTCGACGTCTCGATACTCGAACTCTGCCTCGCGTTCGGCAGCGGCTCGGCGCTCGTCCTCACCTCCGAGGGCCCGCTGGTCGGTGAGACCCTGGCCGCGGTGCTCGCGGAGAACCGGGTGACCCACGCGCTGATCCCGCCCGCCGCGGTGGCGACGCTGCCCGAGGTGCGCCTGCCCGAGCTGCGCACCCTGGCCGTCGGCGGAGACGTCTGCCCGAACGAGCTGGTGCCCCGGTTCGCCCCCGGCCGTCGGATGCTCAACGCCTACGGCCCCACCGAGTACACGGTGGCCGCCACCGCGACGCACGCGCTGCGGCCCGGCGAGCCGCTCACCATCGGCGCCCCGCTGTGGAACACCCGCGTCTACGTGCTGGACCGCGCGCTGCGCCCGGTCGCGCCCGGCGTCCCCGGCGAGATGTACCTCGCCGGCGACGGGATCGCCCGCGGCTATCTCCACCAACCCGCCCTGACCGTCGGGCGATTCGTCGCCGACCCGTTCGACGCGCACGGCAGCCGGATGTACCGCACCGGCGACCTGGTGCGGTGGACCGCCCACGGCGAGCTGGAGTACCTCGGCCGCACCGACAACCAGGTCAAGATCCGCGGCTTCCGGGTGGAGCTCGGCGAGATCGAGACGGTGCTCGGCGGCCACCCCGAGGTGCGCCAGTGCGTCGTCGTGGTGCACGAGAACGAGGCCGGCACCAAGCGGCTGGTGGGATACGTCGTGGTGGCCAGGGCCGGCAGCGTGGACAGCGAGGCCCTGACCGCGTACGCGGCCGGGTTGCTGCCCGAGTACATGGTGCCCGCCGCGCTGATGGTCCTGGACCGGCTGCCCACCAACTCCAACGGGATGAAGGTCGACCGGTCCGCACTGCCGGAGCCGGTGTTCGGCGCGCACACCACCCGTACCGTGCCGCGTTCGGAGGCCGAGGCGACGCTCTGCGAGCTCTTCGCGGCGGTGCTCGGGGCGCCCGAAGTCGGCGTCCACGACAGCTTCTTCACGCTCGGCGGCGACAGCATCATGTCGATCCAGCTGGTCACGCGCGCCCGCGCGGCCGGGCTGGAGTTCACCCCCAAGGAGGTCTTCACCCACCTCACCGTCGCGGCCCTGGCCGAGGTGGCACGGCGGGTGGACGGCGCCGAGGGCGCGCAGGCCCCCGACGGCACCGACAGCACCGGCGAGGCGGCTCCGGTAGACGCCTCCTCCGTCCGGCTCCCGGCGCAGCTCGCCGGTACGGGCCCGGTGCGGCTCACGCCGATCATGCACTGGCTGCGCGAAACCGGCCGCCCGGTGGACGACTTCGCCCAGTCCGTACTGCTCACCACCCCCGCAGGGCTGACCGAGGAGCGGGCGCGGGAACTCGTCGCGGCCATGCTGGAGCGGCACGACGCCCTGCGGATGCGGCTGCTGCACCGCCGCACCTGGCGGGCGGTGATCGACCCGCACGGAACCGTGACCGCCGAGGAGTGCCTGCGCCGGGTGGACACCGCCGGGCTGGACGGCGACGCGCTGGCCGCCGTGCTCCGCGCCGAACACGACCGCAGCCATGCCCAACTCGCCCCGTCCGAGGGGCAGATGGTGCGCGCGGTCTGGTTCGACGCGGGTCCGGACCGGCCGGGCCGGCTGCTGCTCGTACTGCACCACCTGGTCGTGGACGGCGTCTCCTGGCGCATCCTCGCCGCCGACCTCGCCGCCGACGCGCGGAGCCTGGACGCCGGCGAGCCGCCCGCGCTCGAAGGGCCCCCGACCTCCTACCGGGCCTGGGCACAGACCGTCGCCGACACCGCGCACGACCCCGAACTCCTCGACCGGCTGGACGACTGGCTGGCCGTCCTGGACGCGCCCGACGCACCGCTCGCCGAGCGCCCGGTCGACCCCGCCACCGACACCGCCGTTCGGCTGGTGGACACCGAACTCACGCTGCCCGTACCGCTCACCGAGGCGCTGCTCACCACGGCGCCCGCGGCGTTCCGGGTGCGCACCCACGAACTGCTGCTGGCCGCACTGGCGTTGGCGACCGCCCGACTGCGCGCCGAGCGCGGCGAGGACCACAGCGCGCTGCTGGTCGATCTGGAGGGGCACGGCCGGGACCAGCTCGACACCCTGGACGTGACCCGCACCGTCGGGTGGTTCACCGTGATGCACCCGGCCCGGCTGGACCTCGCCGGCGTCGACCTCGACGCGGTGTGGTCCGACGGCGCCGCCGACCAGGCCGCCGCCGCGGTCGCCCTGGTCAGGGAGCAGCTGAGGTCACTGCCCGACGCGCTGGGATACGGCCAGCTGCGCTACCTCAACCCCGAGACCGCGGTCGAGTTCGAAGGGCTGGCCGTCCCGCAGATCGCCTTCAACTACCTGGGCCGGCTTGGCAGTTCGGACGAGATCGCCGACCACTTCGCGCTCGCACCCGAACAGGGCGAACTCGGCGCCGGCGCCGGCGCCGACGCTCCGGTGCGGCACACCCTGGCGATCAACGCCGTCACACTCGACGGCGCCGGTGGCCCCGCGCTCACCGCCACCTTCAGCCGCCCCGTCGAGCTGCTCTCCGAGCAGGAGGTCACCCGGCTGACGCGGCTGTGGCAAGAGGCGCTGGAGGTCCTGAACGACGCCGCCCGCGCCGGTGCGGCGATCCGCCCCACCCCCGACGACTTCCCGCTGATGCCGCTGCGGAGCGCGGAGTTGGCGGCCCTGCTGGACGAGGTCCCCGACCTCGCCGACGTGCTTCCGACGGCACCGCTGGCCGAGTCCTTCTTCTTCCACGCGGCCTTCCACGAGCGCGGCAACGACCCCTACACACCGCAGGTGGTCCTCGACCTGGGCGGCGCGCTCGACGCCGAGCTGCTGGCCGACGCCGCGCGCACGGTCTTCGACCGCTACCCCAACCTGCGTTCCGGCTTCACCGACCGAGGGCTGCCGCGCCCGGTCCAGTACGTTCCCGCCCGCGCCGAACTGCCCTTCCGCGTCGTCGATCTGACCGGGAGCGCCGACGCGGAGGCGGAGAGCCGCCGACTGCTCGGCGAGGACCGTGCCGCCGGCTTCGCTCTGGAGGCGCCGCCGCTCATCCGCCTGATGCTGCTGCGCCTGGGCGAGGAGCACCACAGGCTGGTGCTGACCAACCACCACATCCTGCTGGACGGCTGGTCCGTGCCGCTGCTGCTGCGCGAGATCTTCGACTGCTACGCCGCCGGCGCAGACCCGGCCGCGCTGCGTCCGGCCGCCCGCTACCACGACTATCTGCACTGGCTGGTGCGCCAGGACCGCGAGGCGGCGGCGCTCGCCTGGCAGCGCGCACTGGCGGGCATCGACCGTCCCACCCTCCTGGCCGGCCCCCGCCGCACCCAGGCGGCTCCGGAGGCCGAGCCGCGCTCCGGCGCCGAGGTGCGCTCCGGCGCCGAGCCGCGCTCCGGCGCCGAGGTGCGTACGGACGGGGAGGTGCGTACGAACGCCGAGGTGCGTACGGAGCCGGAGTCGCTTCCGGCGGGCGATGCGGCCGGACCGGCGATGCGGCCGGAGTGCCTGTCCGTGCGACTGCCCGGGCTCAACGGGCTCGCCCGTGCCTGCGGCGTCACCGTCAACACCGCGCTCCAGGGCCTGTGGGCGCTGGTGCTCGCCGCCCGCACCGGTCAGCAGGACGTGCTCTTCGGCGCCACGGTCTCCGGCCGCCCGCCCGAGGTCCCGGGCATCGAGTCCATGGTCGGACTGCTCATCAACACCGTGCCCGTACGGGTCGCGACCGGCGACGCGGACACGGTGCACGAGCTGCTCACACGTCTCCAGGCGGAGCAGGCGGAGCTGCTGGAACACCACCACCTGGGCCTCACCGAGATCCAGCGGGCGGCCGGCAGCGGCGAACTCTTCGACACCCTGCTGGTGTTCGAGAACTACCCGCTCGATCCCGAGACCACGGAGCTGCCCGGCACCGGGCTGGAACTCACCGCGGTCGACAGCGAGGAGACCGGCCACTACCCCGTCTCCGTCGTCGCGCTGCCCGGCGAGGAGCCCGAGGTGCGGTTCCACTACCGGGCCGAACTGCTCCCGCAGGCGGAGATCGCCGCGATGGCGGAGCAACTGACCGCTCTGCTGGCGCGGTTCGCCGCCGACCCCACGACACCGCTCTCGGCCGTCGACACCCTCTCCGGGAGCGAGCGGCAGGAGCTGCTCGCCGAGGGCCGCGGCCCCGTGCGCGAACTGCCGACCGGTTCGGTTCCGTCGCGGTTCGCGGAGCGGGTGGCGGCGGATTCGGGTGCGGTGGCGTTGTTGTCGGGTGAAGTGCGGGTTTCTTACGGGGAGTTGGAGGTGCGGGCAAATCGTCTTGCGCATCGTCTGGTGGGGTTGGGGGTTGGTTGTGAGGACCGTGTCGCGGTGGTGCAGGGCCGTTCGGTGGAGCTGGTGGTGTCCGAGCTGGCGGTGCTGAAGGCCGGCGGTGCGTACGTCCCGCTGGACCCGAGGACACCGGCCGCCCGTCTGGCCTCGATCGTCTCCAGGAGCGGCGCCGTCGCCGTGCTCACCGACGACGACGCCTTCACCGCTCCGGACGGGGTGGCTGTGGTGCGGGTCGGCGATCGGTCCGCGGAGACGTTCGACGGCCCGGACTCGGCGCCCGAAGTGGAGGTGCACGCCGACCAGTTGGCGTATGTCATCTTCACTTCCGGTTCGACCGGTGAGCCCAAGGGCGTCGGCGTCTCGCACCGCTCACTGCTCGGTTTCGTCGGGGACACCCTCTGGCAGGGCCCGAACTACGCGCGGATGCTCCAGCACGTGGCGCCCTCCTTCGACCCGTCGGTACTGGAGACCTGGGGCTCGCTCCTGCACGGCCGCGAGCTGGTGATCGCGCCTTCCGGCGAGCTGGACCTCGCACGGCTGGCGCGCACCATCCGCGAGGAGCAGGTCACCGCGCTGATGCTGCCGGCCGCGGTCTTCGCACTGATCGCGGAGGAGGACCCGGAGTGCTTCGCCGGTGTGCGCGAGCTGATGGCCGGCGGTGAGGCGATGTCCTCGCCCGCCGCGCGCCGCCTGCTCGCGGCGAACCCCTCCCTCGTGCTGCACAACGGCTACGGGCCCACCGAGACCACCGTGATGCCGACCGTGTTCACCATGCGGGGCCCGGACGAGGTGCCGTTGTCGGTGCCGATCGGTCGTCCGATGGACAACCGTCGGGTGTATGTGTTGGATGCGCGGTTGCGGTTGGTTCCTCGTGGGGTGGCGGGGGAGTTGTATGTGGGTGGTGCGGGGTTGGCTCGGGGTTATGTGGGTGCGCCGGGTGTGTCGGCGGGTCGTTTTGTGGCTGATCCGTTCGGTGAGCCGGGTGGTCGGATGTATCGGACGGGTGATGTGGTGCGGTGGGGTGCCGAGGGTGGTTTGGTGTTTTTGGGTCGGGTGGACGATCAGGTGAAGGTGCGGGGTTTCCGCATCGAACTGGGTGAGATCGAGGCGGTGTTGGGGTCGTGTCCGGGGGTGCGGCAGGCGGTTGCGGTGGTGCGTGAGGACGTGCCGGGCGATCGGCGGATCGTCGCCTACTGCGTCACCGAGGAGGGGTCGGACCTCACCGAGAGCGGGTTGCGCGGCCAGGTGGCGTCGACCCTCCCGGAGTACATGGTGCCGAGCGCCTGCGTGCTGCTCGATGACCTGCCGTTGACGGTGAACGGGAAGGTGGATCGGCGGGCGTTGCCGGTTCCGGTGGTGGTTTCCGGTGAGGGTCGTGGTCCTCGTGATGCGCGTGACGAAGCGCTGTGTGCGGTGTTCGCGGAGGTGTTGGGTCTGGCGCCGGGTGCTGTCGGTATCGATGACAACTTCTTCGCGTTGGGCGGGCATTCGCTGCTGGCGACGCGGTTGGTGAGTCGGGTGCGTACGGTGCTGGAGCGGGAGGTGTCGGTGCGTGCGGTCTTCGAGGCACCCACCGTCGCCGAGTTCGCCGGTGTGCTCGACGGGGCCGGCTCCGGACGTCCCGCTCTGCGGCCGATGCCGCGCGAGGGCGTCGTGCCGGCTTCGTTCGGTCAGCGGCGGCTGTGGTTCCTGAACACGCTCGACCCCGACGCCGCCCCGTACCGGATTCCCGCGGTGCTGCGGGTCCGCGGGGAGCTGGACGTGGACGCACTGCGTGCGGCGTTCGTCGATGTGGTGGAGCGGCACGAGGTGCTTCGGACTGTCTACCCGGCGGTCAACGGTGAGCCGCACCAGCAGGTGCTTCCGGCGTCTCGGACGGCGCTCTGGGACCAGCCGGTGGAGGTCACCGAGGACGGGCTGCTCGGCGCGCTGGAGGAGGAGTTCGCCCACGGCTTCGACCTGGAGACCGAACCCCCGTTGCGGGTGCGGTTGTTCAGGCTGAGGTCGGATGAGCATGTGGTGTTGGTGGTGTTGCATCACATCGCGGGTGACGGGGGCTCGATTGCTCCGTTGGTGGGTGATCTTTCGGCTGCGTACGGGGCGCGGTGTCGTGGTGAGTTGCCGTCGTGGGGTGAGTTGCGGGTTCAGTACGGTGATTTCGCTTTGTGGCAGCGTCGTTGGTTGGGTGATGAGGCTGATGCGGGTTCGGTGATCGCTGGTCAGTTGGCGTATTGGCGTGGTGTGTTGGCGGGGTTGCCGGAGGGTGTGGAGTTGCCGGTGGATCGGGTGCGTCCGGCGGTGGCTGGTCATCGTGGTGGTGCGGTGGAGTTGGTGGTGCCGGCGGAGGTGCATCGCGGGTTGGCGGTGTTGGCGGGTGAGCGTCGGGCGAGTGTGTTCATGGCTGTGCATGCGGGTCTTGCCGCGTTGTTGGCGCGGGTGGGTGCGGGGGAGGATCTTGCGATCGGTACGCCGATCTCGGGTCGGGTGGACGAGGCGTTGGACGGTCTGGTCGGGTTCTTCGTCAACACGCTGGTGCTGCGCACGGATGTCTCGGGTGATCCGAGCTTCGTGGAACTCCTGGACCGGGTGCGGCAGACGGATCTGGACGCCTATGCGCATCAGGACGTCCCCTTCGAGCGTCTGGTGGAGGTCCTCAATCCGCCCCGCACGCTCTCCCGACACCCCCTCTTCCAGGTCATGCTCACCCTCCAGAACGAGGAGCGGGACACCGTCGGGATGGACGGGCTCGATGTCGAGCCGATGGACTTCGACGCAGGGGAGGAGCAGTTCGACCTCTCGGTGGAGCTGACCGAGCGCTTCCGGCCGGACGGCGCGGCGGACGGTATGACGGGCCGGTTGCACTACCGCACGGACCTGTTCGAGGCGGACACGGTGCGCAGGCTCGCCGACACCTTCACCCGCCTCCTGACCGAACTGGTCGCGGCACCCGAACAGCCTATCCACGCACCGCAGTTGCTCGACGAGCGGGAGCGTGCGGCGATGCTGGTCGCCGGTCGCGGCCCGAGGCGGCTGTCGTCCGGCGGTTCGGTTCCGTCGCGGTTCGCGGAGCGGGTGGCGGCGGATTCGGGTGCGGTGGCGTTGTTGTCGGGTGAAGTGCGGGTGTCGTACGGGGAGTTGGAGGTGCGGGCGAATCGTCTTGCGCATCGTCTGGTGGGGTTGGGGGTTGGTTGTGAGGACCGTGTCGCGGTGGTGCAGGGCCGTTCGGTGGAGCTGGTGGTTTCGCAGCTGGCGGTGCTGAAGGCCGGCGGCACGTATGTCCCGCTGGACCCGCGCAGCCCGGCGGAGCGGCTGGGCCGCATGCTCGCCGTCTGCGGCGCCGAGGTGGTCCTCACCGACGACGACGCCTTCACCGCTCCGGAGGGGGTGGCTGTGGTGCGGGTCGGTGGTGCGTCGGCGGAGGTCGACGGTCCGGACTCGGCGCCCGAGGTGGTGGTGCACGCCGACCAGTTGGCGTATGTGATCTTCACTTCCGGTTCGACCGGTGAGCCCAAGGGCGTCGGTGTCTCGCACCGCTCACTGCTGAACTTCGTCTTCGACGGCGAGTGGGACGGTCCGGAGCACGCACGGATGCTCCAGCACCTGGCGCACTCCTTCGACCCCTCGATGTACGAGCTGTGGGTGTCGCTGCTGCACGGCCGCGAGCTGGTGATCGCGCCGGTCGGCGACCTGGACGTACGGGAGTTGGCGCGCTCGATTCGGTCCGAGCGGGTCACCGCGCTCGCCCTCCCGGCCGCGGTCTTCGCGCTGATGGCCGAGGAAGTGCCGGAGTGCTTCGCCGGTGTGCGCGAGGTGATGGTCGGCGGCGAGGCGATGCCCGCGCCCGCGGTGCGTCGGGTGCTGGCGGTCAACCCCGCGCTGCGGCTGCGCAACGGCTACGGACCTACCGAGACCACCGTGATGCCGACGTCTCACGTGCTCGACGGCGCGAATGCCGAGGTGCCGTTGTCGGTGCCGATCGGTCGTCCGATGGACAACCGTCGGGTGTATGTGCTGGATGCGCGGTTGCGGTTGGTTCCTCGTGGGGTGGCGGGGGAGTTGTATGTGGGTGGTGCGGGGTTGGCTCGGGGTTATGTGGGTGCGCCGGGTGTGTCGGCGGGTCGTTTTGTGGCTGATCCGTTCGGTGAGCCGGGTGGTCGGATGTATCGGACGGGTGATGTGGTGCGGTGGGGTGCCGAGGGTGGTTTGGTGTTTTTGGGTCGGGTGGACGATCAGGTGAAGGTGCGGGGTTTCCGCATCGAACTGGGTGAGATCGAGGCGGTGTTGGGGTCGTGTCCGGGGGTGCGGCAGGCGGTTGCGGTGGTGCGTGAGGACGTGCCGGGCGATCGGCGGATCGTCGCCTACTGCGTCACCGAGGAGGACGGGGAGTTCGACGAGCGGGCGCTGCGCGCGGCAGCCGCCGGCGCACTGCCCGACTACATGGTGCCGACCGCCCTGGTCGAGCTGGACGCCCTGCCGTTGACGGTGAACGGGAAGGTGGATCGGCGGGCGTTGCCGGTGCCGGTGGTGGTTTCCGGTGAGGGTCGTGGTCCTCGTGATGCGCGTGAGGAAGCGCTGTGTGCGGTGTTCGCGGAGGTGCTGGGCCTGGCGCCGGGTGCTGTCGGCATCGACGACAACTTCTTCGCGCTGGGCGGGCATTCGCTGCTGGCGACACGCCTGGTGAGCCGGGTGCGTACGGTGCTGGAGCGGGAGGTGTCGGTGCGTGCGGTCTTCGAGGCACCCACCGTCGCCGAGTTCGCCCTCGCGGTGGAGGGATCGGCGGCCGGCAGGCCACCGCTGGAGCCGATGCCGCGCGAGGGCGTCGTGCCGGCTTCGTTCGGTCAGCGGCGGCTGTGGTTCCTCAACGCGCTCGACCCGGACTCCTCGCCCTACCGCAACCCGGCGGTGTTGCGGGTCCGCGGCGAGCTGGACGTGGACGCGCTGCGTGCGGCGTTCGTCGATGTGGTGGAGCGGCACGAGGTGCTGCGCACGGTCTACCCGGCGGTGAACGGTGAGCCGACGCAGTTGCTGGTGCCGCCGTCCGAGGTGGAGCTGTTCGAGCGGGCCGTCGCGGTCTCCGAAGCGGAGCTGACGGACGTCCTCGCCGCCGAGCTGACCCGCGGCTTCGACCTCGCGGCTCAACCCCCGTTGCGGGTGCGGTTGTTCGGGTTGGGTGCGGATGAGCATGTGGTGTTGGTGGTGTTGCATCACATTGCGGGTGACGGGGGTTCGATTGCTCCGTTGGTGGGTGATCTTTCGGTTGCGTATGGGGCGCGGTGTCGTGGTGAGTTGCCGTCGTGGGGTGAGTTGCGGGTTCAGTACGGTGATTTCGCGTTGTGGCAGCGTCGTTGGTTGGGTGATGAGGCTGATGCGGGTTCGGTGATTGCGGGTCAGTTGGCGTATTGGCGTGGTGTGTTGGCGGGGTTGCCGGAGGGTGTGGAGTTGCCGGTGGATCGGGTGCGTCCGGCGGTGGCTGATCATCGTGGTGGTGCGGTGGAGTTGGTGGTGCCGGCGGAGGTGCATCGTGGGTTGGCGGTGTTGGCCGGTGAGCGTCGGGCGAGTGTGTTCATGGCTGTGCATGCGGGTCTTGCTGCGTTGTTGGCGCGGGTGGGTGCGGGGGAGGATCTTGCGATCGGTACGCCGATCTCGGGTCGGGTGGACGAGGCGTTGGACGGTCTGGTCGGGTTCTTCGTGAACACGCTGGTGCTGCGCACGGATGTCTCGGGTGATCCGAGCTTCGTGGAACTCCTGGACCGGGTGCGGCAGACGGATCTGGACGCGTACGCGCATCAGGACGTTCCCTTCGAGCGTCTGGTGGAGGTCCTCAATCCGCCCCGCACGCTCTCCCGACACCCCCTCTTCCAGGTCATGCTCACCCTCCAGAACGAGGAGCCCGCGGACTTCGCCGTCCCGGGCCTGAGCGTCTCCTCGGAGCAGCTCCAGGAGGAGGGCGGCGCCAAGTTCGATCTGTCGCTGCACCTGACCGAGCGCTTCGGTCCGCAGGGCGAGCCGGCCGGACTCGGCGGCAGCCTGAGGTACCGCACGGACCTGTTCGAGGCGGACACGGTGCGCAGGCTCGCCGACACCTTCACCCGCCTCCTGACCGAACTGGTCGCGGCACCCGAACAGCCCATCCACGCACCCGAGTTGCTCGACGCCGCGACGCGCAGGCAGCTGCTGAGCGAGTGGAACGACACGGAGACGGCGCCCGCGGAGGCGACGCTTCCCGAACTGCTGACCGCACAGGCCGGCCGTACTCCCGGATCGGTCGCCCTCCGGCACGGTCGGGATCAGCTGACCTATGCCGAGCTGGTCGCGGCGACCGAGCGGCTGGCGCACGTGCTGCGACTGCGCGGAGCGGGCGCCGAGCAGGTGGTGGCGGTCGCGCTGCCGAAGTCGATCGGCCAGCTGGTCGCGCTGCTGGCGGTACTGCGCGCCGGCGCCGCCTATCTGCCGCTCGACCCGGAACTGCCCGCTGAACGCCTGGAGTTCGTCCTCGCCAACTCCCGTGCGTCGCTGCTGATCTCGGCCGAGGAGGCCGCCGGCGGCCTCGCCACCGGAAGCGGCCGGACCGGGAAGGACGCGCGGCTGCCCGTCCTCGTCCTCGACCCCGGCACCGGAGCGGCCGGCGAAGCCGTGCACGCCGAGGCCGATGCCGCATCCGTCGGCGCCGCCGCCGGCCCGCTGCCCTGGCCGAGGCCGCAGGACCCGGCGTACGTCATCTACACCTCCGGATCGACCGGCAGGCCCAAGGGGGTGGTCGTCGAACACCGGGCGCTCAGCGACTATCTCGCCTTCGCGGCCGACCGCTACCCGGGGATGCGCGAGGGGAGCCTGGTCACCACGACGGCCTCCTTCGACCTGACCGTCACCGGTATGTACGTGCCGCTGACGGTCGGTGGCACCGTGCGTCTCGCGACACTCGACGACGATCCGCAGACCCTGGCGGCGCTGCGCGAGAACCCGTGCGCGCTGACCAAGATGACCCCCAGCCACCTGCCGCTGCTGGCCGAGCTGCCCGAGGAGTACGCGCCGCGCTCCGAACTGCTGCTGGGCGGCGAGGCGTTGCAGGGGGAGGCGCTGCGCGCCTGGCGGACCGCTCATCCGGACGTCGGGGTGGTCAACTGCTACGGACCCACCGAGCTCACGGTCAACTGCGCAGACCACCGCATCGAGCCGGGCGCTCCGCTGCCCGACGGCCCGGTGCCGATCGGACGCCCGATGGCCAACACCGCGGCCTATGTGCTCGACCGGCGGCTGCGACCGGTTCCGCCGGGTGTGGCGGGCGAACTGTACGTCTCCGGCGCCGGGTTGGCGCGCGGCTATCTGGACCGGCCGGCGCTGACCTCCGAACGCTTCGTCGCCGACCCGTTCGGGCGGGCGGGCGCCAGGATGTACCGCACCGGTGACCTCGCGCGGTGGAACGCCGAGGGCCTGCTGGTCTTCCTCGGCCGCGCCGACGAACAGGTCAAGATTCGCGGCTTCCGCATCGAACTCGGCGAGATCGAGGCGGAGTTGACGCGCCTGCCGGGGGTCCGACAGGCCGTCGCGACGGTGCGTTCCGACCGGCCCGGCGATCAGCGTCTGGTGGCCTACGCGGTGCCCGAGCGCGGTGTTTCGCTGGAGCCGACCGTGCTGCGGGACGCGCTGGTCGGCGTGCTGCCCGACTACCAGGTGCCGTCCGCCTACGTGGTGCTGGAGGAGCTGCCGCTCACCGCACACCGCAAGGTCGACCGTGCGGCGCTGCCCGCGCCGGCCGACCGCCGGCCCGTCGGAGCCCCGCCCGCGAACGAGGTGGAACGGCAGCTGTGCGAGCTGTTCGCCGAGACCCTCGGAATCCGTGAAGTCGCCGCCGACGAGAGCTTCTTCGAGCTGGGCGGCCACTCCCTCCTCGCCACCGCGCTGATCGCCCGGGTCCGCGAGACACTGGGCGTGCGTCTGGGCATCCGTACGCTCTTCGAAGCACCCGACGTGGCCTCCCTCGCCCGCCGGGTGGCCGGCCACCGGGACGGTACGGACGACGGCTTCGACGTACTGGTCGCGCTGCGCGAGGAGGGCACCGCGGCACCGGTGTTCTGCGCCCACCCGGCGAGCGGCTTCGTCCGGGCCTACCGCGGACTGCTGCCGCACCTGCCCGAGGGCACACCGGTCCACGGACTCCAGCCGCGCGGGATGGACGGTACGCCGCTGCCCCGCACCGTCACCGAGGCCGCGACCGACTGGCTGGACCAGGTGCGCAAGATCCAGCCCCACGGGCCGTACCGGCTGGTGGGCTACTCCTTCGGCGGAATCGTGGTGCACGAGATGGCGGCGCAGCTCCAGGAGGCGGGCGAGCGCGTGGAACTGCTCGCCGTGCTGGACACCGTGCCGCGCACCGGGCAGGAGCCGGAAGCGGCGCAGGAGGACGTGGACGACGGCCTCCTGCGCGCCATGCTCGCCATGGGCGGCTACGACCTCACCGGGCTCGACGGACGGCTCGACGCCGAGCGGGTGGCCGATATCCTCGACGAACGCGGCGGGATGTTCGGCGACCTGGACGCCGGCCAACTCCGGCGCCTGTGCGCGCTGATGGCGAACAACAGCACCATGGCGCGGGACCACACACCGCGCCGCTACCGCGGGGAGCTGCGGCTTTTCGTCGCCACCGGCGGCGAGCGGGTCCTGGACCCGGCGCTCTGGGAGCCGTACGTGGACGGCGAGATCGTCCGCCACTCGCTGGACACCGACCATCCCGGCGTCACCCGCCCCGCGGCACTCGCCGACATCGGCCGCACACTGGCCACCGCCCTCACCCCGGACCCGGACCCGGACCCGCATCCCGACCCGGACACCAGCACGGCGCCGGCTCCGGGGCCCTCCGCACCGGCTGCCGACGCGGACGCGGCTGCCCCCGCCGAGGACGAGGAGGACGCCCGATGAACGCACACACCGCGCACACCGTGCACTCCGGCGCTGCGCGGTTCGCCGCGCCGCTGCGGGCAGTCGACCGGGTGGAGGTCGAACGCCCCGCGCCCGCGATGGCGTTCCGCGCCTACAAGACCGTCGACCGCCGCGACCCGTACATGGACGGGCACTTCCCCGGACTCACGCTGCTGCCCGCGACGTTCTTCCTGGAGGCGCTGCGCCAGTCGCTGGACCTGGTGGCCGACGGGCCCGAACCGGTCGGACTGCTGGGCGTCGGTACGGGCCGCTGGCTCTCGCCGGTCCTCGACGGCGAGGAGGTCTGCCTGGACGTCGGGGCCGAACCGGCGGGCCCCGGCCACTGGGCGGTACGCGTCCGGGGGAGCCGTGCGGACGGCACCCCGGTGGCGGTGGTGAAGGCGACCGCGACCACCGGCAGCGCCCCCACCGGCTCCGCGGACGGCTCCACCGAACCGGCTGACCCGTACGGCCCGCCCGCGGGCCTTCCCACCCTCCCCGGCGCCGATCCGGCGTCGGAGCTCCGCGCACCCTCCGGACCGCCGGCGCCCGGCTCCGCGGGCGTCCGACTGCCCGACTACGCCGAGATGTTGGCGGTGCTGCCGGTCGCACATCCGATCGTGCTCGTCGACCGGGTCGAGCAGCTCGAACCGGGCCGACGCGCGGTGGTGAGCAAGGCCGTGACCGGCTCCGAACCCTGCTACCGCGGCATGCCGAGCGGGCTGCCCGCCTCCCGGTACGCCTACCCGCCCTCACTGCTGCTGGAGTCCTTCGGGCAGGCCGCGGCGCTGCTGTGGCTGGACAGCGTCCCGAGCGACGGCGTGCGGATGGCGGCGTCGGTGCGCGACTGCCGCTTCCTCGGGCAGGTCCACCCGGGCGCCGTGCTGCGCCATGTGGTCCGGGTGGATCGGCAGATCGGCGACGACGTGTTCGTCTCCGGCCGGACCTGGGACGGCGACCGCTGCGTACTGGCCGTCGGCATGATGGCCACCGTCACCCGTCCCCGGTCCCACGTCTGCGGCGGACGTCCGGCCTCCTGACGCGCCTCGCGCGGGGCGGGGCCCGGTCGGCACCGGCCGAGCCCCGCCCCACGACGTCGGCGCGTGGCGCTCAGCCCTCGGCCGGGGCGATGCCCACCGGGCAGGAGACGCCCGTGCCGCCGATGCCGCAGTACCCGCCGGGGTTCTTGTCCAGATACTGCTGGTGGTAGCCCTCGGCCGGGTAGAAGGGGCGGTCGGCGGCGGGCAGGATCTCGGTGGTGATGTCGCCGTGGCCCGCCGCGGCGAGGACCTTGCGGTACGCCTCCCGCGACGCCTCGGCCTCGGCCTGCTGCGCGGGGGAGTGGGTGTGGATCGCCGAACGGTACTGCGTGCCGCGGTCGTTGCCCTGCCGGAAGCCCTGAGTGGGGTCGTGCGACTCCCAGAAGAGCCGGAGCAGCTCGGCGTGGGTCACGACGGCCGGGTCGTACACCACGCGCACCGCCTCGGTGTGCCCGGTCTGGCCGGAACACGCCTCCTCGTACGTCGGATGGGGCGTGTGGCCGCCCTGGTAGCCGACGAGCGTGGTCCACACGCCCTCGCGCTGCCAGAAGACGCGCTCGGCGCCCCAGAAGCAGCCCATGGCGAAGTCGGCGATCTCCAGGCCCTGCGGGTACGGACCGAGCAGCGGATTGCCGAGCACGGTGTGCCGCTCGGGCACGGTGAAGGCGGGTTCGGGCCGCCCCGCCAGTGCCTCGTCCGGCTCCGGCAGGCGGTTCTTGAAGGGGTTGAAGAACATCGGGACTCCCCGGTCGGCGGATTGTTCGGCTGCGCGCGGTGCACCGGCCGCTCGGTCGACCGGCCTCGTACCGGCCCGGTCTCGTACCGGCCCGGTCTTGTGCCCGACCGGTCTTGCGCCGGCACCGGTCTCGCGGTGGATCGGCCGGCGCGGTGGCCGGGGTGCTCAGTGGCCGGGCGGAGTGCTGGGGGCGTTCCCGCCCTCGCTCTCGTACCCGGCGACCGCCAGCGCGCGGTAGGCGGCGTACTCCCCGGTCGGGTTCTCGCTGTTCACCCAGGGCACCGCACCCACATAACCATCGACAATCCGCAAAGCTTCCATCGCCTCCTGGTACCGCTCGGCGCGCACCAGGAAGCAGACCAGCAGATGCAGCACGTGCGGGCGCACCGGGTGATCGTCGGCGACGCTCTCGACGGCGAACTCGGCTGCCTCGATGGCGTCCTCGATGGTCTTGGACTGGTACATGCTGCGCACCAGGTTCGCGTCCGGCAGGTGCTCGTAGACCGCGAAGAGCGGCAGCGCGGGCAGCAGGCTGCCGGCCGGCGCGGCACCGGCGGCGCTCTGCGCGAAGCCGTACGCCTCCTCGCGGGAGCCGTGCCACTTCTCCGACCAGTACGGCAGCGCGGCCAGGTGCGCGCCCATGTGGTCCCGCGAGCGCCGGGTGACCTGGTGCCACAGCGATTCGAAGTCGGCCTTGCGGTAGCTCAGCGAGCGGGCGACGAACAGCTCGGTGATGTAGGGCGTCGGGTCCTCCGCGCTCAGCGCCGCGGCCTCGTGGGCGACGTTGCGCGCCTCCTCCAGCACGATGCGGTGGTCGGCCGAACCGGGGTCGGCGAGCGCCTGCCAGACCAGGAACTGCGCGTACACCTGCGCGCCGCCGGGGTCCTGCGGCTGCTCGGAGCGCCAGTGCCGCAGCCAGCGGGCGTCCGCGGTCCTGGCCTCCTTGCTGAACGAGACGCCCTCGAGGCCCGCCGCGGACGAGTCGTCCACCGGGCCGCCCTCCGCGCGCGCCTGGCGCAGCTCCATCGCCGCGGCACCGGCCAGCGACTGCACCCGCTGCCACCGCAGCTCCCAGTCGCCGCTGCCCGAGGTGAGCGCGAGCAGCTGGGCCGCGGGCCGCCAGTCCTGCGTCCGCCGCACCTCGGCCAGCGCGTCGACCAGCTCGGGGTCTGGCCCCGGCAGCCGTACGTCCAGCCGGTCGGCGGGCACGAATCCGTAGCTGTGCCGGTCGTTCGACCTGATCATGCCCTGTTCGGCGTCCTTCACCGCCCTGCGGCGGCGCATCATCGGGACGAGGAAGAGGCCGACGACGGCCCCGACGAGGATGAGGGTCAGCAGGAACTCCATGTGTACACCGTACGGCGCATTAGGCTCGTCCCATGAGCCACCAGCACTTCGAGACTCTCGCCATCCACGCGGGGCAGGAGCCGGACGCCGCCACCGGAGCCGTCGTCCCGCCCATCTACCAGGTGTCCACCTACAAGCAGGACGGAGTGGGAGGGCTGCGCGGCGGTTACGAGTACAGCCGCTCCGCCAACCCCACCAGAAGCGCGCTGGAGGAGAACCTCGCAGCGCTGGAGGGCGGCCGGCGCGGCCTCGCCTTCGCCTCCGGCCTCGCGGCCGAGGACTGCCTGCTGCGGACCCTGCTGGTGCCCGGTGACCACGTGGTCATCCCGAACGACGCGTACGGCGGCACGTTCCGGCTCTTCGCCAAGGTGGCGGAGCGGTGGGGCGTGCAGTGGTCGGTGGCCGACACCTCCGACGCCGACGCGGTACGGGCGGCGCTCACCGACCGCACGAAGGTCGTGTGGGTCGAGACCCCGAGCAACCCGCTGCTGGGCATCACCGACATCGAGCAGGTCGCGGCCGTCGCCCGCGGGGCCGGTGCGCGGCTGGTCGTGGACAACACCTTCGCCAGCCCCTACCTCCAGCAGCCGCTGGCGCTGGGCGCCGACATCGTCGTCCACTCGACGACCAAGTACATGGGCGGCCACTCCGACGTCGTCGGTGGCGCACTGGTGACCTCCGACGCCGCGCTCGGCGAGGAACTCGCCTTCCACCAGAACGCGATGGGCGCCATCGCCGGCCCGTTCGACTCCTGGCTGGTGATGCGCGGCGTCAAGACCCTCGCCGTGCGCATGGACCGGCACAGCGCCAACGCCGAGCGCGTGGCGGAGATGCTGGCCGGCCACCCGAAGGTCGCCTCGGTCGCCTACCCGGGCCTGCCGAGCCACCCGGGGCACGAGGTCGCCGCGAAGCAGATGAAGGCGTTCGGCGGCATGGTCTCCTTCCGCCTCGCCGCTGGCGAGGAGGCCGCGGTCGAGGTCTGCAACCGGACCGAACTCTTCACCCTGGGCGAGTCGTTGGGCGGCGTGGAGTCGCTGATCGAGCACCCGGGCCGGATGACCCACGCGTCCGTCGTGGGCTCCGCGCTGGAGGTCCCCGGCGACCTGGTGCGGCTCTCGGTCGGCATCGAGTCCGTCGACGACCTCCTGGAGGACCTGCGCACCGCTCTCGGCTGATCCGGTGGCGCGGCCGGCCGAGCCGATCGGCGCCGGCCGCGCACGCCGGCACCGGGAGCACCGGCACCGGGAGCACCGGGGCCGGGAGCACCGGGGCCGACTGCCGTCCGTGCGACGGGAGTCGGCCCCTTTCGTGTGTTTCGCCTGTTCCGCGCGCCGGCCGGGTCACCGCGCGGGGGAGTGCCGCGGGCGAACGGCTCCGCCAACACCCCGCCCGTCGCCGGGCGTTCACCACCGTTCCCCGCCGACCGGTCCTGCCGAGCACTGCCGGCCCACGCCCCTGCCGACCGCCTCTGTCCGTCCCCCGGCCGTCACCAGCCGATGCCGGGCGGGGGTGCGGGCGCCGCGGGCTCGTGCTGCCAGGGCCGGTTGTGCACGGCCCACACGGTGAACAGCGCCACCGCCAACAGCGCCGCGGCCAGCGCCAGTCGACGCGTCAGACGCCGACGCCGCAGCAGCCGTCCGCCGCGCACCGTCGCCTCCTCGACGAGGCCCGGGGGCACGTACGGGTGCGGTCCGTCCAGCAGCTGCCGGACTCCTCGTTCTCTTCGGTCGGCCATCGTCGCGGCCGTCAGCCGTGCGCCCGGACGGGATGTCTGCCGAACCGCGCGACGGCGAGCGGGTGCATCGTCTCCAGGGCGCGCTCGTGCACCGCGGCGACCCGCTCCTCGGAGAGGCCGAGCATCGCCGCGACCTGCTCCTGCGGAACGTCCTCGAAGAGGCGCAGCACCAGTACGACGCGTTCGTGCGGTGCGAGCGGGCCGAGGGTGCCGCCGCGCGAGCGCCGGTGGCGGTGGGCGGTGTGGCTGAAGCGGTCGACCAGCTCGCGTCTGGTCCTGTCGTACGGGTCCTCCTGGCGCAGCGAGTCCCAGGCGGCGTATGTGCGGGCCATCGCGTGCAGCAGCAACTTCCGGGCGGCGGGCAGGAGTTCGGGGTCAGTGGCGCGATACGCGGGGCCCGTTCCCGAGTCGGACGAGTGCGAGTCGAACGAGTCCGCGGTGTCCGAGTCCGAGCGGTCCGAGTCCGCGGTGTCCGAGTCCGAGGGGTGCGAGTCGGGCGGGTGCGTGTCCGTCGAGCGCCGGTGCGGTGGGGCCGTGCCGAACGGCTCGGTGGTCAGCAGGGCGCCCAGATGCAGCAGCCGTCCCGCCGCTCCTGCGACGAACGTGCCGAACTCCGCCGTGCGGCGCTCCTGGGCGGCTCCCCGGTCCCCCATGGATCAAGTAGGCGCTGTGCCGGGGGCCCGGTCAAGGGGCGTGCCGCAACCCGGGGGCGCGGGCGCCCGGCGCGGGCGCGCGGCGGCCGGCCGGCGGGAGGGGCCGGTGTGGGTCGGTTCCCGGCGCGCTGCTGGAGGGCCGTACGCCGGGCCCGGTGGTTGTGCGGGTCTCAGGAGGCGGAGCCGTCGCGAGGACCGAAGGGCGCGTGCACCTCGGCGAGACCGCGGTTGAAGCGGGTCAGCAGACCGCAGAACACCTCACGCTCCTCGGGGGTCCACTCCTTGGTGAGCAGAGCCATCAAGTCCCGTCGGGAGGCGCGCACTTCGGACAGCCGGTGGGCGCCGCGCGGCGAGAGCTCCAGCACGACGGCGCGACCGTCGGCCGGGTGCGAAGTGCGCTTGACGAGACCGGAGTCGACCAGCGGGGCGACCTGGCGGGTGACGGTGGAGGAGTCGATCCCCATGGCGGCGGCGAGTGCCTTCACACCGGTGGGGCCGTCCTGCTCCAGCCTGTTGAGCAGCAGATAGGCGGCACGGTCCATGGAGTTGCGCGCCTGGCCCACTCCGCCGAGCCGGGTCTGCTCGGCCCGACGTGCGAACAGCGCGACCTGATGCTGTATCGATTCGAGCAAGTCGGAGCCGCGGCCCGGGTGTTCGGCCGCCTCGGCGCCCGGCTCCGAGCTGTGCGCGGTGCTCTGCTCCTGCGGGGCAACGCCGTTCGGCTCCTGTGGAGCGACGGCGTCAGTGGTCGTCAAATCAGGGTAAGTGGGCATGTGCGGGAAGCTCACTTCTTTGATGTACGGGAAGGTGGACGGATTGAGGGTGGGCCACAGAGTACGCGGCTTGTCGCTGTCTCGTACCGTGGCTTTTGTAATGACGTTCGCAGGTTGGGCGGCGTGCACAGTTCGCTGCCACACTGGGCTCCATGCGGCCCAGCGCGTCCGGTCTGACTCTCGACGCCGTGACCAGCGCCGACAAGGCGTTGGGCGGTGTGGCGCGCACTACCGCGATGGAGGGCTCCCGCCACCTCGGTGAGCTCGTTTCGGCTCCTGTACACCTCAAATGCGAGAACCTGCAACGCACCGGTTCCTTCAAGATCCGCGGGGCATACGTGCGTATCGCCGGGCTTTCGCCGGCCCTGCGGGCCAAGGGCGTGGTGGCCGCGAGCGCGGGCAACCACGCACAGGGCGTCGCGCTCGCCGCCCGCCTGCTGGGGGTGCGTTCCACGGTCTTCATGCCGCTCGGCGCCCCGCTGCCCAAACTGGCGGCCACCAGGGAGTACGGCGCCGACGTACGGCTGCGGGGCCAGACGGTGGAGGACGCGCTGCACGCCGCGGGGGAGTTCGCCGAGACCACCGGAGCGGTGTTCATCCACCCCTTCGACCATCCGGACATCGTCGCCGGACAGGGCACCGTGGGCCTGGAGATCCTGGCGCAGTGCCCCGAGGTCCGGACGATCCTCGTCGCGGTGGGCGGCGGCGGGCTGCTGGCCGGAATCGCGCTGGCGGTGAGCGAACTGCGTCCCGACGTACGGGTGGTGGGAGTGCAGGCCGAGGGCTCGGCGGCGTTCCCGGCGTCGCTGGCGGCGGGCCGTCCGCTCGCGCTGGACGCGCCGTCGACCATGGCCGACGGAATCCGGGTCGGCAGGCCGGGCGACGTGCCGTTCCGGATCGTCCGGGACCGCGTCGACCGGGTGGTCACGGTCGCCGAGGAGACGCTCTCGCGCGCGTTGCTGCTCTGTCTGGAACGGGCGAAACTGCTGGTGGAGCCCGCGGGAGCCAGCACCGTGGCGGCGCTCCTGGAGTCCCCGGACGCCTTCGAGGGGCCGGTGGTCGCGGTGCTCTCCGGCGGCAACGTCGATCCGCTGCTGCTCCAGCGGGTGCTGCGGCACGGCATGGCGGCGGCCGGACGCTATCTGTCGCTGCGGTTGCGGCTGCCCGACCGGCCCGGAGCGCTCGCCTCACTGCTCGGCGAGTTGTCGGCCCTCGACGTCAACGTCCTGGATGTGGGGCATGTCCGTACAGATCCGCGTCTCGGGCTCTCCGAAGTGGAGGTGGATTTGCAGTTGGAGACAGAAGGAGCCGACCACCGGACGCGGGTGCGGGCCGCCCTCCGCGACGCCGGCTGGGTCGTCACGGAGTGAGGAACGGGCCGTCGCGGCGGTGTGGACCGCGCGCGTGCGCGAGTGCGTGCGCCGTTCAAGGGGTGTTGGGAGATTCCACATGGCAGGAGCCATCCACGCCGAGGGTCTGGTGAAGTCCTTCGGCGACGTGCGGGCGCTGGACGGCGTCGACCTCGATGTGCCCGAGGGGACGGTCTACGGCCTGCTCGGGCCGAACGGCGCGGGCAAGACCACCGCCGTGCGCGTACTGACCACGCTGCTGCGGCCCGACCGCGGCTCGGCGACCGTCGCCGGCATCGACGTGCTGCGCCGCCCCAACGAGGTGCGGCGCAACATCGGCCTCTCCGGGCAGTTCGCCGCCGTCGACGAGTATCTGACCGGACGCGAGAACCTGCGGATGGTCGGGCAGCTCTACCAGCTCTCCGCACGCGATGCGAAGGCCCGCGCGGCGGAGCTGCTGGAGCGCTTCCATCTCGCCGAGGCCGCCGACCGCACCGCCAGGACGTACTCCGGGGGCATGCGCCGCCGGCTGGACCTGGCCGCGGCGCTCGTGGTGAGCCCGCCGGTGATGTTCATGGACGAGCCCACCACCGGCCTCGACCCGCGCAACAGGCAGGGGCTGTGGGACGTCATCCAGGAACTGGTCGCCGGCGGCACCACGCTTCTGCTGACCACCCAGTACCTGGAGGAGGCCGACCGGCTCGCGCACGCGATCTGCGTCATCGACCACGGGCGGGTCATCGCCCGCGGCACCTCCGACGAGCTGAAGGCGCAGGTCGGCGGGGAACGGGTGGAGGTCGTCGTGCGCGAGCAGGCGCAGCTGCACACCGCCCGGGAGGCGCTCGCCGCACACCGCCGGGGGGAGAGCGAGGTCTCGACCGACCCGCACACCCGCCGGCTGACCGTCCCCGTCGAGGGCGGCGCCAGGCTGCTGGCCGAGGTGATCCGGGACCTGGACGCGCGCGGTATCGGCATCGACGACATCGGGCTGCGGCGCCCGACCCTGGACGACGTCTTCATCTCGCTGACCGGCCACGCGGCCGAGCAGGAGGAAGCCGGCGGAGCGCGGCAGGAGCGCGCCGCGGGCGGGCCCGCAGGTGCGAGCCGGGCCGGGGGCGAGCGGAGAGAGGTGTCCGAATGAGTACGCACAGCAGCGGAAGCCCCGTAACCGGTGGAAGCCCCGCTCCCGGCGGCCGGCTCGCCAGGACTCCCGTGTCCGGCGGCGGCGGGCTGCGGCAGGCGGTCGGCGACTCCCTGATCGTCGCCAGGCGCAACCTGATCCGCATGGTCCGCATCCCGGAGGTGCTGATCTTCGGCCTGGTCCAGCCGGTCATGTTCGTGGTGCTCTTCAGCTACGTCTTCGGCGGCTCGATCAGCGTCCCGGGCTTCGGTCTGGACGCGGCCGGCTACCGCGAGTACCTGATGGCGGGCATCTTCGCGCAGACCGTCACCTTCGCCACCGCGGGCGCCGGCGCGGGTATCGCCGAGGACATGCACAAGGGGCTGATCGACCGCTTCCGGTCGCTGCCGATGACCAGGGGCGCGGTGCTGACCGGCCGAACCCTGGCCGACGCGGTCCAGACGGGACTGACGCTGGTGGTGCTCGCCGTGGTGGCGGCGCTGGTCGGCTGGCGCTTCCACGAGGGCGTGCCGAAGGCGCTGCTCGCCTTCGCGCTGCTGCTGCTCCTCGGCTACGCCTTCACCTGGATCGGCGCGCTGATCGGTCTGATCGTGCGTACACCGGAGGCGGCGACCTCGGGCGGGTTGATCTGGCTCTTCCCGCTGACGTTCATCTCGGTGGCCTTCGTGCCCTCGGAGAACATGCCGTCCTTCCTGGCGCACATCGCCGAGTGGAACCCCTTCAGCGCGACGGTGATGGCCTGCCGCGAGCTCTTCGGCAACCTCGGTCCCGGCTACCAGGCGCCGGGCGCCTGGCCGATGCAGCATCCGGTGCTGGCGTCGGCGCTGTACTCGGTGCTGATCATCGCCGTCTTCCGGACTCTGGCGGTGCGCAAGTACCGCTCCGCGGCGGTCTGAGGCGGCGGTCTGAGACGGCGCACACCACGCGGCCGGGCCCGGCCCGGCGAGGCGGCCTCGTCAACCCTCCCTGCGCGAGGGCCGGTTGACGGCGCCGCCCGTCCACTCCCGCGCGAAGAGCGACCCCCGACGCCGTGTGCGTCGGGGGTCGTCGCTCCTCGCGGAGGGGGCGGACGGGGGCCGGCGCGGATTCCGCGACCGGCCGGGGCGCCGCGCGGGCGTCAGCCGGTGAAGGGCTTCGCCTCGAGGATGCGCACGGCGGCGAGCTTGCCGTTGGGCAGCTCGTACTCCGCGTCGTCGCCGACCTTCTTGCCGTTCACGCCCCTGCCGAGGGGCGACTGAGGCGAGTACGTCTCCACCTCGGAGCTCGCGTACTCGCGCGAGCCGAGGAGGAACTTCAGGGTGTCGTCCGGGTCGCCGTCGAAGGCGATGGTGACGACCATGCCGGGCTCGACGACGCCGTCGTCGGGCGGGGTCTCGCCGACCTTCGCACGCTCCAGGAGCTGCTGGAGCTGGCGGATCCGCAGCTCCTGCTTGCCCTGCTCCTCCTTGGCGGCGTGGTAGCCGCCGTTCTCCCGCAGGTCGCCCTCTTCCCGAGCTGCCTCGATCTTCTTGGCGATCTCGGTACGTGCGGGACCCGACAGATCATCCAGCTCGGCCTTGAGCTGGTTGTACGCCTCCTGGGTGAGCCAGGTGACGTTGTCGCTGGTCTGGGTCACAGCTGCTCCTTGCGAGTACTCGGGATATAAAGCAACGCCCTGCCCTGAAGGTTGCTGCTGTCCAGGGCGGGCGAAACATCGAGCTTAACAATTACCGCGTGAAACGGAAGAAGGGGCTGCGGGAAGTGTCGGTCCGGTGACCGTCAGTTGCCCTGCGCCGGTCGGCAGCCGATCAGTTGGGCGGAGGAGGCGCGGGCGGTCGTGCGCAGCGAGACGACCTCGTCGACACGGGTCTCGCGCTGCTCGAAGGTGAAGTCCTTGCGGCCCACCTCGCCCTTGTCCTCCGCCAGTGCCCGGACGGTGCACACGCCGGTCAGGTCCCGGTCCTTGTGGACCTCCAGCTGGGCCTGGACCTCCTCGTCCGAGATCACCTTGAACTTGATCAACTCGGCGTTCACGTCGCTGCCCTTGGAGATGTGTCCGAAACCGATCCATCCGATCAGGGCGAGTGCGGCGGCTCCCAGACAGGCTCCGACGATCTTCAACCGCCGGTCGGTGCGCTCCTCGTCGGCGGCAGAGCGCCCGTACCGCCCGGCGGGCAGCGGGACTTGTGGCTCTGCCATGGTCACTTCCTCGGCGGTGGTGCGGCGGGTGCGGCTCGCGGTGCCCGAGCAGCGGGGTGCGAAGTGTCGGTGGGATGCCGGAATATGTCCGTGCACTCGCTAGTCACTATAGAAGCCGTCTCCCGCGACACGTTACCGAGGACTGCCTTGACTGAATCGACCGAGCAGCTGCGCATGATGGCCGTGCACGCCCACCCAGACGACGAGTCGTCCAAGGGTGCCGCGACCATGGCCAAGTACGTCTCCGAGGGGGTGGACGTGCTGGTGGCCACCTGCACCGGTGGTGAGCGCGGCTCCATCCTCAACCCCAAGCTCCAGGGCGACGCCTACATCGAAGCCCACATCCACGAGGTCCGACGCAAGGAGATGGAGGAGGCCAGGGAGATCCTGGGCGTCAAGCAGTCCTGGCTCGGCTTCGTCGACTCCGGCCTGCCCGAGGGCGACCCGCTGCCGCCGCTCCCCGAGGGCTGCTTCGCCCTCCAGGACGTGGACGAGGCCGCGGGCGAACTGGTCCGGCTCATCCGCGAGTTCAGACCGCACGTGATCACCACGTACGACGAGAACGGCGGGTATCCGCACCCCGACCACATCATGACGTACAAGATCAGCGCGGTCGCCTTCGACGCAGCCGGCGACCCCGAGCGGTACCCGGAGGCCGGCGAGCCCTGGACCCCGCTCAAGCTCTACTACAACCAGGGCTTCAACCGCCCCCGCACCCAGGCGCTGCACGACGCCCTGCTGGAGCGCGGCCTGGAGTCGCCGTACGAGGAGTGGCTCAAGCGCTGGGACGAGTTCCAGCGCAAGGAGCGCGAGCTGACCACCTACGTCCCCTGCGCCGACTTCTTCCCCGTGCGCGACCGTGCGCTGATCGCGCACGCCACGCAGATCGACCCCGAGGGCGGCTGGTTCCGGGTGCCGATGGAGGTCCAGCAGGAGGTGTGGCCCACTGAGGAGTACGAGCTCGCGCAGTCGCGGGTCGAGACCTCCCTCCCCGAGTCCGACCTCTTCGCGGGCATCCGGGACACTTGAGCACATGAGTACGTCTGTGCCCCTGGGTCATGAGTCGGATCTGTCGTCGCTGCTGCTCCTCGCGGACAAGCTCGACGAGAGCAAGGTGACGCCCGGTGTCCTGGGCTTCCTGGTCTTCGCGGTGATGGGTCTCGCGGTGTGGGCGCTGATGCGTTCCATGACACGGCGGATGGACGCCGTTCAGGGCAAGCGCTTCGACGAGCCCGCCGCCGCGTCCTCCGCTACGCCGGGCCGCGGCGCGGACGCCGGGCCCGGCGCCTCCGCCGCGGCGCGCGAGGGCGGGAGCGCGCCCCGGGGCGACGGCGACCGGAGCGGTCCGAGCGGAAGCTGAACGACGACACGGCCGGAGAGTCCGGGAAGGACCCTCCGGCCGTGCGGTGTGCCCGGCGTACGCGGTGCGCCGGGCGCCTGCGCTTGTGCCGGGCGCCTGCGTGTGCGGCCGGCCGCGTGCGCCGGGCGCCTGCGCTTGTGCCGGGTGCGTGCGCCGGCGCGTGCGCGTGTGGCGGGCCGTCCTCAGCCGAGGACGGCCACCACGTCGCGGGACTGCCGGCTCGGCACCATGCCGAGCTGCCACGCCTGCCAGCCCGCCTCCAGCTCGATGCCCCGCTCCAGCATCAGCGTGTACGCCTCCGTGCTGTCGTGGAGCGAGGCGTCCCGGCTCTGGTGGTCCTCCCGCAGCAGGGTCGCCAGCTCCTCCTGCGCGACCGCGACACCGACCACCGAGCCGCCCGGCGAGGCGAACGGCAGCAGGGTGCAGCGCAGGAATCGCGCCCAGTCCGCGCCCCTGCGGTCCGCGGGCTGGGGGGCCTCCTCGCCGTCCTCCGCCTGGCCGGTGGTGAACAGCCGCAGCGCCTCGTCGGAGAGCGCCAGCGCCGGGCTGAACTTGCCGTTCCCGGCCTCGATGATGGCCAGCTCCAGACACGACCAGGCCTCGCCGTGGGCGTCGCCCACGCGCTGGAAGTCGGCTTTGGCGTCCTGGAGCAGCTGTCGGGCGAAGCCGCTGTTGTGCAGGGTCCCGGCACGCGCCGCGCGCTGGTCCCGGCTGACCCGGCCCAGGTTGTGCCGGGCGCAGGCCAGCCCGTACACGTCCCGCATCCGGCTGAAACTCGACCGGGCGCGCTCCAGCTCCTGAACGGCGCTGTCCCGGTCCCCGGACTCCTCCAGCGCGAGGCCGAGGTAGTACAGCGACCACGCCTCGCCGCGCACGTCCTCGCTCTCCCGGTGCCGGGCGAGCGCGGCGTGCAGCTCCTCCACGGCCTCGCTGACGTCGCCGCCGTACAGCTGGAGCCGGGCCAGCTGGGTCTGCGCCCACGCCTGGCCGCGGCCGTCCTGGGTGCGGCGGTAGTCCTCGAGCGCCTGGTGCAGCTCGGTGTACGCCTCCTGGAGATCACCGCTGCGCAGCAGCGTCTGGCCGAGCTGGAAGTGCGCCCACGCCTGGCCGTGCAGGGACTCGTTCTCCTCGTGCAGGCCGAGCGCGCGTTGCAGCAGGTCCAGAGCCTCGTCCACCCGTCCCCGGTCGCGCTGGACCGCTCCGAGCGCGTGCAGGGTCCAGGCCCGGTCGCCGCGCAGCGTCTCGCCGGTCTGCAACTCCAGCGCCTGCCGCAACTTGGCCGCGGCCTCCCGCAGTTGGCCCTGGTGGTGCAGGGTGATGCCCAGCTCGCGCAGGGTCCGCGCCGCTCCCGCCGGGTGCTCGGCCTCCATGTAGAGGTTGACGACCGAGGCCAGTGTGGTGTGCGCGTGGTCCAGCTCGCCGAGCTGACGGGCGGCGACACCGGTGCGCCACTGCACCGAGCGGGTCAGCAGCCCGCGGTCGACGGCCTGGGTGAGGTCGTTGAGCTCGCCGAGCCGGTAGAGGTCGCCGCGCAGCAGGCAGTAGTCGCACAGCGCGCCGAGCAGATGCAGTACGGCGGACTGGTCGACGCTCTCGTCGGCGTGCCGCAGCGCCGCGGTGATGAAGCTCGACTCGTGGTCCAGCCAACGCAGCGCCGATTCGAGGGACTTGAAGCCGTGGCCGCCGAACTCCCCGGCCCGGGTGGAGGTCTTGCCGTCCACCATCCGGATCACCGTGTCGGCCAGCTCCGCGTACGAGCGGATCAGCCGCTCCTGCGCAGCGCCCCGGTCCTCCGCGGGCTCCTCGTCCAGGAGCCGTTCCAGTGCGAAGTGCCGCACCTGGCCGTGGAGTCGGAAGCGAGTGCTGCGCACCCGCTGGATCAGTCCCGCCGCGGCGAGCGTCTCCAGCTGGCGCATGGCCTGGCGTTCGTCGGTGGACAGCAGCGCCGCCGCTGCCGCCGCGCCCAGGCTCGCCCGTCCGGCCAGCGCGAGCCTGCGCAGCAACCGCCGGCCGGATTCGCTCTGGTCGGCGTAGCGCAGCGCCATGGCGCGCTGGACCGGGTCCAGCGCCGCGTCCGGCCCGTACGCCTGCAACTCGTCCGCCAGCTGGGCCGCGGTGCGCTCCCCGACCAGCGCGGAGCCGGCCAGGTGGAGCGCCAGCGGCAGCCCGCCGCACAGCTCCGAGATCCGCTCCAGGGCGTCGGCGTCGTACGGGTCGTCGACCGTGGAGTCGCCGCCGGTCGCCTCCGCGGCGGACTGCGAGGCGGCGCGCAGCACCTCCTCGGAACCTGCCGAGTCCAGCGCCCCGACCTCCATGTGGTGCACCCAGGCGGTGAGTTCCTCGGGCAGCTCGATCCGGTCGGGGCTGCTGACCAGCACCAGGCTGTCGGAACGCTCCGGCACCAGACTCGCCACCTGCTCGGCGTCGCTGACCTCCTCCAGCACGATGGTGACCGGCACCCCGGTCAGGGTGCGCTGGAACAGGTCGTGCAGCCGGCGCAGCTGTGCCTCGCCGGCTCCCTCCCGGGCCGAACTGCCGCGGAAGAGCAGCTGCTCCCTGGGAGCGCCGAGCCGGTTCAGCAGGTGCAGCAGCGCGTCGCGGGTGGAGAGCTGGTTGCCCTCGCGGGTGTCGCCGCGCATGTCCACCACGCAGGCGCCCCGGAACTGGTCGCGCAGCTCGTGCGCCGCACGGACCGCCAGGTTGTTGCGCCCCGAGCCGGCCGGTCCGTGCAGCACCACCACGGTCGGCCGGGTCTGCGGACTGGCCCGCGCCTGGTGCACCCACTGGGCGATCTGGCTCAGCGACTCCTTGCGGCCGGCGAACACGCCCTGCGGCACCCGCAGATGACGGAAGGAGTCCTCCAGCTGGCTGCGCCGCTTCGCCTCGCCGCTGCGGTCCCGGCCGCGGATCTTCGGCTGCTGGCGGGCGGGCCCGGGCCCGCCGGCGCCGCTGCGCTGCTTGGGCAGGGCGCGCGGTGCGACCATCCGCTGCTGCTCCAGGTACGGGCGGATGCCGCGCACGTCGAGCGCGGTGATCCAGGCGAGCTGCAACTGGGCGACGCCGCCCGGCTGATGACGCGCGCCCGCACCGCGCTGGGCGGACCACATGTGTGCGATCAGCGCCTGCCCGACCGCGCCGAGGGCGCCGAACGCCGCCACCACCGCTCCCGCGCCCATGGCGTCCGTGAAGCCGTGGTCGCGATCGAAGAGCAGGATCGCCACGAAGGCCGCGAAGAGCGCGCCGATGGCCGGGCCGAGCGCCTTGGCCGTGAAGCGCTCGGAGAGATGCCGGGGGCCGGTGGCGTCGAGGGCCTTGAGGTAGGCGGCGTACTCCTCCTGCGCCCGGTCCGTCATCTCGGGCAGCGAGGCGCGCGCCCTGGCGTAGAGCACCTTGCCGTCCGTCGTTCCGCCCGAGCGCCGGACCTCCTCCTCCACGGCCTGGGCGAGCAGCCGTTCGACTTCAGCGCGGTCAGTGTCTCTCAGCTTGTTGGCCCCCGACATGCGTACCTCTCTGTAGACCTGATGGGGGCAAGTCTTCCGCTTTACGGCCACGACCGACACCCCGCGCGTCGTGGTTGTGGGGTGGGTTGGGGGAGTTGGTCGCGTATGTGCACGGAACGGGTGACACTCAACTCGCCTTCCTGTGCGCGGACTTGGGCACATTTGGCGCCGGGAGGTGCCGGGAGGCGGTGGGCGGCGCGGTGCGGCGCGGGCCGGAAGCGTTCGAAGTGTGCGCGACCGGCCCGGTGTTGACGTCGGCGCGCGGTCAGCGCCGGCGCGCCCGGACGAGGGCCCACCACAGCAGCCCCGCGGTGAGCGCGCCGAACCACAGCAGGGCGTACGGGTGCGGCAGCAGCGGATGTGCGGGCGTGGCGAACAGCAGCAGTACGAGCGGCGCGCGGCAGTGCCACAGCAGCACGTTCAACGCGCCGGTGTTGCCCATCGCGGTGTCGGTGCCGATCAGCAGGTGCGTGGGCATCTGCCCGCGGTACGCGCCCGCCACCGCCGCCGCCGTACAGGCCGGTACGGCGGCGAGCAGCGCGAGCGTCGAGGGGTGCGGCCCGGTCGTCACGGCCAGCAGTGCGGTGCCCGCCGCCACCGCCAGTCCCAGCACCGCGATCGGCAGCAGGGCGTGCCGCAGGGCCAGTCGGCTGCGCGGCCAGGGGAGCTGGCCGCAGCGCGCCGGGTCGGCGCCGTCGAGCTCCGCGCCGACCGCCGCTCTGCCGGCCGCGCGGCAGAGCAGCGCGAGGGCCGACGCCGTTGCCAGTACCCGCAGTTCGTCGGAGGTCTCGGCGGCGAACCGGGCCGACGCGGTGGCGGCCAGCGCCCACAGGAGAGCGCCGGTCATCCGCCCGGGGGCCCGGAGCAGCGCCAGCAGATCGCGCCAGGGCACCAGCAGCCAACGGGCACGCGGTGGGGCCGGCCGCCATCGCACGGGCGCACGGCGGTGCACCCCGGAGGTCAGGCGCCGCGCCCCGCCGAGGTCGAAGGAGTAGAGGGCGGCGGTGACCTGGTGCGCCTGTCTGCTCTGGAGCCGCAGCACGCGGGCGGGTGTGCGCGGTGCGTCGCGCAGCGCCCAGCCGCCCAGCAGCGCCAGGGTGGCGCCGCTCAGCAGCACACCGGCCGCCGCCGTCCACCAGGCCACCGCGCCGCCGAACTGTCCGGCCGCGGCGACGAGCGGCAGCGCTGGCCAGGCCCAGGGCCCGGACCACACCAGCAGCGTCGCGGGCCAGTCCGGCCCTCCGGGGGCGAGCTGTGCCCAGGCGACCAGACCGGCCGCCGCCGCGAGCAGCACGGCGCCCGCGCGCCACAGCGTGAACTCCCGTGCCCCGGCTCGGGTCAGACGCTGCTGACGGCGCTGGACCCACACCCGTACCGCGGTGCAGAGCAGCCCCGTCACAGCGCCCCACCACAACCCTGCCGACGTCGTCGCCCACCAGGGCGTCGCCGTCGCGGCCTGGAGCGCGAAGCCCGTCATCGCGCCGAGCGCCGCGCCGCCGGAACCGGCGATCAGCGCGGCCCGCCGCAGCACCGGAAGCAGCAACCGCGCCCGGACGATCGGGTGCGGCAGCAGCCAGGCCGCGTCGGGCCGGCTCAGCAGGACCGGTCCGCGCCAGCACGCCGAGCGTGCTCCGGACAGCAGCACCAGCGCCGTCACCACCACGGCGAGCGACGGCAGTACGGCGAGCGTGCGTTCGGCGAACGGCCCCCGGGCGGCGCCGTTGTGGGCCGCCGTCGCCGCGGCGGCGAGGTAGGGGACGGCCCAGATGGCGGTGAAGACGGCGAGGCAGTAGACGACGTAGAGCGTGCTGCGGGCGTCCTGGCGGCGTTGTCCGCGGCGCAGCACGCGCAGATAGGCGAGGGCGAACTCGCTGCTGTCGACGGCGGGTCGGGGGTCGGTGTCCGGCAGCGCGCCGACCGACCCTGTGGCGGTGGCGGTGGCGGTGGTGTCGGCGGTGTCGGTGGCGCTGGCGCTGGCGGTGGCGCGGGCGGTGTGCGGGCCGGGATCGGCGGTGACGTGCGGGTCGGCGTCCGGGGCGGGCGGGGGCGCGACGGGTCGGTCGGTCATGGTGCGGGGTCCGTCGCTGCGTCGCCGTGACCGCGGCGGTGCCGGTCGCTGCCGGGGTCGGTGCCGCTGTCGGGCTCGGAGCCGCTGTCGGGGTCGGAGCCCGGACCGGTGGAGTCGAGGCGGCCGTCGTGCAGGGTGTGTGTCGCGTCCGCGGCCCGTTCGGCCAACTCGGGATCGTGGGTGGCGAGCAGGATCGCGCAGCCGCGTGCTTTGGCCGCGCGCAACCGGGCGGCCAGCTCCGCGCGTGCGTCCCCGTGCAGCCGCTGCTCGGGCTCGTCCAGGATCAGCAGCCGGTACGGGCGTACCGCCACGGTCGCGAGCGCCATCAACTGTCGCTGCCCCGAGGAGAGTTCGTCGGGCAGGGCGTCGGTGTGGCCGCTGAGGCGGTGCGCCTCCAGCGCGGAGTCGACCAGGTCCCGGGCCCGGTCGTCGGCGCCGTGGGCGAGCGCGACCAGCATCAGATGCTCGTGGACGGTGAGATCCGGGTAACAGGCCGCCTGGTCGAGTACCGTCGCGATCTCGGCACGCCGGTCGGCGTCGTCCTCGTCGACCGGCGCGCCGTTCAGCAGCGCGCTGCCCGCGCTCGGCTCCTCGCGTCCCGCCGCGATCCGCAGCAGCGTCGACTTGCCGGAGCCGTTCTCGCCCGTCAGCGCCACACAGCGTCCCGCCGCCACGTCGAGGCTGACCCCCGCCAGTACGCGTCGTGCGCCGTAGTGCTGCTCGATCCGGTCGAGTCGCAGCATCTCCCCACCCCGTCGTCTCTCGTTCGCCCGCCGTCCGGAAGCAAGGACGCGCGGGGCACGTCCGGCAGTTGATCTTCCGGCGCGAATCGCAGCCCCGCCCGCTCGCCGTGTACGCGCCCGCCGCCGGCGGTCAGTCCGCGGGCTCGTCCAGCCGGGCGGCCAGACGTTTGGGGGCGGCCAACCGGTAACCCTCGGTGAGCAGTTCGGCGATCTCGTCCCACGGCGGCTCACGGTCCAGATGGACGCCGACCCAGCCCTTGGGGCCGAGGTAGGGCGGTTTGAAGAACCGGTCGGAGTCGGAGGCGATCAGCTCCTGCTGCTCCTCCGCGGTGGACTTGATCCAGACGTCCGGCCCCTCGTGGTCCGCGTGGATCGCGAAGGTACGGTCGCGCACCTTGAAGCTCGGGTGGTGCACGGTGGTGCCCTCGTGGGCCTCGGGGAGGGCCAGGCAGCACTCGCGCAGCCGCTCCAGCGGGTCCCGCCGGTCGTCGGTGTCCATGGCGTCCAGCCTAGGGCGGAACCGGCGCGGCACGGTCGCCCGCGGCGTACGGGCGGCGGCGGGGGTACGCGCACGGGTCCCGGGGTACCCGCCGCGTCCGCCGAGGTCCGGCGGCGGGCCGTTGGTGGGCCGGCGGTGGGCCGTCGCGTGGTGCGCGGCCGGTCGCGGAGCCGCCTCGCGGGTCGGGAATACGTCGCGGGGAGGGTATGTTGTGGGTGGTAGTTGAAGCATCAACAACATGGAAGGGGTGACCGTCGTGCAGCTCGGCATCTTCACCGTCGGCGATGTGACCACCGACCCGACCACGGGCCGTACGCCCACCGAGGCCGAGCGGATCAAGGCCATGGTGGCCATCGCGCGCAAGGCCGAGGAGGTCGGTCTCGACGTCTTCGCCACCGGCGAGCACCACAACCCGCCGTTCGTGCCGTCGTCGCCCACCACGATGCTCGGCTACATCGCCGCCTCGACCGAGCGGCTGATCCTCTCCACCTCCACGACGCTCATCACCACCAACGACCCGGTGAAGATCGCCGAGGACTACGCGATGCTCCAGCATCTGGCCGACGGCCGCGTCGACCTCATGATGGGCCGCGGCAACACCGGGCCGGTCTACCCGTGGTTCGGACAGGACATCCGGCAGGGCATCCCGCTGGCGATCGAGAACTACGCGCTGCTGAGACAGTTGTGGCGGGAGGACGTCGTGGACTGGGAGGGCAGGTTCCGCACCCCGCTCCAGGGCTTCACCTCCACGCCCCGCCCGCTGGACGGTCTGCCGCCGTTCGTCTGGCACGGCTCGATCCGCAGCCCGGAGATCGCCGAGCAGGCCGCGTACTACGGGGACGGCTTCTTCGCCAACAACATCTTCTGGCCGAAGGACCACTTCAAGCGGCTGATCGACCTCTACCGGCGGCGCTTCGCGAGCTACGGCCACGGCACGCCCGAGCAGGCCGTGGTCGGACTGGGCGGCCAGGCGTTCATCCGGCGCAACTCCCAGGACGCGGTGAGGGAGTTCAGGCCGTACTTCGACAACGCGCCGGTGTACGGACACGGGCCGTCGCTGGAGGAGTTCACCGAGCAGACGCCCCTGACCGTCGGCAGCCCGCAGGAGGTCATCGACAAGACGCTGACCTTCCGCGAGAGCTTCGGCGACTACCAGCGCCAGCTCTTCCTGATGGACCACGCGGGCCTCCCGCTGAAGACCGTGCTGGAGCAGCTGGACCTGCTCGGCGAGGAGGTCGTGCCGGTGCTGCGCGAGGAGTTTGCCAAGGGACGCCCCGCCGAGGTGCCGGACGGCCCGACCCACGCCGCTCGCCTGGCGCAGGTCACCGCCACCGCGGGTGCCTGACCGCGCGGACGGACGGGCGCTCCCGTCGGGGGCCGCCCGTCCGCCGCCCGCTCCCAGCCCCGCCCCTGTTCCCGCCGCCGCTTCCCGTTCGCTCTCCGGAGAGGAGCCCACCATGGAGCCCGTCACCCTCACCGTCGTCAGTGCCGGCCTCGGCAAGCCGTCCTCCACCAGGCTGCTCGCCGACCGCCTCACCGAGTCGGTGGTGCGCCGACTCGACACCGAGACGGGGGAGTTGGCGCCCGCGCACACCCAACCCGGCGCGGACGCGAGCCGGGTGCGGGTGCACGTCGTCGAACTCCGCGATCTGGCAACGGAGATCGCCCACCACCTGGTCACCGGTTTTCCCGGCCCCGCGCTCCGCGAGGCGCTGGAGAGCGTCGAGCGGGCGGACGCGCTGATCGCCGTGACGCCGATCTTCGCCGCCTCCTACAGCGGACTGTTCAAGTCCTTCTTCGACGTCCTGGACCGCGAGGCGCTGGACGGCACACCCGTACTGCTGGGCGCCACCGGCGGTACGGCGCGCCATTCGCTGGCGCTGGAGTACGCGCTGCGTCCGCTCTTCGCGCATCTGCGCGCCGCACCGGTGCCGACGGCGGTCTTCGCCGCCTCCGAGGACTGGGCCGGCGGGGACGCGCGCACCGCCGACCTGCCGTCCCGAATCGACCGTGCGGCAGGGGAGTTGGCCGCGCTCGTCGGTGCCGCTCCGGCGGCCGGGAAGCCGCGGAGCGAGGGCGCTGAGCACGAGGAGGTCGTGCCCTTCGCCGACCAACTGGCCGCGCTCGGCGTCCGGTAGGACGCGTCCGGGCGGTCACGGCCGTCCGGACCCCGATGGCCGCGTCCCGAACACGCCCTGAGCGGCGGCGTGTTCGGGACGCTTCCTCGTGCGTGCCGGGAGGCGGTGCGTGTGCGCCGGTGTGCGGCGGGAGGCCCGGTGCGGGGCGGGGAGTGCGCGGCCGGCGCGGGCGTCACGCCTCGGCGGCGAGTTCGGCGCGGACCGCCGCCAGCAGCTCTTCGCGGTGGACCGGGGCGCCGGGCAGTGGCGGTGCGTCCGGTCGGGCCCGCAGGCCCTCGATCACCACCTCCACGAACCTCTCCACGAGGCGGTTGCCTATCGCCTCCGGCATGCGCGGCACCGGGCGGGCCACCGCCGAGAGCATCATCTGCAACTCGACCAGCGTCACGTCGGTCCGCAGGTGCCCGGCCTGCTGGGCGCGTTCGAAGATGCCGGAGGCCACCGCGTAGCGCTTCTCCGCGAGGGCGAGCAGCTCGGTGTCGTCCTCGACGATCGGAACGAGGTGTCGGGCGAGCGTGGGGATCAGCAGGCCGAAACGCAGCCGCGCCAGCGACCGTACGAACAGCTCCCACGCCTGCACGGCGCTCGCCTCGCGGGAGGCGCCGGTCGCGCGGGCGAGCCGGACGAGGCGGGCCGTACGGAGCACGCCGGCCGCGGCGAGGGCGCCGACCGCGACACGGGCGCCGACCGCGGCGAGGGTGCGGGGCGCGGTGGCGGCGCGGGGCGTACGGGCGGGCGGGTCGTGGGCGTCGCCGTCGCCATGACCTGCCTCATCACGCTGATGCTGCTCGCCTTCGCGCTGCCCGCCACGCACAGCGGGCCCGACCATCTGAAGACCGGTGTGCTGCGTTCCCAGGCCGCCGCGCTGCCGTCCGGACCGGAGGCGCGGGGCGGCGGTCCGCGGCCCGAGCTCGTGCAGTACGAGAGCCCGGCCGACCTGCGTCGGGCGGTGCGGGACCGCGAGATCAGCGGCGGGTTCGTCGTCGGCAGGCAGGCCGTCACCGTCTACACGGCCACCGCCGGCGGACCGCCCGCGGCCAACGCGGTGCGCGCGATGGGCGAGGCGATCGCCGGGCAGGCCCAACTGGACGTCGACGTCACTGACTTGGCCCCCTTCCCGTCGGACGACCCGCAGGGCACCGGGCTCAGCGCCGCGGCACTGCCGATGATCCTCGGCGGCATCATCCCCGCGGTCGGCTTCCTCCAGCTCTTCCCCGGCAGGCGCAGAGTCGGTCTGCGGCTGGTGGGTGCCGGGCTCTTCTCGCTGTTCGCCGGTTTCGCCGTCGCCACCGTGCTGTCCCGGGTGACCGGCACCCTGGACGGTCCGCTGGTGCCGGAGGCCCTGGGGCTGGCGCTCGGCATGGCGGCCCTGTCGTACACCTTCCTCGGTCTGCACGCCGTGCTCGGCATGGCGGGCCTGGGCGCCGGCGTCGGCACGATGATGCTCCTGGGCAACCCGCTCTCCGGGCTCGCCACCGGGGACGACTGGCTGCCCGGCGGCTGGGCCACGCTCGGCCAGCTCCTGCCGCCCGGTGCCTCCGGCAGCCTGCTGCGCGGCACCGCCTACTTCGACGGAGCGGGTACGACCGCACCGCTGCTGGTGCTCGTCGGCTGGGTGCTGCTCGGACTGACGCTCGCCCTCGTCGCCAACCTCCTGCCGCGCAGGGGGAGTTCGCGGCCCGCCTGACCGCACCCCGCCGCCCCCGGCCGCCCCGCGCCCGCGTACGGACCTGCACCGGGGTACGGCCCCGGCGCCCGCGCACGGACCCGGCGCCGGGGCCGTCCCCGGCGGGCCTGCGTCCGCGCCCCGCCGGGCGCTCGTCCGCGCCCCGCCGGTCGCGGACGATGCCGACCGGCCCAAGTAGCCTCGTCGCCATGCTGCTTGCCGCCACCGAACGCGCCCTCGCGCACCGTCTCGCACTCGTCCAGTCCGACGGGCGCACGCCGTCCGTCGTCGCCGCCGTCGTACGGGACGGGCGGACCGTCTGGAGCGGCGCACGGAGCAGCGCCGGCCCCGTACCGCACCCGGGCCCGGAGACGCCCGGCCCCGCCGCCACCGGCCCCGAGTGCGACCCCGAGCCGGGCCCCGGAACCCAGTACCGGATCGGCTCCCTGACCAAGGCGCTGGTCGCGGTGGTCGTCCTGCGGCTGCGCGACGAGGGCCTCATCGACCTCGCCGACCCGCTGGAGCGCCATCTGCCCGGCACTCAGGCCCCCACCGCGACGATCGCCCAACTCCTCGCGCACACCGCCGCCGTGCCCGCCGAGCCGCGCGGTCCCTGGTGGGAGCGGACCCCCGGCGAACTGCGTCCGGACCTCGGCGATCTGCTCGACGGTGAGCCCCGGCCGCTGCCGCCCGGACGTCGCCACCACTACAGCAACCCCGGCTACGCCTACCTCGGGGCGCTCGTCGAACGGCTGCGCGGTGAGGGCTGGTTCGAGGCGCTGCGCCGCGAGGTGCTGGAGCCGCTCGGCATGCGGAACACCACTTTGCTGCCCCGCGCCCCGCACGTGCGGGGCTGGGCCGTCGCGCCCTGGGCGGACGTCCTGCTGGAGGAGCCGCTCGCCGACACGGGCACCATGGCGCCGGCCGGTCAGCTCTGGTCCACCACCGACGATCTGGCCCGCTTCGCCGCCTTCCTCGCGGGTGACGGCGGCCGGGACGTACTGTCCGCCGACACCCTCGTCGAGCTGCGCACCCCCAACTCCCCGCCCGCGCACGACAACTGGGACGCGAGCCACGGGCTCGGCGTGCAACTGCTGCGCACACCACCGGGCTGGCCGGGTACGGAACAGGCGTCGCGCGCGCTCGTCGGCCACAGCGGTTCGATGCCCGGCTTCCTGGCCTGTCTGCTGGTCGACCCGCAGGAGCGGGTCGGTGCCGTGGTGCTCACCAACGCCACCTCGGGGCCCGCGGTGATGGCGGCCGGCAGCGATCTGATCCGCATCGTGCTGGAGCACGAGCCCCGCTTCCCGGAGCCGTGGCGTCCGCTGTCCGCGGCGGACGCCGATCCGGAGCTGGTCGCCCTCACCGGTCCCTGGTACTGGGGCGCCGCCCCGTTCGTACTGCGCCTGCGGCCGGGTCGCGCGCTGGAGCTGGGGCCGCTCTCCGGGCCGGGCCGCCGGACCCGGCTGAGCCCCGAGGAGGACGGCACCTGGCGCGGTCTGGACGGGTACTTCGCGGGCGAGACCCTGCGGCTGTGCCGCGCGCCCGACGGCAGCGTGAGCCACCTGGATCTGGCCACCTTCGTCTTCACCCGCAAGCCCTACGACCCCGACGCACCCGTCCCCGGCGGCAGTCGCGGCTGGACGGACTGACCGGGAGGCGGGCGCGGCGGCGCCGGGCGCGAACGCCCGCCCAGTCGTGCGCCCGCCGCCCGGCGAGCGCCTCGACGAGAGGAGACGCACCCGATGGCCACACCCGAGCCGCGCCCGGCCGAGGTGGAACCGCTGCACGAGGTCGGCTCGCCGCCGGCCGCGCGCCGGGCGGAGCTGTCGATCGTCGCGGTGGTCTCGCTCGGCGGGGCGCTGGGCGCCTGCGCGCGGTACGGCGTCGGAGTGCTCCTGCCGACCGCCGACGGCGCGTTCCCCTGGACGACCCTGGGAGTGAACGCCGTCGGCTGCGCGGCGATCGGCGTGCTCATGGTGCTGGTCACCGAACTGCGGTCCGTACACCCGCTGGTGCGGCCGTTCCTCGGCACCGGGGTGCTCGGCGGGTTCACGACCTTCTCCGCCTACGCCGCCGACATCCACCATCTCTTCGACGAGGGCCGGGCCCGCACCGCGTACGCCTACCTCGTCCTCACGCTGCTCGCGGCACTCGCCGCCGTGACGATCGCCCTCAGGCTCACCCGCCGCCTCGTCCGGCGACGTGCGCGGCGCAAGGCGTCGGCGGACCGTCCGGCGCGCGGGACGCGGCGAGGTGCCGCCCGGAGACGCGCCCGCGCAGCCGCACGATCCAGGAGGACCCGATGACGACCCCGAACCGACGACCGCCGCACATCGACGTCCCCGGCGCCCGGCGGCACGAGCGGGCGGACCGCCGCCCGTGAACTGGCTGCTCGTCCTGCTCGGCGGCGCGGTGGGCGCGCCCCTGCGCTACCTCGTCGACCTCGGTGTCCAGCGCCGCCGGCGCCGCGACAGGACCGCCTTCCCCCGGGGCACTCTCGTCGTCAACGTCGCGGGTTGCCTGGTGCTCGGGGTCCTGACCGGTCTCGCGCTCCACGGCGCGGTCTCCGACTCGTTGCGGCTCCTGCTCGGTACGGGGCTGTGCGGCGCGCTGACCACGTACTCGACCTTCTCCTACGAGACGTTGCGGCTGGCCGAGTCCGGCGCTCGGGGCAGTGCCGTCCTCAACGTCCTGCTCAGCGTGGGCGCCGGCTTCGCCGCACTCCATCTGGGGATCGTGGCGGCCGATTCCTGGTGGTGAGGGCGGTTTGGTGCCAGATGTTCACGGTCGCCCGCTGTGCGCCGACGATTTCGGCAACGAATGCATAACACGCGGAGGTTGGGGCACCAGACAGACTCGGCGCCACAACGGGCGCCGAGAGCAGGGACGCTCGCGAGGCCGGCCGCCGGCCGAGCGTGGCACAGCACCGGAGAGCCCGGTGCACCCTGTACCGAACGGCGGCACACAAGCCCAGAGAAAGGGGGCCCAGATGATTATTCTCGGTGCCATCCTGCTGATTGTCGGCATGCTTGCCGGGATCTCCCTGCTGTCCACGGTGGGTGGAATCCTCCTCGTGATCGGCGCGATTCTGTGGGTTCTCGGCGCGACCGGCCGAGCGGTCGGCGGCCGAAAGCACTTCTTCTGACCGAGCCCCCGCCAGGCGCGGAACGTCCCGACGCCACGACGGCCCGCCACGCACCGGAAGCCCTTCATCGGGCCCGCCCGGTCCGCGTGGCGGGCCGTTCCCGTGTGCTGGGCCACTGCCGAGGAGGCCGGGCAGGCTCCGCGGCAGGCCGGGTGCTCGACAGCCCGCCGTTCGTGCGGAGGCGTACGGGGCGGTCCGGGCCGGCGCCGGTACGGGGCCGCCCGTCGGCGGTGCGCGTGTCTTCCGCCGCCGTGTGCGCGCCGACAGGAGGCGGGGCCGGCGGTGGGAGCACTCTTGTAGCAATCCACGAAGAGCCGGTCCCGGCCCGCTGGTCTCTTCATGTCTTCCGCCCCTGGCCGGTCCCCGCCGGATGACTGTGTACTCCTCGTACCCCTCCCACTCCGCCCACCTTCCGACTTCGAAGCCCCCGGCTTCCACGACCTCCGACTCCTCACACCCGCGGAACGCCCCGGTGCGCCGCGGCCCGAGCACCGCGGAACTCCGCCGCCACACCGGCCGCCGTGCGGCGCGACCGGTGCGGACGGAGGTCCGAGCGCCCGGACCTCCGGCGCGGCAACTCCCACGGCCGTACGGACCGTTCGCCCACCACGGCGCACGTCCCGCCCGGCTCGCCCGCGTCGTCCGTACGCCCGGCCCGTACTCCGCCCCTGCCCGCCTCTGCGAAAGAAGTGACCGTGACCGCGCACACTCCGGAAACCAACGCCCAGCAGCTCGAACGCGCCTGGCTGGACGAGGCGATCAGCATCGCCACCGCCAGCGTGGCGGACGGCGGGGGCCCGTTCGGCGCCCTGGTCGCCAGGGGCGGTGAAGTGGTCGCCCTCGGCAGCAACCAGGTCACCGCGAACCTCGACCCCACCGCACACGCCGAGGTCAGCGCCATGCGCGCCGCCTGCCAGAAGCTCAACACCTTCTCGCTCCAGGGGTGTGTGCTGGTCACCTCCTGCGAGCCCTGCCCGATGTGCCTCTCCTCCGCGCTGTGGGCGCGGGTGGACCGGATCGTGTACGCGGCGGACCGGGACGACGCCGCGGTGGCCGGTTTCGACGACCGCAAGTTCTACGACCTCTTCGAGAAGCGTCCGCAGTCGCAGTGGCCGACCGGGATCGAGCAGCTCGAACTGCCCAACCGCACGGCCCCGTTCGACGCCTGGCTCGCCAAGCCGGACCGTATCGACTACTGAGCCCGGCGCCGCCCGCATCCGCCGCTCGCTCCCGTCGTCCGGACCAGCCTCCGCCGCCCACCGCCGTACCGACGGCGCAACGGGCGGCGGAGCCGGGGCGCCGACGGTGGCGGGTCGTGGCGCCGGAAACGGCGGGGCGACAGGGCCGACCGAACGGCGGGCCGGGGCTCAGGGCGTACGGCCGGCGTTCCGCCGGTGCTCGCGCAGCAGCTCGTCCAGGTCGGACAACCGGTCCAGGCCGTGCACCGGCCGAGCCATCCTCGGATTGTGGACCAGCCGCTCGCGGTGCCGGTGCAGGAACGCCCAGTAGCCCGCGGTGAACGGGCAGGCCCGCTCGCCGGTGCGACGGTCGGGACGGTAGGCGCACGGCCCGCACAGGTCGGTCATCCGGTTCAGGTACGCGCCGCCCGAGGTGTACGGCTTGGTGGTCATCCGGCCGCCGTCGGCGTACTGCGACATCCCGACGACGTTGGGGAGCATCACCCAGTCGTAGCCGTCGACGAAGCACCGGTGGAACCAGTCGGTCACCGCGCGCGGGTCCCAGCCCGACTGGAGCGCATGGCTGCCGAGCACCATCAGACGCGGGATGTGGTGCGTCCAACCGGTGTCCCGCACCTGCGCGAGCACCGTGGAAAGACAGCGTGCGGTCACCGCATCGGCGTCCAACTCCAGGAACCAGCCGGGGAGTTCGGCCGTGTGGTGGAGCGCGTTGCGGTCCCGGTACTCCTCGCCGAAGTGCCAGTAGAGCTGCCACACGTACTCGCGCCAACCCGCGATCTGGCGAACGAAGCCCTCCACGCTGTTCAGCGGCGCCTCTCCTGCCCGCCACGCCTCCTCGGCCCCGGCCACGCACTCCCACGGGTCCAGCAGCCCCAGGTTGAGGGAGGAGGAGAGCAGGCTGTGGCTCATCACCGGGTCGGCGGCGAGCACCGCGTCCTCGTACGCCCCGAAGTCCGGCAGTCGATGCGTGAGGAAGCGGCGCAGCGCGGCACGTGCCTCCCGCCGGTCGGCGGGGAAGAGCCGCGGCCCGTCGCGGCCGACGAACTCCACCTCCCCCTCGCGCTCCCAGCGGTCCAGGTCCGCGCGCACCTCCTCGTCGATCGCGTCCTCACGCGGTCGGTACGGCGCGGGCGTGTCCAGCCGCTGTGCACCCGTGGGCGGTGGGAGCCGGTTGTCGTGGTCGAGGTTCCAGCGTCCACCGACCGGTTCGTCCCCCTCCATCAGCAGCCCGTGCCGGCGACGGACCCAGCGATAGAAGTCCTCCTGCCGCAACTGGGTGTCGGACCGCCCGGCGACCCACTGCCCGAACTCCTCCCGGGGCACGAGGAATCCGCGCTCGGCCAGAACCCTTACGTTCGGCAGCGCCGACACCAGGTCCAGCGCCGCCCGCGAGGTCGGCCGGTGCACGGTGACCTCCGCGTCGCCGACGGCCTCCCGCAGCCCCTCCCGGTACGTCCGCGCCCGTACGTACCGCACCCGCTCGCCGAGTTCGGCCGCCCGGTGCCGCATCGCGGACAGCACCAGATGGGCCTTGGCCCGGTGGAAGCGCCGCCGTCGGAACACCGACCGCGCCTCGATCATCACCACCGGCGAGGTTGTCCGCGGCCCGTCCCCGCCGGGCGCGGTGAAGTGCGGTCCGAGCTGGTCGCCGAAGAGCCAGTGCGGCGTCTCCACGTGGTGTCCCCTTCCGGTCGGCGTACGGGGACGGCCCGCGCGGGCCCGCGGCGCCGAAGGTGACACCGCCCGCACCGCTGCGGGCGGCGCACCACCGCCGACCTCGGTCGTGGCTCCGGGCACGGAATCGGCCGAGTGGGCCGACACAACGGACGAAACACCGCGTTTCCCCTGCCGCGGATACTGCCAGCCGTACCCGTCCCGGACGCGCCTCCGCGCGGACCGGCGGCCGGACAGTCGCGAGCAGGGGGGGAGGTTCGGGACGAGCCCGCGGCGGACCGGACCCGTACCGGAGCGAGCCGTGGGGCCGCACCCGTCCCCGTACGCCGCCTCGTACGCTCCGGCGTACGCCACCACCTCGTACGCCCCGCCGCCGTACGCCTCCGTGGGCCGCCTCCGGCTACGGCGATTCGGCGGCGCGCTCTTCCTCGAAGGTCCGCAGCAGGTCCGCCGCGACGCTCACCGCGATGGTCGCGGGCTCCTTGCCGGTGATGCCGGGCATTCCTATCGGAGTCCTGACCCGGTCGATCTCGGCCTCCTCGTGGCCGCCCTCGGTGGCCAACCGGCGGCGGAAACGTGCCCATTTGGCCGACGATCCGATCAGTCCGATCGAGCCGAGGCCGCTGGTGCGCAGCGCGGCGTCGACCAGCGCGGCGTCCTCGGCGTGGTCATGAGTCATGATCAACACATGGGCGCCCGGGGGGAGTTCGGCCAGCACCTCCTCCGGCAGCAGCGGCGTGTGGTGCACCCGGACCTGGGCCACCGCGTCCGCCAGCACCGCGAGCCGTTCGTCGGTGAGCATCTCCGGCCGGCTGTCGACCAGGTGCAGGTCGAGGCTGTGCCGGGTCAGCACCCGTGCCAGCTCCAGCCCGACGTGCCCGACGCCGAACACCGCCACCGCCGGTACCACCGGCAGCGGCTCCAGCAGGACCGAGACGACGCCTCCGCAGCACTGCACGCCGTGCGCGTTGCCGACCTTGTCGTTGAGGGCGAACTCCATCAGCTCCGGCTCCGGTTCGGCCGCGTCGATCAGCTCGCGGGCCCGGTCGATCGCGACGGCCTCGATGTTGCCGCCGCCGATCGAGCCCCAGGACTCCTCCCGACCCACCACGAGTTTGGCCCCGGCGCGACGGGGAGCGTGGCCGCGCACCGTCGCCACGGTCACGAGCACGCCGGGCTCCCGGCGTGCCCGCAACCGTGCGACCGCGGACACCCAGCTCATCTCAGGCACTGCTCAGTGCGCCGGTTTCGCTGGTCAGAACCTCGCCGGCACGACCGTCCCCGGACGATGCCCGAACCTGCCCGTGCGCGGCGCGGGCCGACTCGACCGCCCAGTAGACCGCCTCCGGAGTGGCGGGCGAGGCGAGGTCGACGCCGACCCCCTCGGGCCCGAAGGCCGCCGCGGCCTCCCGCAGCGCCTCCCGCACGCAGAACGCCAGCATCAGCGGGGGCTCGCCCACCGCCTTCGACCCGTACACCGCGCCTTCCTCGGTGGCGTTCTCCAGCAGCGCCACGTTGAACTCCTCGGGCATCTCGGAGAAGCTCGGCAGCTTGTACGTGCTCGCCGCCTGGGTCAGCAGCCGGCCGCGGTTCGGGCCGTCGCCGGTGTCCCAGCGCAGCTCCTCCAGCGTCAGCCAGCCGGCGCCCTGCACGAACCCGCCCTCGACCTGACCGATGTCGATCAGCGGGGAGATGCTGTCGCCGACGTCGTGCACGATGTCCACCCGCCGCAGCCGGTACGCGCCGGTGAAGCCGTCGACCTCCACCTCTGCCACGGCCGCGCCGATGGCGAAGTACTTGAACGGCGTGCCCCGGAAGGTCTTCGCGTCCCAGTGCAGCCCCTCGGTCCGGTAGTAGCCGGACGCCGACAGCTGCACCCGCTGGAAGTAGGCCGTGCGCACCAGGTCGTTCCAGGCCAACTCCGTGTCGCTGCCCAGGGCACGGGCGACGCCGCCGGTGATGCGTACGTCCGAGGCGTTGGCGCCGAGCTGGGAGCCGGCCACCTGGAGGAGGCGTTCGCGCAGCTGCTCGCAGGCGTTCTTGATCGCGCCGCCGTTCAGGTCGGTGCCCGAACTGGCCGCGGTGGCCGAGGTGTTGGGCACCTTGTCGGTACGGGTCGGGGCGAGCCGCACCCGCTCCAGCGGGATGCCCAGCGTGGTCGCCGCCACCTGGAGCATCTTGGTGTGCAGGCCCTGGCCCATCTCGGTGCCGCCGTGGTTGATGAGGACCGAGCCGTCCTTGTAGATCAGCACCAGCGCGCCGCCCTGGTTGAAGGCGGTGAGGTTGAAGGAGATGCCGAACTTGACGCCGGTGACCGCGAGGGCCCGCTTGGTGTGCGGGTGCGCCGCGTTGAAGGCGGCCACCTCGCGCCTGCGGTCGGCGAGGCCGGCGTTCTCCTTGACCTGCTCCCAGACGGCCGTGATCCGCTCGGCCTGGGTGACCGGCTGCCCGTACGGCGTGGTCTGGCCGAGGCCTGGCCGGTAGAAGTTGCGCTCGCGCAACTCCGTTGCGTCCAGGCCCAGTCGGGGCGCGCAGCGACCGAGGATGTCCTCGATCACCAGCATGCCCTGCGGTCCGCCGAAGCCCCGGAAAGCGGTGTTGGAGACCATGTTGGTCCTCGCGATGCGCCCGGCGACGCGCGCGTTCGGGATCCAGTAGGTGTTGTCGATGTGGCACAGCGCGCGGGCGAGGACCGGCTCGGACAGGTCCAGGCTCCAGCCGCCGTCGGCGGTCAGCGTCGCCTCCAGGGCCTGGATGCGGCCCTCGGTGTCGAAGCCGATCCGCCACGTGGCGTGGAAACCGTGCCGCTTGCCGGACATCGTCAGGTCCTGCGTGCGGTTGAGCCGGAACCGTACGGGGCGGCCGGTCAGCTTGGCGCCGAGCGCCGCGACCGCCGCGAAGCCGTGCGGCTGCATCTCCTTGCCGCCGAAACCGCCGCCCATGCGCAGGCACTGGACGGTCACCTCGTGCGCCGGCACACCCAGCACGTGCGAGACGATCTCCTGCGTCTCCGAGGGGTGCTGGGTGCTGCTCTGGACGAAGACCTGCCCGTTCTCGTCGACCTGGGCGAGCGCCGCGTGCGTCTCCAGATAGAAGTGCTCCTGCCCGGCGAACTCGAACTCCCCGGTGAAGACGTGGGCCGACTCGGCGAACCCGGCGGCGGTGTCGCCGGTCTCCATCAGCGGTTTGGCGCCGTGGTAGCTGTCCGCGGCGATCGCGTCCGACAGGGTGACCAGGGCGGGCAGCTCGTCGATCTCCACCCCGACTGCGGCGGCACCGAGCCGCGCCGCCTCCAGGCTCTCGCCGATCACCCAGGCCACCGCGTGGCCGTGGAACATGACCTCCTCGGGGAAGAGCGGCTCGTCGTGCTTCATCCCGGCGTCGTTCTCGCCCGGCACATCGGCCGCCGTCAACACCCGCACGACACCGGGCACCGCGAGCGCCGGCCCGGTGTCCAGCGCGGTGACACGGCCGTGGGCCTTCATCACCTGCACCGGATAGGCGTGCAGCACGTCCTTGGTGCGGTGGACGAGGTCGTCGGTGTAGAGCGCGGCACCGGTCACGTGCAGCGCGGCGCTCTCGTGCGGCATCGACACACCCACCACGGGTGCTTCGGGGCGCTGGGAAAGATGACTCATGACGGCACCGCCTCGTTCGTCTGTGCGTACAGCTTCCGCAGGCTCTGACCGAGCATCGCGGCCCGGTACTCCGCGCTGGCGCGGTGGTCGCTCATCGGGGTCCCCTGCGAGCCGAGGATCTCGGCCGCGGACTCGACGGTCGCGGCCGTCCACCGCTCGCCCTCCAGCGCCGCTTCGGCCGCCAGAGCACGGATCGGCGTGGCCGCCACACCGCCCAGCCCGATGCGTGCGCGGCGTACGACCCCCTCCCGGATGTCCAGCGCGACGGCGACCGCCACGCTGGAGATGTCGTCGAACCGCCGCTTGGCGATCTTGTGGAACGCGGTCACCGGCGACAGCGGCAGCGGGATCCGCACCGCGCGGATCAACTCGTCCGGCCGGCGCACGCTCTGCCGGTAACCGGTGAAGTACTCCGCCAGCGGGACCACACGCTCCCCGTCGGCGTCGCTGAGCACCAGCGACGCCTCCAGCGCGAGCAGCACCGGCGGGCTGTCGCCGATGGGGGAGCCGGTGCCCAGATTGCCGCCGAGCGTCGCGCCGTTGCGGATCAGTCGGGACGCGAACTGCGGGAACAGCTCCGCGAGCAGCGGTACGCCGCCGTCGACGGTGCCCTCCAGTAGGCGTTCGATCTCGGTCAGCGTCAGCGCCGCCCCGATCTCCAGGTGGTCGCCCTCCGTGCGCAGCTCGCGCATCTCCGGCAGCCGGTCGATCGCCACCACGCACTCGGCCCGGCGCGAGCGGATGTTGACCTCCACGCCCCAGTCGGTACTGCCGGCGACCACCACCGCCTCGGGCCGCTCGCGCAGCAGCCGCAGCGCCCGAGGGAGGTCGGCGGGCCGCAGGAACGCACTGTCGTCGCGGGTGTACTCGGTGGCGACGGGCTCCGGCGGCGCCTGCTCGCGGCGCCGGGCCAGCGGATCGTCCTCCTGCGGAGCGCCGACGGCGAACGCGGCGTCGCGAATCGGCCGGTAGCCGGTGCAGCGGCAGAGGTTGCCGCTCAGCGCATGCAGATCGAAACCGTTCGGCCCGTGCTCGCCGTCCCCGCCGCCCTGCGCCTGCGCGCCGTTCTGCGGTACGCCCGCGCCGTCTTGGCCGGCCGGCTGTACGCCCGCGCCGTCCGGCTGCGCGTGCGCGCACCGGTCGGGGCGGTAGTACTCCGCGGCCATGCTGCACACGAAACCCGGCGTGCAGTAGCCGCACTGGGAACCGCCGCGCATCGCCATCTCCCGCTGCACCGGGTGCAGTTCGGGCGGGGCGCCGGCCTCACCGGCCGTGGCCAGACCCTCCGAGGTGACGACCTCCTGGCCGTCCAACGCCGCTGCCGGGACCAGGCAGGCGTTGATCGGCACCCAGTCCGTCGGCTTGTCCGTCCCCGGGCGGGCCACCATGATCGAACAGGCGCCGCACTCGCCCTCGGCGCAGCCCTCCTTGCTCCCGGTGAGTCCGCGGTCCCGCAGGAAATCGAGAGCCGTCACATGCGGTGCGGACGGGGAAAGCGGAGTCTCTTTCCCATTGACCGTGATCCGGGCCGCTACCATCGCAGATCCTCATTTCGGAGCGCGCTCGTACTGAATATTCTATTCGCCATTCAAAAGCAGATTTCTGTTTCGGCGGCGCGGCCCGGACACGCGTCGGCGCGCGACGGAAGATCGCGGGCGGTGACGGCAGAACGAAAAGAGGCGGGGCCGCGTACGGGCAGGGCGGAAGGCGTCGCGCGGCTAGTGGCCGTGCGCGACGCGGCCAGGGACCCAGGCGGTCTGCTGCGCGAGGCGGTGCAGGTCGGAGAGGGTGTTCATCCGACGTCGCCTCCTTCGGCAGCTCATGAACCAGTCGGCCCGAACCTAGGCCGCACCCGCCCCACCGTCAAGACCGCCCACACACCCGCACCACCCTCTGGTCGAACCTCCAATCATCCGGTCGCGTATATCTCCCTGAATTGTTCGAACGTGCAAATGCGCGCAGCCCCGACAGGCACCGCCCGCCCTCTGTCGAATTCACCGGGCCTCGGACACGGCCACCACGTCGATGTCGTCGACGGGACGATCCGGACGGCGTCACGTTCGCCGACCGGGAGGAGGGGAGGGCGCGTCCGTCGGCCGGAGGCCGTGCGCCGTGCGCCGTACGCCGTGCCTTCGTGACGCACTGACGGATCCTCACCGCCCTTTGCTGTCGCAGCTCGGCCATGGCAACGTGTCAAACACGGACATAGGGGGCAGTGTGGTGGTGCCTTGTGACCTGCGGCAGGGATTCGGAGTAGGACATGGACATCAGGGGCTCGCGCGTGCTGGTGGCCGGCGCCACCGGCGTCCTTGGGGCTGCGCTGACCGCCGAACTGGCCGGCCGGGGCGCCGAGCTGGTGCTGGCCGGACGTGACCCGGGCCGTCTGGCCACCGCTTCCTCGGCGTGCCAGGACGCGCCGACCGTCGTCTTCGACGCGTACGATCCCTCGTCCTGCGTTCGCGCGGTGCAGGCGGCAGCCGCCGCACTGGGTGGCCTCGACGCCGTCGTGACGGCGTTCGGAACGGTGGCCTTCGGCAGTGGCACCGAGGTGGGCGACGAGGTCGCGGAGCATCTGATGGCGGTGAACGTGCTGGCACCCGCCGCGTTCTTCCGCGCCGCACTGAGCACCATGGGCCCCGGTTCGGCGATTGTCGCGCTGACCGGTGTGGTGGGGGAGCGCCCACAGCCGGGGATGGCCGACTACAGCGCGTCCAAGGCCGCGCTCAGCGCCTGGCTCGGCGCCGTTCGCCGCGAGGCACGTGGCGTTGACATCCAGGTGCTCGACGTCCGGCCGGGCCACATCGACACCGGTTTCGCCGACCGGCCGGTCGCGGGCACCGCACCGCCACTGCCCGCGGGCGCCGACCTCCGAGAAGTCGTCGCGGCGGTCGCGGAGGCGCTGTCGACGGGCGCCGAACTCGTACGGACAGGCCCTGACGGCTCGGCCGTCGTGGAACGGCGGGCCCGGTGAGCCGCCTGCCGCGCGGTGCAATCGCTACGTCCGATGTCCTCATCGTGGGCGGCGGTGCGGCCGGGCTCAGCCTGGCGCACGAGCTGCTCGCGACCGGTTCCTCCCTCGTGACGGTGGTGGAGGCGCCGGACGGTCCGCTGCGCCCGCCCGAGCGGACTTGGTGCTACTGGGACGAGGGCGTCGGCGACTTCGAGGAGGCGGTAAGCGCCACTTGGTCCCGGCTGCGGGTGCACGGCGCCGATGGCGAAGCGGTGACGATCAGCCCCGAGCCATTGCGTTATCGCATGCTGAGGTCGGCGGCGTTCGAGCGGTTGGTGCACGCCCGGCTGTCCCGATCCCCCGGCGGACGCGTGGTGCGGGCGACGGTGGAAAGGGTGCGCGAGGTGGCCGACGGAGCGGAGGTCCAGTGCACGACGCCCGGCGGCCGGGCGCTGACACTGCGCGCTCGGCACGTGTTCGACTCCCGACCGCTGCGCGCACTGCCGCCGGCCAGGACGCAGTTGCTCCAGCACTTCCGCGGATGGTTCGTGCGCACCGAGACCGACCGGTTCGACCCCACGATCGCGAATCTGATGGACTTTCGGGTACCGCAGCCCCGCCAAGGGCTCGCCTTCGGCTACGTCCTCCCGGTGACGCCCCGCCAGGCTCTCGTCGAGTACACCGTCTTCTCCCGGACGCCGCTGTCCGGCGAGGAGTACGAGGCGGCGCTGGGCCACTACTGTCGCCGCATCCTGCGCCTTGGTGGCTGCTCCGTGGAAGAGGTGGAGCAGGGCGTCATCCCCATGACGGACGCACGCTTTCCCCGCCGGGTCGGGCGCGGTGTGTTCCGGATCGGCACCGCGGGCGGCGCCACTCGCCCCGCAACCGGCTACACCTTCTCCGCCGTGCAGCGGCAGAGCCGCGCCATCGTCGCCGGCCTGCGCGACGGCCGTGCGGTCGTGCCCCCGCCCCATCGGCGGCGCGCGCTGGCGATGGACGCGGTGCTGCTGCGCGCGCTGGACAGCGGAAGGATCGAGGGCCCCGAGTTCTTCACCCGGCTGTTCCGGCTCACGCCGCCGTATCGCCTGCTGCGCTTCCTCGACGGTGCTACGGCACCGTGGGAGGAACTGGCCGTCGGGCTGCGCTGCCCGGTGGGTCCGATGCTGCGCTCCGCCGTCGAGCTTCCCTTCGTGCCCCGCCGCTCCCACCGGGTGCCCGGAGCTGCCACTCGACGCGTGGAGGGCACCCCGTGACGCCGCTGCGCGACGAGGCCCTGGCCCGCGCCTTCGACGATGCGTCGCACACCTACGATCTCCTCACCGCTCTCAATCCCGGATACCGGACCGACCTCCTGCGCTCGGCACGTCGGCTCCGGCTGCCCGGCAAGGGCGCGGGCCTGCGCGTGCTCGACCTCGGCTGCGGCACCGGCGCCTCCACCCGGGCCCTGCTGCGGGCCGCGCCGTACGCCTCGATCACGGCTGTCGACGCCTCACCGGGGATGCTGCGGCGGGCGCGGGCCAAGAAGTGGCCCGCGCGAGTGCGCTTCTCGCACCTGGCCGCCGAGGAAGTGGAAGCGGCGGAGGAGGTTCCGTTCGACGCCGTCTTCGCCGGCTATCTGTTCCGCAACGTCACCACCCCGGACCGGGTGCTCGCGTCCGCACGGAACCTGCTGCGGCCGGGCGGGCGGCTCGCCGTGCACGAGTACAGCCTCAGCGGCGCCGCCGTGCATCGAGCCCTGTGGACGGCTGTGTGCCGGGGCGTCATCATCCCGGTCGGCACGCTCACCGGCGACCGCGCCCTCTACCGTCACCTGTGGCGCAGCGTGCTCGACTTCGACACCGTGCCGGCCTTCACGGAACGGCTGACACGTGCGGGGTTCACCGGCGTGCGGGCCGCGCCCGCCGCCGGGTGGCAGACCGGCGTCGTGCACACCTTCCTCGCCTGCAACGGCCCGGCCGCTGCACCGGAGAGAGCCCGGTGAGGGCCTCGTCCCACGCCGCCCGACGAGGCCGCGACCGCAAGGCCGAAGTGCTGATGCCCCTGCCGGGACGCCACCGGTTCGCGCCCGAGGACGCGCCGCGCGTCGCCGTACTGGGCGGTGGCATCGCCGGTCTCGCAGCAGCCACCGCGCTCGCCGAGCGCGGCGCACAGGTGGCGCTCTACGAACAGGGAGGGGCTCTGGGCGGCCGGCTCGCAGGCTGGCACACCAGGCTGACGGACGGGTCCTCGGTGACCATGAGTCGCGGATTCCACGCCTTCTTCCGGCAGTACTACAACCTTCGCGGCCTGCTGCGGCGAGCCGACCCCTCTCTCGTACGGCTCACTCCGCTGCCCGACTACCCGCTGCGGCACAGCGGCGGTCTCACGGACAGCTTCGCCGGAGTCCCGCGCACTCCGCCGTTCAGCGCCCTCGGTTTCGCCGCTCTGAGCCCCACCTTCGGCTGGCGGGATCTCGCAGCCATCGATGCCCGGGCGGCGCTGCCGCTGTTCGACGTGCGCGTCCCCGAGGTGTACGCACGTTTCGACGGGGTCAGTGCCACCCGCTTCCTGGAGAGCGTCCGTTTCCCCGAGGCCGCGCACCACCTGGCGTTCGAGGTGTTCTCCCGCAGCTTCTTCGCCGACCCGCGCGAACTGTCCGCCGCGGAAATGCTGTTGATGTTTCACGTCTACTTCCTCGGCTCCGCCGAGGGCCTGCTCTTCGACGTGCCGAACGAGCCCTTCCCCCGGGCGCTGTGGAACCCTCTCGGCGACTACCTCCAGCGGCTCGGGACGGACATCCGCACCGGCACCCCCGTGCGCAGTGTGCACCCGTGCGGCAGCGGAGCCGAGGTACGGACCGACACCGCTGGGGAGCGGTACGACGCGGTGGTCCTCGCGCTCGACGTCAACGGGCTGCGCCAGGTGGTGGCCGCTTCACCGGGGCTCGGCACCCCGGACTGGCGCGACGACATCGCCTCGCTGCGCACCGCCCCTCCGTTCCTCGTCTCCAGGCTCTGGCTCGACCGGCCGGTGCGGGCGGACCGTGCCGGGTTCCTCGGCACCAGCGGGTACGGCGGCCTGGACAACATCAGCGTCCTGGAGCGCTACGAGGGCGAAGCAGCCCGCTGGGCGGCCCGAACCGGCGGCTCCGTCGTGGAACTGCACGCCTACGCGGTGGAGGAGGAGGCAGCACGCGAGAGCATGCCGGGGAAGCTGACCGAGCAGCTGCACGAGGTGTACCCGGAGGTCCGCGAGGCGCGCGTGGTGGACGCACGGCACGAGTGGCGCTCCGACTGCCCCCTGTTCTCCGTCGGGACCCACCACCGGCGCCCCGCCGTGCGCAGCCCGCACCGCTGGTTGGCACTGGCGGGTGACGCGGTGCGAAGCGGTCTGCCCGTCGCGTTGATGGAACGAGCCGCCACCACCGGGTTCCTGGCGGCCAACACCCTGCTGGCCGGCTGGGGTGTCCAGGGCCAGGTGCTGTGGACGGTCCCGAGAGCAGGCCGCTCCGCGGTGCTCCGGGCAGCCGCCGCGCACGCGAGGAACTGACGTCGGCGTGAGCGGCCTCGCCCTCCGGGACCGCGGACGCGATCCGCTCCGGTTCCCCGGCTGCGGGGCTCAGCCGGGGAACCGTCCCGTACTGCGCAGCGCCCAGCGACGCTCGGCGTAGGCCAGATCATCGCGCCACAGACGACCGGCCGCGCGGCGCATCAACGACCTCAGAACGGGGGCCCCGGCCCTGGCGAGAGCGAAGCCCCGCCGGTCGGAGGCGGCGACGACCGCCTCGATCACGGCAGTCCGTGGACGCCCGTCGCCCTCGGCTGTGAGTGGCGTGGCATGCGTCTCCACCACCGAGGTGGCTCCTTCGCCCTCGATGATCCGCATGATCACCGTACGCGCATCGGGCGCGGTGAACTCCGCCCGCACCGGGACCACCAGACGGCCGGTCACCCGGAAGGACACATCCACGACGAACGCGTCCTCGTCCGCCCCCTGCGGCGATCGCACCACCGTCAGGTCCACGAACGAGTACGGGTGGAACCACGATCCGTGCCAGGGGTCGAGCCGGTTGGCGATCACGTCCTGCGGTTCGCACCGCCCCGATGCGGTGAAGACAGCGTCCAAGCCGCTGCCCGGCGCGGGACGAACCGGCACGGTCGGTGCCGCCGAGGGCTCTTCGCCCCCGACCGCGTCCAGCCGTACCCAGACGAGCACCCCGTCGTCGTACACGGGGTAGGGCTCCCAGCCGGCGAACGGCTTGCCGTTCAGCGCCAGTCCGTGCCAGTGGCACACGAGAGTGCCGCACACCACCCGGCTGTCGCGCAGCGGTGCACCGAGGTGCGGGCAGGCTCCGGGACCGGCGTGCAGTTCGCCCGTCGAGGTACGCCACAGCACCATCTCGACCCCGCCCACTGTCCGACCGCGCGGGCCTGCGCCGACGCGTACGTCGCGGGAAGCACCCACGACGAACCAGTTGCCCGAAGGCCGTGCCGAAGCCCGATTGAGGGCGTCGGCGATCAGCGACGGACGCGCCTCCCGCCAGGTCGGCGTCTGGCGGCCGCTGTCCGGCCCGCGGCGGCGCAGCGGCGGTGTCCAACGGGCCCTGTCGGCTCGGTCGTTCACTACCCGGTCGCTTTCACTGAGGAGCGGCTCCGTCCGCCGGCTTCCGCGGCCGGGCGCCTGGGACGCGTGCCCGCCACCGGGCGCCGACCACGCGCAGGGCACCGGCTGCGGCCGTGGCGGCCCGGCGTCCGTGCGATACCACCGCGCGGCGGTGCAGCACCGTGTACTGCTGGTCCGCGATCGCGTCGAGGATGCCGCTGTACAGCGTGAACGCGGTCTGGATACAGGGGCGTACGCGCGGGTCGAGCATGGCGATGCCCGGCTCGGCCTCGCGGTACACCTCGCGCGTCATGGCCTCCACCGCGACCAGCGCCGCGCGGATCCGCGGGTCCTGGCGACCGGTGCGGCGGCTCCACCTGAGGAGCGGTCGGTCCACGCCGTGGGCGGCGAGCAGGTCGGCGGGCAGGTAGACGCGGCCCCGCTCCAGGTCCTCTCCCACGTCGCGCAGGAAGTTGGTGAGCTGGAACGCGACGCCCAGGGCCGCGGCGTGTGGTGCCGCCTCTTCGCGCGGAACGACGGTCCCGAGCACCGGCAGCATCTGCAGCCCGATGACGGCGGCCGAGCCGTGCATGTAGACCCGCAGGTCGGCGTAGGTCGGGTAGTCCGTGACGCTGAGGTCGCTGCGCATCGAGGCCAGGAAGTCGGCGAACAGGGCGTGGTTGATGCTGTACCGGGCGGCGGTGTCGGCCACGGCGCGGACCACGGGTTCCTCTCCGCCGCCGCCCCGCAACTCCCGCGTGAGTTCGGTCTCCAGACGGTGCAGCCGTCGGTCACGCTCGTCCGGGGTCAGGCGCTGGTCGAAGTCGTCCACGATGTCGTCCGCCCAGCGTGCGAAGCCGTACAACGCGTGCACTGCGCTCCGGCGCTCCGCGGGGAGGAGCCGTGCGGCCAGGAAGTAGGTGCGGCCATGGCGGGCGTTGAGCTGTCGGCACCGGGTGTAGGCGGTGCACAGAGCGGGATCGGTGATCCCCGCGGCGGCCAGTTCACGACGGGTCATGGGAGCCTTTCACAGCCGAGGCGGGCACGTTTCGGGCAGCCGATGGTGGCGGTGCAAGCAGTGGGCGGCGCGGGAGGCCGCCGGTGACGCGGGCGGCGGCGAGCTTGCCGCTGATGAGTACGGTCGGCACACCTACGCCCGGAGTGGTTCCGCAGCCGGCGAGCACGACGTTGTCGAGTCCGCGCACCAGGTTGCGCGGTCGGAACGGGCCGGTCTGGGCGAACGTGTGCGAGACGGAGAAGGGGCTGCCGGCCGCGTGCCCCTGTGCTGTCCAGTCCAACGGCGTCACCAGCAGCTCCTCCTGAACGCTGGCCCCGAACTCTTCGAGTCCTCGGCGTTCCAGTTCGGCGGCGAGGTTGTCCCGGTAGCGCGGCCCCAGGTCGCGCCAGGCAGCGGCGGAGGGCCCGACGGCAGTGTTCGGGCAGGGAGCCAGGACGTAATGCAGGTGCCGTCCGGGCGGTGCCAGAGTGGGATCGTGCGTGGTCGAGCGGGTGATGAGCAGAGAAGGGTCACTCATCAGCTGCCCCGTGCGGGTCAGTTCGTCGAAAGTCCGCTCCCACGCGTTGCCGAAGGAGAGCGTGTGGTGCGCGAGGCCGGGCCAGGTGCGGTCCGTCCCGGCGTGCAGGATCACGGCTGACGGTGCGTGGCGCAGGCGGACCGGGCGCCGCGGGCTTCGTCCCAGGAGTTGGTGGGCGGTGGACATCTCGCAGGACAGCACCACCGCGTCGCAGGGGATCCGCTCTCCGGTGGCCAGCCGTACGGCGCGCACTCGGCCGGACGAGCGCTCCAGCTCGTTCACTTCGGCCGACCAGCGCATGTCGGCGCCCGCGTCGGCGGCTGCTTCGGCCATCGCGCGCGGCAGAGCGTGCATGCCGCCTCGGGGGAACCAGACACCGGCCACGGTGTCCATGTAGGCGATCACGGCGTAGGCGGCGAGAGCGCGCGCGGGAGCGACGCCGGCGTACAGGGCCTGGAAGGAGAAGATGCGGCGCAGGCGGGAGTCGGAGAGGAAGTGCCCGATGCGCCTGTCCAGCCGTCCGAATCCGCCCAGAGCAGCCAGACGGGCAAGATCCGGGTGAAGGAGCTGGAAGGGCGAGTCGAAGTTCGTGTCGATGAAGCGCCGCATCTGAGCCCGGTAGATGTGCTCCAGCCAGCGTCGCAGCCGGCGGTAGCCCGCGGCCTGCGCGGGACCGGCGAAACGTCGCACCTCCTCTTCCATCGCCGCACCGTCGGTGTGCACGTCCAGCGAGCCGCCGTCCGCGAAGTGCGCGCGATAGGCCGGGTGCAGCGCCACCAGCTGCACACGGCTGTGCAGGCTGTCGCCGACCGCGGCGAAGGCTTCGTCGGCCAGATGCGGCATGGTCAGCACCGTGGGGCCGGTGTCCACCCGGTAGCCGCGGAGATCGATCTGCCCCGCCCGCCCGCCAGGCCCCGCGTCCCGTTCGACGACCGTGACCCGGCGTCCGGCGCCCAGCAGGTGCAGGGCACAGGCGAGACCGGACAACCCTGCGCCGACGACGACCACGTGGTCGGTCGGCCCGCTGACCGTCTTCACCGCTCCTCCTCGATGTGGGACGCGGTGGTGCCCGTGGCCCGTTCGACCAAGGCGGCGAAGTCCTCCTGCACGGCCCGTTCCGCGCCGGTCCTCTCGAAGTGCCGCAGGCTCCCGGCCGTCAGCTCCGCGATCTTCGCCTCGACCAGGGCACGCGCCCCGGTCCGTTCCAGCGCCTGCCGCATACGCTCCACATCGTGATGCGGCCGGGTGGCAACACCAGCGGTGAGTGCGTCGGTCGCGTCCCTGTCACCGCTGGTCTCCGCTCGGGTGAGCCCGACAGCGAGCAAGTACGTGAGCTTTCGCGAGCGCAGGTCTTCGTCGGCCGGCTTGCCCGTCAGCTCAGGGTTGCCGAATGCGCCGACGAGGTCGTCCCGGAGTTGGAACGCCAGGCCGGCGCACCGGCCGGCGGAGCGCAGGGCGTCCAGGGTGTGCCGGTCGGCGGCAGCCACCGAAGCGCCCAGCGCCAGCGGGCGCGCCACGGTGTACAGGGCGCTCTTGAGGGTCGCGATGGTCACGGCCTCGTCGAGGCCGGACGCGCCCGTCGCCTGCGCGTGGATGTCTCGGTACTGCCCGGCGACCATCTCGCCCCGCATGGCCCGCCACTCACTGTGGAGGCGGCTGCCGTGAGGCGAGGCGAGGGCCGTTTCCGCCAGCAGGTCGTCCGCCCAGACCAGCGCCAGGTCTCCCGCGAGTACCGCGGCGGCCGTTCCGAACGCCTCCGACGGCCCGGTCATCCTCGCGGCACTGTGTCGGCGCGCGAACTCGACGTGCAAGGTGGGCGCGCCTCGGCGTACGGGCGAGCCGTCCATCACGTCGTCGTGGAGGAGAGCGCACGCCTGGACGAGTTCGAGGGCCGCCCCGACGTGGAGGACGGCCGTTGCGTCTCCCGAGCCGCCTGCAGCCCGCCAGCCGCACCAGGCGAACGCTGTTCGCAGCCGTTTCCCGCCGCGCTGGACGAAGGCACTGACCCGGTGGGCGACGTCATGGGCGTGGACGGGGTCGATGCGGCGGGCCCGGCGCAGTTCCGTACCCAGTACCTGTGCGAGGACCGCCTCGACGGCCTTCGCGGTGCCGACGGCGGTGAGCGGACCCTCGGCACCGTATCCGGCTCTGCTCTCCCCGCCCTCGCATCTCTCGATGAACCGCTTGAAGGCGTGAAGATCGCCGCTGAGCTGTCGCTGTACGAAGCCGAGGGTGTCGACGGTGGTCTCGGCTGTGCCGTGGGGGGCGCAGTCCAACCGCAGCAGGACCTTGGTGAGGTTGTCGTCGATGTAGTGGAAGGTGGCGACGACGGTCTGCTTGGCGTCGCCTGCACCAATCGTCCAGGCGACACGTTCGTCGGGGATCTGCTCGGTGATCTCCGTGAACGAGCGCGCGACACCGCCGATCCGCGTCTCCCCGCGCGTGAGGACGTCGGTGCGCTGACCGATGGACTCGGTACTGTCCACGGACAGGGGGAGGTCCCCGAACCGGGTCCACTGGTGGTAGGCCGTATGGACGTCGACGTTGACCTCGATGGACTCTTCGACCTGCGACACAGATAGACCTCGCTTCTTGCTAGAGGCTGCGACACCACCGCGGTAGCACGAGGCGGACGTTTCATTCATGCTTGTCCGTGTTCTTCCCGCCTTGTCTTCGCGCTGCGCCGCCTGGCCGGGGAGTCGCTCCAACAGCCGAACAAGTCGTCGCCCTGTGCCGCACGTGAGTGCCGAGCAGACCCCGGCAGGGAAACCCGTCGGCTTGGGAGGAGAGAGGGTCGGTGCCGGAGCTATCCGGTCTGTTCCAGTTGGCGCAGGCAGTCGTTCCAGCGTTGGCGTCGTTCGGCTGCGGTCTGTTCCCACCAAGCTGTGCCGCGTTCGCCCAGCCCCGTCTTCGCGACCTTCACACGGCCTCGTGCCGCTCTTCGGAGGTCTTCGTCGTCACCCGCGGCGGCCACGGCCCGGCGGGCGGACATCAGGTGGTGGATCAGGCGCTGTTTCACGGCCTCGGGCACCAGGGGATCGGTGGCTCGCCAGCGTCGCCCCCTGATGATGACGTAGTGGCCGTCTGCTGTGCGCTGCACGTTCCTTGTCGCCACGAAGCCATCGTCACCCGCTCCGCGGGCCGACGCACGGGCGGCCGGCGGCGCCTGCCCGGCAGTCGACTCGGGGTGGGCGGCCGGCTCCGTCTCGTCGGTGCGGAGGCGTGTGCGTCTCCGGACTGGTTGAGGGGTGCGGGTGGCTACCGGCGAAAAGGAGTTGCGGCTGCCTGCTGGGGCTGTGACAGCCTTCCGGGCCGGGCGCGGCGTTCTCCGGGTCTCGCTGGAGACGTGGGTTCCCCGGTTGACGCTGGGCCGCGAAGGCAGCACCGGTACGAAAAAGAGACGCTGCCCGGCCGCGCCGTCACCTCTGTGACGGCGGAGCGGTGCGGTGCGAAGGGAGACGAGGTTGAGTTCGAAGGAAGACGCGGGGGAAACAGGCAACGGTCGGGCGGACGATGAGGAACTCGTCCTCGGGCTGGTCGCCGACCCGGGTCTGGCGGCAGAACTTGTAAACGCGATCGGGCAGGAGCTGCCTGCTCTGCTCGCGGAGCGAGAAGGCCGCCGGGAGCGTTGGCGGGTGGAGACCTCGTCGCAGCTGCTGCCCCTGGACGAGAAAGGTTCGTTGCCGCTGCTCGACATCGGGCGGCGGCAGCGCGAGGAGCAGGGCTGGGACGTCACCGTCCTGCTGACCGAGTTGCCGCGTTGGGCGGGCAAGCAGCCGATCCTCGCCGACTATCACCCCGATTGCGGGGTCGGCCTTGTGTCGTTGCCTGCCTTGGGGGCAGTTCGGGTGCGCAGCCGGGCGTGCGACACCATCGCGTACGTGGTGGCCGGGCGTCTCGGAAACGGTGGGGGTGCGCCTTCCGCGACCACGGAAGCGCGAAGGGAACGAGAGCTCGCCGGGCCCTTGCCGGGATTCTCCTACGAGATCATCAGTGACAGCGAGAAGGGGAGCGCCGACAACGAGGAGCACGGCGAGGAGCACAACGAGGAGCACGGCGAGGAGACCGACGTACAGCTCGGCTCCCGGGGCGAATCGCTGCACATGGTGTCGAGAGGTGCGCGTGGGAAGCTGCGGCTACTGACCGGGATGGTCAGGGCGAACCGTCCCTGGCGACTGGTCCCCAGCCTCTCGCCTGCGTTGGCAGGAGCTGCCGCGGGTGCTGCGTTCGGCGTGTTCTACTCCAACATCTGGCAGCTGGCAGATTCCTACAGCACCGTACGACTCGTTCTGGCGAATGCGGTCGCGGTGCTTGCGATGATCGTCTGGCTGATCTTCGACAACAGCCTGTGGGAGCGTCCGAGGAACCGCCGTCTGCGTTCCGAATCCGCGCTCTACAACTCGGTCACGACGCTGACGGTTTCCTTCGGTGTCTTCTGCATGTACGTGCTGCTGTACGCCGTCACCCTGTTCGCCGCGTTCGTCGCCATCCCGACCGATTACCTCGCCACCACGCTGGGCCACGGCGCCGGTCTGTCCGACCTCGCGACCACCGCGTGGTTGTCCGCGTCCATGGGAACGATCGCAGGTGCCTTGGGGTCCGGCCTCGCGGGGGAGGAGGCGGTGCGCAAAGCCGCCTACAGCGAGCGGGAGCGTGAACGACAGGCGCAGCGCGAGAAGGAAGAGAAGCGCACCGACCGCCGGGCGACCCGAGCCGAGGAGAACGAGAGCTGAGCGCCGGCCGCCGCCACCCCTCGTCCCACGCCCTCGCCGGTGGGTCGAGGGGTCCCGCCCCGCCGGAGTGTTCCGTAGGGTCCGCTCATGAGTGTTGAGGAGAAGCCCGCCAGCCCCGACGAGGCCGAACCGAGCCGGCCCGCCATGGATGTCGAAAGACAGAAGCAGGAGATACGCAGACGTCTGGAGCGGCTGATCGGCATCGCCGCGACGGAGGGCAACGAGTTGCGCGTACTGCGCAACGGCGACGAGATCTTTCCCGCGATGCTCGAGGCGGTCCGTTCGGCCCGGTACACGATCGACATGATGACGTTCGTCTACTGGCGCGGTGAGATCGCCCGCGACTTCGCCGCCGCGCTCTCCGAACGCGCCCGGCGCGGCGTGCGCGTGCGGTTGCTGCTGGACGGGTTCGGCAGCAGCCCGATCCAGCAGAACCTGCTCGACGAGATGGCCTCGGCGGGAGTGCAGGTGGTGTGGTTCCGCAAGCCGACGTGGGTTTCCCCTCTGAAACAGAACCATCGCTGCCACCGGAAGGCCCTTGTGGTCGACGAGCGCACGGCCTTCACCGGAGGGGTGGGCATCGCCGAGGAATGGTGCGGGGACGCACGTCATCCGGGCGAGTGGCGAGACACCCACATCCAGGTGCGCGGCCCCGCGGTCGACGGCATCACGGCCGCCTTCGCCCAGAACTGGGCGGAGTGCCATCAGGAGCTCTTCGACGAGAACGACCGCTTCGTCGAACATGCTGTGACGGGCCGCTCCGTGGTCCAGGTGGTCCGCGGTTCGGCCAGCTTCGGCTGGCAGGACATGCAGACCCTGATGCGCGTCGTCCTCGAGTCGGCGCGGGAGCGGGTGCGCGTATCGACCGCGTACTTCACCCCGGACGAGTTCTTTGTCCAGCTCCTGTGTCGCACAGCCCGCCGAGGTGTCAGGATCGAGATCCTCATCCCCGGCCCGCACACGGACAAACGCGTCTCGCAGCTGGGCGGCCGCCGCTCCTACGAGGAACTTCTGGACGCGGGGGTCCGGATCGCCGAATACCAGCCCACGATGCTGCACGCAAAGATCGTGACCATCGACGCCATCGTTTCTCTGGTCGGTTCCACCAACTTCAACCGTCGCTCGCTGGAACACGACGAGGAAGTCATGCTCGCGGTCGTGGACGAGGAGTTCACCGCGGCCCTGGACGAGCACTTTTCCGAGGACTGGCAGGGCGGCGACCTCATCACGCCCGGACAGTGGAAGCGCAGGCCCGTACAGCAGCGTCTGGGAGAAGCCGCCGTGCGTCCCATCCGGCGCTTCCTGTGAACAGCACGCGAGGCGCCTCCTGCGGAACGTTCCGGGCAGAGCTGCTGACACGACACCACGACGTGCCGAAACCCGCTCGGCGCACCAGTCGCCCGACCCGGCCAGGGCCACCGGCGACCGATGAGGGGCAGCGAACCTGTCGCCCCCAGAGGTAGTCGGATCAAGCAGGGGCGGGTCACCGGTTCGGAGTACTCAACGCGCGCGCCGGGCGCTCTTCCACTGAAGTAGAGAGGGCTCACCGAACCAGCTTCCCGCAGGAGGAGAGCCATGATCGTCAAAGTTCTGCACGACGCCGGACTGAAAAGCGAGCACGCCTACCTGGCCGCATTCGCCTCTATCGGTGCCTCGATCCTCTCCTGGAACGCATCGACTCAGATGGAGTCCGCGAGCGTCGCCCGGGCCGACCGGTGGGGCATCTTCATCGGAGAGTGGGCCCCCACCTTCATGGCACTGGGCGTCGCGCTGGCGCAGTACGAGAAGGAGTGACGGCCAGGGGCTCGCTCACACCCGCTTCTTTCTGCGGACAGTGGTGGGCCCCGGACCGATCTCACCGCCGAGAGCGTGGGCGACCGAACGGCGGCCCTCACGCGTGCGGACCGGACACAGAAGAGACAGAAACGCAGTCGGAAGGAGCGCCTTATGTCGCAATCCCACAGCACCCCGCAGTACACGGTGCCGGGCATGACGACCTCGCAGGGCAGTGAGGTCATCCAGCTGCTGAGCAAGCGGCTGCACGCTCTGAACGAGCTCGCCCTGACACTGAAGCACGTGCACTGGAACGTCGTGGGACCGCACTTCATCGCGGTGCACCAGATGCTGGACCCCCAGGTCAGTTCGGTACGGGAGATGGTCGACGCGACCGCCGAGCGGATCTCCACCCTGGGCGGCTCACCGCGCGGCACCCCCGGCGTGCTCGTCGCCGAACGCTCCTGGGACGACTACGCCATCGGACGAGCGGACGCCATCGAGCACCTCGGCGCGCTGGACCTGGTCTTCACCGGAATCATCGAGGACCACCGAAAGGCCGCTGCCGCCACCGAGAAATCAGACCCGGTCAGCCAGGACCTGCTGATCGAGCATCTCCGCAGCCTCGAGCTCTTCCAGTGGTTTGTCCGTGCCCACCTGGAGAACTCGGGCGGTTCACTCAGCACGAGCGACCAGACCTCCGAGAAGGGGGCCGCACGGGCGGCGGGTGAACGGGCGGCCGGCGCATAGTGCCCGGGTGCTCGCAGCCAGCCCACGATCTCAACCGAGCGTGTCGTCCCGGGCCATGAGGCCGTCGTAGGCGGGACGGAACGGCTTGTACCGGTCGCTGTCGATGCCCACGAATCCGCCGCGCGCGTTGAGGCGTTCGGCCACCAGTTCGTTCACACGGCTCTCGCCGGCGCCCGGCTGGCCGACGAAGAACACGACTCCCGGCTGACCCTGGGGTTCGCGCTCGGCCGGCAGTGCCGGCACGATGCGGTCACGGGAAGATCCGAGCGTTCGCCGGGATCCGGGCCAGCCGGTTGTCGCGCTTGGAGGCGCTCGGGCTCCCGATGACCGTCCCGTCCACGATCTCGATGCCGGCGCACTGCTCCTCGGACCACGAGTCGTACCGCCTTCGAGGATGCGCGTCAGGAGCGGTGCTGCTCGACTCGCAGTCCTGCCTGCTCCCAGCCGGGCACCGGCTCCCGGCATGAACGGAACCCCGTCGAGCACCGGAGCGACTTGGTCGCGGAACGAACACCCTGCAGTCTCCACGTGCTGGTGCACGAGTGCGGATCGGCCGAGCGGAGCCGGGAGCTGCGGCCCGAGCAGTCGCGGTGCCTGCGCGGACGCTGGTCGTCAGACGGCGCCCAAGTCCACAGTGATCAAGAAGGGAACGCTGGCCTTCACGGTGCCGGTGAACATCTCGCCGTCCCGGTAGGCCTTGGTGGCGGGGTCGAGGACGTATGTGTAGACGATCGGAACGCCGGTGGCGGCCTGCTCGATGCGCCAGTAGAACGGGATGCCGGCCTTGGCGTACTGGTCCACCTTCACGATCCGGTCGGTGGTCTCCGAGCCGGGCGACACCACCTCGACGACCAGGAGCACGTGCTCGGGGCGGGTGGGTGTGAGGTCGATGGTTTCCGCCCGGTAGACGGTGACGTCCGGGCGGCGGTTGGTGAGGGGAACGTCGTGCAGGCGGACGTCGAAGTCTGTGTCCGCGTTCCAGTCCGGGCCCGCGGCGGTGTCCAGGGCGTTGGCCAGGATGCGGGCCAGCCGGTTGTGGCGCTTGGAGGCGCTCGGGCTCCCGATGACCGTCCCGTCCACGATCTCGATGCCGGCGCACTGCTCCTCGGACCACGAGTCGTACTGCTCCGCGCTGATCTGCGTGTGCATCCACGCGGGCGCCACCATCTCGGCGGTCATGGTGCACCTCCTCCGAGGGGCTCGACAGGGCCGACGCTGCTGCGCCAAGCCTACTGTTCCGAGGGTGCCCGGCTGCCCGGGTCGCATGGGAGGAACCACCCGCCACGCAAGAACGCATGAGGGCATTTCGGCCGGTTGAAGGGGCTCGTCAGGGTCTCCTCGGTGGGTTCGAGCGCTGTGAGAGGGTGGGCGGCATGAACCGCTTGGCCGACGCGACCTCGCCTTATCTGCTTCAGCACGCGGACAATCCGGTGGACTGGTGGCCCTGGTCGCCGGAGGCGTTCGCGGAGGCGCGACGGCGGGATGTGCCGGTGCTGTTGAGCGTGGGTTACAGCTCCTGCCACTGGTGTCATGTGATGGCGCGCGAGTCCTTCGAGGACGAGGAGACGGCCGCGTTGATGAACGAGTGTTTCGTCAACATCAAGGTCGACCGCGAGGAGCGGCCGGACGTCGACGCCGTCTACATGGAGGCGGTGCAGGCGGCGACCGGGCAGGGGGGCTGGCCGATGACGGTGTTCGCCACCCCGACCGGCGAGCCGTTCTACTTCGGCACCTACTTCCCGCCCACCGCCCGGCACGGGGTGCCGTCCTTCCAGGAGGTGCTGGAGGGTGTGCAGGCCGCGTGGGAGGAGCGTCGCGGCGAGGTGGACGACACGGCGGGGCAGATCGCGCGCGAGTTGGCCGGGCGGCGCATCAAGTACGGCGAGGGCACGCCGGAGTTGCCGGGTGCGGCGGACATGAGTGCCGCGCTGCTGGGGCTGACCAAGGAGTTCGACGCGATGTACGGCGGTTTCGGCGGTGCGCCGAAGTTCCCGCCGTCGATGGCGCTGGAGTTCCTGCTGCGGCACTACGCCCGGACCGGCTCGCAGGGTGCGCTGCAGATGGTGCAGTCGACGTGCGACGTGATGGCCCGGGGCGGTATCTACGACCAGCTCGGCGGCGGTTTCTCCCGCTACTCGGTGGACGCCCAGTGGAGGGTTCCTCACTTCGAGAAGATGATCTTCGACAACGCCCTGCTCTGCCGCCTGTACGCGCATCTGTGGCGTACGACCAGGGCGGAGTCGGCGCGGCGGATCGCGCTGGAGACGGCCGACTTCCTGGTGCGTGAACTGCGTACGAACGAGGGCGGGTTCGCCTCCGCGCTGGACGCGGACAGCGCGGTGCCTGGCGCCGACGACGGCCACCACAAGGAGGGCGCGTTCTACGTCTGGACGCCCAGGCAGTTGCGCGAGGTGCTCGGCGAGGAGGACGGCGCAGCCGCCGCCGCGTACTTCGGCGTGACCGAGGAGGGCACCTTCGAGGAGGGCGCCTCGGTGCTGCAGCGCCCCCAACCGCCGGTGGGCGCACCGGCGTTGGAGGGGGAGCGGCTGGCCTCGGTGCGCGAGCGGCTGTACGCGGCGCGGGAGGAGCGTCCGCGTCCGGGCCGGGACGACAAGGTCGTTGCCGCGTGGAACGGACTGGTGGTGGCCGCGCTGGCCGAGGTCGGCGCGTACTTCGAGCGGCCGGATCTGATCGAGGCGGCGACGGGCGCGGCCGATCTGCTGGTCGGCGTCCATCTGGACGCGCGCGGCCGGCTGGCGCGCACCTCCAGGGACGGCCTGGCGGGCGAGAGCGTCGGCGTGCTGGAGGACTACGGCAGCACCGCCGAGGGGCTGCTCACCCTGTACGCGGTCACCGGCGAGACGGCCTGGCTCGATCTGTCCGGCGTGCTGTTGGAGACGGTGCTCCAGCGGTTCGTGGCACCGGACGGCACGTTCTACGACACCGCCGACGACGCCGAGACGCTGATCCGCCGCCCGCAGGACCCCACCGATGGTGCTGCGCCCTCGGGTTGGAGCGCCGCGGTCGGCGCGCTGCTGGCGTACGCCTCGTACACCGGGAGCAGCAGGCACCGCGAGGCGGCGGAGCGGGGCCTGGGCATGGTCAAGGCGCTCGGTCCGCGGGCGCCGCGGTTCGTCGGCTGGGGGTTGTCGGTCGCCGAGGCGGCGCTGGACGGCCCGCGCGAGATCGCGATCGTCGGGCCCGAGGGCGACCCGGGCCGGGCGGCGCTGCACCGCGTCGCGCTGCTGTCCACCGCTCCGGGTGCCGCGGTCGCGGTGGGGGAGGTGGGCACCGAGGGGGTGCCGCTGCTGGCGGATCGTCCGCTGGTCGGTGGGCGTGCGGGCGCGTACGTGTGCCGGCACTTCGTCTGTGACGCTCCCACGGCCGAGCCGGCGGTGCTGGCCGGAATGCTCAAGTAGCGGCCGGCCGGAATGCTCAAGTAGCGCCGCGAGCTGGGGCGGAGGCGAGCGCGGGTCTCGCCGGGGTGGCGAAAAACACCGGGCGCCCGGCCCGGCCCGGCCGTATCGTGACGGACTATGCAGGTACTCCAGTCAACCAAGCTCGCCAACGTCTGCTACGAGATCCGGGGCCCGGTCCTTGAGGAGGCGATGCGGCTTGAGGCGGCAGGTCACCGCATCCTCAGGCTGAACACCGGCAACCCGGCCGCGTTCGGCTTCGAGTGTCCGCCGGAGATCCTCGAGGACGTGCTGCGCTCGGTGCACCACGCGCACGGGTACGGCGACGCCAAGGGTCTGCTCGCGGCTCGCCGGGCGGTGGTCCAGCACTACCAGACGCAGGGCATCCAGCTCTCGGTCGAGGACATCTACCTCGGCAACGGTGTGTCCGAGCTGATCCAGATGGCGATGCAGGCGCTGCTGGACGACGGCGACGAGGTGCTGGTGCCCGCGCCGGACTATCCGCTGTGGACCGCCTCGGTCTCGCTCTCCGGCGGTACGGCCGTGCACTACCGCTGCGACGAGCAGTCGGACTGGATGCCGGACCTGGCCGACATCGAGCGCAAGATCACCGACCGCACCAAGGCGCTGGTGATCATCAACCCCAACAACCCGACCGGCGCGGTCTATTCGCGCGAGATGATCGAATCGCTGACCGAGATCGCCCGTCGGCACAATCTGGTGGTCTGCTCGGACGAGATCTACGACAAGATCCTCTACGACGACGCCGTCCACCACCCGACGGCCGCCGTCGCCCCCGACCTGCTCACGCTCACCTTCAACGGCCTCTCCAAGAGCTACCGGGTGGCCGGTTACCGCAGCGGCTGGCTGGCGATCTGCGGTCCCAAATCGCATGCGGAGAGCTACATCGAGGGCATGACGATCCTCGCCAACATGCGGCTGTGCGCCAATATGCCGGTGCAGCACGCGGTGGCCACCGCGCTCGGCGGCTACCAGTCGATCAATGATCTGGTACTGCCCGGGGGCCGGCTCAAGGAGCAGCGGGACGCGGCGTACGAGACGCTGACGCAGATCCCCGGCGTGACGTGCGTGAAGCCCAAGGGCGCGCTGTACGCCTTCCCCCGGCTCGATCCGAAGGTCTTCAAGATCAAGGACGACCGGCAGATGGTGATCGACCTGCTGCGTGCCGAGAAGATCATGATCGTGCACGGCACCGGGTTCAACTGGCCGGAACCGGACCACTTCCGGATCGTCACCCTGCCCGCGCCGGACGATCTGCGCGACGCGGTGGAGCGGATCGGGAACTTCCTCGACGGCTACAGCCAGCACTGAGCACGTCACTCTGCTCGTACTGACTACAACTTTAGACAGAGTCCAAGTTAGGCTGGTTTCCTGCACCCGCGCCAGGAGGCCATCCATGTACGAACAGATCCGCGACAAGTCGGTGCACACCATGACCGAGCCTGCCGCCGAGGACTTCCCGCACCGCTCCCGCGAGGAGGAGCTGGACATCCGGCTGGCCGGCTGCCTGACCGCGCTGCTGACCGTCACCGACGAGCTGCGCGCGCTGACGCCGAGCCCCGAGTTCAACGCCGCCGCCAACCGGCTCGCGGTCCAGGTGGCGCGGCTCGGCGACGGACAGCCGCCGCTGCGCGCCGAGCCCTCCGTGCGCGACAGCTCGCCCGAGCACGTCGAGTCGCTGCACCGCCGCGCCCACACGCTGGCGGGCAACGCGCTGGTGGTCGCGACCGCGCGCGGGGACGTGCCCGGCGAGGCGCTGGCCGCCGCCCGTCTGCGCTACCACGCGGCGGCGCTCGGCCTGTAGCCGTCGCGCGCCCGAAGCCCGGGGCCCGTACGGGATGTCTCGCGGCCGTCGCAGGTCCCGCAGGGCGGCTGTGGCCGGCGCTCGGGCCGGCCGCTCGGGCCGTGACTCGGCTGCGGCGGGCGTACGGCCGTGGCTCGCCCGCGTCGCGCGCCGCCCGTACGCGTCTGCCGCGCGCACCCGGCGCCCCGGCGCCCCGGCGCCCCGGCGCACACTGGCGCGCATCTCGGCCGCACCTCGCGCACGCTCGTGCGCACCTCGTGCGGACGGTACGGCGAAGGGCCCGGGTGGTGGCCCGGGCCCTTGCTCTGCCTCGTCGCGCGTGCCTCGTCGCGCGCACTTCGGTCCGGGCTCAGGCCCGGGTCCGCGCGCCGTCGATCACCGCGCCGTCGATCACCGCGTCGCGGGTCAGCCGCGCTGCAGTCGCTCGACCAGGGCGCGGTGCTCCTCCCACAGCTCCTCCGGCGTGTGGTCGCCGAAGGTCTTGAGGTGGTCGGGGACCAGGGCGGCCTCCTCGAGCCACTCGTCCTTGTCTACCGTCAGCAGGAACTCCAGGTCGGCGTCGGAGAGTTCGAGGCCGTCGGTGTCCAGGGCCTCCTTGGTCGGCAGCACGCCGATCGGGGTCTCGACGCCCTCCGCCTCGCCGTTGAGCCGGCCGACGATCCACTTGAGCACACGGCTGTTCTCGCCGAAGCCGGGCCAGACGAACTTGCCGGCGTCGTTCTTGCGGAACCAGTTCACGTAGTAGATCTTCGGCAGCTTGTCGCCGTCGCCGCGCTCGACCGCGTCCTGGCCGATCTTGACCCAGTGGGCCATGTAGTCGCCCATGTTGTAGCCGCAGAACGGCAGCATCGCGAACGGGTCGCGGCGCAGCTCGCCGACCTTGCCCTCGGCGGCGGCGGTCTTCTCGGAGGCCACGTTGGCGCCGAGGAAGACGCCGTGCTGCCAGCTGCGGGACTCCGTCACCAGCGGTACGGCGGTGGCGCGCCGGCCGCCGAAGAGGATCGCCGAGATCGGCACGCCCTTCGGGTCCTCCCACTCGGACGCGATGGTCGGGCACTGGGCGGCCGGCACCGCGAACCGTGCGTTGGGGTGGGCGGCCGGGGTCCCCGACTCGGGGGTCCAGTCGTTGCCCTTCCAGTCCGTCAGATGGGCCGGGGCGTCCTCGGTCATGCCCTCCCACCAGACGTCGCCGTCGTCGGTGAGCGCCACGTTGGTGAAGACCGTGTTGCCCCAGAGGGTCTTCATCGCGTTGGCGTTGGTGTGCTCGCCGGTGCCGGGTGCGACGCCGAAGAAGCCGGCCTCGGGGTTGATCGCGTACAGCCGGCCGTCGTCACCGAAGCGCATCCAGGCGATGTCGTCGCCGATGGTCTCGACCGTCCAGCCCGGAACGGTCGGCTCCAGCATCGCCAGGTTCGTCTTGCCGCAGGCCGAGGGGAACGCCGCGGCGACGTACTTCGGCTCGGCCGAACCGGAGGCGGAGGCGGGCGGGGTGAGCTTGAGGATCAGCATGTGCTCGGCGAGCCAGCCCTCGTCGCGGGCCATCACCGAGGCGATGCGCAGCGCGTAGCACTTCTTGCCGAGCAGGGCGTTGCCGCCGTAGCCCGAGCCGAAGGACCAGATCTCGCGCTCCTCGGGGAAGTGCGAGATGTACTTGGTCTCGTTGCACGGCCACGGCACGTCCTGCTCGCCCTCGGCCAGCGGGGCGCCGACGGTGTGCACGGCCTTGACGAAGAAGCCGTCCTCGCCGAGCTCGTCCAGCACCGGGCGGCCCATCCGCGTCATGGTGCGCATGGAGACCGCGACGTATGCGGAGTCGGTGATCTCCACGCCGAGCGCGGAGAGCGGCGAACCGAGCGGGCCCATGCAGAACGGCACCACGTACATCGTGCGCCCGCGCATCGACCCGCGGAAGACGCCGCCCTGCTCGCCGTCGCCGGTGAAGATCTCCCGCATCTCGGCGGGGGCCTTCCAGTGGTTGGTGGGGCCCGCGTCCTCCTCCTTCTCGGAGCAGATGAAGGTACGGGTCTCCACGCGCGCGACGTCCGAGGGGTCGGAGGCCGCGTAGTAGGAGTTGGGGCGCTTTTCGGGGTCGAGTTTGGTGAAGGTGCCGGCCTCGACGAGCTCCTCGCACAGGCGCTCGTACTCAGCCTCCGAGCCGTCGCACCAGACGACTCGGTCCGGCTGGGTGAGGGCGGCGATCTCGTCCACCCACGCGACCAGTTCACGGTGCTGGGTGGGGACCTCGGTGGTGGTGGGAGCCGCAGAGCTGCGCGCCACAATCGCTCCAGAGTGTTTGAGGGTTTTGTTGCTTTGTGTGTACGGATGCGTCCCACGTCGCGGTGGGAGTGAATCCGCGTACCGACCCCTTGGGGGCTGCGACCCGGATGCTGCGGCGATGCTCATCCGGTGTCGACCACGCTCATCTGATCATGGCGTTCGCGCTCGTATGTGTCCAGGGGGTCGACAGGTGAGCAGCACCACTTCCTCGGTCACTTCTGCCGCACCGGGAGTTGTGGCGCGGGCCCTGCTCCGAAACCTACGGAGGCGTAGGTAGCCTGGCCCCATGACTGCTGCCGCGCACGAACCCGCCGGAGCGTCCTCGGAGGTGACGGGTGCCGCCGACGGTCGTCTCGACGCCGCTTCCGGCACGACTCAGCCTGCCGAGGGCACCACCGCTGAAATGTCCGAATCCTCGACGGGGTCCGAGCCCGGGTCCGCCGGGTCCGCCTCTGCGTCTGCCTCCGCGTCCGCGTCCGGGTCCGCGTCGGCCGGGTCCGGGTCGGCCGGGTCCGGGGGAGCCGCCGGCGCGCTCGCCGCTCCCGCGGAGCGCGCCGCGCAGTTCGTCCACCAGGAGATCAAGCCGCGGCTGCGCGGCTGGCTGCACGCCGGGATGTTCCCCGCCGTGCTGGTCTCCGGTGTCTTCCTCACGGCCTTCGCCGACTCCCCGCGCGGCCGGGCTGCCTGCGCGATCTACACCCTCACCGCCTGCCTGCTCTTCGGCATCAGCGCCCTCTACCACCGGGGGAACTGGGGGCCGCGAGCGGAGGCGGTGCTGCGGCGGCTGGACCACGCCAACATCTTCCTGATCATCGCCGGCACCTACACCCCGCTGACGATCCTGCTGCTCGAAGGCGCCAAGGGGCAGGCGCTGCTGTGGGGGATCTGGGGGGCGGCGGCGGCCGGCATCGCCTTCCGGGTCTTCTGGGTGGGCGCACCGCGCTGGCTCTACACGCCCTGCTACATCGCGATGGGCTGGGCCGCGGTCTTCTTCCTGCCCGACTTCCTGCGCACCGGCGGGCTCGCCGTGCTGATCCTGGTCATCGTCGGCGGCGTGCTCTACAGCGTCGGCGGAGTGATCTACGGCCTGAAGCGGCCCAACCCCTCACCGCGCTGGTTCGGCTTCCACGAGGTCTTCCACTCCCTGACCCTGGCGGCCTTCTTCACGCACTACATCGGCATCTCGCTCGTCGCCTACCAGCACGCCTGAGCCGCCGGGCACGGCTGAGCGGGCCTCCCCGGGGTCTGCCGGTCCCGCGAGTCGCCCGTGGTGCGGCGGGGCCCGGCTACGGGAGCGGTGTGCGCCGCACCGAACGCCCGGCCAGCGCGTCGGTGCGTCGGCCCCCGTCGATCGCGAGGGCGCCGTTGACCAGCACGTACGGGATGCCGGTGGGCAGCGTGCGCGGCTGCTCGTACGTCGAACCGGCCGCCACCGTGAGCGGGTCGAAGAGCACCAGATCGGCCGCGTACCCCTCGCGCACCAGCCCGCGGTCGGGCAGCCGGAGGCGGGCGGCGGGGCGCGAGGTGAGCCGGGCGACGCACTCCTCCAGCGTCAGCACCCCCAACTCCCGCACGTAGTGGCCCAGATAACGGGGGAAGGTGCCCCAGGCGCGCGGATGCGGTTTGGCGCCGCGCAGGATGCCGTCGCTGCCTCCGGTGTGGGTGCGGTGGCGCATCACCGCGCGGACGTTCTCCTCGTCGCCGACGTGCTGGAGGATCGTGCTGCCGAGACGGTCGGCGAGCAGCAGCTGCACGGCCTCCTCGAAGCCGGCGAGACGACGGCCGGTCCAGCCGTCGAGCGCGGGGTCGGCGACGCCGGAGATCTCCACCGTCGACCAGTCGACCGGCACACCGTGACAGCCGTCCGAGCCGGTGACCTCCATGGTGTGCCGGATGCGGTCGAGCACCAGCGGGTCGCGCAGCCGCGCCAGGGTCGCCTCCGGCCCGCCCTCGGCCGCCCAGCTGGGCAGCAGCGCGGCGAGCGTGGTGCAGCCGGCGAGGTAGGGGTAGCTGTCCAGGCTCAGGTCGACGCCCTCTGCCAGCGCCTGGTCCAGCAGCGCCAGCAGCTCGGCCGAACGGCCCCTGTTGACGGGGAAGTTGAGCGTGGCGTGGGCCAGGTGCAGCGCACAGCCCGAAGCGCGGGCGAGTGCGATCATCTCCCGGTACGCGGTCAGCGCGCCCGCCCCGTACGAGCGGTGGTGGGGGCAGAAGTAACCGCCGTAGGAGGCCACCACCCGGCAGAGGTCGGTCAGTTCGTCGTCGCGGGCGTACATGCCCGGGGTGTACGTCAGCCCGGCGGACAGGCCCACCGCGCCCTGCTCCAGCCCCTCGGCCACCAGGCGGCGCATCCGGACGCGTTCGTCCTCCGTCGCCGGACGGTCCTCCCAGCCGGCCGCGAGCATCCGGATGTTGCCGTGCGGCAGGAGGTAGGCGGCGTTCAGCGCGACACCGCGGTCCAGCCGGTCCAGATAGCCGCCGGCGTCGCGCCAGTCGAGGTCGAGGCCGCTGCCGTCGCCGTTCCAGCCGGTGATGGCCTGGCGGATCTGCGGCAGGGTGGTGTCGTCGACCGGGGCGTAGGACAGGCCGTCCTGTCCGACGACCTCCAGGGTGACGCCCTGCGCGAGCTTGGCGGTGTGCTCGGGGTCGCCGAGCAGGGCGAGGTCGCTGTGCGCGTGCATGTCGACGAAGCCGGGCGCCAGGACCAGCCCGTCGGCGTCCAGCACCCTGCGGCCGGTCAGCCGCGTGCCGCGCCCGCTCGGCGCGACGGCGGCGATGCGGCCGTCGCGCAGCCCGACGTCGGTGCCCGGACGGGCGGGGGCGCCGCTGCCGTCGACCAGGGTTGCACCGCGGATCACGAGGTCGAGACCTGCGTCCGAACCGGGCGTGCCCGCGCTCCCCGACAGGACACGGCGGACCTGCCGGCCGGTCGGGTCGGCGGGGCTTGTCGGGTCGTTGCGGTCGGGCCGGGGGGTCGGCCCCGCCGGGCTCAGAAGAAGGTCCTGACGCAGTCGGTGACGGTGCCGTCGGCCGCCACGAGCGGAATCAGCTGCCACCGGTCGAAGATCGTGCAGGGGTGGGACATCCCGAGGCCGACCCAGTCGCCGACCTCCAAATCCCTGCCGGCGCCCGTCAGCTCGACCCAGGCGTGCTGGTCGGAGAGCTTGACGATCTCCACCCCGTCCGCGGGCCGCACCTCGCCGCCCGCGCCGGACCGGACGAACTCCGCCCGGGGCAGCCGCAGGTCGTGGGCCGCGTCCCGCTTGCCCGCGTTCAGAAACGCCTGGCCGGGCTCGGGGCGGGAGACCACCTGCGCCCACAGGACGAAGGCCGATCGCAGCCCGCCCTCGTCGGGCACCCGGTTGAACGGCGTCAACTCCCGGTAGTGGCCCACATCGTGCGAGACGTACGCGCCCGAGCGCAGCAGCCGCAGCACGGGGGCGGAGAGCTCCGGCAGCTCGTGCGCGTCGCCGAAGACCTCCGCCACCGCGTCGAACCAGGCGCTGCCGCCCGCGCTCACCACGATCTCCCGGAGCCCGGCGAAGCGGCCCTCGGCGTCGAACCGGCGGGCCAGCGCGGTGAGTCGGCGCAGCCACTCGCGCACCGTCTCGGGCGTCGCGGTCGGCACCTCGCCCTCGTACCCCGCGACGCCGACCAGGCGCAGCGTACGGGTGGCGGCCACCGCGTCGGCCACCGCCGCGCACTCCTGCGGGGTGCGCGCGCCGGTGCGGGCGCCGGCCCCGGCGCCCAGCTCCACCACCACCTCGACCGGCCGACTGCCGCCGGCCTCGCGCAGTGCCTCGTCCATCAGCCGCACGCCCCGCACCGAGTCGACGAAGCACACCAGCCGGAACTGCGGGTCGGCCGCCAGCTCGCCGGAGAGCCAGTGCAGCGCCGCGCGGTCGACCAGCTCGTTGGCGAGGAAGACGGTGGAGACCCCGAAGGCCCTGGCCACCCGCACCTGGTGGGGGTTGGCCAGGGTGATGCCCCAGGCGCCGCGCGCCAGCTGCTGGGCGAAGAGCTGCGGTGCCATCGAGGTCTTGCCGTGCGGGGCGAACGCCAGCCCGTGCCGCTCGGTGTACCCCTCCAGCGCTGCGAGGTTGTGCTCCAACGCCTCGGCGGAGAGCGCCAGTACGGGGGTGGTGAAGCCGCCGGAGAACAGCTCGCGGCGCTGCTCGGCGAACTCCCGGACGGTCAGGCCGTCCGCGTCCGGCGGCAGGCCCTTGAACCGGTGGTCGAGCCGCTCCTCGGCGAGTGCGAGCACCTGCGGCGGCGCGGCCGGACCCGAGCCGGGCGGGGTCGGCGCGGCCGGGGCGCTGCTGCCTGGCGCGGGGGCGGGGTGGGTGCCGGGGGCACCGGACGGGTCGCTGTGCTGGGCCATTTGGTCACGCTACTTCGTCGCACCGACACCGCGCACGGGTCCGGCGCGGAGTGAACTCCGCCTAGGATCAAGGGAAAGGTCCAGATCAATCAAGCGGTCGCTGTCCGGACATGTCCGTCGCGGGTCGACGGGTGACGGTCGGTGCCGGGCTGTGCCGCACGGTTTCCGGTCGGTACGGCCGGCGCCGGCCGCCGCCGTACCGCGCACGCCGCGCCGACTCCGTACCGCGCCCGCCTTCGGAGGTCACGCCCGCATGTCGCACCCCAAGACCGCCTACACGCCCGCCACCCACACCACCCCGCCCGCGCGTTTCTCGCACGGTGTGCGCAAGGGGAACATCGTGCAGGTCGCCGGCCAGGTCGGCTTCCTGCCCGCTGCCGAGGGCGTCGCCCCGACCCCGGCCGGGCCCGGTCTGCGCGAGCAGACCCTCCAGACCTTCGCCAACGTCGAGGCGGTGCTCACCGAGGCCGGCGCGAGCTGGGAGGACGTGGTGATGACCCGGGTCTACCTGACCGACACCGCGCACTTCGCCGAGTTCAACGAGATCTTCAACGAGTACCTCGCCGACCGGGTCGAGGTCCCCGGCGCCCGTACGACGGTGTACGTCGGCCTGCCCGCCGGGCTGCTGATCGAGATCGACGCGCAGGCGGTCCTGGACTAGGGCCCGAAGGCGGAGGCCCGTCGCCGGCCGGGAGGCCCCGGCCGACTTCCGCCGCCGCGGCCGGTGTTGCACGGTGCCCCGACATCGGGCGGGGCACCGTGCAACCCGCGGAACGATTCACTCGTCTCACACGGCGACATTCACCCCGCGTTCATCGGAAGGCGGGGCGCAGTCGACCTGGGGGAGGACCCATGGAACAACCTTTCGCGAAACCCGGTGCCCGCCGGAACCGCCGTACCGCCGCGCTGGTCGCCGCGGGCGCGGCCACCGCGCTCGCCGCCGCAGTCGTCGTACCGGCCGTCGCCTCGGCCGGACAGGACGGTTCGGCGAAGGGCGGGCAGGACGCGAAGGGCGCGAAGAAGTCCGCCGCCGTCGAGGAGGACTTCAACGGCGACGGCTACCAGGACATGGCAGTCACCGCGCCCGGCGGCTCCTCCGGTGCGGGCTCCGCCGGCTACGTCACGGTCTTCTACGGGACGCCCGACGGGCTGGACCGCGATAACGCTGTCACCATCAGCCAGGCCACCGACGGGGTGCCCGGCGAACCGACCGACGGCAACCGCTTCGGCTGGCGGATCGCCGGTGCGGACCTGGACCGCGACGGCTACACCGACCTGGCCGTGCGGGTGCCGGGCGACAAGCAGGTCGTCGTGCTCTGGGGCGGGGCGGACGGCGTCACCGGCAAGGGCTCGGCGGTCATCGAGGGCGACAACCCCGGGAACACCTTCGACGCCGGCGAGCTGCTCACCGCGGGCGACTTCAACGGTGACGGCAACCCCGACCTGCTCATGGGCCGGGGCCACGAGCACGGCACCTACGGGCTGCTCCAGGGCCCGTTCACCCGTGACGGCCAGTGGGCCGAGGAGCAGCAGATCCCGCTCACCACCAGCTACAACGACGTCCTGAGCGTCACCGCGGGCGACATCGACGGCGACGGTGCGGACGACCTCGTCGTGCACCAGGGGTTCGAGGAGATGGCGCGCGAGAACCTCTTCTTCACCGGCGGCGAGGACGGCCTGACCCGCACCGACACCAAGGTGCCGATGGGTGCCACCGGTGCGATCGGCGACTTCGACGGCGACGGCTACGGCGATCTGGCCTACCGCGAGATGCCCGGGGGCGTCGTCGAGAACCTGCCGTACGACGAGGGCACCGTGAAGGTCATCCACGGCACCGCGGACGGGCTGGGCGACCGGGTGAAGACCTACACCCAGGACACCGCCGGAGTGCCGGGCGCGAGCGAGGAGAACGACCAGTTCGGCGGGGCCCTCTCGGCCGGCGATGTGACCGGTGACGGCATCGACGACCTCGCCGTCGCCGTACCGTTCGAGGCCATCGGCGACAGGTACGCGGCCGGCTCGGTCGTGCTGCTCAAGGGCTCCGAGGGCGAGGGGCTGACGGGTGCGGGCGCGCAGGCGTTCCACCAGGACACCCCGGGCATCTCCGGAGTCGCCGAGGCGAACGACCGATTCGGCGCCGCGGTGCGGCTGTTGGACGTCAACGGCGACGGGAAGGCGGACCTGACCGTCGGTTCGCCGGGCGAGGCGATCGGGGACGCGGCCGACGCCGGTGCGATCTGGTACCTCCCCGGCACGGCCGACGGCCTGACGGCCACCGGGAGTTTCGACGTGAACCCCGGAACCGTCGGTGCCGAACTGCCGGGCGCTCAATTCGGCAGAGACCTCACCAATTCGAGTTACGGACCCCTCATGGCCCGTAACTGAGGTCTTCTCAGGGCGTTCTCCCGTATCGATAATGCTCACGACAATCTTCACCATCGGTACGGGAGGACCCCCCACATGGTGCGCAACGCACTCACCCGTCCTGTCCTCGGCGCGGCCACCGCGCTGCTGCTCGGAGCCGCCGCGACAGTCGGTCTCGGCGCCGCTCCGGCTTCCGCCCAGGACGCTCGACAGACGGCCGCGGCCCCGGACTTCGCCGGCATCGTCGCGCTCAACAACTGCTCCGGCTCGCTGGTCGCGCTGCCGGACTCGCAGCCCGGCGACCCGGCGCTCGTGCTCACCAACGGCCACTGCCTGGAGAGCGGCATGCCCTCGCCGGGCGAGGTCGTCGTCGACAAGCCGTCCAGCCGCAGCTTCACACTGCTGGACGCCGACGCGGGCGACCTCGGCACGCTGAAGGCCACCAAGATCTCGTACGCCACCATGACCGACACCGACATGGCGATCTACGAGACCGACACCACCTACGAGGCGGTCAGCGCGGAGTACGGCATCGAGCCGCTGGAGATCGCCGCCGAGCGCGGCACCGAGGGCGCCCCGATAGACGTCGTCTCCGGCTACTGGAAGAAGGTCTACAGCTGCAACCTCGACGCCTTCGTGCACGAGCTGCACGAGGACGGCTGGGTCACCAAGGACTCGCTGCGCTACACCTCCGACTGCCAGACGGTCGGCGGCACTTCGGGCTCCCCGGTGATCGACCGCGACAGCGGCAAGGTCGTCGGCGTCAACAACACCGGCAACGAGTCCGGCGGCGAGTGCACCCTCAACAACCCGTGCGAGGTCGACGAGAACGGTGAGGTCACCGTCCGCGAAGGCATCAACTACGGCCAGCAGGTGCACCACCTGACCAAGTGCGTCACCACCGGCAACAAGGTGGACCTCTCGCTTCCCGAGTGCGCGCTGCCCAAGCCGTAAACCCGGCCGAACGGTTCCGGCCGAACGGCACTCCGCGCCCCCTGCACCCACCGTGCACGGGGCGCGGACCCGTCTCCGCCCCTCCCCGGCGCCCCGGTACGTCTTCGCCGGCTTCCGGCGTCGGCGGTCCGGCTTGTTCACTGCCGCCCGCAATGCGGCTCCCGGTGAAGCGGCCCGTGCGAAACACCCGGGCACGCCCTCTTGCGCCACTCACGCACCCGGCGGTGAAATGCGCCACACCAGCGCGGGGGACGAGTACCGGAGGTCGCCGTGACCGAACTGCACGACAGGGACGAGCCGTTGGAGCTCGACCCGGCCCAGCGCCCCCGGCTGCGCTCCATCGGGCCGGGACTGGTCGTCGCCGCGACCGGGCTCGGCGCGGGCGACCTCGTCGCCACTCTCATCGCGGGCAGCCTCTTCGGCTACAGCCTGCTGTGGGCCGTCGTCATCGGCTGCATCGTGCGCATCGCGCTCGCCGAGGGCACGGCCCGCTGGCATCTGGCCACCGGCAGCACGCTGTTCGACGGCTGGCGGACCATCGGGCGCTGGACGCTGTACTACTTCGGCTTCTACTGCGTCGTCTGGGCGTTCGTGTACGGCGCCACCGCGATGTCCGCCAGTGCGCTGCCGCTGGCCGCGCTCTTCCCCGACGTGGTGGACCTCAAGGTGTGGGGCGTCGGCTGCGGCGTACTGGGGCTGCTCTTCGTGTGGTTCAACCGGTACGCGGTCGTCGAGCGGGTCATGACCGTACTGATCGGTGTGATGTTCCTGGTCGTCGTGGTGCTCGCGGTGCGGGTCGTGCCGGACGCGGGCCGCGCCTTCGCCGGGCTCGTACCCACCGTGCCGGACGGGGAGATCACCAGGACTCTCGGTGTGATCGGCGGTGTCGGCGGCACGATCACCATGGCCGCGTACGGCTACTGGGTCAACGCCAAGGGCTGGCGGACCCCCGGCTGGATGCGGATGATGCGTCTGGACAACTCGATGGCGTACGTCGCCACCGGCGTCTTCACCATCGCCATGATCATCGTCGGTGCGGAGCTGCTGCACGCCACCAACATCACGCTGGAGGAGGGCAACAACCGCGGACTGCTGGACGTCGGCGAGGAGTTGGAGCGCCGCTTCGACGTCTTCACCGCCAAGCTCTTCCTGGTCGGTTTCTTCGCCACCGCGTTCAGCTCGCTGGTCGGCGTCTGGCACGGGGTCAGCCTGCTCTTCTCCGACTACGTCGCCCATCTGCGCCACGGCGGTTCCGACACCGAGGAGGTGGCCCGGGGCGTCCGCGAGCGGTCGGTGCCCTTCCGCGGCTTCCTGCTCTGGATCACCTTCCCGCCGATCCTTCTGCTCTTCCTGGACCGGCCGTTCGGCCTGATCATCGCCTACGGCGTCCTCGGCTCGCTCTTCCTGCCGTTCCTCGCCGCCACCCTGCTGTGGCTGCTCAACCGCCCGGGCGTCCCGGCCCGTCACCGCAACGGCCCGCTCTCCAACACGATGCTCGTCGCCGCCCTCCTGCTCTTCGTCTACCTCTGCACGGAGCAGATCCGCGACCTGCCCTGGTAGCGGGGCGCGGTGGTGCGGGTCGGGGCGCGGCTGATGCGGGACGGCGCGGCGTGCGCAGGGGCGGAGGCCGGTGCCCGACCGCCGCCCCACCGTCTGCCGACTTCCCCCGAACCGCGGTCGGGGCGGCCTGGCTGGCGGGTCGGGCCCGGGCAACCGTGGGCGGGCATGCCGCGAGCCCGGCCGCTGGGGGACGGCCGGGCTCGTGTGGTCATCGGCTGGTGGTGCGCTGCCGGGGGTTACGGCAGGTCGTGCACGTGCGGGGCGACCGTGTCGACCCAGCCGTCACCGTTGGACGCGTCCCAGTTGGTGGACCAGGTCATCGCGCCGCGCAGCTCGGGGTAGGTCTTCTCGGGCTTGAACTCTCCGCAGTTCTCGCCCTTGGTGAGGCAGTCGAGCGCGTCGGTGACGACCTTGGGCTCGACGTAGCCGGAGCCGGCGCCGCTGGTCGAGGCGGGCACGCCGATGCCCACCTGGTCGGCGTCGAGGCCGTTCTCCAGCTGGATGCAGGCCAGTCCGGTGAGGAAGTCGACGGTGCCGAGCTGGTAGACGTTGCCGTCGCAGCCGAGCATCGAACCGCTGTTGTAGTACTGCATGTTGACGACGGTCAGGATGTCCTTGACGTCCAGCGCCAGCTTGAAGTACTCGGTGTCGGTGGTCTGCATGTCGATGGTCTGCGGCGCCATGGTGAGGACGAGGTCGTCACCGGCCTTCTCCGACAGCGACTTCAGCGCCTCGCCCATGTACTGGGCGTTGATGCCGTGCTCCAGGTCGATGTCGACGCCGTTGAAGCCGTACTCCTCCATCAGGGCGTACGTGCTGTCGGCGAACTTCTGGGCCGACTCGGAGCTGTCGACGGTCACGTTGCCGAGCTCGCCGCCGACCGAGATGATGACGTTCTTGCCGGCTTCCTGCTTGGCCGCGATGTCGGCCTTGAAGTCGTCCTCGGAGGCGTAGCCGACCTCGGGGTCGAGGTTGAACTCGATCTCACCGGCGGTGTCGGTGGAGTCGGCGAAGGCGACGGCGATGATGTCGTAGCCGTCCTGGACCTCGCCGAGCTTCTGGACGGTCGCGCCGTTGTCGAAGTTCTGCCAGTAGCCGGTGACCGCGTGGGCCGGTACGGCTGCCGGGGTCGGGTCCGCCTTGGTGTCGGCGGCGCCCGCGCTGCCGGTCAGGCTGGTGGCTGCCATCAGTCCACCGGCGGCGACGGCCAGGGCGACACCGCCGCCGAGGAGCTTCTTGCTGCGCTTCTTGCGATGCGTCCGGTCCACGAGATTCTCCTGGTGCGTGTGGGGGAGTTCGCGATGAGGGGGGAACTTCGGTGGCCACCGATGTGCCACTGGACATTGGTTCATACCAATCTCCGTGTCAACCCCTGCGACACGAACCTTCACAACCCCCGGCCGGCCACCCGGCACCCGCCCGCCGGTCGCCGATCCGGCTTCCCCGCGCCAACACCACTGCTCAGACAGGGAGTTGACGCCGAACGTAGGAGCAGGCGGCCTCCGCGTCCAGGGTCGCGACGTCCACCGGGACGATCTGCCACGGCGTACGGGCGAGCAGCCGGCCGGTCAGCTCGGTCTCCGCGCGCAGTTGGTCGGCCGCCGAGGCGAGGTCGTGGACGTGCGAGGTGCCGGGTGCGGCGGCCAGTTTGTCGACGTACCAGCGCTCCCACGCGGCGCCCTCGCGCGCCACCGCCCTGCGCAGCGCGACCGCCGGATCGTCCCGCACCCACACCAGGACGACCTCCAGCGGCTCCAGCGCCGCCACCAGCTCCTCCAGCACGCCCTCCAGCGCGCGCTCGTCGTGGCCCCACGCCACCAGGGAGGGCAGAAAGGGCACCAGCGCATCCGTCACCAGCCACTCGACGCCCGCCTCGCGGGACTGGCGGACGTACTCCCGGGTGGCCGCGACCAGCGTCGCGGGGCGGACCGCGCCGTCACCGTCGCCGAACTCCGCGACCACCGGGGCGAAGGCGGGCCGGGTGAGGATGTCGGCCTCCTCGAAGTGGTCGACCGAACTCCCCTCCCGCGCCAGCCCGTCGGCGAGCGCCGAGGCGAGCGTGGACTTGCCGACGCCGGGCGAGTTGCCGATGACCGAGACGAGCCGAGGAGCCCGGGGAACACTGCGGAGGGACATCGCCCCACTCTCCCACCCGAGCCCGACCCTCGTACCGGCCCCGGTACCCGGCACCGAGCCCGGCACCGAGCCCGCGCCCGCGCCCGCGCCCGCGCCCGTGCCCGACCTCCGTACCGGCCCCGCGCCCGTGCCCGACCCAGTGCCGGCCGGCCCCGAACCCGTCCCTGCCCGACTCCCCGCCGGCCCGAGCCGCCCGGGCGTCCGCGCGACACCCCGCGCCGGTGCCCCGGACGTCCGGGCGAGGTCCGAACGGCTCTCCGCGGGTGCGGGGCGCGCCACCGTTCGGTGCCGCCCGCGGCCTCCCACCAGCCACAGCGTGCCGGTCCGCTTTCCTGGGAACGGTTCACCCCCGCGCCCCGCCCGGCTAGGCTGCCAACTGACAGTCAGCGCACTCGAGGTGAAGCCGTCACAGCGCACGGAGGCGGCGCCGACCCTGGAGGAGAGGACGGACGTCCCGACGTGAGCACCGCGATAGCCGTCACCAGTGCCGAACTGGCCCTGCCGGCCGTTGATCCCCACACCCCGGCCGCCCACGTCCTCACCCCGCCGGACCGGCAGTCGCTGGACGACGCGCTGTCGCAGATACGCGTGATCCTCGACCAGCACGGCTATCTCATCGTCCTCCACACCTCGGCCGCCTCCCGCGCATCCGTGCAGCGGCTGTACGCGATCCGGTCCGTTCTGGAGAGCGACCGGATCGCGCTGGTCGAGTCCGAACTCCCGCCGCTGGCACTGGCGGTGCTGGTGCGGCAGCTGCGTCAGCTCTCGACCGCCGATCTCAACCCCGGGGTGCTGGCCGGCGCGATCCGACTGCTGTCGTACTACATCCACGCGGGCGCGGTGCTGAACTCGGTCAGCAAGCTCGACAACGTCCCGGTGCCGGTCTCCTCGCACGCCCGGTCCTGGCTGCCCGGCAGCCAGTTCGCCGTGCTCGCCTCGCCGACGCCGCAGCTCATCAAGATCGGCAGCGGGCCCGAGGTGCTGAAGGGGCCGGACTACACGACCTGTATGACCACCGCCGCCGGCCACTTCGGCTCCGACTGGGTCTCGGACACGCTCGCCGAGCGCTGGCGGGTCGCCGCGCTCGAACCGGCCCCGCTGCCGCAGGAGTCCGCCCGTTGGTGGGGGAGCGGCAAACTGATCGAGTTCGCCGCGGCGATCCCGGACATCTCCATGCTGTACCAGCTGGTGTGCTCGGTGCAGCGGGCGCTCTGCCACTGGTGCGGCCTCGAACTCATCGGCGACCGCTGTGTGTTCTGCCGTGCCCCGGTCGCCGCACAGGCCGCCGCGCGGCAGCGTGCGCAGGACCGCGGGACCGGGCCCGCCGACCGTACGACGCCGCCGGCCGAGCGCGCGCCGGCGGCCGAGCGCGCGCCGGCGGCCGACCCGCGCACACCGGCGCCGCCGCTCCCGCACGCCCGGCCGGGCGTGCACCCGGGCGGGCAGCCGGAGCGCACCGACCGTCCGGCGCTCAACCCGTCACCGCCGACGGTGCCGCCGCACGCGGCCAGCCGGCTGACCCAGGCCCGTACGACCCCGCTCACCCCGCGCCGAACCCCCTTCGACGCCCCGGACCCCTGACCCGGCCGCCCCGGACCCGGCCGCCCCGGAACCCGACCCGCTCCCGACCCGACCCGCTCCCGACTCGACCCGACCCGCTCCCGCCCCGAACGAGGTAACAGCCCCCGATGAACTCACGCCAGCGCCGCGGCGTCATCCTCATGCTGCTGTCGATACTCGGTGCCCTCGTCGTCTTCGGCGGGGTGCTGACCGTCGTCAACGACGTGGAGTCCAAGGTCGGCCCCGAGGTCACCGCCTACGAACTCGCCGGTGACGTCGAGCCGTACGCCGAGCTGGAGGAGAAGCACTTCAAGGAGGTCAGCATGCCCAAGCGCTGGCTTCCGGGGACCGCCGTCACCGATCTCGACGAGATCCGCGACAAGATCGCGGTGAACCCGCTCAAGAAGGGCTCGCTGCTCCAGTCCGACATGATCGCCGACCGTCCGGCGCTGGAGAAGGGCCAGCAGGAGATCGCGATCATGATCGACGCGGCCACCGGAGTCGCCGGCAAGATCACGCCGGGCGCCCGGGTCAACATCTTCGCCACCTTCCCGGCGGGCGACGGCAGTTCGGGCAAGGGCAAGGGCGCGGGCGGCGAGCCGGTCTCCAAGGTGCTGGTCTCCGGCGCCCGGGTCATCGACGTCGGACGGCTCACCAGCCTCGACGAGGACGACGACGACCGGGCCGCCTCCGGCAACCGCCGGGCGGTCCCGATCACCTTCGCGCTGTCCACTCTGGACGCCCAACGCGTCGCGTACGCCGAGTCGTTCGCCACCCACGTACGCCTCGCCCTGGTCGCCCCCGGCGACGCCGACGGCAAGGGCGAGGGCGAGCGCGACTACCGCCTGTCCACGGACGATTGAGGAGGGGCGCCATGGTCATCCGCGTCATCCCGGCCGCCAGCGACGCCGACTCGGTGCGCGCTGTCGCCTCCATGCTCGGCCAGCTTCCCGGCATAGAGCCCGCCCAGCCCGCCGGCAACTCCACCGCACTGCTGGATCTGCTCAACCACCTCGCCGAGCAGTCCGTCGCCGAACTGCCCGAGGTCGTCCTCGTCCACGAGAGCATCAGCCCGCTGCCCGCGCTGGAGCTGATCCGCGAACTCGCCCTGCGCTTCCCGGCGGTGGGCACCGTCCTCATCACCAGCGATCCCAGCCCCGCGGTCTTCTCCGCGGCGATGGACGCCGGCGCACGCGGCGTACTGGCGCAGCCGCTCGGCTACGAGGACCTCACCAACCGCGTCCAGTCCGTCGCCCAGTGGGCGGCCGGCGTACGGCGCCACCTCGGGTACGGCGAGGACCTGCTCAGCGGGCCCGGCGGCACCGTGGTCACGGTCAGCGGCGCCAAGGGCGGCGTCGGCACGACCCTCACCGCCGTACAGCTCGCGCTCGCCGCGCAGGCCGGCGGCAGCTCGACCGCGCTGGTCGACCTCGATCTCCAGGCGGGCGACGTCGGCTCGTTCGTGGACGTGCAGTTCCGCCGTTCCATCGCCGACCTCGCCGGGATCAGCGACATCTCGCCGCGGGTGCTCCAGGACGCCGTCTTCCCGCACGTCAGCGGGGTCACCCTGCTGCTCGCCCCCGCCGAGGGCGAGCGCGCCGAGGAGGTCAACGAGGCCGCCGCCCGCCAGATCATCGGCCTGCTCCGCGCCCGCTACGGCACGGTCGTCATCGACTGCGGCTCCCAGCTCACCGGCGCCGGGGCCGCCGCCATCGAGACCGCCGACACCGCGCTGCTGGTCACCACGCCCGACGTGGTCGCCGTGCGCGGCGTCAAACGCGCCGTACGCCTGTGGGAGCGCCTCCAGATCCGCAAGGCCGAGGACACCCTCACCGTCGTCAACCGGCACACCCGGGGAAGCGAGATCCAGCCGAACCTGGTGCAGCGCCTCACCGGCACCCGCGTCGCCCGTACCCATGTCCCCGCCAACTACAAGGAGTTGCAGGGGTACGTCGACTCCGCCCGGGTCCACGAGCTGGACAGCCGGGGCGCGGTGCGGCAGGCGCTGTGGGCGCTCGCCGGGGAGCTGGGCCTGGTCGCCGGCGCCGCGAACGCCGCGGGCAAGGAGCGCGGTTCCGGCGGCGGTCTGGTCCGCTACGGCGGCGACCGCGGGGCCGGCGGCCGGGGCGCGCTCTCACCGCGTCGCGGCGGCCGTGGCGCGACCCGCGGCACCGGCCCCGCGCCCAACACCGGTGCGGCTTCCGGGCCCGGCGCGGCTTCCGGACCCGGCGCGCAGGATGGGCCGGGCCCTGCGGGGAAGTACTGAAGACATGCGCAGCCGACGCGTACGGGAGCGGATACGGGATCGGGGGCGGGCCGCCGCCCGGGAGCCCGACCGTGGCCAGGCCACGGTCGAGTTCCTAGGCATGCTGCCGCTGATCCTGCTGGTGCTGGTGCTGTGCTGGCAGTTCGTCCTCGTCGGCTACACCTTCGTACTGGCCGGAAACGCCGCCGACAAGGGCGCCCGCGCGGCGGCGGTCGGCGGCGACTGCCAGGACGCGGCGACCGAGGACCTGCCCCAGGCGTGGGCCTCCGGCGCCGAAGTGTCGTGTCAGGAAGCGGAGTTCGGACAGCTGGCCAAGGCGACCGTGGGACTGAAGGTGCCGGTGCTCTTCCCCGGCACGGTCAGCTTCCCGATGACGGTCACCGGCACCGGCGGCGCCCCCTCGGAGGCCGAGGAATGAGCCACCAGCCCCGCGCTCCGCGCTCCGCGCGCACCCGCCTGCGCCCCCGTCCGCTCCGCGCCGTCCGGCCCGGCCCGCGCCCCTCGGCCCGTACGAGCCCGGTCCCGCGCACCAGCCCACGCCCGTGGGCCCGCACGCGCCCGTCCGCCCGCACGCGCCCGTCCGCCCGTACGCGCCGTCGGGGCGGCGACCGGGGGCAGGCGGCCATCGAGTTCATCGGCTTCCTGCCGCTGCTGCTGCTCATCGCCCTCGCCGGGGTCCAACTCGGCCTGGTCGCCTACACCGCGGCCCAGTCCGGCACCGCGGCGCGTGCCGCCGCCCGTACCGCCTCCCAGGACGCCGGCGGGAGCCCGGCGGCGGCCGGACGCGAGGCGATCAGCGGCTGGCTCGCCGACGGTGCCGCCTTCGCCCAGGACACTCCCGAGGGCGAGGTCACCGTCACCGCCACGCTGCGAATCCCCTCCGTCATCCCGGGAGTCGACCTCGGCTCCGTGCAACGCTCCTCGACCATGCCCAGAGCCGACGACTGACCCGCCCCGACCCCCGCCGCCCACGCCCGACCGACCACCGACCACCGACCACCGACCCCGGCCCCTCCGCCGGACCCGACCGACCACTGGCCGCGCACCACCAACGCCGTCCAGCCCGCCGCCCAGCCGCCCACCGGGAGAGACCATGAGCCTGAAGGCCCGCCTCACCGCCCCCGAGGCCGCCTCCACCGCCCACGACGAGAACCAACTCGTCGCGGTCTTCCGCGCCAAGCTGCTGGAGGAGATCGACCTCGCCGAGATGTCCTCGCTGGCCGCGGCGGACCGTCGGGACCGGCTGGAGCGCGTGCTCGGCCACATCGTCAGCCGCGAGGGCCCGGTCCTGTCCACGCACGAGCGCGCGATGCTCATCCGTCGCGTCGTCGACGAGGCCCTCGGCCTCGGCATCCTCGAACCGCTGCTGGAAGACTCCTCGATCACCGAGATCATGGTCAACGGGCCGAACCACATCTACGTCGAACGGGCGGGCCGCGTCGAGCAGTTGCCGCTGCGTTTCGCCTCCGACGAGCAGCTGATGCAGACCATCGAGCGGATCGTCTCGACCGTCAACCGACGGGTGGACGAGTCCAACCCGATGGTCGACGCCCGCCTCCCCAGCGGCGAGCGCGTCAACGTCATCATCCCGCCGCTCGCCCTCACCGGGCCCACGCTCACCATCCGGCGCTTCCCCAAGTCCTACCGGCTCGCCGAGCTGATCGAGCTGGGCAGCCTGGACGAGGCGACGATGCTCTTCCTCGGCGCGCTGGTCCGCGCCCGCTTCAACGTCATCGTCTCCGGCGCCACCGGCTCCGGCAAGACGACCCTGCTCAACGCCCTCTCCGGACTCGTCCCCGAGGGCGAACGCATCATCACCGTCGAGGACGCCGCCGAGCTCCAGCTCCAGCAGCCGCACGTGATCAGCCTCGAATCGCGCCCGCCGAACGTGGAGGGCAAGGGCCAGATCACCATTCGCGACCTCGTCCGCAACTCCCTGCGCATGCGCCCCGACCGGATCATCGTCGGCGAGGTGCGCGGCGGGGAGACGCTGGACATGCTCCAGGCCATGTCCACCGGCCACGACGGCTCGCTGGCCACCGTGCACGCCAACAGCGCCGAGGACGCGCTGATGCGCCTTCAGACCCTGGCCTCGATGTCCGAGGTGAAGATCCCGTTCGAGGCGCTGCGCGACCAGATCAACAGCGCCGTCGACGTGATCGTCCAGCTCACCCGCCACCCGGACGGCGTCCGACGCGTCACCGAGGTCGCCCTGCTGGACTCCGCCGGCCGCGAGGACTACCGCCTCACCTCCGTCTGCCGCTTCCGCAGCCTCCCCGCGACCGGCGACCGCTCCGTGCGGGGCCGCTTCGAGCAGTACGCGGTACCGCGCAGGGTCGCCGAACGCCTCTATCTCGCCGGCGAGGCCCTCCCGCCCGTCTTCGGGGTCGCCGACTCCGAGCTCCAACTCGCCACCCGCGAAGCCAAGTAGGAGCCGACCGACACCGTGACCACCGCACTCCTCACCGCCCTCGTCCCCGTCACCGGCGCCACCGCCACCGCCGGCACGGACGCCCCTGCCGCCGCGGACGCGGTGCTCCCGTACGCGGCGTCCGCCGCGGACGCCGCGACCGCCGCCGTGCTCCCGTCCGCCGCCGGGGCGGTCCGCGACAACCTCACCACGCTGGTCCTGGGCGCGGCGCTGCTCACCCTGGCGCTGGCGCTCATCGGCGGCCGGCTCTACCTCTCCGGCCGCGCCCAGCAGCGGGACCTCATCGCGCGGTTCGACGACCGCAGGCCGGGTTCGCCGGCCGCCGCCGAGGGCCGACGCTTCGCCGCACTCGACCGACGGCTGCGCTCCTCCGGATACGGGCGCAAGCTCGATCTGCGGCTCGCCGCCACCGGACTCGACCTCACCGTGGGCGAGTTCACCGTCTACGTCGCCACCGCGGTCGTCGGACTGTGGCTGATCGCCGGATCGGTGCTGGCCGCCTTCTTCGGCCCGATAGCCGGACTCCTCGGCATCTGGGCGGCGTTCGCCTTCCTCAACTGGCAGCGGCAGAAGCGCATCGACCGCTTCATCAACCAACTCCCCGAACTGGCTCGACTGTTGGCAAACGGCACCCAGGCGGGCCTGGCGCTGCGCACCGCCATCACCATGGCGGCGGAGGAGATGGACGCCCCCGCGGGCGAGGAACTGGCCAAGATCGCCGACAAGTTGGCCCTCGGCCACTCCGTCGACGACGCCCTCGGCGAGCTCGCCGAACGTCTGCCCTCGCGCGAACTCGTCGTCCTCGTCACCACGTTGGTGCTCTCCAGTCGCGCCGGCGGCCAGGTCGTCGACTCCCTGCGGAACCTCACCACCACCCTGGAGCAGCGCAAGGAGACCCGCCGCGAGGTCCGCACCCAGCTCTCCCAGGTCAACATGACCGCCTACTCCGTACCGCTCATCGGCTTCGGCGTCCTGCTGATGATGGACCGCACCGGCCCCGGCACACTGGACCGGCTCACCGGAACGTTCCTGGGGCAGGCCGCCGTCGTCACCGCCTTCGCGCTCTACGCGCTGGGCTTCTTCGTCATCCGCCGCATGTCCAGAATCGACGTCTGACCCGCCCCGCCCGGCCCCCGCTCACGCACCACACACCCACGCACAACACACCCACCCAAGACCTCGGCTCACGCACCACCCCGGTTCACGCACCACCCCAGCTCATATACGCAGGAAGCCCGCCCGGACCAGCCGTGGCGGCCAACTCGCCCCCGAAGGGAGGGACTTCGCCCGCCATGGCGCTGCTGCTCGCCCTCACCGCCACCCTGTGCGCCGCCGGACTCGTGTACGGCTACCGGCTCTACCGTTCCCAGACCAAGCTGCCCGCCGACCTCCAGATCGCCCTGGAGGTGGGCGCCACCCGTACGACCCCGGTGGGCTCCGCCGTCGACCGCCTGGGAATGCGCTGGGCGCCGCTGGTGCTGCGTCTGATGGGGGAGAAGCGCGTCGACAGGGTGCGCCGCCGCATCGACTTCGCCGGCAACCCCGGCGGCCTCACCGTCGACCGCTACGCCGCCCGCCGTGCCGTCTACGGCGGACTGGGCCTCTTCGGCGCCCTCGTCATGCTCAGCGCGGGCAACTACCTCTTCGCCGTCCTCATGGTCGCCTTCGGGCTCTTCTGGGTCGAGGTGGGCATCGCCGCCTCGATCCGGATCCGCAAGGACGAGATCGAACGCACCCTCCCGGACTTCCTCGACGTCCTCGCCGTCGTCGTCTCCGCCGGCCTCGGCTTCCGCCAGGCGCTGGACCGCGTCTCCGCCCGCTACGAGGGCCCGTGGGCCGACGAACTCCGCATCACCCTGCGGCAGATGGACATGGGAGTGAGCCGGCGCCAGGCGTTCGAGGACCTGCGCCGCCGCAACGACTCCGAGCAGGTCGCGATGTTCGTCACCGCCCTCCAACAGGGCGAGGACCTCGGCGCCCCGATCGTCGACACCCTGATAGCGCTCGCCACCGACATGCGCCGCACCGACGCCCAGAACGCCCGCCGACGCGCCGCCAAGACCGTCCCCAAGGCCACTCTGGTCATCACCACTGTGATGGTGCCGGCGACGCTGATCCTCCTCGTCGCGGGCCTCTTCCTCGGCACCGACACCGACTTCAACCGCATCACCGGCGACTGACCGCACGGCGCACACCCAACCCGCCACCCGCTCCCCGCCGCGCATCGCCCGTGGCTCGGCCTCAACCGCCCTGTGGCGTACGCGACTTGTGGCGTGCGCGACTCCCTCCCGCGCGTGTCGCGTCTTCCACGCACCAGCCCGTACCCGCGGCGCAAACGGCGTGCGACACCGTCACGGGCGCCGCGACCTGCGCACCTCCGCGCCCCGGGGCGCGAAAGGGGCGCGTAGGCACCGCCCGAACCGGGTACCCACCCAGCCAACGAGCGTCGTTCGCCGTGCACTCGGGCGGTGGACGGGCCGCGCCACCGCCCGCATCGGCAGGTACCGTCGGGTAGTACGCGTCCGGGGCACGCCACCGCCGAAGGGATACGCGCGATGTCCGACCACAGGTCACAGGGCTCATGGCCCGAGCGCGCGGAGACTTCCGCCGTCGGCCCCTCACTCTGGCCGCACTCGGCGTCCGGCCGCGTGGACCACCACTCCCAGCACAGCTCCTCGCACGCCTCCGAGACGTGCAGCGCGGAGCAGAGCTCCAGCCCGGCCCCGGCGCGTCCGTTGGCGGGAGCGAGCAGTTCCGGCCGTTCCGTCGCCGCCCGTGTCGACTGCCCCGCGGACCGCGCCCCCGCCGCGTCGCCGCCGCGTCCGCCGGTGACCGCGGAGGCCTCCGCGCAGCGTCCGCAGTGCCGGGTCGTGCTCGCCGACGAGAACCCGGCGGAGCGCGCCGGTATCGTCGCCGCCCTCCACGTGCCGCCGGACGTCACCGTCGTCGCGGAAACGGTGGACGCCGAACAGGCTTGCGACGCCGCCCAGTTGTACGCCCCCGACGTCGTACTCCTGGACGTGCACACCCCCAGCGGAGACGGCGTCGCCGCGCTGCGCCGACTGGTCTCCCTCGCCCCCGTGCTGCTGCTCACCTACGACCGGGACAGCGAGATCACCCGCCAGGCCCTCTGCCTCGGCGCACTCGGCTACCTCGTCCACGGCTGCTTCACCGACGACGAACTCGTCGCCGCCGTACGGGCCGTACGCGACACCAGGGGCGCCACCGCCGAGGCGTCCGGAGCCTCAAACGTCGCACCGGCCACGCGCGTTGGCCTCTCCGTCAACAGCCTGGAGTCCTGAACCCGTCGGCACCCGCACTCGTGTCCAGAACGTAGCCCTGAGGACGTTTCGTATGCGCAAGCCGTTGTGGCACAGTCACTCTCTGGAGAACTGAGGCGCAACCGCCGCCGGGCCGCACCGAACGCCCGACAACCGTCCGACTCGCAGCCCGAAACACCGTCCGCACCTGCGGATACGGGCGGCAGGCACCCCGGAGGGGCGGCGCCTCGGCCGGCGGGACCGAGCAGCGAGGAGGAACGGTGATGGCGCTCCACAACCACGTCGTACCCTTCAGTTCCCTCCGCTCCACCGGTTTCAACGCACGCCCGACCGTGCAGAACCACTACAGGTGCAAGAACGAGGAGTCGCCGAAGGGAACGGTCGAATATGGCTGAACCCGGCAACTCGCCCCGTACGCACGGTAATTGGCAACCGGGCCGCAACCCGGGCGAAGGCGACGAGGCGTATATTCCTCGTGTCGGCAACGCGATCGGTCGACGGGCGTCCGATCACGACAGCACTTCGGCGGTTCAGGCATCGCCATCCGCTCAGCCCGGAGAGGTAGACCAGCATGCGAGACCTTCGGCAGCGATACGAGCTAAAGGACCGAGGCCAGACGGCCATCGAATACCTAGGCATCCTCGCCGTAGTCGCCGCGATCATTCTCGTACTGTTGACCACCGACTTTGGTACGGCCATCTCGAACGCGATCACCGACCAGATCGAGAAGGTCACAGGTGGAGCCGAGTAGCTCCTTCTGAAGGCGATTCCGGTCAGGCGGTTCCCGTGTACATCATGGTAGTAGCCGCCCTGTTGTTCTTGGCATTTGCCTACTTCGCCGTCGGGCAGGCCGTGGTCAATCGTGGTGATGCGCAGGGAGCCGCCGATGCTGCGGCACTTGCGGCGGCCAATGAAGCGCGCGAGCAGATCGCCGACGACCTCATCGACGACATCGAAGACCTGGAGGAGTGGGAGGAACTCCTGCAAGGGCTGCTTTTCCCGAACGGCCCGTCATGCGCCAAAGCTGAGAGCTTCGCTTCGAAGAACAATGCCCAGTCCGAGTCCTGTGCCCGGACCGGCCTGCCGCGCAAAGGCTTCTCGGTGACCGTCAGGACTACGGGATCCGTGGGGAGTTCGGTGATCCCGGGCACAGATTCCGTGCGATCGACTGCCAAAGCAACCGCAGTTCTGGAACCCAGGTGCGAACTGGCTGTTGAGCCTGATGGCGACGGTGACCTGATTGAACTCGACTGCGACGGCGATGTAATCGAGATTGACCCCGAAGACCCGGATCCGATACCGGATCCGGGCCTGATTTTTGATGTGCGATTGGTCGACTGACCACGGCCTGTGAGGAGAGTACGGAGATGGCGAGGAGCCGTGTGAGTAGGCACTGGCGCGTGGTGTCCATTGCCCTGGTGAGCAGCGCGATGGCGTTCAGCTTGACTGCCTGTGGTGGGGGAAGTGATGACTCGTCGTCCGACGACGGCAAGGACTCCTCCCAGACCGACGGTGGTAAGGGCGATGATGCGGGCGATGGGCCGGCCAACGAGGTCGACACAAGCAAGGTGATCGGCGAACTCAAGGGCAGCAACGACATGAGCGTCAAGCTGCACTCGGCGGTTCGTGATGAAGGTGGTTTCGTCACAGTAACGGGCACGCTGACCAACGACGGTTCGAAAACCTTCAGTTACAACGTGTGGTCCTCTGCCGAGACTTCCGTTCGTTCCAAGTCGTCGATCTCCGGTGCCACTCTGGTCGACACGAAGAACAAGAAGCGCTACATGATTCTTCGAGACACCGACGGCGAATGCCTCTGCACAACGGGACTGACCGGTATCAAGGCCAAGGAGAGCCGTGCGATACACGCGCAGTTCCCGGCACCGTCCAAGGACGTCAAGGAAGTTCAGTTCCAGCTTCCTTCGATGACTCCGGCAACCATCAAGCTTTCGGAGGGGTGACACCAGTGGTGGAGCGACGGATAGCCCGCCTGTCAGCCGGTGCCGCGGTGGCGACCGCTTCGGCCATGGTTCTGACACTCAATGGAGCGCCCAGCGCAGCCGCCGAGGACAGCCCCTACGGCCCGGCCAACGACAAGCCTCCAGTCGAGATCGACGCCAACTCACCCAAGCTGATGATGCGTGACGGTGCCACTCTCGACAAGGCTCGAGTCATCGACATCGTGCAGGTCGTTGAGGAGGGCGGTGGAGTGGGCGGAGGCAATCCGACCCCGTCGCCCACTCCCACTCCCAGCGACACCCCGAGCCCCGAGGACAGCACCACTCCGCCGCCGACCGAGGACGACGACGAGGACGAGTCCGGGAGCGGAGTCGCCGAGGAGCGTCGCGAAGAGACCAACGAGCAGACCAAGTTCACGCTCCAGGCGGAAGTTCTCTTCGGAAAGAACAGCTCCAAGCTCAACAAGAAGGCGAACGCCCGCATCGCCGACATCGCGGCCGAGATCAACAAGCAGAAGGCCAGCGAGGTCAGCGTCTACGGATTCACCGACAACCTCGGCTCGTACGAGAACGGCAAGAGGCTGTCGCAGGAACGCGCCGAAGCCGTGCACAAGGTGCTGGTGAAGTCCCTCAAGGACTCCTCGCTCAAGTTCAACATCCGTGGCTACAGCGAGGACTTCCCCATCGCTGACAACTCCACGGAGGACGGCCGAGCCCAGAACCGCCGCGTCGAGATCTCCTTCCAACGCGCCGACTGAGCGACCTCACACGAGCAACGGGGGCGGCAACTCCGGTTGGCCGCCCCCGTTGCTCTATGGTTTCAGGCGTCCGCACTTCACGGCTGCCAGCAGGTCGGCGATCCGCGCCGGAGAGCTGTGCAGCACCGTTCCGGGTTCCTCGGATTCCCGGACCTGAACTACGTCTGAAGCGTGTGAACGCCCCAGTTCCACGCAGTTGTTGCCTTCGCTGCTGTAGGTCGACTTCTGCCAGTTGACGTTGCTCATCGTGGACTCCTCAAAGGCTTTCCATGACGTGCCGGATGATGCTGCGCGAGGCGTGATCGTCGACTGCCACCGACTCGAACTCCCGCATGAACGTACGGTACTTCTCGAGCTGCCCCTCAGCTTCTAGGAACAACGATCCGTGCTCGGAGTCGAGTTGAACGGTGTCGAGCTGCGGAACCGGTCCGTGGGCGTAGAGGACACTCTGACCGGCGCCCGGGAACGCGCCAGCGGTGAACGGGATGACCAGAATCGTGATGTGCTCGCGCTCACTCATGTCGAGGATGTGCGCGAGTTGCTCGCGTGTCACGGCTGCTCCACCGAACTGCATCCGCAACGCGGCCTCATGGATTACGGCTCTGTAGGGGACAGGAGCGTCCCGGTAGAGCAGGTCCTGCCGCTTGATTCTGTGCGAGACCCGGAACTCGACCTGTGGAGGAGGCAGGCTCGGGATGGACTGGCGGAAGACGGAGCGTGCGTAGTCCACAGTCTGCAGCAGCCCGGGCAGATGCGTTGTCTGTGCCGTTTCTATGGCACTGGCGTGATGCTCGGTCTCCGCCAGATCAAGGAGGCCGCTGGGAAGTGTGCTGGCGTACTCGTCCCACCAGTCCTTCCTGCGCGACGTGGTCATGGCAGCGAGCGCATCAATGTAACTACTGTCCGCACAGCCGTAGTTGTAGGCGAAAGTGCGAACGCGGTCGGCGCTGATCCCGAATCGAGCTGCCTCGATGTTGCTGATCCGTGATTGGTCGAGGCCAAGCTGCTTGCCGGCCTCGGTGGCGCTGAGCCCGGCACGTTGACGTAGCTTCCGCAGCTCGTAGCCCAGCCGACGCTGGCGTGCTGTCGTCGTGGTCCTGGGCGGCATCGATTCCCCTTCGTCTGGGCGCGCACGACAGATCCTATGTGGGTACATGAATGTACCTAACGGGGTTGATTGAGTGAGACTAAGTCCCCTACTGTCGGTAGTGCATCGATCACTGTGTCCCCTCAGGGTCGGAAGTGCACCGTGCTGCCTGCGCGCGGCAGTACGGCATTGCCACCGCCCGGACCGTGACACCAACTCAACTTCCCCACCCCGACCTTGGGAGAACTGTGTCCACTGCCCCGTCCGCGACCCCCGCCGACCCCTTCACTCCATCTGTCAACGCACCTCCCACCGCCAACCCGCCCGACACGTGGGAGTGCAGCATTCAACTCACCAACAACCCCCGCGCGGTACGCATCATCCGCCACTCCGTCCGCGTCGCTCTGCTGACCTACGACGTGTCCCAACAAGCCGTCGAGACCGCCGAGTTGCTCACCAGCGAACTCGTCGGAAACGCCGTCAAGCACGCCGACAGCCCCGTCTACGTACGCGCCCGCGCACGCGAGGGCATCGTCCGCATCAGCGTCTGGGACAGCCACCCCGAACTGCCCGAACCTCTTCCCCTCACCACCACCGACCCCTTCGGCCGCGGTCTCTACCTCGTCCAGCACCTGTCCCACAACTGGGGCCGCTACTCCCTCGACTCCGACTCCTCCGGCAAAGTCACCTGGTTCGAACTCACCACCTGACCCACGCCTCTCCTCACCCACCCACGCACCACACCAGCCGGCTGCCCACCACGCCACCACGTGGGCAGCCACTCCAGCCGCCACCCCAACACAGCCGAACACAACTACTTCGGTCCACTGCATAGCGGTGTCCGCTCGGTAAGCAAGCTGGGTGGATCGCCCCGCCTTGCGCTCCCTCAGCTGTCAAAGCATTTTGCCCGAATTCTCGTTGTCCCGTAGCTTCTTAGCAGTGGCGGGGGTATTGCAGGTTCGAGTTTCAGCGATGAAGTTGACCAGACCTCCGTTGCCTCCGCTTCCTTGAGCCTGGCTACCTCGTTGCATACGCTTCATTGTCGTCGTTGGTCACCGGGCTACATGTGGACGGACTCTGTGTCTGTCGTATTACGGGCCACACGAGCTCATCACGCTGCCAGCCACGACAACGTCGTCCAATATGTGGTTACGCACCGGAGACACTACGGTTGAGGTACTGGAGTCACTTGGGCCTGGGCGCCTCGTAGCATCGTGACTCAACGATGAAATTGATCAGGTCAACGTTCCCGCCGCTTCTGTTCGATCGCCAGACCGCGAACACTGTGTGGCCCGTACTCCGGTGGGTGGCACGCAGCTCCGGAGAATTTGCCTTACTCCCATCCCGACCGTCTTTGGTGAGCTCCCATTCAGGTCCCTGAAACCTGTCGCGCAATTCATTCATGGCCCCGCCGAGTGTTCCCTTGGTGAGGTTGTAGATTGACCAGAAGTGGCGTGAATAGAAGTGTTGGTCGTTTGATCCATCGACCTCGCACGGTGTTTCAGACGCGCCCTCTTCGGTCGCTTCGCCTTCAATCTTCATCCACTTGGCAAGTTGATCCGATAGCGAGCCAACTTCGCTGTTGACACTCAGTGGAGAGCGGATTTTCGGCTTGTAGCCGAGTTCATCGTCAACGTTCTGCACCGCGCACCCTGCAATGAAGAGAAGGGAGCTAACGATGACAACGGAAAGCGTGCGGTTCGCCAACCGAGGTGAAACCCTCCCGGTCTCAGTGTTCGGGCAACTGGAATACGTTGCGCTGACTGTGGACCTCATGGACGCACCTCCTCTCCGGCCGAGAAACATTTCGGTGCCACGCACTGGGCAGCTCACGCAGGTTCGTCGGGGCGCCTGCTGTCCAACGATCCCGAGTGCGGTGGAACGCTTAAGTCAGGATCTGCCGAGATCGTCACCGCTAGTTCCCTGCATGCAGCGTGAATCGACGTTGACCTTGATGAGCTCATTCTTGGGATCGTTTTTACGTTGCGCCCACTCGATTACGATCGTGTGTTTCGATTTCTCGTGCACTGCAACTATCTGCGGGTTGCGAGCGCGCGAATTCGTCGGCTCGTCCTTGGTCACATTCCATCCGTCTTCGGGGAGCCGTTGACGGATGTTGTCCATCGCGTCCGAGTAACTCCCTTCGCGTACATCGTAGATAGACCAAACGTGGCGGATTAGGTAGTATTTTTCTCGCTGGTCGTCCACGCTGTGGCATGTATTTACAGCGGCGTCTCCACCGGAAGTTTCACCGGAAAGTGCCATCCAGTCCCGTACCTTGCTCGAAATTTCATTGACGTGCCCTCTTTCTTCTGCGGAGTTACGTACATCTGGGGTGTATCCTAGTTTGTCCTCGACGGTATCCACAGAAGAGCAGCCTCCTAGTGTGAATAGTGCAATTAGGCACGAAGAGAGAGTGGTGTGAGGGGTGAATCTCTTGCGCGTTGATTCACTTTTGATTGATTTCGACCTCTTCATACTCTCCCACAATTACTCGTGCCTGGTTCTGGAGGCTGAGGGAAGCCTGGCCGTCTTCTCTTCGCTTCCAGTAATCGCTGTGTCCGATAGTGTCAGTTGCCATGTTTGCTGATCCGAACTGTGTGTCGGATGGGACGATCCCGCCTTCTTGGAGGGCGCTTAGTCGCCCCACGCTTGGAACTATATCGCCCTCCGCAACCATTGCCCACATGTGGTCGTCTTTAATGCCCAAGTCGGTGTGATGTTTGGCCTGCATCCCCGGACTTCCAGCGACGATTACGTCGTCAGGTCGCGCACCATTTTTCGCTGCCTCTGCGACCACAGTGCTTCCATAGCTATGCCCGACCACAGTGGTGTGTCCAGATCCTTCTGATTCATTGCTGTGCGCGACCTTGGCGCCTTTGAGGAATTCGTCAAGAATGGGTCCTCCCTTAATTGCGTACGAGCCGTCTCGGGCTTCAGGGACGAGAGGGCCGTCGGCGACTGGGATTGCTGACTGTGGGGCGTCGTAGTCGAGCCAGGTGATGACAGATACTTGGTCCTTGGGCTTGATTGAGTTGCTCTCGCGCCACAGTTCGCTTGCTCGATCGATGTCGCCGCCTATTCCTCCTAGGCTGCTTCCTGTGCCGGGTACGTATACTGCCGTGTGGTCTGCCTTGTCCGGATTTCCATTCGCAAGAATTACTTTTCCGTGGCCTTCGCCCTTGGTGTCGAAGCCAAGTAGGTATGCTTCGGGGAGGTCATCCTTTCCTGTGTCGTCGAATCTTTGTTGGATTCTCTTCATTCCACCGAGCGCTGACTCGAGTTCCGCTTTTCTGTCAGCATGATCTTTGCGCCACTCGAACCATTCCGGGTTTCGCAGGTTCCCCGTCCATATTCCCGTTACAGGGTCCTTGTGGGCAGGTATGATTTGTTTGGGTTCGGGTGGAATGCTGGACAGCTCCAGCTGATACTGTCCACGTTTCTGTTCGAGGACGACTCTGTTGGACTCGTCTCGGGTCACGGCAGGAAGGCCGTCCATTGCGCCTATCGTGGCCGGCATGAGGCTTATATAGGAGTCCCGTTCTTGCGGTGTCAGGTTTTTCCACCATGCGGAGTTTTCGCTCGGGCTTCCGTCTTTGGGTGGATTCTTGAGCTGTTCGAGATAAGGAGCGGCGGCTTTGGTGACGCCTCCTCTGTCTTTCTTCGTGTCCACCCAGTCCCTGTTGGAGACGGTGAGGTCGTCGTCTGCGAGGAGTTTTCGGAGCTTTGGGGCCCAGCGGTTGTCGGCTTCGGTTGCTTCCTTGACGGCGTTGGCGATGCGGTTGGCGTACTCCTGCGCGGGTCCGCTGTGGGGGTTGGGATCGAGGCGGGCGGCCTGTCGTTCCAGCGACTTGGCGACGTCGTTGGTCTGGCCGCCGGGGTCGATCGGTCCGCCCGAACTGTTCGCGGAGCTGCGGCCACGGGCCGTGCCGCCCGCAGGAACCTTGCCGTCGACCTTTTCGCCGGCTGCCGGGTAGGTGACCGAGCCGTCAGCGTTGACGGTGAACTTCTCCGCGTGTGCCTCGGAGACCGCCGTTGTCAGTTTCTTCTTGGCGGTGGTCAGCTCTGTGCTCAGTGCGTGCAGCGAGGTGCTGATGAGGCCGCATTCGACCTGGATGTAGTGGAAGTTCTTGCCGAGGGCGGTGAGTTGGGCCTGCGCGGCGGTGGCTGCCTTGCCCTCCACCTTGGTTCTGAGTTTCGCGGAGATGTCGCGTTCGATGCGTTCGCGGTTCACCTGGGCGACGTTGCTCGCAGAGCGGTACGAGTTCGCTGCGTCGGAGAAGTCGGCGGGACGTAGCGCCGAGAGGGTTTTGTAGTCCATGGTCTGCGGTTACTTCCCCTGCTTCTGACCGCCGAGTTCCGGGGTGTCCTTGTAGCGCCGGGACAGGGAGGTGAACGAGTCCCGGACGTCCTGCTCGTTCCCGGACTGGTCGCTCCCCGCCTTGTCCAGCGCGCTTTCGAGCGTGGTGCAGCGTTTGTTGACCTGCGTCATGTACGTCTTCCAGGAGCGGAAGAGCGCTCGTTGCGCCGCACCGGACTCGGTTTCCGGCGTCCCGCTGCCGCCGCTGAAACCTGACTGGTCCTTTTCGAGCGAGGCGAGCGGCTTGGCTGTGTTGGAGGGAAGCCCGCCGACCGATTTCGCCGCCTGCCGCCAGGCGGCCCTGTCGGATTTCATCTGGCCGGACGCGTCCGAAGCGTCATTCGAGCCGTTGGCCGAGGCCAGTTTGGTGCGGGCGGCATCCGCCTTCAGCTGGGCCCACTCTTCCTGGAACGTGGTCATCAAATGCTCCGTGTGCTGATGTTGACGGGGCGTGGTGTTTCGCCGGTCCCGGGTGGGGCCGATCGTGCGTTCAGAGACGGGTGCCGTGGCTCCTGCGCCGGGTGTGGAGGTAGACGCCGCCCCCGGCGAGAAGTGCGGCGGCGGCCAGGCCGCCACCGATCAGCAGGGGAGTGCTGTTCGAGTCGTCGCCGCTGTTTCCGGTGGCGGTGTCAGCACCCGTGTCGGCGCCCGCCTCGGACCCCGCGGAGGGTTCGGAGTTGGGGGAGTCGAGCTGCGAACTGGCCTCCGGCTGTGGGGATTTGGCGGCCAGTTCGGCGTAGTACTTGGAGAAGGTGGGGTGCTTGTCGGGGTCGCCGGGGTCGGCCTTGCCTTCGAGGACCAGGCGGGGGCGTACGGTGCCGTAGCCGATACGGGTGTTGGGCGGGTCGTCCGCGGTGGCGCCGGGACGTCCGGCGGTCTGGATCAGGGCGCGAAGGACCTGGTTGTTGGTCCACTCCGGGTACTTGGCCCAGATCAGAGCGGCGGATGCGGACACCAGAGCGGTGGCGGCACTGGTGCCGTTGCCGGGGCACGTGGTGGTGTTCTTCTCGCACCGGCTCACGACGCCCGCCCCAGGCGCGGCCAGAGCGAGGTGTGGACCGTTCGAGGAGAACTTCGCCGGCTTCGCCTGCCTGTCGGTGGCTCCGACGGCGATGACTCCGGGGATCGCTGCTGGGTAGTGCTTGGAGTTCGACTGGTGTCCGTCGTTGCCCGAGCTGGCGAAGACCAGTACGCCTGCCTTCTGGGCGCGATGAATCGCGTTCTGGGTCTGACGCGGAACGTCCTCCCATATCGCTGTCCCGAACGACATGTTGATGATCTTGGCTCCGCTGCTGACTGCGTAGTCGATTGCTCTCGGGAGACGCTTCAGCTGCGCGAAACTCAGGTCGCTCTCGTGGAGCACGATAGGGAGGATCTTGCTTTTGGGAGCCAGGCCCTTGATGCCGGAGCCCGCCCCCGTTCCGGCGATCAGGGCTGCCATCGACGTCCCGTGCTCTTTCGCGGCCTTCGTCGTGTCGCGTTCCTGGCTGAAGTTCCGAGTGGGAAGCACCTGTCCCTTCAGTTCTGGCAGAGAGCGGTCGATGTCGGAGTCGATGACAGCGACCGTGACGCCTTCGCCCTCGGAGACCTGCCACATCTGCTCTGCCTTCATCGCGTCCAGGTGCCATTGGGCGTCTGTGCTCGGCGCGGCAGTTGCGGACGACGGGCTCAGGATCGTGGCGGGGACCGCGAGGACCAGCGCGGCGACAGCTCGCTGGGCGGCTTTACGGGTGCGGGGGGCGTGGGGCATGTTCGTGTTCTCCTGGGCGCGGTGCGGGCGAGTGGTCGCTATCCGATGACTGGGGGGACGATGCGACGACGGTGCTCTTCCGACAGCTCGAACTTGTCCGTGGCGAGGCCCGGTCGGTGCGTACCTCGCTCGTTCCTCTTCTCGCGGGGAGTCGTTGATGCCGTGCTCTGTGGTGCCGGCGGCCCGTTGACGATGCCGGTCGTCGCTGGTTTGACGACGTTGCCGGTGGTGCGCTGCGGATGGTTCCTGGCTGCGGGCTCGGCGACGGGCCTGTGGCCGGACACCTGGCCAGGGTTCGGCGCGACACCCGTGGCGCCGCCGGGAGGCACGTACCTGCCTGTGCCGGTCATTGACCCTCCACCAGCCGGCGTGCCTGCCGATATGACGGTTCCCGGTGGCAGGGACCTCCCCGGCACGCCGGGGAGCTGACGACCGCCGTGGACACCTGGATGGGGAACAGGCGAGCCGCCTTTGGCGTAGGGCGATCCGCTCGCCACCGGCCCCGTGGACGGGACGCGTGTCTGAGCTGAGCCGGGTGAGGTGGAGCCTCTTGACTCTGTTCCACGGGGCGTGGCGGTGACTGCTGGGTTGCTGCTGCGTGCGGTCGTAGGCGGTGTGCTCGCAGGGCCGATGCCGATCGGTGCCGGAACCGGTGGGTTCGGTGCTGTGGAGTGGGAAGGCGGCGGAGCGCCGCCTGCGCCGGAAGGCGTACGTACCTCTGGTGTGGAGGGTGCGGCGACCGAGTCCAGATAAGTACGAGCGGCGGAGGACTGCGGCGTCCCCGAGTGTTGCTCCCCGGTTGCGTGACGCTCTGTCGATCCCAGCCCGCCCGCCGTCGGCGGCGTCCCCGGAGTGTGGTCCTGCTCTGGCAGGAGCTGCCGCATGCCTGGTGGCTGTGGGGGGCGGAAGTTGGGTTCTTGGGCGGTGCGGAGGTCGGTGGTGGTGACGGAGTAGTAGGAGTCGAGGCGTTCGAGGGTGCGGATGGCCTCTTGGCGGGCCTTTTCGCGGCTGGTGGCGGGGTCGTCGCCGACCGGTGCGTTCTGCTCGCCCTTGAGGGCGGCATCGGCGGCGGGCCGGGGCATGGCGGCCTGGGCGTCGGTGAGGGCCTGGCCGGCGCGTTGGAGGGCGCCGCCGACGGTGTTGGCGTAGGTGCTGAGTTGGCCGCCCTCCTGGGCGAAGTGCTTCGCCCAGGCGCGGTACGCGGTGGCGGACTCGCCGCTCCAGTCGGCCTTGTCGACGGCCGCGCGCACATGGACGGAGATCTCGGCGATGAGCCGGGACGCGTCCTGGAGGAGCTGCGCGTGTGAACTCACCTTGGCCGGTGCGCCGTTGGCGAGCATGGCGGCGAGTTGTTCGTGCGTCCGGTCGTCGAAGGTGCCCGGGGCCATGGGGGCGTTCTCCCTGTTGTGTCGGCGGTGGCAGGTCGGCGTTGTCCGCGTGTGTGGTGTGCCGGGTACGCGGCGGTGGTGCGCTGCGTGTACAGCGTGCGGCGTGCGGCGGCGCGGGGTCTGTCAGTACGCGCCCTGCTCGTCGGCGTCCGTGGCCTTGGCGTCCTGGCCCGCGGTGGGGGCGTCCTTGGGCGCCTTGTAGTGCTCGTAGGCGTTCTGCTGGATGGCGCGCAGCCGCTGTACGGCGTCGGCTTCGACGTTCTCGAAGCCCTTGTCCGAGATCTGGGCGGCGATGCCGAGCGCTTCGATCTGTTCGCCGAAGATCTGCGAGAAGGCCTGGAGCTTCTGGTGCACGCGGGCCTGGTGGGTGGCGAGTTCGCGGGCTCCGGCGAAGTCGCCGTACGAGCCCGTCCCGACAGTGCTGGAGCGGATGCCCTCCGCGACGCCCCTGCTCTCCAACTCGGTGAGCAGACGGTCGAGTTGCTTCTTGAGCGACGGCAGTGTCCCGTCGCCGATGTGCAGGTCGGCGCCGCCGTTTCCGGTTCCGCCCCCTGGGTCGGCGCTCCAGTCCTCGGCCATGTGTGTTCCCCCACCCGTGGTCGTGGCTGCCGGGTCCATGACAGCCAACCCGCAGTCTAGTTGCGGGGTGTGACAGGCCATCGACACCCCGCAGTTGTGCTGTTGGTCACTCAGGGAGTCGGGGCGTTCACTGTCGCCCCGTCGCAGGAGGCTACGCACAGGGGCGTGGACGCGCATGAGTACGCGTACTCAACTGCCGGGCCGTGTCTCGCCGTTGAGGCGTGCTGTGTCAGTCCTGCCGGCCGGTGAGGGAGCGCAGGCGTGCCAGCCACTCGGTCGCGAGGCGGCGTCCGTCCGGCAGTTGGTCGGTGCGGTCCCACCGCCAGGTGGTGATCATCGCCAGGACGAGCAGACGGCAGTCGTGCAGCAGATCGCGGTCGACTCCGGGGTAGTGGTTCGCGACCTCCTCGGGCGCGTGCGCCAGATCGAACTCGATCGGGCCGCGGCAGCAGGTTTCGAGGTCGATGAAGAGCGGACCGTGCTCGGTGAGGAGCAGGTTCCCCGGGTGCGGCTCGCCGTGGATCAGCTGTTCGGACGCGCCGCAGGCATCGAATCTGCGGCGCAGCGTACGGAGCGTCTCGCTGAGCAACTGACGGTCGTGGAGGGGCAGTTCGGGCGTGAGGTCGTGGTGGTCGACGAGATGCTGCGCGTGAGCGGCACCGTCGGTGAAGCGCGGGGCGGCCGTGTCGACCTGCTTCATCCCGCGGTGCAGACGGGCGAGCGCATCGGCGTACGCGGCGGGCGGCAACTCCTCCCCGGCCGCCGACGACGTGTGGTGCGTCCAGAACGTGACCACGTAAGCGTCGAGTTCATGGACGCGGGGCTCCGTCCGAGGATCGAGAGCTGCGACCGGGCAGCGGGCGTCGGCCAGCCGCTGGGCGAGCTCCACTTCGAACTCGGCGACGTGCTGCCCCGCCGGAGCCACCCGCGCGAGGACGTCGCAGGGCAGCAGCCGCAGCGAGAGCTTGTTGGAGTTCTGGAGCACGGTCGATCGGTCCACCGGCAGGCCGAGGGAGGAGGCGATTGACGTGGCGGCGGCCACCGCGCGCGGGACTTCGGAGACGTGCATGCTCGACTGGCTCTCTCGGCTCGGCGGGTCGCGCTCCGTGCGCGCGGTCAGCGAAGGCTAGCGGGGCCTGAGCGGGAATCCGTACCGCATTTCCCGGCCGGTAGGGAGGGCGGGCGGCGACGGTTCCGGCGCGGGAGTGCCCTGCAGCGCGTACTACTTGTAGGGGCTGTTCTGCTGCGAGGACCAGGCCATTGATGTCGGTCGCGTGAACGGCGTGGCTCGCCCGGGCCGTTGGCACTTGCCGCGAACTACGCTGCGGCCATGAGCACCTCCACCACGGTCGCCGAACTGGCGTCGAGCACTGCGGACACGACCGTCCTCGACGTCCGTACGCCGGCCGAGTACGCCTCGGGGCACATACCCGGCTCGTACAGCGTTCCCCTCGCCCGGCTCGACGACGCGGTACCCGCGCTGAGTGAACTCCAGTCCACGGCCGGCTCGTTGGTCGTGGCCTGCGCGACCGGCGCCCGATCGGCGGATGCGGTCGGACGGCTGGCCGCCGCCGGGATAACGGCGGTCTCCCTGACGGGCGGTACGGTCGAATGGGCGCGTACGGGTGAGGAGTTGGTGCGGTCGGAGGGTGCGGCGGCGCGTCCGGGGTGGGCGATGGACAGGCAGGTCCGGTTGGCCGCCGGCTCGCTCGTGGTCCTCGGGCTGCTGCTCGACTTCCTGCTGCCGGGGGCGCGTTACCTCTCGCTGGCGGTCGGCGGCGGGCTGGTGTTCTCCGCGCTGACGAACACCTGCGGGATGGCGGTGCTGCTCTCCAGGCTGCCGTACAACCGGACTTCGCCGGGCGACACCGACTGGGCGGAGACGCTGGAGCGGTTGCGCGCGGGCCGCTCGGAGGCCGGCTGAGCCTCCGGGACCGCCGTCGTCCCTCCCGGAACGGGCGTCCGGCAGTCCGGTGCCCGCCCGGAACAATTCGGTTGTGGCCGCCCTTGGTTGCTGACTGAATGAGCCGCGGAAACGACGGACACACGCTTGGGCCCTGACCGGCCGCGTGTCGGCAGGTGGGTGCCCCACGGGCGCCCGGGAAGCGGTACCCACAGATGCAACCGACCTTCGTACTCGTGCACGGCGCGTTCGCGAACTCCTTCTCGTTCGCCCCGCTGCAGGCCGAGTTGGGGCTGCTCGGCCACCGTTCGGTCGCCGTTGACCTGCCCGGCCACGGCTTCGCGGCGACGTACCCGGCCGCCTACCAGTCACCGCAGGACCCGGAGGGGCTGGCCGCCGCCCCCGGAGCGATCGGCGGTGTCACGCTCGCCGACAACGTGGCCCATCTGATCGGGGTCCTGGAGCGCGCCAAGCGCAACGGGCCGGTGATCCTGCTGGCGCACAGCCGCGGCGGCATCACGGTGACCGCCGCCGCCAACGCCCGCCCCGATCTCATCGACCGCCTGGTGTACGTCTCCGCGTGGTGCCCGGTGGAGCTGAGCGTGGGCGACTACCAGGCAGAGCCGGAGACGGCGGAGGTGGACAGCAGCGGACTGATGCTGGCGCTGGCCGCCGATCCCGCCCAACTCGGCCTGCTGCGCGTCAACTTCCGCACCGCCGACCCCGCGGCCCTCGCGGCGTTCCGTGCGGCCTTCTTCGCCGACGGGAGCGACGAGGAGTTCCTGACCTTCCTCAACACCTTCCAGCCCGACGAGAACCTCGACGTCGGTGGCCCCGGGGACCGTGCGGACGCGGCGACCTGGGGACGCATCCCGCGCACGTACGTGCGTCTCGCCGACGACGCCAGCCTGCCGCCGGCGCTCCAGGACCGGTTCGTCCGGGAGGCCGACGCGCTGACCCCCGAGAACCCGTTCGAGGTGCGCACCCTGGCGGGCAGCCACCTCAAGTGGCTCGTCGACGTCGGCCCCTCCGCCCGGCTGCTCGGCGAACTCGCCGCCGAGGCGCGGTAGTTGAGACGCGTCGGCCGGGTAGCTTCGAGTGATGAAGAGGCGACGTCGACCCGCCGCGAGGGTGATCTGCCTGGACGCGGCGCAGCGCATCCTGCTGCTCAACTGGCGTGATCCGTACGACGGTTCGCGGCTGTGGGAGCCGCCCGGCGGAGGCATCGAGAAGAACGAGACACCGTGGGCCGCGGCACGGCGCGAACTCGTCGAGGAGACCGGGCTGGACGGCGACGCCGTGGGCGAGCGGTCGGTGCCGGTGGCGCGCGACTCGCGCTGGAACGGTCGGCGGTACGTCGGCACCGAGCGGTTCTTCCTCGCCCGCTTCCCGTCCGAGCGGCCCGCGCTCGGACGCGACGGCCTGATGCCCGACGAGCAGGTCAACATCCTCGGGCACGCCTGGGTCCCCTGGACGGAGTTGGGATCGCTGCCCGACCCGCTCCAACCGCCGCAGCTGCCCTCGGCGTTGGCGCAGCTCGCGCCGGAAGGGCCCTGGGCGAGCGCGGACGCGCGATCAAGCACACGGCGGAGAGCACGCACACAGGAGAGAGCGCGTACGACGATGAGCAACGACACCGACAGAGTCGACCACGAACTGGTGCGGGCGGCGACGGAGGTCGTACGCGCCCACCACCTCGGCGAGAACCACACCGTGGCGGCGGCCGGCCGCGCCGCCGACGGCCGGTTCTTCACCGCCCTGAACGTCTACCACTTCACCGGCGGACCCTGCGCGGAGCTGGTCCTCATCGGTACGGCGGCGGCGCAGGGCGCACACGAACTGAAGAGCGTGGTCGCGGTCGGCGACACCGGCCGCGACGTGATCCCACCCTGCGGCCGATGCCGGCAGACGCTGCTCGACTACTTCCCGACGGTCGGCGTCATCCTCGACACCGCCGAAGGGCTGCGCACAGTGCCCGTCGCCGACCTCCTCCCGCACAGCTACCGGCACGCCGACCACTGCTGACCGGCGCCCTGCCGCTCTGTTGCCCGAGGGCCAGGGGCTCGCTGCACTGCTCCGGCCTCGACCCCGCGACAGAAGCGTCCGTTCCTCGCCACCTCCGAAACGCTCCGCCTCGTCGCCAATAGGCGCGGAGTTTCGCAGCCGCTCGGTCTTCTCGGGCTCAGCTTCGACCACTGTCTGCTCCAGACGTTCTGCTCTCAAGAAGACCCGCTCATGATCGTGTTACGAGCTCTTTGAACTTCGCACTCGAAGTGACCTGATTTTTACGCAAATGACCGATACGTCGAGTCATCGCGATATTCGAATGGTGCGGATACTCGTGCTCTTTGACGAGATCGGCCAGGGTGGCGTAGTCTCCAAAAGGCCGATCCATGACCAGGATTTCGGCGCTGCTCGTCGAATTCGGGCGGCAGAGCTTGAGAGGGCCTACTCGGTTCTCGTGTATTGGGGGTATCGATGCGTACTGTTGTCAAGCGTGCGGCTTTTGTGTCCGCAGTGGTTGCTGCATTTTCTCTCGCGACTGCGCCGACGGCTCTCGCTAACTGGCAGAGCGAGATCAAGGGTTACTCGAATGGTGACGAATCTCGACGATGGAATGATCAGGGGTACTCGCAAATACATTTCACGGATTGCCTGACATCCGCCAAGTCCAAAAGAGTCAGTGTCAAGATGTGGCAGGACAAGCCGTGGGCTGTTGATCCGAGTCATGGCAGTAAGACGTTCACTGCGTGTTTCGGTGGTTCGAAGGCCGTCAGTAGTGGAGAGTGGAATGGATTGCCGAAGGGGTCCTTCTATTTTTCCACTGAGAATATCGGTGGTAGCGGTTGTAGTCACTGCATTATTGCCGTAGAGAAGGTCTATGTAGACACTTCGAAAGCAGATTAGATCGCCGTGAAGTCGCTGCATCCTCCGGTGCGATGAATCTGACGGGTGAGAGGGCAAAGTGAAGCTGTGGTCCAGGGTGAGGTCTTCCAGTGCGCTCTGGGGTATGCCCTTCGTGCTCGCTGTGGCAGTTTTCTACTATTTCTCGGTAACTTCTGACTATGTTGTCGAGGAAAGCCATGGATATGCCCCAGGCCTCGTTTCGTATGCTCTTTCCTCCATGTACCCCTTTGCCTACGCGACGGCTGCGGCTTTCGGTGCTTGGGAGAGCGGGCGCCTGGTAAAGGCGTCCATCTGGGAGTTGGGGCCCGTGAGGTCTCGCTACCGAGTGGCGCTGGAATCACTGCTGCCGGTGGTGGTCCTGTCGATTCTGGCGGTGGTGCTGCCGGTGGTGCTCTCTCTCGTGCAGGGTGCCGCGTATCCGACGCCGGCGAGTCTGCGTCCTCTTCTGCTCGCTGTGGTCCTGTGTGTCGCTCACGCTGTGCTTGGTTTCGCCGTGGGCAGGTGGGTGCGCCCAGAACTGGCTTCGCCGATTCTGGGCGTGGTCGTCTTCCTCGCGGTCGCGTATCCGGTGGCACTGGACACCTTCTGGCTTCGCCACGTGACCGGCCAATACCCTCATGCGCTGTCGTACGGGGAAGCTGCCACCTGGTCATCGATCGCGGCCCACGCTCTTCCGATGTGTGCGCTTGCCGGAGCGGTGGCGCTCCTCTGGCTGCCGATCGGCAGGCTCGCGCAGAGAGGGCTGGTCGGCGTGTTGACGGTTTCGGTGGCCGTGGTGGCAGCCTGGTCGACCGTGAGGGACTGGGGCCCGACGCCGCCGGTGGAAACACGGGTGGCGGATCTTGAGTGTGTGGGCAGTCGCCCCGAGGTGTGCACGCCGAAAGTCCCCGGGCAGAGCTCGGAAGCGGTGAGCGCGGACGTCAGAGAGGTACTGCAACGGCTGCGGACGGCTGGTGTCGAGGCGTCACCGAATACGGTTACCGACACTCTGGTTGACGGTCGGTACCCCCGCGAATCCACTCATTCGGTATGGCGCCTCGCCCTCACCGAAGGACGGCGTGACGGGCTGATGCGGTATCAGTTGGTTCGGCAGGCTGTTGCTTTTCCCTGCGCGAAACCGGATGTGCACTCGTCACGGATGGTCGTCGGCTGGGCTGCCGCAGCCGCTGGAGAGCAGCGGACATTCGGGGACCTGCTCGGTCGGGACCCCTTCTTCGATGCGTCTGAACAGCGCGCGCTGGAAGAGGAGTTGTCGTCCGTACGGAAGAAGTCCTCCGAGGAACAGCGCGATTGGTATCGCACGACGCGGGACGCGGCTTGCTCGGATCGCGAGCGTGACTCGTGATTCTCTGGATCAGAGCCCGCCGAGCGCATGTCCTCATGCCGCCGGCTCTGGCGGTCTACGGGGTGCTCGCGGTACTGCTCCACGATTCGGTCGCCGTTCTCCCCTCGCTCACGCTCACCAGTGGCTCGCGCATGCAGTTGGCGATGTTCGTGCCCGTGGTGATTCTGGTGGCGCTCGGGCACTGCCTCGACGGTCGGCTGCCCGCGCCGGAAGCATCCGGAGTCCGTCCGGTGCTTCGGTTGGACGCGCTGCTCGTCGTCACGGTGATTCTCGCCGCGGCAATGGTGGGAATGGGGATCGGGACCGTACTCGAATCCGACGCGGCGCTGGTGCTCGGCCGCAACACCGCTTTCCTCACAGGCATCCTCCTGTGCGGGCGTGCGGTCTTCGGCACGGTGGCGGTTCTGCTTCCCGTGCTGTGGATCGCGTCCGTGATGCTCTTCGGATTCCGTACCTGGACCGACCCGCACTTCTGGGCCGTGCTTCCGGAACCGCCCGGTGAGCCGCACGCGATGATTCTCGCCGTCACAGCTCTGCTCTGTGGGCTCCTTGTTCATCTCTTCAGAATCCGGAGGGCGTTGTGACCCTGGTCCTCAGATCCTGCAGTTACCGATACGGCCGCATGCGGCCCTACGTTCTGCGGGCTTTCTCCTACGAACTCCCCGATGGCCTCACGATTCTGCTCGGTCCCAACGGTGCCGGAAAGTCAACGCTGTTGAAGCTGGCCGCGTCGGTCAGCGTGCCGCAGACGGGGCGAGTCTCCTACGGCGATCTGTCGTCGCGCTCGAAGGAGTTCCGAAGGCAGGTCGCGTGGATGCCCCAGACCATCACGCCGCTGCCCTCCCTCACCGCGCGGGAGTACGTGGCGTACGTGGGCTGGCTGAAGGGGCTCGGCAGGACCGAAGCCTGGGAGCGGGCGCAAGAGGCGCTGCGCCGCGTCGAACTGACGAGCCAGGAGGATGCGCGGACGACGAGGCTCTCCGGCGGACAGATTCGGCGGGTGGGCGTGGCAGCCGCGCTGGTGCACGAAGCGCGGGTGCTGCTGCTGGACGAGCCCACGGCCGGCATGGACCCCCGCCAACGGCGTGTGTTCCGGGACGTGTTGACGAAGCTCACGGAGGACGGCGTGCGGGTGCTGTTGTCGACCCACGACGTGGCCGACCTCGCGGAGGAGGCCGACCACGTCACGGTGATGGACGACGGGCGGGTGCTGCTCTCCGGCGACACCGGCGCTTTTCTTGCCCACGCGCCGGCGGACACCGCTCCGGGCCGCTCGGCGGAAGGGGCGTACACCGCGCTGCTCGAACGCGGAGAGCAGACCTGAGGCAGCTTGTCGCGGGAGCAACGCGGGTACCGCGGTCACCGCGGAGATCCGGCCTGTCCGGCGGCGCAGCCCTTCCGCAACGCTGCGGGTCCGCACCGCTGGACGTTCTCGACCTCGCGGTGGGTTGGTGGGGGAGGCGACGGCCGGGGGTTCGCGGGGGTGGTTACGGGCCTGCCGCGCCGCCTCCTGCGCCGCCTTCCGCGCCCTCGTCGGCGTCTGAGCCTTCACCGGTGCGTTCCGGCTCCGGCTCCTGCGGACCCGCCCCGCCGGACGCGGGGCGTCCGGGGTCGATCCGGTCCGTCTCGGGCCTGTCCGTTGCGGTTTCGCGTCTCCCGGTTCCGTCCGGTGCGGCTCGATCGAACTCTGTCCCGTCGGCGCGGGTCTCGTCCGACGGTGCACCGTTCGCGCGGGGTCCGTCCGTCTCGGGGGCGGTGGAACGGATGGTGAGGCGGTCGCCGACGCGTACGGAGCTGTGGAACCACTTCGCGTCGTCCGCGTTCAGTCCGAGCCAGCCGTCGACGGGGGCGCGTTTGTCCGTCAACTGACGTTCCGGCGACCGGGTGGGGACGCCGATGTACACCGTCTCCTTGCTGTCGCCGCTGCTGCCGCTCAGCTCCACCACCATGTGGGCGCGCACTGCGGAGCCGTCCTCGGTCATCGGCGGGATGCCGAGCTCGCCGACGAGGTGCGTATCGGTCACCGTGAGCACGGTCGTGTCGTCCCCCTCGCCCATCAACCGCTGCGGGAGGCTGACTTCCTCCAGGGCGACGGTGCGTCCGTCGAAGGCGAGGGTGGCGCGGCGCAGGTCGATGTCGCCCGAGGTGCCACGGCCCGGCTCGGACGGTTCGGGCTCGGCCGGGGTGGACGCGGAGGACGAGGCGTCCGGGGTCGGCTGCGCGGCGGGGGGAGCGGAACGTTCGGGGCCGTCGGCCAGCGGCACCACCACGGCCAGCGCGCCGACGGCGAGCACCGACGCCGCTCCGGCGAGCGCCACCGCGGTGCGCCGCCGTCGGCGACGGGTCGCCCGCAGGCGCACCGCGGCGCCGTCCGTCGCCGGAGGGGACTGGTGGGCGTCGGCCAACGCGCGCAGGGAGACGGAGAGTTGGTCGTTGCGGTCCGGGGAGTCGTCATCGGCCACGGCTGCTCTCCTCCACCGTCGGTACGTCCTGTTCGCTGGGCTGCGGGGCGCTGTCCGCGGCTGCGCGGGAGGGCCGGTCCGCCCGCGTCACCACGGCGCGCGGCGGGTCGATCGGGGCCCGACTCCCCTTGCCCGCAGCGCTCTTCGCGGCGTTCGACGTACGGCTCGTCGGCCCCGTCGTGGCGCCGGACAGCGCGTTCGCCGCCTCGACGGCCTCCTGCGGGGTGTCGGTTCGCAGCAGCTCCGCCAGCGCCGAACGGCCGCGCGAGAGCCGGGCCTTGACGGTGCCGACCCGCGCACCGGTCTCGACCGCCACCTGCGCCACGCTGAGGTCGCACAGGTGGTGCAGCACGATCGCCATCCGCTGCGCCTCCGGCAACTGCCTCAACGCCGCGACCAGCGCGATGTGTTCGGGGCCGGGGCCGGGCGCGGTGGTGGGCTGCGGGCTGCGCCGCACGAGTTCGAGCCAGCGCCTCGCCCGCCGCCAGCGGCTTACGGCGAGGCGCGTGGCCACCGTGCGTATCCATGCCTCCGGGGCCTCGTCGGCGAGGAAGGTGCGGCGGCGGTCCCACGCCCGTACGAACGCCTCCTGCACCACGTCCTGGGCCTCACCGTGGTCGCCGGTGAACGCGTAGAGCTGCCCGGTGAGCCGCGGGAAGGCGGTCGCGTAGAACGCGTCGAACTCGTCCTCGGTCATCGCGCTCCCGGAAATCTCCTCGTTCCACCGTGCAACCCGAGTGCTCCCCGGTGCGTACAGCTGGTGGCGTCCACGGGGGAACGCCGCGCCACACACTCGGACGACACACCCTGGAGACAAGACGATGCAGAGCGCCTTCCGGCTCCATCGATCCCTCACACCCGAGGAGTTCGCCGCCTGCGGCGAAGCACGTTGGGAGGCGCTGGTGTCCACGGCCCGCCTGCTCACCGGCGACTCGACCACCGGCGAGGACCTGGCGCGCAGAGCACTGTACAGCGCGGCGGCACGGCGGCACCGAATCCCCCGGGGCGACGTCGACTTCCACCTGCGGCGGCGCCTCGTCGCGCTCTGGCTGCGGGAGGAACGCCGAACCACGGGCAGCCGCGCCGACGCCCCGGACGCCGGGCGCGCCGCCTCCCGGGCCCGTCGTCCCGCCACCGGCGACGGCCGTCCTGCCGCCCGTCGCCTCGGAGCCGCGGGTCGGGACGCCCGCCGGCGGATCGTGGTGCGGCGAGCCCGCGACCGCCAGTTCGCCCAGCGCCGCGTCGCGCTGGTACTGCGGTACGGGGGCGGGATGCCGGAGACGGTCATCGCCCAACTGCTCGGCTGCTCTCCGCGCGCCGTGCGCCGTCTGCTGCGCAGAGGGCTGCGCGAGAGCGGTCTGGACGCGGCCGCGGCCCGCGCCCTGTACGCCGCCGAAGCCGGGAGCAACGAGCCCGCCGGGCCGTGTCCGGCCGTGCCCACCACCCCGCGCAAGGGCCGAACCGCCCTGCGCGCAGCGGCAGTTGCTGCCGGATGCGTCGGCGTGCTGCTGCCGTCCGGTCTGCTCCTCGCCGACCAGTTGCGCGACTCGGATCTGTCCGGTTCCTCCGTGGTGACCTCGCGGATGGCGGTGCAGGACCCGGTGCGCGTGGTGACGACGGGCGAACGGGTCTCGGGCCCCGGCGGCACCCGCATCTGGCTGACCGAGGACTCGGTGCAGTGGTCGGGCCCCGGCGGCGCGAGCGGACGGGCCGAAGTCGACGAGGGCCGGAGCGGGGCGCGCAAACCCGGGGTGAGCGCGGAGCCGCCCGCCGGCCGACTGCTGACCGGTCTCTACTACGGGGTCACCGACCAACTCGGCCGTGTCGAGGTGGAGTTCGGCGACAGCCGGCAGAGCGCCGAACTGCTGAGCCTGGCCGGAGACCCGGGCTGGGGCGTCTGGTACGTACCCGTCCCGGCGGCCGACGGTGACGAACACACGGGAGCGGACGGCCAGTTCGGCGACGGACGCGACGAGCGGGCCGACCGCGGCGCGCGCGACGCACAGCGCGAGCACGGCGAACGGAACGGCCAACGGGTCGTGACGCTCCGGGACGACGAGGGTCGGGTGCTCGCACGCACCGAGGCCGCCGCATGACCGGCCCCGGCCCCGGCCGCCGCAGCCGGGCAGACGGCAGCGGGACGCACCGCGGCGGGGGAGAGGCGGGTGCGGCGGGTGTTGCGGCCGGCGCCGCCGGCGGGCCGGAGGAGAGCCCGGTGCCGAGCAGCACCGCCGCGACTGGTGAGTGCGACGTGACGGAACCCGCGACCCCCGCGTCCGGCGACGCCCCCGCGTCCGGCGTGACCCCCGCGTCCGGCGACGCCTCCGCGTCTGGCGGGGGCCGCCGTACGGGTGCCCGGCGGGTGCCCGCCCTGCTCCGTCTGCGGAGGTCCCGGCGTCGCCAACTCCGCATCCTCGCAACGGTGTTGGCCACCGTGGTGGCGCTGCTGTGCGGTGTCGCCGTGGTCGCGTACCACCGTACGGACATCCCGGAGCCGCACCCCGAGACCGTCATGCAGAGCACCGTCTTCCTCGGTCACGACGGCGAGTACCTCGGGCGGCGCGGGCCCGTCGACCGCCAGGACGTACCGCTCGGCGACGTCCCCCGGGTCGTCCAGGACGCGGTGATCGCCGCGGAGAACCGGTCGTTCCGCACCGACGCCGGGGTGTCGCCCAAGGCCGTCGCGCGCGCGATCGGCGCCGCACTGCGCGGCGGCACGCAGCAGGGCGGCTCGACGATCACCCAGCAGTACGTGAAGAACGCGTTGCTCAGCCCGGAGCGTTCGCTGACTCGCAAGGTCCGCGAGGCGCTGCTCGCCGTGAAGCTCGACCGCACCCGTTCCAAGGACGACATCCTGGAGGGCTACCTCAACACCGTCTACTTCGGCCGCGGCGCGGCGGGCATCCAGGCGGCGGCACGCGGCTACTTCGGCGTCGACGCACGCGATCTCACCCTCTCCCAGGGCGCCGCGCTCGCCGCGATCATCAACATCCCCTCCCACTACGAGAAGGCCGGCGCGGATCGCGAGGTCACCGAACGGCTGGAGGCGCGCTGGCGCTGGACGCTCGACGCGATGGCCGACGCGGGCACCATCACCGCACGCCAGCGCGGCGAAGCCCGGTTCCCCGCGTTCCGCCACTACCCGCCCGGCGCCACCGGCGGCCAGCAGCAGTACCTGATCGACGCCGCCGCCCGCGAGGCCGCCGCCCGGCTCGGGATCACCGAGGACGAACTCGCCCGCGAGGGCTACACCGTGCACACCACCTTCGACCTCGCCCTCCAGGACGCCGCCGCCGAACGCCTCGACCGCCACTGGTCCGACGACCGCGGCGGCGACGCGAAAGCCTCCCGACTGCGAGCCGCCGCCGTCGCGCTCGAACCCGGTGACGGCGCCGTACGCCTGCTCCTCGGCGGCGGCGACTACGCCCGCCAACCCTTCAACACCGCGCTCGACGGCGCCATCGAGGCGGGTACGGCGCTCGAACCGTTCGCCGGGCTCCGCCTCCGGGCGCCGCTGGACGAACTGGCCGACACCGCCGCTCCCCGCCCGGTCAACCTGACCGCCGCGTACGCCGCCCTGGTGGCCGAGGGCCGGTACGCGACCCCGTACACCGTCGCGCGGATCACCAGGAACGGCCGCACCGTCCACACCGCGAAGCCCGAGGTGCGCAGCGTGCTGCAAGCCAAAGAGGCGTACGCCGCGGTCCCGGCCGTCGTCGGAGAAGGCCGTACGGGCGGCCTCGCGCCCACCCTCGCCAGCGCCTGCCACACCGGGGGCGCCGGCGGCGGGTCCACTCGGCGCACCACCTGGTGGCACGGTCTCGACTCCCAACTGGCTCTGAGCGTCGTGCTGTTCGCGGACCGACCGGGTGCCGAGCCGGGCACCCGCCGTCCCGCGCACCTCCCCACCGACGCCGCCGAACTCACCGCGAAGGCCGCCACCGACCTCTGGCGGACGGCCGCTCCCCGCACCCGCGCCCCCACCACCTGCTCCTGACCCACCGACCCCGCCGACGCCGTAGACGCCGTCAGCCTGCGGCTCCGTCTACCCGCCGTTCCGTCGCCACCGCGACTCGCCGACTCGCCGACTCGCCGCCCTTCCGACCAGCCGTTCGGCCGACCGCTGCCTCGCGTGTCCGCGCGGCTCCGGGCGAACTCGGCGCCTGCGGGCGGTGGTTGAGGGGCCGCTCCCGGAGCACGTCGCGGCGGGCGGACTGCGGCGGGTCGCGGTGGGCCGCGGCGGCAGGGCGGCTTCAGGAGCCGGGGCGGGGCGGCGGTCTGTCGCGGGCGACGGCTCGGCGACGGAGCAGGAGTGCGGTGAGGAGCAGCAGAGCGGCCCAGCCTGCCAGTACGGCGAGCAGAGGGGCGGCGCCCACGGCCCCGCGGGCCGCCAGAGCGAACGCGAGCGGGCCGAAGAGTGTGACCAACACGGGCGCGATCAGCCCGGAGAAGCGGAGCGGCCGGTCCTCGCCCCGGGAGGAGTCGACGAACCGGCGCCGGCCCAGCAGGAGCAGCCAACCGGCGGCGGTCGTCAGCACCATGCCGACGGCGGCGGTGCCGATCGGGCCGAACTCCGGTGTGGCGCCCGCCTGTTGAGTCCGACCGCCGTGGCTGATCCGGACCGCCTCGGCACGGAAGGTGGTCAGCTCCACCGTGTCGCCCGCGTCGAGATGCCGGACCACCGGGTCGGCGCCCCATCCGGCCCAGGTGCGCAGCTCACCGGTCTCGGCGGCGAGGGTGAGGTCATAGGTGGCGCCGCCGCGTCCGCCCCGTTTGCTGATCTCCACGACCGTCGCCGGGCCGGTGTCCAGGCACGAGCCGTTCCGGTGCGCCGCGGTTCCCGACGTCTCGGCGCAGGCGGAGGCGGTTGTGTACGCGCGCTGTTCGCGCAGTTCGTCGGGGAGTTGAGCCAGTACGAGCACGCCGGCGAGCAGCAGCACGGCACCCACCGCGGCGAGGACCGCTCCCCGGAAGCCGTGGCGGCGAACGCGCCGCGCCCCACCGCGCGCCGGCCCCGCCGCCCCGTCGGCCTGCCTGCCCTGCCGGTACGAGCCGTACGGCCCGTACGGCCCGTACGGTCCGTACGGCCCGTGTGACCCGTACGGCCCGTGTGACCCGTACGGCTCGTGCGGGGGCGGTTGCTCCTGAGCGGGCGGTGTCGGGGCCATGCGGCAATCCTGCCCCGTGCCGCCCCGCCCGCGGCAGCCGCCTCTGTCGGCAGCCAGGCCGGCGCCCGTACCACCGGGCGCCTGTGCCGCGGGTTGCCCGTACCGCCCGACGACTGCACCGCCGGGCCCGATCGGCTGCGGTGTGCGCGCCGTGCCCAAGTCCCGGCTCGCGCTCGGCGGTTCACCCCGTCACCCCGGGGAGTCGCGTACGAACGGGCCGCGCAGCCGTCCCGCCGGACGCCGGGGATCCGCGCGCTCGCCGTACGGACAGGGGCAGGGGACAAGGGGGCAGCGGGCACGCGTCGTGCCCGCTGCTCTGCGTCCTACGCGCCGCGGGCGGCCATGCGGGCGCGCCGGGCCTCGAGCTTCTCGTCGAGCTTGCGGGCCTCGGAGTCCAGCCCGGCCATGTACATCCCCAACTCCTCCTGGGCGCGCAGCCCTTCGGGCCCGAGTCCGTCGATCTCCAGGACCTTCAGGAAGCGCAGCACCGGCTGGAGCACGTCGTCGTGGTGGATGCGCATGTTGTAGATCCCGCCGATGGCCATGCGTGCGGCGGCGCGCTCGAAGCCGGGCATGCCGTGTCCGGGCATCCGGAAGTGGACGACCACGTCGCGCACGGCCTGCATGGTCAGGTCGGGCGCGAGGTCGAAGGCCGCGCGCAGCAGGTTGCGGTAGAAGACCATGTGCAGGTTCTCGTCGGTCGCGATGCGCGCGAGCATCCGGTCGCACACCGGGTCGCCGGACTGGTGGCCGGTGTTGCGGTGCGAGATGCGGGTCGCGAGCTCCTGGAAGGCGACGTAGGCGACCGAGTGCAGCATCGAGTGCCGGTTGTCGGACTCGAAGCCCTCCGACATGTGCACCATCCGGAAGCGCTCCAGCTCGTCCGGGTCGACGGCGCGGGAGGTCAGCAGGTAGTCGCGCATCACGATGCCGTGCCGGCCCTCCTCGGCGGTCCAGCGGTGCACCCAGGTGCCCCAGGCTCCGTCGCGGCCGAAGAGGCTGGCGATCTCGTGGTGGTAGCTGGGGAGGTTGTCCTCGGTCAGCAGGTTGACGATCAGCGCGATGCGGCCGATGTCGGTGACCTTGGACTGGGACTTGTCCCAGGCTTCGCCGTCCTCGTAGAAGCCGGGGAAGTTCCGGCCGTCGGTCCAGGGCACGTACTCGTGCGGCATCCAGTCCTTGGCGACCTTGAGATGCCGGTTGAGTTCCTTCTCCACGACCTCTTCCAGGGCGTACAGCAGCTTGGCGTCGGTCCACTCCTTTGAGCTGCCGAGATGGGGAGAAGCGAGGGTCACAAGGGGCTCCTGCGAAAGACGGCGGAACAACCTACGGGTCCGTAGGTTACGAAACCGTAGGTTACGGCCCGCTGTGCGCTGCGCCAAGCCCGGAACTCGCCTCCCGTCGTCACCCGGGGTGATTCGGGCAGTTCGTGGCACTTGCGGCGGGAAGAAATTCACTCTCGGCAAGGAGACGTTGGCACTGTGTTTCCCGGGTGCCGCGTCCGAGCGCGCGAAGAGGTCAAATCGCGGCGGTGCGCGGGCAGTTGGCATCCGGCGGACAGGTGCGGCGCCCGCGTTCTCCGGGCAGCCGGGGCCGGGGCGGTGAGACGTCCGCAACCAGCCGTGATCCCGGCGCAACGGGCCGGCAACGCCACTCGACCAGGCTCCTGCCATGTCACCACTTTCGGCGGATCGCCCCGGGCAACCCGCCTCCCCGCGTGCAACCGTCGGCACCGCCTTCGGTGTGAGGCGCCACGACGCCGACAGTTCCACCGGAAACGGTGCGCCCGCCGGTGCGGCGGCGCCCGCCGGGCCCGAACGGCCCGTCGCCGTGCCCGATTCCGACCGCCTCGACACTCCGGAGCAACTCCTGTCCGCCTTCACCGTGCGCCTCGCCCAGCAGCTCGGCGGGCTGAAACCACCCACCGCTCCCGACCACCGCACTCCCTCCCGCCCAACCCCCGCCCCCGCGGCTCCCGCCCCACCGACCCACGCCCCTCCGACCCACGCCCCTCCGACCCACGCCCCTCCGACCCACGCCCCTCCGACCCACGCCCCTCCGACCCACGCCCCTCCGACCCACGCCCCACCGGCCCGGCCTGCGGCTCCCGCTCCTCCGGCCCCCACCCTGGTCGCCGTCGCTCACGGCTCGCGCGACTCCCGTGCCGAGGCGGCCGGCCTCGCGCTGCTGGACCGGGTTCGTGCGCTGCGCCCGGGACTTCGCACGGCGCTCGGCTACATCGAGATCGCCCGGCCGTCGCTCGCCGAGGTGCTCGCGGCGCATCCGCCGGGCGGGGTCGTACTGGTGCCGCTGCTGCTCGGCCGCGGCCACCATCTGCGGTACGACCTGCCCGCCGCCGGGCGCGCCGCCCCGTGGCTGCGCTGCTCGGTGGCTGCCGCCCTCGGCCCCCACCCGCTGCTCGCCGACGCCCTCGCCGACCGTGTCGCCGCCGCCCCGACGCCGTACGGGCGCCGCGCACCGGACGGGCTCGTACTGGCCGCCGCGGGCTCGCGCGACCCCGGTTCTGCGGCCGACGCGGAGGCGAGTGCCGCGCTGCTCTCCGCCCGGTTGGGCGACGTTCCGGTGCTGCCCGGCTACCTCTCGGCGACCGCGCCGACAGTGCCTCGGGCGTTGGCGGCCCTGCGGGCGCGCGGCTGCCAACGCCCTTTCGTGGCCTCGTACTTCACGGCCCCCGGGCACTTCGCCGCGCGCTGTGCGGCTCTCGCCGGACAGGTGCCGACAAGCCCGCCTCTGGGCCCGCACCCGGCCCTCGCCCGACTTCTGCTGACCCGCTACGACGAGGCGTGCGCCACTCTTCCGGCCACCGGCCGCGCCGGTACCGGCAGCCGTCCCGGTACCGTCGCCTGGCCCCGTTCCGGCCGGCCCGACGCCGTCTGACCACCTGCCCTTCGAGCAGGTCCGCCGCCGTCGCCCGGGCGGACGCCGGTTACCGTCATGGCATGCACGGCACATACGACCCGTCCGACACCGAGCGCTGGGAGCCGGAACCCGACAAGCGCCCCGGTCGCACCGCCTTCCAGCGCGACCGTGCCCGGGTGCTGCACTCCGCGGCCCTGCGCCGCCTCGCCGGCAAGACGCAGGTCGTCGCGCCCGGGTCGAGCGCGCACGCCTGGGACGCCAGCCCGCGCACCCGGCTGACCCATTCGCTGGAGTGCGCCCAGATCGGACGGGACCTCGGCGCCGCGCTCGGCTGCGACCCGGAACTGGTCGAGGCCGCCTGTCTGGCGCACGACCTCGGCCATCCGCCGTTCGGCCACAACGGCGAGACGGCGCTGGACGAGATCGCCGAACCGTGCGGCGGGTTCGAGGGCAACGCGCAGTCGCTGCGGCTGCTGACCCGCATCGAGCCCAAGCACTTCACCGCCGACGGCCGCCCGGCCGGGCTCAACCTCACCCGCGCGGCACTCGACGCGGCCACCAAGTACCCCTGGCACCAGGGCGGCCACCCCACCGATCCGCAGTCGCCGAAGTTCGGGGTGTACACCGACGACGTGCCCGTCTTCCAGTGGCTGCGCAAGGGGGCGTCGGCGTACCGCAAGTGCTTCGAGGCCCAGGTGATGGACTGGTCGGACGACGTCGCCTACTCCGTGCACGACGTCGAGGACGGACTGCACGCCGGCTACCTCGACCCCAACGCCCTCCTCGCCGGCCCCGAGCGCCGCGAGATCTTCGCCCTCGCCGCCGCGCGGTACGCCCCGGCCGACACCCACGAGGACGAGTTGGCCGAGGCACTCGACCGGCTCCTGGACCAGGAGTGGTGGCCGCACGGCTACGACGGCACCGCGCCCGCCCAGGCGCGGCTGAAGGACGCCACCAGCCAGCTTATCGGCCGCTTCTGCCTCGGCGCCGAGTCCGCCACCCGCGCCGCGCACGGCGACGGCCCGCTGACCCGCTACCGGGCGGACCTGCTGGTGGAGCGGGGCGTGCGGCTGGAGTGCGCGGTGCTGAAGGCGGTCGCCGACCGCTTTGTGATGCAGCGCCCCGACCAGGAGCGGCTGCGTGCCGAACAGCGCGTCGTGCTGGGGGAGTTGGCACACGCCCTGCTGCTGCGCGCCCCCGACGGACTGGACCCGCAGTTCCGCGCCGAGTACGCACGGGCCGGTGACGACGCCGCCCGGGTGCGCGCGGTCGTGGACCAGATCGCCTGCCTGACCGACGCCTCCGCCCGCACCCTGCACGCCCGCCTCGGCCCGCACTGACAACCACCGCCCCACCCGCACCGCGCCCCGCGCCGACGCCCGCACAACCCGTGCGCCACACCCGCACCGCACCCGCCCCCCACCCGTACCGCGCCACGCGGTGAACGGCCCGCGCTCTTCCGGTGATCGCCCGGATGCGGGACGCTCCAGGGAGGGCCACCGCACCACGTGCCGTACGCACCGGAATCGGAATCGGCGTGCGGCAGGACGCGGGGCGCAACAGCAGCGAGGAGGCAACACGTGGTGGACGCACATCGGACGTTCGTCATCATCGGCGCGGGGCTGGCCGGGGCGAAGGCAGCCGAGACCCTGAGGGCGGAGGGCTTCACCGGCCGCGTCATCCTCGTCGGGGACGAGCGCGACCACCCCTACGAGCGCCCGGCCCTGTCCAAGGGCTACCTCAACGGCGAGACGGAGCGCGAAAGCCTCCTCGTCCACGAACCGGCCTGGTACGCGCGCGAGCACATCGAGCTGCACCTCGGTCAGCCCGCGGTGCGGATCGACCGCCGGGCGCACGAGGTGACCCTCGGCGACGGCACCGTGCTGCCGTACGACGCGCTGCTGCTGGCCACCGGCGCCGAGCCGCGGCGCCTGGAGGTGCCCGGCACCCAGCTCGCCGGGGTGCACCATCTGCGCCGCCTCGCCCACGCCGACCAGCTGCGCGGAATGCTCGCCCGACTCGGCCGGGAGAACGGCCAGTTGGTGATCGCCGGGGGTGGCTGGATCGGACTGGAGGCAGCCGCGGCGGCGCGGCGGTACGGCTCGGAGGTCACCGTCATCGAGCCGGAGCCGAGCCCGCTCCACTCGGTGCTCGGTCCCGAGATGGGCGCCCTGTTCACCGATCTGCACAGCGCGCACGGCGTCCGGTTCCACTTCGGCGCGAGGCTGACCGGGATCACCGGCCAGGACGGCCAGGTGCTGGCGGTGCAGACCGACGACGGCGAGGAGCACCCGGCGCACGGTGTGCTGGCCGCCATCGGAGCCGCGCCGCGCACCTCGCTCGCCGCCTCCGCCGGTCTGGAGCTGGACGAGGCGACCGGCGGCATCGCCGTCGACGCCTCGCTGCGCAGCGTCACCGATCCGGACGTGTACGCGGCGGGCGACGCGGCCGCCGCGCACCACCCGCTGCTCGGCACGCGCATCCGCGTCGAGCACTGGGCCAACGCGCTCAACGGCGGCCCGGCCGCCGCCCGCGCCATGCTCGGCCGCGAGGTCTCCCACGACCGGCTGCCCTACTTCTTCTCCGACCAGTACGACCTGGGCCTGGAGTACAGCGGCTGGGCGCCGGCGGGCAGCTACGACCAGGTGGTGTGCCGCGGCGACGTGGGCAAGCCGGAGTTCATCGCCTTCTGGCTGCGCGAGGGCCGCGTACTGGCCGGGATGAACGTCAACGTCTGGGACCGCACCGAGGAGATCCAGCAGCTCGTACGGTCCGGCGGCCCCGTCGACCCCGAGCGGCTGGCCGACCTCTCCGTACCGCTGACCGCGTTGCTGTGAGCCGCTGACGCGCACGTCGCACCGCACACTCCGGGCACAAGCCGCATACAGCGGTAATTTGCTGGTGGCTTACCGGCCCGAACGCCCTCCCGAGACCCGAGGTGTGCAAGCGATGGCGAAACGACAGACCGTGGCCGAGCAGTTCGTCGAGATCCTGGTGCGCAGCGAGGTGCGGCGGATCTACGGCGTCGTGGGCGACAGCCTCAACCCCGTCGTCGACGCGATCCGCCGCACGGCCGGCATCGACTGGGTGCACGTGCGGCACGAGGAGGCGGCGGCCTTCGCCGCAGGCGCCGAGGCGCAGCTCACCGGCTCGCTCGCCGCCTGCGCCGGCTCCTGCGGGCCGGGCAACCTCCGTCTGATCAACGGCCTGTACGACGCCCACCGTTCGATGGCGCCGGTGCTCGCGCTGGCCTCCCAGATCCCCAGCAGCGAGATCGGCACCGGCTACTTCCAGGAGACCCACCCGGACCAGCTCTTCCGCGAGTGCAGCCACTACTGCGAGCTGGTCTCCAACCCGCAGCAGATGCCCCGCGTCCTCCAGACGGCGATCCAGCACGCCATCGGCCGGGGCGGCGTCAGCGTGGTCGCGCTGCCCGGCGACATCGCCGCCCAGCAGGCACCCGAGCGCGCCGAGCAGCACGCGCTCGTCACCTCCCGCCCCTCGGTGCGTCCCGCCGACGCCGAGATCGACTCGCTGGTCGAGCTGATCGAGGGCGCGCGCAGGGTCACCCTCTTCTGCGGCAGCGGCACCGCCGGAGCGCACCGGGAGGTCATGGAGCTGGCCGCCAGGGTCAACTCCCCGGTGGGCCACGCCCTGCGCGGCAAGGAGCACATCCAGTGGGACAACCCGTACGACGTCGGCATGAGCGGCCTGCTCGGCTACGGCGCCGCCTACGAGGCGACCCACGAGTGCGATCTGCTGCTGCTCCTGGGCACCGACTTCCCGTACAACGCCTTCCTGCCCGACGACGTCAAGATCGCCCAGGTCGACGTGCGCCCCGAGCACCTCGGCCGCCGCTCCACCCTCGACCTCGCGGTCTGGGGCGACGTGCGCGAGACGCTGCGCTGTCTGACGCCCCGGCTGACCCAGAAGCAGGACCGCTCCTTCCTCGACCGGATGCTCCGCAAGCACGCGGACGCGCTGGAGGGCGTGGTGAAGGCGTACACCCGCAAGGTCGAGAAGCACACCCCGATCCACCCCGAGTACGTCGCCTCGGTGCTGGACGAGGAGGCCGCCGAGGACGCCGTCTTCACCGTCGACACCGGCATGTGCAACGTCTGGGCCGCCCGCTACCTCACCCCCAACGGGCGCAGGCGGGTCATCGGCTCCTTCACGCACGGTTCGATGGCCAACGCCATGCCGCAGGCGATCGGCGCCCAGTACCTCGACCGGGGCCGCCAGATCGTCTCGATGTCCGGCGACGGCGGCTTCAGCATGCTGATGGGGGAGTTCCTGACGCTGGTGCAGCAGGATCTGCCGGTCAAGGTCGTCCTCTTCAACAACTCCAGCCTGGGGATGGTGGAGTTGGAGATGCTGGTGGCCGGCCTTCCCGCCCACGGCACCACCAACCACAACCCCGACTTCGCCGCCGTCGCCCGGGCGGCCGGAGCCTGGGGCCAGCGGGTGGAGAAGCCGAAGGAGGTCCGGGGTGCGCTGAAGGCCGCGTTCAAGCACAGGGGACCGGCGCTGGTGGACATCGTCACCGACCCCAACGCGCTGTCCATTCCGCCGAAGATCAAGGCCGAGATGGTGACCGGCTTCGCGCTGTCGGCGGGCAAGATGGTGCTGGACGGCGGCGTCGGCCGGATGGTCCAGATGGCCCGCTCCAACCTCCGCAACATCCCCCGCCCCTGACGCCCGGCCTCCGCCGCCGGCCGCGCGGTCCGTTCCGGCATGGAGGAGGGCCCGCCACCGAGGCATCGGTGGCAGGCCCTCCTCCATGCGCGCTCAGGTGTTGGTGGTGCCCCAGTCGTCCGCGTCGAGCGACGACGAGCCCTTGCGGCCGGTCGCCTCGCGCACCCTGTCGACCACCGAGGGGGGCAGCCGGTCGCCGACCCGGTCGGTGACCGCGTTCGCCGCCTTGGCGGCGGCCTCCCGCCCGTTGTGGGAGGCGGACTCCACGGTGTTGCGCACAGCCGGGTTCTCGGCGAAGCGCTGCGCACTGCGGCGCAGCTGCTCGTACCGCTCCCGCCCGGCTCGGGCTCCGATCACATAGCCGACTGCCAGTCCGGTCACGAACGTCCAACGGTGCCGCATGGGACAGCCTTTCCTTCGGGTCCTCGACAGTGCACACAGGCCGGCTGCGCCGCGGTGCTCCGTACCGATTTCAAAGCACCCCCTGCCATGCGCTAATGTATTGCCCGCGGCGAGGGAACGCCCCCGGACATCGTCCGGGCGAGCCCGAGCAGTGCAGTCCCCTGTAGCTCAATCGGCAGAGCAGCCGGCTGTTAACCGGCAGGTTACTGGTTCGAATCCAGTCGGGGGAGCATGATCGAAGAAGGGCCCCGGAAGCGGGGCCCTTCTTCGTGTGCCCGGCTCCTCCACGAGTACGGGCGCGCGCCGCGCGAAGTGCGCCCCCTGCGCACCACCGCACCTCGATCTTTCTTCCGACACCCCGGGAACCGTTCCGACCATGATCGATGTCATGGAGGGGGAGCAGCGGCCCCGTGCGGGCGGGAGATCGTATGAGCGGCTATGCTGCGGCAGACGGCGTGGGGGAGTGTTTCCCGACGCGCCGGACCGGGGTGGTAGCTCAGCCGGTTAGAGCAGCGGACTCATAATCCGTCGGCCGTGGGTTCGAGTCCCACCCACCCCACCGAACTTCGGGGAGCGTCGTCTCCCCGCCGCCCCGCGGTCACTGCCGCCGGGCGGCCGGCGCCGGGCTGGCGCCCCGTCAGACGGCGGCCGGGTTGCATCCCTGCCGACCCGCGGCCGTGCCGATGCCGGCCGTACGACCCCGCCCAGTGCGTCGCCCCGACGGCGGCAGCCCATCCGGCGGCAGGCGGCAGTCCCTCCCAGCGGGCAGCTCCGCCGCTCGCTGTAGCGGCGGTGGGCAGGCCCCCGCACGGCAGTCGACGTCCCCGTGTGTGTCCGGGCTCCCGGTGCGGTCCGTGGAGGCGCCGCTCTTCGTGCGCTGTGCGAAACGTGGGCGCGGGGTGGTGTGGGTGGGGCGGGTCGGGGCAGGAGGCGGAGCAGCCGCCGACTTCGCGTGCTCGCGGGTGCGGCCCCGGGCGTGCGTGCGCGGGTGGCCGAGGGGTGATGGGGGAGCTGTCCGGGGTGCTTGTCCCGGGTGGCTGCGCGGAGGTTCGGGGCGGATTGCGCCGGGGTGATGTGCGCGTTAACAAAGAGCCCGCACGTATCTAGCGTAATGCTTGTCACATATGGGTTAATCCGTTGTTGAGCGCTAACCAAGCTGGTTTGCCCGGGTGTTCGCGCCGTGCGCGGAACCCTGTGCGCGGCGGCGCCCGGAGCAGTCGGGGCGCCACCGGCGACCCCGCCCCACGGCGGCCGGGAGTCGGGCCCGTGACGGCGCAGCCCCTTCGAAAGGAGTTGACCCGCATGCGTACCCGGATGCGCACCCTCCCACTCACAGCGGCGGCGGTCGCCGCGGTGCTGGTCGGGACGCTGACCGCGTGTGGCCAGGAGGCCAGGGGCGGGAGCCGCTACAAGCCCGACGCGGGAAAGGGGTCGACGGTCGGTCTGGCGATGCCCACGAAGTCCTCGCAGCGGTGGATCACCGACGGCCAGAACATGGCCGAGCAGTTCGAGGCGGCCGGCTACAAGACGGACCTCCAGTACGGCGACGACAAGGTGGAGAACCAGGTCGCCCAGATCGAGAACATGATCACCAAGGGCCACCAGCTGCTGGTGATCGCCGCGATCGACGGCTCGGCCCTCAACGACGTGCTGGACCGTGCGCACGACGCCGGCACCAGGGTCATCGCCTACGACCGTCTGATCATGGGCACCCCGAACATCGACGGCTACGTCTCCTTCGACAACGAGAGAGTGGGCGCCCTCCAGGCCCAGTACGTCGTCGACGCCCTCGAACTGGAGGACGGCGCGAGCAGGAAGGGCAACCTGGAGCTGTTCGCCGGTTCGCCCGACGACAACAACACGCGCTATTTCTGGTCCGGTGCCATGGACGTGCTGGAGCCCTGGTTCAAGAAGAAGCAGCTGACCGTGCGCAGCGGCCAGACGAAGATGAACCAGGCCACCACGCTGCGCTGGGACGGCGGCACCGCCCAGAAGCGGATGGACGACATCCTCAGCCGGCACTACGGCAGCAGCGAGATCGACGCGGTGCTCTCCCCGTACGACGGCATGTCCATCGGCGTCATCTCGGCGCTCAAGGGCGCGGGTTACGGCACGAAGTCCCGTCCGTACCCGGTGGTGACCGGTCAGGACGCGGAGCTGGCCTCGGTCAAGTCGATCGTCGCCGGCGGCCAGACGCAGACGGTCTTCAAGGACACCCGCAAGCTCGCCGAACAGGCCGTCCAGGTCGGCGACGCGCTTCTCAACGACAAGAAGCCGAAGTTCAACAACACCGAGGACTACGACAACGGCGAGAAGGTCGTCCCGGCGATCCTGCTCGACCCGGTCAGCGTCGACAAGTCCAACGTGGAACTCCTCGTCGAGGAGGGGTATTACAAGAAGGGTCAGATCTCGTGAGCCGACCCGTACTCGAAATGCGCAGGATCACCAAGTCCTTCCCCGGGGTCAAGGCGCTGGCCGGGGTGGACCTGGAGGTCGGCGCCGGGGAGATCCACGCGCTGTGCGGCGAGAACGGCGCGGGCAAGTCGACGCTGATGAAGGTGTTGAGCGGGGTCCATCCGCACGGCTCCTACGAGGGCGAGATCCTGCTCGACGGCGAGCCGGTGGCCTTCCGCGACATCAACGCCAGCGAGCGGCGCGGCGTCGTCATCATCCACCAGGAGCTCGCGCTCATCCCGCATCTCTCGCTCGCGGAGAACATCTTCCTCGGCAACGAGCAGGCGCGGCGCGGGGTCATCGACTGGCGGGCCACGCTGCGCGACGCCACCCGGCTGCTGCGCCGCGTCGGGCTGCCCGACCTGCCCCAGACCCGGGTCTCCGACATCGGGGTGGGCAAGCAGCAACTCGTGGAGATCGCCAAGGCGTTGTCCAAGGAGGTCAAGCTGCTGATCCTCGACGAGCCGACCGCCGCGCTCAACGACGAGGACAGCGAGCACCTGCTCCGGCTCATCCTGGAGCTGCGCTCCCAGGGCATCGCCTGCATCGTCATCTCGCACAAACTGAACGAGATCCGCCGCATCGCGGACCGGGTGACCATCCTGCGCGACGGGCGCAGCGTCGAGACGCTCCCGGTGCGCGAGACACCGGACGCGGAGCCGCAGATCGCCGAGGACCGCATCATCCGCGGCATGGTGGGCCGCGATCTGGAGAACCGCTTCCCCGAGCGCACCCCGTACACCGGTGCGGACGCCGGGGAGGTCGCGCTGGAGGTGTCGGGGTGGACCGTGCGCCATCCGCTCGACCACCAGCGCAAGGTCGTCGACGACGTGTCGTTGGAGGTCCGCCGGGGCGAGATCGTGGGAGTCGCCGGGCTGATGGGCGCCGGCCGCACCGAGCTGGCGATGAGCGTCTTCGGCCGCAGCTACGGCGTGTACGACGGCGGCAGCGTGGCGGTCAACGGCCGTGAGGTGCGCACCCGTTCGGTGCCGGAGGCGATCGACCACGGCATCGCGTACGTCACCGAGGACCGCAAGACCTACGGCCTCAACCTGATCGACAGCGTCAACCGCAACATCTCCCTCACCTCGCTGCCCTCCCTCGCCCGCCGGGGCGTGGTGGACGAGCACCGCGAGCGGCAGGTCGCCGAGGGGTACCGGAAGTCGATGAACATCAAGACGCCCACCGTCTTCGAGCAGGTGCAGCGTCTGAGCGGGGGCAACCAGCAGAAGGTCGTGCTGAGCAAGTGGATCCACGCCGGGCCCGAGGTGCTCATCCTCGACGAGCCCACCCGCGGGATCGACGTCGGCGCCAAGTTCGAGATCTACAGCGTGATCGAGCGACTGGCCGCCGAGGGCAAGGCCGTGCTCTTCATCTCCTCCGAACTGCCCGAACTGCTGGGCATGTGCGACCGGATCTACACCATGGCCGCCGGGCGGCTCACCGGTGAGATCGACCGTGCCGAGGCGACGCAGGAAGTGCTCATGCGGCACATGACCATGGACAGGAACTGAGAGACCCCCATGACCAACGAGACCCGCACGCCTGCCACGAGTCCGGGGCGTTCCCGGTCCGTCGTCGACGTCCTCAGGGACGCCGTACGCGACAACATGCGCCAGTACGGCATGCTCGTCGCCCTCGGGCTGATCGTCGTCCTCTTCCAGATATGGACCGGCGGCACCCTGCTGCTGCCCAACAACGTCTCCAACCTGATCCAGCAGAACAGCTACATCCTCATCCTGGCGATGGGCATGATGATCGTCATCATCGCCGGCCACATCGACCTCTCGGTCGGCTCGGTCGCCGCCTTCGTGGGCGCGCTGTCGGCGGTGATGATGGTCAAACACGACATGCCCTGGGTGGCGGCGCTGGTGCTGTCACTGGTGATCGGGGCGCTGGCGGGAGCCTGGCACGGCTTCTGGATCGCCTACGTCGGCATCCCGTCCTTCATCGTGACGCTCGCCGGCATGCTGCTCTTCAGGGGCGCGACCCAGATCGTGCTGGAGGGTGAGTCCGTCGGGCCGTTCCCGCACGGATTCCAGCAGATGGCGCAGGGCTTCATCCCCGAGGTGGGGCCGTACACCCAGTACCACAACCCGACGCTGCTGCTCGGCGCACTGGTGATCGTCGTCGTCCTGGTGCAGCAGTGGCGGGACCGGCGCAGCCAACTGGCGTACGAGCTGGAGCCGTTGCCGTTCAACATCTGGGTCGTCAAGTGCGTGGCGATCGTGGCCGCGGTCGTCGCGGTGACGCTGACGCTGGCCAGCTACCGCGGTGTGCCCGTGGTGCTGCTGATCCTCTGCGCACTGCTCATCGCCCTCGGCTTCGTCATGCGCAACACCGTGACGGGCCGCCATGTGTACGCGCTTGGCGGCAACAAGGCCGCCGCCAAGCTCTCCGGCGTCAAGGACAAGCGCGTCACCTTCCTGGTCTTCGTCAACATGGGCACGCTCGCGGCGCTCGCCGGCTGCGTCTACGCGGCGCGGCTGGACGCGGCCACCCCGCAGGCGGGCCTGATGTTCGAACTGGAGGCGATCGCGGCGGCGTTCATCGGCGGCGCCTCGATGAGCGGTGGCGTCGGCAAGGTGATGGGCGCGGTGATCGGCGGTCTCGTCCTCGGCGTGCTCAACAACGGCATGTCACTGGTGGGCATCGGCACCGACTACCAGCAGGTGATCAAGGGACTCGTCCTGCTCGCCGCCGTCGGCTTCGACGTCTGGAACAAACGCAGGGTCGGTTCCTGAGCCTGCTCGGACCGGCGTTCCACCACCGGTGCGGATCCGAACGGCCCGTCCGCGCCCCGGAGTCGGGGACGCCGGCCCGGGCCGCTCCGGGCGGGAGACCGCGTGACGCGGGAGTGCGGGGCCCGCCCGGAGCGGGCCCCGCAGGAGGCGGGACGGCCGCGAGGGTGCGCGGCGGTGGTGCGCCGGCTGCGTACTCTGGTCGGCGTTCGGGCCGACGCTGTGCCCGCGGGCCCGCTCGGGGCCGGCGGCCGTCGGTGGGCAAGACAGGGGGAATTCGGTGGAGAACACCTCATCGACGGTGCGTGCGGCACGTGAGCCCGCGATGACCGACGTCGCACGGCTGGCGGGAGTCTCGCACCAGACCGTCTCCCGGGTCCTCAACGGGCACCCGAACGTGCGGGAGCAGACCCGGCTGCGGGTGCGCGCGGCCATCGAGGAGCTGGGCTACCGTCCCAACCGGGCCGCGCGCGCACTGGTCACCGGCCGCTCCCAGATCATCGGCGTGGTCGCGCAGAACTCCACCCTGTACGGGCCCTCCTCACTGCTCGCCGCCTTCGAACTGGCCGCCTCAGCGGCCGGGTTCGTGGTGAGCGTACGGCGCGTACGGCATCTGGACCGGGCGTCGATCACGGCGGCGGTCGAGCACCACCGCGACCAGCGGGTCGCCGGCATCGTGGTGATCGCACCCACGGCCGCCGCCGACGAGGCGCTCGCCGAGGTCCCCGCCGACATCCCGTTGGTCGCCGTGGACGGCGACCCCGAACGCGGCGGCGCGCTGGTGACCGTGGACCAGGAGGCGGGTGCCGCCGCCGCGACCCGGCATCTGCTGGACGCGGGCCACGAGACGGTGTGGCACGTGTCGGGTCCGGCCGACTGGTTCGACTCGGCGGGCCGGGTGCGCGGCTGGCGGCGCGCGCTGGAGACGGCGGGCGCCGAGGTGCCACCGGTCAGCCCGGCGGACTGGAGCGCCGCCTCCGGGTACCGGGCCGGCCAGATGCTGGCGCGGATGCCCGAGGTGACCGCCGTGTTCGCGGCCAACGACCATCTGGCGCTGGGCATTCTGCGGGCGATGACCGAACGGGGCCGCCGGGTGCCGGACGAGGTGAGCATCGTCGGTTTCGACGACGTGCCGGAGGCCGCCTACTTCACTCCGCCGCTGACCACCGTGCGGCCGGACTTCGACGCGGCGGCGACCGACACCCTGGAGCTGCTGCTGCCCCGGATCAACGGCACCGGCTCGGGCAGCGAACACCGCGTCCTCACCCCGGAGTTGATCGCGCGCTCCAGCACGGCCGCACCACCGGGCTGACCCGGCGGGACGACTCCGCGCAGGCCCGGCACCGCACACGGGGCGGGGTCGGGCGCGGGGCGTGGACCCGGGCGCCACCTCGTCCTGGTCGCGCACGTCGAAGGCCGCCCCGCGCTATCCGCCGATCCGCTTCTCGATGAACCGGGACACGCGAGTGAACCCGATCAACTCCTCATCGGGCGGCGCACCGCCGTCGCCGGCCAGTACGCCCGATGCGACCAGGCGGAAGATCAACGCGCGCAGCAGCATCTGAGCGCCCTCGGCGCCGGGGACCGCCGAGTCCGCCAGGCGGGCTCCAGCCCGGTAATGGAGCAGGCCGTCGACGACCACGATCGCCTCCGCGTAGGCAACCGGTCGCCAGTAGGGCGAGAAGTCGATGATCGCGGGGGCGTGGCCGGGCGCGAAGGGAACGTTTCCCGTCAGGTCGCCGTGAATGAGCTGAGCACGCGCGTCCACGGGTTCGCGGAACGCCTGCAACCCGGTGAGTAACCGCTCCACCTGCGGCGGTACTTCCGTTGTCGTCTCGCCCCAGGCAACTCGATCAGCCACCGCCCACGGGTGCTGATGCACGTCCAGTCGAGCAGGCCGCGGCACTTCCCGCAGAGCCTCGTGAAAGGTCCTGCCCGCAGCCAACAGGGAATCCCATCTGCCGGCAGGCCCCGGCTCGCCCGTCACCAACCGGGTCGCGGCCCATCCCCCGACGACGTGTTCCCCGTTCGGGGAGCGCAGAAATCGCGGGACCCGAAAGCCCTGTCGGCCCTGGAGCCCGTCCATCAGAGTCGCCGCCCACTCGACGTCCGCGCTGTCACCGGCCGGCTTCAGCACGGCATCGCCCACTCGGACACTCCGACCCTGGCCTCCTTCGAGCGGCTCAGGCCGTCCGGTGAGCCCGAAGGCCTTGAGAACGGACGGCGGCGGCAGGGCTGTGTCGGTCGCAGGAGTCACACCGGGCATCCTTCAGGACGCACCCGCCTCACGCACCCGCGTTTCAGGAGACCTGCGCGCTCCGCCACTCTTGCCGTCCCTTCGGGCGAAGTGCAGAGACGGCCCAGGCACGCAGGGCTACCCGCGCCGTCACTCACCGCCGGCCCGCCGGCGGAGGTCGCCCCGCGTGCCCCGCGTGCCCCGCGTGCCCCGCGTGCCCCGCGTGCCCGCTGTGACGCGGCGCGACGGCAGTGCTGTGTGCGCTCACACCCGTCGAACTCCCTGAGCAGGCCATGTTTTCGGTGAATGCTTTGCGACTTCTTGACGTCGCTGTTGTTAGCGATAACACTGCTGGAGCGGCGGCTCGTCCACACCGGCCGGTTCGCCCTTGCCGCGGCGCTTCCGCCTCCGGGTCGCCGGCCCGACCGCCGCGCACCCGCGTTCCCGACCGCGACCCGACGACCGACGCCCCGACCGGTGCATCCCGGAGCGGGGCCCGTACTGAGTGAGGTGGGCTCCCGTGGCCGACGAAACAGACCCGCTGGTGGTCGGTGTCGACTTCGGCACCCTGTCCGGCCGTGCCGTGGTGGTGCGGGTGCGGGACGGTGTCGAGCTGGGCAGCGCCGTGCACGAGTACCCGCACGCGGTGGTGGACCGGCAACTGCCCGGCTCGGGCGCGCCGTTGCCGCCGGACTGGGCGCTCCAGGTGCCCGCCGACTACGTCGACGTGCTGGGCGGCGCGATACCCGCGGCCCTGGCGGACGCGGGTGTCGATCCGCGGCGGGTGATCGGTGTCGGCACCGACTTCACCGCCTGCACCATGGTCCCGGCCACCGCCGACGGCACCCCGCTGTGCGAACTGCCCGCCTTCCGGGAGCACCCGCACGCGTACGCCAAGCTGTGGCGGCACCACGCCGCCCAGCCGCAGGCCGACCGGATCAACGAACTCGCCGCGCGACGCGGGGAGAAGTGGCTGCCGCGCTACGGCGGGCTGATCTCCTCGGAGTGGGAGTTCGCCAAGGCGCTCCAGATCCTGGAGGAGGCGCCGGAGGTGTACGCGGCGCTGGAGCGCTGGGTGGAGGCCGCCGACTGGATCGTCTGGCAGCTCACCGGCTCCTACGTCCGCAACGCGTGCAGCGCCGGCTACAAGGGCATCTACCAGGACGGCGCGTATCCCTCGGCGGAGTTCCTGGCCGAACTCAACCCGGCTTTCGCGGACTTCGTCACCAGCAGGCTCGACCAGCCGATCGGCGAACTGGGCGCCCGCGCCGGTTCGCTCACCGCCCGGGCCGCGGCGCTGACCGGGCTCCCCGAGGGGATCGCGGTGGCGGTCGGCAACGTGGACGCGCATGTCACCGCGCCCGCCGCCGGAGCGGTCGAGCCGGGGCAGATGGTGGCGATCATGGGTACCTCGACCTGCCATGTGATGAGCAGCGACGTGCTGCGCGAGGTGCCGGGCATGTGCGGGGTCGTCGACGGCGGGATCGTGCCCGGTCTGCACGGCTACGAGGCCGGGCAGAGCGGCGTCGGCGACATCTTCGCCTGGTACGTGGACAACCAGGTTCCGCCGCGCTACCACGAGCAGGCGCGCGAACGGGGCGTCTCCGTGCACGAGTTGCTCTCCGAGCTGGCCGCCGGGCAGCGGGTCGGCGAGCACGGGCTGATCGCCCTGGACTGGCACAGCGGAAACCGCTCGGTCCTCGTCGACCACGAGCTCTCCGGGCTGGTGATCGGCCAGACCCTGGCCACCCGCGCGGAGGACGTCTACCGGGCGCTGCTGGAGTCCACCGCGTTCGGCGCACGCGTCATCGTGGAGAACTTCAACGCGTCGGGGGTGCCGGTCACCGAGTTCATCGTCGCGGGCGGGCTGGTGCGCAATCCGGTTCTGATGCAGATCTACGCCGATGTGCTCGATCTGCCGCTGTCGATCATCGGCTCCAGTCAGGGGCCGAGTCTGGGAGCCGCGATGCACGCGGCGGTGGCGGCCGGCGCCCACCGGGACATCAGGGCGGCGGCGGAGGCGATGGGTTCGGTGCGCCGGGCGGTGTACGTGCCCGATCCGGCGGCGGCCCGCGCCTACGACCGGCTCTTCGCCGAGTACCTGGCGCTGCACGACCACTTCGGTCGTCGGGGCAACGACGTCATGCACACCCTGCGCGCGCTGCGGCGCGACGCCGTCGAGGCGGGAGAGAACGGATGAGGGAGCACGAGGCGGCAGTGCGGGCGCTGCGGAAGACCGTGGCGGACCTGCACACTGAGCTGACCAGGTACGACCTGGTGACCTGGACCGCCGGGAACGTCTCGGCGCGGGTGCCGGGTGCGGATCTGATGGTGATCAAGCCCTCCGGGGTCTCCTACGACGACCTGGGCCCCGAGTCGATGGTCGTCACCGATCTCCACGGCGAGCTGGTGGAGGGCGACTTCGCGCCCTCCTCGGACACCGCCGCCCACGCCTACGTCTACCGGCACATGCCCGAGGTCGGGGGAGTGGTGCACACCCACTCCTCGTACGCGACCGCCTGGGCGGCGCGCGGCGAGCCGATTCCCTGTGTGCTGACGATGATCGCCGACGAGTTCGGCGGCGACATCCCGGTCGGCCCGTTCGCGATGATCGGGGACGACTCGATCGGCCGCGGCATCGTCGAGACGCTGCGGGAGAACCGTTCCTCCGCCGTGCTGATGCGCAGCCACGGCCCGTTCACCGTCGGGAGGGACGCCCGGGCCGCGGTGAAGGCGGCGGTGATGCTGGAGGACGTGGCGAAGACCGTCCACTTCGCGTACCAGCTCGGTACGCCCGAGGCCATCGACCGCGCGTCGGTCGACCGCCTGCACGAGCGCTACCAGAACGTCTACGGCCAGTGACCGGCGACGTCCGCAGCCGGTGGCCACGAGTACGAGGGGCAGAGGGATGACACGCGAGGACGCGCCGCAGATCTGGTTCCTGACGGGTAGTCAGCACCTGTACGGACCCGAGGCGTTGGCGGTGGTCGCCGACCAGTCCCGGGAGATCCGGCGGGAGTTGGACGCCTCGGCGAGCATCGTGCCCGAGATCGTCTGGAAGCCGGTACTGACCGACTCCGCCGCCATCCGGCGCTGCCTGGAGGAGGCCAACACCGACCCCTCCTGTATCGGTGTGATCGCCTGGATGCACACCTTCTCGCCGGCCAAGATGTGGATCACCGGTCTGGACGCGCTGCGCAAGCCCCTGCTCCATCTGCACACCCAGCTCAACCGCGCGCTGCCCTGGTCGACCATCGACATGGACTTCATGAACCTCAACCAGGCCGCCCACGGCGACCGGGAGTTCGGCTACGTCCAGACCCGGATCGGCGTCGCCCGCAAGACGGTGGCCGGTCACGCCTCGGACCCCAGAGTGGCCAGGCGGGTCGGCGAGTGGGCGCGGGCGGCGATGGGCCACCGTCGGATGAGCACGCTGCGGGTGGCGCGGTTCGGCGACAACATGCGGGACGTCGCCGTGACCGAGGGCGACAAGGTCGAGGCCGAACTGCGGTTCGGCGTCAGCGTGAACACCTACGGAGTGACCGAGCTGGCCGAGCTGGTCGACGCGGTGCCCGACCTCGCGGTGGACGAACTCGTCGACCGGTACGCGCAGGAGTACCGGCTCGCGCCCGAGCTGACCCCGGGCGGTGCGCGGCACGATTCGCTGCGCTACTCCGCACGGATCGAGGCCGGACTGCGCGAGTTCCTGGAGCGCGGCGGCTTCGGCGCCTTCACCACCAACTTCCAGGACCTGGGCGGCCTCCGGCAGCTGCCCGGCATGGCGGTACAGCGGCTGATGGCCGACGGCTACGGCTTCGGCGGCGAGGGCGACTGGAAGACCGCGGCACTGCTCGCCGGCGCCAAGGCGATGGGCCCGCAGGCCTCCTTCATGGAGGACTACACCTACCACTTCGGCCCGGGACGGCCGAAGGTGCTCGGCGCCCACATGCTGGAGGTGTGCCCGACCATCGCTGCGGGCCGGCCCTCCTGCGAGATCCATCCGCTCTCCATCGGCGACCGCGAGGACCCGGTGCGGCTGGTCTTCGACTCGCAGCCCGGGCCCGCCGTCGTCGTCGGCCTGGTCGACCTCGGCGACCGCTTCCGACTGGTGGCCAACGAGATCGACGTGGTCGCCCCGGACGAGCCGCTGCCGCGGCTGCCGGTGGCCCGCGCGCTGTGGGAGCCGCGTCCCTCGCTGCCGGTCTCCGCGGAGTGCTGGCTGATCGCGGGAGGACCGCACCACACGGTGCTCACCACGGCCGGTGCGGAGGTGCTGCGGGACTTCGCCCGGATCACCGGCACCGAGTTCGTGCTGATCGACGGGGAGACCCGCACCGAGGAGTTCGACGACCGGCTCCGCTGGAGCCAGGCGTACCACCGCCTGGCGCAGGGGCTGGGCTGACCCCGGCGGCGCCGGTCCTGCGTGCGGCGGGCCCGGCGCCGCCGGCCCCGTGGGGCGGTGGGGGCGGACGGATCGGATCCGCTCCCACCGCGTCCCCACCGGGTGCCGGTTCGACGTCCGGTGCCGCGGGCCGGTACGCGCGGTACCGGACGCGCGGTCCGGGCCTCACCGTCCGGGCTTCGGGTCAGGGCTCGGGGATCTCGTCCACGAACGGTGTGCCGGAGGCGCGGTAGTCGGCGACCCGGTCGGCCACCTCGGCCGGGCTGAGGACCTGGTCCTTGACGTGCAGGACGTAGTCGACCTGCTGGTCGTAGGCACGGGGCTCGTCGGAGGTCAGGGCGTCCAGATCGATCAGCCACTGGTTGAAGTTGATCGACATCGGCCGTTCGGGCAGGTACTCGGCGCCGTGGGTGCCGAAGTGCTGTCCGTCGACGTAGTAGGTGATCTCGCGGTCGTCGATGGTGACGACCAGATCGCGCCAGCCGGCGTGCCCCGAGCGGTCGGCGGTGTGCTCGTTGACGGCTTCCCAGGGCTCGGGGTTGTAGGTGTCCCAGGAGGTGACGAAGAGAGTGTGGTCGCTTTCGCCCCACCCTCCGTTGGGCAGGTACTCGAAGTCGTACTCCGAGTAGTCCTTGGCCATCGGCGCCTTGAGGTCGTTGATGGTGAAGAACGCCTGGACGAGGCGGTCGCCGTCCGGGCCGTGCTTGGGCTCGTCGGCGAACTTCACCCGGGCCGCGTAGGTGCCGTTCCTGAACTTGGTGCTCTTGGTGAGGATCTCGGTGTGCGTGGTGCTCGCGCCCGTGCCGGAGGTGGAGGTCTCCAGGTTCATCACGGAGTCGCCGCCGTCGTTGTGGAAGGTGACCTTCGAGGGGTCCCAGGTGGCGCCGGGCACCCCGGGGCCGCCGGGCGAGGAGCGGACGTGCCAGCCGTTGGAGCCGAGCGCCGGGTCGGTGTGGGAGCTGTAGGCGAAGTCGTCGAAGAGCGCCTCACCCGCGCGGTGTTGCACCTCCTTCGCCTCCGGTGCGGCGGTGGACGCGGAGGCGGGCAGGGTGGCCAGTGCGGCGGCGCCGCCGAGCAGCGCGGCGCAGGCCAGCGTCGTACGCAGGTGGCGGGAGTGGGTGCGCATCGTGCGGTCCCTTCGGTGGGGGAGGAGGAACGGCGGTGGGCGCCCGCGGGGGAAGCGGCGAGCAGGCCCGGGCCGGGCACGGCGGTTGGTCCGGGGTGCGCCGGGGCGGACTTGACCAGTGGGGAGGGGCGGCTTACCAGTTGGGCGCGGGCTCGACATTGGCATGGACCATTCCGGTCGTCAAGTACCCGTGCGTGCACGGGATTTGAGGGCTGAGAGCGCTCTCGCCCCGGGGTTGACCAGTGGGTGGATACTGGTCAACCGGCGGCCGGTGCGGCTCCGGCCCGCCGGTGAACCGGCCCACCGAGTCCGCCCGTCGGTGAACTGCCGTCCGCGAGCAGCCCGTTGCCGACCGCGCGGGCCGAACTGCCCGCCGCCGCCCGCACGTTGCCGTCGACCGAAGAGAGTGCCTGCCGGATGACGATCGACCCCGCCGCCTCGGGTGCGGTGCTCAAACGCGAACGGGTCCGTCAGGCGATCCTCGAACTCCTGGAGACGCGCCGTCCGGGCGACGCCATCCCCTCCGAACGGGCCCTCTGCGCCGACCTCGGCGTCTCCCGCCCCACCCTGCGGGCGGCCGTGGACGAGCTGGTCCGCGAAGGGCTGCTGGTGCGTGAGCACGGCCGGGGCATGTTCGTCGCCCCCGAGAAGATCGTCCAGGAACTCGCCCCGGAACAGGGCGCGTTCAGCCTGCCCCGGGCCGCGGGGGTGTGGAGCAGCCGGTTGCTGGAGTTCACCGTGGTGCCCGCCGGTGCGCGGGTGGGGCGCCGGTTGCGGATGTCGCCCGCCGGGCGGGTGCGGTACGTGGTCAGGCTCCGGCTGGTCGACGGGGTGCCGATGGCTCTGGAGTATCTGCATCTGCCGCTGGAGCGCGTCCCCGGGCTGACCGCGGCCGAGTTGGAACGGGGGCGTCTGCACGAGCAGTTGCGCACGCGGCACGGCGTGCACGTCCGGGAGGCGGTGCAGTCGATCGAGCCGACCGTGGCCACTCCCGAGGAGTCCCGGCTGCTGGAGGTCCCCGAGCTCTCGCCCGCGCTGCTCTTCGAGCGCCTGACCACGGACACCGACGACCGTCCGGTGGAGTACGTGCACGCGCTCTACCGCGGCGACCGCTACCGGATCGTCTCCCGGCTCTCCCTGGAGCCCCCGCAGGGGTCCCCGTCGGACGCCCCGCCCCCGCCGGTGTCCTCGCCGGTGGAGCACCACCCCGGCATCCCGCCGGGCGACCTGTCGGCAGGGGCGCCGGTCGCGTACTCGGCGCGGGGCGAGGTGCAGAACCGCCAGGGCCGGCTCCGCGGCTGACCCGTCCCGTCCTGCCGTCCCGTCCTGCCGTCCCGTCCAGTTCTGTCCCGCCCCGTTCCGGTGCGCGTGGACGGCTGCCGATTCAGGCCGGCTTGCGCCACACCGAGACGTGCTTCGGGGAGTCCCCGGTGAACGGTGTCCCGCTCCAGTCGCCCGTGCGCCGCTCCAGCTCCAGTCCGGCGATGCGTGCCATCAGGTCGAGCTCCGCGGGCCAGGCGTACCGGTGCCGCGAAGCGCCCCGCCGGAAACGGACACCGTCGCCGGTCGCTGCTTCGTCTGCCCCCCGGGTCGTCGGCGCGGGTGAAGTGGTGCGAGACGAGGAGCTGTGCGACCAGGTCGAAGGTGTCGAAGCCCAGATGCCGCTCGGAGACGTCGAAGGGGACCGCGTTCTGGCCGGGCGGCAGGGACCGCAGCGGCGGTACGCCCAGCTCGACGACGAACCGGCCGCCGGGCGCCAGGTGCCGGGCCGCGTTGCGGAAGCACTCGACCTGCTCGTCCTGGGTGAGCAGATTGGAGATCGTGTTGTAGACGAGGTAGACCAGCGAGAACTCGCCGGGGACCACGGTGGTGGCCATGTCTCCGACGGCGACCGGGAGCCGGTCCTCGTCGATCTTGCGCCGCAGCACCGCGACCATGTGCGGGGAGAGCTCGATCCCGGCCACCGGCGTGCCGCGTTCGCGCAGTGGGCACCCCACTCTTCCGGTGCCGATGGCGAACTCCAGCGCCCGGCCGTCCCCGGCCAGCTCCGCCAGCAGGTCGAGCATCGGCCCGAGCGTCTCGGCGGAGGAGTTGGCGCGTTCTTCGTCGTCGTAGCGTTCGGCGGTACCGCGGCTCCACACTTCGCTGCTCGTCATGGGCACGGACTCTGCACGCCGCCCGGGCCTGCTGTCGAAGGATTTGTTCCGTTCCGCCGCCCGGTGTGCCCGCCCGGTGTGCCAGCCCGGTGTGCCCCGCTCTGTGCGCCCGGCCTCCGCCGCGACCTGCGCGGAGTGCGGCTTTCGGTACCCCGTTCGGGCCCGGGTTGCGACCGGTGAACTGCGAACCCACCATGGGGCCAAAAGGGGTAATCGGTGTCCGCGGATGCTTTTCGGGCGCCTTCGGTTCCCGATTTGAGTCGACCGGGGAGTGGTCTTTAGCGGCTTTTGACCGGAGGTGTGACCTGCGTCGCCCCTCCGCGTCCTCCGGCAACCTCCCGGCTCCCACGGGCTCTAGTCCAGTGCGAAACGCACCGGCCGAGGTGGAGCACCCCGGCCCCGAACTCGCCTTCCCGCAACGGTGGTTGGCGTGCGCATGGGGGACTGCTGTGAAGATTTCCTTTCTGATTTACAACCTCTACGGCATAGGCGGCACCATCCGCTCGACGGTGAACCTCAGCGCCGCGCTGGCCGCGGCCGGGCACACCGTCGAGATCGCGTCCGTCTACCGCACCGCGGCCGAACCCGCACTCGCACTCGGCCCCGGCGTCACCGTGCGTCCGCTCATCGAGTGGCGCCGCGGAGAGCCCGGCTGCGCCCGCCGTACGCTCGCCGCGCAGCGCCCCAGCAGCATGTGGCAGGACTCCGGGGTCGCCTTCGGCCCGCTCGCGCCCTCCCGGCTGACCGACGAACGCGTCCAGTCCCATCTGCGCCGCACCGACGCCGATGTCGTCATCGCCACCCGCCCGCTGCTCAACGGCTACCTCGCCCGCTACGGGGATCCCCGCTGCCTGCGCATCGGCCAGGAGCACCTCACGCTCGAAATGCACAACGAGCAGCAGCGCGCCGACCAGAACCGCGCGCTCGCCGAACTCGACGCCTTCGTCACCGTCTCCGAGGCGGACGCCGCCCACTACCGCGCCGCCCTCCCCGACGTGACCACCCGCATCACCTGCATCCCCAACGCCGTACCGCGACCGCGCGTGCGACGCGTCACCGGCAACACCCGGACGATCGTCGCCGCCGGGCGCCTGGCCAAGGTCAAGCGGTACGACCGGCTGATCGACGCCTTCGCCCGGGTCGCCCCCGACTACCCGGACTGGTCGCTGCGCATCTACGGCCGCGGCAAGCAGGCCGGAGCGCTGCGCCGCCAGATCGACCGGCTCGGGCTCTACGACCGGGTACGGCTGATGGGCGCGGTCTCCCCGATCGAGACCGAGTGGGCCAAGGGCGAGCTGGCGGCGGTCAGTTCGGACAACGAGGCCTTCGGCATGACCATCGTCGAGGCGATGCACTGCGGCCTGCCGGTCGTCGCGACCGACTGCCCGTACGGACCGGGGGAGATCATCAGCTCCGGCACCGACGGGTTGCTCGTCCCGCTCTCCGGAGGTGCCGACGCGCTCGCCGACGCGCTGTGGATCCTCATGGGCAGCCGGGAGCGTCGCGAGGCGATGAGCGCCAGGGCGGGCCAGAAGGCCGCGCGCTATGTGCCGGAGCTGGTGGGGCAGCGCTATCTGGACCTCTTCGAGGAACTCGGCGCACCGCGGGCCGCTGTGCCGCAGCAGTCCGCGGACGGGGTCGGGGCGGTGCGACGGCTCCGGGAGGCCTTCCGTCGCGGGCTGCCCGCCGCGGTCCCGCGCGTCCGCCGGGCACCGCGCGAGGAACTGGCCCCGATCGCCGACTGCGTGGTCGCGCCGGACGGTTCGCCGGTCTTCGGCCTGGACACCGACCGGCTGCCCTCCGGCCACTGGGACCTGCTGTTGCGCAGACGCAAGGACTCCGGGCACGAGGATGTGCGGCTGCCGCTGCCGCCGCGTTCGGAGGCGCGCGAAGGACGACTGGACGTCGTGCTCGACCGCGACGGCCACCGGCTGGCCGAAGGTCGCTGGGACCTCTACCTCGCCCCGGCCAAACGCCCCGGCAGGGCCGAGAAGCAGGGGCGGCGGCTGCGGATCGAGTCGGGCGTGGTCGAACAGGGCGAACTGCTGGCCCTGCCGCTGCGGTCCGACCCGGAGGGCGTGAGCCACTGGATCCCGTACGGCACCGTCGAGGGCAACCTCACCCTGCGCACCTGGCTGCGCCCCGCCCACGCCGAGGTCGACCGGGTGCACCTGGCGGCCGACGGAACAGGCGCCGGCCGGGCGGACGGAACGACCGACGGCTGGGTGGCCGAGGCGACCGGCGGCTCGGTGGGCGGAACGGGCAGCGAGACGCTGACGGTGGTGCTGCGGCTGTACGGCGCGGCGCGCGACGCCGCCCGGCCCCGGGTGCGCGCGGTGCCGCGGGACTCCGACGTGCTCGCGGTCGACTGCCCGACCGCATGGCTGTCCGACAGCGAACACCCCGGCGGAGAGGTGGTCTTCACCCTGCCGCTGCGGGCGCTGCTCGCGCAGTGGGAGGGCGAACGGACCCTCTGGGACCTGGAGTTCACCGCCGAGCCGGGGGCCGAGCCGGTGCTGGTCAGCAGAGTGCGGGGCGACGCGGCCGACCGCAAGGAGACCGATGTGATCCCGCCCGCCCGCATCCGCGACACCCGACTCCCGGCCCGGATACGCCCGTACTACACCCTGCGCAACGAACTGGCCCTCGTCGTCCGCGCCCTCGACGTCGCGGCGCAGGCACCGTCGGCCCGCACCACCGGCGAATCGGGCCACCCGACCGCGGCGTAGGCGGCGCGTGCCCGGTCCGACGGTACGGGCGCGCGGGACGTACGGAGCCGACGCGGCGGTACGGGGGCGGGCCCGCTCGGTGGGACGGCTGCCTGCCCGGCGACAATGGCCCCATGACCGGACGACCCCGTTCCTCCGCCCGTACCGCCGGTGCCGCCCGTACCGCCGGTGCCGCCCGTACTGCCGGTTCTTCCCGCACCGCCGGTTCCGCCCGCGACGCCCGTCCCGCGCTCTGCCCCTGCGGCAGCGGCGCGGGGCTACCGGAGTGCTGCGGCCCGCTGCACAGCGGCGCCGCCGCCGCGAGCACGCCCGAGCAGCTGATGCGCTCGCGGTACAGCGCCTTCGTGCTGCGCGACGAGGCGTATCTGCTGCGCAGTTGGCACCCCCGCACCAGGCCGGGTGCGCTGCGGCTGGAGGACGGGGTGCGGTGGCTGCGGCTGGAGATCCTGGCCAGTGACGACGGCGGGCCGTTCGGCGCCGGCGGCACGGTGGAGTTCCGGGCGTACTTCAGCGATGACGGCCGTCCCGGCGAGCTGCACGAGAAAAGCCGCTTCGTGCGTCATCAGGGCGCCTGGGTCTACGTCGACGGAGACCTCGACCCGGGCGCATAGCCCGCCCGCGCCGCCACACCACGCGCGCCGCGCGCGGTGTGCCGACCGTGCGCGGTGCGCCCGTCCGTACGCCGCGCTGCGCGGCGAACACCCTGGCTGCGCCCGGAGGTTGCGCGTTGGGCATGATGTGGGCGCACTGCCCTGATCCGTCGTCCCGGAGAGCCACATGCGCAAACTCGTCTACTACGTCGCCTCCACGCTCGACGGTTTCGTCGCGGGCCCCGACGGAGCCGACCCGTCCGGCCCGGAGGGCTTCTGGCCGATCCCCGAGGACTATGTGCGGCACATGATCGAGACGTATCCGGAGACGCTGCCCGGCCCGGCCCGGCAGGCGATGGGCGTCACGGCCGAGGGAACGCACTTCGACACCGTCGTGGAGGGGCGCGCCTCGTACGGGGTCGGTCTGGCCGCGGGTGTCACCGACGCCTTCCCGCACCTGCGGCACCTGGTGTTCTCCACGACGCTGGCCGAGAGCCCGGACCCGGCCGTCGAGGTGCTGCGCAGCGACCCGGCGACGACCGTGCGGGAACTCAAGCAGCAGGAGGGCAAGGACATCTGGCTGATCGGCGGCGGGAAGCTCGCCGGCTCGCTGTACACCGAGATCGACCGGCTGATCGTGAAGCTGGGCCCGCTGACCATCGGCAGCGGCATCCCCCTCTTCGGCCGCGACGCCGCCTTCGACCCCCGTGTCTGGACCCTCACGGACCATGTGGCCCTGGAGAGCGGGGCGCTCTTCCTCACCTACGACCGCCGCTGATCCGCGCACGCCGCCGCTGTCCGGCCCCGCCCGCGGCCCACCCGCGTCCCCGGGCGGAACCGGTCCGGACACGACGGCGACGCGACGGGGACGGGCGGGCCCCGGACATGGCCCGGTGAGCCCCTGGGACCCGTCACATCGGGCGGTACGGCATCATCTCCACCCATGGGGATCGTCGCTGGACTGGACAGCTCGCTCGACAGCACCCGCATCGTCGTGTGCGACACGGACACCGGTGCCGTCATCCGGGAGGGGTACGCGGCCCACCACACCGCTCCCGAACCGGACGGCGGCAAACCGACGCGGGCCGATCCGCAGGCCTGGCTGATGGGCTTCGGCGAGGCGGCGGGCGGCGGGCTCCTGGAGGGCGTACAGGCCATCGGGGTCTCCGCGCAGCAGCAGGGCGTCGTACCGCTCGACCACCACGGGAACGCGGTCTGCCCCGCGCTCGTCGGCAACGACCCGCGCGAACAGGGCGCCGCCACCGACCTGATCGACGCGCTCGGCGGCCGGTACGCCTGGGCGCAGGCCGTCGGCTGCGTACCGGAGGCCGGGCGCGCGGTGACCAAGCTGCGGCAGCTGGCCCGTACCGAGCCCGCCGCCGCGGAGCGCGTCGCGGCCGTGGCGCAGCCGCACGACTGGCTGACCTGGCAGCTGCTCGGCCGTCCGGCGCGCCGCACCACCGACCGCGGCGACGCCTCCGGCACCGGCTACTGGTCGGCGGCGGACGGGAGTTGGCGTCCCGACCTGGTCGAGCTGGCACTCGGCCACCAGGCCGGACTGCCCGAGGTGCTGGCCCCCGCCGAGGCTGCCGGACGCACCCCCGAGGGGCTGCTGATCTCGGCCGGCACGGGTGAGACCATGGCCGCCGCCTTCGGACTCGGCATCAGCGACGGCGACGCGGTCGTCTCGCTCGGTGCCTCCGGCTCGGTCTCGGCGATCCACCACTCCGCGCTGGCCGACCCGACCGGCACCATCACCTCCTTCGCCGACGCCACCGGCCGCCATCTGCCGGTCGTCCGCACCCAGAACGCCGTACGCGCGCTCCGGGGCACCGCGGAACTGCTCGGCGTCGACCTGCCCGGCCTCTCCGAACTCGCCCTGCGCTCGACCCCCGGTGCGCACGGGCTCGTGCTGCTGCCGTACCTGGACGGCGAACGCACCCCCGAACTCCCGCACACCGCCGGCACGTTGGCCGGGCTGCGCCGGGAGTCGATGAAGCCCGAGCATCTGGCGCGCGCGGCGTTCGAGGGCATGCTCTGCGGTCTGGCGGACGCGCTCGGCGTCCTGCGTGCGCGAGGTGTCCAGGTCCGGCGGGTCTTCCTGCTCGGCTCGGCGGCCGGGCTCCCCGCGGTCACCCGGCTGGCACCAGCGCTCTTCGGCGCCCGGGTCGTGGTGCCCGAGGCAGCCGACTACACCACGCTCGGCGCCGCCCGGCAGGCCGCCTGGGCGCTCGGTGTCCACGACGGCCGCCTCGGCGCGTACGACCCGCCGGTCTGGCCGGCCGCCGCCGGCGAGGTGCACGATCCGGGCGAGGACGTCGCCGTCGGCCAGGCGGTGCACCAGCAGTACGCGGCGGTGCGCGACGAGCGCCACCCCGGCGCCTTCGCCGCGACCAGCGGCCAGACCGCGACGTAGCGACGCGTCCGCCCCGGCACCTGCGCGTCCGCCCCGGCACGTGCGCTCGGCGCCTGCGTTCGGCTTCCTGCGTTCGGCACCTGTGCTCCGGGCCGGCTCAGGGGATCCGCAGCACGTGCTTCCCGCGTACGCCGCCCGCCTCCAGCGCGCGGTGGGCGTCGGCGATCTCGGCCAGCGGCCGGACGGTGTCCACGACGGGGCGGACGGCTCCGGTCTCGACGAACCGGGTGAGGTCGGCGAGGAGTTCGCGCTGCGGATTGCCGCTGAAGACCCGCACCCGGCGGCGGCCGTGCACCGCGGAGCCCAGGATGTAGCCGAGGCCGGCCAGCACGTGCTCGGTGTCGAAGGCGACGGCCACCATCCGTCCGCCCGGGGCCAGCAGTCTGCGGTAGGCCGGGTGGTGGGTGCCGACGGTGTCGAGGACGACGTCGAAGCTGTCCAGATCGGCGGCGTCGGTCGTGGTGTGGCTCAGGGCCTCCTCGGCGCCCAGTTCGCGGACGAAGTCGAGGTTCCTCGGGCCCGCCAGCCCGGTGACATGCGCGCCGAGCGCCTTGCCGAGCTGGACGGCGACGCTGCCGACCCCGCCGCTTGCTCCGCGCACCAACAGCCGCTCGCCCGGGCGCAGTTGCGCCTTGTCGCGCAGTGCGGTGATCGCGGTCGTACCGGTTCCGGGCAGTGCGGCGGCCTGCACGGCGTCCACCCCCGCGGGAGCGGGGGCGAGCCGTCGGGGGTGGACGGCGACGTACTCCGCCGCGCTGCCGAACTGTCCGCGCGGCAGCACGCCCCACACCTGCTCGCCCGCCCGCGGTCCGTCCGCCGCGGCGCCGCCCGGGACGACCTCTCCGACGAAGTCCAGGCCGGTGCGCTGGGGGAAGCGGCGCCCGGTGACCAGGCGGACGCGCCCCGCCCGGCCGTGCAGTTCGCCGCCGTTGACGCTTGCCGCACTGACCCGCACGAGGACCTCGCCGGGCTTCGGCACCGGGACGGGCACCCGGCCCACGTACAGCACCTCGGGCGGTCCGTAACTGTCGTAGAGGGCTGCCAGCATCTCGTTCACTTCGCTGTCCCGTCAGTCGGCGCGGTGGGTACCGCGGGCCTGTTTTCCCACGTTAACCAGGGAAACGGACGGGCCCTTCCGGTTGCCGTTAAAGTGAGAGACATGCGCGACCAGCCTTCTCACAAGGACCTTCCCGCCGCGGCGGCCGGCGGTGCGTCGGACGGGCTGCGCATCGACGCCCGCTACAACCGCGAGCGCATCCTGCGGGCCGCCCGCGAGGCGTACACCGCGCACGGAATCGACGTGCCGGTCGCCACCATCGCCCGACGCGCGGGTGTCGGCGTCGCCACCGTCTACCGCCGCTTCCCGACTCGCGCCTCACTGGTGACGGCGGCCTTCTCCCGTCAACTGTCGCGCTGTGTCGGGGTGTTGGACGAGGCGCTGGCGGACCCCGATCCCTGGCACGGTTTCTGCACGCTCATCGAGCAGGTCTGTGCGATGCAGGCCGCCGACCGCGGCTTCACCGAGGCGTTCCTCTCCGAGTTCCCGGACAGCGGCGAGTTCGGCCGCGAACGCGACCGGGCCGACGAGGGGTTGGCCCGGCTCGTGCGTGCGGCCAAGGGGACCGGGAAGCTGCGTGCGGACTTCGAGGTCTCCGACGTCGTGCTCCTGCTACGGGCCAACTGCGGTGTCGTCGGGGACTCGGCGCCGGGTTCGACGGCGGCTTCCCGGCGCCTGGTGGCCTACTTCCTGCACTCCTTCCGCGCCGAGCACGCAGAACCGCTGCCCCCGCCCGCGCCTCTGGACCTGCCCGGCCCCCTCCGCAGCCGGAACGGGAACGCGGGCGGCCGGGACGCGGGCCGGGAGGGGAGCGCGGGCGGGGCGTGAACGCGGGCGGCGAAAGGAACGCGGGCGGGGACGGGAACGCGGGCGGGGCGCGGGCCGCCGATCAGTCGAGGTAGCCCCGGAGTTGACCCGCGTAGGTGTGGTCGCGCAGCTTGCCGAGCGTCTTGGACTCGATCTGCCGTATCCGCTCCCTGGTCACGCCGAAGAGCCGGCCGATCTCCTCCAGCGTGCGCGGCTGCCCGTCGCCGAGCCCGTACCGCAGCTGCACGACCTTGCGCTCGCGCTCGCCCAGCGTGGAGAGCACCGCCTCCAGATGCTGGCGCAGCAGCAGGAACGCCGCCGACTCCACCGGCGAGGGGGCGTCGCTGTCCTCGATCAGGTCGCCGAGGTCCACATCCTCCTCCTCGCCCACGGGGGTGTGCAGCGAGATCGGTTCCTGCGCCAGCTTCAGCACCTCGGCGACGCGTTCCGCGGTGATCCCCAGATACGTCGCGACCTCCTCGGCCGGCGGCTCGTACCCGCGTTCCTGGAGCATCCTGCGCTGGACCCTGATGACCCGGTTGATCAGCTCGACGACGTGCACCGGCACCCGGATGGTGCGCGCCTGGTCGGCCAGCGCGCGCGACATCGCCTGGCGTATCCACCAGGTCGCGTAGGTCGAGAACTTGAAGCCGCGGGCGTAGTCGAACTTCTCCACGGCCCGGATCAGGCCCAGATTCCCCTCCTGGACGAGATCGAGCATCGTCAGTCCGCGGCCCACGTACCGCTTGGCGATCGAGACGACCAGTCGCAGGTTGGACTCGATGAGTCTTCGCTTGGCCAGCCGACCGCGCACCACCAACCGGTCGAGATCCAGGGCGAGTTCGGTGTCGGTCTCCTGTCCGCCGCGCAGCCGCTCCTCGGCGAAGAGGCCGGCCTCCACCCGCTTGGCGAGCTCCACCTCCTCCTCGGCGCTGAGCAGCGGTATCCGCCCGATCTCCCGCAGATACTGGCGCAGCAGGTCCGCGGACGGCCCGTCCGGGCCCCGGCCGCCCTGGGACGGCACCCGCGCGGCCCGGCCCGACGCCCTTCCGCCGATCGCGAGCGGGTCGATCCGCTCGTGCGGGGACGTCGGCTCGGGTCCGCCCTCGTCGATCGGTACGCCGTCGGGAGGCACGTCGACGCGCGTTGCTCCGCGCGGATCGGCGGGAGCGGAACCGTTCTGCGGGGCCGGGACGGCGGTGGCCGTACCGGTCGGGCTCAGAGTCTGCACGAGGGCGACCTCCACGGTGATCGCTGCCTTACACGGGCGACGTGCGAACCGGGAAAGGCGCGAGGGGCCGTCTCGGCTCGGCGCTTGAGTCCTTCCCCGTACGGGTGTCTCTGCCACATCGGCCGAGTCACCGTGCTCCAGTGTGGGGTACGACCTACGGGGGTCAGTAGGGGTATGCGCCCATTTTCTGGGCTTCGCGCTCACCGCACGCGTCGGTAGCACTACGCGACGGAACCGGTGATGCGTCAACTCCGCTGCGGCGCCGGGCAGTTCGCCGCGTCACCGGCCCCCGGCGGACAGGTCCGCACGCGCTCGGACCGCGCTGGATCCGTATGCGCTCGGCCCGGGTCGCGCTCGGCCCGTACCCGCTCAGGTGTCGGTGGCGTGCCGTCCGGCGAGCAGGCGCGGCCGAAACCGGAGGACGGCGTCGGCGACCTCGTCGAGATGGCTCTCCAGCAGGAAGTGCCCGCCGTCCAGCAGCAGCACCTCGGCGTCCGGGGCGTCCCGGCGGAAGGCCTCGGCCCCGGCCGGTCCGAAGATCTCGTCGTTGCGGCCCCAGACCGCCAGCACCGGGACGCCGCTGGAGCGCAGCCACGCGTGCACCGCCGGATAGAGCGGCGGATTGCTGGAGTAGTCGGCGAACAGGGCGAGTTGGGCACGGTCGACCCCCGGCCGTCCCAGCAGGGCCAGATCGTGCTCCCACGCGTCCGGTGCGACCAGGCTCGGGTCCGGCACGCCGTGGGTGTACTGCCACTCCACCGCCTCCCGGCCCAGGGCCGGCCGCAGGCGTTCCTCGTTCTCCGGGCCGCTGTCCCGGCCGTAGGCCCAGACCGGCGCCCAGAAGTCGGGTGTGAAGCCGGCGTCGTAGGCGTTGCCGTTCTGGGTGACGACGCCGATCACCGCCTCGGGGTCGGCCAGCGCAAGGCGCCAGCCGATCGGCGCCCCGTAGTCCTGCACGTAGATGCCGTAGCGCCGCACCCCGAGGACGGCGAGCAGCTTTCGGGTCACGTCGGCGAGCGCGTCGAAGGTGTAGTCGAACTCGTCTGTGTCCGGCGCCGAGGACCGGCCGAAGCCGATGTGGTCGGGTGCGATCAGCCGGTAGGGACCGGCAAGCGCCGGGATCAGATGCCGGAACATGTGCGAGCTCGTCGGATACCCGTGGAGGAGCAGCAGCACGGGCGCGTCCTCGGGCCCCGCCTCCCGGTAGAAGACCCGCAGTCCGTCGATGTCGGCGGTCCGGTGGTGCACAGCAGTCACGGTAACCTCTTAAAGTGAATTAACCGGTTAGGTTAGGCTGATGATGCACCGACCTGCTGCGAGCGTCAAGGAGAGTGGAAGTGGCCGAGGTGGACGACGAGGAACTGCTGCTCGCCGTGCTCAACAGCTCGCCGGTCGTCGACGGTCGGCCCACCGACCTGCTGCACGGACCGGAGGCGGCGAACCGGTCGCGGGCGCTCGGCGGCTGCGGTTCGGAGCAGGAACGCGACCGGCTGCGCCAGGTGCGCGACACCCTTCAGCGGCTGATCCGCGAGGACTCCACGGAGACCGACGGGCTCGTGCCCGCGCTGGAGCACGCCGGCCTGCGACCCTCGGTCTCCGTCGGGGGAGTCGCCTGGGAGCTGGCAGCCCCGCCGGACGACGAACTGGCCGCCCGTGTGGTGCTCGCCTGGTCGCGCGTGATCACCGAACTGCCGGGACGACTCAGGGCCTGCGCGAACGAGGAGTGCAACCTCTACCTCGTCGACCACAGCCGGCCCGGCACCGCCCGGTGGTGCTCCATGGCCGTCTGCGGCAACCGGATGAAGGCCCGCACCCACGCACGCAGACGACGCGTGGAGAAGTGACGGCCGGGGCACGGGAGAAGTGCCTGGCGGGGCACGCCCGTGCACACCACGCCAACTCCCCTGAGGGAGACGGGGGTTCGCGCGCTCGCCGCTCGCCGGGTCGGGGCCGTCAGCCCGTGAAGTCCCCGGCCTTCACGGCGGAGACGAACGCGTCCCACTCGGTGGTGGAGAACACGAGTCCCGGACCGGCCGGATTCTTGCTGTCGCGGACGGGGAGAACGCCGCTGTGACCGTCGGCGATCTCCAGGCACTCGCCTCCGTCCTGGTTGCTGTGGCTGGACTTGCGCCAAGTGACGTGAGTGAGGTCGGGGCCTGTGTGCACGAAGTCCTCCGGTCGTGTGGGCCGGTGGGATGCGGGAGTCGCTGCCAATGTCATGCGGAGAAACCGCCGGTCTTCACCGAAGAGATGAAGACTGCCCAGCCGGCGGCAGGGAACACCAGCACCGGCTCGGTCGGCGTCTTGCTGTCGCGGACGGGGAGAATGCCGGTGAAGTCGTCGGCGACTTCGAGACAGTCACCGCCGTCCGGATTGCTGTGGCTCGATTTACGCCAAGCGGTAGTGGCGATTTCGGGACGGGAGGGCATGGAACCTCCGAGGACTGGCCGGGTGTGTGAACCGTGGTTGTTCGGTGCCGGGCCGTGCTGAACTCCGCCAACTCGCGGTCGATTGGACGGGGTTCGAGGTGTGCGGTGTCAGCCGGAGAAGCCCCCGGTCTTGATTGCGGAGACGAATGCGTTCCAGTTGTCGGCCGGAAATACGAGCACGGGCCCGGTCGGCCTCTTGCTGTCGCGGACGGGCAGGACGCCGGTGAGATAGTCGGCGACCTCCAGACAGTCACCGCCGTCCGCATTGCTGTGGCTGGACTTGCGCCAGGTGAGTGGTGGGACGCGGAGGTGGTGGGTGTGCATGAGTGCCCTCCGGATGATGGTGCCGGCGGTGTACTTCTCAGGCTGCCCGGTGGGGAGGCGCGCCGAACCCCGTCTGATTGTGGTGAGTTGACGGGGTCCGGCGCGGCACGTGTCAGGCGGAGAGGTCTCCGGACTTCACGGCGTCGACGAAGTTGCTCCAGTCGTGCGCGGTGAAGAGGAGTGACGGACCGCTCGGGTTCTTGCTGTCCCGGACGGGGAGGACACCGACATGCTCGTCGGCGACCTCCAGGCAAGAACCACCGTCGGAGTTGCTGTAGCTGGACTTGCGCCAGGCCGTAGTCGTCATGTCGAAGCGGAATCGCATGGCACGCCCTCCACGAGGTTGGTGATCAACGCGTGTGTCTCGGCAACGCTCAGTGCTTGGTCGCGCACACGATCGTAGCTGAGCAACAGATGCTCGACGGCTGCTGTTTCCTCCACAAGCTCGCCTCGGTGTGATGTCTCCACCCAGGCCACCGTGACTGCCGAGGGGAGTCTGAGGAAGTCAACGTAGGTGTTGGCGAGTACGTGCGGACCGGTGCTGAGCGGTACGACCTGGAGTGAGACATCCACGGGGCCGGAACTGTCAATGAGCGCCCGCAGTTGTTCGCGCCACTCGGAGGCGTGGGTGATCGGAGTGCGGAGGGCGGCCTCGGAAACGATCGCGCGAAGTTTCGGAGGCTTGCTCCCCGCGAGGAGATCCTGTCGTCCGATCCTCGCTTTGACCTGCGCTTCGAGCTCTGTGCCCTTGAGTCCTCCGGCGCGGAGCACGGCCTCGGCGTACGGCGGAGTCTGCAGCAGGCCGGGGACGATGGCCGGTGAGTAGATCTGGATTCCGGTCGCTTCCGCTTCCATGGCCATGTAGCGGCGGTAGCGGGCGCGGAACTGGCTGGGGTCCTTCTGGGCCAACTCCCAGAGGATCAGCAGGTAGTTGGTGCGGTAGAGGCGGTCGAGGTCCTGGACCATCTCGGGGCCGCCCAGGGTCTCCCCGAGTTCCATGCGGCCGAGGTGGGAGTGGTCCCAGGTGATCTCCCTGCCCACCTCGCGGAGGGTCTTGCCGTACTGCCTGCGGCAGGACCGCAGTTCTTCGGCGAACCGTGCCCGGGGGTCCTGCGAGCGACCGGTGACGGCCCTTCTGATCGGCATCAAGTGCTCCTGTCGTGCGCGGTGTTGCTCAGGAATGGCCGTGGCGTTGTGAAGGGTGTCCTCGCAGGGGGCTGGCTGCATGGGTTGCGAACGGTCACCCGCTGTTCACGATCGACACCGTAGTGCCACCCGTCGCAGGTGGCAGGGGTCCCGAGTGGGCGGCCGGAAGCTAAGGAGGCGCACGCCGGCGATCTTGGGGCTCATTCCCTAAGTCGCTCTGGAGGAAGGGGAGTTGGAGACCCAAGAGCAGTCCTACGAATAAGGCTTCAGCCGGTCTCGACTAAGGAGCGGGGGCCCGGTTCGACTGAGTCGGCGGGCCGGTAACCGCGACGTGCACGCGGACAACCGCAACAGCCGGCGCGCGCCGCGAACCGTCTCGGGCGGGTACGGCTACAGCGCTGCGGCGCCGCGCTCGCGGAGGGCGGTGGCGTACTGCTGGAGCACCCACAGCTCCTGCCACAGCGGCGCCGACCGGGCGCCCGCGCCCTGGGCGTCCAACCGGCGGGCGCTGCCCTCCAGTTCGGCGGTCCGGGAGCGCACCGCCGCCAGTCGTACGGCGACCAACTGCTGACCGGCGTACAGCTCGTCCGGATCGCCGCTGCCGGGGCTGCGCGGGGTCTCGACGGCCAGCTCGGTGATGGTCTTGCGCACGGTGTCGTCGGGCGCGGTCTCCAGCACGCGCGAGAGGTAGTCGCGGTCCGCACGCTCGACTCCGCCCGCGGCCTCGATGGTCTCGCGGACCGTGGCGTACGGCTGCGCGGTGAACTCGTCCGAGCCGTAGGCGTCGAAGGCGGGTGAGACCAACTGCGGGTACTGCAGCGCGAGTTTGAGCAGCTCCCGCTCGACCAGCTGGCCGGGGCTGCGCAGATGCAGCGGCGGCCCGCTGATCCGAGGGGCGGTGGGCGCGGACTGCATCGAGGGGTCCTGGGCGTTGCGCGGGCCGCGGCCCTGGCCGCCGCCGTCGCGCTTCCAGCGGGCGAGCTGCCCCACCCGCCGGACCACGAACTGGGTGTCCAGGATGCCGAGCAGGCCGGCCAGCCGTACCGCGTACTCGTGCTGGAGCGAGCCGTCCTTGATCTGGGCGACGACCGGCGCTGCCGCCTCCAGGGCGGCGGAGCGGCCCTCCGCGCTGTCGAGGTCGTGCTCGTCGACGATCTGGCGGAGCACGAACTCGAACAACCGCGAGCGGCCTTCGACGAGTTCGGTCACCGCGCGGTCGCCCTTGGCGAGCCGGAGATCGCAGGGGTCCATACCGCCCGGGCTGATCGCGATGGAGGTGCGGGCGGCGAATTTCTGGTCGTCCTCGAACGCCCGCCGGGCCGCCTTCTGCCCCGCGGCGTCGCCGTCGAAGGTGAAGATCACCTCGGTGCGGGAGTTGTCCATCAGCACCCGGCGCAGGATCTTGATGTGGCCCTCGCCGAAGGCCGTGCCCGAGGTGGCGATGGCGGTGGTGACGCCGGCGAGGTGGCAGGCCATGACGTCGGTGTAGCCCTCGACGACGACGGCCCGGCCCTCCTTGGCGATGTCCCGCTTGGCCAGGTCGATTCCGTACAGCACCTGGGACTTGCGGTAGATCGGCGTCTCGGGCGTGTTGAGGTACTTGGGGCCGTTGTCGTCCTCGCGCAGCTTGCGGGCGCCGAAGCCGACCACCTCGCCGGTGATGTCCCGGATCGGCCACATCAGCCTGCCGCGGAAGCGGTCGATCGGTCCGCGGCGGCCGTCCTGGGAGAGCCCGGAGAGGATCAACTCCTTGTCGGTGAAGCCGCGTCCGCGCAGATGGCGGGTGAGATGGTCCCAGCCGGCGGGGCCGTAGCCCACTCCGAAGTGCTCCGCGTCGGCGGGCTTGAAGCCCCGCTCGTGCAGGAAGGTGCGGGCGATCTGGGCCTCGGGGCTGTCCAGTTGCTCCGCGTAGTAGCGGGCGGCGGCCTTGTGCGCCTCGACCAGCCTGGTGCGTTCGCCCTGCTGGCTCGCCCGGCCGTAGCCGCCCTCCTCGTAGCGCAGCGTGAGCCCGGCCTGTGCGGCCAGCCGCTCGACCGCCTCGCTGAAGCTGAGGTGGTCGACCTTCATCACGAAGGCGATGCTGTCGCCGCCCTCCTGGCAGCCGAAGCAGTGAAAGAGGCCCTTGGTGTTGCTCACATGGAAGGACGGGGTCTTCTCGTCGTGGAAGGGGCACAGGCCCTTCTGGTTGCCGCCGCCGGCGGGGCGCAACTGGAGATACTCCGAGACCACGGCATCGATCGGGACCGCGTCCCGCACCGCGCGTACGTCCTCGTCGTTGATCCTTCCCGCCACACGGCAAGTCTACGTTCACCGGTCGCCGACCCGACCCGGCCCCTCGGCCACGTACGGGTGGCGCGCGGTCGAGCGGCGGGTACGGGGGCGAGCCGGTGCGGCGTGCCCGGCGCGACGGGCCGCGGTGGGGGCTCAGTCCAGTGCGCGGTAGAAGACGAAGTGGGGGCCGACGCCCTCGATCTCGAACTCCTCGCCGTGCACGGTGTAGCCGTGCCGCTCGTAGAAGCCGCGGGCGCCGGTGCGGCCGTTGCACCACATCAGCCGGGCGCCCCGGCTGCGGGCCTCCCGCGTACCGGCCTCCAGCACGGCGGTGCCGTAGCCCTGCCCCCGCACCCGCGCGGAGCTGGCCATGCCCCGGATGCGCACGCTCCGTTCGGCCGTCGCCGCCTCGTCGCCGGGGAACGCCTCGGGGTAGAAGCTCCCGCAGCCGTAGACCGCGAGGGCGCCCTCCGTGTCGGCGTCGTCACCGTAGGCGGCGATGTGGAAGGCGCCCGGCTGGACGTCCTCCGCGAACTCGGCGCTCTCGCGCGGCAGTCCGGGGCGCAGGATCTCCCAGCGCAGCGGCAGAACTTCGGCGAGCGGCGCGACCGCGGTGCGTATTCCCATGGCCGTCACCATAGGCGCTGCGCCACCGCGCCACTCGCCGGGCGGGTCGGCCCGGGTGAGCGGGCGGCGTCGCGTGCGGCCCGGTGCGCGTGGGCCCCGGTCGGTGTGCGGACCTCAGTCGCGTCCCGGCTCCCGACCCGGTACGCGGCCCTCGGGCAGGAAGAGCACCGAGTTCACGTACCTGGGCCGCGGCACCAGGGAGCGCCGCAGCAGGCCGTGCTCGGCGACATGGCCCACCCGCTGCTGGTGGTCGGCCAGGTCGAAGGCGCCCAGCGGCAGCCAGTCGCGGTCGGGCAGCACCCAGGCGTCGTAGCCGTACTCGGCCATCAGCTCCAGCACCGGCTCCAGCGGCTGGATGCGCACCTCCAGTTCGACGAAGAGCGCGGGCCGCCACTTGGCGACGGTCTCCCGTGCGCCGCGCAGCACCGCCAGCTCGCTGCCGTCCACGTCGACCTTCAACACCCGTACGTCGCGGGGCTCCAGCGCGTCGACCGAGACGGTCGGCACCTCCAGCGTGGTGCTGTGCACCTCGCCCCGGCGGACCAGGGAGGAGATGCCCTGGTCGCCGCGTCCGCCCGAGGGCAGATGGAGCGTCGCGCTGCCGGGGGTCTCGGCCGCGGCGGCCTGGACGACGTCGACGTTGGCCGGGCAGGTCGCCCGCAGCGCCCGCGCCAGATGCGGTACCGGCTCGACGGTCACCACCCGGTCCACCCGCCGGGCCAGCCTGCGGGTCCACGGGCCGTACCAGCCGCCGATGTCGACGGCCGTACCGCCGCGGGGGCAGAAGTCGGCGAGGCGGCGCATCTCCGGCTCGAAACGCGGGTACATCAGGCCGGCCGCGCGGGCGACGACGGCGGGAGGCAGTCGGGGTCCGATCTTCGCGGCGAGGGTCATGACAGACCGACCCGGTCGCCGTACCGCGTGTGTTCCTCGTCGCTCACCGGTTCGCCGGAGGAGGGGAGCAGCTGCGGGATGTCGTCCACGATCGGGTAGCGGCGCCGCAGCCGCGGGTTGTAGAGCGCCATCTCGTCCTCGATCAGGACGAGTGCGCCCTTGTCCAGCGGACAGACCAGGATCTTCAGGAGCGGGTCGTCAGGTGACATGACGGCTGCCTTCCTCGTGCGTTTCGTGGGCCTCGCGCGCGCCGTTGACCTGGCGCGCCGTGGACCCTGACGGGTGGGGACGGGGTTCGGGCCGACGCGCGGTGCGCGGCCCCTGGGCGGACGGTGCGGCCGGTGGGCTGCCGGACGCACCCTGGACGGGCGAAGTGCCGTTGACGGAGCGGCCGTTGGGGGAGTCGGCGTCCGACGGTGGACGTTCCTCCCCGCGCGCTGCCGACTCCCGGCCGGTGCGCTCCCCGCCCGTGCGCTCCCCGCCGCGTCCGGGCGGGACGCGTCCGGGCGGGACGTGCCGGGGAGTCCCGTGCGCCGGTGTGTCGTGCGGGCCGCCGGGGACGGGGGAGCCGTCCAGGTAGAGGCCGCCGACCGGAGGGCTGGTGACCGGGGTGCCGTCCAGGAACGTGGGCGGTCCCTGCGGCGCACCGCCGTCGGCGTCCCGGCCGGTGTCGCCGTCCGCCTCCGGACCGGCCCCGGAGCGTTCCGGGCCGTGCTGCGGGGGTTCGTCGTGCCGCGGCATCGTGAGCAGCACGGAGACCGCGAGCACCGAGCCGCCCAGCCGCAGCGCGAGCCGCAGCGGGTCCTCGGGCAGCGGCTCGGAGAAGGCCACCGTCCCCGCGGCGACGGTGTACAGGAACGTCACCGTCGTGCACACCGGCACGATCAGCGACGCACGGCACCGCTGGAGCGCGGTCTGCGAGAGCACCAGACCGCTCGAACCGGTGACCATCAGGATGTACGGGTACGGCGAGGTGAGCACCGAGGTGACCGAGCCGGCCAGGTCCGCGGTGTCCAGCAGCCCGGCGACGCCCTTGATGGCGAGCGAGCTGACGCCGTAGAGGAAACCGACCGCCGCCCCGTAGGGCACACCCGCCGTCGGCAGCCGGTGCCGGCGCCTGGACCTGCGTTCGGCGCCCGCGAACAGCGCGAGCCCCGCCAGGATCGAGGGCACCACGATCGCCACCATGACGGCCGTCGGCGCGCTGCGGCTGATCTCCTCGGTGTCGCCGCGCAGCGACAGCACGATCATCACCAGCGCCACCACGATCGAGGCCATGCCCCAGCGCTCCCGGCCGCTGGACTCCTCGCCGAGGAAGACCGAGGACAGCAGCAGGAGCATCACCAGACCGGTGACGAACAGGCCCTGCGCCGCCATCAGCGGCAGCGTCCGGTAGACCGCGAGCTGCGCGAGGAAACCGAGCGCCAGCGAGGCCGCGCCCACGATCCACAGCGGACTGCGCAGCAGATGCAGTACGAGCTGCTGGGGACGGGTCGCCGACAGCGGCGGCAGCCCCGTCAGCGCACGCTTCTCCACCACGAAGCCGATGCTGATGAGGAGGTTGGCCAGCAGCGCGGCTGCCACTCCCAGCCACACGGCTAGCTGCCTTCCCTGCGCCGGGCGTGCACGAGCAGGATCGAGGCGAGCGAGGGGGTGTGGCAGGCCAGCCGGTCCAACGGCCGGAAGGGCCTGGGCACGTCGTGGTACGGGGCGCCGCTCATCCGCACCACCTCGAAGCCGGCGGCCGGGAGCATCTGCCGCAGCGCCCGCGCCGTGTACAGCCGCAGATGTCCGACGACCTGCTTGCCGGGACGGCCGTAGATGCCGCGCATCGAGACCTCGGAGAAGACCGGCTGCACGCCGCCGAGCAGCAGCGCGCGGTTGTACCAGGCGGCCAGGTTCGGGGTGGAGAGCAGCAGATGGCCGCCGGGGCGCAGCACCCGCCGCAGCTCGTCGAGTGCCGCGTCCGGGTCGACGAGGTGCTCGATGACCTCGCTGAAGAGCACCGCGTCCGCGCTGCCGGAGGCGAACGGCAGTCCGGGATCGTCCAACCCGCCGCGCACAGCGGTCAGATGGCGGTTGGCGCGGCGCAGCGCGTCCTGCGACCAGTCCACCCCGACGAGCCGGTGCGGGCGCAGGATCGGGGCCGCGGTCGCCGCCGCGCTGCCGTCGCCGCAGCCGATGTCCAGGATCACGCCCGGCTCGGTGCGGCCGAGCGCGCGGGCGAGGATGCGGGCCTGGCGCCGGGAGCGGTCCGGGCCCGAGGCGACCGGGGTGGCCGGGTCCTCGTACAGCGCCTGGAGACTGTCGCGCGGCTCGTCGGTGCCGCGCGCGCCCGCCTCCCGTGCGCCGTCGGTGTCCGTACTGCCTGACTGAGCTGTCATGACGCGGCCTCCGGGGTGGTGCGCGCGGTGGTGTGGAGCGACTCGGTGAAGATCTCGCCGAGGAGTTCACCCGCGCTGTCGTCCAGCCGGGCCCGCGACCAGCGCAGCACCAGCTGGAGCCGGCCGCCGGTGGATGTGGTGGTGACGGCCAGACCTCTGGGCATCCTGGCCGGTGCCGAGACCCACACCGCGGTGGCCCTGCCCGCGTCGCCGAAATCCATCGGATAGGGGATGCGGCCGAGGTTGGAGAGCAGCGTCGTCGACGCCCACGGCGAGGCGGCGACCCGCAGCGCCCTGGTGCTCAACGCCCGTACGCCCACCGGCAGTACGGGGGTGGTGAGCAGCGAACCGCTCAGCCCGAGCTGCGCCCTGGGCCGGCCCTTGAGGGCCTTGGTGCGGGCGGCGGTGGCGCGCAGCAGCCGGGCGGTGTTCTCCGGGTCGCGCTCCTCGTCGCCGAAGGTGACCTCGACCAGCCGGGTGCCGTTGCCGATGGGCATGTCCTCGGTGCGCGGCCGGTCGTCCACCGGCATGGTGATCCGCACCGGATCGACCCGCGCGCCGTGCTCGCGGTTCCAGCGCACGACGGTGAGGAAGGTGGCGACCAGCAGCTGGTCGTTGACCGTGTACGGGGCGCCCTTGGGCCGGGTGGGCACCGGCAGGTCGAGGACCGCCATCCCGTTGCCGCGGCCCGCCGGGGCCCCGGCCGCGGCCCGTACCGCCGCGACCCTGGCCGGGCGCGCCCAGGAGGAGCGGGCGGGCGGGGGCGGCGGCTCCTCGGAGACCTCGTTGGCCTCCCGCACCGGCGGCGGGCGCATCGGCGCGTTGTCCACCCCGCCGTACAGCTCGGCGGCGGTGGCCAGCACCCGCAGGAACGCGGGGCCGTCCAGCGCGGTGTGGTTGACGCACGCGACCAGCACGGTGCCGCCGCCCTCGGCCGCGTTGGGCTCGACGGCCTCGATGCGCACCGGTGGCGAGAGGTGCAGCGGCGGGATGCTGCCGATCGCCCGGCGGCGGGCCTCTTCGAGGCTGCCGCCGGGCCAGGAGACCGGATCGACGTCCGGCTCCTCGGTCAGTTCCCACTCGTACGCGCGGTGCCACCAGCGTCCCGGTGCCTGCCGGACCAGGACCCGCGGGTGGCGCCGGAGCGCCTCCCGCACGGCCTTGCTCAGCCGTTTCGGGTCCATCCGGCCCGGCAGGTGGAGTTCGACGTGGACGTTCTCCGGTTCACTCGCGGAACGGGTGTGCCGGGAGATCTCGTCCACCACCGGGAACGGGATGCGCTGTGCGGTCATCGAGAGGGTTCCTCCCCGGGGGGCGCGGACGGGCCGCCGTGCCGGCCCTGCTGCGCGGGGCCGTCCTGCTGGGTCTGCTGGAGCTGCTGGGTCTGCTGCTGACCCTGCTGCTCCGGGTGACGGTGCGGCAGCGGCGGTGCGGGCATGCCGCCGGCCGAGGCGGGCGCGGGCTCGGTGTAGCTCGGCCGCTCGTCCTGCGGTTCCTCGGCGCGCTCCCGCTGCGGCACGGTGACCAGCGCCGCCGCCAGCGCCAGCAGCGCCAACGCCTGGGCGGGCCAGCCGAACGCACCGGCGTCCGCCACGTACCCGTCGCCCGCGCCGAGCGCCACGATCACACCGGCACCCAGCATGGCAGCCGCCGACAGCGGCACCAGCCAGCGCGGACGCAGCCAGGCCACCACCGCGAGGGCCGGCACGATCAGCGCGTACGGACCGGCGATCAGCGCGAACACCAGGGTCAGCACCACACCGCCCAGCACCCAGCTCGGCGCCGGAGCGGCGTCCTGCGCACCCAGCGGCTCGCCGCCGCGGCGACGGATGAACGCCATGCCCAGCAGTCCGACGATGCCGACCCCGGCGACCGCGAGACCGCCCTGGTAGTACGTCGTCGGGGTGTACTCCAGCTTGACGGTGCCGCCCTCGCCGGCCGGGATCAGGTAGCCCTGCTGCCAGCCGTCGAGCCGCAGCGAGGTGAGCTCCTTGCCGTCGAGCGTGGCCTTCCAGCCCTTGTTGATGTTCATGTGCGTGCGCAGGTACGACGCCTCGCCGGAGCCGACCTCGACCTCGCGGTCCTCGCCCGCCCAGTCCTTGACGGTGACCTCGCGCTCGGCGCTCGCCTTCGGCGCGGTGTCGCCGCGGGTGAGGGTGAGGTCGTTGATCGCCAGCGGACCGCCACTGCCGGTCTCCAGCGTGTGCTTGCCGCTGTCCAGCTCGATGGTGCCGTTCTTCTGGTCACCCGCGCACAGCTCGACCGAGATCGGCCGCCGCTCGGTGAGATCGCTGACCTTGCCGGACGCCTTGGTGGCGTGGAGCGTGCCGTCGATCGCGATCATCGGACCGTCGCCGCACTCCAGCTCGAACTTCCGGTTGCCGGCCGGCGCCTCGACGCGGAAGTCCTCCAGCGCCGGGACGTGCAGCTCGTTCAGACCGACCGGCAGCTGGATGTCGTCACCCGCGACCGGGTTGTGCAGTGTGGTCGGCGCGGTCTTGGTGATGGTGATCTGCATGGAGTCCGTCTCCATGGCCTCGAAGCGCGCCCAGCCGTTCTCGTCGACGGAGGTGGTGACAGCGCCGTCGTCGGAGGTGATCTCCACCTCGGCCGGCTTGGCGGAGACACCGCCGGCGGCCGAGAGGACCATCGAGTCGACCTCGGTCTTCTCCGGCCAGGAGAGCCGGATGACCGGCTTGTCGCCCGCGATCCAGGCGGTGGTGAGGTCACCGTCCACCAGGTTGCGCGCACTGAGCGAGACGCCGGTGGGGCTGACCGACTCGGCGCTCGCGGTGATCCGGTCGCGGGAGCCGGGGGCGATCTCGTCCAGCATGTCGTCGTACGCGCTGCCGGGCACCGGGGTGGCGCTCGCCTTCAGCGTGTACTCCGCCGACCGCTCGCTGGTGAACTGGCGGTGCAGTCCGGACTCGATGCCGGCCGGGTTGAGCCCGCCCGGGTCGGGGCTGCGGTGCATGGAGTAGATCTCCGACTCCGTCCGGTCGCCCGGGGCGTCGTTCGGCAGCGCCAGCATCCTGGTCACCTGGACGTCGGGGATCTCGATCTCCGCGAAGCCGGCGCCGGTGATCCCGGCCCGCGACTCCTGCACGTCGGTGATGGTCAGCTTCAGCCACTTCGCCGTGCCCCGCGGCGCCTTGACGCGCTGGGTCTCGTCGTTGGGCTGGAGGGTGCTCTCCTCGGAACCGCGGTCGGTCTCGATCTTCACGCCGGTCACCGAGGGACGGACGCCGTCGCCCGCGAGCGGGGTCAGGTCGATCGAACCGGGGATGTCGGTCGCCCCGTCGAAGTCGATCTTGATCCACTCGCCGGTGCTGTCGCCCGCGCTCGCCTCGGCCCAACCCGACTCGGGGTTGCCGTCGAAGGCGTTGACCGGGTCGAACTGCGGCATGTGGAAGAGCCAGCTGCCACTGCTGGAGGCGGTGACGTTCTTCGCTCCGCGCAGCTCGGCGACCGTCTGGTGCTTGAGCTGCGGGCTCGGCAGGATCTGCTTCGGCTCCTTGCCGGCGTCCTGGAGGCTGCCCTCGTGGTTCTTCTCGTCCTTGGTGTAGGTGTACGAGGTGTTGTTGTTGATCAGGCCGAAGCGGGTGTCCGCCCGGCGCAGCCCGTCACCGTTGACCTGGAGGCTCGGGTTGCCGATGCCCGGGTGGTTGTCCCCGGTCAGCACCACCGGCCGGTCGCGGAAGTTCGGGTCCGCGGAGAGCGGCAGCATCGACTCCGGTCCACCGCTCAGACGCGCCGTCTCCGACACCGGCTGTGCGGCGACCCGCGAGGGCCGCTTCGCCTCGGCGGGCTCGTAGATCTCCACCGACTTCTGCCGCGGGTAGAAGCCCTGGATCTCGATCGGGGTGTCGGCGGGGATGCGGCCGGCGGTGACGGTCGGACCGAAGTCCTTGACCTTCTTGTACCCGGACGCCTCCAGCGTCCGCTTCACCGTCTGCGGCGGCACGTAGCCGACCTGGTCCGGGTCGAGGTCGTTGCGGACGACCACGTTGTGCAGACCCGCGCGGCCCAGGTAGTCCGACAGGCCCGGCACTTCGCCGCCGCTCATCAGCGCCTGCTCGACCGCGTCCATCATCCGGCGCTCGCCGGGAGTGCCGAACGGCACGTAGTCCCGCTGCGCCCAGGGCGACTCGGCCAGCACGTGCAGCGGCTGGTCGATCGGCGAACCCCAGGTGTAGATGCCGTGCGCGGTGGAGGGGACCACCAGCGCGCGGTTCTCGGGGGAGTTGTCCTCCAGCCAGTCGGCGGTCTGCTGCCAGTGCTTGGGCAGCTCCTTGAAACCGCCGGGCTGGAGCACATCGCCGTTGAGGTACGGCAGCGCCATCGCCGGCAGCACCAGGGCCGCCGCGAGCGCGGGCAGGAAACGCCGTCCGGGCAGCGGCCTGGCACCGTCGCTGCGGGCGAACACCGCCACGAGGTGGGCCAGTCCGAGCGCCAGTGCCAGCGCCAGACCGGGCTGGAACTTGTAGATGTTCCGGAAGGGCTTGAGCGCGCCGTCCAGCAGGCTCTGCACACCCTCCGCGAACGGGGCGCCCAGCGAACCGGCGTAACCGGCGAGCATCACGGCGGTCACCACGATCGCGGTGAGCATCAGCCAGCGCCGCTCGGGCATGTCCCGCCGGGCCAGACCGGCCAGGCCCAGCGCCGCCGCCAGCGTCGTACCGATGATCGCGAGGACGCCGGTGGCCAGCAGCCAGCCGGCGGGCAGCCAGGCGCTGCCGAAGTTCAGGTAGCCGACCCAGTTGCCGGTGCCGCGCAGCATCTCGACGGCCGACATGGTGCTGGTGGTGTTCCACGCCTGCTCGACGTAGGCCATGAAGTTCTCGACGTACGAGCCCATCAGCAGCAGCGGGATCGTCCACCACAGCGTCGCCAGCAGCGCGCCGGGCAGCCACCACAGCAGCAGCGAGGTGCGTCGGCGTCCGGTGCGGGTGACCAGGTAGAGACCGACCGGCAGCAGCGCGCACAGGGTGGACGCGGCGTTCACGCCGCCCATGAACGGGATGATCAGCGCCGAGGTCGCCGCCGCCACCCGCGCGCTCAGCCGCTCCGACATCAGCGGCAGCAGCACCCACGGAAGTACGGCGCCGGGCAGCGCACCGGCCGAGGTGGAGCCGACGATGATGGTGAAGGTCGGCCACAGCGCGTACGCCGTGGCTCCCACCAGCCGGGTCGCCGGCGAGCCGATGCGCAGCCGCTCGGCCAGGCGCAGCGCGCCCCAGAACGCGGTGGTGACCACCAGCGCCAGCCACAGCCGCTCGGCCAGCCAGACCGGCAGACCGATCAGATCGGTCAGCGCGTAGAACGGCAGCATCGGGAAGAGGTAGCCGATGTACTGGTTGGTCAGACCGCCGAAGCCCGACTCGTCCGACCAGAGTTGGCCGAGGTCGCCGAGGAACTTCCACGGGTCGAGGACGACACCGAGCTTCGTCTCGAAGGTGACCAGGCCGGGGGCCGCGATCACGAAGCAGAGCAGCACGACGGCATAGAAACCGAAGAGCCACCGCCGGGAGCGCGGTCGCTCGTCAGGGCCCCGTCGCCGCCGTCCTGGCGCGAACTGGAGCGTGGAATCAGTGCTCGTCGACATGGGGACACCGCCGCAGAATGAGGAGAAGGTTCCAGGTGGCGAACTCGCGTACGCCGGGGACTCGGGTGATCGCGCTCGCCAGGAAGGGCCAGTAGCGGGACCGGGCGGTGACGAGTTCCACGTCGTCACGTGCCCTTACATGGCGCAGGGTGGGACCGATGTGCACGGCGAAGAGGTTCTCGCCGAGGGTGTGCTTGGCCGGTCGGCCGGTCTTCCGCCGGTAGCGGGCACGTGCCCGCGCGGCGCCGAAGTAGTGCCAGGGCGCCGTCTCGTGTCCGCCCCAGGGGGAGTACCAGTTGGTGAAGGAGACGTAGATCAGCCCGCCGGGGCGGGTGACGCGGACCATCTCGCTGAGGAAGGTCTGCGGATCGGAGACGTGCTCCAGCACGTTGGAGGAGAAGGTGACATCCGCCGTGCCGTCGGCGACGGGCAGCAGATAGCCGTCCGCGAGGACCGAACCCGCCGTCTTGCGACCGCCGGCCCCCAACTCCTGCGGATCGGGCTCGAAGAGGTAGCTGCGCGCGCCCCGGCGGCGGAACTCCTCGGTGAAGTGCCCGCTGCCGCCACCGATGTCGAGCACGGTGGCGCCCCGGAGTGGCTCGTACCGCTCCACCTGGGAGGCGGCGTCGCGGGCGAGCAGCTGGTAGCAGTGCTCGGGGTTGCTCTGCTCGTTCATGAAGGCGCGGAACAGCGAGACTGATCTGCGGAAGGACGGGTCTCTCACCGGGTTCCCCTCACCGCCCGGCCGGGCCGCGGCGGGCCCCCGCGGCGGAACGTGCCGAATGGGACGCGTACGCCTCCGCCGCCACGGCGCGGAACGCCTCGACGGTACGGTCCCAGCCGAAGTCCTTGGCGCGGCGGGCGGCGGCCGTGCCCATCGCCTCGCGGCGGCGGGTGGACAGCGCCAGGCTGCACCAGGAGGAGGCGAAGGAGCTCTCGCCCGAGGCGAGCGTGCCGGTGTCGCCGTCGACTATGGAGTCGCGCAACCCGGGTATGTCGAAGCCGATCGCGGGTGTGCCGCGCGCCGCCGCCTCCATGACCACCAGCCCCCACCCCTCGATCATCGAGGGGTGCAGCAGCAGCCAGGACTCGCACAGCAGCCGGTGCTTCTCGGCCTCCGAGACGTGACCGGTGAACGTGACGCCGGGACCGGCCATCGCCTCCAGCCGCGCACGCTCCGGGCCCTCGCCGACGATCACGAGCCGGCCGCCGGTGACCGGGCGGACCCGCTCCCACAGCCGCAGCAGCAGGTCGATGCGCTTGTACTCCACCAGCCGCCCGACCGCCAGGAACAGCGGCTCCCGGGACTTGGCCATCAACTGGCCCGGGTCCTCGACGCCGTTGTGCACGATCCGGATGCGGTCGCCGGGCACCCCGATGTTCTGGAGCGCGCCCGCGGTGGAGCCGGAGACGGCCACCATCAGGTTCTCCTTGTGGGAACCGGCGAGTGCCCAGTGCTCCAGTTTCTGCCCGATCCTGGCGGCCGGCGCCGGGTAGCGCATGCCCCACAGATCGGTGTGCACATGGTTGACCAGGCACAGCGTCGGGCCGCGGTGCCACAGCGGTGCCAGGTACGGCAGCCCGTTGGACACCTCCACCAGCAGATCGCACTCGCCGACCTGGCGGCGCAGCGCCCGCTTCGCCTTGAGGAAGTGGCCCGCGTCGCCACCGGCCGAGACGACCCGGTAGTCGCGGTAGGCCGCGGGGCCGCCGCACAGCAGCGTGACCTGGTGCCCGTGGGCGGTGAGGCCCTGGGCGATGCGGTCGATGAGCAGCTCGGACCCGCCGGCGGCGGGGTTGTCGAGGTCTCGGCGGGCGAGGAAGACGATGCGCCGCGGAACGGGCGTGCTCTCGGAGGGAGGCGTCGGGACGTTCGCCTCCGACGGCTGACGCGGAACCAGGGACGTGACGGGGGGTGCGACCGGCGGCACGTGCTGGGGCATGGGCGCTCCAACTCGTCTCAAGGTGCGAATGAGGGATGACCAATGCGCTGGGGTGGCGCGGCGGCTCTTGCGGGTGGACCGTGGTGGATCCGGTGGTGCCGTGACTCGGGTGGTGCGGTGGTGCGGTGACTCCGGTGGTGCGGGTGCGCGGGTGTCGCGCGGTGAGTTCGTTGCTGCAGTGGAGCTCCGCGCTGCCGGTTCGAGCGGCCGGCCGGCCGCCCGGACGGCGCCGGGATGCTGCTGGGTATTGCTCGAATCTGCAGGTACAGCTCTTACTGATCGGTAGTGCCGGGTGCTGCTGGTATTGCTTCGGTGTTGCTCGAGGGTGACGAACCGGTGATCGCCGGGGGGCAGCTGGCGATGGGAAACATCAGTGTTCGCTGCCGCGTTCGATGCGGCTACTCACCTGGATGACAATTTCTGTCATCGCGGACCGTTCCAGTTGTCATTCGGGTCCGGGTTCGAGCCCGTCGGAGCCGTTTCCTACTGGCCGGTCAGCATGCTCGTTCAGTGTTTCGGGAGGAAGTCTCGATCCGGTCTCGCACACCTCCCGGTGCGGTCTCGTACGTCACGCCGCCTCGCACCCTCGGACCCCGTGCGACCGGGGGCGAGGCGCGGTTCTCGACCCCGGGCCCCGCTCGGGCCGACCGCGAAACCGGATCCGCACGGGGGTGCGGCGCGTGACCGGGGCCCGGCCCGGAACCGGCCCGACCGAACACCGGCGCACGGCCGGCCCGAGCGAGGTCCGGCGCCGTACGGAGAACCCTCTGGGAGATTTCCGTACGACGCCGGACGCCCTTCCCGCTCGTCGCTGTTCAGCCCTTCACCCGCGCGAACCCCGTCTGCACGAACGCGGTTCGCGATCCCGGCCGTCGCGGGCCGTGGCGCCGGCCGGCGCCGTCCCGGGCGTCGGGTCAGACCTGCTCGCGCCGGCCGCGCACCACCAGCACGCCGCCCACGATCGCCAGCAGCACGCCGGCGCCGCCGCTGGCCATCGGCACCGTCTCGCCGACCAGCTTCAACTGCCCGCTCTGCTCCTTGGCCTGCTCGACCTGGCCGAGCTGCGTCTTCTTGTCGAAGACGATCCGCTTGCTCTCCAGCAGCACGACCTCGTCCTTGTCGCCGCCCGGGGCGCGCAGGGTGACCCGCGGCCCGATGGCGGCGCGCAGGATGCGGCCGGTGGCCTGGTCGACGATCAGCTCGATGCCGTGGTTGGCGTACCACTCCTCGGCCACCACCTGGCCCGTCTCGTCCTGTCCGACGAGGCGGCCCGGAACCTGGCGCTTGCCCGCCTTGGTCGCTTCGACCTTGCCGGTGAAGCGCATGCCCTCGTAGCCCTGCACCTTGGCGCGGCCGGAGTAGCGCAGCGGCACTGTGTCGCCGAGGGTGCCGTCCCACCAGCGGTAGGTCTTCTCCTGCACGTTGAACGGGAACTTCAGGTACGCGTCGCCCTTGACCTGCACCGGAGCCTCGCCGCAGCAGTGCACCGGCTTGGTCGTCTCACGGTCGGAGACCCAGCGTTCGGTCTCCCACTGGAAGGACTTGCGGGGGTCCTTGTGCGGCAGGGTGTCGGGGTTGTCGATCGAGGTCGACACGTCCCAGACGGCGACGTCGTTCTTCTCGCTCTCGGCGACGTTCCCCAGTACCCGGCGGGTGATGGTGAGCTTCTGGTCGCTCTTCGTCTCCAGTGCGCCCTGGTCGAAGTACTTGCCAGTGCCGTTGAAGACCGTGGTCTGGTCGATGTCGATCGGGGTGCGCTGGGCACGCGGCTCGACGTAGTAGGCCAACATGGGCCCGAGGACCAGCAGAAACACGCCGATCCCCAGGAGGGTCAGCGACAGGGGTGATGCGGAACGGCGCATGGCGGGTGCTCCCAGAGGGTGTAGTGCCCGTTCGAAAAGTGAAGGCGGCGAGTAAGCCCGCCTGGGTCGGTGACCGTAGGCGAACTCTTGACAGCGAGTCAATGCCCTTCCACACTCACCTAGACGAACTGGTGTCGGGGGCGACCGCTGGTGCAGTGAATCCACACGGAGAGGTCCGCCGCGCCATGCACAGATTCCTCGCAGCCGCTCTGACCTGCGTAGCTGCGGCCCTTCTCGCCGTCGGCGCCGGTCTTGGCGCAGTGGCGTTGCTCAACGCCAGCCCCGAGCAGCCCAACGTTCCCCTGGTGCACTTCCCCGAGAACGAAGAGGCCGCCTCGGACGCACCGGCACCCGCTGAGGAGTGACCGTGGACAGCGCGGCCGGATCCGCCTGGCGGTCGGTGCCCGCGAGCCAGACGCGACACTTCACGGAGCAGGCCCGCAGCGAGATCCCCATCCTCGCCGAGGTCATCCTCCAGGAGATCCGCACCGAGTACCCGATGCTCCCGGTGATCCTGGACCAGAACGGCGTACCGATGTCCCTCATCGGAATCCGCCGCGCGCTGGAGCAGTTCGTCGAGCACCTCGCCACCGGCCTCGGCAACCCGCACGAACACCCGCCCGTCTTCCAGGAGTTCGGGCGGGGCGAGCTGCTGAGCGGACGCAGCCTGGACTCGCTCCAGGCCATCTACCGGCTCGGCGTACGACTCGCCTGGCGACGGCTGGCGGAGATCGGCCAGGAGGCGGACATCCCCGCCCCCGCCATGTACGAACTCGCGGAGTCCGGCTTCCAGTACCTCGACGGCCTGGTCGCCGAGTCGGTGCGCGGCTACGCAGAGGCCGCCGCGCGCAAGGCCGGTGAACGTCTCCGGCTCCAGCGCGGGCTGCTCGACATGCTCTTCGCCGACCACGGCAACACCGACAGCCGCAGGTCGATGCTGACCGAACGGGCCGCGCGGATCGGCTGGCCGCTGCCGGAGAACGTCGCGGTGGCCGTACTGCTCCGTCCCGCCCGCGAGGCCGTACCGCCCGCCGTCGGCAATGACGTACTGCTGGACATGGAACGCGAGCAGCCGCTGATGGTCGTCCCCGAACCGGACGCCGCCGGCCGCTCCGAACTGCTGCGCCGGGCGGTGTCGGGCTGGACGGGCGCGGTCGGCCCGCCGGTGCCGGTCGCCGAGGCCGCCAAATCACTGCGGTGGGCGCAGTCGGCGGTCGACCTGATGGAGCGCGGACTCCTCGACGGCGGCGGCCTGTTGGACTGCACCGAGCACACCGAGGCGCTGGTGCTGCTGCCGCCCACGGAACTCATCGACGATCTCGGCAGGCGGCTGCTCGCACCGCTTAAGGAGTGCGGACCCTCGCACGGCCGACGGTTGGCGGAGACCCTGCTCGCCTGGCTGGAGACCAGGGGCGGCGCCCCCGAGATCGCCGTCCGGCTCGGCGTCCACCCCCAGACGGTCCGCTACCGGCTGCGGCAGATCCGCGAGCTGTGGGGCGAGGGCATCGACGATCCGGACCACCGGTTCGAGCTGGAGCTGGTCCTGCGTGCCCGCAGGCTCCGCGGCGAACTCGGCTGAGGCCGGACCCCCGGGGGCGGGCAAGCCGGGCGCGGGGTGTGGGCCGGGCGTCTTCCTTCTGTCTGTGTGTCTGTCCGCCTGCCGGTTGGTGGCTTCCGTGTGGCGGCTGTGGTTGGTGTTCCGTCGTTCGTCGTTCGCAGGCAGCCGTCCGCCGTTCGCAGGCAGTCGTGATGCCTGGGCGCCGAGTTGTGGTGTCCCCGGGGAAGCTCAGCCGGCCGGATCGCCGAGCATCCGGCGCAGCAGGTCGCGCAGCGCGGTGCGCTCCTCGGTGGTCAGCCCGGCCAGCGGGGTCTGGGCGAAGTCGCCGAGGGATTCCCGGAGTCGGGCGGCGGTCTGTCGCCCCTCCTCGGTGGCCTCTGCCAGCTTGACCCGTCGGTCCTCCGGGCTGGGGTGCCGTTCGACCAGGCCGCGCGACTCCAGCCGGTCGACGATGCCGGTCACGTTGGATGGTTCGCACTTCAGCTGCTCGGCGAGCAGCCGCATGGGGCTGGGTCCGGGAGCGAGCAGGGCGAGCATCCGCGCCTGCGCACCGGTGAGCGAGTACGCGGCGGCGGCCTGGTCGTACTCCTGGTGATAGCGGCCCACGATCTCGCCGATCAGCTCCACGACCTCGCGGGTGAGCCGATCGGGGGGAGTGGCGCGCTCTGTCATGGGTTCAGGGTAACCATTTAGTTGACAACATGAAATATCGAGGGGCAGGGTGGGACCAGAAATGTTTCAGACCCTGAACTAATCGGAGGTGGGTGGCCGCCGTGACCGCCGAGACCCTGCCAGAGACCAGCCGTGAGTGGCATTTGATCGCCCGACCCGAGGGGTGGCCCACGCCGGACGACTTCGCCCTTCGCACGGTGCCGGTGAAGACACCGGAAGAGGGTGAGGTGCTGGTCCACAACCTCTTCATGTCCGTCGACCCCTATATGCGGGGCCGGATGAACGACGTGAAGTCCTACGTGCCGCCCTTCCAGCTCGACCGGCCGATGGACGGCGGCGCGGTCGGCATCGTGGTCGCCTCGCGCGCGGAGGGCCTGGAGCCTGGAGACCACGTGCTGCACGGGCTCGGCTGGCGCGAGTACGCAACCCTCCCGGCCAAGCGCACCCAGCCCATCGACCCCGAACTCGCCCCGCTCTCGGCGTACTTGGGCGTCCTCGGCATGCCCGGACTCACCGCGTACGCCGGGCTCGTCCGAGTGGCGGAGATGAAGGAGGGCGACACCGTCTTCGTCTCCGGCGCGGCCGGCGCGGTCGGCAGCCTGGTCGGGCAGATCGCCAGGCTCAAAGGCGCCGCCAAGGTGATCGGCAGCGCCGGTTCGGACGCCAAGGTCCAGGCGCTCACCGAGACCTACGGCTTCAACGCGGCCTTCAACTACAAGGAAGGCGACGTCTCACAGCAGCTCGCCGACGCCGCCCCCGACGGGATCGACGTCTACTTCGACAACGTCGGCGGGGACCACCTCGAAGCCGCGATCAGCCGACTCAACCTGCACGGGCGCATCGCGGTCTGCGGCATGATCTCGCAGTACAACGAGGTCACGCCGCCCGCGGCACCCCGCAACCTGGCCATGCTCATCGGCAAGCGGATCACCATGCGCGGCATGCTCGTCGCCGACCACCAGGACCTGCAGCCCCAGTTCGTCCAGGAGTTGAGCGCCTGGCTCCGGACCGGTGACCTCACCTACCAGGAGACCGTGGAGCAGGGGATCGAGAACGCGGTCGACGCCTTCCTCGGTCTGATGCGCGGCCAGAACATCGGCAAGATGATCGTCGCCACCGACGCCGGCTAGCCCCGCTCCGGGCCGTACACCGGTCCGCGCCGAACCCCGCGCGGGTTCCGCGCTCGGGCGCGCGGGTTCCGCCGGGCGTGCACGGGTTCGGTCCCGGCCGTGCGGTCCCGTCCAGGGACGGGCACGGGTCCCGATCGCGGCCGTGCGCGAGTTCGGTCTTCGGGTCCATCGGCGGGCCTGCGTCCGGTCGTGAGCCGGGCTTCGCGTCCGGTCCCGTGCCGGGCAGACCGCGGGCCCGGCGTACGCCCGAGCAGCCCCGCTGCGGCTCCGTCCAACGCGCCCGCGGTGCGGGCGAACGCGCCAACGAGCGCCGTTCGCCCGCACCGTAGACTCCGACCACTGACCGACGGGGTCGTGGGCGCGAGCCCTCCGGTCAACGTTCACCAGGGAGACATATGTCCATCCAGCCCGTCGACGTTCTCTACACCGCTGTCGCCACCGCCGAAGGCGGACGCGACGGCCGCGTCGCCACCAACGACGGCCAGCTCGACGTTGTCGTCAACCCGCCCAAGGAGATGGGCGGCAGCGGAGCGGGCACCAACCCCGAGCAGCTCTTCGCCGCCGGCTACAGCGCCTGCTTCCAGGGCGCCCTCGGCGTCGTCGCCCGCCAGGAGAAGGCGGACATCAGCGGTTCGACGGTGACCGCCGAGGTCGGCATCGGCAAGACCCCGGCCGGCGGCTTCGGGATCAAGGTGGCGCTCTCGGCGCACATTCCGAACGTCGACAACGCCACCGCCGAAGCGCTGCTGGAGAAGGCGCACCAGGTGTGCCCCTACTCCAACGCCACTCGCGGGAACATCGAGGTCACCATCAGCGTCGCCTGACGGCCACGCCACCCACGGGCCGCTCCGGATCACTCCGGGGCGGCCCGCCGCATGCCGGCACCCGCCTCGCCCGCGGGTCGCGCGCCGCCCGCACTGCCCCGCCGCGCGCCGCTGTACGTCGCGCGCCGCTGTACGTCGCGCGCCGCTGTACGTCGCGCGCCGCTGTGCGGGGCCGGCCCGGACCTGCGCCCGGCGCGGCCGAGCGTCGTCGTACGGCTCGCGCCGACGCCGGCCGACGGCTCGTTCCCCGACCTGTGCAGGGGCCCGCAGACCGTCCACGCCCCTGCCCGCCTGCGACTTCTACCGGCGTAGGAGCGTGCCGCCGTACGACCCGTGTTGACGCCCGGCCCGTTTCGGGGTGTCCCCGCGCACCGGCGTACAGCTCGTCCCGGAGGGTGATCGTCCACGATCTGTGTCGCGACATCGGCCGACACGGAACCCGGCCCGACGGGCAGGACCGGGTCGGCCTGCGGTCCGTACCGGTGTGCAAGCGGGCGGGTCGGACGTGTTCGCGGCCGGTCCCGGGGCGCGACCACCTACTCACCCGTCGCTCCCTGCCGACATGCGGCCACGCACCTGCGTGCGGCTGGTGTCGGAGCGAGTGCGCAACCGCTTGAGCGCCCGTGCCGGCGAGTGGCCGGCGCCGGCGACGGCCGGCCTCGACGCGCGGCCGGCCCCGGGGCGCCGGGTCGCAGCCGCACTTCGGCCGACGGGCGAACGGACGGGCGGTGCGAACTTCAGGGGCGGAGCAGAACCTTGGGCTGTTCGCCGCCGCCGTCCTCGTCCAGCAGCGTCATCGCCCGGGCGAAATCCTCCAGAGGCAGCTCGTCGGTGATCAACGGACGCAGATCGAGCAGTCCGCTGCGGAAGGCGCGCACCGCGTGCGCCCAGGAGCGGGTGCTCGCGCCGGTCACCGCACTCACCGTCAACTGGTTCGCCGTCAACACCTCGGAGTCCAGGCCCTGTCCGTCTGACTCGAACTCCCCGCACAGCACCACCCGTCCGCCCGGGCGGGCGAGGCGACAGGCGTCCGTCGTCTCGCAGCCGCTGTCCGCCATCAGCAGCACCAGATCACAACACCCGTACAGCGGAGCGCAGTCGTACGGGGTGACGGCGGCGGAGGCGCCCATCGGCAGCGCGCGCTCGGCCCGCACCAACCACGGGTCCAGCATGTGCAGCACCGCAGGAGAGTGGGCGGCGAGCAGCTGAACGGCCAGCAGGCCGCGGGTGCCCGCGCCGACCACGGCGATCCGGCTGCCGGGGAGCGGCTGCCCGGCGAGGACCGCCTCGGCGACGGCGGCGGCCGGTTCGAGCAGGGCCGCCGCGCCCAGATCGGCGCTGTCGTCGAGCAGATGCAGCCGACGGGCCGGGATGATCAACACGTCGGCGCAGGCGCCCGGTTCGGTGAAGCCGGTCTGCGCGTACCCGCGGACACATCCGCCGGCCACGCCCTGGCGGCACGGCTCGCACATCTGGCAGCCGTGCAGCCCCTCGCCCACGGTGCGCCGTCCCACCAGCGCCGGGTCGACGCCTTCGCCGACGGCCTCGACCGTGCCGGACCACTCGTGGCCCGGGGTGACGGGGTAGCGGGCGAGCTCGGGTGCGCGCGTCCCGTCGTACAGCGCGCGGTCACTGTGCGCGAGTCCTGTCGCGTGCACCGCCACCCGTACCTCGCCGGGACCTGGATCAGCCACCGGGCCGGTCACCATGCGGTGTTCACCGGGCTTGTCGATGACGAGCGCGCGTACGGTCCTGGCCACGATCCCTGCTTTCGGTACGTCCGGTCTGACGCCGTGCCGGAGCGGCGGCGTCCATGCCTGGTCCTCTTCCGCCGGTCGGCGGACCGGCGGTGTTCCGCGTCGAATGCGGAGTTGGCGTTGATTGTGCCGCCGAAAACGCCCGTGCTTAAGGCAGCACCGGGAGCGCCCGGAAGCGTGAATTCCCCTCGACCGCCCCGAACGTGCGCCCTGTCGGCGCGCTGTGCACCGTCCGTGACGCGGATGCGGACGCACGGACCGCCTCCACTTCGCGAAGCGGTGGCGAACGACGCCGGGAGGAGCGGCTCAGCCCCGAGCGGTGACGGTCTTGTGCAGCACTCGGGCGAGCACCTGCTGCCCGCGTTTGCTGGGGTGGAACCAGTCCCACTCGCTCAACTCCGCCTCGGCGAACGGGTAACGGTGCACAACGCCGTTGTCGTAGCGGCAGCGCGCGTCGTCCGCGCAGACTTCCCGCAACACCTCGTTGTACGCCCGTACTCGCTTGTCGACCTGCGCCCGCCGGGCCTCGTCCGCCGCACTTCTGGACTCGGGGGCGCGCAGCAGCGCCTGGCAGATGCCCAGCTTCCACACGTCGACGGCGGCCTTGTGGCTCTGGCCCACCTGGTACATGCGCAGTACGTCCGGCACGCTCACCATCAGGATCTGCGTCTTCGGCGACCCCTCGCGCAGGGTGCGCACGGACTGGCGCAGGTCCCTCTCGAACTCCTCGACCGACGTCATCGACGCGGTGGTGTCGGCGCATGCGTCGTTCGCGCCTATCAGTACGGTCGCGAGCTCCGGTTTGTCGACCACCGCCTTGGCCGCCTGAGCGGGGAGGTCCCCGACCACCGCGCCGGAGGCCGCGTGGTTCCAGGTCTTGCCGGCGGGGTTGTCGATGAGTCTGCGGGCCAGGCTGTCGACCCGCGGGTCGGTACCCGTCACCCAACTCGCCTCGGGGCAGTCGGACAGAGGCAGGCACGCGTGGAAGGCGACGGTGATCGAGTCGCCCAGCGCGGCGATCGAGCCGGGGCTGGTGTCCCACGAGGTACCGGGGGAGGGGCTGGGGCTCGACGAGGGTTTCTCGTGCCGGGCGCGAGTGTCCTCGCCGCCGCCCTGGTCGCCGCTGTCCGAACTGCACCCGGCGGCCGTCACGAGGAGCGCGAACGCGAGTCCTGCGGCAGCGCCGACCCGCGGTCGACGGCCGAGCCCGGCCCTCTTGAACCTCATCCGTCAGATCCCCTTCCCTGCGGGCCGCTCCGAGGGTGTACTGAGCCGCCCGGCCCCTTGTGGAACGACCGTACGTCAACACGCCGTTGCGGCGGTGTGAGAGCACCCGACTGCGGTCGTGGTGAGTGCTGTCGAAGTCCTGTGTTGGTGTGGAGATCAGAGATTACGTGCCGTCACATTGCGTCCTTTTTGTGTAGGGATGAAGGGGAGTGGTGTTTACTGTTCGTAGTTCAGAGGCTGGTGTGCAGAGCTCCGATGGGGCAGAATGTCAGCCGCCGCCGACGTCTGACCGGTAGCGAGTTGAGGCCGCTGGGGAAGGCGAACCTCGAACCGCACAGGAGGCCCCCCGGTGACGACACGTGGAGTTCTGTACGTGCACTCCGCGCCGCGAGCGCTGTGCCCACATGTGGAGTGGGCAGTGGCGGGAGTTCTCGGTGCCCGCGTCACGCTCGACTGGATCAAGCAACCCGCGTCCCCGGAGACCCTGAGAGCCGAGTTTTCCTGGCAGGGAGCGCCGAGCGCCGCCTCCAAGATGGCTTCCGCGCTGCGGGGTTGGCGGCTGCTTCGGTTCGAGGTGACCGCGGAGCCCAGTGCCACCACCGAGGGAGAACGCTTCAGTTCCACTCCTTCGCTCGGCATCTTCCACGCCGTCATCGGTCAGCACGGCGACATCCTGATTCCCGAGGACCGGCTTCGCTCCGCGACGAGTCGTGCGGTGCGGGGCGAGACGGACCTGGTCGACGAGGTGAACAAACTGCTCGGCAAACCGTGGGACGACGAGCTCGAACCCTTTCGACACGCCGGCGAAGGCGCCCCGGTCCGCTGGCTCCACCAGGTCGTCTGACCGTTCCGTCGCTTCCGGTGCCCCGTCCCCGCACCGCCCTGACCCGCGCGTCCCGGCCGCTGCGTCTCACGTCCGCACGCCGGACCCCGGGCTTGCGACGTACGCCTGATCCGGTGTTCCTCCGCCCTTACGGCTGAGCCCGCGAGCCGGCTGAGCCTGCAAGCCCGCAGACCGGTGAGCCTCCCAACAACCCTCGTCGAAGCGCTCGGACCGCGCCCGGCAGGTCGGCGCCTGTGCCGTGGCCGAGCCCGAACGTGCTGCCCGAACGTGCCTCCTTCGGTGCGGAACCCGGCTCGGAGGCAACATTTCGGCGTTTGCGTCGCAGACCAACCAGGCAATCGGGCCAACCAGGCAGAGAAGACCCGCCGGGCATGTAGGTCTTGGCCCGGCTCAGGAGTCTGTTGCGGCGCGGCACTCGAACCTGTCACGAGCGCGCCCGGGCTCAGCCGCTGCCGTCCTGCACTCCCCGACTCGCGACTGCGGAGTGCGGCCCGGTGACCGCGCCCGAGAGCCTGGCGGTCGCACGGCCTACGGGCTCGGCTGCCTCGGGTGTGTGGACGGCTTCAGCCGGCCTCGGGTCTGTCGTCGCTCGTCGCCTTCTTCCGAGGGCTTGTCCCCTTCGGTCTGCTGTTTGCCCGCTGCTCGGTCGTCGCTGCTGCTGCGGCTGCTTTTCGCGGCGCCCGCTTCTTCGCCGTCCTGCCGGGCTCAGTCTTCTCGGCCGCCTCCTCTTTGGCGGTCGGCTTCTTGCCTGCTTGCCCGGTGGCGGGTTTCTTCCTCGGCTGCTGCTTGGTGCCGACCTGCTTGGGCGTCGCCTTCTTCCGCGGCGGCTTTCCCCGGGAGTCCTCGGGGCGGCGCTGTCGACCCACCGATGCCTTGGAGGTGTCGCCGTCTTCGCCGTCCGGCGCGAGTGGTTGCTCCTCATCGGCCCGAGCCGAGGGCCCTGCTTGTGAGGTGCCCGCTGGTGAAGTGCCCGCTTTGGGGCTTGCCTCTTCCGCGCCCTTCTCCGGAGGGCCGCCCTCCGAGGGGTTCGCTTCGTCGGCGAAGCCGGGCAGCCAGTCGATGAGCTCGTCCCGCATCCGCACCCTCGCGTGCAACTGGCAGAGCACACCGACCGTGCTGAGGGTGACGCGATGTATCAGTACGTACTCGGGCGGGAGGTTGAGCTGCTTGCCCAGCTGGTGCGCCGGCGAACGCGGATCGGCGATCCGGGCCGCCTGGTCCCTCATCCAACTCCGCGAGAAGGTGAACTCCTCGACGCTCGACGGCTCGATGATCGGCAGCAGATAGTCGAGTACGGCGTCCGGGTCGAGAGTTATCGACTCCTTGACGAAGTTCTCCTCCCGCAGCAGCGCGTACACCTGATCCGCTTCACCCTTCAGCGCCAGACGCAGGGCCGATCCGATCATCGGTGAGAGACCGTCGGGCAGCCGGTCGACGGTGCCGAAGTCCATGACGCCGAGGCGTCCGTCGGGCAGCAGCCGAAAGTTTCCCGGATGGGGATCGGCGTGGAGCAGCCCCGTGCGGGCCGTACCGCTGAAGAGGAAACGTGCGAGCAACTGGCCGACGTGGTCCCGAGCCTCCTGCGAGCCGTCACGTATGACTTCCGAGAGCGGAGTGCCCTCCATCCACTCCGTCACGAGCACCTGCTCGCCCTGGTGCACGACGTCGGGGACGCTCACGCCGGGATCGCCCGCGAACTCCGCCGCGTAAGCACGCTGAGCCTCCGCCTCCAGGCCGTAGTCGAGCTCCTCGCTGATCCGGGCGCGGAGCTCGGCGACCAGCGGCTTGACGTCCAGACCGGGAACCAGCGGCCCCAGAAGTCTGGCGAACATTCCCAGCTGAGTCAGGTCGGACAGCAGCGCCTCGCCCGCTCCCGGGTACTGGACCTTCACCGCGACCTCGCGCCCGTCGTGCCAGACGGCACGGTGAACCTGGCCGATGGACGCCGCAGCGGCCGGCTTGTCGTCGAACTCCTCGAAGAGCTCGCGCCATTGCTCGCCCAAGCGCTCCGCGAGCACGGCGTGCACGGTGCTCGCGGGCAGTGGAGGCGCTGCCTCCTGGAGCTTGGTCAGCGCCGCGCGGTAGGGGCCCGCCACTTCTTCGGGCAGTGCCGACTCGAACACGGAGAGCGCCTGCCCGACCTTCATGGCGCCGCCCTTCAGCTCACCGAGCACCTTGAACAGCTGCTCTGCGGTGCGCTGCTGGATCTCGCTGCCCACGAGCTCGGCCGAGTACCCGCCGAGCCGCTTGCCCAGGCCCCAGGTGGCCCGGCCGGCATAGCCGAACGGCAGCGCGGCCAGCTTGGCGGTTCGCGTCACCGCGCGACGCGGAAGATCTGACATCAGGCCCCTCCAACTCGCTGACAGCTCCGAGCTGCTTGCCGCCATTGTCACCTCTGCTGCCCCGGGATCCGAGGGAGAGTCCGGCTCGAAACCGAAGGAGAGCCTGCGCGGGCACCCACGGTCACTGCCGCGGCGCCGCACGGGCACTCTGCGTGTGCCGGAAGCTCCTCCTCCTCGCGCCACATATGAGGAAGCACATAGGAGACACGCGTCCCGACGGTGTCCGTGTCGTCGCCGTCGAGGAACCGCAACGCGGCGTTGGCGGCCGCGCCGGCGACCACGCTGGCCAGCGCTCCGTCGCAGGCCGGGGCGGCGGCGGCTCCTCGGGCGGAACGCCACTGGCCCACGACGAGCGGCCACGCGGGCTCGCGACGCGTGCGGTCCAGCATCATGCACTCGGCGCAGGAGGAACTGCCCGGCACCACCAGCGGCCCCACGAACCCGGTGCCCTCCACCACGCCGGCGTACAGATGCGGCTGGCCCGCCTCGATCAGATCCCGCGCGCTCTCAGGCCGAGGAGCGTACGCATCGAGGCCCTCCCGAGGTGCGATCACCACCAGATCCAGACCCCGCTGCTCGCCTCTGCGCGGCTGCGGGGGACGCGGCCAGGGAGTGGCCCTGCGCACCACCCTGCGCAACGCCGCGGCCCTGCGCTCACCGGTCTGCTCCGGACCGAGACCACCGGGGCAGACGTCGCCCGGGGAGACGCATCCGCCGTCGCGCGCCTCGACCTGGCCGACCCCGCCCGCCGCCAGCAGCGCTGCCACCGCCGACCCGACCCGGCCCCCGCCGCGCACCTGGACGCGGCCGGCGCGACGGGTGCCTACCCTGCGCGCGGCGCCGCCCGGCTCGGGATGCACGACCGACAGCGAGGCGACATCGGGGCCCAGCCGCATACCGGTCTCGGTCGTCGCGGAATGCGACCCCACGGCAGATCGGTCGACGAATCCCGAGGCGGAGCCCGCCGCGGACCGTGCGGCCGAACCCACCACCGAACTCGAACCCGACCCCGACCCCGAACCCGACCCCGAACCCGACCCCGAACCCGACCCCGAACCCGACCCCGAACCCGACCCCGAGCCGGGCCCTGGGACGGCGGCGCAGCCGGTCGCGCGACCGGCAGTCGCGTCGTCCAGCACACCGGCGCCCGCCAACCGGTCCAGCAGCCTGTCCACCAGTGAACCGCCGAGACCCATCAGCTGTGCGGCTTCGCGCAGCTGCACTACGCTTCTGGTGCCGTCCAGAAGCTCCAGGAAACTACCGGTCGTGTGGTCCACCGGACCCAGCTGTACGGCGTGGGCGGGGGCAACGCCGTACTGGACCGTCTGGCCGTTCCGCCAGCTGCGCCGGAGCGCAGGCTTGATCATCGGGTGCTTCAGCTGCACGACCGAACTCCTCCCGGGGGCAGTGGGCTTGGGGCACGGACGCCGCTCGCGAACCAGCGGCGACCTCTTCGTCTGCCGCCATGTTGCGTCGAAGGCCGCTGCGGCGGATCAAGTTGTCCACAGCCCCGTCGAGATCGTCGTACTAGCTGTGCGCCGCTCTCTCGGGTCGAGTGCTGCCACGTCCGTTCGCTCTTCGTACGGTGCTCCTGCGGCAGCACCGCGACACGCGGGCGCGTACCCCGTGTCACCGGACCGCCCCGCAGCGGGGCGCGGACATTGTCGGAGCCCGGGGGTACGGTCGGGTGGTGTCCGCAGAACCGCTGAAGGCTGCCGGCGGCAGCCCTGCCCCGCCCGCCGCCACCGACCCGGAGGCCCCGAGCGGCCCGGTGCGTCCACCGGTCGAGGTGCGCCGCAGTTCGCGCCGCCGCCGCACGGTCTCCGCGTACCGCGAGGCAGGGCGCACCATCGTGCTCCTGCCCGCGCGGATGTCGGCGGAGGAGGAGCGGCACTGGGTGCGGGTGATGGTCGACAAGCTCGCCGCCCAGGACGCGAGGAAGCTGCTGAGCGACGACGAACTCCTGGGCCGGGCAGTGCAGTTGGCCGAGCGCTACCTCGCCGGCGGAGTACGGCCCGAAGCGGTCAGATGGGTCACCAACCAGAACAGCCGATGGGGCTCGTGCACGCCGTCCGAGCGCACCATCCGCATCTCGCACCGGCTCCAGGGCATGCCGGAGTACGTCCTGGACTACGTGCTGCTGCACGAGCTGGCCCATCTGCTCGTGCCGGGCCACGGACCCGGTTTCTGGCGACTGTTGGAGGCTTACCCGCGGACCGAGCGAGCCCGCGGTTTCCTGGACGGAGTCGTGGCCGCCGATCGTCTGCCGCACCGCCCGGTGGCCCCCTCGGACGGCCCGCAACCACTCGACGACCCGGGCCCTGAAGAGGACTAGATCCCGCGCCGAGTATCCGCAACCGGCTCTCTCCCGGCCCGTGCCTCGGCCCGCTCGGGCAGAAACAGGCGGCAGAAACAGGTGGCCAGGAACGCCCCAACACGGCCCGGCACGAAACGGCCCGGTGCGGCGCCAGCCCCGCCGCGCGCACGCATCACCGCGGCCCCACACCGCCTCCGGTCGCGGGCCGCGTCGTACGAACGCCGCCCCGCCCGCGGCCCCTTCGAGCAGCCGCCGCGCGGCTCGCGCACTGCCCCGGTGACGGCTGATGTCGGCTCTGTCACAGGGACGAGTTAGCCTGGCGCAGCAATCACCGCAACCGCTTGGCACCGGGCGTGCGTCACGGTCAGGGTAGGCAGGCGTGGGACGGGCGGCCGAGCCGCTCGCCAGGACATCCAGCAAGAACGGGTTGGGGGACGGGCGTTACGCATGGCCAGGGAATTCCAGCGCGGCCACAAGGCCAGGCTCAGTGATCTGACGGCGGGCACCGATCTGTACGTGGGTGTGCGAATAGACGCCCCGGGCGTCACTTTCGACATCAGTTGCTTCGGCCTCGACGCCGAGGAACGGCTCTCGGACGACCGCTACTTCATCTTCTACAACCAGCCCAAGTCGCCCGAGGAGTCGATCCAGCAGCTCGGCGAACAGGCGGGTGACACCGAGTCGTTCAGGGTGACCCTCGACCTGGTGCCCGAGGCCGTTCGCCATCTGTCCTTCACCGCGACCATCGACGGCGACGGGCAGATGTCGCAGGTCGGTCCCGGGTACATCCGCATCGTTGCGGGTGGCGAGGAGGTGGTGCGCTACCCCTTCACGGGTGCGGAGTTCAGCACCGAGCGGGCAGTGATGCTGGGCGACATCTACTACAAGAACGCCTGGCGCTTCGCCGCGGTCGGCCAGGGCTTCGACGGCGGACTCGGCGCCCTCCTGCAGAACTTCGGCGGCGAGATCCTGGAGGACGAGGAGCCGCAGCCGGAGCCCGAGCCGGAGCCGGCCGCCCAGCCCGCTGCGCCGCCGGCGTTCGCGCCGCCGTCCGGCCCGCCGCCGGCCTTCGCGCCGCCTCCGGGTGCCGCTGCCCCTGCCCCGCCCCAGCAGCAGTCGCCCGCGCCGCCGCCCGTGCAGCAACAGCCGCAGCAGCCGACACCGCCGCCGCAGCAGCCGGCACCGGCACAGCAGCCGGCACCGGCCCCCGCCGCCCCACCGCCGCCCCACGCC
>NZ_JALLGK010000018.1 GCF_023072595.1 Streptomyces sp. XM4193
GTGGAGCGTTCGCTTGCGGTGTTGTTCTCGGGTCAGGGTTCGCAGCGGGCCGGGATGGGTCGTGAACTGTACGGTCGTTTCCCGGTGTTCGCGGAGGCGTTGGACGCGGCGTTGGCGCGTCTGGATGTTCCGGAGTTGCGGGAGGTGCTGTTCGCCGAGGACGACGAGCGGCTGCACTCCACGGGACACACGCAGCCGGCGTTGTTCGCTGTCGAGGTGGCGCTCTACCGGCTTCTCGAATCCCTGGGTCTGGCGCCGGAGTTCGTGGCCGGTCACTCCATCGGTGAGATCGCCGCCGCACACGTGGCCGGGGTCTTCTCGCTGGACGACGCCTGCGCCCTCGTCTCCGCCCGTGCCCGCCTCATGCAGGAACTGCCGTCCGGTGGCGCGATGGTGGCCGTCCAGGCGACCGAGGCCGAGGTCGCGCCGCGTCTGACCGAAGCCGTCTCGCTGGCCGCCGTCAACGGACCCGACTCCGTCGTCATCGCGGGGCCGGAGGCCGAAGTCCTCGCGCTGGCCGCGGAGTTCGCCGCCGAGGACCGCAAGACCCAGCGCCTCTCGGTCAGTCACGCCTTCCACTCGGCTCTGATGGACCCGATGCTCGACGCGTTCCGCGAGGTCGCCGAGGGGCTCACGTACGCCGAGCCGA
>NZ_JALLGK010000002.1 GCF_023072595.1 Streptomyces sp. XM4193
CTCTTCCGATCTGCCGGTGGCACGGCCCCGGACTCCCGGGGACGCTTCGCCTGCGGGTCGGGGCCCGCCGGGGGAGTGGCGCCCGGGGGCGGTGGTGGCGGCGGCACCGGCCCGCCGGTGCGACCGGGCGCGGCGGCGGGCGCGGGACCGTACCCGCCGGACTGCCCGCGGGCGGGCGGGTGTTGCTCCGCCGGCCGGCCCGTCGGCCCGTGTCCACCGGGCTGTCCGGGCTGCGGGTGCGGTGCCCGGTGCTGCTGCGGTGAGGTCGGGGCCGCGTTCGGACGAGGTGGTTGCGGGGGAGCGCCCGGCGCCCCGGACGGAACCGAGAAATCCGTCAACGTCGGTGTGGGGACGCCCGGTTGGTGCGTCTCCGGCTGGGGCGCGGGGCGCGCTCCGGGCGGAGGCGGCGGAGTCTGCGGGGGCGTCCCGGGGGCGGGGGCCGGTGGAACGGCCGTCCCCGAGGCGGGAGTCGGCGCAACGGCGGTGCCGGAGGCGGGAGTCGGCGGAACGGCCGTACCCGAGGCGGGGGTTGGCGGAACGGGCGTCGTGGGGGCGACCGGGCGGGGCGCGGTCAGGTCGGTGCCGCACACCCCGCAGAAGCGGTCGCCCTCTTCGAACGGCTCGGCGCAGCTGGGGCAGGTGGAGACTTGTTCGAGCTGCGGCATCGTCACACCCATGTCCTGGGGCGGAAGCGGTTGGCGCGTTCCACCCATTCGATCCTCTCGGTACCGCTTGTCGCCAGCCGGGCGAGAGTGCGGCAGGACTTCTCCAGTCCGAGCCGCAGCCCCTCCTCCTCCAGCGGGCAGCCCAGCACAGAACGGATCTGCCCGGGGCCCGGGTTCGCCGGGGCGCCGTGTCGCCCTGCGAGAACCCAGTCAAGCGCACTGCCCAGCACCTCGGTCGTCAGCCGCTCCCGACGGGGCGCGTCCACTCCGAGGGCGTCCAACTGCTCGACCTGCTCCGCCGCCGCGTACAGATCGGGCAGCAGGTCGTCGTGCGGGTCGCGCTCGCGCAGCCTGGCGGCCACGGCGGCGACCCGTGCAGAAAGATAGTGGATGGAGGTCTGCGGCACCGACTCCAGAGCGGCCACGGCCCCCGGCCGGTCGCCGGAGGCCAGCAGCACCCGCGCCCAACCGAACGCGCTGCTCACGTAGTTGCGGTTGGCGGACCACACCAGACGGTAGTACTCGGCGGCGTTGTCGAGCTGGCCCAGCATCTCGGCGCAGACCGCGAGCGCGAGCTTGGGGGCCGGCTCGCCGGGAAAGGCGTCGTAGACCGCGTCGAAGGAGTGCGCGGAGGTGTCTCGGTCGCCCCTGGTCAGGGCGACCAGACCGCGGTACCACACGACCCGCCAGTCCTCCCCGTGCTCGCTCTCCAGAGCGGCCATGATCTCGTTCACCGCGGTGGCGGACTCCGGGTCCCGGTCGGCGAGTTCGAGCCGGGCGCGCAGCCGGCGCAGCCGCACCTCCAGGGACTCGACCGGGACCTCCTCCAACGCCGGGAGCACGTCGTGCGGTTCGGCGTTCAGCAGCCCGAGCACAAAGGTGGCGCTGGGGTCCCGCATGTCGATGCGGGGCACCGGCAGCGCGAGAGCGGTGGCGTGGATCCGCAGCGGCACCAGGGACGGCGCACCCGCGACCGGCTCCCGCACGGCGGGCGAGGAGGCGCGGAGCTGGTGCGGGAGGCGCACATGGGCGGGGGTCTGGCCGTAGGAGTACGTCGCCGGGTCCTCGGCGGTCCCGGGCGCGACGGTGCCGTGCGTGACGGTGCCGGGTGCGACAGCGCCGGGCGCCGCTGCCGGTGGGGCGGCGGATTCGGGCGCGCCGGGCGGGTGTTCGGCCGGCGCGAGCGCCTGCTCGCCCGCCGCCCCCGTCTGCCGATCGCCGTCCCCGCCGGACTGCCCGGCCCGGCGCCCGGAAACCTCGGCGCCCGTCGCCGGCTCGGGGGACTGGGCCGGCACACCGCCCGCGGGGATCGCCGGCCGCTCGGCCGACCCCGGCAGCGAACCGGTCCGCTCGGCCGGGAGAGCGCCGGTGACAGGCCCGGCGGAAGCCGCGCCGCCCGGTGACAGGGCCGCCGGCGCCTGCGCCGCCTGCGGGCGGTCGGCCCGCCGCCAGCCGAACCGGCGGCGGGAGCGCTGCACCCGGGAGCCCAGCGTCGAGGCGTCCCCGCGGGGCGGACTGAGCAGATCGGTGTCGACCAGGCGCACTTCGGGGCCGAAGAGCCGGGAGGCGGTGGGCCTGGGCTTGCCGGTCTGCAGGGCCACGACCTCGCGCAGCACCCCGGTCAGCTGGTCGGCCATCTCCTCGGCGGAGGCGAACCGGCGCCCGGGATCGGGGTCGGTGGCACGTGCCAGCAGTCGGTAGAACGACTCGTACTGCTGGAAGATCCCGATGCTCTCCGGCGGCGGCAGGCTGTCGCGGTAGACGGTGGTGAAGCCCTGGAAGTCGAAGGTCAGCACGGCCAGGGTGCGGGCGACGGTGTAGAGGTCGGAGGCGACCGAGGCGCCCTGCTCGGCGACCTCGGGGGCCTGGTAGCCGACGGTGCCGTATATCGCGCTGTCGTCGTCGTCCATCCGCCGGACCGCGCCCATGTCGATCAGCTTGAGCTGGTGGTTCTGCTGGATCGCGTTGTCGACCTTGAAGTCGCAGTAGAGCAGCCCGCGGCTGTGCAGATAGCCGAGCGCCTCCAGTGCGTCGATGCCGTAGGCGCAGGCCTGCTCCACCGGCAGCGGCTCCCGGCGGCCCTCGGGGGTGAGACGTTCGTTGGCCAGCTGTTTGAGGGACTTGCCGCCGATGTACTCCATGACGATGTAGCCGTCGACGCTGCCGGTGCGCGGATCGTGGTGCTCCACGAAGTTGTAGACCCGCACGATGCTGGAGTGCTCGATCTCCGAGAGGAAGCGGCGCTCGGAGATCGCGACCGCCATGGCGTCCTGGTCGGCGGTGTCCAGCAGGCCCTTGAGCACGACCCAGCGGCCGTTGAGCGGGCGGTCGATGGCCAGGTAGATCCAGCCGAGACCGCCGTGCGCCAGACAACCGGCGATCTCGTACTGCCCGTTGATCACATCGCCGCGGTTCAGTTTGGGGGTGAAGGAGTACGGCTGGCCGCACTTGGTGCAGAAGCCCTCGGTGCGTCCCGGCCGGCCCTTGCGCGACCGGCCCACCGAGCTGCCGCACTCGCCGTTGCTGCAGAAGCGCTTGCGCTCGGGGACCTCGGGATCGGCCATCACCTCCGTCGTCGGGACCGGAGCCGGCACCTCCGGCACGGTCACCAGCCCGGCGCCGAGCCGTTTGCGCGCCGAGGACGAGCCGTCGGTGGTGCTGCGCGAGCCGCGTGCCGAGACCGCCGGTACGGAGCCCGCGCCGCTCGAGGAGCCCGACAACCGCCCCGAGACCGAACGGTGCGAGGAGGACCCGGGGCCGGTGCCCGTCGACCCGGAGGAGCCGGTCCGGCCGGTGGCCTCCGCCACCACCCCGGTCGCGGGGGAGCCGAGCGCGCCGAGACCGGAGACGGGGGGCGGGAACCCGCAGACGTCGCAGTACTGCTCGTCGTCCCCGAAGTCCTCGTAGGAGCCCTCGCAGTCGGGCTGCTGGCAACCCGTCGGTGGTGCGCTCATCAGCCTGCCTCCCCGGTCCCGGCACCCGCGCCCGAGCCCGCCGCGACGGCCTCCGCCGCCGCCCGCTGGAACCGGGCCACCGCGGCCTCCGCCGCTCGCAGATCGCAGGGTGCGCTCCACAGCATCCGCCGTGCCGCGTCGTAGGGCTCGATGAGCATCGGCTCCTCCGCCAGGCCGAGTTGGGAGACCTTCGCCTGGTACGCGTCCAGTCTGCCGCGCAGCTCCGCGCGCACCGCCAGCGGCGCGGTGACGTCCGAGAGCGCGGCCCGGGCCCGGTACAGCTCCTCCTCCGCGCGCTCCTCGAGCCCGTCGAGCAGCGGTGACAAGCGGTGCCAACGGCCCGCCCTGCGGTACTCCACCGCGGTGGAGAGCTCCTCGTGCAGCACGGTGGAGGGGCCGCTGACCGCGGGCACCTCGAACGCCGCGATCTTCGCCAGCACCTCGCCGCGCGCCGTACGTGCCTCGGCCAGTGTCCGGTCCGCCCGGGAGAGGGTGTCGCGCACCCCGTGCAACCGCTCGTCCGCGTCCTGACGCACCGCCAGCACGGCGTCGACCTCGCGGCGCACGTCCTCCAGCGCCCGAGCGGCACGGTCGTAGCGCCCGGTGTCGGGACGGCCGCTGCCGGGTGTGCTGCTGCCCTGTGTCGGCAGCCAGAAGTCCAGCGGATCGGTGACCACTTCCCGGCGCAGCGCGACGAGTTCCTCGGTGATCTGCTCCAGCTCGTCACCGGCGGGATGCTCGCCCGCGCGCACGCCGACGGAGCCGGCCAGCGAGTGCACCCGGCGCAGCTCGGCGGCGAGCAGATCGATCCGGGCAGGCAGCGCCGACCACACCGAGTCCGCCGCGGCGACGACGTCCAGCGCCCGGGCGTAGCCGGTGTTCATCCGCTCCACCAGCCGGTCCAGGCTGACCTGCTCGGCGAGCCTGCCGTTGGAGGCCGCACCGGCACCGACCGTCAGACCCTCGCCGCGCAGCAGCGCGGTCAGTTCGAGGAGCTCCTCGCGGTTGGGCCAGCGCCGTCTGCCGCGGATCTCCCTGGCCGCGGTCAGTGCCCGGCCGTACGTCTCGAACTGCGTCCACAGCAGCGAGATCGTGTGCTCGGCTGTCGCCCAGCGGTGTCTGGTGGTGCCGTTCAGCTCGGCGCCCTCCAGCAGCCGACGCCCCGCGTGGTCCTGGAGGGAGTACAGGGACGACTCGATCGCCTCCCACTCCGCGCCGAGACGGGCGAGCGTCCTGTCCACCTCCTCCCGGTTCATCACCGGGCCGGCGGGTCCTGGGGACCCCATCGATCACCTCACTGCTCGTACGGGCTGCGGTCACTGGCTGCTGGTGCTGGGTACGGGCCGCCGGCCGGGACACGTCGCCGGGCTTCGCCGCCCCGAAGGGTCAACGACACTGCGCGGCGGGGGTGTTCAGTCCCGGTAGAGCGGCTTCGGCGGTGTGGCCGACTCGCCGTCCAGCACCTCGTCGAGCCACTTGCGGTAGGACTTCTGCCACTGGCTTGACTCACCTCCCTCGCGGAACTCCTCCAGCACGTGGTTGACACGGCGCACCAGGTCCTCGTCCTTCCGGCTCATCGCCACCCCGTACAGCTCGGAGGTGAGCGGTTCGCCGACCAGACCGACCGACGGGTCCTGCGCGGCCTGGCCCGCGGCGAGCGCGTTGTCGGTCACCACGCCGTCCGCCCGGCCGAGTTGCAGCAGCACCAGGCAGTCGAGCTGGTTGGGCACCCGGATCATCTTGACGCCGTGGGCATCGTCGCTCAGCTCCTTCTCGCCGGTGGACGAGCCGGCCGTGCAGAGTCTCTTGCCCCGGGCGGAGGAGTTCAGCCCGGTGATGCGGGAGCGGTGGGGCACCAGAAGCTGCTGGCCGGCCTCGAAGTAGGCGGTGGAGAAGGCGACGTCGTTGTCGAGGTGTTCGCACAGGATGGTCATGGTGCGCACGACGAGATCGACGTCGTTGCCCGCCAGGGCCTCGGCGCGCTGGTCGGTCGAGATCGCCTTGTAGACGATCCGCGCGGAGGGGCCCAGCAGGTCCTCGGCGATGGCCTTCACCAGATCGATGTCGAAGCCCACCAGCTCACCGCTCTGGGGGTCCCGGTGGCTCCAGTTGTAGCTGTTCTGGTCGACGCCGACCTTGAGGAAGCCGCGCTCGTCGATACGGCGCACGGCCTCGCCCGTCGCGGTGGCCGGCTTGAGGCTGGCCGCCGGGTCGCTGCCGTCCGCGCACTCCTTCTCCCGCTCCGATGCGGCGGGGCGCTGCTCGGGCGCGGCGGGCCGCTGCGGCTGGGCGGCCGTCTCCTCCTGGCGTGCCTCGGCCGTACCGCCGCGCGGGGCGGGGGCCCAGACGGTGTGCAGCAGCACGGCGAACACCATGGTCAGTGCCGCCGCGGCCGTGGCGAGGAAGCCCCGGTCGATTCTGCGTGCCCGCACGCGGGAGTCGGGGTCGGTGCCGCCGAACCGTCGTCTGTCTGTCATGTCCGCCCCTGTCACCGGTACTCGGCCAGCCTGCGGCCGATGCCGGCGACCGCCCCCGCGGCGCCCACCAGCACCAGCACCACCGCGCCCACCGGCAGCGAGCCCAGGGCGTTCTTGCCCTGCTGCGCGGCGGCCGTGAACTGCTTCTGCTCGTGCTCGATCGCCTTGCTCAGGCCGTCGTTGACCTTGTCGAAGGTCTCACCCGTCGTACGGCGTGAACCTATGACCATGGCGACCGCCTGGCTGTACTCGCCGCGGGCCTCCAGCTTCCGCACCTCGCCGTTGCGGTAGTGCCAGGAACCCGCGTTCCGCAGCGCGGATCTGACCGGCTCACTGCCCGCCTCGTCGTCCGCCAACTTCTCCGCCTCGCGCAGCAGTCCGCCGTCGCCGTCCTCGGGGCTGCTGCCGGCCAGGTCCTTCATGTTCTTCTCGTACTCGTTCACGTACTGTTCGCCGGCGCCTCGGGAGACCAGCGCCATGCCCTCGTTGCCGCGCGCCTTCAGGGCCGCCACCAGCGCCGAGTTGAGCCTGTCCAGCGAGAGCGTGCCGTTGGTGTTGGCCTCGTCGAGGTGGTGCTGGGCCAGCAGTCCGCTGCCCAGCACCCAGACCAGCAGCAGCGCGGCGGCGGAGGTCGCGGCTACCAGGCCGCGGTTGAAGACGCGGTTGGTGCGCAGGAAGTGGCGCCGCTGCAACCACACCAGCAGCGCCAGGACCGCGACACCCCACAGCAGGGTGAGCCACGGAAGCGACCGGGCGCTCTCGTGTTCCTGCTTGAGCTGCTCGTACTGCGCCTCGTAGAGCTTCTCGGCGGTGGGCAGCAGATCGTCGCGCATCATCTTGTCGGCGTGCCGCAGATAGGCGCCGCCCACCGGCAGGCCCTGCCGGTTGTTGGCGCGCGCGGTCTCCACCAGGCCGGTGTAGACCGGGAGTTGCTCGGTGAGTTCGGTGAGCTTGGCCCTGGCCGCCTCGGAGGCCCTGCCGTTGGCGGCGGCCTCGGAGAGGGATTCGGCGGCGAGCCCGATCTCCCGGTTGTACCGGTTCCGTATGTCCTGGTTCTCGTTTCCCCCGGCGAGGAAGCCGCTGGCGGCCGTGGTGTTGGCGTCCGCGAGCGAGCGGTAGATCTGCGCGGCGTGCATGCTCAGCGGCTGACTTCCGTCGATCACCGCGCTCGTGCTGTCCCTGCGTTCGGACACCTGCCAGGACGCCGACAGCCCGAACGCCAGGAGCGCGGCCACCGCCGCCGCCCCGAGCAGCCGCAGTCTGCCGGGCTCGATGTGGAAGGCGGCGCGGAGCCGGGCGACGGCTTCCGCCGCGTCCGATCGACGGGGCGGTCGCGCCCCGGGCTCCGAGCGTGCGACGACCCCGTCGGCTCCCGTCGTCGTCGACGGCTCCACGGTCTGTTGCTCGGTGACCGACACGGCCCTCCCCCTTGTCGCCCTTGTCGCCCTCGATGTTCGGTTGCGTGCAGACTCCCGCTGTTCGTCCGGCAGTTGGAGTGAACCCCTGTCAGCAGTATGGCGTGCCGGGTGCCCGATCACACTGCCCCCGGCCGGGAATTCCGCTCCTGACGCGATCACGCCCCGGCGGACGCGAAGTCGTCGCGCGCGGGGAGGAGTTCGGCTGCCGTGCGGGATGACGCCGGGCGACGGCGGACGGTTCCCCGACGGTCCGTCAGCAGCGTGCGGGGGACGGCGACCGCCGGGCGCGCACCGGCGTGCGCCGTGCTCCGCCGCCGGGCCGCTCCCGCCGGGCGGGGCGGTGGGACGGACGGTGCCGGGGCAGCCGTGGGCGCGGCACGGCCTCCCCGGCACCGTGCCGCGCGGCCCCACGCCTCAGCGCGGCCCGGTCGGACCGGGCCGGGCCCGACCGGGCCGAACGGACGTCGACGCCGACGCCTTGACGGACGCCGACGCAGGGCCGAACGGACACCGGCGCCGGCCCCGGAACGACGAAGGCCCGGTCTCAGGCAGGTGTTCTGCCGTCGATCCGGGCCAGGGCGTCGTCCGCGCCGTAGGGCCTCAGGTAGGGCATCCAGCGCGGGTCGCGGTGGCCCGTGCCGATGATGCGCCACGCCAGGCCGGCGGGCTGCGCGGGTTGATGGCGCAGTCTCCAGCCCAGCTCGGTGATGTGGTGGTCCGCCTTGACGTGGTTGCACGCCCGGCAGGCGGCGACGACGTTCTCCCAGGCGTGCTGCCCGCCCCGGCTGCGCGGGATGACGTGGTCGACGCTGGTGGCGGCCCCGCCGCAGTAGGCGCAGCGTCCGCCGTCCCGGGCGAACAGCGCCCGCCGGGTCAGTGGCACGGGGCCGCGGAACGGCACCCGTACGAATCGCTTGAGCCGAACCACGCTGGGTGCGGGGATGGCGCAGCTCGTACTGCGCATCAGGGCGCCCGAATCCTCCAGGCTGATCGCCTTGTCGTTGAGGATGAGGATGAGCGCGCGACGGAGCGGTACGATGCCGAGCGGCTCGTACGACGCGTTGAGGACCAGGACATGCGGCACGGTGCCTCCTTGTACGTCTGCGGCGCGTGGCTCGCGCCGGGACGATCTCCCCCAGTGTGTCCCCAGGTCGGCCCGCTGGCCACCACGATCAGGTAATGGGCCTCGCGTGTTTTCGGACACACGGAGCGGGCCCTCGGTCAAATCTCCGGCCAAACCCACAGCAATCCGGCCAGCTCGCGACCATCCCCGGGGTTGTGGCACATTTCCCCGGCCTAGGGTGTCGGCGTGAACTCGATGGAGGACGCCCAGGTGCGCGCGAACGACTTCGCCGGCTGGGTGCAGAACAACTGGGAGGGCTGGCTCGCGGCCGGTCTGCGCATCGCGCTCATCGTGGTGATCGCGCTGGTGCTGAAGACGGTCGTCCGCCGTACGATCACCCGTCTCGTCGCCCGGATGAACCGCTCCGCCGACAACGCGGGGAACACGCTCGGCGGTCTGCTGGTCAACGCCGAGCGCCGGCGTCAGCGCTCGGAGGCGATCGGCTCCATCCTGCGCAGCGTCTCCGCCTTCCTCATCCTCGGCACGGCCGCGCTCACCGTGCTGTCGGTCTTCGAGATCAGCCTGGGTCCGCTGCTGGCCAGTGCGGGCGTGGCCGGTGTCGCGCTCGGCTTCGGCGCGCGCAATCTGGTCACCGACGTGCTGACCGGAATGTTCATCCTGCTGGAGGACCAGTACGGCGTCGGCGACCGGATCGACGCGGGTGAGGCCACCGGCGTCGTTCTGGAGATCGGGCTGCGGGTGACCAAGCTCCGCGGCGACGACGGCGAGGTCTGGTACGTCCGCAACGGCGAGATCCGGCGGGTCGGAAACCTCAGCCAGGGCTGGTCGACCGCAGCCGTCGACGTGGAGGTGGGCGCGGGGGAGCAGCTGGAGAAGGTGCGCGAGACGATCGAGTCCGCCGGCCGCGATTTCGCCGCCTCCCCGCCGTGGGACGAGAAGCTCTGGGACCGGGTCGAGGTGCTCGGGCTGGAGTCGGTCACCCTCGACTCCATGGTCGTCCGGGTCTCGGCGAAGGTCATGCCGGGCCAGGTCAAGCCGGTCGAGCGGGAGCTGCGCTGGCGCATCAAGCACGCGCTGGACGCGCAGGGCGTACGCGTGGTGGACGGCGAGGCGGTGCGGCTGCGCAAGCTGGTCGACGAGAGCGCGGACGGCCGCTGAGCGTGCGGCGGCCACGGCTGCCCGGCAGGGGTCGGCCCGGCCGCTGGGCGCAGGAGACGGCCGCTCGGCGGCACAGCCCGGACAAGGTCTAGACAACTGGGGCCCGGATGCGGTGCGGTGGGCTCTGTGTACGGCGCGAGACCACGGCCCGGCTCGACAGCGGCGGGCGCGCTCCGTACCCGGACGGGAGCCAAGTACCCATGAAACTCGCGGTGGTGGGCGGCGGGTCCACCTACACCCCGGAACTGATCGACGGCTTCGCCAGGCTGCGCGGCACTCTGCCGATCAGCGAGCTCGTCCTCACCGACCCGCACGAGGAGCGACTGGAGCTCGTCGGTGGACTGGCCCGGCGCATCTTCGCCCGCCAGGACCACCCCGGAGTCATCCGCACCACCACCGACCTGGACGCCGCGGTGGCCGATGCCGACGCCGTGCTCCTCCAACTCCGCGTCGGCGGCCAGGCCGCACGGCAGCAGGACGAGAGCTGGCCGCTGGAGTGCGGCTGCGTCGGGCAGGAGACGACGGGCGCGGGCGGGCTCGCCAAGGCGCTGCGCACCGTACCGGTGGTGCTGGACATCGCCGAGCGGGTCCGGCGGGCCAACCCGGACGCCTGGATCATCGACTTCACCAACCCCGTCGGCATCGTCACCAGGGCGCTGCTGGAGGAGGGGCACAAGGCCGTCGGGCTGTGCAACGTCGCGATCGGCCTCCAGCGCAAGTTCGCCGGGCTGCTCGGTGTCGGCCCCGAGAGGCTCCGGCTCGCGCACTACGGACTCAACCATCTGACCTGGGAGTTCGGCGTAGAGCTCGCCCCGGAGGACGGCGGCGCCGGCGGCCGGGACGTACTGCCCGAGCTGCTGGCCGCGCACGGCGAGTGGCTGGCCGAGGACCTTCGGCTGCCCAGGCCGCTGCTGGACCGTCTGGGCGTCGTCCCCTCCTACTATCTGCGCTACTTCTACTCCCACGACGCGGTGGTGCGCGAGCTGCACGACAAGCCCTCCCGGGCGGCCGAAGTCGCCGCCATGGAGGCCGAGTTGCTGCGGATGTACGCGGACCCCGAGCTGGACGAGAAGCCCGAACTGCTCGCCAAGCGCGGCGGTGCGTTCTACTCCGAGGCCGCGGTCGCACTGGCCGCCTCGCTGCTCGGCACCCAGGACGGTGGCGCCGGTGTGCAGGTCGTCAACGTGCGCAACAACGGCACCCTTCCCTTTCTGCCCGACGACGCCGTCGTCGAGGTCCCGGCCGAGGTGTCCGCGCGCGGCGTCGTCCCGCTGCCCGCGCCGGACATCGACCCGCTGTACGCGGGGCTGATCAGCTCCGTCACGGCGTACGAGCACCTGGCGCTGGACGCCGCGCTGCGCGGCGGGCGCGACCGGGTCTTCGCCGCGCTGCTCTCCCATCCGCTGATCGGCCAGTACGACCGTGCCGAGACCCTGACCGACCGGCTGCTCGCGCACAACAAGGAGCACCTGCCGTGGCTGTGAGCGATCGGCCGTCGGCGTCGGCCTCCGGGTCCGGTCGACCGGCGGCCTCCGAGTCGGTCGCCCCGCGGGCAGCGGCACCGGCCGTGCTCGCGCTGGACGCGGGCAACACCAAGACCGACGCCGCCGTGATTGCCGCGGACGGGACGCTGCTCGCGGGCGCCCGCGGCGGCGGGTTCCGTCCGCAGGCCGTCGGCACGGAGGCCGCCGTCGACGTGCTCCAGGGCATCGTGGAACGCGCCCTGGCCGACGCCGGCCGGCCCACGGTCGCGGGAGTGACCGCCTGCCTGGCCAACGCCGACCTGCCGCAGGAGGAGGTCGCGCTGCGCGACGCCCTGGCGGAACGCGGTTGGGGCGCGCGTACGGAGGTCGCCAACGACACCTTCGCGATCCTGCGCGCCGGGCTGGACGACGACGGCCGCCCGCCGCAGGGCGTCGCCGTCGTCTGCGGCGCCGGCATCAACTGCGCGGGGCAGCGCGCCGACGGCACGGTCCACCGTTTCGCGGCGCTCGGTGCCCTCTCCGGCGACTGGGGCGGAGGCGGCGGACTCGCCGACTCCGCGATCTGGCACGCCGCCCGCGCCGAGGACGGCCGGGGCGCGGACACCGAGCTCGCCCGCGCCCTGCCCGCGCACTACGGCCTGACCACGATGGCCGAGCTGATCGCCGCCTTCCACCTCGGCGCCCTCGGCGCCGGGCGGCGGCACGAGGCGACGCCGGTGCTCTTCGACGTCGCGGCGCGGGGCGACCGGATCGCCCGCGGGATCGTGCTGCGCCAGGTCGAGGAGCTGGTCGCGCTGGTGACGGTGACGCTGGAAAGGTTGGAGCTGGGCGGGGTGCCCACTCCGGTGCTGCTCGGCGGCAGCGTCGTCGCCGCGCGCCATCCGCTCCTGCACGACGCGCTGTTGGAGCGGCTCGCCGAGCGTGCCCCGCACGCCGCGGTCCGGGTCGTCACCGCACCTCCGGTGCTCGGCGCCGGGTTGCTCGCCCTGGACGCGGCGGGCGCCGGGACCGCCGCGCTCGGCCGGCTGCGGGCCGCGTACGAGGACACCGCCTCCGGCGGCACCGCGTCCGGGAACGCCGTGGCGGGTGCGGGGGTGGGAAGCGGGGCGTGAAGCGGCCTCGTCGGTCGCGCCCGGGGCGGTGTCGTTCCGCCGCGTCCCGGGCGCGCGCAGTCGCCCCAATCCGGCGTCGCCGTCCGGCAGTTGACTTCAACCGAAGTTGAACTTCTAGCGTGGAAACCCACCGAGTCACCGCGGCCCCGCAGTGCGGGAGAGCCGCAGATCGAGAGGGGCGACCATGAACGCCGTCAACACCGGGGCCGTCGCCGGGGGATTCCCCGTCAAGCCCGCGGCGGGCTCCGGGGAGGGCTCCGCCGGCCGCCGCTCCGCGGGCGCCGAAGGGGAGTTCACCGAGACCTTCTCCGATGCCGAGCTGCTGAGTCAGCCCATGGGCTACTGGAGCGGGGCCGCCTCCGCGGCCATCGTCGCCCGGATCAACGGAGCCGTCGGGCGGTTCGGTCTCGCCCAGCGCAACTGGTGGGTCCTCTATCGGGCCGGCGCCGAGGGCGCGGTGGAGCGAGGAGGTCTCACGCGCGAGGAGATCGTGCGGGTGATCGCCGAGAGCCGCCCGTTCCTCGACGACGCCGTGCTCGGCCCGGCGGTCGACGAGGTCGTGGCCGCCGGACTGCTGGAGGAGGTCGAGGGCCGGCTGGTGCCCACCGCCCGCGGCGGCGAGCTGCGCACGAAGCTGATGGACGAGGTCGTCCCGGCGACTCTCGCCGAAGCCCGGGCGGGCGTCAGTGACGAGGAGTACGTGCTCACCCTGCGGGTGCTGCGGCGCATGATCGCCAATACGGGCGGTGACACCTCCTTCACTCCGTGACTGGCCGGTTCCTTTCCGCGGGGGTACGGCCGGGCGTTCTTTCACCTTCCGTCGCCGGACGACTCCGTTCCGGGTGGCGCAACCCCCTGTTCTGTCAAGGGGGTTGCGCACGGTGACCGTCCGGTGCTGTTGGGTGGGCAGGAGGTCGATGGTCGAAGCACGTAAAATCTTCGCGTGGAAGCGCTGTTTTCCGAACGCTCCGACGGTTCTCGGCGGCTCGAACCGGCAATTCGCCGCCGGGGAGGGAGTTGTGACGTATGACACCTTCCGGTCCCGATATTCGCCGGATCGCGGATGACCGGGTGAGCATTGGGTAGTCAGCTCTTGTCCTGCACTGTCAACGAACGGAGGCCCGCCGTGGCCGCGTCCGCCGAACTCCTCGTCTCCACCGTCGTTCCGCTGCCGAAACAGGCCGGCAAGGCCGAGGACGGCGACCCCTCCAAACGCCTGCTCGCCGAGCTTCTCCCCAGCTACGACTCCGGCCTGGAGGGCACCTCCTCCGGCGACTGGGTCGACGCACCCCTCACCTCCGAGCCGCCGCTCGCCGACGAGGCACCGCTGACCAGCGAGTCGCCCATCGCCGAGCTTCCGCTCACCAGCGAGCCGACCGGCGCCGCCCTCTACTCCGACGGGCGCGGCAGCATGGACGCCGCCTACTGAGACAGCAGGCGCCGCCCGTCCGCGTACGCGCCGCTGCTCCTCCGCTCTTCGCGACCACCACGTCCGCAGCTCCGGACGCGGTGGTCGCAGTTGTCTGCGCGCCTCCCGTCCGCGGACTCCCCGCCTCTCTCCCGCAGACGCCCCGCCTCCCGCCCGCCGGCGCCCCGCCCGGCGTCCGCCGGTGCGCGGCTTCTCCGGCGCCTGCCGCGGGCGCCGCCGCTCCGCCCGAACGACGCCCGTCCCAGGGGTACCCCGGCGGTGCGGCGCCCAGGGGCGTTCGCTAGTTTGGAACCGTGGTCAACAAGAATGCTGTGCGAGCCGGAGCCGTCACCGTCGGTACGACGCTGATGCTGCTGATGTCTTCCCCCACCGCCCTGGCCGCCAGGCCGGACGACGGCGACGACCCGGGTGCCGGGCTGAGCATCGCCGAGACGGTCGGCCTGTTCGTCGTGGCCCCCGTGCTGCTCTTCCTGCTGATCGCGGGCCTCACCATGCTCGGTGACAAGTCCCGCAAGAAGACCGGCTGACCGCACACTCCCGCCGACGCCGCCGGCCGGTCCCGGCCGGCAGTGCGCGGCCGTCGCCGACCGACACCAGGGGCGGCTGATCGGCCGCTCCGCCGCGTACGCCGGTCGGCCACGCAGCCGTCGCCGGTTTCCGGTGTCCCGGTCGCCCGCACAGGTCATCCCTCGCGCGCCCCGCAGACCTCACGGTCCGCGTCGGCGCGCGTTGTGCTGCCCACCCGTCCGTCGTCCGCCCGTCCGCTGCCCGCTGCCGCCCTGAAGCAGGTCGCAGTCCGGGCCGGCGCTCGGCCGTGTCCGCCCGGTGCCGCGCCCGGAACGCGACGGGCGCGGCACCGGCCGGAACTCCGACCCGTACCGCGCCCGTCGCTCACCGGACTCGCGGTCAGCCGCCGTTGGCGGCCGCGGCGTCGGCGGCCTGTGCCTTCAGCGCCCGCTCCACACCGGCCCTCGACTCGGTGACCAGCCTGCGCAGCCCCGCGTTGGCCTCGCCCTGGGCGCGCAGCCACTCGTCCGTCGCCTCCAGCGTGCTCGGCGACACCTGGACGGTCGGGTAGAGCCCCACCGCGATCTGCTGGGCCATCTCGTGGCTGCGCGACTCCCAGACTCCGCGCAGCGACTCGAAGTACCGGTCCGCGTACGGCGCCAGCAGTTCGCGCTGGTCGGTCTGGACGAAGCCGCCGATCACCGCCTCCTGGAGCGAGTTGGGCAGCTTGTCGGAGTCCACGACCTGCGCCCAGGCCTCGGCCTTGGCCTCGGCGGTGGGACGTGCGGCCTTCGCGGTCGCGGCGTGCAGCTCACCCGCCGAGGTCGGGTCCCGCTCCAGTTCGGCGGCGATCGCCGCGTCGTCGGCGCGTCCGGTCGCCGCGAGCCGGATCAGGAGCGTCCACCGCAGGTCGGTGTCGACCGCCAGGCCGTCGAGGTTCTCGCTGCCGTCGAGCAGGCCGGCGAGCAGGCCGAGCTGCTCGTCGGTGCGTGCCGTCGCCGACAGCGCCCGGGCCCAGGCCAGCTGGTGGTCGCTGCCGGGGGAGGCCGCGCGCAGCTGGTCGAGCGCCACCGCGCTCCAGCGGGCCAGGCCCTCCTCGCGCCACTCCGGCGCCGCGTACAGGTCGAGTGCGAGCTTGACCTGCCGCAGCAGGGTCTGCACCACACCGATGTCGGTCTCCTTGGCGATACCGGAGATCACCAGCTCCAGGTAGTCCCGGGTGGCGAGTTCGCCGTCCCGGGTCATGTCCCAGGCGGACGCCCAGCACAGCGCGCGCGGCAGGGACTCGGCGAAGTCGCCGAGGTGCTCGGTGACCACTGCCAACGAATCCGCGTCCAGGCGGACCTTGGCGTACGAGAGGTCGTCGTCGTTGAGCAGTACGACCGCGGGGCGGGCGCGGCCCACCAGCTGCGGCACCTCGGTGGACTCGCCGTCCACGTCCAGCTCGATCCGGTCGGTGCGCACCAGGCTGCCGTCCCGGAGCTCGTAGAGGCCCACGGCGATGCGGTGCGGGCGCAGCGTCGGGGTGCCCTTGGCGCCCTCGGGCAGCGCGGGCGCCTCCTGCTGGACCGTGAAGGAGGTGATGGTGCCGTCCGCGGCGGTCTCGATCCGGGGCCGCAGCACGTTGATGCCGGCGGTCTCCAGCCACGCCTTGGACCAGGCCGACAGATCGCGGCCGGAGGTCTCCTCCAGCGCGACCAGCAGGTCGTTCAGCCGGGTGTTGCCCCAGGCGTGCCGCTTGAAGTAGGTCTGCACGCCGCGGAAGAACTCGTCCGTGCCGACGTAGGCCACCAGCTGCTTGAGCACCGAGGCGCCCTTGGCGTAGGTGATGCCGTCGAAGTTGACCAGCACATCGTCCAGATCGCGGATCTCGGCCATGATCGGGTGTGTGGAGGGCAGTTGGTCCTGCCGGTAGGCCCAGGTCTTCATCTGGTTGGCGAAGCTGGTCCAGGCGTCCGGCCAGCGGCTGCCGGGTGCGTACGCCTGGCAGGCGATGGAGGTGTAGGTGGCGAACGACTCGTTCAGCCACAGGTCGTTCCACCACTCCATGGTGACCAGATCGCCGAACCACATGTGCGCCAGCTCGTGCAGGATGGTCTCGGCGCGCACCTCGTAGGCGGCGTCGGTCACCTTGGACCGGAAGACGTACTGGTCGCGGATGGTCACCGCGCCCGCGTTCTCCATGGCGCCCGCGTTGAACTCGGGGACGAAGAGCTGGTCGTACTTCTCGAAGGGGTAGGGGAAGTCGAACTTCTCCTCGAACCAGTCGAAGCCCTGCCGGGTGACGTCGAAGATCGCCTCGGAGTCCAGGAACTCGGCGAGCGAGGGACGGCAGTAGATCGCCAGCGGCACGCTGCGTCCGCTGCCGTCGGACGCCTCCCAGCTGCTGTGCACCGAGTGGTACGGGCCGAGGATCAGTGCGGTGATGTAGCTGGAGATCCGCGGGGTGGGCGCGAAGGACCAGACGCGGTCGACCGGTTCGGGCGTCGGCGAGTTGGAGATCACCGTCCAGCCCTCGGGCGCGGTGACGGTGAAGCGGAACGTCGCCTTGAGGTCGGGCTGCTCGAAGTTGGCGAAGACCCGGCGGGCGTCCGGCACCTCGAACTGGGTGTACAGATAAGCCTGCTGGTCCACCGGGTCGACGAACCGGTGCAGCCCCTCGCCCGTGTTGGTGTACGCGCAGTCGGCCACGACCGTCAGCTCGTTGGGCCCCGCCTGCACGGACGGCAGCGCGATCCGGGAGTCGGCGAAGACGGTGTCCGCGTCCAGCGTCGCTCCGTTGAGCACGACCTCGCGCACCGAGGGCGCGACCAGGTCGATGAAAGTGTCGGCGCTCTCGCTGGCCTCGAACCGGACCCGCGTCACCGAGCGGAACGTGCCGCCCTCCTGCGCGCCGGAGAGGTCCAGCTCGATCTCGTACGCGTCCACGGTCAGCAACCGGGCGCGCTCGCGGGCCTCGTCGCGGGTCAGATTGGTGCCAGGCACGTGGTGTCTCCATCCTTCGGGCGGTTGCCAGCGGTGCCGGCCATCCTTCCACGCCACCCCCTCGAACGGTCCTTGCCAGTGCCACAGGCACATCTGTGCAGTCCCGTTCGCTGCCGCCCTCGCCGCGCCCGCCCGTCGCGCCGTGTCTCCCCGTGTCCGCGGGGCCCGGCCGGCCCCGCGGACAGGCGGGCGGCAGGGCCGTGGGCAGCGCGTACGCAGACCGCGGTCGCCCGGTGCCAGCCGGCCGCCGGGCGGCGCAGACAGATGGCACGCTGACGTTCCCGCCGAGTTCAACGCAGCGCCACCGCCGAAGCCAAGCATGCGAAAAGGGGGGGCAACAGCCCTCTGCCAGCTGCCGCTTCGTACCGGAGAGCGACATGCCTCGCAGCCAGAACAGCCCAGAGCCCCTGAACCGACGCACCCTGCTGACCGCCGGCGCGGCGGTCGCGGCCACAGCGACCGGCGCGATCCATCTGCTCCGCTCCCGAGACGCCGTCGCCAGCGGTGCCCCCGCCGACGTCCCGGCGTCGCCGGCGTCCGCCGCCCCGCAACGGAGCACCCCGGCCCGGCCCGCCCCGATCGCCCCCACGCCGGCCGGAACGACGCTGGAGTCGGTCGCGGTCGCGGACGGCGCCCGGCAGGACGGCAGCTACCGCAAGCTCACCGAGGGACCGGGCTGGGCCCGGGAGGTGCGCGAAGAGCTCGCCCCGGCGGTCGGCGGGCGCGAGGAGCGGCGCAGGACCCTTGGCGCCTTCGTGCAATTCACCGACCTGCACATCGTCGACACCCAGCACCCGCTGCGGCACGAGTACCTGCGCGCCGAGACCGCGAGCGCCTGGCGCCCGCAGGAGACCCTCTCGGTGCACGGAACCCTCTCGCTGATCGACCGGGTCAACGCGCTCCGCCACGGGCCCGCCACCGGCGCGCCGTTGGCCTGCGTGGTGACCACGGGCGACAACACGGACAACAACTCCCGCGCCGAGCTCGACTGGTACCTCACCGCGATGAGCGGCGGTCGCATCACCCCCAACACCGGCGACCCGCGCGGCTACGAAGGCGTCCAGAACTCCGGCCTGCCGCTCTACTGGCACCCCGAGAGCACCCTGAGGGACGCGGACAAGAAGCTCGGCTATCCCCGCGTCGACGGGCTGCTGACCGCCGCGACCCGCCGGCTGACCAGCCCCGGACTGAACATCCCCTGGTACTCCACGGTCGGCAACCACGACACCCTGCCGGGCGGTTGCTACGCCTCGGGGGACAGCTTCTTCGCCGATCTCGCCGTCGGCGACCGCAAGTTGATGGAACTGCCGCGGGAGGTCAGCGCCACGCTCTGGCGCCGGGTGCGGGAGGGCGGCGACCCGCGCGGCGAGCAGTTCACCGCACTCCTCAAGGAGTACGCCCGCAACGCCCGTACGGTGACCCCCGATCCGGCGCGGGCCCCCTTCACGCCCGCCGAGTACGTACGCGCCCATCTGCGCAGCCGGTACACCGGCGCGGGGCCGCGCGGACACGGCTACACCGAGGCCAACCTCGCCGAGGACCGGCTCTACTACACCTTCCGGATCAGCGACGACCTGGTCGGCATCAGCCTGGACACCACCCGCCCCGGCGGCCACTACACCGGTGCTGTCGGCGCGGCCCAACTCCGCTGGCTGGAACGCGAGTTGCGCGCGCACCGCGACACCCCGGCGCTGGTCTTCAGCCACCACACCAGCGCCAGCACCCCGGACGGCGGCGACCAGCTCCTGGAGGTCCTGGGACGCCATCCGAACGTGCTGGCCTGGATCAACGGCCACAGCCACAAGAACGCCGTCACCGCGCACCGCGGCTTCTGGGAGGTCTCCACCGCCTCGCACGTCGACTTTCCCCAGCTCGCGCGGGTCGTGGAGGTCACCGACAACCGCGACGGGAGCTACTCGCTGTTCACCACGCTCATCGAGTCCGCCGCGCCCGCCGGTTCCGCGACCGGCTCCTTCGACCGCGTCGAACTCGCCTCGCTCTACCGCGAGTTGGCGCACAACGCCCCCGGCGCACGCAGAACCCTCGCCGGCGGCGCCACCGACCGCAACACCGAACTCCTGGTCCGCCGCGACGGCTGACAGCCGCCCGGGCCGTACGTCTCCGACAGCGGCGCGACCACCCGCCCTCCAGACACCGCCGGTCCGCCGGCCACCCCACCCCGCCCGGCAGGCGCGCCCGGCGGGCCCGGTCAGCGGGGCAGCACCAGCACCTCCGCGGGGCCCCCGCGCTCGTGTGCCGTCATGAGCGCGGTGCGCACCACGGCGGCGAGCTGCCTCGGCTCCTCGCGCAGCCGCTCGGGCGTCAGGGCGAGCACCGTGACACCCAGCTCCGCCGCCGTCGTGCGCCGGCGCGCGCTCGGCGGCCACAGCGCGCTGCCGGCCCGGTCGCGGGCGGGACCGCAGGCGTCGAGCTCCACCGCCACCCGGTGCTCCGGCCAGTACGCGTCGAACGCGCCCAGCGAGGGGCCGCCGGGCTGCCGCAGCTCCACGTTCCAACACGGCTGCGGCAGCGCCCCCTCCCGCACCAGCGCGTACAGCCGGCTCTCCGCCACCGCGCGGCCCTCGGCCAGCAGGGTGTCCACGGCGTCCACCACCTGGGGCCGCGCCAGCAGTCGGCCGCGGCGCAACTCCCGTACGATCTCGGCCGATTCGCAGTGTCGCGCGCGCACCGCCTCGGCGAGCAGCCGGTGCACCTCGGCCGGCTCGGTGAGCCCGGCGACCGCGTCGGCCAGGGCCCTGGCCACCGGGGCGAGGGGCAGCCCCTCCACCTCTTGGGCCGGTGGCAGGTGGGGCACGCGGACGATCCGTGCCCATCCCGACGAGCGTGTGCGCCTGCTGCGCGGCACCAGCACCTCGATGCGCTCCAGCGCGGCGATCGGCGGCGCCGAGCGGAAGCCGTACAGCGAGAGGGCGGCGAGACCGCTGAGGACCGGCCGCCCGCCCTGCTCCGGCACCCGCGAGCCGTCACCGGCCGCGTAGAGCAGTACCGCGCGCAGCCGCTCCTGTTCGGTGGGTTCGTCCGGGTGCAGGAGGTAGACGCCGGGCAGCGGCGCCTGCCACGGGCCGCCGGCGCGGCAGAGGTCGCGCACGGCGGCGGCGCTGACGCCCTGGGCGCGGAGCACGGCCGCGGTGACGACGGTCGTGTCGTCGCCGCGGGTCCGGTTCGCGGAGCGGGGAGGGAGCGGGGTCTCGTGGGCCATGACTGTGCGATGCCCGCGCGGACACCGGCCCTCTCGCGCTGTTACAGATTCGTCAACGAACCCGGACCCCGCTGTCCTCAAGCCGTCCGGAACAAGCCCCGACCATCGGCCGAAAGCACTCAACTCCCGTACGCACGTACGGGAGTTGAGCGGATGATCAGCAGGCCGCCCGCTTTCGCGCACCGGACGCTCCGCCGCCGGGCCGCCGAACGGAGCGGCGTCAGCCGGCCGCGGCGTCGCACCGCCGGGCGCGCAGTGCACGCGCCAGATCGTCCCGCGACTCCCAGACCAGCCTGCGAAGTGCCGGCGCCGCACTGCCCTCGGTCTCCCGCAGCCAGGCGTCCGTCGCCGCGAGCGTCGCCTCGTCGCCCTGCGCCATCGGGAACATGCCGCGCACGACGGCCATCGCGATCTCGATGGAACGCTCCGCCCACACCTTCTCCAGCGCCGCGAAGTACCGCGGCACGAAGGGCGTCAACAGCTCCCGCTGGCCACCCGGGTCGAAGCCGGCGATGGTCGCGCCGACCAGCGCGTTGGACAGCGCGTCGGAGTCGACGACCGCCGACCACGCCTGCTCCTTGACCTCCGCGGACGGCCGCGCCGCCAGACAGCGCACCTGGTGCCGCTTGCCGGAAGCGGTGTCGTCGCGGGCCAGCTCGGCGGCGATCTCCGCCTCCCCGGCCGCACCCTCGGCTACCAGCGGGCTCAGGAACGCCCACCGCAGCTCCTGGTCGACCTTCAGCCCCGCCACCTTCTCCCTGCCGTCCAACAGCCCGCGCAGCAGGCGCAGTTCCTCCGGACCGCTCGCCACCGAGGCGAAGAACCTGGCCCAGGCGAGCTGGTGGCCGCTGCCGGGGTCGGCCTCGCGCAGCAGCCGCAGCGCGCCCTCGGAGAGCTGCCGCTCGGCCGTGCCCCGGTGCTCCTGGGCCGTGTAGTGGCCGAGCGCGGTGCGGGCCCAGGCGTGCAGCATCTGGAGCACCCCGATGTCGCTCTCCCGACCGCCGAAACGCAGCACGAAGCCGAGGAACTCGCGGGCCGGCATCAGCCCGTCCCTGGTGAGGTTCCACAGCGCCGACCAGCACAGCGCACGGGCCAGCGGGTCGCTCACCGAGCCCAACCGGTCCACCAGCGTCGCCAGCGAGACCTCGTCCAGCCTGGTCTTGGCGTAGGTGAGGTCCTCGTCGTTGACCAGGACCAGCTCGGGGCGCTCGGCGCCGACCAGCTCCGCCACCGCCGTACGCGCGCCGACGACGTCGACCCCGGCGCGTGCGTACCGCACCAGCGCCCCGTCCTCGGTGCGGTAGAGCCCGACCTGGACGCGGTGCGGACGCAGCACCGGGTCCATGGCCTCGCCCTCGGCGGGCGCCTGGAGCACGGCCAGCTCGGTGATCCGACCCTCGGAGTCGCAGGAGACCTCCGGGGTCAGGGTGTTGACGCCGGCGGTCTGGAGCCAGGCGCGGGACCACTCCTCCAGATCGCGGCCCGAGGTCTCGGTGAGCGCCGAGAGCAGATCGGTGAGCCGGGTGTTGCCCCAGGCGTGCCGCTTGAAGTAGCGCCGGGCGCCCTCCAGGAACGCCTCCTCGCCGACGTAGGCCACCAGCTGCTTGAGCACCGAGGCGCCCTTGGCGTAGGTGATGCCGTCGAAGTTGAGCTTGGCCGCCTCCAGATCGGTGATGTCGGCGGTGATCGGATGGGTGGAGGGCAGCTGGTCGGCGCGGTAGGCCCACGCCTTGCGGTTGTTGGCGAAGGTCACCCAGCCGTTGTTGAAGCGGGTGGCGCCGACCAGGGCGAAGGCGCCCATGAAGTCGGCGAAGGACTCCTTGAGCCACAGGTCGTCCCACCAGGCCATGGTGACCAGATCGCCGAACCACATGTGCGCCATCTCGTGCAGGATGACGTTCGCCCGGCTCTCGTAGGAGGCCTGGGTGACCTTGCCGCGGAAGACGAACTCCTCGCGGAAGGTGACACAGCCCGGGTTCTCCATGGCGCCGATGTTGTACTCCGGCACGAACGCCTGGTCGTACTTCCCGAAGGGGTACGGGTAGTCGAAGTGGTCGTGGAAGAAGTCCAGGCCCTGCTTGGTGACCTCGAAGATCTCCTCGTGGTCGAAGTGCTTGGCCAGGCCCTTGCGGCAGAGCGCGCCGAGCGGGATCTCCAGCGTGCTGCCGTCGGGCAGGGAGCGCTTGTAGCTGTCGGTGACCCGGTGGTACGGGCCGGCGACCACGGCGGTGATGTAGGTCGAGATCGGCTGGGTCGTGCCGAAGGTCCAGCGTGCGATGTCCCCGTTGTCGCCGCCGTCCAGGGGCTCCGGCTCGCCCACCCGCTCGCTGTTGCTGAGCACGGTCCAGTGCCGGGGCGCGATCACGGTGAAGTCGAACGGCGCCTTGAGGTCGGGCTGCTCGAAGCTGGCGAAAACCCGGCGGGCGTCGGCCGGTTCGTACTGGGTGTAGAGGTAGGTCTCGCCGTCCTCCGGGTCGACGAAGTGGTGCAGGCCCTCGCCGGTGCGGCTGTAGGCGCAACGGGCGTCCACCGTCAGCTCGTTGACCGCGGCGAGGTCGTGCAGCCGGAGCCGGGTCCCGTCGAAGTCCCGGTCGACGTTGAGCGACTTGCCGTTGAGCGTCGCCGAGTGGACATGGGGAGCGACCAGATCGACGAAACTGGAGGCACCGGGCAGCGCGCTGCGGAACCGGATCGTGGTCGTCGAACGGAAAGTCCGCGGGCCCTCGGCCGGCGGCGGCGCCACGGCGGCGCCCAGGTCGAGCACCACCTCGTACCCGTCCACACTCAGCAGCTCGGCCCGCTCCCGGGCCTCGTCACGGGTCAGGTTCTCTCCGGGCACAACGGGGCTCCTCGTCTCGCATCGCGAACATCCGGGGCCAGCATGTCATGGCGTCCGACCGCTGCCGAGGTGGCCTTGAACGCGCGCGGCCGGGCCGGCGCGGGGGTCGTTCAAGGGTGTTCGCACCTCTCTTCGGCGGTGGCGGCGGATATCTGCCGTGCGGCGGGAATGACCGTGCGGACGGCGGTTGTTAGTCGTACAACTGTTGTGAGACAGCCGTGACGAGTCCGAGTCTTCGTGATGTTCCCTCCGAAGGAGAGATCGTGGTCCAGAGTGCAGTCGGCGCCGAGAGCGCAGCCGGTTCGGCCGAGGCCGGCAAGGTCCCCGCGGACTTCTGGTTCGACCCCCTGTGTCCGTGGGCCTGGCTGACCTCCCGGTGGATGCTGGAGGTGGAGCAGGTCCGCCCGGTCGAGGTGCGCTGGCACGTGATGAGCCTGTCCGTGCTCAACGAGGACCGGCTGGAGGAGATGCCCGAGCGCTACCGCGCCCTGATGGCCGAGGGCTGGGGCCCGGTGCGGGTGTGCATCGCCGCCGAGCAGAAGTACGGCAGCGAGGTCCTCGGCCCGCTGTACACCGCGCTCGGCACCCGCATCCACCTCAAGGGCGAGGGCCGCGGCCGGGAGATGGTCGCCGGCGCCCTGCAGGACGTGGGCCTGGACCCGGAGCTGGTCGAGGCGATGGAGTCGACCGAGTACGACGCGGCGCTGCGCGAGTCCCACCGCCGCGGTATCGAGCTGGTCGGCCAGGACGTCGGCACCCCGGTGATCGCGGTGCCGGGCGCGGACGGTGAGCAGCTCGCGTTCTTCGGGCCGGTCGTCACACCCGCGCCGCGCGGCGAGGCGGCGGCCCGGCTGTGGGACGGCACCCTGCTGGTCGCCGGTACCCCTGGCTTCTACGAGCTCAAGCGCACCCGGGACGCGGAGCCGTCCTTCGACTGAGTCCGCGAACCGGTCCGCCCGCGGGGCGGGGCCCGCCCGGCCCGCGGGGAGGCGGCACGTGCCTGTGAGGGGGTGCGTTCCGTCTTCGCCGCGAGCCGGGCTTCACGCGTGCCCGCAGAGTGATCGCGGCGGCTCGAAACCGGTCGCTCGCGAAAAGCGCAAAGCCCGCGGCGAGCGTTCACGCCCCGCCCGGCGGCGCCCCGGTCGGGGCACGACGAAGGGGACCTCCGGAGCTTTCCGGAGGTCCCCTTCGTGTGTTCCGGTCACGGCGGTCGAGGCGTTCGCCCGTTCCGCTCGGTGTCCGCGGACGCCCGCACCGTGCGGCGCCCCGTCAGCCGTGGGCCACGCCCAGCCCCGACAGACGGGAAGCGCCGTCGCGCACGGTGTTACGGCGCGATGATCAGGCTGTTGGCGCGCTGCTTCGCCGCGGTGTAACGGGCGGAGACGTCCTGCCAGTTGACGACGGCCCACATCGCGTCGATGAAGTCCACCTTCTGGTTCCGGTACTGGAGGTAGAAGGCGTGCTCCCAGGCGTCGAAGACCAGGATCGGGACCGAGCCCTGGCCGACGTTGCCCTGGTGGTCGTAGACCTGCTCGACGATGAGACGGCCGCTGACCGGCTCGTAGGCGAGAACGCCCCAGCCCGAACCCTGCGTGGTGGCGGAGGCCTTGGTCAGCTGGGCCTTGAACTTGGCGAAGGAGCCGAACGACTCGGCGATGGCGTCGGCCAGCTCGCCCGTGCCGTCCTTGTCCAGCGGCTCGCCGCCGCCGTCGCCGGTCATGTTCTGCCAGTAGATGGAGTGCAGGATATGACCGGAGAGGTGGAAGGCCAGGTTCTTCTCCAGGCCGTTGATCGCGCCCCAGGACTCCTTGTCCCGGGCCTCCGCCAGCTGCTCCAGGGTGTCGTTGGCACCCTTCACATAGGCGGCGTGGTGCTTGTCGTGGTGGAGCTCGATGATCTCTCCGGTGATGACCGGCTCCAAGGAGGAGTAGTCATACGGGAGCTCGGGCAGCGAATAGGTGGCCATGCGCTTGTTCCCCTCCGAACGTTATTGCACATCGCTTGCAGGGCGACGTTATCAGCAGCAACGCCGACAGCAGCGGGGCGACCCCTCCGTGAGGTGTCGCCCCGTCAACCGGGCGGTCAGTCAGCCCGAACGGTCTACTGCGCGCGTGTGCGGGCGAGTTGGCCGCCGCGCGGACGCGGGTGTCAGTCCCGCTCCCGCGGGGTCCGCGGCTCCTCGTCGGCCCGCACCTCCGCGGCCCCGGCGGTCGGTGTGAGGCCGGCGCGGCGCTGGCGCACCCAGCCCGCCACGGCGAGTGCGACCGTCAGGCCCGCGGTGCAGAAGAGCTGCACCCGGGTCTCGCCGTCGCGGAGCATCAGCAGCAGCACGCCGGCCATACCGGCGATCGCCACCCAGGTCAGTACCGGGAACGCCCACATGCGCACCACCAGCTTCTCCGGCGCCTCGCGCTCCAGCCGCCGCCGGGTGCGCAGTTGGGAGAAGGCGATGAAGCCCCACACGACCAGCACCGCGGCACCGACCATGTTGAGCAGCCAGCTGAAGACCGTCTCCGGCCACCAGTAGCTGAGCAGTACCGCGAAGAAACCGAAGGCGGAGGACGCCACGACCGTGCGCCGCGGCACCCCGCCGGTGATCCGCCCCAGGAAGGCCGGACCCTCGCCGCGGGTGACCAGCGAGTACGACATCCGGGAGGCGCCGTAGATGTTGGCGTTCATCGCGGACAGCAGGGCGATCAGCACCACGACCTTCATGATCTCGCCGGCCGCCGGGATGTCGAGGTGGTCCAGCACCGCGGCGTACGGACCCTCCAGCACGGAGGCGTCGTCCCACGGGATCAGGCTCACGATGACCAGCATCGAACCGACGTAGAAGACGGCGATGCGCCACATCGCGGTGCGCACCGCCTTGGCGACACCGCGCACCGGGTTCTCGGACTCGGCCGCGGCGATGGTGACGGTCTCCAGACCGCCGTAGGCGAAGATCGACGCCAGCAGACCGACGATCAGGCCGTCGGTTCCGTTGGGGAAGAAGCCGCCCTGCCCGGTGAGGTTGTTGCTGCCGGGGGAGTCGGTGCCCGGCAGCAGACCCGCGATGGCCAGCACCCCGAGCACCAGGAACGAGACGATCGCGAAGACCTTCAGCGCGGCGAACCAGAACTCGTACTCACCGAAGTTGCGGACCGAGGCGAGGTTGGTCGCGCAGAAGACCGCCATGAACAGCGCCACCCACATCCAGGAGGCGGTGTCCGGGAACCACGTCTGCATGATGTCGGCCGCTCCGATCGCCTCCACGGCGACGGCGACGCACAGCAGCATCCAGAAGATCCAGCCCGCGGTGAAGCCCGCCCACGGTCCGAGAGCGCGTTCGGCGTGCACCGAGAAGGAGCCGGAGGCCGGATGGGCGGCGGACATCTCGCCGAGCATCCGCATCACGAGCATGACCAGCAGCCCGGAGGCGGCGAAGGCCAGCACGATCGAGGGGCCGGCCGCCGCGATGCCGGCGCCGGACCCGACGAACAGCCCGGCGCCGATCACGCCGCCCAGCGCGATCATCGAAAGATGGCGCTGCTTGAGTCCGTGGGTGAGCGCGGACGGGTCGCCCGCTTCGTTGCCTTGGGCCGGAGTGCCGTCAGGGCCGGTGGAGCCGTTCCGACTCCGGGCCTGCGAGGGAGACATGGACATCCAAGTGGGGGAGGCGCGGGAGGGGGGAGGTGAGGCGGAGGCAATGACTCCGGATCACCGATCAGTGTGGGCAGAGAGGGGGCCACCTATCAATGACACAGCTCACTGTCCCGCACGGACCGCGCCGGCACGCTCCGAACGCGCGGCCCGCCGCGACCCGTCGGTGCTGCCCCGCACCTGCCGCCGCGCTCCCGGCAGCCCCGAAACGTCGCTCGCACGGTGTGCCTCGCCGCTGCGCCGCAGGTCATCCGATAACGCGAGCGCCCGCGCTTTGTCGGGGACCCGCGCTCCGTCCGCGCGCCCGACCCGCTAGCGTCGGTCACGATCCGACCGGTCCGCCCCCGCACGTACCCGAACCACCGGGTGGGCCGGCCCGGCCACCGACCGCAACCGAAATCCTCGGAGCCCCTCATGAGCGCCAGCGCCCTGACGACCGCAGCACCGATACGGCCCGGAGCCGTACTCGCCGACCTGCTTCCCGCGACCACCTCGTCCCGCACCATGCTGCGGAACGTCGCGCTGGTCGTCGGCGGTGCTGCCCTCACCGGCGCCGCCGCCCAGATCGCACTGCCCATCCCCGGCTCTCCGGTGCCGGTGACCGGCCAGACCTTCGCCGCACTGCTGCTCGGCGCCGGACTCGGCACCAGCCGCGCCGTCGCCTCCCTCTCGCTCTACGTCGTCGCCGGTGTCGCCGGGATGCCGTGGTTCGCCGAGATGTCGCACGGTGCCGCGATGCCGTCCTTCGGCTATCTGCTCGGCATGCTGCTCGCCGCCGCCGTGGTCGGTTCGCTGGCCCGGCGCGGAGGCGACCGCAGCATGCTGCGCACGGTCGGCACGATGGCGGTCGGTACGGCGATCATCTACAGCGTCGGCGTTCCCTACCTGGCGCTGGCGACCGGTATGGGGCTGACCGAGGCGCTCGCCGCGGGCCTGGTGCCGTTCCTGATCGGCGATGTGCTGAAGGCCGCGCTGGCGATGGGCGTGCTGCCGACCGCCTGGAAGCTGCTCGGCGACCGCGGCTGACCGCGCCCGTACGCTCCCGCGCACGCCGCGCCCGTACGCACCCGTCCGCTCCCGCGCACGCCGCGCCCGTACGCCGCACCCGCGCACGCCGCCTCCGCGGACCGGGGAGCATCCGCGGGCCGGCGGGAAGCGTGCGACACACGAAGGCCGGTACGACGGCAACTCCCGTCGTACCGGCCTTCGTCGGGCCCTGCCCCCGCTCAGCCCCTGGGCATGTTCTCCAGCTGGGTCTGGATGCGTGTGATGTCGGCGCCCGCGGCGGCCTGCCGGTCGCGGATCTTGTCGACGACCTGCTCGGGCGCCTTGCCGAGGAAGCCCTCGTTGCTGAGCTTCGCGGTGGTCTGCTTCAGCTCCTTCTCCGCGGCGGCCAGGTCCTTCTCCAGCCGCTTGCGCTCGGCGGCGAAGTCGATCGCGCCGGAGAGGTCCAGCTCGACCAGGGCCTTGGCGACCGGCAGCGAGGCCGTCACCGAGAAGTCCTCACCGGCCGGCTGGAGCCGCAGCAGTGAGCGGATGGCCTCCTCGTGCGCCGCCAGCGCCGTACCCTCCAGCGTCATCCGGGCCGGCACCCGCTGGCCGGGCTGGAGGCCCTGGTCCGCGCGGAAGCGACGCACCTCGGTGACCGCCTCCTGGACGTCCGCGAGCTCCTGCTCCGCCTCCTTGTCCCGGAAGCCGCTGTCCTTGGGCCAGTCGGCGATCACCAGGGACTCACCGCCGGTCAGCGTTGTCCAGAGGGTCTCGGTGACGAACGGCATGACCGGGTGCAGCAGCCTCAGCAGCACGTCCAGGACCTCGCCCAGGACCCGCCCGGAGACCTCCGCCGGCCGGCCGCCGGCGAAGAAGGTCGTCTTGGACAGCTCGACGTACCAGTCGAAGACCTCGTCCCAGGCGAAGTGGTAGAGGGCGTCGGAGAGTTTGGCGAACTGGTAGTCCTCGTACTGCGCGTCCGTCTCGGCGACGACCGTGTTCAGCCTGGACAGGATCCAGCGGTCCGCGGCCGACATCTCCTCGGGCGCGGGCAGCGGCCCGTCCACGGTGGCGCCGTTGATCAGCGCGAATCGGGTGGCGTTCCAGACCTTGTTGGCGAAGTTGCGCGAAGCCTGGACCCAGTCCTCGCCGATCGGCACGTCGACGCCGGGGTTGGCGCCGCGCGCCAGCGTGAAGCGCAGCGCGTCGGAACCGTAACTGTCCATCCAGTCCAGCGGGTTGACCGCGTTGCCGAAGGACTTGGACATCTTTTTGCCGAACTGGTCGCGGACCATGCCGTGCAGCACGATCGTGTGGAACGGCGGAGTGCCGTCCATCGCGTACAGGCCGAACATCATCATCCGGGCGACCCAGAAGAAGAGGATGTCGTAGCCGGTGACCAGGACCGAGTTCGGATAGAAGCGGCCGAGGCTGTCGGTCTGCTCCGGCCAGCCGAGCGTGGAGAACGGCCACAGCCCGGAGGAGAACCAGGTGTCCAGCACATCGCTGTCCTGGTACCAGCCCTCACCGCTCGGCGGCTCCTCGTCCGGACCGACGCAGACGACCTCGCCGCCGGGCCCGTACCAGACCGGGATCCGGTGGCCCCACCACAACTGCCGCGAGATGCACCAGTCGTGGAGGTTGTCGACCCAGCCGAAGTAGCGGGACTCCATCTCCTTGGGGTGGATCGCGACGCGGCCGTCGCGCACCGCGTCGCCCGCAGCCTGCGCCAGCGGGCCGGTCTTCACCCACCACTGGAGCGAGAGCCGCGGCTCGATGGTCGTCTTGCACCGCGAGCAGTGGCCCACCGAGTGGCTGTACGGGCGCTTCTCCGCGACGATCCGGCCCTCGGCGCGCAGCGCGGCGACGATCGCCGAGCGCGCCTCCAGCCGGTCCTGGCCCTGGAACGGGCCGGGCGCGGTGATCACCGCGCGCTCGTCCATGACGGTCAGGTTCGGCAGGCCGTGCCGGCGGCCGATCTCGAAGTCGTTCGGGTCGTGCGCCGGGGTCACCTTGACCGCGCCGGTGCCGAACTCCGGGTCGACGTGGCTGTCCGCCACGACCGGGATGGAGCGGTCGGTCAGCGGCAACTTGACGGTCCTGCCGACGAGATGGGCGTACCGCTCGTCGTCGGGGTGGACCGCGACGGCGGTGTCGCCGAGCATCGTCTCGGCCCGGGTGGTGGCGACGACCAGCGAGTCGTCGCCCTCGCCGTACCGGATGGAGACCAGCTCGCCGTCCTCGTCGGCGTACTCGACCTCGATGTCGGAGATCGCGGTCAGGCAGCGCGGGCACCAGTTGATGATGCGCTCGGCGCGGTAGATCAGACCGTCGTCGAAGAGCCGCTTGAAGATGGTCTGGACGGACTTGGAGAGCCCCTCGTCCATGGTGAAGCGCTCGCGCGACCAGTCGACGCCGTCGCCGAGGCGGCGCATCTGCCCGGAGATCTGCCCGCCGGACTCCGCCTTCCACTGCCAGACGCGCTCGACGAACGCCTCGCGGCCCAGATCGTGGCGCGAGGTGCCCTCCTTGGCCAGCTCCCGCTCCACCACGTTCTGGGTGGCGATGCCCGCGTGGTCCATACCGGGCTGCCACAGCGTCTCGTACCCCTGCATCCGCTTGCGGCGGGTGAGCGCGTCGATCAGCGTGTGCTCGAAGGCGTGGCCCAGGTGCAGGCTGCCGGTGACGTTCGGCGGGGGGATGACGACGGTGTACGGCGGCTTGCTGCTCGTGGCGTCGGCCTCGAAGTAGCCGCGCTCCACCCAGCGTTCGTACAGCTTCCCCTCTACCTCGGCCGGCGCGTACTGGGTCGGCAGATCTGCGGGGTCGCTGTTGGCGCCCTGGGGGCGCTGCTGAGTCTCGTCGGTCACGACGGCAGTGTAATGGCGTGGATGTAGCAGTCTCGAATCGGTTTGGTGCCCGGTGTAGGACGTTGAGCCGTCGTCCGGAAGGATGTGCGGAGGCAGCCGTGTACGCGTCATCGCGCGGCTCGTTCCGCAGGGAAGTTCCGACCATCGACATCCGCATCACAGACGACGGCGTGCGCGCGCGTCGTGGACACGCATGCCCCGCTGCATGCCCAGGGAGGGAAGCGCCATGAGTTTCAACCAGCCGCCGCCGGGTCCGTACGGTCAGCAGCCGCAGGGAGGCGCACCGGGGCAGCCGGGGTACGGCTACCCGCAGCAGCCGCAGGCCCCCGGCCCGTACGGCCAGCAGCCGCAGGGCGGTTACGGCCAGCAGCCGCAGGGCGGTTACGGCCAGCAGCCCGGCCCGTACGGCCAGCAGCAGCCCGGCCCCGGCTACCAGCAGCAGCCGGGACCGTACGGCCAGCAGCCCTACGGTCAGCAGCCCGGTCCGTACGGTCAGCCCGGCCAGTACGGTCAGCCCGGCGCCCCGACGCCGCCGCCCTCGGGCGGGGGCAAGGGCAAGACGATCGGCATCGTGATCGGCGCCGTGGTCGTGGTCGGCGCCATCATCGGCGGCATCGTGCTCGCCACCGGCGGCGACGACGAGGGCGGCAGCGGCGGCAGCAGCGCGGTCAAGGACGACGGCGCGCACAAGCTGGAAATTCCGCAGTCCTTCGGGGAGTTCAAGCAGCAGCCGGGTGCCGGCGGCCAGAACGGCACCGAATCCGTGCGTGCCGAGGCCGAGAAGATCGGAGTCAAGGGCGCGCAGGGGGCCGAGGGCTCCTTCTCGGACGCGGACCCCACGGACCCGGGATCCGCCGCGAGCATGACGGTGGTGACGATGGCCGGGGCCTGGGGCGAGATCGACAACCCGTCCTCGACCCTGGACAAGCTCTTCGACCAGTCGACCGCGCAGAAGCAGGGGGTCGACCTGGAAGGAAGTCCTGAGGACGTCACCCCGGCAGGTCTGGACGGCGCCCTGATGAAGTGCCAGACCGTCAACGTCGCCCAGGCCGGCGGCGGCAAGGCCGTGATGTGCGGGTGGGCCGACAAGAGCACCCTCGGCCAGGTTGTCGTGGTCAAGCCCTCCGGCGCCGTCACACAGGACGAGGCGGCCAAGCACGCAGCCGAGCTGCGCAAGGCCGCTCGCGTCAAGCAGTGAACGAACCCCGACCGATCCCGTCCGCAACGATGACGCGACCAGACGCGTCGTGCGGCAGCGCGTCGCCGACGCCTGCGCAGAGAGCAGTCACCTCATGAGCTTCAACTCCCCGCCGCCACAGGGCCCGTACGGGCAGCAGCCGGGTCAGCCGGGTCAGCCCGGCCCGTACGGTCCGCCGCAGGGCCAGCCCGGTCCGCCCGGTCCGCCGCAGGGTCAGCCGGGTCAGCCCGGTCCGTACGGTCAGCAGCCGCAGGCGGGCGCACCGGGGCAGCCGGGGTACGGCTACCCGCAGCAGCCGCAGGCGCCCGGCCCGTACGGCCAGCCGCCGCAGGGCGACTTCCCGCCGCCGAAGTCCGGCGGTAACGGCAAGGCGATAGCCATCGCGGTCGGCGCCGTCGCGGTGGTCGCGGCGATCGTCGCCGGCGCCGTCATCGCCACCGGCGGCAAGGACGGATCGGACGACGGGAACAAGGCGGAGTCCGGCAACTCGGCGGGCGCGGACGGGTCGGACGGTTCCAAGGACGCCGACGCGGCTGCGGTGGACGACGGTCCGCACAAGCTGGAACCGCCCACCACCCTGGGCGAGTTGACGCGCAGCCCGCAGGGGGAGTCCCGGTTCGGCGGTCCGAGCGACAACTTCGAGGACACCGTCAAGCAGTCCGGCGTGCAGAACGCGCAGTTCGCCGCGGGCTTCTACCAGTCGGAGGGCATGTCCGACCCGCAGAACGTCGACCCGAGCAAGCTCGCGCAGGCCCACGGGCTGATCTTCCGCGGGGCCTGGGGCACCATCGCCGATCCCGAGGCCGCGGTCGACAAACTGCTCGACCTGCGGGTCAAGGAGGCCGAGAAGGCCGCCGGCGCCAACGACAAGATCATCGGCGGTCCGCAGAAGGCCACTCCGGCCGGCCTCGGCGGTGCGGTGATGAAGTGCCAGGCGATGGACACCGATCCGATGGGCTCGGGCAACGTCCAGCGCACCCAGTTCTGTGTCTGGGGCGACAAGAGCACCATCGGCATGGTCGCTCCGTTCCGCGGCGTCGGCGACGTGACGGCGGAGGACGCCGCGAAGAACGCCGCCGACCTGCGCAAGGCGGCACGGGTCAAGGCCGACTGACCCCGTCCCGAGCCCTCGCCGCCGGACGCCCGGGAGCCTGCGCCCCGGGCGTCCGGCACGTCGGGCGCCCGGCCCCCGGGAGCCGCGGCGGACAGGGCCCGCGGGACCGGTCCGATCCCCTTCCCGCCCACCCTGTGCGACCTGCGCTCACAGCGAACAGCTACCGGTCCGGGATTGCTCTCGCCCCCCTGCGCGTTAGGGTCCATAACCATAATGACGAGGGCGGGGGAGCCCGGTTCACCGCGAGAAGCGGACGCAACCACAGAGGCCCCCGGCCCGCGACAGACGCTGAGACGGCGCGCGTTGCCGTCAGAGACGAGCAGGTGGATACGTGACGAATCTGATGCCTTCCGCCGCCGGCGAGCCGTTCATCGGTGGTGGCCTCGGCGACCAGGTCTACAGCCGACTGCTCGGCGAGCGGATCATCTTCCTTGGGCAGCAGGTGGACGACGAGATCGCCAACAAGATCACTGCTCAGATGCTGCTTCTCGCCGCCGACCCGAGCAAGGACGTCTACCTCTACATCAACAGCCCCGGCGGCTCGGTGTCGGCCGGCATGGCCGTCTACGACACCATGCAGTACATCCCCAACGACGTCGTGACCATCGGCATGGGCATGGCGGCCTCCATGGGCCAGTTCCTGCTGACGGGCGGTACGCCGGGCAAGCGCTTCGCGCTTCCGCACACCGACATCCTGATGCACCAGGGCTCGGCGGGCGTGGGCGGTACCGCCTCGGACATCAAGATCCAGGCCGAGTACCTGCTGCGCACCAAGAAGCGCATGGCCGAGATCACCGCACGGCACACGGGCCAGACCGTGGAGACGATCATCCGCGACGGTGACCGGGACCGCTGGTTCACCTCGGAGGAGGCCAAGGAGTACGGCCTGCTCGACGAGATCATCTCCGCAGCCTCCGGTGTCCCGGGCGGCGGCGGCACCGGCGCCTCCTGAGGCCCGACCGAGGCCCGACCGCCGGCCCCGGCCGAGCTCCCGCCACAGCCCACTCGAACGCCACCAGGATGGTGAACCTCCCCATGAACAACTTCCCGGGCGCTTCCGCGTCAGGCCTCTACACCGGACCCCAGGTCGACAACCGCTACGTGGTCCCGCGCTTCGTCGAGCGCACCTCGCAGGGCGTGCGCGAGTACGACCCGTACGCCAAGCTCTTCGAGGAGCGCGTGATCTTCCTGGGCGTCCAGATCGACGACGCCTCGGCCAACGACGTGATGGCGCAGCTGCTGTGCCTGGAGTCGATGGACCCCGACCGCGACATCTCGATCTACATCAACAGCCCCGGCGGCTCGATGACGGCGCTCACCGCCATCTACGACACGATGCAGTTCGTGAAGCCCGATGTGCAGACGGTCTGCATGGGCCAGGCGGCCTCCGCCGCGGCCGTGCTGCTCGCCGCCGGTACGCCCGGCAAGCGGATGGCGCTGCCCAACGCCCGTGTGCTGATTCACCAGCCGTCCACCCAGACCGGCCGTGAGCAGCTCTCCGACCTGGAGATCGCCGCCAACGAGATCCTGCGGCTGCGCACCCAGCTGGAGGAGCTGCTCGCCCGCCACTCCAGCAAGACGGTGGCGCAGGTCAGCGAGGACATCGAGCGCGACAAGATCCTCACCGCCGAGGACGCGCTCGCCTACGGCCTGGTCGACCAGATCGTGAGCACCCGCAAGCTGGACAACGCTCCCCGCTGAGCGTCCGTCCCGCCGAGCAACGCCCAGACAGGGCCCACGCCGCCCCCGGCACCGTTCACCGAGGTGAACCCGCCGGGGGCGGCGCCGTGCCGTCCCGCGCCCGGCAGTCGCACCGCCGTGCGCGCCGGTGTCGCGGTACGTGCCCGCAGCGCCGTACGCCCCCCGCAGCGCCGTACGCGCCGCCCGTCGCACGCCGAGACGCCACGACGAGACGCCACGACGAGCCCTTTCGCACACCGGCCGCGCCCCCACCGGCCGCGCCCCCACGGGCCGCGCCCGCGCGCGCCCGCCGGAGAGGTCCCGCACACGCGACAGCCGCCCCAACCCGGCGGGTCGGAGCGGCTGTTGACGATTCCCGGGGTGCGGCCGTGGCCGCGGCCCCTAGGCGCTCTTCTCGTGCGGCCCCGACTCGGAGCCCTTCGAGCGCGGTACGAGCGTGGGATTGACGTTGGAGCGGACCACCTCGTCGGTGATGACGACCCGGGCGACGTCCTTGCGGGAGGGCACCTCGTACATCACCGACATCAGCACCTCCTCCAGGATCGCCCGCAGACCGCGGGCTCCGGTGCCGCGCAGGATCGCCTGGTCCGCGATGGCCTCCAGCGCGGACCGGTCGAACTCCAGCTCGACGTTGTCGAGTTCGAAGAGGCGCTGGTACTGCTTCACCAGTGCGTTCCTCGGCTCGACCAGGATCTTCAGGAGCGCTTCGCGGTCCAGGTTGTGCACCGAGGTGATCACCGGGAGGCGGCCGATGAACTCCGGGATCATCCCGAACTTCACCAGGTCCTCCGGCATGATCTCCTGGAAGAGGTTGGTGGCCTGGAGCTCGCGCTTGGAGCGGATGTTGGCTCCGAAGCCGATGCCCTTGGCGCCCGACCGGGACTCGATGATCTTCTCCAGACCGGCGAAGGCGCCGCCCACGATGAAGAGCACGTTCGTCGTGTCGATCTGGATGAACTCCTGGTGCGGGTGCTTGCGCCCGCCCTGCGGAGGCACGGAGGCGGTGGTGCCCTCCAGGATCTTCAGCAGGGCCTGCTGCACGCCCTCGCCTGAGACGTCCCGGGTGATCGACGGGTTCTCGCTCTTGCGGGCGACCTTGTCGATCTCGTCGATGTAGATGATCCCGGTCTCGGCCTTCTTGACGTCGTAGTCGGCCGCCTGGATCAGCTTCAGCAGGATGTTCTCGACGTCCTCGCCCACGTACCCGGCCTCGGTGAGCGCGGTGGCGTCGGCAATCGCGAACGGGACGTTGAGCATGCGCGCCAGCGTCTGGGCGAGCAGGGTCTTGCCGGAGCCGGTGGGACCGAGCAGCAGGATGTTGGACTTCGCCAGCTCGATGCCGTCGTCCCGGCCCTGCGCGCCGCCGTTCTCGCCGGCCTGCACGCGCTTGTAGTGGTTGTACACCGCGACCGACAGTGCCTTCTTCGCGGCTTCCTGGCCGACCACGTACCCCTCGAGGAACTCCGAGATCTCGCGCGGCTTCGGCAGCTCCTCGAAGCGGACTTCCGAGGAGTCGGCCAGCTCCTCCTCGATGATCTCGTTGCAGAGGTCGATGCACTCATCACAGATGTACACGCCAGGGCCTGCGATGAGCTTCTTGACCTGCTTCTGACTCTTCCCGCAGAACGAGCACTTGAGCAGGTCGCCGCCATCACCGATGCGTGCCACGAGGTGCTTCCCCTTCGCCTGCCGCACCGCCGGCCGGCGGCGGTGCCTGGTCCTTGCCCTCCGACGGTACCGTGCCGAGGCCCTTTGGTGGGCCCCTCTCGCGCTTGTTCGCCGCTGGGCGACAAGCTCCGGGAGGGACTCGCGGGCCTCGATCTCCGTTGTCCGACAGGGCACTTGCGGATGGAGTTGATCTGTACGTACCGCGGACCCTAACGGCCGACGGGCGGTACGTGGCGAGCACCCCGGGAACTGTTCGCTGTCAGCGCAGGGTGCGTTCGAGCTGGTGGGCCGGGTCCGGAGACCGGCGCGGCCCGAGCACGGGGCCGGTTCGGCCGCCGTACGCGAACGGGCCCGCACGCGTGATGACGTACGGGCCCGCCGACGATCGGTGGATCAGGCGTCGGACTTCTTGTCGTCCGCCTTCTCCGCGTCCTTGGACTCGGCGCCCTCGGACTCGGCGGCGGCGTCCGCCTCGGCGGCGCCCTCCTCCTCGTCCTCCTCGTCGTCGAGGTCGACGAGCTCACCATTGGTGTCCTTGACGGTGGCGGACTCCACGACCAGCGCCAGAGCCTTGCCGCGGGCGACCTCGCCCACCAGCATCGGCACCTGGCCGCCCTCGACGACCGCCTGGGCGAACTGGTCCGGGCTCATGCCCGAGGACTGCGCACGCCGCATCAGGTGCTCGGTGAGCTCTTCCTGGTTGACGTTGAGCTTCTCGCGGGAGACCAGCTCGTCGAGGATGAATTGGGTCCGGATGCCCTTCTCCGCCTGCTCCTTGAGCTCGGCGTCGAACTCCTCCTCGGTCTTGTCCTGCATCTGCAGGTAGGTGGCGAGGTCCATGCCCATCTGGCCCAGCTGGTGGTTGACCAGGTTGTGCTTGCGGGTCTGGATCTCGTCCTCGAGGAGCTTCTCGGGGATCGGCACCTCGGTCAGCTCGATGAGCTTCTCCAGGACGCTCTCCTGGGCCTTGGTGGCCTGCTCGTACTTCTTGGACTGCTCCAGCCGCTTGCGGCTGTCCTCGCGCAGCTCGGCGATGGTGTCGAACTCGCTCGCCAGCTGGGCGAAGTCGTCGTCCAGCTCGGGCAGTTCGCGGGAGGAGACGGTGTTGACCTTGACCGAGACCTCGGCCTCCTTGCCGGCGGCGGAGCCGCCCTTCAGCTCGGAGGTGAAGGTGGCGGACTCGTCGGCGGACAGACCCTTGACGGCCTCGTCGATGCCCTCCAGCAGCTCGCCGGAGCCGATGGTGTAGTCGATGCCCTCGGCCACGCCGTCGGCGAGCACCTCGCCGTCGACCTTGGCCTCCAGGTCGACCTTGACCACGTCGCCCTCGGCGGCGGCGCGCTCCACGACGCTGGTGGTGGCGAAGCGCTCACGCAGCTGCTCGACGGCCTCGTCGACATCCGCGTCGCTGACCTCGGCGGCCTCGACCTCGACCTCGATACCCGTGTAGTCCGGGATCTCCAGCTCGGGGCGAATGTCGACCTCGGCGGTGAAGGTCAGCTGCTCGTTGTCCTTCAGCTCGGTGATGTCGACCTCGGGCTGGCCGAGCGGGTTGAGCTCGCCCTCTTCGATCGCGCTCTGGTACAGCTTCGGCAGCGCGTCGTTGACGGCTTCCTCCAGCACGGCGCCACGGCCGAAGCGCTGGTCGATGACCCGCGCCGGAACCTTGCCCTTGCGGAAGCCGGGCACCTGGATCTGCTGGTTGATCTTCTTGTACGCCGCGTCGAGGCTGGCCTTGAGCTCCTCGAAGGGCACCTCGACAGTGAGCCGAACCCGGGTCGGGTTCAGGTTCTCCACGGCGCTCTTCACGGTCGGTCTCCTTGGGGCTGACATCTGGTTTGCTGGACGTTCACGACGTCCTCACGTGGTCGAACACCTGCAAGCGCTCGGGAGGGCATCGCAGCGGCCCCGTATGCGACTCGGACAGTGCGGACACGACACAGGCACGCGCGGCGTCAATAGTACGTGGTCGGGGTGGCCGGATTCGAACCGACGACCTTCCGCTCCCAAAGCGGACGCGCTACCAAGCTGCGCCACACCCCGTCAGTGCGAGAAGAAGCGTACATGCCGTACGATGCTGCTCGTGCCGCCAGGTGCGGGGCATATCGGCGCTCGGAGCTGGTCTATGATCAGCGGGCCGCGCCGCGTCCCGGACGCCGGATGAGGCGCATTGCGGGCGTAGCTCAATGGTAGAGCCCCAGTCTTCCAAACTGGCTACGCGGGTTCGATTCCCGTCGCCCGCTCCACGGACGGAAGGGTCCGGTCGGGGAGCTTGTGCTCCCGGGTCGGGCCCTTCCGTCGTTCGCCCACCCGGTCCTTGCCGGTCCGGCCCCGCTCGGCCCGGGCCGGGAGGCTTCCGTGCCCGGCGTGATGTGTCCGCCCTGAGGCTTTCGGTGCGGGCCGGGCGCCCGCCGCGGCTGTCCGCTGTTCCTGTCGGGGTCCGTCGATCCCGCGCGACCGTGCGCTTCCGTGCTCGTGTGCGCGGGTGCGTGCGCCCCCGGGCTGTCGGTTCCGGGCGCCATCGGCCGTCCGGGAGCCGCGAGTTGGGGCGAGGCGCTCAGAGGGGTCCGTCGGCGAACGGAGGCGGGGCGGGTCCGCCGCTGCCCCTCGTGCGACCTCTGAGCGCGACCGCGACCGCCGGAGGGGACGGCGGGGGAGCGGTGCGGCGCCGCCTCAGAAATTGATCTTGTTGATGGTCTCCGCCAGCGAGTCCATGAAGCGCTGGATCGTCGGGGCCATTCCGGTGGAGGCCAGGAAGAAGCCGAAGAGCGCGGCGACGAGTGCGGGCAGCGGCTTGATGGAACCGCTGCGAATCATCACGACGAGGATGATCGCGAGCAGCAGAACTACGGAGAGCGAAATGGCCACGGTTGATCACACCTTCGGTCGGAACGCCTCGCCACCGGCTGGACCTGACGGATACGACTGGTGGGCCCATCGTGCCACCAACTCCGAATCCGCCGCAGGGAGATGACGTCGAGTTCACCGACGGACCGACCTGCCCCGACGGTTCCCCGCGGTGTCGTCGGACGCACCGGCGGTTCCCCGCCCCGGTGCGGGAGTTGGGCCCTCGCCGTCGCCAACCCGCCCGTGCGGCCCGGGAATCGGGGCCGCGGCGACTCGCCGCGGAGCGTGCGCCCGCCGGTCGGGCGGTCGGCGCGCGCCCTCCGGCGGACCGACCACCGTGAGGATGTTCACAGGTGGCCGGTTCGGGTAGGTGCTCGTAGGCTCGGATCTGGACTCGGGAGCGGAAGAGCATCGACCTTATGGGGAGTTGATGTCCACCAAACGCAGCCCAACCCGGACACTCTCTGCGCTCTGCGCCGTCGAGGCGAGGACCGCGGACCTCTCGTGCGGAAGAAGTCAAGACGAGAAAACCCACCCGCGACAGGCAACCGGGCCGCGGGAATTTACGTCTGACAGGTTTCGCCACTATGGTGCGGCAGATGTTCCCAGCTGGTTATGAGCGAGCGCCCCTCCCCCCAGCTCGCCCCGACGGCCCGGTGACGGCGACCGCCGCGGAAGAATCCGCGAAGTCGCCGCAGAAGCCCGTGGAGCCGAAGGGAACGTCCAGGGCGAAGGCGCGAGATCCCTGGTTCGACAACGCCAAGTACATGACGATCGTGCTGGTGGGCATAGGTCACGCCTGGGAGCCGCTGCGCAACGACAGCCGCACCGCAGAGGCGCTGTACTTCGTCCTCTACACCTTCCACATGCCGGCCTTCATCATCATCTCCGGCTATCTCTCGCGCACCTTCGAGGGGCGCCCGGGCCAGCTGAAGCGGCTGATCACCGGTATCGCCGTGCCGTACCTCGTCTTCGAGATCGCGTACACCTTCTTCATGCGCTGGGCGGACGACCCCGAGCGGCCGTTCACCCTGCTCAGCCCCGGCTACGCACTGTGGTTCCTGGTCGCGCTCTTCATCTGGCGGCTGACCGCGCCCTTCTGGAAGGTGCTGCGCTGGCCCGTGCCGATCGCGCTGGGCATCGCGGCGCTCGCCACCACCGGCCCCGGCGTCGGCGGTGAGCTGAACCTCCAGCGGGTGCTCCAGTTCCTGCCGTTCTTCGTCCTCGGACTCCGGCTGCGCCCGGAGCACTTCGAACAGCTGCGGCGACGCGGCGCCCGGCTCGCGACGCTGCCGGTCTTCGCCGTCGCGCTCTTCTTCGCCTACTGGGCCGTTCCGCGGATGAACAAGGAGTGGTTCCTGCGGAACAACGCGGCCCAGGAGCTCGGGGTGCCCTGGTGGGTGGGCCCGGTGATGACGCTCGCACTGTTCGGGTGCGCGCTGGTGCTGACCGCCTGCTTCTACGCCTGGATCCCGCACCGCCACACCTGGTTCACGGTGCTGGGGGCCGGCACGATCTGCGCCTATCTGCTGCACGTCTACCCGATCCAGATGTCCCGGCTCTTCGACTGGTACGACCTGCCCTGGGTCGACTCGCCGCTCGGCCGGATCGTGGTCACGGTGCTCGCGGCCACCATGATGACCGTCCTGTGCGCGCCCCTGGTGGTACGGGTCTTCCGCTTCGTGATGGAGCCCAAGATGACCTGGGCGTTCCGCACCGACGCGGTGGACCAGGCGCGCAAGCGCCAGCAGGCCGGCAAGTAGCCCGGACCGGCGCGAGCCGGCAGCTGACGCGGGGCTTGCACGCCGACGCACGGGCCCGCACAACACCTGCGGGCCCGTGCGCACGAGCCGCGCCCTGCCCGTACGAGCCGCATGTGCCGTCGGCGGCGCCCGGCCGGCGCCCGTACGGCGTGCGGAGAGCCCGGCCGGCGTGCCGCGGGGAGGGCAGCGGCGCCCGGGGCCGGACGCTCAGCTGCGGGTGATGAGGAGCAGCGCCCGGTCGTCGTTGACGTCTTTGGCGACCTTCTCGATGAGGTGCCAGGCGGCGCCGCGGAACCGGGTGGCGACGTACCCCTCGGCCGCTCCGCTGAGTCGGTCGATCCCGTCGGCCAGCTCGCGGTCCGAGGTCTCCACCAGGCCGTCGGTGAAGAGCATCAGCACGTCCCCGCGGTCGAGGCGGCCCTTGACCGGGTGGAACTCGACGCCCTCGTACACCCCGAGCAGCGCGCCGTCCGCCTCCTTCTGCTCCCACTTGCCGCTTCCGCCGCACAGCTGGAGCGCGGGCAGATGACCGGCCGAGAACAGCTCGTAGTCCCCGGTGTCGAGGTCCAGGACGAGGTGGACGGAGGTCGCGAAGCCCTCCTCCCAGTCCTGGCGCAGCAGATACGCGTTGGCCGCGGGCAGGAAGGAGTGCGGCGCCAGCGAACCGAGCAGTCCGCCGAAGGCGCCCGACAGGAGCAGCGCGCGCGAGCCGGCGTCCATGCCCTTCCCGGACACGTCGGTGAGCACCACTTCCAGGGTGCGCCGGTTCGGACCCGTGCGGGCCGCGACCACGAAGTCGCCGGAGAAGGACTGCCCGCCGGCCGGGCGCAGCGACATCTCGCGGTGCCAGCCCTTGGGCAGCAGCGGCAACTTGCTCTGCACCCGCAGCCGTTCGCGGAGGTCGAAGAGCATGGTGCCGCCGCCGGTCCACGGCACACCGACGCGCATCCTGAACTGTGCGATGAGCAGTCCCACGAGGCCGACCGCGAAGACCACCAGCACGGTGCCGGGAGTGACCCGCCCGGCACCGGCGCCGTAGTGCCCCAGAACGAGGGCCTCCACGGTCAGCGCGGCGGCGGCAGCGGCGTAGACGAGCGTCATGCTGAACGGGCGCAGCAGCAGCCCGCCCGCGATCAGCGGCAGGACCAGTGCCTCGGGAGCGGCCCAGATCGGCTGGCTCAGCGTCGCCCACGCCAGGGCGGGAACGCTGAGCAGCAGCACGGTCAGGACAACCCAGTCCGACCCGTGGCCGCGGAAGTAGTCGACTCCCGTGCGGCGCAGTTGCGTACGGACCCGGTGCACGGACTTGTGCAGTCGGCGCGCCCGGGTCGCGGAGGGTGTGCTACCCGTACGACCTGCCATGTTCCAGGACCTTAGTCGGGTGGGACAGGGCCCGTCGATTCCCAACGTCACACCGGGCCAACCCTGTTCGAAACCGATCGCATGCGTCCGGGTTGCCTGGTACCTATGGAGTATGACGCCGGAATTGAGGTTGCTGAAGCCCGTCGAGTGGAGTTCCTGGCACCGCACGCTGGCGCGGGCGTTCGCGACCTCGGAGTCGGAGGGGATCGACCTCTGGCGCCCGGTGACGGAGTTCGACCGCGCGCTGTGCGCATGGGACGGGCCCGACCTGGTCGGCACCTCCAACAGCTACTCGCTGCGCACCACGGTGCCCGGCGGAGCCTCGGTGCCCACCGGGGGCCTGAGCATGGTCAGCGTCGCGCCCACCCACCGCCGCCGCGGGCTGCTGCGGGACATGCTGCGGTGGCAGCTGGACGACACCCGCCGCCGCGGCGAACCGCTGGCGGCCCTGACCGCGTCCGAGCCCGGCATCTACGGCCGTTTCGGCTACGGACTGGCAAGTCACTGGCTCACGGTGTCCGTCGACACCGGACGGGTCCGCGTCGCGGTGCCCCCGGAGGCGGCCGGTCTGCGACTGCGACTGGTGGATCCGACCGAGGCGCTCGCCGAGTGCGAGGCGGTGTACGCCCGTGCGCTGCCCACTCGCCCGGGCCGGCTGGAGCGCAGCGAGGAGTGGGCCCGCATCCAGCTCCACGATCCGCCGGGGGAGCGGGCGGGCGGCACCGAGCTGCAGTGCGTCCTGGCCGAGCGGGACGGACGCACGGTCGGATACGCCCGCTACTCGGTCCAGGGCCACTGGGTCCACTCCAACGCCGAGGGCCGGGTGAGAGTGCGGGAGTTGGAGGCCGACGACGCCGCGACCGGTGCCGCGCTCTGGCAGCACCTCGCCGGGATCGACCTGACCTCGGAGGTCACCGCCGACAAGCGCCCGCCGGACGACCCGGTCGCCCATCTGGTCTCGGACGTGCGACGGGCCCGGCTGAGGCTGCGGGACAGCCTCTTCGTGCGTCCGGTGGAGCTCGGGCCGGCGCTCGCCGCCCGTACCTACCAGCTGCCGCTGGACACGGTGTTGCAGGTCACGGACGACTTCTGCCCCTGGAACACCGGTCGTTGGCGGCTCAGCGGCGACTCCGCCGGGGCGGTCTGCGAGCGCACCGAGGACGCCGCCGAACTCTCCCTGTCCGTCGTCGAGTTGGGCGCGGCCTATCTCGGCGGCACATCACTGCGCTCGCTGGCCGACGCCGGGCGGGTGCAGGAGCTGCGTGCCGGCGCGCTCGACCCGGTCTCGGTCGCCTTCGGCGCCGCCCGTGCACCTTTCCTGCCGCACGGCTTCTGAGCGTGCGGTGTCCCTGCGACGGGCCCCGGCCCGGTCCCGGCCGCAGCGGGCCGGCGGTCGGCGCTCAGCCGGCGGGCGGCTGGCAGCGCGGACACCAGAAGAGGTTCCGGGCGCCGAGTTCCGCCGTGCGCACGGGAGTTGAGCAAACCAGGCACGGCAGGCCGGTGCGGCGGTACACATAGACCTCGCCGCCGTGGTCGTCCACGCGCGGTGGGCGCCCCATCGCCTCGGGGGTGTGCTCGGGCCGTACGGTGTCGATGCGGTTCTCCCGAACCCCGATCCGCATCAGGTCCACCAGGTCCGCCCACAGCGCGTCCCACTCGTGCCGCCGAAGGGTGCGGCCGGCGCGGTAGGGGTCGACGCCGTGCCGGAACAGCACCTCGGCGCGGTAGACGTTGCCGACCCCGGCCAGCACCTTCTGGTCCAGCAGCAGCGCGGCTATCGACGTACGGCTGCGCGAGAGCCGCTCCCAGGCACGGGAGCCGTCCGCGTCCCCGCGCAACGGATCGGGGCCCAGCCGGTCGCCGGCAGCCCGCTTCTCGGCGTCCGTGACCAGCGCGCAGCGCGTCGGCCCGCGCAGGTCGGCGTACGCCCCGGAGCCCACCAGCCGCAGCCGTACGGTGTCGGCCGGCTCGGGCACGGGCGGCACACCGAAGTCGAGCCGGCCGAACAGTCCCAGATGGATGTGGACCCAGTCCGCCACCGGCGCCGGTTCGGTGGTGGATCCGGAGGAGTCCCGGGAGCCGGAGAAGCCGAGGAAGAGGTGCTTGCCGACGGCCTCGGCGGTCTCCAGCGTCCGGCCGTCCAGCAGCGCCGCGGACTCGGCGAACCTGCCCTGCGGGCTGGAGACCTCCAGCCGCTCCCCGCGGAAGCGCTCGCGGTGATCGGCGGCAAGTCGGTGAATCGTGTGGCCCTCGGGCACGCTGCTCCCTCTCCCGGCGCTCTCCGACACTCAGCCCCGCAGCGGCCCCAACCGCCGCAACGGCCCCAACTGCCCGTAGCGCCCGGGCCCGTACGGCGACCCGCGCCGCCCCCGCGACCCGCTGCGAACGCAGGGGCGCCGGGTGCCGGAAGCCGTGCGCCGGCCCGTACCGCCCGGGGCGGAGCGAAGTCGGGCGGAGTCGGGCGCCCGGTGCGCGGGCCCGCGGACCGGGGTCAGTCCTGCTGCGGGTGGTTCGCCGGGATGGGCGGCAGCTCGCCGGTCACCTCGTAGTCCGAGAGCATCCCGATCCGGCGTGCGTGGCGCTCCTCGCCGGTGAACGGAGTGGACAGGAAGATCTCCAGGAAGCGCTCGACCTCGGCCTCGCTGTGCATCCGGCCGCCGACGCTGAGCACGTTGGCGTCGTTGTGCTCCTTGCCCAGCGCTGCCGTCTGCTCGCTCCAGGCCAGGATGGCCCGTACGCCCTTGACCTTGTTCGCGGCGATCTGTTCGCCGTTCCCGGAACCGCCGATCACGACGCCCAGGCTCTCCTTGTCCGCCGCGGTGCGCTCGGCCGCGCGGAGGCAGAAGGGCGGGTAGTCGTCGACCGCGTCGTAGATGTGCGGGCCGCAGTCGACCGGGTCGTGGCCGTGGGCCCTGAGCCACTCCACGAGGTGGTTCTTCAGTTCGTAACCGGCGTGATCGGAGCCGAGGTAGACGCGCATGCGACGAGTGTGGCACGCGTCGGAGGGCGGGCCGTCCCGGGGTCCGCGGCGAGGACCGGGGAGGGGGCGGAGCCCGGGGGCGCCCTCCGTAGACTGGCCGGTGTGAGCGACAGCCCCAGCACCCCCGGACCAGCCGACCCCGACCCCGAGCCGGAGGACTTCGGCGGACTCGACGGTTTCGAGGAGATCGTCGGCGAGGAGACCAGCCGTGACCCCGACCTGGCGGTCATCGAGGCGGGCAGCCGGACCCTGCGCACACAGGCGGGGCCGCCCCGCGGCGACGGTGTTCCCTCCCGCCCGACCGACCCGGAGGTGGACCGGGCGCTGCGAGAGGTCGAGGCCGATCTGATCGGCCGCTGGCCCGAAACCAGGATCGACCCGTCGCTCGACCGGATGACCGCGCTGATGGACGTGCTCGGCGAGCCGCAGCGCGCGTACCCCACGGTCCACATCACCGGCACCAACGGCAAGACCACCACCGCGCGCATGATCGAGGCGCTGTTCGGCGCGTTCGAGCTGCGCGCCGGCCGGTACAGCAGTCCGCACGTGCAGTCGATCACCGAGCGCATCAGCGTGGACGGCGAGCCGCTGTCGGCCGAGAAGTTCATCGAGACCTGGCAGGACCTCAAGCCGTTCGTGGACCTCGTCGACCAGCAGCAGGGCCACCGGCTCTCCTTCTTCGAGGCGATGACGGGCATGGCGTACGCCGCCTTCGCCGACGCGCCGGTGGAGGTCGGCGTCGTCGAGGTCGGGATGGGCGGCACCTGGGACGCGACCAACGTCGTCGACGCCCAGGTCGCGGTGGTCACTCCGATCTCGCTCGACCACACCGACCGACTCGGCGACACCGCGGAGAAGATCGCCGTGGAGAAGGCCGGGATCATCAAGCAGGGCGCCACCGTGGTGCTCTCCCAACAGCCGGTCGAGGCCGCCTCGGTGCTGCTGAAGAAGGCCGTCGAGGTGGACGCCACGGTCGCCAGGGAGGGCATGGAGTTCGGTGTCGTCAGCCGGGAGATCGCGGTGGGCGGCCAGTTGCTGACGCTGCGCGGGCTCGGCGGTGAGTACCCGGACGTCTTCCTGCCGCTGCACGGTGCCCACATGGCGCACAACGCCGCCGTGGCGCTCGCCGCCGTCGAGGCGTTCTTCGGCATCGGCTCGGTCCACGACCGGACCCTCGATCTGGAGGTGGTGCGCGGCGCGTTCGCGGCGGTCACCTCGCCCGGGCGGCTGGAGCTGGTGCGGGCCAGCCCGTCGGTGCTGCTGGACGCCGCCCACAACCCGGCCGGCGCGCAGGCGACGGCGGCGGCGGTCACCGAGGCGTTCGGCTTCAGCAGGCTGATCGGTGTCGTCGGGCCGAGCGGCAACAAGGACGTGCGCGGACTGCTGGAGGCGTTGGAGCCGCTGTTCGCGGAGATCGTCGTCACCCGCAACACCACCCCGCGCGCGATGGACGTCGACGAACTCGCCGCACTCGCCGTCGAGGTCTACGGCGAGGAACGCGTACGCGTGGAACCGCGGTTGGACGACGCGCTGGAGGCCGCGATCACCCTCGCGGAGGAGGAGGACGAGTACGCCGGCGCCGGAGTGCTGGTCACCGGTTCGGTGATCACGGTCGGCGAGGCGCGGATGCTGCTGGGGAGGGAGGGCTGATGCGGACTCTGTGCGCGTCGACCCTGATCGGCGAGTTCATGGTCATCGGCTTCGCCGGCCTGGTGGCCATGCAGCTCAGCGACTTCTCGGCGACCACCGTCTGGATCGTCAGCGGTACGGCGATGCTGTGCTGCCTGCTGCTGTGCGGCATGATCGGGCGACGCGGCGGCATCGAGCTCGGCTGGGTGCTGCAGGGCGCGCTGATCCTCTCGGGTTTCGTGATCCCGACGATGTTCTTCCTCGGTGCGTCCTTCGCCGGTCTGTGGTGGGCCTCGATCCACTTCGGCCGTCAGATCGACGAGGCGAAGGCCAGGTTCGCGGCGCAGGAGCAGTGACGGTGCCTCGGCCTGCGCCCCGGCCCGTGCACCGGCCGGGGCGCAGGCCCCTGTAGCCTCGGCGCGTCGTTCCACTCTTTCGGTCTAGGAGAACATCGCATGAGCCAGCGCACCCTTGTCCTGCTCAAGCCCGACACGGTCCGCCGTGGGCTGATCGGCGAGATCATCGGCCGTCTGGAGAGCAAGGCGGGTTGGCAGATCACCGCGCTGGAGCTGCGCACCCTGGACCGTCCCACCCTGGAGCAGCACTACGCCGAGCACGAGGGTCGGCCGTTCTACGAGCCGCTGGTCGAGTTCATGGCCTCCGGCCCCTCCGTCGCGCTGATCGTCGAGGGAGAGCGCGTCATCGAGGGCGTACGCGCTCTGGCCGGGCCCACCGACCCGATCCAGGCCGCGCCCGGCTCCATCCGGGGGGATTTCGGTTCGATCGTCCGCGAGAACCTGATCCACGCCTCGGACTCCGAGGAATCGGCCGAACGCGAGATCAAGATTTTCTTTTCCGCCGGGAAGTGACGACGACTCAGCCGTGAAGGCGTGCTACGACGTGGGGGCGAACGGGGAAACCTGTTCGCCCCCACGTGTGCAGATGAACGTTGCGGGAACGAATCACCCGGACACGACGTCCATGGAGAAGGAGCCCGTGAATGTTCGGCTGACAATGGCGGTGGACCCTCGCATCGTCTTCGTTCGAACGCGACTACCATGGAGGCTTCTCAGGTCGGACTCTCCGCGACCTCCGGCACAACCTGCCCTCCTCCCCACCCCACCGCTTCTGCTGGAAGGCCAGACGTATCCTCATGGCGAACAACATGTCGTTCATCGGCCGTGACATGGCTGTCGACCTCGGGACCGCCAACACGCTGGTGTACGTCAGAGGTCGTGGCATCGTCCTCAACGAGCCGTCGGTCGTCGCCATCAACACGAACACCGGGGGCATTCTCGCGGTGGGCGCCGAGGCCAAGAAGATGATCGGCCGCACCCCGGGCAACATCGTGGCGGTGCGACCGCTCAAGGACGGCGTCATCGCCGACTTCGAGATCACCGAGCGGATGCTGCGCTACTTCATCCTGAAGATCCACAAGCGCCGCTACCTCGCACGCCCCCGCGTCGTCGTCTGCGTTCCGTCCGGCATCACGGGCGTCGAACGCAGGGCGGTCATCGAGGCGTCGACCCAGGCCGGCGCCCGCCAGGTGCACATCATCGAGGAGCCCATGGCCGCGGCCATCGGTTCCGGTCTGCCGGTCCACGAGGCCACCGGCAACATGGTGGTCGACATCGGCGGCGGCACCACCGAGGTCGCGGTCATCTCCCTGGGCGGCATCGTCACGGCGCAGTCCATCCGGGTCGCGGGCGACGAGCTGGACAACGCGATCATCCAGCACATCAAGAAGGAGTACAGCCTCCTCCTCGGGGAGCGCAGCGCCGAGAGCATCAAGATCACGATCGGCAGCGCGTACGACCTCGAGGACGACGAGCACACCGAGATCCGGGGCCGCGACCTGGTGACCGGCCTGCCCAAGACCGTCGTCATCTCCGCCTCGGAGGTGCGCAAGGCGATCGAGGAGCCGGTCAACTCCATCGTGGACGCGGTGAAGACGACCCTCGACAAGTGCCCGCCCGAGCTCTCCGGCGACATCATGGACCGCGGCATCGTTCTCACCGGCGGCGGTGCGCTGCTGCGCGGTCTGGACGAGCGACTGCGTCAGGAGACCGGCATGCCGATCCACATCGCGGAGGACCCGCTGGACTCCGTGGCGCTCGGCTCGGGCAAGTGCGTCGAGGAGTTCGAGGCGCTGCAGCAGGTCCTGGACTCGCAGCCGCGCAGATAGTCCCGCACGGTCCAACGCCACGCGGCCGGACTCCGGTTCGCAGCCGCCGGCGGTGTGGTCGACCTAGGCTTCTGACCGTCCGACAAATCTGAATCGCCACGAACCGTCCGGTGCCGACCGCCAGTCCGGCGTCCGGACGGACAAGGGAAGGTACGGCCGTCACACGTGAGGGACACACGAGAGAGCCGGCTTCTGCTCGTACTGCTGGTGGCAATCGCGTTCGCGCTGATCACGGTGGACATCCGCAGCGGTGACCAGTCGCCGCTCGACAGCGCCCGGCGCGGGGCGGCGACCGTCTTCGGTCCTGTCCAGGACGGTGTCGCCGGAGCGGTCGACCCGGTCGGCAACGCGGTGTCCGCGGTGCGGGATTCGGGCAAGCGGCACGACCGGATCTCCGCCCTCGAGCGCGAGAACGCCGAGCTGAAGCACCAGCTCGGCTCCGACGACCGCAACCGTGCCCGTGCCCGCGAGCTCGACAAGCTGCTCAAGACCGCGGCCTCCGGGCAGTACGGAGTCAAGGGCGCCCAGGTCATCTCGATCGGGGCCGCCCAGGGCTTCTCCTGGACGATCACCATCGACGCGGGCAGCCGCGACGGCATCAAGAAGGACATGACCGTCCTCAACGGAGACGGTCTGGTCGGCCGGATCACCACGGTGGGCCCCGGCACCTCGACCGTGCTGCTCGCCACCGACCCCGACTTCACCGTCGGCACCCGGCTGGAGAAGAGCAGCGAGCTCGGTTTCGCCAACGGGCGCGGCGACAACTGGCTGACGGTGCAGCTCCTCAACGCCAAGGCCAAGGTGAAGAAGGGCGACCGCATGGTCACCTTCGGCTCCAGCAACGACAGACCCTTCGTGCCGGGCGTCCCGGTCGGAGAGGTCATGCAGGTCACCCCGTTCGACGGCGACCTGACGCGCACGGTCCGGGTGAAGCCGTACGCGGGATTCAGCAAGCTCGACATCGTCGGCGTCGTCATGGAGGGCCCGCGCAAGGACCCGCGCGACACCGTGCTGCCCGACCCGCCGAAGAAGAAGCCCACCCCGACGGTCACCGTCACGGTGACACCCGGCGCGGAGGACGAGGACGGCGAGCCGCCGGCCGACGACGGGTCCGAGAACGCGGGCCCGGGCCCGGACGACGGACAAGGGGACTGACCGATGCCGCTGCGCTTCAACCGCATCCTTATCTCCACCACCCTGGTGATCGTCGCGCTGGTCCTGCAGGTCAGCGTCCTCGCCAGACTCCAACTCCCGGGCGCCACACCGGACCTGCTCCTGCTGACGGTCCTCGGCCTGGCGCTGGTCTACGGCCACACCAGCGGCGCGATCATCGGTTTCGGCGCCGGACTGCTCGCGGACCTCGCACCGCCCGCGGACCACGCCGTGGGCCGCTACGCGCTGGTGCTCTGCGTCATCGGGTACGCCGCCGGGCTGACCAAGCCGGAGAGCGGCCAGCACCGGAGCGCGACCGCGCCCATGGTGGTGGTCGCCGTGGCCGCGGTCTCCTCGACACTGCTCTACGCCGGCGTCGGCGCGCTTGTCGGCGACACCGCCGCCCGCCATGTCGGCATCGTCGGGCTGCTGTTGACCGCGACCCTCTACGACCTGCTGCTCGCGCCCTTCACGGTGCCGGTCGTCATGGCGATCGCCCGCCGCGCCGATCCCGACCCGCTCAGCGAGACCACCAGCGGCGGGACCGGGGCCGGCGGCGACAACGCCATCGGCTGGATCAGCGGCGGTTCGGGCGGCAAGCTCGCCCGCGGCGGAATGAAGCCGCGACGCGGCAGCGGTCTGGTGGGCGCGCGCGGTGGCGGCATGCTCAGCCGGGCGACGAGCAAGACCTCGGTAGGACGAATCAAGGACGTCAAGCGGCTGTGAACCAGGGGGCGCTGTGAGCAACATCCCGGAGACCGGGCGGACTTCGCGGATCACGATCAGGCTGGTGGCCATCCAGATCCTGGTGTTCTCGCTGCTGCTGACGCTCGGCGGGCGGCTGTGGTACCTCCAGATCCGCAACGGCGACGAGTACGAGAAGGAAGCCGCCGGCAACCACGTGCAGCAGGTGGTCCAGCCGGCCGCGCGCGGCGCGATCCTGGACGCCAGGGGCGTGCCGATCGCCGACAACGAGACCCGTCTGGTCGTCTCCGCCAGCCGCACCGAGCTGATGAAGATGAAGGACGACGGGAAGGCGGTGCTCAACCGCCTCGCCGAGGTCCTGGACGTCTCCTACAAGGCCATCGCGGAGAAGGTGCGGATCTGCGACGCCGAGACGCCGCAGCCCTGCTGGAACGGCTCCCCGTACCAGCCGATCCCCATCACCGACGAGGCCACCACCCAGCAGGCGCTGCAGATCCGCGAGCGTGCCGAGGACTTCCCCGGCATCACCGCCGAGCCGACGGCCGTGCGCCGCTACCCGGCCCCGTACAAGGCCGGCACCTCGCAGGTGCTCGGCTATCTCTCGCCGGTCACCGACGAGGAGGTCGAGAAGGCGCAGGACACCAAGTCCCCGCTGCTGCGCTCGGACCAGGTCGGCCGCTCCGGTCTGGAGCGCACCTACGACACCGCGCTGCGCGGCAGCGCCGGGGTGACCAGGTACGAGGTCGACAAGCTCGGCAGGGTCATCGGCGAGGCCGACAACGACGAGTCGGTGGCCGGAGCCTCCCTCGTCACCAGCATCGACTCCCGCGTCCAGGCCATAACGGAGAAGCAGCTCGACCAGGCGATGAAGGCGGCCCGCAAGGAGGTCGACAAGATCACCGGCCGGCCGTACGAGGCCGACTCCGGTGCCGCCGTGGTCATGGAGTCCAGGACGGGGCGCATCGTCGCGATGGCCTCCAACCCCAAGTACGACCCCAACGCCTGGGTCGGCGGGATCGACGGCAAGGAGTACGCCAAGCTCACCGGCAAGGACTCCAACTTCCCGCTGCTCAACCGGGCCATCCAGGGGCAGGCGGCGCCGGGCTCGATCTTCAAGGTCGTCTCTTCCGCGGGCGCGGTCAACGCCGGATACCCGTTCAACGGCAACTACAACTGCAGCTCCGCCTACACGATGGGCGGCCAGACCTACAAGAACTTCGAGTCCTCGGGCCACGGGCCCATCAGCCTCGGCCGCGCGCTGGAGGTCTCCTGCAACACCGTCTTCTACGCGCTCGGCCACCAGGAGTGGCGCAAGGACGGCGGTCTGAACCCCAAGAAGAACGAGCCCAACGAGTACCTCTACAAGGCGGCCAGGAGCTTCGGTCTCGGAGAGGTGACCGGGATCGACCTGCCGGACGAGGTCAGCGGCCGTGTCCCGGACCGCGAGTGGAAGCAGAACTACTGGCAGGCCAACAAGGACTCCTGGTGCAAGCAGGGCAAGGGCAAGTCCGACGACTACGTCACCAAGCTCGCCCGGGAGAACTGCGTGGAGGGCATGAACCTGCGCGCGGGTGACAGCATCATCTACGCGATCGGCCAGGGCGACACCCTGGTCACCCCGATCCAGATGGCCTCCATCTACTCCTCCATCGCCAACGGCGGCACCATCTACAAGCCCAGCGTCGGCAAGGCGATCATCAGCGCGGACGGCAAGGAGGTGGAAGAGATCGAGCCGGAGAAGTCCGGCAAGGCCCCGGCCACCGCCAAGACGCTGCGTCAGATGGACAAGGCGCTTCAGGGCGTCACCAAGACCGGTACCGCCGCCTGGCGGTTCACCGACTGGCCGCACGACGAGATCCCCATCCGGGCCAAGACCGGTACGGCGGAGGTGCAGGGCAAGCAGACCACCTCGTGGCTGGCGACCTACACCGACGACTACACGGTGATCATGACGATCTCCCAGGCCGGTACCGGTTCGGGCGCTTCCGGACCCGCCGTGCGCAACCTCTACAACGCGCTCTACGGCGTGGAGGACGGCAAGATCAACAAGAAGAAGGCGCTGCTGCCCGAACCGCAGAAGGATCTTCCCAAGGTCGGTGAGAACGGCGACGTGAAGGCTCAGCGCACGAAGGACTCCATGGTCGAGAGCTGGCGGGATGCGGGGTTCACTCCATGAGCATCCACACCTTCGACACCCGGCGGTACGGACAGCAGCCCAAGAGCGCCTGGGAGAAGTTGCGGGCCCGCGACTCGCTGGCCCGGCGGCTCGACTGGCCGCTGCTGCTCGCCTCGCTCGCCCTGTGCGCGATCGGTTCGCTGCTGGTGTGGTCCGCCACCCGCAACCGCACCGAGCTGACCGGCGGCGACCCCAATTCCTTCCTCTTCAAGCACATGCTCAACGCGGCGATCGGTGTCGCGCTCGCCGCCGGCGTGCTGTGGATGGGCCACCGCAGGCTGCGGTCGCTGATGCCGGTGCTGTACGGGTTGTCGATCATCCTCGTCGCGCTCGTCTACACCCCGCTCGGCGCGACCATCAACGGCGAGCGGGCATGGCTCAACCTCGGCGCCGGTTTCTACCTCCAGCCCTCTGAGTTCGTGAAGATCACCGTCATCCTGACGATGGCGGTGGTGCTGGCGGCCAAGGTGGACGCGGGCGACCGGGTCCACCCGGACCACCGGACGGTCCTCCAGGCGCTGGGGCTCGCCGCGCTGCCGATCGCGGTGGTGGCCGACCTCGGCCAGGTCATGGTGCTCGCGGTCATCGTCCTCGGTGTGCTGCTCGCCTCCGGCGCCTCCAACCGCTGGGTGATCGGGCTGATCACCGCCGCGGTGGCGGGCGCCGTGACGGTGTGGATGCTCGATCTGCTGGACGAGTACCAGCTCAACCGGTTCGCGGCGTTCGCCAACCCGGCGCTGGATCCGGCAGGAGTCGGCTACAACACCAACCAGGCCCGTATCGCGATCGGTTCGGGCGGGATCTCCGGGAAGGGGCTCTTCGAGGGCACCCAGACCACCGGTCAGTTCGTGCCCGAGCAGCAGACGGACTTCATCTTCACCGTGGCCGGCGAGGAGCTCGGCTTCCTCGGCGGCGGCCTCATCATCCTGCTGCTCGGCGTCGTCCTGTGGCGGGCCTGCCGCATCGCGATGGAGGCGACCGACCTCTACAGCACGATCGTCGCCGCGGGAATCACCGCCTGGTTCGCCTTCCAGTCCTTCGAGAACATCGGCATGGCGCTGGGAATCATGCCGGTCGCCGGTCTGCCACTGCCCTTCGTCTCCTACGGCGGCACCTCCATGTTCGCCGTCTGGATCGCGGTGGGGCTGCTCCAGTCGATCCGGATACAGCGCCCCCTGTCCGCCTAGGACAGCAGTACGTCCGCGGGTCGGTCCCGCCGTGGCAGCGACCACGGCGGGACCGACCCGCTCCGTCGTCCTCCGCTCCGCACGCCCGGGCGCATGCGGCTGAAATCGGGGCGTGCGTATCGGGTTAGGCTGGACGGCCAGTTCCGTACCCCCGCACCCGCGCGTCAGGACTCCTTCATGCCCATCGAGTCGGTCTTCCCCCGGCTGGAAGCCCTCCTCCCGCATGTTCAGAAGCCGATCCAGTACGTCGGCGGTGAGCTCAACTCGACCGTCAAGGACTGGGACGAGTGCCAGGTCCGCTGGTCGCTGATGTACCCGGACGCGTACGAGGTGGGCCTGCCCAACCAGGGCGTGATGATCCTCTACGAGGTGCTCAACGAGCGCGAGGGCGTCCTGGCCGAGCGCACCTACAGCGTGTGGCCGGACCTGGAGAAGCTCATGCGTGAGCACGGTGTGCCGCAGTTCACCGTCGACGCGCACCGACCGGTGGGCGCGTTCGACTTCTTCGGTCTGTCCTTCTCCACCGAGCTGGGCTACACCAACATGCTCACCGCGCTCGATCTGGCGGGAATCCCGCTGGAGTCGGCCGACCGCGGCATCGACCACCCGGTGGTCGTGGCCGGTGGCCACGCGGCCTTCAACCCCGAGCCGATCGCGGACTTCATCGACTGCGCGGTCATCGGCGACGGCGAGCAGGCCGTCCTGGAGATGACCGAGATCTCCCGCGCGTGGAAGGCCGAGGGCAGGCCGGGCGGCAGGGACGAACTGCTGCTGCGGCTGGCGAAGACCGGCGGGGTGTACGTACCGCGCTTCTACGACGTCGAGTACCTGGCCGACGGCCGTATCGCCCGGGTGGTGCCCAACCGCTCCGGTGTCCCGTGGCGGGTCTCCAAGCACACCGTGATGGACCTCGACGAATGGCCCTACCCCAAGCAGCCGTTGGTGCCGCTGGCCGAGACGGTGCACGAGCGGATGTCGGTGGAGATCTTCCGCGGCTGCACCCGCGGCTGCCGCTTCTGCCAGGCCGGCATGATCACCAGGCCGGTGCGGGAGCGTTCGATCACGGGCATCGGCGAGATGGTCGACAAGGGACTGCAGAACACGGGCTTCGAAGAGGTCGGCCTGCTCTCGCTGTCCTCCGCCGACCACAGTGAGATCGCCGATGTGGCCAAGGGGCTGGCCGACCGCTACACCGAGGACAAGATCGGCCTCTCGCTGCCGTCCACCCGGGTCGACGCCTTCAACATCGACCTGGCCAACGAACTCACCCGCAACGGTCGCCGCTCCGGACTGACCTTCGCGCCCGAGGGCGGCAGCGAGCGCATCCGCAAGGTCATCAACAAGATGGTCTCCGAGGACGACCTCATCAGGACCGTCGCCACCGCGTACGGCAACGGCTGGCGCCAGGTGAAGCTCTACTTCATGTGCGGGCTGCCGACCGAGACCGACGAGGACGTGCTCCAGATCGCCGACATGGCGACCCGTGTGATCGCCAAGGGCCGCGAGGTGTCCGGGTCCAACGACATCCGGTGCACCGTCTCCATCGGCGGATTCGTGCCCAAGCCCCACACGCCGTTCCAGTGGGCGCCGCAGCTGTCGTCCGAGGAGACCGACGCACGGCTGGAGAAGCTGCGCGACCGCATCCGCGGCGACAAGAAGTACGGCCGTTCCATCGGTTTCCGCTACCACGACGGCAAGCCGGGCATCGTCGAGGGCCTGCTCTCCCGCGGAGACCGCAGGATCGGTGACGTGATCCGCGCGGTCTACGAGGCCGGCGGCCGGTTCGACGGCTGGCGGGAGTACTTCAGCTACGACCTGTGGATGGAGTCCGCCGCCAAGACGCTGCCCGCGCACGGAGTCGACGTCGACTGGTACACCACCCGCGAGCGTTCCTACGAGGAAGCGCTGCCCTGGGACCACCTGGACTCGGGCCTGGACAAGGACTGGCTCTGGGAGGACTGGCAGGACGCCCTCGACGAGACCGAGGTTGAGGACTGCCGCTGGACCCCCTGCTTCGACTGCGGTGTCTGCCCGCAGATGGACACCGAGATCCAGATCGGCCCGACCGGCCGGAAGCTCCTCCCGCTGACGGTCACCACTCCTTCGGCCGACGGGAACGCCCCGGCCTGAATCCGCAGGTGAACGCCCGGCCCGGCTCCTGCAGCCCGGCCGGGCTTCGCCGTCGCCGGGTGGCGGCGCTGTCGCTGCGCGGTGGCGGCGAGAACCGTAACGTGGAGACGACGGGCCGCACCTCGGTGGTGCGGCACGAGGTGCGGACGGGGCGGCTCAACCGCCGGGTACCACGAGGAGGTCTACGTGGTGGCGCGTGGCGGTCGGCGACTTGACTGGCTCATACGGCTGTTGCCGGTGGTCATGCTGCCCCTTGCGGTCCTGCTCAACACCATGGAGTCCGTGCCCGACCTCGGGCTTCCCCTCTTCGCCGCGACCCCGCTGATCGTCGCGACCTTCTTCTCGCCGCGGGCGGGTGCGGTGACGGCCGGGATCTGCCTGGTGGTGGTGACCGTCCTGGACGTGGCGCGAGGGCGTTCGTTCGTCGAGACCACGGTGGACATTCTCGCCGTCGGACTGGTGAACGCGATCGGCGTGTGGGTCGCCCATGTCGCGCGGCAGCGCGAGACGGACCTCGGGGTGGCCCGACGGATCGCCGAGTTCGCCCAGAACGCCGTACTGCCCAGACCGCCGGCCCACGTCGGACGGCTGCGGTGCGACGCCCGCTACCGGCCGGCGCTCAGCGAGGCTCGGGTGGGCGGCGACTTCTACGGCATCGCAGCCGCCCCCACGGGAGTGCGGGCCATGATCGGCGACGTGCGCGGCAAGGGCGTGGAGGCGGTCGCGGCCGTGGCGGTCGCGGTCGGCGCCTTCCGGGAGCACGCCGAGGACGCCGAGTCCCTGGCCGAGCTGGCCGCCCGCATCGACCGGGCGCTGGTGCGCGAGGACCACTGGATGGAGGAGACCGCGGCGTTGGAGGGCTTCTCCACGGTCCTGCTGGTGGAGGTCGACACCACGACGAACACCGCGCGGCTGCTGAACTTCGGCCACACCGAGCCGTACCTGGTCACCGCGGAGCGGGTGGTCCGCGCGCCGCTGGGGGAGTCCTGGCTGCCGCTCGGTTCGGGGCTGGGCGACCCCCGTACCGCCGGCCCGCCCCGGGAAGTGCCCTTCCCGCCCGGTACGGCGCTGCTGCTGCTCACGGACGGGGTGACGGAGGCCAGGAACGCCGAGCGCCGCTTCTTCGACCCCGAACTCCACATGCCGCCGACCGCGACCGACGATCCGGTCCTGCTGGCCGACGTACTGGTCGAGCGGGTGGGCCGGTGGACGGGCGGGGCGCGGCAGGACGACATGGCGCTGCTCGTCCTCACCCACGCCGTCGCCGAGCCCGAGCCCCGGCTCGGTTCGTCGGTGCGCTCGGCGGAGGGCCCGGCCGGCGGGACCGGTGCGCGCGTGACTGACGGGAAGTGAGTGGCGCCGAACGAGGCCGAGTTGGCAGGCTGTCCGCCATGCCGCAGCTGACAAGGCCCACAGTCGAGGTCCGGGACTCCTTCCTCGGTGCGATGGACGAGTTCCGCGAGGAGGCGGGCGACTGGCTCGGCGGCAACTCGATGATCGCGGAGGAGGTCCGCGTGTACGGAGCGCGCTGGGCGACGCCTGAGGGGTTCGCGGAGTACGTCGCCGACGTCCGGGCCGCCGCGCAGGAGGAGAGCCGCCCCGCCAACTGGGTCGCCGCCACTGTGCTGTGGTACGTGGACGGCACCCGCTGGCTCGGACGCATCGCGCTGCGCCACGAGTACACCCGTCATCTGCTGGACCAGGGCGGACTCATCGGCTACGAGGTCCGTCCCACCGCCCGGCGCCGCGGCCACGCCACCGCCATGCTGCGCGACGCACTGCCCTTCGCGGCCAAGCGCGGGTTCGACCGGGTGCTGATCACCTGTGACGCGGACAACGTCGCCTCCCGCAAGGTGATCGAGAGCTGCGGCGGAGACCTGGAGGACCGGCGCGGGAAGAAGCTCCGGTACTGGGTGCCGACGGCCCCGGCGTAGAATCCGGGGCGACGACGCTCCCGCGAACTTCGAAGGACTGACTGACACTGGGCAAGCGACAGCCCGAAGGCCCGCCGCCGGCACCCGTGGTGCAGCGCGTACGTCTGCGCTACACCAAGCGTGGCCGCCTCCGGTTCACCAGCCACCGCGACTTCCAGCGCGCCTTCGAGCGTGCGCTGCGCAGGGCAGCGGTTCCCATGGCGTACTCGGCGGGGTTCTCGCCGCACCCGAAGGTGTCGTACGCCAACGCCGCCCCCACGGGCACCGCGAGCGAGGCGGAGTACCTGGAGATCGGTCTCGCCCGGCGCTGCGACCCGAACTGGCTGCGCGAGCGGCTGGACCTCTCGATGCCGACCGGGCTGGACATCGTCGACGCGGTGGAGGCCGGCACCTCCGGCTTCGCCGACCGACTGCTCGCCTCCTGTTGGGAGCTGCGCCTCGACGGCGTGCGCACCGAGGAGGCCGAGGAGGCGGTGCGCGTCTTCCTCGCGGAGGACAGCGTGGAGGTCCAGCGGCAGACCAAGAAGGGTGTGCGGACCTTCGACGCACGGGCCGCCGTGGCGTCCCTGGAGTGTGTCGACGCAGGGCACGAGCCCGGGTCCGATGGTCCGGTGCAGCAACCCTGTGCGATACTGCGCCTGGTAGTGCGGCACCTGACACCTGCCGTACGACCCGACGACGTCCTGTCCGGCCTCCGCGCTACGGCTGACCTGGCGCCGCCGGTCCCGGTTTCGGTGACCAGGCTGGCGCAGGGGCCGCTCGATGAGGAGACCGGCACGGTGACCGACCCGCTGGCGCCCGACCGCGACGCAACCCTCGTCGCGACGGTGCCGGGGTCCACCGCGTAAGGCCGGCGTCACCGCGCTGCCGACGCGCCAGGCACCAGGGAGCCACCCGGGTACCGCCGTACGGCCGGCGCCACGGACCAGGAGACTTTCGCCGTAGCCGTGTCCAAGGGACCGGAACCGGCGAGTGAGACAACAAGCTCCCGTGAGGCGCTCGCGCTCCGGGCAGATTCACCGCGCCAGTGCGCGGACCTGCCCCGGAACGCGCGGCGCCCGGGGGCGTGACGGGAGAACCGCCCGCATGCTCGAGCCCACAGACTCCGCGACCGCGGAGAGTGCCGAGAACAACACCCCCAGCGACAACCTGCCCCCGCGCAGGCGTCGAGCCGCCTCCCGCCCCGCGGGACCACCGGCTGCTGCCGCCGCCGGTGAAGCACCGGTGACGGTCGCCGCCTCGCAAGCCCCTCAGCAGGACCCCGCACCGAACGGGTCGTCCGAGCCGCCCGCCGACGCCCCTGCGCCGGTCCGGACGCGGCGCCGCGCCACCCGGAAGGCCAGCGCACCCGCGGGCCCGCCCGCGGAGTCGGCGGCGCAGTCCGCACCGACGGAGCAGCCCGCCGCTGCCGAGGGCACCGCATCGAACGAGTCGGCCGCGCCGAGCGGGCGGACCGCGCCCGAGCGCAAGTCCGGACGGAAGAAGGCCGCGGCCCGCGAGGACTCCGCGGAGCCGCAGGCAGCCGACGAGCCGGACCGGTCGGAGGACGCCCCGGCCAAGCCCACGCGCACCCGGCGACGGGCCTCCCGCAAGGCCACCTCGGCCGAGGGCAGCCCCTCCGTCGAGTCCGCCCCGGAGCCGTCCGCCCAGGAACAGCCCGCCGCGGAGTCCGCCGCCGGTCAGGCTTCGGGCACCGCCGCCGAGGAGCGGCCGGCCGCCGAACCCGCGACCGGGGAGAGCGACGGCGAGGAGAACGGCGGCAGAGGGGCCCGCAGCAGGTCCAGGCGCGCCACGAAGTCGACGACCCGGACGGCGAAGTCGTCCGGGGCCGCGAAGTCGTCGGAGCCGCAGAGCGCGAACGGCGACGCAAACCCGTCGGAGGGCGCCGACGCCACGAGCGAGCCGCCCGCCGAGACGCCCCCGAGCCGCGGTCGCGGCCGGACCAGGGCCGCCGCGACCATGGGCCTCTTCCAGGCGCCGGTGTTCACCGAGCCGATGTTCCAGACTCCGCAGAGCGCCGCGGCCGCCCAGGCGGCCGAGGAGGAGGACGAGGAGCCGGAGGAGGTCGAGGCCGAGGAGTCGAACACCTCGACCGGTGACGTCGACCACGACGACAGCGCCGAGGGCGACCGTCCCTCGCGTCGTCGCCGTCGGGGCGGCCGTCGCCGCCGTCGTGCGGAGCTCGCCGAGGAGAACGGCGAGGACGACGGCGAGGACGAGGACGACCGCAACGACGACGCCGCCGGCGCCCCCGAGAAGTCGGGGCGGCGCGGCGGCCGGGACAAGGGCGAGAAGCCCGCCCGCTCCGGCAAGGGCGAGAAGTCCGGCAAGGACTCCGAGGAGCACGAGGACTCCGACGAGGAGAGCTCCGAGGAGCGCGAGGACAACTCCGCCGGCAACGGTCCCTCCACCAGCAGCTCCCGCCGTCGCCGCCGTCGCCGGCGCCGGAGCGACAGCTCGGGCGAGAGCGACAGCGCCGCGGGCGAGAAGAACGACTCCGACGACGACCCCGAGCGCACGGTCGTCAAGATCCGCGAGCCGCGCAAGAAGAAGGAAGAGCGCTCGGACGAGGTGCAGTCCATCAAGGGCTCCACCCGTCTCGAGGCCAAGAAGCAGCGTCGCCGCGAGGGTCGTGAGCAGGGGCGCCGCAGGGTGCCGATCATCACCGAGGCGGAGTTCCTGGCGCGTCGCGAGGCGGTCAAGCGCGAGATGATCGTCCGCCAGCACGGCGAGCGTACGCAGATCGCGGTGCTCGAGGACGATGTGCTGGTCGAGCACTTCGTCAACAAGGAGCAGTCCACCAGCTACGTCGGCAACGTCTACCTCGGCAAGGTGCAGAACGTCCTGCCGTCGATGGAGGCGGCCTTCGTCGACATCGGCAAGGGCCGCAACGCCGTGCTGTACGCGGGCGAGGTCAACTTCGAGGCGCTGGGCCTGTCCAACGGACCGCGTCGCATCGAGAACGCGCTCAAGTCCGGCCAGTCCGTGCTGGTCCAGGTGACCAAGGACCCGATCGGCCACAAGGGCGCCCGGCTGACCAGCCAGGTCTCGCTCCCCGGGCGCTACCTGGTGTACGTGCCCGAGGGCTCGATGACCGGCATCAGCCGCAAGCTGCCGGACACCGAGCGGGCGCGGCTCAAGCAGATCCTGAAGAAGGTCGTCCCCGAGGACGCGGGTGTGATCGTTCGCACCGCGGCCGAGGGAGCCAGCGAGGACGAGCTTGCGAGGGACGTGCAGCGGCTCCAGGCGCAGTGGGAGGACATCAAGAAGAAGGCGCAGAAGGGCAACGCGCCGACGCTGCTCTACGGCGAGCCGGACATGACCGTGCGCGTCGTACGCGACATCTTCAACGAGGACTTCTCCAAGGTCGTCATCAGCGGTGAGGACGCCTGGAGCACGGTCCACGGATACGTCTCGCACGTCGCCCCGGACCTCGTGGAGCGGTTGAACAAGTGGACGTCGGACGTGGACGTCTTCGCGACGTACCGCATCGACGAGCAGCTGATGAAGGCGCTGGACCGCAAGGTGTGGCTGCCCAGCGGCGGTTCGCTGGTGATCGACCGGACCGAGGCGATGATCGTCGTCGACGTCAACACCGGAAAGTTCACCGGCCAGGGCGGCAACCTCGAGGAGACCGTCACCAGGAACAACCTGGAGGCGGCCGAGGAGATCGTCCGTCAGCTGCGGCTGCGGGACCTCGGCGGCATCATCGTCATCGACTTCATCGACATGGTGCTGGAGAACAACCGGGACCTGGTGCTGCGGCGACTGCTGGAGTGCCTGGGGCGCGACCGCACCAAGCACCAGGTCGCCGAGGTCACCTCGCTCGGGCTGGTGCAGATGACGCGCAAGCGGGTCGGCCAGGGTCTGCTGGAGTCCTTCTCCGAGACCTGTGTGCACTGCAACGGCCGCGGCGTCATCGTCCACATGGAACAGCCGCAGGGCACCGGTGGCGGCGGCAAGCGGAGCAAGAAGAAGGGCAAGGGCGGCAGCCAGCCCGACAACCAGCAGGGGTCGGGGAGCGACGGCGCGTCCGCGAGCGGATCGCACCACGACCACTCCGGGCACGACCACTCCGCGCACGACGACGGGCACCACGGCCACGACGGCTCCGGCCACGACCGCGGCCAGTCGCACGCCGACCGTGCCGAGTCCGGAGAGGGTCGGGAGCCGAAGGCGCTGCCCGAGCCGGACTTCACCCCGGACGAGGAGCTGTACAGCAGCGCCGCCGAGGCGGAGCAGGCCGCGGGCCGCGGCAGAGGGCGTCGCCGTCGGGTGAGCCGCAGGGTGGAGACGCCCTCCGGTCCGCCGAAGAACGAGAGCGCCGCCACGGTCGTGGAGCCTGTCGAGTCGCCGGTCCGCGAGGTGCAGGAGCCCGCGCAGGTCCCGGCCTCCGCTCCGGCGGAGCCGGCGCCCCAGCCGGTCGTCGAGTCGGCGGCCGAGCCGGTCGAGGCGCCCGCGCCGCGCACCCGTCGCAGGGTCAGCCGCAAGGCGTCCGCACCGGCCGGTTCGCCGCAGAGCGCCGCGCCGGAAGCCGTGGTCGTGGTCGCAGCCGAGCGCAGCGAGAGCGAGCCGGCGCCCGTCGAGGCTCCGGCGGAGGAGGCCCCGGTCGTCTCCGCGCCCGCACGGCCGCGCCGCCGGGTCTCGGCGCCCTCGGGCCCGCCCGCGGAGAACGGTGGAGCGATCGTGCTGCCCGGCGCGGGGGAGTCGGAGAGCGTCGGTGACGCTCCCGGGACCTCCGCGGTGGGCGAGTCGGACGCTCCGGGCTCGGCGGAGGCAGAGTCGGCGTCGGACGCGGTCGGCGGCAGGAAGGCGGCGGCCAGGAAGGCACCCGCGAAGAAGGCCACGGCCAAGAAGGCACCCGCGAAGAAGGCCGCGGCGAAGAAGGCGCCTGCGAAGAAGGCATCCACCAAGAAGGCCGCGGACAAGACCGCGGAGAAGTCCACCGCGAAGAAGGCGGCGAAGAAGGCCGAGGAATCGGCGCCGTCCTCCGAGTCCGCCGAGAGCTGAGCGGTACGCGGACAACGGGCCGGTGCCGGGCGTCGACAGTCCCGGCCCCGGCCCGTTGACCTCGGTTTGACCGGGGGTTGGGCGGCCCCGTAACCTTGGCCGTCGGCGTGTCAATGGACGCGCCGCACTCCTGAGCACATCCCTTCCGGCCCTTTCGCCGGGAGAGGCCGCTCATCCATTCGGACCGTCGCGGGCCTCGGCTCGTGCTGTGCGGCTGGCATCAGGAGTCCGTCTACGAACGAGAGAGAGTTCCGCGTGTACGCGATTGTGCGCACCGGCGGTCGTCAGCAGAAGGTTTCTGTCGGCGACACCATCGAGGTCGACCGTCTTTCCGTCAACAAGCCCGGCGACAGCGTCGAGCTCTCCACCGTGCTCCTCGTGGACGGCGACGCCGTCACCAGTGACCCGTGGGTGCTGGCCGGTGTGAAGGTCCAGGCGGAGGTTGTCGACCACCACAAGGGTGCCAAGATCGACATCCAGAAGTACAAGAACAAGACCGGTTACAAGAAGCGCATCGGTCACCGTCAGCTGCACACCGCGCTGAAGATCACCGGCATCGACGCCCCGGCGAAGTAAGGGACTGAGACAAGATGGCACACAAGAAGGGCGCATCGTCCACCCGGAACGGTCGTGACTCCAACGCGCAGCGCCTCGGCGTGAAGCGCTTCGGCGGTCAGATCGTCTCCGCCGGCGAGATCCTGGTCCGTCAGCGCGGCACCCACTTCCACCCGGGCACGGGTGTGGGCCGCGGCGGCGACGACACCCTGTTCGCGCTGGACGCGGGCGCCGTGAAGTTCGGCACCCACCGTGGCCGCAAGGTCGTCAACATCGTTCCCGCCGCCGCTGAGTAATCAGCCGCGGTAGGCGACACCAGTATTTTCCCGAGGGCGGACCGCCTTTCCCCTGTGGAAGGCGGCTCCGCCCTCGGCGTGTTAGTACGGAAGGCGGCATCGGCTCCGCGGCTCGGCCTCCGGGCCCTCGCAGCGCCGGCAGCCCGCCGAGTCCACCCACCGCACGCAGTACCGCACCCGCAGAACCAGCCAGGAGGCTTTCCGTCATGACTACCTTCGTGGACCGCGTCGAGCTCCACATCGCCGCGGGCAACGGGGGCCACGGCTGCGCCTCCGTGCACCGGGAGAAGTTCAAGCCGCTCGGCGGCCCGGACGGCGGCAACGGGGGCCGCGGCGGCGACGTCGTGCTGGTGGTGGAGCAGGACGTGACCACGCTCCTGGACTACCACCACAGGCCGCACCGCACCGCCACCAACGGCAAGCCCGGCGCAGGCGACCACCGCGACGGCGCGCACGGCAAGGACCTCGTGCTCGAGGTGCCCGACGGCACGGTCGTCACCGACCGCCGGGGCAATGTGCTCGCCGACATGGTCGGCCAGGGCACCACCTTCGTCGCGGGCGGCGGCGGTCGTGGCGGGCTGGGCAACGCCGCGCTGGCCTCGCCGCGCCGCAAGGCACCCGGCTTCGCACTGCTCGGTGAGCCGGGCGAGGCGCGCGATCTGGTGCTGGAGCTGAAGACGGTCGCGGACGTGGCGCTCGTCGGCTACCCGTCGGCGGGCAAGTCCTCGCTGATCTCCGTGCTTTCCGCCGCCAAGCCCAAGATCGCCGACTATCCCTTCACCACTCTCGTCCCCAACCTCGGTGTGGTGACGGCGGGTTCGTCGGTCTACACGGTCGCGGACGTGCCCGGGCTGATTCCGGGCGCGAGTCAGGGCAAGGGCCTCGGGCTGGAGTTCCTGCGCCACGTCGAGCGCTGCTCGGTGCTGGTTCACGTGCTGGACTGCGCGACGCTGGAGTCCGACCGCGACCCGCTGAGCGACCTGGACATCATCGAGGCCGAACTCGCCGAGTACGGCGGGCTCTCCGACCGTCCGCGCCTGGTGGTCCTGAACAAGATCGACATCCCGGACGGCAAGGACCTGGCCGAGATGGTGCGTCCCGACCTCCAGGCCCGGGGCTACCGGATCCACGAGGTCTCCGCGGTCTCCAGGGAGGGCCTGAAGGAGCTGTCCTTCACCTTGGCCGGGCTGGTGGACGAGTCCCGTGCGGCGAAACCCAAGCAGGAGTCGACCAGGGTCGTCATCCGCCCCAAGGCCGTCGACGACTCCGGGTTCACCGTCACCGAGGAGGCCGACAGCCTCTACCGGGTGCGCGGCGAGAAGCCCGAGCGCTGGGTGCGCCAGACCGACTTCAACAACGACGAGGCGGTCGGCTACCTCGCGGACCGGCTCAACCGACTCGGCGTGGAGGCCGAGTTGGTCAAGGCAGGCGCCCGCGAGGGCGACGGCGTCGCGATCGGCCCCGAGGACAACGCGGTCGTCTTCGACTTCGAGCCCGCGATGGCCACCGGCGCGGAGATGCTGGGACGCCGCGGCGAGGACCACCGGATGGACATCTCCCGCCCGGCTGCGCAGCGCAGGCGGGACCGGGAGGCATCGCGCGCGGAGCAGGACCCGGACGCCGAGTACGAGGCGTTCGACCCCTTCGGCTGAGGCGGCGCCCGCGGGTGCGCCCGCGAGGGCGTGCGCGCGGCGTGTACGGGGTCTGACGCGCGGCGTCCGCGGGAGGTGCCCGCGGCGCGGGCGTGCGGCGGCGTACGGGTGCGCCCGGCTCTGCGGCGAGGCGGGCGCGCCAGGATCGCGGTGAGGGAGACTCACAGAACACCGAAGAGGGCCGGCTCGTGGAGAGCCGGCCCTCTTCGGTGTTCGTGCGGCGTTCGTGCGGTGTACGGGTCAGCGTGCGGCGGAGGTGCCCGCGTCGCGGGCGGCGTCCTCGTTCGCCGCGTCCGCCGACTTCGCGGTGGACCCGCCGGTCTCCTCGGCGTCGATCGGCTCCACCGACTCGGCGGTGCGCACGGTCTCCTCGGCCTGTGCCGCCTCCGCCTGGTTCTCCTCGGCCACCGCCTCCGCCCTGGCGTGCCGCTCGCGCTGCGGCGGCATCTCGGCGGACCTGCGGGCCACCCGCTCGCGGCGGGCGTCGGCCTTGCCGCAGAGGTCGCGGACGGCCTGCTCGAAGCGGACCATCGACGGCGGGTCGGCAGGGCCCAGCAGGTGCTCCTTGAGCGCGGCCCGCTCGTCGGCGAGCGCGTCGGGCTCGGAACTCCGGGTGGAGGCGAGGAGTTCGGGCACCTCGGCCGCGGACGGGCTGAGGATCGTCGCCGCGCGCACGGTCGGGAAACCGGACCTGAACTCGTCCTCGGAGAGCCCGCTGGTGTTCGCCACCGCGTACGGCTTCTCACTGCTGAGGTAGTCCGACACGACGCTGGAGACGTCGCTGATCAGCAGGTCGGCCTGGTTGAAGCAGGGGTAGATGCCGGGACGCGGGCCCGTGATGACCAGGTGTTCCCACTCGGGGTAGGACGCCCAGTAGGCCTCCTCCCACGCCTCCCGTGCGGCGGTCACCGCGTCGGCCCGGCCGCCGTCCGGCACCGACTGGAGCGCCATGCGCTCCAGTTCGTCGGCGCTGCGGCGGAAGGCGGAGGTGGCCAGCTGGTCGAGTGCGACGGTACGGCGGGCCAGCTCGTCGGCCGTCTCGGCACCGGGGCGGGTGTGCCCCGGAACGGCGGCCCGCTCCACGTTCGCGGCAGCGATCATCTGCTGGATGCGCTGGTTGGCGGCGCCCGCTCGCGGGTCGACCGAGCCGGTCATCGGGTGCGGCTTGTAGATCAGCCGGACACGGGCGTCGGCGAGCAGTTCGCGAACGATGTTCTCGCCGGCCAGGATGACCGAGGTGTTGCCCGGGTCGTCGGTCCAGCCCTCCCAGGTCGGCGCGTACAGCACGGTGGTGAGGCGGTCGGCGGCCGGTGCGCCGGCGTACGGCAGGATCGGCGCCAGCTGCGGCCTGCCGACCTCGACGACGTCGCGGTCGTCCACCCCGATGTCGGCGAGCTGGTAGCGCTCGCGGGCCGCCGGACCCGCCACCCAGACCTCGTCGTACGCCTTGGCGTACGGGTTGCAGCTGGAAAGCTTGTCGCTCTCGCCGTGGTTGATGAAGCTGTGCTTGATCGAGGGGATGCGCAGGACCTGCGAGGTCTTCCCGGAGTTGGCCGGGTGCAGCATCATCTTGAGCGTCGAGTGCTCCAGGGTCATCAGATGCGCGACCTTCGGGATGCAGACGATCGGCACGTCGGTGGACTCGATCTTCTGCACCATGAAGCGCTCGCGCAGGACGATCAGCGGTTTGCCGTCGAGCTGGTCGAGCGTGCTGAGCCACATGTTGGCCTGGTACGCGGAGGAGGTGCCGCCGGAGAAGTACATCGCGACGGACGGCCGGTACTCGGTCAGCCACTCGTTGAGCCAGTTCAGCACCTTCTGCTCGTTCGGAGTGCGCTTGCCGGGCAGCAGCCAGCTCGCGATGTATCCGGTGCCCGCGCCGAAGAGGAGCAGCGAGCCGGCCACACCGGCGATGCCCCACAGCGGTTCGACGGTCGCCGCGGTCATCAGCAGGCCGAAGGTGGCCGGCACCATGAAGTGCAGCAGCCTGCGGCTGGGTTGGCGGGCGAGGATCTTCGGCGGCGCCGCGGTGAGGCCGAGCGCGGAGACGTCGATGTTGCGGGTGATGACCGGCAGCGTTCGGTTGCGCCGCACCAGCACCGCGGCGGCCTGGCAGGCGAAGTGCGCGGCGTAGGAGCCGAGCAGGCACAGCACCAGCGGGGTCTCGGCCAGCGGGTCGAGACCGGGTGTCTGGACCAGGCCGAGCACCAGCAGCATGTCGCGCAGCAGCTGGCGGGTGGGGACGTCGAACCTCACTCTGCTGAGCAGCGCCAACAGCCCCGGCTGCTTGTGGTGCAGATAGAGGTCGAGCACGAAGCCCGCCGCGGACGCGGTGATGAACAACGGGGCGTTGGGCAGCAGCGCACCCGTGAGCTGGGCGGCGAAGAACACCAGCATCGCGAGGAGTGCGGACAGCTGTCCGGCTCGGCGGGAGAGAAGACCGGCGACGGGCACGGATTGGCTCCTGGCAGGAGTCGGTCGGACGGAGGTCGGAGTGTGCTGAATCAGGTACGCATAGTGACGGGAGCCGCCACGGGGCTACCGGGGGTGACCCCTGACGGTATGACGAAGCCGTTCGAGGTGACAATTCGCGGTGACGGAGTGCACTCGCGACGCCCCCTTATACGGGGCGAATGCGCTGCTTTCACCGGCTGTTCGGCCGGTTCCGGGGAGCCGCGGCGTGCCCTGCTCCGGCAGGACCTCCGCGGCATTCCCCGTGCGGCGCCGGTCGAGGGCCGCGGGTGCGGAGTTGTCATCGGCGGGATGGCGGTACAAGAACGGTTCAGCGACGCAGCGTAGTTGAGAGGGCGTGCGCTGTCCGGCAACGGGTCGGCGGCGAGTCCGCAGGGTGAAAGCGGGACGCGCGACGACGTGCGAGGACGATAGATTCGCGGCGTCGGCGCGGTGCGCGCGAGGGACGGTTCGAGGACGGGATCACAGGTGTCAGCGGCAGAACGGGAACACGGCACGGAACCGAGCCGAGAGGCCGCCGCGAAGCCGGCCCCGCCGGGCGTGCCGGACCTGCCGGGACCATCGGCCGTGTCGGACCCGTCGAGTGCGACCGGAGGCGGAGGCGCGGAGCCGGGACCGTCGAGCGCGGCCCGCACGCGGGCTCGCGGTCCGCGGGCCGAGGAGGTGCGCCGCATCGTCGTCAAGGTGGGCTCGTCCTCCCTCACGACAGCGGCCGGCGGACTCGACGCGGACCGGGTGGACGCCCTGGTCGACGCGCTCGCCGCACACGCCGACAAGGAAGTGGTCCTGGTCAGCTCCGGAGCCATCGCGGCCGGGCTCGCTCCGCTGGGTCTGCCGCGCCGCCCCCGCGACCTCGCCCGGCAACAGGCGGCGGCGAGCGTCGGTCAGGGGCTGCTGGTGGCCCGCTACACGGCCTCCTTCGCCCGCTACGGCCGTCGAGTGGGACAGGTGCTGCTCACCTCCGACGACACCAGCCGCAGAGGCCACTACCGCAACGCCTACCGCACCCTTGACCAACTGCTGTCCATGGGCGCCGTCCCGATCGTCAACGAGAACGACACCGTCGCCACCGACGAGATCCGCTTCGGCGACAACGACCGCCTCGCCGCCCTCGTCGCGCACCTCGTACGGGCCGACCGCCTGATCCTGCTGTCCGATGTGGACGGCCTCTACGACGGCGACCCCAGCACGCCCGGCACCACCAGGATCGAGGAAGTGCGCGGACCGGCCGACCTGCACGGGATCTCCATCGGCAGCGCCGGGCAGGCGGGGGTCGGCACCGGCGGCATGGTGACCAAGGTCGAAGCGGCCAGGATCGCCGCGGGCGCCGGCATCCCCGTGGTGCTCACCTCCGCGAGCCGGGCCGCGGACGCGCTCGCGGGGCGTCCCACGGGCACGTACTTCCACCGCACCGGACGGCGCTCGGCGAACCGGCTGCTGTGGCTCGCCCACGCCTCCACCCCGCAGGGCGCGCTGGTGCTGGACGACGGAGCGGTGCGGGCGGTGGTGGAGGGACGCAAATCGCTGCTCCCGGCCGGGGTCGACCGGGTCGAGGGCGAGTTCTCCGCCGGAGATCCGGTGGAGCTGCGGGACCGTGCGGGCCGTGCCGTGGCCAGAGGGCTGGTCAACTTCGACGCCCGTGAACTGCCCCGGCTGCTCGGTCGTTCCACCCGCGAGCTGGCCAAGGAGCTCGGCCCGGCCTACGAACGCGAGATCGTCCACCGCGACGATCTGGTACTGCTGTTCTGACAGTTGGGATGAATGTGCCCCTGGCCGGGGCCGCGGCTGTCAACGTGCTGCCTTTCCGGCCACCCGTTCCGGAAAACCGCCCCGCGATCGGCCTCGGGCTGGTCAACTTTGTTCCGGAGCGCCACCCGCGCACCTTCGTGCCGCGCGTCGCCGTAACCTCACCGGCGGCGACCGGGCACGGGGCACCGCGTCGCGTACGGGGCAGCTCGTGTGAGGGGACGTGAAGTCAAATGCCGCAGTCAGGAGGCCGCCCGATGAGACGACTGGCCAGCGTACGGCTGGGTTCTGTCCAGCACGACGAGGGCGAGGAGCAGTCGACCGGGCCCGTCGGTGCCGCACCGCCGCCGCAGGCGCAGACCTCCCGGATGTGGCACGTGACGCTCAGCGTCGCCGGCGCGGAGACGCCGCTGGCCGACATCCGCCGCGCGCTGGAGCACCTTGCCCACGACCACCCGTTCCTGCTCACCAGCCGCTACGCCAACGACCACGCCGAGATCCGGTACTGGGAGGAGGCCAGCAACCTCCACGACGCCGCGGCGGTCGCGCTGCGGCTGTGGGGCGAGCACCGGGGTTCGGCGGGGCTGCCTCCATGGGAGATCGTCGGCCTGGAGGTGATCGGCCGCGACACGTACCACCAGAGGGTGGCCGAGGGGTACGGCCCGCCGCCGGCGGCACCGATCGGAGTTCACCCCTTCTGACGAAGCCGGTGGCGCTCGAAGGAGCGCAGCGGGGCGGAGGGCAGGGACGGCGCAGGCGTCGCCCGGAGGTTCGTGAGGCGGCCGGGCAAGCGGCTCCACGGCCACTGGGCGGTGGACGAGGCACCGCGCTGCGTGCGTCCGGGCCACCTGCCGCGGGCGTCTCGGCGGCCGGACCGCCGGGCCGCCAGGAGCCCGCCGCTGGCTAGGCTGCCGGGATGACCAGCGCCACGCAGAACTCGCCCGTCGTCCAGACCGCGCTCCGTGCCCGGGAGGCAGCCGCTCTCCTGGCCCCGCAGCCCCGCACCGTCCGTGACGGAGCGCTGCTCGCCATCGCGGACGCGCTGGTCGCCCGTGCGCCGGAGATCACCGCCGCCAACGCGCGGGACATCGCGCGGGCCCGTGCCGCCGGCACCGCCGACTCGATCGTCGACCGGCTCACCCTCACCGAGGAGCGGGTGGCAGCCATCGCCGCCGATGTGCGCCGGGTGGTCGGGTTGCCCGATCCGGTCGGCGAGGTGGTCCGCGGGTCCACCCTGGCCAACGGACTCGAACTCCGGCAGATCCGGGTGCCGTTCGGCGTCGTCGGCATCATCTACGAGGCCCGCCCGAACGTCACCGTGGACGCCGCGGCGCTCTGTCTGAAGTCGGGCAACGCCGTGCTGCTGCGCGGCTCCTCCTCCGCCCACGCCTCCAACGCCGCACTGGTCGAGGTGGTGCGGGACGCGGTGGCCTCCGCCGGACTCCCCGCGGACGCCGTGCAGTTGGTGCCCGGAGAGGGCCGGGAGAGCGTGCACGAGCTGATGACGGCCAGAGGGCTGGTCGATGTGCTGATCCCGCGCGGCGGTGCGTCCCTGATCAAGACCGTGGTGGAGGGCTCGACGGTCCCGGTGATCGAGACCGGCACCGGCAACTGCCACGTCTACGTCGACGAGGCCGCCGACCTCGACATGGCCGTGGAGATCCTGGTGAACTCCAAGGCCCATCGACCCAGCGTCTGCAACGCCGCCGAGACGGTGCTGGTGCACCGGGCGGTGGCCGCGGAGTTCCTGCCGCGTGCGCTGAGCGCGCTGGCCGAGGCCGGGGTCACCGTCCACGGCGACCGGGAGTGGCAGCAGCTCGGCGAATCGGTCGTCCCGGCCGACGAGGAGGACTGGGCCACCGAGTACCTCTCCTACGATCTGGCCGCGGCCGTCGTGCCCGACCTGGACGCCGCGGTCGCACACATCCGGCGCTGGAGCTCCGGCCACACCGAGGCGATCGTCACCCGGGACACGGCCGCGGCCCGGCGCTTCGTGGCTCTGGTGGACTCCACAGCGGTCATGGTCAACGCCTCCACGCGCTTCACCGACGGCGGCGAGTTCGGCTTCGGCGCGGAGATCGGCATCTCCACCCAGAAACTGCACGCGCGCGGCCCGATGGGGCTGCCCGAGCTGACCTCAACGAAGTACGTCGTCACCGGCGACGGGCACGTACGCCCCTGACCCGACGCCCGTGTGCCGGCGGGCCCGTGTGTTCTGGGTGCTCTGGGTGCCCGTGCGCTCTGGGCGCGTGGACCTGAGTGTGGCGCCCCGCGCCGAGCGCGCGCGGGGCGGCGGCAGGCAGGAGTGGTTCGCCGACCGCCCGGCCAGGGGCTCGGACGGAGGAGACGAAAGCGTCCTCTCCCTGCCCGGTCCGGGCGATTCGGTCTACTCTGGGACGGTGGCGGACGACAGTGCGGGAAAGCCGTTCGGTCAGGGCGAGGAGCCGGAGGACCGCGACCACGGAGCAGCGGACGAAGCATCCGGCTCCGTGGTGTTCGACGAGGCCTTCGTGAGGGCCGCCCTCTTTCACGAACCGACCGCCGCCGAGCGGACGATGGCCGCCGCTCAGCGCGCCGCCGAGAGCGAGCAGTCCGCGGACGAGACGTACGGCTCCGGCGGCTGGGGCCCGGAGCCGGGCGAGCCGGCGTACGGCGGCTTCGAGGTCGAGGGGTACGCCAGCTTCCGCGACGAGGACGACTACCGCGAGTACGAGGCGTACCAGGAGTTCCGCGACAGCGAGGACACCCCGGGGTACCGCAGCGGCGGACAGGGGCGCTGGCACCGGCCGGTCGCCTGGCTGCTCGCCCTGGTGATGGGCGTCGGCGTCGTCGCGATGGCCTTCGCGGCGCTGCGCGGAGGTTCGGGCGGCCGCGAGGAGCCCACGCCGCCTCCCGCGACGACCGGGCTGGACAGCGGGGTCGGGAGCACCGGCCCGCGGTACGCCGCCGCGCTGCTCTCTCCCGCCGGGGGCCCCGGCTAGTCGTCGCCGGTCCGCCCGCCGTTCCCCGCCCTTGGCGCCCGGAGTTGCGGAGATGGCGTGAACTCGTCACCGACCGGCGTCCTGGCTCCCTGCCTCGGCGCCTACGCTGGGGCCCATGGCCGGGCGTGCAGACCCTCCCGAGGGGCGACCTGCGGGCGACGATGACGACGAGTTCCGTTCGACGGTGTTCGACGAGTCCTTCGTGCGCGCTGCGCAGCTGCGGGAGTTCTCGGCCCGGGAGCGTCTCGACGAGCAGGAACGGCCCGTGGCCGACCTGCCCGACCCACGCACCGCCGAGCGCACGCAGCCCGGTGACCGGGAGGGCGCCGCGCCGCCGGTGGGCAGTGGCAGGCGCGGGGTCTCGGGGCAGTTCCTCGTACTGCTGCTGGTCGTGCTGATCGCCTTCGGCGCCGCGATCTACATGGGAGCCCGCAGCCCGTACGAGGATCCCGCGCACGCCCAGTCGCGAATACCGCTGCGGACGACGATCGTTCCGCTGGTGCCGCGCGGCTCGGTGCCGGGGGCCGAGGCCGAGGAGCTCTACCGCAGCAGCCCGGCGGCCCGCCTCGAAGCCGGTCCCAACGCGGTCACGCTGCCGTCGGCGCGGTCAACGACCAATTTCAGCCTCCGTCAGGTCCGGCTGGCCCTGACCACCACCCGGCAGTACGTGATCGCCTCCGCCCTCAATCCGGACGTCCTCGCCGGGCGGACCGTCAGCCCCGTACGGAGGTTGCTCAGCCACGGCCAGCGCGACCAGTTCGACCGAAGCATGCGTGCCCCCGCCGATGACGGTCGTTACGGCGCGACCGGCTGGTTGATGCGATTCCAGCCGGAGGAGGCGAAGTTGGCCGATTCCGACGTTCGGGTGCGGGGCACCTTCTCGGTGGCGGAGACCGACAGCGGCGCGCTGGAGGTTTCCGCGCAGCATGTGCTCGTCTACGCGCTGCGCCCGGTCGAGGGCGAGCGCAAGGCGGACGCCTCGCTGTTCACGGCGCGGCGCGAGGTGCGGATGCGCTTCACCCGGGGCGAGTTGCGCACGGGCGTCGGCACGGTCGCCCAAGTCACCGTGCAGGCGGGCCCGTTGCCCTGCGCCGAGGACACCCACGACTGGCTGCGTCCGCTGCTGGCGGGCGAGGACGTCGGTGCGGACGCCTCGGCCGGCACCGATCTGTACGCCGGCGACATCCGTCGCACCGAGCTGTGCGGAGTGCTGGCGCGCAGCGCGCAGCCGAAGGTGGACTGACCCGCCGACCGACCCGGCGCTGCCCCGGCGGGGGCTGCTCGGTCGGTGCCGGTGCCGGTGCCGGTGTGGTGTCGGTGCCGGCAGCGCGGACCGCTGCGGGAGCGGGTGCGGACACAACTCAGGGCTGCGAAGGCCCTGTCGGGGTCTGCGCAGCCCTGAGTGCGGCTGAACCGCTCGGTCGGCGGGCTACTTCGAGCCGGGCGCCGTGCCGTTGGTTCCCGGGCCGTCCTGGCCGCCGTCGCTTCCGCTGCCGCCGTCCGCCGAGGAGTCGGAGGAGCCGGCGCCGCGGTTGCCGCCGGTGGCGAAGTCCCGCAGCTTGCCGCCGAGGTCGCCCGCACCGCCCGCGAGATCGCGCACCAGGCCCATCAGCGGGTCCTTGCTGCTGCGCACCGAGTCCGCGTAGCTGCCGGCGGACTCCTTGATGGAATCGCGGACCGAAGTGTCCTTGTCCTCCTCGCGCTTGGCGTAGTGGCCGTCCATCAGCCGCTGGAAGTCGCGGCTCTCGGACCACTTCTTCAGCTCCGCCGCCCGCACGGTGGTGAACGGGTGGGTGCGCGGCAGCACGTTGAGGATCTTCAGCACGGAGTCGCGCAGATCGCCGCCGGCCTCGTACTCCTCGGCCTGCGCGAGGAACGCGTCGACGTTCATCTCGTGCAGGTGGTTGCCGCCCGCGATCTTCATCAGCGCGCGCATCGACGCCTGGATGTCCTGGCCGACCAGCAGTCCGGCCCGGTCGGCGGACAGCTCGGACTTGCGGAACCACTCGCGCAGCGCGGTGACCAGGGCCATGATCGCGACGTTGCCCAGCGGGATCCAGGCCACCTTGACGGCGAAGCTGGTCAGGAAGAGCAGGATCGTGCGGTAGACCGCGTGGCCGGAGAGCGCGTGCCCGACCTCGTGGCCGATGACCGCCCGCATCTCCTCCTCGTCGAGCAGCTCGATCAGGCCGGTGGTGACCACGATGATCGGCTCGTCCAGGCCGATGCACATGGCGTTGGGCTGCGGGTCCTGCGAGACGTACATCGGCGGGACCTTCTCCAGGTCCAGGATGTAACAGGCGTCCCGCAGCATGTCGTTGAGGTGGGCGAACTGCTCGTCGCTGACCCGCACCGAGTCCGAGAGGAAGAGCAGCCGCAGGCTGCGCTCGGGCAGCATGGAGCTGAGCGCCTTGAAGACGGTGTCGAAACCGGTCAGCTTGCGCAGTGCGACCAGCGCCGACCGGTCGGCGGGGTGCTCGTACGCTCGGGAGGAGATCCCCGGGAAGCGACGGCGTTCGCGGCTCGGAAGATGCTCGGCGGCGTCGTTGGTGTGGTTCATGAATGGCCCCCTTTACGGGCATTACGGACTGAGTGCCCGTCCCCCTGGCTGCCTGCTGTTGGCTGTTCGGCCAGCCTACGGGGTGGGCGGACAGAGCTGCACTGAAGCGGTCCGCTTACGATGTGGGCAGCTTTTGCCCGAATCTCTGCCCGACCGCTTCCCGGATAGGACCTGACGATGAATCTCGCCGGTTCCGCGTACGCACTCGCCCAGCTCGCCCAGGGCGGTGAGCACGCCTCCGAGCACAGCTTCAACCCGTTCGTCATCGGTGGCTTCGGCCTCGGCGTCCTCTTCCTGCTGCTCTTCATCACCACCCGCTTCAACCGGGACCGCTGAGCCGACCGGCTGCCGCGTTCGAGCGGTTAGGGTCTGCACGCATGGGAGAGCACACAGTGCCGAGCCGCGCCAAGCGGCGACTCGGCGTCATGGGTGGCACCTTCGATCCGGTCCACCACGGGCACCTGGTCGCCGCGAGCGAGGTGGCCGCGCGGTTCGATCTCGACGAGGTCGTCTTCGTGCCGACCGGCCAGCCCTGGCAGAAGAGCCACCAGCAGGTCTCGCCGGCGGAGGACCGCTATCTGATGACGGTCATCGCGACCGCGTCCAACCCGCAGTTCTCCGTGAGTCGCATCGACATCGACCGCGGCGGCCGCACGTACACCATCGACACCCTGCGCGAGTTGAGGGCGGAGCATCCCGAGGCGGAGCTCTTCTTCATCACCGGCGCCGACGCGCTCGCGCAGATTCTCACCTGGCGGGACGCCGAGGAGCTCTTCTCGCTCGCCCACTTCATCGGAGTCACCAGACCCGGGCACCACCTGGCGGACCCCGGCCTCCCCGACGGTGGCGTCTCCCTGGTGGAGGTGCCGGCCCTGGCGATCTCCTCCACGGGCTGCCGCGCTCGGGTGGCGCAGGGCGACCCTGTCTGGTATCTGGTGCCGGACGGTGTTGTGCGCTACATCAACAAGCGCCAGCTGTACCGGGACGCTGAGGCGCCGACAGCCTAGAGGGGCGGAAAAGTCGTGAACGACCGGCAGAATCCGCAGGGGGAGCAGTTCTACGGGTATGACGCCCATGGTCAGCCCGTCTACCACGATCCGTACGCGGGGCAGTCCGGTGACCACCGGGCGGCCGGCGCGGACGCGTACGGCGACGGCGGGTACGGCGGCGGTGGTCAGTACGGCGAGCAGTACGGCACCGGACAGCACGGTGCCGGGCAGTACGGCGGCGAGCAGTACGGCGGTGGCCGGTACGACGGCGGGCAGTACGACGCCGGGCAGTACGGCACCGGCCGGTACGACGACGGCGGGCAGTACGGCGCCGGCGGTGGCGCATCGGGGCCGTACGACGGCGGACACGACACGGGTCAGACGCCGCCGGTGTCCTGGGACACGGGCCAGCTGCCCCCCGTTCAGTACGACACGGGCCAGATCCCGCCGGTCCAGTACGACACCGGCCGGATGCCTCCTGTCCAGTACGACACCGGTCAGCACCCGCCGGTGCGGGACGGCGTCGGCTCCTACGACACGGGGGAGCACCCGCCCGTCCCGTACGACACCGGGGAGTACCCGCCGGTGCGGGACGGCGTCGGCTCCTACGACACCGGCCAGTACCCGCCGGTGGGCGACAGCGGGAACCCGCCGTACGACCCCGGGCGGTTCGGCGGACGGCAGGGCACCGTCGGACACCTGCCGGGCCAGGCCGACGGAGGCCGGTACGGCTCCGGCCGGCCGGAGCCGTACGACACCGAGGAGTACGGCGCCGGGGAGTACGGCGTCGGGAGCCGGCCCTCCGACCGGTTCTCGGCGGAGCAGTACGGCACGGGCAGCCGTGACGCCGGCCCGCCTCAAACCGACGGACTCCGTACCGACGGGTCCGGCTCCGAAGGCCCCGGCCGGCCGTTGGAGGAGGGGCAGACACCGTCCGACCGGTATGCCGCAGCGCCGCAGCGTCCCGCGGGGGAGAGGGGCCGCCCTGCGGGCCCCGGACCCGCGGGAGAGCCCGAAGTCGGTTACGAGACCGAGGAGTTCGCCTTCGTCGAGGAGGACGAGAAGAACTCCGAGGACGTCATCGACTGGCTGAAGTTCACCGAGAGCCGCACCGAGCGGCGCGAGGAGGCGCGGCGACGGGGCCGGAACCGGGTGATAGCCCTGGTGGTCGTGCTGACTCTGGCGCTCGTCGGAGGGCTCGGCTACCTGTGGCAGTCCGGCAAACTGCCCGGTCTCTCCGAGGAGACCGACCAGGCCGCCTCCGCAGCCGACACCCGGCACGTCATCGTGATCCACCTGCGCGAACTCGAGAGCGGCGACATCTCCACCGCCCTCCTCGTCAACAACGAGACCGCCGGCCGCGGAACCACCGTCCTGCTTCCCAACTCCCTCGCTCTGAAGGGGGAGTCGGGCGAGACCACCACGCTCGGCAAGGCGTTCGCCGCCGAGGGCGCCGGAGCCACCCGAGACTCACTGAACGACCTCCTCGGCTCCAACATCGAGGGCACCTGGCGACTGGACACCCCGTACCTGGAGAACCTCGTCGAGCTGGCCGGAGGCATCACACTCGACTCCGACGCCACCGTGCCGAGCACCGAGAAGGGCGAGAAGGCCCTCGTCCGGAAGGGCGCGGACCAGGAGTTGGACGGCAGGGCAGCGGTCGCCTACGCGACGTACCGCGAGGCCGCCGAACCGCAGACCAAGCAGCTCGCCCGCTTCGGCCAGGTCCTGCAGGCCGTCCTCGGCAAGGTCTCGACGGACAAGGAACAGGCGACCACCGCCGTCGAGTCGCTCGGCCAGATCCTGGACTTCTCGCTCACCGAGGCCGAACTCGGCGCCGCGCTCGCCGCGCTCGCGAAGCTCGCCAAGGACGGTGACCACAAGACCGAGCTGCTCCCCGTCGCCGCGAACGGCACGCTCACCGAGGAGACTTCGCAGGGCCTGGTCAAGGAGGTGCTCGGCGGCTCGGTGCGCAACACCGAACCCGGGGACGCGGTCCGCCTGGCGGTTCGCAACGCCACCGGGCAGCGCGGTGCGGCGGACGGCGCCGGGGTGACCCTGGTCAACGGCGGCTTCACCGTCGTCTCCACCGGCGCTGCGGACGCGGCGGCGGAGCGCAGCACCGTCACCTACAGCGGCGCCGCCCACCAGAAGCAGGCCGTCGAGGCCGCCAAGACACTGGGTCTGAGCGAGAAGGCCGTCAAGAAGGGCGAGGGCGCCGCCAACGCGGACGTCACCATCGTGCTCGGAAAGGACTACAGCGACTGACCGGGGCACCGTGGCGGTCGTGAGACCCTTGTCGGGTACCGGACCCTCTACCCGAAAGCTCCGCCTGTGACCGCCACGGACCACTCCCTCGAACTCGTCGCCGCCGCTGCCCAGGCAGCCGCCGACAAGCTCGCGCACGACATCGTCGCCTACGACGTCAGCGACGTGCTCGCCATCACCGACGCCTTCGTGCTCGCCTCCGCCCCCAACGACCGCCAGGTGAAGGCGATCGTGGACGGTGTCGAGGAGCAGCTGCTCAAGGAGCTCGGCGCCAAGCCGGTGCGCAGGGAGGGCGAGCGGGACGGCCGCTGGGTGCTGCTGGACTACGTCGACATCGTCGTCCACGTGCAGCACAGCGAGGAGCGTGTCTTCTACGCCCTGGAGCGGCTCTGGAAGGACTGCCCCGAGCTTGCCCTGCCCGAGGACGCCGTCGCGACCAGGGGCAAGGGAGCAGAGCACGCCGGCGACAGCGCGGAGAGCGGAGAGCCGGCATGAGCTCCGGCCGCAGGATCGTTCTGTGGCGGCACGGCCAGACCGCCTGGAATCTGGAGCGCCGCTTCCAGGGCACCACGGACATCCCGCTCACCACGGAGGGCCTGAACCAGGCCCGGCGCTCCGCCCGTCTGCTCGCGGGCCTCAAGCCGGACGCGATCATCTCCTCCGATCTCATCCGCACCCGCGCCACCGCCGCTGAGCTCGCCGAGCTCGTCGGGCTGGAGGTCACCCACCACGAGGCGCTGCGCGAAACGTACGCCGGCGTCTGGCAGGGGCTGACCCACCAGGAGATCCTCGACCAGCACGGCGAGCAGTACGCGGCCTGGCGACGCGGCGAGCCGGTGCGCAGAGGCGGCGGCGAGCTGGAGACGGAGGTCGCCGACCGGGCCGCGCCCGTCGTACAGGCCGCCGCCGAAAAGCTCCCGGACGACGGCATCCTGGTGGTCGTCAGCCACGGCGGCACCATCCGCACGACGATCGGGAAGCTCATCGGGCTCGACCCCGGCGCCTGGGAAGCCCTCGGCGGTCTCAGCAACTGCTGTTGGTCCGTCCTCGGCGACAGCGTACGAGGGTGGAGGCTGCTGGAGCACAACGCCGGAACCCTGCCCGAGCCGGTGCTCGGCGACGACGACTGACCTCCTCCCAGGGTGTCCGCACCCGCCTCTACCCGCTGTCACCTGCGATTTCACTTATCGGCTGGTCACGGGGTAGAGTTCCACTCGTTCCGGACCGGTGGTCGCCACCAGGACGGCAACGCGGGGCTATAGCTCAGTTGGTAGAGCGCTTGCATGGCATGCAAGAGGTCAGGAGTTCGATTCTCCTTAGCTCCACAGAAACATCGATCGATCTGAACCTTGTCCCGCACGATTGTGGGGCGAGGTTCTTTTCGTGGTCCGACCTCGTCGTGGCCCGACCTCCCTCCGCTGCGCCGACGAGCATCTCGATCGTGCTGCTGGAAGTGGGCGGCGGAGGGAAGCGGCGATCGCCCCGGCGGGCTCGAGGGTGGTTCGGTCGCTGTCGACGGCGACCCGTCCGAACGCGCACGGTTGGCGTCCGTCCGACGAGGCGGTTCAAAGCCTGATGCCGCGACAGACGGTGTGCGACGCCCCCGCAGGGTGCAGAAGAAGTCGCACCCGCGCCTGAGATCAAGCGAGTTGATTCTGGCTGTCTCTGGCCCAAGCCCGGTGGAGGAGACGTGGGAAGGCCGGCTCCTGAACCAACTGCCGGTCTCCGATTCTCGACACGGGGATGCCCGGTGTCCATGAGTTCATCACCGCGGCAGACCACCGCTCGTCGATTTCGGTTGGACGGACGGCGCGGGTCTGCTGGGGCACTCCGAGAGCGCGCAGCTGACGAGCCAGGATCTGCATGGTCACTCCGTGCAGATACTCGGCTTCGGGCCAGATCACCGATGCGCCGTCCCAGTACGCGAGGTTCCAGATCGTCGCTTCGCTCAGCCGGCCGCCCCGGTCCAGGAAAGCGGCATCGTCGAATCCACGCGCGTTTGCTTGCCGCAGGAGAAGGGTCTTGCTGATCTCCCCGACGTGCTTGATGTCGGGAAGGTGACGTTCGTGTCGGATGACATCGAGTGAGATCGGGCCGGTCGGCGCCTGCACTGGGTCCGTGACCTTCACGAGGACCTCGAGTTCGTCCCTTTCACCGGCGGGCGCGAACTCGCCGGGCCGTGAGGTGATGAAGCGGCCCGGCGCTCCGGCTCGGGCCAGCGCCTGTTCGAGGCCGCGGTCGTCGTACAGGTTCGGCAGATCAGAATGCTGCTGGCCGCAGGGATCCCCCTTCGGGTGATCGGTGAACTGCTCGACTGCATCAATGATCCAGAAAGCTTGGAGCCCTGCGCGGTGCCCGTACTCGTGGAGCACCTGCGCGGCTACGACTCCCGTATCGCCGAACTCGTGGGCATCCGAGAGCGACTCCAAGGTCTGATCGACTCGTCGACCTCGAGCGCGGGTCAGTCCGTCTGACTGCGAGCGTCTCAACTGGTCGTCGTCGTTTGGCCCGTTGGGTGCAGACGTCGATGAACCGGCAGATTGCGGGTGGTCCGGTTCTTGCACCCGAAGCCCTCGTGGGGGCGAGGAGGGCAGGGTGGCTGCGGGCCCGAACGGAGGCTGCGGAGCCTGGAGCAGAAGTGAACCGGTTCGGGTGTGCGTCCAACTGCTGTGTCGGAAGTCCTGGCAGCAGGATGCACAGTCTCTGTGACGCTTGACGCCGTCCGCTCGCTTTCGCGGCCCGCCCCATCGCGAGCGGAAATCGCTGATTCCGTGCAGGACTTGTCCGGCCGATCGTGCACGGAGCCCGATGGCGAGGGGCGGTGGCCGCGGTTCCGAGGAAGGTGGAGGCGTATTCGGCGCAGCGGCCGGCCACTGCTCCGGTGTGTTTGAGCCGCTTGATCGCCCGTTCGGCAATGCTGCGCCACGTGTACCGCGGGTCGTTGAAGCCGGGTGGCCGTACGCCGCGTGTCTTCCAACCGCCGGGTCAGCCCTGTTCCCAGCGTTCGATGACGTCGCGGCACAGGGCGGTGTGCTCGTCCGGCACGAGCAGGACCAGATTTCCGGCGTGATCGCTGTACTGGACCAGGACATTGACACCGGCGTCACCAAGCACGCGGGCAAGCGCGCCGAGCTGTCCGGGCGTCTCCTGGTCCAGCCGGGTCATGGCGACGTCACGCACGACGGCGGGGCCGAGCCCCGCTGCGGCGACGACGGCCAGGGCGACCGGGCCGTCGTCGACGAGGTAGTGCGCGACGGCATGCCCGTCATGGGTGAACATGCCACCGCCCTCCAGGCTCACCCCGGAGCTGCCGAGCGCTTGGCCGAGGTCGGCCAGCGCGCCGGGTCGGTTCGGCAGGTGGACCTCGAGGTCTTGCAGGCGGGCGCTCACGAGGCCACCGAGGTGGTGACCTCGACGGGGACCGACAGGCTGTTGGCGACGTAGCACTCGTCGTGGGCCCGCACGGCCAGCTCTCGGACCCTCGTCTCGTCCGTCCCGGCGGCAACCTTGACGGTCACGTGCAGCTGGATCGCAGCCAACCGGGCGGGCTCGGCAGCCAGGTCGAGCCGACTCGTGGCCTCGTCGTCGTAGGCGAGGACATCCACTCCGGCGCGGGCTGCGGCGCCGAGGAAGGACAGCATCTGGCAGGACGAGGCGGCCATGACCACGAGTTGTTCCGGGTTGAGTCGGTCAGGGTTGCCGCGGAAGGCCGGGTCCGCGCTCAGGTCGACCTGCCCGGTGGCGGGCGGGGCGACGGCGGTGTGGTCGCGCGAGTAGGCACGGACCCCGGCGGCGGTGGAGCCGTCCCAGTGCAGACGGGTGCGGTAGGCGTGTGTGCTCATGATCGAACCGTAGATCCGGGACGCTTCGGCACCGGCCGAAGCGTCATCGTCGTATCGTCCCCACCATGAGCAGGGACCGGGACTTCACGAGCGTGGGCAAAGCCCTTGCCGCGCCCGCGCGCTCGGTGTTCCTGAACCTGCTCATGGACGGCGCCAGACGGCCGGCCGGTGAGCTGGCCCGAAGCGCCGGAGTGAGCGCCTCGACCGCGTCCGAGCACCTGGCAGTGCTCGTGGACGCCGGTCTGGTGACGTGCGAGGCGCGCGGGCGGTGCCGCTACTACTCGCTCGCCGCCCCGCAGGTCGCAGCCGCCCTGGAAGCGCTCGGTGTCCACGCCGAGCCGATGCCTGTCTCGGGGTATCGACGAAGTCGTCAGATGCAGCGCTTGGCCGCCGCGCGGTTCTGCTACGACCACATCGCCGGACGGCTCGGCGTCGCGCTGACGGATGCCTGGACACGCCGGGGATGGTTGGCCGACCGTGAGTCGCTCACCCTCACCGACGCCGGCGCTGACGGGCTGCGTGGAGTGTCGGTCGACGTTGACGGTGCGATCCGGGCCCGTCGCGCCACCACCCGGGCGTGCCCGGACTGGACGGAACGACGGACGCACTTGGCCGGGTCCCTGGGTGCCGCAGTCGGCAGACGGTTCCTCGAAGCCGGGTGGGTGGTGCGGCACAGCTCCGGGCGGGGTCTGAACGTCACCGGGAGCGGCCACGATCTCCTGCGAGAAGCCTGGGGAATCGACCTGACCGATCCGTCCGACCTGACCGACCTGACCGGACGGGCCCGGTGAGCGGGCGCTGTCGCCCATTCACCGATTTCCGGTACAGGTTTCCAGGGGCCGAGCCCAGTCCGCTGCCGCCTTCCAACGACGGTGGGCATGGTCGCCCGTTCACCGATCACCGCACGCTCGGTACGGGGACCGGCGGCGTGCTGATGCGCCGCACGACGGTGGAGTGAGATGTCCCGGTCCGGCCTCCGGCCGCGTCGGGCCTCGGCCTGGACCTACTGCGGCAGGCGTTCCGCTGTCGGGCTGCGGGACGTCGTGTGCTGTCACGCGCAAGTCCGTCGGCCGACCACAGACGGTGGGGTTCATGGCCCGTCATCCACGGCCCGAACCGCTCGGGCAGTTCACGCCGCTGAACGCCGGTCCGTACTCGGCGCAGAATCCTGGTCGGTCACCTGCCGGTGATTCCGCCCCCGCCGGTGACCCTGCCACCTGCCGCAACTTCTGTTGCTGACCGGCAAGAACGGCCGCGACCGCTCCCACTCGGCGTCCATCGGATCGCCCAGCCCCACCTCCACATCCACGCCCTCGACACGACCACGGAGCAGTCACACGGTCGGCAGGACGATTCCCGGACCGTCCTGCGATGGTGGTCGGCAACCCCGGGGCGCGTGCTGACGGCGGCCGGCACTCGTGCCTGTGCCTGTGGCAGGGCCCGGTCGCCGGTCCACAACTTTCGGCACTGTGGCCGTACGGCTCGATTGACCGCGTTCTTCCGCTGGTTGCATGCGGTCCGCCGACTGCCGGCCGGCGGACCGCATGTGCCACTGAGGGGTTGTGCGGTCCGCCCGCGCAGCTCAGTCGGCGAGGACGACTACGCCGTCGCTGTCGCTGTGAAGGTGGGCGCCGGGGGTGAAGGTTGTTCCGCCGAAGGTCACCGGGACGTCCCTCTCGCCCTCGCCAGTCTTGGAACTCTTGCGCGGGTTCGAGCCGAGTGCCTTCACCCCCAGGTCGAGGGTCGCGAGGATCGCGGTGTCCCGCACGGCACCGTTGATCACGACGCCGGCCCAGCCGTTCGCGACCGCCGAGGCGGCGATGAGATCGCCCATGAGCGCCGTGTGCACCGAGGCGCCGCCGTCCACGACGAGCACCCGACCCTCCCCGGGCTCGGCGAGGGTTGCCTTCAGGAGCGCGTTGTCCTGGAAGCAGCGGACGGTCGAAATCGGCCCGTCGAAGCTGCTCCGGCCGCCGTACTGGCGGAACTGGGTGTCGCAGGACTGCAGCGCTTCGCCGTGCTCGTCGTAGAGGTCGGCGGTGGTGACGGCGGCCGCAGCGGACGAGGCTGTCGATGAGGAGGACTGGGGCATCTCAACTCCCGGATGAGGATGTCGTATCGGTGGCGCGCGTCTGCCAAGCAGGATAGGCAACCCTCATCGGCGTTGCCTCGCTGAGCTGCTGTTCCCGTCGACACTCAACCGCCAAATGGAGATATGGGCGGTCGTTGTGCCGCGCCGGACAGAGCGCGGGAAGGCTCTCGCGCTGTGGCGCTCACCACCTGGCCGGTCTCCCTGACCACGGCCGGACATGGCAGAATCGTGGCACCGCAGGGGCGGGATCTCTCGTGGAGCGACGACGCAGGGGAGGGTGCGCGGTGCGGACGCACGGGCTGTTCGATGCGCCGGCTCCGCTTGCGCCGTCCGGCCCGGGTGGAGGGAATCGTCCGCACATGTCCGTGCAGGCACAACAGTGTTCCGTGCTGCGGTGCCTGCCCCGTGGTTCGGCCCGGATGCTGGGGGACGGCGGCGGGGCGACGCACGTGTGCACGGCTTGTCGTCATAGCTGGAGCTGATAGGGGCAGATGGGCGCGCACAGCAGGAAATGCGACTGGTGCGGAAGCGGCACCCCGATCGTCCGCGACATGGAGCCGGTCAACAGCCGCTACCAGTACTGGTGTGTGGAGTGCGCGCGAGCGCTGATCATAAAGGGCGACCCGATCGAGACGTATCGCGAACTGGAGGGCGAGCCGATCTACGGTCGACTGCTGGAGGAGCACTGCACCCTCAAGCGGTTCTACTCCTTCGTCACGGCGTAGAGGCAGGGGCTGCGTCACCCGGCAGATGTTGAAGCTCGGGTCGGGACCGGGTCGATGTCGGGGTGGCGGTGGGCCCGCGCTGGAGGCCTTGATCCGAACGATCCCGGACCGGTTGCCGCCCGCTTCGGAGCCGGTCATGACGCGTCCTCCTGTCGTCACCGGCGCCGGTGACCGTCGAGTCGGCCGATCAACGCCCGTCGCTGCTCTCGCCCTCCGATCCGGACCGTCCACGACCCTGATGCCGGTTGATCCGGCTGGACCGAAACGGATTTGGCAAAGCCGGGTGTGGTCCGTGTAAAGTGGGCCTCGCCGCCGCGGGGGAAGAACCCGCGGAGGACCAAACCCGGGGCTATAGCTCAGTTGGTAGAGCGCTTGCATGGCATGCAAGAGGTCAGGAGTTCAATTCTCCTTAGCTCCACAGCAGATGAGAGTCGTCAACCAAGACGGCTCTCTTCTTGTTTTCTCTCCCTCGGTGCTTATCTGGGCGATTGGCCTCTGCGCTATCCTGACCGCATGCGTGCCGTACGCCTTCTGCTTAGCGAGCCGCGCTGACGAGTACCTGCCCCGGACAGCGGGCAGGAGTCGGCGCGGCCACCCCTCGTGTGCGAGGGGTTTTTTCGTTTCCGGAGGCAGAGACCCACTGATGGAGCTTTGAGGGACATGAGCCAGACCACCAATCCTGCCGAGAACGCGGCGCCGCACCGCTACACCGCGGCTCTGGCCGCCGAGATCGAGGCACGCTGGCAGGACTTCTGGGACAAGGACGGCACGTACGAGGCGCCCAACCCGACGGGCGACCTCGCCGCGAGCGGCGACCGGGCCGAAATCACCGCGCGCCCGAGGCAGTTCGTGATGGACATGTTCCCGTATCCCTCGGGCGCGGGTCTGCACGTCGGCCACCCGCTCGGGTACATCGCAACGGACGTCTACGCCCGCTTCCAGCGGATGAACGGCTACAACGTCCTGCACACCCTGGGCTTCGACGCCTTCGGCCTGCCGGCCGAGCAGTACGCGGTGCAGACCGGCACCCATCCTCGGATCTCCACCGAGGCCAACATGGAGAACATGAAACTCCAGCTGCGCAGGCTGGGGTTGGGCCACGACAAGCGCCGCAGCTTCGCCACGATCGACCCGGAGTACTACCGCTGGACCCAGTGGATCTTCGTGCAGATCTTCAACTCCTGGTACGACGAGCGGGCGGACCGGGCTCGGCCGATCAGCACCCTCGTCGCGGAGTTCGAGTCCGGTGAGCGGGAGACGCCCGAAGGAGCCGCGGCCTGGGGCGAGATGAACGCCTCCGAACGTGCCGATCTGCTGGGCGAGTACCGGCTGGCCTACGCCTCGGACGCACCGGTCAACTGGTGTCCGGGCCTGGGCACCGTGCTGGCGAACGAGGAGGTCACCGCCGAGGGGCGCTCGGAACGCGGCAACTTCCCCGTTTTCAAGGCCAAGCTCCGGCAGTGGAACATGCGCATCACTGCTTACGCGGAGCGCCTGCTCCGGGACCTGGACGCGCTGGACTGGCCGGAGGCCATCAAGCTGCAGCAGCGGAACTGGATCGGGCGCTCGGAGGGAGCGCGGCTGGACTTCCCGGTCGGCGACGGCCAGGGGATCACCGTCTTCACCACACGGCAGGACACCCTCTTCGGCGCCACCTACATGGTGCTCGCCCCCGAGCATCCTCTGGTGGACTCGCTGGTGCCGGCCGCCTGGCCGGAACAGACGCACGAGGCGTGGACCGGCGGTCACGGCGAACCCGCCGCCGCCGTCGCCGAGTACCGGCAGCGGGCTGCGACCAAGTCCGACGTCGAGCGCCAGGCCGACGCCAAGCAGAAGACCGGTGTGTTCACCGGGGCCTACGCCACCAACCCGGTGACCGGTGAGCAGGTCCCTGTCTTCATCGCCGACTATGTGCTGATGGGCTACGGCACCGGCGCGATCATGGCCGTACCCGCCCACGACAACCGCGACTTCGCGTTCGCCCGCGCCTTCGAACTGCCCGTGCGCTGTGTGGTCGAACCCGGAGACGGCCGCAGCACCGACACCTCGACCTGGGACGAGGCCTTCGTCTCGGGCGAGGCGAAGCTCGTCAACTCCTCCGGCGAGGGCGTGACCCTGGACGGCCTGAGCGTGCCGGAAGCCAAGACGGAGATGAACCGCTGGCTGACGGAGAACGGTATCGGCGAGGGCACCGTCAACTACCGGCTGCGCGACTGGCTGTTCAGCCGGCAGCGGTACTGGGGCGAGCCGTTCCCGATCGTCTACGACGAGGAAGGCATCGCCCACTCGCTGCCGGAGTCCCAGCTGCCCCTGACTCTGCCCGAGGTCGACGACTACTCGCCCCGCACGTTCGACCCCGACGATGCGGACACGTCCCCCGAGACTCCGCTGTCGCGGGACGAGGACTGGGTCAATGTCACCCTGGACCTGGGCGACGGACCGAAGAAGTACCGGCGCGAGACCAACACCATGCCCAACTGGGCAGGTTCCTGCTGGTACGAGATGCGCTACCTCGACCCGCACAACGACCGGCAGCTGGTCGACCCGGAGATCGAGCAGTACTGGATGGGGCCGCGCGAGGGCGTGCCGCTGGGCGGAGTCGACCTCTACGTGGGTGGCAGCGAGCACGCCGTGCTGCACCTGCTGTACGCCCGCTTCTGGTCCAAGGTGCTGCACGACCTGGGCCACGTCTCTGCTGCCGAGCCGTTCCACAAGCTCTACAACCAGGGAATGATCCAGGCCTACGTCTACCGGGACAGCCGTGGCTTCCCGGTGCCCGCGGCCGAGGTCGAGGAGCGCGAGGGCGGGTACTTCCACGACGGGAAGCCGGTCAAGCGTGAGCTCGGCAAGATGGGCAAGTCCCTGAAGAACGCCGTGACCCCGGACGAGATCTGCCGCGACTACGGCGCGGACACTCTGCGCCTGTACGAGATGGCGATGGGGCCGCTCGATGTCTCGCGCCCGTGGGACACCCGGGCGGTCATCGGCCAGTACCGGCTGCTCCAGCGGGTCTGGCGGAACGTCGTCGACGAGGCGAGCGGTGAGGTGTCCGTCACGGAAGGTCCGCCGAGCGAGGACACCCTGCGTGCTCTGCACAAGGCGATCGACGGCGTCGGTCAGGACCTGACCAATCTGCGGTTCAACACTGCGATTGCCAAGATCACTGAGCTGAACAACCACGTCACCAAGGTGCGGGAGGTTCCGCGCGAGGTCGCGGAGGGGCTGGTACTGCTGCTTGCGCCGCTGGCGCCGCACATCGCCGAGGAGCTGTGGCGCAAGCTCGGGCACGACGATTCCGTCACCCTGCGCGACTTCCCGGTGGCCGACCCCGCGTATGTCGTGGACGAGGCCGTGACCTGCGTGGTTCAGATCAAGGGCAAGGTCAAGGCGCGCCTGGAGGTGTCGCCGGCGATCGAGGAACAGGAGCTCGAGGCTCTCGCGCTCGCTGCCCCGCCGGTCGTCGAGGCGCTCGGTGGTGGGGGCATCCGCAAGGTGATCGTCAAGGCGCCCAAGCTGGTCAACATCGTGCCGGCCTGAATCTCGCGCGACGCCGGGCTCCGCTGCCCCTACGGGTGCGGAACGGGGCGGTCCGGGTTCCTTCGGGGATCGGGCCGCCCCGCAGCGCTTCCCGGGCCGTTTACTCTGGGAGGACCGGCCCGAGGCGTGGTCACCAGAGACCGTGCCCACCGCGCAGCGAGCAGCCCGCTGCGAGGTGTGCGGCCGAGATTCGTAAGGGGCGTTCGGAATGGGTGTGGCCACCGCCGTCTTCACCGTACTGATGCTGCTCTGCGTGACGTTCGCGATCGTCGCGGCGGTGCGAGCGGCCAGAGCGGTCAGCCGCGGAATGGAACGCGCCAGCAGCCAGGTCCGCCGCGGCATCGACGACACCTCCATCAAGATCAAGGCTGCCCAGCCGGGTCCGGTCGGCCAGGTCGCTCGCCTCCGGCTGGAGCTGCGGGCTTCGGTGGACCAGGCCAAGCGTGAGCTTGCCGCAGGGTCGGCGGAGGACGCCTCACTGCGGGAGGCCCTCGGGCTGCTCGACCAGCTGCACGACCACGCGCGTGTGCTGGACCGGGAGTTGGCCGGACTCATGGACCGCGAGCCCGATCGGCGTCGTATCGCTGCACGACTGCCGCAGGTGCGGGAGCGGGCCCAGGAGATCAGGTCCTCGGCGGACTCGCTGCGCCTCGCCGCCCAGGACCGTGCACGACGCCACGACGCGGACGGGCTCGCATCGTTGCGCGAGCAGATCGACATCGAGTCCGGTGCACTGCGGCACTGGGCTCCGGCGACGCCCCCGGGCGTTGCCGAAGCAGGCACCGACGGCAGGATCGCCGGATCGTCCAAGCAACCCGGCACAAGCGGTGCGAGCGCTTCGGGCGCGGCCGGCGCTTCCGAAGCCGCGGACGGCGACGCCTCCGGGGACGGCCCGGTTGCAGCCGCCCAGGGACGGGCCGCTGTCGGCGCTTCCTCGGACTCCGACACCGGCGCCTCCGACGCCACGGCCAGAACATCCCGGTGGGATGTCGGCGGCCTCTGGGAGGCGCGCAGCCAGCTGCCGGGCCTGGGCCGCCGCAAGCGCAGCCGTGATCTCGGCTGAGCTCGCAGCGCGATGAGAACCCAAGTACCGTGCCGGAGAACGGAGTTGGGCCGCCACTTGGGCGAAGCCGACGCTTGAGAGGCTTTGTTGGCCCCGTGACCTGCTCGGAAGCCGGGGCCGACCTGCCGCTGAGGCGGCGCACACAGTACTCTCCGGCACATGTCCGCTCCTGTCTCGATCATCACTGACTCCACGGCGTATCTGCCGCCTGCCGCGTTGCTCAGTGAGCAGATCACCACCGTGCCCCTGACGGTGGTGGTGGACGGTGAGGCGCATGAGGAGGGCGAGGGCGTCACGGCTGCCTCCTTGGCCGAAGCGCTGAGGAAGCACCGCCCGGTGACCACATCACGCCCGAGCCCCGAGGCTTTCGCCGCCGCCTATCGGGCGGCCGCCGACGCGGGGGCAGAAGGCATCGTCTCGCTGCATCTGTCCGCCGAGGTGTCCGGCACCTATGACGCGGCAGTGCTCGCCGCAGCCGGATCCCCGGTGCCCGTGAGGGTGGTGGACAGTGGGATGGTCGCCATGGCACTCGGATTCAGCGCCCTCGCCGCAGCCCGGACCGCTCGGGAGGAGGGCGGCCTGGACGCGGTGGTCCGCGCTGCTCGACAACGTGCGGAGCGGACCTCGGCGCTCTTCTACGTGGACACCCTGGACTATCTGCGACGCGGCGGTCGGATCGGGACTGCGCAGGCGCTGCTCGGGTCGGCTCTCGCTGTGAAGCCGCTGCTCGAGCTGACGGAGGGGCGTATCCAGCCGCTCGAGAAGGTGCGCACCGCCAGCAGGGCGATCGCGCGACTCGAGGAGCTCACCGTGGCGAGAGCGGCTGCGCTGGAAGCGCCGGTCGAGGTCGCAGTGCACCATCTCGCCGCGTCCGAGCGGGCCGAGGCTCTTGCCGACAATCTGCGTGAGCGGGTCGGTGATCTGGTGAATCTGCATGTGAGTGAGGTGGGTGCCGTCATCGGCGCCCACACCGGGCCCGGGCTGCTGGGAGCTGTGGTGACTCCGGCGCAGTGACCGTGCTGGGTGTTCAGTGCCACTGACGGTGCGGCGTTCCGCCGGCCCCTGCGTGCTGTCGTCGAACGGGCTGATGTGTGTGGCAGTCATGGGTTGGACGTGGGACAGGACGAGTGGATGCATGAGTGCTCCAGAAGCCGCGGTGCTCCGCGGTGAGTGGGCCGGTGAGTGTGCCGTGCGCGAAGCCGGTAGCCGGCGCGGTCTGGGACGAAGCGTTGGACCTGCCGCAGCAGGGGAACGGCGTTTGCCGGCAGGGCTGTTGCGAGGAGCAGACGAGGTCGTCCGCCGTGAAGTCGTCGTCTGCGTCGCATGGTTGTTCTCGTCGAGGGGGAGCGCAAGGGCCTTCATCTCCCATCGAGAGGGCCTTAGAGGTTCCTCGCATTGAGGTCTCCGGAACCGCCGACTCCCGTGCTGAGCAGGAGCTGAGGCGACTGGGAGTGGCATGGGAACGACCGCTCGAGGGCGCTTTTCCGGGCAGCTGACTCAGGCGCTCCCTCACTCTTTCGGGGCTCCTCAGATTGGTTGGTTGACGCCTCTCTAGGTGGTCCGCCGTATGCCCAAGCTGGAGGTGTCTTAGGTCGGACGGGTGACGCAGTTATGCACAACTTGCGAGTTATCCACAGGATTTGAGTGAGATCAGCGGGATGTGCGGATCCGTCGTAGCGTCCGCCGCATGACTTCTCGATCGCAGGTGGACTCGGCGGGACCCGGCCGTACCCGGAGGGCACAGAGGGGAGCTCAGCGGCGTCACAGCGGTGGCAGGCCCTCGAGCCCGCGGGTACTGCGCACTTCCGCGGTGAGAGACGGATCCGCCGGCCTCGGCGATGCCGAGGCCGTGGCGAGGGCCCGTGCCGCAGCTCTGTTCGCCCAGACCCCGACGGTGCCCGGCGGCGCCGACACAGCGGTGCGCGGCGGCGCAGAGGTCGCTCGGCCAGGACCGCCGGCGCACGGGAAGCCGGCCCGCTCGGGCGAGCGGTCGCGCACTCCGGGGGCCGTGCCGATGTTGCACGCGGGGTCTCGCGGGTGCCGAGTGATCGTGCGTTCCTCGTCGTCGGCGCTGCAGCCCTCGCCCGGCCCGACGCGAGGAGTCCGGATTCTCCCGAGGGCGGAGGCCATCGCGGAAGCTCGGGCTGCAGTGCGTCGCAGCCGGTGGGCGTCCGCCCGTGCCGTGCAGGCACGTCTCGAAGCTGCCGGAGACGAGCCCGCGGCCGAAGCTGCGCCCGTCTTGATCCGGGGCGCCCGAACGGTTGTGGCAGCGGGCGGCCCGCGGGGCGGCGGGCAGGGCTCCGGCGCCGCTCGTCGGTGTGACGGTCGTGGACGGCGCGAGCGGCCGGACGCTCCGCCGGACACGCAACCGATGGTCCCAGAGCCCGTGTTGACTCCGGCGGAGCGTCTTCGGACCGCCTTCCGTGAGCGGCTCCCGCTGTGGTGTCGCACCCGGTGCGGGCTCAACCTCAAGGCGCTGGCGGCGCTGGCCGTAGTGCTGGTCGTGGCCATCGGTCTCGCACTGCACCACCTGTGGAGCGGGAGGGCAGAGCCGATCGCCGCACCGGGCCTGGCGGCGGAAGAGGAATCGGGCGAGGCAGCGAGCACGCTCGCGCCGGCGCCCTCCACCGCGAGCGCCGGTTCCGACGGCGCAGCGGGCGGCGGGACGGGAGCTTCCGGCAAGTCGCTGCTCGTCGACGTCGTCGGCGAGGTGCGCAAGCCCGGAGTGCATCGGTTGCCCGCCGGATCACGTGTCAAGGACGCTCTGCGGGCCGCGGGCGGCGTCACCTCCGATGCTTCGGCGCAGGGCCTGAACCGAGCACGACCTGTGGCCGACGGCGAGCAGATCGTCGTGGCCGAGCAGGGTGAGCAAGTGCCGTCGGGCAGTGGGGACAGTGGGCCGTCACCACCGTCGGCGCCGGCTGCCGGGGGAGTGGTGAGTCTCAACTCGGCCACTGCGGAACAGCTCGAGACTCTGCCGGGCATCGGGCCCGTGCTCGCTCAGCAGATCGTCGAGTTTCGCACCAATCAGGGCGGCTTCAGCTCGGTCGAGCAGCTCAGACAGGTGAGCGGTATCGGTGACCATCGATACGCGACTCTGCGTCCTCTGGTCGGGCCATGACCCGGCCCGATCCGACCCCGCGTCCGATGATCAGCCGACGTCGCAGCCGCCGAAAGCTACATCCCCGGCCGCCGAGCCGTCGACAGGAAGGAGACGGCACACCGGTCCGTTCAATGAGCGCGGTTGAGGAGTCGGAAGTCGGGGCCCGGCTCACGGGCGGGCCGGTCGCGGGCCTGGCGCGGGCGCGCCCGGAGGTCCACGCCGACTCCCGTAACCGGCTCGGCGCGTCCCAGCCCCGCACGGAGTCGCCGGCCGACCTCAGACTGCTGCCGCCCGCGATCGGCGCATGGGTGGGTGCCGCACTCGCTCCTGCGCTGAGCGCCGGCGCCGTGGGCCTCGGTGCGGTCGGCTGCTGCCTTGCCGCCACCGTCAGCGCGGTGGTCGGCCGGTGGCACCGCATGCGACGGTCCGGCAGCGATTCGCGGGCCGCCCCGGTCGGCGGAGTATGGGTCGCGGTGGCGGTGGCACTGCTGTGCGCCGCAGCCGGCGGCACGGTGGCTGCGCTGCACCGCGCCGCCGCCCTGGACGGACCGCTGCCGCAGCTTGCCGAGCAACACGCCTACGTCACCGCCGAGTTGGAGTTGACCGGTGATGCGCGCAGAGCGAGGGCGGTGCCAGGGCGGGGTCCCGCCCCGGTCATGGTGACGGCAGAGGCGCGCTGGGTGCGTACGGCGGCAGGCGAGAGGACAGAGGTCAGCAACCCGGTTCTGGTGATCGCACCCCCGGAACAGGCCGACGATTGGTTGGAGCTGCTTCCCTCCACGCGGGTCGAAGTGGGGGCCCGGCTCGCACCTCCGTTGCCCGACCGCGGCGCGGAAGTCGCCGCGGTGCTGCGGGTCACCGCGGACGGCAGCCCTCGTACGGTGGGTGGCCCGACGTTTGCACAGCGGGTGGCCGGCGAGCTGAGAGCGGGTCTGTTGGCAGCGACCGACGGTCTACCCACCGACGCGCGGGCGATGATCCCGGCAATCGTCGTGGGCGACGACTCGCGCATTCCTCCCGACCTCTGGGACGCCGTGCGCGATACGGACATGACCCACGTCATTGTCGTCAGCGGTGCCCATGTCTCGATCGTGCTGGCGGTGCTGATCGGAGCGCCAGGCACCGCCTCGCGCGCCGAACGCCGTGGCCTGGCCGCCTGGTTCGGTGTCCCGTTGCGCACCACCGCTGTGCTCGGGGGCGGGTTGCTGCTGTGCTTCGTGGTGGTGTGCCGCCCGGGTCCAAGCGTGCTGCGCGCGGCCGTGTGCGGGGCGATCACCCTGGTTGCCATCGCGACCGGGCGGCGCCGCTCCCTTCTGCCCGCGCTGGCGGCGGCGGTGCTGGTGCTTCTCCTCTACGATCCCGCGCTGGCACGTTCCTTCGGCTTCCTGCTCTCGGTCCTGGCGACGGGCGCACTGCTGGTCCTCGCTCCCGGCTGGAGTCTCGCCCTGCAGCGACGAGGACTGCCGGTGCCTCTTGCCGAGGCACTGGCGGTGACGGCAGCCGCACAGGCGGTCTGTGCTCCTGTCGTCGTGGTGTTCGCCGCACGCGTGAGCCTGATCGCGGTCCCCTGCAACCTGCTGGCGGGTATCGCCTTCGCTCCCGCGACTCTCCTGGGTTGCCTGGCGTTGGCGATCGCGCCGATCTCCCTTCCAATCGCGGCCTGCTTCGGATGGCTGGCCGGCTGGCCGGCGCAGTGGATTGCTCAAGTGGCGCGCACCGGTGCGGCGTTGCCGGGCGCGCAGACCGGCTGGCCGGACGGCTGGGCCGGAGCGGCCCTGTTGGCCGCGGTGACGGTGCTGGTGCTGCTGGTGGTTCGCGTCGCCCTGCGGCAGGTCTGGCTGGCCGCTCTCTGCGTGCTGACACTGCTGTGCGCGGTGCTGCGTCCACAACCGCTGGACAGATTTCTCACCGGCTGGCCGCCCGCGGGGTGGCGGGTGGTCGCGTGCGATGTGGGGCAGGGCGATGCTCTGGTCCTCTCCACGGGTTCCGATTCCGCGGTGGTGGTGGATGTCGGCGAACGGCCGGAGGCGATCGACGAATGTCTGCGGCGGCTCGACGTCCGCCGGATTCCGCTGCTGATTCTCAGCCACTTCCACGCAGATCATGTGGCGGGCCTGCCCGGGGCGTTGCGCGGCAGATCGGTGGGCCTCATCCAGACCTCGCCGCTGCGCGAGCCTGAGGGACAGGCTGCCTTTGTCGAGCGGGTCGCACGGGAGGCCGGGGTGCCGACGGCTGTTCCCGGGCCGGGCGAGCGTCGCCGTCACGGGCCGTTGAGTTGGCAGGTGCTCTGGCCTCCTGCGCTGGTCGCGGGCCTGGGCGCGAACGACGCGAGCATCGCGGTTCTGGCACAGACGCGGGGGATGTCCGTATTCCTGCCGGGGGATCTCGAACCCCTCGCCCAGCAGCGGCTGTTGCGCGAGAATCCCGAGCTGCCCAGCGTTGATGTGCTGAAGGTCGCGCACCACGGGTCGGCCTATCAGGACGCCGAGTTGATGGGCCGCCTGCGACCCCGTCTCGCCCTGGTCTCAGCCGGGCAGGACAACGGGTACGGGCACCCTGCCCCCGCCACGCTTCGTCTGCTGCGGTCGCAGGGTGCACATGTGGTGCGTACCGACACCGCCGGAGACCTGGCCGTGGTGGTTCGCCGAGGGCTACCGGTTCCGGTCGGTTCGGCGTCCGGGCGCGCCGTGTCGGGACGCCGGGGACGGAGGCGTCGAAAGCGGAGGACCCGGCCGCATCACGGCCGGCAGCCGAGGCACCCCGGTGGGCTCGGCAGGTGCGGGAAGCCGTCAGACGAGCCAGTCGCCGTCGCTCATCAGGAGGCGGTCGGCCAGTTCGTTCTCCTCCCGCCACGCGAGCAGCGTGTGGGGCGTGAAGCGCAGGAAAGTCCAGGCCGGTCTGTTGCGGGGGTCCCAGTTCAGCTTCGCGGCGAAGGTGTCGCCTGCTTCCCCGCCCATCGCCGTCGACGGCACAAGTTCGGCCTCCGCCTTGATGAGAACCACGTCGCGGGTGGGGCCCACCGCGATCGTCGCCGTGCTGCCCGCACCGATGTTGCGGGCAGTGGGAGTGGAGTAACGAGTGCACATCAGCAGCACGCCCCGGTGGTGGACGAAGCTCAGCGGCACCATGCACGGTGCGCCCTGCGGCGAGGCCGTGGCCACCCATGCGTCCTTGTCCTGGTGCAGACGTCGCAGAGTGTCCTGCTTGCGCTCGCTCGCCTCGCGCGGAGGCATCCCGTCGTTCGCCATGGCGCACAGTCAAGCGACGACGGGCCACCGACGCATCGGCCGACGGCTGTAAGCCCGAGGTCCTACGTCACGTGCACGGCCGATCTCCGCTCGCGGCTCCGGGAGGCGGGCGTGCCCGCGGAAGCCGGCGGGCGTCGGGTGGTCGGAGCGAGAGGGGAAGCCGCAGCGCCGGGAAAGGCGGTGGCACCGGAGCCTGCAACGGTGGCGGGAGGGCCCGGAGAAGGTGGAGTCGCGGCGGCGGAACCGCGTTCCTCGCGAGATGCAGGGATGCCGGCCGGGTACGGGCGTGCCGTGCCGGTCAGTCGCGCTCCAGCCACCCCTCGTAGGAGTGGGCGAGCTCTTGCAGCGCCTGGACATCGATCGTGGAAGCGGCGGAGTCGAGGACCACGAGCCACTGTGCGTCCTCGGCGTCGTCCTCGCCCGCGAGAGCCTCCCTGAGGATCTGGGGCTCCTGGGCGATGCCGTGCTCCTCGACCAGTTCGGTGGCCAGTTCTTCCGCACTGTCCCGGTCGGGCAGCACCAGCACCTGCCAGCGTTCCTTGCCCGCTGCGTCGTTCTCGGGCAGGGCGTCGGCCTCCGCGGAGTGCTGAGCGGGTTCGTTCATACGGACATTGTGAGGCAGGTGGGTTCGTGCCCCGGACTGCGGGCTGAGACGTCCGCACGGGTCCGACTCTCGTCGGCCCGTACCGGCCCCCGGCCCCGGCCGAGGTGGCCCGGTCGGGCCGGGGAGCGGTGTCGGTGCCTCGTGGGATGCTGGGAGGCGATGTCACCCAAGATCGAGAACACCCCGAGATCCGCAGCGGGCAAGCCCGCTTCCGGCGACCCGCTCGCCCCTGTGACCCTGGCGGTGGGCCAGGAGGAGCTGTTGGCCGAGCGGGCGGTGCAAGAGGTGGTCGCGGCTGCTCGGGCCGCGGACGCCGACACCGATGTGCGCGACCTCGGCCCCGGGGAGCTCCAGCCCGGAATGCTCGCGGAGTTGACGAGTCCCTCGCTCTTCGCCGAGAACAAGGTCGTGGTGGTCCGGCAGGCACAGGACCTGAGCGCGGACACGGTGAAGGAGGTCAAGGCCTACCTCGCGTCGCCGGCGGAGGAGATCACGCTCGTTCTGCTGCATGCCGGTGGCGCGAAGGGCAAGGCGCTGCTGGACGCCGCGCGCAAGGTGGGCGCCCGGGAGATCGCCTGCGCGAAGATGACCAAACCGGCCGACCGACTGGCCTTCGTGCGGGCCGAGTTCCGTGCGCTCGGACGATCGGTGGGAAGCGAGGCCTGCCAGGCACTCGTCGACGCGATCGGCAGCGATCTTCGTGAACTGGCTTCGGCCTGTGCGCAGTTGACCGCTGATGTGGAGGGCGCGATCGACGAGCGAGTCGTCGCGCGCTACTACACGGGCCGCGCCGAGGCATCGAGCTTCGCGGTTGCGGACAAGGCGGTCGAGGGTCAGGCGGCCGAGGCGCTCGAAACCCTGCGCTGGGCGCTCTCCACCGGAGTGGCTCCGGTGCTGGTGACGAGCGCGCTCGCTCAAGGGGTCCGGTCCATCGGCAAGTTGGCTTCGGCTCCCGGCGGGATGCGGCCGGGTGACCTGGCTCGCGAGCTGGGTATGCCGCCCTGGAAGATCGACCGAGTGCGCAGACAGATGCGCGGTTGGTCGGCGGACGGTGTGGCGCACGCACTTCAGGCGGTCGCCGAGGCGGATGCGGCGGTCAAGGGCGGTGGCTACGACCCGGCGTACGCGCTGGAGAAGGCCGTCGTCACCATCGCACGGGCTGCACGTTCCCGCTGATCCGCGGTGCGTGAGGGGCGGGGCGGGCCCGGTCGGCGGGGTGGGCCCGGTCGGCGGGGTGGGCCGGCCCGAGCCGATGCCCGATTGCTTCGATGCCCGATTGCTCCCTGCCCGACCTGCGCCTACTCGTCTGTTCTCAGGTCCGTGAGCCCCGACTACGCGTTCCTGGAACGGCGCGGTGCTCTGCGGCAGCAGCTCACTGGTGGGGCCGTCCAACCGCGGGTGGCGGCCCCATTCTTCTGGTGAGGGCGTTGAGCCCGAGACGCAACTGCCGTACGTCCGGGGTCAGATGTCGCCGTCGCCCCGCTTGGGCGGGTCGGACGCACCGTTGTCCGAATCGGGTTCGTCCGGTCCGGAGGAGTCGTCCGGGCCGGGCGACTGGTTCTCCGGTTCCTGCTTGCGCAGCTCTGCCAGCGAGGTCTTGGCGGTGTCGAGGAGTATCTGCTTCACCTCGTCCGCGCCCAGGTGCTCGTCGTCTCGTCTGTCGAGGAAGGTGGACCAGCGCAGTTCCGCGGTCACCCAGCCGTCGCGGATGGAGAGTGTGGCGCTGGTCAGCGGGCCCTTTTCGCTGGTCTCGGTGCTGTAGAACGCCTCCTCGCCGAGTTCCTCGATCTCGACGATGTCGTACTTGGCTTTGTCGCCTCGGTCGCGCAGGTCGTGCTCGCCCTTGACCTCGGACTCGAACTCTGTGCTGGGGTCGGTCTGCTTGTGCCAGATCGTCTTGAAGTCCACGTAGACGGTGGGGACATAAGGACTCGTGTCCGGGGCCCTGTAGTCGTCGTAGCCGTCGTCGTACCCGTCGTCGTAGTCGTCTTCGGCTCTGGGCTTGAACTGGAGACCGCAGGAACTGACGTCCTGCGCCTTCTGGGCGCTGTGCCTGCTGGCCTGGGCGCTTCCCTCCGCGTATGTGTAGTGCTCCGTGAAGGCGGAGGTGTCCATGACCTCGCACAGCTCGTGGTGGAAGTGGTATCCGCCGAGGTCGGCCGAGGGCTCCGAGTGGAAGCCGCCGTTGACGATCACCGCCGCGCCCCAGATCGCCGAGGCCATGACGGCACCGCCGACTCCCCAGACCCAGCCGGGCACTCGCGCCTTCTGGCCACCGGTGCCCGCGGGGCCGGTCGGTCCTCCGGGCTGCACGAACCCGCCGCCCATCGTGGGGGAGGGGCCAACAGCCGCCCCCGGTACGGGGTGGCCGGTGGTCTGCTGTCCGGGAAACTGGCCGGTCAGCTCCGGCGCGGAGGTGGCGCCGGCTGTGCCGCCGGGTCCGTACACACCGGTCTGGTTCGTCGCTCCCGGCCCGCCGGCACCCGGCTGCCCGCCAACTCCCGGTGGTGCGCCCGCTCCGGGCTGCGGCTGCTGCGGGTGTGCGTACGGATTGCTCTGATCCCCCGGTATGGACATAGGGAAGAAGATACCGGTGCGCACGCCATCGGAGCTCGTCGCCCGTGACATGCACCGCGCATCCCGGGCCGGATTCCGCCGGCCGGTGCGCGGTCCGCACATGTGCCGAGGTCGGAAGCTGCCCGGCTGCGCCCCGTCGCCCACCCGCCTGCGGCGACTCCCGACCGCCCACCCGCCCGCCTCGCCGCACCGACCGGCCACCCGTCCAACGACCGCCCGACGCTGCCCGCTCACCGCCACGTTCGCCGCCGACGCACGCACCCCGCCCCCGGCCCGGCAGGGGGCAGCGAAACGCCCCCGTGAGCGCGTGGCTCTCGGGGGCGTCCCAAGCAGTGCTGTGGCGAACAACACGATCTTCTGCGGCGCTCTTCGGACTTCCGGTGTCACCGGAGGCCGTCGGGCGCCGACGTTGTGTGCCACCGTGCGCGGTCGAGGTAGAGGGCTCGACACGGTGCGTACGGCGGTGGTTGGTGCGAGTTCCCCGGGTGCACGGCAGTAGAGGGCGCCGTCACGCCGGTCGGAACGGGTCCGTCACACCTCTCCGTCTCGGGTGCCGCGCGCCGGAGTTGGGGCGCGGAGCGAGAGGGGGCAGCCGGACAGGGCCGCACCGGCCCGGGTCACTTCTGGAGGGAAGCGACCTTCTGCGCGATGGCCGACTTCTTGTTGGCAGCGTTGTTCTTGTGCAGAACACCCTTGCTGGCGGCCTTGTCGAGCTTGCGGGAAGCGGTACGGGCCGCCTCGGTCGCCTTCTCGTTGTCGCCGGCGGCGACGGCCTCGCGCACGCGACGGATGGCCGTCTTGAGCTCGGACTTGACCGCCTTGTTGCGCTGGCGCGCCTTCTCGTTGGTCTTGATGCGCTTGAGCTGGGACTTGATGTTCGCCACGAAAGAGCCTTCTCAGGTTCGACAGATGCTTGATTCCGCGCCCGGTGGATCACTGCCACAACAAGAGAAGTGGACGATCGCCACAACAGATCGCAGCTGACGGAAACGGGCCCCAAAAGGCCGCCGAAGGCGATCGGTGAGTGTCCACCCCGGCCGTCCCGCAGTGTTGAAACAGCGGGTGCCGTCAGTGTCCACAAGGCACAGTCGCTCAGCGTAGCAGCAGCGTCCCCGGCCCTCCCAATCAGTGCCGGGGGCCGCTCTCGTGGGAGCATGGTGGGGACGTAGCGATTCGAAGCCATACCCCGACAGGACCACGCGTGCCCGCGACCCCATCGAACGTGCCCGAGCCGAGCCGTACGGACCCGGCACTGATCCGCAACTTCTGCATCATCGCGCACATCGACCACGGCAAGTCGACGCTCGCCGACCGGATGCTCCAGCTGACCGGAGTCGTCGAGCAGCGCCAGATGCGTGCCCAGTACCTCGACCGGATGGACATCGAGCGCGAGCGCGGTATCACCATCAAGTCCCAGGCGGTGCGCATGCCGTGGGCGCCCACCGAGGGCGAGGACGCGGGCACCGCCCACATCCTCAACATGATCGACACCCCCGGCCACGTCGACTTCACCTATGAGGTCTCCCGTTCGCTGGCGGCCTGTGAGGGCTGCATTCTGCTGGTGGACGCGGCCCAGGGCATCGAGGCCCAGACCCTCGCCAACCTGTACCTGGCGATGGAGAACGAGCTCACGATCATCCCGGTCCTCAACAAGATCGATCTGCCGGCGGCGCAGCCGGAGAAGTTCGCCGCCGAGCTGGCACATCTGATCGGTTGCGACGTGGAGGACGTGCTGAAGGTCTCGGCGAAGACCGGCGAGGGGGTGGACCGGCTGCTCGACGAGGTGGTCAAGCTCGTTCCCGCGCCGGTCGGCGTCAAGGAAGCGCCCGCCCGCGCGATGATCTTCGACTCGGTCTACGACGCCTATCGGGGCGTGGTGACGTACGTGAAGGTCGTCGACGGCAAGCTGAACAAGCGCGAGCGCATCAAGATGCTCTCCACCGGTGCCACGCACGAACTGCTGGAGATCGGTGCCAACTCCCCGGAGATGACGCCTTCCGACGGTCTGGCGGTCGGCGAGGTCGGCTACCTGATCACCGGGGTCAAGGACGTGCGGCAGTCCAAGGTCGGTGACACGATCACGCTCCTGCACAAGGGGGCGACCGAGGCGCTGCCCGGGTACAAGGACCCCAAGCCGATGGTCTTCTCGGGGCTCTACCCGCTGGACGGTTCGGACTACCCGGAGCTGCGGGACGCCCTGGACAAGCTCCAGCTCAACGACGCGGCCCTGGTGTACGAGCCGGAGACCTCCGCGGCGCTGGGCTTCGGTTTCCGCGTGGGCTTCCTCGGCCTGCTGCACCTGGAGGTCATCCGGGAGCGGCTGGAGCGGGAGTTCGGTCTCGCGCTCATCGCCACCGCGCCGAACGTGGTCTACCGCGTGGTGATGGAGGACGGCGAGGAGCCGATCGTCACCAACCCCAGCGAGTTCCCCACCGGCAAGATCGCCGAGGTCCACGAGCCGGTGGTGCGGGCGACGCTGCTGGCGCCGAGCGAGTTCATCGGCGCGATCATGGAGCTGTGCCAGACGCGCCGCGGCTCGCTGCTCGGGATGGACTACCTCTCCGAGGACCGGGTCGAGCTGCGCTACACCCTGCCGCTGGCCGAGATCGTCTTCGACTTCTTCGATGCCCTGAAGTCCAAGACCCGCGGCTACGCCTCGCTGGACTACGAGCCGACGGGCGAGCAGTCGGCCGCGCTGGTGAAGGTCGACATCCTGCTGCACGGCGACAAGGTCGACGCCTTCTCGGCGATCGTGCACAAGGACAAGGCGTACGCGTACGGCGTGCGCATGGCCTCCAAGCTGCGGGAGTTGATCCCCCGGCAGCAGTTCGAGGTGCCGATCCAGGCGGCGATCGGGTCCCGGGTCATCGCCCGCGAGACGGTGCGGGCTATCCGCAAGGACGTGCTCGCCAAGTGCTACGGCGGTGACATCTCCCGCAAGCGGAAGCTGCTGGAGAAGCAGAAGGAGGGCAAGAAGCGGATGAAGGTCGTGGGCCGGGTGGAGGTCCCGCAGGAGGCATTCATCGCCGCTCTGTCCAGTGACGACTCCGGGGAGAGCAAGCCAAAGAAGTAGTCGGGCAGTTGGCGGGCCGGTCGTGTCCGGCCCGCCTCACCGGCCCTGTCCCCGGCCCGGTCCTGCTTCCGTAGGCCGCGCGAGCCTCTGCCCGGCCGCAGGGCCGAGCGAGAGCGCAGGGCCGAGCCAGGGCGCACGGCCGAGTCGGGGTTGCAGGTCCGAGCCAGGGCTCAAGTGCACGGCCGGAGCGCACTGTTCGGGTCCGCGCGGCTCGAGTCGAGGCCGGGGCGGTGCTCATGTCGTCTGCTCGGCTTCGAATGTTGCGCCGCCGGTCCTCGGGTGCCGGTCGCCGGTCGCAGCACACCGGCCGGTCGGTGGTCGTCGTACGAGGTGCGCCGCGACGACCCGTCACCCACCGGGTTGCGATCGCAATCCCCCTGTGCGCGCTGTGTAGTTGATCCACTACTCTGTGAATTCCAAAGAGCTCGGAAAATGGCTCTGTCGCAGCCCCTTACATGTCGCGGCTGCGGCGCTTACTCTGATCCCCGCCGAGTTACTCGTGAGTCACCCCCCAGCAACGCAGCGGGCCCCGGAGGATGTCGTGAGCGACACGCAGTCCCAGCTTGAAAACCGTCCGCCCTCCGTGGCGGTGCTTCTTCTTGAACGTATCGAGGCCACACCTCAGGCCGAGGCCTACCGTTACCCCGTGCCGTCCGCGAACGGCGGCGGCCCGGACGCCTGGAAGTCCTACACCTGGACGGAGGCGGCGGAGCGGGTCTTCGCCATCGCGGCAGGTCTGATGGACCTCGGTGTCGAGGCCGAGCAGCGGGTGGCCATCGCCTCCAGCACCAGGGTCGACTGGATCCTGAGCGACCTCGGCGTGCTGTGCGCGGGAGCCGCCACCACGACCGTCTACCCGAGCACCAACGCCGAGGAGACGGCCTACATCCTGGCCGACTCCGACAGCCGGGTGCTGATCGCGGAGGACGCCGCACAGCTCGACAAGGTGCGCGAGCGCCGCTCGGAGCTTCCGCAGCTGCACCACATCGTGCTCATCGACGGCGAGGCGAAGGCCCTCGACGGCGAGCCCGAGGGGTTTGTGCTCACGCTGGACCAGCTCATGGAGCGCGGCAGGGCCCACCTGGAGAAGCAGCCGAACGCGGTCAAGGACGCCATCTCCGCGATCCGCGCGGACCAGTTGGCGACCCTGATCTACACCTCCGGCACCACCGGTCGCCCCAAGGGTGTGCGCCTGCCGCACGACTGCTGGTCCTACATGGCCAAGGCCATCGCCGAGACCGGACTCGCGACCAGGGACGACGTCCAGTACCTCTGGCTGCCCCTCGCACACGTCTTCGGCAAGGTGCTGACCGCGGGCCAGGTGGAGGTCGGCCATGTCACCGCGGTCGACGGCCGTATCGACAAGATCATCGAGAATCTGCCGGTCGTGCAGCCGACCTACATGGCCGCGGTGCCGCGCATCTTCGAGAAGGTCTACAACGGTGTCGCCTCCAAGGCGAAGGCCGGTGGCGGCTCCAAGTACAAGATCTTCCAGTGGGCGGCCGAGGTCGCCCGCGAGTACGCCAAGGTCACCCAGGACAACTTCCGTCGCACCGGGGTCGCCTCGGCCCCGGCTGGGCTCAAGGCCAAGCACGCGGTCGCCGACAAGCTCGTCTACAGCAAGCTCCGTGCGGCCTTCGGCGGCAGGCTGCGCGCCTGCATCTCCGGTTCGGCGGCCCTGGCGCCGGACATCGGCTACTTCTTCGCGGGCGCCGGCATCCACATCCTCGAGGGCTACGGCCTGACCGAGACCAGCGCCGCGAGCTTCGTGAACCCGGGCGAGGCATACCGCACCGGCACGGTGGGCAAGCCGCTGCCCGGCTGCGAGGTGCGGATCGCCGAGGACGGCGAGATCCTGCTGCGCGGCCCCGGGGTCATGCAGGGCTACCACAACCTGCCCGACAAGACCGCCGAGGTCCTGGAGTCCGACGGCTGGTTCCACACCGGTGACATCGGCGAGCTCTCCGACGACGGCTATCTGCGGATCACCGACCGCAAGAAGGACATCTTCAAGACCTCGGGCGGCAAGTACGTGGCGCCGGCCGAGATCGAGGGCCAGTTCAAGGCCGTCTGCCCGTACGTGTCGACGATCGTGGTGCACGGCGCGGACCGCAACTACTGCACCGCACTGATCGCGCTCGACGAGATCGCGCTCACCGGGTGGGCGGCCGGCAACGGGCTGGAGGGCAGGAGCTACGAGGAGCTGCTCGCCTCCGAGGAGGTGCGCGAGCTGATCGGCGGCTACGTCGAGCAGCTCAACTCCGGGCTGCAGCGCTGGCAGACGATCAAGCAGTTCCGGGTGCTGCCGCGCGATCTGGACGTGGAGCACGGCGATCTGACGCCGAGCCTGAAGCTCAAGCGCCCTGTGGTGGAGCGGGAGTTCAAGGATCTGCTGGAGGAGATGTACGCGGGCGCCCGCGAGGCCTGACGCAGTCCGGTCCGGCCCGGCTCGATCCGGGCCGGCGCCGACAGACGCGGTTTACGGCGGTCGTGCCCGGCCCGAGTGTCTCCGGTGGTTCCCGGGGCGCACGGGCAGGGCACGACCGCCCTCGCGCGTACGGAGGCGCACCGTGCGCCGCGCCCCTGAGGCCCGGCGCTCCCAACCTCGGTGCTCCCGAGCCTCGGCGCTCCCAACCTCGGTGCTCCCCAACTCCGGTGCTCCCGGGTCGGGCGGCGCGTCAGTCGACCAGGTCCCGTACGACGGCGTCCGCCAACAGCCGTCCGCGCAGGGTGAGTGCGGCGTACCCCGCCTCGTACTCCGGCGCCCGCAGGAGGCCGCCGGCGACCGCCTCACGGGCGGCGCGTGCGCCCGCGGGGGCGAGCAGCTCCAGCGGGCAGCCGGCCACCAGCCGCAGCTCCAGGAGGATCCGCTCCACCCGCCTGTCCTCCGCGCTCAGCAGCTCGCGGCCCGCGCCGGGGGAGTGGCCGCGCGCGAGGGCGGCGGCGTAGGCGCCCGGGTGCTTGACGTTCCACCAGCGGACCCCGCCGACGTGGCTGTGTGCGCCGGGCCCGGCACCCCACCAGTCCGCGCCGGTCCAGTACAGCTCGTTGTGCCGGCAGCGTCCGCGCTCGGTGGTGGCCCAGTTGGAGACCTCGTACCAGTGGTACCCGGCCGCGGAGAGCGCCTCCTCGGCGATCAGATAGCGGTCGGCGTGCACGTCGTCGTCGGTCATCGGCACCTCGCCGCGCCGGATGCGCCGTGCGAGCCCGGTGCCCTCCTCGACGATGAGGGCGTACGCCGAGATGTGGTCCGGCCCCGCGCCGAGGGCGGCGTCCAGAGTGGCGCGCCAGTCGTCGTCGCTCTCGCCCGGAGTGCCGTAGATCAGGTCCAGGTTGACGTGCTCGAAGCCCGCGGCGCGCGCCTCGGCCACGCACGCCTCGGGGCGCCCGGGAGTGTGGCCGCGGTCCAGCACCCGCAGGACGTGCTCGCGCGCGCTCTGCATGCCGAAGGAGATCCGGTTGAACCCGGCCTCCCGCAGCTCCGACAGATAGCGCGGGTCCACCGACTCCGGGTTCGCCTCGGTGGTGATCTCCGCGTCCCGGGTCAGCCCGAACTCCTCGCGGACCGCGGCCAGCATCCGCCCCAGGTCCGCCGCGGGGAGCAGCGTGGGGGTGCCGCCGCCGACGAAGACGCTCTCCACCCGCCGCTCGTCGCCGCCCAGCACCTTGCGGGCCAGACGCACCTCCTCCACGAGGGTCCCCGCGTAGTTGTCCCTCGAGGCCAGCACTCCGCCGCTGCCCCGCAGCTCGGTGGCCGTGTAGGTGTTGAAGTCGCAGTAGCCGCAGCGCGAGGCGCAGTAGGGCACATGGAGATAGAAGCCGAGGGGGCGGTCGGCCGCGCCGTGCAGGGCGGAGGCAGGCAGCGAACCGTCCTCGGGCACGGCTTCGCCGTCGGGCAGTGCGGAGGGCATGGTTGCCATTGTCCGCCATCGGGCGGGTGGATGCGTACGGCCCCCGAGGCGGTGCCTCAGCGGCTGTCGGCGCCCTCGACGGTGACGTGGTCGATCAGGTGCTCGACCGCGCCGAGCAGCTCCGGGCGCAGATCCCGGAAGCTGTGCACGGAGCCGAGGATGCGCTGCCAGGCGGCGCCGGTGTTCTCCGGCCACCCGAGCGAGCGGCACACCCCGGTCTTCCAGTCCTGTCCGCGCGGTACGACCGGCCAGGCCCGGATTCCGACCGACTCCGGCTTCACCGCCTCCCACACGTCCACGAAGGGGTGGCCGACGATCAGCACGTTCTCGTCGGTGACCGCGGCGGCGATCCGCGACTCCTTGGAGCCCGGCACCAGATGGTCGACCAGGACACCCAGCCTCGCCTCCGGTGTCGGCCCGAACTCCTGGACGATCGCCGGGAGATCGTCAACCCCCTCCAGGTACTCCACCACCACGCCCTCGATGCGCAGATCGTCGCCCCAGACGCGTTCGACCAGCTCCGCGTCGTGGCGGCCCTCGACGTAGATCCGGCCCGCCCGCGCCACCCGCGCCTTCGCGTCCGGCACGGCGATCGAGCCGGAAGCGGTCAGCCGGGGCCCGCGGGGTGCGGCGGTACGGGCCCGTACGAGCGTGACCGGCTCCCCGTCCAGCAGGAACGCGGCCGGGTCCATCGGGAAGACCCGGTGCTTGCCGAACCGGTCCTCCAGGGTGACGGTCGGCCCGCCCGCGGTCTTCTCGCAGCGCACCACCGCCCCGCAGAAACCGGTGCCGGCGTCCTCGACCACGAGGCCGATGTCGGCGGGCACCTCGGGAACGGCCTTCTTCCGCTTCCACGGTGGAGTGAGGTCGGGGCTGTAACTGCGCATGCCGCTCATTGTGCCGCGCCGACGTCCCGGCGGCCGGGCTCAGGTACCGAACCGCCGTGCCAGCTCGTCCCGTTGGGCCCGTACGTAGGCGGCGTCCACCACCGCTCCGTGCCCGGGTACGTACCGTGCTCGCTCGCCGCCGAGGTCGAGCAGCCGGTCGAGCGCGGCGGGCCAGCGCAGGGGGTGGGCGTCGGGGCCCGCCTGCGGCTGCCCGGACTCCTCGACCAGATCGCCGCAGAACACCACATCGGGCGAGCCGGGCACCAGTACCACCAGATCGTGTGCGGTGTGCCCGGGGCCGACGTTGACCAGTACCGCCTCCCGCCCGCCGAGCCGCAGAACCTGTTCGCCGCTCACCTCGTGCTGCGGCACCACCAGGACGTCCACGGCCTCCGCCGCTTCGCGCGGGTCGGCCCCGTGCCGGACGGCGTCGGCCCGCAGTCCGTCCGCCCCCTGCCGCAGCAGCGCTCCGGCGCCGACCGCGGCGTAGACCCGCACCCCGGAGAACGCGGCGGTGCCGAGCACATGGTCGAAGTGCGGGTGGGTGAGAGCGACGAAACCGACCGGACTCGTGGAGCGTTCCTCCAGGTCGCGGCGGATCTCGGCGCCCGCCGGGAGCCCGGGCCCGGTGTCCACGACGAGGGTCGTCTCGCTGCCGACGACCGCGCCGACGGTCTCGTCCCAACCCGGCATCCGCCGACGCAGCACGCCGGGGGCCAACTCTTCCCAGTCCTGGCTCATGCCCCGACGTTAGAGCCTCCGACGGGGATCACACGCCGGAGGCTCCCGGCACCGGCCCCGGATTCGGCGGCCCGATTCGGCGGCCGGATTCGGCGGCCCGGGAGTCGCGCCCGCCGGTGGCGCCCGGCCAGGGTGTCGGCGGCGGCGCTGCGAAGGCCACGTGTGGGGCGCAGCGTGCCCGGGGTGTCGTCGCAGCGTGTGTGAGGGATGCTCCCGCGATACCTTCTTGCGTCCGCCCTTGCCCTGGCTGTGGTACCCGGCCGTACACTTGCCTGGGACTTGGCACTCAGCGGGACAGAGTGCCAGAAATGTGACGTTCGATCGCGGCCGGGACGGGAGGTGCGCCGAAGTGCTCAGCGAACGCAGGCTGGAGGTCCTCCGGGCGATCGTCCAGGACTACGTCGGTACGGAGGAGCCCGTCGGCTCCAAGGCGTTGACCGAGCGGCACAACCTCAACGTCTCCCCGGCGACGGTGCGCAACGACATGGCCGTGCTGGAGGACGACGGGTTCATCGCCCAGCCGCACACCAGCGCGGGCCGGGTGCCGACGGACAAGGGCTATCGGCTCTTCGTCGACAAGCTGGCCGGGGTCAAGCCGCTCAGCTCCGCCGAGCGCCGCGCCATCCAGAACTTCCTGGACGGCGCGGTCGATCTGGACGACGTCGTCGGCCGTACGGTCCGGCTGCTGGCGCAGCTGACCAGGCAGGTCGCCGTCGTGCAGTACCCCTCGCTGACGCGCTCCACGGTGCGGCACGTGGAGCTGCTCGCCATGGCGCCGGCCCGGCTGATGCTGGTGCTGATCACCGACACCGGCAGGGTCGAGCAGCGTCTGGTGGACTGCCCGAGCCCGATCGGTGAGGAGTCGGTCGCCGATCTGCGCGCCCGGCTGAACAGCCGGGTGGTCACCCAGCGGTTCGCGGATGTGCCGCGGTTGGTGCAGGACCTGCCCGAATCCTTCGAGGTCGAGGATCGCGGAGCGGTCTCGGCGGTGCTGTCGGCGCTGCTGGAGACCCTGGTCGAGGAGACCGAGGAGCGGCTGATGATCGGCGGCACCTCCAACCTCACCCGCTTCGGGCACGATTTCCCGCTGACGATCGGTCCGGTGCTCGAAGCCCTGGAGGAGCAGGTCGTTCTGCTCAAGTTGTTGGGCGAATCGCATGATTCGGGCATGACGGTGCGCATCGGTCATGAGAATGCTCACGAAGGCCTCAGTTCCACCTCAGTCGTCTCCGTCGGTTACGGTTCCGGCGGTGAGGCAGTAGCCAAGCTCGGCGTGGTCGGACCGACCCGCATGGACTATCCGGGAACGATGGGAGCGGTACGCGCAGTGGCACGTTACGTCGGACAGATCCTCGCGGAGTCATAAGTGGCGACGGACTACTACGCGGTCCTCGGTGTTCAGCGCGACGCCTCGGCGGAGGAGATCAAGAAGGCCTTCCGCCGCCTCGCGCGCGAGCTGCACCCCGACGTGAACCCGGACCCGAAGACGCAGGAGCGGTTCAAGGAGATCAACACCGCGTACGAGGTGTTGTCCGATCCGCAGAAGAAGCAGGTCTACGACCTCGGCGGCGACCCCAACGGCGGCGGCGCCGCGGGCTTCGGAGGGGGCGGCTTCGGCAACTTCTCCGACATCATGGACGCCTTCTTCGGCCAGGCCTCCCAGCGCGGGCCCCGCTCGCGCACCCGGCGCGGCCAGGACGCGATGATCCGCCTGGACATTGATCTGGAGGAGGCCGCGTTCGGCACCACCAAGGAGATCCAGGTGGACACCGCCACGGTGTGCGGCACCTGCAGCGGCGAGGGGGCGGCGCCGGGCACCTCGGCGCAGACCTGCGACATGTGCCGCGGTCGCGGTGAGGTCTCCCAGGTCACCCGTTCCTTCCTCGGCCAGGTCATGACCTCCCGGCCGTGCCCGCAGTGCCAGGGCTTCGGCACGGTCGTACCGACCCCCTGCCAGGAGTGCGCGGGCGACGGCCGGATCCGTTCGCGCCGCAGCCTGACGGTGAAGATCCCCGCCGGCGTGGACAACGGCACCCGCATCGCCCTCGCGGGCGAGGGCGAGGTCGGCCCCGGCGGCGGCCCGGCGGGCGACCTCTACGTGGAGATCCACGAGAATCCGCACGCGGTCTTCCAGCGGCGGGGCGACGATCTGCACTGCACCGTGACGATCCCGATGACGGCCGCGGCGCTGGGCACCAAATGTCCGCTGGAGACGTTGGACGGCGTCGAGGACATCGATGTGCGCCCGGGCACACAGTCCGGCCAGTCGATTCCGCTGCACGGCAGAGGCGTCACACATCTGCGCGGCAGCGGGCGCGGCGACCTGATCGTCCACGTCGAGGTCCAGACGCCCGGCAAGCTCGACGCGGAGCAGGAGGACCTGCTCCGCCGGCTCGCGGCGCTGCGCGGCGAGGAGCGGCCCACCGGGCAGTTCCAGCCCGGGCAGCAGGGCCTGTTCTCCCGTCTGAAGGACGCCTTCAACGGCCGTTGATCCCGGCCGGCTCCCCGCCCCCGCGCCGAGCGGTCCGGGGGCTCCGCGCCGAGCGGTCCTGGGGCCCGGTCAGCACTTCTCAGCAGTCGGCGGTGCGCACACTCCGTGCGTACCGCCGACTGCTGTGTGTGCGCCGCGTGACAGGATGTGGTCATGTCCGCTGCACTTCCCGAGGAGCCGGCTCCCGGGGGATCCGCGAGCGCTCCGAGTGCCGAGCAGTCCGGCAACTCCGCGAGCCCCGGCCCCCGTTCACTGCGCGCACTGCTCCGACTCCCGGTCGTCCAGGCGCCGATGGCCGGCGGCGCGGCCACTCCCGAGCTCGCCGCCGCGGTGAGCGGGGCCGGTGGTCTGGGCTTCCTCGCCGCCGGTTACAAGACGCCCGAGGCGATGTACGAGCAGATCCGGGCGGTGCGCAGGCTGACCCGGCGGCCGTTCGGAGTGAACGTCTTCGTGCCGCCCGCCTCGCCCCACCCCTCCGAGCACGGCGGTGAGACACCGGCCGCGGTCGAGGTGTACCGGGCGCAGCTGGCCGGGGAGGCGCGCTGGTACGACACCGCGCTCGGCGACCCGGAGCAGGGCACCGACGACGCGTACGACGGCAAGCTCGCGGTGCTGCGCGAACACCCGGTGCCGGTGGTGTCGTTCGCCTTCGGCTGCCCCTCCGCGCGGACGCTGCGCAGCCTGTCCGAGCGGGGCACGCTCACCGTCGTCACGGTCACCTCGGTCGCCGAGGCGCGGGCGGCGCAGCGGGCCGGGGCGGACGCGCTGTGCGTCCAGGGCATCGAGGCGGGCGGTCACCAGAGCACCCACCACGACGACCCGTACGCCGACGGAGCCGGGGTCGGGCTCCTCGCGCTGATCGGGCAGGTGCACGAGAGCGTGCCGCTTCCGCTGGTCGCGGCGGGCGGGCTGATGCGCGGCGGGCAGATCGCCGCCGCGCTTGCGGCCGGTGCCGCCGCCGCGCAGCTCGGCACGGCCTTCCTGCCGTGCCCGGAGTCGGGCGCGCACCCGCTGCACAAGCAGTCGCTGACTGATCCGCTCTTCGCCCGCACCGAGCTGACCAGGGCGTTCAGCGGCCGTCCGGCACGCGGTCTGGTGAACCGATTCATGCGTGAGCACGGCCCGTACGCGCCGGCCGCCTATCCGCAGGTGCACCATCTGACGGCCGGCATCCGCAGGGCTGCCGCCGCAGCGGGCGACGCCCAGGGCATGGCGCTCTGGGCGGGCCAGGGCCACCGGCTGGCCCGTACGCTGCCGGCCGCCGAGCTGGTGGCGCTGCTGGCCGAGGAAGTCGAGGCGGCTCGTGCCGAGTTGCTGGGAGGACAGGAGTCATGACCGCACCGCTGTTCGTCGTCGACACACAGGCGCTGGAGGCCGGGGCCGCCGCGGGCGAGCTGCTGCTGGAGGGCGCCGAGGGTCGTCACGCGGTCTCGGTGCGCCGGTTGCGCGCCGGCGAGGCGGTGACGCTCACCGACGGCGCCGGCACCTCGGCCGAGGGCGTGGTCGCGGCCGCCGAGGGCAAGGACCAACTGCACGTGAACCTCGGGCGGTTGAGCCACGAGGCACCGGGGGACCCGCGGCTGGTGGTGGTCCAGGCCCTGCCCAAGGGCGACCGCGGCGAGCTCGCGGTCGAGACCATGACCGAGACGGGCGTGGACGTCATCGTGCCCTGGGCCGCCTCCCGCTGCGTCACCCAGTGGAGGGGCCCGCGCGGGGAGAAGTCCCTCGCCAAATGGCGCGCCACGGCCAGGGAGGCGGGCAAGCAGTCCCGTCGGCGGAGGTTCCCCGAGGTGCGCGCGCTCGCCTCCACCGCGGAGCTGGCGCCGCTGCTGGCGGAGGCCGAGCTGGCCGCCGTGCTGCACGAGGAGGGCAGCACCCCGCTGGCCACCGCCGCGCTGCCCGCCACCGGGACGGTGGTGCTGGTCGTCGGCCCCGAAGGCGGCGTCAGCGAACGGGAGTTGGAGCTCTTCGCCGAGTCGGGCGCGCGGCCCCACAGGCTGGGCCCGAGTGTGCTGCGCACCTCGACCGCCGGTACCGCCGCCGCGGCACTGCTGCTCGGCCGCAGCGGACGCTGGTCCTGAGCCCACCGCGTACGGTCCAGGGGGTAGCATCCGGCCCATGGCTGGAGAACCGCAGGCTGACTGCCTTTTCTGCAAGATCGTCGCGGGAGCGGTGCCGGCGACCGTCGTGCGCGAGACCGAGACGACGCTCGCCTTTCGCGACATCAACCCGCAGGCGCCCACCCATGTGCTGGTGATCCCCAAGGCCCACCACCCGAGCGCCGCCGAACTGGCCGCCCGGGCGCCCGAGCTCGCCGCCGACGTCCTGCGCGAGGTCGGTGAGGTCGCCGCACAGGAGAAGGCCGAGTCCTACCGGCTCGTCTTCAACACCGGTGCCGCCGCCGGGCAGACCGTCTTCCACGCGCACGCCCATGTGCTGGCCGGGCGCGGACTCGAATGGCCCCCGGGCTGAGCGATGCGCGAACTGATCGTGCTGGGCACGGCCAGCCAGGTGCCGACCAGGCACCGCAACCACAACGGGTACGTGCTCCGCTGGGACGGTCACGGACTGCTCTTCGACCCCGGCGAGGGGTCCCAGCGGCAGATGCTGCGCGCCGGCGTCGCCGCCCACGACCTCGACAGGCTCTGCGTCACCCACTTCCACGGTGACCACAGCCTGGGCCTGGCCGGGGTCGTCCAGCGCATCAACCTCGACCGGGTCCCGCACCCGGTGACCGCCCACTTCCCGGCGAGCGGACAGCGCTTCTTCGACCGGCTGCGCTACGCCACCGCCTACCGCGAGACCGTCCACCTGGTCGTCGAACCGGTGCACGAGGACGGCCAGGTGCTCGCGCGCACACCGGAGTTCACCCTGGTGGCACGGGAGCTCTCGCATCCGGTGCAGTCCTTCGGCTACCGCCTCGTCGAACCGGACAGCAGGCGGATGCTGCCCCGGCTGCTGGCCGAACGCGGCATCCGCGGCCCGGACATCGGCCTCCTCCAGCGCGCCGGTGAACTGCGCGGCGTGAGCCTGGAGTCGGTGAGCGAGCCGCGGCGCGGGCAGCGGTTCGCCTTCGTCATGGACACCAGGCTCTGCGACGGCGTGTACGCGCTCGCCGAGGGCTGCGACATGCTCGTCATCGAATCCACCTTCACCGACGAGGACCATGAACTGGCCCGCGACCACGGCCATCTCACCGCGGGCCAGGCGGGCCGGGTCGCGGCCGAGAGCGGGGTGCGGCATCTGGTGCTCACCCACTTCTCCCAGCGGTACACCGATCCGACGGTCTTCGCCGAGCAGGCCGCGGGGGCCGGCTTCACCGGCGAAATCACCGTCGCCGAGGACCTGTTGAGAGTGCCGGTCCCCCCGCGCGGGCGCTGACCCGGCCGCAGCCCCGGCAACACGGACCGGCAACCCGCCTCCGGACCGCGGCCCGGCACCGGCACACCGGCACACCGGCGGCCCGGCACCAGCACGGTGCGGGCCGGGACCGGGTGCGGCACCGCGGCCGGCACCGGCACGGCATACGACGCTCTCCGGCGGTCGGCGGGTGCCGCTCGGCGCTGCGGACGGCCGGGGCCGCCCCGCCGCGGACCGGACGCATCCGGACGCACCCGGACGCATCCGGACTGCCGGCCTACGAGCCGTCCCCGCTGTCGTCCTGCCAGCCCGCGGCGCGCAGCATCCGACCGGCCGCCGCCGCGGAGTCGACCAGCGGGTGGGCGACCAGCGCACGCAGCGCGGCGTTCCACTCGCCGCTGCGTGCCGCCGCGACGGTCGCGCGCTCGGCCGCCTTCACCTGGCCGACCAGCCCCAGCTCCGCGCCGCCCAGCGGCGCCACGGGCAGCGGATGCGCACCTTCGGTGTCCACCGCGCAGACCGTCTCGACCACGGCGTCGTCCGGCAGCGACGGAATCGCCCCGCGCCCCGCGACGTTGAGAATCAGCCGGGGCGGAGCGGGCGAGGGGTCGGCCCCGGCGAGTGCCCGCATCAGGGAGAGCGCGACCTGCTCGTATCCGCCGCCCTCCAGATCGCTCGCCCCCCGCTCCCAACCGCCGCCCGCCGCGCGGGAGTCGGCGAGGTAGGTCTCCTCCCGCTCCCGGCGCACCCGCTGCCACAGCTCGAGCGCCCGCTGCGGGTCCGCCGCCGCACCGGCGAAGAACTCCTCCTGCTGGCGCCGGAGGAACTCGCCCCTGGTCTCCTGAGCGGTCCGCACCGCCTCCAGGGTCTCCCGGGCGAAGTAGTAGTAGTGCAGGTACTCGTTGGGCAGCGAACCCAGCGCACGCAGCAGCTCGCCGCCGAAGAGCCGGCCCTCCTCGAAGGAGGCGAGCGCCTCGTCGGAGGCCAGCAGCCCCGGCAGCAGTTCCTCGCCCCGCCAGCGCAACGAACGCAGCCAGCCCAGGTGATTGAGCCCCAGGTAGTCGTAGCCGACCTCGCCCGCGGGGACACCCGCCGCCGCGGCCGCGCGCCGCACCAGGCCCACGGGGGAGTCGCAGATGCCGATGACCCGGTCGCCGAGCACCTCGGCCATCGCCTCGGTCACCAGACCCGCGGGGTTGGTGAAGTTGACGACCCAGGCGCGCGGTGCGAGCGCGCGGACCCGCTCGGCCACGGCGCGTGCGACCGGCACCGTGCGCAGCCCGTAGAGGATGCCGCCCGGGCCCACGGTCTCCTGGCCCAGGAGCCCTTCGGCCAGCGGCAGTCGCTCGTCCCCGACTCTGCCCTCGGTGCCGCCCACCCGGATCGCGGAGAAGACGAAGTCGGCGCCGGCCAGCGCCTCGTCGAGGTCGGTGGTGGTGCGCACCCGCGGCCCCGGCGGGAGTTGGTCGATGACCGAGGCGACGACGTCCAGCCGCCGCCGGTCGGTGTCGTGGAGCGTCAACTCGTCGATCAGGCCGCCGGACCGACCGCCTTCGGCGAGCGCGGAGTACACCAGCGGCACGCGGAACCCGCCGCCGCCGAGCAGGGAAAGTCGCATGTCGGTGACCGTACCGCGACCCACCGACAACCGTCCGCGACCGACAGCCCCACACGGCCGCCGCCCGCACCCGCACGACCACCCGGGCTCCGCACGCCCGTCCACGCTCCGTACGCCCGCCCAAGCCCCGTGCCCCGCCCCGCACTTCGGGTCCCACCCGCCCAGGCTCCGTACGCCGCCCCGGACTTCGGGTCCACCGGCCCCGGACTTCGGGCCCGTACGCCCTGCGTGCCGCGCCCCGCCCGTCCCCGCCTGCCGCGCGCGGTGCGCGACCTCCGGCGGACGTGCAGAGCCGTCGCGACGCCCGGCCGGAGCGATCCGGCACACTGTGGCCATGTACGACCCACTCGCCCCGATCCGCAGCGACGAGGACCCGCGCTGCGACGTGTACCTCACGGGCACGGTCTTCCTCGACATCGTCTTCACCGGGCTCGACTCCGCGCCCGTGCGCGGCACCGAGAGCTGGGCCCGCGGGATGGGCTCCAGCCCCGGCGGCGTCGCCAACATGGCCACCGCGCTCGCCCGGCTCGGTCTGCGCACCCACCTCGCCGCGGCGTTCGGCGACGACGTGTACGGGGCGTACTGCTGGGAGGCGCTGAGCGAGGGCGAGGGCGTCGACCTCTCGCTCTCCCGGACCGTGCCCGGCTGGCACTCGCCGGTGACGGTCTCGATGGCCTACGAGGGCGAACGCACCATGGTCACCCACGGTCACGAGGCGCCGTTGGAGGAGGCGGCCGTGGTGGAGCCGCCGCCCTCGCTCGCCGCGGTGGCCTCGCTGCTGCCGGGCGCCGAGCAGCCCTGGATCGGCCGGGCCGCCGAGCGGGGCAGTCTGGTCTTCGCCGACGTCGGCTGGGACGACAGCGGCCGCTGGGACCTGGGCGGGCTGCCGGACCTGCGACACTGCGACGCCTTCCTGCCCAACGCGGGCGAGGCGATGCGCTACACCGGCCGCGACACCCCGCAGGCAGCGGCGAGGGCGCTGGCCGAGCACGTGCCGTTGGCCGTCGTCACGATGGGTGCCCAGGGCGTGTGCGCCGCGGACGGGCGCACCGGGGAGACCGCCGAGGTGCCGGGCGTCGCGGTGGAGGCGCTGGACCCCACGGGCGCCGGCGACGTGTTCACGGCGGGCTTCGTGACGGCCACCCTCGCGGGTTGGCCCCTGTCCGACCGGCTGGCGTTCGCCTCGCTGGCGGCGGCGCTCTCGGTGAAGGAGTTCGGCGGCTCGTTGTCGGCGCCGGGCTGGGCGGAGATCGCCGACTGGTGCCGCCGGGTGCACACCCCCTGCGGGATGGGGCCCGACACCCGGGCCGAGCAGTGCCGCTACGGCTTCCTGTGGGACCTGCTGCGGCGGACCGACCGGCCGTGGCCGCTGCGCAGAGCCCTGCCCACGGTCGGCTTCCGGCAGCCCTGAGAGTCGTACGCGCCTCCGGTGCCCCGTGGTGCGCGAGGGGCGCCGGTTGCGCGTGCGGTGAACGGGCAGAAAAGCACTCGGGGTTGTCGGCGCCCCGACGTACTCTGGTACTCCGGGCGAGACCAACCGCCCCGGTCACCGCCACAGAGAGGGAAGAGCAGGCCACAGCGCCGGCCCATGACGCAGACATCCACAGACCAGGCAAGTGCTCGCTTCACCGTTCCGGCGAAGCACCCGATGGTGACGGTGCTCGGTTCGGGCGACTCCCTCCTGCGAGTCATCGAGCAGGCGTTTCCGCGCACCGACATCCACGTGCGGGGCAACGAGATCAGCGCGACCGGGGACAAGGGCGAAGTCGCCCTGATCCAGCGGCTCTTCGACGAGATGATGCTGGTGCTGCGCACCGGCCAGCCGATGACGGAGGACGCGGTGGAGCGCTCCATCGCGATGCTCCGCACGGCGGACGGCGGCGGGGGCGAGAAGGAGACCCCCGCGGAGGTCCTCACCCAGAACATCCTCTCCAACCGTGGCCGCACCATCCGTCCCAAGACGGTGAACCAGAAGCGCTACGTCGACGCCATAGACCGGCACACGGTGGTCTTCGGGATCGGCCCCGCCGGCACCGGCAAGACCTATCTGGCGATGGCCAAGGCGGTTCAGGCGCTTCAGTCCAAGCAGGTCAACCGCATCATTCTGACCAGGCCGGCGGTCGAGGCCGGAGAGCGCCTCGGCTTTCTGCCCGGCACCCTCTACGAGAAGATCGACCCCTATCTGCGCCCGCTCTACGACGCCCTGCACGACATGCTCGACCCGGACTCCATCCCGCGACTGATGGCGGCCGGGACGATCGAGGTGGCGCCGCTGGCGTACATGCGCGGCCGGACGCTGAACGACGCCTTCATCATTCTCGACGAGGCGCAGAACACCAGCCCCGAGCAGATGAAGATGTTCCTGACCCGGCTCGGCTTCGAGTCCAAGATCGTCATCACCGGCGACGTCACCCAGGTCGACCTGCCGGGCGGCGGCGGCAAGAGCGGGCTGCGCCAGGTGCAGGAGATCCTGGACGGCGTGGAGGACGTCCACTTCTCCCGGCTCACCAGCAGCGACGTCGTACGCCACAAGCTCGTCGGCCGTATCGTCGACGCCTACGAGCGCTACGACGACCGCAACGGCGAGCGCAACGGCGAGAGCCGCGACGACCGCAACGGCAAGCGAAGGTAAGCGCGCGCACCATGTCGATCGACATCAACAACGAGTCCGGCGAGGAGATCGACGAGCAGTCGATCCTCGACATCGCCCGCTTCGCCCTGGCCCGGATGCGCATCCACCCACTGGCCGAGCTGTCGGTGATCGTGGTCGACACCTCGGCGATGGAGCAGCTCCATCTGCAGTGGATGGACCTCCCCGGCCCGACCGACGTCATGTCCTTCCCGATGGACGAGCTCAGACCGCCGGTCAAGGACGACGAGGAGCCCCCGTCCGGGCTGCTCGGCGACATCGTGCTCTGCCCCGAGGTCGCCGCGAGCCAGGGGCAGGCGGCGCCCACCCAGCACTCCATGGACGAGGAGCTCCAGCTGCTCACCGTGCACGGGGTGCTGCACCTGCTGGGGTACGACCACGAGGAGCTCGCGGAGAAGACCGAGATGTTCGGCCTCCAGAAGGACATCGTGGACGGCTGGCGCGCCGAGCGCGGGCTGGAGGGCCCGTCGCCCGCGCCCACCATCACCTGACGGGCAGGGGCAGATGACGCTTCCGTTCCTCGCGTACGCGCTGCTGCTCGTGGTGGTGGCCTGGCTCGCCGCCTGCGCCGAGGCGGGGCTGACCCGGGCGGTCAGCTTCCACTCCGAGGACTCCGCCAACGGCGGGCGCGGCGCGGCCAAGCTGGCCCAGGTCGCCGCCGACCCCGGCCGGTACCTCAACCTGGCCCTGCTCATCCGCATCGCCAGCGAGATGGCGGCCGGTGTGCTGGTCACCTACGCCTGTCTGCGCGCCTTCGACATGACCTGGCAGGCGCTGGCGGTGGCGATCGCGGTGATGGTGGTGGTGTCGTTCGTCGCGGTCGGTGTCTCGCCTCGCACCATCGGCATCCAGCACCCGACCGCCACCGCCACCGCGGCGGCGTACGTCCTGGTGCCGCTGGCCCGGGTGCTCGGCCCGGTGCCCCGGCTGCTGATCCTGCTCGGCAACGCGCTGACGCCCGGAAAGGGCTTCCGCCAGGGTCCGTTCGCCTCCGAGTCCGAGCTGCGCGCGATGGTCGACATCGCCCAGTCGCAGTCGCTGATCGAGGACGAGGAGCGCCGGATGGTGCACTCCGTCTTCGAGCTCGGCGAGACCCTGGTGCGCGAGGTGATGGTGCCGCGCACGGACCTGGTCACCGTCGAGCGCCACAAGTCCCTGCGGGCGGCGCTCACCCTGGCGCTGCGTTCCGGGTTCTCCCGCATCCCGGTGACCGGCGAGAGCGAGGACGACGTGGTCGGCGTCGTCTACCTCAAGGACCTGGTGCGCCGGGTGCACATCAGCCGAGAGGCGGAGAGCGACCCGGTGACGGCCGCGATGCGGCCCGCCGCGTTCGTGCCGGACACCAAGAACGCCGGTGAGCTGCTGCGCGAGATGCAGCGCGATCGCACCCACGTCGCGGTCGCGATCGACGAGTACGGCGGCACCGCCGGCATCGTCACGATCGAGGACATCCTGGAGGAGATCGTCGGCGAGATCACCGACGAGTACGACCGCGAGCTGCCGCCCGTCGAGGAGCTGGGGGAGGGCCGCTTCCGGGTCACCGCCCGGCTGGACATCGGCGATCTGGGCGAGCTCTACGGCCTGGACGACTTCGACGACGAGGACGTGGAGACCGTCGGCGGGCTGCTCGCCAAGCATCTGGGCAGGGTGCCCCTGGCCGGTGCGGCCGCCACCGTCGAGCTCGCCGAGGAGCACCGCGGTGCCGACCTCGCGGCGCTCCGGCTCACGGCCGAGAGCCCGGCCGGCCGCCGGAACAAGATCGACCGCGTTCTGGTGGAGCCGGCCACCCCCGTCCCGGACCCCGAGCCGCAGAGCTGAGCCACCGGGGGCAGCGCCCCGCAGGGCCGTACGCCCGTACGTGCGCTCGGGGCGCCGCGCGTACAGCAGGGGCGCGCCCGCGTGCAGAGCCGTGCTGTGAACGGCCGGGGACGTTGCGGGAGCGGCGGGGGACGAAGCGGGCCGGGTTCACCCGAGCAGTCGCACGGCGGTAGCCCCGCCCGGCGCCCGGTGGCCCCATGAGGGGATGAACACCACGCCGCGCAACGCAGCCCTTCTCGCCACCGCCGTCGCGCTCGGCCTGCTGGCCGCCGGCTGCGGCAGCGGGACGGTCGGGCCCGTCGCGGACACCGGGCCGGGGCGAGCGGCGGAGACCGGGAGCCCGGCACTCGGTGCGGCCGAGCGCCTGGGCCGGGACGACCTCGAACTCGCGCTGCTGGACATCGGCGACCTGCCGTCCGGCTGGGCCCCCGACACCGCGAAGGCGGCGGAGGAGCGCGGCATCGGTGTGCCCGAACCGGACGGGCGGCAGTGCGGTTCGCTCTTCGACAAGCCCTCCGACGAGTGGGCCGAGAACCGCTTCGCGCGCACCGAGGTCGGCCCGTTCGTCGTCGCCAGAGCCCACAGCTGGCAGAACGCGGAGGCGGCCGAGAAGGCGCTGGAGGAGTTCCGGGAGGCCGCCGAGGAGTGCGAGAGCTTCGAGGTCGAGGAGGGCCCGTCGCACGACCGGACCCGGGTCGGCTACACGGCGGAGCGGCTGCGGATGCCCGAACTCGGGGACGAGAGCGTCGCCCTGCGCTTCGTGCGGGAGGGCCCGGGCGACGAGGAGACCACGGTGCTGGCCGACGTGGTCTCGGTACGGCTCGGCGCGGCCGGCGTGCACCTGGCACAGGCCGGCGTGGACGACGAGGACGCCACCGGGATCGGACCGCTGGTGCGCACGGCCGTGGACAAGCTGGACGAGGTCGTCTCGGACGGCACCCCGGAGCCCACCGGGAGCTTCCCGGACGTCACCCGGCTCAACGGCGACCCGTATCCTCGTCGGCATGACTGACGCGCAGGACCTGGACCCGGAAGACCGGAAGATCGTCACCCTGGCGCGCAGCGCCCGGGCCCGCAACTCCGTTCCGGAGGGGGCAGCGGTCCGGGACGAGACCGGGCGTACGTACGTGGCGGGCACGGTCGCGCTCGCCTCGCTGCCGCTGAGCGCGCTCCAGACGGCGGTCGCCATGGCCGTCGCCTCCGGCGCGACCTCGCTGGAGGCCGCCGCGGTGGTCTCCGAGGCGGACGCGGTGGCGGCGACCGACCTGGCGGCCGTCGGCGAACTGGGCGGTGCCGGTACGCCGGTGCTGCTGGCCGGTACGGACGGCGAGCTGCGCGCCCGCCTCACCGCCGACTGACTGCGCCCGTCCCACCGCCGGCTGACTTCGCGCCTCTTCGGCCGACCCCCGACGGCGGTTCGACCGCTCGCGCCGCCGCCCGAAACTCGCGCGACCCCGGCCCGACCTGCGGCCCGTCCGAGTGCCCTGCCCGGCCCGACCCCGGCCCGACCGCCGTGCGGCTCCGGCGAGCGGGCCGGATCGACGGGCGGCGGTCGGAGCGGTCCGGAACATCGGTGAGAATGAGGGCATGAGCGCTCCCTCCTCCACAGCACCGCACCGCGCTGGCTTCGCCTGTTTCGTCGGCCGTCCCAACGCGGGAAAGTCGACCCTGACCAACGCACTGGTGGGGACGAAGGTCGCGATCACCTCCAACCGTCCGCAAACGACCCGGCACACGGTGCGCGGGATCGTCCACCGACCGGAGGCCCAGCTCGTTCTGGTGGACACCCCCGGGCTGCACAAGCCCCGTACGCTCCTGGGCGAGCGGCTCAACGACGTGGTCCGCACCACGTGGGCGGAGGTCGACGTGGTCGGCTTCTGCCTGCCCGCCGACCAGAAGATCGGGCCCGGCGACCGGTTCATCGCGGCCGAGCTGGCCAAGCTGAAGAAGCGCACCCCGAAGATCGCGGTGGTCACCAAGACCGACCTCGTCGACTCCAAGGCGCTGGCCGAGCAGCTCATCGCGGTCGACAAGCTGGGCCGCGACGTCGGTGTGGAGTGGGCCGAGATCGTGCCGGTGTCGGCGGTCAACGGAGAGCAGGTCCAGCTGCTGGGCGACCTCCTGGTGCCGCTGCTGCCCGAGTCCCCGCCGCTCTACCCGGACGGCGACCTCACCGACGAGCCCGAGCAGGTCATGGTCGCCGAACTGATCCGGGAGGCCGCGCTGGAGGGCGTGCGCGACGAGCTGCCGCACTCCATCGCCGTGGTCGTCGAAGAGATGCTGCCCCGGGAGGGCCGTCCCCAGGACAAGCCGCTGCTGGACATCCACGCCTATCTCTACATCGAGCGGCCCAGCCAGAAGGGCATCGTGATCGGCCCCAAGGGAAGCCGGCTCAAGGAGGTGGGTTCGCGCTCCCGCAAGCACATCGAGGCGCTGCTCGGCACGCCCGTCTATCTCGACCTCCATGTGAAGGTCGCCAAGGACTGGCAGCGAGACCCCAAGCAGCTGCGCCGCCTGGGCTTCTGAGAGGCCGGCGCCCATCCCGGGACGCCCTTCCGAGAGGCCGGCGCCCCTCCCCGGACGCCCGGGGGCGCCCGGCGGCGGCCCCGGGGCGGGTTCAGCTTCGCTCGGGGGCGGCGGCGAGCAGTCGGTCGACGTCCTCGGCGGGAATCCGCAGCGCGTCGCCGACCACGGCCAGCACCGCCAACTCCGCGTCCTCGTACGGCCCGTCGGCGAGCGCGATGCACGCGCCCTCCAGCAGCAGGCCCTCCCGGCCGCCGCTCTCCAGATGCGGTGCCAGCGGCGCCAGCACGGCGCGCAGCTCCCGCTCGCTGGTGAGCCCGGTGGCGTACGGCGCGGCCCGGCGCTCGGTGATGTGCTCCGGCTCTGCCCGGTCGGCGTCCAGGGCGGCCAGGAGGGTCAGCAGCTGCTCCTCGTCGCAGCTGGCGAAGCCGCTGTTCCGCAGCCAGCCGACCGCCGCGTCACGCGCCGTGCGCGAGCCCGCGCCGCCGGCGCCGAGCACCGAGAGGGCCACGGCGTGCACCGCGTCCCGCAGCAGCGAACCCAGCTGTGTGGTGGTGGGCTGCTGGAGCGCGGACGGCTCGAAGTGGCCCTCGCAGGAGCTGCACACCACCGTCGGTCCGGTCGTGCCCCTGGGCAGCAGCGGCACCCGCAGCACGGTCAACCTCCGGCGCCCGGTGCGGAGTTCGTAGTTGCGATCGCCTCCGCAGGCAGGGCAGAAGAACTCGCCGTCCTCCACGGTCGTCCACGCTGTACGCACTCCCGCCACGCGCACCCTGCTCACGCCCGCACCTCCGTAACGCCCGGCACCATTGCCGACGTGATGTTAACCACAGACGTGAGAGCGCGTCAGCACCGTGGGCGCACAAATGCGGTGGCCCCGCCCGTCGTTGACGACGGAACGGGGCCACCGCATCGGCTGTGAGCTGCGACGTTGTCATTCGGCGCGGCTCAGCGCGTTCACCTCACCGGTTCGCGCGGTTGACGGCCGAGACGACCGCCTTGATCGACGCGCGGGTGGTGTTGGCGTCGATGCCGACACCCCACAGCACCTGGCCGTCTATGGCGCACTCGATGTACGAGGCGGCCTGGGCGCTGGCGCCCTCGCTCAGGGTGTGCTCGACGTAGTCCAGCAGCCGCACGTCGATGCCGTTGCCGGCCAGGGCGTTGAAGAACGCGGAGATCGGGCCGTTGCCGGTGCCCTGGAGCACGGTCTCCGCGCCGTCCACCACCGCCTCCACCGTGAGGGTGTCGTGGCCCTCGCTGGTGGTCTCCGCCTGAGCGGAGCGCAGCGTGATCCGGCCCCAGGGGTTGTCCGGGTTGGGCAGGTACTCGTCGCGGAAGATCTCCCAGATCTGGCCGGCGTCCACCTCGCCGCCCTCGGCGTCGGTGCGGGCCTGGATCGTGCGGGAGAACTCCACCTGCATCCGCCGCGGCAGGTCCAGGCTGTGCTCGGTCTTCAGCACGTAGGCCACACCGCCCTTGCCGGACTGGGAGTTGACCCGGATGACCGCCTCGTAGGAGCGGCCCACGTCCTTCGGGTCGATGGGCAGGTACGGCACCTCCCAGGTGACGTCCTCCACCGGCCTGCCCTGCTTCTCCGCGTCGGCCTGCAGGGCGTCGAAGCCCTTCTTGATGGCGTCCTGGTGGGAGCCGGAGAAGGCGGTGTAGACGAGGTCGCCGGCGTAGGGGTGGCGCGGGTGGACCTCCATCTGGTTGCAGTACTCGGCGGTGCGGCGGACCTCGTCGATCTGCGAGAAGTCGATCTCCGGGTCGACGCCCTGGGAGAACAGGTTCATCCCGAGCGTCAGCAGGTCGACGTTGCCGGTGCGCTCGCCCTGGCCGAAGAGGCAGCCCTCGACCCGGTCCGCGCCCGCCATCACCGCCAGCTCCGCGGCGGCCACCGCGGTGCCGCGGTCGTTGTGCGGGTGGACCGACAGGCACACGTGCTCGCGCCTGCTCAGCCGGCGCGACATCCACTCGAAGCGGTCCGCGTGCGTGGAGGGGGTGGAACGTTCCACGGTGGCGGGCAGGTTCAGGATGATCTCGCGGCCGTCCTCGGGCTGCCAGACGTCCATCACCGACTCGCAGACCTCCAGGGCGAAGTCCAGCTCGGTGTCGGTGAAGATCTCCGGGCTGTACTGGTAGCCGAAGGCGGTGCGGTCGTCCAGCAGCTTCTGCGCGTAGTCGGTGACCAGGCGGGTGCCGTCCACCGCGATCTGCCGCACCTCGTCCCTGCTGCCGCGGAAAACCACCCGGCGGAAGGTCGGGGCCGTTGCGTTGTACAGGTGCACCGTGGCCCGGTGGGCGCCGACGATCGACTCCACCGTCCGCTCGATCAGCTCCTCGCGGGCCTGGGTGAGCACCGAGATGGTGACGTCCTCGGGGATCGCGTCCTCTTCGATGATGGAGCGAACGAAGTCGAAGTCGGTCTGGCCGGAGGAGGGGAAGCCGACCTCGATCTCCTTGTAGCCCATCCGCACCAGCAGATCGAACATCCGGCGCTTGCGCGCGGGCGACATGGGGTCGATCAGGGCCTGGTTGCCGTCCCGCAGGTCGGTCGACAGCCAGCGCGGCGCTTTGGTGATGCGCCGGTCCGGCCAGGTGCGGTCGGGGATCTCCACGGCCTCGTACGGCGTGTAGCGGTGGATCGGCATGCCGGAGGGGCGCTGGCGGGTGGTGCTCGCGGTCAGCGGGGTACGGCGGGATACGGGGCCGTGCACGGGCTCGCTGGTCATCTGCGGTGCTCCTGTCGCGGAGGTTGCGTCACCGGCCGACGGCGGCAGCACCGAACTCCGCGGGGAGGGGGTCGGCCGTGTCTACAGGCCCTCGCCGCGGCGGCTAAGGAGAAGCAGCCCGAATCGCATGATGTCGGCAGAGTAGCCCAGTGGCCGGTGGGACGCGGCGTACGTATCAGTATGCGAGACCGTGGAATTCCTGCCGCTCGGGGGACGGGTCGCCCGCCGCCCGGAGGGAAGGAGGCCGGTATGCGTATCTCAGTCATGCGGACCGGCGGCTTCGGCGGAATCGCACGCCGTGCGGAGCTGGAGACCGAGGAGGGCGAACTCGCCGCGCTGGTCCGCACCGCGCTCGCAGAGGGCCGTGCGGAGCGCCCGATCGGGGTGCCGGACGGCTTCCACTACGAGATCGAGGCCGAGGGCACCGCCCGCTACTGCGCCGACCCCCGGCTCACCGACGCCCAGCAGACCGTCGTCGCCAGAGTGCTCAAGGAGGGCAGACAGCTCCCCGTGGACCGACGGCCGTAGGGGCTCGCCGAGGGGCCCGGCGGCGGCACGGGACAATGGCGGCATGAGCCTGTACCGCGACGACGGCATCGTGCTGCGCACCCAGAAGCTGGGCGAGGCCGACCGCATCATCACGCTGCTCACCCGCGGTCACGGCCGGGTGCGTGCGGTGGCGCGCGGGGTGCGGCGCACGAAGTCGAAGTTCGGCGCCCGGCTGGAGCCGTTCTCCCACGTGGACGTGCAGTTCTTCGCGCGGGGCAGCGAACTGGTGGGCCGCGGGCTGCCGTTGTGCACCCAGACCGAGACCATCGCGCCGTACGGCCGCGGCATCGTCAGCGACTACGCGCGGTACACGGCCGGTACGGCGATGCTGGAGACCGCGGAGCGCTTCACCGACCAGGAGGGCGAGCCGAACGTCCAGCAGTACCTGCTGCTGGTCGGCGGGCTGCGCACGCTCGCCGCCGGCGAGCACGCCCCCGGGCTGGTGCTGGACGCCTTCCTGCTGCGTTCGCTGGCCGTCGGCGGCTACGCGCCCAGCTTCGACGCCTGCGCCCGCTGCGGGATGCCCGGGCCCAACCGGTTCTTCTCGGTCGCCGCGGGCGGTGTGGTGTGCGCACAGTGCCGGGTGCCGGGCAGCGTCGTCCCCTCCGCCGAGGCGGTGCGGCTGCTGGGCGCCCTGCTGACCGGCGACTGGCCCGCCGCCGACGCGGCCGAGCCCCGACATGTGCGCGAGGGCAGCGGGCTCGTCTCGGCCTACCTCCACTGGCATCTGGAGCGGGGGCTGCGCTCCCTGCGGTACGTCGAGAACGGCTGACCGGCTAGTCTCGGCTTCTCCCTCCCACCGCACCGACCGGCAGCCGCCGTGCGGTGCCCCCGCCTCACTCAATGGAGTTGATGAACCGCATGGCCCGTCGCGGAACCACCGCCTCGAAAGGCGCGACGGACGGTTACGTCGTCCCCGAACCGCACCCCTCGGGTGCCCGTCCGCCCGAGCTGCCCGCCGAGCTGGTGCCGGAGCACGTGGCGATCGTGATGGACGGCAACGGCCGCTGGGCCAAGGAACGCGGGCTGGCTCGCACCGAGGGCCACAAGATGGGCGAGGCGGTCGTCCTCGACGTCCTCAAGGGCTGCCTGGAGCTGGGCGTCAAGAACCTCTCGCTCTACGCCTTCTCCACCGAGAACTGGAAGCGCTCGCCGGACGAGGTGCGCTTCCTGATGAACTTCAACCGGGACGTCATCCGCCGCCGTCGCGACGAGATGGACGCGATGGGCGTCCGCATCCGCTGGGTCGGCCGGATGCCCAGGCTCTGGAAGTCCGTGGTCAAGGAGCTCCAGGTGGCACAGGAGCAGACCAAGCACAACACCGGGATGACGCTGTACTTCTGCGTCAACTACGGCGGTCGCGCGGAGATCGCCGACGCCGCCGCGGCGCTCGCCGCCGATGTGCGCGCGGGGCGACTGAACCCCGACAAGGTCGACGAGAAGACCTTCGCGCGCTACCTCTACTACCCGGACATGCCGGACGTCGACCTCTTCGTGCGGCCCTCCGGCGAGCGGCGGACCTCCAACTACCTGCTCTGGCAGACCGCTTACGCCGAGATGGTCTTCCAGGACGTGCTCTGGCCGGACTTCGACCGGCGCGATCTGTGGCGCGCCTGTGTGGAGTACGCCTCGCGCGACCGCCGCTTCGGGGGTGCGGTGCCCAACGAGGTGGCCCAGTCGGTGCAGTCCCGCGGCTGAGCGGCTGAGCCGCCGGCCCTCGGGCACGGCGAAGGGGCCGGTGCGGACCCGAACTCGCGGTCCGCACCGGCCCCTTGGCCGTGGCTTGCCGTCCGGGCCGCTCTCGATCGGCCCGGACGGCCGGTGCTCAGCAGCCGATCAGACGACCGGCCAGGTAGCCCTCGATCTGGTCGAGCGAGACGCGCTCCTGCTTCATGGTGTCGCGCTCGCGCACGGTGACCGCGTTGTCGTCCAGGGTGTCGAAGTCGACGGTCACGCAGAACGGCGTGCCGATCTCGTCCTGGCGGCGGTAGCGGCGGCCGATCGCGCCGGCGTCGTCGAAGTCGACGTTCCAGTGCCGGCGCAGCGCCTGGGCCAGCCCGCGAGCCTTCGGCGACAGACGCTCGTTGCGGGAGAGCGGCAGTACGGCGACCTTCACCGGGGAGAGCCGCGGGTCGAGGCGGAGCACGGTGCGCTTCTCCAGCTTGCCCTTGGCGTTCGGCGCCTCGTCCTCGATGTAGGCGTCCAGCAGGAACGCCAGCATCGCGCGCCCGACGCCGGCCGCCGGCTCGATGACGTACGGGGTCCAGCGCTCGCCGGCCTCCTGGTCGAGGTAGGCCAGGTCGTGGCCGGACGCCTTGGAGTGCGAGGTGAGGTCGTAGTCGGTGCGGTTGGCGACGCCCTCGAGCTCGCCCCACTCGCTGCCGCCGAAGCTGAAGCGGTACTCGATGTCGGCGGTGCGCTTGGAGTAGTGGGAGAGCTTCTCCTTGGGGTGCTCGTACCAGCGGATGTTCGCCTCCTGGATACCGAGGTCGCGGTACCAGTTCCAGCGCTGCTCCATCCAGTACTCGTGCCACTGCTCGTCCTCGCCCGGCTTGACGAAGAACTCCATCTCCATCTGCTCGAACTCGCGGGTCCGGAAGATGAAGTTGCCCGGAGTGATCTCGTTCCGGAAGGACTTGCCCATCTGGGCGATGCCGAACGGCGGCTTCTTGCGCGAAGTCTGCTGCACCTGGGCGAAGTTGGTGAAGATGCCCTGGGCGGTCTCGGGACGCAGGTAGGCGACGGCGCCGGAGTCCTGGGTCGGCCCGAGGTGCGTGGACAGCAGGCCGGAGAACTGCTTGGGCTCGGTGAAGGTGCCCTTGTTGCCGCAGTGCGGGCAGTTGATCTCGGCCAGGCCGTTCTCCGGGAGACGGCCGTGCTTGGCCTCGTACGCCTCCTCCAGGTGGTCCGCGCGGAACCGCTTGTGGCAGGAGGTGCACTCGGTGAGCGGATCGGTGAACGTGGCGACGTGCCCGGATGCCTGCCAGACCTCGGACGCCAGGATCACCGAGGAGTCGATGCCGACCACGTCCTCGCGGGAGGTGACCATCGAGCGCCACCACTGGCGCTTGATGTTCTCCTTCAGCTCCACCCCCAGCGGACCGTAGTCCCAGGCGGCGCGCTGGCCGCCGTAGATCTCACTGCAGGGGTAGACGAAGCCACGGCGCTTGCTGAGGCTGACGATGGTGTCGATCTTGTCGGCGGCCACGGTGCTCTCTTCAGTACGACGACGGAATACTCCAGATTACCGGCGTGTGAGGGGCGTGGACCAAATCGGTTCCGGGGGCGGTCCGTCGGGTAGTCCGGGGGCGGTCCGCCGGGGAGGGGTGGCCCGACAGGCAAAGTTGACAACCGTTTCCATTTGCGCTGAAAATGACTGTCATGAACGCTCGCCGCCGCCCTCTCATATCCGCCACGGTCGCCGGAGCAACAGCTCTCGGCGTCCTCTCCCTGGCCGCCTGCGGGGAGGGGGGCAGCGGTACGACCGAGGACGGCAGGATGAGCGTGGTCGCCTCCTTCTATCCGATGCAGTTCCTCGCCGAGCGCATAGGCGGGGACCACGTCTCCGTCGAGACGCTCACCGAGCCCGGTGTCGAGCCCCACGACCTGGAGCTGAACGCGAAGCAGACGGGCCGGCTGAGCGAGGCCGGCATGATCGTCTACCTCAAGGGGCTGCAGCCCGCCGTCGACGAGGCGATAGACCAGTCCGGCGCGGAGCACGTCGTCGAGGCGACCGAGCACACCGAGCTCTCCGAGTCCGGCGACGACCACGACCACGATCACGGCGACGACCACGGTGATCACGAGGGCCACGACCACGGCGACGAGGACCACGACCACGGCGACGAGGGCGGCCACGAGGGCCACGACCACGGTCCGCTCGACCCGCACCTCTGGCTCGACCCGGTGAAGTACGCGGAGGTGGCCGAGGGCGTCGGCAAGGCCATGGCCGAGGCCGACCCGGACAACGCCGACGACTACGCCGACAACACCAGCGCGCTCGCGAAGGAACTCCGCACTCTGGACAAGGAGTTCAGCGACGGCCTGAAGAAGACCAGCACCAGCACCTTCATCACCACCCACTCCGCCTTCGGGTACCTCGCCGACCGCTACGGGCTGGACGAGGAGTCCGTGGCGGGCCTGGACCCCGAGTCGGAGCCGAGTCCGGCCCGGATGAAGGAGCTGCACGGCATCGTGCGCGCGGAGAAGGTCAACACCGTCTTCTTCGAGCAGATCGCCAGCGACCGGACGGTCAAGTCGCTCGCCGGCGACCTGAAGCTGAAGACGGACGTCCTCGACCCCGTCGAGGGGATCACCAAGGAGTCCAGGGGAAAGAACTACCTGGAGGTCATGCGCGCCAACCTCGCCGCGCTGCAGAAGGCGCTCGGCGCGGAATGAGCCGGCTCCCCACGGGCCGCGAGAGCCGGAGAAGCGAGAGCCGGAGAAGCGAGACCCGGAGAAGCGAGACCCGGACAAGGAGGCAGCGATGAGTGCGACCGGTGAACCGGTGATGGCGCTGCGCGGTGTGTGCGCCGCGCTCGGCGCCCGCCCCGTGCTGCGCGGGATCGACCTGGAGGTGGCCGGCGGCGAGGTCGTCGCGCTCCTGGGGGCCAACGGCTCCGGGAAGTCGACCACGGTGCGTGCCGCGGTCGGGCAGGTGCCGCTGACCGGCGGCGAGTTGGAGCTCTTCGGCAAGCCGCTGCGCCGCTTCCGGCAGTGGCGCAGGGTCGGCTACGTACCGCAGCGCTCGACCGCCACCGCCGGGGTGCCCGCGACGGTGCGGGAGGTCGTCTCCGCGGGGCGTCTCGCACGGCGCGGACTGCGTCCGCTCGGTCGGGCCGACCGGACCGCGGTGGCCCGGGCGCTGGACCTCGTGGGCCTCGCGGACCGCGCCGGCGACTCCGTCGACGAGCTCTCCGGCGGCCAGCACCAGCGGGTGCTGATCGCCCGTGCGCTCGCCGGCGAACCCGAACTCCTGATCATGGACGAGCCGTTGGCCGGCGTCGACCTCGCCAGCCAGCGGATCCTCGCCGACGCGCTGAGCGAAGAGGTCTCCAGGGGCAGCTCGGTACTGCTGGTCTTGCACGAACTCGGCCCGCTCGCCCCGGTGATCGACCGCACGGTCGTCCTGCGCTCGGGGCGCGTGGAGCGGGTCGAGCACCCCGAGCAGCTGCACGACCTGGCCTGCCATCCGCTGGACGCGGCGGGCCGGCTGCCGGGCGCCGCGGAGGCCCCCAAGATCGAGACGGGCCTGCTGACATGATCGAACTCCTCGACTACCCGTTCATGCAGCGTGCGCTGCTGGCCGCGCTGCTGGTGGGCGTCGCCGCTCCCGCGGTCGGCATCTACCTGGTGCAGCGCCGGCAGGCCATCATGGGCGACGGAATCGGCCATGTGGCACTGACCGGTGTGGCGCTCGGCTTCCTGCTGAGCAGCAACCCGGTGTGGACGGCCGTACTGGTCTCCTCGCTCGGCGCCGTCGCCATGGAGCTGGTGCGCTGGTACGGCAAGGCGCGCGGCGACATCGCGCTGGCGATGCTCTTCTACGGCGGCATGGCCGGCGGCGTGATGATCATCAACATGGCGCCGGGCGGTTCCACCGCGAAGCTGACCACCTTCCTCTTCGGCTCCATCACCACCGTCTCGGTGGAGGACCTCGGGGCGATCGTGGTCCTGTCGATGTTCGTCCTCGCGGTCTGCCTCGGGCTGCGACGGCAGCTGTTCGCGGTCTGCCAGGACGAGGAGTTCGCCCGTGTCACCGGCCTTCCGGTGCGGCTGCTGAACCTGCTGCTCGCCGTCACCGCGGCGGTCACCGTGACGGTGTCGATGCGGGTCGTGGGACTGCTGCTGATCAGTGCGCTGATGGTGATCCCGGTCGCCGCCGCCCAGCAGGTCACCCGCGGGTTCGCGGCGACACTCGCGGCCTCGATCGGCGTCGGCGTGGCGGTCGCGCTCTCCGGGACGGTGGTCTCGTACCACGCCGACGTGCCTCCGGGAGCGAGCATCGTGCTGCTGGCCATCGCGGTGTTCGCGCTGGTGACGCTGGCAGCCGTACCGTTGACCAGACGCCGCGCCAGGATCGCTGCCCGGCAGGAGAGCGCCGAGCCGGCCGACGGCGTCGTGCTGGAGAAGACGGCGAGCGGGAGCACGCCCAGCGCGCCGTGAGACGGGGGCGGCCGAGCGCCGCGCACCTGGCACAATGGCGCGTCCAGGCGAGCTTCAGCGCAGGGTTACGTGTCCGAAGGAGGCAATGGTGGCGACCGCAGGTCCACCCGTCCGAGGCCGTGCGACCAAGCAGCGTGCCGCGGTGTCCGCGGCGCTCAGCGAGGTCGAGGAGTTCCGCAGCGCGCAGGAACTGCACGACATGCTCAAGCACCGCGGCGATTCGGTCGGTCTGACAACGGTCTACCGCACCCTGCAGTCGCTCGCGGACGCCGGCGAGGTCGATGTGCTGCGCACCGACGAGGGCGAGTCGGTCTACCGGCGGTGCAGCACCGACGACCACCACCATCATCTGGTCTGCCGCCGCTGCGGTCGGGCCGTCGAGGTCGAAGGGCCGGCGGTGGAGAAGTGGGCGGACTCCATCGCCTCCGAGCACGGTTTCGTCGATGTCGCGCACACGGTGGAGATCTTCGGCACCTGTGGTGACTGCGCGAAGGACGAGGTCAAGAAGCGCCGCCGCTGAGTCGTGGCCGAGCAGCGCGCCGGGCCGGGCGCTGCGTCGCCGCCCGGGCGGGCGGGGCCGGTCGGCGGGTGGGGGACAATGGGAGGTCGGCCCGTTTCGCGGGCCTCGACCGCCTACGCCGCCTCTTCCGCACCCCAGGACTCACACCCCATGTCGCAGCAGCTCAGCATCGGCCCGCACACCGTTTCGCCGCCGGTCGTCCTCGCGCCGATGGCCGGGATCACCAACGCGCCGTTCCGTACGCTGTGCCGCGAGTTCAGCGGCGGCAGGGGGCTGTTCGTCAGCGAGATGATCACCACCAGGGCGCTGGTGGAGCGGAACGAGAAGACGATGCAACTCGTCCACTTCGACGCCGGTGAGAGCCCTCGCTCCATCCAGCTCTACGGCGTCGACCCGGCCACCGTCGGCAAGGCCGCGCGGATGATCGCGGAGGAGGACCTGGCCGACCACATCGACCTCAACTTCGGCTGCCCGGTGCCGAAGGTGACCCGCAAGGGCGGCGGCTCCGCGCTCCCGTACAAGCGCAATCTGCTGCGCGACATCCTGCGGGAGGCGGTGGCGGGAGCGGGCGGGCTGCCGGTGACGATGAAGATGCGCAAGGGCATCGACGACGACCATCTGACCTATCTGGACGCCGGCCGCATCGCGGTGGCGGAGGGCGTCGACGCGATCGCCCTGCACGGTCGTACGGCGGCGCAGCACTACGGCGGCACCGCGGACTGGGACGCCATCGCACGGCTCAAGGAGTCGGTGCCGGAGATTCCGGTCCTGGGCAACGGCGACATCTGGTCCGCCGACGACGGCGTGCGGATGATGCGCGAGACCGGCTGCGACGGTGTCGTGGTCGGTCGGGGCTGCCTGGGGCGGCCGTGGCTCTTCGGCGATCTGGTGGCCGCCTTCGACGGTCGGGGCGAGGCCGGTTACGCGCGGCCGACGCTGCGGGAGGTCGCCGACGTCATGGTGCGGCACGCGCGGCTGCTGGGGGAGTGGTTGGGCGACGAGGCCCGCGGAGTGATCGACTTCCGCAAGCACGTCGCCTGGTACACCAAGGGGTTCTCGGTCGGATCGCAGATGCGCCGCAGGCTCGCGGTGTCGGGTTCCCTGGAGGAACTGCGCTCCCTGCTGGACGAGTTGGACCTCGACCAGCAGTGGCCGAGCGGTGCCGACGGGCCGCGGGGACGCACTTCGGGGCGCAACAGGGTGGTCCTGCCCGATGGTTGGCTGAAAGACCCCTACGAGCGCACGGCCGTCGCCGCCGACGCGGAGCTGGACACCTCCGGCGGCTGAGACTCCGGCAACGGAGAGTGACTGCCGCCCTGGAGGTGGCCGCTGCACTGCGTGCCAGGGGTGGGTTCCGGCGGCGTCGGTGGTTGTCGCTCGGTTGTCGGCCTCCGGTCGCTCTGTCGTGCGGATCGGGTCCGGATGATGGGACTGAAGGGCCGTCAAGGGGTGATTCTCGCCACGACTGATCAGGCATGCGCTCAGGTGAGCGCTCCTCTGGGGGTTATGGCTCTCCAACGAGCGGCACCGAGTGCCAGGTGGTTTGTCTCCGGGGAGTGAAGATCGAAGTTGCTCTGCGCCTTCGCTCGCGGCGGCTCAAGTGACGTTCCGCAGTGGTGGATTCAAGAACTGAAAACACCCGCGATGGCGACTTGAACGAGCCTTTGCTTTCGATGTCCTGGCGGACGGGTGGTTCAGACCAGCTGACGTGCGGCTGTCCGTGCTCACCAGCCTTCGATCTGGGTACGCTCCCCGCCGTCAGGGCAGCCGTCCACGAGGAGACGAGTCCCGTGTCGGAAAACAAAGATCCACACGTAACCGCGAACGCATCGAAGTTCGTGTACGCCTTCACGGAGGGCAACAAGGAGCTGAAGGGCCTCCTCGGCGGGAAGGGAGCCAACCTCGCCGAGATGACCAATCTCGGCCTCCCCGTGCCCCCGGGTTTCACCATCACGACCGAGGCATGCAAGGTCTACCTCGACTCCGGCACGGAGCCCGCCGCTCTGCGCGAGGAGGTCGGTGCCCATCTCGACGCCCTGGAGCGCCGGATGGGCAAGCAACTCGGCCAGGCCGACGACCCGTTGCTGGTCTCGGTGCGGTCCGGGGCGAAGTTCTCGATGCCGGGCATGATGGACACCGTCCTCAACATCGGACTCTCCGACGAGTCCGTGGTGGGACTGGCCGCGCAGGCCGGCGACGAGCGGTTCGCCTGGGACTCCTACCGGCGACTGATCCAGATGTTCGGCAAGACCGTGCTCGGCGTCGACGGCGAGCTCTTCGAGGAGTCCCTGGAGGAGTCCAAGAAGGCCAAGGGCGTGGTCACGGACGTCGAGCTGGACGCCGCCGATCTGCGGTCCCTGGTCGAGGAGTTCAAGAGCATCGTCTCCCGGGAGACCGGCCGCGACTTCCCCCAGGACGCCCGCGAGCAGATGGACCTGGCGATCCGCGCGGTCTTCGACTCGTGGAACGGCGACCGCGCCAAGCTCTACCGGCGCCAGGAGCGCATCCCGCACGACCTCGGCACGGCCGTCAACGTCTGCTCGATGGTCTTCGGCAACCTCGGCCCGGACTCCGGCACCGGCGTCGCCTTCACCCGCGACCCGGCCAGCGGCCAGCAGGGCGTGTACGGCGACTACCTGCAGAACGCGCAGGGCGAGGACGTCGTCGCGGGCATCCGCAACACCGTGGCGCTCGCCGAGCTCGAAGGGCTCGACAAGAAGTCCTACGACGAGCTGATGCAGATCATGGAGACGCTCGAAACGCACTACAAGGACTTGTGCGACATCGAGTTCACCATCGAGCGCGGCAAGCTGTGGATGCTCCAGACCCGGGTGGGCAAGCGGACCGCGGCAGCCGCGTTCCGGATCGCGACCCAGCTGGTGGACCAGGGGCTGATCGACGAGGCCGAGGCGCTCCAGCGCGTCAACGGCGCGCAGCTCGCCCAGCTGATGTTCCCGCGCTTCGACCTCGACGCCGAGGCCGAGCAGATCGGGCGCGGCATCGCCGCCTCGCCGGGCGCCGCGGTCGGCAAGGCGGTCTTCGACTCCTACACCGCGATCAAGTGGTCGCGTTCGGGCGAGAAGGTCATTCTGATCCGCCGGGAGACCAACCCCGACGATCTGGACGGGATGATCGCGGCCGAGGGCATCCTGACCTCGCGGGGCGGCAAGACCTCGCACGCCGCCGTGGTCGCCCGGGGCATGGGCAAGACCTGCGTCTGCGGCGCGGAGGACCTCGAAGTCGACACCAAGCGCAGGCAGTTGACCGTGCCCGGAGCCGACGGGCGGGGCAGCCTGGTGATCGACGAGGGCGATGTCGTCTCGATCGACGGCTCCACCGGCAAGGTCTACCGCGGCGAGGTGCCGGTCGTGCCCTCGCCGGTGGTGGAGTTCTTCGAGGGCCGGGTGCACGCCGGGGCGGAGGACGCCGACGAGCTGGTCCAGGCCGTCCACCGGATCATGGCCTACTCCGACCGGGTCCGCCGGCTGCGGGTGCGGGCCAACGCCGACAACGCCGAGGACGCCTCCCGCGCACGCCGGTTCGGCGCGCAGGGCATCGGGCTGTGCCGCACCGAGCACATGTTCCTCGGCGAACGGCGCGAGCTGGTCGAGCGGTTGATCCTCGCCGACGCCGAGCGGGAACGGGAGGAGGCGCTGACGGCGCTCCTGCCGTTGCAGAAGGGCGACTTCAAGGAGCTCTTCGAGGCGATGGACGGACTCCCGGTCACGGTGCGGCTGTTGGACCCGCCGCTGCACGAGTTCCTGCCGGACATCACCGAGCTGTCCGTACGGGTGGCGCTGGCCGAGTCGCGCAAGGACCACAACGAGAACGATCTGCGGCTGCTCCAGGCCGTGCACCGGCTGCACGAGCAGAACCCGATGCTGGGTCTGCGGGGCGTACGGCTGGGCCTGGTCATCCCGGGCCTGTTCACCATGCAGGTGCGGGCGATCGCCGAGGCCGCGGCCGAGCGCAGGGCGGCCAAGGGCGACCCGCGTGCGGAGATCATGATTCCGCTGGTCGGGACCGTGCAGGAGCTGGAGATCGTGCGGGACGAGGCGGAGCAGGTCATCGCGGAGGTCGAGAAGGCCGCCGGCGTCGACCTGAAGCTGACTCTCGGCACCATGATCGAGCTGCCCAGGGCCGCGCTGACTGCGGGGCAGATCGCCGAGTCGGCGGACTTCTTCTCCTTCGGCACCAACGATCTGACGCAGACCGTCTGGGGCTTCAGCCGGGACGACGTGGAGGCGAGCTTCTTCACCGCCTACCTGGAGAAGGGGATCTTCGGGGTCTCCCCGTTCGAGACCATCGACAAGGACGGCGTCGGCAAGCTGGTCAAGGACGCCGTGGCGGACGGACGGGCCACCCGGCCCGATCTGAAGCTCGGGGTCTGCGGCGAGCACGGGGGCGACCCCGAGTCGGTGCACTTCTTCCACGAGGTCGGTCTCGACTACGTCTCGTGCTCGCCCTTCCGGATCCCGGTGGCACGGCTGGAGGCCGGCCGGGCGGCGGCGCGCGGGGCGGTCTGAGGGCCGCGGTGCGCGCCGTGCGGTGATACCTCCGGGACCGTTGCCGACACCCCGACCCTCGACGTCGGCGGTGGGCCCGGGTTGCAGAAGGCGGGTCGGTGGGCGCATGTGCGGTGCGCCCGCCGGCCCGTCTTCGGTGGTACGGGTGGTACGGCTCGTATGGCTCGGCGGGTCCGGGACGGGTGGGTGCGGTGCGCGGCGCGGGCGGCGCCCGCCGGTCAGCCGCGGAACGGGCCGGTGATCTCGTACGTCAGCCCGCCCGAGGAACTGCCGCTGGTGCCGCGCTGGCTGGAGAGGTAGAGCCTGGTGCCGTCCGGGGAGAAGGCCGGACCGCAGATCTCGGAGCCGGACTGGCCCTCGATGCGCAGGAAGGGTGCGACCACGTCGTCCGGGGTGAGCAGGCAGATCTCCATGTTGCCGCCGTCCTCGGCGACGAAGAGGTCGCCGGAGGAGGAGCCGGTGATGTTGTCGACGCCGGTCAGCGGTGCGTCGCCCTCCTCGACGAGGTCGGCGTCGTAGGTCAGCTCGAAGGTGCTCTCCGCCGTGTTGAGGCGCCAGACGCGGTTGTCGCCCTTGGTGGTGAACCAGACGGTGTCGTTGGCGTAGTGACAGCCCTCGCCGCCGTCGAAGTGCTTGGCGTCGCCGACCTGGTGGCGGGTGCGCACCACCGGAGCGTCCGGCCGGGGCACGTCGGCCCAGTCGAAGGTGCCGCTGGTGCCCGGCCCGGCGGTGAGCACCTGGAGGGTGCCGGCGGACAGGTCGCCCCAACTGTCCGGCACGAAGCGGTAGAAGCAGCCGTCGCCCTCGTCCTCGGTGAGGTAGACGACCTCGCGCTGCGGGTCGGCCGCGGCGGCCTCGTGCTTGAAGCGCCCCATCGCGTCGCGGCGCACGGCTTCCCGCTCGCCCCGCGGGTCGGTCTCGTAGACGAAGCCGCGGTCGACCTCCTCGCAGGAGAGCCAGGTCTGCCACGGAGTGGCGCCGCCGGCACAGTTCTGGCGGGTGTCGGTGAGGACGGGGTACGCGTCGGTGACGGTGCCGTCGGGGGCGAAGCGCAGTGCGCCGGCGCCGCCGCCGGGGTTGATCTCGCAGTTGGAGACGTAGATCCAGCCCTCGCCGTCGGCGAAGCAGGCACCGCCGTCGGGAGCCCGGTGCCAGGTGTACGAAGTGCCGGGCACGACCTGGCCGGTGGAGGCCAGCAGCCGGCTGGTGAAGCCCTCGGGGAGCCGGATGCCGTTGCTGTCGGCGGCGCCGAGCGGTCCGTACGGGCCGACACCGGGCTGGGCGGGGGCCGCTTGTGCGGCTCCGCGCATCAGGGTCCCGCCGAATGCCATGGCCGTGCCGCCGATCACCGCGCCGCGCAGAAAGGTACGACGTTCCACCTGAAACCTCACCCGGGTCGTAGTGCTCCGGTGCCCAGCGGCGGCCGGAGATCGTCCCTCGGAGGCTAGGACTTCCGGGTGGAGGGCGCTCCAACAACGAGTGAACCGGCCATGCCGTTGTTGGCATGGCCGGTTCACATCAGTGATTACCGGGGCCGGTGCGGCCCTGGTGGCGTCCTCAGAGGTTGACGCCGTTGCCGCGCAGGTACGCGATCGGGTCGATGTCCGAGCCGTAGCCCTGACCGCTGCGGACCTCGAAGTGCAGGTGCGGGCCCGTGCTGTTGCCGGTGGAACCGACGAGACCGATCTGCTGACCACCGGTGACCTGCTGGCCGGAGCTGACCGACAGCGAGGAGAGGTGGGCGTACTGGCTGTAGCGGCCGTCGTCGTGCTTGATGACGACCTCGTTGCCGTAGGAGCCGGACCAGCCGGCGGAGACCACGGTGCCGGTGGTCACGCTCTTGACCGGGGTGCCGGTCGAGGCGGAGAAGTCGGCGCCGGTGTGGTAACCGCTGGACCACATGCCACCGGAGGCCCGGTAGGGGGTGGAGAGGGCGGCGTCGACCGGGGCGGAGAAGCCCGAACCGGTCTGGGTGGCGGTCTGCTCGGCGGGCTTCTCGGCCTTGCCCTGCTTCGGCGCCTCCTGCTTCGGCGCGTCGGCCTTCGGGGCCTCGGCCTTCGGCTTGGCGGGGGCGTCCTGCGAGGTGCCGTCCACGGAGAGCTTCTGACCCGGGAAGATCAGGTCGGGGTTGTCGCCGACGGTCTCCTTGTTGCCCTCGTACAGGGACTCCCAGCCGCCGTCGACCTGCTTGGCGACCGCGATGTTGTGCAGGGTGTCACCGTCGACGACGGTGTACGAGGCAGCTCCGCTGTCCTTCTTCGGGGCGGGCTTCTCGGCCTTGGGGGTCTCGCCCTGGGGCTTCGGCTCGGGCTTGGCCTCGGCGGGAGTCTCCTTCTCGGGGGTCTCCTGCTTCTTCTCGCCGCCGGGGTTGATGTCCGGAGCACCGCTTCCGGCGGACAGGCCGGCGCGGGCGCCGCAGACCGGCCAGGCACCGGGGCCCTGCATTTCGAGCAGCTTCTCGGCGGCGGCTATCTGCTGGTCCTTGGTGGCCAGGTCGGCACGCTCGGCGTACTGGGTGCCGCCGGCGGCGGCCCAGCTGGACTGCTGGAACTGGAGGCCACCGAAGAAACCGTTTCCGGTGTTGATGGACCAGTTGCCGCCGCTCTCGCACTCGGCGACCTTGTCCCAGACGGAGACCGGGGCGGCACTCGCGGTGCTCGCTCCGACCATGGGCAGCGCGATCCCCGCACCACCGGCGGTGATGGCGAGGGAGACGCGGGTGACGTTGCGGGTAATGCGGTTGATGCGCTGGCGGCGATGACGGCCACGAGACATAGAAGTTTCCTCTCCCACGCCTACGAGGTGAGCTGTCGGATTCGGGCTGGAGATGCCCGGCCACCGACCGGTGCCAGTACGCACCGGGTGTGGCTTCACCCCAAGCCGGACGCAGCGAACTGCGGCGCGGCACTTACCTGGTTCCCCCGCTCCTGCCACTTCGTTTGGGCGCTTTCCCTCGAGCCGGGCGGCAGGACTCGGCGTTCCCGGCTGAGAGACCTCCACATGTGATGCGGTGGCGGAGGAACGGTAAACACAACGATTTCCCGCAGACAAGCAGCGAAGACCCCGATAACGGACGAGCGGAACGTCCATGACTCATTTCGGCGACTGTCCGCACTGGATCTCTGTCGCTGCGTGAGAACGGTGATCTTGTGCTGTACACGAACCGGCCCGATGAGCAGCCGAGTTGACGACGCGTGGGGAAAAGTGCGCCGGAGTGCAATTGCACTTCCGGTGGGTTCTGTGAGTCCGGTCACGAGCTGGATGACGAAGCCCGCGTATCCCGTCAATTCGGGCACGTGGTGGATGAGTCGCCGTCAGTCCGCGCGCGCGGGCGATGGTTGTGATGAGTACTGCTATGTCCGTTCTGTGTCTTTGGTGACGCGGGGCGAACTGTCCGCCTTGCGGCTATTGATGGGTTCTGCTGATCGATGAAGTGGTGATTCGGGGTGGCGGCCTCGACGCAAAGGCGCCCAAGTCGGCCATATCGGGCGAGTGCGGTGGTGTCTCGCTCAGAGGGTCGCCGGTGGCTCCTGCGGTCCCTGCGGCCCCTGTGTCTCCGGCGGCTGGGGCCGGCGGACTCTGGCCGGGTGGGTCGGTACGCGGGTGCCGGGCTCGTCCAGGCAGTGGCCGTCGGTCAGGTCGAAGCGCTGCTTGAGCAGTGGCGAGGCGACGAAGGGCCGCCCCTGCGCCGAGCCGAGCAGTCCGCGCGCGAGCACCTGGGCTCCGGTGAAGGGGTCGCGGTTGCCGATGGCGTACACCCTTCCGGTCCGGTCGAGGAAGACCGCGATCTGGCGGCCGTCCGGCAGCAGCGCCGCACGTCCGCGGCCGGGGATGAGCCGCGCCAGTGCGCACACCTGCGTCCACGCCACGTCGAAACGGACCTCGACCAGGCCCGACGGGTGTTCGTCGGGCCCGGGTTGACCGCCGCCCCGGTCCGGACGGGGTGCGGGTGCCGGTTCGGACGCGCCTGCGGGTGCGGGTGCGGAGGTCGGTGGGGCGGGACGGTTCATCGGGGGCCGGCTCCTTGGAGGGGGCGGACGGGGATCTCGGGTCCGGAGAGCAGGGTGAGGTCCGGCTTGACCTGGTCGCGCTCCGGGAGGAAGGCCACCGAGGGGTCGGGGGTGGAGGGGGCGTTGATGAAGGAGGTGAACCGCTCAAGCTTGTCCGGGTCGGAGAGTGTCTGTGCCCATTCGTCCCGGTAGTGCGACACATGCTCGGCCATCAGCCGCTCCAGTTCGTCGCCGATGCCGAGCGAGTCCTCCACCACCACCCGTCGCACGTGGTCGAGGCCGCCCTCGATGCGCTCCAGCCACACCGAGGTGCGTTCCAGACGGTCGGCGGTGCGGATGTAGAACATCAGGAACCGGTCGATGAGCCTGATCAGTTCCGCCTCGTCCAGGTCCTGCGCCAGCAGGTCCGCGTGCCGCGGTGCGGCGCCGCCGTTGCCGCCCACCCAGAGGTTCCAGCCGTCGGCGGTGGCGATGATCCCGAAGTCCTTGGACCGGGCCTCGGCACACTCGCGCCGGCAGCCGGAGACCGCGGACTTCAGTTTGTGCGGGGCCCGCAGGCCCCGGTAGCGCAGCTCCAGGTCGATGGCCAGCCGCACCGAGTCCTGTACGCCGTACCGGCACCAGGTCTGCCCGACGCAGGACTTCACCGTGCGCAGCGACTTGCCGTACGCATGGCCGGACTCGAACCCGGCCTCCACCAACCGGGCCCAGATGCCGGGGAGTTGGTCGACCCGGGCGCCGAACATGTCGATGCGCTGGCCACCGGTGATCTTGGTGTACAGCCCGAAGTCCCGCGCCACCTCGCCGATCAGGATCAGCTTCTCCGGGGTGATCTCGCCGCCCGGCACCCGGGGCACGACCGAGTACGAGCCGTTGCGCTGGAGGTTGGCCAGGAAGTGGTCGTTGGTGTCCTGGAGCGCGGACTGCTCGCCCGCCAGCACATGCGGCTCGGCGCCGATCGCCGGCGCGAGCGAGGCGATGATCGAGGCGACCGTCGGCTTGCACACCTCGCAGCCCTCGCCGCCCGCGGCGTCCTTGCGGCCGTGGCTGTCCAGCAGCACCCGGTAGGAGGTGATCCGCAGCGTCCGCACGATCTCGTACAGCTCCTGCCGGGTCTGGCCGAAGCAGCCGCACAGCCCCGGATCGACCACCACGCCCCGTGCGGTCAGCTCCTCGTTCACGAGCTGCCCGAGCAGCGGTACGCAACTCCCGCAGCTCGTACCGGCGCCGGTGCACTTCTTCACCTCGGCGACCGTGCCGCAGCCCTGCTCGGCGACGGCGTTCCGCACCTCGGCCCCGGTGACGTGGTGGCAGCTGCAGACCACCGCCTGCGGCGGCAGCGCGGGGGGCCCGGACGTGCCGGCGGGTGCGGCGCCCGCGGGCAGCACCAGGGTGCCGGGCGGTACGGAGGGCACCGTGCCGGTGAGTGCGCGCAGCGCGGCGTACGACTCCGCGTCCCCGACCAGAACGCCGCCGAGCAGGGTGCCGTCCGTACCGACCACCAGCTTCCGGTGGATGCCGGCGCCCGCGTCGGCGTAGACCACCTCGTGGCGGTCCTCGCCGCGGGCCAGCGCGTCGCCGAAGGAGGCGACGTCCACGCCGAGCAGCTTGAGCCTGGTCGAGGTGTCCGCGCCGGTGAACAGCCTCGGTTCGACGGCGTCCCGTCCCGGCGCCCAGCGGCGGGCGAGGTCCTGCGCGGCGGTCTCGGCCATCTCGTAGCCCGGTGCGACCAGCCCGTAGACGGTGCCGTCCGCCGCCCTGGCGCACTCGCCGACCGCGTAGACGTGACGGTCGTCGGTGCGGCAGCGCTCGTCGACCACCACACCACCGCGCTCGCCCACCGACAGCCCGCACTCCCGGGCGAGTTCGTCGCGCGGGCGTATTCCGGCGGCGAAGACGACCAGATCGGTCTCCAGCCGCGTTCCGTCGGAGAGCACCGTGCCGGCCACGGCGCCCTCGTCGTCGACGGTGATCTCCCGGGCGGACACACCGGTGTGCACCTCGACACCCAGGCCCTCCACGGTGCGGCGCAGCGCGGCGCCGCCGCCGGCGTCGACCTGGAGCGCCATCAGCCGTTCGCCCGACTCGACGACGTGGGTGCGCAGTTCCAGGCTCCTGAGCGCCCCGGCCGCCTCCAGTCCGAGCAGTCCGCCGCCGACCACCGCGCCGGAGCGCGAGCGCGCCGCGTACTCCTCGATCGCCAGCAGGTCCTCGATCGTGCGGTAGACGAAGCAGCCGCGCGCTTCGCGTCCGGGCACCGGTGGGACGAACGGGGCGGAGCCGGTCGCCAGCACCAGCGCGTCGTAGCGCACCCGCAGGCCCGAGCGCGCGGTGACCACCCGCTCCCGGCGGTCGATGCGCACGGCCGGGTCGGCCAGGTGCAGCTCGATCCCGTGCTCGGCCGCGAACCCGGCGTCCAGCAGGGAGAGTTCGTCGGGGGACGTACCGGAGAAGTACGAGCTGAGCGCGACTCTGTCGTACGCGGCGCGGGGCTCCTCGCAGAGCACCACGATGCGGGTGCCGCGGGTGAGCCCGCGATCGGCCAGGGCCTGGAGGCAGCGCTGGCCGACCATGCCGTGGCCGACGAGTACGAGGGTGCGGCGGTCGCCGCGCGAGGGGGACGCCCCTCCGGTCGGGCGCGGCCGGTGCCCCGGCGGTGCGGGCGTCGTCGCGGTCATCGGCTGCCTCCGGCGGGTGCGTGGGCACGGCGGGCCGGGCGGCAACCGGCGCTCGCGCGGGCGCGGTTGCCGGCGCTGCCGCGTGGCGACGTGCAGGCTCGGCCGCGTGGCGATGTGCAGGCTCGGCCGCCGGCGCAGGTGCCGGCGCTCGCGCGGGCGCACCGGTCGGGGCGCGCTCCCGGCGGGTGTGGGCGGGTGCCTCGGGCGGGTTCGGACACGACGACGGCGAGCGGCACCCGTACGTCCGCCGGGCACCGCTCGCCGTTCGCCACCGCTGCTGTCTCCGTCATGCCCGCCAGGGTGCTCGGTGGCTGTTTCCCCGCGGCATCCGCCTCGTTACCCGGGCGGAACGGTCGGCTCAGCGCGCCTGGGCGGCTGCTGTGAGCCGGTCCTCCCCGAGCCGGACCGGCAGCACGACCACGCTGTTGCCGACGAAACTGCCGCGTCGCGGCTCGACCTTCTCCGCCTCGGCCACGTCCAGGTCCGGGAAGCGTGTGAACAGCCGCTCCAGGGCGATCGTCGCCTCCATCCGGGCCAGCGGGGCGCCCAGGCAGTAGTGCGGGCCGTGGCCGAGGGAGAGGTTGCGGCTGTCCTCGCGGGTGACGTCGAAGGTGTCGGCCCGCTCGCCGTGCGCCCGCTCGTCGCGGCCGGCCGCCGCGTAGCCCGCCAGCACCGGGGTGCCCTGCGGGATCACGGTGCCGCCGATCTCCAGGTCGCGGGTGGGGTAGCGGAAGGGGAAGTACGCCACCGGGGCGTCGTAGCGCAGCGTCTCCTCGACGACGTCCAGCCACGTCGCCTCGCCGCGCAGCACCAGCTCCAGCTGGTCGCGGTGGGCGCAGAGCGCGCGGACGGCGTTGGTGACCAGGTTCAGCGTCGTCTCGTGGCCGGCGATGATCAACAGCAGCAGGGTGCCGATCAGTTCGCTCTCGCTGAGCCGGTCGCCGTCCTCCTCGCGGGCAGTGATCAGCGCGTTGGTGAGGTCGTCCTTCGGGTCGGCGACCCGGGCCGCCGCGTGCTGGGCGAGCATCCCCACCATCTCCTTGTTGGAGGCGATGACCTCCTCCGGAGTGATGCTGGTGCTGACCACGTGCGTGGTGAGCGAGTGCAGCTTGTCCGCGTTGCCGGGGTCGACACCGAGCAGCTCGCAGATGACGCTCATCGGCAGCGGGAAGGCGAAGTTGCGGCGCAGGTCCGCCACTCCGTCGTTCGCCTCGGCCGCGGCGGCGAGGTTGTCCAGCAGCGAGCCGGTCAGCTCCTCGACCCGCGGACGCAGCGCCTCCACCCGGCGCTGGGTGAACGCCCGGCTGACCAGCGAGCGCAGCCGCCGGTGGTCGGCGCCGTCGGCGGTCGTCATCCCCGCCACCGTGGTGAAGGTGTGCAGCGGCCAGCCCTCGGGGATCCGGCCCTCCTGAAGCGCGGTGAAGTGCTCGGCGTTCTTGGCGACGTCCTCGTGGGTCAGGAACTCCTTGAGCTCCTCGTGTCCGAGCACCGCCATGCCCTCGACCTCGCCCGGCAGGATGACCTCGGCGACCGGGCCGCGGGCCAGCAGCCTGGCGTTGGCCGCGTGCGGGCAGCCGCCCTGGGGGTCCATACGGTGTGGCGTGTTCATCGCGGCTCTCCTCGGTGGTGGGCGTGGGCGGGGGCGGGTCCCTGGGGACCGCCGCCCCACACGGGCTGAGCTGATTCCTGCTGTCCGGCTCCGCCTCCGGAGGTGCCCGGGGCGGGCCGGTGGGTGGTGTCCGGCACCGAGAACCTGACCGGGAGCGCGGCGAGTCCCTTGGACCACGGGCTCTTGACCCAGGCCAGATCGCTCTCGGCGACCGCCAGTTCCATGTCGGGCAGTCGGTGCCTGATGGTGTCCACGGCGGTCCTGGTGATCAGCCGTGCCGGATCCTGCGCGGGGCAGGTGTGCGGGCCCGCGCTGAACGCGAGGTGGGAGCGGTTGCCGATGACGGGGGTGCCGTGCGGCAGCACCTCCGGGTCGGCGTTGGCCGCCGCGAGTCCGAGGATGAGCATGTCGCCGGCGCGGATCTGCTGGCCGCCGAACTCCAGGTCGCGGGTGGCGTACCGGGCGGGGAAGTTCTGCGTCGGGGGGAAGCGCCACAGCACCAGGTCCAGCGCGTCGTCCACGGTCAGGTGGCCGCCGGCCAGCGAGGAGCGGAACTGCGGGTCGGTCAGCAGGATGCGCAGTGTGGTGGCGATCCAGTTGGTCGTGGTCTGGTTGCCCGCCACGAACATGACCGTCATGTTGTGCAGCACTTCTTCGTCGGTCAGCCGCGCGGGGTGGTTGAGCAGCGCGGAGGTGACGTCGGGGCCGGGACGGCGGCGCTTCTCCTCGATCAGGGTGAGCAGGATCTTGGCCATCCGCTGGCTGGCGTTGGCCGAGTCCGCGTTGGCCGCGACCAGCCCCGCGATGGCCTGCACCAGCTGGAGCGCGGTGCGTTCGTCCAGGCCGAGCAGCTGGGTGATGACCTGCATGGGCAGTTTGCGCGCGTAGTGCGGTACGAGGTCGGCCTCCCGGCGCTCGACGAATCCGTCGATCAGCCGGTCACAGGTGGCCTGTACGGTGCGGCGCAGCTCGTGGCCGTTGATCCGGGTGAGCGCGTCGGAGACCGCGCTGCGCATCCTGCGGTGCTGCTGGCCGTCGAGGAAGAGCAGCGCGGGACGCCAGCCCACCATCGGCATGATGGGGGAGTCGGGCGGGATGCGCCCCTCGCGCAGCAGTGTCCAGCGGCGCGGGTCGTGGCTGAAGTCCTGTTCGTCCCTGGTGAGTCGGAGCAGTTCGCGGTGGCCGAGCACCAGCCACGCCTCCACTCCCGGCGCCATCGTCACCGGGGCGACCGGCCCGTGGGTGCGGCGCAGCTCCTCGTACAGCTCGGGCATGTCGTCGCCGCCCAGGTGCGGACCGTAGAGCGGGGTCGCGGGGCAGCGGGCTTGCCGGCCGCCCTGGGGGGCGGTCCACTGCGGGGGCGGGCTCGTCATGACGACTCCGTGGCGGACTCGATGAGGTGGCGCACGAGAGCGATCAGGGCCTGCACCGAGGAGGTGTGGTCCCGTGCGTCGCAGTTCACCACCGGCGTGTGGGGGAGCAGGTCGAGGGCGTCGTGGAGATCCTCGTACGCGTGCAGGGGGCTGTTGGGGAAGTGGTTGACGGCGACCGCGAACGGCAGGTCCAGATCCTCCAGATGACCCAGTGCGTCGAAGGAAGCCTCCAGGTCCCGGGTGTCGATGAGTGCGAGCGCGCCGAGTGCGCCCTTGGCCAAGTCCCGCCAGGCGGGCAGGAACCGCTGCTGGCCGGGGGTGCCGAAGAGATAGAGGACGAGTTCGTCGCCGAGCGTCATCCGGCCGAAGTCGAGTGCCACCGTGGTGGTCTTCTTGTGCGAGGCCGCGGTGTCCACCCGGGCGCCCGCCTTGGTCATGGTCGCCTCGGTGGAGAGCGGCCTGATCTCGGAGACCGTGCCGATCAGCGTGGTCTTGCCGACTCCCAGCGGTCCCACGACGAGGATCTTCGCGGCACCGGTGACGGTGGGGCGGACGTACTGCTCGGCGGCCGGTGCGGCGGTGTGCGCCGGGCCGGGGTCCGCCGGGCCTGCGGGGCGCGCGGCGTGCCGGCCCCCGGGGTGCTCGGCGAGCGGTTCGGACGGCGCGGTGCGGGACATTGCGGCGACCTCCGGTGCCGGTGCGGCGGGGCGGGTCCAGGGCGTGGGCTCGGTCCGTGAGCCGGGCGCGCCGGACCGGCCGTCGCCCGGAGTGTCACAGGCGGCTTTCGAGCCCATCGAGAACCTTTCTCAGCAGCACTACATCGTTGCGGGCGGTGGGAGCGGCGGGCGGACGCACCAGCGCGAGCCCCCACTCCACCAGGTCCGCGAGCAACACCTGTACGACGGAAGGGGGTTGGCCCAGGTGGGCCGAGACCTCGGCGACGGAGAGCATGCCCTGGCAGTGCCGCAGGATCCTGCGGTACTCGGGTTGCAGCGTCGGCGGGGGCGGCACCTCGGAAGCCGTCACCAACGACTCCCAGGGCAGCACCTCACCCTTCGCCCCCGCCCGGCCGCCGGTGATGACGTACGGACGGACGGCGGAACTGGTCTGCTCCTCCCAGCCGCTCATGACGACTGCGGTAGCGCATCCCGGGGCTCACTGCTCAGATGGCTGCCGATCTTCGCCACCAGCAACTGCATCTGCTGCGCCACCAGCGCCACATCGGCCTCCAGATCGGTGGCCACCCCCAGGTGCGCGCCGACTCCGGCGGAGGTGAAGAGGACGAATCCGTACTCGGACTCCAGCATCAACTGCCGTACGCCCGCGCCCTCTCCGAAGAGCAGCCCCACCGTGGAGCGCCCGGTCATCGTCATCGCCGCGCAGGCGGCGGAGAGCGACTCGGCCTCCGCGACGCTCAGATCGGCGACCGAGCCGGTCAGCCCCTGCGCCGAGGCGTGCCCCAGCCGTAGGCCGTCCTCGGACACGACCACCGCGTGTCTCACGCCGGGTATCTCGGTCAGCGGGCGCAGCATCCAGCCCAGATCGGGAAGCCGGGTAATGATTCCGCTCACGGTTGGTCTCCGTAGGGGTGCGGGGAGTGGTCAGGGAGGGGAGGGTGCGGGTTCGGTGGCACCCTCGGTGCCGCAGCCCGCCGGGAGGGCGGTGCGTAGGGATCGGGGGTGGGCTGGGGCGGCTCGCTCTCCGGGCGGTGCGGGATCTGCGGGGGTTGGGCCGGGCGGTTCCGCTCGGCGGTGCGGCTCTCGGGCACCGCGAGCTCGCCGCCGCGGGGCTCCGCCAGCTCGGCGCGACCGCGCCGGGTGCCGGAGAGCACGCTGGCCACCGAGGCACGGGCCGCCTCCGGGGTCCAGTCGTCCTGCGGCGGAGGCGGCTGCGGCGGACCGAAGGCGTCGAACGCGCTGGTGGGCCGCGGCATCCGGCCGGGCACCGGGCGCGGCTCCGAACCGGGCTCCCGGCGACGGCTGCGCCGCTTGGGCAGTCCGCTGGAGGTGGCGGTCTGTTCGCCGTCCGGGCCCGGTGCCCCGCCGGCCTCGTCCTGGCGGAGGTGGTCGGGCTGCGGACGGGCGGACCGCGAGGGCAGCGCGTCGGGTCGGGCGGGCGGCAGCGGTGCGGAGGTCGAGGCGCGCTGGCGCACCGGGAGGTAGGGGGCGGCCGGTGCCTGTCCGGAGTCCGGCGCGGAGCTGCCGGCGTACGGGTCGGGTTCGGTGCGCGGGCCGGCGGGGTCGGCGTACGCGGCGGGTTCGGGCCGACGGTGGGCGGGCGGCTCGGGTCGGGCCGCTCCCGGCCCGGCGTACGGGTCGGCGGGACGCGGCTGCCGGTCGTACGGCGACGGCTCGGCGTACGGGGACGGTTCGGCGTACGGGGACGGTTCGGCCGGCGGGCGCGGAGCCTCCTCGCGCGGGTGCGGGTGGGAGCCGGTGCGCTCGCGCGCGGGCTCCTCGTGGCGACCGCCGAGCGAGGAGCCGCCGGGGGCCGGACCGTCGAGGGGCGAGCCGGCGGGCGCGGAGCCGCTGTGGGGCGAACCGCCCTGGTGGGCCTGCGGGTTCTCCTCCCGGCGGGGCTCGCGGGACAGTGGCTCGGTGAGCAGCCGGTGCGGTACGAACACCACGGCGCGGGTGCCTCCGTACGCCGAGGCGCCGGTCAGCTCCACGTTCAGACCCAGCTCGCGCGACCAGCGTCCGACGCAGGCCAGGCCCAGTCGCGGCACCGCGCCCAGCGTCGCCAGGTCCACATCGTCGCGCAGCTGGCCGACGGCCAGTTGGAGCGTGTCCGGCGGCATGCCGAGGCCGGCGTCGTCGATCTCGACGACCGCGCCGGCGCCGACCTCGCGCACCGTCACCACGACCTGGGTGCTGGAGGGGGAGAACACCGTGGCGTTCTCCAGGAGTTCGGCGATGGCGTGCATCATGCCCTCGACGGCCGGGGGCACCGCGTGCAGTGTCTGGCCGCCGTGCACCTCCACCCGGCCGAACTCGACGATCCGCGACTGGGCGCCGCGCACGCAGTCGTAGAGCGATACCGGTCGCGACTCGCGCCGGGCGGGCCAGATGCCGCACATGACCAGAAGCGTCTGCGCCTTTCGGGTCATCTGCGCCGCCGCGTGGTCGGCGCGCATGACCTCGGTCATCAGCCTCGGATCGCTGATGATCTTCTCGACGCTGTCCAGCACCTGGAGTTGGACGGTGGCCATCGCGTGCATGTTGCGGGCGACCGACTCGAAGGCCGCCTGCACGGAGTCGCGCAACGCGCGCTCGCGGCGCACCGCCTCGTCCGAGCCGAGCGCGTCGACGACGGTGGCCAGCGCCTGGCTGAAGTCTTCACCGACGACTGCCGGCGGCGTCAACTGCCCGGGTACGCCGTCCAGTCGGCGGCCTCCGCGCACCCGCCGGGAGATCTCCGGCATCCGTACGGACGCGAGATGCCGCAGCTCGCTCGCGCGTGCCGCCGCGAGTGCCGCGGCGCGCTCCTCGCGCTGAACGGTCCCGCGGGCGGTTTCGCGCAGCCGCAGTGCCCAGCCGAGGAGGAGCGCCGCGAGCGCGGCACACCCTCCCGCCAGACCTCCCGCGAGCCCGCCGCCGGCAGCGAAGACCGCCGCCGCCGCGCAGCCGATGGCGAGGACACCGGTAAGGAGCCACCACCTTCCCCGGTTTGCCAACAGCCGACTCAGCACTGGGACGTGGCTCCCTTCCAGGGTGGACGCGACCGCCCCCGACACGGACGCGGGCGTTCCGATCCTAAAAGCAACATACGAACTTAGGGCTACAGTTCGACAACTATCGGTGGCGCGCGCATCGGAGTACACCCCGCTCGTGACATTCGTCAGCGGGACCAAGTTGCCCCGCAGTCACCGGAGTTGGCCCTGACCTGCGTGAACACCGCCGCTGTGGGCGGTTGTCGGGCCGCGGACAGGGCGTCCGGCTGTCACCGCGCGTACCCGTGGCCGCCGGGCCTAATCTGGAGAAGCAGGAAGCGGCAGCCGGGGTCGACCACGGACCCGGCGGCTCCGCCGTCTCGCTCAGGGAGAGTGCACCGTGTCGCCGCAGGACCGCACCCGGCAGTACCGGGAACGCCCGTCCCGCTACGGGGGCGGAGCGGTCCTGTGGAGCAGCGCCGGGGGTGGCAGCCCCGGCCTGGTGCTGCCGGACGGCTGCATGGACCTCATCTGGCACGAGGCCGCCGAGGCCCTGTACGTCGCCGGGCCGGACGCGCGGGCCCGGCCCACCGGTGCGGCGGTGCCGGGCACGGGCTGGGCGGGGGTGCGTTTCGCGCCCGGCGCCGCGCCCGCGCTCTTCAAGGTCCCCGCCCACCGGCTCCGGAACCGGCTGGTGCCGCTGGACGCGCTGCTCCCCGCCGAGCGGGTCCGCCGGCTCACCGGACGGATCGCCGGAGCCTCCTCGCCCGCAGCGGCACTGGAAGGGGTGGCGCTGCGCCTCGGCGAGGACGCGTCCGCCGCCGACCCGCTCTGCCCCGAGCTGGTCGAGGGGCTGAACCGGCAGTGCTCGGTCGCCGACCTGGCCCGCCACTGCGGGCTCGGCGAACGCCAGCTGCACCGCCGGTCGTTGGACGCCTTCGGCTACGGGCTGGGCACTCTCGGCCGGATCCTGCGGTTCCAGCGCGCGCTCTCGCTCGCCGCCGCCGGATCACCTCTGGCCGAGGTGGCGCACGAGGCCGGCTACGCGGACCAGCCGCACCTCACCCGGGACGTCAGAGCCCTGACCGGCCTCCCGCCCACGGCGCTGCTCGCCGTCCGGGACGCGGACCGCGCCGGGCCCCCGTCCCGCCGCGCGCCCTGACCCGAGCCGCACCGCGCGGGCCGGTGCGGCGGTGCGAGGTGCGGCGGCCCGCCGCGCAGGTCGCGGAGGCCGGGCGCGACGCGCAGCCGGGCGGCGCCCGCGGACCGAATCCCGACCGCGGCCCGGATCCCGGCCCCGGCCCGAACCCCGCCCGGCCCGGGGCGCCGGTGCGCCGGTGCGCTCACCCCAGCGGGGCGAAGAGCGAGACCGTGTTGCCGTCCGGGTCCCGGACGAGCGCATACCGCTGGCCCCAGAAGGCGTCCCACGGTTCCTTCTCGCCCGGGTGCCCGGCGGCTGTCAGCTCGGCGTAGGTGCGGTCCACGCCCTCCGGGCCGTCGCAGAGGAAAGCCAGGCTCACCCGGCCCTCGCCCGAGGGCTCGCCGTCCGGTGTGATCGAGGCGATCAACTCCTCGCTGTCCCAGGCCACTCGCACCCCGCCCGGGCCCACCGCCTCGACGTGGTCCTGGTCCTCGACTCCCTCCGGGACGTCCAGTCCGAGCCGCCGGTAGAAGGCGAGCGCCGCAGCCATGTCACCGGTGACCATGCCGATCATGTCCAGTCGCGGTGCCGCTCCCGCGGTCCCTGCCTCGCCGCCGCCCGGCGCCGCGACGTTCGCTGCCGTCCCACCGGCATCCGCGGTGGCTGTCGTGCTCGTGCCCGTCGTGCCTCTTGCGCCGGCCGTCGCGCCGGCCGTGTCGGTGGTGCTGGTGTTCGTGCGGTTCGTGTCCATGAGGGGCACGCTACGAGCGCGCGGCGGCGGTCGTCTTGAACGATTCGGACATCCGGGGGGACCCGCGCGGCACGCCCCCGCATCGGCGAGATTCCGCCGGCCCGGCCCTAGTGTCGGGGCGGACCACCCCCTGCCCCAGCGAGGATCAGATGGACCGCGACATCGAGCTCAGGGTCGATCGAGAGACCCACGCCGTACGAGTCGACACCCGCACCACACTGCTCGACCTGCTGCGGGACCGGCTCGGCAACATGTCCCCCAAGAAGGGCTGCGACCACGGCCAGTGCGGCGCCTGCACGGTGCTGGTCGACGGCCGCCGCACGCTCAGCTGCCTGCTGCTCGCCGCCCAGGCGTCCGAGACCGAGGTCGTCACGGCCGCCGGACTCGCGCCGGGCGGTGAACCGCACCCGGTCCAGCAGGCGTTCCTGGACCACGACGGCTACCAGTGCGGCTACTGCACCCCCGGCCAGATCTGCTCCGGCGTCGGTGTGCTCGCGGAGATGGCGCGGGACGAGCCCAGCCATGTCACCGAGGACCTCACCGCCCCGGTCGCACCGGACCGCGAGGAGCTCAAGGAGCGGATGAGCGGCAACCTCTGCCGCTGCGGCGCCCACCCCGGCATTATCGACGCACTCGAAGAGGCGGCCCGGAAGTGAAGGAATTCAGCTACACGCGCCCCGACAGCGCGGAGGCGGCCGTCGCGGCCGTCGCACAGGACCCGGACGCCGTCTATCTCGCCGGCGGCACCAACCTCGTCGACCATCTCAAGCTCGGTGTCGCCACACCGGGTTCGCTCGTCGACGTCTCCCGGCTGCCGCTGGACGAGGTGGAGCCGACACCGGACGGCGGGCTGCGCATCGGCGCCACCGCCCGCAACAGCGACCTCGCCGCCCACCCGTACGTGCGGCGCCACTGTCCGCTGCTCGCCCGCGCGCTCCTCGCCGGGGCGAGCGGGCAGATCCGCAATGTCGCCACCACCGCGGGCAACCTGCTCCAGCGCACCCGCTGCGGCTACTTCCAGGACCCGGACGCCCGCTGCAACAAGCGCAGGCCGGGCGCCGGTTGCGCGGCGCAGGAGGGCTGGACGCGCTACCACGCGATCCTCGGCACCTCCGAGCACTGCCTGGCGGCCCACCCCTCCGACATGGCCGTCGCCCTCGCCGCGCTGGACGCGGTGGTCGTCGTACAGGGCCGGGAGGGCGAGCGGCGGGTGCCGCTGACGCACTTCCACCGGCTGCCGGACGACCGCCCCGACCTCGAAACGGTCCTGGAACACGGCGAGTTGGTCACCGCGGTCGAGGTCCCCCCGCTGCCGTACGCCGACCGCTCCGCCTACCGCAAGGTGCGCGACCGCGCCTCCTACGCCTTCGCCCTGGTCTCCGTCGCCGCAGCGCTGGACGTGCGCGACGGGCGCGTCGCCGGTGTGCGGCTCGCCCTCGGCGGCGTCGGGACGGTGCCCTGGCGCGCGAGCGTCGCCGAGGAGGCGCTGGTCGGCGGACCGGCCACCGAAGAGGCGTACCGCGAGGCGCTGTTGGCGGAGCTCGCGCAGGCGAGCCCGCGGGAGGACAACGCCTTCAAGATCCCGATGGCCCGCTCCACCGCCGTCTCCGTGCTCCGCCAACTCACCCAGGACCCGTCGCCGGCGGGTCGGAGGGACCAGCCGTGACCGAGCTTTCGCAGCCCGCCGACCGCCGGGCCTCCATCGGGACCGCCGAACCGCGCCACGACGGCCCGGCCAAGGTGACCGGCAGCGCGCCGTACGCCTTCGAACACCCCGTGACCGACCCGGCGTACGGGCATCTGGTCACCTCCGCCGTCGCCCGCGGCCGCATCAGCGCCCTGCACACCGACGCCGCACGGGCGCTGCCCGGCGTGCTGGCCGTCCTCAGCCATCTCGACGCGCCCTCGCTCGCCGACACCTCGGACGCGGAGTTCGCGGTGCTCCAGTCGGACGAGGTCGGCTTCCGCGGCCAGATCGTGGCCCTGGTCGTGGCGGAGGACGCCGAGACCGCCCGCGAGGCCGCCCGGCTGGTCGACGTCGAGTACGAGGAGTCCACCGCGCACACCGGGCTCGACCCGGAATCCGACGCCGCCTACTGCCCGGAGTCCGTCAACGGCGGACACCGCAGCGACACCCCCGACGCGGAGGTGGAGGGGCTGCTCTCGGCCTCCGACCATCTGCTCGACGCGACCTACCGCACGCCCATGCAGCACCAGGCCGCGATGGAGCCGCACACCACCACCGCGCTGTGGCGCGAGGGCGGCGGCCACCCCTCGCTGACGCTGTACGACTCCACCCAGAACCCGCACGGGGTGCGCAGAACCCTCGCCACCGTTCTGGGGCTGCCCGCCGACGCGATCCGCTGCGTCGCGCCCTACGTCGGCGGCGGCTTCGGCTCCAAGGGGCTGCCGCACGCGAACGTCGTCGCCGCGGTCCTCGCGGCCAGGGCCGTGCCCGGCCGGGCGGTGCGGCTGCCGCTGACCCGGCAGCAGACCTTCACCCTCGGCGGCCACCGCACCCCCACCGTGCAGCGCCTGCGCATCGGTGCCGACGCCGGGGGCCGGATTCGCGCACTCAGCCACGAGGCGTGGGAACACACCTCGCGCATCAAGGAGTTCGCCGAGCAGACCGCGGCGATCAGCCGCATGATGTACAGCGCCGAGCACCGCGGAACGTCACACCGGCTGCTGCCGCTGGACGTCCCCGTGCCGACCTGGATGCGGGCCCCCGGCGAGGCGCCGGGGTCGTACGCGCTGGAGGTCGCGGTCGACGAACTCGCGGAGCTGGTCGGCGTCGACCCGATCGAGCTGCGGGTCCGCAACGAGCCCCCGCACGATCCGGAGACGGGCAGGCCCTGGTCCTCCCGAAGGCTGGTCGACTGCCTGCGGGAGGGGGCCGAGTGGTTCGGCTGGGAGCCGCACCACGCCCCCCGGCTGCGTCGCGAGGGCCGCTGGCGAGTCGGCCACGGAGTCGCCGCCGCGACCTACCCCGGGCTCTACATCCCGGGCACCGAGGTGGAGATCGAACGGCTCGGCGACGGCCGGTACGCGGTCCGCACCGGCGCCGTCGACCTCGGCACGGGCGCCTGGACGGTCCTGGCCCAGATCGCCGCGGACGCACTGGACTGCCCGCTGGAGCGGATCGCGCTGGAGATCGGCGACAGCCGGCTGCCCCGCGCCTCGGTCGCCGGCGGATCGACCGGTACGGCGTGCTGGGGCTCGGCGATCGTCGGCGCGGCCGGGGCGTTCCGCGCCGAGCACGGCAACGACCCGCGTACGGGCGCCCGTACGCTGGCCGGACCGGAGGAGCACCCCGAGCGCGAGCAGTACGCGATCCACTCCTTCGGGGCGCACTTCGTCGAGGTGCGGATCGACGCCGACACCGGCGAGGTCCGCGTACCGCGCATGCGCAGCGTCTTCTCCGTCGGCCGGATCATCAACCCGGTCACGGCCCGCTCGCAGTTCGTCGGCGGGATGATCATGGGTGTGTCGGCGGCGCTGCACGAGGAGAACGTGGTCGACCACGACGGTGCCCTGGCCGCCCGCGACCTCGCCGGCTACCACGTCGCCTCGCACGCCGACGTCGGTGACCTCAGAGCCCGCTGGCTGGAGGAGACGGACCCCGCCTACACACCCGTCGGAGCGCGCGGCATCGGCGAGATCGGCATCGTGGGCGCGGCCGCCGCGGTCGCCAACGCCACCTACGACGCCACCGGCCTGCGCATCCGCCAACTCCCGCTCACCCCGGACCACTTCCTGCCCTGAGCGGAGCTGCCGGCCGACGCCTGCCGGCCATGCCTGCCGCCGACGCCGCTGTCGCCGCCGCGCCCGGGCCGCTCGGATCGTCTCCGGGGCCGGGCGCGGCGGCGCGCCGCGTGTCGTCCCGTGCCGCGTCCGCTCAGCGGCTGCGCCGCGTCCGTGCGGTTCCGGCGTCGGGTGGGCGGGCGCCGTGTGTCGGGGCGCGCCGAGCCGCGGGCGCCGAGCCGCGGGCGCCGAGGCCGTGCTACGCCTCGGGGGCGGCCGAGTCGGGCAGCGGGCGCAACTCCACCAGCGGTATGCGCCGCCCGGCCCGCTCCCGGTGGTCGGCGAGGAACGGCCACTGCTCCAGCGCCTGCGCGAACAGCTCCTCGTACTCCTCCTCCGAGGCGGCCACCGCCTCCGCGGGAAAGCGCTCGTCGCCGATCTCCACCGTCACCCCGGGGTGCGCGATTACGTTGTGGTACCAGTCCGGGTGGCTCGGCGAACCCATGGCGGAGGCGACGACGAAGAGCCGTCCGCCGCCCAGGTCCATGAAGCCCAGCGGGTTGGTGCGCACCGTTCCGGTGCGCGCTCCCGTGTGGGTGAGCAGCAGCAACGCGTCGGCGTTGAACGGCAGATCGTCACCGAGCGGCCCAGAACCCTGCTGGGCCCGGAAGCGGTCGACGACCTGGCTGTTGAATGACATCGCTTCGTGCCGGTTCATGCGGCGAGCCTAAACATCACCCGTGACATTTGCAGCAGCCCGGACGAGGGACGGCCACCGAAGTGTGCGCTCAGTCCCGCAGCGCTCGGCTCACACCGTGCTCACGCGGCCCGAGGAAGCGCGGGTCGGGGGTGAGTGCCGCTTCGAACCCGGCCTTCACCGCCGCCGCCAACTCGCGTGCCCGGTCCACGTATCGGCCTGCGCCCGAGGGCTCGGGAGCCCGTACGCCGTGCGCGTGCACCCCGGCCGCCCTGCACAGCGCGACCGCGCGCGGGACGTGGAAACCCTGGCTGACCAGCAGCGCGCGGTCCACCCCGAAGATCCGCTTGGCACGGGTGCAGGAGTCCCAGGTGTCGAACCCCGCGTAGTCGGCCACGATCCGGTTCGCCGGGACGCCGCGTTCGACCAGGTAGCGGCGCATCGTCCCGGGCTCGTCGTACTCCTCGCGGCTGTTGTCGCCGGTCACCAGCAGGGCGCGCACCCTGCCCCCGGGTGTACAACCGCGCGGCGGTGTCCAGCCGTTGGGCCAGGTGCGGGGACGGCTCCTCGTCCCACAGACCGGCGCCGAAGACCACAGCCACCGGTGCGGCCGGCGCTTCGTCCGCACCGCTGTGCCTGCCCTCCGTGCTCAGCCGCACCCAGGTCGCGGGCAGCAGCGCCAGCACCGCGAGGACCATCGTCAGCTGCACGGTGCGCCGCTTCACGGCCGTGCTCCAGGGTCTGCGCGCTCGCCTCACACCGCCACAGACGCCGACGGCCGTCCGCGGGTTGCCGGTTCGCCGGTTTCCGCATCGGCCTCGCGGGCTAGCGTGCGGGTATGAGCGACATCCTGACCGTACTGACCACCGCCGACAGCGCGGACGGTGCCGCCGCCCTCGCCCGGTCCGCCGTCGGCGCCCGGCTCGCCGCCTGCGCGCAGGTGAACGGGCCCGTGACCTCGGTGTACCGCTGGGAGGGCGCTGTCGAGGCCGAGCCGGAGTGGCAGGTGCTGCTGAAGACGACAGTCGCGCGCTACCCGGAGCTGGAGGCGCACCTCAGGCGCGAACACCCCTATGAGGTACCGGAGATCATCGCCTCCCCGGTCACCCACGGCAGCGAGGACTATCTGCGCTGGGTGCGGGAGGAGACCGCGTGACGGCCCTGCCCCATCCGCACACCGCACCCGAGGACGGGCCCAGACTCCCCTTCTTCCTCTACGGCACCCTGCGCCCGGGCCAGCGCCACTACGAGTGGGCGTTGCGCGGGCGCACCGCCTCCGAGGAGCCCGCGAGCCTGGCCGGTCTGATGCTGTACGAGGGCCCCGGCTACCCGTACGCGGTCGCCGGAGTCGATCCCGCCCGTACGGTGCGGGGCGAACTGGTGCTGCCCCGGCGCGCCCACTACGCCGAAGTCCTCGCTGTGCTGGACCGGTTGGAGGACTACTCGCCGGGAGGCGCGGACAACGTCTACGAGCGGATCGCCACCGAGGTCACCCTGGACACCGGCGGCGCCGCACGCGCCTGGGTCTACCTCGCCGCCGAACCGCTCGCCGACCGGCTGAGGAGGTCCGGCACGCCGATCCCCAGCGGCGACTGGGTCCGCGACTCCACCGACCCCGCCGTCCGGACCCGCTGACCCGCTGACCCGCGGCCTCGGCGAGGGTGCGTCCGTGCCGCGGCGACGGGCTCGGCGGCCGTCCGGGTCGTCGCCGATCCGGACGGCCGCCGAGGTCGAACCGGGTTGCCGCGAGGCTCAGCCGACCGGCCTGACCTGGGCCAGCAGGTTCGGTGTGCCCGTACCGGGCGAACCGACGGCGTCCTTTGCCGCGTACGACTTCAGCGCCTCGGCCACGGCCGCCGGCGCGTTGTCGCCGGTCTCGCCCAGCTCCACCGCGACCAGCCCGGCCACGATCGCCGCCGAACTCGACGTGCCCGAAAGGGTGTTGAGCGCGGTGTCGGAGGTGTTCCAGGCCGCGGTGATGTCCACTCCCGGGGCGAAGAGGTCGACGACCGAGCCGTAGTTGGCGAAGCCGGCCCGGTTGTCGTCGGTTCCCGTGGAGCTGACCGTCAGCGCCTCCTCGACCCGAGCGGGTGAGAAGTTGCCCGCGTCGGCCGCCGATCCGCCGGCGGCGACCGAGTACGTCACACCGGACGCGATGGAGTTGCGCACCGCCTCGTCCAGCGCCTGGTTCGCCGAACCGCCCAGGCTCATCACGGCGACCGCCGGCTTCTGCGCGTTGGCGGTTACCCAGTCGATGCCCTCGATGACGTCCGAGACGGTGCCCGCGCCGTTGCCGTCCAGCACCCGTACGGCCTTGACCTCGGCCTTCTTCGCCACGCCGTACTCCTCGCCGGCGATGATTCCGGCGACGTGGGTGCCGTGGCCGTTGTCGTCCGGGGCCTGGTCGCCGTCGCCGACCGCGTCGTAGCCGTAGCTCGCCCGGCCGCCGAACTCCTGGTGGGTGATGCGCACTCCGGTGTCCAGTACGTACGCGGTCACGCCCTCGCCGGCGGAGTCCGGGTACTCGTAGGAGCCGTCGGAGGGGCCGTTGCCGTCGTCCAGCCGGTCCAGGTGCCAGGGTGCGTTGTCCTGCACGGCGTGCGCCCGGACCTGTGTGTCCGGCACGACGGCGCGCACCGCCGGGTCGGCGGCGAGCTTCGCGGCCTGGGTCGAAGTCGCTTGCACCGCGTACCCGTTGAGCGCGGTGCGGTAGGTGGTCTCGATCCGTGCGCCGTGACCGCGCACGGTGCGTGCCGAGTCGGTGGCGGTGCTGAGCTCGCCGTCGTGGAGCACCACGATCCAGCCGCTGCTCGCCTGCTGCTGTGCCTCCTGCGCGGGTGCCGTGGTGAAGCCCAGGCTCAGTGCTCCCAGCGCTGCGACGACCGCGGTCGTCAGCGTGCGTCTGTGTGCCCGTTTCCCTGCTGCCATGTGAGGGGTCCTCTCGCGTCGATCAACGTGCGCGAACAAGCCTCCATGAGCATGACACCAGCGGTGCCGATTCCCCAGCTCGCGTGAGCGGTGAACCCACTCCGCCCGTACGGCTGCGTGCGCGTCACCGCGGACGCGCGTCACCGTTCGCGCGCGGCACGCCACTCGTCGGCCAGCACGGACCAGGTCTGGAGGTCCTGGCGCACGCCGCGGTGGACGGCCGCGCTGCGCCGGGTCCCCTCGAAGGTCATGCCCAGTCGGCGGGCGACGGCGATGCTGGGGGCGTTCTCGCTGGGCACGATCCACTCCACGCGCTGGATGCCGCGCTCCTCGACCGCCCAGTCGATGATGACGCGGCAGGCGCGGGTGACCAGCCCCCTGCCCACCGCCGAGGGCTCCAGCCAGCAGCCCGCCTCGGCGAGGCCGTGCTCGGCGTCGAGCATCGGGAAGAGCACCCCGCCCACCACCTCCTCGCCGCGCCAGATGCCGAAGATGCGCCCGGTGTCGGCCGCCGCCTTCTCGGCGAAACGCTGCAACAGGGCGCGCGAGGCGGCCAGATCGGGTACGGAGTCGGCCATCCGCACATGCCGGCCGATGAGTTCGCGGCCCCGGTCGATGTGCGCCAGGAACTGCGCGGCGTGCCAGGGCTCCAGCGGGCGCAGTTCCTCGCCCTGGTCGCCGACGGTGATCGCGTACATCGGGCTCCTCGGGTACGGGCCGCCGACTGCTCCGGCGGCCTGACGCGCCCGGACCGGGCCGACTGGGCGGCGGGGCGCGGGCGTGGTGGCGGCACGCTCTCACCGCGGAAGCAGGCTACCGCGACGGCCCCGGAGCCCACCGGGCGCGCGGGCTCCGGACCGGTACGGCGCCCCGCCCCGTCGGCTCGGGTTCGTCCGGTCCGTTCGGATCAGCCCGGTCCGCCGCGTTCCGCCCGGCTCGGCTTCGTCCCGTCCTGCTGCCCCGCCCTGCCCCGCCCTGCCGGCCCCGACGCCCCGCCCCGTCGCGCCCCGTGCCGCGGTCGCCGCGAGTGTCGCCGCCGGTCCCGTTCCGCCCGGCTTCGAGGGGCCCTCCGCCGGACTCGGCCGGTTCGTTAGGGTGGTTCGGATCCCGGACGCCCGTACGCCGACCGGTCGTCCCGTTCCTCGGCGGCCCGGTCCCGGGTGCGCCGAACCCGGCGGCTGAACTGGTGAGACGGTGAGACTTCGTACCCGGCTGCGAGCCCACAGCGCGTTGTGGGCCGCGCCCCTCGCGGTGGCACTGACGCTCCTCGTGTACCACACGGTGAGCGCGGAACCGGCCGCCGATTCGTACGGGTACGCACCCACGCTGGTGGCGGGGCCGCTCTCCCCGATGTACGCGTTCGCCTACGCGCTGACGGCCGCCCTCGGCGCCTGGGAGGGCAACCGGCTCAGCCGGGTGCCCGTCTGGCGGCTGACGCCCAACCGCTCCCGGCCGCGCATCGCCCTGGACGCACTGTGGCCGGCGGTGCTGCTCGGCTGGCTGATGCTGACGCTGCCGGTGGTGATCGCGCTGGTGCAGCAGGGCGTCGCACCCACCGCGGCGAGCCTGCGCCCGCTGGCGGTCGGACTGCTGGTCTGCGCCGCGTACGCCGTCATCGGCTTCGCGGTCGGCCTGCGACTGCCCGATGTGATCGCGGCGCCGGTGCTGGCCGTGGTCGTCTTCCTGATGGTCGCCACGGCGGTCGCGCTCCAGATCAACTGGTGGCGACACCTGGTCGGGCGCTACCCCTACATCCCGGAGTTCGGCGAGGTCGCCGGCTGGCCCTCGATGGCCGCGCACGCGTTGCCGACCTGCGCGTTCGCGCTCGCCGCGGCGTTGCTGTGGCTCCCGGTGCGCCGTCTGCCGCCGCGCCTCGGACCGGCGGTCCGGCTGGGTCTGGCCGCCGCCGTCGCCGCGGCCGGACTGGGCGGTGCGTACGCGCTGGTCAAGGACTGGGGCGCGGACCCGCCCGTCGCGCACGTCGACATCCCGGTGCGCTGCGCCGGCGAGAACCCCCGCGTCTGCATGCCCGAGCCGACCGCCGACGCGCTGCCGGGCGTACGGGCCGAAGTCGTCGGCACACTCGGCAAGTTGGACAGGGCCGGGGTCGACCACGGCGCGACAGCAGTCCGGGACAGTCTCGGACGCGGCGACGGAACGACGATTTCCGGCTCCCGCTGGGAGCTGCCGCTGACCGACGCGGAGCGCCGCGGGGACCTCGGCTACCAGGTCGTCCGGGCCGCCGTGCGCTTCCCCTGCGCCGAACCGGACCCGATGAGCCGGCGTCTGGCGCTGGGCTGGGCGGCGGACAAGGCCGGCCAGTCGGAGTCCTTCGCCCGGGTCCTGGCCGAGGACCCGTACCTCGACTCCACCCGGCGCGAGGAGATCGCGAGTTCGCTCGGCACCGTGCTGGGCCAGTCCGCCGAGGACCAGAAGCGCTGGTACCGCACCACTCTCACCCAGGCCTGCACGGTGGGCGGAGGGGACCGATGACTCTCGTACTGAGCGGCTGCGGACACGCCCGCGGCGGCCTGTCCGTGCTGCGGGACTTCCACTGGGAGCTGCCGGACGGCCTCACACTGCTGCTCGGTCCCGAAGGGGCGGGCAAGAGCACGCTGTTGGGGATCGCCGCCTCCGAGCTCACCCCCGACTCCGGCACCGTAGCCCTCGACGGCGAACCCGCAGGCAGCGCCTCCTACCGGCGCGCGGTCGGCTGGATGCCGGACGGCGTGATGCCGATGACCGGGCTGACCGCGCGCGAGTTCGTCGCCTATGTCGGCTGGCTCAAGGGCATGCGCCGCGGCAAGGCGTGGCGGGCCGCCGGGCGGGCGCTCGAACGCGTACGGCTCACCGAGCACGCGGGCAGCAGGACCAGCCGCCTGGCGCCCGACGGCCTCGCCCTCCTCGGCCTGGCCACCGGTCTGGTCCACGACGCCCGTGTGCTCCTGCTGGACGAACCGACCGCCGGACTCCACCTCCACCACCGGGAGGTCTTCCAGGACGTGCTCCGCGAACTGGTCGACGAGGGCGAGCTGCGGGCGCTCCTGGCCACCGCCGACCCGGCCGCCCTGCCGGCTCTGGCGACCGACGGCGCCGCGGACACCGTGAACACCGTCGCCGTCCTGGACACCGACCAGGACGAGAGCGCGCCGCTGTACAGCGGTACCGCCGAGGACTTCCTCTCCCGGGCCCCCAAGGGGACCGCCCGGGGCCGGGCACCCGCCGCAGCCCTGGCCGCCGTACTGGGCACGGCGCCCGGCTCCGGACGGGACGGCGCACGCGACGGCGCACGCGACGGCGTACGCGACCCCGCGGCGGACGGCGGGCACGGCTCCGGACGTGACGCCGGGCGTGACGCCGGGCGCGACGCCGGACGTGATGCCGGGCGCGGGGTCGGGCCGGACGGGCACGGTTCCGGCAGGGACGGCGCGGAGGAATCCGGGCCGGACGGGGCGGAGGGAACCGACCGATGAACGAAGCGAGTTGGGCGGCGGACGCCGCCGGGGTGATGCAACTGCCCTCGGGGCGGCTGGTGCGCGGTCGGGGGCTGCGCGACCCACTGCCGCCCGGCCCCCTGCCGGAGTTCGGGATCTACCTCCAGGGGCGACGCCCACCGGAGTTCGACTGGCCGGGGGAGTGGGTCCCGTGGCGCGACTTTCGACTGCCCACGGACAAGCAGCGGTTCGCCGTCGTGCTCGCCGATCTGCTGGAGCGGTCCGCGCACCAGCGGGTGGAGATCGCCTGCGGCGGCGGCTTCGGCCGCACCGGCACGGCGCTGGCCTGCCTCGCCGTCCTCGACGGGGTGCCGGGCGACCGGGCGGTGGCGTACGTACGGCGTGAATACCGCCCGCGCGCCGTCGAGACCCCGTGGCAGCGCCGCTTCGTCACCCGCTTCGGCTGACACCGGCGCCGGCCGCCGGCCCGTCGACGTCTGCCTCCCGTCGACCGTCTGCCTCCCGTCGACCGTCTGCCTCCCGTCGGCAGCGGGCCTCCCGTCGACCGTCGACCGACTCTCCGTGCTTCGGCGCGGCGGTCAACTCCCGCTCGGCGCAACCGAGTCGAGGAAGGACAGCAGGGCGGCGTTGAAGGCGTCCGGCTGCTCCAGACCGGGCAGATGGCCCGCGCGTTCGATCACCGTCAGCGAGGCGCGGCGCAGCAGCTCGTGCAGGGCGCGGGCGTCCGCGACCGGGGTGTACCCGTCGTCGGCACCGACCACGACCAGGACCGGCACCTCCAGCGCGGCCAACCCCTCGCGGTAGTCGGGGCGTTCGGCCCGGCCGCGCAGAGCCGCTGCCGCCGCGCGGGGGTCCGTGCCGCGCATCATCCGCAGTACGTGGTCCGCCACCTCCGGCTGGTCCGTGACGTTGTACGGCGCGATCATGCGGTCGATCACCTCCTGCGCGAAACCGTCCATCCCCTCGGCCAGCAGCCGGTCGGCCAGACGGTTGCGGAAGGCCTTGCCCTCCTGGGACTCGGCGACCGGCGAAGTGTCGGAGAGCACCAACGCCCGTACGCGGCCCGGGTGTCGGACGGCGAGGTCCATGGCGATCTGGCCGCCCATGGAGACGCCGCCCACCACCGCGTCCGACACCCCGAGCCGGTCCAGCAGCGCCACCAGATCGTCGGCGAAGTCCGAGAGGTGGGTGCGTTCCGCGCCGGCGGGCAGCGCGCTGCGCCCGTAGCCGCGCAGATCCGGCACGATCACCCGGTGTCCGGCGCCGGCGAGCGCACGGGCCTGGGGCTCCCAGAGCGTGTGGTCGAAGGGGTGTCCGTGCACGAGGAGCACCGGTGGGCCCTCGTGCGGCCCGTACTGCTCGTGGTGGAGAGTCGCACCGTTCACGCCGCATTCCGCTGCCATGCCCGCCAGCCTATGCGCCGCCCCGCGCCCGTGAACGTCGTTGTCGGCGGCGGGAGTCGGCCCTGTCCCGGCAGGGGCGTCAGCGACCGAGCGACTCGCTGCGCACGGCTGCGACGAACGCGGCGAAGGCGCCGGCGCTGAAGACGACAGCAGGCCCCGAGGGGCACTTGCTGTCCCGTACGGGGACCGAGCCGTACGGAAGCAGGCCGCGGCTGTACTCAACGCACTGACCGCCGCCGCCCCCGCTGTAACTGGACTTGACCCACGTCAGCCGCGACATGTCAGGGCGTGTGCTCATCGGGTGAAGTCTCCCATCACGGAACGGAGCATCGTCACCGAATCCTGCGGCGAGAGAGCGTCGGCGCGCAAGCGCTCGAACTGCTCCGTCGCCGCCCGGACTCTGCTCGGTGCGTCGATCAGACGGCCCATGTTCTGCGCTTCCGTGTAGAGAGCAGGCGCGTCCTCGTCGAACCGCAGCAGGGTGAACGATTCCGAAGCAGGCGGCGCACCGGTTCGGAACGGCAGCACCTGCAACGTGACGTGAGGACCGCCGGCACGCATCAGGAGGTGCTCGATCTGGTCGCGCATCACTTCAGGGCTGCCGACCATCCGCCGCAAACAGGATTCGTCAAGCACGACCCAGAGCAGGGGCGGGTCACTCTGCTCGATCACAGCTCTGCGTTCGAGTCGGCTTTTCACGCGCGTCCTTGTTTGTTCCGACGTGTCTCTCGGGTTCGAGGCCCGGAACAGAGCCTGCGCGTAGTCGGGAGTCTGGAGCATGCCCAATACGAGGAACGAACTGAAGTCGAGGATCTCCCTGGCCCGTTCTTCCAGCTTGAGATAGGGGACGAACCACTCCGGGTGTCCGTGCTGACTCACGCGGCGCCGCAGTCGGGCGAAGTAGCCAGGGGTGTTGAAGAAGACGTCGCAATTCTGTGCGAACAAATCGGAAGGGAGCTGCTGACCGTTCTCGACCTTGCTCACATACGGCGCCTTGTATGTCGTGGCCTCGGCCAATGCTGCCTGAGTCGCTCCGTGGTGCTCTCTTGCGAGACGCACTTCCCTGCCGAAGTACTGGAGACCGTCGGACGGTTCAGGGGCGGTTCGGGCCACCGGCAAACCCTCAGCTTTCCAGATGGGTTGGAAACACCATCGCTGTAGCGAGAGTACGTCGACTCGAAGCATGGTGGGAACACACGGTGACTCAGGTGCGACAGAGAGGCACCTCGATGCCCGCTCCCGGTAGGGAAACACCTTGCCGGGATTACCCCCAACCGGGAGCGGGTCCACCCGATCCTTGGAGGGAGCAGGCAATGCCAGTACAGCAGACGCGCCCCGCGCGGGCACAGACCACAGAGGGGTGGCAGCGGTGTTCAAACTTGTGAACGGCCGCCCGGTGGAAGGTCGTTGTGATCCCGTACCCCTCGGCAGCGTCGCCTTCCCGCCGTGCCGGTGCGGGAGGGCCGTCTGCCCGGACGCGGACGGCGGTGCGGTGGCTGGGCGGCAGTCCGCCACCGCACAGGGAGAGCGGGACCGTCGCACGGCGCCCGTGGCGCTGAGTCGACTCCGACACCGCATCGAGCATGTCGAAGAGGGCGGGGTCACCGCGGAGTTGACGTGCCGCACGGTGGGCTGCGGAGCGGCATCCGGCCCGCTCGGCGACCCCGGAGCCGCGCAACTGTGGGCGCTGCGGCACGCGGCACGCGCCGGACACCGGCTCTTCGCCCGCCGGTACGAGGATCACGTGTACGTGGCCCGCATCGAGTAGCCCCCCGGGGAGTGCCCGACCCGGCCCGCCGCCGGACGTACCTGTTCGTCCGCGGCGGGTCGTGCCCCACCGGGCCGTCGGCGGCGCACACCGCTGCGATCCGTGCGAATCAGCGGCGGAGGGCGTGGCGTTGGAGTGCTTCCAGCGGTCCGTGGTCGTGGCGGCGGAGCCAGAGCACGGCGAAGGCGACCAGTACCAGGCAGACGGCGGCCCACAGGCCCATCACCCACCAGGGGCCGCTGTCGGCGAACCGGGCGGCCAGACCCGCGCCGAAGCCGTACGCGAGCAGGGCGCAGAGCACGTTCTGCAGCACGTAGCAGCTCAGCGCGGTACGGCCGACCGCCGTCAGTCCGGCGGTCAACGGGCCGGGCCTGCGGGTGCGTTCGACGAGGATGCCGATCAGGCCGAGGTAGCCGACGGCCACCAGCGGCGCGGTGACGTAGCGGTTGACGAGGACGAGGTCGGTGCCGCACGCCGCGGCGAGGGCCGACAGCGGGACGCCGAGTCCCAGTCCCCAGGCGGTCATTCGGGTGCGCAGCCGTCGGCCGGTCCCGTCGGACCCGAACGCGCCCGCGCGGTGCAGACGCACTCCGAGCAGGAAGAGGAAGAGCAGCAGACCGAAGGAGAGCAGGGGCTCGGCGCGCAGGGCGAGGGCGTTCTCCAGCCGGAAGAGGACCTGGTCGAGGTAGCTGCCGTGGGCGTAGAGGTCGACGACCTCGGAGGAGGTCGAGCTGTCGGAGCCCGCGGAGTCCTCGCTCGTCACCAGCGCGGCGGTGAGGAGCGTCATCAGCAGCAGGTGGAGACCGGCCGCCCAGCGCTGCAGGCGGCGACGGCTGCGTTCGCCGCGGGTCAGCAACCAGGCGACCAGCAGGGAGACCACCGCGTACCCCATCAGCACGTCCCAGGCGAAGACGAGGACGAAGTGCACCGTGCCCTCGGCGAAGAGGAAGAGCGCCCGCAGCCGGTAGCGCCCGGGCCACGGCCTGCCGTGCCGGACGGCCGAGTCGTACTGGATGGCGAGCCCGACCCCGAAGAGGACGGTCAGCATCGCCAACCCCTTGCCGTTGGCCAGGAGTTGGAAGACGGTCGAGACGGTCTCGGCGAGGCTGCCCCAGCGCTGCTCGCCCACCTCGCCCGTCAGCACTCCCCACTCGCCGCCCGGGGTGGTGAAGATCCAGACATTGGTCATCAGGGTGCCGAGGATGGCGACGCCGCGCAGTACGTCCAGCATCGCGATCCGCCGCCCGGAGCCGGGCGCTGCCGAGCCGGGCGTCCCGGAGCCGGGCGCTGCCGAGCCGGGGGCTTTCGGGTCGGGACGGTCCACGGCCGACGCGTCGTCGGCGTCGTCGGCGTCGGCGCCGTTCGACGCGTCGACGGCGGTGGGGCCCGTGGCTCGCCGGTCTGCGTCGGCGGGGGAGTCGGTCATGCGTCCATCCTCCGGCGGCCCTCGGCGATGTACGTCCTGAGCTGCGACGACTTCGACGTACGACGAAAGATGCAGCGCGGCGTTGGAGGTCGGCACCGCAGGAGGACGGCGCCGACCCTCCGGTGCCGTCAGTGCTTCTCCGGGCCGGTGGGGTGCAAGTGGCCGGTGAGGAAGGAGAGTTGGAGGCGCAGCAGGTCCGCGGCCAGCTCCGGGGTGCCCGGATGGTGCGCGGTGTCGGGCAGCAGATGCACGGTGTGCGGGCGGCCCGCGGCCTGGAGCGCGGCGGAGAGCCGCAGGGTGTGCACCGGCAGGACGTTGTCGTCGGCCAGCCCGTGGATCAGCATCAGCGGTCGGACGAGCCGGTGGGCGTGCGGGATCAGATCGCTGCGGGCGTATCCCTCGGGGTGCAGCGCGGGGTGGCCGAGATGGCGCTCGTTCCAGTACGTGTCGTACAGCCGGTGGTCGGTGGGCGGCGCGCCCGCGACGGCGACGTGGAAGGTCTCGGGGTGGTGCAGCACCGCCCCCGCAGCGAGATAGCCGCCGAAGGACCAGCCGTAGATCCCCACCCGGCCCAGGTCGAGCGTGTCCGGGAGCAGTTCGGCGGCGGCGTGCAGCGCGTCGATCTGGTCCTCCAGCACGGGCGTCAGCCGGTCGCCGTGGATGGCGCGCAGCCACCGCAGTCCGCGCCCGGGAGTGCCGCGGCCGTCGACACTGAGAACGGCGAAACCGTGCTCCGCGTACCACTGGCACACCGCGGGTCCGCGGTCGCCGGTCGCGTGCGTGACGATCTGCATGCCCGGCCCGCCGTACGGGGCGAGCAGCACCGGCAGCGGTCCGGTGCCGGGCCTGTATTGGGCGGGGAGGTGCAGCCGCGCACGCAGAGCGCGGCGGCCGAGGGTGAGCATCCGGGGGCTCGCGGCCATCGGGATGTCGGCGGCCACCGACCGCAGTGCCGACGCGGGACGGTGTCGGCGGTGGACGGCGACGACGGGGCCGCGGTCGGTGAGGCTGTCCAGGACGTGGGTCCGGCCGCCGACCGTTCCGAAGTGGACACCCGGCTCCCGGCTGAGCCGGACCGGCGCCGCGTGCGGACCCGCGGCGGTGTCCAGGGACCAGACGTGGGTCGAGGTCGGCTCGGCCGGGTCGGTGGCGCTGAACAGCACCCGTTCCCCGATGGTGCCGAGGAACTCGCGCACATGGAGGTCCGACGGTCCCTGCGATTCGCCGACCCGCAGGGTCGTCACATCGCCGCGGACCGCCTGGAACACCGGTGTGCCGGAGGCGGTGCGGCCCGGCAGGCCCGGCACCGGCTCGACCCAGTACGGATCGCTCACCCGGTCCAGCACCGTGCAGGCGCCGCTCTCCGGGTCGACGCGCAGCAGCCACAGGGTCTGCTGATCCCGCGACTGCACCACGACCAGCGGTGCCTCGCCCGACCAGTCCACGTTCACCAGGTACTCCAGGGCGCGGCCCCAGGAACCCTCGGGCGCCTCCCCGGCCGGCACCTCGGCGGGCAGGGCCACCGGCACCCGGCCGCCGTCCAGATCCCAAAGGTCCAGTGTGGTCAGGGAGTTGGCCGTACCGGTGGCCGGATAGGGCAGCACGCGCGGCGGCCGTCCGGGGTGGGTCGGGTCGTGCAGGTGGTGGCGGGCGACCGGGGTGAGGTCCACCCGGGCGACCAGCAGCGCGCGGCCGTCGGGCGCCCACCAGTACGCGCGCTGCCGGCCGATGGACTCGTGCGCGGTGTGGTCGGTGTGGCCGTACGTGACCTGTGGGTCCGGGCAGTCGGCGAGCGCTCGGTCGCCGGTCCCGTCGCAGGCGGTCAGGCGGAGCCCGCCGGCGGACAGGTACGCCACCAGGTCGCCGTCGGGGGACGGCACCGGGTCGTGCACCGCCACACCCACAGGTGTGGGCAGTCTGCGCGGCGGCTCACCGTCGCCGAGCCGGAACGTCCACAGGGTGTCGCCCGCGCTGAACGCGACCCGTTCCACCGCGCGGTCGGTCGCGTAGCTGCCCACCTCCGGTGCGGTGAGCGCCCGTTCGCCGCCGTCGGGGTGCTGGCACCACAGGGCGGTGCGCGGATCGGTGGGGCCGGCGGAGCGCAGATAGAGCACCCGGTCGCCGTCGGGCGAGACGGTGACCGAGCGCGGCGCGCCCAGCGAGAAGCGCCGGGTGCGGCCGAACAGATCGGGAAACACGGTGAGTTCCGAGGACGCGGAGGGTTCGGACGGTTCGGGCACGGGCCGGCTCCTGACGGGTGGCGATGGGTGCGTGGGCAACGGGTACGGGGGCGATCGTGCGCAATGCGGGTCGAGCGGGAGGGAGCAGGGGCGGACGGACGAGAGGGCGGACGGGACGAGAGGTGCGGGGCACGGGCGCGGGGTGCGGGGTCCTCGTGCCGCCGGGGTGCTTTCGCCACCGGCGGGCGTGAACGGCGGCGGCTGCTCCGAACACGACAAAAGGCTCCAGAACATGTCGTCTGGAGCCCGGAACCCGCGTACGCCGGCGGGAGGTGGAGCGATACCGCTGCGGCATTCTCTCACGCGCGACCGCCCGCCGCCGAGGCTTCGACGGAGCTCGCGCCGGAGCGGGTGCCGGTACGGAGGCGGTGCCGGTACGTAGGCGGGTGCCGGCTCGGAGGCGGTGCCAGCCACGGGCGAGGCGGGGGCGCTCAGGAGGGGCTCAGCGGAAGGGGATGGTCCGCCAGGGGCTCTCCGGGTCCTGCACGAGCAACCGGTGAGGTATCAGGGCGGACTCGTACCAGTGGCCGAACCGCCCGTCGTCGAACCGCAGTACGCGCCCCAGCGTGTAGCCGGCCGAGAAGTCCTCCCAGGATTCGTACGCCGCCTGCACCAGTGAGCCGACCGTCGACGCGGTGCCGACCAGGTCCTCCGGCTCGAAGTAGCGCGCGGAGACGACCCAGCGGGCGAAGTTGACCGCACGGCCGTAGTCGTAGCCCGCGAGGGTGCGTACGAAGCCTCCCGGCGGCAGCAGCCCGTCCGCGCGGAACCGCTGCTCGTACACCGGCACCCGCTCGACGGTGTCCTCGATCAACTTCCGCAGCCCCGGCGGGAGTTCGTTGCGATCCGCGACCTCCTGGGCGAACTCCCGCCAGCGCTCGGGGTCGACGTCGCCGCCGCCCTCGCGCTCGCTCAGAGCGTTGCGGCACTTCAGGGCGATCTCAGGCGCCGCCGGGCTGTTGCGGTGGGCGAGGAGCGCGCGCAGCTGCTCCCTGCCCCCGGAGGTGCTGGTGACGCCCCAGTCCCGCTCCAGGGTCTCGCGGTCGTTGAGGTAGCCCGTGTCGATGTCGCCGAAGCGGTTCCAGATGACCCGGCGGTGCACGGCCAGATGGGCGCCGCAGGCCAGCCCGTGCGCCAACTCCCCGCGCAGCGGCCCGCTGCGGTCGGTGAGCAGCAGATCGTCGCCGTGCGAGGGCGGGGGCACCTCGTCGGCGATCTGCTCCCACAGCGCGCGGTCCCACGGCATGCGCTCGAAGCGGGAGCGGTCCCGGAAGGGGAAGCGCATCCCGCTCACCGAACCGGGGTTGACCTCGATCACCAGGTCCTCCTGATGGCTGTCCCGCTCCACCAACTGGCCGAAGCGCACCCGGTGCTGGACCTCGTCCGGGTCCCGGGGCCGCCCCGGCAGATCGCCCTGGGTCCGGACGTAGAGGGTCCGGCGCCCGCGGTGGGGTGCGGGATCGCGCGGGGTCGCGTAGCCGACCCGGCCGGGGTGCGTTCGGAAGTGGTCCTTCGAGGCGAGGTGGTATAGGTGCGTCCCGGCGAGGATGCGTATGTAGCCCTCGACGTCCCCGCGGACCTTGGCCTCGTGCAGTCGGCGCTCGATGACGGTCTGCGCGGCCCGGTCAGGACCGTTGCGCACCCGTGTGCCACTGGTGTCGACGTACCCCATGGGCATCGAGCCTAGCGGCCCCGCCCAACCGTCGACCCGCGGATTCCGAAGGGCCCGAACGGGCTCGAACCGCCAGGTGGCGGCCTAGAGTTCCGCGGATGGGAGAGACACCGCAGGGCCCCGAGTCGACGTGGCGGGCCGTGAACGCCCGCCGGCTGCGCAGGCACCGGCTGCTGGAGGCCGAGGCGGGCGCCGGTTCCTCCGACGTCGCGGCGGTCGCCGGAGCGATCTGCGGTGCGCACGTGCAGGTGCTGAGCGCGGCCGAACTCTCCCTGGCGCTGCGGTTGGGCGGAGCCGGGGGAGGCCCGGCCCCCGACGCCTCGACCTCCGACGCTTCGACCGGCGGCACCGCCGACCGAAGGGATGTGCGCCGCGCACTGTGGGAAGACCGCGAACTGGTGAAGACCTACGGCGCGCGGGGCACCGTCCATCTGCTGCCCACCGCCGAACTGCCGCTGTGGTGCGGAGCGTTGGCCGCGCTCGGCGAGGAGGTCGGGACCGGTGCGGGGCCGAGGCTGCTGACCGGCGGACAGATCGACGCCCTCGCCGCCGCGCTGGAGGTGATCCTCGCCGACGACGAGCTCACCACCGACGAACTCACCGAGGCCCTGGTCGAGGCCGTCGGTCCCTGGGCGGGCGATCCGGTGATGGAGGCGTTCCAGGGCCACTGGCCGCGCTGGCGCTGGGCCACCGCGCTGCTCGCCCACCGCGGAGCGCTCTGCTTCGCGCCGGACAAGGGGCGCCGGGTCGCCTACACCAGCCCGCAGCGGTGGTCGCCGGGTTTCGAACCGCTCGAAGGCGCCGCGGCCGTACGGGAGTTGGCCCGCCACTACCTCTGGTCGTACGGCCCCGCGACGCCGGCGGAGTTCGCCCGGTGGCTGGCCGCCCCGAAACCCTGGGCCGAGGCGGTGTTCGACGCGCTGGGCGAGGAGATCGAGCCCGTACGGCTGAACGGCGTGCCCTGCCGGCAGCTCGCCGGCGACGAGCTGGCGGACGAACACCCCGTCGGCGTAAGGCTGCTGCCCTACTTCGACGCGTTCGCGGTGGGCAGCCACCCCCGTGACCTGCTCTTCCCCGGTGCCGCGGCCACCCGTGCGCTGTCCCGGGGCCGGGCGGGCAACTACCCGGTGCTGCTGGTGGAGGGCGAGGTCGCCGGAGTCTGGCACCACCGCCGCTCGGGCCGGCGCCTGCAACTGGCCGTCGAGCCGCTGCGCCGCCTGCCCGGCACCGTACGGAGCGCGGTGGAGGAGCAGGCGGAACGGGTCGCGGTCGCGCTGGAGGCGACGGCGCTGGACTTCCGCATCGGAGAGATCACCGTCGGCCCGCACGCCTAGGTTCTGTCCCGGTTCCTCCGGGTTGCGAGCGCGCCCGGCCGGCCCGGGCCCGCCCGAGCGCAGGAACCCCGCGGCGCTTCTCCGACGGGCGGCGGGCGGCGGGTTTCCAGGGCCGGTACGGGCACGACGCGCGGCTGCCGGTGGGCGGTGCCAAGCTGAGGCGGGCCCGGGGGTCGTCGAAAGGGAATCCCATGATCACCACAGACTTCGTGCCCGGCGCTCCCTGCTGGATCGACCTGGGCGTTCCGGACGGGAGAGCGGCCGCGGACTTCTACCGGTCGGTCTTCGGCTGGGAGCTGGAGCCCCTCACCGCGGACGACGAGCAGGGGTACGGGCTGCTCCGCCACGAGGGGCGTGCGGTGGGCGCCCTCGGTCCGCTCGGCGAGGAGGGCGCCAGATCATCCTGGATGATCTACTTCATGGCCGCGGACGTCCGGGCCTGCGCGGACGCCGTGCGGGAGCTGGGCGGCACGGTGCGGGTGCCGCCGTTCGACGCCGGGGGAGCGGGCACGATGGCGCAGGCGACGGACCCGCAGGGCGCCGAGTTCGCGGTCTTCCAGCCCGGCGGACGGAAGGGCTTCGAGACGGCCGATGTGCCGGGGGCGCTCTGCTGGGTGGAGCTGATGACCACCGACCGCGCACGGGCGGACGACTTCTACCGCGGTCTCTTCGGCTGGACGGGCCAGGACGTGCCGATGCCGGGGGAGGCGGGCGGCGCCTACGAGCTGGTCACCGCCGAGGGGCAGCCCGAGGAGCGGATGCACGGCGGAGTCGTCGAAGTGCCGCCGGAGGCGTTGGAGCTGCGGAACGGCAAGCCGTACTGGCACCCGGTCTTCGCGACCGAGGACTGCGACGCCGCCGTCGAGCGCGTCACCTCGGCCGGCGGAACCCTGCAGATGGGCCCGGAAGAGGCGGAGGGCGTGGGACGCCTGGCGGTGGTCGCCGACCCGTTCGGCGCGGAGTTCGTGGTGCTCGACCCCTCACCCGCCGACGGCTGAGGCGCACCCTTCGCGGCGCCACCGGCGCTTCGTCCTGCGGGAGCCGCGCGCTGCCGGCCGCGCGTGAGGCGGAACCGCGGCACGGCGACGACGTGCGACGACGTGCGACGACGTGCGACGACGTGCGGGGCGGGCAGGTGCGGCCCGGCGGGCGCCGGAGGCCATCGCGCACGGACGGCGCCGCGTGCCAGACTGGCCGCCCGCCGGCAGGAGCCGCCCGGCCCTGCACACGCCACCCGTGGAGCGTTGCGATCATGAAGTTCCGTCGTGCCCGGTATCTGCCCGCCGCCGCGGCGCTGTTGGCGCTGGGCCTGACGGCGGCGTGCTCGGGAGGTTCGGGCTCCCCGGACGCCGGCTCCGGCGCTTCCGAGGGCGCTTCCGAGGGCGGCTCGTCCGCCGGGGGAAGCGGGGACGGCAAGAACGGCGACCGGGAGGACTCCGGCAAGGGCGGCCCGTCCCCGGAGCCGGGCAGCACCGAGGGCTGGCCGAAGGGTCCGGCCGAGGGCGAGCTGTCGGAGGAGGAGCTGGGCTCCTACGCGCTGGGGCAGGGCGACGTTCCCGGCTTCAAGGTGCGCATCCCGTCCCGATCCGAGCTGGAGGGGATGGGCGACGAGAAGGCCAAGCAGGCCGAGTGCCGACCGCTGGGCGGCCTCATGGCCGGTACGCCCCAGCCGGCACCGGCAGCGTCGGTCTACCGCAACATCATGGCCGAGCCGGACGAGGAGGACCCCAGCGGACTCGTGCTCTTCGAGACCCTCGCCGCCTACGACGGCGATTCCGCCGACAAGCTGCTGTCCGGACTGCGCAAAGCGCTGAAGGACTGCGCCGACGGCTTCGAGACCACCGCCAAGGGCCACGAGGGCATGGGCACGTACAAGGCGGCCAAGGAGCTGGACAAGCCCAAGCTCGACGGGGCGGACGACGCCCTCGCCTTCCAGCTCGACGCCGACGCGGACGGCCGGCGGATGCCGATCCTCTTCAACGTGATCCGCACCGACTCGACGGTCGCCGTCTTCTACGCCATGAACCTGATGCAGCCGGAGAAGGCCGTCATCCCCGAGGCGGTCACCGCTGTCCAGACCGCCAAGCTCGGCTGACGCCGTCCGTCCCGAAGTCCCGTCCGGCGCCTGCCGGGCCGTCCGGCGGACCGATGACCCGACAGCCGGTCCGCCGCACCGCTCAAGTCCGCGGCCCGGCCGGTGAGCCGGGTGCGGAGACCACCGGCCGGGCCGGTGCCGCCGCGGGCGCTGTAGCGTCCTCCCATGCAGGACGACGACGTGTACGTGGGCAACGCGGGCAAGGACGCGGCGCTCGACCGCGGGTGGCTGCTCGGCCACTTCAAGGAACCGGACGACCCGAGGCACAGCACGGACGTCGAGATCAAATGGGGAGTGCACCCGCCGGGCGACGAACGCGCGCACTGGGTCACCGGTGAACGCCGCACGGCTCTGCTGGTGCTGATCAGCGGACGTTTCCGGGTCGAACTGCCGGGCCGCAGCGTGCTGTTGGAGCAGCAGGGCGACTACGTCGTGTGGGGCCGGGGCGTTGACCACTCCTGGCGCGCGGAGACCGAATCCGTCGTGCTCACGGTGCGCTGGCCCTCGGTCGCCGGCTACCGCGTCCCGGACCCGGCCGACCGACCCGCGCCCGCCGACCCGTCCGCCGACCCGACTGCGCCCGCCGATCCGTCCGCGCCCGCCGACCCGTCCGCCGCGGACGGCTGAGGGGCGAGGGCGCGCGGGCCGGTCTCAGACCTCCGGTTCCGTGCGGGGCGCGGTCTGCGCGCCGCGCTGCGTGCCGGTGGCCGGACGTCGCTCCGAGGTGCGCACCGCGCCGGCGCTCGCGGTCACGACCAGGGCGATGGCCAGCACCTCCAGCAGGTTCATGCTCTGGCCGAGCACCAGGAAGCCCGCGGTGGCGGCGATCGCGGGCGCCAGGCTCAGCAGCACCGCGAAGGTCGCGGCCGGCATCCGCCGCAGTGCCAGCAGTTCGAGCGAGTAGGGCAGCACGGAGGAGAGCAGGGCCACTCCCGCGCCGAGCGCCAGAATGTGGGGCTGGACCAGGGTGGCGCCCGCCTCCGCCACTCCGAACGGCAGACTGATCAGCGCGCCCAGCGCCATCGCCAGCGCCAGTCCGTCGATCTTGGGGAAGCGGCTGCCGGCCCGCGCCGAGAAGAGGATGTACGCCGCCCACATCGCCGCCGCGCCCAGGGCGAACGCCACACCGGCGAAGTTGAGTTCGCCGAAACCGGCCCGACCCAGCAGCGTCACGCCGGCCAGCGCCAGTCCCGCCCAGAGCCAGGCGATCCGGCGCCGTGCCGCCACCACCGCCAGGGCGAGCGGGCCGAGCACTTCGAGAGTGACCGCGGCGCCCAGCGGGATGCGGTCGATGGCCTGGTAGAAGGACATGTTCATGAGGCCGAGCGCCAGCCCGAAGCCGGCGACGACCAACCAGTCCTCGCGACGGTAGCCGCGGATCGCCGGACGGCAGAACGCCAGCAGCACCAGCGCCGACAGTGCCAGCCGCAGCGAGACCATGCCCGCCGCGCCCGCCTGGGGGAAGAGCAGCGCGGCCACCGCGGCACCGAACTGCTGGGAGAACAGCCCGCCCGCCACCAGCAGCACCGGCAGCAGCAGCGCGGTGCCGTGTCGGGCCGACCCCGGCGGCTGGGTGCGTCCGTCGGTGCCCGCCCCGCCGTCGCGCGCCGGTGGTCCGGCCGTCCGTGCTGTCCGTGTCTCGCCCACCCCCTGACCGTACGAGGCGCGGCGCGCACTGTGAAATGCGCGAGGAGGAGCGCTTATGCTCACGCGGCATGACCGTCGAACTCCGTCATCTGCGCGCCTTCGTCACCATCGCGGAGGAGGGCACCGTCACCGGGGCATCGGTCCGGCTCGGCATCGGCCAGCCCGCCCTCTCCCGTACGCTGCGGCAGCTCGAAGAGCATCTGGGCGTACGGCTGGTGGACCGCTCGACCCACCATCTCCACCTCACCGCCGAGGGCACGGCGCTGCTGCCGCGGGCCGCCAGCGCGCTCGCCGCCGCGGAGGCGGTGCTCGACCCGGTGCGGCTCGGCCGTCGGCCGCTGCGGCTCGGTCACGCCTGGTCCGCCGCGGGTGGGCGGACTGTCGCACTGCTGCGGGCCTGGGAAGCCGCCCATCCGGACACCGCGCTGGAGCTGCTGCGCATCGACGACCGTTCCGCCGGACTGGCCCGGGGGCGGGTGGACGCGGCGCTGCTGCGGGGCGAGCCCGCCGACTTGGCGCTCCTCGAACTCCCGCTGCGCACCGAGTGGTTGCTCACCGAGCCGAGAGTGGCGGCGGTGCCCGACGGCGACCCGCTGGCGGCGCGGGAGGAGGTGACCCTCGCGGAGCTGGCCGACCGCCCGATCGCGGTCAACACGGTCTCCGGCACCACCACGCCGCGACTGTGGCCGGCGGGCGGTCGTCCCGAGCGCCGGGTCGAAGTGGCCAACACCGACGACTGGTTGGCCATCATCGCAGCGGGCAGGGCGGTGGGGGTGACCGTCGACTCGACCGCCGGACTCCGCCCGCACCCGGGCGTGACCTACCTCCCGCTCACCGACGCCCCGGCGCTGCCGCTCGTACTGGGCTGGCTCGATCCGCCCGCTCATCCGCTGGTGGGCCGACTCGCCGCGCTCGCCCGCCGGGTCATGAGTCCCGAAGCCGGCTCGCAGCGCCTGTGACCCGCACCAGCCCGGACCACCGAGCGGCCCGCGGCACACCCGCCCCCGGCCCGGTCGGAACGTGCGCACCCGGTCGCCGTACCGCGGCGGCGCTCAGCCGGACCGCGGTGGCGCTCAGCCGGGTCGCCGGACCAGCAGCACCGCGACATCGTCCAGATGCGGCTTGTCCACCGGCAGGCTGACGATCTCCTCGGCGAGCAGCTCCAGATCGCGCTGGCCGCCCGAGCGCCGGCCGCCGTGCTGCCCGCCGGCGTGCCAGTCGTTGTTGCGCTGGACCCAGCGGCTGAGCGTGCCGGTGATCGCCTCGACCGCCAGTCCGTACTCCATGCCGGTGTTCTCCACCAGCCCGTCGGTGAAGAGCAGCAGCGTTCCGCCCTTGGGCAGCGGCAGATCGGAGACCGGGTAGTCGTCCTCCGGGAAGCAGCCCAGGGGCATTCCGCCGTCGGCCTCCGCCTCGTAGACCGAACCGACGCTGTCCACCAGCAGCGGATAGGGGTGCCCGGCCCGGGCCATCTGCACCACACCCGCCTTCGGGTCGATCTCGACGATGGCGCAGGTGGCGAAGAGGTCGGTGTCCATCTGGTACAGCGCACGGTTGCCGCGGGCCAGCAGGGCGTCCAGACGGTCGCCCTCGGCCGCGAACACCCGCATGACCGTGCGGAGTTGCCCCATGACGGCGGCCGCCTTGACGTTGTGCCCCTGCACATCGCCGATGATCACGGAGACGGTGCCGTCGGGCATGACCAGCGCGTCGTACCAGTCCCCGCCGACCATCAGACCGCGCGAGCCCGGACGGTAGCCGACCGCCACCTCCAGCCCGGGCAGCGCGGGGATGCGCCGGGGGAGCATCAGCTGCTGCAACTCGGTCAGCTGGGAACGGCGTTCGTCGAACAGCCGGGTCCTGGCCAGTGACTGGGCGAGGATGCCGCCTACCGCCGTGGTGATCGCCTCGTCCTCCGCGCTGAACCGCTGCTCCTCCTCGAAGCTCAGCACACAGGTGCCCATCAGCCCGTCGGCGGTGGAGAGCGGCAGGATCAGCCAGGCCCGTTCGTCGGCGGGCGGACGCAGGTCCTCCCCGTCGAAGACGGTGTCGAACTGCTCGCGGTTCTCCAGCATCAGGGTCCGCCCGCGCCGGATGGGGCCCGGCACCGTGTGCAGCCGCCGCACGGCCGCCATCAGCCCGGTGGCGTGCTCCTCCCGGAAACCGCGCAGTCCCACCAGCCGGGGCGGCTGGTCGGGCTCCCGCAGCAGGATGGCCATCTTGCTCGCCGAGATGGTGGGCATCACGGTGTCCGCCATCAGGGAGACGATCTGCGCGGTGGAGGAGGCGGCGGTGAAGCGGCCGGTCACCTGCATCACGAACTCCTGGCGTCGCCGGTTGCGTTCCGCGCGCCGGACCTCGGCCGTACGGTCCCTGGCGATGCCGACCATGCCGTACGGGAAGCCCTCCGGGCTGAAGATCACCCGGCTCTCGGACTCCATGTGCCGCACGGTGTCGTCCGGCATGATCACGCGGTACTGGCACTTGTAGAAACCGGTCCGGTGGCTCTCCTTGACCGTGTCGTGCACGCGCTGGATGTCCTCGGGGTGGACGCACTCGAAGAACGTCTCGATCCTGCCGTCGAACTCCTCGGGCTCGATCCCGTGGAGGCGGGAGAGGCGCTCGTCCCAGATGAGCCGGCCGCTGGGGAAGTCCCAGTCGAAGGAACCGATCCCGGTGTTGGACAGGGCCATGTCGACCATCGGGTCGAGGTTGCTCCGCAGCTGCTCCTGGCCGGTGTGGATGAGCTGCTCCAACGGGCTGGGGAAGCGCTCCAGCGGGCCGCGGCGCCGCATCGTGTGGGGCCCGGTCGGCGGCACCGCCCGCTCGGCCTGCTCCGGGTGCTCCGGGTGGTTCGAGGCGGGCGGCCCGCTGTCCGCCTCGGACCGGCCGTCCGTGTCGGTGTCCGCGTCGGTTCCGTCGCGACCGGTCGCGGTGCCCGGCGTCGGACGGTCGCTCCCGTCCGGCCGTACGGGAGCGTCGGAGTCGGCGGGGCCGGCCGCCGGTGCGGCATCGGCCGGCCGGGTCGCCCCGGTCGGGTCGGTCGCGGCGTCCGTCGGCGGGGCGCTGTCCGGGTGGAGGTCGGCGGAGCACAGCAGCTGCAGCCGTTCGGCGAACAGTTCGGCCAGCGCGGTCAGCAGGGTCTGCTCCTCGTCGCCCAGCGAGGCGTCCAGCGGGAGGCAGAAGATGACCCCGCCCAGACAGCGGCCGTCGAGGTACAGGGGCTGGGTCCAGTACTGCGCGGGAGCGGTGGCGTACAGGCTCCCGGGGTAGGGGACGGCGGTGTGGTCGAGGACGTTGACCACCGCCCGGTTCTCCCGGGCGGCGCGCGCGATCGGCAGCTCGGCGTGCCAGGGGACCAGCCGGTAGGGACTGAGGTCGTCGTCCGTGAGGTCGAGCCGCTGGGTGAGCTGGAGCCAGTCGTCCGGACGCAGCTGGTAGAGGAAGGCTCTGCGGGGAGTCGAGGGAAGCGGCCCCCTCGCGGTGATCCGCAGTGCCAGCTCCAGACCGGTGTCCAGGAGCTCTTCGAGGTCTGCGCTGCAGAGAAGGCGGGCCGCGTCCAGCAGCCCAGGGGGTCCCGCGGGCCGGGGGCGGTGGTCGTGAGCGCCCGCGGCCGGGGGTTCGCGCCGCCCTGTCCCCATGGGCCGTCCCTCTCGATCGATACCCGGCGGCGGGTGTCCGCGGTGGTCGGCCGCGAGTCCCGAACCGGAGACCGGGCCTGGTGTCCGGTGTCAGGCCATGGTCCCCCCTCCCGCCGGTGGCCGCAGCGCACGTACCGCCCGGCGGTGGCACGGCCGGGCGGAGGGGAGGCCGGCGGCGGGCCGGCGCGTCGGTCAGCGGCCGCCGTCGGCGAAGGCGGTGAGGGTCGGCAGCGGGGCCAGCCGGGACGCCAGCAGGTTGGTGGCGCCGTCGGCGCGCTCGACCCGTCCGTGGACGAGTACCGCCGCGTGGTCCAGAGCCGCCTTCGCACACCGGTTCCACACCGGGGGCAGCACGATCACGTTGGTCATCCCGGTCTCGTCCTCCAGCGTCAGGAAGACCACTCCCTTCGCGGTGGGGGGACGCTGGCGGTGGGTGACCAGGCCGCCGACGACCACCTCCGTACGGTCCCGCAGCCCGAAGAGCTCGACGGTGGGGAGGGCGCCGTAGCTGCGCAGCTGCTCCCGCAGATGCTCGATGGGGTGGTGCTCGGCGGAGGTGCCGGTGGCCCACAGGTCGCTGAACGTCTCCTCGACGACGCTCATCGCGGGAAGCTCCGGCGCGGCCGGCGTCGGGGTGGTGCCCGGCAGGGTCCGCTCGTCCGCGCGGGAGAGCGGGCCGACCGCCCACACCGCCTCCCGGCGCTCCATGCCCAGGCTCTCGAACGCGCCCGCGGTGGCGAGGGTCTCCAGCAGCCCGGACGGCAGCCCGGTGCGCCGGGCGAAGTCCGCCGGTCCGCTGTAGGGGCGGCCCTCGACGATGGTGCGGGCGGCCTTCTCGCTCAGCCCTCGCAGATGGGACAGGCCCAGCCGGATCGCCGGCTGCTCGGGTACCGGGTTCTCGGCCGCGCCGCTCGTCGTATCCGCGGTGTGCACCGGGCCGGGGGCGTCCGCGGAGTCGGGGTCCGGTCGGGCGGCCGGCTCCAGCTCGTCCCGCACCCCCGACCGGCTCACGTCCACCGGGCGCACCTCCACTCCGTGCCGGCGGGCGTCGCCGATCAGGGAGAGCGGGGAGTAGAAGCCCATCGGCTGGTTCCGCAGCAGCGCCGCCGTGAACGCCGCCGGGTGGTACCGCTTGAGCCAGGCGCTGGCGTACACCAGATGTGCCATCGACTGCGCATGGCTCTGCGGAAACCCGTAGTCGCTGAAGCCGGCGATCATGGTGTAGATCTTCTCGGCCGTGTTCGCCCCGATGCCGTGGGCCGTCATGCCCCGCAGCAGTTTTCCGCGCAGCCGCCCGACCCGCTCCGCGGACCGTTTGGAACTGAGCGCCTTCCGGAGCTGATCGGCTTCCGCGGGGCTGAACCCGGCGCAGTCCATGGCGAGTTCCATCATCTGCTCCTGCCACAGCGGCACTCCGAGGGAACGTTTCAGCGCCCGTTCGGTGAGCGGGTGCGGATAGGTCACCCTCTCCCGCCCCGCCCTGCGCCGCATGTACGGGTGCACGCTGCCGCCCTGGATCGGACCCGGCCTGATCAGGGACACCGCCACCACCAGATCCTCGAAACTCCGGGGCCGCAGCCGGGGCAGCGTGGACATCTGCGCCCTGGACTCCACCTGGAAGACCCCCACGGTGTCCGCGCGGGCGATCATCGCGTACACCTCGGGGTCGTCCTGCGGGATGGTGGACAGGTCGTAACGCGCCCCGTGGTGGCGGGCGACGAGGTCGCAGGCGTCGTGCAGCGCGGAGAGCATGCCGAGCGCGAGCAGGTCGATCTTGACCAGCCCCGCCGCCTCCACGTCGTCCTTGTCGCCCTGGAGCACGCTCCGGCCCTCCGCGGTCGCCCACTCCACCGGGATGAACTCGCCGACCGGCTGCCGGGTGAGCACCATGCCCGCCGAGTGGATTCCCAGATGCCGCGGCAGTCGGTCCAGTCGGCCGGCCAACTCCCTTACGTCCTGCGGCACTTCGGCGTCGGCGTCCGGCGGCTGATGATGGTGGACCTGCCGGCTCATCTCGTCCACCCGCCCGGCCGGATAGCCGAGCGCCCGAGCCGCGTCCCGGACGGCGAGCCGGGGGCGGTAGGTGATGATGTTGGCGACCTGGGCGGCGTGTCGACGGCCGTACCGCTCGTAGACGTAGGAGATGACCTCCTCGCGCCGGCGGTGCTCGAAGTCGATGTCGATGTCCGGGGGTTCGGACCGCTCCGCGGACAGGAACCGCTCGAAGAGCAGCCCGTGGCGCAGCGGGTCGACGCCGGTGATCCCGAGCACGAAGCACACCAGCGACGACGCCGCCGAACCCCGCCCCTGGCACCAGATGTCCGCCCGCCGGGCGAACGCGACGATGTCCTGGACGATCAGGAAGTACCCCGCCATGCCCAGCCCGTTGATGATGCCCAGCTCGTGTTCGAGCTGACGCCAGGCCCGCCCGGACGCCGAACCGGCACTGCCGCCGGGGGAGGGGCCGTACCGCTCGGTGGCGGCGTCGTGGACGAGCCGGCGCAGCCAGGAGTTCTCGCTGTGCCCCACCGGAACCGGGAAGCCCGGGAGCTGGGGCTGCAGCTCGCCCAGCGGCAGTGCGCACTCCTCGCCCAGTGCGAGGGTGGCCTCCCGCACGCCGGGGAAGCGGCCCAGCCACGACGCCATCTCGCCGCCCGAGCGCAGATGGGCGGTGGGCGCCGGATGCAGATGGCCCGCCGCGCTCCGCAGGTCCTCCCGCCGCCGCAGCGCGGTCAACGCCTGCGCGAGCCTGGCCTGGCCGGGAGCGGCGTAGTGCACCGCACCGGACGCCACCACCTTCACCCCGGTGCGCCGGGCGGCGGCGAACAGGGTGTGGTTGCGCAGCGTGTCCTCGGGGAGGCGGTGGTCGATCAGCTCCGCGTGCAGCCGGCCGTGCCCGAACACCTCGGCCAGCTCCCAGAGTTCGCGCACCGCGCTGTCCACGTCCCCGTCCGTCGGCTCCCGCCGGGGGCACCCGGTGAGCACCGCCCAGTCGCCGTGGTCCGCCGCTCTCGCCAGCGCCGAGAGGTCGTAGACCGGTGCGCCCTTGGAGCCCGCCAGCTGGGCGCGGGTGAGCTCGGCGGAGAGCCGCCGATAGCCGTCCAGTGTCCGGGCCAGCACCACCGGCGTCCCCAACCCCTGTGCGGAAAGGGAGAGTTCGGCGCCGAAGACGGTACGGACGCCCGCCGCGGCCGCGGCCTCCTCCAGCCGCCGCGCGGCGTACAGCCCGTCCCGATCGGTCACCGCGAGCGTACGGACACCGAGCCGGGCCGCCTCGGCGACCAGCTCCGCGGGGTCGGACGCACCCCGGAGGAAGGAGAAGCCGGTGTGGACGTGCAGCTCGGCCCAGTGCGGCTCGGCGCCGCCGGGCACTCCGAGCGGTACGGGCGGTGCGGGCGGTACGGGCGGTGCGGGTTCTCCTCCGGCCGGTACGGACGGGCCCGGCGGGGTGGGGGCGTTCGGGGTGGTGCCGCCCGGGAGCATCCTCAAGTCCGGTCGGCGGCCCGGTCGTCGGTCGCGGTCAGCCATAGCAGGCCTCCACCCGCCAGCGGCCCGCGGCGACCTGGACCAGCCACGCCCGCCCGTCCGCCGTCGCGATCTGCAACCGGGCCAACCTCCGGTCCCGGGACGGGTCCCACCACTGTTCGAGCACCGGCCACGGCCCGGCCCACCCCGTCACTTCGAGCGCACCCCGCCCCACGACCTCCAGCCGGGCGGGCGGGGCGGACAGCACCGCCCGTCCCGAAACCTCCACCAGCACCCCCGCGGCGTCCCACAGACGGGCGGGCAGCGGCTCGCGGTAGACCACCGCCGGGTGCGGCGCCGGCAGCCGCCCCACCCAGCGCGCCTCCGTGCGCCCGCCCGCGGTGCCGGAACCCGCGGCGGTCTCGTCCGGCTCCCCGAACGGGATGCGGAGCACCTGCTCGCCCGGCCCCCGTCCGCCGCCCAACTCGACCCGGGTGACCGCGCCGTGGCCCAGCATCGCCTGGAGCCGCCCGGCTGCCCGTTCGACCTCCTCGCGGGTCGCCGCCCCGGAGTCGAACAGCTCGCCCTGTCGGCCCTCCTCCGCGTGCAGCCCGTCCGGAGTCAGGGTCAGACCCGTGATCCCGGTCGGCTCAACTCCGCTGCCGCCCGCGGGAGTCGGCTCCCCGAGCGGCTCGTCCTCCCCCTCGCCGCCCGGTGAGGGAACGCCGTCGGTCTGCTGCCAGGCGGCCAGCTGCCACCGGACCCGTTCGGCCACCGCGAGAGCGGAGAGCCCCTCGTGCCGCCACATCCTGGCCTGCCGCCGGCCGTCGGTGAGCCGGACGGCAACCTCCACCCGCGAACAGGCCAGACCCGCCCGGCGGAGCGTCCCGTGCAGCTCCTCGGCCAACGCCTTGGCCCGGAACACCACAGGCTCCACCGCGCGTTCCGCGGGCTCGAACTCCACCGACGCCGAACGGTCCGTGCCTGCCACCCGGGTGTGCGGCACCCGGGCCTCCAGCCCCCGCGCGGTACGGTGCGCGGCGGCGCCCGGGGGCCCGAACCGAGCCAGCACCCGGTCCGCGGGCAGCGCGGCGAAGTCCCCGAGCGTGGTGAGCCCCAGCCGGGTCAGCAGCTGGGTCAACTCCCGGTGCCCCAGCACTCCGACCGGGTACGGCGCCAGGAAGCCCGCCGCCCCGTCCACCGGCACCGACCGGGTCGGCCGGCCCGAACGAGCGGCCAGCGCGGCGGCGAACAGAGTGTCCGCCACTCCCGTGCGCCCCTCCACGCCGGTCTCCGCCACCACTTCGAGAACCTTCTCAGCCAACGCCTCCTCGCCGCCCCAGTACCGCGCCGCACCCCGTGCGGGGAAGGCCAGCAGTCCGGGACGCAGCACCTCCAGCCGGGGTACGACCCGCTGCTCGATCCGGGCCGCCAGCGGCTCGAAGTCCCGTGTCTCCGCGGCGAGATCGCGCTCCACCACCCGCAGGCCGGGACAGCGCTGCTGCGCCTCCCGCAGCCGCATCCGCCGGCGGACGCCCAGTGCCCGGGCCTCCGCCGAACAGGCCACGACCCGCCCCTGAGCCACCACCGCCACCGGTGCCACCTCAACGTCCGCCGGGAACGTGCCCGTTCGCCCGGCCCCCGCCGCTTCGACCGCGGCCCTGCCCGCGGAGATCCCCGCGCCCGACGTTCCCGCCCCTGCCCTTCCTGCTCCTCCTGCCGCGACCGTCCCGGCCGACACGACCGTCCCGGCCGTCCCCGCCGACACGGCCGTCCCGGGAGCTCCGGCCGCCGCGCTCCGTGCCCGCGGGCCGGAGACGAGGGGAACGCCACGGCTGGACACCACCGGCCAGTCCGGACACCACAGCACCAACACCCGGCTCAACGCCGCTCACCTCAGCCCACCACGCGCAGTGAGCCCCGGCGGCGGCCCTCGGCGCCGGACCCGGACCCGTCCGCCGACCCTTCCGGGGGCAGGAGCACCGGTCCGCGCGCCGGCTCCGCCCCGTACGGCTCGACAGCTCCCTGCGGTCCGGGGAGCCACAGCTCCACCGCGCGCTCCACGCCGCCCGCGCCCCGCCCGCCGACGGCCACCCGGGTGCGTCGACCGCGCAGCAGCCCGTACCCCTCGCCGTCGACGCCCTGCCAGACGGCCCGGCTCACCCGCAGCCGCACCTCGGCCCCCGGCCAGTGGCCGGCCACCAGCAGCACCGAGCCGCTGCGCCTGAGCAGCGCCCCGACGCGCCGTACGGTCCGGTCCGGCACGGTCGCGGGGCCGGCCGCGCGGCCCACTCCCCGCACGCCGGCGGGCAGCCCGAGCAGCACCACCGGGACCGCCTCCACCGCGGTGGCCACCACCTCCGGCCAGCGGCGTCCGGGATGGTCCACCCACATCCCCGCGCCCAGGTCGAGGCCGGCGTCGGCCGCGGCGAGCGCGCCGAGCTGCGGCAGCCCGACCACGGCCCATGCGCCGCCGCGCTCGGCCCCGACCGTCCCCGTCGCCTCCGCGGCCAGAGCCAGCAGCAGTGGCAGGTCTCCACAGGTGCCGGCCGCGGTCCCAGGACGCAGACCGCCTCCGGGCAGCGCCGTGCCCAACCCTCGCGGTTCGGCGCGGTTTGCCTGGTCAACGGTCTGCATGGCCCACATGACTCAAGTCTCGAACGCGGGTTCGAATTCGGCAAGTCATCGATCCCCCGGCCGAAAGGCAAGATCAAGAACCCCATCTGCCGTATGCCGAACGGCAGATGAACCTCCTCCGTGAGCCCCCGGTGCGGGTCGGCGTGATCGAGGTCACACCTCGGGTCGGCTCATGGGGTGCGGGTTCCAGTGCAGGTCGCGCCGTGCCCGCGGCCGTCGGCTCACCCCGCGGCGGGGCTCCCGGGGTCCGCGGAGGCCCGCGCCGTGCCCGGCCCCTGCGGGCGGGGCGGCCACACCACCAGCGTGTGGTGCGCCGAGTCGTCGTCCAGGGTGACCAGCTGGCCGGGGAAGGCCCGGCGCAGTGCCAGGAGGTCGGCCTGGGTGAAGATTCCGCGCAGCACCACGGCCTGCCCTATCGCGTACACGGAGAGCGTGTGCGACGGGATGGGGCAGTTGCGCAGAAGCAGCTGCGGCGGTTCGGGCTCTCTGTCGGCCGTCGCGCGCGGCGGTCCCGACTGGAGGTAGTCGGCGAGCCTGGCCGCCTCGCGTCTCGCGTCCGCCAGCCCGCTCTCGTGCGGGTGCCCGGAGTCCTCCTCGACATGTGAATCCTGCTGACTGTGCCGGTATCCCACTGTTTCCCCCTGGGTCGGGATCGCCTGGGTGTTGCCGAACGTCGTGCCGGGTGCTGCGTCGAACGATGGCCGTGCGGTGCCGCGCGCGAGGACGTGCCCGGCCGTGCGGTGCCGATGCTCTGTCGGGCAGGGCTCGGCCTCGGGGCCCGCCGGATCTCCGGGCTCGGGCCGCCGGGCGCGAACTCGGGTCGCCGGGTTCGGGCGTCGCCGGAATCCGGACTTGCCGGAGACCGGGCGCGGCTGCGTGCAGCCGAACGCCGGGTGTGTGGGGTGGCTGGTGCAAAAGTGACGGAAGATGCTTTGCGCAAGCGATGGTGAACGCCGGACAGGACGGTCTGCCGGGTCACCGGACGCCTCGGGCCGTGCGGTGGTCGTCCCCCTCCTGCGGGATTCGCCTCGCCTCAACCCCTCTATTCCCTGCGGGGGTTGAGGTGATTCCTGTACCGGCCCGGCGACTGTGCCGATTCCGCGACGCATGCCCGGCCGTCTCCGAACGAGGCAGCTCCGGCCGTGTGCAAGTCGCTGCGTTGGTGAATATGCCCCTGCTCGCGGGGGTCGGGTGCGGCCCGGCGACCGTCGGCCCGTCGTACGCCCGCGGGGTGGCGCTCACCGGGACGGCTCGACACACTCCGTACTCGGCGTGAAGGATGGTGATCAGCAAGCGCCCGCACAGCCAGGAAGGACCACCACCGCATGGCCACCACTCGTACCGCGCAGACCCACTGGGAGGGCAACCTCCTCGAGGGCAAGGGGACCGTCGCCCTCGCCAGCTCCAACATCGGCACCTTCGACGTCAATTGGCCCGCTCGCTCCGAGCAGCCGAACGGCACCACCAGCCCCGAGGAGCTCATCGCCGCCGCGCACTCCTCCTGCTACTCCATGGCCTTCTCCCACGGCCTGCACGGCAAGGGCTACACCGTCGAGTCCCTGGACACCAAGGCCGATGTGACCTTCCAGCCCGGCGAGGGCATCACCGGTATCGCCCTCACCGTGCGGGCCTCCGTCCCGGGCCTCTCCGAGGAGGACTTCCAGGCCGCGGCCGCCGACGCCAAGGCGAACTGCCCCGTGAGCCAGGCGCTTTCCGGCGTCAAGAACATCACGCTCGACGCCCAGCTGGTCTGAGCCTGCTTCGGGCGCGGTCACGAGCCGCGCCCGAAGGGCAGCCCGTACGAGCACGCCCGAAAGGGCCGTACGAGCACGTCCGTACGGGGCGGCGTTCACCCCGTCCCGTACGGGCCTTCCTCCGGCGTACCGATCCGCACCCGGGACCCGCGGCGCAGCCCCCAGCGGGCCATCGCGCCCGCCTCCGCCTCCAGTACGCAGCGGGCCCTCGGCCGTACCCGCCCGAGCCGGCCCGGACGCATCGTCGTCACGGCCAGCACCCGCAACTCCCTGTCCAGATGGGCGACATCGATCGCGAAGCCCATCCGGAAGGTGTGCACCCCGCTGGCCGGCGTCAGCAGCATCGCGCCCTCGATCCCGTCCCGCCCCAGCAGGCCCCGGGTGCGGGCGCGGTAGGACGCCGCGATCTCCAGCGCCACCGCCGTCACGGTGTCTGCCGGTGGCTCGGCGGTGTCAGTGGTGCCAGTGGTGCCGGAGGTGTCGGCGGCGTCGATCCACAGCACCGCGCTGCCGTCGCACCATCGGCCGCGTGCCCACCCCGTACCGCCACTGCCGTCCCTGGCCACCGCGTCCTCCTCGACTCTCCGCCCCACGGTAGTGCGGGAGTTGGCCCGGTGGGACCTGCGCGCCGTTCGCTCCTGCCCTCCGCGTCCTGCCCCCTTCGCGTCCGGGCCGAACTGCCCCGTGCGGTCCGTAGGCTCTGGCTGTGCTTGTGCTGCTGAGCGTGATCGCCGCCGGATACGGAGTGGCCGCCGGGCTGCTGCTGCCCCGCCCCGTCCACCGGCTCGCCGTCCCCGCCGACCAACCGTGGCGGACGACCTGCCCCGACGGACACCCGCTGCCCGCCGGGCTGCTCGGGGCGGGCAGCTGTGCCCGGTGCGGCCCCGGTCGGCCCCACGGCCCGTCGCCCGCGCCGATCGCCGCCTTCAGCGCGACGGTGTGCGTGCTGCTCACCGTCACCGTGGGCCCCAGGCCCGAACTCACCGTCTGGCTGCTGCTGGTACCCGTGCTGCTGCTGCTCGCGCTGGTGGACGTACGAGTGCACCGGCTCCCCGATCTCCTCACGCTGCCGGCCGCAGCCGGCACCGCAGCGCTGCTGGGCCTTGCCTCGCTGCTGCCGGACGCCGCGGGGAGCTGGCGCTCCGCCCTGCTCGGAGGGCTGGCGCTCGGCGGGGCCTATCTGCTGCTCTTCCTCATCCACCCGAGGGGGATGGGATTCGGTGACGTCAAGCTGGCGTTGACGCTGGGATTCACTCTTGGGTGGTACGGCTGGGCCGTCCTCTTCCTCGGCGCCTTCGCCGGGTTCCTGCTCGGCGCGCTGTACGGGGCGGCGCTGATCGTCGCAGGCAGGGCCCATCGGCGGACGCCGCTGCCGTTCGGCCCGTTCATGCTGCTGGGCGCGCTGGCCGGGGTCGCGCTCGGGGGACTCGCCGGTTGAACTCGCGCCTGTTGCACCGAGCACGCCGCCGCAGGGGCTATGGTGGGAAACCCCCCTCGGGCCGGTCCGTAACCCCCCCCACGGACCGGCCCGCTTTGTGTCCCGGGCCGGTCCACCAGGGGGCGCCAGGGGGCGCTCGGCCCCGGACGGACTCAGCCGGACCGCACGCCGGGTCCGCCCACGAAGCACACGCCGGGTCGCCACGGCCCGCACGCACGCCGGGTCCGCCCACGGACCGCACGCCGGGTCCGCCCACAGACCTCACGCCGGAAACCGGCCACGGACATCGAGGCCGGACCCGACCACCGGCTCACCCCCGGACGCAGCCGGACGGGACCGGGGTCTCGCGGCGCTCCGCCCCCCGGGTCTCCGTCCGGCTCCGGCCCGATCAGTCCTCGCTGCTGCGGGCCCAGATGTTCGCGCCCGGCGTGGACACCGCGAAGCCGTCGATCTCCGCCAGCTCCTCGTCGGTGAGCGGCGGACCGGCCAACGCCTCGACGTTCGCCTCCAGTTGACCCACGCTGCTGGCGCCGATGAGGGCCGAGGTGACCCGCTCGTCCCGCAGCACCCAGCTCAGCGCGAGCTGTGCGAGGGACTGACCGCGCCGCTCGGCGAGCGCGTTGAGCCCGCGCAGCTGGCCCACCACCGACTCGGTCAGCAGCCCGGGGTCGAGGGACTTGCCCTGGCTGGCCCTGGAACCCTCGGGAACGCCCTGCAGATAACGGTCGGTCAGCAGACCCTGGGCGAGCGGAGCGAAGCAGATGCAGCCCATGCCCTCCTCCTGGAGCGTGTCCAGCAGGCCGTCGTCCTCGATCCAGCGGTTGAGCATGGAGTACGAGGGCTGGTGGATCAGCGGACGCACCCCCATCTCCCGCAGCAGCGCCGCGGCCTCGGCGGTGCGCTGGGAGTTGTACGAGGACAGACCCACGTACAGCGCCTTGCCCTGCTGGACGGCGGAGGCGAGCGCCCCCATCGTCTCCTCCAGCGGGGTGTCGGGGTCGAAGCGGTGGGAGTAGAAGATGTCGACGTAATCCAGGCCCATCCGCTCCAGCGAGGCGTCCAGCGAGGAGAGCAGGTACTTGCGCGAGCCCCACTCGCCGTACGGGCCGGGGTGCATCAGATAGCCGGCCTTGGTGGAGACCACGATCTCGTCGCGGTAGCCGCGGAAGTCCTGGGCGAAGATCTGGCCGAAGTTCCGCTCGGCCGAACCGGCCGGCGGGCCGTAGTTGTTCGCCAGGTCGAAGTGGGTGACGCCCAGGTCGAAGGCGCGGCGCAGAATCGCGCGCTGCCCGGCCAGCGCGCGGTCGTCACCGAAGTTGTGCCACAGTCCCAGGGAGATCTTCGGGAGCAGCAGGCCGCTGCGCCCGCTGCGGCGGTAGGTCATGCCCGGACTGTCCGGGTTCTCGAAGGCGCCGTAGCGTGAGTCGTCGGCGCGGTAGTGCGGGTGATCGGCAGAGGATTCGCTCATACCTTCGTGAGTATCACGGACCTGTGACACTTCTGGGTCGGTTCGCCTGCCCGAATGCCGTTAGGCTGCTGTGGGTTTGAGCAGGACGGGGGCAGGGAAAGGCGGACGACTTGTTGAAGGCGAAGCTGCGCGATCTCGTGGTTCGTGCCTACTCCCGCAGGGTGGAGGGGCGGCTCGATCACACCCACGTCCCCGCCCACATCGGCGTCATCCTGGACGGCAACCGCCGCTGGGCCAAGGCCTCGGGCGGTACGACCGAGCAGGGGCACCGGGCGGGCGCCGAGAAGATCCAGGAGCTGCTGACCTGGTGCGCGGAGACCGACGTCCGGGTCGTCACGCTCTGGCTGCTGTCCACCGACAACTTCGACCGCCCCGCCGAGGAGCTGACCCCGCTGCTCGGCATCATCGAGGACACGGTCCGCGATCTGGCGAACGACGGCCGCTGGCGGGTGCACCACGTGGGCACCCTGGACCTGCTGCCGGACCACACCCAGCGGGTGATCAAGGAGGCCGAGGAGCAGGCGGGCGACCGCGAGGGCATCCTGGTCAACGTCGCGGTGGGCTACGGCGGACGCCAGGAGATCGCCGACGCCGTGCGCTCCCTGCTGGCCGAACGCGCGGCGCAGGGCGCGACGCTGGACGAGCTCGCCGAGACCCTGGAGGTCCGGGACATCGCCCAGCACCTCTACACCAGCGGCCAGCCCGACCCCGACCTCGTGATCCGCACCAGCGGCGAGCAGCGGCTCTCGGGCTTCATGCTCTGGCAGAGCGCCCACTCCGAGTACTACTTCTGCGACGTCTTCTGGCCCGCCTTCCGCAAGGTGGACTTCCTGCGCGCGCTGCGCGACTACGCCGTGCGCCACCGCCGCTACGGCTCCTGAGCGAGCGCGGCACGTACGGCTGCGCACACCCGGCTCCGTACGCCCGACGCCGCTCACCGGCTCCGCGCGCCGCTCACCCGCCGCGCCCGGGCGGACGCCCGGCCAACCCGCGCTCCCTCCCGCCCTCTGACCCCGCGCCACCCGCCCCGCGCCCGCCCGGCGACCGCCGTGCGGGCGTCGGCCATGCCTGTGGCACATGGAGGAGGGGGACCGCCTGTCCGCATGGTCGCAGGAGTTAACGGGAATACCCCTCCCAGGCCGACGCGTCGACCAGGGGCGCCGGCCAGGCGGGAGGCCCTTTGCGCACCACGGAATGCCGCACACCGGTGCGGTGGACGGGGAGGGCCGGAGTCCGGCCCCTGCAAGAAGGGCCGGGCCCGGCCGCAACGTCCGTGTCAGCTCTCCGCGAGCTCATCGCGTCCCGACCTCATCCGAGGGGGTTCGTCCTTCCGTGGTGAACAGCAAGAAGCGCCGCGACAACGACCGGCGCACGTATGTCATCGACACCAGCGTCCTGCTCGCCGATCCCGCGGCAATGCTGCGCTTCGACGAGCACGAAGTGGTGCTGCCCGTCATCGTGATCACAGAGTTGGAGGCCAAGCGCCACCATCCGGAGCTGGGCTACTTCGCACGGCAGGCCCTGCGCACGCTCGACGAGTACCGCGTCCGCTTCGGCCGGCTCGACGAGCCGATCCCGCTGGGGGAGGTGGGCGGGACACTGCGGGTCGAGCTGAACAACACGGACCCCGGGGTGCTGCCCGCCGGTTTCCGCCTCGGTGACAACGACTCGCGCATCCTCGCCGTGGCGCGCAACCTCCAGGCGCAGGGATACGACGTCACCGTCGTCTCCAAGGACCTGCCGCTGCGCATCAAGGCGTCCTCGATCGGACTGCTGGCGGAGGAGTACCGGGCCGAGCTCGCCATCACGGAGAGCGGATGGACCGGTATCCGGGAGCTGACGCTGCCGGGCGAGGACATCGACGAGCTCTTCGCGGCGGAGACGCTCTCCACTCCGGAGGCCGACGAACTGCCGGTCCACACCGGGCTGGTGCTCCAGTCGGAGAAGGGCAAGGCGCTCGGCCGGGTGACCGCGGACGGCCGGGTCAGGCTCGTGCGCGGCGACCGCGAGGCGTTCGGCATCCACGGCCGCAGCGCCGAGCAGCGCATCGCCCTGGATCTGTTGCTCGATCCCGACGTCGGCATCCTCTCGATGGGCGGCAGGGCGGGCACGGGCAAATCGGCGCTGGCGCTGTGCGCGGGACTGGAAGCGGTGCTGGAGCGGCGCCAGCACCGCAAGGTGATGGTGTTCCGCCCGCTGTACGCGGTCGGCGGCCAGGATCTGGGCTATCTCCCGGGCACGGCCGACGAGAAGATGAACCCCTGGGCGCAGGCGGTCTTCGACACGCTCTCGGCGGTCACCAGCCGGGACGTCATCGAAGAGGTGGTGGCCCGCGGCATGTTGGAGGTGCTGCCGCTCACCCACATCAGGGGCCGTTCCCTGCACGACGCCTTCGTGATCGTCGACGAGGCCCAATCACTGGAGCGCAACGTCCTGTTGACGGTGCTCTCCCGGATCGGGCAGGGATCGCGGGTGGTGCTCACCCACGACGTCGCCCAGCGCGACAACCTGCGGGTGGGCCGTTACGACGGCGTGGTGGCGGTGGTCGAGAAGCTCAAGGGCCATCCGCTCTTCGCCCACATCACCCTGACCCGCTCCGAGCGTTCGCCGATCGCCGCGATGGTGACGGAGATGCTGGAGGAGGGCCGGCTCTAGGGATACGGGCCTGCGGGCGCTCCGGAGTCCGGTCCGAGGGCCGTCTCCGGCGTCCGGTCCGCCGGCCGGGAAGCAGCGGAGCGGGGTGTCCACCGGGAGGTGGGCGCCCCGCTTCCGGCCGTTTCGGGGGTGTGTTCTGTGTCGCGTTCGGCAGGGGCGGCCACGGGGCAGCGCCGGGTGCGCCGGCTCGTCGAAGCCGCCCGCGCACGCCTTCCGCCGTCCTGGTCGGTCTGTGCCCGTCGGCCGTGCCGAACTTCCGTTTTGTGCCGGTAGTTGGTGCGGTGTCAGTTCGCCAACCGGTTCGCGAATCACCCGGAAGTGTATAAACGGTCCTGGCTCGCACCGTGCCCAACTCGGCGGCCGGGCACCCTAGTCGGGTCCGGGGGCAACGCGCACGCGTTTCCGCGGCGGATCCAGCTCAAACAGTGTGTGACCTATCCCACTCTGCCGAGAATTGCCTCAACCCTCAGCCGTCCGGCTAGGGTGTGGATCCTGTCAGGCCCCGCATACGGCCTTCACAACTCCGTCAGGGGTTGTGGCACCACGACAACTCAACAGGTTCTGCCGTATGCCGCCCGAGGAACCACGCGGATTCTCCAGCTCTGCCGGAGACCCCACCGGGCCCGTACCTCCAAGTGACCGTGCAACACGGAGGTCTGTGCCAGGGGCACGATTGCGTCCGCGAGGTCACCTAAGCGGGCATTGTGGAAGGAAACCGTGTGACTACTCGGATTTCGGTCCGGGGATTCGCCGTGGCGTCCGCCACCGCGGTCACCACCGTCGGCGCTGTCGTCGGAGTGGCCTCGGGCGGTCAGCAGGGAACGGCCGAACCGGCTGAGCTCGCTGCCGCAGACGCGACGCTCCTCGCAGACATACCGGTCGGTGGCAACACCGAGACCCAGACGACCTCCCTCAGCCAGCAGGCGGACAGCCAGTCCGAAGCTGCCAACGCCGCCGCCAAGAAGGCGGCCGAGGAGGACGCGCGCAAGCAGGCTGCGCAGGACGCGGCGGACAAGAAGAAGGCAGCCGACGCCAAGAAGGCCGAGGAGCTGGAGAAGAAGGCCGCCGAGGAGCGCGAGAAGGAGCTGGCCGCGAGCCGCAGCTCCGAGCGCACCACGCCCGGTGGCGGCGACTTCCCGCAGCAGGCCTCCTACTCGGTCGCCGAGGTCAAGGCGATGGCCCAGCAGATCGTCGGCGGCGGCCAGTTCCAGTGCTTCTCGAACATCGTTCAGCGTGAGAGCACCTGGAACTACCAGGCGTCCAACCCGAGTTCCGGTGCGTACGGACTGGTCCAGGCTCTGCCCGGCACCAAGATGGCCTCCGCGGGTGCCGACTGGCGGACCAACCCCGCCACCCAGATCAAATGGGGCGTCAACTACATGAACGACCGCTACGGCAGCCCCTGCGGCGCCTGGGAGTTCTGGCAGGCCAACCACTGGTACTGAGTCACACCACCACGTACCCGGCTGTGTGAGAGCGCCTCCGACCGAAGTCAGGTCGGAGGCGCTCTCACGTTCCCGCTGCCGAGTGCGGAGCCGAGCGCGCTGCCGAGTGCCGTGCCGGGCGCACACATCCCCGTCGGGAACGACTTCAGAAGCAACCGTCAACAGCGGTAACGTCGTCCCTCGGTGGGAGCAGCTGACCTACACATCCCGGGGGCTAAGGAACACGATGTCCAGAATCGACCGGCTGAAGGCCGGTGCGACGCGCTTCGGCGCACGTATGGCGGACTACCGGCGCCGCGCTGAGAACGAGCGCGAGGAGCGGGAGGAACGCCGCCGGGCCAAGGACGAGGCGCAGCACCCGCCGCCCCCGCCGCCTCCGCCTGCCCCCGTGCCGCCGAAGAACCCCGAGCCGCCCACCGTCGTGCCGTGGGGCCTGAGGGTCGCGGCGGAGGCCGGCTGGCGGCTGCTGGTGCTGGCCGGTGTGGTCTGGGTGCTGATCCAGGTCATCGGGGCGATCAGCATGCTGGTCATCGCGTTCTCCGCGGGACTGCTGCTCACCGCGCTGCTGCAGCCGACCGTCGCCCGTCTCCGGCGCTGGGGGCTGGCCCGAGGGCTCGCCACCGCCACCGTGTTCAGCGGTGGATTCGGCGCGTTGGGCCTGATCGGCTGGTTCGTCGTCTGGCAGGTCATGGAGAACCAGGAAGACCTGGTCAAGCAGATCCAGAGCGGTGTGGACGAGCTGCGGACCTGGATCCTGGACAGCCCGTTCCAGGTCACCGACGAGCAACTCAACGACCTCGCCGACAACTTGAACTCCTGGATCGGAGAGCACAGCCAGGAGCTGACCTCCGCGGGCCTCGAAGGCGCCTCCTACATCGTGGAGTTCCTGACCGGCGCGGCGCTCGCCGCGTTCGTCACCCTCTTCCTGCTCTACGACGGCCGGCGGATCTGGGAGTGGTGCCTGAAGTTCGTTCCCTCGGTCGCCCGCGAGGCCGTGGGGGGCGCGGGACCGCGGGCCTGGGTCACGCTGACCGGCTATGTGCGCGGGACGGTGATAGTCGCCTTCATCGACGCGGTCGGCATCGGCATCGGCATCTATTTCCTCGGCGTGCCGATGGCCGTCCCCCTCGCGGTGATCGTCTTCATCTTCGCCTTCGTGCCCATCGTGGGAGCGCTGGTCTCCGGCTCGCTGGCCGTCGTGGTCGCCTTCGTGACCAACGGCATCGGTACGGCGCTGCTGGTGCTCGGTGTCGTACTGCTGGTTCAGCAGATCGAGGGCAACATCCTCCAGCCGTTCATCCTCGGCCGGCTGGTCCAGGTGCACGCGCTCGGTGTGGTGCTCGCGGTCACCGCGGGAACCCTGCTCGCGGGCATTCCGGGTGCCGTCGTCGCCGTGCCGCTGGTCGCGGTCACCAACACGGTCGTCGGCTATCTGCGGTCCTACGCCGAACAGCAGAACCCCGACCACCAGGCGCACCACGGAGCCACGATCACAGAAGTCTCCCCGGCCGTACCGCCGTTGCTCGCCGGCGAACAGCCCGGCACGGCCCCGGCCACCGCGCTCTCCGACGCCCCGTCGGACGCGTCCCCGGCGGACCCGGCGCCGCCGGGGGAGACCGGACCGCCACCGCAGGACGGCGGCCCGAGGAGCTGAGCGCGGCGGCTCGTCGCAGAGACGAGCGGCACGCACCCGGTCACGGCAGCGGCCCGGCACCCCGTGATCGGGTACCGGGCCGCTGCCGTGACCGCGTGTTCCCCGTGCCGTGGCTGCGCCCTCGTGCGGTCCGCCGTGAACGCCCCCGGCGGGCCCGCCGCTTGGGTGCTCCGTCGCGGGACTCGCGGCTTCGGAGCCCGTGAGCCCGCGGACTCAGTAGGGGGACTCGTGGGCCTCGCTGAACGCCTTCAGCCGCAGGGTGTCGCTGTCGGTCCAGTCCGCGGGCGGAACGACGGCGGCCCACCCCTCGACGGCGTTGGTGCCGTAACGGTGCCCGTGCGGTGCCTCGACGCCGTACGACATCGCCATGTCGATCGCGGTCTGCCAGAAGGTGACGAACGGGAACCAGCCGACGTCGCCCGCGACGTCCGGGCCGGTCGGCTTCTCCAGGAACTCCGGTCGGCTGACCGCGAGATCGGGCGAGAACCACACGATCGGGTCGGACGCGTTCTGCAGGTAGACCACCCGCGGATGTTCCCACTCCTGCCCGCTCGGCATACCGAGGTCGCGCTGCGGGAACTGGGCGAACCGTACGTTCCTGCCTCCGTCGTACACCGGGCGCCAGACGGGGCTGCCGGCGTCGCGGTTCTCGGTGACGGACCGCCAGATCGGGCTGTAGTTGGGCGGGCCGACCAGCAGGGCCCCGTCGGTGTTCTCCAGCAGGTCCTCCAGCCCGTCGAAGGAGTCCTCGACGGCGCTCGCACCGAGGCTCTCGCCGAAGACGACCAGCTTCGGCCGCTCGGCCGGGGGCATGCTGTCCAGCCGCTCCCGTACGGCGGCTACCAGAGCCGCGGTGGCGCGGCCCGCCTCCTCGCGGTCGACCAGGAAGGAGACCCAGCTCGGCAGATAGGAGTACTGGAGCGCGACGATCGCGGTGTTGCCGTTGTGCAGGTACTCCAGCGGTTCGGCGGTGCGGGCGTCGATCCAGCCGCTGCCGGTGGTGCCCGCCACGGCCAGCACCTCGCGGTCGAATCCGCCGGTGCGGTCGAGCTCGGCGACGGCCAGCTCGGCCTGCTCGGTGTGGTCGGCACCGCTGGAGCGTCCGACGTAGACGCGTACGGGGTCCATCGCCTCGCGTCCGCTGAAGCTGGAGATCTGCTCCTTGGTCAGCACGCTGCCGGTGAAGTTGCGGCCCTGGAAGCCGAGGTCCTCCCAGTCGATCAGCGAATCGGGGCTGCCGGAGACGTGGGGCGAACCGGACTGGACGATCCCGTCCTTGGTGCTCTTGTCGGTGTTGGCCGCGATCCGTGCGGCGATGTCCACCACCCCTCGTTCGAAGACCACGTCCTTGGCGCCGAAGAGCACCACCACCGCGCTGATCATCAGGCCCGCCACCACCGCGACCGGTTTGGGGACGAAGCGCAGCAGTACCCGAATGAGTGAACGGGTGCCCAGCCGTACGGCGCGGGCGATCAGCAGGATCAGCGCGCACAGTGCGACGGCGAGCAGCGCGATCATCAGCGAGTGCCAGGTCAGCGTGGGCGGCAGCCCCTGGAGCTTGCGCAACTGGCGCTGCATGTCGGCGCTCTGGTTCAGCAGCAGCACCGTCAGCGCCGCGCCCAGCACGAAGTACGTCTGCCAGGCCCGGGTGCGCATGCGGTCGCGGGTCGCGCGCGTGGTGCGACGGCGCACCACCGCCGAGGCGCCCCAGCTGATGAGCGCGCCCAGCGCGTAGCCGATCCCGGCGGTGATGCCGCCCACGACGCCCTGCAGATACCAGGGCCGGGGCACCAGCGAGGGAGTGAGGGAGAGCCAGAAGAAGACGGTCGCGGTGATGGTGGCCGTCAGGTCGGGCCAGCGGCGCACCAGCCAGCCGGCATCGGGACGGTCCCAGTAGGGCTTGCGCGCGATCCTGACGAGGTGTCCGCCCGTACGCCGGGCGAGGGTCGTCAAGGGGCGCTCGGGCGGGGGTTCGGGGTGGGGCGCCCGGGTGCTGCCCCCCTCGGTCTCCAGCATCGACGTGTTCTCCCCGGCCTGTCAGTGTCTGACATCTGGCCTCACCGTAAAGGATCGCGGGCCGTCGATAAGGACGCGGACCCCCTGCCACGGGTTGAGACGGAGCGGGGTCCTTGGTGCGGCCACGCACTGGTGTGCGGGTGTCGGGCGGGGAGTTGGGCGAGCGGCCTCGCACCGGCCCGGGCCACCGCTCCGTTCCGCCCGCGCCTGTCGAGCCTGCCGGACTCCGCGGAGAGCTGCTCTGCCGCATTTCTGCGGTGGTCGGGGTGGGGCGGACGGGAAGCGTCCGCCTGGTCCCCGCCAAGGTGTCGTCTCTTCCCGAATCGAGAAAAAGCCGCAGCTCAGCAGCGATGAACGCGGTGTATACACCTCGGCTATACATCAGGTGTATACGTCTCGTGTATAGTCCTCGCCATGTCCATCAGTCACACGTTGCTCGGCCTCCTGGAGTCGGGGCCCCGCCACGGATACGACCTCAAGAAGGCGTTCGACGAGCGCTTCGGCCACGACCGGTCCCTGCACTACGGCCAGGTCTACTCGACGATGTCGCGGCTGCTGAAGAACGGCCTCGTGGAGGTCGACGGCGTCGAGGCGGGCGGCGGGCCCGAGCGCAAGCGGTACGCCATCACCGACGCCGGCATCACCGATGTCGGGCAGTGGCTCGCCACCCCCGAGAAGCCCGAGCCCTACCTCCAGAGCACGCTCTACACCAAGATCGTCCTGGCGCTGCTGACCGGGCGGGACGCCGCCGAGCTGCTCGACAGCCAGCGGGCCGAGCATCTGCGCCTGATGCGCGAGCTCACCCGCCGCAAGACCGGTGGAGATCTGGCCGACCAACTCATCTGCGACCACGCCCTGTTCCACCTCGAGGCCGATCTGCGCTGGCTGGAGCTGGCCGCGGCACGCCTCGACAAGCTCGCCAAAGAGGTAAGCGCATGACCGGCACGACCACCACGGGGGCCACGGGCGCACTGCTGTCCGCCACCGCGCTCCGCAAGACGTACGGCACCACCGCCGCCCTGGACGGCGCGGACTTCCAGATCCGGGCCGGCGAGATCGTCGCGGTGATGGGGCCCTCCGGCTCCGGCAAGTCCACGCTGCTGCACTGCCTGGCCGGGATCGTTCCGCCGGACGAGGGCCAAGTGCACTACCAGGGCCAGGAGTTGTCGGGCCTGTCGGACGCCGAGCGCAGCGCACTGCGGCGCGGGGCCTTCGGCTTCGTCTTCCAGTTCGGTCAGTTGGTGCCCGAGCTGAGCTGTGTGGAGAACGTCGCGCTGCCGCTGCGGCTGACCGGTGTCGACCGGAAGACCGCCGAGAGCAGGGCGGCCGAGTGGCTGGAGCGCCTGGAGGTCGCGGACGTCGCGCGGAAGCGACCGGGCCAGGCGTCCGGTGGCCAGGGGCAGCGGGTCGCCATCGCCCGCGCGCTGGTCGCCACGCCCCGTGTGATCTTCGCGGACGAACCGACCGGCGCACTCGACTCCCTGAACGGCGAGCGCGTCATGGAGCTGTTGACCGCCGCCGCCCGGGACACCGGCGCCGCGGTGGTGCTGGTGACCCACGAGACCCGGGTCGCCGCCTACTCCGACCGCGACGTCGTCGTACGGGACGGCAAGGCCAGGGACGTGGCCGGCATGGCGGGCGTCGCGTGAGCGCGGGCAGCCGTGTGCCGCTCGGCCAGTGGACGCGCGAACTGCTGCTCGGCGCGCGCTTCGCGGTCAGCGGCGGACGCGCCGGCTGGACCCGTACGCTGCTCACCTCGCTCGGTGTGGGCCTGGGTGTCGCGGTGCTGCTGCTCGCCGCCTCGGTACCGACCGCGCTGACCGCCGGCGACATCCGCAAGAACGACCGGGACTGGACGTCGTCGGAAGGCGTGAAGAAGGCGGAGCACACCGTCCTGCTCTCCTGGGTCTACACCGACTTCCGGGACGAGACCGTCTCGGGCAGAGAGCTCCAGGCCGAGGGCGACCCCGCGAAGGCGGTGCTCCCGCCGGGAGTGGACAAGCTGCCCGCGCCCGGCGAGGCACTGGTCTCGCCCGCGCTGCGGGACCTGCTGGAGACCGAGGACGGCAAGAAGCACCTCCAGCCCCGCTTCGACTCGCTGACGATCACCGGAACCATCGGCGACCAGGGGCTGTCGGGCCCCTCCGAGCTGCTCTTCTACTCCGGCAGCGACAAGTTGGACGCCGAGTCCGGCCACGTCTGGCGGGTGTCGGGCTTCGGCCACAGCGAGCCCAACGATCCGCTCGGGGTCGCGCTGGTGGCGCTGGTCGTGGTGATGCTGGTGGTGCTGCTGCTGCCGATCGCCGCGTTCATCGCCACGGCCGTGCGCTTCGGCGGTGAGCGCCGCGACCAGCGGCTGGCCGCGCTGCGCCTGGTGGGCGCCGACAACGGCATGACGCGCCGGGTCGCCGCGGGGGAGTCCCTGGTGGGGGCCGTCTTCGGCCTGGTGCTGGGCAGTTGGCTCTTTCTGCTGGGGCGCTCCCAGGCCCGGTCGGTCGACCTCTACGGCATCGGCCTCTTCCCCTCCGACATCGCACCCGGCTTCCTGCTCACGCTGCTGATCGTGGTGCTCGTGCCGGTCTGCGCGGTCGGCGTGACCCAGCTCGCACTGCGCAAGGTCGTGATCAGCCCGCTCGGAGTGGCGCGCGAGGGCGTCGACCGGGGCAGACGGCTGTGGTGGCGGCTGGCGACCCTGCTGCTCGGAGCCGTCCTGCTGTTCGCCCTCGGGCCGCGCTTCAGCGGTGGCGGAGTGGACGTCTGGCTGCTCGCCGGCTCGGTGCTGCTCACCCTCGTCGGAGTGACCTCACTGCTTCCTTGGCTGGTGGAGAGGGTCGTGGACCGGCTGCCGGGAGGTTCGCTCTCCTGGCAACTGGCCACCCGCAGGCTCCAGTTGAACAGCGGGCTCGCCGCCCGCGCGGTCAGTGGCGTCACGCTCGCGGTGGCCGGCGCGGTGGCGCTCCAGATGCTCTACGGCTCCGTGCAGCGCGACGACGCCCAGGACACGGGCATGGACACCACGCAGGCCGACGTCATGGTGTACTCCGGCGTCGAGGGCGGTTCGGACGGGGAGCGGCTGGCCGGGCAGATCCGCGGGGTCGACGGTGTGCGCTCCGCCCACGGCTACCTCACCGGCGAGGCGGTCCACGAGCACACCAGGGTGAACGAGTGGGACGTGCGCGAGTCGGTGACCTTCACCGTCGCGGACTGCCCGACCCTGCGCTATCTGCTGGACATCGACTCCTGCACGGACGGAAGCACCTGGTTCGCCGCCGACCCGAACCTGCCCAAGGACGAGAGGCCGAAGGTCCCGGAAGCCGGGGACCGGTACGACCTGCGGGCCGACCCCGAGAAGGCCCGGTCGCAGAACCCGGACTGGTGGACGGTCCGCGGGAAGGTCGAGCAGGCCCGGGTCGGCAAGGACGCCTCCGGCTCCCAGGCGCCGTACGGCCTGTACACCACGCCCTCGGCGCTGGCGCCCGAACGGCTAGGAGAGCAGGCGGCGGCACACGTGCAGGTGCGTATGGTCGCCGAGGGCAAGGAGCGGGCGGACGGCTTGGAGCGCATCCGCAACCTCGCCCCCGTCACCGATCCGAACTTCTCGGTGCAGGAGCTTCAGTCGAAGGCCCAGTCGGACGAGTTCACCGCGCTCAGCAACGCGCTGATGGCGGGCGCCGTGCTGGTGATGCTGCTGATCGGCGGCTCGATGGTCGTCTCCACGCTGGAGCAACTGAGGGAGCGCAGAAGGCAGTTGTCCGTACTGGTCGCCTTCGGCACCAAGCGCTCCACGCTCGGCGCCTCGGTGCTCTGGCAGACGGCGATCCCCGTCGGCCTCGGGCTGACGCTGGCGACGGCCGGAGGAGTGGGCCTGGGGCTGCTGCTGCTGCGGATGGTCGGCGGCGGGGTGGTCGACTGGTGGGCGTTCCTGCCGCTGGTGGGCCTGGGCCTGGCCATGATCGGCCTGGTCACGCTCGCGAGTCTGCCCGCACTGTGGCGCATGATGCGCCCCGACGGGCTTCGCACCGAGTGAGTCCGGCCCGCACCGGAGCCGTCAACTGTCGTGCCCGGTAAGGGAACTGACGCGCTCTCCACTCCCGGCCCGGTGTCCGTCGTCACGACGGACGCCGGGCCGGAGGCGTTCCGCCCGGCGACGAGGGTGGCGCGGAATCACTCCTTCGGGTTAAAGTGATATCACTTTGAAAGCACCGAACGGGGGCTCCATGACCAAGCACGAAGACAACATCCGGGACGCGGCCGAGAGCGGCGGGACGGCCCACACGGGCGAGGCTCTGACGTCCGAGGGGCTGGAGATGCCCAAGGCGCCCGTAAGGGAGCACGCCGCGCACAGCGTCTCGGGCGTGGTGGGGCTGCTGATCTCCATCTTCGGTCCGCTGATCGGCGCCGCCGTGGTGATCGCGGGCGGAGTGCTCACCGCGAACGTCACACCCGCGGTCGGCGTACCGCTGATCGTCCTCGGTGCGCTGCTGTTCGTCGGGTCCCTCGTCGCGTGGAACGGCGTGAAGATGGTCGCCCCGGGCGAGGCCCGCGTCATCCAGCTCTTCGGCCGCTACGTCGGCACCGTCCGCGAGGACGGGCTGCGCTGGGTCAACCCGCTGACCAGCGCCGCCAGGATCTCCACCAGGGTCCGCAACCACGAGACCGCCACGCTCAAGGTCAACGACGCCAAGGGCAACCCGATCGAGATCGCCGCCGTCGTGGTCTGGCAGGTCGAGGACACCGCGCAGGCCGTCTTCGCGGTGGACGACTACGAGGAGTTCGTCACCACCCAGACCGAGACCGCGCTGCGCCACATCACCACCCACTACCCGTATGAGGCCGATGACAGCGAGCTCTCGCTGCGGGACAACGCGGAGAGCATCACCGACCAGCTCTCCGCCGAGGTCGAGGCCAGGGTGAAGGCCGCCGGTGTGAAGGTGATCGAGTCCCGGTTCACCCACCTCGCCTATGCGCCCGAGATCGCCGCCGCGATGCTCCAGCGCCAGCAGGCGGGCGCGATCATCGCGGCCCGCGAGCTGATCGTCGAGGGTGCCTGCGGCATGGTGGAGCAGGCCATCGCCCGTATCACCGCGCAGGACTTCGTCGAGCTGGACGAGGAGCGCAAGGCGGCGATGGTCTCCAACCTGCTGGTCGTCCTGTGCGGCGACCGCGCGCCCCAGCCGGTCGTCAACTCGGGCTCGCTGTACCAGTGACCGAGCGGCCCAGCCGCCCGGCCCGCAAACAGGTGCTGCTGCGGCTCGACCCCGCCGTCCACGACGCGCTCGCGCGGTGGGCGGCGGACGAGCTGCGCAGCACCAACGCGCAGATCGACTTCCTGCTGCGCAAGGCGCTCGCCGACGCCGGTCGACGGCCGAAGGACGCCCGGCCCCACCCCCGGCGCGGAAGACCGCCGCGGGAGCCCGCACCCGAGGACGCCGGTGGCCCGGATGCCGGTGGTCCGGATGCCGATGGCGACCCGGAGTAGCGGGCCGCGGCCGGCGGTTGTGGGGAGTGAGAGGCGACAGACGATGGCAGTGGCGGCAATCGTGGAGATTTTGCCCTTCGGGTGACCATCGCGGAAAACCTTGGTGGGCGTCGCAATCACCCTGGGCGACGACGCGCGGGAGCCCCTAGGCTTCGGAGGGGCCGCTCGTGCGACCCCTGCTGCGGGCAGTCCGCGGACGAAGGGAAGACCCATGAACGGCGCACCGTCATTCTTCGAGCTCGGGGTGGAGGACGCGGACAAGGCGCGTTCCTTCTACGGCGACCTGTTCGGCTGGAATCTGCCGCCCGGCCCCTCCGAGGGCGGGTACCGGATCAACACCCCCACCATCCCCGGCGGCGTGCACGGAGGCGACTCCGGGGCGAGCCCGTACATCTTCTTCCAGGTCGACGACATGGACTGGGCGCTGCTGCGGGTGCAGCAGCTCGGCGGCACCGTCCAGGAGGCCGACCTCGGCGGGGACGAGGAGTCCGTCGCCAAGTACGGCAGGTTCAAGCTGTGTGTGGACAACCAGGGCTCGCCGTTCGGCCTGCACCAGCCGCCGGCGCAGCCCGCGAGCTGAGCGGGCCGGCGCCTGCGACACGGCCGAGGGGCCGCCTCCCGACATCTGGGAGGCGGCCCCTCGGCCGTCCCGCGCCCGGGGTCAGTCCGCTGCCGTACCGCAGGCGGTTGCGGTCGGAGCCGGATCGTCCGGCTGTACGGGGCGCACCGGCAGCTGGGCGAGAGCCTTGCGCAGCGCGTCCGCGAAACCCTCGAACTCCTGCTGTCTGGCGGTGCCGGTGCGCATCGCCAGCGCGACCCTGCGGGTGGGCGCCGGGTCGGAGAAAGTGCCCGTGGTGAGGCGGTCGTTGCGCGCGGTCTCGACCCGAAGTGCCGTACGGGGCAGCAGAGTCACGCCCATTCCGCCGGCGACCAGCTGGACCAGAGTGGACAGTCCGGCGGCGGTGGTGGTCACCGGCGGTCCGTCGGTGCGCCCCGCCTCCCGGCAGACGTCCAGGGCGTGGTCGCGAAGGCAGTGACCCTCGTCGAGCAGCAGCAGCGGCAGCTGCCGCAGGCGCTCGCGTGCTATGTCAGCCCGGCCGGCCAACTCGTGGTCGCGCGGCAGGACCAGCACGAAGTCCTCGTCGAACAGGGGCAGGCAGTGCACCGCACCGGCTCCGCGCGCGGTGTCCAGCGGCACCGCGAGCAGCAACAGGTCGAGGCGGCCGGAGGAGAGACCGTCCAGCAGGGATGCCGTCTGCTCCTCGTGGACCTGGAGGTCCAGCTCGGGATAGCGGTCGTGCACCAGCCGCAGCACCGTGGGGAGCAGATACGGCGCGCAGGTCGGGATCACGCCGAGCCGCAGCGTCCCGGTGAACGGAGCCCGGACCGCCTCCGCCTCCTCGACCAGCTCGGCGACCGCGTCCAGCACCGTGCGGGCGCGCGCGGCCAGCCGCTCACCGGCGGGCGAGAGCAGCACCTTGCGGGTCGTGCGCTCCAGGAGCTGCACTCCCAGGCTCTCCTCCAGCGCCGACACCGCGCCGGACAGCGCTGGTTGGCTCATTCCGATCTCCGCGGCCGCTGCCCTGAAGTGCAGATGCTCGGCGACCGCCGCGAAAGCGCGCAGCTGGGCCAGGCTCGGCTGGCGCGGACCGGCCGCGGCGGGCCTGCGACCGACGCGGCTGTGCGGGATGCGGGCGCCCCCGGGCTCGCCCTGACCCGGCGCGCGGTGCCCGGACCGGTGCTGCGGACCGGGTGCGGCGCGACGGTCCGGGGCGGTGCTCGCGCGGTGGTCGGCCCGTCGGGGCCCGCGGCTCTCGGGGCCGGGGCCCGGATGGGAGGTGGGGGACATGCTCGGGTTCCGATCGGTTGTGCAGCGCAGTACGGGGCAGTGCAGTTCACTGCTTGTGCGAGGAGCGGTCGGGGCGGTGTCGTGCAAAGGAATGCAAACGGTCGAACGCACCTCCGCCCGGCGATGCGGGGCCCCTCGTCCCGCGGGCGCGGGCAGGTGCCGGAAGGTGGTGCACAGGGGTTGTGCCGACCGCGGACCCGGTGATAGGCGACCCCGATCAACGGGTGACAGTCTAGCTATTTCTTTGATCAATGACCGCTGTGGGAGGCTGGCGCTCCGTCCAACCCTCAGGGGTGCCCTGACCTGCGTCTGTGCGGCGCTTCGGGCGCTCCTTCGTGATCAAGGAGAGCACGTGCTCACTGTTGGTGACCAGTTCCCCACCTTCGACCTGACCGCCTGCGTCTCGCTGGAGAAGGGCGAGGAGTTCCAGCAGATCGACCACAAGACCTACGAGGGCAAGTGGAAGGTCGTCTTCTTCTGGCCCAAGGACTTCACCTTCGTCTGCCCGACCGAGATCGCCGCCTTCGGCAAGCTCGACGAGGACTTCGCCGACCGCGACGCGCAGATCCTCGGCGTCTCCGGCGACTCCGAGTTCGTCCACCACGCCTGGCGCAAGGACCACGACGACCTGCGCGACCTGCCCTTCCCGATGCTCGCCGACTCCAAGCACGAGCTGATGAGCGACTGCGGCGTCAGGGGCGAGGACGGCTTCGCCCAGCGTGCCGTCTTCATCGTCGACCCGAACAACGAGATCCAGTTCAGCATGGTGACCGCCGGTTCCGTCGGCCGTAACCCCAAGGAGGTCCTGCGGGTGCTCGACGCCCTGCAGACCGACGAGCTGTGCCCCTGCAACTGGAGCAAGGGCGAGGACACCCTGGACCCGGTCAAGCTGCTCGCCGGCGAGTGAACTGACCGACCAAAGCGGAAAGCGGAGAGATCCACCATGGCACTGGACGAACTGAAGTCGGCTCTGCCCGACTACGCCAAGGACCTGAAGCTCAACCTCGGTTCCGTGATCGGCAACTCCGACCTCCCGGCCCAGCAGCTGTGGGGCACGGTGCTCGCCTGCGCGATCGCCTCGCGGTCGCCGAAGGTGCTGGCCGAGTTGGAGCCGGAGGCGAAGGCGCAGCTCTCGCCCGAGGCGTACACCGCGGCCAAGTCCGCCGCGGCGATCATGGCGATGAACAACGTCTACTACCGGACCCGGCACCTGCTGTCCGACCCGGAGTACGGCAACCTCCGCGCCGGTCTGCGGATGAACGTCATCGGCAACCCGGGCGTGGAGAAGGTCGACTTCGAGCTCTGGTCGCTCGCGGTCTCCGCCATCAACGGCTGCGGAATGTGCCTCGACTCCCACGAGCAGGTGCTTCGCAAGGCCGGGGTCGACCGCGAGACGATCCAGGAGGCGTTCAAGATCGCCTCGGTGCTCCAGGCCGTGGGCGCGACCCTCGACGCGGAGGCCGTACTGGCCCCCTGATCCCCGCCGCTTGCGCCACCGCGCCCCGGTACCGGTCACTGGCCGTGCCGGGGCGCGGTGCGTCGGGCCCGGTGCGTGACGGCGTCGGGCGGCAGTGCGTGGCGTGCGTGGGGCGGCGGTACGTGGCGTGCGTCGGGCGGCGGTGCGTGGCGTGCGTGGGGTGCGTCCGGGCGTCCCGGGGAACGTACGGGGGCGGCTCCGGTCAGCTTCTGCCGCCCGGAGCCGCCCCCGTGTGCCGGGTCTGCCCCGGCCGCGTCGCGGTCTCCGCTAGGGCAGCGGGAGTTCGAACCAGACGACCTTGCCGGTCGAGAGCCGGGTCGCGCCCCAGCGGCGCGCGAGGCGGTTGACCAGGAACAGGCCCCGGCCGCCCTCGTCGGTCGCCCGTGCCTGCCGCAGCCTCGGCAGCTGCGGCACGTCGTCGCCGACCTCGCAGCGGAGCCGGTCGGTGCGCAACAGCCGCAGGGTGATGGGGCGTTCGGCGTACCGCACCGCGTTGGTGACCACCTCGCTGACCAGCAGCTCCACCGTGTCCGACAGGTCCTCCAGGCCCCAGCGCGCCAGCGCCCGGCGGGCCAGCCTGCGTGCCTGCGAGGCGGTCTGCGCCCGCGGGTCGAGGAACCAGTACGCGACGTCGCTCGGCGCGATGCCGTCGAAACGGGCGGCGAGCAGCGCTATGTCGTCGTCCCGGTCGCCCGGCCCGAGGATGTCCAGCACCTCGTCGCAGAGCGGCTCCAGCGGCGCCGGGGTGTCCTGACGCGTCAACTGGGCGGTCTCCACCAGCTTCTCGCGCAGCTGCTCGATCCCGGTCCACACATCGCGGTGGCGCGACTCGACCAGCCCGTCGGTGTACAGCACCAGCGTCGCACCGGCGGGCGCGTCCAGCTCGACGGCCTGGAAGTCCACACCGCCCACGCCGATCGGTGCGCCGGCCGGAATGCGCAGCACCTCCGCACGTCCGCCGCGGTGCAGCATCACCGGTGGCGGATGGCCCGCGTTGGCCACCACCATCCGGTGCGCGACCGGGTCGTAGACGGCGTAGAGGCAGGTCGCCATCCGGTCCCGGCCGAGCCGCTGGGCCTGCTCGTCGAGGTGGTGCAGCACCTCCTGGGGCGGCAGATCGAGCTGGGCCAGCGTCTGCGCGGTGGTGCGCAGCTGGCCCATGATCGCGGCCGAGGTCATGGAGTGACCCATCACGTCGCCCACCACCAGCGCGACCCGGCTGCCGGGCAGCGGGATGGCGTCGTACCAGTCGCCGCCCACCCGGGCCGACTCGGCGGCCGGCAGATAGCGGCTGGCCAACTGGACGCCGGTGGGCTGCGGAAGGGTGTCCGGGAGCATGGTGCGCTGGAGCTCGTCGGCGATGTACGCCTCGCGCCCGTAGAGGGCCGCCTTGTCGACGCCGAGCGCGGTGTGCGTCGCCAACTGCGCGGCGACCAGCAGATCGTCGGCGGCGAAGGACTCGCGCTCGGGCCTGCGCAGGAACACCGCCGCACCGATCACCCGACGCCGGCCGCGCAGCGGGGCGAGGATCGAGCGCTGGCCGTCCGGCACGTCCCGGTCGCCGCCGAGCAGCTCCTGCAGCGCGCCGCCCGAGGCCGGCGAGTCGCCGAACAACGGACGTACGCCGCGCAGCACTTCGGCGAGCGCACCGCCGTTGGGAACCTCGGTCAGCTCCGACGCACCGCCGGAGGGGCGGTCCACGAACGGGGCGAGCCGGGGGCCGGTCCCGGTGCCGCCCTCGCCGAGGTGGTCGGGCAGCCGGTCCGAACGGCGCAGCCGCAGCCGCAGCGGACCGGTCGGACGCTCGTCACCGACCGGCAGGGGATCGCGCAGATAGACCAGGATCGCGTCAGCGAAGGCGGGCACCGTCGCCCGGCACAGCCCCAGCACGGTCTCGTCGAGATCGACACCACGAGCGATCCGCCGGGTCGCGGCGCCCACGAAACGCAGCCGCTCACCCCCGGACTCCACTCCCACGCCCGTGCCGCCCACTCCCGTACCTCCGCTGCTGTTGCCGCTGCCGCCGCCACTGTCCCCGATGCCCCCGCCGACCGCGGGTCGCGAGACCCCCGCGCCGCTGTCCGGGGTGCGCCCGTGCTCCGCGGGCGCACCGGGCTCCGTTTCGGGACGCGCGCCGGGGTGCGCACCTCCCGAGTGACCGTCCGTCGTTCCCGCGCGGGCGTGCGGTATCGCGCCGCCGCCCGGCTGGGCCGCTGAGCGGGTCGCGGCGTCGGGTTGCTGAGGGGTGGTCGGGTACTCCGTCACGTGCAGGGCATCCATCCGCGTGGAGTCGTCATGGTCGTCGGCAGTTGAGGAAGAGCTGGATCTCAGGGGCGACATCCGAGGTGGCGGGCGCGAAGGAATAGGCATCCTCCGTCTCGACCTCGAGGCCCGCCTCCTCCACCAGCGCGCGCAGCTCCTCCCGCAGATAGCCCGATACCCGGATCGAATTGCCGAGGAACGGGATCGTACAGTCGTCCACGTCGGCCTCCACCATGGACAGCGCGAGCAGTCCGCCGGGGCGCAGCAGCCCGTGCACCATCCGCAGCGCGACCGGGATCTCGTCCTTGGGCAGCATCAGCAGCGAGAAGAAGGCCGCGACGCCGTCGAAGGTGCCGAGGCCGGCCGACTCCAGGTCGGCCAGATCCATCACCCGGAACTCCGCCTGCGGCACCTCGGCGGAGGCGATCCGCACCATCTCGTCCGAGAGGTCGACACCGAGCACCGAGTGCCCGGCCTCGGCCAGTTGACGCGCGGTCGGAAGGCCGGTGCCGCAGCCGATGTCCAGCACCCGGGAGCCCTCGGGCAGCGAGCCGGCGAGCCAGCCGCCGCTGACCAACTGGCCCTCCTTGTGCGGGAAGGCCTCGTCGTAGCGGTCGCCGATCGCGTCGAACGCCTCGGCCTGGCCTCCCCTGTCGATACGGGACCGGTCGTACGACTCGTACGCGCCCGGTGCGTCCGTGCTGCTCACGTCGTGGCTCCTTCTGCGACTGGCCAGCCGCCTCGACGGCTGTGCCGGCCTCGCCTCGCGGTTGACGATGATGGGTCAAGTCCTGTGCAGTGCGGTGGAGTTGCTTCCGCGTACCTCTGCGCGAGCCACGCGGGCTGATCCTACGGTCACCGGCCCGGGGTCGATCAAGGGGTGCACGCCCGATGATGGCGGTCCCAGTCCTCCGGCAGGTCGGGTACCGGCCACCGCGGGTCCGGCCGCCAGTCCTCCCAGCGCCCGTCGAACGGCGGCCCCCACTGCTGTACCACCGCGAGCGCCTCCCGCCCCGCCGCTCTCACCCGTTCGGCCTGTCCGGCGTCGAGCAGACCGGCCCGCTGGGCCTCCTGGAACTCGTCCTCGTCGCGCCAGATCCAGCTGCGGTCGGGGTAGACCTCCAGGTCGAGGAAGTGGTCCTCGGAGTCGACACCGCCCGACCAGCGGGCCAGCGGCTCCTCCAGGTTCACGTACCAGTTCCTGAACTTCCAGCCGCGGTCCCAGAACAGCCACACCGACCACGGCGCACCGGGCTGCGCGAGCATCACCACTCCGGGGCCGTACCAGCGCGAGCGCACCGTCGTACGGGGCTTGGTGTAGCGCGTGGCCAGCGGTTCGAGGTGCACCGGAGTGCCGTCCGCCAGCTGCGGCTTGACGCAGGGGGTGCCCGAGGCCATCCACGTCGCCAGCAGCTGCGGGGTGTCCTGGATGACCGTCACGGGGCGGCAGATGTGGGGTTCGGAGCGGCCGTTCGCCCGGTAGCGCCAGAGGATGGGCGTACCGGGTGCCCAACGGCCCCGTACCGGCCGGGTGTCCCGGGGGTGCTGGATGTCCGCTGTCATCCACGGATCCTACCCGCGGGTCGTGTCGGTGGGTGGGCGTACCAACGTACGCGGGGCGCCGCACGCCGGACCGGTGGTCCCGAGCGCGGCGCCCCGCGGGGCTCGGAGGGCGCGGGCGGCCCCGAGCGGGTCAGGGCCGGGTCATGCGCAGGACGTCCAGTGCCTCGTCGAGCTGGGCGAGGGTCAGTTCGCCGCGCTCCACGTAGCCGCCGTCCAGGACCGCCTCGCGGATCGTGCGGCGCTCGGCGAGCGCGGCCTTGGCGACCTTGGCGGCGGCCTCGTAGCCGATGTACTTGTTCAAAGGAGTGACCACCGAGGGGGAGGACTCGGCGTACTCCCGGGCGCGCTCCTCGTTGGCGGTGATGCCGTCCACGGTGCGGTCGGCGAGCAGGGTGGAGGCGGCGGCGAGCAGGCGCACGGACTCCAGCACGTTCCTGGCCAGCACCGGCAGCATCACGTTGAGTTCGAAGTTGCCGGCGGAGCCCGCCGCGGTGACGGTGGCGTCGTTGCCGACGACCTGTGCGGCCACCATCAGCACCGCCTCCGGGATCACCGGGTTGACCTTGCCCGGCATGATCGAGGAGCCGGGCTGGAGATCGGGCAGGTTGATCTCGGCGAGACCGGTGCGCGGTCCGGAGGCCATCCAGCGCAGATCGTTGGCGATCTTGGTGAGGCCGACCGCCACGGTCCGCAGTTGGCCGGAGGTCTCCACCAGCGCGTCGCGTGCGCCCTGCGCCTCGAAGTGGTCCCGCGCCTCGGTCAGCGGCAGGCCGCTGGCGCGCGCGACCTCGGCGATCACCGCGGCGGAGAAGCCCTCCGGGGTGTTGATCCCGGTGCCCACGGCCGTTCCCCCCAGCGGGAGTTCGGCCAGCCGCGGCAGCGCCGATTCCAGACGCTCCACGCCGTACCGCATCTGCGCCGCGTAGCCCGCGAACTCCTGGCCGAGGGTGACCGGGGTGGCGTCCATCAGATGGGTGCGTCCGGACTTCACCACCGGGGCGAACTCCTCGGCCTTGCGCTCCAGCGCCGCGGCCAGGTGCCGCAGCGCCGGGACCAGATCGGCGGTGACCGCCGCGGTGGCGGCGATGTGGATGGAGGAGGGGAAGACGTCGTTGGAGGACTGGCTGGCGTTGACGTGGTCGTTGGGGTGGACCGGGCGCCCGAGCCGTTCGCCGGCGAGGGTGGCGACGACCTCGTTCATGTTCATGTTCGAGGATGTGCCCGAGCCGGTCTGGAAGACGTCGACGGGGAAGTGCTCGTCCCAGTGGCCGTCTGCGACCTCCTCGGCGGCGGAGCCGATCGCCGCCGCCATCTCCTGGTCCAGTACGCCGAGTCGGGCGTTGACGACGGCCGCGGCGGCCTTGATCTGGGCGAGGGCCCTGATGTGCGCGCGTTCCAGCCGCTGTCCCGAGACGGGGAAGTTCTCCACCGCGCGCTGGGTCTGCGCACGCCATTTGGCGTCGGCGGGCACCCGTACCTCGCCCATGGAGTCGTGCTCGATCCTGAAGTTGCCTTCATCGCTCATAAGGCAACCCTAAGTTAACCGTGCGCAAGTGGTCGGAAGCGCGCGGGAAGGGGCGAGCGGGGGCGCGGGGGTGCCGAACTCCCCGGCCGCGACCGGGGAGTTCGGCCACTGCGCTACGCGCCCGGGCGCACCGGGATGCTCGTGACGAAGGGCTGAGAGGGCCCCGGGTCGGTGAAGAAGTCGTTGCCCTTGTCGTCCACGACGACGAACGCCGGGAAGTCCTCGACCTCGATCTTCCAGACCGCTTCCATGCCCAGCTCCTGGTACTCCAGGACCTCCACCGACCTGATGCAGTCCTGGGCCAGCCGCGCCGCCGGGCCGCCGATCGAGCCGAGGTAGAAGCCGCCGTGCGTGCCGCAGGCGTCGGTGACCTGCTTGCTGCGGTTGCCCTTGGCGAGCATCACCTTCGACCCGCCGGCCGCCTGGAACTGCTCGACATAGGCGTCCATCCGGCCCGCCGTCGTCGGACCGAACGAGCCGGAGGCGTAGCCCTCGGGCGTCTTGGCCGGACCCGCGTAGTAGACCGCGTGGTCGCGCAGGTACTGCGGCATCGCCTCGCCCGCGTCCAGCCGCTCCTTGATCTTGGCGTGCGCGATGTCGCGCGCCACCACCAGCGGACCGGTCAGCGACAGCCGGGTCTTGACCGGGTGCTTGGTCAGCTCCGCCAGGATCTCCTCCATCGGCCGGTTGAGGTCGATGCGCACCACCGAGTCGCCGCCGGACAGTTCGTCCGCCGCCCTGGCCTCCAGGTCCTCGTCGGTGGTCTCCGGCAGGAAGCGTGCCGGGTCGCGCTCCAGCTCCTCCAGGAAGACGCCCTCGGCCGTGATCTTCGCCTTGGCCTGCCGGTCCGCAGAGCAGGACACCGCGATCGCCACCGGGCAGGACGCACCGTGCCGCGGCAGCCGCACCACGCGCACGTCGTGGCAGAAGTACTTGCCGCCGAACTGGGCGCCGATGCCGATCTTCTGCGTCAGCTCGAAGACCTTCTCCTCCAGGTCCTTGTCCCGGAAGCCGTGGCCTGCGGCCGAGCCCTCCTCGGGCAGCTCGTCCAGGTAGTGCGCCGAGGCGTACTTGGCGGTCTTCAGCGCGTACTCGGCGCTCGTGCCGCCGACGACGATCGCCAGGTGGTACGGCGGGCAGGCCGCGGTGCCCAGCGAACGGATCTTCTCCTCCAGGAACTTCATCATGGAGGCCTCGTTCAGCACCGCCTTCGTCTCCTGGTAGAGGAAGGACTTGTTCGCGCTGCCGCCGCCCTTGGCCATGAAGAGGAACTTGTAGGCGTCGCCGTCGGTCGCGTACAGCTCGATCTGGGCGGGGAGGTTGGTGCCGGTGTTGCGCTCCTCCCACATGGTCACCGGGGCCATCTGCGAGTAGCGCAGGTTGAGTTGGGTGTACGCGTCGTACACGCCGTGCGAGAGCGCCGCCTCGTCGCCGCCCCCGGTGAGCACCTGCTGGCCGCGCTTGCCCATCACGATCGCGGTACCGGTGTCCTGGCACATCGGCAGCACGCCCGCCGCGGCGATGTTCGCGTTCTTCAGCAGGTCCAGCGCGACGAACTTGTCGTTGGCGCTGGCCTCCGGGTCGTCCAGGATGCGGCGCAGCTGCGCGAGGTGCTCCGGGCGCAGATAGTGCGAGATGTCGTGCAGCGCCTCGGCCGCGAGAGTGCGCAGCGCCTCCGGCTCGACCTTGAGGAAGGTCCGGCCGTCCGCCTCGAAGGTGCTCACGCCCTCGGCGGTGACGAGACGGTAGGGGGTCTCGTCCTCGCCGAGCGGCAGCAGCTCGGTGTGCGAGAACTCGGGGTACGACTTACCGGCCGGGCGTGCACTTGCCATCGGACGACTCACTTCTCCTCTTGACCCTCACCCGGCCCTGACCCTGACCCGGCTCTGACGCGCGACCGGTGCCCGCGCGCCGCGCCGTGCTCACTGCGGTGCGGGACGGAGCTCCGGCCTCCCTCGCAGCGTAGAACGCGCGCGCCTCCGAAATCAGGTGAGGTAAGGCTCAGTTGCGTTCGGTGACCGGGCAACTGCCTCTGGTCGCGACCTATCGCGTCTGGCAAGCTGGCCCCGTGGATGAGATCTCGCTCAGCAAGCAGCCCGCCGGTTCGGCCACCGGCCCCGAGGTGCGGGTCTCCGACGCGGACCGCGACCGCGTCGCGCATCTGCTGCGCCTGGCCCTGAGCGAGGGCCGGCTCAACGGCGAGGAGTACGCCGAGCGCGTCGAGTCGGCGTACGCGGCGAAGACCGCCGGCCAGTTGGAGTCCCTCCTGGTGGATCTGCCGGTGGGGCGCAGAGCGCCCGCGCCCGGCCCGCGCCCCCTCCCGACGCGCACCACCACCAACCTCGTGGCCGTCTTCGGCGGGGCGGCCCGCAAGGGCCGCTGGCGCGCGGGCGGCCGGATCAACGTCCTCGCCTGCTTCGGCGGCGTCGAGGTCGACCTGACCGAAGCGCTGTACGACTACCCGCGGGTGGACATCCACGTCACCGCTCTCTTCGGCGGAGTGGACATCCTCGTCCCGGAGAACGTCACCCTGCGCGGGGCGGGCCACCACGGCGTGCTCGGCGGCTTCGACGTCACGGAGCAGGAAGCGAGCGACCCGCGAGCCCCGGTGGTCGTCGTCCACGGTTTCGCGCTCTTCGCGGGCGCGGAGGCCAAGGGCCGGAAGGGCCGTCGGATCCGGGATCTACGCGCGCTTCGCGACTGAGCGCATAAGCGCGCGTACAGCGGGTAGAGCTGGTGCATCGCCTCCTTGCACGGCCCCCGGTGAACTTCCGTGCGCGCGGGGGCGGTTGAGGGCACCAGGTCGGACCGAACAGCTGAGACTCCATCGCCGTAGTCAGGGAGTAGACCGTGCTGCGATCGCCGCATCAGCACCTCCAGGCCGCTGTCGTACCCCAGCAGCGCTCCGCCGCACAGCAGCGAGCGAGCAGTCCCGACGATCCCTGGCACGCCGACGCCGCGTGCCGCAGGGACGAGGTCGGCCTCTTCTTCGCGCCCTCCAAGGAGCCCACCGCCTCCCGGCTCAGCCGCGAGCAGGCGGCCAAGCAGGTGTGCGCCGGCTGCCCGGTGCTCGCCGACTGCCGGGAGCACGCGCTGCTCCAGCCCGAGCCGTACGGCGTCTGGGGCGGCTTGACCGCCGCGGAGCGCCGTGTGGTCCTCGCCCGTCGCCGTCGCCGCGACACCACGCCGGCGGCCGGCCGGCGCATAGCCTGAGCCGTGCAGCAGCGGAGCGCGGGGGAGCGGCCCGCGGCTGATCGTTGACGCTCCGGGGCTGTCGGTGGTTCGGGGCTCGGATGCCGTCCGTGGTTCGGGCGCCGTGCGTGGTTCCGGTGTCGGCCGTGGTTCGGGTGTCGTGCGTGGGCCGGGCGCGGGGCTCGGGCTTTCCGAGGCGGGCCGCCGTCGAGTCGCCCGGTCTGGTCGGCAGGGTCGGGCTGACGGGTTCGTTCGTGAGTTGCGCGTGTGGGCCTGCCCGGCGCGGGAGTTGTGATCCCGAGAAGGCGCGAAGCCCGCCCCTCGTGAGGGGCGGGCCGGTCCGGGCGCGCGATCGTCTCGTACGTACCGGTTGCGCCGCTCTCCTTCGAGGTGCGGGCCCCGGGTGCGTCCGGTCCCGCAGCGGCTGTGCGCTCAGCGCGCCCGGTCGAAGTCCACCGCACTGTAGGCGCGCAGCTTCTCCAGCTTGTGGGTCGACTCGATCTGCCGGATCGTGCCGGACTTCGAACGCATCACCAGCGACTGGGTGTACGCCCGCTCCGAGCGATAGTGCACGCCGCGCAGGAGATCGCCGTCCGTGATCCCGGTGGCGACGAAGAAGACGTTGTCGCCGCGCACCAGATCGTCCGTGGTGAGCACCAGGTCCAGATCGTGGCCCGCGTCGAGTGCCTTCTGCCGCTCCTCGTCGTCCTTCGGCCAGAGCTTGCCCTGGATCACGCCGCCCAGGCACTTGATGGCACAGGCCGAGATGATGCCCTCGGGCGTACCGCCCACGCCGAGCAGCAGGTCCACGCCGGTGCCTTCGCGAACTGCCATGATCGCGCCCGCCACGTCGCCGTCGCTGATGAACTTGATCCGGGCGCCGGCCTCCCGGACCTCCTTGACGATGCCGTCGTGCCGCGGCCGGTCCAGGATGACGACGGTGACGTCCTCGGGCGCGGTGCCCTTGGCCTTGGCGACCCTGCGGACGTTCACCGAGGCGGGCGCGTTGATGTCGACGTACTCGGCCGCCTCCGGGCCGGTGACGAGCTTGTCCATGTAGAAGACCGCCGAGGGGTCGAACATCGCACCGCGTTCGGCCACCGCCAGGACGGAGACGGCGTTGCCCATGCCCTTGGCCGTCAGCGTCGTACCGTCCACCGGGTCTACCGCCACATCGCACTCGGCGCCCGTGCCGTCACCGACCCGCTCCCCGTTGTAGAGCATCGGCGCCTCGTCCTTCTCGCCCTCGCCGATGACGACGACGCCGTTCATCGAGACGGTGGAGACGAGCGCCCGCATGGCCTTGACCGCTGCGCCGTCGGCGCCGTTCTTGTCACCGCGGCCCACCCAGCGGCCGGAGGCCATCGCACCGGCCTCGGTGACGCGTACGAGCTCCAGCGCGAGGTTGCGGTCCGGAGCCTCGGGACTCACCTCTAGCTGGGACGGAAGGTGGTGGTTCTCGGTCATCTGGAGACACCTTTCTGCACGTCCGCTGGGAGCCGCGGCACGGACAGTTGAGGGTTGAGGGTGCTTCCGACCTTATCGGCACGTCGACAAAGTGAGCAGTGGACCCCTCGGATGAGCGGCCGCGGCGGACCTCCGGCCCCCATGTACGAGGCGTCGGGAGCGGTGGGCGATGATGGGGCCGTGGGAGAGCAGCGCGACAGCACCGACGAAACCGGTACGACCCGTACGGCCGGCGAGGACGGCACGCCCGAGTCCGCGGCCGACGCCCGGGCGGCGAACGGGCCGGCAGACGGTGGCGACGACGGATCCGCTCCGGACACCGGCTCGACCGCGGCCGCCGAGGCGGCTGCGGCTCCGGAGCAGGTCGAAGCCGGGCGCGAGCAGTCCGGTTCCGTGCAGTCCGGTACCGACCAGGTCGAGGCCGGGCCCGTGCAGTCCGGGTCCGATGAGCCGGACGAGCAGCCGACCGCGGGCGTCGACGGTGCCGCGAAGTCGGAGAAGAAGGGCCTGAAGTCCGTACGCGACATGGTGCTGTCGATGGCCGTCATCGGCCTCGGCGCGCTCCTGCTCTACTCCACGCTGCCCAACGACGAGAGCCAGGACCCGGTCTACGAGATCACCTACGAGGCCGAGCTCGCCACCGCGGGCCGCGCGGCACCGTACGAGCTGCTCTCGCCCGAGGGGCTCGGCGACAAGTGGCGTGCCACCTCGGTCAGTTACAAGGCCAACAGCGATCACGGTTCGGTCTGGCACCTGGGGTTCATGAACCCCTCCGACGAGTACGCGGCCGTCGAGCAGGGCAACGGCGACGAGCGGAAGTTCGTGCACGAGGTCACCCAGGGCGCGAGCGAGACGGAGACGACGGAGACCGTCAACGGCGAGGAGTGGGTGCGCTACACGGGGGAGAAGTACAACGCCCTGGTGCTCAAGCGCGACGCCGACGCCTCGGACCGCGGGAACTCCTCCGGCGGTTCGCAGCAGGACGGCGAGGTCACCACGGTCGTGACCGGCACCGCTTCGTACGCCTCGCTGAAGAAGCTGGCCGCCTCGCTGGAGCCTCCGCAGACCGCCGGCAACTGATCCGCCGACCCAGCCCCCTCCCGCGGCGACCGTGCCGGTCGGCCCACCGCCGGTCGGCCCGACACCGTCCGTGCGGGGGCGTGCGGGCCGTGCGGGGTCGTGCCGGGCAGCGCGGGCTGTTCGGGCCCGGCGGACGGGCCCGGCGGACGGGCCGATGGCTCGGTGAGCGCCGGTGCCGGGCTCGTGGCTTCCGCCCGCTCCCGCCCCGCCCCGCTCCCGCTCCGCCCCGGCCGTACCGGGGCCCGTCCGCCGGGTGGTGCCCGGCCCGCGCCGCCGCTCCCGACCTCAGACGGTGGTGACCGCTTCCGCGGCTGCCAGCCTCGGGGCGCGCGGGCGGAACGCGTCCTCGCCGGGCAGGCCGATGTTGACCACCAGCAGCGTGCGCTGCTTGCCGTCGCCGAAGAACTCCTTGTCCACGGCGTCCGCGTCGAGTCCGGTCATCGGGCCCGCAGCCAGGCCGGCGGCCCGTACGCCGAGCAGGAAGTAGCCCGCCTGGAGCGCCGCGTTGAACCGTCCGTGCTGCTCGCGGGTCTCGAGCTCGGCGAAGAGTGAGTCCTTGAGTCCCGGAACGGCCGGGAAGAGCTCCGGCAGCCGCTCGTGGAAGTCCAGGTCGGTCGAGAGGATCGCGGTCAGCGGCGCGGTGCGGGTCTTCTGCTTGTTGCCCTCGGACATGTGCTGGACCAGGCGCTCGCGGGCCTCGGGGGTGCGCACCAGGGTGAGCCGGAGCGGGGAGAGGTTGAACGCGGTGGGCGCCAGCTTGATCAGGTCGTACACGGCGTGGATCTGCTCGTCGCTGACCGGGGTGTCGGCGAAGGTCTGCGCGGTGTGGGCCTCGCGGAAAAGCAGGTTCTGCGCGGCGTCGTCGAGAGCAAGAGCCATCGGTCGTCCCATCCAAGTAGTTCGGAATTGAACTACCAGCCTACGGAAGATCCACGAGCTCGGCTCGCGCTCCCGCCGTGTGATGCGCCACAGCGTCTGCGGGACCGCCCGACGTGCCCCGGGCCACCGCCGCGCGCGCGGGCACACCGCCGAGCGCCGACTGGCCACGGGCAGCGTCTCGCCGCCCGGCGCGGAGCCGGCCCGCTCGGGGCTACGCGTCGCCCTGCTCTCCGCCCGCTCTCGCCGCTCTCTCGGGCTCTGCGGCCCCTTCGGCGGCCTCGGGCTCGGCGAGCGCCGCGTCCAGACGTGCCCGCGCGCCGGCGAGGAACTCCCGGCAGACGCCGGCGAGTTGCTCACCGCGCTCCCACAGCGCCAGGGACTCCTCCAGCGTCGCCCCGCCGGCCTCCAGCCGCCGCACGACCTCGACCAGCTCGTCCCGCGCCTGCTCGTAGCTGAGCGCCGGCTCCTCGGCCGACTCCGGTCCATCCGCCGCAGCGGCGGGCCCCGTGGGCTCCGTCTCCGTCATGTCTCCACCCTAGATCTCGCCAGAACTCTCTCCGGACCCACCGCGACCGCTCCTTCCCGCGACCGCCGCACCCTCACGGCGACCTCCGGCGACCGTGACCACCGCGGGGCCTGCTCACTCCCGGACCGTCACCCTGAACTCGCCCTCGGCGACCCGGGCGCGCAACTGCTCGCCGGGTGCCACTTCGCTGCTCGCGCGCACCGCCTCGCCGCTCCCGCGCTGCAGCACCGCGTAACCCCTGCGCAGCGTCGCCGCGGGTGAGAGCGCCACAACCCTGGCCCTGGTGTGCTCCAGATCGGCCTCCGCCCGGTCCAGCGCATGGCCGAAGGTGCGACGGGCGCGGCCGGCCAGCTCCGCCACCTCGTCCTCTCTGCTCTCCAGCAAGCGGTGCGGATACGTCATGGAAGGTCTGCTCATCCAGTCCGAGAGCCCGCGCTCCTGCTGTGCCAGATAACCCGTCACACAGCGCTGAGCGCGTCCGCGCAACTGCGCCACCCGCTCGTGCTCCTCGCCGACGTCGGGAACCACGTCCTTGGCGGCGTGGGTCGGAGTGCGCGACCGCAGATCGGCGACCAGATCGAGCAGCGGATTGTCCGGCTCGTGGCCGATCGCGGAGACCACCGGCGTACGGCAGGCGGCCACCGCCCGCACCAACTCCTCGTCGGAGAACGGCAGCAGATCCTCCACGCTGCCGCCGCCGCGCGCGACCACGATCACATCCACCTCGCGGTCGGCGTCCAACTCCCGGACCGCCGCCACCACCTGCGGCACCGCCCGCACCCCCTGGACGGCGACGTTGCGCACGGTGAACCGGACCGCCGGCCAGCGATGCCGCGCCGTCTCCAGCACATCCCGCTCGGCTGCCGAGGCCCGGCCGGTCACCAGCCCCACCCGGCGCGGCAGAAACGGCAGCGGGCGCTTGTGGTGCGCCTCGAAGAGGCCCTCGGCGGTGAGCCTGCGCTTCAACTGCTCCAGGCGCACCAGCAGTTCGCCCATGCCGACCGGGCGTATCTCCGCCGCCCTCAGCGACAGCTGACCGCGCGCGGCGTACCAGGAGGGCTTGCCGTGCACCACGATCCGCGCGCCCTCGCTCACCACGTCCGCCACCTGGTCGAAGACCTGGCGGTAGCACGTCACGGTGAGCGAGATCTCGTGCGAGGGGTCGCGCAGGGTCATGAACACCACGCCCGCACCCGGCCGCCGGCTGAGCTGGGCGATCTGCCCCTCGACCCACACCGGGCCGAGTCGGTCGATCCAGCCGCCGATCAGCCGCGACACCTCGCCGACCGGAATCGGCGATTCGGGAGACGTCTGCATTGCCATGACCGCGAGGCTAACCGCCCCCACTGACAATCCCCTCGGCCGTCCCGTCCGCGCACGAGCCCGCAGCCCCCGCGGCCGCCCTCCGCAGCCGTCCCCGCGACCAGCCCGTACGGCCCGTACGAGGCACCCGTGCTCGTGCGCCCGGACGGAGCGTCCGGGCCCGGCGGACGCGCGCCCTCCGCACGCCGTCCCGCCGATCAAGTGCGCCCTCCGACACGACGCCGATGAGCTTTACGATGGGCGCATGACTTCTGCGTCCCGCCCGTCGACCGCCGCCACCGACAGTGCAGACCTCGCGCCCGAGCGCACCGCACGCGAGGAGAGCGCCCCCGCAGAGACCGTGCACGGGGAGAGCAGGTCCGGCGAGGGCAGAAGAGTCCTCCTCGCCGCTCCGCGCGGCTACTGCGCCGGCGTCGACCGCGCGGTCATAGCCGTGGAGCAGGCCCTGGAGCAGTACGGCGCGCCCATCTACGTCCGCCACGAGATCGTCCACAACAAGTACGTCGTGGAGACCCTCCGCAAGAAGGGGGCCATCTTCGTCGAGGAGACCGCCGAGGTGCCGCCCGGCGAGATCGTGATCTTCTCCGCCCACGGTGTCGCTCCGGTCGTCCACGACGAGGCGAAGCGGGGGCAGTTGGCCACCATCGACGCGACCTGCCCGCTGGTCACCAAGGTCCACAAGGAAGCGGTCCGGTTCGCCAAGGACGACTACGACATCCTTCTGATCGGCCACGAGGGCCACGAGGAGGTCATCGGCACCAGCGGCGAGGCGCCCGAGCACATCACCCTCGTCGACGGCCCCAAGGACGTCGCGAGTGTCGAGGTCAAGGACCCCTCCAAGGTCGTGTGGCTCTCCCAGACCACGCTGTCGGTGGACGAGACGATGGAGACCGTCGATGCGCTGAAGGAGAAGTTCCCCCAGCTCATCTCGCCCCCCAGCGACGACATCTGCTACGCCACCCAGAACCGCCAGACCGCCATCAAGCAGGTCGCGGCCGAGTCCGACCTGGTGCTGATCGTCGGCTCAAAGAACTCCTCCAACTCCGTGCGCCTGGTCGAGACCGCCCTGGTTCACGGCGCCAAGGCCGGCCACCTCGTCGACAACGCGAGCGAGCTGGACGAGGCCTGGCTGGAGGGAGTCACCACGGTCGGCCTCTCCTCCGGCGCCTCGGTCCCCGACGTGCTGGTGGAGGGCGTCATCCAGTGGCTGGCCGAGCGCGGCTGGTCGGATGTGGAGGTGGTGCAGCCGGTGGAGGAGCACATCCAGTTCTCGCTGCCCAAGGAGCTGCGCCGCGATCTGCGTGCGGAGGCGAAGGCCGCCGTCGCGGACTCCACCGGATCCTGACTCCGGCGGCGGACTCCACCAGGCCCTGACCCGGCGGCCCGCGCGCACCGCTTGGGTGCCCGGGCCGCACCCTCGGCGCGGCCCGGCGGGAGCCGGCGTCCGGTATTCCGTGCGTCAGCGCGTACGGGCGGCCGACCGGCTCCGCCGCCGTCGCGCCGCGTACAGGCCGCGCCGCACCAGCACGATCGCCACCGCGACCAGTGTCCCGCCGTACAGCCAACCGGCGTTGACGGCCAGGGTCGTCGCCAGCTCGATGAACCAGGCGCCGACCCCGTCCTCGCCGGTGATCGGGATCAGCCCGAAGGTGAAGGCGATCGGTACGGCGACCGGCGCGGTCAGCGCCTCCGCCACCCGCACCCACAGCGCGCAGGCCGCGCTCAGCACGACGAAGCAGACGCCGTAGAAAGTCATCGAGTCGTCGAGCAGCAGCGAGGCGAACAGCCCCGCGCACAGCATCACCACCACGGCGAGCAGCCCGCCGCCGAGTGCGGTCAACCGCGGCCGGGGCACCCGTGCCAGCAGCGCCGGAAGCCCGGCGGACCGTCCGGCGCCGTTCCCCGAGACCGCCGCCCGGCCACCGCGTCCCCTGGACTGCGCCGTCCCGGACTGCGCCGTCCCGGGCAGCCCGGCCCTCGACTCCGCGGCCCTCGACTCCGCGACGCCGGGCATCCCCGGCCGACGGTCTCCGGGCGCCGACGTCCGGCGGTGAGGTTCAACGGGCGCACCCCGCCCGGCGATCGACGGTCCCGGCTGCCCGGCCCCGGGCTCCACGGCGGGCCGGTGCGCCGCCTGCCGCTGTGCCGTCCGACGTCTGGGCTCACTCCTGCGTTGCTCCACCGCACCAACGTAGAACCGCCCGTCCGCCACCCCGCCCGGACACGCCCGTCACCTCGCCGGGACACGGCCGTCCGTCCCGGAAGCCGACGTCGCCGACGTCCGCCCTCCGCGCGCGATCCCGCCGGGGGCCCGCGTCCCCGGGCACCCGTCCTCGGCCGCCCGGCGGCAGCCGTAGACTGGTGGACTGGTTCCCGTGCGCGGGGCCGTCGCACCCAACCGCCTCGCTACGGGAAGTTCGTCACGTGTCGCTCACGATCGGAATCGTCGGTCTGCCCAACGTCGGCAAGTCGACCCTGTTCAACGCCCTGACCAAGAACGACGTGCTCGCGGCCAACTACCCGTTCGCCACCATCGAGCCCAACGTCGGTGTCGTCGGCGTGCCCGACCCGAGGCTGGACAAGCTCGCCGAGATCTTCGGCTCCGAGAAGGTGCTCCCGGCCACCGTCGACTTCGTCGACATCGCCGGCATCGTGCGCGGCGCCAGCGAGGGCGAGGGCCTGGGCAACAAGTTCCTCGCCAACATCCGCGAGTCGGACGCCATCTGCCAGGTCATCCGCGCCTTCCAGGACGAGAACGTCGTCCACGTCGACGGCAAGGTCTCGCCCAAGGACGACATCGAGACGATCAACACCGAGCTGATCCTCGCCGACCTCCAGACCATCGAGAAGGTCCTGCCGCGCCTGGAGAAGGAATCGCGGATCAAGAAGGACAAGCTGCCGCAGGTCAAGGCCGTCCAGGAGGCGAAGGCCCTGCTGGAGGAGGGCCGTACGCTCTTCTCCGCCGGCATCGCCCAGGGCACCGATGCCGCCGAGCCGCTGCACGAGCTGCACCTGCTGACCACCAAGCCGTTCCTCTACGTCTTCAACGTCGACGAGGACGAGCTCACCGACGAGGCGTTCAAGGACGAACAGCGCGCCCTGGTCGCCCCCGCCGAGGCGATCTTCCTCAACGCCAAGCTGGAGGCCGACCTCGTCGAGCTCGACGACGACGCCGAGGCCCTCGAACTCCTCCAGTCCGTCGGCCAGGACGAGCCCGGCCTCGCCACCCTCGCCACCGTCGGCTTCCGCACCCTCGGCCTGCAGACCTACCTCACCGCAGGCCCCAAGGAGTCCCGCGCCTGGACGATCCCCAAGGGCGCCACCGCCCCGGAGGCCGCCGGCGTCATCCACACCGACTTCCAGCGCGGCTTCATCAAGGCCGAGGTCATCTCCTTCGACGACCTCGTCGACGCCGGCTCCGTCGCCGACGTCCGCGCCAAGGGCAAGGCCCGCATGGAAGGCAAGGACTACGTCATGCAGGACGGCGACGTCGTCGAATTCCGCTTCAACGTCTAGCGGTTGACCCAGCGTCGATCCGTTGAACACGCACGTCACCAGGGGCCCGACTCTCCGGAGTCGGGCCCCTGGCCGTTCCGTGCCGGGCAGCTGACTGCTGCCACCTCGTTCACCCCGAGCGGGAAGCGTCGGCAGTGCTCGGACTGACCAGGGCGCAGAGCTTGACGTGCAGCTTTCACTGCAAGGGACGTCGGGAAATGGTTATGCAGAGGGTGCGCCCTTTTTCTGCTGCCCGGGGCGGTGTCTGTGCGGTATGCAAACCGGAGCCTGGTACCCGTTCTGATCTTCATCCACGTCCGCTCCATGACGAGAACCGGTGCGGGCGTGCTCTACGCGGAGTCGCTCAGCGTGTCTGCCTTCGTGCCCCGGGTGAGGCGGTCGAACCGGGCTGAACGCGCTTCGGTGAGGGTGGTTGCCCTTGAGTCCACCGCATCTCGATGTCATTTTTGAATCGGGATTGATATCGTTGTGTCGTCGGCTGTGGAGGGATGACTGATGGCCAGGACTGTGATCGATCTGGATGAGGAAATCGTCGAACAGGCGATGCGGGTGTACGGGGTGAAGACGAAGGCCGCCGCAGTGCGGGCTGCCATGGAGGAGGGGGTGAGGCTGCGACTGCGTCGAGAGCTGTTCGATGCCATTGACGAGGGCGAGTTCGAGGATGCGTTCGCGGAAATCCGGGCGCAGACGGGTCCGCGGAATCCGGACGGCACGCTGAAGCGTGAAGGCGGGGCCTCGGCGGCGTGAAGGGGCGCTACCTCATCGACAAGTCGGCACTGGCCCGCCGGGGCAAACCGGCGGTGCGGGCGAGGCTGGACGCGCTGGACCGCGACGGGCTCCTGGCGGTGTGTGCCCCGACCGAGTACGAGGTCCTCTACTCGGCGCGCGGAAAGCCCGAAGCGCTGCGGCTGCGCACTCTGCTCCGTGGATTCGACTACCTGCCCTGCAACGATGAGGAGTTCGAGCGAGCGCTCGAGATCCAGGCCCTGGCCCTGAACGCCGGCTTTCACCGGGCGCTGTCGCTGGCCGACGTCCTGATCGCGGCAACCGCCGAGCGGCATCGTGCCACGCTCCTGCATTACGACGGCGACTTCGACATGATTGCTTCGGTGAGCACGCTGCAAGCTGAGTGGGTCGTTGGGCCCGGCACCGCCGACTGAGCCGGCAACGCACGTCGTTCCTCGACGAGTGGGGGTCCGCGTGCCGTCAGTCGATCATTGTGGATCCGCTCGGCGGTGTGGTGCGGGGACTGTGGATGAAACTCACGCTGGAGCGGGGTCAGCAGTTCACCCATGGCCGGCCTCGACGTCGCCCCGCTGACCTGGAGCGCACCGGCGACTCCCCGCCTTTCGGCTCCCCACCCCCCAGGAGCGCTTCCGGGCAGAGCGCCGCTGCGTGGGTGGCTGGGGTGGCGGGTGGTGTGGGTGGGGAGGTGGGGGAGGGGTGAACGGCGGCGGTGCGCATGGGGTTTGGCCAGTACGATGCGGCTTGTCGCTCGTACGGGTTGGGGCGGTGGGACGGGAGGTGGCCGCGCGTGGTCGACGGCACGGGGAACGAGAGGCCGGGCGGGCGCAGGCGTCAGGGCGAGTTGGAGACGCAGGTGCTGGCGGTGCTCGGTTCGGCGCCGGGGCCGGTGACGGCCGGCTGGGTGCAGGAGCAGCTCGGCGGTGATCTGGCGTACACCACGGTCATGACGATCCTGACCAGGCTGTACGCGAAGCGGGCGGTGTCGCGTTCCAGGGTCGGCCGGTCCTTCGAGTGGACGCCGGTGGCGGACGGGGCCGGTCTGGTGGCGATGCGTATGCGCAAGCTGCTCGACAACCAGGAGGACCGCGGCGCGGTGCTCTCCAGCTTCGTGTCGTCGCTCTCCACGCACGACGAACAGCTTCTGCGCTCCCTCCTCTGTGAAGCCGACGATCCGGAGCGGTGATCGATGGGCGTCTTCGTCTACCTGCCTCTGATCCTGCCGTTGACCGCTCTGCCGATCGCACGACTGGCCGCACAGCATCTGCATCCGCGCAACGCCGCGTTGCTGCTGACCTGGGTGGGCGCGACGCTCGCCGCGTGCAGCACGTTGTGCCTCGGGCTCGTGATGGTCGTCGGTACGGCGCAGCTGCCGGGCAGTCCGCTGCCCGCCAGTTGGTCCGACGAGGAGGTGCGGGAGGCCGTGCCGTACGACGAGGTGGCGGGCAAGCTGTCGATCGTTGCTCTCGTCGTCGTGTTCGCGACGTGTGCGCTGACGCTGGGGCGGCACTTCGGCTTCCGGGCCCGTGCCCATCGGGCGCTGGCCGCGCATCCCGACCGTTCGGAGGTCGCCGTGCTCGCCGACGAGGTGCCGTACGCGTACGCCCTGCCTGGCTCTCCCGGCCGGGTGCTGGTCTCCACGGGAATGCTGAACGGGCTCGACGAGGCGGAGCGGGGCGCGCTGCTCGCGCACGAGCGTGCTCATCTGGCCGGGAAGCACCACCGCCTGCTGCTGACGGTTCAGCTCGCCGGTTGTGCCAACCCGCTGCTGCGTCCGCTCCGTTCGGCGGTGGGTTACTGCACGGAGCGCTGGGCCGACGAGGAAGCCGCCCGGGTGACCGGCGACCGCCGTACGACGGCCCGTGCGGTCGGCAGGGCGGCGTTGATCTCCCGCCGCGCGGCGGTGCCCGGTCTGGCCGCTTTCGCCGAGGCAGGTCCGGTGCCGCGTCGGGTTGCCGCGTTGCTGGGGCCCGTTCCGTCGGCCGGTGGCTGGCCGCCGGCGCTCACCACGGCCGGTCTTGCCGCGCTCGTCGCCGCAGCGGGTACGGCCGCGTCCACGCTCTCCGCGATCAACGCGGCGATCGCGCTGTTCCTGGTGCTGGAGTCGGCGACGTACGGCTGAGGCGGTCTGCGGGGGCGTCGCACATGGGTCACGCCATCGGCGGGGGACGCCGTTTCCCCGTGTCGTGTCTGCCGCCCGTCGTCGAGCGGACTGTTGGCGAGGCGGCCGTGCTTTCTCGGCGGTGGGTCCCTCGATCCGCACAGCCGGGGGTGGGTGGCCCTCGGTGTGCGCGCACCGGCCGGGCGTGCCGGTGGGCCTGCGGCGGTGCAGTGCCACAGGCCCACGGTTCTTCGGTTCGCGAACCGCCTGACGCACTTCTCCTGTGCGACAGCCGCTTCCCTCAAGTGCCCGGAGGGCGACGGGTTTCGGGGGTGCTCAGCCCTCGTCGTCGTCCTCGAAGGCGTCGCCCACCTCGTCGATGACCTCGGCGGCGACCAGGCCGCCGACCACGCCGACGGCCAGACCTGCCGCTCCGGCCGCGACGACGGTTCCCATGCCCGGACCGGAGCGCTGCCCGCCTTCGGGGTGGTGCTGTTCGCCGTACTCGTGGCCGTAGGGAGCGGGGGAGGTGTACACACCCTGGCCCGCGACCAACTGGCGCACCCAGCCTTCGACTTCGGCGTCCCAGTCGCGCCCCTCGACGCCTTCGTGGCTGACGGTGAAGCGGTTGACGGCGTCGTGGCCGGCGGAGAAGAGGCCGCCGCGCTTGTCCGCCTCGAGCACCACCTCCATACCGCCCGGGTTGGCCAGGAAGGTGACCTCGACCTCGCGCATCGCGTGCGCGTACTGCGGGGCCGGCGTGAGCTCGACCTCCTGGTAGAACGGCAGTTGCTGCCCGGTGCCGCCGATGTGCCCGTACTCCAGGTCCGCGGACTTGAAGTCGAAGCCGAGCCGGCCGAACGCCTCCAGGACGGCCTGCTGCACGGGCAGCGGGCGTACGGTCAGCGGGTCCAGATCGCCCTTGTCCTTGCTGCCCGAGACGGCGAGTTCACTGCGTACGCCCAGCACTACGCCGAGCGGCTGGCCGTGGACCTCGGTGACCGGCGTCTCCCAGGGCACCGCGACTTCGAAGGGGATGCTCCGGCGCTCGCCCTCGGCCAGCCGGAAGCCGCCCCCGACGGCGAAGCGTTCGAAGGAGACCGTTCCTTCGCTCTCGCCGCCGTCGTGCTCCGCCTCGACGCGGGCGACGAGTTCCAGGGTGATCTGCTCGATGTCGTAGTCGGCTTTGCCGCCGACGAGATGGACCTGTCCGTGCAGCGTTCCGCCGGGCAGGACCGGGCCGCCTTCCAGGACCGTGTCCAGGGTGGGGCCGCCCACGCCGAGCGCCCCGAGCAGCTTCTTGAACACCATGGTGGCGTTCTCTCCTTCGGATGTTGAGTGGTGGTTCGAGTCGTGGGTTGCCACACCCCAGAGAGTGGCAACCCACCGGTTCGTGCCTACTTGGCCGTCGTGTCCAGAGCAGCCAGGGCCTGCGCCCAGCGGACGTACTTCAGCTCGGCGAAGTCGCGAACGGTCTTGATGCCGAAGGCCTCCTGGAGTAATTCGCCGTCACGGTCCGAGACGCCCTTGAGGGCTCCGACCGGGGCGTCGAGAATCTCCGGGAGACTCTTGTCCGCCCATGCCTTGTCCAGCACTTTGGCCAGGTCGATCGAGGCCATGAAGTCCTCCTGCGAGGGGAGTGGTGGGTGGTTCCTGCCGCGTGATCTACACGCGTGTAGAAGCATAGGTCGCGATCAACTGCCCCGGTCGCTTCCCGGGGTTGCTCGCGGGAATTGTCCGAAACTGTGTGGGAGGAAACAGGCCGCGTTCCGTGCGGACGGCGGGCCCGGGGGCTGATGCGGCGTCATGTTCCGTACGGAGTACGGGACTTCGTGCCGGCCTGCGCAGTCCGCAGCAGCCCCGGCCCGTCCCCGCCCACGGCCACCGCAGCACGGCAGCACGGCGGCCCGCCGCCCCGGGTGGGGTGGCGGGCCGCCGATGGCGCCGGGGTCAGTGGACGGGTGCTGCGGTGCGCTTCCGAAGGTGGCGGGCGAGTGCTCTGAGAGCGAGCAGTTCCAGACAGATGGTGATCAGTCCGATCGCCGCGCTGAGCAGTGAGCCGGGCATCATGAACGCCGTGTGGGAGACGAGGATGCCGCCGACGAGCCACAGCCGGTGGGTGTCGGTCCAGTTGCCCGACAGCCGCCAGCGGTGTGCGACCCAGCCGAACGGGATCGCCGTCATGGCCCCCGCGATCAGCATGAACTCCTGCGACATCGCGTCGACGAGCATCAGTTCGTCGCCGAGTCCGAGGGGCAGCAGCGTGGTCAGGAACGCCATCGTCAGATAGAGCGAGACGAAGCCGACCACCATCGGGTGCGGAGCCCGCCGGTCCTGCCGCACCACCTCGCGTCGCCGGCGCCGCGGCAGCACCCGGAGGGCGACCCACGTGAGCCCTGCGACGGCGAGGACGTAGGCGACGGTCCAGCCCCACGGGGTGAGGTAACCGGGGTCCTCGGCGGCCGATACGAAGACCCGCAGGCCGATGACGCCGAGGACCGTCAGGGCGCCGGCGGTGACGACGCCCCCGCCGCGCAGATACGGCCGATTCCGCAGGTCGGGGAAGAGCAGGTCGGCGATCATGACGGGCAGCAGGACACTGAGCACGACATGGACGCCGATCTGGGCTTCCCAGTAGGTCCAGTTGACGCCGAGGGAGCGCAGCCCCCAGTCGGCGGCGTCGTACAGCTCCGGGCTGGTGAGCGCCTGGAGCCCGAGTCCGTCCACCGCCAACTGGTAGGCCACGGCGAGCAGTACGAGGCTGGGCCAGCCGGCGCCGACACGTACCGCCGCCTCGCGGACGAGCAGCGTGCCGGCCCCGTACGCCATCAGGAGCAGGGGCAGCAGGAGCCAGACGGCCGGTACGGCGACGGCGGTGAACGTCAGTGCCGTGCAGAGGGTCGTCAGCAGTGCGAGGGTCGCTGCGGCGCGTCGACCGCGGGTGCGGTGGACCGCTGCGGGACGGCCGTGCCGGGCCGTTGCGGGTGGGGGAGTCGCGGGCGGGGTGCGCATGCCGTGGGTGCCCGGCGAGAGGTCAGCGCTTGTCATGTGCGTCGACCAGACCCTGGATGTCGATCTTCGTCATGGCGTGCAGTGCGTTCAGGACGCGGTCCGTGGCGTCCGGTTCGGCGCCGCTCAGCAGCTCCCGCAGCTTGACGGGCATCAACTGCCAGGTCACGCCGTAGCGGTCGAGCAGCGAACCGCCGGGGCCCTCCTCGCCGCCGTCGGTCAGGCCGGCCCAGAGAAGGTCGAGCTGCTGCTGGTCGTCGCATTCGACGTAGAGGGAGAACGCGGGGGTGAAGGGAAACTGCGAACCGCCGTTGTAGGCGGTGTACTGCTGCCCGCCCAGGGTGAAGTCGACCGTGGTGACGCCTCCTTGGGCGTCGCGCTGGATGTCGCGGATGCCGGAGTCGGAGATGCCGGCGTCGGTGAAGAGCCCGGTGTAGTACTGCGCGAGGGTCTCGGCCCGGCCGTCGAGCCACAGGAAGGTGGAGATGTTCAAGGCGCTGTCCTGACTGTCGAGGTGGTGCAGCGGCTGTGGTTCAGCTGCTGTGTTTCGGTGGGTGTGTCCGTGGGTGTTTCAGCGGGGTGTCGCGTCGGTGTAGTCGTCGAGCACGACGGTGTCGGCCACTTTCTCCAGGCCCCGGCCGACGAGGCGTCTGGGCAGAAACGGCAGTACGCGCACCGACTGGTTGCGCAGCCACATCTGCTTGGGGGTGTCGGGCAGCAGGCCGCCGTCGCCCGAGGTGCGGGCGAACTCCTGGGCGCGGTCGGCGAATTGGCGCATCCCCTGCTCGTAGGCGGGGTAGGCCGCGCGGTGGTTGCCGCCGGCCCGGAAGAGTTCCCCGGCCAGCAGATACGCCCCGACCAGGGCGAGGCTGGTGCCGATGCCGGACATCGGGGAGGCGCAGAACCCGGAGTCGCCGACCAGTACGGCCCGTTCGTTCGACCAGCTCTTCGCGCGCACCTGCTCGACCCGGTCGAAGTAGAAGTCGTCCGCGTCGTGGAGCTGCGCCAGCATGTCCGGCACCTCCCAGCCCACGTCTGCGAAGTGGCGGGCGAGGATGTTCTTCTGGGTGGTGATGTCGCGCCGGTCGTAGAGCAGGCCGGGAGCGCGGAAGAAGTAGCCGGCCACCGCTCTGCCGGGCTGCACCAGCGGGCGCAGGGCGGCGGTCCGGCCGGAGCGTCCGGCGCCTCCGGGGACGGTGTACATCAGCTGCCAGCCGTCGAGCGGTGCGTCTGTGACGACGGAGTGGAGCGCGATGTAGGAGCCCAGGTCGCGCACGTAGCGCTCCTCGGGGCCGAAGGCCAGGCGGCGTACGGTCGAGTGCACGCCGTCGGCGCCGACCAGCAGGTCGAACCGCCTGGACTCGCCCCGTTCGAACTCGACCACGACCCCGTCCCGGTGCTGCCGCACCTCGGTGACGGTGTCGTCGTAGATGTGCTCGACGTCGTCGGGGACGGACTCGTGGAGGATCCGGGCGAGGTCGGTGCGCAGGAGCGCCCATTCGGCGACCGGCCCGCCGGAGGGCCCGAACGTCTCGGCGCTCATGTTCGCGACCGACTTGCCGGCCTCGTTGATGAACGCCATGCCCCGGCCGGGGATACGAGCGCGGCGCACCTCCTGGACGAGGTTCATCCGTTCGACGACCTCGCGAGCGGTGCCCCGGATGTCGACCGCGTAGCCGCCGCTGCGGGGGGCCGCGGCGCGTTCCACCACGGTCGGGCGGAATCCGTACCTGCGCAGCCAGTGAGCCAGGGTCGCGCCGGCGATACCGCCCCCCGATATGAGGATGTCCCGATTCTCCATTTGCCTGTCCTTCTGTTCATCGATACGCCGTTCCGTGCTGCGGCATGCGTACAACGTATTGCCTCTGAGTGGCCCAGAAGTACGGTTGAAGCGCCTGGGTGTACTAGTGCTTCGACATCAGTGAACTAGTGCACTAGGGTCAGGGCGACAGTCGGACGGGTGCCGCCGGGCGCCGCGCCGCCCGGGCCGCCCGGGAGCTGAACCGACCCGAAAGCGGAGGACGCCTTGCCGTCAGCGCAGAACACCGAGCCGCCGTACCGCGTGATCCTCGGGGAGATCCGCTCCCGAATCGTCAGCGGGGAGCTGCGGCCCGGCGACCGGGTGCCGTCGATCCGCGCCATCGCGCAGCGGTGGGGGGTGGCGATCGCGACGGCGACCAAGGTGACGGCCGCGCTGCGCGAGGAGGGGCTCGTCGAGGCGCACGTCGGGTCCGGCACGGTGGTGAGCCCGCAGTCGGGGCGTCCGCGTACGCCCGCGGCGCAGCGTTCCGCCTCGGCGGGGCGGCCCGCGGAGGCGCCCGACCAGGATGCGCTGCGGGTGCGGATGCTGCGGGCCGCCGTCGAAGTGGCCGACGCCGACGGCCTCCAGGCGCTGACGATGCGCCGGCTCGCCTCCCGCCTCGACCTCGGGCCGATGTCCCTCTACCGGTACTTCACCGGCAAGGACGAGCTGCTGATACAGATGGCGGACCTGGTCTTCGGCGATCTGGTGCTGCCCGAGGGCGGACCGCCCGGCTGGCGTGCCAAGCTCGAACTCGCCGCTCGCGAGCAGTGGCGGCTCTGCCGTAGGCATCTGTGGCTGGCGCAGGTGGTCTCGTTCACACGTCCCGTGCTGGCCCCGAACATGATGGCCCACACCGAATGGACCCTCCGCGCGCTGGACGGGCTCGATCTGCCCATGGACGTACGGCTGCAGGAGACGCTGACCCTGCACGCGCTCGTCGTCACCATCGGGCTGTCCAAGGCCGACGAGGTGCAGGCCGAGCGGAGCACCGGGTTGACGCTCAACCGCTGGTCGGAGAGCCAGCGTTCACGCCGCAGGGAGCTGTTGGCGACCGGGAGGTTTCCGCTGCTCGCCACCTTCTCGGAGGACACCGCGCCCGATCTCGACGTCCTGTTCGAGTACGGCCTGGCTCGTCATCTCGACGGGTTCGCCGCCCTGATCGACGCCCACGAGCGGAGCGCGGCCGAGACCGTCCGGCCGCGCGCGTGGCCCGCCCTGGGCATCGGCCGGGGGCCCGGGGCCGGCAGCGGCGGCGGCCCGCCGGCGGGCGGCTAGGGTTTCGGTGAGTCGGCGAGTGCGGGGAGAGCAAGTGGCCGGGGTGCAGAGGATCAGTTCGCGCAACGCGCGGTTCCAGCAGTGGCAGGCGCTGCTCGGCAACCGCAAGAAGCGCACCCGTGCCGGTGAGTTCCTGGCGCTGGGTGTCCGTCCGATCTCGATCGCGGTCGAACGCGGGTGGGACGTGCGTGCTCTGCTCTACGACGGTGAGCGGGAGTTGTCGAAGTGGGCCCGGGAGCTGCTGCGCACGGTGCGCTCGGAGCAGATCGCGATGGCGCCCGAGCTGCTGAGGGAGCTGGGCGAGAAGAACGAGTCGGCGCCCGAGATCGTCGCGGTGGTCGCGATGCCCGCGGACGACCTCGGGCGGATCGAAGCGCCGGAGGACTTCCTGGGCGTGCTCTTCGACCGGCCGACGAGCCCGGGCAACATCGGGAGCATGCTGCGTTCGGCGGACGCGCTGGGCGCCCACGGTCTGATCGTGACCGGTCACGCGGCCGATGTGTACGACCCCAAGTCTGTGCGTTCCAGCACCGGTTCGCTCTTCTCGCTGCCCGCGGTGCGGGTCCCCTCGCCGGCCGAGGTGATGGAGTGGGTGGAGGCCCGGCGGGCCGACGGCGTCCCGATCGTGCTGGTGGGAACGGACGAGGTCGGCGACTGCGAGGTCTTCGACTTCGACCTCACCCAGCCGGTGCTGCTCCTCGTCGGCAACGAGACCGCGGGGCTCAGCAGCACCTGGCGCGAGCTGTGCGACCGCACCGTCAGCATCCCGATGGCGGGCGCGGCCAGCTCCCTGAACGCCGCGAACGCCGCGACCGCGATCCTCTGCGAGGCCGTGCGGCAGCGGAGAACCGCCGGGCGCTGACCCGACGGCCCGAGCCGGGCCGCTCGTCCGGCAGGCCCGTGCGGGCAGGCGGGCGTGGAGGCGTACGCGCTGATGCGACGTCAACAGTCGGCGCGGGAACGGCAGTTGTGGGGCGCTCGGGCAGCGGCGGACGCCCGGAGGCGCACGTCCGCAGGCGCGCGTCCGGACGGTGGGTGCCCGAGAGGCGGGCGCTTCAGCGGTGGGCGTCCTGGACGTCGCCGGCGCGGACCAGCACGGCGGAGCGGGTGCCGATCTTCAGCCGCTCCAGCGCGGGCACCGGCGCGACCGGGATCCTGCGGCTCCGGTCCGTGACCGCGATCACCGCGTGCTCCGGCAGCACCGAGGCGAGCGAACGCAGCATCGCCAACACCGGCGCACCGTCCGGCACTTCGCCCTCCCAGCGCGTCCGCTCGCCGTACGGCAGGTCGGTCACCACCAGGTCGGGGACGAGCGCCGACCCGCCTTCGGCGCCGTCCGGCACGGCGAGCGCCGCGGCCAGCGAGGCCGGGGCGAAGACGTCGGCGGTGCGCAGCGCGTACGGAAGTGCGCCGCCGCGGTCCAGCCTTTCGCGCAGCCGGCCCGCGGCATCGGCGGCCTCCAGATAAGCGGGCTTGTCGAAGCGCACGCTCTGCTCGCGCCGTTCGTCCTCGCGTGCGCTCAGCCCCTCGGGCGTCAGCAGGGCGAGGTTCTTCGCCGCCAGCTCCAACGGGTCGGGGTCCGCGTCGGTGGCGACCAGCTGCCGCAGCGCGTCCCGGTGCAGCAGCCCCAGGACCGTCAGCAGATAGCCGCTGCCGCAGCACGGGTCCCACAGCGTCAGCGGGCGCTGCTGCGGGAGCCGGGCGCGGGCGCGCAGAAAGATCTCGGTCGCCAGCCGTACGGGGAAGGCCGGGTATCCCGGCGCCGAGTGGAGCACGACGCCGCAGGCGAGGTCGGAGCTGTCGGCACGCTCCACTGCGTGGCGGTACGCACCCAAACCGGTCCACTCCCAGCGGTCCGAAGCGGTCGTTCGGCCCCGCACAGAGTCTAGGACCTGCTCCGCGGGGCTCCCTCCTCCACCGTGCGGTCGCGCGCTCCCGGGCACTGCCGCGCGGGGCCGCGGACACCTACGATCCGGTCATGGTGACCGAGGAGATCGAGATCGCTGCGGGCCGGGACCGGGTGTGGGAGGTGGTGGCCGACGTGACGCGATGGCCGTCCGTGCTGGAGTCGGTGAACGAGGTGCGGGCGCACCAGGAGGGGCCGCCCGGTCCGGGTTGCGTCTACACGCTGCGCCAGCCCGGTCTGCCGCGGACGCGCTGGACGATCACCGAGTGGCTTCCGGGGAAGTCGTTCACCTGGGAGAGCCGCGGCCCCGGAGCCCGGTCGGTCGCCTCCCACCGGCTCACGGCCACCGAAGCGGGCGGCACCCGGCTGACCCTGGTGCTGGAGCAGAGCGGACCGCTGAACGCGGTGCTGGGCCCGTTGATCCGCTCCCGGGCGGTACGGCTCGTACGGCTGGAGGCCGCCGGGCTGAAGGCCGCAGCCGAGGCCTGAGACCGCGGGCCGGCCGGCGCCCCGACGGCGTCGCGCCAAGAGGGACGCCGGGCCCCGAGCGACGCCGCGTCCCGAGGCGCCCGCCCGCGCCCAACGGGCGGGCGCCCGGGGTCAGTTGAGGACGAGCTTGTCGCCGGTGGCCACCGAGCCGGGGGTGACCACCGAGGCGTACACGCCGGCCCGCGCCTTGCGGTCGGCCAGGGCACGCAGCACCGCCGGGGTGGTCTCGCTGGTCCGCGGATCGGTGTTGATCATGACGCAGCGCGGATCGTGCAGATCCACCCGGAGCACGGTGCTGCCGAGCGCGAGCGTGCGGCCGACCCACTCGTCCTCCGTGAACGGGCGGTCCTCGGTGGTCTCCACCAGCAGATTGGGACGGAAGCGCTGCGGCTCGTACGGGACGCCCGCTCGGCGGCAGAGTTCGGCGACAGTGGCGGTGGAGATGAGGGAGAGCGGCATCGCGTCGTGCATCCCGCGCCGCAGCCGGGTGAGCCGCACGCCGTCGCCGAGGCGGTGGGCCAGCTCGGGGTCGTCGACGGCGTACCGCGTGCCCTCCGGCGTGCTGACCTGCACCGAGGAGGCGTCGGGACGGGCGGGCTCGGTCAACTCGGCGCGGTAGAGGCACATCCGGGGTTCGTCGCGGATGGTCAGGTACGGGAAGCCGTTGGTCTCGCTGTCCCTGCGCAGAAACGCCCAGCGGCGGTCGCCCGCGACGCCGTGCCAGGACACCTCGGAACGCTCCACCGCCTCGGCGGCCATCGACTTCACCGGGTAGCGCCACAGCTGCGAGAGGACTCCCAGCGGTGCGGGTTCGGGGGACTGGCGGGACTCGTTCATCTGCTCACCTTCCGACGGCGGGGCGCCCTGCACACCCGTACAGCACAGCGGACGCCCGCAGTATCGGACGTCCGCGACACCGGAGGGCCGGTTCGGGTCACCCGGGAGTGAACGCGCCCCGCCCCGTGCGCCGCCCGGCGCCCTCGCGAGGAAGCCCGGCGCCCTTGCGAGGAAGTGCGGCGCCAGGGCGGAGACGGTTCACACGATGCCGGTGACGATCACCGTCACAGTGCTGCGAGAGCCGTCCGGCAGCACCTTTCCCGCCGCCTCGCTCACCGCCGTGCGCACCGCGCGGCAGACGTCCACCGCCCGGTGGCCGCGGTGCAGCGCGATCCGCAGCTCGATGCCCGCCTCCCAGCGGTCGCGCCCGCCGGAGACCGCGGTCAGCCGTACGGCGGGCAGGGCGCGCTGGGTGCGCGCGAGCTCGCGGAAGCCTCCCGCGCCGCGCAGGGTCGCGGCGAGGTCGGGGCGCAGTCGGGCGACGCCGGCCACCTCCCCGGCCGCGTCGGCCGCCGCCTCGGCGAGAGCCTGGCGCAGTTCACGGTTTCGCTGGTTCGGGTTCGTCACTGGCTGCCTTCCTCCGAGTCCGCGTACATGTCCGGTGCGTCCGGCTCCACCGCGAGGTCGACGACGACCACGTCCACCGCCGCGACCTCCATGCCCAGTTCGCGGTCGGCCGCGGTGGCCACCCGTGTCCGCACGGAGTCGGCGATGGCCGGCACCGGCACGGCGGTCCGCAGCGGTGCGATGATGCCGATGCGCACCCGGACCGGGCCCCTGGGCAACCGGGCGCCGGGCCGTACGAAGCGGCGGTCGCCGCCCGCGGCCGGCGCGATGCGGCAACTGCCCGCCTCCACGCCCGGTTCGCGCTCGGCGGCCTCGCGGAAGGTACGGGCGGCGGCGGTCTCGGTGATCCACTGGTCCTCGTCGGGCGCGCCGAGAGGCACCGAGGCGCCGGGTCGCAGTTCGGTGCGCACGATGTCCATCACCCGGTCGGCGATGGTGCCCGCGTGGGCGCTCGAGGTCTGCGCGGCCTCCTGCTCGTCGCGTTCGATCTCCTCGCGCACGAAGCCGTCGAGCAGCCGGAGTTCGGCGAGCGCGGCCGAGCAGTGCGGGCAGTCGGCGACGTGTGGATCGTCGTCGAGGGCGGCCGGGTCGTCGGCCCACGTCTCCCACAGCGCGTCCAGGTGGCGTCCGCAGGGGAGTTGGTCCGCCCCGTCGTCCGGCCCGTCCTCGTCCTCGTCCTCGGACGGGTCTTGCTCGGACGGGTCTTCCTCGCGCGGCTCGTTCTCGGAGGGGTCGTCCCGGTGGCGCGGGTCCGCGCTGCCGGTTCTGTCCTCCGGGTGTGCACGGGATGTGTCCGGGGCGGGTGGCCCTCCGGCGGGCTGCGTGGAGGCGGTGCTCGCCCGGTCGGCCGTCGAGCTGCCGTGCGGGCTCGCGCCGCGACCGTGCGTCGTCGCCTCGTGCGGGGCCGTACCGGTGCCGCTTGTGCTGCCGGTACCGGTGCTGCCGTTGCGGGACGGGAAGTCGTTGCCCTCGGAGGTGTCGTCCGCGTTCGTCGCGCCGGCGGTGCCGACCGGAGGCGGTTCGCTCTCGTGCGGGTCGGGGGTCGCGCTCATCGCCATGCGCTCATCGCCTCCGTCAGAAAACGCCGTACGCGGAAGATCCGTCCTCGGACGGCCTGTTCACTGATGTCCAACACCTCGCTGATCTCGCGGTAGCTCAGCCCGTGCAGCTCGCGCAGGACCCAGCAGGCGCGCTGCCCCGGGCTGAGTGTCGCCAGTGCGCCGGAGAGGTCCTGCACCGCCGCCGCGCCCTCGGCCGCCTTGACGGGCGAGGACTGGTGCTCGGGTGCGCTCGGTTCCTCGCCCGGCTCGATGGGCTCGGTGGGGCGTCTGGAACGCAGCACGTTCAGACAGCGGTTGGTCATGATCCGGTACATCCAGGTGAGGAACGACGCGTCACCGCGGAAGTCCGGAAGCCGCCGCCATGCGCTGACGAACGCGTCCTGCACGGCGTCCTCGGCGTCGGCCCGGTTGCCGAGCATGCGCATCCCGAGCGTGAGCAGCACCGGCGTGTGACGCCTCACCAGCGTTTCGAACGCCTTCTCGTCGCCCTCGCCGGCGCGCACGGCCAGCAGCGTGTCGCTGCGGGCGCTGTCGAGCCTGCCCGGCGTCGTCTCCCCGCCGGAGCCCTCGACCCCGGCGTCCTCCTCCGTGGCTGCTGCCCACGGGTTCTCACTCGGTGTCACCGAGCTCTCAGCTCCCTCTGGTGCACGGGGGCTCCTCGTCCGTCGGTACCTCTCCTCGCCCACGTCCTTTTGGACACGGCACAGAACACATCGTCACGCGCCCGAACCCGATCCGGCGGACGGCCGCGCGAGACGCCGCCGAAAACGCCCTCGCGGGCGCCCGGCGAGAACTCCTGAAAAAACTTCGACTCGCCGCGTGAGGAACGGTGTTGGGCCGGGTCCAACGATCTGACAGCACGCAACACCCGCATGGACCACGACGAGGAGAGAGCCCATGGCCGCCAACACTTCGACCACCGTTTCCGAGACCGCGAGCGAGAAGGCGCAGCCCGCTGTCCGCAACGAGAGCCGTTCGCTGCAGAAGCACACCACGCTGAGCGCCGGCAACCCCGACGGCCAGGTCGGCGAGCGCGGCAAGACCACGATCGCCGACGGCGTCGTGGAGAAGATCGCGGGCATGGCCGCCCGCGAGGTGCCCGGGGTGTACGCGCTCGGCGGCGGCTTCGCCCGTACGCTCGGCGCCGTGCGCGACCGCGTTCCCGGCGGCCGTCCGAACGTGGCGCGCGGTGTGAAGGTCGAGGTCGGTGAGCGCCAGACCGCGCTGGACCTGGAGATCGTCGTCGAGTACGGCGTACCGATCCCCGACGTCGCCCACGACGTGCGGGAGAACGTCATCGTCGCCGTCGAGCGGATGACCGGCCTGGAGGTCGTCGAGGTCAACATCAGCGTCGGCGACGTCCACCTGCCCGACGACGAGGACGACACCGTCGAGTCCCGCGTCGAGTGAGCAGCCGCGGTGACTGAGCAGTCGGAGCAGGCAGACCAGTCCGGCGGGGCCGAGCGGGCCGACCGGGCGACGGGACCGAGGAGAGACGCGTGAACAAGGCCTCCACAGGGCTGATGACGGGAATGGCGCTGGGTTTCGCCGGCTGGTTCGGCGGCTTCGTTGCCTTTCTGCTGGTCGGCGCGCTGGGTGCGCTCGGCTGGCTCGTCGGCCGGGCGTTGGACGACGGCGCCTCGCCCCTCGATGTGCTGCGCGGACCCGGCCGGAGGGATCAGTGAGTTCCGGCCGGGACTCGGCACGGCAGGCGTTCGCGCTCCCGCCGGCCGGGGAACGCGGTGCGCTGGTGATCAGCGACCGCACCCGGAACCGGATTGCGGTCCAGGCGGCGGCGGACGCCATCGAGCAGCGCGTCGTCGCCCCGGTCGCCGCCCGCCCCCGTGCGGTCGTACGGCTGCGGCGCGGCACCGCGCACGTACGGCTGGCGATCGCGCTGCCGTACCCCTCGGACATCCCCGCGCTCTGCGCCGGCGTGCGGGAGACGGTGGCGGAGCGCTGCGCGGAGCTGACCGGGACCCCGGTCCGTCGGGTGAGTGTGCTGGTCGACCGGCTGGAGCGGGAGGGGGACCGGCCCGGGCCGGGCTCTTCGCCCGGCCTGCTCCCGGACCGCGTCGAGGGGAGCGCAGCCGCGCCGACGGGCGGTGACGAGTCCGGGCTGCGCGGGGCACCGGGCGGCGGCGGTCCCGCCGAGGCCCGCGTCGACTCGGCGGCGGGCAAAGCGGGTTCACCCCGGGACGCGACGTCGGCGGGGGAGCGGTGAGCCCGGTGGGACGTGCCTGGACCACCCGGCGGCGTCCGGTCGCCCTGCTCTCCTTCGGCCTGCTGCTCGCCGCCGCCGCGGCGCTGTCGTTCGTCGTGCTCGCGGTGCTGGACACCGGAGGGCACGGCGTCGGCGACCGACTCGCCGACCGCGGGCGGGAGTTGTGGCAGTCGGTCACCGACCGGGTGCCGGTGCTCGGCGACACCGCGGCACTGCTGGTGGCGGGCGCGGTCTGCGCGGCTCTGGCGGCGGTCTGGCTGCTGGTGCTGAGCGTCACCCCGACCCGTCGCTGGTGGGTGATGGAGACGGGCCGGTCGGGTGTGTACGCGGAGCTGGACCGGCGCGGCACGGCGCTGCTGCTGCGCGACTCCGCGCTCGCCGTACCGGGAGTGCGCACCGCGACCGTACGGGTGCGACGCCGGGGCCACCGGGTGCGGGCCACCGCTGCCTTCGGTGAACTCGAGCGCGTGGAACGGCAGTTGAACGAGGCGCTCACGGCCACCGTCGAGGTGCTCGGCCTGGTGCGCCGGCCCCGGCTGAAGGTCGTCCTGACACCCGCCGACCACTGGGTCCCGCCGCACCGGTCGCCCGCCTCCCGAGCGCCGTCGCCCGCATCGTCCACCGACACCACCGGGCCGTCCGACGCGTCCGGGCCGTCCGACGCCACCGAGCCGTCCGACGCGTCCGACGCGTCCGCCACCGGGCCGTCCGATCCTTCCGGTCGTCCGACGGCTCCTGCGCGCCGACGCCGCGGGGCCGGCCCGGACGGCAACGACCTGCTCTCCGAGGGGAACTGACGTGACGTCGGCAACTGCTCCCGTTCCGCGCTCCGACGCCCGCGAGCCGGCGTCCGCCGCGGGCCGCCCGCCGACCCGCAGGCCCGAACGCGTTCTGCGCCTCACCAACCGGCTCACGCTGGTGCTGGGAGCGCTGCTGCTGACCGCGCTGGCCTGGTGTGCGCTCACCGCCGCCCACTCGGCGGGCGGCCCGCCGGGCAGTCTCCCGAGCTGGTGGCCGGGGGTCTCCGGCAGCGGTGCGCTGCCCGGCTCCGGCTGGTGGCACACGCTGCGACAGCGCGCCGATCCCTCCACCGGAGAACCGCTCTGGCAGGTGCTCGCGGCAGCCGTGCCCGCGCTGGTGCTCGTGGTCGCCTCGGTGTGGCTGTACCGGCTGGCCGGCCCGCGGGTGCGTCGTGTCCTCGCGGTGCCCGGCGCGACCGGTGGGGACGCGCGGCTGCGCGGCGCAGCGCTCGCCTCCGCCGTGTCCGCGGACATCCGCGAGGTGTCGGGGGTGCGCCGCGCCCGGGTCACCGTGCACGGCCGTCCGGGCCGGCCCTGGCTGCGACTGCGCGTCACTCTCGATCCCGGAGCCCAACCCTCCGTGGTCCTGCGGGAGTTGGAGGAGCAGGTGGTGGTGCGTGCCCGTACGTCGTCGGGTTGCGCGGACCTGCGCGCGACGGTGCGGCTGCGGGTGGTCGCCCACCGGCCGAACCGGGTCGCCGAGAGCGTGGCCCGCGGAGGGCTGTCCAACCGCCCGTGAAGCGCCCGCAGTTGAGGCACGACAACCGGCAGCCGGGTGTCGCCCGAACTCGCGGGCCTATCCGGCCTGTTTTGCCAATTTGCCGTGACATCAAGGGAGTTGGGGCTGATTGGTGTGACATCCACGTGACAGCTGTATGAAGTCCGTGCACATCTCTTGTGGGATTCCTGTACCTCGGTAAACCTTTCGTGCAGCCGATGCGAATGTCATGTTCGCGTCTGGCGACCCTCACATTGGCGCACCATCACGAGAAGGAATCTCTGATGACAGTGTTGCGTTCTTCCAGACGTCGGTTGTCGGTCGCGGTGGTGGCCGCGGCGGCCACTCTCGCCCTCGGCGCCGGCGCACTGCCCGCGGTCGCGGCGGACGGCCCGCAGGGCACCATCCTCGGCGCGGGAGCGCCCGGGACGATCAAGGACAGCTACCTCGTCACCCTCGACGAGTCCGGTCCCGCGGCCGCATCGGCCAAGGGGCGCGAGCTGGCCGAGAAGTACGGTGCGAAGATCAAGCTCACCTACCGTGCCGCCCTCAACGGCTACGCGGTCCAACTCACCGAGAAGCAGGCCAGGAAGCTCGCCGCCGACCGGGCGGTGGAGTCGGTCGTGCAGGACCAGCGGGTCTCCATCGACGCCACCCAGAGCAACCCGCCGTCCTGGGGCCTGGACCGCATCGACCAGCCGGACCTCCCGCTGGACAACAGCTACACCTATCCGGACTCCGCGGGCGAGGGCGTCACCGCCTACATCGTCGACACCGGAATACGCCACTCCCACTCAGACTTCGGCGGTCGTGCCGACTTCGGCTTCGACGCCTTCGGCGGGTCCGGCAACGACGGCAACGGCCACGGCACCCATGTCGCGGGCACGGTCGGCGGCGCCGCGCACGGCGTGGCCAAGAAGGTGGACCTGGTCTCGGTGAAGGTGCTCAACGACTCCGGATCCGGCACCATCGCCGGAGTCGTCGCCGGCGTCGACTGGGTCACCGGCAACGCCCAGAAGCCCGCGGTCGCCAACATGAGCCTGGGCGGCGGCGCCAACGCCGCCCTGGACGACGCCGTGCGCAACTCCATCGCCTCGGGCGTCACCTACGCCGTCGCCGCGGGCAACGACAACCAGAACGCGTCGAACTACTCGCCGGCCAGGGTCGGCGAGGCGCTGACCGTCGGCTCCACCACCCGTACCGACGCCAGGTCCACCTTCTCCAACTACGGCGCGATCGTGGACATCTTCGCGCCGGGGTCGGAGATCACCTCGGCCTGGCACACCGGTGACAGCGCGACCAACACCATCTCCGGAACCTCGATGGCCGCTCCGCACGTCGCGGGAGCCGCCGCTCTCGTGCTCGGCGAGGACGGCTCCGCGAGCCCGGCGGCGGTCGCCTCCGCGCTGGACTCGGCGGCGGTCGACGGCAGGGTCGGCAACCCCGGCAGCGGTTCGCCCAACAAGCTCCTCCAGGTCGGCGGGGGCGGCGGCAGCGAGCCCGGTGAGCCCGGAACCCGCTTCGAGAACACCGACGACCTCCAGATCCGCGATCTGCGCACGGTCGAGTCCCCGCTGAACGTCACGGGCGTCGCGGGCAACGCGCCCTCGGGGCTGAGCGTGGACGTCGACATCAAGCACAGCTGGATCGGCGATCTGCGGATCGACCTGGTCGCGCCGAACGGCACCGCGTACCGCGTGAAGGACTACGGGCAGGGCGGCAGCACCCGTGACCTGAAGCAGAGCTACACGGTGGACGCCTCGACGGTCGTCGCCAACGGCCAGTGGAAGCTGCGGATCACCGACAACGCCTACCTCGACACCGGCTACCTCGACTCCTGGGCGCTGGAGTTCTGAACCGGCCGATCCGTGCCGGCGGTGAACGGCCCGCTCGACACCGGCCGTTGAGGTGCGGCGCACACGTCGGCTGAACCCCGCCGCACCTCACCGCGCATCGCGGCAGCCCTCCCGGTCCGACCGGGAGGGCTGCCGCCGCTCGCACCGCCGTGACCAGTGGCGACTCATCACATCGAGTGAACGCATGGCCTTTCCCGCCGACCGACGGCAGCCGCTTGTCAAGCTGTTGCCCACTGTCAACCTCTCGGCCCTCAGGGAGGAACCATGTCCTTCGGTGACCAGCCCGCGTATCTGCGTGTCGCCGGCGATCTGCGCCAGAAGATCATCGACGGCACCCTCGGGCCGCATGCGCGTCTGCCCTCGCAGGCGCGCATCAGGAGCGAGTACGGAGTCTCGGACACCGTCGCGCTGGAAGCCCGCAAGGTGCTGATGGCCGAGGGGCTGGTGGAGGGCCGTTCCGGCTCGGGCACCTATGTGCGCGAGCAGCCGGTGCAGCGCCGGGTGATCCGCAGCGGCTACCGCGCTCCCGGGCTCGCCAGTTCCTTCCGCCAGGAGCAGGCCGACGACCGGGTCAAGGGCACCTGGGAGGCGCGCAGCTCGCAGCAGGACGCCCCGCCCAAGGTCGCCGAGCGACTGCTGCTGACCGCAGGCGACCGCGTCATGCGCACCGAGTACCTCTTCCGCGACGAGGGCGAGCCGGTGATGGTCTCCACGTCCTGGGAGCCGTTGGCGATCACCGCCCGTACGCCCGTGCTGCTGCCCGAGGAGGGTCCGCTCGGCGGTCAGGGCGTGGTGGAGCGGATGGCCGCGATCGGGCAGGTCGTGGACAACGTGGTCGAGGAGCTGAGCACCCGCCCCGGCAGCGCGGACGAGTTGACGGCGCTCGGCGGGGTGCCCGGCCACCACGTACTGGTGATCACCCGTACGTTCCACGTCGGGGGCCGCCCGGTGGAGACGGCCGATGTGGTGCTGCCCGCTGACCGGACCAGAGTGCTCTACCACCTGCCGGTGCGCTGATCCGGGACAGCCCGGCCGGCAGTGCGCGCCGCCGTACCCCACAACTCCCGCTCACCACACTCCGCCCACCGGCCCCGGCCCTCGCGGCGATGCGCCAACTCCCCACCCGCCCCGACCGGTTGACCCGGTCCCGTGGGTGAGTGGCGACGGTCTCTCCTTGTGCCAAGTCGACTGCGTTCGGTGAGTCGCACGCGTACGCTCTGGCATATGCGGATTCTGACGTCGAGTGCAGTGGTGGTCGTGGTCGGCCGGGTTGTGGGCGGTGGTTTCCGGTGAACGAGCGCGTGGACCCGTTGCCGTGGATGGTGATCCGGCAGGACGAGGGCGGTCGCTACCGGATCGGCCGGTTCGCGACGCTGCTGGAGGCCCAGGCTCTCGCCGAGCGGCTGACCGCACAGAGCGAGCGCGGCGAGCAGGGCCGGGCGCTGTCCGCCGGGGAGGTCGAGCCGGTCGCTGCGGACTCCGGTACGGAGGCTGGTCGCGAGCGGGGCGAGGCTCGTACGGTGGGCGCCACCCGGGTGCGTCGCTATGTGGTCGAGCGTTTGGACTATCCAGGCGGTGACCGAGCCTGACCGCGTGCACAATCGGGTATGTGTGCTGTTAGTACAGTTTGTCTTGCTGTTGTGGGCCGAGCTCGACAGTGCCCCGGCAGCGCCACCCGAGCAGGGACGTGGGCGGAGTGAGCGAGGGACCGAGCGCAGCCGATTCGCTGCTCGACACGCTCCCCATCGGCGTGATCATCCTCGACACCGGCGGCCGGGTGCTGCTGTGGAGCCCCACCGCCGAGGACATGCTCGGCTGGAGCGCGGAAGAGGCCACCGGCCACCGGTTCGTCGAGTTCCTCGCCTCCGCCGACCGGGAGGCGGACCCCGCTCTCGGCATCTACGGCGAGCTGCGGCGGGGCCGGGTGTGGCGCGGCTTCCTCACCGCCGTCCACCGGGACGGCCGCCTCGTGGACACCCAGTCCCAGGCGGCGCTGCTGGAGGACGCCGACGGGGAGCCGTTCATCCTGGCCAACGTGGTCGAGATCAACCGGCTGCGGGCGATCGAGCACGACCTCGCCGCCCTCGACGCGCTCTTCGACTCCTCGCCGCTCGCCATCGCCCTCTTCGACGAGCAGCGGCGCTTCGTGCGGGTCAACAAGGCGCTGCTGGCGCTGCACAACGCCAGCAACGACGAGCTGATCGGGCGCACGGTGGAGGAAGTGCTCCCGGCCTTCATGTCGCGGGAGATCTCCGACGTCCAGTCCGTGGTGCTGGAGACCGGGCGCACCGTCATCGACATGGTGATGCCCTCCCCGGACGGCAGAGGGGCCCGGTCGGTCTCCTACGGCCGGCTGACCGACCGTTCCGGCAAGGTCGTCGGGGTCAGCTGCACCATCATGGACATCACCGAGCGCCGAGACGCGGTCCAGAAGGTGGAGCGCGCCCGTCAGCGGCTGATGCTGCTCGACGACGTCAACGTCGCGCTGGGCGATCTGCTGGACGTTCGCAAGCTCTCCAGGGCGCTGGCCCGCGCACTGGTGCCGGGCTTCGCCGACTACGCGGGGGTGATGCTGCGCAGCGAGGTCTTCCAGGGCGACGAACTCCCCGTCACCCCGCCCCAGTCCGGTGTCCCGCTGCTCCAACTCGGCGTGGCCGCGGGCAGCACCGGTCCGGCGGTGGGGCGGATGCTGCGCGCGGGCCAGGACGTGGCGCTGGCGCCCGACTCCTTCTTCGCGACCGTCCTGCGCAGCGGCAGGCCCCATCTCGCGGGCTCGCAGCGGGAGTTGCTGGCCGCCACCTACCGCGGCGACCCCAAGGTGCAGGCCGCGCTGGACCTGGACATCCACTCGCTGCTCTGCGTTCCGCTCAGCGCCCGCGGCATCGTGCTCGGCCTGCTGGTGATCAGCAGAGCCGGCGAGCGGGAGGGCTTCGACGAGGACGACGTCGCGCTCACCATGGAGTTGGCCGGCCGCGCAGGCGTCTCGCTCGACAACGCCCGGCTCTACGCGCGTGAACGCGAGGGCGCCCTGATGCTGCAACGCAGCCTGCTGCCCCAGCGGGTGCCCTCGCCGCCCGGGGTACGGGTCGCGGTCCGCTACGTTCCGGGCAGCAGCGGCACCGAGGTGGGCGGCGACTGGTTCGACGTCATCCCGCTGGCCGGCGGCCGGGTGGCGCTGGTGGTGGGCGATGTGATGGGCCACGGGCTCAGGGCCGCGGCCACCATGGGCCGGCTGCGCACCGCCGTGCGCACCCTCGCCCCGCTCGATCTGCCGCCGCACGAACTGCTGCGCCGGATCAACGATTTGGCCGACGACCTCGCGCAGGGGCCGGAGGAACCCCTGATGGCGACCTGTGTGTACGCCGTCTACGACCCGTCCACCCGTACCGTCAGCCTGGCCAAGGCCGGCCATGTGCCGCCGCTGCTCGTCGGCGCCCCCGCCGCGGGCGGTGAGCGCGCGGCCGAGCTGCTGGAACTGCCGTCCGGTGCGCCGCTGGGCGTGGAGGGAGTCCACTTCGAGTCGGTGGACGTCCGGATCGAGGAGGGTGCGGTGCTGGTGCTCTACACCGACGGCCTCGTCGAGACGCGCGGCGAGGACATCACCGACGGACTGGCACGGCTGAGCGGCCGGCTCACCCGGCAGACCGCGGGCGGCCGGCCGTTCGACATCGAGGACGCCTGCGACGACGCCATCGAGATGATCACCCCCCACAACGACGCCGTGCCCGCGCACGCGGACGATGCGGCGCTCCTCATGGCCCAGCTCGGCGGGCTGCCGGACAACTCCTCCGCCAGCTGGACCTTCCCCGCCGAGACGCTCGCGGTGCGCCGGGCCCGGCACGAGGTCCGTACGACCCTCCAGCGCTGGGGTCTGGAGGAGCTGACGGACGAAGCGGTGCTGCTGGTCAGCGAGTTGTTCACGAACGCGCTGCGGTATGCGCACGGCCCCATCGGCGTACGGATGGTGCGGGCCGGTTCGCTGCTCGTCGAGGTCTCCGACCCGCTGCCCGACCCGCCGCGCGAACGCACCCCGGACCCCGACGACGAGGGCGGCCGGGGGATTCAGCTCGTGGCGCAGTCCGCCCGCCGCTGGGGTACCCGGCGCGGCCCGGCGGGCAAGACGGTCTGGTTCGAACTCTCCCTGCCCCACTGCCCCGTCTGAGGCAGGCCCGCCGACCCCGTACCGCCGACCCCGTGCCGTGACCGCATCCGCGGACCCGTCGGGCCGGACGGCGAAGGCCGGACGTCGGACGGCGGCGAGCGCTCCGGCGGCCCGTCGACGGCCGGATCGGTCTGTGCCGGCTGCCCGTTGTGCCCCCGAGCGTGACCGGAACTGTCCGTCGAGCGCCGCGCACCTTGCGCCGCGCAACCCGTACCTGCATGATCAACTCGGCGTGTCCCGCCCGCCGTTGGGACGCGCCCGCCCGCTGTGCGCAACCGTGCGCGGCGGCGGCTCGGAGCGACTTCGAGCGCGTGACCAGCGACGCGCGCACACGGCGGCCGGCGCACCGGCTTCGGTCGACAAAGCGGCGGGCGGGGGTTCGGGCCCGGTGTGGTTGGTTATGAGAGAAGAGGAGGGCGGTGACCGATCGCACGCGTTCGTGACCGGGCGCGAGTGACCGGATGCTGTCCGTAGTACAACTGAGCAACTGTCGTACGGCATTGGCGGATACGGGTGTTGCCGCGTCAGGACTCCTGCGAGACTGCGCGCAAAAGGCTCGTGAGCCGGGACGACGGGGAAGGGGCTGCGTTGAGCGACATTCCAGCAGAGGCGGGCAAGCCGGACGACGTACGGCGGGCTCTCGCGTTGCTGAACGCCGCCGGAGCGCGCATGGGCAACTCCCTCGACCTCGAGAAGACCGCGCGCGAGCTGTTGGACGTCGCCGTACCGCAGTTCTGCGATCTCGCAGCCGTCGACCTGTACGAGGAAGTCCTCGCGGGCGACGATCCGCAGCCCGGCAGCGGCGAGGGCAGCGCGCCGCTGCGCCGGGTCGCCTTCGCCAGCGCCGTCGGCGACGGCTCCGACCCGGACACCGTGCCGCTGGGCTCGACCCACAGGTACGCCTTCGAGTCGCCGCACGCGCTGGCGCTGCGCACCGCCAGAGTCCGCGCCATCCAGCCGGTCAACAGCGAGGGCGAGGCGGTCTCCGCCTTCGGCGTGCTGGTCCACTCCAGCCTCGCCGTGCCCATGATCGCCGGTGAGCGGATGCTCGGCCTGGTGCAGTTCTCCCGGGTCAAGGGCAGCGAGCGCTTCGGCGAGCGGGACGCGGCGCTCGCCGCCGAGCTGGCCGCCAGAGCCGCCGTCTGCATAGACAACGCGCGCCTCTACCGCCGCGAGCACGAGCGCGCTCTCATCCTCCAGCGCAGCCTGCTGCCACCGGGCAACCCCGCCGCGGCCGGCCTGGACATCGCCTGCCGCTACCACCCCGGCACCGCCGCCACCGAGGTCGGCGGAGACTGGTTCGACGTGATCGAGCTGCCCGGGCACCGGACGGCCCTGGTCATCGGTGACGTGATGGGCCGGGGTCTGCGCGCCGCCGTCGCCATGGGCGAACTGCGCACCGCCGTACGGACCCTGGCGCTCCTGGACCTCGAACCGGCCGAGGTGCTGGAGCGGTTGGACGAGATCGCCCGCGGCCTCGGCGACTCCCGCTACAACCGGCGCGGCGGCCCGCCCTCCGAGGACACCCTCGCCGAGGTCTACCTCGCCACCTGTGTGTACGCCGTCTACGACCCGGTCTCCCGCCGCTGCACCATCGCCAACGCGGGCCATCTGCCGCCGGTGCTGGTGGAGGCGGACCCGGACGGGTCGGCGCTGCCCGCTTCGGCGCAGGAGCGCGCCGAGCTGCTGGACGTGCCCAAGGGCGTTCCGCTCGGGGTGGGCGGCGAGCCGTTCGAGCAGATCGACATGCAACTGCCCGACGGCGCGCTGCTGGCGCTGTACACCGACGGGCTGGTGGAGTCCCGGCATCAGTCGCTCGACGCCGGGTTGAACGCCTTCCGCACCGCGGTCGCCGACTGCGACCGACCGCTGGAGGACGTCTGCGACCGGGTGTTCGCCCGGATAGACATGCTGGACGGCGAGGACGACATGGCGCTGCTGCTGGCCCGGGTGCACGGTCTGCCCGGCTCCAGCGTCGGCGACTGGCGTCTGTCCGCCGAGCCCCAGTCGGTCGCCCGCGCACGGGAGTTGGCCCGCCGGGAGCTGGCCGAGTGGGATCTGCTCGCGCTGGCGGACACCACCGAGCTGCTGGTCAGCGAGCTCGTCACCAACGCGCTGCGGCACGGCTCGGGCACCATCCGGCTCCGGCTGCTGCTGGACCACACCCTGGTCTGCGAGGTGTGGGACACCGGCCAGGTGCAGCCGCGCCGCCGTCGTGCGATGGACACCGACGAGGGCGGGCGCGGGCTCCAGCTGGTCGAGTTGCTCTCGCAGCGCTGGGGCAGCCGGCGCACCCCGGACGGCAAGGCGGTCTGGTTCGAGCTCGGGATGCCCTCGGGCAGCTCCGGCCCGTCCTCGGCCTCCGTGGACGCGCTGTTGGACGCTTTCCCCTCGCTGTAGCGCGCGGCTCCCGCCGCACAGCCGGCAGGAGTGCGCCGGCCCGGACGCGGCGGAGGGCCGGATTCCGCCGGAGGGGGACCCGTACGCGGTCTGATCGGCCGTCCGCTTACGCTTCCTGGCATGGGACTTCGACTCACGGGCCGGCGGGGCCGCCTGATCGCCGGCGGTGCCGCGCTGGCGCTGCTGGCGGGCGGCGGTGCGGTGACCGCCGTCGCCGCCGACTCCGACACCCCGGTGAACCGCGCCGACCGCACCATGTCGATGCCGGGAGCGAAGATCGACACCTCGTTCTTCACCACCGACGCGACCACCGCCGACGACCCGAAGCCCGCCGTGCTCCTCGGCCACGGCTTCGGCGGCAGCAAGGACGACACCCGTGAACAGGCCGAGAAGCTCGCCCGTTCCGGGTACGCGGTGCTCACCTGGTCCGCGCGGGGGTTCGGTGAATCCACCGGCAGGATCGGGCTGAACGACCCGGCACGCGAGGGCAAGGACGTCTCGGCGCTGATCGACTGGCTCGCCGAACGCCCCGAGGTGCGACAGGACGCCGACGGCGACCCCCGGGTCGGCGTAGCCGGAGCCTCCTACGGCGGTGCCGCCGCGCTGCTCGCCGCCGGGCACGACAAGCGCGTCGACGCGATCGCCCCGGTGATCACCTACTGGGACCTCGCCGACGCACTGTTCCCCGGCGGCGTCTACAAGAAGCTGTGGTCCGGCATCTTCTTCACCACCGGCTCGGTGATGGCGCAGGGCAACGAGGACGAGGGGGCCGAAGGGGCCGAAGAGAACAGTGGCGGCCAGGGCCCCGAGGAGGAGCCCGGCGGGGAGGTCCCCGAAGGCGGCGGACAGGAGCCCGGCGACGGCCCGGCCGTCACCCCGCCGCCCGGCCAGGGCCAGGAGGGCTGCGGACGGTTCGTCGAGCAACTGTGCCGGATGTACGAGCGGGTCGCCGAGTCGGGTCAACCCGACGCGGAAGCACGCGAGTTGCTGAGCGAGCGCAGCCCCTCCGCCGTCGGCGACCGCATCAAGGTGCCCACCCTCGTCGTCCAGGGGAAGACGGACTCGCTCTTCCCACTGGAGCACGCGGACACGATGGCCAGGACCATCAAGGGCAACGGCGCACCCGTCTCCGTCGACTGGATCGCAGGAGGTCACGACGGCGGAGCCATGGAGACCGACCGTGTGCAGCAGCGGATCACCGACTGGTTCGACAAGCACCTCGCCGAGCAGGACGACGCCGACACCGGCCCCGCCTTCCGCGTCTCGCGCAGCGGCGGCCTGGACTCCACCTCCGGCGGCGTCACCCAGCGCGGCGCCACCGGCCCCGCCTACCCGGGCCTGTCCAGCGGTGAACGCACCGTACGGCTGACCGGCCAGGAGCAGACCTTCCGCAACCCGCCCGGCGGCGGCCCGCCCTCCATCTCGGCGGTGCCCGGAGTCGGCAGCGGGCTCAGCCAGCTCGGGGCGGTCGGTTCGGGCATCAGCGTCGACTTCCCCGGTCAGCACGCCAGGTTCACCTCCGCCCCGCTGAACGAGAGCATGCAGGTGACCGGCTCACCCACCGTCGAACTGCGGGTGCGCGCGGAGAACGACGACGACGAGCGGCCGGTCCGCGACGCGGTGCTCTTCGGCAAGCTCTACGACGTCGGGCCCGACGGCCGCCGGGTGCTGCCCTCCCAACTCGTCAGCCCCGTACGGGTCGAGGACGCCGCCGAGGGCCGTGACGTCACCCTGCGGCTCCCGGCCATCGACCGCGAGATCAAGTCCGGCCACCGTCTGGAACTGGTGCTCGCCGCCACCGACCTCGGCTACGCCTCGCCCGAGCGCGCCGCCGACTACACCGTCTCGCTGGACGACACCGCGCTCCGAGTGCCCACCGCGCCCCGGGTCGCCTCGGAGGGCATGGGCCTGCCCTGGTGGGTCTGGGGGCTTCCGCTGATCGGTCTCGCGGTGGCGGTGGGTCTGCTGCTCACCGGACGGCGCCGCACCAGGCCCGTCGCCCCCGACCCCGAGCTGGCGCAGGTGCCGCTCCGGATCACCGGGCTCTCCAAGCGCTACGCGGGCGCCGTCGACCGGTACGCCGTGCGGGACCTCGACTTCCGGGTCGAACGCGGGCAGGTGCTCGGGCTGCTGGGGCCCAACGGCGCGGGCAAGACCACCACGCTGCGCATGCTGATGGGACTGATCAAGCCGGACGAGGGCGAGATCCGCCTCTTCGGCCAGGCCGTCCGGCCCGGAGCGCCGGTCCTCTCGCGGGTCGGAGCTTTCGTCGAGGGCGCGGGCTTCCTCCCGCACCTGACCGGTCGCGCCAATCTGGAGCTGTACTGGCAGGCCACCGGCCGTCCCGCGGAGGACGCGCATCTCGAAGAGGCGCTGGAGATCGCCGATCTCGGCGAAGCCCTGGACCGCGCCGTGCGCACGTACTCCCAGGGCATGCGGCAGCGTCTGGCCATCGCCGAGGCGATGCTGGGCCTGCCGGAGCTGCTCATCCTCGACGAGCCGACCAACGGCCTCGACCCGCCCCAGATCCGGGAGATGCGCGAGGTCATGATCCGCTACGCGGAGGGCGGCCGTACGGTCATCGTCTCCAGCCATCTGCTGGCCGAGGTGGAGCAGTCCTGCACCCACCTGGTCGTGATGGACCGCGGCAGGCTCGTGCGTTCGGGCCCGGTCGCGGAGATCACCGGCGAGGGGGACAGCCTGATCGTGGGAGTCCACGGCGACCACTCCGCCGCCCAACTCGACGCCTGGGCCGACAAGGTGGCCGCGCTGCCCGGTGTCGGCAGCGCGGTGCGCACCGAGGACGGACTGCTGGTGCGGCTTTCGGGCGCCGGTCCGCAGGACCTGCTGCCCGAGCTGCTGCGCCTGGACATCCCGGTGGAGCGCTTCGGGCCGCACCGTCGGCTGGAGGACGCCTTCCTCACCATGATCGGAGGACAGCCGGCATGACCGAGCTCCTGGAACAGGCACCGGGTTACCGGGCGAGCCGCACCCTGCCGCTGAGGGTGGAGGCGATGCGGCAACTGCGCCGCCGTCGCACCCTGGTGATGGCCGGGATGCTGGCAGTCCTCCCGCTCGTGCTGGTCGTCGCGTTCGCCGTCGGGGACGACGAACCGGGGCGCAGGGTGAGCCTGATGGACACCGCGACCGCCTCGGGGCTGAACTTCGCCGCCGTCTCGCTCTTCGTCTCCGCGGGATTTCTGCTGGTCGTGCCGGTCGCGCTGTTCTGCGGCGACACGGTCGCCTCGGAGGCGAGCTGGTCCTCGCTGCGCTACCTCCTGGCGGCCCCCGTGCCCAGGACCCGGCTGCTGCTGAGCAAGCTGGTCGTCGCGCTGGCCTTCAGCGCCGCGGCGCTGCTGCTCCTGCCCCTGGTGGCGCTCGGCGTCGGCACGGCCGCGTACGGCTGGGGTCCGCTGATGCTGCCCACGGGCGGCTCGCTGCCGGCAGGGGAGGCGCTGCTGCGGATGCTCATCGCGGTCTGCTTCGTCTACGTCTCCCAACTGGTCACCGCGGGCTTCGCGTTCTGGCTCTCCACCGTCACCGACGCGCCGCTGGGCGCGGTCGGCGGTGCGGTGGGGCTGGTCATCCTCGGCAATGTGCTGGACGCGGTCACCGCGCTGGAGCACTGGCGCGAATTCCTGCCCGCGCACTGGCACTTCGCCTGGATCGACGCGCTCCAGCCGGAGCTGGAGTGGGGCGGCATGCTCAAGGGCTCCGCGGTCTCGGTCTCCTACGCGACGGTGCTCTTCGCCCTCGCCTTCCGAGGCTTCCGCCGCAAGGACATCGTGTCCTGACGGCCCGGCGGGCGAGCCCCGCCCGTCCACCTCCCCAGGCCCACCCGGCGGCTCCCCGCCAACCGGGTGGGCCTGCGGCGTCGAACGCCGTGTCTGCCCGCAGCGCAACGGACCCCGCTCTTCCATGGAGGCCCATTCATGTGATGAGCCGCCTGATCCCGCCGAGGTGGCACGGGCGGCGCCGGCTTCTCGGAGGTAGACAGCCATGCCAGCCTCGCCGTTCAACGACTCCGCCGTTCGGCGCCGCTGCGTGGCCGTACTCGCCGCGGGCGCACTCCTGCCTCCGGTACTGGCCGGCTGCACCGGAGGCGAGGAGCCCGCCGAGGGGAAGAGCGGCGCCGCACGGGACATCGCTCCCGGCGAGCGCGACCGTACGGCCGCGGGCGGCAGTCTGCGCTGGGCGGTGGACGCGATGCCCCGTACGCTCAACGCCTTCCAGGCGGAGGCCGACGAGAGCACCGACCGGATCGCCGAAGCCGTGCTGCCCACGCTCTTCCCGCTCGACAGCCGGGCCCGGCCGCGGCTCAACGAGGACTATCTGGAGTCCGCCGAGGTCACCAGCCGCGAACCGCAGCAGACGGTCGTCTACACGCTGAGCCGCAAGGCGCGCTGGAGCGACGGAAAGCCGGTCACCGCGGCCGACTTCCAGGCCCAGTGGAAGGCGCTCAGCGGCCGGGAGAGCGCGTTCTGGAGCGCCCGCAACTCGGGGTACGAACGGGTGCACAAGGTCACTCGGGGCAAGGACGCGCGGCAGGTGAAGGTCACGTTCGCCCGCCCGTACAGCGACTGGAAGTCGCTCTTCAGCCCGCTCTACCCGCGTTCGGTGATGGGCGACCCCTCCTCCTTCAACGACGGCGCGCGCACCCGACTCGCGGTCTCCGGCGGGCCGTTCAGGCTCAAGGGCGGCAAGGTCGGGCGCAAGGACAAGACCGTCACCCTGGAGCGCAACCCCCGCTGGTGGGGCGAGCGCGCCAGGCTCGACACCATCGTCCTCACCCCGGTACCGCGCGCCCAGCGCGCCGAGGCGCTCGCCGCCGGCCGGCTCGACCTCGCGGAGATCGACCGTACGGACCTGCGGCTCTTCGAACGGCCGGACAGCTCGAACAAGCCCCCGGCGGCCCGGCCCGAGGAGGAGTCCGCCGCCTCGGCCGCCTCCGAAGAGGCGTCAGCCTCGAACGGGACCGGGTCGGACGGGTCCTCTTCCTCCTCGCCGTCGTCGAGCGCGACCGGAAAGAGCGACAAACCGGACGCCTCGACGGACCCGAGCGCCAGTCCGTCCCCGAAGTCCGACGCCTCCGCGGCGTCCCGGAAGCCGAGCGCGAGCGCCGAACCGAGCGGCAGCGCGGACGCCGAGGACAAGGACGAGAAGAGCGCCAAAGACGAGAAGGACGACAAGGACGAGAAGGACGACAAGGACACCGACGAGAAGGACGAGAAGCTGACCAAGAAGGAGCGGAAGGCGGCCGAGAAGGCGCGCAAGGAGGCCGAGAAGGCTGCCGCCGCCCGTCGGAAGGCCGCCGAGGAGCGGCGCAACCTCGCCGCACTCACCGTCCGCCGCGCACTCGGGCCCGGCTACACCCAACTCGCCCTCAACGGCACCTCCGGTCCGCTCCAGGACGAGCGGGTGCGCCGTGCCATCGGTCGGGCGCTCGACCGGGAGAAGCTCGCCGAATCCGTACTGAAGCCGGTCGGCCTGCCCGCCGAGCCGCTCGGCAGCCATCTGCGCGGCTACGACCAGGACGGATACAGCGACAACAGCGCGGCGATGGGGGACGGCGGCAGGGAGGCCGCCGCGGCCCAGCTCGCCGCCGCGGGTTGGCAGGGCGGCCCGGCGCTCGGCAGCCACGAGACCGCCGAGGAGGACGCCAAACCGCAGGACGCCACCTCGCGCGACGCCGAGCCGGCCCCCCGCGGGCTGCTCGCCGCGCTGCGGCACGGCTCGGCGACCACGCACGCCGGGCTGCTGCGCCAGAACGCACAGCTGGACGCACGCCTCGCCGAGCGGGCGGAGAAGGACGAGGACGAGGCTGCCGAGCGGCTGGCGGAGCGTGCCAAGGCGTCCGGGAAGCGTGCCGAACAGGCCGACCGGGCGCTCGGCCGCTGGGTGGGCGGTCTGCTCAGCGCAGAGGGCGGGCTCGTACGGGCCAAACAGGGCAAGAAGCTTCAGCTGCGGATGGTGGTGCCGGCCGGTCCCGGCGCCGGGCAGCTGCGTGCCACCGCCAAGCGGATCGCCTACATGCTGGAGGAGGTCGGCATCCGCGCCGAACTCCACGAGGTGCAGGACGAGGCGTACTTCGAGGACCACATCGCCTCGGGAGACTTCGACCTCGCGCTCTACTCCTGGCCGGTGAGCGCCTATCCGGTGACCGACGCACGTCCGCTGTTCGCCAAGCCGGTGCCGGCTCCGGACGGTTCGCTGCTGGTCGAGCAGAACTACACCCGGGTCGGCACGGACCAGATCGACTCCCTCTTCGAGCAGGCCGTCACCGAACTCGACGACTCGGCACGGGCGGACGTGCTCAAGCAGATCGACGCCCGGGTGTGGGCCGTGGCCGGGTCGATCCCGCTGCACCAGCGACCCGAACTGGTCGCGGTCGACCGCAAGCTGGTCAACGCCGGCGCGTTCGGTTTCGAAACCCCCCGCTACCAGGACATCGGCTACCGGAAGTAGCCGCCACCGCACGGCGGATGACCGCCGGACACGGCCCGGGACGAGAGGTGAGGTCCCGGGCCGTACCATGGGTGGGTATCCAGGCCGCGGCGACACGATCAGCGCGGCGGGCGCGCGGCCGGTCAAGGTCGCGACGCCGACCACGACACCGGAAGAAGCGTCCGCCAGCATGCCCACGCGCAACGACATCCGAAACGTCGCCATCGTCGCTCACGTCGACCACGGCAAGACCACCCTCGTCGACGCAATGCTCAAGCAGGCCGGCGCTTTCGCCGCGCACCAGCAGGTCGACGACCGGGTGATGGACTCCAACGACCTCGAGCGCGAGAAGGGCATCACCATTCTCGCGAAGAACACCGCGGTCAAGTACCACCCCAAGGACGGCACCCCGCCCGTCACGATCAACATCATCGACACCCCCGGCCACGCCGACTTCGGCGGCGAGGTCGAGCGCGGACTGTCGATGGTCGACGCGGTGGTGCTGCTGGTCGACGCGTCCGAGGGCCCGCTGCCGCAGACCCGTTTCGTGCTGCGCAAGGCGCTCCACGCGAAGCTGCCGGTCATCCTGTGCATCAACAAGACGGACCGTTCCGACTCCCGCATCGCCGAGGTCGTGGACGACACCTACGACCTCTTCCTGGACTTGGACGCCGACGAGGAGCAGATCGAGTTCCCGATCGTCTACGCCTGCGCCCGGGACGGCGTCGCCTCGCTGACCAAGCCCGAGGACGGCACCGTGCCGGCCGACAGCGACAGCCTGGAGCCGTTCTTCACCACGCTGCTGCAGACCGTCCCCGCGCCCTCCTACGAGGAGGGCGCTCCGCTTCAGGCGCACGTCACCAACCTGGACGCGGACAACTTCCTCGGCCGGATCGCGCTCTGCCGCGTCAAGAACGGCACCCTCAAGAAGGGTCAGACCGTCGCCTGGATGAAGCGCGACGGCAGCGTCCAGAACGTGCGCGTCACCGAGCTGCTGATGACCGACGCGCTCACCCGCAAGCCCGCCGAGGAGGCCGGGCCCGGTGACATCTGCGCCGTCGCGGGCATGGCCGACATCATGATCGGCGAGACCCTCGCCGACGCCGAGAACCCGGTCGCGCTGCCGCTCATCAAGGTGGACGAGCCGGCGATCTCCATGACCATCGGCACCAACAACTCGCCGCTGGTCGGTAAGGGCGGCAAGGGCCACAAGGTCACCGCGCGCCTGGTGAAGGACCGCTTGGACAAGGAGCTCATCGGCAACGTCTCGCTGCGCGTGCTGTCCACCGAGCGTCCGGACACCTGGGAGGTTCAGGGCCGCGGCGAGCTGGCGCTGGCGATCCTGGTCGAGACGATGCGCCGCGAGGGCTTCGAGCTCACGGTCGGCAAGCCGCAGGTCGTCACCCAGGAGATCGACGGCAAGCTGCACGAGCCGGTCGAGCGGATGACCATCGACGCCCCCGAGGAGCACCTGGGCGCCATCACCCAGCTGATGGCCGGCCGCAAGGGCCGTATGGAGACCATGACGAACCACGGTTCGGGCTGGGTGCGCATGGAGTTCATCGTGCCCTCGCGCGGACTGATCGGTTTCCGCACCGAGTTCCTGACCGAGACCCGGGGCACCGGCATCGCGCACTCGATCTCCGAGGGCCACGAGCCGTGGTTCGGCGAGCTGCGCACCAGGCACAGCGGCTCGCTGGTCGCCGACCGCGCGGGTGTGGCGACGCCGTTCGCGATGATGAACCTCCAGGAGCGCGGCACGATCTTCATCGAGCCGGGCACCGAGGTGTACGAGGGCATGCTCGTCGGCGAGAACTCCCGCTCCGACGACATGGACGTCAACATCACCAAGGAGAAGAAGCTCACCAACATGCGCGCCGCCAGCGCCGACACCACGGAGAACCTGGTGCCGCCGCGGAAGCTCTCGCTGGAGCAGTCCCTGGAGTTCTGCCGCGAGGACGAGTGCATCGAGGTGACCCCGGAGACCGTGCGCATCCGCAAGGTCGTCCTCGACCAGCGCGAGCGCGCCCGTACGCTCTCCCGCTCCAAGCGCTGACGCGGGCACCCTCCGAGGTGTGACGGCGCGGTACCCGGCTTCCGGGTGCCGCGCCGTTCCCCGTGCACGGCCAGACGGGGCGCGTCGGGGGCCTGTCCCGGGGGTTCGCGGAGGCGGCACACAACGGCGTGCGGCCCGCTCGGGCGAACCGGCTTGTGAACCGGCTTGTGAACCGGCGGGCGGACAGCGGAAGATGGGGTCGGCAGGCCGCGTCGACCCCCGCTCCGCGGATGCCTCCGGGCCGCGTCGCAGACGCCGTCGCACGCGCCCCGGGGCCGGGAGGGACTCCCGAGGGTTCGTACGCACTTCAGGATGTACCGTCCGCATATCGGCGCAGTGTCAGTTTTATTGCGGACTGGTCAAGGTGAATTATCGCTCAATGTCCGAATTGCCGATCTGGTTCAATCCGTGTCAAGCACGTGCGAACACCGATCTGCATAATCTTTGCGCAAGAAGCTTCACCTGGGATTCTGGCCACCCGGAATCTCTTGACGGCCTGCTGTGTTCGTTGCAAGAGTCCGCTCATCCCATGGCACATCCTGTGCCACCGAATGACCGGGTTCCGCCAAAGACAGAGCGCGGGGGCACAACGCGATGACCAGTCCATCCCAGGCTGACCTCATAGCCGGGAACGACACCACTGACGGGGAGTCAGATCCTCCCAAGAAGAGGAAGCCGACTTCCTCGGACGATCTTGTGGGTCGTTCACCCGGCCAGCTGATGTGGACGCGCTTCAAGCGCGACCGTACCGGTGTGATCGCCGGCTGCGTAGTGATTTTCTTCTTCCTGATCGCTGCGCTGGCGCCCGTCATCGCCAAGCTGTACGGCAAGAACCCGTACACGCTCTACAGCCAGGAGGACTACACCCTCCTGGACGAGTACGGGTACCCGACCGGCAACGCCGGCGGAATCTCCGGGGACTTCTGGTTCGGCATCGAGCCGGACATGGGCCGGGACATCTTCACTCAGCTGCTGTACGGCATGCGGACGTCCCTCTACACCGCGCTGGTCGTGGCCGTGCTCGCGGCGCTGACCGGCGTCATCATCGGAGTCACCGCCGGCTACATGGGCGGCAAGGTCGACTACTGGCTCAGCCGGTTCACCGACTTCGTGATGGCCTTCCCGAGCCAGCTCTTCCTCATCGCGATGACCCCGGTCATCACCGCCATCTTCGTCGACCCGCAGAAGGAGACGCCGGTTCACATCCGGTTCTTCGCGATCGTCGGCATCCTGTGGTTCCTCGGTTGGATGGGTATGGCGAGGCTGGTGCGCAGCCAGACCCTCTCCCTCCGAGAACGCGAGTACGTGGACGCAGCGAGGGTCTCGGGTGCCTCCAGCGCGCGCATCCTGCGCAAGGAGCTGCTGCCGAACCTGCAGTCCACGATCCTGATCCAGGCGAGCTACATGCTCCCCTCCGCGATTCTCACGATCGCGTTCGCCTCCTTCGTCGGTGTGGGCTTCCAGGAGCCGACTCCCGACTGGGGACGAATGTTCGCGACCGCGGGTCGCATCTACGAAGACAACCCGATGTACATGCTCTTCCCGGGCGTGGCGATGGTGATCTTCATCCTGGCGTTCAACCTCTTCGGCGATTCCGTCCGAGATGCCATTGACCCCAAGGCCGGACGCTGACGCGTCTCCCTTGACCCCCAGGGCTGCCACCCTGCACCGGGTTTCCGGAGCCGTCAGGCAGCGTTTCGAACTACAACGACAGGCAGGTGCATCATCAAGATGAGGCTCTCATCTACGCGCAAAGCTCGCGCCATCGTGGTCGCCCTCGCGGCCGGGTCGCTCGTACTGACCGCATGCGGCAGCAACAACGGCGGCGGTGACGGCGAGGACAAGTCGAGCACTCAGGACGACGCCGCGGCGCAGTCCAAGCCGGTTGAGTTCGGCGACGCCGAGGCCTCCAAGGGCCCGGCCGAGCCGATCAAGGGTGCCAAGAAGGGCGGCACCATCCGGGTCTACCAGGAGTCGGACTTCACCCACCTCGACCCGGGCCAGATCTACGTCTCGGACGCCGGTCAGCTCTCCTCGCTGATCCACCGCGGTCTGACCACCTACAAGCAGGACGACGAGGGCGGCCTGACCGTCGTCGGCGACCTCGCCACCGACTCGGGCACCACCGAGGACGACGGCAAGACCTGGAAGTACACGCTCAAGGACGGCATCAAGGACTCCGACGGTGACGAGATCACCTCGAAGGACCTGCGCCACACCATCGAGCGCCGCTACGCCAAGTTCCAGACCGAGGGCCCGACCTTCATCCAGGAATGGCTCTCCGGCTCGGGCACCAGCTACCGCAAGGCGCTGCCCGACGGTCCGTACGAGGGCAAGCACCTGCCGGACAGCGTCCTGGAGACGCCGGACGACAAGACCATCATCTTCAAGTTCAAGATCGCGCGTCCGGACCTGCCGCAGGCCCTGACGATGCCGGGTTACGCCGTGGTGCCCGAGGCCAAGGACACCAAGGAGAAGTACACCAACGGACCGGTCGCGCTCGGCCCGTACAAGATCAAGGAGTTCAAGCGCGGCAAGGGCATGCAGCTCGAGAAGAACGAGCACTGGGACGAGAAGACCGACCCGATGCGGCACCAGTTCGTGGACGGGTGGAACATCACCTACAACCACAACCGGGCCGACCAGACCAAGCGGATCATGTCCGACCGCGGCGAGGCCAAGGACTCGATCCAGATGTCCGGATCGGTCGACACCCCGCAGGTCAAGAAGGTCGTCGAGGACCCGGAGATCAGCAAGCGGACGATCCAGGGCTACCAGCCCTACGTCTGGCAGCTGAACATGAACATGGACCGCATCAAGGACAAGCGGGTCCGTGACGCGATCACCTACGCCCTTCCGCAGAAGGCCATCCTGCGCCCCGACGGCGGTGCCTACGGCGGTGAGCCGGCCGGTGGCCTCCTCGCCCCGACCCTGCCCGGCTACGACAAGAGCTTCGACCCCTACGACAAGCTCAAGAAGCCGAACGGCGACCTCGAGAAGGCCAAGGAGCTGCTCAAGGAGGCCGGCAAGGAGGGCATGACCCTCGTCTACGGCCACGCCAACGAGCCGCACCGCACCTCGCAGGCGGTCATCGTCGAGAAGGCGCTGGAGAAGGTCGGCTTCAAGGTCGAGAAGAAGGACATCCAGGGCTCGGCCTACTACGAGACGGTCGGCAAGGTCGACAACAAGCTCGACATCTACATGACGGGCTGGGGCCAGGACTGGCCGTCCGCCACCACCGTCCTGCCGGTGCTCTACCACGGCGACAACATCGCCGACGGCAAGTCGAACTACTCGCACATCAATGACAAGAAGGTCAACGAGGACATCGACAAGGCCCTGGAGATCACCGACCCGGAGGAAGCCCAGAAGGCGTGGACGAAGATCCACGAGTACGTCGTGGAGGAGATCAACCCCGCCGCCCCGATGTACTACACCAAGCAGCTCCAGGTGTACGGCTCCAACGTCGGTGGCGCCCGGTACGGCCAGGTCAAGAGCTACATCGACCTGACCCGCCTCTACCTCAAGAGCTAACAGCACGACGCAAGTGAGTCCCCGGGAGTGCGCGCGCGGCGAAGCGCACATTCCCGGGGCTCGCCCCGACTCCACCCTCCACCCCTCGCCGCCCTTGAGAGCAGCGGACTGCCATGCTTCGTTTTCTTGTTCGCCGGGTGCTAGGCGCCTCGGTGATCCTCCTGTTGATCAGTGCTGTCACGTTCTTCCTCTTCTTTGCCGCACCCGGTGACCCCGCGATGCTGGCGTGTGGAAAGAACTGCACCCCCGACGCGCTGGCGATCATTCGCGAGAACCTCGGTCTCGACAAGTCGATACCCCACCAGTACTGGCTGTTCCTCTCGGGCATCTTCACCGGCAGGGACTTCGCGATCGGCCACTGCGACGCACCCTGCCTCGGAGTGTCGTTCAACGACCGCACGATGGTGTGGGACACCATCATCGACCGTCTGCCGGTCACCGTTTCGCTCACCGTGGGCGGTCTGATCATCTTCCTGACCCTGGGCATCGGCGCCGGCCTGCTGGCCGCCGCCAAGAAGGGCACGATGGTCGACAAGGCGGCGAGCTCCACCTCGCTGGTCCTGAGCTCCCTGCAGATCTACTTCATCGGCCCGGTCGTTCTCGGTGCCGTGGTCTACAGCACCGGCTGGCTCGACGCCCCCCAGTACAACGAGTTCTTCGACGGGCCACTGGCCTGGGCGGCCGGCCTGTTGATCCCCTGGGTGGTCATGTCGCTGATCTTCACCGCGCAGTACACACGTATGACGCGCGCCATGATGATCGAGCAGCTGCAGGAAGACCATGTGCGGACGGCCAGAGCCAAGGGCATGGGCAGCAAGTACGTCTTCTTCCGCTACGCCTGGCGCGGCGCGATGGTCCCGATCGTCACCATTCTCGGTATGGACCTCGGCGGCATGCTCGGTGGCGCGGTGGTGACCGAGATGACCTTCGGTCTCGCGGGCATCGGCCGACTTGCCGTCGACTCCGTGCTCAACATCGACCTGCCGCTGACCATGGGTGTCATGCTCGTGGGCGCGACGTTCATCCTCCTGTTCAACATCCTCGTGGACGCCGCGTACGCCTTCATCGACCCGCGCGTGCGACTGTCCTAGGAGAGCACCAGTGACACTGACCAAGACTGCGGACTCCTCCGCCCCGGCCGAGTACGACGGCAAGTTCCTCTCGGTGAACGACCTGCGCGTGCAGTTCTCCACCGAGGACGGCATCGTCAAGGCCGTCGACGGTCTCTCCTTCGACCTCGAGCGCGGCAAGACCCTGGGCATCGTGGGCGAGTCCGGTTCCGGCAAGTCCGTGACCAACCTGTCCATCCTCGGTCTGCACAACCCGAAGACCACCGAGGTGACGGGCGAGATCCTGATGGAGGGCGAGGATCTGCTCACCGTCCAGGAGAAGCGCCTGGAGAGCCTGCGCGGCAACAAGATGGCGATGATCTTCCAGGATCCGCTGACCGCGCTGTCGCCCTTCTACACCATCGGCCGCCAGATCATGGAGCCGTACCGCAAGCACACCGGGGCCAGCAAGAAGGAGGCCCGCGCACGGGCGATCGAGATGCTGGAGAAGGTGGGGATCCCGCAGCCGAGCAGGCGCGTGGACGACTACCCGCACCAGTTCTCCGGCGGTATGCGCCAGCGCGCGATGATCGCCATGGCCCTGGTCTGCGACCCGGACCTGATCATCGCGGACGAGCCGACGACCGCCCTGGACGTCACCGTCCAGGCCCAGATCCTCGACCTGCTCAAGGAACTGCAGCAGGAGTTCGGGTCGGCGATCATCTTCATCACCCACGACCTCGGTGTCATCGCCAACATGGCCGACGACATCATGGTGATGTACGGCGGTCGGGCGGTCGAGCGTGGCAGCGTCTCCCAGGTGCTGTACGAGCCCGACCACCCCTACACCTGGGGCCTGCTGTCCTCGATGCCGAGGCTGAGCGGCGACGTCAACGAGGAGCTGCGGGCCATCCGCGGCACCCCGCCCTCGCTGCTGAACCCGCCGCCGGGCTGCGCCTTCAACCCGCGCTGCGACTTCGCGGACCAGGTGGCCGGCAACAAGTGCCGGGAGGTGCGTCCCGATCTCGGTGAGGGCCGTGCCGCCGCGTGCCACCTCTCGGCCGACCAGAAGCAGACCTTTTTCGTCGAGCACATCAAGCCCCGGCTGGGCTAGGGAGAACGCACATGAGTGAGGAACTCACCCTGACCAAGCCGACGGACGCGGTCCCGGCTTCCGGTGAACCCCTGCTGACGGCACGGGATCTGACCATGCACTTCCCCATCTACGGGGGCTTTCCGTTCAAGCGGAAGGTCGGTGCGGTGCAGGCGGTCGACAAGGTCGACCTGGACGTCTACCCGGGCGAGAGCTTCGGTCTCGTCGGCGAGTCCGGCTGTGGCAAGTCCACCACCGGACGTCTGCTGACGCGTCTGCTGGAGCCCTCGGGCGGCACCCTGAAGTACCAGGGGACCGACATCACCAAGGCGACCCGCAAGCAGCTGGCACCGATCCGGTCCGAGATCCAGATGATCTTCCAGGACCCGTACTCCGCGCTGAACCCGCGGCAGACGGTCGGCCGGATCATCACCAGCCCGATGGAAGTCAACGACATCAACCCGTCCGGCGGCCGAGAGGCGCGGGCGCGGGAGCTGCTGGAGATCGTCGGCCTCAACCCCGAGCACTACAACCGCTTCCCGCACGAGTTCTCGGGCGGACAGCGGCAGCGCATCGGAGTGGCCCGGGCGCTGGCACTGGAGCCGAAGCTGATCGTCGCGGACGAGCCGGTCTCGGCGCTGGACGTCTCCATCCAGGCGCAGGTCATCAACCTGATGCAGAAGGTGCAGCGCGAGCTGGGCATCGCCTTCGTCTTCATCGCGCACGACCTCGCCATCGTCCGGCACTTCTCGCAGCGCCTCGCGGTGATGTACCTGGGCAAGATCGTGGAGGTCGGTGACCGGGACTCGATCTACCTGCGTCCCCGCCACCCGTACACCCACGCCCTGCTCTCGGCCGTGCCCGAGGCGACAGGTCCGTCGGAGGACAGCAAGAAGGAGCGCATCCGCCTCGCCGGCGACGTGCCCTCGCCGATCTCGCCGCCCTCCGGCTGCCGGTTCCGCACCCGCTGCTGGAAGGCGCAGGACATCTGCGCGAGCGAGGAGCCGCCGCTGGTGCAGATCTCGGGCAACGCCGCCGGCCACCTGACGGCCTGCCACTTCCCCGAGGACGGCACCACCGAGGCGACCTCCGAGGACGTCGTCATGGACCCGGCGCTGCAGTCGCTGGAGAGCCAGCACGACTGACCGGCCTGCCGGTCGTACGCGCAGACCGCCGGCCACCGACCCCAACAGGGCGGTGGCCGGCGGTCTTTGCGTTGTGGTGGCAGGGGAGTGTCCACGGCCCCGGCCGGGCCGGCCGGGCGGTCTGCTGCCGCCCGGGCCGGCCCCTGCGACGCCCGCACGGTCGCAGTCGACCGATTCTGCCCGGGCCGTGTGTCAGGCCCGGATCGCTCGAGTTGCCGGCGCATGACGTCCAACGTCCCTGCGGGGCAGGCGAGTTGAGCCGGCAGTTGCGCCCCGGGTTGCACAGATCGTGGCGGCGTCAAGATGAAAGACGTATCGTTCTGGTCCGATTTCAGGCTATTCCGGTGATTCATTGCGTTGTGGCGGTGGATAGCCTTGACCGTCCGTTCCGCTGGTTGCAAGGTCGCGCTGAACCTCACTTCTGTGCGCACCGGGGGGACGTTGACCACGACCGTCGCCAAACCAGTCGAACCGGCCGAACCGACCGAGCCCGAAGAGGTCTCGGGGCGTTCGCCGGGCAGCCTCATGTGGCGGCGCTTCAAACGTGACCGCTCCGGCGTCGTATCGGCCTGCGTGGTGCTGTTCTTCTTCGGTGTCGCGCTCTTCGCGCCGGTGATCGCCTGGCTCTACGGAAAGAATCCGTACACCCGTTACGGGCACGAGCGCGAGGGTCTGCTCAACGAGTTCGAGTATCCGATCAAACCCAACGGCGGTATCGACGGCGAGTTCTGGTTCGGCCTGGAACCGGGGCAGGGTCGGGACGTTTTCACCCAGCTTCTCTTCGGCATCAGGACGTCCCTGGGAATCGCGGTCGCGGTCACCCTGCTCGCCGTCGTCACCGCGATTCTCATCGGAATCGCCGCGGGTTATCTCGGCGGCAAGGCGGACTACTTCCTGAACCGGTTGATCGACCTGCTGATGGCCTTTCCGAACCAGCTCTTCTTCGTGGCGTTCATGCCGATCGTCGCGGCGTTGTTCGTCGATCCCTCGGAGGAGACGCCGACCTACATCCGAGTGGTCTCGGTGGTGCTGGTGCTCTGGTTCCTGGGTTGGATGACGCTGGCCAGAATTCTGCGCGGAGTGACTCTGGGGCTGCGCGAACGTGAATTCGTCGAGGCCGCGAAGGTCAGCGGCGCCTCGCGCTGGCGCATCATCACCCGGGAACTTCTGCCCAACCTCGTCACTCCGATCCTGGTGCAGGCCACGATCATGCTGCCGAACTTCGTGACGACCGCTGCCGCCCTCTCCTTCCTCGGCGTCGGAATCATGGAACCGACCCCCGACTGGGGACGGATGTTCGCCCGCGGCGCCGAGGTCTACCAGGGCGATCTGACCTACATGTTCTTTCCCGCGGGGGCGATGGTGCTCTTCATCGTCGCGTTCAACCTGCTCGGCGACTCGGTGCGGGACGCCTTCGACCCCAAGGGCCAGCGGTGATCGGCCGGAAGCGGCAGAGCGAGCGAGGACAGGCAGGTGTGGCAGCGATGAGGAAGACCCTGATGAGCAGAGCCGGCGACCGGCGCGGCGGCGCTTCCCCCGGAAGGCTGCGAGCCGCACTGGTCGCGCTGACCGTCTCGGCGATCACGGCCACCGCGTGCAGCGCGGGCGGCGGGGGCGGAACCGGCGGCGACGGCGAGGAGGCGGAGACCGCCTCGCCGGTCGAGTTCGCGGGGAAGGAGGAGTCCACCGGCCCCGCGGAGAAGATCGAGGGCGCACGCAGGGGCGGAACCATTCCGGTGCTGGAACGCGACAGCTACGAACACCTCGACCCGGCGCAGATGTACGTCGCCTCGCAGACCACCATGGCCTCGCTGATCCACCGCCGGCTGACGACCGTCAAGCTCGACAACGACGGCGAGTACAGCGTCGTCGGAGATCTGGCCACCGACTCCGGAACCACCGAGGACGACGGCAAGACCTGGAAGTACACGCTGAAGGACGACATCCGCTTCGAGGACGGTTCGCCGATCACCTCCAAGGACATCCGGCACACCTTCGAGCGGCTGTACGCGCCCTTCATCACCGAGGGGCCGAAGTTCGTCCAGGAGTGGCTGGCGAACGAGAGCGGCGCCAAGGCGCGCGAGATCCTGCCCGACGGGCCGTACAAGGGCGATCACCTGCCGGACAGCGTGCTGGAGACACCCGACGAGAAGACGGTGATCTTCAAGTTCGAGCAGCCGCGCAACGATCTCCCGTACGCGCTCTCCATGACCGGCTACGGAGCGGTCTCCGCCGAGCGTGACACCAAGGAGAAGTACGACCGCAAACCGGCGACCTCGGGGCCGTACAAGATCGAGGAGTTCAAGCGCGGCCGGTCCATGAAGCTGGTCAGGAACAAGGAGTGGGACCCCAGGACCGACTCCTCCCGGCACCAGTACGTCGACGCCTTCGACGTCACCTTCAACCACGAGTACGCCAAGAGCGCACGGGAGCTGCTGGCCGACTCGGACCCGAACGCGGTCACCTGGAACGGTTCGGTGGACATCGACACCGCCCAGCGGGTGCTCAAGGACGACGCCGCCAAGGAGCGCACCGTCGACGGGTACCAGATCTACGTCGCGCAGATGGCGATCAACATGGACCGGGTCAAGGACCACCGGGTGCGCCGGGCCATCGCCTACGCGATGCCCAACCGCGGTGTGCTGGCTCCCTACGGGCCGGGTGTCGGCGGGGAGTTGACGGGCAACTACTTCAACCCGATGCTCCCCGGAGCGGACCGCGGGTACGACCCGTTCAACAAGGTGAGCAAGCCCAACGGCGACGTCGAGGCGGCACGCAAGCTGCTCAAGGAGGCCGACGCCGAGAACTACAAACTGGTGTACGCCCACGGCACCGCGGACGAGGACCAGAAGGGCTCGGTGGCGGTCGCCGGTGCGCTGGAGAAGGCCGGCTTCGACGTCCAGCGCAAGGAGATCCCGACCGACAACTACTACGACCGCATCGGCAAGGTCGACAACGGCTGGGACATCTACCGCAGCAACTGGGGCCACGACTGGGCGAGCGCCAGCACCGTGATCCCGCCGCAGTACGACGGCCGGGCGATCGAGGACGGCGCCGCGAACTACGCCCACGTCGACGACAAGAGGATCAACTCCGAGATCGACCGGATCGCCAAGGTCGCGGACCCGGAGAAGGCCGCCGACGAGTGGTTCGAGCTGAGCAAGTACATCCTCGAGGACGTCACGCCCGCCGTCCCGCTCTACGCCTACAAGCAGCTCCAGATCGCAGGGTCCAACGTGGGCGGAGTCGTCTTCAACAACGAGCACAGCGGCGTCGATCCGACCAAGCTCTTCCTGAAGAAGTAGCGCCCGGCCGCCGGGTCCGCGGTACCGCGCCGCGGACCCGGAACGGCGCCCCGCCGAGGACCGCCTGCCGCGGAACACCACTCGTTCGTGTGCCGCGGCCACCACGCCCCCGCAACGCCGCAGCCGACCGGCACTCGGCCGGCACCGCCATCACGCCAGGGAAGCCGTACTCACCATGATCAGATTTCTGCTCCGCCGCGCGGCGGGCGCCGTGGTCATCCTGCTGATCATCAGCGCCGTGACGTTCTTCCTCTTCTACAGCATCCCCAGGGACCCGGCGCGGCTCGCCTGCGGCAAGACCTGCGACCCCGAGTCCCTGGCGATGATCCGGGCGAGCCTGGGTATCGACAAGCCCGTTCCCGCGCAGTTCTGGGAGTACCTGTCCGGCATCGTGACCGGACGCGACTTCGCCACCGGGCACTGTCCGGCGCCCTGCCTCGGATACTCCTTCCGCGACGAGTCGCCGGTGCTCCAGACGATCCTGGACCGAATGCCCACCACGGCCTCGCTCGCCGTGGGCGGCACCGTCATCTTCCTGGTGGTCGGCCTCACGCTGGGCGTCATCGCCGCCCGCAACCAGGGCAATCTGATCGACAAGGGGCTCAGCTCGCTGTCCCTGGTGATGAGCTCGATGCAGATCTACCTGGTCGGTCCGCTCGTGCTGGCGCTCTTCGTCTACCACCTCGACATCCTGCCCTCGCCCCGCTACGTGGAGCTGACGGAGGATCCGCTCGGCTGGTTCCAGGGGCTGCTGGTGCCGTGGCTGGTGATGTCGATCATCTTCACCGCCGCGTACACCAGGATGTCCCGCTCGACGCTGATCGAGCAGATGCAGGAGGACCATGTGCGCACCGCCCGGGCCAAGGGCATGTCGGAGCGCACGGTGCTCTTCCGGCACGCGTGGCGCGGTTCGCTGATCCCGATCGTGACGATCCTCGGCGTCGACATGGGCTCGCTCTTCGGCGGCGCGATGGTCACCGAGTTCACCTTCGCGCTGCCGGGGCTCGGCAGGCTCGCGGTCAACTCGGTGATCCAGACCGATCTGCCGATGCTGATGGGCGTGATGCTCTTCGCCGCGGCGGCGATCATCCTGTTCAACGTTCTGGTCGACGCCGTGTACGCCCTGATCGACCCGCGCATCCGGCTCAGCTGAACCGGATGCGTACTGCACGGGCCCGGCAACAGAGCCGGGCCCGTGCATAGCGTCAGGGCGTGGCGGTCAGGCCCAACGAGCGGCGCAGGAAGTCGACCTGGAGCAGAAGCAGGTTCTCGGCGACCTGCTCCTGCGGCGTCATGTGGGTGACCCCCGACAGCGGCAGCACCTCGTGCGGCCGGCCCGCGGCCAGCAGCGCGGAGGAGAGCCGCAGGCTGTGCGCGACCACCACATTGTCGTCCGCGAGACCGTGCACGATGAGCATCGGCCGGTGCTGGTCCGCCGCGTTCCGCAGCCCCTCGTCGGTGACCACCGAGTTCTCCGCGTAGGTCTGCGGAGAGGTGTTCGGATCGCCGAGGTAGCGCTCGGTGTAGTGGGTGTCGTAGAGCCGCTGGTCGGTGACGGGGGCGCCGACCACGCCCGCGTGGAAGACGTCCGGGCGGCGGAGCACGGCCAGTGCGGAGAGGTAGCCCCCGTACGACCAGCCTCGGATCGCCACCTTCTCCAGATCCAGCGGCACTTCGGCGGCGACCGCGTGCAGCGCCGTGATCTGGTCCTCCAGGTTGAGCGCGGCCAGGTTCCCCGCGATCGCCTTCTCCCAGGACGGGCAGTCGCCGGGTGCGCCGCGACCGTCCGCGACGATCACCGCGAAGCCCTGGTCCGCGAACCACTGCGAGGTGAGGTAAGCGTTGCGCGCCGCGACCACGCGCTGACCGTGCGGCCCGCCGTAGGGGTCCATCAGCACCGGCAGCGGCCCGTCGCCGGGGGAGTGACCGGTGGGCAGCAGTACGGCGGTGGGGATGCCGACGCCGTCCGTCGCCCCGGCGCGCAGCAGCCGCGGCGCGGGGGTGAGGACAGGTGTCGCCGCCTGCGACCGGATCTCGCGGGAGGTGCCCGCGCGCAGGATCTGCGCCCGTGCGCCGAAGCGGTCCAGCGCGGCGGTGACCAGCACGGTCGTCTCCCCGCCCCGCACCGCGGAGGCGACCAGCGGAGCCGGGCCGCAGATCCGCTCGGTGGCGGCTCCCTCGGCGTACGGGATCCGGTGGACGGCCACATCGCCGATCGCGTCGGCGCCGTCGGCCGCGGTGGTGGCGGCGCGCCCGGGGGCGGCGCTGACCAGTACGTCCTCGGGGCCCACGTCGAGCACCGCGCGCAGGTGCAACTCGGGCCCGGTCAGGGTCCGTTCGCCGACCACCAGGGCCCGGGCGCCGCTCGCGTCCGAGACGCGCACCAGCCGGCCGTCCGGGCTCCAGGCCAGGCCGCCGGCGGTGATTTCCAGCCAAGTATTGTCCCGCTCGATGTGCACGGTGGTGGTCTCGCCGGACTCCACGTCGACGGTGAGATACCGCTGTTCGCGCTGGTCGCGCTGCTGCACCAGCAGCAGCGGCGGCCCGCCCGCCGACCAGTGCACCGCGACGAGGTACGGGTGGGTATCGCGGTCCCACCGCACCTGCACACAGCTGCTGCCGTCGACGCTGCGCACCTCCAGGCCCACGTCCGCGTTGGGAGTGCCGGCGGCCGGGTAGGCGATCTCGGCAGGCGGGGACTGCGGGTTCGCGGGGTCGGAGATCCACCAGCGCCGGACGGGCGAGTTGTCGACCCTGGCGACGAGCAGCCGGTCGCTGTCGGGGGACCACCAGTAGCCGCGGTGGCGCTGCATCTCCTCGGCGGCGATGAACTCGGCGAGCCCCAGGCTCACTTCGGCGTTCTCCGGCACGGCCACGGCCGTGTCGGTGCCGCCGTCGGTCCGGGCGACCCGCAGCGTCCGGTCGGCGACGTAGGCGATCCACCGGCCGTCGGGGGAGGGGCGCGGATCGACGACCGGCGCGGGCACCGGGAGCTCGCGGGTGGTGCCGTCGAGGAGCCCGGTCACGAAGAGCCGGCCGGAGAGCGCGAAGGCCGCGAGCTCCACGGCCGCGTCCGTCGCGTAGCCGACGATGCCCGCGCCGCCCTCGCGGCTGCGCTCCCTGCGGGCGCGCTCCTCGGGGGACAGCTCCTCGTCGGCGCCGCCGAGCAGCTCGGCGGGGTCCGCTGCGAGACGTTCTGCATCACCCGCGTCCGCCGCGAGGTCGTGCACCCACAGTGCGCCTGCCGGTCGCTCCGGGGCGGCGGAGCGCAGAAAGACCACGCGCCCGCCGTCGGGCGCCACGGTGAAGGAACGAGGCGCGCCCAGCGTGAAGCGCTGCGTACGGGCGTGCTGGCGGGGGAAGCTCTCGGGCTCGGTCGACATGTGCCGAGCGTACGGGGCCTGCGCTCGCGGCCGGCAGGCGTCCTCCGGACTTCGGCTGAGGTTTCGTCAGACCCGTGCCCGGGGTATCGCGCGGTTGACCGGAACCGGCTCGACGGAAGACAGAGACATGCGCCCCGTCTGCTCCAATGCTCCAGCGCGTGCTGACTCACCGAAAGTTATGATCAGTTGCGCACCGTCGGACCGTGGGTATGTAGTCCCTGGTATCCCGATGGCATACGCCCTGCCCTTAGCGACCGTACGTCCCTGGAGGTGAGCCGCCGTGGCACTCTCGATTTCGGCGGTGGTGCTGCTGGCGATCATCGTCTTCCTGTTGATCAAGAAGTCAGGACTGAAGGCCATGCATGCCGTGGTCTGTGTGCTCTTCGGCTTCTACCTCGCCAGCTCGTCCATCGCCCCGACCATCAGCGATCTGACCACGAGTGTGGCCAATATGGTGAGCAACCTGAAGTTCTGACGCTCGTCACCGCCACCGATCGCCGTCAGGACGGTCGGTGGTGAGCGAAACACCCAGGGCCGGGCCGCGTAGGCTCGGCCCCATGAGTGAGCACCCCCGCCGTCGTCTGCTGCTCGTCCACGCACATCCGGACGACGAGTCGATCTGCAACGGTGTGACGATGGCCCGGTACGCCGCCGAGGGCGCCGCCGTCACCCTCGTCACCTGTACGCGCGGGGAGGAGGGCGAGGTGATCCCCTCCGACCTCGCCCGGCTCGCACCCGACCGCGAGGACACGCTCGGCCCCTACCGCGTGGGCGAGTTGGCCGCCGCGATGCGGGAGCTGGGGGTCACCGACCACCGCTTCCTCGGCGGCCCGGGGCGCTACCGCGACTCCGGAATGAGCGGCGCCCCGCAGAACGACCGGCCCGACGCCTTCTGGCAGGCGCCGCTGGACGAGGCCGCGGCGCTGCTGGCCGAGACGATCCGCGAGACCCGTCCGCAGGTCCTGGTCACCTACGACCCCCGGGGCGGCTACGGCCACCCGGACCACATCCAGGCGCACCGGGTCGCCACCCGGGCTGTCGAGTTGGCTGCGGACGAGGCGTTCGGGCCCGAGCTCGGGCAGCCGCACCGGGTCGCCCGGATCTGGTGGAACTGTGTACCACGCAGCGCGCTGACGTCCGCGGTGTTCGCGGACAACCCGTTCGAGGCCGCCGTGACCGAGCAGGACGTGCCGGGGGTGGTCGACGAGGAGTCGGTCGCCGTCCGGATCGAGGGCGACGCACGCGAGCGGAGCGCCAAGACGGCGGCGATGGCCGCGCACGTCACCCAGGTCCTGGTGCGGGGCGAGTGGTTCACGCTCTCCAACTGGCTCGGGCAGCCGATCCAGACGACCGAGTGCTACCGGTCCCCCGACGGCGACCTGCCGCCGCACGAGCCGCTGACCGATCTGTTCGCGGGAGTCGAGCTGTGAGTTCCGAGCCGGGCGCGACCGCGCCCACCGCCAGGGCCCGCTTCCTGCGCGCGGCCGGCCTCGCCCTGCTGGTGCTGCTGGGAGTGCTGGTCGGCGCGACGGGTCTGCTGGTGCACGCGGGCTGGTTCCCCGGCGGCCTGCTCCTCGCGCTCGCCGCTCTGGTGGGCGCCTGTGTCGCGGGGGCCGACCTGGCCGGCGGGCGCCCGGGCGCGCTCGCACCCGGACTCGGCTGGGCGCTGGTCGTCCTGCCGATGACGTTCTGGACGACAGCCGAAGGGGACTTCCTCGCCACGGATCTGACGGCTGCTCTCTTCCTCTACGGAGGCGTCATCGCGGTCGTGATCTGCGCCACCCTGCTGCCCTCCACCCGGTCACGATTCGGCCTTCCTGGAGACCCTGCCGGACGCCCCCAGTAAGGTGGGCCCCGCCGGCGCGCCGTACTGGCAATTCCAGCGAGACGACGAGTGCGGCAGATCCAACCGGGAGAACCTGCCTTGAGCCGTGAAACTGACAGTTCGTTTCCGAAGGGAAACGAGCCGGACGAACCCAAGACCGAGACGACGCTGACGACCCGGATTCGCATCAACATCCCGGGCTCCAGGCCGATTCCGCCGGTCGTGGTACGCAAGACGGTGGACCCCGCGGAGGCATCCGACTCCGCGGACGTGGACGACCAGGCGCAGTCCAGAACCGGGCAGCAGCCCGCCCCGCAGCCGCCGAACCCCGCTGAGGGCTCCAGAAGCGGCAGCGACTGGTTCGCCCCGCGCAAGCAGCCGACGGGCGCGCCCGCCGACGACCAGGGTCCCCACGGGACTCCTCCCGACGGCACGCCGGTCGCTCCGCTCCGTACGGACACCCCGCACGCGGGCACGCCTGCCTACGGCCGTGCGGGCCAGGGCGACGAGCCCTCCGCGTTCGACGGCATGTCCGCGTTCGACGGCGGCCCGCCGCACCCCGCGGGAGGCTCCCGGCCGTCACCGCCCGCCGGCCCCACCAGCGGCCCGGCCGATGGCGAAATGCCGCTGCTGCCGCCGCAGTTCCAGCAGGCGCAGGGCGCGGAGCCGCCGGCGAGGCCCGGGCCCACCCCGCCGCCGCGCATCACCGAGATGATGAAGCCGCCGGTGGCCACCCACGACGACCGGACCGGTGAACAGCCGCAGGTGGGCGACCCGTTCGCGGGGTTCTCCTCCTCCGGAGCCACCTCGGGGCCCAACGGTCCCGAGTCGGAGTCCGCCCCGAGGAGCGAGCCCGCCGGCTCGGAGGGCGAGGCCGAGCCGTTCGCCTTCAGCGACCCGAAGCCGCCCAAGCGCAAGGGCCGCTCCGTGCTGGTGCTGCTCGGCGTCGCCGGCGCCGCGGTCTTCGCCGTCGCCTACGGCGCCGGGCTGCTCCTCAACCACTCCGACGTGCCCAACGGCACCACGGTGCTGGGCGTGGACATCGGTGGCTCCACCCGCGAGGAAGCGGTCGACAAGCTCAACTCCGCGCTCGGGGGCCGTGACACCGCCGACCTCAGGATCAACGTCGAGGGCGAGGAGCAGACCCTCAAGCCGAGCGTCGCCGGGCTCGGCATCGACACCGACGCCACGGTGCGGGGCGTCACCGGCCGGGACTACAACCCGATCTCGGTCATCGGCTCGCTGCTCGGGACCAGCCAGGACGTCGAGCCGACCTACACCGTCGACGAGGACAAGCTGAACGCCGCCATCGAAGGACTCGGCGGCTCGGGCAAGTCCGCCGAGGGCATGGTGAGGTTCGAGAACGGCGAGGCGGTACCGGTGCCCGGCCGGGCAGCGATGGCGATCGACTCGGCAAAGGCCGCCGACGCGCTCGAAGCCGCGTACAAGGAGCGTGCGGCGGGCGGGAAGGACACGCCCGTCACGCTGCCCGTCAGCAAGCAGCAGCCGAAGATCACCGAGCAGGAGATGCAGCGCGCCGTCAAGCAGTACGGCGAGCCCGCGATGTCCGGCTGGGTGTGGCTGAAGGCCGGCGGCGTCGAGGTGCCCTTCAGCGAGAAGTCGATCAGCGACTTCTTCACGCTGCGAGCCGGCGGCACGAGTCTCCAACCGCACGTGGACGCCAAGGCGTTGGCCCAGAAGTACGGCGGCGCCTTCGAGGGGGTCGTGGTGGACGCCGGCACCGGCCCGGTGCCGATGACGGCCGAGCACGCCGCGGCCGCCGTCACCAAGGCCCTGATGGAGAAGGCCCCGGCCGAGCCCGGCAAGCGGGTCGCCGAGGTGGAGGGCGCCCGCAGCGGGAGCTGACGAGGGAGAGAAGGGGGCCCGGACACTTCGGTGGCCGGGCCCCCTTCCCGTACGTGCTGGGCCCTCCCGTACGCACCGGCCGAGTGTTTCCGTCCGTACGGGTGGGGCCGGTCCGTACGCGCGGCAGGGTCCGACCGGCTCGCGCGGCGCGCCGTCCTTCGGCTCCGAGCCCCCTGCGGCGGCGGTCAGTTGAGTCGGGCGCGGGCGATCCGGGCCTCGCGGTGCACGGCGTCCGCCGCCTGCGGCTCGGCGGCGGAGATCAGCTCCGCGTACTCCTCAAGCTCCTTGGCGGCGGCGGCGAACTCGCCGCGGTCGACGAGCACCTTCGCCCGCTCGTGGCGCAACTGCAGCGGATGGTGGGGGAGCAGCAGGGACAGGTCCAGTGCGGCGAGTCGGACATCGGTGCGCTCGGGTCGGCGGACCGCCCATTCCCGGATGTTGCTCAGCACCCGTAGCACCGTCTCCAGCGGTCCGGCGGCCTCCAGCATGGCCCGCGACAGTGGGCGACCCGTCGTGCCGCTGACCAGCAGACGGGCCTCCGCCTCCGGGAGCAGCCGTCCGCCCGCGAACGGGTCGGCGAGCACCAACTCGCCGGGTCGGCCGCCGAACCCGACGACGTAGTGCCCGGGCAGCGCCACACCGCGCACCGGCGCTCCGGCTCTGCGGGCGACTTCGAGCCAGACGACGGAAAGCAGAATGGGCAGTCCGCGCCCGCGGCGCAGCACCGCGCCCAGCAGTGAGGACTCCAGGCGCTGGTAGTCCCCGGCCGCACCGCCGAAACCGCAGCCCTCGCCGAGGACTTCGGCCAGGGTGCGCGCCCACTGCTCGGGGGCGCGTCCGCGGGAGTATGGGAGCAGACCGCTCAGCCGGTCGAGCTCCATCTGCCCCTCGTCGACGGTCCGTTCGGCCCTCGCGGGGTCGGCCGGGTCCGGGCAGGCGCCGATCACCGCGCCCAACAGCAGACAGAGCAGGGCCAGATCGGGTTTCTCGGCGCGTGCTGCTTCGGCGAACCATTCGCGCGGTTCGCGCGGCCCGTCGCCGTCCGGCTCGCTCATGCTGCCCTCCTCGAATCCCCGACTGCTGCTGCCCCGACTGCCGCCGTCCCGACCGTGTGCTGCCCGACGGTGGCCCACCGCCGAGTCCGCGCCCGCCGTACCCACCACCGCCCAGCGCTCCGGATGCGCCCGGCTGCCGTGCGCCGCCGTCCGTCTCCCGGTCGGCGGCGCCCGCCGGTCACCCGGGGTCGGGACGCCAGTGGTGGTAGCTGTGGTGCCGGGCGAACCCCAGCCGCTCGTACATCTGCCGTGCACCCTCATTGTCCGTCTCCACCTGAAGATAGGCAGCCGAAGCGCCTTCCTCCAACGCCTGCCGGGAGAGCGCCGACATGATCGCGGTCGCCAGCCCGCGACGGCGGCGAGCGGGGTCGGTCTCCACCGCGGTGAACCCGGCCCAGCGTCCGTCCACCACCAGCCGGCCGATCGCGGCGGGCGGTTCGCCACCGGAGACCGGCAGGCTCGCCAGCCAGACCGAGGGGCCGCCCTCCAGCACCGCGGCCATCGCCGGGCTCCGGGTGGTCACCCGCTGGTACCGGTCGAGCCAGCCCGGCGGAAGGGTCCGGCTCAGTCGCACCTCGTCGGGGTCTGCGAGTCCGTCCCCGGAGGCCGCCCCGGACGGTTCGGCAGCGGTGTCGGCGACCCGGGCCAGGCCGGCGATCCACAGCTCGGCGCTGACGTCGATGCTCCAGCCGTGTGCGGCCAGCTCGGCGCCGAGCCGCTCGCCGTCACCGTCGCCCCCGGTACTGGTCTGCACGCACGGACGCAGCCCGCGGGCGTCGTACCAGTCCCGGACGTACGCCAGCGCCCGGGCTGTCGGCACTCCCGGATCGCCGAGCGGCAGAACCGAGTTGGCGCGGCGGGTGAATCCGTCGGCCGCGCGCAGCCGCCACCCGCCGAGGTCCTCCTGTTCCACCGGCGGCCAGCCGCGGGCCGCGACCGCGGCGAGCTCGACCGTGCCCGCCGCCGGGAGCCCTCGACGCCGGGGCGGCGTGCGCGGTACGACCTTGCCGGCGACCAGGTCGCTCTCGGGCAGCGACACCTGGCGGCCGTCCTTGCGCGTGATCCACAACACGCCGTCTGTCCACGATGTGAGCACCCCGACGGTGTCGGTGAAGGTTTCCGAAGCGGATCCCGCGCGGGTCAAACTCCGTACCGACACGCGTTTTCCCACGTCATCGGCTTCGATCCGCACTTCCAGCCGTCCGCTCACGGTGAACTCCGCTCTTCTCCTCGACCCTCTTGTTCGTCTCTCTACCAGGAGCGGCGATACTAGGTGTGGGCATCGACGACGCCGCGCTCCCGCGCGAGATGAGCCCTATCGAGGAGGAACGACAGCGTGACCTACGTCATCGCGCAGCCTTGTGTCGACCTGAAGGACAAGGCGTGCATCGAGGAGTGCCCCGTCGACTGCATCTACGAGGGCAAGAGGTCCTTGTACATCCACCCGGACGAATGCGTCGACTGCGGGGCCTGTGAGCCGGTCTGCCCGGTTGAAGCCATCTTCTACGAGGACGACACCCCCGAGGAGTGGCAGGACTTCTACAAGGCGAACGTCGAGTTCTTCGACGAGCTCGGTTCCCCCGGCGGGGCCAGCAAGCTTGGGCTGATCGACCGTGATCACCCCGTCATCGCTGCGCTTCCGCCGCAGGAGCACGACGAGTAGAAGCCCACGGCGTGGCACGGCTGCCAGCCGTACGGCCAGCCGCGACCCGAGCGGTCCGCAAGCCGACCGCGGTCCCGTACGAACGCCCCTCGTACGGGACCGCGGTGTTTTCGGCTGCGGGCCGCCGACCGGGTCGCCGGTGGCCGCCGTGCCCGCTGTGCCCGCCGTGCCCGCTGTGCCGGCTGTCCGGAGTTGTGCCGTGAAAAGTTGAGCGTGGAGAAAGTGAGTCAGCGCGTGCCATCAGTCTCGTCCCGTCTGCCGGTCTTCCCCTGGGACCGCCTGGAGCCCTACAAGGCGACGGCCGCGGCGCATCCCGGCGGCATAGTGGACCTCTCGGTCGGCACGCCCGTCGATCCGGTGCCGCAGCTGGTCCAGCGGGCGATGGCGGACGCCACCGACCGGCCCGGCTACCCCACGGTGTGGGGGACGCCCGAGCTGCGCGACGCCGTCGCCGGCTGGTGCGAACGACGGCTGGGCGCCGTGGGGGTGGGCCATCGCAACGTGCTGCCGGTGGTCGGCTCCAAGGAACTGGTCGCCTGGCTGCCGGTGCAGCTCGGGCTCGGCCCGGGCGACCGGGTCGCGTACCCGCGCCTGGCGTACCCGACGTACGAGGTGGGCGCGCGGCTCGCGGGCGCCGAACCGGTCGTCTACGACTCGCCGACGGAGCTCGATCCGACCGGGCTGAAGCTGCTGTGGCTGAACTCCCCGTCCAACCCGACCGGCAGGGTGCTCTCGCTCGGGGAGCTGCGGGAGATCGTCGACTGGGCCCGTGAGCACGGGGTGCTGGTCTTCAGCGACGAGTGCTATCTGGAGCTCGGCTGGGAGGCCGAACCGGTCTCGGTGCTCCACCCCGAGGTGTGCGGCGGCAGCTTCGAGGGCCTGGTGGCCGTGCACTCGCTCTCCAAGCGCTCCAACCTGGCCGGCTACCGTGCGGCCTTCGCCGCCGGTGACGCGCAGGTGCTCGAGGAGCTCCTCCTGGTGCGCAAGCACGGCGGGATGATGACACCCGCGCCGGTGCAGGCCGCGATGATCGCGGCGCTCGGCGACGATGACCATGTCGCGCAGCAGCGCGCCCGCTACGCGGCCAGGCGCGAGGCGCTGCGCGGGGCGCTGTCCGGGTGCGGGCTGGTGACCGAGCACAGCGAGGCGTCGCTCTATCTGTGGGCCACCCGCGACGAGCCCTGCTGGGAGACGGTGGGCGCACTCGCCGAGCGGGGCATCCTGGTCGCGCCGGGCGACTTCTACGGCCCGGCGGGCGAGCGTTTCGTACGGATCGCCTTCACCGCGACCGACGAGCGCGTCGAGGAGGCCGTGCGTCGGCTGAAGGGCTGAGACGACAAACAGCGCGGGCCCGGAAGTCTCCGGGCCCGCGCTGTCGTTCGGCGGGGTCGCACACCGCGTTCGGGCCGGCCGGGCGGTGTCGGCGCACTCCGCGTCAGCCGAGGGGCAGGCCCTGGACCGGCAGCCCGCCGATGGAGGCGTTGCTCAGCGGGAGGCTGTCGAGCGCGGCGGCCGGGGCGCTGTCCAGGCCGCGGGTGCCGATGCCTTCGGTGACGGTGCTGACCGTGGTGTCGAGCACGTCGGTCGCCTCGACCGCGGGCGCGCCGGACCTGGTGAGGCTGTCGACGGGGGCACCGGCCTCGGCGGGCAGCGTGGTGTTGACCAGGTCGGCACCGGTCTCGCCGGCCAGATCCGTGACGCCCTGGGTCGCGCCGTCCAGGTTGCTGACGCCACCGAGGTCCGGCGTCTTCGGCAGGTCGACGGCCTGGGCGGAGCCTGCGGCGGCACCGACGACGGACGCGGCGCCCGCAGCCGTCAGCAGTGCGCTCTTGGCGATCCGGCGGGTGAAGGACATGTTGCTCCTTTGACGGAGTGGCGTTCGGGCTTCCGGGCAGCGCCCGGTCAGACGCAGTGCCTATCGCCTGCGCGGCCCCGGAAGTTGCGGCCCGACTCGGTAAAGGATTGGTAATGCGTCGCATCATATGGGCAGGGAGAGAGGGGTCGGGAGGCGTATCGCGACCGGTCAACTCGCCGTCGCCACACGGCCGGAGCCTGCGGCGACTGGGTCGGACGCGTCCGTGCGCGACGCCCGTCAAGGCGTCTCCGACGCCGACGGCACCGTCGGGTGAAAGTCGGAGCGAACGGATCGAGCGTTGCTCGATGGAGTGAGAGTTCCGGAGCGAAGTTGACGCTCAGGGTTCCGTGTTGAGGGTTGGTCTCCGGGTGCTGGGTGGCGGGTGCCGGCCCGGACGAGGTGCCGTGTGCCGACCGAACTCGCAGCGCGCGAACCGCAGTCGGCGCGCACCGTCCGCGAACTCTCGCTGCGCGCACCCGCGGCGCCCCGGCGCCTCTGCGACCCCGGGCACTCTCCGCGGCCCGCACGTCGTCCCAGCGCAGCCCGCCAGCCCGCCAGCCCGCCAGCCCGCCAGCCCGCCCGTCCAACTCGGCGCAGCCGCACGACGCGTGGCCGCTGCTGCCGTCCAGCGGCGGCCGCCGCCTACCGAGTCAGCGTCAGCCGTACGTCGCCGTCGGCGCGCTTGTCCCGCTGCCAGCCGCTGCCCGCGGTGGCGGCGTCCCAGACGTAACCGTCGTAGGCGATGCGCCCGACCCCCAGGTGCGAGGCGTTCGCCAGCGACCAGTGCGCCAACTGCCAGCCCCGACGGGTGGCTTCGGCCTCGGCCGTGCCGTCGGAGCCGCCCTTGGCGTCGTCGCGCGGCACCTGGATGCGCAGCGTCGATTCGCGCTCGTCGTTGCCGCCGGAGCCGCCGCCGTCCCGGCCGCCGTCGCTCTGGTCCGCGCCGCCCTTCCCGCTCTCGCCGGCGCCGGGGGAGGGGGCGACCAGGCCCTTGCCGTGCTCCCGCTCCAGCTTGGCGCGGACCTTCGCCGCGTCACCGACGACCGGCTCGCCCTCGCGCTTTCCCGAGCAGTTGATCCCGGCCTGCGCGCGTCCGCTGAGCGCCGTCGTCAGCAGGGCGGCGCGCGACTCGTGCTTGGCGTACGCCTGTGGGAACGCGCTGCGCTGCACCCGCTGGGCTGCGTCGGTGAGCTCCAACTCGGCGTAGTCGGGGATCTCGACCAGCCGTGCGTAGAAGATCTCCGCGGAGTACACCGGGTCCATGATCTGCTCGACGGTGCCCCAACCCTGCGACGGGCGCTGCTGGAAGAGGCCGACGGAGTCCTTGTCGCCGTAGTCGATGTTCCGCAGCATCGACTCCTGCATGGCGGTCGCCAGGGCTATCGTCACCGCCCGGTCGGGCAGACCGCGGGCGGCGGCCACCGCCTCGATGGTCGCGGCGTTGCGGATCATCTGGGGCTCCATCTCCCAGGGCTCCTGCTTCTCGCCGCCCTCGACGACGCAGCGGAAGGGCCCCTCCTCGCTGCTCTTCTGCAGCACCAGGAGGTACCCGCCGAGCGCGAACAGCACCGCACAGGCGCCGACGATCCGCGCCCACCTGCCCAAACGTCCCCGCTGCTCGGCCATCCCACCAGCCTATAGGTGCACCGGTAGGGTCCTGCCCATGGCCCCGAAGACGCTTGATCTGCACCAGGACGCGGCCCGCCTCACCGCGCAGCTCGTCGATTTCCCCTCGGTCAGCGGCGACGAGAAGGCACTCGCCGACGCCATCGAGACCGCACTGCGGCAGCTGGACCACCTGGAGATCCTCAGGCACGGCAACAACGTCCTGGCCAGGACGCGGCTGGGACATCCGGAGCGGGTGGTACTGGCCGGCCACATCGACACCGTGCCGATCGCCGACAACGTGCCCTCCCGCCTCGACGAGGACGGGACGCTCTGGGGCTGCGGGACCTCCGACATGAAGTCCGGTGTCGCCGTGCAGCTGCGGATCGCCGCCACCGTCACCGAGCCCAACCGCGACCTGACCTTCGTCTTCTACGACAACGAGGAGGTCGAGGCCGACCGCAACGGGCTCGGCCACATCGCCCGCGACCTGCCCGAGTGGATGGCGGGCGACTTCGCGGTTCTGCTGGAGCCCTCCGGCGGCGAGGTGGAGGGCGGCTGCCAGGGCACCCTGCGCGTGCTTCTGCGCACCGCCGGTCAGCGGGCCCACTCCGCCCGCAGCTGGATGGGGGAGAACGCCGTGCACGCCGCCGCCCCCATCCTCAACCGCCTCGCCGCCTACCAGCCGCGCCGGGTGGTGATCGACGGCCTGGAGTACCGAGAGGGCCTGAACGCGGTCCGCATCGGCGGCGGTGTCGCCGGGAACGTCATCCCGGACGAGTGTGTCGTCACCGTCAACTACCGGTACGCGCCCGACCTCGGCGAGGAGCAGGCGCTCGCCCATGTGCGGGAGGTGTTCGCGGACTGCGGCGTGAAGGAGATGGTGGTCGACGACCACAGCGGGGCGGCGCTGCCGGGCCTCGGTCACCCCGCCGCGGCGGCGTTCATGGCGGCCGTCGGCGGCACCCCGCAGCCCAAGTTCGGCTGGACGGACGTCTCGCGCTTCAGCGCTCTCGGGGTCCCGGCCGTCAACTACGGCCCGGGAGAGCCGAGTCTGGCGCACCGCGTCGACGAGCGTGTCGACACCGCGAAGATCCTGCACTGCGAGGAGCGGCTGCGGAGCTGGCTCACCGACTGAGGCGTACGCGGTGCCGGGATGCCCCGTACAGGTTCCGTACCCGGGGAGTTGTCCCTCGGGTCGGCCGGCGCTGCGTACCCTTGGCCGAAGATCGAGGCGGAGGGAGCGCGAGATGAGCAGCGCAGACGAGCGGGAGCTCAAGGAACAGCGGTTGGGTCCGGTCGTACGCCGCAGGGGACAGATGCAGCCGGGCACCGCCGACCAGCGACTGCTGGATTCGAGCGGGCCGTCCGACTTTGTCCACCAGGACCCCTGGCGGGTCATGCGCATCCAGTCCGAGTTCGTCGAGGGCTTCGGCGCGCTGGCCGAAGTCGGGCCCGCCATCAGCGTGTTCGGCTCGGCGCGGACCCGCGAGGGCACCCCGGAGTACGCGGCCGGCGTGGAGCTCGGCCGGGCCCTGGCCGAGGCCGGCTACGCGGTCCTCACCGGCGGCGGGCCGGGCGCGATGGAGGCGGCGAACCGCGGTGCCTCCGAGGCCGGCGGTGTCTCGGTGGGCCTGGGCATCGAGCTGCCCTTCGAGCAGGGTCTGAACAGCTACGTCGATCTCGGGGTGAACTTCCGCTACTTCTTCGTGCGGAAGACCTGCTTCGTCAAGTACTCGCAGGGCTTCGTCGTCCTGCCGGGCGGGCTCGGCACCCTGGACGAGCTGTTCGAGGCGCTGACGCTGGTGCAGACCCGCAAGGTCACCCGCTTCCCGATCGTCCTCTACGGAACGGAGTACTGGGAGGGCCTGCTCGGCTGGCTCCGGAACACCGTGGCCAAGGAGGGCAAGATCGCTCCGGGTGATCTGGACCTGCTGGAGCTGACCGACGACGTCGACGAGGCAGTCTCCCTGCTCACGAAGTAGACCGGCCCCGGCCGTCGGCCCGCGCCGTCGGCCGGACACCGGCCCGTCCGACCGACCGGCGTACGCGGCCGCGCACCGCAGCCGCCCCTCGGCTAGGCGAGTCCGCGTCGGGCGACGGCCGGTGGGCGGTGGCCGGCGATCGAGGCCACCATCTCCAACACCTGCCGTGTCTCGGCGACTTCGTGGACCCGGTAGACCTGGGCGCCCAGCCAGGCGGAGACCGCCGTCGTCGCCAGCGTGCCGATCAGCCGCTCCTTGACGGGCCGGTCGAGGGTCTCGCCGACGAAGTCCTTGTTGGAGAGCGAGACCAGCACCGGCCAGCCGGTGGCGGTCATCTCCTCCAGCCTGCGGGTCGCCTCCAGCGAGTGGCGGGTGTTCTTCCCGAAGTCGTGGCCGGGGTCGATCATGATCGCGTCCCGTCTCACGCCGAGCTCCGCGGCGCGGTCCGCGAGCCCGGTCGTCACGCTCAGGATGTCCGCCATCACGTCCGGGTACGTCACCCGATGGGGTCGGGTGCGGGGCTCGGCGCCGCCCGCGTGGGTGCACACCAGTCCGGCGCCGTGTCTGGCCGCCACCTCCGCGAGCCGGGGATCGACGCCGCCCCAGGCGTCGTTGAGCACGTCCGCGCCCACCTCGCAGACGGCCTCGCCCACTTCGTGCCGCCAGGTGTCCACGCTGATCACCACGTCGGGGTAGCGTCTGCGTACCTCGGCGACGAAGCCGACCGTACGGCGGATCTCCTCCTCGGCGGTGACCTCGTCGCCCGGGCCCGCCTTCACCCCGCCGATGTCGACGATCGCGGCACCCTCGGCGACCGCCTGCTCGACGCGGTCCAAAGCCGGCTCGTCGCGAAAGGTGGCGCCCCGGTCGTAGAAGGAGTCGGGGGTGCGGTTCACGATCGCCATGATCACGGGCTCGTGTGCACCGAACTCCCGCTGTCCCAGCCGCAGCATGAGGCGTCCTTCCTGAGTGGGGGAGCGGAGTGAAGCGTTCGTCGTGACCCTAACCCCGGCCGCTGACAACCGCGTTCGGGTGCGCCGGCCGGGGACCGGGCCGGTGGCGCCGCTTGCGCGCCGGCAGCCCCGGGGGCGTCGCCGGCCGCCGTGCGCATGGCAGGATCGGGGGAGCCGCGGCTGTGCGGCGGACGGTACGGCGGGGAGCGACGGTCGTGTTCTGGTTTCTGCTCTTGGGGCTGCTCCTGGTGATCGGCGCGGTCACGCTCGCGGTGAGCGGCAGCGGTGTCGGCAGGGGTGGCGATCGTGTGGTCGGCGGACTCGCCGACCCCGTACCGGAGCGGCTCGCCGGCGATCTGCCGCCCGACCGTCCGGTGGCGCGCACGGACATCGACTCGCTGCGACTGCCGCTGGCCCTGCGCGGATACCGCATGGAGGAGGTCGACGACGCCCTGGACCGGCTCGGCGCGGAGCTCTCCGAGCGGGACGCGCGGATCGCCGAACTGGAGGCGGCGCTCGCCGGTGCCCAGGCGGACGCGGTGGCCGGCGAGCTTCTGGACGAACCGCGCCGCACCGGTGAAGTGCCGCCGTCCGGGGCGGAGCCGGAGCCGCAGGACGGCTTCCCGCGCGCCACCGCGAGCCTGCACCGTTCCCGTACGGGCCTCGACGCCGAGGCGGACGAGCACGACGTTCACGACGCCGAGCCGCCGAGCGGTCCGTGCACGATTCGCGACGCACGGGACGCCGGCGCCGCGGATGACGTCGGGGACGCGCCCGGTGCGACTCCCCGCGGCAGTGGCGGCGGTCGGGAGAACCGGTGAGCGGGCAGGGCGACACCGTGCAGGGCGCCGACGGGCTGCCGCGCTGCCCCTGGGGCGCGGGCCCCGAGGACTACAGCGCGTACCACGACCAGGAGTGGGGCCGACCCGTCCACGGCGACAACGCGCTCTTCGAGCGGCTGTCGCTGGAGGCGTTCCAGTCCGGACTCTCCTGGCTGACGATCCTGCGGCGCAGAGAGGGGTTCCGTACGGCCTTCGCGGGGTTCGACATCGCGGTGGTCGCCGGGTTCACCGACACCGACCGGGAGCGGCTGCTCCAGGACGCGGGCATCATCCGCAACCGCGCCAAGATCGACGCCACGCTCTCCAACGCACGCGTGCTCGCCGGCTGGCAGCAGGGCGAACTCGACGCGCTCATCTGGTCGTTCGCGCCCACGGCCGGCTCCCCGCCGGCCGCACTCGGCGACGTTCCGGCCAGCACGGCCGCCTCCGGCGCACTGGCCAAGGAGCTCAAACGCCGCGGGCTGCGGTTCGTCGGGCCGACGACGGCGTACGCGGCGATGCAGGCGTGCGGCCTGGTCAACGACCACCTGGCCGACTGCGCCTTCCGCAACCCCCGGCCGTAGAGCCGGGGCCCGCGCCGTTCGCGCCCCGCGTGGCGCTGCAGCGCGGGGTGCCGCCGGCGCGGGGTGCGAACCGCGTTCAGCGCCCCAGGAAGCGCGGCTTCTCCTTCTTCACGAACGCCTCCACCGCGATGCGGTGATCCTCGGAGGAGCCGGCGCGCACCTGCAGCTCCGCCTCCTTGGCCAGGGTCTCCGCGAGCGTGTGCTCGGCGCCGAACGCGAGCGACTCCTTCAGCGCCGCGTACGAGGCCGTCGGCCCCTGCGCCAGTCGGCGTGCCAGCTCCAGGGCCGCGTCCGGCAGCTCCTCGGCGGTCACCACGCGCTGCACCAGGCCCAGCTCCAGCGCCTCGTCCGCCTTCACCGAGCGGGGGAAGAGCAGCAGATCCGCGGCCCGGGCGGGCCCGACCAGCCGGGGGAGCGTCCACGACATGCCCGAGTCCGCGGTGAGCGCGATCCCGGCGAAGGAGGTGTTGAAGGCAGCGGTGTCGGCGGCGATCCGGTAGTCGGCGGCGAGGGCGAATCCGAACCCGGCTCCGGCGGCGACGCCGTTGACCGCGGCCAGCACCGGCTTGGGCATGGTGGCGATCGCCCGGGTGATCGGGTTGTAGTGGTCGTCGACCGTGGTGAGCGCCTCGCCCCCGTGCTCCCGCAGCGCCTCGATGTGCTCCTTGAGGTCCTGGCCGACGCAGAAGGCGCGCCCGGTGCCGGTGAGCAGCACGGCGCGCACGGAGGTGTCGGCGGCGGCTGCCTCCAGCGCGTCCCGCAGCGCCTCCTTGGTCTCGCGGTTGAGGGCGTTCATTGCCTCGGGACGGTTGAGAGTGATCGTCGCGAGGCCGTCGGTCGTGTCGTGCGCAACGGTGTCGGCCATGGGCCCAGCATGGCGGAGATCAACGGGCGCGAACAGGTCGTCCGACGGCGACGCGCGGTGTGACCTGTGTCTACTGGAGGCGTGCCGGTGGCGGAGTATGACGGGCGTCGCAGCGGTATATGCCGTTTTGACTGGGCGCGTTGCACAGAAGATGCCTGCCGATGTTGGTCAACGGGTCCTGCGATGCGGGATAATGGTGGTGAAGCGATGTGTTCGATGCCGGTGACATCTGGGTTGTCGCCTGCGACGAGCTGGTTCGAGCTGGTTTCAGGAAGGGGAACGAGCATGGCGGCCATGAAGCCGCGGACGGGCGATGGTCCGCTAGAGGTGACCAAGGAGGGGCGGGGCATCATCATGCGCGTTCCGCTCGAAGGCGGTGGACGACTCGTCGTCGAGCTGACCCCGGATGAAGCGGTCGCACTGGGTGAGGAACTGAAGAAGGTCACCGGCTAGCGGTCGGCCGACGCACCTTGTGGTGATTTCCACGAGAGCCCCCGGGACGGTTGACGCCGTACCGGGGGCCTCGTCGTCCCCGGGCCGGCGTCCGCGGTGGGCGATCGGGCGCGGCGGAAAGGGTTCGGGGTTCGGGACGGGCTCGCGTGGCCGTGCTGCGCGGCGCTGTCAGCGGGTGCGTTTGATCGCGCAGAGCAACCCGTCGCCCACCGGGAGCAGCGTCGGCAGCAGCTCCTCGCTGTCCCGCACCGTGCGCAGCAGTTCGCGGACCTTGAGCACGTCCTCGGTCTGGGCGGAGGAGTCGACCGTGCGGCCGTCCGCGAAGACCCCCTCGAAGCAGACCAGGCCGCCCGCGCGGAGCAGGCGCAGCGATTCGGCGAGGTACTCCAGAGTTTCCTGGAGGTCGGCGTCGCAGAAGACGAGGTCGTAGGCGCCGTCGGCGAGGCGGGGGAGCACGTCCAGCGAGTGCCCCGCGATCAACCGCGCGCGATTGCCGGCGAAACCGGCGGCGCGGAAGGCCTGGCGGGCGAACTGCTGGCGCTCGGGCTCGACGTCCACGGTGGTCAGCACGCCGTCGGGGCGCATACCGTGCAGCAGGTGGATGCCGGAGACGCCGGTGCCGGTGCCGATCTCCACGACGGCCTTGGCGTCGGTGGCCGCGGCGAGGAGCCGCAGTGCCGAGCCCGTACCGTCCGACACCGGTCGCAGTCCCGCTTCGCGGGCCCGGCTGTGCGCCCAGCTGAGTGCGGCGTCCGCAGCAGTGTCGACGTGGTCGACGCCGTACGCTTCGGCGAACGCCCAACTCGTCTGCCGGTTGCCGGTAATGGTCCGTCTCCTGTCCCCGTGGACCAGGTCTGCGTGGTCTACGTGCGTCAACGTGACTGTATCCGCTGGCCCCGGGAACCTGGATACGGGATCGCGCGTTGAAACCATCAGGTGACCGAGGCGTGGCGCACGCGCCAGTTGTGACGGGGGTCCGTGAATGGGACTGGGGCACAGGAGGTCGGTGCACAAGCCGTCCGAAAATGCTTATCCGGAGCTAACGGGGCAGATGGCTAAGGTGAGTGCTCCACTGGACACCACCAGAGCCGACAGGGGAGGTGCGGCTTCGGCCGGTGATCGGCGGGCGCTTCGGCTTCCCCGCTGGTGTTCCGGCAAGCCAACATCTGTGACCGACAACGCTGACCGCAGTCCCGCCACTACTTCCGCGTCCGCCAAGGCGCCCGCGACAGCGGTGTTCGCCGAAGACGCGGAGAGTCAGACGTGGACGCCTCCCTCGTGGGAGGAGATCGTCAGCACGCACAGCGCACGGGTGTACCGCCTGGCCTACCGCCTCACCGGAAACCAGCACGACGCCGAGGACCTCACTCAGGAGGTCTTCGTCCGTGTCTTCCGGTCCCTGTCGACCTACACGCCGGGCACCTTCGAGGGCTGGCTGCACCGGATCACCACCAACCTCTTCCTGGACATGGTCCGCCGCAAGCAGCGGATCCGCTTCGACGCGCTGGCCGACGACGCCGCCGAGCGCCTCCCCAGCCGCGAGCCCTCTCCTCAACAGCACTTCAACGACACCCACTTCGACGCGGACGTCCAGCACGCGCTGGACACCCTCGCGCCGGAGTTCCGCGCGGCGGTGGTGCTCTGCGACATCGAGGGCCTCTCCTACGAGGAGATCGCCACGACTCTCGGGGTCAAGCTCGGCACGGTGCGCAGCCGGATCCACCGGGGCAGGTCGCAGCTGCGCAAGTCGCTCAAGCACCGCTCGCCCGCCCGCAGGTCCGAACTCCCGGTGGTCGAGCAGCCGGTGCCCGTCGGAGCCGTCGACGCACCCCTGGCGGAAGGTGGTGCGCGGTGAGCGGTTCAGCTGAGCCGACACCGGTGGAGCTGCACCTCGGAGACCGGCTCGCGGCGCTGATCGACGGCGAGTTGTCGGACGAGCCCCGAGAACGCGTGCTCGCCCATCTGGCGACCTGCCCCGACTGCAAGGCCGAGGCCGACGCGCAGCGCAGGGTCAAGAGCGTCTGCGCGGGCAGTGCACCGCCGCCCCTGTCGGACGGGCTGCTGGCCAGACTCCAAGGCCTTCCGGGCGCGGGCCGGGAGGGGCCGGTCGACTACTTCGGCCCGGGCGCCTCGGGCGGGCTGAGCATCCACTACCCCCTGACCCCGGGAGCGGGCCACCACAGCGCGCTCTCCGGCGGTGGTGTCCTCGACTCCCCCCGTGGTTTCCGCACCCATCGCCCCTCCGAGGCGGAGCGGACGGCACGGGGCCGCCGGTTCGCCTTCGCTGCGGCAGGAGCGGTCTCGCTAGCCGCAGTCGCCCTGGGCGGTGTGGTGAGTTCCGGGCAGGGCGCTTCGGGTAGCCCGACGACGGCCGCCCCCGCGAGGGTCCCCGCGGCCGGTGTCGAGCGCGGCGAGCGGCGGGGCGAGTCGGGCGTGACCGAGCGGGCAGCGGGCCCGTACGCACAGCCCACCACGCACAGCAGTCCGCTGACTGCGCTCAGGGAGCAGGCCGGGTGGGCCGCCGGCTCCCGCGGCCAGGAGATATACGCGCCGGGCCTCGGGCCGCTGGCCGCAGGCCGGGCATCCCTGCCGCTCCTCTCGCCCCCGCTGGCCCTGGCTGTCGCACATCGCGGTGTGCCGGTGACCACCGACGGCGCTGCCAGCGGGCGTTCGGGAGCGAGACCGTACGCGATGCCGAGCGCAAACGGTTCTCCGGCCGGCCCGCAGCCGCCCGGTTCGCTCGCCGACGGCTCGGGTGCTCCGCCGGCCTCCCACCCCTGACCTCCGCCGCCCGGGCGCCGAGTTGTCCAGGGGCGGACGGTTGCCTGCGCGGCGCCTCGCGCGCCTGGTTCAATTCGTCAGTGGCAGTGCCCGGGAGGGCTCCCGGGTGAACGCGTGAGGTGTGGGAAAAGCATGGATGAGTCGAGCGGCTCCGAGCCGAGGCCGAAATGGTGGAACAGGCCGCGTCGCAACGCCGGTTCCGACGACGTGATCGTCGGTGCCACCGGCGAGGTGTCGGCACGCGATGTGCCGGGCGCCCCCGCCGAGCCGGAAGAAGTGCCGCCGCAGGGGACGGGGTCCGGGCAGAGCCGGGTGCCGGCCGCTGCCACTCCGCTGCACCCCGAGGACCCGTACGGCACACCCCCGTACGGCGGTCCCGGTCCGTGGGCGCTCGCCCCGCCCGTGCAGCACCCCAGGGCGCAGCCGACGCCCGCACACGGTGTCCCGGTGCCCCCGCCCGGCTCCACACCTCCGGGCGGTGTGCACACGGTGGGTGCCCACGTGCCGCCGACTCCCGCCCACGGCACGGCTGTTCCACCGCACGGCACACCCGCCCACGGCGTGCCCGGCGGCACTCCGTCCCACGGGACTCCGGCGCCCGGCGCCCACCCGCACCCGGGCACCCCGGCCCACGGGACCGGCGTACCGCCTGCACCGCCCGTGCCGGGCACTCCCGCCCACGGCACCGGCGTCGCCGCGGTGGCACACACCCCGCAGCACCCCGGGAAGCACTCGCCCGGCGATGCCTCACACGCCTCCCACACCGGCGGCGGGCAGCACCGGTACGACCCGTGGGCCGTTCCCGGCGGGCCCGGCGAGGGGCCGACGCCGCCCACCGGCTCCGGTGACGGCCGCGGTCCCCGCGGTCGCACGCTGCTGGTCGGCGCGCTGCTGGTCGCCCTGCTGGCGGGTGCGGTCGGCGGTGCGGTCGGCATGTATGTCGAGCGCAACGGCGGTTTCGGCCGTGTCTCGCTCTCCCAGCCGGCCGGTGAGGGGGGCGACCGGCCCAAGGACAGCGTCGCCGGTATCGCCGCCTCCACGCTGCCCGGCGTGGTCACCCTGCACGTTCGCGGCGGTTCGGGGCAGTCGACGGGCACCGGCTTCGTCCTCGACGACAAGGGCCACATCCTCACCAACCACCATGTGGTGCGCTCCGCAGCCCAGGGCGGCCGTATCGGGGTGACCTTCAACGGCGGCGAGACGGTGCGCGGCCGACTCGTCGGCGGCGACGGCGGCTACGACCTGGCGGTGGTGAAGGTCGACAGGGTCGACGGGCTGCGTCCGCTTCCGCTGGGCAACTCCGAGTCCGTGCAGGTGGGCGACCCGGTGGTGGCGATCGGCTCGCCGTTCGACCTGGCCGGCACGGTCACCACGGGCATCATCAGCGCCAAGGAGCGTCCGGTGACCGCGGGCGGCCGGGGCGACGGCACGGACATCAGCTATGTCAACGCGCTCCAGACCGACGCGCCCATCAACCCGGGCAACTCCGGCGGCCCGCTGGTCGACACCAGAGGTCGGGTGGTCGGGGTCAACACCGCCATTCGCAGCGGCGAGGGCGGTGGCGGCGGTGCGGACGAGCAGCGCGGCGGTTCGGTCGGTCTCGGCTTCGCGATCCCGGTCAACCAGGCCAAGCGAGTGGCCGAGGAGCTGATCAACGACGGCAGGGCCACCCATCCGGTGATCGGTGTCAGCGTCGACATCGCCGACCAGTCCGAGGAGGGCGCCAGAGTCGGTGGCGGCGAGGGCGACCAGCCCGGCGTGGTGCCCGGCGGGCCGGCCGACGACGCGGGGATGAAGGAGGGCGATCTCATCACCGCGGTGGACGGCGCCCGGGTGCGCAGCGGCGAGGAGTTGATCGTCAAGATCCGCAGCCACAAGCCCGGCGACGAGCTGGAGCTGACGGTGGAGCGCGGGGGCAAGGAACGCAGCGTGAAGTTGACGCTCGGTTCGGGGAGCAGCGGGTGACAGCCGGCTGTGCCCGGGTCGAACTCGACCCGCTCCCTCCCGCTCGCACACCAGTGCCGGGTACCGTGGCGCCGTGGACCTCCGCAGGCCGGAGGCAGGGAACTTCTGAGGGAGTGGCACCGTGATCTTCGACATCGGGGCGATGGAAGTGGTGGTGCTCATCATCCTGGGCATGCTGCTCTTCGGACCCGAGAAGCTACCCAAGCTCATTCAGGACATCGTGGGCTTCATCCGCAAGGTGCGTAGCTTCTCGGACACCGCGCGGGACGACATCCGCAAGGAAATGGGTCCGGAGTTCAAGGACTTCGAGTTCCAAGATCTGCACCCCAAGCGGTTCGCGCAGAAGCATCTGATGGAGAACGACGATCTGGGCATCAAGGAGCTGCGCGAGAGCCTGGACCTGCGCAAAGAGCTGAACGAGGTCAGCGACGCCGTCAACATCTACAAGAACGGCGGAGGTTCGGACGGTCCGCCGGAGCTGCTGCGCAAGCCGGAGAGCGAGCAGGCGGCCGAGACGGCCAAGACGCCCAACCTCACAAAGTCTCCTGACCTCTCCAAGCCTGTCAATGGCTCTGCTGCCGGTACTCCACCGGTTTTCGACCCCGACGCGACCTGAGCTTTCTGCTGCTCCGCGGGGGTGACGGAGCCCTCTTCGCCCCCTGTTGCCGGTATGCCGAAGCAAGCGGTGTGATGTCCGTCATGCCCGCCGAGAGCCGTGAAGGTGGCTATCCTCCCTGTGTCCGGGGTCGGTCCCAGGAGCCTGTCCGTGCAACGGAGCGTCACGCCGCAGCAGTTGAGCGGCAGCTCCGAGCGGAGGGGCGAACGGGGAGCATGACGACCATGACAAACGGGGTACAAGGAGGCTTCGCGCAGATGGAGACAACGAGTCGGGCCACAGCGCCTGGGCGCGCCGGCGGTCCGTCCGCTCCGCAGCGGAGAGCGGATACCGCAGAGTTGACGGCGCTGGCGGAGGCGGCGCAGTTCCCCTGGTACGGACTGGACGAGGCGTTCAGCGGTCGTCGCTGGGTGGGGCAGGTCCGTACGGGCCTCGACGGCACCGTGGAGCACGGAGCCATGGGGCACGGCGAGGAGCCCTCCCTGCGCTTCGAGACCAACCCCGCGGTGCAGCGCTTCGCCGTGGTCGTCACCGTGGCCACCCGGCCGGTGCGGGCCAGCGCCGACGGTACGGGTGTGCTGGACGCGACGAGCGGGGCGTCGGCGGCCTGGCTCGCCGGCTCCGGGTTGCTCTCCTGCACCTGGCCGACCCACATGGAGCGTGCGCTGCGCCAGGCCTGGCTCGACCAGCAGACCGACATCGCCTGGGACCTCGCGGACAACCTCGGCGGTGAGGGCTGGAGCACCCTGTCCCTGCCGGTCGACGGCGTGCCCGCGGACTTCCACTACCGCGAGTCCGACTACGGCTGGGTGCTGGCCGGCACGGCAGGCGACAGTGTGCACCTCGGCGCGTACGGCCGCGGCCTGAGCGCGTACGGGCTGGGATTCAGCGCGGTCAAGGACCTGACGGCGTACAGCGGTTGAGGCGGATCGGGCAGGCGGCGCCGGCGTCGACCGCGCAGGCGCCGCGGGCATGAGTGGGGCGGACCACCGCGCGGTGGTCCGCCCCACTCATGCCACCGCCCGCAGTGGGCGGCGGGATCAGAACTTGTTGCTCGGGGTCAGCCCCAACGACATCCCGGACAGTCCGCGCTGACGGCCGCCGAGCTTGCCCGCGATCGCGCGCAGCGAGGAACCGGCGGGGGAGTCGGGGTCGGTCAGCACGACCGGCCGCCCGTCGTCGCCGCCCTCGCGTAGCCGGACGTCGATCGGCACCGAGCCGAGCAGCGGCACCTGAGCGCCGGTGGTCTGGGTCAGGCCGTCCGCGACCCGCTGACCGCCGCCGCTGCCGAACACGTCGACCATCTCGTCGCAGTGCGGGCAGGGCAGCCCGGACATGTTCTCCACGACGCCGACGATCTTCTGGTGCGTCTGCACGGCGATGGAGCCCGCGCGCTCGGCGACCTCGGCCGCGGCCTGCTGCGGCGTCGTGACGACCAGGATCTCCGCGTTGGGGATCAACTGGGCGACGGAGATGGCGATGTCACCGGTGCCGGGGGGAAGGTCCAGCAGCAGCACGTCCAGGTCGCCCCAGTAGACGTCCGCGAGGAACTGCTGCAGTGCGCGGTGCAGCATCGGGCCGCGCCAGACGACCGGGGCGTTGCCCGGGGTGAACATCCCGATGGAGATGACCTTCACGCCGTTCGCCGACGGCGGCATGATCATGTCCTCGACCTGGGTCGGGCGGCCTTCCGCGCCGAGCATCCGGGGCACCGAGTGGCCGTAGATGTCGGCGTCGACGACACCGACCTTGAGCCCGTCGTCGGCCATCGCCGCGGCGAGGTTGACCGTCACCGAGGACTTGCCGACGCCGCCCTTGCCGGAGGCCACGCAGTACACCCGCGTCAGGGAGTTGGGCTGGGCGAAGGGCACCTCGCGCTCGGTCTTGCCGCCGCGCAGGGTGTCGGCGAGCTCGCGCCGCTGCTCGTCGCTCATCACGTCGAGCGTGACGGTGACCGCGGTGACGCCTTCGACGCGTTCGACGGCCTCGGTGACGCGGGAGGTGATGGTCTCGCGCATCGGGCAGCCGGAGACCGTGAGGAAGACCTCCACAGCGACGGCGCCGCCGGCGGTGATGCCGACCGATTTGATCATGCCCAGCTCGGTCAGGGGCCGGTTGATCTCCGGGTCGTTCACCGTCGCCAGCGCGGCGCGCACCGAGTCCTCGGTGGGGAGTGATTCGCCGGACGCGGGCCCGTACGTGTCGGTAGCCATACGTCGATGGTACGGCGCCCCGGGGGTTCCACTGAATGGTCCCCGGGCGCGAAAAGGTAAGGTGCCGTCTGCTCCGACAACCGTGGGACCCGGGAGGACGAACGTCTGTGAGCGCACACTCCGAGCGAGTACCTCCCTCTCGAGCCGTGTGCCGCTCGGCGATCGCTCTGGGGCTGGTGCTCCTCACCGGTGCGATGACCGGCTGTGGCGAGGAGCAGGACCCCGACGAGGGCACCAACGGAGTGGGCAAACTCACCGCCAAGCAGATCGAGGCCAAGGCCCGCAAGAGCGCCGAGAGCGCCGACGCGGTGCGGCTGTCGGGCACGGTGGTCAGCAAGGGCAGCTCGTACCGGATCGACATGCGGCTGAAGGAGAACGGCGGCGTCGGCGAGGTCTCCGCCAAGGACGGGCCGCGCTTCGAGCTGCTGCGGCTCGCCGAATCGCTCTACCTCAAGGCGGACGCCGACTTCTGGGCCCACGACGGCAAGGGCGGCAAGCAGAGCGCTGCCGACAAGCAGGCCGCCGGCAAGCTGGAGGGCAAGTACGTACGCGTCCACTCCGAGGACCCCTCGTACAAGCAGCTGAGCGCCTTCACCGATATGAAGGTGCTGCTGGAGGGGCTGTTGAGCCTGGACGGCGAGCGCGAGGTCGGGGAGCGCAACGAGATCGGCGGCGTACGCACCGTGCAGGTCATGGCCGGTGAGGGTGGTGGCGGAACCCTGGACGTGGCGCTGGTCGGCAAGCCCTACCCGCTGCGTCTGGAGCGCGGTGGCGGGGCCGGTGTGGTGGAGATGGCCGAGTGGGGCAAGGACTTCACCCTGCGCAAGCCGAAGAAGGAGCAGACCGTCGACCACGGCGAGCCGGGCGCGGGAAGCGGTCTCAGCGGCGGCTGAACGCAACTGCGCGTGCTCGTAGGGGAGTTGGGCCCGGCGGACCCGGCGCGCGTCTCACTGCGGCGCACAGCGGCTGTCGACCTCCGCGCCCGTCGGCGCGTACGGCGGCGGGGCGCGAACGAAGCTGCCACCGGGACGAGCCGCCCACCGCGGACGGGCTTTCCGCTGATCGGGCCGTACGGCGGCGGGGCGCGAACTCCGGGAACTCGCGGTCGTCCGGGCCTACTTCCGCCGGCGGCGGAAGAGCAGCTTCGGCAACCCGGCCGGCGCCGGGTTCCGGGTGGTGGCCGGGGTCGGGAGCGGTACGGCCGCGGTGGAGCCGTCCGGCATCGCACCGGGACGCTGCGTCGGCTCGCCCGCGGGCTCCAGCCGGAGCACCCGGCATTCGGAGGCCCAACGAGCGGTCAGATTCTCCGAGTCGGGGGCGTTGAGCCGCTTGCCCTTCAGCTCGGTCACCGCCGCTTCCCACTCCGGCGAGCGGGGCGCCAGCTCCGTGACGCGAGCCGGCCAGGCGACCAGCCGGCCGCCCTTGTCCTTGCTGCGCGCCGTCACCGTGGCGGTGTTGCCCTCCGTCAGCCCCAGCCCGTCGACCGGCTGTTCGCCCGGGCCCGTCACCAGGCACACCGCACCCTCGTGCCACACGTGCCACAGCGCGCGCGAAGGGCCGTAGGGCCCGCGCACCCAGAGCAGCCCGGACTTCTTGGCCGTCTCCTCGATCAGTGCCCGCGAGAGGAGTGGCTGATCAGCGGTCTCGGTCATGCGCCGACCCTATCGCGGGGCCCGAACATCCGAAGGCGGAGGCGGTTCCGTCCGCTGCGGGGAGCCGGCAGCGCAGCGCGCGGCCCGCGCACCGGACGCGCACACACCTCCGCACCCCGGACTCCGCACCCCGACTTCACACCGATCCGCACATCGACCCGCAGCCGACTCCGCTCCCCGGTCGTGCACTTGGCGAGGACCGGAAGCGGATCAGAGCCAGCCGTTGCGCCTGAAGCCCCGGTGAATGGCGAAGCACGCGGCGCAGATGAACGCCATCACCATCGGATATCCGTACGTCCACTCCGTCTCCGGCATGACCTCGAAGTTCATGCCGTACACCCCGGCGATCATCGTCGGTACGGCGAAGATCGCGGCCCAGGCGGTGATCTTGCGCATGTCCTCGTTCTGCGCGACCGTGGCCTGCGCCAGGTTGGCCTGGAGAATGGAGTTGAGCAGGTCGTCGAAGGAGAGCACCTGCTCGTTCACCCTGGCCAGATGGTCGGCCACATCGCGGAAGTACTTCTGGATGTCCGGCTCGATCATTGTCATCGGCCGCTCGCTGAGCTGACGCATGGGCCGCAGCAGTGGGGAGACGGCGCGCTTGAACTCCAGCACCTCGCGCTTGAGCTGGTAGATGCGGCCCGCGTCACCGCCGCGACGCCCGGCCGCGCCCGACTGCGAGAAGACGTCGATCTCCACCTCGTCGATGTCCTCTTGGACGGCTGCCGCCACCGCGAGGTAACCGTCCACCACCTGGTCGGCGATCGCGTGCAGCACCGCGCTCGGTCCTGCCGCGAGGCGCTCGCTGTCCTGCTCCAGCCGGTGTCGGAGCGCCCGCAGCGAGCCCTGCACGCCGTGCCGCACGGTGATGATGTAGTCGAGCCCCGTGAAGCAGGCGACCTCGCCCGTCTCCACCACCTGCGCGGCGGCGCGCTCCTGCTCGACCGCGCCGGCGGTGAGCGCGCGATTCACGTAGTGGACCGTCTTGAAGACGGTGAAGACCGAGTCGTCGTACCGCTCCAGCTTGGGCCGCTGGTGGGCCTGCACCGCGTCCTCCACCGCCAGCGGGTGCAGGCCGAACTCGGCGGCGATTCCGGCGAACTCGGCCTCCGTCGGTTCGTGCAGCCCGATCCAGACGAACTCCCCGGTGCCCCGGCGCACCTGCCGCAGCGCCTCCTCCGGACGCAGGCACTCCGCGACCCGCCGCCCCTCGCGGTACACGGCGCAGTCCACCACCGCGCTCGGCAGCGCGACGGTGGAACCGAGCGGCCTCTCGTGCGGTGTCCGACGCTCGCGCCGCAACGAGGGACGGACGACAGAACGCAGTTCACGGATCATCGACATGCGGAACTCCTTCGCGGGGCGCGGGAGGACGGTGGCGGTGTGGACCGTCAGCGGCGAGGAGTGCGCAGGGCGTGCGGGGGAATGCCGGGTCCGCGGGGCTTGGCCGGTCCCGTTTCAGGGAGCGGCCCGCAGGGCTACGACGAAAGCGCGAGTGGAAAACAGACGCGGAACGTAGCTGCGGTAAGTCGCCGAGAGGTCGTGGTGTGCACCATCGGACCGGATTCTCCGGGCGTTGCCGAGCGAGTCAGGACGCTGCCGGATCGGGAGAGTGGCTGCTGCCGGATGGTCGACTGGGAAGATCCACGAGAGCCCCACCTCCTCCGGCCAGTCCCCTCTCGGGGAAGATCAGCAATGCCTGACGGACGCTCAACGGTAACACTGGCACAGGGGCCCGAAAGCCGCATCCGGCCTGCTCTCGGGCGGCTCTTTGCTCAATCCATACCAGCCCGTTGCCGCCTCCACCGGCCCGGCCTGCACGCCATAAACTCGCCGTATGAATCGCGTTCTCGAACTGGTGGAAGCCCGGCTGGTCAGCGAGCTGGGGGAGCCCGACGCACGTGCTGCGGTGACCTTCCTCGGCACCGAGCGGATCGAGGTGCTGCGGTTCACCGCCGACAGCGCCGAGGGACCCGTGCTGCGGTACGCCACCCTCGGCATGTCGGGAGCGCCGATGACCGATCCGACCGCGGCGCTCGCCGATCCGGACCGCGGGCCACGCGCCGAACTGCTGCTCTCCGTACGCCCCCTGAGCCGGTCCGGTGCGCGATCCGCCACCTCCGAGGACGTTCCCGACACCGACAAACTGCTCCGACCGCTTGCGGTGTTGGCCGCCTCTCCGCAGGTGGAGGGCGTCGTCGTGGCGCCGGGAGCCTCGCTGGACGTGGGTGAGCCGCTGTGGCCCGGCGCTCCGTTCACCTCGGTGCTGGTCGCCGAATCGGGTGGCCTGGTAACGGACTTGGAGCTGGAAGAACCACACGATCCGGTGCGTTTTCTGCCGTTGCTCCCGATGACGCCCAACGAGGCGGCGTGGAAGCGGGTTCACGGTGCCCAGGCGCTGGAGGAGCGCTGGCTCGCCGAGGGCACGGATCTGCGCGATCCGGCGCGCCGGTCGGTACCACTGACCGGGTGACCGTCCTTGACGAAGGGCCCCGGGGATAGGACCGTAAGGCCCCATGAGGGGCGAACCGAGTTGCCCGAAATGCGGTGGTCGGGTCAGGGCGCCCGGCCTTTTTGACGACTCCTGGCAGTGCGACGAGCACGGCACCGTGCATCCGTTGCAACCAGTGGTCCCGCCAAGCGTGGAAGCGCTCGGCGTGGTGGTCAGCCGCACCCGGGTTCCGGTCTGGATGCCGTGGCCGCTGCCGCTCGGCTGGCTCTACACGGGAGTGGCGTCGGCGGGCGACGACCGCAGCGGGGGCCGAGCCACCGCGGTCGCCTGTTCGGGACCCGGACCGCTGGGCGGGCCGGGGGAGTTGCTGCTGATCGCCGAGGAACTGGGCGTCGGCCTGGGCGCGCGGTACGCCGGCATCCCGGGACCCGACCCCGGCCCTGCGCTGGCGATGGGCGAGGCGCCCCGCACGAAGGTTTTCGCGGCCGGACGCCCGACCCCGCTGTGGCAGGTCCACGGAGCGCCCGAGGACCGCGCGGTCTTCGCCGGAGAGGCCCGCGGACTGTGGTTGTGGGCGGTCGTGTGGCCGATGGAGTCCGGGATGGTCCTCTACGACGATCTGATACTGACCGATCTGCGCGACGCCGGTGCCGAGGTCGACCTGCTGCCCTGCGGCGCACTCTCGCCCCGACTGCTCGACTGATCTCCCGGCCGTCCGCCCGGACGCCCCTCCGACGACGTGCCAACGACGGCTCGTACCAACGCCGGCTCGTAGACCGCCGGCGCGTCTGCGATACGGCGCGTCCGTTCGGCACGTCGGCAGGGCTCCGCAGGCTCCGCGAGGTCGCCGCGTCCGTCCGAACGTCCCGACGTCCCGCCCGCCGGCCGCGGGCACGCCGCCGGACCGTGTCCGGCCTCACGCCGAACCCGGCCCGGCACCGGTCGCCGCCTCGATAGAATCGCTGTCGTCCTGTCCGCCGAACACCGGGAGCCGCTGTGCGCATCGATCTGCACACGCACTCCACCGCTTCGGACGGTACGGACACCCCCGCCGAGCTGGTGCGCAACGCCGCCGCACGCGGTCTGGACGTCGTCGCGCTCACCGACCACGACACCGTCGCCGGCCACCGGGAGGCCGCGGAGGCACTGCCGTCCGGGCTGACGCTGGTCACCGGAACCGAGTTCTCCTGCCGGCTGAACGGTGTGAGTCTGCATCTGCTCGGCTACCTCTTCGACCCAGCCGAGCCCGAACTCGCCCGCGAACGCGATCTGTTGCGGGACGACCGGGTTCCGCGCGCCCGGGGCATCGTCGACAGACTGCGACAGCTCGGCGTGCCGATCACCTGGAACCGGGTGCTGGAGATCGCGGGGGACGGCAGCATCGGACGGCCGCACATCGCCACCGCCATGGTGGAGAGCGGCGTGGTGAACTCCGTCTCGGACGCCTTCACTTCGGAGTGGATCGGCGGTGACGGGCGGGCCTACGTGGAGAAACACGAGCTGGACCCCTTCCGTGCGGTCCGCATGATCAGAGCCGCCGGCGGCGTATCGGTCTTCGCACATCCCCTCGCGGCGAAACGCGGGCAGTGCGTGCCGGAGAGCGCCATCGCGGAGCTGGCCGAGGCAGGACTGGACGGCATCGAGGTGGACCACCCGGAGCAGGATCGGGACGTCAGAGCCAGACTGCGCGGGCTCGCCGGCGAACTCGGCCTGCTCACCACCGGCTCCAGCGACTACCACGGCGCTCGGAAAGCCTGCCAGCTCGGCGAGCACACCACAGAGCCCGATGTGTACGTCCAGATCGCCGACCGCGGCTCAGGCGCCGCGCCGCTGACCGGCTGAACCACCGCTCCCGTGCCGCGGCCCGGCACCTCTCGCGCACTGCCCGGCGGTTCGCGCCCGTCCTTGCGCGCCCGTTCCCGCGCCGACCGCGTCCGGTGACCGCAGCGCGTCTGCCGAGGACGTCGGGCTGTTCGCTGCGCGCGCTGTCGCACTCACTCCCAAACCGTTCGCACCCATTCGAGGCCCCACCGTGTTCGACGCCGCCGTCTTCGGCTCACTCTTTCTGACGCTCTTCGTGATCATGGATCCGCCCGGCATCACGCCGATCTTCCTCGCGCTCTCCTCCGGGCGACCGGTGAAGGTGCAGCGGCGGATGGCCTGGCAGGCGGCTCTGGTCGCCTGCGGCGTCATCACGCTGTTCGGCCTCGTGGGCAAGCAGATCCTGGACTATCTCCATGTCTCGATGCCCGCGCTGATGGTCGCCGGCGGGCTGCTGCTCCTGCTGGTCGCCCTGGACCTGCTGACCGGCAAGACCGACGAGCCGAAGCAGACCAAGGAGGTCAACGCCGCGCTCGTACCGCTCGGCATGCCGCTGCTCGCCGGCCCCGGTGCGATCGTCGCGGTGATCCTCGCGGTGGAGAAGGCCGACGACCTGGCCGGCAACGCGGCCGTGTGGTGCGCGATCGGCGCGATCCACCTGGTGCTGTGGCTGACGATGCGGTTCTCCCTGGCGATCGTGCGCGTGATCAAGGAGGGCGGCGTCGTACTGGTCACCCGGCTCTCCGGCATGCTGCTCTCGGCGATCGCGGTCCAGCAGATCGCCAACGGCGTCACCCAGTTCATCAGGGGCGGTTGATCCCGGCCGGCCCGGCGCTCGCGGCCCGTCCCGGCGTCCGTGCCCCGACAATGCCGCCCGGCCCCGCGACGGCGAGGACCGGGCGACGACGTGTCAGTGCTGCTGCCAGAAGGCGAGCAGCGCCTGTGCGGTGGCTGCGGGGTTCTCCACCGCCGGCGAGTGCTCCGCTCCCGGGATCAGCGAACGCCGTGCGCCGAGCCGGTGCGCCATGTCGTCCATCAGCTCCACCGGCCACGCGTAGTCCCGTTCACCGGAGAGCACGTGGTACGGGAGGTCCAGCGCGGCAAGTTCGTCCACCCGGTCCGGCTCGGAGAGCAACTGCTCCGCGCCCGCGATCAGTTGGCGGGGGTCGGTGGCCATCCAGCGCCGCCGGAGGAAGTCCCGCACCGCCTGCGGGGTCTGCGCGTCCGCCGCCTCCGGCGGGTCCAGATCGCGCATCGCCTGCCAGATGGCGGCCATGTCCAGCACCGGGAGGGCCCCGAGCAGCAGCTTGAGCCGCTCCTGCTGCTGGTCACCGACGGAGGCCGGTCCGCTGCTCATCACCGTGAAGGAACGGAACGCCTTCGGCTCGGCGAGCACGGCGGCCCGGCAGATCAGTCCGCCGAGTGAGTGTCCGAGCAGATGCACCCCGCCGCCGAGCGCGTCGCACTGGGCCGACACATCCGCGGCCAACTCCGGCTGCGCGTACCCGGAAGCCTCCTGGGGGCCCGCACTTTCGTACTGGCCGCGGCCGTCGACCGCGACCACGCGGTACCCGGCCTCCGCCACCGGCGTCAGCAGCGTGATGAAGTCTTCCTTGCTGCCCGTGAAACCCGGTACGAGCAAAACCGTGCCCCGGGTGGGTTCGCCGGCCTCGTGGGCCGCGAACTCACCGCGGGGCGTACGGAGTTGTCGGGCGTGGGCGCCCTCGGGAAGCTCAAGCGTCGGCGGCTTACTCATGCCGCGACGCTACCCGCCTCAGCCTGCGGACTGCGTCCCGGCCTCGCCGCGGGTGCGACGACGGCGACGCCGCGGCTTGCGGGCACCGCCCTCACCCTCGGCGCGAGGTGCCTCGGCGCTCTGCTTGGCGGCCGGAGCGCTCTTGCTCTCCTCGCCCTGCGCACCGCTGACGGGCTCGCCGTTGCGGGTGCGTCGGCGGGTGCGGGAGCGGGAGCGGCTGCGGGGCCGCTCGCTCTCCTTGGGCTGCGCGGCACCCTTGGCGCTGCGACCGCGGCCCCTGCCGCCCGGCTCGCCGAGGTCTTCCAGCTCCTCCGCGGCGAGCCCGGCCCTGGTCCGCTCGGCGCGCGGCAGCACACCCTTCGTACCCTCCGGGATGCCCAGCTCCTCGTAGAGGTGCGGCGAGGTGGAGTAGGTCTCGGGCGGGTCGTTGTGGGTCAGGCCGAGCGCCTTGTTGATCAGCTGCCAGCGGGGGATGTCGTCCCAGTCGACGAGCGTGACCGCGGTGCCGGTCGCACCCGCGCGGCCGGTGCGGCCGATGCGGTGCAGATAGGTCTTCTCGTCGTCCGGCGTCTGGTAGTTGACGACGTGGGTGACGCCCTCGACGTCGATACCGCGCGCCGCCACGTCGGTGCACACCAGCACGTCGACCTTGCCGCTGCGGAACGCGCGCAGCGCCTGCTCCCGCGCGCCCTGGCCGAGGTCGCCGTGGACCGAGCCGGCCGCGAAGCCGCGGCGCGTCAGCTGCTCGGTCAGGTCGGCCGCGGTGCGCTTGGTGCGGGTGAAGACCATCACCAGACCGCGGTCCTTGGCCTGGAGGATGCGCGAGAGCATCTCCGGCTTGTCCATGTTGTGCGCGCGGAAGACGTGCTGCTTGGTCGCGGCCACGGTCGCGCCCTCGTCGTCCGGCGAGGTCGCACGGATGTGCGTGGGCTGCGACATGTAGCGCCGCGCCAGGGAGATGACCTGGCCGGGCATCGTCGCGGAGAACAGCATCGTCTGACGCTTGACCGGCAGCTTCTCGATGATCTTCTCGACGTCCGGCAGGAAGCCGAGGTCGAGCATCTCGTCGGCCTCGTCCAGCACCAGCCCGCGGATCTGGCTGAGGTCGAGCTTGCGCTGACCCGCCAGGTCGAGCAGGCGGCCGGGGGTGCCGACGACGATGTCGACGCCCTTGTTGAGTGCCTCGACCTGGGCCTCGTGCGGACGGCCGCCGATGATCGAGACGACGCGGACGTTGCGCACCTTGCCGGCGGTGAGCAGGTCGTTCATGACCTGCTGGCACAGCTCGCGGGTCGGGACGACGACCAGCGCGTGCGGGGCGTTGCTCAGCTGCTCGGGCTGCGCCCGGCCCGCCTCGACGTCGGCGGGGACGACGACGGACTCCAGCAGCGGCAGACCGAAACCGAGGGTCTTGCCCGTGCCGGTCTTCGCCTGGCCGATGACGTCCTTGCCCGCGAGGGCGACCGGAAGCGTCAGCTCCTGGATCGGGAAGGGAGTGGTGATGCCGACGGCTTCAAGGGCCTCGGCCGTCTCGGAGAGAATTCCGAGGGAGCGGAAAGTCGTGGTGGACAGGATGCTTGCCTCTTCTGTGAGACGCGACACAAGTCGGCGAGGCGGGTCGTACCGCACCTGCGTGTTCGCCACGCGGCGCAGGACCACTAGCTCTCGCTCAAGCGCTCATATCACGCGAGCGGTCCCTCGAAGGTGGGGAGGGCGGTCTGGTCGGAGCCGATCGTGCTACCGACCGGGCATCCGCGTTCATGCGCGAACCCGCCGGTGATCGACGGGCTTATATCACTGTACCTCCAAATCGTGCAGGTGTACCGGGACGAATGGCTCACACCACCGCGCCGAGCCCCTCCCGAGTGCGGCCCTCGCCTCCTGCACCCCCGGCCGAGCGGGCTATTGTGCCGGGCATGGAGACGTCTGAGACCCCCGAGAAGGCCCCGACGGCCATCGCCTCGAAGAGCTGGGAGGAGGCCGCGGCCGACCCGCAGTACCGGGCCGCGGTGGTGGACCTCCTCGGCGTGCTCGCCTACGGCGAACTCGCCGCCTTCGAGCGGCTCGCCGAGGACGCGAAGCTGGCGCCGAACCTCGCCGACAAGGCCGAGCTCGTCGCCATGGCCTCGGCGGAGTTCCAGCACTTCGACGCGCTGAGCCGGCGACTGACCCACATCGAGGAGGACCCGACGCACGCCATGGAGCCGTTCGTCGCCTCGCTCGACGAGTTCCACCGCCAGACCGCACCCTCCGACTGGCTGGAGGGCCTGATCAAGGCGTACGTGGGCGACTCCATCGCCTCGGACTTCTACCGCGAGGTGGCCGTGCGCCTGGACGCCGACACCAGCCGGCTCGTCCTGGACGTGCTCGACGACACCGGGCACTCGAACTTCGTGGTGGAGAAGGTGCGCGCCGCCATCGAGGCGGACCCGCGGGTGGGCGGCCGACTCGCGCTGTGGGCGCGACGGTTGATGGGCGAGGCTCTCTCCCAGGCCCAGCGGGTGGTGGCCGACCGGGACGCGCTGTCGACGATGCTCGTCGGCGGGGTCGCGGACGGCTTCGATCTGGCCGAGGTCGGTCGGATGTTCTCCCGGATCACCGAGGCGCACACCAAGCGAATGGCCGCGCTCGGGCTGGCCGCCTGAACGATCCGGACGGCCCGTCGCTCTCCTCGCAGGACCGCTCGGGTCGCTGCCAGTCGAGGAGGCGACAGGGCCGTGCGCCAACCGGACAGCGGTGACGGAGAGTTCGGAGCGGCGGTCGTGACGCCACCCCGTGAGGCCCGCCGCGGGTGCGGGCCCGTGGGTCAGCGGGGTCTGCCGGCGGTCGCGAGCCGCGGGTCGGCAGGACCGGGCCGCGGCGCCCGTCCGTTGTCCATGAGCAGCGAGACGAGTACGGCCGCGACGGACGTCGCGATCAGCAGCGCCAGCAGCAGATGCCCCGAACCGAGCACGGCCCACGCGATCAGCCCGCCACCGGCGGCGGACGCCGGGCCGGTGGCCAGTACGAGCCGGTGGTCGGGGAAGCGCAGGGGCAGCCAGTGCAGTGCGGCCAGAGCGAGGACAAGTCCGAGGAGCGCGGAGCCGAACAGCTCTCCGAGCATGTGAACCTCCCTGGTCGCGCGGCACCTCCGGTGGCCGCGGCGCGAATCCGGACGACTCGGTACTACCCCGTCCGACCCATACGCGAAACGGCGGCCGGGAGCTTCAACTCCCGGCCGCCGTTCACACCGGCCGCATGGCGTCCCGCACTTGCGTGTCGAGCGCCGTGGTGGGTCGGTCGCGCGCCTTCGCCCGCGGGTCGGTCAGAGGCGCTGCGCGGTGTGTGTGGCCTGCTGCTCCACACACCGCGGCGGGCGCACCCCGCGCCTCAGACCGCGCCGAAACCGACCTTGCGCGCCTTGGTCTCGCCGATGTCGACGTAGGCCAGGCGGTCCGCCGGGACGAGTACCTTGCGGCCGTTCTCGTCCTCCAGGGCGAGCAGACCGCTCTTGCCGGTGAGCGCGTCGGCGACCGCGCTCTCGATCTCCTCGGCGGTCTGCTTGCTCTCCAGGTTGAGCTCTCGGGGTGCGTGCTGCACGCCGATCTTGACCTCCACGGCTAAGTCCCTCCGACCGTCAGTGGATGCGCGGTTGACCGCGCCGTACCTGGCCAGATTAGCCCGGCTCCGACAGCGTGAAGCGCCCGGCCGCCACGCCGGCAGCGAACACGGACCGCTGCCGGCCGGTGTCGGGCTACGCCTCGGGCGGGGTCTGCGCGCCGTCGCTCTCCTCGGTGTCCTGGAGCGGGAATCCCGCGATGCCGCGCCAGGCCAGCGAGGAGATGAGCTCCGCTGCGGCGTTCCTGGGGATGGACTGGCCCGAGCCCAGCCAGTAGCGGGCGGTGATCTGGGCCATGCCCGTCAGCCCCATGGCCAGCAGCATCGACTGGTCGTAGGGGCGGTTGGTGTCCTCGGCGATGACCTCGCACACGGCTTCGGCGCACTCGAGGCTGACCTTGTCCACCCGGTCCCGCACCGCGGGCTCGTTGGTCAGGTCGGACTCGAAGACGAGCCGGAACGCGCCGCCCTCGTGCTCGACGTAGGAGAAGTAGGCCTCCATCGTCGCCGCCACGCGCAGCTTGTTGTCCGAAGTGGAGCTCAGCGCGGTCCGCACGGACTGGATCAGCGCTTCGCAGTGCTGGTCGAGCAGCGCCATGTAGAGGTCGAGCTTGCCCGGGAAGTGCTGGTAGAGCACGGGCTTGCTGACGCCTGCCCGGTCGGCGATGTCGTCCATGGCCGCCGCGTGGTAGCCGTGCGCGACGAACACTTCCTGGGCCGCTCCCAGCAGCTGGTTGCGTCGGGCCCGGCGCGGCAGGCGCGTACCTCGTGGACGTGCCTCCGCTTGCTCGATGGCGCTCACGCCTGCCTCCCTGGTTCTGACCGCGCGCTGGTTCGCGCCGCGTCGGCCATCGTACGTTTCGGTAACCGGACTGTGCGCGGCGTGGAGGAGGGAATTTTCCCGCTGACCTTGACGAACTGTGGTAAACGCACGGATTTGTCCGTTAACTCGTCGCTCACTGAGCGTGAGATTCCGTTTCGGCTCAGCGGTATTCGTCGTCCTCGTCGGCGACCGTGCGCGCCTGTTCGGCGGCGTCCGCGGGGTCGGCCTCCCCGAGGGCCGGGCCAGAGGGCGGGGCCTCGCTCTCCTCCAGCATCTGCGCCCGGAGCTCCGCCGCGTCCGCCTCCGGGACCTCCGGGCCGGTGCTGCTGCCCGCCTGTCCGCCGCCGCGGTCGAAACCGCCCTCCGCATCCTCGAAGGTGTCGGGGTTGCCTGGGTCCACCGGCATGACGACTCCTCTCCTCGGAACCCTCGTCGAGTGCGAGGTCTCCCCTCGAGCGTATGACCTGTCGGCGCGGGCGGCCCCTGCGTCCGGATCACAGCTTCCGGGCTCCGGGCAAACGGGCGGCGCTCGGCCGCTTGTTGGGCGCCGGGGCGGGATGTGACCGCCGACACCCCCGAGCCAAAGTGATCGAGCCGTAACATTGATCCATGGATTCCACCGGTCTACCCGTCCCGACTGTCGAGACGGCCGCCGGGCTGCCGTCGCGCGGCGAGTCGAGACTGCGTGCCGGGGAGACCCGGCGCACCGTCCAACTGCCCGGCTGCACCATGGCCGTTCGCAGTCGCGAGAACGCCGACCGCACACTTCCCCCGGCGCTGTACGTGCACGGCCTGGGCGGCTCGTCGCAGAACTGGTCGGCGCTGATGGCCGAGTTGGCCGGCACGGTCGACGGCGAGGCGGTGGACCTGCCCGGCTTCGGCGACTCCCCGCCGCCCCAGGACGGCAACTACGGGCTCAGCGCGCATGCCAGAGCCGTCATCCGACATCTCGACGCCGCCGGGCGAGGTCCGGTCCACCTCTTCGGCAATTCGATGGGGGGCGCCGCGGCCACCAGGGTCGCAGCCCTGCGCCCCGATCTAGTCCGCACTCTGACGCTGGTTTCGCCCGCGCTTCCGGAGCTGCGACCGCAGCGCAGCGCACTGCCCACCGCGCTGCTCGCCGTACCCGGTACGGTGCGGCTCTTCCGCAGGCTGACCGGCCACTGGTCACCGGCGGACCGCACCAGGGCGGTGCTCGGCCTCTGCTACGGAGATCCGAGCCGGGTCGCGTCCGAGGACTTCGAGGCGGCGGTGGAGGAGTACCAACGCAGGTTGCTTCTCCCGTACTTCTGGGATTCCCTTGCGGCGTCCGCCCGTGGAGTCGTCGACTCGTACACCCTGGGTGGGCAACACGCCCTGTGGAGGCAGGCCGGACGGGTTCTGGCGCCTACTCTCCTGGTGTACGGGGGCCGCGACAAGCTGGTCGGCTTCCGTATGGCGCGCAAAGCGTGCAGGGTGTTCCGTGACTCGCGTCTGCTGGCACTGCCGGACGCGGGTCATGTCGCGATGATGGAGTACCCGGAGCTGGTGGCGGGAGCTTTCCGCCAGTTGATGGCCGATTCGGAACGGGCAGGAGTTGAGGCGACGCGTGGGACGCCATAGCCGCCCGCGTCGAGGTTTCGGTCGCACCCAGGAGATACCCCTGGTGAGCGAGGGCCCCGATCAGGTACCCGCGCCGCAGCAGGCCGCGGAGGGCAGGCCGCGCAGCGCACCGCAGGGGCAGGCCGGGGAGCGCTCGTTCGCGACGGGAGCCCCCGAGCGTTCCAGGTCCGCGTCCGACTCCTTCGACGGCTTCGATCCCCGCAGCCGTCCGGCGCGCGCGGGCCATCCCCAGCACCGGGAGGACGCGCCTCGTGCGGCTGGGCCCGCGGTGCCCTCGCAGCGTTCCGCCGGGCCCCGTCAGGACTACCTGGACGCGTTCGACCGCCGGCCCTTCGGGGACACCCCTGCCGGTGGCACGAGCGCTCTCGACGACGTCTTCGCAGCCGGCGCGCCCGTACGGCGGAGGAATCCGCACGGCTCCGGTCCTGCGTCCGCAGGGACGGGTCCGACCGCGGTGCCGCCGAGCGGCGCCACGTCCCGGGGCGCCGGGGACGCGCCCGAATTCCCGGGCATACCCGCGCAGTCCGAGGGCCCGCACGGCCCGCACCGACCTCCCCGTCAGAGCCACACCGAGGAACCAGAGGAACCAGAGGTTTCCAGGAACGACTTCGCCAAGGGCCGCCGCGGCCGCACGGTGACCGGAATCGCCGCCGCGGCGATCACGACTGTGCTCACGGTGATAGTGGCCGGCCAGGTGGCCTCGGGCGACGACGACTCCCGGGGCCAGGCGGCCGGTGACGGTTCGGACCGTCCCGCGGAGGACTCGGCCTCGCGCTCCGAGGGTCGGCCCACCCCCTCCGAGCCGGCGCCGAGCGCCACTCCGAGCCCGGTCGGCTACGAGCAGCAGATGGCCGCACTGCTGCCGATGAAGCCCGACCACGAGGGCAGCGGCGAGTTCACCGCGATCGCGGGCGGCAACAAGGGCCCGGGCGTCGGCACCAAGTTCAGGTACCGGGTCGATGTGGAGAAGGGGCTCGGGCTGGACGGGAAGCTGCTCGCCCGCGCCGTGCACACCACCCTCAACGACGACCGGAGTTGGGCCAACGGGGGCGAGCGGGATTTCGAGCGCGTCTCCTCCGGGAAGGCGGACTTCGTGGTGACGCTGGCGAGCCCCGGCACCACCGCGGTGTGGTGTGCGAAGTCCGGTCTGGACACCACCGAGGACAACGTCTCCTGCGACTCCGCGGCGACCGACCGGATCATGATCAACGCCTACCGCTGGGCTCGCGGGGCCAAGACCTTCGGCGACAGCCGGATGTTCGCGTACCGGCAGATGCTGATCAACCACGAGGTCGGCCACCGGCTCGGCTTCAACCACGTCGGCTGCTCCAAGGAGGGCGCGCTGGCGCCCGTGATGATGCAGCAGACCAAGTACCTGTCGACCGACGGGCGCACGTGCCGGCCCAACGCCTGGCCGCACCCGGACGCGTAACCGGGAGTCGGGCCGCGGACGGTGCGCGGCGGGGAGTGCCGCCGTACACCGGCGGGCGGTTCCGCCGAACGTCCGCGCCGGTGAATAGTCACGCTTGTTCACCCCTTCCAGTGGTGCGGCGGACAACCGTCCAGCATCGCCCCGCACAGCGCGCATAGCGTCGTCCCGCAACGCCACCCGGGCGACTCGTCCGGACGCGGCCGGTCTCGAAGAAAGATTCGGGGGTACGTCCATGCGCATCGCACTGCTGACGGAGGGTGGCTACCCGTACGCACGCGGTGAGTCGGTGCTCTGGTGCGACCGGCTGGTGCGTGGACTGGGCAGCCACGAGTTCGAGGTGTACGCGCTCAGTCGCGGGCGGCGGCAGGAGGAAGCGGGCTGGTACGGCAGCCACGGACTGCCCGCACATGTGCGCCGGGTGCGCACCGCCCCCCTCTGGGGCGAACCGGCCCCGGCCGCGAACCGGTCGAGGGGCAGGGCCTACCACGGTGAGTCGGCCGAGCGGTTCGCCGAACACTTCTCCCGGCTCGCCCACGCGCTCTGCGCCCCCTCCCCGGGCACCGCCGAGGGGCGAGCCGCCGACGAGGCGTCGTCCGAGGCCTCGTCCGAGGAGGACCGTTTCGCCGATGCGCTCTACGGGCTCGCCGATCTCGCCGCCGAACACCGCGGCCTCGGTGCCGCCCTCCGCTCCGAACAGGCGGTACGGCTTCTGGAAGCGGCAGCGCACGCCCCCAGCGCCTCGCGGGTGGTGCGCGCCACCGGCGTGAGCGATCTGCTCGCCGTACTGGAACGGCTGGAACGTGCGCTGCGTCCCCTCTCCCTCGACTGGTACGGCCCGCGCGCCGACCGGCCGGCGCACGTCCGCACCGAGGAGGAGGCGGGACTGGCCGGGGTGGACCTCTGCCACGCGGTGGGCGGCGGCCTCGCGGCCCTGCCCGGGCTGCTGGCCCGACGGTCCTTCGGCACCCCGCTGCTCATCACCGAGTACGGGGTCCGGCTGCGCGAACACCATCTGGAGAGCCTCGCCGGGTTCGCGGGCGCGGCTCGACCGGTCGGTGTCCGGGGCGGGACGCGCAAGGGCGTCGCTGCCGACGGTGCCGCCGGCCGCCCGGTCGCCGGGAGCCGTATCAGCGGGGTCGGCGGTATCAGCGGCGTCGGCAGCGCAGCCGGTGGCAGTGTCGGTGCCGCGGCCGGAGTGCGCGCGCTGCTCGGCTCCTTCCAGCGCAGGCTCGCCGTCGAGGCGTACCGGCGGGCCGAGGTGATCACGCCGGGCAACGCGCATGCGAGAGGTTGGCAGGAGCGGTGCGGCGCCGAGCGGGGCAGACTGCGCACCGTCTACTCCGGAATGGACGCTGCCCCCTTCGTGACCGTCCCCGACGATTCCGGGGCCCAGGAGGCCGCACCCACACTGGTGTGGGTCGGACAGTGCGATCCGGCCAGGGACGTGCGCGGACTGCTGCACGCCTTCGCCCGGGTGCGCGCGGACCGGCCGGGGGTGCGACTGCTGCTGGTGGAGACGCGTACCGGAGTGGACCCGAGTTGTGCGCGCGAGTGCCGGGAGCTGGCCGATCGGCTCTTTCCCCCGGCCGCGGACGGTCAAGCGGCAGTGGAGTTCGCGAAGTTGGGAGACGAGAGAGTGCCGACCGCGGCGGAGGCGTACGCGCGGGCCACCGTGGTGGTGAGATCCAGTGCAGTGGAGGGGTTTCCCCCGGCGCTGGTGGAGGCGATGTTCAGCGGGCGCGCCATCGTCTGCACGGATGTGGGTGCGGCGGCCGAGGTGATCGGCGGCACCGGTCTGCTGGTGCCGCCCGGCCGCCCCGAGCCGTTCGCCGACGCGTGCCTGGCGCTGCTGGCCGATCCGGAGCGCCGGGCCAGGCTGGGCGCCGCGGCGCGGGCCCGGGCGATGGAGCTCTTCACCGTGGAACAGAACGTGGCGGCCTTCCACGGCATCTACCTGGAACTCATCTCCCGTCGTTCCTACCGGCAGCCGGACGCCGGGTCGAGGGAGCCGCTGGGCGGTGAGGTGAAACCGTTCGCCAGAACCGCGGACGGGCAGCTCGCCGTACGGCTGGTCGACGGCGAGCAGCGGGCGGTCGCACCGGTGGCGGCCGGAGCGGAGGGCCCGAGCTGGGCGGCGCAGGCGCCGGCCGGCGTCGATCTCGCGCGCGCAGTGGGCGCCGGCTCCACGCTGCGGGGTGAAGCCGGATGAACGGACAGCAGAAACCGCAGGCACCCGAACCGGCCGCGGCGACCGGCGCGTTGGCCGCGCCCGAGCGCCCCGGCGCGGGGGCGGGAGCGGGGTCCGTCGACCCGGTGCGCGGCCTGATGGAGAGACACCGAGGACTGTGCGAACGGGCCGTCGATCCGCTCGAGATCGCGGTCGGTCTGGAGGCCGACGGACTCACCGACCGCAGCGCCGCGCGCTTCCGTCACCGGGACGTCTTCTCCCTCGCCGAGGAGTTGTACGCACGCAGCCCCGCGCCGGAGAGCGAGCGCGGGCCCGAGAGCCGGCACGAGCACCCGCCGGACCGTACGCGGACGGCGCCGGGAGCCGGGCGCCGTACACGCGGCCGGTGGCGGGCGGCCGGTCTGCTGCTGCCGGGAGCCCTGTGCACCGCCACGGTGCTGGCGCTCTCCCTCCCGCAGCCCGGTTCCTCGGCACCCGGCGTCGTCGCCGCGCTGGGGGTCACGGCGGTACTCCTCTCGCTGGTGTACGTGCTGCGCGGTGCCGCGCTCTCTGTGCTCGCCGTGAGCGCCGCGACAGTGCTGCTGTGCTACGCGCTCTACGGCGACGCGCTGCTGCGTGCGGCACTGGCGGGCGGCCCGGACGCGTTCCCCGAGATCGCCTCCCGGTGCGTGCCGCTGACGCTGGCCTGGTCCGTGGCGGCCGCCCTCGGCTTCGCCCGGTGGTTCGCCCTGCGAGCCCGGTGGCGACTGGCCGAGAGCGAGAGCCTCTCGGCGTTCGCCGCCTCGGTGCGACCGCTGCTGGCGCTGGCGGTGCTGGGGTTCGCCGCGGCCGTCGGTCTGCTGTGGCAGCTGACGCACGGCCTCCTCGGCCACCGGCCCGCCGGAGCCGAGTGGAGTGCGGTGACCGCGCTCGGGCTGCTGCTCTTCGTGGCGCTGCTGCTCTGCGCCCACGGTTTCGGCCGGGTCGCGGGCCGTGTGCTCGCGACCGCCGCGGCCCTGGAACTCCTGGCGCTGACGCTGGTGTTCGCCGCGCGGCTGCCCGGCCTCGAACCGCTCGGCACGCCGGTGGAGTTGCCGGCGACCGCGTACGGCGAGGCGGCGGTCCCCGCGCTGATCTGCCTGGTGGTGGCCACGGGAGCGCTGATCCGCGCGGGCCGGCTGCTCACCGGTGCGTGCGCGCACCGACGGGCCTGGCCGGGGTAGCCGCGCAAAGCTCGCCCGCAGGACGGCGGTCACCGGGCCCGCTTGCCTCACCCGGCCGGCTCGCTGCCGCCCGCCGGCGCCGCGCCCCGGAGCGATCCGTGCCCGGCGGTCCGGACAGGTCCGGCCGGCACCGGCCCGCCCGTACCCGTACCGCCGCCCAGCCGGACGCATGTGGCTCCGGCGCCGCGCCCCGTACCGACCTCGGCGCGGTCGGACGACCGAGACGGTCCGACCCGCCCACGACTGATGGACCCCTGACGAAGGAGAGACGAGAAATGACCAGTCAGCAGAGCCCGAGCGGCGCCGTGCGGTGGGATGTGAGGGTGCGATGAGGGTGCTGTTGCTGGGAGCCAACGGCTTCCTCGGACGTTTCGTCGCCGACCGGCTGCTGGCCGACCCGGCGGTGCAGCTCACGGCGCTGGGCCGGAGGGACGACGCCGACGTGCGGTTCGACCTCTCCACCGGCAGTCCGGGTGCGCTCGCCCGCTTCCTGGACGCGGTGCACCCCGGAGTCGTCATCAACTGCGCGGGCGCGATCCGCGGCGGTGCACGGGAGCTGACCCGGCACAACACCGTTGCCACAGCGACCGTCTGCGAGTCGATGCGGCGCAGCAGCTGCACCGCGCGCCTGGTGCACGTGGGCTGCGCCTCGGAGTACGGGCCGTCCCAGCCGGGCTCCTCCACCAGCGAGGACGCCCTGCCCAGACCCGGCGGGCCCTACGGGGTGAGCAAGCTGGCCGCCACCGAGCTGGTCCTGGGCTCCGGGCTGGACGCGCTGGTACTGCGGGTCTTCTCACCCGCGGGCCCCGGCACCCCTGCGGGTTCTCCGCTGGGTCGGCTGGCGGAGTCGATGCGGCGGGCCATGCAGCAGGGCGAGTTCGAGCTGAAGCTCAGCGGGCTCGCCGTCCAGCGTGACTTCGTGGACGTGCGCGACGTCGCCCGCGCGGTGCACGCCGCCGCGCTCTCGGCCGCCCAGGGTGTGGTGAACATCGGCACCGGTCGCGCCGTTCGGCTGCGCGACGCGACGTCGCTGCTCTCCCGCGTGGCGGGCTTCGCCGGAGCCATCAACGAGCTGGACGAGCCGCAGCTCGGCCTGGTCCACGCGCCCCCGTACCCGGACGGCTGCGGGGTCTGGCAGCAGGCCGACATCCGCACCGCCCGCGACCGGCTCGGCTGGCGGCCGAGGATCGGCCTGGAGGAGTCGCTCGCCGACATCTGGATGGAGGCCGCATGTCGTATCTGAGGCCGCCCTCCCGCAGCGCCGCGCGCGCCTTCCTCGCCGCCCGTGCGTCCGCCGGCAGCGCCCCGGTCGGCGGCGGTGGCGCCGTCGCCGACCGGCCGGGGCTGGGGGTGCCGGGGTACGCGCATCCGCTGGTGGCGCCGGTGGAGTGGGCCGAACTGGCCCGCCCCGGTGTGCCGTTGGACTGGGTCGCGGTCCATGTCGCGGCCGGCGGTGCCGGGGCCCGGGCCGACCCGTACTGCGCCTCCGCCATCGCCGCGCTGCGCAGGGCGGGCGTCGAGGTGCTCGGCCGGCTGGACCTGCGCCGGGGAGCCCGGGACTTCGGCGAAGTGCTGCGCGAGGCCCACCACTTCCTGGAGTGGTACGGCGTGGACGGTTTCTATCTCGCTCGCGCCCCGGCGGATCCGGAGGGGTTCGCCGGAGTGGAGCGGGTGACCACCACGCTGCGGGCTCTGGCGGGCGACGGAGGGGACGGAAGGGGCGGAGGCGACGGCGTGCGGCACCGGATGGTGCTCGATCCGGAGTGCCACCCGCACCGCGACTACGTCGAACTGGCGGACCAGCTCGTCACGTTCAGCGGGCCCTGGCACGACTACCGCTGGTCCCAGGCGGCCCAGTGGACGGCGGACCACCCGCCGCACCGCTTCTGCCACCTGGTCCACGGGGTGCCGGCGACACATCTGGACGAGGCGGTGCGGATCGCGCGCTGGCAGGGCGCCGGCACCGTCTACCTCACCGACCGCACCCGACACCAGGGGCTCGACCCCTGGGAGTCGCTGCCCGGCTACTGGGACGAAATCGTCTCGAAGCTCGGACCTGATGCCGGGGAATGAGACGGCGCGTGGCAGTGTTGCCGGTGAGAACAAGCGTTTGTCCCCTCTCAACCTTTGCTGAGGTCTCCGTGTCGCTGCCACCGCTGGTCGAGCCAGCCGCCGAGCTCACCGTCGACGAGGTCCGCAGGTACTCGCGCCACCTGATCATCCCGGATGTCGGGATGGACGGTCAGAAGCGCCTGAAGAACGCCCGGGTGCTCTGTGTCGGCGCCGGCGGTCTCGGCTCTCCCGCGCTGATGTACCTGGCCGCGGCGGGGGTCGGGACCCTGGGCATCATCGAGTTCGACGAGGTCGACGAGTCGAACCTGCAGCGCCAGATCATCCACAGCCAGAGCGACATCGGGCGGTCCAAGGCCGACTCGGCCAAGGACACGGTGCTCGGCATCAACCCGCTCGTGCAGGTCAATCTGCACAAGGAGCGGCTGGAGTCGTCCAATGTGATGGACATCTTCAGCCAGTACGACCTGATCGTCGACGGCACGGACAACTTCGCCACCCGCTACCTGGTGAACGACGCGTGCGTGCTGCTCGGCAAGCCGTACGTCTGGGGCTCCATCTACCGCTTCGACGGCCAGGCGTCGGTCTTCTGGAGCGAGCACGGCCCCTGCTACCGCTGCCTCTACCCCGAGCCCCCGCCGCCCGGCATGGTGCCGTCCTGCGCCGAGGGCGGTGTGCTCGGCGTGCTCTGCGCCTCGATCGGATCGATCCAGGTCAACGAGGCGATCAAGCTGCTCGCGGGCTTCGGCGAGCCGCTGCTCGGCCGTCTGATGATCTACGACGCCCTCGAGATGAGCTACCGCCAGGTCAAGGTGCGCAAGGACCCCGACTGCGCGATCTGCGGCGAGAACCCGACCGTCACCGAGCTGATCGACTACGACGCGTTCTGCGGTGTCGTCTCCGAGGAGGCGCAGGAGGCGGCGGCCGGGTCCACCATTACTCCGGCGCAGCTCAAGGAGTGGATCGACGGCGACGAGAAGATCGATCTGATCGACGTCCGCGAGCCGAACGAGTTCGAGATCGTCTCGATCCCGGGCGCCCGGCTGATCCCGAAGAACGAGTTCCTGATGGGCACCGCGCTCCAGGATCTGCCGCAGGACCGGAAGATCGTCTTGAACTGCAAGACGGGTGTCCGATCCGCGGAAGTCCTCGCGGTGCTGAAGAACGCCGGGTTCTCCGACGCCGTCCACGTCGGCGGCGGCGTCATCGGCTGGGTGAACCAGATCGAGCCGGAGAAGCCGATCTACTGAGACGAGCGCCGCGGGGGCGGGGCACGGTGCGTCTGCCGTGTCCCGCCCCCGCGCTCTTTCGCCGAAGGCGGCCGAACCGCCTGAACCGCCTGAACCGGCTCTTCCGCGACCTGCCGACGATCAGGCGCGTGAACAACTCCTCGGGCCCTTCGGGTCGTTACGGCCGGCCGCCGGACCCGCTCGCCTTGCAGGTGGTGCCGTTCTCGGGCAGCTTGCCCTCCAGCAGATAGGTGTTCACCCGCTTCTGGACGCAGCGGTCGCCGCTGTTGTACGCCCCGTGCCCCTCGCCCTCGAAGGTCAGCTCCACCGCGACGTCCTCACCGAGTGCCTCGGCCATCTTCCTGGTGCCCTCGTACGGGGTCGCCGGGTCGCCGGTCGCGCCGATCAGCAGGATCTTCTCCGAGCCCTCGGCGTCGATCTCGGGGTGGTCCTTGTCGCCCCTGACCGGCCAGCCGTGGCAGGCGCTCATGCTCCACGCCGTCATGGTCCCGAAGACCGGTGAGGCCTTCTCGAACTCCGGCAGCTTGTCCTGCACGTCCTCCAGCGAGTACCGCGGCTTGGTGTCGGCGCAGGCGATCGCGGTGAGCGAGGCCTGGCTGTTGTCGTAACTGCCGTCGTCGCTGCGGCCGTTGAGCAGGTCGCTCAGCCGAAGCAGCATGGTGCCGTCACCGTCGTCCATGGCCGTCTGCAGGCCCTCGGTCAGGACCTCCCAGAAGTCGTCGGAGTACAGGGCGAGCGCGATGCCGCTGGACGCCAGTGATCCGTTGAGCTTCCGCCCGGCCGGGTCGGCGGTCTCCAGCGGCTTCTTCTCCAACTGCTCGAGCAGTTCGCTGATCCGCCGTTCGCCGTCCTCGGGGCTGTCGGCGATGGGACAGCCGTCCTCGCCGTCCTCCTCGCAGGCCTTGAGATAGTTCGTCAGCGCGAGCTGGAAGCCCTTCGCCTGCCCGAGGTTGCTCTGCTCCGGGGTCTGCGAGGGGTCCACCACCGCGTCGAAGACCGCACGCCCCACGCGGTCGGGGAAGAGCGTCGCGTACACGCCGCCGAGCTCGGTGCCGTAGGAGATGCCGAAGTAGTTCAGCTTCTCGTCGCCGAGCACCTGCCGCATCAGATCCATGTCGCGGGCCGCGTACTCGGTGCCCACGTAGGGCAGGACCTTGCCGCTGTTCTCGGCGCACGCCCGGGCGTACCGCTCCTGGTCGCGGAAGGCCTGTCTGCCCTCCTTCTCGTTGGTGGGGGTCTTGGCCTCCTGGTAGTACTCGTCCAGCTCCTCGTCGTCCAGGCACTTCACGCCCGAACTGGCCCCCACGCCGCGGGGGTCGAAGCTGACCAGGTCGTACCGCTTGTGCAGCTCGGCGAACTCCGGTCCGGAGGGCGGCAGTGTGCTGACACCGGAACCGCCGGGCCCGCCGAAGTTGAACAGCAGGGAGCCCAGGCGCTCTTCGCCGGAGGCCTTGGTGCGGGCCCTGACCAGGGCCAGGTCCATCGTCTCGCCGTCCGGGTCCGCGTAGTCCAGCGGCGCCTTCAGGGTGGCGCACTGCCACTGCGCGCCGTTCGGCATCGGCTCCAGCTCGCCGCCGACCAGTCCGTCGCCGCCGGTCTCCGGACACTTCTTCCAGTCCAGCTTCTGGTCGGTGAACTTCGAGGGGAGGTCCTTGGCGCCGGTGGCCGCGGGGGACGCGTCCCGCTGTGCGGCCGTACCGGTCATCGGACTGCTCTCGGCGCCGCTGCAGGCGGCTGCGCCCCCTGCGGCGAGCACGGTGGCGACCGCCACGGACAGACCTCTGCTGACAGCTGATGGCATCGCAGCTCCCCAATGTCGCGGAGTGCCATCCTCCGTACGCGCCGGGGACCCACGCCCGTTGCGCGGGGCGTACGGGTGAGTGTCGCGCGCCCCGGTGCACGCGCGGGAGCGCTCGACTTCGCCGCGCCTGCGCCGTACCTCTGCGGCGCCCGGCGCGGGGTTACAGGGCCTTGCGCGTGGTGAGCCGGGAGAAGGCGATCCAGCCGGGCAGCACCGGCAGCCAGAAGGTCAGGGCCCGGTAGAGGAGTACGGCCGACAGCGCGGTCGCCGAGTCCAGCTTGCCGATCGTGGTGAGACCGGCGAACAGCGCACCCTCCACCGCGCCCAGACCGCCGGGGGTGGGTGCTGCCGAGCCGAGGGCGTTGCCCGCGAGGAAGACCGTCGCCACCACGACGAAGCTGACCTCGCCGCCGAACGCCTGGATCGAGGAGTAGAGACAGGCGACGAAGACCACTGTCAGCATCAGCATGCCGCCGATGCCGCTGGCGAGCTTCTTCGGCCGCTGGACCACGTCGAGCATCCGCGGCACCACACCCGCGAACAGCGAACGCACCCGTGTCGTCACGAACTTCCGCAGCGCCGGCACCGCCGTCACGATCAGCACCAGCACCGCGACCGTCAACAGCCCGGCGATCACCGTGCGAGAGGGCGGGATGGACGCCGCCTGCTCCTTGCCGGTCAGATAGCCGAAGCACAGCAGCAGCGTGATGTGGCAGGTCAGCACGAAGATCTGGGAGACCCCCACACTCGCCACCGCGTGCCCCGGCCGCAGTCCGGCCCGTTGCAGGAAGCGGGTGTTGAGCGCCACACCGCCGATGGCGGCGGGTGCCACGAGCTTGACGAAGGACCCCGCCACCTGCGCCGACACCGTCCGCCAGAACGGCACCTTCTCGGGTACGAAACCGAGCAGGCTCAGCGCCGCCGCGAGATAGCTGGACGCGGAGAAGACGGCTGCGGCCGCCACCCATCCCCAGTGCGCGTCGCCCACCAGATCGGGCAGGTTGACGTGGGCGAAGGAGGTGAGGAGGAAGTACGCCGCGAAGACGCCGGCGATGGAGGTGACCAGCGTGCGCGGTTTGATCCGCTCCAGCCGGGCCGGGACTATCGTCGCCTCCGGCCGGATCCGCAGCACTTCCTCGCGGATCTGGGTCAGCAGGTCCTCTTCCCGTGCGTCCTCCAGCGCCTGCTCCAACTGGCGTTTCTGGAGGTTGCGTTCGGCCTTTGCCGCCTTGCGCCCCTCGGGGTCGCTCTCGGCGGGGTGCGTCTTGGCCTCCTTGCGCGCCTGCGCGGCCGCCAGCACCGCCTCCCGCTCCCGGTCCGCCCGTTCCTTGGAGAGCCGTCGCAGCGTAGTGCGGGTGCTGCGGTTGAGCGCGATGGGCTGGAGCAGCGGGAGGCTGTCGGCGACCGCGTCCGGCCCGAGGGTCTCCACCGCGGCGGACACCGCGCGGTCGGCGCCCACCCGCAGGCCGAACGTCGTCAGCAGCTGGGCGACGTCCATCAGCAGCACCAGATCGCCCGCCGCGATCTCACCGCCCCGGAGGTCGGTGAGGTAGACCGTCCCCTCGGGATCGACCAGCAGCGCCTCGCCGGTGAGCCGGCGGTGGGCGATCCGACGCGACTGGAGCGCACGCACCTGCTGCCAGGCCGCACACATCAGCTCGTCGGTGATCCTCGAGTCGGGCAGCGCCTCCAGGGGACGCCCGCCGGTGTGCTCGTAGACGAGCATCACGGCGTCCGGGCCGAGCTCGGAAGTGGCGATCAGCTTGGGGGCGTTGGCGCCCGCAGCTATCGCCGCGTACGCCAGCAGCGCTTCCTGCTCCAGCGCCTGCCGCAACGACTGTGTGCTGCGGCGCTGGGTGATGCCGCGCAGCGCGAGGCGGCGCCAGGCGCGGTAGAAGAAGCCGTGCGCCTGCTGCTCCCGGTCGACGATGGTGACGTCCAGCGGGGCGCCGTCCTCCAGCGTGACGAGGTACTGGCGTCCGCGCTCGCTCTCGCCCGAACCGACGCCCGGCTCCTCGGTGTGCAGTGCGCTGACCGGCCGGAAGCCGACCCGGCGCAGGCCGGCGAGCAGGCCCTGGCCGGTGGGGCGCACATTGGGCGAACCGACCGCGTAGAGCGTTCCGTAGGCGACGGTCCAGCCGATGAGCAGGGTGAGGACGATCGCCAGCGTCGTCATGTAGCCACTGGCCAGGATGGACAGCGCGTCGGTGAGCAGCACCACCCACAGCAGCACCCGCCAGCGCGGGCGCCGGGCCATGCCGACCGCCGTCATATAGGCGATGACCGGGCCGAGGTAGTTGTGCACGGGGTCGGTGAGCCCGCCCGAGGGCGCGTTCTTGGTCAGCGCGTCCTGGATCGGCACCGGCGCCACCTTGGCCACCCACAGCGCCACGGCGAGGGAGACGCCGTGCGCCAGCACCGCGGCGAGCACACCGTCGGCGATCCGCAGTCCGTCGCGTTTGATCAGCCGCTCGATGGCGAACGCCACCGGGACCAGGAGCACGGCGACGCTGGAGATCACCGCGGTGAAGCTGATCACCAGCGGCGGGGCCTGGCCGGCGCCCTTGTCGATGTCCTCCTCCAGCCCCGCGGTGGTGGCGTGGGCGAAGTAGGCGATGCCCAGCACCACGGCCATCCCGAGGATGCCGAGCAGGAAGCGGAGCAGGTCGGGGGGCCGGTGGGCGCGCGCGGCGAGGAGCGGCTCGTCCTTCTCCAACCGCTCGGAGGTCGACGCGTCGGAGCCCGACCCGCTGCTTCGGGGCGTCGCCGACGGCTTCCGGAAGGAGGGGCTCTCCTGGCGGGCGGGGGGCGCCGGGGCCTTCTCGGCGTCGGCCGGACCGTCGGCCGCCGCATCCTCGGCAGGTTCTGCGGCGGCACCGGAGGTGGCTCCGGGCTCCGTGGCCCCGTCGGGCCCGGGCTCGGTGGGGACGGGGGTGTCGTCGGGCTCCGCGGGTCCGTCAGTGCCCGGCGCCGCGGTGCGCGGCTCCGTCTCGGTGGCGGCTCGGTCGGGCGTGAGCGGAGCGGCCCCGTCCGGCTGCGGACCCCGCGGATCGCCGGAGCCGCTCTCCCCCCGGGAGAACTCTCCGCCCTGCTGCTCCGACTGGTCTCTGTGGTCCCGTATCACGCGTCACCGCCCGCACGATGGTGGCACGAGCTGACACGGGGGCCACACATCAGGGTGGCGCTGACAGTTCGGCGGCAGCCGGACGCGCAGGTGAAAACGCAGGTCAGAGGCGGTGTGAGCGTGCCGTGCGCCGAGAGCGGGGAAAGCGGGGGAGCGGTGGACTGTCGGTGGTGTGCGGCACCATGGCCGACATGCCCGTCCCGCATCGCCCCGTTGCCCCACCGGACTCCGCAGCCGCCGACCGTGCGGACGATCCCGCATACGACCCGGACGCCATCCCCGACTTCGCCGAGCGCGTCCTCGGTGTCGCCGAGCGCATCCCGCCGGGCCGGGTGATGACGTACGGCGACATCGCCGAGTGGCTGGCCGACGGCGGCCCGCGGCAGGTGGGCCGGGTGATGGCGCTCTACGGCGGCGCCGTGCCGTGGTGGCGGGTGATACGCGCCGACGGCGTTCTGCTGCCCGGCTCCGAGCGCCGGGCGCTGGAGCGGTATCGCGCGGAGGGCACCCCGCTGCGCGAGGCGGCGCGCGCCACCGCCGGGCAGGCGGTGCCCAGAGTGGACGTACGCCGCGCACGATGGGACGGGCAGAGCGACTGAGCGCTCCAGCCATCCGGTACGGCTGTTCACATCCACCAGCTTCCGTCATCGCGCCAAGGCTCATTCGATGGGGCGTCCGTACGGGGTACCTCCGGCCCGCCGCGGTTCGGTGAGCGCCTGGCGTACCGTCGGCACCAACCAGAACAGACCCCAGGACCGGCGAGACACGTGAGTTCGTACCCGAAGTCCCCCGCGTACCGACTGGTGCGCACTCCGCCGGTCAAGGTCGGTCTACCTCGTCTGGACGCAACGCAGCGCGCTGTGGTTGACCACACCGGTGGACCTTTGCTGGTGCTCGCGGGCCCGGGCACGGGCAAGACGACGACACTCGTCGAATCGGTCGCGGCCCGGGTGGCGGAGGGCACCGACCCCTCGCGGATCCTGGTGCTCACCTTCAGTCGCAGGGCGGCGGTGGAGCTCCGCGACCGGATGGCCGCGCGACTGGAGGGCGGCGCACCGCAGGCGACGACGTTCCACTCGTACTGCTACGCGCTGGTCCGCGCCCACCAGGACGCCGACCGTTTCGCCGAGCCGTTGCGGCTGCTCTCCGGTCCCGAACAGGACCTCTACATCAGGGAGTTGCTCGCCGGGCAGCAGGAGCTGGCGCGCGGCGGCCGGGTGCGCACCCGCTGGCCGGACGAGCTGCGCGCGTGTCTGACCACCCGCGGCTTCGCCGACGAGGTCCGCGCGGTGCTGGCGCGCAGCCGCGAGCTGGGACTCGGCCCCGGGCAGCTGACGGCGTTCGCCGACCGGGCCGGCCGCCCCGACTGGTCCGCGGCGGCGTCCTTCCTCGCGGAGTACCTGGACGTGCTCGATCTGCAGGGCGTCGTGGACTACGCCGAGCTGGTGCACCGCGCGGTCCTGCTCGCCGAGCGCCAGGGCCCGCAGGGCGCCGCGGACACCCTCGCCCGGGCGTACGACGCGATCTACCTGGACGAGTACCAGGACACCGATCCCGCGCAGGTGCGGCTGGTGCGCGCCCTGGTGGGTGCGCCGGAGCGCGCCCGCACCGTGGTCGCCCTCGGCGATCCGGACCAGTCGATCTACGCCTTCCGCGGCGCGGACGTGAACGGGATCCTCGACTTCCCCCACACCTTCCGCCGCCCGGACGGGTCGCCCGCCCGCGTCGCCGTACTGCGCACCAGCCGCCGTGCGCCCGCCCGGGTGCTCGCCGCCGGCCGGGAGCTGGCCCGGCGCATGCCGCTGCCGCGGCTGCCCGCCGACGCCGTACGGGCGCACCGTTCGCTCACCGCGAGTCGGCCCGGCGGGCGGGTCCAGGTGTACACCTGCCCGACGCAGGGCGCGGAGCGGGACACCGTCGCCGACGTGCTGCGCCGGGCGCATCTGGAGGAGGGCGTGCCGTGGTCGCAGATGGCGGTGCTGGTGCGAGCCGGCGAGCGGACGATCCCCGGACTGCGGCGGTCGCTGATCTCCGCGGGCGTCCCGCTGGACGTCGCCGGGGACGATCTCCCGCTGCGGCGCGAGCCGGCCGTGGCGCCGCTGCTCACCGCGTTGCGCGCGGTCGCCGAGGCGGCTGCCGCGGATTCCGAGGAGCGGGCGGAGGACGGGAGTTCGCGGGAGTCCGTGGGCCCGGCGCCGGTCGCGGAGCACGCGGCGCAGGGGCTAGGGGACGCCGGTACGGCCGAGCAGGCGCCGCGCTGCTGGCTCGACACCGAGACCGCGCTGACCCTGCTGACCTCGCCGCTCGGCGGGATGGACGCCGCCGACCTGCGCCGTCTTGGCCGTGCGCTGCGGGAGGAGGAACGTGCCGCCGGACACACCGTGCCCAGGCCCTCGGACGAACTGCTGGCCCGCGCGCTCGCCGAGCCCGAACGCCTCGTCGCCCACGAGCGCAGCCATGCACAGGGCGCGCACCGGCTCGGTCTGCTCCTGCGCAAGGCGCGGGAGTTGCTGGCCGGCGGCGGTACGGCCGAGGCGGCGCTGTGGGAGCTCTGGGACGGCACCGGATGGCCGCAGCGGCTGGAGCGCACCGCCCGCCGGGGCGGCGCCGCGGGCCGGCACGCGGACCGCGATCTGGACGCGCACTGCACGCTCTTCGAGATCGCCGCCCGCGCCGAGGAGCGCACCGGCGGTCGCGGCGCGCTCAACCTCCTGGAGGAGCTGGACGCCCAGGACATCGCCGCCGACACGCTCGCGGGCCGCGCGGTGCGGCCGGACGCCGTACGGCTGATGACCGCGCACCGCGCCAAGGGGCTGGAGTGGTCGCTGGTGGTGGTCGCCGGTGTGCAGGAGGGGCTCTGGCCGGACCTGCGCCGCCGCGGCTCGCTGCTGGAGGCCGACCGGATAGGGCCCACGGGTCTCGCCGAGCCGATGGCGGCCGGCGCGCTGCTCGCCGAGGAGCGCCGTCTGTTCTACGTCGCGGCCACCCGGGCCAAGGAGCGGCTGGTGGTCACCGCGGTGCGCGCGGCGGCCGAGGACGGCGACCAACCCTCGCGATTCCTCCAGGAGTTGGGCGTCGAGCCGAAGGACAGCACGGTGCGGCCGGTGCGTCCGCTGTCGGTCGCCGCGCTGGTCGCGGAGCTGCGCGCCACCACCGTCGACCCCCGGGCGAGCGAGGCGCTGCGCACCGCCGCCGCCGAACGGCTCGCCACCCTCGCCGACCTGCGGGACGAGGACGGCAACCCGCTCGTACCCGTGGCCCATCCGCAGCGTTGGTGGGGGCTGTACGAACCGACGCGCAGCGAGGTCCCGCTGCGCGATCCGCAGCAGCCGGTGGCGCTCTCCGGCAGTGCGCTGGGACAGCTGGCGGACGCCTGCTCGCTGCAGTGGTTCCTCGGCCGCGAAGTGCGCGCGGAGGAACCCGCCACCGCGGCACAGGGCTTCGGCAACGTCGTCCACGTGCTCGCGGACGAGGTCGCCTCGGGCACCACTCCGGCCGATCTGGACGTGCTGCTCGCCCGTCTCGACTCGGTTTGGGACGCGCTCGCCTTCGACGCGCCGTGGAAATCGCACCAGGAGCGCGACAGCGCCCGTGCCGCGCTGGAGCGCTTTCTGCGTTGGCACGTGCTCGACCGCGGCGGGCGCCGAGCCGTCGCGAGCGAGCGCGAGTTCGACGTGACGCTCGCCGCGGGCGAGGTGCGGGTACGGGTGCGCGGAACGGTGGACCGGGTCGAGGAGGACGGCGACGGGCGGGTGTACGTCGTGGACTTCAAGACCGGAGCGGCCAAACCGACCGCTGCCGAGGTGGACCGTCATCCACAGCTGGCGGTCTACCAGCGGGCGTTGCAGGAGCTCTCGCCCGAGGCGGAGCCCGGCGGCGCCGAGTTGGTGCATCTGCGGCTCGGCGCACCCAAGCGGGACGGCGGTGACGCCCTCCCCGCGGTCCAGCGCCAGGAACCCCTGCCGCAGGCGCCCACGGAGGGGGAGGCGGTCACAGAGGGTGCGGGTATCGGGGCGGCGCGTGCGGAGCCCGAGGCGCAGCGCCCGGAGACCTCGGACCCGGCCGGCGCGCCGGAACCGGGCTCGGCCGGCGCGCCGGAACCGGGCTCGGCCGAGGCTGCGGAACAGGGCGACTGGCTGGGCGGCCTGCTGGCGACCGCCGCCGGGCGCGTACTGGAGGAGCGATTCACTCCCACACCGGGACGGCAGTGCGCGAACTGCTCGTTCCGCGCGGCGTGCAGCGCGCGCCCGGAGGGCCGCCAGACCGTGGAGTGACGGGCCCGCCCTCGCCCACCTTCGGCGGCCGCGCCGGACCCGTGCCGATTGCACCGACCCAAGTGCCGCCGCTCCGCGGGCCGTTGGGAGCGGGCACTCACCGGCGGCGTTCGCTGTCAGTGCCCTCGGCTACGGTCTCTACTCGTGGCACAGCTCGACCGTCCCGACCAGCTCAAGGAGCTGCTCGGCATCCCGTTCACCCCGGAGCAGCTGGCGTGCATCACCGCGCCGCCCGCTCCGCAGGTCATCGTGGCCGGCGCCGGCTCCGGGAAGACGACGGTGATGGCGGCCCGGGTGGTGTGGCTGGTCGGCACCGGGCAGGTCGCACCGGAGCAGGTGCTGGGCCTGACGTTCACCAACAAGGCCGCCGCGGAGCTGGCAGAGCGGGTGCGCAGGGCGCTGACCAGCGCCGGGGTGCTGGGCGAGGCCGCGTTGCCGCCCGGAGTGCCGCCCGGGGACGCGGGGTTCGGGCCGCAGGAGCCGGTGGGCGAGCCGGCGATCTCGACCTACCACGCGTTCGCGGGGCGACTGTTGAAGGACCACGGGCTGCGGCTCGGCGTGGAGCCGAGTGCCCGACTGCTCGCGGACGCGACCAGGTTCCAGCTGGCCGCGTCCGTGCTCCGCTCCGCGCCCGGCCCCTACGAGTCCCTCACCAGATCGCTCGGGACGCTGGTCAGCGAGCTGCTGGCGCTGGACGGCGAGTTGGCCGAGCACCTGGTCGAGCCGGAGCAGCTGCGCGCGCACGACACCGAGCTGCTGGCGCTGTTGGAGAGCGGGGAGGTCAGGCTCACCAACGCCGCGCTGCGCCAGGTGCCGCGCACGGTCCGGGGGCGGCTGGAGCTGCTCGGGCTGGTCGAGGAGTACCGCAGCCGCAAACGCCGTCGCGAGTTGCTGGACTTCGGCGACCAGATCGCGGTGGCCGCCCGGCTGGCCCGGGACGTGCCGGAGGTGGGCCGGCTGCTGCGCGAGGAGTACGCCGTCGTCCTGCTCGACGAGTACCAGGACACCTCGGTGGCCCAACGCATCCTGCTCGCCGGGCTGTTCGGCGGCGGCGGGCACCCCGTGACTGCGGTCGGCGACCCGTGCCAGGCGATCTACGGCTGGCGCGGCGCCTCCGTCGCCAACCTCGACGACTTCCCGCTGCACTTCCCGGCCCGCGACGGCACCCCGGCCGACCGCTACTCGCTCAGCGAGAACCGCCGCAGCGGTGGCCGGCTGCTCTCGTTGGCCAACGAGCTCGCCGTACCGCTGCGCGAGCGCCACCAGGGCGTGCACGCACTGCGTCCGGCGCCCGGAGCGGAGGCCGACGGGCGTGCCCGCTGCGCGCTGCTGCCCACCCACGCTGAGGAGTTGGAGTGGCTCGGCGACTCGCTCGCCCACCTGGTGCGCACCGGTACGCCCCCCGGCGAGATCGCGGTGCTGTGCCGGGGCGCCGCCGACTTCGCCGAGATCCAGTCCGTGCTGACGGCGCGAGGTCTGCCCGTCGAGGTCGTCGGCCTCTCCGGACTGCTGCACCTGCCCGAGGTCGCCGATCTGGTGGCGATGTGCGAGGTCCTCCAGGACCCCACCGCCAACGCCTCGCTCGTACGGCTGCTGACCGGTCCGCGGTGGCGGATCGGGCCCCGCGACCTGGCGCTGCTCGGCCGCCGGGCCCGGCTGCTGCTGCCGCCCCGCGGCGGCCGCTTCGAGGACGCCGACCAGCGGCTGGCCGCGGCGGTCGAGGGCACGGACCCGGCCGAGGTGCTCTCCCTCGCGGACGCGCTGGACACCTTCCTCGAAGCGGAGGGGCACGAGGACGAGCTGCCGTTCTCGCGGGCCGCGAAGGTGCGGTTCGCGCGGTTCGCCGCCGAGATCAGGGAGTTGCGCAGATCGCTCGCCGATCCGCTGATGGACGTGCTGCACCGCGTACTGTCGACGACCGGCCTGGAGGTCGAACTGGCCGCCTCCCCGCAGGCGTTGGCGGCCAGGCGCAGGGAGACTCTGGGCCAGTTCCTGGACGTGGCGGCCGGCTTCGCCTCCCTGGAGGGCGAGAGCACGCTGCTGGCCTTCCTCGGTTTCCTGCGGATGGCCGAGCGCTACGACAAGGGCATGGACAGCTCGCTGCCCGGCGGCGAGGACACCGTCAAGGTCCTGACCGCACACCGTTCCAAGGGCCTCGAATGGGATGTGGTCGCCGCCCCCGGGCTGGTCGGCGGCCAGTTCCCGAGCAGCAGGGGCCAGACGTCCTGGCTGACCGGCGCCGGCGTACTGCCCCACCCGCTCCGGGGGGACGCCTCGACGCTGCCCGAGCTGGGGGGCTGGACGGCCAAGGACCGCACGCGCTACGACACCGCCCTCACCGACCACCAGGCGACCGAGGAACTGCGCCTGGGCTATGTGACGTTCACCCGGCCGCGTTCGCTGCTGCTGGCCTCGGGCCACTGGTGGGGTCCTTCGCAGAAGAAGCCGCGCGGCCCGTCGGCCTTCCTGGAGGCGGTGCGCGCACATGTGGAGTCGCAGCCCGCACACGGTGAGGTGGAGGTGTGGGCGCCGGCGCCCGGCGAGGGCGAGGAGAATCCGGCCCTCGCCGCGGAGGCGGAGGAGCGCCGGTGGCCCATGCCGCTGGACGCGCAGGCGCTGGCGCGTCGGCGCACCGCCGCCGCGATGGTGCTCGCCCGGCTGGAGTCCGGCCCCGTGCGGCACCCGGAGGAGGGTGAGGCGTACGCGCAGGAGCCGCTCGGCGCCGGCCGGCTGCCGCGCCCGCGCGAGGAGCCTGCCGCAGAGCCCGGCGAGGAAGAGCCCCGCGGGGAGGAGCCCGGCGGGGAAGAGGTGCGCGGGGAGCACTTGAGCGGGGGAGGCCGACAGGACTCGGCCGCACAGCCGGGCCGTACGGACGAGGCGCCCGCGGAGGCCGAGGGCCTCACCCCCGAGGAGCGTCGGCTCGCCGCCTCCTGGGACCGCGATCTGACAGCGCTCGCCGGTGAGTTGCGCCGCGCCCGCCGCCGGGTGCACGAGGTGGCGCTGCCGCCCTCGCTGACCGCCTCCCAGCTGATGCGGCTCAACGCCGACCCCGAGCGGTTCGCACGCGAGCTGGTGAGACCGATGCCGCGCCCCCCGCAGCCGGACGCCGCCCGGCGGGGCATCCGGTTCCACGCCTGGATCGAGTCGAGGTTCGAGGAGCTGACCCTGCCGATGCTCGGCCCCGAGGAACTGCCGGGGGCCGGTGACCACGGGCCCGGCGCCGAGCCCGTGGAGATCGCGGACGAGCGCGAGCTCGCCGCGCTCAAGGAGGCGTTCGGCCGTACACCGTACGCGGATCGCACTCCCTGGGCGGTCGAGGAGCCCTTCCAGCTGGTGCTCGCCGGGCGGGTGGTGCGCGGCCGCATCGACGCGGTCTACCGGGACGAGGAGGGCTTCGAGATCGTCGACTGGAAGACCGGCCGCCGCCGAGCCGCCGACCCCCTGCAGCTCTCGATCTACCGGCTGGCCTGGGCGGAGCGGCACGGGCTGCCGCTGGACGCCGTGCGCGCGGCGTTCGTCCATGTCAGAAGTGGTGAGGTGGTACGCCCCGCCGGGCTCCCCGGCAGACAGGAGCTGGAGCGACTGCTGCTGACCGGCAGCGCGCACGAGCAGCTGCCGGAGCCGCCGGAGGGTCCCGGCGCGGCGGACCCGGCGCCGCAGGCCGACCCGTCCGGGAGCACCGGGGTCGAGCCAAGGGCGGGCGACCGGCACCCACCGTCGGCCGGATAGGCTCGAAGAATGAGCGACACCCCGGACAGCGCCGTCCGCGACGCCGTGACGAGCGGGTTTCCCCGTTTCCTCGACGAGCTGCGGGAGTGGCTGCGCATCCCCTCGGTCTCCGCCGACCCGCAGCACGCGGCCGATGTCGACCGCAGCGCCCGGTGGCTGGCCGAGTCGCTGCGCCGCACCGGTTTCCCGACGGTGGAGGTCTGGGAGACCGAGGGCCTGCCCGCGGTTTTCGCGCACTGGCCGGCCGCTGAGGCGGACGCCCCGACCGTGCTCGTCTACGGCCATCACGACGTACAGCCCGCCGAGCGCAGCGACGGCTGGGACTGCGAACCCTTCGAGCCGACCGAGCGCGAGGGACGCCTCTTCGCCCGGGGCGCCGCGGACGACAAGGGGCAGGTGTACTTCCACACCCTCGGCGTCACCGCCCACCTCGCCGCCACCGGCCGCACCGCTCCCGCCGTCGGGCTGAAGCTGCTGATCGAGGGGGAGGAGGAGTCCGGTTCACCGCATTTCCCCGCTCTCGTGCGCGCGCACGCCGACCGGCTGGAGTGCGACGTCGCGCTGATCTCCGACACCGGGATGTGGGCGGCCGACACCCCGACCGTGTGCACCGGGATGCGCGGGCTCATCGACTGCCAGATCGATCTGAGCGGCCCGGCCCAGGACATCCACTCCGGTTCCTTCGGCGGTGCCGTGCCCAACCCGGCCGAGGCGGCGGCGACGCTGGCCGCGGCGCTGCACGACGAGCGCCGCCGGGTCACGGTGCCCGGCTTCTACGACGGGATCGTCGAACTCACCGAGGAGGAGCGCCGGTTCTTCGCCGAGTTGCCGTTCGACGAGTCGGCGTGGCTGCGCACCGCCCACAGCGGCGCCACACTCGGCGAGGAGGGCTACTCCACGCTCGAGCGGATCTGGGCGCGCCCCACCGCCGAGGTGAACGGAATCGGCGGCGGCTACCAGGGGCCGGGCGGCAAGACGATCGTCCCGGCGACGGCACAGCTCAAGCTCTCGTTCCGCACGGTCGCCGGCCAGGACCAGGAGAGGATCCAGCAGTCGCTGCGAGACTGGGTGGCTGCCACTCTGCCGGCCGGTGTCCGGCACGAACTGACCTTCTGGGGCTCCACCCGGCCCTGTCTGACGCCGCTGGACCACCCCGCGCTGCGTGCCCTGGTGACGGCCATGGGCAGGGCGTTCGAGCAGCCGATCCGCTTCACCAGGGAGGGAGGTTCGGGGCCCGCGGCCGATCTCCAGGACATTCTGGGCGTACCGGTGCTGTTCCTGGGTATCTCCATTCCCTCCGACGGCTGGCACGCGCCCAACGAGAAGGTGGAGATCGACCTTCTGCGCAAGGGTGCCGAGGCCGCGGCACACCTCTGGGAGGAGCTGGGCGCCCACCTGCGTCCCGCATCCGCGCGGCGGCCCACCACGCCCGGACCGTGAACCCGGTGTCCGCCCGAGCATGAGCAGCAGTCAGACCGCCCGCGAGTTCCACAGGGAGCAGAGACCGCAGTGACCTCCAGGACCGCCCGTACCATCGCCCACCAGGTGCCGCTGACCGTGAACGGCGGCATCGACCGGGGCGCGAACCACCGGCTCGACGAGGCGTGGCTCGGCGCCGCCTGGAGCCACCCGAGCACCCGCTGCTTCGTGGTGTCCGACGGCCGCGCGCTGGTCGTGGACACCGACGACGGGCGCACCGAGCTGGTGACCACACCCTCCTTCGAGGCGCCGTTCACCGAGGCCCACCGGTACTTCCTGGGGACCGACACCGACGGCGTGCGCTACTTCGCGCTCCAGAAGGACACCCTCCCGGGGCGCATGGACGACGACGCCAGACCGGCCGGACTGCGGGAGGCGGGCGCTCTGCTCGGCCCGCGGGACAGTGAACTCCTGGTGCACGCGGTCGCGTTGGAGAACTGGCAGCGGATGCACCGCTTCTGCTCCCGCTGCGGCGAGCGCACGACGATCGCGGCGGCCGGTCACATCCGCCGGTGCCTGGCGTGCGGAGCGGAGCACTACCCGCGTACCGACCCCGCCGTCATCATGCTCGTCACCGACGACCGGGACCGGGCGCTGCTGGGTCGGCAGGTGCACTGGCCGGAGGGGCGTTTCTCCACGCTGGCGGGCTTCGTCGAGCCGGGGGAGTCCATCGAACGAGCCGTGGTCCGCGAGGTGTTCGAGGAGGCGGGAGTCGTCGTCGACGAGGTGGAGTACGTCGCCAGCCAGCCCTGGCCGTTCCCCAGCAGTCTGATGCTGGGCTTCATGGCGCGGGCGGGCTCATCGGAGATCCGGGTGGACGGCGAGGAGATCGAGGAGGCGCGCTGGTTCTCCCGGGACGATCTGCGCACCGCGATCGAGAGCGGCGCGGTGCATCCGCCCGCCGGGATCTCGATCGCGGCGCGGCTGGTCGAGCTCTGGTACGGCAAGCCGCTTCCGGTCCCGCTGCCGTAGCGCGGTGCGCACCCGCCACCGGCTCCGGGCCACCGTGTGCGCAACGGTGGACCGGCGCGCCGACGGAGGGGTGCGCAAAGCGGCCGGGCCTCCGGCTGGCCGCGGCCGCGGGCTTTCGCGGGCCGACCCGACCTGCCTTTCGCCGGCCCGACCGGCCCGGCGGAATCAGGCCGCCAGCGCCTGCTTGACCTGGGCCAGTGAGGGGTTGGTCATGACGGTCTCGGTGCCCGAGGGGGAGACGACCAGCAGGGTGGGGACCGTCTGGTTCCCGCCGTTGGCCTTCTCGACGAAGTCCGCCGAGGCCGGGTCGTGCTCGATGTTGACCTCCGAGTAGGCGATGCCCTCGCGGTCCATCTGGCCCTTAAGACGGCGGCAGTAGCCGCACCAGGTGGTGCTGTACATCGTCACGCTTGCGGACATGGGTGGTGTGCTCCCTCGGATGTGGCGGCCGTGCCTGGGCAGGCCGGTGGACAGTGCGGTCGCGGGGCCGCGGGCCGACTGGCGGCGCGGGCTCCGAAAGACGCAACGAGCGGGCGGCGCCCAGCATTCCCGGACTTCGCGCCGCCCGACGGCTGCGGCAGTATGACAAACCCTTCACGGCTGTGGACAACCGTCACGGCCGCGAGGCGGTACTGGCAGCATGGGCGTGTGACTGCCGCACCACAGCCGACTCCTCCCACCCCCTCCGCCCCTGCGCACCTGCCCGCCCCGGCTCCCGCCCCGAGCCCGGCCGCACACGGCTCCCCGAGCTCCTTCGGTCTCCTCCCGGCCCCGCCCGAATCCGCCGACGGCGTGCTGGAAGGTCTCGATCCGGAGCAGCGGGAGGTGGCGACCACTCTGAGCGGTCCCGTCTGCGTGCTCGCCGGCGCCGGCACCGGCAAGACCAGGGCGGTCACCCACCGCATCGCCTACGGGGTCCGGGCCGGCATCCTGCCCGCGGCCGGCGTTCTTGCGGTGACCTTCACCAACCGCGCCGCGGGGGAGCTTCGGGGCAGGCTGCGCGAGCTCGGTGCGGGCAGCGTCCAGGCACGCACCTTCCACTCCGCGGCGCTGCGGCAGCTGCGGTACTTCTGGCCTAGGGCGATCGGGGGCGAGCTGCCTCGTCTGCTGGAGCGCAAGGCCGGGCTGGTGCACGAGGCGGCCAAGCGTTCCCGGCTGCGGCTGGAGCGCTCGGACCTGCGGGACGTCACCTCCGAGATCGAGTGGGCCAAGGTCACCAGGACGGTCCCCGAGGACTACGCCGCCGCTCTCGCCAAGACCGGCCGCACGCCCCCGCGCGATCCGGCCGAGGTGGCGCAGGTCTTCACGGCGTACGAGCAGCTCAAGCGCGAGCGCGGCACCATCGACTTCGAGGATGTGCTGCTGCTGACCGTCGGCATCCTGCAGGACCGCCACGACATCGCCTCCCAGGTGCGCGGCCAGTACCAGCACTTCGTGGTCGACGAGTACCAGGACGTCAGCCCGCTCCAGCAGCGGCTGCTGGAGCTGTGGGTGGGCGACCGGGACAACCTCTGCGTGGTGGGCGACGCCAGCCAGACGATCTACTCCTTCACCGGCGCCACCGCGGACTACCTCCTCGATTTCCGCGTCAGGTATCCGCAGTCGACCGTGGTCAAGCTGGTGCGCGACTACCGCTCCACGCCCCAGGTCGTCCGCCTGGCCAACGGCCTGCTCGCGCACGCCTCCGGGCGTGCGGCGCGGCACCGGCTGGAGCTGGTCTCCCAGCGGGAGCGCGGCCCCGAGCCGGTTTTCACCGAGTACCCGGACGAGCCCTCGGAGGCCGACGCCACCGCCAAGCGCGTGCGCGAGCTGCTGGATTCGGGGGTGCGGGCCGCGGAGATCGCCGTGCTCTACCGGACGAACGGCCAGTCCGAGCTGTACGAGCAGGCGATGGCCGACGCGCGGGTGCCGTACCAACTGCGAGGCGCCGAGCGCTTCTTCGAGCGACCCGAGGTCCGCGAGGCGGAGACCAAGCTGCGCGGCGCCGCCAAGGCCGGCCGGAACGACTCCCTGCTCGACGGCGCGGAGGACCTCGCCTCCCAGGTGCGGGCGGTGCTCGGCCCGGTGGGATGGGCTCCGCGCGCCCCGGCGGCCTCGGGTGCGGCCAGAGACCGATGGGAGTCGCTGGCGGCGCTCGTGCGGCTGGCGGAGGAGCTGGCCCAGGGCCAACCACAGGCAGTGCTGGGGGATTTTGTCGCCGAGCTCCAGGCGCGCGCGGCCATGCAGCACGCGCCGAGAGTGGAAGGCGTGACCCTCGCGTCGTTGCACTCGGCCAAGGGCCTGGAGTGGGACGCCGTCTTCCTGGTGGGCCTGACCGACGGGATGCTCCCGATCACCTACGCGAAAACGCCCGAGCAGTTGGAGGAGGAGCGCCGGCTTCTCTACGTGGGGGTCACCCGAGCCCGGCGCCATCTCGCACTGTCCTGGGCGCTCGCCCGTTCGCCGGGCGGCCGGGCGGGCCGCAGCCCGAGCCGCTTCCTCGAGGGCCTGCGCTCGGGCAGCAGCTCGGTGGGCGCCTCCTCCGCGTCCGGAGGGCGCCCTGTCGCGGGCGGAGTGGAGCGGGCCGAGAGACCCAGGGCGAGAGCCGGCCGCACGACCGCGCGGTGCCGCGTCTGCGGCCGGACACTCACCGACGCCGGGGAGATCAAGCTGCTGCGCTGCGAGGACTGTCCCTCCGATCTGGACGAGCAGCTCTACGACCGCCTGTGGGTGTGGCGTTCTCGCCAGGCCACACTGCTGCGTCAGCCGCCGTACTGCGTCTTCACCGACAAGACCCTCATGGCCATCGCCGAGGCCACCCCGGACACCGCCGCAGAGCTCAGCCGGATCCCCGGAGTGCGGGCGCGCAAGCTCCAGCAGTACGGCGCGGACGTCCTGGCCCTGTGCGCGGGGGAGGAGCTGCAGGAGAGCCCTCCCGAGCCCGGCGACGAGCCCGCGCCGGAGTGAGAGAGGGGCTTGTGGACCGGGCTGAGAACGGCTCGCCAACCAAACGGAGAGCGTCGCTCCGGGCTCTGTCACAAGAACTGTGACGAACGAGAGTGAAAAATAGTTTGCGCCCGCCGCTACAAGCCTCATAGCCTCTGTGACGTGGAGAGAGCGGGTTTTTCCCGCTCCGGCTCTGCCCTGCTGTACATCCCGAAAACGTCGGGCCCGACTTCGGTCCGGCCCCTGAAGCGCCGAGAGGAGGCGATCGACATGGAGATCAAGACCACAACCCTGGCAGCCCGTTCGGTCGTCTCCGCATGCCCGAGCGTCGCCGGCCTCCGTGGCATCGGTGTGTCCGTCGCCCCGCTGGCCAAGCTGCGCTTCCGCGGCGAGCGCCGCGCCGCCGAGTTCTTCGGTGGAGTGGCCTTCGGTGGAGAGGTCTTCGGCTATGAGGGCCTCGCCATTGAGCGACCGACCAAGGCATCCGCAGCAGTAGCGGCAGAGGTCTCCTCTGTCCGCGTCGCAGCGATGGCAGCAGCGGATGCCGGCCAGAAGCAGAAGTCCCAGAAGCAGAACTCCCAGCAGCACAGCATTCAGCACCACACGATGTGGGCCTTCCGTGGGCCTGACCCCTGGAGATCACCAACCTGATCGGCGAGATCAGGTCGGCACCTCTCCAGGGCCGCGGAACCCACACCGGGATCCGCGGCCCTTCTGTTTGCCCCGACACCATCGGGGCGCACAAGTCGCCCGGCACACCTGGACGACAGCAGACGAACAACGACGAGGAAGCCAACAGTGCACACGCCGACGCACGTGCCGTCATCTCGGACCGACCTGAACTCGCCTGATCCCACGGAGGACCACTTGACCGCCCTCACCACCCTCAACGAGCTCGACGAGGCCATCGACGGCCTCGGCACCGCCGTACCCTGTCGCGGCTACGACCCCGAGGTCTTCTTCGCCGAGGCGCCGGCCGACGTCGAGTACGCGAAGTCGCTCTGCCAGACCTGCCCGCTGCGCGCGGCCTGCCTGGCCGGCGCGAAGGACCGTCGTGAGCCCTGGGGTGTCTGGGGCGGCGAACTCTTCATCCAGGGCGTCGTCGTGGCACGCAAGCGGCCCCGCGGCCGTCCCCGCAAGAACCCGGTCTCGGCATGAACGCCCCGGGTTCCCTCGATCGCCCGTCCCCGTACGGAACAGCCGAGCAGCACGCCCAGATCGCGCAGCTGCTCCCCAGATCCTTTGAACACCGGTCGCCCTCGACCGGACTGAGCACGAACAGGAACCGTCAGATGCAACTCATGCCAGAAAGTCTGAGCAGAACCCGAATGCAGGACTCACTGCGTCAGGCCGAGTCCGAACGGACCGGCCAACGCCTGCTCACCGCCCAGCGGATGCAGCGGAAGGCCGAACGCGCCTCGCTCCGCGCACGCCGCGCGCTCGCGATGGCGGTGATGCAGTGACCGCGACGGCGCCGGGCCGCGGCCCTCAAATCGCCCTCGCGCGCAGGCCGTTCGCCGGACCGTGACGAATCGCGGCGGACGGACGGGTGGCGCCGCCGGGCGGCTGCCCGCAGCTCTGCCCGGCGGAAAGCTCTGAGGGGTGGTGGACCGAACGTGATCGTTCGGTCCACCACCCCTCAGCAGTCTCAACAGCCGTACCATGCACGGACATCGGCACGGGTGGGCGCCGTGCACGCGAAGGGCGCTCGACCGGGAGGACCCGGGCGAGCGCCCTTCGCTGTGGTTCTTGTTCGCGATCGACCCGGCACCGCCGCGACCGCGGTGCGGTCCGCGTCTGCGAGCCCTAGACGGAGCGGAACGCCAGTACGACGTTGTGCCCGCCGAACCCGAACGAGTTGTTGATCGCGGCGATCGTCCCCGACGGCAGGGCGCGTGCCTCACCGCGCACGATGTCGGCGTCGACCTCCGGGTCCAACTGGTCGAGGTTCAACGTCGGCGGCGCGAGGCGGTGGTGGAGCGCCAGCACCGTCGCCACCGTCTCGATGCCTCCGGCCCCGCCGAGCAGATGGCCCGTCATGGACTTGGTGGCCGAGATGGCGACTCCGTCGAGATCGTCGCCGAGCACCTTGCGCAGCGCCTTGATCTCCGCGAGGTCGCCCTGCGGGGTCGAGGTCGCGTGTGCGTTGAGGTGGGCCAGCTCGGACGGCTTCAGCGTGCTGTTCTCCAGCAGATTCTGTGCTGCCGCGGCAATGCCGCGACCGCTGGGCTCCGGCTGGGCGATGTGGTGGCTGTCGGCCGACAGCCCCTGTCCGAGCGCCTCGCAGTACACCCGGGCGCCGCGCTGCTCGGCGTGCTCGGCCGATTCCAGCACCACCACGCCCGCGCCCTCACCGAGCACGAACCCGTCGCGTCCGACGTCGTAGGGCCGGGAGGCCTTCTGCGGTTCGTCGTTGTTCTTGGACATCGCCATCATGTTGGAGAAGGCGGCGATGGGCAGCGCGTGGATCGCCGCCTCCGTACCGCCGGCGACCACCACGTCGGCGCGGCCGCTGCGGATCATCTCGATGGCGTAGCCGACGGCTTCGGCGCCGGAGGCGCAGGCGCTGACCGGACTGTGCACGCCGGCCTGGGCGTTGATCTCCAGACCCACGTTGGCCGACGGGCCGTTGGGCATCATCATCGGCACGGTGTGCGGGGAGACGCGTCGCGCGCCCTTCTCCCTGAGCGTGTCGTACTGCGCGAGAAGCGTGGTGACCCCGCCGATGCCGGACGCCACGACGGCGCCGGTCCGTGCCGGGTCGACCGGTGCTCCGGCCTCGCCCGCCCTGCCTTCCAGGCCCGCGTCGGCCCAGGCCTCCCGGGTGGCCAGGACGGCGAACTGGGTTGACCGGTCGAGCTTGCGGGTGACCGGGCGGGGGAGCAGTTCGGACGGCTCCTGGGCGGCGGGCGCGGCGATGCGGACGCTGAGCTCGGCGGCCCAGTCCTCGCTGAGCGCGCGCACGCCGGAGCGTCCGGCGACGAGGCCGTCCCAGGTCGAAGCGCTGTCGCCACCCAGCGGTGTGGTTGCGCCGATACCGGTGACGACCACGGTGCGATTGGCCGTGTTCACGGGATTCTTGTCTCCACTGTTAGGGGGTGTGCGGTGTGGCCCGCCCCCCGGCGTCCGCCGGGCGGCGACAGGCGCTCGAGTGCGCTCAGCTCTGGTGCTTGAGGATGTAGTCGACGGCGTCGCCGACGGTCTTCAGGCCCTTGACGTCGTCGTCCGGGATCTTGACGTCGAAACGCTCTTCGGCGGCGACGACGACCTCGACCATGGACAGCGAGTCGACGTCCAGGTCGTCGGTGAAGGACTTGTCCAGCTGGACGTCCTCGGTCGGGATTCCGGCGATCTCGTTGACGATCTCGGCGAGACCTTCGAGGACGTTCTCGGCGGTGGCCATAACTGGCTCTCCTTTTGGGTGTGTTCGGTGAGAAATAGGGACTAAGGGAGGGTAACGACCGTCGCCGCGTAGACGAGGCCCGCCCCGAAGCCGATGACGAGCGCCGTGTCGCCGCTCTTGGCCTGCCCGGTCGCCAGCATCCGTTCCATGGCGAGGGGGATGGAGGCGGCCGAGGTGTTGCCGGTGCTCTCCACATCGCGTGCCACCGCGACGTGATCCGGCAGTTTGAGGGTCTTCACCATCGAGTCGATGATCCGCATGTTCGCCTGGTGCGGGATGAAGACGTCCAGGTCCTCGGGGGTCAGCCCGGAGGCGGTCAGAGCCTGTCGCGCGACCTTCGCCATCTCGAACACGGCCCAGCGGAAGACCGTCTGGCCCTCCTGCCGCAGCGCGGGGAAGCGCTCCAGGTGTTCGTCGCGGTACCGGTCCCAGGGCTCGGTCTGGGTGATGACGTCGGACTTGTCGCCCTCCGATCCCCAGACCGTCGGGCCGATGCCCGGCTCGTCCGAGGGGCCGACGATGACCGCGCCGGCACCGTCGGCGAAGAGGAAGGCGGTCGAGCGGTCGGTGCGGTCGGTGAGGTCGGAGAGTCTCTCCACGCCGACCACCAGGGCGCGGGTGGCGCTGCCCTCGACGATCAGGCTCTTGGCAACCGCCAGTCCGTAACCGAACCCGGCACAGGCCGCGGAGATGTCGAACGCGGCGGCCTTGCCGGCACCCAGTCGGTAGGCGATCTCGGTGGCGACCGCGGGCGTCTGCTTGAAGTGCGAGACGGTCGCGATGATCACCGCGTCGATCTCCTCGGCGGTGGTGCCCGAGTCGGCCAGAGCCTTGCCGGCGGCGGCCAGCGTCATCTCGACCACTGTCTCGTCCGGACCGGCCCAGTGCCGGGTGGCGATGCCCGAGCGGGAGCGGATCCACTCGTCCGAGGAGTCGATGTGCTCGAGGATCTCCTCGTTCGGCACTACACGGTGCGGGCGGTATCCGCCGACACCGATGATCCGTGCTGCCGGGGCTCCCTGCGCAGGCTTGATCTTGGCGGTCATACGGTGGTGCCCTCCTGACCGACGGCGCCGTCCTGGCCGGCCGTGCCGTCCTCGATGCCGTGCTCAACGGCCAGGGCGTGCGCCGCGGCCAGATCGGCGGGCGTTTTCAGAGTCCCGCGGGCCACCTCCGGCATCGCCCTCCGGGCGATACCGGCCAGTGTTCCGGCGGGGCAGAGCTCGATCAGCGCCGTCGCCCCCTGTGCGGCGAAGGTCTCCATGCACAGGTCCCAGCGCACCGGGTTGGCCACCTGGGCGACCAGCCGCTCGATGAACTCCGCACCGTCGGTGAGGAGTCGACCGTCCCGGTTGGAGACCAGCGGGATGCTTGCGGGGCGGGGCGAGAGCTCCTCGACGGCCTGTCGCAGCGATTCCACCGCCGGTGCCATGTGCTCGGTGTGGAAGGCGCCGGCGACCTTCACCGCGACGACTCGGGCGCCGGCCGGCTTGTCGGCCTTCAGCGCCTCCAGTTGCTCGACGGTACCGGCGGCAACGATCTGGCCCGCACCGTTGACGTTGGCCGGGGTCAGCCCCAGCTTCTCCAGGTGGGCGACCACCTCGTCCTGGTCCCCGCCCAGCACGGCGGCCATTCCGGTGCGCACCTTCGCCGCGGCCTCGGCCATCGCCAGGCCCCGTCGGCGTACGACGCGCAGCGCCTCCTCCTCGCTGAGCACGCCGGCGACCGCCGCGGCGGTCAACTCGCCCACGCTGTGGCCCGCGACCGCACCGATCCGCACCGGGCCGGAGGACTCGTCCGACTCGCGCAGCGCCCGGGCGGAGATCAGCCCGGCGGCGACCAGCAGAGGCTGCGCCACCGAGGTGTCCAGGATCTCCTCGGCGGTTCCCTCGGTGCCGAAGTGGACGAGGTCCAGCTCGATGGCGTCGGACCATGCGCCGAGGCGGTCGGCGACACCGGGCAGTTCGAGCCAGGGACTGAGGAAGCCGGGCGTCTGAGCGCCTTGGCCAGGAGCGACGAGTACGAGCACCCTCTTACTCTCTCCCGCGGAGTGCTGTGGCTGCCGGTGAGGACCGGAACGAAGAACGGTCAGGGGAATTGTGCAGCCTCCACAAAGGGCGTATTCACGCCGTCGATTGGCTCTCCCCGTCGACAAGTCGCCCCAGAATCAAGGCAATACGGAGAGTGAATGCCGAGCGGACGTCCGAAGGCGACCAGCCGGTGACGTCAGTCACGCGTCGCAGCCGGTAGCGCACGGTGTTGGGGTGGACGAAGAGCATCCGGGCGGCGCCTTCCAAACTGCTGGCCTGCTCCAGGTAGACACTCAACGTCTCCAACAGCGCCGAGCCCGCTTCTTCCAGCGGTCTGTAGATCTCCTCCACCAGAAGCGCCCTGGCAGTGGGATCACCCGCCATGGCGCGCTCCGGCAGAAGATCGTCCGCGAGCACCGGGCGAGGGGCGTCCGGCCACGCGGCGCTCGCCCGCAGACCGGCCGCCGCGGCCTGCGCGGAACGGGTCGCCGACAGCAGGTCGCCCACCACCGGTCCGGCGACCACAGGTCCCGCCGCGAACGGGCCGATCAGGGACTTCGCGGTGCGCAACGGCTCGTCCGAACCGCCCGCGATCACGACCAGCCGGTCGCCGAGCACCCCGGTGAGCACATGGAGTTTCGCCTGCCGGGCGGCCCGGCGGATCGCCTCGACGGTCAACTCGTTGTCACCGTCGGGGGCGTTGCCCAGCACCACCGCCACATGCTCGGGGGAGTCCCAGCCCAGCGCAGCCGCCCGCGAGACGGTCCCCTCATCGGCTTCGCCGGAGAGCACCGCATTGACCACCAGCGACTCCAGCCTGGCGTCCCACGCGCCGCGAGCCTCGGCCGCCTGCGCGTACACCTGGGCGGTGGCGAAGGCGATCTCGCGCGAGTAGACGAGCAGAGCCTCCTTGAGCACCGCCTCGTCGCCCGGCGCCGCGACCTCGTGGATCGCGGACTCCATGACCTCGATCGTCGTCCGCACCATCTCCACCGTCTGACGCAGAGTGATCGCCCTGGTCAGCTCGCGCGGCGCGGTGCCGAACACATCGGTGCTGATCGCCTGCGGTGTCTCGGGACGGCGGAACCACTCCGTGAACGCCGCGATGCCCGCCTGCGCGACCAACCCGATCCACGACCGGTGTTCGGGCGGCATCGCGCGATACCAGGAGAGCTGGTCGTCCATCTGCGCGATCGCGGCGGCGGCGAGCTTCCCCGAGGAGTGCTCCAGCCGCCGCAGCGTGGCGGCGTGCGGATGCTCCGAGGCGGGCGGGGGCGTGGACTCAGCTGAATCGGACACGGGACAAGCCTGCCTCATCGCAGCGCGATGAAGCGCCCGGGGGCTGCGGGGGCGGCAGTACGGTTGGTCACATGCTGAGGGTCCACAGAGCTGACGAACGGTACGCGGGAGGCGACGGCGACTCCGGCATCCACACCCGGCACGCCTTCTCCTTCTCCGGACACTACGACCCGGCGAACACCGGTTTCGGCCTGCTGGTCGCCTGCAACGAAGAGCTGCTGGCGCCCGGAGCCGGATTCGCCGAGCACCCGCACCGGGATCTGGACATCGTGACCTGGGTGGTCGAGGGCGAGCTCACCCACCGCGACTCCACCGGCCGCACCAGCACGGTGCTCCCCGGCGACGTGCAGCGGCTCAGCGCCGGTTCCGGCGTACGCCACGTCGAGCGCAACGACGCCGATGTGCCACTGCGCTTTCTGCAGATGTGGCTCGTCCCCGGCGTCTTCGGGGTGCCGCCGGAGTACGAGATCGTGCGCGGCATCTCGGACGGCACGCCGTACGCCCTGCCTCGTTCCGAGTCGGTGCTGCACACCCGCCGTCTCGTCGACGGCGAACGAAGCGCGCTGCCCGCGGCGCCCTGGCGGTACCTCCACGTGGTCCGCGGCCAACTCGACGTGCTCCCTGCCGAATCGGCCCTCGCCTCCGGCGCCGGCAGCGCCGAACCGGCACGCCTGGCCGCCGGCGACGCAGCCCGGATCACGGGCGGCGCGGAGCTGTTCGCGGTGGCCAGGGGCGGAGCGGAGTGCCTGGTGTGGGAGATGCACACCGAACCGACCTACGGCTGACTCCGGAGCGGCGGCGCTTCGGCGCTTCCGCAGCCGTAAGCGCTGCCGTCCGCGCTGTGACACACGGGCGTGCCCGCGGGGAGCACGCCCGTGTGGGACCCGGCCGGTGTGCCCGGCCAGGGGCTGGTCGGCCCCGGGCCGGCCGGAGGAGGTCAGCCCGCCCGCAGCTCCGCCAGGACCGCGTCGGTCAGCGGCGGCCACGCCTCGATGGCCCACTGCCCGAAGGGCCGGTCCGCCAGCGCCACACAGGCGGCGCCCGCCTCCGGATCGACCCAGAGGAAGGTGCCGTCCTGGCCGAAGTGCCCGAAGGTGCGAGGCGAGGAGGAACTGCCCGTCCAGTGCGGCGACTTGTGGTCGCGGATCTCGAAACCCAGGCCCCAGTCGTTGGGGGTCTGCGGGCCGTACCCGGGCAGCACGCCGCGCAACGAGGGGAAGGCGACCTCGGTGGCCTCCGCGAGGGTCTGCGGTGCGAGCAACCGCGGCGCCTGCAACTCGGCGGCGAACAGGGCCATGTCCGCGACGGTGGAGACACCCGCACGAGCCGGGGAACCCCGCAGCTCCGTCGAACTCATGCCCAACGGCTCCAGCACGCCCTGGTGCAGGTACTCGGCGAACGGGATGCCGGTGGCGCGGGCAAGATGGTCGCCCAGCACCTCGAAACCGGCGTTGGTGTAGATCCGCCGGGTGCCGGGCGCCGCCTTGACCGTCGGCTCGTCGACGGCGAGCCCGGAGGCGTGCGCCAGCAGATGCCGCACCGTCGAGCCCTCGGGCCCCGCGGGCTCGTCCAACTCCACCGCGCCCTCCTCGACGCCGACCAGCACGGCGTACGCCGCCAGCGGTTTGGTCACCGAGGCGAGCGTGAAGCGGTGGTCGGTGGGACCGTGCGTGCCGACGACCTCGCCGCTGCTCCGCACCACGGCGGCAGCAGCGGTGGTGACCGGCCAGCTGTCGATTCTGCGCAGGCTGTCCATGGCGTCGAGCCTAACGCGCACCTCCGACAGGCCCGCGCGCGCTCCGTCACACGATCCGTCCAACTCCCCGGCACGGCTGCCGTTTCGCCGCGCTCCCGTCACTCTCCGGCGCTCCCCGTCCCGCGCGGCACCCCGCGTCCGCCCCCGCGCGCACGCCACGCCTGCCCCCGCGTCGCCCCACGACCTGTCCCGTCCCGCCCCGTTCCGCCGTGCGCACCGGCCCGTCGCGAGGCCGCCGCCGTGGGTGGAATCACCCGCTTGCCTGGAGTGCACTCGAAGGCTCTAGCGTCGTCGCCATGACGATGACGCAGCCGGGCCCGAACCGGCAGGTCCATCAGCAGACTTCGGACGAACCCGGCGACCGGCCCCGCTACACCATCAGCGAGGTGGCCGAGCGGACCGGCCTGAGCGCGCACACGCTGCGCTGGTACGAACGCATCGGGCTGATGCCGCACATCGACCGCACCCACACCGGCCAACGCCGGTTCTCCGACCGGGACATGGAGTGGCTCGACCTGGTCGCAAAGCTGCGCCTCACGGGTATGGCGGTCGCCGACATGGTGCGCTACGCCGAGCTGATCAGGGCCGGTGAGGCGACCCTGCGGGAGCGCCTGTTGCTGCTCAGCCGCACCCGCGAGGAAGCACAGCGGAAGATCGCGGGGCTTCGGGAGACCATGGCCGTCCTCGATTACAAGATCAACCACTACGAGTCCAAGATCGACCGCCGCGAGTCCGGAAGCGGCCGATACGAGCCCGGTGCCGAGTGCCATGAGACCGGGGTCGACCGTCCCGAGGACGGGATCGACTGCCGTGGGGACGGGATCGACCGCCGTGGGGCCGCCTGTGCGTCGCCGAGTCGGCGGCAGAACGCATGACCGCGACCGCGCTTCCCACCACTCGCCTCGGCCGGGCGGGCCGGCGGTCGGTGCCCAGGGCCTGGGCTGCAGGCGCATGAGCTGGGCCCACGGACCCGGGCCGGCAGCGGCTCGAAGCCCGGCGGTGCACATCGTCGGCCGGGACATGTCCTCGGGAGCGGCACCTCTTCCGAGGCGGTGACGCGACCGGCTGCCCGGCCCGGCCGAGGGCTCGCCCGGGCGGTCCGAAAGGGACGGCACCCGCAGCTGCCGGGAAATGTTTGGTGCTGTCGCGATCCGGTGACCGGCGTTCGCCCGCGGACGGCCGACGCTTCTGCGCGGGCCGGACTCAGCAGCGGCTCACAGCTCGGCGAGCAGCTCCGCCTTCTTGCCCGCGAACTCCTTGTCGGTCAGCAGCCCCGCCGAGTGCAGTTCTCCCAGGTGCCGTATGCGCTCGGCGATATCGGCGGGATCGGAACGCACGGGCTCATCCGCACCGCCGATCGAACATCGGGCCTTGTCGAGGCTGCGCACCGATGCCGGTTCCGCGGCCCGGACCGCTGCCAGCACCGCCGCCGCCAACGGCAGCGACTCGTGCACCAGCCCGTAACCGAGCCCGAAGACGATCGCGAACGGGTCGTGCTCCGGCTCCGGCTTCTCCTGCTCCTCCTTCGTGCCGTGCGGGAGCAGTCGGAGGTAGCCGTTGAAGACCTCGGGAGAGCGCCACTCGACGTCGCTGAGCTCGCTTACCTGGAACCGCTGGTCGCCGGCTTTCCACTTCGCGGAGGAGGCGCCGGTCCAGAACCAGCGGAAGGTCACCGACCGGCCGTCGAACGCGGCCTTGCCGTCGTAACCCTTGAAGCTCAGCGGAGCCTGCGGGGCGTCGACGAGATAGCGCTCCGCAGGCTCACTGCGGTCGGCGGGCAGCATGCTCCGCAGCTCGCCCAGGTAGTACTCGGCCAGCACCTCCCGGTCCGCCGGGAGAACCAGCCGATACGGGTCGCACCTCTCCTTGAGCTGACTTCCGGCCGCGTCCACCAGCGGGTCGGCGCCGACGCGCGGGGTCAGACGAAGCACGACCGTCCCGCGTCTGGTTCCGGGCAGCAGCTCTGCGCCGCTCAACGCCTCGTAGGGGATGCGGCGTTCGCCCAGCACGTGGAACAGCTTGGGCGTGCGGATCCCCCGTTCGAAGCGGATGAGCACGGAGTCTGTGTCGAACTCCCAGGAGGAGTGAATTCCAGCCAGTACGTCACCCATGCGGCCCATCGTATGCGGCGGTCGGCCGCGAGTCCCGTCTCCGGGACCATCCGCGTTTACCAGGAGGTAGTGGAGCCGTAGCTACCGGTTCCGACGGCCGCAAGGTTGGCCAGAGCACCTGTCCCCGGCTCGAAGTACGCGGTGTGGCCCGAGGCGTCCGCGGTGGCCAGACGGCGCGACCCGAACCCCGGCTCGGCGGGATCCGCACCGTGGCCGATACCGCCGAAGTTCAGATGGGGAACATCGGCGATCCAGTCGCCCTGCGCGCGCATCGCCCACAGCCTGCGGCTCCCGCCCAGCTCGGACGCACTGTCCAGACGCATGCCCGGGCTGCCTGCGACGACCACGTCCGTCACCCTCGCCGGACTCCTGGGCCCGGCCACACCGCAGACCACGGAGCCGTAGCTGTGACACATCAGCGCCACCGTCGAATCGCCGGGCAGCGCCCGCAGCAGTTCGTTGAGCCGGGTCGCGCCGTCCTCGGCGAGGTCGCCGGTGGCGGCGCTCATCCCCACACCGCGCGGCGCCGTGTAGTCGGCCCAGGCGATCGTGGCCGTGCCGACCTCGGGCGCCTGTCTCCTGCCGCTTTCGTAGACGGCCTGCGCCATACCGACCGGGGCGGTGTACTTCAGCTGGGTGCGCTCGAACGTCAGCAACTCGGTGTCCACACCGGGGACTATCACCGAGACCCGCTCGGCCTTCTCGAGGTTCCCGAAGACCTCCGCGGCACGGCCGCGACCGGTCGGGTCGAAGGCGAGGATCTGCCGGTCGCCCTCCAGGAGCGAGGTGAACCTGTTCATCCTGCGCCCGGCGTCGTGCTGCCCGGCCTCGGTGAGCCGTTCGTCCGTCTTGCGCTCGCGCTCGACGGCGACCGCCCGGTGCAGCGCGAGCCGGTTCGCTTCGTAACGCAGCCGCACCGGAACGCCGTTGAGGTTTCCGACGATCAGCGGGTGCTCCTCGGCGAGGCCGCGCTGCTCGTTGGTGCTCAGAGAGCGGAAGAACCGACGCACCTCCGCGGGCCTTGCTTCCGGGTCCGGCAGCGGGCGCCCTTCGAGGGAGCTCTCCGCCCAGACGGAGAGTGCGGCCTCGCGCGGGCTGGGCAGCCGGTGCTGGTTCTGCACCGCCGTCCAACCGGCCGTCGCGAGAAGCACGAAGACCACGGCGATGGTCAGGGCTACGCGCCATCCGGTACCGGCGCGCTCGCCGCTGTGCGGCACGGCGAGGCCGGCGAGCGGATTGCTGAGGTCCATTCGTCTGCGCAAAGAGGTCACTGGAGGCACACCATAGGAGACGCCGTCGTCGACTCGGCGGGAGTCGTGACTCGCCTCACATTCCCCGTAGTTGTTGTCCGGCGGTTGTCAGTTGCTTGGTCGGCTGCGTGCAGGTGATGCGTGAGATGCATGGCAGTGCGTGTGGCGGCTGTTGGTGCGTGTGATGCGTTTCGCTGTGTGCGGTCCGGCCCATCCTGCCCGGATGCCCCGCGGCGGTCGCAGCAGCCGCTCGTGGCTCACGAGGTCGGCGAGGTCTGCGGCTGCGGGGCCCAACCGGGCTCGAAGACGCTGGGTATGTGATCGAGGAAGCTACGGGCCTGGCGCATCGCTCCTGTCACGGTGGCGTCCTCGCTCTGTCCCCACTGCTGCATCGCGATCCGCAGCACGCCGAAGAACGCGCCGACCAGCACCCGCGGGCGCGGATCGTCCTCCACGCTCGTCCCCGCTCGCTCGGCGATCGCCCGGGCCAACCGCTCCTCGGTCTCCAGGCTCCGCCAGGACTGCACCGCGATGAGAGCGGGGGTCGTCTCGATGAGCTGCCACATCCGCAGGTGCAGATCGATCGGGATGACCGCGGCGACCGACTCCCCGACCCGCTCCAGGACTTCCTCGAGAGTCGCTCTCAGCGCCACGAGCGGAGGCTCATGAGCGGGACGACCTCGCAGCAGTGTGAGGAACTGCTCCTCCACGGTCTCCTGGAGGGCGAAAACGACGTCCTCCTTGCCCGCGAAGTAGCGGAAGAAGGTGCGCTCCGACACATCCACCGCACTTGCGATCTCCTCGACGGTGGTCCTCTCGTAACCCCGCGACACGAAGAGCTCGTGCGCCGCGCGGATGAGGGCGTCCCTGGTCTGCTGCTTCTTGAGTTCGCGCAGGCCGGCCACCCGCTCACCTCCCTTGCTGTGCTGATCAACTCTAGCCGCGTCGGCTCGCACGAATGTGCCACCCGGTTGTCGCTGTGGATTACTCATGAGTTGTGCACAACTCCACCATCCGTACCGGTGAACGAAGCCCGGATCCCTTGGTGATCGCCTCGCACGGCCGGACTCTGAGGTCGGCAAGCAGCTTCGAGGACCACGAAGGGACACCGCCGTGCAGCCGACCCGTACACAGCGCACCGAAACGATGCACACCCGCTGGATGCACACCGAGAGGATGCACACCGAGAGGATGCACACCCGCACGCAGCGCACCCCGCAGCACGCCCCGCACCGCAGCCGGCAGCAGGCCGCGCGCTGCACTCCGCTCCGCGATCCGCGCTCCGTCCCACAGCCCGTCCCGCACGCCGCCGTTGGGCCCGGTGCCCAGTCCTTCTCCGAATCGCAGTCACGCCGCCGTCCGCGAACTCCCGCTCGCGCGGCCGGGCTTGCCCGGCGCCTCGCCAACCGGCTGCCGGCGGCGGGGCGTTCGGCGCCGGACCGCCGGCTGTCGGCAGTCGCACGCCGAAGCGGTGCTCGGGTGGCACGGCTGCTGGTGGTGATCGTGTGGACGACGGCGACCCTCTTCGCACTGCCGGGTGCGGCGCGTGCCGGTTCACCGCCGGCGGCGGAGTGCGCGGCCGGCGAGCTGTGTCTGTGGCCCCGCGCCGACTACGGCGGCCCACGCACCCACCACGAGCTGCTCGGCCTCACCACCGAGGAGTGCACCCCGCTTCCGAAGGGGACGACGGCCGGCTCGCTGGTGAACCGCACCGGCCGTCCGGTCACCGTCTACCAGAGCGCCGTGTGCGACACGACCGGCGATTTCAGTACCTATCCGTCCGGGTCCTGGGTGCCCGAAGCGCCCTACACCGTCCGCGCGTTCACCCTCTGGGAGCGCTGATGGGGCGCGGGCTTCAGGCCGTCGCACGGTATGCGTCCGCCGGTCGGTGCCGCCGCTCGCGCACGTTCCGCCGATTCCTGCGCCTCGGGCCCTCCGCCGGTCGGCGGGCCTGCCACCGGGCTTGCCCGGAGTCTCGCACTGCTGCCCCGAGCTGCCGCTGCGCTTCTCGGCCACAGCGAAGCGAATGCACACAGCGGAGGGGCCCGACCGCACCGTGCTCCGGGCGACCGGGCCCACTCCGTCTTGACGCGCTGCTGCGCAGTGCCTTCTCAGGCGTCGCCGCCGGCCGGGCCGGGATCGGCGGCACCGACGTCGAGCAGCCGGTAGCGGTCGATCGCCTGCTTCGGCGCCGAGCGGTCGATCTGCCCCGCGCGGGCGAGCTCCGAGAGCACTCCGAGCACGATGGAGTGTGCGTCGATGTGGAAGTACCGACGCGCTGCGCCCCGGGTGTCCGCGAAGCCGAAGCCGTCGGCGCCCAGGGACTGGTAGCTCCCCGGGACCCAGCGGGCGATCTGGTCGGGCACGGACCTCATCCAGTCCGACACCGCCACGAACGGCCCCTGCGAGCCCTCCAGCTTGCGCGTCACATAGGGCGTGCGCTGCTCCTCGTCCGGGCGCAGCAGATTGTGCTGCTCGGCCTCCACCGCGTCGCGGCGCAGCTCGTTCCACGAGGTCGCGGACCAGACGTCGGCCTTGACGTTCCACTCCTCGGCAAGGATCTGCTGGGCCTCCAGCGCCCACGGCAGGGCGACGCCGGAGGCCAGGATCTGCGCGGGCAGCTCGCCGTCGGTGCCGGGCCGATAGCGGTGCAGCCCCTTGAGGATGCCCTCGACGTCCACGTCCTGGGGCTCGGCGGGCTGCTGAGCCGGCTCGTTGTAGACCGTGAGGTAGTAGAAGACGTCCTCGGCGTTCTCGCCGTACATCCGACGCAGACCGTCCTTGACGATGTGCGCGATCTCGAAGCCGAAGGCGGGGTCGTAGGCGACGCAGGCCGGGTTGGTGGAAGCGAGCAACTGAGAGTGGCCGTCGGCGTGTTGCAGGCCCTCCCCGGTGAGCGTCGTGCGTCCCGCGGTGGCGCCCAGGACGAAGCCGCGCGCAAGCTGGTCCGCCATCTGCCAGAACTGGTCGCCGGTCCGCTGGAAGCCGAACATCGAGTAGAAGACGTAGATCGGGATCAGCGGCTCACCGTGGGTGGCGTGCGCGGAGCCCGCGGCGATCAGGGACGCGGTGCAGCCGGCCTCGGAGATGCCGTCGTGCAGCATCTGGCCCTGCGGCGACTCGCGGTAGGCGAGCAGCAGCTCCCGGTCGACGGACTCGTAGGTCTGCCCCAGCGGGTTGTAGATCTTCGCCGACGGGAAGAAGGAGTCCATGCCGAAGGTGCGGTACTCGTCCGGCGCGATCAGCACGAAGCGTTTGCCGATCTCCTTGTCCCGCATCAGGTCCTTGAGGAGCCGCACGAAGGCCATCGTGGTGGCGATCTGCTGAGAGCCCGAGCCCTTGCGAATCGCCGCGTAGGTCTTCTCGCCGGGCAGTGTCAGCGGCTTGGAGCGGTCGACACGGGTGGGCACATAGCCACCGAGCTCCTGCCTGCGGTCGTGCATGTACTGGATCTCGTCGGAGTCGCGACCCGGGTGGTAATAGGGCGGGACGCCGTCCTCGAGCGCCTTGTCGGGGATCGGCAGCCGCAGCCGGTCCCGGAAGCGCTTGAGGTCCTCGACCGTGAGCTTCTTCATCTGGTGGGTGGCGTTGCGGCCCTCGAAGTTCGGGCCCAGGGTCCAGCCCTTGACGGTCTGCGCCAGGATCACCGTCGGCTGGCCCTTGTGCTCCTTGGCGGCCTTGTAGGCCGCATAGACCTTGCGGTGGTCGTGGCCGCCGCGACCCAGGTGGAGGATCTGCTCGTCGGTCATGTTCTCGACCATGGAGCGCAGCCGGCGGTCGCCCCCGAAGAAGTGGTCCCTGATGTACTCGCCGGTCTCGGTCGCGTAGGTCTGGAACTGCCCGTCCGGGGTGGCGTTGAGCTTGTTGACCAGGGCGCCGTCACGGTCCTGGGCCAGCAGCGGGTCCCACGACCGGTCCCAGATCAGCTTGATCACGTTCCAGCCGGCGCCGCGGAAGACGGACTCCAGCTCCTGGATGACCTTGCCGTTGCCGCGCACCGGCCCGTCCAGCCGCTGGAGATTGCAGTTGACGACGAAGGTGAGGTTGTCGAGGTTCTCCCGGGCGGCGATGGTCAGCTGGCCCAGGGACTCGGGCTCGTCCATCTCTCCGTCGCCGAGGAAGGCCCAGACGTGCGAGGCGGAGGTGTCGGCGATACCGCGGGCTTCCATGTAACGGTTCATCCGAGCCTGGAAGATCGCACCGATCGGACCGAGGCCCATCGACACCGTGGGGAACTCCCAGAAGTCCGGCATCGAGCGCGGATGCGGATAACTGGAAAGCCCGTGCGGCGCCTTGGACTTCTCCTGCCGGAAGCCGTCGAGGTTCTGCTCGGTGAGCCGGTCCAGCAGGAAGGCGCGCGCATAGATACCGGGCGAGGCGTGGCCCTGGAAGAAGACCTGGTCGCCGCCGTCCCCGCCGTCCTTGCCCCGGAAGAAGTGGTTGAAGCCCACGTCGTAGAGGGAGGCGGAGGAGGCGAAGGTCGCGATGTGCCCACCGACACCGATCCCGGGGCGCTGCGCCCGGGAGACCATCACCGCGGCGTTCCAGCGGGTGGCGTTGAGGACCTTGCGCTCGATCTCCTCATTGCCCGGGAAGTACGGCTCGGCGGCCGTGGCGATGGTGTTGACGTAGTCGGTGCTGCGCATCTCGGGCACGGCGACCCGCTGCTCGCGGGCGCGCTCGATGAGGCGGAGCATCAGGTAGCGGGCACGCTCCCGGCCGCGTTCGTCCACCGCCGCGTCGAGCGACTCGAGCCATTCGGCGGTCTCTTCGGGGTCGAAGTCGGGGACCTGGCTGGGAAGGCCGCCAATGATGATCGGGGTGCGATCTGATCCGGAAGCCACGCTGTTCCTTTGCTGGTTGGTGGTGCTCTGCTGGTATCGCGCCGACTCCCATCGTGGACCGATGGGCCGCGTACGTCACCTTTACTCAGGGGTAACCGCAGGGGACGCTTCAATTCGCGCGGGCCGGCCCTGCCAGGGCCGTGGGCCCGGTCGGAGGAAGCCTACGCGGGCGCCGGGAGAGCTCGTTGTGCGCGGCGTGGTGAAGGCAGTGGAAACGAATTGCGCACACCCTCGCTGAGCCTCACGGAGAAGGGCGGCGAGAGTCCGGTTCACTCGTCTCGGGCGTCTCGGTGCGGAGTGCCGAAATTAAGGGCACCTGTCAACTCCGTTGGGTGCGGAGTTCGTTACCGAATGCTTTTTACTCTTCCCTGAACGTATTTCTCCGGCGGCGGTCGCGGAGGTGTGTGCACAGTGCCTCCGGGCGGCCGGGGAGAGGTGCGTCCGGCCCGGTCAGGCTGCCGGGTACTTGCGCGATTCGCCTGGCACGTGTGGACTACGGCGAAGCACTATGCGTTCTCGCGGGAGATCTCGCGCTTACGCAAGGGCACAGGTACTTTCGCAACATGAGTAGGAGGCAATCCGTGAGCGCGACCGCGGACCACGCGGAGGAGCGGACCAACCCCGCCGTGAGGCTGGGGATCCAGCCCGGACAGGTGGTCCAGGAGCTCGGCTACGACGACGACACCGAGCAGGCACTTCGTGAGGGAATCGAGGCCATCTCCGGCAACGAGCTGGTGGATGAGGACTACGACGACCTCGCCGATGCTGTAGTCCTGTGGTTCCGAGAGGACGACGGCGACCTGACGGACGCGCTGGTGGACGCCATCTCGCTGGTGGACGACGGGTCCCCGATCTGGCTGATGACTCCCAAGACGGGCCGTGACGGCTTCGTCGTGGCGAGCGAGATCGGTGAGGCCGCGCAGACAGCCGGACTCCAGCAGACGAAGCCGTTCAACGTCGGCAAGGACTGGACCGGCAGCCGTCTGGTCACGCCCAACGCGAGCCGTTCGGGCAAGAGCTGATCAGGCCGACAGGCCGGCCCTCCCGCCGGCGGATCGATCCTCGCCGAGCCCGTCGACTCGACGGAGCACCGGAGCTGCCCACGTAGCGCAAGAGTGGCCGGCAGAGCGAGCTGTCGAGCGCTCGACGAGCCACCTCATCGACTCGGCGCACTCCCGTGATTCCCGGAGTGCTCCGACGTCGTCCGCGTGCAGCCCGGACACAGAGCGCCCCCGAGACCACCTCGGGGGCGCTCTGTGTCCCCGGGCGCCCGGGCATAGGGTGGAGTCCGTCACTTTGGGTCGCTACGGGAGGGAACGCACTCGATGCAGGTCGAGGTTGGTACGAAGGCGCCGGACTTCGAACTGAGGAACCAGCACGGCGAATCGGTGTCGCTCTCGGACTTCCGGGGCGAGAAGAACGTCGTACTGCTCTTCTACCCGTTCGCTTTCACCGGGGTGTGCACCGGCGAGCTGTGCGCTCTGCGCGACGAGCTGCCGCACTTCGTGAACGAGGACGTCCAGCTGCTCGCGGTCTCGAACGACTCGCCCTTCTCGCTGCGCGTCTTCGCGGAGCAGGAGGGGCTCGACTACCCCCTGCTGTCGGACTTCTGGCCGCACGGCCGGGTGTCGCGGGAGTACGGCGTCTTCGACGAGGAGAAGGGCTGCGCGGTGCGCGGCACCTTCATCCTCGACAAGGAGGGAGTCGTGCGCTGGACCGTCACCAACGGACTGCCGGACGCGCGTGACCTGAACGAGTACGTACAGGCGCTCAAGAGCCTGTAAGGCCTGGGTGCGAGCGGGAACCGATCATTAGGATCGATTCGTTACCACCACAGGCATCCGTGAACGGGGGCACGCAGTGCTCCGCATTTCGATCTACTAGGAGGATTCGTGGGAGTCAGCCTCAGCAAGGGCGGCAACGTCTCGCTGACCAAGGAAGCCCCGAACCTGACCGCCGTGCTCGTCGGTCTCGGCTGGGACGCCCGCACCACCACCGGTGCCGACTTCGACCTGGACGCCAGTGCGCTGCTCACCAACGCCACCGGCAAGGTCGCGAACGACCAGAGCTTCGTCTTCTTCAACAACCTGAAGAGCCCCGACGGTTCCGTCGAGCACACCGGTGACAACATCACCGGTGAGGGCGACGGCGACGACGAGGCGATCAAGGTCAACCTCGCCGGTGTGCCGGCCGATGTGGAGAAGATCGTCTTCCCGGTCTCCATCTACGAGGCCGAGACCCGCCAGCAGAGCTTCGGTCAGGTCCGCAACGCCTACATTCGCGTGGTCAACCAGGCCGACGGGAACGAGCTGGCCCGTTACGACCTCACCGAGGACGCCTCCACCGAGACGGCCATGGTCTTCGGCGAGCTCTACCGGCACGGCGCGGAGTGGAAGTTCCGTGCCATCGGCCAGGGCTACGCCTCCGGCCTGCGCGGCATCGCCCAGGACTTCGGCGTCAACGTCTGACCGACGCACGCAGACCCGGGCGGGGCGTTCGCGGCGCGTCAGCGTCGTCGATGCCCGAGTCCGGTCACGGCTTTCCGGCGCCGCACACCTCCCGAAGCGGTAGGTGTGCGGCGCCGGGCAATGTGACGTACAACCAACTGATCGCGGCAACACCGGGGAGAGGAAGCAGCAGAGATGGGTGTCACGCTCGCCAAGGGGGGCAATGTCTCTCTTTCCAAGGCCGCGCCGAATCTGACGCAGGTCCAGGTCGGTCTCGGCTGGCAGTCCCGTGCCACCACGGGCGCGGATTTCGACCTGGACGCGAGCGCACTGCTGTGCGCGGGCGGCCGGGTGCTCGGCGACGAGTACTTCGTCTTCTACAACAACCTGAAGAGCCCGGAGGGCTCCGTCGAGCACACCGGTGACGAGCTGGTCGGCGGCACCGGCGGTGGCGACGACGAGACGATGCTGGTCGATCTCACGCTGGTGCCCCAGCAGGTCGACAAGATCGTATTTCCCGTCTCCATTCACGACGCGGACGCCAGGCGTCAGACGTTCGGGCAGGTCACCAGCGCCTACATTCGCGTGCTGAACCAGGCCGACGGGAACGAGCTGGCCCGTTACGACCTCACCGAGGACGCCTCCAGCGAGACCGCGATGATCTTCGGCGAGCTCTACCGCTACAACGGCGAGTGGAAGTTTCGTGCAGTCGGGCAGGGGTACGCGTCGGGGCTTCGCGGTATCGCCCTAGACTTCGGAGTCAACGTCTCGTGAAGCGCGCTTCGTTGACGACCTGAAGCGGCCCGCCGTTCGGCGGTTCGAGCGCGCGGGGGATCTCGATGAGAGAGATTGGGTAACCAGTGGTTCTGAGAACCTTCGGCTGGTCCTTCGGCGTCACCGCCGCTGGCTTGGCCATCGCAGCATACTTCTGGGGGTGGGAGGGCTTCGCCATCGTGGCGATCCTCTCCATCCTGGAAATCTCGTTGTCCTTCGACAACGCCGTGGTCAACGCCGGTGTGCTGAAGAAGATGAATGCCTTCTGGCAGAAGATCTTCCTCACCATCGGAATTCTGATCGCTGTCTTCGGTATGCGTCTGGTGTTCCCCGTCGCGATCGTGGCGATCAGTGCCCAGCTGGGCCCGATCGAGGCCGTCGAGCTGGCGATGAACGACGCGGAAACCTACGAGCAGATGGTGACGGACGCTCACCCGGGCATCGCCGCCTTCGGTGGCATGTTCCTGCTCATGATCTTCCTGAACTTCCTCTTCGAGGAGCGGGAGCACAAGTGGCTGCCGTGGATCGAGCGTCCGCTGGCCCGTCTCGGCGGTGTCGACGGCCTCTCCGTCTGCCTGGCACTCATCGCGCTGCTGGGCACCGCCGTGGTGATGGCGCCGGTCGCGCACCAGTACGGGGGTCATGAGGACAAGTCCGCGACGGTGATGCTGGCCGGTATCGCCGGTCTGGTCACCTACCTCCTGGTCAACGGACTCTCCAGCCACTTCGAGGGCAAGCTCGAAGAGGAGGAGGAGCGCGAGCACGAGGCGGAGGAAGCCGCGCGCCGCTCCGGCAAGGAGCGCACCGCGGTGGGTGTCGCGGGCAAGGCGGCGTTCTTCCTCTTCCTCTACCTGGAAGTGCTGGACGCCTCCTTCTCCTTCGACGGTGTGATCGGTGCCTTCGCGGTCACCAACCACATCTTCTGGATGGCGCTCGGTCTGGGCATCGGCGCGATGTACGTCCGTTCGCTCACCGTCTACCTGGTGCGCGAGGGCACGCTGGACGACTACGTCTACCTCGAGCACGGTGCGCACTACGCGATCGGTGCGCTCGCGACGATCCTGCTGATCACGGTCCGTTGGGAGATCAGCGAGGTCATCACGGGTCTGCTCGGAGTGGTGCTGATCGGCCTCTCGTTCGCCTCCTCGCTCCGGTACAACAAACTGCACCGCGGGGACGACGACGGGGGCGGGGGAGAGGCCCCGGAGAGAGCCAAGGTGACCTCGGACGTGTAGCTGCGCGTCTCGCTGTGTGAACACCGGGTAAAGCCGGGTGTAAAGACAGCCTCGAATGCGGAACCCTGTGTGCGGGGCGGCCGTCGACGGCGCCGGGAGAAGTTCCTCCCGGACAGCCAACCGACAGCCGCCCCGCGGCAGTTGGGCATCCGGCGACGGGACAATTGGGGGCACACATGGTCTCTCTGTGGGAGCACTTTCGCACCGGTGGTGGGACCAGAGGGCAGAGCTTCGAGATGGTGGGCACCGGCTATGCCACGGAGCTGACCAAGCGCAATCCCTCCATGTCGCTCACGGCGCAGGGCGCCGACAGCGGCACGATGCGCGTCAATCTCAGCTGGCAGATGCGCCAGCCCGACATGAACGAACGCCGGCGCCGCAAGGGCTCGTTGCGGCACCCGCTGCAGATGCTCAAGCCGGAGCCGGTGTCCGGTCACACCCAGGGCATGGTCAATGTGGACCTCGATCTTGCCTGCCTCTACGAGCTCAAGGACGGCCGCAAGGGGGTCGTCCAGCCGCTGGGCGATCTGCTCGGCGACCTCAACGAGCCCCCGTACCTCAAGCTCACCGGGGACGACCGTTTCGGCTCGGGCTCGGGGGAGACCCTCTACATCAACTGCGACCAGAGCGAGCAGTTCAGTCGGCTGTTGATCTTCGTCTACGTCTACGACGCCACGCCTGCCTTCGAGCGCACCAACGCCCTCGTCACGCTGGTGCCGAGCAACGGTCCGCAGGTGGAGGTCAGACTCACCGAGCGGGCGCCGCAGGCACGCTCCTGCGCTGTGATGCTGATCGAGAACAAGGACGGTGAGCTCATGGTCCGGCGTGAAGTCCGTTATGTGTACGGCTTCCAGGCGGATCTGGACCGGCTCTACGGCTGGGGCATGACCTGGGGACGCGGCTACAAGTCCACCGGCAAACGCTGACCGCCCCCAGCCGGGCAGCCGACCGACCACCGACCGACCGAGCGACCACCGAACCGGGCGACCACCGGCCGGGCGCCGCACCGAAGCGGCTGCCCGGCCGTACCGGCGTGCCCGTACGGTGGCGCCCCCGCGCGCGGTAGCCCACAGCGGCCCGCCTCCCACGTGTCGCCCTGCGTCGCCCACGAGCCCCGCGGGACGGCGCATGCCCGTGCTGGACGTCCCGACACGACTGCGCCCCGGCCGGGCAGCCGCTGAAGCCCCCGGTGGAGACGTACAGCTAGCGGTTGACGAACTGCGGGCCCTGCGGGGGGAGCGTGAATGCCGGGTCGGGCTGCGGCGGATAGCCGTACGCGGGTCCGGGCGGCGGGGCGACGGTGCCGGCCCCGTACGCGGGCACCGGGGGCATTCCGGGGGGTGGCGGCGGGTAGCCGTAGCCGGGCGGCGCTGCCGCGACGGTGGCGGCGGCGCGGTCCGGCACCGGCGGTGCGGGCGGCGGCTCGGGCGCGGGTACGGGGTCCGGCGTCGGCCCGGGCTCGGGGATCGGCTCGGGCCTGGGCGCCGGCACCGGGTCCGGCTCGGGAATCTCGAGCTCGGACGGAGGCTGGGGTACGCCGGCCTGCGCGGGGACCAGTGCTTGCGGCGGGCCGGAGGGGGGTGGCGGCACCGATCCGTCCGAGGAGAGGTCGAGGAAGCCGCCGTCCCCGGAGTCCGCGCTGTCCTCCCCGCCTGCGCCGCCCTCGCCGTCGTCGACGGAGACGCCGAAGGTCGTCGCCAGGCCGATCAGCCCGCTGGTGTACCCCTGGCCCAGCGCGCGGAACTTCCAGCTGCCGTCCCGGCGGTAGAGCTCGCCGCAGATCAGAGCGGTCTCCTCGCCCGTCTCCGGCACGATCTCGAAGCGGGTGATCGTCTCGCCGGTGCCGGAGTCGCGCAGCAACAGCAGCAGGCCGCCCGGCACTTCGGCGAAGGTGCCGCCGTCGGCCGACGCGGCGAGCAGCACCCGGTCCACCGAGGGGTCGAGTGCGGCGAGATCGGCCTCGACGGTGTCGGTCAGCCCTTCGAGCTCGTGCGTCTTGGCCAGGTGCCGCACCAACCCGGAGGGGTGGCGCGGCTGGTTGTAGAAGACGAAATCCGTGTCGTCGCGCACGACGCCCTCGTGACCGAGGAGCAGGGCGGACGCGTCGATGTCCGGGGCGCCGGCGCCCGGCGTCCAACGCAGCACGGCGCGCACCGCGGTGGCGTACAGCTGGATGTTGGAGCCCTTGGTCATCAGGTGCGTCATGCCTGCCATCCTGCCTGCTCGCTCCGGAGACGACAACGCGCTGCCGGTGCCGCGTCGGTGCGGCGCACACGGTCTTCGGGGGCGCCGGAGCGCTCGGTCTCCCGGCGGTTCCCGGATTCCGGTCCTGTGACAGTCCGGTTACCCCATTTTCACCCGGACTTCCTCCTTCGTTCAAACACACTGTCGGACGCCGGTCTTACGATGGCCTGTTGGGTCGCGCAGGGAGTGGCCCGTGATGCACGTGAGACAGGAGCACCATGCGCCATTTCCGGCACATTGGGCCAGAATCCAGGCAACTGCTCTTCCATCGGGAGCCTGGGGAGTTCCACATGGACTCTCCCGCGAAGACCCTTTCCGTTGCGCTCGGAGCCACCCTCTACAGCCCCGCCAACCGCCCCCAGCTCGCCGCGGACATCCTCAAGCAGGCCGCCCGGCACGGTGTGGTCTCGATGGTTCTGTGCCTCGAGGACTCCATACCGGACGACCAGGTGGTCCCGGCCGAGGCGAATCTGGTGCGGCAGTTCGCCGAGCTGCACGCGACCGCGTCGCCCGACAGCCTGCCGCTGCTCTTCGTACGGGTGCGGGAGGCGGAGCAGATCACCTCTCTGACCGCCCGCCTCGGTGAGTCGGTGGCGCTGCTGTCGGGGTTCGTGGTGCCCAAGTTCACCGAGGAGCGCGGCGTCGTGTTCCTGGAGGCGCTGACCGCGGCCGAAAGCGCCTGCGGGAAGCGGCTGTTCGCGATGCCGGTGCTGGAATCGCCCGAGCTGCTGTATCTGGAGTCCAGGGCCGAGACGCTGCACGGCATCGCACGCGTCGCGGAGAAGTACCGGGACCGCATCCTGGCGCTGCGGCTGGGAGTGACGGACTTCTGCTCCGCCTACGCGCTGCGCCGCAGCCCCGACATGACCGCCTACGACGTCAAGTCCGTGACCGCGGTCATCTCCGATGTGGTGAATGTCTTCGGACGTTCCGACGGCACCGGCTTCACCGTGACCGGCCCGGTCTGGGAGTACTTCCGGCACCAGGAGCGGATGTTCAAACCGCAGCTGCGGCGCACCCCCTTCACCGGGCGGGGCGCCGACGAGCTGCGCGCCGATCTGATCGCACAGGACATGGACGGGCTGCTCCGGGAGATCCAACTGGACCGGGTGAACGGTCTCCAGGGGAAGACCTGCATCCACCCCAGCCATGTCGCGCCGGTGCACGCACTGTCGGTTGTCAGCCACGAGGAGTTCAGCGACGCCACTGATGTGCTGAGCCCCGAGTGCAACGGAGGCGGGGTCGTGCGGTCCGCCTACACCAACAAGATGAATGAGGTGAAGCCCCACCGGGCCTGGGCAGAAAGGACTCTGCTGAGGGCCGAGGTCTTCGGAGTCGCGCGTGAGGGCGTGGACTTCGTCGACCTGCTGGGGGCGAGCCTGGCATGAGCGATTTCAGGACAACAGATCAGGCGAACCGTGTGAACAACTCCTCCGGCACGACCCCGTCCTCCGGCGACCCCGGCCCGTCCACCGCACCCGCCGCCGGGGCGCCGACCGCCGGAGCGCCGACCGCCGACCCGTCCACCGCACCCGGCGCCGACGAGCCGTGGAGCGGCCAGTGGGTCACCGATCGACTGGATGTGCGTCTGGAGGGGGAGGGGATCGGCGATCTGCTCGGCCTCGCCCTGCGCCGCAACCCCCGTCGCGCCCATCTGCTGGTCTCGCGGGTGCTCGGCAAGCACGTCCCGCAGTGCCCCGATCTGATCTACGGCACCGGGCTCGGCCTGGGCGTACGGGTGCGCGAGCTGCTCGGCCACCAGGAGGCCGCCCGCGCGGTGGTGCTCGGCTACGCCGAGACCGCCACCGGCCTCGGCCACTGCGTCGCGGACGGCATGGGCAGCGCTCCCTGTCTGCACTCCACCCGCAGGCCGGTTCCGGGGGCGCGTTCCGCGGGCGGCTTCGAGGAGGAGCACTCCCACCACACCTCCCATCTGCTGCTGCCGCAGGACCCCGAGCTGCTGACCGGGGACGGGCCGCTGGTGCTGGTGGACGACGAGCTCTCCACGGGCCGCACCATCCGCAACACCATCGCCGCGCTGCACGCGGTGCGCCCCCGCGAGCGGTACGTGATCGTCGCGCTGGTGGACATGCGGGCCGCCGAGGACCGTGCCGCGCTGGAGAAGTTCGCCGCCGAACTGGGCGCCCGCGTCGACGTGGTGGCGCTGGCCCGCGGCTCCGTCGCACTCCCGCCCGGAGTGCTGGAACGCGGCCGGGAGCTGGTCGCCGCACACGAGGGCGCCGAGGAGCCCGGGCCGACCCGGCCGAGCCCGGCCACCCCCGAACGCGTCGAACTGCACTGGCCGTTCGGCCTGCCCGACGGCGGCCGGCACGGCTTCACCCCCGCCCACCGGGCCCGGCTGGAGGCGGCGCTGCCCGCGATGGCCGACCGCCTCGCCGCGGCGATCCCGGCCGACGCCCGACGCGTACTGGTGCTGGGCAGCGAGGAGTTGATGTACGCGCCGCTGCGGCTCGCCGACGCGCTCACCGGTGTGATCGACGCCGAGGTGCGCTACTCCACCACCACCCGTTCCCCGGTGCTCCCGGTCGACGACCCCGGCTACGCGATCCGCACCCGGCTCACCTTCCCCGCGCACGACAACCCGGCCGACGGTCCGGGACCGCGCTACGCCTACAACGTGCACCGCACCGACGGCCCGGGCTTCGACGCGATCGTCGCCGTCACCGACTCCACCGGTGACACGGCCGAACTCCACGCGCCCGACGGGCTGTTGGCCCGGCTCGCGGAGCACACGCCGCGGCTGCTGTTCGCCGTGCTGCCCTCCCGGCTCCCGTTGCCCCGGCCGCTGGGCGGCCCGGACTTCTCCTCCTACGACGCGTCCGAGTGCCGCTGGCTGCTCCAGGACCTCTCGGACGTCACGCTGGAGGCGCCGACCGAGGAGCGCGAGGAGGCGATCCAGAGCGGCGGCGCGCACTACGCCGAGTCGCTGCCGGTCGAGTACCAGCCCAGCCAGGAGTACCAGCAGCTCTTCCACAGCGCACTCGCCGGCTCCGCACGCCGGGTCGCGCACGCCATCGGCACGGTCACCGAGACCGTGCTCACCGAGCATCTGGAGAAGGTGGGAGCCGCCGCGCGCGCCGCCGGGCGGCTGCCCGTGCTGGTCTCGCTGGCCAGGGCCGGCACCCCGGTCGGCGTGCTGATGCGCCGCTGGGCGCAGCGCCGGCACGGCCTCACACTGCCGCACTACGCCCTGTCCATCGTGCGCGGACGCGGTATCGACACCACCGCTCTGCGCTTTCTGGCCACCCACCACCACCCGCAGGACGTGGTCTTCGTCGACGGCTGGACGGGCAAGGGCGCGATCACCGCCGAGCTCGCCGAGGCGCTGGCGCCCCACCCCGAGTTCGACCCGCGTCTCGCGGTGCTCGCCGACCCCGGCTCCTGTGTGCGCACCTACGGCACCCGCGAGGACTTCCTCATCCCCTCCGCCTGCCTCAACTCCACGGTCTCCGGGCTGATCTCCCGCACGGTGCTCCGCGCCGACCTCGTCGGTGAGAACGACTTCCACGGCGGGAAGTTCTACCGCGAACTCGCGGACGCCGACCTCTCGCACCACTTCCTGGACTCGATCTGCGCACACTTCGAGGAGACCTTCGAGTCCTCCTGCGCCGAATCGGCCGCGCTGTCGGCCGCCGATCGCACACCCACCTGGGAGGGTTGGCGCGCGGTGGAGCGGATCAGCCGCGAGTACGGCATCGGCGACGTCAACCTCGTCAAGCCGGGTGTCGGCGAGACCACCCGGGTGCTGCTGCGCCGCGTTCCGTGGCGCGTACTCGCCCGCCGAGGCGCGGGGGCCGACCTGGACCACGTACGGCTGCTCGCCGAGCAGCGCGGGGTCCCCGTCGAGGAGGTCGACGAACTCCCGTACAGCTGCGTCGGAATCATCCACCCCCGCTACACCAGGGGCGCCACCGGCGCCGACGGAAAGGCCGCCTCGTGAGCACCCCGAACCCCTCGACCGAGCCCCGGCCCCGGACTCCGGCGGCGGTGCCGACGCCCCCGACCGGCTCTGCGGGCACCGAGCGGCGGCACACCCTCTTCGCCAGCGACCTGGACCGCACGCTCATCTACTCCGCCGCGGCGCTCGGCCTCACCGTGCCGGACGCACAGGCGCCGCGGCTGCTGTGCGTGGAGGTCTACGGCTCCCGCCCGCTCTCGTACATGACCGAGACCGCCGCCCGCACGCTGGTGGAGGTCGCGGGCCGCACCGAGTTCGTTCCCGCGACCACCCGCACCCGGGAGCAGTACGCCCGGGTCCACCTGCCGGGACCGCCACCGCGGTTCGCGATCTGTGCCAACGGCGGCCATCTGCTCGTCGACGGCGAGAGCGACCGGGACTGGCACCGTGAGGTGCGGCGTTCGCTCTCGCGGGACTGCGCACCGCTCGAGGAGGTGCGCGCGCACCTGCGAAGCACCGGCGACGAGCGCTGGCTGCTCAAGGACCGGGTCGCCGAGGACCTCTTCGCCTATCTGGTGGTCGACCGCGAGCAGCTGCCGCCGAACTGGGTGAAGGAGCTGGCCGTCTGGGCCCGGCCCCGCGGCTGGTCCGTCTCCCTGCAGGGGCGCAAGATCTACGCCGTACCGGCCCCGCTCACCAAGAGCGCGGCGCTTGGGGAGGTGGCCCGCAGAACGGGCGCGGAGACCGTCGCCGCGGCCGGGGACTCACTGCTGGACGCCGATCTGCTGGACGCCGCCGACCTCGGCTGGCGCCCCGGCCACGGTGAACTCGCAGACTGCGGCTGGCAGTCCGAGCACATCACCGCTCTGGACGTCCGCGGAGTACACGCGGGGGAGATGATCCTGGCCGAGGCGCTGCGTACTGCTGCCGGCTGAACGCGTACGCGCGGCGCTCCCGCTCGGCCTCCTCGGGGTGGCGGGCGCGCCAGTACGGGTTGCTGTGGTCGAGCCCGCCGGAGACCCGTCCGTACATTCCGAAGATCAGCAGCAGCAGGCCGACGGCGAAGCTGAACAGCACGTTCTGCAGCCCGAAGTTGAGGATGTTGGCGCTGGTCTCCAGCAGTGCCAGGTTGACGAAGCCGCTGAGCAGGAAGGCGATGCCCAGCACGATGTCGAGGGTGGAGGCGAAGTTCCCGCCGCGCACCGCGCCGACCAGGAGCAGCAGGCCGACAACGACCGACAGCACACTGAGCGCTCCGTTGGTGCTGAGTCCGCCGACGGTGTCGTTGCCGGTGCTGAAGAACCCGAGCCGGTCCACCAGACCGAGGACGCCGAACGTCAGCAGCACCAGGCCGACGAGTGCGGAGCCGAAGCGGTAGACCCGACTCAGACCGTTGTCGACCGGCAGATGCTCGTCCAGCTGGATGTTCAGTTGCCGCCGAAGGGGCTGGGCGAACGCCATGGCCGCCTCCTCGCCGTGGAAGTCAGGGCTCTTCCAGCATCGGCGCCCGTCGCCACGAGGACAAGCGCAGTCCGGTGACCTGCATCTCCGGCCCGCGGACGACGGCAGCGCGGCGGGTCAGCGGGGCAGCCGGGCCAACGGGCCGACGAGGCGGCTGTCGGACGGTGGCCCGGCCCGGCAGTGCGGCGGGTCAGCCGCAGCAGCCGCCACCGCAGCAGCCGCCTCCGCCTCCGGACGCGGCGGCGGGCGCGGGTGCGCCGGCAGCCGTACCGCCCACGGCGACGGCGGACAGCAGCTTGACCGTGTCCCCGTGTCCCTGCGGGCAGTTGGCGGGCGCGCCGGACTCGGCCATCGGCCGGCTCAGCTCGAAAACGGCGGCGCACTCGCGGCAGCGGTACTCGTATCTCGGCATAGCGGGCAGGATAGCCCGCCACGACCGTCCCGCCGCACGCGGCAGCCGCCCGGCCCGCTCAACCCGGCCCGCTCAACCCGGCCCGCCCCGTCCGTCCCGCCAGCCCCTGGTGTCCGTCCCGTCCGTCCCGCCCACCCTGTCCCGCCCGACCACCGCGTGAACGGGCCACCGGGCCGACAACGCTCGTGGTCACCGCGCCTAATCGCCCGCGCGGGACTCGCGGATGTTCTGCACCACCGAGCCGACCGTCTCCTTGATCGCGTCCAACTCGACCAGGAACTGCCAGTAGTCGGGGTGGCGGCCACCGGTCTCCAGCGCCGCCACCGCCCGTTCCAGCCGCTCCACCGAGCTGTCCAGCGGACCGGCGTGCCGAGGCTCTGGGGTGCTGCGCCCGGCCATCGCCAGCCGCTGCGCGTCCCTGATCGCGAACCTGACCTGCTCGGTCTCCTTCTCCCGGCTGAACGAGACCTCGTTGAGCCGTTGGAGCCGCTCGCCCGCGGCGGCCACCGAATCGTCGGCGGTGGCCAACACGGCACGTACGGACGCCAGCAGATCGCCGGCGTCGCCCCAGCGCTGCTCCTGCCGGGCACGCTGGGCGTCCCGCAGCTTCTCCTCCGCCTGCCGGGACGCGCGCTGCGCCTGCTCCGGCACCTGCTGGAGGTCCTGCCAGCACGCGGCGCTGAAACGGCGGCGCAGTTCGCTGAGGACCGGGTCGACCTTCTCCGCGCGGTTGGCCAGTGCCTGGGCCCGGGTGCGCAACGAGGCCAGACGGCGGTCCAGCTCGACGGCCTGCTCGGGCAGCCGCCTCGCTTCCTCGGCCAGCGCCTCGGCCTGCCGCTGCACCTGCTCGGCGCGCTGGATCGTGGGGCGTACGCCGTGCTGCCCGGCGCCCTGGTTCAGCTTGGTCAGCTCCGGCCCGAGCTGAGCGAGCCGCGCGGCCAGGTCGTCGGAGTTCAGCCCCGCGGCGCGCACCCCGTCCAGCGCCTGGGTGGCGGCGAGCAGCGCCTGGCGCCCGCGCTCGACCGCGGGGGCGACCTGGGCGAGCTGGCTCTCGGCGTGCTCCAGCAACTCGCCGAGGCTGTGGGCGAAGCGGCTGAGGTCGGTCCTGGTCTGCTCCAGCCGGCCCTTGACCCGGTTCAGATCGTGCAGAGCCCGGGAGGCGGCGGCGGAGTCCAGGCCGTCCCGGTCCAGATCATGAGCGTCGACGACGTTGATGTACTCGTGGCTGTTCGTGTCGATCCGCTCGCCGAAGGCCGCGAAATCCGCCGCGGCCTTGCGGGCCGGCGGCGAGTTGTCGACCGCCGTGATGGTCTCGATGGAGATCCGCAGATCGCGCTGGGCCGTGTCCAGCTCGTAGAACGCCGCCGCGGCAGCGTCCTTCGCGGCCTGCGCGTCCGCCCGCAGACCTTCCACCCGTCCGCTGCCGAAGCCCCAGCGCCTGGCACCGCCCCCACTCATCCCTGTCACGCAATCCTCTCCCGTGCGACGCCCTGAAGCCGAAGGTCATTGTCCCATCCCCACGGCCAAGTCGGAGGGGCCCGGTGCGGTACGCTGTCAGCGCATTCGCAGGGGCGCATAGCTCAGCGGTAGAGCGCTTGCCTTACAAGCAAGATGTCACTGGTTCGATCCCAGTTGTGCCCACTCCAGAACTTCTGACCAAGGGCCCGTCGCAGGTCAGCGACGGGCCCTTGGCGCGTCCTGAGCGACCGACTGAGCGACTGGTGGTCTGTGGTGGCTCCCCCTCTCCCCTTCTCGTCGGCCTCCTGGTGGGCGGGACCAACCGGCCCTGGGGGCGGTCGGGTTGGTCGGGGTTCGGGGGTGCGGGCCTGTGGTGGACTGTCTCCATGAGCCGCGTTCTGTATCTCCTCTCGTGCGCCGCGCAGCCGGTGCAGCACCTCGATCGGGCGGTTCGCCTGGCGCAGCGCGAGGGCTGGGAGGTCTGCCTGGGCCTGACTCCGACCGCGGCGGCGTGGATCGCCGACGAGCTGGACGGGCTCGTGGAGCTCACCGGGCGCCCGATCCGTTCCGCACAGCGGATGTTGGGCGAGACCAGCCCCTGGCCGGACCCGGACGTCTCGGTGATCGCCCCGGCGACGCTGAACACCGTGAACGCGATCGCGCTCGGCCTCACCCCGAACTGGGCCACCGGGCACGCGGTCGAAGTGATCGGCAGACGGCGGCCGTTGGTGGTCATGCCGTGTGTGAACAGCGAGTACGCCCGCCATCCCCAGTTCGACCGGTCCGTGGACACGCTGCGCGGAGCAGGGGTGCGCGTACTTCTGGGCGGCCCGGACGGGTACGTGCCCCGACCGCCCGGGGAGGGCGAGCCGGACAGCTACCCCTGGAGCCTGGCACTGAACGCCGCGGCCGAACTCGCCGCCGGGCGGCCCGAGTAGGGTCCGGGACCCGGCCGGACCCCGGCCGCCCGGATGCGCCCGATGCACCGGTCGTACGGTGTGCGTCCCGGCGTCCCGGTGCCGGTGCTGGCGCCACTGCGGGTGGCGGTGTCGCTCGCCGGGCCGAAGGAACGGCGTCCGCCCGGCGCGCTCCCTCGCCGAGCGGTCAGGCGGCGGCCGAGGAGGGGCGGTGGCGGGTGAGGACGAACGCGGCCACCGAGCCGGCCGCGAGGAGCGCCACCAGGGAGAGGGCCGTGGTGCCCCAGTTGACGCCGAGCAGACGGCCGCCCACGTAGCCCAGACCGACGCTGTAGCCGGCCCAGACGAGCGCCGCGACCGCCGACCACGGCACGAACTCCCGTGCCGGGCGCTGTGTGACGCCGGAGGCCACGCTCATCACCGTGCGGCCGGCGGGCGCGAAGCGGGCGAGGACGAGGAGCGAGCCGCCGCCCTTCAACACGACGTCGCCGAGCCTGCGATGGGCGCGCCTCAGCCGTCGGGACCGTTCGATGTGCGCGGAGAAGCGTGCGCCGCCGTGGCGGGCGAGCAGGAAGGCGGTGACGTCGCCGAGTACGGACGCGGTGGCCGCGCAGAGCAGCAGGAACACCAGTTCCGGCAGATGGGCGGCGGAGGGCGGCGGCGAGGTGAGGGTCGCGACGTCGGCCGCGGTGGTGCCGGCCGCGGCGGTGGCGGCGGTGATCACCAGGTAACCGCTGGGCAGGAACGGCACGAACACGTCGAGGAGCACGGACGTCACGATGAGGACGTAGATCCACGGCTCGTAGATCAAAGTCCCCAGAGCGTCCAGCACCCGCTACTCCCCGTGTCAGCCCCGACGTCGGAGCGGCTTACCGCCGTAAAGACTACGCCGGGGTCCCTCACACGGTCCCCTTGGGGAGGAGTTCGCCGACCGGGAGGCACACCGCGAGGAGAGTGGCTCCCGCGGGACCACGGTGCGCCGCACCGCCCGACGCGCGTCCCGTTCGGGCGCGCAACCCCCAGTGGAGGAGTACGAGATGGCGATGCCGACGAGGAACGGGACCCGGGCGCTGCTGGCGGCCGTGGGAGCGGTGGCGCTGCTGGCGCCCGCCGCCACGGCGACGGCGACCGGTACGGGTGCGAGGACCGACCACGAGGAGCCGCTGCGTCACCAGTCGGCCCAGTACGCGCCGCAGACGTCCCCGGAATCCGAGCGTGCGCCGGGGGGAAGCTGGATCGCGGCGGGCGGCAGTTTCGAGAAGGCCGGGGACGGCCGGGTGCCTGCAGCGGTCACCTACGACAGCGCGGTGCCGGTCGGCTCGGGCGTGACGGTGGCGCAGCGGCTGACCGGCAAGGGCACCGGCGTGATGCTGTGGGTGGACGGGCTGGAGTCCGACCGCTCGTTCGGCGCACATGTGCACACCAAGCCCTGCGGCGCCCGGCCGGACGACTCGGGCCCGCACTACCAGCACCGGGTCGACCCGGTGCAGCCGTCGGTGGATCCCGCCCACGCCAATCCGCGCAACGAGGTGTGGCTCGACTTCGACAGCGACGCCGAGGGCTCGGGACGGGCGTCGGCCAAGCAGAAGTGGAACTTCCGCGAGGGCGGGGCGCGTTCGGTGGTGATCCACGAGCACTCGACGCACACGGAGGAGGGGCACGCGGGCCAGGCCGGTGCCCGACTGGCCTGTGTGAACGTCCCGTTCGCCGCCGCGGGCTGACCGGCTGACGCCCTGGGCGGCCGGCCGGGCGCCGTACCTGCGCCGTCCGCCGGGTCGGCCCGGCAGCCGCCGGGCAGCGGGCGACCGACGCCGCGGCCCCGAGCGAACCGTCGCTCGGGGCCGCGGCGTTGCGTGCCGGCTGGGAGGCGGCCGGCAGGGGCTGTCGGGAGAACAGCCCGGGGCCGGGGTCAGCAGGCGTTGAGCGCGCTGGTCAGCGCGGCCTTCTCCGCCTCGTCGACGTTCATCGCGTAGTCGCTCTTGATACCGACCCAGGAGCGCGCGTAGACGCACTGGTAGCCGGCGCGGGGCATCCAGTCGGCCGGGTCCTTGTCGCCCTTGGAGCGGTTGGAGCTCGCGGAGACGGCGATGAGCTGAGCGGCGGTCAGGTTGTTGGCGAACGACTGGCGCTTGGACTCCGACCAGTCGGTCGCGCCGGAACGCCAGGCCTCGGCCAGCGGCACGATGTGGTCGATGTCGATGTCGGAGGAGTCGTTGACGGTGGTGTCGTCGTACTCCGAGTACCAACTGCCGCCGACCGCGCGGCACTGGTCGTCGGTCTCGACGTTGGTGCCGTCGCGCTGGAGCACGATCTCGCGGGTGTCGCAGTTGTCGCCCTGGCTGATCCAGTGCGGGAACAGGTCGCGGTCGTAGCCGTCCATCGAGCCGGGGGCGGCGACGGGGAGCCCGTTGAGCAGGCTGAGCGCCTCGGCCTTGCTGGGCGGCGTGGGCGGCGCCGCCTGGGCCGCCGGCGTGCTGAGCGCGAGTCCGCCGAGGAGTCCGGCCGCCGCCGCGGCCGCGATCGCCGGCATGCGGAGCTTACGCGCGTAGAAGCCGCGAGCGGTGGACTTGTCGTTCTCTGCCATGGGAACTCCCTGCGAGTGGGGGGAAGTCGGATGCCGTCCGGGGTGTGGGGCCCGAAGGCATGCTGGCCCCGTCAGGTTGCGGCGGGGCGGTGCGCAGGTAACAGAGTGGCGACATGAGCACGTCAGGGCAAGGGGTGTATCGGGTGAACGCCCGTTCTGTGGTGGTCGGTTCCCGAGGAAGCAGACGTTCCGCCCCCGGTGGACCGGCGTGCGGGGACACCGACCGGCCGCGCGGGAACGGGAGTTCGGGCAGGTGTTCCGGAGTGCGCGCGAGCGCCGAGAGGTGAGAGGGGCCCGGGTCCGGGCTCGGGCGCACACCACCGCGCGCTCCCGGGTACGTGCGCGTCGCTCGCCGTACGGGAGCGGGTCGGTCCTGCCCGCTCCCCGGGCGTCCGGGGCGATCGGGGCGTTCGGCGCGTGCGGCGCACACCGCGGGCGGCCCGTTCCGGGAGGTCCGCGGCGTGGTGGCGGGGGCGGCTGCGGGGGTGGTTCGGGCGCGGGTGGGTGTCGTAGGGTGGACGACCTGAAGGGGAGTAGCTCTTCGCCGGAACGTCGACACACTGGGCGGTTCACACCGCCCCGGCGCCCGGAGCGCACCGCGTGCGGTGCGCCAGCGAGACCTTCGGCCGCAGTGTCCTGCACACTGCCGTGCCGAAGTCTGCGCTCTTCGCCCGGTCCTCGGTACGGCCCAATCGACGAGGATCCCCAGATGTTCAGCTTCAGCGTCGCCGCGGTGACGTTCGGTGTCGTCTTTCTCGCGGAGCTTCCCGACAAGACCGCGCTCGCCGGGCTGGTGCTCGGCACCCGCTTCAAGGCGTCCTATGTCTTCGTCGGCGTCGCCGCCGCCTTCGCCGTGCACGTCGCACTCGCCATCGCCGCCGGCAGTCTGCTCGGCCTGCTGCCGCAGCGGCTGCTGGCGACGATCGTCGGACTGCTCTTCCTCACCGGCGCGTTCCTTCTGCTGCGGCACAAGGACGAGGAGGAGGGGGAGGTGAAGAAGCCCGCCGACCAGTCGTTCTGGAAGGTGGCGGGCAGCGGCTTCATGCTCATCCTGGTCGCCGAGTTCGGCGATCTGACCCAGATCATGACCGCCAACCTGGCGGCCCGCTACGACAGTCCGCTCTCGGTGGCGGTCGGCGCGGTGCTGGCGCTGTGGGCGGTGGCGGCGATCGGCATCGTGGGCGGCCGGGCGCTGATGAAGCGCGTACCGCTGGGTCTCATCACCAGGGTCGCGGCCGGTGTCATGGCCGTGCTCGGTCTGTGGAGTCTCTACGAGGCGGTCGCCGGCTGACCGAACCGCCTCGGGCCCCGGCCCGGCCCGGTGCGTGTCCGGTACCGGGGCGGGGCCCGAAGTGTTCGAAGGGCGGCGGCCGGGCCGCGGACAGCGTCAGCCGTGGTGGGGCGCGAGCCGCAGCCGCACCCGCCCGTCCGGCAGCAACTCGACGCCCACCGCGGTCAGATCGGGCACCCGGGCGGTGGGCGCGGAGTCGGCGAGATGGGCGCCGATGCCCAGTACGGGCATTCCGGCGGCCCGGGCGGCGCTCACGCCGGCCACCGAGTCCTCCAGCACCAGGCAGTCCGCGGGGGCGAAGCCGAGCTCGGCCGCGGCTTTCAGGAAGCCCTCGGGATCAGGCTTGCTCGCACCGACCGACTCCGCGGTGATCCGCAGCTCGGGCACCGCGAGTCCGGCGGCGCCCATCCGCGCCTCGGCGAGCGCCAGGCTCGCGGAGGTCACCAGCGCGTGCGGCGCGGTGGCGATGGCGTCGAGGAACTCCGGGGCTCCGGGGATCGGTACGACGCCCTCGGTGTCCTCGACCTCCTGCGCGAGCAGACGGCGGTTGTCCGTGAGGTTCTCCGCGAGCGGACGGTCCGGCAGCAGCGTCGCCATGGTCGCGTACCCCTGGCGTCCGCGGCCGAGCCGGATGGCCCGCTCGGGGTCGACGCCGTGCTCGGCCGCCCAGCCGCGCCAGACCCGCTCCACGGCGGCGTCCGAATTGACCAGGGTGCCGTCCATGTCGAGCAGCAGGGCGCGGGTGGTGAGCAGAGTGGCTTCGGTCATGGTGACGTGCTCCGGGTCGCTGGGCGTACGGACCTGGGCGGTGCGTACGGATCTGCGGTGCGTACTGGTCCGCGGCGCGTACTGATCCGGGACGGATCCGATCGCGGCGCGAATCTCTCCTGCGATCGTACGGAGGCGCCGCTCGCGGACGGGGCGGCGGCCTCGGCGGAGTGGACGGCCCGGAGCGCGGGCTCCGGGCCCGGGTACATCAGTGGCTCCGTCCGCCGGTCAGGGATACCCGCTGTCAGGAGCGGGAACGAACGGAGCCACTTTGTTTCTCCACTGTACAAAACCTGTCCCGGCCGCGCCAGCCCCGTCGAGGGACCGCTTGTGCCCGTTTTCGCCCGCCTCTCCGAGGTGCCGCCCGCACTCCGCCTCCCCTCCGCAACCTGCCGCCAGAGGCGCCCCGCCGCCCCCGGGCCGGCACTCGCTCACGCCGGGAAACCGCCACCCGAGGCCGACGCCCGTGGGGTCCCGCCGCTCAGCAGGACGTCCTGCCGTTCAGGGCTGAGCATGGAGAGATGACGCAGGCGCCCCCGACTCCGGAGCGAAGCGCCCAGGACAAGCGCACTCTGTACCTCGCCCTGGGCGCACTGTTGATGGGCATGCTGCTCGCGGCTCTGGACCAGACGATCGTCTCCACCGCGCTGCCGACCATCGTCAGCGACCTCGGCGGCATGGACCATCTCTCCTGGGTGGTGACCGCCTATCTGCTGGCGGCGACCGCGGCGACTCCGCTGTGGGGGAAGCTCGGCGACCAGTACGGGCGCAAGAGGCTCTACCAGGGCGCCATCGTCATCTTCCTGATCGGTTCGGCGCTGTGCGGTCTCGCTCAGACCATGGTGGAGCTGATCGCCTTCCGCGCGATCCAGGGGCTGGGCGGCGGCGGTCTGATGGTGCTCTCCATGGCGATCGTCGGGGATCTGGTGCCGCCGCGGGACCGCGGGCGCTACCAGGGCCTCTTCGGGGCGGTGTTCGGTGTCACCAGCGTGCTCGGCCCGTTGCTGGGAGGGCTCTTCGTCGACCATCTCAGCTGGCGGTGGGTCTTCTACATCAACCTCCCGCTGGGGGCGCTCGCGCTGGTGGTGATCGCCGCGGTGCTCCACATCCCGGTACCGGACCGCAGGCATCACATCGACTACCTGGGAACGCTGCTCATCGCCTCGGTCGCCACCTGCGTGGTACTGGTCACCTCGCTCGGCGGGACCGAGTGGGAGTGGTCCTCGGCGCAGGTGTACGGGCTGTCGGCCGCGGCGCTGGTCCTGCTGTACGCCTTCGTGCGGGTCGAGCGGCGCGCCGTGGAACCGGTGCTGCCGCCGCACCTGTTCCGCAACCCCACCTTCTCCATCAGCTCGCTCATCGGCTTCGTCATCGGATTCGCGATGTTCGGCACGATGATCTACCTGCCGACCTTCCTCCAGGTCGTCCACGGCGTCTCGCCCACGCTCTCGGGTGTACACATGCTCCCGATGGTGCTGGGCATCCTCACCAGCTCGACGCTCTCGGGCCAGCTGGTGAGCCGTACGGGCCGGTGGAAGGTCTTCCCGATCCTGGGTACCGCCGTGATGACGGTCGGGCTGCTGCTTCTGCACAACCTCGACGAGCACAGCACCAACTGGCAGATGAGCGGCGCCTTCCTGGTCTTCGGCCTGGGGCTCGGCCTGGTGATGCAGGTGCTGGTCCTGATCGTGCAGAACACGGTCGACTACGCGCACCTCGGGGTCGCCACCTCCGCCGCGACGTTCTTCCGTTCCATCGGCGCCTCGGTCGGGGTCTCGGTGTTCGGCGCGATCTTCGCCGCCAAGCTCGGCCCGCGGATGGAGGACGTGCTCGCCGGACAGCGGCTGCCGCCCGGCGTGACCCCGGAGTCCCTGCAGGAGGACCCGAGGGCCGTCGCCGAGCTGGGTCCGCAGGCGCGTACCGGAGCGCTGCACGCGTACGCCGAGTCGATCACCGACGTCTTCGTCTGGGCCGCGCCCATCACCGCACTGGCCTTCGCGCTGGCCTGGTTCCTGAAGGAGACGCCGCTGCGCAAGAGCGTGCAGGCGCCGGAGGGAAGCCAGACACTGGGCGCCAACCCGGTCGAACGCTCGTCCCGCGACGAGCTGTGCCGTGCGCTCAGCGTCCTCAGCAGCCGGGAGGGGCGGCGGGACCTGTACGCGCGCCTCACCGAGCGGGCCGGCCTGGACCTGCGGCCCGCCGCGGGGTGGTTGCTGCTGCGGATACGGCGCCACGGGGCCGTCGAACCCGCCCTCATCGCCGACCGGCACGAACTGGACCGCGAAGTGGTGGCGCACGGGGCGCGGCAGCTGGAGGAACGCGGACTCGCCTACCGCGAGGGCATCCCGCTGATGCTCACCGAGCGCGGGGTGGAGGCAGCGGCCAGGGTCGCCCAGGCGCGCGAGGAGGCGCTCGGCGAACTCCTCGGCGACTGGTGGGGGCCGGACCGCCCGCGCGATCTCTACGAGCTGGTGCACGAGCTGTCCGACGAGCTGGGCGGCGGGCGCAACGAGACGCCCCGCAACCATGTCCGGGACGTCTGATCGCGCCCCGCAGCCAAGCCGACAGGACCGTCCCCGCCGCCCCTGCCGCCCCGCCCGGTGCTACTTGGGCGCCGCCTGCTGCACGACCTCGAAGGACCAGAGCGTCGAGCCGGTGGCCGCGGGCTTCGGCCGCTCGCCGCCCGTGCCCTCGCCGCCCGTGCTCTCGCCGGACTGCCCGCTCCCGCTCTCGCCGGACTGCCCGGCGCCGCGCTGGTGGGCGGCCTTCATCGGGCCCTCCATCCACGCCCGGAAGGACTCCTCGTCGCGCCACCGGGTGTACACCAGGTACGTGTCGGTGCCCTCGACGGGGCGCAGCAGCTCGAACCACTCGAAGCCGTCCGCGCTGTCGACGGTCCCCGCACGGGAGGCGAAGCGCTTCTCCAGCACCTCCCGCTGCTCCTCGGGAACTTCGAGCAGATTGATCTTGACGACGCTCACGGCCGGCACTCCTGTCCTCGTCACGACTGGTCTCGCGCCGCGCCCGTTTCACCCCGCGAGCAGGCGTCCGACCTGGAAGAACCACGATCGCACGCCGTCCCGCGGGCCCGGCGACCGCGTCCCTGCGGCTCTTCCGCAACCCGGCCGGACGGTGTGCCGGTGAGCTTCCGGCCGGCGGACGGATTCGACCGCGGGGGAGCGGCGTGGAAAGCTGACGGGCTTGTGCGGCCGGACTCGGGTCGACTCATACTGGGTTCCGGTCAGGTGACAGAGTGATGTCCTGCGTCTGACATCCGGGACGACAGTTCCCCGGGTGGGGGACGGACGAGGCTGGGCACGGGGACGTGAGTTGAGCAAAGAGACAGGCGAGCGGGCCGTGCGGCTGCGTTCGCGGAGCATCGTGACAGTGGCACTGCTGTGGCTCGTGACCGGGGCACTGGCAGTGCGGCAGCTGGTGGTGACCTGGAGCGGTTCCCACGAGCCGCGGTTGACCGAGGTCACCGCCTGGCTCGCGCGCAACAGTGCGCCCGCCTCCCCGCAGGCCGTCTACGACAACGACGCCTTCACCGGCACGCCGTTCGCAGCCGCGCTGCTGCGGCCGTTCGCCGCGCTCAACCGCGACCTCTTCGAGGTGCTGTGGGCGCTCGGCCTGCTCGCCCTGGTCGCGGCCCTCGCGGTGCTGGCGCTGCGGCGGATGCCGGACGGCCCCGCGGGCGCGGCACTGCGGTACGCGCTGCCGCTGAGCCTGGCCGTGCTGCTGGTCTCCGAGCCGGTGCGGTCGATGTTCTCCACCGGCGAGGCCGGCGTCGTGCCGACGCTGCTGGCGCTCCTCGGCGTGGTGTACGGCGCCAGACCGGCTTGGCGCGACCTCTCGCCGGTGGTGCCGGTCGGCGGTCTGCTGGTGGGCCTGGCCGCGGCGCTCCAGCCCGTACTGCTGCTGTTCGCCGGTCTGCTGTGGCTGCTGGGCAGACGGCGCGAGGCGCTGACCGGAACGGCGACGTTCCTGCTGGCCTCGCTGGTCGCCTGGGCGGCGATGCCGGCGCCCTCCGCGGACTACTGGCTCGGCCACTTCGCCGGAGTGGGGCTCGGCGGCGCTCCCGACGAGGTCGGCAACCAGTCCCTGCACGGTCTGCTGCTGCGGCTCGGGCTGTCGGGGCCGCTGGAGATCGTGCTCTTCCTGCTGCTCGCCGCGGCCGTGGTCGTGCTCGGTCTGCGGCGTGCCGTCCGGTATGCGCAGGACGGTCAACTGCTGTTGGCGGCGGCGCTGGTGGGCTGCGTCGTCGTCGCCGTCTCGCCGGTCGCCTGGCAGCACCAGCAGCTGTGGATCCTGCTCGCGCTGGTGGGCCGGATCGGTCGCCGCAAGGGCGACCGGCTGGTGTGGCCGGTGCTGGTCGTCATGGTGCTCAGCCTCAGCTCCGAAGCGCTGGTGCCCAAGATCGCCTGGTTGGCCCCGCTCGGTGAGAACGCGCCGCTGCTGGTGGCGCTCGCCGCCGCGCTCGCGCTGCCGTTCGTCTCCCGCACCTCGCCCGCCTGGGACAACCCCGAGCCGTCCGGCCCGTTCAGCCGACCGCATCTGATGCTGGAGCTGCTGCTCATCCGGGTCGGCTACTTCGCGTACTCCTACGTGCGTTCGCTGGCGCCGGACAGCCGGGAGATCGCCGAGGGGCACGGTCAGCAGATCCTCGACCTGGAGCAGGCACTGCACCTGGACTGGGAGCTGTGGATCAACGAGGTCGTGGCTCGTACGGCATGGCTCGAGAGCAGCATGAACTTCTACTACGGGGCGTTCCACTTCCTGGTCCCCGTCTCCGTGCTCGCCTGGCTCTATCTGCGCCGCCCGCCGACCTACCGCTGGGCGCGCAACGCACTGTGCTACGCCACGCTGCTGGGCCTCGTCGGCTTCCTGCTCTACCCGCTCGCACCGCCGCGGCTGATGCCGGACCACTCCTACGTCGACACCATCAACGGCCCGCAGGACTTCGACGATCCGAGCTTCGGCGTGCTGACCGGCGTCTCCAACCAGTACGCGGCGATGCCCTCGCTGCATGTGGGCTGGTCGCTGTGGGCGGGCATCGTGCTCATCCGGGCCAGCCCCTGGCTCTGGGCGCGCCTGCTGGGCTGGATGTATCCGCTGCTCACCACCGTGGTGGTGATGGGCACCGCGAACCACTATCTGCTGGACGCCGCCGGCGGCGCGGTGGTGGTGGCCGCCGGGTTCGTGCTGGCGGGCCTCTGGCGGCGCTTCGGCCCCGGCCGTTCGGCCGCCCTGTCCGGTGCCGACGCGGACACCGGGGCGCCGCCCGCTGCGGACGCCGCCGACCGGGCGGAGGCCGGCAGCGGCCGGGATGCTTCGGCCGACGGCGACTCCGACGGCGCGCACGACGGGCGGGAGCCGCTCACGGCCGGTTCCGCGCGGTCGACGGCCCCGCGCCCGCGCGAGGCCGGTGAACGGGTGACTGTCCCGGCCCGCAGGAGCGCGGGCTCCGGTGCCGCGGGTGCGGACAAGGACGCGGACCAGGACGGAGACGGCGCCGGCTCCGAGCCCGTACTCAACTGAGCCGACCCACCGGGCTGTTCGCACCGGCACCGGTACGTACCCGTATCGGCCGGCGCCGGTACCGGCTCTCCGGTACGGCCCACCCCGGTGCGACCGGGCCCCGGCTGCGGGTGGCCGGCTCAGTCCGCGGCCGGAGCCGGCCGGTCGGGCCGGCCGGGCAGGTCGGGCACGTCGGGCCGGCCGGGCACGTCGGGCACGTCGAAGGCGGCCCGCCGGGTGGCTCGCCGCAGCGCCCGCAGGACGGTCGCGCCGAGCGTCAGCGTCAGTACGACGGTGAGCAGCGCCCTGGGCAGGTCCCAGCCGAGCGAGGTCGCCAGCCAGTACGCCGTGAATCGGGCCAGGTTCTCGGTCACCGGATCGCCGGGCACGAAGGAGATACCGCTGCTCAGCCCGGCGATGTAGGTCCAGCCCTGGAGGTTCATCACCAGCCCGTACGCCGCCGAGGCCACCGCGCCGTAGACCGCGAGCAGGGCCAACTCCCCGCGTCCGCGCAGGTTGTCGGCGCCCGGCAGCAGTCCGGCGCCCATCGCGACCCAGCCCATCGAGAGCATCTGGAAGGGCATCCACGGGCCGACGCCGCCGGTCAGCAGCGCCGAGGCGAACATGCAGACGGCGCCCAGGACGAAGCCGAACCCCGGGCCGAGCACTCGGCCGGCGAGCACCATCAGGAAGAACATCGGCTCGAGTCCGGCCGTGCCCGCGCCCAGCGGTCGCAGTGCGGCGCCGGCGGCGGCCAGCACCCCGAGCATGGCGACCGCCTTGGCGTTCAGCCCGGTGTCGGCGATGGTCGCGACGACCACGGCGATCAGCAGCGGCAGCAGCGCGGCGAAGAGCCAGGGGGCGTCCCGGGAGTGGGCGAGCCCGGAGGCGGAGTCGGCCAGCAGCGGCCAGCCGAAGGCCACCACCCCCACCGCGGACACCAGCCCGAGCGCGAACGCCGAACGCCCGCCGAGCCGGACGGCCCGCGCCTGCCGGTCCGGCGCCTGCCGGTCCCGTGCCCGCCGCTCCCGCGCCTGCCCGTCCGGTGCCGTCCCGCCGGTGCCGCCCGACGTGCTGCCGGGCCCCTCGGCGGGAGTCGCCGGGTCCGCCTCGTGCCGCTCGCTCATCGGTCGTCCGCCAGCGCCGCCCGGACCTGCGGCATCGTCAACCAGCGCTGCGGCGCGAGGATCTTGGCGATCTGCGGTGCGAACGCCGGTGAGGAGACGACGACTTCGGCGGTCGGACCGTCCGCGACGAGTTCGCCCTGCGCCATGATCAGCACCCGCCCGGCGGACTCGGCGGCCAACTCCACGTCGTGGGTGGCCAGCACGATCGCGTGGCCGCGGGCGGCGAGTCCGCGCAGGACCGTCACCAGTCGCGACTTCGCGGCGTAGTCCAGTCCCCGGGTCGGCTCGTCCAGCAGGATCAGCGGGGGAGCGGCGGTGAGGATGATCGCCAGGGCCAGCGCCAGCCGCTGTCCCTCGGAGAGGTCGCGCGGATGGGTGTCGTCGGCGATGTCCGGCAGCAGTTCGGCGGTCAGCGCCCGGCAGCTGCCCGGCTCGGCGCCCGCGTCGCGGTCGGCGGCCCGGCACTCGGCGGCGACGGTGTCGGCGTACAGCAGGTCGCGGGGCTCCTGGGGCACGAGGCCCACGTGCCGGAGCAGTTCGCCCGGGGGCGTGCGGTGCGGTTCCAGTCCGCCGACCCGTACGGTGCCGCCGGCCGGCTCGTGGCCGCCGACCAGGGCGCGCAGCAGGGTCGACTTCCCCGCGCCGTTGCGGCCCATGAGCGCCACCGTCTCCCCGGCCCGTACGGTCAGCGACAGCTCGTGCAGCACGGTGCGGCGGCCGCGCCGTACCCGCAGCCGCTGGGTGCGCGCCAACTCCTCGCCCGGCACCGGACGTTCGGTCTCCGGCTGCCGGTCGGCCAGCTGTTCGCGCAGGCCGGACGCCCGGCGGCGGGCGTCGCGCACCGACAGCGGCAGCGGCGTCCAGCCCGCGAGCCGGCCGAGCGCCACGACCGGTGGCCGGACCGGGGAGTGGGCCATCAGCTCCGCCGGTTCGCCGGACCGGGCGCGCTCGCCGGGGCCGGGCAGCAGGACGAGCTGGTCGGCGTAGTGCACCACCCGCTCCAGCCGGTGCTCGGCCATCAGCACCGTCGTCCCCAGGTCGTGGACCAGGCGCTGGAGCACGGCCAGCACCTCCTCGGCGGCGGCCGGGTCGAGTGCGGAGGTCGGCTCGTCGAGGACCAGCACCCGCGGGTGGGGAGTGAGGACGGACCCGATGGCGACACGCTGCATCTGGCCGCCGGAGAGCGAGGCGATCGGCCGGTCGCGCAGTTCGGCGAGGCCCAGCAGGTCCAGGGTCTCCTCGACGCGTCGGCGCATCGTCTCCGGCGGCAGCCCGAGCGACTCCATTCCGTAGGCGAGCTCGTCCTCCACGACGTCGGTGACGAAGTGCGCGAGCGGGTCCTGGCCCACTGTGCCGACGACGTCCGCCAGTTCGCGCGGCCGGTGGGTACGGGTGTCGCGGCCGTCGACGGTCACCCGCCCGCGCAGCGTGCCGCCGGTGAAGTGGGGGACGAGCCCGGAGACCGTGCCGAGCAGCGTCGACTTGCCGACCCCGGACGGGCCGACGAGCAGGGCGAGTTCGCCCTCGGGGACGGTCAGGTCGACGCCGGTGAGCGCGGGCGCGGGGGCGCCCTCGTAGTGCACCGAGACCTCCTCGAAGCGGATCATCGGCTGTCCTCCTTCGTGGGTGCGCGGTCCGCGCCCGCGTCGGGCGGCCGTGGTGCCACCACGGCGGGCAGCAGCCCCAGCAGCGTCAACGCGGCGGGCCACAGCGGGAGTTCGGGCGCTGCCAGCGGCACCGCGGGCGGATTGAGCAGCTGCGGATCGCTCGCCGCACCCCAGAGCATCGCCGCCGCGACCGCGCCGCCCGAGGCCGCGACCAGCCAGGCGCGCGGACCCCAGCGGTCCGGCCGGTAGCGGGTGCGCACCGCGCGTCTGCCGCCGAGCCGGAGTCCGGCGAGCGCGGCGGCGAGTCCCAGGAGCAGCAGCGGCAGACCGAAGACCGCTCCCTCGGCGGCGAGCAGCCCGTAGGTGCCCGCGCACACCCCCAGCAGCCCGCCGAGGGTGAGGACGTTGGTGAACAGCCGCACCGAGCGCGGCACTCGGGCGCTGCGCCCGTACCCCCGTGCGTCCATCGCCGCGGCCAGGGCGACCGAGCGCTCCAGCGCCCCCTCCAGTACCGGCAGCGCCACCTGGAGGATCGCCCGCACTCCTCGGTCGCTGCGTCCGCGCAGCCGTCGCGCGGCCCGCAGCCGCTGCACGTCGGCGACCAGGTGCGGGGCGAACGTCATGGCCACGACCACCGCGACCCCGACCTCGTACAGCGCTCCGGGCAGGGACTTCAGCAGTCGGGCGGGATTGGCGAGCGCGTTCGCCGCGCCCACGCAGATCAGCAGGGTGGCCAGCCGCATACCGTCCTGGAACGCGAACAGCAGCCCCTCGGCGGTGACCCGGCCGCCGAGCCGTACGCCCTGGGCCCAGTCGGGCAGCGGGACTTCGGGCAGTACGAACAGGGTGTGGGTGCCCGGGATCGGCGAGCCGAGCAGCACCGCGAAGACCAGCCGGATCGCCAGCACCAGCAGCGCCAGCTTCACGAAGGTGCCGTACGCCCGTGCCCAGGGGGCGTCGGTGCGCCGGGCGGCGACGACGTACCCGGAGACCGCGACGAGCAGGGCGAGCAGCAGCGGGTTGGTGGTGCGGGAGGCCGCGGTGGCGAGCCCGAGGGCCCACAGCCACCACGCGCCGGCGTGCAGCGCGGCGGCACGGCTGTCCTCGGGCGCGCGCAGACCGGCCGCCAGCCGCGAGGTGTGAACCGGGCTCACGGGCGGCGGCGCCGTACCTGTCGGGCGGCCCCCGCGGCGAGGAGGATCAGGACTCCGACACCGATGTAGAGCGGCGCGGTCGGCCCGCCGTCCTCGACCGCGTCGCCTCCGTCGGCGCCCGAACCGTCGCGGTCGTCCCCGGAGTTGTCCGGTTCGTCCTTGCCGGCGCCCGAGATGCGTTCGCCGCAACCGGACTTCGGGTAGCCCTCGATCGCGCACAGCAGCGCCGAGGAGTCGTAGCGCAGCGGCGGGGCCTCGGCCGCCAGCGCGTCCGCCGCACTGCCGCGGGGCTCCAGCAGGGCGCAGGCGGTGTGTGGCTCGGGGGGCTTCTCGCCGGAGGGCGCGTCGGCCACGGTCCCGGGGTCGACGACCAGTGCGACGCGCTTCTTCCCGGCCGCGGGGCCGGTGTCCGCGCAGATCTCCCGGAAGTCCGCGCTCGGCCGCGGTGTCGCACCGTCGCCCCGGCCGTCGCCCGTTCCTCCGGTCTCGCTGTCGCCGTCACCGGCGCCGTCACCGGCACCGTCACCGGCGTCGCGGCTCGCGGTGAAGCGGAAGCCGACCACCTCGCCGTCGTCGGGCCGCAGCCCGGCGGGCCCCTGCTGGGCGTACCGCCACTCGCCCTGTTCGCTCGCGGTCCAGAACGACCAGTAGCGGTAACCGCCGTCCGCCGCTTCCGCCGGCACGGCGCCGGTCACCGGCGCCACCAGCGAGAGGACGGCGGCGACGGCCACCAGCGACCCGGCCCGCACCGACGCACGGACGCACTCGATGCGCATCAGCTGTTCTTGCCGCCCTTGCGCATGCTCATCAGCAGTCCCAGGCCGATACCGGCGACCAGCGCCACTCCCACGATCCACAGCACGAGATTCGATCCTCCGTCGTCTTCCTCGGCCTCGTCCGCGCCGGCGTCCTCGGGCTCGGACTTCTCCGGCTCGGGGCCGGTGGCGTTCAGCCGCTTCACCAGGTCGGTGTCGGCGAAGTCGGTCGCGTCGCCGCCCGAGGCGTGCACCGCCAGCACGAGCTGGGCGAGCGCGGCCGGGTTGCCTGCGACACCGTCCCAGCCCTTGATGTTCTTCTCCAGCCAGCCCAGCGGCCGTGCCGCCGCGCCCGGTTCGCCGATGCCGGCGAGCGCCAGGGCGGCGAGCGCGGTGCTGCCGTGGTCGGGCTGGTCCTGCGCGCCGGGTGTGACCGAGGGCAGAAAGCCCTTGTTCTCCTTCAGCGCGCCGCTCAGATACGCGGCGGCGGCCTTGGCGCTGTCCTTCTGCGCGTAGGTGTCGTCCTCGCCGCAGGAGGGCGCGGCGACCTCGGTGGCGTCGCCGTCCTCGGCCGCCGCGGGCCGGTCCGCGGCGACGGAGGCGAAACCGGAGCCGTGTGCAGCCAGCGCGGCGGCGACGGTCGCGGCGTCGTTGGCCGCCAGCTCGCCCTTCTCCGGCATGTACGCGAAGGCACCGCGCTCGCCCGCATCCGCGTCGCAGCCCAACTGGAGTGCGCGCAGGGCGTCGTAGGGCGTGCGGTCACCGGTCCTGGAGACGACCTCGCCGGGCTTCTCGCCCGCGGCGGCCAGCGCGCCGACCACCAGCGCGGTGGAGTTGGCGTCCGAGTCGCCGCCCGGGTTGTAGCCCCAGCCGCCGTCCTTGTTCTGCACGGACTTCAGCCAGGTCACCGAGGCGGCGACGGTCTTGCCGTGACCGCCGAGCCGGGCCAGCGCCTGTACGGCCGCGCCGGTCGCGTTGGTGTCGGCCGCGTCCTCGCCCGAGCCGCTGCCGCAGGGCTCGCCGGGGTCGGGGCGGTAGGCGGTGAACGACCCGCCGTCGCACTGCTGTTGGGCCAGCCAGTTCACCGCCTTCTTCGCCGGTACGACGCCGACCGCGTCCTGCGCGAGGAGCGCGAGGGACTGTCGGTAGACCCCGTCGTACTGCGGGTCGGCGCTCCCGTACAGGCCGGAGGGGAGCTTCGGCTTCGGCGAGGGCGACTCGTCGGCCAGAGCGGCGGGCGCCCCGAGGACACCGGCCGAGCCCAGCAGGGCCGCGCCGGCGAGGACCGCCGCGCTGCGACGCAGGAACATTCTCGATGCCTTTCGGTGAGCGGCCGCGGTCACCGCGCACCGGGAGAGGCCACACCGCGTGTGGGGCTCTGCCGGGCTCAGCATCCGCGTTCCGCGACGGTGCCGGCACCGTCGTGCCGGGAGCCGCGGGCACCCCGACCGCCGTCGACGCGCCCGCCTGGCGTCCACGTGCGGGTGCTCCGGCTCGCGGGCGCGTACGCCGCCGGGTCCGGGCGTCGGGCGCCCGGGGCGTACGGTCCGCTGACGGTTGCGGGTCAGCGCCGGATTCCCACCGGCTTCCCCCGTGCGTGGACGTGCGTTGTGCACCGGCCACTGTAGCGCCGGCCCGAACGCCACCCGCCGGACGCCCGCCCATCGCCCGCACACCGGACGCCCGCTCCGCACCGCACGTCCCGCGCCGCCCGTCCGGTGGCAGTGCGCGGCGGGCTCCGCAGCCGGTGCGGGCGGTCAGCCCCGGTCGTCGGGGATCGGGGTGGCGGCGGGAAGCTCGACCAGCCGGCAGACCGTCTCGATGTCGGCCTTCACCTCGCCGATCGACGCCCGCCCGGAGAGCCAGGTGATCAGCGTCGAGTGCCAGGTGTGCTCCACGACCCGGGCCGCGGCCATCTGCTGCGCGTTCGGCGGCCCCTCCAGACGCATCGCGTCCAGGATGATCCGCCTGGTCAGCTGGGAGACGACGTCGACCTCCTGGCTGACCGAGCGGTCGGCGAACAGGCAGGCCCGCACCATCGCGTCCGCCAGCTGAGGGTCGCGCTGGAGCCCGCGGAAGGCACGCATCAGAGTGTTCGCCACCCGGGCGGCGGGCTCGGCGTCGGTGGGCGGTCTGCGGTGGAGTCCGTCGTGCAGCTGCCTGAGCTGGTCCTGCATGGTGGCGACCAGCAGATGGACCTTGGAGGGGAAGTACCGGTAGAGGGTGCCGAGCGCCACCTGGGAGGAGTCGGCCACCTCGCGCATCTGCACGGCGTCGAACCCGCCGCGCCTGGCCAGCCGGACGCCGGCCTTGAGGATGCGCCGTCGGCGCTCCTCCTGGCGCTCGGTCAGGGGAGTGGCAGCGGACGGGTTCGACGGTGTGGTCATGAGGGGGGAACAGCTCCGGATCTGACGAGGTGAGCGAGCACGAGACCCACTCCGGGCGGGCCGGCGAAGCGGCCCGTGGTGGTGGGAATCACCGGTTCCGCCCCGGCGGGCGAGGTGACCGGCCGGTAGATTCGTGCGGTGAGCACCGAAGACGCGCACTCAGTGAGGACGCCTCACCGGAACGCACTTCTGTAACTTGTTCTAGCTTATCGCGAGCGACTACGCTCACACAGAAGCTTCCGGCGAGTAACCAGTCGTGGAATCCCGGCTGGCCAGTGAGAAAGGGCCGCGTGTGAACGCTGAGGCCGTACGGGACCCGTCTCCGCGACAGGCAGCCGCAGACCTCGCCGACGGTCCGGTGGGCGACGGCGGCCTGCGCATCGCCCTCCTCACCTACAAGGGCAATCCGTACTGCGGCGGGCAGGGCGTCTATGTCCGCCACCTCTCGCGGGAGTTGGCCCGGCTCGGCCACCGCGTCGAGGTGATCGGCGCCCAGCCCTACCCGGTGCTCGACGAGGGCGTCCCCCTCACCGAGCTGCCCTCGCTGGACCTCTACCGTCAGCCCGACCCGTTCCGCACGCCCCGGCCCGGCGAGTACCGCGACTGGGTCGATGCCGTGGAGGTCGCCACCATGTGGACCGGCGGCTTCCCCGAGCCGCTGACCTTCTCGCTGCGCGCCCGCCGTCATCTGGCGGCCAGACGCGGGGAGTTCGACGTCATCCACGACAACCAGACGCTCGGGTACGGGCTGTTGGGCGATCTCGGCGCGCCGCTGGTGACCACCATCCACCACCCCATCACCGTGGACCGGCAGTTGGACCTCGACGCCGCGCAGGGCCCGGTCCGCCGCGCCTCGGTCCGCCGCTGGTACGGCTTCACCCGCATGCAGCGCCGGGTCGCCCGGCGGCTGCCCTCGGTGCTGACCGTCTCGGGGACCTCGCGCCGCGAGATCGTCGAACACCTCGGTGTGCGGCCCGAACGCGTCGACGTGGTGCACATCGGCGCGGACAGCAGGCTGTTCTCGCCCGACCCGGCCGTACCGACCGTGCCGGGCCGCATCGTCACCACCTCCAGTGCCGACGTGCCCCTCAAGGGGCTTGTCCACCTCGTCGAGGCGCTGGCCAAGACCCGCGCCGAGCACCCCGACGCCCATCTGGTCGTGGTCGGCAAGCGCGCCGAGGACGGACCGGTCGCCGCCGCCATCGAGCGGTACGGGCTGGGCGGGGCCGTCGAGTTCGTCAAGGGCATCTCCGACCGGGAGCTCGCCGACCTGCTGCGCAGCGCCCAGGTCGCCTGCGTTCCCTCGCTGTACGAGGGCTTTTCGCTGCCGGCCGCCGAGGCGATGGCCACCGGCACGCCGTTGGTCGCCACCACCGGCGGCGCCATCCCCGAGGTGGCCGGACCCGACGGGGAGACCTGCCTCGCGGTGCCGCCCGGCGAGGCCGGAGCGCTGGCCGCGGCGCTCGGTCGACTGCTCGGCGACCAGGAGCTGCGGGCCCGCCTCGGCACCGCCGGACGGGAACGTGTTCTCGCTCGCTTCACCTGGGAGCAGGCGGCCCTGCGCACCGCCGACCGCTACCGGGAGGCCGTCGCGCGCGGCGCCGCCGCCCGCTGACCCGCCGTCGGAGCCGCGGCGCGGACCCGCCCGCGACCGCGCGACGATCCACCCCAACCGATCCATCGCCCCCGTACATCCATCCCGCACCCCCGGACGAAAGCAGAGTGCACCGTGCTGACCGTCGACTTCTCCCGGTTCCCCCTCGCGCCAGGTGACCGAGTGCTCGATCTGGGCTGCGGCGCGGGCCGCCACGCCTTCGAGTGCTACCGGCGCGGCGCCCAGGTCGTCGCCCTGGACCAGAACAGCGAGGAGATCCGCGAGGTCGCCAAGTGGTTCGCGGCGATGGAGGAGGCCGGCGAGGCACCCGCGGGCGCCACCGCCACCGCCATGGAGGGCGACGCACTCGCCCTGCCCTTCCCCGACGACAGCTTCGACGTCGTGATCATCTCCGAGGTCATGGAGCACATCCACGACGACAAGGGCGTACTGGCCGAGATGGTCCGGGTGCTGCGCCCCGGCGGCCGGATCGCCGTCACGGTCCCGCGCTACGGCCCCGAGAAGATCTGCTGGACGCTGTCCGACGCCTACCACGAGGTCGAGGGCGGCCACATCCGCATCTACAAGGGCGAGCAGCTGGTCGAGCGGATGAAGGGCGCCGGGCTGCGCCCGTACGGCAGCCACCACGCGCACGCGCTGCACTCGCCCTACTGGTGGCTCAAGTGCGCCTTCGGCGTCGACCGCGACGGCGACGACGCGGCGCTGCCGGTGCGCGCGTACCACCGTCTGCTGGTCTGGGACATCATGAAGAAGCCGCTGCTCACCCGAGTCGCCGAGCAGGCGCTCAACCCGGTGATGGGCAAGAGCTTCGTGGTCTACGCGACCAAGCCGCACCGGTCGAAGGTCTCCGCGTGACGAGCCCCGAGCGCACCGAACGGCTCGTGCTGCCCGGGGTGCTGACCGCCGAGCAGGCCGGCCGCACCGTGGCCGGCATCCTGGCGATCCAGCGCGAGGACGGCGCGATCCCGTGGTTCCGCGGCCACCACCTGGACCCGTGGGACCACATCGAGGCCGCCATGGCGCTGGACACCGCGGGCGAGCACACCGCCGCCCGCGCCGCGTACAACTGGCTCGCCGAGCACCAACTCCCCGACGGAGCCTGGTACGCCGCCTACCACGACGGCGACGCCGACCAACCGACCGACCGCGGCCGGGAGAGCAACTTCTGCGCGTACGTGGCCGTCGGCGCCTGGCACCACTACCTGTCCACCGGCGACGACGCCTACCTCGACCGCATGTGGCCCGTGGTGCGCCGAGCGGTGGACTTCGTGCTCGAACTCCAGCAGCCCGGCGGCGAGATCGGCTGGAAGCGGGAGAGCGACGGCACCCCCGTGACCGACGCGCTGCTCACCGGCAGCTCCTCGATCTACCAGGCGCTGCGCTGCGCGCTGGCCCTGGCCGAACACCGCGAAGAGCCCCAGCCCGACTGGGAGTTGGCGGTCGGCCGGCTGGGCCACGCCATCGCCGCCCACCCCGAGCGTTTCCTGGACAAGTCCCGCTACTCGATGGACTGGTACTACCCGGTGCTCGGCGGGGCGCTCACCGGCTCCGCCGCCGAACGGCGCATCGAGGCCGACTGGGAGAGTTTCGTGGTCCCGGGCCTGGGGGTGCGCTGCGTCGTCCCCAACCCCTGGGTGACGGGCGGGGAGAGCGCCGAACTCGCCCTGGCCCTCTGGGTGATGGGCGAATCCGACCGGGCGCTGGACGTGTTGCGCTGGATCCAGCACCTGCGCGCCGACAACGGCCTCTACTGGACCGGCTACGTCTTCGACGACGGAGCGGTGTGGCCCCGCGAGCAGACCGCCTGGACCGCGGCGTCCTTGCTGCTGGCGGTCGCCGCGCTCGGCGGCGACGAGGCCACCGTGCAGGTCTTCGGCGCCGAGCGCCTGCCGCGCGGCCTCGCCCCGCCGGACTGCTGCCGCCCGCCCGCCGCGAGCTGAACCGCCCCGCGGCCGTCCGTCCGCCCGTCGGCTGCGGGACGACCGCCCGTTCGCAGCGGGACGCCGCAAGTGCAGCGTCGTGATGTGACCGGGCGTACGCGGCCGCCGGCCCGTGCCGGAGCTGCGGGCGCCCGCGGGTGCTGAACGTCCCCGGGCCCGTGCGCTGCGGCCGGCACCCCAACACCCCCGGGCCGGGCGCCCGTTGGGGGCACGGCGTACGGCGTACCGCCCGCAACGGGCGCTGTCACAGCGAGACGGCCCCGCCGCACCCCGTGAGGGGGAGCGGCGGGGCCGTCTCGTGGTGCGTGCCGGAGACTCAGCCGCGCTGGATGCCGGAGGTGTCCTGCAGAATGCCGCGGCGGTTGTCCTGGGTCTGGGCGACGAGCGCCTGACCGCGCTGCTCCACCGCCAGGTACCAGGTGCCCGGGGCGAGTTCGGCGACCGGGGTCTGCGAACCGTCCTCGGCGAAGAGCGGACGGGCGACCGGTACCGCGAACCAGAAGGGCTGGAAGTTCGGGTCCGGCGCCGCGGCCTGCGGCTGCTGCTGCGCGGCCGGCTGGGCGGCCTGCTGCGGCTGCTGCTGACCGTAGGGCTGCTGGGCACCGGGCTGCTGCTGGGCGCCGGGGTAGCCGTAGCCGCCCTGCGGCTGCTGCGCACCGGGCTGCTGCATGCCGGGCTGCTGGGCGCCCGGGTAGCCGTAACCGGCCTGCGGCTGCTGGCCGTACGGGCTGGCGGGCGCCGACGGGCCGCCGCTGATCGGCAGCTTGAGCGGGGCCAGCAGCTGGTTCAGGACCGCGGCCACGGCAAGACCCACGGCGAAGATCGCTCCGAGGATCTGGCCGATCCCCATGTCGAGCGCCTCCTCGGCGCCCAGCGGGTTGGCGAACAGAGTCCAGAGCGCGGTCCAGGCGGTGAAGATCGCCAGTGTGAGGCCCCACTGGTCGAGCGTCAGGCCGAGCACCTTCAGGTGCGCGGGTACGAAACGCGAACCGGCCGTCAGGCCCGCCGCGATGACACCGGCCAGGTAGATCGAGAAGAGCGCGGGGAACCAGAAGTTCGACCAGGCGTTGCGGCTGTCGGACTCTCCCCCCACGACACCCTTGAATTCGTAGAAGTCCAGGAACGAGGCGACCAAGAGCAGTACCGCTGCTCCGATTACGATGAGGTCGCCTCGTGTGAGCGAGCGGTTGTTCACGTCAGATCCTTCATTGGTCGTCTCGTCATGGTCTGGTCAGTACGGGGGCGGCCACCATCGTACGGAAGCGCGGAGCGGGCGACTGCCTCCCCCCGGAGACGGCTGCCTGTGGGCGCCGACCGGCGGACGTCGAGCGGGCCGGTGGCACCCGGGATCTCGCACACACCGCTGCGGCCACCGCTCGCTAACGGTTTCCTACCAGGTAGGCAGTGATGCCGTCAGCAATTCCCCGGGCTGCCTTCCCCTGCCAATGGTCATCTGTGAGCAAGGCAACGTCCTTGCTGTGTCGCATATTGCCGCATTCCAGGAACACCTTGGGCACCTTGGACAGATTCAGTCCGCCCAGGTCGTCCCGGACTGTCACACCGGTGGCCGCGACGTCGCTGCCGAGGTAGTTCGAGGCCGGCATCCCGGTCGCCTTGCGGAAGTTGTCCGCCAGACGTCCCGCGAGTCTGGCCGAAGAACCCACGATCCGCGAGGTGTCGGCCTCTCCGCCGCGCACCCGGTGCGGTGCGATCACGTGGAAGCCGCGGTTGTCCGGCGCCATCGAGCCGTCGGCGTGCACGGAGACCACGGCGTCGGCCTTCGCCTCGTTGCCGATGCGGGCCCGCTCGTCGATGCAGGGCCCGTACGGCCGGTCGTCGTCCTGGGTCAACTCCACGGTGGCGCCCCGCTGTTCGAGCAGCGCGCGGGTCTTGCGCGCCACCTGGAGCGTGAACGTGGCCTCCGGATAGCCGTCGTTGCTCGCCGTGCCGGTGGTGTCGCACTCCTTGCGGGCGGTGCCGATGTCGACCTTCCGGTTGATCTCCGAGGCGTGGTTGCGGTTGCCGGGGTTGTGGCCGGGGTCGAGCACAACAGTGGTGCCGCGCAAGGACTTTCGGCTCTCGGGGGAGCCGCTCGCCCCCGGGGACGGTCGCTCGGAGGCATCGGCGTCCGAGCCGTCCGACTCCTTCGGGCCGGGCGAACCGCCCTTGCCCTCCGAGTCCGAACCACCGGCCGTCTCGGGGGACTCGGCGCTCGTTCCGCCGTCGCCGCCGGCCCGCTCGCTCGCGTCGTCGGCGCGCTGGCCGTCGAGCCACAGCAGCCCGGCCACCAGCCCCAGCGGCAGCAGCACGGCGAGGGCGGTGAAGACCCGGCGCGCCGTGGAAGAACGTCCGCTCCCGGAACCGCCCCCGGAGCCGGTCCCGTCACCTGGCCCGAAGGTGTCGGTGGGCTCGCCGCCGGCCTCGTCGGGACCCGGGCCCCCGCGCCACCTCATACGCCCTCCGCCACCCGCCGCAGCACCCGCAGCGAGTCGGTGGCCGACACCTCGGTGAACGCACCGGAGTCGAGCGCTCGGCGCCAGACGAGGTACGGGGCCCTGCCGCCGTCGGCGGGGTCGGGGAACACGTCGTGGATCACCAGCAGTCCGCCGACGGCCACTTGGGGCGCCCACCCCTCGTAGTCGGCGTTCGCGTGCTCCTCGGTGTGCCCTCCGTCGATGAAGACCAGGCCCAGCGGCGTCGTCCAGAAGGCGGCGATCTGCGGTGAGCGCCCGACGAGTGCGACGACGTGCTCCTCCAGGCCGGCCGCGTGCAGCGTCCGCCGGAAGGTCGGCAGCGTGTCCATCCGCCCCACCTGCGGGTCCACGACCTCCGGATCGTGGTACTCCCAGCCCGGCTGCTGCTCCTCGCTGCCCCGGTGGTGGTCGACGGTGAGTGCCGGTACGCCGGCCGCCCGGGCGGCCTCGGCGATCAGGATCGTCGAACGCCCGCAGTAGGTGCCGACTTCGAGCAGCGGCAGCCCCAACCGGGCGGCCCGCGTCGCCGCTTCGTACAGGGCGATGCCCTCGTCGCGGGGCATGAAGCCCTTCGCCGCTTCGAAGGCCGTCAGGATCTCGGCCGGGGGAGTGGTCATGGGCGCCCATGCTGCCGCATCCCGGCGCACCCGCCCAGCCCGGGGTGCGGGCCCGCCGCGGCGCATCGGCGCCGGGTTGCGGGAGGGCTCGGCGGGGCGCGCACCCTTCCTGCCGTCCGCTCCGGGCGCACCACTTGCAGGAACACCTCGCCGGGGGTGCGGGGTGCATGACAGGTGGGACGATGTGCAGCATGCCGCAGTCGACCGCTGACACCCCGCTGACCAAGATCCCGCAGCCCTCGAAGCCCCGGCGCTGGGCGGTGCTGTTGGCGGCCTGCGCGGGACAGTTCCTGGTGGTGCTCGACGTGTCCGTGGTCAACGTGGCGCTGCCGTCGATGCGCGCCGACCTCGGTCTCTCCGCGGCCGGACTCCAATGGGTGCTGAACGCCTACACCATCACCTTCGCCGGACTGATGCTGCTCGGCGGCAGAGCGGCCGACCTCTTCGGACGCAAGGGCACCTTCCTCGCCGGGCTCGGCCTGTTCACCCTCGCCAGCCTGGCGGGCGGGCTCGCCCAGGAGGGATGGCAGCTGATCGCCGCCCGGGGCGCCCAGGGAGTGGGCGCGGCGATCCTCTCGCCCGCCACGCTCACCATCCTCACCTCCTCCTTCCCCGACGGTCCCGCCAGAGCGCGGGCCATCGGCACCTGGACGGCGGTGGGCGCGGGCGGCGGAGCGGCGGGCGGACTGGTCGGCGGAGTGCTGACCGAGACGCTCTCCTGGCGCTGGGTGCTGCTGATCAACGTTCCGGTCGGTGCGGTCGTACTGCTCGCCGCGGCGCTGTGGCTCTCGGAGCGCAGGGTGCGCACCGGTCGCCGCCTGGACTTCCCCGGCGCGCTGCTGGTGACTGTCGGACTGGGCGCGACCGCGTACGGCGTGGTGGAGACCGAGACGGTCGGCTGGGGTTCGCCGCAGGCGCTGGGTCCGCTGGCGCTCGGCTTGCTGCTGCTCGGCCTCTTCGTGCTGGTGGAGTCGAAGGTACGGGCGCCGCTGGTGCCGCTCGGGGTCTTCCGCAGCGGCTCGGTGTCGGCCTCGAACGTCGCGATGCTGGTGAACGGCGCCGCCATGTTCAGCATGTGGTTCTTCCTGACCCTCTACATGCAGAACGTGCTCGACTACAGCCCGGTCCAGGCCGGACTCGGCCTGGTGCCCGCCTCCTTCACCATCGTCGTCGGCTCCAAGATCGCGCCGCGCCTGATGGCGAGCGCGGGCGCCCGCAACCTCGCGATGGCGGGCTCGTTCGTCTCGCTCGTCGGCTGTCTGTGGCAGACCCGGATGCACGAGGGCGGCAGCTATCCCCTCACCGTGCTCGTCCCCAGCATGCTGATCGCACTCGGCGCGGGCCTCGCCGGTACGCCGCTGGCCACCCTCGCGACCACCGGCGCACCGCCGGAGAACGCCGGACTGATGTCCGGGCTGATCAACACCTCCCGCACGATGGGCGGTGCACTGGGCCTGGCGGTGCTCTCCACCATCGCCGCCTCGCGCACGGCGGGCAGCGAGGACCCCGGCGAGCTGGCCGCCGGCTTCGCACACGCCTTCGCCGCCAGCGCGGGGCTGCTGGGCGTGGCGGTACTGGTGATGCTCGGCTTCCTGCCGGGACGCTGCGGGCAGCGCGGACTGGCGCACCGACTCCGCCGCGTCCACCGCTGAGACGCCGCCCGTCGACCGCGGCGCTCCCACCAGCACGACGGCCCGGCGGCCGACGTACGCAGCGGGCGCACCGGGCGTTCCGGCTGCGCCGCTCCGCCGCACCTCGAACGTCTCAGAGTCCTCGACGGGCACGCCGACCGTCGACGGGCACGGCTGGGCACGGCTGGGCACGCCGGGTACGGCTGGGCAGGCCGGTCCGCGGCCGGGAGCACCGGCACCGCCGCCGGAACGGCCGTTGCTCCGCGGCGGGTTCAGCCCCCGGTGCCGGTGCTCCCGGCCGCGGCGGCGGCCAGCGGTGCCTGCTGGAGCGGCACCGGTGTGAACAGACGCGCGGAGCCGCTGCCGCGAACCGTCGTACCGCTTCCTTCGGTTGGTGACGGTGCGGGGAACGGCTCCGCCGATCCGTGCCCCGCACCGTCTGCCTGTGTGGCCGGCACCGTCGCCGACCTGTCCGGTGCCGCCGTCGGCCCGCCGTGCGCCGTGCGTGCGGAGGGCGCGGTCGGGACGCTCACCGGTCCGCTCACCGGCTGGGGAACGAACGGCCGTCCCATCGCTCCCGGTTCACCACCCGCGTCCGCGCCGCCACAGGTGCCGTCCGCACGGGGCCCACCGGGCGCACCCGCACCGCCCGCACCTCCCGCGCCGGACGCACCAGACGTACGGAGCGCGCCTCCCGCGCCTCCCGCACCGGACGCACCGCCCGAACCGGACGTACGAAGCGCACCGCCCGTACGGGGCCCGTCGGCTGCGCCGGGCCCCTGCCCGTGCGCGCCGTCGTGTCCGCGCGCGGCGAGTCCCCGGCCGCCGGCGCCGGGCCCGTACCCGGCCCCCGGCTGCCTCTGCCCCTCGGCGGGGCGTGCCGCCGGTGTGCGCCCGATGCGCGCCACCCCGCGTACGCCGCCCTGGGCGTACGGCAGTCGCAGCTCGCCGTCGGCGCCGAACGCGCCGGCGCCGGGCAGCCAGCCGGGGGGCGCCGTCAGATGCCGCAGCCCGCGCTGCCCGGGGCGCCACAGCGCGACCCAGGTCCCGTTCGGGCCCTGGGCGCGCAGCGCCACCGACGAGCGTTCCGGCATGAGTTGCTGACCGTGCTGCACGGTGAAGGGCACCAGGCGCAGCTCCTCCTGGTGCAGCGCCTGCGGGAACCGCACGGGCAGGTGGCTGCCGAGCACACCCCAGCCCATCCGCATCCGGCCGGGCGCGTCGGAGCAGACCAGCAGCAGCCCGCTGTGCGGGTCGGCCAGCAGCAGTCGGTCGTTGCTGCGCTCGCCCAGCTCCAGCAGCGGACTGACCTCGCCGCCGCGCGCCAGGTCGGCCACCACCGTGGTGGTGCGCCCGGCGGTGTCCCGCCGGTTCAGCGCCAGCAGGCGGCCGGAGGGGTCCAGCCACTGGCCGTCCAGGCAGTGACCGGGAACGTCCGCCACCGGACGCGGCGCGTCGGCACCGGCGACCAGCCAGATCGCCGTGGTCTCGAAGCCGGGCACCAGCGCGTGGGCGGTGTTCCCGTCCGGGCACGGCGGCAGCAGCGTCAGCCGGTCCGACTCGACCGCGCCGAGCGGGAGTTGGCCGGTGCCGGGACCGGTCGGGTAGAGCAGCGAGAACTCGTGCGAGCCGTCGCCCGGCCGGGCGACGAGCACCCGGCCGTCGGCCAGCGCCAGCAGCGCGCTGCCGGGCGTCTCCGGGCGGTCGACGGGGAGTTCCACGGTGTAGGCGTCGCTGTCGCCCAACGCCCAGCGTTCCACGTACAGTCCGCGCTCCGCCGTGCCGGCCAGCCGGGCCGCGTACGAGCCGTCGGCGGCCAACTCCCAGCCTCTGCGGCCGTCCTGCGGACCCGCGCGGCCGTCCTCCCGGCTCTTGTCGACCTCGGGCCGGCCGGACGGACCACGTGTCGAACTGTCGTTGCCGCCGCCAAGTACCGTGATCTCGCTTGCACACGCTGTCATCGGGCGAACACCTCCGGCGACGACGCTAGGGGTGGCGCACCGCTGCGCAGGAAGGCGCGACGCGACTTCATCCTTACGCGTGGTGGCTGCGTCAAACCGCTGTGCGACCACCCGGATATGTGCGTGAGCCACCGGTCGGACGGCTCCCGCCGCGGCAGGTAGCCTTTCCCCCGTGCCGACACTCTCCGAACTCACCACAGCTCTGGACGCGCTCTGGCCCGCCGAGCGGGCCGAGTCCTGGGACGCCGTCGGCACCGTCTGCGGAGACCCGGACGCCGAGGTGGGCACCGTGCTGGTCGCGGTCGATCCGGTGCAGGCCGTCGCCGACGAGGCCGTCCGGCTGGGTGCGGATCTGCTGCTGACCCACCACCCGCTCTATCTGCGCGGTACGACGACGGTGGGAGCGCACACCTTCAAGGGCCGCGTCGTGCACACGCTGATCAAGGCCGACACCGCGCTGCACGTCGCCCACACCAACGCCGACCGCGCCGACCCCGGAGTCTCCGACGCACTCGCCGGCGCCCTCGACCTGCGGGTGCTCGCGCCGCTGGTGCCCGACCCGGACGACCCGCAGGGCCGTCGGGGACTCGGACGCGTCTGCGAGCTCGACACCCCGCTCTCGCTCGCCGCGTTCGCCCAGCACGCCGCCGCCCATCTGCCCGCCACCGCGCAGGGCGTGCGCGCCGCGGGCGACCCGGACGCGATGATCCGCCGGGTCGCGGTCTGCGGAGGTTCCGGCGACAGTCTCTTCGAGCAGGCGCGGGCCGCCGAAGTGGACGCCTACCTCACCGCCGACCTGCGCCACCACCCCGCTTCCGAGGCGCAGGAGCGCTCACCGCTGGCGCTGGTGGACGCGGCGCACTGGGCCACCGAGTGGCCGTGGTGCGAGCAGGCCGCCGCGCAGCTCGACGCGCTCTCCGAGCGCCACGGCTGGGGACTGCGCACGCACGTCTCCCGGCTGGTCACCGATCCCTGGACCGCGCACGCGGCCTCCGGACTTCACCACGACTACGAGTACCCAGGAGCCCCCAACTGAACTCCGAGCCCGCCGACCAGGTCCGCCTCCTCGACGTACAGGACCTGGACACCAAGCTGTCGCAGCTCGCCCACAAGCGCGAGACCCTCCCCGAACACGCGGAGATCGACGCGCTCGAAGCCGACCTCACCCAGCTGCGCGACCTCCTGGTCGCCGCGCAGACCGAGGAGGGCGACACCGCCCGCGAGCAGAGCAAGGCAGAGAAGGACGTCGACCAGGTGCGCCAGCGCTCGGTCCGCGACCAGCAGCGCCTGGACTCCGGCGCCGTCACCAGCCCCAAGGACCTGGAGAGCCTCCAGCGCGAGATCGCCTCGCTGGCCAAGCGCCAACAGGACCTGGAGGACGTGGTGTTGGAGATCATGGAGCGCAACGAGGCGGCCGCCGCCCGTGTCTCCGAGCTCCAGGACCGCGTCGCCTCGGTGCGGACGAAGGTGGACGACGCCTCCGCGCGCCGCGCCTCGGCCACCGGTGAGCTGGACGCCGAGACCGCCCGTGTCACCAAGGAGCGGGAGGTCGTCGCGGGTTCGGTCCCCGACGATCTGCTGAAGCTCTACGACAAGCTCCGCGCCCAGCAGGGCGGCGTCGGCGCCGCGAAGCTCTTCCAGCGGCGCTGCGAGGGCTGCCGGCTGGAGCTGAACATCACCGAGCTGAACGAGATCCGGGCCGCCGCGCGCGACGAGGTGCTGCGCTGCGAGAACTGCCGCCGCATCCTGGTCCGCACCTCCGACTCGGGGCTCTAGACGCGGAGGTCGGCGCTTCAACACATCTCCGCGGCAGGGGAGTTGAAGCGTCGAGGACGCACACGACGGTGACGGGCGGGGAGAACACACAGCCATGGCACAGCAGTTCATCGTGGAGGCGGACGGCGGCTCCCGGGGCAACCCGGGACCGGCCGGCTACGGCGCGGTCGTCATGGACGCCGAGACGGGTCAAGTCCTCGCCGAGCGCGCCGAGTTCATCGGCCGTGCCACGAACAACGTGGCGGAGTACCGGGGCCTGATCGCCGGCCTCGGCGCGGCCCACGAGCTCGACCCGGAGGCGGACGTACGGGTCCGCATGGACTCCAAGCTGGTCGTCGAGCAGATGTCGGGGCGCTGGAAGATCAAGCACCCCGACATGCGTCCGCTCGCCGCCGAGGCCCAGCGGATCCACTCCTCCGGCACGGTGACGTACCAGTGGATCCCGCGCGCCGAGAACAAGCACGCCGACCAGCTCGCCAACGAGGCCATGGACGCCGGCAAACGCGGCGAGCAGTGGCAACCCTCCAGCTCCACCGCCGAGTTGAAGGCCGCCGACGCGAAGGCTGCGGGCGCCGCGTCCGCGAGCGCGGCAGCGGCCGGCGCCGCGGCGGAGGCAGCGGAGAGCGCGTCCACCGCCCTCGCCCCGCCGTCGGCCGGTTGGGGCGCCGATCTCGGCACCCCGACCACCTTCGTCCTGCTCCGCCACGGCGAGACCGCGCTGACCCCGCACAAGCGCTTCTCCGGCAGCGGCGGCAGCGATCCGGAGCTGTCGGAGGCAGGGCTGCGCCAGGCCCGTTCCGTCGCCGCCTCGCTCGCCGCCCGCGGCACCGTCCAGGCGATCGTCAGCTCGCCGCTGCGCCGTTGCGCGCAGACCGCCGACGCCGTGGCGGAGCGCCTGGGACTCTCGGTGCGCACCGAACACGACCTGCGGGAAACGGACTTCGGCGACTGGGAGGGCCTGACCTTCGCCGAGGTGAAGGACCGGTACCCGGACGATCTCGACGCCTGGCTCGCGGACCCGAAGGCCGCACCCACCGGCGGCGGCGAGTCCTTCGCGGAGGTCGCCGCCCGTACGGCCGTCGCCCGCGACAAGGTGCTCGCCCGATACGCGGGCCGTACGGTCCTCCTGGTCACCCACGTCACCCCGATCAAGACCCTGGTCCGGCTCGCCCTCGGCGCGCCGCCCGAGGCGCTGTTCCGGATGGAGCTGTCGGCGGCCTCACTGTCCGCCGTCGCCTACTACTCCGACGGCAACGCCTCGCTGCGCCTCCTCAACGACACCGCACACCTGCGCTGACGGACCGGCGGCAGGACCGCTGACGCCGCCCGCCGAAGGGGGCGCGGCGGCTCAACGGCCCCCGGGATCAGGGCCGTTGCCGTCCGTCCCGTCGGGTCGCGGTCGGCCCTCCGCGCCGGAGGGGCCGGCGGGCGGGCCGGTCTCGTCGCGGTGGTCCCGTTCGTGGGGGCCGTCGCTGCCGTCTCCATCGCCGGCGGCTCTGTCGTGGAGTTCTCCGTTGCCGGCGGCTCTGTCGTTGTGCTCGCCGGGCCGGTCCGACTGCGGCTCCGACTGTCGGTCCGCGGGGTTCCGGCCTGCGGGGCCGGGGTCCGGCCCCTCGCGACGCAGGGCGTCGAAGTGGGCCTCCAGCTTGCGCCGGGCTCGCAGGCGCCACAGGAGCAGCCCGCCGACGGCCAGCACTGCGGCCGCTCCGCCGGCCAGATACCAGGGGGTGCGGTCCGGCTCGACCTTGGCCGACACCGTGACGAGATCGAGCTTCGCCGACTCGTCCTCCCAGTTGCGGTTGTAGGCGAACTCGTCGTCCGTGCCGAAGATCTCGTTGTTGCGCCGGAAGTCGTCCATGCCCTCCCGGTAGACCTCCCCCCGTGCATCGACGAGGAGAGGGCGCTCGCCCTTGTTCTGTACGACGCCCAGCACCTCGGAGCTCAGCGCGTCGTCGTCGCGACGCTCGACGAGGAGCCTAATTGCGGAGAACTCGGCCCGCGGCTCCGCCACTTCGCTCATGGCGTCCCGCTGCGGCTTGGTGAGCTCCGCCGCCGTGGGCCCGCGCCCGGCGTCGGTCACCCGTTCCGCCGGGACCACCGCCGCGGTCGGGCTCACCTTGGCTGCACCCGCCGGTACCCCGCCCGCCGACACCGCGCCCGCCGACACCGCGCCCGCCGGCGACGTGCCTGCCGGCGACGTGCCTGCGCCGAGAGCGAGGGCGCCCAGCAGCGCCACCGCGGCTGTGCGCACCGCGGGGGCATGGAGACGGCCCCGGCGCACCGACGCGGAAGTGTTCACGGTCATCGGACGCCCTTCCACGACACACAAGTGACCCCCGGAGCCTACGGATCCCGGATACCCCGAGGCGACCCCGCGCCAGGTGATTCGCCCCGAATCCGGTCTGCGCCACTGCTCCGCCGGCCCGCCTCCCTCCCTTGCGGCTGTACGCATCGGACGCCGTTCCCGGATCTGGGAGAGCCCCGGGGCGGACTCAGGAAGGGATCGGCAGCGCCGACAGCACGTACCCCACCCGCAATCCGCGCGACCTGCGATCGGACGGCGAGAGCGTGTCGCCGACCGTTGAGCAGAGAGCGATGGGCTCACCGGCGGTCAGTGTCGTCAACAGGCTCTGGTCGACGTGGAGTTCGATCTCGTGCGGCAGAGCGGAGAGAGGCTCCCGGGCGACGGCGGCGAGGGTCTGTGTGAACGCCTCGTCGGGTTGGCCGAGCGAGCGGGACACCCGTGCGGCTTGTTCGCGCAGCCAGCGCACGGCGAGTCTCGGCGTCGGCCGGACCTCACGGGCGAGCAGCCAGGAGGTGCCCAATTCGGGTGCGCAGGCGACGAGTTCGCAGCGGTAGCCGTAGGTGCGGAGGCGCCCGTCGTGCCGGTACGCGGAAGTCATCGCGCACGTCCGCGCAGATGGGCTCGGATCTCGGCGGAAAGCAGCGCGCAGCGGTGACGCAGTTCCGCCAGGCTCAACGGCTCCACCCCGCCGACCTCCTTGATCTGCCACTGCGCCCGGCTCTCCACGCCTTCGCCACCGTCCTGGCCCGGCTGCGCCTCCGCTCCGCCGACCTCTGCCGCGTCCGGTTCTTCCATGGCGCCGTCCTCTCGTCGTCGGCCCGCACCGGAGCCGGGCTCAGCACCCTCTGTGCTCGAACCGCTACCTAGAGAACGCAACTGCCCCTAGAATGGCGACACTTCAGTTGTTTTACTCAAGGGGGACATGTCATGGGAAACGCCCTGTGAGGAAAGAGGGGGAGGTCGTCCCGATGGGGGAAGAGACCGGGCCGGAGGACTTCAGTCCTCGTCTCACTCCGCTTCAACGATTCGGAGCGGACGTCAGGCGAGTGCGGCTGGGTCGGAAGCTGAAGCAGAAGCAGCTCGGCAGGGCCATCGGCTACTCGGAGTCGTACGTCAGCCAGATCGAGAGCGGGAAACTCCCGCCCAGTACGAAGTTCGCGGTCGGATGCGACCGGGTCTTCGGTACGAACGGCCTGTTCGGCGGGTTGCTGGACCGTCTGACGGAGAGCGATCACCCGCTCAACTTCACGCCCTACCTGGCACTCGAACCCAGAGCGAGCGAGATCCTGGGTTTCTCCACCACAACGATCATGGGCCTGTGTCAGACCGAGGAGTACGCGTACGCGATCTTTCGAGCCGGTCATCCGAGCGAGCCGGAAGAGGTGATCCAGGGCAAGACCGTTTCTCGAATGGATCGGCGCAGGATCCTCGATGGTGCTGGGCCGCCGCACCTCTGGGCGGTGCTGCATGAGGCATGTCTGCGCACGCTCGTGGGCGGGCGATCCGTGATGACGGCACAGCTTCAGCACCTGCTGTCTCTCGCGGACCGACCAGGCGTCGATATCCAGGTCATGCCCTTCGAAGCTGGGGCGGACGGTGCCCACAGCGTGGCGTTCACACTCCTGAGGTTCTCCGATCTTCCCGCTGTCCTCTACTCCGAAGACCCGCGCGGGGGGCGGCTGTTCGACCATCCAGCTGGTGTCAGCAACGCTCAGCGCGGCTACGATCGATTGCGGGCGAACGCGTTGTCGACCGAACGTTCTCGCAGTTTTATAGGCGCAATCCTGAAGGAGTACCTATGAGCGCCAATCGAGGCCCGGTTTCCGAGTGGTGGAAGTCCTCCCACAGCACCTCGGCGGGCGGCGAGTGCCTGGAGTGGGCTCCGGCGCTTGCTCGTGGAGCCAGCTCTGTTGCTGTCCGTGACAGCAAGCACGTTGATGGTCCGGTGTTGAGGTTTTCGCAGGATGAATGGGTCGGGTTCGTCTGTGCGTTGAAGAACGACGTGCTCTGACGCGCTTCGTTGTGTCTCTGTGTCGGCCCGGGCCGCTTGGTGCTTGTGGTGGGGTGGGTCGATGGCTTGGGTTTGCACGTCGGTTCTCTCCGTGTTGCTGAAGGAGCGTCCATGAACGCAGACGAACACGCATCACTGGGCGAGTGGATCAAGTCGTCCCACAGCACTTCCGAAGGCGGTCAATGCCTGGAGTGGTATCCGGCGCATGCCGGTGGGTGTGGCCCTGTTGCCGTCCGTGACAGCAAACGTGCCGATGGCCCGGTGTTGAGGATTCCGCGCAGCGGATGGACCGGCTTCGTCTCCGCGTTGAAGAACGACGCGTTCTGAACGGCTTTGCTCAGCCGCTCGATTCCGCCAATTTCCGTTGGACGGAAGGGCGTCACCGTGTTCTGAAGTGTCGCGTTCCATCGGACGGGGTGAGGGATCGTGGGCCCGGACCGGACGAAAACCGGGCGCGCCCGGGCTGCCTCGGGCGCCACAATCGGGACCATGGACCACGGAGTGAGGGAACCGGTTCGGCGAGGCCGGGCCCGGCTTCCGGACGGACGACATCTGGGCTGGTCGGAGTGGGGACCGGCCGACGGCACCGCGGTCCTGCTCTGCCCGGGGGCCGCGACCAGTGGACGACTCGGCTTCGGTGGCGGGCTCGTCGACGCTGCCGGGATTCGTCTGATCGGCCTCGACAGGCCCGGCCTCGGCGCATCGGACCCGGACTCCGGTCGTTCCCTGGACAGTTGGGCCGGGGACGTCCGCTGCCTGATCCGGGAACTCGGGCTCGGCCTGCCCTCTGTCGTGGGGTTCTCGCAGGGGGCGCCGTTCGCTCTCGCACTTGCGGCGCACGGCCTGGTGAACGCGGTGGCCGTGGTGTCCGGCAGTGACGAACTCGCCCACCCGCGATTCGCAGGCTCGCTGACTCCGGAGGTGGCGCGGATGGTCGAGGCGGTGTCCGATGACCCGCAGTCGGCCGAGTCCGACTTCGCGGCCTTCGGGAGTCTCGACTCCCTTTGGGAGGTGATCAGCACCACCAGCGCCGAGGTGGATCGCGCGGTGTACACCGAGCCCGCCTTCCGGGTCGCCTTTCGGCGTGCGATGGAGGAGGCGTTCGCGCAAGGCCCCTCGGGCTACGCCCGTGACACGGTCCTCGCGATGGGCAGATGGCCGTTCGACCTCAGCGGGATCACGGTGCCGGTCGACCTCTGGTACGGCGGTTCGGACACCAGCCCGGTTCACTCCCCGGACCACGGCGCATCGCTCGCCCGCAGCATTCCCTCGGCGGCCCGCCATCTGCTGCCGGAGGCCGGGGGTGCCCTGCTCTGGACGCACTCGGACGTTGTGCTGACCACTCTGCTGGAACGTGCACCGGGGACGTCACGTGCGCCGCGGACGTGACGTCTCCCCCTCCATGTGCCCACGTGTGCCAGGGACTTGGGCCCTTCTGCGACTCCGTTCCCACCCCGCACCGACCCACCCCGCCCCGACCGGCCCCCTGAACGGGCCCGCTGCCCAGCGGCAACCGTGCGGAGGTGGCGGCACGACCCGGGCGCGAGTGGCCGGATTCGTGTGCGCCGCGGTGGCAGGCCGCGTCCGCGGGCGCAGTATGGGGCTGCTGACCGGCAAGGGCGCCGGCCGTCCGAGCTGCCGGCGCCGCCGAACCCCTGTGGTCGCGTTCGCCGGTTCACCCACTCCGGTTAAGGGATCACGCCATGAACGTCCCGGCTGCGCCGCACCCGTTTCCGCTGGAACCCACTCCGATCCATGTGCCCGAGGAGGCGCTCGAGGATCTGCGCGCCCGTCTCGCGCTGACCCGGCCACCACTGGACGAGGGCAACGAGGACTGGTCGTACGGCGTGCCCGCCTCGTACCTGGGCGAGTTGGTCGCCCACTGGCGCGACGGCTACGACTGGCGCGCGGCGGAGGCGGCGATCAACGCCCACGAGCACTACCGGGTGGAGGTCGGCGGAGTCCCGCTGCACTTCATGCGCAGGGCGGGCCGCGGGCCGCGTCCGATCCCGCTGATCCTCACGCACGGTTGGCCGTGGACGTTCTGGCACTGGTCGAAGGTGGTCGATCCGCTCGCCGATCCGGCCGCGTTCGGCGGCGATCCGGCCGACGCGTTCGACGTGATCGTGCCCTCGCTGCCCGGCTTCGGTTTCCCCGGCCCGCTCACCGGCTTTCCGGACGTCAACTTCTGGAAGGTCGCCGACCTCTGGCACACCCTGATGACCGAGACGCTGGGGTACGCGCGGTACGCGGCCGGGGGCTGCGACATCGGCGGGATCGTCACCAGCCAGCTCGGCCACAAGTACGCCGACGAGCTGTACGGCGTCCACATCGGTTCCGGCCTGCCGCTCGACTTCTTCAACGGGCCGCGCGCCTGGGACTTCGCGCGCAACCGTCCGCTCACCGACGACCAGCCCGCCGAGGTGCGCGCCCGCATCGTCGAGATGGACCGCCGCTCGGCCTCCCATCTCGCGGTGCACATGCTCGACGGGGCCTCGCTCGCCCACGGCCTCAGCGATTCGCCCGCCGGGCTTCTCGCCTGGCTGCTGGAGCGCTGGAACGCCTGGAGCGACAACGGCGGAGACGTCGAGAACGTCTTCAGCAAGGACGACCTCCTCACCCACGCCACCATCTACTGGGTCAACAACTCCATTGCCACCTCGATGCGTTACTACGCCAACGCCAACCGGTTCCCCTGGACGCCGTCCCACGACCGCACCCCCGTGGTGCAGGCGCCGGTCGGTCTGACCTTCGTCGGCTACGAGAACCCGCCCGGTGTCCACAGCGCGGAGGAACGGGTCCGCGCGTTCGAGAACGGCCCGCAGGGAGCCTGGTTCCACCACGTCAACGTCAACGCCCATGACCACGGCGGCCACTTCATCCCCTGGGAGAACCCGGACGCCTGGGTGGACGACCTGCGCCGCACCTTCCGCGGCCGACGGCCCTGAGCGCTGCCGCGCGGCCGGCGGAGCCGCCCGACGGCGCCCTCCGCCGGTCCGGGCGGCCGGATGCGCGCCACGACCGGCCGACGCGCGCCGCGACCGGCCGGATGCCTGCCGCGACCGGCCGGATGCGCGCCGCGACCGGCCGGATGCGCCCGAACTCCACGCAGCACGCCACCGGTTGACGCCGGTTCAGGAGTCCTCGGCCGCTGCGTCGAGCACGTCCTGGAGGGCGGTGGCGAGTGCGGCGATCGGCGGCCAGCTCCACTGTCCGGTGCGCACCACGAGGAAGCTGCGACGGCTGCCGGCCAGTGGGTCCAGCCGCCGATAGCGCACGTCCTCCTGGTCGGCGAGGCGGCCGGCCTCGGCCAGAACGGCGACGCCCAGACCTGCGCCGACCAGACGGTTGACCAGCCTGAGGCTGTCCACCCGGTGGGCGATGTGCGGTTCGAAGCCGGCCAACGCACAGGCCCGACGCACCAGTTCGTCGTCGTCCGAACCGCGCGAGTTGGTGATCCAGCCGGCCTCGGCGTACGCGTTCAGCTCCCCGAAGGGGGCCGGGGCGGCGCTGTCACCGGCAGGCACCACCAGATACAGCGGCTGCTCCTCCAACCGCCGCACGCTCAGGTCCGGCGGCACGGTGCGCGGTACGAGGCTGTAGTCGTAGATCAGCGCCAACTCCACCTCGCCCGCGCGCAGCAGCTCGACCGACTGCTCCGGCTCGTGCTCGTGCACCTCCACCCGCACGCCCGGGTGACGTTCCCGCAGGCGCCGGATCGCGGGGAGCAGCAGGGGCTCCACCGCCGTGACGAAGCCGGCGACCCGTACCCGTCCCACCGGTTCGCTCTCGCCGCGCAGCTCCGCACGGGCCTCCTCGACCGCCGCCAGGATCGTCACCGCATGCTCCACCAGCCGCTCCCCGGCAGGCGTCAACCGCACCCGCCTGCCCACCGGGGCGAGCAGTTTCGCGCCGACCTCCTGCTCCAGCACGGCCAGATGCTTGGAGACGGCCGAAGTGCCGTAACCGGTGGCCGCCGCGACCTCCGCCATGGTGCCCAGCCGCCTCAGCTCCACCAGCAGCCGCAGCCGCCCCAGGTCCGGCAGTTCGCGGCGCCCGTGAGGAAACGCGCCGTGCAGTGCCGCCCGCTCACCCTCCGGGATCTCCGGGGAATTTGGGTCCCCCGAGTCCTGCGGAGGGGAGGTCGGTTCGGCGTCTAAGGGGAGGGGATGGTGGTCCATAGCTCCATCGTCCTCCTGCGTCCTCGGTGTACCTATTCTGCGGGACGGAGTGGGAGAGAGAGGAGGGGTGAACGAACCCGGCAGGCCGTGGAAAGGAAGATTTGTCCGACAGGGCACCGCCGGGCGAACCGGCTGCGGGGAAGTGCGGTGGGATCGCAATTCAGTGGCTCGGTCGGAGGCCGAGCCATGCTTGTGCAACCCGGCCCGACGTTCCCTCGACCGTGGGGCTGCGGATCCAGCCGTGGCCGACGATCCACCCTGACTCGGGACGAAAGAGATTCATGGCAGACCGATGATCCTGATCACTTCCTCGTGCACCTGATTCTGAATCCTTCGTAGTGGTTCGCCGCCGGTGATCTCGTCAGTGGCGCGGTCGATCTGCCATTCGATGAAAGTCGGCGAGAACCAGATCAGGCGCACCAGTTGGGTGTTCGCGACATCGCCCAGCGGCGGGATGGTGGCAAGGAGTTTTACGTAGGCCTCTCCGTCTGCCGGATCGAATTTTCCCTCTCTGAGTTTCCCCAGGAAGCCTGTCTCGATGTCCCAGGCGTTGTCCAACGCCTCGAGAAGGTCTTTCATCTCGCTCCTGAAATCGCCCGTGCGGTACGAGGTCCTGCTCATCGTCCACGACCCGGGGTGTGGCCCGGCGAGGTCCCCGAGGAGCGAGGCGACGGGCCGCCCCCTGTTCGTCCACCGATGGTGGACATCGCGTCCACAACTGGCCCGTGGACAGAAAGAACGCAGGTCGGCTCCAATGTTCCGGTGATCGATGCCCGGACTTCCGCCGCCTCCCGCCCGCAGCTCCCGCAGATGTCGGGCGCCGTGCTTGTGCTGGTCGCCATCGCCCTGCTGCACACCGGCAGCGCGCTCGCGACCAAGCTGTTCCCCGCCCTGACGCCGGGCGGCACGACGTGGCTGCGACTGAGCTTCGCCGCGCTCTTCCTGCTGCTGATCACCGGGCGCTCCCTGCTGCGCGTGCTGCGCGAGGCCCGTACGACACGTGCGGATCTGCTGAGCATGGCGCTGCTGGGCACGGTGAGCGCCGGGATGATGCTGCTCTTCTCCGAGGCCGCCGCCCGGCTGCCGTTGGGCACAGCGGTGGCCATCGAACTGCTGGGCCCGCTCGCGGTGGCGGTCGCCTCCTCGCGGCGGGTGCTGGAGCTGGGGTGGCTGGCGCTCGCGGCGGGCGGGGTGCTGCTCCTGACCGAGCCGTGGTCGGGCTCGACCAGCCTGACCGGGGTGCTCTTCGGGCTCGGTTCGGCCCTGTGCTGGGCGCTGTACGTCATCGGTACCGCGCAGGTCGGGAGCAGGCTGCCGGCTCGGCACGGACTCGCGGTCTCCCTCTCCGTCGCCGCCCTGGTGGCGGCCCCGGTCGGGGCTCCGGCGGCGCTGGCCGGACTGACCTGGGAGTACACCGCGGCCATCGCCGGGATCGCGGTGCTGATGCCGCTGATTCCCTTCGTGCTGGAGATGCAGGCGTTGCAGCGGATGGGCAAGACCGCCTACGGGACGCTGGCGGCGCTGGAGCCGGCGGTCAGCACCGTCGCGGCGCTGGTGCTGATCTCCCAGAGCCCCACGCCGGTACAGGCGTTCGGGACGTTGCTGGTGGTGCTCGCCGGTGTCGGCGCGGCGCGTGCGGACGCGCGGGCGCGCGGCGGGGAGCGCGGGGTGGTGGCCGCGCACAGCCCCGCCGCAGTCCAAGCCGAGCCGTCCGTCCACGGGACGGAGCCCCGGGACGCCGAGGGCGAGGGCTGCGGCCGGCCGGCCTGAGACGGACAGCCGCCGCTTCCGAAGAGGTCGGGTTTCCGGATGCCCTGCCTCGGCGCTCCTATATGCCGTTGATGTTATATGTCCGAGCGGTTATGTTCGTGGGGTGAGCCTGCCTTTCGACGCACTGGCCGACCCCACCCGGCGGCGACTTCTGGACCTTTTGCGCGAACGTCCCCGGCCGGTGGGGGAGTTGGTCGACGAGCTGGAGATGAGCCAGCCCCGGGTCTCCAAGCATCTGCGGGTGCTGCGCGAGGCCGGGCTTGTCACCGTGCGCGTCGATGCCCAGCGGCGGTGGTACGAGCTGCGACCGCAGCCGCTGGCCGAGCTGGACGCCTGGCTGGCGCCCTACCGTCGGCTGTGGGGCGAAAGCCTCGACGCACTGGAGCGCCACCTGGACGCCCGGCCCGAGCAGCCGGGCCGTGCGGACGGCTCCGGGGGCCCGAAGTGCCCGGACGGCGAAGGCGGTTCGCAGCGGGGCGAGTGAGCCGGGGAGCAGGAGCAGAGGCGGGCGAAGCAGTCCGCACGGAAGCCGCTCGGTGCGGCGAAGGAGCAGTGAGCGCGATGAACGAGAACGGTGTCCTCACCACGCACGGCGGCAGGCCGGCCCTGCGCTTCGAGCGCCGGCTGGCGCACGGCAGGGAGAGAGTCTGGCAGGCGGTGACCGACCCTGCCGAGCTGAGCAGGTGGTACCCGTTGCGCGTGGTGGGGCTGGAGCCCCGCGTCGGCGGGCGCATCTCCTTCGACGACGGCGAGGGGACGATCTACCCGGCCACCGTCACCGACTTCGAACCGCCGCTGCTCTTCGCCTTCGACGAGCACGACCCGGCGGACCCGGACCGCGAGCAAGACGACCACCTCAGGATCGAGCTGCACGAGGATCCGGCCGGCTGCCTGCTGGTCTTCACCCACGTCATGACCGATCCCTCGACCGCCGACGGCGTCAGCACCGGCTGGCGCGCCTGCCTGGACGCGCTGGCTGCGGCGCTCGACGCGTAGCGGCAGCCCTTCGCGTCGGCAGCCCTTCGCGCCCGGGCAGTCCGCATCCGGAGTCCGCGCCCGGGAGTCCGCGCCCGGGAGTCCGCGCCCGGGAGTTCGGGTCGATCCGGGCCGGTCGTGCGTGCGGGTCGGTCGTGAGCCCGGCCGGGCCGGCCGGTCGTGCGGGGCGGTCGTTCCCCGCTCACCGCCCGTCGGTGACGACGGGCCGGAGGGACGGGCTTCAGTGCACGTCGGTGACGACGACGTCCAGCTGCCAGGTGCGGCCGGCGCGTGTCGGGGGAGCGGTCTCGACCCGGAAACCCAGCTCGCCCAGGTGCGTCGCCAACTCCTCCGGCGTGCGCGGCGCCCGGGACGCGTCGGTGCGGAGCAGTGCACGCACCAGACGGCCCTTGGTGGCCTTGTTGAAGTGGCTGACCACCGTGCGCTTCTCCACGCCCGACACGAGACGGGAGTGCAACACCCGTACGGTCGCGGTGCGTTCGGCGAGCGCGCCGCTCGGCTTCCACATCGCCCCGTACGCGGCCGACCGCAGGTCGAGCACCAGGCCCTCGCCCGCCGCGTCCGGCAGCACCTCCTCCAGCGGCTCGCGCCAGTAGGGCCCGAGGCCGCCGACGCCCGGCAGCTTGATGTTGCCCGAGCATCGGTAGGCGGGGATCGGATCGTCGACGGCGACCGCGCCCCAGAGCCCGGAGAAGATCAGCAGCGACTCCCGTGCGCGTGCCCGCGCGTCCGCGTCCAGCGTCGCCAGATCGAGCGAGTCGTAGAGGACGCCGGTGTAGATCTCGCCGGCCGGGCGGGTGGCCGCCCCGTGCAGTGCCGCGTTCACCGCGACCTCGGCGCGCAGGCCGTGGCTGAGGCCCAGCACCTCGCGGGCCTTCTCCTCGTCCTGCGAGCACAGCTCCACCAGCTCGTCCAGGACCGCCCGTCGCGCCGCCGTCAGCGCGGGCAGTCGCAGCGCCTCCAGGTCGAGTGCGGGACCGCTCTCGACCTTGGCCTTGCCCTCGGACGGCGGCAGCAGTACGAGCACGGGTCACTCTCCTCGGTGCGTTCTGTGGGTCCGTGCGGGGCGGGCACGGCAGCCTGCCAGGTTACGCGTTCCCCGGTGGCGCTCGATCCCGGTGGCGGGAATCGCACCCCCGGGCGCCGCGTAGGATGACGGTCGGCAGACGAGTCGTGCGGGCGGTCGCGTCGGGCCCGGTGAGAGCCGTACCCGCCGAGGAACGTCCGGACTCCGCAGAGCAGGGTGGTAGGTAACGCCTACCTGGGGCGACCCACGGGAAAGTGCCACAGAAAGCAGACCGCCGGGGCCGTATCCGTACGGCACCCGGTAAGGGTGAAACGGTGGTGTAAGAGACCACCAGCGCCCAGGGTGACCTGGGCGGCTCGGTAAACCCCACCCGGAGCAAGGTCAAGAACGGCCGTCCTCGCGAGAGGCCGGCCTGCGCGAATGTTCGAGGGCTGCTCGCCCGAGTTCGCGGGTGGACCGCACGAGGTCGATGGTGACATCGGTCCCAGATGGATGACCGCCTCCCGGCGGGCCGCAAGGCCCGTCGGAGACAGAATCCGGCGTACAGCACGGCTCGTCTGCCCTCGCCGCGCCCCGCCGGGCTGCGCTCCCGCAGTATCCGGCGCATCGGCGGCGCGACCTCTCCCGCGGTGCCGCGGACGGCCTGTTCGGCTTGAAATCCCTCAACCCCCGCGTGCGCGCGGTGCTGTGACGATGCGTCAGACACGGACCGCGTCCCGGTCCGCGCTCAGGGACGCATCCGTCCCAGCAGCTCAACGAGGTACACGTCCCGCTATGGCGTCATTGGTCCGGTAATGCTGGTGTGCGTCGGTTCTGGTGCGCCACTCTTCAACTGCCGCCGCCACACGGACAGTCGGGCCGCTTCAGCAGCGCCCCGGCCCGGGTCGGCGGAGGCAGTTCAGCATCCGTGCGTTGACCGCGCCCGGTGCCGCTCGCAACCACCCACGGGAGAAGAAAGATGCGCAATCGACTCATGGCCAGGACCGTCGTCAGCCTCACCGCTGTCGCCGGCATCGCGGCGGGAACCCTCGCGGGCGCAGGTGTCGCCGCCGCACAGGCCGCGCCGGCCCAGCAGACCCAGCCGGCGACGGCGAGCGCCTTCGACGGCGACGTCACCACGCTGGCGGTGAACAACCTGGGCCTGACCGCCACGCAGGCGAAGAAGCTCCAGCGCTGGCTGAAGACGTACCACGGCTACAAGGGCGCCATCGACGGCAAGTTGGGGACCAACAGCTGGAAGGCGATGCAGCGCTTCCTGAAGAAGTACTGGAAGTACAACGACAAGATCGACGGGATCGTCGGGCCGAACACCATCAAGGCGCTCCAGCGCTACCTGAAGGCGCACCGGGGATACACCGGCGCGATCGACGGAATCGCGGGGCCCGGCACCAAGGCCGCCTTCAAGCGGATGGCCAACGCCTTCTGATCCCTCGGTGAGCCCGGCCGGGCCGTCGCTGAGCGGCGACGGCGCGCAGGCCACCGGAGAGCGGCGTGCCCCACTCGGGCACGCCGCTCTCGTACGTGGGCGACGGCCGTTCGTCGCGGCACCGGGTCCGACCGGTGCCGCGGTCACCGCCGGCACGCCGGTCGGGCAGTCGGCTCAGTAGCCGATGGTCAGTCCGAGCGTGGAGAGGACCGGCACCACCGGCTGGTAGTAAGTCCGGCCGCCGGTCGCGCAGTTGCCGCTGCCGCCGACGAGGATGCCGAGCGCGGTGCCTCCTGCGAGCACCGGACCGCCGCTGTCGCCGGGTTCGGCGCAGATGTTGGTGCTGAAGAGGCCGGTGACGGCGCCCTCGGGGTAGTTGATCGTCTGGTTGAGCGCGAGCACGGTGCCGCAGAGATGCCCGGTGGTCGACCCGAACCGGCAGACCGACTGGCCCACCGACGGACTGCCCGCGCCGGTCACCCGAACCGGGGCGCCGCCGCCGACGACCTCGCTCGGGTAGTCGAGATCCGGATTGGTGTAGCGCACCACCGACCAGGAGGAGCCGGGGAACTGTGCCGCGTGCGTCGTGCCGACCGGCACGGTGAGCCCCGCGTCCGCGTACCACTGGGTGCCCGCGGTGCCGCAGTGCCCGGCCATCAGGCCGAAGTAGTCGCTGCCGTCGGTGGCGTTGTACGCGACCATGCAGCGACCGCCGCCGGTGAACAGCGTCTGCCCGCCGCGTACGGCGTCCACCGCGGCCGGTGTGCGCGTGCTCTGCGGCGCGGCAGCTGTTGTCGTGTCCGGGCCCGAGGCGGCGGCCGGGTGCGGGGCCGCGAGTCCGAGAGCGAGCGCCGCGCACAGCGCCCCGAGGAGCGCCACCGCTCGGGCGCGGACTGCGCGGCTGCCGGGTCTGTGCCTCAACTGCGTGGTGACCGGGGTCATTTCACCCTCCTGGAGGGGTGCGGGGGACGGGGAGTCCGTACGGGCGTCGCCAGTGTCGGACCACCGCATCCCGCCCACAAGACCTCGGGAACCCTGCGCAGTGCAATCATCACCCGCGGCGACCGGCGACCGGCGACCGGCGACCGGCGACCGGCGACCGGCGACCGGCGACCGGCGACCGGCGACCGGCGACCGGCGACCGGCGACCGGGCCGGCTGTGGGGCGTGCCCGCCCGTCACCCGGTCCGTACGTCGAAGACGGTCACCGGGTCGCCGCCCGCTCCCGCGCCGCTGTCCGACGCCGCCTCGCCGCGCGTACCGTTCCGGCCGGACTCCTCCGCCGACGGGAGCGCACCGCCGAAGACCGCCGGGCCCCGGACGACCTGGCGGCCCAGGAGGGCGACCGCGTCGAGCCCGTTGCGGCGGATGTGGTCCTCGAAGGCGAGCAGTTGGAGGTAGCCGTCCGCGGCGTCCTGCACGCCGGTCGGATCGGCGGCGGCGGTCCTGGCGAAGGTGATCTCGACGCGCTGCGGCAGCGTGCCGTTCACCGCGCCGACCGTCTGGCCGGTACGGGCCTGCACCCGCTCCTCCACCAGCGTGCGCGCCGCCCGGTCCAACGGAGGCCCGGGGCGTGCCAGCACCATCGGCCCGGCGCCGCTGCGGGTCGCGCTCTCCGGCACCGCGGTCCAGGCCATCTCGGCGGGCGCACGGCCCAGCTCCGCCAACGCGTCGTGGAAGGCGCGCTCGACGGCGGGGGTGTCGACGGCCAGCGCGGAGAACATCTCGATCCGGCCCTCGGCGTCCTCCGGAATGCTCATGTCGACGACCACGCCGACCCAGTCCAGCGCGTCCGCCGGTTCACTGTGCGCGGTGAAGTCGGCCGGGTCGAAGTCGGCGACGTGCTCGGCGACCGCCAGGTAGAAGTCCTCGAAGTGCCTTCTGAGCTCCACCGATTCGCGCCACTTCGCGAAGTCGAAGCTCTCCGCTCCGACGAGCCCGGCCAACGGCACCTGCGCGCGGCGCAGCAGGTCCACGCTGAGCCCGCGGCGCAGCTGGGAGCGGTCGTAGCGGCGGTACCCGGACGCCGCGTCGACGGCCGCGGGCGACAGGATGCCGCGCTCGGCGTAGAGGCGCAGCGCCTTGTGCGACAGCCCGGTCAGCGTCGCGAACTCGCCGGTGGTCAGATCGTTGCTCATCGTTCTCCTGGGCTCCCGGGTCGACCGCGCGACCGCACGGTGCGCCACCAGCATGAGCGCTGCCCCTTGGGCAGGGTCCAGCCTCTGCGCGCGGGAGTCGGACGGATCCGCGGGAGGCCGGAAGCCCCGACCGTTCCTCCCTTAGGCTCGGGGCATGGCTGGAGAAGGCAGTGTCCGTGTGGACGTATGGGTCTGGTCGGTGCGGCTGGTCAAGACGCGGTCGCTGGCCGCGGCTGCCTGCAAGGCCGGGCATGTGCGGGTGAACGGCGATCGGGCCAAGCCCGCCCAGCCGGTGAAGGCGGGCGACGAGGTACGGCTCAGGCACGCCGGTCGCGAGTTCGTCGTCAAGGTGGTGACGCCGCTGCGCAAGCGGGTCGGCGCACCCGTCGCGGCCACCGCGTACGTCGACCACAGCCCGCCCCCGCCGCCGCGCGAGGCGGTCGCACCCGCCGGCCGCCGGGATCGCGGCGCCGGACGGCCGACCAAGCGGGACCGGCGCGAGACCGACCGCCTCCAGCGCCTCCAGCCCTGACCCTGCCGCCCCCGGAGACCGCGCCGACGGCCACGTACCCGACGCGCTCCCGCGCCCCCGGCGCCCGTGCGCACGCGTCCCGTCGCCGTGCGACCGACCAGCGGTGCGACCGGGCAGCGATGCGACCGAGCAGCGGTGCGGCGGGGTCTTCGTTGCGCCGGTCGGGAGCGGGGCGGGCGTGGGGCTTCGGCGGCGTCGCACGGGTGGCGGCGCTCCGCTCGCGCGAGCGCGCCGTCTGTGCCCACGCTTGGGTATGGAGAAGAAGCGTCCGGCGGAGCCCGAGTATCCCGTGGTGGTGGGGTCGTTCGGCGACAACAACCGCTACCGGCTGGTGTGGTTGCGAGGAGTGGGCTGGGAGCCGTTGGCGCACGAGGAGGTCGAGAGCCGGGTGCGGGAGGTCTTCCCGGACATCGACTTCGACGACCCCGAGCAGGTCCACTGGGTCGACGAGGCCGAGGAGTGGCCGGCCGGCCGGCCCGAGGACCCCTGAGACGGACGCGCGGCAGGGCAGCCTTCGCCTCCGGCTAGCACCCGGATGACAAACGCGCCGTCGGGCGTGAGGCAAAGGCCGCACTCCGGGCAGTGGACTGGTCGTCGTCGCGACCGCACTCTGTGCCCGTGGAAGACTCCTCGATATTCTCCGTACTGCTGCCGGCCGCGCTGGGCATCATCATGTTCGGCCTCGGTCTCGGCCTCACGGTCGCCGACTTCCGCCGGGTGGCGCGCTTTCCGCGCGCCGTACTCGTCGCCCTCTTCTGCCAGTTGCTCCTGCTGCCGGCGATCTGCTTCGCGCTGGTCGTCGGCTTCGATCTGCCGCCCGCGCTCGCGGTCGGCATGATGCTGCTCGCCGCTTCGCCCGGCGGGACCACCGCCAACCTCTATTCGCACCTCTTCGGCGGCGATGTGGCGCTGAACATCTCGCTCACCGCCATCAACTCGGTGCTCGCCGTCTTCACGCTGCCAGTCGTGGTCAACCTGTCGGTGGCGCACTTCCTCGACGGCGGCGACGGGGTGGGCCTGCGCTTCGACAAGACGCTCCAGGTCTTCGCCATCGTGCTGATCCCGGTGGTGCTGGGCATGTTCGTGCGCGCACGTGCGCTGGCGTTCGCCGAACGTGCCGAGCGGCCGGTGAAGATCGCCTCGGTGCTGATCCTGCTGGGCGCGATCGTCGGCGCACTCCTCCAGGAGCGCGAACGGATCGGGGAGTACGTCGCCGACGTCGGTCTGATCACCCTGCTGTTCAGCGTGATCTCGCTGGGCATCGGGTACGGCGTCGCGCGGCTCGCCCGCGTCGGCCACGGGCAGTCGGTGGCGTCCTGCATGGAGATCGGCATCCACAACACCACGCTCGCCATGACCATCGCGCTGAGCCCGAGCCTGCTGGACAACTCCGAGATGGCCATTCCGGCGGCCGTCTACAGCGTGCTGATGTTCTTCACCGCCGCCGGCGCGGGCTTCGCGCTCCGTGCGCTGGCACCGCGTACGGCACCGGTCGAGGACGCCGGGACCCGGGCGGGGTAGCGCAGCCGGGGCCGGGCCGTCCTCAGCCGATCCGCACGGCACGGCCCGAGACGCGCACCCGGGAGTCGCCGGCCGCGGGCAGCGCGACCGTCAGGGTGCCGGGTCTGCCCATGTCCTCGCCCTGGTGGAGAGTGAGCACCGCGCCGGGCTCGGCCAGGCCCAGCTCCCGGAGATAGCCGCCGAAGGCGGCGGCTGCCGCACCGGTCGCCGGATCCTCGACGACGCCGCCGACCGGGAACGGGTCGCGGACGTGGAAGACCGCGTCCGACTCGCGCCACACCAACTGGAGCGTGGTGAGCCCCAGCCGGGTCATCAGCGCGCGCAGCCGCTCGAAGTCGTAGTGCAGATCGGCGAGTCGGGCGCGGGAGGCGGCGGCGAGCACCAGATGGTCGTTGCCCGCGAAGGCGATCCGGGCGGGCAGCGCCGGGTCCAGCTCCGACGGCTTCCAGCCGAGCGCCTCCAGGGCCTCCGAGAGATCCTCGGCGCCGATCGGCGAGATGTGGGCCGCCACGCTGGTCAGCGTGGCGCGCAGCTGCTCGTCCACCTCGACCGGGACGGTGCCCGCCGCCGTGGTGAAGACCAGGTCGCCGGGCCCGTGGCGCTCGGCCAGCGCGACCGCCGCCGCGACCGTGGCGTGGCCGCAGAAGGCGACTTCCGCAAGCGGGCTGAAGTACCGCACGGTGAAGCCGCGTTCGGCAGTGGCCGAGCCGTCGGCCGAGCCGTGTGCAGGGCTGTCTGCGGAGCCGTCGGCCGAGTCGGCTGCGGGTCCGGCTGAGGGGCTTCGGGCAGGATTCGCGGGCGACGGGATGAGGAAGGCCGTCTCGGAGTAGCCCACCTCGGCGGCGATCTCCTGGAGCCGGGCGTCGCCCAGACCCTGCGCGTCCAGCACCACACCGGCGGGGTTGCCGCCCTCGGGGTGCTCGGAGAAGGCGGTGTAGCGCAGCACTTCCGGACCGGACACGGGGGTCTCCTCACAGCTGTTCGGGACGCTTCTGCCACCTCCAACAACCGTCGGCCCGCGGTTCGTTCCCGGACCGCGCACTTCCCGGCCGGTGGGCGTGTCCCCGCGCCCCGCGCGCGCCTCCCCGCGTGTGCGGCGCCGCCCGCGCCCACCCTGTACGTCGCGCGCCCTGCCCCGCGACCGCCCGCCGGCCCCGCGACCGCCCGCAGGCCCGCGTTCGCGCCGGAGCCGCCCGCGCCGCGTCGCAGCCGCCCCCGAGTCGGAGTCCGCACCTCCGCGCGTCCGGCCCGCGCGTCCGGCCCGCCGGCCGCGACGGCGCCCCGCGCGTGTGCCTCAGCCGCGTCCCACGTACGGCATGGTCGTCGCCATCACCGTCGCGAACTGGACGTTCGCCTCCAGCGGCAGGTCCGCCATGTGCAGCACCGTGCGGGCCACGTCGTCGGCGTTCATCACCGGCTCGACCGCGGTGCTGCCGTCCGCCTGTCGGATGCCGGTGCGCATCCGCGCGGTCATCTCGGTCGCGGCGTTGCCGATGTCGATCTGACCGCAGGCGATGCCGTACGGGCGGCCGTCCAGGGACAGGGACTTGGTCAGTCCGGTGACGGCGTGCTTGGTGGTGGTGTACGCGATCGAGTGGGGTCGGGGCGTGTGGGCGGAGAGCGAGCCGTTGTTGATGATCCGGCCGCCGCGGGGGTCCTGGGCGCGCATCGCGGCGAAGGCGGCGCGGGCGCAGAGGAAGGCACCGTTGAGATTGACCTCGACGACCGAACGCCAGTCGGCGTAGTCCACTTCGTCGGGAGAGGCGGCGGGGCCGAAGGAGCCGGCGTTGTTGAAGAGCAGATCGACCCGGCCGAAGCGGGCGGCGGTGTCCGCGAAGAGCGCGGTGACGGCCGACTCGTCGGTGACGTCGGTCGGCAGCACGGCCAACCGGTCGCTGCCGGTGGCGAGTTGGGCGGTCTCGCGGAGCGCCTCGGCCCGGCGGCCGGCGAGCGCGACCGACCAGCCCGCGCCGGCGAGTGCCACCGCGACGGCGCGGCCGATGCCCGACCCCGCGCCCGTCACCACGGCCGTCCGGGTGGCGTTCGCGGCGGTCTCGCCCCGCTCGTTCAGCGGCCCGTTGATTTCCGTCGTCATGGCGGCAGGGTACGAGACATCGGCTCCCTCGCCGTCGAGGGCCCAACTGCCGGGACGCAACCGGCAGGCCACCGACCCGCAAGGAGTATGACGCGTACGTGCCAACGCGACGCCATCCCCGGCCGCTGCACTCACCACCATGACGACGCATCCAGCGAGCACCTCCACGGGCCTGCCCGCCGGCCGGTCCGCGCACGCGACAGCGGACGCCGAACTCCTCTCCCACGCCCGCCATCTGAACCGCCGCCGGTTCCTCACCGTGACCGGTGCCGCCGCGGCGCTGGCGTTCTCCACCAACCTGCCCGCGCCCACCGCCACCGCGGCCCCGGCCCGCGAAACCCGGCTGGACACCGAGCCGTTCACCCTCGGCGTCGCCTCCGGTGACCCGCTGCCGGACTCCGTCGTGCTCTGGACCCGGCTGGCGCCCGAACCGTACGAGGCCGGCAGCGGACTGAGCGGCAAGCCGGTCAACGTCGCCTGGGAACTCGCCCGCGACCGCGGCTTCCGCCGCACCGTCCGCAGCGGCGAGGCCACCGCGCACCCCGAGTACCACTGGGCCGTCCACGTCGAGCCGGACGGACTGGAACCGGCGACCGACTACTACTACCGCTTCAGCACCGGGAGTTGGACCAGCCCCGTCGGCCACACCCGTACGGCGCCAGGGCCGGAGACCGACCCCGGCAGCCTGCGGTTCGGCGTGGTCTCCTGTCAGCGCTACGACCAGGGGTACTGGACCGCCTTCCGCCACCTCGCCGAGGAGGACCTCGACGCGGTGCTGCACCTCGGCGACTACCTCTACGAGTACCCGATCGACGCGAAGGGCGGCGCCCGCGACTACACCGACCGCCGGATCCCGCCGGTCTACAACCGCGAGACCGTCACGCTGGAGGACTACCGGCTGCGCTACTCCCTCTACCGCACCGACCCCGACCTGCAGGCCGCGCACGCCGCCCACGCCTGGATCGTCACCTGGGACGACCACGAGACGGAGAACAACTACGCCGGCGGAGTCCCGGAGAAGCCCGAGAACAACGTTCCGCCGGAGGAGTTCCTGGTACGGCGTGCGGCGGCGTACCGCGCGTACTGGGAGAACATGCCGCTGCGCCGGCCCCAACGCCCCGAGGGCGCCGAGCTGTTGCTCTACCGCAGGCTGCGCTACGGCAGCCTCGCCCAGCTCGATGTCCTCGACACCCGCCAGTACCGCGACGACCAGGCCAACGGCGACGGCTGGAAGGTCCCGAACGAGCAGTCCGAGGACCCGCGCCGCACGATCACCGGCGCCGGCCAGGAGCGCTGGCTGCTGGACGGCTGGCGGGACTCGGGCACGGTGTGGAACCTGGTGCCGCAGCAGACCGTGTTCTCCCGGCGCCGCGACCGGGTGCAGGGCCCGTTCCCGCTGTCCATGGACGCCTGGGACGGCTACCCGGCCTCGCGGGAGCGGGTGCTGGCCGGCGCGGAGGCGGCGGGGGTGGCGAACCTGGTGGTCCTCACGGGCGACGTCCACGTCCACTACGCCTTCGACATCCACCGCGACTTCGACGACACCACCTCCCCTCCCGTCGGTGTGGAACTCGTCACCACCTCCATCTCCAGCGGCGGCGACGGTGTACGCCGACCGGACAACTGGGAGGCCCTGATGGCGGCCAACCCGCATCTGCACTACTTCGACGGGCGGCGCGGCTATCTGCTGCTGACCCTCACCGCGGAGCGGCTGCGCGCCGACTTCCGGACGCTGGAGCGGATCACCACCCCCGGCGGCGCGATCAGCACCGCCGTCTCCTTCGAGTCGGCGGCGGGCGCCCCGGGCCTCAAGGCCCTGTGAGACCCGGTGTTTCCGGGGCCGCCGACCCGGGAACACCCGTCGCCGCCGCGCGGCCGCCCGGGCCGCGCGCTGTGACAGTTGCCACAGGCTCTTGTGTTGTCGCTGGTCAACGGCCCGGCGGGGAATACCCGTTGGGCCGCCGGGCGTCCTGGCTGGGAGAATGGTCCATACCGCTAACGTTCCCCCTGGAGAGAGGTACATGACCGACTCCGGTCCCACACCCCTGGCCACGACCTCCCCCGAAGGCTCCTCCGACGCAGCCGGTCGCACCGACTCCCGCACCCCCGCCGAGTCCGGTGCCCCCGTCGAAGCCGCGCCCCTGGCACGGCTGACCGCACCTCAGCGCGCGGGTCTGCTGATCACCCTGATACTCGGCAGCCTCACCGCGCTGCCCGCGCTGTCCATGGACATGTACCTCCCGGCGCTCCCGGAGGTCTCCGGCGAGCTCAGCAGCCCGGCAGCGCAGGTGCAGCTGACGCTCACCACCTGCCTGCTGGGCCTGGCCGTCGGCCAGATCATCGTCGGGCCGATGAGCGACCAGTTCGGCCGCAGACGACCGCTGATGGTCGGCATGATCTGCTACGTCGTCGCCAGCGTCGGCTGCGCCCTCGCGCCGACCATCGAGACCTTTACCGCGGTACGTCTCCTCCAGGGCCTCGCGGGCGCCGCCGGCATCGTCATAGCCCGCGCCGTCGTGCGCGACCTGTTCGACGGTCTGGCGATGGCCCGCTTCTTCTCCACCCTGCTGCTGATCTCCGGCATTGCCCCGATCCTCGCGCCGGTCCTCGGCGGCCAGGTGCTGCGGTTCACCAACTGGCGCGGCATCTTCGTCATCCTCGCCGTCATCGGCGTGCTGCTGGCGATCGTCGCCTGGCGGCGGCTGCCCGAGACGCTGCCGCCGGAGCGGCGGCACAGCGGGGGAGTGCCGTCCGCACTGCGCACCATGCGCGCCCTGCTGCGGGACCGGGCCTTCAGCGGCTATCTGCTGGTCGGCTCGCTGGGCTTCGCGGCGCTCTTCGCCTACGTCGCCGCCTCGCCGTTCGTCATCCAGGAGATCCACGGGGCCTCCGCGCAGACCTTCAGCCTGCTCTTCATGGCGAACTCGATCGGCATGGTCGCCGTCGGCCAGCTCAACGGAAAGGTGCTGGTCGGCCGGGTTTCGCTGGACCGGGTGCTGATGGTCGGACTCGGGGTCATCGGCAGCGCCGCCGTCGCCCTGCTGCTGATGACCTCCGGAGTCTTCGGCGAGGTGGGCCTGCTGCCCACCAGCGCCGGCCTGTTCGTGCTGATGTCCGGCATGGCGCTGGTGCTGCCCAACGCCAACTCGCTCGGCCTGATGCGCGCCGGCCACGCCGCCGGTTCGGCCTCGGCGCTGCTGGGCACCTCGCAGTTCCTGATCGGCGCCATCGCCTCGCCGCTGGTCGGCGTCGCGGGAGAGCACACCGCCGTGCCGATGGCCGTCGTCCAGGTCTGCACCGTCGGCCTGGCCGCGCTCTGCTACCTGGGGATGTGCCGTCCGTGGCGCAGCGGGAGCTGAGCGCGGGCAGCGCCGAGGAGGCCGGTCTGGACGCCGGTGAACTGGCCGCGATGACCCGGGAGTTGGACGCGCTGCCGGCCGCGCACTGGTGCGGCGGCGCGGTCCTGGCGGCCGGTCGCGGTCCGTACCTCGCGGTGCACCGCGCGACCGGCTGGGCGCAGCGCTGGGCGGACGCCCGCACCCCGCTGGCCCGGCCCGAGCCGATGCGCACCGGCACCCGGTTCGACCTCGCCTCGCTGACCAAGCTCTTCACCGCCGTCGCGGCGCTGCGGGCCCGGGAGTGCGGGCTGCTCGAGCTGGACGCCCCGGTGAGCCGGTACGTGCCCGAGTTCGGCGCGGCCGGCAAGGCGGCCGTCACCGTGCGGCAGCTGCTCACCCACACCTCCGGCCTCCGGCCCGAACTGCCCTTCCACGACGGCCACGGGCTGGAACTGCTGTGGTCCCAGGCGCTGTTGCCCGACCGCGGCCACCGCTACTCCGACCTCAACCTGATCGCGCTGCAACAGGTGGTCGAGCGCGTCACCGGCACCGCGCTGGACGTCTGGCTGCACACCGAGCTGACCGGTCCGCTGGGGATGACCGCCACCGGCTACGGGCCCGCACCCGGCGCCGCGGCCACCGAGGACCAGCGTCGTCCCTGGGCCAAGGCCGACCGCGGAATGCTGCGCGGAGTCGTCCACGACGAGAACGCCCACGCGCTCGGCGGGGTGGCCGGTCACGCCGGGCTCTTCAGCACCGCCGCCGACCTCGCCGTGTTCTGCCGCGCACTGCTGGACGGCGGCCGAGCGGGTGCGGTGCGGGTGCTGCGGGAGGAGAGCGTGGCGCTGCTGCTCGACCCGCCGGGCCTGGGCTTCGCCGTCGACCAGCCCTGGTTCATGGGGGAGTTGGCCGGCCGGGGAGCCGCCGGGCACACCGGCTTCACCGGCACCAGCCTGGTCCTGGACCGAGCCACCGACACCTTCCTGGTGCTGCTCGCCACCACCGTGCATCCGGTGCGTCCGACCCCGCCGGACAGCGGGCCGCGTGCCCGCGCCGCCACCCGTCTCGCCCGCGCCGTGCGCGGTCCGGCGCCCGTCCGCGCCTCCCTAGACTGAACCGGTGTACGACGAAGAACTCCGTGCGGCGCTCGCCGCCCAACTGGCCGGTCTGCCACCGCGGCAGGCGACCGCCGCGGTCGACCGGCTGATCACCAACTACCGCGGCCGGACCCCCACCGGCGCCCCGGTGCTGCGCGACCGTGCCGACGCGACCGCGTACGCCGCGTACCGGATGCCGGCCACCTTCGCGGCCGTCGGAGCCGCGCTCGCCGAGCTGGCGGTCCGGGTTCCGCACTGGTCGCCGACCACCCACACCGACCTCGGCGGTGGCACCGGCGCCGCGGTGTGGGCCGTCGCCGACACCTGGCGGGGGAGCGCGCGGAGCACCGTGCTCGACTGGGCCGAGCCCGCGCTCGCCCTGGGCCGCGAGCTCGCCGGACGCACCCTGCCGGCCACCGACTGGCGGCGCGCCCGTATCGGCCCGGACCTCGAACTCGCGCCGAGCGACCTGGTGACGCTCTCCTACGTCCTCGGCGAGCTGACCGGGGAGGACCGCGCCGCGGCCGTACGGGCCGCCGCCGAGGCCGCGCCCGTCGTGGTCGTGGTCGAGCCGGGGACGCCCGAGGGGTACGCCCGAGTGCTCGCCGCCCGCAGGGCGCTGGTCGAGGCGGGCCGCACGGTCCTCGCGCCCTGCCCGCACAGCGGGGCCTGCCCGATCGTCCCCGGGGAGGACTGGTGCCACTTCGCCGTACGGGTCGCACGTTCCTCGCTGCACCGGCAGATCAAGGGCGGCTCCCTGGGGCACGAGGACGAGAAGTTCTCCTACGTCGCCGCGGTGCGCAGCCAGGCCCTCGCACCGCCCGGGAGCGTGTCGGCCGGCGGGGACGTGCCGGCCGGTGAGTCCGAGGGCGGCGGCGGGTCGGCGCCGGACGGCGAGCCCGCGCCCGCCCGTATCGTGCGCCACCCCCAACTGCGCAAGGGGCAGGTGCTGCTCGAACTGTGCGAGGAGGGCGGAGGACTGAGCCGCAGGACCGTCACCAAGCGCGACAAGCCCCGCTACCGTGCGGCCCGCGGCGCCGAGTGGGGCGACCCCTGGCCGCCGGCCGGGACACAGCCTCAGACGGACTGAACGTTCCGATCCGCCGCCGCACCTGCACGCGTGCCCCGGACGCGCACGTGCCCGGACCTGCACGCGTGCCCGGAAGGTGCACGTGTCCGCACGCGCGTGCGCGGACGTGACGGCGGCCGGTCGCCTCCCGGGGTCGCCGGGAGTGCGACCGGCCGCGACGCGTCCGGTGTGCGGCCGGGTCAGCCGCGCAGTTCGGCGGTGCAGCACTTCACGCTGCCGCCGCCCTTGAGCAGCTCGGAGAGATCGATCGGGATGGGCTCGTAGCCGCGCTCGCGCAACGGCTCGAAGAGGCCGATCGCGGCCTGCGGAAGCAGTACGTGGTGGCCGTCGCTGACCGAGTTCAGGCCCAGCACCAGCGCGTCCTGCTCCTCGGCGATGATCGCGTCGGGGAAGAGTTTGGCGAGCACCGCCCGGCTGCCCGGCGAGAAGGCCGGCGGGTAGTACATGACCTCGCTGTCGCCGGAGTCGTCCAGCACGCACAGTGCGGTGTCCAGGTGGTAGAAGCGCGGGTCGACCAGGTCGAGCCCGATCACCGGCCGCCCCAGGAACTCCTGTGCCTCCGGATGGGAGAGCGGGCTGCTGCGGAAGCCGCGACCGGCGAGCAGCCAGGAGGCGGTGACGGCGAAGTCGCCCTCACCCTCGTTCACGTGCTCGGGCTCGTGGAAGGCGGTGTAGCCCCGCGAGGCGTACCACTCGCGGTGGGCGAGCGCCTCGGCCTCGCGCTGCGGATGCGCGAACCGTGCGCCGAGGACCTTCCCGTCGACGACGACGGCACCGTTGGCCGCGTACACCATGTCCGGCAGGTCGGGGTCCGGTTCCAGCTCCTCGACCGTGTGGCCGAGCGCCCGGTAGCGGTCGCGCAGGGCCTCCCACTGGGCGACGGCCAGCGGCAGGTCGACGGGTTTGCTCGGATCCATCCAGGGGTTGATGGAATAGGTGACGCGGAAGTGCTCCGGTGGGCACATCAGGAAGCGACGTACTGCGAACAACGAAAGCTCCTCACGGGATCGCCGTGTCTGCTGCGGACATGGTCCACCGATCGCCGGGAAAACGCAGCAGTTCTTGCGGCTGGTTCCGGCTGCAGCCGCCAACCGTCCTGCGGGCCGGAGGGCCCGTGCACAGCGGGATCCGGTGGTTTTGGTGTGGTAACGCGGAGTGTGCCGGGCCTCCGGCGCACCTCCGGGGCCTCGGACGACCGCTCCGAGTGTGACGGGATTCACCGCCCGGGGCCAACTTCCCGCGCCCGCGGTGGCGTTGGGAACGCCCGCACGAGGTCGCCGCGCCCGGTGAGAGCGGATGTTTCGGGAGTATCCGTGGAAACTTCCATAACGGGATGCTTTTCCGAGGGTGCCGGAACGCACTGTGACCACCCCGGTTTCCCGTTTCGGCCCGAGAGGGCGCAGGATGGGGTCAGTGATGGACAGCGTTCCGTGGATTCCGGCCGGATACGGCACCCGTGTTCCGTACCCTTCAGGCAGGTCCACGGCCCGGTCTGGAGTGAGGCGGTAGATGGAACGCGAAGGCAGGTTTTCCCAGTGGCTGCGCCGCCGTTCCAGGAGCGCGGACGACACGGCGGCCGAGGCCGCACGCGCCCGGGAGGATCTGCTGCTCGCCTCCGCGGCGGCTGGTTTCCCGCTCGCTCCCGCTGCCTGTCCGGAGGGCTACGGCTGCTCCTGCGAGCGCATCGGCTGCCCCACTCCCGGCCGCCACCCCGTCTCGTTCGCCTGGCAGACCCAGGCGTCCTCGGACCCGGAGCAGATCCTGCGCTGGGCGCGCAGCCGCCCGCTCGCGAACTTCATCACCGCCACCGGCCTCACCCACGACGTGCTGGACGTCCCCCTCAGCGCCGGCGAGTCGGCGCTGGAACGACTGGAGCGCGAAGGCGTGGAGGTCGGCCCGGTGGCCGCCACCTCCGACGGCCGGATGCACTTCTACACCACCACCCGCGGCACCCCGGACGACGAGGACGAGTGGTGGCCGTGCGAGCTGGACTGCCACCCCGAGACGATGGACGAGCATCCCGGGATGCGTTGGCACTGCCGCGGCAGCTACGTGCTTCTGCCGCCCTCGCGGCTGGAGGCCGACGGCGGCGCCGGACTCAGCTGGGTGCGCGCTCCGGAGCGCGAGCTGCCCGATCCGCTGACGCTGCTGGAGGCGCTGACCGACGCCTGCGCGGTCTATGTCGCCGCCCAGCCCGACGAGTTCCCCGAGTACGAGCGCGCCTCCTGGCCGGTGCGCTGAGCCGTCCGCCCACCGGGCGCCCCGCGGGCCGAACGCCGCCCGCGCGCGGCCCGCGCCCGCTTTCCCCCGGGCCTGCTGCCCTCGGGCCGGCCGGGCGGGCTGCCCGTCCGGGCTACTCGCCCTTGGCGGCGGTGCGTTGGGCGGTCTGGGCCAGGAAGACGATGCCGTTCGACTTGTTCTCCACCGTCGGCACCCGGACCAGCTGTTGCAGGACGAAGACCTCCGTCAGCGAGACCTTGGCCTCGCCCTCCAGCAGGGCCTTCGCACCGGGGCGCACCGGCGGCCTGATGCCGATGTTCGGTGCCACGGTCTGCTTGGTGTGCTGGTGCATGGTGAAGAACGCCAGCGCGTCCCCGCTCTTGGTGCGCAGCGCGAACGGTGCGTAGATCTTGTTGTTCGCCGCCAGGTCCGCGAACTCGGTCCGCGCTCCCTTGCGCGGCTTGACCTTCGCCCGCTTCTCCCGCTTGCCGGTGGTCTGCGGCCCGTCCGCGAAGTCGCCCTTTCCGCTGCCCAGATACGAGGTGTACGCCTTGCTCAGCTCGCCGGGCGCGGTGATCAGCCCGCCGTCCTCGTTCATCGGGACGTCGTCGGCGTGGCCGTCCTCGTCCTCCGCGAACTCCGGGACGTCGCCGGCCGCCACCACCGCCTGGTAGGAGGCCTTCCAGCGCTCGTCCACGCTCTGCCGGGTGAACGCCAGCAGGAGCCTGTTCTCACCGGAATCGGCGTTCTGCTCCACATTGCTGGCGGTGTCCACGACGAAGAACTTGGGCCAGCCCGCCTGCTGCGGGATGTGGAACTTGGAGTCCTTGACCTTCACCGGCTGCGGGGTCTGCTTCCGCTCCGGGTCGAGCGCCCGGAGCGTACGGATGTAGGCCTGGCTCCCCTCGCCGAGGGCGCCGCGCTCGACCGTGGCGTTGAGCTTGAGGTCGTGCTGGGCGAGCGCCTTGTTGGCGGTGGAGACGTAACCGTCGAGGACCTTCTGCGCCTCGGCCTCGGTGGTCGCGGGCACCACCGCGTTCTGGCCGTGCACCGTCATACAGCCCGACAGCGTCCCGGTCAGCACCACGGTGCTCACGGCTGCCGCCAGCACTCGCGTCTTCATGCCCGTGCCCTCCCCAAGTCCCGGAAAACCGCGGTCTCCGGGTGCTTCCCCAAACCGGCGCGACTCCCTGTCCGCGGCACCGAATCCTACCTGGCACCGCCTGTGCCGCCGTACGACGGGAGGCATCTGCGGCCCGTGCGGCGGGCGTTGGCGCGAGGGCGCCGGTGAGGCCGGCGCCGGTGCCCGCACCGGCCCGTACGACGGCCCGCACGACGGTCCGCACGCGCGCCGGTACGGCCGCCGTTGCGCCCGCACGCGAGCCGGTCCGTACGGGCCGACCCGGGTGCGGGCGGGTGCGGGTGCGGGCGCGCGGTGCGGCGGGGCGCCGGTCAGTCGCGTACCGGGAGCACCAGCCGTGCACCGGTGCGCGGATGGGCGACGACCTCGACCGGCTGCCCGTACACCGGCGAGAGCAGCTCGGGGGTGAAGACCTCCCGCGGCACGCCGTCGGCGGCGATCCGGCCGTCGGCGACGACCGCAGCCCGGTCCGCGTACGCCGCGGCGAGCCCGAGGTCGTGCAGCACGACCACGACCGCCGCTCCGTCCGCGGCCCGCTGCCGGCACAGCCGCAGCACCAGCTCCTGGTGCCGCAGGTCCAGTGCCGCGGTGGGCTCGTCGAGCAGCAGCAGCGAGGTGCGCTGGGCGAGCGCCCTGGCCAGGGCCACCCGGGCCCGTTCACCGCCCGACAGCGCGGAGAAGGGACGCGCGGCGAACTCGGTCACCTCGGTGAGCGCCATCGCCTCGGCGACGGCCTCCTCGTCCTCGTCCTCCCACGGCGTACCGGCCCACGGGGCCCGGCCCATGGCGACCACCTCGCCGACGGTGAACGGGAATGCGAGCGCCGCCGACTGGGGCAACACCGCCCGCCGCAGGGCGAGTTCGACGGCACTCCAGTGCGCGGCGGGCCTGCCGTCGATCTCCACACCGCCCGCCTCCGGGACGAGATCGGCCGCGAGCGCGGCGAGCAGGGTCGACTTGCCGGCGCCGTTGGGGCCGACCAGCGCCAGCACTCGCCCGCTGGTGACGGCCAGGTCGGCGCCGTCCAGCACCGTGCGTCCGCCCAGCCGCACCCGCAGCCCCCGCACCGCGGCGACGGTGGCTCCGGGCGGTGCCGCCGCCGGCGGCAGCGGCGGCCGGCGCAGCGAGCGCAGTGGTGCGAGCAGGTCCCTGATCACGCCCAACCTCCTTGTTTGCGACGGGTTCTGCGCAGCAGCCAGAAGAAGAACGGGCTGCCGACCAACGCGGTCAGCACCCCCAGCGGCAGTTCGGCCGGCTGCGCGAGAGTGCGGGCGGCCAGATCGGCGACCAGCAGCACCAGTGCGCCGGCCAGGGCGCTGCCCGGCACCAGGAAGCGGTGACCGGGCCCGGCCGCCATGCGCAGGAGATGGGGCACCAGCAGCCCGACGAAGGCGACGATGCCCGAGACCGCGACCGCCGCGGCCGTCAGCAGCGCCACCACCAGGACCAGCACGATCCGCAGCCGCTCCACGTCCACGCCCAGGTGGCGCGCCTGCCGCTCGCCGAGCGAGAGCAGGTCCAACTTCCGCGCGTACAGCGGCGCCAGCAGCAGACCGGCCAGCGCACACGGCAGCACCGCGAGCACCTTGGGCCAGGTGGCCTGCGAGAGCGAACCCAGCTGCCAGAAGGTGATCTGGGTGATCTGCGCGTTGTCGGCGAAGAAGATGGCCAGGCCGATCAGCGCCATGGCGAAGGCGTTGACCGCGACACCGGTGAGGATCAGCGTGACGACCTCGGTCCGTCCGCCGGCCCGGGAGAGCAGATAGACCACCAGCACCGTGATCAGCCCCGAGACGAAGGCGCAGACGATCAGCGTCCAGTTGCCCAGGAACGTCAGCCCCAGGGCGATCGAGGCCACCGCGCCGACGGCGGCGCCGGCCGAGACGCCGATGACGCCCGGCTCGGCCAGCGGGTTGCCGAACACGCCCTGCATCAACGCACCCGCGCAGCCCAGGGAGGCGCCGACCAGCATCGCCAGCACCACACGCGGCAGCCGTACGTTCCACAGCACGCTCTCGCCGACCCGGTCCAGCGGCGCCCCGCCGAGCCCCACCCGGTGCAGCAGCGAGCCGACCACGTCACCGATCGGGATGTCGTAGGCGCCGATCCCGGCCGCCAGCAGCGCGGCCACCACGACACCGGCCGCGAGTCCCAGCGTCAGCAGCGAAACACGGGCGCGCGGCAGTCGACGGGAGGCGCCCGCCGCCGTGGACGTCGGTGACGGCGGCGAACTCCCGTCGGGCGGCGGCGACTTGACGAGCGCGACCGTACGCCCGCCGGCGCCCGCGGGACGGGCGGTGCCGTCAGTGGAGCCCGTACCGCCTGCGCCGCCAGCACCGCCCGTACCGCCTGCACCGCCCGTACCGTCTGCGGGGTCCGTGCCGCCCGTGCCGGGTGACGCGTCGTGGGCGGTGGAGGTCACTGTCCGCCTCCGTGGAACTGCTCGACCAGGGAGCGGATCACCTTGTCGGTGCGCGGTCCGTAGTTCAGGAGCACTCCGTCGTCGACCGAGGCGATGCGCCGGTCGAGGCCGGCCGGGGTCTCGGCGATGCCCGGGATCTTCAGCAGCCCCTCCACCCCGTCCACCGAGTCCAGGCCCTTGGACATCACCAGGATCACGTCCGGTGCGGCCTTGGCGAGCGCTTCGCTGGTGATCGCCGTGAAGTCCTTCTTCAGCCCGGACTCCTTGCCCGCGTCCACCCCGCCCGCGGCCTCGATCAGCGAACTGGCACCGGACTTCGCCCCGCCGAGCAGATAGACCGAAGCGGCGCCGCGCAGATAGAGGAACGCCACCTTCGGCTTCTTCGCGTCAGGAATGGCCTTGCGCGCGGCGGATATCCGCTTCTCGGTGCGCTCCTTCAGCTTCCGGCCTGCCTCGGGGACGCCGAGCGCGCCGGCCACCGCGTCGATCCGCTCGGCCACGTCGGACAGCGCGAGGGCGGGCGGAATCACCAGCAGGGGAACCCCGGCGTCGCGGATCTGGCCGATCGCCTCGGACGGGCCCGTCGTGCTCTCGGCGAGCACCAGCGTGGGCTTGAGGGAGAGCACGCTTTCGGCCGAGACGTCGTGCGCGCGGGTGACCACGGGCAGCTTCTCGGCCTCCTCGAAGGTCGCGGTCACATCGCGGGCCACGACGCGTTCGCCCAGTCCGAGCGAGTGCACCAGCTCGGAGAGCGAGCCGGTGAGCGGGATGATCCGCTCCGCGCTCCGGACCGTCACCTCGCGGCCGTCGGCGGACTCGACCGTCACCGGCAGTTCGGGTTCGGGCGCGGGGCCGGGGAGCGGTTCCACCCGGTCGGCTATGGCGGTGGCGCCGGACTTCTTCCCGTCCCCGCCGCCGCTCCCGTCTCCGGCGGAGGAGGAACCCCCGCAGCCGGAGACCACCAGTACGAGGGCCAACAGGGCCGATACGGCACCAAGTTGGCGTTTAGGTGGATGCACGGTGCACTGCCTTCCATACTCGGGGGTTCCGACGCGCTCGCCGATAGCTTAGGTTAGCCTTACTTTGCTTCTCGCTCCCGGGTCCGTTCGGAAGGACTTCGCATGCCCACGGGCAGAACCTCGCGTCTCCACACCACCGCCCTGCTCGCCGCGCTGCTCGGCGCGCTGCTGTTCGTGCCGCCCGCACCGACGGCCGACGCCGCCGACCGCACGGTGCAGGGCGGCCGACTGGACTGGGGCATCAAGAGCTCCTTCCAGAACTACGTCACCGGCCCCATCGCCAAGGGGAGTTGGAGCCTGTCCGGGGGCGCCGGGACCGTCGGCGAGAAGCTCTTCCGCTTCCACTCCGCCTCCGGCGCCTACGATCCGGACGCCGGTTCGCTGAGCTCCGCGTTCGGCGGCGGCGTACGGTTCACCGGCCACACCAAGGCCGACGGCGAGAACGAACTGGACCTGACCGTCAGCAGTCCGACCGTCCGCATCAGCGGCCGAACCGGCACCCTGTACGCGGACATCCGCAGCAAGGCCAGGGGCAGCGGGCAGATCAGCGACCGCCGCCAGGTGCCGATGGCCTCGCTGAACCTCGGCGGCGTCGACATGCGGGGCGGCGGGAGCGCCGTCGCGCTGAACGGCGTACCCGCCACCCTCACCGCCGAGGGCGCCAAGTCCTTCGCCGGCTACTACGAGGCCGGCACCCCGCTCGACCCGATCAGCCTCTCCGTCGACGTCAAGCCGGCCAAGGAGGCCTCGGCCGGGGACGGGCCCGGCGGGCCGGGCAAGGCCGAGGAGTCCGAGAAGCCCGGGAAGGACGGGACCTCCGAGAAGGCCGGCACCGTCGCCGACGCCGCTCTGGACTGGGGCGTGCGCCGCACCTTCCGCGAGTACGTCGGCGGACCCATCGCCGAGGGCCGCTGGAAGCTCTCGGGAGGCGCCCGGGACGGCGGCGCGCTCTACCGCTTCCCGGGCGAGAAGGGCCGTTTCGACGCCGAGAAGGGCGAGTTGAGCGCGGACTTCGGCGGCAGCGTGCACTTCACCGGCAAGGACCTCGATCTGACGCTGGAGAAGCTCTCCGTCTCGGTGAAGAAGAACAAGGGGACGCTGCGCGCCGACGGCACCGCCATCGCCACCTTCGACGCACCGCTGAAGCCCGAGAAGGGCCTGCTGCTGGTGGAGGAGGCCGACACCGAACTCACCGAGGACGGGGCGAAGCTCTTCGGCTCCCTCTACAGGGCGGGCACCGAGATGGACCCGCTGACCCTCGCCGTGGCCCTGGACGAGGACGCGAAACTGCCGGCCCTGCCCGACCTCGGCAGCGAGCCCACCACCGAACCCCCCGCGAAGAGCGCGCAGTCGGACGGGAAGGACGCCACGGACTCCACGGCGTCCGCCGCCACCGATTCCGGCGACTCCGGCACGCCCGTACTGCCGCTCACCCTGGCCGCCGCGCTCCTCGTGGTCGCGGCCGGCGCAACCTGGTTCGTGCGACGCCGTCGTACGGCCGCCACATCCGTCAACTCCGAGGAGCAGGCCCCAAGATGACCGCGATCTCACGCAGTGTGGCGCTGGCCGCCGCCACTTCCACGGCGCTCATGGCCACCGCCGCGTTCGCCTACCCCGCGCTGGCCGCCGAGCGAGCGCCGAAGGCCGCCGCGTCGATCGAACTGACCGACGGCACCCTGGAATGGGGCGTCAAGGAGTCGTTCCGCAAGTACGTCACCGGGATCGCCATGGGCGAGATCACCGTCGACGAGGGCGCCGAACAGGCCGAGAACAACGGCGTGTTCACCTTCTCCGGCGGTACCGGGACCTACGACACCGGCACCCACGCGGTCGACACCTCCTTCGAGGGCGGCGTCAACTTCGTCTCCAAGATCCACGGTTTCGACATCAAGCTCGCCGGTGTCGAACTGGTCACCGAGGACCGCGAGTCCGGGAAGATCATCGCGGACGTCACCCTCAACGGCGAGACCACCGAGGACGTCGACCTCGCCGACCTCGACCTCACGGACGTCGCCCCGGGCAGGGGCGACGGCGGCGAGATGACGTTCGACGACATCCCGGTGACCCTCACCGCCGAAGGCGCGGAGGCGTTCAACGGCATGTACGAGGAGGGCGCCGAGCTCGACCCCGCCAGCCTCACCGTCAAGTCCGCAGCCACCGGCGGCGGTACGGGCGGTACGGGCGGCACGGGCGGTTCCGGCGGCGACGGCGGTACGGGTGGCACGGGTGGTTCCGGCGGCGACGGCGGTACGGGTGGCTCCGGCGGTACGGGTGGTTCCGGCGACAGCGCGGGCACCACCGGCGGCAGCACGTCCGGCGGCGGCTCCACCGGCTCCGGCGGGTCCACCGGCGGCGGCTCCGACGCCCCGTCCGACGCCGGCACCGTCGTGGACGGAAACCTCGACTGGGGCGTCAAGGAGTCCTTCCGCAAGTACGTGGTCGGCCCGATCGGCAAGGGCAAGGTCGAGCTGAAGGGCGGCGCGAAGGAGAACGGCGACGGCTACCGCTTCCCGGGCGGCAACGGCGAGTACAACGCCGACACCCCGGCACTGGACGCCGCCTTCGACGGCGGGGTCGACTTCCTGGCGCACGCCGAGGGCGACGGCTACGCGCTGGAGCTGAAGTTCTCCGCGTTCAGGATCGACGCGAAGGCCGGCGGCAGCTCGCTGATAGCCGACGTCTCCTCCAAGGACCGCGAGTCCGGCAAGGTCACCGAGCACAAGGGCCTGGCCCTGGCCAAGCTGACCGTCGCCGCGGACTCGCTCACGCCCGAGGACGACGTCATCACCCTCCAGGACGTGCCGGCGACCCTCACCAAGCAGGGCGCCGAGGCGTTCGGCGGCTTCTACGAGGAGGGCGAGGCCCTCGACCCGGTGACCGCGGCCGTCTCGCTCTCCGACGATGCCGACCTGCCGGACGGCGACGGCTCCTCCGGCGGCTCAAGCGGCGGCTCGGCAGGCGGAGTTGACCCCGCCTCGGTGGGTGGCTCCTCGGGCACGGCCGGTACCGTGGGCGGGTCCGGGGCCCTCGCGAGCACCGGTGCGAGCGGTCCCACCGTTCCCCTCCTGGGCGGCGCCGCCGTCCTGGCCACGATCGGTGCGGCAGCGGTGTACGCCACCCGCCGCCGCTCCACGGAGAGCTGACGGTCCAGCCCTCCTCACACCGTGCCCGCCGGACCCTCCACCGGCGGGCACGGCCGTGTCGCTACGCCCGGCCTCGCGGCGCCCGGCGCACCCCGGGGACGCGCGTGCCCGATCGTCAGGCGTCCCACGACGGCTTCGCGCCGGGAGTTGGGCAGAACCGCCGCGGCTCAGCGCGGCGGTCCCACCGGAAAGGCGTCCACGAAGTCGCGTCGGCTCGGCGCGGCGAGCGAGACCCGCGCCCACGACCCGTCACGGAAGCCGAACTCGCAGGACTGGCGGCCGATGTCCGGGCGGGGGCGCAACCACGCCACCTCGGACCGGTCCACAGTGAAGCCCGAGTCCACCGCTCCCAGCATCGACGGATGCGCGCGGGCGCACTGTACGTACACCACCCGCAGGTGCCGATCGCTGAGCTGTACGAGGTGGGTGACCCCGGTGGTCGGTGCGCGCGGGAAGAGCGCTGCCGCGAACCGGCCCGCCTGACTGTCCCAACCGCCGCCAAGCGCACGGCCCCTGCCGCGCGGATGGCGTTCCGAGAGGTAATCCAGGAGAAGCGAGAAGGGGTGTCCGAGCAGGTCCCACAGAGTGAGGCCGACCAACAGGCACCGGCCCAACGCCCGCCAGAACCCCCGCCAACGGTCCCCGGGCATTCGCAACCCGTCGAACGCGAGCGGCCTGCGCCTTCTGCGGGGCCGACGAAGGCGGTGCCCGGGGCTGAGGTGATGCGACGCCACCAGCCGCTCGTCGGCCGGCAGCACCAGCGCTGCCCGCTCCACGACCTCCCGCTCCCTGCCTGTGTACCCGCTCCACCGCTCCGCCGGCTCGAACGGCGAGAGGCACTGCGCACCTGTGGCGGAGGGGGCGGTGGTCCCCGGCCGGGGCGCAGCCTCGCCGATGGGCTCGGGCGCGTGCGCGAGAGGGGAAGCGACCGCAGGAGCGGGTACAGGCACCGGGTCGGCTGAAGGAAGCGCCGACACCAGCGCCGGTACCGGCTCCTCGAACCGCATGCGCACCCAGGAAGAGTCCGTGAACCCCAGGTCGTAGACGCCGCTGGTCTCACTGGTGTCGTGCAACCGCACCCAGGCGATCTGCGCTGTCGGTACCGACGGGCCGGGCTCCGCCGCGCCGTGCGGACTGCCTCGCCGGCTCCGCTGCACATAGGTCAACAGCAGCCGTTGGTCGGTCAGTTGGAGCACCGGAACCACGTCCGTCGTGGTCGCTCGCGGGTACAGCGCGACAGCCAACATGTGCGCGAGGCTGCCTCGTACGCCCCCGAGCGGCTCCGGCCCCGACTTGCCCGAGGAAGAACCGAACCCGAAGATCCTGCCGAACAGGTGGTCGAAGAAGTCGCTCATGCGCCGAAGGGGCCAGCCGGGCGCGTGAAGAACTGTCCACATACCGTCCTTGACGCCCTCCCAGCGGTCGCCCGGCATCCGCTGCCCGCGCAACACCTTCGGACGGCGCCACCGCCTCGGGCACTTCAGCCCCGTCCCGGGCCAGACCTCCGCCGAAGCCACCAACCGCTCACCGGCCGCAAGAACCACCGTCGCGCGCGCCAGCGCACCGTCGCCTGCCGCCCCCGTACCCGTCGGCCCGCCCCCTCCGACTCCCGACACCGTCGGCTGGCCGTACATCTGACTCATCCACTCGCTCCCTGCACCGATCTGCCCACGCCCCGATCGGCCGCACGGTGCTCGGCGGGCACGTGCTCTCCCGAGCCCGTCACAACTGCCCCCGCAGCCACAGCGTGTGACCAACCGTCACGTTAGACGCGTACGGACAGGGCGCGGAGCGCTTCCGGTCGGCGCGCAGGTCGATACGGCGTCAAAGCGCTGCGAACCGATCAGTGATCCTGGTCACTGGGGCCGGAGACAGAGCCGGCAGGCGCCGCCGGTGTGCCTCCGCACCGCTCCGGCCGGCTGAAGTCCATTGCGCCCAGGGCCAGTTGGCGGGCAAGCGGTCACACCCCGAGGAGCTGCTCCGGCTCGTCGAGCCAGAAGTGGTGGCCATCCGTGTCGACGGTGACGCCGTACCGGGTGAAGTGTGGCCTGCCCGCCGTCCGCCACCGCGTGTAGGCGTGCACCACCTCCGGCCACAGGTCCCTCGGACCCCACGCCCGCACCGCACCGGGACGCCACCATCTGCCGTGGTCGACCAGCGCAACCGACGTACCCGCGTCGTCCCAGAACTGCGCCTGGCGCTGCTCACCCTCCCCGCGCTGGTCGAAGGCGATGTCGGGCACGTGCAGACCGAGAGCGAAGTCCTGTGCGTGGCCCCGGTCCACGACCTCGGCGGGGGAGATGACGGAGGCCGATCTGCGCGGCTCGCCGAGGGGAGCAACTGTGTTCACCGGACGATGACCCCGGGCCCACATGTACCAGGCGGTCCCCTCGAAACGCCCGCGGCCGACACCGGAGGCAACTCTCAGCCTCAGCAACCCGCCTGCCGCATAACGGGTGTTGAACGGTGCGACGATGACGCAGCCCTCGGCGGCCTGCGCCAGCCAGGAGCGTGGGATCTCCCGCACCGAAGCGCTGGTGAGAATGCGGTCGAACGGCGCCGAGCCCGGGTGGCCCAGGAGCCCGTCGCCACACACCGACTCGGCGCCGTACCCGGCGTTGCGGAGGTTGGCGCGACCCCACGCGGCGAGCGCGGGGTCGACCTCCACACTGGTGATCTTCCCGGCGCCGGCCCCCTCGCACAGCAGCGCGGTGTCGTAGCCCGAGGCGGTGCCGAGGTGCAGTACGCGGTTTCCCTGCTCGACCTCCAGCAGGTTGAGCTTCTCGAACACGATGTCCGGTGCCGAGAGGGACGAAGTGAAGTCACCGCGGGAAGGCCCGCACCTTGGGGTGCGTCCGTCGTCCATCTGCGTGATCAGCGAGCGGTGAGCGCCCCACACGTGCCGGCGCCACGACTCGACGTCGGCCTCGCGGTCGACCACGGGATGCAGACCGTCTGCGCCCCGCTCCTGGGTCCAGAACCTCCTGGGAGCGAACAGCTCCCGGTCGACCGCCTCGAAAGCCGGTCGCAGCCAAGGGGACCTGAACGCACCCATGGCCGCGAGCTCCCCCGCACAGATCCCACGGTAATCCACCAACGCCCCCCTACTTCTGCGGCCGCCCGACACGAGTGGTAACTCCCACTCGGCCCGTTCGGGCACGCCCGACGGTGAGGTTGTTGCGGCTGCCGCCAGGGGAGCCGGTGGTGGAGCTGCGCCGTACCACGCGCACAGCGGACGGTACGGTCGTCGAGTACGCGGTCGGAGTGCACGCCGCCTCGCGGTTCGTCTGGCAGTACGAGTTCAGGCTGCCGGACTCCGGCGCCGGGGAGGGCGGGGCGACATGAGGTTGACGGAGGCCGAGCGCGCGGACGCGCTGCTGGTCTGGGAGTACCATCGGATGGGACACCGGGTGGAGTCGGCCTCGGTGGCGGTGGGGCTGGGCAGTCACGATCTCGGCGTTGCCGACGTGGCGGCGCGCCTGTATCTCGCCGGTGCGGTGCCGCGGTTGCTCTTCACCGGCGCCAACAGCGCGACCACACGCGCCTCGATGCCCCGCGGCGAGGCGGTGCACTACCGCGAGCGTGCCCTCGCTCTCGGGGTCCCGGCCTCGCACGTGCTGGTGGAGCCGAGGGCGACCAACACCGGTGAGAACATCACCCTCTCCCGTGCGCTGCTGGCGCGGGAAGGTGTGGAGGTGGCGTCGGTCGTGCTGGTGAGCAAGCCGTACGAGGAGCGCAGGGCGTACGCCACTGCGCGCAGACTGTGGCCCGACGTCGAAGTCCTCTGCGCCTCCGCCGAGTTGGGCTTCGACGAGTACGTCGCAGCGATCGGTGACGCGAAGAAGGTTGTGGACATGCTGGTCGGCGCCCTGCAGCGGCTCGTGGTCTACCCCGGGCAGGGCTTCATGATCGCCCAGGAGGTCCCGGCCGAGGTGGACGCGGCCTTCCGGCGCCTGTGTGCGGCGGGCTTCACCAGTCGCCTGGTGGGCGCTTCGGCGGCGCGGGGGTGAGCGCGGCCGTCTCCGTGGCCCCGCCGGTCGGTGGGGCCACGGAGACGGTGAGCCGTCAGGCGCTGAGGCGGAAGTGGCGGCCGAGGTCGCGGAAGACGGCGGTGTTGTGGTCGAAGGTGCGGTTCACCTCGTCGATGATCCGCTGCTTCTCCAGATCGTCCGCCGGTACGGCGTCGAGCAGTTCGCGGTACTCGCGCTTGAACGCGGCGGGGTTGCCGACCGACTCGAAGACGTAGAAGCGCACGCCGTCGCCCTTGCGCTCGAAGCCCCAGGTCTTCTCGGCGGTGCCGCGGATGATCTGGCCGCCGGAGAGGTCGCCGAGGTAGCGGGTGTAGTGGTGGGCGAGGTACCCGCCGGGCCACTCCCGTGCGACCTCGGTGATGCGGGCGGCGTACGCCTCGGTGGCGGGCAGCGGTCGCAGGTCGGCCGCCCAGTCGGTGCCGCCGTGGAGGTGGCACAGGTCGCGCTCCAGCGCGGCGACCCGGAAGAGGTCGGAGCGGATGAACGGCCCGGCCACCGGATCGTCCAGGAGCCGGCTCGCGGGCTCCTCCAACGCGCGGTAGACGAACCAGAGTTGCTCGGTGTAGCGGGTGTACGCGTCGACGCCGAGCCTGCCGCCCAGGAGATCGCTCATGAAGGACGAGTTCTCGGCCTCGGTGTGCTGCTTCTGCGAGGCCGTACGGATCAGCGTGGAGAACGGGGTGGAGTCGGACGCGGCCAAGGTGGGCCTCCGGTGAACCAGGACGAAAGGGAAGGGGCGGCGGTATTCCGCCACCGCCACCGCAGATAATGCTACTTAGGCTTACCTAAGTCAATCCCTTTCCGACGCTCTGTCGGTAACTTGAGCGTATCCCCGTCCCGGCACCCACAAACGGGCCCGCCCCGGGTCGTGCGGGGCGCGAGATCCGGACACCGAGTACCGGGCTCTCCCGACACCGGGCTCTCCCGACACCGGGCCCTCCCGACACCGGGCCCTCCCGACACCGGGCCTCCCGACACTGGCCCTCCCGACACCGGGCTCTCCCGACACCGGCCCCGCACAGCGTCGCGCCCCGGCCGGGTGCTCGCCGGTCGGGGCGCGAAGTCGCAGGAAGCGCAGTGGGGACTGGTCTCAGGGCAGGGTCAGGACCTCGGCCCCCGAGTCCGTGACCACCAGGGTGTGCTCGAACTGGGCGGTGCGCCGCCGGTCCTTGGTGACGACGGTCCAGCCGTCCTCCCACATGTCCCACTCGTGCGTGCCGAGTGTCAGCATCGGCTCGATGGTGAAGGTCATGCCCGGCTGGATCACGGTGGTCGCCCGGGGGTCGTCGTAGTGGGGGACGATCAGCCCGGAGTGGAACGAGCTGTTGATGCCGTGCCCGGTGAACTCCCGTACGACGCCGTAGCCGAACCGCTTGGCGTAGGACTCGATGACCCGGCCGATGATGTTGATCTGGCGGCCGGGGCGGACCGCCTTGATCGCCCGGCGCAGCGACTCCTCGGTCCGCTCGACCAGCAGCCGGGACTCCTCGTCGACCTCGCCGCAGAGGTAGGTTGCGTTGTTGTCGCCGTGGACGCCGCCGAGGTACGCGGTGATGTCCAGGTTCACGATGTCGCCGTCGCGCATCACCGTGGAGTCCGGGATGCCGTGGCAGATCACCTCGTTGACCGAGGTGCACAGCGACTTGGGGAAACCCCGGTAGCCGAGCGTCGAGGGGTAGGCGCCGTTGTCGCAGAGGAACTCGTGCGCGACCTCGTCGAGTTTGTCCGTGGTCACACCGGGCGCGATGTGCTTCGACGTCTCGACCAGCGCCTGCGCGGCGAGGCGTCCGGCCGTCCGCATCCGTTCGACGGTCTCGGCGTCCTGCACCTCCGGACCGGTGTACGGGGTCGGCGCCTCCTTGCCGACGTACTCGGGGCGCGTGATCGACGCGGGTACGCCTCGCTGCGGGGAGACCTTGCCGGGGACGAGAGTTGACTGGCCAGACATGGCCGAGAGTCTAGCCGTGGTGTGAAGCGCCCCTTCGGGGCAGCATGAAGCCATGGCACTCTTCCAACGCAAAACGACTGGCAAACCGGGCGAGTGGTACTACTGCCTCAAACACCGGAAGGTGGAGGAGGGCCCGGAGTGCCCCGCCAAGGACCGCCTCGGACCGTACGAGTCACGCGACGAGGCCGCGCAGGCGATGGAGATCGCGCACGAGCGGAACGTGAAGTGGAGCAACGACCCGCGCTGGCAGGATGCCGAGCCGCGGAGCGGGGATTCCGACGAGGGCCGGGGCGGCGGTCCCGGCGACGCCCCGGAGGGCGGCGGGCGCTGACGACGAACACCGACCACGGCCCGGCGCGGTGCGCGGCCCGCACCGGACCTGAAGGTTCCGTCCGAACAGCGCCCGAAAAGCCGCCGCGGGCTGGCAGGATCTTGGTATGACAACCTCCGAAAACACCGGATCCGCCAAGCCCGCTCCCAAGGACCCCTGGGACCTGCCGGACGTCTCCTCGCTCGTCGTCGGCGTCCTCGGCGGCACCGGCGACCAGGGCCGGGGGCTGGCCCGCCGGCTCGCCCGGGCGGGCCAGAAGGTGATCATCGGCTCCCGCGCCGCCGACCGCGCCCGTACCGCGGCCGAGGAACTCGGCAACGGCGTCGAGGGCGCCGACAACGCCGAGTGCGCCCGACGCAGCGATGTCGTGATCGTGGCCGTCCCCTGGGACGGGCACGCCGCGACGCTGGAGGCGGTGCGCGAAGAGCTGTCCGGCAAGCTCGTCGTCGACTGCGTCAACCCGCTCGGCTTCGACAAGAAGGGCGCCTACGCGCTCAAGCCCGAGGAGGGCAGCGCCGCCGAGCAGGCCGCCGCGCTTCTGCCTGACTCCCGCGTGACGGCCGCCTTCCACCATCTGTCGGCGGTGCTGCTCCTGGACCCGGACATCGAGAAGATCGAGACCGACGTCCTGGTGCTCGGCGAGGTGCGGGCCGACTGCGAGATCGTGCAGGCGCTCGCCTCGCGCATCCCCGGGATGCGGGGCGTCTTCGGCGGGCGGCTGCGCAACGCGCACCAGGTCGAGTCGCTGGTGGCCAACCTGATCTCCGTCAACCGCCGCTACAAGGCGCACGCGGGCGTCCGGCTGACCGACATCTGAGCCCGCGGGCCGCGCCCGTCCGGTTCTGAGCCCGTCGCGCCCGTCGCTCACCGAACCCGTCGCGGCCCCGAGCCCGTCGAGGACGTCGAGGGGGCATGGGGGACAATGGTGGCGTTCCGCCGCCCGTCGCACCCCGAAGGTCGCCCCATGCCCCGTATCGCCGTCTACTCCCTGCTGGTCTGCGTCCTCGCGCTGGCCGCGGCCGTGGTCTCGTTCGTCCAGGGCAGCTGGCTGGGCATCGTCTGGGTGCTGATGTTCGGCGTCTCGTCCAACATGACGTGGTTCTACTGGCGCAAGGCGCAGATCGACCGGCAGCGCGCGGAGGCCGCCGCCCGGCAGCCGCAGTCCGGCTGCGCCGGCGGCCCCCGCGCCTGAAACGCCGCGCGGCTGAAACGCCGCGCGGCTGAAACGCCGCGCCTGACGCCTCGCGCCTGAAACGCCTCGCGCGTGAGCGTCCCGCGCCCCGACCGCCGCCCCGTGCACGGCGGTTCACAGCCGCACGACGGGCTCCTCCTGCCAGAAGCGGAAGAACTCCAGCCCGTAGTAGATGTCGTCCTGTCGCACGCCCAGCCACTCCAGCGCGGGATAGACGCAGTCCCAGAACGCGCCGTCGACCGCGGGTATCCACAGGCAGGCGAAGACCAGCAGCAGCCCGTACGGCGCCGCCGGCTCCAACCGGTGGCGCAGACCGCGGGGCAGCCAGGGCTCCAGCACCCCGTAGCCGTCCAGCCCCGGGACCGGGAGCAGGCCGAGCAGCGCGGCCGTGACCTGGAGCATCACCACGAAGGCCAGGGCGAAGCGGAAGGCGAGCGGCGCCTGGTCCATCGCGCCCAGCCGGAACGGTACGGCCAGGGCCAGCGCGAGCAGCGCGTGGGTCGCGGGCCCCGCCAGGGCGACGAGGCCGCGTCGTGACCGGCCGGCGACCCCGCGGCGCTCGGCCGGGGCAGCTCCGCCGGGCAGCCCTATGCCGCCCATGACCAGGAAGAGCACCGGAAGCAGCACGCTCAGCAGGGGATGCGCACCGTGCGTCGCCGGGAGCGACTCCCGGGAGCCGGAGCCGTCGTGCAGCGCCGCCACGGTGTGCGCGTACTCGTGCAGGGAGAGCGAGAGGAGCCAGGCGACCAGGACGAAGGCGAAGACCCACAGCCCCGTCAGCGGCGGCAGATCCCACCACACGGCCGCCCCCGAGGTGCCGGCGAGCGCCACCGGGACGGCGAACGGGGCGGTTGTCCGGTGGTGCGCCCGGGTGGCTTCCATGGGCCACCAACGTACCTGCACTGACCTGCGCCGTTGATCGAGGGGAGAATGGGCCCGTGGGCTACCGCTATCAGATCCTCGGAACGACCCGCGTGCACCGTGATGACGGCAGCGCGGTGCCGATCGGCGGCGCGCGGCTGCGTGCCCTGCTGACCGCACTGGCGCTGACCCCCGGTCAGGACGTACGTACGGACGCGCTGATCGCCGCGGTCTGGGCGGACAGCGATCCGCCGGCCGACGCGCAGGGCGCGTTGCAGGCGCTGGTCGGGCGGCTGCGCCGAGCGCTGGACCACTCCGCGATCGCCTCCGGCGGCGGCGGATACCGGCTGGTCGCCGAGCCCGCGCAGGTCGACGCCGGCCGCTTCGAGCAGCTGGCGGACGCCGGTTCCCGGGCGCTTCTGGCCGGTGACGCGGCGGGCGCGGTGGAGCTGCTGGACGAGGCGCTGGGCCTGTGGCAGGGCTCGCCCTACGCGGACCTCCCGGACGCCGGGGGAGCGGCGGCGGTACGGGCGGAGGCCGGCCGACTGGAGGCCGCGCGCACCCGCGCGGAGGCGCGCGTCGCGCTCGGCGAGGCCGGCGCCACCCTCGCCGATCTCGCGGTGCTCTGCGCCGAACACCCGCTGGACGAGCCGCTGCAGGCGCTGCGGCTGCGCGCCCTGCGGGACGCCGGCCGCCCGGCCGAGGCACTGGCGACGTACGAGGCGGTGCGCACCGAGCTGGCCGAGCTGCTCGGCGCCGACCCCGGGCCCGAACTGCGCGCCCTGCACGCGCAGTTGCTCACCCAGGCCGTGCCCCAGACGCTGCCCGCGGCCGACCCGGAGGCGGCCGGCGGGCCGTCCCCGGCGGAGCCGGCCGAGCCCGTCCGGCCGCCCGGAAACCTGCCGACCCGGCTGACCTCCTTCGTCGGCCGCGAGGAGGAACTCGCCGCGATCCGCACCGAGTTGGGCGCCTTCCGGCTGGTGACGCTGCTCGGCCCCGGCGGCGCGGGCAAGACCCGGCTGTCGCTGGAGGCGGCCGAGGCGCTGGCCGCGCAGTGGCCGGACGGAGTGTGGCTGGCCGAACTGGCGCCGGTGCGCGAGGCGGCGACCGTCCCCGAGACGGTGCTCACCGCGCTGGGCGGACGGGACACGGCCAGCAGGGCGACAGCCGCGCACGGACTGCGCACCGTCACCGACAGCGCCCCTCCCGACCCGCTCGCGGAACTGGCCGAACTCTGCGTCGGGCGGCGGATGCTGCTGCTCCTGGACAACTGCGAGCACGTCGTCGACGCCGCCGCGCAACTCGCCGAGACGCTGCTGGTGCAGTGCCCCGCGGTCACGGTGCTGGCCACCAGCAGGGAGCCGTTGGGAGTGGCGGGGGAGTCGGTGCTGGTGGTGGACCCGCTGCCGCAGCAGACCGCCGAGCGGCTGCTGGAGGAACGCGGCGCGGCGGGCCGTACGGGGTTCCGCGCGGCGCAGGACCCGGAGGCGGTCGCCGAGATCTGCCGCAGGCTGGACGGGCTGCCGCTGGCGATCGAGCTGGCCGCGGCCCGGCTGCGGTCGCTCACCCCCAGGCAGCTCGCCGACCGGCTGGACGACCGGTTCCGGCTGCTCAACGGCGGCAGCAGGACCGCTCTGCCCCGGCAGCAGACGCTGCGGGCGGTCGTCGACTGGTCCTGGGAGCTGCTGGACACCGCGGAGCGCGAGGTGCTGCGGCGGCTCGCGGTCTTCTCCGGCGGTGTCGCGCTGGAGCAGGCCGAGCACGTCTGCGGCGGTGGCGGGGTCGACACCCGGGACGTCGCCGTCGTCCTCGGCTCGCTGGTCGACAAGTCGCTGCTGGTGCCGGTGGTGACGCCGGACGGCGCGATGCGCTACCGGCTGCTGGAGACCGTCGCCGAGTACGCCGCCGAGCGCCTCGACGAGTCGGCCGAGCGGACCGCGGTCGAGCGCCGCCACCTGGTCTGCTACCGCGAACTGGCCCGTACCGCCCGTCGGTTGCTGCGCGGCCCCGAGCAGCTGCGGGAGCTGGACCGGCTGGAGCGCGAACACGACAACATCCGCGCCGCGCTGCACCGGGCGGTGGACGCCGGGGACGAGCAGGAGGCGCTGAGCCTGACGCTGAGCATGGGGTGGTTCTGGCAGCTGCGCAACCACCGCGGCGACGCCCGGCAGTGGTGCGCAGCCACCGCCGCTCTGGGGCCGGACCCCTTCGCCACCGGCCGGCCGGCCCCCGACGTGTCGACGCGCTGCACCGATGTGCCGCCGCCGTTGGACGGGGAGCTGCTGCCCGAGGCGCGGCGGCAGGTGCGCATGCTGGGGCTGGCCGTGGCCGACCAGTCCGAACTCGACGACGAGCGCCAGGTGCGGCTGGTGCGGGCGGTCATCGACAGCTACCGGCCCGACCAGCCTCAGGTGTGCCACAGCGTCGGCCCCCTCTGGTACTACGCCAGACTGCTGGCCGGCGAGGTGGAGTCGCTGCGCGACGATCTGGACCGGACGGTCGCCGGCTGCCGGAAGCTGGACGACGACTGGGAGCTGGCCTCCGCGCTGCGGCTTCGCTCACGGCTCCGCGGCGGCGCCACGCCCGAACTGCGTGCCCGCGCGGTCGCCGACGCGGACGAGAGCCTGGAGCTGTTCGGCCGGCTCGGGGACGGCTGGGGGATCGCCGAAGCTCTCTCCGGACGTTCGGAGATCCGGGAGGCCGACGGTGAACTGACCGGCGCCATAGAGGACTTGCGCGAGGGCGTACGGATCGCGGGCGAGCTGGGCGATCTGGCGCAGGAGCAGCTGTTCCGGGCCCGGCTGGGCAATCTGCTGGTGGAGGACGGCCGGGCGGAGGAGGGCGAGCGGCTGCTGCGCCGGACGCTGGCGGAGGGCGACCGGCTGGGCAGCGACACCCTGACACTGACCAGGATCTATCTGGCCACCCTGCTCGGGAGGACCGGGCGGACCGGGGAGTGCCGCGGCCATCTGGACGCGCTGCTCGCCGAGTTCGTCGGTCGCCGGGAGCAGCAGCGGCTGGTGCACGGCATGGTGGACGCGCTCTACGGCTGGCTGGAGCTGCTGGACGGGCGGCCCGAACAGGCCCGCACCCGGCTGCTGCTGGCCGCCGAACGGGTCCGGCATCCGGTCGGTCGGCTGCTCGCCTCCGAGCTGGCCGGGGTCACGCTGCTGCACGGTTCGGAGGCCGCTGCCGCGCTGGACCGGCCGTCGGACGCCGCTTCGCTGCTCGGCGCGTTCGACGCGCGGCACGGCGCGCAGACGCCCCGGCTCAGCCTGCTGCACCAGGAGTGCCGCGCCCGCGCCGAGCGCGCGGCCAGGTCGGCGCTGCCCGCGACGGCGTACGAGGAGGCGTACCGCGGCGGCGCCGAGCTGAGCCTGAGCGAGGCGATCGGCCTGATCTGAGCGGTCGCGACAACCGCCGGGGACCGCCCGGGGGTTGTCGCGGGGGCCACGGGCGGCGCACAGCAGCGCGCGCCCGGCGGCGCGAGGCCGTGCGCACCCGGTCCGGACGCCGGTGCGCGCGGGTGTGTCAGGTCTTGCTGCGGAACTTGCGGACCGCCAGCGGCATGGTGATCGCGGTGATCGCGGCGCCCCAGAACAGGGTCATCATCACCGGCCCCGCGACCTCGCCCTCGCCGTTCATCAAACCCCTCGCCGCGTCGGCGAGTTGGGAGATCGGGTTCAGATCGGTGAAGGTCTCCAGCCAGCCGGGCATGGTGGCCGGGCTGGCGAAGATCGAGGAGGCGAACTGCAGCGGCATGATCACCAGCACACCGAGCCCCTGCACCGCCTGCGGGGTCTTCAGCGACAGGCCGAGCAGCATGAAGATCCAGGTCAGCGAGGCGCCGAAGTAGAGCGAGAGGCCGACCGCGCCCAGGAGTTGGAGCGGGCCGGTCTGCAGTTCGAAGCCGAGGATGAAGCCGACGACCAGCAGGATGAAGGAGGAGACCACCATCCGGCCGATCTCCACCACGACCTTGGCGATCAGCACCGAGGAACGGGCGATCGGCATGGTGCGGAAGCGGTCCATCACCCCCTTCTTGAAGTCCTCGTTGATACCGGTGCCCACCGACATCGCGAGCGTCATTCCGCCCATCGCCATCAGACCGGGCAGCAGGTAGTTGACGTAGTTGCCCTCGCCGCCCGTCATGGCGCCGCCGAAGACGTAGACGAAGAGCAGCGTGAAGATGATGGGCATCAGCACCGCGTCGAACATCGACTCCGGGTCTGCCTTGAAGTGCATGACGTTGCGCCGGACCAGGGCGCCGATGTGCCGCAGATTGGCCCGCAGACCTATTCGGCCCTCGCCGGGGCGGGCCCCGCCGCTCTGCCTCTGCTCCGCCGGGTGGTCCTCCGCGGGCTCCACCGTGTACACCGCGCTCATATGCCGATCCCCTGGAGTGAGTCCTGCGGGCCCTGACCGCCGCCGCGCCCGCCGGGGCCGTTGCCCGGGCCGTTGCCGTGCTGCGCCGGCCCGCCGGGAGCGCCGCCGACGCGACCGGCCGGCCCGCCGTACCCGCCCTGCTGTCCGCTCGGTGCGCCGGGGTGGCCGCCGTACCCGCCCTGCTGTCCGCCGGGGTGGCCGGGGGCCCGGCCGGGACGGGCACCCTGACCCTCCCGGCCGTACTCGGGCGCGGGGCGGTGGGCCGGGTCCGGACCCGGGTGGTGGGGCGCGGGCGGCGCGGCGCCGGGCGCCTCCTCCTCCGGCCGCGGCGAGGTCTTGCGCCCGGTCAGGGCCAAGAACACCTCGTCCAGGCTGGGCAGTTGGGTGCTGATGTTGGTCAGCCGGAAGCCGTAGTGGCCCACCAGGCCGATCACCTGTGTGAGCTGCTCGTCCCCGACGATCGGCACCTGTACGACGCCCTCGTCCAGATCGAGCGTGGCGTCGGCCGCGCCGACGATCCCGGACTGCGCCAGCGCGCCGAGGATGTGGTGGATCTCCTCCTTCACCAGCGGCTCGATGCGCAGGGTGCGCCCGCCCACCTTCGCCTTGAGCTCGGCGACCCTGCCCTCGGCGATCACCAGGCCGCGGTCGATGACCGTCAGATCGCTGGCGAGCTGCTCGGCCTCCTCCATGTACTGAGTGGTCAGCAGCACCGTGGTGCCCTCGCTGGTCATCCGCTTGACCTCCTCCCACACCTCGTTGCGGGTGCGGGGGTCCAGGCCGGTCGTCGGCTCGTCCAGGTAGAGGACCTGGGGCCGCCCGATCATGGAGGCGGCGAGGTCCAGCCGCCGGCGCATGCCGCCGGAGTACTGCGCGGCCGGGCGCTTGGCCGCCTCGGTCAGGGAGAAGCGCTCCAGCATCGCGTACGCCCTGCGGCGGGCGTCCTTGCGGCTGAGGTCCAGCAGCCGCCCGATCATGTAGAGGTTCTCCCAGCCGGAGAGCTTCTCGTCGACCGAGGCGTACTGGCCGGTGAGCCCGATCACCCGGCGCAGCTGGCGGGGTTCGCGAACGACGTCGTAGCCGGCCACGTGGGCGGTGCCGCCGTCCGGGACCAGCAGGCTGGACAGGCAGCGCACCAGAGTGGTCTTGCCCGCGCCGTTCGGCCCGAGGACGCCGTGCACGCTCGCCTCGGCGACGGTGAGGTCGACGCCGTCCACCGCCCGGGTCGGACCGAAGTGCTTGACCAGGCCGCGTACTTCGATCGCACCGCCGCCCCGGGGCGGAGCCGTCAGGCCCACCGTGCCGGTACCACTGTTGCCCACCATGGGGGCATCCTCGCAGCGGCCACCGACAAACGACCGACAGCCCTCCCCCGAAGTCGAGGGGAGGGCTGTCGCGGTGCACGGGATCGACCCGGTGTGTGCGCCGATGAACTGAATCGGCGCACACGCACTGGACCGGCGTGGCTGTCGGGCCGACGTGAGTGTCGGGCGGGTGCGGCCGTCCGGCCGGGTCGGGTCCTCCCGTGCCCTGCCGGTGTCACCCGCGCCCCGGCCGCATCAGTGGAAGGTGTGCTCCTCGGCCGGGAACGCGCCGCCGGCCACGTCCTCGGCGAACGCCTTGGCCGCGTCCCCGAGCTGCTCCCGCAGTCGGGCGTACTGCTTGACGAAGCGCGGCAGCCTGCCGTCCGTCATACCGGCCATGTCCGCCCACACCAGGACCTGCGCGTCCGTCTGCGGGCCCGCGCCGATACCGATGGTGGGGATGGACAGCGAGCGCGTCACCTCGGCGGCCAACTCGGCCGGCACCAGCTCCAGCACGACCGCGCACGCGCCCGCCTCCTGGGCCGACTTCGCGTCGTGCAGCAGACGGTGGGCGTCCTCCTCGGCGCGGCCCTGCACCCGGTAGCCCATGGTGTTCACGGACTGCGGGGTGAGCCCGAGGTGGGCCATGGCAGGGATGCCGGCCGACACGATCAACTCGGTCTGCGCCAGCGAGCGTTCGCCGCCCTCCAGCTTCACCGCGCCCACCCCGGCCTCCTTGACGAGCCGGGTGGCGCTGCGCAGCGCCTGGGTCGGCCCCTCCTGGTACGAGCCGAACGGCAGGTCCGCGACGACCAGCGCGCGGCTGGTGCCGCGCACCACCGAGGCGGAGAGCATGGTCATCTGGTCGAGTGTCACGGGCACGGTCGTCTCGTACCCGAGCTGGCAGTTGCCCGCCGAGTCGCCGACGAGGAGCACCGGGATACCGGCCTCGTCGAAGACGTTCGCGGTCATCGCGTCGTAGGCCGTGAGCATCGGCCACTTCTCGCCACGTTCCTTGGCAAGGACGAGGTCACGCGCGGTGACCCTGCGCTTGCGCCCGGTGTGGACTCCTCCGTAGAGCGCCTTGCTGCTGTCGGCAGCCGTTTGGGCATGCGTCATTGCACTGGCTCCTGTGTTCTCGTCTCGAGGCGCCCCTACGGCGTCCCCGGATCTCCTGCCATGGTGACATCGGTGGGAACGGCGTGGAAGGGGCTGCGCCACACACCCGCCGCCGAGCGGCGCAGACCGGCGCGCGGTGACCGAGGGTTCCAAGTGGCGCCCTACGCACGCTGCGTTGATGACAGAGGGTCACTGAAATTCTTGGCGTGAAATACGTGCTCGCGGAACCGTCGCGGATCAGTTGCCCGCAGCCGGAACCTTCGTGTGCCCCGTACTCGTCATGAGCGGGGAACGGTCCGTCGCGAGGCGGGGCGCGCACGTTTTCTGGAGGAGCCGGCTGTGGCGTACTCTTCGCGAGTGGTCGCCAGGTCCCGGGTCCTCCCGGTCGCCCCCCGCATTCGCCCGGTCGGCCGCCGGCAGTACCCGGGTAAGTGAGGACAGCGCATGGCAGGGGTGGACACCACGGGGGTGGGTTCGGTCGGCACCGACCAGCCCGAGGTGGGCGGCAGGGGCGCTTCGCGGCTCGGCTGGCGGGCCGGTGTGTGGCGTCGCGGCAGGATTCTCGCCGTTCTCGCCCTGCTGTTGGGGCTCCTCATCGCACTGCACTCCAAGGTGCCCAACGCGATCGGCAGTCTCGGCAGCCTGCTGGAGACCTTCCTTCCCTGGTGCGGCATCGGCATCGTGCTGCTGCTGGGCTGTGCCCTGCTGCGGCGTTCGGCGACCGCGCTGGTGGCGCTGCTCGTGCCACTGCTGATCTGGCTCAACTTCTTCGGCGGTCTGGTCACCGACAAGACCGGCGGCGACGGCGGCGAGCGCGGACTGACCGTCGTCACCCACAACGTCGACGCCGACAACGCCGATCCGGCGGGCACCGCCGAGCAGTTGGCGTCCTCCGGCGCGGACGTGCTGGCCCTGGAGGAGCTGCCCTCGGCCAAGGCCTCCTCCGCCTACACCGAGTCCCTGGCAGCCGACTACCCGCACCACGCGGTGCGCGGCACCATCGGCCTGTGGAGCAAGCACCCGGTGACCGACGTCCGGGAGGTCGACATCAAGATCGGCTGGACCCGGGCGATGCGTGCCACGGTGGCCACCCCGCACGGCGACATCGCGGTCTACGTCGCCCATCTTCCGTCCGTGCGGGTGGAGTTCAAGGCGGGCTTCACCGCCGGTCAGCGCGATGACGCGGCCGAGGAGCTGGGGCGGGCCATCGCCTCCGAGCAGTTGGAGCGGGTCGTACTGCTCGGCGATCTGAACGGCACCATGAACGACCGCGCGTTGGCCCCGGTGACCTCCCTGATGCGTTCCACCCAGGGGGCCTCGGGGGCGGGCTTCGGCTTCAGCTGGCCCGCGGCGTTCCCGATGGCGCGGATCGACCAGATCATGGTCAAGGGGCTGGAGCCGGTCTCCTCCTGGACGCTGCCGAGAACGGGCAGCGACCACCTGCCGGTCGCCGCCTCCGTGGAGCTGTAACCGGCCAATCGGCCCCGGGTCGGTCCGCCCCTCGGGTGCGCCCCCGCCCCCGCTCTCTGTGTGCGGGGGCGGTCGTGTGTGCGGGAGCGGGGGAGCGGCGTGTGCGGGGTGTGAGCCGCCGCGTCCGGCCTTGGCTCTCGGTGCGGCCTCCCACTGTGATCCTCGCCGCTTGTGGCCCTTGGTGTGCGCGGCGGGGAACAGGCACGTGAGAGTATTTGTTCCGCGAGAGAACATAACCTCGCCCGCCTCCCTCCGAGAACCCGAAGGAACAGCCATGCCTCTGGCCCTGCTCGCCCTGGCGGTCGCCGCCTTCGGCATCGGGACCACCGAGTTCGTGATGATGGGCCTGTTGCCCGCGGTCGCCGAGGACCTCGGCACCTCGGTGCCCACCGCCGGCCACCTCGTCTCCGCCTACGCGATCGGTGTCGTCATCGGCGCACCGCTGCTCACCGCCGCCGGGGTGCGTGTCCCGCGGCGGCGCATGCTGATCTGGCTGATGGCGCTCTTCGCCGTCGGCAACCTCGCCTCCGCACTGGCACCGGGGTACGGCACCCTGCTCGCCGGCCGGGTGCTGGCGGGACTGCCGCACGGTGCGTTCTTCGGCGTCGGCGCGGTGGTCGCCGCCCAGCTCGTCGCCCCGGAGCGGCGGGCCCGCGCGGTGGCGACGATGTTCCTCGGGCTGACCGTCGCCAACATCTTCGGCGTCCCCGCCGGTACGGCGCTCGGCCACGAACTCGGCTGGCGGGCCACGTTCCTGGTGGTCACCGCGATCGGGCTGCTCGCCATGGCCGCGCTCTGGGCGCTGGTGCCGCGCCTGCCGCTGGAGCGCGGAGGCGGACTCGGCGGCGAGCTGCGGGCGCTGGCCAACCGCCAGGTCGTACTCGGCCTGCTCACCGCGGTGTTCGGCTTCGCCGGGGTGTTCGCGGTCTACAGCTACCTGGCCAAGACCGTCACCGAGGTGACCGGACTCGCCGACTCCTCCGTCACCTGGGTGCTCGCCCTGTTCGGCATCGGCATGACCTTCGGCGCCTTCGTCGCGGGACCGCTCACCGACCGCGCACTGCGCCCGACCCTCTACGGATCGCTGGCCGCCCTCAGCGTCGTGCTGGTGCTCTTCCACTACACCGCCCACCACACCTGGGCGGCGCTGGTGACCGTCACGGTCATCGGTGCGGTGGGGTTCATGACCACCACCCCGCTCCAGATGCTGGTGATGAACAGCGCCCACGCCGCGCCCACCCTCGCCTCCGCCTCCAACCACTCGGCCTTCAACCTGGCCAACGCCGCCGGCGCCTGGCTCGGCGGCGCGGCGATCTCCGCAGGGTGGGGCTGGACCTCACCGACCCTGGTGGGCGCCGGACTTGCCCTGGTGGGACTGGTCATCGCCCTGGTCGCGGGCGCCCTGGACCGGGGCGGACGCCCTCGTGTCTCGCGCATCGTCGGCCGCAGCCCGATCCGGCGGAAGGCCGCGGCCCACGCCGACATCCGGTAACCCGCCGGCCGGCCGTCAGCCGCCGGTCGCCACCGCCGGTCGTCAGCCGTCACCGCCGGTCGCCACCGCCGGTCGCCACCGCCGGTCGTCCGTCGCCACCGTCAGCCGTCACCGCCGGTTTTCAGCCGTCGGGCGGGTGGGGTGCGGAGTTCCCGGGCGCCCGCGGGCCGACGGGCGGAGTCGACCGCCGGGGGCTGCTCAGCGCCGGGATGTCGGGGTGGTCGCGCAGCGCCGCCACCACCGCCGTCACCGCGGCGCGCTGGGTGGTGGTGCGGCGTACGGCGAGGGAGACGTTGCGGTACGAGGGCGGGCTCAGCTCGCGGGTGACGACCGCGTGCTCGGGCGTCACCGCCAGCGACGGCAGCAGCGTCACCGAACCGTCCGACTCCACGTGCTTGAGCTGAAGCAGATAGTTGTTGAAGCGGCACACCACCCGCGGCTCGAACCCCGCCTCCCGGCAGAGCCGCAGGGTCAGTTCGGCCATGTACGAGCGCGGCCGGTCGCAGGCCCACCGCTCCTGGGCGCAGCTCGCCAGGCCCACCGCTGCGGTGCGGGAGGTCAGCGGGTGGCCGCGGGGGAGCACCAGCACCACCGGGTCGGCGCCCAGCGGCGTCACCTCCAGGTCCGTCTGCCAGGAGAGGTCGCCGTAGTCGGCGGTCGTCACCACGACGTCCGCCTCCTGGGAGCGCAGCGCCTGCGCGCTCTCGTGCGGCTCCAACTCCAGCAGTTCGACGCGGAGTCGGGGGTGCGTGACGGCCAGCCGACGCACCGCGGGGACGGCGAGCGGATAGACGGCGCTCTGGAAGAGCCCCAGTCGCACGGTGCCCACCGGCTCCTCGTCGATGGCGCGCAGCTCGGCCTCCAGCTCGGCCATGTCGTCCAGGATGTCCCTGCCGCGACGGGCCAGCAGCAGCCCCGCCGGGGTCAGCCGCACCCGTCTGCCCACCCGCTCCAGCAGGGTGGAACCGGTCTCCCGCTCCAGCACCGCCAGTTGCTGGGAGACGGTGGAGGGGCTCAGATGGGTGGCCTCGGCCACGGCGCGCACGGTGCCCAGCGTCTCCAGCAGGCTGAGCAGGCGCAGGCGTCCGGAGTTCAGCACCCCGGCATCGTACGGTCCCCGCGGCCGGCGATCCGTACGGCTGCGCCGAACAGACTCGTCGAAACTGTGCGATGGACGTGTGCGGGCGGTCTTCCTATGGTCGGGGCATGCCTCCTCACGCAGCAGACGCCGCCCGACACCTCGTCCGCTACAGCGGCCGGGCCGATTTCTCCCCCGAGCTCGTGGTGCGTGCCTCCGGCACCACGATCGTCACCGAGACCGGCCGGGAGCTGCTCGACTTCACCTCCGGCCAGATGAGCGCGATCCTCGGCCACTCACACCCGCGCATCGTGGAGACCGTGCAGCGCCAGATCGCCGAACTCGACCATCTGCACAGCGGGATGCTCAGCCCGCCCGTGGTCGAACTCTCCCGCCGCCTCGCCGAGTCGCTGCCGGACCCGCTGGAGAAGGTGCTGCTGCTCACCACGGGCGCCGAGTCCAACGAGGCCGCCGTGCGGATGGCCAAGCTCGTCACCGGCAAGCACGAGATCGTCTCCTTCGCGCGCAGCTGGCACGGGATGACGCAGGCCGCCGCCAACGCCACCTACAGCGCCGGGCGCAAGGGCTACGGCCCGGCCACACCCGGCAACTTCGCCCTGCCCGTGCCCGACCGCTTCCACCCCGATCTGCTGGGCGCCGACGGCGAGTTGGACTGGCGGCGCCAGCTCGATCTGGGCTTCGACCTGATCGACGCCCAGTCCGTCGGCAGCCTCGCCGCCTGCCTGGTGGAGCCGATCCTCAGCTCCGGCGGTGTCGTGGAGCTGCCGCCCGGCTACCTCGCGGCGCTCGCCGCCAAGTGCCGCGAGCGCGGGATGCTGCTGATCCTCGACGAGGCGCAGACCGGGCTGTGCCGCACCGGCGACTGGTACGCCTTCGAGCACGACGGCGTCGTGCCCGACATCCTCACCGTCTCCAAGACCCTCGGCGCCGGCCTGCCGCTGGCCGCCGTGGTGACGACCGCCGAGATCGAGCAGCAGGCCCACGACCGCGGCTTCCTCTTCTTCACCACCCATGTCGCCGATCCGCTGCCGGCCGCCGTCGGCAACACGGTGTTCGACGTGCTGACCGAGGAGGGCCTGGAGGTGCGCGCCCGCAAGTCCGGCGCCGGGCTGCGCGCGGGGCTGGAGCGGTTGATGGAGCGCCACGAGGTCGTCGGCGACGTACGCGGGCGCGGGCTGCTGCTCGGTGTCGAGCTGGTCGCCGAGGGCGAGGGCGCCACCGACCGGCTCGGTGCGGCGGTGACCCAGCGCTGCTACGAGCTGGGGCTGCACATGAACATCGTCCAACTGCCGGGCATGGGCGGGGTGTTCAGGATCGCGCCGCCGCTGACGGCGACCGAGGAGGAGCTGGAGCGGGGCGTCGACCTGCTCGACCGCGCACTCGGCGACGTGGCCTGAGCCGGGCGCCCGCGCCGGGACCGGCCCGGGCGCACCGCGACCGGCCGCGGCGCACGCCCCGCAGGGGCGTACCGCGGCCGGTGGGGTCGTTCTGCGCACGGGACCCGGCCCGACCGGGGGCGGCGGGTCTGCGGAGGTCAGTCGGCCGACTCCCGCCAGCGGTTGGTCAGCGGCAGTCGGCGGTCCTTGCCGAAGCCCTTGGCCGAGATCTTCGTCCCCGGCGGGTACTGCCGCCGCTTGTACTCCGCGGTGTCGGTCAGCCGCAGCACGCGTGTGACCAGCTCGGGGTCGAAGCCCTGCGCCGCGATCTCCTCGGCGCCGCGGTCGCGGTCGACGTACAGCTCCAGGATGCGGTCGAGCACCTCGTAGTCGGGCAGCGAGTCGGTGTCGACCTGGTCCGGGCGCAGCTCGGCGCTGGGCGGTTTGGTGATGGAGTTCTCCGGGATGGGCGGGGTCTCGCCGCGTTCGAGTGCCGCCTCGTTGCGGCGGCGGGCCAGGGCGAAGACCGTGGTCTTGTAGACGTCCTTGATCGGCCCGTACGCCCCGACGGAGTCGCCGTAGAGCGTCGAGTAGCCGCAGGCCAGCTCGGACTTGTTGCCCGGGGCGAGGACGATGTGGCCCTCCTGGTTGGACAGCGCCATCAGCAGGGTGCCGCGCAGCCTGGACTGGAGGTTCTCCTCGGCCAGCCCGGTCAGCCCCAGCGCCTCCATGTACGCGGCGAACATCGGCTCGATCGCGGTGGTGCGCAGCCGCAGACCGGTGCGTTCGGCCAGTTCGGCGGCGTCGTCGCGGGAGTGGCCGGAGGAGTAGCGGGAGGGCATGGAGACGCCGTACACCTGCTCGGGGCCGAGCGCGTCCACGGCGATGGCGGCGACCAGCGCGGAGTCGATCCCGCCGGAGAGGCCGATCAGCACCGAGCGGAAGCCGTTCTTGGTGACGTAGGCGCGCAGGCCGGTGACGAGGGCGGTGTAGATCTCGTCCAGATCGCCGAGCGGGGGAGCGAGGCCGCCGGTGTGCTCGGCCTCGTAGCGGGGCAGCGGGTCGGCGCTCAGCGTGCGGTGGTCGATGCGCAGCCCGTCGGCGACCACGCCGCTCGGCGGCCGGGGCGCCGCCGCGGGCAGCTCCAGGTCCAGCAGGACGCAGTGCTCGGCGAACTGCGGCGCGCGGGCGAGGACTTCGCCCTCGGCGTCCACCACGATGGAGTCGCCGTCGAAGACCAGCTCGTCCTGTCCGCCGGTCATCGCGAGATAGGCGGTGGTGCAGCCGGCCTCGCGGGCGCGCCGGCGGACCAGCTCCAGCCGGGTGTCGTCCTTGTCTCGCTCGTAGGGCGAGGCGTTGACCGACAGCAGCAGCCCGGCGCCCGCCTCCCTGGCGGCCGGCACCCGGCCGCCGTCCTGCCACAGGTCCTCGCAGATGGCCAGCGCCACATCGACGCCGTGCACCCGGATCACCGGCAGGGTGTCCCCGGGGACGAAGTAGCGGAACTCGTCGAAGACGCCGTAGTTGGGCAGGTGGTGCTTGGCGAAGGTGAGCCGGATCTCGCCGCGGTGCAGCACGGAGGCGGCGTTGCGCGGGGCGCCGGCGGGGCGGCCGTACCGGGGCCGCTCCTCCTCGGCGCGGTCCAGGTGGCCGACGACCACGGGCACCTCGCCCAGGCCCTCGGCGGCGAGTTCGGCGGCCAACTCCCGCACCGCGGTGCGGGAGGCCTCGACGAAGGACGGACGCAGCGCGAGGTCCTCCACCGGGTAGCCGGTGAGGGTCATCTCCGGGAAGGCCACCAGATGCGCGCCGTCGGCCACCGCCTGCCGGGTGCGGCGCAGCACGGAGGCGCGGTTGCCGTCGAGGTCGCCGACGGTGGAGTCGATCTGGTTCAGGGCCAGGCGTAGTTGAGGCACGGGGACAGACTAACCGTCACTTTGACGTTATGGGGGGTCCGGGCGGAGTGACCTCCGCGACGCGGTGCCTACGGCGGGATTTCCGATGCAGGTGGGAGCGGTTTCGCGGCTCTTCTCCGGCCGTCGGGGAAGTGCGAACACTGCCCGAACTCCTTGTGCCGCAAGCGTGTTGGGCTGTGAAGGAACGGTGACGCTCTCGTCGCAAGCTCCATGAAATCCCCACCCGGAAGTCTCTTGTTCTGCCCGCGTCAATCGGGTGAGGTGGATCACGTTCGGGAGCCGCGGTGCGGGCCCCCGGACGGCGAACAGCTCGCTGAACGCACCCCCCACAGCGCCACCCCCACATCAGGAGGCTTCTTCTCCATGGCAGGTTCGCGTACCCACAACAGACGCCGCGCTTCCCTCACCATCGCCGCGGCGGTCGCCGCCGGCGCGATCGGCCTCGCCGTCGCCCTCCCCGCCAACGCCGCCAGCTCGGCGCCCGAGGGCACCATCGTCGGAGCGAGCTCCGCCGACGCGATCGACGGCAGCTACATCGTGACGCTCAAGCAGGGCCAGATGAAGGCCGGTTCGGCCGACGGCAAGTCCCTGATGGGCAAGTACGACGGCAAGGTCACCCAGACCTACAAGGCCGCGCTCAACGGCTACGCCGCCGAGCTCGACGCCTCGGACGCCAAGAAGCTCGCGGCCGACCCGGCCGTCGACCAGGTCTTCGCCAACCAGAAGGTCAGCATCAACGGCACCCAGGCCAACCCGCCGTCCTGGGGCCTGGACCGCATCGACCAGGCCGAACTGCCCCTGGACGACAGCTACACCTACCCCGACAGCGCGGGCGCCGGTGCGACCGTGTACGTCATCGACACCGGTGTGCACATCAGCCACGAGGACTTCGGCGGTCGCGCCGTCCACGGCTACGACGCCGTCGACGACGACGACGATGCCAGCGACGGCAACGGCCACGGCACCCACGTCGCCTCCACCGCCGCGGGCTCCGCGTACGGCGTCGCCAAGGAAGCCGACATCGTCGGCGTCCGCGTGCTGGACGACAACGGCTCCGGCACCACCGCCGGCGTCGTCGCCGGTGTGGACTGGGTGACCCAGAACGCCGACGGCCCCTCCGTCGCCAACATGTCGCTGGGCGGCGGCGCGGACGCGGCGCTCGACCAGGCCGTGGAGAACTCCATCGCCGCGGGCGTCTCCTACGCGGTCGCGGCCGGCAACTCCTCCGCCGACGCCGCCAACTTCTCGCCCGCCCGCGTGGACACCGCGATCACCGTCGGCGCCACCGAGCAGACCGACAGCCGTGCCACCTACTCCAACTACGGCTCCGCGGTGAACATCTTCGCCCCGGGCTCCGGCATCACCGCCGCCTGGCACACCGGTGACACCGACACCAACACCATCTCCGGCACCTCGATGGCCTCGCCGCACGTCGCCGGCGTCGCCGCGCTCTACCTCGCGGACAACCCGGACGCCGCCCCGGCGGACGTCTCGGCCGCGCTGGAGGGTGCCGCCACCGAGGGTGTCGTCGGCAACCCGGGCAGCGGCTCGCCGAACCTGCTGCTGCGCGTCGTGCAGTAACGACTCCACCCCGGGCGCCGCACGCCCGAACCGCGCAGTGGCCAACTGCGCACCCCAGCACCGCAGTTCGGCCCACGCGAGCCTCGCGTGGGCCGAACCGCGTCCCGCCGCGATCCGGACCGGCCGTCCGCGCGCGCAACACCCCGACAGCCCGTGGGGCGTACGCAATGCGCCGGAAACCGTGTGGTGGGATGCTCAGGTGCGCGGCCCAGCCCCCGGCAGCCGCTCGTAGCAGGTCTGACCAGCGACGATGGGTGAATGGCGACAATGGACAAGCAGCAGGAATTCGTACTGCGGACGCTGGAGGAGCGGGACATCCGGTTCGTCCGCCTGTGGTTCACCGACGTACTCGGCTTTCTGAAGTCCGTCGCCATCGCCCCCGCCGAGCTGGAGCAGGCGTTCGACGAGGGCATCGGCTTCGACGGCTCCGCCATCGAGGGCTTCGCCCGCGTCTACGAGTCCGACATGATCGCCAAGCCCGCGCCCAGCACCTTCCAGATCCTGCCCTGGCGCGCGGAGGCACCGGGCACCGCGCGGATGTTCTGCGACATCCTGATGCCCGACGGATCCCCCTCCTACGCCGACCCGCGCTTCGTGCTCAAGCGGATGCTCTCCAAGACCTCCGACCTCGGATTCACCTTCTACACCCACCCCGAGATCGAGTTCTTCCTGCTCAAGGACAAGCCCGTCGACGGCAGCCGGCCCACGCCCGCCGACTCCTCCGGCTACTTCGACCACACCCCGCAGAACGTCGGCATGGACTTCCGCCGCCAGGCGATCACCATGCTCGAATCCATGGGCATCTCGGTCGAGTTCAGCCACCACGAGGGCGCCCCCGGCCAGCAGGAGATCGACCTGCGGTACGCCGACGCGCTGGCCACCGCCGACAACATCATGACCTTCCGCCTGGTCATGAAGCAGGTGGCCCTCGAACAGGGCGTGCACGCCACCTTCATGCCCAAACCCTTCTCCGAGCACCCGGGTTCGGGAATGCACACCCACCTCTCGCTCTTCGAGGGCGACCGCAACGCCTTCCACGAGTCCGGCGCCGAGTACCAACTCTCCAAGGTCGGACGCTCGTTCATCGCCGGACTGCTGCGCCACGCCGGCGAGATCGCCGCCGTCACCAACCAGTGGGTCAACTCCTACAAGCGCATCTGGGGCGGCACCCAGCGCACCGCCGGCGCCGGCGGCGAAGCGCCCTCCTACATCTGCTGGGGCCACAACAACCGCTCCGCGCTCATCCGCGTCCCCATGTACAAGCCCGGCAAGATCGGCTCCACCCGCGTCGAGGTGCGCTCGCTGGACTCCGGCGCCAACCCGTACCTCGCCTACGCCGTGCTGCTCGCCGCCGGACTCAAGGGCGTCGAGGAGGAGTACGAGCTGCCGCCCGGCGCCGAGGACGACGTCTGGGCGCTCACCGACGCCGAACGCCGCGCCATGGGCATCTCCCCGCTGCCGCAGAACCTCGGCGAGGCCATCGACCTGATGGAACGCAGCGAACTGGTCGCCGAGACACTCGGAGAGCACGTCTTCGACTTCTTCCTGCGCAACAAGCGCCAGGAGTGGGAGGAGTACCGCTCCGAGGTCACCGCCTTCGAACTGCGCAAGTCGCTGCCCGCGCTGTGACGAACGACCCGACCCGACCCGACCCGTACCGCGGCCAGCGGGGCGGCGACTCCGGCGGGCGCCGCCGCAGCGCCTCCACCCGGCTGCTGCGCTACGGATTCAACGACCCCGCCACCGCCGCCCGGCTGCTGGCCACCGAGGAACTCGGCGAACTGGGCACCGACGCCGTCCTGTTGGACGCGCTCGGCGCCACCGCCGACCCCGATCTCGCCCTGCTCGGGCTGATCCGGCTGGTCGAGGCCCAGCCCGACGAGACGGCCCGCCGGACCCTGCTGCGCACCGTGGGCTCGGCCAAACCGCTGCGGGACCGGCTGCTGGGCGTCCTCGGCGCCTCCGAGGCGCTCGGCGACCACCTCGCCACCCACCCCGAGGACTGGCACACCCTCGCCGTCTACGAGTCCGCCGACCTCAACCCCGGGGTCGCCGACTTCGAAGCCGCCCTCGCCGACGTACGGGACCCCGACGCCCTGCGCGTCGGCTACCGGCGCGCCATGCTCACCATCGCCGCCCGGGACGTCTGCGGCACCGCCGACTTCGTGCAGAACGCCGCCGAACTCACCGACCTGGCCACCGCCACGCTGCGCCGCGCCCTGGCCCTGGCCGAGGCGGACGCCCCCGAGGACGCCGCCGCCTGCCGGCTCGCCGTCATCGCCATGGGCAAGGCCGGCGGGCGGGAGCTGAACTACGTCTCCGACGTGGACGTCATCTTCGTCGCCGAGGCGGTCGGCGACACCGAGGAGGCACCGGCCGTACAGGCCGCGACCCGGCTCGCCGCCCATCTGATGCGGATCTGCTCCGACACCACCGCCGAGGGCACCATCTGGCCGGTGGACGCCAACCTCCGCCCCGAGGGCCGCAACGGGCCGCTGGTGCGCACCCTGGCCAGCCACCTCGCGTACTACCAGCGCTGGGCCAAGACCTGGGAGTTCCAGGCGCTGCTCAAGGCCCGTCCGGTGGCGGGCGACGAGACGCTCGGCGCGGCGTACTGCCAGGCGCTGGAACCGATGGTCTGGCAGGTCTCGGAACGGGAGAACTTCGTACCCGACGTTCAGCAGATGCGTCGCCGGGTCATCGCCGAGATCCCCGCCGGCCAGCGCGAGCGCCAGCTCAAGCTCGGCCCCGGCGGGCTGCGGGACGTCGAATTCGCCGTACAGCTCCTGCAGTTGGTGCACGGCCGGGGCGACACCACACTGCGCAGCTCCACCACCCTGGTCGCCCTCGACGCCCTCGCCACCGGCGGGTACGTCGGACGCCAGGACGCCGCCGCCCTCGACGCCTCCTACCGCTTCCTGCGCACCATGGAGCACCGCATCCAGCTCCACAAGCTGCGCCGCACGCATCTGGTGCCCGAGGACGAGGCCGATCTGCGCAGGCTCGGACGAGGCGTCGGGTTCCGCGCCGAACCCGTCACCGAGCTGACCCGCGCCTGGAAGCGCCACGCCTCCGTGGTGCGCCGCCTCCACGAGAAGCTCTTCTACCGCCCGCTGCTGGACGCCGTCGCCCAACTCGCCCCCGGCGAGGCCGGACTCAGCCTGGACGCGGCCCGGCTGCGGATGGAGGCGCTGGGCTACGCCGACCCCTCCTCCGCCCTGCGGCACCTGGAGGCACTGGCGTCCGGCGTCAGCCGCAAGGCCGCCATCCAGCGCACCCTGCTGCCCGTACTGCTCGGCTGGTTCGCCGACTCGGCGGACCCGGACGCCGGACTGCTGAACTTCCGCAAGGTCTCCGACGCCCTGGGCAAGACGCCCTGGTACCTGCGACTGCTGCGCGACGAGGGCGCCGCCGCCGAGAACCTGGCCCGAGTGCTCTCCGCCGGCCGCCTCGCGCCCGACCTGCTGCTGCGCGCCCCCGAGGCGGTCGCCCTGCTCGGCGGGCCGGAGGGCCTCGCACCCAGGGGCCGCCGCGCACTCACCCAGGAGGTGCTGGCCGCCGTGCGCCGGGCCGACAGCGCCGAGGCCGCCGTGGACGCGGCCCGAGGAGTGCGCCGCCGCGAACTCTTCCGCACCGCCGCGGCCGACCTCATCGGCGCGTACGGCACCGAGGGCGTGCCCGCGCACGAGGACCCCGCGCCCACCGTCGACCGGGTCGGCGAGGCCATCTCCGACGTCAACGCCGCCGCGATCGCCGGCACGCTGCGCGCCGCCACCAGGGCCCGCTGGGGCGACGAACTGCCCACCCGTTTCGCGGTGATCGGCATGGGCCGCTTCGGCGGCCGCGAGATGGGCTACGGCTCGGACGCGGACGTCCTCTTCGTCCACGAGCCCAGGGAGGGCGTCGAGGAGGGCGAGGCCAACAAGGCGGCGTTCGCCGTGGCGACCGAGCTCCAGCGACTGCTCCAGCTCCCGAGCTCGGACCCGCCGCTGCTGATCGACACCGATCTGCGGCCGGAGGGCAAGTCCGGTCCGCTGGTGCGCACCCTCAGCTCCTACCGGGCGTACTACCGGCGCTGGTCAGCGGTCTGGGAGAGCCAGGCACTGCTCCGGGCCCGGCCGGTGGCCGGCGACGAGGAGCTCGGCGCGCGGTTCATCGAGCTCGTCGACCCGCTGCGCTATCCCGAGGACAGGCCGGGCGAGGACGCGGTGCGCGAGATCCGCCGCCTCAAGGCGCGGATGGAGGGCGAACGGCTGCCCCGCGGCGCCGACCCCACCACCCACGTCAAGCTCGGGCGCGGCGGACTCTCGGACGTCGAGTGGACCGTCCAGCTGCTCCAGCTGCGCCACGGCTCCCGCGTCCCGCAGCTGCGCACCACCAGCACCCGGCCCGCGCTCGCCGCCGCCCTGGAGGCCGGACTGATCGACGCGGAGGACGCGGAGGTGCTGGACGCCGCCTGGCTGCTGGCCACCCGGGTCCGCAACGCAGTGATGCTGGTACGGGGCCGCCCCGGCGACACCTTCCCGTCCGAGGCGAGAGAGCTGGCGGCGGTCGGCCGTTACCTCGGCCACGAGCCGTCCTCCTCCGCCGGGCAGGCGGAGATCGGGGCCAGCGGCGAGGTGCTGGAGGACTACCGCCGCACCACGCGCCGGGCGCGTGCGGTGGTCGACCGGCTCTTCTACGAGGACTGAGCCGGCGGCGGACGCGCGGTGGGGCGGTGCGGGATCTCCCGCACCGCCCCACCGCGCGTCCGCCGCCCGCCGCCCGCCGTCCGCGGCCTGCGGGTTCTGCCGGTTCTGTGTGCCTGCGTCTACGGCTTCTCGGGCTCTCCCTCGGTGTGCGCACCCACCGCCGAGGCGCCCACCGGCGTACGGCCGCCGCGCTCGGAGAGGCCGGTGTGCTGCGGGTGCTCCACCTGCTCGCCGCGCTCGCGCTGTGCGCGCCCGGGCGCCGGCACGCTGACAGCGGCCGGTACGGGCTCCTTCGGCGCGGGCTCCCGGGCCGGCTCGGCCTCCGCAGGGGCGGGAGACGTCGCGGCCGAGGTCTGCGGCACAGCCGCCGTCTCCTCGGACTCTCCCCGCCGGGTGCCGGACTCCGTGCGCTCGGCGAACGTCGCGGGCAGCTGCTGCGGATGGGCGCGGAACCACCAGCGGGCGAGGCCGAAACCGAAGCCGAGGCAGAGCAGACCGCCGACCGCGTCCAACCAGAAGTGGTTGGCGGTGGCGACGATCACGACCAGCGTCACCGCGGGGTAGAGCACACCGAGCACCTTGACCCAGCGGCGCTTGGCCAGCAGCAGGATGATCACCCCGCACCACGCCGACCAGCCGATGTGCATCGAGGGCATCGCCGCGTACTGGTTGGAGACGTTCGCCATGTCGCCGGAGGCCATCGAGCCCCAGGTGCCGTGGACGACGACGGTGTCGACGAAGTCCATGCCGTCCATCAGACGGGGCGGCGCCAGCGGGTAGAAGTAGTAGCCGACCAGGGCCACCGCGGTGGTCGCGAAGAGCGCGGTGCGCACTGCCGCGTAGCGCCCCGGCTGGCGGCGGTAGATCCACACCAGCACGGCTATGGTCACCACGAAGTGCAGCGTCGCGTAGTAGTAGTTCATGCCGACGATCAGCCATGTGACGTCGTTGAACGCGTGGTTGACCGTGCGCTCGAAGGCCAGGCCCATGGAGTCCTGGACGTCCCAGATCCAGCGGGCGTGGTTCTGCGCGGTGGCCTCGTGCTCCGGCACCGCGTTGCGGATGAGCGAGTAGACCCAGTAACTGACGCCGATCAGCGCGATCTCGAACCAGATGCGCGGCCGGCGCGGCGAGCGGTCCCGCAGCGCGCGGCGCACCTTCCGCCCGAGCGCACTCGGAACTCCCCCCGGCTGTGACGCCTGTTGTTCGGCGTCCGGCATCGCAATGGCCACCCGTTCTTCATCCCCAGGTCTCGTGGTCGGTGCCCCCATGACGGATCAGTCTGCCAGACCGGCCCGTTCCTCCGATCATCCCCCAGGTGGGTCTTCCTCGCCTGCTCTCCTCCGAAGGTGCCACTGGCTCCCCCGACTTCTGACAGAGGCCGTGCAGCGGCGTCAGAGGCGGCGATGTGCGGTCCGGGCAGAGGCAGTTGAACCGCGTACGACAAGCTCGGGATGGAAGACGAACTCGGTGTGCGGCGTCGGCGTACCGCCCACGTCCTCCAGCAGCGCGCGCACCGCCGCCTGCCCCATCGCGGTGACCGGCTGTCGAACGGTGGTCAACGGCGGGTCGGTGAATGCGATCAGCGGGGAGTCGTCGAAGCCGACGACCGACAGCTCGCGCGGTACGTCCAGTCCGGCCTGGCGCGCCGCGCGCACGGCGCCCAGCGCCATCATGTCGCTCGCGCACACCACCGCGGTCGCGCCGCGGGCGAGCAGCGCGCCCGCGGCGGCCTGGCCGCCCTCCAGCGTGTACAGGGAGTGCTCGACCAACTCCTCGGCGTCGCCACCGGTCAGGCCGAGATGCTCGTCCACGGCGGCGAGGTATCCCTCGCGCTTGCGCTGGACCGGGACGAAGCGGGCCGGACCGAGAGCGAGCCCGATCCGCTCGTGCCCGAGGGAGGCGAGGTGGCCGACGGCCAGATGCATCGCCGCGCGGTCGTCCGGCGAGACGAACGGGGCGCGCACCGCGGGGGAGAAGCCGTTGATGAGGACGAACGGCACCCCCTGGGCGCGCAGTTTCTCGTAGCGCTGGGTGCCTGCGGTGGTGTCGGCGTGCAGACCGGAGACATAGATGACGCCCGCGACGCCGCGGTCGACCAGCATCTCCGTCAGCTCGTCCTCGGTGGAGCCGCCGGGGGTCTGGGTGGCGAGCACCGGGGTGTAGCCCTGGCGGGTCAGCGCCTGCGAGATCACCTGGGCGAACGCCGGGAAGATCGGGTTCTCCAGCTCGGGCGTGATCAGGCCGACCAGCCCGGCGCTGCGCTGCCGCAGCCGCGGAGGGCGCTCGTATCCCAGGAGGTCGAGCGCGGTGAGTACGGACTCCCGGGTGGCCGCGGCGACGCCGGGCTTGCCGTTGAGCACTCGGCTGACCGTCGCCTCGCTGACCCCCGCCTGGGATGCGATGTCGGCCAGTCGTGCGGTCACATCCCGGACTGTACCGGCCGTATCGTCCGCTGCCTACAGCGAGTTGCCGCCTGTGGCTGAGGGTTCCGCCGGGGTGTGCGGCGGGGTGCGGGACGGGGGTGGGTCGGCTCGGGGTGCGGGTGTGGGTGCGGACTGTGCGGGACGGGGAGGTGCGGCGGGGTGCGGGTGCGGGTGCCGGTGCCGGTGCGCGGCGAGGCGTGCGGAGGTGTGGGGGCTGTGTCTGTGCGCTGCGGGGACGGGGGGGTGCCGGGGGGTGCCGTGATCGTTCTGCCGCGTCGTGACGAATGTCTTGCAGAAAATTGCCGCAAAGTCTTTCGGATGGCTTGCAGCCCTGTTAATTTCCTCGCAGCCCGGCGCCGCGAAGGTGCGGCCCGTGGGGAACTGGGCGATGCGCCGCGTGCTGGAAGCCGGCAGCGTACGGCCCCCCAAATCGGGCGAATCACTGGAGGACTTGATCATGCGGCGTGGGATAGCGACCACCGCGGTGGTTGTGGCAGTGGCACTTGCGGCAACGGCTTGCGGGGGCGGCGACAGCGACAACCAGTCCGGTGGTTCCGGCGAGATCGCGGGGACCGTCACCTTCTGGGACACCTCGAACGAGGCCGAGCAGGGCGTCTACAAGAAGATCGCCGAGGACTTCACCAAGAAGCACCCCAAGGTGAAGGTCAAGCACGTCAGCGTGGACTTCGGCGAGGCGAACAACAAGTTCAAGAACGCCGCGGGCGGCAACGCCGGCGCACCCGACGTGATGCGCACCGAGGTCGCCTGGGTCGCCGACTTCGCCAACCTCGGCTACCTCGCCCCGCTGGACGACACCCCCGCCGTCGACGGCAAGGACGACTTCCTCGAAACCGCCTGGGGCAGCACCCAGTTCGACGGCAAGACCTACGCCGTGCCGCAGGTCACCGACACCCTGGCGCTCTTCTACAACAAGCGCCTGCTGAAGAAGGCCGGCGTCGAGGTGCCGGAGTCGCTGGCGGACATCAAGCGCGACGCCGGGAAGATCAAGGACAAGACCGGCGCGACCGCGCTCTACCTGCGCGGCGACGACCCGTACTGGTTCCTGCCCTACCTCTACGGCGAGGGCGGCGACATGGTGGACGCGGACGCCAAGAAGGTCACCATCGACCAGGCTCCCGGTGTCCGGGCGTTCGAGGAGATGAAGTCCCTGGTCGACTCCAAGGCGGCCATCACCGACCTCTCCGACGGCTGGGACAACGGCCAGTCCGCCTTCAAGAACGGCGACGCGGCCATGCAGGTCAACGGCCCCTGGGCGATCGAGGACTCGCTGGCCGGCAAGGAGTTCAAGGACAAGGACAACCTGGGCGTCGCCGCGGTTCCGGCGGGCGACAAGGCGCAGGGCTCCCCGCAGGGCGGCTGGAACCTCTCGGTCTACGCCGGCTCCAAGAACCTGGACGCCTCCTACGAGTTCGCCAAGTACATGGGCTCGGCCGAGGTCCAGGAGCGCACCACCAAGGAGCTGAGCCTGCTGCCGACCCGCAAGTCGGTGTACGAGACGGAGTCGGTGAAGAACAACGAGATGGTGGAGTTCTTCAAGCCCGCCGTCGACAAGGCGGTGCAGCGCCCCTGGATCGCCCAGGGCAACTCGCTCTTCGAGCCCATCAAGGTCTCGCAGCAGGAGGTCCTCTCCGGTCGCACCTCGCCGAGCGACGCGGCCAAGGACGTCGGCAAGGCTTACCGAAAGATTCTGAAGGACTGGAAGTAGCCCACGACGGCCCTGTGGGGATTGCTCCCCGCAGGGCCGGCCGGGACGGTGTGTGCGCCCGCGAGACCTGACAGCCGCGGGCGCACACACCGCGACGCGCGGCCCATGCCTCTCGGCCCGGCGGCCGACCGGCCCCGGACCAAGGCGCGCACCGGCTACGGGCGTTGCACAGCAGCAGGCGTGAGAAGTGCGCGCGGCCGCACGCGGACAGCGGCGGCGGCGCGCACCCGAGACCGGGAAGGACGACCCGACACGTGGCGAAGACCATGCAGTCGGCGGCGCAGACCGACGAGGCCGACGAGGACTCCGGCGGCCCGCCCCGCAAGGGCAGGGCCAAGGGCGGCGGGGGAGCCCCCGGGCCGCTGCGCCGCACCTTGAGCAGGCACTGGTACGCCTGGACGATGATCGCCCCGGTGGCGCTCGTGATCGCGGTGATCGTCGGCTACCCGCTGGCGCGCGGTCTCTTCCTCTCGCTCACCGACGCCAACGAGGCGAACGTCGAGCGGACCATCGGCGTCAACACCATCGAGGCCACCTACGAGTTCGTCGGCCTCGACAACTACTCGGCCATCCTCGGCGACAGCATGTTCTGGGGCCGGCTGGGGTGGACGGTCCTGTGGACCGTCGCCTGCGTCAGCCTCACCTTCGCCATCGGCCTGACGCTGGCCAACATGCTCAACCGCAAGGTGCGCGGGCGTGCGGCCTACCGGATCGCGCTGATCCTGCCCTGGGGCATCCCGGCCTTCGTCTCGGTCTTCGCCTGGCGGCTGCTGTTCAACGAGCGCAACGGCCTGTTCAACGCGGTGCTCGACGGCGGCGGCGTCGAGGGCATCGCCTGGCTGGGAGACCCGACCTGGGCCAAGGTCTCGGTGATCGCGGTCAACGTCTGGCTCGGCGTTCCGTTCATGCTCGTCGCCACGCTCGGCGCGCTCCAGTCCATCCCCGGCGAGCTGTACGAGGCCGCCGAGATGGACGGCGCGGGACCGTGGCAGCGGTTCGTCAACATCACGATGCCCGGCATCCGCGCGGTCAGCTCCACGGTGATCCTGCTCAGCACCATCTGGACCTTCAACATGTTCCCGGTGATCTACCTGCTCACCAGGGGCGGGCCGGGCGACTCCTCGGAGATCCTGGTGACCTACGCGTTCCGCCTCGCCTTCCTCGAGAGCCCGCGCGACTTCGCGACCTCGGCCGCCTGGGGTGTCATCATCCTGCTGCTGCTGTCGGCCTTCGCCGTGGTCTACCGCCGTGTCCTCCGCAAGCAGGGAGAGGTGTGGTGAGCACCATGAACACCCCACATACCAGCACCGATTCGACCACCGGCCGCGCCACGAGCACCGACCGCGGCGACAGCGCCCGGAGCGTCGCAACCGGCACGAGCGGGAAGCAGAAGAGGCCCGCCCGTCCCGCGGAGTCCGGCCGACGGCACCGGCGCGGCCCGCTGGCGTCCTTCGGGCTCCACGGCGGCCTGCTGCTGGCGGCGTTCATCGCGGTCTTCCCGCCGCTGTGGCTGCTGGTGACCTCGTTCAAGCCGAACTCGGACGCCTTCACGCTCGACCTGGTGCGGAACTTCACCTTCGACAACTACAGCCACGTCATCGCCGACACCCACTTCCTGGACTGGTTCGGCAACTCCCTGCTGGTCGTCCTCGGCACCACCGTCATCGGTGTGCTGATCTCCTCGACCACCGGCTACGCGCTCAGCCGCTTCCGCTTCCCCGGGATGCGTCCGCTGATGTGGACGCTGCTCATCACCCAGATGTTCCCGATGGCGGTGCTGATCGTGCCGCTGTACAACCTGATGGCGCAGTTCGGCCTGCTCAACCAGCCGGTCGGACTGATCATCACCTATCTGACGATCGCGGTGCCGTTCTGCGCCTGGATGATGAAGGGCTTCTTCGACACCATCCCGGTCTCCATCGACGAGTCCGGGCGGGTCGACGGCCTCAGCCCGTTCGGCACGTTCTGGCGGCTGATCATGCCGCTGGCCAAGCCGGGTCTCGCGGTGACCGGCTTCTACACCTTCGTCACCGCCTGGGCGGAGGTCGCCTACGCGACCGCGTTCATGACCGGCGAGGAGAACCTCACCCTCGCGGGCGGACTCCAGACGTTCGTCAACCAGTACTCCGCCGACTGGGGTTCGATGACCGCGGCGGCCGTGATCATCGCCGTACCCGCGGGGATCGTCTTCGGTTTCGCCCAGCGCTACCTGGTCTCCGGAATGACCGCCGGGGCGGTGAAGTCGTGAGCGGACCGATCCGGCCGAGACCCGTCCGGCCCCGAACAGTCCCGAACTGACCGCGCCGCCTCACCGGCGGCCGGCGCGCCGCACCTTGCCGACACCACACTCTCCAGGGATGCCATGACCCAGCACCTTGCCGCACCGGCCACCCCCGCAGCGAACGCCGCGACCACCACGGCGGAGCCCGCCGCGACGTCCGCCTCGAACCCCGCCGCGGGCGGTGTGCCGCAATGGTGGCGCGACGCCGTCATCTACCAGGTCTATCCGCGATCCTTCGCCGACGGCAACGGCGACGGAATGGGCGACCTCGCCGGTGTCCGCCGGCGGTTGCCGCATCTGGCCGAACTCGGCGTCGACGCCGTCTGGTTGAGCCCGTTCTACGCCTCGCCGCAGGCGGACGCGGGGTACGACGTCGCCGACTACCGCGCCATCGACCCGATGTTCGGCGACCTCGCCGACGCCGACGCGCTGATCGACGACGCCCACGGCCTCGGCCTGAAGATCATCGTCGACCTCGTCCCCAACCACTCCTCCGACCAGCACCAGTGGTTCCGGCAGGCGCTGCGCGAGGGGCCCGGCTCCCCGCTGCGGGACCGCTACCACTTCCGCACCGGCAAGGGACCCGGCGGCGAACTCCCGCCCAACGACTGGGAGTCCATCTTCGGCGGCCCCGCCTGGACCCGCACCACCGATCCCGACGGCACACCCGGTGACTGGTACCTCCACCTCTTCGCGCCCGAGCAGCCCGACTTCAACTGGGACCACCCCGCCGTCCACGACGAGTTCCGCTCGGTGCTGCGCTTCTGGCTCGACATGGGCGTGGACGGCTTCCGCATCGACGTCGCCCACGGCATGGTCAAGGCCGAGGGCCTGCCCGACATGGGTCGCGGCGAACAGCTCAGGCTGCTCGGCAACCAGGTCCTGCCCTTCTTCGACCAGGACGGCGTCCACGAGATCTACCGCTCCTGGCGCACCGTGCTGGAGGAGTACGGCGGCGGGCGCATCGGCGTCGCCGAGGCGTGGACTCCCAGCGCCGACCGCACCGCCCTCTACCTGCGCCCCGACGAGCTCCACCAGGCGTTCAACTTCCACTACCTGGGCACCGACTGGGACGCCGCGGCGCTGCGCGCGACCGTCGACGAGTCGCTGGACTCCATGCGCACGGTCGGGGCGCCCACGACCTGGGTGCTCTCCAACCACGACGTGGTGCGCCACCGCACCCGCTTCGGCGGTCTCGCCCGCGCCCGCGCCGCGTCGCTGCTGATGCTGGCGCTGCCCGGCTCGGCGTACGTCTACCAGGGCGAGGAGCTCGGACTGCCCGAGGTCCTCGACCTGCCAGACGAGGTGCGCCAGGACCCCTCGTTCTTCAAGGACAACGGCCAGGACGGGCTGCGCGACGGCTGCCGGGTGCCGCTGCCGTGGACGGTCGGGGGCAGCTCGCACGGCTTCGGCGAGGGCGGCAGCTGGCTGCCGCAGCCCGAGGGCTGGGGCGAGTTGAGCGTCGAGGCCCAGCAGGGCGATCCGGACTCCACCCTGGAGCTCTACCGCGCGGCGCTCACCATCCGCCGCGACCACCCCGACCTCGGTGCGGGCGACGCGGTCCAGTGGCTGGCAGCGCCCGAGGGCGTGCTCGCCCTGCGGCGCGGCGCCTTCCTCTGCGCGGCCAACACCACCGGCGCGGCAGTGCCGTTGAGCACGGTGGACGGGCTCCCGCCCGAGCGGCGCACCCTGCTGGCCAGCGGCCCCTTCGCCGACGCCGACGGCCTGCTGCCCGCCGACACGGTCGTCTGGTGGACCGTATGACCTCGCTCGACACCGACCGCGTCCCGGACCCGGCACCCGCCGTGTCCGGGCGCGGTGTGTCGACCGCCCGCCTCGCCGACATCGCGGCCCAGGCATCGGTGAGCGAGGCGACGGTCAGCCGCGTCCTCAACGGCAAGGCGGGGGTCGCCTCCGCCACCCGGCAGAAGGTCCTGGCAGCGCTCGACGTGCTCGGCTACGACCGTCCCGTACGGCTGCGCCAACGCAGCGCGGGACTGGTCGGGTTGGTCATCCCCGAGCTCACCAACCCGATCTTCCCCGCCTTCGCCCAGGTCATCGAGCAGTCGCTCTCGGGCTACGGGTACACGCCGGTGCTCGGCACCCAGATGCCCGGCGGCGCCACCGAGGACGAGCTGGTCGACCAGCTCGTGGAACGCGGCGTCACCGGCATCATCTTCCTCTCCGGACTGCACGCCGACCTCTCCAGCGACCCCGCGCGCTACGACCGGCTGGCCGGTCGCGGCGTACCGTTCGTGCTGGTCAACGGGTACAACGAGGCGGTCGCCGCGCCGTTCGTCTCGCCCGACGACCGGGCCGCGGCCCGGATCGCGGTGAGGCATCTGACCGATCTGGGGCACCAGCGCATCGGACTGGCGGTCGGCCCGGCCCGGTTCGTGCCCGCAGCCCGCAAGGCCGAGGGGTTCGCACGGGCGTTGGAGGAGACGGGTGCCCAGGGGGAGGTGCGGCACACGCTGTTCACCGTCGAGGGCGGCCACGCCGCCGCCGGCGCTCTCCTGGACGCCGGCTGCACCGGCATCGTCTGCGGCAGCGACCTGATGGCGCTGGGAGTGGTGCGGGCCGCGCGGGAGCGGGGACTGGACGTACCGCGCCGGCTGTCGGTGGTCGGCTACGACGACTCCGAACTGATCGCCTTCACCGATCCGCCGCTCACCACGGTGCGTCAGCCCGTACGGGCGATGGCCAACGCCGCGGTGCAGACGCTGCTGGAGGAGATCGGCGGATCGCCGGTGCCGCACGCGGAGTTCGTCTTCCAACCGGAGCTGGTGGTGCGCGCCTCCACGGCGGCGGCGCGGTAGTCCGTCGAAGCGGGCGCGGGAAGTGCGCCGGGGCGCCGGGAGCGCCGGGTTCGCGCTTCCGGGGCGGTCCGGCGCCGGAGCCGTGACATGCGTGCGGGCACGCACCGAGGAGGGTCGGTGCGTGCCCTGCGTCGCGCCGGTGCCGGTCCGGAGGTGTCACCGCCTGGTCGGGGCGGCGGCTCCGCGGGCGAGGGGCGACGCGCTGTTGGCGGTGCGGGTGGCGGGTCAGCTCATGAACTTGCTGCAGGAGGCCGTCCGCACCCACTTGTGGGACTTGATGTTGTTGTTGACGTTGGTGCCGTTGGTGAAGGTGTTCCGGCTCAGGTTGTCCACGTAGTACTCGGACTGCTTGAGGCAGGAGTGGCCACCTGTGTAGTTGGCGCCGCTGTAGAACTTGATCACGTTGTAGCCGTTGGAGTACGTGCCCTTGTTCACCACCGAGGAGGTGGTCCGCATCTTGGTGCTCCAACCGTTGCCGTCACCCTTGGTGCGGCCGAGGTAGGAACCGCAGTGGAAGTTGGCGTAGTTGTACATGTAGCCCCAGGCCGCGTTGCGGTAAGCGGTGTCGCAGGCGGCGGAGGCGGGTGCGGCGGCCGACGGGGCCTTCGCGGGAGCGGGGGCGGCCTGGGCCCCGGAGAGCGGCACGAGCGCTCCGGCCCCGGCGAGGCCGAGAACTGCAAGCGTTCCGAAAGTCTTGCGCATGGTGGTGTTCCCCTCTTGGACTGTGCTCTTGGTCGACTGCTCTTGCTGTACTGCGGTGGTCCCCGAAGGTGTTCGGGCGGTCCCGGGCCCGTTGCGGCCCGACCGTGGCGCACGGCCACGGAGCTGTGAGTGGGGGGTGTGGAAGGGTTTCGGCGTCGCGGCGTCAGCCGTCAGCCGTTTGTCGTTCGTTGTTCGTCAGGGCGCGGGCGTTGTGCACGGCGGCCTGCTGCATCCTGCGATGGCGGCGGATCTCGTCGGAGTAGCGGTCGTCCACGGCCTTCGCCCGATAGCGGCGCTCCAGCTCGCGGGCGGTCCGCCCCAGCGTGCTGCTGTCTGCGCACTGCGCCTCGTCGACCGCCAGCCGCACCTCGACGCGGTGTGCCTTCTTCGCGTCCAACCCTTCGGTCAGGTCCGGGAGTTGGGCGCGAAGGCGGTCGGGAGAGCGGTAGTCGTGGCCGCGCTCCTTCATGCAGTCCGCCCATCTGCCGACCGCTCCGGTGAACCGGGCGTCGCGCTTGAGGCGGTCGACGTACAACGTGGTCAGGTTGTCGGCGATCGTCGAGACGCGGAACCAGGTCGGCAGATCGCCGTAGAGCTCATGCTGAGCCTGTGCCATGCAGCCGCGCGAGGGGCGGGCCACCTCTCCGCCGCCCGGCAGCTCGGCGGTCAGATCGTCGCTGCTGCGCTGCCCGCCGGCCAGGGCACGGTCGTAGCCCTGTCGTCGTGAGGGGGAGAGCTGCGCGGTGTAGGCGATGTTCGGGTCCTCGGCTCGTTCCTTCTCGACCTTCCGCTGGATACGGCCGCCGTAGCCGTGCTCGCGGGCCCAGTCGACGTCGTCCAACACGTAGCCGACGGAACGGCGTTCGTCCGTGGTGAGGCTGTCGGAGATCCAGTAGCGGTAGCCGGCCTTCTTCATGCAGGCTCTGATCAGCCGCTGCTCCGCCGAGTCGACCCGGTGCAGCTGCGCCTCGGTGAGCGGCGCGGCCTGCTTCCCGCCTCGGGACGCGCCCTCGCCCGGCAGCGACGACTCTTCGGGCGCTTCGGAGCCGTCGCTGCATCCGGCAAGCAGCGTTCCGGCCAGTGCCACCGCCAGTACGGCGACGCCGCTTCCTCGCTTCGGCCCCCGTGAGCCCCGCGGCGCTCGTCGCGGCTCTCGAAACATCGGCACGGTCCCCCCTCAAGCCCTGCCGGGTCCGGTCGGTAGTCCGAACCTCTGAGTACAGAGTGGGGTCGTCGGCCGGGTTCCGGTACCTCGGAAGTCTGAGGGCCCGCAGGGTCGAGGGGCTGTCGGCGGACGAGGGCGTCGTACGGACCAGGGCGTCGTACGGGCCCGGCGTCGTACGGGCCGGGCGTCGTACGGGCCGGGCGTCGTACGGACCAGGGCGTCGTACGGGCCGGGCGTCGTACGGCGCGACTCCGCGGCGCGGGGCGGCTCGAGGCCCCGGCCGCCCGGAGCGGGACGGCCGAGCCCCAACGGGCGTGCGGGGGCGGCCGGTTGACCACGTGCGACCGCCCCGGGCGCGGGTCGGTGGATGCCGAACGCGTACCCGGGGCGGTGGCTGCGGGGGTCACCAGAGCTTGGCGTCCACGCCCTTCGCCCACGGCGTCAGCTCGTCGAAGCGGCCCGCGGCCGTCTTGGTGATCCAGTCGGGGTTGGCCAACAGCGCCCGGCCGACGGCTATCAGGTCGAACTCGCCGCCCTCGTAGCGCTCCAGCAGCGGGCCCACGTCGGCGGTGCCGACCTCGCCCCGCTCCAGGAAGGGGGTGTTCAACCCGACCGAACCCACCACGATCGTGGGCAGCCCGGTCAGCTTCTTCGTCCAGCCGGCCAGGCTCAGCTCCGAGCCCTCGAAGCCGGGCTCCCAGTGGCGGCGGGTGGAGGGGTGCAGAATCGTCGCCCCCGCCTCCACGAACGGGGTGAGCAGCGCCTCCAGCTCCGCGGGGGAGTGCGAGACGCGGGCGCCGTAGTCCTCGCCCTTCCACTGCGAGAACCGCACGGATATGGGGAAGTCGGGGGAGGTGGCGGCCCGTACCGCGGCGATCACTTCGGCGGTCAGCCGGGTGCGGCCGGCCAGGTCCTTGCCGTACTCGTCGCGGCGCCGGTTGGTGACCTCCCAGAGGAAGGCGTCCAGCAGATAGCCGTGGGCGGAGTGGATCTCCACGCCGTCGAAGCCCAGCTCGTACGCCAGGCGGGCGGAGTCGGCGTAGCGCTGCACCAGTTCGTCGATCTCCGGCGTCGTCAGCGCCTCGCCGCGACGGCGGGCGCTGCCGTCGATCCCCGAAGGGGTGACGACCGGGCCGGCAGCTTCGATCGGCTGGTTCCCGCCCATGTGCCAGAGCTGCGGGAAGATCTTGCCGCCCGCCGCGTGCACCTCCTCGACCACCCGCCGCCAGCCGTCCGCGGACCAGGGGGCGAGGCGGGGCACCGCGGGTGCGTCCCCCGCGCTCGGGTGGTCCGGGAAGACGCCCTCGGTGAGGATCAGGCCCACCTTGTGCTCGGCCCGGCGACGGTAGTAGGCCGCGACCTCCTCGGTCGGCACGCCGCCCGGCGAGAAGTTGCGGGTCATGGGCGCCATCACGAACGGGCTCGACAGCTCCAGTCCTGCGACGGTCACCGGGCGGACCATATCGGAGAGGCTGACGGAGGCGGGGGCGGGCGTCGTGGTGTCGGAAGCGGTGTCGATCGTGGACATGGCTCGCTGACTCCCTTGCGGAGTTGGGGGTGTGCCGTCTCGGCCGGCTCCGGCGCGTCGGTGCCGACGGTGGTCCCAACCGCCCGGTGCCGCCCGCTATTCCGCGACGGCGCCCCGCTCCGGCTGTCCCGCTGAGGCGCCGGGTCGGGTTGGCGGCGGCGCCGGGTCGGGCCGGGTCGACGGCGGAGCCGGGGCCGGGTCGGCGGCGGCTCGGTCGGGGAGCTGCGTGCCGAGTCTGCAAACCCTTGCAGAAGCCCGCGCCGGAACGGCCGTTGGCGCTTGCCGTCTCTGTGTCCAAAGCCTTGACGGTGCTTGGCGGGGCTTCTACGGTCGGGTTTCGGAAGAGCTTCCAGGGACTTGCACAATTTCTTGCAGGCAAGTGGCGGCCCTCCCGTACGCCGCCGGCCGCGCAGCAGACCGAGGCGTACGCCCCCGGGCGCTCACCCCCTCATCCGCAGTCCCGAGCACCCCCACCGCAGCAACTGCCCCGCGGGCGCCGAGCGTTGCCCGCGGACGCTTCAGCAGCAGTATTCCCCCCATCGAGCTGGAGGCATCGTGAGTCGGAGAACCCGCAGGCTGTCCTGGCCGTCCCGGTTGTCGTGGTCCTCGCGCGCGAGGAAGGCCACCGCCGTGGGCGCCGCTCTGAGCGCCGGAGTCGTCGGCGCCCTGTTCGCCGTACCGCAGTCCCAGGCCGCACCGCCCTCGGAACGGGACGTCACCGCGGTGATGTTCTCGTGGAAGTTCGACGCCATCGCGAAGGCGTGCACCGACACCCTGGGACCGGCCGGCTACGGCTATGTCCAGACCTCGCCGCCGCAGGAGCACATCACCGGCGAGCAGTGGTGGACCCAGTACCAGCCCGTGAGCTACGACATCGCCGGACGCCTGGGCGACCGCGCGCAGTTCGAGAGCATGGTCGAGACCTGCAACGGCGCCGGGGTGAAGGTCGTCGCGGACGCGGTCATCAACCACATGAGCGCGGGCGAGGGCACCGGCACCGGCGGATCCGAGTACACCAAGTACAGCTACCCGAAGGCCGGTTGGGGCGACTCCGACTTCAACGAGTGCCGCCGGGACATCGAGGACTACGGCGACCGCGGCCAGGTGCAGGGCTGCGAGCTCGTGGGCCTCTCCGATCTGCGAACCGGCAGCGAGCAGGTGCAGCAGCGGATCGCCGACTACCTCAACGACCTCAGCTCCATGGGCGTCGAGGGCTTCCGGATCGACGCCGCCAAGCACATGCCCACCGACGACCTCGCCGCGATCAAGGCCAAGCTGGACGATCCGAACGCCTACTGGAAGCAGGAGGCCATCCACGGCGCGGGCGAGGCGGTCGACCCCGGCGAGTACCTCCAGAACGGTGATGTGCAGGAGTTCCGCTACGCGCGCGGTCTGAAGTCCGCGTTCCAGGGCGGGGGCCTGGCCGGTCTGCAGAACTTCGGCGAGGGCTTCATGGACGGCGGCAACTCGGCCGTCTTCGTCGCCAACCACGACACCGAGCGGGTGGGCGACACCCTGAACTACCGGGACAACGCCTCCTACACCCTGGCGCACGTCTTCATGCTCGCCCACCCCTACGGCAGCCCGGACGTCCACTCCGGCTACCGGTTCGACGACAAGGACGCCGGTCCGCCCTCCGGCGGCGCCGCGGCCTGCGACCAGGAGGCCTGGAACTGCGAGCACGAGTGGCGCGAGATCTCCTCGATGGTCGGCTTCCGCAACGCGGTCGGCGACGCCGGCCTGGAGCAGTGGTGGGACAACGGGGGCGACGCCATCGCCTTCAGCCGCGGCGACAAGGGTTTCGTGGCGCTGAACAATGGCGGTGGCCAGGTCAGCGAGTCCGTCGCGACCTCGCTGCCCGACGGTGACTACTGCGATGTCCAGAGCGGCAACTCCGTCTCGGTGAGCGGCGGTTCGGTTCAGGTGGAGCTGCCCGCCGGTACGGCGCTCGCCCTGCACGCGGACGCCACCGACTGCGGCAGCGGTCGCGGGTAGCCGCTCCGCGGCGGGCCCTGCCACCCGGCCGGGCCCGCCGCACCCGTCGGCACCACGACACGCCTCGCCACCTCTCGCCCACACCCCTCCCGCCCCGCACCCACCCCGCCTCGCACCCCCGTCCCCGCCTCGCACCCCCGTCCCCACCTCCACCCCCGCCACCGGCTCGGCCGCGCCCCCTGCGCTTCCCGTCGCCACCCCGCTCCCGCGAACGGAGAACCCTCTCGTGCTCCCCAAATCCGCGCGCCGCGCGCTGTCCGCCGTGCTGGCGGCCGGGCTGCTGGCGACGCTCGGCCCTGCCGCCGCGCAGGCCGAACCGCCCACCTCCGCAGCCCTGGACCTGTCGCAGTCGCGGGCCCTGTGGATCGACCGGAACACCGTGGTGTGGCCGTCGGACGAGGGCGTCTCCTCCGCCGGACTGCACTACGCCCCGGACGGCGGCGCCGAGCTCGTCGACGGCGAACTCTCCGGCGCGCCGCACGAGTTGAAGCTCGCCAAGGTCGAAGGCGGCCTCACCGACGAGCAGCGCGCCGCCTTCCCGCACCTCGCGGGGCACGCCGCGTACTCGATCGCCGAGGACGACCGGGACCGTGTCGCCGAAGCGACCCGCGGCCAGCTCGTCGCCACCCAGCGCGACGGCGACGGCGCGCTCACCGCCGCAAGCGGCGTACAGATCCCGGGAGTTCTGGACGACCTCTACGGCAGCGCGGCCCAAGAGGCCGAGCTGGGGCCGGTGTTCGCCGAGGACGGCACCCCCAGTCTCTCGGTGTGGGCGCCGACCGCGCAGAGCGTGGAGCTCGAACTCGACGGCGAACAGCGCACGATGGAGCGCGACGACACCACCGGTGTGTGGCGTGCCTCCGGCGAGCGGGACTGGCTCGGCAAGCCCTACCGCTACCGGGTGAAGGTCTGGGCGCCCACCGTCGGCGAGATGGTCACCAACAGCGTCACCGACCCGTACGCCACCGCGCTCACCGCCGACTCCGAGTCCTCCCTCGTCGTCGACCTCGACGACCCCGAACTCGCCCCGCCGGGCTGGGACTCCTACTCCAAGCCGCCGGCGACGCAGCCGCGCGACGCACAGATCCAGGAGCTGCACGTACGCGACTTCTCCGTCGCCGACCCGACCGCCGAGCACACCGGCCGCTACCTCGCCTTCACCGAGCAGGACAGCGACGGCAGCCGGCATCTGCGGAAGCTGGCCGACGCCGGCACCTCCCACGTCCATCTGCTGCCGACCTACGATCTGGCCACCACGCCGGAGCGCACCGAGGACCAGGCGGTGCCCGACTGCGATCTCGCCTCGCTGCCGGCCGACTCGCCCGAGCAGCAGAAGTGCGTGGGCGCGGTGCGCGACGAGGACGCGTACAACTGGGGCTACGACCCGCTGCACTACACCGTGCCCGAGGGCTCCTACGCCACCGACCCCGAGGGGCCCGGCCGCACCCACGAGTACCGGCAGATGGTCCGCGCGCTCAACGACAGCGGACTGCGGGTCGTCCAGGACGTGGTCTACAACCACACCTACGCGGCCGGCCAGGACGAGAAGTCGGTGCTGGACCGCATCGTGCCCGGCTACTACCAGCGGCTGATGGAGGACGGCGCCGTCGCCGACTCCACCTGCTGCCCCGGCACCGCGCCCGAGCACACCATGATGGGAAGGCTGGTCGTCGACTCGGTGGTCACCTGGGCGAAGCAGTACAAGATCGACGGATTCCGCTTCGACCTCATGGCCCACCACCCGAAGGAGAACATCCTCGCGGTCCGCGAGGCGCTGGACGAGCTGACCCCGGAGAAGGACGGCGTCGACGGCAAGCGGATCCTCCTGTACGGCGAGGGCTGGAACTTCGGCGAGATCGCGGACGACGCACGCTTCGAGCAGGCCTCCCAGGCCAACATGGCGGGCACCGGCATCGCGACCTTCAGCGACCGTGCGCGCGACGCCGTTCGCGGCGGTGGCCCCTTCGACGAGGAACCGGGCGTCCAGGGTTTCGCCTCCGGTCTCTACACCGACCCCAACGACACAGCCGACAACGGCAGTCGGGACGAGCAGCGGGCCCGACTGCTGCACTACCAGGACCTGCTGAAGGTGGGGCTCACCGGCGGTCTCGCCGACTACACCTTCACCGACACCGCGGGGCGGCAGGTCAAGGGCTCGGAGGTCGACTACAACGGCTCGCCGGCCGGCTACGCGGCAGCGCCCGGCGAGGCCCTCGCCTACGCCGACGCCCACGACAACGAGTCCCTCTACGACGCCCTCGCCTACAAGCTGCCGACCGGCACCTCGGCGGCCGACCGGGCCAGGATGCAGGTCCTGGCCATGGCCACCGCGGCCCTCTCCCAGGGCCCGGCGCTCAGCCAGGCGGGCACCGACCTGCTGCGCTCGAAGTCGCTGGATCGCAACTCCTACAACTCCGGTGACTGGTACAACACCGTCAACTGGGACTGCTCCGCGGGCAACGGCTTCGGCCGCGGCCTTCCGCCCGCATGGGACAACGAGCAGTACTGGCCGTACGCCGCGCCGCTGCTGAAGCTGCCGCAACTGCGGCCGGGCTGCGCGGAGATCGACGGAGCCTCGGCCGCCTACCGCGACCTGCTCACCATCCGCACCACCGAGCCGGCCTTCTCCCAGCCGAGCACCGCGGACGTCCAGCGCGAGCTGAGCTTCCCGCTGTCCGGCACAGAGGAGACGCCGGGGGTGGTGACCATGCGGCTGGGCGAGCTGCTGGTCGTCTTCAACGCGACCCCCGAGACCGCCGAGCAGACCGTGGCGCAGGCGCGGGGCGGATCGTACGCGCTGCACCGGGTGCAGGCCGGCGGCGCCGACGAGCGGATCAAGTCCGCCTCGTTCGACTCCGGCAGCGGCACCTTCACCGTGCCGGGCCGCTCGGTGGCGGTCTTCGACGGCCGGGGCTGACCCGGCACCTCGTCCCGGCGGGCCCGCTTCGCGCGCAGCCCCCGCCGCGAGCCCGTGGCCGCCGTACGCCCGGAGCACCGACTCCGTGCGTACGGCGGCCCGTTGCGCACTCGGGGCCGCAGTGGTGATCACCCGCAGCAACCTTGTCACCCCGGTGCGTAGACAAGAGCGGCCGCGCGCGGGATAAGTGAGCGCATGCGAGCGACTCGAGCGAGTTCGGTCATGGGCGCGGTGGCACTTGCGGCGACGCTGGGGGCGACGCTGCTCGTTCCGGGAGCGTCGGCCCGTGCGGCACCGGAACCGGTCACTCAGCCGAACACGTCGGCCCAGGGCTGCGACCCGATCGACCCGGCCGCCTGCCTGCTGCCGTTCCCCAGCAACTGGCACACCAGGAAGGACAGTTCGACCGACACCGGGCGGCGGGTGGACTTCGACCCGGCGTCGATGCCCCGCAACGTCCGGGGCACGGCGATCGATCCGACCGAGTGGAACCGCAGCGACGGCTTCTCGCCGGGCTCCATGCTGCTGGCCCGCGTTCCCGGCCTCGATCTGGAGCGCACCGGCGCGGCGCCGATCACCGACATCGGCAGCTCGCTGGAGGAGGACGCGCCGATCGTGCTGCTGGACCTCACCACCGGCGAACGCTGGCCGTACTGGGCCGAGTTGGACGCGAACGCCCCCGATCCGAACCGACAGGCACTGATCGTCCGACCCGCCCGGAACCTGATCGCGGGCCACGACTACGCCGTCGCGCTGCGCGACCTCAAGGACGCCGACGGCAAGCCGATCGAGGCGCCCGCGGCATTCGCCGATCTCCGTGCGGGCAAGCACGACGGTGGGGCCGAGAGCGCCGACCGGGCGGCGCTCCGTGAGCGTGCCCGCCAACTGGCGCCCGCCTTCGAGGGGTTGGAGAAGGCCGGGGTCAAGACCGAGCACACCTACCTCGCCTGGGACTTCACCGTGGCCAGCACCCGCTCCCTGAGTGAGCGCATGCTGCATCTGCGTGACGACTCCTTCGGGCAACTCGGCGACGCGGCACCCGAGTTCGTGGTCGGAGAGGTGACCGAGAACCCGGCGGACGACCCGATCGCGCGTTCCGTGCGCGGAGTCTTCAACATCCCCAGCTACCTCGACCGGCCCGGCGGACCGCCCGGTGCGGGCTTCGAGTACGACGAAAACGGTCTGCCGCGGCGCACCGAGGGCAACAAGCAGATCGCCTCCTTCCAGTGCGAGATCCCGCGCAAGGCCCTCCAGGACCCCGCGGTGCCCGCGCTCTACGGTCACGGACTGCTCGGGGCCGAGGGCGAGGTCGGCTCCGGCAGCATCACCGCGATGGCCGCCGAGCACAACCTGGCGTTCTGCGCCACCAAATGGGCCGGGATGTCCTCCGACGACCTCTCGTTCGTCGCCGAAACCCTCCAGGACCTCGGCAAGTTCCCGGCGGTGCCGGACCGGCTCCAGCAGGGCATCCTGAACGGCCTGTGGCTCGGCAGGCTGCTCACGCACAAGGACGGATTCGCCTCCGACGAGGCGTTCCGCAACGACTCCGGCACCTCGGTGCTCGACGCCGACGCGGATCTCGCCTACTACGGCAACAGCCAGGGCGGCATCATCGGAGGCGCGCTGACCGCCGTCTCCACCGAGGTCGAACGCTCGGCGCTCGGAGTCCCCGGCATGAACTTCTCCACGCTCCTCAACCGCAGCAGCAACTGGGCGCCCTTCGAGCAGATCGTGGACACCGCCTACCCGGACAAGCTCGACCAGCAGGTCAACCTGGCACTCATCCAGATGCTCTGGGACCGCGGCGAGACCAACGGATACGCCCAGCACCTGACCGACGACCCGCTGCCGGGCACCCCCGAGCACCGGGTGCTGATGCACGTCGCCTTCGGTGACCACCAGGTCTCGCCGACCGCCGCCGAGGTCCAGGCCCGGACCGTCGGGGCGAGGATCCACCGGCCGACCGTCGCGGACGGCCGCAACCCGGACAAGGAGCCGTACTGGGCGATCGAGCCGCTGGAGTACCCCGCCGCGACCGGCTCGGCGATGGTCGTCTGGGACAGCGGTGCGCCCTACCAGCCGCTGACCAACACCGCGCCCGGCGAGGGCGCCGACCCGCACGGCGACCCCCGCAACGACAAGGCCGCCCGCGCCCAGACCGGCGAGTTCCTGCGCACCGGGAGGATCGTGGACGTCTGTTCCGGGGCGCCCTGCGAAGCCGCACCCCAGGGCTGACGCGGCCGCTCCGCGGGGCGGTTGCGGTCGCGCCCGCGGGTGGGCCGGGTCAGGGCGCCGGCGTGAGAGCCGTCGTGCCGGGGGCGTCGACGGGCGGTCCGGCCGCGACACCGGTCAGCCGCGCCACCAGGGTGGCCAGCGGGCCGTCGGGGCCCTCGCCCGCCACCAGGGTGCGCAGCATCCTCGCCGTCTGCTCGTCGTGGGCCGCGGTCACCGCGGTGAGCGCGACGAGGTCGTGCACCAGGCGGGGCACCAACTCCTCGCGCGGGACGGCGCGTTCGGTGACCCAGCTGAACGCCGCCGTCTCGACCAGCTGGACCCACGAGGTGAGCAGCAGCCTCAGTCTCGGCCCGGGGTCCTCCAGCCGCAGGTGCCGGCGCATCTGCTCGTACGCCTTCTCCCGCACGCCCTCCAGCGCGGCACCCGCGCGGGCCGCCCCGGGGCCGACGCCGCCGGCGGTGCCACCGCGCAGCAGGGCGCAGAAGCTCGGACCGTGCTCCTGGACGAAGTCGAAGTAGCGGTTCAGCACCCGGTCCAGACGGTCCGTCAGCGGCCCTTCGGCCGGTTCGGCGAAGAGCGCGGTCAGCTCGTCGGCCGCGACCTGCACCGCGGCCTCGTACAGGCTGTGTTTGCCGGGGAAGTAGTGGTAGACCAGTGGCCGGGAGATCCCGGCAGCGGTGGCGATGTCGTCGATGGACACGTCGTCGGGGGAGCGGGTGCTGAACAGTTCGAGCGCCACGGCGATGAGCTGCTGTCGGCGTTGCTCCGTGTCCATTCTGCGTCGAAGCGCGGTTGCCATCCGTCCACCTTAGAACCTGCCGGTGAATCCCCGGAGTTGGAACGGTGCGGACTCAACGGGCGTCGTGCGCACGGGAGTTCGGTGCATGATGCAAGCACTTGTGTCGTGCGGTCGGCCCGGAGGAGCCGCCCGGGTCACGGGTGTGTGCACCGGCCCCGGGCGGGTGCGCTCGCTCGCGCGAGGTGCACGCGGTCCGCGGTGTCGGCGTCGACCGACGCGGGACCGCGAACCGGGCACCGGCCGCGCTCACTTCAGCGGCCCCAGCTCCCCGCCGTCCGCGAGCGTCGCACGCAGCTGCGCCTTCGCGCCCTGCTCGACCGGCGTCATCATCAGCCGCCCCTCCGTGCGCGCCTGCACGCCGCCGTCGGCGGTGATCGAGGTGACCCCGTCGCTGCCCACCGCCAGCAGGTACCAGGTGCCTCCGGGCGACTTCCACAGCGCACCGGCCAGCGCCCGCGGATCGCGTGCTCCGCACTCGGCGCCGCCCTTCGCCCGGCCGACCACCGCGGCCTGGGTGCCGGCCGGCGCCGGGGCCCTGAACTGCGCGTACGCCTGGCCCTGGCTGCCGCGCCAGGTGTCCGCCCTGGTGCACACCCAGGAGGCGGCCCCGGCGTTCTCGGGCAGCTGGTGGGAGCCGAACTGCCAGGAGTTGACCGACCGCACCCCCGAACCGCTCAGCACCGGCAGTTGGCAGGCGGAGGCGGCGAGCAGCCGCCGAGCGGGCTCGGAGAGCGCGTCGACCGGAGAGGTGCTCGGCTTGCCGAAGGTGAGCCTGGCCGGGACGATCTCCCCCAGATCCGTGAGCAGGTACGGGCGTTCGCCCTTGGTCTGTGCGCGCAGCGCCGGCCAGCTCTCGCAGCGGCCGGTGCCCAGCGGCGGCGCCGGCAGCGGATCGCTCACCCCGTCGCTGCCGCGTCCGACCTCCTTGCCGGTGTCGTCGGGCTCGAGCAGGTCCACCGTGCTCAGCCTGCTCACCCACGGAGCGGTGAGATAGCGGGAGTTGGAGTCGCTGCGGGTCAGCAGCGCGGCCGAGGAGCCGGCCGGATCGGCGCCGTCGGTGCGGGCGAAGTCCAGGCCCACCGGGCCCTGTTCACCGCCCGCCGGCTCCGCGTACCGCACCAGCCGCAGTCCGTCGTGGAGCAGCACCAGGGCGGCGCCGTCCGCCTCGCCGGCGTAGAGCAGCTGGGCGGGGCCGGCCGCCGGGCCGGTCTGGGTGCCGGGCGTCGCGGTGACCTCGACCTGCCGGCCGGGCCGGGCCCAGACCGCGAGCGCACGGCTCAACAGGCCGGTGTCGTCCAGGAGTTCGCCGCGGGCGGGCCAGACGGAGAAGTCGGTCCTGGCCGACTTGCGCCACGCGTTCGCCGAGACCCGCACCAACTTCTCGGGGTCCAGAGCCTGTTGGGCCGCCGGGTTCTGGGCGTACGCGGGTGCGGCGGCACCACTCGGGCCCCAGCCCTCGCCCGGCAGTCCGAGCAGCACTCCGAGCACGGCGAGCGCCGCCAACCCGACGACCAGGGCCCGGCCGTGCTGGCGGCGGCGCAGCAGATCCGTCGGACGCGCCCGCAGCACGCTGGGGTCCAACCCCCAGCCGGCCGGCGGCACATCGCGGCTGCCGGCCGGCAGCGGCACCTCGTCCGCCTCGTCCAGCGCGTCGTCCGGATCTCCGACGCCGAGCGCTTCCAGCAGGTCGTAGACCTCGTCGTCGCTCAGCCCCTCCAGCGCCCGGAGTGCGAAGGCGGCCCGGCCCTCGCCCGAGCACTCGGACAGGGCGCGGTCCAGGGCGAGTTCGTCCTCGCTGCACACCCGCGGCAGCAGCCGCAGCCCTGCCGCCCGCGGCAGGCCGAGCCGGGGCCTGGGACCGCGGCCGAGCCGCAACGGGCCGATCCGCCAGGGGAGTTCGGCGTCCAGCGCGCGGCGCACCACCCGCATCCGTACGTATGCGTACCCCGCGTCGGCGACTCCGCCGCCGGGTCCGCGCTGCGCCGGCAGCCGGGGATCGTCGGCCGCGCGGCCCCTGGGCAGCGCGCGCTGCACCACCGTGTGCGCCGTCAACACCCTGCGCTCGCGCCCCATCGAGGCGGGAAGCGTCAGATGGGCGAGCCGCACCAGCCGCGCATAGTGCTCGACGATCGCCGACTCGGCCAGGTCCACGGGCACCGGGCCGGACCCCGACGCCCGAGTCGGCTGGTCGCAGGGGTCGCGCGGGTCCGGCGGTGCCGCGCCGCCGGGCTGCTGCTCGTCGTTGTCCGGCGCTGTACCGGCTGCTCGGTCCACGCGGTCGGAAGTCACGTCTGAAGGGGCCACATTGAGCAGAACGAGTGAATCCGCAGTTGGTCACTTGCCGCGCCGACACCGCTCGCCGCGCAGCCTCACCGGCCCGCGCACCGGCCCGCGCACCGGCCCGTGCACCGGTCTCGTTGCCCAGCTCACCGCCTGCGGCACCCGTCCGCGCCCGCAGCCCGGCCGCGCCGCCGTCCGCCGGGCCCTGTCCCGCAGCGGCCCGTCCTCGTCCGTACAACTGCCGCGCCGCACAAGCTTGTTCGCGCCGATTCGCGAGAGTCGCACCCGTCCGGCGACGGCGGCAGGGTGTCAGTTGCTGCCGTGGTCCAGATAGGCGAGCACGGCGAGCACCCGGCGGTTGCTGTCCTCCGCGGGCGGCAGCTGGAGCTTCTGGAAGATGTTCGCCGTGTGCTTGGCGATGGCCCGCTCGGTCACGACCAGGCGTTCGGCGATGGCCGCGTTGGAACGGCCCTGGGCCACCAGCTCCATGACCTCCTTCTCGCGCGGTGTCAGTGCGGCCATCGGACGGTCGCGCTCGCGCCGCGTCAGCAGCTGCTGGATGACCTGCGGGTCCATCGCTGTGCCGCCCGCGGCCACCCGCCGCACCGCGTCGATGAACTGCTCGGCGTCGAAGACCCGGTCCTTGAGCAGATAGCCGACCCCGCCGTTGCCGTCGGCGAGCAACTCCGAGGCGTACAGCTGCTCCACGTGCTGGGAGAGGACCAGCACCGGAAGCCCGGGCCGCTCCTGCCGGGCCCGCAGGGCGCACTGCAGGCCCTCGTCGCTGAAGGTCGGCGGCAGTCGTACGTCGACCACCGCCACGTCCGGCCGCAACTCGGCGAGCGCCTTGGTCAGTTCGGGTCCGCTCTCCACCGCGGCGGCGATCTCGAAGCCGAACGCCTCCAGCATCCGCACCAGTCCGTCGCGCAGGAGGAAGAGGTCTTCGGCCAGTACGACGCGCACGGTTTCTCCGGGGGAGCGAAGGGGTGGGGGAGCGGGACGAGAGGGAGTGGCACCAGCGGGAGGGGCGGGTCGGGAGAGGCGCCCGCCCGAAACTACAACAGGGTGCCCCGGCACCGCAGTCGGCCGAAGCGTGGCCGACTCCGGCCGTCGAACGTCCGGGAGTGCCGGGGCGGACACCTGCGCTCCGGAGGCGGCCGTACGGAGGCGGCCGGACGGCTCGGGTCGCGCGTCCACGGTTCGGGCGCGCGACCCGAGCCACCGGGGTCAGGGGCCGACCGGGCGGCAGGGGATCTCCATGGTGACCATGGTCGGGCCGCCGGGCGGGCTGCTGACCGCGAGCACACCGTCGAACGGGCCGAGCCGCCGCTCCACACCGCTCAGACCGGTGCCGCCGGCAGGATCCGCCCCGCCCCTGCCGGAATCGGTGATCGCTATCCGCAGCGCGTCCCGCTCGTAGTGCACATCCAGCCAGACCCGGTCGGCGCCCGAGTGCTTGGCCGCGTTGGTCAGCACCTCGCTGACGGCGAAGTACGCCGCGGACTCCACCGGCTCCTCGAACCGGTCCGGCAACCGGACGTCCGTCTCCACCGTGAGCGGCATCCGCAGCGCCAGGGCCCGTACCGCGTCGCCCAGCCCGCGCTCGGCGAGCACCGGCGGATGGATGCCGCGCACCAGGTCGCGCAGTTCGGTCAGCGCCTCGGCCGAGTTCTCCCGTGCCTGGCTGATCAGCCTCTTGGCGGTCGCCGGGTCGCTCTCGATCAGTGCCTCGATGGTGCCCAGGGACATGCCCATGGCCACCAGCCGGGCCTGTGCGCCGTCGTGCAAGTCGCGTTCGATGCGCCGCAGTTCGGCGGCCGAGCTGTCGACCGCGTCGTGCCGGGTCTCGTACAGCTCGCTCACCCTGCGGGTCAGCGCGGCCTTGGGGGGCGGCCTGAGCAGCGTGTGGGTCAGACGGCCGTGCACCCGCATCAGCGGTCGGGCCAGCAGCGGCCCGGCGACGAGCTGCAGCACGCCCAGTGCGGCGGCGATCAGCGCGGTGAAGAAGGAGTCGACCGGTACGAACAGGTACCAGTGGGTGTCGCCGGCGCCGCCCGAGGTGATCGGGTCCCACAGCCACAGCAGCAGCACCCCGAAGACGCCCTGCGCCATCATCCCCAGCGGGATGATCGCCAGCACGGCGCCCGCGGTGCCGTCCACATGGACCCAGAGCAGATCGCGCCAGGTGGAGGGGTCGCGCACCAGCGCGAGGAACCGCTTGAAGTGGCCGGAGAGCCCCCGCTCTGTCGGAAGCCTGTGGTACGCGCTGCTCACCGGGATGCCGGCCCACGCCCCGTTCAGCTCACGGTGCTTGTTCGCGTACGCCCGCAGCGCCAGCACCGCGTACGGGGTGGTGAGCAGCCCGATGCCGGCGGCGGGCACGAGTGCCAGGGAGACCAGCAACAGCGAACCCAGAACGATGCCCGCCGTCATCGCGACGAGCCCCAACCAGAATCCCCGTACGGCGGCGATCATTCCGCCCCGCACCCCCGTCGTCCCGTCCATGCCTCAGCCTCTCCCGAAGATCCTTGTGTGCGCTGAAGGTCCTTGTGCGCACTGTGGTGTGCCCCTTGATTCTTGCCGCCCGCGGGCCCGCGGGGCACGGGGTCTCCCACCCGAGGTCGGGGTGCACCCAGGTACACCCCGACGGCCGCCGCGGTCGGCTGCCGGTCGGCGGTCGACCGGCCGGGCCGTGCCAACGTCCCTGGCCTGCGGGGTTGTTGGCGAATAAACTCGGAGCGGCGACCCAATCGGAGCGGAAAAATTCCTGTACCGACCGCAGACGCGAGTCGATGACCGTGCCATGATTCCGCCACCATGCCGCCCCGAATAGTCCAGACCAAAGCCGCGCCGCTCCGCGCCGTACGCGCCACGCTGTTCACAGCCGTGTGCGTGGTACTCGCCGGTGCCGGCCACGCGACGGTCTCGGGCCGGGCGGTACCGCCCTGGGTGCTGCTGGCCGCCTGCGTCGCAGTGGGCGCGCTGGCCTGGGCGGGCGTCTCCCGCCGGCGCGGCCCGTACGCGATCGGCGGCGCGCTGCTCGTACTCCAGGCCGGCCTGCATCTGCTCTTCGCGCGACTCGCCCCGACACCGCCCGCGGCACACCCGGCCGCGGGGCATCCGCCCCCGGCCGGCCACGGCCACCCGGGCACGCACACCGCCGCGACCGTCGGACACTCGGGCGGCCACCACGGCGCGGCGCAGGACGGGTCCGACGCCCTGCTGGCCGGCGCCGTGCACGGCTCGCCCGCGATGACCTCCGTCCACCTGCTGGCCGCGCTCGGCTGCGCCCTGTGGCTGTGGCGTGGGGAGGCCGCGCTCTTCACGCTGCTGCGACTGCTGGGCGACCGGGCGCACACCGTGCTCGTACTGCTGCTCGCCCCGGCGCCGGAGCCGTCGGCCGCCACCGGGCCGCGGCCCGTGGCCGCGCCGGCCGCGCCGCGGACCGTACTGCTGGCCCACTCGCGCCACGGCCGCGCACCGCCGCGCCCTCGGCGGGACCTCCCGGCGGTCGCCCTCGTCTGAACCTGCGAGAGGCCCGCACGGTCCCGCGCCCCGTGCCGGGCGTGCGGCAACCGCCGTGCGCCGTCGAGGAGTTCACCCGCACCCGCCGACCCGGCGCGCAGTCGTGCCCGCACGGCTGCCCGGTGCCCGCTCGTGACTCCCGACGTCCCCCATGGCCAACGTCGCCACTGACAAGGGAACACCCAGACATGTCCTCATCCTCTCCTGCGCGAGAAGTCGAGACCGACCCCCCGCCGCCCTCCTCCCGGCCGAAGTCCGCCGCGCCCCGCCGCTCCGGCCTGCGGCCGATCCGCCCCCTGGTGATGCGGCTGCACTTCTACGCCGGGCTGCTCATCGCACCCTTCCTGCTGGTCGCCGCGCTCACCGGGGCGCTCTACTCCACCTCGTACCAGGTGGAGAAGGTCCTGTACTCCGACGAGCTGACCGTTCCGGTCGGCGAACAGGTGCTGCCGCTCTCCGAACAGGTCGCCGCGGCCCAACGAGCCCACCCCGACGGGGAGTTGAGCGCGGTACGCCCCGGTGACGAACCCGGCGCCACCACCCGCGTGATGCTGGACGACCCGAGCGCCGCCGAGAACAGACTGCTCGCCGTCTTCGTCGACCCCTACACCGCCGAGGTCCGCGGCGCGCTGGACAGCTACGGAAGCTCCGGCGCGCTGCCGTACCGCGCCTGGGTGTCCGAGCTGCACCGCATGCTGCACTTCGGCGAGACCGGCCGCCTCTACAGCGAGTTGGCGGCCAGCTGGCTGTGGGTGGTGGCGCTCGGCGGTGTGCTGCTGTGGCTGGGCAGGAGGCGCTCCCAGCGACGGCTGAAGGGCACCACCGGCCTGCGACGCACCCGTTCGCTGCACGGCCTGATCGGGCTCTGGGCGGCGCTCGGCGTCATCATGCTCTCCGCCACCGGTCTGACGTGGTCCGCCTACGCCGGCGGGAACATCAGCGAGCTGCGGGAGAAGGTCGGCGGCGGTACACCGGTCATCTCCACCGATCCGGGTGCGGGACACGAGGAGCACGGCGGCTCCGGCGGCGACGGTCACGAGGGTCACGAGGGCCACGAGGGCCACGAGGGCCACGGGGAGGGCGGCGGTGACGGTTCCGAGCATCCGATCCTCGCCGTCGACCGGATCGTGGAGATCGCCCAGGACGAGCACGGCCTCTCCGGCCCGCTGGAGATCCTGCCGCCGGCGGTCGGCGAGGACGGTGTTCCCGGCGCGTACGTGGTCAAGGAGATCGACACCCAACTCCCGCAGCGCATGGACCAGGTCGCACTCGACGCCTCCAGCGGCGAACTCACCGACCGCCTGGACTTCGCCGACTACCCGCTGCTCGCCTCCCTCAGCAGCTGGGGCGTCAGTCTCCACAACGGTCAACTCTTCGGCCTGCCCAACCAGTTGATGCTCCTCGCGCTCGCTCTCTCGGTGGTCGCGATGATCGTGCTCGGCTATCGCATGTGGTGGCAGCGCAGGCCCACCGACGGCCCGCGTCTGGCCTTCGGCCGCGCACACCCGCGCGGCACCTGGCGCCAGGTGCCGGTGACCTGGTGGCTGCCACTGGTGGGAGTGACCGCGTTGGTGGGCTGGTTCATGCCGCTGCTCGGCATCAGCCTGCTGGCCTTCCTGGCGCTGGACGCCGCACTCGGGCTCCGCGCACGCACCCGCACGCGCTCCGACGGCGACGGCGGGTCCGGCGGGTCCGGCGGCCCGGACGGTGACGGCGGACCCGCCGGCGGACCCGACGGCGACGGCGCCGCGGGCGGGAGCGGCGCTGCGGGCGGGAACGGCGAAACGCTCGCCACCGCCGGTGATTCCGGCCGCTCCGAGGTGCCGGACGAGGCGCCGGACTCCGCGGGACGCTCCTGAGAGGCGGGGCGGTGCCGGTCCGTGGAGCAGCGGACCGGCACCGCTCCCCGCGCCACCGCCGATCGGGCCATACCCTGGAGCGCGAACCGCCAGAGGCGGACAGCCCGCCACCGCATCAGGGAGTCGCCGTGCCCCATCTGACAGTCGACTACTCCGCACCACTGACCGGCACTTTCGACAGCAGGGCCCTCGGCCGCGATCTCCACCGGATCACCGAGAAGGCGGTCGGCGCGCAGGTCGCGGGCTGCAAGACCGTACTGCGCCCAATCCAGGACGGCGTCATCGCGGACGGCGACGAGGACGTCGACATGGTGCACGTGGACGTCGCGATCCACGCCGGCCGCACCAGGGAGGCCAAGGCCGAACTCGCCGCCGGCGTACTCGCCTCGCTCAAGGAGCGGCTCGCGGCCAGGCCCGGGCGGCGGCTCCATCTGTCCGCGCACGTCAGCGAGCTCGACCCGGCCACGTACGTCTCGCACAAGCTCCAGGCGTCCGCATGAGGTTCGGACTTCTGGGCACGGGCCCCTGGGCGAGCCGCACCCACGCCGTCGCGCTGTCCGCGCACCCGCGGGCCGAGTTGGTCGGTGTCTGGGGCCGCAGGCCCGAAGCGGCACAGGAGTTGGCCGCCGAGCACCGCACCACCGCCCACCGCGATCTCGACGCGCTGCTGGCCGACTGCGACGCCGTTGCCGTGGCGCTCCCGCCCGACGTACAGGCCGAGTTGGCGATCCGGGCGGCCGAGGCCGGCTGCCACCTCCTGCTGGACAAGCCGGTCGCCACCACCGGCGACACCGCCGAACGCCTCGCCGCGGCGGCGGAACGTGCCGGGGTCCGCTCGGTGGTCTTCTTCACCCTGCGCTTCTCGCCCGAGACCGCCCGCTGGATCGCCGAACAGCGCGTCACCGGCGGCTGGTCGGCCGGTCGTGCCGACTGGTACTCGCCGGTCTTCGGCGGTTCCCAATCGCCGTACGCGGCCTCTCCCTGGCGGCAGGAGAAGGGCGCGCTCTGGGACATCGGTCCGCACGCCCTCTCGGTGCTCCTGCCCGCGCTCGGCGAGGTCGAGCCGAGCGGTGTGACAGCGGTCAGGGGCCCCGGAGACACCGTCCACCTGGTGCTGCGGCACGTGAACGGGGCCTCCAGCACGGTCACCGTCACCCACTCGGTACCGCCCGCGGCGGCCGGTGTGAGCGCGGAGCTGCGCGGAAGCGCCGGGGTCGTGCGGATGCCGGAGCGCGAGGCGCCGGCCGAAGCCGCCTTCGGCCGGGCCATCGACGCGCTGATGGCTCCCGAACGGCACGACTGCGACCTGGACTTCGGTGTCCGCGTCACCCGGCTGCTCGAAGCCGCGGACGCCCAACTCCCGCCGCTCTGAGCGGAATCCGGCGTGCCGCCGCTCCGCCGAGGAGCAGCGGCACGCCGGACGGCCGAGCAGGCGGGCACGGCGCCGTCGCTGCCCGAGGGCCGTATGTGACGGGGACGCTTCCGCGGCGGGCGGCCGTGCCTGCGCCGCGCCGAGTCCGTTGCGGCGCAGGGGAGTCGGCCGCCGCCCGGGGCGTCGCGGCCGGGCGCGGACGACCCGGCGCCACTCAACTCCCCGGAGAACGACGGCTGTTCGCGCACCCGGGCCGCTCGCCGCCGGGCCCGCGCCCCTGCCCACCCCCGCGCCTCCGCCGGGGCCCGCGCCCTGCTCACCCCGCGCCTCTGCCCGGCCCCGCTTCTTGTGCGCGGGCGGCGCCTCAGCCCAGAGCGGCGACGCGGTCGCGGTAGCCGCGCACCGGCGGGGCGTCGCGGTAGGGCTCCAGCAGCGCCTCGAACTCCCGCACCGCCTCGATCGCCCGCGCCGAGCGCATGTGTACCGCCGCCCGGGCCGCCTCCAGCGCCAGCGTGCAGGCCGGCTCGACCTCGCCCAGACCCAGCCGCGCCGCGGCCAGCGTCACCTGACACAGCAGGCGGTTCCGTGCGCGGTCGCCGCCGCTGTGCCGCAGCGACCTCTCCGCGTACGTGGCCGCGCTGCGGTACTGACGCAGCGCCAGGCAGGCGTGCGCGAAGTCCGCCGCCATCCGCGACTCGTCGAAGTACCGTGCCCAGTGCGGGACTTCCTCGCTCGGCCTGCTGTCGGTCATCGCCTGCTCCGCTCTGGCCAACGAGGCCTCGGCGGCGCGCGGCTCGTCGAGCGCCGCCTGGCCGCGCGCCTCGGCCGAGTGCAGCAGCGACTGCACGACGTGCGGAGCCGCGCCGCCCACGCCCTGCTGGGCGACCCGGGCCAGCTGCACCGCCTCCCGGCCGTGCCCCAGATGCACCGCCTGCCGGCTCATCGTCACCAGTACGAAACTGCCGTACCCGCGGTCGGCCGCGGCCTGCGCCAGCCGCAGGGACTGGACGAAGTAGCGCTGGGCCAGCCCGTGCGCCGCGATGTCGAAGGCGGTCCAGCCCGCCAGCCGTGTCAACTCCGCCGCGGCGCCGAAGAGTCGGCGCCCGGTCTGCTCGCCGTAGACGCCGCGCAGCATCGGCTCGACCTCGAGCTCCAGATAGCGCACCAGCGCGGGCCTGGCGTGCCCGCCGCCGTGCGCCTGGTCCAGCGCCCGGAACATCTCGCCCACCGAGCGCAGCGCCGCGATGTCCCCGTGCGTCACCGGCTCGCCGGGGCCCCGTTCCTGGAGCGGGTACGCCTCGGCGCGCGCCGCCGGCGGCGAACCCGGCCGGCCGCCCTGGGTGGGCACCCGCGCGGGCGCGGGGGAGGGCACGCTGGCCACCCGCTCGTCCGGCCGTCCGATCAGCCAGTCGCGGCTGGGCACCACCAGCCCCGCCGAGGTGAAGGCGATCTTGCGCAGCTCCGCGTGGTGGCCGGTGTCCTTGCGCCACAGCCCGGAGACGATGTCGATCGCCTCGCCCGGGCCCGCGGCGAACTCCAGCCCCGCGTACACCGGAGCGCAGGCGTCCAGCCCCAGGTCCTGCGCGGTCAGCCGCCGCCCCAGCCGCCGGGTGAACACCTCGGCGATCAACGCCGGTGTCGTGCCGCGCGGTTGCTGGCCGCGCAGCCAGCGGGTGACGGAGGTCTTGTCGTAGCGCAGGTCAAGGCCGTGCTCCAGGCCGAGCTGGTCGACCCTTCTCGCCAGCCCCGCGTGGGAGAAGCCCGCCTCGGAGATGAGCGCGGCGAGCTGCCGGTTGGGGGTGCGCGGTGGCGCGGGTCGGTCCGTCGACATCAACGCTTGGGTCTCCTGCCTCTCGGCTTGGTCGCGTGCCGGGGAAACCCGGGAGCAGGTGTCCGGGGCGAAACGGCGTGAACGGCGCGAATGTAGCGGGCCCGCAATGGGTCCTCTTCCGCATGCGGGGGTATTCATCCGTACGTGTGAGCTGCCCCTTCTCGGGTGCTGACGGCCCGGTTGTCGGCGCGCCGTAGAGTGACGGAACGAGGAGGCGGGGCCCGGCCGGACGGCCGCGGGCGGCGCCTGTGTGACTGCACGGTGAGGAGCCGTCGTGAGCGAGCTGCGCTTTGTCCGTCTGGGCTTCGGCGACGAGGCGGTCGAGTACCGGGACGCCTGGCAGCGCCAGCGAGAGGTGCACGCCGCCCGGATCGACGACGAGATCCCCGACACCTGCCTGCTGCTGGAGCACCAGGCCGTCTACACCGCGGGCCGCCGCACCGAGGACAGCGAGCGTCCGCTGGACGGGACCCCGGTGATCGACGTCGACCGCGGCGGCAAGATCACCTGGCACGGGCCGGGCCAGCTCGTCGGCTACCCGATCCTGAAGCTGCCGCGGCCGGTCGACGTCGTCGCCCACGTCCGGCGGCTGGAGGAGGCACTGCTGCTCACCTGCGCCGACTTCGGTGTGGAGGCGACCCGGATCGAGGGGCGCAGCGGAGTGTGGGTGCTCGGCGACCCGGTCGAGCAGCGGGCCGCCCGCGCCGGGCTGTCGCTGGATCTGGCCGGCGGAATCGGTGACGCCCCCGCACCCGACGAGGAGTACGACGCGCGGCTGATGGGCCCCGAGTACGCGCCCTCCAACGCGGGCCAGCGCGGCGAGGACCGCAAGCTCGCGGCGATCGGGATCCGCGTCGCCAAGGGCGTGACGATGCACGGCTTCTCTCTCAACTGCGCCCCGGACAACACCGGTTTCGACCGGATCGTGCCCTGCGGCATCAGGGATGCCGGAGTGACCTCGCTCTCCGCCGAGCTGGGCCGCGAGGTCCCGATCGAGGAGGTGCTGCCGACCGTCGAGCGGCATCTGCGCACGGTGCTGGAGTCCGTCGAGTTGACCCGGGCCGGCTGACGCGCACCGTCCCGCGCGCTGCGTCCGGCGAGCGGACCCGAATCGGCGCACCGACGTCAACTGCCCTGAGGAATTGTGCGTAGGGCACCCTCCCCAGGGCACACGACGTAGGCACCAGGGCACTTGGACAGCCGGACGTACGGCAGATGACGTACGTCCCGGCCAGGTCCGGGCACATGACCTACGACACATCGCGCAGTTCGCCCCGGGTGCACCTCCTCGTCCGAGAAGTGCACCCGCTGTAGCCCTACCGACCCGTACTGCCGAAGTCGGGCGCGAACGAGCGCCCACGGGCCGCCGAAGGGCGGCTCCGGGTCGAGCCGCGGGGCGCCGCCCGGGTGTGTCCGGGGAATAGAGGCCTTGCTAAAGCGGGTTGACGCCGGTGATGTCCCGCAGACCCGTGGGCGTACTCTGGTCTGAGCCGAAGAATCAAAAGTTTGAGGGAGCCGGACGTGTCCGCTGTCGCACCCGACGGTCGCAAGATGCTCCGCCTGGAGGTCCGCAACAGCCAGACCCCCATCGAGCGCAAGCCGGAGTGGATCAAGACCCGAGCCAAGATGGGCCCGGAGTACAACGCACTCCAGTCCCTGGTCAAGCGCGAGGGACTGCACACGGTGTGCCAGGAGGCGGGCTGTCCCAACATCTTCGAGTGCTGGGAGGACCGCGAGGCCACCTTCCTCATCGGCGGTGAACAGTGCACCAGGCGCTGCGACTTCTGCCAGATCGACACCGGCAAGCCCGCCGAGTTCGACCGGGACGAGCCGCGTCGGGTCGCCGAGTCCGTCGAGCAGATGGAGCTGCGCTACGCGACCATCACCGGCGTTGCGCGGGACGACCTGGAGGACGGCGGTGCCTGGCTCTACGCCGAGACGGTGCGCCAGATCCACGCCAGGATGCCCGAGACCGGCGTCGAGCTGCTGATCCCCGACTTCAACGCGGTCCCCGAGCAGCTCGCCGAGGTCTTCTCCTCGCGCCCCGAGGTGCTCGCGCACAACGTCGAGACGGTGCCCCGGATCTTCAAGCGCATCCGCCCCGCCTTCCGCTACGAGCGGTCCCTGGAGGTCATCACCAGGGCGCGCGAGGACGGGCTGGTCACCAAGTCCAACCTCATCCTGGGCCTGGGCGAGACCCGCGAGGAGGTCAGCGAGGCGCTCCGCGACCTGCATGAGGCCGGCTGCGAGCTGATCACCATCACCCAGTACCTGCGCCCCAGCCCGCGCCACCACCCGGTCGAGCGCTGGGTGAAGCCGCAGGAGTTCGTCGAGCTCCAGCAGGAGGCCGAGGAGATGGGTTACGCGGGCGTCATGTCCGGTCCCCTCGTCCGCTCCTCCTACCGCGCGGGCCGGCTGTACAAGCAGGCCGTCGAGCGCCGCGAGGCGACCGAGGCCGCCTGAGCCCCGCGAGGCGACCGAGGCCGGGCCGCCTGAGTCCCGCACCCCTCGTACGACACCGCGACGCACGCGGCACCCGCACCACCACCGTGCGGGTGCCGCGTGCGTGGTGCGTGCGGTGCCCGGGTGACCTTCGCGCGCGAAGTGGCGTGCGGGGCACCAGTCTTGGTGTGGCGCGTTCCGGTGTGACGCGCGGCTCAGTTCCTTTCGAGCCTTTTGACCGCGACGACATCTGGTGGTAACACCAGAGGGTGATGCTTTAGCAACACAAAGTGTGCGCCGTGGTCTTGGTGCTCCGCCCAGTACCGGCCCGTCGCATCCGCACCGCCCGCAGTACCCGTGCCGCCCGTCAGTACCCGCACCGCCCGCAGTACCCGTACCGCCCGTCCGCTCCCGCCCGTGCCCTCGAAGGGGATCACCGCCATGTCGGCTGCCGTTCCTGTCCGTCCGTCCCTCGCCGGAGCGCTGCGCGCTCTCGAGTCCGTCCTGATGCGCGGCGAGCAGCAGACGGCCCGGCGAAACGCCTGGAACGCCGTGCTGGAGGACCGCAGCAGGGCACGTGTGCGGACCGAGACCGAGCATGTGCTCGAGGCCGCGGCTGAAGGTGCTTCGGTGGCGACGTAAACTCTTCCCATGGCGAGGAAGGAAAATTCCGAGAACCCCGGGCGACTCAAGCAGATCGCCCTCACCTACAAGATGACCAAGCGGACCGATCGCTGGATCGGTCTGATTCTGCTGGGTGTCGGCCTGGTCACCTTCGGTGTGCTCCTCGGTATCGGTTTCTTGATCGGGCACCCGATCTATCTGGGCATCCTGGGCTTCCTGCTGGCCTTCCTCGCTACGGCGATCGTCTTCGGACGGCGTGCCGAGAAGTCGGCCTTCGGGCAGATGGAGGGCCAACCGGGAGCGGCTGCAGCGGTGCTCGACCGGATCGGCCGAGGCTGGGTCGTCACCCCCGCGGTGGCGATGAACCGGAACCAGGACGTGATCCACCGTGTCGTCGGCAAGCCCGGCGTGGTGCTGGTCGCCGAGGGCAACCCCAACAGAGTCCGCGGTCTGCTCAACGCGGAGAAGAAGAAGATGTCGCGGCTGCTCGGCGACGTCCCGGTGCACCCGATCGTCGTCGGCAACGACGAGGGCCAGGTGCCGCTGCGCAAGCTGCGGCAGACCATCGTCAAGAAGCCCCGGGTGCTTCCCGGCGGTCAGGTCACCGAGGTCAACGACCGGCTGCGCGCCGTCGGCGATCTGATGAGCAATATGCCGATGCCCAAGGGCCCGATGCCCAAGGGAATGAAGATGCCGAAGGCGCCGCCGCGCTGATCACCCACGACGCGAAGCGGGGTGGGGACGGTTCGACCGTCCCCACCCCGCTTCTCTGTCTCCACCCACCGGCCTGCTGTCTCCGGCCCCGGTCCGCCCACTGCCCGCTCGCGTCGGCGGCTCGTGGAGTGGGCAGGGCGGCACGCACTGTGCGTCGACCGTCCGCGGACGCCGTACGCCGCCGCGCGGCCACGGGTCGGCGGGGAAGCCCGCGGCCCACGGTGCGCGACCTCCGAGCCACCGGAGCTGTCAGGCGCTCGGCGCGGGTGCTACATCCGCACCTGGACGGCGCCGCTGATGCGGTCGTGCAGGCCGCGGCCGTCCCGGTCCCACACCAGCGGGGGGATCACCAGGAGCAGCAGCACGGTGCGCACCAGCACACGGGGGACGGTGAGCCGGCCGCCGTTCAGCGCGATCACACGCAGCCCCAACACGCGCTTGCCCGGCGTGAATCCGAGCGTGCCGACGGTGAGGAACGTCATGACGCCGAAGACGACCAGCGTCCAGTTGCTCGTCGACTGCGCCTCGCCCCCGCTCAGCATGGCGAACGCGATCAGCAGGCAGAGGAACCAGTCGACGAAGATCGCCGCGATGCGGCGGCCCGGAGCGGCGACCGAGCCGGGCCCCTCCTTGGGCAGACCGAGGCGCTCGCCCCGGTAGCCGAACTCGACGCCCATCTGCTCCGCTGCCGCACGGGGGCCGGAGAGCCACGATCCAAGTACCTGCCGATTGTCCACCCGTCCACGGTAGCGCGCGGGCGCGGAGCATCGTACGCCGCCCGGGCTTGCGGTGCTCCGCCGCCGGTCGGAGACTCGCAGCAGGACGGTGACGACGGGTGGACGGCGAGGGCGGGGAACCGCTGATCGAAGCCTTCCGCCCGGCTCCCCGAAAGGCGGCAAATGGGGCCGCTCGTCGGTTAACACCGGCGAAACAACTGGGTCATGCGAGAGAAATCCCGTATGCCTAGGGTCAAGCCCGCAGGCCACCGCACTGGCACTGCGAAAAGAGCTGCAAACCCCGTCCTCGCGCGGCGGGCCTAGGAGGACTTGGATGTTCCAGAACGCCGACGAGCTGAAGACGTTCATCGCGGACAACGACGTGAAGTTCGTCGACGTTCGTTTCTGCGACCTGCCCGGCATCATGCAGCACTTCACGGTGCCGGCCAAGACCTTCGACCCGACCGAGAACCTGATGTTCGACGGATCCTCGATCCGCGGTTTCCAGGCCATCCACGAGTCGGACATGGCGCTGGTCGCCGACATCTCCACCGCGCGCCTCGACCCGTTCCGCAAGGACAAGACGCTCAACATCAACTTCTTCATCCACGACCCGATCACCGGCGAGCAGTACAGCCGTGACCCGCGGAACGTGGCGAAGAAGGCCGAGGCGTACCTCGCCTCCTCCGGTATCGCCGACACCGCGTTCTTCGGCCCCGAGGCGGAGTTCTACGTCTTCGACGACGTGCGCTTCGAGACCAAGGCCAACGCCGGCTACTACCACATCGACTCCGAGGCGGGCGCCTGGAACACCGGCGCCATCGAGGACGGCGGCAACCGCGGCTACAAGGTCCGCTACAAGGGCGGCTACTTCCCCGCCCCGCCCGTCGACCACTTCGCCGACCTGCGCGCCGAGATCTCGCTGGAGCTGGAGGAGGCCGGCCTGGAGGTCGAGCGCCAGCACCACGAGGTGGGCACCGCCGGGCAGGCCGAGATCAACTACAAGTTCAACACCCTGCTCGCCGCCGCCGACGACCTGATGCTGTTCAAGTACATCGTCAAGAACGTCGCCTGGCGCAACGGCAAGACCGCCACCTTCATGCCGAAGCCGATCTTCGGAGACAACGGCTCGGGCATGCACGTCCACCAGTCCCTGTGGACCGCGGGCGAGCCCCTGTTCTACGACGAGGCGGGCTACGCCGGCCTCTCGGACACCGCACGCCACTACATCGGCGGCATCCTCAAGCACGCCCCGTCGCTGCTGGCCTTCACCAACCCGACGATCAACTCGTACCACCGTCTGGTCCCGGGCTTCGAGGCCCCGGTCAACATGGTGTACAGCCAGCGCAACCGCTCCGCCGCGATGCGCATCCCGATCACCGGCGCCAACCCCAAGGCCAAGCGCGTGGAGTTCCGCGCCCCGGACCCGTCCTCCAACCCGTACCTGGCCTTCGCCGCGCTCCTGATGGCGGGCCTGGACGGCATCAAGAACAAGATCGAGCCGGCCGAGCCGATCGACAAGGACCTCTACGAGCTCGCCCCCGACGAGCACGCCGACGTCGCCCAGGTCCCCACCTCCCTCCCGGCGGTCCTCGACGCCCTCGAGGCCGACCACGAGTACCTGCTCGCAGGCGGTGTGTTCACCACCGACCTCATCGAGACGTGGATCGACTACAAGCGCACCCACGAGATCGCCCCGATGCAACTCCGCCCCCACCCCCACGAGTTCGAGCTCTACTTCGACCTCTAGGAAGCTCGCAGGTCAGAGCGTCTTCTCTCTGACCTGGGCCGTGCACGCGCCGTGGGCCGCACTTCCCAGTCCGGGAGGTGCGGCCCACGGCCGTTTCGCTGTGCGGGTCGCCGGCGATGTGCGCTCTCGGCCGCCGGCGGGCACTGATGGACGGCCGGGCACAAGTGCGCGCATTCACCGGGCTGTTGACGGAGCAGACTTGACCGGGCTGCTGTTCCGGCTGCCCGGCTCGGAGAGTGGGGAGAACTCGTGGATCTCATGGACGTGCGACCTTTTCGGGAGTCCGACCTGCCCGGTGCCGCGAAGGCGTTGATCGAGGTTCATGGGACGGACGGGTATCCGGTCGAGGGCGTGAGCGCGCCGGAATCCTGGCTCAGGTCGGTCCGTGTGCGACAGGCGTGGGTGGCCGACAGCGGCGGCGAGATCACCGGGCACGTAGCTCTTGTCCGGCCCCGAGGGGAAGCGGCCGCCGTGCTGTGGGCCGAGCGGAGCGGAGAGAGCCAGGCGCAACTCCTCGTCCTGGCGAGGCTCTTCGTACTGCGGAAAGCACGGCGCCGTGCTGTCGGGGAACGGCTCGTACGTGCCGCCATGGGCTACGGCCACGAGCAGGGGCAGCGTCTGGTGCTCGACGTGCTCGCCAAGGACCAGGCGGCGAAGCGACTGTACGAACGGCTCGGATGGCGACCGATCGGCACGGCGGAACACCGCTACGGCGATGGTCGGAGCATGCAGGCAACCTGCTACGTCAGCCCGGTGGAAGACCGCTAGCACTTTCCCGCGTCGTCAGGACGAGCTCTGCCGGGGCGTGCTCCCGGCTTGCGCCCACCCCGTCCCAGACGTGAGGGGACGACGTGGCCCCGTTGCTCGGCGAATCGCAGGAGGGAGGAAGAGCTGCACCGGTGGGGACATCCTTTGACGCAATGATTGAGTCAAAGCATTCTGACCGCATGCTGTATCCGACACCAGGCCTCGGCGCAGAGGACGAGCGCGTGCTTGCCGAGGTCGACCGTATGCAGGGTGATCTGCGGCGTCAGGTGCGCTCTGCTCCGGCCAAGCGGACCGCGGGGCTGCGCAAGTTCCTCATCGCGGATGCCATCGCCGCCTCGAATTCGATCGAGGGTTTCAAGGTCTCCACGGTTGATGTGGAGGATCTGTCCGCTGGTGAGCGGGACGTCGAGGTCTCGGAGGAGAACCGCGAGGAGACCCTCGCCTACCAGCGGATGATGTCGTACATCCAAACCCTGCACGGAGCCGAGGACTTCAGCTACGGCAAGGGTCAGCTGAACGCGTTGCACTGGATGCTGCAGGGGCACCGTCACAGCCAGCGCAAGCCGGCAGGACAGTGGCGTACCGGTCCGGTCTATGTCACGGATGCTCGCGACGCGAGCATTGCCGCCTATACCGCCCCGGACGCGAGCGCAGTTCCCGGACTGATGGGGGAGCTCGTCGAATGGCTCAACGACGCCGATGGCGATGCGCATCTGCTGGTACGTGCGGCGATGGCGCACCTGCACCTTGTCTCCATCCATCCCTGGGCGGACGGCAACGGCAGGATGTCGCGGAGCCTCCAGACGCTGCTGATCGCGCGAGAGGGAGTGCTGGCGCCGGAGTTCACCTCGATCGAGGCGTGGCTGGGCCGGCCCGGAAACACCTGGGAGTACTACCGCGAGCTGGCCGACCGCGGTGCCACCTATGTGCCGGACCAGGATGTGCGCAGCTGGATCCGGTTCAATCTGACCGCGTACCACCAACAGGCGCAGACGGTGCAGGGGAGGCTGGACCGTTCCGGTCGCGTCTGGAGCGCTCTTGCCAAGTTCGGTGACCAAGGCGGCCTGGACGAAAGGGTGTTGGCGGCACTGCACGACGTGGCGCTCGCGGGCCGCGTACGGCGCTCACGGTACGAGCAGGCCGAAGGGCTCAGCCGTCAGCAGGCGCAGCGGGACCTGCGGGATCTGGTGAGTGCCGGCATTCTGGAGCCGGTTGGACGTACTCGGGCGCGCTACTACCTGGCCGGACCGAATTTTCCCGAGAGGGCGTTGGACCTCGCCCGCACACCGATGACGCTGACCGAACCCTACGGGCGGCGGTAGGGGCAGGAGTCTGGTCGGACCTGCGACCTGTGGCCGCCGGAGGTGGCGAGGTTCTTGTCGCTCATCGAACATAGTTCTGCGGGGCAGCGGGCAGCTGACCGTGGGCGTCGGACCGCAGAGTTTCGGGTGATACCCGGCCAGGTGGCCGGGGTTGCGAGGGGAGTGGGGGCGCTGCTGCCCGCCTCTCGGGGAAGGCGGGCAGCAGGGCTGTTGTCGGGCTGGGTGGTTACGACTCGGGCATGTTCGCCATGCAGGCGGCGGCCACGTATCCGTAGAGCTTGCTGTTGCGGTAGACCTTGATCCACTGATGGCTGGTCTGCTTGCACGCCGTGTACTTGTCGCCGACGATCGGGCTCGATCCGCAGACGTTGGTGCCCTTCTTCTGAGTGCCCAGGCTCGTGCCGGTGGTCGACGGCACCGTCCGGATGTGTGTGTCGGTCATGGCCACGTAGCCGCGGCAGATCGGCGGACCCTGGGGTCCGTCGGTGGTGGTGGCTGTTGCGGTGCCGGCGGTGGCGAGGGTGCCGGTGGTGAGGAGGGCGGCGGTGGTGAGGACGGTGGCCAGTTTCCGTCTGTTGGTCATCGGAGTCTCTCCTTCGATGTGGGTGATCCGCCCCGGCGTGGGCATGCGGTTGCCCGGCCGGGCTCCGGGGTCGACTTCGACGGACGGTGAAGTCGGGCGCGGGCGGGCCGAGTTGGCGTGCAGGCGGTGTGGGGCGGAATGGTGGTGGGCGCTGCGCAGCCCGCGGTCCGCCGTGCTCCGCGTGTTGCGGCAGGCACGGCGGCGCGGTGGAGTGCGAGTGCTGCGGGTGTTCCGGGTGGTGTCGGTCAGCCCTTGAGGCAGGTGGCGACGACGTGGCCCCTGCCCTTGGTCTTGTGCGAGAAGTACATCCACTTCGCGCTGGTCTTGCCGCAGGCGGTGTAGCTGCTCCCCGACTTGGACGGTGTGCCGCAGATCGACTCACCCCTCTTGAGGGTGCCGCGGAACGTGGAGCCGGACGAGGGCTGCGCGCGGATGTTCAGGTCCTCGACGGCCACGTACTTGGTGCACTGGACCGACGGGTTGCCCGCCTGGGTCGGTGCGGATGCGGATGCGGTACCGGTGGTGGTCAGCAGGCTCGCGCCCAGAAGGGCGGTCGCCGCGAGGGCGGTGGTCAGCCGTCTGCTGGATGTCATCTGTCTCCCCTTTGTTCTGTCGGTCGTGCCGCGGTGCTTCGTCGATCCCCGCCTGTGTCTCTGGGGCGGGTCGGGTGGTGCCCCCCACTCTCGTCGCGGCACGCGAGAGTTGGACAAGCGTCTTACACGCGTGTCTATGGAGACGGTATCGCAGCTTTCGGCGCTGCGCGACGGGGTTGGCGATTGCCGCCGGCGGGATGGCTTGAACATCCTGCGTGCGGCCGGATCTGCGGCCTTTCCGGACCGGTCGGAGCTGGTGAGGATGGGCGCAACCGGGCGGTGAGAGCGGAGAGTTGGTTGGTTGCGAAACGCAGGAGGCGGTCGGCGGCGAGGCGTCGCCGCGAGGCCCGTCGGAACGTGGCACTGGCGGTGTTGGTGGGGCTCGCCGTGCTGGTGGTGAACTGGTCGACGGTGTGGCCGTACGTGCTGGCGGCTGCGGTCGGTGGCTCCGTCGGCGGGCTGGTGTGGTGGTTGTGGCGGACGGATCGGCTGCTGCGTGTGGGGGAGCGGGCGCGCCGGGACGAGGAGGGGCGTGCGGCCGGTCGCAGATCGTTGGCCGAGGTGGACGCGATGAGCTGGCAGGAGTTCGAGCGCTACATCGCGTGGCTCTGTCGGCGGGACGGTTGCCGGAACGTCGAAGTGAGCGGGAAGTCCGGCGACTTGGGGGCCGACGTGATGGCGGTGCTGCCGGACGGTCGGCGCCTGGTCGTGCAGTGCAAGCACTATGCGCCGCACCGGTACGTGCCCAGCGGCGACATGCAGAAGTTCGTCGGCACCGCCTATCTGCACCACGGCGCAGATGTTGCGGTGTTCGTGGCGACCTGCACCTTCAGCAAGCCCGCCATGGCGCTCGCCGTGCGCCACGGGGTGCTCGCCGTCCACCGTGACCTGCTCGGCCAGTGGAACACCGGCACCCCGCTCCCCGAGCTGCTGCCGATGAACGGATCCGGGCAGGGGGACCGCCGCCACCGCCGGCGGTGGAAGGAGACCTACCGTGCGTGAACGCCGTTCCGGCAGTGCGCAACTGACGGCGCGTCAAAATCGGCCTGGCGCGCGGGTGTTGGTCAATCGCCACACGTCAGGTGCGAGTTGGTCAACTCCCCCTCGTCGTCACGGCGGTGAGGCCGTCCTCGCCCGGGCCGTAGAGGAGGCCGCCGCCCGCCCACATGGCGACCGGCTCCGACAGCGGAGAGGTGCCGGCGCGGAAGTCGAAGTGCCAACGCGCTCTGCCGTCCTCCTCGTCGAGCGCCCACACCCTGCCGTTCGTCCACAGGTACGCGGTGTCGTCGGCGCAGCGGATGGCCACGGAGCCCGTGGTGAGCGTGGGGACGTGGCCGGCCCATCGCACGTCGCCGGTTCTGGCGTCGAACGCGTGGACGAGGACCTTGCCCTGGTGGTCGGGCCCGGCGGCGAACACCGTGCTGCCGTCGGCGTTGGCGCACACCGCGTAGTAGACGATCCGTTCGGTTGAGGACCAGGCGACCTGGCCGTTCTCCGGATCGACCGCGTAGAGCTTGTTGGACGGGTAGAGGAAGTGGCCGCCGGCGGAGGTGTGCGGGCCGTCGAACCAGGACTGCATGAAGACCTCGGGTCCGGTCCCGGCCATGTGCCCGCCGCCCGGTGCGGGCTGTTCCCACAGCTGACGGCCCTCGCGGTCGGCGTCGAGCGCGGACATCCGCGGCGCGGTGCCCTGCATGTCCGCGTCGGCGAGCCAGAACAGGCGCCGACCGGTGGACGGGATGCGAAGAGAGGTCTGGTTCATCATGGTGTTCTTGAAACTTCGCTCCCAACCCACCTTCCCCGTACCGGTGTTGACGGCCCAGACGAACGTCGATCTGCCTCCGGCGGGACCGCTCGGAAAGCCGGAGGCGAGATCGGAGGGGTCGGTGGGGAAGTCCGAGATGTCGTCGGGAAGCTCGATCTTCGGGGCGGTGTCGCCGCGTACGTAGACGGTGTCGCCGAGGACTCCGGGCACCCACGCCATGGAGACCGAGGAAGTCTTGCCCTTCGCCGTCCACACGGTCTCGCCGGTCTCCAGCCGGACCGCTCTGAGCGCGCGGGAGGGGAGGCCGGAAGTCGAATCGGAGGGTGCGGTCACCAGGGCGTACACGTGCTTGTCGTCGACCGCGAAGGCGTTGCCGCCCATCCCGCCGGTGTTGAGCTCGGCGGCGAGCGGGTTCGGCCCCCACAGTGCGCGACCCTCCCGGCTGAACGCGAGGATCTGCTTCCCCGCGCCGACAACGACCGTCTCGCCCGCGCCTCCGATCTCGGTGAGGTTGCCGGAGACCGTTACGGACCAGCGGGGCTTGGCCTCGGTCTCGGTGCTCAGCGACCGCCCCGGGTCGGCCAGATTCGCCTTGGACGACGAACCGCCCTTGCCCGAGGGGCCGTTGGGCTCCTCGCCGCGCGGCCACAGCGCCACCGCGGCGCCACCGCCACCGACGAGTGCGACCGCGCCCGCCGCGAGCCCGAGAACGAGAGCGCGCCGGGAGGGCGAGGGCCGCCCGGAATCCGGTGGCGAGGCGGGCGGATGCGACGGGGGCGGCGGAACCACTCCTGGTGCGGACGGGCCGTGCGCTCCCGCCGGCCCCGCGCCGTACGGTCCGCCTGCGCCGCCGACGCCGTACGGCCCGCCTGCGCCGCCTGCCGGGCTCCCCGCCCCGCCCGCGTCCCCGCCTGCGCCTGCGGATGCGGATGCGTCGGTGGCGCGCGGCGCCATCACGTCGGCCGCTTCCTCGACCGCCGCGACGATCGCCGGCGGCAGCCAGCTGCCCGGCTCGATGCGTACCGCCAACTGCTGGACGAACTCCACCAGTTGACCCGGCGTCGGCCGGTCCTGCGGGGACTTGGCCAGGCAGGCCGCGACGGTCAGTCGCAGACTCGGCGGTACGGCCGCGAGGTCGGGTTCCTCTTCCGCCACACGGCGCAGCACCCTCAGCGGCGGTTCGCCGGGCGAGCCGAAGAGCCCGTGGCCGCGTGCGGCGAAGGCCAGGGTCGCGCCGAGCGAGAACACGTCCGCGGCGGTGGTGACCTCACCGGCGCGCGCCTGCTCGGGCGACATGTACGAGGGGGTGCCGAGCACCGTGCCGGCCGCCGTCAGCGCGGTGCCGTCGGCGGCGCGGGCGATGCCGAAGTCGATGACGTGGGGGCCGTCGAGCGCCAGGAGCACGTTGGCGGGCTTGAGGTCGCGGTGGGTCAGACCTGCCGCGTGGATGTTGACCAGTGCCTCGGCGATCCCGGCGAGCAGCGAACGCAGCGCGGACTCCGGCAGCGGCCCGTGGTCGGTCACCGCCCGGTGGAGGGAGACGCCCGGTACGAACGCGGTCGCCATCCACGGCACCTCCGCGTCCGGATCGGCGGCCACCACCGGCGCGGTGAACGCCCCCGAGACGGCCCGCGCGGCGGAGACCTCCGCCCTGAAGCGCGCGCGGAACCCCTCGTCGTCGGCGAGTTCGGGCCGGATCAGCTTCACCGCGACCGTGCGGCCGCCGCTGGAGCGGCCGAGGTGGACCGAGCCCATGCCGCCGGCGCCCAGTCGGCCGAGGAGTGTGTACGGACCGATGCGGGTGGGGTCGTCGGGAGAGAGCGGCTCCATGTCAGGCTCCGTTCGCGTGCAGTACGGCGATGGTCGTCGCGGTCGGGTCGCAGAGGGCGAGTCGGCCGTGGGCCGCGTGCCAGACGAGTTTGAGCGGATCGGTGCCGCGGAAGCCGGAGTACTTCCAACGGGGCTTTCCGCTCGAGGAGTTGAAGGCCCAGACGACGCCGTCGTTGTCCATGCTGTAGAGGTTCCCGTCGGAGTGCAGCAGTCGTGCGGCGCCGAGTTTGCCGTCCTTGCGCAGAGCGGGCAGCGGCGCCTGCCAGGACGCCTTGCCGCTGTCGCGATCCAGCGCGCGCAGCGTGGCTCCTCCGTCGTCGTCCGCGCGCAGCACGTAGAGCAGGGTCTCCTTCTCTCCGGTGGCCATGCCGTCGCCGCGTGCGGAGGCGACCAGGCCGGTCGTGCTCCACAGCTTCTTGCCGGCGGTGTCGCGCAGGGTCGTACGACCGTCGGTGGTGCTGTGGACGAAGTGCGGGCCGAAGGCGAAGACCGAGTGCGAGCGTGCCTTCTCGCTCCAGTCGGTCTCGCCCCGCGAATCGAGCGCGGCTGTCCGCTCCGAGCCGGCGAGGACGACCGTCCCGCTGCCGGAGGGCAGTGCGGACCACAGGACGTGGTCCTTCTCGCCGTGGAACCAGGTGGTCTTGCGGTCGGCGGCGTCCAGGCACCAGACGTGGGACCCGGAGGAGGCGGAGCCGTCCTCGCGGCCGTCGCCGAAGCCCAAGGTGTACACCTTGCCGTCCCGCACCCCGGCGAGTGCGTGGACGCCCGAGGTGTGCTCCCGGTCGAGCCTCGTCGTCCACAGCGATTTCGCCTCGGTCAGGTCGACCGCGGTGACGGCGGGGCCGACGCCGTCGAGGGTCACCGACATGCCGCCCACGTAGAGACGGTCGCCGTCCAGCGCGGCGACGGTCTTGGGCATCGTCCCGGAGAGCGCGAAGGTGGTCTGCGGGTCGGCGGGGTTGACCGACCACTTCTGCTTGCCGTCGCCGTCCAGCGCGACGACCTGGCGCAGCGACACACCCAGCACCACGTCCTTCGCGCACAGCACCTGCGGACAGGGCTCGGCGCTCTTGACCTTCCAGGCGAGTGTCGCCTCCCGGACGTCGTCCGCCGCCGGGCGCCGAATCGGCTTCTCCGCACCGGACTTGCCCGAGCCGGGACCGCCGTCCTCGTCGCCGAGGGTGAACCAGGCTCCGAGCCCGCCCGCCGCGAGGGCGCCGCCGGCGGCTCCGAGGAGCAGCACCCGTCGGGAGGGGCCGCGCCGGTCGGCGACGGGCGAGGGGTCGTTCTCCTTCGACGGGCGGCCCAGCAGCACCGTCGGCGGGTCCGTCGCGCCATCGGCATCGGCGTCGGCGTCGGCGTCGGGCTCGGGAGCGGGAGCGGGCAGCGCGGTCATGACCGAACGCAGCGCCACCACGTCGCGGGCCACCTCGTCGGGCAGCCAACTGGCGGACGTCAGCGGGGCGCCCGCCCGTTCGACGGCGTCGCAGATCTCGCGAGGCGTCGGGCGGGCGGCGGGGTCCTGCGCCAGGCACGAGGCGAGCAACTCCCGCAGCCCGGCGGGCAGTCGGGCGAGATCGGGCTCGGTGTGCACGATCCGGAACAGCACCGCCGCGGCGGCCCCGTCGCCGTAGAGGCTGTCGCCGCGCGCGGCGTGGGCGATCGTCGAGGCCAGCGAGAAGACGTCGCTCGCCTCGGTCAGGGGCGAACCGACGGCCTGTTCCGGCGACATGTACGGCGCCGAGCCGATCACCGCTCCGGTGGAGGTCAGCGCGGTGCCGTCGACGGCCCGGGCGATGCCGAAGTCGATGACGTGCGGCCCGTCGAGGGCGAGGAGCACATTGGCCGGCTTGAGGTCCCGGTGGATCAGCCCGGCCTCGTGCACGCTGACCAGGGCTTCGGCGACACCGGCAGTCAGCGTCCACAGGGTGCGCTCGGGCAGCGGCCCGCGCTCGCGCACTGCCTTGTCCAGCGCGACGCCGGGTACGAAGGTGGTTGCCATCCACGGCACCGCCGCCTCGACGTCCGCGTCCACGACGGCGGCGGTGAAACCCCCGGAGACCCTGCGCGCGGCCGACACCTCGTGCCGGAAGCGGTCCCGGAACGCGTCGTCCTCGGCGAGTTCCAGCCGTACGACCTTCACCGCGACCGTTCGCCCACCGGCCGAACGCCCCAGGTAGACGGCGCCCATACCGCCCGCGCCGAGCCTGCCGAGCAAGGTGTACGGGCCGACCCGACGCGGGTCCGCGTCCCCCAACTGCTTCATCGCACCCCCAAGACGTGAAGCCGTCAGATTACTGCCAGTGGCCGGGCGGGTACGGGCGTATCGGCCCAACCACCCGCCGCCGCACGGCTCTTGGGGATGCCGCCGGGCGGCGCCCGCCCCACGGCCTCAGGTGCGCACGCGTGCCCGGCGGACACGCGTGCCCGGTGGCTGCGCGTTGCCGGTGGACACGCCCCGCGTGTGCGCGGGGGCGGACGTGCGAAGGCCGCCCGGGATGCGGGCGGCCTTCGGCGGGGTGCGTGTGCGGTCAGTGGGCGGAGCCGGGCAGGTCGACGCCGCTGATCTCATTGGGCGCGGAGGGCAGTTCGGCGGTGCCGGTCTTCTTGCCGGTCTCCAGGTCGATCGCGTGCAGCTTCTTCTGCGCGGGGTCGGAGACGTAGGCGGTGTGGTCGCGGACGAAGAGGGCGGGGCGCGGCTGCTGCCAGTCCAGCGGCTCGCGCCACTTGTCGATGACGTCGACCGAGCCGGTGACCTCGGCGGAGTCCGGGTCGACGGTGTGCAGCTTGCCGTCGGTGCCCAGCACCAGTGCCTCGCCGTGCGGACCGCGGGCCAGTGACCGGAAGGTGTAGCTCGTGCCGAGGTCGACGAGTTCGAGCTTGCCGGTCTCGGTGTTGATCAGGGATATCTGCTCGGGACGCTCCAACTCCGCGTCCTCGTCGGTCTTGTAGTCGCCGAGGACGACGGGGGACCGGTCGGAACCGGCCTGGTTGCCGATGCGGCCGTAGTCGTCGGGGCTGTCGATCTTCTTGATCTTGCCGTCGCGGTAGAGCAGTACGCCGTCCTGGCAGCCGATCACCACGGCTTCGTCCTTGGCGGTGGCCTCGCCGTGCACACCGGGGCAGTCCTCGTTGCGCGCGATCTCCTTGCGGTCCTCGTCCAGCACGCTGATGCCGAAGCCGCCGTCCTTGTCGCCGACGGTGGTGAGGAGTTCGCCGTTCTCCAGCTCGACGGCGACGCCGTGGTGGGGCGAGTCGGTCTTGTGGGAGGCGGTCTTCGGCTCGCCGTCGCCCAGGTCCTCGGGGTCGAAACTGCGGATCTCGCCGGTGCCGTCGGTGAACAGCACGGTCCTGCCGGCGTGCCGCACCACGTGGCCGGGTTCGGCGCCGGGGAAGGTGACGTCGGTCAGCTCCGCGCCGCCGGCGTCCAGGAGTTGGAAGCCCTTGGAGGTGGAGACCACCACGTGGCGGTCGTCGCCCGCCGGGTTGACGCGGTTGAAGCCCTTGAGGGGGATGTCCTCCACGACCTTGAGCGTTTTGCCGTCCAGCACGTACAGGCCGCCGTCGTAGGTGGCGACCAGCGGTTCGGTTGCCTTGACGGCGCTCTTGCCCTCGGAGCCGGAGGCGCTCTTCTTCTTGTCCCCGTCGTTGTCGTCGCTCTGACCGCAGGAGGTGAGGAGCAGCGCGGCGACGACCGCGGTGCCGATCGCCGCGCTGGTGCGGGAGGCGCGAGCGGTTCGGGAGGTGCGGGAGGTGCCGGGCGTCTGAGCCGCGGCGGCGGACTTTCGGGCAGGGGTGATCGACATGGCCGGTTTCCTTCGTTCGAGGTGTGGGCGTGGGAAGCGGGTGGGGGACGGGTGTGGGGAGTGGGGTGGCGGGCGCGGTCAGGGCCGCCGGAGCCCCTCGGAGATGGCTTCGGCGTTGGCGCGGGCCATCTGCAGATACGTGGCCGCGCCGCCGCCCCTCGCGGTGAGCGACTCGGTGAACAGCGGTACGACGCGGACGTCCAACTCGGCCTCGTCCCGCAGGACTTGGGCCAGCCGGTCCGGCTGCCCGGAGTCCACGAAGATGGCGGGCACGCCCGCTCTGTCGATCGCGTCGGCGAGCGATTTGAGGTCGGCCGCGCTGGGCGAGGCGAGCGTCGTACCGCTGGGCACCACCGCGCCCACCACCCGGAAGTCGTAGCGTTCGGCGAGGTAGCCGAAGACGTGGTGGTTGGTGACCAGGCTGCGCCGCTCGCGCGGGATCTTCGCGAACTCCCGGTCCGTCCACTCCTGGAGCGCGTCGACCCGCTTGCCGTACGCCGCGGCGTTGGCCCTGACCCGTTTGTGGTCGACGCCGTCCACCTGCTCGACGATCTCCTCGGTCAGCACCCGCACCGCCTCCGCGACCCGTACGGGATCGGTCCAGAAGTGCGGGTCCGGCTCGCCCTTGCTCGCATCCGAGCGGTACGGCAGCGGGTCGACCTCCTCGCCGACCGCGAGGGCGGGGACGCCCGACTCCTTGGCCGCGTCCACGTGCCGCTGGACGTTCTCCTCCAGGCCGAGGCCGTTGTGCACGACGAGGTCGGCCTGCTCCAGCTCCGCGGCCTGCCGGGCGGAGACGCCGAAGGAGTGCGGATCGGCGCCGGGCTTCATCAGCACCTTCACCTCCGCCTCCTCGCCGACGACGTTGCGGGTGAGGTCGCCGAGGATGTTGGTGGTGACCACGATCGTGGGCTCGCGGTCCGAGCCCGTACCGCAGCCCGCGAGCAGCGCCGGGGCGGCGAGGGCGAACAGCAGCAGGGCGAGCACCGGCCCGCGTCCGCGCGCGGCGCGCCGCACGGTGGCCGTCCGGCCGGCGGCGTCGCCGACTGTCGACGGGAGGTCGGCGTCGCCGGCCGACGGCAGCTGGGCGGCAGTGCTTCCGGCCGACGGCAGGTGGGCGACGTGGGGGGCGTGGGGGGCGGTCATCGTCCGGTCTCCACCATGTCGGTCGGGGCGCCGGGCACGGTCAGACTCCGGGCGAGCCGCAACTCGTCCTGGTAGTCGATCTCGTGGACCCTGCCGGCGAGCGGGTCGTTGACGTAGGCGCGCGAGGTGTCCACCTCGATCACCGGCCTGGCGGTGTCCGGGTCGGGGACCTCGGACAGCAGCTTCGTGCGCGCGGTCTCCTTGCCGGTGGCGGCGTCGTGGGCGCGCAGCGTGCCGTCGTCGGTGAGCACGAGTGTCGGCTCGCCCTGCCCGACGGAGTTCACCGCGAGCACGGGGCGGCCGGCGTCCAGACGGCTCCACTCGCGCTCGCCGACGTCCAGCGTCCACACCCCCGTCCGGCCCGCCGGGGCTGCGAGGGTGGCGCTGCCGGGGCGGTGCCGGAACTCCCGTGCGCGGTCGGCCTTCTCGACCTTCTGCGGGTAGGGGATCTTCGTGGCGGTGAGCTTCTCGTCCTTCCCCTCGCCCGGGGCGACGAGCAGCGCGCCGTCCGCGCAGCCGAACACGACGCCGCGCGGGGTGACGGCCTGGCCCTCCAGCTGCGGGCAGTCGCCGCTCAGCGTCCGGCCCTTGTCGCCGTTGCGCGCGTGGACCCGGATCCGGTCGGTGTCCGTGCCCGACTGCCGTACGGGAACCAGCAGTTGACGCTCGTACGGTACGGCCGCTCCGGCGGATCCGTTGGCGGCGAGCGTACGGACGCGCACCGCCCTGCCGTCCTCCAGCTTCTCGCGGTCCAGCAGGCCGACCCGTCCGTCCGGTCCGGTCAGCGCGGTGGTGGCGGGGTCGCTGTAGGTGCCGTGCACCCGCCCGCCGGGCACGCTGCCGACGGCGGCCGGATCGGCCCGGTAGTAGTGGGTGTGGTCGCCGTGGTCGACCATCCACACGCCGCTGTCGAAGAGATGGGCCTCGCGCGCGGTGCCGACCTGCGCGAACCGACCGTCGCCGGTGAGGGTTTCGGCGCCCTGGACGCGGCCGAGCGCGGTGACCTTCTCGCTCAGCGGGTCGAGCAGCCGCACCCGGCCGGTGCCGCGGTCCAGCACGACCAACCCGGGCTGGTGCTCGGCGGCCTCCTCGGCGCCCTCGACGTAGCCGTGCGGGGTGGCGTCCTCGGCGCCGGTCTCCTTCGATCCGGCGTCGCCGGCCGAATCGCTGCGCACACAGCCCGTGCCGGCGAGCAGCACCAGCGGCAGCAGTGCGCCGACGACCGCGGCGCGGCGGGGTATTCGGGGGTTCATACGGTCTCGACCTCGGTTCTCGAAGCGGTCTGCGGGGAGTCGGCGGAGCCGGGGGAGGAGCGGGGTGTGCGGGCGGGTGCGGGCGCGGTGCGGCGTTCGCGCACCGCCGCAAGGGCCGTCGACAGCAGGAAGAGCAGCACCGCGACCGCGGCCACGGTGGCGCCGGCCGCGATGCCCAGGTGCCAGGAGAGCAGCAGCCCGAGGAAGGTCGAGAGCGAGCCGACGAGTGCGGCGCCCAGCATGATCGTGGTGATGCGGCGCGCCCACGGCAGCACCGCGGCCGGCGGCGCGATCAGCAGTCCGAAGACCAGCAGCGCGCCGACGACGCGGAAGGAGGCGACGATCGCCAGCGTCACCAGTGCGATCAGCGCGGCGTGGGCGAGCGCGGGGCGAAGCCCGAGCGTCCGCGCCTTGCGTGGGTCGAAGGCGAGCGCGACGAACGCCCGGTGGCCGAGCAGCGCGAGCAGCGCCGCCAGGGCGAGCGCCAACGTCAGCTGCACCAGGTCCTGTTGGCGCACGGCGAGCACATCGCCGAAGAGATAGCCGGTCAGATCGACGGCGAAGGACTGCGATCTCGACACGATGATCACGCCGAGCGAGAGCATCCCCACGAAGAGTAGACCGATGCTGGTGTCCTGGGAGAGCCGGGGCGAGCGGCTGAGCGCGGTGACGCCGAGCGCCATCACGGCGGCGCTGATCGCGGCACCGAGCAGCAGGTTCGCGCCGAGCAGGGACGCGGTGGCCACGCCGGGCAGCATCCCGTGCGACATCGCGTCGCCGAGGAAGGCCATCCCGCGCAGCACCACCCACGTCCCGGCGAGGGCGCAGACGCAGGAGACCAGCACTCCGGCCCACAGGGCCCGTTGCACGAAGGCGACCTCGAAGGGACTCCACAACCACTCCATGGTGAGGGAACATATAATGAAAACGGTTATCAACACAATCAAGGGGTTGTCATGCCAGTCGACGAAGAGGCCGCCGCCACCGAACCGCCCGCCGCGGCGGTCCTGCTCCGGGAGTTGTCCGCCGGGTACGGACGTCGTCCCGCGCTTCACCAACTCACCGCACACATACCGGAGTTGGCGACCACCGCGATCGTCGGACCGAACGGTTCGGGGAAGTCCACGCTGCTGGCCGCGCTCGCCGGAGTGATCCCGCCCACTGCCGGTGAGGTCTCCCGTCGAGCGGCCGAGCGCCCCGCGCTGGTGATGCAGCGCAGCGCGGTGAGCGACACCCTGCCGCTCACGGTCCGCGACGCCGTCACGATGGGGCGCTGGCCGCACCGCCCGCTGCTTGGTCGACTCACCCGTCGCGACCGGGAGATCGTCGAGGAGTGCATGGCGCGGCTGGACATCACCGACCTCGCCGACCGACAGCTCGGCCGGCTCTCCGGCGGCCAGCGGCAGCGGGCGCTCGTCGCGCAGGGACTGGCCCAGTGCTCACCGCTGCTGCTCCTGGACGAGCCGACCACCGGCCTCGACGCCGCCGCCCGGCAGCGCATCTCGCAGGTCCTGCGGGAGGGGCGGGAGCAGGGCGTCACCGTCGTGCACGCCACCCACGACTTCCCCGAGGCGATGAAGGCCGACCACTGTCTGCTCCTCGCGGACGGCCGCCTCGTCGCCGAGGGTCCACCCCGTGCCGTGCTGACCGCCGAGGCCGTGGAGCAGGTCTGGGCCGTCCCCAAACTCCCCGCGCACAGCGGGAGTTGACGGGGCGCCCGAAGGCCGTGGGCGTCACCCGGTGCGAAGGGGTCGGCGCGGTGCCGGCGCGGCCCGCGCGAGACGGTGCGGTGCTGACGCGACCGAAACGAGGCGGCCCGGGTGAGGCGTGCGTCCGACGCGATCCGGGCGAGGTGGTGCGGGGGCGACGTGATGTGGGGGCGCGGGGCGCGGAAGTGACGGGGCGTGAAGCGGGGCGGGGTCGACCGTTGGCTCGTTGCGGGAGAATCGATTCCGCTTCGGACGTTAGGGGCGGCCGAAGTTGGGCAGGTTCGCAAGTCCGCGGGGCTGTACACATCCCGCGGGCAGCGCGCGGCGGCGTCCTCCGGGAGGCTGCGGCGTGTGCACGCGACAATGCGAGGAGGTCACCATGGCCGACAACGGCGCGATGGACAAGCTCAAGGGCAAGGCCAAGGAACTGGCCGGCAAGGTCACGGGTGACAAGCGCACGGAGACCGAGGGCAAGACCGACCAGGTCAAGGGTGACGCCAAGGGAGCCGTCGGTGAGGTGAAGGACCGCGCCGCGGGCGTGAAGGACTCCCTCACGGACAAGAAGGACGACGCCAAGTAGGCGTCCCCGCCGCCTCACACGGCGCCGTCGCCCGCGCAGGGCGGCGGCGCCGCTGCCGTGCGCGGGCGACGCCGCGCAGGAGGCCGCGGCCGAAGGGCCGCGCGCCGCCGTCCGTCCGTGCGGGTGTGTGCTCCGGCGGCGGAGGTACGGGCCCCTCCCGCGTCGGCGGAGGGGCGTGCTCGTCCGGCGGGGCGCGGCGCGTGCCCCGCCCGGCACGGGGTGTGCGCCCGCGCGGCGGCGGCACTTTCCGGCCACTGCGCACGGTCCTCCCGGGTGAACCCGCGCGGCGTCCCTGACGCCCCGCTTCGCCCCTCTGACCTGCGCCTTGAAGGCGAGCTGCACAAGTGTTTCAGAAAGTCTCGATGGACTTCAGGGTGGCCGGTCGGCATCTTGGTGCGCACCGCGCGTGCACGGCGAACGTCTCACCCGTCCGGTTCGCGCGGAGCCCGACAGGCCCGGCAGCCCCGAGAAACTCGGCAACCCGGCACACCGACAGCGACGTCGTACCTCTGGAGCCACGCACCGCATGAAGGCACTCGTCAAACAGCACTCCGAGCCGGGACTGTGGCTCATCGACGTACCCGAGCCGGAGGTCGGCCCCTCCGAGGTGTTGATCAAGGTGCTGCGCACCGGGATCTGCGGCACCGATCTGCACATCCGGGACTGGGACGGCTGGGCGCGGCGCGCGGTGGACACCCCGCTGGTGCTCGGCCACGAGTTCGTCGGCGAGATCGCGGACGTCGGCGACGACGTCGAGGACCTGGAAGTGGGCCAACTCGTCAGCGGCGAGGGTCATCTGGTCTGCGGGAAGTGCCGCAACTGCCTCGCCGGACGGCGGCATCTGTGCCGCAGCACGCTGGGTCTCGGGGTGGGCCGCGACGGCGCGTTCGCCGAGTACGTGACCCTGCCCGCGTCGAACGTGTGGGTGCACCGGACCCGCGTCGACCTGGACGTCGCCGCGATCTTCGACCCGTTCGGCAACGCCGTGCACACCGCGCTCACCTTCCCGCTGGTCGGCGAGGACGTGCTGATCACCGGCGCCGGACCGATCGGTGTGATGGCCGCCGCGGTGGCCCGGCACGCGGGAGCCCGCAACGTGGTGGTCACCGACGTCAGCGAGGAGCGCCTCGACCTCGCCCGCAAGGTCGGCGCCACGCTCGCGCTCAACGTGCGCGACGCCGGGATCGCCGACGCCCAGAACGAGTTGGGGCTGCGCGAGGGCTTCGACATCGGGCTGGAGATGTCCGGCCGGCCCGAGGCCATGCGCGACATGATCGCCAACATGACGCACGGCGGACGGATCGCGATGCTCGGCCTGCCCGCCGAGGAGTTCGCGGTGGACTGGGCGAAGATCGTCACCTCGATGATCACCGTCAAGGGCATCTACGGCCGCGAGATGTACGAGACCTGGTACGCCATGACCGTCCTGCTGGAGGGCGGTCTCGACCTCAGCCCGGTGATCACCGGCCGCTACCACTACCGGGACTTCGACGCCGCCTTCGACGAGGCGGCCACCGCCCGCGGCGGCAAGATCATCCTCAACTGGACCGACTGACCGCGTACCCGGCATCGCACGGGTCCGGGTCCGAATCCGAATCCGCATCCGGACCCGTTTCCGGCACCGCACCGGGTCGCAGGACCCGCATCCGGCACCGCGTTCGCAGGCCACACCCTCATCCCACGGGAGACGACACATGTACGCGTCCGTCCGCGACGAACTCCGCACCACCCTCGACGAGATCACCGAAGCCGGCCTCTACAAGCCGGAACGCGTCATCGGCAGCCCGCAGTCGGCCTCCGTCGCCGTCACCGCCGGCGGCACCAAGGGCGAGGTGCTCAACTTCTGCGCCAACAACTACCTCGGCCTCGCCGACCACCCCGAGGTCGTCGCCGCCGCCAAGCAGGCCCTGGACCGCTGGGGCTACGGCATGGCCTCGGTTCGCTTCATCTGCGGCACCCAGGACGTGCACAAGGAGCTCGAGGCCCGGCTGTCGGCCTTCCTCGGCCAGGAGGACACGATCCTCTACTCCTCCTGCTTCGACGCCAACGGCGGTGTCTTCGAGACCCTGCTCGGCGCCGAGGACGCGGTGATCTCCGACGCCCTCAACCACGCCAGCATCATCGACGGCATCCGCCTCTCCAAGGCTCGCCGCCACCGCTACGCCAACCGCGACCTCGCCGATCTGGAGAAGCAGCTCCAGGACACCCAGGACGCCCGGCGCCGGCTCATCGTCACCGACGGCGTGTTCTCCATGGACGGCTACCTCGCCCCGCTCCGCGAGATCTGCGATCTGGCCGACCGCTACGACGCCATGGTGATGGTCGACGACTCCCACGCGGTCGGCTTCGTCGGCGAAGGCGGACGCGGCACCCCCGAGCTGCACGGCGTCATGGACCGGATCGACATCATCACCGGCACCCTCGGCAAGGCGCTCGGCGGGGCCTCCGGCGGGTACGTGGCCGCCCGCGCCGAGATCGTCGCGCTGCTGCGCCAGCGCTCGCGCCCGTACCTCTTCTCCAACTCGCTCGCGCCGGTCATCGCCGCCGCCTCGCTGAAGGTCCTCGACCTGCTGGAGGGCGCGGGGGACCTGCGGCAGCGGCTGAACGCCAACACCGCGCTCTTCCGCGAGGAGATGACCAAGGCCGGTTTCGACATCCTGCCCGGCGACCACGCCATCGCCCCGGTGATGATCGGCGACGCGGCGGAGGCCGGACGGATGGCCGAACTCCTGCTGGAGCGCGGGGTGTACGTGATCGGCTTCTCCTACCCGGTCGTCCCGCTCGGCCAGGCGCGCATCCGCGTCCAGCTCTCGGCGGCCCACTCCACCGCCGACGTCCGTCGGGCGGTCGCCGCGTTCGTGGACGCCCGCGAGGCGCTGCGCCAGGACACGGCGGACGCCTGACCCGGACGGCCGGCACCCGGGCCTCGCCCGGTGCGCCGGCCACCGGGCCGCGGCCCGGTCGCCGGTCGGCGGGTGTCGGTCGGGTGCGGGTGCCGGCTGTCGGTCGGCGGTTGTCGGGCCTCGTGTGTGGGGCGGCGTCGGGCTGTCGGGCGCGGGTCGGCGGCCCGGGTGTCGGGCATCACAACGGACGCGCCCGAGGTCCGTCCGGGGCGGCCGGGAGGCGGGTCGTGGTCCGGCGCCGGTTGCCGAGCGCGACTCCGCCAGAGGTGGGAAGAGGCCGGGAGCTGCGACAATGGCCTGGTGATCGACCCCCGGCGACTGCGTGTGCTGCGGGCCGTGGCTGACCACCGGACGGTGACGGCCGCGGCTGCCGCGCTCTACCTCACGCCCTCCGCCGTCTCGCAGCAGCTGGCCGCGCTCGAGCAGGAGACCGGCCACGTGCTGCTGGACCGCACCGGCCGCGGCGTACGGCTGACCGCCGCCGGGTCGATACTGCTCGGTCACGCCCACGAGGTGCTGGCCCAGCTGGAGCGGGCCGAGGCCGAACTCGCCGCGTACGCGGGCGGGGCCTCCGGCGAGGTGACGGTGGCCGCGTTCGCCACCGGTATCGCCGAGGTGCTGGCCCCGGTCTACGCCCGGCTCGCCGCCGGCCGGCCCGGCATCCGGCTGCGGATCCGGGACGCGGAGGGCGACGAGAGCCTGCCTCTGGTGCTGGACGGCCGCGCCGATCTGGCGCTCGCCGTCGAGTACCGCGGTGCTCCGGAGGAGGGGGACGTACGGCTGACCCGGTTCCCGCTGTACGCCGAGCCGTTCGACGCTGTGCTGCCCGCCGCCCATCCGCTCGCCGAGCGCCCCGACATCACCCTCCAGGGTCTGGCCGACGACGACTGGATCACCCCCTATCCCGGCAACCCCTGCCACGACGTGACCCTCCTCGCCTGTGAACTTGCCGGATTCAAGCCGCAGTTGACGCATCAGTCGGACGACTTCCGGGCTGTGGTCGCGCTTGCCGGGGCGGGCGCGGGCGTCGCGCTCGTACCGCGTTCCGCCTTGCGCGGCATCGAACTGAAGGACCTCGTCGTTCGCCCGGTTCAGGGCCCCGCACCCACCCGCCGGGTCTTCGCCGCGGTGCGCCGGGGCGGCGAGACACATCCGCTCATCCGCCCCGTGCTCACGGCCCTGCGCGAGACCGCCGACGCCCTCGGCGACTGACCGCCCCCGCGGGGCGACGATCCGCGCCGACGAGCGCCGACGAGCGCCGCGGCGACGGCTCCGCGCGAACGAGCCCCGCGGCGGATGGGACGCCGTCGGGAACGGGCGCTCGCCCACCGTGGTGATCCCCCGAACTGCCTGATTGCGTACGGACGTTGGCGCCGCCCCGTCCCGCCCCGTCCGCCCCGTCCCGCCGTGTCGTGCCGGTCAGCGTCGCGTCGTGCGGTGCGGCGGTCGGGCTGTGGTTGGCTTGCGGGCATGGAGAGCGACACCGAGTGCGGCGAGGGGACCGGCGGTTCGTCCCCGGCCCGGGTCGGGGTGCGGACGCGGCGGCCGACGGATCTGCCGCAGTGTGCTCTGGCCCTCGCCGAGGTTCACCGACAGGACGGCTACCCGGTCAACTGGCCCGAGGACGCTGCCGGTTGGCTCGGCCAGGTGTCCGAGTACGGCGCCTGGGTCGCGCTGCTGGACGGCCGCACCGTCGGGCACATCGGACTGGGCGCCGCCGATGAGGACCTCGCGGCGGCCGGTCTCTGGGCGGACCGCCCCGCGGGCGGTCACTCGCAGCGCGGCACCGCTCCCCACCCGCAGCGCGGCACCGACCGTCCGGCGGTGTCCGGCGGGGGAGCAGCCGGGGGCGAAGGTCCTCAACTCGCGGTCGTCAGCAGGCTCTTCGTCGCTCCGGACGCAAGAGGGCACGCCCTGGGCGCGCTGCTTCTGGGGCGCGCGGTGGCACGCGCCCGGGAGCTCGGGCTGCAACCGCTGCTCGACGTGGTGGCCACCGACACCGCGGCCTGCGCACTCTACGAACGCCTCGGTTGGGAGCTGCTCGGCACCGTGCACAGGCGTTGGGGGCCGGAGCAACTGGTGACCCTGCGGTGCTACGCCGCGCCCGCGCCGACGAGTTGACGCGACGGACCCCGCCGCAGCGGCGCGCCACGCAGCCCGACTCCGCGCGTCAAAGCGGCCGTTGTGCATGTCGGTACGCCAACTCGCCCTGTATTCAAAGTCCCTGACGCCTCCTCAACCCGGAATGCGGGCGCGGTCGAGGATGCCGTCGAGGTCCGCGCCGCGGGGGAGGGTGCCGAAGGCGAGACCGCCCTCGCCGCCCAGCCTCGTCGCGCAGAACGCGTCCGAGACCGCCGCGGGAGCGTGCCGCACCAGCAGCGAGCCCTGGAGTGCGAGCGCCATCCGCTCCACCACCCGTCGTGCGCGCATCTGGACGCCCGCCATATCCGAGAGGTCCGACCACAGTTCGGCGACGGCCGCGTCCAGCCGGGCGTCCGCGCCCCGGGCGAGTGCGAGTTCGTCCATCAGCGCCTGCACCGCAGCGGGCTCCTTGGCCAGCGCGCGCAGCACATCGAGCGCGTTGACGTTGCCGGAGCCCTCCCAGACGGAGTTGAGCGGCGCCTCGCGGTAGAGGCGCGGCATGCCGGACTCCTCGACGTACCCGTTGCCGCCCAGGCACTCCAGCGCCTCGGCGGTGAACGGCGGGGTCCGCTTGGTCACCCAGTACTTGCCGACCGCCGTCGCCAGCCGCCGGAACGCCTGCTCGCCCTCGTCGCCGCGCGCCGCCCGGTCCGCGGCGCCCGCCAGCCGCATCGTCAGCGTCGTCGCCGCCTCGGACTCCAGCGCGAGGTCGGCCAGTACGTTGCGCATCAGCGGCTGGTCGATTAGCCGGGCGCCGAAGGCCGAGCGGTGCCGCACGTGGTGGCCGGCCTCCACCAGCGCCTTGCGCATCAGGGTGGCGGAACCGGCGACGCACTCCAGTCGGGTGCAGTTGACCATCTCGATGATCGTCTTCACACCGCGGCCCTCGGGGCCGACCCGCCAGGCGACGGTGCCGTCGAACTCCGGCTCCGAGGAGGCGTTCGACCGGTTGCCCAGCTTGTCCTTCAGCCGCTGGATGCGGAAGGTGTTGCGGCTGCCGTCCGGGAGCACGCGCGGCACCAGGAAGCAGGAGAGACCACCGGGCGCCTGCGCCAGGACGAGGAAGAGGTCGCACATCGGCGCCGAGGTGAACCACTTGTGCCCGCGCAGGGTGTACACGCCCTCCTCGGCGGTGGGCTCGGCGATCGTGGTGTTGGTGCGGACGTCCGAACCGCCCTGCTTCTCGGTCATCCCCATCCCGGCGAGCAGCCCGCGCTTCTCGGTCGGGACCCGAAGTCCCGGATCGTAGAAGCGACTTGCCAGCAGCGGCGTGTAGACCTCTGCGAGGTCGGGCTGGTGGCGCAGCGCCGGGATCACCGCGTACGTCATCGCCATCGGGCAGCCGTGCCCGGCCTCCGTGTGGCCCCAGGTGAGCAGCGCGCCGTAGCGGGCGACGTGGGCGCCGGGGCGCTCGTCCAGCCAGGCCGCGCCGGTTGCCCCGGACTCGACCGCGACGCGGGTCAGTTGGTGCCAGCTGTCGTGGAACTCCACCTCGTCGATCCGGTTGCCGTACCGGTCGTGGGTGCGCAGCACCGGCTCGACGGTGTTGGCCAGCTCGCCCCAGCGCTGGGCCTCCTCGCCGCCGGCGCGCGCCCCGAGACGACGCACCTCCTCGACGGCCCAACCGGCGCCCTCGCGCTCCATGCCCTCCAGCAGCGCGGCGTCGTCGGAGGCGTCGTAGGGAGTGAGCGGCGGGGGCTGGTTGGTGACGTCGTGCGTGGCACACGACTGCTTGCCCAGCTGCTGCGTTTCCGGTGCGGAGGCCATGGATCGAGTATTACGCCGAGCGTGCGGATGCGGCAAGAGTGTAATGTCGGGCCGCGGGTCGGGTTCCTCGAACGCCGACCCCCGCCGGTGCCGGCCAACTCCCCCCCCTGGCCGGCACCGGCCCTTCAGCTCCGGGGCCCGGCGTCCACTGACCCGCTCGCCACTGCTCGCGCGGGGCCGGTCCGGCCTTTGCAGGTGCGCGGGTCAGTGCTTCGGGGGGACCCTGTCGGCGGAGATCCGAAGGCTTCGGGCTGCCACCCGGCAGCCCGGAGAAGGGCCGGAAGGGCCGGAAGGGCGGAACCAGCATGAGCGGCGGCACCACCGGCGGCACCGGAGGATCCGGCGGCACGGGAACCTCCCGCAGTACGGAATCGGGCGGCGGTACGGCCTCGGACGGCGGTACGGCCTCGGGCGGCGGCGCGGGATCGACCGCCTCCCGGCGGCAGCCGGACGGTTCGCCGAGGAGCGGCGGCCCGACCCGCCGGTCCTCGGACCGTCCGCCCCTGGAGCTGCGTCCGCTCACCGCCCGATCGGTCGTGCTCAGCCTGCTGCTCGGCTCCCATCCGCCCGCGCTGCCCGTGCGCGATCTGGTGCGGATAGCCGAACTCTTCGGCATCAGCGACACCGCACTGCGCGTCGCACTGACCCGGATGGTCGCCTCCGGCGATCTCCAACGGGCCGACGGCACGTACGAGTTGAGCGCCCGACTGCTGGAGCGCCAGCGCCGCCAGGACGAAGCCGTCAGCCCGCGCACCCGGGAGTGGGACGGAGGGTGGGAGCTGGTCGCCGTCACGGTCGCGGGGCGCGGCGCCACCGCCCGCGCCGCGCTGCGGGTGCGTCTGGCCGGGCTGCGCCTGGCCGAGCTGCGCGAGGGCCTGTGGCTGCGCCCGGCCAATCTCCTGCGTCCCCTGCCGCCGGACCTGGACGAGGTGGCCGCACGTTTCGACGGCACGCCGCAGGGCGATCCGGCCGACCTGGTGCGTTCGCTGTGGGACCTTCAGGAGTGGGCCGAGCGCGCCGCAGAGCTCACCGATCGGTTGGCAGCCGCCGAGGGCCCGGCGGAACGCTTCACCCTCGCCGCCGCCTCGGTGCGGCATCTGCTCGCCGACCCCGTACTGCCCGAGGCGCTGTTGCCGCCGGACTGGCCCGCCGAGGCGCTGCGCTCCGCCTTCCGTTACTACCGGCGGGAAGTCGCCGACATCATCGTCTCCGCCCAGGACGCCCTGGACTGATTCACCGGCAGGCAGCTCTCTCCCGGCAGGCGAGTGCGAAGCGACCGTGCGGCCCTGCGAGCCGGTCAGGTCTCGGAATCGCCGTGCAGCACGGGGATCGGGATGCCGACAGCGGACGAGGTGAGCCGCTCCTGCTGCCGGCGTTCGCTCGGACTGATGACGGTGACGTGGTCGGGCAGGCAGCGCCGGAGATGGGTGTGCGGCCCTTCGATCAGGACCGTCTCCAGGTGCGGGAAGCGGGTCAGCCACTCCCAGTCCTCGCCGGCCCTGTTCTGGCCGCGCAGCCAGATCCCCCTGAGCTGCGCCGGGTCGAGGCGCGCGGCGAGCTTCTCCGGACAGTAGGAAGCCGTGACCTGTACGCGGGGGCGTCCGCCGAGCAGCTGGAGCGCGCGCAGATGTGCGTCGTTGTGGGCCGGGAAGTAGAGGTTGGCCGGATCGAGGTGCCCGATGATCTCCTCGGCGTACTGCCGGGTGTCGAACCGGTGCCAGGACCAGGCGAGTTGGGAGCGCACGGCGAGCGAGGGATGGTCGCGGTAGCGGGCGAGCACCGCCAGGCAGTCGTCGGTGCCCAGATGGGCCGCGGTGACGACGATGTGGCGCGCCTGTTCGTCGCTGACGGCGTCGGGGCCGGGCAGCAGACCGAGCACCAGCGGTCCCGCCAGCTCGGCGAGACGCCGGGCGGAGTTGCCGTCGCGCGGCGGCACCAGCGCGGTCGCTCGATCGCGCACCCTGCGGCGCACGTCGGGGTCCAGCTCGGTGGCCTGGTCGAGGCAGCTGGTCGCCAGCAGCACCGCGTGCACCCGGCGCCGCCGGTCCTCCGGGGCGTCGGAGGTGGGGAGTGCGTCGATCAACCCGGTGAGGATGCGGGCCCGTTCGGCGGGCCGGGCGAGGGCGACGGCCATCCGGAGCACGTCCTCCCACTGCGGCTTGTGCGCGTTGTTCAGCAGCAGTGGGAAGTCGCCCTCCTCCACCGCCGCCTTGGCGCCGAGGTAGTCCTGGAAGGTGCGGTGGACGAAGTCGACGCGCCCGTACGCCGGTTCGCGGAGCAGCCCGCTGCGGCTCAGCAGATGGCGCAGCACGCCCTCCGCGTCGGTGCCGAGGTCGGGCATGTGGCCGAGCGCGCGGGCGAGTTGGGCGCGCGCGTCGTCCCGGTCCATCTCGGCGCGGTCGTTGCGGATGAGCCAGTGGGCGAGTTTCTGCAGGAGCTGCACCTGTACCTCGCGGGAGAGCCGCAGGCCCTGGTCGCGCTGAATGCCCCGTTCCAGGTCGCGGCGTTCCAGGAGCATGGCGAGCGCCGCCTCGTACAGGTCCTTGCGGCTGTGCGGGAGGAAGCCGCGCCGATCGCGGTGCAGGGCGCAGAGCAGACCGCACATCAGGGGGTTGACGGCGAGCGCTCCGAGGTCGCTGCCGGCGCGGATCGAGCCGATGAGCGCGTCCGCCAACTCGCGGTCGGCGTCCGCGGCGCGGTGCCAACGCTTGACGAACGCCAGGACGTTCGTCCGTGACATCGGCGCCAGCGACAGCTCGCCGAACCCGTCCGCGGAGAGCCAGTCCTCGTCCACGGACGCCGGGCGGGCGGTGACCAGCCAGAGGTTCCCCGGATAGTCGCGCGCCAGCTCGCGTATCCAACGGCGCGTCGCCGCACGGGAGTTGGCGGGAATCTCGTCGATGCCGTCGATCAGCAGCAGCGCCCGGCCGCCCGCCAGCACCCGGTCGGCCCAGCCCGCCGGCTGGGCGCCCGCCAGATTGCTGCCCGCCGCGTGCAGAAACCGGTCCGGCGTCGGCGGCTCGCCGTCCCGCAGCACCCGGCGCAGCGGAAGCACGAAGGGCACCCGGCCGACCAGGTACGTCAAGTCCTCGTGGCCGCGCTCGGGTTGGCGTGCGGCTGCCACCGCCAGCCACTGGATCAGCGTCGTCTTGCCCGAGCCCGCCGCCCCGCGCAGCAGCACCCGGTCCCGGTCCGCGAGCACATCGTCCGACCGCAGCGGAGTGTCCCACCGGTCGGTCGCCTCCAGCGTCAGATACGCGGCGTCCAGCGGCCATTCACGGGTGTGCGCCGAGTCGAGTCCGTAGATGGTCAACTCGCCGTGGCGCTGCGCGACATGGGCCGCGTACCGCTCCTCGAAGCGGGCGTCCTCGGCGACAGCGGAAGGCGTACGGTCCAGGAGCCGGTCCACCTTGGTGTCCAACTCGCCGAGCGCACGCGTCTGTTCGACCAGTGTGCGGGCGACGAAGGTGGAGCGCTGGGTGAAGAAGTGCAGGATCTGCTCGCACGCGGCCTCCAGAAGCGGGCCGTAATACGCCTCGGCCTCGCTGGACAGGGCGCCGGGACTCGCCAACTCCCGCGCGAACCGCGACGGTTCGAGACCGGCGACCTGCACATCGTCCATCTGCAGGTCGCCGACACTGCGCAGGGCGACGAACAGTGCGTTCGCCAGCTCGGTCCGCACCTCGGCGGTCGGCTGCTCCCGCGGGCCCCGCCCGGCCGCCGCGCGGCGCACCAGCTCGGCGACGAGCCGGTGCAGGTCCCCTTGCCGGAGCACCTGCTTCGTACCCCGGAAGGAGACCAGGCCGGACAGCCGCACCGGCCTGTCGACGATGCCCGCACCGGGCCCCTCGGAGACGAACAGCTTCCGCAGCAGCGGGGTCAGTGCGGTGACCGCGAGACGCGCGGCGACGGCTGGCTCCATGCCTCCGAGCCTAGGCCAACTCGCCCGCCCACACGGTCGGTTGGCCGGGCGCGCGTCACCGCGCCCGCTTGCTCCGGAAGCTGTTCGGCCGCGCCCCGTCATAGCCTCTGCATACGATCGACCCCGTGACGACTGAAGCCTCCGGCCCCGCATACGAGCCGCACCCCCACCTCGGCGGTCGCGGCGCCGCGCTCCGCGCACTCGCCTCCTGGCGCTCGGCCCGGCCCGGCACACCCCGGGTCGTCGTGGTGACCGGCGCCGACGGCAGCGGTCGCTCGCGTCTGCTGGACGGTTTCCTGATGCTCTGCGACCCGGAGTTCCGCCGCAGACTGCGCCTGGACGTGCTCGATCCGGCGACGGTGCCGCCCGAGCTGCCCGCCCCGCTCGTCCTTGACCCGACCGGCGAGCCGATCCACCGGGTGCGGGAGCAGCTGGCGCAGGCGTACCGGCTGCCGGCCGCACCCACCGGGGACCTCTTCGCCCAACTCGCTGTGCTGGAAGACCCGTTGCCGCTCTTCGTGCCGCATGCGGACCGTGCCGGGCCGGTGCGGCACTTGGACGAGGAGACCCGCCTGGTGCGGGAGGTGCTGATCCCGCTGGCCGAGCTGCCCCGCACCCGGATCGTGCTGGAGGCCGGGCGCTCGGCTGCCGCCGAGCTGGTCGCCGCGCTGCCCGAGGGCGAGGCGGGAGTCATCGACCTCGCCGAGGCGCGCTGGGCAGACCCCGAGGGGCTGGTGCTCCAGACGCTCGCCCTGATGGACACGGCTCCGACCGGCGACCCGGTCCCGCCGTATGCCACCGACCCCGCGCTGCGGCGCACGGTCGCCGAGGCGCTGGTCTCCCGGATCGGTGCGGGTGACGGCAGCAGGCTGACCGCGGAGCTCGCGGTGCGGTCCCTGACGCTGCTGCCGATCCCGGTGGAGAGTCCGCTCGATCCGTCCGAACTGCCCTGCACCATCAATGAGTTGCTCGACCGCCATGCCGCGCGGGCCGGGGTGGACCCGGCCACGATGCGCACGGTGCTGACCCCGATCGCACTGGCCGAGGGCGGCGCCCTGCCCGCCCAGCTGATCTCCCCGCTGGCGAGCGCGGCGGCGGGCCGCGATCTGCGTGCCGAGGCCGAGCGCTGCCTGACGGTGCTCGATCCCTTCCTCTCCGCCGTGGTGGACCGGGAGCGGGAGGGCGAGCCGTCGGCATCGGTGCGCCTGACCCACCCGGCCCTCGCCCGCGCGGTGCGCGAGGGCATGGGCGAGGAGACCGCAGGTGTGCAGGGGCGCATCGCGGTGGCGCTGCTCGAGGCCGTGCCGGACCAGGACTGGTCCCGGGCGCTCCCGTACGTCCGCGACCGCATCGCCGCCCATGCGCTCGCCGCCGGTCTGCTGCCCCGACTGCTTACCGACCCCGGGCTGTTCACCCACGCGGACCCGGTGGTGCTGCGCGCCTGCGTGGAGGCCGTGGCGGCCGACACGCTGGACGCCCCCGCGCGCACCTATCTGCGGATCGCCCCGCGGCTCACCGCGGACGGCGGAGTGCCGCCCCGTACCCGTGCCCGGCTGCTGGAGGCGGCCTTCACCGAGGACGGCCTGCCGCAACACGCCGCCGCCGTACGGGCGTTGGTCGCCTGAACTCGCGCTGCTCGCGCCGCGTCCACCGGTCCCGGGGAGCGACGAGCCGCCAACTGCGCGCGTCAGGCGTGCTCTTGAACCGCTGTCAGAGGCACGGGCTACTCTTCGGAATGACAGCAACCTGACAATCGCACCGCGACCAGGGGGACCGGCATGGCCGCCGACGGGTTCACGACCGACGTCGACGTGCTGAAGGACGAGGGAAAGCACTTCGTCCGCATCGGCAGAAGCTTCGAGGATGCCGCCAAGGGGCTCCAGAGCGCGTTGAGCGAGCTGGAGGGCGGAGGCGGCGCTCCGCCCGAGGACAAGTCCTTCGTCGAGCAGTTCACGACGGGGCTGACCACACTCGACGGCAAGAGCAACCGCCCGCCGTGGGGCGACGACGAGATCGGCGAGAAGTTCGGTGTCGTCTACGAGGGCCTGCGCGACGGAATGTACGAGTCGATGGGCCATCTCGCGGCACAGATGCAGGAGATCGGGAAGGCGCTGGAGAGCATGGGGAAGAACCATGCGAGCGGCGAGGACTTCAACGAGGCCATCGTGCGCCAGAGCGTGGACAACGCGATGATCGAGCCGACCGGAAGCATGGCACGCAAGCGCGCCAACCCGGCCTGAAACACGGGTCGTTGGCCCGCCGGCATGCCCTGCCGGCCGACAGTGCGGACCTGCGTCGGGCTCCCGGGAGCCGGCCCGACACCTCCCGTCCCGCCCTGTCCCGCCCCGCCCCGTTGAGAACGATCGGCTCCCCGTACGCCCCGACGGCCGCCCGGTGTGGCGCTGCCGTCGTGTGAGGTCCCCGGAGGACTCCGCAGATGATGATGCTCGACCCCAAGCTCGAGTGGGTCCTGGAGATGCTCGGCTACCGGTGGCCCACCGGCGACGAGGACAAGCTCCGCTCCTGCGCCATGGTCTGGCGGAACTTCGCCGCGAGCGTCGACGAGATCCAGGTCCAGGGCGTCCACGCCGCCGGCAACGTCCTCTCGCAGAACAGCGGTGACGCCATCGAGGGCTTCCAGGAGTCCTGGAAGAAGTTCAGCGGCAACGGTTCGGGCTACCTCGACGACGCCAAGCGCGGCGCCGAGCTGATCGCCGCGACCCTGGACGCCGCCGCGATGATCGTCACCATGCTGAAGATCGCGGTGATCATCCAACTCATCGCACTGGCCGTCCAGTTGGCCGCCGCAGCCGCCGCGGCACCGTTCACCTTCGGAGCGTCGAGCGCCGCCGGCGCCGCGGCGACCCAGCTGGCCCGCATCACCGTCCGGCGCCTGCTCAAGGAAGCCGCCCAGGTCATGCTGCAAGCCGTGCTGCAGGCGGCGAAGGAGCCGTTCGTCACCGCGCTGCAGAAGATGACCACGGATCTGGTGGCCCAGACGGTCAACCAGAAGTTCGGCGCACAGGACGGCTACGACGCCGGACGGACCGTGCAGGCCGGCAAGGAGGGCTTCAAGGAGGGCGTCGACAACGCCGGCACCGCGCTCGGCGAAGGTCTGCGCGACGGCGCGGGCAGCCGAGCGGGCCGCGGCGCCCGAGGCGGTCTCGAATCCGCCGCCGACCGGTCCGGCGGCGACGACGGCACGGGCGGAAGCGGCAACGGCGGCTCCGACAACGGCGGCTCGGACAACAGCAGTTCGGACAACGGCGGTACGCGGCAGGGAAGTTCGGACGACGGCGGTACGAGCGGCGACAGCTCCGGCAACGCCGGCTCGGGCAACGACTCCGGCACCGGCGGAACTTCGGGCACCGGCTCCACCCCCGGCACCGGCACACGTGACGGCGGTGGCGAGGGCGGTCGGAGCGGCGCCCCTTCCACGGGCGGCAACAACCCCGGCGGCTCCGCGCCCAACGGCACTGCGCCGGACGGCACTTCGCCCTCCGACAGCACCGGCCCCGGTTCCCGACCCGACAGCTCCGACGCCGCCGCGAACTACCCCCGCCCCGCCGACACCTCCCACCAGCCCTACCGCGACAACCCCTTCGACGCACCCCGCCAGGGCGAGGAGCGCGCCTCCGGCCGGCCGCCCGAGAGCCCGCCGGGGATGACCCCTGACGCGCCCCGCCCCGAAAGCCCCGCCCCGGCACCGCTTCCCGACCCCACCCCGGCACCGGCTCCCGACCCAGCCCCGGGCCCGGCTCCGGTTCCCAACGCCCCCGACACGGGCATCGCACCCCCGGCGGCGGACGGTCACACACCAGGCAACGCCCCCTCCGCCCCGGACCCAGGCACCCCGGGCCCCGGCCGACCCGATGTGCCCTCCGAGGCGCCCGGCCGCACCGAGCAGCCACCCCAGACCGGTGTTGCGCCACCGAGTCCCGCACCCGGCGGGGAGGCACCACCGCCGCCGAGGACGGACACCGGCGAGGTCAACCCCGTTACCCGCACGGAGAGTTCGGGCGCACCCGAGGCCACGCACACCGCCCGCCCGGACCTTCCGGCCCCGGAGCGAACACCCGACGCGTCCTCGTCGCATCCCGCCCCGGCCCCCTCGTCGCCGTCCACCGCACAACCCTCCACCGGCGACGCCCGTACGCCCTCCGGCGAGACGGGCGGGACCACGCCGACCGGCCGCCCCACCGCACCGAGCGCCGCCGGCCCCTCGGGCCCGGACCGTACGCAGCCCGTACAACACGCACACCCGGCCACACCGGACCCCGGCCCGAGCCCGGACCCGAACCGCGAGAGCGTCGATCTCCAGAGCACCGCACCGACCGTCGCGCCTCCGCGAGTCCCGGCCCCCGAGACGCAGCAACCCGTCGCCCCCGCCCCACAACAGCCGGCCGCACCACATGCCGGCACCGCACCACCCCCACCCCCCAACGCGCCCGCCGCCCCCAACCCTCCGGCTTCCGGAGGCACTTCCCCGCGCCGGCCCGGCGAAGCCGCCCGTCCGCCCGCGCAGGAGAACCGGTCCCGGACGGCCCAGCCACCCGGCGACACCGGACCTCCGCACACCCCGCCCCGCGACACTCCTCCCCGCGACACCGCCGTACCGGCGCCGCGCCGCCCGGGCGACGCCGCACCCCAGCAGCCCCCGCACACGCCACCGACAGCCGCCCGTACGCCGCGCGTCGACGACCCGGCCGCCCAACCGTCCCGGCCGACTCCGCAACGCCCCGGCGACACCCCGTCCACCCCCGACCGGCCCGACGGCACCCCTCGCTCCGACACGTCACCCAGCCAGGAACCCGGGCAGCAGCCGACCGACCCCCGTCAACGCGACGACTCCGCCGGGCACGACCTCTCACGGACGCCCGACCGGAACAGGACGGATCACGCACCGAACCAGGACGCACCGAACCAGGACGCACCGAACCAGGACAGGCCGGAGCAGGACCCGAACGGCCCCGCGCAACGTCCGGCCAGGGGTGAACTCGACTCCATACGCGCGCAGTTGGACGTACGGCCGGGCGGGCTCGGCCGCGTGGACCCCGGTGACCAGCAGCGCCTGGACGCCGCCGTACCGCGCGACCCCAACGGTGCGCCCCAACGCTTCCCCGACCCGTACCAGTCGTGGTCGAGGCTCCAGAACGACGGCGGGATCGGAGTCCCCGGCCGCAGCAACAACTGCGCGGACTGCTCCCGTTCGTTCCTCTCCACTTGGTTCGGCGACCCGCAGGTCTCCGCGCCGCGCACCCTCGACAGCAACCGCGACGGCACTCTCGACCGACAGTCGCCCGAGCGCGACGCCAACGCCAACATGATCCGTTGGGCCGGCGCGCCCCACCAGTACGCGGGACGCGGCGAAGCCGGCTACCAGCGCATTGCCGACGACCTACGACGCGCGGGCCCCGGCTCGGCAGCAGTGGTGCAGGTCAACTGGCGCAACGGTGGCGGGCACGCGTTCAACGCCGTCAACCACAACGGCAGGATCGTCTGGGTCGACACCCAGTCCGGAGAGGTCAGCGACTCACCGCTGCACACCGCGCAGGCCACCGACGTCTTCCACATCCCCCTCGACGCCAACCAGCGTCCCCTCTACCCAGCCCCAGAACAGCGCGGCGAACAGAGCGGAGAGCAGCACACCCCGCCGAACCGCGCCGACGGCCAACCGCACGACGCCACACCGACCCAGCGCGAGACCTCCGACGCCAACGCCGGAGACAACCGCGCGGCACACCCCAGCACCGACCGCACGACACCGCCCCAGCAACCCCCGAACGCCGAACCGCCGCGCCCGGACCGAACAACCCAGGACCCCGAAACCCCGGATGCCCGGCGACAGGACGCCGTACCTTCGGGCGTCCCGCGCCCCGACGCCGGTCCCGACAGCCGCACCGACACCGCGCGCCCACCGCACAACACCCCCACCGACACCAACCGACCCGACCCCACCCGCGCCGACCCCACCCGCCAGGAGTCCAACGGCCAGGACGCTGCCCGCCGGAACCACGAACGTCCCGACCAGCAGGCCGACCGTCCCCGGGACCCGGACCGGAACCCCGACCCGAACGCACACCGGCCGAACGACGGGCAGACCCCGCGCAGGGACCCCGACCCAGCACAGCAGCACCGCCCCGACACCGGCCCACCCCGCGACCCGTCTCCCATCCGCGACCAGGACGGCTCAACCACCCGTCCCCGCAACGAAAACGGACCGGACCGCACCCACACACCGCCGGCCGACCCGCACCGCGACAGCCCGCACGTCGACCGGCCGGAACACCACGACGCCCAGCGCACGCCGCCGAACGAGCCGACGCCGAACCGGCACAACGACCTCACCCTCGACCAGGCGACCCCCGCTCACACCGCCCCGCACCCCGCCGCCCCGCACTCGCCCGTGCCGTCCCGCGAAGCCACCGCGGCCCGCTACCTCACCCAATCGGTCGACCTCAACGGCCCGACCTACGGGCGTCATCCCATCGGCCCCGCCGAACCCGCGGCAAGGCCCCAACAGCAGCGGGCCGAGACCGAGCAAGAGCGCAGAGACCGCGAACGCGACGAAGCCGGCATGAGCATCGTGCACCGCCAGCTGAAACGTGTGAACGACCCGAACGACGAGTTCTACAACAAGTACTACCGGCAAAACAACGGTTACCGACTTCGCGTCAACTCTCGTGACGAGAACGGCAATCTCATCCCGCAGATCTGCAAGAACGGGCAGCCACCACCCATGTGGATCGCAGCCTCCGATGTCCCGCCCGCGATCCAGCCCACGTACCACGCCCATAGGCTGGAGTACACCAACATCGACAGCCTCAGCCCGGAGAACCGCGCCAAGTTGGAAGAGATGGTGCGCGAACGAGCCAGGGCGCTTGAGCAGTTGGACAAGGCCAAAGCGAACAAGAACCGGGCCGACGATGCCTACAAAGCCGACGAGACTCCGGAGAACCTGAAGCAGCAGGAGGCAGCCACAGCTGTCCGCAGCGCAGCGAACAAGAAGGTCACCGACATTGGTGAGGAGTTCGGCGAGCTCACCGCCTCCGCCCACGCCATGGCGGAGCAGCACCCGGAAGCTACGCTGGTCGCGGGAGGGGTCAAGGGAAACCGCAGGTTCGATCAAGTCTGGATGAACCCCGACGGCACGTTCATCGTGGTCGAGGCCAAGGGCCCGAGTGCAAGTCTCGATGATCGCTACGGCCACACCGGCCAACGTGTCAGCCAAGGCACGCGCGAGTATTTCGAAACGATCATCAAGGACATGAAGAAGCGTAGCGGGGATCAAATGAGGAGTACTGACAAGGAAACGCGTGGAGCAGCACTGAAGGAAGATGAGCTGGCGGATGCACTGGAGAGCGCCCTCAATGCCGAACCACTTGCAGTCAAGTACGTTGCTGTAAAGCCCAGGGTGAAGCAGGACGCATATGCTGGATATGTGCTATCAGAGTTCAATATCGACAAGGGGATGCCATGACTATCCACATTGATCGACACAAGGTTCTTCCACTGCCGGAAGAGTTCCTCGATCGGCGCAGGAGCAAGATGAATAACCTCTCCAAGAAATTCGGGTGCGGTAATTTTTCACTGTCGTTTATGTCGGCTAAAGGTGCGGCCTTCTCGTTTTGTGCGGGAGATCCGGAGGTAGAGGCTCTGGAGACATGGAATTCTTTCGCGGTGGCGATGCAGATTGGTTCTGCGATGTTCGCGTCGGTGTTGCCGCATGAGGAGCCAATCGAGCGAATGATTGCACACGAGAAGCGACTGATCGAAGCCAGTTCGCCTCAGTACTATACGAACGCAGGCAATTGGCTGGACGCCTTTTGGTTGGCGATGGTTTGCCGCGAAGCTGGGCGTCTGGATGAGTTGTGTGAGGTGCCGGTTGATTTGTTGTGGGGTAGTTCGAGTGGGTTTGATGCGTATATTTATTCGTGGGTGGATGGGTTGCAGGGGTATTGGTTGCGGCGTGGTGATGTGGCGGGGTCGTTGATGAGGGCGATGGAGTTGTCTGCTCCGGAGGAGCTTCAGCCGGGGGCTCGCGAGGCTGTGTCGCACTTGATGTATCCGGTGATTCCTTTGTTCATCAGGTTCTTGGAGCGGGATGTGGAGGGTTTCAACGAGGCGTTGGCGGATTCCTTGAAGTGGCACAAGGCGTATTGGAGTGTCGAGGAGCGCCTTAATGACGATGACGGAAACGTTGCTCTTGGGCCGTTGGCGGTGGCGTGTATGGCGCGGGATTCTGGTTTGTCGGTTGAGGTGGAGTCGTATTACTTGCCGAAGCATCTACTCGAGGGCTCTTGGCTGAACGAGTTCCCCACCTGATCTGGTCGCGGTCGCGGGAAGGGGCAAGGGAAACCGCAGGTTCGATCAAGTCTGGATGAACCCCGACGGCACGTTCATCGTGGTCGAGGTCAAGGGCCCGAGCGCAGATATCGGCGAGCGCTACGGCCACACCGGCCAAAGCGTCAGCCAAGGTACCTGCGAATACTTCGAAACGATCATCAATGACATGAAGGAATGCAGTCAGAACGAAGGTAGAAGCATGGACGGTCAAACACGGCATGCAGCGTTCTAGGAAGGAAAATTGGCGGACTCGCTGAAGAAAGTTTTGGATTCCGATCCAATTGCGGTGCAATATATCTCAGTGAAGCCCGGCGTGAAGCATGGGGCGTACGCCGGGTATATAATGTCCAAGTTTAATGCCTATAAGGGGATGCCGTGATTATCAAAATTGACCGACATCGGGTAGTTCCACTGCCAGAAGAATTCTTGAACTTAAATCGAGAGGCGGTTGGTGATCTCCCGCGTAGTCTCGGATGCGGAGATTTTTCCATGCCTTTTATGGACGCCAAGAGGTTGGCGTTCTCTCTCTCTCTGCGGGAGATCCTAATTCGGAAATCTTCGAGACTTGGGACTCGTTCGTGGTGGCAATGCAAATCGGTTCTGCCATGTTCTCTTCTGTGTTGCTGAATGAGGGATCGGTCGAGCGTGTAATCGCACACGAGGGGCGACAGATCGAGGCGAGTCCGCCTCAGTACTATACGAACGCTGGAAATTGGTTGGAGGCTTTTTGGTTGGCGATGGTTTGCCGTGAGTCTGGGCGCCTGGATGAGTTGTGTGAGGTGCCGGTTGATTTGTTGCGGGCTAGCTCTGGGTTTGATGCATATATCTATTCGTGGGTGGATGCGTTGCAGGGGTATTGGTTGCGGCGTGGTGATGTGGCGGGGTCGTTGATGAGGGCGATGGAGTTGTCTGCTCCGGAGGAGCTTCAGTCGGGGGCTCGCGAGGCTGTGTCGCACTTGATGTATCCGGTGATTCCTCTCTTCATCAGGTTCTTGGAGCGTGATGCGGAGGGTTTCAACGAGGCGTTGGCGGATTCCCTGAGGTGGCACAAGGCGTATTGGAGTGTCGAGGAGCGTCTCAATGACGATGACGGGAACTTTGCGCTTGGGCCGTTGGCGGTGGCGTGTATGGCGCGGGATTCTGGTTTGTCGGTTGAGGTGGAGTCGGAGTACTTGCCGAAGCATCTGCTCGAGGGCTCTTGGCTGAACGAGTTCCCCACCTGATCTGGTCGCGGTCGCAGGAGGGGCCAAGGGAGATCGCAGGTTCGATCAAGTCTGGATGAATCCCGACGGCAAGATAAGGGGATGCCTTGATGTTTCACGTGGAGAGGCACCAAGTCACAGCTCCGTCGCCGGAATTTCTTCGCGATGATAGGGAGGGGTTCATAAACGTTCATGGCAGCATTGGCTACAGCGGTCTTTCGCTTGGCTTGAGTTCCGCGAAGGATTTCGCTGCTGCGCACACTGTGAACGATCCGACCGCCGAGGAGTTCGAATCCTGGGAGGCTCTAACTGTCGCGATGCAGATTGGTTCTGCCATGTTCGCGTCGGTGATGACCGAGGATCTGGGTCTTGAAGTCATGATTGGGCATCAGCTTCGCCCTGTCGAAGTGAGTCCTCCGCAGTACTATACGAATGCCGGGAATTGGTTGGACGCCTTCTGGCTGGCTGTAATTTGCCGCGAAGCGGATCGAGTTACGGCATTGTGTGAAGTCCCGATTGATTTGTTGCGTCAGAGTTCGCCAAGTGGGTTTGATGAGTACATCTACCCGTGGGTGGATGCGTTGCAGGGGTATTGGCTGCGGCGTGGTGATGTGGTGGAGTCGTTGATGAGGGCAATGGAGTTGTCTGCCCCGGAGGAGCTTCGTCCGGGGAGTCGTGAGCCTGTGGTGCATTTGATGTCCCCTGTGATCCCTGTGTTCATCAGATTTCTGCAACGTGATGTTGAGGGTTTCAATGAGGCGTTGGCGGATTCCCTGAAGTGGCATAAGCAGTACTGGGATACGGATAGTGATGACCGACGCCTCGATGATGCAGGTTATGTAGCCTTCGCGCCGTTGGCGGTGGCGTGTATGGCGCGGGATTCTGGTTTGCCGGTTGAGGTGGAGTCGGAGTACTTGCCGAAGCATCTGCTCGAGGGCTCTTGGCTGAACGAGTTCCCCACCTGACCGAACTCGGTTACGGTCGTGGCAAGTTGAGGAGTGAGTGACGATGAGTGTGGTGGAGCCGCCCGCGTCGGGTGCGGAGGCGCTCGAGAGGGTGCTGGAGCAGTACGGGCGTCCGGTAGGGCCGGACGGGGTGCCTGCTGCGATGCATGTGGAGGAGTTCGAGAGCGGGTACGTGGTCTACCCGTCGTTCCCGTTGCCCGAGCCGATCAATGGAGTGCCGCAGCCGGCTGAGCCGGGTGGCAGCAACTACGTGGTTGCCAAGGACAACGGCGAGATCGGGGTTGTACCCAACTATCCGCCGGCCAAGGCGATCGAGGTGTTCGAGCGCTTCTACCGAAGCGGGGACGCGCCTACCGGTTGAGGAGGCCGGCAGGCGCTGCCTGCGGCCGGGCCGTACGGGTGTTGTCGCGGAGGTGAGGTGCTCAGCGCTCGGTCGTGAGGTGCGCGGTGAACTGCGACCAGGCCGTGAGGGTGAGGGTGAGCGCGGCGCGGTGGCGTTCCTTGGAGTCGCGTACGTGCACGGCGTTCTGCCCCATCGCGACCTCGACGCAGTTGTCGCCGCCGCCACCGCTGTAGCTGCTCTTGAGCCAGCTGAGCCTTTGGTCGGTCATGAGTCTCCTCGCATCTGCTCCAGCAGGCTCCTGCTCGCACGGGGGCTCAGGGCCTGTGAACGCATCTTCCCATAGCGATGGAGCATTGAGCTGGCCGCTTTCGCGTCGGTTACGAGGGTGCTGCTGCCGTGGCCTTCGGCGTAGCCGACCCAGGTGCGGTCAGTCATCTCGGCGAGATAGAGCTGCCCTTCTGCGCCTGCTGATCCTCCTGCTCGACCGGCATGACGAGGATCTCGATGTTGCGTGCGCGACTGAGTGCGAGCAGATGGTCGAGCAGGGCGTGGTTGACCTCCGGGCCACCCAGCTTCCGCAGGAGCAGTGCTTCTTCGATGATGAAGCAGAAGTCAGTGTTCGGGCGTTCGGTGAGCAGCCGTTGACGTTCGAGGCGAGCCGCGACCTGGCGTTCGATCTGGTCCTCTGACAGACGGGGCAAGTGGCGCTCGAACACGGCTCTGATGTACGGCTCCGGCTGCAACAGCCCCGGCACGACCCGGCATTCGTACGCGTAGAGGGCATTCGCTTCCTCCTCGATGTTGGCCCATTGGTGGAACCAGGTGGCCAGGCCCGCCTTGCGACGCAGGCTGCGGATGGCGGCGGTGAGGACTCGGGAGGCGACGGGGCCGAGCGGGTCCTCGGCGCGCGGGGCGAGGTCGGACGGTGGGAAGCGTTTGCCCTGCTCGATCTTGGCCACGTAGTGCGGCGAGTAGCCGACCCTGGGCGCGAACTGCTCCTGGGTGAGGTGCGCCTCGTCCCGCAGCGCCTTGAGCACGGCGCCGAACGTCTTGAGGCGTCGGAGAGTTCGGGTTCCGGTGCGCCGGCGGCGGGGTCGTCGCCGTTGGTCGTTTCGTGCATCTCCGCTGGCATTTGCGGTCGCCTTTCGCGAGACGGTGCGCACCTGAAGTGCCCTGTGCAGAACCCCCGTTCCACACGTGATGGTTACTCGCCGCAACCCGCCCAGTCCAGTGCGTGAACCCGTACAAGATGATCTGTACCAGCGGTGAACCTGTCGAACCATGTGTAGTTGGCTCAAAGCTGACGCCGTGAAGGTTTCTGAGGATCTCCAACCAACCGGCGCGTGCCGGACGTTCAAGCAGCGGTTCTCCGCCACGCCGCGGGGTGCGCGGCTCGCCCGGTTGCTCACCGCGCATCAGCTGGACGCGTGGGGGCTGCCGCGCGGCGTGCGTCTGCATGACGAAGTGCTGCTGGTGGTCGCCGAGTTGGCCGCGAACGCGGTGGTGCACGGGCGGGTGCCGGGGCGGGACTTCGCCGTACGGCTGGAGTACGCCGACGACGTGGCGGGCGTGCCCACATCCGTACGGATCGAGGTCTGCGATCCGCACCCGGCGCTGCCCGCCCGGCTCGCCGTACCGGCCGATCCGCTCGAGGAGACGTACGGTCGGGGGCTGCTGCTGGTGGAGGCGTACGCCCGGGACTGGGGCGTACGTGCCCGGCCTGGGCCGGGCAAGACAGTCTGGGCGCTGTGCACGGCCCCGACCCCGCGCCCGACCTGAAGGCCAACCCCGGTTCAGGCCCGGGCCCGCGTCCGTCGGAGCAGGCTCGGTGAGCTGTACGTGAGGCGTTTCGGGCGGCTGGGTCGGAGGTCCGTATGCATCGGCGCTGTGGCTCCTCCTCTGCGTCCCACAGTGGACGCCGGACTCACGGGTGCGCCGGTGGACGCCGTCCTGCTGGTCAGTGCTCCACGGCGGTCAGGTGGTCTGTTTGAGGTGGCGGGCGAAGGTGCGGGCTTCGGCGAGGTCGTCGTCGTTCGGCCGGTTCTTGTTGACGCCGCCGACGAGCCGCAGCGGCGCCCAGGTGTCGAAGGCCCGGCAGGAGTAACGGCCCTGCACCGTACGGCCCTTGGACTCCAGCAGCCGCACCAGCGGCCGGAAGAAGGGCGCCGGCGGCAGCTCCGGGAACCCGCTGGTGGCGAAGACGAACGTGCGGCCCGGTCCGACTGGAAGCGCCTTGGCCACGTCCAGGAGGCTGGGGTGGAGCCTGGCGTAGAAGACGCCGGAGCCGAAGCCGACGAGGTCTGCCTCCGCCAGCAGCGCGGGGTCCGCGTTCGCCTCCTCGGCCGTGACGACCCTCGCGTCGAGCTCCGCCGCCATGGCCTCGGCGATCTTGCGGGTGTTGCCGTGCGACACGGACGTGCACACGATGACGGTCCTCATGGCGGGGGTCCCTTCGGTTGCCTGCTTCACACAGGCATGACGGAGCGCGAGTGCCGGATGTGACATCGGGGACGCTTCAGTCGGTGCGTCGGTGCGTCGGTGCGTCGGTGCGTCGGTGCGTCGGTGCGTCGGTGCGTCGGTGCGTCGGGTGTGCGCGTACGGGCGCTGCGTGCGCGTACGCGGGCTGCCGGGGCTGCCGGGGCTGCCGGGGCTGCTGTGGGCACGGCGGGTGGGCTGTCAGTGGTGGAAGGACTGTTGGGGTGGCGGGGTGCCGGCGGTGAGGTCGTCCACGGCGGCGCGGATGTCGTCGACCAGTAGTGCGATCTTGTCGTGGCTGATGCCGTGCCGGATCAACACCCGCTGGACGACCGTCTGTTCGCGGTCGGCGGGCAAGGGGTACGCGGGCACCTGCCAGCCGCGTCGGCGCAGCCGGTCGGTGAGGTCGTGGAGGGTGAAGCCCGCGCGGTCGGGGTCGGCGAGTGTCCAGGAGACGGCGGGCAGGGCGGTGCCGCCGTCGTAGAGCAGCCGGAAGGGGCCCATCGAGGAGATGTCGCCCGCCAGTGCGCAGGCGGTGCGGCGGCAGGCGGTGAGTACGGCGCGGTAGCCCTCGTGGCCGAGGCGCAGCAGCGTGTAGTACTGCGCGACGATCTCCCCGGCGGGGCGGGTGAAGTTGAGTGCGAAGGTGGGCATCTCGCCGCCGAGGTAGCTGACGCGGAAGACGAGGTCGTCCGGGAGCAGTTCGGCGGTGCGCCAGATGATCCAGCCCACTCCCAGCGGTGCCATTCCGTACTTGTGGCCCGAGGCGTTGATGGAGGCGACGCGGGGCACCCGGAAGTCCCACGGCAGCGCGGGTTGGAGGAAGGGCGCCACGAAGCCGCCGCTGGCCGCGTCCACGTGGATCGGGATGTCCAGGCCCAAGTCCCTCTGCACGGCGTCGAGTTCGGCGGCGAGCGCGGCCACCGGCTCGTAGTCGCAGGTGTAGGTGACGCCGAGGATGGCGACGACGCCGATGGTGTTCTCGTCGATGTGCGCGCGGAGTTGGTGGGGGCGCAGGCCGGTGGCGGCCGGCTCCAGCGGGACCTGGCGCAGCTCCACATCGAAGTACCTCGCGAATTTCTCCCAGCAGACCTGGACCGGGCCGCACACCAGGTTGGGCCGGTCGGTCGGTTTGCCCTCGGCGCGGCGGCTTTCGCGCCAGCGCCATTTGAGCGCGAGGCCGCCGAGCATCGCCGCTTCGCTGGAACCTGTGGTCGAGCAGCCCGCGGTGCCGCGTCCCGCGGGGGAGTGCCAGAGGTCGGCGAGCATGTGGACGCAGCGGGATTCGATCTCGGCGGTCTGCGGGTACTCGTCCTTGTCGATCATGTTCTTGTCGAGGCACTCGTCCATCAGTGCGTGGACCTGGGGTTCGGCCCAGGTGGTGCAGAAGGTGGCGAGGTTCTGCGAGGAGTTGCCGTCCAGCGCGAGTTCGTCGCGGACCAGCGCGTGGACGGTCTCCGGTGGCGAAGTGCGCTTGGGGACCCGGTGTTTGGGCAGCGGTTCCTGGCTCAGCGGATGGCTGTAGACGTCGCCGGATTCGTCGCCGCGGCCGTGTTCCACCTGGTGCAGCGCCATGGCCGGCCCTCTCTGCTCGTCGCCCGTGCCCCCGCCCGTCCCACGCTGGCAGCGGAGGCGGGGGCGGGGCGAAGGAGAGGGGGCCGAACGGGTGGTGGGTGCGGCGGGAGCAGCGGGTGCGGCGAGGCGCGAGGTCTTGACAGCGGTGAAGGTCCGGACCAGCGTTCAGGGCTGTCCCGGTCCGCTCCCGCCGCGCGCCTCGTCGCCGGCTTGTCCTGCTCTGCCCGCGCCTCGCCCCCAGGAGTGCCGTATGCCGTCCCGACGCCGTGCCGCCCGAGCCCGCCGCGCCGTACTGACCTGCTCAACGTCCCTCGTGGTGCTGGGAGTTGTCTGCACGACCAGCGCCTCGGCCGCCCCCGGCCCGAACGGCCCGAACGCTCCGCGCGCGGCGAGCGCCGCCGCCTCCGTACGGGTGGCGGACGGCGGGGAGCTGAAGGAGGCGCTGGCGTCGGCCGAGCCCGGGCAGACGATCGAGCTGGCCGACGGCGTGTACGCGGGCAACTTCAAGATCAACCGGCCGGGCGAGCGCGAGAACCGGATCATCCTCACCGGTTCCGCCGACGCCGTCCTGACCGCGCCGAGCGGCGGCGGGTACGGGCTGCACGTCGACTCCGCGAGCCACTGGACGATCCACGGGGTCACCGTCACCGGCGGCCAGAAGGGCGTGATGGTCGACGCGAGCGACTACGTCGTGCTCGACTCGATCACCGTGCACGACCTGACGATGGAGGGCGTGCACTTCCGCAGGTCCAGCAGCCACGGCGTGCTGAAGAACTCCACGGTTCGCGACACCGGCACCGACGGCCGCGGCATGGGCGAGGGCGTGTACATCGGCTCGGCCAACACCCTGGACGACCGCAGCGACCGCGTGCGGATCGAGAACAACACCATCGGCCCCCGGGTGCGCGGTGAGAACGTCGACATCAAGGAGGGCACCACCGGTGGAATCGTCTCGGGGAACACCTTCCACGGCGACGGTCTCGCGAACGTCCACTACGACGACTCCTGGGTCGACGTGAAGGGCAACGACTACCTCATCGAGAACAACACCGGAGTGGGCACGCTCAACGACGGTTACCAGACGCACAGTCCGCAGCCCGGCTGGGGCTGCGGCACCGTCTTCCGCGGCAACGACTCGGACCTCGCCGGTGCCACCGGCAGCGGACGGTACGCGTTCGAGATCACCAATTACGACGCCGCTTCCTGCCCGGTGACGATCGCCTCCGACAACACGGTGACCGGCGGCGACGGCCTCGCGACCCCGGGAGTCCCGATCGGCTGAACCGAAGCCCGCCGGGCCGCGCCGGGCCGTTCCGCGCCGGAGAGGGCCGCGCCGCGACGGCTCCGCGCTGACCCTGTGCCGCGCTGACCCTGTGCCGCGCTAGACCATTGTCGTGAGAACGCCGCCGTCGGCTCGGACCGCGGCTCCGTTGGTGGCTGCCGACAGCGGGCTGGCCAGGTAGAGCGCGAGTTGTGCGATTTCGGACGGTTCGATGAAGCGTTGCAGGAGTGTGGTCTGGTTGGCGCCGATGATCGCGGCCTTCAGGTCGTCGGTCGGCATGTTCTGGGCCCGGGCGATGCCGGTGACGGTGTCCGCGACGCCGTCCGACCAGGTGGGTCCGCCGAGGATCGTGTTGACGGTGACCTCAGTTCCACGGGTGGTCTTGGCGAGGCCGTTGCCGAGGGCGATCATCGCTGCCTTCGTCGCTCCGTAGTGCACCATGTCGGCGGGGATGTTCACTCCCGATTCGCTGCTGATGAAGATGATGCGGCCCCAGTTCCTGTCGAGCATGCCCGGCAGGACTTGGCGGGAGAGTCGGACGCCGCTCATGACGTTGACGTCGAAGTAGTGCTGCCACTCGTCGTCGGAGACATCGACGAAGCGGCTGAGGCCGAAGAGGCCGACGTTGTTGACGAGGATGTCGAGATCACCCAGTGACTTCAGCAGGTGCTGGACTTGGGCGGCATCGCTGAAGTCGGCGACGAGTCCGGAGACTTCGGCGTCGGGCAGCTCGACGCGGAGCCGCTGCAGGGCGTCCTGGACGCCGCTCTCGCTGCGCCCGTTGATGATCACTGTCGCGCCTTCGCCGAGCAGCGCGCGTGCGACGGCGAAGCCGATGCCGTGTGTCGAACCGCTGATGAAGGCGGTCTTGTCTTTGAGTCGCAGGTCCATGGAGCTTCTCGTTCCTGTGGTGCCGTACCGGCTGTTTTGACTTTCCCAGTCAAGTAAAACTAGGACGCGATGACTTTCCTGGTCAAGTGATCATGGCTAGGGTGGCGCGATGGCACGACTCAACAGCAACGATCTTGAAACCTGGTCGGCCCTGGCCACCGTCCTGGAATGGCTACCGGCTGCTCTCGACACGCAGCTTCAGCGGGACGCCGCACTGACACACTTCGAGTACGGCGTGATGTTCGCGCTCGCCCACGCGGAGGACCGCACCCTACGGATGAGCACCCTGGCCGGCTACTCCAACAGCTCCTTGTCCCGCCTCTCGCGCGCGGTGGCCCGACTGGAGGCGAAGGGCTGGATGCGCCGGGCGGCCGACCCGACCGACGGCCGCTTCACTCTCGCCATCCTCACCGACGTCGGCGAGCGCAAGGTCGAGCAGGCCACCCCCGGACACGAGGCCACCGTCAACCGGCTGGTCTTCGATTCCCTGACCATGGCCCAGGCGAGGCAACTGCGCGATATCAGCCGCCGCATCACGACGGCCATCAGCACCGAAGACGGCTGGATGCTGCCCCCCAAGGCCACTTCGTAGGTGCACCCAGCTCCCGGGCCCGCGCCGCGCTACGCCCGCCCGGCGGTTTCGCGGGCCACCGCCTCTCCGGCGGTCGCCCCGATCGCCTCCGCGTGGGCGGCCAGGCGTCGCAGGCCCTCCTGCGAGGGGCTGCCGGGCGGTGCGGTCCACACGACGATGAACTGGTCGGAGTCGGTCGAGCTGGTCAGGGTGTCCCAGTCCAGGTCGAGGGTGCCGGCGGCGGAGTGGACGAACTCCTTGCTGCCGGTGCCCTGGACGGCGACCTCGTGCCCCTCCCACCAGCGGGTGAACTCCTCGTACGGCGCCATCTTCGCGATCAGGCGGCCGAGTTCGGGGGTCTCGGGGCGGCCGGCGGTGTGCATCCGCAGATACGCCACGCACGCCCGGGCGCCCGACGCCCAGTCCGCGTACAGGTCCCGCATCTCCGGCCTGTCGAACAGCAGCCAGACGTAGTTCAGGTCCTCCTCGGGGAGCTTCCCGAAGTCGAGGAAGAGCGCGGAGGCCAGCCGGTTCCAGGCCAGTACGTCCATGGTGGTGGACAGGACGAGCGCGGGGGAGTCGCCGAGGGTGTCCAGAAGCCTGCGGGTGTGCGAGGAGACGGTGCGCGCCGAGTGCGCGAGCCGCGTCTGCGCGGGCTTTCCGGCCAAGTGGAAGAGGTAGGTGCGCTGGTCCGGCGAGAGACGCAGGGCGCGGCTGACGCTCTCCAGGACCGGCATCGACGCGTCGATCCTGCCCTGCTCGATCCGCGTGTAGTAGTCGGTGCTGATCGAGGCGAGCTGTGCCACCTCCTCGCGGCGAAGTCCCTGCACCCGGCGAGGAGTTCCGAGGTCGGGCAGGCCGACGCCCGCGGGGCTCAGCTCGGCCCTGCGGGTCTTGAGGAAGGTGCCCAGCTCTTTCACGTCTCCGCTGCCACTAGTCATGCACACAGTGTGACGTGAACCGTCCAACGAGGGGCGGTTTCCCGACAGTTGGGCGACTCGGCGCCCCGTCCGGATGTTCGGACGGGTGCCGTTTCAGAGCTGGTCGCTTCCGTCTGCGGGTCGTCGACGGTCGCTGTTCGACGGATCCGGCCCGCTCCGTGGCCCTTCTGTTTCGGACGAGCCCGCTCCGGTCGAGTCCGCTCCGGCCGACTCCGCTCCGGTCGAGCCTGTTTCGGAGGAGCGGGACCAGGAGGCGAGGATGTGCAGACCGTCGTGCGAGGGCGTACCGCGTTCCGCCGTCCAGAGGAGCACCTGCTGTCCGTCGGTGCCGATGGCGGCCAACGACTCCCAGTCCAGAGTGAGTTCGCCGACGATCGGATGGTGCATCGTGGTGGTGCCGACGGTGCGCGCCGGCGCTTCGTGCGCACCCCACCAGCGGCGGAAGTGCTCGTCGCGGACGGAGAGTTCACCGACGAGGGAGGTCAGCCGAGGGTTGTCCGGGTCCCGCGCGGCCTCTGTCTGCAGCTGCGTCACACAGGTGCGGGCGACGTGCTCCCAGTCCGCGTGCAGCTTCCGCATCGCCGGGTCGCAGAAGAGGATGCGGACGAAGTTCCGCTGTTTCTCCGGGACTTGGGAGAAGTCCGTGATCAGCGCCGCGGCCAGGGAGTTCCAGGCGAGGACTTCCATGCTTCTGCCGAGGACGAGGGCGGGCGTGGTGTGCAGATCGTGGAGGACTCTGCGCAGTCGCGGCCGGGCCTGCTGGGCGGCGCGCCGCACCGGGCGTTCGGCCAACTCTCCGGCGAGTGCGAAGAGTTGTGCCCGCCGATCGTCGTCCAGGTGCAGCACCCGGGCGAGCTTGATCAGCACGGCGGCGGAGGGGCGGGCGCGGCCCTGTTCGAGGCGGGTGTAGTAGTCGGTGCTGATCGCGGCGAGCGCGGCGACCTCCTGGCGGCGCAGTCCGCTCACCCGTCGGCGGCCTCCGGCCTCCGGCAGACCGACGGTGCGCGGGCTCAACTCGCCCCGGCGAGCCCTCAGGAAGGCTCCGAGCCCGTCGGTGCGTGCGCTGTCACTCATGTCGGCCAGTCTGTGCCCGGTGCGGGCTGCCGTGGCAGGGAGGAATCCGTCCCTGGCTGAGCCGTTCCGCGGGTGGGATTCTGCTCCGCAAGCGGGACGCGGACCGAGGCCGAAGCCTTCCGCAACCCGGGGAAACTCCGAACGCCCGTTCCTTGCAGCCGTGTTGGCGTGCGGTGCGACCGCGTTCCTCGACCGGTTTTCCTGATCGTCGACACCGCCGCGATCGGCTGGGCGCGCGGCATGAGCAGAGGGAGTCAGGCGTGGAAGCCATCACCTTCCCGAACGGGCCGATCACGATGGCAGGCAACCTCCATCTCCCCGACGACCTCCGCGCCTCAGAGCGCCGTCCGGCTGTCGTCACCGTGCATCCGGGCGGCGGTGTGAAGGAGCAGACGGCCGGGCTCTACGCGGCCAGGCTCGCCGAACAGGGCTTCGTCGCGCTCGCCTACGACGCCTCCTACCAGGGCGCCAGCGGCGGGCAGCCGCGCCATCTGGAGGACCCCGGGGCGAGAGTGGAGGACGTACGGGCGGCCGTGGACCACCTCCAGTCGCTGGAGTGCGTCGACGCCGAGCGCCTGGGCGTCCTGGGGGTCTGCTCCGGCGGCGGCTACGCGGTCAACGCCGCGATGACCGACCACCGGTTGCGGGCGGTCACCACCGTCTCCGCGCTCAACATCGGCAGCGGCTACCGCAGGGGCTGGACGGGCAACGGGCTGGACGCCGCCGCCGTACCGACCCTGGTCGCCGCCGCGCAGCAGCGCACCACCGAATCGCAGGGCGGCGCCCCTGCCTACATCCCCTACGTCCCGGCTGATCCGGCCGCCGGTACGCCGCGGGACCTGGTGGAGGCGTCCGAGTACTACCTCACTCCGCGCGGCCGGCACGTCAACGCGGAGAACAGGAAGCTCTTCGCCCGCAGTATCGCCAAGATCTTCGCCTTCGACGCCTTCCACCTCGTCGAGGATCTGCTCACCCAGCCGGTCCTGATGGTCGCGGGCAGCGAGGCCGGGTCGCTGTGGCACACCACCGAACTGCACGGCCGGGTGCGCGGACCGAAGCGGCTGGTGGTCGTGGAGGGCGGCGCGCACATGGATTTCTACGACGTACCCAAGTACGTCGACCGCGCGGTCGAGGAGGCCGTCGCCTTCTTCCGGGAGTCGCTGCACGCCCCCGCGGAGCGGCCCGAGGCCGAGGACGGCTGAGCCCCTGGCCCGGCGCGGTTCAGTCCACCAGCACGCCGGGGTTGAGGATGCCGGCCGGGTCCAGCGAACTCTTCGCGGAGCGCAGTACGTCGGCGAAGAGTTCGGGACGCTGTCGGTCGTACCAGGGACGATGGTCGCGGCCGACGGCGTGGTGGTGGGTGATGGTCGCCCGGTGGCGCGCCAGGATCTCGCCCGCGGCGGCCTTGATCTCGTCCCACATCGCCCGCTGCGCGCCGTCGCGCCCGGCGGCGATGACGGTGAAGTACGGCGCGCAGCCGTCCGGATAGACGTGCGTGAGACGGCAGTTGAGGATGCCGGGCCGGCCGGTGACCTCCTCGACGGCCCGGCCCAACCCGGTGCGCACCGCCTCGATCAGCTCGGGGGCGCGGTCCCAGGTCAGCGCGGTCTCGAAGGTCTCCACCACGGCGCCCATCCGCGTCATCGCGTCGCGCAGATACGGCATCCGCAGAAAGGCCGAGCGCCAGGCCCCGGCGGGGTCCGCGGCGGGGCTCGCGGCCGGTCCGTCGGGGCGCTCGGCGGCCGGGCGGTCACCGGATCCGCCGCCGGTGGGGACTCGGCCGCCGTGTCCGCGCACGAGGTCCAGCGCCTGTTCGAGCAGCGCCTCCACCGGCTGTCCGGCCGACTCGAAACCCAGGACGAGCACGCTGCTGCTGCCGTCGCCCGCCCCGCCGAGCATCGCCTCACCGGGGTCGAGCAACCGGCAGTTGGCCGGGTTCAGCCCGGACTGCGCCAGCGTGCGGACGGCGCGCAGAGCGGCCGGGAAGTCGTCGAAGAGCACCGAGGCGGAGGCCCTGTGCGCGGGGCGTTCCTGCACCCGCAGCCACGCCTCGGTGATCACTCCCAGGGCGCCCTCCGAGCCGAGGAAGAGTCGGTCGGGCGACGGCCCCGCTCCGGAGCCGGGCAGCCGCCACGACTCGTGCACGCCGCTCGGCGCCACCACCCGCATCGACTCGACGAAATCGTCGATATGGGTGTGGCCGGTGGCGTAGTGCCCGCCCGCCCGGGTGGCCAGCCAGCCGCCCAGGGTGGAGAACTCGAAGCTCTGCGGGAAGTGCCGCAGGGTGTAGCCGTGCGGGCGCAGTTGAGCCTCCAGGGCCGGGCCGAACGCACCGGCCTGGATGCGGGCGGCGCGGCTCTCGCGGTCGACCTCCAGCACCCGGTCGAGCCGGCCGAGGTCGAGCGAGAGGACACCGGCGTGGTCGCCCTCCCGGTACTCCACCCCGCCCACCACGGAACTGCCGCCGCCGAACGGCACCACGGCGACGTTCTCCCGGCTCGCCCAGTCGAGCAGGTCCACCACGTCCGCCTCCCGGCGGGGGAGCGCGACCAGGTCCGGAGCGGCGGACATCTCCCCGGCCAGCGCGCGCACCACGTCGCGGAACGCCTTGCCGTAGGTGTGCGCGGCGCGCAGCGCGGGATCGGCGCGGACCAGCTCGGCAAGCGCCCCGGGCGGGGCCAACCTCGGCGCGGGCAGGTCGAGTCGGTGGATGTCCGGGACCGGTACGGGGTGCTCCCGCAGTCCGGGCAGCAGCGCGCCGAGCGCGGCGCACTCCTCGTCGCCGAGCTGCTCGGACTCCCTGCCCCAACCCCACCAGGACCTGTCGGTCGGTCCGTCGGCCATGTGTCCACGCTCCCTGGTACCCGTGCGGGCACGCACGCTCCCGCCTGCACCGCCGCCCTGCCGGGCTCGAAACCTACCTACGGGTAGCAGTCGACGCCAGAGGGCTGCGGGGGTGGACCGCCGGTCCGTGGGAACCCCCGGTGCCGCCGTCCGCACCCGTGCCGTCCCGCGCGCGGAGCCCGCCCGCGCTCGGGCGAGGCGCGCATCCGTCCGCCGGCTCCCGGTGGTCCCGTCGCGGCCGGCCCGGCCCGTGGCCGCTCGACAGGCGGGGCGGACGGGCCGTACCTAGCCTGAGGCTCGGGGCGCGGCTCTCACCGGCGCACGGCCCACGGCTGACCGGCGACCCGAGCCGGTCGGCACACCGAGCCGGCAGGGCACCCACAGCGCCGAACGGGCCGGAAGCCGGGCCGCGGCGACCGCGGCCGACAAGGAGTGGCCAGCATGTTAAGGACCGAACGGGCACCCGGCGCGCCCGCCTGGATCGCCCTGGAGACCTCGGACGCGGCAGCCTCCGCGGCCTTCTACGGCGAGCTGTTCGGCTGGCGGCACCGGCGGACCGGCCGGGGCGCGGAGGAGGCGGGCCGCTTCACCCTGGACGGCCTCCGGGTCGCCGGAACCGAACACCGGCGGTCCGCGCGGCGGGACCGGTGGACCGTACGCTTCCGGGCGCCCGACCCGGCCGCGGCGCTGGAGGCGGTGCGGGCGAACGGCGGAACCGCCGACCCGGTCCCCGCGGCGACAGCCGTCACCGACACCGTCGTCGTCCACGATCCGACGGGCGGGCGCTTCACGCTGGGCGGTTCCGGCGGGGAGGGCCTGGAGACGGTCGACGAGCCCGGGGCACTGACCCGGGTCGAGCTCTGCTCGACCGACGCCGACGTCGCCGCCGCCTTCTACCGGGCGGTGCTCGGCTGGGAGGTGCGGGACAGCGGCGGCTGCGGCGGGCTCCACCGCTCGGTCGCGGCCGTCGGACGGGCGGCGCACGGCGGCATCGTCCAGCTGCCCGCGGAGAGCCGGGCGGCCGGCGCCCGGTCGCAGTGGCAGCCGTGGTTCGCCGTCGTCGACTGCGACGCCGTGCTCAACTCCGCCGTCAAACAGGGCGCTTCGGTGCTTCTTCCGCCGACGGAGTCGGCTGCGGGGCGACTGGCGGTCTTCGCCGACCCGGCGGGAGCGGTGTGCGGGGTCCTCAGCGGCGAGGAACGCGAAGCCCCGCCTCTCTCGCCCCGCACCTCGCCGTAGCGCCGCACCCCTGCGCCCGTGACGCCTTCCGCGCGGGGCCTGCCCGTTGACGCCTCCCGCCCCCGGCACCGGGGCCTCGGCCCATGCCCCGGCGCCGCGGGTCGCCCGGGTGGCGGAGCCGGCGGTGCGGGTGTGAGCTGGAGAGTGGGCAGGGCGGACCGAACGGGTGCCGTCCGGTTGCGGCGGGATTGTCAGTGGTCTCTGCCACGATGACGAAACGTGCCGCAGCCGGGTCGAGCGAGAGGGTTGTCGATGACTCAACAGGACGAGATCAGGGAGGAGTTCCCACGGCTGGCCGACCCGTTCCGGCGGGAGCTGCTCGCTCACTGCTACCGAATGCTCGGCTCGGTGCACGACGCCGAGGATCTGGTGCAGGAGACCTATCTGCGGGCCTGGCGGGGGTACGACGCCTTCGAGGGCCGGTCCTCCATGCGCACCTGGCTGCACCGCATCGCCACCAACACCTGTCTGGACGCCCTGGAGAGCCGCAAGAAGCGTCCGCTGCCGACCGGCCTGGGCACCCCGGACGCCCAGCCCGCGGACGAGCTGACGGAGCAGCGCGAGGTGCCCTGGCTGGAGCCGGTGCCGGACGCGATGGTCGGCGCGGACGGCGCCGATCCGGCCGCCATCGTCACCTCGCGCGAGTCCATCAGGCTCGCCTTCGTCGCCGCGCTCCAGCACCTGCCGCCCCGCCAGCGTGCGGTGCTGCTGCTCAGGGACGTGCTCAGATGGCGGGCCGCGGAGGTGGCGGAGCTGATGGGCACGACCGTGGCCTCGGTCAACAGCGCGCTCCAGCGGGCGCGGGTTCAGCTCAAGTCGGTGACTCCGAGCGAGGAGACCGTCGACGAGCCGACCACCCCGGCCCAGCGGGAGCTGCTCGACCGCTATGTGACGGCCTTCGAGAAGAAGGACATCGACGCCATCGTCGGGCTGTTCACCCAGGACGCCGTGTGGGAGATGCCTCCTTTCCTCAGCTGGTTCAGGGGTCCTGTGCACATCGGTGAGCTGATCCGCCGGAACTGCCCGGCGGGCCCCGGCGACATGCGGTTGATAGCGACCGAGCTGAACGGCCAGCACGCCTTCGCGATGTATCTGCGGGAGAGCGCGGGGCAGCCGTTCCGTCCGTGGAACCTCCATGTGCTCACGCTCGAGGGTGCCGAGGTCGCCCATGTGGTGGCCTTCTTCGATCTGGCGCTCTTCGAGAAGTTCGGGCTGCCCGAGCTCATCGAGGAGGTGTCCGTGCAGGGTGCGGGGGAAGAAGAGCGTCCATGAACACAGCACTGCTGCGCACCGTGGGAGTGGCGACCGCCGCGTACGGCCTCGCGGTGACGCTCCGCCCACAGCTCCTCGCCCGCCCCTCGGGGCTGGTCGACCGAAGGGGCGAGGTCGCCCACCACACCGCGACCTCGCTGAGACCGCTGGGCTTCCGCGACGCGGCCTCGGGCGCGGCGCTGGCCCTCGCCCCCGAGGGCCCCGCGCTGCGCACGGCGGCGGCGGTCCGCCTGGCCGCGGACTTCGGTGACGCCGTGCTGCTCGCGGGCACCCTCCCGAAGGGCAACCGGGCCAAAGCGGTGGCGGTGGCGGTGGGTTGGGGCTCACTGACCCTCGCGGGGCTGGTGCACCGCAGCCGCGGCTGAGCCGCGGGGCCCGTACGGCATCGCGGCCCGTACGGCAGTCCCGCCCGCAGCCGCCCCGTCGCGGCTGCCGAGCGCGCCGTGAGCACCGACCCATCCTCGGTGCGGTCGGCTACGAATCAGGGACGAGGCGCAGGCCCGGAGAGCTGCGCGGGATGCCCCGCGGCATCCGAGCCCGTCGACAGCGAGAGTGAGCAGCGTGTGACCGTCGAGAAGCCCGCGGAGGGGGAGTCGGCGAGCCTTCCGGCCTCCGAGCACCTCCCGCCGAGGATTTACCGCGCGCCCGCCGAGCCGCGCGCCCTGGTGCTGATGCTGCACGGCGGCCGGGCCCGGGGGCTCGGACCGCCGACGGCACTCAACCTGCCCTCGCGCAGACTGCGCCCGTTCGCCTCCACCGTCGTGCGCGCGACCGCGGGCGTCCCCGCGCTCGTCGCACAGGCCCGGTACCGGTGCCGCGGTTGGAACGGCCGACGTGCCGACCCCGCGCAGGACGCGCGGGCCGCGCTCGACACCCTGCTCGCCCGGTACGGCGACCTGCCCGTCGTGCTGCTCGGCCACTCCATGGGCGGCCGGGCAGCACTGCACATCGCCGGCCACCCGGCGGTGCGCGGGGTGGTGGCGCTCGCTCCCTGGTGCCCGGAATACGAGCCGACCGCGCATCTCGCCGGCAAACCGGCCGTGCTGCTCCACTCCGATCGCGACCGGATGACCGACCCGCTGGCGTCCTGGGCGTTCGTCGAGCGGGCCCGGGAGCAGGGCGCCCTGGCGCACGGCATCCAGATCACCGGCAGCGACCACGCCATGCTGCGCCGCAGCGCGGTGTGGCACGAATGGGTCGGACGCCTGGTCGCCGAAATGATCGGCGCGAACGGCGGCGGCAGCGGCGCGAACGGCAGCGGCAGCGTCGGTGCGGACGGTGCGGACGGCGGCTCCGCGGGAGGTCAGGGCGGCACGTTCGGCCCGGACTTCGCCGCGCTGCCCACCGAGATCGTCAGCACACGCAGAACTCGTTCCCTTCCGGGTCGCTCATGACCACCGCGTAGTGGTCGAGCCCCTCGGCGTCCAGGGTGTGCAGCACCTGGGCGCCGGCCGCACGCAGCCGCGCCACCTCGCCGTCCACCTCCCGCCGCCGCTCGGGCAGCGGGACCCGCCGTCCGTCGGTCACCCGAAGGTCCAGATGCAGCCTGTTCTTGCCGGACTTGGGCTCCGCCACCTGCTGGAACCACAGGCGCGGACCAACTCCCGAGGGGTCGACGACCGAATCGGTGAGATCCCCGTCGTCGGGCAGCTCCGACTCCGCCACACCGATGCTGCGGTAGTACGCGTACCAGTCGGCGAACCCCTCCGGCGGAGGCGCGGGGACGTAGCCGAGTGCCTCCGCCCAGAAGGCGACCAGCCGACCGGGGTCCGCGCAGTCCACTGTCACCTGAAGCCTGGTCGCCATCGCTCTCCCTCACATCGGCCGCCTCGTGTGCAGCCAGCGTGCCGCAGACCTATGACAACGCCACCCCTCGCGTCGGGAATTCGCCACGGCGCTGGAGCGCCCGGCGGCCGGGACGGGGCCCGACACCCCTGCGCCACGGGCCGGTTGGGGATCAGTGGCGCTTGCGCACCGCGCGCATGTACTCCCTGTTCATCGCGGCGATGGAGGTCAGCGGGATGCCCTTGGGGCATGCGGTGGCGCACTCGCCGGTGACGGTGCAGCCGCCGAAACTCTCCTCGTCCATCGTGCCGACCATGTCCAGCACCCGGCTCTCGCGCTCGACCCTGCCCTGCGGCAGTGAGGCGAGATGGACGACCTTGGCGGCGGTGAAGAGCATCGCCGCACCGTTGGGGCAGGCAGCCACGCAGGCGCCGCAGCCGATGCACTCGGCGTGGGTGAAGGCCTCGTCCGCGTCGGGCTTGGGCACGGGTGTGGCGTGTGCGTCGGGTGCGCTGCCGGTCGGCACGCTGACGTAGCCGCCGGAGCCGATGACCCGGTCCATCGCGGAGCGGTCCACCACCAGGTCCTTGACCACCGGGAAGGCCGCCGCCCGCCACGGCTCGACGTCGATGGTGTCGCCGTCGGAGAAGTGGCGCATGTGCAGTTGGCAGGTGGTGGTGCGCTCGGGGCCGTGCGCCTCGCCGTTGATGACCACGCCGCACGCCCCGCAGATCCCCTCCCGGCAGTCGTGGTCGAAGGCGACGGGCTCGCAACCCTCGGCGATCAACTGCTCGTTGAGGGTGTCGAGCATGTCGAGGAAGGACATGTCGGGGGAGACGCCGTCGAGTTCGTAACGGGCCATGTGGCCCGGGGCGTCGGGACCGGGCTGGCGCCAGATGCGCAGATGGAGTTTCACGCGTAGCTCCGCATGGTCGGGTGGACGTACTCGAAGTTCAGCTGTTCCCGGTGCAGGACCGGCGCCCGGCCGACGCCGGTGAACTCCCAGCCGGCCGCGTAGGTGTACGACTCGTCGTCGCGCAGCGCCTCCCCGCTCTCGGTCTGGCTCTCGGTGCGGAAGTGGCCTCCGCAGGATTCGGTGCGGTGCAGGGCGTCCAGGCAGAGGAGTTCGGCCAGTTCCAGGTAGTCGGAGACCCGGTTCGCCTTCTCCAGCGACTGGTTGAGCTCCCGGCCGCTGCCCGGCACCCGGATGCGCTGCCAGAACTCCTCGCGCAGCGCGGGGATGCGCTCCAGCGCGCGCTTGAGCCCCGCCTCGTCGCGCGCCATCCCGCACTCCTCCCACAGCAGTTCGCCGATCTCCCGGTGGAAGGACTCGGGGCTGCGGTCGCCGTTGTTGGACAGGAGGGCGAAGAGCCGGTCGGTGACCTCGCCGACGCAGGCGTGCACGGCCGGATGGTCGCGGTCGATGTCGCGGAACTCCGCGTCGCGGGGCAGCCGCGCCAGGTAGTCGCCGAGGGTCGAGGGCAGGACGAAGTACCCGTCCGCCAGGCCCTGCATCAGGGCGGAGGCGCCGAGCCGGTTGGCGCCGTGGTCGGAGAAGTTGGCCTCGCCGATCGCGAAGAGGCCGGGCACCGTGGTCTGGAGGTCGTAGTCGACCCACAGCCCGCCCATCGTGTAGTGGATGGCCGGGTAGATCCGCATCGGTGTCTCGTACGGGCTCTCGGCGGTGATGCGCTCGTACATCTCGAAGAGGTTGCCGTAGCGCTCCGCGACCGCCTCCCGGCCGAGCCGGGCGATCGCGTCGGCGAAGTCGAGGTAGACGCCCTGACCGCCCGGTCCGACGCCGCGGCCCTCGTCGCAGACGTTCTTGGCGGCGCGGGAGGCGATGTCGCGCGGTACGAGGTTGCCGAACGCCGGGTACTGGCGCTCCAGGTAGTAGTCCCGCTCGCTCGTCGGGATCTCGCGCGGCGGCCGGTCGTCGCCCGCCCGGACGGGGACCCAGATGCGGCCGTCGTTGCGCAGGGACTCGCTCATCAGCGTCAGCTTCGACTGGTGGTCGCCGGCCCGCGGGATGCAGGTGGGGTGGATCTGGGTGAAGCAGGGGTTGGCGAAGTACGCGCCGCGCCGGTGTGCCCGCCACAGCGCGGTGGCGTTGGAGTTCTTGGCGTTGGTGGAGAGGTGGAAGACGTTGCCGTAGCCACCGGTGGCGAGCACCACCGCGTCCGCGAGGTAGCTGTCGATGCGCCCGGTCACCAGGTCCCTGGCGACGATGCCGCGCGCACGGCCGTCGATGACGATCAGGTCCAGCATCTCGGTGCGCGCCCGCATCTCCACCTGTCCGGCGGCGATCTGCCGGGAGAGCGACTGGTAGGCGCCGAGCAGCAGTTGCTGCCCGGTCTGCCCGCGGGCGTAGAAGGTGCGGGAGACCTGGACGCCGCCGAAGCTGCGGGTGTCCAGCAGACCGCCGTACTCGCGGGCGAAGGGCACGCCCTGCGCCACGCACTGGTCGATGATCTCCACCGAGACCTGCGCGAGGCGGTGCACGCCCGACTCGCGGGCGCGGAAGTCGCCGCCCTTGACGGTGTCGTAGAAGAGGCGGTGCACCGAGTCGCCGTCGTTGCGGTAGTTCTTGGCGGCGTTGATGCCGCCCTGCGCGGCGATGGAGTGCGCGCGGCGCGGGGAGTCCTGGTAGCAGAACTGCAGTACGCGGTAGCCCTGTTCGGCGAGGGTGGCACCGGCCGCGCCGCCCGCGAGACCGGTGCCGACCACGATGACGGTGTGACCGCGGCGGTTCGCCGGGTTGACCAGCTTGGCCTCGAAACGGCGGCGGTCCCAGCGTTCGGCGATCGGCCCCTCCGGTGCGCTGCGGTCCACCAGCGGTTCGCCCACGCGGTAGTCGGCGTACGGGGCGGCGCGCCCCGCGTCGGCGTCGGCCGGAGGCGGCTGCTCGCCGTGTCCGTCCCGCTCGGCGGCGTCCCGGCCGGTGTCGGCCCCTGGTGGTGTGGTCATCTCAGCTCACGACTCCGATCTGGACGGCGAGGGGTACGGAGAGGAAACCCGCGGTGAGCACGAGCGCGAGGCCGTCGCCGAGGAACCGCAGCGCCCGGTCGCGTCCGGCGGTGGCGGCGCCCAGGCTGTGCGCCGCGCTGCGGAGCCCGTGCCGCACGTGCAGGCCGACGGCGACCATCGCGACGCCGTAGATGAGGTTCCCGTACCAGGTGCCGAAGGTGGCGACGACGTTCTCGTACGGTTTGCCGGCCTCGCCGTTGGGGTTCACGGTGTGGGTGGTCAGATCGAGGATGTGCCAGACCAGGAACAGCGCGAGGATCACGCCGCCCCAGCGCATGGTGCGGGCGGCGTAGCCGCCGCGGCGCGCGGAGCCGCCCCGGTGCGCGTACCGCTTCGGTCTGGCCGCCAGATCGCGGCGGCTGAGCTGGTAGGCGGCGATCCCGTGCAGCACCACCGCGGCGAGCAGCGCGAGGCGCACGAGCCACAGGAACCACTCGTAGTGCAGCAGCGGTTCGCCGAGGGTGCGCAGCCAGTGCGCGTATCCGTTGAACTCCTCCGGCCCGAAGAAGATCTTCAGATTCCCCAGCATGTGGCCGACGAGGTAGAGCAGCATCATCACGCCGGTGACGGCCATCACCAGCTTCTTGCCGATCGTCGACCGCCACAGCAGGTCCACGGTCGACGCCTGTCTGCCGCTGTGTCGCCTCGCAGTCGCCTGTGCCATGGAACGAAGGTAGGGAGCGGCGGGTGCATCAGTCCAAGACATGGAAAGTCTGCGCTCCATAGGCAACACCTATCGCGGCGCTAGGCTGCCGGTATGCAGCTGCACCAGCTCCGCTACTTCACGGCGGTCGCCGACACCCGCCACTTCACCCGGGCCGCCGAACGCGAACTCGTCGCCCAGCCCTCGCTCTCGCAGCAGATCAAGGCGCTGGAGCGGGAGCTGGGCACCGAGCTCTTCCACCGCGCCCGCGGCCACATCGCCCTCACCGACGCCGGCGAGGCGCTGCTGCCGCTGGCGCGCCGCATCCTCGCCGACACGGAGACCGCCCGCCGCGAGGTGCAGGAGGTCGCCCGGCTGCGGCGCGGGCGGGTGCGGCTGGGGGCGCCGCCGAGTCTGTGCGCCAGCCTGGTGCCCGACGTGCTGCGCGCCTTCCACGACCGCTATCCCGGCGTCGAACTGCAGGTCCGCGAGGGCGGATCGCAGGACCTGGTACGAGTGCTCGCCGCCGGCGAGCTGGACCTGGCGCTCGTCATCACACCGCTGCCGGTCCAGGCCCCGGCGCTCACCACGACCGACCTGCTGCGCGAGGAGCTGGTGGTGGTCTCCGCGCCGGAGGAGGCCGCGCCGGTGCGTCGTCGCCGCATCCGGGTCGAGGATCTGCGGCACCTGCCGCTGGTGATGTTCCGCCGCGGCTACGATCTGCGCGAACTGACCCTGGGGGCGTGCCGGTCCGCCGGGTTCGAGCCGGTGCTGTCAGTCGAGGGCGGCGAGATGGACGCGGTGCTCGGCCTGGTGCGCGCCGGGCTCGGTGTCGCGGTCGTACCGCACATGGTCGCCGACCGCTCCGGGCTGCGGGTCACCCGGTTCGCCGCGCCCGGACTGCACCGCTCGGTGTCGGTCGCGCACCGGGGCGACGTCTCGCCCCCGCGCGCCGCGCGCGAACTCTCCCGCATCCTCGCCGAACGGCTTCCCGCCTCGGTCAACTCCTCCGTGTCCGGCGACGGGAGCGCCGGTTCACGGACCAAGCGGCCAGATACCCGAGGGAGTTGAACGCCGTGTGCAGCAGCGCCGGCGCGAGCGCGCTGCCGGTGTGCCGCCGCAGCGCCGCGAACACCGCACCGCCCGCCGCCGTGACGGCCACCGAGCCCGAGGCCGCCGCCGTCCGGGAGACGCCGTCCCCGCCGGGGGCCCGGTTGCCGGTGGAGGCGGCGGCCAGCGCCGGGTTGGAGGCGGCGAGCGCGGCCGAGGGCAGCACGTGCCACAGCCCGAAGAGCGCCACCGGAACCGCTTCGCCCAGGCGCGGACCGCAGGAGCGTCGCAGCAGGGCCGGCAGCACGCAGCGGAAGCCGACCTCCTCGAGCAGGACCGTGCCCAGCGGCACCTCCAGCAGCATCTGCCGCAGCAGACCCGGCAGCCGCTCCTCGGCCCGGCCGTCGGCGAAGAGCGGCCGGGTCGCGGGCAGCAGCGCACCCGCGGCGTAGAGCGCGCCCACCCCCGCGGCGGCGGTGGCGCCGCACCGCAGCCCGTGCCCCAACCGGGCGCGTCCCAGGCCGAGTTCGGCGGCGCTGAGGCCCGCGCCGCGGGCGGTGAGCAGCAGCAGCCCGGTCGAGGCCAGCGAGACCGGGACATGGGCGGGCGGGCCGAGCCGGTGGTCCAACACGTGTGCGCCCGCGAGCACCCCCACGGCGATGCCGAACGCGGTGCCGGGGGAGCGGTGCAGTGACAGGCTCATGTCCGCGAGCGTAGAAGAGCCCCGGCCCGGGCCGGGGAGCGGCCCGGCCCGTCGCCGGTCCGTGAGCCGGGCGACCCGCGGCGCGCCCGCCCCGGCGAGCCCCGCCCCAAGCCCGCGCCGCGAGCCCTGCCCCAAGCCCGCCCCGGCGAGCCCCGCCGAAGTCCGCGCCGCGCCCGTACCCCGACCCTCGACGCCGTGTCCCGGCTCCCGTCCACACGGAGCGCCGGGACATGCGCGTACGGCCGGACCGCCGGCTCGGCGCCGACGTCCCGACCGTACGCACCCCCGCCCGCCCGGAGGTCAGTCGCGGGCCTCGCACACGGTGCGGTCCAGCATCCGCATGATCGCCCGGTCGCCGGCCACGAGCGTGGCGTCACTGATGCCGTTGGCGGTGGAGGCCACTCCCACCCGGCCGTCGTCGGTGAACGCCAGCCGCACGGTGTTGCCGACCAGGTCGCCGTGGTGCGCCCAGAACTTGCCGCCGCAGCTCAGCGGGTGGGACATCAGACCCAGCCCGTACCGTGCGCCCGGCCAGATCTCGGTGAACTCCTCCGGCATCGGCACCGTGGTGCGCATGGCGCGCAGCTCCGCCGGGGCGAGCAGCTTCCCGCGGAGCAGCGCGGTGAAGAAGCGGTCCAGGTCCCGGTGGGTGCTTATCAGTTCACCGGCCGAGTCGCCCCAGGTGACGGAGTACTCGGTGGTGTCCGTCCACTCCCCGGAGTCCGCGAACCGCTGGTACGAGCGGGAGTGCGGCCCTCGGATGCCGGTGTCCCGGCCCGGGGCGTAGGTGTCCTTCAGGCCCAGCGGGCGGATGATGCGGTCCGTGACCTCGGTGCGCCAGTCGTTGCCGGTCACCGCCTCGATGATCATGCCGGCCAGTACGAAGTTGGTGTTGGAGTACTCCCAGTCCGGCTCGGGGTCGTCCTTGGCCGCGGGCGGGAAGCTCGGCTTCTGTGCCACGGCGAGGCCGACCAGCTCGCGCGGGGTCCACTGCTTCCAGCGGTCCCGCTCGAAGGACTCCGCGTCGCCGAGGGGGAGTTGGGCGGTGTAGTTGTGCAGTCCGCTGGTGTTCTGGAGCAGGTTGCGCACGGTGATCGCGCTGCCGTCGTTGCCGTTGCCGCGGACCAGCCCCGGCAGCCACTCCTCCACCGTGTCCTCCAGCGACAGCCTTCCCTCGCCGACGAGTTGGAGGACGACGGTGGAGGTGAAGGTCTTGGTGGTGCTGGCGATCCGGTAGCTCGCGCCGGACGGCGGTGCGGCGTCCCCGTCCAGATCCCGCAGGCCCTGGTTGGTCTCGCTGTGCTTGCGGCCGTCCCGCAGACCCGCGGTGATCGAGACGAACTCCCCCTGTTCCAGGGCGCGTCGGGCCTCCTTCCGGAGCACCTTCGAAGCTCCGGCCGACGCGTCCCGGGCGGCCCCGTTCTCGGCGTGGGCGGCTCCCGTGGTGGCGGTCGTCACGACGATCGCGGCCAGCGCCGCAGCCGAACCGAGCCTGCGCATACGTGTGTTGGTCATGTCTTCCTCTCCCGAAGATCTCTGCGAACAGCCTGCCGCCGGACGGGCCGGCGCACGATGGTGGTGGCCACCCGCTCGTACGGGGTGCCAGCACCACCCCTCCAGGTGGCTCTAGGTTGGGGGGATGGAGATCTGGATCAATCCCGCATGCTCGAAGTGCCGGTCCGCGCTGACGCTGCTGGACGAGGAGGGCGTGCAGCACACCGTGCGCCGCTACCTCGACGACCCGCCGACGGAGGACGAACTGCGGGCGGTGCTCGACCGGTTGGGCCTCGAACCCTGGGACATCACCAGGACCGGGGAGGCGATCGGCAAGGAGCTGGGCATCGGCGACTGGCCCCGCGAGCCCGGCGAACGCGAGCGCTGGATCGCCGCGCTCTCCGAGCATCCCAAGCTGATCCAGCGCCCGATCATCACCGCGGACGACGGCAGCGCGGTGGTCGGCCGGAGCGAGGAAGCGGTGCGCGAGGCGATGCGGCGCAGCGGTTAGCCGGTGCGCCGCCCGCGGCCGGGGCACGGTGTCGGGCGTCCCCCGCGCCCCGGCTCGGCACACCACGGTTCGCGCCCCGTGCCCCGCGGCGGTGCGCGGCCGGTCGGCGCCCGTGCCCGGGGCGTGCCGGCCGCGTCGACCGCGGCGTCAGAGCGGTTCGGCCAGCGGCACCAGTGAGTAGCCCCGCTCGATCAGCCGCGGCAGGTAGTACGCGAGTGCGGCGACGGTCTGGGACCGGTCGCCGCCGCCGTCGTGCGCCAGGACGATCGCGCCCGGGTGCGCGCCGTTGAGTACCCGGCGGCGGATCGTGGCGGTGCCGGGAGACTTCCAGTCCAGGGTGTCCACCGACCAGCCCATCGGCTCCATCCCCAGCTCGGCGCAGATCTGCAACGAGGGCGCGTGCCAGGCGCCGTAGGGCGCGCGGGCGAACCGGGGCGCGGTGCCGATGGCCTGCTCGATGAGGTCGCAGGTGCGGCCGAGCTCCTTGCGCACCCTGGCGCGCGAGAGCTTCGGGAGCTCGGGGTGGCTCCAGGAGTGGTTGGCGATCAGATGGCCGTCCGCCTCGATCGCCTTCACCAGATCCGGGTTCCACTCGGCGTTCTCCCCGATGACGAAGAACGTGGCGAGCGTGCCGTGGCGGCGCAGAATGCGCAGGATCGCGGGGGTCTGCACGGGGTGCGGGCCGTCGTCGAAGGTCAGGGCGATGCTGCGGCCGGGGTCGGCGAGCGTCAGATGCGCCTGCTTGCGCGGCACGGCGGAGCGCCGCAGACGCCGTTCGGCCCGTGGCATCCGGGCGTCACCGGCCAGCGGGCGCATCCGGTACGTGTCCGGCGTGCCCCGGGCGTCGGCGGTTCCGGTACCGCGCGGGGCACCGGAACCGCCGGCGGAGGGCGAGGGGGAGCGGGACGGATCCGCGGCCGCGCCGGGAGCGTCCGCCGCGTCCGGCACCTCCGGCGCGGCGTCGGTCGGGCCCGGTGGGGCGAGCAGCGCACGGTAGGCGCCGTACACACAGAGGCAGGTGGCGCCGCTGAGCAGCGTACGGCGCGTCAGAGCTGATTTGTCGTACTGCATGACTTACTGCTCTCACGCCCCGCCGACACGCTCCCGCCCCGCGAACCGTGTCCCGGCCACTGCACTCGTAAGACCTTCCCAGCGCGCCGAACCCGGGGGCCCTGTCTAGGGTGTCGGTGTTCGGCGCGCCGGTTTCGGCCGTGCGCCGTCAGTTGCCGCCGCGCGGCAGCACGGTGGCGAGCACCTCGGGAAGCGCGGCCCAGTCCGAGGTCACGGTGGTGGCGTGCGCTCCCGCCGCCAGCTCCGCGACCCGCCCCGCGGCCTCCTCCCGGCTCGGCTCCCGGGCGTCGATCGCCGGCGCCACCCCGTGGGCCGAGGTCGCCACCAGCAGATAGTTGCGCTCCGCGTACCAGGCGGTGTCGATCTCCCCGCCCGCGTAGGCGGAGGCGTCGCCGTCGAAGACCACGAACCACGGCCGCAGCGCCGCCTCGTACCGCTCCTCCCGCGGATCGCCGGCCTCCGCCCCGAGCACGGCGGGGAACGCGGTGGCCGTGTCGAGGTTCCCCTCCCCGGCCGCGGTGTGCAGATGGCGGGCGTACTCCTCGTCCGTCCACAGGTCGTCGAAGGGGTTGCCCTGCTCGACGGTGCCGGGAATCAGGTGGATCAGGAACTTCCCGGCCAGCGCCTCCCGGGACGGGAAACCGTCGGTGCGTACGGCCTCGTCCAACGTCGCGTGCGCACCGAGCAGTTGGGCCGGGCGGTAGACCGCGTCGCCGAGCTTCTCGGCGACCAGGGCGTCGAACTCTGCGGGGCCGCGACCGCCGACCGCGTTGAAGCCGTCCTTCATCTCGATCTTCAACTGGATCGGCCGGTGACCGGGGTTGGCCTCGCTCCAGGTGCGCAGATCGGTCAGGCAGCCCGCCAGATCCCGGTCGCGGTCGCCGTTCTCCAGCTCCTCGGGCGTGGCGGCGTTGGTGCAGTTGTTGTTGTTGCCCAGCGGGTTGTCGTGCGAGACGCGCCAGCCGCCGCCGAAGTTGTTGGTCCAGACGTCGAACTCCAGCAGGCCCGCGCCGGAGTCCAGGGCCTGCCCCACGTAGGGGAACGTCGCCTTCTCGTACGCGTTGTGCACCCCCACGCCGGTGGTGGCGGAGTAGGGGCCGGGGTCGGCCTGGGCGGCGCCGGCCGGTGAGTGCAGTGCGGTCGCGGCGACCACCGCGAGCGCGGCGGTGGACAGCAGCGCGGTCGTACGGGATCTGGAGCGGAAGAGACGCACGGGGGACCGCCTTCGCATGGGGGAGCGACTCAATCGCCGCACAGCGTAAGGCAGTTGGATGGATCTGCCACCCGTGCGGGATGAACTCCCGGAGATCCCCCGGCGACCGCCGCCCGCGCGGGCTGTCCCGCGAGGGCGTCCTGCGAGGGCGTACGAGAGACGCCGTTTCGCGGGAGGTGCCCGACACCGCCCGCGCGCGAGTGCGCCCCGAGACACCGCCCGCCGCCCCCGCGGCTGCCGTCCCGCGGGGCGCCCGTCGCGTCGACGCCCGTCGGGAGGCGGCCGTCGGCGCGACGGCGGGCCCGTCCCGTTCGCCCGCCGTGCCGCGGACCGCTCAGGCGACCACCCGGAGGGCGGCCTGCGCGTTCGCCGGCAGCCGGAAGTCGCGGCAGATCGCGGCGCTGGCCCGGCGTGCGGACCGCAGCGCCCCCTGCGCGGTGCTGGTGTCCCGGTGGTCGCCGCACACGTACAGGCCGGCCAGCAACCGTACCGCGCGTGCGGTGTCGTGCGGAGCGGGCATCGCGGGCACCGCCCTGCGGTCCTGGTACGCGGCCAGCAGCTCCCAGCTTCCGGCCGACGCACCGTGCAGCGCGGCGAGTTGGGGTCGTGCGGCTCGATCGAGCGCCGCCACCGGCTCGTGCGCCGCGCGACCGAGCACCACGGAGGTGACCAGGGTGCGACCGGGCAGTGCGCGGGAGGGGTCGACGGCCGAGGCGACCGAGGAGTGCGTCAGCGGCCCGCGCCGCTCTCCGTCCAGCAGCAGCGAGGTGCGCAGGGCGTCGCAGCCCGGCGGCGCCGAATCGGCCGCGTGGTGCAGCACGGTGACGGGGTGGAAGTCGGGTACGCGCAGGCCGGGCAGCAGCTCCGCGGCGTCGGTGGCACCGGTGGCGATCAGCACCGCGCGGCAGCCGAGCCGGCCGTGCGCCTCGGTCTCGACGGCGTTGACCGCCACCGACACCGCGCGCACCCCGGTGCGCACCGTGCCGGCCGGCAGCGACCGGGCCAGGAGCTCGGGTACGGACTGCGCGCCGCCCGCGGGAAGGCACAGACCGCGGCGGGCGAAGGCCCGAAGCGCCTGGTCCACCACGCGACTCGACGTCCCGAGGTCGGGGTCGCCGAGCAGCGCCGACACCAGCGGACGCAGCTGGCCGTCGACCGTCCGACCGGGGACACCGCGTGCCGTCAGCGCGCGGCCGGCCGGCAGCTCCTCCCGCAGTTCGAGCCGGGCCAACGGTGTGCAGGCGAGCCGGGAGAGCTGGTGGCGCAGCCTCGCCGAGTCCAGCGCACCCGCCAGGGCGCGCGCTCTGGTGCGTGCGCCCCCCGTGCCACCTCCGACGCGCAGCGCGTGGCTGCCGCTGATCCGTACGCTGCGCTCCGCCCCGCGCAGCACCGCACCCGGCGCGAACGGCCGCAGCGAGAGAGCGGCGAGCGGCGCCGGTCCCGAACGCGCCCCGAGCTCGGGGCTGTCGGCGCAGAGCAACTGGCCGCCCCGGTCCAGCCGGTAGCCGTCGATCCGGTCCGTCGTCATCCGACCGCCGACGCCCTCGCCGGCTTCCAGCACAGTGACCGCCAGCCCCGCGCCGGTCAGGTGGACGGCGGCGGCGAGACCCGCGAGCCCGGCTCCGATGATGACGACGTCGCAGTCCGCGGACCGTCCTGACGCAGTCGCTGGCGCGGCACTGAGCACATGCCCTCCCCGAGGTGAGTGCCGTTGGCGGACGAGCGGCTCCGGGCCGTCCCGCCACCTCGGCGCGACTGGCCGGACACACCCCTCATGCCCCCAACCGGCGCAGGAAATACCCGAATCGGCCCCGACCCTAGCGGCGGTCGGGAGCGGCGACGGGGGCACGCCGGGCGGCGCGTGGTCGCACACCGGTCGCACAGCTCGTACGACCGGACACGTTCCGTGTGCGCGACCGGGCGCGGACCGCCCGTGCGGTCCGGGCCGCAACCCCCGTGCGCGGGCCGGGAGTTCGCGGCTACTTCAGCGCGGCCCTGATCGCGTCCTCCACACCGGGGAAGGCGAAGGTGAAGCCGGACTCCAACAGCCTTGTGGGGACGACCCGTTGGGAGCCCAGCACCTCCTGGGAGAACTCCCCGAGCGCCACCTTCAGCGCGACCGCGGGCACCATCGCCACGGTCGGCCGCCGCAGCACCCGGCCCATCGCCGCCGTGACCTCGCGGTTGGTCACCGGATCGGGGGCGGTCAGGTTGAACGGCCCGGACAGGCCGTCGGTCTCCAGCAGATGCCGCAGCGCGGCGAGGTGGTCGTGCAGCGCGATGAAGCTCCAGTACTGACGGCCGCTGCCCAACCGCCCGCCCAACCCCGCCCGGAAGATCGGGAACAGCCGGCCCCACGCACCGCCCTCCTGGGCGACCACAAGTCCCGTACGCGCGAACGCGGTTCGCACTCCGGCCTCGCTCGCGGGCGCCGCCGAGGCCTCCCACTCCTCGCACAGCGAGGGAAGGAAACCACTGCCGGCGCCGTCGCTCTCGTCCACCGCGCGGTCGCCGGTGTCGCCGTACCAGCCGATCGCGCTGCCGCACACCAGCACCCGCGGGGGAACGTCCAGCGAGGCCAGCGCCCGGGTCAGCGTCGTCGTGCCGAGCACCCTGCTGTCCCGCAGCTCCTGCTTGTACGCGTCCGTCCACCGCTTGTCCGCGATGCCCGCGCCCGCGAGGTGGACAACCCCCTCGCAGCCGACCAGGCCCGCGGTGTCGACCCGCCCCGGCGAGCCCTGCGAGCCCGGGTGCCACTCCACCTCGTCCCCCTCGCGGGCCGGGCGGCGCACCAGCCGCACCACCTCGTGCCCGTCGTCGAGCAGGGAACGGCGCAGGGCCGAACCGATGAGTCCGCCGGAACCGGTGATCGCGATACGCATGGCCCCATACTGCGGCAACCACCGGCCCGGCGCGAGGCCCTGCCCACGGGGCGCCGCACGGGCGGGGGAGGCGGCACCGACGCGGGGCGCCGGACGCGCACCGCCCCGTGCGGCGCCGGGGCAGCGGCGTACGGGGCGGTGCGCGTCCGGGAGGCGGCGTACGGGCGGAGGCGTACGGGCGGACGGCGCGTACGGGCGGAGGCGTACGAGCGGAGGCGTACGGGCGGGGCGTGCCTGGCGGCGAGGTACGTGGCGGCGGCGGTCGGGAGGGTCAGGTGCCGCGGAAGCGCTTCCACAGCCGGGGGTAGCGCTCGGCGAGCACCCGGTCGTTCTCGAAGTCCAGCGCGGTGCCCGTCGGTTCGTCCGGCGGTTCGGGCAGCGCGAGGTCCGGCAGCTCGTCGCCGGTGAGGATGCCGTACGCGTCGTCGGCGGCGAAGCCGATCTCGTCGCCGTCGCCGTCGAACTCCTCGTCGAAGTCGCCCAGCAGGTCCGCGAGCGCGTCCGGATCGTCGTGCAGCGCCCCCTCGAAGACCGCCCGCCCCTGGCCGATGAGCCAGCAGCGGAAGGAGTCGAAGACGTCGTCGCCCGCGCCGTCCAGCAGGACCCACGCCGCACCCCACAGATCCCAGCGGTAGGAACGCAGGAACCGCGCCTCGAAGTGCCGGGCGAAGTCGGTGACGGTGTCGGGGTCCAGCTGCACCAGCTGTTCCACCAGCATCTCGGCATGCTCCTCCGGATCGCCCTCGGCGGCCCGGCGCGCCTCGTCGATGAGCTCCCAGAACTCGTCCTCGTGCATCGTCACGGCACCAGCATCGGCCCTCCCGCACCGGCCCGCACGCGGAGGCGTCCCTCCGGTCCGCCGCGGGTCGCGACCCGTCCGCGCCGCGACCCGCCGGAAATCCGGACACAAGATGTCGGGATGCGGTGTGAGCGTGGGGGACGCAGTGCGGAAACCACACCTCGACCGGGGCCGACGCCCCGTATCCGGACGGAGCACACATGACCTCCCGACCCAGCCTCACCGGCAGAATCGCCCTCGTGGCGGGCGCCACCCGGGGCGCCGGCCGCGCCATCGCGGTGGAACTCGGCCGCGCCGGAGCGACCGTCTACGTCACCGGACGCACCACCCGCACCCGCGTCAGCGAGGTCGGCCGGGCCACCGAGACCATCGAGGAGACCGCCGAGCTGGTCACCGCCGCGGGCGGCACCGGGATCGCCGTACCCACCGACCACCTCGTCGCCGACCAGGTGCGTGACCTGCTCGCCCGCGTGGACCGCGAACACGGCCGGCTCGACATCCTGGTCAACGACCTCTGGGGCGGTGACCACCTGCTCTCCTGGGACACCCCCGTCTGGGAGCACGATCTGCAGGCGGGATTGCGGCAGTTGCGGCTCGGCGTCGAAGCACACCTGGTGACCAGCCACTACGCGCTGCCGCTGCTGATCCGGCACCCGGGCGGACTGCTCGTGGAGGTCACCGACGGGACCGCGGAGTACAACGCCGACCACTACCGCGAGAACGTCTACTACGACCTGGCCAAGTGCGCGCCCATCCGCCTCGCGTACGGCATCGGCAGCGAACTCGCCCGCCACGGCGCCACCGCTGTCTGCGTCAGCCCCGGCTGGCTGCGCTCCGAGGCGATGCTGGACACGCATTTCAAGGTCACCGAGGAGAACTGGCGCGAGGGCATCGAGCAGGACGCGGGTTTCGCCGTGTCCGAGAGCCCCACCTACGTCGCCCGCGGCCTGGCCGCCCTGGCGGCGGACCCTCGCAAGGCGCGCTTCAACCGGGCCTCGCTCTCCAGCGGCGACCTTGCCGGGGAGTACGGCGTCACCGACACCGACGGCTCCCAACCGGACTGCTGGCGCTACCTGTTGGCGGCGGACAAGGACCCGACCACCGACCCGGAGGACTACCGCTGAGCCGATCCCCCGGGACGCGCGGACGGGACGCGCAGACGGGACGCGCGGACCGTGCGTCCCGGCGGCGTCCGCGCCCGCGGGCCACGGAACGGGTGTACGGGTGCGTCAGCCGCACTCGTACAGCCGGGCCGTGGCCCGCGCGGCCCGTGCCATCCGCTCCCGCATCCGCGGCGGTGCGAGCACCTCCGCGTCGGGGCCGAGCGCCAGCAGCTGCCCGTACGCCACGTCCATCGTCTCGACCGGGAGCGTGACGGTCAGCCGACCCCCCTCGGCGGGGCCGGCCGCGGCGAGAGCCTCCGCCACCGCGGTGCGGTCGCCGTGCACATGCGGCAGCCGCGCCGCGCCGGCCTCGGAGAGCCGAAGGGTGACGCTCTCGCGCAGCACCGAACGGGCGAAGGCCGCCGACTGCTCGGCCCAGAACGCGGGCAGGTCGAACTCCTCGTCACGGTCGAACACCGTCTGACCGACCGTGACCCCGCCGATCCGGTCGATCCGGTAGATCCGCACCGCCGCGGTGGGGACCCGGGCGGCCAGGTACCAGACCCCTGCCTTGAGCACGAGGCCGTACGGCTCCAACTCCCGAACCACCTCCTTCCCCGCCTCCGGCGTGCCGGCGCGCTGCGTCCCGGCCTCCGGCGTTCCCGCCCCACCCGCCTCCGGCGTTCCCGCTTCGGGCGTCCCGGGCTCCGGCGGGCGCCTGCGGTAGCGCACCGTCACCCGCCGGTCGTCCCACACCGCTTCGGCGAGCGTCGGCAGCAGCTCGGGCGCCTGGGGCTCGCGCCACCAGCCGGGGGCGTCCAGATGGAAGCGCTGCGCCATGTTCGTACGGGCGTCGCGCAGCTCGGGGTTGAGTGCTGCCGACACCTTGAGCGCCGCGGCCGACGCGGCGTCGGCGAGCCCGAGGTCGCGCAGCGCGCTCGGCACTCCGGAGAGGAAGAGCGCTTCCGCCTCCTCGCGCCCCATGCCGGTCAGCCGGGTGCGGTACCCGCCCACCAGCCGGTACCCGCCCAGTCGGCCCCGGTCGGCGTAGACCGGCACACCCGCCTCGGAGAGGGCGGCCACGTCCCGGGCCACGGTGCGCTCGGAGACCTCCAGCTCGGCCGCGAGCTCGGCGGCGGTCAGGTGGCGGCGGGTCTGAAGCAGGAGCACCATCTTGATGAGCCGAGAAGCACGCATCGCCCCATTGTGCGGGCAGCCGCTGACAGCGTTCGCCCACCAACTACCCTCTTGCGCTGAACCGAACGCCGGCGGGGGATGTGACGGACCGACAACGCAGTTGACGTGCAGCCACCGCCAGTCAGCAAGGATGCAAACTATGGCAACTAAACCCCGCGAACAGTGGGGCAGCCGCTACGGATTCCTGATCGCCGCCATCGGTTCGGCGATCGGGCTCGGGAACATCTGGAGATTCCCCGCGGAGGCCTACCGCAACGGCGGCGGCGCCTTCGTCCTGCCCTACCTGATCGCCCTGGTGTCCGCCGGACTGCCGCTGCTGATCCTGGAGTACACGATCGGCCGCCGCTACCGGAAGTCCGCGCCAGCCGCGTACCGGGCGATGGCCAAACCCGCCCAGTTCATCGGCTGGTGGCAGGTGGCGATCTGCTTCGTCATCGCCACCTACTACGCGGTGATCCTGGCGTGGGCGGTGCGCTTCATCGGCTTCTCCTTCGGCGAGAAGTGGGGCGACGACCCGGACGGGTTCCTCTTCGACACCTTCCTCCAGCGGGCGGACACCCCGGGCAGCTTCGGCGGGTTCGTCTCGGGCGTCTTCTGGCCGCTGCTGGTGGTCTGGGTGATCACCCTGGTCATCCTGGCGCTCGGGGTGCGGCGCGGCATCGAGATGGCGAACAAGATCTTCATGCCGATGCTCGTCGTCTTCTTCCTGATCCTGGTGGTCAGGGCCCTGACCCTGGACGGCGCGGTGGAGGGGCTGAACGCCTTCTTCACCCCGGACTGGGACGCGCTGACCGACGGGGACGTGTGGGTGGCCGCCTACGGGCAGATCTTCTTCTCGCTCTCGGTCGGCTTCGGCATCATGATCACCTACGCCTCGTATCTGCGCAGCCGCTCCGATCTCAGCGGATCGGCGATGGTGGCCGGCCTGTCCAACTGCTCCTTCGAACTCCTCGCCGGCATCGGGGTGTTCTCCACCCTCGGCTTCATGGCGCAGGCGTCCGGGCTGCGGATCGAGGAGCTGGTGAGCGACGGGGTCGGACTGGCCTTCGTGGCGTTCCCGACGATCATCTCGCAGATGCCCGCGGGCGCGTTCTTCGGCTTCCTCTTCTTCACCTCGCTGGTCATCGCCGGTCTGACCTCGCTGATCAGCATCGTGCAGGTCATCATCGCCGCGGTGGAGGACCGCACCGGCTGGGGGCGCGGTCGCACCGTGGCGATCGTCGGCGGTGCGACCGCGCTCGCCTCGCTGCTCGTGTACCCGCGCGAGGGCGGGCTCTACTTCCTGGACATCGCGGACCGGTTCATCAACCGCTACGGCATCGCGCTCGCCGGCCTCGTCGTACTGATCACCGTCGGCTGGATCCTGCGCAGGCTCAAGCAGCAGCAGGAGGAGGCGGACGCCACCTCGGCGATCCAGCTCGGCCGCTGGTGGCGCTTCTGCCTCGGGGTGATCACGCCGATCGTGCTGGCCGTCTTCCTCGTCGACTCGGTCCGCCAGGAACTCAACGAGAATTACGAGGGGTACAGCGACGGCTTCGTCCTTGCGGCCGGCTGGGGAGTCGCCGGAGGTGCGCTGCTCTTCGGCATCCTCGTGTCGCTGATCCCCTGGCGGCGCGAACCGGAACCGCCGCCGGTCTCCGTCGCCGACGTCGAGAAGAACGAGCGGAGTGGTAGCTGATGGGCGCCAGCGCGATCATGATGATGGTCTTCGCCATCCTGCTGCTGTGGGGTGGCATGGTCGCCGCCATCCTCAAACTGCGCAGCCACCCCGAGGAGCCCGAACCCGACGAGGAGCCGGGAGGCACGGGCCACGACGGGCCGCAGGGCAGCGACGGGCCGCAGGGGTACGACGGGCCGAAGGGGTACGGCGCACATCCGCGCCCCTGACCGCCGCACACCCCACGCACACGCGAAGGTGCCCCGGAACTCACCGAGTTCCGGGGCACCTTCACCGTGGTGTGGTTGCTGCTCGCGCGTGCGCGCGGGCGATCATGCGAGCCCGTACTCCTGGGCCGCCTTCCGCACGGTCTCGTGCTTGACCTCGCCGCGACGGGCGAGCTGGGCGAGCGCCGCCACCGCGATGGACTGGGCGTCCACGCCGAAGTGGCGGCGGGCGTTGTCCCTGGTGTCGGAGAGACCGAAGCCGTCGGTGCCCAGCGAGGTGTACTCCTGCGGCACCCACTGGCTGATCTGGTCCGGCACCTGCCGCATCCAGTCGCTGACCGCCAGCACCGGACCGGGCGCACCCTCCAGCGCCCTGGTCACGTACGGAGTCCGCTCCTCGCCGCGCAGCAGTGCGGCGTCGCACTCCATCGCGTCGCGGCGCAGCTCGCCCCAGGAGGTGGCGGACCAGACGTCCGCGCTGACGCCCCACTGCTCGGCCAGCAGGCGCTGTGCCTCCAGCACCCAGTGGATCGCCGTGCCCGAGGCCAGCAGCTGGATCTTGGGCGTCTCCGCCTGCGCCTCGCCCTCGTTGAAGCGGTAGAGGCCGCGGACGATGCCCTCCTCCACGCCCTCGGGCATGGCGGGCTGGGGCTTGGGCTCGTTGTACACGGTGAGGTAGTAGAAGACGTTCTGGTCCTCGCCGGTGTCCGGGCCGTACATCCTGCGCAGACCCTCGCGCACGATCACACCGATCTCGTACGCGAACGCGGGGTCGTAGGAGAGCGCCGCCGGGTTCGTCGAGGCGATCAGCGGGGAGTGGCCGTCGGCGTGCTGGAGGCCCTCACCGGTGAGCGTGGTGCGCCCGGCCGTCGCACCGACGACGAAGCCGCGGCCCAACTGGTCGCCCAGCGCCCAGAACTGGTCGGCCGTCCGCTGCCAGCCGAACATCGAGTAGAAGATGTAGAAGGGGATCATCGGCTCGCCGTGCGTCGCGTACGACGTGGCGGCGGCCGTGAAGTCCGCCATGGCGCCGGCCTCGGTGATCCCCTCGTTGAGGATCTGGCCGTCCCTGGCCTCCTTGTAGTACATCAACTGGTCGCGGTCGACCGGGTCGTAGGTCTGGCCCAGCGGCGAGTAGATGCCGGCCGAGGGGAACAGCGCCTCCATGCCGAAGGTCCGCGCCTCGTCCGGCACGATCGGCACCCAGCGCCGGCCGGTCTCCTTGTCCCGCATCAGGTCCTTGACCAGCCGGACGAACGCCATCGTGGTGGCGATCTCCTGCGAACCCGAGCCCTTCTCCAGGGACTTGAACGACCGCTCCGCCGGCTCCGGAAGCGCCACCGGATGCACCTTGCGGGCCGGCGCGGGGCCGCCGAGCTCGGCCCGGCGCTCCTGCAGGTAGCGCACCTCGGGGGAGTCCGCGCCCGGATGCGCGTACGGGACGAGGTCCTCGTCCAGCGCGGAGTCCGGGATCGGCAGCTCCAGCAGGTCCCGCATGGCGCGGAACTCCTTGCCGGAGAGCTTCTTCATCTGGTGGTTGGCGTTGCGGGACTCGAAGCCCGGGCCGAGGGTCCAGCCCTTGACGGTCTGCGCCAGGATCACCGTCGGCGCGCCCTTGTGGGCCAGGGCCGCGCGGTAGGCGGCGTACACCTTCCGCGGCTCGTGGCCGCCGCGGGAGGTGTGGAAGCACTCCACGATCCGGTCGTCGCCGACGAGCTTCGCCAGCTCCGCGAGCGCCGGCTCGGCGCCGAAGAAGTGCTCGCGGATGTAGGCGACGTCACGGGTGGCGTAGGTCTGGAACTGGGCGTCGGGCACCTCGCGCAGGCGCCGCAGCAGCGCGCCGTTCGTGTCCAGCCGGAACAGCTCGTCCCAGGCGCTGCCCCACAGCGACTTGACCACGTTCCAGCCGGCGGCACGGAACTGGGTCTCCAGCTCGCGCACGATCTTGAAGTTGGCGCGGACCGGTCCGTCCAGGCGCTGGAGGTTGCAGTTGATGACGAAGGTGAGGTTGTCCAGCCCCTCCCGCCCGGCGAGGGCCAGTGCGGCCGTGGACTCGGGCTCGTCCATCTCGCCGTCGCCCAGGAAGGCCCAGACGTGCGAGGTGGAGGTGTCCTTGATGCCGCGGTGCTCCAGGTACCGGTTGAACCGGGCCTGGTAGATCGCCGACAGCGGGCCGAGGCCCATCGAGACGGTGGGGAACTCCCACATCCACGGCAGCCGCCGGGGGTGCGGGTAGGAGGGTATGCCGTTGCCGCCGGACTCCTGGCGGAAGTTGTCCAGCTGAGCCTCGCTCAGCCGGCCGTCCAGGAAGGCGCGGGCGTAGATGCCGGGGGAGGCGTGGCCCTGGATGTAGAGCTGGTCGCCCGAGGCGCCGCCGCCGGCGAGGTCGTCCTTGCCGCGGAAGAAGTGCTGGAAGCCGATCTCGTACAGCCAGGCGGCGGAGGCGAAGGTGGCGATGTGTCCGCCGACGCCGTACCGGGAGCCGCGGGTGACCATCGCCGCGGCGTTCCACCGGTTCCACGCGGTGATGCGCGACTCCATCGCCTGGTCGCCGGGGAAGTCCGGCTCGGCGGCGGTGGGGACGGTGTTGACGTACTCCGACTCCAGCAGGGGCGGCACACCCAGATCACTGAGCCGGGCGTGCTCCACGGTCCTGCGCACCAGGTAGTTGGCGCGCTGCGGACCCGCGGCCCGGGCTACGGCGTCCAGGGACTCGCGCCACTCGGCGGTCTCCTGGGGGTCGCGGTCCGGGAGCTGGTCGAGCTCGCTCGCCCGCGTCGTTACGGGGTCGGTCATGAGGCCGCCTTCCGGGATGGGGACGGTGAGGGGTGGTCTTGGCAGGTGTTGCCGAGCGGGGGCAGGACAGGGGTGGGCCCCGCGCTGGTGACTGTAATCCCGATCGATGATCGATCAAAGAGGGGGAAGAGTAAAACCCTGTCTGAGCAGCGAAATTGGCATGGCGTGCCCAAGTGGAGGGCACGCAGTGCAGGGGCAAAGCGAATGAAAACAGGCACTCGCGGAGGGGTGCGAGTGCCCGTTTCTGCTTCTGTGTGGAGCGGGACGCGAGCGGGCACCACCGCGGCACACCGGGGTGCGGTGCGCGCGGGTGCCGACGGGCCCGAGCCCGGCCCCGGACCTGCGGGCTCGGCCTGCGCGGCCGGCTGACGGCCTGCGCGGCCGGCTGACGGGCGGCCGGCCGGCTGACGGGCGGCCGGCCGGCGGGCGGGCGCCTCAGGCGCGCGGAGCGCAGCCGAGCACGTGGTCCTTCACCAGCCGCGCCACGTTCGGGTCCTTGCCGCGGAAGGCCGCCACCACCTGCTCGTGCTCCTCGGCGTAGGACTCCTGCACGGTGCCGAGCCAGCGGATCGAGAGCGCGGTCCACACCTCGATGCCCAGCGACTCCCAGGTGTGCAGCAGCACGCTGTTGCCCGAGGCCCGCACCAGCTCGCGGTGGAAGGCGACCGTGTGGCGCACCTGTGCCTCGCCGTCTCCCGCCGCGTCCGCCTCGTAGAGCGCCGCGACGTGCGGCTCCAGCACCGAGACGTCCTCGGCCAGCCTCGGCGCGGCCAGCTCGGCCGCCATCTGCTCCAGCCCGGCCCGCACGGGGTAGATCTCCTCCAGGTCCGCGGCGGTCAGCGCCCGTACCCGTACGCCCTTGTTCGGCACCGACTCGATGATGCGCAGCGCCTCCAGCTCGCGCAGAGCCTCGCGCACCGGCGTCTGGCTGACCTCCAACTCGGCCGCGACACGGCGCTCCACGATGCGCTCGCCCGGTTTCCAGCGCCCACTGACGATGCCCTCCACCAGGTGCTCGTGGATCTGCTCGCGCAGCGAGTGGACGACGGGCGGTGTCATGGGCCTACTCCTCCGTAATGTACGAGGCCACTGACAATACGGCGCAGCTGCCTCCAGGAGCGCTCGGAGCGGCGACCGGAGCCGCGTTGCGAGAAGGCTCACCTTCCCCGGCCCCCTCCGGCACGGCGCACGGGCGGCGCGCGGGGGCGGCGGTTCAATGAACCCATGTCGTACCGGAACGCAGTCCTGGAGCGGCGGATCGCCGCCCCGGTGGAGACGGTGTGGAACCTGCTGACCTCGTCGGAGGCGGGCGTCCGCCCGGACGGGCTGAGCGCGGGACGGGGCCCGGAGCCCGGGACGTTCGGGGTGGGCACCAGCAGGTGGCAGACCCGGTGGGTCAACGGCCGCCCGGTCACCGCCGAACTCCTGGTGACCCGCTGCGTCCCCGGGGCCGGGTACGTCGTGGAGCCCGCCACCAGCGGCGCCGCGGCCTGGTCGGTGGAGTACGCGCTGCTGAGCCGCGTCGGCGAGGGCGCCGCCGAGGGCCCTGCCGACGGCACGCTGCTGCGCGCGACGGTGCGCACCGCCGAGCCGGGGCGCCTGGCCAGGCTGCTGGCCCGGGTGCGGACGCCGACCCTCGCCGCGGCCGTACGGCAGGCGGTGCACGACGAACTGGCGGCGGTGGACGCCGCCTGCCGCGGGCGCGAACCGGCGGAGTGAGCGCCGGCGCACAGCCGCTCACGCAGATGAGGGTGGCCCCGTCCCGGAGCCGGAAGCTCGGGACGGGGCCACCCTCATGCGGTGGAGAGCGGGGCTACAGGCCCAGCTCGCCCTCGAACTCGCCTGCCTCCAGGCGGGCCTTGACGTCGCCCAGGTAGCGGGCGGCGTCCGCGCCGTCGACCAGCTGGTGGTCGTAGGACAGGGTCAGGTAGACCATGTCGCGGATCGCGATGGTCTCACCCAGGTCCGGGTGGTTGACGACCATCGGGCGGCGCACGGTGGCGCCGATGCCGAGCTCGGCGACCTGCGGGTAGTTCACGATGATCGTGTCGAACAGCGCACCGCGCGAACCGGTGTTGCTGATCGTGAACGTACCGCCGGACATGTCGTCCGGGCTGAGCCCGCCGGAGCGGACCTTGCCGGCCAGCTCGGCGGTCTTCTTGGCGATGCCCGCCAGGTTGAGGTCGCCCGCACCCTTGATGACCGGGACCATCAGGCCCTTCTCGGAGTCGACGGCGATGCCGACGTTCTCCGTGTCGTGGTACGTGACGGTGCCGTCGTCGTTGATCTTGGCGTTGATGGCCGGGTGGGCCTTCAACGCCTCGGCGGCGGCCTTCACGAAGAAGGGCATCGGCGAGAGCTTGACGCCCTCGCGCGCGGCGAAGCCCTCCTTGGCCTGGGCGCGCAGCCGCATGACCCGGGTGACGTCGACCTCCACGACGGTGGACAGCTGCGCCTGCTTCTGCAGCGCCTCCACCATCTTGGCGGCGATCACCTTGCGGATCCGCGACATCGGCACCGTCTGGCCGCGCAGCGGCGAGACCTCGAGCTTCGGCGTGCGCGGAGCCGACGACGCGGGCGCCGAAGGTGCCTGCGCGGCCTGGGACTTGGCGGCCTCGGCGGCCTCCAGGACGTCCTGCTTGCGGATACGACCGCCGACGCCGCTGCCCTTGACGCTGCTCAGGTCCACGCCGTTCTCACCGGCGAGCTTGCGCACCAGCGGAGTGACGTACGCGCCCTCGCCCGCGGGAGCGGACGCAGGAGCGGACGCCGGGGCGGCGGGGGCCTGCGCCGGCGCGGGAGCCGGTGCGGGCGCGGGGGCCTGCTTGGCGGGCGCGGGCGCGGGCGCCGGAGTGGGCTCGGGCTTGGGCGCCGGAGCGGGCTCCGGGGCGGGCGCCGGCTCGGGCTGCGCGGCCGGGGCCTGCTGCTCGGGCGCCGGTGCGGCTGCCGGGGCGGGCGAGCCGGAGCCGATGACCGCCAGCTTGGCGCCCACCTCGGCCGTCTCGTCCTCGCCGACGACGATCTCCAGCAGAGTGCCGGAGGTCGGGGCCGGGATCTCGGTGTCGACCTTGTCCGTCGACACCTCCAGCAGCGGCTCGTCCTCGGCGACCTCGTCGCCGACCTCCTTGAGCCAGCGGGTGACGGTGCCCTCGGTGACGCTCTCGCCGAGCGCCGGCAGCACGACCTCGGTGCCCTCGGCGGAGCCGCCCTGCGGCGCGGCGGGAGCGGCCTCGGCCTGCGCGGCCGGGGCCTGCTGCGGCTCCGGAGCGGGCTCGGGGGCCTGCTCCGGCTCCGGCTGTGCGGCCGGGGCCTGCTGGGCGGCGGGGGCGCCGGAACCGTCGTCGATCAGTGCCAGCTCGGAGCCGACCTCGACCGTCTCGTCCTCGGCGACCTTGATGGCCGACAGCACACCCGACACGGGGGCCGGGATCTCGGTGTCGACCTTGTCGGTGGAGACCTCGAGCAACGGCTCGTCGGCCTCGACTTGCTCACCCTCGGCTTTCAGCCAGCGGGTGACGGTGCCCTCGGTGACGCTCTCGCCGAGCGCCGGCAGGGTTACGGAAACCGCCATGGTTTCGGTTGCTCCTTACGAATTGCGGAAGTGGAGTCGCGCCCGACGTGACGTCAGTCGTGGGAGTGCAGCGGCTTGCCGGCCAGCGCGAGGTGCGCCTCGCCCATCGCCTCGTTCTGCGTGGGGTGGGCGTGGATGAGCTGGGCGACCTCGGCGGGCAGCGCCTCCCAGTTGTAGATCAGCTGGGCCTCGCCCACCTGCTCGCCCATGCGGTCGCCGACCATGTGGACGCCGACCACGGCGCCGTCCCTGACCTGCACCAGCTTGATCTCGCCGGCGGTCTTGAGGATCTTGCTGCGGCCGTTGCCCGCGAGGTTGTACTTCAGCGAGACGACCTTGTCGGCGCCGTACACCTCCTTGGCCCTGGCCTCGGTGAGGCCGACCGAGGCGACCTCGGGGTGGCAGTAGGTGACGCGCGGTACGCCGTCGTAGTCGATCGGCACGGTCTTGAGGCCGGCCAGCCGCTCGGCGACCAGGATGCCCTCGGCGAAGCCGACGTGGGCCAGCTGGAGGGTGGGGATGAGGTCACCGACGGCGGAGATGGTCGGGACGTTGGTGCGGCAGTACTCGTCGGCCAGGACGAAGCCGCGGTCCATCGCGACGCCGGCCTCCTCGTAGCCCAGGCCCTGCGAGACCGGGCCGCGGCCGATGGCGACGAGCAGCACCTCGGCCTCGTACTCCTTGCCGTTGGCCAGGGAGACCTTGACGCCGTTGTCGGTGTACTCCGCCTTCTCGAAGAAGGAGCCGAGCGAGAACTTGATGCCCCGCTTGCGGAACGCGCGCTCCAGCAGCTTCGAGCTGCCCTCGTCCTCGGCGGGGACCAGGTGCGGGAGCCCCTCGACGATCGTGACGTCGGTGCCGAAGGACTTCCACGCGGAGGCGAACTCCACGCCGATCACGCCGCCGCCCAGGACGATGGCGGACTGCGGTACGCGGTCCAGGCCCAGCGCGTGGTCGGAGGAGATGATGCGGTTGCCGTCGATCTCCAGACCGGGCAGCGACTTCGGCACGGAGCCGGTGGCCAGCAGGATGTGCCGACCCTCGTAGCGCTGGCCGTTGACGTCCACCGAGGTGGCGGAGGACAGTCGGCCCTCGCCCTCCACGTAGGTGATCTTGCGGGAGGCGATCAGGCCCTGGAGGCCCTTGTACAGGCCGGAGATGACGCCGTCCTTGTACTTGTGGACGCCTGCCATGTCGATGCCGTCGAAGCTGGCCTTCACGCCGAACTCGGCGCTCTCACGGGCCTGGTCGGCCAGCTCGCCGGCGTGCAGTAGCGCCTTCGTGGGGATGCAGCCGTTGTGCAGGCAGGTGCCGCCCACCTTGTTCTTCTCGATCAGGGCGACGTCCAGACCCAGCTGCGAGGCGCGCAGGGCAGCGGCATAGCCGCCACTACCGCCTCCGAGGATCACTAGGTCGAAAACGGTGCTGGCGTCGTTCGCCACGTCACGTCCTCCATGCATGGGTGCGCCGGAGCCGGTCCACTGTGACCGGGCGGCTGAATGTACGGCCGCTTGTTGTCGGCCCTTGGCTTTGCGGGCCCCTGTCCTGCCGGTACAACATCTTCGCACTTGTTGGCGCGCGACGGGACGCCGGGCCGTGCCGAGGGGCGGCCACCCGTTCGAAACGAGAGCCGTCAAAGGCGTGCAAAGCGCCGAAACCGGGTGGACCACGCGGATTTACTGACCAGTAGCCCACTCAATCGCTGTGAGCGAACGAACGTGCCGCCGGTGCCGGGGGCGGCGGCAACGCCGCTGAGCAGCGGTCGAGTCACGGAACGCACCGGCCCCGGGAGTGTGCCCCGGTGTGCCGGGTCGGGTTCAGTGCGCGCGGTGGGTGCCGTGGTGTGCGGGGTGGGTGCCCCGGTAGGACAGCGCCGCCCAGGCCGCGAGCACCACCGCCGCGGTGATGGCCGCGGGGACGTAACCCGGCAGACCGCCCGCCGCCAGGCTGGTCGCGGTGAACACCACCACCCCCAGCAGTACCAGGAAGAACAGGTCCAGTCCCAGTGCGCGGGTGCGCCGATGTCCGTCGTGCGTGGTGGGCATGGCGTGCCCCCTCTCCTCGCCCGTCAGGACACCAGTGTCCCTCCGTCGTGACGCGAACGCCATGGAGGAGTGCGGACGTACCGGTGCGAACCGGGCGAGGAGCGGGTGGTGGGGCCGCGGGCCGCGCTCGGCCCGCAGCCCCACCGTCGAGCGAGGCGCCCGGAGTCGGTCGAACCGGCGTCAGCCGAGCTCGCCGTCGGCGGTGCGCTCCAGCAGACGCACCAGCGTCCGCACGGCCACGCCCGTGCCGCCCTTCGGGGTGTAGCCGAACGGGCCGGACTCGTTGAAGGCCGGACCCGCGATGTCCAGGTGGGCCCACGGGGTGCCCTCGGGGACGAACTCGTTCAGGAAGATGCCCGCGACCAGACCGCCGCCCATCCGGTCGCCGATGTTGGCGAGGTCGGCGGTCGGCGAGTCCATGCTCTTGAGCAGTTCGACCGGCAGCGGCATGGGCCAGGACTGCTCGCCCGCCTCCTCCGCCGTCTCGTGCACCTCGGTGCGGAACGCGTCGTCGTTCGCCATCACACCGAACGTGCGCTTGCCGAGCGCCACCATCATCGCGCCGGTCAGCGTGGCCACGTCCAGGATCGCGTCCGGGGACTCCTCGCACGCCTTGGTCAGCGCGTCGGCGAGGACCAGCCGGCCCTCGGCGTCGGTGTTGAGCACCTCGACGGTCTTGCCGCTGTACATGGTCAGCACGTCACCGGGGCGCAGCGCGCCGCCGGAGGGCATGTTCTCGGCGAGCGCCAGCCAGCCCGTGACGTTGACGCGCAGGCCCAGCCGGGCGGCCGTCACCACGGAGGCGAACACGGCGGCGGCGCCGCTCATGTCGCACTTCATCGTCTCGTTGTGGCCCGCGGGCTTCAGCGAGATGCCGCCCGAGTCGTAGGTGATGCCCTTGCCGACCAGCGCGACCGTCTTCTCCGCCTTCGGGTGGGTGTAGCTCAGCCGCACCAGTCGCGGCGGGCTCTGCGAACCCTGGCCGACGCCCATGATGCCGCCGTAGCCGCCCTTGACGAGCTGCTTCTCGTCCAGCACCTGTGCCTTGAGGCCGAACTCCTTGGCGGCGGCCTGGGCGTGCTCGGCGAACGCCTTGGGGTCGAGGTCGTTGGGCGGGGTGTTGATGAGGTCGCGGGCCCGGGCCACCTCCGCGGCCAGCACGCCGGCACGCTCGACGGCCGCCTTGTGCGCCTTGTCGCGGGGCTTGGCGCCCAGCAGTGCGATCTCGGCCAGCGGCGCACCGCTGTTGGCTCCGGCCTTCGTGTCCTTGGCGTCCTTGGTGTCCTTGGACTTGCCGTTCTTGGCGTTGGCCTTCTGCGAGCCGCGGTAGGCGGTGAAGGAGTACGCGCCCAGCAGCGCGCCCTCGGCGACGGCCGCCACGGCCTCGACGTCCTCGGCGACGGGCAGCGCGAAGGCGCCCTTCTTGGTGCCTGCCAGCGCGCGTGCCGCGGCGCCGGCGGCGCGGCGCAGCGTCTCGGCGGCGTACGTCTCGTCCTCGGCGGGCTGTGCGCCCAGGCCGACGGCCACGATCAGCGGTGCCTTGACCCCCTCGGGGGAGGGCAGCTTGGTGACCTCACCCTCGCGCCCGCTCGCGCCCAACGTCTCCAGGGTCGTGGCGAGCCGGCCGCCGAAGGACTCGTCGACGGTCTCGGCACCGGCGGCGAGCACGGGCGTGGTCGCCCCGTCGGCGCCCTGAACGACTCCGATGACGACGGCATCCGCACGCAACGCCGCGGCGGAAGAGGAACTGAGGGTCAGTGCAGTCACGGTCTTCGCGATCCTGTTCGTTGGTTGTAGATGGGCGAGAGCCTACGCCCATCGGATGAGGCCCCTGCGGGCCAGGAAGGAACTCGAACCCGCCCCGACCGGGAAACCCGGACCGGCGCCGGCGCCGAGTGCATGCCGGTGTTCAGCACAGCGTGAGCGTCAACAGAGCCGCCGTACCGGCGACTTCGCAGACCGCGCCGAACACGTCCCCGCTCACCCCACCCAACCTCTGACAGCAGCGTCGGAGCAACCCCTCACCGGCCGCCAGGGCCGCCGCCACCGCGAGTACGGCCCCAACTGCCCACCCGGCGCCCCACGTTGGCCACACCGCGAGCCCGGTCAACAGCACCACCGCCACCACCACCGCGCCGGCCGCGAGCGGCGGCACCACCGAGGCCACCACGGCGCCGAGCCCGTCCGACCTGGCCGCGGCGACCCCGCGCCGCGCGGTGAGCGTGAGCGCGGTACGGGCGGCCACCGCCGACAGGGCGCAGCCGAGCGCCCCGTGCGTCCACCCCTGCGCGTACAGCTGTGCCAGCGCGGCCGTCTGCGCCAGCAGCACCAGGACGAGCGTCACCACCCCGAACGGGCCGATGTCCGAGCGCTTCATCACCCGCTGGGCGCCCTCCGCCTCCAGGCCGCTGCCCAACCCGTCGGCCACGTCGGCCAGTCCGTCCAGGTGCAGTGCGCGGGTCAGCGCCGCCGGCACCGCGACCGATACCACCGCCGCAACCGTCGCACCCGCGCCCGACACCAGCAGCACGCCGCCCGCCGCCGCGGCGAACAGCCCGACCACCAGCCCGACGGCCGGCGCCCAGAGCATGCCGCCGCGCGCCGCCGCACGGTCCCAGCGCACCACCCGTACGGGCAGCACGGTGAGCGTGCCGAAGGCGAAGCGCGGGCCGTCCAGGGGGTGTGCCGGTGTCTCGTTCATCGCTGTGCACCCTAAGCGGCCGTCGTCGGCGGCCCGCTGCGGCCGGTGCGCCGGGTCCCGGTACGGCGCGAGCCCGCCGCGCAGGGCTGCTGCGGGGCGGGCTCGCGCACCGTCGTGCGGGCGGCGCCGGTGGGCCGGTACGTGCGGCACCGGTACGCCGGTGGTGCAGTGAACGGGGCGGTTCAGGTCGCCTCGAGGATCTCCGCCGCACCCGAAGCACCCGTCGCGCCCGCGGCGGTCGACGCGCCCGACTCCGGCTCGCGCACCGGGAGTTGCGCGGCGAGTTCCGCGGCCGACCGGAGCAGGGGCAGCGCGAGTAGCGCTCCCGCCCCCGCGCCGACCCGCACACCGTGGTCCACCAGCGGGTCGAGTCCCATCCGGTCCAGCGCCTTGAGCTGCGCGGGTTCGCCGCTCGCGTGTCCGGCCAGCCACCAGTCCGGAGCGCGGAAGGCGGCCCGGTGGGCGACCAGCGCGCACGCCGCGGAGACCACACCGTCCAGGATCACCGGGGTGCGGCGCACCGAGCACTGGAGCAGGAATCCGGTCGTCGCGGCGAAGTCGGCGCCGCCCACCGCGGACAGCAGCTCCACCTGATCGCCCATGGCCGGGCGGGCGCGGCGCAGTCCGTCGCGGATCGCGGCGCACTTGCGCATCCAGGCGAGGTCGTCGATGTGTGCACCGCCGCGGCCGGTGACGACCGAGGCGTCGGTGCCGCACAGGGCGGCGATCAGGATGCCCGCGATGGTGGTGCCGCCCACGCTGAGGTCGCCGAGCACGACGAGGTCGGTGCCCGAGTCCGCCTCCTCGTCGGCGAGCGCCATGCCGGCCCGTACCGCCTGCTCGGTCTCGTGGAGGGTGAGCGCGTCCTCGATGTCGACGCGGCCGGAGGAGTGCCGGACCCGCAGATCGGTGACCTCGGCGGGCAGCCCGGCGCGCTCGCAGTCCAGCGACATGTCGACGATGCGGGTCGGCACGCCCTGCCGGCGCGCCAGGATCGCGGCCGGGGTCTCGCCGTCCAGATGCGCCCGCACCAACTCGCCGGCCGAACCGGCCGGTTGACCCGAGACGTCTAGGTCCGCCACCCCGTGGTCGCCGGCGAACAGCACCAGCTTCGGCCGGCCGATCGGCCGCACCGGAACCTCGGACTGCGCGGCCGACAGCCACTCGGCGAGCTCGTCCAGCCTGCCCAGGGCGCTCGGGGCGAGCCCGGTGCGTTCCCGGCGCTCCTCCGCGCCGCGACGGACGGAGCCGTCCGGGCGTTGGATCAGATCGCCGAAGTCGTCCAGGTTCAGCCGGTCATCACTCATACGGGGAGGTTACCGGCCGTGGTGTTCGGCTCCGAGCCTGCCCGGTGGATCTTGTCCCCGACACCCCGGGCGCACCGCCGCTCAGCCGCGCAGTGGCTGCACCAGTCCCGCGGTGACCAGCAGGACCTGTTCGCACTCGGCGGCGAACGCGGCGTTGAGCCTCCCCAGTTCGTCGCGGAAGCGCCGGCCCGCCAGGGTCGCGGGGACGACGCCCGAGCCGACCTCGTTGCTGACCGCGACCACGACACGGCGGCTGTCGCGCACCGCACCGACCAGTTCGTCGATCCGCTGCCGGAGCTTGTGGGCGCCGCCGCCGTGCCAGGACGCGTCGTCCCAGGCGTCCACCGCGTCCATGGCGTCCGTCAGCCACAGCGAGAGGCAGTCGATCAGCAGCGGATGCGGGTCGTCCTCCGCGAGCAGCGGCAGCAGCTCGCAGGTCTCCACCGTGCGCCAGCTCGCCGGGCGACGGTCCCGGTGCAGCCGGACCCGGGCGTCCCACTCCGCGTCGCCGTCGCGGCGGCCCGCGGTCGCCACGTACAGCACCTCGGGGAAGGCGGCCAGGCGCCGTTCGGCCTCCGCCGACTTCCCCGAACGCGCCCCGCCCAGCACCAGCGTCCGGCGGGGAATCTGCGGCGCCGCCCGGAAGTCGCCGACCACCAGCGTGCTGCCGTCCGGCTCCGCCCCGGCACCCAGAGCGGCCAACCGCCGCACGGTCTCGGCGCCCGGCGGGGTGGAGTGGTCCAGATGCACGGCCACCACGTCGGTCTCCGCGCCCACCGCGCCGACCGCGCGCAACCGCGCCAGCCCGTCGGGTCGGCCGAGGACGTCGAGCAGCACCAGGTCGTACGGCACGGTGCCCGGCTCGGCCCGCTCCCGCCCGCCGGCCGAGCGGTCGCGCCGGCCGCCGCGCGCCGGGCCCGGCTTCGACCCCGTACGGCTGCGCCCGGGCGGCAGTTCGCCGGCCACCGCACCGCCGGGGGGCAGGTACAGCAGACGCTCCCCGCCAGGGCCGACCACCTCGTAGCCGGTGCCGGGGGAGTCCAGCGCAAGCGCGGTGACCCGGTGGCCGGACAGCAGCACCAGCTCCTCGCCGTCCGGGACCCGTACCGGGGTCGGCAGCGGTTCCGGGAACTCCACCGGCGGCCCGGAGCGCGGATGCGAGAGCAGCACCTGGCGTACGCCGTGCAGCGAGCGTCCGACCCGGGCGGCGGCGAAGGCGGGGCCGGGCGTGAGGTCCAGGAGCAGCACGCCGTCGATCAGTGCGGCGGTCGCCGCCCGCGCGTGCTGCCCGGTCGCGAGCGCGCAGCGTGCGCAGGGGCAGTCGGGCCGGGGGAGTCCGTCGGGGGCTCCGGTGCCGAGCAGAGTGAGTTCCACACCCCGATCGTCTCGCGTCCCGCCGGGTTGGGCGCGTGCACGGGGCGAGACGGCGCGCGGAGGGTGTCGAACGGCTGATTCCCGCACACCACCCGGCTTCCGCCGCGTTCCGACGTACGCTGCGGACAGCACTGTCGGGTGATCTTCAGGAGGCGACGATGGCGTGGACGTGGCGGTTCGAGAAGTCCGACGGTACGGAGACCCAACCTGCCGTCGAACCCGAGGAGTTCACCACCCAGGGCGATGCCGAGTCCTGGATCGGTGAGGTCTGGCGGGAGCTGCTGGAGGGCGGCGTGGACCAGGTGCGGCTCTCCGAGGACGGCAAGGAGATCTACGGCCCGATGAGCCTGCACGAGGCCAAGGACTGACCGCGTCCGACGGCCGGGGCACTGCTGCCGCCGTCGGACGCCGCGGCAGCTGCGGCGGGCGCCCGTCCTGCTGGGGCGGGCGCCCGCCCGCCGCCGCTGCCGCACGGCGCCCGCCCCGCCTCTGCCGCGGGCTGCCCGTACTGCTTCGGGGCCCCGCAGCGAGTGCTGACAGGCCCGCCGAGACGGGGGCGCCCCGGTCGGTGCCGACCGGGACGGTGGTCAGGACTCCCCGAGCCTCACGTTCACCCGTTCCCGCTCGTCGGCCCGTACGAAGGTGACGCGCACCCTGTCGTCCGGCTGCCGGGTGGCCAGCACCTCGGCGAGGGAGACCGTGTCCGCGACCGGCTCCTCGTCCACCTGCACGATCAGATCGCCGGGACGGATGCCCGCACGGCCGGCCGGCCCGTTCTTCGCGACCCGCACCACCGAGGCACCCGCGGGCTGGAAGTCCTCGCCGAGGATGGTGCGCACCGCCACGCCCATCGACGCCTTCCGGGGGTCGACCACCTTGCCGTGCTCGATCATCTGGGCCGCCAGATGGCGCACCGTGACGGCGGGGATCGCGAAACCGATGCCGGGCGCGGCACCGCCGCCGAGCTGCGGGTCGCGCGCCGCCAGGGTCGGGATGCCGACGACCTGCCCGGAGAGGTTGACCAGCGCCCCACCGCTGTTGCCCGGATTGATGGCCGCCGAGGTCTGCACCATGTTGCCGAGGGTGGCCTGGTCCTCCCCCTCGGTCACGGCTCGCCCGACCGCGGAGACGATGCCCTGGGTGACGCTGGAGGACAGGCCCAGCGGAGTGCCCATCGCCAGCACGATCTGGCCGACCTCGACCTTCGAGGAGTCCGCGAAGACGGCCGGCCGCAGGCGCTTCGGCGGGTCCGTCAGTTTGATCACCGCGAGGTCCTCCTCCGGGTGGCCCGCCACCAGCTTCGCCTTCAGCGGCTGTCCTCCGGTCGCCAGCTCGACCTCGAACTTCTCGGAGCGGCCAACCACATGGGCGTTGGTGACGATGTGGCCCTCCCGGTCGTGGACGATTCCCGAACCCAGCTCCTCGCCGGTGGTGATCTGCACGACCGAGGGGAGAACATCCCGTACGACCTGCTGGTACCGGTCCTCCAGGGCCTCGTCGACGCTGGGCTCGGGCGCGGGTTCGACGGAGGTGGAGGGCGTGCCGGAGGAGCCGTCGCGCTGTCCGGGATCCCCGTCGATCCCGGTGCACGCGGACCCGCCCGCCGCGATCAGCACCGCGCAGCAGAGGAAGCAGACCGATCGGCGAATGCCAGACATGTGACGCATAGCGTGCAGTGTCCCCACCCGGCGGCGGATGCCCTGGGACCCTCACCCCCGCGGTGCGCCGAGGTGCCCCGCCGCTCCCGGCCCCGCCCGTACGCGCACCCCGTGCGCCTCGCCCGTACGTGCGCGGGCGCCCCGTCGACGGACACCCCGGAAACGCAGCTGAACGAGCCCCGCCCGTTACGATCCGGGGCGCGCAGGGGCGGCCACCCCGGGGCGGGCACAGAAAAATCCCCGCCCCGACGAGTACGTCGGAGCGGGGACCGGCTGGGTCGGATGACGCGGAGCGCGCGCACTGTCCGGGGCGTCAGACGCCCGGGAACAGCCCGTCGTCGCTCAGCATGGCGCGCACTTCCTCGATCGTGGCGTCCCGCTCGGGAAGGATGAGCTCGGACGGCTCCAGGAAGTCGTCCTCCACCGGAGCGCCGAGCCGGTGCACGGCGTCCAGCAGAGCTTCCAGAGTGCGACGGAAACCGGGCTCGTCGCCGTTCTCCATCTCCTCCAGCAGCTCATCGTCCAGTTTGTTCAGCTCGGCGAAGTGGCTGTCGTCCAGCTTCACCTGGCCTTCCCCCATGATCCTCACGATCACGTCTGCGCTCCTTCTCCAGGGACTGTTCAGGGGCTCCGAGGACTGCTCGCGGCGCGAGGGCCGCGTCGGTCACTGCTTGTCGAACCGAGGGGTTTCCTGCGACTGCTGCTGGGTGCTGCCGCTGCCGCCCTCGAGTGCCTGCTGTCCGCTGCCGGATCCGCCCGCGAGCTCGGCCTTCATGCGCTCGATCTCCAACTCGACGTCCGCGCCGCCGGAGATGCGGTCGAGCTCGGCGGAGAGGTCGTCGCGCGCGGTGCCGGTCGGGTCGTCCAGCGCGCCGGAGGCCAGCAGCTCGTCGATCGCACCGGAACGGGCCTGCAGCTGCGCCGTCTTGTCCTCGGCCCGCTGGATCGCCATGCCGACGTCGCCCATCTCCTCGGAGATGCCGGAGAAGGCCTCGCCGATCTGGGTCTGCGCCTGCGCCGCGGTGTAAGTGGCCTTGATGGTCTCCTTCTTGGTGCGGAAGGCGTCCACCTTGGCCTGGAGCCGCTGGGCGGCGAGCGTCAGCTTCTCCTCCTCGCCCTGGAGGGTCTGGTGCTGGGTCTGCAGGTCGGTGACCTGCTGCTGGAGGTTGGCCCTCCGGCCCAGCGCCTCACGCGCGAGGTCCTCCCGGCCCAGGGCCAGGGCCTTCTTGCTCTGCTCCTCGAGCTTCCCGGACTGGCCGTTGAGCTGGTTGAGCTGAAGCTCCAACCGCTTGCGGGAGGTTGCCACGTCGGCGACGCCCCGACGCACCTTCTGCAACAGCTCCAGCTGCTTCTGGTACGAGTAGTCCAGCGTCTCGCGCGGGTCCTCGGCCCGGTCCAGGGCCTTGTTGGCCTTCGCGCGGAAAATCATTCCCATCCGCTTCATGACACCGCTCATGGGCCTCGCGCGCCCCCTTCGTAATGGACATCGACCTCAGCATCTACAACCCCAGCCTACGGGGCCCGGTTCCATTACCGCACTGTTCGGGTGCGGATGCGGTCCTTCTCCAGGACGATCGTGGAGCCCGCGTCTCCCGCCTGAGGAGTAGGAAGCGAACGCAGGTCGGCGCAGCGAAGAGCGCTGTGCCGCGCACACCGTTGCGGGATCGTTCCCCTCCTCGGCGCGGCCCACACGTGCGGTGCACGTACTCTTGGGGGCGTGTTCCGAAGCCGTTCCAAGGATGAGCAGGCCGCGCCAAGCCAGCCGGGCGAGGACCTGACGAAGCAGACCCGTGACCCCCAGGCGCCCAAGGGCCGCCCCACTCCCAAGCGGAGCGAGGCCCAGACGGGCAGGCGAAGCCTGTCGAAGCCGCCTGCCAACCGCAAGGAGGCCGCGAAGCGGGCCCGGGAGGCCCGTCGTGCCGACCTCGCCAAGCAGCGCGAGGCGCTGGCCACCGGCGACGAGCGCTATCTGCCGCTCCGCGACCGGGGCCAACTGCGGCGCTACACCCGGGACTTCATCGACTCCCGGTGGCACATCGCCGAGTTCTTCCTGCCGATCGCCCTGATCATCCTGGTCATGAGCATCATGCCGTCGCTCGCCGCGAAGAACCTCTCGCTGGTGCTGTGGATGGGCGTCATCATCATGATCATCTTCGATTCGGTGCTGACCGCCCGCCGCCTGAAGAAGGCGCTGCGCGAGCGGTTCCCGGACGAGAGTCTCAAGGGCACCACCGGCTACGGCTTGATGCGCACCCTGCAGATGCGCCGCATGCGGCTGCCCAAGCCGCAGGTGGCGCGGGGAGAGGCTCCGCGGCGCTGATGACCGCGGTCAACCACTTCAGCCCCGCCGTCGACCGCTGGCTGCACGGACAGGGCAAGCTCCGCGACGCCGTGCGCCACGCGCTGGTCACCCGGCAGCTCGACGAACAGCTCACCCAGCGCTATCCGATCGACCGGCGGCTGCGGGTGCTCGACGTCGGCTGCGGCCAGGGCGTCCAGGCGCTGCGGCTGGCCCGCCTCGGCCACGAGGTCACCGGCCTGGAGTCGGACCCCACCATGCTCGCGGCGGCGCACACCGCGCTGGAGGGGGAGCCCGAGGGCATCCGCGCCCGGCTGCAGCTGCGGGCCGGGGACGCCAGGGACACCGGTGCGCTCTTCGCGCCGGGCAGCTTCGACGTGGTGCTCTGCCACGGCGTGCTGATGTACCTCGCGGAGCCCGGGCCGACGCTGGCCGGGCTCGCGCGGGTGCTGGCGAAGGACGGTCTGCTCTCGCTGCTGGTGCGCAACGCCGACGCCCTCGCCCTGCGGCCCGGCCAGTCGGGCGACTGGGCCGCGGCGCTGTCCGCATTCGACGAGCCCGGGTACACCAACCGCCTCGGCCTCGCCGCCCGCGCGGACCGGCTGGAGAGCCTCACCGCCACGCTGGCCGGCATCGGCGTCCCGCTCGCCCGCTGGTACGGCGTACGGGTGTTGACCGACCTCGCGCCGGACGACGCCGAACCTCCGCAGGGCGAGAAGTGGCAGCGGCTGCTCGCCGCCGAGGAGCGGGCCGGCACCACCGACCCCTACCGCGCGGTGGCGGCCCAGCTGCACCTGTGCGGCGTACGCGGCTGACCGGCGGCGCACCGGACCGGCCGGCCGGGGTCCGCCCGCCTCCCGGGCGCCCGCGCCCGCGCAGCAGGGCGGACGCCGTCCCGTCGCCGGAAGCCGCCGCGGGGGCTGCGGCGGAAGCCGCTGCGAGTGCCGCCGCACCCGGAGGCACCGGCCCCGCTCAGAGGTACGCCCCCGACGGCACGTACGGCGTCGGCGGGCGCATGCCCCGCAGGCAGACGAAGCCGCCGGCCGACACCCGCAGGCCCGCGGCCAGCCCGACATCCACGGCCCACTGCTGCTCCGCGGTCAGCCCTGTCGCCTCCACCTCGGCGCCGTCGTCCATGCCGAGCAGGGCGGTGGTCAGCAGCCGGGTGGCCAGCCGGCGCGAGGTGGCGGCCAGCAGCTCGATCCCGCCGTCCGGGGAGTAGTAGCAGTAGCCGCTGCCCGCCAGATCGTCGCAGACCAACAGCCGGAAGTGGCGCAGCAGTTCGTGGTGGTCGCTGCCGCGCGCCCCGCCCCGCAGCCGCCGGTCCACCGAGTCGAGCAGATCGAACCGGTCCGGCCCGCCGGGGGCCACCGGGCCGTCGGGCGCCGCCAGCCCCGCGTGCCGCACCTCGCCGGTCAGCCGCATCGCCGGGTGCAGATCGAAGCCGGCCGCACGGTAGGCGCGGACCGCGGCCGGGTGGTCGGACGAGCAGATGACGCCGCGCAGACAGCCGCGCCCGTACTCCAGCGCCCGGGCCAGCAGCGCCTTCCCGACGCCCCCGCCCTGGGCCTCCCGGCCGACCGCGAGCAGCGACAGGCCCCAGGTGCCCTCCCGGACGCCCGCCAGCACCGTGCCGACGGGTCTGCCCTGCGCGTCCTCGGCGAGCCAGCAGCCGTCGGGGTCGCGTTCGGCGAAGTGCAGTGCCCGGCGGCGGTGGCGGTCGATCCGCTCCGGCGGCCAGGGGCGGGTGTCCAGATCGGCGAAGGCCGAAGCCGTCACCGTGCGAACGGCCTCCGCATTAGCGGCAGTTGGTCGTAGCGGGCGAAGGATCATGGGGCCATCCTGCCGCCCGGCGCGCGCCCCGCACAGCCCGCCCCCGCCCGCCTGCGCAACCGACGGAGCCCGCCGCAAGCCGTCCCGCAGCGCACCCGCAGCAGTCGCGCAGTGCCCCGGGCCGAGAGGCGGAACGTCCCCGCGCCGACCTGGCCGTACGTGTACGTCCCCGCGCCGACCGGCGAACACCGGTCGGCGTGGGGACGCGGGGTCACGACAGGGCGGTCACGGCAGGGCCAGCATCCGCTCCAGCGCGAGCTTGGCGAACTTCTCCGTCTCCCGGTCGACCTGGATGCGGTTGACCGTCGTACCGTCGGCCAGCGACTCCAACGCCCAGACCAGATGCGGCAGATCGATGCGGTTCATCGTCGAGCAGAAGCACACGGTGCGGTCCAGGAAGGCGATCTCCTTGCCCTCGGCGGCGTACCGGTTGGCGAGCCTGCGCACCAGGTTCAGCTCGGTGCCGATCGCCCACTTCGAGCCGGCGGGGGCGGCCTCCAGGGTGTTGATGATGTACTCCGTCGAGCCGACGTAGTCGGCGGCGGCGACCACCTCGTTCTTGCACTCGGGGTGCACCAGCACGTTGACGCCGGGCATCCGCTCGCGCACGTCGCGCACCGAGTCCACCGAGAAACGACCGTGCACGGAGCAGTGGCCCCGCCACAGGATCATCCGGGCGCCGCGCAGCTCCTCGTGGGTGAGGCCGCCGTTGGGCTTGTGCGGGTTGTAGACGACGCAGTCCTCCAGCGACATCCCCATGTCGCGCACGGCGGTGTTGCGGCCCAGGTGCTGGTCGGGCAGGAAGAGCACCTTGCCGCGGTCGGCGTCGACCTGCTCGAAGGCCCAGCCGAGCGCGCGTTCCGCGTTGCTGGAGGTGCATATGGTCCCGCCGTGGCGCCCGGTGAACGACTTGATGTCGGCCGAGGAGTTCATGTAGGCGACCGGCACGGTCTGCTCGGCCACGCCGGCCTCCGTCAGCACGTCCCAGCACTCGGCGACCTGCTCGGCGGTGGCCATGTCGGCCATCGAGCAGCCCGCGGCCAGGTCGGGCAGTACGACCTGCTGGTCGTCGGAGGTCAGGATGTCCGCGGACTCGGCCATGAAGTGCACGCCGCAGAAGACGATGTACTCCGCGTCGGGGCGGGCCGCCGCCTCGCGGGCGAGCTTGAAGGAGTCGCCCGTCACGTCGGCGAACTCGATCACCTCGTCGCGCTGGTAGTGGTGGCCGAGCACGAACACCCGGTCGCCGAGGCGCTCCTTGGCCGCGCGGGCGCGGGCCACCAGATCGGGGTCCGAGGGGGAGGGGAGGTCGCCGGGGCACTCCACCCCGCGCTCGCTCCGCGGGTCCGCCTCCCGGCCGAGCAGCAGCAGGGCGAGGGGAGTGGGCTGGACGTCCAACGTCTGGGTGGGCGGGGTTGCGTTCGACGCAGCGGTCACAGCACGCACCCTTTCTGGTTGCTCGGCTCAACGCTTTTCGTCGATTTGACGCTATCTATGATAGCCGCTTTGCGTCAGCTTGACGATGGGCCTCGTGTCGATGTGACGCATCCCCGCTTCGCCACCCCTGCCGGACTCCGCCCCGCGTCGCCGGAGGCGCGGCATCGGCGACGCCGGCCGCCGGCGAACAGCGGCGACGGTCGCGACATCGGACGCGGCGCGGTCCCGGCCGCTTCACGTCCCGCGCCCTGCCGGACCGGGGTGCGGTCGGCCGACCCGTGACCGGTGCCCGGGCGGTGTGCGAGCATGAGAGCGGAGCAGCGCCGGGTGAGCAGTACGAGACCAGTGCGAACGCGGTGGCGAGAAACGCTCCCTGGACCGGAATAGATCCGGGAACTCGTCTGTTGCATCAGGCGGCAGAGCAGTCCGTACAACCCGGGAGAGAAGCAGATGTCCGTATCGGACGAGACCGCCACGACCACTGACGGCATCATCGTGTCCGACGCCGCCCAGGCGAAGGTCAAGGCCCTGCTGGAGCAGGAGGGCCGGGACGACCTGGCACTGCGCGTCGCCGTTCAGCCCGGTGGCTGCTCGGGCCTGCGATACCAGCTGTTCTTCGACGAGCGTTCGCTCGACGGCGATGTCGTGAAGGACTTCGACGGTGTGAAGGTCGTCACCGACCGGATGAGCGCCCCGTACCTGGGCGGCGCCTCCATCGACTTCGTCGACACCATCGAGAAGCAGGGCTTCACCATCGACAACCCCAACGCGACCGGCTCCTGCGCCTGCGGCGACTCCTTCAGCTGAGTCGCGGGGCGCGCGTTTGCCGGGCCCCGCCGAAGTCGCGGAGCACCGGCGGGCGTTGAGTGGCACCGACGCACAAGAAGGGCGGGCTTCCCCATCGGGGAGGGCCCGCCCTTCCTGCTTGCCGCCCCCACAGCGGCTCGTCCGCACAGGCTCGTCCACGCAGGGCTCGCCCGCTGCTCGCGCGGCTCAGCGCCGGGGCAGCTCCTTGCCCTTCTCGTCCACCACATCGCGGTCGCCGACCGGTGCGTCCAGCTTCACGGTCTCCTCCATCGCCTTGGCGATCTTGATGCAGACCCCTCCGGGATCGCGCGGCTTCTCCGTCACGGTGATCCGCACCCGCTCGCCGCTCTCCTCGGCCTTCACGCCGTAGTCCGAGCAGGCACCGCCCCAGAAGTGGACGGTCAGCTCACGGTCGCCGGAGCGGTACGGTTCCACGCCCTCGCCCGGGGGCGCGGGGTCGGTCGGCTTGCCGGTCCCGGGGTGCCCCGGCTGCGAACCGCTGCCCGCGTTCCCCGAAGTGCCGTCCGTACGGCTGTCCTTCGCCAGGAACTCGGGCTCGACCGCCGGATGGCTCACCGACTTCCCCGCGCCCAGTTCGAAGCTCCAGGAGGGGACCAGCACCCGCTTGCCCTGCGAGGAGTACGCCGCCAGCACGAACGAGGCGTCCACCACCTTCGCCGGACCGCCCTTCGGCCCCTCGCACGGCTCCTTGACGCACTGGATCTCGGCGTGGTGGACGGGCCGGTGCCTGTTCAGCTCCGCGAGGGTCTGTTCGGCGTCGAGCACCGGGTACTCGGCGCCCTCGGTCAGCGGCGCCAGCGCCCCGTGACCGCGTACGAGCTTCCCGTCCGAGCCGATCGTCAGCCGGGTGTCCCAGCCCTCGACCGCCAGCCCGTCCAGCGTGGGCCGCGCGGTGACCGTGCGGAGTGCGCCGTGGGTGGTGGAGCTGTCCAACTCGGCCTTCTCCAGGCCCAGTACGCGCAGCACCGGCTCGGCGGCCTTCCTCGCCGCACGCTCGGAGACCGGCTTCTGGCCCTCGGAGCGCTCGTCGCCGCCGGCGTCGCCCGGCTCGGACCCGACCGGGGTGTCTGGCCCCGCGCCCGTCGAGGGGCAGCGCGGCGGCTTGTCGGGCTGCGGCAGCTTTCCGCACCGCGGTTCGGCGCCGGGGGAGTAGCGGCTGAACGACCACTGGCCCTGGCGGCCCTCGGACGTACCGCTGACCCGCAGTGCCGGGCCCGACCGGCCCTTGCCGACCACCCAGGTCTCGCCGCGCTTGTCCGGCTCGCCCTTCGCGCCGAGCTCACGGGCGAGGTCGGTCACGGACTTCTCGTCGACCTTCGCCGGGCGGTAGACCGGGGCCCGGTCCGGTCCGCTGTCGCTGTCGCCGGTCAGCTCGTAGGAGGGCGGGTTGCTCTTGTCGGGCTCGCCGGTGGTGCCGTGGCCGTCCAGCTTCAGCGGCTCCGGATCGTCCTCGCGCTGTGCGGCCGGGGCGTCGGAGGAGTTGTCCGAGCCGACCTGGGCCTGCGCGAAATAGGTGCCGCCCGCCGCCAGGACCACCGCGGCGGCGACGGAGACGGCCGCGAGCCTGCGCCGGCGCGGCTTCTGCGCGCCGTCCCGCTCGTCCTCGCCGTGGGTGTGGGCTTCGGTGCTCACCACTGACTCCTTCGACTCCGGATGCCCTGACAGCGGTGGGACGAGCCGTGGTGGCGAACGGTTCCCCCGGACTCCCGCGCAGCGGGGCCCGGGCGCACCGAGGCGGAGTGGAACGGGCGGTTCGAAGCCGTTGGGCCGGCCGTACGGCGAGCCGTTGGATCAGTCGCCGTAGTCGGACATTCCGTCGAGCATCCGGGCCGACCGCTCGGGGACGCGTACGCCGTGCAGCCGCGAGTGCGAGACACTTTCCCGGGCCGGGCTCACGCCGGCGCCGGCCGGGGTCCAGCGGGCGGACATGCGGGCGCAGTCCCGGCGGAGGTCGTCCATCGACTCGGGCTCGGGAGCGTGGGTGTAACGGTCGGCGGCAGAAGGCACTTGCTTCGTCATGCGGATCACGCTACGCACCCCGAGAGGGGCTGGTAAGCCCTACTTTCGGGTAGTTTCAGGGACTCGGGAAATATCCTCCGAACGGGTAGCGTGAAGCGTCCACACCGTCGCCCTCCTCGGGAGCAGCCCGCCGTGCGTATCGCCGTCTCCGGTTCCATCGCCACAGATCACCTGATGACGTTCCCCGGTCGCTTCGCCGACCAGCTCGTGGCCGACCAGCTCCACACCGTCTCGCTCTCCTTCCTGGTGGACTCGCTCGACGTCCGCCGCGGCGGCGTCGCACCCAACATCTGCTTCGGCATGGGCCAGCTCGGTGCCAACCCGGTGCTGGTCGGTGCCGCCGGCTCGGACTTCGCCGAGTACCGCGCCTGGCTCGACCGCCACGGCGTGGACACCCAGTCCGTGCGGATCTCCGAGGTGCTGCACACCGCCCGCTTCATCTGCACGACGGACGCCGACCACAACCAGATCGGCTCCTTCTACACCGGCGCGATGAGCGAGGCGCGCAACATCGAGCTCCAGTCCGTCGCCGAGCGCGTCGGCACCCTGGATCTGGTGCACATCGGTGCGGACGACCCCGAGGCGATGATGCGGCACAGCGAGGAGTGCCGGAAGCGGGGCATCCCCTTCGCCGCCGACTACTCCCAGCAGCTGGCCCGCATGGGCGGCGAGGAGATCCGCGCACTCACCGAGGGCGCCGCGTACCTCTTCTCCAACGAGTACGAGTCGGCGCTGATCGAGAGCAAGACCGGCTGGACCGCCGCCGAGGTGCTCGAGCGCGTCGGTACGAAGGTCACCACCCTCGGTGCCAACGGCGTCCGCATCGAGCGCGTCGGTGAGCCGACCATCGAGGTCGGCTGCCCGCAGGAGGAGTCCAAGGTCGACCCGACCGGCGTCGGCGACGCCTTCCGCGCGGGCTTCCTCTCCGGTCTCGCCTGGGGCGTCAGCCTGGAGCGGGCCGCGCAGGTCGGCTGCATGGTGGCCACTCTCGTCATCGAGACCGTCGGCACCCAGGAGTACGAGCTGCACCGGGCGCGTTTCCTGGAGCGCTTCACCACCGCCTACGGCGACGAGGCCGCGGCCGAGGTGAAGAAGCACCTGGGCTGAGTCCGGCAGCGGAAGTGACGGGGCGGGGGCTGCGGCTCCCGCCCCGTATCCGTGTCCGCTCCCGCGCTCGCGGCCGCTCCTGAACACGGCAGGGCGCGACGCTACTGCTCCCGGGCCACCCGGTGCGTCGTGCCCTCGGAGCCCAGATAGCGGTGGCCGCGCATCCGGCACCAGGCCGGGATGTCCAGCCGGGCAGCCTCGTCGTCGGCCAGCACCGTGACGATCCCGCCGACCGGAACCCGGTCGATCACCTTCGCCAGTTCGATCACCGGGATCGGGCAGCGCCGCCCCAGCGCGTCGACCGTGAGCCCGGCCGGCGCACCCGCCGCCGCGCCGTCCGGGGCTGCCGTGCCGTCCGCGACTGCCGTGCCGTCCGGGGCCGCCGTGCCGTCCGCGACTGCCGTGCCGTCCGGGACTGCCGCGCCGTCCGCCGCCCCGGTGGGCGGGTCGAGTCGGGCGCGTACCGAACGCACCGCCTCCGGCAGCGCCGCGAGGAACGCGTCCACCTCCGCCCCGGTCGTGCCCGGCGGCAGCGAGACCCGTACGTTCCCCTCGGAGAGCACGCCCATCGCCCGCAGCACATGAGAGGGCGTCAGCGTGCTGGAGCTGCACGAGGACCCGGAGGAGACGGAGAACCCCGCCTCGTCCAGGGCGTGCAGCAGCGACTCGCCGTCGGCGTAGAGGCAGGAGAAGGTGACGAGGTGGGGGAGGCGTTCTCGCGGGTGTCCCACCACCTCGGTGTCCGGGACGAGTTGGGGCACCGCCGTCCTGATCCGGTCCACCAGCGTGCGCAGCCGTTCGCTCTCCCCGGCGGACTCCGCGCGCACGGCACGCAGCGAGGCCGCCGCGGCGACGATCGCGGGCAGGCCGGGCGCGCCGGGCATCCAGCCGCGCTCGCGCTCGTCCTGCGGGCCCGTCGGGGCGAACCGGGTTCCCTTGCGCACCGCGAGCAGGCCGACGCCGGCGGGGCCGCCCCATTTGTGTGCGCTGCCCGTCAGCAGCGACCAGCCCGCGGGCGGGGTCTGCCAGGCCAGCGTCTGTGCGGCGTCGACCAGCAGCGGCACCCCCGCGTCCAGGCAGTACGAGGCGACCTCGGCCAGCGGCTGAACGGTCCCGACCTCGTGGTTGGCGGACTGGAGGCAGAGCAGCGCCGCACCACCGTCCTCCTCGGCCAGCGCGTCGCGCACCTCCTCCAGCAGTACGCGGCCCTCCCGGTCCACGCCGAGCCGGTAGACCCGGCCGCCGCCGGCCTCGTGCGCCTCGGCGGCGTGCAGCACCGCGGAGTGTTCCACCGCCGAGACCAGCAGCCGGTTGCCCACCCGCCGACGTCCCGTCAGCGCACCCGCCACCGCGGTGTGCAGCGCGCGGGTGCCGGACGGAGCGAAGACCACCTCGTCGGGACGGCAGCCGAGGGATTCGGCGGTGCTCTCCCGGGCGGCGTCCAGCAGCAGCCGGGCGCGACGGCCCTCGCGGTGCAGCCGGGTGGGATCGGCCCACCCCTCGTCCAGCGCGGCGAGCATCGCCTGCCGTGCGACGGGGTGCGGAGGGAGACCGGAGGCGGCGTCGAAGTAGGGCACTCGACGACGCTAGCGCGACCCTCGCGGAGGAGGGGAATCCGCGTCAGAAGACCCCCGCGAACAGGGCATTCCACTCCTTCGGAGGGACCGGCGGCGCGTTAGTGACCCTCCCCGCGCAGCGCCAAATTGCGTCCAGTAGGGTTTGGTCCGCATAAACATCCAAACCCTGCCCGCGCCAGGGCCGGCGCCGGTCATCAAGGGCCGCGCCAGGCCGAGCGGGCGAGACTCTCGGGAAGGCGCTACGTGAGTCCCAACGGCTCCGACCGCTCGTCGCGGCGCCCGATGCGGCGGACCCTGCCGCAGGTGCTGGCTGCGGGCCTGGTCCTGGCGACCGCCACCGGTTGCACATCAGAAGACCTCCCTCGCCTCGGTATGCCGACCCCGGTCACCGAGGAGGCGCCACGGATTCTCTCCCTGTGGCAGGGCTCCTGGGTCGCCGCGATCGTCGTCGGCGTACTGACCTGGGGCCTGACCCTGTGGAGTGTGTACTTCCACCGGCGTTCCAGGACCAAGGTCGAGGTTCCGCCGCAGACGCGGTACAACATGCCGATCGAGGCCCTGTACACGGTGGTTCCGCTCATCATCGTGTCGGTCTTCTTCTACTTCACCGCTCGCGACGAAGCGAAGCTCCTGGAGACCTCGGACAAGCCGGCCCACGTCATCAACGTGGTGGGTTTCCAGTGGAGCTGGGCCTTCAACTACGTCGAGGACGTCGACGGGGACGCGAGTACGGGCAACGCCGCGGAGGAGAAAGAACTCGCCGCCATCCCGGACCGTATGAAGAAGGCCTTCCCCGAGGGCGCCGAAGGCGTCCACGAGGTCGGCAACCCCGGCGTGCGCAACCCGCAGAACAACAACCCGGGTCCGACGCTCTACCTGCCCAAGGGTGAGAAGGTCCAGTTCATCCTGACCTCTCGCGACGTCATCCACTCCTTCTGGGTGGTGCCGTTCCTGATGAAGCAGGACGTCATTCCGGGCCACACCAACCGCTTCGAGGTCACCGCCACCAAGGAGGGCACTTACATGGGCAAGTGCGCCGAACTGTGCGGCACGGACCACTCCCGGATGCTCTTCAACGTCAAGGTCGTCTCTCCGGAGAAGTACCAGGAGCACCTTGAGCAGCTGAAGGCGAAGGGCCAGGAAGGCTACCTCCCCGCGGGGATCCCGCAGGCAGACTCGGCTAGGAATGCGGAGACGAACAACCCGTGAGTATCGTCAACGAACCCCAGGGTGCCACCGCGGCACCCGAAGCGCCCGAGGGCGCGGTGCCGGTGCGGCGCAAGGAGCCCGGCAACATCGTGGTCAAGTGGCTCACGACCACTGACCACAAGACGATCGGCACGATGTATCTGATTACGTCGTTCGTCTTCTTCATCATCGGCGGCGTGATGGCGCTCGTGATGCGCGCCGAACTCGCCCGCCCCGGCTCGCAGATCGTCTCGAACGAGCAGTTCAACCAGCTCTTCACCATGCACGGCACGGTGATGCTGCTGATGTTCGCGACTCCGCTCTTCGCCGGCTTCGCCAACTGGATCATGCCGCTCCAGATCGGCGCCCCGGACGTGGCGTTCCCGCGGCTGAACATGTTCGCCTACTGGCTCTACTCCTTCGGTTCGCTGATCGCGGTGGGCGGGTTCCTGACCCCCAACGGCGCGGCGAACTTCGGGTGGTTCGCCTACTCGCCGCTCTCCGACGCGGTCCGCTCCCCGGGCGTCGGCGCCGACATGTGGATCATGGGTCTGGCGCTCTCCGGCTTCGGCACGATCCTCGGTGCGGTCAACTTCATCACCACGATCATCTGCATGCGCGCACCCGGCATGACGATGTTCCGGATGCCGATCTTCACCTGGAACGTGCTGCTCACCGGTGTGCTGGTGCTGCTGGCCTTCCCGGTGCTGGCCGCCGCGCTGTTCGCGCTGGAGGCCGACAGACAGTTCGGTGCGCACGTCTTCGACGCCGCCAACGGCGGTGCGTTGCTCTGGCAGCACCTGTTCTGGTTCTTCGGCCACCCCGAGGTGTACATCATCGCGCTGCCGTTCTTCGGCATCGTCTCGGAGATCGTCCCCGTCTTCTCGCGGAAGCCGATCTTCGGTTACATCAGCCTCATCGCCGCGACGATCGCCATCGCCGGTCTGTCGGTGACGGTCTGGGCGCACCACATGTACGTCACCGGCGGTGTGCTGCTGCCGTTCTTCTCCTTCATGACGTTCCTCATCGCCGTACCGACCGGCGTGAAGATCTTCAACTGGATCGGCACCATGTGGAAGGGGTCGCTGAGCTTCGAGACCCCGATGCTGTGGACCATCGGCTTCCTGGTGACCTTCACCTTCGGCGGTCTGACCGGTGTCATCCTGGCCTCGCCGCCGCTGGACTTCCACGTCTCGGACTCCTACTTCGTGGTGGCCCACTTCCACTACGTGGTCTTCGGAACCGTGGTGTTCGCGATGTTCGCCGGATTCCACTTCTGGTGGCCGAAGTTCACCGGCAAGATGCTCGACGAGCGTCTCGGCAAGATCACCTTCTGGACGCTGTTCATCGGCTTCCACGGCACGTTCCTGGTGCAGCACTGGCTGGGTGCGGAGGGCATGCCGCGTCGTTACTCGGACTACCTCGCCGCCGACGGCTTCACCGCGCTGAACACGATCTCCACGATCAGCTCGTTCCTGCTCGGCCTGTCGATGCTGCCGTTCTTCTACAACATCTGGAAGACGGCCAAGTACGGCAAGAAGATCGAGGTGGACGACCCCTGGGGTTACGGCCGCTCGCTGGAGTGGGCGACGTCCTGCCCGCCGCCGCGGCACAACTTCACCAGCCTGCCGCGGATCCGTTCCGAATCCCCGGCCTTCGACCTCCACCACCCGGAGATCGCCGCGCTGGACCAGATGGACAACACCGGCCACCAGATGGGCGAAGCCGTCGCTGTCGGTGCGGTCTCGACCGATGACGGCGAGAGCGGCAAGGAGGCCGGCAAGTGAAGATCCAGGGCAAGATGTTCCTGTGGCTGGCCCTGTTCATCCTCGCCATCGCGGTCCTGTACGGGCTGTGGGCGAAGGAGCCGGTCGGCACCAGCGCGCTCTTCATGGCCTTCGGCCTGTCGATCATGATCGGGTACTACCTGGTCTTCACCGCCAAGCGGGTCGACACCGGTGCGGGCGACAACAAGGACGCCGAAGTGGCGGACGACGCCGGCGAGTTGGGCTTCTTCAGCCCGCACAGCTGGCAGCCGCTGGTGCTCGCCGGAGGCTGCGCCATGGCCTTCCTCGGCGTCGTCTTCGGCTGGTGGCTGCTGTTCATCTCGCTGCCGGTGCTGCTGGTCGGAATCTTCGGCTGGACGTTCGAGTACTACCACGGCGAGAACCAGAACCAGTGAGTCGCCCGCTCCGCGCGAGCACTCGCTGAGTGAAAGTCAAGAGTCACCCCCGGAGGGCCTTCCGGGGGTGACTCTTTTGCACGAACAGAACGCGCCCCCGCACGGCCGCGTTCATAGCTTTGCTGCATGAGGCACCGTACGCAGGGATCACCCCGAATCGCGCTGGGCTGTGCGCTGATGGCACCCGTGATGGTGCTCACCGCGTGCGGCGACTCCTCCCACCCACTGGCTTCCGAACCGTACGACGCGGCGAAGCGGGTGAGCCTGGGCGGCGCCGGAAAGGTCCACTCCGGCAGCACGCCCCTCGACCCGGCCGACCCGCTGGTCGTCTCCGCCGACAGCGACCACGACCAGATCACCGATGTGGTCGTCGTCGACGACGCCGGCCGCAGACTCGCCGGCGAACTCTCCGCCGACGGCAGCCGCTGGCGCAGCACCGGCGCGCTGGCCGCCGGCGCCAAGTACTCCGTCAAGGTCAGCACCGAGAAGAGCGGCCGACCGGGCCGCGCCTCGATGACCTTCGACACCAGGGCCCCCGGTGGCAAGGCCAAGAAGCTGGGACTCAAGCTCGGTCCGGACGCGGGCACGTACGGGGTGGGCCAGCCGGTCACCGCCGAGCTCAGCCGCGCCGTGTCCAAGCGCGCCGAACGCCGGGTGGTGGAGGGCGCGTTGGAGGTCGACTCCAGTCCGAAGGTGGAGGGCTCCTGGCACTGGGTCGACGACAAGAAGCTGCACTACCGCCCGAAGGCCTACTGGCCCACCAACGCCCGTATATCGGTCCGCAGCACGCTCTCCGGCCTGCGCATCAGGGACGGCCTGTACGGCGGCGCGAACAAGGCGCTGAAGCTGCGCACCGGGGACCGGGTCGAGGCGGTCGCGGACGCGGCCAAGCTCCGTATGACGGTGAAGAAGAACGGCGAGGTGCTGCGGTCCATACCCATCACCACCGGCAAGGCCGGCTTCCGCACCCGCAACGGGACCAAGGTGGTACTGGAGCGCGAGCCCTTCGTCCGGATGCAGAGCACCAGCATCGGCATCGGCGAGGGCAGCGCGGACTTCTACGATCTGCCGGTGCACTGGGCGACCAGGATCACCTGGAGCGGCGAGTACGTGCACGGCGCGCCCTGGTCCTCCGGCTCGCACGGCGCGGCGAACGTCAGCCACGGCTGCACCGGCATGAGCACCGAGAACGCCAAGTGGTTCTACGACACCGTCCGTGCCGGCGACCTCGTCACCCACACCAACACCGAGGGCGAGGACATGACCGTCTTCGACAACGGTTTCGGTGAGTGGAACCTGAGTTGGGAGCAGTGGCAGAAGGGCAGCGCCCTCCACGACGGGCCGACTCCCGACCAGGACCGGGGGGAGCGGGAGCGCGGCAGCGGGGAGGACGAGGACTCCGAGGCCGAGACCAAGGACGCCAAGCACGCACGCTCGACGGAGAAGAACGGCTCCGACCTCGGCGCCGAACGCGACCTCGGTGGGGCCCCCGCCGACTCCGCCCGCCTGCGCCCCGGGCTCTGAGCATCCCGACCGGGCCGGCAGCGGCCCCGCGCACGACTGGGCGCGACCGTCCACGGGGGCGGTCGCGCCCAGTTCAGTCGTGCCGCGCGTCTGCGGCGTGGCCGGGCTGCGGCTGGCGTGCAGCCGGTCGGCGCGTCTCTCGGGGCCGTGCGACTGCGCGTGCCGCGCACCTGCAGGCGGTTGCCTCGCGGCCGGTACCGCAGGCCGTGGGGCCGAGGAGCGCACGGAGGCGCCTCGGGCCTCAGGCGGCGCTGTGGACGTCTCCGCGCAGCAGACCCGCCAGCGCGTCGGCGAGGGCGACCGGGTCCAGCGGGTGGGCCACCACGGCCTCGGCGCGGCTCCAGGTCGCCAGCCAGGCGTCCTGCGGGCGGCCGATGAGCAGCAGCACGGGCGGGCAGTTGTAGATCTCGTCCTTGATCTGCCGACCCACGCCCATACCGCCTGCGGGAGTCGCCTCGCCGTCCAGCACGCAGACGTCGATTCCGCCCTTCTCCAGCTCGCTGAGCACCGCCGGAAGTGTGGCGCACTCCACGTACTCCACGCTGGGGGCGTCCGCGGCCGGGCGCCGACCGACGGCCAGTCGCACCTGCTCGCGGGTGCTCGCATCGTCGCTGTAGACCAGCACCGTGGCCGTGGACTGCATCGTTCCTCCGCGTTGTCGTACCGGGTCGCCGCCTGGTCTGGCGGTGCGAGACGTCGTGAGTGCCAAGTACGCGGCGTGTGGCGGGCGGTGGGGCCGGCCGGCTCGCACCTGCTCGCAGGCTGTCCGGTCGGTCACCGCGCGCGCCACGATGCGCGTGCCCGGGATGCTACTCCCTCTGGCGCCCCGTCAACACCGTCCGGAACCACCTTCTGTGGCCGGTGATCCCGGGCGTTTGCGCAGCCCACGGGGGATGGACACACCGAAGAGCACCCCCCGAAGTGAGGACGGAATAAGCGACCGACATAATGTCGGCGTGGCGACAGCAACTGCAGTAGAAACCGGGCACGCGCACCCATCGGTCAACCGGCCGAACCTCACCAGCGTCGGAACCATCATCTGGTTGAGTTCCGAGCTGATGTTCTTCGCGGCCCTCTTCGCGATGTACTTCACCCTGCGATCGGTGATGGGAGCCGAGTACTGGACGGAGAAGTCCGACCTGCTCAACCTCCCGTTCGCACTGACGAACACCACGATCCTGGTGCTCTCCTCACTCACCTGCCAGCTCGGCGTCTTCGCCGCCGAGCGCGGTGACGTGAAGAAGCTGCGCAGCTGGTTCGTGGTCACGTTCATCATGGGGTCCGTCTTCATCGGAGGTCAGATCTTCGAGTACGCGGAACTGGTCAAGCACGAGGGCCTCTCCCTCTCGTCGGACCCGTACGGCTCGGTCTTCTACCTGACGACCGGCTTCCACGGGCTCCACGTGGCAGGCGGGCTGATCGCGTTCCTGTTCGTCCTCGGCAGGACGTACATGGCGCGGCGCTTTACCCACCACCAGGCCACCGCGGCCATCGTCGTGTCCTACTACTGGCACTTCGTCGATGTCGTGTGGATCGGCCTGTTTGCCACGATCTACCTGATCAAGTAATCAGGCGCGCGCCCGCAAGACGTATCGACAGACACTGCTCAGAAGTTTCGACGCAGCAGATCCTGACACCGGGGTAATCCGTGAAAAAGCTCTCCGCACGACGGCGCCATCCGCTGGCGGCGATCGTCGTTCTACTCTTCGCGCTGGCGGCCACCGGGGGGCTGTACGCCGCGTTCGCTCCTGCGGGTGAGGCCAAGGCCGAGAAGTCGAACCAGTCCCTCGACATCAAGGAGGGCAAGAAGCTCTACGCCGTGGGCTGCAACAGCTGTCACGGCACCGGCGGCCAGGGCACCTCCGACGGCCCGAGCCTGGTCGGCGTGGGAGCGGCGGCGGTCGACTTCCAGGTCGGCACCGGCCGCATGCCGATGCAGGCGCCGGGAGTGCAGGCCCCCGCGAAGCCGAAGGTCTACAACGACGAGGAGACCCGCCAGCTGGCGGCGTACGTCGCCTCCCTCGGCGCGGGACCCGCGGTGCCCGGCAAGGAGCAGTACAGCACTGAGGGGCTGGACAACGAGGAGATCGCCGCCGGTGGCGACCTCTTCCGGCAGAACTGCGCGCAGTGCCACAACTTCACCGGTGAGGGAGGCGCGCTGACGAAGGGCAAGTACGCCCCGGCGTTGGACGGCGTCAGCCCCAAGCACATTTACGAGGCCATGGAGACAGGGCCGCAGAACATGCCCGCCTTCCCCGACACGGTGATGCCGGAGAAGGAGAAGCGGCAGATCATCGCCTATCTGGAGAAGGTCAACTCCTCCGAGTCCGAGAGCCCCGGCGGGTTCGGTCTCGGCGGCTTCGGCCCGGTCTCCGAAGGCATGTTCGCCTGGACCATCGTGCTGGCGATCCTCATCGGAATCACCGTCTGGATCGCGGCCCGCAACGCCAAGGCCAGGAAGTCATGAGTAGCCAGACTGGATCTCACAAAGACGTGTCAGAGAAGCACCTGCCTTCGGCGCAGGATTCGACCGCTGTCGCGGAGGTGGACGAGAACCCCTTCGCCGACCCCGGTATTCCGCATCACGAGCCGCGCATCCAGGACATCGACGAGCGCGCGGCCAAGCGCTCCGAGCGCACCGTCGCCATGTTCTTCATCGTGTCGATGCTGGCGACGATCGCCTTCATCGCCTCGTTCGTGGCCTTCCCGGTCGACAAGATCTTCTATCTGTTCCCGCTGGGCCACATCTCCGCGCTGAACTTCTCGCTCGGACTGAGCCTGGGCATCGCGCTGTTCTGCATCGGCGCCGGTGCGGTGCACTGGTCGCGGACGCTGATGAGCGGCGAGGAGCACGTCCAGGAGCGGCACCCGATCGCGGCCACGCCGGAGACCAAGGCCGCCGCCCTCGAGGAGTTCGCGCAGGGCGCGGCCGACTCGGGCCTCGGCCGTCGCAAGCTGATCCGCAACACCATGATCGGTGCGCTGGCCCTGGTGCCGCTCTCCGGAGTGGTGCTGCTGCGCGACCTTGGTCCGCTCCCGGAGGACAAGCTCCGGCGCACCATGTGGAAGAAGGGCCTGCGGCTCATCAACCAGAACACCGGTGAGCCGCTTCGTCCCGAGGACATCACGGTGGGCTCTCTCGTCTTCGCCAAGCCGGACGGCCTGGAGGAGGACAGCCACGAGTTCATGCACGAGATCGCCAAGGCCGCGCTGATGCTCGTCCGTCTGGAACCGAAGGACATCAAGGACAAGCAGGAGCTCGACTGGTCCCACGAGGGCATCGTGGCGTACTCCAAGATCTGCACGCACGTCGGCTGCCCGGTCAGCCTCTACGAGCAGCAGACGCACCACGTGCTGTGCCCCTGCCACCAGTCGACGTTCGACCTCACCGACGGCGCACGGGTGATCTTCGGCCCGGCCGGCCACCCGCTGCCGCAGCTGAACATCAACGTCAACAACGACGGTGAACTCGTGGCAGAAGGCGACTTCGCCGAGCCCGTCGGGCCGAGCTTCTGGGAGCGCGGATGAGTACCAAGACTGAAACCCAGAGCCGGGGCAAGGCCCCTGCCGGCGAGCGGGTGGCCGACTGGGCGGACGGACGCCTCGGGATCTACGGCGGTGCGAAGAAGAACCTGCGCAAGGTCTTCCCCGACCACTGGTCGTTCCTGCTCGGTGAGATCGCGCTCTACTCGTTCATCATCATCCTGCTCACCGGCGTCTATCTGACGCTGTTCTTCAAGCCGAGCATGGCCGAGGTGCACTACCACGGCAGCTACGTGCCGATGCAGGGCGTGCTGATGTCGGAGGCGTACGCCTCCACGCTGGACATCAGCTTCGACGTGCGCGGTGGTCTGCTGATGCGGCAGATCCACCACTGGGCGGCGCTGATCTTCCTGGTCGCGATGTTCGTCCACATGATGCGGGTGTTCTTCACCGGTGCGTTCCGCAAGCCGCGCGAGCTGAACTGGCTGTTCGGCTTCCTGCTGCTGGTGCTCGGCATGTTCACCGGTCTGACGGGCTACTCGCTGCCGGACGACCTGCTCTCGGGCACCGGTATCCGCTTCATGGAGGGCGCGATCCTCGCCGTGCCGCTGGTCGGCACGTACATGGCGATGTTCCTCTTCGGCGGGGAGTTCCCCGGAACGGACATCATCCCGAGGTTCTTCGCCATCCACGTCCTGCTGCTGCCGGGCATCATGCTCGGTCTCGTGGTGGCCCACCTGATCCTGGTCTTCTACCACAAGCACACCCAGTACCCGGGTCCCGGCCGCACCAACAACAACGTCGTCGGCTACCCGCTGATGCCGATCTACATGGCCAAGGCCGGCGGCTTCTTCTTCCTGGTGTTCGGCGTCATCTCCATGATCTCGGCGACGTTCACCATCAACGCCGTCTGGGTGCTCGGCCCCTACCGGCCGGACAAGATCTCCACCAACGCCCAGCCCGACTGGTACATGGGCTTCTCCGAGGGACTGATCCGGGCCATGCCGGCCTGGGAGTGGGTCATCCCGACCGGCCACACCATCAACTTCGGTGTGTTCATCCCGCTGATGCTCCTGCCCGCGGTGCTCGGCGCGATCGCGGTCTACCCGTTCTTCGAGGCGTGGGTGACCAAGGACCAGCGCGAGCACCACCTGCTGGACCGCCCGCGCAACGTGCCCACCCGCACCGCCTTCGGCGCGGCCTGGATCAGCGTCTACTTCGTGCTGCTGGTCGGTGGTGGAAACGACCTCTGGGCGATCTTCTTCGATCTGTCGATCAACACGATCACCTGGTTCGTCCGGATCGGCTTCTTCGTGGTGCCGGTCGTGGTCTTCATGATCACGCGCCGGATCTGCCTGGGACTCCAGCGCAGGGACCGCGACAAGGTGCTGCACGGTCGCGAGACCGGCATCATCAAGCGGCTGCCGCACGGCGAGTTCGTCGAGGTGCACGAGCCGCTGCCGCCCGAGCAGCTGCACCTGCTGACCCAGCACCACCAGTACAAGGCGGCCGAACTGCCGCCGGCCGTCGACAAGAACGGCGTCGAGAGCCGGCCCGGCATCATCGAGAAGGTGCGGGTGCGCATCAGCCGCGGCTACTTCGGTGAACACGGCCAGGTGCCGAAGGCGACGCCCGAGGAGTACAAGGAGATCATGAGCGGCCACGGCCACCACTGATTTCCGGGCGGCAGCGCCGCTTTCACGCCACACAGCCGAGCCCCCGTCCGTTCCTTGGACGGGGGCTCAGCGCTGTCCGCCCACCCTCGATAGGGTGGCGGGCATTCACAGGGATCGACTTACCCGGAGCGTGGGCGATGAGTGCTGGGACCCCAGTCGGAGGCGACACCGTGGCCGAGCGCTCCTGGCCGGACGTCCTGAGCAGTCTGCTCGCGGGTGAGGACCTGAGCGCCGAGGCCACGGCCTGGGCGATGGACCGGATCATGCGGGGCGAGGCCACCAACGCGCAGATCGCCGGGTTCGCGGTCGCGCTGCGCGCCAAGGGCGAGACCGTGGAGGAGGTCTCGGGCCTGGTGCGCACGATGTACGAGCACGCCAACACCATCGAGGTCCCCGGCGCCACGGTGGACATCGTCGGCACCGGCGGCGACCGGGCCCGTACGGTCAACATCTCCACCATGTCGGCGATCGTGGTGGCCGGGACCGGGGCCAGGGTCGTCAAGCACGGAAACCGCGCCTCCTCCTCGGCCAGCGGCTCCTCCGACGTGCTGGAGAAGCTGGGCGTGAACCTGGAGTTGAGCCCGCAGCGGGTCGCCGAGGTCGCCTCCGAGGCCGGCATCAGCTTCTGCTTCGCGGTGAAGTTCCACCCGTCGCTGCGTCATGTCGCCGGTACGCGACGGGAGTTGGGGATCCCGACGACGTTCAACTTCCTCGGTCCGCTGACCAACCCCGCCCGGGTGCAGGCACAGGCGACCGGGGTCGCGGACGCCCGTATGGCACCGATCCTCGCGGGGGTGCTCGCCCGCCGCGGCACCTCGGCCCTGGTCTTCCGCGGCGACGACGGACTGGACGAGCTGACCACCACCGGCACCTCCACGGTCTGGATCGTCGAGGGCGGCGAAGTGCGACAGGAGTCCTTCGACCCGCGGAAGGTGGGCGTCGAGCTGGTGCCCATCGAGGCGCTGCGCGGCGCGGACGCCGCGTACAACGCGGATGTCGCCCGGCGACTGCTGGACGGCGAGCACGGGCCGGTGCGCGACGCGGTGCTGCTCAACTCGGCAGCGGCGCTGGCCGCGTTGGAGCCCACGGCGGAGGGACTGCACGAGCGGATCGCGGCGGGAATGGCGAAGGCGGCCGAGTCCATCGACTCCGGCGCGGCGCGGAGCGCGCTGGAGCGCTGGGTGGCGGCCAGCCACCGCTGAGGGCCGTACGCCGGATCGCCGGATGGGCGTCGGCGCGGCGCGGGTGAGTGTGCGCGGGGGCGGCGAACGGTGGTTCGCCGCCCCGCGGCCGTGTCTGCGGCCGGCGAGCGCGGCGGCGAGTGCCGTGGGCGGTGTGGTCGCCCCGGTCCGGTCCGGAATGTGGACCGGGTGTTCCCGACGGCGGCTGTGTGGCAGACTCACGTTTCAGGTCACGAGTGACAGCGAGAGAAGGCCCCGGCCTGCTGTCCGGCAACCCTCCGTCCGTGGCGGGGTGCTCCGGGTGATGACCAGGCCGCAAGACAGCAAGGTCTGCGGCAAGCGCGGTCGAGGGAGTACGTCGATGAATCAGCGAATGCGGTAGGGCTGCACGCCCCACAGCCGCCCGCCCCTTCAGCACACCCGGGCCGGAGCCGACGTCGTCCCGCTGCGGCGCGTTCTCCGACACCGGGACTTCCTCGCCCTTTCCGGGAGATCTCCTGATGTCTGTTTCCTCTGTGTCCGCGTCCGCCCGGCCCTCCGACTGTCCTCGGACGAACGGCCGTTCACCTCTGCCCGACGACGTCCCCGACGCCCCGGTGCTGCCGGTTCTCGGCGACGGCATCCGGGTGCCGCTCGCCGCCGGCGGCGAGATCGAGTACGCCGCGCTGGACTACGCGGCGAGCGCCCCGGCACTCGCCCGGGTGTGGGACGACGTGTCCGCGTACGCCCCGTACTACGGCAGCGTCCACCGGGGCGCCGGCTACCTCTCGCAGCTCTCCACCGACCTCTTCGAGCAGAGCCGGGAGACCGTCGCGCGCTTCGTCGGCTGCCGCCCGGCCGCGGAGGGCACGCCGGCGGAGGAGGCGGACCAGGTGGTCTTCACCCGCTCCACCACCGACTCGCTGAACCTGTTGGCCGCGGCGCTGCCCCCGGGCACCCGGGTCTTCGTCTTCGAGACCGAGCACCACGCCTCGCTGCTGCCCTGGCGCGACCACACCACGCAGGTGCTCGGTGCGCCGCGCACCCCCGCCCGTGCGGTGGAGCTGCTGGAGCAGGCGCTGGTCTCGGCGCCGCAGGGCCCCCGGCTGGTCTGCGTGACGGGAGCCTCCAACGTCACCGGTGAGTTCTGGCCGGTGGCCGAACTGGCCGAGGTCGCGCACCGGCACGGCGCCCGCATCGTCCTGGACGCCGCCCAGCTGGTGCCCCACCACCCGGTGGACATCGGCGAGTTGGACGTGGACTGGATCGCCTTCTCCGGCCACAAGCTGTACGCGCCCTTCGGCGCCGGGGTGCTCGCCGGCCGGTCGGACTGGCTGCGTGCGGCGCAGCCCTACCTGGCCGGCGGCGGCGCGAGCCGCAAGGTGTCGCGCGAGGCGGACGGGGAGCTGGCCGTCGAGTGGCAGACCACCGCCGCCCGGCACGAGGCGGGTTCGCCGAACGTCATCGGCGCGTACTCCATCGCCTCGGCCTGCCGGGCGCTGACTGAGGCCGGATTCGACCGGATCGTCGCCAGGGAGCGGGAGTTGCTCGGGCGGCTGCGTCGCGGGCTGGCCGAACTGCCCGAGGTGCGGGTGCTCTCGCTCTTCGGCCCGGACGCGCCGCGTGTGGGCGTGGTCTCCTTCGTTGTCGAGGGCTGGAACAGCTCGCACTTCGCCGCGGCGCTCTCGGCCGAACACGGCATCGGGGTGCGCGACGGGCTCTTCTGCGCCCACCCGCTGCTGCGGGCGCTGCTCGGAGCCGAGGACGCGGAACCCGGTGAGTGCGGCGCGCCCGAAGCGGCGCCGGGGGAGCGGTCGCTGAACGCCGTACGGGTGAGTTTCGGGGTCGGCACCCCGGACGAGCACATCGACCGATTCGTCGCAGCGGTGCGGGAGTTGGTCCGCGAGGGCGCGAAGCTGAACTACCGCACGGAAGAGGGGCGCTGTGTGCCGGATGTGGCCTCCGCGCCGCGTCGCACCGCTCTGACCGGCGGGAAGACGGCACACTGACCCACGCGGAGGCAGGCCGGCAATGCGGAGGGGCCGGTCTGCCTCTGCCGTCGGCGCTGCGTCGGGCGCGGAGCAGAACGCCGCGTCGGGCGCGAGCAGAACGCTGCGTCAGGCGTCCAGCCCGATGGCGAAGGCCGCTTCGAGGTCGTGCTGGGAGTACGTGCGGAAGGCGATGTGCGTCTCGGTGGCCTCGACGCCGGGCACCTTGCTGATCCGGCCGGGGATCACCTCGGCCAGATCGTCGTGGCGCGCCACCCGGACCATCGCGATCAGATCGTGCGCGCCGGTCACCGAGTAGACCTCGCTGACGCCCTCCAACGCGGCGATCTGCTCGGCGATCTCGGGAATGCGGTCGGTGCTGGTCTTGATGAGCACGATCGAAGTGATCACGTTCTTGCCTCTCCCTCGGTCGCCTGAGCCGGCGTGCTCACCCTACTCCTGCGTCCGCGGGACCAGACCCACGCCCAGGTGAAGCCCAGTGCGAAACCGGCGACATGGGCGAGGTGGGCGACCCCGGGCCCCTCGGTGTCGATCCGCAGCGCCAGCCACTGCAACGAGACCCAGAAGACCAGCACCAGCCAGGCGGGCAGCCGCAGCGGCAGGAAGAAGAGGAAGGGGTAGACGCTGGTGACCCGTGCGCGGGGAAAGAGGTACAGGAAGGCTCCGAGCACGCCGGAGATCGCACCGGAGGCCCCGACCAGCGACTCCGAGGAGTCGGGGTGGGCGACGGCGTAGACCACCGTGGCGGCGTACCCGACGCACAGATAGGCGCACAGGAAGCGCGCCACGCCCGTCCGCTCCTCGACCAGGTGGCCGAAGACGAGCAGGAAGAGCACGTTGCCGAGCAGGTGGAACCAGTTGCCGTGCAGGAAGAGCGCGGTCAGCGGCGTCGTCCAGGCGCGCAGGCCGCCGTCCCACAGCTGTACGGGGACCACGCCCCACTGCTGGAAGTACGCCTGCTGCGCCGCCCGCAGTTCGGCTCCCTCGCCGTGGACGGTGGTGAAGCCGGAGGCGGGGCCGAGCAGGAAGAGCGCCACGCTCACGGCGGCCAGCCCGTATGTGGCGACGGGGCGTCCGGCCAGTTGTCCGATCAGGTTGCTCCCCGGGGTACGCGGCATGGGGTGGATGATGACGGCTCGGCCACGGACCAGCCGTGCCGACACACGCGCCGCACCACAGGCCGTAGGGTTTGCGGCACAGAGAGCCGAACCGAGTGGAACCGTGCGGTCCGCGCCGCGCCGGCCCGCCCGGTCGGGCACGGTCGGCGGGCCGCGCACCCATCGCGAGAGTGAAGGACGAGCCATGACGGTCCCCGAGCCCACGGCGCAGACCCGTTGGCGCTGCACGCTGTGCGGGAATCTCACCCGCTTCGACGTCATGCGCAGCAGCAGGGTCGTGGAGTACGTCCACCTGGACCTCGCGGGTGAGCCCACCGTCGAGGAGCGCGAGGTGCTGCGCGAATCACTCGAGTCCGTGCGCTGCCGCTGGTGCGACGCCGTCGACCGGGTGGAGCTGGTCGACCGGCCCGGCGCGCAGGTCTGAGCGGGCGGCGGTGTGAGAGGTGGAGCAACGGACAGGCGGTGAGCCGGCCCCCGAGGACCGGCAGCCGACCGAGGAGCCGCAGCGCCCCCTGCCGGAGAAGGTCCGGCGGAAGGTGGTGGCGCTGACCGACGACGCGCTCGGAGGGATGACCGTCTCCGAACTGCCCGCCTCGCTGCGGCAGTACGCCCGTTTCACGCCCTCGCGCAGGGCGAGGTTCGGCGGCAACGCGATGGCCGCCGCGCTGGAGAGCGACGCCGTCTTCCGCGGACGCATCGCCGACCACCAGCGCGAGGAGTTCCCGGCTCTGGCCGAGGCGTTGAACGCCGGGGCGCCGCCGGCCGCCGCCGACCCGGTCGACGTGGCGGCGCTCGCGTACCTGCTGCGTCCGCCGGGCTGGGGCGAGCTGGTGGAGGCCGCCGGCGGAGAGGCCGAGCGGGCCGAGGCGGAGCGGATCGGCGAGGAGGCCGCCCGCGAAGCGGCCCGCCTGCGCGAGGAGTTGACGCAGGCCCAGAGCGCCGCCCGGGACGAGACCGCGCGGGTGAAGGCGGATCTGGAGGCGGTGCGCAAGGAGAACGACGCGCTGCACCGCAAGCTGCGCAGCGCCCTGAGCGACGTCAAACGGGGCGAGGCCGCGGTGCGCAAGGCGCACGCCGAGTCCGAGGAGCTGCGCGGGCAGTTGGCCCACCACCGCACCGCCGCCGACGGCGAGGCGCGGCGACTGCGGGCGCGTGCGGAGGAGGCCGAGGCGGCGCTGGAGGCCGGTCGCCGAGCCGTGCGGGAGGGGCGCAGCGTCGAGGACATGCGGGTGCGGCTGCTGCTGGACACCGTGCTCGACGCGGCGCAGGGGCTGCGGCGCGAGCTGGCACTGCCGCCCACGAGCCAGCACCCGGCCGATCTGGTCGAGGCGGTCGAGCCGGGACGGATGACGCCGGGGGACATCGCCCAGCGCGCCCTGACCGAGCAGGACCCGGCGCTGCTGGACCAGTTGCTGGCGCTGCCCCAGGTGCATCTGCTCATCGACGGCTACAACGTGACCAAGACCGGGTACCCGTCGCTCCCGTTGGAGAAGCAGCGGCTGCGGCTGCTGGGCGGGTTGTCGATGCTGGCGGCGCAGTCGGGGGCGGAGGTCACCTGTGTGTTCGACGGGGCGGAGCTGGCGGTGCCGGTGCTGCTGGCGCCGCCGCGCGGAGTCCGGGTGCTCTTCAGCAAGTCCGGCCAGACGGCTGACGAGTTGATCCGCCGTCTGGTGCGCGCGGAGCCCAAGGGGCGTCCGGTGGTCGTGGTCTCGACCGACCGGGAGGTGGCCGACGGGGTCGCCGCCGCCGGCGCGCGGCCGGTCCCTTCCAGCCTGCTGCTGAAGCGACTTGGGCGCACCTGACGCCTTTTGGGCGAATGGGCCGGGCTGCCCGGATGGTGGCGGAGGGTGTGGTACGCGTCACCGCGAAGCCATCTCACTTCTACACAGGGTCAGTTGACGGTCGCTGCCCGTGTGAAGTTGGTAAAGGATTCCCGGCAGAAGCAACTTTTTTTCCGCGAAGATTTGAAGCGCATTCCGCGGCTGGCTAGTGTCTGCCCTCGAACCTTCGCACGGTTGATCGCCCACCCGGGGCGGCAGTGAAGGAACCGCCGATTCCGCGGCGTTCACGCGGAGCCGGAAGCGCCCAACTTCTGGCAGGCGGCTGAGGAAGAAGGAGATCGCCCCAGTGGCGTCCCACCGTCGTCCCAAGCAGCCGAGCCGTACCCGCGTGACCGTGCTCACCGCGACCGCCGCTGCTGCTGTCGCTGTCACCGCTCAGAGCGCCCAGGCCGATCCGGGCTCGTCCAAGTCCGAGGTCAAGGCCAAGGTCGACAAGCTCTACGAGGAAGCCTCCGCGGCCACCGAGAAGTACAACGGGGCCAAGGAGAAGGCCGACAAGCTGGAGAAGCAGACGGAGCGTCTGCGCGACTCCGTGGCGCGCGGCCAGGCCGAGCTCAACAAGCTCCGCAACGGGCTCGGCGCCATGGCGACCGCGCAGTACCGCAGCGGTTCGGTCGACCCCTCGATGCAGCTCTTCCTCTCCGCGGACCCGGACTCCTACCTCGCCCGCGCCGCCACGCTGGACCAGATGAGCGGCAAGCAGGCCGGCGAGCTCAAGCAGATCCAGGACAAGCAGCGGTCCCTCGCGCAGCAGCGCAAGGAGGCCAAGACCAAGCTCGACCAGCTGGAGAGCACCCGCAAGGAGCTCGGCAGCAAGAAGAAGGACATCCAGGGCAAGCTCAGCAAGGCGCGTTCGCTGCTGAACGAGCTCACCGCCGAGGAGCGCCAGCAGATCGCCGCGGACGAGGAGCGCGCCAGCCGCGACGCCGGCGACCGCGCCGACCTCGGCGGCGGCAGCGAGGCCCCCGCACCCGGCCGGGCGTCCAGCGCGTACGGCGCGGCGCAGAGCAAGGTCGGCTCGCCCTACGTCTGGGGCGCCACCGGCCCCAGCTCCTTCGACTGCTCCGGGCTCACCTCCTGGGCCTTCCAGCAGGCCGGCGTCTCCATCCCGCGCACCTCCGAGGCGCAGGCCAACATCGGCACCCGGATCTCGCGCAGCCAACTCGCCCCCGGCGACCTGGTGTTCTTCTACAACGACCTGCACCACGTCGGCTTCTACGCGGGCAACGGCCAGATCCTGCACTCGCCCAAGCCCGGCGCCAACGTGCGGTACGAGTCGATCAACAACATGCCGTTCATGTTCGGCGTCCGCGTCTGACGCCTCCTCCGCCGCCCGCGCTCGCGGCCCCGCCAATCTCCCTCGTACGGGTGATTCGGGGCAGCGGTCGCCAAAGCGTTCGCCCCGTCGATGACCTGCGTCAGCGGCGGGGCTTCGGCGTTCCCGGGCAGCGCGCGGTCGGTGGAACGCCGAACGAGCCGGCGCTACTGTCTGCTCGCGCCGCTCCCGCCGGGGGAGCGCCGGCGGAAGGAGTGCGGCACCCGTGGTGTCTCACCGGTCCTCACGACACAGGGCGTCCACCCCGCGGGGCAGGGGGCTGACGGCTCTGTCCGCGGCTGCCGCGACGGCCGCGACGCTCGGCGGCGGCACCGCCGCGGCGCGTCCCGCCGAGGACCCGCCGGCCGCGCTCGACGGGCTCTACGCGGACGCCGAGCGCGCCACCGAGAAGTACAACGCGGCCGCCGAGCGGGTGGGCGGCCTCCAGCGACAGCTGAGCCGGGCACAGGACCGCGCGGCACGCGGTCAGGCCGAAGTGAACAGGCTGCGCGACTCGTTGGGCACCGTCGCCGGAAGCCAGTACCGTTCCGCGGGTTTCGACCCCGCCCTCGCACTGCTGCTCACCGACGAGCCGGACGCCTACCTCGCCCGCGCCGCCGCGCTGGAGCGGGTCGGGCACCGGGCCGCCGGTCGGCTCGCCGAACTCCAGCGGGCCCAGCGGGTGCTGCGCCAGCACCGGCAGGAAGGCGCGAGAGCCCTGGCGGAGTTGGCGCGGCACCGGACCGAGCTCGCCGACCGGCGCAAGGACGTGCGCGGTCGACTCGCCACCGCACAGCGGATGTTGAACCGGATGAGCGCCGAGGAGCGTGCGGCCCGCGAGAGCCGCCAGGAGGGCGCTGTGCGCCCCGCGTCCGCCGTCGGGGGCCCGGGATCCGCCGTCGGGGGCCCGGGAGCGGAGGGCAGAGCGGGAGCCGCGCTGGCAGCCGCCACAAGCGTGCTCGGGCGCCCGTACGCCTGGGGGCAGGCCGGCCCCTCGGCGTTCGACTGCTCCGGGCTGACGCAGTGGGCGTACGCCAGGGCCGGGGTGGCGCTGCCGCGCACCTCCCAGGGGCAGGCGGGGGTGGGTCGTTCGGTGTCGCCGTCGCAGGCGCAGCCGGGAGACCTGGTGATCTACCGCGGCGACGCCAGTCATGTCGCGATCTACGCGGGCGGCGGGCAGGTGATCCACTCCCCGTACCCGGGTGCCGCGGTCCGGTACGACCCGATCGGGATGATGCCCGTGAGCGCGGTGCAGCGGCCGTGAGCGGCCGGGCCGAGCGCGGTGCGGGCGTGGCGGTTCCGGCGCGGTCGGCGGTGCCGGCGGGGTGCGTGCGCCCGGCGGGCGTTGCGGTCGCGGCGGGAGCCGTGGGCGTGACGGGAGCTGTGGGCGTGACGGGCGTTGCGGTCGCGGGAGTTGCGGGCGCGGCGGGAGCGGCGTCCGGCCCGGGCGGGTGCGGACACGGTCGGTGCGGCCGGTGAGCGCGCCCGGCGTCCGTGCCCGTCTGCGGCCCGTGCTGCTCTGCCTGTTGGCCGCGGCGCTCGCGGCCGGCTCGCTCAGCTGCGTACCCGCGGTCACCTCGTTGTTGGAGGCGCCCTCGGAGCACCGGATGCAGCGTCTGCTGGACCGCCAGGCGGCGGCGGTGCTGGAGGGGGACGAGGCGGCGTACCTGGAGACGGTGGACCCCCGGGCGGTGCGCTACCGCACCACCGAGCGGCGGCTGCTGCGCAATGTGCGCCGACTGCCGCTCTCCCACTGGTCCTACCGGGTGGCCGAGGTCTCGCTCGCCGAGGGCTCCGTCGGCGGCCGGGCCCGGGCCGAGGTCGTCGCCCAACTGCGCTACCGGCTGCGCGGATACGACGAGGGCACCCGCACCGCCACCCAGCGCTGGACCGTGGTCGCCCGCGACGGCCGCTGGTACCGCGACAGCACCCGCTTCGCCGACACCCGCGAGGTGTGGGAGCAGGGCCGGCTCGACGTCGTCACCGGCAGACGCTCGCTGGTGCTCGGCTCCGGGCGGCCCCGGAGCGAGCTGCGCGCCCTGGCGCGGGCCGCCGACCGCGCCGTGCCCGAGGTCAGCGCGCTGTGGCCGGGCCGCTGGCCGCGTCGGATCGTGGTGCTGGCGCCGGCCGATCTGGACCGTACGGCGCAGCTGCTGTCCGCCGCGCCCGCGCAGTACCGCGGCATCGCCGCGGTGACGACCAGCGAGAGCGGCAGAGGGCACGCGGCCGACCGGATCGTGGTCAACCCCGGGCCGTTCGGCACCCTGAGCGCGGCCGGACGGCAGGTCGTGATGACCCACGAGGCCGCCCATGTGGCGACCCGGGAGGCCACCACGGAGACCACCCCGATGTGGCTCTCGGAAGGTCTGGCCGACTGGATCGGCTACGGCGGCACCGACGCGCAACTGCCGGACGCGGCACCCCGGCTGCGGGAGGCCCTGCGGGCGGGCACGCTGCCCGAGCGGCTGCCGGCCGACGGCGGTTTCGCCTTCGACGGCCCGGCGCACGCGCTGGCGCTCTCCTACGAGGCGGGCTGGCTCGGCGCGTTGATGGTCGCCGAGCAGTGGGGCGAGCAGAGCCTGCGGAGGTTCTACGCCGCCGCCGGTCGTCCCGGCCCGGGGGCGCTGGACCGCGCCCTGCGGGCGGAACTGGGCGTGGACGAGCAGGAGTTCCACGCCCGCTGGCGCCACTTCGTCCGCCACAAGCTCGGCTGACCGCCCACCGTCGCCGTCCTCTGTCCGCCGTCCTCTGTCCTCCGCCCTCCGTCGCCGACCCGCCGCCCCCGCCGCCGACCCGGCGCGTCCGGCCGTGGACGCCGGTTGACCGTCGACGGCGGCCAGGCGCCTGCCGGGCGAGCGGGGCCGGGGCTGTCGGGCCGGGGCTAGCGGGTGAGCAGCGGGTCGGGTGCGTCGTGCGGCGTCGTACCGGCTCCGGTGCTCCCGGGCGTGGGGCCGGCCGCCCGGGGCCGCGGCGCGGTGACCGTGGTGTGCCACAGCGCCCGGCAGGAGGCCAGGCCGGCCACGACCAGCAGGCCGTTGCGCAGCACCAGCAGCGCCACGCCCAGCGGTTCGCTGGTGACGACCTCGCCGAAGAAGATCGGGAACTCCAGCAGGGTCACCCCCGTCGCCGCCAGCACCAGCAGGGCGGGCATCCGTTGACGCCGGGATTCCAGGGTCAGGCACACCGCGGCGACTCCGACCAGCCACACCATGTACTGCGGGCTGATGACCCGGCTGGTGACGGTGAACAGCAGCAGCGCGGCGAACGCGGCGTCGGCACAGGTGGTGGGTGTCCACTCGACCGCGCGCACCCGCCACCACAGCAGCCACCCGAACGCCACCAGGCTCAGCAGCAGCGAGACGTCGGCGACGGTGGACACCTGGGGTCCGAGGAACTCCATGGAGCCGTAGTGCAGTTCGACGCGTCCCTCCCACCCGAAGTGGCGGGCGATGTGGAAGACCAGGGCGCCGAGCGACTCCACCTCGACACCCCGATCCCGTTGCGCGGTGAGGAAGTTCAGCGCGTTCGGCATCGCCAGGGCGAACGCCCCCGTCACCCCCAGCCCGGTGAGCACCGCGGCGCCCCACATCCGTCGGCCGCCGCGACCGCGTGCGGCTCCGGCCAGCAGCAGGGCGGGCCAGACCTTCAGCAGCGCGCCGAAGGCCACCAGCGCCCCCGCCACCCGCGGCCTGGTCACCGCGCACAGCAGTGCGGCGACCGCGACCGCGGTGACCATCAGGTCGTACCGGGCATAGACGGTCGGGCCGAGCAGCGGCACTCCCGCCACCCAGAGCCAGGCGCCCGCACGGCTGCGGCCCCTGCCCCGGCCGGCCCGCAGCAGCAGCGCGAGCACGACGGCGTCGGTGAGCAGGACGAGGGTGTAGAAGGCCGGGGCGTACTCCAGGAACGGCAGCAGCAGGGGCGCGAGCACGGGCAGCGCCGCGGCCGGCGGGTACTGCCAGGTGACGTCGTCCTCGGGGAAGACGCCGGTGCGCAGGACCTCGGACCAGCCCTGGTAGATGACCTCCACATCACTGGTCACCACCGGGCCCGGCAGGGTCAGGATCTGGAGGACGCAGAGCAGCAGCACGGCCCTGGTGGCCGCCCAGGCGGTCAGGACGGCGGGCAGAGTCGGACGCATCCCCCGACCGTACGCGGTGCTCCGTACCACCCGGTACTGTCGGCGCTGATGGAAAAGACCCTGATCGTGACCAACGACTTTCCCCCCAGGCCGGGTGGAATCCAGGCGTTTCTGCACAGCATGGCGCTCCGTCTCGACCCGGATCGGCTGGTCGTCTACGCCTCGACCTGGAAGCGCACCGCCGAAGGGCTGGCGGCCACCGAGAAGTTCGACGCGGAGCAGCCCTACACCGTGGTGCGCGACCGCGCCACCATGCTCCTGCCGACCCCGCGGGTGACGCGCCGGGCGACCGCGCTGCTGCGCGAGCACGGCTGCACCTCGGTGTGGTTCGGGGCCGCGGCGCCGCTAGGGCTGATGGCCCCGGCGCTGCGCAGGGCCGGCGCGCGGCGCCTCGTGGCGACGACGCACGGACACGAGGCCGGCTGGGCCCAACTGCCCGTCGCACGGCAGCTGTTGGGTCGGATCGGCGGCGCGACGGACACCATGACCTACCTCGGCGAGTACACCAGGTCGCGGATCGCCCGGGCGCTGAGCCCGCAGGCGGCGGCCCGGATGACCCAACTCCCCCCGGGCGTGGACGAGAAGACCTTCCATCCCGGCTCCGGCGGCGACCTGGTGCGCGAGCGGTTGGGCCTGAGCGACCGTCCGGTGGTCGTGTGCGTGTCCCGTCTGGTGCCGCGCAAGGGGCAGGACACCCTCATCGAGGCCATGCCCGCGATCCTCTCCCGGGTGCCCGACGCCGTACTGCTGATCGTGGGCGGCGGCCCGTACGAGCAGAAGCTGCGGGCGCTGGCCGAACGCACCGGCGTCGCGGACTCGGTGCGTCTGACCGGTGCGGTGCCCTGGGAGGAGCTGCCGGCGCACTACGGGGCGGGCGACGTCTTCGCCATGCCCTGCCGTACGCGGCGCAAGGGGCTGGACGTCGAGGGGCTCGGCATCGTCTACCTGGAGGCTTCCGCGACCGGGCTGCCGGTGGTCGCCGGCGACTCCGGCGGCGCCCCGGACGCGGTGCTGGACGGCGAGACCGGCTGGGTCGTGCGCGGCGGCGACGCGGCGCAGACGGCCGAGCGGGTCGCCACCCTGCTGCTGGACGCGGAGTTGAGGCAGCGGATGGGGGAGCGCGGGCGCGCCTGGGTCGAGGAGAAGTGGCGCCGGGACCTGCTGGCCGAGCGGTTGGAGGAACTGCTCTGAGGCGAGCCCCGAGGTCCCGGCGTGCGGGACGTCCGCGCGCCGGCCGCAGACGGAAGGTGCCCGCAGCCCCCTCGGGACTGCGGGCACTTCTCGCTCGGCGGGCGGTACGGCGCGCGGTGCGGACCCGTCGGGCGCTCCGGCCCGTCCCGCGGGCCGGAGGTGGCCCGGGGTCAGCGGTAGAGCGCCTCGATCTCGTCGGCGAAGTCCTTGGCGACCACGTTGCGCTTGAGCTTCAGGGAGGGGGTGATGTGCCCCGACTCCTCGGTGAACTGGCTCGTCAGCACGCGGAACTTGCGCACCGACTCGGCGCGGGAGACGGCCGCGTTCCCGTCGTCGACGGCCTGCTGGACGGCGGCCAGCAGATCGGCGTCGGCGATCAACTCCTCGCGGCTGAGGCCGGACTTGCCCTTCTCCTCGGCCCATCGCGGCAGGAACTCCTCGTCCAGGGTCACCACCGCGGCGACGAACGGACGGGCGTCGCCGACGACCATGCACTCCGCGACCAGCGCGTGGGCCCGGATGCGGTCCTCGATGACCGCGGGCGCCACGTTCTTGCCGCCCGCGGTGACCAGAATCTCCTTCTTGCGGCCGGTGATCGCCAGATAGCCGTCCTCGTCGAGGGTGCCGAGGTCACCGGTGCGGAACCAGCCCTCGGTGAGCGACTCCTCGGTGGCGGTCTCGTTCTCCCAGTACCCGGTGAACAGGTGCTCGCCGTGCAGCAGCACCTCGCCGTCGTCCGCGATGCGGATGACGGTGCCGGGCAGCGGCTGGCCGACCGTGCCGATCTTCGGCCGGTCCCACGGGTTGAACGCCGTCGCCGCGCAGGACTCGGTCAGGCCGTACCCCTCCAGCACCGTGAAGCCGACGCCGCGGTAGAAGTGGCCCAGCCGCTCGCCGAGCGCCGCACCGCCGGAGATGGCGTGCGAGGCGCGACCGCCGAGCACGTTGCGCAGCTTGGTGTAGACGAGCTTGTCGAAGAGCTTGTGCTTGAGCTTGAGGCCGAGCGACGGACCGCCGGGTGCGTCCAGCGCCTTGCTGTAGGCGATGGCGGTGTCGGAGGCCTTGTCGAAGATCTTGCCCTTGCCCTCGCCCTGCGCCTTGGCGCGTGCCGAGTTGTAGACCTTCTCGAAGACCCGGGGCACGCCGAGGATGACGTTGGGCCGGAAGGAGGCCAGCTCGTCGGTGAGCTGCTTGATGTCGGGAACCAGCCCGAGCCGCACCGGCGCCATCACCGAGGCGACGAGGATCATGCGGCCGAAGACGTGCGCGGCCGGCAGGAAGAGCAGCACCGAGCCCTCGCCCGGGGTGAACAGCGGGCGCAGCCGCTCCACGACGTTGCCGCACTCGGCGAAGAACGAGCGGTGGGTGAGCACACAGCCCTTGGGGCGGCCGGTGGTGCCCGAGGTGTAGACGATCGTGGCGGGGGAGTCGGCGTTCGCGGCGGCCGAGTGCTCGGCCAGCTTCGCCTCCTCGACGTCGGCGCCCGCGGCGTTGAGCTGTGCGACCGCGCCGTCCTCGATGACCCACACGTCCCGCAGACCCGGTACGCGCTCGCGCACGGACTCCACACTGGCGGCGTGCGCGGCGTTCTCCACCAGGATGCCGACCGCGCCGGAGTCGCTGAGAATCCAGGCGATCTGCTCGGGCGAGCTCGTCTCGTAGATCGGCACGGTGACGCCGCCGGCGTGCCAGATCGCGAAGTCCATCAGCGCCCACTCGAAGCGGGTGCGCGACATCAGCGCGACGCGGTCCCCGGGCTGTACGCCGGCCGCGATCAGGCCCTTGGCCGCGGCGTGCACCTCCGCGCGGAACTCCACTGCCGTGAGGTCCTGCCACGCCTCCGGGTTCTTCGCGTCCTTGCGCGCGATCACCGGAGCGTCCGGGTACTGGGCTGCGTTGCGGCGGATCAGATCGGTCAGATTTCCGTCCGCGGGCACCTCGTACAGGGCCGGAAGGCTGAACTCGCGCAAGACTGCTGCTCCTCATCGGCGCCGGAACATCGGCCGTTGCGGCGGCCTCCGTTGGCTCGCTTCAAGGCGGAAACCTTGAGTTGGACGGCCCGGACGTTACCCACGGGTATGGCACTGCGGATAGGGGGTCGGGGTCAGATGTTCGGTGTGTCACACATCGACTTGCCTGGGCATGTGTCGCTGAAGGGAAGAGTAAGCGACCCTTTGTCCGTTGTGGTAACAGCCCGAGATCGATCGGGCGTGATCCGTGTCCCGCCTGTTTCCGCTCGGCCGGCGAGGACCGCGGAAGTCGCTGTTCCGACCCGCGGCCCGGCTGCCGGGTCCTAGGCTGGCCGCCATGGGCGGCACTCGGATTCATGTGGTCAGCGACGTACACGGCAACGCGGCCGATCTCGCCAGGGCCGGCGAGGGCGCGGACGCGCTGTTCTGCCTCGGCGATCTGATCCTCTTCCTCGACTACGCCGACCACTCGCGCGGGATCTTCCCCGACCTCTTCGGCAAGGACGCCGCGGACGAGATCGTCGAGCTGCGCACCGCCCGCCGCTTCACCGAGGCGCGGGAGTTCACCCGGCGGCTGTGGGCCACGGTCGACCGGGAGGCCGCGGTGCAGGCCGCGGTGCGCCGCCAGTACACCGAGCTCTTCGCCGCCTTCCCCACCCCGACCTACGCGACCTACGGCAACGTCGACGCCCCTGATCTGTGGCCCGAGTTCGCCCGACCGGGCACCACGGTGCTGGACGGCGAGACGGTCGAGGTCGGCGGGCTGACGGTCGGCTTCGTCGGAGGCGGACTGCGCACCCCCATGAACACCCCGTACGAGATCGACGACGAGACGTACGCGGCCAAGGTCGCCGCCCTCGGGCGGGTCGACGTGCTGTGCTCGCACATCCCGCCCGAGGTGCCCGACCTCTGCTACGACACCGTGGCCCGCCGCTTCGAACGAGGCAGCGCCGCCCTGCTGGAGGCGATCCACGAAGTGCGCCCGCGCTGGGCTCTCTTCGGCCACGTCCACCAGCCGCTGGCGTCCCGGATGCGGATCGGCGCCACCGAGTGCGTCAACGTCGGCCACTTCAACGCGACCGGGAAGCCGTACGTGCTGGAGTGGTGACGGCGCCGCCCCGGGCGCGCGATAGCCTGCGCAGGCGGCCGTACGCACGGGCACGGGCGGCACCCGCCCCCGCGGGTGCTCGGACACCCGCCCCGGCACGTCCTGCCCGGGCGGCGGACGGCCGCCGGTCACCGCGGCGCAGCGGTCGCGACAGCAACTCCGGTCAGCACCGGCACGGGTCTTCCAAAGGAGCCGCAGGGATGGCGGAACACACCAGGTCGAGTATCACCATCGACGCGCCAGCGGCCGAAGTCATGGGCGTCATCGCCGACTTCGCGCGCTACCCCGAGTGGACGGGCGAGGTGAAGGAGGCAGAGGTCCTCTCCACCGACGAGCAGGGCAGGGCCGAGGAGGTCAGGCTGCTGCTGGACGCCGGGGCCATCAAGGACGAGCACACGCTGGCCTACGAGTGGTCCTCGGACCTCTCGGTGCGCTGGTCGCTGGTGAAGTCGCAGATGCTGCGCGCGCTGGACGGCTCCTACGAACTGCGCACCACCGGCCAACAGACCGAGGTAACCTACCAGTTGACCGTGGACGTCAAGATCCCGATGCTCGGGATGATCAAGCGCAAGGCCGAGAAGGTCATCATCGACCGGGCGCTGGATGGGCTGAAGAAGCGGGTCGAGTCCACGTCCGGCGGCGCGGCCTAGGTGTCCGAGCACCCATCGCGGGACGCCGACGCGGCCCCCGGCGCCGACGCGGCGGAGGGCGCCGTCACGGCATCCGGTGCCGACGCGGCATCCGGTGCCGACGCGGCGGAGGAGACCGAGGCGCAGGGCGAGACGGGCGGCGCGGGCGGTCCCGGTGGCGGCGGCGTACAGGTGCGGTTCGTCACCGGCGCGGGCGGCGCGGGGCGTACGACCGTCGCCGCGGCACTCGCGCGCACCGGTGGCGCGCGCACCGCGTTGATCACCACCGAGCCGGCGCCGCCGCGCACGACCGCCGCCTCACCGGCCGCGGTCGAGGTGATCGCCGTGGACGTGGTCGCGGACTTCCGCGACCGGGTGGCCGATGTGCAGCGCGGCGGCGGTGACCTGCTGGACCAGTTCGGCGCCCAACCGCTGGAGAGCGACGAGGTCACCGAGCTTCCCGGGGCGACCGCGCTGGCGGTGCTGCGCGCGCTGCGCGAAGCCGTCGCCGCGGGGCATCGACGGATCGTCGTCGATCTGCCGCCGGCGGCCGAGGCCGTGCGGCTGCTCCTCCTGCCCGCCCAACTCGACCGCTATCTGGGCCGGTTGATGCCGGCCGAACGGCAGGCGGCGAGGGCGCTGCGGCCGATGCTGGCCCAGCTCGCGGGAGTGCCGATGCCCGCACGGCGGCTGTACGAGGTCGGCGAGCGGCTGCGCGCGGAGTGCACGGCCCTCGCGGAGCTGGTCGAGAGCGTCGGCAGCACGGCTGTGCTGGTTGTGGAGCCGGGCGCTTCGACCGTGCGGACGGTCGCCGAGACCCGGGCCGGAATGGCGCTCGCCGGAGTGCCGGTCACGGCGCTGATCGCCAACCGGATGGTGCCCGACGGCGGCGACGCCTGGCAGGCCGATTGGGCCGCCGAACAGCGGGCCGTGTGCAAGGAGCTCGCCGGGGCCGCCGGGCCCGTGCCCGTCGTCGAACTCCCGCATCTGGGCGGGGTTTCGGACCCGACGGAGCAGTTGGCCGTCGCCCTGGCGGCGGCGGATCTCGACGCGACGGGTCTCGACGCGGCGGACGGCGACGCGGCGGACGCGGACGCGGGCACCACCGTCGCCGACGCGAGAGGTGCCGACGCGGTCACGGGCGCGGCAGTCCCCTCGGAGGCCGGTGCCGGCACCGGGGCCGCGGCGGCGAACGCGAGCCGGGCCCGCGATGCTTCGCGCGGTGTGGGGCGGTGGGTGGAGGACCGGTTGAGCGAGGAGGGCGAGCTGGTCTGGTGGCTGCCGCTGCCGGGCGCGCGGAAGGAACAGCTCGCGCTGGTGCGGCGCGGTGACGAGGCGATCGTGACCGTCGGCCCGTACCGCAGGGCGCTGCCGCTGCCCGCGGCGCTGCGGCGCTGCACCGTGGCCGGGGCGCGGCTGACCGAGGGCGGACTCGCGGTGCGGTTCCGGCCCGATCCGGCACTGTGGCCGCGGTCCCGCTGAGCGGTACTGTCGGAGCCACGGCGGCCGGACGTCCGGATGCCGTGGACGGCCGCGGGGGCCCCGCCAGGCGCCGTGCCTGCCGACGGGTTGCGCCGACCGACGGCCCGCACCGGGGTCGCGGCGCACCCGTCGACCGGAACGTTCGGCGGCCGGGACCCGTTGAACCGTCAGAGCCTCCAACGCCCGATCGAGAAGAATCCGCGGGAGCAAGTGATGAGCGATTCCAGCGAGCCGGACAGCCCGAAGCGCCCGGAGCGCTCCGAGAGCCCTCGCGGTCCCGAGGAGCCGGACGGCAGCGCCTGGGCCGAGGCGTGTGCGGAGGACCTGGCGGCCGAGCGGGCTCGTCGTCGCGAGCAGGCCGGTGAGCGTCCGGCGAGCGCGGCGGACGAGTTCGGCAGACTGGTCGACTCGGTGGCCCGCCGGATCTCCGACTTCACCACCCCGCTGGCCGGCGCCGCCGGAGAGTCGGCCGGCCGCCGGGCGGCCGAGTCCACAGCCGAGCACTGGAGCCGTCAACTCGCCGACGGTGCCAAGGAGTTGCTGGGGCCGATCGTCGAGCGCAACCCCAGGGTGATGGAGCACCTGGCGGCGGCCGGTTCCGAGCTGCTTTCGGCCTACCAGGCCGCGGTCACCGGCCAGGAGCAGCGCTGGACGCGGCAGGAAGCTGCCAGTGTCCGGGTGCCCCGGGACGACGAGCCGGCCGGTGCCGAGCCCGCCGGGCAGGCCGGTGAGCAGGCCCGGAAGCGGAGCGGCGAGGAAGCCGCGAGCGGCGAAGAGCCCGGTTCCGCCGGGCGCGGGGGCGGCGGCGGGGGAGCCGGTGCAGCGGGCGGCGAGAAGCCCTCCGGGGGCGGCGGGGACGACGATCCGCCCGCGACCGAGCGCATCGACCTGGACTGAAGCGGGTCACAAGCCCTCCAGGGCCTCCGGTACCGTTGTGCGCGGCGGGGTTCGACCGGATAACTGAGGGACATATGGGACTCACCATTGGTGTCGACATCGGCGGTACGAAGGTCGCGGCCGGTGTGGTCGACGAGGAGGGCAACATCCTCGAGACCAGCAAGGTGCCGACCCCCAAGACCACCGAGGGAGTGATCGACGCCATCGCGGACGCCGTCCGCGGCGCCAGCGCCCACCACACGGTGGACGCCGTGGGCATCGGCGCTCCCGGGTACGTCGACGACAAGCGCGCCACGGTGCTGTTCACCCCGAACCTCAGCTGGCGGCACGAGCCGCTGAAGGACCTCGTGGAGAAGCGGGTCGGGCTGCCCGTCGTCATCGAGAACGACGCCAACGCCGCGGCCTGGGGCGAGTACCGCTTCGGTGCCGGCCAGGGCCACGACGACGTCGTCTGCATCACGCTCGGTACGGGCCTGGGCGGCGGCATCATCATCGGCGGCCGGTTGCACCGCGGCCGGTTCGGCGTGGCGGCGGAGTTCGGCCACATCCGGATGGTGCCCGACGGCCTGCTCTGCGGCTGCGGCAACCAGGGCTGCTGGGAGCAGTACGCCTCCGGCAGCGCGCTGGTGCGGTACGCCCGGCAGCGCGCGGTGGCCACCCCGGAGCGGGCGGCGCTGCTGCTGGGGCTCGGCGACGGCACCCCCGAGGGCGTGGACGGCAAGCACGTCAGCCAGGCCGCCCTGGAGGGCGACCCGGTGGCGATCGACTCCTTCCGCGAGCTGGCCCGCTGGGCCGGCGCCGGCCTCGCCGACCTGGCGAGCCTCTTCGACCCGTCCGCCTTCATCGTCGGCGGCGGTGTCTCGGACGAGGGCGAGCTGGTGCTGGAGCCGATCCGCAAGTCCTACCGCCGCTGGCTCGTCGGCTCGCAGTGGCGTCCGCAGGCGCAGGTGCTCGCCGCCCAACTCGGTGGCAAGGCCGGTCTGGTGGGTGTCGCCGACCTGGCACGCCAGGGCTGACGCCGTACGCTGCGGCCATGACGCTCACGGACCTGCCCGCGTCCGCCGCGGACACCGACGGCGGTGCGGTCGTCCGGCTGCTCAGCTACAACATCCGCTCCATGCGTGACGACGTGGGGGCGCTCGCCCGGGTCATCCGGGCGTGCGCCCCCGACGTCGTCTGTGTGCAGGAGGCGCCGCGTTTCTTCCGCTGGCGCGCACACGCCGCCCGGCTGGCCGGGATGTCCGGTCTGGTGCACGTCACCGGCGGCGCCACCGCCAACGGCCAGATGATCCTCACCTCGCTGCGGGCGCGCGTGGAGTGGGCCGAGGACGTACTGCTGCCGCACACGCCGGGGCTGCACCGCCGCGGCTTCGCCACCGCAGTGCTGCGCTTCGGCGACCGCGCCGGACTGGCAGTGGTCAGCTGCCACTTGAGCCTGCAGAAGGACGAGCGCCGGCGTCAGGCGGAGATGCTGCTCGACCGGCTGGACGCGCTCACCGCGAGGGGGGAGCTGCGCGGCGGACCGGTCGGCGCGGTCGCCGCCGGCGATCTCAACGAACGCCCTGACGGCCGGTCCTTCCGCAGACTGGCCGACCGGCTCCAGGACGGCCACGCGGTACGGCCCTGGGGAGGCGGTCACACCTCCGAGGCCGCCCGCCCGCACCAGCGCATCGACGCGGTGCTCGCCTCCTCCTCGGTGGAGGTGCTGGGCTGCGGGGTGCCGGACGGGCTGCCCGGGGTCTCCCGCGCGGATCTGGTCGCCGCCAGCGACCATCTCCCGGTGCTGGCCGCCCTGCGGCTGCCTCCCGCGCGCTGACGCAGCCCCCGCCCGCCGGTCCCGCCCGTTCGGAACCGGATCCCCGCAGCTGCTCACCGGCCCCGCCCCGCAACCCCGTACGTCCAGGCCCCCGCCGCCGGTACGCCCCGGTCCGGCGTTCCGGCGCTGTCACCGACTCCGTGTGGTTGCGGGCCCTCGGCAACTGCCCGCCGCCTCGGGGACGTTCACTCCTCCTCGGGGCGCTCTCCGCGGTCGCGTGCCTCGCGTTTGCGCTGGACGGCCAGTGCCCAGCCGGTGAGCAGTGCTATGGCTGAGAAGACGAGCAGCAGGGCCATGTTTCCCCCAGGTCCTGTGGTGTGTGGTCACCTCAGTCTGGAGCTGGGGGCGCCGGGGCGCATTGCCAGAACCCGGCAATCTCTCGCGGGCGCCGGCTGCACGCCGACCGACTCAGACGACCGCGCCCCGGCCCGGGTCCTCGAACCCCTCGTCGTCGTCCTCCGACCGCATCCGGGCGATCAGAGTGCCGAAACCGCCCAGGAAGCCGCCGATTCCGAGCGTGGTGATCCACCAGTTCATCGGGATCTGGAAGATCACCGCCCCGAAGAGCAGGGCCGGGCCGCCGAGTACGGCGAGCCAGGCGAACCGGGCAGTGGTGTCGAGCTTCGGCAACGGCGGCGGCTCGGGCGGAACGAAGTGGTCGTCCTCGTCGCTCTCGGCGGGCTGCCAGTCGCGGGGGCCGGTGCCCGCGGCGTAGACGGTGAAGGTGCGCACCTTCGGGTCGCCGTCGCCGCTGTCCTGCTCGCCCGCGTCCGGACCGTCCTCCTCGGAGCGGGCCTCGTCGTCGCCCGAGGGGCGGCGCTTCTCCAGCAGGCTGCCCGAACCCGCCCCGTCCGCTCCCGAACCCCGGTCGGCGTCCTCGCCGGTACGCGCCCCGGCGTCCGCACCGTCCTCGGCCTCCGCGGCCGGGCCCGGCTCCCGGGAATCCGGGGACCGGTCCTGCGGGGACGCCGTGCCCGAGGCACCTCGTCCGGCCGCGCCCGCGTCCTCGGCCGGGTCCGACTCGACGGGGGAACGCCCGTCCCGGTCGTAACCCGCCACGATCTGCGCCCAGGCAGCTTCCTCGTCGAGGGGCTCGCGGCCTTCGCCGCGTCCGTGCTCACGCTCCGTCACGTGCTGATCTTCCTCGTCGTCAGCCGGGTGATGAATCCGCAGGAGTCCGCGAAAATGCGCTCCGCGTCGTGGTCCAGTGTGGCCACGTGGTAGCTGTCCTCCAGAACCGTCTCCGTCACATCGGTGGAGGAGACCTTGTTCAGCACGATCGCCGAGTCGCTCGGCGGCACCACGTGGTCGACCCTGCTGTGCAGCACCAGCAGAGGCTGGGTCACCTGCGGCAGCTCCCCGCGCACCAGGGTGAAGAAGTTCCGCAGGGAGTACGCGGCGTGCAGCGGGACCCGCTGGTAGCCGCTCTCCTCCACGCCCTCCTTGGCGATGTCGCTGACGATGCCGCGGGTGGACGCCTTCAGATGGCGCGCAACGGGCAGCACCAGTGAGTCCAACGGCTTCATCGTCATCCCCGGGTTGACCACGACCACGCCGCTGACGGTGTCGCCGTGACGGGCCGCGAGCCTGAGCGCGAGCGCGCCGCCCATCGACAGCCCGGCCACGAAGACCCGGTCGCAGCGCTCGGTGAGCAGCCGCAACTCCCGGTCCACCGTGGCGTACCAGTCCTGCCAGCCGGTGTGCTGGAGGTCCTGCCAGCGGGTGCCGTGCCCGGGCAGCAGCGGCAACGAGACGGTCAGGCCCTGCTCTGCGAGGTGGCGCGCCCAGGGGCGGAGCGACTGCGGCGAGCCGGTGAAGCCGTGGCAGAGCAGTACGCCGGTCCGGCCGCCCTCGTGGAACATCGGCTCACTACCGGGGAGCAGAGGCACCGTGGTCTCCGTTCGACAGCACGCGTTTCGGGGGTCCGATCACCCTACGCGGAGCGGGCACCGGGCGGGTAGCCCGCAGTGCGGGCGCAGGGGCGGAGGACGCGGGGCGGGACCGTTCGCGCAGGGTTCGCGCCAGAAGGTGGCGGGATAGGGTCGGCGGGTGGGACAAAGGGAGGTCCGGATGTTGTACGGCGCGATGAAGCTGTCGGTCGGCAGCTCGCTGAAGCTCGCTTTCCGCCCCTGGGTCGAAGGGCTGGAGAACATCCCCGAGCGGGGCCCGGCCATCCTCGCCGGCAACCATCTCTCCTTCTCCGACTCCTTCTTCCTGCCCGCCGTGCTTCCGCGCAAGGTCACCTTCGTGGCGAAGGCCGAGTACTTCACGGCCCCGGGCGTCAAGGGCGGGATGACCGCGGCGTTCTTCAGAGGCGCCGGCCAGCTCCCGGTGGACCGGTCCGGAGTGCGCGGCGCGGCCGAGGCGGCGATCCGCAGCGGCATCGAAGTGCTGGAGCGCGGTGAGCTGTTCGGGATCTACCCCGAGGGCACCAGGTCCCCGGACGGGCGGCTCTACCGGGGCAGGCCCGGCGGCCTCGCGCGGGTCGCGCTCGGGAGCGGCGCCCCGGTGATCCCGGTCGCGATGATCGGCACCGAGAAGATCCAGCCCCCGGGCAAGGTGGTTCCCAAGCTGTTGCGGCCGGGCATCCGGATCGGCCGTCCGCTGGACTTCTCCCGCTACGACGGCATGGAGCACGACCGGTTCATCACCCGGGCGCTGACCGACGAGGTGATGTACGAGATCATGCGGCTCTCGGGGCAGGAGTACGTCGACATCTACGCCACCGCCGCCAGGCGCCGGATCGACGAGGCGGCGAAGGCGTCGGGCGACCAGAACCGGAAGTAGCACCGATTCCGTTGCCGGCGACCGGAGTTCGGGCTCCGGACGCGCCGCAGGACAGACGCCCGGGGGCCGCGGCCCCGTACCGTGCCGGGCACCCGGAGGGGGAACGTGACCGAGACCGCAGCATCCCGCGCCACCGGCGCACCGACGACCGACACCCCGAGCGCCACCGCGCCTCCCGCCACCGCGCCGAGCGTCTCGGTGGAGGCACCGCTGTGGCGTGCACTGGTCGGCTACCGACTGCTGACCACCGCGTACGCCACCGGCGTCTTCCTCTACCACCACGACACCTACGGCCGCCCGCTGGTGGGCGCGGTGTACCTGACCGTGCTGGTCTGCTGGACGCTGGCCACGCTGCGGCACGTCTCCTCCGCCGAGCGCTGCACCCCCTGCTTCCTGGGCTGCGACTTCGCGCTCGGAGTCGGGGGCATCCTGCTGACGCCGGTGGCCGACACGGCCGGGTCGGTGAACCCGAGCCTGCCGACCATCTGGGTCGCCGGACCGGTCCTCGCGCTCGCCATCAAGCACGGCTGGCGCTGGGCGGCCGGCGCCTCCCTGGTGGTCGGCGCCGCCAACGTGGTGGAGGAGGGCGGGCTGACCCGGGACACCGTGCACAACGTGCTGCTGGTGACGGTGGCGAGCATCGGCATCGGCTACGTCGTCGAGGTCGCCCGCGCCAGCGAGCACACCCTCGCCGAGGCGCTGAAGGTGGAGGCGGCCACCCGGGAGCGGGAGCGGCTGGCCCGCGACATCCACGACAACGTCCTCCAGGTGCTCGCGATGGTGCAGCGCAGGGGGACGGAGATCGGGGGCGGGGCGGCGGAGATCGGCCGGCTGGCGGGGGAGCAGGAGGTCGCACTGCGCTCCCTGGTCTCCAGCGGCCCGACCGCGTCGGCCCCGGCCGGCGACGCGGGCGGCGGCGGGCCCGCGTACGGTTCCGGCACCGGTACGGGCGGCGAAGTCACCCGGGACCTGGCCGAGTTGCTCGCCGCCCGCGCCGGTACCGCGGTGACCTTCGCGGGGCCGGGCGGCCCCGTCGCGCTGCCCGAGCACACGGCGCGGATGACGGACGCGGCGGTGGCCGCGGCGCTGGACAACGTCCGGCAGCACGCGGGGGAGAGCGCCAAGGCGTGGATCCTGTTGGAGGACGAGCCGGACGCGGTGCTGGTGACGGTGCGCGACGACGGGCCCGGTGTCGCCGCCGGGCGCCTGGCCGCCGCCGAGCGCGAGGGCCGGATGGGGGTGTCACTGTCCATCGTCGGACGGCTGCACGAAGTGGGGGGCACCGCCGAGGTGGTGTCGATTCCCGGGCAGGGTACGGAAGTCGAGCTGAGGGTGCCGAAATGAACGACGCACACACCGGCGCGGGCGCGGAGACACGCTCCGACGCGCGCACGGGCACACCGGGGGACAAGGGCGCGGACGCCCGTACGGACGCCCCGGCGGACCCGCGTACGGAGGGGGCCGCCGCACACACCGGAGGACCCGCACCGGTGCGGGTCATGGTGGTCGACGACCACCCCATGTGGCGGGATGCCGTGGCCAGAGACCTGGCGGCGGCCGGGTTCGAGGTCGTCGCCACCGCCGACGACGGGCCGCAGGCGGTGCGCCGCGCCCGCACCTGCGAGCCCGATGTGCTGGTGCTCGACCTCAACCTGCCCACACTGCCGGGGGTGGAGGTGTGCAAGCAGCTGGTCGGCAAGGGCTCGGCGCTGCGCGTGCTGGTGCTCTCGGCCAGCGGGGAGCACGCAGACGTGCTGGAGGCGGTGAAGTCGGGCGCGACCGGCTACCTGGTGAAGTCCGCCAGCACGCAGGAGCTCGTGGACGCGGTGCGCAGGACCGCGGAGGGCGACGCGGTGTTCACTCCCGGTCTGGCCGGGCTGGTGCTCGGCGAGTACCGCAGGCTCGCCGCGCAGAGCCCGGCCGAACCGCAGGAGGCCGCGGCGCCGCAGCTCACCGAGCGGGAGACCGAGGTGCTGCGGCTGGTGGCCAAGGGGCTCTCCTACAAGCAGGTCGCCGAGCGGCTGTTCATCTCCCACCGCACCGTGCAGAACCACGTCCAGAACACCCTCGGCAAACTGCAACTGCACAACCGCGTCGAGCTGGTGCGGTACGCCATCGAACGGGGACTGGACGGGGAGTGAGACCCGCCGCGTTCCCGGCTGCGCCCAAATCACGGCGCGGCGGGGAGAGTTGGGCCCGTGCTGACGTACGGTGACCAGCGGCCCGGCCGCAGACCGACGGTCTGCCGCGCACCGGGCCGCTCAACGGTGGTCTGCGGAGAGGAAGTGCCATGCGGATCGGAGTACTGACCGGGGGCAGCGACTGCCCGGGGCTGAACGCGGCCCTGCGCGCCATCGTCCGCAAGGGCGTGCAGAGCTACGGCGACTCCGTCGTCGGGTTCCTCGACGGATGGGACGGTGTGCTGCACGACCGCGCCGTCGAGCTCGACATCCCCGCCGTGCGCGGCACCCTGCCCCGGGGCGGCACCATCCTCGGCTCCTCCCGCACCGACCCGCTGACCGCACCCGACGGCCCGCGCCGCATCGCGGAGACCCTGCGCAGCCGCGGGGTGGACGGACTGATCGTCGTCGGCGGCATCAACACCCTCACCGCCGCCGCGGTCCTCGCCGACCGGCACGGCGTCCCGTGCGTCGGAGTGCCCAAGACCATCGACAACGACATCCACGGCACCGACTACACCGTCGGTTTCAACACCGCGGTCACGGTCGCCACCGAGACCATCGACCGGCTGCACACCACCGCCGAGTCGCACAAGCGGGTGCTCGTCGTGGAGGTGATGGGCCGCAGCAGCGGCTGGATCGCGGTCCACGCGGGTCTGGCCGGCGGCGCCAACTGCGTGCTCGTCCCCGAGTTCCCCTTCGACCTCGACCGGGTCTGCGGCCACGTCGAGTCCCGTTTCCAGGCGACGTACTCGCCGATCGTGGTGGTCTCCGACAGCGCGCTGCCGGCCTCCGGCGACGTCGACCTCACCGGGCTGTCCGGAATCGGCGAGTGGCTGGGCCTGGAGATCGAGCGGTGCACGGGCCACGAGGCGCGTACGACGGTGCTCGGCCACATCCAGCGCGGCGGCACCCCGACCCCGTACGACCGCTGGCTGGCCACCCGGTTCGGACTGCACGCCGTGGACGCGGTGCACGAGGGTGACTGGGGAGCGATGGTCGCGGTGCGCGGCGCGAATGTGGAGCGGGTGCGGCTGACCGAAGCCGTCTCGCGCAGCAAAAAGATCGACGCCTCGCTCTACGCGGACAGCGAGATCTTCTTCGGCTGAACCGCCCCCGCTTCGGCTGAACCGCCCGCGCCGCCCCGTACAGCCGACCTGGGACGGAGCGGCCCGCGGGCGCCGCGTGGGTCTCGGTCGTTCCGCGACCGACGCGGCGCCCGGGACCGCTCAGCCGATGAGCGCGCCGGCGAGCAGATCGGCCAGGAGCTCCGGCCCGTTGAGCGTGAGCACCGACTCGGGATGGAACTGCACCCCGGCGAAGCCCGGCCCGCGCAGCGCGTACACCTCGCCGCTCTCCGGGTCGCGGCTCAACTCCACGCGATGCAGGGCGAGTTCGGTCTCGGTCGGCTCGTCGCAGCGTGCGGTGTACGAGTTGTAGAACCCGACCGTCTCGGGCCTGCCGAAGAAGTCGACGGTCAGCTGCGTGCCCTGGTACGGGCGCTGCTTGGGCGCCAGTTCCAGCCCCAGCTCGGCGGCGATCACCTCATGGCCCAGACAGACCCCCAGCAGCCCGTGCCGGTGCGAGGCCAGCAGCTGCGCGGCGAGCGTCCGCAGCGCACCCACCGCGGGCACGTTCCCCGCCCGCGGATCGCCGGGGCCGGGTCCCAGCACGATCGGCCCCCGGTGCTCGCGCGCGATCTCCGCCAGCCCCGGCTCGTCGTGGCGCAGCACCGACACGGAGGGGCCGGTCGCCCGCAGCAGATGGGCCAGCATCGCGGTGAAGGTGTCCTCGGCGTCCACCACGAGCACCTCGCCGGGCGGTGCGGCCACCGGCCGGGAGCCGCCCGTACGCATGCGGAGCCAGAACGGCGAGAGGCCCGTCCGCCGGTCGTCCAGCGCCCGCCGGACCCGGGGGTCGTCCGCCAGGGACGCACCGCTCGCCCCCGCGGCGGGCCGCTGCACCGACCCCACTCCCAGCGCGCCCAGCACACCGGCGGCCTTGGCGTGGGTCTCGGCGACCTCGCTCGCCGGGTCCGAGTCCCGCACCAGGGTGGCCCCGACGCCCACGCTCAGCTCCCCGCTCGCGGCGTCGATGTCGGCGGTGCGGATGAGGATGGGCGAGTCCAGCGTCTGCGCGCCGCCCGCGTCCCGGCCGAGCAGGGCGAGGGCGCCCGCGTAGTAGCCGCGCCCGGTCGGCTCGTGGCGCGCGATCACCCGGCAGGCGTTCTGCACCGGGGACCCGGTGACGGTCGCGGCGAACATGGTCTCGCGCAGCACCTCGCGCACGTCCAGGCTGCTGCGTCCGCGCAGCTCGTACTCGGTGTGCGCCAGACGGGACATCTCCTTCAGCCGCGGTCCCACGACGACCCCGCCGGCGTCCCCGACCGCGCACATCATCTTCAGCTCCTCGTCCACGACCATGGACAGCTCCTCGCGCTCCTTGCCGTCCGCGAGGAAGTCGAGCAGCCCCTCCGGCGTCGGGCCGCCGGGCGGGTAGCGGTAGGTCCCGCTGATCGGGTTCATCACCACGGTGCCGCCGCTCATCCGCACATGGACCTCGGGCGCGGCGCCGACCAGGGTGCGTCGGCCGGTGTGCACCACGAACGTCCAGTACGCGCCGCGCTCGGTCTCCAGCAACGTGCGGAAGAGCGCGAGCCCGTCGCGGGCCGTGTACCCCGCCACCCGGCCGCGGAAGGTGCGGCGGATCACGAAGTTGGCGCCCTGCCCGGTGCCGATCTCCTCCTCCACGACCCGGCGCACCAGCCGTGCGTACGCCGCGTCGTCGAGGTCGAAACCGCCGCCGGCCACCGTCACCCGGTGGTCGGGCAGCAGGGCGAGGGTCGCTGCCAGCGGGAGCTCGGCGCGCTGCTCGGGCAGCAGCACGCTCAGCGGGGTGCCGTCGTCGTGGGCCGTGAAACCGCGTTCGGTGATCTGCCGGAACGGCAGCAGGGCCAGCGCGCCGAGCTCGCGGTCCGGCAGGTCCGCCAGCCGGTCCACCTCCCGCACGGGGCCGGTGAGCAGTTCGACGCTGTCGGGGTCGCGGCCCGGCGCACGGCGTCGCAGCAGGGCGAAGGGCGGTGGGTCGTCGTCGGTCAGGAGTGCGGAGAGCAGGCGGTGCGGCACGTTCTTCCTTCCGGTGGGGCAGCACGGAAGGGCGGTCCCGAGAAACACGAAAGGCCGCCCCTGGGCGGCCTGGACATGTACGGGGGTGTGCGCAGTCAGTGGGCCGCCGGATCAGCGGGCCACCACCACATACGGGTCTGCGAGACCTGTGAGAACTGCGTGAGCACAGCCGCACCCTACCCGACCTGCGACCTTGGCCGGCGGCGCCGGAAGCGCCCGTGGACCGGTCGTCTCATCCCGTGAGCTGTGGCCATGGCCCTCCCCGGGGAGCACGTAACCTGTCGCCGTGACCGTGAACGCGAAATCCGACGCCGGTGCCCACACCTGGCGAGACCTGCCCGCGGCGCAGCAGCCCGATTACCCGGACTCGAAGGCTCTGCGCGATGTGATCGCCGAGCTCGAGTCCTATCCGCCGCTGGTCTTCGCCGGCGAGTGCGACCAGCTCAAGGACAGGATGGCCGCCGTCGCGCGCGGCGAGGCGTTCCTGCTCCAGGGCGGAGACTGCGCCGAGGCCTTCGACGGCGTCTCCGCCGAGCACATCCGCAACAAGCTGAAGACGCTGCTGCAGATGGGCGCCGTGCTCACCTACGCCGGTTCGGTGCCGGTGGTGAAGGTCGGCAGGATCGCCGGCCAGTACAGCAAGCCCCGCTCCAAGCCGACGGAGACCCGGGACGGCGTCACCCTGCCGACGTACCGGGGCGACTCGGTCAACGGCTTCGACTTCACGCCCGAGGCCCGCACGCCGGACCCGGACCGGCTGAAGCGGATGTACCAGGCCTCGGCCTCCACGCTGAACCTGGTGCGCGCCTTCACCACGGGCGGCTACGCCGACCTGCGACAGGTGCACGCCTGGAACCAGGACTTCGTGCGCAGCTCGCCCTCCGGCCAGCGCTACGAGGCGCTCGCCCGCGAGATCGACCGTGCGCTGAACTTCATGAACGCCTGCGGGGTGGACCCCGAGGAGTTCAAGATCGTCGAGTTCTACTCCTCGCACGAGGCGCTGCTCCTCGACTACGAGGGTGCGATGACCCGCACCGACTCGCGCAGCGGCAAGCTGTACGACGTCTCGGGCCACATGGTCTGGGTCGGCGAGCGCACCCGCCAACTCGACGGCGCGCACATCGAGTTCGTCTCCCGGGTGCAGAACCCGGTGGGCGTCAAGCTCGGTCCGGGCACCACCCCGGAGGAGGCGCTCACGCTGATCGACCGGATCGACCCGGACCGCGAGCCGGGCAGGCTCACCTTCATCACGCGGATGGGCGCGGACAAGGTCCGCGACAAGCTCCCCACCCTCGTGGAGAAGGTCACCGCCTCCGGCGCCCAGGTCGCGTGGGTCTGCGACCCGATGCACGGCAACACCTTCGAGGCCGCCTCCGGGCACAAGACCCGCCGCTTCGACGACGTCCTGGACGAGGTCAAGGGCTTCTTCGAGGTGCACAAGGAGCTCGGCACCCACCCCGGCGGCATCCACGTCGAGCTGACGGGTGACGACGTCACCGAGTGCGTGGGCGGCGGCCACGAGATCTTCGTGGACGATCTGCACCAGCGCTACGAGACCGCCTGCGACCCTCGGCTGAACCGCAGCCAGTCGCTCGACCTGGCCTTCCTGGTCGCGGAGATGTACCGGGACCAGTAGACGCGGGCGGACGGCTCGTACCGTACGACGCCTCCTGGCTCGGCGCTTCGGCGCCGACCGGGAACCGGGGTCGCGGGGCACGAAACGATCTGGGGCACGGATCACAGAGATCCGTGCCCCAGCTGCTTTTGCCGCCCCGCACGCGGGGGTAAGGTGAGCTTAATCTTAGTTCCCCGCGCCCTTCTGTGGCCCGGGAAACCAGCCCGCAGGAGGTGAGCCGCGTGTACGTCTGCTCGTGCTTCGGAGTGACCGAGCAGCAGGTGCGTGAGCACGCGGACGCCGGTGCCTGCACTCCCCGCCAGATCGCTTCCGCCTGCAAGGCGGGCACCGACTGCGGGTCGTGCGTGCGTCGCATCCAGGGGCTGCTCGGCCGCGGCGCGTGCGCCGACCGCAGCGTCAGCCGCGAGGCCGCGGCGCTGCTGGCCGCCCGTTCCGAGCCGGTCGAGGGCTCCGGCGACGCCCGGCCCGCGACCCCCGCCTCCATGCCCGGGCCGTCCGCCCGTCCGGGTGTCCTCGCCGGGGCGGCGAGGACGGAGACGGCCGCCTGACCGTGCGGCCGCCGCCCCCGAAGCCCGGAAGCGGCTGATCGGCCGGGCCCGCTGCTCGGTGACGATGCGCGGGCCGTGGACGGTCGACCGGGTCAGGCCTCGCTCGGCTGCTCGATCAACTGCGCGATGTACAGCGGCTCACCGAGCTTCTCGATGAGTTCCAGCTGCGTGTCCAGGTAGTCGATGTGGTGCTCCTCGTCGGCGAGGATGTCCTCGAAGATGTTCGCCGAGGTGACGTCGCCCTTGTTGCGCATGACCTCGATACCGCGCCGGAGGCGGTCGATGGCCTCCACCTCGATCTGTCGGTCCGCGTTGAACATCTCGGTGACCGTCTGCCCCACGCGCACATGGAACAGGCGCTGGTAGTTGGGCAGACCTTCGAGGAAGAGAATGCGGTCGGTCAGGATCTCCGCGTGCTTCATCTCGTCGAACGACTCGGCCCTGGTGTACTTCGCCAGCTTGGGCCAACCGAAGTTCTCCTGCATTTTCGCGTGCAGGAAGTACTGGTTGATGGCGGTGAGCTCGGCGGTCAGCTGCTCATTGAGGAATTCGATGACCTCGGGGTCGCCCTGCATGGCACCGGGCTCCTTCCGGAAGAGGTTCGGTGGGGTGTGCCGGGCATCCTTGCACCGCGACGGCGATCACGTCCAGTAAGTACAGGCTTACCGAAATTGCCCCGATTTTCGGGCTGTTGGGACGCGACAGCGCGGTGGGACGGAGCATCCCCCCTGGTCTGTCACCATGGATTCATGGGCCAGCCGGACAGCGAGGACACGGAGCGTGCTCCGCTACCGCCAGGTCAGCGGCAGCAGCGGGGCTGGCCGGTCACCCACTACGGGCCGGTGCCCAAGTTCCGCGCGGAGCGCTGGGAGTTCAGGGTTTTCGGCGCCACCGCGAGCGGCGGCAAACACTGCTGGACGCACGAGGAGTTCTCCGCACTTCCGCACGAGACGGTGGTGGGCGATCTCCACTGCGTCAGCAAGTTCAGCATGCGCGACGTGGAATGGGGCGGCGTACCGGCGCGCACCATTCTCGAACTCGCGCCGCCCGCCGACGAGGTCACCCACATCATGGTCTGGGCGGAGTACGGATTCAGTTCCAATCTCCGGCTGGCCGACTTCACCGACGCCCGAACGCTGTTCGCGACACACCGGGCGGGTGAACTCCTCACCGCCGAACACGGATTTCCGGTGCGTCTGGTGGTTCCGCACCTCTACGCCTGGAAAGGGCCGAAGTGGGTGCGGGGAGTGGAGTACATGACCGCCGACCGGCGCGGTTTCTGGGAGGAGCGCGGCTATCACAACCTCGGCGATCCGTGGCGCGAGCAGCGTTACTCCTACCAGGAGGAGCCGGGAGACGGCCCGGAGCTCTGAGGCGCGGGCCCCTGCGCAACGGCGGGCATCCGCTCCGCACGCGGGTGCGGCGGAGGAGCCGCGTACGGCAGTCGCGTCCCGCCGTGCTCGGCCCTCGCCGCCCGTCGCGCGGGTCAGCCGTCGCGCAGTGACTTGAGCAGGCGGATGTCGGCACGGTGGCCGTCGGGGCCGCCGGGCGTCTCGATGACCAGCGGCGCACCTGCGGTCTCGGGGTGCCGGAAGAGCTCCGCGAACGGCTCGGTGCCGATGTGGCCGGCGCCGATGTTCGCGTGGCGGTCCTTGCGGGCGCCGGCGACGTCCTTGGAGTCGTTGGCGTGGATGAGCTTGAGCCGGCCGGTCCCGGTGGCGTCCACCACCTCGTCCAGCATCTTCTTGGTGCCGCCGGGCGCCGCCATGTCGTGGCCCGCGGCGAAGGCGTGGCAGGTGTCCAGGCAGACGCCGAGCATCGGGTGGTGGTCGAGAGCGTCGAAGTAGGGGGCCAGCTCCTGCGCCGTGGAGCACAGAGAGGTGCCCTGCCCGGCGGTCGGTTCCAGCAGCAGCCACGGGTCGGCCGGGTCGGTGAGCTCCTCCAGGAGCGGCAGCACCAGTTCCCTCACCTGCGCGAGGGCGACGTCCCGGGGCCGTCCGCCGGTCGCCGAGCCGGTGTGCACGACGACACCGCGGGCGCCGATGGCCCGGCCCCTGCGCAGCGAGTGGCGCATGGAGCGCACGGACCGCTCGGCCGTCTCCGCGTTGGAGGAGCCGAAGTTGATCAGATACGGCGCGTGCACGTACACGGGCAGTGACGCGGCGGCGCAGCCGGCCAGGAACTGCTCGTCCTGGCGCGGGTCGCCGGGCGGGGTCGCCCAGCCGCGCGGATTGGCCACGAAGACCTGGACGGTCTCGGCGGCCAGGTCGCGGGCGTGGGAAAGGCCGACGGCGGCCAGGCCCCCGGCTACGGGGACATGACCGCCGATCGGATTGCGCGGCGCGGAAGTGGCGGAGGGGGAGGGGTTGGTCACCGCACCCAGGGTGCCACTGGTGCGCCGGGGCCCGTGGGGCGGGCTCAGTAGGCGCTGTCGACGTTGTCCATGCTGCCGTACTTGTCGGCCGCGTAGTTGCAGGCGGCGACGATGTTGGCGACGGGGTCGTACTGGTCCTTCTTGGTGCCCTCGACGTGGTAGTGGTCGAAGGTCGGCTTGATCACCTGGAGCAGGCCGATGGAGGGGGCTCCGTTGACGGCGTTGATGTCCCAGTTGTTGATCGCGCTGGGGTCGCCGCTGGACTCCCGCATGATGTTGCGGTGGATGCCCTCGTAGGTGCCGGGGATCCCGTTGGCGGCCATGATGTCCATGGCCTCGCGGATCCAGCCGTCCAGGTTGTCGGCGTACTGCTTCGGGGCGGCCTCGGGTACCGAGCGCTCGGTGGAGCGGCTGGCGGCCTTCCCGGACCGGGACTCGGCCGCGTTCTTCGCCGCGAGCGCCTTGGCGGCCTTGGACTGCTCGTCCTTCTGGACGACGGCGCGCTTCTCGGCGTTGGCGAGCTGGTTCTTGATGCTGTCCTGCTGGTCGGGGAAACCGGTGGGGGTCAGGGAGATGCCCGCGCTGTGGTTGACGGGCTTCGCCTGGGCCGTGTTCTCGGTGCTGTCCGGGGTAAGGCTCAGAGCGAGACCGGCGACACCCGCGGCTGCGGCGACACCGACCGCGGTGAACTTCTGGGTCGTGGAGATGCCGCGGCGCTGGCTCGGAATCTTTATCTCGGGCATGGCGGAGGGGACCTTCCGGGTAGCGGGGGTCGCTTGGCCGTTACGGCGATGAACGCCGTTTCGATCCACGGCGCGTTGCGACGACCTGAATTGTTAGCGCCCGGAAATTGGCCTGGCAATGATGTGACGTACTACCGCACTTCGTGGGAGGTGTCCGGTTTTATCCGCTCGCGCCCGCTCTGGTGCTTGGTCAGCAGCAACTACCGCAGGTCGTAAGTGAGCTGGGTCCTATGCCGGGGATCACAACGGCGCGGGGTTTGTGCTACGCGGCGAAGTTGCATCTGCACCCGCGGTCAGCGGTGAATCAGCGGATGTAGACGGTGACCTTCGAGCCCTTCGGGGCGTCCTCGCCCGCGTCCACGGACTGGTTGAAGACCTTCCCGGTGAAGAAGAAGCGCCGGACGGTGACCTTGAAGCCCGCGTCCTCCAGCTCCTGCACGGCCTCGTCCTCGTCCATGCCCACCACGTCGGGCACCTCGACCATCTCGGGTCCCTTGGAGAGGGTGAGGGTCACGGTGTCGCCCGTGGCGCCGGTGGCGCCCTCGTCCGGGGACTGGCGGGCGACGGTGCCGCTGTCCTCCTCGGAGTGCACGCGGGCGGAGGCGACCTTCACCTCGAAGCCGACCTCGGTCAGCTCCTCGCGGGCCTCCTCCTCGGTCATGCCCGTCACCGAGGGAACGTCGAGCTGCTCTCCCTTGGAGACGACCAGGGAGACGGCGGAGCCGGGCCGCCGCTCGCTGCCGGCCTTCGGGTCGGTGGCCACGACCGCGCCCCGGTCGACCGTGTCGCTGAACTCCCTGGTGACGGTGGCCGCCGCCAGGTTCGCGCTCTTGAGCCGCTTGCGCGCCTCCGCGAGCGGTACGCCCTTGAGCTGCGGGACCTTCACCACCTCGGGGCCGCGGGAGACCGTGATGGTCACCGTCCCGTTGCCCCTGATGCGCGAGCCCGGCGTCGGATCGGTCGCGACCACCCGCCCGCGGTCGACGGTGGCGTGATGGGCGCGGCTGACCTTCACCCGCAGGCCGGCCTCGTCGAGCTTCTGCTCGGCCTGGGCCTGGGTGAGCCGGAGCACGCTCGGGGTCTGGGTGAACTGGCCGGAGTTGATGTACCAGACGCCCGCGCCGAGCACGAGTACCAGCACCACGGCGCCCACGATCGCGGCCAGCGCCCGCCGGGAGCGGCCGATGCGCGACCAGCGTCCGCCGGGCCCGCGGTCCTGCGGCTCCGGGTCGACGGTGGGCGCCAGCGAGGGCAGCGGCGGCAGGAAGCTGGTGTGCTCCCGCTCGCGGTCCGTTCCGCCCTCCGCGCCGCTGCGGGCCCCGGAGCCGGAATGGGGGAGGTTCTGGCCGGCGGGGACACGACGGGAGAGAACCGCGGTGTCGTCGTCCTGCCGGTGCCGGTCGGTCGCCTCGCTGTCGTCGACGGAGGCGACCGCGCCGGGGAGCGCCGTCTCGGGTTCGGTGTCCAGCTCGCTGTCGCTGAGTGCGGCCCTGGCCTCCCGCACCTCGTGGAGCAGCTCCACCGCGTCGGCGGGCCGGGCGGCCGGATCGCGGTCGGTGGCGCGCAGCACCAGGGCGTCCAGCACCCGCGGCAGCGTCGGCACCCTGCTGGAGGGGGCCGGGACGCCTCGGTGAAGGTGCTGGTAGAGGACCTGTGCCGGGGTGCCGCCACCGTGCGGTTTGGAGCCGGTGAGCGCCTCGAAGAGCATCACCCCGCAGGCGTACACATCGGACGCGGTGCCTGCGGTGCCGTGCTCGATCTGCTCGGGCGCGAGGTAGGAGACGGTGCCCATCACCGAGGTGGTGTCCGTCGAGGTCTGGGAGTCGACGGCCCGTACGAGGCCGAAGTCGGCGACCTTGACCCTGCCGTCGTCGCCGATCAGCACGTTCTCGGGCTTGACGTCCCGGTGGATCAGTCCGGCGCGGTGGGCGGAACCGAGCGCGGCGAGGACCGGCTCCAGCACGTCCAGCACCGCGCGGGGCTGGAGCGCCCCGCGCTGGACGAGCAGATCGCGCAGGGTGCAGCCCTGGATGTACTCCATCGCCAGGTAGACGTAGGTGCCGTCGGTGCCCTGGTCGTAGACGGCCACGATGTTGGGGTGCGCGAGCCGGGCGGCGGACTTGGCCTCCCGGATGAACCGCTCGACGAAGGTCTGATCGCCGGCGAGCGAGAGGTGCATCACCTTGAGCGCGAGGACACGGTCGAGCCGGGTGTCCATCGCCCGGTAGACCGTGGCCATGCCACCGACGGCCACGCGCGCGAGCACGCGGTACCGACCGTCAAGCGTCTGACCGACCAGGGGGTCTTTGAGGGGCGCATCCACGAGAGACGAGTGTACGAGCGGCCGACCCCTCCACCTGCGGCGAGGTCTACGGGCTGCGCCGTCTGCAGCGGAACGGTGACAGAGTCGCAGCCCCTGCGTGGCCCGGGCGCTCGGCACGAGCGGGCGCGCGGGCCGGGCGCGGGGGAGGGCACGCACGCCGAGCCGGCGTCGGCCGCGCCCCGGAGGGGTGCACCCCGTCGGGTTCGCCCGGCCACCCGCCTCCGCGACCCCTGCGTCGGACGGAGCCCGCGTCGGACGGAGCTCGCGTCGGACGGAGCCCGCGTCGGACGCGGGCCGGAGCCGGGGCCGGGTCAGCGGAAGGCGGGGCGTTCCGGGTCGAAGTCGGCGACGCCCTCGACGGGCGAGGAGGCTTCGGCGAAGTGTCGGCGCGGGATGCGGCCCGCGCGCCACGCGCACCGTCCGGCCTGTACGGCATGCCGCATGGCGGTGGCCATCAGCTCCGGATGCTGGGCGCGGGTGACGGCGGAGGCGAGCATCACCGCGTCGCAGCCCAGCTCCATCGCGAGCGCCACATCGGAGGCGGTGCCCGCGCCCGCGTCCAGGATGATCGGAACCCCGGCGCGCTCGGTGATCAACTGGAAGTTGTGCGGATTGCGGATGCCCAGGCCCGAGCCGATGGGCGAGCCCAGCGGCATGACGGCGGCACAGCCGACGTCCTCCAGCTTCCGGGCGAGCACCGGATCGTCGTTGGTGTACGGCAGCACGGTGAAGCCGTCGTCCACCAGCGTCTCGGCCGCGTCCAGGGTCTCGACGGGGTCCGGCAGCAGGGTGCGCTCGTCGGCGATGACCTCCAGCTTCACCAGGTCCGTGCCGAGTGCCTCGCGGGCGAGCTGCGCGGTGAGCACGGCCTCGCCCGCGGTGTAGCAGCCGGCGGTGTTGGGGAGCACTCGGATGCCCAGCCGCTCCAGCACGCTGAGCACCGAGCCCTGTGTACCGGGGTCCAGCCGGCGCATCGCCACGGTGGTCAGCTCGGTGCCGGAGGCCAGCAGCGCCGAGCGCAGGATCTCCAGACTGGGCGCCCCGCCGGTGCCCATGATCAGCCGCGAGCCGAAGGTGCTGCCGCCGATCGTCAGCGGCTCGGCACCGGGCTGCGCGGCGGTGGCCGTGCCGGCGTCGGTGGCCGTGCCGGTGGTGCCGGCGGTGGTCGAGTCGTCGGTGGTCCGGTGCTCGGGCACGTCGTCACCCTCCCTGTACGGCGGTCAGAATCTCCACGCGGTCACCGTCGCCCAGCGTCGTGGTGTCCCAGCGGCTGCGCGGGACCACGTTCTCGTTCACTGCGGCCGCGACTCCGGCGACGGCGTCGGTGACGCCGGCGACGAGCTGGGCGAGGGTCAGCCCGGCGCGCTCGCTCTGTTCCCGGCCGTTGACCCTGATCCTCATGGCTGTCGCTCCCGTGGCTGCTCGATGTCGGTGGTGGCCACCTCGGCGGTGAAGCGCCCTGCTCCGAACGCAGCGGCCTCGGGCGGCAGTTGCCCGCCGGTGACCGAGGCAGCCAGGGCGTCGCCGGTGACCGGGGTGAGGAGTACGCCGTTGCGGTGGTGGCCGGTGGCGAGATGGAGCCCGGGCAGCGGGGTCGGGCCGAGCACCGGGGCGTTGTCGGGCGAGCAGGGGCGCAGCCCGGCCCTGGTCTCCACCAGCTCCAGCTCGGTGATGCCGGGCAGCAACTCGTGGGCGTCCCGCAGCAGTTCGTACACTCCGCCGGCCGTGACGGTGGTGTCCCAGCCCCGCTCCTCGCTGGTCGCGCCGACGACGAGTTCGCCGCTCTCGCGCGGTACGAGGTACAGCGGCCCACCGCGTACGACCGCCCGCACGGTGCGCGACAGGAAGGGCCGTCGGCCCGCCGGGTCGGGCATCCGCAACCGCAGCACCTGGCCCTTGACCGGCCGCACCGGGGGCACGCACTCGGCGGGCACCCCCGCCAGGCGTCCGCTCTCGCTGCCGGCGGCCAGCACCACGGCGTCCGCGGCGAGTTCGCTCCCGTCGGCCAGGGTCACGCCCTCGACGCCCCCGCGGCCGGTCCGCAGCCGGGTCGCGCGGGTGCGCAGGGTGACGACCCCGGCGCGTTCGCAGGCCGTGAGCAGCGCCCGGGAGAGCAGCCGCGGATCGATCTGGTGGTCGCCGTCCACCCGGAGTCCGCCGCGTACCCCGGGCGCCAGCAGCGGCTCCAGCCGGCGGCACTCCCGGCCGCTCAGCCACTGCGCGCTCAACCCGCAGCGCTGCTGGAGGGCGTGCAGTTCGCGCAGATGGGCACGGTCGTCGGAGTCGAGCGCGACGGCGAGGGTGCCGCAGGCGCGGTAGCCCAGCTGCTGCCCGCTCGCTTCGGCGAGCTCGGCAGCGAAGTCGGGGTAGCGGCGCGCGGAGGCGAGGTTGAGGGCGAGCAACTGCTCCTCGCCGTAGTGGAGTTCGGTGACGGCGGCCAGCATGCCCGCCGCCACCTGGGCGGCGCCGCCGCCCGGAGAGGGGTCCACCACGGTGACCCCGGCGCCGCGCTGTGCGGTGCGCCAGGCCGTCACCAGACCGATGACACCGCCGCCGACAATGCAGACACGCACGAGCTCCAGCCTCTCCCTTCGCCGGAATGACCCGGATCAGGTTCCTACGGTCGGAGGCCGCGACCTCCCTCTCAGCCCGGTGCGCCGGGCTCCCGCGATGCAGTTGCCACCCAGCGTACTGCCGAGGCTCCCGATGACGGGAGGCGGAGTCCTAGAGTGCTCCGGTGACCTCTTTGAGCATGGACAGCGCGAGCTTGAGCACGGACGGCGCGGGTGCGCACACGGTGATCGTCGGCGCGGGTCTGGCCGGCGTGCAGACCGGTGTCGCCCTGCGCGAGCAGAAGTGGCCGGGCGCGATCACCGTGATCGGATCCGAGCCCCATGTGCCGTACGACCGGCCGCCGTTGTCCAAGGCGGTGCTCACGGGGCGGGCGGAGAGCGCGGAGTTCGACGTGGACTTCGACGCACTCGGCATCGAGCTGCGGCTGGGAGTCACCGTCACCGCCCTGCGGGTGGGGGACCGCGTCCTACTGACCGACGCCGGCGAGATCCGCTACGACCGGCTGGTGCTGGCCACCGGTGCCGAGCCGCTGACCCTGCCCGGCAGCACCGAGGTCTCCGGCGTCGGTCTGCTGCGCACCCTGGACGACGCCCGGCGACTGCGCCCGGTGCTGGAGTCCGGCGAACCGGTGGTGGTGGTCGGCGCCGGCTGGATCGGCGCGGAGTTCACCACGGCCGCGCGCGAGGCGGGCTGCCCGGTGACGGTGGTGGAGGCCGCCGACCGGCCGCTGGCCGGCACGATGCCCGCCGAGGTCGCGGCCCCGATGACCGCCTGGTACGCCGAAGCCGGCGCCGACCTGCGCACGGGAGTGGCGGTGCGCGCCGTGCACGAGGACCCGGCCGCCAAGGTCGAGCTGGCGGACGGCACCGTGCTGCCGGCGAGCGCGGTGGTCGTTGGGATCGGCGCCCGCCCCGCGACGGACTGGCTGCGCGACAGCGGCGTGGACCTCGCCCCGGACGGTTCGGTGCGCGTCGACGAGCAGCTGCGCACCTCCGTGCCCGGGGTGTACGCGGTGGGCGACTGTGCGTCGTTCCCCTCCGCCCGCTACGGCGAGCGCCTGCTGATCCACCACTGGGACAACGCGCTCCAGGGCCCGAGGGCCGTGGCGGCGGGGATCGCCGGCGGTGACGGCGGACAGGCGGTGCCGCTCGGCGGCGCGGTCTACGACCCCGTGCCCTACTTCTGGTCCGAGCAGTTCGGCCGCTTCGTCCAGTACGTGGGCCACCACCGCGACGGCGACGAGCTGCTGTGGCGCGGGGAGCCGGACGGGCAGTCCTGGTCGGTGTGCTGGCTGCGCGAGGGACGGCTCAACGCCCTGCTCGCCGTCGGCAGACCGCGCGACCTGGCTCAGGGGCGCAAGCTCGTCGAGCGCGGGGCCGGGCTCGACCGCGAGCTGGCCGCCGACCCCTCGGTCCCGCTGAAGAAGGCCGCGGTGGACCCGCCGGGCGCTTGACGGTCCGGCGAGCGGGGCCGTGCGCGCCGCAGGGCCGGTGCGGTGTGCCGGGCCGCGCACGGTGCGGCGGTCGGGAGTCCCCGGCAACGGTGGGCCCGGCGTCGGTCGGGACGTCGCTGTGAGCGCACAGGTGACCGAGGGCGTGTGAATGTCGGTGGCTGATGGCAGTCTTGGAGCGTGACCGAGATTGACGCGAAAACAGATGCCCTCGTTCCGGCCTGGCTCAACGTGCCCGAGATCGCCGAGCTGCTCGACATCCAGGTGACCCGGGTGCGACAGCTGATCAACGAGGGCCAGCTGCTGGCCGTCCGCCGCGGCGAGAACAGGGTGCTGATGGTGCCCGCGACGTTCATCGGCGAAGGCCGCATCGTGAAGGGCCTGGCCGGCACCCTGACCCTGCTGCGGGACGACGGCTTCAGCGACGAGGAGATGCTGGAGTGGCTGTTCACCGCGGACGACACCCTCCCCGGCACCCCCGCCGACGCGCTGCGCGAGAACCGCGGCACCGAGGTGAAGCGCCGGGCCCAGGCCCTCGCCGTCTGACCGGAGCCCTGCCGGGCCCGCGCGCTTGAGCGCTTCCGGCCGCAGCACCGCAGACCGGGCGTCCCGGTCGCTTCCAGATCCGTTCCGGCGTACGGGCCGCCGCGCAGGCGCGCGGTCCGTACGCCCCGCAGGGGAGGCCCCATGTCCGCGCCCGAGTCGAGCGCGCCCGCAGCCGAGTCGAGCGGGAGGTCCGTGTCGATTCCGGCACCGCCGGATCCGGCGCCGAGCGCGTCCCGGGCGCGCACCGCCCGGGAGCGCCTCGCGGACGCGCGGCTCTATCTGTGCAGCGACGCCCGCAGGGAGCGCGGCGATCTCGCCGAGTTCCTGGACGAGGTCCTCGCGAACGGCGTGGACATCGTCCAGCTGCGGGACAAGGGGATGGAGGCGGCCGAGGAGCTGGAGCACCTCGCGGTCTTCGCCGAGGCCGCACGCCGCCACGGCGCGCTGCTCGCGGTCAACGACCGTGCCGATGTGGCGCACGCGGCCGGTGCGGACGTGCTCCACCTCGGGCAGGGCGATCTGCCCGTTCCCGCTGCCCGCGCGATCCTCGGAGCGGGGCCCGAGGACGTGCTGATCGGACGTTCCACCCATGCGCCGGCGGAGGTGGGGGCCGCGCTCACCGACCCCGGCGTGGACTATTTCTGCACCGGTCCGTGCTGGCCGACCCCCACCAAACCGGGCCGTCCGGCGCCGGGGCTCGATCTGGTGCGCCACGCGGCGGCCAGAGCGGGTGAGCTCGGCAGCGACCGGCCGTTCTTCGCCATCGGCGGTGTCGACGAGGCACGTCTGGAAGAGGTGTTGGAGGCGGGCGCCCGGCGCGTGGTCGTGGTGCGTGCCCTCACGGAGGCGGCCGACCCCGCGGCGGCGGCCGGGCGGTTGCGCGCACGGCTCGCGCAGGTCTGACCCCGGCGCGGGAGCGGACGAGCCCCGCGGCGGCGGACCACCGGCGGGCCCGTCGCGGCGCCGGGAGAAGCGCCGGGAGAAGGGCCGAAAAGCGTGGCAGGTACGTGTCCATGTCCTGGACCTGGCTACTGCCGTGACCTGCCGGAGCGTTAGCCTTCCGGATATGGCCCTTGGAATCGCGTCCACCCGCTCGGACCGTGCGCGCACCATCCGCGAGCTGCTGAACTCCGGGAAGAAGTCCTTCTCCTTCGAGTTCATGGCGCCGCGGACCGAGAAGGGCGAGCGGACCCTGTGGAACGCGATTCGCCGGATCGAGGCGGTCCGCCCCACCTTCGTCTCGGTGACGTACGGCGCGGGCGGGTCCTCGCGCGAGGGCACCGTGCGGGCGACGGAGCGCATCGCCACCGACACGACCCTCACCCCGGTCGCCCACCTCACCGCGGTGAACCACTCCAAGGCGGAGCTGCGCAACGTCATCGGCCAGTACGCCGACGCGGGGATCCGCAACATGCTGGCGCTGCGCGGCGATCCGCCGGGCGATCCGATGGGGGAGTGGATCGCGCACCCCGAGGGCGTCACCTACGCCGTCGAGCTGGTCGAGATGATCAAGGAGGCCGGGGACTTCTGCGTCGGGGTCGCCGCCTACCCGGAGATGCACCCCCGCTCGACCGACTGGGACAGCGACATCCGGCACTTCGTCGACAAGTGCCGCGCGGGCGCCGACTACGCGATCACCCAGATGTTCTTCTCGGCCGACGACTATCTGCGCCTTCGGGACAGAGTCGCCGCCGCCGGTTGTCAGACGCCCATCATTCCGGAGATCATGCCGGTCACGAACGTGCGGCAGATCGAGCGTTTCGCCCAGCTGAGCAACGCCACGTTCCCGCCCGAGCTGGCTGACCGCATTCTCGCGGTCAAGGACGACCCGGCCGCTGTACGCTCAGTGGGGATCGAGTACGCCACGGAGCTCTGCGCGAAGTTGATGGACGAGGACATCCCAGGTCTTCACTTCATCACCCTCAACCACTCCACGGCTACGTTGGAAATCTACGAGAAGCTGGGGCTGCACGAGCGGCTCTGATCTCGGTAGGGGAGGGGCGTACATGGGCTGGACGGTCCTCTACATCGCGTTCGGCTGTGTGGCCCTTTGGCTGCTCGGAGAGGTCCTGCTCCAGTACAAGGCCCGGCTGCGCTGGCGGTTGCTGGCCTTCTGCGGATTCCTCTGCGTCGTCCTCGGCGTCCTCATGTCCGAGCTGCTGGTGATCCTCGTGGGCACGGCCGCCTTCGGCGCCGGGCAGCTCTTCGTCACCCTCTCCTTCCGCCGCGGCTTCTCCACCGGCTGGGCGCTGGGCGGCCAGCCGGGCTCCAGCCGACGGCGCCGCGCCGAGGGCGCGGAGGCGGACGACCCGCCGCCCCCGCCCGTGGACAGCGAACCGGTTCTGGAGGTCTCCCAGTTGGAGGAGACCTCGACCTACCAGCCGCTGCCGTTGCCGGACGACACCGGTCAGTACGGCGTCTACGACCGGGACGAGCCGCCGGCCGCCGCCGCGCCGAGCGGCTTCGCCGCCGCCGGTTACGACACCTCGGGCGGCCAGGACTCCACCGGCTACGACACCCTGGGCGGTTACGGCTCCTACAGCGACTCGTCCTACGGCGACTCGTCCTACGACGCCTCCCCGTACGGCGCCCCGCAGTACGGCTCCGCCCCTTACGGCACCCCGGTCTACGGGTCCTCGGACCCCTACGGCTCCGACGGCTACGAATCCCCGTCCGGCTACGGCTCCTCCGACGGCTACGGCACGGCCTACGGCGCACCTGCCCACAGCAGTTCGCAGGGCACCCCGGCCCACGGCACCCCGCACCCCGACGACAGCTGGGGCACTCCCGTCCACGGCGCGGCGCAGGACCAGTCCTCCTACAGCAGTCCGCTCTACTCCGCCGCCCCCGGCCAGTCCTACGGCGACGGGTACGGCTACGACGAGCAGCAGTACGCGCCGTACGCGGACCCGTACGCCGGCGGTCAGAGTGCTGCGGGCTACGGCGGCTATCCGGGGGCCAACGACCTCTACGATCCGTTGACCGGCAACTACCCCTCCGCCGGCGGCGGTTACCCGGCAGGCACCTACTCCGCCCAGGGCGAGCAGGGCGGATACGGAGCCGAGGACCGGCGCGCCGAGCCGTACGACCCGTACGCGCAGCAGACGCCGCCCGGCGGGGTGTGGGTGCCCCAGCAGCGCGAGGCCGACCCGCAGCGACCGACCCAGGAGCCCGGCGGGTACGGCTACTACGACCCGCAGCGCCCCTGAAGCCACCGGGAACCGGCCCGCTCTCCGCACGGTCTTCGCACGGTCCGGCGCCGGGGGCCGCGTCGTCGGCACGGCCGACGCGGCACGGCACCTGAAGCGGCACGGCACCTGAGTCCGCGTCGGTGCGGCACCCGCACCGGGCACCCGCACCGGGCACCCGCACCGGGCACCGAATCGGCTCCCGGTGCGATCGGTGGTGCCCGACGGTGGTCGGTCAGCGGGAGCCGCGCCAGTCCTCGCCCTCGACGAGCAGCCCGGCCACCAGCGCGCCGGACATGCCCGCGTGCGCCAGGCCGCCGCCCGGATGGGCCCAGCCGCCCAGCGCCCAACTGCCGCGCACCGAACCGAGGTTGGGCACCAGGGGGCGTTCGTCGGCGCCGGCCAGCGCCGGCACGGGCACGGCCCCGCCGGGCGCACCCGTCCGCTCGGCGCAGTCCGCCGGAGTGCGTGCCTCGTGCCAGAGCAGCCGTCGCGTCAGATCCGGTACGGCGCGTTCGGCCGCGGCCAGCAGCGCCGCCTCCGCCCCGGCGTCGGGTGAACTCCCGGCCGGCACCGCGACGTCGACCACCACCGCCTCGTGCGCGTCGTCGGGGACCAGCGTCCGGTCGTCCGGGCGCGAGACGGTGACCACGCCGGTGTCGGAGTGCACATGTGTCCGGTGCACGGTGTCGGCGGGACGGGCGCCGCGCAGCGCCAGCAGGAGGGTGTGACGTGAGTGCCCCGGCACCGGGGCACCTCGGCCCGCTCCGGCGGCCGGCGCGTCTGCGGGTCCGGCTGTGGCGTCCCGAGTGGTGGGCGCGGGTCCGGCTGTTTCCGCCCGGAGCGGTGCCGGTCCGGCCGAGAGGCGGCCGGTCCCGTCCACCACGTGGTCCGCCGGCACCGTGCTGCCGTCGGCCAGTTCGACGCCGGTGGCGCGTCCGTCGGCCGAGGTCAGGCCCACCACCTCGGAGTTGAAGTGGAACGTCACCTTCCGCTCCAGGCAGCGCGCGTGCACCGCGTCCGCCAGCGCCTGCATCCCGCCGACGACGTACCAGCTGCCGAAGGTCTGCTCCAGATAGGCGAGGACGGACGCGCTCGCCGGTGTCTGTCGCGGATCAAGCCCCCAACCGCGGGCGTAGGAGCCGAGCAGCGCCACCAGGCGCGGATCGCGCAGCTCCGTGCGCGCCACTTCGTCCAGCGTCGGGGTGCGGCGCCGGAACAGGCCGCGGCGGCCGGCCGGATACGGGTCGGGGAGACCGCGCGCCGAACCGGAAACGGTGCGCGGCTCCTCCAGCAGCGGCCTGCGGGTCGCGTCCCAGACCGTACGGGCGCGGGAGACGAGATCCGTCCAGCGCTCACCGCTGCCGGCGCCCAGCGCGGAGTCGAGTGCGTCGATGACACCGGCGCGGGAGGCGGCGGGCAGCGTCACCTCGGTGCCGTCGGCGAACAGGTGCCGGGACGCCGGGTCCACCTGGTGGACGCTCACACAGCTCTCCAGCGGCGCCCGGCCCGTCTTGACGAACAAGTCCCGCCAGACGGCCGGCAGTTGGAGCAGACCCGGCCCGGTGTCGAAACCGAATCCGTCGCGCTCGTACCGCTCGACCGAGCCGCCGTGACGGTCTGCGCGCTCATGGACCTGCACCCGGTGTCCCGCGACGGCCAGCCGAGCCGCCCCCGCCATCGCGCCCATGCCGGCGCCCACGACCACTACCTCTGCCATGCCCCGGACTCTAGCCCGCGTCCCCGTACGGTGAGCCGGCCCGGGTGGCGGAGGCGGGCTGCTGCGGCCTGCTGCGGGAGGACGTGCCCGGCGGTCGCCACGGGTGGCACGGCGGCGGCAGGTGCGGAAGCGCCGTGCCCCTCGCACGCTCCTGGCGCCGGGCCCGCTGCCCGGTCCGGCAGGAGGACCGCGGCGCAGACGTTGACACCGCCCGCCCAGCCGCTGGTGAGGATCAGGGGGAGCACCGGCGCCGGCGGATCACATGGGGCGCGGCAGCCCCCGCAGGGGTCTGGGCGAAGCTGCTCAGCCCTGAGTGCGCGTACCCAGCCGGGGAGTTGAGTACGAGCGCGGATGGGAGCGGACGCCTCGGGACGGCAGAGTGTGGGGCACCGGAGGGCGCACGGGAACGGCCGACACGGGGCGGCCGAGCCCGAGGTGTGCACCTCCGGGGCCGGCGGACCACCGGCAACGGGGGAACGAAGGGGAATCACAGGGGAACGAGCGGCCGGCTCGGCACACGCCGAGACCGGTCGCTCACCCGTGGCCCCGCAGCGGACGGGACGGGACGCGACGGACACTGCCACACCGGCCTGCTCGCCCCGCCACGGCACGGCGACACACGGCGACGCGCACCGGCGGCTCAGCGGGACGGCGTCAGTCGCCGGAGGGGCCGCCGAGCCTGCCGTTGCCGCCGACGCGGCCCTGGAGCAGCAGCGAGAGCGCGCCGTGCACGTCCTCCAGCGATCGCTCCGACTGGAACGCCTTCCAGTCCAGCGCCGCCACGAGCACCATCCCGACCAGGGCCGCCGAGGTCAGCTGGATGTCGATCTCCTCGCTGAACTCCCCTTCCTCGACGCCGAGTCGCAGCACGTCCTCCACCACGGCCACCGCCTGCCCCCGGACCACCATCAGCGTCTTCTGCCACGCCCGGTTGGGACGCCACAGCTCTGCGACGTAGAGCTGGCTGAACGCCGGATAGTGGTCGATGAACCGCAGGCCCGCCATGATCATCGCGTCCAGCGAGTCGACCCGGCCCCCGCCCCGCGCGCTCTCCTGCTCCGCCGCGTCCCTCAGCTCGGTGGTGAGCAACTCCACGCCGTGGCGCAGCAGTTCCTCGAAGAGGTCCGCCTTGCTGGCGAAGTTGTAGTAGACCGTGCCCTTGGCGAGGCCCGCCCGCTCGGCGATCTCCTCGACCGTGGTGGAGGAGAAGCCCTGTTCGGCGATGAGTGTCACCGCCGCCTCGTACAGCTTCTGGCGCGTCGCGCTCGTGCGCGGGCCGCGCGGCGTCCCGCTGCTGCTGCCGTTCTTCATCCCGGGAGCCTTCTCCTCACCGCAGTCTCCTCACCGTGACGACCCCGCCGCGGTCTTCGCGTCGCACCCGCGACGCCGTGCTCCGTGCCGCCCGTACAGCTCGTGCCGCCGTACTGCACGCGACGCCCGTACAGCACGCGACGCTCCATGCAGCCGAGGTGCCGCTGTGGCGGTCCGCGCCACTGCTGCCTCCTCGCCGCTGCCCGCCCGGGCTCACAGCGTGAGTTCCGGGTGCAGCCGTTTCATCGTCCACACGGCACCGCGCCGGGCGGTGAGCGCGGTCAGCGCCAGCGCAGCCGCGGTGAAGCCCAGCAATACCCCACACGCCTGCCACACCGGCGTCATTGCGCCACCGGTGATGAGGACTCGCAGCCCGTCCACGACGTAGGTCATGGGCAGGTACGGGTGGATGGCGTTGAAGAAGTCCGGGCTGGTCTGCACCGGGTAGGTGCCGCCGGCGGAGGTGAGTTGGAGCATCAGCGCCACCAGTACCACGATGCGCCCCGCGGGCCCGAACCGCGCGTTCATCCACTGGACGATCGCGCTGAAGCAGGCGGTGGTCAGCAGCAGGAATCCCACGGTGCCCGCCGGGCGTTCCATCTGGAGTCCCAGCCCCCAGTGGAGCACGGAGAGCAGCGTCACCACCTGGGCGAGGCCCAGGCCCGCCACCGGCAGCCAGCCGGCCAGCGCGGTGCGCCAGGAGGGCGCGCCGGCGGCGAGCGCGCGTCGGTTGAGGGCGGGCAGCAGCATGTAGCAGATCATCGCCGCCACCCACAGGGCGAGCGGGATGAAGTACGGCGCGAAACCGGTGCCGTAGTTGGGTGCCTGGTGGGCGGCCCGGCTCTGCAGGTCCACCGGGTCGGCCATGATCGAGCTGCGCTCGGCGCGTTCGTCGTCGCCGTAGTCCGGGATGCGGTCCTTGCCGTCGTCCAGTCCCTTGGCCAGCTTCTGCGAACCGTCCGCGAGCTTGAAGAGCCCGCCGTCCAGCTGCTTGACGCCCGCGCTCAACTCTCCGAGGCCGCTGTCCAGTTGGGAGGACCCGCTCTTCGCGGTGCCCAGGCCCTTGTGCAGTCGCCCCGCTCCGGCGTTGACCTTGCGGGCGCCGGCGTCGAGCGCGTTGACCTGCTTGACGGCGGTGTCGAGGTCCTTGCCGAGGTGGGGCGCGCGCTGTTGCACCTGTCGGGCGGTGCGCTCGACCTTGACCAGGTCCTTGCGGAGCTCGTCCAGGTCCTCGTACTCCTGGACGCGGTCGTTCAGTCCCTCCGCCGCGTCGGCGGCTCGGCGGGTGAGCTGGACGTGCTTTTTCAGCTCGGAGCAGTCGACGGCCGGCAGCTCGGCCGAACTCTCGTCGCCGCAGAGCCGGTTGTGCAGCTTCTCGGCGCCGTTGGCCGCGCCGCGGGCCAGTCTCTCCGCGCGCTCGGCCTCCTCGGGGAGCTTCTCGACGTGCTTCTGCGCGGCCTTCGCCCCCTCTGCCACCCTGCCCGCCAGCTTGGCGATGTCCTCGCCCGCCTCGGGGGAGGTGAGCGGTTCGACGGCCTTGGCGAGCCGGTTCACCTTGGCGGCCAGCTTCTTGGTGCCGCCGGCGACCTGCTGGGTACCGCTGTGCAGCGTGCCTGCGCCCTTGTGCAGCTTGGTGACACCCGAGTGCAGTTCGCCGCTGCCCTTCTGGGCCCTGCCCGCTCCGGCGAGCAGCTCCCTGGTCCCGTCCTTGGCGTCGCCGACCCCTTTGTTGACGCGGCCGGCTCCGTCGGCGGCCTCGCTGGTGCGCTCGTGCAGGGTGGAGAAGGAGACGAAGATGCGGTTGAAGAAGCCGTCCGAGGCCTTGGAGGAGGCGGAGGCGCGCACCTCGGAGAAGACGGTCCGGGAGATCTGGCCGACGATGTAGTTGTTGGCGTCGTTGGTGCGGACGCTGAGGGCACCGGTCTCCGGGTTGTCCCCGGAGCTGGAGGCGAGTTTGGCGCTGAAGTCGGCGGGGATCGTCAGCGAGAGGTAGTAGCTCCCGTCCTCCACGCCTTTTTCGGCCTCCTCGGCGCTGACCTCCTGCCAGTCGAAGGTGTCGCTGTCGTGCAGCCCTGAGACGATGTCCTCTCCCGCCTCGATCCGCTGCCGCTCCCCGTCGTCGCTCTCGGTGTGCGCACCCCTGTCGTCGTTGACCAGCGCCACCGGTATCCGGTCCATGCTGCCCAACGGGTCCCAGAACGACCACAGGTAGAGCGCCCCGTACAGCAGCGGGATGAGCAGCATCGCCGCCACCGCGGCCCGGGGCATCCGGCCCCTTCCGAACCGCTTGAGCTCAAGCGCGGCCAGTCTCGGCGAACGCATCCCCGGAGCCCTCCTTCGCAGTCGTGGTCGCAGTCGTGGTCGTGGTCGAGGAGGTGGCCTCGGCCGGGGAGCCGGTGGTGTCCCGCCGGGACGGTTCCTCGGAGGTGCCGGCCTCCTCGGCCGCCGCGGGGTCGGCCCGCTCCTCCGCTCCCGGTTCGGGCTGTTCCTCCGCGCCCGGTTCGGGGGAGCCGTCGTACCCGGGGGCCGGGTCGTCCGCGGCGTCGATCCGCAGCACGGCGGTGTCCTCCGGCGCCTGGGCGCACGAGGCCAGCACGGTGACGCCGGCCGCCGCGACGGTCCGCAACAGCCCCCACATCTCCAGCCGTTCGGCGTCCGAGAGCTTGAGCCCGACATCGTCGACGGCGATCAGCCGCGGTTCGTCCAGCAGGGCGAGGGCGACGCCCAGCCGCAGTTCCTGTCTCCGCTCCAGCTGCCGCACGGTCGTGCGCGGCCCCTTGGGCAGCTCCTCGAAGGAGAGGCCGGCGAGCTCCATCGCCCGCTCGACGCGTTCCCGGCGGGCGGTCGAGCGCTCGCGCCGCCAGCCGCGGAAGTACGGGCGCAGCAGGGAACGTTCGCGCAGATGCTCGGCGACGGTGAGGGCGGGATCGGGGTCGTTGACGTCCGGTACGGGACCGAGCGCGGTGATCTCGCGCACCGCGGCCATCCGCTTCGGCAGCGGCAGGCCGTCCACCTCGGCGCGGCCCGCGGTGGTCCGCATCCTCCCGGTCAGCGCCAGCAGCAGACAGGTCCGGCCCGAACCCGACGGACCCTGGACCGCCACCAACTCCCCGGCTTCCGCGGACAGTTCGACGCCCCGGAACACCGTGCCCCGGGGCCCGTCCATGCCGAGGCCCTCGGCGGTGACTGACGCCCCCCGCATACGCCCTCCTTCTTTGAACTGACTGGTCAGTTCAAAGGCTAGCAGTCGCCCCGGAGCCCCGGACGCACCCCTCGTTGTCAGTGGTGGGAGTCACCATGGGCGTTGGGCCTTCCCGCGCGCCCTCGCGGAGTGCGGGAGCCCCGCGACACCCGCACCCGACCACGACCGAGCGAGGCACCCGAGGCCGAAGCAGTACCGAGGCAGCCAAGAAGCGAAGGAGGCACCAGCCCATGAAGGTGAACGGGCCCCCGAGCGAAACCTCTCCCACTCCCGATCCCCCTGTCACTCCCGGCTCCCACCCGGCGCCGGCCGGCCATCCGCCGGCCGTCTCGACGGCCGCCCTCTCCCAACTCGCCCAGGCGCACCAGGCGCTGGCCGAGGCCGCCGTCCTGGGTCCGCCCCACGAGCGCTATGTCGCGGCCCACCGTGCCGCACTCCACACCGCCGCCGCGGTCCTGGCTGTGCGCGGCCGGCCGGAGACCTCCGAGCGCGCCCGCCGCCGTATACGCAGCGCCTGGGACATACTCCGCGAGATCGCCCCCGAACTCGCGGAGTGGAGCGCGTACTTCGCCTCCGGTGCGAGCAGGCGCGCGCTCGCCGAGGCGGGTGTGCACGGTGCGGTCAGCGGTGCGCATGCGGACGAGCTACTGCGCACGGCCCAGGAGTTCCGCCTGCTGGTGGAGCGCACCCTGACCATCGACTCGGGACTGCCGCACCAGCGCAGACAGGCCCGGCCGGGCCGCGGGAGCCCGGCGAGAGGGCGGCGTCCGTCGGCGTCCGGGGGGAGGCAATAGGCTGGGCCCGATCAGCCACTTCAGTCGCCGAGGAGCACCGCCATGACCCGCCCCCGCGCCGCTCTCCGTACCGCCGTGGTCTGGGAGGTGCTCAGGGACGCGCTCGACCGCAGAGCCGCCCGGGCCGGACGGGAGGCGCTCGAAGTCCTCGACGCGGGCGGGGGCTCCGGGCACTTCGCCGTGCCGCTGGCGGGCCTGGGCCACCGCGTCACGGTCGTCGACCCGAGCCCCAACGCGCTCTTCGCGCTGGAGCGCCGGGCGGCCGAGGAGGGTGTGGCCGAGCGGGTGCAGGGTGTCCAGGGAGACGCGCACGGACTGCTGGACGTCGCGGAGCGCGGCGGCTACGACGCGGTGCTGTGCCACGGAGTGCTGGAGTACGTGGACGACCCGGCGGAGTCCGTGCGCAACGCGGTCGCCGCGCTGCGGCCCGAGGGCGGCACCCTCAGCGTGCTCGCCGCAGGGCTCGGCGGAGCCGTGTTCGCCAGAGCGCTCGCCGGTCACTTCACCGAGGCGCGGCACGCCCTGGAGGACCCGGACGGCCGCTGGGGCTCCGCCGACCCGATGCCGCGCCGCTTCTCCCCGGAGCACCTGAGCGAGCTGCTGGTCGCGACCGGGCTGGAGGTCGGTGTCATCCAGGGCGTGCGGATCTTCGGGGATCTGGTGCCCGGTGCGCTGGTGGACTCCGACCCGCAGGCGGTCGAGGCGCTCGCCCAACTGGAGGCGGCGGCGGCCGAGCTGCCCGCTTTCCGCTCGGTCGCGGGCCAGTTGCACGTGCTGGCGGAGCTGCGCTAGTCGTGCGCGCCGCGGGTGCGCGTACGGAGCTGCCCCGGGCGCCCTCACGAGGGCTGCCGGTGCGGGCGGCCACCCGGTTGCGAGTGTGCAGTTCACCGCGGGTGCGGCGGTCCCTCGCGCGGCCCTTGCGGGGATCGGGCAAGATTGACCTGACAGCCCTTGGCCGTGGGTGCCCGCTTCCGCGCCCGGCGCCGTATGATCGAGGCAGACCGTCGGGCATGACGGGCGGGTAGTAGGGGAATGAACTGGCCACTGCTGTGTCAGCCAAGTCCGACCTCACGGAAGGGACTGGCGTACAGGGGCGGGTTTCACGGGGGCGATTCCCTGCCTATCCTTGAAGGGTCGCATCCGGTCGCCCCCCGCGACCGACGAGTAGGAGGACTCCGTGCCGCTCTCTGAGCACGAGCAGCGCATGCTCGAGCAGATGGAGCGAGCGCTGTACGCCGAAGATCCCAAGTTCGCGACAGCGCTCGAGGGAAGCGAGCTGCGCGCGCCGACCCGCAAGCGGGTCTATCAGGCGGTTGCGGGCTTTCTGGTGGGCATTGCGCTCCTGATGTCCGGAATGGTCGCGCAGATCATCTGGGTCAGCGTCCTCGGCTTCCTCGTGATGCTCGGATGCACCGTCCTGGCCGTCACCGGCTGGCGGAAAGGCCCCAAGACCGACGACGCCAAGGCCGAAGGCGGTGGCGAGGCCGGACCCGCGAGGGGCGGAGCCTCCTCCCGACGACAGCCCAAACAGCGCAAATCGATGATGAACAAGATCGAGCAGCGCTGGCAGCGGCGTCGCGACGAGCGCCAGTAGCCGACGCCACGGCGCTTGGACAACACCACACAGCCAGATCGAAAGCGATGGGTGGCTCTCCCCGGAGAGCCACCCATCGCTTTCGTGTGTGCGGTCCCGCGGCGCCGGCCGACGGCGCCGGACAGCGGGCGTCCCGCCCCGCTGCCGCAGGGCCGCAGGCCGCGCCTCGTCCGGCGCCGCCCCGGCCGCCCCACCCGGTGCCGCGCGAAGAAGCCCGACGCGAGCCCGCCGAGGCGCGTACGGGCCCCGTGCGTGAGGCTCCGCGCAACGCGGACTCTGCGTACGCGGACCGGGCGCCTGCGGGCCGGTGCGGGGGTGGAATCGGTGTGCGGGGGCCGGTCGTTCGCTCGTTCGCGGCAGCGGTGTGCGCGGGGCGGGAGCGCCCGCGCAGGTGTGCCCCGCCCGGTGCTGCCGCACGGAACCCCACGCCCCACGAGCCCCTGAACCGCAGCCGCGTGCACGTCCGCCGGGCCGGCCGGTCGCGGCGCCCCGCTCACGGACGGATCGGCGGCCGGCCACGGACACAACGGCGCCCCACCGCCGGCGGATCGCAGGTGCGGCCACCCGGCGCGGCCCGTGGGCGGGCGGCTACGGCTGGGTGGCCGCAGCGGGTTCCGACCGACGGAGCGGCCGGGACCGCGGTCAGGCCCGTCGTCTGCGCACCGAACGCACCGCCGCACCTGCCCTCGCCGCCCGGGCCCGCACCCGCTCCGCCGCGAGGGTCCAGCGGCGGCGCACGGCCCAGCTCACCCGTACGGCCGAACGGGGCGCGAGCGTTGCCCGCAGTCCGGTCCGCCGGTCCGCGGCGGAGCGCAGTCCCGCGCGGACGGTGCGCACGTCGGCGGCCGGATCGCCGTCGGCAGTGCTGCTCCGCGCTGTGGTCGGGGCGTACAGCACCCGCTCCACCGCGTCCGCGACCCGGTGTGCGGCTGCCGCGGCGTCGGCGTCGAGCCGGCCCTCGGTGACCAGGCGGCGCACTGCCTTGCGGGGGGTGGCGGAGTCGTCGGGCGTGATGCCGAAGTCCCAGCCGGTGTCCAGCAGTTCCCGCCAGACGGCCAGCACGGCGTCCGCCGAGCCGGCTGTCGGGCCGCCGGCGGCGGCGAGCCGTCTGCCGCGCGCCCGGATGCGCCACAGCGCGGGCAGCAGCGGCAGTGTCAGTGCGGCCAGCGCCGCGACGGTGATCAGCGCGGCGCGCTGCCACGGGAAGCCCCCGTCGCCGGGGGGCGGGCCGACGGCGTCCAGCTCACCGCACTCGCCGGCCTGCCGGCGCTCGGCCGTGCACTCCTCCTCCTCGGTGGGCTCCGGACTGGGACCGGTGGTCTCCTCCGGCCCGGTCTCCTCGTCCTCCGGTACGGAGGGGTCGGGCAGATCGGGCTGCGCGTATCCGGGGGTGTTGCCGCGCGAGGGGGTGGGCTCGAACCGGGTCCAGCCGACGCCCTCGAAGTACAGCTCGGGCCAGGCGTGCGCGTCCTGCAGTCCCACCTCGGTACGGCCGCCGGACACCGCGGTGCCCGGGGTGAAACCGACCGCCACCCGGGCCGGGATGTCCAGGGTCCTGGCCATGGCGGCCATCGAGAAGGCGAAGTGGATGCAGAAACCCTCGCGCTGGTCCAGGAAGCGGGTGATCGCCGCGCTGCCGCTGCCGGCGCGCACCTCGGTGTTGTAGGTGAACCCGCCCTCGCGGGCGAACCACTCCTGGAGCGCGAGCGCCCGCTCGTAGTCGCTGTCCGAACCCTGGACGACGTTGCGCGCGATGCTCTCCACCTCGCGGGGCAGCGAGCCCGGCACGTCGGTGTACTCGCGGCGGATCTGCTCGCGGGCGGGCGGGGCGTTCTTCAACTGCTCGGCGGTGGGCCGGACCTGGAGACTGACCACCTGGTACTTCGCGCCCTCGGTGGTCTGGCCGCGATCGCCGACCAGGGTGCGCCCCTCGGGCTCGAACCGCCAGCGGCCGTCGATGTCCACCCGCTGGGCCGGGTACGGCATCGGCAGCCAGCTCTGCTTGTACCAGTCGGCGGCCTCGACGAGAGTCGTCGTGCGCTGCACGTCCACGTCGGGGGACATGCCGGGTACGTCGGGCAGCGGGTCGGGCACGGAGGTGATGCGGCGCTCCGACGGCTTCCACGCGGTCCCGTCGAACTGGTCGAGGGAGACGATGCGCAGATACATGTCCTCGTTGCTCTGCGCGTTCGTCCGGTAGGTGAGGACCGTGCGGTTCTCCGGCTGGTTGAGGCTGTCCTGGAGCGCCACCAGCGGGTTGACCGCGGACACGGTCCCGTCGGAGGAGCTGCCCGATCCGCGCCCGGCCGGGTCCAGCACCCCGCTGCCGAGCGAGGGGAGCAGCGCGGGTACGAGCAGCGCGAGGCCCAGCGTCGCCACCCCGATCCGCCGTCCGGTGCGCACCGGCGCGGACACCGGGGGCTCGGAGCGCTGCCCGAAGCCGCGCTGCATCGCGGCGCCGCTGAACACCCGGCCCCACTGGGAGATCCGGTCCCGCCCCTCGGCCAGGAGCAGAAGCAGATAGCCGGTCGCGGCGACCAGGAACCACAGCCAGCTCACCTCGCCCTGCCCGAGGCCCGCGGCCACCGAGTAGAGCGCCAGCAGCGGCAGACCGGCGGGCGCGGCGCTGCGGAAGGTCACCGCGACGACATCCACCAGCAGACCGATCAGCAGTGCACCGCCGACGAGCATCAGCTGGATGCCGTCGGTCAGCGGTGCGGGGATGGTGAACCGGGTGACGTCCTCGCCGCCCTGGCCGACCAGCGCTCCCAGCTGCTCGACGCTCGCCGGTGTCGGCAGCACACCGCCGAGCGCGCTCTCCTGGGCGAAGATCAGCGTCAGCAGCACGAACGAGACGAGCAGCTGCGCGGTGATCGTCACCGGCCTGGCCAGCGGGACGCGGCGGGCGGCCAGGCCCACCGCGCTCTGCACCGCGAGCAGTGCGGCTGCCTGGAAGAGCCAGCTCGCCGCCGAGACCAGCGGCAGCAGCGCGCACGCCGAGGCGACCGAGGCCCACCAGGCCGCCAGCGTCAACCGAGCTCCGCCGCTCATGCGTTCCCGCCTTCCGCCGGGCCGCTGCCCGCGGCCGCCCGGTCCGTCTGCCGCCACAGCTCGGCGAAGGGGTCTCCCGCGTCGCAGAGCACCACCGTCCAGCCGCTCTCCCGCAGCGCCCTCGCCCGTGCCTCGTCCTCGGCCCGGGTGGCGCGCCCGCGCACCAGGAACGCGACCGCACCGCCGGCACGGGCCCGCATCCGCGCGGTCTGCGCCGCGTCCTCCTCGTCCATCGCGCCCAGGAAGGCGATCAGCAGGCCGTCCCCGCGCAGGGACTCCCACATACGGGCGAGGCTCGGCTCCGCGGAGTGCTCCACGACCGCGAGCGAGTCCATCAGCAGACCGGCCGTCTCCGAGGAATCGCCCATCAGGCCGCCGGTGTCCAGGCCGGAACCTTCGGATTCCGTCAACAGCCGTACGCCGTAGCCGCGTTCGATCAGATGCATCACGGTGGAGGCCGCCGCGGAGACCGCCCACTCGAAGGGCGAGTCGGGCCCCGAGCCCGCCCAGGCCTCGTCCCTGGTGTCCAACAGCACGGTGCAGCGCGCCTGTTGGGGCTGCTCCTCGCGCCGGACCATCAGCTCGCCGTACCGGGCGGTCGAGCGCCAGTGCACCCGGCGCAGATCGTCGCCGTGGCGGTACTCGCGCGGAATCACGTCGTCGTCCCCGGCGAGCGCCAGCGCGCGCTGACGGCTGTCGCCGTAACCACCGGCCTCGCCGGCCAGGCGGACCGGCGGCAGCGGCTCCGTGCGCGGCACCACGGTGAGAGTGTCATGAGAGCTGAACGAACGAGTGAGCTCGACCATTCCGAACGGATCGGTCAGCCGCAGCTGGAGCGGCCCGAGCGCGTACCGCCCGCGCAGGTCTGAACGGACCCGGTAGGACACCTCGCGCCGGCCGCCGGCCTCCACCCGGTCCAGGACGAAGCGCGGACGCGGGCCGAGCACGTAGGGCACCCGGTCCTGGAGCATCAGCAGCCCGGTGGGCAGCCGCGAGATGTTCTCCACCCTCAGATGCACCCGTGCCTCGCTGCGCGCCGGCACCCGGGTCGGTTGCAGCAGCCGGGAGCCGGCGACCCGGTACCGGGTGCGGTGCAGCACGACCACGCAGACCAGCGGCAGCACCGCCAGCATCATGCCCACCCGCAGCAGGTCGCCCTGCCCGAGTACGTAGGCGCACGCGGTCGCGGCCAGACCGGCGGCCAGGAAGGAACGGCCCCGGGTCGTCAGCCCGCTCAACGAGGTGCGCAGCGAGCCGCGCTGCTCCTGGTCGCCGCTCCCGGTGTCCATCAGTGGCCCCGCGGTGCCGGCCGCCCGTAGGGACCCCACTGCTGGGTGTCGGGCACCGGGGTGCGTTGCAGTATCTCCACCACCAACTGCTCGGTGGTGCGGCGGTTGAGCTGGGCCTGCGCGGTCGGCAGCAGCCGGTGCGCGAGGACCGGCACGGCCAGGTTCTGGACGTCGTCGGGGAGCGCGTAGTCGCGGCCGGCGAGCGCTGCCGACGCCTTGGCGGCGCGCAGCAGTTGGAGCGTGGCGCGCGGCGAGGCGCCGAGCCGCAGCTCCGGGTGGTTGCGGGTGGCCCCGACCAGGTCGACGGCGTAGCGGCGCACCGTCTCGGCGACGTGGACCTCGCGCACCGCGTCGATCAGCTTGCCGATGTCGTGCGCGTGCGCCACCGGTTGGAGGTCGTCCAGCGGCGAGACGCCGCCGTGCACGTCGAGCATCTCCAGCTCGGCCTCCACGCTCGGGTAGCCGATGGAGACCCGGGCCATGAAACGGTCGCGCTGGGCCTCGGGGAGCGGATAGGTGCCCTCCATCTCCACCGGGTTCTGGGTGGCGACGACCATGAAGGGGTCGGGCAGTTCGTAGGTGCGGCCGTCGATGGTGACCTGGCGCTCCTCCATCGACTCAAGCATCGCCGACTGCGTTTTGGGCGAGGCGCGGTTGATCTCGTCCCCGATGACGATCTGCGCGAAGATCGCCCCGGGCTTGAACTCGAACTCCTTGCGCTCCTGGTCGTACACGCTCACCCCGGTGACGTCCGAGGGCAGCAGGTCCGGCGTGAACTGGATACGCCGGACCGAGCAGTCGATGGAGCGGGCGAGGGCCTTGGCGAGCATCGTCTTGCCCACCCCGGGAACGTCCTCGATCAGCAGGTGCCCCTCGGCGAGCAGCACCGTCAGCGAGAGCCGGACGGCCTCGGGCTTGCCCTCGATGACCCGCTCGACGGACTTGCGCACCCGATCCGCGGTGTCCGTCAGGTCACTGAGGCTCGCACGCTCTTCATAGGTCGTCACCCGGCCCTCCTCGGCCCAACTCCAGTGGCCGGGCCGGAGATCACTTGGGCCGGCCCGTCCCGAAACTCCCGGCTCAGCTCCTGCGGAACCAACCGGTTGACGCTTCATTCTTCATGGAGACCGCCTCTCGCGTCACCGCTCCTGGCCGCTCTCCGGGTCGATCTCGCGCAGCAGGCCCGTCCGCACGTCGAAGACGAAACCGCGCACATCATCAGTGTGCGGGAGGAACGGAGAGGTTCGTACCTTCTGGATGGACTGTCGTACGTCCTGGTCGAGGTCCTTGAACGCCTCAACCGCCCAGGCCGGACGCTGTCCGACCTCGAGCTCCAGCTCGTGCCGGAACTCCTCGGTCAGGTCCAGGAGGCCGCAGCCGGTGTGGTGGATCAGCACGATCGACCGGGTGCCCAGGGCGCGCTGGCTGATGGTCAGGGAGCGGATCACGTCGTCGGTGACGACGCCGCCCGCGTTGCGGATGGTGTGGCAGTCGCCCAGGCGCAGGCCCAGGGCGGCGTGCAGGTCGAGGCGGGCGTCCATGCAGGCGACGACGGCGACGTTGAGGACCGGCTGGGCGTCCATGCCCGGATCGGTGAACTTCGCTGCGTAGCGGGAGTTGGCGGCGGTGAGCTGATCGGTCACCGTCTGCTGGTCGGGAGAGGTCGGCATGGCGGAACCGTATCGGGGCACGACCGCCGCGGCGCGCCGCGAAGCGGTGCGGAACGGGGCGCAGCAGGCATTCCACCCCCGTGTGACCTAGTGCACACAAGGTCGGTGCGGATGTGTCCGAGCGCGGGAGCGCGCCGGGGGAGCGCGCGTGTCCGTCCCCGCGCCGGCCGCCCCGCACCGGCACCGGGCCCGTCCCTCGCCGGCGCCGCTCCGCCCGGTGCGCCGACCGCTGCCGAACCGCCGACCCCCGACCTCCGACCGCGCGGCCCCAACTCCCGCAGAACCGCTGGAGAAACGGGCCGGGACGCGCCCCACCGGTTGATTGACCACGCGACCGGGTGGACTAAGGTGACGCCCAGTGGGAGACGCGAGCGCAGATGCCGGCCGGACATCCCGGTAGACGACGCCCCACCGGCTGTGCGGTTCGCACATACGGCTCGGCCTCCTCCCGCTCCGGCGGCCCGACGCCACTTCCCCGGCGCCAGGAAGCCACTTCCCCTTCAGAGCGGGCGGGGACCGAGCTGTATGTGCAGCAGCCCGCGCCGGATTTGAGAGGGCGCATGAGCAGCGGCGAAGAGCGACACGTCCCCGTGATGCTCCGGCGGTGTCTGGACCTCCTGGAGCCCGCCCTGACACGTCCGGGCGCGGTGGTGGTCGACTGCACCCTCGGGCTCGGCGGACACAGCCGGGCGCTGCTCGAAGCCCACCCGCAGGTGCGGCTGATCGGTCTGGACCGCGACCAGGACGCGCTGAAGCTCGCCGGTGAACGCCTCGCCCCGTACGGCGAGCGCGCCACTCTCGTGCACGCGGTCTACGACGAACTCCCCGACGTGCTGCGCCGACTCGGCGTCCCCCGGGTCGACGGCGTCCTCTTCGACCTCGGCGTCTCCTCCATGCAGCTCGACGAGGCGGACCGCGGTTTCGCCTACGCGCAGGACGCCCCGCTGGACATGCGGATGGACCAGAGCACCGGCATCTCGGCGGCGGAGGTCCTCAACACGTACGCCCCGGGCGAACTGGTGCGCATCCTGCGCGCGTACGGCGAGGAGAAGCAGGCCAAACGGATCGTCGAAGCGGTCGTGCGGGAACGTGCGCGGGAGCCCTTCACCAACAGCGCCCGGCTGGTCGAGCTCATCCGCGCGGCGCTGCCGCAGGCCGTCAAGCGCACCGGCGGCAACCCTGCCAAGCGCACCTTCCAGGCGCTGCGCATCGAGGTCAACGGTGAACTCCGGGTGCTGGAACGGGCGATCCCCGCCGCCGTCTCCTCGCTCGCGCTGCACGGACGCATCGCCGTGCTCTCCTACCACTCGCTGGAGGACCGGCTGGTCAAGCAGGTGTTCGCGGCGGGGGCGGCCTCCACCGCGCCGCCCGGGCTGCCCGTCGTGCCCGAGCGCTACCAGCCCCGGCTGCGCCTGCTGACCCGCGGCTCGGAGCTGCCGTCCGAGGAGGAGATCGAGACCAACCGCCGCGCGGCCCCCGCCCGGCTGCGCGGTGCCGAACGCGTACGGGAGGAACCGCAGCCATGAGCCCCAGGCCCAGACAGCCCGCCCGCCTCGCCGCACTCACCCGGCTGGCCGCCAACGGCCCCGGCGCCGCGCGTACGCCCTTCGTCCTGCTGATCGTGGTGCTGCTCGGCTCCGGGCTGCTCGGGCTGCTGCTGCTCAACGCCTCCCTGAACCAGGGGTCGTTCGAGCTCAGCAAGCTCAAGAAGCAGTCCAAGGAGCTCAGTGACGAGCGGCAGGAGCTCCAGGGGCAGGTCGACGGATTCTCGGCCCCCGACGCGCTGGACAAGCGCGCCAGGGAGCTGGGCCTGGTGCCCGGCGGCGTGCCGGCCTTCCTGAAGTCCGACGGCGGTGTCGTCGGCGTCCCCGAACCAGCCCGCCCCGACTCCGGGAGGTGACGCGGCCGTGGGCTCCAACGAACCGCGCCGAGTACGCCGTGTGCCCCGTCCCGCCCGCTCCGCCCGGCCCGGCCCGCGGCCCGGAAACCGACCGGGGCCCGGGCGCGGGGGCGGCCGTCCGGCGGTGCTGCGGCTGGGCAGCCACCGGCCGCGGCTGCGCTTCCTCAGCATCGGTCTGACCTTCGTCCTGCTGGTCTTCGTGCTGCGGCTGCTCCAGGTGCAGGCGGTGGACGCCAACAGCTACGCCCAACAGGCCAATCTCAACCGCTACATCACCGCGCCGATCGCCGCGGAGCGGGGCAGCGTCACCGACCGCACCGGCCGCGAACTGGCCACCACCGTCGACACCTACGACATCACCGCGGACCCGTACCTCTTCAAACCCGCGCAGGCGGGCGTGCCGGACGCGCCCGACCGGGCCGCCGAACTCCTCGCCCCGATACTGGGTGTGGGCCGCGCCGAGCTGCGCGAGAAGCTCACCGAGCCGCCGGCCCCGCGGTTCGTGGTGCTGGCCCGCAAGCAGACTCCGCAGACCTGGCGTCAGATCCAGGACCTCAAGCGGACCCTGGCCGACAAGCAGGGCAAGGACGAGGGGCACAACGCGCTCGCCGGGGTCTACGCGGAGCCGGGCTCCAAGCGCGTCTACCCCAACAAGGAACTGGCCGCGGGCGTCCTCGGCTTCGTCACCGCCGACGGCACCGGCGGCGGCGGGCTGGAGGCGCAGTTCGACAAGCAGCTCGCGGGCAAGGACGGGAAGATCACCTATGCCCAGTCCGCCGGCCGCAGGGTGCCCACGGTGGGCGCGGACGAGCAGCCCGCGACCCCCGGCACGTCGATAGAGCTGACCCTGGACCGCGACATCCAGTGGGCCGCCCAGCAGGCGATCACCGACCAGGTCAAGAAGTCCAAGGCCGACCGCGGCTACGTCGTCGTCCAGGACACCAGGACCGGCGAACTGCTCGCGCTGGCCAACTCCCCGGGCTACGACCCCAACGACCTGAGCACCGCCAGCAGCGCCGCGCTCGGCAATCCCGCCCTCCAGGACGTCTACGAGCCCGGCTCCACCGCGAAGCTGATGACGATGGCCGCCGTGCTGGAGGAGGGCAAGGCCGCGCCCGGCACCCGGGTGACCGTCCCCAACCGGCTGCCCAGGGCGGACCGTGCCTTCGCCGACGACCACGACCACCCCACGTACCACCTCACCCTCACCGGGGTGCTCGCCAAGTCGAGCAACATCGGCACGATCCTTGCGGCCGAGCGACTGGGGAAGAACCAGCGCGAGGCCAACAAGGTGCTGCACCGCTACCTCACCCGCTTCGGGATGGGGCAGCGCACCGGCCTCGGCTTCCCCGGCGAGACCCGCGGACTGCTCGCCGCCCCCGGCGACTGGAACGCCTCGCAGCAGTACACGATCCCCTTCGGCCAGGGCATGTCCGTCAACTCCGTGCAGGCGGCGTCGGTCTACTCCACGATCGCCAACGGCGGACTGCGCACCACCCCGACCCTGGTGCGCGGCACCAGCGGCCCCGACGGCCGGTACACCGCGGCACCCAAGCCCGACAGCGAGCGCGTCGTCAGCAAGAAGACGGCCCGTACGCTCTCGCGGATGCTGGAGTCGGTCGTGCACGACGAGGAGGGCACCGGCAAGGTCGCCGAGATCCCGGGCTACCGCGTCGCCGGCAAGACCGGCACCTCCAACCGCGTCGACCCCGAGACCGGCAGCTACCGCGGATACACCTCGTCCTTCGCCGGTTTCGCACCGGCCGACGCGCCGCGGGTGACTGTCTACTGTGCCGTGCAGAACCCCAAGCGCGGCAGCTACTTCGGCAGCGAGGTCTGCGGACCCGTCTACCAGCAGGTCATGAAGTTCGCGCTGAAGACCCTCCAGGCGGCACCCTCCGGCACCAAGCCGGCCGGGCTGCCGACCACGTTCGACCCGGGCGACTGAACCGCCCGGCAGCGTCATCCTCCAGGGCAACCGACGAAAGAACCGCACGTGGAAACGATCACCGAGGCGATGGATCCCTCCGGCTCCGCCCAGCCCTCACGCCCCTCACTTGGCTCGGGCGCTCCCGAGCCCGGTAATCTCACCGCCGTGCCACAAGCAGATCAGACCCCAAGCGACTCCAGCACCACCGGACCGGAAGGTGCTCCCGCAGTCCGTCCCTCAGGACTGCGACCCGTACCGCTGACCGAGCTGGCCCGGTCGCTCCGGGTCGAGGTCCAGCCGCCCCCGACCGCGAGAGCCGAGGAGCAGCCGCCGGGGCCGGATGCCGGCGCCGAGATCCAGGTCACCGGCATCACCCACGACTCGCGCGCGGTCCGCCCCGGCGACGTGTACGCGGCGCTGCCCGGCGCCCGGTTCCACGGTGTCGACTTCGCCGTGCAGGCCGCCTCGCTGGGCGCCGTGGCGGTGCTCACCGACCCGGCCGGCACGCAGCGCGGTCTGGACGCGGGGCTGCCGGTGCTCACCGTGCCCGACCCGCGCGGACGCATGGGCAGGCTCGCCGCCGAGATCTACGGGGAGCCCGGTCGCGATCTGCTGCAGATCGGCATCACCGGCACCTCGGGCAAGACGACCACCGCCTACCTCGTCGACGGCGGTCTGCGCGCGGCGGCCAAGGAGGGCGAACTCACCGGCCTGATCGGCACGGTGGAGTCCCGGGTGGGCGACCGCCGGGTGAAGTCCGAGCGCACGACACCGGAGGCCACCGAGCTCCAGGCGCTGTTCGCGGTGATGCGCGAGAGCGCGGTGACCTCGGTCGCCATGGAGGTCTCCAGCCACGCGCTGGTGCTCGGCCGGGTCGACGGTTGCGTGTTCGATGTCGCCGTCTTCAACAACCTCAGCCCCGAGCACCTCGACTTCCACCCGGACATGGAGGACTACTTCCGGGCCAAGTCGCAGCTGTTCACCCGGGCGCGCTCCCGGCTGGGCGTCGTCAACATCGACGACGACTGGGGCCAGCGGCTGGTGCAGGAGTCCGAGGTGCCGGTCACCACGTTCTCCGCCGAGGGCCACCCGGACGCCCACTGGCGCGCCGACGACGTGGAAGTGGGCCCGCTGGGCTCGGCGTTCACGGTGCTCGGCCCGGAGGGCCAGTCGGTGCGCGCCGCCGCGCCGCTGCCCGGCCCCTTCAACGTCTCCAACGCGCTCGCCGCGATCACCGCGCTGGTCGTGGCCGGCATCGACCTCCAGACCGCCGCCGAGGGCGTCGCCGCGGTGCCCGGCGTACCCGGCCGGCTGGAGCGGGTCGACGAGGGCCAGCCCTACCTCGCCGTCGTGGACTACGCGCACAAGCCCGACGCCGTGGAGTCGGTGCTGCGCGCCCTGCGCAAGGTGACCGACGGCAGGGTGCACGCCGTACTGGGCTGCGGCGGCGACCGCGACCCGCACAAACGTCCCGCGATGGGCGCGGCGCTGGCCCGGCTGGCCGACACCGCGGTGCTGACCTCCGACAACCCGCGCTCGGAGGACCCGCTGGCGATCCTGGCGACCATGCTCGGCGGCGCCGCCGAGGTGCCGTCCTACGAGCGCGGCACGGTGCTGCTGGAGGAGGACCGTGCCGCGGCGATCCAGGCGGCGGTGGCCCGGGCCGAGCCCGGCGACGTGGTCGTCGTGGCCGGCAAGGGCCACGAGCAGGGCCAGGACATCGCCGGCGTGATCCGCCCCTTCGACGACCGCGAGGTGCTGCGCGAGACCATCCGCGCCGCCGCGGGCAGCGATGAGGGCGCTTCGGGCGCTTCGGGCGCCGGCTCCGAGAGCCGGGAGCGGCGGACACGATGATCCCTCTGACACTCGCCGAGGTCGCCCGGATCGTCTCCGGCAGGCTCAGCGACATACCGGACGAGCGCGCGGCGGTCACCGGCCCCGTGGTCACCGACTCCCGGAAGGTCGCCGACGGTTCGCTGTTCGTCGCGTTCGAGGGCGAGCGGGTGGACGGGCACGACTTCGCCGCGGGCGCGGTGAAGTCCGGTGCGGTGGCCGTGCTCGCCACCCGGCCGGTGGGCGTACCGGCGATCGTGGTGGACGACGTCACCGCGGCCCTCGGCGCCCTCGCCCGGCACACCGTCGCCGCCCTCGGCGCGACGGTGGTGGGCCTGACGGGTTCGGTCGGCAAGACCAGCACCAAGGACCTGATCGCCCAACTGCTGGAGCAGCTCGGCCCGACCGTCTATCCGCACGGCAACCTCAACAACGAGATCGGGCTGCCGCTCACCGCGCTGCGCGCCGACGCCGAAACCCGCCACCTCGTACTGGAGATGGGGGCCCGCGGAGTCGGCCACATCCGCTACCTCGCGGAGCTGACCCCGCCTCGGATCGGCCTGGTGCTGAACGTCGGCACCGCGCACATCGGAGAGTTCGGCGGACGCGACCAAATCGCCTTGGCCAAGGGGGAGTTGGTGGAGAGCCTGCCGTCCGCCGAGGAGGGCGGCGTAGCGCTGCTGAACGCCGACGACGGCCTGGTGCGCGCCATGTCCGCGCGCACCGCGGCCCGCACGGTGCTGTTCGGCGAATCGAGCGAAGCGGACGTACGGGCGGAGAACGTACGGCTGGAGGCCGACGGGCGGCCCTCTTTCACGCTTCACACACCCTCCGGGTGCAGCGACGTGACGCTGCGCCTGTACGGTGAGCACCACGTGTCGAACGCGCTCGCCGCGGCGGCCGTCGCCCATGAACTGGGCATGCCCGCCGACCGGATCGCCCAGGCGCTCACCGGCGCGGGCACGCTTTCCCGGTGGCGCATGGAGGTCACCGAACGCGCCGACGGCGTTACCGTCGTCAACGACGCGTACAACGCGAACCCCGACTCGATGAAGGCAGCGCTCAGGGCGATGTCGGCCATCGCGGGCGGGGGAGCGAGGGGCGGCGGACGGCGTACGTGGGCCGTGCTCGGTGAGATGGCCGAACTCGGTGACGCCGCGCTCACGGAGCACGACGCGGTCGGACGGCTCGCCGTCCGACTCAACGTCAGCAAGCTTGTGGCGGTCGGTGGCCGGGAGGCCGCGTGGATCGACATGGGCGCCAAGAACGAGGGTTCGTGGGGTGAGGAGTCGGTGCACGTGTCCGACACACGGGCGGCGATCGACCTGTTGCGCAGTGAACTGCGCCCGGGGGATGTCGTACTGGTGAAAGCTTCCCGTTCGGTAGGTCTGGAGCAGGTGGCGCAGGCGCTGCTCGCCGACGCGGAGGGCGAGGTCACCGGTCGATGAGGCAGATCCTCTTCTCCGGAGTCATCGGACTCTTCCTGACGCTGGTCGGCACACCGCTGCTGATCAAGCTGCTGGCCAAGAAGGGCTACGGCCAGTACATCCGGGACGACGGACCCCGTGACCACCACAGCAAGCGCGGCACCCCCACCATGGGTGGTATCGCCTTCATCACGGCGACCCTGGTCGCCTATGCGCTGACCAAGCTGATCACGGGCAGCGAGCCGTCCATCACGGGCGTGCTGGTCCTCTTCCTGATGGCGGGCATGGGCCTGGTCGGCTTCCTGGACGACTACATCAAGATCGTCAAGCAGCGGAGCCTGGGCCTGCGGGCCAAGGCGAAGATGCTCGGGCAGCTGATCGTCGGCATCACCTTCGCCGTCCTCGCGCTCAACTTCGAGGATCTGCGCGGCAACGCCCCGGCGTCCGACCGGCTCTCCTTCACCCAGGACTTCGGCTGGCACCTGGGACCGGTGCTCTTCGTCATCTGGGCCCTGTTCATGATTCTCGCCATGTCCAACGGCGTGAACCTGACGGACGGTCTGGACGGCCTGGCGACCGGCGCCTCGGTGATGGTCTTCGGCGCGTACACCTTCATCGGTGTCTGGCAGTACCAGGACTCCTGCGCTATCAGCGGCAGTCCGAGCTGCTTCGAAGTGCGCGATCCGCTCGACCTCGCGGTCGTCGCCGCGGCGCTGATGGGTGCCTGCTTCGGCTTCCTGTGGTGGAACACCTCGCCCGCCAAGATCTTCATGGGCGACACCGGTTCACTCGCGCTCGGCGGCGCGCTGGCGGGTCTGGCGATCCTCTCGCGCACCGAGCTGCTGCTCGCCATCCTCGGCGGCCTCTTCGTCCTCATCACGCTCTCGGTGGTCATCCAGGTCGGCTCGTTCCGACTGACCGGCAAGCGCGTGTTCAAGATGGCGCCGCTCCAGCACCACTTCGAACTGAAGGGCTGGAGCGAAGTGCTGGTGGTGGTCCGGTTCTGGATCATCCAGGGCATGTGCGCCATCGTCGGTGTCGGCATCTTCTACGCGGCCTGGGCGGCGCAGAAGTGACGGGCACCGGGAGCTCGGAGCAGCCCACGGACCCGGCAGCGGACTTCGCGGGTCGCAGCGTCGTCGTCGCCGGCCTCGGCGTGAGCGGCATCAGCGCCGCTCGGGCCCTGGCCGCCCTGGGCGCGCAGATCACCGTGGTCGACGGCGGCGACGACGAGCGCCGCCGGGCCCGCGCCGAGGAGCTGCGGGCCGAGGGGATCTCCGTACGCCTGGGCGACGGCGACACCCTGCCCGAGGGCACCGGACTGATCCTCACCTCGCCCGGCTGGCCGCCGACCGCCCCGCTCTTCGCGGCGGCGGCCGAGGCCGGCGTCGAGGTGTGGGGAGATGTCGAACTGGCCTGGCGGCTGCGGGCGTTGAAGCACCCGCAGCCCGCCGGCTGGCTGGCCGTCACCGGCACCAACGGCAAGACCACCACGGTCCGGATGCTCGCCGAGATGCTCGCCGCCGCCGGGCTCCGCACGGCTGCCGTGGGCAACATCGGCACGCCGATCCTCGACGTGGTGCTCTCCGACGAGCCCTACGACGTGCTCGCGGTCGAGCTCTCCAGCTACCAGCTGCACTGGGCGCCCTCGCTGCGCACCCACTCCGCGGCGGTGCTCAACCTCGCCCCGGACCACCTGGACTGGCACGGCTCCATGGCCGCCTACGCCGCCGACAAGGGCCGTGTTTACGAGGGCAACCAGGTCGCCTGCGTCTACAACAGCGCGGACCCGGCCACCGAGCATCTCGTGCGCGGCGCGGACGTCGTCGAGGGCTGCCGGGCTATCGGCTTCACCCTGGGCAGTCCCGGGCCGTCCGAATTCGGTGTCGTGGACGGCCTGTTGGTCGACCGCGCCTTCGTTCCGGACCGGCAGCAGCAGGCCCAGGAGCTGGCCGAGGTCGCCGATCTGGCGCCGTCGTCCGGCCATGTCGCCCCGCACATCGTCGCCAACGCGCTGGCCGCTGCCGCACTGGCGCGCGCCTGGGGCGTGCCGCCGGAGGCGGTGCGCGACGGACTGCGCGCCTTCAGGCCGGACGAGCACCGCATCGCCCATGTTGCGGACGTGAACGGCGTCGCCTACGTCAACGACTCCAAGGCCACCAACACCCACGCGGCCCAGGCGTCCCTGGCCGCGTACGAATCGGTGGTCTGGATCGCCGGCGGCCTCGCCAAGGGCGCGACCTTCGACGAGCTGGTCGAGGGCGCGCTGCCGCGGCTGCGCGGTGTCGTGACGCTGGGCCAGGACCGGGAGTTGATCCGCGAGGCGCTGTCCCGACACGCCCCCGATGTGCCGGTGACCGACCTGGAGCGGACCGACACTGAGGCGATGTCGGCGGCGGTCCGGGAGGCGACCCGGCTGGCGAAGCCGGGGGACACGGTGCTGTTGGCCCCGGCCTGTGCGTCGATGGACATGTTCACCAACTACGGTCAGCGCGGTGAAGCCTTCGCCGCGGCCGTTCAGGAGCTGATGGAGAGCCAGGACGGCGTGGAGGGCTAGCCCTTTGCCTGTGGGCCCCGATCAGCAGGGGATCGCCCCCGCGGGCCCCAGGAGGGGACGGACAGCAGATGACGCCCGAGAACCGGCTCCGGCCGCCGACCGGCCGCGCCACCGGCAAGCCGGGGCGCGCCGGCGGCGGCACGTCCGCGCCGCGCGAGTCCCAGGGCTCCCCGCGCAAACGGCCCGCCGCGGCGGCCGCGCCCCCGTCGGCCAAGTCCAAGGCGTCCCCCGGGGCCGGCACGACGCGTCCGGCCAAGGCGGCGCCGAGCAAAGCCGCGTCCGGGGCCGCATCGGCCAAGGCCCCGTCCGAATCGGCCAAGGCCCCGTCAAAAGTGCCCCGGCGCAAGCCCCGTTCACCGGCCCGGCCCCCTGCCGGGCGGGGGCTGCGCCCGCCGGAGGCGGTCCGCCGGCTGCGGTCCCGCGCGCGGCGGGCCTGGGACCGGCCGCTGACGGCGTACTACCTGATCCTGGGCGGAAGCCTGCTGCTCACCCTGCTCGGCCTGGTGATGGTCTTCTCGGCCTCGCAGATCCAGGCGCTGCGCTACGACCTGGCCGCCACCTTCTACTTCCGCAAGCAGCTGCTCGCCGCCGTGATCGGGACCGTGCTGCTGCTCATCGCCTCGCGGATGCCGGTACGGCTGCTGCGTGCGCTCACGTATCCGGTGCTGCTGGTGTCGGTGGCGCTGCTCGCACTGGTGCAGGTGCCGGGCGTGGGCACCGAGGTCAACGGCAACACCAACTGGATCGAGCTGGGCGGCCCGTTCCAGGTGCAGCCCAGCGAGTTCGGCAAGCTCGCGCTGGTGCTGTGGGGCGCGGACCTGCTCGCCAGGAAGGGCGAGAAGCGGTTGCTGGACCAGTGGAAGCATCTGCTGGTGCCGCTGGTTCCCGGCGCGCTGCTGATCTGCGCGCTGGTGATGGTCGGCGGCGACATGGGCACCGTGATGGTGATGGTCGCGATCCTGTTCGGCCTGCTGTGGATCGCGGGAGCGCCCACCCGCCTCTTCGTCGGGGTGCTGGGGGCCGCGGGCGTGGCCGGGGCGGCGCTGATCCTCACCGCCCCGTACCGGATGCGCCGGATCGCCTGCCTCGGCACCACGGACACCGGACCGGGCGACCAGTGCTGGCAGGCGCTGCACGGGATCTACGCCCTGGCCTCCGGTGGCTGGTTCGGTTCGGGCCTGGGCGCCAGTGTGGAAAAATGGGGTGAACTGCCCGAGCCGCACACGGACTTCATCTTCGCGATCACTGGTGAGGAACTGGGCCTGGCGGGGACTCTGTCGGTGCTCGCCCTGTTCGCGGCTCTAGGCTATGCGGGTATCCGCGTGGCCGGACGCACGGAGGACTCCTTCGTCAGGTTCGCCGCGGGAGGGGTGACGGCCTGGATCATGTCCCAGGTCGTCATCAACATCGGTGCGGTACTGGGGCTGTTGCCCATCGCCGGTGTCCCCCTGCCGCTGTTCTCCTACGGTGGGTCGGCCCTGCTGCCGACGATGTTCGCGGTCGGGTTGCTGATCGCGTTCGCGCGCAGCGACCCCGCCGCGCGCGCGGCGCTTGCCATGCGGCAGCCTGGTGTCGGCCGTAAGGCGGCCGGGGTGAGAGTGAAGACGATGAGACGACGCGTCAGAGAGCGGTCGTCCGGAGAGCGGTGAAATTCGGTGCATGTCGTACTCGCCGGTGGGGGGACCGCCGGCCACATCGAGCCCGCGCTCGCCCTCGCGGACGCCCTGCGCAGGCAGGACCCGACCGTGGGCATCACAGCTCTGGGAACAGAGCGCGGACTTGAGACCAGGCTCGTCCCGGAGCGGGGCTACGAGCTGGAGTTGATCCCGGCCGTACCGCTGCCCCGCAAGCCCACGGCCGAGCTGATCACCGTCCCCGGGCGGCTGCGCGGCACGATCAAGGCCGCCGAGCAGGTGCTGGAGCGCGCCAAGGCCGACTGTGTCGTCGGCTTCGGCGGTTACGTGGCGCTGCCCGGCTACCTCGCCGCCAAGCGACTGGGTGTGCCGATCGTGGTCCACGAGGCGAACGCGCGTCCCGGGCTGGCCAACAAGATCGGCTCGCGCTACACCAAGCACGTCGCCGTCGCCACGCCGGACAGCAAGCTCCGCCACGCCCGGTACATCGGGATTCCGCTGCGTCGCTCGGTCGCGACGCTGGACCGCGAGGCCCGGCGTGCCGAGGCGCGTGCCGCGTTCGGCCTCGACGCCAATCTGCCGACCCTGCTGGTGACCGGCGGTTCCCAGGGCGCGCGGCGGCTCAACGAGGTCGTCGAGACGATCGCTCCGGCGCTCCAGCGCTCCGGCGTCCAGGTGCTGCACGCGGTCGGTCCGAAGAACGAATTGCCGCAGCCGGACAACATGCCCGGTATGCCGCCGTATGTGCCGGTACCGTATCTGGACCGCATGGACCTCGCGTACGCCGCGGCCGACATGATGCTCTGCCGCGCGGGCGCGATGACCGTCGCCGAGCTCTCCGCCGTCGGCCTGCCCGCGGCCTACGTCCCGCTGCCCATCGGCAACGGCGAACAGCGGCTCAACGCGCAGCCGGTGGTGAAGGCCGGCGGCGGACTGCTCGTCGACGACGCCGAACTGACGCCGGAGTGGATCCAGCAGAACGTGCTGCCGGTCCTCACCAACCCCCATCGTCTGCACGAGATGGCGGGCGCCGCCGCCGAGTTCGGCCGTCCGGACGCCGACGAGCTGCTGGTCGGCATGGTGTACGACGCGATCGCGACACGTCGGCAGGGCTGAGCCAGGCCCGCCGGCACAGAAAGCAGGGAAGCGTGGGCGGCGCAGCCGGACAAGTGACCAGCACACCCAGTCGTGCGGACGATTCGCCGCACTCACGGTCCGGTTCGCCGCCGCCCCCGCCCACCCGGCGCCGACTGCGTCTGCCCGGCCTGCGGGTCACGGTGGCGTGTGCGCTGGCGTTCGTGGCCCTCGTGGGCTTCGGCGCCTGGGCGCTGTACGGCTCGCCCTGGCTGAGGGTGGAGAAGGTCTCGGTCGACGGCACGGCGGTGCTGACGGCGCAGGAGGTGCGTGCGGCCGCCTCCGTGGCGGTCGGGACCCCGCTCGCCTCGGTCGACAAGGCCGCAGCGCAGCGCCGCGTCACCGAGGCGCTGCCGCGGGTGGACTCGGTGCGCGTCGTGCGCAGTTGGCCCTCCGGCATCGGACTGCACGTGACCGAGCGCACCCCGGTGCTGCTCCAGAAGCGCGCGGGCGGCGAGTACGTCGAGATCGACGCCGAGGGTGTGCGCTACGCGACGGTGGACAAGCGGCCCAAGGGCAAGCCGCTGCTGGTCGTGGACCGTGAGAAGTCGGTCGACGCCGAGCGCTTCGGTCCGCGGCGGCTGCGACAGGAGGCGGCCGCGGTGGCGGACGCCCTCCCGGGCTTCGTCGCGCGTGAGGTCCGCACCGTTCGGGTCCGCTCCTACGACTCGATCAGCCTTGAACTCGCCGGGAACCGCGTGGTGATGTGGGGGAGCGGCGAGTACGGTGCCGCAAAGGCCAAAGCCCTCCGCGCGCTGTTGAAGGCGCATCACAAGGACAGCGGTGTGCGGTACTTCGACGTGAGCGTCCCCAGCGCCCCCGCGGCGGCGGGAAGTTGACGTACGTACGTGCAGGCCAGCACCCTGGCTGGCTACCGCAACGGCTGATCACATAGGGTGAAAAGAAAAACGGGAGGTTCGGCGTGTTCGTTGAACGCGCAGCGCTTGTCGACTTAGTGTCCGTTCCTAGGACTTCAAGGAACGACAACTGTTAACCCTCGACTTCAGGGTCAGGGTTCGGGTCGGCTTTCGAACCGGCCCATCGGCATAAGTCGTCGGTCCCACAACCACTGTGGGGGGCGACACGTAACTCGAGGCGAGAGGCCTTCGACGTGGCAGCACCGCAGAACTACCTCGCAGTCATCAAGGTCGTCGGCATCGGCGGCGGTGGCGTCAACGCCATCAACCGGATGATCGAGGTCGGTCTCAAGGGCGTCGAGTTCATCGCGATCAATACCGATGCGCAAGCCCTGTTGATGAGCGACGCCGACGTCAAGCTGGACGTGGGCAGGGAACTCACCCGGGGGCTCGGAGCCGGCGCCAACCCCGACGTCGGCCGCAAGGCCGCCGAGGACCACCGCGAGGAGATCGAGGAGGTGCTCAAGGGCGCCGACATGGTCTTCGTGACGGCGGGCGAGGGCGGCGGCACCGGCACCGGCGGCGCCCCCGTCGTGGCCAACATCGCCCGTTCCCTCGGTGCGCTGACGATCGGTGTGGTGACGCGCCCGTTCACCTTCGAGGGCCGCCGCCGCGCCAACCAGGCCGAGGACGGCATCGCGGCGCTCCGCGACGAGGTCGACACCCTCATCGTCATCCCCAACGACCGGCTGCTGTCCATCTCGGACCGCCAGGTCAGCGTGCTGGACGCCTTCAAGTCGGCGGACCAGGTGCTGCTCTCCGGTGTCCAGGGCATCACCGACCTGATCACCACGCCGGGCCTGATCAACCTGGACTTCGCCGACGTCAAGTCCGTGATGTCCGAGGCGGGTTCGGCGCTCATGGGCATCGGCTCCGCCCGCGGCGACGACCGCGCGGTGGCCGCCGCCGAGATGGCGATCAGCTCCCCGCTGCTGGAAGCCTCGATCGACGGCGCACGCGGTGTGCTGCTGTCCATCTCCGGCGGCTCCGACCTCGGCCTGTTCGAGATCAACGAGGCCGCTCAGCTGGTCAGCGAGGCGGCGCACCCCGAGGCGAACATCATCTTCGGCGCGGTCATCGACGACGCCCTCGGCGACGAGGTGCGGGTCACGGTCATCGCCGCGGGATTCGACGGCGGGCAGCCGCCCTCGAAGAACCGCGAGAAGGTGCTGGGCGCCTACAGCGGCAAGGAGGAGCTGGCGAGCCCGGCCCGTACCGAGCCGGAGCCCGAGCGCCCCGCGTTCGGCGGTCTGGGTGCGGTTCCCGCCCGCGAGGAGGAGAGCGAGCCCGCCCCGGCGGCCCCGGTCGGCGAATCGTCGGCGCCCGCCTCCAGCCCCCAGGTCCCCTCGGCCCGTCCGTACCAGGACAGCCAGGCCGAGGAGCTGGACGTCCCGGACTTCCTCAAGTGACCTCACGGAACCGGCAACTTCACACGTGATACCGACTCACACAGCAGTACGCGGCGCGCACTTCGCCTTCACCGACAGGTGGGGCGGGGTGAGCGCCGCTCCCTATGGCACCCTCAACCTCGGCGGCGCGGTGGGCGACAGCCCGGAGGCCGTCGCGGCCAACCGCGGGCTTGCGGCCGGCGCCCTGGGAGTGGCGGCCGAGCGGGTCGTCTGGATGAACCAGGTCCACGGCAACGAGGTGGCGGTTGTCGACGGCTCGCAGCCGCGCCGTGAACTCCCGCCCGTCGACGGTGTCGTCGCCGCCTCGCCCGGCACGGTCCTGGCGGTGCTCACGGCCGACTGCACCCCGGTGCTGCTGGCCGACCCGTCGTCAGGCGTGGTCGGGGCGGCGCACGCGGGCCGCCCCGGTCTGCTGGCCGGCGTCGTGCCCGCGACCGTGGCGCGGATGGTCGAACTGGGCGCGGATCCCGAGCGGATCACCGCCCACCTCGGCCCGGCCGTCTGCGGCAGGTGCTACGAGGTCCCCGAGCAGATGCGCGAGGAGGCGGCAGCCGTCGCGCCCGCTTCCCGTGCCACCACTTCCTGGGGCACGCCGGCCATCGACGTGCCCGCGGGAGTCCGGGGCCAGCTCGCCGAGTTGGGCGTCCTGGACGTCACCGACCCGGCCGTCTGCACCCTCGAGTCGCAGGACCACTTCTCCTACCGGCGCGAGCGCACCACTGGCCGACTTGCGAGCTACACATGGCTGGAGCAGCGGGGATGACGGACCCCTCCACGGGCGACGAGGCCGCCCGCAGAGAAGAGTTGGCGCACAACCTCGCCGCGGTGCGGGCCAGAATCGAACGCGCCTGCGCCGGCGTCGGGCGCGATCCGGACGAGGTGACTCTCGTCGTGGTGACCAAGACACACCCCGCACGGGACGTCCGACTCCTCGCCGACCTTGGCGTTCGCAACGTCGCGGAGAACCGCGACCAGGAGGCGGCGCGCAAGGCGGCCGAGTGCCGCGGCGCGCCCCTCACCTGGCACTTCGTCGGACAACTCCAGACCAACAAGGTGCGTTCCGTCACGGAGTACGCCGATGTTGTCCACTCGGTGGACAGAACGCGTCTGGTTGCCGCGCTCTCGACGGCGGCGCAGCAGAGGGGACGGGAGCTGGACTGCCTGCTCCAGATTGCACTTGACAAGGAGTCGGGCGAGGGCGGCGGGCGCGGCGGCGCATCTCCGGCGGACGCCCGGGAGTTGGGCGCCGCCGTCACCGCTGCGCCCGGCCTCAGACTCGCCGGAGTGATGACCGTCGCACCCCTGTCCGGGCCGTACGCCGGTGACCCGCGAGCGGCGTTCGAGAGGCTGATGGAAATCTCACGGAGTCTGCGTACGGTGGACCCCGGTGCCAACATGGTTTCGGCCGGGATGAGTTCGGACCTGGAGGAGGCCGTGACCGCCGGTGCGACACATGTACGCGTTGGTAGCGCGGTGCTCGGAGTCCGTCCCACCCTCCGGTAACGTCGCCAAGCAAGTCGGACCACAGCAGAAAATATGGTCATTCCGACTGTATCGGACAGGTCACGTGGGTTCTGGGTCACTGGTGACGGAGCTGATCCACCACAGAGCGGAGGAAGCGGAGCATGGCCGGCGCGATGCGCAAGATGGCGGTCTACCTCGGCCTCGTGGAGGACGATGGGTATGACGGCAGGGGGTACGACCCCGACGATGAGTTCGAGCCCGAACCGGAGCCGGAGAGGGATCGGCGACGACAGGCGCACCAGCCCGTCCACGAGCCCGAGCCTGAGGAGTCGGTCCGGGTCGTGCAGCCTCCTGCACAACGGGAACGTGAGCAATCTCCCGCTTTGGTGGGTGATGTGGGGCGAGTTCCGAGGATCGCGCCCGTGTCATCCATCACACCCGAACGTCCGAGCCTGGAGAAGAGTGCGCCGGTGATCATGCCCAAGGTCGTGTCCGAGCGGGAGCCGTACCGCATCACCACATTGCACCCCCGGACGTACAACGAAGCCCGTACCATCGGGGAACACTTCCGTGAGGGCACCCCGGTGATCATGAACCTGACGGAGATGGACGATACTGACGCGAAGCGACTTGTCGACTTCGCCGCAGGTTTGGTCTTCGGCCTGCACGGAAGTATTGAGCGGGTGACGCAGAAGGTCTTCCTTCTGTCTCCTGCTAACGTCGATGTTACGGCGGAGGACAAGGCCCGTATCGCAGAAGGCGGGTTCTTCAACCAGAGCTGATGCACAACAACAGACAAGCCCCGGTCAGCGGGCGGGGCGCCACCAGGGGAGAGGGAAGCACGGGATGGGCACAGCACAACAGGTGATCCTCATTGTGCTTCAGTGCTTTCTCGGAGTGCTGATCTTCCGCCTGGTGATGGACTACGTGTTCATGTTCGCCCGCTCATGGCAGCCCGGCAAGGCGATGGTGGTCGTACTGGAGGCCGCCTACACTGTCACCGATCCGCCACTGAAGCTGCTGCGGCGGTTCATCCCGCCGCTACGCTTCGGGGGTGTGGCGCTCGACCTGTCCTTCTTCGTACTGATGATCATCGTTTACATCGCAATGAGCATCGTGGCGAGCGTGTGAACGAGTACGGTCTTGCCGATATGCCGATGACCTACGTTGAGGTGAAGAGATGCCGCTGACCCCCGAGGACGTGCGGAACAAACAGTTCACGACCGTCCGTCTGCGCGAAGGCTACGACGAGGACGAGGTCGATGCCTTCCTGGACGAGGTGGAATCAGAGCTGACCCGTCTGCTCCGGGAGAACGAGGACCTGCGCGCCAAGCTGGCCGCAGCGACCCGGGCTGCCGCACAGAACCAGCAGAACATGCGGAAGCAGCAGCAGGAGCCGCAGGACCGCCCGCAGCAGGGCGCACCTGTGCCTGCCGCCATATCCGGACCGCAGCCGGTGCCCCCCGGGCAGCAGCAGATGGGCGGCCCGCCGCAACTGCCCGGCGGTGCACCGCAGTTGCCCGCAGGCCCCGGTGGCCAGCAGGGTCCCCCGCACGGCGGTCCCGGCCCGATGGGTCAGGGCGGTCCCATGGGCGGTCCCCCGCAGCAGATGGGCGGCCCGCCGCAGCAGATGGGCGGTGGCGGTCAGAACAACGACAGCGCCGCGCGGGTTCTCTCGCTCGCTCAGCAGACGGCCGACCAGGCCATCGCGGAGGCCCGTTCCGAGGCCAACAAGATCGTCGGTGAGGCCCGCAGCCGCGCCGAGGGTCTGGAGCGGGACGCCCGTGCCAAGGCGGACGCCCTGGAGCGGGACGCGCAGGAGAAGCACCGCGTGGCCATGGGCTCGCTGGAGTCGGCCCGTGCCACTCTCGAGCGCAAGGTCGAGGACCTTCGGGGCTTCGAGCGCGAGTACCGCACCCGTCTGAAGTCGTACCTGGAGAGCCAGCTGCGCCAGCTGGAGAGCCAGGCCGACGACTCGCTGGCGCCGCCGCGTTCACCGCAGGCTCCCTCGCTCCCGGCATCGCCCTCGATGGCGTCCGCCGGAGCGACGGCGGCCGGTGGCGGCGGGACCATGGGCGGCCACCAGTCGATGGGCGGCAACAGCCCGATGGGCAGCAGCCCGGCCTCCGGCCACGGCAGCCACACCCAGGGCGGCAACCAGACCTACGGCGGTCAGCAGCAGATGTCTCCTGCGATGACCCAGCCGATGGCTCCGGTGCGACCGCAGGGTCCGCAGCCGATGCAGCAGGCTCCGTCTCCCATGCGGGGCTTCCTGATCGACGAGGACGACAGCTGAGCGGAGCCGTCCGAGGACGGCCGCGATCGGCATATCAGGAAGGGGCCGGCCCATCAGGGCCGGCCCCTTCCGCGTGCCCGGACCACCGGGACGGGGGAGGGGCCGACCGCATCCATGCGATCGGCCCCTCCCGTTGTTCGGATCAGATCCTGCGCAGCCAGAAGGTGAGGCCGAGGGCCTCGTCCGTGAAGGCGTCGCCGAACGACCCGTCCGGCTCCTGCGCGGCGAGCTCCTCGGCGAGGACCTCGTTGGCGATCAGGGCGGCGTGGTCGGTGAGTGCGGTGACCAGCTCCGCGTCCTCCGTGCGCCAGCGCAGCGCGATCCGGTCCGCCACTTCGAGGCCGGAGTTCTTCCGGGCCTCCTGGACCAGCCGGATCACATCGCGCGCCAGACCGGCCCTGCGCAGCTCCGCGGTGATCTCCAGATCGAGGGCGACGGTGGCGCCGGTGTCGGAGGCGACCGACCAGCCCTCGCGCGGCGTCTCGGTGATGATGACCTCCTCGGGGGAGAGCACCACGCTCTCGCCCTCGACCTCGACCGTGGCCGTGCCGGCACGCAGCGCCGCCGACAGCTCAGCCGCGTCGGCCGAGGCGATCGCCTTGGCGACCGGCTGGGTGCCCTTGCCGAACCGGCGGCCCAGCGCACGGAAGTTGGCCTTCGCCGTGGTGTCGACGAGGGAGCCGCCCACCTCCGAGAGGGAGGCGAGGTGGCTGACGTTCAGCTCCTCGGCGATCTGGGCGCGTAGATCGTCGTCCAGCAGCTCGAAGCCCTGCGCCGCCACGAGCGCGCGGGAGAGCGGCTGACGGGTCTTCACTCCCGATTCGGCGCGGGTGGCCCGGCCGAGCTCGACGAGCCGCCGCACCAGGAGCATGTCCGCGGACAACTGGGCGTCGATCGCCCCGGTGTCGGCGTCCGGCCACTGCGCCAGGTGCACCGACTCCGGGCAGCCGGGCGTCACCGGGACCACCAGGTCCTGCCAGACGCGCTCGGAGATGAACGGGACCAGCGGCGCCATGAGCCGGGTGACCGTCTCCAGCACGTCGTGCAGGGTGCGCAGCGCGGCCGGGTCGCCCTGCCAGAAGCGGCGGCGGGAGCGGCGCACGTACCAGTTGGAGAGGTCGTCGACGAAGGTCGACAGCAGCTTGCCGGCGCGCTGGGTGTCGTAGTTCTCCATGGCCTGGGTGACCAGGTCGACCAGCGCGTGCAGCTCGCTGAGCAACCAGCGGTCGAGCAGCGGCCGGTCCGCCTCGGCGGGGTCGGTGCCGCTCGGCGCCCACTCGGAGGTACGGGCGTACAGGGCCTGGAAGGCGACCGTGTTCCAGTAGGTGAGGAGCGTCTTTCGGACAACTTCCTGGATGGTGCCGTGGCCCACCCGGCGCGCGGCCCAGGGGGAGCCGCCGGCGGCCATGAACCACCGCACCGCGTCCGCACCGTGACGCTCCATCAGCGGGATCGGCTCCAGGGTGTTGCCCAGGTGCTTGGACATCTTGCGGCCGTCCTCGGCGAGGATGTGGCCGAGGCAGACGACGTTCTCGTACGAGGAGCGGTCGAAGACGAGGGTGCCGACGGCCATCAGGGTGTAGAACCACCCGCGGGTCTGGTCGATCGCCTCGGAGATGAACTGCGCGGGGTAGCGCTGCTCGAACACCTCCTTGTTGCGGTACGGGTAGCCCCACTGAGCGAAAGGCACCGAACCGGAGTCGTACCAGGCGTCGATGACCTCGGGCACCCGCTCGGCGGTGAGGGGGCAGCCCTCGTCGGTGCAGGGGAAGATGACCGCGTCGATGTAGGGGCGGTGCGGGTCCAGGCCGCTCTGGTCGGTGCCGGTCAGCTCGGAGAGCTGGGCGAGCGAGCCGACGCAGGTGAGGTGGCCCTCGGAGCAGCGCCAGATGGGCAGCGGGGTGCCCCAGTAGCGGTTGCGGGAGAGCGCCCAGTCGATGTTGTTGCCGAGCCAGTCGCCGAAACGGCCGTGCTTGACGGAGTCGGGGAACCAGTTGGTGCGCTCGTTCTCCCGGAGCAGGGCGTCCTTGATCTGCGTGGTGCGGATGTACCAGGACGGCTGCGCGTAGTAGAGCAGCGCGGTGTGGCAGCGCCAGCAGTGCGGGTAGCTGTGCTCGTACGCGAGGTGGCGGAAGAGCTTGCCGCGGGACTCCAGGTCGGCGACCAGGACCTCGTCGGCCTTCTTGAAGAACTTCCCTCCCACCAGGGGGACTTCGGTCTCGAAGGTGCCGTCGGGCCGGACCGGGTTGACCACCGGCAGGCCGTAGGAGCGGCAGACCTTGAGGTCGTCCTCGCCGAAGGCGGGGGACTGGTGGACGAGCCCGGTGCCGTCCTCGGTGGTGACGTAGTCGGCGTTGACGACGTAGTGCGCGTTCTCGATGGTGACCAGATCGAAGGGGCGCTCGTACGTCCAGCGCTCCATCTCGGCGCCGGTGAACCGCTCGCCGGTGGCCTCCCAGCCCTCGCCCAGCGCCTTCTCCAGCAGCGGCTCGGCGACGACCAGGTGCTCCTCGCCGTCGGTGGCGACGACGTAGGTGACCTCGGGGTGGACGGCGACCGCGGTGTTGGAGACCAGCGTCCAGGGGGTGGTCGTCCAGACCAGCAGGGCGGCGCGGCCGGCGAGCGGGCCGGCGGTCAGCGGGAACCGCACGTACACCGACGGGTCCACCACCGTCTCGTACCCCTGCGCCAACTCGTGGTCGGACAGGCCGGTGCCGCAGCGCGGGCACCACGGGGCGACGCGGTGGTCCTGCACCAGCAGGCCCTTGTCGAAGATCTGCTGGAGCGACCACCAGACGGACTCGATGTACTGCGGGTCCATCGTGCGGTAGGCGTCGTCCAGGTCGACCCAGTAGCCCATGCGCTCGGTGAGCGCGCTGAAGGCGTCGGTGTGCCGGGTGACGGACTCGCGGCACTTGTCGTTGAACTCGGCGATGCCGAACGCCTCGATGTCCTGCTTGCCGTTGAAGCCGAGCTCCTTCTCGACGGCGAGCTCGACGGGCAGCCCGTGGCAGTCCCAGCCGGCCTTGCGGGCGACGTGGTAGCCGCGCATCGTACGGAACCGGGGGAAGACGTCCTTGAAGACGCGGGCCTCGATGTGGTGGGCGCCCGGCATGCCGTTCGCGGTCGGCGGGCCCTCGTAGAACACCCACTCGGGGCGGCCCCGGGACTGCTCCAGGGAGCGGTTGAAGATCTTCTGCTCGCGCCAGAAGTCCAGCACGGCGTGCTCGACCTCGGGCAGACTGACCTGCGCGGGCACCTGGCGGTACAGCGGAGTCGGGCTCATCTGGTGTTCCTCCGGCGGACATGACCACTTCCGTCAGAGGGACGAGACGCCCGCCGTGCGGCGCATCCCGCGGTACCACCCTCCTTGGCGGCGGAAGACCTGCTCCCTGCCGCCCTCTCATTGGGGCCAGCGTGCCGGGTCTACTCGCTCGGGGAGCTTTCTTCCGGCGGCTCCGGGGTGATCTTCGCGCCGCGCCTGCCCCCGGGCTTCCACCGTCCCCGGGTCGCTCTTGGCCGCGTACGGACGCTACTCGTCCCCATCCCTGCCGTTCGCTGCCAGCCAGTGTACGGGGCGCACGGGAGCGCCTGCGAACGGTTTCCACGGCGTTCGGAGGGGCACAACGCCAACGCGGGCCCAGGCAGCACAACGCTCGGTGGGGCTTTTGTCCGGCGTGCCCCTTTGCGAGAAGATTGGGGTCTCTTTATCGTTCTCGACACGTTTGCCCGCTAGATCACACTGTGTTAAGGGGTCGCGGCCATGACTTCAGGCAGATCCGCCGCGAGGACGACGGCGGAGGGCGGGGCCGAGCAGGAGCACCGGAGCGCTGCAGACGATTCCACCAGGGATTCCGGGCAGGTCCCGAACGAGGCGGACTCGTCCGCCCCCGGGCGGAAGACGACGCAGAAGGCACCCGCGAAGAAGGCCGCGGCCGAGAAGACCAGCGCGAAGAAGACCACGGCGAAGAAGACCACGGCCAAGAAGGTCGAGGCGAAGAAGGCGGCAGCGAAGAAGGCGACGGCCGAGAAGCCGCCTGCGAAGAAGACGGCAGCGAAGAAGGCCGCCGAGAAGACCCCCGCCAAGAAGCCCGCGACCAAGAAGACCGCCAAGCGCGCGACCGCCGAGCGGGCGGACGCACAGCAGACAGGAGCCCGGACGGTGGCTGCGAAGAAGACCACGACCCAGAAGCCTTCGGCGGTGCCGCAGGCCCGCGGCACCACGGTCGCTCCCGGCGAACTCGCCGTGCGCACCGGGGAGGACCCGTGGACTGCCGAGGAGGTCGAGGAGGCGCGCAAGGAGCTCCAGGACGAGGCCGGCCTGCGCCGCAGTGAGATCGCCGCGTCCGAGGAGGCGCTCGCCGGGCTGATGCAGAACTCCGGGGACGGCGCCGGGGACGACCAGGCCGACACCGGCAGCAAGAACATCACCAGGGAGCACGAGCTCGCCCTCGCCGGCAACGCCCGCGAGATGCTGTACCAGATCGAGCGTGCGCTGGAGCGGATGGACGCCGGCACGTACGGCCTGTGCGAGAGCTGCGGCAAGGCCATCGGCAAGGCCAGGATGCAGGCGTTTCCGCGGGCGACCCTGTGCGTGGAGTGCAAGCAGCGGCAGGAACGCCGCTGACCGCGTCCGCCGGGGCGTGTCGTACGCTCATCCCGTGACATCAGAGGCGGAGCAGGCCATCGACGAAGCACCAGAGCGCAAGAGCGGCGACGCCGACGCGGCCGAGGGCGCCGAGGAGTCTGGCCGCGAGGAGCGGCCGAGGGGCAAGCGGCGGGTCGCCGTCCTCCTGGTGGTCGCAGCCCTGGCGTACGCGCTCGACCTGGCCAGCAAGCTCGTGGTGGTCGCGAAGCTGGAGCACGAGCCGCCCATCGAGGTGGTCGGCACGCTGCTCCAGTTCTACGTGGTGCGCAACCCGGGTGCCGCCTTCGGCGTCGGCGAGGCGCTGACCGTGGTGCTCACGGTGATCGCGGCAGCGGTCGTGGTGGTCATCCTCCGGCTGGCGCGCAAGCTCTACAGCACGCCGTGGGCGATCGCGCTCGGCATGCTGCTCGGCGGCGCAATGGGCAATCTGACGGACCGCATCTTCCGCTCGCCCGGTGTCTTCGAGGGCGCGGTCGTCGACTTCATCGCCCCCGAGAACTTCGCGGTCTTCAACCTCGCCGACTCCGCGATCGTCTGCGGCGGCATCCTCATCGTGATCCTCTCCTTCCGCGGACTCGACCCGGACGGGACCGTCCACCGCAACTGAGGCGAAGGCGTCCGGGCGGCCGGCGAGCCGAGCCCGGCGACCCGGGTCCGGCGGTCGGGGGGCGGGCTCGGGCGGTGCGAGCGGTCCGTCATACTCGGTCGGGTGACCAACCCAGCTTCTGCGCCCTCTCCCGGCTCCTCCGAGCTCCGTACCCTGCCCGTTCCCGACGGACTGGAGGGCGAACGGGTCGACGCGGCTCTCGCCCGGATGTTCGGCTTCTCCCGCACCAAGGCCGCCGAACTGGCCGCCGACGGAAAGGTGCGGCTGGACGGCAGCGAGGCCGGCAAGTCGGACCGGGTGGTCGGCGGCTCGTGGCTCGAGGTGGAGATCCCCGCGGCGCCCGGCCCGGTGCAGATCGTCGCCGAGCCGGTGGACGGCATGGAGATCGTGCACGACGACGAGGACATCGTCGTCATCGACAAGCCCGTCGGCGTCGCGGCCCATCCCAGCCCGGGGTGGACCGGGACCACGGTGATCGGCGGTCTGGCCGCGGCCGGGTACACCATCACCACCTCCGGCGCGGCCGAGCGGCAGGGCATCGTGCACCGGCTGGACGTCGGCACCTCCGGACTGATGGTGGTGGCGAAGTCGGAGCGGGCGTACACCAGGCTCAAACAGCAGTTCCGGGAGCGCACCGTCGACAAGCGCTACCACGCGCTCGTGCAGGGCCACCCCGACCCGATGAGCGGCACCATCGACGCCCCGATCGGCCGCCACCCCCAGCACGACTACAAGTGGGCCGTCACCTCGCAGGGCAAGCCCTCGGTGACGCACTACGACCTGGTCGAGGCGTTCCGGGCGGCCAGCCTGCTCGACATCAAGCTGGAGACGGGCCGTACGCACCAGATCCGGGTCCACATGTCCGCGCACCGGCACCCCTGTGTCGGCGACCTCACGTACGGGGCGGACCCGACGCTGGCCAAGCGGCTGGGGCTCGGCCGGCAGTGGCTGCACGCGGTGCGGCTGGGTTTCGAGCACCCCTCGGACGGGCGCTGGGTGGAGTTCGGGACCGAGTACTCCGAGGACCTGCAGCAGGCGTTGGAGCGGGTCCGGGCCGAGAGCTCCTGACGTCGCCGGCTGCCGGGGCCGCCGTCCGTGCTCGGCGCTCCGCTCCGGAGGTGCGGAGTGTGAGCGCAGGGCGTGCGGAGTGCGTTCTGCCGGGCGCGCACCGGCCCCGTGCCCGGCCCGCGTGCGTCAGAGGCTCTTGAACTCCGGCTGGGGCTGGGTCGGTTCGGCGGCGGTGCGGATCTTCGGCAGCGCCTGGGGGTGCTTCTCCTGGAGCCAGCTGAGCAGGGCCTCGCGCAGCTCGCAGCGGAGCATCCACACGTCGTCGGGGGTGCGGGCGGTCATCGCGGCGCGCACCTCGATCGTGGTGGGGGTGGAGTCGGTGACCATCAGGCTCCAGCGCCGTCCGTCCCAGTAGTCGCTGCCGCGCACGAACTCCTCGGTCTTGGCGCGGAGTTCGGCGATGGGCGCGGTGTGGTCCAGCTGGAGGTAGACGGTGCCGGTGAGCTGCGAGGCGCCGCGCGACCAGTTCTCGAAGGGCTTGCTGGTGAAGTACGAGACCGGCATGGTGATGCGCCGCTCGTCCCAGGTGAGCACCACCAGGTAGGAGACGGTGATCTCGTCGACGGTGCCGTACTCGCCGTCCACGATGACGGTGTCGCCGATGCGCACCATGTCGCCGAAGGCGATCGAGAGGCCGGCGAAGAGGTTGCCCAGGGTGGACTGCGCGGCGATGCCGGCGACGATGCCGAGCACGCCGGCCGAGGCGAGCATCGAGGTGCCGAACGTCTTCATCGCGTCGAACTGGAGCAGCATCGCGGCGCCGGCGATCACCCACACCACGGCCGTCAGCAGCCGCTGGATGAGCGTGAGTTGGGTACGCACCCGACGTGCCCTGGCGGCGTCGTCGGCCACACCCGCGTAGCGCGCGGAGACGGTCTCGACCACCGCGCCCAGCACCCGCATCGCCAGCCAGGCGGAGGCGCCGATCATGATCACCGCCAGCCACAGCTGGGCCGACTCGCGGTCGTCCCGCACCAGCTCGGTGCTGTCGAAGAAGCCTCTGACGAGGGCGACGAACAGGACCGCCTGGAGCGGTACCCGGATGCCCCGCAGCAGACCCCACATCGGGGTCTCGGGGTGTCGGCGGTCGACTCGTATCAGGGCGCGGTCCACGGCCCAGGCGATGATCCAGGCGACTACGAGAGCGCCGCCGAAAACAATGGCTGGCCGCAGCACGTATTCCATGGTGTTTTCGACTCCTCAGTGGATTTCGGGCACCACAGACCGTACCTGGCAGGATGGGCCGCCGGACGTCCCGGGCGGCCCCGGGCGGGAGATGTGAAGGAAGTGACACCGTGGCCACCGTTGTGCTGTTCCACTCCGTCCACGGGTACGGGCCCGCGGTCGAGGAGGCCGCCGAGCGCCTGCGCGCGGCCGGCCACGAGGTGGAGGTCCCGGACCTGTACGAGGGGAAGGTCGCGGACACCGTGGAGGAGGGCCGGGAGCTGACCGAGGCGATCGGCCGGGAGGAGCTGCTGCGCCGCGCCGTCGCCGCGACCGCCCCGCTCTCCGAGCGCGGAGTGGTGTACGCCGGGTTCTCGCTCGGCGCCGCGGTCGCCCAGACCCTGGCGACCGCCGACCGCAACGCCCGCGGGCTCCTGCTGCTGCACGGCACCTCCGACCTCGCGGAGGACACCAGCGTGGACGAGCTTCCGGTGCAGCTGCACGTCGCGGATCCGGACCCCTTCGAGTCGCACGACTGGCTGAGCAGCTGGTACCTGCAGATGCGGCAGGCGGGCGCCGAGGTCGAGGTCCACCACTACCGCGGCGCCGGCCACCTCTTCACCGACCGCGGACTGCCCGACTGGGACGAGGAGGCCGCCGAGCGGGCCTGGCGCTGCGCGCTGGACTTCGTCGCCGAGGTCGGCGGGTAGGACCTGTCCGGACCGACGCCTCCCGCGGATGCCCGGTTTCGGGCGTCCCCGGGAGGCGACGGCTTTCGGGGACGGAGAGCCGACGGGTGCCGAGAGCATCCGCGGGCTTCGGTCAGGAGCGGGTGCACCGGCCGCTGCCGCCGCCCTGCGGGTGGCACACGTAGACGCGGTCGGCGGCGGCGTCGCTGAGGTAGCGGCCGACGCAGTCGCCGGAGCCGGTGCGTCCCTTGGACGCGCAGAAGGCCACGGCCGCCTTGCCGTCGGAGAACGGACCGGGTGCGTAGATCACCCAGTAGCCCGGATTGAGCGAGGCGTGGTCGTCGCTGCGCAGCACCTGCGCCTGCGGCACCGACTTCCGTACGGCGGCCAGCCGCCGGTCGCGGGTCGCGATCCCGGTGGAGACGGGTTCGGAGAAGAGCTGGGCCACCCAGCCGGACGGCTTGTCCGGCCGGTCGGGGGTCGGAGTCGGGGGCGCTTCCTCGGTACCGGTGGCCGGCGCCTCGGTGGGTTCCTCCTCGGGCTCTTCCCCGCCCTCCTCGGGCTTGCGGTCGGCCGGGCCGTCGGAGGGATCGTCGGCGCGATCGGCGCCGCTGTCGGGGGACTTGTCCGCGTCGCCGGGGGTGGTGCTGCCGGTTTCGCCGGTCGCGGCCCTGCCGTCGCGGTCACCGCCCGTCAGCTGTACGGCGGCGATGATGCCGCCGCCCAGCAGCAGCGCGCCGACCGCGGTCCCGGCGACCAGCGCCCGGCGGTTGCGTCCCTTGGAGCCCGGCGGGGCCGAGCCGGGCGGGGCGGTGGCGACGGTGGCCGGACCCGGTACCGGCGGTTGCGTGTTCGGAGGGGTCGGCGTGCCCGGTGGGGTCGCGGGGGTCGCCGGCGGGTGAGCGGGGAAGGAGCCGACGGTCGGGGCGTTCGGGGGCGCCGCGGGGCCCGGGCGCGAAGGTGGCGCGGGAGGGACGGGCACGCCGCCGGGGGTACGGGGCGCGGGGGCCTCGGCCGGGGCGTCGCGGAGCGCGTACTCCAGCATCGCGTCGAGGCGGGCCGCGTCCGGGCGGGCGGACGGGTCGCGCACCAGCAGCGCGTTCAGGACCGGGGTGAGCGGTCCGGAGCGGACGGGCGGGGGCACCGGCTCGTCGAGCACCGCGGCCAGGGTCGCCAGTGCGGTCTCCCGCCGCAGCGGGCTGTGGCCCTCGGTGGCGATGTAGAGGAGCATGCCGAGCGACCAGAGGTCGGCGGCCGGGTGGTCGGCGGCCGAGCGGATGCGTTCGGGGGCGATGTACTCGGGCGAGCCGACGAGTTCGCCGGTCGCGGTGACCGAGGTGGAACCCTGCACCGCCGCGATGCCGAAGTCGGTCAGCACGGCGCTGCCGTCCGCGCGCAGCAGCACGTTGGCCGGTTTGACGTCCCGGTGGTGGATGCCCGCGGCGTGCGCCGCACGGAGCGCGCCGAGGACCTCGCGCCCGATCCGGGCCGCGACGGCCGGCGCCAACGGGCCGTGGGCCAGGCGCTCGTGCAGGTTGTCGCCGGGGACCAGCTCCATCACCAGCCAGGGGTGCGGCTGTTGGTCGACGATGTGATGGATCGTCACCACGCCGGGGTGGTTGATCCGTGCCAGCGCCCTGGCCTCGCGCAGCACCCGCTCCCGGAGTTTGCGGGAGGCGGTGTCCTCGTCTCCGAGCGCGGAGGGGGAGGGCGCACGCACCTCCTTCAGCGCGACTTCGCGCTCCAGCGCGTGGTCACGGGCGCGCCAGACCGTCCCCATACCCCCGCTGCCCAGAGGTTCCAACAGTTCGAAACGGCCGTCGACGCGCCGGCCCGCGCTGCCCCCACTCATGGGATGAAGCGTAGGCCCCATCCGGGTCGAATGCCGTCGTAGGGGCCCGCCGTTCGGATCGTCGCGGGGTTCACGGTGTCCGGCGCGAGCATCTGCCGCGCTGTCCCCGGCCGCCGCAGCGTGCGGGCACCCGCTGCCGCACCGTGCGGCTGCGCGCGGCGGAGACCGCTCCCGGGCCCGGTCAGACCCGAACGACGGACCACGCCCCGGAGTTGATGCGGTAGAAACATGTATGACCGGATCGGGCCCGCCCCTTCCGTACGTCCTGTGCTCGCACACCCCGCGCCCGTACACCCTGCGGCCCGCCGGCAGCGGGCAGCGGACCTCGCGGGCACGGACCGTGCGAGCACAGACCATGTGAGCAGAGATCACCGCGAGCACAGATCACGCGAGCAGAGACCAGAGATGACGCCTGCGACACCCACCTCCGAACCGACCGGCGGCGAGGGCCCGGCGCGCCGCCGCGCCGCCGCCGTACTCGTGCTGACGGCAGTGGCGCTGCTGGTGCCGCTGCTCGGCCCGCAGCTCGCGCTGGACGGCACGGGGGAGGGCACGGCGCCCGGCTCGGCGGTCGTCACCGCGCTGCGGGCGCTGATGCTCGGCGCGCTGTGCGTCCACGCCGGGGAGCTGTTCGGGCTGCTGCTGGTGCGCCGGCTGACGCCGACGAAGTCCGACGAGCCCGCGGCGCCCGGGAGTTGGGCGACCGGAGCGGCGGTGGTCGGCTTCCTCGCGGCCCTGGGCCTCGCCCTGATCGTCTCGACCGGCAACCTGGTGACACTCGACCTGTCCCGGATGGACGTCGGCGGCCTGTACGGCACCCGGGACGGTGCGCTCGCGCTGATCACGGTCAACGGCTTCCTGGCCGCCGCGCTGTGCGCCGGCGGCCGACGTCCGGGGCTGGCCGCGCTGCCGCTGTTCGCGGTGGTCGTCGCGGAGGCGCTGCGGGCTCATCCCGAGGTCCACAGCCCGCTGTTCGGCAGCGCGCTCACCCTCGTCCACCTCGTCTGCGCGGCACTCTGGACCGGCGGACTGCTGTACGTGCTGCGGGTGTTGTACGCCTGGCGCCGCGCGGCCCCCGCCCGCGGCACGGCCCTGCTCGGCGCGTACTCGCGGGTCGCGCTGGTGCTGTTCGCGGCGCTCACCGTCACGGGAGTGGTCAGCGCCGCGCGCAGGCTGCCGCCGGACGACCTGCTCACCACCGCCTACGGGCGGGTGCTGCTGGCGAAAGTGCTGCTGGTGGCCGTGGTCGCGGTGCTGGCGGTGCTGGCCCGCCGGCGGCTGCGCGGACAGGCCGGCCCGGTGGCCGTGGCCGCGCCCGCACGGGCCGAGGTGCTGGTGCTGTTCGTCGTCGTCGCGGTCTCCGCGCTGCTGACCGCGATGCCGCTGCCGGTGTTCTACCGGGCGGCGTTCTGGTGGACGTGGTTCTGAGCCGTACGGCCCGGGCCCGCGGTGGTCGGACCGTACCCGGCCCGGCGGACCCGTACGGTCCCGGTGCGCCGGGCGGTCAGCGGACCGGGCACTGCCGGCCGCGCACTGCCGGCCGTGCCCGGACGCCCGTGCCGTGTGCCCCGACGCGCGTGCCGCCGGCCGCCCGACCCGGGCGTACGGGCGCTCAGCGGACCGGGTCGTCGACCCGCTCCAGCTTCCGGGTGCCCGCGGCGGTGCGGTAGGAGCGGACGTGCCGGCTGGTGGCGTGGGGGTCGGTCTTGTCGGAGACGGCGTAGTAGTCCATCTGCGCGTGCGCGGAGTCGAGGTGGAAGACGCCGTAGCCGTGCTGGTCGGACTCGACCCACTTGGCGTGCCGGTTCGCCGCGCGCAGTGCGGTGGCGACGATCGGCGAGATGGTGCCCTCCTTCGCCCGCAGATAGTCGTCGAGGTTGTCCGAACTCACCGAGGTCACCACGAACTCGGTGGCCGCGCTGCGCGAGAGCGGATAGGTGGCGGCGTGCTCGGGGACCTCGTTGGCCCAGGCCATGTGGATGTCGCCGGTCAGAAAGACGGCGTTGTCCACGTTCTTCGCCTTGAGATGGTCCAGCAGCTCGCGGCGGTCGTGGGTGTAGCCGTCCCACTGGTCGGGGAAGATCGAGAGCCCGCCCTCGGGAAGGCCGATGAGTTCAAGCAGCGGCTTGAGCAGGAAGGCGGGCAGCGAGCCGAAGGCGAGCGGCGAGATCATCACCGAGGTGCCGATCATCCGCCATCGCGCGCCGGGAGTGGCAAGTCCCGTCTTGAGCCAGTCCAGTTGGGCCCCGCCGGTGAGTGTGCGCTCCGGTGAGTCGGCGTCGCCGTCACCGATGCCGACCTGCTGGTCGCGGAAGGAGCGCAGATCCAGCAGGTGCAGATCGGCGAGGGTGCCGAAGCGCAGCCGGCGGTAGGTGGTGCCGCTGACCGAGGGGCGTACCGGCATCCACTCGAAGTACGCCTGCTTGGCCGCCGACACGCGTCTGCTCCACTCGCCCTCCTCCTCGGGCTGGTGGTTCTGCGCGCCGCCCGACCAGGCGTCGTTGGCGAACTCATGGTCGTCCCAGATCGCGATGACCGGGTGCGCGGCGTGCAGCGCCCGCAGATGCGGGTCGGTCTTGTACTGCCCGTGCCTTGTCCGGTAGTCGGCGAGGGAGACCATCTCGTGGGCGGGCTCGTGGGGGCGCACGACGGTGCCGCGGGTGCCGTACTCGCCGGTGGCGTACTCGTACAGGTAGTCGCCCAGGTGCAGCACCGCGGTGAGGTCGGTGCGCTCGGCGAGGTGGCGGTAGGCCGAGAAGTGGCCCGCCTCCCAGTTGGAGCAGGAGACCACGCCGAAGCTGAGCCGATCGGCGGCGGCGTCGTCGGCAGGGGCGGTACGGGTGCGGCCGGCGGGGGAGTGCACGCCGGCGGCGGTGAAGCGGTAGTGGTACGCGGTGTCGGGCTGCAGACCGCGCACATCGGCCTTGACGGTGTGGTCGGTGGCCGCGTCGGTGGTGATGCTGCCCTCGGCGACGACGTTGCTGAAGCCGCTGTCCTGCGCGACCTGCCAGCGCACGGGGGTCGCCTCGCCCTTGCCGGAGCCGGGCACCGCGTCGGGGGAGGGGGTCAGCCGCGTCCACAGCAGCACGCCGTCGGGCAGCGGATCGCCGGAGGCGGTGCCGTGCAGGAAGGCGGGCGCCTCCTCGCTCCCGGTGCCGTCCGGGCCGCTCCCGCGCTCCGCCGCACGTGCGGCGAGCGGGACGAGCGCGAGCCCGCCCGCGCCGGCAGCGGCGGCAACCACCGTACGGCGGCGAGGTGTTGAAGATCTGTCCGAGCGCTTGTGGTGGTCCCCGTTCGGCGTCATGGCGGAAGACTATGGCGGTTGGTGACCGGCGGGTAGGGCGCCTGTCCCGGCCGGGCCGGGATTCACCGGGCCTTCAACTCCCGGTTCGCGGAGCGGCGTTCGGGGTTCGACCTGCGGCGTGCGCGGTACGGGTCCGGGCGGCGCCCCTCCGAGGAGCGCAGAACGGGCCCGTCCGCGGCGCGGGGAAGTGGCGCGGGGAAGTGGCGTGGCGCGGTGCGGAATCCGGCAATTCGGCAGGAGAGGGCACCTGTATCGTTGCCGCAGGCCGGAACCGACCTGTCCGGCGCCGACCGGTGGGACGCCGGTGAGCGGGGCGGCCCGCGGCAGAGGTGGCGCACCACTTCCCCGGGCCGCGGAGGGGAACGAGATGAATCGTGGAACACGTCGTACGGCGACGGTCTGCGCGCTCGGGGCCGCGCTTCTCGGAGCGTTGAGCGCCCCCGCGCACTCCGCGCCGGCCAAGCGCGACGTCACCGTCCGCACCTCGGACTCGGCGGGCAGCGCCACCTTCGTCCACCACGGCGACAGTCTCCGGGTGTGCGATCTGAAGGCCGACGGACGACGGGTGGTCGGACGGCTGCTGTGGACCGATCTCAAGGGCAGCCACCACACTCTGACCGAGGACAGCAACGGCGCCGGGAACTCCTGCGCACGCCAGAGCTTCGACATCCCCGAGGGGACGCCGGTGACGATCAAGGTCTGTCTGAAGAAGGGCCCCAAGGGGATACAGGAGAAGTGCGCACTGGAGCGGGCCGTGGCCTGACCCCCGTGCCCCGGCGGGCCGTTGCCCCCGCCGAGACCTGCCGCACCCGCCCACCGCGCGGCACCCCGAGGGACGGCCCGAGCCGGCGTGCGCGCCACCGGATTCGGCCCGCGCACACCGCGGAGGGCGGTCTGCGCGGGCCGAGTCAACACACCTTCGGTTACTTCTCCAGCGCGCCGTGGACCATCTGCTCGAACTGCTGCGGCGCCATCGGGGCAGTGCCCTGACCGGTCTCGATCTTCTTGCCGTTCACCTTGAGCGACGGCGTGCCGGTGACGTCCTTGGCCGCCTCGAACTTCTTGTCCATGTTGACGGCCCACGGGTCGTAGGTGCCGTTCTTGACGGCCTTCTCGAAGGCCTTGTTGCCCTTCAGCTCCTCGACGCCCTGGGCCAGCTCGATCAGGTTCTCGTCGTCGCCGAAGTCGTCGCTGCGCTCCTCGGGGTGCTTGTCCTTGGAGTAGAAGATCTTCTTCAGCTCCATGAACGCCTCGGGGCTCTCGTTGAGCGCGGCGCCCAGCGCGCTGAGCGCGTTGCGCGAGCCGGTGCCCGCGATCGCCTCGGCGTCGTCGAGGAAGGTGCCGAAGACGTACTCCGCCTTGTACTTGCCGTCCTCGATGTCCTTGGAGACCGTCTCCCCGTTCGCCTGCTCGAAGCTGGCGCAGACCGGGCAGCGCATGTCCTCGTAGATCGTCACCGTGTTCTTGGCGTCCTTGTCGCCGATGACGATGTCGACGCCCTGCTTGCCCGCGGTGTTGTCGGGCTTCTCGTAGGAGGTGTAACGGCCGGCGGTCTTCTCGCCCTCGGCCACCTTCTCGGCGTCGTCCCAGTGCTTCTGGGCCTCGCTGGTGTCGTCCTTCATCATCTGGCTGACGGCGAAGCCCGCGCCGCCGATCAGCGCCAGGGCGCCGACGACCGCGGCGGCGACGGTGAGCTGCCGGCGCGCCTTCTCCCGCTTCGCCTGCTTCTCCCGCTCCAGACGCAGCCGCTCGCGTGCGACTCGCTTGGCTTCCTGGCTGTTGCGCTTGCTCATGGTCAGAACTCCGAGGTTTGTGAAGGTGTGGCCGGCAGGGCCGGTCAGAGGATGTGCCCGAGGGGGCGCGGTGCGTCAAGACCCCGGTGCGCCCGACGTGCGTCGGGGCGGGCACCACGGGGGTGGATGCCGCGGGTCGCGGTCGGGCGGGGTCAGGCGCAGAGGGCGAACTGCGCCGGAGGGCCCCTTCGCACCACGGAGTGGACCAGCAGCGGCAGAGCACCGGACAGGCGCGGTCGGTGCGCGGTGCGCACCACGTGCCTGCGCGGGGTCGGCGTCGTCGTGCCGAAGAGCAGGCGGAAGAGCGGGCTCACCAGCTGTACGGCCTCGGCGACGGCTGCGACCAGCAGCTCGCGCAGCGCCTGCTCGCCCCGCCACAGCCAACCGGCGGCGAGCAGGCCGACCACGATGTGGGCGCTCAGCAGCAGCCAGGGCGCCGCGGGGTGGTGGCCGAGAGCGGCGCCGGCCGGCTGGTCGGCGGCCAGGCGTGCCAACGGGGTGCCGAACTCGCCGCCGGTGCAGATGAGATGGACGCCCATCGAGCGCAGCGGTCCGACCACCGGCCCGCCGGCGGTGCCGTAGCAGGCCAGCTGTCCGGTGGTGAAGACCGTGTCCGCGGCGAGCTGGAGCGGCAGGAAGAGCGCCGCGATCGGCCAGAAGCCGCGTTCGCGGCCCGCGAGCGCGTAGGAGCAGGCGAAGACCACCAGCGCGACCGCGCAGAGCGGGATCAGCGGCACCGGAACGCCGGACAGCAGTACGTGGGTGCCCGCGGACAGCGTGACGCAGACCGCGGTGAACACCGCGGCCCGAGCTGCCCGGAAGGCCGGTTGTGGTCCGGGGGCCGGACCCTCGCTTCTCGCACCCATCGCAGGAGAGTGTGCCACGCGGGGGTGTAAGCGTCCGGTGAGGAGAACCGATCCGTGAGCGCACCGCAGCGCGACCGTGATCAACGCGCCGCGCGCCCCCGTCCGGCGGCGCCCGTCAACCGGGCGTCCACGGGCGGGCGTTCGACGCCGGACACCTCGCCGACCTGCGGGAATCCGTGTTGTCAGTCGGCCGCCGTAGACTTCCCCACGCCCAGGATCGACCCCGCCGGAGGTGGCTCGCACCGTGACCGACAAGCCGTTCACGCACCTGCACGTGCACACTCAGTACTCGCTGCTGGACGGCGCGGCGCGACTGAAGGACATGTTCAAGGCATGTGGCGACATGGAGATGTCCCACATCGCCATGACCGACCACGGCAACCTCCACGGCGCGTACGACTTCTTCCACCAGGCGACCGCCGCCGGGGTGACGCCGATCGTCGGCATCGAGGCGTACGTCGCGCCGGAGTCCCGCCGCTACACCCGGCCGGTCAAGTGGGGCGCCCCGCACCAGAAGCGGGACGACGTCTCCGGCGCCGGCGCGTACACCCACATGACGATGTGGGCGCGGAACCTCACCGGTCTGCACAACCTCTTCCGGGCCCAGTCCCGGGCGAGCCTGGAGGGCTTCTTCCGCAAGCCGCGCATGGACCGCGAGCTGCTGGCGGAGTACTCCGAGGGCCTGATGGCGACCACCGGCTGCCCCTCGGGCGAGGTCTCGACCCGTATCCGGCTCGGGCAGATGGACGAGGCGCTGAAGGCGGCCGGTGAGTTCCAGGACATCTTCGGCAAGGAGAACTTCTTCGTCGAGCTGATGGACCACAACATCGACATCGACCGCCGGGCCCGGGCCGGGCTGGAGGAGATCGCCCGCAAGCTCGACGCCCCCTTCGTCGTCACCAACGACTCGCACTACACCTTCGAGCACGAGTCCTCGGCGCACGACACCCTGCTGTGCATCCAGACCGGCAGCAACCTCTCCGACCCCGACCGCTTCAGCTTCGACGGCTCCGGCTACTACCTCAAGTCCGCCGCCGAGATGTACGCGATCGACAACTCCGACGCCTGGCAGCAGGGCTGCCTCAACACCCAGCGGATGATCGCCGACCGGATCGACACCGAGGGCATGTTCAAGCCGCGCAACCTCATGCCGCGCTTCGACGTGCCCGAGGGTTTCGACGAGGTGAGCTGGTTCCAGGAGGAGGTCAAGCGCGGGATGGCCCGCCGCTACCCCGGCGGCGTCCCCGCCGACCGGGAGCGCCAGGCGGCGTACGAGATGGGCGTCATCATCGAGATGGGGTTCCCGGGGTACTTCCTCGTGGTCGCGGACTTCATCATGTGGGCCAAGGAACAGGGCATCGCGGTGGGTCCCGGCCGCGGTTCGGCGGCGGGCTCGATCGTCTCGTACGCGATGGGCATCACCGACCTCGACCCGATCGAGCACGGGCTGATCTTCGAGCGCTTCCTCAACCCCGAGCGCCTGTCCATGCCCGACGTCGACATCGACTTCGACGAGCGCAGGCGCGGCGAGGTGATCCGGTACGTCACCGAGAAGTACGGGGCCGACAAGGTCGCGATGATCGGCACGTACGGCACCATCAAGGCGAAGAACGCGATCAAGGACTCGGCGCGGGTGCTCGGCTACCCCTACGCCGTCGGCGACCGCATCACCAAGGCGATGCCCGCGGACGTGCTCGGCAAGGGCCTGCCGCTGTCCGGCATCACCGACAAGGACCACCCGCGCTACAGCGAGGCCGGCGAGATCCGCTCGATGTACGAGAACGAGCCGGACGTCACCAAGGTGATCAACGCGGCGCGCGGCATCGAGGGCCTGGTGCGGCAGATGGGCGTGCACGCGGCCGGCGTGATCATGTCCAGCGAGCGGCTGATCGACCACGTCCCGGTCTTCTCCCCGAAGAACGACGGCGTGGTCGTGACCCAGTGGGACTACCCGAGCTGTGAGTCGCTCGGCCTGCTGAAGATGGACTTCCTGGGGCTTCGCAACCTCACGATCATGGACGACGCCGTCAAGGCGATCGAGAAGAACAAGGGCAAGGAGATCAAGCTCCTCGATCTCACCCTCGACGACCCGGTGACCTACGAGCTGCTCCAGCGCGGCGACACCCTCGGCGTCTTCCAGTTCGACGGCGGACCGATGCGGTCGCTGCTGCGGATGATGAAGCCCGACAACTTCGAGGACATTTCCGCGGTTTCGGCCCTCTACCGGCCGGGCCCCATGGGAATGAACTCGCACATCAACTACGCCCTGCGCAAGAACGGCCAGCAGGAGATCGTCCCGATCCACCCCGAGCTGGAGGAGCCGCTGAGGGAGGTCCTGGAGATCACCTACGGCCTCATCGTGTACCAGGAGCAGGTGCAGAAGGCGGCCCAGGTGCTCGCCGGCTACTCGCTCGGCCAGGCCGACCTGCTGCGCCGTGCGATGGGCAAGAAGAAGCCGGAGGTGCTGGAGAAGGAGTTCGTCAACTTCCAGAAGGGCGCCCGGGACAAGGGGTATTCGGACGAGGCGATCCAGGCCGTCTGGGACGTCCTGGTGCCCTTCGCCGGCTACGCGTTCAACAAGGCGCACTCCTCGGCGTACGGCCTGGTGACCTACTGGACCGCCTATCTGAAGGCGAACTACCCGGCCGAGTACATGTCGGCCCTGCTCACCTCGGTGCGCGACGACAAGGACAAGTCCGCCGTCTACCTCAACGAGTGCCGCCGGATGGGCATCAAGGTCCTGCCCCCGGACGTCAACGAGTCCGAGGCCAACTTCACCCCGCGCGGCGACGACACGATCGTCTTCGGTCTCACCGCGGTGCGCAACGTCGGCCAGAACGTCGTGGACTCCATCGTCAAGTGCCGCAAGGAGAAGGGGAAGTACTCCTCCTTCCCCGACTTCCTGGACAAGGTCGAGGCCGTCGTCTGCAACAAGCGCACCGTCGAGTCGCTGATCAAGGCGGGCGCGTTCGACGAGATGAGCCACACCCGCAAGGGGCTCAGCGCGCAGTTCGAGCCGATGATCGACAACGTCGTCCAGGTCAAGCGCAAGGAGGCGGAGGGCCAGTTCGACCTCTTCGGCGACATGGGCGACGCCTCCGCGGACGAGGGCCCCGGCTTCGGTCTGGACGTGGAGTTCTCCGAGGAGGAGTGGGAGAAGACCTATCTGCTCGCCCAGGAGCGGGAGATGCTCGGCCTCTACGTCTCCGACCACCCGCTCTTCGGTATCGAGCACGTGCTCAACGAGAAGGCCGACGCCGGTATCTCGCAGCTGACCGGCGGTGAGTACAGCGACGGCTCGACGGTCACCATCGGCGGCATCATCTCCGGCCTCCAGCGGAAGATGACCAAGCAGGGCAACGCCTGGGCCATCGCGACCGTCGAGGATCTGGCCGGTTCGATCGACTGCATGTTCTTCCCCGCGACCTACCAGCTGGTGTCCACCCAGCTGATGGAGGACGCGGTCGTCTTCGTCAAGGGCCGGCTGGACAAGCGCGAGGACGTACCGCGTCTGGTCGCCATGGAGTTGATGATCCCCGACCTCAGCGAGGCGTCCGCCAACGCCCCGGTGACGATCACCATTCCCACGGTGAAGATCACTCCGCCGCTGGTGGAGCGGCTGGGCGAGGTCCTCGGCCACCACCGGGGCGCCACCGAGGTGCGGGTCAAGCTCCAGGGCACGCGCAAGACGACCGTGCTGCGGCTCGACCGGCACCGGGTGACGGCCGATCCGGCGCTCTTCGGCGACCTCAAGGCGCTGCTCGGCCCGTCCTGCCTGGCCGGCTGAGCCCGGCCACGGGGCCCGGCGCCCGGTAGCTGCCCGCCCGGCAGCGGCCCGTACGCGCGAGTGAGGGGGCTCCCCGCCCGGGGAGCCCCCTCACTCGCTGCCGTCCGCCCCACAGCGGCCGGTGCCTCGCGCCCGTCCCGGCCGACCCGGCCCGCCCGCGCGGCCCGGAGACCCGCTGCGCGGGGGAGGGCTGCCGCACCGGCACCCGAGCCTGCCGCGCTGGCACGGGAGAGCCGGTCCGCGGGGTCGGCGCGCTTGCCGGCGGCGGGCCGACGCCGCCCGAGGACAGCCGACGGGACGATCAGTTGTGGCCGAACTTCTTCGACTGCCGCTTGCGCTCCATCTTGCCGGTGCCCTGCCCGGACTCCACCTGCTCCTCGGAGCTTCTGCCCTGCTCCTGCGTGGACTTGGCCCGGTCCTCGGGTCTGTGCGGCACACGGTTCTTGTTCTTGGCCATGCTGACCTCCCGGGTCCTCGGAACTATGGCCGAGTTCAGATTCGCATGACCCATCATTCTTCGCATATCGGTCACTTCGCCCTGTGCTGCGACTGTGAGGTTCGTTCCGGTCGCGCCGTGGACGTACGGTGCGGCTGTGGTCGGGCCGGATGCCAACTGCGGCCCGCCACGCCGAAGATCGAGTTCCGACAGTTAACGCCGGTTAGGGTCGGGCAGACTCGACGTGAATACGCCCTGGCCGCCCCGGTGGTCCGTGCGGTGAGACGAAAGTGGGTGGACCGTGGACCGTTGCGTCGTCCTCGTGGACGCCGGGTATCTGCTGGGCGCCGCCGCGAGTCTCCTCGCGGGCGAGCCCATGCGCTCCCGGATCACTGTCGACCACTCCTCGTTGATCCAGGGATTGCGCGAGCGGGCCGAGTCCGACACCGGCCGCGACCTGCTGCGGATCTACTGGTTCGACGGTGCGCCCGACCGGGTGCCGCAGCCCGAGCACCGGCGGCTGCGGGTCATGCCGCGCGTGACCGTACGCCTCGGCGCACTCACCCGCAGTGAGGGGCGTTGGGCGCAGAAGGGCGTCGACGCCGCCATGCACGCGGAGTTGACCGAACTGGCGCGCAACCGCGCCTGTTCGGACATCGTGCTGGTCACCGGCGACGGCGATCTGCTGCCGGGGCTGATGTCGGCCAAGGAGCACGGCGTCGCCGTCCATCTGTGGGCGGTGCAGGCGGCGGACGGCGACTACAACCAGTCCGAGGACCTCGTCGCGGAGGCGGACGAGCGGCGCGTCCTGGACCGGATGTGGATCACCCGCGCGGTGCGCGCCAAGGACGCCGCCGGGTCCCTCGCCCCGCAGCCCGCGACCAGGCCCGACATCGCGGCCATCCTCTCCGCGCCGCTGCCGGAGCCCCCTGCCGCCCCGGCGGAGAACGGCGGCGCGCCGCCCGCCCCGGAGCCGGTGCAGGAGGACGAGGACGACACCGAGCACAAGGGCGTCCCCACCCCCAAGGACCTGGCCGCGCTGGGCCGGCACACCGCCGCCCACCAGTCGCCGCCCTCGCCCGCCACGCTCCGGTGGTCCTCGGACAAGGGCTGGTCCGACCGCGGGGCCTCGCCGGAGTCCCCGGAGGTCGCCGGACTGCCCACCCTCGCCCAGCTCACCACCGCCGAGCAGCGCTGGGCGGACCGGGAGGAGGACATCACCACGGTCAGCGGCGACCCCTACGAGGTGGGCCAGGTCTTCGCCGGCCGCTGGATCATCCGGCTGGGGGGCCGCGGCGACCTCGGCCAGCTCTCCGCGCAGTACCCGCGCATCCCGCACCGCATCGACGGCGAACTCCTGCGCTACGCCGCCAGGTTCGGCCTTCTCGCGCACAAGGACGACCAGATCGACGAGGACGACCGGTACGCGATCCGGGCCGGCTTCTGGCGCGAGGTGAGCGACCGCACCGGCACCGAGCACCCCCCGGCCGCGGCGCAGGAGAGCCCGGGGCAGCGCTGAGGCCGGGTACGGTCGCCCCTCCGCGGGCGCGTACCCTCGTGATTCGTGGAGAACGGCGCACAGAAACTCAGCGAGGACGCGCGGGACACCGGCAGGGCCGACGGCTCGCCCGGAGGGCCCGCGGCGCCGTCCGTCGCGGTGGCGGTCACCGGCCTGGTGAAGAGCTACCCGGCCCGCCGGGCGCGTCGTGGACGTGCCGCAACCGAGGCCGTGCGTGCCACCGACCGCGTCGATCTGAGCGTCCGGGCCGGTGAGGTCTTCGGGCTGCTCGGCCCCAACGGCGCCGGCAAGTCGACCCTGGTGCGCCAGCTGACCGGACTGCTGCGGCCCGACACCGGACGCATCGAGGTGCTCGGCCACGATCTGGTGCGCCACCCCGACCGCGCCTCCCGGTTGCTCGCCTACCTCGGTCAGGAGTCCTCCGCACTGGACGAGTTGACCGTCTCCCTCGCGATCGAGACCACCGCACGGCTGCGCGGTCGCGACGCCGAACACGCCCGTGCGGAGACCTCCTCCGTGATCACGGAGCTGGGTCTGGGCTCCTTCGCCGACCGCGCGCTGCGCAGGCTCTCCGGCGGGGAGCGCCGGCTCGCCTGTGTGGGCGCCGCCCTGGTCGGCGACCGCCCGCTGCTGGTGCTGGACGAGCCGACGACCGGCATGGACCCGCTGGCCCGGCGTTCGGTGTGGGCCGCCATCGACCGCAGGCGCCGGGAGCACGGTACGACCGTGCTGCTGGTCACCCACAACGTGCTGGAGGCCGAGGCGGTGCTCGACCGCGTCGCCGTGCTCGACAACGGCCGCGTCATCGCCTGCGACACCCCCGGCGGACTGAAGGCGGTCGTCGGCGACGACGTGCGCCTGGACCTGGTGTGGCGCTCGGAGCCGCCCCTGGAGATCCCCGAGGTGGCCGCGCTGCGTGAGCACGCCCAACGCACGGGCCGCCGCTGGACGTTGCGCATGCCGCCCGAGGAGGCCCGCGCCGCGGTCGCGGCCGTCACGGGCGGTGCCGCCTTCGCGGCGCTCGACGACTTCACCCTCGCCACCCCCAGCCTGGAGGACGTCTATCTGGCGCTCGGTGGCCGTGGCGAGGGCCTGGTGCGGATGTGAGAACGTGTAGGCCGGGTCGACCCGGGGCAATCCGCCCCGCCGCCGCGGACGCGGTGGAGCGTCCGCCCGAGGGCCGTGAACCGCAGGGAAGGTACGGATCGAGAGCGTGACCACTCTTTCCTCGAGGACCGCCGCATCCCCGTCCGAGCCCACCGGCACCCGGGACTCCTCCGACGCACCCGCCGCTCCGGCGCACTCCGGCACCGTCGGCGCGGCCGGCTCCTCCGGCGCGGCCGGCTCCTCCGGCGACACGGGCGGCTTCGCCGGTACGGGCCCCGAGCAGCCGCTCGCACCCCGCGCCAGGCTGTGGCCCTCGCTCGGCGCCGTCTACCGCGCGCAGCTCTCCCGGGCGCGAGTGGCGCGCATCCCGCTGCTGTTCGTCGCCACCTTCCAGTCGGTCGGGATCATGATCCTGATGCGCGGTGTGGTCTCCGGCGGTCTCAGCGAGGAGACGGGTGCGGTGGTCGCCGGTGCCAGCGTGCTGGTGGTGGCCTTCGTCGGACTCAACCTGCTCGCCCAGTACTTCGGCACCCTGCGCGCCTCGGGCGGACTCGACCACTACGCCACGCTGCCCGTACCGCCCGCCGCGGTGGTGCTCGGCACGGCCGGGGCGTACGCCTCGTTCACCGTCCCCGGCGTGATCGTCACCGCGGTGACCGGGTGCGTGCTCTTCCAGCTTCCGGTGACCGGCCTGTGGGTGCTGGCGGCGGTGATCCCGCTCTCCGGCGCCGCGCTCGCGGGCCTCGGCGCACTGCTGGGCCTGCTCGCGCCGCGCCCCGAACTCGCCACGCTCTGCGGCCAGCTGGGGATGTCGGGTGCGCTGCTGCTGGGTGTGCTGCCGGCCTCCTCGATGCCGCTGGTGCTCCAGTGGGCCAGGGACCTGCTGCCCTCGACGTACGGGGTGGAGGCGATGATCGCGACCTTCCAGCCGGACCCGGACTGGGCGAACGTACTGCTCAACCTCGCGGTCAGCGCCGGCGTCGGCGTCGTCACCCTGGTGCTGGCCGCCTGGGCGTACCGCCGGGCCGCCGTCCGCTGAGCGCGGCACGCCGAACGGCGACGCGTCGTCCGCGTCCCGCCGTCCGAGCCGTGCCGAGCGCGGCACGGTCCCCGCAGCCGTGCGCGGACGCCGCGCCGGGCGTCCGGAAGCCGTCCGGCGGGCGGTGAGCGCCGCCCCCGTACGGGCGTCCCCCGCGGCGGGTCGGACGAGCGAGCCTGGCACGATGGCGGGGTGAGTTCACCCACCCCAGCATCCCCAGACGGTTCGTCGCAGCCCTACGACCCGTGGGGCGAGCGCTCCGCCGCCGCAGGCGCCGCGGAGCCCGGCGCCCCCGACGCCGACGACACCGGGCCGACCGGCCCCGGCGAGCTGCGCGACCTCGCACTGGTCGCCGTCCCGGTCACCCTCCTCGGCGTGCTCCTCGGACTGCTCTGGTGGTGGCTCGCCCCGCAGGTCCCGTACCTCTCGGACGGCAAGCAGGCCTTTCTGCTGAACTCCGAGGGCGAGGACACGATCGGCGTGGACGGCGTCTATGTCGCGCTCGCCGCCGGATTCGGACTGCTGAGCGGGCTGCTGGTCTTCCTCCTCCGCCGGAGCGGCGGCATCGGCGTCGTCGTCGGACTCGCCCTCGGGAGTGCGCTGGCCGCGTTCGTCGGACGTGTGGTGGGTTCGCTGCTCGGCCCGGACGCGGACCTCGCCGCCGCTGCGGCGCGGGCCGGACGCGGTGAGACCTTCGACGGGCCGCTCGAACTCAACGCCACCATCGCACTGCTGGTCTGGCCGCTGACCGCGCTGCTGGCCCATCTGCTGGTGACCGCGCTCTTCGGCCCGCGCGACCCGGAGCCGACCGTGCCCGTCCACACCGGTTGGGCCGCGGGCCCGGCCGCAGCAGCGCACCCCGGCGGGTACGGGCCGTACCAGGGCGCGGACGCCCCACCGGGCGCGCACCCGGAGCACCCGAACCACCCCGGGCACCCGGACCAGGCCGGGCACCCGGACCACCCCGGGCACCCGAACCACCCCGGGCACCCGGACCAGGCCGATGGGTCCCACCGGCACGGACAGCCGGACCAGCAGGGCCCGTACGGGGGGTACGGTCCGCCGGAGGCACCCGAAGGGCCCGGCCGTTCGTACTGAGCGCGCCCGCCGGGGCGACCGGTCGTCCGCGCCGAGCCCGGCAGGGCGCGGCCGTTCCCGACCGGAACGCGAGGAACGTCCCGCGAGGCTGAGCGCGTCGGCGCGCGTGGCACTCGTCGGCCGCTCGTCGGCGCTCCCAGGTGTCCCAGGTGTCCCTGGTGTCCCCGGTGTCCCTGGGCGGATCAGTCGCGGCCGATGGCGGCCGTGCGCGCCCCGGTGAGGCCGACCAGGTCGGCGGGCGCCAGCTCGATCTCCAGCCCGCGGCGTCCGGCCGAGACGCACATCGTGGGATGGTCCAGCGCGGAGGAGTCCACCACCGCGGGCAGCCGTTTGCGCTGGCCGAGCGGTGAGATGCCGCCGAGCACATAGCCGGTGGCGCGCTCGGCCGCGGCCGGCTCGGCCAGCTGGGCGCGCTTGCCGCCCGCCGCGGCGGCGAGAGCCTTGAGGTCCAGCGAACCGGAGACCGGTACCACCGCCACGGTCAGCTTCCCGTCGACCTCGGCCACCAGGGTCTTGAAGACCCGGCTCGGATCGAGGCCGAGCGCCTGCGCGGCCTCCTCGCCGTAGGAACGGAAGTCCTCCGCGCGCGGGTCGTGGGTGTAGCCGTGCACGGTGAAGTCGACCCCCGCCCGGGTGAGGGCGACGGTCGCCGGAGTGCCTGCTGCGGTCTTCTTGCGGGCCATGCGGTGCCCTCCCGGGGCGTGCGCGGTGGAAACGGACGGAGATGTGGCACGCCTGCACGGCGGGTGCACGGCGCGGTGACGGGCACCCCACGGTAATCCCGGCTCCCCGCCCGGGAGTTGCCGGCGCCGGGGGAGCGGCGTACGCCTCGCGCCCACCCGCAGGCACCGCGCGTACGCGCCCGACCCGGCCGACCCGGTCCGACGCACCGCGTGCCGAACTCCCCTCGGCAGGGCGTCAGTTGGGGGAGGTCGGCTGCTGGGTGAGGTCGGTGGCCGGGAGCGAGGGCAGCTTGCCGAGCAGCGCCGACTCGCGGCGCAGCAGCCGCAGTTCGTCCGCCAGCCGGGTCGCGGTGTCGGGCGCCTGGAGCAGCCGCTGCTTGGTCGGGGTGTCCAGCACGGAGGCGGCGGCGACGAGGTAGGAGATCACCGACGGGTCCTCCGGCAGCTCCTGCTCGCCGGAGAGGCTGCGCTCGTGGGCGCCCGCGAGCCGCTTCTGGTACGTGCGGAAAGCACGCAGCACGCCCTGCGAGAGCGCCGCGGCGCCGTCGCCGTCCTCCTCGGGCAACTCCTCGACCTCACCGACCAGGTACTCCCCGCCCGCGTCCACCGAGCGCAGGGTGAACCGGGTGGTGCCGGTCGCCAGCAGCTCGTACCCCGAACCGTCCTCCCGCTCCCGGATGTTCGAGGCGTCCGCGACGCAGCCCACGGAGAAGAACGAGTCGGCGGGGTCGGCGCCGAAGCCGTCGGCGGGACCGGCCGGCCGGTCCTCCTCGTCCGGCAGTCCGGACCCGGTGGGCGCGACCTCGTGCCCCTCCCGGATGCCGATGACGCCGAACTGCCGCGGCTCGTCCTCGGAGGTCTCCAGCAGCGCCCGCACCAGCGCCCGGTACCGCGGCTCGAAGATGCTCAGCGGCATCACAAGACCGGGGAAGAGCACGGTGTTCAGCGGAAACAGCGGCAGGTGCGTCGTCACAGTCGGGCAGCTTAACGGCAGTGGTGCGCCGCGGTGCGTCCACCGGCCCGCCACCGCCGCGGTGGGGCGCCGCCTCCCGCCGGGCGCGCCTGACGCGCGCCGCCTCCCGCCGAACGCGCACCGCCTCCCGCTGGACGCACACCGCCCCTCGCCTGTCGCACGCCGCCTCCCGCCGGGCGCACGGACCGACCGCGGCGCGTACGGGCGCGGCTCACTGCCTGCGCAGCAGGCGCGTGGTGCCGGCGGCGACCGTGGTGGCCAGCACCCAGCCGGCCAGGATCAGCCCGGCGGCGACCCACTGGTAGTGCCCCTCGGGTCGCCAGGCCGAGTCGTGGCCGAGGTCGATGACGGGCAGCAGCAGGTCGAAGGCGTAGAGCGCCGCGTCCCAGTGCGGGCCCTCGTCGCCGCGCGGCTCGGGCTTGTTGGCGCCGAAATAGAGCGTGCCGGAGGCCCAGAGCACCGCCATCCACACGGCCGCCAGGCCGGGTTTGTACCCGTAGGCGACCGTCCAGTCCTGGAGGTAGCCCCACAGCTTCCCGGCCAGCGGCAGGGTCTCGCGCCGCCGCCGCTGCTTGGCCAACAGCACGCGCCGCGCCTCGGCGTCCTCGCCGCTGTTGCGCAGCACGGTGGCCAACTGCTCGTAGGGCTCCGCGGAGTACTCGGGGGTCGCCGTCGCCACCCACCGCAGCCGTTCCTCCAGCGGGAACGGGCCGAGCGGGATCAGATGCTCGTAGCTGAAGCCGGCCATCCACAGGCCCTCGTTGACCGGCCAACTCGACGCGCGGTCCACGAGGTTGCCGACGGTGGCGCCGGAGAGCACCACCCGGCCGCGGCTGATCCGCTCCGGGGTGAAGCACAGCTCCGGCGTCTGCACCCGCCGCAACGACAGCTCCTGCCCGCGCTCCAGCACCACCCGGGCGCGGTCCAGCACCAGGGAGTCGCCGAACCGGCCGTCGTCCAGCTTCATCCCGCCCATGCAGTGGAAGTGCTGGAGCGGTGGGTCCAGTGGGTCGGGCGGCTCGACGGGCGGCGGCGGGGTGGTGCGGCCCGGCTGCGGGAAGCGGGTGCCGGTCGGGGGCGTCATGCTCAGCATGTGGCGCGCTCCGGAGGGTCCGAACGCGGCGAAGTGCGCGAACCGCTCCACCTGCAACTGCGGGGCGTGCAGGGCGTACGGGCCGCGTCGGTTGCTCAGCTCGCTGCCGTACATGAAGAGCGAGCCGCCCACCCGCGCCCCGCGCATCGACACCTCACCGCTGGCCAGCAGCAGGCTGGCCTGGAGGTCCTGACCGACCGTCAACCCGTCGGCGGCCACCGCGCGTCCGCGTCGGCCGCCGGAGACGGTGACCTCGTTCATCATCAGGTCGGTGCCGATGCTCGCGTCGGTGAGCCGGATGCCGCCGGGGACGGTGCAGCGCGGCAGATGCAGATCACCGTCGGTGCTCACCCGGGCCGCCTCCAGCCGCGGGATGCGGCAGCCGACGAACCGGCCGGTGCTCAGCCGGCACTCGGCGAGCAGCACCTCCTCCTCGAAACGGCAGTGCCGCAGCTCGAAGAAGGGCTGGACCGAACCGCCGGACAGATCGAGCCGCCCGATGATCTGGGCGCCCGCCAGATGCAGTGCGGCGACCCTGCCCAGCAGCGGCGGCGGGCCGTGGAGCAGCAGCAGCGCGATGATCCGGGCGCGCACGGTGCGGCGCTCGCTCCAGGGCCGGACGCCGTTCGGATCGTCCTCGACGAGATCGCCGGTGCGCAGGTCGTAGCTGCTGCCGTTGCGGAACGCCTGCCACATCGCCCATTCCGTGGGGGTCAACCGCAGCGCTGCCGGCGGCTCGCCGTCGTCCAGCGGCTCGCTCACTCCAGGTCCCCCACTCTCGACATCCCCCTGCTCCCACGAACCCACCGCGTGACGGGCTCGACGCCGACGGTCAGCGGCCTCGTCCCGACACCTGTATCACGCTCTGATACGACGAGCTTTCCCCCTTCGCACGTCTGCGACACTGGGTGACGTGCTGCAAGCAATCTCGCTGGACCGAATCGATCTTCGCGGCGCCGCCTCTGCGGACGGTGTCGACCGCGATCTGCTTCCCCGCGCCGAACTCGACGTGGAGGCCGCCCTGGAGAAGGTGCGGCCGATCTGCGAGGACGTGCACCATCGCGGCACCCGGGCCCTCATCGACTGCGCACGCCGCTTCGACGGCGTGGAGTTGACCGAGGTCAGGGTACCGGCAGCGGAGATCGAGAAGGCACTCGCCGAGCTCGACCCCGCGGTGCGGGCCGCGCTGGAGGAGTCGATCCGCCGCGCGCGGATCGTCCACCGCGAGCAGCGGCGCCAGGACACCACCGTCGCGGTGGTGCCCGGAGGCACCGTGACCGAGCGCTGGGTGCCGGTCGAGCGGGTCGGTCTGTACGTCCCCGGTGGTAACGCCGTGTATCCGTCCTCGGTCGTCATGAACGTCGTGCCCGCGCAGGAGGCGGGGGTTCGGTCGCTGGCCGTCAGCTCCCCGCCGCAGGCCGCCTTCGGCGGGCTGCCGCACCCCACGATCCTGGCCGCCTGCGCGCTGCTCGGAGTGGACGAGGTGCACGCCGCGGGCGGAGCCCAGGCGATCGCCATGTTCGCCTACGGGACGAGCGAGTGCGCGCCGGCCAGTCTGGTGACCGGTCCGGGCAACATCTACGTCGCCGCGGCCAAGCGGCTGCTCAAGGGCCGTATCGGCATCGACGCCGAGGCCGGCCCCACCGAGATCGCGATCCTGGCCGACGACACCGCCGAGCCCGCGCACGTCGCCGCCGATCTGATCAGCCAGGCCGAGCACGACGTGCTGGCCGCCGCCGTGCTGGTCACCCCCTCCACGGCGCTGGCCGAGGCGGTCGACGCCGAGCTGACGCGGCAGGTCGCCGCGACCCGGCACCGCGAGCGGGTGGTCGAGTCGCTGACCGGCCGCCAGTCCGGCGTCGTGCTCGTCGACGACCTGGACCACGGCCTCGCGGTGGTGGACGCGTACGCCGCGGAGCACCTGGAGATCCAGACCGAGCGCGCCGCCGAGGTCGCCGCCCGGGTGCGGAACGCCGGCGCGGTCTTCGTCGGCGCCTACGCCCCGGTCTCGCTCGGCGACTACTGCGCCGGGTCCAACCACGTGCTGCCGACGGGCGGTTGCGCCTGCCACTCCTCGGGCCTGTCCGTGCAGTCTTTCCTGCGCGGCATCCACGTCGTCGACTACGACCGGGACGCGCTCGCCGAGGTCGCCGGCCATGTCGTCACCCTCGCGGAGGCCGAGGACCTGCCGGCGCACGGCGACGCGCTGAAGGTCCGCTTCGGCGGAGAGGTCCCGGGGCGATGACACGCATCGAGGAGCTGCCCGTCCGGGACGAGCTGCGCGGCAAGTCGCCGTACGGCGCACCGCAGTTGGACGTCCCCGTGCGGCTGAACACCAACGAGAACCCGTACCCGCTGCCCGAGCCGCTGGTGGCCCGGATCGCCGAGCGCGTCACCGAGGCCGCGCGTGAGCTCAACCGGTACCCGGACCGCGACGCGACCGAGCTGCGCGCCGGGCTCGCCGCGTACCTGACCCGCACCGCCGGGCACCGGGTCGGCCCCGACGGCGTCTGGGCCGCCAACGGTTCCAACGAGATCCTCCAGCAGCTGCTCCAGGCCTTCGGCGGACCGGGCCGCACGGCGCTCGGCTTCGAACCGTCGTACTCCATGCACGCGTTGATCGCCCGCGGCACCGGCACCGGCTGGCTCTCCGGTCCGCGCCGCGAGGACTTCACCATCGATGTCGACGCGGCCGCGGCGGTCATCGCCGAGCAGCGTCCGCACGTGGTCTTCGTCTGCTCGCCGAACAACCCCACCGGCACCGCCGTCGCCGCGCGGACGGTGGTCGCGCTCCACGACGCCGCGCAGGCCGCGCGCCCGGACAGCGGTGCGCTGGTGGTGGTGGACGAGGCGTACGGCGAGTTCAGCCACCATCCCTCGCTGCTGCCGCTGATCGAGGGCCGGCCGAACATGGTGCTCTCGCGCACCATGTCCAAGGCGTTCGGCGCGGCCGGGCTGCGGCTGGGCTATCTCGCCGCCGATCCGGCGGTCGTGGACGCCGTGCAGCTGGTGCGGCTGCCGTACCACCTCTCGGCCGTCACCCAGGCCACCGCGCTCGCCGCGCTGGAGCACACCGATACGCTGCTGGGGTACGTCGAGCAGCTCCGGGCCGAGCGTGACCGCATCGTCGCGGAACTGCGCGCCGCCGGCCTCGAAGTCACCGACTCGGACGCGAACTTCGTCCAGTTCGGCCGCTTCGAGGGCCCCGCCGCCACGAGCACGCTCCCGCTGACGGCGCACGAGATGTGGCAGGCCCTGCTGGACAGAGGCGTGCTGGTCCGGGACAACGGCGTACCCGGCCGGCTGCGGGTGACCGCGGGCACGCCGGCGGAGAACGACGCGTTCCTGGACGCGGTACGCGCAGTGACGAAGGAGAACAACCGATGACCCGCGCAGGCCGGGTGGAACGCACCACCAAGGAAACCTCCGTCGTCGTGGAGCTGGCGCTCGACGGCACGGGCAAGGTCGACGTCACCACCGGAGTCGGCTTCTTCGACCACATGCTCGACCAGCTCGGTCGGCACGGCCTCTTCGACCTCACGGTCAAGACCGAGGGCGATCTGCACATCGACAGCCACCACACGATCGAGGACACCTCGCTCGCGCTGGGCGCCGCGTTCCGGCAGGCGCTCGGGGACAAGCGCGGCATCGTGCGCTTCGCCAACTCCTCGGTGCCGCTGGACGAGTCGCTGGCCAACGTCACCGTCGACCTCTCCGGCCGTCCCTACCTCGTGCACAGCGAGCCCGAGGGAATGGCCCAGATGATCGGCCCCGACTACGACACCACGATGACCCGGCACATCCTGGAGTCCTTCGTGGCCCAGGCGCAGGTCGCGCTGCACGTCCACGTGCCGTACGGGCGCAACGCGCACCACATCGTGGAGTGCCAGTTCAAGGCGCTCGCGCGGGCACTGCGCTACGCCAGCGAGATCGACCCGCGGCAGACCGGCATCCCCTCCACCAAGGGCGCTCTGTGAACACCCTCTCCACGCTGCTGATCTTCGTGGGCCTCTTCCTGCTGGGCGGGGCCATCTCCTTCTGGAAGCAGGACATGCCCAAGGGCGTGATCGTGCTGCTCGGCCTCTGCTCGGCGATGGCGTTGGCCGCCGGCATCATGCGACTGGAGTGACGTGATGAACACCGCCAGGAAGCGGGTCGTCGTCTTCGACTACGGCTTCGGGAACGTGCGCTCCGCCGAGCGGGCGCTGGCCAGGGCCGGCGCCGAGGTGGAGATCACCGGCGACTACGACCGGGCGATGAACGCCGACGGCCTGCTGGTGCCCGGCGTCGGCGCCTTCGGTGCCTGCATGGCCGGGCTGAAGCAGGCGCGCGGGGACTGGGTCATCGGCCGCCGGCTCTCCGGCGGTCGCCCGGTCATGGGCATCTGCGTCGGTATGCAGATCCTCTTCTCGCGCGGCGTCGAGCACGGAGTGGAGGCCGAGGGCCTGGACGAGTGGCCCGGCACGGTCGGCCCGCTGAAGGCCGACGTCGTACCGCACATGGGCTGGAACACCGTCCGGGCTCCGGAGGGCAGCGCGCTCTTCGCCTCGCTGCCCGGCGACGCCCGCTACTACTTCGTCCACTCCTACGCGGCGCACGAGTGGGAGATGGAGGCCCTCAGCGCCTCCATCCGCGCGCCCCTGGTCACCTGGTCCACGCACGGCGAGGACTTCGTCGCCGCCGTGGAGAACGGTCCGCTGTGGGCCACCCAGTTCCACCCCGAGAAGTCCGGCGACGCCGGAGCACAGCTGCTGACCAACTGGATCGAGAGTCTTTAGATGAGCGCCGCACTTGAGCTTCTGCCCGCCGTCGACGTACGGGACGGCCAGGCCGTACGCCTGGTCCACGGAGAGTCCGGATCGGAGACCTCCTACGGCGACCCGCTCCAGGCCGCGCTCGCCTGGCAGAGCGCCGGGGCCCAGTGGCTGCACCTGGTCGACCTCGACGCGGCCTTCGGCACCGGTGACAACCGCGAGCAGATCGCCGAGGTCACCCGCTCCATGGACATCAGGGTCGAGCTGTCCGGCGGCATCCGGGACGACGACACACTGGCCGCGGCCCTCGCCACCGGCTGCACCCGCGTCAACCTCGGCACGGCCGCGCTGGAGAGCCCCGAGTGGGTCGCCAAGGTCATCGCCGAGCACGGCGACCGGATCGCGGTCGGCCTGGACGTGCGCGGCACCACGCTGCGCGGACGCGGCTGGACCCGTGACGGCGGCGATCTGTACGAGACGCTGGAGCGGTTGAACGCCGAGGGCTGCGCCCGGTACGTGGTCACCGACATCAACAAGGACGGCACCCTCCAGGGCCCGAACCTGGAGCTGCTGGCCGGAGTCTGCGCCGCCACCGACCGCCCCGTTGTCGCCTCGGGCGGCGTCTCCTCCCTGGAGGACCTGCGGACCATCGCGTCCCTGGTGCCGCAGGGCGTGGAGGGTGCGATCGTGGGCAAGGCGCTTTACGCGAAGGCGTTCACCCTCGAAGAGGCACTGGAGGCGGTTTCGGCATGACCATCGAGCGCGTGCAGTCCGACAGTCCGTGGGAAGAGTCGATCGGGTTCGCGCGCGCGGTGGCCGCGGGGGACCGGGTGCTGGTCGGCGGCACGACGCCCTTCCGGGGCGGGGTGCTGCTCGGCGAGGGCGACCCGTACCTGCAGGCGAGAGCCGCGGGCGAGAACGCCCTGGCGGCGCTCGACCGTTTCGGCCTCGGTGCCGACGCGGTCGTGCGCACCCGGCTGTACATCACCCACAGCCGTGACGTGGACGCGGTCAGCAGGGCCCACAAGGAGCTGTTCGACGCGGCGCGGCCGGTGTGCACGCTGGTCGTGGTCTCCGGCTTCGTGGACTCCCGCATCCTGGTCGAGATCGAAGTCGAAGCATTCCGAGGATCGCAAGGAGCATAGGTCCGTGACGCTGGCCGTACGAGTCATTCCCTGCCTGGACGTGGACGGCGGCCGGGTCGTCAAGGGCGTCAACTTCCAGAACCTGCGCGACGCCGGGGACCCGGTCGAGATGGCCGGGGTCTACGACGCCGAGGGCGCCGACGAGCTGACCTTCCTCGACATCACCGCCTCCTCCGGGGACCGGGAGACCACCTACGAGATGGTGCGCCGCACCGCCGAGCAGGTCTTCATCCCGCTCACGGTGGGCGGCGGCGTACGCACCCCCGAGGACGTCGACCGGCTGCTGCGGGCGGGCGCCGACAAGGTCGGTGTGAACACCGCGGCCATCGCCCGGCCCGAGCTGATCCGGGAGATCGCCGAGCGCTTCGGCCGACAGGTGCTGGTGCTCTCGGTGGACGCGCGCCGCTGCCGGGAGGACTCCGAGCACCCGCCGACGCCCTCGGGCTTCGAGGTGACCACACACGGCGGCCGGCGGGGCACCGGGATCGACGCGGTCCAATGGGCCGAGCGGGCGGGGGAGTTGGGCGCCGGCGAGATCCTGCTCAACTCGATGGACGCCGACGGCACCAGGGCCGGGTACGACACGGCGATGATCGCCGCGGTGCGTGCCCGGGTCGGTGTGCCGGTCATCGCCTCGGGCGGCGCGGGCAGCCCGTCCGACTTCCCGCCCGCGGTGGAGGCGGGCGCCGACGCGGTGCTGGCGGCATCGGTCTTCCACTTCGGCGATCTGCGGATCGGCGAAGTGAAGGAGACCCTGCGCACGGCCGGTCATCCGGTGCGCTGATTCCCTCGCCGGGCGGCCCCGTGCCGTACACCTTCGGGCTGTGTCCCCGTGCGGATGTGCGCCGGGGCCGAGGCATGTGCGTGCCGCGGCCGACCGTCTGCGGCCTGCGGCCTGCGGCCTGCGGCCTGCGGCCTGCGGCCTGCGGCCTGCGGCCTGCGGCCTGCGGCCTGCGGCCTGCGGCCTGCGGCCTGCGGCCTGCTGCCCGCTGCCCGTCGACGGGCGTGCGCGGCGCCGGTGTCGGCGCGGACGGCGAGGGACGGTGCCCCGGGGAGCGCGTACGCCCGGTCCGGGGCACCTCGTGATCGGCCCGCTCAGGCCGAGTAGCCCTTCGGCGGGATGAGGCTGGCGAGCTGGCTGAAGTTCAGCCAGTAGATCTGCCAGCCGTTGAAGGACGCGGAGTCGGCGATCAGCACCGTGTTGTGGAGGGTGTCGTAGCCGATGACCGTGAAGTAGTGGTAGATCGTCTGGCCCGGCGGGTAGCCCGGAGGCTGGTTGCCGGGCGGCGCGACGATGTTGGCCACGATCGGGTGGTTGCTGTCCATGTCGGCGATGACGTCCGACCAGAGCAGGTCGATCTGCGCCTGGGTCGGCGGGTCGTTGGGCATCTCGCGGGTGAAGTAGGTCCCGGAGTCGACACGGTTGTTGAGGACCCTGGTGATCTGGCCGATGTGGTCGGTGCCGCCCTGGTGGGTGCCGAGTTCGGCCGCGAAGGTCGCCTGGTTGGGGACGGCGACCCGGGCGGAGAGCGCGCAGCGCGTGGCCGCGGGGCCGCACCAGTAGCCGGTCTCCTGGACCTGGTAGTCGACCTGGAGCACCCGCTCGTTCTGGGTGTGCACCTTCTTGGTGCGCAGCACCGGGAACTCGCTGCGGTGTCCGGAGACGACCTCGGTCTCGACCTGAACACCGTTGGGGTGGGCGGGACTCGGGGGGATCGGCGCCGGCGGCTGGCCGGGCCCGTTCTTCCCGGAGGCGGCGCGGGCGGTGCCGGTGGAGAGCAGGGCGCCGGTGGCGGTGAGTGCCAGGGCGCTTGCGAAGGCTCTTCGTCGCATGAGCGGTTCCTTCACTGTGGGGGATGCGCGATGGGCATTGAACCGGCATGAGCATGCCACAGTGAAAACGCTCTGGGGAGGGGCGGCGCGAGGTTCGGCAGCTATTTGCGAACAGCCTTGTCTGCCCCGGTGGCGCGCCGTTGCGGCCGCTGGCGCGGCCATTGGCCCGGACATGCGTCGGAGGGCTTCCCGCCCGCGGCGGAAAGCCCTCCGACTGCGCTGTGCGACGCGTACCGCCTCCCGCCGGCTGTACCGGCCGGGCCGTCCGTGCGGGGTCAGAAGCCGAGCTTGGCCACCCGGACCTTGGCCACCGCGTTCTCCTCGCCCTCCAGCGCCACATCGGCGACGGACTGGCGACCCCACACGAACATCAGCAGCTCCGAGGGCTCACCGGTGACGGTGACCACCGGAGCGCCCTTGTGGGCCACGGCGGTCTGCCCGTTCGGCCGCCGCAGCACCAGGCCGACCGGCGACTTTCGGCCGAACATCCGGGCGCCGGACTCCAGTCGGCGCCACAGCACATCGGCGAAGACCGGGTCCAACTCGCGCGGGGTCCAACCCGGCTGGGCGCGGCGCACATCCTCGGCGTGGACGTAGAACTCCACGGTGTTGGCCGCCTCGTCGACCTGCTTGAGGGCGAACGGCGACGCCTTGGGCGGGCCGGTGCGCACCAGTCGGACCAGCTCCTCGTACGGCTTCGCGGCGAACTCCCCGCTCACCCGCTCCAGTCGCGACTGGAGCGGCTTCAGGAAGGCGCCGGCCGCGGCGTCCGCCCGGCGCTCGCGCACCAGTACGTGGACGGCCAGATCACGGGTCGTCCAACCCTCGCACAGCGTCGGCGACTCGGGGCCCGCGCTCTCCAACAGGTCGGCCAGCAGCAGGCGTTCACGCTTGGCATGTGTAGACATAACGCCACCCTAAGGGCGTGTGGAGCGCGGTGCGACGCGCCGCGCGGCCGACGCCGTCGGCCGGCTGTCCACCCGCCGGACACATCCGGGAACCAGCTTTCGTCAGCCCGCGCGATCGCGGCAGAATGCAGCCATGCCATCCACCCCGTCACCCCAGCAGCCCCCGCCGCCCGACACCGGGGGCACTTCCGGCGCCGGGAGCCCGCTGGACCCCGCCCTCGCCGCGCGGCTCAAGCGGAACGCGGACGGTCTGCTGCCCGCCGTGGCCCAGCAGTACGACACCGGCGAGGTGCTGATGCTCGGCTGGATGGACGACGAGGCGCTGCACCGCACCCTGACCACCGGCCGCTGCACCTACTGGAGCCGCAGCAGGGGCGAGTACTGGGTCAAGGGCGACACCTCGGGCCACTTCCAGCACGTCAAGTCGGTCGCGCTGGACTGCGACGGGGACACGCTGCTGGTGCGCGTCGACCAGATCGGCGCAGCCTGCCACACCGGCGACCGCACCTGCTTCGACGCCGACCCGCTCCCGGTCTCGGCCCCCGCCGACACCGCAGACACCGCAGACACCGGCGCGGGCGGGGCGGGAGCCGCCGGAGCACGCACCACGGGGGACACCGCAGGAGCCGGCACCGGAAGCGGTGCCGGACAGCCCACCGAGGACGCCGCACGGCACCGTGCCGAAGGCGTCGACGCCACCGAGGAGCGCGCGTGACCACACCCGATCTGGCGACCTTCCGCACGCTCGCGAAGGACCGGCGGGTGATCCCCGTCACCCGGAGTCTGCTCGCGGACGGCGACACCCCCGTCGCGCTCTACCGCAAGCTCGCCGCCGAGCGGCCCGGCACCTTCCTGCTGGAGTCGGCCGAGAACGGCCGCACCTGGTCGCGCTACTCCTTCGTCGGGGTGCGCAGCGCCGCCACCCTGACCGTGCGCGACGGCCAGGCGCACTGGCTCGGCACCCCGCCCGTGGGCGTACCCACCGACGGGGACCCGCTGGCGGCGCTGCGCGCCACGGTGGAGGCGCTGCACACCCCGCGCGACCCCGAACTGCCCCCGTTCACCGGCGGCATGGTCGGCTACCTCGGCTACGACGTCGTGCGCCGGCTGGAGCGCATCGGCGACAGCACCACCGACGATCTGCGGCTGCCCGAGCTGACCATGCTCCTCGCCACGGACGTCGCGGTGCTCGACCACCGCGACGGCACCGTGCTGCTGATCGCCAACGCCATCAACCACAACGACCTCGACACCGGCGTCGACGAGGCGTACGAGGACGCGCTGGACCGCCTCGACTCCATGGCCGCCGACCTCTCCCGGCCCGCCGACGTCAGCGCCACCCCGCTGCCGGCATCCGAGGTGCCCGACTACCGCGAGCGCTGGGGCGGCGACCGGTACCGCGAGGCGGTCTCGGACATCAAGGAGCGGATCCGGGCGGGCGAAGCCTTCCAGGTCGTGCCCTCCCAGCGCTTCGAGGCGCCCTGTTCGGCCTCCGCGCTGGACATCTACCGGGTGCTGCGCACCAGCAACCCCAGCCCGTACATGTATCTGCTGCGCTTCGGCGGCCAGGACGAGAGCGATCCGTCGGCGGACGGCTTCGACGTCGTGGGCTCCTCGCCGGAGGCGCTGGTCAAGGTCGCCGACGGCCAGGCGATGATGCACCCCATCGCCGGCACCAGGCCGCGCGGCGACAGCCCGAAGCAGGACGCGGAGCTGGGCGAGGAGCTGCTCGCCGACCCCAAGGAGCGGGCCGAGCACCTGATGCTCGTCGACCTCGGGCGCAACGACCTCGGGCGGGTGTGCCGACCGGGCAGTGTGGAGGTCGTCGACTTCATGACGGTCGAGCGCTACAGCCACGTGATGCACATCGTCTCCACCGTCACCGGTCAACTCGCCGCCGACCGCACGGCGTTCGACGCGCTCACCGCCTGCTTCCCGGCCGGCACGCTCTCCGGCGCCCCCAAGCCGAGGGCCCTGCGCATCATCGAGGAGCTGGAGCCGACCAAGCGCGGCCTCTACGGCGGCTGCGTCGGCTATCTGGACTTCGCCGGCGACGCGGACACCGCGATCGCTATCCGCACCGCGGTGCTGCGCGACGGCACGGCCTACGTCCAGGCGGGCGCGGGCGTCGTCGCCGACTCCGACCCGGCCGCCGAGGACACCGAATGTCGCAACAAGGCGGCGGCGGTCCTGAGGGCGGTGAGGACGGCCGAACTCCTCGGCGGTAGCGTGGAGCGGTGACCGCCACGCCCTCCACCCCCCGCAGCAGCGCGTCCCGCCGCGCCCTGGGAGCCGCCCTGCCGGGCGGCGCGCTGGGCGCCACCCTCATCCTCGTCGCCGCAGGCCAGACCTGGGCCGAGGGCAGTGCGGCGATCGGCCGGGCGCGCACCGACATCCAGGTGACCGGCAGCGAGGTGACCGGGCTGCCGAGTGCGCTCGCCCTGGTCGGACTCGCCGCCCTGGTCGCGGTGTTCGCCGTGCGCCGCAAGGGTCGTACCGCCGTCGCCGCGCTGCTCGCACTGTGCGGGCTGGGCGTCGTCGTCTCCGCCCTGCTGGCCACGGCCGACACCGGTGCGCTGGAGGAGCAGGCCGCCGAGGCCACCGGCCTGGCCGACGCCGCCGTCGACCGGATCAGCCACAGCGGCTGGCCGTACGCGGCGGTGGTGGGCGGTGTGCTGCTGCTCCTCGCCGGTCTGCTGGCACTGCGCTTCGGCCGGTACTGGCCCGCCATGGGCGGCCGGTACGAGCGTTCCGGCTCCACCCGTCGCGCCGGTGCGACGCGACGGCCCCGGCCGCAGGCGCAGGAGCGGCCGGAGGACCTGTGGCAGGCGCTGGATCGCGGCGAGGACCCGACCGAGCACACGGGCCGGGAGCGGCCCGGGAGCACTGCCGGGGATCGGCCGGTCGCCGACCCCGGGCCCGGGCGGCAGCAGGACGCGGACACCGCACCGGACCCGGACGGCGCGCACGAGCGCGGCGGTTCGGACGGGGGCGGGGACGAGGGTGACCAAGCCCATGGCGGAGCGGGATCGCGCTCCTGACACAATGGACGCGAAGCATCCCGCCGCACCGCGGCCCGAAGACGGATCTACGAGGAGCACTTTCATGGCCGACACCAGCCACGGTCACACCCCCGCAGCCTGGACCGGCGTGACCATCGCCATGATCGGGTTCTGCGTCGGCAGCGTCTTCATGGTGATGGCCGAGCCGCTCGGCGTGATCGCCGGCTGCGCCGTCGTACTCCTCGGCGGGGTCGTCGGCATGATCATGCGTTCGATGGGCCTGGGCCAGCCGAAGGACACCCCGGAGCGGATCGCCGCCCGGGAGGCGGCCGTCGCCAAGGGCTGAACCACCCGCTCCTGCGCCGACCGGGCGCGGCGCCGCACCGATGCGGCTCGCCGCGCCCGTCGGTGTTTGGCGGGCCGGCCGGCTCCGCACACCCTGGTGGAATGCTCACCTCCCGGCTTCCCGCGCTCGGCGTGCTCGGCTGCGCGCTGCTCGCCCTCGGCTACGTCGGCGCGGTCGATCCCCATGAGCCGGGCCACTACCCGCTCTGCCCGGTTCTGCGGTACACCGGGCTGCTCTGCCCCGGCTGCGGCGGGCTGCGCAGTATGCACGCGCTGGTGCACGGCGATCTGCCGGCCGCGTTCGCCGCGAACGCCTTCGTGGTGGTCGTGCTGCTGGCCGCGGCGGGGGGCTGGGCGGCCTGGTTCGCGCGCCCCGCGTTCCGCCCGCGCGTACCGCTGACGCTGGTGTGGTCGGCCGGCGCCGTACTCCTGGTCTTCACAGTGCTGCGCAATCTGCCGCCCGGCGCCGCCCTGTCCCCGTAGCCGCTTCCGGCATGTGAGACCGGTGGTGGGCGGATGTGAAGGACGTGAGGATCGGCGGATACCATCACAGTGCTGACCGTGACGATCCGTACGGCTGCCGGCGGAGCTTGTCAGGACCACCGTCCCGGCCGCTTCGGACGGCGCAGACCGCCGCTTCGGTGCGACCGCGGGCCGCAGACCGCAGACCGACCAGAGAGAGGGGCCTCGTGTGAGTGTGCTCGACGAGATCATCGACGGAGTCCGTGCGGACCTCGCCGAGCGCCAGGAGCGCGTCAGCCTCGACGACCTCAAGGAGCGCGTGGAGCGCGCGCCCCGCGCCAAGGACGGCGTCGCTGCCCTCAAGGGTGACAGCGTCAAGGTCATCTGCGAGGTGAAGCGCTCCAGCCCTTCCAAGGGTGCGCTCGCCGCCATCGCCGACCCCGCCGCGCTCGCGGGCGACTACGAGGCGGGCGGCGCGGCCGTCATCTCGGTCCTCACCGAGGAGCGCCGGTTCGGCGGCTCGCTGGCCGATCTGGAGGCGGTGCGCGCCCGGGTCGACATCCCGGTGCTGCGCAAGGACTTCATCGTCACCTCCTACCAGCTGTGGGAGGCGCGTGCGCACGGCGCCGACGTGGCGCTGCTGATCGTCGCCGCGCTGGAGCAGCTGGCGCTGGTCTCGCTCATCGAGCGCGCCGAGTCGATCGGCCTGACCCCGCTCGTGGAGGTCCACGACGAGGAGGAGGTCGAGCGTGCGGTGGACGCGGGCGCCAGGATCATCGGCGTCAACGCCCGTGATCTGCGGACGCTGGAGATCGACCGGGACAACTTCGCCCGGGTCGCCCCCGAGATCCCGGACGGCATCGTCAAGATCGCCGAGTCCGGGGTGCGCGGCCCCCACGACCTCATCGCCTACGCCAACGAGGGCGCCGACGCCGTGCTGGTCGGCGAGTCCCTGGTCACCGGCAAGGACCCGCAGACCGCGGTGGCCGACCTGGTCGCCGCCGGCGCGCATCCGGCGCTGAGGCACGGACGCTGACCGTGCCCCGCCACCCCGCCGCCCCGATCGAGCGCTGTGCGCCGCGTCTGGCGTTGCCGCCCTGGCACCGCGGCTGCCGCGCGCCCGCGCGCCGGGTGCGGGGGCGGCGGGTCAGGTACCACATCGGTGCGGAGCCCGGCCAGATCAACGGAAGGCGATGGCGCGGCTGACGGCGCCACCTCCGCGAGACACCCACCACGGGACACCGGCCTGTCGCCGGGCGTTCCGGCGCGCCACGGCGCACGGTGGTGCGCGCGGCGGCTGCCGCCGTCCGCGAGCCGAGTCGACTTCCCACCGCACACAGCCGGGTCCGCCGCCGTGCGCCGACGCCGTACGCCCCTGCGTACGCTCCGGCCGGCGGCTCCCGCGAGGAGCTCACCGAGATGTCCACAGACTTCTTCCTGCCCGACCCCGACGGCCGGGTGCCCAGCAGCGCCGGGTACTTCGGGGCCTTCGGCGGCAAGTTCATCCCCGAGGCGCTGGTCGCCGCGGTGGACGAGGTCGCCGCCGAGTACGAGAAGGCCAAGGCGGATCCCGCCTTCGCGGCCGAGCTGAACGACCTGCTGGTCAACTACACCGGCCGTCCCAGCGCGCTCACCGAGGTGAAGCGCTTCGCCGAACACGCGGGCGGCGCCCGGGTGTTCCTCAAGCGCGAGGACCTCAACCACACCGGCTCGCACAAGATCAACAACGTTCTCGGGCAGGCCCTGCTCACCCGGCGGATGGGCAAGACCCGGGTGATCGCCGAGACCGGAGCCGGTCAGCACGGCGTGGCGACGGCCACCGCCTGCGCGCTGTTCGGCCTCGAATGCACCATCTACATGGGCGAGATCGACACCGAGCGCCAGGCGCTCAACGTCGCCCGGATGCGGATGCTCGGCGCCGAGGTCGTCCCGGTCGCCTCCGGAAGCCGCACCCTGAAGGACGCCATCAACGAGGCGTTCCGCGACTGGGTCGCCAACGTCGACCGCACCCACTACCTCTTCGGCACGGTCGCCGGACCGCACCCGTTCCCGGCGATGGTGCGCGACTTCCACCGGGTCATCGGGGTCGAGGCCAGGCGGCAGATCCTGGAGCGCACCGGCCGGCTGCCGGACGCCGTCGCGGCCTGCGTCGGCGGCGGCTCCAATGCCATCGGACTCTTCCACGCCTTCCTGCCGGACCGGGAGGTGCGCATCGTCGGGCTGGAGGCCGCGGGGCACGGAGTCGACTCCGGCGAGCACGCCGCCACCCTGACGGTCGGAGAGCCCGGCATCCTGCACGGCTCCCGCTCCTACGTGCTCCAGGACGACGAGGGCCAGATCACCGAGCCGTACTCGATCAGCGCGGGCCTGGACTACCCGGGCATCGGCCCCGAGCACGCGTACCTCAAGGACTCCGGCCGCGGCGAGTACCGACCGGTGACCGACGACGAGGCGATGCAGGCACTGCGGCTGCTGTCCGAGACCGAGGGCATCATCCCGGCGATCGAGAGCGCCCACGCGCTCGCCGGCGCCCTCGACCTCGGCCGTGAACTCGGCGGCGAGGGACTGGTCCTGGTCAACCTCTCCGGCCGCGGCGACAAGGACATGGACACCGCCGCCCGTTACTTCGAGCTCTACGACGAGGAGGCCAAGTGATGGCCGGCAGCACCGAACTCTCCGGGCAGCGCGCGCTGTTGGCCGGCACCCTGGCCGCCGCCCGGGAGGAGGGCCGCGCCGCGCTCGTCGGGTACCTCCCGGCCGGGTTCCCCACCGTGGAGGGCGGGATCGCCGCCTGCACCGAGATGCTCCGCAGCGGCTGCGACGTCGTGGAGGTCGGACTCCCGCACAGCGACCCCGTGCTGGACGGCCCGGTCATCCAGACCGCCGACGACATCGCGCTGCGGGGCGGGGTGCGGATCGCCGACGTGCTGCGCACGGTGCGCGAGGCGCACACCGCCACCGGCGCTCCGGTGCTGGTGATGACGTACTGGAACCCCATCGACCGGTACGGCCCCGAGCGCTTCGCCGCCGAGCTCGCGGCGGCCGGCGGCGCGGGCTGCATCCTGCCCGACCTCCCGGTCGAGGAGGCCGACTTGTGGCGCAAGACCGCCGAGGAGCACCAGCTCGCCACGGTCTTCGTGGTCGCCCCCAGCAGCAGGGACGAGAGACTGGCGAAGATCACCGCGGCCGGCAGCGGATTCGTCTACGCCGCCTCGCTGATGGGCGTCACCGGCACCAGGAAGTCCGTCGGCCGCGAGGCCGAGGCGCTGGTGACCCGGGTGCGGGCGGCAGCGGAGGACCGGCTGCCGGTCTGCGTCGGCCTCGGCGTCTCGGACGGCGAACAGGCCGCGGAGGTCGCCCGGTTCGCCGACGGCGTCATCGTCGGCTCCGCCTTCGTCAAGCGGCTGCTCGACCACCCGGACGACCTGCCGGCCGGCCTCGCCGCCGTCCGCGGGCTCGCCCGGGAACTGGCCGACGGCGTACGCCGCTGACCCTCCGGGCGTGCGGTCCGGCCGACCCGAACGCGGGCCGGCCGGACCGTGCCCGCCGGGCGTGCCGCACCCGCGGCGGCCCGTACGCGTACGCGAGCCGGGGCCCGTACGCGGGGGTGCGCGCACACTGGGCCGTAGGCGCACGCACGGCCGTGTGCGCACGGGCCCCGGATCAGGCGCACGCGGGGCCGGTCAGGGGGCGTGCAGGCGCAGGACCGCGCGCTCCGCGCCGGCCGGCGGCTCGCCGCGCAGCGAGACCGCGATCATCGTCGCGAAGGCCAACGGCACGGTCCAGGACGCCGGTTGGGCCAGGAGCACCGTCACCAGTCCCGAGTGGCCCTCGGTGAGGGCCGAGGCGAGCGCGGCGCCGGTCGCAGTGAGCGCGCCCGCCACCAGGCCGCTCGCCGCGCCCCGCACGGTCAGCCGCGGCCACCAGATGCCGAGCACCAGCAGCGGGCAGAACGTCGATGCCGCCACCGCGAACGCCCAGCCCACCAGCATGTTGATGTCCAGATGTGCGGCGGGCAGCGACAGCCCCACCGACACCAGCGCACCGGCGGCGACCGCCAGCCGCAGCCGGGAGAGCCGGCCCGCGAGCCCCCGGCCGCCGAAGAGGTCGTGCGAGAGGCCGCCCGCCAGCGCCAGCAGCAGTCCGGAGCTGGTGGAGAGGAACGCGGCGAAGGCGCCGGCCGCCACCAGAGCGGTCAGCACACTGCCCAGCGCGCCGGGCACCGCCTCGCCGGGCAGTACGACGGTGACGGTGTCGGTCGCGTTGCTGTGCACCAGGTGCGGGGTCAACACCCGTCCGAGCAGCCCGTACACCGCGGGGAAGAGGTAGAACAGGCCGAGCAGCGCGATCACGATCACCCCGACCCTGCGGGCGGCGCGGGCGCTGGGGCTGGTGTGGAAGCGCATGATCACGTGCGGCAGGCCGATCGCGCCGAGGGTCGTCGCCAGCAGCATCGACCAGGTGGCGAGCAGCGGGTGGCCGGAGTTCTCGATGTCCAGCAGCGGTCGGCTCCAGCTCTCCGGCACGCCCACCGGGGTCAGCGCGTCCGCCCGGACCTCGGGGCCGACGTGGACCATCAGATAGACCGCGGGCACCGCGATGAAGACCAGCTTCACCAGGTAGTGGAACGCCTGGACGTACGTCGCCGAACGCATCCCGCCCACCGCGATGGAGCCGCTGACCACCACCCCGGCCAGCACCACCCCCACCCAGTACGGCGTCCCGCTCACCAGTTGCAGCACCACGCCCGCGCCCTTGAACTGCGGCACCAGGTAGAGCCACATGATCACCAGGACGATCGCCCCGCACAGCTTCCGGATCGCCGGCGAACCCAGCCGGTACTCCGCGAAGTCCGGGACCGTGTACGCCCCCGAGCGGCGCATCGGCCCGGCCACCAGCGCCACCACGGCGACGTACCCGGCGGTGAAGCCGATCGCGATCCACAGGGTGCCGACGCCGTTCTTCAGCAGCAGCCCGGCGAGTCCCAGAACCGAGGCGGCCGACACGTACTCGCCGGCGATCGCCATGGCGTTGCGGCCGGTGCCCACCCGGCGGGAGGCGACCAGGAAGTCGGGGGCGGTACGGGCCGCGCGCACTCCGTACACGCCGATCGCCAGACTCGCGGCGATCAGCAGACCGATCGCCAGCAGACCGGTCAACCCCGTTCCCCCGCGGGGGAGCCCGGCACCCGGGCGTCGATGCGTTCGGCGGCGCGCACATGCAGCGCCGCGATCACCAGCAGCACCGGGTAGGTCGCCGACATCAGCACCAGCCAGGACAGCGGGAGCCCCGAGACGGTCAGATCCGCCGGCGCGGGGGCCGCCGCCAGCAGCCCGCTGGTTCCGAAGAGGACCAGGCCCAGCAGCGCCACCGTGCGCAGCGCCGCCCGCCGCTGCTCGCGGAAGACGCGGGCCGCGCGCTGCGGGTCGGCGGGCCCGGGCAGCGGTAGCGAGCCGCGCACACCCCGCGAGCGCCGGGACAGCGCGATCCTGGTCTGCGGGCTGGTGACCTTGACCCGGCGGCCCCCGCTCATCTGGCCGCCCTGCCCATCTGGCCGCTGCGGGCCGCGTCGATGAGGTGCTCCTTGAGCCCGCGCGCGTGGCGGCGGCTCACCGGCACATCACCGGCCGGCGTGCAGGCGACCAGTCCGGCGGAGCTGGTCACCCGCAGATCGTGCACCCAGCCGACCGCGACCAGATAGCCGCGGTGGACCCGTACGAAGCCCGAGGGCGCCCAGACCTCCTCCAGATAGGAGAGCGAGAGCCGGATCAGGTGGGTGTCCTCGGCGGTGTGCAGCCTGACGTAGTCGCCGTGCGCCTCCGCGTACTGGATGTCGTCGCGGCGGACGAAGACGGTGCGGCGGCTGTGCTCGATCTGCACCACCGCCAACTCGTCGGCGGGCGGGGCCGGTTGGGCGCCGCGCGGTCGCCGGGCGATCCGGGCCACCGACTCGGCCAGGCGCTCGGGGCGGACCGGCTTGAGGAGGTAGTCCACCGCCCCGATGCCGAACGCCTCGATGGCGTGCGACTCCGAGGCCGTGACGAAGACGATCGCCGGGGGTTCGGAGAGCATGCTGGTCACCCGTGCCACGTCCATCCCGGTCAGCCCCGGCATGGAGATGTCCAGGAAGACCGCGTCGAAGGAGGAGCCGCCGAGCAGCCGGACCGCGCCCTCGCCGCTGTCGGCGGCGCTGACCTCGGCTATCTCGGGGAGATCGCCGAGCAGTTCGGTCAGCTCGGCCCTGGTGTGCTGCTCGTCCTCGACCACCAGGACCGACAGCGCCGACGGGGCGCCGGGCGTCTCGGTCTGTCGCGACTGGGCGGGAAGTCGGGTCACTGCGCCACCACTCCTCGTCTGTACCGGGGTACCCGGACCTCGACCCGGGTGCCGTGGTCCGGTGCCGTCTCGATCAGCAGGCCGAACTCCTGGCCGTACACGGTGCGCAGCCGCTGGTCCACATTGGCCAGCCCCACGCCCTTGGACCGCGGTCCGCTGCCCGCGAGGATCGCCCGGGCCAGTTCGGGGTCCATTCCGACGCCGTCGTCCTCGATCTCGATGACGCACATCGTGCCCTCGCCGTAGCCGGAGACACCGATGTGGCCGCGGCCCGCCTTCTTCTCCAGCCCGTGCCGGACGGCATTCTCCACGATGGGCTGGACCACCAGGAAGGGGATGGCGACGGGCAGGATCTCCGGCGCCATCCGCACGGTGATCTCCAGCCGGTCGTCGAACCGCGCGCTCTGCAGCTCCAGATAGGTCTGGATCGCCTGGAGCTCGGCGGCGACGGTCGCGTAGTCGCCCTTGGTGGAGAAGCTGTAGCGCAGATAGTCGGCGAAGTCCGTCAGCAGGCCGCGCGCCCGGGTGGGGTCGCTGCGGATGTGGGCGGCGATCACCGCCAGCGCGTTGTGCAGGAAGTGCGGCGAGATCTGCGCCCGCAGGGTCCGCAGATCGGCTGCGGCGATACGGGCGCGCGCGCCGCTGAGCTCGGCGTGGTCCAGAGCCTCGGCGACCAGACCGGCGACCTCGCTCAGGTCCTCCGCCGCGACCTCGCCCGCGGCGATCACACAGCCGGCCAGCTCGTCGGCGACCAGCAACGGCGCGGCGCACAACGGCGGTTGGCGCAGGGCCTCGCCGCGTGCGTACACCTCGTCCAGCAGCGCGCCCGCCTCGCTGCCCGGCGGCAGCGAACCGTGCTGGGCGGCCGGACCCTCCAGATCGGCGAGGACGACCGCGTCGGCGTCCAGCAGTCTGCGGATGCGGCGCGCCGCCGCCGTGCCGCCGCTGCCGTGCAGCCCGCCGCGCAGATCGCTGCCGAGCAGCCGTGCCTCCCGCAGTACGGCGACGGTGGCGCCGGCACCCGTGTCGACGCTCGAGGCCGAGCCCCGGCGCCAGAGGCTGCCGGGTCGTCGTGCCGGGTACCACGGTCTCCACTCCACGCGGAGACCGTAACGCAGCACGCCGCAGGTGGAACCCGTCGTGGAGAGGTCCGTTCGCGGCAGCGGCGCGGCTCCGCAGCCGTGCGGCGCAGAGCCTTCGGCGCGGGGGACGCGGGCGGCGGCGGGACGACACGGGAAGCGGCCCGGCCGGCCGCCGACAGACGTGTGCCCCGTCCGGACCCGACTGCTCGGTCCGGACGGGGCGTTCACCGTCCCGCGCGGCGGGGCCGGCTCAGTGCTCGACCGCCTTCTCCGCGCCGGCGCCGGTCAGCGCCCGCACCTGGAGCTCGGCGAACTTGCGGTCGTTGCGCTCGGGCGACATCAGCGTGCCGACGATCGCGCAGAGCAGACCCAGCGGGATGGAGACCAGACCCGGGTTGGACAGCGGGAACCAGTTGATGTCGATACCCGTCACCAGCGCGCTCTCCGAGCCGGAGAAGACCGGCGAGAAGATCACCAGGCTCACCGCGCTGATCAGACCGCCGTAGATGCCGGCCACCGCGCCCTGGGTGTTGAACCGACGCCAGAACAGGCTCAGCAGCAGGGTCGGCAGGTTGGCCGAGGCGGCGATGGCGAAGGCCAGCGCCACCAGGAACGCGACGTTCAGGCTCTGCGCGAAGATGGCGAGCACGATCGCCACGATGCCGACGCCCAGCGCCGAGAACTTGGCGACCCGCACCTCCTCCTGCTCGCTCGCCTGTCCCTTGCGGAGCACGCTGTTGTAGAAGTCGTGCGCCAGCGACGAGGAGGAGGCGATGGTCAGGCCCGCCACAGTCGAGAGGATGGTGGCGAAGGCGACCGCGGCGATCACCGCGAGCATGATCGCGGCCAGACCGTTGCCGCCGAAGTAGTCGCCGACGGACTCCGCGAGTTGCGGCGCCGCCGTGTTGCCCGCCTCGTTCTGTTCGGTGATCGCGTTCTTGCCGACGATCGCCGCTGCGCCGAAGCCCATGATCAGGGTCATCAGGTAGAAGGTGCCGATGAGGCCGATGCCCCAGTTGACCGACTTCCTGGCGGCCTTCGCCTCGGGCACGGTGTAGAAGCGGATCAGGATGTGCGGCAGACCGGCGGTGCCGAGGACGAGCGCCAGTCCGAGGCTGATCAGATCCAGCTTGTTCCACAGGGTCTGGAGGGCGTCGCCGGCCACTTCCTTCCCGTAGTACTGCCCGGGTTCCAGGAACGACTTGCCCTCGCCGCTTGCCCTCGCGGCGTCCCCCATCAGGGAGTTGAAGTTGAAGTCGTACATCCCCATGACCATGAGGCTGATCAGGATCGCGCCGCCCATCAGCATGCCGGCGTTGATGATCTGCACCCAGGTGGTGCCCTTCATCCCGCCGAAGCTGACATAGACCGTCATCAGCAGACCGACCACGATGATGCCGACGATCTTCGCGGTCTCGGCGGTCATGCCGAGGTAGGTCTCGCCCGGTGTGATGCCGAGCAGCAGCGCGATGAGCGCGCCCGCGCCGACCATCTGCGCCAGCAGGTAGAAGATCGAGACGGTGATCGTGGAGACCGCCGCGGCGGTCCGCACCGGCCGCTGCTTCATCCGGTAGGACAGCACGTCGGCGATGGTGAACCTGCCGCTGTTGCGCAGGAGTTCGGCGACCAGCAGCAGGGCGACCAGCCAGGCGACCAGGAAGCCGATGGAGTAGAGGAAGCCGTCGTAGCCGTACAGCGCGATCATGCCGCTGATGCCGAGGAAGGAGGCGGCCGACATGTAGTCGCCGCCGATGGCGAAGCCGTTCTGGATGCCGGAGAACTGCCGTCCGCCGGAGTGGAAGTCCGTCGCCGACCGGGTGTTGCGGCTCGCCCACACCGTGACCGCCAGGGTCACCGCGATGAAGGCGAGGAACATGCCGAAGGTCAGCGTGCGGTTGCCGCCGGCCTCTTCTGCGAGCAGGTTCATGCGCGTGCCTCCGTGCCGTTGCCGCTGTCCTTGCTGCCGGCTTCGCCGCCGCCGGTGAGCTCCTCGCACAGCTCGCTCGCGAGCGGGTCGAGGCGGCGTGCGGCGTAGCGCGAGTAGAGGATCGCGATGCCGAAGGTGGAGAAGAACTGCAGCAGCCCGAACACCAGCGCCAGGTTTATCCGGCCGAACACCTCCGTCGCCATCACGTCGCGGGCGTACGCCGACATCACGACGTAGGTCAGGTACCAGACGAGGAACGCGATGCTCATGGGGAAGACGAAGCGCAGCAGCCTGCGCTTGAGTTCGATGAAGCGGGGATCGCTGTGCATCACGATGTCGGGGGTGGGCTCACCCCCGTCCTCGGGGGAGCGGGACTGCGGGGGGAGTTCGGTCGGCATTGACGTCTCCTCGTTCGTGCTGAGGTCGGGGGAGCGGTGCCCGGCTGACCTGTGGTGGAGGGAACGTAAGCAGCGTCACATCCGGGGGAAAGCGGCACTCGGCGCCATGCGGTGAGTGCGCGGTGCGCGCGTCGAACGGCAGCTCTCCGTGCGACGGACGGCGCGAATGTGCGCCGAGCGGTCGCGGTGCGCGGCGCGGGGGCCGCCGGGTCCGCACGGTCTGCGAGGTGCGTACGGGCGAGGGGCGCGGATGTGCGTACCGGCGCTCAACTCCCTTGCGGGGATGACACTTTCGAGCGAATCGGCGGCAGGGGGCGGACTCACCGGCGCGCGCGCTCGTTGGTCCGCGTGTGATGAGCCACGACGATGAGCAGCAGACGAACGCCCGGCGCACCGGCGACCGCCGCAACGCCAGGGACCGCATCCGCGCCGACCGCGAGCGCCAGGAGGCGACCCGTCGGCGCAGGCGTACGCTCACCGCCGCGCTCGCCGTGGCCGGAGTGCTCACCGTGGCGGGCGCGCTCGCCGCGGTGGTGATGAGCGGCGACACCGAGAGCGACGACTCCGCCGGCGGCGGCGGCGCGGACCCGATCACCGAGGGCAGCCAGAGCGCCCCGGTCACCCTCTCGGTGTACGAGGACTTCCGCTGCCCCGGCTGCGCCCAGTTCGAGCAGGGTTTCAAGAAGACCGTCAACGAGCTGCGCGAGGCCGGGAAGGTCAAGGTCGACTACCACATCGTCGCCATCGTCGACCGCAAGGACAACAGCACCGGTTCCACCAACGCGGCCAACGCCGCCGCCTGCGCGAAGGACGCCGGACACTTCACCGCGTACCACGACGAGCTCTTCGCGAACCAGCCCGCCGAGAGCGAGGACCGGTTCGCCGACAAGAAGCACCTGCTCCAACTCGCCTCAAAGGTCGAGGGGTTGGACACGCCGGCCTTCCGCGACTGCGTCAACGGGGGCACCCACGACGGATGGGTGGCCGAGTCGACCAAGGCGTTCGGCAGCTCCGGCTACGACGCGACCCCCACCCTCCTGCTCGACGGCGAGAACCTCTCCGCCGACCGCACCGCGCCCTTCACCCCCGAGATCCTGGTGAGCAAGGTCGAGGAAGCGGCGAAGGAAGCCAAGAAGTAACGCGACGCGACTGCCGCGAGCGGTCGGCGGCAGGGTAGCGTCTGAGGCGCCATGGACATCCTCGCCTATATTCCGAGCCCGTCGTCCGGTGAGCTGGAACTCGGTCCGCTCCCGCTACGCGGCTACGCGCTGTGCATCCTCGTCGGCATCTTCCTCGCGGTCTGGCTCGGCGGGCGCCGCTGGGTGGCCCGGGGAGGACGCCCCGGCACCGTCACCGACATCGCCGTCTGGGCCGTGCCCTTCGGCCTCGTCGGCGGTCGGCTCTACCACGTCATCACCGACCACCAGCTCTACTTCGGCGAGGGCCGGCAGTGGACCGACGCCTTCAAGATCTGGGAGGGCGGCCTCGGCATCTGGGGCGCCATCGCCCTGGGTGCGGTCGGTGCCTGGATCGGCTGCCGCCGCCGCGGCATCCCGCTGCCCGCGTACGCGGACGCCGTCGCGCCGGGCGTCGTGCTGGCCCAGGGCATCGGCCGCTGGGGCAACTGGTTCAACCAGGAGCTCTACGGCCGGGCCACCGACCTGCCCTGGGCGGTCGAGATCGACAACGGCGTGGACAGCGGCACCTTCCACCCGACCTTTCTGTACGAGTCGCTGTGGTGCGTGGGCGTCGCCCTCCTGGTGATCTGGGCCGACCGCCGCTTCACCCTCGGCCACGGCCGCGCCTTCGCGCTGTACGTCGCCGCGTACACGGTCGGGCGGTTCTGGATCGAGTACATGCGGATCGACGAGGCGCACGAGATCCTCGGCCTGCGCCTGAACAACTGGACGTCGCTGCTGGTCTTCGCCGCCGCCGTGGCCTATCTGGTCGTCTCGGCCAAGCGGGCACCCGGGCGCGAGGAGGTCGTCGAACCGGGCGCCGACCAGGACGACCCGGACGGCTCGGCCAAGAGCGCGAACGCCTCCGACCGCGCGTCCGACGACGCTGCCGACAGCGCCTCCGACGACGGCGGCACCGCTGACGGGGCCGACGCCGGGGCCGGCGCCAAACCGGCGGGCAAGCGGACGGGGAGCGCCCCGGCCGGGGACTGACCGGGCGAACCGGACGCAGCGGCGTCCGGAGCCGAACGCAGAGGTGGCCCGTGGGCGCAGCAGCCCACGGGCCACCGCCCTTTTCCCGGCCCCCGCGGCGACCGGCGCCCTCCCCTCGATCCGGCGGCTCGGCGACTCCCGCCCTCGGCGACTCGGCGAATCCGCGGCGACCTCGCCACCCCGCGCCCCCGCGCCGGCGGGCGTCCGCGGACCGGGCGGGAGTCGCCCCGTCCGCGGACCGGGCGGGAGTCGCCGCTCGCGAGCCGTTTCGAGCCCTCGCGGGGTGCGCAGTCGTACGACAGCGGTGGGTAATGGTTGTTACTCGCCGGTTTCAATTCGTTTGCTTCGGGGCAGTAGCCGGAAGCACCGCGGGCAATGGAGCTCGTACCGCGCCGCACGCGGCCGGCAGCCAGGGTCACAGCCCCACCAGCACCGGTTGCGCACCCCTTTTACGTGTCCGCATGATGGACCTGTCTATCCAGCCTTTGGCAAGCGATCCATCATGTAATCTGCACGAAATTTCTTGAAGCATGAGGGCCAACGTCGTCCCTCGGCACTTGCACTTGCCACTGACGACGACGGGAGAGCCGATGCGTTCAGCGTCCACGGCGGCCCACCCTGCCAAGCAGGGGTTGTACGACCCCCGGTACGAGCACGACGCCTGCGGTGTCGGTTTCGTGGCCACCCTCACCGGTGAGGCCAGTCACCAGCTCGTTCAGCAGGCGCTGACCGTACTGCGGAACCTCGAACACCGCGGCGCCACCGGCTCCGAACCGGACTCCGGCGACGGAGCGGGCATCCTGCTCCAGGTCCCGGACGCCTTCCTGCGCGAGGCCGTCTCCTTCGCCCTGCCGGAGCCCGGCGCGTACGCCGTGGGCATCGGCTTCCTGCCCGCCGACGAGAGCGAGGCCGCCGAAGCCGTCTCGCGCATCGAGACGATCGTGGCGGAGGAGGGGCTCGCCGTCCTCGGCTGGCGCGAGGTGCCGGTCGCCCCCGAGCTGCTGGGCAACGGCGCGCGGGCCACCATGCCCGCCTTCCGCCAGCTCTTCCTCGCCGACGCCGCATCCGCCGCGCCGCGCGAGGGCATCGCCCTGGACCGGGCGGCCTTCGTGGTGCGCAAGCGCGTCGAGCGCGAGGTCGACGTCTACTTCCCGTCGCTGTCCGCGCGGACCATCGTCTACAAGGGCATGCTCACCACCGGCCAGCTGGAGCCGTTCTTCCCCGATCTCTCCGACCGCAGGCTCGGTTCGGCGATCGCCCTGGTCCACTCGCGGTTCTCCACCAACACCTTCCCGAGCTGGCCGCTGGCCCACCCGTTCCGCTTCGTCGCGCACAACGGCGAGATCAACACCGTCCAGGGCAACCGGAACTGGATGCGTGCCCGCGAGTCGCAGCTGGGCAGCGACCTCTTCGGCGAGGGCGAGCTGGAGCGGATCTTCCCGATCTGCACCCCCGGCGCCTCGGACTCCGCCTCCTTCGACGAGGTGCTGGAGCTGCTGCACCTCGGTGGCCGCTCACTGCCGCACTCGGTGCTGATGATGGTCCCCGAGGCCTGGGAGAACCACGACTCGATGTCGCCGGCCCGGCACGCGTTCTACCGCTACCACTCCACGATGATGGAGCCCTGGGACGGCCCGGCCTGCGTCACCTTCACCGACGGCACCCAGGTCGGCGCGGTCCTCGACCGCAACGGCCTGCGTCCCGGCCGCTACTGGGTCACCGACGACGGTCTGGTCGTGCTCGGCTCCGAGGTCGGCGTGCTGGACATCGACCCCGCGAAGGTGGTCCGCAAGGGCCGTCTCCAGCCCGGCCGGATGTTCCTGGTGGACACCGCCGAGCACCGGATCATCGAGGACGACGAGATCAAGTCCGGTCTCGCCGCCGAGCACCCGTACCAGGACTGGCTGGCCGCCGGCCTCACCGAGCTGGCCGACCTGCCCGAGCGCGAGCACATCGTGCACACCCACGCCTCGGTCACCCGCCGCCAGCAGACCTTCGGCTACACCGAGGAGGAGCTGCGCATCCTCCTCGCGCCGATGGCCAAGGCCGGTGCGGAGCCCATCGGTTCGATGGGTACGGACTCGCCGATCGCCGCGCTCTCGGACCGGCCCCGGCTGCTCTTCGACTACTTCACCCAGCTCTTCGCGCAGGTCACCAACCCGCCGCTGGACGCCATCCGCGAGGAGCTCGTCACCTCGCTGATCTCCCCGCTCGGCCCGGCCGGCAACCTGCTGGAGCCGACGGCGGCGTCCTGCCGCAGCGTCACCCTGCCCTTCCCGGTGATCGACAACGACGAGCTGGCCAAGCTCATCCACATCAACGCCGACGGCGACCGGCCCGAGATGAAGGCCGCCACCCTCTCCGGCCTCTACCGCGTCAGCGGCGGCGGCGAGGCGCTGGCCGCCCGCATCGCCGAGATCTGCCAGGAGGCGGACGCGGCGCTCGCCTCCGGGGCCCGGCTGATCGTGCTCTCCGACCGGCACTCCGACGCCGAGCACGCGCCGATCCCCTCGCTGCTGCTCACCTCGGCCGTCCACCACCACCTCATCCGCACCAAGAAGCGGACCCAGGTGGGCCTGCTGGTGGAGGCCGGGGACGTGCGCGAGGTGCACCACGTCGCGCTGCTGATCGGCTACGGCGCGGCGGCGGTCAACCCGTACCTGGCGATGGAGTCGGTCGAGGACCTGGTGCGTGCCGGAACCTTCCTTCCGGAGGGCACCGAGCCCGAGGCGGCGATCCGCAACCTGATCAAGGCGCTCGGCAAGGGCGTGCTGAAGGTGATGTCCAAGATGGGCATCTCCACCGTCGCGTCCTACCGCGGTGCGCAGGTCTTCGAGGCGATCGGGCTGGACCCGTCGTTCGTCGACACCTACTTCCACGGGACCACCACCAAGATCGGCGGCGCCGGTCTGGAGGTCGTCGCCAAGGAGGTCGCCGCCCGGCACGCCAAGGCGTACCCGGTCTCGGGGATCTCGCCCGCGCACCGCAGGCTGGAGATCGGCGGCGAGTACCAGTGGCGTCGCGAGGGCGAACCGCACCTCTTCGACCCGGACACGGTCTTCCGTCTCCAGCACTCCACCCGCGAGCGCCGCTACGACATCTTCAAGCAGTACACCTCCCGGGTGGACGAGCAGTCCGAGCGGCTGATGACGCTGCGCGGTCTCTTCCGGCTGAGCGGCGACCGCCCCTCCGTCCCGATCGAGGAGGTCGAGCCGGTCTCCGAGATCGTCAAGCGCTTCTCCACCGGTGCGATGTCCTACGGCTCCATCTCCCAGGAGGCGCACGAGACCCTCGCGATCGCCATGAACCAGCTGGGCGGCAAGTCCAACACCGGTGAGGGCGGCGAGGACTCGGAGCGGCTGTACGACCCGGCGCGGCGTTCGTCGATCAAGCAGGTCGCCTCCGGTCGCTTCGGCGTCACCAGTGAGTACCTGGTCAACAGCGACGACATCCAGATCAAGATGGCCCAGGGCGCCAAGCCCGGTGAGGGCGGCCAGCTGCCCGGTCACAAGGTCTACCCGTGGGTCGCCAAGACCCGGCACTCCACTCCGGGCGTCGGGCTGATCTCCCCGCCCCCGCACCACGACATCTACTCGATCGAGGACCTGGCACAGCTGATCCACGATCTGAAGAACGCCAACCCGCGGGCCCGCATCCACGTGAAGCTGGTCTCCGAGGTCGGCGTCGGCACGGTCGCGGCGGGCGTCTCCAAGGCGCACGCGGACGTCGTGCTCGTCTCCGGCCACGACGGCGGTACGGGCGCCTCGCCGCTCACCTCGCTCAAGCACGCGGGCGGCCCCTGGGAGCTGGGCCTGGCCGAGACCCAGCAGACGCTGCTGCTCAACGGATTGCGCGACCGTATCGTCGTGCAGACCGACGGCCAGCTGAAGACCGGCCGGGACGTGATGATCGCGGCGCTGCTGGGCGCCGAGGAGTACTGCTTCGCCACCGCCCCGCTGGTCGTCTCCGGCTGCGTGATGATGCGCGTGTGCCATCTGGACACCTGTCCGGTCGGCATCGCCACCCAGAACCCCGTCCTGCGGGAGCGCTACAGCGGCAAGGCCGAATTCGTCGTCAACTACTTCGAGTTCATCGCCGAGGAGGTGCGCGAGCTGCTCGCCGAGCTCGGGTTCCGCACCCTCGACGAGGCCGTCGGCCACGCCGAGCACCTGGACGTCTCGCGCGCCGTGGACCACTGGAAGGCGCAGGGCCTGGACCTCTCGCCGCTGCTGCACGTGCCCGATCTGCCCGAGGGCGCGGTGCGCCACCAGGTGGTCGAGCAGGACCACAGCCTGGAGAAGGCGCTGGACAACCAGCTGATCAAGCTGGCCTCGGACGCGCTGGCGGCCGAGACCGTCGAGCAGGCGCAGCCGGTGCGTGCGCAGATCGACATCCGCAACATCAACCGGACGGTCGGCACCATGCTCGGCCACGAGGTGACCCGGAAGTTCGGCGGCGCCGGACTGCCCGACGACACCATCGACATCACCTTCACCGGTTCGGCCGGGCAGTCCTTCGGCGCCTTCCTCCCGCGCGGCGTGACGCTGCGGCTGGAGGGCGACGCCAACGACTACGTCGGCAAGGGCCTCTCCGGCGGCCGGGTGGTGGTGCGTCCCGACCGCGGCGCGGACCACCTCGCCGAGTTCTCGACGATCGCGGGCAACACCCTGGCCTACGGCGCCACCGGCGGCGAGCTGTTCCTGCGCGGTCGCGTCGGTGAGCGGTTCTGTGTGCGCAACTCCGGTGCGCTGGTGGTCTCCGAGGGTGTGGGCGACCACGGCTGCGAGTACATGACCGGCGGCGCCGCCGTCGTGCTCGGCGAGACCGGGCGCAACTTCGCGGCCGGAATGTCGGGCGGCACCGCGTACGTCGTCGACCTCGACCCGGACAACGTCAACCGCGAGCTCGCCACCGCCGTCGAGCAGCTCGACGCGGACGACCTGGACTGGCTGCACGACGTGGTGCGCCGCCACCTGGAGGAGACCGGATCGACCGTCGCCGAGAAGCTGCTCGCCGACTGGGGCTCCGCCGGCAAGCGGTTCAGGAAGGTCGTACCGCCCACCTACAAGGCCGTGCTCGCCGCCAAGGACGCCGCCGAGCGAGCGGGACTCTCCGAGTCCGAGACCCACAAGCAGATGATGGAGGCGGCGACCAATGGCTGACCCCAAGGGCTTCCTGAACATCGACCGCGAGGTCGCCCCGACCCGTCCGGTCGAGGAGCGGGTCAAGGACTGGAACGAGGTCTACCAGCCCGGCTCCCTGCTGCCCATCATCAGCAAGCAGGCCAGCCGCTGCATGGACTGCGGCATCCCGTTCTGCCACAACGGCTGTCCGCTGGGGAACCTCATCCCCGAGTGGAACGACTTCGCCTACCGGGAGGACTGGTCGGCCGCCAGCGAGCGGCTGCACGCGACCAACAACTTCCCGGAGTTCACCGGCCGGCTCTGCCCCGCGCCGTGCGAGTCGGCGTGTGTGCTGGCGATCAACCAGCCCGCGGTGACCATCAAGAACGTCGAGGTCTCGATCATCGACAAGGCGTGGGACAACGGGGACGTCACCCCGCAGCCGCCCGAGCGGCTCTCCGGCAAGACCGTGGCCGTGGTGGGGTCCGGCCCCGCCGGCCTGGCCGCCGCCCAGCAGCTGACCCGGGCCGGCCACACCGTCGTCGTCTTCGAACGGGCCGACCGGCTCGGCGGGTTGCTGCGGTACGGCATCCCCGAGTTCAAGATGGAGAAGGTGCACATCAACCGCCGCATCGAGCAGATGCGCGCCGAGGGCACCAAGTTCCGCACCGGAGTCGAGATCGGCACCGATCTGACCGCGAGCGACCTGCGGCGGCGCTACGACGCCGTGGTGATCGCGGCCGGTTCCACCATCGCGCGCGAACTGCCGGTCGACGGCCGCGAGTTGAACGGCATCCACCAGGCGATGGAGTACCTGCCGCTGGCCAACAAGGTCCAGGAGGGCGACTACGTCACCTCGCCGATCAGCGCCGAGGACAAGCACGTCGTGGTCATCGGCGGCGGTGACACCGGCGCGGACTGCGTCGGCACCGCGCACCGTCAGGGCGCCAGGTCCGTCACGCAGCTGGAGATCATGCCCCGGCCCGGCGAGGACCGCGCTCCGAACCAGCCGTGGCCGACGTTCCCGATGCTCTACAAGGTGACCTCCGCGCACGAGGAGGGCGGCGAGCGGGTCTACTCCGTCTCGACCACCCGCTTCGAGGGCACCGAGCCCGAGGAGGGCGAGGCGGTCGGCAACGTCCGCGCGCTCCACCTGGTCGAGGTCGAGTTCGTGGACGGCAAGCTCGAGCAGAAGCCCGGCACCGAGCGGGCGATCCCGGCCGACCTGGTCACGCTCGCGATGGGCTTCGTCGGCATGGACCGGGAGAACGGCATGGTCGAGCAGTTCGGCCTGGACCTGGACGAGCGCGGCAACGTCGCCCGCGACGCCGACTACGCCACCAACGTCGACGGCGTCTTCGTCGCCGGTGACGCCGGCCGCGGCCAGTCGCTCATCGTCTGGGCCATCGCCGAGGGCCGCAGCGCGGCGCGGGGCGTGGACCGCTTCCTCTCCGGTGCCAGCTCGCTGCCCGCACCGGTCGCCCCGACGGACCGATCGCTGACGGTCTGACACCCCGGCGCCCCGCCTTCCGAGCGGGGCCCACACACCCGTACGACGCAGTACGGAACACCGCCGCGGCGTTCGCCCTCACCCCGACCGAGGGCGGGCGCCGCGGTTCCGTGCGTCCGCGTCCGCAGCCGCAGCAACGCCGCGGGAGAGCCGCCGGAGCGGCCGGGAGCGCAGCCGGGGGAGCGGTACGGGCAGGGCTCCGTGTGCGGGGCGAACAGCGGTGCGCCGAGGGCCGGTCGAAAAAAATCTCCGCTCGTGCGGAACCGGTCCGGGACCCCTCCCGTCACATCGGCAACCCCCACAAGGAGGCAACATGCGACGAGGTACGACGGTATTCGCCCTGCTGACGGCCACTGCGCTGGCGGCTGTGGGTTGCGCGAGCGACGACCAGACCGTGCAGACCGGCAGCCAGGGCGGTGACAAGAAGAACGAGCAGAAGGACGAGCAGCAGGACGAGCTCACGCCGTTCGAGAAGCGCGCCTCGGCGATCCTCGCCAAGTGGCCGCAGAAGGTGGCACCCGCCGAGCGGAGCAACGACCTGTTGCCGCTGGAGGGCGTGAAGCCCGCCGACTCCGACAGCACCAGCCTCAAGGTGAACGTGGGACACGGCAGTTGCGACGCCGACTTCGGCACGCACCTGCAGGAGACCGGCAAGGTCATCCTCGTGTCCGGCTGGGCCAAGGAGGACAAGAAGGCCGACTTCTGCACCGAGCAGGTGGTCAGTGATGAGGTCACGGTGAAGCTCAAGGAGAAGCTGGGCGACCGCGAGATCATCGACGCGGCCACCGGCAAGCCGGTGAAGATCACCGAGGAGGGCAAGGGCTCCCACCGGTGAGTGAACGGGCGTCATGGCGTTGGGGCGGTGCATCGTGCACCGCCCCAACGCCGTTTGCGCACCGGGCGGATGGCCCGGCACGCGGCGCACGGCCGTGTCCGGGCGGGCCCGTGCGCCGTCCGCCGGCGGTCGGACGTTCCGACATTGGTCGGGTGAATGACGGTGCCGATCCGTGATGTCTCGGCCTGGATGGCTCAGTGTGGGCGCTGTCAGAATCGCGGTCGGGACCCGGTCGGGGCCCGACCCCGAGCAGCCCAGCGCAGCCTAGGAGAGCCGGCAGATGAAAAAGCGCGTGATCGCCGTCAGTGTGGTCCTGTCCTTCGCGGCGGTCGCCTGCGGCAGCGGTGGCGGATCCGACGGCGGCGACCGAGCCCTGACGGTCTGGATCATGGAGGGCACCAACCCGGACTCCAAGCCGTTCTTCTCCGAGGTGTCCAAGGCGTTCAAGAAGGAGACCGGGGCCGAGCTCAAGGTGCAGTACGTGCCCTGGCCGGACGCACACGACAAGTTCACCAAGGCGATGGCCGGCGGCACCACCCCCGATGTGGCGGAGGTCGGCTCGACCTGGACCGCGGAGTTCGCGGAGGCCGGAGCCCTCGCCGACATCGGTGACCGGGTCGACGAAGCCGGGCTGGACAAGGACCTCGTCGAGGGCCTGAAGACCGCCGGCACCTACGACGACAAGCTCTACGGCATGCCCTGGTACGCGGGGGTGCGCTCGCTGGTCTACCGCAAGGACGTGTTCGAGAAGCACGATCTGAAGGCGCCCACCACCTGGAAGGAACTCCAGGACGTCGCCACCGAGTTGGGCGAGAAGGAACCGGACATGATCCCGTTCCCGGTGGTCGGCGACAACGAGTACATCCTCGACGCCTTCGTCTGGGGCGCCGGCGGCGAGCTTGCCACCGAGAAGGACGGCGACTGGAAGGCCGCGATCAACAGCCCGAAGTCGATCAAGGGCATCGAGTTCTACACCGAGCTGGCGACCGAGCACAAGACGTCGACCAAGGCGGCGACCACCTGGAACGAGGCCAACCTCGTCGACAACATCACCAACGGCAAGGTCGCCATGGCCGTCTCGGGCAGCTGGACCCCGGCCACCATCGTGGCCGACGCCCCCGAGCTGAAGGGCAAGCTCGCCTCCGCGCCCATCCCCGGCCCCGACGGCGGAATGAGTCCCTCCTTCCTCGGCGGCTCCCACCTGGGGCTCTTCAACGAGTCCGAGAACCAGGACCTCGGTTGGGAACTCATCAAGCTGCTCAGCACGGGCGGCTTCGCCGAGAAGTGGGGCGAGCAGTCCGGCTACTTCCCCGGACAGACCTCGCTGGTGGAGAAGGTCGAGAAGGACGGCGACGCCCTGGCCGCTCCGTTCGCCAAGCAGATGATCGAGGCGGGCGCCACCGTCCCGGTCACCCCCGCCTACGGCGAGATCCAGGGCAAGAAGACGCTCGCCCAGATGCTCCAGTCGATCCTCTCCGGCAAGAAGAGCGTCAAGCAGGCCGCGGACGACGCCGCCAAGGACATGGACAAGACCTTTGGCAACTGAGGCACCCGCACCGCGCCGCCCACGCCCCACCGAAACCACCGGGAAGCAGTCCCGGCCATCGCTGCCGCCCGCCGCCGCCCGACGTGCCCGGCGGCGGGCCGGGGCGCCCTGGCTGCTGCTGGCGCCCGCGCTGCTCGCGGTCGCGGGACTGCTGCTGTGGCCGCTGGCCCGCGTGCTGTGGATGTCCGTGCAGGACTACGGGCTCCCGGAGATCGTCAGCGGCGACACCAACTACGTCGGCCTGGACAACTACACCGAGATCCTCGGCGACGCCTATCTGTGGCAGACCGTGCTGCCCAACACCCTCGGCTTCGCGTTCGCCTGCGTCGCGCTGACCGTCGTACTGGGAACGCTGGTCGCGCTGCTGCTCCAGCGGCTCGGGCCGTTGTGGCGGACGATCACGGGCAGCGCCATCATGATGGCCTGGGCCATGCCCGCGGTGACCGGCACCTATGTGTGGATCTGGCTCTTCGACCCGCTCAGCGGGGCGGTGGTCGGCGGTCTGGAGGGTCTCGGGATGGTCGAGGCCGGAGAGACCAACTGGTTCACCAGCCGACTCGGGTTCTACGCCATCGCCACCCTGAACGTCGTCCACCACAGCTTCCCGTTCGTCGCCATCACGGTCTTCGCCGGGCTGCTGACCATCCCCAGGGAACTGCACGAGGCCGCGATCGTCGACGGGGCGAACGCCTGGCAGCGCTTCTGGTCCATCACGGTGCCGACCATCAAGCCGGTCTTCATGGTCGTGATCATCCTGTCGACCATCTGGGACTTCAAGGTCTTCGTGCAGCTCTATCTGATGCCCGGCGGCAGCGGCGCCAACCGGGAAGTGCTCAACCTCGGCGTCTGGTCCTACGTGGAGTCCTTCGCCCAGCGCCAGTACGGGATGGGTTCGGCGATCGCCGTACTGCTGACCCTGCTGCTGCTCGGCGTCACCGTCGTCTACATCCGGACGCTCTTCAAAGAGAGCGAGGAGCTGTGACCACCACGAGCGCCCTCACCCCCGCCAACCCGCCCGCCGACGCCGAGGGTTCCCCGCCGGGAGACCGCGGCAGGCGGCGGGCGGCGAAACCGGCCCCGCGCTCGCCGCTGGGCCGTGTCGGCAACGCCGTTGCCGTCACGGTGCTGCTGGTCTTCACCGTGCTGCCCGTCTACTGGATGGTCACCACCGCCTTCGATCCGCGGGCCAACTCGCGCGGCAGCAGCCCGCTGCCGAGCGGCTTCACCCTGGACCACTTCCGGTTCGTGTTCGACGAGGGCGGCTTCGGACCGTTCCTGCTGAACTCCCTGCTGATCGCCATCGGTACGGTGCTGCTGGCCGGGCTGCTCGCGCTGCTCGCGGCGGTCGCCGTCGCGCGGTTCGTCTTCCGCTTCCGCACCGCCGTGCTGGTGATGGTGCTGATCATCCAGATGGTGCCGCTGGAGGCGCTGGTCATCCCGCTCTTCGTGCAGATGCGGAATCTGGAGATGCTCAACAGCCTGCTGGGGCTGACGATCGTCTATCTGGCCTTCTCGCTGCCGTTCGCGATCTGGATGCTGCGCGGTTTCGTCGCGGCAGTGCCCAAGGAGGTGGAGGAGGCGGCCTATCTGGACGGCTGCGGCTGGCCCAGGATGTTCCGCTCGGTGCTGCTGCCGCTGGTGGCACCCGGGTTGATCGCCACCAGCGTCTTCTCCTTCATCGTCGCCTGGAACGAGTTCATCTTCGCCTTCACCTTCCTCCAGGACGAGAGCAAGTTCACCGCGGCGGTCGGGCTGCACCGCTTCTTCGGCCAGCACACCAACGACTGGGGGCCGGTGATGGCGGGTTCGACGCTGATCACCCTGCCGGTGCTGATCTTCTTCGTACTGGCCCAGCGCAAGCTCTCCAACGGCCTCGCCGCGGGCGCGGTCAAGGGCTGACGCCCGCCACCGGTACCGGCGTGGTGTCCGGGTCCGGGTGCCGCCAAGTCCCGTGCTCCGCCAAGGAGTCGGGACGAGCGGCGCCCGGGCCCGGCGGTGTGCGGCCGATCGGTGTGCGGGTCAGGTGGTGCGCTGGTCAGGTGGTGCGCTGGTCTAGGTGTCGCACTCCAGCTCGGTCCGGCACACCCCGCACCGCACCCGTACCCGCCCGCGCACCGGAGCGCCGAGGCGCTGTGCGCAGACCGGGCAGCGGAAGGAGACCCGCAGGGCGGCGGGACGGTCGAAGCGGTAGCCGTCGCCGCCGACCACCGACTCCGCCCCCGGCCGCAGCCGCGAGCGGGCCCGGACGCGGTCCGCGGCGTACCGCTGCCGCGCCGCCCAGCCCGCACCCGCCAGCGGTGGCCGACGTGCCTCCCGATCGGCGAGCTCACGCCCCCGGGCGTACGCCTCGTACGCCTGCGGGCTGGTGAACCAGACAGCGGGGTCCTCGCCGAACACCCGCGCGCGCCGGGCCAGTACGTATCCGAACTCCTCCGGCGTCAGATAGCCGAGCTTCTGGCCGCCGACCGCGTCCTGCCGGAAGGCGTCGAGCAACAGCCAGCCCGCGCCGAGGTAGGCCGCCACGGTGTCGGTCAGCACCTCGTTCTCGGCGGTGGTGGGGAACTCCAGCCCCAGCCGGTGCAGGGCGACATGGGTCACCTCGTGCGCCAGAGCCGCGCCGATGTCCCGACGGTGCTCCTTGAAGCGGGAGTTGAGCTCCACGAAGTACTCGGGCCCGGTCTCCAGCTCCACCGAGGCGGCGAACTCCATCTCCCGGAAGCCCACCACCATCCGCGCCTGCGGCAACCGCAGCTGACCCACCATGACGCGGGCGATCCGCTGTGCTCCGGCGTACAGCTCCTCGTCGTGGCCGAAGGCGACATCGGCGGGGAGGACGCTGGAGCCGTACTGCTGCACCCCGTCGTGGGACAGCCTCCGGTAGAGCGCGGTGATCGCCTCACGGACCGTCTCCAGATGGGGGAAGCCGTGCTCCACACCGTCCGCCGTGCCGCGCCCCGCCGACATCCGCCAACCCCCTCGCCGCGTCCGTCCGCCCACTGTAGAGCGGACGCCGGCGGCAGCGCGGCGCCCGGGGCGGCACGTCCCGCCGCGCCTTCGGCGACATTCGGGCTTCCAGCAGGCGGACATGTGGCCGCCGACGGGCGCGGTGGACCTAGAGTCAACCCACATGAACACCCGCAGGACGCCGGACCCCGCAGCGCAGGCCGAGCTCGTTCGACTGCGCGAGAGCATCGACAACATCGACGCGGCGGTCGTACACATGCTCGCCGAACGCTTCAAGTGCACCCAGGAGGTGGGCAGGCTGAAGGCGCAGCACCAACTGCCGCCCGCCGACCCGGCCCGCGAATCGCGGCAGATCGCCCGGCTGCGGGAGCTGGCGGGGAACGCCAAGCTCGACCCGGCCTTCGCCGAGAAGCTGCTCAACTTCATCATCGCCGAGGTCATCCGCCACCACGAGACCATCGCGGAGGAGGGCGTGCTCCCCGGCGACCGCGACGGCTTCACTCCGTAGCGGCCCGCGGGCGGCGGGTTCCGCGAGGGCCCCTGCCCGAAGGAGGCACTTCCGCCCCAAGTGGGCGTACGCGTCCGGGAGTTGCCGCGCGGACGCTGCCGCCGCAGGAGGGCGGGGCCGGGCGGCCGGGTCGAGGGCCGGGTCGGCGCCGGTCGGGTCGACCGTGTGCCGAAGCCGCCGGGGCGGTGCGGCACGATGGCCGCATGGCCACTCTTACCCGAGAAGAAGCCCGGTCCCGCGCCGAGCAGTTGCGGGCGGACAGCTACACCGTCGACCTCGACCTGACCGGCGAGCAGACGTTCACGTCCGCCACCACCGTGGAGTTCACCGTGCTGCGCGGCGGCGACACCTTCGTCGAGCTGCGTCCGCACACCCTGCACGAGGCGCGCCTGGACGGCGTCCCGCTCGACCCCGCGGCGCTGTCCGACGGCCGGCTCGCGCTGCGCGGGCTCGCGCCCGGCCCGCACACCCTGCACGTACGGGCTGACATGCCGTACTCCGGCACGGCCGAGGGCATGCACCGCTTCACCGATCCGGCCGACGGGCGCTCCTACCTCTACTCGATGTGCTTCCAGACCGAGGCGCCGGCGGTGTACGCCTGCTTCGACCAGCCCGACCTCAAGGCGACCTTCACCGTCAGCGCCACCACCCCCGACGAGGAGTGGACCTTCCTGACGAACTCGGTCGCCGTCCGCGACCCCGCCGACCCTCGCCGCTGGACGAGCGCCACCACCCCGCCGATCAGCACCTATCTGCTCGCGGTGGCCGCCGGCCCGTACCACGGCGTGCACACCGAACACGCCGGCCTTCCGGTCGGGCTGCATGTGCGCCGCTCGCTCGCCCCGCATCTGGACGCCGACGCGGAGGAACTGCTGGACGTCACCCGGCGCTGCTACGACCACTACCACCAACTCTTCGACGCGCCCTACCCGTTCGACTCCTACGACCAGGTCTTCGTGCCGGAGCTCAACGCCGGCGCCATGGAGAACCCCGGCCTCGTCACCATCACCGACGATCTGGTCTTCCGTGCCGCCGCCACCGACGTCCAGCGCCAGGACCGCGCGGTCACGCTGGCCCACGAGATGGCCCACATGTGGTTCGGCGACCTCGTCACGCTGCGCTGGTGGGACGACATCTGGCTGAACGAGTCCTTCGCCGAGTACATGGGCGAGGACGTGGTGGGCGCCGCGACCCACTGGACGCAGACCTGGCCCGACTTCGGCATCCGCCGCAAGACCTGGGGCTACGACGCCGACCAGCGGCCGAGCACCCACGCGGTGGCCCCGACGCCCGAGGAGATCCCGGACGCCGCCTCCGCCCTGCAGAACTTCGACGGCATCTCCTACGCCAAGGGCGCCTCCGCGCTGCGCCAACTCGTCGCCTGGCTCGGCCCGCAGGAGTTCCTCGCCGGGGTCAACCACCACATCAACCGCCACAGCTTCGGCAACGCCACCCTCGCCGACTTCCTCGACTCGCTCGCGGCGCACACCGACCGGGACGTGCACGACTGGGCCGCCCACTGGCTGCGCACCACCGGAGTCGACACCCTCGTCCCGAGCCTCACCGAGGGGGACGACGGCCCGGTGCTGGCCGTCGACCACCGCGGCAGCAGGCCGCACCGGGTCCGGATCGGCCTGTACGACCTGGACCACCTGGACACCGCGCCGTCCGGTGCGCGGCTCCTGCCCCGGGAGCCGCTGGAGGTGGACCTGGCACCGGGCCGTCCGCTGACCAGCGCGCTCCGCGGGCGGCGCCCCGACCTCGTACTGCTCAACGACGGCGACCTGACCTGGGCCAAGGTCCGCTTCGACGAGGCCGGCCGGGACGCCGTGCGGCAGGCGCTCGGCACCGTGCCCGACGACCTGAGCCGAGCCGTCCTGTGGAACGCCGTGCGGGACCAGGTGCGCGACGCGGAGCTTCCCGCCGCCCAGTACCTGGATCTGGCGGAGGCCCATCTGCCGCGGGAGACGAACAACTCCCTGCTGACCGCCGGGCTGGAGTTCGCGCTGCACCAGGTGCTCGACCGCTACCTCACCGACAGCGAGGCGCCCGCCGGCCGGGAGCGGCTGCACCGCCTCGCCGCCCGGCTCCTCGACGAGCACACCCGACCCGAGATCCGGCTGACCGCGCTGCGCACCCACCTCGCCACCGCCGAGGACGCCCCGATGCTCGCGCGGTGGCTGGAGCGGCGGAGCACGCCGTTCGGCATCGCGCTCGACCTCGACCTGCGCTGGCTGGTGCTGCACCGGCTGACCCTGCTCGGTGCGGCCGGCGCGGACCGTATCGCCGAGGAGGCGCGGGCCGATCCGAGCGCGTCCGGCCGGGAGGCCGCCGCGCGCTGCCGTGCCGCGCTGCCCGACCCGCAGACCAAGGAACGCGTCTGGCAGGAGCTGTTCGACCCCGAGGGCACCCTGAGCCACCACGCCTTCGCGGCAGCGGTGCGCGGGTTCTGGCCCCGGGGGCAGGAGGCCCTCACCCGGCCCTACCGTGCGCGGTACTTCGCCGAGGTGGTGCCGTTGGCGAGGAGCCGCGGCGAGACCCTCGCCCGCCAGGCCGGCCGGTTCGCCTTCCCATACTCGGCCGTCGACCCCGAGGTGCTGGCGCTCGGCGAGCGGTGCCTGCGCGAGGCGGACCCGACACCCGCGCTGCGGCGTCAGCTCGTCGACCAACTCGACGATCTGGGCAGGGCGTTGAGGGTGCGTGCCGCCTCGCGACCGGATCCCGACGGGAGTTGACCGTTTCCCGCCTGTACGCCCGTCCGCCTGTACGCCCGCCCGTCCGCCTGTACGCCCGCCCGTCCGCCGGTACGCCCGCAGGTCCACCGGTACTCCCGCCGGTCCACCGCGGTCGGTCCGGACCGACCGGCCGGTTCTGGTCCGTGTGTGCGTGCGGGCGTGCGGGCGGGTGCGGCGGGCGGGGTGTCTCTCGCCGCGCCCGCCAACTCGACGGGACCACAGGGGAGTTGGCGACCGGATTTCAGCCTCCCGACGGCCGGGCCACTTCTGCCGATAGCCGTTTACCAGCCGGTAAGTCATAGGGTCCAGCCATGCGCGGAGCAAAGATCGTCTGCACCCTGGGTCCGGCCACCGATTCCTATGAGCAGATCAGGCTGCTGGTCGAGGCGGGCCTCGATGTCGCCAGGTTCAACCTGGCGCACGGCAGCCTTGCCGACCACCACACCAGGTACCGGCATCTGCGTGCCGCCGCGGCCGAGGTGGGCCGCACCGTGGGCACGCTCGCCGACCTCCAGGGGCCGAGGATCAGGCTCACCACCTTCGAGTCCGGGCCCGTACTCCTGGACGCGGACGACGAGTTCACCATCACCACCGAGGAGACCCGGGGCGACCACACGCACTGCGGCACCACGCACCACACCCTGCACGAGGACGTCTCGGCCGGGGACCGCGTCCTGGTCGACGGCGGCCGGGTGGTGCTGGACGTCACCGCGGTGGAGGGCCCCCGGATCAGGACCCGGGTGGTCACCGGCGGCATCGTCTCCGACCACAAGCCGCTGAATCTGCCGGGGGTCGCGCTCAGCGTCCCGGCGATGACCAAGAAGGACGCCGACGACCTCCGTTGGGCGCTCGGCGCCGGTTTCGATCTCGTCGCGATGCCCCATGTGCGCAGTGCGCAGGACGTCCGCGCGGTGCACACGGTGATGGACGAGGCAGGTGTCCGCCGGCCGGTTCTCGCGAAGATCGAGAAGCCGGAGGCCGTGCAGAATCTGGAGGAGGTGCTCGCCGCCTTCGACGGACTGCTGATCGCGCGCGGCGACCTCGGCGTCGAGATGCCGCTGGAGGCGGTGCCGGCGGTGCAGAAGCGGCTGGTGGCGCTGGCCCGCCGGAACGCCAAGCCGGTCATCGTCGCGACGCAGATGCTGGAGTCCATGGTCGACAACTCGCGTCCCACGCGCGCGGAGGCGTCCGACGTGGCCAACGCGGTGATGGACGGCAGCGACGCGGTGATGCTCTCGGCGGAGACGAGCATCGGCAAGTACCCGGCCGAGGCGGTGGCGACGATGAGCCGTATCGTCGCGGCCACGGAGGCGGACCAACTCGCCCACGGGCTCGCCCCGTTGACGGCGCAGAGCAAGCCCCGTACGCACGGCGGCGCGGTCGCCCGCGCCGCCGCGGAGATCGGGGACTTCCTCGGGGCGCGCTTTCTGGTCGCCTTCACCCAGAGCGGCGACACCGCGCGCCGGCTGGCCCGTTACCGTTCGCCGATCTCGGTGCTCGCCTTCACCCCGGACCCGGCCACGCACGGCCAGCTCTGCCTGACCTGGGGCGTCGAGACGTTCCTCGGTCCCGAGGTGGCGACCACGGACGAGATGGTCCAGCAGGTGGACGAGCAGCTGCTGCGGATCGGCCGGTGTGAGGCAGGCGACACCATCGTCATCACGGCGGGCTCGCCCCCCGGGGTGTCCGGCACGACGAACCTGGTGCGGGTGCACCACCTCGGCGAACCGCACTCCGCGGGCGGGACCGACTGAGTCACGGAGTCCTGCTGCCCGGCCAACTCCCCGTCCGCGCACGGCGGTTGGCCGGGCAGTGGTGGAGAGTGGGCGCTCAGGGCGCGGGCCGGAAGGCGGGACGGCCGCAGCCGACGTACGGGGCGTCCCGAGAGGGGACGAAGATCAAGCGTCGTCGGTTTTTGCCTTCGAAGTGAAGGAAAAGTACCCCGGGTGGGATTCGAACCCACGCTGGATGGTGTTTGAGACCATTGCCTCTACCGCTGGGCTACCGGGGCTTCCTTGGAAAGCAAGGCTAACAGCTACCCGCCGTGACTCAAACCTACATCAGCTAGGTAGGCTCGTGGAGCACTGATCTGCCCGAGAGCGAGGAACCCCCGTGAGCGCCGCTGACGCCCCCGAGCCCCATGTGCCGGCCGACACCGACCAGGGTGCCGAGGCGCACGTTCCGCCGCAGACCACGCGGGTGGTCATCGCCGAGGACGAGGCCCTGATCCGACTCGATCTCAAGGAGATGCTGGAGGAGGAGGGTTACACGGTCGTCGGTGAGGCCGGTGACGGCGAGCGGGCCGTCGAGCTCGCCCGCGAGCACCGCCCGGATCTGGTCATCCTCGATGTGAAAATGCCCGTTCTGGACGGCATCTCGGCCGCGGAGCGGATCGCCGAGGAGTCCATCGCACCCGTCCTGATGCTCACCGCCTTCTCCCAGCGCGAGTTGGTGGAGCGGGCTCGTGACGCCGGCGCGATGGCGTACCTGGTCAAGCCGTTCAGCAAGACCGATGTGGTGCCCGCGATCGAGATGGCCGTCTCGCGCTTCACCGAGCTGCGCGCGCTGGAGCAGGAGGTCTCCGACCTCTCCCAGCGGCTGGAGACCCGCAAGCTCGTGGACCGCGCCAAGTCCGTGCTCCAGACCCAGTACGGGCTGAGCGAGCCGGCCGCGTTCCGCTGGATCCAGAAGACCTCCATGGATCGTCGACTGTCGATGAGCCAGGTCGCCGAGGCCGTCATCGAGGACGGCGAGGAGCGCCGCAAGCAGAGCTAGCGGCCCGGGCCGCCCGGCCCGCCCTTCCGGGCAGCGACTGCGAATGTGCGGCTGCGGTGAACCGCGCGCCCGTCCGGCCGGGTTCGCCGCGCGGTGCCACCGGGTGCGGTCCGTCCCGGAGCGCGATGACGTGCGCGGGGCGGTGGATTGCGGGGTTTGTCACGCTCTGTCGTCGAACGAAGTCGATCACGTGTTTCGTTCGGTGAGCGGTAAGGACCGTCCTGTTTCCGGCACATGGCACAGGTCACAGCCGGATCACATCTGTGACCGTTCCCTAGGTGAGCTGTGTTCCAGGACATAGATTCCCACCCAGCCGTACGGACGTGCGGCTCTGCAACGCCGATTCTGCGGCGTTCGTCCACGTTCTGGGCTGGATCCAGGGGGTTCCACAGTGCTCAACAAGAGATTCATGAAGATAGCTGCACCGTTGGCAGTGGGGGCTCTGGTACTGACCGGCTGCGGCAACGACAGCGGTTCTGCCGACGGCACTTACAAGATCGCTTTCCAGGGGCCCCTCTCCGGTGAGAACGTCCAGCTGGGCGTCAACATGGAGAACGGCATCAAGCTCGCCATCGACGAGGCGAACGCCTCCGGCAACTACGAGTTCAAGCTCGAGTACTACGCCGCGGACGACATGGGTCTGCCGGACAAGGCGACCTCCGCCGCCCAGGCAGCGCTCTCCGAGGAAGTCCTCGCCGTTGTCGGCCCGGCCTTCTCCGGACCCGCCGACACCGCCGCCGAGTTCTACGCGGAGGAGGGCGTCCCGGCGGTCTCCTCCTCCGCGACCCGTGCGGACCTGACGACGAAGGGCTACAGCTCCTTCCTGCGCGCCGTCCCCAACGACTCCGCCCAGGGCGCCGGAATGGCGAAGTACCTCGCCTCCGAGGGCGCCAAGAGCGTCGTCGTCGTCGACGACAAGACCGACTACGGTGTCGGCCTCGCCGACGTCGCGATCGCCGAGCTGAAGAAGGCCGGCGTCAAGGCCCAGCGCCAGTCCACCCCGCAGAAGACGCCGGACTACAGTGCCGCCGCCAAGCGCGTGGCGAACACCAAGGCCGACGCCATGATCTACGCGGGTTACTACGAGGACGCGGGCCCCTTCGCCAAGAAGCTCGACGAGGCCGGCTTCGACGGCATCAAGATGTCGGGCGACGGCACCAACGACGCCCAGTTCGTCAAGCTGGCCGGTGGATCGGCGGACGGCTGGAAGCTGACCTGCCCCTGCACCGACCCGAACGAGGAGGACGCCACCAAGGCGTTCGCCGACAAGTACGAGAAGAAGTTCAAGCGCGCTCCGGGCACCTACTCGGCCGAGTCCTACGACGTCACCAAGATGATCATCTCGGAGATGGCCGAGCTCGACGAGATCAGCTCGGACACGCTGCTCGAGGCCCTGAAGAAGACCAAGTACAAGGGCCTCACCAAGGAGTTCTCCTTCGACGACAAGGGTGAGTTCCAGAACCAGACCGTCTACATGTACGAGGTCAACGGCAAGACGATCGAGTACGAGGGCAGCATCGACGATCTGACCAAGGGCTGACCCAGGGCTCTGCCCACATGACCGGCGCGGCGCAGCGACGCGCCGCGCCGGTTCCGTGTCTCCGCTCCGGATTTCGCTGTCCCCTCACGCGTCCATCCCGGCTCCGGTCCGCACGCTTCCCCCAGGTCGCAATCCGCACGCACGCGGGCCGCGACCTTCTTTTCCCACAAGGAAGTCAGTTCGATGTCCCTTAACGAGCTCTGGGGCTATCTCGTCCTAGGGGTGGTGCTCGGCTGTCTCTACGCCGTCATCGCCATCGGGTACACCCTCGTCTACGGTGTGCTCCAGCTTCTGAACTTCGCACACAGCGAAGTCTTCATGTTCGGCGGTTTCGGCGGAGTCCTCGCGCTCACCGCCTGGACCCCCGTGGTCAATCCGTCCGGAATGCAGTCGGTGCTCTACGTGGCATTCGGCATGGCGGCCGGAGCCGCACTGGGAGCCGCGGTCGCCTACGGGTTGGAGAAAGTCGCCTACAGACCACTGCGCAGACACAACGCGCCACGGCTGGTCTTTCTGATCACCGCGATCGGTGCGAGCTTCTTCCTCTACAACCTCGCGGGCAAGCTCTTCGACCGCAGCTCGATCTCGATGCCGCAGATGTACGCCAACGAGACGGTCTTCACGCTCTTCGACACCGACATCAAGACCACCCACCTGCTGATCGTCTTCTCCGCGGTGGCCATGATGGTCGGCCTCGACTACGTGGTGAACCGCACCAAGCTGGGCTCGGGCATCCGCGCGGTCGCGCAGGACCCCGAGGTGGCGTCGCTGATGGGCGTCAACATCGACAAGGTCGTCTCCCGCACCTTCGTCATCGGCGGTCTGCTCGGCGGCGCGGCGGGCTTCCTCTTCGGTGTGAACAGCAAGGTCGTCTACACCATGGGCTTCCTGCCCGGAATCACGGCGTTCGCCGCGGCCGTGCTCGGTGGTATCGGCAACGTCCGCGGCGCGATGCTCGGCGGACTGCTGCTGGGCATCGTCGAGACCATGACCGTCTTCTTCTGGGGCGACGACTGGCGGTACGTGGCCGGGTTCGCCGTACTGGTCCTGGTCCTGATGTTCCGTCCGACCGGTCTTCTCGGTGAGCGTCTGGGGAGGACGGCATGAGCAACCAGACGATGAACGCCCAGGCGGCCAAGCGGCTGCGGCAGGTGCGCTGGTACCAGGAGCCGCGCTGGCAGCGGCTGGGCGGTCTGCTCGCACTCGCGCTGCTCCTGGCGATGGTCACCGGCGTCCAGGGCACCAACAGCGACCCGTTCTACGCGATCAAGGAGAACTTCACCGGCGTCGGCCTCTGGGTCTACGTCGGGATCGCGCTGCTGATCTGGGTCGCCCGGGAGTTCTTCTCCGAGCCGGTCAAGCAGGCCGGCGCCACGGCGAGGAAGACCAAGGGCACTGTCTTCGACGGCCCCCTCGGCCAGTTCAAGCAGCTGCTCGCCGGACAGCCCAAGATCCGCTGGGCACTGATGGCCGCGGCGGCGGCCCTCGCGGTCTGGGGCCCGATGGGTCTCGACCGGTACTGGCAGACCGTGCTGGTCGACCAGGTGATGATCTTCGTGCTGGTCGCCATCGGCCTGAACGTGGTGATCGGCTGGGCGGGCATGCTCGACCTCGGCTTCATCGCCTTCTTCGCCATCGGCGCGTACAGCGCGGCGTACTGGACGGGCGCCCTGCCCGTCGCCCCGCCGATCGAGCTGAACAACTTCGCGGTGATCCCGCTGGCGGTCATCACCTGCCTGGTCGCCGGACTGCTGCTCGGCGCACCGACGTTGAGGCTGCGCGGCGACTATCTGGCCATCGTGACGCTCGGCTTCCACGAGATCGTCTACCTCACGGCCAAGAACCTCAACGACGTCACCGGTGGCACCAGCGGCGTCAAGGTCGACCGCTGGGAGATCGGCGGCTACGAGTTCCGCATCGTCGACCAGATGCCCTTCTACTGGGTGCTGTTGGCCTTCGCGGCCATCACGGTCTTCCTCTTCGTCCGGCTGGAGCACTCCAAGGTCGGCCGTGCCTGGACCGCGGTCCGCGAGGACGAGATCGCGGCGGCCTCCACCGGCGTGGACACCGTCCGCTACAAGCTGATGGCCTTCGCGATCGGTGCCTCGACCTCCGGTCTGGCGGGTGTGGCCTACGCGAGCAAGGTCGGCTACATCAACTCCGAGAACTTCGTCATCCTGCTGTCGATCCTCGTCCTCGCCTATGTGATCTTCGGCGGTATGGGCTCGCTGCCCGGCGTGATCTTCGGTGCGGCGTTCCTGGTGTGGCTGCCGGAGTTCCTGCGGGACTACGTGGACCCCAAGGACCGCCACATGTACCTGGGCGCGCTGCTGGTGATCATGATGATCTACCGGCCGCAGGGCGTGATCCCCTCCAGGCGCAGACAGCGTGAGCTCAAGATGGCCGAAACGGGCAGCGTCGAAGCCGAGGCTACCGGGACGGGAGGCAAGCACTCATGACCACAGACCTTGGCAAGAGCAAGGCGGGCAGGGCCGGTGGCGCGGTGGCCGACGGCGACCTCGTACTGGACGCCTCGGGCGTGACGCTGCGCTTCGGCGGCGTCACCAGCCTGAACGACGTCGAGCTGCGGATGGTGCGCGGCGAGGTGCTGGCCGTCATCGGCCCGAACGGCGCCGGCAAGACCTCGCTGTTCAACTCCCTCACCGGGGCGTACGTTCCGCAGGAGGGCCGGATCAGCTACCGGCCCGAGAGCGGTGGCGAGCACGAGCTGCGCGGGTGCAAGCCGCACCTGGTCAGCCGGCTCGGGGTCGCCCGCACCTTCCAGAACATCCGCCTCTTCGGCGCGCTCACCGCACTGGAGAACGTGAAGATCGCGGCCGAGACCCGGCTGAAGGCCGGGCCGGTCTCGATCATGCTGGGCCTGCCGAACGCACGCCGTGCCGAGCAGGAGAGCGACCGCAAGGCGCACGAGGTGCTCTCCTTCGTCGGTCTGGTCGACAAGCTCAACGAGCTGGCCGGCGCGCTCTCCTACGGCGACCAGCGCAGGCTGGAGATCGCCCGGGCGCTGGCGACCGACCCGCAGGTGCTGCTGCTGGACGAGCCCGCCGCCGGCACCAACCCGACGGAGAAGCTGGAGCTGGAGCAGCTGATCCGCCGCATCAACCGCGACCTGGGCGTCAGCGTGCTGCTGATCGAGCACGACATGCGCTTGGTCATGTCCGTCGCCGACCGCGTGATGGTGCTGAACTTCGGCAAGAAGATCGCCGAGGGCAGCCCCACCGAGGTCCAGCAGGACCCGGCGGTGGTGGAGGCCTACCTCGGCGCGGTCGCCGAGGAGGACGCCGCGGCCGTCGCGGAAATGGTCGCCGAGCAGGAGGAGCACGCCGCCGAGCGCGCGCCGGAGGACCCCGGCTCGCCGAAGGGGCCGGGCGCCTCCGACCAGCCGGACGCCGGCACCCCGTCCACCGGTACCGAGGACGGCGAGAAGCAGTCTGGGGAGGAGCGGGCATGAGTGGCGCCGCTGATCTGAAGAAGGAGCCCGCGGGCTCGGAGCGCACCGGCACCCCGCTGCTCGAACTCCGCGACCTGCGTGTGTACTACGGCGCCATCGAGGCGCTGAAGGGCATCAACGTCAAGGTGTACGAGGGCGAGGTCGTCGCTCTGCTCGGTGCCAACGGCGCCGGCAAGTCGACCACGCTCCGTGCCGCCTCCGGCATGCTGGCCCCCCGCGAGGGCCAGGTCCTCCTGCACGGCGAGCGCGTCGACGGCATCAAGTCACACGATCTGGTGCAGTTCGGCATCGGCCATGTCCCCGAGGGCCGGCGGGTGTTCCCGCGCATGACGGTCAAGGAGAACCTGGAGATGGGGGCGTACCGCTTCAAGTCCCCCGACCGGGAGGAGATGGACCGGGTCTACACCCTCTTTCCCCGGCTCAAGGAGCGGCGCACCCAGCTCGGCGGCACACTCTCCGGCGGTGAGCAGCAGATGCTCGCCATCGGCCGAGCGCTGATGGGCAAGCCCGAACTGCTGCTGCTGGACGAGCCGTCGATGGGCCTCGCGCCGCTCATCGTGCGCCAGATCTTCGACATCCTCAAGGAGATCAACGAGCAGGGCACCACGGTGCTGCTGGTCGAGCAGAACGCCTCCCAGGCGCTCCAACTGGCCGACCGCGGCTATGTGTTGGAGACCGGTGAGGTCGCGATGGCCGACGAGGCGTCCTCGCTGCTCGCCGACCCCCGGGTGCGCGCGGCGTACCTGGGCGAGGGCGCGTAGCGACAGCCCCGGAGCAGGACGCAGGCCGGTACCCGGATTCGGGTGCCGGCCTGCGCCGTGTGTGCCCCTGCCCGGCCGCACCCGCGGGCGCGGCCGGGCGGGTGCCGCGGGGCTCGGTCCCGCCGCGGGCGGGGGCACAGCCCTGCTTCGGGGACTCAGCCCTGCCGCCGGGGCTCAGTCCTGCTTGGGCGCGTCGCGCAGCAGGCAGGTCAGCCTCGCGGTGCAGACCCGCTTCCCGGTCTCCTCGGTGAGAACGATCTCGTACGTCGCCGTGCTGCGGCCGCGGTGCACCGGGGTGGCGGTACCGGTCACCCGGCCCGAGGAAAGCCCCCTGTGGTGCGTGCAGTTGAGGTCGACTCCGACCGCCACCCTCCCCGGGCCGCCGTGCAGCATCGCCCCGACCGAACCGAGGGTCTCGGCCAGCACCGCCGAGGCGCCGCCGTGCAGCAGTCCGTACGGCTGGGTGTTGCCCTCCACCGGCATGACGCCGACGACCCGCTCCGCGTCCGCCTCCAGCACCTCGACGCCCATCCGCCTGCCGAGCGCTCCGGCGGAGAAGAGGGCGGGCAGATCGACGCCGACCTCGGCCCACTGCTCCAGTACCTCGTCGGAAAAGCGCGTGGCGGCTCTCTCACCCATGGCTGTCGTCTCCCCTCGCGTGCCCGCGCCCGTGGCGGTGGGCGGCGGTGCCTGGTGTGTCCGGGCACCGTCCTATCACTGGCCGTCGGCCCCCGGCCGGGCAGGGGTGAGGCGTACGACGACGGACTTGCTGGTCGGGGTGTTGCTGGTGTCCGCGGTGGAGTCCAGCGGCACCAGCACGTTGGTCTCCGGGTAGTACGCGGCGGCGCAGCCCCGCGCGGTCGGGTAGTGGACGACGCGGAAGCCGGGGGCGGTACGCGTGCTGCCGTCGTGCCACTCGCTGGTCAGATCGACGTACGAGCCGTCCTCGACGCCCTGTTCGCGCGCGTCCTCGGGGTGGACCAGCACGACCCGGCGGCCGCCGCGGACACCGCGGTAGCGGTCGTCCAGGCCGTAGATCGTGGTGTTGTACTGGTCGTGCGAGCGGATCGTCTGGAGCAGCAGCGCACCCTGCGGCACCCGCGGAAACTCCACGGAGGCGGCGGTGAAGTGCGCCTTGCCGCTGGGGGTGGGGAAGCGGCGCTCGTCGCGCGGGGCGTGCGGCAGGGTGAAGCCGCCGGGCACCGCGATCCGTGCGTTGAAGTCCTCGAAGCCGGGGATGACGCGCGCGATGCGGTCCCGGATCGCGGCGTAGTCCGCCTCGAACTCCTCCCACGGCGTCCTGCTTTCGGCGCCGAGTACCAGACGCGCCAGCCGTGCGACGATCGCCGGCTCGGAGAGCAGCTCCGCGGACGCCGGGGCGAGCCGTCCGCGTGAGGCGTGCACCATGCCCATCGAGTCCTCGACGGTGACGACCTGGTCGCCGGCCCGCTGGGTGTCGCGCTCGGTGCGGCCCAGGGTCGGCAGGATCAGTGCGCGCGCGCCGGTCACCACGTGCGAGCGGTTCAGCTTGGTCGAGACGTGCACCGTCAGCCGCGCACGGCGCATCGCCGCCTCGGTCACCGCGGTGTCGGGCGAGGCCGCCACGAAGTTGCCGCCCATGGCGAGGAAGACCTTCGCCTCGCCGTCCCGCAGCGCCCGGATCGCCCGGACCGTGTCGTACCCGTGCTCGCGCGGCGGCTCGAACCCGAACTCCCGCTGCAGCGCGTCCAGCAGAGCGGGCGCCGGGCGTTCGAAGATGCCCATCGTGCGGTCGCCCTGGACGTTGCTGTGGCCGCGCACCGGGCAGACCCCCGAGCCCGGACGGCCGATGTCGCCGCGCAGCAGCAGGAGGTTGACGATCTCCCGGATGGTGGGGACGGAGTGCTTGTGCTGGGTGAGACCCATCGCCCAGCACACCACCGTCCGGCGCGAGGCGAGCACCATCTCCGCCGCCGCCTCGATCTCGGCGCGCCGGAGCCCGGTGGCCCGGAGGGTCTGCGCCCAGTCGGTCTCCGCCGCCTGTGCTGCGAACTCCTCGTACCCCAGGGTGTGTTCGGCCACGAACTCCCGGTCCACGGCGTCCGGCGCGTCCAGCACCAGCTTGTTCAGCATCCGGAAGAGGGCCTGGTCGCCGCCGAGACGGATCTGGAGGAAGAGGTCCGTGAGCGCCGTGCCCCGGCCGAGGAGGCCGCGCGGGTTCTGCGGGTTCCTGAAGCGCTCCATGCCCGCCTCGGGCAGCGGGTTGACGGTGATGATCCGGGCGCCGGCGCGCTTGGCCTTCTCCAGCGCGGTGAGCATCCTGGGGTGGTTGGTGCCGGGGTTCTGGCCGGCCACAATGATCAACTCGGCCCGGTACAGGTCCTCCAGCAGGACGCTGCCCTTGCCGACCCCGATGGTCTCCGAGAGCGCCGAACCGGAGGACTCGTGGCACATGTTGCTGCAGTCCGGCAGGTTGTTGGTGCCGAACTCCCGGGCGAAGAGCTGGTAGAGGAAGGCGGCCTCGTTGCTGGTGCGGCCGGAGGTGTAGAAGACCGCCTCGTCCGGCGAGTCCAGCGCGCGCAGTTCGTCGGCGATCAGCCGCAACGCGCGGTCCCAGCCGATCGGTTCGTAGTGGTCGGCGCCCTCGGCGAGCAGCATCGGAGAGGTCAGCCGGCCCTGCTGACCGAGCCAGTAGCCCGAGCGCTCGGCGAGGTCTGCGACCGAGTGCTCGGCGAAGAAACCGTCGGTGACACGCCGAGTGGTGGCCTCCTCCGCGACGGCCTTGGCGCCGTTCTCGCAGAACTCGGCGGTGTGCCGCTTGTCGTCCTCGGGCCAGGCGCAGCCGGGACAGTCGAAGCCGTCCTTCTGGTTGACGCGCAGCAGCGTGAGCGCGGTCCGCCTGACACCCATCTGCTGCTCGCCGATCCGCAGTGCGTGGCCGACGGCGGGCAGTCCCGCCGCCGCCCGCTGGGGTGAGCCGACCCGCGGTGCGTCCTGGACGGGGTCTGTCTCGGGTGCCTTGCGCCTGTCGCTGCTCATGCCTCCATCCTGCCACCGGGCCCTGGCGCGGGGGCGGTTCGCGGCTGCCGCGACGCGGTCCCGCGAGCGAGCCGGCCGCTGCGCGGACCGGGTTGTCAGTGGCGCGTGGGAGGATCGGCGACGTGGCAAAGACAGCATCGAACCAGACGCAGACCCCGAGCCCGACGGATGTGCGGCGGCTGCTGCTCATGGACGGGCACTCGCTCGCCTACCGGGCTTTCTTCGCGCTGCCCGCGGAGAACTTCTCCACCACCACGGGCCAGCAGACCAACGCGGTGTACGGCTTCACCTCGATGCTGTCCAACACCCTGCGGGACGAGGCCCCCACCCACTTCGCCGTCGCCTTCGACGTCTCCAGAAAGACCTGGCGCTCGGAGGAGTACCCCGAGTACAAGGCCAACCGCTCCAAGACGCCGGACGAGTTCCGCGGGCAGGTCGAGCTGATCGGCGAGCTGCTGGACGCGATGGGCGTGCGCCGCTTCGCCGTCGACGGCTTCGAGGCGGACGACGTCATCGCCACGCTGACCGCGCAGGCCGAGGCCGAGGGGTTCGAGGTCTCGATCGTCACCGGCGACCGCGACGCCTTCCAGCTGGTGTCCGAGCACACCACCGTGCTCTACCCGACCAAGGGCGTGTCCGAGCTGACCCGCTTCACCCCGGAGAAGGTGCACGAGAAGTACGGTCTGACCCCCGCCCAGTACCCGGACTTCGCGGCGCTGCGCGGCGACCCGTCGGACAACCTCCCCGGCATCCCCGGCGTCGGCGAGAAGACGGCCACCAAGTGGATCAACCAGTTCGGTTCCTTCGCCGAGCTGGTCGAGCGGGCCGAGGAGGTCAAGGGCAAGGCGGGCCAGAACCTCCGCGACCATCTGGAGTCGGTCAGGCGCAACCGCCGGCTGACCGAGATGGTCAAGGACGTCGAGCTGCCCTGCGGCCCGCTGGAGCTGGAGCGGGTCCCGTACGACCTGGACGCGGTGCGGGGCCTGCTGGACTCGCTGGAGTTCCGCCACGCCAACTTCCGGGAGCGGCTGTTCGCGGTCGACCCGGGCGCCGCCGAGCAGGCGGACGCCCCGCCGGCCGCGGGTGTGGAGATCGAGGGCCGGGTGCTGGAGCCCGGCGAGCTGGTCGGCTGGCTGGGCGAGTTCGGCACCGGACCGCTTGGTCTGATGAGCGTGGACAGCTGGCGCCTGGGCGCGGGCGCGGTCACCGAGGTGGCGCTCGCCACCGCTGAGGGGCCCGCGGCCTGGTTCGACCCGACCCAGCTGAGCGCCGAGGACGAGTCGGCGTTCGCCGCCTGGTGCGCGGACAGCGGCAGTGCCAAGGTCCTGCACAACGCCAAGGCGGTGCAGCGTGCGTTCGCCGAGCACGGCTGGCGGCCCTCGGGCATCACCATGGACACCGCCCTCGCCGCCTATCTCGTCCAGCCCGGTCGGCGGTCCTTCGCGCTGGAGACGCTGAGCACCGAGTTCCTCGGCCGCGAGCTGCCCCAGACCTCCCAGGCGGAGGGCCAGTTGGCGCTGGGCGCGGAGGAGGAGGCCCAGGCCGACGTGCTGATGGGCCAGGCGCGCACGGTGCTCGATCTGGGCGGGGCGTTCAGCGAGCGGCTGGCCGAGGTCGGGGCGGCGGATCTGCTGCACGACATGGAGCTGCCCACCTCGACGGTGCTGGCCGCGATGGAGCGCGCCGGTATCGCCGCCGACGTGGAGTGGCTGCGCTCGCTGGAGCAGCAGTTCGCCGACGCCGTGCAGGAAGCGGTGCGCCAGGCGCACGCCTCGGTCGGGCGGGAGTTCAACCTCGGCTCTCCCAAGCAGCTCCAGGAGGTGCTCTTCGGCGAGTTGGAGCTGCCGAAGACGAAGAAGACCAAGACCGGATACACCACCGACGCCGACGCGCTGCAGTGGCTGGCCGGGCAGACCGAGCACGAGCTGCCGGTCCTGATGCTGCGCCACCGCGAGCAGTCCAAGCTGCGCACCACGGTGGAGGGTCTGATCAAGACCGTCGGCGACGACGGCCGTATCCACACCACGTTCAGCCAGACGGTCGCCGCGACCGGTCGGCTCTCCTCCACCGAGCCCAACCTCCAGAACGTCCCGGTCCGCACCGACGAGGGCCGTGCCATCCGTCGCGCCTTCGTCGTCGGCAGCGGCTACGAATCGCTGATGACCGCCGACTACAGCCAGATCGAGCTGCGGGTGATGGCCCATCTCTCCCAGGACAAGGGCCTGATCGAGGCGTTCACCTCCGGCGAGGACCTGCACACCACGGTCGCCTCGCAGGTCTTCTCGGTGCCCGAGGACCAGGTCGACGCCGAGATGCGGCGCAAGATCAAGGCGATGAGCTACGGACTGGCGTACGGGCTCTCGGCGTTCGGCCTCTCCCAGCAGCTCAGCATCGGCACGGACGAGGCACGCCGGCTGATGGACACCTACTTCGAGCGGTTCGGTGGAGTGCGCGACTACCTCCAGCACGCCGTGGAGGAGGCCAGAGCGGTCGGATACACCCAGACCATGCTCGGCCGCCGCCGCTACCTCCCCGATCTGACCAGCGACAACCGCCAACGTCGCGAGATGGCCGAGCGGATGGCGCTCAACGCCCCGATCCAGGGCACCGCCGCCGACATCGTCAAGCTCGCCATGCTCCGCGTGCAGGAGGCGCTCACCGCGGAGCGGCTCGACTCCCGTCTGCTGCTCCAGGTCCACGACGAGATCGTGCTGGAGATCGCCGCGGGGGAGCGGTCCGCCGTGGAGGAGCTGGTGCGCCGGGAGATGGCCGGAGCGGTCTCGCTCAGCGCGCCGCTGGACGTGTCGGTGGGCGTCGGCGCCGACTGGGAGTCCGCCGCGCACTGAGCGCAGGCCGCCGCCGTGCCGGAGCACCCACCGCGGGCTCCGGCACGGCGTTCCGCTCCTGCCGGGACCGGTGTCGCGGTGTTCGGTACCGCCGGCCACCTGTCGCTGCGTTCGGTGCGCGGTGCGGGGCTTGGGCGGTGCCGGGCTTGGGTTGTGCCTGCGTGCGGGAGGTGTGCGGTGGCGCGGGCGGGGTGCGCCGTCGATCTCCCGTCCCCGGGCGGGCCGTTGACGGTTCGGAGGCTGGCGGAGCGGACGTCGCGGGACGTTCCGGTCCTCGTTGTCGGACGCATGTCGTAGGCTCGCTCGCAAGTCGGCGCGATCACCGGACCGCGTCGGCAGCATGGCCAAGGAGGGGGCGCCCCATGGCAGTTGGCAGGCGAAGGCTTCGTACCGGAATGACCGCGACCGCGGTCGCGGCCGCCGCGATGGTGGCGCTCACCGCCTCGCAGGCGCCGGGGGTGGAGATCGGCGCACCGGGGTCCGGGGCGGAGGAGCCCGCAACAGACGAGCGCACCTCCGCCGACGGCAACTCGCCGTACCACACCGAGCTTCCGCCGCTCGACAGCCCGGAGATACCCGACGGCAAGGACGGTCCGGGCGGCAGCGGTCCGGACCGTGCAGGTGCCGGTGCCGCGGGCATCCCCGCCACCGTGCTCACGGCGTACCGCAACGCCGAGAAGAAGCTCGCCGCCGAGCGCCCCGGCTGCAACCTCCCCTGGGAGCTCCTCGCCGCCATCGGGCGGGTGGAGTCCGGGCAGGCCCGCGGCGGCGCGCTCGACAGCGACGGCAACACCCTGCGTCCCATCCGCGGCCCGGTCCTCGACGGCAACGGCTTCGCCCTGATCAAGGACACCGACGGCGGAGCCTTCGACGGCGACAATCGTTTCGACCGTGCCGTAGGCCCGATGCAGTTCATACCCTCGACCTGGGCGAGTTGGGGAGCCGACGGCAACGGCGACGGTGTGTCCGACCCCAACAACATCCACGACGCCGCGCTCGCCGCAGCCCGTTATCTGTGCGCCGACGGCCGCGACCTCTCCCGAGCGGCGGACCTGGAGCGCGCGATTCTCAGCTACAACCGTTCGCGGGACTATCTGCGCACGGTGCTGTCGTGGCTGGAGTTCTACCGCAAGGGCACCCACGAAGTGCCGGACGGGAAGGGCACGTTGCCCGACTCCCCGGGTGCGGGCAACCCGTCGAGGCCCGCATCGCCGAAGCCGGTGGGCCAGCGGCCCGACAAGCCCGGTGCGCCCGAGCGCCCCGGCAAGCCCGAGAAGCCGACCCAGCGGCCGACTCCTTCTCCCACGGGATCGACCAGCCCCACGGCCACGCCCAGCCCCACCGGCACCGACGACCCCAGCCCCACCCCTTCGCCGACGGACGGGCCCACGGACGGCCCGACGGACGGACCCACGGACGGGCCGACCGGAGAGCCGACTCCCTCGCCCACGGACGAGCCGACGGAGTGCCCCACCGGCACTCCCACTCCCTCGCCCTCCGATCCGTCGCCGACCGGCAGCCCCAGCCCCACCGAGACACAGTCGCCCACTCCCACCCCCTCGCCCTCCGAGACCGACAACCCGGACGAGCCCGAGGACCCGGAGAATCCGGACGAGCCCGAGGACCCGGACGACCCGCAGGACCCGTGCGATCCGGAGGACCCCTCCGAGGAGGAGAGCGGCGCTCCGCAGCAGCCGAACCCCTCGCCGAGCGGGGGCGACCCGGACGAGGGCGGCGAGGACGACGGCTCCGGCGGAGGCGGCGGAGCGGCCAAGGGCACCGACCGGGCCGCGTTGCTGCGCCGGAACTAGGGTCTGTCGTTCGGAGATTGCCGGACGGGGAGCGACGTCCGGTGCACGCGGCACACGCGTGTGCCGGGTGTCGCGGGCCCGGCGAGGATCGCAACGACGGGCCGTGCACCCGGCCGGGTCGCCGCCGTACCTCCGGCCCGGCTGCCAGAGAAGTCCGGCAGGGCTTCGCGGTCCGGCGGGACACGAGCCGGGTCGTACGGGGGAGCGGTCAGTCGCCGTCGCGGTGCAGGGTGGCGTCAATGCGTTGGGCGACGGCCTGCCGGAGGTCGGGGTCGAGGCTTTCAGCCGTGAGGGATTCGTACAGCCACAGTCCGTCGGCGGCCAGTCGGGCGACGAATCTGTCGAGAGTCGCGGGGTCGTCGGTGGTCGGGGCGGGGGGCGGCGCCCAGCGCTCGATCACCGCGTTGCCGGGAGCCGCGTGTTCGTCGGTCGTCGATCCTTCCAGCATGAACAGCAGCTCGGCCCGGGTGGCGCTCTGGGTGGCGACGCGGATGTAGGCGGTGAGCCGTTCGGCGGCGGTGGCTTCGGCTGCGGGTTTTCCCGCTGCCGCGGCCAGGCTCGATTCCCACTGATCGGCGAGGTGTTGGTGGATGGCCTGCACCAGGTCGTTGCGGGAGGCGAAGTGGTAGAGGAGGCCACCCTTGGTCAGGCCGGCCTCGGAGGCGACGGAGTCGAAGGTGACGCTCTTGATGCCCTCGCGCTCGACGACGCGGGCGGCCGCTTCGAGGATCTGGGTTCGTTTGCTGGTCCGCATGGGTGCTCCGGTCGGTCAGTGGTGCGCTGGGGCGTTGGTCGTGTGCGCGGCGGCGGTCAGGGCTGATCCGGGGCCGTGGCGGCGCAGCAGCAGGGCCGTGGCGATCGCGCCGACGGCTGTCACGGCGGCGACCACGACCGTTACGACGAAGTACGCGTTGTCGAACGCGTTGGAGGCGGCGGTGACCAGCGAGGGGTAGTCCTTGCCGAGGGCGAGTGCGGCGTCGAGGCTGTCGCGCGCCGAGTCCGGCACCCCGGCGGGCAGTTCGACGGTCGCGCTGTAGACGGCGGTCAGGAGGCTGCCCAGGAGGGCGACCGCGATGAGACTGCCGAACTCGTAGGAGACCTCCTCGATTGAGGACGCCATGCCGGCCCGGCGAGCCGGCACATTGCCCATGATCGCACTGGAGGCGACGGCCATCGCAGCCCCGAGCCCGGCTCCGGTGATCAGCAGGCCGGTCACCAGCAGCCCTGTGCTCGTGTCGAAGCCGGCCAGAACCACCGCGGTGCCGGCAGCGGCGAGGGCGAGGCCGCCCGCGACGATGGGCAGCAGACCGACCCGGTGCAGGATCGCGCCTCCGACCATGGCCGTCGGCAGAGCTCCCAGGGCGATGGCGGCGACCAGCAGCCCCGCGCGCAGGGGCGTGAAACCTTCCACGAGTTGGAAGCGCTGGGTGGTCGCCAACTGGATGCCGGCGATGGCGAACATGGACAGCCCGGCGGCCAGGACGCCGGCGAGGAACGCCGGGTTGCGGAAGATCGCGAAGTCCAGCAGCGGGTGGGGCAGACGGCGCTGTCGCACGGTGAACGCCCATCCGCCCACTGCGGCCGCCAGGAGAGCGGCGGCCACGACGAGCGGGGCCGGGCCGGTCTTCGCGGTCTCCTTGATCGCGATCACCAGGCCGACCAGGGCGACGAGCGCGAGCAGTGAGGAGAGCAGGTCCCAACGCTTGGAGGCATCGGCATCGTTGGCGGGCGCGAGGGCGAAAGTGGCGATGATCGTCACGATGACGACCGGCACATTGATGAGGAAGACCGACCCCCACCAGAAGCTGTTGAGCAGGATGCCGCTGACGATCGGGCCCAGCGCGCTGCCCACGAGGGCGAGGCTTCCCCAGACGGCGATGGCGATGTTGCGCTCGCGTTCGTCGTCGAACGTGACACGGATCAGGGCCAGGGTGGCGGGCATCATCGCCGCCGCCCCCACCGCCAGGAACGCCCGCGCTGCGATCAGCGCCTCCGGGCTCGACGAGAACGCGGCGGCCAGCGAGGCGGTCCCGAAGACCACCAGGCCGATCAGGAACATCCGCCGGTGACCCACTCGGTCTCCCAGCGTCCCGCTGCCCAGCAGCAGCCCTGCCATCACCACCGGATAGGCGTTGATGATCCACAGGCCCTCCGAACTGCTCGCTCCGAGGTCCTCCACCAGCGTCGGCAACGCGGCGTACAGGATGGAATTGTCCAGCGTGATCAACAGCAGTCCCGCACTCACCACCGTGAGCAGCGACCAGCGCCGCCTCGTACTCAAAATCATCTCCGCGCGTCTCTTCGGGCAGCCGGGCCTGCCAGGGCAGCCGGGCCGGGCAGGCCGGTTGGACCCGTAACTTTACCTTACGGAAGGTACAGTTACGGGCTCGTGTCGCTGTCGCCACCGCTCGCTCGGAGGGGCGGCACCGCCCGCTCGGGCAGCGTCGGACAGCACCTGTTGGCGGGCGGGGGATCGCATCGTGCGAGATCACACGGTGGACGGGCGCGACAGCGGCCGGGGTCGGCCGGGGCGCCTGCTGCCGACGGCCGTTTGGTGGGCTGCGGCGTGATGTGCCGACGGGCGCTCGACGCAGCGCTGCGGCGACGGCCGGCGCGCGACCGGCGTACGAGCCCGGGCGGTGGGGCCGGGGTGTCAAGCCGGCCCACATCGGAGGCGGCGGGTGGCAGGCGGCGGGTGGCGGGCGGCGGAACGCGGCGCCGGCTCGGGGCAGGGCGCCTAACCGCGGCGCCGTACCCGGCTGGTCGGTTGTGCCGTCGTCGGGTCGTCCGGCCACGGGTGTCTGGGGTAGCGCCCGCGCAGCTCCGCCCGGACGGAGCGGTAGCCCTGCTGCCAGAAGGAGGCGAGGTCGGCGGTCACCGCGGCGGGTCGACCGGCGGGCGAGAGCAGATGGACCAGCAGCGGCACCCGTCCGCCCGCGATCCGCGGGGTGGCGTTCCAGCCGAAGAGCTCCTGCAACTTCACCGCGAGCACGGGCTGTTCGCTCCCGTAGTCGATCCGCACCCTTGAGCCGGAGGGCACTTCGACGCGTTCGGGCGCCAGCTCCTCGAAGCGCGCTGCCGCGCCCGACGCCCACGGCAGCAGCGAGGTGAGCACCGCATGCACATCCACCTTCGCCAGCGAGGTGCCGGTCAGTCGCTCGCCGACCGCGGCCACCAGCGCGTCGTCGCCGACATCGGGCCAGGGCGGCCCGAGTTCGCGGTGCAGGAAGGCGAGTCGCTGCCGCAGCCGCAGGGCGCTCTCGGGCCAGCGCAGCACTTCCGGTCCCTGCTCGCGCAGGCGGGTCCGCAGGGCTTCGCGGACGACCTCCGGTTCGGGCGCGGGCTCGACGCGGCTGCGCAGTTCGATGGCGCCGAGCGCCTCGACGCGCCTGGCCACGACCTGGCCGCGGTCGGCGTCCAGCGTGATGTCCGTGTACTCGCGTCGCAGTGCTCCGGCGGCCAAGCGGGCCAGTTCCTCGTCCAGTTCGGCCGCCAGGCGCACCCGGGCGGTGGCCGCGCCCGCCGGCCGGTCCGCTGTCGCGACGGCGAGCCACCCGCCGTCGCCGGACCGGTGCTCCGCGCGGGTGCCGGAGGCCATCAGCCAGCTGCCCGGGCCTCGTCCGCGCGCGACGCGTTCGGGGTGGGCGAGCGCCACCACCAGTCCCGCGGCGAGCTCCTCGGTCAGGCCCTCGGGCGGATCCAGGGGCCGGCGGGGCCCTGTTTCCCGGCCGTCGTCGGCGACCGTGCCGACCGTTCGCAGCGCCTCCCGCAGCCGTCGCACCTCGCGTCGCCAGCGTCCGCCGTAGGGGTCGCGCTCGCCGACCCGTCGGGCCTCGCGCAGCGCCGCCGACACCTCGGTGCCCCACTGCGCGGGCGGGGGTTCACCGATGAGCGCGACGACCTCGGCGGCCAGCTGCGGCCGGGTCAGCCGTGCGCCGTCGAGGAGGGCCCGGGCCAGGCGGGGGTGCAGCCCCATTCCGGCCATTGCCCTGCCGCGCGCGGTCACCCGCCCCTGCTCGTCCACCGCGCCGATGGCCCGCAGGGTGTCGCGGGCAGCGGCCATCGCTCCCGCGGGAGGCGGGTCGAGCAGTGCCAGCGTCCGGGCTTCCGGATCGCCCCAACAGGCGGTCTGCAGGGCGAAGTCGGTGAGGTCGGCGAGTGCGATCTCGGGCGAGGGGAACCGCTGCCGGCGTGCCTCCTCCGCCTGTTCCCAACAGCGCAGCGCGACGCCGGGGCCCTCGCGCCCGGCCCGACCGGCGCGCTGGACGGCGGTCGCCCGGGAGACCCGGACCGTGACCAGGGAGCCGAGGCCGCGCGCGTGGTCCATCCGCGGCTCCCGGGCGAGACCGGAGTCGACCACCACCCGCACCCCCGGCACCGTCAGGCTGGACTCGGCCACGGAGGTGGTCAGTACGATCCGGCGCGGACCCTCCCCGCCGCGTCCGCGCAGAACCGCGTCCTGGACGTCCGCCGGCGCCCGGCCGTGCAGTTGGAGCACCTCCGCCCGCGAGCCGAGCCGCTCAGTCAACTGCCGCGCCACTCGGGCGATCTCGCCCACTCCGGGCAGGAAGCAGAGCACGTCGCCGTCCGGGTCGCACTCCAGCCCCCGGACCACCGTAGCCGCCACGTGGGAGAGCAGGGCCGGGTCGACGCGGGTGCCGTGCGGGGGCGCCGCGCCCCGCGGCGGCGGTGCGTGTGCGATGTCCACGGGGTGCGCGATTCCCTCCGCGGCCACCACCGGAGCCGGCTCGCCGCCTTCCTGCCGGGCGAGCAGCTCGGCCCAGGCGTCGGTGTCGGCCGTCGCCGAGGCGAGCACCAGCCGCAGCTCGGGCCGCAGGGCGGCTCGTACGTCCAGCAGGAACGCCAGCGCGGTGTCGGCGTCCAGGTGCCGCTCGTGGCACTCGTCCAGCAACACGACGTCGGTGCCGGGCAGTTCCGGGTCGCGCTGCAGCCGCCTCAGCAGTACGCCGGTGGTCACCACCTCCACCCGCGTACGGGGTCCCACCCGGCGCTCACCGCGCACGGTGTAGCCCACCGATTCGCCCACCCGCTCGCCCAGGAGCCACGCGATCCGACGGGCCGCGGACCGGGCGGCCAGCCGCCGCGGCTCCGCCACCAGGACGTTCCGGGCCGGAGCGCCGTCGGCGAGCAGCCCCGCCAGCGCGGGCGGGACCAGCGTCGTCTTGCCGGTGCCGGGCGGGGCGTGGAGCACCGCGGTTCCGCGCTGCTCCAGGGCTTCGCGCAGTGCGGGCAGCGCGGTGCGTACGGGCAGGCGCTCCAGGGCGTCCGCGCGCGGGCCCGTCGACGTCCGCGGGGCGGAGCCGGCCCGCGGGTCCGGCGACGCGCCGGCGCCGGCGTCGGACCCGCGGGCGTCGGTACGGGCGTCGCGACGGCGTGCCTCGGTACGGGCGTCGCGACGGTTCTCGGCAAGGCGCTCTTCGCGGGCTCCGGGCTGCGTACGGGCGGGGGCCTCGGCTCGCGGGGGCCGGCGGGAGGAGTGCGATGGCGGTGTGGGCACCGGCCTACTTTCGCGCGTCGGTCGTGCGGTCCGGCTCCCGGGGCCCGTCGGCGCGTGCGCAGACGAAGATCGCGGTGCCCGGGATCAGGTTCCCGCGCAACGGCGACCAGCCGCCCCACTCCTGCCGGTTCCACCGCGGCCACTCGGGCTCGACCAGGTCGAGCAGGGTGAAGCCGGTGGCGGTCAGATCGCGCACCCGGTCGCCGAGCGTGCGGTGGTGCTCCACATACACCGCGCGGCCCTGCTCGTCCTGCTCCACGTACGGCGTGCGGTCGAAGTAGGAGGCGGCCACGCTCAGCCCCTCCGGGCCCGGTTCGTCGGGCAGCGCCCAGCGGATCGGGTGGGTGAGGGAGAAGACCAGCCGGCCGCCGGGCCGCAGCACCCGGTGGACCTCGCGGAGCACCGTGCGCGGATCCGCGACGAACGGGAGCGCGCCGTAGGAGGAGCACACCAGGTCGAAACCGCCGTCCACGAAGGGCAGCCGCCCGGCGTCGGCCTCGACCAGGTCGACGTTGTCGACTCCGATCCGAAGCGCGTGCTGGAGCTGCCGGTGGGAGACGTCCAGCGCGACCGGACGCGCGCCCCTGGCCGCCAGCCACCGCGCGCACTGCGCGGCTCCGGCGCCGAGCTCCAGCACCCGCGCACCGCGCAGCCCGGCCGGATCGCCGAGCAGCCCTGCCTCGTCCTCGCTCAGCCCCTCGGGGCCCCAGACGAACCGGTCGTCCCCGAGGAAGCCGCCGTGCTCCTGCTGGTACTCGTCGGCGTTCCGGTCCCACCAGTGCCTGCTGGCCCGGGCGCTCTCCGGTGCGTCCGCGGCGCGGCGCACGGCGGTGGTGTCGTCGGGGTCCTGCCCGGCCGCGGGGAGGTGCGCACCCGCGGTGGCGGAGGAGGCCGTGCCGGTCGTCTCGTGCTGCGTCATGTCGTCCATCTGTGAGGTGTGCGCCCCTGCGGGAGCGGCGCACACGAGTGCGGAAGCGGCGGGCGCGGCGTGCCCGAGGGGTGTGCCTGCCGGCGCGGCCGGCGCGCACGGATGCGGCGCCGGGGGAGCCGGGGTACGCAGGTCGCGGGCCGTGCCGTACCGTGGGCAACGCTTGAGCTCACGGGAGCAACTGGCGCCAGGCGTGCCGGTTTTGGGTGATTGGCCTCGCCTGTCGCAAACGCGCATTGACCCCGCCCAGCTGCACCCGTATGCTACAAGTTGCGCTGCGGGTCTGCGTGCGCCTCGGACGGAGCAGGCCGCGCTTGCATCGGTTGTATGTCCTCTCGGTTGTTGAGGCGCTCCCTCGTACGTCGTCGTCGAACGGCGTGGAGAATTCGAGCGCTTCTCAGGCTGTCCGGCTTCGGCGGTGTGGAAACGGGCTCTCGGCGTAGCAGTACCTACGACGTATCTGTCCGTACCGGAGCCCTTAACCACATGACGAGCAGCACCGAGACCACCGCCACCACCCCGCAGGTTGCGGTCAACGACATCGGTTCCGAGGAAGAATTCCTCGCCGCGATCGACGAGACGATCAAGTACTTCAACGACGGCGACATCGTCGACGGCGTCATCGTGAAGGTCGACCGGGACGAGGTCCTGCTCGACATCGGTTACAAGACCGAGGGCGTCATTCCGTCCCGCGAGCTTTCGATCAAGCACGACGTCGACCCCAACGAGGTCGTCGCCGTCGGTGACGAGATCGAGGCCCTTGTTCTCCAGAAGGAGGACAAGGAAGGTCGCCTGATCCTCTCGAAGAAGCGCGCCCAGTACGAGCGTGCCTGGGGCACCATCGAGAAGATCAAGGAAGAGGACGGGATCGTCACCGGTACCGTCATCGAGGTCGTCAAGGGTGGTCTCATCCTCGACATCGGCCTGCGCGGCTTCCTCCCGGCCTCCCTGGTCGAGATGCGTCGTGTCCGCGACCTCCAGCCCTACGTGGGCAAGGAGCTCGAGGCCAAGATCATCGAGCTGGACAAGAACCGCAACAACGTGGTCCTGTCCCGCCGTGCCTGGCTGGAGCAGACCCAGAGCGAGGTCCGTCAGACCTTCCTCACCACCCTGCAGAAGGGCCAGGTGCGCTCCGGCGTCGTCTCCTCCATCGTCAACTTCGGTGCCTTCGTGGACCTGGGCGGCGTCGACGGTCTGGTGCACGTCTCCGAGCTGTCCTGGAAGCACATCGACCACCCCTCCGAGGTCGTCGAGGTCGGCCAGGAGGTCACGGTCGAGGTCCTGGACGTCGACATGGACCGCGAGCGCGTCTCCCTGTCGCTCAAGGCGACCCAGGAAGACCCGTGGCAGCAGTTCGCCCGCACCCACCAGATCGGCCAGGTCGTCCCCGGCAAGGTCACCAAGCTGGTGCCGTTCGGTGCGTTCGTCCGCGTGGACGAGGGCATCGAGGGTCTGGTCCACATCTCCGAGCTGGCCGAGCGCCACGTGGAGATCCCGGAGCAGGTCGTCCAGGTCAACGACGAGATCTTCGTCAAGGTCATCGACATCGACCTCGAGCGTCGTCGCATCAGCCTCTCGCTGAAGCAGGCCAACGAGTCCTTCGGCGGCGACCCGATGGCCGTCGACTTCGACCCGACCCTGTACGGCATGGCGGCGTCCTACGACGACCAGGGCAACTACATCTACCCCGAGGGCTTCGACCCCGAGGCCAACGACTGGCTCGAGGGCTACGAGAAGCAGCGCGAGGAGTGGGAGCGCCAGTACGCCGAGGCGCAGACCCGCTTCGAGCAGCACCAGGCGCAGGTCATCAAGTCGCGCGAGGCGGACGCCCAGGCCGAGGCCGAGGGTGCCGCGGCGGGCAACCAGCCGGCTCCGTCCAGCAGTGGCGGCGGCCAGGGTGGCGGCTCGTACTCCTCGGACTCCGGTGACGACTCCGGCGCGCTGGCCTCGGACGAGGCGCTCGCCGCGCTCCGCGAGAAGCTGGCCGGCGGCCAGAGCTGACGCTCTGCCTCCACGCTCCGCCCCTCGGAGGGCGGCCGTGAGCGGTCCCAGGGCCCGTCCCCCGTACGCGGGGGGCGGGCCCTTCGCCTGTTCGCACAGCTGAGGGGAATAGCCTTGGCCGGCGCGGGCGTTGACGAGTCCGTAAGCGACACGGAGAGGCGAGAGCTGTGCGTGATCCACGCGAGTTGTACGAGTGGGAGCCGTCGGGGCTCCGCGCGGTGGAGGGCATCATCGACCGCGGTGTGGGTGCGGGCCTGACGATGCTCTACCACTTCGAGGGCTTCATCGACGCCGGCGGTGTGGGCGAGCAGATCGTCAGCGAGGTGCTGGAGCGCCAGGAGTCGCAGGTCGTGGCGCGGTTCGACACCGACCGTCTGGTCGACTACCGAGCCCGGCGCCCCCTGATGACCTTCCATCGCGACCGCTGGACGGAGTACCAGCGTCCCGAGCTGCTCCTGCGTCTCGTCCGGGACGGCGCGGGCGCCCCGTTCCTGGTGCTGTCCGGACCCGAGCCGGACGTCGAGTGGGAGAGCTTCACCGCGGCGGTGGCCGGGATGGTGGAGCGGCTGGGCGTCCGGCTCTCCGCCACCTTCCACGGAATTCCGATGGGCGTTCCGCACACCCGCCCCGTGGGGCTGACCCCGCACGGCAGCAGAGCCGAGCTGGTGCCCACCCAGCCGCAGTTGTTCGACGAGGCGCAGGTGCCGGGCAGCGCGGCGGCGCTTCTGGAGTACCGCCTGACCGAGGCCGATCACGGGGCGCTGGGCGTCGCCGCCCATGTTCCGCACTATCTGGCCAGGTCCGCGTACCCGGACGCGGCGCTGGTCGCGCTGGAGGCCGTGACGGCCGCGACCGGGCTGGTGCTGCCGTCCGTCGCGCAGGAGCTGCGCACCAAGGCGCGCCGCACCCAGGTGGAGATCGAGCGCCAGCTCGCCGAGGGGGACGAGGAGTTGACCGCCGTGGTGCGCGGTCTGGAGCAGCAGTACGACGCGGTGGCCGGCGCCCGGACCCGGGGCAGTCTCGTCGCGGAGTCGGCCGAGCTGCCGTCGGCCGAGGAGCTCGGCGAGGTGTTCGAGCAGTTCCTCGCCGAGCGCGAGCGCGACGCCGGCGAATGGGGCGGCTGACGGCTTCCGGCTGACGATTCGGTTTTCGGCCGACGTTTTCGGCGGCCCGGCTGCCGGTTCCGCGTCGGTGGGCCTCGTCCCGCTGCCGTCGGCCGGTTGGGGCCGTGGTTAGGGTGGCGCCATGCTGAGTGTGGGTTTGACCGGAGGAATCGGCGCGGGGAAGAGCGAGGTGTCCCGGCTGCTCGCCTCCTGCGGCGCGGTCGTGATCGACGCCGACCTGATCGCGCGCGAGGTCGTGGAGCCGGGCACCCCCGGACTGGCCGCGGTGGTCGGCGAGTTCGGGGAGGGCGTACTGCTGCCGGACGGCCGGTTGGACAGGCCGGCGCTGGGCCGGATCGTGTTCGCCGACCCGGACCGCCTCGGTGCGCTGAACGCGATCGTCCACCCCCTGGTCGGGGCCCGCAGCGAGGAGCTGAAGGCGGCAGCCGGCGAGGACGCGGTGCTGGTGCACGATGTGCCGCTCCTGGTGGAGAACGGCATGATGCCGCTCTACGACGCCGTGGTCGTCGTGGACGCACTGCCCGCGACGCAGCTGGACCGGCTGGTGCGGGTGCGCGGTATGAGCGAGGAGGACGCCCGCGCCAGGATGGCGGCGCAGGCGGAGCGCGAACAGCGCCTGGCGGTGGCCGATTTCGTGATCGACAACGACGGCCCGTTGGAGGATCTGGAGCCGGCGGTGCGTCGGCTGTGGCAGCAGTTGCTCGACCGCCGCTGATCCCGTCGTCCTGCTGCGGCGGGGCGGGATCAGCGCGGGCCCGACTGGGACCGCGGCCCACGGGGAATGACTTCGACGTGGATGTCGTTGACACCCGCGTGAGGAGGTTTGTCATGCCGACGCCAGAGACGTACGTCATCGACTACCGCGCGGCGGAGCATCTGCTGGATGCGCGCGACCCCCGGGGTGCGATCCAGCTGCTGGACGCCGTGATTGCCGCCTATCCCGAGCACACCGCCGCCCGGCTGCTGCGCGCCAGGGCCTTCTTCCTCGGCGCCCAACTGCGTGCCGCCGAGATGGAGTTCGGCTATGTGCTCGAGCGCGAGCCGGACAACGCGTTCGCGCACTTCGCGCTGGCGCGCACGCTGGAGCGGGCGGCGCGGCCGGACGAGGCCAGGCGCCACTTCCGGTTGGCGGCAGCGCTGGACCCCCGTCCCGACTTCGTGGCGGCGGCAGGTTTCGAGCGGGGCGCGGAGGGCGGCAGCCCGCCTCCCGAGCCCCGCTGACCACCCGCATCTCACCGGCCCCGGGCACTGCGCCCGGGGCCGGCGGCGTGCCGGACCACCGCGGTCGTGAGCTGTGCGGACCCGGCTGCGGACGGTGACGGGGCTCGCTAGGATCTTGCCGGTACCTCACCCGAGTCCCGTTCGCACACGCCCTGTTGGGATGCCCTCCTGTGATATCTGGCCGCGCCGCGCTGCGCCCTGCCGCCGCCCTCGCACTCTCCGCACTCCTGTTGACCGGCTGCACCACGGAGACCGAGGACTCCCCGAGCGACGACAGACCCGACACCGCGAGCGGTGGAGCGGTCGAAGCTCTCGCCGAGCTCGAGGTCCGGGAGCCGGCGGACACCTCCGGCTACGACCGGAGGAAGTTCGGTTCCGCCTGGGCCGATGTCGACGGCAACAGCTGCAACACCCGCAACGACATCCTCCGCCGTGACCTCGCGGACGTCGGATTCGACGGGGACGACTGCGAGGTGAAGAACGGAACCCTCGAGGTCGACCCGTACACCGGGGACCGGGTGGAGTTCACCGCCGGGCGCAGCAAGGTGGACATCGACCATCTGGTGCCGCTCTCCGACGCCTGGCAGAAGGGAGCCGGCGAGTGGGAGCCGGCCAAGCGCATCGCGCTGGCGAACGACCCGCTCAACCTCCTCGCCGTCGGGGCCTCGCCGAACCGGCAGAAGGGCGACAAGGACGCGGCCGAGTGGCTCCCGGCGCACGAGGCGTACCAGTGCGAGTACGTCGCCCTCCAGATCGCGGTGAAGCGCAAGTACGAGCTGTGGGTGACCAAGGACGAGCACAAGGCCATGTCGACGGTGCTGGAGGGCTGTTCGGACCAGAAGCTCCCCGAGCCGGGCGAGGCGCCGACGAGCGCCCCGGACCGGTTCAGCGCCCCGAAGTGAGCCGGTGCGGCCGGCGATCCGCAGCGGGTCGCCGGCCGCCACCACAGGGCGCCACCGGCCGGCGATCCGCAGCGGGTCGGCCGTCGTCGGCTCTCCGGTCGCCGCGGGCTCCCGGCGCTCGGGCGCGGCCCGGGGTCAGCGGCGCGGCGGGGGCGGTACGTAGCCCAGGTCGACCGGGGGCAGCCGGTCACCGCCGGTGGCGCGCTGCCGGCCGAGCAGGGCGGGCAGCTGTGGCGGCCACAACTCCTCGGTGGTGGCCGTGAGTTCGGCGTGCGTCCACCAGCGCCAGCCGAGCATCTGCTCCGCCTCGTGCGTGGTCGAGTCCGTCGGCTCCCGGCGCGGGCCGTGGGCGAGGTAGATGTGCTCGTGCTGGCGCACCGGTGTTCCGTTGCGGCAGAAGTCGTGCTCCCAGGTGCACAGCAGCGTGCCCGGCTCCAGGTCGTACCAGCCGGTCTCCTCGCGCAGTTCGCGACGGGCGCCCTCCTGCGGGGTCTCGCTCTCCTCCAGTCCGCCGCCGGGCATCGCCCAGTGGCGGCCGACCTCCACCTGGTCGTCGTAGCGGAAGAGGAACACCGCTCCTTCGGGATCGAGCACGGCCACCCGGGCGGCTCGGCGGGGAGTACGCATCAACTGTCTCCGTCGTCAGCTGTCTTCGGTCCACCGCCCGGTCGCCGCTTGCGGGGAACACTCGTACGAGCCGGTCGGTCGACCGAGTCTGCCGTCGGAGGGCGGCATCCGTCGAGTCGACGAACTCCCGTGTGCCGGCGCGCGGTTGCCGCGGTGTGCAGGGGAGCGCAGGTGTGCCGTGCCGGGAGTACGGGTGTGCCGTGCCGGGAGTACGGGTGTGCCGTGCCGTGCCGGTCGGCGGGGGCGGTCAGCGCAGTGCGCCCAGAAAGAGGCTGGTGCAGACGCCGACGATCCGGTCCCGGTCACGGCTGTCGCCGGCGCGCTCGGGCGCCGGTGTGCGCGAGACCAGCAGCTCGTTGACTCCGCCGACCAGCGCCACCGCGATCATGCCGAGCCACTGCCGGTCCTTCTCCGGGGCGTGGGTCTTGCCGAGGTCGGCGATGAAGTCGGCGAACTCGTGGATGACCCGGTGCCGTCTGTTCTCCAGGCGAGTGCTCGCGCCGACCACCTCGACCAGGATGACCCGTGCCTTGCGGGGGTCCTCCGACAGAACGCGGACGAAGGTGCCCAGGCCCGCGGTGACCTGGTCCTCCATCTCGGGGCCCGCCTCCGCCACGGCGGCGAAGGTGGCGGTCTGCACCTCCTGCACGAGCTCCTCGTAGACGACCGCCAACAGTTCTTCCCGGTCGCGAACGGCCTCGTAGAAGTAGCGCTCGGTCAGCCGTGCCTCGCCGCAGATCGCGCGCACGGAGGTGCCCGCGTAGCCCTGGGTGCCGAAGAGCTCCAAGCCGGCCTCGATGAAACGGGCCCGTCGTTCGGCTCTGCGCTCGGCCGCGTCCTGGCCGCCGTAGCGACGGCCGACGGCGGGGGCTGACTCCGGCACTGCGGGTCCTTTCTGCGGGCTCCGAATGTGTTGACAGCATGCCTCAATCATCTGACACTCATCTTTGTCAGATTGTGCGTGGCGCCTTGCCGCCGTTTTGACCTGTGAAGATCGCCGGGGAGCCGTGACATGAGCAGAGCCAGGAAGCGGACGGCCGGACCTTCCGGCCGTCCGCTCGCAGGCAGAGTGGTAGCCGTGACCGGTGCCGGCCGCGGCATCGGCCGCCGGGTCGCCGAAACACTCGCCGCCGCGGGCGCCCGGGTGGCGCTCGGCGATGTGGACTTCGACTCGGCGCGGGCGGCCGCGCAGGCGATACGCGACGCCGGCGGGTCCGCCGAGGGCTACGCGCTGGACGTCACCGCCGCGGACTCTCTCGAGGCGTTCTGGGACGGCACCGAGGAGCGGTTCGGCCCGATCGACGTCTTCGTCAACAACGCCGGGATCATGTGGGTCGGCCACTTCGCGGACGAGCCGGACACCGCCGCCCGCAGGCAGTTCGACGTCAACGTCCACGGTGTCCTCTCCGGCACCAGGCTCGCCGCGCGCCGGATGAGACCCAGGGGCGGTGGCCACATCGTCACCGTCGCCTCCGCCGCCAGCAGGCTCTCCCCGCGAGGCGAGGCGACGTACGCCGCCACCAAGCACGCCGTCTACGGATTCAGCGTCGCGGCCCGTGCCGAACTGCGCGGCAGCGGCGTGGAGATATCGCTGGTCATGCCAGGTGTCGTCGACACCGAGCTGGCCATCGGTACCAGCCAGGGCGCAACGCGCAGGCTCAGCACCGACGATGTCGCCGCCGCCGTACTGCGGGTCGTGCGCCGGCCGCGCCCCGAGACGTTCGTGCCCCGGCATCTCGCGCTGGTGCCCACCGTGGCGGCAGTGCTGCCCGCGCGGGTGCGCGCCGGCCTGCTGCGCGCCGTCGTCCCCAACCAGCTCGCCGACGGCGACCCCGCCGTGCGCGCCGACTACGAGAGCAGAACCAGCGGCAGCCGATCCGGCGCCGCGGAAGGGCCCCAGCGATGAGCATCGACCACACGGACAGCACCGACGCCGTGCAGAGCGCCGACTCCGCCAACTCCGCCGACGGGGGGCTGCCGGGCGGCATCCGCACGATCCCGGAGTTCGCCGGGGTGCGCGAGGTCTGGCCGCGCGGGGACCGGCTCGCCGCCGTCCGCGCCGCGGCCGAGTCCTACCGCGAGAGGTTCCGCGGCCAGGGCGAGATCACCGCGGTGCGGACTTTCGACATCGCCGCCGCGCCGTACCCGACCAAGTTCGCCTTCAACGGCTCGGCGCTCGCGGTGAATCCGTTCGTCAACATCGCCAACCGGGTGCTGGTGGTGCGCTACCAGGACTTCGAGGGCAACCCCTGCACTCTGGTCTGGGAGCCGACCGTCGCGGCGGGCTCCCGCGAGGCGCCCTACTACTCCCAACTCCAGTCGATCTTCGGCGACTTCCTCAGCAATCGAGTCTTCACCCGCTACTACCACGAGCCCGAGGACGTGCTGCCGCTGTGCGGGGTGCGCCCGGAGGAGGTCGACTACGTCAGCTTCGACCATCTGCACGTCCAGGACGTACGGATGATCATGGGCAGCTCCAAGGCGTTCCCCGGCGAACGCACCCCGCCCACCGCGCTGTTCCCCAACGCCTCGATGCTGGTCCACCGCAAGGAACTGGGCACCTTCGAGTCGCCCCACCCGATGCAGTGGGCCTGGTACGTCGACGGCGGGATGGACGGCGTGCCCGAGGAGCGGGTCGTCCCCTTCGAGGGCGACATCGAACTCGGCGTCGGCGTCAGCCTGGTGTGGACACCCGGTCACACCGACGGCAACCACTCCCTGGTGCTGAACACCCCCGACGGCATCTGGGTCTCCTCGGAGAACGGCGTGGCCGCGGACAACTGGCAGCCCGAGCTCTCCCGCATCCCGGGGGTGAAACGGCACGCCCGTTTCTTCGGCCGCGAGATCGTGCCCAACGCCAACACCCTGGAGGACTCGCTCGACCAGTACGACTCCATGGTGCTGGAGAAGACCCTCGCCGACCCGAGCAAGCGGGACCCCCGGTGGCGTCAGGTGCTGCCGTCCTCGGAACTGGTGCGCTGGAAGCGCCAGTGGCCGGTCGTGCCGACCTTCACCCACGGCGGACTGAACCACGGCAGCTTCTCCCGTTCCCGCACCGCCGGTTGAGGCGCACCGGCAGTCGGCGGGCGACCGTCCCCGCGACGGTCGCCCGCCCGGCCGCGGCGGCGGAGCCGGGCCCACACCCCGCGGCGGCGGACCGGCCGCCACCTGGCCGTCGAGAGAATGTCGACACCGCAGTACGGTGGGCACCGTGACCCTGCCGAAGAACGTCCACAGCGCCGACCGCCACGCCAACTCCGCCCCGAGCCCGGGCAGTTCGGGCGCGCACGCCACCGTCGAAGTGCGCGGCCGGGACATCGTCTCCGTACGCACCAGCTACGCGCCCGACCCCGACGGCGACCCCGACCCCGGCGAGATCGTCTGGACCTGGGTGCCGTATGAGGAGAACGACGGCCGCGGCAAGGACCGTCCGGTCCTCGTGGTCGCCGCGGAGGAGGGCGGGACGGTGCTCGGCGTCCAGCTCACCAGCCGTCGCCGCGACGACGACCACGAGTGGGTCGGGATCGGCAGCGGCCCGTGGGACCGCGAGGGCCGGGAGAGCTGGGTGGACCTGGACCGCGTCCTGCGCATACACGACGACGGAATGCGTCGCGAGGCGTGCGCGCTGGAACGGGACCGCTTCGACCGCGTCGTGCAGCGGCTGCGGGAGCGCTACGGCTGGCGCTGAGCCGTCCCGCGGCCCCGCCGCGCGCCGCGCGCCCGGCGGTCAGCCGTCAGCCGCCCGCCGCGCGCCGCCCGCCGCCGTCGACCGTCGATCCGCCGTCGGGGCCGGAGTTCGCTGCTGCTTCCGGCTCGGACTCCCGGTGGGCGGCCTGTGCCGCGGCCCGTGCGGCGGCCCTTGCGGGCGGACCGCGGCGGCGGGTCGGGGCGAGCGCGGCGGGTCAACGCGCTGCGCGCAGCCCGTCCTCGGCGGCGCCCCTGGCCAGCACCGCCCTGGTGATCAGATTGCGCGCGCGGATGTACCGGGCCCGTTCGTCCGGCGACACCTTCGGCACCTCGGTGAGGTCCACCAGCCTGAAGTCCGGTTCCGCGACCACCAGATGGGGTGTGAACTCGGCTGCGCGGACCCGCCACTCGCCGCCCCGGCGGCTCGGCGGAGCGAAGGCGAACCGCGCCGTCGACCCCATGCTGCCGCGCGGGTCGCTCATCTCCCCGGCGAGCTGGTCGCCCATGCCGTAGACCACCCAGGTGCCGTTGACCTTCTCGTACGCCTGCGGCACATGGGCGTGCGTGCCGAGGATCAGGTCGACGACGCGCCGCCCGCCGTCCCGGGCGGCGGTGAGCTGCTGCGCCAACTCCAGCTGCTCGTCGTCCGGTTGCTCCTGCCACTCGGTTCCCCAGTGCATGCTCAGCACCACCACGTCGGCGCCCGCCCGCCGGGCCGCCCGGGCGTCCCGGAGGATGCGGACGGGGTCGGTGCGGTTGACCAGCCACGGGCGGGCCGCGTCGAGCGGGATGCCGCGCGAATCCGCGCCGACGTTGGTGCCGTAGGTGTAGGCGAGATGTGCCACCGTGGCGCCGCCGGCCCGCAACAGCGGGGGAGCGGCACGTTCGGCTGCCGACCGGGCCGAGCCGGAGTGGCGCAGCCCGGCCGCGTCCATCGCGTTCAGGGTGCGGGTCACCCCGGCGGGGCCCGCGTCCAGCGTGTGGTTGGAGGCGGTGGAGCACGAGTCGTACCCCGTGGCCCGGATCGCGCCGGCGATCTGCGGCGGAGTGCGGAAGGCCGGATAGCCGGTGAACGGGCCGCGGGGCGCGGCGTACACGGTCTCCATGTGGCAGATCGACAGATCCGCTCCGTGTGCGAGCGGACGGGCCGCGGCCAGCATGGGCCGGAAGTCGAAGCCCCTGCCGCCGGCGTCCTTGCGGGCCTGCTCGATGATGGCGTCGTGCGGCAGGATGTCGCCCGACGCGACCAGGGTGAATCCCTGGCGCCCGCCCCTGCGCTGCTCGGCGGCGTCGTCCGGTGCCGACGAGTCCCGTTGTGTCTGCGGCGCGTCGCTGCCGGTGGCGGCGGTCGGCCGGTCAGGGACCGCGCAGGCGGTGGCCGCCAGCAGCAGCGCGCATCCGACGGCTGCCGTCCGGTGCTGTCCCTGGCGTCGGCGTCTCGGCATGGGAGGGCTGCCTCTCGATCGGCTCCGTGCTGACAAGTCGAGAAATCCACTCATCTGCACGGAGCCGGGTGCCTCGGGCAGCCACGCCGGAGCCGTCGCACGATCAGCGCACAGGCGACCGGCTCCCCGTCCCGCGGCAGGGCCGCTCGGCGGCGGCCGGACTCGCTAGCCGTGGCGCAGACGGATCTTCGACTGCCGGTGCGGACGCTCGTCCCAGTCCGGCATCGCACACGCCCGCAGACCGTGCGCCTCGGCGAGCTCCAGCAAGGTGGAGGTGCGGTAGTAGAAGTCTTCGCGCAGCACCTGGTGCTCCTTGCCCTCGGTGCGGTTGTAGGTGAAGTCGAAGAAGCCGCCGGGGGCCAGCACCCGGCCCACGTGGGAGAAGCACTCCGCCATCACGTGCAGAGGGGAGTGCGAGAAGACGCTGTGCGCGTGCACCACGGTGAAGTGCGCGGCCGGCAGATGCGCCAGACGCAGATCGTCGACCAGCGTCAGATACGGCAGCTTCTCGCGCAGATCGTTGCGCACGAGTGTCTGCTGGGCGGCGAGCAGGATCTCGGGAGAGATGTCGACACCGTGGTAGTGGCCCGGCCGCAGATGGTCGATGAAGAGCCGTCCGGCGCGCAGGTTGCCGCAGCCGATCTCCAGCATCCGGTCCTCGGGAGTCAGGCCGTGCTCCCGCAGATAGTCGAACTGCATCTGCCCCAGCGCCAACCATCTGTCGTGGGTGGCGCTGCCCACCGCTGCCTCCGCGATGCGCGCCGCGTCGTCGCGCATCACGCCGCGGTAGTACGCGATGTGGTCGCGGCCCGAACGCCGCGCCAGACGCACGTCCCGCAGCAGCCGCCGCAGGTGGGCGGGCACCCTCGACGGGTTCCGGGAGGCGTAGCGCAGTCGGTGGGCGAGTGAGGCGCGGTTGGTGCGAGCGGGCTTCGACACGGGCGGGCCCTCCTGAGGGTGTGCTGCCGTCCGGGCAGTCCGTCGCTGCCGGCGGAGGGGCGGTTGTGCGCGACCGGGACCACCCTGCCGTGCCACCATCCGTAGCAGCGCCCGGCGCGGCCGGGCCCCAACCCAAGGAGGCACCCGTGGCGGAACGACTCCCGGCCATGCCCACCGACTGGCAGCGGGCCCTCGCCGTCGTGGCCCACCCGGACGATCTGGAGTACGGAGCCGCGGCCGCGGTGGCGCACTGGACCGACGAGGGCAAGGACGTCGCCTATCTGCTCGTCACCAGGGGCGAAGCGGGCATCGACACCATGGACCCGGCCGAGGCCGCCCGTGTGCGGGTCGACGAACAGCGGGCGAGCGCCGCCGTGGTCGGGGTGGAGACCGTCGAGTTCCTGGACCACCGGGACGGCGTCATCGAGGAGGGCGTGGCGCTGCGGCGGGACATCGCGGGGGCGATCCGGCGCCACCGGCCCGAGCTGCTGCTCACCCTCAACGCCTCCGACACCTGGGACGGCGTCCACTGGAACTCCGCCGACCACCGGGCCACCGGCCGCGCCACCCTGGACGCGGCGATGGACGCGGGCAACCGGTGGATCTTCACCGAGCAGCTCACGCAGGAGGGCGTACGACCCTGGGACGGTGTGCGCTGGGTGGCCACCGCGGGGGACCCCGCGACCACCCACCTCCAGGAGATCACCGACCACGACGTCGAACGGGCGGGTGTCTCGCTCGCCGAACACCGCGCCTATCTGAGCGCCCTCAGCGACCGCGAACCGCTCGTCTACGCGAGGGAGTTCATGGCCGAGGTGCTCGCGGGAACGGCAGCGCTCGGTGACGGCGGCAAGGCACTGGGCTTCCGCCTCTACGAGCGCTGACGACCGCCGACGCCGTTGGTGCCGCCCGCGCTGCCGCCGTCCGAACCGGTGGTGGTGTCCGGCCCGCTGCGGTCGTCCGGGCCGGTGGTGGTGTCGGGACCGCTGGTGGTGTCGGGGCCGGTGGTCGTGTCCCGGTCGCCGGGGTCGACGGGGCCGCCGGGGCCACGGCCGAGCAGGGCCAGCGCGGCGACCGGGAGCAGGAGCGCTGCGGCGAGCGCGTTGAGCAGGCCGTACCCCGCGCCCGCCACCACCAGCCCGGACGCCGCCCCGCCCAGCCCGGCGCAGGCGTTCATCGACAGATCGGACAGTCCCTGCACACTGGGGCGCAGCTGTGCGGGCACGCTGTCCGTCAGCAGCGCGGACCCCGCCACCAGCCCGGCCGACCAGCCGAGGCCGAGGAGGAACAGTCCCGCCGCGCTCTGCGCATGGCTGCCGCCGGACGTGCCGGCGAGCAGAGTGGCGCACGCCAGCAGCGCCACCCCGAGGCCGATCACCGAGATCCTGCCGACCGCGTCCGCGAGACGGCCCATCACGGGGGAGAAGGCGTACATCCCGGCGATGTGACCGCTGAGCACGAGGCCCACCAGCTCGATGTCGGCCCCGTGGTGGGTGAGGTCGACCGGGGTCATCACCATCACCGAGACCATCGCCGTGTGCGCACCCGTGATGGTGACGAACGCCAACCGCGCACGCGGCGAGGCACGTACCGCCGCCACCGCGGCGCGCAGCGAGCGCCCGCCCTTCGGTCGCGCCCCGTCTGCCCCGTGGCCGGCCAGGCGCTGCGCGGTGAGCAGTGGGTCCGGCCGCAGCAGCGACCAGACGACCAGCGCCGCGACGACGAATATCGCCGCGCCCCAGGCGAACGGCCCCGCCGCCTCCGGTATACCCAGCCCGCTCACGCTGCGCCCGGCCGGACCGGCGATGTTCGGGCCGGTGACCGCGCCGATGGTCGTTGCCCACACCACCATCGCGATGGCCCGGCCGCGCTGGTCGGGGGCAGCCAGGTCGGCCGCGCTGAAACGGGCCTGGAGGTTGGCCGAGGAGCCCGCCCCGAACGCCGCCATGCCCAGCAGGAGCAGCGGGAAGCTCTCCACCACGGCAGCGAGCACCACCACCCCACCTCCCACCGCACCGATGGCGTAGGCCAGAGTCAGGCCGGGGCGTCTGCCGCGAGCCGCCATCAGCGAGGCCAGCGGCAGCGACAGCACCGCCGTACCGAGCACCGAGGAAGTGGTCGCGAGGCCCGCGAGCGCCCGGGAGCCACTGATCTCCTCGGCGAGCACCGCGGCCAGCGCGAGGGAGACCGCGACACCCAGCCCGCCGAGGATCTGGCTGATCACCAGCACCATCTGGGTGCGGCGGCGCACGGCAGCGAGGTCGATGTCGCCCGGAGCTGCCGCGCCCCGGGTCGTCCGCCCGGACGCCTCCACCGACGCATTCGCGGCCGTCCTCGCGGACGCCCTGGTGGACGACGCCGACGGTGGTGCCGAGGGCGGACCCGGCCTGGGGGCAGGGGAGTCCGGAGAGGGCGAGGCGGACGGAGGCGTGGTCATCCGGCGCATTGTGTCAGCACCGTCGACGAAGCACACCACTGTCCCGCGAGGGCGCCGCACCCAGGGCCGAGCTGTCAGCCGAAGAGCGGCGGCGGCAGAACGCCCTCCAGCGCCAGCAGGCTCCGCTTGGTCTCCAGACCCCCGCTGAAGCCGCCGATGCCTCCGTCGCTCTCGACCACGCGGTGGCACGGCACCACCACCGGAAGCGGATTGGCTCCCATCGCCACGCCCACTGCCCGTGCCGCCCCCGGCTCGCCGACGGCGCGCGCCAGATCCTGGTACCCGGTGACCCGCCCGTACGAGACGGTGCGCGCCAGGGTGCTCAGCACCCGGCTGTGGAAGGCGGACAGCAGCGACCAGTCCAGCGGCACGGAGAACTCCCGCAGCGTGCCCGCGAAGTAGGAGTCCAACTCTTCCGAGGTGCGTATCAGCACCTCGACTGCGGCCCCGCCGCCCGTGGCTGCCGCCCCGCCGCCCGGCTCGCCGACGGTTCTGGTGCCCGGCTCGGCAGAGAGCTCGGGCAGGGCGACGGGCTGCGCGCCGAGCCGCTCCGCGAGCCGGCGCAGGGTGCGCGAGACAGTCGGCTCGTCGGCGTGGAAGGCCACGGTGACGAGGCCCGTGGTGGTCGCGGCGAGGAGCAGCGGGCCGATCGGGGAATCCCTGACCGCCCACCAGAACCTCGCCGTCGGATTCTCCGGCATGGGTCAGACCCTAGAGCCGGGCACTGACAGTCCGCCGCCGGCGACCCCTCACCGGCGGCGGACCGTCGTTCGTGAACGGCGCCGATCAGCCCCGTACGTGCTGCCCGTCGCCGGAGCCGTCGCCGACCGGCCCGGTGCCGTCGTCCGTCTCGACGGAGTCGTCCGCGGCCCGGTCCGTGTCGCCGGCGTCCGTGCTCGGTGCGGTGTCACCGGCGGCGGCCATGGCGTCGCGGACGACGTCCGGACGGTTGGAGATCACGCCGTCCACCCCCATCCCGGCGAGCTTCGCGGCGGTCGGACCGTCGTCGACGGTCCAGGTGTAGACCTCCAGCTGCTTGCCCTGCGCGCCGCGCAGCCGCTTGACGGCCCGGACGTACTCCTCGTCCACCTCGGTGTACCGGGGGTTGATCTGGTCGGTGAACTCGGCGTAGGAGCCCAGCTGCGACACCGCGGGCTTGCCGAGGAAGCCGGTGGTCACCCGGGGGGCCAGTTCGTGGACGGTGCGCACCGCGTCCGCGTCGAAGCTCTGCACCACCAGGTCCTGGCGCTTGCCCGCCCGCAGCCAGCCCTCCGTGCGCAGCTCCTCGACGACCTCCTCCTCGATGCCCGGGTAGAGCTCGGGCTTCTTCAGTTCGAGCAGCAGCTTCTGGTCGTTCTCGACGATCCGGTCGAGGAACTCCACCAGGGTCGGGATGCGCTCGCCGGAGTACTCGCGGGCGAACCAGCCGCCCGCGTCCAGCTGGCCCAGCTCCTGCGCGGTGAAGTCGCCGACCTTCCAGGGCGCGCGGTCGGGGAAGACCTCCTCGACGTTGGTGGTGCGCTCCAGCGTCTCGTCGTGCATGACGACGAGCTCGCCGTCCTTGGTGCGCTGGACGTCGTTCTCCACCCACTCGATGTCCAGGTCCCTGGCCTTGTCCGCGCCTGCGAGGGTGTTCTCCGGGGCGTAGGCGGAGGCTCCCCGGTGTGCCACGACGCGGGGAGCGCCGGCGGGCGCCCGGTCGTCGAGCAGATCGGAGACGGGCCGCGGCCCCTCTCCTCCAGCGGTCCGGTCGTCGGTGTGCCGGTGGGGGGAGGGGAGCTCACCGAGAGGCGCGGCCTGAGCCGGGGCCGCGGTGAGCCCGAGTGCGAGGACACCCAGAAGCGAGCCGGTCAGGACTGCGGGGCGACGGGACACGAATACTCCTCACGTCTGCTGGTGCGTTGCGCTGCACTGGACGAGACGAGACTCACCGTCGGTGGCGACGGGAGCGTGGGCGCCGGGTTGGGGGCCGATGGCCGTCGGCTGAACATTGTCAGTGGTGCGCCGTACGGTGGAGAACATGCGGCCCGTTTCCGAGATCACACGCAAGGTGGCGCCTTTCGAGGTCGTCAGCCCCTTTCGACCCAGTGGCGACCAGCCCACCGCTATCGCCGAGTTGGCGCAGCGGGTGGAGGCCGGTGAGAGGGACGTGGTGCTGCTCGGCGCCACCGGCACCGGAAAGTCGGCGACGACCGCGTGGATGATCGAGAAACTTCAGCGTCCGACGCTGGTGATGGCGCCGAACAAGACCTTGGCGGCCCAGCTGGCCAATGAGTTCCGGGAGCTCCTGCCGAACAACGCGGTGGAGTATTTCGTCTCGTATTACGACTACTACCAGCCCGAGGCATACGTCCCTCAGTCCGACACGTACATCGAGAAGGACTCCTCGATCAACGAGGAGGTCGAGCGGCTGCGGCACAGCGCGACGAACTCGCTGCTGACCCGCCGGGACGTCGTCGTGGTCGCCTCGGTGTCCTGCATCTACGGCCTTGGCACCCCGCAGGAGTACGTCGACCGGATGGTCTCGCTGGAGGTCGGCCAGGAGATCGACCGGGACCAGTTGCTGCGCCGCCTGGTGGAGATCCAGTACGCGAGGAACGACGCCTCCTTCACCCGCGGCACCTTCCGGGTGCGCGGCGACACCATCGAGGTCATCCCGGTCTACGAGGAGCTGGCCGTCCGGATCGAGATGTTCGGCGACGAGATCGAGAGCCTGTCCACCCTGCACCCGCTCACCGGCGAGGTGCTGGACGAGGACCAGGCGGTCCACATCTTCCCGGCCACCCACTACGTCGCCGGCGAGGAGCGCATGCACCGGGCCGTCGCCGGCATCGAGGCGGAGCTGCAGGAGACCCTGGCGCGCATGGAGAAGCAGGGCAAGCTCCTGGAAGCGCAGCGGCTGCGCATGCGCACCACCTACGACCTGGAGATGATGCAGCAGATCGGCACCTGCTCCGGCATCGAGAACTACTCCCTGCACATCGACGGCCGCGAGCCGGGCTCCCCGCCGCACACCCTCCTGGACTACTTCCCCGAGGACTTCCTCCTGGTCATCGACGAGTCGCATGTGACGGTGCCGCAGATCGGCGCGATGTTCGAGGGCGACGCCTCCCGCAAGCGCACCCTGGTCGAGCACGGGTTCCGACTCCCGTCCGCGATGGACAACAGACCGCTGAAGTGGGAGGAGTTCCAGAAGCGCATCGGTCAGACGGTCTATCTGTCGGCGACCCCGGGCAACTACGAGCTCTCCCGCGCCGACGGCCACGTGGAGCAGATCATCAGGCCGACCGGGCTGGTCGACCCCGAGGTCGTCGTGAAGTCGACGGAGGGCCAGATCGACGATCTGGTGCACGAGATCCGGACCCGTACGGAGCGGGACGAGCGCATCCTGGTCACCACCCTCACCAAGAAGATGGCGGAGGATCTCACCGGCTACTTCCTGGAGCTCGGCATCCGGGTGCAGTACCTGCACAGCGACGTCGACACCCTTCGGCGGGTGGAGCTGCTGCGGGAGCTGCGGGCCGGCGAGTTCGACGTGCTGGTCGGCATCAACCTGCTGCGCGAGGGCCTCGACCTCCCCGAGGTATCGCTGGTCGCGATCCTGGACGCGGACAAGGAGGGGTTCCTGCGTTCGGGCACCTCGCTGATCCAGACCATCGGCCGTGCCGCCCGGAACGTCTCCGGCCAGGTGCACATGTACGCGGACAAGGTCACGCCCGCCATGGAGCGGGCCATCGACGAGACGAACCGCCGCCGTGCCAAGCAGATCGCCTACAACGAGGCGAACGGCGTCGACCCGCAGCCGCTGCGGAAGAAGATCGGCGACATCGTCGACCGCATCGCGCGCGAGGAGGTCGACACCGAGCAGCTCCTGGGCAGCGGCTACCGCAAGCCGAAGGAGGGGCGCACTCCCAAGGCGCCGGTGCCCGACCTCGGGGGCGCGGGGCGCAAGAAGGCGGTATCGGGCTCGGGGGCCGGGAAGTCGCAGGGCAGGATCAGCGGTTCCGAGCCCGCGGCCGAGCTCGCCGCGCTCATCGAGGAGATGACCGAGCGCATGCGTGCCGCCGCCGCAGACCTCCAGTTCGAGGTCGCGGCCCGGCTGCGGGACGAAGTGAGCGAGTTGAAGAAGGAGTTGCGGCAGATGCGGGAGGCGGGAATCTCCTAGTCGGGCCGGTGTGCGTCGAGTTGCGGCGCACACCTCCCGCTGTGTTGCAGGAGCGCCACAAAACCGGGGACCCGGTGGGGCGGCTACGTCGAAGTGCGTAGGGTTTTGTCACGGCCGTCGGAGAGGACGGCCGTGTGGGAAGTCGAGAGGGGTACTCACGTGACGGTCAACTTGTCCAAGGGGCAGGCGATCAGTCTTCAGAAGTCCGACGGTGGCACGCTCACCGCCGTTCGTATGGGCCTCGGTTGGCAGGCGGCGCCGCGGCGCGGTCTGTTCGGCAAGCGCACCAAGGAGATCGACCTGGACGCCTCGGCGGTGCTCGTCGCCGACAAGCAGCCGGTCGACGTGGTGTTCTTCCGTCACCTGACGAGCGACGACGGTTCGGTGACCCACACCGGGGACAACCTGGTCGGCGGCGCCGGTCAGGGCGGCGACGACGAGGCAATCCTCGTCGACCTCCAGCGGGTGCCGGTCCACGTCGACCAGATCGTCTTCACCGTGAACTCCTTCACCGGGCAGACCTTCACCGAGGTGGAGAACGCCTTCTGCCGGCTGGTGGACGAGACCAACGGCCAGGAGCTGGCGCGCTACACCCTCGCCGGCGGCGGTCCCTACACCGCGCAGATCATGGCCAAGGTCCAGCGCGAGGGCAGCGGTTGGTCGATGAAGGCACTCGGTGAGCCGGCCAACGGCCGTACCTTCCAGGACCTGATGCCGGCGATCCTGCCGCACCTCTGAGCCTCGGCGCGCCGCGTTCGGCGCACTGCCTCGGCGCACTGCCTCGGCGCACTGCGACGAGCGCACCGCATCTTGTGTGGCCCGGTGGAACAGCTCCGGGCCACACAGCTGTTCCACCTCCGGGCCGCGCGGGAGCCCGCGCGGCCCGGGCCCGGCTTCGCAACCGTCCGCCGGGCGGCTCCGTCCGGCAGCTCGTCGAGCCGAGCCGATCCGAGCCGCCGCGCAGCGCCTGGCAGATCTCCTCGCCGAGAGTCGGCGGGCCCGGCGCCCGGCGCCCGCGAGCCGCACCACGACCCGAGCACCACCGCTCGAGCACCACCGAGACCACGAGCACCACGACCCGAGCACCACCGAGCGACTGAGACGACGAGAGGGCGCCACGATGACGGCCGAGCTGGTCAGGGGCCAGAACCACGTGCTGCCGGACGCCCGGCTGGAGATCCGCGTCTCCGCCGGGGAGCCGGTGCTCGCCGGTGCCGTCCTCGTCGACAGCACCGGCAGCACCCGCGGCACCGACTGGATCGCGCACCCCGGGGCCCCTCAGCTGCCGGGTCTCGAAGTGCCGCGGCAGGCCGCCGTCAACCACCGCCTCGCCGTCGATCTCGAAGCGCTGCCGGAGGACGCCGTACAGGTCAGGGTGTTGCTCGCACTGCCCCAAGGGGTCGGCGGGCCGCTCTCGTTCGCCTCGCTGGCCGCGCCGTTCCTCGCGGTGACGAGCCTGGAGGGCGCGGAGCTGGCCAGCTACACCATCATCGGGCTCGGCAGCGAGTCCGCGGTGATCGCCGTCGAGCTCTACCGGCGCGGCGAGAGCTGGAAGGTGCGCGCGGTCGGCCAGGGGTACGCCGAGGGGCTGGCTGCGTTGCTGCACGACCAGGGGCTGCCGGAGAGCGCGGAGTTGGCGAGCGGGATCCACGCTGCCATCGCCGGCGCGATGGCCCGTTCCGTTCCTGCTCCGCCGCCGCGGCAGACCGCGCCGGTCGGGGGCGAGCCTGCGAGCAACGGCGCCCTGGGCCCGGACGGGACGGGCCACCCGCAGCCCGGCACCGCCGGTTCGCAGTCCGGCGCGCCGGGCCCAGGTCCCGCAGCGTCCACGCCGCACGGCGGCGTCAACTACCAGCACCCCGGCCGCCGGGCGACAGCCCCACCGCCTCCGCCGCCCACCGCCCCCGCACCCGAACCCGGTCGTCCCGCCCAGCCGGTGGCCGGCGACGCCGCCGGCTGGTCGATGAACGAGCGCCTGTACAACCAGGTGTGGGGCATGTTCGAGGACTTGGCGAGGACCACCGCCGCCCACCGCAGCGCGGTCGACTTCGCCGACTCTCGCATGGAGCAGGAGTTGGACAAGGTCCTCAGCGATCCCGCCACCCGTTCGGGGCCCGCCGCGGAGGCCGCGCGGGAGGCGGCCCGTGCCAAGCACACCGATCTGCTCAACCGCGCCCGCGAAGTGCTGGACCGCGACCTCGCCCAGTTGGTCGAGGAGTCGCGGGTCGTCGAGCCCGCGCTGCCACCGGAGTTCGCCCGCTGGGACAATCCGGTGTGGCACGCCTACCAGGTCCCCATGGAGATCCCGATGGCGCTGCGGCTCGGTGATCTCAGTCTGCCCGAGCGCACCGATCTGAGGGTGCCGATGCTGACCAGGCTGCCGCTGGAGCGCGGCCTGTGGATCGACTCCGGCCACACCGGCCGAGCGAGCGCGGAGCTGGACTCCGACGAACTGCGCCGCCGTGCGGGCGAGTTGGCCACCGCTCTGGCGGGCCGACTGCTCGCCGTCTACCCGGCGGGGGAGTTCTCGGTCCAGGTGATCGACGCCGCCGGCAGCAACGCCGCCACGCTCGCCCCGCTGACGACCAGCGGGGTGCTGAAGCAGCCGCCCGCCTCCGGCGCCGGAGGGGTCGGGGAGACGCTGGCCGGGCTGACCAAGCGGGTCGACCTCGTACAGATGGCGGTCCGCAGCCGCGCCCTCGACTCGTTGCCGCCCGACCTCGACACCGCCGAACAGCTGCTGATCGTCCACGACTTCCCGCACGGTTTCGACGACCGTGCGATCACCCAGCTGCGCTATCTCGCGGACGAGGGGCCGGCGGTGGGTGTCCATCTGCTGCTGGTCGCCGACCGCGAGGAGGCCAGCGCGTACGGACCGCTGCTCGACCCGCTCTGGCGGGCGCTGCTGCGGGTGACACCGGTCCCCGACGATCATCTGATCGATCCGTGGGTCGGCCACCAGTGGACGTACGAGCCCCCTTTGGTCCCGGCGAACAGCCAGATCCTGCCGCAGGTGCTCAACAGCGTCGCGGAGGCCAGGAGGCGATACGGCCGCTGACGAACTTCCGATCCCGTCGGCGCCCCTGTCCCCACCGCGACCCGGCGCCGCCGACGGGATCGAAGTGTGGCGCAGAGCACTGCCGGGCCGGTGCTTTCCTCGCCTATGCTTGGCCGCAGCGGAGGGGAGTATTCCCCTCGAGCGGCGTCCTCGTCAGTACGGGTCGGCCACCCGGCCCCGGGGAGTCGGCCCGGTAGCCAGTTGGTGCAGCCGGGTGGAAGAGACCTCCGGCTGATGATGCCGGAGGAGTGTTTTCTGTGGACGTGTCCATGGCCGTGTGGGCGCTGACGATCTTTGGTCTGTGCGCCCTTATCGCCGTCGATTTCTTCATCGGCGGCCGCAAACCCCACGAGGTGTCCCTCAAGGAAGCCGGCACCTGGACGGTGGTCTGGATCCTGCTCGCAGTCGCCTTCGGCGTCGGGCTCTTCGTGTTCGGCAACGCCCAGGCCTCGGGCGAGTTCTTCGCCGGTTATGTGACCGAGAAGTCGCTGAGTGTCGACAACCTCTTCGTCTTCGTCCTGATCATGACGAAGTTCGCGGTCCCCTCGATCTACCAGCAGCGTGTGCTGATGGTCGGTGTCCTGATCGCCCTCGTGCTGCGTGCGGTCTTCATCGCCATGGGCGCCGCGATCGTCTCGACCTTCTCCTGGGTCTTCTTCATCTTCGGTGCCTTCCTCATCTGGACCGCATGGAAGCTGATCAAGGAGGCGCGGGCCGGCGAGGAGGACGAGGAGTACGAGGAGAACCGCTTCCTGAAGCTGGTGGAGCGCCGCTTCCCCTCCACCGACGACTACCGGGGCACCAAGCTCGTCGTCGTGGAGAACGGCAAGCGACTGATCACGCCGATGCTGATCGTCATGCTGGCCATCGGCAGCACCGACGTGCTCTTCGCCCTCGACTCGATTCCGGCGATCTTCGGCCTGACCCAGGACCCGTACATCGTCTTCACCGCCAACGCCTTCGCCCTGATGGGTCTGCGCCAGCTCTACTTCCTCATCGGCGGCCTGCTGAAGAAGCTCGTCCACCTCGCCTACGGGCTCTCGATCATCCTCGGCTTCATCGGCGTCAAGCTCGTGCTGCACGCGCTGCACGAGACCGGCGTGCACGTGCCGGTCATCAGCATTCCGGTCTCCCTCGCCGTGATCGGCGGCGTCCTGGTGGTCACCACCGCGACGAGCCTGTGGGCCAGCAAGAAGCAGGCCGAGGCCGAGGCCGCGAAGAAGAGCAGTGGGGACGACGGGGACAACGGTGGGCAGGACCGCCAGCACGAGAGCCTCCCCTCGTGATCCCGCACTTCATGTCGGCTCGGCGCTGACGGTCCTGGTCTGTGGGACGTCGGCGGTCTGCCGTACGTCGTTGGGCGGCTCGTGGTGGCCCGCCCGCTCCTTCGGGAGCCGGGCGGGCCACCACGCCCGTTTCGGGGCCGGTTGCCCGGTTGCCCGGTTGGGGCGGTTGGGGCGGGGCGTGCGGGCCGTTCGGTCCGGGCCCGCGGTGGTTGTCCGTGACGGCAGGACTCCGGCGTCGGGTCTGTCCCGGCCGCGGGCGCCGGACGCCGAGTGCGGCGCCCGCGGCCGGAGTCGAGGCGCCGGTGAGGGCGCCCGGCCCGTCGCGGCGCGAAGCCGTACGGACCTGTGCGGACGGGCGGACCTCCGCGGTGCCTGCTGCCACGGGGTCGCGCACGTGCGCCCGGCGAACGGCCGGCTGTGGGACGGGCGTTCGGGGCCGGGGCTGCGCTCTGGGGTGGGAGCGCGTCCGCCTCGCGGTACAGAATCCGCAGTTGTTGAGCACCGGTCAACCGGCTTGAATGCCTCTCGGAACGTCGAAGTGAACAGTCGGCCGGCGAAGTGAACGGCGTCCCCGCCCGTCCAGCGGCGGAGCAGCGATCCAGGGCGGAGAAGGTGAACATTCACAGCGGACCGGAACGGCCCCCGAGTACGCTTCCCCCGGAGTTGGTCGCGGCGCTGCGCACCGGACCGTTCCACGAAGCGCTGCGCACCGCCATCGCCGTCCGTGGGCTGGCGCTGAGCCGACTGCGGCATCGGCTCGGCCAACGCGGCGTACGGATCGGGGTCACGACGCTCAGCTACTGGCAGCAGGGTCTTCGGCGTCCCGCCCGCGCCGAGTCGTTGCGCGCACTGCCGGCTCTCGAGGAGGTGCTGGAGGTGCCGCCGGGCTCCCTGGTGGCGCTGTTGCAGGCCGACCGGAACGACGGGACGCCGGCGGCCCGCCCGTACCGCGCACTGATGGAGAGGCCGGAACCGCTCAACGAAATGCTGGCGGACCTCGGTTCGTCCGCGGAGGCCGGTGTGCACACGGTCTGCCAGATCGACCGGATCACCGTCGGCGCCCGGCGCGAACTGCTCGGCCGACAGTCGCAGCATCTGCTGCGGGCGCACCGCGACGGCGTCGACCGCTATCTGGCGATCTACGTGGGCGATCCGGGCTGCGAGGTGGATCGCGTACGCGTCCGGGAGACCGAGAACTGTCGGGCCGGATACGTGCGCAGCGACGTCGGCACCGGCATCGTGGTGGCGGAGCTGCTGTTCGACGTCCGGTTGCGGGCGGGAGAGACCCGTCTGATCAGCTACCGCTTCGAGGACGGCACCGCCGGCGAGAGCCGCGAGTACATCCGCGGGTTCAGCTACTCCGGCGGCCAGTACGTCCTCCAGGTCGGCTTCGACCCGGCCGAACTGCCCGCACGCTGCCACCGTTTCGCCCGCAGAACCGTCGGCGGCCCGGACATCGGGCGAACCGAACTGCTGCTCAGCGGCCGCTACCCGACGGTCCACCTGGCCGAACAGCAGGTGGAGAGCGGCCAGTTGGGCATCGACTGGGAGTGGCCCTGATCCGGCTGCGCCGCAGCCCGGGCCGCGCCGCGAAGCTCACCGGCCCGGGCCGCTCCGGTTCACCACCGGGCGCCGCGCAGCACTGCTTCCCTGCGGCTGCCGTCTCCGCCTCTGGCCGGAAGCCCGATGGAGTCCGGACTCGGAACGGCCCCTTGCGGCACGGGCCGAGGGCGGTGGGCGCGTGGGCGCGCGGTCAGTCCGCCGGGCCCACCACGAGGCTGCCGTCCTTCAACCGCACCGGGTACTCGGGCAGATCGGTCGTCGCGGGCGACCGGAGCACCTTCCCGGTGCCCGCGTCGAACCTGCTGCCGTGGCAGGCGCAGTCGGCCTCCAGCTTCTCCACCGAGCTCAGCACACAGCCGCCGTGCGTGCACACGGCGCTGAAGGCGCGGTACTTGCCCTGCTCGGGCTGGGAGATCAGCAGGCGGTCGTCGCGATAGAGCCGGGCCCCGCCCACCGGGACGCTGTCCGCCGAGCCGAGGCCGACGGCCTCCGACTCCGCGGCGGGGCTCTTGGGCCACTCTTCGCCGGCACCCGAGCAGGCGGTCAGGCCGAGCCCGGCGGCGCCGGCGGCGGCCGCGCCGCAGAGCAGGGAACGGCGGGAGGGGGAGCGTTCGTCGTCGTGCACGCATGCAAGCGTACGGGGCACCCGCCGACGCCCCACCGCCGCCTTCCGCCCGTACACGGGCTCCGACAACGGTGAGCTCCTCCCGCCCCAACGGGCCGTGACCCGCCGGGCCGCGCGCGGCCCCAGACGGTGCGCCGAGGCCCACCAGCAGAGGCCCACGAGCCGCGACACCGAGCCCGGCCCCGCGACACCGAGCCCGCTCCGAAGCCACGAGCGCCGGCTCCGCGAGCGAGCCGAGCGCCTACGAGGTCGATCTCCTGGAAGAGGCGCTCTTCGCAGTAGTGCTCTTCGCAGCGGTGCTCTTCGCGGCCCCGCTCTTCGCCGCAACTGCCTTGCTCCCGCCGCTCTTCGCCGCCGTGCTCCGGCTCCCGCCGCTCTTCGCACGGGCGGAGCCCCGCCCGCGCGAGGCCGAGGGCGAGGCGTCGCTCACCCGCTCGCCCAGCAGCTCCCGCAGGAACTTGCCGGTGTGGCTCGCCGGCACCGAGGCGACCTCCTCCGGGGTGCCCTCGGCGATCACCAGACCGCCGCCGGAGCCGCCCTCGGGGCCCATGTCGACGACCCAGTCGGCGGTCTTGATGACGTCGAGGTTGTGCTCGATCACGATGACCGAGTTCCCCTTGCTCACCAGGCCGTCGAGGACGCCCAGCAGCTTGCGGATGTCCTCGAAGTGCAGCCCGGTGGTGGGCTCGTCCAGGACGTACACGGTGTTCCCGCTGGAGCGACGCTGCAGCTCGGAGGCGAGCTTGACGCGCTGCGCCTCGCCTCCGGAGAGCGTGGGGGCCGACTGGCCGAGGCGCACGTATCCCAGACCCACCTCGTGCAGTGTCCGCAGATGGCGCGCGATGGCGGGCACCGCCTCGAAGAAGTCCAGCGCCTGCTCGATCGGCATGTCCAGGACTTCGGCGATGTTCTTGCCCTTGTAGTGGACTTCCAGCGTCTCGCGGTTGTACCGGGCGCCGTGGCAGACCTCGCAGGGCACGTAGACGTCCGGCAGGAAGTTCATCTCGATCTTGATGGTGCCGTCGCCCGAGCAGTTCTCGCAGCGCCCGCCCTTGACGTTGAAGGAGAAGCGGCCGGGCAGATAACCGCGGACCTTGGCCTCCATCGTCTCGGCGAACAACCGCCGGACGTGGTCGAAGACGCCGGTGTACGTCGCCGGGTTGGAGCGCGGGGTGCGACCGATGGGCGACTGGTCGACGTGCACGACCTTGTCGACGGCGTCGTCCCCGGTGACCCTGGTGTGCCGCCCCGGCACCGACTTGGCGCCGTTCAGCTCGCGCGCCAGATGCGTGTACAGGATGTCGTTGACCAGCGTCGACTTGCCGGAGCCGGACACGCCCGTGACGGCGGTGAGCACCCCGAGCGGGAACTCCACGGTGATGTTGCGCAGGTTGTTCTCGCGGGCGCCGTGCACCGTGAGGAGCCGGCCGCGGTCGATCTCCCGCCGCTCGGCGGGCATCGGGATCGACTTGCGGCCCGCGAGGTACTGACCGGTCATGGACTGCTCGTTGGACAGCAGCTCCTTGAACGAGCCGCTGTGGACGACCCGTCCGCCGTGCTCGCCCGCTCCGGGCCCGATGTCCACGACCCAGTCGGAGGCCTTGATGGTGTCCTCGTCGTGCTCGACGACGATCAGCGTGTTCCCCAGGTCGCGCAGCCGCACCAGGGTCTCGATCAGTCGGTGGTTGTCGCGCTGGTGCAGGCCGATGGAGGGCTCGTCGAGCACGTAGAGCACGCCGACCAGGCCGGAACCGATCTGGGTGGCCAGCCGGATGCGCTGCGCCTCGCCGCCGGAGAGGGTGCCGGCCGCGCGGTGCAGCGAGAGGTAGTCGAGCCCGACGTCGACCAGGAAGCGCAGGCGCTCGTTGACCTCCTTGAGCACACGCTCGGCGATCTTCTTCTGCCGTGCGTCGAGGACCATCTCCCGCAGGAAGTCGGCGCATTCGCTGATCGACATCGACGACACGTCGGCGATCGACTTCCCCTGGACCGTCACCGCGAGCACGATCGGCTTGAGCCGGGTCCCCTCGCAGGTCGGGCAGGGCACCTCGCGCATGTAGCCCTCGAAGCGCTCCCGGCTCGAATCGCTCTCCGCCTCGGAGTGGCGGCGGCGCACGAAGGGCACCGCCCCCTCGAAGGCGGTGGTGTACGCGCGCTCGCGGCCGTAGCGGTTGCGGTAGCTCACCTGGATCTGGGTGCGGTGGCCGTGCAGCAGCGCCTTGCGGGCGCGCTGCGGCAGGCCGCCCCAGGGGATGTCGGTGCGGAAGCCGAGCGCGTCGGCGAGCGCGCCGATCAGCCGGCCGAAGTACTCCTTGCTGTGGCCGTGCGACCAGGGATGGATCGCGCCCTCGTCGAGCGACTTCTCCTCGTCGGGGACGATCAGCTCGGGGTCGACCTCCATCCGGGTGCCGATGCCGGTGCAGTCCGGGCAGGCGCCGAAGGGGGAGTTGAAGGAGAACGAGCGCGGCTCCAACTCCTCGAAGGAGAGGTCGTCGTAGGGGCAGTACAGGTGCTCGGAGTACATCCGCTCGCGCTGCGGGTCGTCCGCCTCGAGGTCGACGAAGTCGAGGATGACCATGCCGCCGGAGAGGCCGAGCGCGGTCTCCACCGAGTCGGTCAGACGGCGCTTGGCGCTGTCCTTGACGGTCAGGCGGTCGACCACCACCTCGATGGTGTGCTTCTCCTGCTTCTTCAGCTTCGGCGGGTCCGAGAGCTGGACCGTCGCCCCGTCGACCCGGGCGCGGCTGTAGCCCTTGGACTGCAGATCGGCGAAGAGGTCGACGAACTCCCCCTTGCGCTCGCGCACCAGCGGCGACAGCACCTGGAAGCGGCTGCCCTCCTCCAGCCCGAGCACCTTGTCGACGATCGCCTGCGGCGACTGCCGGGAGATCGGCCTGCCGCACTCGGGGCAGTGCGGACTGCCGATGCGGGCGAAGAGCAGCCGCAGGTAGTCGTACACCTCCGTGATGGTGCCGACCGTGGAGCGCGGGTTGCGCGAGGTGGACTTCTGGTCGATCGAGACGGCGGGGGAGAGGCCCTCGATGAAGTCGACGTCGGGCTTGTCCATCTGCCCGAGGAACTGCCGCGCGTACGAGGACAGGGACTCGACGTAGCGCCGCTGGCCCTCGGCGAAGATCGTGTCGAAGGCGAGCGAGGACTTCCCCGATCCCGAGAGCCCGGTGAAGACGATGAGGGAGTCACGCGGGAGATCGATCGAGACATTCCGAAGATTGTGCTCGCGAGCGCCACGGACGATCAGACGGTCGGCCACGCCGGAAGGCACCTTTCGTGTGGAGGAGGGGCTGCCGTCCCGGTTGGTCCGTACGGCTCCGCCCCTGCCAAGGGTATGGGTGCGCCGCTCCGGATGCGTCATCCCGGCCGGACCTGCCCGGCGCGCGGATCCCGGTGGCGGCCCTGGCCCGGCGGCCGGCCGTGCGTCGGCGCGGGCGGGACGGGGTGGACGTGCTTCCGGAGGGGTGCTGGGCACGAGCGTATAGCACGTACATTCGATTTAGCCTCCGAAGGCCACACTTCACCCGAACGTGTGGCGCTGACAACACGGGGATAGCGTTGGATCATGACAACGCCTGCGTACGACACAGAGGTCCTCCAGGCCGCCACCGAGCGGCTGCTGGACGCGGTCCGCGAGGGCAGCCCCGCAGTGGCGGAACCCTCGCTGCTGCCGGGCTGGACCAGGGGGCACGTGCTCACCCACCTCGCCCGCAACGCCGACGCCCTGGTCAACGTCCTGCAGGGGCGCCCGATGTACGAGAACGCCCAGGCGCGGGAGGCCGACATCGAGGCCGGCGCCGCCCGGCCCCTGGCCGAGCAGTACGAGGACGTGCGCACCACCGCGGCCGGGCTGGCGGAGGTCATGGCCGGCCTGACCGACGCGCAGTGGCGGGAGACCGTCGCACTGCGCAACGGCGTCACCGACACCGCGGACAGCATCCCCTTCCGCCGACTCGTCGAGGTGGAGCTGCACCACGTCGACCTCGGCGTCGACTACACGCTCGACGAGCTCCCCGGCGCCTTCACCGACCGCGCCGTGGGCTATCTGGCCAAGCGCTTCAGCGGTCGCAGCGACGTACCCGCGCTGGAGCTGCGCGCCGAGGACGGCAGGAGCTGGACCACCGGCGCCCTGCCCGCCCCCGACGGCGACCGGCAGGTCGTGGTGGGCGGGCCCGGGGCCCTCGTCGGCTGGCTCGCCGGCCGCAGCACCGGCAGCGGCCTGACGGCGAGTGCGCCGCTGCCGACGCTCCCCGCCCTCTGACACACTGAGCCACCCTCCAGGCACGGAAAGGACTGCTCTCATGCCCTATCTCGGAAAGGTGGAAGTCGGCGGACCTGCCGAAGTCCATGAGCTCTCCGACCTGATGATCTCCAAGGTCGCCGTCGGCCCCATGAACAACAACGCCTACCTGCTGCGCTGTCGGCGCACCGGAGAGCAGTTGCTGATCGACGCCGCGAACGAGGCGCAGACGCTGCTCACCCTGATCGGCGACGACGGGGTGCGCTCGGTCGTCACCACCCACCAGCACGGCGACCACTGGCAGGCGCTCGCCGAGGTCGTCGACGCCACCGGCGCCCGCACCCTCGCCGGCCGGGAGGACGTGGACGGCATCCCCGTCGCGACCGACACCCCGGTCGACGACGGCGACCGCATCTCCGTCGGCGAGTGCACGCTGACCGCCCGCCACCTGGTCGGCCACACCCCCGGCTCCATCGCGCTCGTCTACGACGACCCGCAGGGCCACCCGCACGTCTTCACCGGCGACTGCCTCTTCCCCGGAGGCATCGGCAACACCCACGACGACCCGGCGAAGTTCGTCTCCCTCCTGGACGACGTGGAGAACAAGCTCTTCGCCGAACTGCCGGACGAGACCTGGGTCTACCCGGGCCACGGCGACGACACCACCCTGGGCGCCGAGCGCCCGCACCTCGCCGAGTGGCGTGAGCGCGGCTGGTGACGCGGCGGTAGAGACGTTCGCCCGGACACGTCCGCCCGTCGCGCTCCGCCGCCACCAGCAGGAGGCGCTCGATCGGCTGACGGAGGTGTTCGCCGGGGGGCAGCGCCGCGCTTGGCTGGTGCTGCCCCCCGGTCTCGGCAAGACCCTCACCGGCCTCGAAGCGGCCCGCAGACTCGGCCGCAGAACCGTCGTGCTCGGGCCCAACACCGCGATACAGGGCCAGTGGGTGGCCGAGTGGGACCGGTTCCGGCCGCAACCGGAGCCCGCGGGCACCGACAGGGACCTCGCGGCGCCGCTCACGGTGCTCACCTACCAGGCGCTCGCGAGCTTCGACCCCGAGGCGGAGATCGACGAGGAGGGCGCCACCGCGGGCTCCCACCTGCACCGTCTGCGTCCCCAGGGCAGGGCACTGGTCGCCGCGCTGCGCGGCGCGGGCGAGGTCACCCTGCTGCTCGACGAGTGCCACCATCTGCTCGACACCTGGGGCGAGTTGCTGGCCGAGCTGCTGCGCGAGCTGCCCCGGGCGCACGTCGTGGGGCTGACCGCCACGCCGCCGGAGCGGATGACCGCCGCGCAGGCCGCCCTGGTCGGCGAGCTCTTCGGCCCCGCCGTACGGGGCCCCTCGATCCCCGCCGCGGTGCGCGAGGGCCAGTTGGCGCCGTACGCCGAGCTGGCCTGGCTCACCACCCCCACCGGCCAGGAGTCGGACTGGCTGAGCGAGGAGGCCGAGCGCTTCACCCGGCTCACCACGCGGCTGCTGGAGCCCTCGTTCGCGCCGGTGCCGTTCCTGCACTGGCTCGACGAGCGGATCGTACGGCGTTCGCGCACCCACGCCGGTCCGAGTGAGCAGGAGGGGCCCGCCGTCCCCTGGCACCGCTTCGCCGCCGACCACCCCGAACTGGCCGACGCCGCCCTGCGGTTCCACCACCACGGTCTGCTCGCGCTGCCCGAGGGCGCGCGGCTGCTCGAGGCGCACCGCCATCCGCCCGGCGCCGCCGACTGGGTGCGGCTGCTCGACGACTGGGTGCGCGGCTGTCTGCGCCGCGGCGGCACCGCGGAGGATCTGCGGGCGGAGGAGGAGATCCGGTCGGCCCTGCCCTCGATCGGCTACCAGCTGACCAAACAGGGCGTACGGGCCGGCCGCTCGCCCCTCGACCGGGTGGTGGCCCGCAGCGCCGCCAAAACCGCCGCCGTGCGGGAGATCCTCGCCGCCGAACTCGCCTCGCTCGGCAGCCGGTTGCGCGCGGTCGTCGTCTGCGACCACGAACGGGCCCGGGCCACCCTGCCCAGCGGTCTCGCCGGGGTGCTGGACGCGCAGGCCGGCTCGGCGCGACTGGTGCTGACCGAGCTCATCGCCGATCCGCGCACCGCCGCGCTGTGCCCGCTGCTGGTCACCGGTTCGACGGTGGCCGCCGATCCGACCACGGCCGATCGCTTCGTCGACTTCTGCAAAAGCGCCCGTCCCTCGCTGCGACTGGAGACCGGGACCGAGGAGGAGCTGCCGGGAGCCGTGGTGATCGGCGGGGCCTGGACCAGCCGCCGCTGGGTCGCGCTGGCCACCCGCTTCTTCGAACAGGGCGGCAGCCGCGCGCTGATCGGCACCCGCGGGCTGCTCGGCGAGGGCTGGAACGCCGAGGGCGTCAACACCCTCGTCGACCTCACCGAGGCCACCACCCCCACCGCCGTCGTCCAGACCCGCGGGCGTGCCCTGCGGCTCGACCCGGCCTGGCCCACCAAGACCGCCGCCACCTGGTCCGTGGTCTGCGTCGCTCCCGGCCATCCGAGGGGCACCACCGACTGGGACCGCTTCGTGCGCAAGCACGAGGGCTACCTGGGCGTCACCGACAGCGGTGCGGTGATGTCCGGCGTCGCCCATGTGCACCCCGACCTGTCGCCGTACGCGCCCCCGCCGCACCACGAGTTCGACGCGCGCAACGCCGCCATGCTCCGCCGCTCCGAACAGCGCGACCGGGTACGGGAGTTGTGGCGGATCGGCACCCCGTACGAGGACCGCCTCGGGCACGCCGTACGCATCACCCCCGGCCCCGGCTCGCGCTCCGTGCCGGCGCCCGCGCCGCCGCCGACCGGCACGCTGCGCGCCCGCCCGCCCGTCGCGGTACCGGCCGCCCGGGGCACCGTGCCCGCGGAGGGCGAGGTCGCCCCCGGCCCGGCGCTGGTCTCGGGAGCGGGCGGTGCGGTGCTGGCGGCCGGCGCCGCGCTGCTGGCCGGTCTCGCCCCGCCGCTGCTGCCGCTGCTCGCGGCGCCCGCCGGCTGGGCGGCACACCGCGCGGCGCACGCCCACCGACGTGCCCGCGCCCGTGCGCAGCTGCTGCGTGCCGCCGCGCGGGAACCGGTCGTCAGCGCGCTGGCCTGGGCCCTGGCCGACGGGCTCCGGGACGCCGGGCTGCTGCCGGTGGGCGCCGAGGCGGTCACCGCACAACCGGACGAGAACGGCACGTACCAGGTGCAGTTGGAGGGCGTCGGACTGGAGGAGTCCGAGCTCTTCGCCACCGCCTTCGACGAAGTGATCGCGCCGCTCACCTCGCCGCGCTACCTGCTGCCGCGCTATGTGGTGGACCGCCACGATCTGGCCGCCGGCCGGCAGCTGCCGCCGCACGCCGTCGTCCACCACGCCGTACCCACCGTGCTCGGCCGCCGAAGGCGGTCCGTGGACGCGCTGGCCGGGGCCTGGCGGAGCCGGGTGAGCGCGGGCGACCCGATCTACACCCAGAGCCCCGAGGGAGCCGGGCTGCTGGCGGCGCAGCGAGGCCGTTCACCACTGGACGTGACCACCGCGCTGCGGGTCAACTGGAGCTGACCGCAGCCCGTTTCGCCCGTTGTCCGCGCGGTCGGCGGCCGGTGGACAGCACCGCCCCGGGTGTCGGTGGCGGGTCGTAGGCTGTCCGACATGGCAGATCCCTCCAGCTACCGCCCCGAGCAGGGGCAGATCCCCACCTCGCCGGGGGTCTACCGGTTCCGCGACGCGCACGACCGGGTGATCTACGTCGGCAAGGCCAAGAGCCTTCGTCCGCGGCTGTCGTCGTACTTCCAGGATCTGTCCGGTCTGCACCCCCGCACCCGCACCATGGTCACCACCGCCGCCTCCGTCGACTGGACGGTAGTGTCGACCGAGGTGGAGGCGCTCCAGCTGGAGTACAGCTGGATCAAGGAGTTCGACCCCCGGTTCAACGTCAAGTACCGGGACGACAAGAGCTATCCCTTCCTCGCCGTCACGATGAACGAGGAGTTTCCGCGCGTCCAGGTGATGCGCGGCTCCAAGCGCAAGGGCGTGCGCTACTTCGGCCCGTACGGCCACGCCTGGGCGATCCGCGAGACCGTCGACCTGCTGCTGCGGGTCTTCCCGGTGCGCACCTGCTCCGCGGGGGTCTTCAAACGCTCGGCCCAGATCGGCAGACCCTGCCTGCTCGGCTACATCGGCAAGTGCGCAGCCCCCTGCGTGGGCCGCGTCAGCCCGCAGGAGCACCGCCAACTCGCCGAGGACTTCTGCGACTTCATGGCCGGCCGCACCGGTGCGTACCTGCGGCGGCTGGAGGAGCAGATGCAGGAGGCGGCCGAGGAGCTGGAGTACGAGCGCGCCGGCCGGCTGCGGGACGACATGGGTGCGCTGCGGCGCGCCATGGAGAAGAACGCGGTGGTCCTCACCGACGCCACCGATGCCGACCTCATCGCCCTCGCCGAGGACGAGTTGGAGGCCGCGGTGCAGATCTTCCACGTCCGGGGCGGCCGGGTGCGCGGCCGGCGGGGCTGGGTCACCGACAAGGTCGAAGCCGTGTCCACCGCCGATCTGGTCGAGCACGCCCTTCAGCAGCTGTACGGCGAGGAGCGCGGCGATGCCATTCCCAAGGAGGTGCTGGTGCCCGCCCTGCCGGAGCCGGCCCGGCCCGTGGGGGAGTGGCTCGGCGGGCTGCGCGGTTCCCAGGTCGACCTGCGGGTGCCGCAGCGCGGCGACAAGCGCTCCCTGATGGAGACCGTCCACCGCAACGCCCAGCAGGCCCTGGCCCTGCACAAGACCAAGCGCGCCTCCGACCTCACGACCAGGTCCCAGGCGTTGGAGGAGATCGCCGAGGCGCTCGATCTGGACTCGGCCCCGTTGCGCATCGAGTGCTTCGACGTCTCCCACCTCCAGGGGGACGACGTGGTGGCGTCGATGGTGGTGTTCGAGGACGGGCTGCCCAGGAAGAGCGAGTACCGGCGCTTCCAGATCAAGTCCTTCGAGGGCCAGGACGACGTGCGCGCCATGAACGAGGTCGTCGGGCGCCGCTTCCGCCGCTATCTGCGGGAGAAGCAGCGCAGCGGGGAGTGGGTGGAGCCCGCCGACACCGGCGAGGAGTCGGCCGACCCCGCGCCCGGCAGCGGGGCCGCGGCAGCGACGGCCGCGGGGCGGGCGGGCGCGGGCTCCGAGGCCCTGTCGCCGGAGACCGCGGTGCCGGTCGCCGAGAGTCCGGGCCCCGACGATCCGGTCGCCGGGGGGCCGCGCGAGGACGACGGGCGGCCCAAGCGGTTCGCCTATCCGCCGCAGCTGCTGGTGGTCGACGGCGGCAGGCCGCAGGTCGCCGCCGCCCAGGCGGCGCTCACCGAGCTGGGGATCGACGATGTCGCGGTGTGCGGCCTGGCCAAGCGGCTGGAGGAGGTGTGGCTGCCGGGGGAGACCGACCCGGTGGTGCTCCCGCGCACCAGCGAGGGCCTGTACCTGCTCCAGCGCATCAGGGACGAGGCGCACCGTTTCGCCATCCGCTACCAGCGCAGCAAGCGCGCCGGCGCCCTGAGAGCGGGCCCGCTGGACGCGGTGGCGGGGCTCGGCCAGACCCGCAAACAGGCCCTGATCAAGCACTTCGGCTCCGTCAAGCGGCTGCGCGCGGCGACGATCGAGGAGATCTGCGAGGTTCCCGGCATCGGCCGCAAGACGGCGGAGACCGTGGCGGTCGCACTGGCGGGCGAGCGCGCGACCACCCCCGCGGTGAACACGGCGACCGGCGAAATCATCGACGATGATGAGTGAGACGACGATGACGAGAAGCACACCATGACGAGAAGCGAAGGGGCGGGCGGAAGCCGATGAGGCGGCGACCGTACGGCCCGGGTGCGGCCGAGCCGGTCCGCCGGCGGCCTCCGGGGCCGACCGCTCCACCGCCCGGGTCCGGGCGGCACACTCGTCGGGGCAGCCGGCCCGGATGCGGTGCCGGCGGCACCGACGTCCGCGCCACCGGGGTCACCCGCCGCCACACCGGGCCACCGGCTGGCAGCGCCGCTGTCGTCACTGCCGGCGACGGCGCAGGCTCGACGGACTCCATCCACCACACCGTTCACACCACCCACACCACGCGCACAGCAACGCTCCGGGGGACGAGATGACGAACAACGACAAGCACTCGACACAACCGTCCGAATCCGGCCCGCAGTCGCAGGCCGACTCCACCCGCCCCGAGGGGCCGACACGCCCGACCGCCACGGGCCCCGCAGCCACGGGTCCGGCCACAGGTCCGGGCGTTCCGGACACCGCTGCCGCCGGGCCCGACGGCAGCGCCACCATCCCCGAGCTCGTGATCATCTCCGGCATGTCCGGCGCCGGCCGCAGCACCGCCGCCAAGTGTCTGGAGGACCTCGGCTGGTTCGTCGTCGACAACCTGCCGCCCGCGCTCATCCCCACCATGGTCGACCTCGGCGCGCGCTCCCAGGGCAACGTCGCCCGGATCGCGGTGGTCGTCGACGTCCGGGGGCGCGGCTTCTTCGACAGCCTCCGCGAATCCCTGAACGGCCTGGCGGCCCAGAAGGTCACCAGACGGATCGTTTTCCTGGAGGCCTCCGACGAGGCCCTGGTGCGCCGCTTCGAGTCGGTGCGCCGCCCGCACCCGCTCCAGGGCGACGGCCGGATCGTCGACGGCATCGAGGCCGAGCGGGATCTGCTGCGCGAGCTGCGCGGCGACGCCGACCTGGTCATCGACACCTCCAGCCTCAACGTCCACGAGCTCAGAGCCAAGATGGACGCCCGGTTCGCAGGCGAGGAGGAGCCGGAGCTGCGGGCCACCGTCATGTCGTTCGGCTACAAGTACGGCCTGCCCGTCGACGCCGACCACGTGGTCGACTGCCGCTTCCTGCCCAACCCGCACTGGGTTCCCGAGCTGCGCCCCTACACCGGCACCAGCGAGGAGGTCTCCTCGTACGTCTTCAACCAGCCCGGCGCCAAGGAGTTCCTGGACCGGTACGCGGAGCTGCTGCATCTGATCGCCACCGGCTACCGACGCGAGGGCAAGCGCTATGTGACGATCGCGGTCGGCTGCACCGGCGGCAAGCACCGCAGCGTCGCCATGTCCGAGCGGCTGGGCCGGCGGCTGGCGGCAGAAGGAGTGGAGACCGTCGTCGTGCACCGTGACATGGGACGTGAATGAGTACTGTGACCGGTCGTTCGCTGCGGCTGCGACGCCGCAAGCTCCTGCCGGGGCTCAAGGGCCAGCCCAAGGTGGTCGCCCTCGGCGGCGGGATGGGGCTGTCCGCCTCGCTCACCGCGCTGCGCAGGATCACCGGTGACCTGACCGCCGTCGTCACCGTCGCCGACGACGGCGGCTCCAGCGGGCGCATCCGCGACGAGCTGGACGTACTGCCCCCCGGGGACCTGCGCAAGGCGCTGGCCGCGCTCTGCGGCGACGACGAGTGGGGCCAGACCTGGTCCCGGGTGGTCCAGCACCGCTTCAGCGGGGAGGGCGACCTCCAGGGCCACGCCGTCGGAAACCTGCTGATCGTCGCGCTCTGGGAGCAGCTGGGCGACCACGTCGCGGCGCTGGACCTGGTCGGCAAGCTGCTCGGCGCGCACGGCAGGGTGCTGCCGATGTCCGCCGTGCCGCTGGAGCTCCAGGCCGAGGTGCGCGGCCACGACCCGGCCCGCCCCGAGGAGTTGGCCGTCGTGCGCGGTCAGGCGACCGTGGCGCTCACCCCCGGCGAGGTGCAGGAGGTGCGGCTGGTTCCCGACGACCCGCCCGCGGTGCCCGAGGCGGTCGCGGCGGTGCTCGACGCCGACTGGGTCGTGGTCGGCCCGGGCTCCTGGTTCTCCTCGGTCATTCCGCATCTGCTGGTGCCCGAGCTGCTGCAGGCGCTGGTCGAGACGAAGGCCCGAAGAGTGCTCTCGCTGAACCTCGCTCCGCAGCCCGGCGAAACTGAGGGCTTCTCTCCGCAGCGTCATTTGGAGGTTTTGGCCCGACACGCCCCTAAACTCGCCTTCGACGTGGTTCTGGCGGATCAGGACACAGTGCCCGATCAGGAAAGCCTTCGGCAGGCCGCCGAGTTGCTCGGCGGCACCGTGGAGCTTGCTGCGGTGGCCGCTCCCGACGGAGCTCCCCGGCACGACCCTGAGCTGCTGGCAGCCGCGTACGACCGTATTTTTCGGATGCACGGAAGGATCGGCCCATGGCGATGACGGCAGCGGTGAAGGATGAAATCTCCCGGCTCCCCGTCACCAGGACCTGCTGCCGCAAATCGGAGGTCTCGTCGATCCTGCGTTTCGCGGGGGGCCTGCACCTGGTGAGCGGCCGCATCGTGATCGAGGCGGAGCTGGACACCGGTATCGCGGCGCGCAGGTTGCGCAAGGACATTCTGGAGATCTTCGGCCACGCCTCCGACCTCGTGGTGATGGCTCCCGGCGGGCTGCGCAGGGGCAGCCGGTACGTGGTGCGGGTGGTGGCCGGCGGTGACCAACTCGCCCGTCAGACCGGGCTGGTGGACGGTCGGGGCCGTCCCATCCGCGGGCTCCCGCCGCAGGTCGTCTCGGGGGCGACCTGTGACGCCGAAGCCGCGTGGCGCGGCGCTTTCCTGGCCCACGGCTCGCTCACCGAGCCGGGCCGCTCGTCCTCCCTGGAGGTCACCTGCCCCGGGCCGGAGGCGGCCCTCGCGCTGGTCGGCGCCGCCCGCCGGCTCCAGATCGGCGCCAAGGCGCGCGAGGTGCGGGGCGTGGACCGCGTCGTGGTGCGCGACGGCGACGCCATCGGCGCGCTGCTGACCAGGCTCGGCGCCCACGAGTCGGTGCTCTCCTGGGAGGAGCGCCGGATGCGCCGGGAGGTGCGCGCCACCGCCAACCGCCTGGCCAACTTCGACGACGCCAACCTGCGCCGCTCGGCGCGCGCGGCCGTCGCCGCCGGTGCCAGGGTCCAGCGCGCGCTGGAGATCCTCGCCGACGACGTGCCCGAGCACCTCGCCGCCGCCGGCCGGCTGCGCATGGAGCACAAGCAGGCCTCGCTGGAGGAGCTCGGCGCGCTGGCGGACCCGCCGCTGACCAAGGACGCGGTCGCGGGCCGTATCCGCCGGCTGCTGGCGATGGCCGACAAGCGCGCCGGAGACCTCGGCATTCCCGGCACGGAGTCCAGTCTCACCGAGGAGATGGTCGGCTGACGTCGACGCCTTCCACCTGTCCGGCCCGGGCCCGCGCCCGGGCCGGAATCGTGGGGGCGGCCGATGTCACCCGCCCGGGACCGGCGCGGTAGGGTCGGAAGTGGTCGGGGACATCCCATACAACCCTTCGTCGGTGTCCGCACCGGCGTACCCAACGAGGAGATCGGTTCGTGACGATCCGCGTAGGCATCAACGGCTTTGGCCGCATCGGTCGCAACTACTTCCGCGCCCTCCTGGAGCAGGGAGCGGATGTCGAGATCGTCGGTGTCAACGACCTGACCGACAACGCGACCCTGGTTCACCTGCTCAAGTACGACAGCATCCTGGGCCGTCTCAAGCAGGACGTCAGCCACACCGACGACACGATCACCGTCGGCAACCAGACCTTCAGGACGATGGCCGAGCGCGACCCGGCCAACCTCCCCTGGGGCGAGCTGGGCGCCGACATCGTCATCGAGTCCACCGGTATCTTCACCAAGCGCGAGGACGCCGCCAAGCACCTCGCCGCCGGTGCGAAGAAGGTCCTCATCTCGGCTCCGGCCAAGGACGAGGACATCACCATCGTGATGGGCGTCAACCAGGACAAGTACGACGCGGCCAACCACCACGTCGTCTCCAACGCCTCCTGCACCACCAACTGTGTGGCGCCCATGGCCAAGGTGCTCGACGAGAGCTTCGGCATCGTCAAGGGCATGATGACCACGGTCCACGCCTACACCAACGACCAGCGCATCCTGGACTTCCCGCACAAGGACCTGCGCCGCGCCCGCGCCGCCGCGGAGAACATCATTCCGACCTCGACGGGTGCCGCCAAGGCCACCGCTCTGGTCCTCCCGCAGCTCAAGGGCAAGCTGGACGGCATCGCCATGCGCGTGCCGGTCCCCACCGGTTCGGTCACCGACCTGGTGCTGGAGCTGGACCGCGAGGTCTCGCGCGACGAGATCAACGCCGCCTTCCAGAAGGCGGCCGAGGGCCAGCTCAAGGGAATCCTGGAGTACACCGAGGACGCCATCGTCTCCTCGGACATCGTCAACTGGCCGGCCTCCTGCACCTTCGACTCCGGGCTCACCATGGTCCAGGGCAAGCAGGTCAAGGTCGTCGGCTGGTACGACAACGAGTGGGGCTACTCGAACCGTCTCGTCGACCTCACGGTCTTCGTCGGCGGTCAGCTCTGATCGCGGTTCGCCCTTCAGGCACCGAGACGTGACAGCACCGGGCCCGCGCGGCGCACACGCGCTGTGCGGGCCCGGTGTCGTGTCCGGCCCTCACTCAAGGAGTCAGAAACCATGAAGACGATCGACGAGCTCGTCGAGGACGGCGTCGCCGGCCGGCGCGTCTTCGTCCGTGCGGACCTCAACGTCCCGCTGGACGGGGAGACCATCACCGACGACGGCCGCATCCGTGCCGCCGTTCCGACGATCACCAGGCTGGCCGAGGCCGGCGCCAGGGTCGTCGTCGCCTCGCACCTCGGCCGCCCCGCGGGCGCGCCGGACCCCCGGTTCTCGCTCGCGCCGGTGGCGCAGCGGCTGGGTCAACTGCTCGGCCGCGAGGTCGCGTTCGCCACCGACACGGTGGGGGACAGCGCGAAGGCCACCGTCGCCTCACTGGGCGACGGCGGGGTTACGCTGCTGGAGAACCTCCGCTTCCAGGCCGGCGAGACCTCCAAGGACGACGCCGAACGCGGCGCGTTCGCCGACCGGTTGGCCGAGCTGGCCGACCTCTACGTCGGTGACGGCTTCGGTGCCGTGCACCGCAGGCACGCCTCGGTCTACGACCTCCCGGCGCGGCTTCCGCACGCCGCCGGCGGTCTGATCGCCACCGAGGTGAACGTCCTGAAGAAGCTGACCGACGACGTCAGCCGGCCGTACGCGGTGGTGCTGGGCGGCGCGAAGGTCTCCGACAAGCTGCTGGTCATCGACCATCTGCTGGAGCGCGCCGACCGCATCCTGATCGGCGGCGGCATGGCGTACACCTTCCTCAAGGCCCAGGGCCACGAGGTCGGTTCGTCGCTGCTCCAGGAGGACCAGGTGCCGGCCGTCCAGGAGTACCTGGCGCGGGCGAAGGACAAGGGCGTGGAGTTCGTGCTGCCCGTCGACGTGGTCGGCGCGAGCGAGTTCCCCGACCTCAAGACCAAGGCACCGGCCCACCCGGCGACGGTGGACGCCGACGCCATCCCGGCCGACCTGATGGGCCTGGACATCGGTCCCAGGACCCAGGAGCTCTACGCCTCGAAGCTCGCCGACGCCGAGACCGTCTTCTGGAACGGTCCGATGGGCGTCTTCGAGCACCCCGACTACGCCGAGGGCACCCGTGCCGTCGCCCAGGGGCTGTTGGACAGCTCGGCCTTCACGGTCGTCGGCGGCGGCGACAGCGCCGCCGCGGTCCGGCTGCTGGGCTTCGACGAGAACGCATTCGGCCACATCTCGACCGGCGGCGGCGCGAGCCTCGAGTACCTCGAGGGCAAGACGCTCCCCGGCCTCGCCGCACTGGAGGACTGAACACCGTGAGTTCCCGTACGCCCATCATGGCGGGCAACTGGAAGATGAACCTCAACCACCTCGAGGCCATCGCCCACGTCCAGAAGCTCGCCTTCGCCCTCGCCGACACGGACTACGAGGGCACCGACGTCGTCGTGCTGCCCCCCTTCACCGACCTGCGCTCCGTGCAGACGCTGGTGGACGGCGACAAGTTGAAGATCACCTACGGTTCGCAGGACATCTCGGCCCAGGACTCCGGTGCCTACACCGGAGAGGTCTCGGGGCCGATGCTGGCCAAGCTGAACTGCACCTTCGCCGTGATCGGCCACTCCGAGCGCCGCCAGTACCACGGCGAGGACGAGGCGGTCTGCAACGCGAAGGTCAAGGCCGCCCACCGCCACGGGATCACCCCGATCCTGTGCGTCGGCGAAGGCCTCGAGGTGCGCAAGGCGGGCAACCAGGTCGCGCACACCCTCGCCCAGGTCGACGGGGCGCTGGAGGGCGTCGCGGCCGAGGACGCCGAGACGATCGTGATCGCCTACGAGCCGGTGTGGGCGATCGGCACCGGCGAGGTCGCGACCCCCGAGGACGCCCAGGAGGTCTGCGGTGCGATCCGCGGACGCCTGGCCGAGCTCTACAGCCAGGAGCTGGCCGACAAGGTCCGTATCCAGTACGGCGGTTCGGTCAAGGGCGGCAACGTCGCGGCGATCATGGCGCAGCCGGACGTGGACGGCGCGCTGGTCGGCGGTGCCGCGCTGGATGTGGACGAGTTCGTCAAGATCGTCCGTTTTCGCGACCAGTAGAGGTCGCGGGACCGAAGCGGCGGCGGCCCGGGAAGAACCGGGCCGCTAGGCTCAGCGGTCCCACCCGTCGTACCCTGTCGGGGCCGGGCCCCGCGCCCGGCCCCGATTGATCTGTCCGTACGTCTTCTGTGAAGCCCGAGAGAGTTGGTCCAGCCGTGGAATTGGGTCTGTCGATCGCCCTGCTTATCTTCAGTGGCTTGCTGGTGCTGCTGGTCCTCATGCACAAGGGGAAGGGCGGCGGGCTCTCCGACATGTTCGGCGGTGGCATGCAGTCCTCCGTCGGCGGCTCCTCGGTCGCCGAGCGGAACCTCGACCGCATCACCATCGTGGTCGCCCTGGTGTGGGCCGCCATCATCGTGGCGCTCGGCATCATGATGAAGAGCAACTGAGCCTGCACACTGTCGGATTCGAGTCGGTGGGCCCCGTTCTGCCTCCTTCGTCCTGATGGCGAATTCATCCCTCCGGTTGCGGAATCGGGCCTGCTAAGCTCTGTGGCGTGCCTCACGGCACCGGGCAGTGCCTGTCCGTCGCGCGGTCGCCCGCACGGTGAGCGAGTGGCCGGTGAGAAGCCCCCGCCGAGCGGGGGAGGAGTCACGAGGCAGGGAGTTACGACCGTGGCAGGTGGCAACGCGATCCGTGGCAGCCGAGTGGGCGCCGGACCGATGGGCGAGGCCGAGCGCGGCGATGCGGCGCCCAGGCTGAGAATCTCCTTCTGGTGCTCCAACGGGCATGAGACACAGCCGAGTTTCGCCGGTGACGCACAGGTCCCCGAGACGTGGGACTGCCCGCGGTGCGGTTTCCCCGCGGGCAAGGACCAGGACAATCCGCCGGACCCGCCGCGCACCGAGCCGTACAAGACGCACCTCGCCTACGTGCGGGAGCGTCGCACCGACGCCGACGGCGAGGCCATCCTCGCCGAGGCCCTCGCGAAGCTCCGCGGCGAGGTCTGACCCCGCGGCGACCTCGAACTCCCCGCCCCCGTGCGGGAGTCGTGCGCGGCGTGCGCGCCGGATGGCCGCGCGACGGCGCCCCGGCGAACCCCTGTTGAACACCCCGGCCGTGCCTCCCCTCGGGAGTGCGCGGCCGGGGTCGTTCTCCATTAGGTTGGGCCGCGGCGGGGTACGCACACGAGGAATGAGCTGGATTCTCTGATGAACGCACACGACGCGGCCGACCGCGAGCGGCTCGACCGGCTGCCGGAGTGGGCCGCACTGGCAGACCACCGTGCGGTGCTGGGCGAGGTGGGGCTGCGGGAGCTCTTCGCGACCGATCCGCATCGCGCCGACCGACTCTCGTTGGAGGTCGGGGACCTCCATCTCGACTACTCCAAGCACCTGGTCACCGACGAGACGCTGCGGCGGCTGACCGCGCTGGCGGACGCCACCGGCGTCGCCGGGCTGCGCGACGCGATGTTCCGCGGCGAGCGGATCAACAACACGGAGAACCGCGCGGTGCTGCACACCGCCCTGCGCGCCCCGCGCGGCGAGGTCGTCGAGGTGGACGGCGTCGACGTCGTACCCGCCGTCCACCAAGTCCTGGACCGGATGGCCGAGTTCGCCGACCGGGTGCGGTCGGGGGAGTGGACCGGCCACACCGGGCAGCGCATCCGCACCGTGGTCAACATCGGCATCGGGGGCTCGGACCTCGGCCCGGCCATGGCGCAGGAGGTGCTGCGCCCCTACAGCGCACGCGAGTTGGACTTCCGCTTCGTCTCCAACGTGGACGGCGCGGACCTGCACGAGGCCGTACGCGATCTGGACCCCGCGCGGACGCTGTTCATCGTCGCCTCCAAGACCTTCACCACCATCGAGACCATCACCAACGCCAAGGCGGCGCGCCGCTGGCTGCTCGACGGGCTCGGAGCCGGCGAGGAGGCGGTGGCCCGGCACTTCGTCGCGGTGTCGACCAACGCCGAGCAGGTGTCGGACTTCGGCATCGACACGGCCAACATGTTCGAGTTCTGGGACTGGGTCGGCGGACGCTACTCCTACGACTCCGCGATCGGCCTGTCGCTGATGGTGGCGATCGGACCCACCCGGTTCCGGGAGATGCTCGACGGCTTCCGGCTGATGGACGAGCACTTCCGCACCGCGCCGCCCGCCCGCAACGCGCCGATGCTGCTGGCCCTGCTGGGAGTCTGGTACGGCGGGTTCTTCGACGCGCACGCGCACGCGGTGCTGCCCTACTCGCACTACCTCTCGCGGTTCACCGCGTACCTCCAGCAGCTGGACATGGAGTCCAACGGCAAGCGCGTCGACCGGGAGGGCCGGCCCGTCGACTGGCACACCGGCCCCGTGGTGTGGGGCACCCCGGGCACCAACGGCCAGCACGCGTACTTCCAACTGCTGCACCAGGGCACCCGGTTGATCCCCGCGGATCTGATCGGCTTCGCCGAGCCGGTCGAGGAGCTGGGCGCCCTGCGCGACCAGCACGATCTGCTGATGGCCAACCTCTTCGCCCAGGGCCAGGCGCTCGCCTTCGGCAAGACGGCCGAGGAGGTGCGCGCCGAGGGGGTGCCGCAGGAGCTGGTGCCGCACCGCACCTTCCCGGGCAACCGGCCGACCACCACGGTGCTCGCGGGCAGTCTCACCCCGTCCGTGCTCGGCCAGCTGGTCGCGCTCTACGAGCACAAGGTGTTCGTGCAGGGTGCGATCTGGGGCATCGACTCCTTCGACCAGTGGGGCGTGGAGCTCGGCAAGGTGCTGGCCAAGCGGCTTGAGCCCGCCCTGACCGAAGGCGACCGGGTGGCGGGCCTGGACTCCTCCACCAGCGCACTGGTGGAGCGCTACCGGAAGTTCCGCGGACGCTGACCGCACGGGTCGGCAGCCCGTCCGGCCGCCACCGGACCGGACGGGCTCGCCGTTCCCCGGGCACCCCGATTCGGGCCCCGGCTCCCGGCCCCGCCGGAGCGTGCGCCGCCCGGGGGCCGTTTCGGACGTGCGGCCCGTCACGCGCCTTCGGTGCGTGGTGGGCACACCGTCGGGGACCCCTCGTGAAAGCGTGCACAAGCGTGGTCCTACGATGGGCCCGTGTCGAAGATGTCTGCTCTGGTACGCAACCCGCTCGCGTACATCGCCGCGCGTTGGACCCCCTCCCCGCGCATTCTCGCGCGGGCCGCCCTCGCCGCCGTGGTGATGAGCGTGGTGATCGTGGTGACCGGCGGCGCGGTGCGTCTGACCGGTTCCGGGCTCGGCTGCGACACCTGGCCCAAGTGCACCGACGACAGCCTCTTCGCAACCCAGGAGATGGGTCTGCACGGGGCGATCGAGTTCGGCAACCGGATGCTCACCTACGTGCTCTGCGCGGCCGTCGGCTGGGCGATCATCGCGGCGCGCAGCGTCAAACCACGCCGTACCGGCCTGACCCGCCTCGCCTGGGCGCAGTTCTGGATCGTGATGGCGAACGCGGTCGTCGGCGGCGTCACGGTGCTGACCGGCCTCAACCCGTACACCGTCGCCGGCCACTTCCTCCTCGCCACCTCACTGATCACGGTGACGCTGGTGACCTGGGAGCGGGCGCGCGAGGGCGACGAGCCGCCGCGTCCGCTGGTCGGCCCGCGGGTGCGGCAGCTGGCCGTCGCAATGACGGCGGCGGCGGTGGCGCTGATCGTGGTGGGCACGGTGGTCACCGGTGCCGGGCAGCACGCGGGGGACAGCAGCGACGTACCGCGCATCCCCGTCGACTGGGAGCTGATCACCCGGATCCACTCGGCGTTCGCCTGGCTGGTGGTGGCGCTGGCGGTCGCGCTGTGGGTGCTGCTGCGCGTGGTCGACGCGCCGCGCGGCCCGCGGGCCCGTGTCACGGAGCTGCTGGTGGTCCTCGCCTCCCAGGTCCTGGTGGGCTACGCGCAGTACTTCCTGGACTCCCCGGAGCTGCTGGTCGGCATCCATCTGCTCGGCTCGACCCTGGTGTGGATCGCGGTGGTGCGCGTACTGGTCTCGCTCCGCGAGCGCGGTGCGGCCCCGGTGCCGCCCACCGCCGACCTTCCGGCGGACCGGGCGTCGGAGCCGGAGCCGGCCTCGGCGTGAGCCGCCGCTGAAGCACGTGCAAGGGGCGTGTCCGCCGGAGATCCGGCAGGCACGCCCCTTGCACGTACTCGGTTCCGGCGCTCAGCCGTTGTCGGGGCCGCCGATCTGCATCCCGGCCATCCGCGACCACTCGTACGGGCCGGTCCGCACCCGGGCGGCGAAGGCGCCGTCGAAGTCCTTGTGGACGGTGATGCCGGCGCGCTCCACGGCCTGTACGGCGATCTCGTGGCTGGTGGCCACCAGATCGCCCCACTCGCCGTTCTCGCCGACCAGGACGATGCGGGCGCCCCGCTGGCCGAGGTAGGCGACCTGTCCTTCCGCGCTGCCGCCGTGACTCCTGGCGAACGCGTCGATCTGCTTGGCCAGTCGGGCCGCCTGGCGATCCGCCTTGGTACGGCTCGCGCGGCTCCCGCTCTCGTCAGCCTGCTTCGTCTCTGCCATGCGCTGATGCTACCCGTGGGTAGATCATCCGGCGACGTGCCTGCGGGTGGTTTGCGCCACTCCCTCCTGCGGACAGCGGCCTCGGCGCGACGGGACGACACGGACTCCGGCGGACGAGCGCGGGCGGGTGGAGCGTGCCCCTCGCCGTTCGGGCGGGACGCGAACGGCCCCCCGCCCGAAAGGCGAGGGGCCGTGGCGTCGGCGGAGCCGGAAGCCGCGAAGGGCCGACGGATCAGCGCACGAAAGGATCGATCGCCACCGCGACGAAGATCAGCGAGACATAGGTGATCGACCAGTGGAAGAGGCGCATCTCCTTGAGCTTGGCGCCCGCTGCCCCGGCCTTCGCCCTGTTCTGCAAGGCGTGTGCCTCCCAGAGCCACCAACCGCCCGCGGCCAGCGCGACGGCGGTGTAGAACCAGCCCACGTAGCCCAGCGGCCACAGGGTCAGCGACACCGCGACCATGACCCAGCTGTAGAGGACGATCTGCCGGGCGACCACGCGGTTGGAGGCGATGACCGGCAGCATCGGGACGCCCACGCGGGCGTAGTCCTCCTTGACCTTCATCGACAGCGGCCAGTAGTGCGGCGGCGTCCAGAAGAAGATGACCATGAAGAGGACCACGGCGGCCCAGCTGACCTCGTTGGTGACCGAGGACCAGCCGATCAGCACCGGCATGCAGCCGGCGATCCCGCCCCAGATGATGTTCTGCGAGGTGCGGCGCTTGAGCAGCATCGTGTAGACGAGCACGTAGAACAGCAGCGCGCCGAGCGCGAGCGCGGCGGAGAGCCAGTTGACCAGCAGACCGAACCACAGGGTGGACACGACCGCGAGGGTCAGTCCGAAGACCAGACCCTGGCGGGGCGTCAGCACCCCGGTGACCAGCGGCCGCTGGGCGGTCCTGGACATGAGCGCGTCGATGTCGCGGTCGATGTACATGTTGAGCGCGTTGGCGCCGCCGGCGGAGAGATACCCGCCGACGCAGGTCACCAGAACCAGCCACAGGTCGGGCACACCCTGCGCCGCCAGGAACATCACCGGGACCGTGGTGATGAGCAGCAGCTCGATGATGCGGGGCTTGGTGAGCGCGACGTACGCCTTGACCTTTGCCATCAGTGAGGGCCGGTGGGCCGCTGGTGCCGGCCCCGCAGCGATCACTCCCGCGGGACGGGATTCGACGTCCGTCACGAACACCCCTGAATCAAGTGACATCCGCGGCAGGCGCCGCGAGAAACCGTCGAGCACCAGGGGGTTCCGTCCCCGCAGGGCTCGCGCATACCACGCCACTTTAGACGTACGCCATACCCGACTCGGCGCCGGGGTGGTCGGGTTGGCGCTTCCGCGCACACCGCCCGGGGCGCCGCGCGGCCTCGTCCGTCGGCAGGACCGCGCGCCGCACGGCCCGGTGCCGACCCCGTACACCGACCGGTGCGGGCGGGGGTGCGCACGGCGTTGCGTACGGCGGCGCGGACGGTCGCCGCCGAAGGGGACGGAAGGATGCCGGAGGACCCTGCCGGGCGCCGCCGGCGGAGTGCGTCCCGGCCCGGTGCCCGCTCCCGCCCGTCCTTCGTCCTCCCGTTCTCTCGCGCTCGAACGCTGTTCCCACCGCGCAGGTGCGCCGGGGAATTCGTACACGATCGAGCGTCGGGGCCGGGGGAGCGGAGTCCGCCGCACCCGGTGACGGTGTCGCCGACCGCGCCCGGATCGCCGCGCAGAGCGGCCCGAACGGCGTGCTCAGCACGCCCGTACCACGGTACGAACGCCGGGAACCGCCGCCCCGGCGCGGGGGTAGGCTCGAGTGCGCCGGGTGAAGGAGAAGGCCGCCGGCTTTTCGTTTGTGTGAGAGGAGCCCTGAGCCAGGGTGAGCATCAAGCCGACCATCACAGAGACCGAGTCGGACGCGCAGGCGTTCGAGTGGACCGAATTGGACCAGCGCGCCGTCGACACCGCCCGGATCCTGGCGATGGACGCCGTGCAGAAGGTGGGCAACGGACACCCCGGCACCGCGATGAGTCTCGCGCCCGCCGCGCACGTCCTCTTCCAGAAGGTCATGCGCCACGACCCGGCGGTGGCCGACTGGACCGGCCGCGACCGGTTCGTGCTGTCCGTCGGCCACTCCAGCCTCACCCTCTACATCCAGCTCTACCTCGCCGGTTACGGCCTGGAGCTGGAGGACCTCAAGTCCTTCCGCACCTGGGACAGCAAGACCCCGGGCCACCCGGAGGTCGGTCACACCACCGGAGTGGAGACGACCACCGGCCCGCTCGGCCAGGGCATCGGCAACGCCGTCGGCATGGCCATGGCCGCACGCTACGAGCGCGGGCTCTTCGACCCGGAGACCGCCGAGGGCGAGTCCCCCTTCGACCACACCATCTGGGTGTTCGCCGGCGACGGCTGCCTCCAGGAGGGCGTGGCCGCCGAAGCGTCCTCGCTCGCCGGCCACCAGAAGCTCGGCAACCTCGTCATGCTCTGGGACGACAACCACATCTCCATCGAGGGTGACACCGAGACCGCCGTCTCCGAGGACACCCTCGCCCGCTACGAGGCGTACGGCTGGCACGTCCAGCGCGTCGAGCAGCAGGAGAACGGCGACCTCGACCCCGAGGGCCTCTACCGCGCACTGGTCGCGGCACGGGCCGAAACGGGCCGCCCCTCGCTGATCGCCGCTCGCTCGATCATCGCCTGGCCGGCGCCGAACGCGCAGAACACCGAGGCCGCGCACGGCTCGGCACTCGGCGCCGAGGAGGTCGCCGAGACCAAGCGCGTCCTCGGCTTCGACCCGGAGCAGAGCTTCCAGGTGGACGACGCCGTCATCGCCCACACCCGCGCCGCGCTCGACCGCGGGCGCGAGGCGCGCGAGGCGTGGGAGAAGGAGCTCGCTGCCTGGCGCGGCGCCAACGCCGTGCGCGCCGCCGAGTTCGACCGGATCAGCGCCGGCGAGCTGCCGCAGGGCTGGGAGGAGCAGCTCCCCTCCTTCGAGGCAGGCAAGGACGTCGCCACCCGCAAGGCGAGCGGTGCGGTGCTCAAGGCGCTCGGCCCGGTGCTGCCCGAGCTGTGGGGCGGCTCCGCCGACCTCGCGGGCTCCAACAACACCACCATCGAGAACACTTCGTTCCTCCCGGCGGGCAACAGCCTGCCCGAGGCCGACCCGTACGGCCGCACCGTCCACTACGGCATCCGCGAGCACGCCATGGGCTCGGTGATGAACGGCGTCGCCCTGCACGGCAACACCCGGATCTACGGCGGCACCTTCCTGGTGTTCTCCGACTACATGCGCCCCGCGGTGCGGCTCGCCGCGCTGATGCGCACCCCGGTCACCTACGTGTGGACGCACGACTCCATCGGCCTCGGCGAGGACGGCCCCACCCACCAGCCGGTGGAGCACCTCTCCGCGCTCCGCACCATCCCCGGCCTGAACGTCGTACGCCCCGCCGACGCCAACGAGACGGCCACCGTCTGGGCCGAGATCCTGCGTCGGCACTCCGACCGGCCGGCTCCGCACGGCATCGCGCTCACCCGGCAGAACGTCCCGACCTACGAGGCCAACCCCGAGGCCGCCAGGGGCGGTTACGTGCTGCGCGAGGCCGTCGACGGCGATCCGCAGGTGGTGCTGCTGGCGACCGGCTCCGAGGTGCAGCTCGCGGTGGAGGCCCGGGAGGAGCTGGAGGCGGCCGGCGTGCCGACCCGGGTCGTCTCGGTGCCCTGCATGGAATGGTTCCAGGAGCAGGACCAGCAGTGGCGCGACTCCGTGCTGCCGCCCTCGGTCCGGGCCAGGGTCGCGGTCGAGGCCGGCGTCGGGCAGAGCTGGTACCGCTACCTGGGCGACGCCGGTCGGCTCGTCTCGCTGGAGCACTTCGGTGCTTCGGCCGACTACCTGAAACTGTTCGAGGAGTTCGGGCTCACCTCGCAGGCGGTCGTCGCCGCGGCCCGGGAATCACTCGCCGCCGCTCGGCGCTGACGCACACACACGCTACGTAGGAGATGCATTACCCATGACAGACGCACTGGGCCGCCTCTCGGAGGAAGGCGTCGCGATCTGGCTCGACGACCTGTCGCGCGAGCGCATCACGTCGGGCAACCTCGCCGAGCTCATCGACCAGAAGAACGTCGTCGGCGTCACCACCAACCCGGCGATCTTCCAGAAGGCGATCTCGGCCGGTGAGGGGTACGAGCAGCAGCTGACCGATCTGGCCGTGCGCCGGGTCGGCACGGAGGAAGCCGTACGGATGGTGACGACCGCCGATGTGCGCGACGCCGCCGACATCCTGCGCCCGGTCCACGAGGCGACCGGCGGCCGGGACGGCCGGGTCTCCATCGAGGTCGACCCCCGCCTGGCGCACAACACCGCCGCCACGGTCGCCGAGGCCCGCCAGCTCGCCTGGCTGGTGGACCGTCCGAACACGCTGATCAAGATCCCCGCCACCAGGGCCGGCCTGCCCGCGATCACCGAGGTGATCGCCAACGGCATCAGCGTCAACGTCACGCTGATCTTCTCGCTGGAGCGCTACCGCGAGGTGATGGACGCCTACCTCTCGGGTCTGGAGAAGGCCGACGCCAAGGGCCTGGACGTCTCCCAGATCCACTCGGTCGCCTCCTTCTTCGTCTCCCGGGTCGACACCGAGATCGACCGGCGGCTCGACGAGCTGGGCACCGAGGAGGCCAAGTCGCTGCGCGGCAAGGCCGCCCTCGCCAACGCCCGCCTCGCCCACCAAGCGTTCGAGGAGGTCCTCGACTCGCCGCGCTGGCAGGCGCTCGCCACCAAGAACGCCAACGCCCAGCGTCCGCTGTGGGCGTCCACGGGCGTGAAGGACCCGGCGTACCCGGACACCCTCTACGTCACGGAGCTGGTCGTGCGCGGCACGGTCAACACCATGCCGGAGGCCACCCTGGAGGCGACCGAGGACCACGGCGAGATCACCGGCGACACCGTGCACGGCACCTACGAGCAGTCCCGGGCCGACCTGGACGCTCTGGAGAAGCTGGGCATCTCCTACGACGAGGTGGTCCAGCTGCTGGAGGACCAGGCCGTCGCGAAGTTCGAGGAGCCGTGGAACAGCCTCCTGGCCTCCACAGAGAAGGAACTCAACCGCCTCGCCCCCGAGGAGCGCTGACACAGTTGAGCGGCGAATCCGGCGTCGACGACGCCAACCCGCTGCGTGACGCCCAGGACCGACGGCTCCCGCGCATCGCGGGGCCGTCGGGCCTGGTGATCTTCGGCGTCACCGGTGATCTCTCCCGCAAGAAGCTGATGCCCGCGGTCTACGACCTGGCCAACCGCGGGCTTCTCCCACCGGGCTTCTCCCTCGTCGGGTTCGCCCGCCGGGACTGGGAGCACGAGGACTTCGCCGAGGTCGTGCGCGAAGCGGTCGAGGAGCACGCCCGCACGCCCTTCCGGGCGGAGGTCTGGGAGCAGCTGGCCCAGGGGATGCGCTTCGTCCCGGGCGTCTTCGACGACGACGAGGCGTTCGACCGGCTGCGCGACACCATCGAGGCTCTGGACAAGGAGCGCGGCACCGGGGGGAACTTCGCGTTCTACCTCTCCGTGCCGCCCAAGTTCTTCCCCACCGTCGTGCAGCAGCTCAAGAAGCACGGCCTCTCGGACGCGCCCGAGGGCTCCTGGCGCAGAGCCGTGGTCGAGAAGCCCTTCGGCCACGACCTCAAGAGCGCCCAGGAGCTGAACCAGGTCGTCTACGGCGTCTTCCGCGCCAGCCAGGTCTTCCGGATCGACCACTACCTGGGCAAGGAGACCGTCCAGAACATCCTGGCGCTGCGGTTCGCCAACACGATGTTCGAGCCCCTGTGGAACAGGTCCTACGTGGACCATGTGCAGATCACCATGGCCGAGGACATCGGCATCGGCGGTCGGGCCGGTTACTACGACGGCATCGGCTCCGCCCGGGACGTCATCCAGAACCACCTGCTCCAGCTGCTCGCCCTGACCGCGATGGAGGAGCCGTCCTCCTTCGACGCCAAGGCGCTGCTCCTGGAGAAGCTGAAGGTGCTGCGCGCCGTGCGGCTGCCGGAGGACCTGGGCCGCCACACCGTGCGCGGCCAGTACACCGCGGGCTGGCAGGGCGGCGAGAAGGTGCCCGGCTACCTCGACGAGGACGGCATCGACCCGCGTTCCAAGACCGACACCTTCGCCGCGATCAAGCTGGAGATCGACAACCGCCGCTGGGCGGGCGTGCCGTTCTATCTGCGCACCGGCAAGCGGCTCGGCAGGCGGGTCACCGAGATCGCGGTGGTCTTCCAGCGAGCCCCGTACTCGCCCTTCAACGCCACCGACACCCAGGAGCTGGGCCAGAACGCACTGGTCATCCGGGTGCAGCCGGACGAGGGCGTGACGATCCGCTTCGGCTCCAAGGTGCCCGGCACCTCCATGGAGATCCGCGACGTCACCATGGACTTCGCGTACGGAGAGTCCTTCACCGAGTCCAGTCCCGAGGCGTACGAGCGGCTGATCCTGGACGTGCTGCTCGGCGACTCCAACCTCTTCCCGCGCCACCAGGAGGTCGAGAGGTCCTGGGAGATCCTCGACCCGGTCGAGGAGTACTGGGACACCCACGGCAGGCCGGAGCCGTACGTGGCGGGGACCTGGGGGCCGAAGGCCGCCGACGAGATGCTCGCGCGCGACGGTAGGAGCTGGCGCCGGCCATGAACACCAATCTCACCGACACCACATCGAGCCAGATCAACGCGGCTCTGGTGCGGACCCGCCGTGCCGCCGGCTTCCCAGCCGTCGGCATGGTGCTCACGCTGGTCATCGTGACCGACGAGGGCAACCACTACGACGCGCTGCGGGCGGCGAGCGACGCGTCCAAGGAGCACCCCTCCCGGATCCTCGTGGTGATCCGCCGGCCCGGTCGCTCACCGCGTGCCCGTGCCCGCGCCCAGCTCGACGCCGAGGTGCGGATGGGCGGCGAGACCGGCACCGGCGAGACCGTACTGCTGCGCCTGCACGGCGAGTTGGCCGCGCACGCCTACAGCGTGGTGCTGCCGCTGCTGCTGCCCGACGCCCCCGTGGTCGTCTGGTGGCCGGAGGACGCCCCAGTCAATCCGGCCGAGGATCTGCTCGGCACGCTCGCCCAGCGCCGCATCACCGACGCGGCGGCCAGCGAGGACCCGGTCGCCGCCCTGGAGACGCGCGCCAAGTCCTACGCCCCGGGCGACACCGACCTGGCGTGGACCAGGGTGACGCCCTGGCGCAGCGTGCTCGCCGCGGCGCTGGACCAGAAGCACGGCCCGATCAGCGAGGCCGTCGTGGAGGGCGAGGCGTACAACCCCAGCACCGAGCTGCTGGCTCTCTGGCTCGCCGCGAGGCTCGGGGTGCCGGTGGACCGGGTGGTGTCCGAGGGTCCGGGCATCACCGCGGTGCGGCTGGGCACACCGGAGGGTCAGATCTGCCTGGACCGGCCGGACGAGCGGCTCGCCGAGCTCGCCGTCCCCGGCCAGCCGGACCGCCACGTCGCCCTGCACCGGCGTACGACGGCGGAGTTGATCGCCGAGGAGCTGCGCAGGCTCGATCCGGACGAGACGTACCAGGAGGCGCTCTGCTTCGGCCTCGACCGGTTGGGCCCCGCCGCGTCGGCGCCCGGGACCGGCTCGCAGACCGGGTCCGGTGATACGCAGACCGGGGCCGGCACGCCGACCGGGACGGGCTCGCGGACCGGGTCCGGCGATACGCAGTCCGAGTCCGGGGCCGGCGGGCAGGAGCGCGTCGAGAGCCGGGCCGAGCTCTCTGCCGAGAGCAGCGGGAAGAGCGGCGCGGCCGGAAGCGGGCGCGCGAAGTCGGCCGGCGCGGCGGGGCGCGGGCGGAAGGAGGCAGGCTCATGACCGGCAGGCCCGAGCCCCAGGTGGTCGTCCATCCCTCCAAGGAGGACATGGCCGCCACTACCGCGGCCCGACTGGCGACCACGCTCGTGACGGCGCAGCGCGAGCGCGGCACCGCCTCGGTCGTCCTGACCGGCGGTCGCAACGGGAACGGCGTGCTCGCCGCGCTCGCCGCCTCACCGGGCAGGGACGCGGTCGACTGGTCGCGGCTGGATCTGTGGTGGGGCGACGAGCGCTATCTGCCCTCGGGCGACCCCGACCGCAACGACACCCAGGCCCGTGCCGCCCTGCTGGACAGCGTGCCGCTGGATCCCGCGCGAGTGCACTCGATGCCGGGTCCGGACGGCCCGCACGGTACGGACGTCGAGTCGGCCGCCGCCGCGTACGCCGCGGAGCTGGCCGAGGCGGCACCGGCCGGTCTGGCGGCACCCGGCTTCGACGTGCTGCTGCTGGGCGTCGGGCCCGATGCGCACATCGCCTCGCTCTTCCCCGAGTCGCCCGCGGTGCGGGAGGCCGAGCGGATCGCGGTGGGCGTGCGCGGCGCGCCCAAGCCGCCGCCGACCCGGATCTCCCTGACACTGCCGGCCGTTCGCGGCGCCCGGGAGGTGTGGCTGCTGGCGGCCGGTGAGGACAAGGCGGGCGCGGCGGCGCTCAGCCTCTCCGGAGCGGGCGAGCTCCAGGCGCCGGCGGCCGGTGCGTACGGGCGCGACCGCACCCTGTGGCTGCTGGACCGGGCGGCGGCGCGTGAGTTGCCGGCCGATCTCCGTCCGCCGATCTCCTCCTGACGCGCGCGGCTCCGTTGCCGTGGCGATGCTCCCGAGGGCTCCGGCCCTCGGGAGCACAGCTTTCGGGAGTGCAGTTCTCGGGAGCACAGCTTTCGGCAGCGCAGGGCCTCGGCGGTGAGGATTCCCGAGCCGCGGATTGCGGAGCCGGAGACTCCGGGCGCGGGGGCTTCCTCGGCGGAGCCGAGCGCGAGCAGGGCGGGGCGGTCCGGGCGCCCGACGGGTCACTCCCAGCGGAAGAAGCGGGCCGCCAGGCCCAGCGCGACCACGGCCCATGCGCCCAGTACGCCCAGTTCGGCCCAGGGGAGTGCCGCGCCCTCCTGGAGCACGGACCGCAGTCCCTCGGAGAGGGCGGAGATCGGAAGCAGCTCCAGCACCGTCTGCACGCCCGAGGGGAAGCGGTCGAGCGGTACGACGACGCCGCCGCAGATCAGCAGCAGGACGAAGACCAGGTTCGCCGCGGCCAGGGTGGCTTCGGCCCGCAGCGTTCCGGCCATCAGCAGCCCGAGCCCGGAGAAGGCCGCGGTGCCCGCGAGGAGGAGCAGGAGGACCGCGACCGCGCCGGCCGCTCCACCCGCGGGCGACCAGCCCAGCGCCAGGGCGACGCCGACGAGCAGCGCGACCTGGAGCACCTCGATCACCAGGACCGCACAGGTCTTGGCGCACATCAGGCCCCAGCGAGGCATCGGTGTGGCGGCGAGTCGCTTCAGCACGCCGTACCGCCGCTCGAAGCCGGTGGAGATCGCCTGGCCCGTGAAGGCGGTGGAGAGCACGGCGAGTGCCAGCACTCCGGGGGCGAGGAAGTCGACGCGCTCGCCCTCTCCGGTGTCGACGATGTCGACGGCGCTGAAGAGCACCAGCAGCAGCGTCGGAATGACCACGGTGAGCAGCAGCTGCTCACCGTGGCGCAGCAGCATCCGGGTCTCCAGGGCGGCCTGGGCCGCGACCATGCGCGGCAGCGGTGCGGCGCCGGGGCGCGGGGTCCAGTTGCCGGTCTCGGTGGCGCTCACCCGCGCAGCTCCTTGCCTGTCAGCTCGAGGAAGACGTCCTCCAGCGTGTGCCGTTCGACCGCGATGCGGTCCGGCAGGACTCCGTTCTGGGCGCACCAGGCGGTGACGGTGGCGAGGAGCTGGGGCTCCACCTCGCCGGTGATCAGGTAGCTGCCCGGGGCCGCCTCGGTCGCCTTGCAGTCGGGCGGCAGCGCGGTGAGCAGGGAGTCCAGATCCAGTCCCGGGCGGCCCTCGAAGCGCAGGGTGTTGCGCGCGTTGCCGCGGCACAGCGCCGCTGGCTCGTCGTGGGCGATGACCCGGCCGGCGTCCACGATCGCGACCCGGTCGGCCAGCTCCTCGGCCTCGTCCATGAAGTGGGTGGTCAGCAGGACGCTCACCCCGTCCGCGCGGAGCTCGCGCACCAGCTCCCAGGTCGCGCGCCGTGCCTGGGGGTCCAGGCCGGCGGTGGGTTCGTCGAGGAAGACCAGCTCGGGTCTGCCGACGACGGCCATGGCCAGCGAGAGGCGCTGCTGCTGGCCGCCGGAGAGGCGGCGATAGGGGGTGCGTCCGCAGGAGCCGAGGCCCAGGCGTTCGGCGAGCGCGTCCGCGTCGAGCGGGTGGGCGTGCAGGCTCGCGACGTGCCGCAGCATCTCCATCGCACGGACCCCGGGGTAGATGCCGCCGCTCTGGAGCATCACGCCGATCCGCGGTCGCAGTCGGGCCGCGTCGGCGAGCGGGTCGAGCCCGAGGACCCGTACCCGGCCTTCGTCGGGTCTGCGGTAGCCCTCGCAGATCTCCACGGTGGTGGTCTTCCCGGCGCCGTTCGGGCCGAGCACCGCGGTGACGGTGCCGCGCTCCACGGTCAGGTCGAGACCGTCGACCGCCGTGCTGCGTCCGTACCGCTTCACCAGTCCTGCGACCTCGACAGCCGCGGTTGCGTGCATGCGGTCGAGTCTAGGGAGCGCCCCGGGGCCGGTGCCGGGCGGGGGTTGGGCGGTGTGCGGGGCGCCGGGCCGGGCTGCGTCCGGCATGCCGGGTAAGGCTTGCCTTACGTGATGCACCCCATTCGCACAGGTCACAAGGGCGGCTTGCCGCCGCTCTTTTAATTACGCAACAATGGCGTTGTGAAAAACACGGGTCCTGCTGAGCGCCAGGCGACCGGCCCGGTCGCCGGGGGCGTCGGTGCCGCTTCGGCGCCCGACGAGCAGCACGGCACCCGTAACAGGGTGGCTCGCTCCATCCTCGACCACGGTCCGTCCACCGCGGCGGAGCTGGCCGAGCGGCTGGAGCTGACGCAGGCCGCGGTCCGCCGTCATCTGGACGCTCTGGTGGCCGACCGCATGGTCGAGCCGCGGGCGCAGCGGGTGTACGGCGCTCGGGGGCGGGGCAGGCCGGCCAAGGTCTTCGCGCTCACCGAGAGCGGCCGGGACGCCTTCGACCAGGCCTACGACGAGCTCGCCACCGACGCCATGCGCTGGATCGCGCGCGCCGCCGGCGGCGGCGATCCGGGGCAGGCCGCGGTGGCCGCGTTCGCCAGGGCCTGGGTGGAGTCCCAGGTCGAGCGATACCGCGAGCGGGTCGAGCGGGCCGCACCGCACGAGAGGGCACAGGTGCTGGCCGAGGCGCTCAGCGAGGACGGGTACGCTGCCACCGCGCGCAGTGCGCCCGCTTCCGCCGGTGAGCAGCTCTGTCAGCACCACTGCCCGGTGGCTCACGCCGCGGAGCAGTTCCCGCAGTTGTGCGAGGCGGAGACCGAGATCTTCTCCCACCTGCTCGGGACCCATGTCCAACGTCTGGCCACCATCGCGCACGGCGACGGGGTGTGCACCACCTACGTGCCGCACGCGGCGAGACCGGTCGAGCCACCGCACGAGCCAGAGCAACAGCAGCACGCAACCGCATCCGAAAGCACAGCCGGGAGGAACCCCGTATGACTCTCCCCACGGAGACTGCTCACCCCGAACTGGAGGGGCTGGGCAACTACGAGTACGGCTGGTCCGACTCCGACGCAGCGGGCGCCGCCGCCAAGCGCGGACTGTCCGAGGACGTCGTCCGCGACATCTCGGCGAAGAAGTCCGAGGCGGACTGGATGCTGAAGATGCGGCTCAAGGGCCTGAAGCTCTTCGGCAAGAAGCCGATGCCGAGCTGGGGTTCGGACCTCAGCGGAATCGACTTCGACAACATCAAGTACTTCGTGCGGTCCACGGAGAAGCAGGCCCAGTCCTGGGAGGACCTGCCCGAGGACATCAAGAACACCTACGACAAGCTCGGCATCCCCGAGGCGGAGAAGCAGCGCCTGGTCGCCGGCGTCGCCGCCCAGTACGAGTCCGAGGTCGTCTACCACCAGATCCGCGAGGACCTGGAGGCCCAGGGCGTTCTCTTCCTGGACACCGACACCGCGCTCAAGGAGCACCCGGAGCTCTTCCAGGAGCACTTCGGCACGGTCATCCCGGCCGGCGACAACAAGTTCGCCGCGCTGAACACCGCGGTGTGGTCGGGCGGTTCGTTCATCTACGTCCCGCCGGGTGTGCACGTCGACATCCCGCTCCAGGCCTACTTCCGGATCAACACCGAGAACATGGGCCAGTTCGAGCGGACGCTGATCATCGTCGACGAGGACGCCTACGTCCACTACGTCGAGGGCTGCACCGCCCCGATCTACGACTCGGACTCGCTGCACTCCGCGGTCGTCGAGATCATCGTCAAGAAGGGCGGCCGCTGCCGCTACACGACCATCCAGAACTGGTCGAACAACGTCTACAACCTGGTCACCAAGCGCGCCGTGGCCTACGAGGGCGCGACCATGGAGTGGGTCGACGGCAACATCGGCTCCAAGGTCACCATGAAGTACCCGGCCATCTACCTGATGGGCGAGCACGCCAAGGGCGAGACCCTCTCGGTCGCCTTCGCGGGCGAGGGCCAGCACCAGGACGCCGGCGCCAAGATGGTGCACATGGCGCCCAACACCTCCTCCAACATCGTCTCCAAGTCGGTGGCGCGGGGCGGTGGCCGCACCTCCTACCGCGGTCTGATCGAGATCGGCGAGGGTGCGTCGGGCTCCAAGTCCAACGTGCTCTGCGACGCACTGCTGGTCGACACCGTCTCCCGCTCCGACACCTACCCCTACGTCGACGTCCGCGAGGACGACGTGACGATGGGCCACGAGGCGACCGTCTCCAAGGTCAGCGACGACCAGCTCTTCTACCTGATGAGCCGGGGCATGGCCGAGGACGAGGCGATGGCGATGATCGTGCGCGGCTTCGTCGAGCCGATCGCCAAGGAGCTGCCCATGGAGTACGCGCTGGAACTCAACCGGCTGATCGAGCTCCAGATGGAGGGCGCGGTCGGCTGACCGGCCCCGCACCGGGCGCCCGGCGCCCAGCCCTCCCCACCGAACCGACAGGCAGAAAGTGAGCACGACGACAGCCATGGCTGAGGCTCAGAACCCACCGGCGGGTGCCAACACCTCCGGATCGATCGCGGTGGCCGGCGAGTCCACCGTCGCCACCCGGATGAGCGCTGCTCCGTCCTTCGACGTGGCGGACTTCCCGGTGCCGCACGGCCGCGAGGAGGAGTGGCGGTTCACTCCGCTGGACCGCCTGAAGGGGCTGCACGACGGCTCCGCCGAGGCCTCCGGCAGCGTCAAGGCCGAGATCTCGGCCCCGGACGAGGTCACCGTCGAGTCGGTCGGCCGCGAGGACGCCCGGCTCGGCCGCGCGGGCGCCCCGATCGACCGGGTCGCCGCGCAGGCGTACAGCTCCTTCGAGCGGGCCACCGTGGTGACCGTGCCGAAGGAGGCGGTGCTGGACGAGCCGATCCGCGTCGGTCTGCACGGCCAGGGCGGCGTGACGTACGGGCACACGGTGTTCGAGCTCAAGCAGTTCGCCGAGGCGGTCATCGTCATCGACCACACCGGTGACACGGTGCGCAGCGCCAACGTCGAGTTCGTACTGGGCGACGGCGCCAAGCTGACCGTCGTGTCCGTGCAGGACTGGGACGACACGGCCGTCCACTGCTCGCAGCACAACGCGCTGGTCGGCCGGGACGCCACCTTCAAGTCCGTGGTGGTCACCTTCGGCGGGGATCTGGTGCGGCTGAACCCGCGCGTCAGCTACACCGGACCCGGCGGCGAGGCCGAGCTGTACGGCCTGTTCTTCACCGACAACGGCCAGCACCAGGAGCACCGTCTGCTGGTGGACCACGACACCCCCAACTGCCGCAGCAACGTCGCCTACAAGGGCGCGCTCCAGGGCGCGGACGCGCACGCGGTGTGGATCGGTGACGTGATCATCCGCAAGGACGCCGCGGGCACCGACACCTACGAGCTGAACCGCAACCTCGTCCTCACCGACGGCGCGCGCGTCGACTCGGTCCCCAACCTGGAGATCGAGACTGGCGAGATCGTCGGCGCGGGCCACGCCTCGGCGACCGGCCGTTTCGAGGACGAGCAGCTGTTCTACCTGATGTCGCGCGGTATCTCCGCGGACGAGGCGCGGCGCCTGGTCGTCCGCGGCTTCTTCGCCGAGCTGGTCCAGCAGATCGGCCTGCCCGATCTCCAGGAGCGGCTCATCGCCAAGATCGACGCCGAGCTGGAGGCGTCGGTCGCATGAGTGCCTTCGTCGAGGCAGCGAAGCTGGCGGAGCTGGAGGAGGACACCCCGAAGCGGGTGGAGATCGACGGCGTGCCGGTCTCGCTGGTGCGCACCGAGGGCGAGGTGTTCGCGATCAACGACATCTGCTCGCACGCGAACGTCTCGCTCTCCGAGGGCGAGGTCGACGACTGCGCCATCGAGTGCTGGCTGCACGGGTCGGCCTTCGACCTGCGCACCGGCAAGCCGTCCGGGCTGCCGGCGACCCAGCCCGTTCCCGTATACCCCGTAAAGATCGAAGGCGAGGGGCCGGCCGCGGCCGTGCTCGTCTCCGTCACCCAGGAGTCCTGAAGTCCCCATGGCAACCCTTGAGATCCACGACCTGCACGTCTCCGTCAACACCGAGGGCGGTCCCGAGCAGATTCTGCGCGGGGTCGACCTGACCGTGAAGCAGGGCGAGACGCACGCCATCATGGGGCCGAACGGCTCCGGCAAGTCGACGCTCGCCTACTCCCTCGCGGGCCACCCCAAGTACACGATCACCGGCGGCACCGTCTCGCTCGACGGCGAGGACGTCCTGGAGATGTCCGTCGACGAGCGCGCCCGCGCCGGCCTGTTCCTCGCCATGCAGTACCCGGTCGAGGTCCCCGGAGTCTCGGTCTCCAACTTCCTGCGCACCGCCGCCACCGCCACCCGCGGCGAGGCCCCGAAGCTGCGCACCTGGGTCAAGGAGGTCAAGGAGGCCATGGCGCGTCTCCAGATGGACCCCTCCTTCGCCGAGCGCAACGTCAACGAGGGCTTCTCCGGCGGTGAGAAGAAGCGCCACGAGATCCTCCAGCTGGAGCTGCTGCGGCCCAAGATCGCGGTGCTGGACGAGACCGACTCCGGTCTGGACGTCGACGCGCTGCGGGTCGTCTCCGAGGGCGTCAACCGGGTCCGCGAGGGCGGGGACGTCGGCACGCTGCTGATCACCCACTACACCCGCATCCTGCGCTACATCAAGCCGGACCACGTGCACGTCTTCGCCAAGGGACGCATCGCCGAGTCCGGTGGCGCGGAGCTCGCCGACAAGCTCGAGGCCGAGGGCTACGAGCAGTACGTGAAGGGCGGCACCAGCACGTGACTTCCTCCCGCCGTGGACTCCCCGGCCACCTCGACACCGAGGCGATTCGCAAGGACTTCCCCGTCCTGGACCGCGTGCTCCACGACGGGAAGAAGCTCGTCTACCTCGACAGCGCCGCGACCTCGCAGAAGCCCCGCCAGGTGCTCGACGCACTGAGCGACTACTACGAGCAGCACAACGCCAACGTCCATCGCGGCGTGCACGTGCTCGCGGAAGAGGCCACGGCGCTGTACGAGGGCGCGAGGGACAAGGTCGCCGCCTTCATCAACGCGCCGAGCCGCGACGAGGTGATCTTCACCAAGAACGCCTCGGAGTCGCTCAACCTCGTCGCCAACATGCTCGGTTGGGCGGACGAGCCCTACCGGGTGGACAGCGACACCGAGATCGTCATCACGGAGATGGAGCACCACTCCAACATCGTGCCGTGGCAGCTGCTGGCGCAGCGCACCGGCGCGAAGCTGAAGTGGTTCGGGCTGACCGACGACGGCCGGCTCGACCTCTCCCGGATCGACGAGCTCATCACCGAGAAGACCAAGGTCGTCTCGTACACGCTGGCCTCCAACATCCTGGGCACCTTCAACCCGGTCGAGGAGATCGCCCGGCGTGCCCAGGAGGTCGGGGCGCTGGTGGTGGTGGACGCCTCCCAGGCCGTACCGCACACCGCGTTCGACGTGCAGGCCATCCAGGCCGACTTCATCGCCTTCACCGGCCACAAGATGTGCGGCCCGACCGGCATCGGCGTGCTGTGGGGTCGGCAGGAGCTGCTGGAGGACCTGCCGCCGTTCCTCGGCGGCGGCGAGATGATCGAGACCGTCTCGATGCACTCCTCCACCTACGCGCCGGCCCCGCACAAGTTCGAGGCCGGTACGCCCCCGATCGCCCAGGCGGTCGGGCTCGGCGCCGCGGTGGACTACCTGTCCGGCATCGGCATGGACAAGATCGCCGCCCACGAGCACGCGATCGTCGAGTACGCCCTGGAGCGGCTGCTCCAGGTGCCGGACCTGCGGATCATCGGCCCCACCACGGCCGAGGACCGGGGCGCGGCGATCTCCTTCACCCTGGGCGACATCCACCCGCACGACGTCGGCCAGGTGCTGGACGAGCAGGGCATCGCCGTACGGGTCGGCCACCACTGTGCGCGGCCGGTCTGCCTGCGGTACGGAATTCCCGCGACGACGCGAGCGTCGTTCTATCTGTACTCCACGCCGGCCGAGGTGGACGCCCTGGTCGACGGTCTGGAGCACGTGCGGAATTTCTTCGGATGAGAGCCCTGACGGGAAACCGGATGAGAATGGCGTGTCACTCGTGAAGCTCGACTCGATGTACCAGGACGTGATCCTGGACCACTACAAGCACCCGCACGGCCGTGGGCTGCGGGACGGCGATGCCGAGGTGCATCACGTCAACCCCACCTGCGGGGACGAGATCACCCTCCGGGTGCGCTACGACGGCGAGCGGATCGCCGACGTCAGCTACGAGGGCCAGGGCTGCTCCATCAGCCAGGCCAGCGCCTCGGTGCTCAACGAGCTGCTGGTGGGCAAGGAGCTGGAGCAGGCGCGCCGCATCCAGGGCGCCTTTCTGGAACTGATGCAGTCCAGGGGGCAGTTGACCCCGGACGACGCCATGGAGGAGCTGCTGGAGGACGCGGTCGCGTTCGCCGGTGTCTCCAAGTACCCGGCCCGGGTGAAGTGCGCTTTGCTGAGCTGGATGGCATGGAAGGACGCCACCGCCCAGGCACTGGGCGCGGGCGACGAGGACGGCCCGAAGGAGAGGACGGCATGAGCGAGGCTGCTGAAGGCGGTGTGGGCACGACCTCACCGGCGAGCGAGGAAGAGGTCCGCGAGGCGCTGTACGACGTCGTCGACCCCGAGCTCGGCATCGACGTGGTGAACCTCGGTCTGATCTACGGGGTGCACGTCGACGAGGAGAACATCGCGACGCTGGACATGACCCTGACGTCGGCCGCCTGCCCGTTGACCGATGTGATCGAGGACCAGGCGAAGTCGGCGACCGAGGGCCTGGTCAAGGACCTGAAGATCAACTGGGTCTGGATGCCGCCGTGGGGCCCGGACAAGATCACCGAGGAGGGGCGCGAGCAGCTGCGCGCACTCGGCTTCAACGTCTGAGGCGTCACGCTCGGGGCAGGCCCCGAGGCGTCGCGTCCGGGGCTTCGCGTCCGAGGCGTCGCGGGCACTTTGCCCGGCGGCCCCGGGCGTCGGCCGGAACACCGGGAGCGCCGGCGGATCGAATCGGTCCGCCGGCGCTTTTCCGTTCCACGAGGTGCCGCGAGGTTCCACGACGTTCCACGACGTTCCACGACGTGCCGCGAGGTGCCGAGCGAGGTGCCCGGAGGCACACAAGTGGTGGGTACAGTCGTCCGGATGACATACGCGACGCTGGCCGCCGCCATCCTCGCCGAGGTGCTGGCCACCACCTCGATGAAGTACAGCGACGGTTTCACCCGGCTGTGGCCCTCGCTCGGCACGGCGGTCGGCTATCTGATCGCCTTCTACCTGCTCTCGCTCACCCTGCGGGAGATGTCGGTGGGCACCGCGTACGCGATCTGGGCCGGTGCCGGTACGGCCGCGGTGGCGTTGATCGGAATGGTCTTCATCGGGGAGTCGGTGTCGGCGGCGAAGGTGGCCGGGGTGCTGCTGGTCATCGCCGGTGTCGTGGTGCTCAACCTCGGCGGTGCCGCCCACTGACGGGCCCGGCCGGTTCGTCGCCACCGCCCGCCCGGCGCGGTACGGCCGGCGAGCCGCCCCGCTCCCGGGGACCGCCGCAACTCCCGTACGGTGCGCGGGGCTTGGGGCGCACGGCCGCGGAGCTGCGGCCCGGGGCGCCGATGGGGCCGGTCGCGGCTCCGCGCCCGGGGTGCGGCCGCCCGGTGAGACCGGTTCGCCTCGGCGGCGCGGCAGCGGTTAGGTTCTCGGCATGACCGATGCAGCCACGCACACGCACACCGGCGCAGTCGCCGCCGGGCTCGCCACCGTCACCACCGACGGCACCGTCCTCGACACCTGGTACCCCGCGCCCGAGTTGAGCACCGACGCGGGCGCCTCCGGCACCGAGCGACTGGACGCCGACCGCGCCGCCGAACTGCTCGGCCAGGACGCCCCGAAGGCGCTCGGCGCCACCGCGCTGCCGGGCGTGGAGGTCGTCGCGGTGCGGACGGTCATCGCCTCCCTCCAGGACAAGCCGCTGGACGCGCACGACGCCTATCTGCGACTCCACCTGCTCAGCCACCGACTGGTGAAGCCGCACGGACAGAACCTCGACGGAGTCTTCGGCCTGCTCACCAACGTCGCCTGGACGCACCTCGGTCCGGTCCCGGTGGACCGGGTGGAGGAGGCCAGGCTGGTCGCCCGCGCCCGCGGGGAGCGGCTCACCGTGACCAGCGTCGACAAGTTCCCGCGGATGACCGACTACGTCGTCCCGGCGGGCGTGCGCATCGGCGACGCCGACCGGGTCCGCCTCGGCGCGTACCTCTCGGCCGGCACCACCGTCATGCACGAGGGCTTTGTGAACTTCAACGCCGGCACGCTCGGCACCTCCATGGTCGAGGGCCGGATCACTGCCGGCGTGGTGGTCGGTGACGGCTCCGACATCGGCGGCGGCGCCTCGATCATGGGCACCCTCTCCGGCGGGGGCAAGCAGGTCGTCTCGCTCGGCGAGCGCTGCCTGCTCGGCGCCGAGGCGGGTATCGGCATCGCGCTCGGCGACGACTGCATCGTGGAGGCCGGCCTCTACGTGACGGCCGGCACCCGGGTCACGCTGCCGGACGGCAAGGTGGTCAAGGCGCTGGAGCTGTCCGGCAGCGACAACCTGCTCTTCCGCCGCAACTCCACCACCGGTGTCGTCGAGGTACTGCCCCGCACCGGCTCCTGGGGCGGCCTCAACGAGGTGCTGCACAGCCACAACTGACGACCGTCGGCCTCCCGCCCGTGCGGGAGGCGGCCGGGGACGCGCACGGGGCCCGTGCCCGTCGGGTACGGACTCCGTGCCCGACGCGGTACGGGCCCCGCGTTCCTCGCACACGCCCCTGTCGATTGCGTCTCCGGGCCGTGCGCGTCGCGTGCGTCCCTGTCGCGTGCGGCCGGTGTTCCCCGATGGGGACCGGCCCGCGTCGTGGGTGCCGCGGTGCCTGGATAGGCTGGCGCCCATGAGGGAACTAGCCACCGGTGCCAGGTATTTGATGCAGGGTCAGCGCTGGGTCGCGCAGCACGGCCGCCTGTACGCGTTCTGTCTGCTGCCCGCTCTGATCGCCCTGGTCCTGTACGTGGTCCTGCTGGTGCTGCTCGCCTTCCAGGCCGGTGATCTGGCGGTGTGGGCCACGCCGTTCGCCGACGACTGGTCGGGTTTGCCGCGCAATCTGCTGCGGCTGGGCTTCGTGGTGCTGCTGCTGGCCGTCGGCCTCATGGTGGCGATCCTGACCTTCACCGCGGTGACGCTGCTGATCGGTGACCCGTTCTACGAATCGCTCTCGGAGAAGGTCGAGGAGAGCGAGGGCGGACTGCCCGACGGGCCGGACCTGCCATGGTGGCGCGAGCTGTGGACCTCGCTGACCGACAGCCTCTACGTGCTGATGAGGGCGCTGGCCCTCGCGCTACCGCTCTTCCTGCTCGGCTTCGTCCCGCTGATCGGCCAGACGATCGTGCCCGCGCTCGGCTTCGCCGTGTCCGGCTTCTTCCTGACCCTGGAGCTCACCTCGGTCGCGATGCAGCGGCGCGGCATCGACGTGCGCACCCGGCTGCGGATGCTGCGGACCCGCAAGAGCCTTGCGCTCGGCTTCGGCGTGCCGCTCGCCGCGACGTTCCTGGTGCCGGTGGTGGCGGTGTTCCTGATGCCCGGAGCGGTGGCCGGCGCGACACTGCTGGTGCGCGATCTGACCGGCGAGGCGCGGAGCGGCGACCGTCCGGAACAGGGCGAGACCGCCGCCGGTTTCTGAGCCGGCCGCGCGCGGTCTGCGCCTTCCCGAGCTCACCGCCGGTGCCTCGGCCGGGCTCCTCGCGTACCGGGGCGAGGCGACCGGGGCGGGGCACCGGGGCGGTACGGAAGGGGCGGCAGCGCGGCGCGGGCCGCCGAACTCCCGTACCCGCCTCAGGCGTTGGCCTGCCGGAAGGCAGCGACCAACTCGGCGGTGAGCGTCTCGTCGGCGGCCAGCAGCGGACCTCGCACCGGGCCGCCGGGGAGCCCGGCAGCCCGGTGGATCGCCTTCAGCGTGACCGTGCCGGGTGCCGACTGCAACGCCCGTACGAGCGGCGCCAGAGCGTGGTGGCGCTTGCGGGCACCGTCGAGGTCGCCGGCGTCGAAGGCGTCGAGCATCTCCCGCACGAGGCCGCCCGCGACGCCCGCGACCGTGCTGACGCAGCCCGCGGCACCGATCGCGCGCAGCGGGAGGATCTCCTCGTCGCAGCCGGCGTAGTAGGCGAGCCCGGTGTCGGCGAGCACCGATCCGGTCTTCAGGAGGTCGTGGGCGCAGTCCTTGACGCCTGCGACGCGCGGATGCTCCGCGAGCGTGCGCAGGGTGTCGGCGCTGAGCGCGGTGCCCTCTCCGGTGCGGGAGGGGATGTCGTACAGCAGCACCGGCAGCGGGGTGGCGTCGGCGACCGTGGCGAGATGGTGTGCGACGGCTTCCCGGCCGGGGCGGGAGTAGTACGGCGTGACGACCAGCAGGCCGTCGGCGCCCGCCTGTTCGCACGCCCGCGCGAGTGCGACCGTGTGGGCGGTGCTCGCCGATCCGACTCCGGCGGTGATCGTGGCGCGGTCGCCGACGGCTCGGACCACCGCGCGCAGCAGGCTCAGCTTCTCCTCGTCGGTGGTGGTGGGCGACTCGCCGGTGGTGCCGTTGACCACCAGCGCGTCGCAACCGCCGCGGTCGACGAGGTGGGTGGCGAGCCTGGCCGCCCCCGCCTCGTCGAGCGCACCGCTGTCGGTGAACGGTGTGATCATCGCGGCGGCCACCCGGCCGAAGGGTCCCTGGTTCATGGGCCGATTCTGGGACCGGGCCGGCCACGACGTCCACTCGAATCCGCAGGGCCGCGAGCAGGACCGTACGGAGACCGGGTGCGGTGTGCGGCAGATCCGGAGCGGCCCCGCACCGGATCTGCCGCGCGCCGCGCCGCCGGTCAGGGGCGGAAGCGCAGCACCTGCGGGTCGTGGTCGCTGATCTGGTCCGCGAACTCGGCGTTGGTGTGGACGATGTCGTAGTCGTAGCGGCGGATGGCCGGTGAGACGAGGGTCTGGTCGAGGATCTGGGAGTTGCCCTGGAAGACGTAGGTGTAGCGCTCGTCGCGGGGCAGGGAGTACGCCGTGCTTCGGAGTGCGCCGCCGGCGGTCAGGGCTTTGGTGGTGTCGGAGAACTCGAAGTCGTTGATGTCGCCGAGGACCACGATCTGCGCCTTGCGGTCGACCTTCAGGGCGTCCCTGACAAAGGAGTTGACCGATTCGGCCTGCGCCAGCCGCTGGGTCTCCGAGACGCGGTTCGGCGGCTGGAAGCGCCCGTGCAGCGGCTCGTCGCCGCCCTTGGAGCCGAAGTGGTTGGCGACCACGATGACCGGCTCGCCGCGGAAGGCGAACTGTGCGGCGAGCGGCTTGCGGCTGTCCTCCCACGCCTCGTCGGCGGGGTCGACACGGCCGGGGGAGAGGGTGAGGGAGGCCCTGCCGTCCCGGCGTTCGACCGCGGTCGCCGTGGTCGCGTCGCCGCCGGGGCGGTCCTCGGCGGTGACCCTCTCGGGGTTGAAGAGGAAGGCGGTGCGGATGTTGCCGCCCGGCTCGCCGCCGTCGGCCTTGTCCTCGGGGTCGATGCTCCGCCACTCGTAGCGGGGGCCGCCGGCGTCGACGATCGCCTCGATCAGTGTTTCGAGCGTACGGTCGGCGGCGGTTTCGCCGTCGTCCTCGGGGCCGTTGTTGTCCTGGATCTCCTCCAGGGCCACGATGTCCGGGGCGGCGAGATCGCGCGCGATGCCCTGCGCGAGCCGCTCGAACTTCTCCGCGTCGTTGCCCGGGTGGAGGTTCTCCACGTTGTACGTGGCGACGGCGAGCTCGCCCCTGCGCTGCGGACGGGTGCGCTCGCGCTCCAGATCGCGCCGCTCCACCTCGCCGAGCTCGGCCGCCGCCAGGGTGTAGCCGCCGAACTCGTCGTAGTCGAGCGGGCCCTGGGTGCGGCCGGTGAGACGGTCGCCGGTGTCGGCCTCGGGGAAGGGATGCTCGTCCGGGTCGGCGAGGCTCTTGATCTTCAGTCGGCCGGCGTTCTGGTCCCGGTAGGAGCCGTAGACGGTGCCGCCGCGGGCCGAGGGGTTCTCGCGCGGGCTGACGGTGACCCAGAGCTCGCCGTAGGAGGTGCTGGGGCCGACGACGCGGCTGTCGCGGACCTCGACGTTCATCCCTTCCAGTGATTCCCAGAGGTCCAACGCGAAGGCGCGCGGACGCAGTTCGCGGTCCTCGATGCCGCTCTCCCCGCCGCCCTTCGGCGCGTAGGCCCGGGGGATCCCGCGCGCGTCCAGACGCACCGGATCGGGCAGTTCGTTGCCGCTGGAGTCGACGGTCACCTCGGGAGCGGTTATCTGCGTCAGCGTCTGGTTCCCGGAGTCCTCGCCGCCCGGGCGGTACTCGGCGACGGTGCCGCTCACCCGCACCCGGTCGCCGACGAGGACCGCGGGGGCCTCCTTGCCCGTGTACACGAACACGCCCTCGCTGGTGGCCGGATCGTCGTCCGGCTCCTCGTCCTGGATCCAGAAGCCGCGAGAGCCCTCGCCGCGCACACCGGTCACGATCCCGGCCACCTCGCGCACCTCCTCGCCCGCGAGCGGCGAGATCCGGGTACTGCCCTGGATGTCGTGGATGCGGACCTCACCGGCTGCCGGCTCGTTGGAGGCCGCGCCGGCAGAGGTGATCAGCAGCGTGGAGGTGAGGGCGGCGGCGGTCAGTGCGCACAGGGCGGCCGCGGTCTGGCGAGTGGTCAAGGTTCGCTCCGAAGAGGGGTGTTGCTGCGGGTGTGGGGGCGGCCGGCCTGCGGGTGTGCGCCCGGTGGTGCTGCCCGCGGGCGCCGGAGGTCGGCTGTCGGTACGCGCCCGACGTTGCTCTACGCGCGTAAAACTTCCGGAGCCGGGTCCCCTTGTCAAGGCATCCGGGACGTACGGAAGGAGGCGGCCGGATGAACGCCGGTGCCTCCACCCGTCCTTGCCGGTGCGTTCACCCCGCCGTCGGCTGTCGCCCGCCCTTCCCGGAGCCTTTCCGGAGGCGCAGGCCCCCGCGCCCGTCCGCGCCTCCCACCGGCCGTTCCGCGCCGCCCATCCGAGTCCCGCGTTTCCCTCCGCGTCTCCCGCCCGCCGTACTCCCGGCCGGTTCGCCGGTGCGTACCCCGGGTCGCAAAAGCCCCGCGACCGGCCCGCGCGACTGGGGCAAACGGTGTCGGAACAGGCCGTAGGCTGGGTGATTGCCCAACGACGTGCCAAGGCGAGGAGCCAGACGCCGATGAACGGTGACGACCAGCCCACCCTGCCGCCGCTGCGGCTGCCCCCGGAGGCCGAGCTCGCCCGTGCGGCGCTCGCCTCCCCGCTGCTGGTGCGCGCGGTGGCGCTGGCCAGGTGGGCCAAGGGCGGCATCCGGGTCGGAGCCGGAGGTGAACTCCTCGGCGACCAACTGCTCTCCGCCGCCGAGCACCTGGGTCTGGAGGGGGAGGACGCCCGTGCGCTCGCCGCCGAGGCGTGGAACATCGCCGTCGACATCGACCTCGTCGAGGTTGTGGAGGACGAGACGGCCGACGACGAGGGCCCGATGCCGGACGCCGACGAGGCGGTGGCGCTGGCCACCCCCGGCGAGGAGCTGGAGGCGTTCGACACCAGCGGCCCGAGCGATGTGCTCGCGGTGTGGGAGGGCGTCTTCGGGGTCATGGTGGGCGACGCCGCGATGCCCAACATGGAGGACCTGCTGGAGGAACTGACCGGCGGCGAGGGCGGGTTCGACCCCCAGAACCCGGACGGCGCGGAGCTGGACTGGGACCCGCAGGCCGAGGCCGATCTGCTGGACAGCGCGCTCGCCAACCTCTACGTCCTCACCGCCTCGGAGAACCTGACGGGCGAGGACCCGGCGCCGCCGATCCCGCTCCCGGTCCTGGCATCCTCGCTCGCCGTCCCGGAGGACGTCGAGGAGCCGACCGAGGAGATGCTCGCCGAGGTCTCCGCCGTGATGATGCGGCTGGACGACCAGTTCCGCATCCTGGAGCCCACCGGAGCCGTCGAGTACCGGCCCATCGACGAGGAGTTGCTGGTCGAGGCCGGTGAGGAGGACTGGGCCGAGAGCGCGGACCCCGACGGCCCGGACGGCGAGGAGGACGTGTCCCGCTACGGCGTGGTCCGGCTGACGCCGCTCGGGCAGTACGGCGTGCGGCAGCTCATGGAGGACGAGGGCGTCCACGCCCCGCTGGTCGGCGAGCTGACCGAGCTGGAGGCGCCGGAGCTGTTCGCCGAGATCGCCGGCCACTACCCGGAGTCGGCCGCGCTGGCGGAACTGAACGAGTGGATCGCGGTGCGCGAACCGCTCGCGGCGGTGCGCGAGTTGCTGGCCGCCGCTCGCGGCGAGGACGGTCTGGCGCCCTGGCGCAGGCTGCTGTGCCAGCAGATCCTTGCCGCGGCCGGGCAGGAGGTCGAGCCGGCGCTCCGCGAGGTGCTGGAGGACGGGCAACTGGGCGGGCTCGCCCGGGTGTGGCTGGCCGAGCACGGCGCGGACGACGTCCCGCCGCCCAGCGAGGACATGGTCTTCTGGCTCACGGTGGACACCTTCGCGGCCCAGCTCGTCGGCGAGTTGACCGAGGAGCAGTCGCAGGAGGTGCAGGAGCTGATGCGCGGTCTGGTCGACCAGCACAGCGGCTTCTTCGAGCGGGTCTGGCGGGTGTCGCACCCGGCGACCGCCGAGGTGCTGGAGGCGATGGGCCGGCTGCACCCGGACCGGCAGGCGGCCAAGGAGGCACGCAAGGCCGCCCACCGGGCACGCTCGCTCGGCTGAACCACCGGACGGGCCCGGGGCGCCGCGACCGCGCTCCGGGCCCGTCCGGCTGCGCCGAGGGGCGCGGGCCACGGCGCAGAGGCCACGTGGCAGAGCCCCCGGGCCCACGGCGCCGCAACTGCGCCCGGGGCCAGGGAAACCGCACCCGGGGAGCCGTGCCCGGGCCCGCGTCGGTGAGCGACCGCGCCCCGGTCGCGAGCCGCCCGGGCCCGCGGCGCGCCGTCGGCGACGCGGGGCCGGAAGTCTCGGCGGCCCCCGGCACAGAGCCCCGGTTGCACAGCTCCGAGTGCGGGGCCGCGGGCACCGGCCCCGGCTACAGGGCCGCGGCGCCGGGCTTGACCAGCCCGCGCACGGTCCGCGCGTCGTGGTAGTCGCCCAGCGCGGTCATGTCCCACTCGCCGGTGAACTGCCGTACGAACTTGGCCATCAGCACCGCCGTGCGCGGCTCGGCGTCGGTGAGGTCGAAGCGTACGAGCTCCTCGCCCCGGCTGCCGAGCAGGCGGCAGTACGCCTTGGCCACCTCGTTGAACTTCTGCCCGGTGTAGGAGTTGACCGTGAAGACGAGCCCCGTCACCTCCGCCGGCAGACTGCCCAGGTCGACGGTGATGGTCTCGTCGTCCCCCGCGCCGTCGCCCGTGAGGTTGTCGCCGGAGTGCTGGACCGCGCCGCCGAGGATCTTGAGCTTGCCGAAGTAGCAGGTGGCGAGCTTCTTGCGGTGGGCGTCGTAGGCGATGACCGAGGCGTCCAGGTCGATGCTCTTGCCGCGGAAGGCCGGCTCCCAGCCCAGCCCCATGGTGACCCTGGACGTCAGCGGCTGGTTGTTCTTCACCAGGGACACGCTCTGGTGCTTCTGCAGGTTGACCGTGCCCTTGTCCAGATTGATCTTTCCGGCTCCCGGCGCGGGTGCCGCCGGCGCAGCGGCGGGCGCCGCTGCCGGAGCGGGAGGTGCTGCCGCGGGTACGGTGGGTGCTGCCGCGGGTACGGCGGGTGCTGCCGCGGGCGCGGCTGCGGGCGCCGGGGCGGGCTCCTCGACCGCGACGCCGAAGTCGGTGGCGATGCCCGCCAGGCCGTTCGCATACCCCTGCCCCACGGCGCGCACCTTCCAAGCCCCGCCCCGCCGGTAGACCTCGATCAGCACCAGCGCCGTCTCCGCGCCGAGCGAGGTGGGGGTGAAGGTGGCGATCACCGCACCGCTCGTCTCGTCGCGCACCGTGCCGGTGGGCTCGACGCCGCTGAACGTCGCACCGGCAGCGTCCAGGCTCGCGGTGACCACGATCTTTTCGACGTCCGCGGGCACCGAGGCGGTGTCCACCGAGATGGTGTCCGTACCGCCGCCGCTGTGGCGCACGCCGGGGGCGGCGGGCTGGTTGTAGAAGACGAAGTCGGCGTCCGAGCGCACCTTGCCGTCGGGCCCCAGCAGCAGCCCCGAGACGTCGAGGCGCGCGGGAGCGGTGACGTCCACCGCGATCCGGGCGGTGGCCAGCGGCAGGTTGGAACCAGGTGTCATAGCGGTCATGCCCGGCCAACGACTCGACGCACCCCCGGGTTCCTCCGCCCCCGCCGCCCCGAGCGGCTGCCGGTGCGGCGATGTCACACCGCGGCGCCCCGGCACGTCTCCTCGGCAAAGGCACTGTTGTCGTCGATGCCGAGGAGAGATCACCCATGGCGCGCATTTCCCTGCAACCGCGACGCACCCCGCTGGTGCGCATCGGCGAGTGGTACGCCCGCCGTCGCTACGGCAAGGTGCTCGACCCGCTGAAGGCGGCCGGCCACCACCGCGGCGTCCTGCTGGCCACCGGCGCGCTCGAAGCGGGCGTCGCCCACTGGAAGACGCTCGATCCCGGGCTCCAGCAGCTCGCGGTGATGGCGTCGGCGGTGCGCATCGGCTGCTCCTGGTGCGTGGACTTCGGCTACTGGGAGGGGACCCGGCACGGCGCCGGAGCGCAGCAGCTGCGGCATGTCCCGGTGTGGCGCGAGCACCGGCAGCTGTACACCGCTCTGGAGATCGAGGTGATGGAGTACGCCGAGGCGATGACGGAGACCGAGCCCGCGGTCACCGACGCGATGGCGCAGAGCCTGGTGGCGCAGCTGGGGGAGCGGGCGTTCGTGGAACTGACCGCGCTGGTCGCGGTGGAGAACATGCGCTCGCGCACCAACGCCGCGCTCGGACTGGTCGGACAGGGCTTCTCCGACCGCTGCGAGATCCCGCCGCTTCCCCGCCCCACCGCCTGAGCCGGACTGCCCCGCGCCTGAGCCGGACTGCCCCACTGCCTGAGCCGGACTGCCCCGCGCCGCCCGATCGGCGCGCCGCGCAGGGGTGCGGGCGGTGCGCCGGCCGGACGTGCCGTACCCCGTACCGGTGTCAGTGCGGCCGGACGAAGCCCAGCTCGTAGGCGACGATGACCGCCTGGGTGCGGTCCCGCACCCGCAGCTTGGCCAGCACGGAGGCGACATGCGTTTTGACCGTCTCGGCGCCGAGCGTCAACTCGCCCGCTATCTCCGCGTTGTTCAGGCCGCGCGTCATCAACCGCAGGATCTGCGCCTCGCGTTCGGTGAGGCGTCCGGTGACCCGGTCCCGGGCGTTCGGCGGTGCGTGCCGGGCCGCCAGCGCGCGTACGGCGGCGGGGAAGAGGAGGCTGTCGCTTTCGGCGGCCATCCGTACGACGCGCACCAGTTCGTCCGCGGAGGAGCGCTTGAGCAGAAAGCCGTGGGCGCCCGCGCGCAGGGCGTCGTAGACGTACGAGTCGTTCTCGAAGGTGGTGACCACCAGTACGCGCGGGGGAGGGTCGACGGCGGCGAGCAGCTGCTCGGTCGCCGCGATGCCGTCCAGCCCGGGCATTCGCACATCCATCAGCACGAGGTCGGGGCGCAGCAGTGCGGCCAGGGACACCGCCTCGGTGCCGGTGCCGGCCTCGCCGACGATCTCCATGTCGGGCTCGCCGCCGAGGATCGCGGCGAGTGCGCCGCGCACCAGCTGCTCGTCGTCGGCCAGCACGATGCGCTTCGTGCCCGGGCGAGGAGGGTGCTCCCCCTCCGCCTCGGCGCCGGGTCCGCCGCCGACGCTGTTCACGGCCTGCCTCCCAGCGGCAGCCGGGCGGTCAGCCGCCAGCCGTCCCCGTACGGTGCGGACTCGGCGCTGCCGCCGAGGAGCCGCGCCCGTTCGGCGACTCCGGTCAGCCCGCGCCCGCCGGTCGGGCGTCCCCCTCGGGCGGGGCCGGGCAGCTCGTTGTCCATGGTGATCGTCAACTCCTCGCTGTCCGCGTGCAGTTCAAGAGTGGTCGGTGCGGGGCCGGCGTGCCGCAGCACGTTGTTCAGCCCTTCCTGGACGATCCGGTACGCCTCCCGGGAGACCTCGGCGGTGAGTCCGGCCGGGTGCGGATCGCCGCGCACGGTCAGCTCCACCCCGGCTGCCGCGGTGCTCTCCAGCAGCGACCCCAGCGCCTCCAGTCCGGGACTGCGGCGACCGTCCGCGCCCTCCCGCAGCACGCCCAGCACGGAGTCCAGCTCCTCCACCGCGCGGCGGCCGGTCTCCTCGACCGCGGCGAGTGCCCGCCGTACGAACTCCGGGTCCCGGTCGAGCACTCGCCGGGCGGCGCTCGCCTGGAGGGTCACGGCGCTGAGCGCATGTCCGACGGAGTCGTGCAGCTCGCGGGCGATGCGGTTGCTCTCCGCCAGCCGCTCGGCCCGTCGTTCGGCCTCCAGCAGTCGATCGGCAGGAGTGGGGCCCAGCAGCACGGGCGCAACCCCGCGCAGTAGCTTTCCGGCCAAGATCGCGAGAATGGGCAGCGCCACCCCGAGCAGCATTCCGGCGAGCGGTGCCAGCACCGGCGGTGCGGCTTCGAACACCTTCGTCCACGGCCAGTCGCGGCCCGCGTCACCGACGAACGGGAGCAGCAGCATCACCACGACCGCGGGCGGCACCGTCAGCGAGAGCGCGCCGACCAGCGCGCCGGTGGCGGTGTGCAGCACCAGCCACCCCGCGCTGCGCCGCCGCGCCGCCGCGGACTGCCCGGACGCGCTCGACAGCCGATCCGCGGGCACCTCCAGCAGCGCCTGGGCCGCCGCCGCCGACAGCGGCCGGACCGGGGCGAGCGAACCGATCGCCGCCACCACCGGCAGCGCCAGCGCGTACGCCGCGAACTGCGTGCGCGGATCGGTGAGATCGGCCCGCAGTGCGGTCCCCACCACCACCGAGGCCAGCAGGAACGGCGGCATGAACACAGCGCCGCCCAGCAGCAGATGGGCCCAGGAGCGGCCTGTCGCCCGTACTCCGCCGAGCCCCGGCCGCACCGCCGTCACGGCTGTCCGCGGGGGGACGGGGGCGCGGCGGGCGGAATCTCGCTGTGCGGGAAGCCGCTCGCGGGACAGCCGCTCGGCGGAAGGCCGTTCGCCGGAAGACTCCCCTCCGGAAGGCTGCTCTCCGGAGGGTCGGTGAGCAGCGGGCCCCCGGCCGACGAGCCGCTCGTGGGCGGGGCGGGCGTCGGCGGGGTGGCGGGCGTCGTCGGCAGGGTGGGCGTCGTCGGCGGGGCGGTCCGGACGGCGTTCGTCGGGTCGGTGGGCCGCGGCCGTGCGCGAGGTGCGTCCAGGTATCTTCCGGCGAGCCGCACGCTCGTCAGCAGTACGAGCACTCCCGAGGTCATCTGCGCAGAATAGGTGAACCACTGCACCGCGGTGGTGCCCTGTTCGCCGCCGTCCCGTCCGCCCACCGAGGCGAACGCCATCAGCAGCCACCAGCCGCCCCAGCTCGCCAGGGTGCTGCCACCGACCCACCCCAGCAGTACGGCGGTGCGCAGCCGCAGGTTCGGCAGCACCCGGAAGACCAGCGAGAGCAGAGCCGTGACGGCCGCGAGCGCGAAGAACGTGTGGCCGGCCTCGTTCAACCGGAGCCCGGCGTCCAGGCGTTGGGCGTACTCCTCCTCAAGCCCCCAGCCGGTGCCGGCCGCCCACAGCAGATGGACCGTCGCGGTCACCGCCGCGACGGCGACCGCCGCACCGGCCGGTACCCGCAGCAGCAGATCGCCCCGGGTCGAGGGCAGATCGCGCGCCCTGCCACGCACCAGATGGCCCCACCGGTCGCGCAGATACCCGATCAGCAGCACTCCGAGAGCCAGCCCCTGCACGGTGAAGCTGCCGTACACCACTTGGCTGACCCAGCCGTCGAGGAACGCCTGCGCCTCGGTGCCGCTGGTGCTGGGGCGGTCGGAGAACAGGGCGAGCAGCGTCTGCCCCGGCACCGCGGACATCATCGGAGCCAGCAGTCCGGTCGCGGCCCACAGCGGCAGCAGCAGCGGGGCGGCGGGCAGCCCCCGGCCCCAAGGACGCACCAGGGCGAGGGCGAGCAGGACGACGAGCGCGTCCATGACCAGGGTGAGGGCGTTGATCGCGAGGAGCATCGTGCCGTCGCCCTCCAGCAGCACGCTGTCCGCCGGGATGCCGGCCCGACTGCCGCCCAGCCAGAGCAGTTTGAGGCCGAGATAGGGCAGACAGCCGATGATCGCCAGCGCGCAGAACGCCTTGCGCACCCTGCCCACCGGTCGCGGGGGCCTCCTGAGGAGAAGAGTCGTGGAAGTCATGCGCTCAGCGTGGCCGGGCGACTGCGGCGGGCACGTCCTGCGGAGGTCCGAACCGGATCCCCCGGGCGGGGGAGCGCGTCCTGCGACCGGTGCGGGGGTGCGTTCCGGTGCGTCTGCGGCGCCGTGCGACGAGGGTTTCGGCGACTCCTGGGTGAACGCCGGGAGAACTCCCGGAAAACTGGCCGGAAGTGATCGAGTTGGGCGCCGCGCTCGATCGCCGGAGGGAACAGGGGCGTCCAAGGGGTGTCGCACCGCCGCCACCGGCACCTAACATCCGATCCTCGTCAACGCCCGGTTCATCGGCACGGGGCACCGCAATCCTCGTGGAGGGTGCGCCGAACGCTCTGATTCCACGATCAGTGAGGACGGAACATGTCTGAAAAACGCCCTGTCTTCCCCGAGTTCGACCCCGACGAGGTGAGCTCGAACCCCTCGGACAACCGGTCGTTCGGGGACGTCGTGGCGACTCGCCTCAGCCGCCGCGCGGCGCTGGCTGGCGGTACGGCAGCAGCCGCCGCCTTCGTCATGGCCGGCGGTTCCGCACAGGCGGCTCCCCGGCGCGGACCGGCAGCCGGTGAGGAGTCCGCGGCAGCGCCCGCGGCCGAGAGCGATCGGCACGGGCTGCTCGGCTTCCGTCAGGTCGAGACCCACGACCGGGACGAACTCGTCGTCCCCGAGGGCTACCGCGTACAGGTGCTGATCCCCTGGGGCACCCCGATCCAGCCGGACGGCCCGCGCTGGCTCAAGGACGCCTCCAACTCCGCCGCCGACCAGGAGCAGCAGGTCGGCATGCACCACGACGGCATGCACTACTTCCCGCTCGGCCGGGGCCACCACCGCGGCGGCGACCGGCACGGCAAGGGCAACGAGCGCGGGCTGCTGGTCCTCAACCACGAGTACATCGACCAGCAGATCCTCTTCGCCGACGGCGACGAGGAGATGACCGCCGAGAAGGTCGACAAAGCTCTCGCGGCCCAGGGCGTGAGCATCGTGGAGGTGGCCCGGGGCAAGGACGGCCAGTGGCAGCGCGTGAAGTCCCGCTACGCGCGCAAGGTGCACGGCAACACCCCGGTGACCTTCTCCGGCCCGGTCACCGAGAAGCACCCCGCGCTGCAGGCCGGCAACCGGCCGATGGGCACGCTCAACAACTGCTCCATGGGCGTCACCCCGTGGGGGACCTACCTCGCCTGCGAGGAGAACTTCAACTCCTACTTCGGCACCGAGGACCCCGACTGGGAGCCGGACACCCTGCAGAAGCGCTACGGCGTGGACAACGTCGGGTTCGGCTACAACTGGCACACGGCCAGCGAGCGTTGGGACGTCGCCACCAACCCCGGCGAGGTGAACCGTTTCGGCTGGATCACCGAGATCGACCCGAAGGACCCGCGCCAGACGCCGGTCAAGCGCACCGCGCTCGGCCGCTTCAAGCGCGAGGGCTGCATGGTCACCGAGGCGCGCGGCCGGTTCGTCGGCTACTCCGGCGACGACCAGGACGGCGACTACGTCTACAAGTTCGTCGGCGACCGCCCCTGGCGCGAGCACCGCAGGGCGGGCCGCAGCCCGCTCGACCACGGCCGCCTCTACGTCGCCCGCTACAACGACGACGGCAGCGGCGACTGGCTGCCCCTGGTGCACGGCGAGGGCGAGCTGACCACCGACAACGGCTGGAAGGACCAGGCGGACGTACTGATCCGGACCAGGGAGGCGGCCGACGCCGTCGGCGCGACCAGGATGGACCGCCCCGAGTGGCTGGCGGTCAACCCGAAGAACAAGGACGTCTACGTCTCGCTGACCAACGGCAGCGGCTGGGACAGCGCCGTCACCCCGCGCGACCCCAACCCGTACGGCCACATCGTGCGCTGGCGCGAGAAGGGCGGCGACAACACCGCCACCAGCTTCCACTGGGACATCTTCGTCCTGGCCGGCGACCCGGCCTACGACGACAGCGTGAAGCTCGGCGACAACCTCTTCGGCTCGCCCGACGGCCTGTGGTTCGACGCCGACGGGCGGCTGTGGATCCAGACCGACGTCTCCAACTCCTCGCAGAACCTGCCGGAGAAGGGGTACGACAACATCGGCAACAACGCCATGCTCGCCGCCGACCCCAGGACGCGGGAGATCCGGCGGTTCCTCGTCGGCCCGCGCGGCGCCGAGATCACCGGCGTGATCACCACGCCCGACCAGCGGACGATGTTCGTCAACGTCCAGCACCCGGGCGAGGCGACCGAGGCGTGGGGCGAACCCACCCCGCAGAACCCGCGGGACGTCAGCAACTGGCCGGACTTCGACCCCGAGGGTCGTCCGCGCTCGGCAACCCTGGTGATCACCCGGGAGGACGGCGGCCGGATCGGCGCCTGAACCAGGCGCCCGGCCCGCCCGTACGTCCCGCCGCGCACGGTCGTACGGAGCGCGCCGCACGGTCGTACGGAGCGCGCCGCACGGTCGTACGGAGCGCGCCGCACGGTCGTACGGAGCGCGCCGCACGGTCGTACGGAGCGCACGGCGCCGTCGTACGGAACGCACCGCGCCGTCGTGCGGAGTGCACCCGAGCGGACCCGAATCCGCCGTGCGGAGTGCGCCGCGCACCGCCGCCGAGCTGCGCCGATAAGGCCGGCTTGGCGGCGGTCAAGGCCGAGCGCCGATGGACAACCCCAGGGCCCGGACGCACAGTTGGACGATGGACCCCACGCAGACTCCGTCCCTCGTGCACGCTTCGACGAACGAGCTGGTCGCCGCCGAGTTCGGTGCCGGGACCGCAGACCGGACCGGCGGCGCCGTGCGCTATCTCAACACCGCCTCCCAGGGGCTGCTGCCCGAGCGCTCGGCCGCGGTGCTGCGCACCGCGGTGTCCGAGATGACGGCCGGCACTTTGGACATGGTCCGCTGCTTCGAGCAGGTCGACGCCGCCCGCGCCTCCTTCGCCGCCCTGGCGGGCGTGGCCGCGGAGCAGGTCGCGGTCGGCACCTCGGTCGCGGTGCACGTCGGGCTGGTCGCCGCCTCGCTGCCGCCCGGCTCCCGGGTCCTCACGGTCGAGGGCGACTTCGCCTCGGTGGTCAACCCCTTCGCCGTCCGGGACGATCTGCACGTGCGCGCCGTACCGCTGGCGGAGCTCGCGGACACGGTCACCGCGGACACCGACCTGGTCGCGTTCAGCGCCGTCCAGTCCGCCGACGGACGGATCGCCGACCTGGACGGCGTGCGTGCGGCCGCTCGCAGGCACGGCTGCCGGACCCTCGTGGACGCCACCCAGGCCGCCGGCTGGCTCCCGCTCGACCTCGGCCGTTTCGACTACGCGGTCTGCGGCGCGTACAAGTGGCTGCTCTGTCCCCGGGGCACGTCCTTCCTGGTCGTCACGGACGAGAGCGGTCCGCTGCTTGCGCTGCACGCGAGTTGGGTGGCGGGCGAGAGCCCCTGGGAGATGTGCTACGGCCCCGTGCCGCGGCCGGCGCCGGGCGCGCGCCGCTACGACGAGCCGGTGCCGTTCCTGCCCTATCTCGCGGCTGCCGAGTCGTTGCGGCTGTTGGCGGGCATCGGTGTGGACCGCGTCGCGGCGCACAACACGGGGCTCGCCGCTCGCTTCCGCGCCGCGGCCTCCGGCGCCGGTCTCGCGGTGGTGCCCGGCGACTCGGCGATCGTCTCGCTGCCGGGGCTGGGGGAGGAGGGGCGCGCCCGCGCCGCCCGGGCGGGTGTGGGGGTCTCGGTGCGCGCCGGCGACCTGCGCGCCGCCTTCCACCTCTACAACACCGAGGCGGACGCGGACGCCCTGCTGCGCGCACTCACCGCCTGAACACCCCGCCCGCCGGGCCGACCAACGCCTGCCCGAGCCGGGCGACCAACGCCTGCCCGAGCCGGGCGACCAACGCCTGCCCGAGCCGGGCCGAGCACCGCCCGCCTGCGCCGGGCGCGACCACCCCTCGGCCTCGCGCCGGGCGCACCGCAGCCCGGCCGACCCCGGACACACCTGGGCGCCGCCCGCTCTGACGCGTACGGGCGGCGCCCAGCCGATCCATCGGAGCGTCTCCGCGACGGGGGTGCCCGCCCCGAAGGCTCCGCCGACCTCAGCGCACGGGCTGGAAGTCGCGGGCCCCGATGTAGTCCGGCCTGCCCCTGGGGGCGGCGAACGGTTCCACGGCGGCGTTCTCCACGCTGTTGAACACGATGAAGACGTTGCTCCGCGGATAGGGAGTGATGTTGTCACCCGAGCCGTGCATGCAGTTGCAGTCGAACCAGGTGGCCGACCCCGCCGCGCCGGTGAACAGCTGGATCCCGTGGTCTGCGGAGAAGCGGCTGAGCATCTCGTCGGACGGGATGCCGGCGTCCTGCATCTGGAGTGACTTCTTGTAGTTGTCCTTCGGGGTCTCCCCGGCACAGCCGAGGAATGTCCGGTGCGATCCCGGCATGATCATCAAGCCGCCGTTGGTCGCGAGGTTCTCGGTGAGCGCGATCGACACCGAGACGGTCCGCATGTTCGGCAGACCGTCCTCCGCGTGCCAGGTTTCGAAGTCGGAGTGCCAGTAGAAGCCCTTGGCTCCGAATCCGGGCTTGACGTTGATGCGGGACTGGTGGACGTAGACGTCCGAGCCCAGGATCTGCCGAGCCCGTCCGACGACCCGGGGGTCGCGCACGAGTCCGGCGAAGATCTCGCTGAGTTTGTGCACCTCGAACACGGACCGAATCTCCTGAGAGGCCGGCTCCACGATGGAGCGCGGATTCTTTCGGATCTCCGGGTCCGAGATGAGCCTTTCCAGTTCGCCGCGATAGACCGACACCTCGTCAGGGGTGATCAGCCGGTCGATCGCGAGGAACCCGTCCCGCTCGTAGTCCGCCAGGTCCTGGGACTCGATGGGCCCAGGTGTGCCCTGTGGGGACCACACCACCGGGTCCTGCCGCTCGATCGCCACCTCGGTGGCTCCGCGCGTCGGGTAGAGGTCGATGGTGCGCTCGGGTGCGAGGGTCATGAGGTTGCCTTCCTCTCCTCTCGTTACGGTCCTTTTCTCTCGTCGGTCGGTCTGCGGTCAGCCGGATCGGCCGTTGCGGCCCGGCTGTCGTCTCAGCTGTCGTCGTCCTCGGTGAGCAGCGGGTACACGCCGTTCTCGTCGTGGTCCTCGCGGCCGGTGACCGGGGGGTTGAAGACGCAGATGACACGGAAGTCGGTCTTCGGGCGCACGGTGTGCTTCTCGTGGCCGTTGAGCAGGTACATCGTGCCCGGGCTGATCCAGTGGGTCTCACCCGTCTCGTCGTTGGTCAGCTCCGCCTCGCCCTCGACGCAGAGCACGGCCTCGATGTGGTTGGCGTACCACATCGACGTCTCGGTGCCGGCGTAGAGAGTCGTCTCGTGCAACGAGAAACCGACCCGCTCCTTGGCCAGCACGATGCGCTTGCTGCGCCAGGTGCCCGATGCGGAGCGAACATCACGGTCGGTGCCTTCGATTTCCTGGAAAGAACGAACGATCACGGTGCTGGTGCCCTTCTGTTGAGTTCTCAGATCCTGCCTGCCCAGTACAGCAGTGGATAAAAGCCCCGGCCCGCCCCAGTACGGGACGGGCCGGGGCACAGTGGGTCAAACGGTCTCACGGATGGCGCGCGAAAGGATGCGAAGCCCCTCGTCGAGCTCCTCCGCGCTGATGGTCAGCGCCGGCAGCAGCTTGACTACCTCGCTCTCCGGGCCCGAGGTCTCCACCAGGAGCCCGAGCTCGAAGGCGCGCTTGGCGACCTTCCCGGCCGTCGGCTTGTCGCGCATCTCCAGACCCCACACCAGACCCCGGCCGCGGTACTCGACCGTGGCGTCCGGGTGCTCGGCGCGGATGGCTCTGAAGGTCTCCTCGATCTGCTCGCCCCGGGCACGGGTCTGCTTCTCCGTCTGGCCGTCCGCCCAGTACGTCTCCAGGGCGGCGGTCGCGGTGACGAAGGCCGGGTTGTTGCCGCGGAAGGTGCCGTTGTGCTCGCCCGGCTCCCAGATGTCCAGCTCGGGCTTGAACATCGTCAGCGACATCGGCAGGCCGTAGCCGCTGATGGACTTGGAGACCGTGACGATGTCCGGGACGATCCCGGCCTCCTCGAAGGAGAAGAAGGCGCCGGTGCGTCCGCAGCCCATCTGGATGTCGTCGACGATCAGCAGCATGTCGTAGCGCTCGCACAGGTCGGCCAGCGCACGCAGCCACTCGGCACGTGCGACGTTGATGCCGCCCTCGCCCTGGACCGTCTCGACGATGACCGCCGCCGGCTGGTTCAGGCCGGAGCCCGAGTCCTCCAGCAGACGCTCGAACCAGATGAAGTCCGGGGTCTGGCCGTTGAGGTAGTCGTCGAAGGGCATCGGGGTGCCGTGCACCAGCGGGATGCCGGCGCCGGCGCGCTTGAACGCGTTGCCGGTCACGGCCAGCGAGCCCAGCGACATGCCGTGGAAGGCGTTGGTGAAGGAGACGATCGACTCGCGGCCCTTGACCTTGCGCGCGAGCTTCAGCGCGGCCTCGACCGCGTTGGTGCCGGTCGGGCCGGGGAACATGACCTTGTACGGCAGGTCGCGCGGGCGCAGGATCAGGTTCTGGAAGGTCTCCAGGAAGGCCCGCTTGGCCACGGTGGACATGTCCAGTCCGTGGGTGACGCCGTCGCGCTCGATGTAGTCGATCAGGGCGCGTTTGAGAACCGGGTTGTTGTGGCCGTAGTTCAGCGACCCCGCGCCGGCGAAGAAGTCGAGGTAGGCGTGGCCGTCCTCGTCGTACATGTAGCTGCCCTGGGCGCGATCGAAGATCGTCGGCCAGCCACGGCAGTAGCCACGAACCTCCGACTCCAGGGTCTCGAAGACACTCAGGTCCGGCTGGGTGATGGTCACAGGAACTCCTGGGAGTGAGTCGCGGGAGGGAAGAAAGTCTCTGGTTCGAGCCCGGGCAGGCCCGCGGTCGCGGCCGGCTGCGGGAGCCGGCCGTGGGGGTGGGCCGGTCAGTGCTCCGCGCGCAGAAGCCGCGGAATCGGACCTATCCGGTAGAGCACCTCGGGCTCGTGGCCCTCGTCCGGGAAGGCCGTGCCGTCGAACAGCACCTCGCGCTCCACGTCGGCGCCGTGGCGTTCGGCGAAGGACGTGAACAGTCGGTTGGAGGGGGCGTTGTCGGGGGTCACGGTGGTTTCCAGGTGGTCGATGCCGAACTCGTCGGCGACCCGTGCCGTCAGACCGTCGAGCATCGCACCGGCGAGACCGCGTCCGCGCTGCGAGCCGTCCACGGCGACCTGCCAGATCAGCAGGGTCCGCTCGTGCCGGGGCCGTACGAAGCCGGTGATGAAGCCGACCGGCTCCCCGTCCCCGTCGCGCGCCACGACCGAGGTGGCGCCGAAGTCCCGACACCACAGCAGATAGCTGTAGGAGGAGTTGAGGTCGAGCACCTGTGAGTCGCGGGCGATGCGCCAAAACGCAGCGCCGTCCTCGACCCGGGGAGTGTCGAGCTTCAGTCCTTCCGGGATTTCCAGTACTTCGCGTACGTCGCTGCGGGCACCTGCAAGGTCTGCTTGTGCGGGGGTCATGTTCATTAAATTTACCGAGGAGAATCCGAAATTGCATCGCGGATCAGGGTTACGCAGAAGCGCAGGATGTGTTATCGCGCGAACCCGCGAACAGCGGGCGCGAGGCCGCGGAATTGGCCGGTTTGTCATGGATAAAACGGGCCAAGCGGACGAAATGTTGGATGCGTCACAGTCGCGTAACGCTGTGGAGACCCCTCCGAATTGCAGTGGCGTAGCTCGCAAAACCAGTGCGTTTGGGCTTGGGAGCGCCGGGCAGGAGAGAGTCGGTGACTAAGATCGCGATTTCGAATCCGAACGCATCGTAGCGGATTCCATGAGTGGCGCGAGTGACTTTTCGGGATTACTGTCCGCGGTTGTTCCGCTGCTGTTCCTTGGCAGAACGGCCCGCGATCAGTTGTCGAACGAGCGGTGAAGAGCCGTCGATCGCATTCGGATCGGGGCACGGATTAGTGTGCGGCACATGAGCGACAGCGCGGTGCTGCACATCAAAGGCCGGGTCCTGGTGGGCCCCGAGGACGTCCGGGACGAGCTGTGGGTGCGCGAGGGCCGCATCACCTTCGAACGGCCGCCTCGCACCGCGGACACCACCGCACTGGCCGGATGGGTGCTGCCCGGTCTCGTCGACGCCCACTGCCACATCGGACTGGACGCCGGCGGCGCGGTCGACCGCGCCACCAGCCGGGCTCAGGCGCTCACCGACCGCGACGCCGGAACGCTGCTGGTGCGCGACGCCGGCTCGCCCGCCGACACCCGCTGGATCGACGACGAGCAGGGCCTGCCCCGCATCGTCAGAGCGGGGCGCCACCTCGCCAGGCCGCGCCGCTACCTGCGCAACTTCGCCCACGAGATCGAGCCCGAGGAGCTCGCCCCCAGGGTCGCGCAGGAGGCCAGGCGCGGCGACGGCTGGGTCAAGCTCGTCGGCGACTGGATCGACCGGGAGCAGGGCGACCTCGCCCCGTGCTGGCCGCGCTGGGCGCTGGAGGAGGCCGTCGCCGCCGCCCACCGGGAAGGCGCCCGGCTGACCGCGCACTGCTTCGCCGAGAGTTCGCTGCGCGATCTGGTCGAGGCCGGCGCGGACTGCGTGGAGCACGCCACCGGACTGACCGAGGACCTCATTCCGCTCTTCGTCGAACGCGGCACCGCCGTCGTGCCGACCCTGGTCAACATCGCCACGTTCCCGCGCCTGGCCGAGGGCGGACGGGCCCGGTTCCCGCGCTGGGCGGCCCACATGGACCGGCTCCACGAACGCCGCCACGACACCGTACGAGCGGCGTACGAGGCCGGAATCCCGATCTACGTCGGCACCGACGCGGGCGGCACCATCGCGCACGGCCGGGTCGTCGACGAGGTGGCCGAGCTGGTGCGCGCCGGCATCCCGGCGGTCGACGCGCTCTCGGCCGCCGCCTGGGCGGCCCGCCGGTGGCTCGGGCATCCCGGGCTGGAGGAGGGCGCGCCCGCCGATCTGCTGGTCTGCGACTCCGACCCCCGGGCGGACGTCCGGGCGCTGGCGGGGCCGCGCACTGTGGTGCTCCGCGGCCGAGTGGTCTCGACGACGCGCTGACGCCCCGTGCGGCGCCGTGAGCCCGTGCGGCGCCGTGAGCCCGTGCGGCGAACGCGCCGGGGTGGCGGAGTGCCCGCCCGCGCACTGCCGTGCTCTCCACGACGCCGGGGTGCGTCGGCGCGGAGTCCCGGCGCGGGCCCGGCGGTGCGCAACTGCCGCCGGAGCGGGGCCGGGTGGGGCCGAGGGGTGTTCGCGCATCCGTACGGTGTGACCCCGTCCGGGTGAAGCCGTGGCGCGCGGCTGACGCGACACGCGTGGGACGTCAACGATGGCGTCGTCCCGTCACCGGTGCGCGTGAAGTCCCCTGCCAGGCGCGTCGGTGGCCTCCAACCCCTGTGGGAGTTCCACCACCGTGTCCAAAGCCGCATTCACTCTGCTCACCGCCACCGCCCTGCTCGCTTCCTCCGCCGTTCCCGCCTCGGCGACCGACAGCGGCGCGGACCCCGGCCGGGCGAGCGCCTCGGTGCTCCGCGCCGGTCTGGACGTCGGTCTGCTCAACAAGACCGTGCACGTACCGCTGAGCCTGACCCTCAACGAGGTGACGGTGCCCGGCGGCGGCCGGGAGAAGGCCGATCAGACCGCGCTCACCGCACACCTGGACGGCGTCGACAAGGGCCGCCCGTTCAGCGTGCTCAGGGCCGATGTGGCGCGTACGACGGCCTCCGTCGACAAGAAGTCCGCGCAGGCGGAGGTCGAGCTGCTCAACACGCGGGTGCACGTGCCCGGTCTGCCGCTCCTCTCGCTCATCGAGGTGGACGCCGTCACCGCGCGTGCGCACTGCGCGGTGGACGGCCGGCCCGTCGCCGAGGCGAACCCGCTGACCACCGTCAAGCTGCTCGGCCGGCGCACGACGCTCAGCTCCTCCGGCCCGACCCACCTCAGGGTGCCCGGGGTGGGCGAGGTGAAGCTCGAGCTGGCCCGTACCGAGACCACCAGCCGAACCGCGGCCGCGAGCGCCCTGGACCTGTCGGTCTCCGTCAACCCGCTGAACCTCAACGTGGCCGAGGTCGAGGGCCGGGTCACGCTCGCGGAGGCGAGCTGCCGGACCCCGCGCGCGGCGAAGGAGGTCACCACCGAGGAGAAGCCCGAGACGCCCGAGAAGCAGACTCCCGAGCAGAAGGAGGGCGCCGCCCCGCAGACCGAGCGGCGCGCCACCGAGCAGACATCGGCCGAGCGCAGGGACGACGAGGAGTCCCCGCGCCTCGCGGCCACCGGCGGCGATTCGCGCACCCCCTACCTGCTGGGCTCCGCGGTCGCGCTCTTCGCCATCGGCGGCACCCTGCTCCTGGCCAGGCGCCGCCGGGCCTGAGCCCGCCCGAGAGACCCGGGCGTCCGGCCGGGGGAGCGGCGGGGCCGCACTCGGGCGGCGGCGTTGCCGCGCGGGGCGGAACCGCGTACGTGCGGTGGGTGTGCCGCGCCGGTGGCAGAGCGGGCCTCCTCGCTCTGCCACCGGCGCGCGGCTCATCCCTCCCGCGCCTCCAGCTCGGCGAGGGCGTGCAGGAGCCGGTCACTGGTCGCCGGATCGCGCACCGCCAGGCGCAGCCACTCCCTGCCCAGCCCGGGGAAAGTGTCCGCACGGCGTACGGCGAAGCCGCGTTCGCGCAGCAGGGCACGCAGCCGGGGCGCGTCGGGGTGGTGCACCAGGACGAACGGCGCCCGCGCCGCCACCCGCGCCGGCCGCAACCGGGTCAACCCGCCCAGCCCGCGCAGCAGATGCTCCCGGTGTGCCGCCGTCGTACGAGCTGCCGCCTCGGCCTCCGCGAGCGCCTCGGGGGTGCTGCACGCCTGCGCCGCGACCAGCGCGGGGCTGGAGACCGGCCACAACGGCTGCCCGGTGCCGAGCAGTTCGACGGTCCGCGGATCGGAGAGCACATAGCCGATGCGCAGTCCGGCCAGCCCCCAGGTCTTTGTCAGGCTCCGGAGCACGACGAGCCGTCCCGGCAGCCGGCCGAGCAGGGGCACCAGCGACTCGGCCTCGCCCGGCACGGCGTCGATGAAGGCCTCGTCGACGACCAGCGTCCGCCCGGGGGCGGCGAGTCGGGCGAGCTCGGCGGCCGGGTGCAGCACCGAGGTGGGGTTGGTCGGATTGCCGACCACCACCAGATCGGCGTCCTCGGGCACCGGTACGGCGCCGAGCCGGAAGCCGTCGTGCTCCCTCAGCAGCACCCGGGACACCGGTGTGCCCGCATCCCGCAGCGCGGCCTCGGGCTCGGTGAACTGCGGGTGCACCACCGCCGCCCGACGCGCCCGCAGCGTACGGGCGAGCAGGACGAACGCCTCGGCGGCGCCCGCGGTCAGCAGCACCTGCTCCTGCGCGAGCCCGTGCCGTCGCGCCACCGCACGACGGGCCGCCCGGCCGTCGGGGTAGGCGGCCAGCCCGGCCAGCGAGGCGGTCAGCCGCTCCACCAGCCACGCCGGGGGCGTACCACTGCGCACGTTGACGGCGAGATCGGTGAGCCCCGAGCCCCCGAGCGCCGAGCCGCCCGAGCCTCCGCTTCCCGAGCCGTCGGAGTCCTCGTCCCCGGAACTCTCGGGGCCCCGGGCGCCTTCGGTGCCACCGTGCGGTCCGGCCGGGGAGCTCCGCACCTCGGCGTCGCCGTGGTGGCGCAGCAGGGCGGCGGGGGCGCGCTGCGCCACGGCGCAGGTGGCCGTCGAGGGCCGGCCCGCGGGCGCCGACTTCCGCTTGGGGACGAGCAGTTCGGCCGCGTCGCCGTACGGTTCGCCCGCGCCGAGCAGCGCGGCCGCCTCGGCGACGCTCGGAGTGCCGAGCGCGGTGTCCGTCGTGGCGGAGGGGTGCGGCACCTCCACCGTCGCCAGCGTCCGGACCGGGTAGCAGCGCAGCGGTACGCCCAACTCCTCGGCCGCCGCCAGGATTCCGGGCTCCCGCGCCCGCAGCTCGGCGGTCGCCAGCGCCCGCACCCGCCGCTCGGTGATCCCGGCGCCCGCCAGGGTCTGCCGGACCAGCCCGATGATCTCGGCCGGGTCGGCGTCCCGGCAGCAGCCCACCCCGACGACGCAGCCGTCGAGGTCCTCGGTCCCGGCCGCGTCGCCGGCCCGGTGGCCGCCGCTCACCGTGCGGCCCGGTGGGCCGCGGCACGGGCGACCAGCCGCCCCGCGAGTTCCGGATGCGCGGCCCAGTGCAGATGCAGATACGAGGCGTGCAGCCGCTCGTCGGCGAAGCCCTCGGTGCGTCGCGGCGGGCCGAGCACGCCCCAGGCGGGCGGGTCGCCGGCGGCGGGCGCGGTGGCCGTGCGGTGGAACTCGTGGCCGCGGACCCGGGTGCCCGCGGCGGCCAGCACGTTGTCCGCCACCGCGACCGCCTCGCGGTAGCCGAGGGTGAGCCGGTCGGTCATGGTGGCGGTGAGGTCCAGCAGCCCGCACATGGGCCGTCCGTCCAACTCCCGTCCCAGGTAGAGCAGTCCCGCGCACTCCGCGGCGATCGGCCCGCGGAAGGCGGCCACCTCGCGGGCGAGGGGTTCGTTGGCGGCCAGCTCGTCGGCGTACACCTCGGGGAAGCCGCCGCCGATGACCAGCGCGTCCGCGCCCTCGGGCAGCCGCTCCTCGTGCAGCGGGTCGAAGGTGACCACCTGCGCCCCGGCGGCGTGCAGCAGTTCGGTGTGCTCGGCGTAGGAGAAGGTGAACGCCGCGCCTCCCGCCACCGCCACCACCGGCCGTCCCGCGGGCGCTCCTTCCACCCCCGCGGGCCAGTCCTCCGCGGCCTCGCCCGACGCGGCGCCGTTCTTCCTCGCGGGCCCGTCCTCCTCCGCGCGCGGGTCCTCCTGGGGATGCCGGCCGGCCGCGGACCGTACCGCCCCGGTGGCGCTCCACGGCTGCTGCGGGAGCGGGGGAGCGCTGTGTGCGAGCGCCAACAGCGCCTGGAGATCCACACCTCGGGCCACCCGGTCGGCCAGTTCTGCCACCGCCTCGACCGCCTCCCGGCGCCGCTCCGCGACCGGTACGAGCCCCAGGTGCCGGGCCGGGGTGCGTACCGGATCGGCGCGGTGGAGCACTCCGACCACCGGGATGCCGACCGCCTCCATCGCCTCCCGCAGCAGCTCCTCGTGGCGTGCGGACCCGACCTTGTTGAGGATGACGCCGGCGATGCGCACCTCCGGGTCCCAGGAGACGAAACCGTGCACCAGCGCCGCCACCGACCGCGACTGCGAGGAGGCGTCGACCACCAGCACCACGGGCGCGCGCAGCACCTTGGCGGCCTGCGCCGTCGAGGCTTCCTCGCCGCGTCCGGCAGCGCCGTCGTAGAGCCCCATCACGCCCTCGATCACCGCCAGATCGGCTCCGGCGGCGCCGTGCAGCAGCAGCGGCGCCAGCAGCTGGGAACCGCACAGGAACGCGTCCAGATTGCGTCCGGGGCGCCCCGGGGACCCTGCCGGGGAGCGCCCGGCCCCGTCGCGGGCGCCCGAGACCGCGAGCGCGTGGTAACCGGGATCGATGTAGTCCGGGCCGACCTTGTGCGGGGACACATCGAGGCCCGCGCGGGCGAAGGCGACCATCAGCCCGGTGGCCACGGTCGTCTTCCCCGAGCCGGACGCGGGCGCGGCGACGACCAGCCGCGGCAGCCGGGTCATCGCCCGCTCCCGGGGCACTGGGCGGTGTGGTGCATGGTGGCGCTCTCCTGATCGACGTGCCGAGGTGTCGGGTGCTGTACGGAAGGGGGCGCCGGCGGCGGACCGGCGTACGGGCGACCGGGCCCCGGCCCGTCGCGAGGGCCGGCGACGCACCGAGGGCTTCGCGGCGGGGCCGGCGGCCTCACCACTCGATGCCGCGCTGGCCTTTCTGGCCGTCGTCCATCGGGTGGCGCACCTTGCCCATCTCGGTGACCAGATCGGCGGCTTGGATCAGCTCCGCCGGCGCACCGCGGCCGGTGATCACCACGTGCTGGGTGCCCGGCCGCTCCCGCAGCACCTCGACGACCTCGGCGGTGTCCACCCAGCCCCAGCGCAGCGGGTACGCGAACTCGTCGAGCACGTACAGCCGATGGGTCTGGGCCGCGAGGTCGCGTTTGACCTGCTCCCAACCCTCGCGGGCGGCCTCCTCGTTGGAGGTCGGATCGCGCTGGACCCAGGACCAGCCCTCGCCCATCTTGTGCCAGGCGACCGTGCCGCCCTCGCCGCTGGCGCCCAGCACCCGCAGCGCGCGCTCCTCGCCGACCTTCCACTTCGCCGACTTCACGAACTGGAACACCCCGATCGGCCAGCCCTGGTTCCACGCCCGCAGCGCCAGACCGAAGGCCGCTGTCGACTTGCCCTTGCCGTCGCCGGTGTGCACGGCGACCAGCGGACGGTTGCGCCGCTGTCGGGTGGTGAGGCCGTCGTCCGGCACCACACTCGGCTGTCCCTTCGGCATCACGCCGCCTTTCGTACGTCCCTGACCAGCGCGGACACGGTGTCCGCGCGGAGTTCGTCCAAGGTGACCGCGGTGCTGCGCAGCTCGCGGGCGAGCGTCTGTGCCATGCCCAGACGGACCGGGCCCCGCTCGCAGTCGACGACCACGCTCGCCGTACCGTCCGCAGCCAGCAGCCGTGCCGCGCGGTGTGCGCGCGCGACCGGCTCGACCCCGCTGGTGGCCCGGCCGTCGGTGACGGTCACCAGCAGCGGACGGCGGGACGGGTCGCGCAGCCGCTCGACCCGCAGCACCTCCCGGGCCCGGAGCAGACCGGCCGCCAGCGGGGTGCGTCCGCCGGTGGAGAGCTGCGCCAGCCGTGCCGCCGCCGCGTCCACCGAGGAGGTGGGCGGCAGCACCAGCTCCGCGTCGGAGCGGCGAAAGGTGACCATGCCGACCTTGTCCCGGCGCTGGTAAGCGTCGAGCAGCAGCGACAGCACCGCGCCCTTGACCGCGCTCATCCGTTTGCGGGCCGCCATCGAGCCGGAGGCGTCCACCAGGAACAGCACCAGATTGGACTCGCGGCCCTCCCGGACGGTCTCCCGCAGATCCTCGCGCCGCACCACAAGTCCGTTGCCCCGCCTGCCTCTTGCCCGCTGGTGCGGGGCTGCGGCCTGCACCGTGGCCGACAGGTGCAGCCGGCTCAGCCGGCCCCGGGGCTGCCGGGCGCCGGTGGTCCGGCCGTGCACCGTACGGGCTCGCGAGCGCCGGCCCGCCGCTCCCTCGCCGATACCGGGCACGGAGAGCGTTCGGGCCTTGAACGGGTCGTCGGCGGCCACCGGCGCGGCCTCCGCGGGCCCGCCCGGCGCCTCGCCGCCGGAACCGGCCGGCGCGTCGGCGGGAGCGCGGCCCAAATCGTCGGGCGTACGCTCCCCGCCGTCCGGCTGCTCGGGCACGCTCGGCTCGCCACCGGCCTCGGGCGGCCCGCTCTCCGGCCCGGGATCGGTCGGGGCACCGCCACCGCCGCCGCCGGGCGGCCCGTCGGGGTCGTCGTCCGGGTCCTCGTCCCGCTGCCCGTCCGCCTCCCCTCCGCCGGGACCCTCCGGCGGGGTGTCCTCCGGTTCGCGGTGCTCCTCGAGGGTGCGGTCGAGCTTCTCCTCGTCCAGACCGGGCGCGTCGAAGGGGTTGCGCCGTCGGCGGTGCGGCAGCGCCAGCAGCGCCGCCTGCCGTACGTCCTGCGCCTCCACCTCGGTGCGGCCCGCCCACGCGGCCAGCGCCGTCGCGGTGCGCGCCATCACGATGTCGGCCCGCATCCCGTCCACCTCGAAGGCCGCGCAGGTCGCGGCGATCTGGCGCAGCGCGGCGTCGCCGAGCACCACCTCGGGCAGCAGCTTCCGCGCGTCCGCGATGCGTCGGCGCAGCGCCTTCTCCTCGTCGGTGAACCGCTCGGCGAACGCCCGCGGATCGGCGTCGAAGGCAAGCCGCCGCCGTACGACCTCAACCCGTTCGTCGGTGTCGCGGGACGCCGCGACCTCCACGGTCAGCCCGAACCGGTCCAGCAACTGCGGGCGCAACTCGCCCTCTTCTGGGTTCATGGTGCCCACCAGCAGGAACCGTGCCGCGTGCCGCACCGAGACGCCCTCGCGCTCGACGTGCGAGGCGCCCATCGCGGCGGCGTCCAGCAGCAGGTCGACCAGATGGTCGTGGAGCAGGTTGACCTCGTCGACGTAGAGCACACCGCGGTGCGCCTCCGCCAGCAGGCCCGGCTCGAACGCCTTCACGCCCTCGGCCAGGGCCCGTTCGATGTCCAGGGCGCCGACGAGCCGGTCCTCCGAGGCACCGACCGGCAGCTCCACCATGCGCGCCGCCCGCACCGCCCCCGCACCGACGGCGCCCCCGGCCGCTCCGGCGGACGCGGCGGTGCCGTGCGGTACGGCGGCGAGGTCGGGGCAGCGCGGGTCGGGCGCGGCCGGGTCGCAGGAGAAGCGGCAGCCCTCGACGACCGGCACCGCGGGCATCAGCGCCGCCAACGCGCGTACCGCGGTGGACTTGGCGGTGCCCTTCTCGCCGCGCACCAGTACGCCGCCGACAGCCGGGGACACGGCGTTCAGCAGCAGTCCGAGCCGGAGGTCGTCCATCCCGACGATCGCGGTGAAGGGGTAGGGCGTGTGGGTGCTCATTCAGGTGCTCCCGGCGGTAGGAACGGCAGGCCCTTCGGCGGGCCGTCTTCGATGAGCCGCAGCAGGGCGGCGGTGTCTGCGTGTTCTTCGATCAGATCGCCGAGCCGGTCCAACTGCTCCTCGCGCAGCCGGCCGAAATCGGTGTCGGGCGCGGGTGCGAAGCTCCGCCCGCTCTCGGCCGCCACCTCGCGCAGCAGCGCGCGGCGGTAGTCGTCGTTCTCCAGCGAGCCGTGCCAGTGGGTGCCGCGCACCGGCCCCACCCGGCAGCCGTCCAGCGGCTGTCCGGAGAAGTCCTCGAACAGCGGCTGCCCGCCGAGGACTTCGGCGACGCCGTGGTGGATCTCGTAACCCTCCACCCGGGCGCCCAGCGCGGTGCCGACCGGCCGCGCCAGCGTCTTCTCGCGGTGGAACCGCACCCGTACGGGCAGCAGCCCCAGGCCCGCCACGGATCCGGCCCGCGACTCCACCTCGTCCTCGATGTGCTCGCCCAGCAGCTGGTACCCGCCGCAGATGCCGAGCACCGGACGGCCCTGCGCCGCGCGCCGGGCCAACTCACGGTCCAGGCCGCGCTCCCGCAGCCGGCGCAGTGCCCCCACCGTGCCGCGGGTGCCCGGCACGACGACCAGATCGGCGTCGGCCAGCTCCTCCGGCCGGTCCGCGAAGCGCAGCACCACCCCGGGCTCGGCGGCCAGCGCGTCCACATCGGTGAAGTTGGACATCAGCGGCACCCGCAGCACCGACACCCGCAGCACCTCACGGCCGTACGGCGGCGCGGTGCTCGCCTCGCGCGCGTGCTCGCGCAGCGAGAGGCCGAGCCCGTCCTCCTCGTCGATGCCCAGGCCCCGGCGGTGCGGGAGCACGCCGTAGAAGGCGCGACCGGTCACCGAGCGCAGCATCCGCAGGCCCGGCTCCAGCAGCGAGAGGTCGCCGCGGAACTTGTTCACCAGATAGCCGGCCAGGAGCGCCTGGTCCTCGGCGGCGAGCAGCGCCGTCGTGCCGAAGAACGAGGCGAACACCCCGCCGCGGTCGATGTCGCCGACCACCAGGACCGGCAGCGAAGCGGCCCGGGCCAGGCCCATGTTCACCAGATCGCCCCGACGCAGGTTGATCTCGGTCGGGCTGCCGGCCCCCTCGCAGATCACCGCGTCGTGAGTGCGCCGCAGCTCGGTCAGGCACTCGGTGACGGTGCCCAGCAGCCGCTCCCGGCGCTCCAAGTGGTAGCCGCGTGCGCTGAGTTCGCCCACCGGCCGGCCGAGCAGTACGACCTGGCTGGTGCTCTCGCCGCCGGGCTTGAGCAGTACCGGGTTCATCAGCGCGGACGGCTCCACGCCCGCCGCGGCGGCCTGCATCGCCTGGGCGCGTCCGATCTCCGCGCCGTCCCGGGTGACGAAGGAGTTGAGCGACATGTTCTGCGCCTTGAACGGCGCCACCCGCAGTCCCTTGCGCGCCAGCCATCGGCAGATCCCGGCGGTGACGACGCTCTTGCCGGCGTCGGAGGTCGTACCCGCGACCAGCAGCCCACCGCCGAGAGCCCCGCCCCGCGCCGGACCGCTTCCCGCCGGACCGCTGCCCGCGGTGCCGCTGCCCGTCGTACCGCCGGCCGGGTCGGTGGGTGCCGAACCGCCGTGTGCCGAGGGGGAGTTCACGACCCCACCCCCCGGTGCGCCGCGGCCCGCGCGCTCCGGGAGCGCAGCGCCCGCCGGGCTCCCGCGCCGCCCAGGGCGAGCAGCAGCGCGGCGTGGCCGACCCGCCGGGAGAGCGCCACCGCGCGGGCGATGTCGGCCACCTCCGGCGGGCGGCCCCCGGGGTTGAGGACCGCGCGGTGCTCGACGCGCCCGCGGTACGCCAGCGTGCCGCCGAGCCGTACGCCCAGCGCACCGGCGAACGCCGCCTCCACCACCCCCGCGTTCGGACTCGGGTGGGCGGCCGCGTCCAGTCGCCAACTGCGCAGCGCGGCACGGTGGTCGGGGCCGAGCACCGCGGCGAGCGCGGCGGTCAGCCGTGCTCCGGGCCGGCCGACCGCGTCGTCCAGCCGGGCCGAGGCCCAGCCGAACCGCAGATGCCGCGGCGAGCGGTGGCCGACCATCGCGTCCAGCGTGTTCGCCGCGCGGAAGGCGGCCATCCCGGGCACTCCGGCCACCGCGCCCCACAGCAGCGCGCCGACGACCGCGTCCGAGGTGTTCTCGGCGACCGACTCCACGACCGCGCGGGCGATCCCGTCGGCGTCCAGGCACTGGGGGTCGCGTCCGCACAGCCGGGGCAGCCGTTCGCGTGCCGCCGCCAGTTCGCCTTCCTCCAGGCACCGGGCGAGCGACTGCGCCTCCCGTGCCAGCGAGGCGCCGCCGAGTACCGACCACGTCGTCGCCGCGGCGAGCGCCGTGGCGGCGGACGGCGAGCGCCGTGCGGTCCGCAGGAGCCCCGCGCCCGCCGCGACCGTGCCGCCGACGCACAGCGCGGTGTACAGCGCGCCGGCGGCTCTGCTGTCGCGCCACAGCAACTGCTCCAGGCGGCCCGCCAGTTGACCGAAACCCGCCACCGGGTGGAAACGCGCGGGGTCACCGAGAGCCGCGTCTGCCAGGTACCCCAGCGCGATGCCGAGCGGAGCGGCCGTCACCCGCGGAGCCTCAACCACCGCAGGCGGTTCGGCCCGTGTCGAGCGGGGGCAGTGCGTGCGCCGCAGCGGCGCGGGGCGCAGGGGAAGCGCGCATCACGGGGTGTCCTCACTCAGGGTCCGCGCCCTGGATCGACGTCGTCGACGGTGAGAGTCGTCTGGCTCCCGAGGCGAACGCCCCCTCCCCGTCGGGGAGTCGGCCTGCCTCGGTGACAGTGGCGGGACCGCGCCGGATTCTCACCGGTCTTCCCTCTCTGCCGCCGCTTGGCTTTCGGCAGTCCACCACGCGCCGCCGAGGGCGTCAACTCGCCCCTGACCTGCGGTGAGTGGCCTCATGTGCAGGGCAACGAGCAGTCCCGGCAGGGGGAGAACACGGGCGAGCCCGCCGTGCACGGAGCACGGCGGGCTCGCCCGTTTGTCCGGAACGTGTCCGGGTTCAGGCCGCGATGATGTAGATCCCGTACGCCACGGCCGCCGCGCAGACGGCGAAGCACAGGTAGGCGCCGGCCCTGGCCACCGCGGTGCCTCCGCCGGCGGGGGCGGAACCGCCCTCCGCGGTGCCGGAGCGGCCGGCCCCGGAGGTGCCGAGGATGCCGAGGGTGAAGATGCCGACGAGTGCCACGGTCGCCAGCAGGCTGACGCCGAATACCTGGCCGAGGGCGGCCCAGTCGATGTTCATCGTCCTGTGTCCTTCGCGGGGGTGCGGGGGCGGATGCCCGGGGTCACGGCAGCAGTCCGGCGGGTCGTTGCGGCTTCTCCTCGGTCACGGGCCGCTCCGCGTTCTGCGGACCTGCCGCGCCGGGGCCGTCCGCCGTGTCCTTGGAGTCGGCGTCCGCGGCGTCCGTGCTCGGCGTCCGGCTCCCGTTGTCCGGACCGCCCTCCGCGGCGGGCGCGGTGCGGGCGTCGGCCTGCTCGGCGCTGAGCTGCGCCGGGATGGTGGCCTGGGCCGGCGGCGGGGCGACGGACTGCATGGCGGTGGTGACGACGCCGGGCTCCTCGGGAGCGATCGGGTCGACGTCGTTGACGTTGGTGTGGTCCACGACCTCGCGGCGGGAGGCCAGGTAGATGCCTCCGGAGATCACCACGAGGAGCACGGCGACCACCGTCACGCCCCAGTCGCCCTGGTCGGCGATGACCGCGGAGATCGCGGCGATACCGCCGGCGGCCGGCAGCGTCATGGCCCAGCCGGTGAACATCCGGGTCGCGGTCGACCAGCGCACCACACCGCCCTTGCGGCCCAGGCCGGAGCCCATGACCGCGCCGGAGCAGACGTGGGTGGTGGAGAGCGAGAACCCGATGTGCGAGGAGGCGAGGATCGTCGCGGCGGCGCTGGTCTGGGCCGCGAAGCCCTGGGGCGGCCTGATGTCGGTGAGGCCCTTGCCCATGGTGCGGATGATGCGCCAGCCGCCGAGGTAGGTGCCGAGCGCGATCGCGACACCGGCCGAGGTGATGACCCACAGCGGCGGGTCGGCGTCGGCGCCGAGCGCTCCGCCGGAGATCAGCGCCAGGGTGATGACACCCATCGTCTTCTGCGCGTCGTTGGTGCCGTGCGCCAGGGAGACCAGCGCGGCCGAGGTGATCTGCCCCGCGCGGTAGCCCTTGGCGGTCTGCTTCTCGTCGGCGTTGCGCGCCAGTCGGTAGGTCAGCCTGGTCGCCAGGGTCGCGGCGATTCCGGCGACCAGCGGAGCGGCCAGTGCCGGGATCAGGACCTTCATGACGACGACGTCGCCGTTGACCGCGCCCATGCCCACCGAGGCGAGCGTGGCACCGATCAGGCCGCCCAGCAGGGCGTGCGAGGAGCTCGACGGCAGTCCGGCGAGCCAGGTCAGCAGGTTCCAGATGATCGCGCCGACCAGACCGGCGAAGATCACTTCGGGTTTGATGCCCGCGCCCTCGTCGATGATGCCGGAGGAGATGGTCTTGGCCACCTCGACGGAGAGGAAGGCGCCGACCAGGTTGAGGACGGCGGACATCGCCACAGCTGCTTTGGGCTTCATGGCCCCGGTGGAGATGGTGGTGGCCATCGCGTTGGCCGTGTCGTGGAAGCCGTTCGTAAAGTCGAACACCAAGGCCGTGACGATCACGATCCCGATGAGAAGCGTGATGTGTTCCATTCACCCGGCAATCAGTTCGGCGGTCAAAGCTGGCTCGGTGAACGTAGGGACGCCGAGTGAACGGAAGATGAACTGGGGCGGGCGGTCGGGTGTCGCGGGGCGGCGACACCTGTGAGGGCTCTTCCCGCACCCCTCGACAGCCCCTGGTGCCCGCCCTTTTCCCGCCCGTGACGAGGCTTCGGGGAGATCCGCGTCACGTACTGCGCCAACGTCGTCGACCCCTTGCCGCCGCGGACCGCGGCCGGCGCCGGGGCGACCGTCAACAGACCGGCCCCACGGGGCCGTTCGGAAACGAGAGGCGATCCATGGATGAACCCGCGGCGAACTCGACGACCCCGCCGGCGGCCTGGCAGGAGGGCTGGCGGCAGGTGGTCGAGACCGCTCGGCGAACGGTCCGCGACGGCCTCGTCGTGGGCACCTCCGGCAACGTCTCGCTCCGCGTGGGCGACGCCGTGCTGGTCACGCCGAGCGCGGTGCCCTACGACCGGCTCGGTCCGCACGACCTGTGCGCCGTCGACCTCGACGGCCGCCGTCTGGCGGGCGGCCTGCGGCCGACCAGCGAGCTGCCGCTCCATCTGGCCGTGCACCGGGTGAGGCCGTCCGCCGCAGTGGTGCACACACATGCGCTGCACGCCACCGCCGTCTCCACGCTCGTCGACGAACTCCCCGCCGTGCACTACCAGTTGGCGACTCTCGGCGGTCCCGTCCGGGTCGCCCCGTACGCCCGTTACGGCAGTGCGGAGCTCGCCGCGGCCGCCCTCGCGGCACTGGAGGACCGACAGGCGTGCCTGCTGCGCAACCACGGCACCGTGGTCCTCGGCGACGATCTGGACCAGGCGTTCGAGCGCACCGCGCAGCTGGAGTGGATGTGCCGGCTGTGGCTGACCGCGCACTCGGTGCCCGGTCTCACGCCCAGCCTCCTGTCGGCCGCCGAACTCGCCGACGCCGCCGAGCCCCTGCGCGACTACCGCCCGCGGCCCGCGGCACCCTGAACCGTCCCGACCGCCCCGGAGTTCACCCGCGCCCCGTCCGCCGCACCGGCACCGGCCTCCCGTCACTCCGCCGCCGCGACCCACTGGCCACCGGGCGGCTGACGGGACGAGACTGGGCCGGTGCGAGTGGGGACCACCGCGGCAGTGGCCGCGACAACGATGCTCACCGCCGGCGCCGCAGCAGTGGCCGCCGGCCGGTACGGTGCGGGCGCCGCCCTCGGGCGCGGCTCGGCCGCCGCCGCTCCACCGGGTTTCGCACCCGGCGGGCTGACCGTCCACGACCTCGATCCGGAGCGGGGCGAGATCACCCTCACCCGCTCCCTGGACTCGGCCCTGCCCGGCCGCTACGGCCTCGTCGCCCCCGGCTGCCGTGCCGCCGTCGGCGAGGTGCTGGGCACCGGCCCCACCCCCGACACCCTGCGTCGCCGCCTGGAGCGGGTGGACAGCGGGGAGCTGCGCCCCGGCACCCGGGTCCGGATGACCCCGCAGGTCTTCGCCGGCAACCCCGGCGACGCCCTGGACCTGCCGTACGCCGAGGTCGAGGTGCCCGGCGAGCTCGGCACGCTGCCCGCCTGGTTCCTGCCCGGCACCCGCGACACCTGGGTCCTGACCGTCCACGGCCTCGGCACCACCCGGGAGCACCCGATGGTGGCCATGCCGCTGCTGGACCGGATGCAGACCCCGGTCCTCGCCCCCTGTCACCGCGGCGACGCCGGCGCGCCGCGCAGCCCCGACGGCATCGGTCATCTGGGTGCCACCGAATGGCGCGACCTGGACGCCGCGATGCGCTACGCCGTACGCCACGGCGCCAACCGCATCGTGCTCCACGGCTGGTCGACCGGCGCCTCCATGGCGCTGCACGCCGCCGCCCACTCCGCGCTGCGCGCGCACATCAGCGGCCTCGTGCTGGACTCGCCGTTGCTGGACTGGCGCGCCGCGGTCCGTGCGCTGGTCGCCCGGCGCGTGCCCGGGCCGCTGCTGCCGCTCGCCGTGCGTGCCGCCAGGGCCCGCGCCGCGCTCGACCCGGAGCGGCTCGACCGGCTCGCCGACCCGTCCTGGCTGACCGTTCCCACTCTTGTCCTCCAGGGCCGGGACGATCCGATCGCCGACTGGTCGACCGCGCGCCAATTCGCCGCGGCACGACCGGAGTTGGTCACGCTCGACGTCTTCCCCGACGCCACTCACGCCGCCTCCTGGAACGCTGACCAGGAAGGTTACGAGGAGACGCTGCGCCGCTTCCTGACCCCGCTGATGTAGCGGCCCGCGCCCCGCACACCGCGGGGCGCCCCGCGTCCGGCACGGGAACGTGGGTGCGGTTTGGGCTTTTGGCGGGTCACCAGGAAGACTGCCACCGTGACGTCCCGTACTCCGCGAGACACCAGACTGAGCCTTGTACCCCGGCAGGCGGTTGCCGCCGCCCGTCGCTCGGTGGCCGGCAGCCGTGCCCGGCCCGCCCCGCGACCACCCGCGTCCCTGGCTCCGCGCGAGCAGCTCGCGCAGCAGGCGCGCGCTGCCCTGGCCAACGACGTACGCCTCGCCCGCTGGGCCGCCGCCTCCGGGATCTCCCCGCTCACCGTGGCCGCACAGGCCGCCGGGGACCTGCGGATGCCCGAGGAGCAGCTCGCCCAGCACTGGGACCGGGCCCGGCTCGCCGGCCTGATCGAGCTGCACGAGGACGCGGCGCGCCCCGGCTGGCGGCTGCACGCCTGGGACCGCGACCGTTCGGCGGTGCTGCGCGGCTGGGTCGCGCTCTTCGACGCCTGGTCCCTGGTCTATCCGGCACCCGCCGAGGCCAGTTCGGTGCTGGTGGGCGACGTGGTGGTGGCCGCTCCGCAGTTCCTGTCGGTCATGCACCTCTCCTCCGGCCCGGTCACCGAACTGACCCTCCTGGAACTGCTGACCCAGCGGATCGCCGAGCTGCGCACCGAACGCGCGGCGCCCGGCGACGTGCCCGAGCTGCCGACGCCGGGCGAGCTGAACGCCCTGCTGGACTGGGCGCTCGACGGACTCGCCTCGGTCGGTGCCCTCACCCGCTGCCACGACCCCGGCTCGGTCAACCAGGCCGTCCTGACCCCGCTCGGGAACTGGGCGGTGTGGGTCAAGCTGGAGCAGATCTGCGTCGCCGCGCTGAGCCCGGTCGGCAACATCGAGCAGCCCGCCGAGGACATGCTCCGCGGCTGCGTACGGCTCAGCCCCGGCCCGGCCCGGGACGAGTACCGCGCCTGGCTCGCGGCCAGGCCCACCGCGCCCGCCGTCGCCGAGCTGCTGGACGCCGCGCGCGGCGAGGACGCGCTCGTGCGGGCCCTGGCGTTCGAGGCGCTGCGCGTGGTCGGTGCGCCCGCGGAGTCGGCCGTGCGCGCGGTGGTGGACACCGAGCCGGTGCTCCGTCCGTACGCCCTGCTGTGGATCGCCGAGCAGGAGGGCGCCGATCCCGACGAGCTCGCCGGCGGCGGACCGCTCACCCGCGAGGAAGCCACCTGGCTGTGGGTCGACACCGCCGCCGCCGTCGCCGACCACGGGGAGAACGGCCTGCTGGTGGACCACCTGGAGTCGGCCGTGCAGAACTCCGTGGCGCAGCTGCTGGACGAGGTGCGCGCCACCGGCCACCCCCGCACCGTCCAGGTGCTGGTCGCGCTCGCCGCCGCTCACCCGGACCCGGCCATGGCCAGGGCGGTACGGCGGGCGGCGTTCCAGGTCCACACCGGCGGCGCCTGACGGCTCCGCGCCTCGCCACGCCTCACGGGCGGCGGGGCGCCACCGCGGGGGCACGGCGGCTTGCACGCAGTGGCTAGACTGGCCGCATGGCCTACTCACTCCTGCACTAGCTGACGAGGTACCCCCACCGCGGCGCCGATCGGTGTCCGCGGTGCGCGCTGTCTGCCTGCCTCGTCCCTTCATCCTGTCCAGGAGATTTTCGTGATCACCGCCACCGGCGTCGAACTGCGTGCGGGCGCCCGCGTCCTGATCGAGTCCGCCACCTTCCGCATCTCCCGCGGCGACCGCATCGGCCTGGTCGGCCGCAACGGCGCCGGCAAGACCACGCTCACCAAGTGCCTCGCCGGCCAGGGCAATCCCGCCGGCGGCGCCATCACCCGCAGCGGCGAGGTCGGCTATCTGCCGCAGGACCCGCGCACCGGCGACCTCGACGTCCTCGCCCGCGACCGCATCCTCTCCGCGCGCGGACTGGACGACGTCATCCGCCGGATGCGGGAGAACGAGACCCGGATGTCCACCGGCCAGGGCGCCACCCGCGAGCGCGCCATGCGCAAGTACGAGCGCCTGGAGACCGAGTTCCTGACCAAGGGCGGATACGCCGCCGAGGCCGAGGCCGCCACCATCTCCGCGAGTCTGGGGCTGCCGGAGCGGGTGCTGGGCCAGCCGCTGCACACTCTCTCCGGCGGTCAGCGCCGCCGAGTCGAGCTGGCCCGCATCCTCTTCTCGGACGCGGACTTCCTGCTGCTCGACGAGCCGACCAACCACCTGGACGCCGACTCCGTGGTGTGGCTGCGCGACTTCCTGAAGACCTACCGCGGTGGTCTGGTGGTCATCTCCCACGACATCGACCTGGTCGAGACGGTCGTCAACAAGGTCTTCTACCTGGACGCCAACCGCGCGCAGATCGACCAGTACAACATGGGCTGGCGGCAGTACCAGATCCAGCGCGAGGCCGACGAGAAGCGGCGCAAGCGCGAGCGTGCCAACGCCGAGAAGAAGGCCGCGGCCCTCAACTCCCAGGCCGACAAGATGCGCGCCAAGGCCACCAAGGCCGTCGCCGCGCAGAACATGGCCAAGCGCGCCGAGCGGCTGCTCTCCGGACTGGAGGCCGAGCGCCGTTCCGACAAGGTCGCCAAGATCCGCTTCCCCGATCCCGCGCCCTGCGGCAAGACCCCGCTGATGGCCGAGGACCTCTCCAAGTCCTACGGCTCGTTGGAGATCTTCACCGATGTCGGTCTGGCGGTCGACCGAGGCTCCCGTGTGGTCATCCTCGGCCTCAACGGCGCGGGCAAGACGACGCTGCTGCGGCTCCTGGCCGGGGTCGAGAAGCCGGACACCGGCCGCGTCATCGAGGGCCACGGCCTCAAGCTCGGCTACTACGCGCAGGAGCACGAGACGCTCGACCCCGACCGCACCGTCCTGGAGAACATGCGCTCCTCGGCGCCCGACCTGGACCTGGTGCACGTGCGGAAGGTGCTCGGTTCCTTCCTCTTCTCCGGCGACGACGTCGACAAGCCCGCCGGTGTGCTCTCCGGCGGTGAGAAGACCCGGCTGGCACTGGCCTCACTGGTCGTCTCCTCGGCGAACGTCCTGCTGCTCGACGAGCCGACCAACAACCTCGACCCGGCCAGCCGCGAGGAGATCCTCGGCGCGCTGCGCACCTTCAGCGGCGCCGTCGTCCTGGTCTCCCACGACGAGGGAGCCGTTGACGCGCTCTCTCCCGAGCGGATCATCCTGCTGCCCGACGGTGTCGAGGACCTGTGGGGCCAGGACTACGCGGACCTGGTCGCGCTCGCCTGACCCGCCCGCTCGCACCCGAGCCCTCGGCCGCGCCCGCGGAGCACCACCGGCGGGCGCGGCCGAGGTGCGTTGAGGACTCGTTGCGGATCATTCGGTCCAGTGAAGATCCATCATCTGAGTGAGACCTTCTGGCACCCCGGCGAGGCGGCTGCGAGGTTCCCGCGGTCCCCGCGTGCCCTCTCCGGCTGCCCTGCTCGAACCCACCCGCCGCCCGTCGTGACGCCGCTGACCTGCTGAAACGATTGTTCAGCCGGTCCGGCGCGGCCCCGACGACCGTCCATCGCGCCTCTCGTGTAGCCGTCCGCACCGCCCGTCCCGTCGGCAAGCGGCCGTCCAAGACCTTGTCGAATGGGTGGCCAGACTGCCGGGAAGGGGTGATCATGAGAGTCCAGAGCGCACTTCCCACGAGGAGGCACGGGTGGCCGAGACTCTGAAGAAGGGCAGCCGGGTAACCGGCGCCGCGCGCGACAAGCTCGCGGCTGACCTGAAGAAGAAATACGACTCCGGTGCGAGTATCCGCGCACTGGCCGAGGAGACCGGCAGGTCTTACGGCTTCGTGCACCGGATGCTCAGTGAGGCCGGCGTGACCCTCCGCGGTCGCGGCGGTGCGACGCGGGGCAAGAAGACCACGTCCTGAGCAGACTTTCGTATGCCGCCCGCTGGTGGTTACTCTTCAGTCACTTAACTGATGAGTAACCACCGGAGGGCTCATGACTCTGCTCGACAAGGAAGGCGTTCGCCTCACGGTGGATGACGCCGTCGCCACGGTGACGCTCACTCGCCCCGAGAAGCGCAACGCCCAGTCGCCCGCGATGTGGAGGGCGCTGGTGGAAGCCGGGCAGCTGCTGCCCGGAAGCGTTCGCGTGGTGGTGCTGCGCGGCGAGGGCAAGTCCTTCTCCGCCGGACTGGACCGCCAGGCGTTCACGCCCGAGGGCTTCGACGGCGAGGCTTCCTTCCTCACCATGGGCAAGGGCCCGGTCGAGGAGATCGAACGCGTCATCGCCGGCTACCAGGAGGCTTTCCTCTGGTGGCGCCGGAACGACCTCGTCACCATCGCCGCGGTCCAGGGGCACGCGATCGGCGCCGGTTTCCAGTTGGCACTCTCCTGCGATCTGCGGGTCTGCGCGGACGACGTCCAGTTCGCCATGAAGGAGACCAGTCTCGGTCTGGTCCCGGACCTCACCGGTACCCACCCGCTGGTGCGCCACGTCGGATACGCCCGCGCGCTGGAGATCTGCGCGACGGGCCGTTTCGTGCGTGCCGAAGAGGCGGAGCGGATCGGCCTGGCGAACGTCGTGGTGCCCGCGGCCGATCTTGCCGCCGCCACCGAGGACCTCACGGCGGCACTGCTCGCCGCCCCGCGCGACGCCGTGATCGAGACCAAGGCGCTCCTGGCCGGCGCCGTGGACCGCCCCTTCGAGCAGCAGCCCGCCGCTGAACGTGCCGCCCAGGCAAGGCGGTTGCAGGACCTGGTGGGCGGCGGCGAGTAGTCCCCCCGGCCCACCGCTGTGCCCCCGGCCCGTGGGTCGGGGGCACAGCCGTGTCCGGGGCGGCAGAGGCCGCTACCCGGATGGCTCACTCGCGCCGCGCGCCTCCACCGACCCGCCGCTAGCGTGAGCCGGGAGCGGCCGTGCCGCTCCGTCCGGGGTTTGCCGGACGCCCTGAGCCGAAGCGGGAAAGGGGTGCAGCAGATGTCCGAGACCTCCGCCGCGTCCAAGGAAGTCAGCGACAACAAGACCCTTCAGGCAGGACGCCGAGGGGCCTCCAACAACGCCAACAGCGCCGCCAACCGTGGCCAGACCACCATCGCCGACGGCGTGGTGGAGAAGATCGCCGGCATGGCGGCCCGAGACGTGGACGGTGTCCACGAGATGGGTGGCGGGCTCTCGCGCACCTTCGGAGCCGTGCGCGACAAGGTGCCCGGCAGCGGCAAGGCGGTGAGCCGCGGGGTGAAGGCCGAGGTCGGCGACACCCAGACCGCGCTCGACCTCCAACTGGTCGTCGAGTACGGGGTGTCGATCGTCGACGTCGCCAACACCGTGCGCAAGGAAGTCATCAGCGCGGTCCAGCAGATGACCGGCCTCGAGGTCGTCGAGGTCAACATCGCGGTCGACGACGTCAAGCTGCCCGACGAGGACGACGAGGACGACTCCGACCGGCGTCTGCAGTGACTGACTGAGCGAGTGCCGCGGTGCGTCCACCGCGGCAGGCACGGCACGCGGCGCACTGCACCGCGTGGACACCAGGGTGCCCGGCGGGGCGTCGACTGAGGGAGCGCAAGATGAGTATGGCTGTGATCGGTCTGATCACGGGAATGGCCCTGGGCTTCGCCGGGTACTTTGGCGGCTTCGGTGCCTTTCTGCTGGTGGCGGCGTTGGGTGCCATCGGGTTTCTCGCCGGCAGGATCGCCGACGGCGATCTGGAGCCGTCCGACCTCCTCCGTGCCCGCGACAACGGGCGGCGGAGCTAGGAAATGTCGTCTCAGCAGACGGTCGGCGCACCCGAGCGGGGCTCTCTGCGGTTCGACGACCGCGTGGTGGCCAAGATCGCCGCTCAGGCAGCCCACGAGGCGCTGCGCAGGGACCCCGGCCGTCGTGCGGTGGGCGCGCACGCCCCGCACGCGGCCGCATCCGTACGACGGCTGCCGGACCACGACAACCAGGGCGGACAGGCGCGGGTGCGTGTCGCCGTGGAGCTCGGCTATCCGTCCGACATCGGCGCCCAGTGCGCCGCCGTACGGCGCGTCGTCAGCGCACGACTGGGTGAACTGGCGGGGATGACGGCCTGCGAGGTGGTGGTCGAGGTCCAACGCCTCCACTCTGTCCATCTCAACGGCGAAGGGACGGAGCGAGTGCGGTGAGCCACGACAGCACGGGGCCTGTGCCCACCCTGGAGAAGAACGCCTCCGACAGTGCGCCCCCGGCGCCGTCGCCGCGGGTCGACGGCGCCCCCTACCAACCGGTCCAGCGCGGACGCGAGGACGGCGGCGGTGGACGCTTCTGGTCCGCCCGCAGACTGCCGGCGCTCCTCGCGAGCCTGCTGGCGCTCGTCGCCTGCGCGCTGCTCCTGTACGACATCGTGCGGGTGCGCGCGGGCTCCGACGCCGCGAGCTGGCGCCGCAATCTCGCCGACGAGCTGTCCTCGCGCCGCCTCGACGACACCGTGGTGATCATCGCGGCGATCCTCGCGCTGCTGCTGGGTCTCTGGCTGCTGGTGCTCGCGCTGACGCCGGGACTGCGCTCGGTACTGACCATGCGGGGCGAGCCCCGGGTGCGTGCCGCCGTCGAACGCAACGCCGCGGCCCTGGTGCTGCGGGACCGTGCGATGGAGGTCAACGGAGTGCGCAGCGCCTCGGTGAAGGTGCGCCGCTCCGGCGTGCGCGCCCGCGCGGAGGCGCACTTCGGTGAACTGGACGCCGTACGCGGCGAATTGACCACGGCCCTGCAGGACGGCGTACAAGAGCTGGGGCTGGCCCGAGAGCCGCGGCTGGACGTACGGGTCCACCGGCCCAAGCAGTGAGGGATCCACGGTGCTGAGAACCTTGAACCGCCTGTTGCTCGCCCTGTTGGGGCTGGTGCTGCTGCTGCTCGGGCTCAGCGCCCTCGTCGGGGCGCTGGACCTGCCCAACCGCTGGGGTTTCGGCATGCCCTCCGGATGGGCCTGGAGCAGACCGCAGGAAGTGGTGCTCACCGGCGCGGACCGCACCCAGTGGCGGGACCAGGGCTGGTGGTGGCCGGTGGTCATCGGGGCGCTGGCACTGCTGACCCTGATCGCACTGTGGTTGGCGCTTTCCCAGCTGCGCCGCCGGCGGGCCGGCGAACTCGCGGTCTCCGGCGACGACGAGTCCTCGGGCCACGGCCCGGGGGCGGTGCTGCGCGGACGGGCCCTGGAGCAGGTGATGGGTTCGGAGGCCGCCGCGCTGGACGGCGTCTCCCGAGCACGGGTGACGCTGGTGGGCAAACGAAGCGACCCGTCGGTGCGGATGCGGGTGGTGCTGGACGAGCACGCCGTGCCCGACGAGGTGGTGCACCGCCTGGAGCAGGAGGTGCTGGAGCACGCCCGCACCTCCGCGGACGTGGGCGAACTCCCCGCCGAGATCCGTCTGAGCTCGGTGCGGCACCGGCCCAGCCGCGTCAACTAGGGCCTGTCGTTCGGGCATTCGCCGGGCTCGGGCCGACCCCGTCGGGACCCGAACGACAGACCCCGGTCGGGGCTACGCAGCCCCGCGTCCTCAGATGCGGTGCTGCGCGCCGCCGTCGACCGCCAGCATGGTGCCGGTGAGGTACGAAGCGGCGGGGGAGAGCAGGAAGGCACCGGCCCGGCCGAACTCCTCCGGGGTGCCGTAGCGGCGCAGCGGGATCTGCGCCTCGTTGCGCTCGCGGGAGGCCGCGGCGTCCCCGGAGAGCGCGTCCAGCTCCCGCACGCGATCGGTGTCGATGCGCGAGGGCAGCAGCCCGACGACACGGATGCCGCGCGGGCCGAGCTCGTTCGCCAGGGACTTGGCGAAGCCGGCCAGGCCCGGCCGCAGCCCGTTGGACACGGTCAGCCCCGGCACCGGCTCGGTGACCGAGGAGGAGAGCACGAACCCGATCACCCCTCCCTCGCCGAGCCGCTCGGCGGCGGCCCGCGCGAGCCGTACCGCGCCGAGGAAGACCGACTCGAAGGCCGTCTCCCACTGCTCGTCGGTGATCGCCTCGGCGGGGCCGGCGGGCGGACCGCCGACGCTGATGAGCACACCGTCGAGCCGCTCGAAGTGTGCGAGTGCCGCGTCCGTCAACCGTCCGGCCGTGGCCGGGTCGCCGTTGTCGGCGGCGATGCCCACCGCACCCCCGCCCAGCCGCGCGGCGGCATCGGAGGCCGCCTCCTCGGTACGGCTGCTGACGACGACCTTCGCGCCGTCGGCGACCAGTTGCTCGGCGACCGCGTAACCCAGCCCGCGGCTGGCGCCGGTGACGATGTACGCCCTGTCCTTCAGTCCAAGATCCATGGACTCAGTCTGCCGTGCCGCCCGCCCGTGCGGCGAGCGAGGGGCCGCCCTCGGTGCGCTGCTCGGCGCTTTCGTCCGGCACACGCTGCTGCGGGCGGTCGTCGCCGCCGGCCGGGCTCGGGCCGGAGGCCGGGACGGCCGCCGCGGTGCGGTCGCGCACCTCGCGGCGGAAGAGCACGAACCAGCCGACCGGAACCGCCGCGACGAACAGCCACCACTGCACCGCGTACGCCATGTGCGCGCCGATACCGCTGTGGTCCGGCTCCGGCACGGGCTGTGCCGTCTCGCCGCGCGCGGGGGCGGGGTCGGTGCCGGTCAGCTGGAGGTAGCCGCGCAGCACCGGCAGCCCGGTCGCCTTCGCCTGCTGCTCGCTGTTCATCAGCATGACCTGGCGCTCGGGCAGCCCCGCGCGGTCCTTGATGCCGCTGCCGGCCTCGGTCTCGTCGGGCATCAGCCGGCCGGAGAGCGTCACCTCGCCCTTCGGCGCCGCGGGCACCTCGGGGAAGGCGGTCTGGCTGGCGCCCGAGGTCACCCAGCCGCGGTTGACCAGCAGCGCGGTGCCGTCCTCGCGGACCAGCGGGGTGAGCACGAAGTAGCCGATGCTCTGGCCGTCCTCGGCGGTGCGGCGGCGCACCACCACCTCGTGCTCGGTGTCGTAGGTGCCGGTGGCGGTGACCGCGCGGTACCGCTCCCGGTCGGTGACCTCGCCGTCCGTGCCGGTCAGCTCGTCGACCGGCACGGGGTCGGCGGACAGGCTGGCGGCGATGCGGTCGTTGTGCGCGACCCGCTCCTGGTGGCGGTGGTACTGCCAGAACCCGAGCTCGACCATCGCAGGCATCAGCACGAGAGCGACCAGAGTGAGGATCACCCACTGCCGGGACAACAGGAAGCGGTACACGCTTCGACGTTATCGCGACGCCGGTCAGCGCGACGGCGCGGGGGCCACGTCTCTCAGGAGGTGGCTGAACGCGGTCTCGTCGATCACCGGGGTGCCGAAGGCGAGCGCCTTGCTCACCTTGGAGGTGCCGGCCTCCGGGTCGTTGGTCACCAGCAGACTCGTCAGCCGCGAGACGCTCGTCGCCACATGCAGGCCGGCCTCGACCGCACGGTCCTCCAGCAGCTCGCGGTCGACCGAGGTGTCGCCCGAGAAGGCCACCCGCATCCCCTGCACCAGAGTGCCGCCCGGCGCGTATCTGCCGGGGTTGGGGTACGGGCAGGCGGGGCGTCTGCGGGCCGGGCGCCAGGTGCGGGGGGCGTATCCGCCGCGGGTGGAGCCCGCAGCGGAGGGGGTGTCGTTCCACTCGGTGAGCGGCTGACACGCCAGCAGCGGCAGCCGGACGCTCTGGCGCGCGGCGAGCCGCAGGCTCGGGCGGAACGCCTCGGCGAGCACCCGGGCGTCGTCCAGCGCGTGGTGCGCGCGGCGCTGCTGCACGCCGTAGTGGGCGGCGAGCGACTCCAACTTGTGGTTGGGCAGCGGGAGGTCGAGCTGCTTGGCGAGAGCGATGGTGCACAGCCGCTGCCGGACCGGGGCGACGCGGTCGGCGCGGGCGAACTCCCTGGAGATCATCGTCCAGTCGAAGACGGCGTTGTGCGCGACCAGCACACGGTCCTTCAGACGCTCGGCGAAATCCTCGGCGATCTCGCCGAACAGCGGCGCGTCGGCGAGGACTTCGGAGGTGAGGCCGTGAATCCAGGTCGGCCCGGGGTCGCGCTGCGGATTGACGGTGGTGTACCAGTGGTCCTCCACCTCGCCCCTGGCGTCCAGCCGGTAGACGGCGGCGGAGACTATGCGGTCGTCGCGGGCCAGGCCGGTGGTCTCGACGTCCACCACCGCGTATCCGTCCGGATAGCCGGAGGGCCACGTCCGCGCGGCGGCAGTCTGCTGCGCGGGGAAGAGCGGGGCGGCTGCCGTGTGGTCTTCGAGCATGGTCACAGAGGATACGGGCCGGCTCTGACACTCCCCGCGCCGCGGCCCGTTGACCACTCCCGCCGCCTCACGCCCCGTCAGCAGGGCGGCACGGCGGGGGAGTAGCGCGCCCGGCCGGTGACCAGCGGCGGAGGCCGCGGGCAGGGCGGCGCGCGGCGGACGGTGGCGCCGGTCGTCCGCGGTGCGGGGACGACGACGGGGGCCGGACCGTCAGTGGTCCGACCCCCGCCGCTCAACCGCCCTGTCCGGCACGGGTGTTGGTGCCCGCCCGGCCGCTCGGCGCGGTGGCTACTTCGTCACGGCCTTGTGGGCGTCGACGATGCCGTAGCCGTAGAAGCTGTTGACGTGCTCGGTGCCGACGCACTCGGCCGCGAACTCACCGTCACCGCTCGGGTCGTACTCCTCCGGGCACGGGGTGCTGATGGCCTGGGCCTTCAGCCGCCACGCCAGCTCCTGCGGAGAGACCTCGGAGTCCTTGCTCTTCAGCAGCGCCGCGACACCGGCCACGTACGGGCCGGCCATCGAGGTGCCCTGCAGGAAGGCGTACTCGCCGTCGGGCATCGTGGAGAGGATGCCGCCGTTCTTCGCCGGGGCGTCCGGGGTCTGGTAGCGCCCGTCACCGCCGGGCGCGGCCAGGTCGATCTGGCCCGAACCGTAGTTGGAGAAGTAGGACTTCAGCTTCTGCGAACCGGTGGAGCTGACCGAGATGGTGCCCTCCACCTGGGTGGGCAGATCCGGGCAGACCGTCGGGTCGATCTCGCGCTCCACCGGGGTGGAGTCGTTCGGGCTGGAGTCGTCCTTGATCGTCTTCGCGGCCAGGTCGAAGTTGCTGTTGCCGGCCGAGGTGACGTGGGCGGTGCCCTTGCCCTGGGCGTACTTCATCGACCTGGTGACGGCCTCCACCAGCGCCTGCTGGTCGGGGTCGTCGGTGCAGGTGAACATCCACGGGTCGACGTAGTAGCTGTTGTTGGTGATGTCGACGCCCTTGTCGGCGGCGAACATGAAGGCGCAGACGACAGCCTCGGTGTAGAACCAGCTGTCGCCCGGCTCGCTCACCTTGATGGAGGAGACCGAGACGCCCGGGGCCGCACCGGCGATGCCCTGGCCGTTGCGCGCGGCGGCGATGATGCCGGCCACGTGCGTGCCGTGGTAGCTGCCGTCGGCGTACGGACGCCAGGCGCCCTTGGAGGTGTCGGCGTTGCCGCCCACGCAGTTGGCCGACTTGTCGGCGGCGAAGTTCGGCGCCAGGTCGGGGTGGGTGTCGTCGACGCCGGTGTCGATCACGGCGACGGTGACGTCCTTGCTGCCCTGGTCGACCTTGTGCGCCTGGTCGGCCTTGATCTGCGGGAGCGCCCACTGCATGGACTCCAGCGGCTCCTCGCCGCTGTCGGCGCTCTGGGCGCTCCGGCGCTGCTGCGCGGAGTTCAGGTACTCCGGCTTGCCGACGTCGGTGGTGGCGGCCGTCTTGATCGGGGCCGTACGGGTGGCCCCCGCCGAGTCGATGCCCTTGACCGCGCGGACCTCGGCGGCGAAGTCCGGGTTCTTGGAGTGGGCGACGACGACGCCGATGTCCTTGAAGGCGTTGACGACGGTGCCGTCGGCCTTCTTCACGGCCTTCTTGGCCTTCTTGACCGCACTCGCGCCCGCGTCGGTGTTGACGACGTACGACAGCTGCGGACCGTCCTTGGGGGCGTCGTCCTTGGCGAGGGCGCCGCTGGCGCTGGGCAGCAGACCCAGCGAGACGGTGAGAGCGAGACCGGCAGGAACCGCAATGAAGCGGCGTCTTCCGGACAGGGGGCTCAAACCCATGTAGATCTCCTTCAGTGAGCGCTGGTCATCAACCACCCGTTCGGATAACGGAGTTCACGTTCGGGTGATCGCTGGAACGTATCGACGGCGATAAACGTGCTACAAGAGCTCGGTCAAAACGAGATCAAAAGGCAACGCGTGGCGGTACACAATCGAGTTCAACGATCTGTTGAATGTCGGCGGGCTGGCGTACTGTCGGAAGCAAGAGGCGCGACGAACTGCTGGGAGGCTGACTCCGGATGCTGCTGGACACCTACGGCCGGGTCGCCACCGACCTGAGGGTCTCGCTGACCGACCGCTGCAATCTGCGCTGCACCTACTGCATGCCCGAGGAGGGGCTGCAGTGGCTCGCCAAGCCCGAGCTGCTCACCGACGACGAGATCGTCCGGCTGGTGGATATCGCGGTGGCCGAGCTGGGCGTGAGGGACGTCAGGTTCACCGGGGGAGAGCCGCTGCTGCGCCCCGGACTGGTCTCGATCGTCGAGCGGTGCGCCGCGCTCTCGCCCCGTCCGAAGCTCTCGCTGACGACCAACGGCATCGGGCTGGAGCGCACCGCGACCGCCCTCGCCGCCGCGGGGCTCGACCGGGTCAACGTCTCCCTCGACACGCTCGACCCCGAGGTCTTCCGTCGGATGACCCGCCGCAAGCGCCACGCCGACGTGCTGCGCGGGCTCGCCGCGGCAAAGGAGGCCGGGCTCACCCCGGTCAAGGTCAACGCGGTGCTGATGCCCGGTCTCAACGACACCGAGGCACCCGATCTGCTCGCCTGGGCGATCGAGCACGAGTACGAGCTGCGGTTCATCGAGCAGATGCCGCTGGACGCCCAGCACGGCTGGCAGCGCGAGGGCATGATCACCGCCGAGCACATCCTGGCCTCGCTCCGTACCCGCTTCACCCTCGACAACGAGGGCAGCAGACAGCGCGGTTCGGCGCCCGCCGAGCGCTGGACCGTGGACGGCGGCCCGCACACCGTGGGCGTCATCGCCTCCGTGACCAGACCGTTCTGCCGGGCCTGCGACCGCACCCGGCTGACCGCCGACGGGCAGGTCCGCACCTGCCTGTTCGCCACCGAGGAGTCGGATCTGCGGGGCGCGCTGCGCGGCGGCGCGCAGGACGCGGAGGTCGCCGCTCTGTGGCGGACCGCGATGTGGGGCAAGAAGGCCGGGGCCGGCATCGACGACCCCTCCTTCGTGCAGCCGGACCGCCCGATGTCAGCCATCGGCGGCTGAGTCGTGCCACTCCTCGAGGGTGACGACATCCTTGAGGAAGCCGCGCAGATCCAGGAAGTTCGACAGATGCTCGCGGTGGTCCTCGCAGGCGAGCCAGGTCTTCCGGCGGTCCGGGGTGTGCAGCTTGGGGTTGTTCCAGGCGAGCACCCACACCGCGGGGAGGCGGCAGCCCTTGGCGGAGCAGATGGCGGTGTCCTCAGTCGTCACGCGCCCCATCCAAACATGTGCACGGGGGCGAACCGCGCCGGGACATGACGACGCCGGGCAGCCACGGGGGGAGCTGCCCGGCGTCGTTCGGTCGCTCCGACGGGGGATGCGGAGCGCGCTAGAAGTATCGCACGGCATCGCCGCGCCGGTGACCGCAACCTCCCGAATCGCCGCCCCGGTGCAGTGTGCGCCCGGCGCGATGACCCTTCGTCAACTTCCCCCGGCTCAGGGCCCGTTCGAAGGCGCGCCCGGTCCGTGCGCCGCAGCGGGCCCGTCGGGCCCCGGGGTCCGACCGGGCGGTTCGGCAGGTCCTCCGCCGGCCCCCTGCCGGGACCGCTCGCCGGTCGGCTCGGGGGGTCGTTCCGCCGGAGTGTCGGCGCCCGCACCGAGCCGGGGCCTGGAGGGCGCGCCCAGCAGCGAGGACGGGATGGCGGGGGAGTTCTCCCGCCCCGCGTTGGCGATCACCACGGCGATGTACGGGAGCACCACCCCGAGGGCCAGCATCACCACGGCCAGCGGCCGCGAGACGTTCCACAGCGCGACCGTCAGCAGCACCGAGAGGGTGCGCGCCAGCATCGAGACGACATACCGCCGCTCCCTGCCGCGCACATCCTCCGACAGGCCGCGACGCGCTCCGCTGATCCGGAAGACCTCTGGTTCGTGCCGTCTGCTCACCGTCACCACCACCCCTTGACGACCCCCACGGTACGCCTCGGTGCGCGGCCGGTCCCGCCCAGGTCCGGGCGGGTGCGTTCACGCGTTCGGCTCACGTCGCGGTGCGCCTGGCGGTGGCGCGAAGCAGCCTGAAGGCCGCGCAGGGTGCGCATGAGACGGAGGCGTCATGAGCTGGTTGTGGGCGATCATCGTCGGGCTCATCCTCGGCGTGCTGGCCCGCGCGATCCTTCCCGGCAAGCAGGGCATTCCGCTGTGGTTGACGGTCATCTTCGGAATGATCGGAAGCCTGTTGGGAAACCTGGTGGCCGGATGGATCGGCGTGGACAACACCAAGGGCATCGACTGGATCAGACACGCGTTGCAACTCGGCGGAGCGGTCCTCGTGGTCGCGCTCGGCGCGCCGCTGTACGCCTCGATGAAACGCGGCGGCGACGGCGGCAGGAGAACCTGAGCCCCGCCCCCCGGCACACACGGCAGCGGCCGGCCCCCGCGTCAGGGGACCGGCCGCTGCCGTGTCTCGCTCCGGTCGCCGTGCGCCGGCCCGCCGGCTCGGAGGCGTCGGCTTGCGGGCTCAGAGGCCGGTGATCTCGGCCAACTTGCGCCCGGCCTTGAGGTAGACCGAGCCGGACGCCCCGGACTCGGCCAGCTTCTCCCGCACGACCTCGGCCAGCGGGCGCAGCGCGTCGCTCTCCGAGAGCACGGCCGTCTGCTGCCCTTCGGCGGCCTCGACGACCACGCGCAGCGCGTTCTGCTTGGCCAGTCGCCGTGCGGCCGAGGCGCTGGGCACGAACTCCAGCACCCGCGCCAGCACGGCGGCGACGCCCTCGGCGCCGTACACGGACGCGTCGACGGTGGGCAGCGTGCCGACGTCGCCGAAGGACTTCTTGGAGAACTGTGCGACGAAGCCCGCACGGGCCTTCATCGCACTCGGTACGTCGAAGAGCACCGACACGACCTCGCCCGCAAGGATCTTCTTCAGGTCCATCGGGTGCAGATCCCGCTCCGCCACCCGCCGGAGGGCGAGCGCGACCTCCTCGTCGGACCACTCGGTCCAGGCCTTGAGGTAGGGCTCGATCAGCCGGTCCGGGATGGACATGATCTTCCCGAAGACGTCCTCGGCGGTGGACCGCAGACCGACGTAGTTGTCCTTGGACTTGGACATCTTGGCGCCGGTGCCGTCGGTGCCCTCGATCAGCGCGTTGGTGACCACCAGCTGGGGGGTCTGCCCGCGCAACTCCATCAGCTTGCGGCCCATCTGGAGATTGAGCAGCTGGTCGGCGCCGCCGAGCTCGACGTCGCTCTCCAGTGCCACCGAGTCCAGCGCCTGCGCCACCGGGTACAGCAGCTCCGACATCGTCAGCCCCGAACCCTCGGCGAGCCGGGTGCGGAAGTCGTCGCGCTGGAGCAGCTGGGAGACCGGCACCTGGGAGAGCAGCCCCAGCAGCTCAGGGAAGGTGTACGGGCCGAGCCACTCGCTGTTCTGCGCGAAACGGACCTGCTCGAAGTCGAGGAAGGGCCGGACCTGCTCCTTGTAGGTCGCCATGTTCTGAGCGATGTCCTCGTCGGTGAGCGGAGGCCGCTCGGCCGTACGCCCGGACGGATCGCCGATCTTGGCGGTGAAGTCCCCGATGATCAGGACGACTTCGTGGCCCATGCGCTGGAAGCGACTCAGGGTGAGCACCGGGACCGCGTGGCCCAGGTGCATGTCCGAACCGGTCGGGTCCACCCCCAGCTTCACCCGCAGGCCGGTGCCCTCGGAGCGGCGCCGCTCGATGCGGGCGGCCAGCTGCTCCACTCCGGGCAGCACGTCCACCGTGCGCGCGGCGATCAGAGCGGCCTGCTCGTCGGCCGAGAGATCCGTCAGATCCAGACCGCGCCTCGCGGTCGTCTCGGTGAGCAGCTGCTCCACGGCGGAGTCGGAGGAGAGGTCCTGCGCCAGCAGCCTGCCGGCACGTGCGACGGAGTCGCCGAGGCGTGTCATCGGGGGTTCCTGTGGTTCGGGTCGGTGGGATTCGACGGTTCGACAAGGGCTCGACCGGGGCGGACGAGGGGTTCGACGAGGTACGGGCAGGGGCCGGCGTGGTTGCGACGGCCGCGGAGGTACGGGCCGAGTCTAGTGGGGCGGCCCGCCCGCGGATCCGGCCGGACACCGGTCGCCGGTCGGCGGGCGCCGGGGGCGGGCCGTGTGGGCGGTGGTGGCCGGCCGCGTGGGCGGCTGCGTCCGGACCGGCCCGCCCGTGTCGTGCGCCGGGCCGGTTCGGACCGCCGTGTCACACGCCGGGGCTGACCGAGCTCATGTTGAAGTCCGGAACGCGCAGTGCCGGCATCGCGGTGAGCGGGAAGTAGTCGCCCCACTCGCGCGAGAGGGTGCGCTCGGTGACGCCTGCCTCGCTCGCGCGGCCGAGCACCGCGACAGGCGACTCGTTGAAGCGGAAGTTGTTCACCGCGCCGACGATCTCGCCGCCCTCGACCAGGTACACGCCGTCCCGGGTCAGCCCGGTCAACAGCAGCGAGGCCGGGTCGACTTCGCGGATGTACCACAGCGAGGTGACCAGCAGCCCGCGCTCGGTGTCGGCGACCATTTCCTCCAACGAGCGACCGCCGCCGCCGTCCAGCACCAGGTTGTCCGCGGCGGGGGCGAGCGGCAGCCCGGTCAGCTCGGCGGAGTGGCGGGTGGTGACCAGCCGCTCCAGCGTGCCCCGCTCCAGCCAGTCGGTACGGGCCAGCGGCAGGCCGTTGTCGAAGACCGAGGTGTCCTCGCCCGAGGAGTGAGCCACCAGGAAGGGCGCGCTCTGGAGGCCGTCGGCGTGCGGATCGCTGTAGAGGTTCAGCGGCAGGTCGGTGAGCCGCTCGCCGACGCGGGTGCCGCCGCCGGGCGCGGAGAAGACCGTGCGGCCCTCGGCGGCGTCCCGGGCCGCGGAGCACCACAGCTGGTAGATCAGCAGATCGGCTACCGAGCTCGGCGGGAGCAGCGTCTCGTACCGGCCCGCGGGCAGGTCCACCCGGCGTCGCGCCCACTCCAGGCGCCTGCCCAGCGCGGACTCCTCGGCGGCCAGGTCGATGTCGGCGAAGTCCCGGGTCGCACGGCCGGCCCAGGCCGAGCGCGTACGGTCGCCGGACTTGGCGTTGAGCTCCAGGGTCCCGGTGGGCTGGTCGTGGCGCAGCCGCAGCCCGGTGGAGCTGCCCAGGTAGGTGCTGACCATCTCGTGCAGGGCGAAGCCGTACAGCTCGCGGTCGGCCGCGCGGGAGCGGGCGAAGGACTCGCCGAGCGCGGGGGCGAAGTCGGCGAAGACCTCGGGCGAGGTCTCGGCGGGCGGAGCGGCGAAGTCCTCGTCGGCTGCTCCGCCCGGGACCAGCGGGCGTCCGTCCTCTGCGGGGCCGGCGTTCCGCGCGGCCTGCTCCGCGGCCCGTACGAGCGTCTCCAACTCCCCGTCGGTGACGGCGGATCGGGAGACGACCGCGGAGGCGGTGCCCTCCTGCCCGTCGACCGTGGCGATGACGGTGAGGTTGCGGGAGCGGGTGGTGCCGTTGGTGGTGAGCGCGTTGGCGGCCCAGCGCAGGTTGGCGGTGGAGCGCTCCTCGGCGATGACCACGCAGCCGTCGGTCCTGGAAAGCGCGAGCGCGCGTTCGACGACCTCGTGCGGTGCGGGGGTGGATGCGTTGGTCATCGGCCGGCCTCCTGGGTGGTGTTGAGGATGTTGACGCCGCGGAAGAGCGCGCTCGGGCAGCCGTGCGAGACGGCGGCGACCTGGCCCGGCTGGGCCTTGCCGCAGCGGAAGGTGCCGCCGAGCACGTAGGTCTCCTCGCCGCCCACCGCCTCCATGGACCCCCAGAAGTCGGTGGTGGTCGCCTGGTACGCCGCGTCCTTGAGCTGGCCGGCGAGCCTGCCGTTCTCGATCCGGTAGAAGCGCTGCGCAGTGAACTGGAAGTTGTACCGCTGCATGTCGATGGACCAGGAGCGGTCGCCGACGACGTAGATGCCGCGCTCCACCCCGGAGATGAGCTCCTCGGTGCTCGGGCCGCTCGGCGCCGGCTGCAGGGAGACGTTGGCCATCCGCTGGACCGGCACGTGGCCGGCCGAATCGGCGAACGCGCAGCCGTTGGAACGCCCCAGACCGGTCAGCCGGGCCATCGAGCGGTCCAGCTGGTAGCCGGTGAGGACCCCGTCGCGCACCAGGTCCCAGGACTGCGCGGCGACGCCCTCGTCGTCGTAGCCGATGGTCGCCAGACCGTGCACGGCGGTCCGGTCGCCGGTCACGTTCATCAAGGAGGAGCCGTACTCGAGTGTGCCCAGCCGGTCGAAGGTGGCGAACGAGGTGCCCGCGTACGCCGCTTCGTAGCCCAGGGCGCGGTCCAGTTCGGTGGCGTGGCCGATGGACTCGTGGATCGTCAGCCAGAGGTTGGACGGGTCGATCACCAGGTCGTACGCGCCCGCCTCGACACTGGGCGCGGCCATCTTCTGCGCCAACAGCTCCGGGATCTCGGCGAGTTCGGCGTCCCAGTCCCAGCCGGTGCCCTCCAGGTACTCCCAGCCGCGGCCGGCCGGCGGCGCGAGGGTGCGCATCGAGTCGAAGGCACCGGAGTCGGCGACCGAGACAGCGGTCAGCTCCGGGTGTGTGCGCACCCGTTGCTGGGTGGTGACGGTCCCCGCGGAGTCCGCGTAGAACTTGTTCTCCTGCACCGCGAGCAGCGTCGCGTCGACGTGGTCCACCCCGTCGGCCGCCAGCAGCCGCCGGCTCCATCGGGCCAACAGCTCGGCGCGCTCCTCCTCGGGCACGTCGAACGGGTTCTTCTCGTACGCCGAGACCCAGCTGCGCTCGCCGTGCGAGGGCTCCTCCGCCAGCTCCACGCGCTCCTGGGAGCCGGCCGTGCGCCGTACCCGTGCGGAGAGCTTCGCCATCGCCACGGCCTGGCCGGCGACCCGGGCCGCGGCGTCCATGGTGAAGTCGACGCCGGAGGCGAAGCCCCAGGCGCCGTCGTGCACGACGCGCACCGCGTAGCCGACGTCGGTGGAGTCACCGGACCCCGCCACCCGGCCGTCTCGCAGCCGCAGCGTCGCGTCGCGCACGCGCTGGCAGCGGAAGTCGGCGTGCTCGGCGCCCAGCGCCCTGGCACGGGCCAGCGCGGCGTCTGCGAGCGGGCGCAGCGGCAGCGCGGTGAACGTCTCGTCAATCGGTTGGGGCACAACTACCTCCCGGGGTCGGCCACCGATCATGCCTTGTCGGACCGTGACGGCGCTGCGGATGTCGGAGCGGGCCGCGGCCGCCGCAGCGGGCACTTCGGGCAGGCCGTGCGGAACGGGCCCCGAACGGTGCGGGGAAGCGGAGGGCGGAGCGTGAAGGGGGCCGGAAGGGCGGGACCTTGTCAGGTCGGGGGGATGTCTGTCGGGACCCGACAGGAGTCGGTGGATGCCGCTGTGGAGGACTGAGAGCGGCTGGCGGCATCCGGCCCGGTAGTTTGCGGAGTGCAGGTGTACGCGGTCCGGGGCCCGGCCCCGACGGCGGCGCCCGTTCTGTGCGACCACGACAGAACGTACGACAGAACCGTACGACAGAACTACGACAGAGAAGGTGTCTCTCTTGAGCCGCTCCGTACTAGTCACGGGAGGCAACCGCGGCATCGGTCTCGCCATCGCGCGGGCCTTCGCCGACGCGGGGGACCGGGTGGCCATCACCTATCGGTCCGGCGAACCGCCCGAGGGCTTCCTGGCCGTCCGCTGCGACATCACCGACCAGGAGCAGGTGGAGCAGGCGTTCAAGACGATCGAGGAGGAGCAGGGCGCGGTCCAGGTCCTGATCGCCAACGCCGGCGTCACCCGCGACCAGTTGCTGCTGCGGATGTCCGAGGAGGACTTCACCTCGGTCCTGGAGACCAACCTCACCGGCACCTTCCGCGTGGTCAAGCGTGCGACGCGTCCCATGCTGCGGGCCCGCAGCGGACGTGTCGTGCTGATCTCCTCCGTCGTCGGCCTGCTGGGCTCCGCGGGGCAGGCCAACTACGCGGCCTCCAAGGCGGGTCTGGTCGGGTTCGCGCGTTCGATCGCCCGTGAGCTCGGCTCGCGCAACATCACCTGCAACGTCCTCGCGCCCGGTTTCGTCGACACCGACATGACCCGTGCGCTGAGCGACGAGCAGCGCGAGAAGATCGTCGGCCAGGTGCCGCTCGGCCGCTACGCGCAGCCCGACGAAATCGCCGCCACCGCGCGGTTCCTGGCATCGGAGGATGCCGCATACGTCACCGGAGCCGTCATCCCTGTCGACGGCGGATTGGGCATGGGGCACTGATCATGAGCGGACTTCTCGCAGGCAAGCGCATTCTGGTCACCGGAGTGCTGACCGACTCCTCGATTGCCTTCCACGCGGCGCGGCTCGCCCAGGAGGAGGGCGCCGAGGTCGTGTTGACCGGCTTCGGGCGGCTCAGCCTGGTGCAGCGCATCGCCAAGCGCCTTCCGAAGGAGGCGCCCGTCCTGGAGCTCGACGTCCAGAACAAGGAGCACCTCGACACCCTGTGCGACCGGGTCGCCGAACAGCTCGGCGAGGGAGTGGGCCTGGACGGGGTCGTGCACTCGATCGCCTTCGCCCCGCAGGACGCCCTCGGCGGCAACTTCCTCAACACCGAGTGGGACTCGGTGGCCACCGCGGTGGAGGTCTCGGCCTACTCGCTCAAGTCCGTGACCACGGCGGTGCTTCCGCTGCTGGAGAAGCGCGGCGGATCGGTCGTCGGCATGGACTTCGACGCCCAGTTCGCCTGGCCGAAGTACGACTGGATGGGCGTGGCCAAGGCCGCACTGGAGTCGACCTCCCGCTACCTGGCCCGCGACCTCGGCCACAAGGACATCCGCTGCAACCTGATCTCCGCCGGACCGATCAAGTCCATGGCGGCGAAGTCCATTCCGGGCTTCGAGGACCTCGCGGACGTGTGGAACCACCGCGCGCCCATCGGCTGGGACCTCGCCGACCCGGAGCCGGCCGCACGCGGCGTGGTCGCGCTGCTGTCGGACTGGTTCCCCAAGACCACCGGCGAGATCGTCCACGTCGACGGCGGCGTGCACATGATGGGTGCCTGAGCCGGCGCCCCGCTGACACTCCGTCGCCCCGCGACTCCCGGGCCCCGGGCCCGAGTCGTCCGGTGCCGGTCACCCCGGCATCCGCCGGGCGGCGACGCCACCCGCAGACCGACGCCCGTACCGTGCTCCGCCGCACGGTACGGGCGTCGTCGCGTTCCGTACGGGCCGCGTACCGCCGGGGTACGAGCCGCCGCCGGGGCCGCCCGGGCCGCGCACCGCGAGGGCACGCACCGCCCTGCCGCCGCACCGTCGTCGCCCGGTGCCGCGCCCGCCGGGGCCGCCAGGGCTACCGGCGCTTGCGGCGCACGTTCCGGCAGCCGCCGGCGTACGAGCCCGCCTCCCGCGCCGCTGCCTCCGCGTCCTGTCGGCGGATCGCCTCGACCATCGCGGCGTGCTCGATGTAGCGCTCCTCCCGCAGCTCCTCGCCGACGTCGAACCGCAGGAAGTCGCGCAGCACGTCGCCGAGGTCGGCGTGCAGGGCCGTGAGCACCTCGTTGTGGGAGGCCTGGACGATGGCCAGGTGCAGGGTGGCGTCGGCCTCCACGAAACGTCCCACCTCGCCCGATTCCCAGGCGAGTTCACGGCGTTCCAGCAGCAGGTCGAGCTGGACCAGGTCGGCGTCGGTGCGTCGGTGGGCCGCCAGTCGGGCGCCCTCGGCCTCCAGCGCCGAGCGCAGCTCCGCGATGTGCTGCGGGTCGGCCTCGGCGAAGCGGCGCTGCATCACCCCGGCCAGCTCGCTGGTGGCGACGACGAAGGTGCCGGCGCCCTGCCGGATGTCGAGCAGCCCGTTGTGGGCGAGCGCCCGGATCGCCTCGCGCACCGTGTTGCGTGCCACACCCAGCTGTTCCACGAGCTCGGGCTCGGTGGGGATGCGGCTGCCCACCGGCCAGGCGCCCGAGACGATCTGCTGGCGTACCGCGTCGATGACCTGGTCGGAGAGCGCGGAGCGGCGTGGGGTGTTCAGCGACATCGGGTTCCTCGGTCGGGCGTCGGTGATGGGTGGGACCGTTGGCCCTTATTCATCCCATCATTCTATGATGGACCGCATGGGTAAGGACGAACGGATCGCACTACAGCACACGGCCGACGGCGGCTCGACCACTTTCGGCAGCGGTACGGCCCCGTCCGCCCCTCCCACCGCGGCCGTCGACACCACCGGCCACCTCGACACCACCGCGACCGAAACCGCGACCGAAACCGTGACCGGAGAGGCCGGCACCACCGACGCTCCCCGCGAAGTCCCGGGCGGTCGGCAGCCCGGGGGGCCCGTGCGCTCGGCGCTCGCCTCGCGCGGCACGCGGGTGCTGGTCGCCGTGGGACTGGTCCTGGTCGCGCTCAACCTGCGTCCGGCAGTCTCCGGACTGGGGCCGCTGCTGGAGGAGGTCCGCACCGGCCTCGGCCTCAGCGGCGCGGTCCTCGGGGTGCTCACCTCGGTGCCGGCGCTGTGCTTCGCCGTCTTCGGCAGCCTCGCCCCGCGGCTGGCCCGCCGATTCGGGCCGCTCGTCGTCGTGGTCGCCGCCATGGGCGCGCTCGCGGCCGGGCTGGCCCTGCGCGCGTTGGCCGGCGGAACCGCCGTCTTCCTGCTCACGACCGCGCTGGCGCTCGCCGGTATCGCGGTCGGCAACGTACTGATGCCCGTCGTGGTCAAGCGCTGGTTCCCCGACCGGGTCGGCACCATGACCGGGCTGTACTCCACCGCGCTGGCCGTCGGCACCTCGGGCGCCGCCGCGCTGACGGTGCCGCTCACCCAGGCGGTGGGCGGCAGTTGGCGCTTCGGGCTCGGGGTGTGGGCGCTGCTCGCGCTGGTGGCGATGCTGCCGTTCGGCGCGGTGCTGCTGCTCCGGCGCCGCAGGGAGGCCGCGGCGACCGGCGGCGCGGCCGTCGCCCCGCCGGGCGCACCCGCGCCGGCGTTCCGGATGAGCCGTTCCGCCACCGCCTGGGCGCTCGGCGTCTTCTTCGGCCTGCAGGCCACCGGCGCGTACGTGGTGATCGGTTGGCTGGCGCAGATCTACCGCGACTCGGGGCTGTCCGCGAGCACCGCGGGCGCGCTGATGGCCGTCGCCATGGGCGTGAGCATCCCGCTCTCCTTCGTGCTGCCCCGGGTGGCCGCGGCGCTCAGCCACCAGGGACCGCTCGCCGCCGTACTGGCGCTGTGCGGTCTGGGCGGATACACCGGTCTGATCCTTGCCCCGACGTCGGCCCCCGTGCTGTGGGCGCTGCTGCTCGGCGTCTCCAACTGCGCGTTCCCGCTGGTGCTGACCATGATCGGCATGCGGTCCCGGACGGGCGTCGGGGTGGCGAAGCTGTCGGCCTTCGTGCAGAGCACGGGCTATCTGATCGCCATTCCCGGCCCGCTCCTGGTGGGCGTGCTCCACGACGCCTCCGGCAGCTGGAACCCGCCGCTGCTGATGATGTGCGGGCTGCTCGTGGTGCAGCTCGCCGTCGGGGTCCTCGCCGGTCGGCACCGCTTCGTGGAGGACGGCGGCTGAGTGAGACACTGGCGTCATGCCCGTACTCGAACCGAACCCCCGAGATGGCCAGAAGAAGCTGCTGCTGGTCTTCGGCGCCATGATCGGCATCTCCGTGGTGATCGGTGTGATCGCCACCATCGCCTCGCCCTGAGCGCACCGGGGCGACCGGCGTCGCGCAGGCTGCGACCTGCGGATCGCGGGGCCGTGGTGGTGCCTGCCCCCGCACCCCTAGGGGGAGTTGCTCAGGGTGGGATGGGTGGTTGACCGGATGGGAAGTCGTCGCCGGGCGCCGTAGCGTCGAAGCAACGTCACAACGACGGTGACGACGAAGCCACGGAGGCGAGCGACGATGACCGGCCGTGCCCGACCGAACACCTCCCGCCCACTCGCTCCCCGCGCCTCCTCCCTGCCCTGGTGGGCCCTGGCCCTCCCGGTGCTGGCGTTCGTCGCACTGCTGACGCTGCCCTCGCTCGGTACGCCCGCGCCCTCGGAGGTCTCCTCGGGGCGGGTGCTCAGCGAGCTGGTGGCGCGGGTGCAGCAGACCTTCGGCGGCTGACCGCCCGTGCCCGCGGCGACGCCGAGGCCCCTTCTGCGGCTGCGCATACGCGTCAAGTGAGTCCCCAACTCCCCGGGCTGTGCGCGCCATTTCGTGCGAAGCTGGAGGCATGAGCGTCGATGTGTCCCGCAGAATCGTTCTACTCCGCCACGCCAAAGCCGACTGGCCCGACGGCGCCGACCACGACCGTCCGCTCGCCGAGAGAGGCCGCAAGGACGCCCCGGTCGCCGGGGACTGGCTCGCCGCCCGGCGGATCAACTTCGACCTGACTCTCTGCTCCACCGCTGTACGCACCCGCGAGACCTGGAAGCTCGTGGTCTCCCGCCTGGAGCACCGGCCGAAGACCGTCTACGAGGACCGACTGTACGAAGCCTCGCCCGGCGAGATCATCGCCGTCCTCAACGAGCTGCCCGAGGACTGCACCGAGCTTCTGGTCGTCGGCCACAACCCCGGCATCCAGGGCGTGGCCGAGGTGCTCACCGGAGAGGCGGAGCCCGCGGCGGCCGGCCACATGGAGCGGCTGGGCTTCCCGACCTCCGCGGTCGCCGTGCTCGCCTTCGCCGGCGACTGGAAGGCGCTCCAGCCCGGCTCGGCCAGGCTCACCGAGCACTGGGCGCCGCACGAGTAACCGCGGCCAGGGCAGGACCAGGAGCGTCAACGCCGTTTCGGCACAGATGAGTTGAGCCGTACCCCGGGGTGCGGTCGCGGTGCGTGCACCGTGGCCGCACCCTTCGAGCGTCGGGGCGCCGACGGCCGGCGCGCGGGCCCGTACGCCTCGCGGGGCCGGGTGCGCCGGCTCAGTCCCGGATGTCGGCGGCCTCGACCTCGTCACGGGTGATGCCCAGCAGGTAGAGCACGGTGTCCAGGAACGGCACGTTCACCGCGGTGTGCGCGGCCTCGCGGACCAGCGGCTTGGCGTTGAACGCCACCCCGAGGCCGGCGGCGTTGAGCATGTCCAGATCGTTGGCGCCGTCGCCGATCGCCACGGTCTGCTCCAGCGGTACGCCGGCCTGCTCGGCGAACCTGCGCAGCAGCCGGGCCTTGCCGGCGCGGTCCACGATCTCGCCGGTGACCCGACCGGTCAGCCGGCCGTCGACGATCTCCAGGGTGTTGGCGGAGGCGAAGTCCAGGCCGAGGCGCTCCTGGAGGTCGTCGGTGACCTGGGTGAAGCCGCCCGACACCACTCCGACCTGGTAACCCAGCCGCTTGAGCGTACGGACCAGGGTGCGCGCGCCCGGAGTGAGCCGCACCTCGGAGCGGACCTTCTCGACCACCGAGGCGTCCAGGCCTTTCAGCAGCGCCACCCGGGCGTGCAGGGACTGCTCGAAGTCCAGCTCGCCGCGCATCGCCGCCTCGGTGACGCCCGCCACCTCCGCCTCGCAGCCCGCGTGCGCGGCGAAGAGCTCGATCACCTCGTCCTGGATGAGCGTGGAGTCCACGTCCATCACCACCAGCCGCTGGGCGCGACGCTGGAGCCCGGAGGAGACCACCGCGACGTCCACCCGCTTCGCGGCGGCCTTGGTGGCGAGCGCGGTGCGCAGGGTGGCGGTGTCGGCGCCCGAGACGTCGAACTCCACTGCGGTGACGGGGTACTTGGCCAGCCGGAAGATGCGGTCGATGTTGCCGCCGGTGCCGGTGATGGCCGCCGTGATGGCGGCCGTGGACTCGGCCGAGAGCGGGTGGCCGAGCATCGTCACATGTGAACGGCCGGTGCCTCGCGGGCTGTTGTCGCCGTGCCCGGAGATGATCTCCGCCTGGAGCTTCAGCGAGTCGGCCCAACTGTGCACGGTGGCCCGCAACTCGCCCTCGGTGGCGCCGTCCGCCTCCCCGGTGGGCGCGGTGACCAGCGCGCACAGCGTTATCCGGCCACGTGTGACGACCTGCTCGATGTCGATGACGTCCAGCCCGTACGCGGCCAGGGTGTCGAAGAGTCCGGCGGTGATGCCGGGGCGGTCCCTGCCGAAGATCTTGACCAGCAGGGTGGGGGCGTCCTCGTCGGTCGAGTCGGTGACCGCGGGCGTGATGTGCGATGCGTGCGATGCGCTCATGGTGATCCCCACGGTATCGGGAGTGGGACGGGTCCGTACGCGCGTCCGTATCCCGGTCGACGGATGGTCACCGGCTGTTCGCCCGCTGTCCGTCGACCGGCGGCGGGCGGTGGGGCTCCGCGCGCACCGGCGGCCGGCGGGGGACGAGGACGCCCCGGCGGGGGAGCGCGGTGCCGGACGGACGGAGATTCGGCTCGTCCGGCGTACGGGGGCGTACGGACCGGCGGAGCGTACCGGCGGAGTGCGCCGGGGGAGTGACCCGCGTCGAATGCCGCTTTCGAGATGCTTTGTCGAGGGCAAGTTCGGGCGGCATGTCTCCGGACGGTGGCAGTTCCACGGCCCGACTTCCGATAAACAGGTCGAGCCTGGAATAGTTCCCCACGATGTTCGCCATCCCAAGACCCCCTGGACCGGGGGTAGCTCGGGGGACCAATTTGTGGGGCGTGGAGTGCCGGAACTCGTACTGGAACTGAACGGTCGGACCTGGACGTTGGACCCGTCCAGGTCGTACACCCTGGGCCGTGATCCGCAGGGTGACCTCGTGATCGACGACGCTCGCGTCTCCTGGCGGCACGCGGCCGTCCGGTGGGGCGGTCAGGGCTGGATCGTCGAGGACGTGGGCAGCACCAACGGGACCTTCAGCCATGGCCATCGCGTCCAGCACGTGGACGTGGGGCCCGGTTCGGTGGTCAACCTCGGCAACGCGACGGACGGGCCGCGGCTGACCTTCAGCGGTTCGCCCGCGATGTCGCCGCAGACGGCGGCCCAGGGTGCGCCCGCGCCCGCCGCGCCGCAGCAGGCAGCCCAGCAGCAGGCAGCGCAGCAGGGCTGGCAGCAGTCCCCGCAGATGCAGCAGCAGGGGTATCAGCAGCCGCCGCAGCAGGGCCACCAGCCACAGGGACACCAGTCGCCGCAGGGAGGCTGGCCGCAGCAGCAGGGCGGGCCGGCGGCGCCGGTGCAGGGGTACCAGCAGGCCGCGCCGCAGAGCGCGCCTCCGCAGCAGCGCCAGCCGGAGCAGGCGCAGCAGTACCCGGGCCAGTCGGGTCAGCAGGGCGGGCCGGGGCAGCAGGCGCAGGGACGCCCGCAGGCGCAGGGACGCCCGCAGGCGCAGGGGGCGCCCGCGTCGGGCGGGGGCGACCGCAGCCCGACCACCTTCCACCAGCTGGCGCTCGGCCGGGTGATGCGCATCGGCCGTGCCCTGGAGAACGAGCTGGTCGTCTCCGACCTCCAGGTATCGCGGTTGCACGCGGAGTTCCTGGCGAGCCCCGACGGCCGCTACGAGATCCACGACCTCGGCAGCCACAACGGCACCTACGTCAACGGCCGGCAGCTGCCCAAGAACGGCCGCCAGCAGCTGGGCCCCAGCGACATCGTCGGCGTCGGCCACTCGACGTTCCGACTCGTCGGCGACCGCCTCGAGGAGTTCGTCGACACCGGTGAGGTCTCCTTCGCCGCCCGCCATCTGACCGTCCAGGTCGACGGCGGCAAGACGATCCTCAACGACGTCTCCTTCGGCGTGCCCGAGAAGTCCGTCATTGCGGTGATCGGCCCGTCCGGCTCCGGCAAGTCCACGCTGCTCAAGGCGCTCACCGGCTACCGGCCCGCCAACCAGGGCGAAGTGCTCTACGACAACCGGAACCTCTACCTGCAGTTCGCCGAGCTGCGGCACCGCATCGGGCTCGTTCCGCAGGACGACATCCTGCACACCGCGCTCAAGGTGCGCACCGCGCTGCGGTACGCCGCCAAGCTCCGCTTCCCCGGGGACGTCGCCGACGCCGAGCGCAACCAGCGCGTGGAGGAGGTCCTGGCCGAGCTGAAGCTCGACATCCACGCCGACAAGCGCATCCACTCGCTCTCCGGCGGCCAGCGCAAGCGGGTGTCGGTGGCGCTGGAGCTGCTGACCAAGCCGTCCCTGATCTTCCTGGACGAGCCGACCTCGGGCCTGGACCCGGGCATGGACCGCGACGTGATGCAGCTGCTGCGCGGACTGGCCGACGACGGCCGCACCGTGCTGGTCGTCACCCACTCCGTCGCCGAACTCCAGCTGTGCGACAAGCTGTTGGTGATGGCGCCGGGCGGCGGCGTGGCCTACTTCGGCCCGCCCGAGGAAGCCCTGAACTTCTTCGGCTACGACACCTGGGCCGACGTCTTCTCGGCCTTCGAGAACTACCGCGACTACGACTGGATGGGCCGCTGGCGCGGCTCGGAGCACTACCAGCTGTACGCCGCCGACATCGACGCCGTCGCCCCGCAGCCGGTCAACTGGCAGCAGCAGCAGACCAGACTGCAGAAACCCCAGAGCTGGGGCTCCCAGCTGTGGACGCTGATGCGGCGCTACTGCTCGGTGATCGCCTCCGACCGCGGCTTCATCGGACTGATGTTCATCCTGCCCGCGGTGCTCGGCATCGTGAGCGTGGTGATCCCCTCCGACCACGGGCTGGGCCTGGGCGCGGAGCCCACCTTCACCAACCGGGACGCGAGCACCATCCTGCTGATCCTGGTGGTCGGCATGTGCTTCTCGGCGGCGGCCAACTCCGTGCGGGAACTCATCAAGGAACGGGTGATCTACGAGCGCGAACGCGCGACCGGCCTCTCCCGGTCCGCGTATCTGATGTCGAAGGTCATCGTGCTTGGAATGATCACCGCGCTCCAGGGCGTGATCATCTGCGCGATCGGCTTCCTGCCGCGCAAGATGCCCGAGGAGGGCCTGCTCTTCGCGGACACCCCCGCGATCGAGATGACGCTGGTGGTCATCGCGCTCGGCATGGCCTCCATGATGGTCGGCCTGATCATCTCCTCGCTGGTGAAGACCTCCGAGAAGACGATGCCGCTGCTGGTGATGTTCGCGATCGTGCAGGTCGTCTTCACCGGTGTGCTCTTCCAGATCTACGACAAGCCCGGCATCGAGCAGTTCGCCTGGCTGATGCCCTCGCGCTGGGCCGTCGCCGGTATGGGCAACACCGTCCAGCTGAACGTCCTGCTGCCGTGGAACCCCAAGGACCCCGACGACTACGACGGGCTCTGGCAGAACGAACTCGGCACCTGGTTCCTGAACATGGGCGTGCTGCTGGGGATGACGGTCCTGTGCGGCTTCGTCGTCGCCCGCTTCCTGCGTCGGCACGAGCCCGAGGTCATGCGCAAGTAACGGCCGGCTCCTCCGGGTGCGTCCGGAGCACGGTCACCACGGCGGCGGCGCCCCTCGCCAGGGGCACCGCCGCCGTTCGTGCGTCCTCGGGGTGTGCGCCTCGGGGGTGTGCGCCTCGGGCCTCAGGGCTGGTCGTGCTGCTTCCACACGTCCCAGGCCGCGCAGGTGCTGCCGTACCGCTCGTCCAGCCACTGCACGGCCCACCGGGCCTGCGTCGCCGGGTCGGTGCGCCAGTCGGAACCGGCGTCGGCCGTCCCGTCCTCCGGGTCGGCCTGCAGGAGGCCGTACGCGTCGCTCTGCGGATCCTGGGCGGTGTGGTCCCAGTCGCTCTCCTGCTCGACGATCCGCGAGAAGCACTCGTACTGGCGGTCGCCCCCGGTGGCCTCCCGTGCCGCCTGCTGGGCGTCGGCGACCACACTGCGGTCCACCGTGTCCTGCGCCGCGAGCGGCTGCGCGTGCGCGTGCCCGGACAGGCCGGAGAGGGCGAGCGTCGCCGCGCCGATGGTCGCGGCGCCCGCCACGACGACCCGGCGGCCGGTGGAGCAGTTGGAGAGCCTCGACTCGGCGCGGCCCGCGAGGCGGTCGAGTCCTGAGCGCACGGACATGGCGGTGCTCACCTTCCGGAAGAGTCGCGCAGACGCCCTGCGCTCCCGATATGGGTAACAAGTCATGGCGAAACGGACAAAGGTGGTTGCTACTAACCGGCTTCGTCCTCGGCCGCCCGAAGAGGCGCGACAACACGGCGTACGGCCTCCCGGAGCCGTCGCGCCCGGCCCTCGCCGCCGAAGCGCCTTCGTAGGTGACCCGCGTCTCGTGCGCGGAGTCACTCCGGGGCTCGCCCCCGGCCGTCCCGCCACGACCGTTTCGTTTCTGTCGCCCGGCCGCCGTCCCAAGACCGTCGCCCGGCCGCTGCCCTGCCGCCGTCCTAGGACCATCGACCAGTCGCCGAACCGGCCCTGCGGCCGATCCGCGCGCGGAGGGCCGCCGGTACCGTGAGCCCATGCTCACCACCGGGTTGGCGGCCGTCAGCACCGCCATCCTCGCCATGAACCGCCAGCTTCAGGTGCGCGAGGTGCTCCAGACGATCGTTCGCTCCGCCAGGGAGCTGCTGGACGCCGAGTACGCGGCGCTGGGCGTGCCCGACGACCGCGGCGGTTTCGCCCAGTTCGTCGTCGACGGCGTCAGCGACGAGCAGTGGAGGGCCATCGGCCCGCTGCCGCGCCAGCACGGCATCCTCGCGGCGATGCTGCAGGAGGCCACCCCGCAGCGACTGGCCGACGTGCGCCGGGACCCGCGGTTCGGCGGATGGCCGCAGGCCCACCCGGAGCTGACCGACTTCCTCGGCATGCCGGTCGTCGACGGGGAGGAGGTGCTGGGCGCGCTCTTCCTGTCCAACAAGCGCCGTCCCGGGGCCGACGACGAGCGCGCGGTCGCACCCGAGGACGTGTCCGCCTTCACCGAGGAGGACGAGGCGCTGCTCGGCCTGCTCGCCGAACACGCCGCCATCGCCCTGTCCAACGCCCGGCTCCACGAACGGGGGCGGGAGCTGACCATCGCCGCCGAGCGGACCCGGATCGCCCACGAGCTCCACGACGCCGTCGCCCAGAAGCTCTTCTCCCTGCGCCTCACCTCGCAGGCCGCCGCCGCCCTGGTGCACCGCGACCCCGAACGGGCCAGGGCCGAGCTCCACGAGGTGGCCGCCCTGGCAGCCGAAGCCGCCGACGAACTCCGCGCCGCCGTCGTCGAGTTGCGCCCCGCCGCGCTGGAGGACGACGGTCTCGTCGCGGCCCTGCGCGCGCACGTACAGGTGCTGCACCGCGCCCACGCCGCGACCGTGACCTTCACCGCCCACGGCGTACGGGTGCTGCCCTCGCCCCAGGAGGAGGCGGTGCTGCGCGTCGCCCAGGAGGCGCTGCACAACGCGCTGCGGCACGCCGACGCCGACCGGGTCGAGGTGGCGCTGGACCGCACCGCCGCGGGCGGCGCCCGTCTCGCGGTCACCGACAACGGCTGCGGCTTCGACCCCGGCGAGGTGCGCAGAGCCGGCCGTCATCTGGGCCTGGTCTCCATGAACGACCGCGCCGCCGGTGTCGGCGGCACCCTCACCGTCTCGTCCGCACCCGGGCGTGGCACGTCGATCGAGCTGGAGATGCCCGGTGGCTGACCGGATCCGCGTACTGCTGGTCGACGACCACCAGGTCGTACGGCGAGGTCTGCGCACCTTCCTGGAGGTCCAGGAGGACATCGAGGTGGTCGGCGAGGCGGCGGACGGCGCGCAGGCCGTCGCGCTCGCGCAGGAGTTGCGCCCCGCCGTGGTCCTGATGGACGTCAAGATGCCCGGGACGGACGGCATCCAGGCACTGCGGGAGCTGCGCCGGTCGGAGAACCCGGCCCGGGTGCTGGTGGTCACCAGTTTCACCGAACAGCGCACCGTCGTTCCGGCGCTGCGAGCGGGCGCGGCCGGCTACGTCTACAAGGACATCGACCCGGACGCGCTCGCCGGCGCCATCCGCTCGGTGCACGCCGGCCACGTGCTGCTCCAACCCGAGGTCGCCGACGCCCTGTTGACCCAGGAGAGCCCCGCCGCCGGGCAGGGGAGGCCGGGCACGCTGACCGACCGCGAGCGCGAGGTGCTCGGGCTGATCGCCGACGGACGGTCCAACCGGGACATCGCCCGCCACCTCGTCCTCTCGGAGAAGACGGTCAAGACCCATGTCTCGAACATCCTCATGAAGCTCGACCTCGCGGACCGGACGCAGGCCGCACTGTGGGCCGTTCGGCACGGCATCGGCGACTGACACCCCGCCCGCGCCCACTCCCGCGCCCGGCCCCGCGCTGCTCCGTGCACCGGCCCCGGGCCGTCCGCGAGCCGGGCGGCCCGCGGGCGGCCCGTACCTGCTCAGCAGCTGCTCCGCGCCTGTTCGGCGACCGTCCGAAGCGTGGCCGGCGGCAGTTCCGCGCCCGGCCCGAGCCGGTCAACACCGGTCCACCGGCCGCCCGCTGACAGATCCCGACGCCGCTGGCAAGACCCCCTGCTGGGCGATCTCGCGAATCACTCTCTCGGGTGGTTGGGCGGGACAGCGCGCACCCTGCCGGGGCGCACCGCCGTTCTCCATGGCGTGCTGCGGCGAACTCGCCGCGGCAACCGCTAGGAGGGTTGAGAAAGTGAAGAACCTGAAGAAGGCCGCTGCCATCACGATGGCGGCCGGTGGCTTCGTTGCCGCCACCGCCGGTGCCGCTTCCGCGACCGGTGGCGCGCTCGCCGAGGGCCAGGCCGTGCACTCGCCCGGCGTCGTCTCCGGCAACGTCATCCAGGTTCCGGTGAGCGTCCCGGTGAACGTCTGCGGCAACACCGTGAACGTCATCGCTCTGCTGAACCCGACCTTCGGCAACACCTGCATCAACAAGTGACCTCGAGCGGCGTCACGGCGCCGCTCACCCCGAGGGCCGTCACCGCACGAGCCCCGGGGAGGCCCGGACGACAAATCCGTTGCCGGGTGCGGCAGTTGCTCCGAACGAGCGTATCTGCCGCAGAACACCGCACCAGACCGTGTCTCTCTCCGACCAGCCGCGTTGCCCAGCGTGTGACTCCGCGGTCGGAGTCACGGTCCGTCACCAGGAGGAACATCTCATGAACGCAGCCACGAAGGCCGCCGTCGTTCTCGCCGCTGCCGGCGCCGCTGTCGGCGGTGCCGCCGGTACCGCTCTCGCCGACTCCGGCGCCCAGGGCAAGGCCGCGCACTCGCCCGGCGTCATCTCCGGCAACGTGATCCAGGTTCCGGTGCACGTCCCGGTGAACGTCTGCGGCAACACCATCAACGTCATCGGCGTTCTGAACCCGGCGTTCGGCAACACCTGCATCAACGACTGAGCCAGGTCCACCAGGACAGGCTGAGCGTCTGAAGCAACGAGGGCCCCCGCCCGGTGCGGGGGCCCTCGGCATGTCCGGACCCGGCGCGCGCGAACCCGGAGCAGTGTTCGCCGCAGCGCGCCGGCCGCCCCTGCGCCGGCCGCCCCTGCTCCGGCCGACCCCGCGTTGGCCGACCCGCGGCGCCGGTGCCTGCCGCCCCGCCGCCCCGGGTGCTCCCGAAAGCCCGGGCGCCGCGCCGTGTGCCGCCGCCCAAAGCCCGGCCGCACCTCAGGAGTTGCGCCGCTCCCACTCCTCCGCGTACGCGTTGTACGCCGCCACCTGGGCCCGCCGCGCGACCCGCTCCACCGGACGCAGCAGCTCGCCGCGCGCCGCCATCTCGGAAGCACTCACCGCCCCGCCGTGCTCGGGCTCGCGGGCGATGGCCACCACCGCGGCCACCCGCTGAGCCAGCTCCAGCACCCGGACCGCCCGCGGCGGATACCCGGGCGCCAGCAGCTGCCGGCCCGCCTCCGCCCGTGCCTGGTACGCCTCGAGCGCCGCACGCGCGACCGGTCCCGAGCCCGCTACGTCCAGCCGCGTCAGCGCAGCGGTGGCATCGCGCAGGGCGTCCGCCAGCTCCCGTTCCGCCTCGCCCAGACTCGGCACGTCGGCCGGCGGGGCCTCCCGCACCTCGGCGCACTCCCAGCGCACCTCCACGCGGCGGTCCCCCTCGGGGCCCGCGGAATCGACCCGCGGCACCAGTCCGAGCCGCGCGCCGCAGACGAGCACGGCCTCGCCCGCCTCCAGCGCCCGGGAGTTGAAGTCGGGAGGGCCGGTGAGGCCCAGCGGGTGTCCGGGCACCGGAAGCGCGACCCGCAGTCCGGTCGCGCCGAGCGACCGCAACCGTCCCAGGGCCAACGTCAGCCCCACCGGGCCCTCTTCGCCCGGCAGGTTGCCGACACGGTGCACGGCATCGTCCGCGACGGCCTCCAGGGCCGCTTCGTCGGGCGAGACCGCGCCTGCGTACAGTGCGTTCCCCCAGGCGGCCAGGCGCCCGGACCGAGGTTCTTCGAGCATCCCACCACCATAGGTACAAGCCTGCGGAACCGGACGCCGGTCCGGTGACGTAGGTTTGCAGGGGACCGTGCCCACAGGTGCGGGCAAACGCGAGTCAATTGGGAGACAGCGCGGACATGAGCGATGTACTGGAACTGGTGGACGTATCCGTGGTCCGCGGGGGGCGCGCTCTGGTGGAGGACGTCTCCTGGTCGGTCAAGGAGGGCGAGCGCTGGGTGATCCTCGGCCCCAACGGCGCCGGGAAGACGACCCTGCTCAACGTCGCCTCCAGCTACCTCTTCCCGAGCGCGGGGACGGTCTCCATCCTCAGCGAGCGGCTCGGTGCGGTCGACGTCTTCGAGCTCCGCCCGCGCATCGGCATCTCCTCCAGCGCGCTGACCGACAAGCTCCCGCGCAGCCAGACCGTGCTCCAGACCGTGCTCACCGCCGCCTACGGCATGACCGCCGGCTGGCAGGAGTCCTACGACACGATCGACGAGGACCGTGCCAGGGCGTTCCTCGACCGGCTCGGGATGAGCGACTACCTGGACCGCAAGTTCGGCACCCTCTCCGAGGGCGAGCGCAAGCGCACCCAGATCGCCCGCGCGATGATGGCCGACCCCGAGATGCTGCTGCTCGACGAGCCCGCCGCCGGTCTGGACCTCGGCGGGCGCGAGGACCTGGTGCGTCGCCTCGGCCGGCTGGCCCGCGACCCGTACGCGCCCTCGATGCTGATGGTCACGCACCACGTCGAGGAGATCCCGCCGGGCTTCACCCACGTCCTGATGATCCGGCAGGGCAAGGTGCTCACCGCCGGCCCGCTGGAGACCGAGATGACGTCCTCGAACCTCTCCCGCTGCTTCGGGTTGCCGCTCGTCGTCGAGCAGCGCGGCGACCGTTGGACCGCGAGCGGGCTTCCGCTGAGCTGACCCGCCCGAACCCAGCCCGAATCCCGCCTGAACCCAGCCGAATCCCGCCGGTTCCCCGCCGCCACCCGGTCGCGAGAGCGTCGTCGGCGGCCGGGGTCGGCTGATTCCCGTCCCCGAGGCGCCCTGTTCCGGACCCCCGGGCGCCCGTACGATGGGGTGGTGGATGAATGGGTGTGGTGGCTGGTGGCCGCCGTAGGGCTCGGCATCCCGCTCGTGCTGACGGCCATGCCGGAGTTCGGCATGCTGGCCATCGGTGCGGCGGCGGGTGCGATCACCGCTGCGCTGGGCGGAGGCCCCGTGGCGCAGGTGGTGGTCTTCGCGCTGGTCTCGACCGCGTTGATCGTGGTGGTCCGGCCGGTGGCGAGGCGGATGCGCGCCGAGCGGCCGGAGTTGGCCAGTGGTGTCGACGCCCTCAAGGGGCAGCGCGCCGTGGTGCTCGAGCGCGTGGACGACCACGGCGGCCGGGTCAAGATCGGCGGGGAGATCTGGTCCGCCAGAGCTCTCGAGGGGGACACCTACGAGCCGGGCAGCCGGGTCGACGTCGTCGAGATCGACGGAGCCACCGCCATCGTGATGTGATGGCTCCCGACAACCGCACAGTTACTGGTCGTACACGACGGCGCGGCCCAACCAGGCCTGCCGCAGCGCGACTTCAGTCCCGCAAACAAGAGTCCAGGGGGACGCGATGGATGCAGTCATCATCGTCTTGATCATCCTGGTGGTGCTGGTATTCATCGCACTCATCAAGACGATCCAGGTCATTCCGCAGGCCAGCGCCGCCATCGTCGAACGCTTCGGCCGCTACACCCGCACTCTCAACGCGGGTCTGAACATCGTGGTGCCGTTCATCGACACCATCCGCAACCGGATCGACCTCCGCGAGCAGGTCGTCCCGTTCCCGCCGCAGCCCGTGATCACCCAGGACAACCTGGTGGTCAACATCGACACGGTGATCTACTACCAGGTCACCGACGCGAGGGCCGCGACGTACGAGGTCGCAAGTTACATCCAGGCCATTGAGCAGCTCACCGTCACCACCCTGCGCAACATCATCGGTGGCATGGACCTGGAGCGGACGCTCACCTCGCGCGAGGAGATCAACGCCGCGCTGCGCGGCGTGCTCGACGAGGCCACCGGCAAGTGGGGCATCCGCGTCAACCGCGTCGAGCTGAAGGCCATCGAGCCGCCGACCTCCATCCAGGACTCGATGGAGAAGCAGATGCGCGCCGACCGTGACAAGCGCGCCGCGATCCTCCAGGCCGAGGGTGTACGGCAGTCGGAGATCCTTCAGGCCGAGGGCCACAAGCAGTCCGAGATCCTGCGCGCCGAGGGTGACGCCAAGGCCGCGGCACTGCGCGCCGAGGGTGAGGCCCAGGCGATCCGTACGGTCTTCGAGTCCATCCACGCAGGAGACCCCGACCAGAAGCTGCTCTCCTACCAGTACCTCCAGATGCTGCCGAAGATCGCCGAGGGCGACGCCAACAAGCTCTGGATCGTCCCCAGCGAGATCGGCGACGCGCTCAAGGGTCTCGGCGGCGCGCTGGACGGCTTCACCGGCCACGGTGGCGGCGGGGGCGGCGAGTCCAGGAGCGTGCGCCCGCCGACCGAGCGTCCCGCCATCGACTGACCGACACACCACCGCGCCCCGCGGGCCCCGCCCGCACCGCGCCCGTGCTCCGCAACGGAACGGGGCCGGCCCGCCGCTCCTCCGCGGCGGGCCGGCCCCGTTCTCGTCGCTAGGCGGCGCTCGGCATCGGCAGCCACTCCGGCAGCGTCGTACCGTCCCGGAGGTTCAGCGCCAGCAGCAGGGCGTCCGCCGGGGTCGGCTCGAACGGCTGGGCCAGCAGCCGCATCCCCGCCTGCACCGGAGTGCGGTCGGCCTTGCGGTGGTTGTCCGCGGCGCAGGAGGCCACGGTGTTCAGCCAACTGTCCCCGCCACCGCGGGACTTGGGCACGATGTGGTCCACCGTGGTCGCCCGGCGTCCGCAGTACGCGCACCGATGACGGTCGCGCACCAGTACGCCCCGGCGCGACCACGGCGCCCGTTGTCGGAACGGGACCTTCACGAACCTGCGGAGTCTGATCACCTGCGGCACCGGCAGTTCGACCTGTGCCGCACGGACCTTCAGCCCGGGATGCGACTGCTCGACAACAGCCTTCTCCTGCATGACGAGCACCACCGCCCGCCGCAGCGCGACAGTCGACAGCGGCTCGAAGCTTGCGTTGAGTACGAGCGTCTCGCGCATCCCGTCCACCTCCCCGTGAGACCCGCCGCCGTGGCGGGTGGCACCACTGTGCCGGTGCCCACTGGTGGGGACAACGCAATTTCCCCGCGGTGTACGGCGGATGGACGGTCGGGGTACACCGCCGTGTGCGACGGACGGGGACGCGCGTCTGCGACGGACGGGGGCGCGTGTGTGCGCCCCGGTGCGTGTGCGCAGCGGGCGCGCGCCGGCCGGGTCCGCGCGAACGCCCCGCCCGCGCGGCCCGACTCCCGTCTACTCGCCGGGGATCTCGTACTCCGCGATCAGCTGTGCGCGGCCGATCGCCTTGAAGCGCAGGTTGAAGCCGACCACCGCCGGGGTCGCGTCGGCGTCCGGTCCGAGCCGGTCCTCGCCGACTGCGTAGACCGTGAACACGTACCGGTGCGGGCCGTCGCCGGGGGGCGGTGCCGCGCCGCCGAAGTCCGCGGTGCCGTAGTCGTTGCGCACCTGCACGGCCCCCTCGGGCAGCCCTGCGAAGGAGCCGGAACCCGCCCCGGCGGGCAGCTCGTTGACCTCCGCCGGGATGTCGATCACGGACCAGTGCCAGAACCCGCTGCCGGTGGGCGCGTCCGGGTCGAAGCAGGTCACCGCGTAGCTCTTCGTCCCCTCGGGAGCGCCCTCCCAGCGCAGCTGTGGCGAGGTGTTGCCCTCCGCGTACACCTGGGCGTCGGCCAGCCGGCCGTCCCGGACGTCCGTACTGGTCACCGTGAAGTCCGCGACGGGCGGGTGGAACGCGTGCGGAAGCGGTCGCCGCTGCTCGGTCACGTGGAACCTCCTGTTCGGGAATGCTCTTCCCGGCCAGCCTAACCAGGCGCCCGGCGGCTGCCCTGCGATCATGGTCGGGTGCTGCGAAGAATTCTGGTCGCCCTGCTGGCCGCGGTCGCACTGCTGTCGGCCGGCTGCATCGGGAACGAGAGCCGGGGCGGGACACCCGACGCCAACTCCTCGCTCCCCAGCCCCGGTTGGGCCGAGGGCCTGACCGTCATCACCTCCGCGAAACTCCCCGAACAGGCGCGCACCACGCTGCGACTGATCGACGAGGGCGGGCCGTTCCCGTACGAGAAGGACGGCAGCGTCTTCGGCAACCACGAGGGCCTGCTGCCGAAACAGGACCGCGGCCACTACCGCGAGTACACCGTGCCCACGCCGGGCGAGCGGGACCGCGGCGCCCGCCGTATCGTCGCGGGCGCCGACCGGGAGCGCTACTACACCAGTGACCACTACGAGTCGTTCAAGGCGGTGGTGACCCCGTGACCGGTTCCGCACCCGAGCTGTCCGTCCGGGAGCTGCCGCGGCTGTTCGACGGTTCGCTGCCGCCGGGCGTCTACCGCCTGCGGGCCGAGCCCGACGCCGCGGAGACCGCCGACCTGCCGGCGCGTGCCTCGACCGTCGGCTGGCACCCGGCGCTGCTGGAACTCACCGGTGTGCGCGGGAAGTCCGAGTTCCTCGACCGCTGCGCCGCCGCGCTCGACCTGCCCGGGTGGTTCGGCCGCAACTGGGACGCGCTCGCCGACTGCCTGACGGACCTCTCCTGGTGGGGCGAGCCGGCCGGTCACCTCCTCGTGGCGACCGGCTGGCGCGGGTTCGAGACCGCCTCCCCGGCCGACGCCGCCACCGCGGAGGAGATCCTCGCGGCGGCGGCTGCCTACTGGTCGGCCCGCTCCATCCCGTTCACCGCGCTGCTCGTCCAGGGACTGCCGCCCGGATCCTCGCCGGCACCGGACGTCCAGCCCTGAGCCGGCAGGACCCGTACGGCAGCCCCGTCACACGGCGAGCGTGCGCAGCGCCGTGCTCAGAACCACTTGCGCTGGCCGCCCACCTCCGCGAGCCAGTGGTTGAGGTACGCGGTCCAGTCGGTCTGCTGGAACTGAGCGAGGTCGACCTGGAAGCAGCGGTAGGCGTCGCTGCCCGAGCTGAACACCCCGGGTCGCTTGTCCATCTCCAGCACCACGTCCATGGTCTGACCGTCGGCGACGAAGGAGAGCTCCACCTCCTTGAGCCCGCGGTACCTCTCCGGCGCGCTGAACTCGATCTCCTGGTAGAAGGGCAGCTGCTGCCGCGTCCCGTGGATTCGGCCCTTCTCCAGGTCCGCGCTCTTGAAGCGGAATCCCAGCGACCCGAAGGCGTCGAGCAGCGCCTGCTGCGCCGGCAGCGGGTGCACCGCGATCGGATCGAGGTCCGTCGAGTCGATCGCCCGCGCGATGTCCAACTGTGTGGTGACGCCGACGCGTACGCCCGCGAGCGGCTGGCCCAGGACCGTGGTCACCGGGGTCTCCCACGGGATGGAGAGCGAGAAGGGGACCGTGTGGGCCGCGCCGGGCGCCAACTCGAAGGCCCCACCCAGTGGTTGACCGTGGAAGGAGATGTCCTCCCGGCGCTCGCCGTCCGCCGTCTCCACCTCGACCCGTGCCTGCAGACCCACGGACAGACCCTGGACCTGCTGGGCGACGGACCCGCCCTCGATCCGTATCTCGCCGTGCACCACCCCACCGGGAAGTACGTTCGGCTCGGCGAGGACGGTCTCGACCGAGGCACCCCCGATACCCAGACTCGCGAACAGCTTCTTGATGGCCATGCTCCACTCCCCGAGACTCGACTACGCTTGAGCGACATGTTCGTCGGCCGTGACCGTACTGCGCTCCCCAGGTCCTTCTTCGACCGGCCTGTGCTGGACGTCGCCCCGGAGCTGCTGGGCAAGCACCTCCTGCGGACCACCGAGCAGGGGCCGATGGTCCTGCGCATCACCGAGGTCGAGGCGTACAACGGCAGTAGGGACCCCGGCTCGCACGCCTACCGGGGCCGCACCGAGCGCAACGCCTCGATGTTCGGTCCGCCCGGCCACGCCTACGTCTACTTCACCTACGGCATGTGGCACTGCCTCAACCTGGTCTGCGGCGAGGAAGGCGTCGCGAGCGGGCTGCTGCTGCGCGGGGGCGAGGTCCTGGAGGGCACGGAGCAGGCGCGCTCCAACCGGCCGAAGGCCAGGAACGACCACGAGTTGGCCAAGGGCCCGGCCCGGCTGGCGACCGCTCTCTCGGTGGACCGCAGGTTGAACGGAACGGACGTGTGTCCCTCAAGCACCCCTGCGCCCCTGCTCGCCCAGGACGGCGACCCGGTGCCGGCCCGGCGAATCCGCAGGGGCCCGCGCACCGGCGTCGGGGGAGAGGGAGCCGCCCGCCCGTGGCGCTTCTGGATCGACGGCGATCCGACGGTCAGCCCGTACCGACCGCATCAGCCGCGCAAACGACGCACTCGCTGACGGATTCCGGCCCGAGCTTGACTCGCGCACCGCGGAACCCCTAACGTAGTCCGAGTCGCTGAAAACGGCGGGTGCTTCGAGACCTCTCTGGGTCCGGCGAAGCCGCCAAGATCGCGACAAACCTCTACTACCGACCTTCACAGGGTCCTGCTTCGGCATGTCCGCAGCATTTCCCGCAGAACTCGATTATGAGTTTGGCGGGAGGATCGGTAAAGTAGAGAACACCGAAGGGAAGCCCGGAGGAAAGCCCGAGAGATTGGGTGAATACAAAGGAAGCGTCCGTTCCTTGAGAACTCAACAGTGTGCCAAAAGTCAACGCCAGATATGTTGATACCCCGTCCCCGCATCATGTGGGAGACGTGGTTCTTTTGAGAGATACACAGCGAGGACGCTGTGAACCGGTCGGGTATTTCCGCTCGTGCCGGTTCCGCTCTTGTGACTGTGCCATCGGATGGATTTGTTCTGTCTGGTGAAAGCATTCATGGAGAGTTTGATCCTGGCTCAGGACGAACGCTGGCGGCGTGCTTAACACATGCAAGTCGAACGATGAAGCCGCTTCGGTGGTGGATTAGTGGCGAACGGGTGAGTAACA
>NZ_JALLGK010000003.1 GCF_023072595.1 Streptomyces sp. XM4193
GAAGCTAAGCCTGTCCGCGCCGATGGTACTGCATGCGGGAGCGTGTGGGAGAGTAGGTCACCGCCGAACAATTTTTGAAGGAAAGGGTCGTACCGGATCGCCGGTACGGCCCTTTTCTGCGTTGTCCCCGATGGATACGGTGTCGCTATGAGTGGCGGCGCGCAGGTGATGTGGGACAACGCGGTGACCGGTTACGACTTCGGCACCGGTCATCCGATGGATCCGGTCAGGCTGGCCTTGACGATGGATCTCGTCAAGGCTTTCGAGCTGGACCGCAGGGCTCCCGTGGTGGCGGCGAAGGCCGCGGGGGAGTCCACGCTTCGGCTGGTTCATCGGGAGAGCTATATCGAGGCGGTGCGAAATGCCTCGCTCGACCCCGGCCGCGCCGACGAGTCCTTCGGCCTCGGGACGACTGACGATCCGGCGTTCGCCGGTATGCACGAGGCCAGTGCGCTGATCGCCGGCCAGTCCGTGGGGGCGGCCGAGGCGGTGTGGCGGGGGACGGTGCAGCACGCGGTGAACTTCGCCGGCGGTCTGCACCACGCGATGCCCGGTTCCGCGTCCGGGTTCTGCATCTACAACGACGCCTCCCTCGCCATCGCCCGCCTGCTGGAGCTGGGTGCGGAGCGGGTGGCGTACGTGGACATCGATGTGCACCACGGGGACGGAGTGGAGTCCGCGTTCTGGAACGACCCCCGGGTGCTGACCATTTCGCTGCACGAACACCCCAGGGTGCTGTTCCCCGGTACCGGCTGGCCGGAGGAGACCGGTGGCCCGGACGCCCCGGGCTCCGCGGTCAACGTGGCGCTGCCGCCGGGGATTTCGGACGGCGGCTGGCTGCGGGCGCTGCACGCGGTGGTACCGGAGCTGCTGGAGGCGTTCGCGCCGACGGTGCTGGTGACGCAGCACGGTGCGGACACCCACATCGAGGATCCGCTCGCTCACCTCGCGGTGACGGTGGACGCGCAGCGGGAAGCCGCGATGGCGCTGCACGACTGGTCCCACGCGCACGCGCAGGGCCGCTGGGTGGCGCTGGGCGGCGGTGGTTACTCGGTGGTCGACGTGGTGCCGCGCACCTGGACCCATCTGGTCGCGGTGGCGGCGGGTGCGCCGATCGATCCGGCGACGGAGGTGCCGGAGGCGTGGAGGCAGCGGGTGTACGCGCGTACCCGGGCAACTGCCCCCAGGCGCATGACGGATGGGCGCAAGCCAGTGTGGCGGGACTGGGAGGAGACCGGGTACGACCCCGGCGACGCGCTGGACCAGGCCGTGCTGGCGACCCGTCGTGCCGTCTTCCCCTCGCACGGGCTGTTGCCCTGAGCGGTCGCGAGTCTTTCATCGGAGTGTTTGCGGCGGCCGGGCGTGCTCCCGGCTCGCGCGAGGCGGTGTTCGAGGCGTCAACTTGCGGGTGTGGGCGGGTGGTTGGGGCTCCAGCCGCCGTCCGGCCGGTCGGGAGCACCGGGCGCGGGTACGTCGGCTGCGGGAGTTCGCGTCCATGGTCTGCGGCACCCGCCCCGCTCTGAGTGTCCGTCAGATGTGCGCTCGCGGTGGGCTGTTGTGCGTACGTCGCGATGAACTCGGGCGGGTGTCAGGGGTGGTGTGGAACTGTGGAGAGGCGCACGGGCGGGGGTCATATGCGCCCCGCGCACACCAATGCGTTCACCCTTCTCCCAACAGGCGTTTCCCGCACCGCTGTTGACACGGCGGCCGGGGTGCGCGGGGCAGGTGTCACGGAGGTCGGCGGGCCGGAACCGCAGGTCAGTCGAGCGATCCACGTGGTCGGGGCGGAGCTGCCGGGGGAGTGGTGACCGGCGCTGCGGGGCGGCTGCGGAGGGGTGTTGGGCGATGTTCACGTGCTTACGCTGAGCCCTGCGGGGGCTACTGAACGCTCATGCGGTATGTACTCAAACAAACACGTCTGTCACAGTAGGGGACTGATCGCGACTCCTCTTCCCCCCTTGCATCACCCGCCCCGAATCTGGGGAGGTACGCGCATGGGAGCTGGAGACACCGGAGGGGAAGCCGGTGCCCTACATGTGCGGAAGGTTCAGGTGTGAAATGGCTGCTGGTGAGAAGCCTCTGAGCGAGGTCAACTTTCTGACGGTGGCGGAAGTCGCCGCCGTGATGCGGGTGTCCAAGATGACCGTCTACCGCTTGGTGCACAGCGGACATCTGCCGGCGATCCGGGTGGGAAGGTCCTTCCGGGTGCCGGAGAACGCGGTGCACGAGTATCTCCGTCAGTCCTACGTGGGGGTGGAAAGCGCCTGAGAAGGTCGTGATTCCGGCCCTCGGTTACGAGCATTGACTCCAGGCGGGTAGGCTGAGCCGATGTAGGTAGTGTGGGCTCGGACGCCCCGCACCGAGTGAATCGAAGTGAGCGAGGGTAGTCGTGGGCTCAGTTATCAAGAAGCGGCGCAAGCGGATGGCCAAGAAGAAGCACCGCAAGCTGCTCAAGCGCACGCGTGTGCAGCGTCGTAACAAGAAGTAGTCGCTCGGGTTCGGGCGACCGCGTCACGCGGGTCTTCTGACCACAACACGGGGCTCTCTCCTCAGCAGAGGAGGGGGCCCCGTTTGTTGTGTGCGGCGGAAGTCGGGCGGCGGAAGCCGGGGCGAGCGGGAGCCCGCCGCGTGGGCGGGCTGTGCGGAACGTGGGGAACCCGTCGCTTTGTGTCATCTGTTCCCGCGGTGCTCCCGCGGGCAACCGATACGGTGTCCAGTGGCCCGGGGCGTGTACCGCAGATGTACTCGCGCCCCGTGGGCCCCGTACACAGCGGCATGGGAGGGGCTTTGGGCAGAGTCGTACTCGTGACGGGCGCCGGACGGCAGCTGACGGCGCGCTTCATCCGCCGGGTGCAGCGGGACGGCGACATCGACCGGCTGATCGCCGTCGATGTGCAGCCGCCTGCGCACCAGTTGGGGTCGGCCGAGTTCATCGCCGCCGACATCCGCCAGCCGGCGATCGGGCGGCTGCTCGCGGAGCACCAGGTCGACACCGTCGTCCACATGGATGTGAACGGAACGCCGATCGGGCCCCGCGGCAGTCGGACGTCGGTCAAGGAGACCAACGTCATCGGCACGATGCAGCTGCTCGGGGCCTGTCAGAAGGCGCCCTCGGTGCGCAGGCTCGTCGTCAAGTCCAGCACGAACGTCTACGGTTCGGCGCCGCGCGATCCCGCGGTCTTCGTCGAGTCGACGGTCGCCAAGGCGCTGCCCAGCGGCGGCTTCGCCAAGGACGCGGTCGAGGTCGAGGGGTATGTGCGCGGCTTCGCCCGCAGACGTCCCGACGTCTCGGTCACGGTGCTGAGGTTCGCCAACATCCTCGGGCCCACCGCGGACACCCCGCTCGCGGAGTACTTCAAACTCCCGGTGCTGCCCACCGTGTTGGGCTACGACCCGCGGCTGCAGTTCGTTCACGAGGACGACGCGGTCGAGGTGCTGGCGCTCGCCGCGGGGGAGCCGAGGCGCGGTTCCTACAGCGCGGGCACCTTCAACATCGCCGGCGGCGGGGTCCTGCTGCTGTCCCAGTGCGCCCGACGGCTCGGCCGGCCGACGGCCCCGATGCTGCTGCCGGCGATCCGCTGGGCGGGCAGCGCGCTGCGTGCGGTGGGGGTCACCGACTTCTCGCCCGAGCAGATACGGCTTCTCACGCACGGCCGGGTCGTACGGACCTCGCAGATGCGCGAGATGCTGGGTTTCACACCGATGTTCACCACGGCGGAGGCGTTCGGGGACTTCGCCGCGAGCCAGCCGCCGGGGCTGCTGCCGCCGCGCACCATCGCCGGCGCCGTCGACCGCATGCAGGAGGCCGTACGCCATGGCTGACGCCAAGGTCATTCCCTTCGACGACGACCGCAGGGGCACGGGCGGCCGTGCCTCCGGACGCACGGGGCGACCGGCCGCCCGCAGACGCAGCCGCGAGCGCGGCGACGCCGGGCTCGCCCCGGTCGGGGAGGCCCCCGGCGCCGCCGAGGACCGGGACGCCCCCACCGGGCCCGAGACGGCCGAAGGCGGGCCGCTGTCGGCGGGGGCGCCCGGTTCGTCCGCCGGGCCGCCCGTGCTGGACCGTCTGCTCGGCGAGGGCTGGGACGCCCGCACCGCCCGCGGGCTCTCCTTCCTGCGCCGCAGGCTCACCGGTGAGTACGAGGTGGACGACTTCGGCTACGACGCCGAGCTCACCGACGCGGTGCTGATGTCACTGGTGCGTCCGCTGTACGAGAAGTACTTCAGGGTCGAGGTGCGCGGGGTGGAGAACATCCCGGCCGACGGCGGCGCGCTCGTGGTGGCCAACCACTCGGGCACGCTCCCGTGGGACGGGCTGATGCTCCAGGTCGCGGTGCACGACCACCACCCCGCGGAGCGCACTCTGCGGCTGCTCGCCGCCGATCTGGTCTTCATGCTGCCGGTGGTCAACGAGCTGGCCCGCAAGGCCGGTCACACCCTCGCGTGTGCGGAGGACGCCGAGCGGCTGCTCGAGCGCGGTGAGGTCGTCGGTGTGATGCCGGAGGGTTTCAAGGGCATCGGCAAGCCGTTCTCCGAGCGGTACAAGCTCCAGCGCTTCGGGCGGGGCGGGTTCGTCTCGACCGCGCTGAAGGCGGGTGCGCCGATCGTGCCGTGCTCGATCGTCGGGGCGGAGGAGATCTACCCGATGATCGGCAACTCCCGTACGCTCGCGCGGCTTCTGGGCTTTCCGTACTTCCCGATCACGCCGACGTTCCCGCTGCTGGGGCCGCTGGGAGCGATTCCGCTGCCGACGAAGTGGACGATCCAGTTCGGCGAGCCGATCCCGACGGACGGCTATCCGCAGGAGGCGGCGGACGACCCGATGCTGATGTTCAACCTGACCGACCAGGTGCGGGAGACGATCCAGCACACGCTGTACAAGCTGCTGGTGCAGCGGCGTTCGGTCTTCTTCTGAACCCGCCTCTCTCCGGGGGAGCAGCAGAAACGTCTGTGCAGGCCGTGACACGTGCTCTCCGCGAGCGTGTGCGGGGTGCAAGGCGTGTGCGGGGCGGGTGGTTCGTGGGTTTCCGACGAACGGTGGGAGCAGCACGGTGGCCCGGCATCCGGGAGGACGCCGGGCCACCGATTCGGGATGGCGGGAGGGTCAGTCGTCCCGCTCGCTCTCCAGCCCGAGCCCGGGCAGGCCGCCGGGCAGCAGCGGCGGGATGGTGATGTCCGGCGCCGAAGGACGGGAGGGCGAGTCCTCCGAACCCTTGCCTTCGCCCTTCGCGGGCGGATTGAGCAGCCCGCCCGTACCGCCGCCGAGCAGGCCCTCCTGCGAGGCGTCCGGGCTGGGGCCGGACTTGTCCGGGGCGGCGTCGTCCTCCGGGCCCCGGCTGCCGTCCTCGGCACCGCGGCCGTCCGCGTCCTCGGAGGCGGAGGGGCGTCCGTCGTCCTTCCCGGGGCCGCTGCCGTCCTCCGGCCCGGGGCTCCCGCCGGGGGTGCCCGGATCGGGCTGGCTCGGGGCCAGCTTCCGCACCGCGTAGGCGTCCCGGTTCATCGCCTCGAACACGGAACTGACCTCGTCGCTGATGTCCTGGAGCTGGACGGGCAGCCGGCTGCGCATCGAGGTCCAGGTCTCCTGGTGCGAGTCGGCAAAGGAGGAGAGCGAACGCAGCGGGCCGAGGTCGCCGTCCCTGGAGTGTGCGTCGCTGAGGAGCCGACGGCCCTCGGCGGCGTTGCTGCTCATCGCGCCGAGTGCCTTGCGGACCTCGGTCACCGAGGTGTGGTCCAGCTCGCCGGACCTGCCGCGCTCCAGCAGCCGCCTGGCTTCGTGCATACGGTTGGAGGCGTGGTCGAGGTGGACCTTGCCGCGAGCGGTGTCGTCGCCCGCCATGTCGAGCTTGAAGTCCTCCATCCCGCGCTTCAGGCCGTACAGGCGGTCGCCGGGCAGGGCGTCCGTGCTGGCCGCGGCGACTCCGCCGAAAGCGCCGGCGGCCACGCCGACGGTCAGCCCGCCGGCAGCCAGCCCTTTGCTCAGACGGGACTTGGGACGCAGCCGGCTCATCGCGCTCCGGGGCTCCGCCCGGTGGGCACCGCGGCCGGATCGGCCGCGCTGCTCGGGCACCTGGCCGCCACCGGCCAGTTCGCGCTCCATCGCGGCGATGAGCTGCGCCCGTTGGACGCTCTTCACTTCGGGGTCCAACGCGGGCTTGGGCAGTGCACCCAGCTCCTCGGCAACGGCGAGCAGCAGACTGTGCTCGCCGGTCTCCGCCCGCTCGGCCTCGGAACCTTCCGGCGGCGTCGGGTCGCTGCCCGCGGCCTCGGGCGGCTCCTCCTCCGATCGCGCGGAAGCGTCGAGGGCCTGGGCGAAGGCGTTGGCCCGCCGGTTGGTGGACACGGATGGAATCAAGGCGGCACCTCCTCTCATCAGCACGGTGGACTCCGGGCCTCAGGGGGAGGGTTCCACGGTCTGCTCAATGCCACCCGATCGAGTGAACGCGGGTGGACAGAGAGAGCCCACGGGGAGTCTGCCAACCCGACAACGAGCGGCAGCGCACTCGGGTTACGGAGTGGCGATGATGTGACCGCAACGTGACGCAGGGGTGTTGAAGCCTCACCGGGGGTGAGTGAAAGGCGCCGATTCGGGGCCGTGAACGGTGAGTTCGCGGCGCTGCGGGATGCGGCGCTGCGGAACGGTGCGCCGCGGATCGGGGCGTCGCCGGTCGGTGTCCGGGACGCCTCCGCCCCGAAGCCGCCGGTGCTCCCGACACCACCGCCGCCACCGGTGCGGCCACCGTCGGCCGTGCGAACTGCGGTGCCGTCACCGTGGTGCGCCGGCACCGCAGTGACGGGCCGGTGCCGGCGCACCGGTGACTGCCGGGTCGCGCGCGGGCGTTGTCGTCCGCGGAGGGTCTGCCGTCAGCGCGCCTCTTCCGGGAAGAGGCGCGCCAGCGTACGGACCGCGCGGTACTGGAGCGTCTTGATCGCGCCCTCGTTCTTGCCCATGATCCGCGCGGTCTCCGCGACCGAGAGGCCCTGGAGGAAGCGGAGCGTGACGCACTCCTGCTGCTGCGGGTTGAGCCGTCGCACCGCGTCCAGCAGCGCGGCGTTGGAGAGCGACTCCAGGACCGAGTCCTCCGGGCTGCGCTCGACCTCGTTCGCGTCCAGCATCTCGCCGGTGGTGACCTCCAGTCGGAAGCGACTGGACTTGAAGTGGTCGGCCACCAGATTGCGGGCGATGGTGACGAGCCAGGCGCCGAAGTCGCGGCCCTGCCAGGTGAAGGTGCCGATGCGGCGCAGCGCGCGGAGGAAGGTTTCGCTGGTCAGATCCTCGGCGGTGGCTTTGCTCCCGACCCGGTAGTAGATGTACCGGTAGACCGTGTCCGAGTAGTGGTCGTAGAGCTGGCCGAACGCTTCGGTCTCGCCGTCCTGGGCGCGTTCGACCAGGTCCATCATCCGCCGGCTGTCGCTGTCGGCGGTGGGCCTGCGGGCGTTGCCGCGGGCCTGGGGACGGGGGCGTTTTCCGGCGGTGCCGGTCGTTCTGGCCGCCTGGGCGGTCGGCGCGCTGGTGGTGCGGTCGGCGAGCGCGTACGCGGGGGGTGTTGCGGGTGCCGCTGCGAGGCCCGTAGCGGCGTGCGGTGCGGGGACTGTGTGCGCGACTGCTGGGACAGCGTTCGCGGCGGGGACGGGGACAAGTGCGCACAACCGTTGGACGAGAGTGGTGCGCAACGTAGCCAGGCCCGAGGCGTCAACCCCGACGTGTGGGTACACGGGACTCCCAGAGGCAGAGCTTCCATCATGTGCGGGTTCGACACGAGTTGCCCTGGGACGGGCGTACGGGTGCCGTATTGCGTCTGAGGAGAATAACGCTTCGTGCAGGAGCTACTACGCGTGGTTGCGGAAATCGCTGTTTTGCTTCGATCTCTTATGGAATGCTGCTCGGTTGATCACCGATCCGGTGTTTGTTTCTGACCGTTTGGTGCGGGAAAGCTGCCCGCATGCCACCGAGTTGAGCCGGATCGCCGTGCGGACGACTGGCGTGCGGCGAGGTTGGGTAAGTGGCGGTGTCGCAGGAGTGATCAGAAGTCGGCTGTCGTGCGACGCCGGTGATCGCGGCGTGGTGGAACGGGGTGCGGTGCCGCGCCGTCGGAGGGCCGGCCGTGCCGGGGTGGCAGGGCCGACCGGTGGGGCGGCAGGGCGGCGTGCGGTGGGGACGCGGGACGCCGATGTGCGGTGCGGACGCGGGGCGCGGGACGCCGATGTGCGGTGCGGGTCAGCGCCGGCGGCGCTGGAGGGCGACCGCGGCGGCTGCTCCACCCGCGACGGCGCCCACGCCGGCCGCGGCGGGGATGCCGATCTTCGCCGCCTTGCGGCCCGTTCGGTAGTCGCGCAGCCGCCAGCCGTGCTCCCGGGCGTGGTTGCGCAGCGCGCTGTCCGGGTTGATCGCGTACGGGTGGCCGACCAGCGAGAGCATCGGGATGTCGTTGGAGGAGTCGCTGTACGCGGCGCAGCGCTCCAACTCCAGGCTCTCCGCCTCGGCGAGGGCCTTGACCGCCTCCGCCTTGGCCGGACCGTGCAGCGGTTCGCCGACGAGGCGGCCGGTGTAGACGCCGTCGACCGATTCGGCGACGGTGCCGAGTGCGCCGGTCAGGCCGAGGCGACGGGCGATGATCGTCGCCGTCTCGACGGGGGCCGCGGTGACGAGCCACACTTTCTGGCCCGCGTCCAGGTGTGCCTGGGCGAGCGCGCGGGTGCCCGGCCAGATGCGGCTGGCCATGTACTCGTCGTAGATCTCCTCGCCCATCTCCATGAGTTCGGACACCCGGTGGCCTTCGACGATGGACAGCGCGCTGGCCCGTACGTCGGCGAGGTGCTCCGGGTTCTCCGAGCCCGCGATCCGGAAGTACGCCTGCTGCCAGGCGAAGCGCAGCAGTTCGCGTGTGTCGAAGAACTCACGCTTGTACAGGCCCCGGCCGAAGTGGAAGATCGAGGCGCCCTGCATCACGGTGTTGTCGAGATCGAAGAAGGCGGCGGCGCGCACGTCGCCGGTGACCGGGAACTCCGGCTCCTCCGGCGGGTCTTCGGCCGACTTCCCGGCGTCGGGCAGCGCCTCGGAGTCCGGGGCTTCGGCCTGCTTGGACCTGCGTGACCTGCGCGATCCCCGGTCTGCGTCGTCCTGCTCGGCCCGGCCCGCGCGTTCCGCCTCGCGGGCCGCCTCGGCCGCGGCCTCACCGGCCAGGACACTTCGCGGTGTTGCCAAGTGCCTACGACGCGTGAGCCATGCCAGTCCGCTCATGTGGTGAGCATAGCCATCCCGTTCCGGTGCTCCGGTGAAGCGCGGATGTCGCGGCCGCAACGGGCGCGACAATGGCGGCATGAGGACTGTGACGCTCATCGGGAAGCCTGGCTGTCATCTCTGCGACGACGCACGGGAGATCATCGCGGAGGTCTGCGCGGAGGTGGGGGCCGCGTGGGAGGAGAAGGACATCAACACCGACGAGGAGCTGTACCGCAAGTACTGGGAGCAGATCCCGGTGGTGCTGGTGGACGGCGCCCAGCACGACTTCTGGCGGGTGGACCGGGGTCGGTTGCGGCGCGCGCTGGGTGCCTGAGCGGGGCTCCGGCGACGATTGGGCGCACGGGCCCGGCTCGACTACCATCGAGTACGTTTTGCCGCTCGGGGGGCTGGTCGTAAGGAGTCTGCAGGTGCTCGCTTCCGTGTGTGTGGCACCTGTCACTTCCAAGGGGCAAACTGGACACAATCTTTGTGCACGCGTTCACAAAGGCATAGCCTGTGGGGGATGGGGCGGCCGCCGCGCACGCTGTGCACAGGGTCGCTCACCGCTTTGCGTAAACGGCAGGAGCACCGTGGCAACTGGCCGAACTCACCGACCGGCGACCCGAAGCCGAGGGATTCCCGAGGCAACTGTCGCCCGACTTCCGCTGTATCTGCGGGCCCTCACCGCGCTCTCCGAGCGCTCGGTGCCCACGGTCAGTTCGGAGGAGCTGGCGACCGCCGCCGGCGTCAACTCGGCCAAGCTGCGCAAGGACTTCTCCTACCTCGGCTCGTACGGCACCCGCGGTGTCGGCTACGACGTCGAGTACCTCGTCTACCAGATCTCGCGCGAACTTGGCCTGACCCAGGACTGGCCGGTCGTCATCGTCGGCATAGGAAATCTGGGCGCGGCGCTCGCGAACTACGGGGGGTTCGCCTCCCGCGGTTTCCGGGTCGCCTCTCTGATCGACGCCGATCCGGAGATGGCCGGCAAGGTCGTCGCGGGTATCGAGGTCCAGCACAGCGACGGGCTCGAGCAGGTCATCGAGGACAACGACGTGTCGATCGGCGTGATCGCCACGCCCGCCGCCTCCGCCCAGCCGGTGTGCGACCGTCTCGTCGCCGCGGGCATCACCTCCATCCTCAACTTCGCCCCGACGGTGCTCTCCGTGCCGGACGGGGTGGACGTGCGCAAGGTCGACCTCTCGATCGAGTTGCAGATCCTCGCCTTCCACGAGCAGCGCAAGGCGGGCGAACTCTCCGACGAGGACGCCGAGGAACTGCCGCAGGGCGCCGGGGAGGTGACCGCTTCGCCGGTCGCTCCGCCCGCGGCCTCGGTCACCAAGCGCGGCAGCGGCTCCGGCAAGTCCTCCGGCGGCGCGTCGGGCGGCGCGTCCGGCCGCAACAGCGAGCCGGGAAGTGACGGGGACGTCCCCGCCGTGATGCCGGCATGAGTCTGCTCGTCGTCGGACTGAGTCACCGCAGCGCGCCGGTCAGCGTGTTGGAGCGGGCGGCGCTCGCCCCCGCGGCCCGCGGCCCGCTGCTGGCCGATGTGCTGGGCGCCGAGCCCGCCACCGAGGCGGCGGTGCTCTCCACCTGCAACCGGATCGAGCTGTACGCGGACGTGGACAAGTTCCACGCCGGCGTCGCCGAGCTCTCCACGCTGCTCGCCCACCACAGCGGCGTCGGCCTGGAGGAGCTCACTCCCTATCTGTACGTCCACTACGAGGACCGCGCGGTCCACCACCTCTTCTCGGTGGCCTGCGGCCTGGACTCGATGGTGGTCGGCGAGGGCCAGATCCTCGGTCAGATCAAGGACTCGCTGGCGTGTGCCCAGGACCAGCACAGCGCGGGCCGACTGGTCAACGACCTCTTCCAGCAGGCGCTGCGGGTCGGCAAGCGGGCCCACAGCGAGACCGGCATCGACAAGGCCGGGCAGTCGCTGGTCACCTTCGGTCTGGAGCAGCTTGCCGAGGGCTCGGAGATCGCGGGCTGGGCGCGCGGCAGACGCGCGCTGGTCATCGGCGCGGGTTCGATGTCCTCGCTCGCCGCGGCGACCCTGGTCCGTGCCGGCGTCACCGAACTGGTGATCGCCAACAGGACGTTGGAGCGTGCCCGCCGGCTCAGCACCTCGCTCAGCGCCTACCTCCCGAACCTCCCGGACGCAGCGGGTCTGCCGGACGCCGCCCCGGACACCGGGCGGAACGCTTCGGCAGACCGGCGGCTCGACGTCGCGGCCGTCGCGATGGACGCGGTGACCGACGAGCTCGCCGGTGCGGACATCGTGGTGTCCTGCACGGGCGCCACCGGCCTGGTCCTGTCCACCGCGGACGTCGAGGCGGCCGTCTCCCGGCGCGGCGCGGACGCTCCGCCGCTCAGCCTGCTCGACCTGGCGATGCCCCGTGACGTCGACGCCGGTGTGCACCGCCTCGCGGGCGCGCGGCTGGTGGACATCGAGTCACTCGCCGACGCCGCGGCCGACGCCCCGATGTCGGCCGACGTCGACGCGGTGCGGACCCTCGTCGGCGAGGAGGTCGCCGCCTTCGGCGCGGCACAGCGGGCGGCGACGATCACGCCGACCGTGATCGCCCTGCGGGCCATGGCCTCCGAGGTGGTCAGCTCCGAAATGGCGCGGCTCGAGGGCCGGTTGCCCTCGCTCGCCGAGCGGGAGCGCGCCGAGATCACCCAGACCGTGCGGCGTGTGGTGGACAAGCTCCTCCACGCGCCGACCGTGCGCGTCAAACAGCTCGCGGGGGAGCCCGGTGGCGCGGGCTACGCGGACGCGCTGCGGGAACTGTTCGACCTTGACCCCGAGACGGTCGCTGCCGTCAGCAAGCCCACCAGGAGCGGCCGTGAGTGAGTCACCCGTCACACCTGTCCCATCCGTCGACCCGACCGCCGGCGACACCGGCTCCGGGCAGCCGCCGCTGCGGCTCGGCACCCGCCGCAGCCGGCTGGCGATGGCCCAGTCCGGGCAGGTCGCCGAGAAGATCACCGAACTGACCGGCCGTCGCGTCGAGTTGGTGGAGATCACCACGTACGGCGACGTCTCCAAGGAGCAGCTGGCGCAGATCGGCGGCACGGGGGTCTTCGTCTCCGCGCTGCGGGACGCCCTGCTCGCCGGCGAGGTCGACCTCGCCGTGCACTCGCTCAAGGACCTGCCCACCGCGCAGCCCGAGGAGTTGGTGGTCGCGGCGATGCCGCCGCGCGTCGACCCCAGGGACGCCCTGGTCGCACGCGACGGGCTGACCTTCGCCCAGCTGCCCGACGGCGCGCGGGTCGGCACGGGGTCGCCGCGCCGCATGGCGCAACTGGCGTCCTGGGCGCGGGCGCTGGGCCGGGAGACGGAAATCGTGCCGATCCGAGGGAATGTCGACACCCGTATTGGGTACGTGCGCTCCGGGGAACTCGACGCAGTCGTCCTCGCTGCCGCGGGCCTCACCCGGGTGGGCAGGATCGACGAGGCCACCGAGCTCCTCGATCCCCATGAGATCCTGCCGGCTCCCGGCCAGGGGGCACTCGCAGTCGAATGCGTCGCCTCGAGCACGCAACTCGCTGTCCAGCTCGGCAAGCTCGACGATCCGTTCACCCGGCTCGCCGTGACTGCCGAGCGAACCCTGCTCGCCCGGCTCGAAGCCGGTTGCAGCGCGCCCGTGGGTGCGCTCGCCGACTTCTGGGTCAACGAGCAGGACGTCACTGAAATGCGCCTGCGCGGCGTCGTCGGGACCACCGACGGATCCACGCAGGTGCAGCTGTCCACCACCGGTTCCGTACCGGCGTCCGCCGACGAGGCGACGGCCCAGTCCATACTGCTGGGCCGTGACCTTGCCGACGCGATGCTCGCCAAGGGTGCGGCCGGTCTGATGGGGGAGCGAGCACATTGAGCCCCACAACCGCCCACAACGCCACCGCGTCTGCCGGCACCACCGCAGGCTCGGCAGTACCGAGTGCGCAGGCCGCGCATCGGCACTTCTACGGCGCGAACGGTCACGTCACCTTCCTCGGCGCAGGGCCCGGGGACCCGGGGCTGCTGACACTGCGGGCTGTGGAAGCCCTCTCGCAGGCCGACGTGCTGGTCGCTGATCCCGAGGTCCACGACGTCGTACGGACCCATGCGCGGGCAGGCGTGGACACGCCGCTCCAGGCCGTCGCGGACGAGACATCCGCCACAGCCGGTGGTGCAGCAGATCTTGTCATGCGGGCCGCGCGCTCCGGCAAGCGGGTCGTACGAGCGGTGCTCGGGGACCCGGGGCTGGACGCGGGCGCAGGTCAGGAGATGCTCGACTGCGCCACCGAGGGCATCATCTTCGAGGTCGTGCCGGGTGTGGCCAACGTCGTGGGGGTGCCCGCCTACGCGGGTGTCCCGCTGCGGGACGCGCACGGCACCGACGTCCGTTTCATCGACTTCCGCAGCGCGGACAGCCGATGTTGGACGGAGGTCGGCGCGAGCGACGCCACCGTGGTCGTCTCCGCGACGCTGGAGACCGTCACCGCGGCTGCCGCCGAGCTGGTCACCGCGGGCCGCAAGCCGGACACCCCGTTGACGGTGACCGTCGCCGGCACCACCACCCGGCAGCGGACCTGGTCGGCGACGCTCGGCAGCATCGCGCAGACCTTCAAGCAGGCCAAGGTGCTGCCGACCGCCGACGGCGGACAGCCGGCGATAGTGGTCGTCGGCGAGCGCAGCGCCCCCGCGCAGCGCGACCGGCTGGCCTGGTTCGAGTCCAAGCCGCTGTTCGGCTGGAACGTACTGGTGCCGCGCACGAGGGAGCAGGCCGCCTCGCTCTCCGACCAGCTGCGCTCCTACGGCGCGGTGCCGGCCGAGGTGCCGACGATCGCCGTCGAACCCCCGCGCACCCCGCAGCAGATGGAGCGCGCGGTCAAGGGCCTGGTCACCGGACGGTACGAGTGGATCGCCTTCACCTCGGTGAACGCCGTGAAGGCGGTGCGCGAGAAGTTCGAGGAGTACGGGCTGGACGCGCGCGCCTTCGCCGGTATCAAGGTGGCCGCGGTCGGCGACCAGACGGCCAAGTCCCTGGTGGAGTTCGGCGTGAAGCCGGACCTGGTGCCCAGCGGTGAGCAGTCGGCCGCCGGCCTGCTCGAGGACTGGCCGCCCTACGACCCGGTCTTCGACCCGATCGACCGCGTCTTCCTGCCGCGTGCCGACATCGCCACCGAGACGCTGGTGGCGGGGTTGATCGAGCTGGGCTGGGAGGTCGACGACGTCACCGCGTACCGGACGGTGCGTGCGTCGCCGCCGCCGGCGGAGACCCGCGAGATGATCAAGAGCGGTGGCTTCGACGCGGTGCTCTTCACCTCCTCCAGCACGGTCCGCAACCTCGTCGGCATCGCGGGCAAGCCGCACAACGTGACGGTGATCGCCTGCATCGGCCCGGCGACGGCCAAGACCGCCGAGGAGCACGGGCTGCGGGTGGACGTACTCTCTCCGGAGCCGTCCGTGCACAGACTCGCCGCCGCGCTCGCCGAATTCGGCACCGCCCGAAGGACCGCGGCCATCGAGGCGGGCGACCCGGTCAAGCGGCCGAGCGAGAAGCGACCGACCCGCAGGAGGGCACGCACGTGAGTGACTACGGCAGCTATCCGGCCGCCCGACCCAGGCGGCTCCGCACCACCCCGGCGATGCGCCGGATGGTTGCCGAGCACCGGCCGCACCCGGCCGATCTGATCCTGCCCGCGTTCGTGCGCGAGGGGATCGAGGAGCCGGTTCCGGTCTCCTCGATGCCCGGCGTCGTCCAGCACACCAGGGACACGCTGCGCAAGGCGGCCGTGGAGGCCGTGGAGGCCGGCATCGGAGGGCTGATGCTCTTCGGGGTGCCGCTGACCAAGGACGCGGTCGGCTCGCAGGGCACGGACCCCGAGGGCATCCTCCAGGTCGCGCTGCGGGACGTACGGGCCGAGGTGGGCGACGAGTTGGTGCTGATGTCCGACCTCTGTCTGGACGAGTACACCGACCACGGCCACTGCGGAGTCCTCGACGAGCAGGGCCGGGTGGAAAACGACGCCACCCTGGAGCGGTACGCGGAGATGGCGCTCGTCCAGGCCGAGGCGGGCGCCCACACGCTGGGCCCCAGCGGCATGATGGACGGTCAGATCGGCTTCGTGCGGCGGGCGTTGGACGAGGCGGGCCACACGGACGTCTCGCTCTTCGCCTACACCGCCAAGTACGCCTCGGCGTTCTACGGCCCGTTCCGGGAGGCCGTCGGCTCCTCGCTGCGCGGGGACCGCAAGACGTACCAGCAGGACGCCGCCAACGCCCGTGAGTCGCTGCGGGAGTTGGCGCTCGATCTGGCCGAGGGCGCGGACATGGTGATGGTCAAGCCCGGGCTGCCGTACCTGGACGTGCTGAAGACCTTCCGCGAGCACGCGGACGTGCCGGTGGGCGTCTACCAGATCTCCGGCGAGTACGCGATGGTCGAGGCCGCGGCCGAGAAGGGCTGGATCGACCGCGAGGCGGCGATCGTCGAGACGCTCACCAGCTTCCGCCGAGCGGGCGCCGATCTGGTGCTGACGTACTGGGCGGTGGAGGCCGCGCGACTCCTGCGCCGCTGAGGCACCCACGGGCGCAGCGGAGGCGCTGGACGCAACGGGGACGGCCCCGGACGACTTCTCGTCGTCCGGGGCCGTCCGTTGTCTCTTCAGCGGCGGCTGTGCGGGGCCGGCCGCGGCCCTGTGCTCAGAGGCGCTCGGGGGTGCGGATGCCGAGCAGCTCCATGCCCTGGTGCAGCGTCCTGGCGGTCAACTCGCAGAGGAACAGGCGGTTCTCGACGGTCGCCGGGTCCTCGGCCTTGAGCACCGGGCACTGCTCGTAGAAGCTGCTGTAGAGCGTGGCCAGCCCGTACAGGTAGGCGGTGAGCCGGTGCGGCTCGTACGTCTGCGAGGCGGTCGCCAGGGTCTGGGCGAACTCGTCCAGGTGCAGGCCGAGGGCCCGCTCCGCCGGGGCGAGCGGCAGCTCGGCGTGTGCGCGGGGGCCGGCCTCGCCCGCCTTGCGCAGGATGGAGTGGATCCGGGCGCAGGCGTACTGGAGGTAGACGCTGGTGTCGCCGTTGAGCGAGACCATCCGGTCCAGGTCGAAGACGTAGTCGCGGGACATGGAGTTGGAGAGGTCCGCGTACTTGACCGCGCCGATGCCGACCTGCGCGGCCCGCTCGGCGATCTCCTCCTCGCCCAGGTCCCGGGCCTTCTCCCGCACGACGTCCTCGGCGCGCTGGACGGCCTCGTCCAGCAGATCGACCAGCCGGACGGACTCGCCGGCGCGGGTCTTGAACGGCTTGCCGTCCTCGCCGAGCACGGTGCCGAACGCCAGCTGCTTCGCGGCGCCCTCGGGCAGCCAGCCGGCCCGCTGCGCGGTCTCGAAGACCATCCGGAAGTGGAGCGCCTGCCGTACGTCGACGACGTAGAGCAGGGTGTCGGCGTGCAGGTTGCCGATCCGGTCCCGGATCGCGGCGAGGTCGGTGGCGGCGTATCCGAAGCCGCCGTTGGACTTCTGCACGATGAGCGGGGTCGGGCTGCCGTCCGGGCCCTTGACGTCGTCGAAGAAGACGCAGAGGGCGCCGTCGGAACGGACCGCGACACCGGAGGACTCCAGCTCCTTCACGACCTGCTGGAGATCGTCGTTGTAGGCGCTCTCGCCGACGACGTCCTCGTCCCGGATCTCGACGTCGAGCTGGTCGTAGACGGCCCGGAAGTAGATCTTCGACTCGTCGACGATCTTGTGCCAGAGGTCGAGGGTCTCCTTGTCGCCGGACTGGAGCGGCACGACGCGGTCCCGGGCGCGGGCCTTGAACGCCTCGTCGGAGTCGAAGAGCGCGCGGGAGGCCTTGTAGACCCTGTTCAGCCGGGCCATCGCGGCCTCGCCGGCCTCGCCCGTCCCGGCGGCGTCGGACTCGTGGTCCAACTCGTGCGGGTTCTCGATGAGGTACTGGGTCAGCATGCCGAACTGGGTGCCCCAGTCGCCGATGTGGTGCCGCCGGATCACCTTCTCGCCGGAGTGCTCCAGGATCCGCATCACGGAGTCGCCGATGACCGTCGACCGCAGATGGCCGACGTGCATCTCCTTGGCGACGTTCGGCTGCGAGTAGTCGATGACCGTGGTGCCGGGCGACGGGGCGTACGGGACGCCCAGCCGGGAGTCCTCGGCCCGGGCGGCGAGCGTGGCGACCAACGCCTCGTCGGAGACGGTGATGTTGAGGAAGCCGGGGCCCGAGACCTCGACCTGCGCGATCGGCTCGCCCGCACCGGTCGCCAGCCGCTCCACGACCTGACCGGCCAGCTCGCGCGGATTGCCCTTGAGCTTCTTGGCCAGCGCCAGCATGCCGTTGGCCTGGAAGTCGGCCCGGTCGCTCCGTCGCAGCAGCGGGTCGGCTCCGGCGGCCTCCGGCAGGGCAGCCGCGAGTGCGTCGGCGACGCGCTGGTCGACCGTGGTGGCGAGCGAGGGGACCGAAGCCATGAGTGCAGCAGCCGTTCCGTCGAAGTGGTGGATTCCGGCCAGTATCCCACGGGCCGCCCACTGGCAGGCCACTGCTTTTCCGGATGGGACACTGGGACACGTCAGACGTGTACGCGCAGAGCACAGAAGGAAGTACCGCACGTGGCTGAGAGCACCCCCGAGGCCGACTGGGTCTCCCGATTCGCGGACGAGGTCATCGCCGAGGCGGAACGCCGCGCCCCCGGCAAACCGATCGTCTGCGCCTCGGGGCTGAGCCCCTCGGGCTCCATCCACCTGGGCAATCTGCGCGAGGTGATGACCCCGCACCTGGTCGCGGACGAGGTCCGGCGGCGCGGGTACGAGTGCGTCCACCTCATCTCCTGGGACGACTACGACCGCTACCGCAAGGTGCCGGCCGGGGTCGACCCCTCCTGGGAGCAGCACATCGGCAAGCCGCTGACCGCGGTGCCGGCGCCGCCCGGCAGTGAACACCCGTCCTGGGCCGCCCACTTCAAGGCCGCGATGACGGAGTCGCTGGCCGAGCTGGGCGTGGAGTTCCACGGGATCAGCCAGACCGAGCAGTACACCTCCGGGGCGTACCGCGAGCAGATCCTGCTGGCGATGCGGGAGCGCGCCACCATCGACGGTGTGCTCGCGCGCTACCGCACCAAGGCCAAGGACGGCGGCAAGCCGGGCGCGAAGGGCCAGAAGGGCCAGAAGGGCCAGAAGCCCGTCGACGAGGCGGAGCTCGCCGCGGCCGAGGGCTCGGGCGCCGCCGGCGAGGACGACGGCAGCGGCGGCGGTGGCGGGTACTTCCCGTACAAGCCGTACTGCACCGTCTGCGGGACGGACTTCACCACCGTCACCGCGTACGACGACGAGAGCACCGAGCTGCGCTACGAGTGCCGATGCGGCCACAACGAGACGGTGCTGCTCAGCGAGTTCAACCACGGCAAGCTGGTCTGGAAGGTCGACTGGCCGATGCGGTGGGCGTACGAGGGCGTCGTCTTCGAGCCCTCCGGCGTCGACCACTCCTCGCCCGGCTCCTCGTTCGTCGTCGGCGGGCAGATCGTGCGCGAGGTCTTCGGCGGACAACAGCCGATCGGGCCGATGTACGCCTTCGTCGGCATCAGCGGGATGGCGAAGATGTCCAGCTCCAAGGGCGGGGTGCCGACCCCGGCCGACGCGCTGGAGATCATGGAGGCGCCGCTGCTGCGCTGGCTCTACGCACGGCGCAGGCCCAACCAGTCGTTCAAGATCGCCTTCGACCAGGAGATCCAGCGCACCTACGACGAGTGGGACGCGCTGGAGCGCCGTATCGCCGAGGGAGCGGCGCAGCCCGCGGACCTGGCGGCGCACTCCCGGTCGGTGCGTACCGCGGCCGGCGAGCTGCCGAGCACGCCGCGTCCGCTGCCGTACCGCACGCTGGCCTCGGTGGCCGACGTGACGCAGGGCGCCGAGGACCAGATCCTGCGCATCCTGGGCGAGTTGGACCCGGAGCGGCCGATCGTCTCGCTGGCGGAGACCAGGCCGAGGCTGGACCGCGCCGAGCGCTGGATCAGCACCCAGGTGCCGGCCGAGCAGCGCACCCGGGTGCGGGAGGAGCCGGACGGCGAGCTGCTGGCCTCGCTGGAGGACGAGCAGCGCGAGAGCCTGCGCCTGCTGCTGGAGGGTCTGGACGAGCACTGGTCGCTGGACGGGCTGACGACGCTCGTCTACGGCGTGCCCAAGATCCGGGCGGGGCTGGCGCCGGAGGCGAAGCCCACTCCCGAACTGAAGGTGGCGCAGCGGGCGTTCTTCGCGCTGCTGTACCGGCTGCTGGTCGGCCGGGACACCGGTCCGAGGCTGCCGACGCTGCTGCTGGCGGTCGGAGCCGACCGGGTGCGCAAGCTCCTGGGCGCCTAGCCCGACGGCTCGTGCCGCTCGGCGGCTCGTGTGCGTCGGAGACTTGCCGGGGTCGGCGACGCGTGAGGGTCGGCGGCTCGTGAGGGTCGGCGGCTCGCGGGTCGACGACGTACGGGGCCGACGCCCGAACTCCCGGACCGCTCCGGGGCGTTGCAGACCACTGCACGCCCCGGAGCGGTTCTTCTCGTGTGCACGGTGCCGGCGTACGGGTCGCGGATGCGCGAGAGCGCGGGCAGGGGCCGGCCGAACGGGCCCGGCCGGTGAGCCGGGCGGTCTCGCCGTCGGGCGGTCTCGCGGCGGACCGACCACCAGGGCCCGCCCTGCGGCCGACGACCGGCGCCGAGCACCGGCGTTCGTCCTCACCGCCGGCCGGGCCGGTGGCGCTCCCGCTGCACGGGCGGCGCGGCCCGCTTGCGCGGTCCCGCCCCCGTGGACGGCCCGGCCCCCGCGGACGGGTCCCGCACCGGTCGGGGCGCGCCCCGACCCTCCCGGGCGTGGGTGCGCCGGTGGGCGACGGGAGCGGGGGCGCGGCTGTGCCGTCACCGGCCGGATCGGGCGGACATCGTGGGGGAGATCATGCGGCCGACAGCCCGGAGGGCGCCCCGCCGTTCGGGCCCGTTCGGCGGGATGAGCAGCCCCACGTACATGAATGCGTTCCCGTATTCGGCGATTCGGACGATCTTCCCGTTCTCGATGTCGAACCGAATCACATAGATGTTGCGGTAGGGCTTGCCCGTGCGGGCGACAGTCATATCGCCCTTTCCGTAGAAATGGGCCTCACGGCCGCCTTCCGCTGCGGTCCATCGCTGGTCGCGCCATCTCAGCGGGGTGAATTTGTCGAAGAGCGCTTTCGTGTACCCGAGAACGTCCTTCTTCCCCTTGATGTCGGCCACGCAGAAGCCCTTCACCCTGCCGGCGATGATGTCCTCGACCCCTTCGGCGGTCTTGGCCCGATGTGTCTGCATGAAAAGCTGGCGCGCCTCCGGGGCAAGGAGCCGGTCGGCGGTTTCGAGGTCCTTCGACTCGACGGCGTGGATGAATTCCCTGGCGGCATCGAGTGCGGCGTGCGGCTCGGGCGTTGGTGTCCGGTCAGACATGGAACCCTCTGGTGATCGGTGAATTGATGCTCGGGCTGCGACGTCCCACGGCAGGAGGAGCGGCTCGTCGAACGCACTCGGGGGCCGGAGGGGCGCGGGACGCGGTGTCCGCCGGTGCGTGAACTCCGATTCGTGCGCCCACCTCCGTTCGGTGAACGTCCCGACATCCACGCCTCATCGAACTCGCGGTGGGCGAGGAGTTCCGCGCTCTCGTGCTCGTTGCGCGGGAGCCGTTTCCGTTTCCGGTGATGTCCGGCCGCCTTTGCTCGTTCGGCGAGTTCGGACCGGTTCTGGTTCAGCTCGCCGAGCAGCTCGCGTGATTCCTGAATCGGGCCGTGGGATGTGTCGCCGTGCGACTTCGAGTTTCCGCGAGTCCGTCTCGACGAAGAAGACCTCGCCGAGCCTGGTACTGCGAAGACCACGCAGCCGGGCTGTCGACCGGTGGCGCCCCTGACAGGATGGTCTGCATGGCTGGCAGCGATCGGACGCAGTTCGGGGAGTACCTGCGGCGCCGGCGGGCCGCGATGACTCCGCCGGAGCCGCCGGGCGGCGTGCGCGCGTCGCGGCGGCGGGTTCCCGGCCTTCGGCGGCACGAGCTGTCCGACATCGCCGGGATCTCGGTCGAGTACTACACCCGTCTCGAACAGGGCAGGGCGCCGCGGCCCTCGAAAGAGATCCTCCTCGCCCTGGCACGGGCCCTCGATCTCTCGGGTCCGGAGCGGGACCATCTGTTCCGCCTCGCCGGAGGCCCTGTCCCCGGGCCCGAGTCGCCCGACGAGGTGATTCGGCCCGGACTGCTGCGGATGATGGGCACTCTCGACGACACGATGCCGGTGACGGTCCATGACGGCCGCCTGGACCTGCTCGCCCTCAACCGAGCGGCGGAGGAGCTGCTCGCCCCGCTGGCAGGCAGCGGCCGGTTCAGCCGCAACGTCGCCCACCAGGCGTTCACCACCACGGGAGTTGCGGACCTCCTCGGTCACGACGGAGCGAGGCAGTTCCTGCGCGTCGCCGCCGCGGAACTCCGCAGCGCGCTCAGCCGTTATCCGGACGACCCGTATCTCCAGGACATCCACGCGGAGTTGACGGCCAACAGCCCGATCTTCCCGGAGTACTGGGAACGCGGCGAGGTCGGCGCCCGGCGGTCCGCGATCAAGCACTTCAACCACCCGGACCGGGGTCGGCTGGGCTACGACATCGAGATGCTCCACGACCCCGAACGCGATCACTGGATCATGCTCTACACCCCTCGGCCCTCCGCCTGACGGACAGCCGGTGTCCGTCCGCCGAATCGGCTCCGGGACGCGCCGCGGCGACTGCCCGGACCGGCCGCCCGGACCGTCTCGCAAGGCCGCCGCCGTACGGGGGCGACGCCGTACGGGGCCGCCGCCGTACGGGGCAGACGCCGAACTCCCGGGCTGCGGCGAGGAGTTGCCGACCCCCGGGCCCGCGCCTCCGGTCGGTCATTCGTGCACACCGCGGGGCGCGGCGGCGTACGGGGGCACGGGGAGTGCGGGCCGTACGGTGCGCGGGCACACGGCCGCGGGGTGCGGCGGGGCCGGGGTCAGCCGCTGACGCCCATCTCGGCGTTGTAGCGGTCGCGGAACTCGGTGAGGTGGGAGCGGAGGTAGGGCTCGCTCAGCAGGGAACCGTCGTTGTTGGTCACTCCGAGCTGGTCGTTGAGCGCGCGGCTGAGCTGGCGTGCGCTGGGGCGCTCGCCCTTCTCCGCTATGTACTGGCGGTAGACCGAGTAGTAGACCTCTTCGCGCTGCTCGCCGTCGGGTATGCCGACCGGCACCAACTCGGTCTCCTCCTGCGGGGATTCGGGCTCGGGGTGCCGCGGCGCGGGCTCCGGCCGGCGTCGCCGCGGCTCGGGTACGGGTTCCGGCTCCGGTACGGGCTCGGGCTCGGTCTGCGCATGGCCGAGCGCACGCACCCGGCCGGGACCGACGGGCACCGTGACGGCCGGTTCGCCCTCCGGCTCCGGCTGCGCCGGGAACGCCAACTCCTCCTGGTGCGGGGCGCGTTCGGCCGTCCGCTCGGGGTGGTCCGCAGGGCCCGGACGGTCCGTCGGACGGGCGTGGGCGGGTGGCGTCGCCGCCCCGGAGTGCCGGGCGGCGGGGGCGAACCGGCCGGTGTCCGCAGCCTCTTCGTACCGCCCGTCGTCGTCCGGTGCCGAACCGTGCCCGTGGGCCGGTGAGTTGACGGGCCGTCCGTCGTGCACCGGGGTGCCGGCCTCGGGCCGCGGGCCGTCGTGGGGTCGGGCGGGGGCCGCGTGGTCCGACGCCCGGGCTCCACCGCGCTGCCGCGGCTCGTTCTCCCAACGCCCGTTCGCGGCCTGCCCGTTCGGTGCCTGCCCGTTCGCGGCCTGCCCGTTCGGCGACTGCGCGTCGGTGGGCGGTCGGTCGGAGGGGGCGGGGGCGGCGGCGGACCCGGGGTGGGGCCGTTCCTCGGGTGCGGACACGCGCTGCGTACGGGCGGCGGTGTCCTCGGCCGACTGCCGGGGCGCCGCGCCGCCGGTGAGCGCGGGGCGTCCGCGACCGTCGAGGGCGGCGGTGTCCGGTGCTCCTGTGCGTGTGGCCGGGACGGTGATGCCGGCCGCGTCGAGGCCGGCGGGTCCGGTCTCGGCGAGGGGGATGCCGTACTTGGCGAGTTTGAGCGGCATCAGCGACTCGACCGGTGCCTTGCGCCGCCAGGCCCTGCCGTATCGGGCGCGCAACCGGGCCTGGTAGACGAGGCGTTCCTGTTCGAGGCGGATGACCTCCTCGTAGCTGCGCAGCTCCCAGAGCTTCATCCGCCGCCACAGCAGGAAGGTCGAGGGGAAGGCGAGCAGCCAGCGGGAGATCCGCACGCCCTCCATGTGCTTGTCCGCGGTGATGTCGGCGATCCGGCCGACCGCGTGCCGGGCGGCCTCGACGGAGACGACGAACAGCAGCGGGATGACGGCGTGCATTCCCACGCCGAGCGGATCCGGCCAGGCCGCGGCGCCGTTGAAGGCGATGGTGGCGGCGGTGAGCAGCCACGCGGTCTGCCGCAGCAGCGGGAAGCCGATGCGCAGCCAGGTGAGCAGCAGATCGAGCGAGAGCAGCACGACGATGCCCGCGTCGATGCCGATGGGGAAGAAGGGCGCGAAGTCACCGAAGCCCTTGCGTTCGGCCAGATCCCTCACGGCGCTGTACGAACCGGCGAAGCCGATCGCGGCGATCACCAGCGCGCCGACGATCACCACGCCGATCAGGACGCGGTGCGTGCGGTTCAGTTTCATCGCGGCCACCCGCGATCTCCTCCCACCCAGGCGACACCGAGCGGCGCCAAGCCTGGCACATCTGTCGCTTCCGTGTTCGAGCGGGAGTGTGCAGCGGTCTCGCCGGTGTGCTCGCGGCAGCTCTCGGCAGAGCTGTCACCAGCGTCAACTCCGGTGCGGAGCAGGGTGGTCGAAGGAGGCGGCCGGGCGGGTCGTCCGGGTGGCGCGTTCGGCGGCGCGCACCGCCCCCGTACGACCGTCCGACCCGCGCTGCGCCGGGGGTGCGCCGAACGCGCCGCGCTCCGCCGTCACTTGACGGCGGTGAGCGCCTCCTTGGCGACCTTCTCGGCGTCCTTGCGCACGGAGTCCGCGCTCGGGCGCTTGGCGCCCTCGAAGCCCGCGCCGGAGTAGTCCACGGTCAGGACGACGTTGCTGCTGAGGACGACGATGCGGTGCTCGCGGTAGTCCTCGGACTTCTTGCCGTCCTTCTTCTCGGTGTCGTAGCTGATGCCGGTGGCCTTGTCGCCGACGCCGTCGAGCTTGGACTCCTTGATGGCCTTGTTGCTGCCGTCGGCCGAGACGGAGTCCTGGAGCTGGGCGGCCTGTTCGCGGGCGCGCTTGTCGCCGGAGGCTCCGCCGCTCTCGGACTCGAAGCGGTGGAAGGAGACCGTGAGCGAGCGGTAGTCGTAGTCGTCCAGGCCGGTCCACAGGCAGCTGTTGTAGCGGTCCTGGTCGGCCGTCTTCAGCTTCTTGCCGGTCTCCTTGTCGACGCCGGGGACGACGTCCTTGACCGTCTTGGCCGCGATCGCCTTGCAGGGGTCGGGCAGGCTCTTGAACTTCACCGGCGCAGGGCTCGCCGCCGAGGACTCGCTCGCGCCCTCGGACTTGTCGTCGTCGCCGGCGTCGTCCGAGCCGAAGCAGCCGGTCAGCAGCAGCGCGGGTACGGTCGCGGCGGCCAGCAGACGGGCCAGCCGCCGGGGGGAGCGTGCGCGGCCGGCCGGCGCGGCGCGTCCCGGGGCGTCCGGGCCCGCGTCGGTGGCAGCGGTCGCGGGGGTGGGGTGTGTCGCTCGGTTCTTCACGGGTTCGTCGCTTTCAGGTGTGGATCAGCTGTGCGCTCGGGGCTGTCGGCCGGTGTGGACCGGTGGTCAGTTCTCCAACTGCCCGACGAGCTGCTTGGCGAGCTTCTGCGCCTTCTCCTGGAGTTCCTCGCTGCCCGGAATCAGGCGTTTGTCGGTGGACCACTGGTCGTACTCGACCGTGACGATGACGTTCCCCGCCCGGAAGACGAGGGTGATGTCGCGGTGCAGACCGGAATCGGCGGTGACCAACTCGTCGTTGAGGTAGGCCACATCGCCGATCGCCTCCAGCGGTCGGGGTACGAGTGCGGGGTCGGCCGCGGGGTCGTCCGGGTCGGCGGGGTCGGTGGCGTCGGCCGAGCCGTCGTCGGACGGGCCGGTCCCGTCCTCGCCGCCCTGGGGCTCCTCGGAGCCGCCGGTGTCCTCGTCGTCCGGGGTGTTCCCGGCGCCGTCGGGCTCGGCGTCCTCGGTGCTGCCGTCGCCGTCGGAGTCCTCGGAGTCCTCGGAGTTCTCGTCCTCCTCGGAGTCCTCGTCGACCGGCGGGGCCTCGTCGGGGATCTTGTCCTTGCGCGCCCGGGCGTCGTAGAGCTCCGCGGCGCGGTCGTCGTCGCTGATCTCGCCGTCGTAGGAGACGACGCGTTCGAGGTCGATCGACAGGTGGTGGCTGCCGAGGGTGCCGGTCGACTTCCACTTGCAGCCGACCCGGCGCTCGATGTCGTACGTGACGGCGGCGGTGCCCTCGGGCAGCGGCCGGTTGGTCGGCGAGGCGCTCTCCGCGCCGTCGGCGACGAGGAGTTCGCGGAGGGTCTCCTCGGAGACGGCCCCGCACGGCTCGGGGAGCGAGGCGTGGGTGCCGGGTTTGGCGGGGCCCGTCTGGGAGCTGCCGCCGGACTTTCCGTCGCCCTCGTCCTCGCCGTCGGAGCCGCCCGTACAGCCGGTCAGGCCGAGGGTGAGCGCGATGAGCGCCGCCGTCGCGCTCCTGCGTGCTCTTCGCTGCACGGTGCCTCCCGAACCTCTGAACCCACTGTCGCCTCGCTCGCGCCCGCGGCGGCGTGCGCGTACTCGGCCGCGTCGAAAACATGTTGCCGCCTCGCGGGGCGAGCAGAACACAATGTCTACCGCACACCGCGCACAGCCGTCCGGTTCGGCGGGGGCTATGTACGTCCAAGTCCGGTTATTACCGTTTACTCGACGGTGTGGCGAATCACAGCATTTTCAGGGGGAGCTGAGCAGTCATGTCGTACACCGAGATGCCCGGCGCGCGCGTGCCGATCCGCATGTGGGCGGACCCGGCGACCGTCGAGGACGGCGCCCTGCGACAGCTGCAGAACGTGGCGACGCTGCCGTGGATCAAGGGTCTGGCCGTCATGCCGGACGTGCACTACGGCAAGGGCGCCACGGTCGGTTCCGTCATCGCGATGAAGGACGCCGTCTGCCCGGCGGCGGTCGGTGTGGACATCGGCTGCGGCATGTCGGCGGTGCGCACCTCGCTGACCGCCAACGACCTGCCCGGCGACCTCTCCGGGCTGCGTACGCGCGTCGAGGCGGTCATCCCGGTCGGCCGCGGAATGCACGACGAGGCCGTCGACCCCGGTCGGCTGCACGGCTACCCGACCGCGGGCTGGGACGACTTCTGGTCGCGGTTCGACGGCGTGGCCGAGGCGGTGCACTTCCGCCAGGGGCGGGCGGCCAAGCAGATGGGCACACTCGGCGGCGGCAACCACTTCGTGGAGATCTGCCTGGACACCGAGGGCGCCGTGTGGCTGATGCTGCACTCCGGCTCGCGCAACATCGGCAAGGAGCTGGCCGAGCACCACATCGGCCGCGCGCAGAAGCTGCCGCACAACCAGGGCCTGGTCGACCGCGATCTCGCCGTCTTCGTCGCGGACACCCCGGAGATGGCGGCCTACCGGCACGACCTCTTCTGGGCGCAGGAGTACGCCAAGCACAACCGCGCCGTGATGATGGGCCTGCTCCAGGGCGTCGTCCGCAAGGAGTTCAAGAAGGCGAAGCCGACCTTCGACCGGGTGATCTCCTGCCACCACAACTACGTGGCCGAGGAGCGGTACGACGGGATGGACCTGCTGGTCACCCGGAAGGGGGCGATCCGGGCCGGCAGCGGCGAGTACGGGATCATCCCCGGTTCGATGGGTACCGGTTCGTACATCGTCAAGGGGCTGGGCAACGCGGCGTCGTTCAACTCCGCCTCGCACGGCGCCGGTCGCCGGATGAGCCGGAACGCGGCCAAGCGGCGGTTCACCGCCGGGGATCTGGCGGACCAGACGCGCGGCGTGGAGTGCCGCAAGGACTCCGGTGTGGTCGACGAGATCCCGGCCGCGTACAAGTCGATCGACCAGGTCGTCGAGCGGCAGCGGGACCTCGTCGAGGTCGTCGCGAAGCTGAAGCAGGTCGTCTGCGTCAAGGGCTGACACCGACGGGCCGGCCCCCGCGAGGTGCGGGGGCCGGCCCGTGCGTGTGCGTGGCCGTGTGCGGTCCGTCCGTTGCGGGCCCGTGTGTGCGGCCCGTCCGTGTGCGTCCGAGGGGTTGCCGTGTGCGTCCCGGCTCCGCGGGCGTCCCGGCGGGCGGCTACTGCTCGCGGTGGAGCTTGCGGTTGGCGGCCTGAGCACGGGGGCGCACGACGAGCAGGTCGATGTTGACGTGCGGCGGCCTGGTGACCGCCCAGGTGACCGTGTCGGCGACATCCTCGGCGGTCAGTGGGTCCGGTACGCCCGCGTACACCGCGTCGGCCCGCTCGGTGTCGCCGCCGAACCGGGTCAGCGCGAACTCCTCGGTCTTCACCAGCCCGGGCGCCACCTCGATGACGCGCACCGGCTCGCCGCACAGCTCCAGCCGCAGCGTCTCGGCGAGCGCGTGGGCGCCGTACTTGGCGGCCGAGTACCCGCCGCCGCCCTCGTACACCGCGAGCCCCGCGGTGGAGGAGAGCACCACGACGGTGCCGTCGCCGCTCGCGGTGAGCGCCGGCAGCAGCGCCTGGGTCATGTGGAGAACACCGAGGACGTTGACCTCGTACATCGTCCGCCAGTCCGCGGGGTCGCCCTCGGCGACCGAGTCCAGTCCGAGCGCTCCGCCCGCGTTGTTGACCAGTACGTCGACCGAGCCCTGCGCGGTGAGTTCACCGGCGAGCGCGTCCACGGCGGCCCGGTCGGTGACGTCCAGCGGACGGGCCAGCGCCTGGTGCCCCGCGCCGGTCAACTCCTCGGCCAGCGCCTCGATCCGCTCCGTGCGGCGTGCGGTGAGCACCACGCGGTAGCCGGCGGCGGCCAGCCCGCGCGCGGTGGCGGCACCGATGCCGCTGCTCGCTCCGGTGACGACGGCGGTGGGGGCGGACATCTGGACTCCTCTGCGCGGGGCGACGGGGACGGCCGTACGGGGCGCCCGCACCGGTCGTGACCGGTCGGCACCCTGCCCCGAAGGCTAACGCGCTGCTCCGACCCCGCGCGGGCGTCCCCCGCACCGGGCCGCGGCACTGCGGTCCGGCGTCGGGGCGGCGGGCTGTGCGGTGGGACGAAGGGGCGGCGGGAGGGAACGGCGGGAACGGAGGGTGCCGGGCCCTGGCGGATCGACGTCGGATCGGGTATTCGCGTGCGGAGGACGATGCTCGGGACACGTGCGCTGCGCACGCTATTCTGACGGGGTGGATCGTGATGTGGAGACCGAGGTCGGGCACGAAGTGGCCCGCGCGCTGGGCCAGTTGCTCAAGCGCAGCGCACGCACCTGGCTGTACGCCGGGTTGACCGAGGGGCTGGGGGAGGGCGTCGACGAGGTCACCTACCCGGTGCTGAGCGGCCTCGCCAGGACCGGGCCGTGCAGCGCCGCCGAGCTGGCGTGGGAGGTGGGCCTGGACCGCTCCGGCATCAGCCGTCGCGCGGGCCGGCTGGAGTCGGCGGGGCTGCTGCGCCGGGAGCCCGATCCGCACGACGGCCGAGCGGTGCTGCTGGTGCTCACCGACCGCGGCGTGGAGGCGAACGACCTGCTGCGCAGACGACTGGTGCGGCGGATAGAGGACTCGCTGGCCGAGTGGCCGCCCGAGGAGGCGCGGGCGTTCGCCGCCGGGCTGCGGCGGTTCGCCCTGGAGGGCCCGTTCGCCGAACCCCTGGCGTGAGGCCCGCCGCACCGGGACGGGCGCGGCGCGGCCCGTCCCGTGCCGGGGTGGCCGTCCCGCAGTCGCTCCGGTCGACTCCTCGGCGGCCGACCGCCGTTCAGCGCGCGTCGGCGCCCGGGCGGGGCCGGAACTCCACCGGCAGCGCGACCGGTCCGCGGGTGTACACGCCGCTCTCCTCGTAGCGGAACCCGGAGGCGTACCGCACGTCCTCCAACAGCGGCAGCAGCAGCCCGGCGACGGTCTCGATCTCGGTGCGCACGAAGGAGGCGCCGACGCACATGTGCAGACCTGCGCCGAACGCCAGATGCTGCGCCGCCGCGGTGAACGACCGTGCCGCGCCCAGGTCCTGGCGCTCCATGTCGAAGCGGTCGGGCTCGTGGAAGACCTCCGGGTCCCGGTTGGCCGCTCCGATCACGCAGAACACAGTGGACCCGGCCGGCACCGTCGTGCCGGAGAGCTCCACGTCGGCCACGGCACGACGCGGGATCAGCTGTACGGGCGGCGTGCAGCGCAGCGTCTCGGCGAGCGCCGCGGGCAGCAGCTCCGGACGGGCGCGGAGCCTCGCCAACTGGTCCGGGTGGTCGATGAGATGACGGAAGAGCAGCCCCAGCGTCTTGTCCGCCGGCTCGGTGGCGGCGGCGAGCACGTTGATGATGAGCGCCGTGACGTCGCCGGTGGTCAGCGCCGTCCCGTCGTACTCGGCCGCGCACAGACGGGAGATGAGGTCGTCGCCGGGACGGGCTCGGCGCTCCTCGATGATGGGGACGAGGTACTCCTCCAGCTCCTCGGCGCAGTGCACGCAGTGCGCCCGGCGCTCGGGCGTCATGACGATGCTGGTGATGAACTCGGCGACTCCGCTGTGCCAGGCGGCGACCTTGCGCCAGTCCCGTTTGTCCAGCCCCAGCACCTCCAGGGTGACCTGGATGGCCAGCGGCTTGCCGAACTCGCCGACCAGGTCGACGCGTCCGCGGGGGAGGAACGGCGCGATCAGGGCCTGTGCGTTGGTGCGGATCGCCTCCTCCTGGTCCTTCAGCGCCGAGCCGGTGAAGGCGCGCACCACGATCTTGCGCTTGGCGGTGTGCTCGGCGCCCGCCATCTGTGCCAGCACCGGACCGCGCATCACGGGCTCGGCGCGCACCCGCAGCGTCTCGGTGGTGAACGTCTCGTGGTCGGTCAGCACCCGGCGCACGTCCCGGTGGCGGGAGACGAACCAGCTGTCGACGGCGGGTTCGTGGTGGACCGGACGTCGTTCCCTCAGCTCGGCGAAGCTGCGGTAGGGGTCGTGCGCGTAGTCCGTTGACAGCACGCTGAAATCTGAGATGACGGTGGGCATCCGAACTCCTCTGCCGCGACTGCGTGGAAGGCTGCGGCGTGGCCGAATTGCGTACAACACGCGTGTCGTCGACGGTAGTTCAGATACGCGCGGATGCATCCTCGGTGACGGTCAGATAGCCCTGGTGCGGACCCGCGGTGAGCGAGAACGCCCCGGCGAAGATCCGCTCGCCCAGTTCCCACCGCTGGTGGTAGGCGAGCAGCGACTCCTCCACGCCGAGCAGCGCGGGAGTGTGCAGAAAGAAGGGCAGCTCGGCCAGTACGTAGGGGGCCGCGTGCTCGGCCTGGGCGGCGGTGACCGGGGTCGAGCGGCCGTGCACCGTCCGCAGCCTGCCCAGTACGGCCTTGGCGGCCATTTCCAGACAGGCGCCGCGGAAGGCGGGATCGTTCTCGTACGCCGTGGTGGCGAGCGCGAGGAAGCGGCGGTAGGCCGGCTGCTCCTCGAAGTCGGAGATCTGGTGGACGCCGATCTCTCCGCCGCGCACGCCGAGGCGGACCAGCGCCTCCTCGACGGACCTGCGGTTGCGGCGGATCGCGCGCCGGGCCTTGTAACGGGCCTTGCCCTCGGGGGTGTCGAGCGCCTCCAGCTGGAGTGCGGCGGTCCGTTCGCCCGCGAGCAGTACGTCGACCCGGGCGAAGGCGGCGTGCGCCCAGCGCACCAGCCGCGCGACGTAGGCGTCGGAGAACCGGCTGTTGAAGGGGCTCACCCCCAGCAGCACATGCCTGCCGCGGCGGTGGATGTCCCGGCAGTTGGCGGTGGCGGGAGAGGTCAGGAAGGTGCTGGTGTCCGCGTGGACCGTCGTGGACATGGGGCCATCCTCTCGGCGGGGGCATCTGGACGGAGCCGCGCGGTGTGCCGCGGCGGGTGCGGGACGTGCGTGCGGGTGCGGGCCGGCGGTGCCGGGGCGTGCGGAGGTGCCGTCGACCGGGGCTGTGCTGCGGGGAGTTGCGGGTCGCGGGGGAGCGGGGATGTTGCGTACGAGCAGTGCGGGCGGTGCGGGCGGTGCGGCGGTGCTGACTGTGCGGGCGGTGCCGGCGTACGGGTGGTGCCTTGCGGTGCCGGCGTACGGGTGGTGCCTTGCGGTGCTGACGTACGGGCGGTGCGGACGTACCTGCGGTGCGTACGGGCGGTGCTGGCGTACGGGTGGTGCTGGCGTACGGGCGGTGCGGTGCGGTGCGCGGGCGGCGGGCCCGGGCGGCTGCCGGGTGCCCCCGACGGGCCGTCAGGCGCTGTGCGGATCGGTGAAGAGATTGCTCTCGACGAAGCGGCGGAAGATCTTCACGAAGACGGCCACCTCCTCCTCCGACCACTCGGCGAGGTAGTCGCCGATCAGCGAGGCGAGCCGCTCGCGCATGACCGTGACGGCCTCCTGCCCGCGGGGCGTGAGGACGAGCAGGGTGCCGCGGCTGTCGCGGGGGTCGGTCGTGCGCGCCAGGAAGCCGTAGTGCTCCAGCGTGGTGGCGCGGCGGCTGACGACGGAGCGGTCCACGCTCACGTCCTGGGCCAGCTCCGCCGAGGTGCAACTGCCGCGTCTGGCAAGGCCGCTGATGACCGGATAGGTGACCTCGTCGATGCCTTCGCCGACGCCTCTGGTGAGAGCTCCGTACACCCGGGATCGCATGTCGCGCCGCAGCAGCACGGTGAGTGCCTCCGACACATCGGCTCCGTAGCCCCCGTCATCCATGTCGCCCAACTTAGCGTGCCCTGTGCACGCTTAGTCGTGCGCGCACAGGACTGTGGCAAGTGTCACGTTGCTGTGCGGGCGGGGCTCGGTACGGGGCTCCGGGCCGGGCGGGTGGTGCGCCCCGGTTCTCCCGCGGTCCGCACTCCGTACGGCACCCCTGTGCGCCCGCGCGGCAACGACCCGTACGCCCGCGCACACCAGGCCCGACGGCAGCGCGGCCGGGCAGCCGGGGTCCCGCAGCCGCGGCCGGACACGCGCGGCCGGACACGCACGGCGGCGGCCCCGAACTCCCGTTGCGCGGTGTGGAGTTCGGGGCCGCCGGTCGGAGGTGCGGTTCGGCCGGGGACGGCCGGGGTCAGCCGTCGAGCGCCTTGAAGCGGCGCAGCCGCAGGCTGTTGGCGACCACCGAGACCGAGGAGAACGCCATCGCTGCTCCCGCCAGCATCGGGTTGAGCAGACCGGCCGCGGCCAGCGGCAGCGCGGCGACGTTGTAGCCGAAGGCCCACACCAGATTGGAGCGGATCGTCGACAGCGTGCGTCGGGACAGCCGGATCGCGTCGGCGGCGGCCCGCAGGTCGCCCCGTACGAGAGTGAGGTCGCCGGCGTCGATCGCCGCGTCGGTGCCGGTGCCCATCGCCAGCCCCAGGTCCGCCTGGGCGAGGGCGGCGGCGTCGTTCACCCCGTCGCCGACCATCGCGACCGAACGGCCCTCGGCCTGGAGGCGTTTGACCACCTCGACCTTCTCCTCCGGCAGCACCTCGGCGACGACCTCCTCGATGCCGACCTGCGCCGCGACGGACTCCGCGACCGCCCGGTTGTCGCCGGTCAGCAGGATCGGGGTCAGCCCGAGGGCCCGCAGCCGCGCGACGGCCTCGGCGCTGGTCTCCCGTACCGCGTCGGCCACTTCGAGCAGCGCGCGCACCTCGCCGTCCCAGGCGACCAGCACCGCCGTACGGCCCGCCGCCTCCGCGCGCTCCCGGGCCGCGACGAGCTCCGGGGGCAGCCCCGACGAGCTCTCGCCGAGCAGCTGTTCGCGGCCCACCAGCACGGTGCGGCCCTCGACCGTGCCGCGCACGCCGAGCCCCGCGACACCCGCGAACTCCTGCGGCACGGGCAGCTCGCCCACCCGCTCGGCCGCCCCGGCCGCGACGGCGCGCGCGATCGGGTGCTCCGAGGCGTGCTCCAACGCCCCGGCGAGCCGCAGGACTTCGCGCTCGTCCTCGCCGTCGGCGAGCGTGACGCCGAGCAGGGCCATCGTCCCGGTGGTCACGGTGCCGGTCTTGTCCAGCACGATCGTGTCCGCCCGGCGGGTGTTCTCCAGGACCTCCGGGCCCTTGATGAGCACGCCCAGTTGGGCGCCGCGCCCGGTGCCGACCATCAGGGCCGTCGGGGTCGCCAGCCCCAGTGCGCACGGGCAGGCGATGATCAGCACGGCGACCGCGGCGGTGAAGGCGGGGGTGAGCCCGGCGCCGCTGCCCAGCCAGAAACCCAGGGTGGCGAGCGAGAGCAGGATCACCAGCGGCACGAAGACGGCGGAGATGCGGTCCGCGAGGCGCTGGGCCGCGGCCTTGCCGTTCTGCGCGTCCTCCACCAGCCGGGCCATCCGGGCCAGTTGGGTGTCCGCGCCCACTCGGGTCGCCTCCACCACGAGCCGTCCGCCCGCGTTCAGTGTGGCGCCCGTGACGCTGTCGCCCGCCGCGACCTCCACCGGCACCGACTCGCCCGTCAGCATCGAGGCGTCGACCGCGGACGAGCCCTCGACCACGGTGCCGTCGGTGGCGATCTTCTCGCCGGGCCGGACCAGGAACCGGTCGCCCACGACCAGCTCGCCGGTGGGGATCAGCCGCTCGCGGCCGTCCCGCACCACGGTGACCTCCTTCGCGCCCAGCTCCAGCAGCGCCCGCAGCGCGGCGCCGGCCTTCCGCTTGGAGCGGGCCTCGAACCAGCGCCCGGCCAGGATGAAGGTGGTGACGCCGGCCGCGGCCTCCAGATAGATGTTGGCGGCGCCGTCCGTGCGCGCGACGGTGAGTTCGAAGGGGTGCGTCATCCCCGGCTCGCCCGCGGTGCCGAAGAAGAGCGCCCACAGCGACCACAGCAGCGCCGCCGAGGTGCCCACCGAGATCAGGGTGTCCATCGTGGCCGCGCCGTGCCGGGCGTTGGTCCAGGCGGCGCGGTGGAAGGGCAGCGCTCCCCAGACCACCACCGGGGCGGCGAGGGTGAGCGAGAGCCACTGCCAGTAGTCGAACTGGAGGGCGGGCACCATCGCCATCGCGACGACCGGCACGGACAGCGCGATCGACACCAGCAGCCGCTGCCGCAGCGGGCCGAGCCCGTCGTCCTCCCGGCCGCCGTCGGCCGCACCGCCGCCCGCCGACTCGTCGCCGCCCGCGGTGCTCGGCTCGGGCGGGGGAGCGGCGGTGTAGCCGGCCGCCTCGACGGTCGCGACGAGCTCGTCCACGGCGACGCTTCCGTCGTGGCTCACCCGGGCCTTCTCGGTGGCGTAGTTGACGGTCGCCTCGACGCCGTCCATGCGGTTGAGCTTCTTCTCGATCCGGGCGGCGCACGAGGCGCAGGTCATGCCGCCGATCGTGAGCTCCACCTCGGTGGTGTCCCGGGCTGTGGTCGTCATTTCCGCTCCTCGTACGTCCTCTCAGGATGTCACTGCCGTCCGGCGCGCCCGCACCTGCGTCGCGCCCGGTCAGGCCGGGCCCGGTGGTGTGCGCGTGCCCCCGGGCCTGTCGGACACTGCTTCGTGAACATACCCACAGGGGGTATTGTTCCCGCCCTGTGCGGCATACCCCCGTGCCGTATCTGCCTGCCGGGCGGAAAGCTTAGCGTCTCATACCCCGAGGGGGTATGTTGAACTGCGCAGGACGCGCCTCGCGCGGTCATTCGAAGGAGTACGGGATGAACACCGGAACGAAGATCGGCGCCTTCGCGGGTGCCCTCGCGCTGACCTTCGGCGCCGCCTGGGGCGTCGGGGCCGCGGCGGGGCCCTTCTCGGCGGACCGGCCGAAGGCCCCGCACGGAAGCGGCCACGACGCCGGCCGCGAGGACCGCGACGGGCACGGCGGGGAACGGGGCGCGGAGCACGGCGACCGGGCCCACCCGGAGACCGCGCCCGGCGGACTGGAGATCAGCAAACAGGGGTACACGCTCGACCTCCACACCCCGAGGATCACCGCCGACGGGTCGAAGAAGTCCGAGCTGCGCTTCCGGATCCGCGACCGGGACGGCGATCCGCTGACCTCCTACGCCGTCGAGCACGGCCGGGAGCTCCACCTCATCCTCGTCGACCGCGACCTCGACACCTTCTGCCATCTGCACCCCACCCGCGCCGCGGACGGCACCTGGAGCACGGACGTCTCGCTGCCGCGGGCCGGGGCCCACCGGCTGTTCGCCGACTTCAAACCGGACCGCGAGGGCGCCGAGGCTCTCACCCTCGGCGCCGATCTGGCCGTCGCCGGTGCGTACGAGCCGGCCGAACTCCCCGAGCCGTCCGACGTGTTCGAGCTGAAAGACGGCTACCGGGTCGAGCTGGACGGTAGGTTGACCCCCGGACGCCCCGAGAGGCTGACCCTGCGGGTCGGCAAGGACGGCGAGCGGGTCACCGATCTCCAGCCCCATCTGGGCGCGTACGGCCATCTGGTCGCCCTGCGCGCCGGCGATCTGGCGTACCTCCACGTCCATCCCGAGGACGATTCCGGCGACGGCGGGGCCGAAGCCGGGCCGGCGATCTCCTTCTCCGCGACCGCGCCGAGCGCGGGCGACTACCGGCTCTTCCTGGACTTCCGCCACGAAGGCACCGTCCGCACCGCCGAGTTCACCGTTTCGGCCGGTCCCGGCCGGGACGGAGAAGAGGACCACGACCGCTCGCCGAAGGACCGGCACCACGACCACTGAGCCGCGGGCGCACTGTCGTGCCTGCGGCCGAACTCCACGGAGGGAAACGGCAGATGACCGATACGGCGGGTTCGCGCATCGTGTTCACCGGAGGCCCGGGCTCGGGGAAGACCACGCTGGTCGAAGCCCTGGCCGCCCGCGGTTTCGCCGTTGTGCCGGAGGCCGGCCGCAGCGTCATCCGCGATCAGCTGTCGGTCGGCGGGCCGGCGCTCCCGTGGCAGGACGCCGCGCTGTACACGGAGTTGATGCTGGCGGAGGCGCTGCGCGCGCATCGTGCGGTCGAACCGGGCGTCCGGCCCGTCTTCTTCGACCGCGGCGTGGTGGACGTGCACGCCTACTGCCGGCTCCGCGGCGCGTCACCGGCGGCGCATCTGCGGCGCGCGGCGACCGAAGTCCGGTACGACACCCGGGTGTTCCTCGCGCCGACCTGGCCGGAGATCTATGTGCGGGACAGCGAACGGCGCCAGACGTACGAGGAGGCGGTGCGCACCGAGGAGGCGTGCGCCGAGTCCTACCGGCTGCACGGCTACGAGGTCGTCCCGCTGCCGCGTGCCACGGTGGCCGAACGCGTCGACTTCGTGCTGGCCGCGCTCAACCCGCCCCGCACACCGGACAACTGAGAACACCACCGCCGCCGAGCCTCGCCCCTGCCACCGGGCGCCGAACAGCTCCGCCACCGAACAGGCCCCGGGCCTGCGGCCCGCCCCAAGTCCCCGGGCGCCGTCGGGAGTCGACCTCGCCGCCGGGAGTCGACCGGGCTACGGCCAGACCAGGCAGTACGGCTGGTGGCCGGCCTCGTGCAGACGGTGGCTGAAGTCCTGCCACTCGCCGAGGAGTTTGTACACGTCGAAGGCGTCCCGGGGGCCGCCGCGGTCGGGGACGGTGGACCAGATGAACGCCGCCGCACCGACCGACTCCTCGCCGACGCCGCGCAGCGGATCGACGACCGTTGTGGGCAGCTTGACCACCGCGTAGTCGGGGTGGAGGACGACCAACTCCAGGGGTGGGACGCGGTGCAGAGGTATGCCCTCTATGCCGGTGAGCACCATCGCCGCGACCGTCTCGGGCTTGATCTTGGTGAACAGCCCGCCCTGGCCCAGCTCGTCGCCGCCCAGCTCCTCCGGGCGCATCGAACGGGGAACGCGGGCAGCCGTCGCTCCGTCGGGTGCGCCGAAGTACTTGTAGGTCACCCCCACGAGGCTGCCACCCCTGCTGTTCTCCGTGCTCGACCTGTCGTCGGACCTCTTGCCGGATCCGTCGACGGGTCCGTCGTCCGACCTGTCGGGGGACCTGTCGTTCGACCTTCTGCCGTCTGCGGCGTTTCTCCGGTGTCTGCCGCGCGGAACGCTCCCCGGCCCGAGGTCACCCGAGCCGTCGCCCAGCCCGCCACCGCGCTGCATGTCACCACCTGCACTCGTTCGCGGCCTCACCGCGCGACCCGGTCATCGTGTGTCAGAGACCTCCCCCCGATCCGACGGGCGAAACGCCCCGCCGTCACCGCGCGCGGCGCTCTGACACCATGGCTTGTGTGAGCTGTCCCGACCCGGCACCAGTTTCGCAGATCGGCGCCCCGGAGAGGCACAGCTTTCGGCAGCCCGTTCCGGTTGCCGGCTTGCGCGCCTCCACCGGTGGGGATCTTCGTCGAGAGTAACCGCCCGGGGCGCGGCCGAGTGTCCGTATCAGCAGGTCAGGAGCAAAGTGCCTTATCCAGTTGAAGCCCCGGTGTCCCAGTCGCTCTTCGACCGCGCCGACCGGGTCACCCCGGGCGGGGTGAACTCCCCGGTGCGGGCCTTCCGCGCCGTGGGCGGAACGCCTCGCTTCATGGTCTCCGGTTCCGGTCCCTGGCTCACCGACGCGGACGGCCGCGAGTACGTCGACCTCGTCTGCTCCTGGGGCCCGATGATCCTCGGCCACTCCCACCCGGCCGTGATCGAGGCCGTACAGGCGGCGGTCGCCAGGGGCACGTCGTTCGGCACGCCCGGCGAGGGCGAGGTCGAGCTGGCGGAGGAGATCGTCGCGCGGATCGCGCCGGTCGAGCAGGTGCGGCTGGTGTCCTCCGGCACCGAGGCCACCATGTCGGCGATCAGGCTGGCGCGCGGCTTCACCGGGCGGGCCAAGGTCGTGAAGTTCGCGGGGTGTTACCACGGTCACGTGGACGCGCTGCTGGCCTCGGCCGGGTCGGGCGTCGCCACCTTCGGCCTGCCGGACACCCCGGGCGTCACGGGTGCGCAGGCGGGCGAGACGCTGGTGCTGCCGTACAACGATCTGGACGCGGTGCGCGCCGCGTTCGCCGCGCACCCGGGCGAGATCGCCTGTGTGATCACCGAGGCGTCGCCGGGGAACATGGGCGTCGTCCCGCCCGGCGAGGGCTTCAACGCCGGGCTGAAGCAGATCTGTTCGGACAACGGCGCGCTCTTCGTCTCGGACGAGGTGATGACCGGTTTCCGCGTCTCGCAGGCCGGTTGGTACGGAATCGACGGGGTGGCGCCGGACCTGATGACCTTCGGCAAGGTCATGGGCGGCGGCTTCCCGGCAGCCGCCTTCGGCGGTCGGGCCGACGTCATGGCCCACCTCGCCCCGGCCGGCCCCGTCTACCAGGCCGGCACCCTCTCCGGGAACCCGGTCGCCACCGCAGCCGGTGTCGCCCAGCTCCGGCAGCTCGACGCGACGGCGTACGAGCGCGTCGACGCCGCGGCGGACGCCGTACGGGCCCTGACCGCCGAGGCGTTGGAGAAGGCGGGCGTGGCGCACAGCCTGCAGAGCGCCGGCAACATGTTCTCCGTCTTCTTCACGCCGGACGGCGCACCGGTGACCGACTACGCGAGCGCGAAGACCCAGGAGGCGTACCGCTTCACCCCGTTCTTCCACTCGATGCTCGCCGACGGGGTGTACCTGCCCCCCTCGGCCTTCGAATCCTGGTTCGTCTCGGCGGCCCACGACGAGCGGGCGATCGAGCGCGTCGCCGCCGCCCTGCCTGCCGCCGCGCGAGCCGCCGCGCAGGCCGAACCCGCCTGAGCGACCCCGGCACGTGTCCACAGCAGCCACCAGCGGAGCGGAAGTCATGAGCAGCAGCACCACTTCGGGAGCCGGCACCGGCGTGCCCGACAAGACCGTCACCGTCGTCCACCTGATGCGCCACGGCGAGGTCGACAACCCCGAGGGCGTCCTCTACGGGCGGCTTCCCGGCTACCACCTCTCCGAGCTCGGCCACCGGATGGCCGAGCGGGTCGCCGAGCACCTGGCGGGCAACGACGTCACCGCCGTCGTCGCCTCGCCGCTGGAGCGTGCCCAGGAGACGGCCGCGCCCATCGCCAAGGAGCACAGCCTCGACCTGACGACGGACGAGCGGCTGATCGAGGCCGGCAACGTCTTCCAGGGCAAGACCTTCGGCGTCGGCGACGGCGCGCTGCGCAAGCCGGGCAACTGGAAGCATCTGCGCAACCCCTTCCGCCCGTCCTGGGGCGAGCCGTACATCGAGCAGGTCGTACGGATGAAGGCCGCGCTCGACGCGGCGAAGGACGCGGCGCGCGGCCACGAAGCGGTGTGCGTCAGCCACCAGTTGCCGGTGTGGACGATCCGCAGCTTCGTCGAGCGCCGGCGTCTGTGGCACGACCCGCGCAACCGCCAGTGCACCCTCGCCTCGCTGACCAGCTTCACCTACATCGGCGACCGGATCGTCTCGGTCGGCTACTCGGAGCCGGCCCGCGATCTGGTGCCCGCGCACCTGCTGGCCGGCGCCAAGCCGGTCAAGGGGGCCAAGGGCTTCGGCGCCTGAGTCGGGAGCGAGCAGGTCCGCCGGTGCGCAGGCACGACCCGTACCGGCGGGCCCGGCACCCGCTGTACCGCTTTCGGCTCCGGTCCGGCCACCGCGTCCGGCGGTCGTTGACCAGCCAGGACGATCGGGACAAGGGGGGGCGGGGCGGACCGCTTCAGGGTGCATGCGAAACTTTTCACATGAGTCTCCGTCGTACCCCCCGGCGCCTGCCGAACCGCCGCGCCACCATGTACGCGGCGGTCGCGGTGAGCGGGGTCGTACTGCTCTCCGGCTGCGGCACGCAGGACAAGCCGTCCTCCGACGGGGAGGACAGCCAGTACCTGGCCGGCACCGGCCGGGTGACCACGGTGCCCAAGGAGAAGCGGCAGAGCGCCCCGGACCTGTCCGGCGAGACGGTCGACGGCGAGCAGCTCAAGCTCTCGGACCACGAGGGCAAGGTCATCGTCCTCAACGTCTGGGGCTCGTGGTGCCCGCCCTGCCGCAGCGAAGCCCCCGGCTTCGCCAAGGTCTCCAAGGAGATGGAGAAGAAGAACGTCCAGTTCATCGGGATCAACACCAAGGATCTCGACGTCGCCAACGCCAAGGCGTTCGACCGCACGTACGGCATCACCTACCCGAGCTTCTTCGACCCCAGCGGCAAGCAGGTGCTCCGCTTCCCCAAGGGCAGCCTCAACCCGCAGACGATTCCCTCCACCCTGGTCCTGGACACCGACGGCAAGATCGCCGTACGGGCGCTCAAGGACCTCAGCGAGGAGGAGCTGCGCGAGATCCTGAAGCCGGTCGTCGCGGAGGCCGGCGGCAGCGGGGACGACGCGAAGGCCGGGGGCGCGGAGTCGCCTCCGGCGGACGCGAAGTGAACCGGGGAAGCGCCGCCTCATGCAACTGACAGCAGCCGCCGCGGTTCCCGAGCTGGCGTTCCTGGCGACCGCGCCCAACGAGACCGTGCTGAGCGGAGCCCTGCTCCTGGCGCTCCCGGTCGCGATCCTCGGCGGACTCGTCTCCTTCTTCTCGCCCTGCGTGCTCCCGCTCGTCCCCGGCTATCTGTCCTACGTCACCGGGGTCGGCGGTACGGACCTCGCGGACGCCCGGCGCGGTCGGATGCTCGCCGGTGCGCTGCTCTTCATCGCGGGCTTCACCGCGGTGTTCGTCTCCGGCGGCGCCCTCTTCGGCTACTTCGGCTCGACGCTGATGGAGCACCGGGACGTCATCTCCAAGGTGCTCGGAGTGCTCACGATCCTGCTGGGTCTGAGCTTCATGGGCGTCATCCCGCTCTTCGGCCAGCGCGAGTTCCGCATCCACAAGAAGCCGGTGCTGGGACTTGCCGGGGCGCCGATGCTCGGAGTGCTGTTCGGCATCGGCTGGACGCCCTGCTTCGGCCCGACACTGGTCGCGGTCCAGGCACTGGCGATGAACGAGGGAAGCGCCGGTCGCGGCGCGCTGCTGATGGTGGCGTACTGCCTGGGACTGGGCCTCCCCTTCGTACTGGTCGCGCTCGCGTTCCGCCGGGCGCTCGGGGCCTTCGACTGGGTCAAGCAGCACTACGCGTGGGTCATGCGGATCGGCGGGCTGATGCTGATCGCCGTCGGTCTGCTGCTGGTCACCGGAGTCTGGGACCGGATCGTCTACGACATCCAGGTGTGGTCGAGCGGCTTCACCGTGGGGATCTGAGCTATGAGCGACACCACTGACAGCAACGGCAGCAGCTACGGCACCGGCACCGCGGACGCCGACGGCGCCACGGCGCGCACCGGCTCCACGGCGGCCGGCGGCCCGGGCTCCGAACCCGCCTCGGGCCCCGGCTCCACGGAGGAGGCCACCGAGGCGGCGGCGCAGTCGCAGTTGAGCACGGCGCCCGTCGAGGAGGCGCCGAGCGGTCCGAAGCTCTCGCTGTTCGGCTGGCTGCGCTGGTTCTGGCGGCAGCTCACCTCGATGCGGGTGGCGCTGCTGCTGCTTCTGCTGCTCTCGCTCGCCTCGGTGCCCGGTTCACTGATCCCGCAGCGCAACGCCAGCCCGTTCCGGGTCGCCGAGTTCCTCCAGAACAACCCGAAGCTCGGGCCGGTCTACGACAAGCTCCAGCTGTTCGACGTCTACAGCTCGGTCTGGTTCTCGGCGATCTACCTGCTGCTGTTCGTCTCGCTGATCGGCTGCATCGTCCCGCGCACCTGGCAGTTCGTCGGGCAGCTGCGGGCGAAGCCGCCGAAGGCCCCGAGCCGGTTGAAGCGGATGCCCGCGTACACCACCTGGCGGACGGAGGCCGAGCCGGCCGAAGTCCTCGGCGGTGCGCGGAAACTGCTGCGCGGCAGGCGCTTCCGGGTCGCCGACGGCGAGGGCTCGGTCTCGGCGGAGAAGGGCTATCTGCGGGAGCTGGGCAACCTCTGCTTCCATCTCGCGCTCATCGTGATGCTCGTCGCGTTCGCGGTGGGGCAGCTCTGGAGCGTCGAGGGCGGCAAGCTCGTCGTCAAGGGCGGCGGCTTCGCCAACACCCTGACCCAGTACGACGACATCAAGTCCGGCGCCCTCTACGACTACGACGACCTCGACGGTTTCGGCTTCACTCTGGAGGAGTTCCACTCCAGCTTCGAGGAGAGCGGCCCGGAGCGGGGCACGCCTCGCGACTTCCGCGCCGACATCAGCTACTGGGAAGGCGCGGACGGGCCGGAGAAGAAGGCGTCCATCGAGGTCAACAAGCCGCTGACGGTGGGCAGTTCCAAGGTCTACCTGCTCGGCCACGGCTACGCCCCGGTCGTCACGGTCAAGGACGGCAAGGGCGACGTCGCCTTCCGCGGCCCCGTTCCGTTCCTGCCGCAGGACGGCGACCCCAACCTGACCTCCCAGGGCGTGGTGAAGGTCACCGACTACCAGGACGCCAAGGGGAAGAAGGAGCAGCTCGGCTTCGTCGGCATCTTCACCCCGACGTACGGGATCGACGAGGTGCGCGGCCCGCACTCGACCTTCCCCGGGATGAAGTACCCGGCGATCTTCCTCTCCGCCTACCGCGGCAACCTCGGCATCGACACCGGACTCCCGCAGAGCGTCTACCAGTTGAACCAGCGCGGGATGGAGCCGTTCGAGACCGAGGACGGCGACATCCTGCGCCAGAGCCTGCGGCCGGGCGAGACGATGAAGCTGCCGGACGGCGCCGGCTCGCTCACCTTCGAACGCGTCGAGCGCTGGGCGACGTTCCAGATCTCCCAGAAGCCGGCCAGCGGTTGGGCGCTCGGCGGCGCGCTCGTCGCCATCGGCGGCCTCGCGGCCTCGCTCTTCCTCCAGCGCCGCCGGGTCTGGGTGCGTGCGTACGCGGACGAGGACGGGCGTACCGTCGTGGAGATGGCGAGTCTGGGACGCAGCGAGTCGGCCAAGGTGCCGGAGGAGCTGGGCACCCTGGCCGAACGTCTGCGCGCCGATTCGGCACCGCTGCCCCCCGCGCCCGAAGCGAACGACGCCGTACCCGAACGGGGCGACGCCGCGGGCCCCGACGACACCAGTGGCAACAACGACTCGGTGGGTCCTTCTGCCGACGACGACGGCCCACGAAGGAGCTGACCAGTGAATCTCGCCGCGGCGGACAATCAGTCGCTCGCCGACCTCAGCCGGGTGCTGATCCTGTCGGCGATGGCGGTCTACACCTGCGCCTTCGTGGCGCACATCGCCGAGTGGGTGTTCGGCAGTCGCAGCAAGGTGGCCCGTACGGCCGCCGCGCTGGCACCGAAGAAGAAGTCGCCGTACACCCGGCCGACGGAGAAGGAGACCGAGGCGGCGGCCGGCGCCGGCACTGCGGTGCTGGAGAAGCCCGAGGTCGTCACCCGCTCCGCGCTCGGCGGCCGCCCCGACCTGCCGGACGGCACCGGCGGCGGCTCCGGCGGTGACGCACAGGGCGACGTCTACGGCCGGGTCGCCATCGCGCTGACCGTCCTCGCCTTCGCCCTGCACGCGGCCGGCGTCCTCACCCGCGCGTTCTCGGTGACCCGGGCGCCGTGGGCGAACATGTACGAGTTCTCCATCACCTTCTCCATGGTGGTCGTCGGCGCCTACCTGGTGCTGCTGGCGGCGAAGAAGAACGTGCGCTGGCTCGGTCTGGTGCTGGTCACCACGGTGCTGCTCGACCTCGGTCTGGCCAACACCGTGCTCTACACCGAGAGCGACCAACTGCCGCCCGCGCTCGACTCGGTCTGGCTCTGGATCCACGTCTCGCTCGCCATCCTCTGCGGCGGACTGTTCTACCTCGGCGCGGTCGGCACCGTGCTCTACCTCTTCCGGGACAGCTACGAGAACAAGCTGGAACAGGGCGGCAAACCGGGCGTCTTCGCCACCTCGGTGCTGGAGCGGCTGCCGTCGGCGGCCTCGCTGGACAAGTTCGCGTACCGGATCAACGCGGCGGTCTTCCCGTTCTGGACCTTCACCATCATCGCCGGCGCGATCTGGGCCGAGGACGCCTGGGGCCGCTACTGGGGCTGGGACGCCAAGGAGGTCTGGTCCTTCATCACCTGGGTCGCCTACGCGGGTTATCTGCACGCGCGGGCGACGGTGGGCTGGAAGGGTCGCAAGGCCGCGATGCTTGCGATCGTCGCCTTCCTCTGCTTCCTCTTCAACTACTACGGCGTCAACCTGTTCGTGAACAGCCTGCACAGCTACAGCGGCGTCTGACCGAGCAGTTCAACACGCGAGCGACTCGGCGCGCGTACGACTCACCTGCGAGCGGCCCGGCGGAACCTCTCCCGCCGGGCCGTCGCGCCGCGTGCCGTACGGGCCGACCGACCGCCCGCTCGTGTTCACGGTGCCTGGGCACCCGCACCCTCCGGCTGACCGGACGCCCCCTCGGTCGCACCGGCCGTCTCACCGCCGCCCGTGCTGCCGCCTGTCTCGCCGCCGCCCGTGCTGCCGCCTGTCTCGCCGCCCGTGCCGCCGCCGAGGAACGTCTTCCAGCCCTCGGCGGGCGCCTGGCCCACGTTCAGCCCGCGCAGCTTCGTCAGGACCGCCGGGTCCTGGGCGTCCAGCCAGTCCACCAACTGGCGGAAGGACACCATGCGCACGTCCTTGTGGCCGGATTCGGCGATCCGCTTGATGGTGTCCTCGACGGCGTCCATGTAGATGCCGCCGTTCCACTGCTCGAAGTGGTTGCCGATGAACAGCGGTGCCCGGTTGCCGTTGTAGACGCGCTCGAAGCCGCCGAAGTACGCGTCGGTGGCCTGCTTGCGCCAGGCCGGGTAGTTCTCCGGCGGGCCCTTGGTGGAGGCGTTGGACTGGTTGGCGAGGATGTTGTAGTCCATCGAGAGGACCTCGAAGCTCTTGCCGGGGAAGGGGATCGATTGGAGCGGCAGGTCCCACACCCCCTGCTTCTTCGCGGGCCAGATCTGGAGCCCGCCCGAGGAACTGGAGTCGTAGCGCCAGTTCAGCTCGGCGGCGGTCGGCAGCAGGTTCTCCTGGCCGAGCAGACAGGGCGTACGGGCGCCGATCAGCTCCTTGCGGTAGTCGAACGGCAGTGGCTCCAGATCGTCGAAGCCGGTGTTGGTCCGCCACTTGTTGACGAAGTCCATCGCCTGGTCGATCTCCGAACGCCACTGCTGCGGAGTCCAGTTCTCCACCGAGCCCTGGCCGCCGCAGAAGTGGCCGTTGAAGTGGGTGCCGACCTCGTGGCCCTCCAGCCAGGCCGCACGCAGGTTCTGCAGCGTGAGCTTGATGTTGGCGTCCTTGAGGTACCCGATGTCGGAGGCGCCGACCGGGTTGTTCGGCGGCTTGTAGAGCTTGGCCTTGGACTCCGGCAGCAGATAGAGGCCGGAGAGGAAGAAGGTCATCGCCGCGCCGTGCTCCTTGGCCACCTTCCTGAAGCGCGGGAAGAGGCCGTTGCCCACCTCGCCGGCGCCGTCCCAGGAGAAGACCACGAACTGCGGCGGGGTCTCGCCCGGTTCGAGCCGGCGCGGTTTCTCCGGCTGGTTGGGCTGCGGCCCGGTGTCGGCCGTGGAGCCGTCGCCGATCGGCTTGGCCTGCTCCTTCTTCCCGCCGTCGCCGTCCTTGCCGTCGCCCTTGCCGGGCTTGCCCGAGCCGGACTCGTCCCCTGTGGAGCAGCCGGCGACACCCATGGCCATGAGGGCGGTAGCCCCCACACCGAGCAGGCCGCGTCGGCTTATCCCGCCATCCGACATGTACGTGTTCCCCTCACAACGGTGCAGATCTCTCGTTCTCGTGCAGGAGAGGATCGCCGCCGGAAGGGTCCGGGTTCCAGAGCGGGAGCGGATTTGCGGAAACTTTGCTGGGACCTTCAGGCCGTTGAAAACGGCACCGGAAGCGGGTGCGGAAGCCGGGTCAGCTCTTGGCGGGCGGGGGAGGAGTGTCCTCCGGGCCGCCGGTGTCGCCCTTGCCCTTGCGGTTGCGGCGGAACTCCTCCTCCCAGCGGTCGAGGGACTCCTCCGCGTCCGGCTTGCGGGGCCGGCCCCCGCCGGAACCCGAACCGTCGTCCTCGCGCAGGGACTTGAGGAAGTCGGGGTTGTCGTCCGGCGCGACCCAGCGGCGCTCGTTCGCCTTGGTGGAGCCGTACGCGGTCTTGCGGGGGCGGCCCACCGCGAACCAGGCGATCGGCCCGATCAGCACCTGGCCGAAGAGCAGGACGATGATGACCCACATCACCTTCGGCAGCTTGCGCACCTCTTTCTCAGGGGTGTTCAGGCAATCGATGAAGGCGTAGATCCACACTGCCAGGACCAGGAGGAACGGCAGGTACTTGATCATGGGGAACGCTCCTCTGGTACGTCCTGCTGCGACCGCGCTACCAGTCCAGCGTAATGGGCGCACCGCCCCGACGGGGCACGGGTGCGGACCGGACTTTCCGGCACCGCGGGTCACGAGCCGGACATCGGCCCGTGAAACGCCCGCCGCGGTCGTCCGAACCGCCAAGGCGCTCCCGGCCACGGACGGGTCGGCCCGGTAGCCGATACTGGGTCGCATGGCTTATGACGATCTCCGCTCGCTGCTGCGGGCGTTCGAGCGCGACGGTGAACTGAAGCGGGTCAAGGCCGAGGTGGACCCCCACCTGGAAGTCGGCGAGATCGTCGACCGGGTGAACAAGGCAGGCGGACCCGCCCTGCTCTTCGAGAACGTCAAGGGCTCCTCGATGCCCCTGGCCATGAATGTCTACGGCACCGACAAGCGCCTGCTCAAGGCGCTCGGGCTGAAGTCGTACTCGGACATCAGCGACAAGATCGGCGGGCTGCTCAAGCCCGAACTGCCGCAGGGGTTCGTCGGTTTCCGCGAGGCGTTCGGCAAGCTCGCCGGCGTCAGCCACGTGCCGCCGAAGAAGGTGAAGGACGCCCCGGTCCAGGAAGTCGTGATGACCGGCGACGAGGTGGACCTCGACCGGCTGCCGGCCACCTTCACCTGGCCCGAGGACGGCGGGTCCTTCTTCAACCTGGGCCTGACCCACACCAAGCACCCCGAGACCGGTGTGCGCAACCTCGGGCTCTACCGGCTCCAGCGCCACGACCGCCGCACCATCGGAATGCACTGGCAGATCCACAAGGACAGCCGCAACCACTACCAGGTCGCGGCCAAACGCGGTGAGCGCCTGCCGGTCGCGATCGCTTTCGGCGCCCCGCCCGCCGTGACGTACGCCTCGACCGCACCGCTGCCCGGCGACATCGACGAGTACCTCTTCGCCGGCTTCCTCCAGGGCAAGCGGGTGGAGATGGTCGACTGCAAGACCGTGCCGCTCCAGGTGCCCGCGCACGCCGAGGTCGTCATCGAGGGCTGGCTGGAGCCGGGCAGGATGCTGCCCGAGGGCCCGTACGGCGACCACACCGGCTTCTACACGCCGCAGGAGGACTTCCCGGCGCTGACCATCGACTGCGTCACGACCCGCCGGCGCCCGCTGCTCCAGTCGATCGTGGTCGGCCGCCCGCCGACCGAGGACGGTCCGCTGGGCCGGGCGACCGAGCGGTTCTTCCTGCCGCTGCTCAAGATCATCGTCCCGGACATCGTCGACTACCACCTGCCCGAGTCCGGCGGCTTCCACAACTGCGCGATCGTCTCGATCGACAAGAAGTACCCGAAGCACGCGCAGAAGGTGATGCACGCCATCTGGGGCGCGCACATGATGTCGCTGACCAAGCTGATCGTGGTGGTGGACAGCGACTGCGACGTCCACAACCTGCACGAGGTCGCCTGGCGCGCGCTAGGCAACACCGACTACGCCCGCGACCTCAGCGTCGTCGAGGGCCCGGTGGACCATCTCGACCACGCCTCGTACCAGCAGTTCTGGGGCGGCAAGGCCGGTATCGACGCCACCACCAAGTGGCCCGAGGAGGGCTACGCCCGCGGCTGGCCGAACATGGTCCGCTCCGACCCGGCAACCGCCGCACTCGTGTCCGGGCGCTGGCGGGAGTACGGCCTGTGAGTGCGGCCGGCGGTTCCCCTGCCGGTGGTTCCCCGGGCGCCGGGGGCAGCCCCGCCGGCGCCCCGGGCGGCTCCGGGACGGCTTCCGACGGGCCCGGCGGGTCCGCGGCGGCCCTCGACGGGGCCGCCGCTCCGGCCGCCGGGGCTCCCGCTCCGGCCGCCGGCGTCGGTGGCCGGGTGCGCGCCTTCCTGCGCGTGGTGATGATCGAGCACTCGGTCTTCGCCCTGCCGTTCGCCTACATCGCCGCGCTCACCGCGATGTACCGGGACAGCGAGTCCGTGCACTGGTGGACGCTGCTGGTGGTCACGGTCGCGATGGTCGCGATGCGCACCTTCGCCATGGCCGCGAACCGGATCATCGACCGCGAGATCGACGCCCGCAATCCGCGCACCGCCGGCCGGGAGCTGGTCACCGGAGCGGTGTCGGTGCGCACCGCGTGGACGGGCGCGCTGATCGCGCTGGCCGTCTTCTTCGCCGCGGCGGCACTGCTCAACCCGCTCTGCCTGATCCTCTCGCCGCTCGCGGTGGTCCCGATGGTGGTCTACCCGTACGGCAAGCGCTTCACCGACTTCCCGCACGTCATCCTGGGGCTGGCCCAGATGATCGGCCCGGTCGGCGCCTGGTTCGCGGTGACCGGCAGCTGGTCCTGGGAGGCGGTCGTCCTCGGCCTCGCCGTGGGCGTCTGGATCGGCGGCTTCGACCTGATCTTCGCCTGCCAGGACGTCGAGGCCGACCGGGTCGAGCGCGTCGGCTCGGTGCCGGCGCGGTTCGGGATCGCCGCCGCGCTGTACGCCTCCCGCGTCAGCCACGTCGTGACGCTCGGCCTGTTCGTCTGGTACGGCCTGCTCACGGACGCGGGGCTGTTCTTCTGGGCGGGCCTGGTGGTCGTCGCCGGGGCGTTCGTCTACGAGCACTCGTTGGTGCGGCCGGGCGACCTCTCCCGGCTGACCCGCGCGTTCTTCACCGTCAACGGCTTCATCGGAATAGCGCTCTTCGTCTTCGCGCTGGTCGACCTCGTGGTGCGCGGGCTGACTCCCTGACGGTCGTTGCGGGCCCCGGGTCGAGGTCCGCGCGGCCCGGGGGCTCAGCCGTTGCGGTTGAGCAGCCCGCCCTCCAGCAGCCGGACCACTCTGGCGATGGCCTGGTGCTTGGTCAGCTTCTGCTCGCCGACGGCTTCCAGGCCGGCCATCATCGAGTACCAGAGGATGCGAACGAACCAGTCGTCGTCGATCTCCGGGTCGAAGTAGCCCTCCTGGCGGCCCCGGTGGAAGAGCATGCCCACCGGGATGTGCGAGGCCTCCCAGGCGCGTTCGTCCCAGTCGAGTTCGGAGTGCTCCAACTCGTTGAAGAGGAAGCCCACCCGCGGGCCGAGGTCGAACATCGCGGGCACCAGCCGGTGCAGCGCCTCCTCGGGCGTGCCCGAATCCAACTCGGCCTCGACGAAGGCGATTTCGGTCGCGCGTGAGGCGTCCTTGACCAGAGCGCCCACCAGGGCGGCACGGTCCGGGTAGTAGCGGTGCAGCGTGCTGCGACCCACCTCGGCGGCCTTGGCGATCTCGCTGAACGGCGCGTTGCGGTCCTGGCTCATCACGGTGACGGCGGCGTCCAGGATCGCCCGCCGGGTGCGGGAGGTGGTGCCGGGAGTCTGCGAGGTGGAGGAAACCGATCGAGCCATGACGGGGATGATACGCAGCCTGCCCCATGGAGAGACGTACCGATCCACTGTGGAACAACACCGTCTCTTTGTGAGACAGTGTGTTCCATGGAGATACAGTTGCGTCCACCGCACCACCGCGTCGAGCGGCGCGCCGTCGGCCTGTGGACGGCCCGCGCGCTCTCGCTGGTGCTTCCCGTCGTCCTCGCGCTGGGCGCCGCCGCGACGATCTGGCCCGCCTCGCGCACCTGGACCGTGCCGCTGCTGGTGGTCGCCGCGGTGCTCGGAGCGCTCTACGCCGCGGTCATGCCGTCCTGGCGGTACGCCGTGCACCGCTGGGAGGTCACCGACGACGCGGTGTACGCCGCCGCGGGCTGGTTCGTCCGCGAGTGGCGGATCGCGCCGCTGTCCCGGATCCAGACCGTCGACACCGTCCGCGGTCCGATGGACCAACTGCTCAACCTCTCGACGCTGGTGGTGACCACGGCCTCCTCCAGCGGTGCGGTCACCATCCGCGGTCTCGCCCCGGGCGTGGCCCGCGAGGCGGCCGACCGGCTCAACACCTCCACGCAGCTCACGCCGGGAGACGCCACATGAGCGAGCCCACCGCCACCGCTTCCGCATCCACCGCGGCGCCCGCCGTCGCCGTCGCCGGCGAAGAGCCCGCCACCGCCGAGCCCGTCCACACCGAGCCCGCCACCGCCGCGCCCGCCGATGTCGAGCCCGCCGTCGAGGTCGGTGCCGCACCGGCGGCCGATGCTCCCGACGTGCCGTGGCTGCGGCTGGACAAGCGTGTCGTCTGGGTCAACGCCCTGCAGTTGCTGCTCTCCCAACTGCCGGCGATCGTCGCCCTGTTCGTCGTCGGCGCCAACCCGGGAACGGTCTGGCCGCTGGCGATCATCGCCGGCTGGGGAGTGGTCCGCTCGACCGCGGATCTGGTCCGCTGGCTGCGGACCCGCTACCGGATCACCGAGGCGTACGTCGAACGGCGCACCGGCCTGTTCGTACGGGAGTTCCGCTCCGTGCGGCGGGACCGCATCCGCAGTGTGGACGCCGACGCCAAGCTGCTCCAGCGGGCGGCCCGGCTGCGGCGCGTCACCATCGGCGCGGGGCAGGCCAACACCGCCGGTGAGAGCGCACTCACGCTCAACGCGGTCTCCCTCACCGAGGCGAGGGCGCTGCGCCACCAGCTGCTGGGCGCGGCCGAGGGCGCGGACGGCGAGTCCGAAAGCCCCGCCGGCACCGTGCGGTTGGCCGGATTCCGCTGGTGGTGGGTCTGCTACAACATGTTCAGTGTCTGGGCCTACCTCACCGCCGCCGGTCTGCTGTGGGGCGCCTACTGGATGACGATGATGTTCGGCCTCGACCTCGGCGGCTGGATCACCGGGCTCGCCGACTGGGACGCGCTGGGACTGCCGCTCACCGTGCTGCTCGCCCTCGCGGGCACCGGCACGCTCGGTGTGCTGGGCATGGCGGTGGCCTTCTTCACCGAGCACGCGAACTTCCGCCTGGAGCGGGTGCCGACGCCGGACGGGACCGTACTGCGCACCAGCCAGGGGCTGTTCAAGACCCGCGAGGTCACCCGGGACGACAAGCGGCTGCGCGGGGTGACCCTCTCCGAACCGCTGCTGTGGCGCTGGATGCGGACGACCGACACCAACGTCGTCACCACCGGGCTGTCGGTGTGGAGCTCGGCGGCCACCATCCTGCCGCGCGGACCGATGGGCACCGCGCGGCGCGTCGCCGACGCCGTGCTCGCGGAGCCCGACAGCCCGTTGGGAGCGCCGCTGCGCCGCCACCCCGCCACCGCACTGCGCCGTCGGGCCGGTTGGGCGCTGATGGTCAGCGGCGCGGTGTGCGGACTGCTGGCCTGGCTCGGCGCGACCACCGCGGTGCCGGACCGCGCCTGGTGGCTGACGGCTCTGGTGCTGCTGCCGCTCACGCTCACGCTCGCCGCGGTCGGGCACCGCGCCCTCGGCCACACCATCGCCGGACGTCATCTCCTGGTGCGCTCCGGCGCGCTCAGCCGGACCACCACGGCGCTGCGACGCGACGCGGTCAGCGGTGTACGGGTGCGGCAGTCGCTGCTCCAGCGCCGCCTCGGCCTGGCGACCGTCTCGGTGAGCACCGCGGCCGGCCACGGCGTGTACGAGGCGCCCGATCTGGCCGCGGGCGAGGCCGCCGGCTTCGCCGCGGAATGCCTCCCGGTCCATGTGGAGCCCTTCCGCACCGACCGCCCCGCCCCGAGCTGATCCGATCCGAGCTGACCCGCCCCGCGGCGGCGCCGTCCGCGCTGATCCGTCCCGGGCCGGCCCGAGTCGCGCCGGGCCGGTCAGGCCGGAGCCGCCCCGCGCCGGCGCGGGGCGACGCGGGCGGTCAGCTCCAGGGGCTCGGCCCGATCCCGCCCGGCGGCACCTGCTGCCGGCGGGGCGGGGTGCGTCTGAGCCAGAACGCCGCGAGCACTCCGCCCAGCAGGCCGAAGAGGTGGCCCTGCCAGGAGATGCCGGAGTTCGTCGGCAGCACGCCCCACAGGATCGAGCCGTAGAGGAGCAGCACCGTGATGCCCACGGTGATGTCCAGCGCGTCCCGTTCGACGAAGCCGCGCACCAGCAGGTAGCCGAAGAGGCCGAAGACGACTCCGGAGGCGCCCGCGGTGTTCGATCCGTCGGGGGCGGTCAGCCACACTCCGAGGCCGCTGACGGTGATGATGACCAGTACGACACCGAGGAAGCGCGCCATTCCGCGCACCGCCGCGAGGAAGCCGAAGACCAGCAGCGGCAGCGTGTTGGCCATCACGTGGTCCCAGCCGAAGTGCAGGAAGGCGGCCGGGAAGATGTCCGGCACCTCGTCGAGCTCGCGGGGCCGGATGCCGTACTCGCGGACGATGGGGCCGTCCGGGCCGTCGATCGCCTCCAGGACCCACAGGACGGCGATCCACCCCAGCATGAAGGTCGCCGCCGTCATCGCCCGGGCCCGGCGCGTGCCGGTCTGCCCGGATCCGCTCGGTCCGTACGCCATCGAGCACCCCCGGCGTCGTCATTCGTCTGTCGGCCGCGCGCCCCCCGGTGCACCGGGCGGTGCGCCGCGGGGCCGCGGAAGGCGGCTCGGGAGCCGCGAGACCCCCGAGGACCAGCCTATACAGCCGGAACAACGGCTAGCGCAGGGTCGAGAGTTCCGGGTGGCGGGAGGCGGCGTACGCCAGCGCCTCCAGCAGGTCGTGCGGCGCCAGCAGCTTCGCGTCGACGGGGGCGGCCACCGAGACCACCTCGCCCGCCGCGAAGGTCAGCTTCAGCGGCAGCGCGCCGGAGCGGCCCCGGTCGAACTGGCCCACGTCGACGGTGAGTGTGGACAGGCGCTCGTGCCGGATCGCGAGTCCGACCCGTACGTCCTTGTCGGGTGCGCGCTCCAGCATGTCCAGATCGGGGTCGCCGAGCTGGGCGCGGACCGGAGCGAGGGCCTTGCCGAGCTCGTGGGCGGCGTCCTTGGCGTTGAGCGTGAGGGTGATGTGCTCGGCGCCCTCGCGCTTTCCGGCGGAGGCGAAGCGGGCGCGTTTGCCGAGCGCCTTCTCCACCGCGGACACCACCTGCTGCTGCAGCGCCGGCTCCCGCAGCAGCGCGGTGGCCTGGGCGATCCGGTCGCTGCTCTCGACGGCGCCGTCGCCCCCGCCGCCCAGCGCGCGGCCGATCTCGCCGAACTCGTTCGGGCTGACCCGCACCCACTCGCCGCGCAGCGCCGAGCGGGCGGTCGCCAGCGAACCGGGCAGCTGGCGCGCCAACTCCTCCAGCTCGCCCGCCCGTCCGGCCATCGGGCCGTCGTCCCCGACCTCCCTGGCCAGTGCGGCGAGGTTGACCCGGGTGTAGAGCTTGCGGTCCACGGACTTGAGGGCGAAGACGTCGTTGCCGCCGAAGTTGAGGGCCGCGGCGTTGTCGAAGCGGTCGTTCTTCGCCACGTCGCGCAGCGGCATCCCGGCGCTGACCGCCGCGGCCAGCTCCAGATCGGCGAGCAGCCGGGCGTGCCGGCGCGCGTTGCCGCCCTTGCCGGGGCCCTCGCCCTCCTGGAGGTAGGCGAGGATCTGCTCCTCGGTCGCGTCGAACCGGGCGGTCACCGAGACGCTGTCCCGCTCGCCGAGCTTCTCGACGGCCTGCTTGACCTTCATCGCCGACGTCAGGTGGTCGGCCGCCGAACAGGCGCTGCCGACGCCGACGAGCAGGGCGGCCGAGGTGAGGATCGCGACGGTGCCGCGGCCTCTGCGCGTGGTGTCGATGTCGGCCTCCCCGGGGGCGTGTGCAGATCGCTCGCCCACCATTGTGCGCCCATCGGTCGCGGAGCCCGGTACGCCCCCGCCGTATCCCTTCCCGCCCCGGCCGGGCGGAACGGGCCCGGACGTCACCCCCTAGGGTCGGGGGTGTGACGGAGAGTTCCGAGGGTTCGATACGGCGTATGCCCTGGCTTGTCGGTGTGTCGGGAGCGTCCGGGACGCCGTACGCGGCGGCGGTGATCCGCGGTCTGCTGGACGCCGGCGAGCAGGTGGACCTGGTGGTCAGCCGCGCCTCGCGGCTGACCCTGCTGGACGAGACCGGGCAGCCGTTCCGGGACGCCCACTGGCGGGAGGACCTGCGCCGGTGGCTGGCGCGGGGGGCGGACGGCAGTCCGGAGGCTTTCGCGGATGTGCTCGGGGCGTTGGACGAGCCGGGCCGGGTGCGGCACTGGGCGGCCGGCGATCTGGCGGCGGGCCCCTCCTCGGGTTCCTACGGCTGCCGCGGCATGCTGATCGTTCCGGCGTCGACGGCCTGTGTCGCGGGCGTCGCGCTCGGACTGTCCAAGGACCTGCTGCAGCGCGCGGCGAGCGTGACGCTCAAGGAGCGCAGGCCGCTGGTGGTCGCGGTGCGGGAAGCACCCCTGAGCGGGCAGACCCTCAAGCAGCTGGTCGCCCTCGACGAGGCGGGAGCGGTGGTGCTGCCGGCCTCGCCCGCCTTCTACGCGGGAGCCACCCACATCCAGCACCTGGTGGACTTCGTGGCCGGCCGGGTGCTGGACGCGGTGGGTGTCGAGCACGGTCTCTACCGGCGCTGGGAGGGCGAGTTGGGCGGCGCGGCACGGGGGACCGCGGACGGCTGATCGGCCGCTCCCGAATCGGTGGCACGCTCATGAACGCGCTCTGGGCTGGGTAGTGCAGGCTCAGGCAGTCCGATGCCTTAGATTCAGTTCCGGATTTTGTTTCTGACGGCAGGTCGTGCGGGGCCCGTCGTCGTGCGGCACACCGTCCGGCACAGGCCGTACGGCGACGACGGGATGACGACGAAAAGGGGCACGGGACCGATGGACGCGGTGGACAGACAGCTCATCCAGGCGTTGCGCGAGAACGGCAGGGCCTCGTACGCGGAGTTGGGCCGACTCGTCGGGCTCTCCGGGCCGAGTGTCACCGACCGCATCAACCGGCTGGAGGCCGCGGGCGTCATCACCGGTTACCGCGCGACGGTCGACGCCGCCTCGCTGGGGCTCGGGGTCACCGCGCTGATCGGCATCCAGCTCAGCGACGCCACCGACCACGAGGAGGTCGCGGGGCGGCTGGAGTCCCTGGGCGAGATCGAGGACTGCTGGTTCATCGCGGGGGACGACTCGTACATGCTCAAGGTCCGGGCGAACAACGTGGACGGACTGCAGAGCACGATCCGCAGGCTCTCCCAGACGAAGGGCGTTTCGCGCACCCGCACCACGATCGTGCTCTCCACCAAGTGGGAGAACCGCGTCGGCGAGCGTCCCGAGGACTGAAGCCGCGGGCCCGAGCCGGCCGCGGGGCGTCCGCGCGGACTTCGCGCCGTCCGGACGGGCGTCCGCGGTCTCCGGACGGTGTCCAGAACACGGTCCCGCGGGCGTCCGCGGAGGCCGGTCCGCTGCGCGGCGCACCGGGAGGATTGCGCCGAAACCGGTTGGCGTACGCTCGCATGGGCACGCAGTCGCGCGAGACTGCGCCGGCGAGATTTGGGAGGCGCGACGCATGGACGCTGGACTCAAGCGGGAGCTGGAGGACAAGGTCCGTTCCGGTGAGCGACTGAGCCGCGAGGACGGCATCGCTCTCTACGAGTCCGACGACCTCGCCTGGCTCGGCGGCCTCGCCCACGAGGTGCGCACCGCGAAGAACGGCGACGTCGTCCACTTCAACGTCAACCGCCACCTCAACATGACCAACGTCTGCACGGCCTCGTGCTCGTACTGCTCCTTCCAGCGCAAGCCGGGCGAGAAGGACGCGTACACGATGCGCATCGAGGAGGCCGTGCGCCTGGCCAAGGCGATGGAGGGCGACAACCTCACCGAGCTCCACATCGTCAACGGCCTGCACCCGACGCTGCCCTGGCGCTACTACCCGCGCTCGCTCAGCGCGCTCAAGGAGGCGCTCCCGGAGACGGTCTCGCTGAAGGCGTTCACCGCGACCGAGATCCACCACTTCGAGACCATCTCCGGGCTGAGCGCGAGCGAGATCCTGGACGAGCTGATCGAGGCCGGGCTGGAGTCGCTGACCGGCGGCGGCGCGGAGATCTTCGACTGGGAGGTGCGGCAGCACATCGTCGACCACCGCACCCACTGGGAGGACTGGTCGCGCATCCACCGCCTCGCGCACGAGAAGGGCCTCAAGACCCCGTGCACGATGCTCTACGGCCACATCGAGGAGCGCCGCCACCGCGTCGACCATGTGCTGCGGCTGCGTGAACTCCAGGACGAGACCGGCGGTTTCCAGGTCTTCATCCCGCTGCGCTACCAGCACGACTTCGTCGACATGAAGGACGGCAAGGTGCGCAACAAGCTCCAGGCGCGCACCACGATGGCCTCGGGCGCCGAGGCGCTGCGTACCTTCGCGGTCTCCCGGCTGCTGTTCGACAACGTCCCGCACGTGAAGGTGTTCTGGGTGATGCACGGGGTGCAGACCGCCCAACTCGCTCTCCAGCACGGCGCGGACGACATGGACGGCTCGGTCGTCGAGTACAAGATCACTCACGACGCGGACAACTTCGGCACCCCCGACAAGCTCGGCCGCGAGGACCTGCTGGAGCTGATCACCGACGCGGGATTCCGGCCGGTGGAGCGCAACACCAGGTACGAGATCCTCCGCGAGTACCCGGGCCCCGACCCGCAGCGCCGCGAGTCCCCGCAGCCGATGAGGCTCTGACCGTGGTGCTGCGATACGAGCTGGACCCGGTCGCCGACCAGCAGCTCGCGACCGGGATCAGCCGGCTGTGGGCGGACGTCACCAACGCCGGCGGCGCGGTGGGGTTCCTGCCGCCCGTCACCCCGGCGGAGACCCGGCCCGAGGTGATCATGCACTTCGCCGCGGTCTCCGAGGGCCGCACCCGTCAGCTGGTGGGGTTCGACGCCGACGGTGAGGTGAAGGCCACCGCCTACATCACCTTCAACCGGCGCTCCCTGATGCGACACTGGGTGTGGCTCTACACCGTGATGGTCCACCCCGATCTCCAGGGCCGGGGCGTGGGCCGGGAGTTGATGTCCGCGGTCGCCGAGGAGGTGCGCGGCTTCGAGGGGGTCGGGGCCATCCGGCTCACCTGCCGGAGCAACCAGGGCAACGAGCGCTTCTACGAGGCGTGCGGCTACAAGGAGGTCGGGCGGGTGCCCGGCGCCATCAAAGTCGGCGAGGGCGAGTACCGCGACGACGTCACGATGTGGCTGACGCTCTCCTGAGGGCGGACGCCCGCGGGCGTTCCCGGTGGGGCGCGCGCGAGGGCGTGCGCCGGGTGCGTCCGGCCCGTACGTCCGGTGCGTGCGTCAGGTCCGCACCGCAGTCAGCAGACCCGCAGCAGAAGGATGATCCGCAGTGACCAGCACACAGAGCACGCCGCGCTCGGGCAAGCCCGCAGACGAGGCCGGGGGCAAGCCCGCCGACAAGTCCGAGGGCAAGCCCGCCGTCACGGCCGCGGACGAGTCCGCGGGCAGGTCCGAGGTCGCGTCGGCGACGGGTGGGAAGCCGACCGCGGCGCGCGCCACCCTGCACTACACGCTGCTGCGGCTCGCGCTGTTCGTCGGGACCTTCGCGGTGCTGGCCGCGCTGGCCTGGGTCGGAGTGATCCCCGAGGGCATCGGCAAGTCCAACCCGCTGTGGCTCTTCGCGCTGGCCATCCTGATCTCCGCGCCGCTGAGCCTCGTACTGCTGCGCAGGCAGCGGGACGCGATGTCCGAGCAGATCGTGCCCAAGGTCGAGCGGGCCTCGTCGAGCTTCAAGGGCAGGCTCGCGGAGAACCGCAGCCGCGAGGACGAGGTGTGACAGCCGCTGCCGCTGCCGCTCGCGGTCGAGCACGGCGTCCGGCGCTGTAACGCTCGTCACTCACCTTCGCGCACCCCGACGGGAATCTCCTTTCCCGCTCGGGGTGTTGTGCTTCCACGAGTTCCGCAGTAAAAGTTTGGCTTTGAGTGCATCAAAGCCTGGGTGTTAGCGTGGAGGCCATGACAAACGCAGCCGTACGACCCGCACCGGCGAGCGCGACGCTCGTCGCGCGGCTGCACGTCGACCTCTGCCGCTGTGTCGTCGCGGCATGTCCCCCCTGTACCGGCCGGGCCCGACCCGGCTGTCGCCGCGGCTGACGCAGCCGGTCGGCGCGGACACACCGGTCAGCCGGGTCTCCGCCGCCGACCGTCTCCCGCAGTCCGGCCGACCGCGTCCCGGCTGCCCCCGCGCCGGACACGCACCCGGCACGCCCGCCGCGCAGCGCCGCTCGGCCCCCGCCCGCGCCTCGACGGCGCACCGCTGTTCTCCCCACCGCCCGTCTCCTTCCACGCACCCGGAGTGTGCCCGTGTCCTCCTCGTCCCCGACGTCCGCTCCCAGACCCGCCGAATCGCGCGGTCTGCTCGCACGCATACCCAAGGTGCCGTTCTGGGCCCAGATCCTGGCCGGTCTGGTGCTCGGCGTGCTGCTGGGCTGGCTGGCCCGCAGCGGTGACATCTCCTGGCTCGGCACCGCGCTGGAGCGGATCGGCGGCACCTTCGTCCAGCTGCTGAAGCTGGCGGTGGCGCCGCTGGTGTTCTTCGCCATCGCCATCTCCATCACCAATCTGCGCAACGTCTCCAACGCGGCCCGGCTCGCCGGTCGCACGCTGCTGTGGTTCCTGATCACCTCGCTGATCGCGGTCGGTGTCGGTATCGCCATCGGCCTGCTGAACAACCCGGGCTCGGGCAGCGAGCTCGACCCCAAGAGCGGTACGGCGCCCGAGACTTCGGGCTCCTGGCTGGACTTCCTGACCGGCATCATCCCGGAGAACGTGATCACGCCGTTCACCGAGCTGAACGTGCTGCAGATCGTGTTCATGGCCGTGGTGACCGGTGTCGCCGCGCTCAAGCTCGGCGCCAAGGCCGACCCGCTGCTGACCTTCGGCGAGTCCGTGCTCGCGCTGCTGCAGAAGGCGCTGTGGTGGGTCATCCGCCTCGCCCCGCTGGGCACCCTCGGTCTGCTCGGCAACGCGATCAACGAGTACGGCTGGGGCCTGATCGGCGACTACGCGACCTTCACCCTCGACGTCTACATCGGCTGCCTGCTGATCCTCTTCGGTGTCTACCCGCTGCTGCTGGCACTGGTCGCCAAGGTCAGCCCGCTGCAGTTCTTCCGCGGTGCCTGGCCCGCGATCCAGCTGGCCTTCGTCTCGCGCTCCTCGGTCGGCACGATGCCGGTCACCCAGAAGGTCACCGAACGCCTCGGTGTGCCGAAGGAGTACGCCTCCTTCGCCGTGCCGTTCGGCGCGACGACCAAGATGGACGGCTGCGCGGCGATCTACCCCGCGCTGGCCGCGATCTTCGTCGCGGAGATCTTCGAGGTGAGCCTCGGCATCCAGGACTACCTGCTGATCGTCCTGGTGTCGGTCATCGGCTCCGCGGCGACGGCCGGTCTCACCGGCGCGGTGGTCATGACGACCCTGACCCTCTCCACCCTGGGCCTGCCGCTCGAGGGCGTGGGCCTGCTGCTCGCCATCGACCCGATCCTGGACATGATCCGCACCGCCACCAACGTGGCCGGGCAGGCGGCCGTACCGGTGCTGGTCGCCGCGCGCGAGGAGATCCTCGACCTGGAGACGTACAACTCGGCCAAGAGCTTCGACATCGAGGCCGAGAGCGGTGCCGACGAAGCCGGCTCCCCGGGCGGCTCCGACGGCCGGTCCGACGGAGGCGCGGGCGGCGGTTCCGACAGCGGTTCGGACGGCGGTACGGGCGGGCCCTCGGGCTCCCGGCCCGATCCGGTTCCGGCTTCCTGAGGCCGACGCCTCCCGGCGCCCCGGGCCGCCTGCGCACCCGCGGTCCTTCTCGAAACAGCACGGCGCCCGCCGGTCAACCTCCGGCGGGCGCCGTGCTGTTGTCTGTGCGTTGCCGCGGGGTTTCGATCAAGCACGCGCGGGACCGCCGGTCGTTCCGTGCCCGTCCGGTGAAAGTCCCGCCCCGTCCCCTCCCGGGTCTGGCCAAATACGCGCGCGCACGAGACCCTACTCCTCAGTAATTGTTGAAACTCTGTCAACAGCACGAGCGTTGGAGGGAGGCCGTATGTCCGCGCAACGTTCGCCCGCGGGCCACGACCCGAACCAGGCCGCCCTCGACCTCCCGGAAGTGCTTCGCCGCCCCGACCTCCGCCAGATCGCCGGCGTGGTGCGCGAGGCCGAACTGGCGCCGCTCGCCCCGCCGGTGCTGGAGGGCTCCCTCGCCGACATCCCGTTCCTCAACGCGGCCGAGGCGCCCGCCGACGTGGTGTACTCCCGCAAGGACGAGACCGGCCACTGGTACGACGTCACCTCCGGCGAGTTCGCCGCCGAAGTCCTCGCGGTGGCCAAGGGGTTGATCGCCAGCGGGCTCCAGCCGGGCGACCGGCTCGCGATCATGTCGCAGACCCGCTACGAGTGGAACCTGCTCGACTTCGCCGCCTGGTCCGCCGGCCTGATCACCGTCCCGCTCTACCCGGGTTCCTCGGGCTCGCAGATCCGCACCGTCCTCCAGGACGCCTACGTCTCCGGGATGGTCGTCGAGGACGTCGAGGGCGTGCGCGAGGTCAGCGCGCTGCGCGGCGCCGTACCGGATCTGGAGCACCTCTGGCAGCTGGACAACGGCGCGGTCGGCCAACTCGCCGCCGCCGGCCGGAGCATCCCCGACGCCCTGGTCCACGAACGCCGCCGGGCCCAGCAGCCCGACACCGTCGCCACCCTCATCTACACCTCCGGCACCACCGGCCGTCCCAAGGGCTGCGTAGTCACCCACGCCAACTTCTTCGCCGGCGTCGACAACGCCGTGAGGCTGCTCGACCCGGTGTTCCGCGGCGTCTCGGGCCAGCCGGCCAGCACGCTGCTCTTCCTGCCCCTCGCCCACGTCTTCGGCCGGATGGTCGCCGTGGGCTGCCTGCGGGCGCGCGTACGACTCGGCCACCTCGCCGGCATGCAGGCCGAGCAACTCCTCGCGGATCTGCGCACCTTCCGGCCCACCTTCCTGCTCGCCATCCCGTACGTGCTGGAGAAGGTCTTCAACACCGCGCGCGCCACGGCGGAGGAGATGGGCCGGGGCTCGTCCTTCGACCGGGCCGCCAGGATCGCCTCGCGCTGGGGCGACGCCTGGAGCCAGAGCCTCAAGGGCGAGGGGAAGGGCCCCGGTTTCGGTCTGCGCGCCGCCCGCGGGGTGTACGACTCGCTGGTCTACAAGCGCATCCGTGCGGCGCTCGGCGGCAACGTCCGCCATGTCATCTGCGGCGGTTCGCCGCTCGGCGAGCGGCTGAGCGCCTTCTACGCAGGCGCCGGCATCGAGGTGTACGAGGGGTACGGCCTCACCGAGACCACCGCCGCCGTCACCGTGACCCCGCCGCTGCGCCCCAAGCCCGGTACGGTCGGCTGGCCGATGCCGGGCATGGCCGTCCGGATCGCCGACGACGGCGAGATACTCCTGCGCGGCGGCCAGGTCTTCTACGGCTACTGGGACTCCCGGCAGCAGACCGTGCCCAAGGAGACCGACGACGAGGGCTGGTTCGCCACCGGCGACATCGGCGCGCTCGACGACGAGGGCTATCTGACGATCACCGGCCGCAAGAAGGATCTGCTGATCACCTCCGGCGGCAAGAACGTCGCGCCCGCGCCCCTGGAGGACTGGCTCCGCTCCCATCCGCTCATCGACCAGGTGCTGGTCGTCGGCGACAACCGCCCGTACCTCACCGCGCTGGTCACCCTGGACCCCGAGGGCCTCGCGCACTGGCGGCGGATGCACAAGAAGGACGATGTGCTGCTGCACCGGCTGGTGGACGACGCGGAGCTGCGGGACAACATCCAGCAGGCGGTCAACGAGGCGAACAAGCTGGTCTCGCGCGCCGAGTCCATCCGCCGCTTCGCCGTCCTCCCGCTCCAGTTCACGGCCGAACACGGCCATCTCACACCGACGTTGAAGCTGCGCCGGGCGGCGATCCTGCGCGAGTTCTCCCGCGACATCGCCGACCTCTACGCGCGCGACGGCCTCGACTCGGGCGACTGACCCCGCCCCCGCCCCCGCTCCCGCGCGGGCGCCGGGGCGCGTGCGGGGCGCCCGGGTGTGCGGAGCGGCGGGCGGCGTCGCGGTTGGCGGCGGTCGTGGGCGGGTACGTACCCGCGACCTCCTCCCGCGCCGAAGGTATCGCGGGCGTGTCGGTGGGTACTGCTCAACCAGTCACGGTGCGACCGGTGCTGGTCCGGTCGGGGTGGAAAGGAGCGTCGTGGGCTTCACGTTGCGGGTGCCGACGGAAGAGGACGCGTACGTCTGGCACGAGCTGTTCGACGACCCCGAGGTCATGGAGTTCCACGGCGGCAGGGCGCATTCGGTCGCCGTCTACGAGGAGTTGACGGCCCGCCAGCGCGCGCACGACGCCACTCTGGGCTACTGCCTGTGGACGGTGCTGAGCCCGAGCGGTGTTCCCGTCGGGTTCGTCGGCGCCCAGCCCTGGCAGCCGCAGGACTGGGGCCCGGTGGGCGAGATCGAGATCGGCTGGCGTCTGGGGCGCGAGCACTGGGGCCAGGGATACGCGACCCGCTGCGCGCAGGAGACGCTGCGCCGGCTGAAGGAGATGGGCGTGCCGCGGGCGGTCGCCATGGTCGCCGAGGGCAATCACCGTTCGGCGGCGGTGGCCGAGCGCCTGGAGATGCGGCACGTCGAGTCGTTCACGATCCCGCACCGCGGCACCCGCGGCCGTCGCTACGAACTCGCCCTGGCCTGAGGCCGGTTCGGCCGCCCCGGCACCGGGTCTCGCGTCGGCCGGTCTCGCAGGCCGGTCTCGCGCCGGCCACCTCCGGCGCAGGCCGGTCCCGCGCCGGCCGGGCGGCGGGGGCAGCCCCCGCGCCGGGGCCGGGCCGCGTCCGCCGGTTCGGTTCGCGTCCGGCGGGGGCGGGCACACATGCAGGAGCCCCCGCTGGCAGCGGGGGCTCCTTGGTGCTCAGCAGGTGCTGAAGCTTCAGATCAGAGAGCGGTGACGTTCTCCGCCTGCGGGCCCTTCGGGCCCTGGGTCACATCGAAGCTGACGGCCTGGTTCTCCTCGAGAGAACGGAAGCCGTTGGCGTTGATTGCGGAGTAGTGGACGAAGACGTCGGGGCCTCCGCCTTCCTGAGCGATGAAGCCGAAGCCCTTCTCGGCGTTGAACCACTTCACGGTTCCGGTAGCCATAAGCCCTCCTTGGGCCTATTAAGGGTCGCCCTGCTCCAGAACCTGCAAGAAGTCTGAAAATGACGAAAGCCTGCGGTCACAAGGTCCGCAGGCTCTGTACTGCAAGGGAAACCAAACTGCAACTTGCGGCGAGCCTAGCACGCTGAGTAGGCGAGAGGGAAGGGTTGAAAGATCGCTGCGAGCGTACTTGCAAGGTGGTGTCGCGAGGGTTCTGCGCGGCGCTGACGTGGGTAGAGGAGCAGGTTGGTGCGCGGCCGCCCGGCGAGCCGGGCACCGGTCGGAGGGCCGCGGGCGGTGCAGGCGTACGCTCCGAGGTGTGAGCGCACAACCGAACGCACCCCGGTCCCGCCCGCGAGTCGGGCACATCCAGTTCCTGAACTGTCTGCCCCTCTACTGGGGGCTCGCGCGGACCGGGAGTCTGCTCGATCTGGAGCTCACCAAGGACACTCCGGAAAAGCTCAGTGAACAGCTCGTGAACGGTTCTCTCGATATCGGGCCGATCACTGTTGTTGAATTTCTGCGCAATAGCGACCGGCTCATCGCCCTACCGGATATCGCGGTCGGCTGCGACGGCCCGGTGATGTCCTGCGTCATCGTCTCCAAGGGGCCGCTGGAGGAGCTGGACGGGCAGCGGGTCGCGCTCGGATCGACGTCGCGCACCTCGGTGCGGCTGGCCCAGCTGCTCCTCGCGGAGCGCTACGGGATCGCCCCGGACTACTACACCTGCCCGCCGGACCTGGGCCTGATGATGCAGGAGGCACAGGCCGCGGTGCTTATCGGGGACGCGGCGCTGCGGGCCTCGCTGCACGACGCGCCGCAACTCGGGCTGCGGGTGCACGATCTGGGGCGGATGTGGAAGGAGTGGACGGGACTGCCGTTCGTGTTCGCGGTGTGGGCGGCCCGCCGCGATTTCCTGGAGAGCGAGGCGGAGACGGTCCACGAGGTCCATCGCGCATTCCTCGCCTCGCGGGATCTCTCGCTCCAGGAAGTCGCCAAGGTCGCCGAGCAGGCGGCGCGTTGGGAGTCTTTCGACGCCGAACTGCTCGCCCGCTACTTCACCACTCTCGACTTCCGGCTCGGCGAACGGCAGCTCGCCGGTATTCGCGAGTTCGCGCGGCGCACGGCGCAGGACACCGGGTATCCGGCGGACGTGCGCGTCGACCTGCTGCCCGCCCCCACGGGGGACACCGCCCGCTGGTGACCGCCCGGCGCGCCGCTCCCTCCCACGCCGCTCCTGTCCGGCCCGCCGCGCCCGTCCGCCGTGCCCTCCGCGCGCCGTACGGTCCGTCGAACCGCCGCCGCACGCCGACCGGTTCACCCGCGGGTGCCGGACGTCGCGACCCCGGCGAAGTTCCGAACGACAGGCCCTAGGCTTGCGCCGACGTTCGAACAGGGAGTGGGACAGCAGATGCAGCCGCTGGGGGAGGACGATCCGCGCTCGATCGGCGAGTACCGACTGCTGCGGCGGCTCGGCGCCGGAGGAATGGGCCTGGTCTACCTGGGGCGCAGCCCGGGCGGTCGTACGGTCGCGGTGAAGGTGGTGCACGCGCACTACGCGGCCGACGAGCACTTCCGGGCGAGGTTCCGGCTGGAGATCGAGGCGGGGCGCCGCGTCGGCGGCGACTGGACGGCGCCGGTGCTGGACGCCGACCCCGACGCGCCGACGCCGTGGGTCGCGACCGGCTATGTGGCCGGGCCCTCGCTGCGGCAGGCCGTGGAGACGCAGGGCGCGCTGCCCGAACAGACCGTACGGGCGCTGGGGGCGGGCCTGGGCGAGGCGTTGACCGCGGTGCACCGGCTGGACCTGGTGCACCGGGACGTCAAACCGTCCAATGTGCTGCTGACCCTGGACGGGCCGCGGCTGATCGACTTCGGAGTCGCCCGGGCGACCGATGCGACCGCCTCGCTGACGGCGACCGGGGTGTCCGTCGGCTCGCCGGGCTTCATGTCTCCCGAGCAGGTGCTGGGCCGGGACACCGACCGGGCGGCGGACGTCTTCTCGCTCGGCGCGGTGCTCGCCTTCGCGGCGACCGGTGAGCCGCCCTTCCCCGGGTCCAGCTCGGCCACACTGCTCTACAAGGTGGTGCACGAGGAGCCCGAACTCCACGCGCTCACGGGCGAGTTGCGCGAGCTGGTGGCCGCCGCCCTGGACAAGGACCCGGCCCGGCGGCCGACTTCGGCGATGCTGGCCGACCGGCTGAGCGGCGGCGAGGGCGCGGCGACCCTGGTCGTCCCCGGCTGGCTGCCGCCGCTGGTCGTGGAGGGAGTCAGCCGCCGGGCGGTGGAGCTCCTGGGGCTGGAGGCCGACGGCTCCGCACCCCGGACGGATGCCCGGCCGCCCGCGGACACCCCGACCGCTCCGCTGGGCGGTTTCGGTCCGCCGGGCTCCGGGCTGCCGTCCGCGTCGCCGTACCGTACGCCGCCCCCGCAGCCTGCGCCGTACCCGCACCTCGCCGCCCCCCACCCGAGCCCGGCGGCTGCCGCCCGGCCCATGGCGGCCTCGCCGCGGCCCGGTTGGAGCCAGGGACACGGCACGATGGCGCCGCACTCCGGTGACACCCCGCCGCCGGGCGCGCCCGTGCGGCAGCCGCCGCGCGCCAAATGGGGCAAGGGGCGGCGGATCGCGCTGGCTGTCGGGCTCGTCATCGCCACGGGTGTGGTGCCGGGCGGGATCTCGCTGATGCTGCCGGACGGCGGCGGTTCGGGCGGCGGTTCCAGCTCCGGCACGGACTCCGGCGGCAAGGGCGGAGCCACGAAGGACGACGATCCGTCGGCGCTGCCGGTGAAGTGGGTCGGCACCTGGCGCGGCGTCATCACCTCGCGCGCCGGCGACCGGATCGATCTGACCACCACCATCCGGGCGGGCAACCGCGAGGAGCGACTGGTGCGTACGACGCACGACGTCCAGGGCGTGCAGTGCAAGGGCGTCGCGAGGGTGGACCGGATCACCGAGGCCAAGCTCGAACTCACCGAGTTCTCCGACGGGGACTCCCCGGAGGTGCTGGGAATGAAGGTGTGCGCGGAGGGCTCCTCCAGGGCCGACCTCCTCCTCGGCGAGGACGGCACCATGACCTACCGCTCGCACGAGGAGCGCAGCGGGCGCCCCACCGGCGAGTTGGACAAGGACGGCGACTGACCCGGCGGTTCGGTTCCCGGCCCCGCGTCATAGCCTGGAAGCTCGCGCCGGCCGCTGCCCGCCGGCTCGGGCGAAGGCGGCGAAGGAGAGGTGCGATGCGCGCGCGAAGAGCCGTTCGGCTGCTCCTTCCGCTGCTGGCACTGGGCTGGCTGGCACTGGGAACACCGACCGCATCCGCGGCCCCCGCGGCAGTAGCGGCACCCGCTGCGCCTGCCGCTTCGACTGCCGCGCAGGACGACGGGTACTGGGAGCCCACCTGGCGGGAACGGGCGCAGGCCGAGTTCTACGCCGAGCGGCTGCGCGAGTCCCCGGTGTACATCACCGACCAGGCGCCGCGGGTGATGCCGCGTTCGGCCGCCCCCGACTTCCGCGCGCAGGCGAAGCGCACCGGGGTGCCGACGTACGTGCTGGTGCTGCCGTACGAGGTGGTCACCGTCGAGCAGCGGCTGCTGCGCGCGATCCACGAGGAGTTGGGCGAGGACGGCATGTACGTCCTGGTCGAGGCGGACGGCGGCGGCATCGGCGGTGTCGACGTGCTGACCACCTCCGCCGAGGCCCGCGAACCGGCCCTGCGGGCGGCGCGCAGCGCCTCCTCCCGGCTGCCCGACGACGCCACCGCGCTCGACCACTTCCGCTATTTCGTCGACGATCTGCGCGACGGCAAGGGGCCCGGCTCGGGCGACGAGGACCCGGACGACCTCTACGCCGACCACGAGTCCCGGCGGACCCACTCCGTGCTGACCGGGATCGGGACCGTGCTGCTCCCGGCGCTGGTGCTGCTGGTCGGTGTCGCCGAGGTGCGCCGCCGCAGCCGTACGGGCGAGGCGCGCGGCGGACGCGGCGGCACCCGGCGGGCGGTCGTCGCGACCACCGGCGGCGCGCTGGCGCTGGCCGTGCTGGTGCCGTTCGGCGCCGGCGCGTTGGCCACCGCGACCCGGGCCGGCGGTTCACCGGACCCGACCGCCCGCGACATGGCGCTGCGGGTGGACCGGGTCGCGGCGGGGCTGCGCGAGAACCCGGTGTACGCCGACGAGGAGCAGCCGCCGCCGCTGAACCCGAAGCGGCTGCGCGCGCTCGAACGGCGAATACAGGCACTGGACGTGCCCATGTACGTCGTGCTGATGCCCTCCGAGTACGACGACGAGTCGGACGGCGACGCGGAGGCGTTCCTCGCCCGGGTGCAGGAGTCCACGGGCCGCGACGGGCTGTACGTCTCCGTCGACACCTCCGGACTGACCTACGGCTTCGTCCGGCTCGCCAACCACGGCGCCCGGCTGGCGGCCGAACCGCTGCGCCAGCTGCCCGAATCCGTGCGCTACGGCGCGGACGACGACGCCGACGGGGTCGACCGCGCCGACGCCGATGTGCGCGAGGCGAGCCTGTCGGCGCAGCTGACGGCGCTGGTCGAGCATGTGGCCGACACACCTACCGGCCCGCCGGGCCAGCCCGAGCCGGAGTACGACGTCCCCGACCCGGTCGCCGAGAACACCCTCGCCCCGCTGCTCTCCGGCCCGTTCTGGACCTCGCTGCGGGTGACCGGCCTGGTGCTGCTCGGTGCCGGCGGTGCCTGGGCGCTGGCCCGGTGGCGGCGTCAGGGCGCGGTGCGGACCGGGAGCGGCGGGGCGGCGGACACCGCCGAATCGCCGTACGAGGACACCCCCGAGAACCCCTCGGCGCGCTGGCTGCGCGGGGCTCTGGTGCGCGAACTGGACGCTCTCCAGGAGGAGTTGCCGAAGTTCGGGGGCAGCGAGCGGGCCCGGGTGCAGGCGTGGGAGTGCCTGGACGCCGCGCTGCTCCAGCTCTCCGAGCACGGTGACTGGCGCCTGGCCAAGCAGATGCCCGAAACGGAACTCGCCACCGCCCTCGTACTGGTCAGGGCCGGCACCACGGCGCTCGCCACCGCGGGCGGAACACGTGGCCAGCGCAAGGGCGTCGGGCGGCTGTGCCATCTGAACCCGCTGCACGGCAGGGCGCCGCAACTGCTGGACGTCACCTCCTCGGTGGCGCCGCGCGGCAGCCGGGCGCTCTGCGGGCACTGCGCCCGGCTGCTGCGCAACCCCTCGCAGCAGAAGGCCCGTGCCGCCGCCGACCGGCGGGCGCTGCGGCTGCCCGGCAGCGTGGGCGAGCGCTCGGTGCCCTACAGCGGCGTTGCCGGGCCGCTCGGCTCGCTGGCCGCCGACGGCGAGGTGACGGTCGCCGGTCTCGTCTCGCAGGTGAAGGAGCAACTCGGTGTCCACAGCTAGCTCTTCGCGCCCCGCCGCGTGCTCGGAACGCCCCGCCGCCGCAGGCTCTGCCCGCCCGGGGGCGGGCGCGTTCCGGGCCTCGTTCCGGGGTGTCCGCTCGGGTCCGGTCGGACGGGGCGGTCCGGCTGCCCGGCTGCGCGGTGTGCTGCCGCTGGTGGCGGGAGCGCTGCTGCTGGCGCTCTGCGCGCCCGCCGCTGCTGCCCAGCCGTCCCAACTCCCGTCCGTCCAGCGGCAGTCGGCCGAGTCGATCAAGGCGGCCGAGTCGATCAAGGCGGCCGAGTCGGCCAAGTCGGTCGAGTCGGTCGCGGTCAGCGAGATCGCCGAACAGCTGAAGCAGTCGCCGGTCTACGTCGACGCCGGTTATCGCGCCCAGGTGTCCGACGCCCAACAGCGGAAGCTGGCGCGCCAGATCGAGAAGACCGGTGTCAACCTCAAGGTCGTGCTGGTCACCTTCCGCTCCGAGGACCGCTGGGGCGGCGACGCCAAGCAGTTCGCCGGCGCGCTGCGGGACCGGCTGGAGGTCGCCGACGACGAGCATCTGATCCTGCTCACCCCCAACTCCTGGTACGGCAAGAGCATCAGCGGCTTCGAGTGGCCGGACGACAACCGCTACGACGCCAACTACGCCGCGATGGCCGTCTCGGTGCGCCACGACGAGAAGAGCATGCCGATGGCGGACCAGGTCCGCCGCGCGGTGGAGATCATCGACGCCGGTACGGGAATGCGCGAGTACGAGAAGGCCCGCGAGGACAACCCGTTCAAGTACTCCACCGGCGGTCGCGACGGAGGCGGGCCCGGCGCGTGGCTGGTCGCGGGACTCGTCGCCCTGGTGCTGGTGCTCGCCGGGCTGCTCGGCTGGGCGCTGTGGCGCAGGCGCAGAACCGGCGCCGGGCTCGCGAAGCTTCCGCAGCACGTCTACCTGGCCGCGCGCGCTGCCGACGAGGACGCCGTGCGCCGGCGGGCACAGGAGGAGGTGCTGGCGCTGGGCGAGTCGGTGCGCGACCACCGACCCGCAGGGGCCGGTCCGGGCGCCCCCAACTCCTCGGGCACATCCGGTACTTCGGGCGCCTCGGCGGACGACACCGCGGCCCTGCGGCTGGCGCTGGACGCGTACGACAGCGCGGGACGGGTGCTGGACGCCGCCGGCGGACTGCCCGATCTGGTCGGTGCGCTCGCCCTGGTCATCGAGGGCCGGGACGCCCTCACCGCCGAGGACCGGCAGCGCAGGGGACGCCGAACCGGCGGCGCCGGTGCCGCCGCGCGACTGCCCGCCCACCGCCTGCCGTTGTGCTTCTTCCATCCGCTGCACGGCCGCGCCCACACCAGGGTCCACTGGCGCGCGCTCGGCAGCCGGGAGGCGCTGGACGTGGCGGCGTGCAAGGAGTGCGCGAGCGCGGTCCGCCACCGCCGGGTGCCCGAGGCGCTCACCGACCGGTACCGCGGCAGGTCGGTGCCGTACTTCGACGTGCCCGCCGAGCAGAGCCTGTGGGCGGCGACCGGCTACGGCTCGTTCGGCGACGAACCGCTCGCCGTGCGCGTACAGCGCGGCGACTTCACCCGCGCCGCCGCAGCCCGCGCCCGCGACTGACACCCCCGACCGATCCGCCGACACACCCCGGTCGCCGCGAAACGGACCGCTCCGCACACCGTCCGGCGTGCGCGACCGCCCGAACCGGCCGCGCACGTCAACCGGTTCGGGCGACCGGGATCGGACGGACCGTACGGGCAGGGCGGATACGGGCCGTGCGGGTACGACCGGCGGGGGTACGGGCTGACAGGGGTACGCCGCGCCAGGCGGGCAGAGAGCGTAAGGAGAGGCAGCGCATGTACGCGAGACGGTCCCGGGACACCACTGTGCCGTCACCGCCCCCTGCCCGCGCTCGTACCCGCTTGCGGGCCGGTGTCCCGCTCACCGTCCTGCTCGCGGTCGCCGTGCTGTGCGGAGTCCTGCTGCCGGCGTTCGCCCTGTTGTCCGCGGACCGTGCCGAGGCAGGCACCATCGGGACGCCCCCGACCGCGACCGGCCCCCAGCCGGCGCACGGCACCCACGCCGCACCCGCCACGCTGCCGACGCACGCCGCACCCGCCACGCTGCCGGCACCCGCCGCCCACGCCGCGCGGCCAGGACAGCCCGCGCGCTCGGCGTCGACGGGCTCCGGCGCGAGCGACTCGGCCGCGCAGGCGCGCTACTACGCGCAGCAGCTGCGCAGTTCAACGGTGTACGTCTCCGACCAGCTGGCCCGGCTCGTCCCGCGTTCGCTCGGTCCGCGCTTCGCCGCGCAGCTGCGGCGCACCGGGGTGCCGGCCCGGTTGCTGGTGCTTCCGCACCACACCCACTCGACCCATGTCGACCTGCCGGCCGCCGTGCACCGGGAGTTGGGCCGCGAGGGCCTGACCCTGGTGCTGGAGGTCGGTTCGGGTTTCGAACCGAACCGGCTCACCGCCGCGCACAGCGGTGTCGATCTGCCGGTCGAGAGGGCGAGGGAGCAGGTCGGGAGCCGGCTGCCGCACGACGCGACCGCGCTGGACCACCTGGGGCGCTACGTCGACGCCCTCCTCGGCCGGCCCGCGGACGCCCCCGGCGGGCCCCACGACCGTTCGCGCGACGGCCGCGTCCTCGGCATCGCGACGGTGGCGTCGACGACGGGCGTGCTGTTCGTCGGCTGCCTGCTGGTGCGCCTGTGGCGCGGACGCCGCGACGAGCACTACTGGATACCCGTCCTCGCGGCGACGGCGGTCGCGTTCGCGGTGCCGACGGTCACCGACGCCCTGACACAGGTGCCGCGCTCCCAGACCGTCACCACCCCCACCGCGCGCGACCTCGCGGCCCGTGCCGAACGGGTGGCCGCCGGGCTGCGGGACTCGCCCGTTTACGACGACCGGGAGTCGGCCGCGGCGCTCCCCGAGGACCGGTGGCGGTCCCTGGCCGGGCGCTACGAAGCGCTGGAGACACCGGTGTACGTGGTGCGGCTGCAGATGTCGCCGGACGACGAGTCCGCCGGTCGCGGGGAGCGGTTCCTGAAGCGGCTGCACACCACGACCGGCCGCGACGGCCTCTACCTCCTGGTGGAGACGGAGGGTGCGACGAGCCGTCTGCGACTGGCCAACCACGGCGTCGAGTTGGACGACCGGGCCCTGCACGAGTGGGCCGGCCCGCGGTACTTCGGGCTGCCGGGCGACCCGCGCGGACGCCGGGCCGACGACGCGGACCCCGGCAGCGGGGACCGGCTCCACCGTGAACTCGCGGCGTTCGCCGAGCTGGTGGACGAGGCCCCGCCGGGCCCGCCCGTCCGGCGCCCCGGCGGCGAGCCGCCCGAGGTCGAGCCCGTGGAGCATCTGACCGCCGTGCCGCTGATCTCCGACGAGTTCTGGAGCGCCTCGCGCAACGGCGCTCTCCTCGTCGGTGGAAGCGCCCTGGGTCTGTGGCTGCTGTACTCGGTGGCGGCCGACGGGCTCCGTCGCCCGGCGGCGGGCGCGCCGCCGCCCCCACCCATGCTGCCGGGGACGTACCGAGCCGTGCCGGACCGGCAGTACGCCGCCGCGCCGGCCCGTCCCGGCAGGCGCTGGCTGCGGCGTCGGGCGCAGCTGGAGCTGCGCGCCCTCCACCGGGAGCTGGCCGGTTTCGCCAAGGACCACGAGGCACGGATGCGCGCGACGGACTGCCTCGACCTGGCGACACTGCTGCTCGACCGGCGCGGGGAGCAGCGCATCGCCTCCGAGGTGCCGACCTGTGAACTGGCCACCGCCCTGGTGCTGGTGCGGCTGGGCCAGACCGCGCTCGACACCGGCGGCGACCCGGCGTACGAGTACACCGAACGGCTCTGTGTGCTCAACCCCCTGCACGGCGTCGCCTCCGCCGCGGTGCCCCTGCTCCCGGACGAGGACGGGCCGCAGGGCCCCTCCCGCGGCGGGCGGTGCTGGATGTGCCAGTCGTGCCGGACGGAGGTGCTCTGGGACCGGAGCGGCAGCGACCCGGTGGCGACCCGAACCCGCCGCGCACGGCGCAGGGTGCTGATGCTGCCCGACAGGACCGCGTCGCGTCGCGCCGTCGCCCACCACCGCCACCACGGCGCGCTCGGCCGCAGCACGTCCTCGGGCGTGACGGACCCGGCCGTACTGATCGACGAGCTGAAGGGAGAACTCGGTGTTCACCACTAGAAGTCGGAGTGCGGCCGTCGGTCCTGCGGGCGCGCTGCGGGCCGACGCCGGCGAGGCCCCGGCTCGCAACCCCGCGCCGCGAGGTGCACCCGCCGTCGCGGTCGTCGTGGTGGCGCTGCTGCTCTGCGCACTGGGCGCCTCCCCGGCCCGCGCGGACCGGGCGCCGACGATGGAGGAGATCGTCGAGGGCCTCAAGTCCTCGCCGGTGTACGTCGACGAGAGCTACCGCTCCGAACTGCCGCTCTCCGCACGGCGGGCGCTGGCTGAGGAGGCCGGGGCGACCGGACTGCGGCTGAGCGTGGTGCTGGTGCGGCTGAAGCCGGGTGACGCCTGGAACGGCGACCATGTGCACTTCGGCGAGGCGCTGCGGGACGCGCTCGGCCGGCCCGACGGGGAGCACCAGGTCGTGATCGTCACCACTGCCCAGAAGGACCGCACCCTGCACGCCTTCGAGTGGCCCAAGGGCGACCGGCACCAGGCGGGCGCCGCCGCGAGGGCGACCTCCATGGAGCACGAACTGCGCGGTGTGCCGCTGCGCGAACGCCTCAGCCGCACCATCGAACTGGTCGGCAGCGGCGAGGGGATGGTGGCGCTCGACCGCGTACTGGCCGAGAAGATCTCGGGCGGCAAGCGCAAGGGAGGGGACGAGTCGGCGGGCGAGGACGACAGCGCGGCGGGCCGGGACTCCGGCCCGTCCTGGGGATGGGCGGCGCTGCTGATCCCGGTGGTGCTGCTGGCCGGGTGGTGGGCGGCGGCCCGCCGCCGCGCCGACACCGCGCTGCCGCTGGCACCGCACGTCTTCGCCTCCGCCAGGCAGGAGAGCGAGGGCGCGCTGCGGCGCCGCGCGAAGAAGGAACTGCTCGCTCTCGGCCAGGAGTTGGGCGCGCACCGCTCCACCGCGGACGACCGGACCGACCCCGCCCCGCTCCGTCTGGCCCTCGACGCGTACGCCGCGGCCGGCAGGGTGCTGGACGACGCCACCGGCACACCCGACCTCGCCGGCGTTCTCGCGCTGGTCACCGAGGGGCGCGACGCCCTGGAGGAGGACGACCGGGCACGGGCGGAGGGCGCCTCGCGGAAGGCCGCCGAACGTCCGCTGCCGCTGTGCTTCTTCGACCCGCTGCACGGTCGTGCCGAGCGCCGCCACCTGTGGCGACCCATCGGCCGCCGGGACACCCTGGACATCGCCGCCTGTGCGCACTGCCTGGAACTGCTGGCCCTGCGGCGCAGCCCGCGGATGCTGGCGGACCACCACGACGGCACCGGCGTGCCGTACGCCGAGGTGCCCGCCGAGCAGAGCCTGTGGGCGGCGACCGGCTACGGCTCGTTCGGCGACGAACCGCTCGCCGTGCGCGTACAGCGCGGCGACTTCACCCGCGCCGCGGCAGCCCGCGCCCGCGCCGCCCGCGACTGACGCCCCCGACCGTCCCGCGCCGCCGCCGCCGCCCGCGAACGCGTCGCCGCGCCAGTCCCGCCGCCGGCTGACCGCGCCCGTCCCGCCGCGCGGTGCACACCGCCGCCGGGCCTCGTGCCGCTGTGCGCCGGTACGGCGGCACGTCGGGCGGACGCCGGGCGCCGGGTGCGGGGTGCGGGGTGAGGCCGGGCGAGGGCTTCGCCGGTGCTCGCGTACGCTGGGACGGTCGTGACCACCCCGGGGAAGGAGCCGTTCCGGTGCCCGAGAACGTCGACATCCAGTCCGTACTCGACCGGGCCGCGGCAGGCGGCCGGATCACTCCCGAAGAGGCGCTCGTCCTCTACCGGGACGCCCCGCTGCACGCGCTCGGCCAGGCCGCGGACGCGGTGCGCCGCCGCCGCTACGCCGGTACCGAGCACCTCGCGACGTACATCATCGAGCGGAACATCAACTACACCAACTCCTGCGTCACCGCGTGCAAGTTCTGCGCGTTCTACGCCCCGCCGAAGAGCGAGAAGGTGTGGACCCGCGATCTGGACGACATCCTGCGGCGCTGCGCGGAGACGGTGGAGCTGGGCGGCACCCAGATCATGTTCCAGGGCGGCCACCACCCCGACTACGGCGTGGAGTACTACGAGAAGCACTTCGCCGCGATCAAGGAAGCCTTTCCGCAGCTGGTGATCCACTCCCTCGGCGCCTCCGAGGTGGACCACATGGCCCGCATCTCCGGTGTCTCCGCCGAGGAGGCCATCCGCCGCATCCACGCGGCCGGCCTGGACTCCTTCGCCGGCGCGGGCGCCGAGCTGCTGCCCGAGCGCGCCCGCACCGCCATCGCGCCGCTCAAGGAGTCCGGCGAGCGGTGGCTCGAAGTCATGGAGATCGCGCACAACCTGGGCGTGGAGTCCACCTCCACGATGCTGATGGGCACCGGCGAGACCAACGCCGAGCGGATCGAGCACCTGCGGATGATCCGCGAGGTGCAGGACCGCACCGGCGGCTTCCGGGCGTTCATCCCGTACACCTACCAGCCGGAGAACAACAAGCTGCGCGGGCAGACGCAGGCGACTCTCTTCGAGTACCTCCGCATGATCGCCATCTCCCGGATCTTCCTGGACAACGTGGCGCACATTCAGGGCTCCTGGCTCACCACCGGCAAGGACGTCGGCCAGCTCTCCCTGCACTACGGCGCGGACGACCTCGGCTCGGTGATGCTGGAGGAGAACGTCGTCTCCTCCGCCGGCGCCCGGCACCGCTCCAACCGGATGGAGCTGATCCGGCTGATCCGCGCGGCCGGCCGGGTCCCCGCGCAGCGCGCCACCACCTACGAGCACCTCGTCGTCCACGACGACCCGGCGAACGACCCGGTGGACGACCGCGCCGTCTCGCACATCTCCTCCACCGCGATCGAGGGCGGCACCGCACATCCCGGCCTGAAGCTCGTCGACGCCAACTGAGGGGCCCCGTGCGGACGTTGCACATCGGCGAGGACGACGGACTCGCCCTGCTCGCCGACGGTGAGCTGATCGCCGCGCTGGGCCCGGCCGAGCAGTTGGCCGCGGCGCACCCGGCTGCCCGGGAGCGCCGCTGGGCCGGACGTCTGGACGCGGGCCGCTGCGAGCGGGACCCCGCCGAGTACCTGGAGCGCACCTACCACCCGGACCCGCGCGAGGCCGAGCAGCTGGGCTCGGCGCCGATCACCGGCGAAGCCGCCCTGGCCGCGCTGGAGTTGACCCCGACCCGCTGGGGCGAGTCGGCCCGGCGCGGCGTGCGGAGCCTGCTGGCCTCGGGCGTCACCTGCCTCGCGGGCCCGCTCACCACCGAGCCCGCCCGCAACGCCGTACGCCGTGCCGGGCTGCCGGTCCGGGACCTCGGCCACCCGCCGCGGCTGGCCGTCGGCAACCGGGCCGACTTCACCGTCCTGGCCGCCGACGGCCGCTGCCTGGCCACGGCCCTGTCCGGCCGCCTCCTCCACCGCACCCGCTGACCCGCCGCCCGCTGACCGGCACAGACCCATCACCCCCTGCACGGGACGTACGGAGCACGGGCATGTGTACGCACAGGCGCACCAGGCTGGCGGTGGGTACGGGACTCAGTGGGGGCGTTACGGAGCGGCGGGGTTCAGCTCAGGCACTTCTCGGTCTGCTCGACGGGCTTGACGAGCTTGCTGAGTTCGATCAACACCGAGTCCAGTGCGGGGACTTCGTCGGCGACGGAGGCCTGCACTCCGGGCTCCCGGCCGAAGGTGAGCAGCACCTTGCGGCCCTCGCCGCTCTCCCGCTCCCGCCAGAGCCAGTCGACGCCGTCGACCGTCGCGCAGGAGTCGGCCGAGGGGACCGGCCGCTTCATCCCGCAGCGCAGCACGACGCTGCCGTCGCCCCACGAGGCGGCGCCGGCCGCGTCCGTGTCGTCGCGTTCCATGCCGTCCAGCCGGTCCGGGTAGCCCTTCTCGATCCGTACGCACGCGGGGTCGTCGGCCAGCGGGGCGGGCTCCACCTCGACGCCGGAACCTCCGTCCGCGGTCATCGCCCGCACGGTGAGCACGCCGACCACGACCAGCGCGGCCAGCGCCGTCGCGACAAGGACGCGCGTACGGCGGGAGAGCTTGGATGTGCGGGCGATCAAGGAAGTACCTCGGGAGTCTCGACAGGCCGGGACAAACGGTACGCGGGTGTGGGAGCGGCGCGTCGGGCGGGGGACCGCCGACGCCGTGCCGGCGGCCCGTGTGCGCGGGAGGTGCGGGGTCGTCGGTGCGGTGCCGCGTCGCTCGTGCAGGGCTTGCGCGGCCCGGCTCGCGCGGCGTTCCTCATCGGGCGGGGCGGTGCCCGCGGCCGGCGAGCAGTCCCAGCGGTACGGCTGCGAGCTGGGTGGCGGCGAGACACAGCAGCAGCGTGCCGGGGGAGACGCTGCCCGCCGCGACGCCCACCAGTGCCGCCCCGGCCGCGGCGGCGGAGATCTTCAGCCCGGCGGCGGTGGTGAAGACCTGGGCGCGCAACCGGGCCGGCGAATGGTCGGCGCGGATGCGCAGCGTGGCGCCGAGCAGCGGGCCCTCGGCCGTACCGGCTGCCGCGAAGAGTGCGACGCACTGCGCCCAGTGCGAGGTGAACGAGGCGGCGGCGAGCGCCAGTCCGAGTCCCAGCAGACTCCAGGAGGCCAGCGCGGGTGCGGGCGCCCGCGGCCACCAGCGTGCGCAGGCCAGTGAGCCGAGCAGCGCGCCGACCGCGAACGCCGTGACCAGCAGGCCGCCCGCACCGGGGGAGCCCCGGCTCTCCGCCAGCAGTACGGCGGTGGTGCCAAGCCCGCCGAGTCCGACGAAGGCCAGCGTGGTGCTGGTGGTGATCGCGCGCAGCTGGGGAATCCGCAGGACGGCCAGCAGCCCGGCGACCAGATCGGCCCGGAAGGAGGGAACTCGCTGCCCGGCCTCGCTGTCCGTGGCGCGTCTGCTGTCCGTGGCGCGTACGCTGTCCGGCCCGTCCTCGCCGTCCGTGCCGCGTCCGCTGTCCGGCCCGTCCTCGCCGTCCGTGGCGCGTCCGCCGGTCGTCGTGCGGCTGCCGGTCGGCTGTGCGGTCGGGTGTGGGACGAGCGGTGGTCGTCGGGCGGGCAGGCGCAGGGCGAGCAGTGCCGCCAGCGCCGCCGAGCCGGCGAGGGCGACCAGCGCGTACGCGGGGGAGGAGGTCACCGCGACCACGGTGGCCGCCGCCGGTCCGCCGACAGAGGCCGCGTTGTACACGGCGGCGTCCAGACCGTAGGCCCTGCCCAGGCGTTCGGGCGGGACGAGGTCGGCCAGCAGGCTGGACAGCCCGCCGGAGACCACCGGTCCGCACGCGCCGCCGAGCGCGGCCACCGCGAGCGTCAGCGGTGCCGGGACCTGCCCCAGGCAGGCCGCGAGCACCGCGATGGCCGCGGCGAAGCCGCCCAGCGCGGCGACGTACCAGCGTCGTACCCGTCGGGCGCGCGCGAGCAGTGCGCCTGCGAGCGGGGCGGCCACGACATGCGGCGCCATCCAGGCGGTGAGGACGAACGCGCCCTCGGCCGCTCCACCTGTGCGGTGCAGCGCCAGCAGCACCACCGCGACGGCGACGCCCTCGTCCGCGGACCTGGCGAGCAGCGCGGTCGCCAGACAGCCGCGCAACCCAACCGCCTGCTCTCGGTGCACTGCCGCCCTCCCCGTGCATCTCGCCCGGTTCCGTCCAGCCGCCGGACCGCTCCGCGCCGTCCGGACCGCGCCCCGCGCCCGTGCCGGTCGCGTCCCGCGCCGCCATGGCCCGTACGTCGTGTAATGCCTTAACATCACAAGACGTTACACCGTGCTGCCCGCCGCCCGACCCGGCTCTCGCCGAACGGGCCGGGCACAGCGAGGAGGAGAGGCACCGTGCCGCAGCAGCCGGACCGACCGGCCGACGACGGGCCGCGGGGGTTCCGTCCCGCCGAGCGGCTGGTCGAGGCCGCCAACGCCGTACGCCGTTCGCCCCTGCTTTCGCGTGCGGAGCTGGCCGCGCTGCTGGTGCGGCACGGCGAACGCGCCGCCGACGTCCGCGCCGACGCCTTCAGCGAGGCGGACGCCGACGAACTCCGGGACGCCGCCCGCACGTTGGCCGACGTACTCGCCGAGCGCGACCCCGACCGCGTCGCCGAAGCGCTCAACGAACTGCTCGCGCGCCACGGCGCCCCGCCCCGGCTCTCCCGCCACGACGGCCACCCCTGGCATCTGCACGTCGACCGTGGCGAGCAGGCCGGCTGGGGCGAGTGGTTCCTGGCCTCCGGCGCGCTGGCGCTGGCCCAACTGCTCACCGAGCGCGGACGCGTCGCCTGGGGGGAGTGCGCCGCGTCCGGCTGCCGCACGCTCTTCCTGGACACCGGGCCGGGCAGCGCGCGCCGCTACTGCTCGACCGGCTGCGCGACCCGGACCCGGGTCGCCGCGCACCGCCGTCGGCAGCGGTGAGGCGCGGCACGCGGCGGCGGGGGTGGTGCGCCGCCCGCCGGGGCGGTGAGGAGAATGGGGAGATGACTCGCGCTTCGCTGGACAAGCAGCCGCACGAGGTCGCGTCGATGTTCGACGATGTCGCGGCCCGGTACGACCTGACGAACGACGTGCTCTCCCTCGGCCAGGCCCGGCTCTGGCGCCGAGCCGTCGCCCGTGCCGTGGACGCCCGCCCGGGCGAGCGGGTGCTGGACCTGGCCGCCGGTACGGGCACCTCCGCGCTGCCCTACGCGGCCGACGGCGCGTACACCGTGGCCTGCGACTTCTCGCTCGGGATGCTGCAGGAGGGGCAGCGCAGGAATCCGCAGCTGCCCTTCGTCGCCGGCGACGGCACCCGACTCCCCTTCGCCGACGGCACGTTCGACGTGGTCACCAACTCCTTCGGGCTGCGCAACTTCCAGGACGTCGACCTCGCACTCGCCGAGCTGCTGCGGGTCACCAAGCCGGGCGGGCGGGTGGTGATCTGCGAGTTCAGCCAGCCGGTCTGGAAGCCGTTCCGCACCGTGTACACCGAGTACCTGATGCGCGCGCTGCCGCCGCTGGCACGCACGGTGTGCAGCAACCCGGACGCCTACGTCTACCTCGCCGAGTCCGTGCGCAGCTGGCCCGACCAGCCCGCGCTGGCGGGGCGGTTGCAGCACGCGGGCTGGCAGCGGGTCGCCTGGCGCAACCTCTCCGGCGGCATCGTCGCGCTGCACCGCGGTCACCGCCCGGACTGACGCCCGCCCCGGCTCACGGCCGCCCCGACTCAAGGCCGCCCCCGCGCCCGGCCCCCGTCTCCGCCTCCCCGCCCAGCCCGCGTCTCCGCCTTCCCGCCCGTCCTCGCCCGGTCCTCAGCCCCGGGCGGGCAGGGCCCCGGCGAGCCAGGCGAGCAGCGCACGGGGGTCGCGGCTCTGGGACCACAGCAGTCCGGGACCGGTGAACTCGAAGACCAGCCCCTCCCCGGACTTCAGGGTCTGCATCACGCCGCCGGCCACCTTGCGGGTGGTGTACGAGACGCTGTCGTCGAAGGCGACGAGGTGGCCGGAGTCCAGGACAATCCGCTCGCCGGCCGCCAGTTCGATCTGGTCCACCGCGCCGTAGCAGGCCGCGAGCACCTGGCCCCGGCCCTCGCCGTGCACGAGGAAGCCGCCCTCTCCGCCGGCGAGGTTCTTGAATCCGCCCCAGCGGGTGTCGAGTTCGATGCCGTCGGAGGAGGACAGCCAGGAGCCTCGCGAGAGGTTGACGCTGCCGTCGACGTCGAGCGAGATCAGATCGCCCGGCAGCTGCGACGCGAGATCGACCCAGCCACCCTGCGGCCCTGCCGTGAAGCGGGTGATGAACAGGGACTCCCCGCCGAGCATGCTGCGCTTGAGCCCCTTGAACAGCCCGCCCTCGGCCTTCGCCTCGACCTCGATCCCGTCGGAGGTCGCCATCATCGCGCCCGACTCGCCGCGTATGGATTCCCCGGCGTCCAGATGCACCCGGGCCACCGCGAAGGACGGCTTGTGACGTGTCTCGATTCTCATGTCCACCCAGTTCCTGGCGAATTGCCGCGATCAGTGGGCGACGACTACCCACAGTCGGCCGGGCCACTCCTCCGGCGGGGCCCGCCGTCGGCCACCACCCGCGGGCGGGGTGCGCCGCGCCCTGCCGGGGCGGACCTGAGCCCATGACCCGCGCGGCGCCCCTCTAGACTTCAGACGTCCAGCGCCTCTATCTCGCGGGAGTCCTCGTGGCGGAGCCCCTCACGAAACCAGCCTCTGAGCAGCACGCCGATGTGATCGTCGTCGGGGCCGGGCCTGGTGGGTCCGCCGCGGCGTACCACCTGGCGCGCTCGGGACTCGACGTCCTGCTGCTGGAGAAGACCGCCTTCCCCCGGGAGAAGGTCTGCGGCGACGGGCTCACCCCGCGCGCGACCAAGCAGCTGGTGTCGATGGGCATCGACATCTCCGAGGAAGCCGGCTGGCTGCGCAACAAGGGACTGCGCATCATCGGCGGCGGCCACCGACTCCAGCTCGACTGGCCCGAGTTGGCCGCGTACCCGAACTACGGACTGGTCCGCAAGCGCGACGACTTCGACGAGCAGCTCGCCCGCGCGGCGCAGAAGGCCGGCGCCCGGATGTACGAGCGCTGCAACGTCCAGGAGCCGATCCTGGATCGTACGGGCCGCATCACCGGTGTGCACGCCAAGCTCGGCGAGGAGCGCACCCCGACCACCTTCCACGCCCCGCTGGTCGTCGCCGCCGACGGCAACTCCACGCGGCTGTCGCTGAAGATGGGCCTGCACCGGCGCGAGGACCGCCCGATGGGCGTCGCCGTGCGCACCTACTTCACCTCGCCCCGCCACGACGACGACTATCTGGAGTCGTGGCTGGAGCTGTGGGACAAGCGCGGCGGCGAGAACAAGCTGCTGCCCGGCTACGGCTGGGTCTTCGGCATGGGCGACGGCACCTCCAACGTGGGCCTGGGCATCCTCAACAGCTCCAAGGCGTACAAGGAGTTGGACTGGCGCGAGGTGCTCAAGGCCTGGTGCGCCTCGATGCCCGAGGAGTGGGGCTTCACCCCGGAGAACATGACCATGCCGATCCGTGGCGCCGCGCTGCCGATGGCGTTCAACCGGCAGCCGCACTACACCCGCGGTCTGCTGCTGGTCGGCGACGCCGGCGGGCTGGTCAACCCCTTCAACGGCGAGGGCATCGCCTACGCCATGGAGTCCGGCCAGATCGCGGCCGAGGTCATCGTCCAGGCGCAGGCGCGGCAGACCCCGGCCCAGCGCGAACTGGCCATGCAGCGCTACCCGAAGGTCCTCAAGGACACCTACGGCGGCTACTACACGATGGGCCGCGTCTTCGTGAAGCTCATCGGCAACCCGAAGATCATGAAGCTGGCGACCGAGCGCGGGCTGACCCATCCGATGCTGATGCGCTTCACCCTGAAGATGCTGGCCAACCTCACCGACCCCACCGGCGGCGACGCGATGGACCGCGTCATCAACGGGCTGACGAAGCTGGCCCCCAAGGCCTGACGCCCCTCGCCCCCGCCCGACCCGCGGCGTCGTCCCGTGCCCGCACGGACGGCGCCGTTCGGCGTCCCCGGCGGGTCGGCACCTGGCGTCGGAGCGTACGGGCCGCCGCGTCGCCGTACGGGCACGGCGTACGTCGTCCGAGGCGCGGCGCCCGGTGAACGGGCGCTCGGGGCGCGGCGGTCGGCGCGGCGGTCGGGCCGGTGCAGTCTGAGTCGGCGCTCGGGCCCGGCAACGCCTCAGGCCCCCGCCGGTTTCCCGACGAGGGCCTGAGGCACGGCTGCGCTCGGAGCTGCGCCGCTCAGAGGCTGCGCTGCTCAGTGCCGACCGGAGGAGTGCCGGCCGGAGGAAGCGCCGCTCAGAGGAAGCGGACCGCGCCCGAGGGGGTGCCGCCCCAGTTGAGCGGGTGCATGGCGACGCCGGAGCTGGGGTTCTGGGCGCCGACGTACTGGCCGTCGCCGACATAGATGGCCACATGGGTGGCGCTGCCCTTGCCGCCCCAGTACAGGACGTCACCGGGCTGGAGGTTGCCGAGGCCGACCTCGGTGCCGGCCGAGGACTGGGCCTGCGAGGTGCGCGGCAGGCTGACGCCCGCCTGCTTGAGGGCGGCGGTGGTGAGTCCGGAGCAGTCGTAGGCGTTGGGGCCGGTGGAGCCCATCACGTACGCCTTGCCGACCTGCGCGCGGGCGAAGTTGGCGACGGCGGCGGCGGTTCCGCTCGCCGGGGCGGACGGGGCGGCGTCCGAGGAGCCGCCTCCCTGGCCGTCCGGGGCGGTGCGCTCGGCGCTGCGGGCGGACCGCAGTTCGGCCTCGCGCTCGGCGGCTGCCTCCTCGGCTGCCTGCCTGGCGGCTTCCTTCTTCGCCTCCTCGGCCTTCTTGGCCTTGGCGGCGGTCTTCTGCGCGGCCTGCTGGGCGTCCGCCTTGGCGGCGTCCAGCTCGTACTGGACCGCGATGCTCTGCGTCGCGTAGACCGCCTGGTTGGTGCCGGTGGAGACCTGGGAGCCGAGCGTGGGCAGCTCGGCGGTGTCGGCGTGGTCGCCGCTCTCGGCGGCGACGGGGGCGGATGCGCCGGTCACCGCGAGGGTCGTGAAGACGCCACCGGCAACACCCGCGGTGAGGAGCGAGTTCCGGGAGGAAACACGGGGTTTCCGGTGGCGGCGTATATGAGCGTTCGAGGACATGGGGTCCTGGCTACCAGGGGGAGAACGTTCCGCTCAAGCAAGGTGGTTTGCGCCACAACGGGCGTGCCGCCGTCCGATATGGGGTGTTTGAGTATCCGTCACGTCGTCAGCTTTACCTGATCAATGTCCAACTACGGTCCTGTGACCATGCAGTTGCCCGATATGTCGGCTCGCGCGACCGGCCTAGCATGTCTCGGCCCGGTAACGCCAGCACGACGGTTGCCGGCGAGGTCGAGGTGTGCCACAGGTCACATTCCGGGTGACACCGACGGCTGTGCAAATCTCTCAGTGAGTCAGAAAGGCCGCATCCAGGGGCATTTCAGGCGCACACTGTGGGGCGTTTTGCCCCTCTTCGCTCCCGGCTCGTTCGGCCCGCAGGAACCCCGGCGACACTTCCGGGATCCCCGCCGCGGGGTGCTTCCGGTGCCGAACTGCCCGCGGTGCGCCCGGAGTTGAACGCCCGGGTCTGAATCTCGCGGCCGGGGAGCGGCCGGCACCGTCGACGGGCTGAGCCAATCCGCCGGCGGGGCTGTGGTTCCCGGGCGTGGCAACCGGTCGGCATGTGCCGTGAGTCGGTGGCTCTTCCGTGCTCCTGCTCTCTTCGCTCCGACGCAAACGTGCGAAAGGAGGAAAGGGGGAGAGGGGAGTGGCAAGGGGGGAGGGGTGAGTCGGGGGCGGGTGGTCCGTCGCCAACAGGCAGTACGGGGCGCGGCGCCGGGTCGACCGGGGTGCCTCGTCTGCTCGTGAATGTGCGGGCATTCACGAACGGTGACGCCTTGTGACGTTGTGTCCGTTTCCCCGCGTCCGGGCTGTTGCGCCGCGACTTCGGAAGCAGGCGTTCGACGGCTCCCCGGAGGGGCGCCGCGGAAGCCTCCGCCGAGGTGAAGGAAGCCTTACCTAACACGCCTTCTCTCACATTGCAAAGTTGCATGTATTGACCAAGTCAAGGTAGGAGATTCGCGCTCTGACCAGGGAAGGTCGCTCAACTTCTCACCCGCCGTGAGTAATTGGGTGCTTTGCGTATGAAGATCGTTACGCGCGAGTAAAGTTGAGGTGAAGCCGGGTGGCAGAGATCACAAAGTGAGTCCTGCACCCCGTGTCGCAGGTCACAAGGTCCGGGGCATAGGATGCGAGGCGCATTGGGCTTGTGAACTGCCTCACATACGCGCGATCTTGGCGTATCGCCACCCCGGCGAGAAGCGGTGAGCGGGCCCGCATACCCACTAGTCAGCGGCGACTGGAAGGAGCGAGGAGCGGTGAACGCGTACGTCCCCATCCTCGTGCTCGGAGCTCTGGGTGCGGCCTTCGCGGTGTTCTCCGTGGTGGCGGCCTCGGTGATCGGGCCCAAGCGCTACAACCGCGCCAAGCTCGACGCTTACGAGTGCGGTATCGAGCCCACCCCCATGCCGGAGAGCGGCGGGCGCTTCCCGGTGAAGTACTACATCACCGCGATGCTGTTCATCGTCTTCGACGTGGAGATCGTCTTCCTCTACCCCTGGGCCGTCCACTTCGACGCCCTCGGGATGTTCGGCCTCGTGCAGATGCTGATCTTCGTCGGCCTCATCGGTGTCGCCTACGCCTACGACTGGCGGCGAGGAGGTCTGGAGTGGGACTGACCCGAGCGCGCCACCCCCGCGCCCCGCGCGCGACGACACGCACAGCACCCAGGACCTGAGAGCAGAGGCGATTTCAGATGGGACTTGAGGAGAAGCTGCCCAGTGGCTTTCTGCTCACCACGGTGGAGCAGGCCGCGGGCTGGGTGCGCAAGTCATCGGTCTTTCCGGCGACCTTCGGCCTCGCCTGCTGCGCCATCGAGATGATGACCACGGGTGCGGGCAGGTACGACCTGGCCCGCTTCGGCATGGAGGTCTTCCGCGGTTCCCCGCGGCAGGCGGACCTGATGATCGTGGCCGGCCGCGTCAGCCAGAAGATGGCACCCGTGCTGCGGCAGGTCTACGACCAGATGCCGAACCCCAAGTGGGTCATCTCCATGGGCGTTTGTGCTTCCTCGGGCGGCATGTTCAACAACTACGCCATCGTCCAGGGCGTCGACCACGTCGTACCGGTCGACATCTACCTGCCCGGTTGCCCGCCGCGCCCCGAGATGCTGCTCGACGCCATCCTCAAGCTGCACCAGAAGATGCAGGAGGAGAAGCTCGGCGTGAACCGCGAGCAGGCGGCCCGCGAGGCGGAGGAAGCGGCCCTGAAGGCCCTGCCGACGATCGAGATGAAGGGGCTGCTGCGATGAGCGCGGACAAGTCGCCCGAGAAGAAGGGCTCTTCGCCCGGCCCGTCCGCCGGTGACGCGCAGGAGCCCGAGAGCCCCGAGAGCACGGTGCCCGCCCAGCGCGAGGACCTCGGCGACGTCATCGCCGTGCGCCGCGGCATGTTCGGCGCGCGCAACGGCACCGACACCTCCGGCTACGGCGGTCTGGTGCGCACCGTGCGCCTGCCCGGTGGCAGCAGCCGCCCGTACGGCTCGTACTTCGACGAGGTCGCCGACGAGCTGGAGGGCGCCCTGGAGGAACAGGACGTCGCGCCGGAGAGCGTCATCGAGAAGACGGTCGTCGACCGCGACGAACTGACCTTCCACATCGCCCGCGAGCACCTGGTGCGCGTCTGCCAGACGCTGCGCGACGACCCCGCCCTGCGCTTCGAGTACTGCACGGGTGTCAGCGCGGTGCACTTCCCCGGCGACACGGGCCGCGAGCTGCGGGCCGTCTACCACCTGCGGTCGCTGACCCACAACCGGATCATCCGGCTGGAGGTCAGCGCCCCGGACGCCGATCCGCACATCCCCTCGGTCGTCTCGGTCTACCCGACCAACGACTGGCACGAGCGGGAGGCCTACGACTTCTTCGGCCTGATCTTCGACGGCCACCCGGCCCTCACCCGGATCATGATGCCCGACGACTGGCAGGGCTTCCCGCAGCGCAAGGACTACCCGCTGGGTGGCATTCCGGTCGAGTACAAGGGCGCCCAGATCCCGGCGCCCGATCAGCGGAGGTCGTACAGCTGATGAGCAACACCTCACAGGAAACGCACACTTCGGAGCGGGAGATCCACGCCTCCGAGGCGACCGCGCGCGAGACGACCGAAGGCACCGTCTACACCGTCAGCGGTGGGGACTGGGGCGAGGTCGCCGCCGCCGCGGCCAAGAGCGACGACGAGAAGATCATCGTCAACATGGGTCCCCAGCACCCCTCCACCCACGGAGTGCTGCGGCTGATCCTGGAGATCGACGGCGAGACGGTCACCGAGGCCCGCTGCGGCATCGGCTACCTGCACACCGGTATCGAGAAGAACCTCGAGTACCGCACGTGGACGCAGGGCACCACGTTCGTGACGCGGATGGACTACCTCACGCCGTTCTTCAACGAGACGGCGTACTGCCTGGGCGTGGAGAAGCTCCTCGGCATCGAGGACCAGATCTCCGACCGCACCGACGTCATCCGGGTGCTCCTGATGGAGCTCAACCGTCTCTCCTCCCACCTGGTGTGCATCGCCACCGGTGGCATGGAGCTCGGCGCCACCACCGTGATGATCTACGGCTTCCGCGACCGCGAACTCGTCCTGGACCTCTTCGAGTTGATCACCGGCCTGCGGATGAACCACGCGTTCATCCGGCCCGGCGGACTCGCCCAGGACCTGCCGCCCGGCACCATCGACGCGCTCCGCGAGTTCCTCAAGAAGATCAAGAAGAACCTGCCGGAGTACGACAAGCTCTGCACCGGCAACCCCGTCTTCAAGGCGCGGCTCCAGGACATCGGCTACCTCGACCTCGCCGGCGCGGTCGCACTCGGCGCCACCGGCCCGATCCTGCGCTCCGCGGGACTCCCGCACGACCTGCGCAAGGCGCAGCCGTACTGCGGGTACGAGACGTACGACTTCGAGGTTCCGACCACCGACACCTGCGACTCCTACGGCCGCTTCCTGCTGCGCCTGGAGGAGATGAACCAGTCGCTGCGGATCATCGAGCAGTGCGTCGAGCGCCTGGCGGAGCCCGGCCCGGTGATGGTCGAGGACAAGAAGATCGCCTGGCCCGCGCAGCTGGCGCTCGGCCCGGACGGCATGGGCAACTCGCTCGACCACATCAAGAACATCATGGGCACCTCGATGGAGGCCCTGATCCACCACTTCAAGCTGGTGACCGAGGGCTTCCGGGTACCGCCGGGACAGGCGTACACGGCGGTGGAGTCGCCCAAGGGCGAACTCGGGGTGCACATGGTCTCCGACGGCGGCACCCGCCCCTACCGGGTCCACTTCCGCGACCCCTCCTTCACCAACCTGGAATCCATGGCGGCCATGTGCGAGGGCGGCCAGGTCGCCGACGTCATCGTGGCCGTCGCGTCCATCGACCCCGTGATGGGAGGTGTCGACCGATGACGGACGTCAGCCTCGGCATGCCGCAGCTGCCCGCACCCGACTTCCCGGCCGAGGTGCGCGAGCGCCTCGCCGCGGACGCGGCGGAGATCGTCGGCCGCTACCCCGACAGCCGTTCCGCGCTGCTGCCGCTGCTGCACCTGGTGCAGTCGGAGGAGGGCCACGTGACCCGCACCGGTGTGCGGTTCTGCGCGGAGACGCTGGACCTCACCACCGCCGAGGTCACCGCGGTCGCCACCTTCTACTCGATGTACCGGCGCAAGGCCGGCGGCGACTACCAGGTCGGCGTCTGCACCAACACGCTCTGCGCGGTGCTCGGCGGCGACGCGATCTTCGAGGAGCTCCAGCAGCACCTGGAGATCGGCAACGGCGAGACCACCGAGGACCGGAAGGTCACGCTGGAGCACATCGAGTGCAACGCGGCGTGCGACTTCGCCCCGGTGCTGATGGTCAACTGGGAGTTCTTCGACAACCAGACCGTCGAGTCCGCCAAGCAGCTCGTCGACGACCTGCGCGCCGGGCGCGAGGTGCGCCCCACCCGCGGCGCCCCGCTCTGCGACTTCAAGAAGACCTCCCGCATCCTGGCCGGCTTCCCCGACGAGCGCCCCGGCGCCGTCGAGGCCACCGGCGGCGCGGGCCCCGCCTCACTGGCCGGTCTGCGACTGGCCAAGGGCGAGGTCAGCGCGCCCAGGGTGGTCAGCCCGCGCGCGGAGTCCGTGCCCGAGGTCGACCTCCCGGCCGACGACCAGCCGCCGTCGAGCCACCCGAGCTCGCACGACGCTCCGCAGGAGACCTCCGAGTCGGACCCCTCGGGCCCCGGCACCACCGGCAACTCGACCGAGGGGGACCGATGACGGCCACCGAGTCACCGGAGAAGCTGCTCTCTCCCGTCCTCTCCTCCTTCTGGGACGCGCCCGACTCCTGGACGCTGGAGACCTACCGGAACCACGAGGGGTACGAGGGCCTGGCCAAGGCGCTCGCCATGGACCCCGACGAGCTGATCGCCTACGTCAAGGACGCGGGTCTGCGCGGCCGAGGCGGCGCCGGCTTCCCGACCGGCATGAAGTGGCAGTTCATCCCGCAGGGCGACAACAAGCCGCACTACCTCGTCGTCAACGCCGACGAGTCCGAGCCGGGCACCTGCAAGGACATCCCGCTCCTCTTCGCCAACCCGCACTCGCTGATCGAAGGCATGATCATCGCGTGCCACGCGATCCGCTCCTCGCACGCCTTCATCTACCTCCGCGGTGAAGTCGTCCCCGTGCTGCGGCGGTTGCACGAGGCGGTGCGCGAGGCGTACGAGGCCGGCTACCTCGGCCCGGACGCGCTCGGCAGCGGCAAGCCGCTGGACATCACCGTGCACGCCGGCGCCGGCGCGTACATCTGCGGTGAGGAGACGGCGCTGCTGGACTCCCTGGAGGGACGCCGCGGCCAGCCCAGGCTCCGCCCGCCCTTCCCGGCGGTCGCGGGCCTCTACGCCTGCCCGACGGTGGTCAACAACGTCGAGTCCATCGCCTCCGTTCCGGCCCTGATCAACAAGGGCAAGGACTGGTTCCGCTCGATGGGCACCGAGAAGTCCCCGGGCTTCACGCTCTACTCGCTGTCCGGGCACGTCGCCACGCCCGGCCAGTACGAGGCCCCGCTCGGCATCACGCTGCGCCAACTGCTCGACATGAGCGGCGGGATGAGGCCCGGACACCGGCTGAAGTTCTGGACGCCGGGCGGTTCCTCCACCCCGATGCTCACCGAGGAGCACCTCGACGTGCCGCTCGACTACGAGGGCGTCGGCGGCGTCGGTTCGATGCTCGGCACCAAGGCGCTCCAGTGCTTCGACGAGACGACCTGCGTCGTGCGGGCCGTCACCCGCTGGACGGAGTTCTACGCGCACGAGTCCTGCGGCAAGTGCACGCCCTGCCGCGAAGGCACCTACTGGCTCGTCCAGTTGCTCCGCGACATCGAGGCCGGCAAGGCCGAGATGGCCGACATCGACAAGATCGACGACATCGCGGACAACATCAACGGCAAGTCGTTCTGCGCGCTGGGAGACGGCGCCGCCAGCCCGATCTTCTCCTCGCTGAAGTACTTCCGCGAGGAGTACGAGCAGCACATCACCGGCCGCGGCTGCCCCTTCGACCCGGCCAAGTCGACCGTCTGGGCCGACAACGGCTCCGACAACGCTCACCTGGAGGTGAACGCGTGACTGTGACGACCAGCGCCAAAGCTTCCGGCGGCGAAGGCGACGCGGCACCGCCCGAGGACCTGGTCACGCTGACCATCGACGGCGTGGAGGTGAGCGTCCCCAAGGGCACGCTCGTCATCCGGGCCGCCGAGCTCATCGGCGTCGAGATCCCGCGCTTCTGCGACCACCCGCTCCTCGACCCGGCCGGCGCCTGCCGCCAGTGCATCGTCGAGGTGGAGGGCCAGCGCAAGCCGATGGCCTCCTGCACCATCACCTGCACCGAGGGCATGGTGGTGCGCAGCCAGCTGACCTCGCCCGTCGCCGACAAGGCCCAGCGCGGGGTGATGGAGCTGCTGCTCATCAACCACCCGCTGGACTGCCCGGTCTGCGACAAGGGCGGCGAGTGCCCCCTCCAGAACCAGGCCATGTCGCACGGCGACGCGGACAGCCGCTTCGAGGGCAAGAAGCGCACCTTCGAGAAGCCGGTGCCGATCAGCAAGCAGGTGCTGCTGGACCGCGAGCGCTGCGTGCTGTGCGCACGCTGCACCCGCTTCTCCAACCAGATCGCCGGCGACCCGATGATCGAACTCCTGGAGCGCGGCGCGCTCCAGCAGGTGGGCACCGGCGAGGGCGACCCCTTCCAGTCGTACTTCTCCGGCAACACCATCCAGATCTGCCCGGTCGGCGCGCTCACCTCGGCGGCGTACCGCTTCCGTTCGCGCCCCTTCGACCTGGTCTCCTCGCCCTCGGTGTGCGAGCAGTGCTCGGGCGGCTGCGCCACCCGCACCGACCACCGCAGGGGCAAGACCATGCGGCGGCTGGCGGCGGACGACCCCGAGGTCAACGAGGAGTGGATCTGCGACAAGGGCCGCTTCGGCTTCCGCTACGCCCAGCGCCCCGACCGCATCTCCACCCCGCTGGTCCGCAACCCGGACAACGGCGAGCTGGAGCAGGCCAGTTGGCCCGAGGCGCTGGAGGCCGCCGCCCGCGGCCTGGCCGGCGCCAAGGGACGCACCGGCGTGCTGCCCGGCGGCCGGCTGACGTACGAGGACGCCTACGCGTACGCCAAGTTCGCCCGGGTCGCGCTCGGCACCAACGACATCGACTTCCGCGCCCGTCGGCACAGCGCCGAGGAGGCCGGGTTCCTCGCCTCGCACATCGCGGGACGCGGCCTGGACCTCGACGGCTCCGGCATCGACCACCGCGCGCTGGAGAAGGCCCCGGCCGTGCTCCTCGTCGGCTTCGAGGCCGAGGAGGAGGAGCCCGGAGTCTTCCTGCGGCTGCGCAAGGCGAACCGTGTGCACGGCCAGCGCACCTTCTCCCTCGCCACCCACGCCACCCGGGGCCTGACGAAGGCGGGCGGCACGCTGCTGCCGGCCGCGCCGGGCACCGAGCCCGAGTGGCTGGCCGCCCTCGCCGAGGGCAGCGGGCTCGACGGGCCCGGGGCGCGCGCCGCCGAAGCCCTGCGCGAGCAGGGGGCGTTGCTGATCGTCGGCGAGCGGCTGGCGGCCGTGCCCGGCGGTCTGACCGCCGCGGTGCGCACCGCGCAGGCCACCGGCGCCACTCTGGTGTGGATTCCGCGCCGGGCCGGCGACCGTGCCGCGATCGAGGCGGGCGCGCTGCCCGGGCTGCTGCCCGGCGGTCGTCCCGACACCGATCCGCGGGCCCGCGAGGAGACCGCCGCCGCCTGGGGCGTGGGCGAACTCCCGAGCACTCCCGGTCGGGACCTGGACCAGATCGTCGAGGCCGCCGCCACCGGTGAGCTCGGCGCGCTGGTCGTCGGCGGCGTCGAGGTGATCGACCTGCCGAACCCGGCGAGGGCGCGCGAGGCGCTGGAGTCCGTCGGTTTCGTGGTGAGCCTGGAGCAGCGGCCGAGCGAGGTCACCGACCGCGCCGACGTCGTGCTCCCGGTCTCCGCGGTGATGGAGAAGTCCGGCACCTTCCTCAACTGGGAGGGCCGCGCAAGGCCGTTCGAGGCGGCGATCAAGCCGGACCAGATGACGCGCCGCTTCGTCTTTCCCGACGCCCGCGCGCTCAACATGCTGGCCGACGCGCTGGACGTGCACCTCGGCCTGCCCGACGTGCGCACGATCCGCGCAGAGTCCGACCGCCTCGGCGGCTGGACCGGCGGGCGCGCCGACGGTCCCGACACCGCGGCGGTCGCACTGCCCGCCGCGGGAGTCGGCGAGGCGCTGCTCGCCGGCCACCGGATGCTGCTCGACCGGGGCCGCCTCCAGGACGGCGACGAGGCGCTCGCCGGTACCCGGCACGCCGCGGTCGCCCGTCTCTCCCCGGCCACCGCGCGGGAGATCGGCGTCGCCGACGGCGAACTCCTGGAGGTCACCGGGCCGTCGGGCACCACCGGCTTCCCGCTGGCGATCACCGAGATGCCCGACCGGGTCGTCTGGCTCCCGCTCAACTCCGCGGGCCGCGGCGTCACCGCCGACACCGGCGCCCGGACCGGGGAGCTGGTCCGGATCGCCCCGGCCGACCCGGCGGACGAGAGCGCACCGGCCATCCGTGACAACGCGCCGGAGGTGCACGAGTGAGCCCCGTCCCCCACGCCCCCGCGGTGAGCCTCGCCGCGGAGGACCTGTCGATGTTCGGCACGGACCCGCTGTGGCTGATCGCCCTCAAGGCGGTGTTCTGCTTCGCGTTCCTGATGGTGACCGTGCTCGTCTGCATCGTCTTCGAGCGCAAGGTCGTCGCCTGGATGCAGCTGCGGATCGGGCCCAACCGGCACGGTCCCTGGGGCATGCTCCAGTCGCTCGCCGACGGCATCAAGCTGATGCTGAAGGAAGACGTCATCGTCAAGGGCTCGGACAAGTTCGTCTACGTCCTGGCACCGATCCTGGCCGCCGCCCCGGCCTTCCTGGCCATCGCGGTGATCCCCTTCGGCCCGGCGGACAACCAGGTGTCGATCTTCGGCACCCGTACGGCGCTCCAGCTGACCGACATGCCGGTGGCGATCCTCTTCATCCTGGCCACCGCCTCCATCGCCGCGTACGGCGTGGTGCTGGCCGGTTGGGCCTCGGGCTCGACGTACCCGCTGCTCGGCGGCGTCCGTGCGACGGCCCAGATCATCTCCTACGAGGTGGCGATGGGGCTCAGCTTCGCCGCCGTCTTCCTGCACTCCGGCTCGATGTCGACCTCGACGATCGTCGGGGCGCAGGCGGACACCTGGTTCGCCGTCGTGCTGCCGATCTCCTTCCTCATCTACATGGTGGCGATGGTCGGCGAGGCGCACCGCGCGCCGTTCGACATGCCGGAGTCCGAGGGCGACCTGGTCGCGGGTTTCCAGACGGAGTACTCGTCGATCAAGTTCGCCATGTTCATGCTCTCCGAGTACATCCACATGGTCACGGTCTCCGCGCTCGCGGTGACGCTCTTCCTGGGCGGCTGGCGCGCACCCGCGCCGATCTCCACCTTCTGGGAGGGCGCCAACGAGGGTTGGTGGCCGATGCTGTGGTTCGTCGCGAAGCTGCTGATGGTCCTCTTCCTCTTCGTGTGGCTGCGCGGCACCCTGCCCCGCATCCGCTACGACCAGTTCATGAAGCTGGGCTGGAAGGTCCTGATCCCGGTCTCGCTGGTCTGGTTCATGCTCGTCGCCACCGTGCGCGCCATGCGCAACGAGGGGCACGACTTCACCCAGGTCATCGTCTGGGTCGCCGGAGCGGTCCTCGGCGTACTGGTCATCTCCTTCATCGTCGATCTGTTCCGCGACCGCAGGGAGAAGGCCGAGGAGTCGCTGCGGTCGGCCGAGGAGGAGGAAGAAGGGTCCAAGCCCTTCGACCCGATGGCCGGCGGCTACCCCGTACCGCCGCTGCCGGGGCAGACCCTGCCACCCGTGCCGCGCAGGAGGTCCCGTGCGGACCGTGAGCCGGTGACCGTCGCCGCGGGCGGCCCGGAAACCGGTGCCGCCGAGCCGAAGAGCGCCGCCAGCAAGGAGTCCGACGATGGCTGATTTCGAGAATCCGGTTGCCGGCTTCGGCGTGACCTTCAAGGGCATGTTCAAGAAGCGGCTCACCGAGCAGTACCCCGAGTACAAGAAGCCGACCGCGCCGCGCTTCCACGGCAGGCACCAACTCAACCGTCACCCCGACGGGTTGGAGAAGTGCATCGGCTGCGAGCTGTGCGCCTGGGCCTGCCCCGCCGACGCGATCTACGTCGAGGGCGCGGACAACACCGAGGAGGAGCGCTACTCGCCCGGTGAGCGCTACGGCCGCGTCTACCAGATCAACTACCTGCGCTGCATCCTGTGCGGACTCTGCGTCGAGGCGTGCCCCACCCGGGCACTGACCATGACCAACGAGTACGAGCTCGCCGACCGCACCCGCGAGTCGCTGATCTACACCAAGGACGAGCTGCTGGTCGGGCTCACCGAGGGCATGGTCGACTCGCCGCACGCGATCTTCCCCGGTATGACGGAGAAGGACTACTACAGCGGTCTGGTCACCGAGGCCGCCCCCGGCACCGAGCGCCAGGTCGCCCTGACCAAGGGCGAGGTGACGCCCGACCCGGAGGCGGACGTGGACTCCGCGGCCCGCAGTCAGCACGACGTCGCCGACCGGGAGGCCGCCGAGGAGCGGTCCGCCGAGCGGCAGGTCGCGAGCAAGGAGGCCGGGGCATGAGCACGCTGGCTTCCACCACCTCCAGCGCCGAGGCCGTGCAGTTCTGGCTGCTCGGCGGCATCGCCGTGGCGGGTGCTCTCGGCACCGTCCTGCTGCGTCGGGCCGTGCACGCGGCGCTGTGCCTGGCCGGCACGATGGTCATCCTGGCGATCTTCTACCTCGCCAACGGCGCGTACTTCCTGGGAGTCGTCCAGATCGTCGTCTACACCGGCGCGGTCATGATGCTGTTCCTCTTCGTGCTGATGCTCGTCGGTGTCAGCACCGCGGACTCCCTCAAGGAGACCCTCAAGGGTCAGCGCCTGATGGCGGCGACCTGCGCACTGGGCCTGGGCATCCTGCTGGTCGCGGGCATCGGCCAGGCGGCGCTCGGCACCTTCACCGGCATCGAGCGGGCGAACGAGGCGCAGGGCGGCAACGTCCCGAGCATCGCCGAGCGGCTCTTCACCGAGTACGTCGTCGCCTTCGAGGTCACCGGCGTACTGCTGACCATCGCGGCCGTCGGCGCCACCCTGCTGACCCACCGCGAGCGCACCGAGATGGCCAAGTCCCAGCGCCAGCAGGCCGAGGAGCGCACCCGCTCCGACCACCTGCCGCCGCTGCCGGCCCCCGGTGTGTACGCGCTGCACAACGCGGTCGACCGTCCCGGCCTGCTGCCCGACGGCACCCCGTCCGAGCTGACGGTGAGCCCGACGCTGCGCGCCAGGAACCAGATCCGCGAGGTCTCCCCGGAGAAGCTCAACCAGCTCGCCGCCCTGGAGCAGCGCACGGCCGACTACCACGGCCAGCCCCGCTACGGGCAGCGCAGCCAGGGCGTCGTCGGCGGTACGGACCTGGGTCGCGCGGGCGCCGAGCAGGACAGCCCGACCGAGGACCAGGTCCGCGTCGAGCCCGGGCAGGGGCCCGGTGACGGTGAATCAGACAACGGGCAGTCGAGCGGCGAGGAGGCCCGTTAGTGGACCCGGTGAACTATCTCTATCTGGCCGCTCTGCTGTTCACCATCGGTGCTTTCGGTGTGCTGATCAGGCGGAACGCCATCGTCGTCTTCATGTGCATCGAGCTGATGCTGAACGCGGCGAACCTGACTCTGGTCGCCTTCTCCCGCATGCACGGCAACCTCGACGGCCAGATCATGGCGTTCTTCGTCATGGTCGTCGCCGCCGCGGAGGTCGTGGTGGGTCTCGCGATCATCGTCATGCTGTACCGCTCCCGTCACTCGGCCTCGGTCGACGACGCCAGTCTGATGAAGCTGTAAGGGGTAGCAACCAGTGGAGTCATTGATCGGACTGCTCGTCGCCGCGCCCCTGTTGGGCGCAGCCGTACTGCTGTGCGGCGGGCAACGCTTGAACCGTACGGGCCATCTGCTCGGCACCGCGCTGGCCGCGGTCTCGTTCGTGCTCGCCGCGGTGCTCTTCTTCGACATGGTCGGCCGGGACACCGACGACCGGGCCCTGCACCAGCACCTGTGGAGCTGGGTGCCGGTCAACGAGTTCCAGGCGGACATCGCCTTCCAGCTCGACCAGTTGTCGATGACGTTCGTCCTGCTGATCACGGGTGTGGGCACGCTCATCCACCTGTACTCGATCGGCTACATGGAGCACGACGAGCGCAGGCGCCGTTTCTTCGGCTACCTGAACCTCTTCCTCGCCTCCATGCTCGTGCTGGTCCTGGCGGACAACTTCCTGCTGCTGTACGTCGGTTGGGAGGGCGTGGGCCTCGCCTCGTACCTGCTGATCGGCTTCTGGCAGCACAAGAAGAGCGCGGCGACCGCGGCCAAGAAGGCGTTCGTGGTCAACCGCGTCGGTGACGCGGGCCTGGCCATCGCGATCTTCCTGATGTTCACGACGTTCGGCACCTTCGCCTTCGGGCCGGTGTTCGCAGACGCCGAGGCCGGCGGCGCGAGCCAGGCCACGCTGACCGGCATCGGCCTGATGCTGCTGCTGGCGGCCTGCGGCAAGTCCGCCCAGGTGCCGCTCCAGTCCTGGCTCGGCGACGCGATGGAGGGCCCGACCCCGGTCTCGGCCCTCATCCACGCCGCCACCATGGTCACCGCGGGCGTGTACCTGATCACCCGTTCCGGCGCGATCTTCAACGCCGCGCCCGACGCCCAGACCGTGGTCGTCGTGGTCGGCGCCGTGACGCTGCTCTTCGGTGCGATCGTCGGTTGCGCCAAGGACGACATCAAGAAGGCGCTCGCCGGCTCCACGATGTCGCAGATCGGCTACATGATCCTCGCGGCCGGACTCGGCCCGATCGGCTACGCCTTCGCGATCATGCACCTGGTGACGCACGGCTTCTTCAAGGCTGGCCTCTTCCTCGGCGCCGGCTCGGTCATGCACGGCATGAACGACGAGGTCGACATGCGCAAGTACGGCGGCCTCCGCAAGTACATGCCGGTCACCTTCATCACCTTCGGCCTCGGCTACCTGGCCATCATCGGCTTCCCCGGCCTCTCCGGCTTCTTCTCCAAGGACGCCATCATCGAGGCGGCCTTCGCCAAGGGCGGCACCCAGGGCTGGATCCTGGGCGTGGTGACGCTGCTGGGCGCGGCCATCACCGCGTACTACATGACACGCGTGATGCTGCTGACCTTCTTCGGCGAGAAGCGCTGGCAGCCCGACGCGGAGGGCAACATGCCGCATCCGCACGAGTCGCCGAAGACGATGGTCATCCCGATGGTGGTGCTGGCCTTCGGCTCGGTCTTCGCGGGCGGCCTCTTCAAATGGGGCGACGCGTTCGTCAACTGGCTGGAGCCGGTGACCCGGTTCGAGCACGGGCACCCGCCGCTGAGCGTTCCGGTGATCACCGGACTGACCGTGGTGGTGCTGCTCATCGGCGTCGGTGCGGCCTGGTTCCAGTACGGCCGCGCCGCGGTCCCGGTGATCGCCCCGCGCGGCAGCCTGCTGACCCGCGCGGCCCGACGGGACCTGCTCCAGGACGACTTCAACCACGTGGTCCTCGTACGCGGCGGCGAGCACCTGACCCGTTCCCTGGTCTACGTCGACAACAAGATCGTCGACGGCGCGGTGAACGGAACCGCCGCCTTCTACGGCGGACTGTCCGGGCGGCTGCGGCGGGCGCAGAACGGCTTCGCCCGCAGTTATGCGGTCTCGATGTTCGGCGGTGCGGCACTGCTCGTCGCTGCCACCCTGCTGATGAGGGCGGTCTGATCCATGGCTGACATGTCATTTCCCCTGCTGACCGCGACAGCCGTGCTGCCGGCACTGGGCGCGGTCGCCACCGCGGCGGTCCCGGCAGCGCGGCGCACGGTCGCCAAGTGGGTCGCCTTCGTCGTCTCGCTCGGCACCCTGGCGCTCGCCCTCGTCGTGGCGATGCGCTTCGATCCCGGCGGCGACAGGTACCAGCTCACCGAGTCCCGTTCCTGGATCGCCGACTTCGGCGTCCGCTACGAACTGGGCGTGGACGGCATCGGCGTGGCGATGATCGCGCTGACCGCCGTCCTCATCCCGTTCGTCATCGCGGCCGGCTGGAACGACGCGGATCCGGTCGAGGGCGAGAAGACCGGTCGGAGCTGGCGCCCCACCCAGGGCTTCTTCGCGCTGATCCTGATGGTCGAGGCGATGGTGATCATCTCCTTCGCCGCGACCGACGTCTTCCTCTTCTACGTCTTCTTCGAAGCCATGCTGATCCCGATGTACTTCCTCATCGGCGGCTTCGGCGACCGCGCGCACAGCCGCGGTGAGGACGAGGGCGCCAAACAGCGCAGCTACGCCGCGGTCAAGTTCCTGCTGTACAACCTCGCCGGCGGCCTGGTGATGCTCGCCGCGGTGGTCGGGCTGTACGTCGTCACCGCCGACCAACTCGGCGAGGGCACCTTCTCGTTGCAGCAGATCGCCGAGGCACGCGCCTCGGGCGAGCTGACCATGGGCACCAACGTCGAGCGGATGCTCTTCCTCGGCTTCTTCATCGCCTTCGCGATCAAGGCGCCGCTGTGGCCGCTGCACACCTGGCTGCCGAACGCGATGGGGGAGTCCACCTCGCCCGTCGCGGTGCTGATCACCGCGGTGGTCGACAAGGTCGGCACCTTCGCGATGCTGCGCTTCTGCCTCGGCCTCTTCCCCGAGGCCAGCGCCTGGGCCACCCCGGCGGTGATCGCGCTCGCGCTGATCAGCATCATCTACGGCGCGTTGCTGGCGATCGGCCAGCGCGACATCAAGCGCCTGGTGGCGTACGCCTCCATCTCCCACTTCGGCTTCATCGTGCTCGGCATCTTCGCGATGACCAGCCAGGGCCAGGGCGGTGCGACGCTGTACATGGTCTTCCACGGCATCTCCACCGCGGCGCTGATGCTGGTGGCGGGCTTCCTGATCTCCCGTCGCGGCTCGCGTCTGATCGCCGACTACGGCGGGGTGCAGAAGACCGCTCCGGTGCTCGCCGGCACCTTCCTGATCGGTGGTCTGGCGACCCTGTCGCTGCCCGGACTGGCGCCGTTCATCAGTGAGTTCCTGGTGCTGGTCGGCACCTTCAGCCGCTACCCGGTCGCCGGCATCGTGGCCACCGCGGGCATCGTGCTGGCCGCCGTCTACGTCCTGCTGCTCTACCAGCGGACCATGACCGGGCCGGTCGAGAAGCCCGAGATCGCGAAGATGCCGGACCTGCGGCCCCGCGAAATCGCCGTGGTGGCACCGCTGATCGCCATGCTGATCTTCTTCGGTCTCTTCCCGAAGCCGCTGACCGAGATCGTCAACCCGGCGGTCGAGCACACCATGTCGGATGTGCGCAAGACCGACCCTGAAACAGCACAGTCGGACGCGGAGGCGGCCAAGTGAGCGCACTGAACGCAAGCCCGGACGGCGCTGTCCACAACCTGTGGACACACGCCGCCGAAGCGCCCTCGATCGAGTACCTCCAGCTCTCCCCGGCCCTGATCGTGCTCGGGGCGGCGGTGGTGGCGATCCTGGTCGAGGCATTCGCCCCGCGCAGTGCCCGCTACTACCTCCAAGTGGGCCTGGCCGGACTGGCGTTGGCCTGCGGCTTCGCCACGACGGTGGGCCTCGCGGTCGGCGGTTACGCCACCGACAAGGCGGCCGTCGTCGGTATCGGCTCGCTCTCGGTCGACGGCCCCGCGCTCTTCCTCCAGGGTGTGATCCTGGTGGTCGCGCTCGTCTCCGTCGGCACCTTCGCCGAACGCAGGCTGGAACCCGTCGCACACGGCGCCCGGGTGGACTCCTTCGCGGCCCAGCCGGCCTCGGTGCCGGGCGGCGAGGGCGAGCAGGCGGCCATCAAGGCCGGCTGGACCACCACCGAGATCTTCCCGCTGCTGCTCTTCGCGGTCGGCGGCATGATGCTCTTCCCGGCGGCGAACGACCTGCTGACGCTCTTCATCGCGCTCGAGGTCTTCTCGCTCCCGCTCTACCTGCTGTGCGCGCTGGCCCGTCGCCGGCGGCTGCTCTCGCAGGAGTCGGCGGTCAAGTACTTCCTGCTCGGCGCGTTCTCCTCGGCGTTCCTGATCTTCGGTATCGCGCTGGTCTACGGCTACGCGGGCAGCGTCCAGTACCCCGTCATCGCGGACGTCGTCGACGGCACCGTGCAGAGCCCGTCCCCGGCGCTCGCCGCCTCGATGAGCAACGACGTGCTGCTGCTCGTAGGCATGGCGATGATCCTGATGGGCCTGCTCTTCAAGGTCGGCGCCGTGCCGTTCCACATGTGGACGCCGGACGTCTACCAGGGCGCCCCGACCCCGGTCACCGGCTTCATGGCCGCGGCCACCAAGGTCGCCGCCTTCGGCGCGCTGCTGCGACTGCTCTACGTCGTGCTGCCGGGTCTGAGCTGGGACTGGCGGCCGGTGATGTGGGGCGTCGCGATCCTGTCGATGGTGGTCGGCGCGGTCGTCGCGATCACCCAGACCGATGTGAAGCGCCTGCTGGCGTACTCCTCGATCGCACACGCCGGCTTCATCCTCGCCGGCGTCGTCGCCATGAACGACCGGGGCATCTCCTCGGTCCTCTTCTACCTGCTCGCCTACTCCTTCGTCACGGTCGGCGCCTTCGCCGTCGTCACGCTGGTGCGCGACGCGGGCGGCGAGGCGACGCACCTGTCCAAGTGGGCGGGTCTCGGGCGGCGTTCGCCGCTGGTGGCCGCGGTCTTCGCCATCTTCCTGCTGGCCTTCGCCGGTATCCCGCTGACCTCGGGCTTCGTCGGCAAGTTCGCCGTCTTCGCGGCGGCGGCAGAGGGCGGTGCCGCCCCGCTGGTCGTGGTCGGTGTGCTCTCCTCGGCGATCGCCGCGTTCTTCTACGTCAAGATCATCGTGCTGATGTTCTTCAGTGAGCCGGCACCGGACGGGCCCACCGTGGCCATTCCCTCGGTGCTCACCACCGGCGCCATCGCGATCGGCGTCGTCGTCACCCTGGTGCTGGGCATCATGCCGCAGTACTTCCTCGACCTCGCCTCCACGGCGGGCGTCTTCGTCCGCTAGCACGCGGCACGGTCGGGGCCGACTCGGCTGCGGGGCCCGGGAGTTCGTACGCCACGGCGTACGCTCCCGGGCCCCGTTGTCGTGTGCCGGTGTGTGTGCGGTGGTCCCGGGGCGCGCGTCCCGGGGCGCGGGTCTCGGGGTGGTGGGTTCCGGTCGGCCGGGGTGGGGTCAGGGGGTGGCGTCCTGGGCGTGCTGGATGAAGGAGAGCATCTGCGGAGTGGGGCCGCCGTAGTTCTGGGCCAGGACCTCCGCGTTCTCGGCCTGCATCCGGTAGAGCGAGTCGCGCAGTCCGCTGTCGCCTCCGTGGAACGCGGCGACCAGTTCCATCCAGCGGGAGGCGAGCGCCCGGGCGCGCGGGTCGGACGGGTCGGTGCCGGCGTCGATCTCCGCCTGCACCTTCGCCATCAGCACCGGCCACTCCTGCTCGACGGCGGCGACGGCCTCCTCGCCGACCTCCTTGCGGCGCTCCTGCATCGCCTGCAGCTGCTCGGCGGAGAAGTACTCGCCCATCTTCTGGTCCATCGTGTGCGCCTCTTCCATGAGTGCGAGGAGATCGGCGGAGTTGTGGACGCGTTCGCCGTCGGCCAGCAGCAGGAGTCGGCTGCGCATCAGCCGCAGGGCGTCGAGCTGCTGGTCGACCTGCGCCAGTCGCTCGCGCAGCAGGTCGGCCAGCGGCAACTCCCCGTCCAGCGCGGTGCGTACGGACTCCAGCGAGAGCCCGAGTCCGCGCAGCGTGACGATGCGGTACAGCCGGGCGACGTCCGTCTCGCTGTAGAGACGGTGGCCCCCCGCGGTGCGTGCCGAGGGCTCCAGCAGCCCGATCCGCTCGTAGTGGTGCAGCGCGCGGACGGTCAGTCCGGTCTGCCGGGCGAGCTCGCCGACCTTCCACTCCATGATGTCCTCGTTCTTGTTGAACAATCCCCTATGGGTGGTTGTCGTCGGTTTTCCGGCGACATGGAAGACGTTAGGACCTACACCTGCGTCAGGTTCAAGTCGATTGTCGGGGGCGGGTGTCGGGGTGCTCGTCGGCGGCCGGTCGCGGGCACGGCTCCGCCCCGGAGCGAACCCGCGCGGGGCGGGCCGTTCCGGGGCGGCGGGGTCCGGGTCGGGGTCCGGGGGGACCGGTCAGGCGTGGGGATCGAAGGGGATGTCGTCGGGCATCGCCTTCTCCAGGTGGGAGTTGAAGGTGTCGTCCTTGATGCCCAGGGTGGCGCTGCCGAAGTCCGCCTCGACGAGCTTGTCGCGCAGGCCCTCGGGGTAGCCGTCCCAGCCGACGAGGTCCGGCTGGCGCCAGTCGCCGCGGTGGTTCTCCGGCGGCTCGTCGTTGTCGTTGGCCAGGCGGAAGCAGTGGGTGGTGATGCCGTCCTTGTGGTAGACGATCTTGGGGTTCGGCCCTTCGAACCGTACGGAGTCGCGGTTGTGCACGTCGAAGCCGCCGTGGGCGGAGGTGGCGACGTACTGCACCTCGTCGTTGTGCACCCAGACCACGACGTGCTCCCAGTCGTGGCGGTGCCCCGCGGCGCCGCCGCCGTGGGCGGCCTGGTCCTTCTCGAAGTACGAGCCGTAGACGATCGCGCACCAGTCGTTGTTGCACTTCTCGCGCGAGTAGGTGTTGACGTTGTCCAGGTCCCAGTCGTCCCGGCACTGGCCGTTCATGTCACCGCCGATGCCCAGGCCGGGCGCGATGGTGCCGTCCGGGCCGATGGCGGGGGTGGCGTAGCAGCCGTCGGTGTCGTAGTCGTACACCGGCTGGAACCTCTGCTCGGACTCGCTCGCCTGCTCGGGCAGCTTGCCCGGCGGTTCGGCGGAGGCGACGCCCGGCACGGCGAGGACCAGTGCGAAGGCGGCGGCGCCGACGAATCCGGCGCGGCCCATGCGGCGTCCGGCCCGACGGGGGCTGCCCGCGGGGGAGTTGGGGAGCTCGGGGGAGATGCGGGGGGTGTGGGGGGAGTGCACCCGTTTCCTCCAGTGTTCTCTTGTCTGTGCAACGTGCCCTGGCCCGGGCCGGGTTGGGGGACGCGGTCGGCGCCAGGGTCGGTCGGCACAAGTCTGCTGATTGACTCGGCCTTGTCCAGGGGGAGTTCGACCGGTGGGCAGACTCTGCCCGTACGGGCACGGGGGTGGTTGAGCGTGAGGTGAAGCGCACCGTTCGGCGGAGTGAATCCTCGACGGGGCGGTGCGCAGGGGGAGTTGGGGCCGAGTGCGGGCGGGCCCCGCGTTCCGTGCGGGCGGCACGGGTTCCGCTCCGGCTGCAAACGGTCGGAACTCGGTCGTGTTGTGCCGGGGCGGCGGGTGCGGGCGGGACGGTCCGCGCGCCGGTCCGCGGTGCGGCGCCGTACGGTCCGCCGGTGTGCGACGGCCCAGCGGCGGCCAAGCGACCGTGCGACGTGCCGCTCGACGGGCCACGGGGCGCTCCGGCTCCGGCGCTCCCGGTGCGCGCAACGCCCCTCGGTGCGCAACGCCCCCTCGGCGGGGCGTGGTTGACCGCCTGGGGTGGCAACCGGCCGTACGTGCGGCGCAGTTGGCGTCGGCGTCAGGCGCCGGGCGTGCGGGCGCCGGGCGTCGGGCGTGCGGGAGTGTGTACGTGCGTGAGGCCCCGTGCGCTCGGATCAGCGGGTGATCGGGCGCGCGGGGCCTCGTGCGGAATCTCGCGGTGCGACCGCGGGGCGGGTCAGCCCTTGGGGATGAGGTCCTCCAGGCCGTCGAGGCCGGTGGGCATCTCGGACGGTGCGTCGGCCTGGCGGGCGAAGGTGTCGGTGGCGCCGCCGTTCCACTCGATCTTCAGGGACTTGGCGTCCACGCTCTCCACCGAGCCGTTGGTGCGCTCCTCGTTGCCGCCGTTGGGGCACTTGAGGGTGAGGCTCGGCTTGCCGTCGTCGGTGACGCGGCCGGAGCAGATGTTCTCGTCGTGGACCAGCGAGGCGCCGTCGCCGACCACCGTGAGGATCAGGTCCTTGCCGTCGGTCTTGGCGGCCCAGATGCCGGTGAGCGAGCCGGGTGCGGCGTCGGTCGGGTCGTCGTTGCCCTCGCCGTCGGTGCCCTGGGACTCGTTCTGGGACGGCTTGCCCTCGTCCTTCGAGCCGTCGTCGTCGCTGCTGCCGCAGCCGCTGAGGAGCAGTGCCGCAGCCATCGCGACGGCTGCCCCGGTGAATCGCGCTGACCTGCGCACGTGCGTCTCCTTGGTCGTCGTTCAGAACCGAAGCAAAGCTAGCAGGCATGTGCCGGTGCGCAGGCGGTTCCTTCGCTGCAGGATCGTCACGGGCTCGCGACAGCGGGCCGCGCCGCGGCCGGGTGCGGCCCGGGTCGGGCGGGGTGCCGGCGGGCGGACTTCGGCGATGAGTTTCCGGGGGCGGATCGGTCCGCCTCTGTGGGGACGGTTGTCGATGCGCCCGCCGCATCGGGAAGGAGAGGTTCGTCATGGCTGGTCAGCGGAGTCCGAGCGGATCGGACGCACAGAGCGCGGACGGAGCGGAGCAGAGCGTCACACCGCTTGACGTGGAGTTCGTCGCCACGCTCCGCAAGAGCACCGAGCCGGGCGGTCACACGTATCTCGTCTGGCCGGAGTCGGTGGAGTTCTTCGGCACCGGAGGGCGGGTGAAAGTGCGCGGGACCGTTGACGCGGAGCCGTTCGACAGCTCGTTCATGGCACTGGGGGACGGGCGGCACAAGCTGCCGGTGCGGGCGGGGATCCGGGCGGCGATCGGGAAGGAGGCGGGTGAGACCGTCACGGTCCACCTGCGCGAACGGCTGGGCTGACCGCGACCGGCGAGGCGGTGCGCGTCGCGTGCCGGGGACGTACGGCTCGGGCCCGGGGACGTACGGCTCGGCGGGGAGTGTGCCGCGTACCCGCGAACACGCGTACCCGCGGGCACGTGCGGCTCGGGCCCGCGGGGAGTGGGCCCGAACGGGCCGCGCTCCGTTCAGCGTTGCCGCAGATGGTCGTGGAGGCGGCGGGCGACGGCTGCCATCAGCGCCTCGGCCGCCGGCTGGTGGGTGGCGGGCACCCGTGACTCGGTCAGCACGACGACCGCGAGCACACGGCCGTCGGCGTGCTCCACCACGCCCATTTCGTGTCGCAGATTGAGCAGGGTCCCGGTCTTGGAGGACCAGGACGAGGCGTCGGCGGCGAAGTCCGGTGCGAGCCGGTGCCGCAGTACGTTGTGGGCCATCAACTCCCGCACCGAACGCGCCACTTCGGCCGGCAGCGCACAGTCGGCGGGCGGGTTCCAGAGTGCCTGGAGGAGATCGGCGCAGGCCCTGGCCGTGCAGGAGTTGGCGTGGCTGACGTCCAGCTGTGGCACCCGGTGGCCGCGGCCGCGGGTGCCCGAACCGATGGCGAGGGCGTGGGCGAGGTGGCTCTCGTCGGCGGAGAAGCGTTCGGCCGGGGTGTCGCTGAGCTCGTCGATGGTGTGGCGGACGGAGAAGCCGCGCAGGCCGAATCCGGCCGTCAGCTCGGCCACCCGGGCGGGCGGAACGAGCGCGAACAGCGCCTCGGTGGCGGCGTTGTCGCTGAGGCACAGGCTCAGATAGACGAGGTCGGCGAGCGCGATGCGCGCCGGGTGCAGGAAGCGGCTGACGCCGGTGGGGCCCGGTGTGCGGGCCCGGCCGGGCTCGACCTCCACCGGCTGACCGCCGTCGAGCTCGCCGCGTCTGACCAGCTCCAGCACGGCCGCGGCCAGCGGCACCTTCACCAGGGACGCCGAGACGTACTCGACGTCCGGATCGAGCGCCAGCTCCTCGCCGGTGTGCAGATCGCGCACGAGCACGGAGGCGGCGAGCCCGCCCTCGTGCAGCTCCGCGCGGGCCTCGGCGAGCAGCGCGGTCGTACTGGCGACGGTCTCGGTGGTGCGGCTCATCGCGGGGTCTCTTCCGTGGCTTCGGCGGGGGTGTCGGATGCGGAGGCGGCAGCGTCGGGTGCGTCGGCCCGGGCGGTCGTGGTGGCGGTGTCGCCGGACGAGGCGGGTGCTTCGGGTGTGCCGGGTGCGGGGGCAGCGGCTGCGGGGGCGTCGGCTGCGGGGGCGTCGGCGCCCAGGCGTCGGGCGAGTACGGCGCCGAGGCGGTCGTGCACCCTGTCGACGTCCGCCTGCTCGCCGCCGCCGAGCACATAGCCGCGCGCGAGCGGGAGTTCACCGAGGGGACGCCAGTGCAGTCCCAGTTCCTCTGCCTCCAGCCAGGAGCAGAGCAGCAGGTCGCGGGTGCCGTACACCTCCGCCGCCGCGGCCGGCAGGTCTTCGGCGGTCGCGTACTGCGCGGGGCGCAGCCCGAGGGCGTCGCAGAGCCGGCCCAGCCGGTCGCGCACATGAGGTACGTCGTCCTCGGGCTGGAGCCAGATGCGCCGGGCCGGCCCGCTGTCCCGTCGGCGCGGGCGCAGGGTCTCGACGTACAGCTTCCGCACGCCCGGGTCGGTGACGCCGGCCAGGCCCAGCTCCACCTGCCACTGTGCGTCCTCGGCAGGCGCGGCGAGCAGAGCCACCCGGGCCTCGCGGGTGTGCAGCGACTCGGCGCGCTCGGGCGGCGGCGCCACCAGTAGACGCAGGGGTACGCCGCGTGCGCGTGCGTCGGCGACCAGTCCGGCGAGGGCGGCGGCGCCGCAGCCGTCGGGCACCGCCAGCCGCAGCGGCCGACCGGCCACGGCGCGCGCCTCGTGCTCCAGCACCTCGGCGGCGCGGACCAGGCGCCGCGCGCCGGGCAGCAGCTCCCGCCCGGCGGCGGTGAGCACCGTGCGGCGCTGGGAGCGCTCCAACAGCCGTGTGCCCAGGTGCTCTTCGAGCGCGGCGACGCGGCGGCTGGCCACCGACTGGGACATCTGCGCGGCGGCGGCGCCGAGAGTGAAGCTGCCGCGTTCGCTGACGTGCACGAAGGCGCGGCAGGCGGCCACCAGATCCATGGCCACATCCTAGGGGCGCCCGCCCGGCCACAGCCATGCGGAATCCGCATCACACCGCGCGATTCTGGCTTGGACGGCATGGCAAGCGCCGGGCAGGATCTCCCTCATACCGGTCGCCGTACGGCTAACCCGCCGCAACGGGATGTATCGACCCGCGCGTTTCCCGGTGCGCGCGCATTCCGCAGCCCGCTCGGGCTTCCGCCGCCCCTCAGGAGGTTCCTCCGCCATGCCCAGCTCCGTGTCGCCCGGTCGACCCGCCTCCCTGCTCTCCGCGCCCGGCTCGGCCGCCCGCCGGGCCGCGCTCGCCGCACTCGTACTGCTCCCGCTCACCGCCTGCGGCGCCTCCGCGCCCGCCGAGGGTGCCGGCGCCGCACGCAGCGAACTGCGCACCGCCGCCGACGCACCGACCGCTTCCACCACCCGTACGCCGGTCGACGTGAGCAAGGAACTCCGCGCTCTGGAGCGGAAGTTCGACGCCCGGATCGGGCTGCACGCGCTCAACACCGGTACGGGCGAGGAGATCACCCACCGCGCCGACGAGCGTTTCGCCCACTGCTCCACCTTCAAATCGCTCGCCGCCGGTGCGCTGCTGGCCACCCACAGCCCCGCCGAGCGCGAACGCGTGGTCACCTACACCGAGGACGACCTGGTGGAGCACTCGCCGGTGACCGAGAAGCACGTCGACACCGGTATGACGCTGAACGCGCTCGCCGCCGCGACCCTCCGGGAGAGTGACAACACCGCCGTCAACCTGCTGCTCGAGGAGGCCCTGGGCGGTCCGAAGGGCCTCGAGTCCCACCTCCGCGAGGAGCTCGGCGACCGCACGACCAACATCGACCGCTACGAGCCCGGTCTGAGCGACGGCACACCGGGCGACAAGCGCGACACCAGCACCGCACGCGCGCTCTCCGCCGACCTGCGCGCACTGCTGCTCGGCGACGCCCTGAACAAGCGCGACCGCGCGCAGCTCACCGACTGGATGCACACCAACATCACCGGTGACACCCTCATTCGGGCGGGCGTGCCGGACAGCTGGAAGGTGGCCGACAAGAGCGGCGCGGGCGGCTACGGCACCCGCAACAACATCGCGGTCGCCTGGCCGGACGAGGGCGAGCCGATCGTCATCTCCGTGCTCTCCAGCAAGGACCGCGAAGGCGCCGAGCGCGAGGACGAACTGGTCGCCGAGGCCGCGGAGATCGTCGCCGACGCGATCGGCTGACCCGGCCCCGAACCCGGCGCCGAACCCGACCCGGACCCGGCGCGAACACCACCCGGCGCGTCCCGGCGCGGCCTGGCGCGTCCGGCCGGCCGACCCGCTCGGCCGGCCACCGCCACCGCCCTGCGGACAACTTCGCGCAACGCCGTCGAATCCCCCAACTCCTTGTAGAGACAAAGGAGTTGGGGCTCGTCGCGAACGGTACGCGGCGTTCCCGAGCGGTGCCGGTGCGTGGTTATAGTCGCTGCTTATGACTGACTCCCCCTCCTGGACCTGGACGCCGCCGACCCCGAGCCGGGTCGAGGCCAACTCCCGCGAGCACGGGCTCGGCCTCGACCCGCGCACCGCGGAGGCGGCCGTCGACTTCGGCGCCGCGGTCGGCGATCTGTACGAGCGGGTCGGCCGGTGGTGGCAGGAGGAGGCGGCGCGCACCGAGCCGGCGCACGTACCGAGGAAGCCGGGCGACGATCCCTGGAACGCCGCGCAGTACCGCGTCCAGGTGCCGGCCACGGGCAGCGGCGCACTGGACGGGCTGTCGCTGGCGGTCAAGGACTCGATCCGGGTCGGCGGTGTGCCGCTGGTCTACGGCTCGCGGATGCTGGAGGGCCCGGCTGCCCGCACCTCGGCCACCGTCGTGACCAGGGCGCTCGCGGCCGGCGGGAGCATCACCCACATCGGCAGGTCCGACGACCTCGGCCTCGCCATCACCGGCGACCAGAACCACGCCGGCCCCGTCCTCAACCCGTGGAACACCGGCCACACCCCGTGGGGTTCGAGCAGCGGTACGGCGGCGCTGGTCGCCGCCGGCGAGGTGGACGCGGCGATCATGGTCGACCAGGCCGGATCGGGCCGGGTGCCGTCCGCCGGCTGCGGACTCGCCGCGCTGATGCCCACCCGCGGCGTCATCCCGATGACGGGAGTGCTCGGGCTGACAGGGGTGCAGGACCGGGTGGTTGCGGCCTCCCGGCGGGTGGTCACCGTCGCCGCGGTCGCCTCCGTGCTGTCCGGCGGAGACGGCCACGATCTGCGCAGCGGACCCGAACTGGCCACCAGGGACTGGACGTTCGGGCTGGACGGCGATGTCGCCGGTATGCGCGTCGGCATCGTCACCGAGTCACTGGCGCCGGAGGTGACCGACCCGGCCGTGGCCGACGCCGTACTGGCCCGGGCACGGGAGTTGGCCGCGCTCGGCGCGCAGGTGCGCGAGGTGAGCGTGCCGCGCTACGCCGACGCCTCGGCGCTGGCGATGATCCTCACCGTCCACCGCGGCATACCCGATCTGCTCGCCACCGGACTCGGCAGTTCCGCGGTGCTCGGCGGTGACCCGCTGCTCGCCGAGCACGTGGCGGCCGTACGCGCCGAGGACCCGGCCGCGCTGGCGCCGACCGTACGGGTCTCCACCGGCGCCGCCGCGCACGAGGGCGGGCAGGCGCCGGGCGTCTGGCTGGCCGCGGCGATGGACCTGATCCCGCGGCTGGCGGCCCAGTTCACCCGGCACTTCGCCGGGGTCGCCTCCGGTTCGGAGCCGGGGTCGGACGGTGTCGACGTACTGCTGACCCCGACCGTCCCCAGCGTCCCGCCCGTACTGCCGGACGGGATGGCGATGGTGGAGGAGCTGGGCCGCGCGATGGGTCCCGGCATCACCCACGCCTGTGCGCACAATCTGACCGGTCTGCCCGCCGGACAGGCACCCGCCGGACTCGTCGACGGACTGCCGGTGGGGGTGCAGATCATCGCGCCGCCACTGATGGAGGCTCAGATCCTGCGCGTGCTTGCGGCGTTGGAGCCCGCGGGCGGATTCCCCGCGGCTCCGCGCGGCTGAGCAGCACCGAGCCGACGACGCCAACCCGACCCGGAGAGCGGGCCGTTGGCCGCGTCCTTCGGCCCCGGTCGTCGAGTGCGGCAGGCGGGCACAGCCGGCGTCGCCCTGCGAGCCGTTGGCCGCGCGGTACGGACGTCGTGCAGAGCAACTACGGCTGGCGCGCACGCTGTTGGGCGCCTCTGCCGGTCGTTCGCCCCGCTCGGGTGCGGCACGACGCTCGGGCGGTGTCGCAGGCAGGCGTTGGAGGCAGGCGTTGGAGGCGACGCCGTACGGGTGCAAGCCGGTGCCGCACGGCCGACCGGCACCGGCGCGTCGAGGCTGCGTGTCGGATCGGAGTGCCGGGTGCGGCGTGAACCGGTGGTGTGTGCAGGGCAGTTGGGGCGCCAGCCGGCCGCCGGCTGCTCAGGACTGTCCGGTCTCCCGGGCGGGCCGGTCGGCCGAACGCTGCATCCGGAGCCCGCCGATCTCGGCGACGTTCTTCATCAGCTCGGCGTTCACCCAGGCCACCATGTGCCCGACGGTGTGGCGGGGGTCGTTCTGCCAGGGGAACGGTGCGGTGGCGGCGAGTGCGCTCTCCGTCAGTCCGTCCAGCCCGTCCAGCCAGTCGGTGCGCAGCTCGCGCAACCACTCGACCGTCGGTTCGCCGGGGCCCGGCCACACCACCTCGGTGCGCTCGCGCGGGGTCCTGCCGTGCACATGGTCGGCTGCGACGCCCCACCACCAACCGATGTGCCAGCTCACCCACGCGACGGTCGGCAGCGGTACGGGGTCGGGCTCGGCCTCAGCGAAGTCCGGAACCCAGGAGTCGTCCTCGGTGCGGTGAACGGTCCAGCGGTTCACGGTGGGTGCCCAGAGGAAGTCCTCGGGCTCCAGCAGCTCGAGGTGGTACTCGAAGAGCGACCAGGTCAGCTCGAACTGCCAGCGCAGCAGGTCGAGGGCGGGCGGCGGTCCGGCCGGTTCGGAGGCTTCGGACGGACGGGCGGCGACGTGCGTGTCGCGGTCTTCGGTCACCGGCAGACCCTCGCACACCGCCTGCCCCGCCGACACCGATTAACCCGCCCGTCGGGGCGCGCGCCGTCGGGTCGAGCGGGGCCGGGGCGGGGCCGGTACCGGCGGCCCGGGTCGCGCGCCGTCGGCCGACTGCCGCCGGGCCGCGCGCCCGGCTCACCGCCGTTCCCGGCGCGCCCGGTGCGTTCAACTTCCCTCCCGTCGCGGCTGGTTCAGGCGCTGCGGGCCAGGTCCGGCACCGGAGTCCCCGCTTCGAAGCCCGCCGAACGATAGGTGGCGACGCCGCCGACGTTGGCGGTGGGAGTGGAGACCAGCGCGCTGGAGGCGCCCAGCTCGCGGAGCGCTGCGAGGGCGGCGAGCGTGATCGCTCTGCCGTACCCGTGGCCCCGGTGGTCCCGGTGCACGCCCATCGGCTCCAGCACGCCCGGCCTGCCGGGTCCCGCGGACCAGACCGTCACCGTCGCCACCGCCGCGCCCTGTCCGTCGCGTGCCAACAGGCAGCGTGCGTCGGCGTAGGCGGGGCCGGCTGCCATCGTCCGCCAACGCTCCTCGTCGAACGTCGACTTCTCGAACGCCGCGCGCTGCACCGCGGCGCGCGGACCGACCCCGGCCTCCTCGACCACCTCGATCCTGATGCCCGGCTCCGGAACCGGCTCCGCCAGATCGCGGGAGAACGGCGTCCACGGCTCGTCGGTGTGCCAACCCGGCCGCTCCAGCAGTACCTGCCGCAGCCTCGCGTCCTCCGGCGCCTCCAGGCACACCGGCCCCGCCGGCAGTACGCCGCGCTCCGGTTCGGCGAGGTCGTCCGCCATCCGCACCGCGAGCTCCTCGTCCTGCCGAAGCTCGGGTGCGACGGTCGCGCGGAGCAGGTCCGGGCCGTCCAACAGCCCCACCGCCAGCAGCCGTTCGCCGTCCCGCCAGACCCGCAGGGCGTCCGCGGTGCGCTGCGCGCCGAAGCGCCAGAACCAGCCCACGTCACCGGGGTGCAGCAGCACCCCGTCGCCGTCCCGCTGCCATGCGCCGAGGGTCTCCAGAACCCGGGCCGTCCCGTCGATGTCCGGCGTGCTCACCACTGTCGTCATACCGGCATCCCACACCCGGTACCGCTCCTCGCGCATCTGCTTTCCGCCGGGACCGACCGAGGGGGCTCCGCCCGCTCAACTACTGTGCTGGTCACAGGAGTCGGACGGCGAGGGGTGGCTGCACGGTGTCGGACGCACGCGACGAACCGAGCGGTCTGGACGCACACTGCGCCCGGATCCTCGCCGAGCACGGCTGCGCCTCGCTCTCCCTCGCGGTGGCCCGCGGCGACGAACTGGTGCTCACCCGCGCGTACGGCTTCGCGGACACCGCCGCTCGGCGGCCGGCCACACCGGAGACCGTCTACGGGCTGGCCTCCGTCACCAAGGCGTTCACCGCCACCGCCGTCCAACTGGCCGCTGCCGACGGGGTGTTGGACCTCGACTCACCCGTACCGGCCGGGCCCGCCCGCGCCGGCGCCGTCACGGGCGCCGAGGCGCCGGAGATGCCGACGGCGCGCCAACTGCTGTGCCACCGCGGCGGGTTCCCGACGTACTACGACTTCCACTACGACGCCCGGCGCGATCCCGGCCCGCTGCCGATCGACTGCGACCGATACCGCGCGCTGCGCCGTCGACCCGGCGCCGGATTCGAGTACTCCAACCTCGGCTACCGCGAGTTGGGCCGTCTGCTGGAGGCCGCGACGGGACGGAGCCTCGGGGACCTGCTGCACGAGCGGATCGCCGAACCGCTCGGCCTCACCGGCTTCCACTTCGGCCCCGCTCCCGCAAACCCGACGCCCGCAAGCCCGACGCCCGGAAGCCCGACGACCGGTCGGCCCGCTGTGGACGGTGTCGCCGGTCGCTACACCGTCGACGGGCGCGCCTACGACCTCTGCCACACCAACCACCCGGCCGCCGGCGCGGGTTGGGCCACCGCGGGAGACGTCGCGCTCTTCGCCCGCAACGTCTCCTCCCTGCTCGGCTCCGCCGCGGCCGATCCGTACGACGACGCCCTGCCGATCAACGACCGGCTCGGCTACGGCCTGGGCCGGATCGTCTCGTACGGCCCCGGCCCGGAGGTCCACAGCCACGGCGGTGGCATGGGCGGGGTGGCCGCGATGATGGTCGACGTCCCGGAGCACGAGCTGTCGGTCGCGGTACTCACCAACTCCACCGGAAAAGGCGCCCGCGACGCCGTCCTCGACCTCCTGATGGCCCACCTCGTACCCGGCTTCGACCGCGAACTGGTGAGCCCCGTCACCGAGTTCGAGCGCCCGATGGCCCTCGCCGAGGGCGCGTGGGCGGGTGCGATCGACACCGCCGAGGGCAGCGTCCCGCTGAGCGTCGCCGTGACGGCGGGGCAACAGGTGCGACTGCGCCTCGGCGACCTGCCGCCGGTGACGGTTCCCGCGACCGCCACCGACCGCTGCGCGCTGCGTGCCGTCGCACCCCTCCAGCTCCCGACCGCCGATGCCCGTCTCAACAGCCCGAGCCTCGGACTCGAACTCCGTTTGCGCGACGGCGACTTGACCGGCCGAGCCATCGCGTTCAAGAACGGCGACCGCGAGGGCCGGCTCGGTTCCTTTCTGCCGCACGACTGCACCCTGAGCCCCGCGTAGCCGGCCCTTCTCGTACGCTTCCTGGTTGCCCCCCAGGGACGCACCGCCCGACGCCGGGGCGTCGCCCACTCCCAGAGGCAGGTTCTTGTGCGGACTCTCCATGTCGTCACCCACCCCGAGGCGACGCACCACGTCGACGGAGTCGTCGGCGGCTGGCACGACTCCCGGCTGACGGCGGCGGGAGTCCGTGCGGCGACCGCCGCCGCACGGGAGCTTCGGGCCCGAATCCCGGACGGTGCCGCGGTGGAGCTGTACTCCTCGGATCTGCTGCGCACCCGGCAGACCGCCGACGAGGTGGCCGGGGTGTTCGGCGTGCGGGCGACGCTGGACCGCCGACTCCGGGAGAAGTCGTACGGCGTGGCGGAGGGCCGTCCGCAGGAGTGGCTGGACCGGCGCTTCGTCCCGCCGCCGCCGGACGGAGAGCGGATGGACCACGACGAGGGTGTGGAGGGGGCGGAGACGAAGGAGCAGTGGGTTCGGCGCGTCTACGCGGCTACCGAGGAGATCGTGCGGCGGCCGTGCGAGCACCAGATCGTCGTGACCCACGGCGGTTCGTTGACCTTTGTGGTGGCGGCCTGGATCCGGATGCCGGTCGAGTCGGCCGGGTACGTGAGCTTCCGTGCACCGGCGGGCAGCATCACCACGCTGGACGAGGACGACTTCTTCCACAACCGCCGGCTGGCGGCCCTGGGCGACACCGCCCACCTCGCCCCGACGCCGTAGCGAGCGCACCCCTCTCACCGTCCGACGGACCGCCGTACGCCCTTGCTGCACGCCCGCACGCCCGCACGCCCGCACGCCCGCACCTCCGCGCCCGCACCTCCGCGCCCGCACGCGCGCGCCCAGCGCCGACCCTCGCCGGGGTCGGGTCAGGGGGTGTGAGCGGGGGCTTCGACGGGTGCGGGTCTGCCGAAGCGGGTGATCAGCAGTCCGGCGACGGCTGCGGCCGGGCAGCAGAGCACTCCGTAGACGGCGGCGGGCACGGCCAGGCTCACATCACCGAGCACGGCGATGGCGATGGTCATGGCGACCGCGCTGTTGTGCACGCCGATCTCCATGGAGGTCGCGATGGCCTGGCGCTTGTCGACGCCCACCATTCGCGGCACCAGATAGCCGACGGCCAGGCTCAGCGCGCAGAAGATCAGCGTGGCCGGTCCGGCGTCGGCGAGGTGGCTGCCCATGTCGCTCCACTCCGAGACGGCCGTGCCGACGACGATCCCCACCAGCGCGAGGATCGACAGACGGCGTACGGGCGTGTCCATGCGCGCGGCCCACGCGGGCGAGCGACGCCGTACGAGCAGGCCGATCACGACCGGGATCAGGACCACCACCAGCACCGGGACGACCTTGTCGAACTGGAGGCCCACACCGTCCTGGCCGATGTCCGGGTCGAAGTAGTGCAGCGAGAGGTTGGCGACTATCGGCATGGTCACGATCGCCAGCACCGCGTTCAGCGCGGTGAGCGTGACGTTGAGCGCCACGTCGCCGCCGAAGAGGTGGCTGTAGAGGTTCGCGGTCGTTCCGCCGGGGGAGGCGGCCAGCAGCATCATGCCGACCGCGAGCACGGGGGAGAGGCCGAGCGCGATGACCAGGCCGAAGCAGGCGGCGGGCAGCAGCAGCGACTGACAGAACAGCGCCACGACCACCGCGCGCGGGTGCCGCCGTACGCGCCGGAAGTCGTCGACGCTCATGGACAGCCCGAGACCGAACATGATCACAGCGAGTGCGAGCGGGACAAACACGGCGGCGAAAGGGGTGTCCATGCGCTGCTTCGTCTCCTGGCGGGGTGGGAGCGGACGCCGAAACGGGTACGCGTGGCACCGGGGTGGGGCGCTGTGCGCAGGCTCGGCCCTACCGCGTCCCCGTGGTCGGGCCACAGGGAATCGAACGGCTCGGCGCGATGCAGTGTAGGCACTGTTCGGCCGTCCGAAGAACCCTTTAACGCCTTCGTCAATAGGTGTCCGGGGCAGCTTCCGGCCGTGTTTGCCAAACGCTCCCACCAGGCGAACAAGCCGTACCGTGCATGCGGTTTGGCCGCAACCGGCCACAACTGGCCGCAAGTCGCCGCAAGCCCCCGCATTGGCGATCACGGGGTGACCGCGTGGCGACCCTCCGTCGTCAGGCCGGCCGCGGTGCGCCTCCGCCGAGCCGTCCGAACGCCGGCCGGAGGGTGAATCCGGCGGCTTCGCGTACGCGTTGGACTTGGGCGCGGTGGTGTTCGGTGTTGATGCGTGGTGGTGGGGTGGGTTCGCCTCGGCAGGTGCGGCAGAGTCCGCCGGGGAGGGCGTGGGGGCGGCCGGGTTTCTGGCAGAGGGTGCATTCCATGAGGGGGCCGGTGGGGTCGGGTGCGGGTGCGTGGGGTGGGAGTTTGTCGTGGAGGCGTCGTCGGACAAGTGCCGCCGGGTGGTGGACCGTTGACGGCAGCCCCGCGGTCAGCACCCGTACGGCCTCCTGCTCGCCGGTGCCGCGCACGAACCACTGCCGCAGCAGCGGCTCCAGCGCCGCGCACTCGCCCGCACCCAGCGTGAGCCGCGGGTCCGTCCGCCCGAGGCCCGCCAGCACCCGGTACGCCTGCGACCTGGCCGGCGCCGCGGAGTCGGCCGTCCGGCGGCGACCTCCCGGCGGGGCGGCGCCAGTGTCCGCGTGTCCGCCGGCTCCCGTCGCGTCGGTGGGGTGTTCGCCGCGGGTGTACGCCTCCCACCAGCTGTCGGGGCGCGGTGTGCGGGAGAAGTGGGTGCGGGTGATGTGGTGGTAGGAGCCGTCGGTGCCGAGGACGGTTTCGCGGGTGCGGCGCAGATGTCCGGCTTCGGAGATCAGGCGCAGGGCGGTGCGCAGGGCGCACTGGCCGTACGGGGTCGTGCGGGCGAGGGTTTTGACGGAGATGTCGGCGCCTTCGGGGAGGCGGTCGAGGTAGCTGGCGATGCTTGCCTCGCGGGGCGGGAGGTGCCCGAAGTGCGGGTCGGCGTCGCGGTGTTGGCCCGGTACGGCACGCTTTCCGAAGCCGGGAGCGGCCTTCGGACAGGTGTCGGCGGGCAGCTCACAGATAAGCTGGGCCACAGCCATTGGGATCGGTCCTTCTGCTTGGTTTGCGATCTCGGTGGTCAGACCCCGGCACGGTGTTGGTAGCACCTGTCGGGGTCGTCCTATTTGCAGTTGTTGGTCAGAAAGTAACCCCACTCCACCCCGTGTGGCAACTCCGTCACTGAGTGCCATATGCGCTGCTGAGTGCGGCAGTTGGGGAGGGTGGGCGGGTAGGACCCACCACCCATTCCTCTGAGAAGGCGCCCGACCCCCACGACTTGAGCCCCGGGCCGTGCGGCGGGCGGATCCGCCACAGGCCCGACGCGGCAGCTGCCGCACGGCACGGCTCCGACGCAACCGAGTCGCCCGAGCTCGGGGCGAGAGCGGCCAGGAGCTCGACCGTTCGGTGATGTGGCGGTGGCCGTCGTGGTCCCGATGTCGAATCCGCCCGCGTCCGGCGGACGTTGGCACCGCTCCGACCGGCGGCGACGCTGTTTTCGATCGTCCGTTCGGGGCAGGCGGTCGCTGTGCGAGGCGCACCGCCCGCGCACGAGGAGGCGGACGCCATGGGAACAGTGACCTCGACCGTCGACGAGGGCAAGGCCACCGCGCGGCGCGCCGCGAACAGCGACGCGATGACAGCGGCGGCGCGGGCCGGCCTGTCCGCCCGCGGGGCGATCTACCTGGTGATCGGGCTGCTGTCGGTGCAGATCGCGTTCGGCGGTTCGAGCGAACAGGCGGACCGCGGAGGAGCGCTGGCGCAGGTCGCGGAGCAGCCGTTCGGCATGGCGCTGCTCTGGGCCCTGGTGGTCGGTCTGGTCGGGATGGCGCTGTGGCGGCTGTCCGAGGCGTTGTTCGGCGCCGCCGGCCCGGACGGGCACAAGGCGCACAAGCGAGGGCTCTCCGCCGGTCGCTTCGTCCTGTACGCGGTCATCGCCTACTCGGCGGTGACGTTCGCCCTGGGGGGCTCCGGCAGCGGCTCCAGCGACGAGCAGTCCAAGGACGGCACCGCCAGTGCGCTGGAGATGCCGTTCGGCCAGTGGATCGTCGGCGCGGTCGGCGCGGGCTTCGTCATCGGCGGAGTCGTGGTCGCCGTCAAGGCGGGGATGCGCAAGTACCACGAGGAGATGCACCGGTCGCGCATGTCGCCCTGGCAGCGGAAGCTGGTCGACCTGTTGGGGGTGCCCGGCGGGATCGCCCAGGGGCTGGTGCTCGGCGCGACGGGCGTCTTCGCGATCAAGGCGGCGCTCGACTTCGACCCGGACGAGGCCAAGGGCATGGACGACACCCTGCGGGCCTTCACCGACACCCCGGTGGGCCCATGGCTCCTGGTGGCGGTCGCGGTCGGGCTCGCGCTGTTCGGCGCGTTCTCCTTCGCGATGGCCCGTTGGGGACGGGTGTGACACCTCCGCACCGGCTGCCCCGGCCGTCCGGCGGCCCGTGCCCGGGTCGGGGTCGGGGTCGGGGTCGGGATTGGAGAAGGCCCAACTGCTCGGCGGAACGGGATCGTTGGGCGGGCGTCAGAGATTGTGCGGGATCACGAAAGAAGTCCCGCACCGTCTTTCCGGTGCAGGGCCTCCGGTCTGCTCATACCGTGCGCGCTCGGCAGGATTCGAACCCGCAACCTTCCGATCCGCAGCTCTGTCCAGCTCGGTCACCGACGCTAGAGTCTGCGAATGAGACGCGCAGCAACGGGTCTGGTGGCGACGGGGATTGCGGTTCTGGCGGTGAGCGAGTGGCTGAACCGGCGTTGGTCCCGGATGCTCGTGGGAAACAGCCGGGGCGCCTCCACCGCTGTGGTGGTCTGCGGTTATCGGAACCCCCGGACTAGGGCGAACCTCATCAACCGGTGGCGGGTCCGCGCTGGTATTCGTTCCCTCGAAGCTGACCAGGCAGAGGATGCCCGCTTGATCTTCAGCGGTGGCGCGACCAGCGGCAGTGCGGCCACCGAGGCTCAACTGATGGCCGAATACGCGCGGTCGGAGCTCGGATTCAACGGCACTGTGCTCCTGGAGGACCGGTCCACGACGACATGGGAGAACATCACCAATGTGATCCCGCTGCTGGAGGAGGCGGACCGCATCAAAATCGTCTCCCAGCCGGCTCACGCGCTCAAAGCCCGTGCGTATCTGCTGCGGCAGCGCCCCGACCTCGCGGAGAAACTGGTACGCGCCGAGGACTACCGCCCCGGTGAATGGCTGTTCGCCAAACCGCTGTTCGCCGCGTACGGGCTGTGGGCGCTTCACGGCCTCCGGGCAGAGGTGCGAAAACCCCTGCCGTAGGCGGCCGTTGGCGTTCCGCGGGCTGTCGGGCCGGCCGGAGCCTCAGTGCAGGTCGTGGCTGCGCAGGGCGGTGACGAAGGCGGTCCAGTCGGTGTGCCGGAAGGTGAGTACGGGCCCGTCGGGCGTCTTGCTGTCGCGCACGGGCAGCACGTCGTATCCGTCCGCCACCTCGACGCAGGAGCCGCCGTTACCGCTGCTGTAACTGGATTTGCGCCAGGCGCGCAGGCTGATCTGAGCGGGAACGTTCATGGCTTCGGTACTCCTCCGTCACGGATTCGAGGAAGTGCAGAGAGGTCCTGGGCGACAGTGCTGAGGACCGCGTCAAATCATAGGCGTCGCGGCACTTTTGCACGCGGTAGCTTTCGTCTGCATCGACCACCATGTTGGTGTGCACGCCCTCGACATAGGCCAGTTCAGGCGCGTTGTCGAACTTCATCAGGGTCACGAGGGAGTCCATGGCGGCGTGTGCTCCTTCGGAGAAGGGCATCACCTGAAGTCCGATGCGGCCCACTCTCGTCAACGCCGCGATGTGAGCGAGTTGTTCGGCCATCAGGGCGGGACCTCCCACCACAGTGCGCAGAACAGCCTCGGACAGGATGTACCAGAGCTGTGGGTGTTGCTGTTCGAGGATCTTGGTCCGATTCATCCGATTGACAATGAGAGTGTCAAGCTCTTCGGGCCTCCAGGAGAACTGTGCGGATCGGTGCACTTCCAGCGCGTACGGCCTGGTCTGGAGGATGCCGGGTACGAGTACCGGGGCGTACTCCTCGATACGAGTCGCATGGGCTTCTGCTGTTGCCACGCGTTCGAAGCGCCTTGCGTAATCGTCCTTTCTGAGGAACCTGACGAACGTGCCGCCGGTCTTCAGGGTCTGATCGAGTCGGGAGGCGTCCCGAGGACCGGGCATGCGTCTGCCCGCCTCCCAGTGAGCGACGAGGGAAGAGTGAACCGCGAGCAGATCCGCCAACTCCTTTTGAGTGAGTCCTGCCTCCTCCCTGCGGGCGCGCAACTCCTCGGAGTACGGCTCCCGTTCTGCCTTCGGCACTTGCCCTCCCGTTGACCGATGGATTGTCAACCCACGCCCCCTTCCCACGGTACGGGGACTGAACGCATGGTGTGAGGGAAACAGTACGGAGGGCAATGAATACCTCTGTCTTCCATCACGTCGAAGGAGTTGCCGTGATCGCCTGCGGCCTGCTGACCACTGCTGACGGAGCCGTGAACGTGCTCCGCGCCGCACCGCGCCCCATCGGTTCCGCACGTCGTGGACCGAGAGTTGACCCGTATGTGTGGAGTTCCGCGGAGGGCGGGACGGCCGTGCTGCGGGAACCCGGTTTCCGAGGCCCGGAACTGGGCATTCAGCTTGCCGATGTCATGCGCCGAGGAAGTGTGCCGCGATGACCGGCGTCGAACCCGTCTCCCCGTCGGGCAGGCCGCCCTCGCCCTGTCCCGAATGCGCGAGGTGGCGTGCCGAGCGCGCCCGTGCTCGCGCCGCCGGTGACCGCACCCGCGCCTCGGACTGCGTGGTGCTGCTGCGCCGCCACCAGGCCGCCGTACATCTGCGGGTGGTCGGACGGTGAGCGACGTCAACCTCCCCACCGGGCCGAAGGACGCCCCGCGAGAAGGCGCGCCCGCCTCCGGGGCGGAGACCGAGGACGCCGCCCGCGCCCCGAGCGCCGGGCCGGACGCCGACACGGGCGCGACCCGTGCGGGCGGGCCGGCGTCGCCGGAGGCCGTACGTGCCGATCTCGCCGCGCTGGTCGCGGAGTTGAGCGACACGGTGCGGGCCCACCTGGAGAGCCTGGGGCGTCTGCGATGAGCGGGCAGCGGCGCCGCTACCGCTCGTTCACCGTCACCGCGGACCTGGAGCCGGACGCCGAGCCGATCACGTTCGCGATGGCCTGCTGCGTCTGCGGCGCGACCGGGCCCGAGTCGACCGATCCGGACCTCTCCTCCGCCTGGGTCCCCACGCACCTCAAGCACCGCCCGGAGCACCTCAGTTACCGCGAGACGGTGACGCGTCCCTACCGCGCGATACCGGGCCCCTGGCTGTAGCGACCGCGGACCCACCAGCGGCTGGGCCTCGGTCCGCCCGCTGATTCCGTGCGTCGGGTGTCATGGCGTTTCCGGGTGGAGCTGCTCGACCCGGTTTCGCTCTGTGTACATGTCCCAGTACTGCTCGGCGAGGTCGTCGGGGTCGACGACCGGAAACCCCGAGGTGGTCCCGGCGCGGGCGATCAAGGCGCTCAGCTCACTGCGGGCGATCGTCGCGTTCACGGAGAGAGTGCCGGCGTAGATGCCCGCCTCGGCCAGTTCGCCGTGGAGCGAGTGAAGGTAGTTGCGGGCGGCGGCGCCGAGGGGGGCCAGTCCGCTGAGTCGAGGTACGGGGTTAACGGCCGTCGCCCCGGTGGTCAGGAGGAAGGCACCGTCTCCGCGCTCGGTCCATTCCGGCAGGACGGCGCGCACCACCTCCACCGGGGTCAGCAGGAACAGCGGGAGGCCCCTCCGGAGGGTGGCGGCGTCCGTCTCGGCGGCCGGGGCGAAGCCCTGGTCGGTGCTGAACGGCCCGTACTCGACGACGTCGATGCGGCCGAATCGGTCGCGGATGGCCGCGATCAGCGTCGGTACCTCGTCGGGGCGCGACAGGTCGGCCGGGAAACCGGCCGCCTCGATGCCGTCCTCCGTCAACTGCCGGGCAATGGCGTCCAGTTGTTCCTGTCGGCGTGCCACCAGGGCGACTCGGAAACCCTCACGGCCGAAGCGGCGGGCGAGAGAGGTGCCGAGGCCGGTGCCGGCGCCGAGTACGGCGATCACTCGTGACATGCGAGGCCTCCTGATCGATTAAGTTGACCGAGTGGTCAACTTGGTCTTCGACGGTAGCATGTAGATTGACCGAAGGGTCAACTTGTCTGGGTGGGCAGGGCCCGGAAGGTGGTGACAGAGCGGGGAAGGGGCTGGTATGCGGGCGGATGCGCAACGCAATGCGGACAAGCTGCGGGCGGCAGCTGCGGAGCTCTTCCGGGAGCGCGGCCTTCAGGTGCCGCTCAAGGAGATCGCCAGACGGGCGGGAGTGAGCCACGGCACCCTCTACAACCTCTTCGGCACGCGCGAGACGCTCATCGACGAGGTGGTGGCCGATCGGGCGGCACATCGTCTGAACGAGGTGGCCGAAGAGGCGCTGTCCGTCGAAGACGCCTGGGCGGGCTTCGCGCACTACGTCGAGAAGCTCTGTGAACTCCAGGCCGCCGACCCCGCCGTCGCCGACGTGATCAGCGGTCGCTATCCCGGTGCCGAACGCCTCATGGCCGCGTGCCGCCACACCATGGACGCTGCCCGGCAGATCGTCGAACGGGCCCACGAGGCCGGCGCTCTCCGCCGCGACTTCACCAACGCTGACCTGGTGTTCGCCTTCGCCGCCAACGCGCTGCTGGCACGAGCCACCGTCGAGGCGGCCCCGAACGCGTGGCGCCGCCAGGTCGCCTTCCTTCTGGACGGACTGCGTGCCGCGTCCGTCCACGATGCCCCTGCCGAAAGCCCGCCGACGCGACAGGAAGTCCACGCAGCTCTGGAAAGCCTCGCCGACACGTCGTGGTCCGGCAGAACGACACGGTGACGCAGGTCGCGGGTCGAACCAACCGTCTCGCGGTGACGCAGCGCCGTCCCGCACTCGTGGTCGACAGCCGGCGCCGGTGGCGGGCACCTCCCGGTTCCTGCTCGGGGTGCACCGCCATCTGCTGATGTCGGTGCGGCAGTTGGGCTGAGCGCTCTCGCTTTCGCGGTGACCGCGTCGTGTCAGCGCTCCTTGCTAGCGTGCGCTGTTGTGACGGACGAAACGGGACAGCATTCGACAACCGGGCAGCAGCCGACCGCGGGAGAGCCGGTGGAGGCGGGCCGTCGGGCGGTGGAACAGCCGGGGGCGACCTTCCGGATCGGTGGTGAGCGGGAAGTGCGGCGGCTCGGATTCGGTGCCATGCGGCTGCCGACCGAGCAGGGCCCCGAGCGGGCCGAGGCGCTTGCGGTGGCGCGGCGGGCGGTGGAGCTGGGCGTGAACTTCGTCGACACCGCCCACATGTACGGCTGGGGCGCCAACGAGGAGCTGCTCGCCGAGGCGCTGCACCCCTACCCCGACGGCTTGTTGATCGCCACGAAGGTCGGCATCGTCCGGGCCGAACCGGGCACCGGGCAGGAGAGTCCGGTGGGCGAGATCGCCCAGGACGCCCGGCCCGAGGTGCTGCCCGGTCAGGTCGACGAAGGGCTGCGCAGGCTCCGCGTGGAGCGGTTGGAGCTGGTCCAGCTTCACCGCCTCGACCCGCAGGTGCCGATCGCCGACCAGGTCGGGGCACTCGCCGATCTTCAACGGGCCGGCAAGATCGGCCACATCGGGCTGTCCGAAGTGAGCGTCGCCGAGCTGGACGAGGCCCGTCGGCACGCCGAGATCGCGAGTGTGCAGAACCGCTACAGCGTTCTGCACCGGGAGCACGAGCCGGTGTTGGAGGCGTGCGAGGCGGCCGGTGTCGCCTTCCTGCCCTGGCGCCCGGTCGCCGAGGCCACCCCCGGCGAACTGCCCGGCGCCGGAGCGGAGGCGGCAGCCGAAATCGCCGCGGTGGCACAGGAGTTGGGCGCCACCGCCGCTCAGGTCTCGCTCGCCTGGCTGCTCGCGCACTCTCCCGTTCTGGTGCCCATCCCCGGCACGTCCTCGGTGCCGCATCTGGAGGAGAACGTCGCCGCGGCATCCCTGCCGCTCACCGCGGAGCAGCATCTGCGGCTCGCGCGGCTCGGTCGGGCCTGAGCGGGGGCGACCACTGTGGAGCACGGCGCGGACCGGAACCAGGACCGTCCCGGGGAGCGGGCGTCCGTCGGGCCCCGGCCCGAAGCCCGGCCCGAAACCCGGCCCGAAACCCGGCCCGGAACGGCCCGCACTCCGGCCGACACGGCGGCAGACGCACGGTCCGAGGCAGGCCGCACCAGGGCCGACCCGGCGGCCGGACTCGCCCCTGCGGCAGGGGAGTTGCGGGTCGCCGGGCGTGGGCCGGGTGTGCTGGTCAGGTCGGCTGTTCCGGCTGACGCGGGCGGTATCGCGGTGGTTCAGGTGGACGGCTGGCGGGCCGCGTACGCCCACATCCTGCCGCCCGCCGAGCTGGCCGGGCTCAGCCTCGTACGGGCCGAGCAGCTGTGGCACGGCGTGATCGGCGGTGCGCGGGAGAGCGGGAAGCAGGTCCTGGTGGCGGAGGGCGCCAGGGGCGAGGTGCTCGGCTTCGCCGCCCTCGGCCCCGAGCGCGCCCCCGTGCCGTACCGCACCCCCGCCGGCGCCGACTCCGCCGCCGACACCGGGCCGGCGGCCGTGGCGGAGCCCTCGCCGGAGTCCGGGCCGGAGCGGCAACCGGGGCACGAACCGTCGCCGGCGGCGGAGCACACGCTTCCGGCGGGCGAGTTGTACGCCTTCTACGTCCACCCGCGCCACTGGCGGCACGGTGTCGGCCGAGCGCTCATGGACGCCGCGCTCGGCCGCTGGACGCAGAACGGGGTGCGTGCCGCGGTGCTCTGGGTCTACGAGCGCAATGTCTCCGCCCGGGCCTTCTACGAGGACCACGGTTGGCACCACGATCCGCACACTCCGCCGACCGGCACGCCGCCCGACGAGCTGGAGCTCTGCTACCGGCGCCGCCTGCCCCTGCCGGTGCGCGGGCCCGGTCGGCCGCCCCGCGCCTCGTAGCGCGCACCCCCGCCCGCAGCCCCGCCCGGCGACTGCCGCGAGGTCGACTGCCGCGAAGGGGGCTGCCGCGAAGGGGGCTGCTGCGTGAACGGCGGTTGCCCGGACCGGGGCTGCCGGGACTGGGATTGCCCGGACCGGGATTGCCGGGACTGGGATTGCCGGGGCTGGGGCTGCCGGGACGTGGGTTGCGGCGATGGGGACTGCGGTGACGATGTGCGCCGGGACGGTTCCGGCGGCGCGGGCCGGCGGCAGACCAGTGGGAAGAGGTCCGCCCACTGCCGTGCCGAGAGGTGCTTGGGCAGTGCGGTCGGCGCCAGGCGCTGCTGGCCCAACCAGGACCGTACGTGCCGGACCGGCACACCGTCCCCAGCGGCGGTGAGGATCTCCGCGAGTCCGCGTCCGCGGCCGGTGAAGACGCGTCGTACGAACTCCTGGTAGCGCTCGCGTTCGGCGTCCGGCACCAGCGGCACAGTGCGGCGGGTGACCGTCAACAGCCCGCCGTCGACGCCCGGTCGGGGCCGGAACGCGGCGGCCGGCACCCGGCGGAGCAGGCGGAACTCGTACCAGGGCCACCACTGGGCCGTCATCATCGTCGCGCCGCCCACACCCGCCCGGCGCCGCGCCACCTCCCACTGGAGCAGCAGCACGGCGTCGGTCCACCGAGGGGCGTGCAGCACCCGCCGCAGCATCGCCGTGGTCCGGTGGAACGGCAGGTTCCCGACGAGCACATGGGGCGTCCGGGGCATCGGCCACTCCAGGAAGTCCGCGGTGACGACCGCGGTGGACGCTGTGGTGCGGCGTCGCAGCCGTGCGCTGCGGCGGTCGTCGATCTCGACGGCGGTCAGCGGTCTGCCCAGCCGCTCCAGCGGCAGCGTCAACGCGCCGTCCCCCGCGCCGATTTCGACCAGCGGGCCGGAGGTTGCCGCGACGGCGTCGAGGAGGTCGCCGATGACGGCGGGGTCGACGAGGAAGTTCTGTCCGAGCTCGTGCCGGCCCGGTCGGTGGGTACGCATGGGAGGTCTCCGCGGCTCTGTGGTGAGCCGGGCAGCACTGATCGCCCGCCCGGCGCTGACTCACGCAGGCGGCGGTTCCCTCAGGGTGTGCGCGAAGGACCCGCCGCTAGAAGCGGCGCATCCTGATCAGCGCGAAGACACTCATGGCGGGCACGCTACGGAGCCGCCCGCACAGGCGGCAACCGGTTTTCCCCCGCCCGCCACCGGCCCGGCCGGGCGCGTACGAGCCCGCACGAGCGCGTGCGTACGCGCCCCGTCGGGCCCGGAAACGGGCCGGGCAGGGGCCGGGCAGGGGCCGGGCAGAGGGGCCGGACAGAGGGGCCGGCAGCGGCCCGTGCGCGGGGCGAGCGGGCCGCCCGTCCCGCGCACGGGCCCGGGTCAGTCGGCCGGTCCGCCGTAGGCGACGCCCGCCAGATCGGCGATCTCCCGCTTCCAGGCGACGAGGTCGTGTCTGTTGAGCTTCCCGAGGTGGTCGTGGCCGCAGGCGCGTGCCATCACCTGCATCAGCTCGACCGAGGAGGTCATGAAACGGGCCAGCCGCTCCGCCCCCTCGTCGACCGGCAGCCGCTCCCGCAGATGCGGGTCCTGGGTCGCGATGCCCACCGGGCACTTGTTGGTGTGGCAGGCGCGCATTCCGACACAACCGATCGCCTGCATCGCGGAGTTGGAGACGGCCACCGCGTCCGCGCCGAGCGCCAGCGCCTTCAGGAAGTCGGCCGGCACCCGCAGTCCGCCGGTGATGATCAGGCTGACGTCGTCGCGCTCGCGCCGGTCCAGATGGCGGCGGGCCCGCGCGAGCGCGGGGATCGTCGGCACCGAGATGTTGTCGCGGAAGAGCAGCGGCGCCGCGCCCGTACCGCCGCCGCGGCCGTCGAGGATGACGTAGTCGACGCCGATGTCCAGCGCCGCGTCGATGTCGTCCTCGATGTGCTGGGCGGAGAGCTTGAAGCCGATCGGGACGCCGCCCGTCACCTCCCGCACCTCTGCCGCCACCTCGCGGAAGTCCGCGACGGTCGTCAGATCGGGGAAGCGGGCCGGCGACACGGCCGCCTCGCCCTCCGCCAGTCCGCGGACCTCGGCGATCCGCCCGGTGACCTTGTGGCCGGGCAGATGGCCGCCGGTGCCGGTCTTCGCGGCCTGACCGCCCTTGAAGTGGAACGCCTGGCAGCGGGCCACCTTCTCCGGCGAGTAGCCGAAGCGGGCCGAGGCCAGCTCGTAGAAGTACCGGCTGTTGGCGGCCTGTTCCTCCGGCAGCATGCCGCCCTCGCCGGAGCAGATGCCGGTGCCCGCCAGCTCGGCGCCCTTGGCGAGCGAGGTCTTCGCCTCCTGGGAGAGCGCACCGAAGCTCATGTCGGAGACCATCAGCGGGATCTCCAGCCGCAGCGGGCGACGCGCGCCCGGGCCGATCACGACCTCGGTGCCGACGGCGTCCTCGTCCAGCAGCGGCGGCACCGCGAGCTGGGCGGTGACGAACTGGAGGTCGTCCCAGGACGGCAGTTGGGAACGCGGCACGCCCATCGCCGCCATCGCGCCGTGGTGCCCGACCCGCGTCAGGCCGGTCGCGGCGAGCTTCTGGATCTCGCCGACGTGCGGTTCGTCGGGCGTGCCCTTGAGGTCCGCGTAGGTGCCCTGGTAGCGGTCGCGGCGGAAGTGCTGCGGGTTCGTCCTCTCCCACGCGGCGATCTCCTCCTCGTCGACCCAGACGCCGCCGTCCTCGGTCCAGGAGGTGAAGCGCTCCAGATCGGCGCCCTTGTAATGGGTGTTGAGGCCGGTGCGAACGTCGTACGTCGAGCCGTGCAGCCCGCAGACCAGCCGCTCCCCGTACACCTCGGCGTCCGACATCAGCGCCCCGCGGTGCCGGCAGCGGCCGTACATGACCGCGACCTCCGGCCGGTCGGAGGCGGAGCCGCCACCGGCCGACCCGCCGCCGTCCCGACCGTCGCCGTCCCGACCGTCCCCGGCCGGCGCGCCGCTGCGGGCCGGCAGGCGCACGACGACCAGGTCGACGTTCGCCACCAGGGCGTACGCGGGCCGGGACTCCGGCAGGTCGCTCAGTTCGGCGATCCTCGTGGCACGCATCCGGTTGCTCCTCGATCTCATCGGTACGGGGCCTCATCGGTACGGACTCCTGCGGACTCGTACGGGCTCCGCGCCGATCGTGCCGCATTCGCGACGTTCCGGTGCGGAGTTTCCCGCTTCCGCGGCGCGGGCTCCGTGCACCCCGTGCGCAACAGGCGCCCCGCCAGGGCCGGTTGGCGGCCCGACCCGCCCCGGCACGGCGGCCGGCCGACCCGCCCGGCACGGCGGCCGGTCACGCGGCGCGGCAGCCGCACGGCGCACGGCCGGAGTCCGCTCGGCGCGCGTACGTACGGGCGGGCAGGCGTGCGCAGAAGCGGGCGGGCGGCGCTCGGGTGTCGGGGGTCGGTTCAGCGGGTCCAGGTGTGCCGGTAGCCCTCCCGCAGCGGGCCGCCGACCAGGTCGAGCAGCTCGTGGGCGGCCTCCAGGAGCGGGGCGGGATCGGCCCGTTCCGCGAGCACCCGGTGGCCGCTCAGCAGCGCTCCGCCGCGCGCCGGGTCTGCGGCGAGCAGCCTGCGGGGCAGCCATTTGCCGATGCCGGTCCAGGCCCGGTGGTGTGCCGTCAGCAGATGTGCCGCCTCCCGCAACAGGGCGTCCGCCAGGGCCAGTTGCTCGAAGCGCTCGGCGGGGTCCGCGTCACCGAGATCGTCCAGCCGGCAGGTCAGCACGTACCGGCCCAACTGCCACTCGTCCTCGCTCAGCGGTGGCGGCCCGGACTCCAGCACCGCCCGCGCCCGTTCCCGGGCCCGGGCGACGTGCCCGTACGGATCGGTGAGCGTCAGGCCCTCCGCGTACAGGAACACCACGGTCGCCCGCCGCCGCCCGCGGTCCCACTCGAAGAAGCCGGGCAGTTCGGCGATCGCGTTGCGGAAGACCTCCACCTGCCGGCCCTCGTGCCGCACCACCTCGCGCCCGCTGGGGTGGCCCTCCGGCAGCAGCACCCCGATGTCCAGATCGCTGCCCGCTCCAGCCAGGCCCGTCGCCGCCGAACCGCCGAGCACCGCGCCGCGGGCGTCCGGGTACAGCTCGGCCACCGCCCGACGCGCCTGCGCCGTCACCGGCGCTCCCGGACCGCTGACCCCGGGCCGCGCTCGGCGTCCGGGCCGCGCTCGGTGTCCGAGGTCCGCTCGGCGTCCGGGCCGCGCTCGGCGTGCGAGTTCCGCTCGGTGTCGGGGGTGGCGGGGGCCTCGGAGGCGGTGTCGTCGATCCGCTCGAAGGTGTGGGACCGGCCGATGACGGTGAAGTCCCTTCGGCGGTACCAGTGTCGGGGCCAGTCGGACTCGTCGGCGAGCAGGAAGCGCAGCCCGCAGCCGGCCTCGGAGGCCCGGTGCAGAGCCGTGGCGAGGACGGCGTCGGCGTGGCCCTGTCTGCGGTGTGCCGGATGCGTGACCAGGTCCTCCAGCTGTGCGACACCGCGGGCCGGGTCGAGATAGAGGTCGGCCCAGGCGGCCGGCTCGCCGGACTCGGCCCGCGAGGCGAGGAACTCCACCGCCGGCGCGGCGGATTCGCGTGCGGCACGGCGTTCGACGAGGTCGCGCACCACCTGCTCGTCGGTGCCGGCCGGCAGCAGTTCGCGCAGAAAGGCGGCGACCGGTTCGCGCAGGGAGTCGAGGTCCACCGTCTCGGCCCGCCGGCCCCGCGGTGCGGGCGACGCACCGGTGTGACGCATCACCAGCAGCGGCTCGTGGGCGTAGCCGGCGTGCAGCAGCGCCTCCCGGCAGGCGTCCGCCGTCTCCTCCCGGAGCACACAGAGGCGCCGGTACGGGAGATGGCCGAGCGCCGTCTCGGCGGTGCGCAGCAGGGCCTCGGGAGAGGGATCGCCCTCGACGACGAGCTGGTTGTCCGCCCGGGAGTGCGGATACCGCTCGTTGAGCGCCGCGAACCCGCCGGGCACGTCGACGACTTCGCCCGCGCCCGCTCGTGCGAAGTCCGCGAGGAAGGTGTTGGCTCTCGTCAGTGCGCTGTCGCTCATGTGCCGACCCTTGGTCGGGAGACGCGGGGGCGCAACCACTTTTCCCGGCGGGTCGCCCGCGAGGATCGCCCCGTGCCGGAGAGCCGTGCCCGTGGGCGCGGGGCGGTGCGCGCCGCGGGCGGCTGTCGGGCAGCCGCCCGCGGCGGGCTTGTCGGGTGTTACGCGCCGCCGACGATGCGGCCGGTCACCTCGCCGAGGCCCAGCCGTCGGCCGTTCGCCGCGGGTGCCCAGGCGGTGAGCGTCACCTCGTCGCCGTCCTCCAGGAACGCCCGCTGCCCGAAGGGGAGTTGGAGCGGTTCCCGGCCGCCCCAGGTCAGCTCCAGCAGGCAGCCGCGCTGGTGCTTCTCGGGGCCGGAGACGGTGCCGGAGGCGAAGAGGTCGCCGGTGCGCAGCGACGCGCCGTTCACCGTCATGTGCGCCAGTTGCTGCGCCGCCGTCCAGTACATCGCCGCGAACGGGGGTTCGGCGACGACCTCGCCGTTGAGCGTCACCGTGATCCGCAGGTCGAGGCCGGCCCGCTCGACGTCGTCCCCGCTGTCGTCGAGGTACGGCAGCAGGGCGTGGGTTCGCTCGGGCGGCGAGGTGCGGGCGGCGTCCAGGGCGTCCAGCGGGGTGACCCAGGCCGACACCGAGGTGGCGAAGGACTTGCCCAGGAACGGGCCCAGCGGCACGTACTCCCAGCCCTGGATGTCCCGCGCGGACCAGTCGTTGAGCAGGCAGACGCCGAAGACGTGCTCCCGGAACCGCGACTGCGGCACGGACTGCCCCAGCCGCGTCGGGGTGCCGACGACGAAGCCGACCTCGGCCTCGATGTCCAGCCGACGGGACGGGCCGAAGCTCGGCACCTCCTCGGTCGGCGCCTTGCGCTGGCCGTGGGGACGCACCACGTCGGTGCCCGAGACCACCACCGTGCCGGCGCGGCCGTGGTAACCGATGGGCAGATGCTTCCAGTTGGGGGTGAGCGGCTCGCCGTCCGGACGGAAGAGGCGGCCCACGTTGGTGGCGTGGTGCTCGCTGGCGTAGAAGTCGACGTAGTCCGCGACCTCGAAGGGCAGGTGGAGTTCGACCTCGGCCAGCGGACGCAGCAGCGGCAGCAGTCGGTCGTGGATCTCCTCGCCCGCGTCCGGGTGCAGCCAGCCGCGCAGCTCGGCGCGCACCTCCCGCCACACCGTCAGCCCCGAGGCGAGCAGCGGGCCGAGGCTGTCGGCGCACAGCACCTCGGTGTGCGGGGAGCCCAGCGCGCTCGCGGCGCCACCGAGGTCGAGGACGGCGTCGCCGAAGCGGACGCCCAGCCTCCGGCGGCTCTCGACATCGGTGCTGAACAGCCCGTAGGGCAGATTGTCGCGTCCGAAAAGGTGCTCTTCGGGTACCTGAAGCAGGTTCGCTGCTGACATGGGGTACTGCCCTCGCCTTCGAGGTCGTCGCCGGTCGGGACCGGGCACAGGCTATCGAGGGACGCGCCTGCGGTGATCCGGAGGTGACCGGTTACGCTGCCCGTAATGGTGAACAATGCCGCCCTATGAGTCCTTGACCAGCTCAAAGGGCGCTGACCAGCTGAGCAACACTGCAGACAGGAGATCTCGTGGCCGTCGTCGAGCCATTCCGGCTGACCGTGCGGGACCAGGCCCTGGAAGCCGACATTCAGGCCGGGCTCTCTGCTGTCGAGGAGTCCCTGCTCGCGGGGACCAAGAGCGATGTGCCGTTCCTCACCGAAGCGGCCCAACATCTGGTGCTGGCCGGGGGCAAGCGCTTCCGTCCGCTGCTGACCCTGCTCGCTTCGCGTTTCGGCGACCCGCAGGCCCCCGGAGTCGTACCGGCCGCCGTGGTCGTGGAGCTGACGCACCTCGCGACGCTCTACCACGACGACGTCATGGACGAGGCCGATGTGCGCCGCGGGGTCCCGAGCGCCAACGCCAACTGGGACAACTCGATCGCCGTGCTCACCGGCGACTTCCTCTTCGCCCGCGCCTCGCGCATCCTCTCCGACCTCGGTGACGAGGCCGTGACCGTCCAGGCCGACGCCTTCGAGCGGCTGGTCACCGGTCAGATGCAGGAGACCGTCGGCCCGCGCGAGGGTCAGGACCCGATCGACCACTACCTGGAGGTCCTGGCGGGCAAGTCTGGTTCGCTGATCGCGGTCGCCTGCCACTTCGGCGCGATGCTGGCCGGCGCGCCCGAGCAGGTCGTGAGTGTGCTGACGCAGTACGGCGAGCGCATCGGCATCGCCTTCCAACTCGCCGACGACATCCTGGACATCGCCAGCGAGAGCCGCGAGTCCGGCAAGACCCCGGGCACCGATCTGCGCGAGGGCGTGGACACCCTGCCGATACTGCATCTGCGGGCCATGGCGCGCGAGAGCGGTTCCGCCGGGGACCGGGAGCTTCTCGCCCGCATCGACGGCGATCTTTCGGACGACGGCCTGCTCGACGAGGTCCTGGTGAGCCTGCGCGGACACGCCGCGCTCGACCGCGCCCGCAAGGACACCGTCGACCACGCCGAACGCGCCCGCGAGACGCTGGCCCCGCTTCCCGAGGGCCCGGCCAAGGACGCGCTCTCCCTGCTCTGCGACGCCGTGGTGCACCGCGCGGGCTGAGACCCGCCGTCCGGGCCGTACGAGCCGTACGAGCCGTACGAGCCGCCGGTGTGCGCCGTACGCGGGCCGTACGGCGCGGGCCGGGCCTCGCGGACGGGGCGCGGGCCCGAGCCCCGCGGCAGTGCGCGCCGTGCGGCCGGGCTCGTGCACGGGCGGAGCCCGGCGGCGTCCGCGCCACCGCCAACACCCGCGTGGCGTACGCGGGTTCGTGACGTTCCTCTCTCCGGAAGCCGACGCCGAGTGTCGACGCCGAGTGTCGACGCTGACGCCGCCGACGAGCGTCGAACGGACGGCGTGGGGCGGTGTGCGGGGCGCGGTCTCCGGGCCCGACCCGGAGGCCGACCCCTACGGGTGGGGGAGTCGGGATCATCCCCAAGGGGTAGCCATGAGCGACCGGGGGCTGACGCGCACCGCCGCCGATTCTGGTGCCATGGTGAGTACCACCCCGCACGATTGTGGGTCGTACGGGCGAGCGCAGGGGTGGACGTCGCCCGGATACGGAGGTCAACTCAGATGACAGGTACGGAAGACACGACCGGCTCCACGGACGCCGCGGCACCACGTCCACGGCGTCGCGCGGCCAGGTACGCCGTGCCGGTGGCGGTGCTGACGGTGGCGGTGGCGAGCATCGGGCTCGTCCCGGCGCTCGCCGACAACGGCGACCCCGATCTGCCGTCCCTGTCCGCCGAGGAACTGGTGGCGAAGATCGCCGAGTCGGACGTCGAGCACTTCTCCGGCACCGTCAAGACCCGGGCCGACCTCGGCCTGCCGGGCGGCTCCCTCCAGGACATGCTGCCCAGCGGCGACCCCTCTCTCGGTGACAGCGCCGCCGGCGACGTGGACGCCTCCGCCAGGCTCGCCTCGCTGCTGACCGGAAAGCACACGGTCGACGTGGCCGTCGACGGCCCGGAGAAGCAGCGCGCGACGCTCAAGGGCGACCGCGGCTCGTACACGATGGTGCACAACGACGGCTCGGTGTGGGGCTACGACAGCGAGTCGAAGACGGCGTTCCGCGGCGAGGCCCCCGACGGGGCCGACCGCAAGGGCGCGCCCGAGGACGCGCTGCCCAAGGGCGCCAACCCCCAGCAGCTCGCCAAGGAGCTGCTGGACCGGCTGGAGGACACCACCACCGTGTCGGTGCAGGGCACCACCAGGGTCGCCGACCGCGACGCCTACCAGCTGGCGGTCAAGCCCAAGGGCGCACCGGACTCCACCATCGACGCACTGCGCATCGCGGTGGACGCGGAGAACGGCGTACCGCTGAAGGTCACCCTGGACGCCAGGGGCGGTGGCGACCCGATCGGTGAAGTCGCCTTCCAGGACGTCGACTTCGGCAAGCCGGCGGCCTCCACCTTCGACTTCACGCCGCCCAAGGGCACCACCGTGATCGACGAGGAGGAGCTGGCCAAGCACCGCCCGGAGCCGGGCGACGCGCTGGGCTCCCTCCCCGGGCTGGAGGAGTTCCCCGGCATCGACGCGCTGCTCGACGGCAAGCACGCCAAGGACGGCAAGCACCCCGAGGGTCTGAAGGTCCTCGGCAAGGGCTGGAACACCGTGCTGGTGATGGAGGCGCCCGAGTCGGCCAAGGGCGAGAAGGCGCAGGAGCTGCCCGAGGGCGGCCGGATGGGCAAGCTGCTCGACGCCTACACCGACCGCGTCGAGGGCGACTTCGGCAAGGGCCGGGTCGTCGGCACCAAGGTCGTCAACGCGCTGCTGACGGACGACGGCAGCGTCTACGTCGGCGCGGTGACCAAGGAAGGTTTGATCAAGGCGGCCAACGCCGGCTGATCACAGGGCCGTTCGCGGCCCGCGGCGGTTGCCGGTGGACCCGGCAGCGCGTCGGAAGTTCGCCGCAGTGGGAGCGGAGAGAGCAGAAGACCGGAAGAGGGAGAAGAGCAGGGAAGCAGTAGAGCAGTGGGGCGGGGCACCAGGGTATGGGTGCCCCGCCCTCGTTCTGTGCGCGCTGCTCAGACGCAGATCCTGCCGCCCCACTCCGGCTCGTAGCCGTCCTCGACGACGCCCGCCCGGTAGCAGCCGGGGCGGATCGTCGTCGCGGTGCCGAACTCGTGCTTCTGCCCGGCGTCCAGCGTCTCCAGATGCGGACTGGCGACGACGGTCGGGACGGGCGCGGCCGTGTTCGCCGTGTTCTCGGCGTTCGCTGTGTTCTGGGAGTCCGCAGCGTTCTGGGAGTCCGCCGTGTTCTGGGAATTCTCGGAGTTCTCGGCGTTGCCCGTGTTCGCGGCGGTCGGGCTGCTCTGGGCGCCGGTGTCGGCCGGGGCGACGCGTTGGTAGAGAAGGCTGCCCGGTCGGGAGGCCCGGTCGGCGTCCCGCTGGTAGGTGACCTTGATCGTTCCTCGGTGGCCGGTCTCGGTGATCAGCAGGCACAGCCGGCCGGAGCTGACCTGTGTGCAGCTCAGCGCCTCGCGCGGGACCTCCGCCGGGCCCGCGGCGACGTGCTGCCGAGCGACCGAACTGCCCGCGGGCAGCAGCGCGAGCACAGCCGCGCCGGCGACGAGGGCGGTCCCCGCCCTGCGCAGCGCTCGCGGACGGTGGAGGGTACGGCGGGCTGCGGGCATGTGATCTCTCCTCGGATGCGCTGCGTCGGGCGGGCCTCGGCGGCGCGCACGGGGCTGCCGCACGCGCCACCGGCCCACCTTCCTGCGCGTTCCCGCCGCCCGCATCCGCTGCGTCGCGTCCGGGATCCGTATGGGGGAGAGGGCCAGCCGTACAGAGGCACGGGCCCGTGTTCCGCAGGGCCGGCGAACGTCCGGCGGGACCTCGGCCGAGGGCTCAGCGGGGGCCGTCCCCCTCCTCCGGGCTGCGGCGCCCGCCGCTGCCGTCGGTGGGCCCGCGGCCACCGGACTCCTGGCTGCGCCGATAGCGCACGATCGCCAGCGTCACCGCCCCCGCGACGAGGGCGATTCCGGCCAGCAGCAGGAGCACCGAGGTGCCGGAACCGCCGTCCGGTTCGGGCGGGGCGACGTCGGTCAGTCGGATCGTCAGCATGTCGGTCGGCCTTCTCTCTGGTCGCGTTCGGGACGGTCCGGGGGTGGCGGTTCCGGACCGGTGCCGCCACCCCCGGACCGGAGTTCGGAGGTGCGCAGTCGCGGGTCGGCGGTGTGCGGGTCGTCCGGCGGCGGGCGGTGGGTGCGATGGGTGTGGTGCGTGTCGGCGTGGGTGCGGGTGGGTGCCCGGGTGTGGGCCTGGGCGGTGAGTCCCAGCACCAGCGTCAGCAGCACCGGGAACTCCAGGTACGCGTGGTACGTCGCCACCGCCGCGTACAGCTGCTTGCCGGTCGCGTAGTCGCTCGCGAACAGCGCCGCCAGCGCGACCGTACCGGCCAGCCCCAGCAGCCAGACGCGTACGCCGCGCAGTACCGGCACCCGCCGCTCGAACGAGGCGGTGGCCGCGGGCGCGTAGCGCGGCAGGAACCACACCCACACCACGTAGTGCATCGTCTGGAGGAACGCGAACACCGCCAGGAACCGCAGCGCGACCGGCGAATCCGTCCAGGCGGGCGGGGTGTGCGCGGCGGAGAGCCGGTCGGTCTCCGCGCTCCGTTCCGCCAGCAGGCCGTCGAGGGCGCCCAGGAGCAGAAGCAGCGGGAGCACCACCACCCAGACGAGCTGAAGCGCGCGGAACAGCCGCCGCCCGCGGGCCAGTTGGCGCGACCACTCCCACAGGAAGAGCAACGGCACCAGATTGTGCAGATGCGTCAGTACGACGAAGTGGTGCGCCGGGTTGGCCAGCGAACAGGCCGCCGCGAGGCCCAGCACCGCACAGGCGCCGGTCAGCAGCATCGGACGGCCGCGCAGCCCGTACCGGCAGGCGAGGCCCAACAGCCCGTAGGCCAGGCAGATCTCGGCCGCCCGGCTCAGCTCACTCGCGGGGACCGCCCGGCAGAGCACGATGCCGGTGCAGAGCGCCAGCAGCAGCTTCAGCAACGGCCCTGCCAGTACGCCGCCGAACCGGCCCAGTACGTAGCGCAGTTCGGTGACGTTGTGCAGCAGCCCGAAGAGGGCGAGCCCGAACACCGTGGTGGCGGCGGGCAGTTGGAGCGCCAGCGCGAGCGCGACCGAGATCGCGGCGACGAACGCGCACAGCGCGACCGTGCCGGGCGCCGGTTCTTCGGACGCGGTCTGCCCGGAGACGGTTTTCCCGGAGGCGTTCTGCCCGGGCGCCGGGGGCCGTTGGTCCGGCGCTGACGGCAGTGACGGCGGCGCGGCGTCGCCCGGCGGTCCGACTGCCCCGGTCGGCAGGGGAGTCGGCGGTGTGCGGTCCGTGCGCATCGCGCCACCTCTCCCGTGGCACGATCGCACCCGTGCCCTACGCCCTGGCTCTCGGCCTCACCCTGCTGGTCGAAGTCCCGCTCTGCACAGCGGTGTTGACCCGGACGAGCCCCGTTCCGGCGGCTCGGGCACTGGCTGCGGCCGTCCTCGTCAACCTGGTGACGCACCCGCCGTTGTGGTGGTTCCTGAGCACGGCCGGGCACGACGGAGCAGCACCCTACTTGCTGCTCGTCCTGACCGCCGAAGCGGCCGTCTGCCTGGTCGAGGCCCTGCTGCTGCGCCGGTGGCTGCGGTTGAGCGGGGTGCTCCCGTACGCGACCGCGCTCACCACCAACGCCGCCTCGGTGCTCGTGGGCGGGCTTGTGCTCGGCTGAGCGCGCGCGGGCGCCGCCGGGCGCCGTTGCCCGTGCAGGCCGCCGGGTGCAGGTGGGCCGGGTGCAGGTGGGCCTTGCTCAGGTGGGCCGGGTCAGCGGCCCAGGGGGAGCCGTCCTCTGCGCGAGGCGGCGAACAGCGCCTCGACGGTGGCCAGTTTGACCCGTGAGCGGCCCTCCCGCGCACCCGCGGCCAGCTCCACCCGGTGGATGGCCGCCAGCCCCCGGGCGTTCACGGTGCGCCGGGCACGGCGCCGTACCAGTCTGGCGAACGCCCGTGCGCTGCCGCGGGGTTCGGGCAGTCGGCCGGCGATCGCGTCGGCCAGCAGCGTGCCGATCGTCTCCGCGGCGCAGACGCGGTTGGCGCCGATGCCGCCGGAGGGGCCGCGCTTGATCCAGCCCACCACATAAGTCCCCGGCCGGTCCGCCACCCGGCCGGCCTCGTGCGGCACCGTACCGCTGTCCTCGTCGAAGGGGAGCCCGGCGGGCGGCCTGCCCCGGTAGCCGACCGCACGCACCAACGCCCCTGCGGGCAGGTCGACTTCGGCCTCGGCGCCGGTGGCGCGCACCGCCCGTACGGCGTCCTCGCCCAGCGCGGCGACCGGAGCGGAGTGGAAGCGCAGCACGATTCGGCGGCGGCCCTCGCCGGGCGCGCGCGACCAGTCCACCCGCTCGCGTGCCACGTCCGCCAGCACGGCGGCACGGTCGGAGGGCGCCGCGCCGTCGATGGTCGCCCCGATGCGGGCATCGTGGTCGTCGACCACCAGATCCACGTTCGGAAGATGCTTCAGTGCCAGCAACTCCGAGGCGGTGTACGCCGCGTGCTCGGGGCCCCTGCGGCCCAGCAGCACGACCTCCCGCACCCGCCCGTTGCGCAGCGCCGCCAGCGCCGGACCGGCGATGTCGGTGGCCGCGAGCGCGTCCGGGTCGGCGACCAGCAGTCGGGCTACGTCCAGCGCCACATTGCCGTTGCCGACCACGACGACGCGCTCCGCCGCCAACACCGCGGCACCCGCGTCCGGTTCGGCGTCCGGATGGGCGTTGTACCAGGAGACGAGCGAGGTGGCGGCGACGCTCCCGGCCAGCTGCTCGCCGGGTATCCCGATGCTGCGGGCGTCCGAGGCCCCCACCGCGTAGACGACCGCGTCGTGGTGCGCGGCCACCTCCTCGACGCTGAGGTCCTCGCCGATCTCGACGCCCAGCCGCAGCCGAGTCCGGGGGTGGTCGTGGAACCGGGCGAAGGACTCGCCCACCTTCTTGGTCGACGGATGGTCGGGTGCGACCCCGTAGCGCACCAGCCCGCCGGCCATCGGGAGCCGGTCGATCAGCGTGACCTCGGCGTTGGTGTGCAGCAGCAGATCCTCGGCCGCGTACATCCCGGCGGGGCCGGTGCCCACGACCGCGACGCGCAGCGGACCGAAGTCGGCGGGCAGCACGCGGTCGAAGCGCGGCGCGCCCCAGTGGTGGAAGTTCGGCGAGGGGTCGGCGGCGGGTGCGGGCTCGGGCGTGCGGGCCCCGGGCGCGGCGGTTTCGGCGGGTACGGCGGTTTCAGCGGTTTCAGCGGTTTCAGCGGTTTCGGCGGTGGCTTCCGCGGTGGGCGTGGTGGCGGCGTCGGGTGACGACTCGGTCGAACTCGGCTCGTAGTAGGCCGCGTTGAGGGCCGCGTACTCGCGCTGGCTGCTGGGCAGCGCCGGCACCGGGAGGATCGCGTCCACCGGGCAGGCGTCCGCACAGGCACCGCAGTCGATGCAGGCCCGGGGGTCGATGTGCAGCATCTCGGTGCTGCCGAACGCCCGTTCCTCGGGGGTGGGGTGGATGCAGTTGACCGGGCACACCGCGACACAGGTGGCGTCCTGGCAGCAGGTCTGGGTGATCGCGTAGGCCATGATTCAACGTCTCTGTGTCAGGCCCGGCCGAATGCGTTCGGGCTCGTCGGGGGTGTGCGTCGTCGGGTCGCGGGTGCGTGGGGCGGCGCCGGAGCGGGGCGCGTACGAGCACGCGGAGTGGGATGGTGCGGGCGTGCCCGTACGCGGACGGTGGGGTGCTCGCCGCAGGCCGGTCCCGGCTGCCGCGCGGGCAGCCGGGACCGCCGGGGCGGGCCGAACGAACCGGATCGGTCGGACGATCCGGCGGCGGTCGGGCGGGCAGGGTCGGTCGGTCCGGCGGGCAGGGGCGGGTGGGCTCAGATGAGATGGGCCCGCTTGTAGAACACCAGCGCCGGCTTGGTCAGGAGCCCGGCCGAGGCCAGGAACTCCATCAGGCCCGCGCAGCTGGATCGCATCATCGACTTGTGGTGCTCGTTGGCCGCCGCCTCGGAACGCGCGCGCTTCTCGTCCAGACCCGCGTTGCGGTACACGTCGCGGCTCACCATGCTGGTGACGATCACATACGCGGCGATCGAGATGACCAGCGCGCTGAACCGCCTGCGGATCGGGCCGGCGCGGCGCATCTGCCGCAGCGTCTCGTCCCTAGCGAACTTCATGTGCCGGGACTCCTCGACGACATGGATGTTGTTGATGGTGCGCACGAAGGGCACCACCCGCTCGTCGCGCATCCAGTCGCGCTGCATCACGTCGAGCACCTCCTCGGCCACCAGGATCGCCGCGTACGCGGCCTCGCCGACCGCCAACGTCTTGAATCCGCGGCCCAGTTCGATCGCGGCGCGGCGCGGGCGGTACGCCGGGGCGCCCAGCTTCGCCGCGCCGCGGGCGAACATGATCGAGTGCCGGCACTCGTCGGCGATCTCCGTCAGCGCCCACTGGAAACGGGCGTCGGTGGGGTCCTTCGCGTAGAGGTCCCGCAGGATCATCTGCTGGAGGATCATCTCGAACCAGATGCCCGTGCTGGCGACCGACGCCGCCTCCTGGCGGGTCAGCTCCTTGCGCTGGGCATCGGTCAGCTCGTCCCAGTAGGCGGTGCCGTAGAGCGTGCTCCACTCCGGGCTCGCACCGTGGAAATCCTTGTCCAGTGGGGTCTGCCAGTCGACCTCGGTGACGGGGTCGTAGGACAGCATCTCCGAGGACTCCAGCAGTCGTTGCGAGATCTGCTCGCGGCTCTCGTCGCGCGCGGGCTCGTCGTGCGTGTCCGGCCGTATGTCGATGCCTGCCATGCGGGGCTCCTCGTCGAGTTGCCTGAACTTCCTCGAGTCTGTGGGGAGTCGGTCTGTCTCCGGTGGGTTCTCGTGCCGTCGGCGGTGCCGGCGCTGCCGCGCGCCCCCGGACCGCTCCGGACGGGACCCGACGGCCGCCGTCCGACGGGGCGGGCGACGGTCGACCGATCGCTTGTTAGACGGAATGTATAACAAGGTACCCGGTGGGGCCCACCCTCATGCTGTGAAGAATCCATGCAGCCCGAACCGGCCCGTCCGCCCGTGCGGACACGCCGCCGCGCCCCGCCTCCGGCGAGGTGCCGGAAACGGGGCGCGGCGGGAGCGTCCTGCGGTGGGTGGCGTCGTACGGGGCGTACAGGGCGTGTGGGGCGGAGGTGACGTACGCGGCGGGGTGTGGGTGCGTCCCGTCTGTCCGTCGCGGGGCCTCGTGCGGCCGAGTCCCGCCTGTCGGGCCCACCGGCTCAGGGGGCGATGCCGATGCCTTCGATCTTGGACCACCGGCGCTCCTGCGCCGAGGTCATCGCGGGCCAACGGTGGCCGCCCGGGCGGGCGTTGACCCGTGAGGAGTACGGGGCGGGGCGGTAGGTCGGATCGTAGAAGCAGCCGGTGTCGTACTTCTGGTCGAAGTCCGCGCAGGAGGCCGCGAGTGAGCGGGGCGTGGGCCGCCGACCGTCGCGGACCCAACTGTCCAGCGCGGTGACGGAGTTGGCGTACTCGGCCGCGCTCAGTCCGCTGTGCTCGCTCTCCCGGGTGAAGCTCTGCACCAGGTGGTGGCCGCGGTGTGCGGCGCGCAGGGTCGACCGGTAGGCGGACTCGTTCTCCACGTAGACGGTGGGGTCGTCGATGGCGTGCAGGGTGAGGACCGGGACGTCCACCCGGCCGGTGAGGTCGCTGTCCCAGGCGAGGTCGCGGGCGGCGCTCCGGTCCGCGGAGAAGCGTTCGACACCCGCGTTCAGCGCGGCGTCGTCGTGGGAGCCCGAGTAGCGAACTCCCTTGTTGCTGAAGGGGTTTCGCCCGTCCAGCCGGTTGTTGACGAGGTCGCGGAAGGTGAAGACGGAGAAGCGCAGATGGGACGCGAGCTCATGCTCGGGCACCCCGGTGACCGCGAGGATGTCCGTCAGCTTCCGCTGCTGCTCGGCGGTGCGTTCGGCGGGCTGCGAGGAGTGGCCGGTGCATTCCTGGAGCCGCGCGTTCACCTCGCCCGTGGTCAGGTCCGAGTCGGCCGGGAGCCCCTGCCACACCGGGTACTGCGGCTCCGAGGGGCGCGGGAGGTTCTGGCAGTAGAACTGGTAAACGGCGCGCAGGTCGACGCGGAAGTCGTAGCCGCGCGAGCCGCCGGCCAGCAGCCCGTTGGTCATCAGCGCGCCGTCGTACGGCCCGGACCTCGCGCCGCCCGTACCCGGCGCCGCGTCCGCGGACCGTGAACCGCCGTACGTCTCAAGGACTTTGGCGGCCACGTTGCCGCCCCAGGACTGGCCGTGCAGATAGGTGCGCCGCGGTTCGCCGAACTGTGCGACGAACGCGCGCCGCACGTTCTCGGTGTCCGCGGCCGCCATCCTGGTGCCGTAGCCACCGCGCCGGTAGGAGGAGCCGACCCAGGCGTACCCCTCCTCGACCATCACCGACCAGCGCTCCAGGTCCTCGACGCTGCGTTCGGGGTCCGAGCCGTCGCCGAGGCCGGGGCCGCCGTGCGCGTGGACGACGAGCGAACGGTTCCACTCGTCCGGAATCGCCACGGTGTAGTACGCGCCGTTGTGGTCCCTGCCCGCGTAGCAGGTGGCCGCGGCCTTGAGCCCGTCCGGGCACTCGGCGGCCTCCGCGCTGCTTCCGCCGGCGGACGGACCGCCGGCGGGCGCGGCGGGTGTTGCGGGTGTTGCGGAGGAGAACGAGGGGGCGGCCAGCAGCGAGGCCGCCACCGTGCCGGTCAGCACCGCCGCCCACGCCGTACGCCGCCGACGGCTGCTCACGGAGGGCAGCCCGGCGCGGGCCGCGATCCGTCCGGCGGGCCCTCGCGGACGCCGGGCGCCGGAGCCTCCCCAGCGCCGTGCGCCGTCGGCTGCCGCCCCGTCCGGTGCCGCGGCGCCGTCCGGTCTGCTCGGTGTGCTGGGTCTGCGGCCCATGGCGTGCTCCTTCGCTCGGCGCCGTGTCCCTCCGGCGGAGGCCCGATGTTAGGAAGCGCGTGTGACTGGGGCCACAGGGCGAGTTCATTCTTAAGACAGAGTTGTGGTTGGTCCGCCGCCGTGCCGCGCCCCCACCGCGGGGCGCCGTCGCCGTACCGTCGCGCGGCGAGGCGCCCCGCCCGGGTGCCGGGCGCCCGGAGCCGCCCCGCTCGGAGCCGCCCCGCTCGGGTGACGGGCGCGCGGCCCGCCGCCGAGTGGGGCGTTCCGTCCGTGGAGCGTCTGCGGACCGCCCCGGGGCGGTCAGCCGAACTGGCCGGCCGTGTAGTTGCCCCCGGTGTTGCGGGTGGCCACATTGAGCCGGTTGTAGGCGTTGATGAGCGCGATCTGCGTGACCAGCGCCAGCAGTTGCTGCTCGTCGTAGTGCTTCGCGGCGTTCGCCCAGACCTCGTCCGGGACGCCGCCCGCCGCGTCGGCGATACGGGTGGCCTCCTCGGTCAGCTCCAGGGCGGCGCGCTCGGCCTCGGTGAAGACGGTGGCGTCGCGCCAGACCGCGACCAGGTGGAGCCGTACGTCCGTCTCGCCCCGGGCCGTCGCCTCCTTGGTGTGCATATCGGTGCAGAAGCCGCAGCCGTTGATCTGGCTGGCGCGGATGTTGACCAGCTCCGCGGTCGTCGCGGACAGCGCGGCGTCCACGACCTCCTTGTGCACCGCGGCGAGGTGGCCCATCGCCTTGAGCGCCTTGGGCTGGGACATCAGGTTCATACGCGGTTCCATGGGTGCTCCTCGCTCGGTTGCCGAAGGTGTTCACCACTAGGACCGATCCGCCCGGCGAAATGTGACACGAACCCTCGGCCGTGCGCCGAATCCCCCCGTTCGGGCGCGGCACAGGGCCCGGCGGCGCCCGGCCCGCGACCGTACGGGTACGGGATCGGGCGCGACGGGGTACGGGCGCGGCGGCGGGGCCGAGCCGGGGTCAGACCCGGCGGATGTGCTTGAGGCTCGTCCAGCCGCGCCGCAGCGATGCGCGCACCGGGCTCGCGGTGTCGGGTGCCAGCTCCAGCCCTGCCGCGGCGGCGAGCCGTTCCGCGACCGTCGACACGGTCAGCCCGTCGGTCCACAGCTGCTCGTGGAACTCCGGCTCCCGCAGCCGCTCGACACACAGGTCCAGCCGGTCGACCGCCCAGCTCTCCCGTTGCAGCGCCCGCTGCCTGCCGAGGACCCGGCCGAGCCCGCGTCCGCTCAGCCGGTCCAGCACCGTGCCGCGTTCGGCGAGCAGCCCGAAGTGCCGTACGTCGTGGCCCGCTTCGCGCAGCCGTCCGACCGTCTCCCGGAAGTACCGCGGCTCGTACACGGTCATCGGGGCGATGACCGGTCCCGGCCGTCCCTCCTCGCGCTGCTTGCGCAGCACCAGGTCCAGCACCTCGAAGACCCCGCTGCGCCAGGCCGGCAGGTGCTGGAAGTCCTCGCGCAGCGCGGGCGGCGTCATCCGGTGCAGGCCGTAGCCGACCTCCTCGGGGTCGCACACGACGCTGCCCGGCAGTCGCCGGTGCAACTCGTGCGCGGTCTGCGTCTTGCCGCCGCCGTACGGCCCGTTGATCCACAGGAGCATGCCCCGAGCTTAGGCAGCGGCGCCGTGTGCGGACCCGGCCGCCCGGTGCCGGGAAGGTGCAGGGCGGGTGGTGGGCCGCTGGATACGCTGCCCGGCGGAAGCGGCCGAACGGCGACGGCGCGAACGGCGCGAACGGCGCGAACGGCGCGAATGCGCGAAGGTGCGACGGCGTGATGTGGACGGGGGTGGCGGGGGATGCGGGAGCCGGTGGTGAGCGATCTGCTGCGGAGCAAGGTCGAGCGGTCGGGGCCGGCGGGCGAACGGTGGCTCACGGAGCTGGCGGGGCGCGTCCGGGAGTGCGAACGTGCCTGGGACTTCACCGCCGAGGCCGCACTGCCGGGCGGCAGCGAGGCGTACGTCGTACGGGGGCGGCGGGGAACGGGCGAGGAGGCGGTGCTCAAACTCGCCCCGCCCGGTGGGCGGTTCGCCGACGAACTGCGCACGCTCACCGCGGCGCGGGGGCGGGGGTACGTCGCGGTGCTGGCGTCCGATCCCGACGGTGGGGCCGCGCTGCTGGAGGCCCTGGGGCCCTCGCTCGACGAGCGGGCGGCAGCGTCCGGACAGCGGGAGGCCGGCCGTGCGCGGTGGGTGATCGAGGTGCTGTGCGCGACCCTGCGCCGCGCCTGGCAGCCGCCGCCCGCGGACGCCGTACCGTCCGCGGACCGGAAGGCGGCCGAACTCCTCGCGCTGATCGAGCAGTTGTGGCAGGAGCTGGACCGTCCCTGCCCGGAGCGCGTCGTGGCACGGGCACGGACGTACGCCCGTAGGCGCGCCGAGGCGTGGGACCCGGGGCGCGCCGTCGTGGTGCACGGCGACCCGCACCCGGGCAACGCCCTGGCCGTGCGCACACCGCGCAGCGGTGCGGAGCCGGGCCATGTCTTCGTCGACCCGGACGGCTTCGTCGGTGACCCCGCCTACGACCTCGGAGTCGTACTCCGGGACGGGTGCGGGGAGTTGGCGCTCGCCCCGGACCCGGTGGGAACGGTGCGCTCCCCCTGCCTGGGTGCCGCCGCGGCCACCGGCGTCGCGGCCGACGCCGTCTGGGAATGGGCGTACACGGAACGTGTCTCCACCGGTCTGTATCTGCTCGCGCTGGGCGAGGAGGAGTGGGGCCGGGGCTTCCTGCACACCGCCGAACTGTTGTCGGAGTGACGCAGCGCCCCCGCTCATGACGGACGGTGAAAGTCAACTCCCCTGTGTGCTAACGCTGTTACCTGTCGTTACGTCGCTGTTGCAACCGGCCGGGACCGGGGTGACGTCTTGGGCAGCAGTTGGGGAGGAACGCGTCGCGAAGAACTGACGCAACCTCAACTGTTTGTCGGGGAAACGAAGTTCAGGGGGAGAGACCATGCGCCGTCGTGCATCCGCACTGCTGTTGACCGCCGCGCTCGCCGGAGGGGTCGCGTTCACCGCGCCCGCCGCCCACGCCGCGCCTGCCGCGTCCACCGTGTCCGCGTCCGATTCGGCGGAGTTCGGGACCGCTTCCGTCTGCAAGGACAGGGCGAAGACGGCGAAGAAGATCGCCGCGCTCCAGGCCGAGGCCGAGAAGCTCTGGAAGCTGGGCCGCAAGGCCGAGGCCACGAAGAAGAAGGCGGAGGCCGCCAAGCTGGCCGCCGCCCTCCGGAAGTGCCCCAAGCCGATCTGATCCCGCGCACCCACCACCGTGCGCACCGACCACGCGCACCCATCGGCACGCGCACCGACCGGCGCGTGCACCCACCACCGTGCGCACCGACCAGCACGCGCATCCACCAGCGCGTGCGGTCGGCGCGCCCAGCACGACCGCGTACGGGCGCGGCCCGTTCGGGACGCCCCGCGCGGTGCGGAACGTACGCCGCGGCCACCTCGGGCGTACGCCACCCGGTACGGGGGTGCCGGGTGAGCCCGTCGGCGCAGGGGGACGCCGGCGGGTACGACGGAGCCCCGCTGTCCTGTCGGGGGTGACGGGACGGCGGGGCTCTGCCGTGGTGCGGTCGGTCCGCGGAAGTCGGCCGGCGGCCCGCGGCCTGCGGCTGGTGCGCCTGCGCCGCGATCCGACGATGGTCAGGGGCTGACGGCCAGCGCGATGTACGCGGCGAGCAGCGAGAGGTGGACGCCGCCCTGGAGCGGGGTCGAACGGCCGGGGATGACGGTCAGGATGCCGACGACGAAGGTGAGCGCCAGCAGCACCATGTGGACGCCGCCCAGGCCCAGGTGGAGCGGGCCGTCCATCCAGATCGAGGCGATGGTGACGGCCGGAATCGTCAGACCGATGCTCGCCATCGCGGAGCCGAGGCCCAGGTTGAGGCTGGTCTGCACCCGGTCCCGGCGCGCTGCCCGGGCCGCGGCGATCGACTCGGGCAGCAGGACCAGCAGGGCGATGATGATGCCGACCACGGACGCGTCCAGGCCCGCCGCGGAGACGCCGGACTCGATGGCCGGCGAGACCGCCTTGGCGAGACCGACGACGGCGATCAGCGAGACCAGCAGCAGGCCGACCGACTGCCAGGCGACCTTGGCGCTCGGCGGCTCGGCGTGCTCGTCCTCGGAGGAGATGACCTCGCCCTCGGGCGTGACGGGCAGGAAGTAGTCGCGGTGCCTGGCCGTCTGGGTGGCGATGAACAGGCCGTACAGGGCGAGCGAGGCGACCGCCGCGAAGACCAGCTGGCCGGTGGTGAAGGCCGGACCGGGCGAGCTCTCGGTGAAGGTCGGCAGCACCAGGCTCAGCCCGGCGAGCGTGGCGACGGTGGCGAACGCGGCGCCGGTGCCCTCGGGGTTGAAGACCGCGACCCGGTGGCGCAGCGCGCCGACCAGCAGACACAGGCCGACGATGCCGTTCAGGGTGATCATCACGGCCGCGAAGACCGTGTCCCGGGCGAGCGTGGCGCTCTTCTCCCCGCCGTCCATCATCAGGGTGACGATGAGCGCCACCTCGATGATCGTCACCGCGACGGCGAGCACCAGCGCGCCGTACGGCTCCCCGACCTTGTGGGCGACGACCTCGGCGTGGTGCACGGCCGCCAACACGGCACCGGCGAGCACGACGCCCGCGATGCCGATCATGACTCCGGGCAGGTCACGCCCCCAGGTGAGGACGAGCATTACGGCGGCGAGCAGCGGTACGACGACTGTCGCTGCCTGGCCTCCCTTGATCCGTGCGGTCATGAACTCATTCCCTCGTAGTCACAGCTGGCCGATGCACCAACCGCGTATTCTGCCGGTTGGCCGATTTCGTCCGGAGACCGGGCACCTGCCGAAGGGGTTACCGCGCAGTAGTGCCGGAACGGATCACACGCGCGACGCCGGATACCGCGTGCGGCCGGTGGCGAGGGTGCACGCTGTGGGGATGGATCTCGCAGCGGAGCTACGGAAGAACGTGCGCGGCGACGTGGAGTTCGATGCCGCGAGTCGCGCCCTGATGACGATGGACGCCTCCAACTACCGCCGCGTCCCCGTCGGTGTGGTCGCGCCCAGGGACGCGGAGGACGTGGCCGCGGCGCTGGCCGTCTGCCGTGCGCACGACACCCCGATCGTGGCGCGCGGCGCGGGCACCAGCATCGCCGGGCAGGCGACGGGGACCGGCGTCGTACTGGACTTCACCCGGTACATGAACCGCATCCTCTCCCTGGACCCGCACGCCGGCTCGGCCGTCGTGCAGCCCGGCGTCATCCTCGACACTCTGCGGGACGCGGCCTCCGTCCACGGCCTCACCTTCGGGCCCGACCCCTCCACCCACAGCCGCTGCACCCTCGGCGGGATGATCGGCAACAACTCCTGCGGCGCGCACTCCGTCGCGTGGGGCACCACCGCCGACAACGTCCAGCACCTCGACGTCCTCACCGCCGACGGCACCCCCGCCCGCCTCGCACCCGGCGGCGAGGGCGTGCCGGCCGCGCTGCGGGAGCCGGTCACCGCACTGGTGGCGCGCGAACTCGCCCGGCTGCGCACCGGGTTCCCGGAACTGCCGCGCCGCATCTCCGGCTACGCGCTCGACGCCCTGCTGCCCGAGAACGGCGAGAACTGGGCACGTGCGCACTGCGGCAGCGAGGGCACCCTCGCGCTGCTCACCGAGGCCCGGGTCACCCTGGTGCAGACCCCGGCCGCCCGGGTGCTCGCGGTGCTCGGCTACCCGGACGAGACCGCCGCGGCCGAGGCGGCGTCCGCACTGCTGACGCACGGGCCGCTGACCGTCGAGGGCATGGCGAACGATCTGGTCGGCCCCTCCGCCCGCGCCTCGCTGCCGCGCGGCGGCGCCTGGCTCTTCGTCGAGGTGGGCGGATCCGACGAGGGCGCCGCGCGGTCCGCCGCCGAGCAGCTGTGCACCGCCGCGGCCTCGGACGGCACGACCGACCACGCGCTGATCGTCGAACCCGCAGCCCAGCGCGCGCTGTGGCGCATCCGCGAGGACGCCTCCGGCACCGGAACCCGGCTGGCGGACGGCAGCGAGGCGTGGCCCGGCTGGGAGGACTGCGCGGTCCCGCCCGCCCGACTCGGCGCCTATCTGCGGGACTTCCGCGCGCTGCTCACCGAGTACGGGCTGCGCGGACTGCCGTACGGCCACTTCGGCGACGGCTGCATCCATGTGCGGATCGACTTCGACCTGATGAGCGATCAGGGCATCGCTGTATTCCGAAAGTTCAGCACCGAACTGGCCAAGACAGTGGTGGCGCACGGCGGTTCGCTCTCCGGCGAGCACGGCGACGGACAGGCCCGCGCCGAGCTGCTGCCCACCATGTACGGGCCCGAACTCGTGCGCGTCTTCGGTGAGTTCAAAGACCTCTGGGACCCGACGAACATGCTCAACCCGGGAATCCTCGCCCGCCCGCACCGACTGGACGAGAACCTCCGCTTCGAAGTCCTGCCCCGCACGCCGCCCGAGACCGCCTTCGCCTACCCGCACGACGGCGGCGACTTCTCGGCCGCCGTCCGCCGCTGCGTGGGCGTCGCCAAATGCCGGAACACCAGCGCGGGCGCGGGCGTCATGTGCCCCTCCTTCCGGGCCACCGGCGAGGAGCAGCACTCCACCCGCGGCCGGGCCCGACTGCTGCACGAGATGCTCGCCGGCGACGTCGTCAAGGACGGCTGGCAGTCCGACGAGGTCGACGAGGCCCTCGACCTCTGCCTGTCCTGCAAGGGCTGCCGCAGCGACTGCCCGGTCGGCGTCGACATGGCCACCTACAAGGCCGAGTTCCTGCACCAGCGCTACCGCGGACGCCTGCGTCCGGCAGCGCACTACGCGATGGGCCGGCTTCCGCTCTGGCTGCGCCTGACCGACGTCCTGCGCGCCGCACCGCTGCTCAACCTGCTCGCCCGCACCCCGCTGGCCGCCGTCGCCAAACGACTGGGCGGAATCGCACCGGAACGCGACATCCCCGAAGTCGCCGCGCGCTCCTTCGTCCGCCGGTGGCGGGGGCGCGGGGACCGCCGCGAGCACGGCGACGGACAGCGGGTCGTGCTGTGGCCGGACACCTTCACCAACCACCTCTCCCCGGAAGCCGGTGAGGCCGCGGTCGAGGTCTTCCACGACGCGGGGCTGCGGATCGCGGTGCCGCCCAAACCGGTCTGCTGCGGGCTGACGTACGTCACCACCGGTCAACTCGACCTGGCCCGCGCCACGTTGACCCACACCCTGGACGTGATGGAGCCGGCGATCCGCGCCGGGCTGCCCGTCGCCGTACTGGAGCCGCCGTGCGCCGCGGCGCTCCGCACTGACCTGCCCGAACTCCTGCCGGACGACCCGCGCGCCGCCCGACTCGCCGGCCTGGTGCGAACGTTCGCCGAGACGCTGGAGAGCTGCGCCCCCGACTGGCAGCCGCCGAGGCTGGACCGGCCCGTCGCCGGCCAGAACCACTGCCACCAGCACGCCGTGCTCGGCGACCGCGCCGACCGTGAACTGCGCGAACGCGCGGGCCTCACCGGCCAGTTGTCCGCGGGCTGCTGCGGACTGGCGGGCAACTTCGGCTTCGAGAAGGGCCATTACGAGGTCTCCGCCGCCTGCGCCGAGGACACCCTGCTGCCCGCCGTACGCGCCGCCGAACCCGGCACCGAACTCCTCGCGGACGGCTACTCCTGCCGCACCCAGCTGCAGCAGCTCGCCGGCCTCCGCAGCCGCCACCTGGCCGAGGTCCTCGCCGAAGGCCTCCACACCACCCGCGCCGAGGAACTTCCGTGAGGAAGGGGGCTGTTGACGGGGTCCGGCGCTCGGTGCGTTCGGTGCTCGGCGCTCGGGCGGGGTGACCGCGCTCGGGCGGGCCTAGCTCTCGGAGGTGAGCTTCTGTGCGATGCGGCCGAGGGTGGTGAGCTCGTCGGGGGTGAGGCGGTCGACGAAGTGCCGGCGCACGGAGGCGACGTGGGAGGGGGCGGCCTCCCGGAGGGTGTCCCGGCCGGTCGCGGTGAGGGTGAGCAGGCAGCCGCGTCCGTCGGACGGGTCGGGGTCGCGGCGGATGAGGCCGCGGGCCTCCATGCGGGAGGTGTGCCGCGACAGCCGGCTGCGCGACCAGCCCATCTTGGCCGCCTGCGCGTGCAGCGGGCTGGTGCCGTCCGGGTGCTCGGACAGGGTGCTGAGCACCTCGTAGTCCGGTTCGGAGAGGCCGAGTTCGGCCAGGTCCTGCGCGGTGCGGACCTGGACGGCGGTGACCATGCGCAGATACGCCCGCCAGTCGCGTTCCTCCTCGGACGTCAGCCAGTCGACGGGTGGAGCATCCTCGTTCGTTGACATGTAACCAAGCTACCGGTTAATTTCATTTCCATGACAATGAAACGCCTCCGTGTCCTCGTTCTGGTGTGCAGCACCCGCCCCCGGGCGCTCGGTCCGCTCGTCGGGCAGTGGCTGACCGACTCACTCGGGTCGAGCGCCGAGAGCCTGGGCGTGGACCTCGTCCCCGTCTCCCTCGGCGATCTCGACCTGCCGTTCCTCGACGAGGAGGAGCACCCCTCCACCGGCGTCCACCACCACGAACACACCCGTCGCTGGAGCCGGATCGTGGACGAGGCGGACGGCTTCGTCGTCGTGACGCCCGAGTACAACTACGGGATGCCCGCGACGCTCAAGAACGCCCTGGACTTCCTGGGGCCCGAGTGGGCCTGGAAGCCGGTGGGCTTCGTCAGCTACGGCCACACCTCGGCCGGAACCCGCGCGGTCCAGCACGCGAAGCAGGTGGTGACGACGCTGCGGTTGGTCCCGCTGGGGGCCACCGTGGCGCTGCGGATCGCGGACGCCATGCCCGGCGACCGGCTGGAGCCCGCGGCGCGCCACGCGGAAGCCGCCCGCGGTCTGTTGGTCGAACTGGCAAACCTCGCAAGGGCGTTGACGCCGATGCGGGAGCAGGCGCACGCCACCTCGGTCGAAGGGCCGCTGCCCGGTTCGTACGCGCGACGGCTCCGCCCCGACGACGCGCACGAGGTGACCGTGCTCCAGCGCTGCTGCTGGACGGAGGAGGCGATCGCCAACGACACCCTGGCGATTCCGGCGCTCCACGAGTCACCGGCCGATGTCCGCGACTGGCTGGGCGGTTGGCACACGACGGGCCTCTGGCGCCACGGCCGTCTCCTCGGCATGGTCCGCACCCGGCGCGACGGCGCCGACCTGCACGTGGGGCGGCTCGCCGTCGCCCCCGACCTGCGCGGACGAGGTGTGGGGCGCTGGCTGCTGCGCGCGGCCGAGTCGGCCGGCGGAGACTGCGCCCGCATCGTCCTGACCACCGGGGCCGCCAGCCACCGCAACCTCTCCCTCTACCGCCGCCAGGGCTACGTTCCGCTGCCCGACGTCCACGGGGACGGCGTGGTGGGCCTGGTCAAGCCCGTGGCGGCCTGACCGGCGGTCGGCTGCGGGGCGACTGCGGGGTGACTGCGCACGGGGTGCGGGCCTGCGGGCGTACGGGTGCGGGCGTACGGGTGCGGGCGATCGGGCGGAGACGTGCGGGCGGGGGTACGGGTGAAGGCGTGCGGGCCGGCGGGTGTGGGCGAGGCGGGGTGAACGGCCGGTGTGCGCCCGGGTGTTGGGCCGGGGCGTGTCGCGTGTCCGTCTTCTCGCCTCTTCCCTCCCGCATGAGGCTTTTGGCTTCATTGGACGGGTGCGATGATCTTTTCGGGGTGCGGGCACAGTGTTCCGGGCCCGGGGGCGAAGGGGGAGCACGGTGCAGGCGCTCAGGAGTGTCGATCCGCAACGGATCGGCCCGTACCGGCTGTTGGCGCGGCTCGGCGAGGGCGGGATGGGTACGGTCTACCTCGCCCAGGACGCCCGCGGGCAGCGGGTCGCGCTGAAGGCGATCCGTGCGGACGCCTCGCGGGAGGACGGTTTCCGGGCGCGGTTCGTCCGGGAGATCGAGCACGCGGGACGTGTCGACTCGCCGTGGACCGCGCGCGTCCTCGACTCGGAGCCGGGCGCGGAAGGGCGGGAGCCGTGGGTGGCCACGGAGTTCGTGCCCGGCCCCTCCCTGCAGGAACTCGTCGCGGGCCAGGGCCCGTTGCCCGTGCGCAGCGCCGCTGCCCTGGGGGCGGGGCTGGCTCGGGCGCTGGACGCGGTGCACGGGGCGGGGCTGGTGCACCGGGACCTCAAACCGTCGAACGTGATGATGGGCGTGGACGGCCCTCGGCTGGTCGACTTCGGTGTCGCGCGGCTGGTGGACGCCTCCACCACCGGAGGCCTCACACGTACGGGCGCCTCGGTCGGCTCGCCCGGCTACATGTCGCCCGAGCAGGTGCTCGGCAGGCATGTGACCTCGGCGACGGACGTGTTCTGTCTGGGCGGGGTGCTCGTCTTCGCGACCACCGGTCGGCTGCCCTTCCCGATCGACGACACCGCCAACCAGTACGCGTTGATGTTCGCGGTGGTCCAGGACGAGCCCGAACTGAGCGATGTGCCACAGGAGTTGCACACACTTATCACCGCATGTCTGGCGAAGGACGCCGCTGCCCGTCCTGAAGTCGACGCTCTCGTGGACGAGTTGGCCGAGCACGCGGCCAACGGGCCCGGGACGGGCGTCACTTCGGAGCCCTGGTTGCCCGCGCGGGCCCTGGTCGAGGTGGCGAGGATCGCGCAGTACGCGGTGACCCGGGGAGTCTGGCGCGCCGACGAGACCGTCCCCGAAGGCGCCACCGCAGCAGGCCCCGAGGGCGGCCCGGCGGACGCCGGCCCCGACCCCGCAGCGGACGCCGGCCCCGACCCCGCAGCGGCCGACGCCGGCCCCGGCTCGGGCGCCGGGCCCGGCCGTCGCGGCGCCGCGGACCCTCGAATCGCCGGCCCCCGAGCAGCGGACGACCCCCGAGCCGCCGCCTCCCGAGCGGCGGACTCCGGGGCGGCGGACGAGACCGTCGCGCCGCAACCGCCCCCGCCCACCCGGGTGGAGACCGGCGCGCCCGCCCGGCCGTCGCAGTCGCCCCCGCCGTCCCGGCCACCGTCGCGCCCGCAGCCCCGACAGACGCCGTCGGTCCCGCCCGTACCGCCCTCGCCCGTACCGCCGCAGCCGGAGCCGCCTGCCGCGCCGGTGCCGCCTGCCGCGCCGGTGCCGCCTGCCGCGCCGGTGCCGCCGGATCACGTCGTACGAGCGGGCGCCCACTACGTCGCGCCGCCCTCCGGTGTGCACCGCGCGGTGCCGGCCGGCTGGGGCGGTGCTCGGCCTGCGGTGCGCTCGCCGTACGCCTGGGCCACCGCGCTGTACTGGGTGCTCGGCCTGTACACCGCGTTGAAGTGCGGGATCGTGCTCGCCTTCGCCGGTCACTCGGGCGAGATCTCGCAGTGGAAGGAGAAGAACTGGGCCGACTGGGAGGAGATCGACGCGGTGCTGGGCAGCGTCGGCCTGCTGATGGGCCTGGACTCGCTGATGCTGTTGGTGTTCATCGCGCTGCTGATCACCTGGTTCTGGCATGTGCGGAGCAACGCGGAGGCGTTCAGGCCGGGGGAGTGCCGCTACTCGACGGGGATGGCGGTCGGCGGCTGGTTCATTCCGCTCGCCTTCTGGGTGCTTCCCTACCAGATCGCCCGCGACGTCTGGCACGCCTCGCTTCACCGGGGCCCCGACCACGAGTCGGATCTGCGCAGTTGGAGCGCCGGGCACGCGTGGCAAGGCCAGGTGCTGCTGCGCTGGTGGTGGGCGATGTACGTGGTGAGCGGCTTCGCCGGGCTCGGGCTCTACGGGGTCGCGGCGGCGATGGAGGGGGCGCCGGACCGGGAGGCCAACCTCGTCGACTTCGATCTGATGATCTCGATGGCCGACTGGGCGATCGTGCTCAACCTGCTCTGGATTCCCCTGCTGATCCTGACGATCGTGGTGGTCCGTCGGCTCACCGAGTTGCAGGGCCACCGGGCGTGGGAGCTGCGCGAGGGGCGTTGAGGCGGGGCTCCCGGTGCGGCGGCCCGGCCCCGCGCGGGCACCGCGAGAGGTCAACGGGTCGCACGGAGCGAGCGGTGCCGAACCAGGAGAACAGGCCGCGCGGAGCGGGGCGGTGTCCGTGAAACAAAAGAACAAGCACGCTTGATTGTTTCTTCTCCGGCTGTCACGCTGACCGGGCGTCCACCGAGGAGGAACCGACGTGCTGCGTATCGGCAACGCTTCCGGGTTCTACGGCGACCGCTTCGACGCGATGCGCGAGATGCTCGAAGGCGGTCCGCTCGACGTGCTGACCGGGGACTACCTGGCCGAGCTGACCATGCTCATCCTCGGCCGCGACCGGTTGAAGGACCCGGAGCGCGGCTGGGCGCGGACCTACGTCCGGCAGTTGGAAGAGACGCTGGTGCTCGCTCGCGAGCGGGACGTCAAGCTGGTCACCAACGCCGGTGGGCTCAACCCGGCCGGTCTCGCCGAGGCGGTCCGCGCGCTCGCCGAACGCCTCGGGGTGCCGGTCCGCATCGCCCGGGTCGAGGGTGACGATCTGCTCCAACGAGGCTGGGGCGAGGGCGTGTTGACCGCCAACGCCTACCTCGGCGGCGCCGGGGTGACCGCCGCGCTGCGGGCCGGTGCCGACCTCGTCGTGACCGGCCGGATCACCGACGCCGCCATGGTGACGGGCGCGGCGGCGGCCCATCACGGCTGGGAGCTGGGCGACTGGGACGAGCTGGCCGGCGCCACCGTCGCAGGCCATGTCCTGGAGTGCGGCACCCAGGCCACCGGCGGCAACTACGCGTTCTTCACCGAGCTGGACAGCGCCGAGAACCCGCTCGCGGCGCGCCGACTCGGCTTCCCGCTCGCCGAGATCCACGCGGACGGCAGCAGCGTCATCACCAAGCATCCGGGCACCGGCGGCGCCGTCACCACCGGTACGGTCACCGCCCAACTCCTCTACGAAACCGGGCCCGTTCGCTATCTCGGACCCGATGTCACCACCCGGCTGGACACCGTGCGTCTCACCGAGGACGGGCCCGACCGGGTCCGTGTCGACGGGGTGCGCGGCGAGCCGCCGCCGCCGACGCTCAAGGTCGGCCTCACCGCGCTCGGCGGCCACCGCAACGAGGTGACCTTCGTGCTGACCGGCCTGGACATCGAGGCGAAGGCGGCCTGGCTGAAATCGCAGGTGGCCGCCGAGTTGCGCGGCCGGGAGCCGGCCGAGCTGCGCTGGACTCTGGCCCGTACCGACCACCGCGACGCGGCGGTGCAGGAGGAGGCCGCGGCGCTGCTGCGGCTGGTGGTGCGGGACACCGATCCCGAGCGGGTCGGCCGTGCGGTCAGCGGCGCGGCGATCGAGCTGGCGCTCGGCAGCGTCCCGGGCTTCCACGTCACCGCGCCGCCGGGCCGGGCGAGCCCGTACGGGGTGTTCCGCAGCGCACGGGTGCCGGTCGAGGAGGTGCCGCACACGGTCGTGCTCCCGGACGGGACACGGCAGTCCGCGCCGCTGCCGCCCGTCACCGGCGAGGTGCGCGAGGCGCCGGGCGCGGCGCTGCCGGAGCCGCTGCCGGACGGCCCCTGCCGGCGTGCGCCGCTCGGCCGGGTCGTCGGCGCGCGCTCCGGCGACAAGGGCGGGGACGCCAACATCGGTCTCTGGGCGCGCGACGACGTCGGCTGGCGCTGGCTCGCCCACACGCTCACCGTCGAGCGGCTGCGCCAACTCCTGCCGGAGACGGCGCAGTTGGAGGTCGTACGCCATGTGCTGCCGAATCTGCGCGCGCTGAACTTCACCGTCGCGGGGCTGTTGGGGGAGGGCGTCGCCGCACAGGCCCGCTTCGACCCGCAGGCCAAGGCCCTCGGCGAATGGCTGCGCGCCCGTGAACTGGACATCCCGGAGGTGCTGTTGTGACCGTGCTGGCATCCGCGCTGGACCCGGCCGACCCCGAGTACGGCGCCCACCGCGAAACCATGCTCGTACGCCTCGCCGAGCTGGACGCCGAGCACGCCAAGGCGTTGGCCGGCGGCGGCGAGAAGTACGTCAAACGCCACCGGGAGCGCGGCAAGCTGCTGGTCAGGGAGCGCATCGAGCTGCTGCTCGACCCCGACACCCCCTTCCTCGAACTGTCGCCGCTGGCCGGCTGGGGCAGCGACTACACCGTCGGCGCCTCGCTGGTCACCGGTATCGGGGTGGTGGAGGGCGTCGAGTGCCTGATCACCGCCAACGACCCGACGGTGCGCGGCGGCGCCAGCAACCCGTGGACGCTGAAGAAGGCGCTGCGGGCGAACGAGATCGCGCACGCCAACAGGTTGCCGTGCATCAGCCTCGTCGAGTCCGGCGGCGCCGACCTGCCCAGCCAGAAGGAGATCTTCATCCCCGGCGGCGCGCTCTTCCGGGACCTCACCCGGCTCTCCGCCGCCGGCATCCCCACCGTCGCCGTCGTCTTCGGCAACTCCACCGCCGGCGGCGCGTACATCCCGGGGATGTCCGACCACGTGATCATGGTCAAGGAGCGCTCCAAGGTCTTCCTCGGCGGCCCGCCGCTGGTGCGGATGGCCACCGGCGAGGAGGCCGACGACGAGGAGCTCGGCGGCGCCGACATGCACGCCCGCACCTCGGGCCTGGCCGACCACTTCGCGCTGGACGAGCCGGACGCCCTGCACCGCGCCCGGCGCGTGGTCGCACGTCTGAACTGGCGCAAGGCGCACGCCGATCCGCCCGCCGCCGAACCGCCGAGGCACGACGAGGAGGAGCTGCTCGGCATCGTGCCCGGCGACCTCCGCACACCCTTCGACCCGCGCGAGGTGATCGCGCGGATCGTGGACGGCTCGGACTTCGACGAGTTCAAGGCGAGGTACGGATCGTCCCTGGTCACCGGGTGGGCGCAGCTGCACGGCTATCCGATCGGCATCCTCGCCAACGCCCGCGGTGTGCTCTTCAGCGAGGAGTCGCAGAAGGCCACCCAGTTCATCCAACTGGCCAACCAGCGCGACATCCCGCTGCTCTTTCTGCACAACACCACCGGCTACATGGTCGGCACCGAGTACGAGCAGGGCGGCATCATCAAACACGGCTCGATGATGATCAACGCCGTCTCCAACTCCCGGGTGCCCCACCTGTCGGTCCTGATGGGCGCCTCCTACGGCGCGGGCCACTACGGCATGTGCGGCCGGGCCTACGACCCCCGCTTCCTCTTCGCCTGGCCGAGCGCCAAGTCCGCGGTGATGGGCCCCCAGCAGCTCGCCGGGGTGCTGTCGATCGTGATGCGCGAGTCGGCCGCCGCCAAGGGGAAGCCGTACGACGAGGAGGCCGACGCCGGGCTGCGGGCGATGGTCGAACAGCAGATCGAGTCCGAGTCGCTGCCGCACTTCCTCTCCGGCCGGCTCTACGACGACGGGGTCATCGACCCGCGCGACACCAGGACCGTACTCGGCATCTGCCTCTCCGCGATCCACACCGCCGAAGTGCGCGGTGTGCGGGGCGGTTTCGGCGTCTTCCGGATGTGAGGGGCAGCAGCAGTGAGCACATCTTCGATCCAGTGCCTCCTCGTCGCCAACCGCGGCGAGATCGCCCGGCGGGTCTTCCGCACCTGCCGTGAGCTCGGCATCACCACCGTCGCCGTGCACTCCGACGCCGACGCCCGGGCCGCGCACACCCTGGAGGCCGACGCCGCGGTGCGGCTCGCCGGAGACGCCCCCGCCGACACCTATCTGCGCGGCGATCTGCTGGTGCGGGCGGCGCTCACGGCCGGCGCCGACGCCGTGCACCCCGGCTACGGCTTTCTCTCCGAGAGCGCCGACTTCGCCGAACAGGTGCGGGAGGCAGGGCTGTTGTGGGTGGGTCCGCCGCCGTCGGCGATCCGGGCGATGGCCGTCAAGACCCGCGCCAAGGAGCTGATGCGCACCGCCGACGTACCGCTGCTGGAACCGCTGGACCCGGCCGCCGTCACCGAGCGGGACTTTCCGCTGCTGGTGAAGGCGGCAGCCGGCGGCGGTGGCCGCGGAATGCGTGCGGTGCGCGAACCGGCCGCGCTGGAAGGCGAGTTGGGGGCTGCCGCCCAGGAGGCGGCAGCCGCGTTCGGGGACGGCGAGGTCTTCCTGGAGCCGCTGGTCGAGCGCGGACGCCACGTCGAGGTGCAGATCCTCGCCGACGCGCACGGCACCGTCTGGGCACTGGGCACCCGGGACTGCTCGGTGCAGCGCCGGCATCAGAAGGTCGTCGAAGAGGCTCCGGCCCCAGGGCTGGAGCCGGAGCTGCGCGAGCAGTTGCACGCCGCCGCCGTACGGGCCGCCCGCGCGGTCGGCTACACCGGCGCCGGCACCGTGGAGTTCCTGCTCGCGCCCGACGGGCGGCCGTACTTCCTGGAGATGAACACCCGCCTCCAGGTGGAGCACCCGGTCACCGAAGCGGTCCACGGCGTCGACCTTGTCGCCCTCCAACTCGCCGTCGCCGAGGGGCAGTCGCTGCCCGCACAGCCGCCACCGCCCACCGGGCACGCCGTGGAGGCGCGGCTCTACGCCGAGGACCCGGCCCGCGACTGGCAGCCGGGCGTGGGCACGGTGCACCGCTTCGAACTGCCCCTACTGCCCGGACTGCGGGTGGACTCGGCGGTCGTCGACGGCGACACCGTGACCCCGTACTACGACCCGATGCTCGCCAAGGTGATCGCCCACGCGCCGACCCGGGAGGCCGCGGTGCGCAAGCTGGCGGGTGCGCTCGCCGCGGCGCGCCTCCACGGGCCGGTCACCAACCGGGAGTTGCTCGTCGCCACGCTGCAGCATCCGGAGTTCCTCGCCGGTGCACCCGACACCGGCTTCTACGACCGCCACCTCACGGCGCTGCTCCGCGCTCCGGGCGAGCGCGCCGCGAGCGGCGAAGTCGGCGCGGACACCGCCGCGTTGGCGCTGGCGCTGGCGGACGCACAGGGCCGCTCCCGGTTCGGCACCACTGTTCGGTCCGGTTCCGGCGCGGTGGCGGGAGTGGGCTGCGGCTGGCGCAACGTGCGGGCGCAGCCGCAGCGGCGCTGCTACCGACTCCGCCCGGACGACGAGGAGTTCGCGGTCGACTACCGGCTGGGCCGGGACGGGCTGCGGGCGCCGGGCCACCCGGGCACGGTGCTGCTGCACGCCGATCCGGACCGGGTCGAACTCGAACTCGAAGGCGTACGGCGGTGGTTCACCGTCGCCCGGTACCCGGACGGCAGTCGCTGCGTGGACAGCGCACTCGGCTCCTGGACGTTCACCGAGGTCTCCCGCTTCCCCGACGCGAGCACCCGCACCGAGCCGGGTTCGCTGCTGGCGCCGATGCCCGGCACGGTCACCCGGATCGCCGACGGGCTCGCGGTGGGCGGGCCGGTGGAGGCCGGCCGGCCGCTGCTGTGGCTGGAGGCGATGAAGATGGAGCATCTCGTCGCGGCCCCCGCCGGCGGTTCGCTCACCGCGCTGAACGTCGCCGTCGGGGACCAGGTCGAGGTGGGCACCCTCCTGGCGGTGGTCGGCCCACCGACCCCCGAGGACGCCCCCGAGGACGAGACGGCGCACGTCCCCGCGGACGTCCCCGCGGACGACGCGCCGACCGCCGCACCCGCACCCGCACCCGCACCCGCACCCACGGACCGTGCCCCCTCCGGCGACGCCCCCTCCGGAGACGTGCCGCCGGTCCGGCCGCCGCGCACCTGACCCGTACCGACCGGTCCACCTTCCGCCCGTGCAACCGAGGAGAACCGACGCTGATGGCCACAACTCCCGTATCCGCACACGCACTTCTGGAGACCGACGAGCAGCGCGATCTGCGCGCCGCGGTCGCCGCCCTCGGCAACCGCTACGGGCGCGACTACTTCGAGCGCGTAACCCGCGAGGGTGAGCACACCGACGAACTGTGGAGCGAGGCCGGCGCGCTCGGCTACCTCGGCGTCAATCTGCCCGAGAAGTACGGCGGGGGCGGCCGTGGCATGGTCGAACTCTCGCTCGTCCTGGAGGAGTTGGGGGCTGCGGGCTGTCCGCTGCTGATGCTGATCGTCTCCCCGGCGATCTGCGGCACGGTGATCGCCCGCTTCGGCACCGACGAGCAGCGCGAGCGCTGGCTGCCGGGGCTGGCCGACGGCAGCCGCAAGATGGCCTTCGGCATCACCGAACCGGACGCGGGCTCCAACGCGCACCGCATCACCACCACCGCCCGCCGCGATCCGGACACCGGTGAGTGGCTGCTCACCGGGCGCAAGGTCTTCGTCTCCGGTGTGGAGATCGCCGACGCCACACTGATCGTCGGCCGCACCGAGGACGCCAGGACCGGCAAGCTGAAGGCGTGCCTGTTCGTGGTGGAGCGCGACACCCCCGGCTTCGAACACCACCACATTCCGATGGAACTCGCCGCCCCCGAGAAGCAGTTCGAGCTGGTGATGGACGAAGTCCGGCTGCCCGCCGACGCGTTGGTGGGGGACGAGGACGCCGGTCTGCTCCAGCTCTTCGCCGGGCTCAACCCCGAGCGCATCATGACCGCCGCCTTCGCCCTCGGCATGGGCCGCTACGCGCTCGGCAGAGCGGTGGAGTACGCGCGGGTGCGCACCGTGTGGAAGGAGCCGATCGGCGCCCACCAGGCCATCGCCCACCCGCTCGCCCAGGCCCACATAGAGCTGGAGAGCGCCAGGTTGCTGACGCTCAAGGCGGCTCTGCTCTACGACGCGGGCGACGACGCGGGTGCCGGCGAGGCGGCCAACATGGCCAAGTACGCAGCCGCCGAGGCCAACGTCAACGCCGTCGACCGGGCGGTGCACACCCTCGGCGGCAACGGCCTCGCCACGGAGTACGGCCTGGCCACGCTGCTCAACGCCGCCAGGGTCGCCCGGATCGCACCCGTCAGCCGCGAGATGATCCTCAACTACGTCTCGCACCAGAGCCTGGGCCTGCCCAAGTCCTACTGACCGCCGCCCGCACCGCCCGCACCGCCCGCACCGCACCGCCTGCTCGCACCGCACACCCGATACGGCCACTGTGCCCCGCGCCACCCGCCCGACCCCGCCACCCGCCCGATCCCGTCAACCGCCCCCGAACGAAACGGAGTTGGCCCCCGCCATGCCCGCACTCGTCCACCGCGCGGACGCGCGCGGCATCCGCACTCTGACCCTGGACTCGCCGAGGAACCGCAACGCGCTCTCCCGCGACCTGATGGAGCAGCTGCACTCCGAGCTGACCGGGGCGGCCGGCTCCGAGGACGTACGGGCCGTCGTCCTCAGCCACACCGGCAACACCTTCTGCGCCGGTGCCGACCTCACCGACCCCACCTCCACCCCGGAGGCGCTGGTACGGCTGCTGCGGACCATCGTCGAGCTGCCCAAGCCGGTCATCGCCCGGGTCGACGGCCACGCCCGCGGCGGCGGCCTCGGACTGGTCGGCGCCTGCGACATCGCCGTCGGCTCCGTCGCCTCCCGCTTCGCCTTCGGCGAGGTGCGCCTCGGCGTCGCGCCCGCCGTCATCTCGCTCACCCTGCTGCCCCGGCTCGATCCCCGGGCGGCGAGCCGCTACTACCTCACGGGCGAGGTGTTCGACGTCGCCGAGGCCCACCGCATCGGTCTGCTCAGCGATGTCCACGCCGAGGTCGACACTCTGCTCGAAGGCATCACCGACGCGCTGCGCCGTTGCGCCCCGCAGGCGCTGGCGGAGGCGAAACGCCTGGTCATCGCAGAGGTGCTGGCCGCCTTCGACCGCGAGGCGGATAGTCTCGTCGCACTGTCCTCGCGGCTCTTCGCCTCCGACGAGGCCCGCGAGGGCATGACGGCCTTCCTCGAACGACGGGACCCACCATGGGCGCGGTGACACCTCCCAAACAGGACCGCAGCCGCCTCACCCGGCAGCGGCTGCTGGAGTCCGCGGTGACCTGCCTGGCCGAGCGCGGCTGGTCGGGCAGCACGGTGAGCGTGGTCGCCGAACACGCCGGAGTCTCCCGCGGGGCCGCCCAGCACCACTTCCCCACCCGCGAGGACCTGTTCACCGGAGCGGTTGAGTACGTCGCCGAGCAACGCTCGCTCGTACTGCGGGAGTTGCCGCGCCCCGCCTCCGTCGCGGAGGCCGTCGAGGCGATCGTCGGACTCTTCACCGGACCGCTCTTCCGCGCCGCCCTCCACCTGTGGGTCGCCGCCTCGCACGAGCCCCAACTCGGCCCGCGGGTCACCGACTTGGAGGCGCGCATCGGCCGGGAGACCCATCGGATGGCCGTCGCCCTGCTCGACGCGGACGAGAGCGTGCCCGGCGTGCGGGAGTCCGTGCAGGGCCTGCTCGACATGGCGCGCGGGCTCGGCCTGGCCAACCTCCTCACCGACGACTCCACCCGCCGCGCACGCGTCGTCGACCAGTGGGCCGTACTGCTGGAGGAAGCAGTGCGCAAACCGGCCGGCCGCAAACCCGCCGGCCGCCGGCAGCCCGCCCCGCAGACGCGCGACGCCCGCCGCCGGACCGGGAAGGGGTCCTGACGACGGGCGCCACGGGGTGTGCGCCGGGTCGGCGCCTCAGCGCACCAGCGCGTCGTACCCGCCGATGGTGCGCGGGTCCCGGGTGCCGGGGCCGACGTAGCGGGCGGCGGGACGCACCAGTCGGCCGGTGCGCTTCTGCTCCAGGATGTGCGCCGACCAGCCCGCGGTGCGCGCGCAGGAGAACATCGAGGTGAACATCTGCGCCGGCACCTCGGCGAAGTCCAGCACGATCGCGGCCCAGAACTCCACGTTCGTCGCCAGCACCCGGTCCGGACGCCGTGCCTGCAGCTCGGAGAGCGCGGCCTGCTCCAGCGCCGCGGCGACCTCGTAGCGCGGCGCGCCCAGCTCCTTGGCGGTACGCCGCAGCACCCGGGCCCGCGGGTCCTCCGCACGGTAGACGCGGTGGCCGAAGCCCATCAGCCGCTCGCCCCGGTCGAGCTGCTGTTTGACGTACGCCTCGGCGTCGCCGGTGCGCTCGATCTCCTCGATCATGCCCAGCACCCGGGAGGGCGCGCCGCCGTGCAGCGGCCCGGACATCGCACCGACCGCGCCCGAGAGCGCCGCCGCCACGTCCGCGCCGGTGGAGGCGATCACCCGGCCGGTGAAGGTGGAGGCGTTCATGCCGTGCTCCGCCGCGGAGGTCCAGTAGGCGTCGACCGCCGCCACGTGCCGGGGGTCCGGCTCGCCGCGCCAGCGCCGCATGAACCGCTCGACCACGGTGTCCGCCTTGTCGATCTCGCGCTGCGGCACCATCGGCTGGCCGGCCCCGCGCGCCGACTGCGCGACGTAGCTCAGCGCCATCACCGCGGCCCTGGCCAGATCGTCCCTGGCCTGTTCGGCGTCGATGTCCAGCAGGGGCCGCAGCCCCCACACCGGGGCGAGCATGGCCAGCGCCGACTGCACATCGACCCGGACATCGCCGGAGTGCACCGGGATCGGGAACGGCTCGGCGGGCGGCAGCCCGGGGTCGAAGCTCCCGTCCACCAGCAGGCCCCACACATTGCCGAAGGAGACGTGCCCGACCAGGTCCTCGATGTCGACGCCCCGGTAGCGGAGCGCGCCGCCCTCCTTGTCCGGTTCGGCGATCTCCGTCTCGAACGCGACGACTCCTTCGAGCCCGGGTACGAAGTCGGACATCAGGCAGCTCCTTGTGACAGCGGTTTCCACGACGGGCGCGGAAACAGGCTTATGGGTCGAGCGGCGATCGGACGCGAGGCACCACGGCTGTTCGGTTCTGCGCAGGTGCTCCTTCGGTCGGCCCTGGTCGGCACGGGTCTCTCGGCGTTCGGCGGAGCGCGGCACGACGTTGCGTGCTGTACGACTCCCACAGCTCTCGTGTCCGTGATTTTGGCGCCTTCGTCACATGCGGGGAAGCGTGAGAAGCGGCACAGTGCGGGGTTCTTCGACGGCTGGTGTACGGCGGCGGAAGAGTGGGCAGACTCAGCGTCCGCCAGCCACGGCGATGCTGCAAGATATGCCCGTGCCTCCTCGTGACGTGAACCCCGCCGACCCTGCCGCGAGCCCCGACCACGGCTCCGCCGGCCGCCCCGCGACCGACTCCGGCGCAGAGGGCTCCGACACCGCCCGGAGCTCCTCCGGCCCCGCCCGCCGGTCGCTCGACCCGGCCGCGATGCGTGCCCACTACCGCGAGGTCGGCCTCGCCGAGTCCGACCTCGACCAGGACCCGATCGAGCAGTTCGGCCGCTGGTTCGGGCAGGCCGCCGAGAGCGGTCTGCACGAGGCGAACGCCATGGTGCTCTCCACCGCCGACGACCAGGGCCGCCCCAGCTCCCGCACGGTGCTGCTCAAGCAGTACGGCGGCGACGGCTTCGTCTTCTTCACCAACTACGGCTCCCGCAAGGGCCGCGAGCTGGCCGCGAACCCGTACGTCTCACTGCTCTTCCCGTGGCACGCGGTGGCCCGCCAGGTGATCGTCGAGGGCCGTGCCGAACGTGTCGGCCGGGCGGAGACCACCGCCTACTTCCGCACCAGGCCGCACGGGTCCCAGCTCGGCTGCTGGGCCAGCGAGCAGTCCTCCACCGTCGCCTCCCGGCAGCAACTCGACGAGCTGTACGCCGAGTTGGCCGCCCGCTACCCCGAGGGCGAGGATGTCCCGGTGCCGCCGCAGTGGGGCGGTGTGCGGGTCGTGCCGCACGCGGTGGAGTTCTGGCAGGGCCGGGAGAACCGGCTGCACGACCGGCTGCGCTACCGGCGCACCGCGGACGGCTGGCACGTCGAGCGCCTGTGCCCCTGACGCCGTACGCCCCGCGGACGCGTTGCGGGGGGCTCGGGACGTGGGCGGGCGCGGCGCCGCCGCGGACCGCGGGGCGCCGTTGCGGGGCGTCGCTTTCCGGCCGTACCGGCGCGTACCGCACCCGCTTCGGACTTGTGGCGCGCCCGGCGCAACCTCGCCGCCCCCACCGACGTCTACCGGTCCGTCGGACGGCCTCGTGGCCGCGACCGGGTGACCAGGACTCTCGGGTGACCAGGAACACCGCTACCGGGTGTCGACGGCGAAGGGCGGGGGAGCGGGCGCGCGGAGCGCTGCCGGCGCGACAGTGACGACCAGGCCCGAGGAGACCCAGCAGACCGACCGAGGTCACGGGCCCGAGCACGCCCGTCCCCGGAAGCCCGCCGACGAGCACCGCCCCGAAGGCGCCCAACCGCCCGGCCACGACCGGGCCACGGACCACGACCGGGCCGCGCACCACGACCGGGCTGCGCACCACGACCCGGAGACGTACGGCGACCCGGAGACGCACGGCGACCCGGAGACGTACGGCGACGGGGAGACGTACGGCGACAGGGAGACGTACGGCGACGGGGAGGCGGACGGCGAGCGGGAGTTCGCGCGTCGGCTGAGCGCCGGACGCCGCCGCGCCGAGCTGGCGCTGCTCGTTCTCGCCGTCGCCATCGCGGCGGGCGGCCACGCCGGCGCGGGCCTCGCGCTGGAGGGCAGGCTGCCCTCCGGGTACCTCCCGTACGTGCTCGGCCTCTCGACGCTCGCGCTCCTCGCCCACCTCGCGGTGCGCCGCTTCGCCCGGTGCGCCGATCCGCTGCTGCTGCCGCTGGCCGTCCTGCTCAGCGGTCTCGGACTGCTGCTCCTCTCCCGGCTCGACCACTCCTACGTGCGCGAGTACGGCGGCGAGGAGGTCGCCGCGGGGCAGGCGCTCTGGTCGGCCGTCGGCGCCGTCGGACTCGTGCTGCTGCTCGCGGTCGTCCGCCACCACAGGGTGCTCCAGCGCTACCCGTATCTCGTGATGTCGGTGGCGCTGGTGCTGCTGATGGCGCCGGCCTTCTTCTCCGGCGACCGGTACGGCGCCAAGCGCTGGATCTTCGTGGGCCCGCTCTCCCTCCAGCCCGGCGAGTTCGTGAAGATCATGATCGTGATCTTCTTCGCCGCGTACCTCACGGCGAACCGGGACGCCCTCGCCCTCGCCGGCCACCGGGCGTTCGGCGTGACGCTGCCGCGCGGGCGCAACGCGGGCCCGGTCGTGGTGGTGTGGGTGCTCAGCCTGCTGGTGCTGGTCTTCGAACGGGACCTGGGCACCTCGCTCATCTTCTTCGGCGTCTTCGTCGCGATGCTCTACATGGCGACGCACCGCACCAGTTGGGTGCTCTTCGGGGTGGCGATGGCAGCGGTCGGCGCCTTCGTCGTCGGCTCGTTGGAGCCGCACGTCAAGGGCCGCGTCACGGCCTGGCTCAACCCGCTGGCGATATACCTGCCGCCGGACGAGCGCCCCGCCGGGATCGTCTCCGACCAGCCCGCGCAGGCCCTGTTCAGCTTCGCCACCGGCGGGCTGACCGGCACCGGCCTCGGTGAGGGACAGCCGTGGCTGATCAGGTTCGCCGGACGCAGCGACTTCATCCTCACCACGGTGGGCGAGGAGTTGGGGCTGCTCGGCGTGACGCTGGTGCTGCTGCTGTACGCGCTGCTGGTCGAGCGCGGGCTGCGCACGGCGCTGGTGGCGAGGGACCCGTTCGGCAAGCTGCTCGCGTTCGGGCTCTCGGTGACCCTGGCCCTGCAGGTCTTCGTGGTGGTGGGCGGGGTGACCGGCCTGGTGCCGCTGACCGGCAAGGCGCTGCCCTTCCTGGCCCAGGGCGGATCCTCCGCGGTCGCCAACTGGCTCCTGGTGGCGCTGCTGATCAGAATCAGCAACAGCGCCGCGGAAGCCGCGCTGCACGGGGCCGGTACGGGCGCGGGGAGGACTGGTGCGACCGGAAAGGGCGCGACCGGGAAGGGTCCGGCCCGGAAGGGCACGACCGGGAAGGGCGCGGCCGGGAAGGGTCCGGCCAAACCGGGCGGGGCCGACAAGGGCTGAAAACCGAGGGCCGCACCGGGACAGCAGACGACCCGCGGGCCACTCCCCGCGCTCCGGACGGATCCGGGCTGCGGGGGCCGGTCGGACCTGCCGACGGCACCGCGGGTCGGGTGACTGCTCTGAATTGGCCGGAAGGGGCTCCGACCTGCGCTGTGCGCGACTCTCGGCCCCTAGGCCGCAGTCACCTCACGCGTCCGGTTCTTCATCACTCCGGAACCACCTCCCTTCTCGTGTACCCATCACGCTAGACCCGTGAAATCACACCCGGCAACAGGATTTCGGGGGTGCAACAATTTGGTCGAAGACGATGTGTCCTGAGTCACTTTCGCGTTGAATGATCGAGTGCGTGAAGGACGGTCACGGTCCACGGGGAGAAGCGCACGGTGCGTACCGGCCGTACGACGACGTACGGCCACTTCGAGCGGGGGTGCCAGCCATGGCTGCTCAATCAGATATGTCCGAGACCCAGTCGGGTCCGGCCGGCAAACGGGCGCGCCAGGGCCGTGGCGGACGTGCCCGGGCACGCAGCCGGGCGGAGGCCGGTGAGACCCCCTCCGAGGGCGAGTTCACGGCCCGCGACGAGCGCGAGCAGGAGGAGCAGGCCAAGGGCGCGGTCCTGCTCGCCGCACTGCTGGACGGCATGGATGCCGCGCTCTGCGCCTTCGACGCCGAGGGCAGCGTCACCCACTGGAACCGCGAGGCCGAGCGCATCCTGGGCTGGACCCCCGAGGAGGCCGTCGGCCGGCGCGGGCTCGGCGGCTGGGCGGTGCTCGGCGCCGACGCCGACGAGGTCGAGTCGCGGCTGCTGTCGGCGATGCACTCCCCGGACCGGCAGGTGCACGAGTTCGCGCTGGTCACCAAGGGCGGCGGCCGGGTCCTGGTGCGCACCCAGTCCGCCGGTGTGCGGGACGCGGACGGCGTCCCCGCGGGTGTGTACTGCGCGTTCAGCGAGGTGCACACCCAGGTCGACCTTGAGCGCACTCTCGCGCTCAGCGAGGTGCTGTTGGACGACGCGCCCTGGGGCGTGGTGATCCTGGACGTCGATCTGCGCCCGGCGGTGGTCAATCTGCGCGCCGTGCGCTCGCTGCGGATGAGCCGTTCGGCGCTGCTGGGCCGTCCGCTCGGCGAGGTGCTGCGCGCGGGCGCCGAGGAGCTGGAGGCGGCGATCCAGCACGTGATGGCGGACGGGCCGACCGCCGAACTCGCCGACATGTGGGTCACGTTGCGGACATCCGGCAGCGAGTCGGGCTCCGGCGGCGTACCGCACTCCCGGCGCTGCTGGCGCAGCGGCTTTCTGCGCCTGGGCTCGCCGCTGGCCGAGCAGCCGGTGCCGCTCGGTGTCGCGTGGATCTTCCAGGACGTCACCGAGAGCAAGCTCGCCGAGCAGCGCGCCTCCCGGTCCCGTTTCCGCGACGCCCAGCTCCAGCGGGCCGCCAGAGCCGCGGCGGAGTGCGAGGACCCGCGCGAGGCCGCCGCGCTCCAACTGGACTTCGCGCTCGCCGGCTTCGCCGACCACGCCTTCGTGGACCTGGCCTACGGCCGCCGGCTGATCCGCGCCGCACGGAGCCCCGCGCCGGGCGGCGGGCACACCGCTGCGGTGGCCGCGGGCGCGGTCCCCGCCCCCTACGACGACCGGCACCCGGCGTCCCAGTGCCTGGAGCGGGGCGGCACCGTGCGCACCAGCGTCGGCGGGGCCGAGGTCGAGGGCTGGGCACAGCACCGTTCCTGGCCCGCCGAAACGGTGCACGGGATGTGCGTGCTGCTCCGCAGCCGCGGTCGGGACCACGGGGTGGTGACGTTTCTGCGCGGAGCCTCGCGCAGGCCGTTCGACCGGCTCGACGCACAGCACGCGGAGGACGTGGCGATCCGGATGGCGTCATCGCTCGACCTCGCCGCCGCGCTCGACCGTGCGAGGGCGGCCGAGGAGCGCGGCCTCTGCTGACCGGGGACGCGGGTCCGGCCGGGCGGCGGTTGTGAGCCGGTGCGGCCGTTGCCGGCGCGCGGTCGATCGCCGCGCGGCGCACGGGAGTTGAGGCGCGACGCCCCTGCCGGCGGTCGCGCCCGGGGTCGGCGGGCGTGCCCCGGGGTCGGCAGTTCTGCCGGGTCAGCGGTAGAAGATGCGGTCCGCGTGCTCGGTCATGACCTTCTCGTTCCACTCGGTGCCGCCGTCGACGTTGCCCGAGCGCAGCAGCGGGGGCGGAGTGCCCCGACGGGCGAGCTCCGCCGCGGCGGAGGCGACCGTGGCCTGGAGCAGCGCGCTGAAGACGATCGTGGAGGCCGGGGCGAACGGCGCCGGGATGCCGGGCGCGGTGAGCGTCGCGTCGCCGACCGGGACGTGGCAGTCCAGCACGAGGTCGCAGTGGTCGGACATGAAGGTGCCGGAGTGGTGGCGCGAGCCGGTGTCCGCGTAAGCGCGCGAGGTGACACCGATGACGCGCAGCCCGCGGGCGCGGGCGTGCTGGGCCATCTCGACCGGCAGCGCGTTCCGCCCGGACAGCGAGATGATCACCAGCAGGTCGCCCTCCCGGGCGGGGCTGGCGTCGAGCACGGTGGTGGCGAGGCCGTCCACCCGCTCCAGCGCGCTGCCGAGCGTGGCGGGCACGACGTCCACGCCGACCGCGCCGGGAACGGCCAGCAGGTTGATCACCGCGAGACCGCCCGCGCGGTAGACGACGTCCTGGGCCGCGAGCGCCGAGTGGCCGGCGCCGTAGGCGAAGACGCGGTTCTCCGCGGCGATGGTGTCCGCGAGGAGGGCGCCGGCGGCGGTGATCCGCTCGGCCTCCGCCTCGCGCACCCGGGTCAGCAGCTCGATGGCCTGGTCGAAGAACCGCTCCGGCAGCTCGTGCTCACTCATGCGGCGACATTAGTGGTCTGGACCACAGCGGAACAAGGGCGGGAGCAGCCGCGGCGGGCGACGGGCGCCCGTGCAGACGTCGGCGGGGGAGCGGTGCGCGGGCGGTGCGGGAGCGCTCGACCGGGAAGTTGGACCTGCTGTGACTCAGTTGTCGGTGGGATGCGTCAGAATTGGGTCAGGGCCACGCCACGAGCTGACGAGGGGCACGAATGTCCGGACTCATCGACACGACGGAGATGTATCTCCGCACCATTCTTGAGCTTGAAGAGGAAGGCGTTGTGCCCATGCGTGCCCGCATCGCGGAACGCCTGGACCAGAGCGGCCCCACGGTGAGCCAGACCGTGGCGCGGATGGAGCGCGACGGGCTGGTGCGGGTCGCCGGCGACCGGCACCTGGAGCTGACCGCGGAGGGCCGGGTGCTCGCCACCCGCGTCATGCGCAAGCACCGCCTCGCCGAGTGCCTGCTGGTGGACGTGATCGGCCTGGAGTGGGAGCAGGTCCACGCCGAGGCGTGCCGCTGGGAGCACGTGATGAGCGAGGCGGTCGAGCGCCGGGTGCTGGAGCTGCTGCGCCACCCGACCGAATCGCCGTACGGCAACCCCATCCCCGGTCTGGAGGAGCTCGGCGAGCCCGGCGAGGCGGGCCCCTTCCTGGACGAGGCGATGGTCGCGCTCAGCGATCTCGACGCGGGAGCCGACGGCAAGACCGTGGTGGTCCGCAGGATCGGTGAGCCGATCCAGACGGACTCCCAGCTGATGTACACCCTGCGCAGAGCGGGCGTGCAGCCCGGCTCCGTGGTGACGGCGACTCCCGGCTCCGGCGGGGGAGTTCAGGTCGGCAGCGGCGGCGAGAGCGCCGAGCTCAACCCCGAGGTCGCCTCGCACGTGTTCGTCGCCAAGCGCTGAGTGCGGGGCGCGGCCCGTACACCCGCGGCCGGGCGCCGGCGGCGCCCTGCGGCAGCAGGAGGTCCGGCCGGTCTCGCGGTGCCCGGTGGCGGCGAACGGCGGCCGTTGGTCGGCTGCTTGTGCCGGTCGGCGGTCTGCCGGACTGCCGGTCTGTGGGTCTGCCGGTCCGTGGGTCGGCGGTGCGGCGGTCTGCCCGAGGTCCGGCGCTCGTGCCGGGCGCCGGTGGCGGCGGCCCGCTCCGGGAGGCCGGGGTGTTCGGGGCTCGGGAGTGTGCGCGGTGCGTGCGGTGCGTGTAGTGCGCGCGGTGCGTGTGTGCGAGGTGGGCGGGGTTGTTCGGCGGGCGCCCGTCCAGGGGTGCGGACCGAAGTGTGCGGGGGCATTGTGACGCCCAACAAGCCACTTCCGCCCCGAAGTTGACGTAAAGCTCCCACTTCCGTCGCAGACCTGTCACCCTGGCGCTGAGAGCTTCGAGTGGCGGGAGGCGTCACACGGGAGAGCTCGTGAGCTGTCCGGACCGAGGCCCCGGCGGTGCTCCGCCGGGGCCTCGCCCCTCCCTGTCGCCTCCCCCGCTCGTACGGCCCGGAACCCCGAGCGTGCCGGGCCGTGGTGCTCCCGAGCGCGACGATTCCTCCCGACTTGTGTGGCGCTCGGCCCCGTTCGATGTCTTTCCCGGTGGCCGGCCACCAACCTCCGGGGACTGTCACTCGAACGAGGGGTCTCGCCCCGTCGAGCCCTTTGTTCGAATAGAAGTTCGATACCGTGGTTCTGTGATGCAGGCACACGAGGTCGACGGAGGAGGGATGGGGGTGTCAGCCAGCATGGTGCGTCGTACGGACGTCCTGGGAGCCGGTGGAGTCCGGCTCGCTGCCTGGGAGTTCGCGGATCCGCCGGAGGGCAGCCGGCCGGGCCGGGCCGCCGCCGCGGTCGGCGGGCAGACCGTCGAAGCGGTGCGGACAGCGCTGCCGGGCCAGCGGACGGCGGCGCCGACAGCGCCGCGGATCGCCGAGCGCGAGCCCTCGGTGCTGCTGCTCCACGGGCTGATGGGCCGCGCCTCGCACTGGGCCCAGACGGCCCGCTGGCTCGCCGAGCGGCACCGCGCGGTCGCGCTCGACCAGCGAGGCCACGGCCGCAGCGAGAAGCCCTCGGAAGGGCCGTACGACCGCGAGGCGTTCGTCAGCGACGCTGAGGCGGCGCTCGACCAACTCGGCCTGGGGCCGGTGGCGTTGGTGGGCCATGCGATGGGCGCGCTGACGGCCTGGCAGCTCGCCGCCCGCCGCCCCGACCTCGTGCGGGCGGTGGTCATCAGCGATATGCGCGCCTCCGCGCTCGGAGAGCCCTCCCAGCGCGCCTGGCGCGACTGGTTCCGGAGCTGGCCGCTGCCGTTCGGCTCGCTCGACGAGGTGCAGCGCTGGTTCGGCGAGGAGGACCCGGTGCTGGAGCGGCCGAGCCCCGCCCGCGGCCGCTTCTACTCCGAGGTGATGGTCGAGCGCTCCGACGGCTGGCGTCCGGTCTTCTCCCGGAGCCAGATGCTGCTCGCCCGCGAGCCCTGGGTGTACGACGCGCACTGGGAGGAGCTGGCCCAGGTCCGCTGCCCGGCGCTGGTGGTGCGCGGTCTGGACGGCGAGTTGGGCCGGGCCGAGGCGCAGGAGATGGTCAGAGTGCTGCCCAGAGGCCACTACGCCGAGGTGGAGGACGCGGGGCATCTGCTGCACTACGACCAGCCGGGCGGTTGGCGGGCGGCGGTCGAGCCCTTTCTCCAGGAGGCCCTGGAAGCCCCGTAGTCGGGATGCTCGCGGACCGGACTCGGATCTACTCCCAGACCGCGGTGTCCGGGTCGAGGCCGTGGGCGCGAGCGCTCGCGTCGACGATCTCGCGGAACCAGGCGGCGAGTCCGGTGCGCACGGCGTCGTAGTGGGCTCGGTAGCCCGGATCCGATTCGTACATCCGGGCCAGGCAGACCTGCATCTGCCGGCTGAGGGGGAAGTAGGCCGCGAAGACCTCTCGGTGTCGTTCGACGAGCCGGTTCGCCTCGGGGCTGCCGGGTGTCACGCCCGCCTCCATGGCGTCGCCGAGCGCGCGGTCGAGTCCACCGACCGCTTCGGCGACGGCCTGCCACTCCTGCGGCCCGCGCGCCGCCGCGCGCTCCGCGTACTGCTGCCACTGCGGGGTGTCCCCGTAGCGTTCGCGCGCCTGCGCGGGCCACTTCGGGTCCCAGCCGGGACCGAAGACCTCGGTCTGCTGCTCGCTGGTGAGCAGCAGACCGCGCTCGTGGGCGTCGATCATGCGGTCGAGCCCGGTGCCGAGCCTCCGCAGCCGGTCGATCTTCTCGGTGATCCGGTCGCGTTGGGCGCGCAGTGCGTCGATCACCCCGGTGGCGGGATCGTCCAGTACCGACCGGATGCGGTCGAGGCCGAGGCCGATCTCGCGGTAGACGACGACGCGGTGCAGCCGTTCCAGATCGGCCGCGGTGTAGAGCCGGTATCCGGCGGCGGTGCGCAACGACGGCCGGGCGAGGCCGATTTCGTCCCAGTGGTGCAGCGCGCGGACGGTCACCTCCAGATGCGCGGCGACCTGCCCGACGGTCAGCCCGTCCCCGTCCCCGTCCGTGTCACCGTCCGCCCACCGGTCGCCGGGGCCGTCCCCGCCGCCGGTGGCGTGCCCGACGGACCGGTGGTTGCCGGGGTCGTCGGGTCCGCGTTCACCGGGGGCGGGGACGGGGTGATCGATGGAGTGGGGCACGTTGCTCATTGTCGCGGCGGGGCGCCCGGATCGTCGGTCCGGGTGCCCTCCGGCGCGGTGATGCCGATGGCGGCGAGGTTCCGCGCCTCCTCGCTGTCCGGATCGAAGGGCTTGGCGGCGGTCAGCGTGATCCGTGCGTTCTCCGGTGTGATCACCACCGCGTCGCGGGTGTTCCACGGGGTGTCGTACGGGCCCTCGACCGAACCCGGGCGCCTGGCACGGCAGTTGGCGACCAGCTCGTCGAGCTGGCTGAGCACGCAGGCGAAGCTGAGGCTCATGGCCGGTGCCTGCGCCGGGGCTTCTCCCGGCACCAGAAGCACGTCCTGGAACGCCCAGCGCCGCAGATGAACCAGTTGGTCGGTGATGCCGAAGAGCTCGAAGAACCCGAGTCCGTGCACCCAGAACTCCACCGAGGCCGCGAGATCGTCGGTGGGGAGGGTCGCGAAGGCGGGCATCCCGTAGATGCCGCGGTAGGGCTCCGGCGGCACGGCGTCCGGTCCGGGTGCGGGCACGGGACTGACCTCGAACGCGTTGTAGTAGTCGCTCATGGGCACCACGTTCCAGCCTCCCGCGGCGTGAGGGTCAAGTCCGCGGCCGGGCAGCCGGCTCGCCGTCCGCCCTCGGACCCGAAGCCCACACCACCCGTGCCGTCACTCGTCCCCGTACCGCCACCCGTCCCCGTACCGGTGTGCGTACCGGCAGTGGCGGCCGGGTCAGCCCTTGCTGACGGCGCTCAGGATCTCGGGAAGCCGGTCGGCGGTCCGTGCCGCCGCCACGCGCAGCCCGCCGTAGGCGACCGCCGTGCCGTACACGACGCCGAGCGGCAGCAGCACCCAGGTCGCTCCCGCGGCACTGCCGCTCAGCACGGCGAGCAGTGCGATCAGCGGCAGGCACAGCAGCGAGCCGACGACCGCGCCGAGAAAGAAGCTGAGGTACGCCAGCGCGCCCTGCCCCGGTGCCACGTTGCGGTAGCCGCTGTCCTGCGGAATCGAGTACGGGTGGTACGCGGAGGAGACCGCGCCGAGTCCCACGAGCACCCCGGCGACCGCGAGCGCGATGCCGAGCGCGGGTGCGAGACGCCCCCAGTCGTCCAGCATCGCGGCGGAGACGGCGACCACCACGACGGTGAACGGCACCGTGATCAGCGCGATCGCCAACGACCGTGCCCGCAGCTCCACATAGGCGTCCCGGCGGTCGGAGATCGTCGCGGCGACCATCCAGAACGCCGAGGTGTCCTGGCCGAACTGGTTGTACATCAGCAGGCCCATCATGCCCGCGACCCAACAGGCGCTGTAGACACTGCCCGAAGTGATGAACGGCATCAGCAGACCGAGACCGATGGAGGTCGCCCACGCCGTCTTGGTCTTGGGGTCCCGCCAGGCGTAGCGCAGGGTCCGCTCGATCACCACGGCGGTGCGCCCCTCGGGGAGCAGCCTGCCGATTCCGCGCTCGGCCGAGTCGCCGGACGGCTTGCGGGCCTTGTCCTGTGCGGGCTGGATGGTGGAGGAGTCGGGGTCGACCATCAGCCGCGTCAGGCTGCGCAGCCACCACCAGAGCAGGGCGAGGAGCGCGAGTGCGGTGGTCGCCAGCCCGAGCGCCGCGAGGGCGTACTCCCCGGCACCGGCGGCGCGTACGGCTTCGACCGCAGAGGCGGGCGGCAGCCACCGCAGCACATCGGAGTAGGGGCGCAGCGCGCCGAGGCCGCCCTGGTCGCCGATCTGCTGGAGCCCGAGGTTCACGGCCTGCATGCCGAAGGCGATCACCAGGCCGCTGAGCAGCGCGAGGTCCTTGCCCTTGCGGCTGGAGAGCATGCGGCTGTTGGCCGTGGCCACCGCTCTGGCCAGCACCACACAGGTCAGCAGTGTGAGCGGTACGGCCAGTGTGCCGACGAGCGCCCCCGCCGCGCCGTGTGCGAGGGCCAGCGTGCAGCCGAGTGCGAGCAGCAGAGTGAAGAGCGGGCCGACGCCGACCAGCGAGGACGCCGTCAGCGCGGCCAGCAGCGGTCGAGGTCGCAACGGCAGCATGGCCATGCGTCCCGGGTCGAGGGTCTCGTCCCCGCCGCCGGCGAAGAGCGGCAGCACCGCCCAGCCCAGCGCCGTGGTGGCGGTGAGGAAGACGGCGAGCGCGTCCGCGTTGACCCGGCCGCGCATGGCGAGCAGACCGAGCAGCAGCAGCCCGCCGACGACCACCGCGAGCACGGCCGCGGTGACGAAGGCGGCGGTCCGACCGGCCGACTGCTGAAGGCCGTTGGCCAGCAGCGACCACTTCAGCCGCACCATGGTCGCGGTGACAGCGGGGCCGGAGGGCACGGTCCGCGCCCCCGCGGTCACGGAGGTGCCGGCCGTCGCGGCGGGGGTCGCGGGCACGGAGGGGGCCTTCGGGTCGGCAGGGGCTTCCGGAGCGGAAGGCAGGGGCGTCCCGTCGGCCGGCGCGGCGCCCTTCGTGGTCGGGTCGGTGCTCTCCCGGTCCGCCGCCGGCTTCATCGCGAACCGCCGTCCGTGGCGGCCGGGTTGGAGCCGGCGGAGTCGGTAGCGGTGGCGGCGTCCGCGGTGCCTCCGAGCCAGTCCAGTTCGTGGCCGCTGCCGCGCTCGCCGGCGCCGACCAGCTCCAGGAAAGCCTCCTGGAGCGACGACGCCTCGCCGCGCACCTCGCTGACCGGGCCCTGGGCGCGGATACGGCCGGCGGCCATCACGGCGACCCAGTCGCAGAGCGACTCCACCAGCTCCATCACGTGGCTGGAGAAGACGACCGTCGCGCCCGAGCCGGTGTAGCGCTCCAGAACGCCGCGGATCGTCTGTGCGGAGACCGGGTCGACGCCCTCGAACGGCTCGTCGAGGAAGAGGACTTCCGGATTGTGGAGCAGCGCGGCCGCCAGACCGATCTTCTTCCGCATACCGGTCGAGTAGTCCACGACCAGCTTGTGCTGGGAGGCGGACAGGTCGAGCACATCCAGCAGCTGACCGGCCCTGCGCTCCGTCTCGGCCTTGGAGAGTCCGCGCAACTGGCCGGTGTACATCAGCAGTTCACGGCCCGAGAGCCGTTCGAAGAGGCGCAGCCCCTCGGGCAGCACTCCGATGCGGGCCTTCACCGAGACGGGGTCGGCCCACACGTCGTGCCCGGAGATCCGCACCGTGCCCGAGTCCGGCCGCAGCAGCCCGGTGACCATCGAGAGCGTGGTGGTCTTGCCCGCTCCGTTCGGTCCGACCAGCCCGACGAAGCGGCCTGCGGGAAGTTCGAGGTCGACGCCGGCGACGGCGACATGCTCGCCGAATCGCTTCCACAGGCCCTCGATCCGGACCGCCGCGGCGCCCCCGACCGGTGTGTGGACGTCGGGCTCTACCGGCTGGCTGGACACGTGGCCCCCTCGCATGTGTACCGCGGGGCCCGGTTCGCGGCTGCGACGCCGCGGCAGAACCCCCGTTCTCCCGGCCACCCTACGGTCCTCGCGGATGCCTCTGGCAAGCCCCCGGGACGGGCCGCGCCCCGCGCACGGGCAGGCCGTCCCGTCCGTCCCGCTTCGCCCCCGCACGGCGAACGCGGGGTGTGAACGGGACACGGCCACGGGTGACCGCGGGGGCGCACGCGAGCTCGCGGCGCACGCGGCGCCCGCGGGAAGGAGCCCTGCGCGCCGAGCCGGCTTACGTGCCTGGCCGACGTACGCGCCGGTCCGGGGCACGCGCCGAGCCGGGTCACGCGCCGGTCCGACCTACGCGCCGGTCCGGCGTACGCGGGAACGGGTGCGGGGCCCGCTCCGGGCGCTCAGCCGGCGCGGGCGGCGGCGGCCTCCTGCCCGCAGGCGTACGCGAGTTGGGCGATGACCTCCTCCGCGTTCGGCAGCCAGCGGTTGGCGGCGTTGGGCTGTCGCACCCACTGGACCAGGCCCCGGCGCATCCGGGTCGGCGGTGCCGCGACCCAGTGGCCCTCGCCGTGCGTCACCAGGTCGATGGCGCCCGGCGACCAGCCCTGGCGGCGCACCAGATCGGGCACGGTGGCGGCGGCGCCCGGCAGCACCAGGAAGAGCATCCGGCCGTACGGGGTGCAGGTGACCGGTCCGACGTCCAGCCCCATCCGCTCCATCCTGGCCAGGGCGAGACAGCCGGCGACCTCCGGCACGTCGATCGCGTCGAACGCGCGGCCGGTGGGCATCAACACCGAGGCGAGCGGCCTGCGTTCCCACAGCCGGCGGGCGGCGGAGGCGCTTCCGGTGGCCTGCTCGGCCCACCCCCCGTCCCGGGGGTGCGCGCCCGGCGCATCGCAGCGCGCGGTGCCACAGCTGCACCGGGGCACACCGTCGACGGTCTCCAGCCAGGTGCCGGGGAAGACGTCCCAGGCACGTTCCTTCGCGTACCGCACCGCGTGTTCGAGGGTTCCGCGGTCACGCTGCGCGGGGATACGTCGGGTGGGCGCTGCCGGCGAGGCGGCCCTGTCAGCTGCGATGGTCTCTTCCACGCATGTCACAACTCCGTTGCGGGGGAAGGGTTACGGGGCCGGACACTCACGGCGCGCGGTTGCTTCCCGAGGGCGCATCGGAGCACGGCCGGTGGTACTCGTGCGAGCCGATCGGCCCGCGAGCGGGGGTACTTGGGAGTAGGTGCCCTCGGGCGGTTGTTCGGTCGTTGTCATGCTTCGAGCGGTTAGAGCCGTTTCCCGCATTCACGCCGTTTTCGCGGGGAACTGATGCTTCGATCCGAGTACCGCCTCGACCGGGCGGACGACTCGGGGTCCCGGCCGCGCCCGCGCGGCCGGGACCGTCACGACCACCACCACCGACCACCACGACCGACGCGACCGCGGGCCCGGCACGCGACCGCCAAGTCCCGCACGACACCTCACCACCCGCAAGACCCTTAAGACACCGCACGACCAGCACGACACCTCACGACAACCCGGACCGCCGGGACAACCCCGGTCGCCTCGATCACGAGTCGTACCAGACCGCTTTTCTAAGGGGAGCCGCCGATGGCCGCACGACCTCTTGTCGCCAGACAGCCCAACGAACAACTCGCCGGACTGATCCGCGAGGCGTCCTGCTCGCACGCGGGGCTCGCCCGCCGCGTCAATCTGGTGGGCGCCGAGCACGGGCTCGATCTGCGGTACGACAAGACCTCCGTGGCACGTTGGCTGCGCGGCCAGCAGCCGCGCGGCAGGGCACCCGAGGCCATCGCCGAGGCGCTGGGCCGCAAGCTCGGCCGTACGGTCGGGCTCGACGACATCGGCATGTCGCGCGACAGCGGTGCGGGCAGCGCCGGTCTCCACTTCGCCGGCAGCCTGCCCGCGGCCGTCGAGGCGGCCCGCGAGCTGTGGCGCGGCGACGTGGGCGGGCGCGAGTCGCTCGGCAGCCGCTCCGTCGCCGCCTCCGCGCTGGTGGAGCCCAGCCGGGACTGGCTGATCGGCATTCCGGACCAGCGCGTCGCGCACAGCGGGGCAGCCGGCCGGGTGGGACTGGCCGACGTACTGGCGATCGAGGCGACCACCGAGGCGTTCGCCGAGCTCGACCACCGCTTCGGCAGCGGCAACCTCCGTCCGGCGGTCGTGCACTACCTGGACAGCGTGGTTTCCGAACTCCTGGCCGGCACCTACCGGGAGTCCACCGGCCGGCGGCTGTTCGCAGCCGCCGCCCGACTGACCGAACTGGCCGGGTACATGGCCGTCGACAGCGGGGAACCCGGCCTGGCCCAGCGCTACTACATCCAGGCGCTGCGGCTGGCACAGGCCGCCGACGACCGTCCGTACGGCGGCTATGTGCTGGCCGGAATGAGTCATCTGGCCTGCGAGCTGGGCAGCCCCCGGGAGATCACCCAGCTCGCCCGCGCGGCACAGGAGGGCACCAGAGGGCTGGTCTCGCCGCGTGTGTCCGCGATGTTCCACGCCGCCGAGGCGCGCGGTCACGCGGCGGTCGGTGACGCGCACGCCTGTCAACTGGCCGCCGGCCGGGCCCTGACCGCCATGGACCGGGCCGGCAGCGCCCCGGGCGGAGTGGACGAGCCCCGCTGGATCGCCCACTTCGACCACGCCTACCTAGCCGACGAACTCGCCCACTGCCACCGCGACCTCGGCCAGACGCTGCCCGCGATCCGCCGGGCCGAGGAGGCGCTGGCCGCACTGCCCTCGGACCGCACCAGACGGCGAGTGATCGATCTGCTGCTGCTGGCCCAGACCAGGCTGCAACTGGGGGAGTTGGGGCACGCCTGCGGCACCGCGACGGCCGCGGTCAAGCTTCTGGCCGGGCTGCGCTCGGCGCTCGGGCAGCAGTATCTGGACACCTTCCGCAGCCGGTTGGTGCCCCACGGCAGAGAGCGGGAGGTGCGTGACTTCACCGCGCGTCTTCAGGGGCTGACCGTGAGTTGAGACACCGGTCGGGGCGAGGGGAGCGAAGGGCGGTACCCCGGTATGGGCGCGACCAGCGGGGATGGGGGTCGGTGTCCCGGACATGCGGTTTCGTCCGGGGGACGGCGTGGTCTGGTGTGCGAATGAACCGGTAGCGTGAACCGACGGTTTCACGGCCGACGCAGCCCGACACAGGCCCAGCAACGCCCCAGTTACAAGGAGTTCCGGTGACAGCGCAGTACGGACAGGGCGACGCCCCGCGTGAGGGCGTGGTGCTCCCCTCCGGCGGTGACCGGCCAACCGGTGAGGACCGCAACCGGATGGCTGACCAGGCTCCTGCCGCGGGCGCTCCCTGGGGCACGCCCTGGGGACCGGAGTCCTCGCCCGCTCCGGGCCAGGACCCGAACAGCGGGTCCGGGTACGGGTATCCGGCGCACGACGACCGTACGGGCGGCGCCGGCTACGGCTACCCGCAGTCCGCGCCGCCGCAGCCCGGTTACGGATATCCGCAGTCCGCGCCGCAGCCCGGCTACGGGTATCCGCCGGTCGACGGCAGCAGCGGCTACGGCTATCCCGGGCCCGGCGCGTCCGCCCCCGGAGCCGCCCCGCCGCCGTCCCCGCCCGCCGGACTCCAGCCCGTACCGCCCACCGCCTCCGTACCGCTGCCGCCCGCCGGACCGCCCGCGGCTGCACCCGCCGGACCGCCCGCGGCAGCGCCGATGCCGCCTCCGGTGCCCCCGACCGCGCCCCCGGCGCCGCCGGCCGTGCCGCCCACCGCCGCGCAGCCGTTGCCCCCCTCCGCGCAGTCCGGCCCGCCGCAGGGCGCTCCCGAGCTGCACGCCCCGCCCGCGGCGTACCAGCAGCCGGCCCAACTCCCGGGCCCGCTCCCCGAGTCCACTCCCGCGCACGCCCCCGAGCCGTACGCTTCGGGCCCGTACGCCCCCGAGCCGTACAGCCCCGACCCGTACGCGGACCGGTCCTTCGGCGGTTCGCCGTCCGGGGCCTGGCAGCCGGCGGCGCCGGGCGGCGACGCCGACTCGACGCAGTTCCTGCCGCCGCAGAGCGACGGCGGCGCGCACGGGTCGCAGCAGCCGTCCGAGGGGATGGACGCCACCCAGTACATACCGGCGCAGCAGGCCCAGGAGATGGACGCGACGCAGTTCATCCCGCCGCAGTCGGGCGAGGCGCTGGACGCCACCCAGGTCATCCCGCCCTACGCCGACGGCCCTTCCGGTCCGCAGCAGTCCGGCGCCGCCCCGCACGGTCCGCAGGGCTACGAGCCGAGCCGCGACCCGCAGCCGCGGAGCGCGCAGCACGCCCCGGACCAGCCGGTGCCCGAGGCGCCGGGCCGTGCTCCGTACGGCATCCGCCCGGGAGCGCCCGGGGACCGTCAGCCGCCCGCCGAGTTCGAGATGCTCTTCCGTCCCGACAACGGCGATCGACCCACCGGGCGCGCGGGCCGACTGCCCGACAGCGGGACCCAGCCGCTGCCGGTGTTCGAGAACGCCGTCGCCTCCCAGTCGGCCTCGGCCGCGCCCCGCAAGGACACCCTCGGCGCACCGGAGCCCGCGCCGCGCAGCCGACGTGCCGGCGCCTCGGGCGGACAGGGCGGCGGACACGGCACTTCCGGCGGACACGGCGGCGGTTCCGGCGGCGGTCGCAGCCGCCCGCTGCTGATCGGTGCGGGCGGTCTCGCGCTGCTGGTGGGCGCGGGCCTGCTCGGCGGTGCCGCTCTCGGCGGGGGCGACGACGACGGCAAGGACGACAAGAGCTCTTCCTCCCAGGTGGACGAGAAGAAGGACCCGGAGCCGAGCCCCGAGCCCTCGGAGGAGAAGCCGGATCCGGCCGAGGCGCAGGCCAAGGAGCTGGACAAGCTGCTCGCCGACAGCAACAACAGCCGGGACGCGGTGATCCGTTCCGTCGAGAACATCAAGAAGTGCGAGAAGCTGCCCGAGGCCGCGTCCGACCTCAAGGACGCGGCGGCGCAGCGCAACAGCCTGGTCGTCCGTCTCGACAAGCTGACCCTCGACAAGGTTCCGCAGCACCAGGCCCTGACGGAGCAGCTGCGCAAGGCGTGGCGTGCCTCGGAGTCGGCCGACAAGCACTACGCGTCCTGGGCGAACCAGGTCCAGCGGCCGAAGTACTGCAAGGACGGGAAGGCGCGCCCCACCCCGCACCTCGCGCGAGGCAACCGCGAGAGCGGGACGGCGACCAAGGCCAAGGCGGAAGCGGCCAAGCTGTGGAACCCGACGGCCCGCACCTACAAGCTGCCCGAGCGCCAGCCCACCCAGCTCTGACCCACCCAGCTCTGACCCGCGCGGTGCCGGTCGTCGGGCCGGCGCCGGTCGTCGGACTGGGACCGGTCGTCGGACTGGGGCCGGGGCCGGAGTGCGGCGGAAGCAGGGTGAGCGGGGGCAGTGGCCGAGCCCGGGCGGAAGCCGCTCGGGCCCCGACTCGGGCGCCCCGTACGCCGGTTGCCCGAGCCGCCCCGCCCCGTACGCCGGTTGCCGACCGGGCGGGGCGCAGGTCAGTTGCGGCGGCCCGCACGCTCCAGGATCGGCGCCACGTCCAGTTCCTCCTGTCCGGAGGCGACCAGCACTCCGCCCTCCACCCGCTGCAGGCTGACCTTGGAGTTGACCAGCCGCGGGTACGAACGGGTGCCGAGCAGATCGTCGTAGCGCCAGGCCAGCGGCGGTGTGATGCCGCCGGTGGACACCGGGGGTCCGGAGTCCAGCCGCTGCTGGACGGTGTGCCGGGTGACCTCGCCCTCGATCGACTCCACCACGCGGCGCAGCACCGTGTACGCGACCCAGGTCGTCTGGACGCCCGGGTCGTAGGTGTCGATGCGGTTGTCGCCGAAGGCGTGCTCGCGCACCACCTCCTTCATCCGCTCCCAGACGGGATCGCCGCCCGCCGGGTACCAGCTGGTGACGTACGAGCCCTCCAACGGACTGCCGCTGCCGCCGGTCCGGTTGACCAGCGCCTGCTGGACGCTGCCCGCGACCGAGCCGAGCAGCACCCGCTCGTGGTCCCTGTGCAGCCGGTTGAAGGAGTCGAGGAAGGTGCCGGTGCGACCGCCGAGCGCCGCGGTGACGCAGGAGCCCTCGGCGCGGGGCCGCACCGGGCCGGCGGCGCCTTCCGGCAGCTTCCGCGAGCCGGCGCCGGACAGGGCGCGTTCGGCCTCGCCGGTGTAGTCGGCCGAGTCCTCCGGGGCGAGCACGTCGGCGGCGGGTTCCCGGTCGCGGCCGGCGAGACCGGCGTTGAAGAGTTCGGGGAGTTCGTCGCCCGCGGTGGTGTCCGGCCGCACCAGCGCGACCTGTTCGCAGGAGCCGGCCAACTGGCTTCCGCTGCCTGCCAGCAGCGCCGGCTGGCCGCCGTTGACCGGATAGGAGAGCGGGCTGGTGAACTCCTCCTCGGTGAAGCCGTATCCGCCGAGGTGGGGGATGCCGACGCTCTCCAGGTGCGGCATGAACGACTGGCCGTGCTGGCTGTAGGAGCCGACGACGGCGACCACGCCCTCGTCCTTCGCACGGCGGGCGCACTGGGCGGCGCGCACGCCGGTGTTGCCCTCGTTGCAGGTGATCACCCGCAGCTCGCGGCCGTTGAGACCGCCCTCGGCGTTGACCCACCGGGCGTACGCCTTGGCGAGCGCGGTGACACCCGGCATGTTGGTCGCCCTGGTCTTCACCGGCGCCCACGTCATCACGGTGATCGGCCCGTCCTCCTCCTCGCCGGGGAGGACCCCGCAGCCGGAGGCGAGCAGCGCGAGACCGAGCACGGCGCCCAGGGCGGCACCCGGCCGCGACGGTCCGGTGGCGGCTCCGCGTGCGGAGTTCGTGCGGGCCTTGTGAAACAGGCGTCGGGGAGCGGTGCGGGGACGTATCTGGCGCCGTGCGGTCATGTCCGCTCACGCTGCCGGAATGCCCGGAACGAGCAAGTGACGAATGGCGAACGGCCGGTGAGTGCGGGGTGAACGGTGGGGGCCGGGGATGTCCTGCTTGGGGGCGGAACGTACGATCGACAATCGTGCGAGCTCAGGAGAAGCCTTCCCGTCGCGGCCGTCGTTCCCCCACCATGGTCGGCATGCCGGTCCAAGACGTGCCCTGGTGGCGCTGGCGCACCAACGTGCGGTCAGCGCTGCACATGCTTTCCGATTCCGCCTTCCAACGTGAGAACTGGATGTCCGGAAGCCCCGCCTACGGCGATGTGACGGACGCCGTCTACCGCCTGGTCGAGGACACCTGGCTGGACAACTGGTCCGCCGACAAATACGTGGGGACGGTGTTCCGGGACGCCCAGGAAGCCGCCCTGGTGGACAGCGCGGTGCTCCGGGTGCTGCGCATCGTGCACCAGGTCGGCGCCGACGCCCCCGCGCTCACGTACCTCCAGCACCCCAACTGGCCCGAGGCGGTGCAGGCGTCCCGCGAGGCGCACGTGCTGCTCGCCGGCAACGACGGGGAGGACCCGGACGAGCCGCCGCGCACCCTGGAGGTGCTGGCCGCCATGCTCCGCGCGGTCTGATCCGCCGGGCCGCACGCCGACTTCCGGTGTGGGGCGCGGCGGGCGTCCCGTGCGCCGGAGCGGGCGCGGGCCGCGTGTTCGCGACGGGGCGCGCTTGCGGCGGATGCGCCGGTGGTGTGTGCCCGCAGTGCGCGCCGTCCGCCGCCGAACGCGCCGCCGAACACGCCGCCGTCCGCCGCCGAACGTGCCGTCCGACCCGCTCGCTCCCCGGACACCGTCCGTCCGCAATGGGCAGTTGTGGGACTCTGTGGGAATGAGCAACCCGGAGCCCGGACCGGCGCCCCGCCCCGCGCCGCCCACCCCCGCCGACCAGGTCGTACAGACCGAGCACACCGACCAGTACGTCCTCATCCTCTCCTGTCCGGACCGGAAGGGCATCGTGCACGCGGTGGCCAGCTATCTGCTGATGACGGGCTGCAACATCGAGGACAGCCAGCAGTTCGGCGACCACGACACCGGGCTCTTCTTCATGCGGGTCCACTTCAGCGCCGAGGAGCCGGTGACGCTGGAGAAGCTGCGGGCGAGCTTCGCGGCGATCGGGGACTCCTTCCAGATGGACTGGCAGCTGCACCGGGCCGATCGGCGGATGCGGGTCGTGCTGATGGTGAGCCGGTTCGGCCACTGTCTGAACGATCTGCTCTTCCGTTCCCGGATCGGCGCGCTGCCGGTGGAGATCGCCGCGGTGGTCTCCAACCACACCGACTTCGCCGAGCTGGCCGCCTCCTACAACGTGCCGTTCCACCACATCCCGGTGACCCGCGACACCAAGGCGGAGGCGGAGGCCCGGCTGCTGGAGCTGGTGCGGGCCGAGGACGTCGAACTGGTCGTCCTGGCCCGGTACATGCAGGTGATCTCCGACGATCTCTGCAAGCAGCTGGAGGGCCGGATCATCAACATCCACCACTCCTTCCTGCCGAGCTTCAAGGGCGCCAAGCCCTACCACCAGGCGCACGCCCGGGGGGTGAAGCTGATCGGGGCGACCGCGCACTACGTGACCGCCCAGCTCGACGAGGGCCCGATCATCGAGCAGGAGGTCGAGCGGGTCGCCCACGACGTCACACCGGAACAACTGGTCGCCCTGGGCCGCGATGTGGAGTGCCAGGCGCTGGCGCGCGCGGTCAAGTGGCACAGCGAGCACCGGGTGCTGCTCAACGGCCACCGCACCGTCGTCTTCGCCTGAGCCCCTCGCCCGCCCGGGCGGCCCGCGCCGCCCCGCCGGACTCGCCCGGGACGGCGACGGACGCGCCGCCCCGACGACGGACGCGCCGCCCCGACGCCGGATGCGCCCGGGGCGGCGGGGTGCGCTCAGAGCCGGGACATCGAGGCCGTCGCGAACAGCACGTCCCTGATCGCCTCCGGGTCGCCCTCCGCGCCCGCCGCCGCGTCGAGCGGCGAGACGTGACCGGCGACCAGCTGGCAGAACTCCACGCCGTCCAGGGCGACATGGGCCACCGCGCCGTCGGCGGTGCCGGAGCCGTCCGGGGAGTCCAGCGGGATGAACCAGTCCCCGCCGCCGCTGCCCTCGACCTCCAGATGCAGCGTGCGGCTCGGGGCGTCCGCCGCCGAGAACCGCTTCGGCGGCGACGCCATCCCGGCCCGTCTGCGGTCGGCGAGCACCACCGGCAGCATTCTGGCGGCGAGTTCGACGAGCTGGTGGAGATGGCCGCCCTCGGGCGGCTTGTGCGGATAGTCCACGGCCTCGGCGATGTCGCAGGCGTGGACCCAGCACTCGAAGGCCCGGTCCAGGAAGGCGTCCCGCAGCGGCAGTTCGAGCCCCGGCACGGGCCGGCCCGCGAGCGAGCGGTCGACCAGCGAGGCACCCCGTACGAGCGCATGGGTCTGCTCCCGCCAGGGGGCGCGCACCAGCGGCCCGCCCGGGGCGACGGAGGAGCGCCAGTACGCCTCGGTGCGCCCCAACGGGCCCAACCGGCCCACGGGACGGCCCTCTTCGCCCGCGATCCCGGCCTCGACCAGCGGGTCGGCCATGCCGAGCGCGCCGGCGGCGAGCCCGTCCACCGCCATCAGATGGCTGATCACCTCGGCGACGGTCACGGTGCGCACCCGCATCCGGTACCCCTCGAACCAGCGCAGCCGCACCGGCGCGCGCCATTCGTCGTCGGCCATGTCGCGGAGCAGGGCGTCCAGTCGAGCGGTCTCCGCGTCGAACGGCTCCGCCCAGGCTGGTATCGGAATCCGCGCCGGACGCCGGTCGAGCGCGCCCTCCAACACCCGTCCGCGCAGCCGGGGGTTGAGGTCCAGGCTGTCCTCGGGGTGCAGCAGGGCCACGGCGTCGCGCAGCCGCAGCGCCTCCCCGGCGCACGGCGCACAGTCGGTCAGATGCGCCTCGACGGCCTGGGTCTCCTCGGCGGAGCAGGCGGACAGGGCCCAGGCGCCCAGCAGCGACTTGAGCACACCGTGCTCCCACTCGACGGCCCGCCCGACCGCCGCCGGCTCAACGCCGGCCGAACCGCCGACCGAGCCGCCGGCCGAACCCGCCGCGGGGCCCCGCACCGGGCCGGTCGGGCGCGGGACGGTGCCGCCGGGTTCGGGCGGGTGCTCGGGCACCGCGTCCGACCAGGTGTGGCGATCCTCCCGCGCGACACCGCGCTCGTGGCCCTGCCCGCGCTCCAGCCGCTCGTCCCGCTCGTGGCGGTCCTCGCGCTCGCCGCGCTCCCGGGGGAACTCGCGCGGAAGGTCGCGCGGCGCCTCCACGGGGGAGTCGTGCGCCTGGTCGTACGGGCGGTCCAGGCGCGCGGAGGCCGAGTCGGCGGCGGCGCTCCACCGCTCCTGTCCCTCGGGGGCGTCCTCGGGCGACTCCGGTCGCTCCCGCCACAGGGCGTCGTGGCCCCGCGGCCCGCGAACCCGCCCCCGGCCGCTGTGACTTCCCTCACCTCCGCGCGGGGAGGGGATGCCGTGCGGTCGCGCGGGCGGCGGCCGGTCGTCCGCCGCGGCGCGCGGCGGCGGGATGAGGGGTGGCTGCTCCGGGTCGTCGTCGCCCGGGTAACGGCCGGGTTCCTGCGGGTCGTTCACCGCTGACTCCCGAGTCCTGGGCGGCCGAGCTGTGGCAGCGCGCCCTTCGATGCGGTGGACAGCAGCTGGAGGCCGAGCCGCAGCCGCCGCCTGGCCTCGTCCTCGGTGACCCCGAGGTGCGCGGCCGTCTGTCGATAGTCCCTGCGGTGAATGTACGCCAGCTCCAGGGCGGCCCGGAGCGACGCCGGCATCGAGGTCACGATGTAGTCGGCGCGGGCCGCGGCGGACGCGGCCTGCACGTGCTCCTCGACCTGCTCGGCGGGCCCGTTGCGCTCCTGGTGCAGCTGCCGCAGCCGCTGGACGGCGAGCTGACGGGTGAGGGAGGCGATCCAGGAGCGCAGCGACTCCTTGCGGGGCTCGAAGTCCTCCGGGTGCTCCCACACTCGGGCGAACACCTCCCTGGTGATCTGGTCTGCCGCTTCCTCGTCGTCCAGCACGCGATGTGCCATTCCGTGGACGAGCACGGCGAACTGGTCGTACAGCTCGCCCAGCGCGGCGGCCTCGCCCCGGGACAGCCGCTGCTGCATCTTGCGGTCCCAGCGAGGTGGTGTGTCGTGCGCCATGGTGATCCGCCCCCAGCCCTCTGCGTACATCGAATGTAGTGCGAGGGGATGACAACGTACGCCCCTTTACGGCAATGTGCGCCCCCTGATCCGCTGCGGAACGTGCTGAAGTCGTCACCTTGCGCTGAGTTGACCTGCTGTTGTCCGTGCTTTGTGAAGATTTTGGCGAGTTGAGGGGGATCGGGGTGACATTTCACCCAGCAGTGACCGGGGCCAACCGGAACAAGGGGAGAAAGAGGCCGTCTTGCACGTACGCTCGGGAAGGGCAGTTCGTTTCGGCCGAAGCCCGCAGGGCAGGCGAAGCGGGGAAGGGCTGTTCCTGTCGGGGCGGCGGACACGACCGAAAGGTGCGGGACGAGTGACGCTCAAGGTCATCGAGGAGAAGCGAGGGGAGTGGACCGTGCTGCGGGTGGCCGGCGAGCTGGACCTCGTGACCTCGCCGCTCGTCAAGCAGCATGTGCACGACGCGGTGGCCGAGGCGAAGCGCGACGTCGTACTCGACCTCACCGAAGTGCTGTTCTGCGACTCCAGCGGAGTGGGTGTGCTGATCGCCGCCAGGCGGCTGATGCACTCCTGCGCGGGTCGGCTGCGGCTGATTTTGCCCGCCAAGGGCGCGGTCGACGGCTCCCATGTGAACCGCGTGCTGGCGGCGCTCGGTGTGCGGCGGCTGTTCGCCTGCTACCCGGATCTCGACGCGGCGACCGACGACGCCGCCCGCCCGCTCACCGCCTGAGGCCGGGTGCTCGGGCGGTCCGCGCGAGCGCCCCGTCGAAGTCGGCCGATTCTGAGCGGTCCCCTGGGTGTTCCCTCGGTGGTGCCTGGGCGGTCCCTTGACGGTCCCGGGCGGTTCTGAAGGGATTCGCGCGGCTCCTCGGCGGGCTGCTCCGAGGTGGGCGGGTGCGCCGCCGGGCGCACTGCGGTCGGGGAGTCGACGCGTCGGACGGTCGGCGCAGTCGAGAAGTTGACGGGACGGCTGCCCGGTTCGGGCGTTTCCGCCCTTTGTCGCTTCCACAACTTGCGAACGCGCGGCTGTCCTCAAGGTCGGAAATCGCCCTGCCCGTCCGGGTATCGCGCTCCGTCTGTTTCCACAAAGCGGGACTCTCCCTGTCGGAGGGTCTCGCTTTGTGTGCCCGAAGTCCCTAGATTCAGCTGCCAGTTCGAGAGATCCCCCCATTCCCGCACCGAGCTCGCCCACCTTCGAGGCTCACTCCTCGAAACCCCCACGGAGGCACCCATCGTGCGAACTGGCAGATTCCTGACCGCGGTCGGCATTGCAGTGGCCGCTGTCGTACCCCTCTCCCTGACGGCGCAGGCCGGCCCCGGCCCGAAGGCGGACGCCGCCTCCGAGGACCGCGGCGCCGACGTCCGTGTCGAGGTCTTCGACGAGGAGCGGCCCGTCGGTCACGCCGACGTCCCCTCCCGCGCCCCGCAGGCGCTGCTGAAGAACGGCCGGGCGAACACCGCCGCGGACGGAGACGTCCACGAGATCATCAAGAACGGCGAGGTCGGCGACCGTGTCGACATCGTCTTCGTCGGCGACGGCTACACCGAGGCCGAACTGCCCGACTTCCACACCGACGTCAAGGAGAAGTGGAAGGACATCACGGACATCGAGCCGTACACCACCCACGCGGAGCTCTTCAACGTGTGGGCCGTGGACGCGGTCTCGACCGACTCCGGAGTCTCCGGCGACCCGACCGCCGACGTGCAGAAGAACACCGCGCTGGGCTCGCACTTCTTCTGCAACGACACCGAGCGCCTGCTCTGCGTCGACCTCCCGAGGGTCGAGTCCTACGCGGGGAAGGCCCCCGCGGCCGACCTGGTGATCGTGGTCTCCAACTCCGAGAAGTACGGCGGCGCCGGCTACAGCGGCGTGGGCTCCCCGGTCGGCTACGACGGTGTCGCCACCCTCTCCTCCAGCCACGACGACTCGGGTCAGATCGCCATCCACGAGACCGGGCACTCGCTCGGTCTGCTGGCCGACGAGTACTGGTACGACGAGTCCCGCTACGAGGGCGACGAGACGGACTCGATCAACACCTCCGTGTACGGCGCCGACGAGATGGCCCAGCGCCAGACCAAGTGGCACCGCTGGCTCGGCGAGGAGTCGCCCGACGGCGGCACGGTCGGCACCTACGAGGGCGCGAGCTACAACGCGTACGGGATCAACCGGCCGACCGACAACTCGATGATGCGCACCCTGGGCAGGGAGTTCAATCTGCCGGGTCGCGAGGCGATGGTCGCCGGCTTCTACCGGTACGCGACACCGCTGGCCACCGACCGTCAGACCGAGGCCGCCCGGAAGTCGATCCGCGACCCCGAGCTGCTGAAGCTGGTCGACGCCAAGTAGTGCGTCACATCACCCAGGGTGCTGAATCGCCGGTGATCTTCCGGGCAACAGGCGCCCAAACCCGGTGACTTATGACTTTCCGTGACCGCCGCCCTGCTCTGGGCGGCGGTCACGTCTCATGTGTCGAGACGTTGTCCGCTCGTGACTGATCGCCTCTCCGGGGTTCGCGGGTGCTCGGGTACGCTCGCTCGAATGCGAGGGGTCCAGCGGTGTGCGCGAGTCGGGGGGCGGCGTTCGAGCCGCATCGTCCGGAGTCGCACACGGTGCCGTGGGCGTACTCCTTTGCGCCGGTATATAGCGGAACCCCTTGTCGGCAAAACGATTCATCCAGCACGCTGTGGTGCTCTGGGGTTGCTCTCCGTGACCCCGTCGGTTTTGGTGGTGTGAGCAGTGCAGGTGCTTCAGGTGCAGCTGGAGATCGGTGCCGATCCGATGGAGGTCGGCCGCGCTCGTCGCTGGGCGAGGTCCCGGCTCGCCGCTGCCGGGATCAACGCGGACGGCCCGCTGGGCGAGACGCTGATCCTGCTGATCTCCGAGCTGGTCACCAACGCCGTGGTGCACGCCGGATGTCCGGCCGTCCTGCGGATACTGCTCCCCGGCCCCGCGCAGCAGGCGTCGGTGCGGGTGGAGGTCGCCGACGGCAGCAGCGTCGCGCCGAACCCCCGCTGTGCCGGCGGGGAGGACACCGGCGGTCGCGGACTGGAGCTGGTGGACGGGCTGGCCGACCGCTGGGGCTGGGACCCCGAGGGGAAGGGCAAGCGGATCTGGTGCGAGCTGGACCAGTCGCGTGCTCCGTCGCTCGGTGAGGCGGCCGTCCGCGGCGGATTCTCGTCCGGATGCGGCATGCAGAATCGGGCAATTCGTGCGTAAGTCGTCAAGTTCGGTCGTGGTGTTGACGACTGGAGGGCGGCTGATCAGTCTGTACGGAGCGATGCGTGGCGAGGGGACGCCGAGGGTGTAGGTCCTCGGCGAGTGCGGGTCGCGGTCCGGTGCCGAGCTCTCGGTGAGCGCAGAGCGGGTCGCCGGAGCCGGGTGGCGGGCCGTACCGCGGTGCAGAGCGTCTCGGCGCGCGCACGCCACCCCGGCGGGATCGCCGGCGCCCCGACCCGGCGCGCTCCTTCACTTCTCGGCTCTCCCGGTGCGCGCCCTCCCGGTGCCCCGCGGAGTCGGAGCCGGCAGTCGCCGCTGTTCCGCGCCTACCGCTCGTCGGGCTCCCGGGTCGCGCCCCGGTAGGCCACCCGGTACGTCCGCGGCGAGACGCCGACCGTCGCCTGGAGGCGCTGCCGCAGCGTGGTCGCCGTACCCAGGCCGGACTCGGCCGCCACCCGGTCCACGGTGTACTCCGTCGACTCCAGCAACTCCCGGGCCCGCTCGACCCGTTGCCCGTTGAGCCACTGGATGGGCGTCTGGCCGGTCTCCTCGCGGAAGCGCCGGTTGAAGGTGCGTACGCTCATCGACTCCCGCGCCGCGAGTGCCCGCAGGGTGATCGGCTCCCCGAGGTGGGCCAGTGCCCACGCGCGTGCCCGGCCCGTCGACGCCCCGCTCGGCTCCGCCACCGGCCTGCGGACGAACTGCGCCTGCCCGCCCTCCCGGTGGGGCGGTACGACGGTGCGGCGTGCGACCTCCGCGGCGACGCCCGCCCCGTGGTCGCGGCGGATCATGTGCAGGCAGAGGTCGATGCCGGACGCCTCGCCCGCCGAGGTCAGCACGTCCCCCTCGTCCACGTAGAGCACGTCCGGGTCCAGCCGCACGGCGGGGAAGAGCGAGCGGAAGCGCTCAGTCTCGTGCCAGTGGGTGGTGGCGCGCCGACCGTCGAGCAGCCCGGCCGCGGCCAGTACGTACGCCCCGGTGCAGATCGAGGCGAGCCGGGTGCCGGGTCGTACCCGCGCCAGCGCGGAGGCGAGCGCGGCGGGCAGCCGTCCTTCGGTCTCGGTCGCGTCCGGGAGGTGGGTGGCCGGGAGGATCACGGTGTCCGCCTCGGCGAGCGTCGCCGGCCCCGCGGAGACGACGATCGGGAAGTCGGCGTCGGTGCGCACCTCGCCCGGTTCGAGGGTGCAGGTGACGACCTCGTACAGCGGCGTGCCCCGTGCGGTGCGCGCCTGCCGGAACAGCTGGTGGACCAGGCCGAGTTCCATCGGCATCACGCCGTCGCGCACCAGTACGGCGACCCGGTGGCGCCCGTCGCCCCGGAAGACGTCGCCGGGCCCCTCGGAGGGGGTCGTCGCGGAGGGCGCGGGCGCCGTCGTCGCGGAGGTCCCGGCGGAGGGCGGTTCGGTGCGGGAGGCGTCGTCGGGCGGGGCGCCGTCCGGGGGGACGTCGTCCGACGGGGCGCCGGCGGGGGAGTGCATGGCCAGATTCTTTCATATGGTGGCACTCTGGCCACTCGTTCGCCGGTCGCCGCGGTCGCAGTCTCGAGCCATGAACATTCTCTGGATCTTCGCCCACCCCGAGCAGCGCTCCCTCAACGCCTCGTTGCGGGACGAGGGACTCGCCGAACTCGAAGCGGCCGGACACAGCACCCGGCTCACCGACCTCTACGCGATCGGCTTCAACCCGGTCGTCGACCGCTCCGACTTCGAGGGCGACCGCGCCCGGGCCGAGGACGCGGACCACGACAGCGGCGGCCACGACGGCAGCGACCACGACCGGACCGCGCGGCTGCGGGTCGGGGAGGCGCAGGAGCGGGGCCACGCCGAGCGCACGCTGAGCGCGGACATCCTGGCCGAACAGGAGAAGGTGGCCTGGGCCGATGTGCTGGTCTTCCAGTTCCCCCTGTGGTGGTTCGGCCCGCCCGCGATCCTCAAGGGCTGGTTCGACCGCGTCTTCGTCCAGGGTTTCGCCTTCGGGATCGAGGACGAGCGGGGCCGGGTGATGCGCTACGGGCGCGGACCGCTCTCCGGCCGGCGCGCACTGGTCGTCACCACCGTCGGCGGACGGGCCACCGCCTTCGAGGGGCGGGGCGTGCACGGCCACATCGAGGACGTGCTCCACCCACTGCTGCACGGCACCTTCTGGTACGCGGGCATCGAGGCGCTGCCGCCGTACCTCGTGCCCGGTGCCGACCGCCTCGACGAGCGGGGGTACGCCGACCACGTCCGCGCGCTCCGCACCCGGCTGCGCGAACTCCCCGTGACGGCACCGATCCCGTACCGCGCCCAGAACGACGGCGACTACGACGACCGGATGCTGCTCCGCCCCGAGATCGCCCCGGGCCGTACGGATCTGGCAGCCCATCGCACCGATTCGGCCGCCCTCCGCGCCGATGCCGGTGCGCAGGTGCCCGACGGGGACCCGGCGGCGGGACGGCCCTCAGCGGCGGAACGGGCTTCGGGGGCGGGACGGGCCTCAGGGGTGGACGGTGTCGGGGTGGCTGCCGCTGTTGGCGGATCGGAAGGTGCGCCGGTAGGTGCTCGGTGAGACGCCCAGCGCCTCCTGGAAGTGCGCCCGGAGCGAGGCGCCGGTGCCGAACCCGGCTTCGGCGGCGATCCGGTCGACGGCGAGGTCGCCGGCCTCCAACAGGCGCCGGGCCCGCTCGACCCGCTGCCGGGTCAGCCACTGCTGCGGGCTGAGCCCGGTCTCCTGCCGGAACCGCCGGGTGAAGGTGCGCACGCTCATCGACTCCCGCCCGGCCAACTCCCGCAGGGTGAGCGGCCGGTGCAGCTCGGTCAGCGCCCACGCCCGTGCCCGGCCGGTCGAGGCGGTGGCGGCGGTGGGCACCGGGCGCTCGATGAACTGGGCCTGGCCGCCGTCCCGGTGCGGCGGGACCACGGTCCGCCGGGCCACCGAGGCGGCGACCTCCGAACCGAAGTCGCCCCGCACGAGATGCAGACAGAGGTCGATCCCGGAGGCGACTCCGGCGGCCGTCAGTACCTCGCCCTTGGTCGACGTACAGGACCTCGGGGTCGACGCGTACCCGCGGATGGAGTCGGCGGAGCCGGTCGCAGTGCATCCAGTGGGTGGTGGCGCGGCGTCCGTCCAGCAGCCCGGCCGCCGCCAGGACGAAGGCGCCGGTGCAGATCGAGGCCAGCCTGGTCCCCGGCCGGACGAGTGCGAGGGCGTCCGCCAGCGCCGGGCTCAACTCGCCGCGCAGCAGCGGCTCGTCGGCTTCGTGGGCGGCGGGAACGATCACCGTGTGCGCCTCGGCCAGCGCGCCCGGACCGTGCTCGACCTCGATCCGGAAATCCGCGTCGGTGCGCACCGGTCCGGGTGTCAGCGCGCAGGTCAGCACCTCGTACAGCGGTCGGCCCGACGCGCTGCGGGCGGAACCGAGGATGCGGTGGGCGATGCCGAGCTCGATCGGCAGCAGTCCGTCGCGGACGAGCACGGCGACACGGTGACGACCGTCGTCGCCGAAGGCGGAGCGGTTGGCGGGCATGGCCCGATCCTTGCAGACGCTGGCCAACGGGCCACTCGTCCGTCGGCGCCGAACTCACGACGATGAACGACGTGACCCGGAACGCAGAGCAGTCCCCGTCCCCTTCCGTCCCACGGGCCCCGCGTGTGCACCGAGCGTGGTGGGTGGCGGCGGTGGCCTTCCTGACGATCATCGGCGCGGCCGGATTCGCCTCGCTGCCGGGCCTGTTGATCGATCCGCTGCACAACGAATTCGGCTGGTCGCGCGGCACGATCAGCTTCGCCGTCACCGTCAACATGGCCCTCTACGGGCTGACCGCCCCCTTCGCCGCAGCCCTGATGGACCGCTTCGGCATCCGCCGCGTCGCCGCCTGTGCGCTCGCGCTGATCGCTCTCGGCGCCGGCCTCACCACGGTCATGACCCAGGCGTGGCAGCTGATGCTCTACTGGGGCGTCCTGGTCGGACTCGGCAGCGGCTCGCTGGCGCTCGCCTTCGCCGCGACGGTCGTCAACCGCTGGTTCGTCGCGCGCCGGGGGCTGGTGACCGGACTGCTCACCGCCGCCGGGGCCTCCGGCCAGCTGGTGTTCCTGCCGCTGCTGTCCTGGCTGGTGACGGAGCTGGGGTGGCGGCCCGCGACGGTGACCGTCGCGCTCGCGGCCCTGGTGGTCCTCCCGCTCGTACTGCTGCTGCTCCGCGACCACCCCGCCGATGTCGGCGCGCGCCCGTACGGCGCCCACGAGTTCACGCCGAGGCCGGCGCCGGTGCCGGGCGCCGCGGACCGCGCGCTGCGGGTGCTGGGCAGGGCGGCGCGCACCGGCCCGTTCTGGCTGCTCGCCGGTACGTTCGCGATCTGCGGCGCCTCGACGAACGGCCTGATCCGCACCCACTTCATCCCCTTCGCGCACGACCACGGCATGCCGGTCACCGCCGCCGCCTCGCTGCTCGCCCTCATCGGGGTCTTCGACGTGGTGGGCACCGTCGCCTCCGGCTGGCTCACCGACCGTTTCGACGCCCGTCGACTCCTCGCCGTCTACTACGCGCTGCGCGGGGTCTCGCTCGTCCTGCTGCCACTCCTGCTCGCGCCGCAGGTGCAGCTGCCGATGGTCTTCTTCATCGTGTTCTACGGGCTCGACTGGGTCGCGACGGTGCCGCCGACGATCGCCCTGTGCCGGGAGTTCTACGGCGAGGACGCCGCGATCGTCTTCGGCTGGGTGCTCGCCTCGCACCAGATCGGCGCGGGGCTGGTCGCCTTTGCCGGCGGTGTCGCCCGCGATGTGTTCGGTTCCTACGACCCGGTCTGGGTCGCCTCCGGCGCGCTGTGCGCCGCTGCGGCTCTCATGTCCCTGGTGCTGAGCCGCCCCTCGCCTCCCGCGCTCCCCGCGACCGCGACTGCGACCGGGCCCGGGCCCGGCTCCGTGAGCGCGGGTCCGGTGGGGCCGGAGTCGGGCCGGGGGAGCGGGCGGGAGGCGAACTCCGTTGCCGACCGGGCGCGTTGAGCCCGGGCGCGTCGAGACTCGGCGCGTTGAGGCCGGGCGAGGTCGCGGCGATCGTCGAACCGGCCCGTTGCGGGTGCCGGTGCCGGTCCGTGGCGGTGGTCAGTGGGACAGGGCGCGGGCTATCCGGTCCGCGTCCCTGCCGATCTCGCGGAGGGCGCCGGATACCGGGTGGCGATAGCCGGCGAAGTAGAGGCCGGGAAACTTCGCGGAGGTGACCGAACGGGCGGCGCGGAGCGCACCGCCACCGACCGCGGGGCCGCCGTCCGCGTCCAACGCCGTCTCGTCGCCGAGGAGTTCGGCGAGACCGTGGGTGTAACCGGTGGCGGCTATCACCGCGTCGGGCGTCAGCTCCGTCCCGTCCGCCAGCCGTACCCGGTCGCCGTCGAGGGACTCCAGCGCGGCGACGGGCTCGACCTCGCCGCGGCGTATCGCGCGCACCAGGCCGCTGTCGCGAATCGGCTGCGAGCCCTGCCGGGCGCGGGTGACCAGACCGGCCTCCGGCCGCGGCAGACCCCGGGCGCCGAGGTCGGGCACCGTGACGCGGGCCACTCCCGCGCCCAATGCGTCGCCCAACCGTGCCGGCAGCCGGCCGACCAGTACACCGGTGCGCTGCGCGGACCAGCCCAGGGTGCTGCGGCGCAGGATGTGCGGAGGGGTGCGCACCGCCAGCCGGACCCGCGCGGCACCGCCGCGGTGCAGGTCGACGGCGGTCTCCGCCCCGGAGGCCCCCGCGCCGACCACCAGCACGTCCTTGCCCTCGTACGGGCGTGGACTGCGGTAGTGCGCGGAGTGCAGCAGCTCGCCGGTGTAGCTGTCGCGGCCCGGCCAGTCGGGCACCCGGGGGACGCCACACAGCCCGGTGGCGACGACGACGGCGGGGGCGGCGAGTTGACGGCCGCCGTTGGCGTGCAGCAGCCAACCCTCGTCGGGGGCGCGCTCGACGCTGTTGACCTCCACTCCGGCGGCGATCTCCAGGTCGTGTTCCTCGGCGTAGCGCTCCAGGTAGCGGACCATGTCCGCGCGGGCGACCCAGCGTCCGGCGGACCGGGGTATCGCGAGGCCGGGGAGCGCGGAGCCGCGCCTGGGGGTGTCCAGGCGCAGCCGGTCGTACTGTCCCCGCCAGGAGCCGCCGACGGATTCGCCCCGGTCCAGTACGAGCACGCGCACGCCGCGCCGTTGCAGCGCCGCGGCGGTCGCCAGTCCGGCGGGGCCGGCGCCGATGATGTGGACGGGACGGTCCTGGTCGGTCATGGGCATGGCGTGAGCTTAGCTTTGCGGTGTACGGCGTCTTCGGCCGCCCGCGCTCCCGTCGTCCGCCCTCCGCCCGGCGCACGCCGCGCACAATTCGTTCGCCCGCAGCGCCCTGCGCTGTTTCACTCGGAACATGCTGCGCGAACTTCCCGAACCGCGTGAACTCACCGCTGGGCACTGGCGGTTGAGGCCCTGGCGCGACGACCCCGACGAACGTGCCGCGCTGCTCCGTGCGTTCGCCGATCCCCTCTACCGGCGCTGGAACACCGCGTCCGCGCCGACGCCCGACGAGCGGGGGGTGCAGCGCTTCCTCGATCTGGCGGCACGGGGCCGGCGGGAGCACACCCATGTGTACTGGGCCGTCACCGAGCCGCCCGCCACGGGCACCTCGGAACCGTCCGTCGCCGAGCCGCCCGCCTCCGTCGCCGAGCCGCCCGCGGTCGGGCCCGGAAGTGTGCTCGGCGGCATCTCTCTGGGGCCGATCAACCGCACCGCGCGCACCGCCTGGATCGCGTACTGGCTCCTGCCGGAGGCCCGCGGCCGGGGTGTGGCGACCGGTGCGCTGTGCCGGGTCGCCGACTGGGCCTTCGCCGAACTGGGCCTGCACCGCATCGAGTTGGGGCACGCGGCGGCCAACGGGGCTTCCTGCCGAGTGGCTCTGCGCGCCGGTTTCGCCGGTGAGGGTCTCTCGCGCGAGGCGATGGTCGCCACCGACGGGACGACCCGGCACGATGTCCACCAGCACGGTCGTCTCGCCACCGACGCACCGCCGGGCGGCTGCGCGGCCGTGCCGCTGTGACCTGCGTCCCGTTCGCCGCATCGGCCGCGAACCGGGCGGTGACACCGAGCGGACAGCGGCACTAAAGTGCCATGCCATGGGGCAAGTCGTGCACAACTCCGCCGAGGACCGGTCGACCGCCGAGCTCGCGGGCCATCTGCTCGCGCTGGGGGTCGACCCGGACGCCGTGGGCCTCTACCGGCGGCTGCTCTCCGGCGCCCCGCTGAACCTCGGTGAGGCCGACGCCCCGGTCGTCGACCGCCTGATCGAGCTCGGCCTGGCGGTGGACAACCCCGACGGGCCGCACCAGCCCCTGCTGCCCGTGCCGCCGGGAGCCGCCCTCGACCTGCTCACCCGCCGTGCCGCGCTGCGGCTGGAGGAGGCGAGCGCCGCGGTCGCCGGCGCGTACGAGAGCTGGCGGCGCCGGGTGCCCGCCCCCGGCGGGGGAGTGGTGGCCGAGGAGGTCACCGGTGCCGACATCGAGAAGCGCCTCGGCGAGGCCACCGCGGGAGCCCGAAGCGAGGTGCTGCGCTTCGACACGCCCCCCTACTTCTGGGACAGCGCCCGGGGAGCCGACACCGAGATCGCGATGCTGCGCCGCGGCATCGCCCACCGCGCCGTCTACGCCCGCGCCTCCCTGGCCCACCCCGGCCATCTCACCACCAACATCCAGCCGTGCATCGACGCCGGCGAGCAGGCCAGAGTGCTTCCCGAACTGCCGGTCAAACTCACCATCATCGACGACCGGATCGGCTTCCTCGGGCTGTCCCTCGCGGACGTCGACATCAGCGGCAGCCTGCTGGTGGTGCGCCCCAGCGGTCTGCTGACCGCGCTGCGCGCCCTCTTCGAGGCGTGCTGGGAGCGCGCGCTGCCGATCCAGGCGACCGGTGTCGTGGCGACCACCGCTCCCGGCGCCCGTCCCGGACCGACCGAGCGGCGGATCCTGGCGATGCTCGTCGCGGGAGTCCCGGACAGCCAGATCATCCGCGAACTCGGCGTCAGCCGCCGCACGTTCTTCCGCCGGATGGAGCTTCTGATGGCGCAGGCGGGGGCCGCCTCGCGGTTCCAGCTGGCGCTGCAGGCCCAGCGTCGCGGGTGGCTCTGACCGCCTGTCCGGCGCGCCCGAACGCTGCCCGTGTCGGCCCCGTTCGCGCCCGTGCGGAACCGTGACGGCGATCACTGGGACGAAAGCGGGCGAACCGCCCTGTGTAACACCGGTGTTGCGGCAGTGAGAACGGAGACGTCCGGCACACGGGCACCTTGGTGTCGCTGGCACAGGTGTGCCTCATCCGGCACGGGCCTTCCGCTAGAACCGGCTGCGAGCCACCCCCCACGCCCTTCATAACCTCCGGGAAGGCATCCATGAAGCGACCAGGTCCGATACGACTCGTACTGGGCGCGGGTGCCGCGGTCGTCGCGGTACTGGGAACGACCCTCGGCGTCGCAGGCGCCGCGGACTCGGACCCGGCCCCGTCCGCGGAGATACGTGGAGCCGACCGCGGTGAGGTCATCGAGGGTGAGTACATAGTGGTCCTCAAGGACCCGGGCTCTGCCGCCCGTTCCGCTCGGCCCGCCGCCAGGGCCGAGAGCCGGGCAGCCGTCGTACGGGCCGAGGCGAAGGAACTCCTCGGCCCGTACGACGCATCGGCGGCACACACCTACTCCGCGGCGCTCGAGGGCTTCTCCGTGAAGCTGTCCGAGGAGGACGCGACCGAGCTGGCCGCCGACCCCTCGGTGGCGTACGTGGAGCCCAACCGGGTCGAGCGCGGCGACGACACCCCCTCCGCGACCGCGGCGCCAGTCTGGGGTCTGGACCGGATCGACCAGCGCGACCTCCCGCTCGACGGCGCCTACGAGGCCGACGGCGACGCCTCCGACGTCACCGCGTACGTCATCGACTCGGGCATCCGCATCAGCCACGACGAGTTCGAGGGCCGCGCCAGCTACGGCTACAACTTCGTGGACGGCAACACGCAGGCCTCCGACTGCCACGGCCACGGCACCCATGTCGCGGGCACCGTCGGCGGCAAGACCTACGGCGTCGCCAAGAAGGTCAAGCTCGTCGGCGTCAAGGTGCTCAACTGCGAGAACTCCGGTGCCACGGACGGCATCCTGGCCGGCTACGACTGGGTCGCCAAGAACGCCAAGGCGCCCGCGGTGGCGAACGTCAGCATCGGCGGCAGCCCCACCGACGCCAAGGACGAGGCGGTCCGCAAGCTCGTCGAGTCCGGTGTGACCGTGACGGTCTCGGCGGGCAACAAGAGCACCGAGGCGTGCGAGCAGTCGCCCGCCCGCGAGCCCAGCGTGATCACGGTCGCCTCGACCACCAAGGACGACGAGCGCAGCGAGTTCTCCAACTACGGCGACTGCGTCGACCTCTTCGCGCCCGGCAGCGGCGTCCAGTCCGCGGGTCACTCCTCGGACACCGCGAACGCCACGATGAACGGCACCTCCATGGCCGCTCCGCACGTCACCGGGGTGACCGCGCTCTACGTCTCGGCCAACCCCGAGGCCACCCCCGCCGAGGTGACCGAGGCGCTGCTCGCCGCCGTCAGCAAGGACAAGGTGAAGCAGCCGGGCAGCGGATCGCCCAACAGGCTGCTCTACAACCGCTTCTGAGCGACGCCCCGCGCAGGTACGGGCGCGTCACGTCCAGGCCCACGGGCCGGACGGGCGCGCCCTGCTCGTGCGCCACGGGCGCCCTGCTCGGCCCCGGCACGAGCGCCGCCCGTGCCGTACGAGCCCGCGCCGTACGCGCTCCCAGAGCCGCGCTCCCGGGCCCGCGTCGTACGCACCCCGCCGTACGCGCTCTCCGGCACTCGCCGCCCGCCGCAACGCTCCTCCGCAGGCGCCGTGGGCCTCTCCCGTGTGCGTGCTGCCGCCAACCGCGCGGTGTGCTGCGGAAGTCGGGCGCTCGGCGCACGACGCCGGGCCGCCGGGAGCAGCCGCGCTCTGCGCGGTGTCCGGCGGCCCGTGGGCGTCGGGATCGGCCCGTGCGGCGGGTTCGGTGCCGGCTCGGGGCGAGTGTCGTTGGGGCGGCGACCGGCGCGGAACGACGGTGCGGGGGCGGATGTGCCGGCCGGGCCGAGGACAGGGCCGGCCCGTGGCACCACCCTGACGAAACGATCCGCCCAACTCCGGTGCCGGCGCCGTTCGTTACTTCGTGGGCTTGCGCCCGGTGACGCCGAGGTGGACGAGCAGCGCCAGATTCGGCTTCAGCTCGGCCTGCTTGACGCCCCAGGTCTGGAAGCCCTTCTGATGGCCGGCGACCGAGGCGAGCATCGTGACCAGTGAGCCGGCGATCGCTCCGGCGTTCACGCTGTCGTCGACCCGCCCCTTCTCCTGGAGTTCCTCGATCGCCTCGCGCAGTGAGCCGGTGACCGGGGTCAGCAGCTTCATCCGGATCTTGTAGAAGCGCTTGTCGCCCTCGGCCGCGCCGAGGTCGATCACTCGCAGGATCGCGTCGTGTCTGCGCCAGAAGGCGAGGAATCCGTCGACCAGTTCCTCTGCCGACTCCCTGGCGGCCTTTCCGGCCCAACTGCGGCCGGCGGCAAGCCCGGTGAGCGAGGTGGCTTCCTTTGCGGTGGTCTCGGCGATCTCCAGTACCGCGCCCTCCACGTCGGGGAAGTACTGGTAGAACGTCGCGGGCGAAGTCCCGGCCTTCCGTGCGACGTCGATGACCTTGACGTCTCGGTAGGGGGACGAGCTGAGCATCTCGCTGAGGCAGTCGAGGAGCTTTTGACGTGTGGCCTGACCACGCCGTCCGGCTACTCGGCCGTCAACCGTGCGTACCTGTCCTGTCATGCCGTCAGCTTACCGATGGCGGTAGTTGGCGCGATTCGGCCGCAGGCAAATGGGTTTCCGCAGGATATGGGGGTGCTCCGCGGTCGCAGCTCTGGCGCAAACCATTCCTTTTGCCGTCGCGTTCCTCTTGCTGCGCCCGGTTCGACCGCCCGGCGAATTCTCCGTATCCGCTCACGGACGGTCCGTTACTGCCCGGAATGGCGACTCGGGCGAACGCTGTCAAACTGTCACCAATGCTCACAATCCGCGGAAGCGCGCACGCACGGGCGCGCAGCGGTGCCGGCGCGGGCACGGAGCAGGCGAGCGGACGAGCCGAGGAAAGCCGAGGAAAGGGGCCGATGATGGCCGAGACCGTCGTGGGCGTTCCCTGCTGGGCGGATGTGATGCTGCCCGACCTGGCCGCGGGCAAGCGCTTCTACGGCGCCCTCTTCGGCTGGACCTTCGACGAGGAGGCGGAGGGGGCCGACAGCTACGCCCCGGCGCTGCTCGACGGCAGGTTCGCGGCGGCGCTCGGGCAGAAGACCGACGGCCGGATGCCGACCTCCTGGACCCAGTACCTGGCCGCCCCCGACGCGGCGGAGACCGCCGAGCGCGTTCGTGCGGCCGGCGGGGTGGTGATCACCGAGCCGTTGGAGGTCGGCAGCGCACCCGCCGGGGTCCTCGGCATCGCAGCCGACCCCGGAGGTGCCGTGTTCGGCTTCTGGCAGTCGCTGGGCTTCGGCGGCTTCGAGGTGTCCAGGCGCCCCGGCGCCTACGTCTGGACCGAGGTGTACGTGCGGGAGAAGCACCGCGTGGACGCCTTCTACCGGGAGGTGTTCGGCTACGGGACGGCCGACATCAGCGAGGAGGGTTTCGACTTCCTGCTCTGGGCGCCCGAGGGTGAGCCGCCCGACGAGACGAACGCCGTCGGAGGCCGCTGCATGATCACCGACGCCTTCGTCGAGGAGATGCCTCCGCACTTCCTGACGTACTTCATGGTCGAGGACTGCGAGCAAACCGTGCTGCTCGCACAGGAGTTGGGTGGCCGCGCGGTCTTCCCGGTGGAAAACAGCCAGTACGGGCGCTTTGCTGTGATCGCCGACGACCAGGGAGCGACGTTCGCGGTACTGGATCCGGCCCCGAGCGGCCCGGAGAGCTGACGCCCGGGGCGTTGGTGCCGCAGCATGGGGTGAGCCCGGCCCGGGGCCGAGGAGGGACCGGTCCGGGGCGCGGAAGTTCGTCCCACCGGTATCGGCCGGGCCGGACGAGGGGTAGACGGGGGAGACACAGTGCCATCGCTGTCAGCGAGACCGGCTGCGCCCGCAGCCGCGACCAGCACGGTCGCGGCTCGGCGCGGATCGGATGGATCATGGAGCCGGGGGACTAACCACACCCCGGTTCGCGGTTGTCAGTGCCGACAGGAAGAATCACCTCAGCCGGGACGGTTCGCGCCGTCCCCGGCCGCCGGAGCACAGACAACCGCGCCCGAGGCGGCGCCCGCGAGACGCCCCTTCGGGGAGGTGGAAGGACAGTGGTGGACCAGCTGACGCAGCACGACCCGCGGCGTATCGGGCCCTTTGAGGTGCTCGGACGCCTGGGTGCCGGCGGTATGGGTCTGGTCTACCTCGCCAGGTCCGCCTCGGGGCGCCGGGTCGCGATCAAGACCGTCAGGACCGAGCTCGCCGAGGACCAGCTCTTCCGGGTGCGTTTCACCAGGGAGGTCGAGGCGGCGCGCGCGGTCAGCGGCTTCTACACCGCCGCCGTGGTGGACGCCGACCCCAGAGCCGCGGTGCCGTGGCTGGCGACGGCGTACGTGCCCGCCCCCTCGCTGGAGGAGATCATCCACGAGTGCGGGCCGATGCCGGCCCAGGCCGTGCGGTGGCTGGCCGCCGGCATCGCCGAGGCGCTGCACTCCATCCACGGCGCCGGGCTGGTGCACCGCGACCTCAAGCCGTCCAACGTGCTGGTGGTCGAGGACGGCCCGCGGGTCATCGACTTCGGCATCGCCTCCGGCGTCTCCAACACCCGGCTGACCATGACCAACGTCGCCGTCGGCACGCCCGCGTACATGTCGCCGGAGCAGGCGCGGGACTCCCGCAGCGTGACCGGCGCCAGCGACGTCTTCTCGCTCGGCTCGACGCTGGTCTTCGCCGCCACCGGCCACGCTCCGTACCACGGCGCCAATCCGGTCGAGACGGTCTTCATGCTGCTGCGGGAGCGGCCCGATCTGGACGGGCTGCCCGACGAGCTGCTGCCACTCATCGAGAGCTGCATGGCGCCCGAGGTGGAGATGCGGCCGAGCCCGGCCGATCTCCAGTCACAGCTCGCTCCGCACCTCTTCTCCTCCGGCGGCGACGACAGCGGCACCGCCTCGGCGTGGCTGCCCGCCGGGGCGGTGGAGCTGATCGAGCGCAAGCGGGGCGGTCGCGGGCGGATACCGCGCGGCCCGGTGCAGCGGCCGGCCGAGCCCGAGCCGCAGAGCCCGCCGCAGGCACCGCGCACTCCGCCAAGACCCCCGCAGGCACCGCCCGTTGACGCTCCGATCGCCTCGGGCGGGCCTGCGCCGTACGCCGGCGGGCCGGCCGCCGCGCCGCCGCTGCCGCCGGGGGACGACCGGGTGCAGCTGCCCGGCGCCCCGGTGCCGATCGGTCCCGGCCCGCGCCGGGCCGAGGGCCGTCCGGCGCAGCCCGTGGTGTCGAGCTGGCTCAGAGCTCCGGAGTCGGGGGCACTGGCCGGTTCCACCAGCGGCCCGGTCCAGCCGCCGCAGGTGCAGGCCGCGCCGCAGCAGCCCGTCGGCGCGCCCGCCACCCAGCCGGCCCCGGTTCCGGGCGACCCGGTGGGCGGCGCCGGGGCGCCCGCGCGCTGGCGGCCCTGGCGGTTCCGGATGTCCAACGACCTCTGGGGCACGCCGGTCGTGGTGGAGGACCTGCTGTACGTCACCTCCTTCGAGGTGCACGCGCTGGACGTCGCCACCGGCAAGCGGCGGTTCAAGACCAACGAGGTCGCCTGGTCCATGGCGGTCTCCGGCGGCCGGGTGCACGCCTCGGACGGCCCGAGCCTCTTCGCGCTCAACGCCAAGGACGGCAGCGAGCGCTGGAAGGTCGCCGTCGACGGCTGGGTGTACTCCCTCCACGTCGACATGGGCACCGTCCTGACCGGTACGCGGGGCGGCGGCGTCCAGGCGTGGGAGTCGGCGACCGGCGAGCTGCTGTGGACGATCGCGGGCGCCCAGACGGACTTCGAGACGCCCGACGCCGGTCCGCTGGTGCGCGGCGGCGTCGCCTACGTCTGCGCCGACGGCCAGCTGTACGCGCTGGAGGCCCGTACAGGCGCCGAGCGCTGGCGCTACCCGGTCGGCGACAGCTCGGCCACCGGCGGCGCCCCGGTCCGGCTGGTGCCGGCCGAGGACGGCACCGTCTATGTCTGCGCCGGCTCGCGAGTGCTCTGCCTGGACGGAGCCTCGGGCGCCGAGCGGTGGAGGTTCGACGCGCCCGCGGCGTTCCTCAGCCCTCCGGAGCTGGCGCCCGGCGCCGCGGTGTCCGGCGGCGGCGTCTATGTCGTGGACTACCTCGGCACGGTGTACGCCCTCGACCCCGTCAACGGCCACGACCGCTGGCGGGTGCCCACCGAGGCGCGCTCCTCCACGGAGCCTGTGGTGGTCGCGGACGGCCTGGTGCACGTCGCCAGCGGGAACGCGCTCTACACCATCGACGCCGTGCCCGGCTCGGCCCGCTACCGCTTCAGCGCGGGCAGCGAGATCGTCGGCCGGCCGGTGGCGACACAGGGCCGGGTGCACTTCGGATCGGGCGACAACTGCCTCTACACGCTCGACGCGGTGGCCGGCACCCTGCGCTGGAAGCTGGAGACCGGCGGCGAGATCACCGGCACCCCGCTCGTGGCCGGGGGAGTGCTGTACGCGTGCAGCAGGGACCGCTGCGTGTACGCGCTGGACGCCGCCAAGGGCACCGGCCAGAGCTGACGGTTCGACAGCGTGACGGCCGTTCCCCGGCCCGGCGGGTGAGCCGGGGAGGGCCGGTCGCTGCCCGTCGGGTGTGGCCAAGTCCGGTCGGGCGACGGCGACTTGGGAATCCCTTTGCCATGTGTTGACCTGCGGGAATGCAGCTCTTTGCGGTTGCCCCGCAGTTGCCGGAACATCGGCCCAAGTCGCCGTGTTCGGCCGGAACCGGCCCGATCGGTGTCCGCGTCTCCAGCTCCGCAAGCAGCCGATTTTTGCTGTGGACGTGTCAATTTTCGCGGAGGATTTCCATGAGGCGTAGTCAGCTCAAGCTGGCCGCGGTCGTCGGGCTGGTCGTACTCGTGCTGAGTGGTTTCACACCGGCCAAGCGGAGCGGCGGCGGTGGCGACGGCGGCGACGGAGGTGGCTGCGGCAAGGACGGCGGCAGCAGCAACAGCAGCAGCACCAGCAGCGGTACCGACGGCGGCAGCAGCACCACCTCGGTCGGCGGGACCGGTGGCTCCAAGCCCCGCCCGACCACGAGCATCACGGAGTGCATCGGCCAGTCGGGCAACGCCGCGACCGTCCGGATCACCGCTCCCTCGGGCTTCTCCAGGAGCTACACGCTGAAGGTCACCTTCCTGAACTCCACCGGTGACGTGGTCACCAGCGGCGAGCAGTACGTCAGCCTGGAAGGCAGCGAGACCCGGTCCGTGAAGGTGCCGGCCCGCGACACCACGATGCTGGACCAGGTCACCGAATGCCGTCTGGACCCGGTGCGCTGAGGAGGGGTCAACTTCCTTCTCGCGCAGCAGAGTCGGCGCCCGTACACAGATCGCGTGCGGGCGCCGTCCGGTTCTGCGGGGCCGGTCGCGGGGCCGGTCGCGGCACGGGAGGATGCCTCCGGGCGGTCGGGTGCGAGAGGGCGCTGCGCGCGGGCTCCCGGGAATTGTCAGTGGTGGTTCCTACGCTGGAACCAGTGTCGACGGTCCCGGAGTTGAGGAGCGAGAGCCATGGCGTTGTCCCGCGAAGAGCGCGAGGAGTTTCTGGCCGAGGCGCAGGTCGGGTCGCTCGGTGTGGCGGCCGGTGCGGAGCGCGGGCCTCTGGTGGTGCCCATCTGGTACGCCTACGAGCCCGGCGGCGAGGTGTGGGTGGTCACCGAGGCGGACTCCAGAAAGGCCCGACTCATCGCGGACGCGGGCCGGTTCACCATGCTCGCGGAGCGTACGGCGCCGACGGTGCGCTATGTGTCGGTGGAGGGCCCGGTGGTCGAGCAGCGTCCCGCCACGGACGAGGAGCACCGGCGGATGGTGCGGCGCTTCCTGCCGGGAGAGGCGGGCGAGCAGTACCTGGCCATGACCGAGGAGATGTTCGGCGAGCTTCAGTACATCTCCATGAGGCCGCAGCGCTGGCTCTCCTCGGACATGGGGTCCTTCTGACCGGGCCGCGCATCCGCCGCGGTGCGGTGTCCGCGGGCTGAAGGCTGCTGCCGCGCGGGCGAGTCGGGGCGTGCGGGCGAGTCGGCCGCGAGGCGGAGTGCGGGCCGCCGGGGGCCGAGCACGGGCCCGACCCCCGGCGGCGCGCACGAAGTCCGTGCGAGGAGCGTCAGCTGCCCTGGTAGTCCTGCACGACGACCAGGCTGCCCTGGTAGTCGCTACTGCCCTGGTAGTCGCCGGAGGAGCCCTGGTAGTCGTCGGAGCCACTGCCCTGGTAGTCGCCGCTGCCCTGGTAGTCGGCGGCGTCGACGGTCTCGGTGCGGTGCTCGGTCAGAACCGGGGCGGCGGTCAGGGTGAGGCTGCCCACGGCGAGGGTGCAGACGGCGAGAGCGCGTCGGTTTCGTGGCACGGATCTTCTCCTTGGACGAGTGGGACGGGTCAGTGGTTACTACCCGGAAGCCGGCTCCGGTCGCCGCGTTCCGTCAACGATGGCCGGATCGCGACGACTTCGGGGCGTGATGTGCGGCAGCGGCCCCACGAACGGATGGGGCCGGTGGTGGTGGCGCCCCCTCCACGCCACCACCACCGGCCCTGGCCGGTCCGTCCGCTCCGGTGGGCCTGCCACCCGAGCGGACGTCTCGTCACCTCGCGGGCTCGCTCGAACCCTGGTGGTCGCCGGCGACGGAGACGTCGCCGTGTCCGGTGGAGGTGTTGGTCTTGTTTTCCTCGACCGCGTCGTCGGTCTTGGGCTGGGCCTTGTTCGTCTGGTTCTTCCTGGTGTCCCTGCTCATGACTTCTCTCCTCATGTGTTGTGCACGATGAGCCCCGGCGCGTCTCCCCGTGACTCCCCCGAGCGCTGGACTGGCCTTTCTGGCGGCTCACCGTATGAGGTGCGCCTCCCCCGTGGCTCGCCGCTCCCCCCGATGCGACGAACCAACGTGCCACAGCATGGCAATCGCCAATAAACGTTTGATGAACGTGCCATCGCCCGCCGGGGCGGCGCCACAGCGGAGCAGGGTTCGATACGAGACCAGGACAGCCCTGAGACGTGTACGCACCCGTTCGCCGTTGTGCGGAACGGGAGTTGGGGCGAGTCGGGGCCGCGGGCGAGGACGGCTCCGGAGCGGACGCACCGTCAGCCGGGAGCGGGCGGCACCGGCCCCGTCGGCACCCCGCGTCGGCGCTGCCGGTCGCACGACGGCCTGCCCGGGCCGCCTGTCCGCCGTACGGCCGCCTCGCCGTTTCGCTCGCCTCGACGTACTGCGCGCCGCGCCGTACGCCTGCCTGCTCGGGGCCTGCTGGGCCGTGCCCATGCGCCGCCCGCCCGCCCGCGGGGCGGGGCGGGTCAGCGGTGTGCGGTGGCGGCCAGGAGCTCCCGCACCTCGTGCCGCTCCGGGGAGTTCCGCGTCTCCAGGACCTGCTGGGCGTCGAGCCAGCAGGCCTGTGCCCTGCCGTGCTGGCCGAGTTCGGCCAGTGCCTTGCCGAGGACGATGAGGACGGTGCCGCGGCGCCATTCGCCGCCGATGGCGCGCAGGGTGATGGCGCGTTCGGCGTGGGTGGCGGCGGTGCCCGCGTCCCCGAGCGCGAGGTGCGCCTCGGCGAAGCGGAAGTGCGTCACACCCACCCAGCGGTCCTGGCGGCTGTCCTGGAAGACCTCCAGCGCGCGCTGGAGCTCCACGAGTGCTTCCTCGGGCCGGCCCGCCCTCGTCAGTGCGCAACCGAGTGTGTAACGGGCGTTGGCCAGTCGGAGGGTGAGGCCGATCCGCTGGTAGAAGGAGACGCCTTCCCGCGCGAGCCTGATCGCGCTCTCGTGCCGGCCCAGCGCCATGTGGATGCGCGAGAGGTTGCAGATGGCGCTCGCCTCGCTGGAGGTGTTCCGGTCGTCCCGGAACGCCTCGATGGCCTGGAGGATGAACGGCTCGGCGCGCTCGTAGTCGCCGAGGTAGGTCGCGATGATGCCGCGCTCGTTCGGCAGGTAGGAGGTGGAGAGCGGGTCCTCCGCCGACAGCGCCAGCAGCATCGCGTGCGTGGCCTCCTCGTCGGCCTGCTCGAACCGGCCGGAGTCCGCGTGGCTGTGGGTCAGTGTGACGCGGGCCCGTGCGCCGACCAGCGCGTCCCCGGCGGCGTCGGCGGCGTCCCGTACGGCGGTGGCGGCCTGCTCGTAGCTCTGGGAGTGCACACCGGAGTCCGAGAGGTCGATCGTGGCGAAGAGCAGGTCGACGGCGGGGCGCAGCAGGGCGGGTGTGCAGGCGCTCTGCCGGACGCAGGCCAGCAGGCAACTCGCTTCGGTGAAGAGCCAGTCGAGGGCCTCCTCGCGGTGCTCGAAGTCCAGCCCCGGGTGGTTTGCCTCCAGCAGGTGCTGTGCGGCGCGCTCGGCGGGTCGGTCGAGTGCGAAGGCTCGTTTGCCGGTGGCGAGGTAGAAGTCCAGCAGACGGGCGTGGGCCAGATCGCCCTCGGAGACCGCGGCGGTTCCGTCCGCACCGGCGTCGGGCCGCTGCGAACCGTCCTGCTCCGTGCGACGGGCGCGGTCGCGCGCGAAGAGGCGGAGCAGGTCGTGGAAGCGGTAGCGGCCGGGTGCGGCCGACTCCAGGAGGCTGGTGTCGACCAGCGACTCCAGCAGCTCCTCGGCCTCCTCCGGATCGCGGTCGAGCGCAGCGGCAGCCGCGTGCAGCGAGATGTCCGATCCGTCGGCCAGCCCCAACAGCCGGAAGGCCCGGGCCTGTTCGGTGTCGAGCTGGCCGTAGCCCAGCTCGAAGGTGGCGCGCACGGCCTGGTCGCCGGCCTGGAGCACGTCGAGCCTGCGCCGCTCGTCGGCGAGTTTGCTGGCCAGCACCGAGACGGTCCAGGTGCGGCGGGCGGCGAGCCGGGCGGCGGCGATGCGGATGGCGAGCGGGAGGAAGCCGCAGGCGGCCACGACGTCCATCGCGGACTCCCGCTCCGCGCGCACCCGTTCCTCGCCCACGATCTTGGTGAAGAGCGACATCGCCTCGTCGGGGCTCATCACATCCAGGTCGACCAGGTAGGCGCCCGCCAGGTCGACCATCCGGGTGCGGCTGGTGATCAGCGCCGCGCAGCCCTCGTTGCCCGGCAGCAGCTGGCGGATCTGCGCGGCGTCCCGGGCGTTGTCCAGGACGGTGAGCACCCGGCGGCCGGACAGCAGGCTCCGGTAGAGCGCCGCGCGCTCCTCCAGGCTCTCCGGGATCGCGCTGTCGGCGATGCCGAACGCCCGCAGGAAGGAGGCGAGCACCGCCCTCGGTTCGGTGGGGCTGGCGCTCGCACCCTGGAGGTCCGCGTACAACTGCCCGTCGGGGAACCGGTCCTTGGCGGCGTGGGCGACGTGGATGGCGAGGGTCGTCTTGCCGACTCCGCCGATGCCGGCGACCGCGGAGACGGCCATCACCGCACCGTCGGCGTTCGCCAACTCGTCGCGCAGCTCCTTGACGAAGGACGAGCGGCCGGTGAAGTCGGTGACACTGGCCGGGAGTTGGTGCGGCGTGACCCAGTCACCGGCGGAGCCGCGGGCGCCCGAGGACGCGAGGGCGAGGCCCTCGTCCGCGCGCAGGATGCGCTGGTGCAGCTCGGACAGCTCGGCGCACGGGTCGATGCCCAGCTCCTCGGCCAGCAGCGCCCGGGTGTCGTCGTAGACCGCGAGCGCCTCCGCCTGGCGGCCACTGCGGTAGAGCGCGAGCATCAGCAGTTCGCGCAGCCGCTCCCGCAGCGGATGCGCGGCGCTGACCGCGGTCAGCTCGGAGACCGCCTCGGCGTGGCAGCCGACCTGGAGGTCGAGGTCGAAGCGGTGCTCGAGCAGCGAGAGGCGCCACTCCGCGAGCCGCACCCGCTGGGTCTCGGCGTACGGGCCCGGCAGATGCGACAGCGGTTCGCCGTCCCACAGCGCGAGCGCCTCGACGTAGTGCTCCCTGGCCTTGCAGAGGTCGCCCTCCGCCGCGAACTTCTCGGCGAGCGAGGCGAGTCGGGATGCCTGGTCGAGGTCGAGCGAGACACGGGGAGCCGAGGTCTGGATGGCGTAACCGCCGGACTCGCTGAGCAGCGTCCGGCTCCCCAGCACCTTGCGCAGCCGGGAGGCGTACGTCCGCAGCGCCGCGAGCGCCTGCTGCGGCGGCTCCTCGCCCCAGATCGCGTCGACCAGCTCGGGGGCGGTGGCGGTGTGCCCGCCGCGCAGCAGGATCGCCGCGAGCAGGGCACGTTGCTGTGGTGAACCGGTGCTGAGCTGTGTGCCGTCCCGCCAGGCCCTGACGGGCCCAAGCACCGCGAAGCGCAGCCCCGTACCAGGGTCGGCGACCATGAGTGCTCCCTACTCTCACCTGAATCTCGGTGCCCGACCCATCAGTGTGCCTTCTCAACTCCCGTTGCGGCAGCCGCCCGTCGGCCTCCGAAAGCGTCGGCTTCGGCCAAGGGAGCGGAGCGACAGGGGTGTTGGTGACACTCTGCTGAAAAGGTCTGACGTTGAGTCAATTGCCTTTGCGCTGAACGCTGTTGGGGGCCCGGCGACCGTGTGCGGGTGCGAGCGGGTGCCCCGTCGTCGGACAGACGGACCTGTGGTGCCGAGGGTGCGCGCCCCGCCTGTGCGACGCGCTTCCGGGCCGCGGGGCGGTCCGGCTCGGCGTCGCCCCCGCGGCCGGACACCGAGCGGTTCGGAACCGGTTCGGTGGCTGTGGTCGCTGCGGGTCGTGCCGGTTGGTGCCGGGTCGTGGCGGTACGGACGACGGTGCCGCCGGTCGGTGTGCCGAACACGGTCGTACGGGCCCCACCGGCCGTGCGCCCGACGGTGCGGGCGCGGCTGTCGGGCCCCGGAACGGCGGGGTTCAGCGCTCCAGGTCGAACTCGCCGTCCCTGGCGCCCAGTACGAAGGCCTCCCACTCGGCGGCGGTGTAGCGAAGGACCGTGTCGGGATCGGCCGAGTTCCTCATCGCCATGCCTCCGCCGGGGAGTTGGGCGATCTCCACGCGCTCCTCCTCGGGTGCTCCCGGAGCGTGCTGCCACTCCACACCGGAGATGTCGAGGGCGTACAGCTCGTCCTTCTCCTGCTGGGTACCCATGGCGCCAAGTCCTCTCGTGCAAGCTCGCCGAGGTGCTGCGGTGCACCCCGTCCAGCTGATGACCCCCGTCAACTGCTGCAAACGGTCCGGCTGTCGAGCCTATCGTCGTGAGGGGCCCGGCTGTAGCGGGGGAGCGGAAAATCACTACGCCCATCAGGTCCGCGCGAGTACCGTTCCCGTCCGTGAGCGGTAGCAGTTGCGTACGACACCTTCCCTTCCGGCGCTGCTCCACCGGCCGCGCGGGCTCCGTGCCGAGGGCCGGGCGGTGAGCCGAACAGCGCTGTTCACGGACGTGCGGCCGCTGCGTTCCAGCAAGCGGTTCAGGGAGTTGTGGATCGGCACCTCGCTCGGCCTGTTCGGCGGTCACCTCGCCAACGTGGCGGTACTGCTCCAGGTCTGGAACATCACCGGAAGTCCGCTGTGGACGGGGGTGATCGGCCTCGCCGGCGCGCTGCCGATGACTGTCTTCGGTCTGTTCGGCGGCGCGCTCGCGGACGCGATGGACCGCCGGACACTGGTCGCGCTGGCCACCTCCGCGCAGTTGCTGGCCGCGATCGGGTTCACCGTGCAGGCGCTGGCCGGCAACGGCCGGGTACTGGTGCTGCTCGGTCTGGTCTCCCTCTCGGCGGCGTGCATCGGTCTGGGCTCCGCGGCCCGCAGAACCCTCCCGGTACGGCTCCTCCCGGGCAACGAACTGGCCGCCGGCCTCGCACTCCAGAATTTCGCCTCCCAGGCGGCGATGCTCCTCGGCCCGGCGGCGGCCGGGTTTCTGATCGCGCGCTCGGGGACGGCCGCCGCGTACCTCGTCCAGACGGTCGCGGTGGCGGTCTCGCTGCTGGCGGTGCTCCGGCTCCCGCCGATGCCCCGGCTGCCGGCGGCGGACGCCGGGAGCGCCGAACAGCGGCCGGGGGAGAGCGCGCCGGCCCCGGAGCCGAGTGGGCCGGGGCCGTACGGCCCGGAGCCGAGTGGGCCGGAGCCGGGCGGATCGGCGCTCGGCGCCCCCGCGCGGAAGTCCTGGCGGCCGCCTCGGGGCGGCTGGCGGATCATCACCCAACGGCCCACTCTCTGGGGCTCGTTCGCCACCGATCTGGCCGCGACGCTGCTGGCCATGCCGATCTCGCTGTTCCCACTGGTCAACGAGGCCCGGTTCGACGGCGATCCGCGCACCCTGGGGCTCTTCCTCTCCTCGATCGCGGTCGGCGGGATCTGCGCCGGCCTGCTCTCGGGCACCTATACGCGGGTGCGCAGCGCGGGACGGCTCCAGTTGGCGGCAGCGCTGGTGTGGAGTCTGGCGCTCGCCACCTTCGGACTGGCCGAACCGCTCTGGCTTGTGCTCGGCGCCCTGGTGGTCGCGGGCGCGGCCGACACCGTCTCGGTGGTCACGCGCGCGGCGCTCGTGCAGATGGAGACACCGGACCGCTTCCGCGGCCGGGTCTCCTCGGTCGAACTCGTCATCGGCGCCGCGGGGCCCGAACTCGGCAACTTCCGGGGCGGGTTGGTCGCCTCCCTCACCTCCGCGTCGTTCGCCCTCGCCTCCGGCGGTCTGCTGGCCGCCGCGGTGGTCTCCGCGATCGCCGCGGTCAACCGTCCCCTGCGGCGCTACCGGCTTCCGCCGGCGCAGTGACGCCCGCCCCGGTGGCCCGCGGCGGGGCGGCACGCGGCCGGGCGGCATGCGGCCCGCGTTCGGGGCCGGTTCGCGGCGGCCTTGGGCCGGGCCCGGTTGCGGGCCGCGCCCGGGGCCGTTGGGCGGGCCGGGCGCGGGGCGGTGCGGAGAAGCTCATCGCGGCGGGGCGGCCTCCAGCCGGATCGGGTTGGTCATCGCGGCCATGGCGCCCGGGAGCCGGCCGTCACCGCCCGGGTGCCGCACCTCGGCGCGTACGTACGAGGCCAGTGAGGCGGTGGTGCGCCACTCCAGTCCGTTCGCTGCCGGTCCGGACAGCAACTCGCCCTGGTCGGTGAGGAGTCGGGCGACCGCTCCCTCGGGTGCCCCGTCGACCGAGAGCCGTACGGTGACGTCCGCGGTCGGCGAGGTGCGCAGCCGTCCGCCGATCGTCGCGTGTCCGCCGCGTTCGTCGGAGGCGGTGAGCTCCACGGAGATCCGGGAGGACTCGGTGAGGTAGCTGCGTCCCGCCCTGATGCCCGCGAGCACGTCCCCGCGGGTGAGGTCGTCGGCGTGCACCACCGTCTGCGGCAGGCCCACGTCCTGCCCCTCGCTGTGCGCGTCGCTGCAACCGAGCGCGGGCAGCCAGTCGCTGCCGCGCTCCACCAGCATGTTGTCCCAGGCCGCGAGCGCCAGTTCGTCGTCCGGGGTCCACGGACCGTTCCACAGCTCGACCGCGTCCGCGCCCTCGTAGCCGAACTTCCACTGGCAGCCGACGTAGGGGCAGTTGGGGTGCGCCGGCACGACCAGACCGCCGGCGCGGTGGATGCGGCGCACCCAGCGCTCGTACGCGTCGTCCCGAGCACGGTAGCGCCAGTCGACGAAGGTGCCGGGGTCGGTGCCGAGGGCCAGGTAGTGGCCGTTGCGGGTGGTGACCTCCTCGCCGCAGAGCACCAGCAGATCGTCGCCGAACAGCCCCTCCCAGGCGGCGTGCCCCGAGGTGGTGTTGTGCTCGGTGCTCACGATGAAATCAAGTCCCGCCGTACGTGCGGCAGTTGCCACCTCCGCCGGGGTGCGTCGGCCGTCCGAGTGCACGGTGTGCAGATGGCAGTCGCCGCGGTACCAGGCGCGCCCGCGGCCCCGGGCGCGCTCGGCGGGGTGGACCGGTTTCGGCATGCGTCCCGGCCTGCCGGTCGTGAGGGTGACGGTCAGCTCGTACCGCATGCCCTGCGGCGCGACCGTGTACGGGCCGAGCACGACGTGCCAGGTGCCGGGAGCGACCGGACCGGGCAGATAGCCCGGCGTCGCCCGCTCCGCGCTGATCGCGAACTCGGTGCGGAAGCCGCCCGACCAGCCGCGGAAACCCTCCGCGCGGGGAGCACCGCCGCGCGGGTCCGTACCGCGCGGATCGAAGACGCCGATGTCCAGGGCGTTGCCCGGGGTGCCCTCGGGCACCTCCGGCTTGTCGTAGCTGTAGGAGACGGCGATCTCCCGCACACCGCGCGGCACTTCGACCGGGACGTAGACGAAGTCCGGCGCGCCGGTGGGCAGTTCGCCCGTGATGGTGCGGGAGAGCGGCGTCGCGGAGGAGCCGTCCCGCGTGCCGCCGTCCGCCGCGCGGGCGAAGTCCATCGGGGCGAGCGTGACCGCGCCCGCCATGCCGACCGTGGACCTGAGCATGTCGCGTCTGTGCATCGCTGCCGGCTCCCTGGGGTCGAGGACCTGGAGAGACCGTTGTACGGGCGGTGGCCCGCGGAGGTAACCCCGCGCGCGTGAACATCGGCAGAAGGGCCGGCGGTCGGAGGCGTGCCGGTGCGGTGCACGGCGGAGCAGGTGCCGGTGCGGCGCGGGTCGGTTGGTGCGGTGCGGGCCGGAGGCGTGCCGGTTGGCGCGGGCCGGTTGGTGCGGTGCGCGGCGGTGGGGGCGGGCGCGACTGCGGAGCCTGGGGCGACCGGCCCGGAGTGGACCGGGGCTGCGGGGTCGGTGGTCAGCCGCGCGGGTAGCGGCGCAGCCAGCCGGTGGAGGCGCTGGGCGCGGCGGGGGAGTGCAGGGCGGGGCCCTGCGTCATCTCCATGGCGAAGTCGTCGGCCAGCTCCAGCATCGTCGCGCGGCCCTCCAACTCGGTCACCCAGTTCGGGGGCAGGGCCGTCTCGCCGTGCTGAACTCCCAGCAGATTCCCGCAGATCGAGCCGGTGGAGTCGGAGTCTCCGCCGTGGTTGACCGCCAGCAGCAGCCCGTGGCGCACGTCCTCGGCGACCAGCGCGCAGTACACCCCGATCGCCAGAGCCTCCTCCGCCGTCCAGCCCTCTCCGAGCGACTCGACGCGCTCCGGCGACGGCATCCCCTGCCGCACCGCGCCGAGCGCCCGCTTGAGGGCGTCGGTGGTCTCCTGGTGGTCGGGCCTGTTCACCAGCTGCGCCAGGGCCTGTTGGACGCCCGCGTCCAGAGTGTCGCCGCGCGCCAGCGCGTGCACGATCACCGCGAACGCACCCGCCGAGAGCACCCCGGTCGGATGGCCGTGCGTCTGGGCCGCGCACTCCAGGGCGAGTTGGAAGACCAACTGCGGCTCCCAGCCCACCAGCAGACCGAACGGCGCGGACCGCATCACGGTGCCGCAGCCCTTGGAGTTCGGGTTCTTCGGCTGCTCCAGCGTGCCCATCCGAACGTCCCCGAGCCCGCTCAGACAGGCGTTGCCGGGCGAGCGCCGCGCGTACAGCCACTCCTCGCGGGCCAGCCAGCCGTCGTTCTCCCGCCGCTCGTCGGGGCCCCAGTCCCGCTGGGTGGCGGCCCAGCGCAGATGGGCCGCGTGCACGTCGGTCGGCGGGTGCCAGGCGCCGGTGTCGCGCCGCACATGGGCCCGGATCAGACCGTCCACGGTGAACAGCGTCATCTGGGTGTCGTCGGTGATCGCGCCCCGCAGCCCGTACGCGGGAACCAGATCGGTGATGCCGTCGGGGCCGTGTGCCTCCCGGATGTCGGCCAGCGAGTGGAACTCCACGCCGGCGCCGAGCGCGTCGCCCATCGCCCCGCCCAGCAGGCAGCCCCGTACGCGGCTGCGGAAGTCCTGCTGCTCCGTACGTCCCCACATGCTGGTACCGGTAGCCGCCACCGACGCCCTCCCCATCGCTCATGACCGGCTGGCATGGAGCACCCTAGACGACCGGTCGGGGGGTGCAGCAGTCAGTCTTCGGTCCGCTTCGGGTCCGTTTGCTGTCCGGTTCGGATCGGGCGGCGGGCGCGGGGAGCCGGGCGGCGGGAGGTCGGCCCGGCTCCGGTGACGGCCCGCCCGGCACGGGTGACTGCCGGCCGGAGCACGCCGACCGGCTCAGGAGCGGGCCGCGCGCAGCGTCAGCACCGTGATGTCCGGCTCGGCCCCGACCCGTACCGGCGGACCCCAGGCGCCCGCGCCGCGGGTCACGTACAGCTGGGTGTCGCCGTACCGCTCCAGCCCGACCAGGGTCGGATTGGCCAGCGCGGCCAGGAGGTTGCCCGGGAACATCTGGCCGCCGTGGGTGTGGCCGGAGAGCTGGAGGTCGATGCCGTGCTGCTTCGCCTCGTCGATCATGGCCGGCTGGTGCGCGATCAGCACCGCCGGGCGCTTCCCGTCCCGACCGGCCAGTGCCTTCGGCAGGTCCGGGGCGTCGCCGTGCTCCTCGCCCGCGAGGTCGTTGACGCCGACGATGTCGAAGTGGCGCAGCTCCTCGCGCTCGTTGCGCAGCACGCGGATGCCGAGAGCTCCGGCGAGATGCGCGTTCCACTCCTCGTACCCGGAGTAGTACTCGTGGTTCCCGGTGGCGAAGAAGACGCCCTCGCGCGCTCTGAGCCGGCCGAGCGGCCGGGCGGCGCCGCGCAGGTTCTTCACCTGCCCATCCACCAGATCGCCCGCGATGGCGATCAGATCCGGGTCGGTGGCGTTCGCCCGCTCGACGATGCGTTCGGTGACACCGCGGCCGATCACCGGGCTCATGTGGATGTCGCTGATCAGCGTGATCCGGTAGCCGTCGGCGGCCGGCGGGAGCTTCGCCAGGGTGACGTCCACGCGCTTGACCTTGGGCCCTGCGGCGAGCACCGAGTGCGTACCGGCGCCCACCGTCATCGCGGCGACCGTACCGGCGGTGATCGCCGCGGCGCGCGCGACGAAACGGCGGCGGGAGGCGTCCGCCGGGCCGTCACCGTCGCCCGGCGTTGCGGGGGTGCCCGGTGCCGGCGGGGACGTCCCGAGCAGGTGCGAGCCGGTGCGCCCGGCGGGGCTGTCGGGGTGGGCGGGGTCGTCGGAGGCGCTGCCCGCGTCGGCGGCAGGGGGCGCGGCGGTCGCGGTGACCGGCTTGTCGGCGACAGCCGTGGCGGTGCCGCACGCGGACTCGGAGTCCGGGCCGAGCGCGGCCTCGACCGGCGGTGCCGCCTCGGCGGACTTGGCGGGCTCGGTGTGACCGGCCACGGAGGTGGCGGGCCGGTCCGCGCCGGAATCGGAGTGCGCGGATCCGGTCGTCGGCAGGGCGGCGGGCACCTCCTCGGCGGCCGGCCGCTCACCGCCCTCGGCGCCCGCACGACGGGCGTCCCGACGGCGCAGCAGCCGCAGCACCAGCGGCCGTACAACCTCCAGCACCAGCAGGGTCAGCAGCAGATAGACCACCACCGCGAACCACATCAAGCCCGGCCAGGCGAGCGTCCGCTGAAGCGCGAACGGCACGTCGGAACGCGTGGTGACCATCGCGGCGACCAGCAGCGCCGGCATCGCGAACGCCAGCACCGTGCCCGTACGCCGCCACCAGCCGCCGGGGGCCGACACATCCCGCACCAGACGGCGCCACAGATACCAGTGCGCCGAGACGACCACACAGGTGATCACCAGAAAGACCACTACGAACATCGCTACGCCGCTCCCACACCATGGCCGTCTTCGGACTTCGTCCGCAGCGCACGCAGGCCCCTGAGGCCGATGACGCCGACCGCCGTCCCCAGCAGGAACGAGGTGACCGCGAGGAGCAGATGCACCCAGAAGTACCCGGTCGGATCGCCTGCCTCGTCGAAGGCCAGTCCACTGCCGTCCTTCCACAGATTGCGGACGAACGAGATCCAGATGAACCAGCTCCACACCCCGAACGCGAGCAGGAACCAGGACACGGGGCGGCTGAGCTTCATACCTCAAGTATGAACAGCACTCCCGCGGCCCTCGTCCGAGGGGCGACGCACATGCACCGTCCAGCAGAACGGCGCGGGCGGCCGAGGAGTTCCGGAAACCGGGGTGACATTCGCCCGGTGTCCGGGCCGCGCCTCGCCGGGCCGCGGACCGCGCCTCCTGGGTCGCCCGCCGCCGGTCGCCCCGCGGCCCGTGCCCGCGCGGCCGTACGCGCACGAATCCCGTGCGTCTGCGCCCGTACGTGCGCGGTCCCGTACGTCTGCACGCGTACGTGCGCGGTCCCGTACGTGTGCGGCTCGTACGTGTGCGGCCCGTACGTCTGCCTCCGTGTGTCCGCCGCCGAACGCCGTCCGTGGTGCGGGGTGCCGCGTCGTCCGCCGAACTGCCTGGCTGTCGGGGGCGGTTCGTGATCGACTGGGCGTCATGGACGCGATAACGGCGGTCATCGCGGTGGCCGGAACCCTTGCCGGCGGTGTCCTCTCACACCTGCTCCAGAGCCGCGCCACCGCCGCGGCCAACCGCGAGACGCGGGAGGAGCGGCGCCGCGAGGAACGGTTGGAAGCGTGCGTACGGTACGCGGCGGCGGTCTACGACTGTCGGCGGCTGATGAGCTACCGCTGGTACCGCAGCAACGGGCGCGGTGGCTCGGAGGACCCCAGTGAGGTCTCCAGCCAGGCATTCGACGTGCGGACCACCATGATGGAGAGGTTGACCCGCGTCCAACTCCTGGTCGTCGACGACGAGTTGCGAGCCGCTGCCGACGCGGCAGCGGAAGCCGTGGCGGAGCTGTACGAGAAGGACACGCCGGCCGAGGAGTTCCGGGCCGCGCGCGACCGCAGCCTTCGGGCCCACGACCGCTTCGTGCGCGCAGCCGCCGCCCATCTGCGCTGACGCCGCCGCCCGAGCAGTCCCGCCGCCCCCGGAGCCCCAGCCGCCACAGCGGCGTCGCAGCCCCGAGCGGGCGATCCGCGCGGCCCGTTCGCCGGAGTCCGCAACCCCGGAATAACCGGGTGCGGCGGACGGATCCGGCGCACTAGGGTCGCCCGCCATGACCTACACCGCGCCAGAGCGCATCCGACCGCCCTTCACCGCAGACGAACGCGACCAGTTGAGCGGCTGGCTCGACATGCAGCGCAACATCATCCACTTCAAGTGCGCGGGGCTCTCCGAGGAGGCGGCCCGGCGTTCGGTGATACCGACCTCGCCGCTGATGACGGTGGCCGGTGTGGTCGCGCATCTGCGCTGGGTCGAGCACGCCTGGTTCGAGGTGATGTTCCTCGGCGGTTCGGAGAAGGAGAACCCGAGCTTCCTCGACGACCCCGAGGACGCCGACATGCGGCCGGCCGCGGACGTCCCCCTGGAGCAGCTGCTCGAGGAGTACCAGGCGCAGTGCGCGCGCAGCAACGAGATCGCCGCGGCGGCCTCGCTGGACGACACGGGCAGGCGCGCGGACTTCAAGGCCGGCCAGGCGTCGCTGCGTTGGATGCTGGTGCACATGATCGAGGAGACGGCGCGGCACGCGGGCCACCTCGACCTCATCCGCGAACTCCTCGACGGCGAGACCGGCTACTTCTGACCTCCGGCCGACACGACCACGGCACGACCGGGCGGCGCGACGCGCCTGGCGCGGCCCGGCCCGGCGGCGCGCGCTCCCGCGTTCCGAGCCCCGCGCCGCGCGAACCCGCGGGCGCAGGGCTCGGCGGTGCACGCCGCGGGTGCGGTACGCCGTGTGGGGCGAGCCTCCGTCGGCCCGACTCCCGTCGGCGGAAATGCCGTTGAGGGCCCGGGGGCCGCTGTCTACGCTGCGGCGATGACCACCTCCGCGCCGCGTCTCGAAGTGCTCACCCCCGCCAACGTGGAAGCGGCCTGCGCTCTGGAGGTCCGCCCCGACCAGCGCGGGTTCGTCGAACCGGTCGCGACCTCGCTGGCCGAGGCGTACGTCTGGCCGGGGGTCGCCTGGCCCCGGCTGATCGTCGACGGCGACACTCCGGTCGGCTTCGTCATAGCCTTCCACGACATCCACTTCAACCCCGCGGTCCCGGACGACCACCGTTCCGGGCTCTGGCGGTTGAACATCGCCGCCGACCAACAGGGCCGCGGATACGGGCGGTTCGCCGTCCGCGCCGTCGCGCAGGAGATCCGTCGCCGAGGGCGGCACTCCCGCCTCTTCACCACCTGGGAGCCGGGCGGATCCGGCCCCGAGAACTTCTACCTCCGGCTCGGTTTCCGTCCGACCGGGGAGCTGAGCGGAGGCCAGACAGTGGGAGCGCTCGATCTGGACTGACGCCGTACCGCTCGCGGGTGCCGCTGCCCGTTGCGGGGGCGCCCCTCCCCGCCTTATTGTCATAGTGACGATAAAATGGGGGAAGGGAAACCACGATGACCGCTTCCGCGCAGAGCCGACGCGCCGCCACCGGAACGCTGCTCGGGCTCGCACTCGGGGACGCGCTCGGCTATCCGACCGAGTTCGACGGTGTGCCCGCGATCCTCGCCGCCTGCGGGCCCTGGCGCGGGATGGAGCTCCCCGCCCGGGCCCTCGTCTCCGACGACACCCAGATGGCACTCGCCGTCGCCCGCGCCCTCACCACCGCACGGGCCGGGGAGCACCTCGGTCCGGAGGGGCTGGTGCGCCCGCTGCGCGAGGAGTTCATCGCCTGGTACCGGTCGCCGGAGAACAACCGCGCCCCGGGCGGCACCTGCCTCGCCGCCTGCGCACTGCTGACGGTGGAGGACCGGCCCTGGCAGGAGGCCAGCAGGATCGACTCCAAGGGCTGCGGAGCGAACATGCGTGTCGCGCCCGTCGCGCTCGTGCCCGGGCTCGACGACCAACAGCGCGCCGGCGCCGCCCAGTTGCAGTCCGCCCTCACCCACGGCCACCCGACCGCCCTGGCGGCGTCGGACCTCACCGCGCACGCCGTGCGCCTCCTCGCCGACGGCGTCGCCCCGGCCGAGCTCGTACCGCGGCTGCGCACGTACGCGCACGACAACCGCACCCGCTACCACCAGGACTGGCTCGGCGACCTCTGGACCCGTGCGCAGGACTCGACCGCCGAGCACTTCGCCGCACGCGGCTGGGACGAGTGCCTGGCGATCCTCCACCGGCTCGAAACGGCGGTGCGGACGGTCTCGCCGGAGGACGACCCGTGCGCGGTGACGGGCGCCGGCTGGATCGCCGAAGAGGCCCTGGCAACCGGCCTGTTGTGCTTCCTGCTCTTCCCCGACGAGCCGGTGCTCGCACTGCGCCGAGCCGCCTGCTCCTCCGGCGACTCCGACTCGATCGCCTGCCTCACCGGCGCGTTCGCGGGCGCCCACCTCGGAGCCGACGCCTGGCCCGGCGCCTGGGTGGAACGGATCGAGCACCGCGACGAACTCCTCGCCCTCGCCGCCCCCTGGAACCCCCGACCGCCCGTGCCGGCCCCCGCTGCTCCCCGGAACCCGTGACCGCCCGCGCCCGCCCCTCCGCGTCCCGGAACCCGACCGCCCGCGCCCGCCCCTCCGCGTCCCGGAACCCGACCATCCGCGCCCGCCGCGCCCGCCGGGGCCGTCGGGGTCCGGTCAGCGCTCCTGGTACACGGGGTTGTGCTCGCGGCAGGTTTCCACCGCTTCCGGGGGCAGCTGGGCGCCCAGGTCGAGACCGCCCTGCTCCTCGTCGACCTCGACTCCCCGCGCGCCGTTCTTCTTCAGACACTCCGCGTACTCGCGCAGGGCACCCACCCAGCCGTCCGGCAGATCGGGGGTCCGGCTGTCGCCCACCTGCACATCGCCGCTGGGCTCCTGGCGCGGCGAGGGCCGGGTCTCGGAGGTGTCCCCGGCGGCGCCGCAGGCCGCGAGCGCGCAGACGACGGAGAGCGTGAGGAGCGTGAACGAGACGGTCAGAGGCCCGCGTTGCCTCATCGGGAGTTCACCTGCTCGCTCAACCGCCCCTTGCGCAGGGTGAGTACACGGTCGGACTGGGCGGCCACCTGCTGGGCGTGACTCACCACCACCACGCATTTGCCCTGCTCGTGGGCGAGTTCGCGGAAGATCTCGACGATGCCCTGCGCGGTGTCCTCGTCGAGGTTCCCGGTGGGCTCGTCGGCGAAGAGGATGTCCACGTCGCAGGCGAGCGCCCGCGCGATCGCGACGCGCTGCTGCTGACCGCCGGAGAGCCGCAGCACATTGCTCCGGGCCATGTCCCGGTCCAGACCGACCTGTTGGAGCAGTTCGAGCGCGCGCGCCCGTCGACTGCCCGACGAGGGTTTCGCGCCGGTGATCTCCATGGCCGTGGTGACGTTCTGGAGGGCCGTCATATAGGTGAGGAGGTTGTACTGCTGGAAGATCGTCGCGGCATGCCGGTTGCGGTAGCGTCCCAGGCCCAGTTCGGCGAGGTCCCGGCCGTCGAAGCTGATGCTGCCCGCGGTGGGCGCGTCGAGCCCGCTGGCGAGGCTGAGCAGCGTGGTCTTGCCGCTGCCGGACGGGCCCAGCACCGTGTAGAAGGTGCCCCGGGCGAAGGCGTAGTCGATGTTCTTCAGCACCGCGGTGCGACGCCGCCCACCGGCGTAGGTGTGACTGACACCGGTGAGCCGCAGAACGGTCCGGTCGACGCCGCCGCTCCCGTCGACGGCGCCGCTCCCGTCGGACGGACCGGGAATGCCCGGGGCGTCGGCGGTCCCGGAAGCCGCGGAGGTCCCGGAAGCCTCGCGGGCCTCGGCGGGCGCGTGCGTACCGTGCGTGGCGGCGGTGTCGGGCGTCCCGGACGTCTCGGGGCGCTCGGGCGTCCTGCCCGCGTCGGATGTCGAGAGGTTCATGGCGGTCACTTGCCCTTCGTGAGGATGGCGCGGGGGTTCAGTCGCAGCACGGCGGCGGCGGGTACGGCGGTGGCGAGCACGCCGACACCGAGTCCGACGGCGCCGACGGTGGCGAGGTCGGAGGAGGAGAGCGCGACCGTGATCCGGTCCACCGGGTCGGCGTTCTCGACGGGCCGGTCGTCCATGTCGATGCCCTCGCCGATTCCGGTGCTGCCGGGCGGCGGAGGCTGCCAGGAGTCGAGCTTCTCCTCGGCCGCGGCGGCCTCCCTGCCGAGCAGCGCCTGACCGGCGCTCTGCGTCAGGGCCGGGGCGAGAAGCGAGCCGAGGCCGATCGCCACCGCCGCCACCAGGACGACTTCCAGGGCCTGTTGGGCGATCAGGCTGCTCTTGCGCTCACCCATCGCCAGCAGGACTCCGTACTCCTTGCGTCGCTGCTTGACCGCGAGATTGGCCAGAAGTGCGAGGACGGCGGCACCGGCGAGGGCCATCAGCCACATGGCGGCGGTGGCCGTGCCGCGGATCGAGTCCAGCGGGCCCGTCATCTGCTCGATCGCCTTGTCGTTTGCCGCCAGCGCGAAGCCGTCGAGTTCCGATCCGGCCGCCTTCTCCGCCGCCGTCGTGAACGCCTCCTGCGCCTCCGCGTCCTGGAGGAGGTACGTCGCCCTGCTGACCCGGAGCCCGTTGTCGTTCTCCGAGCTGAGCGAGCCGAGGCCGCCCACCGACCCGTAGAGCATGTTGGCCGGGCTGATGCCGTACTCGGCGTCCGGTTCGTCGGTGGGGCGCGGATCGCGGTAGACGCCGGCCACCGTGAAATCGCCCTCGGTCTTCTCGTCGTTGCCGGTGAGGCTGATCCGGTCGCCGACCTTCAGCCCGTTCTCCTCGGCGAAACGCTCCTCGATCAACAGGCGTTTGCGGTCCCGGTCGGCCGAGGTCAGATGCTCACCGGACAGCAGGGTGAACCGGCCGCTGCGGAAGTCCGGCAGCAGCGAGGTGTCCAGCACGCCCATGCCGACGGTGCCGCGTTCGCCCATCGGGTTCTGCGGACCGCCCCCGACCAGCTTCTGCGCCTCGTCCAGGATCGCGCGGTCCCACACCTCGTACGTGTACTTCTGCACCTGCGGCAGCCGGCCCAACTCGTCGACGGTCCCGGCGTCGATCCGAGGCGCCTGCAACCCGGCACTCGCGCCCAGTTGGCCCGGGTCCATCTCCAGGTTGATCTCGGCGCCCACCGACCGCTTGACGTCCTGCTCGGCCCGCGCGGTCGCACCGTCGATCAGCACGCCCGCCAGCACCATCACGGAGATGACGAGGAAGGCGGCGAGCGTGATCAGGGTGCGTCCCTTGCGCGCCCAGAGGCTGAGCCCCGCGCGTTTGACGAAGTTCATGGCTTGTCGGCTCTCTTTCGTACGTGGAGTGGGGCGGACGGTGTCGACGTGGGCGTTGTGCGGCGGGGTCGGCGGGGTCGGCGGGATCGGCGGTGCGGCGGGGGCGGCGGATCGGCGTGGGCGACGCGGGTGACGGCGTCAGCCGGAGTGCCTGCCGGTCGGCGTCCGGCCCTGTCAGTCGGTGTCCGTGAGGATCGAGCGGGGGTGCAGCCGGAGGATCGCGACGCCCGGTACGACGGTGGAGACCAGGGAGATCCCGAGGCCGACACCGGCGACCCTGGCGACGTCGGCGGGTTCGACCCGTACGGTCGGCGGCGCGATCCCGCCGCCCGGAGCAGGCGGCTTCCCACCGCCCCCGTCCGACTCCTCGCGCCCGGCGGCGCGGTCGGTGTCGGCGGCGCTTCCCTTCCCGGAGGAGCGCGGGCCGAGCAGTGCGTCGCCGACGGGCTGCCCGGCGAGGGAACCGGCCAGTGCGGCGAGTGCGACGGCGGGCAGCGCCAGAGCCGCCATCTCCACCAAGTGCTGGCCGACGAGCTTCCACTTCCGCTCGCCCATCGAGAGCAGCACCCCCAACTCCGAACGCCGCTCCCGTATTTGGAGCATCACGATCAGTCCGAGGATCAGCGCGCCCGCCAGCGCGATCACCCAGACGAGCAACCCCGCGAACGTGCCCATCCGTTGGATCGGGCGCACCTGGTCGCGGTACGCCCTGTCGTTGACCTGGAAGTCGAACGAGCCCGCGCCCAGCAGCCGTTCGGCCTCCGCGTGCAGCTGCTCGGCCAGCTCCGGAGAACCGATCCGGTAGACCGCCGACTCCACCGACGGAGCACCCGCGCCCTCGTTCCCCTCGGCGGCGGCGTCGTCGTCGTCCGCTGAAGCGGTGTCGCCACCCAGCTGCCGGGCGGTGCCGACCGGCACGTACAGCCTGTTGCCGGGCAGCTCGTACGACGGCTGCCAGTCCGTCGGGGGCGGCGACGGGTCCTGGAACACGCCGACGACCTTCAACGGAATCGCGCGCCCGCCACCCGCAGGTCGCATCCGTACGGTGTCACCGGGCTCGATCCCGTTCCGCTCGGCCAGCCGCCGCTCGATCAGCGCGACGTGTCTGCCCCGGTCGGCCGCGGTGATGCCCCGGCCGTCCGTGACCTTCATCGTTCCGTACGAGAAGGGCAGCAGCATTCCCGAGTCGCGCACTCCGACCGCGCCAAGTTCGCCCTTCGCCCCGCGGTCCGCGCCCCCGGGCGGCGGTGCGTCCGGGACGAGCGGCTCGAAGCCGTCCGCGTCGGCCCGTACCGGAACCTCCGCGTTGTGGCGGTGCACCAGTTCGGAGCGGCCGAGCCGATCGGCGAGAGCCGGGCTGAGACCGTCCTTGCGGACCGTGGCATCGACGCCGATGGCGCGCTGGGCATCTGCCTCCTGGCGGGCGGCGGCTCCCTGGAGCAGGAACCCTCCGAGAAGCAGGACGCAGATGACGAAGAAGATCCCCAGCAGTCCGGCGGTCCTCGACCTCCTGGCGCCGAGGCTGGTCCCGGCACGCTTGACGAAGTTCATGCCGAGGACGAAAGCAGTCCGCCCTTTGCAGGGAGATAAGAGCGTCACAGCGGCATAAGGAGCTCAACCACGGGCGACCGGCCCGCCGTTGGGCCTCCGGCGGGCGTCCGGCGCACGCGTCCCCGCGGCGCCCTGCCCGCTCCCGCGCCGGTCTCGCCCTCCGCGCGTCGCCGGCCTCGACACACGCCTCCGTGCGCACCCGCGCGCACCCGTCGTCGCCCGGCTCGCTCGCCTGCCTGCCTGCCTGCCTGCCTGCCCGCCTGCCCGCCTGCCCGCCTGTCGGCCGTCTCCGTGCGCAGCCGACCGATCACGTCCTTATCCGGCCGCAATCGCCGTCTTGGTTTCATGTGCGCATGAGAGTCCTGATAGCCGAGGACCATCGCGTTCTGGCCCGCACCATCGCCACCGGTCTGCGCCGTCAGACGATGGCCGTCGACATCGCCTCGACCGGGGCCGAGGCCGAACAGATGTCGCTGCTGACCGACTACGACGTGTTGATCCTCGACCGCGACCTGCCGGTCATGAGCGGCGACGAGGTCTGCCGGCGGCTGCGCGAGCTGCACGACCCGCCGCGCATCCTGATGCTGACCGCCGCCGGTGAACTCACCGACCGCACCTACGGACTCACCACCCTCGGCGCCGACGACTACCTGGCCAAACCCTTCGACTTCGCCGAACTGGTCGCACGCGTACGGGCGTTGAGTCGCCGCGCCCCGAAACCGCTGTCCACGCTGCTCCGGTTCGGCGATCTGACGATGGACGGAACCCGTCGTCTGGTCTCGGTCGCGGACCGCCAACTGGAGCTGACACCCAAGGAGTTCGCCGTTCTGCGGCTGCTTCTGCTGGCCGCGGGAGCGCCGGTGCCCCACGACGAACTGGTGCGTCGTGTCTGGGACGAGAACCTCGACCCCCGCACCAGCGCGGTGCGCACCACCATCAGCCGGTTGCGCGGAAAGCTCGGCCATCCGGTCCAGATCCTCGCCGACCGGGGTGAGGGGTACCGGCTGTGCGAATGAGCCCACGGGCCCTGGTGGACAGGATGCCCTTCCGCGCCCGCCTCGCCGCGGCGTTCTCCGGACTCTTCCTGCTCGCCGGAATCGCGCTGCTCACCTTCGTGGTGCTCCTGGCGCGCTACGGGACCAAGCAGCAGGCCGCCGGCATCTCCGTCCGCATCAGCGACCACGAGAAGCCGACCGGCCCCGACGCCCCCGGCCGGGACGGCTCCGGCGGACCGGAGGCCGAACTCCCGGGCGGAAAGACCGACTTCGCGCCCACCGGCCCCGGCCCCCACCCCTCCGGACGGACCGCCCACCGCGGCGACGGCGCCGCGATCCAGCAGCTCGAACAGTCCGTACAGGCCGTCCAGGACACCGCGCTCCGCCAGATGCTGCTCTGGTCGGGCGTGGGACTCGTGGTCATGGCCGTACTGGCCGGACTGCTCGGCTGGTGGCTCGCCGGACGCGCGCTGCGCCCCGTCGCGTCCATGACCGAGGCCGCCCGCCGCATCAGCGAGCAGAACCTCCACCAGCGTCTCGCACTCACCGGCCCTGACGACGAACTCCACCGCCTCGCCGACACCTTCGACAGCATGCTCGACCGGATTCAGAAGTACGTCGAGAGCCAACGCCGCTTCGTGGCCAACGCCTCCCACGAACTCAAGACCCCCCTCGCCGTACAGCGCACCAGCCTCCAGGTCGGCCTCGTCGACCCGCTGCCCGACGGGCTCGCGGACGTCCGCGAGGATCTGCTCGACGCCAACCGCGACGCCGTACAACTCGTCGACGCACTCCTGCTGTTGGCCCGCAGCGACCGCGGTCCGGACGAGACCGAACCGGTCGATCTCGCCGCCACCGCCCGCCTCGCGACCACCGAACTCACCCCGCTCGCCGACGACCGCGCCGTACACCTCGAACTCGACACCGCCGCCGACCCGCCCCCGACGCTTCGCGGCGACCCCGTCCTCCTGCGCCACCTGCTGACCAACCTGATCCGCAACGCCGTCCAGTACAACCACCCCGGTGGCGACGTGTGCGTACGCCTCGACGCCCGCACCCTCACGGTGACCAACACCGGACCACATGTGCCTCCCGAACGGATCCCCGACCTCTTCGAACCCTTCCGCCGCCTCGACGCCGACCGCACCGCCACCTCCGGCCACGGACTCGGCCTCTCCATCGCCGCCTCCATCGCCGAAGCCCACCACGCCACCCTCACCGCCCACCCCCGCCCCACCGGCGGCCTCACCCTCACCCTCCACCTCCCCTGAGCACCGAGCCCTCGCCCACCACAACAGCGGACCGGCTTCTCAAGCGCCACAAGCGAGGGGACTGCCGTCCACTGCTGCTGTCCAAAGGCCCCGGACCGTAATCGGCCCAGGGCCTTTGCACTGGCGCCCCGGCAGGACGTGTCTGTCGGCGCCTTTCGCTGGTTCAAGACACCTTCTCTTGCAGGCCCAGCGTTTGCCGGCCTGTTGGGGGCGCTGCCTCATCTGTGCAAGACGGCCACGGCCCGCATGACCGCCCGCAGCGGAAGGCGGCCGTTGATGCGCGGTCGGCCTGGCGGTCGGGGAGCAGACGAGTCGCTGCAGGCGTGCGCACGCCGCGTTTCGTATCAGACCTTCTCGACTCGAACGGAGTGTCCCGCGAGGAGCTGATTCATGTCGTCGGTGTCGGAGGTGAAGACGGTTGCCTCAGCTCCCTGCGCGGCTTCCCGTCCGGCCACAGCCGCCAAAACCGCGTCGATGGCGTACTTGTGCCCATGCAGGCCCGCCGTCCTCAACATGTCACGTGCCAGGGTGATCACCCGGTCGTCCGTATGCACGACGCGGATTCGGGACAACGTCCAGTTCCACAGCGCCTGCCTCGACGTTTGGCGAGGGTCCCATGCCTCCAGGGTGGTGAGCGCCGAGGTGACGATCGGGATGTCGAGCCGCGGAGCTGTCTTGATCAGTGCAGCCATCTCCCGGTCGCCCTGAACTGCCTTCGAGAGAGCCTCGGCGTCGAACACGAAGACGCGCTTTCGTGGGCGGTGCAGCTTCGCCTGGGCGGTGCGGCTCACGCGGCCTCGTCCGAGTGTGAACGCTGCCCGTCATGCCAGTCGTCGATGGCGGCGATGCGCTCCAGCGCTGCCTGCTGCTCGTCGTCCGTCACAGCGCCGTGCTCTTCCTCGAGTCGCCAGGCCAGCTCGCGCAGTTGGTCCATGGCGTCCTGGTGCGCGGCAGCGGCTGCGATGTAACCGGACACCCCACGTGCGTCGACACGCTCCTTGATCGATTCCACCAGCTCTTCCGGCACGGTAATGGTGATCTTCCGGGTTGCCATACTTGAAGTATGCCACGTCGATCGACTCGGGGCCCATGGCGGAGAACGCAGATCCTTTGGGGTATTTCGCCGTCCACTCACGCACCGCTGTCGGGTCAGCCGCTGACCTGCTCCGCATTAGGCAGCACGACACCTGGCACGGTTGTGCGTCGCTTCTCTTTGCAGCGGGAGTCGCACCGCGCACGGTGATGGAGGCCCTGAGGCATTCGCAGGTCGGCGTCACTGCGGACGTCCACAGCCGCGTCAGCCGGAGGGGGGCGTCGGTCTCCGAAGCGCCGCAGGCGAGGGGCTGCCGTCAACTGCTGCCGTCAAAAGGCCCCGGATCGTGGTCGGTCCGGGGCCTTTTCACTGGTGCCCCCGGCAGGATTCGAACCTGCGACACCCGCTTTAGGAGTTTTTCCCGGGGGGAGAGCTGTGACCTGCGGAAACGTCGACCGTAGGGCAGCTGGTCTGGAAAAACACCCCTCCGTAGTTCTCGCGATTTCGCGGGGTTTCCCGTCCTCATGTGTGCTGAATCCGTTCTGGCCGGGGTGCCCGGATGTGCTCTCAGGGCATCGCGCTGTTGGTGGCTGGGGAAACCGATATGAAGCCGTTCGTCTCCCGCGTCGTACCTGGTAGCCTGCGGCACTTGGCGGGCTGTTGACTCAGGGGGACAGGTGCAGATCACGCTTCGTCTGGTGGACGCGGATGCGGACGAGTTGGGGGCACTGGAGGACTGGCTTCGGTCTGAACGCGCATTGCGGCGCGTGCTGATCCGGCGCGAGCACGCACCCACACGCCCAGGAGACATGGGAGTGCTGGCAGACTGCCTGCAATTTGCTATAGACGCGGGATTGGTCGGCGTACTGGCGCAGTCACTCATCGACTACTGGAGGTCGAGGGTCGACTCCCGCCCGGCGGAGGACAGGCCGGCGCTCCGTATCGAACGCGTCGACGCTCCCGACGGCACCCGGACGGTCACCATCGAGGCACGCGATCCCGAGGCTGCCGAGGCGGTACTTCGCGAACTTCCCAGTGCCTTTGAGTAGTTCATGAACGCCCAGCTGCCTACCCCGGAGAAGTCACGAGCCGTTTTCATCGCGTCGGGTGTCTTCAACAACAGCGCGTTCACCGACCTCGACGCAGTGGTACGCACGGCCGAAACGCTCAAGGACCGGCTGCGCGATCCTGCCGTGTGGGGGATCAGCAACGCACACTGCAGGGTGATCAAGGCGCACGAGTGGACTCGTGAGGAAATACTCAAGGCCGTCGAGGCGGACTCCGAGGCGGCGGAGGACTGCTTCGTCCTCTACTTCGCGGGTCACGGTGTCAACGAGAACGGACAGCTGCTGCTGCCCCTCCTGTACTCCACGGCCGGTATGCCGAGCTCCATGCTCGAATTCGGCCACCTGATGAGGGAAGTGGGCAAAGGGCGTGCGCAGACCAAGCTCGCGCTGATCGACTGCTGCCATGCCGGACTGGCCATGGGCGACCTGCCCTTCGAGCAGCACGTGGCGGGCGAGGCGCCCGAGGGCTGCTACGTCATCGCGGCTTGCGAAGCGAACCGTACCGCCAAGTCGCCCGAGGACCATGAGTTCACGGCCTTCGGAGGGGCACTGATCAGCTGCCTCGCGAAGGGCGGCCCATCCGATCAGGAGTTCTGGACGCCTGCGCAACTCCTCACGCAAATCGACGGGCTGCTCACGGCCGAGAAACATCCGCAGCCGGTCACCAACGGATCCCCGGTCGGCGAACTGCCCTGGGTGAAGAACCGACGCTACGAAAAACCCTTCAAGGCCGCCGACCTCTCGGGGCCTGCGGCGAGCGGCGACACCCGGACGCCGGCGCAGGCCGAGAAGGTCCGGTACCTGGGCCCCGACCCGTTGCCGCTCCCGATTCCGTTCCTCGGCCGCGACGCGCTGCTGGGCAAGGCGCATCAACTCGTCCATGTGGGCAAGGTCCTGCCCGTGACCGGCCGCGAGCAGGTGGGCAAGTCCGCGCTGCTCACCGCGCTCGTGGCCGAGGCCGACTCGTTGAGACAGCTTCCTCTCCCGCCCGTGGTTCTGGAGATCGAGCCCAGCTCGGCGGCCGAGAGCCCGCTGCTGGAGGCGATCGCCAGAGCCCTGCACCAGACCCTGGACGACAGCGAGCTCTCGGCGACGGTCGAACCCAGGACGGACAGCCTGCTCGGCCTTGTCCTGCCCCGTCAGGTCAAGGGCAGAAGCCTGATCCTCGTCATCAAGGCGTCCCACATCGACCTCACGCGCCCCGAACTCCGCACGGAACTCAACGAGTTGCTCAAGCAGGACGTCTTCAAGCGGGCCGCCGTCATCGTGGAGACCACCGACTCCGTCCAGATCGACGGGGGACTCTGGCGGCCGTTCGACGTGCCCGCGCTGACCCCGCCCGACGCACAACTGCTCATCCGTGACTGGCTCACCGGCGAGAACCTCGTCACGGACGTCGAGGCGCTGGAACTGGTGGGCTACGACGAGATAGTGCGCCGCCCCGGGATCATCGAACGCGCCGTCCGTCTCGTTTCCCGGCAACGCCGCAGCGGCAGCTTCGAGAACTTCCTCGCCGGGCTCGACACCGACTCCGGAACGGCGCAGGAGGTCGCGCCCGAGGAGTTCGACCAGGCCCTCATGGAGGCCGCGGAGCCGACGATCGCCGGCGCACTGGAAAGGGCCTGGTCCACCGTGGGGAGCGCGGACCGGACCAAAGGGCAGGCCGTTCTCACCGTATGGGGAATCGTGGACGAACTGCCCCTCCCCGTGGACGTTCTGCAGCGTGTGGGGCTGCCGAAAGACGCGCTGCGGGTGCTCTTCAACGAGGGCGTCCTAGTCCCCTGGCGCCCGCCCACCGACTCGGCGCCCGCGGCCGGGCGCACCCCCTGCCTGGAGGTCAGCCCGGTCAGCAGGGAGGCGCTCAGGACCGATCTGCTGCGTACCGTACGTCCCGCCGCCGAAGCCGGTGCAGACGGAGCCCTCGACGACCTCGACCAGCGGCTCACCGCCGCGGCCCGGCTGCTGGGGTCCGCCGTGCTGCCGGACGGGAAGGCGGATGGAGCCTCGGAAGACGTGCCCCATGTCATCGAGGTGCTGCGCCGGGCGACGGGATGGCTCGACCGCCATGTCCCCGATGTGCTGGCAGGGCTGCGCTACCGGCTCGGCCTGTACGTCAACAGCCAGTACACGGACGCGCGCCTGCTCCCGGTGGCGCAGACGATTGATGTAGTCACGCCCGCCGAATTGCCGTCGGTCCCACAGGAGACGGCAGCGGCGCCTACGGCCGTGGCGGGCAGCCCGCACACCGGTCAGGACGGTGCGGCGAACGGCAGAGAGGCCAGGAGCGGCGCCGTACAGCCGTGGGAGCGGATCGACGAGTTGTACGCCGCCGCCGGCCGCCTTAATCTGGCGTCCCGTGCATCGGCACGGGAGGCGAACGCCGGGAGGATATTCCTCTCCGTGTTCGAGTACGCCGTATCCCTTCTGGAAGCATGCGACGAGGCCGCACCCTGGCACGTGCTGCGCGCGGTCGACCAGTGCGGCTTTCACGGGGCGCGTCGCCTTCGCGTGCTCGCCGAGATCGTTCCCGCCCGCGAACGGCTGGCGCGGCAACTGACGGCCCACAACGAAGACCGGACCGACTTCCGGCTGAACCACTCGCTCTGGTCGGTGTCCTGGACCCTCAACACGGCCGCCGCCCAGATCGCCGCCGACGACAAAGCCGGCGCTGGTGCCACGCTCCAGCTGAGTGAGCGGCTCCTTGAAACACTCCCCCCGGCGCCGGACGCGCGGGCCCGCCAGACCCGGAACTGGCTCAGCTACCGCATGGCAGGACTGCGCCGGGTGACCGCGGTGACCGCGGACGAGCGGCGCACTGCCCTGCGCTCGGCCTACGACCTCGCCCGCGAGAACACTCTCTTGGCCGCCGACATGCCCGAGCGCCTGCAGCAGTGGACACACAATCTCCTGACGAGCGGGTACTCGTACGCGCAGGAAACACGGGAGGACCGAGAGCGGCTGAACCTGGCCGAGGAGACCCTGTCCACGCTAGAGGATGTCTGGGGGCCCAGGGACGAGTGGGCGATGCCCCTGCTCGCCGAGGCCGCCAGCTTCCTGCGCAGAGTGCACGCCCGGCACGCCGACTCGGAGTTGCAGTACGCGGGCGCCAGGGAAGTCCTCGCCCTCTTGCACGACCGGGACCGGGGCTCCGGCCAGGGGGCGGGACCCGTCACCGCCATGGGCGCGGACAACATGATCGAACTCGCGGAGGCACACGCGTTCCTGGCCTACGTACAGCGAGAGCGCAACGAGCAGTCTGCGGCGCGGCAGAGCCTCCGGCACGGCGTCCAAATAGCCCGGAAGGCGGCGAAGGAGCTCCCCTCCACGCATGCGTACAAGACCTGGCTCCGTCTGCTCCGCACCATGCAGGACTGGTTCGGGGGCGGTCGCGGACGGACCCTGCTTCCGGAGCATGCCAAGGCCGTCGAGGAAATCCGCCGCTGGCTCGACAGCCGTCAGGAGACACGGTACGGGAACCAGTCGATGGCCCTGCTGCACCTGTGGTGCCTGGACAGCGACTGGCGACGGGAGGGCAGCCTGCCAGTCGCGGCGAAGGAGCTGGCCCCGCACACGAGCTGGAACACCGGCCGTTCTCCGGAGCAGGTGCGGGCGGACCAGGTCAACCGGGCGCGCTGGAACACGCTGCAGGCGCACGAGCGGGTCTACGGTCCGACATGGGCCCTGTACGACGCCCGCCTCAGAATCAGGCGTGAGTACCAACGCTGGAGCGCGATCTACGGCAAGCACCCACACGAAGTCGATCACAGACCTGTCTGGGAACTCCTGGACAAGGCCGAGAAGCTGTTCCCGCGGAACCTGGACGTCATGCGGGCCCGCGCGTTCTACCACCGCTACATCTGGGAGTACGGTGAAGCGGCCCGGCTGCACGCCGAGGCGGCCCGGCAGGAGAGGGACGGAGACCGCCGCCGCCGTGGTCTGGTCGACGCTTCTGAGTGTCTGCTGAGCCAGGCGCTCTACCAGGAGGGGATGACGGCCCTGGAACGCGAGTCGGCGTTGCGGACGGCTTCGGAATACCTGCGGGAGGTGGCCGGACTCCACTCGCAGACGCACCGTGTGTCCCTGCTGTCCGCGCGTATCGCCCTGGAACTGGACAGGCCGGTGGACTGGGACCTGGCCGACTCCAAGTTCGCCGAGCTCATCGGCGACAACTACGTCGGCAATGTGGGCCGCTATCTCAATGAGCGCCGGAACCGAGCGGCCGTGGAGACGCGTGGGAATGCCGGCATCGAGGTGGGAGACCACGCGGATGCCGGGGAATGGAAAAAGGCCACGGACCCCCAAGAGTCGTTCGCGGTGGACGACGTTTTGGAAGAGCACTTCACCGACGTCGATGTCCTGAGGTCCTTGGGGAGCCTCTACCTACGGCGTTCCATCCTCAGTGCGGAGCATGACCCGGAAGCGGCCCGTGCTAGTGCTTGGCGTGCCTACAACTGCTTCGACGGACGCAGGGTGATGGAGACGGATCTCAACGGTCAGGAGAAGGTCGACACCGCTTTCCTACGTGGTCAAACCATCACGTGGGCCGCGGAACTCACGGCCTCCGCTTCTCCCTTCCCTGGTGAGAGTGGACGACAGCGTGGATGGCTGCACCTCGCGGAGTCCCGGTTGCAGTCGGCTCGTAGCCGCAGTGCGGGTAGCTTTCACGGACTGATCTGCACATGGGATGAACGCTTGCGGGCGCTGAAGAGCACGCTGAATGACCAATGAGGCACCCCAAACACCAAACCAGGACTGCTGGTCCCGGGGTTTAGCGCCCTTGAAGCAATCCGTGTCCGTATGCGTGCTGTGACCACAGGAGCCCTTCCGCCCATCGGACGGAAGAGCCTCTGACCAGGTGTTTCTCTGTGCCCCGGCAGGATTCGAACCTGCGACACCTGCTTCAGGAGTGGGATCGAATCCTTGCCAGGTGGTGCTCGGTGACGCTGGGCGGTGCCGTCCGTGCACGTCAGCGCCCCCGGCCTTCCGCCTGGCCATGCCTCCTGTCAGCGAGTGCCGCTCCATCCGCTCACGCATCGCTCACGCATCCAGCGCCTCTGACGAGCGGCGCTCCTGGTGATCGGTGAGCCCTGCACTGGTCGCCGAGAGGAGGGACATCTCTCAAGGAGGTCACGTGCCTGGTGTCGACGGCGGTTGAACTTAAGCGACGCCGAGACCTGGATGTCGCCTGAGATGATGGACGAGTCCCGGGTAGGAATCGTCTGGACCAGCGTTGTCACTGGTCTGCACTACCGTCTCGATTCGTGACACCCTGAGGCTGCTCTCCGGTGACCTGTGGAGCGGGCCGGTGACCCAGGAAGGAGTGCCCGAGTCTCATGGCTGCGTCTGCTGAACATGTTAGGGCGCTAGTGGAGGCGCATGCGGCGGGCGATGACCGTGGCTTCTACTCGGTCGCTCTGCAGGTGGCGGCGACAGAAGCACGCCAGGGCCACACACGCGCCGCTGCTTCACTTCGGGACTTCATCGACGCTGCCAGAAAGTCGCGTGTCCGCCGTCTGGAGCCAGTGGCATCGCCACCTCCAGAGGGTGAGCTGGCCGGGATGCTCAGCCACAACCATCCCGAGTATGGCCTGGACCAGATGACCCTCGACCCTGAGGTGCGGATGCATCTCGATAGAGTCCTGTCCGAGCAGCGGCAGCGAGGAAAGCTGGCGGACTTCGGTTTCTCACCTGCCCATCGCATGCTGCTAACCGGCCCGCCCGGAACAGGTAAGAGCATGTCGGCGTCGGTGATGGCACACGAGCTAGGCTTGCCGCTATACACCATCCGGCTCGACGGGCTCATCAGCCGGTTCATGGGTGAAACAGCGGCGAAGCTGCGCATGGTCTTTGATGCAGTTGAGCGCACGCGCGCGGTGTACCTCTTCGACGAGTTCGACGCCCTCGGAGCAGAGAGGATCGCGGGCAATGATGTTGGCGAGGCCAGGCGCATCCTGAACTCGTTCCTTCTGTTCCTCGATGAACTGGAGCCGCGCAGCCTGGTGATTGCGGCGACCAATCACGCAGGAATTTTGGACCGTGCGCTGTTCCGCCGATTCGACCTCGTCGTGGGTTACGACCGACCGAGCCGGAGCGAGGCCGTGGAGATCCTCCGTCGTCGGCTATCGGTTATGGACACATCACGTGTGTCCTGGGCTGAGGTAGCGTCAGGGACAACTGGACTCAGCCATGCGGAACTCGTGGCTGCGGCCGAATCGGCCGCGAAACAAGCGATCCTCGGAGGAAGCGACGTGATCGACCCAGCCGTACTCGATAGGGCCCTGGCCGAGCGTCGTGCCACCGCCGGTGCCTGAGCAGGAAGGCGGGCGGAGATCCCGTCATCTGGAGTTGCCCCCTGCGGCCGACCGTTCATTCAAGGCGTCCGGTAGCGGGAACGGGGGAAAGATTCGGCCCATCACGGATCGCTTCGGTCACGCAAGCCGTCTCAAGGCTGCTCTAAGCGCTGCCCTGGATGCGGGGGACGTCCGACGGGCTCGCATCCCGTCAGGGGAGGCGGCCGACGAGACATTGCTGGCCGTCACTTCGGCCCCCGGATATCCGCTGCCGATCGCCAAGATCGACTCTTCCGGCTGCCGTTTGGTGGCCATGTCGTCCCCGCTCGGCAAGACGCGGCCCGAGGTCGCTGTCGTTGCCGTGAGTGGAACGGGGGCGAACCGGCTCGGCAGGCGCATCGACGCCTATGCGGAATCGGGGCTTGCGTCAGCCGGAGGGCAGCAGCTCTCCAGCAGTAGTGGCGAAGCCGATCTCGTCGCCAATGTCGACGAGATCTCTCTGGCTTCGGTCAGTGACTTATGGCGTGGGCTTGAGACGCCACCCACGGGCGTGCGCTGGTGGCAGGTGTGGCTGGAACGGTCGGCCCTCTATGAGGAAGAGCCCCTGGAGGTCCTGCGGCGGCTCGGACCCGTCCTCGGCCTGACCTTGAGTGGATACACCCTCACCTTCGCAAGGCGAACGATCGTCCATGTACAAGGCTCCGCCTCACAGCTCGCCGGCCTCGTGGGGACTAATGCACTGCCCGTAGAGGTGCGCCCCTCCTCGGCGGCTGAAGCCTTCGTGGAGGCCTCGCTGTCCCTCCGGGAGGACCTCGTTGCGGACCTCCAGGCCCGGACCATTCCGGCACAGCGCGAGGACGCGCCTGCTGTCACGGTCCTGGATGGAGGCATACTCGCCCATCACCCTCTGCTTAAGCACTCTCTGGCCCGGAGCCTGACGCTCCACACTGAAGGACTGGCAGGCGACGTGGACGGGCACGGCACAGCCATGGCCGGACTTGCGCTATATGGGGATTTTGCCGCGGCACTGGGCACCAACTTCCCCGTGCACCTACGCCATCGCATTGAGTCGGTAAGAATTCTGGAACTCGACGGCGAGCCCCGGTGTGCTGGTGACTATGGAACGGTCATGGCAGAGGCCGTTGCGCTCACGGAAATCGATGCCCCATTGACGCGGCGCGTTTACTCCATGTCCGTCACTGACCACACGGAGGTGGCATCGCCCGAAGCGGGCCAGCCCACCGCATGGTCCACCACGGTGGATGCCCTTGCCTACGGACACGACGTAGTCGTGTCTGACGGCGGGGACGTCACCTTGCTGACTCCGAACCGACCTGGGCCAGGACGCCTGTTCCTCATTTCCGCTGGCAACGTACGCGAAGGATACGTCCAAGATCACCTGACCCGCTGTGACCTCACACCGGTTGAGGATCCCGCACAGAGCTGGAACGCAGTCACTGTGGGGGCGTACACCCGAATGGCCCAGGTACCTGCGCAAGGGTCGGCCTACGCCAAGTGGAGTCCTATGGCTTCGGAAGGGGAACTGTCGCCCTTCAGCCGCACGGGAGTGCAACTTGACAGCCGATGGCCGAACAAGCCCGACATTGTGATGGAGGGTGGCAACCTGCTGTGGCAGTCGGCGCCAGGTGGCGAGCTCGACACAGTGGCAGCGCCCAGCCATGGACTACTGACTACGTCCCGGAGCTCCCACCAGCTGGTCCACGCTGTCCACGCCACGAGCCCCGCGACTGCCCAAGCAGCTCGCCTCGCTGCACTGGTCAAGGAACGCTATCCCAATCTGAGCCCCGAGGCGGTAAGGGGACTGCTCGTGCATTGCGCCGAGTGGACTCCGACCATGTGGGGCCACTTTGCGGCCGCGGGCGCCTTCAAGACGAAGGGAAACAAACAGCTCCTGGGCGCGCTGCTGCGCCGGTATGGATGGGGTGTGCCAGGCGAGGAGCGACTCGTGAGCAGCTCCCTCCACGATCTCACCCTCATCGCGGAGGAAGAATTCTTGCCCCTACGCGCCAACAGGGGGCAGCTGACGTTTGCCCAGATGCAGGTCCACTCACTGCCCTGGCCGGTCAAGGAACTGCGGGATCTCGGGGACGAGCGGGTCCGCATGCGCGTCACGCTCTCCTACTTCGTGGAACCTTGGGTTGGTGGCCAGGGCTGGCGAGATCGTTTCGCGTACCCCTCACACGAGCTTCGCTTCGACCTCCCTCGGCACGGTGAGGACGCGGCCGAGTTCCAGTTGCGGGTGTCTAATGACGCGGCAGCGGCCGAAGTGGGCCGAGCGGCCGACGGCCGAAAGCGCAAGACAAAGGCGGATCCCGGCTGGCTCCTCGGCTCTCAGCAGCGGCAACGAGGCAGCCTGTGCTCAGACCTTTGGCAAGGCACGGCAAACGATCTTGCCGAACGGGCCTACCTTGCCGTTTACCCGTCAGGTGGGTGGTGGAAGAGACAGAACGCAATGGACCGGGCCCAGGTACCCGTGCGGTACGCCCTGCTGATCAGCATCCGAGCCCAGGACACCGGCACGGACCTCCTCACTCCCATCCGCAGCGAGATCGAAGCGAGGATCTCCGTCCCGGTGTCCATCGAGCTGTGATGCGGGCCATCAGTCCGGGGAACCGTCCTCAGCCGGTGAGGGCGGCCCATCAAGGTGCTCTTCCTCGCCGGCCTTCGGATCGTATGTCTCGCGGAAGACCATCTCGGTCAGCCACCGCTTGAACGAGGGATCTCCTGCGAACTGACGATACAGTTCGGTGTCCGACTTCAGAAACGCCATGATCGCTCGTAGTACGGCGGCGTCGCTCTCGACACGAGCGTTCTGCTCGTCGTTGAACTTCTGGGCGTTGAGGTACTTCTTGTCCTCGCGGACCTTTGCCGGGATCTCCACCCCGATCAGATGGCGTATCCGGTCCTTGTCGGTCCAGGGGATGTTGCCGAAGTTGCGGTTGAATTCTTCGAAGATGACCGAGGCACGCTTCAGCTCGACGTCGGGGCGCTGGCCTGTGCCTGTCGGTGCGGTGACAGTAAGCTCCGCGTCCTCGTCTCCCAGGGCGATACTGATCGCCGTTTGCTGCTCGGCTCGGTAACTCTCCAGGTCAACCGTCTCCAGGATGCCCCGGGAGAGATCATCTTCGATGGGCGCAGGCAACTTTGGGATGAGGAATGTCAGCAGGATCGACAGCTTTAGCCACTCGGGGTTGCGGTAGGGGAGGATGCCAGCCAGGTAGTCGTAGGTGCGCACGAACGCCTTGGCCGTCCCCTTGAACTCGACCTGCTGGTCTTCGCTGCCGAGTTCACGATACGCCTGCACAAGCTGGTCGAGGAACGTCTCCAGGCGTGCACGAGGTTCCTTTGCCAGGAACATTTCCACGAACCAGTCGATGTCCTCCTGACCGTAGACCCCTACCCCATCGAGGACCGCCCGCAGGTCGTGGAGCGTATTGGGGTCGATCTCGTCAGCGAGCATTGTGGTGCGGTACCACTTCTCGAAGGACTTCTGGATGACCTCGGTCTTGTTGTAGAAATCCAGGACCGCGACATCGCGCTTGTCCGGATGAGCGCGGTTGAGCCGGGACAGGGTCTGGACGGCCCGGACGCCGGACAATGGCTTATCGACGTACATGGTATGCAGAAGCGGCTCGTCATAGCCTGTCTGGAATTTGTCCGCACAGACCAGAATGCGGTATGGATCCTCGCGGAGCGTTTCCTCGATGGCCCTGCTCGGGAAGCCGTTGATACTCGCCTCGGTGACGTTCTTGCCGCTGTGCTCGTGTTCTCCGGAGAAGGCAACGATGGCCCGGTAGGGACTCCCTAGCTTCTTCAAGTACGCGTCGATGGCGAAGTAGTAGTCTAGTGCTCGCTCGACGCCCTCCGCCACGATCATGGCGCGGGCCTTGCCACCCACTTTCCGTGGCCGTATTACGTTGCCCAACAAGTGGTCGACCATGATTGAAGCTTTGGCCTGGATGGCGTGGCTGTTGCCTTCGACATAGCGGCGCAGCTTCTTCGCGGCTTTCTTGGCATCGAACTCAGGGTCGTCTTCGACCGACTTGATGAGTTTGTAGTAGCTCTCGACCGTCTGGTAGGTCTTCAGGACATCGAGGATAAAACCCTCTTCGATCGCCTGCTTCATCGTGTAGACGTGGAAGGGGTACTTCTGTCCGTCTGCTTCAAGACGACCGAAGTAGCCCAGCGTCCTGGGTTTAGGCGTGGCAGTGAATGCGTAGTAGCTGGCGTTGTCGAGCAGCTTCTGGCTCTCGATGATCCTGTTGATCTTGTCCTCGGTCGTCTCCTCTTCCTCGGCGGCCTCGCCGGCCGTACCGAGCGCGCTGCTCATCGCATGCGTCGTTTTGCCGCCCTGCCCAGAGTGCGCTTCGTCGATGATGATGGCGAAGCGTCGTTCCCGATGAGTGTTCCCGATGTCCTGGAGGATCACTGGGAACTTCTGAACCGTGGAGATGATAATTTTAGTGCCGTTGGCGAGGGCTTCGCGCAAGTCCTTCGACTTATCCGCATGCTTGACCAGGGACCGGACCTGTGTGAATGACCTGACCGTACGCTCGATCTGCGTATCCAGATTGATGCGATCGGTCACCACGATCACGGCATCGAATTTGGATGAGTCGTCTCCGCCCAGACTAACCAGCTGATGTGCCAACCAGGCGATGGAGTTGGACTTGCCACTGCCAGCCGAGTGCTGGATGAGGTAGCGCTGGCCTGCGCCGTTTGCCTCACTGTCCTTGAGGAGCGCACGGACGACGTCGAGCTGGTGATAGCGCGGGAAAATCTGCCGCCGCGTTGTCTTCCTGGTCTTGGGATCTTTCTCGACCAGGCGGACAGCGTAGTGCTCGATGATGTCCGCGAGGCTCGCGGGTGACAGGATGTCCTGCCATAGGTAGGCGGTCCGGTATCCGTTCGGATTGAGTGGGTTGCCAGCGCCGCCCTCCCAGCCCTTATCGAAGGGGAGGAACCAGGACTTCTTGCCCGCTAGCCGGGTGCAGAACCGTACAGAGTGCTCGTCCACAGCGAAGTGCGCAAGACAGCGGCCATCAGTAAAGAGCGGATCGCGTGCGTCACGCGAGCTCTTGTACTGCTCGACCGCGTCCTCCACGGTCTGTTTGGTCTGCTTGTTCTTCAACTCAAACGTCGCCAGTGGCAGACCGTTGAGGAAAATGGCCAGGTCCAAGGCCAATTGAGTCTCGTCCTGACTGTAGCGAAGTTGACGGGTCACGCTCCAGCGATTCGCGAGGTAGCGCTGCTCGGCCACCTTGTTACCGGGCGAGGGCGTTGCCCCGTAGAAGAAGACTTCGAAGGATCCAGTGCTGGTGGAGTGGTTCATCCCCTTCCGTAGGAGATCCACGACGCCGTAGTTGGTGATATACCCCTGGACGCGGTTGAGGAACTGGGCGCGGACTTGGGACTGAGGAGAGGCCAGCTCGAATGCCGCGGCGGCCTCCGGCTGGGTCGCCTCCAGGAACGCCTGGAGCTGCTCGGTGTCGATGGCTCGGCCGCGGTCGTATGAGGATGGTGAGCCCTCTCTCCAACCACCTGACGGTGAGGTCATATCTGCGACGATGTCGCGCTCGAGGGCTCCCTCGCTCATGTCAGTGCCGCCGTACAGCCTTGCCGTGCCGCTCACATCGACTCCTCGTTTGGGCCGTCACCATCCATGTCAGCGTTCATCCCGTCCTCGTCGGAGTCGTACGCCGCGAACAAATCGGGATCGCGCGGATCTACATTGGGCAACGCAGCCGTGGCGGCGCGGACGTCGAGCTTGCCGGTGACCACGTCGGCAGTCAATCGCGTCTGGTACTCGCGGAGCAGCGCGATTTCGCGCTCAGCGCGTATAATAGCCAGCTCAATTTGGCGCGTCTCTCGTGTCACGTATCGCACAATCGCTACCTGTGCATCCATAGAGGGCACAGGTACCCGAGTAGACTTTACTTCAGCAAGTCCAAGACCCTGTTTGGTGCCACCGTACTCGCTCATCTTGAATTGCTGCTGGCCTGACTGTGAGTGCAAGGCAAGTGCGAGATACTCGGAATTTACGAGATTTGGGCGGGGTCGAATGAGTGCAACATGTTGGTTCACGTAGGTGGGATGCTGAAGTTCCTGCTGGATGACGCCAACGTTTCCTGTCATTGCCCCAGTGATACACAGAAGCAAGTCGCCGGTTTGGGCGCGAGTGCGAACGCCTTCGGCACTCTTGGGAATTGTGACACACTGGATCTTGTCAAGTTTGAGCTTTAGTCGCCTTCCAATATTTCCGCTCTGCAAGAACCAATGTCCAGTTTCTGAGTAGTACCTTGCCCATCCGCGAGACCCGGACGTAACGAGGCTTGCAACCCGCTTAACTTCCAATTGCATTGGCGCGGTTGAAGTCGCAAGATCGGGTACGCGGCACGTCACGGCATTTTCGATCACTGATGCACGCTGTTCGTCCAGTAGGGCGATGAGTTTACGTTTGGCAAGAACTGCTGCCCCTACTCCTCGCTCGATATGGTGTGCGTACTTGACGATAGCGTGCTGTTCTTCCAGTGGGGGAACGGGAAGATACTGTGAGCCGAACTGGCTGAATCGGAAGTCTGTGGATCGCTCCCGGATTCCTTTAGCCAAGGCAGTGATCCAGCCAGAAATAGCCATGTGTCGGACGAGTAGCGCGTAGTATTCTGCTACGACGCCAGGACGAGGCTGGCACACTGCGTAGACGGGGGTGGACTTTCCGTCGGAGTCGGATACTCCAACGGCACCAGCGAACGCGTCCATTGCATGAATAACCAAGTCGCCTTTGCGGACTCCTTGGTATCCGATTTCCTTGACGGATTCAGTGAATCCTGTCATGCGCCGATTCTTTCGCAATGTGACAGTTCCGTCTCGGAAGCAAGTTACAACTTCGTCGCCCGGTGTGACGCTACGCGACATGAGTGTGAACAAGTTCTTCCCGCGACACGTTCCCCAATGTGCAGGGGTGCGGCCCACCCATGGCTGCGCGGAGTCTGCGTAGTGCGAGTACGCGGTGAGTTTTGCCTTCACTCGGATCCCTCGTCAAACAGGTCGCCGAGCAGTCCCTCGGTCTCCTTTTCTAGCTTTACGATGTCAGCCTGAATCTTCTCAAGACTGCGCAGCTTCGGTGGCTTGTAGAAGTACCGGGAGAAGCTGATCTCGTAGCCCTTCTTCGTTGCGCTCTCGTTAATCCACGCATCTTCCGCGTACGGCAGGACCTCACGGCGGAAGAATTCCTCGATGCCGCCGGGTTCCAGGAGTGGAACCTGCTCCGTGTCGCGTAGTTCGCTGTCGGACTCATACTCGACGACAAGAGGCTGCAACTTCCCCGACTTCGCCGGCATCGGCTCATCAGTCTCGTATAGGCCGTACAAAGGGCACGCATCCGCATCTGCCTTGTGGCGCTTGAGGATCACCGGCTTCGCGGTCTCGTCACGCCAGCTCACGCCACGCAGCAAAGCCTTTCGATTGGCAGCGCTGAGCTTGAGACCGAGGCGGCCCATTGCCGCGCCGGCCTGACGGTCGAACTCGTTGTAGTTGTCGAAGATCTGTTCACCCAGCTCACTAAGCAGAGCGATGCCCACCGTGACCAGTTGACCGTCGCGCTCCCACGTCACAGGGTTCAGTAGCTTCTTGCGCGCAGCTTCCTTAAGCACTGGCACATCGGCGTCCGCCTCGTCATCGTCAGAACCGGTCGCGCGGGCCCACTGCTCCAGTTGCTCCCGCACTTGCTTGGCTACAGTCACGAAGTTCGTGTGCAGGTCATCGCCGAACTTCTCGTAGAGCAGCTCTCGCGCCTCCGCGTCGCCCGAGGCGAAGCGCAATGCTTCCACACGTTCTTTCGTGAACTGACTGCGCAGCCGCAGGGGGCGCTCCACCGTGATTTTCCAGTAGCCGAACTCCTCGTTCGGGAAGATCTTCGAGTGCTCGGTCTGCGTAAAGTCCCGGAATTGCTGAGTGACGTACTCGGCGTCGGCAGGGGATAGTTCGCAGTTCTTGCTGCCCAGGTTCTTGCGCAGAGGCGTAGACCAGCCAGTAGCGTCGATCAACTGCACCTTTCCCTGGCGAGCTTCGGATTTTCGGTTGGTGATCACCCAGATGTATGTGGCGATGCCTGTGTTGTAAAACATGTTCAACGGGAGCGCGACGATCGCTTCGAGCCAGTCGTTCTCGATGATCCAGCGACGAATGTTGCTCTCGCCGCTGCCAGCCTCTCCGGTGAAGAGGGACGAGCCGTTGTGAATCTCGGCGATCCGGCTACCTAGCCGCGAGTCGGTCTTCATTTTCGAGACCATGTTTGCCAGGAACATCATCTGGCCATCGCTGGAGCTGGTGACCAATGAGGACGGTGCTGTCTCGCCTTTGAAGGTCACATTGAATCGAGGGTCAGAAATGTTTGCCTTACCGCCAAGGCGATCCTGGTCAGACTTCCAACTCTTGCCGTAAGGAGGATTGGCGAGCATGAAGTCGAAGCGCTTATCGGGGAAGGCATCATTCGAGAGTGTGGACCATTCGGGTCCGCCCTTGATGTTGTCGGCTGCCTCGCCGTCGCCCTTCAAGAGCATGTCAGCCTTGCAGATGGCGTATGTCTCGGAGTTGATTTCCTGGCCGTACAGCCGGGTAACGACGTCTTCCCAACCATGTTCGGCCGAGAGCTTACGCAAAGTCTCTTCTGCGACCGTCAACATTCCGCCGGTGCCACACGCGCCATCGTAGAGCAGGTAAGTGCCGCCCTTGATCTGGCCTGCGACGGGAAGAAACATCAGCCGAGTCATGAGCTTGACAACGTCACGAGGAGTCCAGTGTTCGCCAGCCTCCTCGTTGTTCTCTTCGTTGAACCGGCGCACTAGGTTTTCGAAGATTGTTCCCATGGCGTGATTGTCGAGACCCGGCAGGCGAACCCGTCCGTAGGCATCGAGTACAGGCTCCGGGGATAGGTTGATCTCCGATGACAGCAGCTTGTTGATCAGCATGCCCAAGGTGTCGTTACGGGACAGCTTGGGGATCTGGTTGCGGAACTCAAAGTTTTCGAGGATCTCTTTGACGTTCGGGGAAAAGCCGTCCAGATACGCCTCGAAGTCGATGCGGAGCTGCTGCGCCGTGGTCCGCTTCGCCAGCTTCTGGAGGGTAAAGGGCGAGGTGTTGTAGAACGCCTCCTTGGCTACCTCTCGCAAAGGAGGGTCCAGCTCCGCAGGATCGATCAGTCCCAGGCTCTTGAGGTCTTCGTAGGTCCGCAGGACGTCTTCTTTCGTTTTCTCGAGCACTGCATCGAAGCGCCGGAGAACAAGCATGGGGAGAATCACATCGCGGTACTTACCGCGTACGTATACATCGCGCAGAACATCGTCCGCGATCCCCCAGATGAAGCTTTCGATGCGACTCTGCTGCGAGCTGTACACCCTGTAACCGTCTCTCCCCGGCCGTGCGGACTCTGCTCAGGTCCGTACGTCACGTCTTTCCCAATGACATCGATGAGCGTAGTCGAGGAGCCCCATGCGTGAGGGGCGTCTGCCTCTGCTGCTTCGGCCATCAGCTGAGGGCCTGGCGGTGGGGCGGCGTTGGCGGGCCAAGTGGAGGCAGGCTGGGATGCCGCAACCGTGCTGCCCGAGATGCTCAGCCGAGTATTACAGCGTTGACGTACGCGTCCCCTGCGGAGCAGACGGGGCCGCGATACCCCCGGGTCAGGGCCAGCGTGTGGCGCCGCGTCGTGTCGGTCAGCAGCTGGTGCGGATCATTACGGTGAGGACCGGCGACGCCGGTGACGGCTGGCTCTGCCCGATGTCCTCATACCCCCACGACTTGTACAGCGCGTGGACCTTTCCGTCGCCAGCGGCCGGGTTGACCATAAGGGTGACGTACGGCTCGTCGCGTGTGGCGAGGAGGGCGTCATGAATGCGCCGGGCGGTGCCGGTCTTTCGCCAGGCTGGCCGGACTCCGATCTCCTTCAGGGCCGTGGCCGGGCGTTCGGTGTACTTCTCGTCCGGCGGCGGGCTGGTGCGCTGCCAGTAGCGGTCGCCGTGCTCGATGGTGTTGCCGTAGGCGTAGCCGACCGGATGCCCGTCCGCGTACGCGAGGACGGCAGTGAACCCCGGCTCGGTGCTGTGCCGGTCTAGGCGTTCGCCGAATGCCGTGACGGCGTAGTTCGGCAGGTGGAGGAGTGGGGCGCGCACGTCGGCGTAGACGTCAAGGAGGTCGCCGCGGGCGGTGTCGAGGGTGGTGAAGGTGCGCAGTTCGATGGCGGGCGCCGTGGTCATGCGGCCATCCTCCAGGTGGCGGTGTGCTCGGTCCAGGTCTGCGCGATGGAGCTGCCCGGTGCGGTGGCGCGCAGTGCGGCCCCGAACTCCTGCAGCATGCGGGTGACCCGGGCGTGCTGGGTGGCGGCTTCGGCCGGGACCTTCATCGCGGTGGCCGTCGCGGCGTCGGGGGCGCCCTGGGCGAGCTGGGCGTGGGCGAGCCGGGTGGTGGCGATGGCCCGGGAACGGATCATGTGGGGCCGAAGGGCGGACAGGCAGCGGTGGGCGTGGTACTCGGCGGTCGAGTAGTCGCCGAGGGCCAAGTGCGCGGAGAGGGCCAGGGAGTCCAGCTCGGCCTGGTCGTAGAAGGCGAGCATCCACATCGGCCGGTAGTCGGTGGGGTCGGCGCGCAGCATGGCGTCCTGCGCCTGTTCGAAGGCGCGGCGGGTGCCGGTGCGGTCCTGTGCCGTGCCGTGGATGGCTCCCTGGCGGGCAAGCCCGAGGGAGGCGAATAGCGGGTCACGGCGGGTGAGGTGCAGGTTGCGGGCGACGTCGTTAGCGGCGGACGCGTCTGCCGGTCGGCCCATGTGGCGGTACATGGTGCCCGCGTGGCTCCAGATGCGGAACTTGATCGCCTGTTCGCCGGACATCTCGGCGAGGGCCTGGGCCTCGCGCATGTGCGCCTTGGCGACGTCGTAGCGCCGGCCGTCGATGGCGGCCCACATCGCGGAGGAGCGGAAGGCGGCTGCTGAGGCGTAGAGGTTGCTGCGTACCCGCTGGGTGGCGCTGCCGGCGTTCTGGAGGTTGAGCGCCTCGTCGGCGAGGGCGGCGGCCCGCTGCTCGATGCCGAGTTGTCCGCCGTGACGGTGGTCGCTGGCGATGATCTCGGCGAAGCGCTTGTTGAGGCGATTGACATCGCTCATGCCGATACGGCGCGGCGAAGCCGTGCCGGGTGCGGCTGCTGCTGCGGCGGCAGCCGCCGCGATACTGCCGACGAGGGTGCGGCGCTTCATGTCGGGGTCCTCCTGCTGCGGTGGTGCCGGGGTGGACGAAGGCCGGCCCCGTGGCACGAACCCTAAAGCGACGGCGGGTAGCCCCGTGACGTCCTCAATTGCCTGGCGGGCAGCTGACTTTGGCCACGTGACCCGGCCCGCTTTCCATGCCCGGACCGATGAGCCGTCGAGTCCTCCAGGGCGTCCGGTCAACCGTCCAATGGCCCTGTTCACGGCCTCGGCGAGGCTGTTGGAGCTGTAGCCGTGTTCGGTCATCCACGCCTCAAGAACGGTGTTGCGGGTGGTGTCCATGCGGGCACGGTAGCCCTCGCTATCCCCGCCCGCCAGGTAAAGGAGAGGTCAAAACGCCCTAGGTCGGGCCGTCGGCTGAGCGCCTGAACGCCCTAACCAACCTGCTGGCAAAGGGAGTTGTCTGGGTGCTGGTCGCCCGCCGCGCCCCACCGTGCGGGCGGCTGTTGACGGCCCGGCCCGCCCCTGAAGTTCCACCGCGGGGGTGGGCCGGGCGCCGAGACGACACGAAGGCTCCACCCCAATGACGAGTCTGAGAACACCAGTTGAGGCCCTCTCCGCCGGCCACCCCACGTACAGCCAGACCTTCCCGTGCGAGCCGTCCACGGCTGAGCTCGGCCGTGAACTCGTCCGGGATGTCCTCGGCGTGTGGCACCTCGACGGTCTCGCCGACCGTGCCGCGCTGATCATCACGGAACTCATCGCGAACGCCTCCAGGCATACGCCGTGTACCGAGATTCGCCTCACGGTTGGGCGGCCGAGCGCGACTCGACTACGTGTCGGGGTCGTGGACCGGGAACCGTCGCGTCTTCCCGTACTCAGCCAGGCGGCTGACGACGACGAGTCGGGGCGCGGGCTGCTCCTCGTCGATGCTGTCGCCGACCGCTGGGGCTACGACCTGCACGGCTCGGGCAGACGCCCTTGGGGCAAAGAGGTCTGGGCGGAACTCCGTACCGAGGCCGGCAAGTGAGCATCCCGGCCACGGCACCCTCGCCCCTTCCGGATCTCGCCCGACTCCGGCCCCGCCAGCAGATGGCCATGGACTGCGCCCTCTGCGCCCGGCGACTGGGAGCGAGCGGTCGACGACTGGGGGAGATACGCCACCGGGGCCTGCCGTTCCAGCTCTGGGCCTGCGCTCCCAACTGCCAGGCCGCCAGATCGACTATCCCGACCAGCTGAGAAAGGGGACGTTCTTCCATGGAGCGGCCATGGATCACCGGTGACTGCTGGCTCGGCTGCGGGCGTACCGGCGTCCTGGTGATCTGGCTCGGCCCGGTGCAGTGGGACGGGCAGCACGCCCCTTTCTACACGTGCGAGCCGTGCCTCGATCGCCTCAAGGCCCAGGCACTCACCTACTTCATGGAGCGACGACCGGCATCCGCTTGATCAGAATCCCGGCACATGACTTCCCGGCGTGAGGCAGGCACCCCGCGAGGACTTCCTACGCGGAGTACGTCCCCTCCTTCCGGGCAGCCAGGCGCCGTCCGGTGAGCAGCCGTCTGGCAACGCTCCTGCGGCGGCACCTGGTGGGCGCTCCAGCCCAGTAACACCACAACGTTTACAAGGAGTTGAAGCATGACGCGCAGCACCGTAGTTCCCAGCCGCACCGAGGTACGCCCGCACATCCCTGGGGCATCGGACGGCTTCGACCTGGACGTCTCCCTCGTCGAGATCGCCGACCCGGCGGGCCTGGTCAACCTCACCGACGACAACTGCGGGTCCACCTGCGGCGCCTGCACCACCAACGTCGCCTGACCCGGTCCCGAGATCACTCCGGTCTGGTGCCGCTGCGTCTCCGCGCGGCGGCACCAGCCGCCCGTCCCCTCGCCTTACGGAGGTACTCGGTGGTTGCTCCGCCCGCAGCGTTCCGCACCGGTTCCACTGCTCTCGTGCGTGCCGTGGTCCGGCCCTCGCTGCCGTTTCCTCCGTGCCCTGACCTTGATGACCGCTCGCCCAGTGGTGCGTCTGCCCGTCTGACGTGGCTACGCGCGGTCTGGGCGAACACGGACGTCGCCGAGGCACTTCAGCACTCCAGCCCGGTCCTGGCCGCGCAGGTACGGGCCCTGTGTACGGCCGAGCTCCCCGCCCTCCGGAGTATGCAGCGCGCGGCGCTGTCCGTGGCCCGCTACCTGCTGCGGGCCCAGCACCGGGCTACGCCCTTCGGCCTGTTCGCCGGCGTGGCCACCGCGGAGTTCGGCCCGCAGGTGCGGTCCGACTGGGGCGAGGAGCACGTGGCCGTCGGCCGCGCCGGCGCACAGTGGCTGGCTGCCGTGGTCGAGCGGTTGGAGTCGTCCCCGGACCTCCTCCAACGACTGCCCGTCGTCATGAACAACACCGTGACGTTCCGCGGAGACCGCCTCATCGTGCCGTTCCAGCCCGACGTCTACGACGACCGGACTCGCGCGGTCGAGGCGTCTCTGGGCCTGACCCGACCGGTGCGTGCGGTCCTTGCCGCGACCCGACTGCCGATCCGGTTCGCCACCCTCGTGGACAAGCTCCAGGCGGAGTTCCCCGAGGCCGGTCCCAAGAAGGCGCGTCAACTGCTGACGGAACTGATCCGGCGGCGGGTGCTGATCACGTGCCTGCACGCTCCGAGCACCGAGACCGATGCCCTCGGGTATCTGGTGGGCCAGCTCGACGTCATCGACGCCGGAAGCCTCGCCTCGGTCGCGGAGACCGTGCGCGAACTCCACGCGGTCCGGGCGGGCATGAAGGAATGTGCCACGTACGGCGGCCGGGACAGCGTCGCGGCGCGGATGCGAGACGTCGTCCCTGGCCTGCGCCGCCACCCCGTCGCGCTCGACCTCCGCCTGGACGCACAGATCGTTCTGCCGGAAGCGGTCGCCCGAGAGATCGAGCGCGCCGCTCTCATCCTGACCCGCTTAAGCAGCCGCCCGTACGGGACCGCCGCCTGGAACAAGTACCACCAGAAGTTCTACGAACGGTACGGCATCGGCACGATGGTGCCGCTCATGGAGGCCGTGGCGGACAGCGGCACCGGCTATCCCGACGGCTACCCAGGCGCTCCGGCCAGCGCACGCAGGCCCCGCGTCTCCGCTCGCGATGACGCGCTCGTACGGCTGGCTCAGGCCGCCGCGCTCGACGGCTATGACGAAGTGATCCTCACGGACGAACAGATCGAGGCCCTCGACGTGGGTCCCGACGAGCTCCGGCTGCCGCCGCACTTGGAGATCGGCGTACGGGTGCACGCGGCCAGCCTGGAAGAGTTGCAGCGCGGGCACTTCCGGCTGGAGGTCGCGAGCGTGTCCCGTGGTGCCGGCGTCTCCACGGGCCGATTCCTCAGCGTGCTAACCCCCACCGACCGCGAGGCCCTGGTCGCGGAGCATTCCGACCTCCCGGCCGCAGACGGCAACACCACGCCCGCGCAGCTCTCTTTCCCGCCCCTGCTCCCCGAGAGCACCCACATCACCCGCTCCCCACAGGTCTTACCCACAGTGATCAGCCTCCAGGAGCACCGCGCCCCGCAGGACACCGTCCTCACCCCGGAGGACTTGGCTGTGGGGTGCGACGGCCGCCGCATGTACCTCGCCGTCCCCGAGCGAGGCCACCGCGTTGAGGCCGTCGGGATGCATGCGCTCAACCTGCGCACCCACACCCCGCCACTGGTGCGGTTCCTCACCGAACTGTCCCGCGCCCAGTGCGCGCAGGTCACCGTCTTCGACTGGGGCGCCGCAGCGGCCATGCCGTTCCTCCCACGTCTGCGGTACGGCCGGACCGTGCTGGCCCCGGCGCGCTGGCGGCTGGAAGCGTCCGAACTGCCCGGCCATGCCCGCCCTCGGGCCGAGTGGGACGCCGCGCTCAGCGACTGGCGTGCCCGCCGGAGGCTGCCGCGCCGCGTCTACCTCGCAGAGGACGACCGGCGCCTCTTCCTCGACCTCGACGAGGCCAGCCACCGTGCACTCCTGCGCAGGCACCTCGACCATTCGCGCCTGGCCGTGCTCGTCGAGGCCCCGGACCCGGAGGCGTACGGCTGGTGCGGTGGGCGAGCCCACGAGGTCGTGGTGCCCCTCAAAGCAACCGGACCGTCGGCATGGCCGCCACTGCCGGCCCCCAGCCGGGCCCGTGCTCTGTCTGCGGCCCAGAGGCAGACGCCTGCCGCTTCCTCGGTTCTTCTGGCCGCCCTGTACGGCGATCCCCGCCGCCAAGACGTCTTGGTCTCCCGGCACTTGCCCGGCCTCCTCGAACAGCTCGGCAACCCGCCGTGGTGGTTCATCCGCTTCCGCGACCCGGATCAACACCTCCGCGTACGCATCGCCCTCCCCGACCCGCAAGCCTTCGCCGACACGGCCCGAACGGTGAGCGCCTGGGCCGACGAGGTACGAAGCGTCGGCCTGCTGGCCGACCTGCGCTATCCCACCTCCTACCGCGAGATGGGCCGCTGGGGCTCCGGCACTGCGTGGGAGGCGGCCGAGGAGGTGTTCCGGGCGGACTCGCGCGCCGTCCTGGCCCAACTTGTCCAGCCACGCCGTCCGGTCCAGCGCACGCTGGTGGCGGCCCACACGGTCGCCATCGCCTCCGCGTTCCTCGGCACCACCGAGGCCGGGATGCAGTGGCTGATCGACCACATCCCGCCGACTGCCCCCGTGCCCGTTCCACGCCCGCAGTTCACCGACGCCGTACGGCTCGCTGACCCGAGCGACGAATGGTCGGCCCTGCGCAGCGTCCCGGGCGGAAACGCCATCGTGTCCGGATGGACTGACCGGGAAGCGGCACTCGCCGCGTACCGGCCGCACCTGCCCGGCCCGGACACCCAGGGCATCGCCGTCGACGACGTCCTGACCTCCCTGCTGCATGTCCACTTCGTGCGCCACGTCGCCGTGAATTTCCCGGAGGAAGAGGTGTGCCTCTACCTGGCGCGTGCCGCCGCCCTGGCCTGGACCGCCCGCACCAAGGGGAGGGCCTCGTGACCACCCACCACGCGCTCGCCCTGGTCGACGCCATCGCCGTCCGGCTCGCCGACCCCGACACCGTGCCCATCGGCTCCAGAACGCTGTCCTCGGACCGGCAGCACCTTGCCTACGGCCCTCCCGGAATCGCGCTCCTGCACATCGAGCTGGCGGCGAACGGCCTCGGCCCGTGGCACCGCGCCCACGACTGGCTCGCCGCCGCCTCCCGGCAGCCGCTCACCAGCGGCCCGGACAGTCACCCCTTCTACGGAGTGCCTGCCTTCGCCCACGCCCTGTCCTGTGCCGCCGACCACCTGCCCGGCTCCTACCAGCGCGCCCTCGACGCGATGGACGCCCAGATCGCAGTCGACGTCGGACGCCGTCTCGACGCGGCACACCGCCGCATCGACGCCGGACGCCTGCCGCAGCTCGCCGAGTTCGACGCCATCCGGGGCCTCACCGGATACGGCGCCTACTTACTGCGCCGAAACCCCGGCAGCTCCACGACGCACGCCGTTCTCGACTACTGCGTGCGCCTCACCGAACCGATCACCCACCACGGCGAGAGCCTGCCGGGCTGGTGGGCGGAGACCGGGCCCTCGGGCAACCCGGACGACCGATTCCCCGGCGGGCACGCCAACACCGGTATGGCCCACGGCATCGGCGGCGTGCTCGCGCTCCTGGCCCTCGCCGCCCGGAACGGCACCGTCACCGATGGGCACCACGCAGCACTGCGCACCATCCTGGCCTGGCTGGACCGCTGGAAGGAGAAGGCCGACGGCGGACCGGTCTGGCCGTACTGGGTCACTCAGGGCGAGCTGCGAAGCGGGCGTCTCGCCTCGTCCGCGCCCCGGCGGCCATCCTGGTGCTACGGCACCGCCGGCCTCGCCCGCGCCCAGCAACTTGCCGCGCTGGCCCTCGGCGACACCCGCCGCCAGATCGACGCGGAGAACGCACTCGTGGCCGCCCTCACCGATCCCGAGCAGCTGAAGGCCACGACGGACACCGGCTTCTGCCACGGCTTCTCCGGCATCGCCCACGCTGCCGCGCGCACGGCCGCAGACGCCCACCCCTCGACCGCGGAGAAACTCCACGCCGCGATCCCGGCCCTCCTGGCTGCGGTCATCCCACCGGGCACCGACCCCGAACTCATGGCCACGACGCTCATCCAGGACGAGAAAGGCGGCCCCGGCCTACTCGACGGCGCCGCCGGCATAGCCCTGGCCCTCCTCGCAGCCAGCACCACCGCCCCACCCCAGTCCGCCTGGGACGCCTGCCTCCTCATCGCTTGATTCATCAACCGAAGGACCTCAATGCCTCCCGACCGCTGGCAGCAGCACAACATCACCTTTGTCGACCGGGAGATTGCCCGGCGCACCATCGCCGAACGCCTCGGTCCCACCCTCATCGAGGCCGAGGCCGACGGGCAGCTCACCGGCTGGTGGTTCATGAACAAGCAGCCCTGGCCGCTGCGTTACCTCGCCGACAAGCCCTCACCAGCCATCGAGTCGCTCCTGAGCGATCTCATCGGCGACGGGGTGGCCGTGTCGTGCCTGCCCTGTGTCTACGAGCCCGAGACCGACACGTTCGGAGGACCGGAGGCCATGGACGCGGCTCACGAACTGTTCCACAGCGACTCCCGCCACCTGCTCACCTACCAGCCGAGCCCGATGCACCTGGGACGCCGGGAGACCGCCGTCCTGCTGGCGAGCGTCATGATGCGCGGTGCTGGACTCGACTGGTTCGAACAGGGCGACGTATGGGCGAAGGTCGCTGCCCTTCGACCGGCCGCCGCTCCGCAACCGCCCGAACGAGCCGCCGAACTGGCTCCGGCCATGCGCAAGCTCATGACCGCCGACGCCCACAGCCTCTGCCGCTCGGCTGGCCCACTCCACGCTCACGAGGAATGGGCGACCGCCTTCGAACGGGCCGGTGCCACGCTCGCCGACCTCGCAGCCCGCGGCGCCCTCACCCGCGGCCTGCGAGCCGTCATCGCCCACCACGTGATCTTCCACGCCAACCGCGCCGGTCTCCTCCGGGACGACCAAAGCGCCCTGTCCCACATCGCACGAGAGGTAGTCATGGGAACGAGTGACCACACCGAGTCGCCCACCGAGGCAACGGCCGACGCCGATAGCGTCAGCGCGGTGAACACCGACACGATCACCACCCCCACGGAGGACGCCGAGCGCCTCCGCAACGCCCTGGTCGACCAGCTCCGCGCGGACGGACACGCCCGCACGCCCGCCGTCGAGACCGCGTTGCGGACCGTACCCCGCCACGTGTTCGTGCCCGACGCGTCACTCGAAGACGCCTACGCCAACGCACCGGTGCACATCAAGTACGACACCGACGGCACGTCCATCTCCTGCGCCTCCCAGCCGGGCGTCGTCGCCCTCATGCTGGACCAACTCGACGCCCAGCCCGGCGAGCGCATCCTCGAACTCGGCGCCGGCACCGGCTACAACGCCGGTCTCCTCGCCCACCTGGTCGGCGAGAGCGGACACGTGACCACCCTCGACGTCGACGACGACCTCGTGGAAGGCGCCCGCGCGCACCTCGCCGCCGCCGGGATCACCAACGTCCAGGCAGTGACCCGCGACGGGGCACTCGGCTACGCCGAAGCAGCGCCGTACGACCGGATCATCGCCACTGTGGGCGCGCACGGCGTGCCGCATGCCTGGCTGCAGCAGCTCGCCCCCGGCGGCCGGCTTCTCGTCCCCCAGCGCCTGAAGGGCACCGTCTCCCGTTCCATCGCCTACGAGCAGCGCGATGGCCGATGGGTGTCCCTCGGCAGCGAGATGAACACCTTCATGCCGCTCCGGCGGGGCATTGCCGACGACGACCGCCGCGTCATCCCGCTCAGTGGGGACGGCACTGTCCGGCTTCAGGCCCCCGCTGGGCAGCACATCGACACCGACGCCCTTGCCGGTGTGCTGGAGCAGCCCCGCACCGAGGAATGGACTGGCATGACGGTCCAGGCCATGGAGTCGCCGGAGTGGATGGAACTGTTCGTGGCCTGCTCCCTTCCCTCCGGCCTGATCCGGATGCTGTTCCCTCAGAGCGCCAAGGGCACTCTGCTCACCGAGGATGCCTACCCCTCGTCGACCGCCGTCGTCGACAAGGGCGCCGTCACCTACCTGGCGCGGCGGCTGACGGAGAAGAGGACCCCCGAGGGCGGCAAGCTCTGGGAGTTCGGCGTCATCGGCCACGGTCCCGGCAGCGACGAACTGGCCGCGAAGGTCGCCGACGCCATCCGCACCTGGGACCGGGAATACCGCAGCCGCGAAGCCACGTTCGAAATCCAGCCCCTCGACGCCCCCAGCATCGAGCGGCGCCCCGGCCTCTTCGCTCTCGACACCCCGCTGACCCGCATCGTCGTCGACTGGCAGTGACGCCCCACGTATAGCGGACGGTGCCCGCCGACGTACGGCCGGCGGGCACCGTCGCCTCACCAGTTCTCACTCATTTCTGGGGGACCCATGGATCCGCACGGACCCACAGCCCAACGCTTCCCGCTCGTTGCCCGATTCCGGCCCGCCTGCCTGCCCCTGCCCGAGCGTGTGCGCGCTCTCGTCGACCTGGCCGACACCGCGGTGAACAAGACCGACCAAGGGCTCGCATCAGCTGTCTACAACCAGGCCGCGCTCATAGCCTCCGATCTCGACCTTCCCGACCTCGCACGCCAGATGTGCCACCAGCACGCCGCCGCCTACCTCCACGCCTGCCCCCTGCCCGGCATGAGCGCAATCCGAGGGCTGGAACCAGTCGTCAACCTCGCCCGCCTCCAGATCCGCGCGGGCCGCGCTGATGAAGGCCGCCAGCGACTGCTCAACCTGTACGGGGCCGTCGAGGCGGGCGCAGATGCCCGGTTCGAGGGCATCGCGGTACCGGCGTACCTCACTGCGACCGACGAGGACCGTCACGAGGTCCGTGCGTGGCTGTGGCGCGTTCTCCTCGCCGACGGCACGCGCACGCTCACGACCGAGGGACGCTGGGCCGAGGCCCTGACGCACATCGAAGCTCACCGAGGCGTAGGCAAGCGGATGCTCGACGGGCGCCAGGTCGCCGTACTCGCCGCTCTCGTTGAGGGAGACACGGCACGGGCCGCTGTCCTCCTCGCCGACACGATGCCTGGCGATCCGTGGGAGCAAGCCGTTACGGCATGCCTGACCGTCCTGTGCCGCCGCGATGCCGGGCAGACGGTCGACGGCCACCTGGCGGACCTGGCGGCCGCCTATCTTGAGCGCCGGTCTGAACCTGGGATGACTGTCTTCGATGCCCGGCTCGGCCTTACCGTCCTCGACGCGATCGGTTCCGCTGATTCGCCCGCCGCGCACCGCATCGTCGAGGACCTCCACCGCAGGACGACGGAGGCCGAAGACGGCTACGCGGCCCGCGAGAACCTGGCTCACCCTCTGTGCACCGCGATCGCCACGGACCTGCAAGCACAGGACTGCCGCGCACTGGCGCGTTCCTGCGCCCTCGGGGCAGGGACCATGCCGGACGAGTTGAAGGGCGAACTGACGGCGGCACTCCGCGCCAGCGACAGCGTGATCCGGGAAAGCCTTGCGCGCCCTTCAGATCTCGGGCGTGCAGCCCATATGGAGAGAGCCTGATGGACCCACGAACCTGGGAGCTCGTCGAAGGGCTGGAGCTGCGTGCCCCCGGTTGTCCACAAGGGCGTGATCAGCTCCGTCGCGAGCGCTGCGGTTGCGGGGCTGGGACGGCGGCTGCCGGGTGGGCCGGGGCGGTGGGGCGCTGTGTGGTGCTCCGGGCCTGTGCTGTTTGAGCCTGTGCTGCGCGGGCTTGTGCGCTGGGTGCCGGCCTTGCGCTGAGGCGTTGGATGCGCCAGGTCAGGACTCGTGCGGGGCGGCGGGCGTCGTCCAGGGCACGCTGGTCGGCGATCTGCTGGAGGAGCTGTTCCGGGTCGTGTCCGGCTGCTTCTGCCTCGGCGAGGGCGGTGGTGAGGGCTGCGAAAGCGGGGTCTTGGATGACCTGTTCCGCGTGCGCGGGTACGACCTGGCGTAGGCGGCGGATCTGCCGCTCCACGGCCTGCTGGGGCGGCTGGCGCTGTGCGAGAGCGGCCAGGGGTGCGGCGGCTGCTTGGTCGTAGGCGGCCTGGAGGTGGAGCAGTGTCTGCTGGGCGGCGGCGACTTGCTGGTCGTGGTGGCGCAGCTCGTGCCAGCGGGCGGCGGCGATCACGACGAGGATCGCGGCGTCCAGGAACATCGCCAGGATGGCGCCGTCCTTGGGGGCGGGCTCGCGGACCATCGCCCGCACGGCGCCGCGCAGAGCGCGGGCATGGTGATGTTCGGCCTGGATACGGGAGCGAGCGGCGCGCTCGAACGCCGTTGCTGCTGTACGAAGTTGGGGCCACAGTATCTGTGGGGCGAGGAGGGGGAGGGCGTCGAGGGCTTCGCCGAAGGCGGCGAGGTGGGCCTGGGAGGCTTCGTCGTCGGCCTGGTCGAGGTGGTGGGGGATGCGTTCGGCTGCGGCGGTGGCCTGGTACCAGGGGTTGGGCCTGCGTTGGCCCGGCTGCCCAATGGGCTGCGGATCGCTGTTTTCCAGGCGCGCTTGGATCTTGGGGAAGGACAGGTCAGGGGCAAGTTCGGAGCCGGAAAACCACACGGGCTCCTTGCCAGCGGTGGTGGTGTCTTCGGCAGCGACCTTGTAGCCGCGTACGTCGCCGGAGGGGAAGTACACGACTTCCACGAGTACACCGTCGATGTGGCTGAGCAGGTGGACGAACTCCTCCATGCTGGAGGCGGCGGCCACGGCGGTCCGCACGGTGGCGCGCAGCCGTTCGCGGGCGGGCTTGTCCTGGCCGGCGCGGCGGGCCTTCTCCTGCTCGGCGCGGGTGGGCCGCTTGGCGGCGGTGCGGTCCCCGCGGACCACTTGGAGCAGGCCGTATTCCTTCTCGATGGCGGCGAGTTCACGGTCGGCGGTGTGGTAGTCGTTCCAGTGCCGCGCGGTGCGCAGGTCCGCCCGGACCTTGGTGGCGGCGATGTGGATGTGGTCGGCGGCGTGGCGGACGGCGACCCAGCGGCAGCCGTCCGGGTCGCCGTTCGGCGCGATGCCGGTGGCCGCCACAATACGGCGGGCGATGTCGGCCCACTCCTCGTCGCTGAGGCTGCGGTCTTCGGGGGCGGCACGGAGCGAGCAGTGCCACACGTGCTGCTCGGGGGCGCGGCCGAGCCGTCGGGCTTGCTTGACGTGCAGGTTGAGGTCGGCGACGAGGAGCTTCCTGGTGGTGTCGGGGTCGTCACTGCGGCCGGGGTCGGGGGCGAAGCCGTCCCAGGAGGCGACCAGGTGCGGGTCGGTGTGGTCCTTGGCCTTCTTCGTGTCGAACAGGTACCGGATCAATCCGGCGGTCTCCTTACCACTGCTGATCTTCGCGATCACCGGACCGCCTTCGTGGCGACGGTCTGGTTCGCGGCGGACGCGATGTGGCGGACCGTGGCGCCGACTGCGGTCAGGGTGCGTTCGGCCTGGGCCAGGACGGCGGTGTCCCCAGGCTGTGAATGACCGCCGGAGTTGAGCTTCTTGGCGATCTGGTTGATGTTGTGGCCGATCTTGGCGACCTCGCCACGGAGGGCGGTCAGCTCGTCTATGTAGTCGTCGAGTTCGGTTCGTTGGCCGGGCAGGCCGAGATCACCGTGGACGTGGGCCATGACGACGGCGCCGACGTAGTGGGCACCGGCGATGTTCAGCGAGCGAGCCTCACGGAGGATGTCGGCCTTCTCGTCGACGCTGTAGCGCACATCGACGCGTTCTTTGCGTTGCACGGCTTCGCGCTGGCGGCGGCGGGCGACGCGTTGAGCCGGCCCTTGGACGGTCCAGCGGGATACCTTGCTGCGCGTGTGACGGGGGTGGTGGTCATCTGTTCCTGGGGCATGGGGTGTTCGGCGTGCGGGTCGCGCATCGGAGTGCTCCGGTGGTGAGGGGCGGGAGGTGTGTCACGTGCGTCGCATCCGTCCCATGCCTGGTCAGCACAGGTACGGACACTCGGGCAGGTACGGAGAAGTCCGTCCCGGCGAGTACATCCGTCCCCGCGCTGACCTGCGCGGGGACGGATGCGACGCAGTGATACGGACCCAGGGGGAGGCGGGTCAGCGGGCGCGGTTGGGGCCGGCGAGGCCGCCGGGCGGGCCGATGGGCAGCTGGCCCGCCGGGGCGGCGGGCGGCTTGCCCTGGGCCGGGCGCGCGGGTGTGGCGTCGTGCGCGAGGGCGGGCGCGGTCTCGGTGAGGTCGGGGCAGTGCCGGGCCCAGCTGTCGAGGAACCGGTTACGGGCGTAGCCCTTGGCCTGCCTGCCCTTGTCGAACCGGTAGTTGGCCGGGCGGATGTCGAAGTCCCGCAGCAGTCTGCCCAGGTGGTAGACGCTGAGTCCCTTGGTGCCGTGTTCCGCCCAGGGGGCGTCGGGGTCCTGGAGCAGGGTGGTGACCAGATCCAGGGATGACAGGGCCTCGGGGTTGCCGTGTGCCTGGAAGATGCGGTGGATGTCGCGCAGCAGCCGCGTCTTCAGGTTGGTCTGCTCGTCCTGGACGGCTTCGTAGCGGGTCATCGCCACGCAGGCCGCACGGGCATGGGCGGGCCAGTGGCCGCCTGCCAGGTCGGCGATGATGACCAGCGGTTCCCAGGTGTCCGCCGCCCGGTCCTCCACCGGCATGGTCGGCGCCATGCGGCCGGCCGTGGCGCCCAGCGGTTCCAGCCAGGCGGCCAGCTTGTCCCGCAGCGCGTTCAGTTCCGGTGTGGCGTAGCGCGAGCGGAACGGGGTCACCTTCTCGCCCGGCTTGCGCTTTTGCATGCGGAGTACGACCGCCCGGTCCGTGATCGTGTCGGGCAGGTCGCCGATCGAGGCCAGCGCGGCCATGGCGAAGGTCGGATACGGGGTCGGCTTGTGCTCCGGACCGGAGATCCGCCAGGCGGGCCGGTTGCGCTGGTGCCCGGCGTTCAGCAAGCCGCGCAGTTCCTCGTTCTCGCCCGCCTTGCTGAAGATGGTGTCGGCCTCGTCCACCAGGATGGTGCGCGGGTTCTTGCCGATGACGCGGAAGAGCACGGCCGTGGACATGTTTACCGTCATGATCGGCTGGTGCACGGTCTCGTGGAGCACGTCCAGCACCCGGGACTTGCCGCAGCCCTTCGTCGGGCCGACGACCGCCAGGCGCGGCGCATGCTGCAGAACGCTCTGGATGTGCGTGGCCGCCACCCACAGGGTGACCGCGGTCAGCGCCTCGTCACTGGGTAGCACGATGTACTTGCCGATCGCCGCCCGCAGCTCATCAAGCAGTTCCGCACCCTCACCGGAACCCCGTTTCACGGGGTCTGCCGGTCCCCGAGGAGGCCGGGGACCGACGTTGTGATCCGGTCCCCGTGCGTCGACGGGACCGGTCCCCTCCTGCTGGGCGGTGTCCGCCACGGGGGTGTCGGTCCCCAGCGACTGGCGGGGACCGTGCTCACGGTCCCCATTCCGGTCCCCTGGTGCAACTACCGCCTCTTGGGGACCGGTCCCCGATTTCGCGGCGTTGGCCTGCGGGTTTGCATGGGATGTCGATTCGGGGACCGGGACGTGCGGGGACCGAGCAGCGGGCACGTCGCGGGCACGGTCCCCAACAACGGCATCAGCAGACGGCTGGGGACGGTCCCCGGGCGCTTCCGTATCCGCCGGGTGTTCGACGGTCCCCGACACGAGGGACCGTGTGTCCTGCTGATCCTGGCGGCGCCAGGGGATGCCCTCGCCGGGGACCGCGGGAGTGGGCCAGCCGGTGAGGGAGGCGTTCGTGGTGTTGGGGGACGTAGAGTCCTCCATAGGCGTTCCTCTCCGGTGAGAGGCAGGACGGGCAAGGTCCCGCCCCTCACCAGCTCGTTCGTTCAGGGATGGGCAATCGGCAGGGGAGTCTTCGGCCCTCGGCGTTGGCGCGCCGGGGGCCGTTCCGTTGTCCGCGCCGGGCGCGGGGTCAGGCCGTGAGCTCGTACGACGTCTGGGCGTCCAGCCACGCGTCCACCTCCCGCCAGCGGTAGCGCAGGTGACGGCCGACCTTGTGGACGCTGGGGCCGATGCCCCGGTACTTCCACTGGTAGAGGGTCTTCACCGGCACCCCGAGGTAGGCGGCCACGTCGGTGGGAGTGGCGAGCTGGTCACGCTCGGCGCCGGCAAGGCGCGGGGAGTGGTTCGGCAATGAGGTCTCCATATCGGAATCAGGGTTTTGGATGGCAGGCGTGGACAACACAGCCACGCCATCCGTTGAAGCTTCGGGCTGGATTCTGAACCCCCGGCTACTTCTCTCAGCGTGGCCGGGGAAGAGCAAAACAGTAAAGGCGGATCCCTGGTTGCCGAAATCGCTCGCGCGGAAGCGGAAATTTTCTGTGGAGAAGCGACCGTCTGAGGTGCCGGAATTCGATACCTCGGCAGCTCAGAGGCGTCGTCCTACAGTCAGAAGTGACGCGGCCAGCTCGCCGGGCACTGCATCCGATAGCCGCTCAAATCGCCCACAGTTTTGACGCGAAGGGAAGGTAGCACAACCTCCCTGCTGAAACGGCTCGTGATGTATCGGAATTCGGCGTGACGAACACCACTTCGCCCTCGCGTGTCTTTTGTCGAGTTTAAGAACTAACTCTTGCCATGACAGTCGGGAGCAAGTTACAGCTATCTGTCATGCCCAACCGACCTGTCGAAATCGGCCCCGCCAGCCTCCACGCCGCCCGCGCCATCGAGCACCTACGTCTCGTGCGCGGCCTGACCCAGCAGCAGCTCGCCGCCCGCTGCACCGCGCTGGGCCTTCCAATGGCCAACACCGCCCTCAGCCGCACCGAACGGGCCCGCCGCCGATGCGACGTAGACGACCTCGTCGCCCTCGCCACCGCGCTCGGCGTTTCTCCCACGACCCTGCGCCTGCCGCTCCCGTCGGTGTGCGGTGATGATCGGAGGGGGTGCTAGTTGGCGCGGGTCTGGATTGAGGACCGCATAGGGCACGCGGCGTACGTGCGGGCCGTGGCGGACGCCAAGCGAGCGGGGCGTACGCCACCGGGGCGCTACCGCGTGCGCTGGTATGACCCTGACGGCAAGCCGAAGATGAAGACCTTCGCCCGCAAGGTGGACGCCGAGGCGGAGCGGACGAAGATGGAGTCGCGCCTCAACGACGGCTCCTACCGCGATCCTGCAGCCGCGCGGGTGAAGTTCGCCGAGGTGGCGAAGTCCTGGCTGGCGGCGCAGCTCCACCTCAAGCGCTCAACCCGGGCTCGGTACCGCGGTGTTCTCGACGTCCACGTGATCCCCAAGTGGGGCACCACCCCACTGGACCGCATCCACTTCGAGGACATCGCCGAGTGGCTCGCGGATCTGCTGTCCAGCGAGGCGACCGGCGGCAGGAAGCTCAGCCCCCGGTCGGTCCGCAAGGCGTACGTCGTCCTCAGCCGGGTTCTCGGCTATGCGGTCAAGGCCCGTCGTCTGGCGGCCAACCCGGCTGTCGGCGTGCCCCTGCCGAAGGTGACGCCCGCTGACCACGTGTATCTCGACGACATGCAGGTCGACGCGCTGGCCAACGCGTCAGGCGGCTACCGGGTATTCATCCTGCTGCTGGCCTACACCGGCCTGCGCTGGGGCGAGGCGTCCGCGCTGAAGGTGGGCCGCGTCGACCTGGACGCCTGCCGGGCCCACATCGTGGAGGCGTACGCCGAGGACAACGGCAAGCTCTACCTCGACACCCCCAAGAACCACGAGCGCCGGTCCGTACCGATCCCGCGGTTCCTGGCCGAGGAGCTGAAGCCCCACGTCCAGGGGCGGGGAGATGCCGACTTGCTCTTCACTGCCCCGCAGGGCGGACCGCTGCGGGCCCGCAACTTCCGTCAGCGGTTCTTCGCGCCGGCGGTCGTGAAGGCCGGGCTCGGGCATCTCAAGGTCACCCCGCACAAGCTGAGGCACACGGCAGCCTCGCTCGCCATCGCCAGTGGCGCGGACGTCAACGTCGTACAGACGATGCTGGGCCACAAGTCCGCGACGCTGACCCTGGACACGTACGGGCACCTCTTCCCGGACCGTCTGGACGAGGTCTCGAAGAAGATGCACAAGCGCCGCGCCAAGCAACTCGCCAAGGCGAAGGCCAAGCTGGAGAAGGCGGAGCGGAAGGCCCGTGAGGCCGCCGAGGCAGTAGCAACCCTGGAGGACGATGCCGCGTGATGTGTGCCTGATCCGTGCCGGGGAGCTGTAACCGAGGGCGCCGCCCCACCGCGCTGACCTGGTGGGGCGGCGCCTTGCGTATCCGCCGGATCAGGTCAGCCGCGCGGTCGGTGGCTTTCCTGCCGGGCCCGGTCGATCGCGGCAGCGGCTGTATCTCCGCCCAGCCGCTCGATCTCCTCGGGAGCCTTCCGCTCGTCGAGGATAAAGAGCCGTTCACCGACGAGGCGGGTGGTCGTCTTCCAGCCGAGACGCCGTCCAGCCTCCCTGGCGGCACGCCGGACGTCCTTGAGGTCGCCCATTTCAGCAAGATCGTCCGTGCCGAGGATCAGCTGCCCGTAGTAGCCCTCGTACTCCGGCGTTAGAGCGGCCTTCATCAGCGACTCAAGCCGGTCGACCAGCTTCCTGTACCGGCGCCGGGCCAGCTCGTCCTTCGCGGGCATCTCGCACAGCTCCCCACCTTTGCCCGCAGCCCCATGTGTGCCATATGTGTGCTGCGAGTACGAAGGCCCTCCCGTCCGTTGGACGAAAGGGCCTCTGACCAGGTGTTTCTCTGTGCCCCCGGCAGGATTCGAACCTGCGACACCCGCTTTAGGAGAGCGGTGCTCTATCCCCTGAGCTACGGAGGCGTCGGCTGTGAGGCCGATGGTCGGCGGGTCCGTGGCGCGGTGTGTGCCCGGGTGTGCGGGCGGGACCGCGGGTGGGAGCCGCGTTGACCACTGACAGGGTAGCGGATGCCCGTGGTGGTCCTCGCCCCCGATTCGACGGCCGGCCGGGGGTTCGCCGGGTGGGTGCGGGCGGGCGGCTGCGCGTATGTGGTGCCGGGCCCGTCGCGCAGGGGGGGGGCGGGGGTGAAGTGCGGTGCGGGCGTGGGGAGTTCGCGGTCAGTCGCCGGTGATGGTGACGTCTCCCTCGGAGGTGGACGCCTGCACGGTTGCGGGGGCGGCGGCGTCCCGTTCGACGTCGACGGTGCGTCTGCCGGTGCCTCCGCGGGCCTCGACCGCGTAGGGGCCGGAGCGTCGCGGCAGGGTCAGCACCACGTCGCCGGTGTGGTTGAGCGCGCGGAGGCGGGTGAAGCCCGAGGTGCTGACGACGCGTATCTGGCCGCGCTCGGTGGCGGTGTCGGCGGTGCGGAAGCGTACGTCGCTGAGGGTGACGTTGCCGGTCTGGCTGCGGGCGGTGATGGTGCGTCCCCGTACGTCGATCATCCGTACGTCGCCCACCTCGACGCGGGCGGCGACGGAGGCGCGCAGGCCCTTCGCCGACACATGGCCGTGCGCGGTGCGTACGGTCACACGGGTCTCGGCGGGCACCGTCAGCTCGTAGTCCGTCGAGCAATCCCCGGTCAGGCGCCCGCAGTTGGCGTTGACGCGGAGGGTGTCGCGGACCTGTTCGACGGCTTCGGCGGGCGGGCGCAGCCCCGAGGTGAAGGTGGAGCGCAGGCTTGCGCGGGCGGTGTCCTCCTCAGTGACGTTCACGGTCACCTTGCCCACGTCGACCCGTACCTCGACAGCGCGGACGTCCTCGCCGACCGGGCGTGAGCTGTGCTCGACGGTGCTGATCAGCTGACTGAAGAGGAAGAGGCCGGCCAGTCCGACGAAACCCGTGCCCATCAACCAGACGGCGCTCCGGGGGAAGCGCTCCGCCGCTGTGGGCTGCTGCGGCGTCCTGGGCTGGGCAGGCACGGTACGGGCCCCGTTTCTCGTTCGGATGGCGTCGATGCGCCATGGTGGTGTGCGCGCGGGCGTTCGCGCCGCTGGTGCGGCGCGCGGTCGGGTGCGCCCGCTCTGGAGCGTACGCAACGGTCGGTTGTCACGAGAGTGCGGGGCGGAACGGTCGACGCGTGGCGGGATCCGTGTATCCGTAGGCTCTTGCAGAATTTACGTAATTGCGTAATGCTGTTCCGTGTGACTGACTCAACCGATCCGACCGAGCCCGGTGAGCCGAGCGAGCCCGCGGGACTTGTCGAGCGGGTGGCCGACCTCGGAGCCCGGGTGGAGGCACTGGAACGGCGTCTCGCGGATGCGGGAGCCGCGGACGAGGCCGAGTTCGCCCAGCAGTTCTGGGCGCTCAACCGGCTGCGCGAGGAGATCGCCCGGCACGAGCTGCCCGGCGGTGCCGCGATGCTCGTCGGCAGCGTGGAGACGCCCGCCGGCGTTCGCGCCGAGTGGCAGGAAGGCATCGCGGCCGGACAGCTCTTCGAGGAGGACTGGACCGAACTCGCCGACGCGCTCGCGGCGTTGGGCAACCCGGTGCGGCTGCGACTGATGAAGGCGCTGCTGGAGGGGCACTCCACCGTCGCCGAGCTGGTCGAGCTCGACGGCGTGGGGACGACCGGCCAGATCTACCACCATCTGCGCCAGCTCACCGCCGCCGGTTGGCTGCGCGGGGCCGGTCGCGGACGGTACGAGGTGCCGGTCGCCCGGATCGTGCCGCTGCTGGCCACTCTGCTGGCGGCGCGGCGCTGACCGCGTGCCGCGCACCGTGTCCCTCACCGCGCACCGCTCATGCGCGGGGACGGGTGCCCGGTCGTTCGCGTTCGGCTCTTCCGTGCGCAACGGAACGTCTCCGCGCGCGAGTTGACCGCACGACCGCGGGAAGCGGGCGCCGGCGCTGGGCGAACGCGGGCGTGGACGAATGCGTACGAGCGCGAATGCGGACGAGTACGAACAGGCGACAGGCGGGTGCCGGGCCGGAAGGCGCGGAGCCCACGGGCAGTGAGGGGAACGTCATGTGGTGGAAGGCGCTGCGGAGGCGGCAGGGGCTGGTGTTCCTGGCGGCCGTGGTCTGCATTGCGGTGCCGACGACGCTGGGGCACGGCATCTCCCCGGTGTATATGGCCGGAATCGCGCTGCTGGTGCTGTGGTTCGTGCTGCGCGTGCCCTCACGAGTCCGCGACGCCCGGCCCGTAGGCGAGGGCGGGGGCGTACTGGTCGCGCCGCCCATGGCCGGCCGCTGGAGTGCGCTCAACGGCCCGGCGGAGAAGGTGCCGAGCCATGGAACGCACGATCTCGGCCAGACGTACGCCATCGACGTACTGCACGAGCCGGACGGACTGCCCGAGGACCGCAAGCGGCGCTTCCACCTGCTCTGGCCGCCGACCCGTACGCCCGCGCACTACGCCTCCTTCGGGCAGCCGCTGTTCGCTCCCGCGGACGGCGTGGTCGTACGGGCGGACGACCGGCAGCGCGACCATCTTGGCCGGATGTCGACGTTGGGGCTGCTCTATCTCCTGCCGGAGGGCCTGGTGCGCTCGATGGGCGGCTACCGCTTCGTCCTCGGCAACCACGTGATCGTCCGCCTGGACGTCCACCGCACGGGTCCGCAGCAGCGGACGGGGGGCCACCCGGGAGCGGCGGACGCAGGAGAGAAGACGACGGAGAGTGCCGACGGGGGAGTCGAGGGCGGCGAGGTGTACGCGGTGCTGGCTCATTTGCGCCGCGGTTCGCTGACGGTCGCGGTCGGGGACAGAGTCGCCGAGGGGCAGCAGCTCGGGCAGTGCGGCAACTCCGGCAACTCCTCCGACCCGCATCTGCACTTCCACCTGATGGACGGCGAGGAGCCGACCACCGCCAGGGGCGTGCCGTTCAACTGGTGCTACCGGGACGAGGACGGGACGGAGCGCGTCGGCGTTCCGCGCAACGGCCCGGCGTTCCGCGTGACGACCGCCCAGCCGGGCACGGCAACCCCGCCTCCGGGCGCTCGCCCCTGACGCGAGGGGGCTGCGCGGGGCGGCGCCAACCGCGGGGCGGTGCGCGGTGCGGGTGCCCGGTGCCGCGGGGGCGAACAGCCCTGCGCCGCCCGGTGGTTGAAGCGTACTGAGGGTGGGGTCCCGGGGAGGGGGCGCTCCGGGAGGCCCGGGGGAGTGGTCGACCGTTCCGTGTCTCCTCGCCCTGGGTGTCCCGCCCCGGGCCCCTTGGCTTGCGCCGATCGATTCGGCTGCCGGCGGCTCCGCCGGTGGCCCCTTTCGCTGTCGACTGGATGTGTACCTCGGCGCACATCGGGAACCCGGCCGGTAGGCAGCAACCGGCCGTCGCGGCCCCGGGCATCGGTCGGGGGTGCGAGCGGCGACGAGCGCTCGGGCGGAAGCCCGTTCCACTCGGTGGGCAACCAATTACCGGGTCGGCATCGTCCTATCGGGTGGAGAGCAGCCGAAGACGTCACTCTCCACGGGGGCAGCGCACAGGAACGGACTGTGACAGCCGTCTCACAGGGCGGCGGGGACGCGGCCCGCGGCGGACGCAGTCGGCCGTCCCGCATCCGGCTTGACCTGGAGTTCCGCGCGTCGCGAAGACGCCCGGCCGGGGAGCTGTGGGGACGCAGGGTACTGCACGTTCCGAAAAATGATGCGCCGGTTGGGAATTCTGTCCCGATTCACGTCGTTGTGATGTGCGTGGGCAGAGGCCAGTCAGGAGGGTCGCGGCCCGCGACCGACCAGTAGTCGAACCACTCGCAAGGGAGCACGCATGGCAACCCGTGCCGTCGCCCGTCGTCAGTCCACCGCCCAGGGTTCTGACACGGCCAGCAGTGCGCGCGCAGGCGGCGAGACTGCCGACCGCGACCTGGTCGGCATGTACCTGGACGAGATCGCACGCACCCCGCTGCTCGACGCCGCGAAGGAAGTGGAGCTCTCGCTCGCCATCGAGGCCGGTGTGTACGCGCACCGGATTCTCGACGGGCTCGAGGAGCCGACCGCCGAGGACGCGCCGAGCGCCACCGCCGGCAGAGACGAGCTGGAGCTCATAGTCGCCGAGGGGGAGCGCGCCAAGGAGACCTTCATCCGTTCCAACCTGCGGCTCGTCGTCGCGGTTGCCAGGCGCTATCCGCGCAGCGGGCTGCCGCTGCTCGACCTGATCCAGGAGGGGAACGCGGGCCTGGTCCGCGCGGTGGAGAAGTTCGACTACCGCAAGGGCTTCAAGTTCTCCACCTATGCCACCTGGTGGATCCGGCAGGCGATCACCCGGTCCATAGCGGACCAGTCCCGGACGATCCGGCTGCCCGTCCACCTGGTCGAGGAGCTCGGCCGCATCCGGCGCGTGCAGCGGGAGTTCAACCGTGAGCACGGAAGGGACGCCGAGCCCAACGAGATCGCCGCCGAGCTCGACACCAAGCCCGAGCGCGTCGTCGACGTGCTGGACTGGGCGCGCGACCCGGTCAGTCTCAACATGGCCGTGGACGACGCGGGCGAGACCCAGTTCGGCGACCTGCTGGAGGACAGCGGGGCGATCTCGCCCGAGCAGTCGGTGCTCACACTGCTGCGCAGCGAGGAGTTGGAGAGCCTGATCGGCCGGCTCGACCAGCGCACAGCCTCCATCATCCGCGCCCGCTACGGCATCCTCGACGGCAAGGAGCGCACCCTGACGGAGGTCGGCAAGCAGCACGGCCTGACGCGTGAGCGGATTCGGCAGATCGAGAAGCACGCGCTGCTGGAGCTGAAGAAGCTCGCGCACGACACCGGCTTCGACGCGGCGGCCTAGTCCGCGTCGGAGTATCGGCGCCGGGAGTCGGCCGGCTCCGGTCCTCGTCGGCAGCCACGCAGAGCCGTACCGCGCGGGCGGTGCGGAGGAGAAGTGAAGAGCCAGCGGGTCGTATCGCGGCCCGCCTCGAGGAGCCCCCGGTGGCGGACCCCCGCCGTCCCCGGGGGCTCCGCCCTGTCCGGGGTCCGGTCGGACGCCCGGGATTCCGCTTCCGTCCGGGGATCTGCGGCGGTGGTCGGTGCGTCGACGGCCGGTTTGGGGCGGGAGATCGCGGGGTCGTCCGGTCGCCGTCGCGTGGCGGGTGGTCGCGGAGTACCCCTCTCGTGCTGCTGGGGTCGGGCGCGTCCTCGGCGTGGCTGGGCGGGCGGCGCGAACGCCTGCGCCTCCGTCCGCGCCGTCACGTCTCCGTTCGTGCCACCACGTCTCCGTCCGTGCCACCACGTCGCCGTCCCGCCGCCGCGTCGCCGTCCGTGCCGTCCGCGTGGCGAGTGAGCGAAGGTGGCGGAGAGACGGGCGGGCTCGGGTCGCCGTGTGTTCGGCGATGCCCGAATGTGCCCAGTTGGATGTCCGTACGTGTTTACTTCGATCGGGACCGGGCGTAGCGTGACGCCTCCATCGGAGTCGGGCGGGGGAAACGGACCCAGTCACAGATGTACGCAGCCGAACGTCAGCAGGAGATCGTCCGCATCGCCAGAGAGAGCGGGCGGGTGGATGTGGTGTCGCTCGCAGCCGAGTTCCGGGTCACCGCCGAGACCGTGCGGCGCGACCTCAAGACGCTCGACCGTGCCGGGATGCTGCGGCGGGTGCACGGCGGCGCGATCCCTGTCGGGCATTTCGATCTCGAACCCGACCTCAGCGAACGCGAGAGCACCGCGGGTGAGGAGAAGGCCCGGATCGCGCAGGCCGCGCTGGAGGAGCTTCCGGCCGACGGAAGCGTCGTGCTCGACGCCGGCACGACCACCGGACAGCTGGCCGCGGTTTTCCCGCTCGCGGCCGAACTCACGGTACTCACCCACGCGTTGCCGCTCGCCGCGCGTCTGGCCGACCACCCCGCGATCGATCTCCACCTGGTCGGCGGACGGGTGCGGCACCGGACCAGGGCCGCGGTCGACGACTGGGCGCTGCGCACCTACCGCGAGATCAACGCCGACGTGCTCTTCCTCGCCACCAACGGGTTCTCCCTCGACGGCGGGTTGACGACTCCCGACCTCGCCGAGGCGGCGGTCAAGCGGCAGTTGATCGCCGCGGCCCGCCGGGTCGTCCTGCTCGCCGACTCCTCCAAACACGGGCACGTGCACTTCGCCCGGTTCGGGCGGCTCTCGCAAATCGACCTGCTGATCACGGACACCGGCCTGGACCCCGCGACCGCGCGGGACATCGAGGCGCAGGGCACGGAGGTGGCACGCGTATGACCGTCCTGACCGTCACGCCCAACCCGAGCCTGGACCGCACTTACGAGGTGCCCGCGCTGGACCGCGGCGCGGTGCTCCGCGCGGACACCGACCGGGTGGAGCCCGGCGGGAAGGGCGTGAACGTCTCCCGCGCGGTGTACGCGGCCGGCCTGCGCACCGTCGCCGTACTGCCGCTCGGCGGCCCCGAGGGCGAGCAACTCCGCGCCCTGCTCGAAGGCGAGAACATCCGGGTCGCGGGCGTACGGGTCGCGGGTGCCACCCGCGTCAACGTGTCGGTCGTCGAACCCGAGGGCACGGTCACCAAGCTCAACGCGCCCGGACCGGAGCTGACCCGCGACGAGTCCGAGGAACTGCTCGAAGCCGTACGCGACGAGGCGGCGCGGCACGCGGCCCGCTGGGTCGCCTGCTGCGGAAGCCTTCCCCGCGGGCTGCCGAAGCAGTGGTACGCCGGTCTCGTCGCGCGGGTGCACCGGGCCGGTGTGCGGATCGCGCTGGACACCTCCGGGCCCGCCCTGCGAGCCGCGCTCGCGGAGCGACCCGACATCGTCAAGCCCAACGCACTGGAGCTTGCCGAGACCGTCGAACGCCCGCTGCTGACGGTGGGCGACGCGGTCAAGGCCGCGGAGGAACTGCGGCAGTCGGGCGCACGCGGTGTGCTCGCCAGCCTCGGCGCCGACGGCCAACTGCTCGTCGACGCCACCGGAACGTACTTCGGCCACGCACCCGTCACCGCCGTACGCAGCACCGTGGGCGCCGGGGACGCCTCGCTCGCCGGCTTCCTGGCGGGCGGTGGCGCCGGGCCGGACGCGCTCGCCGCGGCCGTCGCCCACGGCGCCGCGGCCGTACAGCTACCCGGTAGCCAGATGCCGCGTCCCGAGGACCTGCTCACCAGCGCCGTGACGGTGACCAGCGACGTTCCGTTGGACCGGCCGCTGCGGGACACGACGTAGCGCCGCCCCCTCCCGCGACCGTCCGCCCCGCGATCGGGCGCCCCCGGCGAGCGGCACACCCCGCCGCGACAGCCGGAGTCCGTCTGCAAGCGCAGCCCGCACCCCGGCAGCTGCCCCGGGACCCGCGCCACAGCGCACCCACGGGCACCACGAACACGGCAGGCCCCCACCTGCCACCCCGACAGTCCCCGACTCGTACCCAGCACCACGCCAGCACCAGTCCCAGTCCCCTCAGCGCCATCGGAGCCGTGCGATGAGTGAAGTGATCACCGCGGATCTGGTCGATCTCGACCTTTCCGCCACCACCAAGGACGAAGCCGCTCGCGCCCTCGCGGAACGCATGGCCGGGGCGGGGCGCGTCACCGACCTCGAAGGCTTCCTCGCGGATGTGGCCGCCCGCGAGGCGCAGATGCCGACCGGGCTCGACGGCGGTATCGGCATTCCGCACTGCCGCAGTGAGCATGTGGCAGAACCGACGCTGGCCTTCGGCCGGCCCCGTACGCCGATCGACTTCGGTGCCGCCGACGGGCCGGCGGATCTGATCTTTCTGATCGCGGCGCCGGCCGGCGCCGACAGCGACCATCTGACGATGCTGTCCGCCCTGGCCAGGGAGTTGGTGAACACCGACTTCACCGACGCACTCCGCGCCACCGACGACCCAGCCCACGCCGCCGCCCTCATCCGCGGCGACCGGGACGAGGACGGGGACGAGCGCGAGGGCGAGGACCGACCGGCGCCCGAGGGCGAGGAAGGCTCGCAGGACGGGCGCTCGCAAGGTGGGGACGAACGGGACGGGGACGACGAGCCCACGACCACCAGCGCCCCGGGCGCGACCGACGAACCGGCGACGCCGGACACCACACGAACCACCGGCGGTGCGGCTCAAGTCAACTCCCCGGCAGAACCTGCCGATTCGACACCGCGCCCTGCGGCCACCACCGAGGACGACACCCGGGCGGCTGCCCCGTCCGCTGCCGGCCCCGAGCCTGCCGCCGAGCCCGTCGCCCCGTTCCGTGTCGTCGCCGTCACCTCCTGCCCGACCGGTATCGCCCACACCTACATGGCCGCCGAATCGCTGGAGAACGCGGCGGCCGAGGGCGGATACGAGATCCACGTGGAGACCCAGGGGTCAGCCGGATTCGAGCGCCTGGACCCCGACCTGATCGCGCGGGCCGACGGTGTGGTCTTCGCCCACGACGTCGAGGTGCGCGAGAAGGAGCGCTTCGGCGGGAAGCCCACTGTGGACGTCGGTGTGAAGGCCGCCATCAACCGCCCGACCGAACTCCTCGACGAGGTACGGCAGAAGGCGGCTCGCGGGGAGCCGACCGCCCCCGCCGCCGCGTCGGAGAACGAAGCCGGCGCCGACAGCGACCACTTCGCCACCCGGCTGCGCACCTGGCTGATGACCGGCGTCAGCTACATGGTCCCCTTCGTGGCGGCAGGCGGTCTCCTCATCGCCCTCGCCTTCGCCATCGGCGGGTACGAGATCACCGACGCCAAGTCGGTCGCCGACCACTTCGCCTGGCTGGAGGCCGACAGCTGGGCCGCGCTGTTCCACCAGATCGGTTCCACCGCCTTCGACTTCCTGGTGCCCGTGCTGGCCGGCTACATCGCCTACGGCATGGCGGACCGGCCGGGCCTGGTGCCCGGATTCGTGGGCGGCGCGCTCGCCCTGTCGATCGAGGCCGGGTTCCTCGGCGGACTCGCTGCCGGTCTGCTGGCCGGTACGGTCGTACGCCTCATCCAACGGGTGCGCATACCCGCTGCGCTGCGCGGCATCATGCCCGTCGTCGTCATCCCGCTGATCTCCTCCGCGGTCGTCGGTTTCCTGATGTTCGTCGTCATCGGCAAGCCGATCGCGGGCGCCCAGTCCGCTCTGACGGACTGGCTGGGCAGCCTGGACGGCAACAACGCGATCCTTCTCGGCGCACTCCTCGGGCTGATGATGTGCACCGACCTCGGCGGCCCGGTCAACAAGGTCGCCTACGCCTTCGCCGCGGGCGGAATCGCCGTGGCCAACCCGAGCGACGGCGCGCTGAACGTCATGGCGGCGGTGATGGCCGCCGGTATGGTCCCGCCGCTGGCGATGGCGCTGGCCACCACCGTGCGTGCCCGGCTCTTCAGCCGCACCGAACGCGAGAACGGCAAGGCCGCCTGGGTCCTCGGAGCCTCCTTCATCACCGAGGGAGCCATCCCCTTCGCCGCCGCCGACCCGCTGCGGGTCATCCCGTCCGCCATGGCCGGCGGCGCGGTGACCGGTGCGCTGAGCATGGCCTTCGGCGCCACCCTGCGCGCACCGCACGGCGGAGTCTTCGTCGTGCCGCTCATCGGCAGCCCGCTGCTCTACCTGGTGGCGATCGCCGCGGGTACGGCCGTCACCACCACGCTCGTGCTGCTGCTGAAGGGCGCGCGCAGGACCTCCGCCGCTGGCTCGGCGGCCCCTGCCGGAGCGGTCGAGCACGCAGAGGCCCGCACCACGGCCTGAACGCCCGACCGCAGGCCCCGACAGGTCCTTCACCGCGGGCCCCGCGAGACCCCGGGCACCGGCCTGGGGCGACCCAGGAGCAGGCACCGGCACCGCGGCCCCTGGTACCCGGCGACTCGGCGCGGTTCTCGGCGTACGGACTCCCGTACGCCGAGAACTGCGTCCGCGACGCCCCCGCCGTGCCCGCTCCCTGACGACGGCCCGCCCCGCCGCCCGCACGCCGGGCGCTCCCGCGGAACGACCGTCGTGCGCTGCGGAGTTCAGGGCTCGGGCGGCCCGGGCTCGGACGCTTCGAGGCGTATGGACGCGGCGCAGTCGGCCGGCAGCGGAACGAAGAGCGCGGGACGGGCGGACCAGCTGAGCGAGGTCCCGCCCAGTCGCGCCCCGAAGTCGTACGCCTCACCGGACTTCAGTCGCATCACCGCCTCCCACTGCCCGTACTCCAGCCAGGCCTGCGCCCGGGCACCCTCGATCGCCCCGAACCCGTACACCAGCGTCCGCACCGACGCCTGCCCTGCGCCCGGCTGGCGCCCGAGAGCCGCAGGGCGGACTCCGGGGCCCGGCCCGGCGCAGCCCGGCTCGAGCACCCGGCTGCTCCTGATCCCACGCACTCGGCGGCAGACTTCGTGCCCGGCGGACTCCCGGCGGCCCCGCTGTGCGCGCCGCTTGCCGGCCCTCGCTTCCTCAACTCCTCCCGTAGAGCTCGCGATAGGACAGGAACTCGCCGCCCGGCACGGTCACGCTCTCCGCCGCCAGCGCGGCGTTCACCACCGCGCGCATCAGCACGTCCGCGCCGGCGGCCAGTACCTCGTTGACCTCCTTGATCCGGGCGAAGCCGTCACCGCCGGGGGCCGCCTCCTCGCGCTGTCCGCCACCACCCGTGCCTCCGGAACCGCCGGACCCACCCGGGTGGGTTCCGGTGGCCATCGCGAACACGCTGTCGCCGTCGTGCAGCAGATGCACCGGTCGTACGGACCGCGCCAGCCCGTCGTGGGACGTGCCCGCAAGCTTCTGCGCCTGCGCCTTGGTCAGCACGGCGTCGGTCGCGACCACGGCGATGGTCGTGTTCAGCGGCGAGGAGCCCGACCGCCGCTGTGCGGCGCACACACGCTCCTGTGCGCGCCGGTGCCGCTCCTCGCTCGGCAACTCGGTGCGCCCGTCGAGCAGTTCGCCGTAGAGCGCGCCGGTCGCCGGATCGAGGAAGGAGCCCACGGCGTTCACCACCACCACGGCGCCCACGGTCGCTCCGGACGGCAGCACGGTGGCGGCCGTGCCCACGCCGCCCTTGAGACCGCCGGCGACCGCGCCCGCACCGGCACCTGCGTTCCCGACCCGGACGGTGGTCGCGCGGGCGGCGTCCTCCACCGCCGCTCTGCCGAGAGCCGCGTTCGGCCGTGCTTTCCAGTCGCCGCCGCGTCCGAGGTCGAAGAGGCAGGCCGCGGGGACCACCGGTACGACCTGGCCCGGCTCGGGCCCCACCGGCACGCCGCGCCCCTGCTCCTCCAACCAGGCCGCGACACCGCTTGCGGAGTCCAAGCCGTAGGCGCTGCCACCGGTGAGCACGACGGCGTCCACGCGCTCCACCAGATTGCGCGGGTCCAGGGCGTCGGTCTCCCGGGTGCCCGGGCCGCCACCTCGCACATCCACCGCGACCACCGCGCCGCCCGGCGGCGCAAGCACCACCGTGGTGCCGGTGAGCCAGCCGTCACCGATGCGCTCGGCATGACCGACGCGTACACCTGGAACTGCCATGATCGAACGGGCTGTTGAACTCTGTTTGTCTGCCACACTCCAAGGGGTATCAAGTCTCCCGGCCGCAGGCCCCGCCCACTCGCGAACGGGCCGAACCGGTGGCCGTACCCGCGCAGCACCGGCCTGCTCCGGGCGCTGCCCCCGAGGACGGAACAGGCCCGACCCGACCGCGTCGTGAGGCACCGAACCGGCCCTTCTCGCGGCTCCTGCGTGGGCATCAATGAGTCATTGATCGGACGTTCATCGGCTCGGCGGAGGCTGGGAACATGTCGGCCGATCACTCCGCACCACCGCCACCGGACTCCTCTGACAACCTGCCGCCCACACCTGGAGCGGAGTTCATCCACTTCCAGCTGGTCGCGCAGGCCAAGCAGGCCGCCGGGACGCTGCGCAGCCTCGGCGTCACCGCAGGCGAACGCGTGGCCGTACTGCTGCCGATGGCGCCCGAATCGGTGGTGGTGACGATGGCCTGCGGCCGGCTCGCGGCGATTCGCAAGACTCTGCCGCTCGGTGAGCCGGCCGGAATGCTGCGGCGACGACTTGTCGAGAGCGGCGCCCGCATGGTCATCACGGCGGACAGCTGCTACCACAACGAGCAGCGCTATGCGGCGAAGAAGGTGTTGGACGCGGCGCTTGTCGGCTGCCCGGCGGTGGAGAGAGTGCTGGTGGTCCACCGGCTTCCCGGGCCCGTGCCCTGGAGCCCGGGCCGCGATCTCTGGTGGCACCAGGCGCTGGATACCCTGGAGGAATGAGCGCCTCAGCAGACCGAGCGGACGAACCGCGAGACCCCGCGACGCCCCCGTCGGTGAGCGGGGCCACCAGGGCGGACGACCGGGCCGGCTCGCAGCCGGCGGACCACCGGGCTGCCGAGGTGCCGGGCGACAGCTCGCCCCCGACCTCCGCGGGCGCCGCCGCTGCGGCGCTGGACTTCGGGGATCCGCTGGCCGAACGCTCCTCGGACGACTCCGACAGCGGCTGGGGCGAGCAGAGCAGGGGCGGCAACGACAGTGCGGCGGACCTCGCCAGGTTTCTGGACGAGAAGCCGCCGCACCATCTGTGAGCCCTACAGAACCCGTCAGCGGGCGTCCGGCTCCCCGCGCGGCGGCGCGACGCCACCACTGACCGACGCCTCCACGGGCTGAGCCTCGCCGTCCTGAGAAGCGCCCTCGGTCTTCTTGGCGAGCAGCGCGTCGCGGATCTCGGTGAGCAGCTCGATCTCGGTCGGCTCGGGCGGAGTCTCGCCCTGCTTGGCCAGCTGCCGCTCCTTGTACTTGTTCATCGGAACGATCATGAGGAAGTACACGACGGCCGCGGTGATGAGGAAGGTCAGCGAGGCACTGAGCACGCTGCCCCACTTGAACAGCACGCCCGTCGTCTCGCCGGCGGAGTCGACCGTGCAGGGGCTCTTCAGACAGGCCTCGTACTCGTCGAGGTTCTTCGGGCCGAGAGCGCCGACGATCGGGTTGATCACGCCGTTGACCACGGCATCCACGATCTTGCTGAAGGCGGTGCCGACGACCACGGCGACAGCCAGCTCGACCACATTGCCGCGCATGAGGAATTCCCTGAATCCCGCCAGGGCGCCCGGCTTCTTCTCCGCCGGCTTCTCCTCCGGTGTCGCCTCGCTCACTCGTCTGCCCTTCTGATCTCTTCAACGCACAGTTACGGAAACAGCAAGCGGAACGCTGCACGAGCGAGAGGCGAGCTGTCCAATCCGATGACCCCATACGGACTGCCACCAGCGCAACTGTGCGGAAGTGAATTGGGCGCTTCGTCACAACCGGCTCCTCCGCCCTCACCACAGGGACACCGTCAATCGGGAGTGTGCGGCGGCGCCGGCCAGCGTTTTCGCAGTGGCCGGTGGCACCGCAAGGACGACGAGCCCGCCGTCCTCCTTCTGCGGCCCGGCGGCGCCCGAGGCGTCCCCGCCCCCGGCAGGCGTCGGCAGCTGGGCCACCCGCACCCGGTGGGCGACCACGCGCGCCTGCCCGCCCGGACTTCCCTCGGCGCGACTGGCCAGCACGTCCACCCGGTCTCCTCTTCTGAGCAGACCCACGACCTCCGCGTCGGCGAGCCGGACCGGAGCGGACACCAGGCGCCCGGAAGCGCCCTCGTGCCGGCCGCTGCCGGAGGAAGCGCCGGTGCGGTCCTCGCCCGTGCTGCCGGCAGAAGCCGGCCCGGGGCCGCCGCCCACCGAGCTTTCGGACTCCGGCGCGGCGGCTTCCTGGCGGGCTGCGGTCGCGGGGCCGGGAGCCTCCGCGCTCCGCCCCCACTGGGGAAGGAGCAGGGCCAGCGCGATCAGCGCACCCAGCAGGCCGGCTGCCGTGGATCGCCGGGACGGGGCCAGACGCGAGAGAGGCCTGAAGCGGGACAGCAGCCCCGCAGGGCCCTCCGTACCCGATATCACCGGGGCGAAGTCGGCGACCCCCGCGGGTGGGGGAACGAAGGGGCTCGGCGGGGGCGCGCCGGGCGAATCCGACCGGCGGGGGAGTGGGTCGAGGTGTGAGGAGGAGTGTGCAGCGGACATCACGGTCACCGCCCTGAGCAGGTGAACAGCAGAGGTGGTCGGTGGCCATCGACGTGACCACCAGAACCACGGTGCACCGAGAACGAAAATCCTGCTGACGCCTGTGGACTACTGCAGAGTTGTGGACAACTCCCTCACCCCTGAGGGGCAGTGACGGGGCGTTGGATCCGTGTCAGGGTGAGTCGTGGGTCGGAAACCCCGGCTCGTCCACGGCGGTTGGGTCCACCGCGCCCCGCCCCGCGCCCCGCCCGTCCGCGCCCCGCTCTCGCTACGGGAGCTTGATCCCCAACTCCAGCCCGTCCAGAGCGTCCTGGCACGCACACACGCGTTCCACCGGCAGCCTGCCCACCGCGTCGAACAGCACGGACCGCAGTTTGCCGACGTTCTCCTGAAACACACGCAGGACCTCGGCGTGCGAGACACCCTCGCCGCTCTCTGCACCCGCGTCCAGATCGGTCACCAGCGCCATCGACGTGTAGCAGAGCGCGAGTTCACGAGCGAGCACCGCCTCGGGATGGCCGGTCATCCCGACCACGGCCCAGCCCTGGGCCGCGTGCCACTGGGACTCGGCCCTGGTGGAGAAGCGGGGCCCCTCCACCACGACCAGCGTTCCGCCGTCGACCGGCTCCCAGTCGCTGCCGCGGGCAGCGGCGAGGGCGGCCTCGCGGCCGTGCTCGCAGTAGGGGTCCGCGAAGCCCACGTGGACCACTCCGGGGCGCTGGCCGTCCGGCAGCGGTTCGCCGTCGTAGAAGGTCTGCGTACGGCTCTTCGTGCGGTCCACCACCTGGTCCGGCACGACCAGCGTTCCCGGTCCGTACTTCGCCCGGAGCCCGCCGACCGCGCACGGCGCGAGCACCTGGCGTACGCCGAGCGAACGCAGGGCCCAGAGGTTCGCCCGGTAGTTGATGCGATGAGGAGGCAGGTGGTGCGTACGACCGTGACGGGGGAGGAACGCGACGCGGCGGCCTGCGAGTTCGCCGACGAACAGGCTGTCGCTGGGCTCTCCGTACGGAGTGCGGATGCGAAGCTCGGTCACCTCGTCCAGGAACGAATAGAAACCGGATCCGCCGATCACGCCGATCTCGGCCCGTACGTCCTCGGTCACCTGGCTCACCTGCCTGTCGTTCGACCCGGCCCACCGCGCGGCGGCGGGATGCAGTCAGCCACCCTAGCCGGACCTTCGGGCGCCGGGGGCCCGCATGTTCGGGCGCCCGCCCGCGCGAGAGCCCGTATGCCCGAGAGCTCGTGTGCCCGAGCAGCCGCACGCCCAAGACCCTGCGTGCCCGGGCGCCGACGAACCGCGACGTCACGAGAGCGAGGCCCGCCGGGCACCCCGGTGTGGGGGCCGACGGGCCTCGTCATGGACTGCTGCGACACGTGGGGCCGCGTGGGCCGCCGCGCGTCGGGATGATCCGGGCACGAGCCGTGCGGCGCGTCGGGCGCGCGTCACAGCGCCCGCCCCGCGCCGGCCCTCGGATCAGGCCGGACCGGATCAGGCCGCGGAGGTGCTCGCCTTCGCCGCCTTGCTGCCGCCGTCGGACGAGGACGAGCCGCCGCTCGAACCACCGGAGGACGAGCCGCCGCTCGAACCGGAGGACGCGGTGGACGAACTCCCGCTGGAGGACCCCGAGTCGGAGCCGCCGCCGGAGGTCGAACTCGAGCCCGAGGACGAGCCGGAGCTCGAGGAGCCCGGGCTGCTGCTGGACGACGAACCGCGGCTGTCGTTCCGGTAGAAGCCGGAACCCTTGAAGACGATGCCGACCGCGGAGAACACCTTCTTCAGGCGGCCCGCGCAGCTGGGGCACTCGGTCAGCGAGTCATCGGTGAACTTCTGCACCGCCTCAAGGCCCTCGCCACACTCGGTGCACTGGTACTGATAGGTCGGCACTTGCTCCTCCTGGCACTCTTCCCTGTGGAGTGCTAACGACGCTCCATGGTGCAGTATTCCATCGCCCTAGTCCACTGCGAGCGGCAGACGGTGACCGGGGCCACGTACGACCACCGAATCCTCCGGTCCCTGCGGCGCGGGGACGAGCCGCCCCCGGAGGCCGGCGAGGGTCAGCGCGGCCAGCGCCGTCCCGACCAGCGGTACGAGGAACCCGGCCTCGGCGCCGAGGCCGTCCGCCAGCTGCCCCGCCGCGGTCGCCGCGACGGCCTGTCCGAAGGCCACGGCCCCGGTCAGCCAGGTGAACGCCTCGGTGCGGACCTTCGCCGGGACGAGCTGCTCGACCAGGGTGAATCCGGTGATCAGTGCGGGCGCCACCGTGAGGCCGACGACCAGGCCGACGGCTCCGAGCAGCACCGGCGAGCCCGCAGAAGCGGCGAACCACAGCGGCACGCTCGCCAGCGCCAGGATCGCGTAGGCGCGCGGCAGGCGCCGTCGGGGCGAGGAGCGCCAGACGATGACGCCGCAGGCCACGCCCGCGAGCATGTTGCCGCAGGCGAAGACGCCGTACAGCACGCCGTTGATGGCCGGAGCACCGATCGACTGGGAGAACGCGGTCAGGGAGACCTGCATCCCGCCGAACACCGCGCCGATGCCGAGGAAGCCGACGATCAGGACCCGCACGCCGGGTATGGCGAGGGCCGAGGACCGCGGTCCGGTGCCCGGTCCGTTCCCGGCGGGCGGCGGTGCGGTGCGGGCCTGGGCCGCGAACAGCAGTCCGCCGATCACCGTCAGCATCGCCTCGGCGCCCAGGCCGGCCGCCGGGTGGACTCCGGTGCACAGTGCGGTGGCCAGCACCGGGCCGACCACGAAGGTGAACTCGTCGGTCACCGACTCGAACGCCGCCGCGGTGGGCATCAGCGGCCCGCCGCCCAGGCGGTGGGCCCATCTGGCGCGCACCATCGGCCCGACCTGCGGTACGGAGGCACCGGCGGGTACGGCGGTCGCCAGCAGCGCCCAGAGCGGGGCGTCGGCCAGGGCGAGAGCGAGCAGTGCACAGACGGCGGCGGCGTGCAGCAGGGCGCCTGGCACGATCACGGCCCGTTGGCCGAAGCGGTCGGCGAGCCGTCCTGCCTGGGGCGCGCCGAGGGCCATCGCGATGCCGGTGACGGCGGAGACCGCTCCGGCGACCGCGAAGGAACCGGTCGTGTGCTGGACGAGCAGGACGATCCCGATGGTGAGCATCGCGAACGGCTGCCGGGCAAGAAAGCCGGGCAGCACGAAGGACCATATGCCGGGGGTGCGGAGGAGCTGGCGGTAGCCGGGCCTGGTCGCCACGGCCGAGCCTTTCTGCCGTCTGGTAGCGCCCACTCGCCGGTGGTCGCCGAGAGCCGTCCTCGTACGCCGGCCCTCGTCGCGCTCCGTCTCGCGGTGGCGTCCGGACGACCGGTTGCGGTCGATCGGTGGGCAGTGGGCGTCGGCTCTGCATCAGACAGGGTCGGATACGAACGTACGTCTGAAGTCTAGCGACCTCCGCCGGTGTGGCGCCCGGCCGTTCGCGGTGATACACGACACCGGCGGTTCGTCCCATGGTGTTTCGGTCACTCGGGGGCCATTTCCAGTCAAGCCGACCGGCTCCGACGAGGCCCCGGCGGACCTCTCGCGCGACCTCGACCCCACCCCCGCGCGCAGGGGCGGGCCGCGGCAACGCTGACTCCCCGTCCGGACCGTCAAGTCGGCCGCCTACAGTTGCTCCATCACGGATCAGCCATTCAGCCGATCCGAAAGTCCCACCTGCCCCGCATAAGGACAGCGATGCCCGCCAAGAAACGGTCCCGCCGCACCCGCTTCATCGTGATCACTGTCGTCCTCGTGCTGGTGGCGGGTCTGGGTGCGGGCACCTTCTGGTCCGTCAGCGCCGTGCGCGACTCCTTCCCGCAGACGACCGGTTCGCAGAAGATCGAGGGCCTGTCCGGCACCGTCAACGTCAAGCGCGACGGCAACGGCATCCCGCAGATCTACGCGAGCAACGCCCAGGACCTGTACCGGGCGCAGGGCTTCGTGCACGCCCAGGACCGCTTCTGGGAGATGGACGTACGGCGCCACATGACCGCGGGGCGGCTCTCCGAGCTCTTCGGCGAGAAGCAGGTGGAGACCGACGCGTTCCTCCGGACGCTCGGCTGGCACGACGTGGCCGAGAAGGAGTACGAGACCAAGCTCTCCGCAGACACCAAGCGCTACCTCGACGCCTACGCGGCCGGCGTCAACGCCTACCTGGACGACCACAGCGGATCCGGAATCTCGGTGGAGTACGCCGCGCTGGACTTCGTCAACAGCGGCTACGAGCCCAGGAAGTGGACGCCGATCGACTCTCTCGCCTGGCTCAAGGCCATGGCCTGGGACCTGCGCGGCAACATCAAGGACGAGATCGACCGCTCGCTGATGGCGGGCCGCCTGAGCGAGAAGCAGATCGAAGAGCTCTACCCCGGCTACCCCTACGACCGGAACAAGCCGATCGTCGAGGAGGGCGTCGAATCCGGCTCCGGCGAGGGTCAGGGCGCTCCGGACGGTCAGGGGACTCCGGACGGTCAGGGGACTCCGGGCGGCCAGGGCGACGGGGCCGGCGGGGACACCCCGCCGCCCGCGGGGTCGCCCGAATCGGGTCAGCCGGGTGCGGGCCAGCCGGGCGGCGGACTGCCGGGCACCGAGCAGCCGGGCGTGGGCCAGGGCGGTGAGGGCTCTGTCGCCGGCGGTCAGGCGCAGGGAGTGCGCACCCAGCTCTCCTCGCTCGCCAAGTCCCTGGACGAGCTGCCCGCGCTGCTGGGCCCGAACGGCGGCGGCATCGGTTCCAACTCCTGGGTCATCTCCGGCAAGTACACCACCAGCGGAAAGCCGCTGCTCGCCAACGACCCGCACCTCGCGCCCCAACTCCCGTCCGTCTGGTACCAGATGGGGCTGCACTGCACCCAGGTCAACGACAAGTGCCCGACCGATGCGGCCGGTTTCACCTTCTCCGGCCTTCCCGGTGTCGTCATCGGCCACAACCAGGACATCTCCTGGGGCCTGACGAACCTCGGCGCCGACGTCACCGACCTCTATCTGGAGAAGATCCAGGACGGCAAGTACCTCTACGACGGCAGCTACACCGAGTACAAGACCCGCCGCGAGACGATCAAGGTGGCCGGCGGCAACGACCGCAGCATCACGATCCGTTCCACCCGCAACGGCCCGATCGTCTCCGACCGCAACACCCAGCTGGGCCAGGTCGGGGACACCGCTCCGGTGGAGGGCGCCGCACCCGACCGCGGCAAGGGCTACGCCGTCTCGCTGCGCTGGACGGCGCTGAGCCCGGGCAACACGATGGACTCGCTCTTCGAGCTCAACCGGGCGAGCAACTTCAAGGAGTTCCAGGCCGCGGCCCGCAAGTTCGAGGTGCCCTCGCAGAACCTCATCTACGCGGACACCAAGGGCAACATCGGCTATCAGGCACCCGGCCGCATCCCCGTGCGTGGCAAGGGCGACGGACGTTACCCGGCTCCCGGCTGGGACCCCGACCACCGCTGGACGGGCTACATCCCGCAGGACGAGCTGCCCAGCGAGTACAACCCCAAGCGCGGCTTCATCGTGACGGCGAACCAGGCCGTCGTGGACAAGCGCGACTACCCGCACCACCTCACCGACGACTGGAGCTACGGCACCCGCAGCCAGCGCATCAACGACCTCATCCGGTCGAAGATCAAGGACGGCGGCAAGATCTCCATGGACGACATGCAGTCCATGCAGCTGGACAACAGCAGCGAGATCGCCAAGCTGCTGGTGCCCCATCTGCTGAAGATCGACATCGGCGACTCCTACGTCCGCGAGGCGCAGCAGCTCCTGGAGGGCTGGGACTACACCCAGGACGCCGACTCCGCGGCGGCGGCCTACTTCAACGGCGTGTGGCGGAATCTGCTGCTGCTCACCATCGGCAACAAGCTCCCCAAGGAGCTCCGGGTCAAGGGCGAGTGCCTGATGGTCCGTCCTGCCGACGACTCGGGCCCCATCGAGGATCTGGACGGCACCGCGCGCACGATCCGCGAGTGCGGCCAGCGCGAGAGCGAGACCGCCCAACCCGACGGCAGCGACCGCTGGTTCGAGGTGATGCGCGGTCTGCTGGAGGACCCGAAGAGCGAGTGGTGGCAGGCCCCCCGCAAGGACCTGGACTTCGCCGCCGCCGAGGGCCGCGACCAGATGCTCGCCCGGGCGATGAAGGAAGCCCGCTGGGAGCTGACGTCCAAGCTCGGCAAGGACATGAACTCCTGGAGCTGGGGCCGCCTGCACAGGCTCATGCTGCGCAACCAGACCCTCGGCACCAGCGGCCCCGGCATCGTTCAGCGGCTGCTCAACAGAGGCCCCTGGGAGATGAGCGGCGGCAAGGACGCGGTCAACGCGACGGGTTGGAACGCGGCCGGCGGTTACGGCGTGACCTGGGTTCCGTCGATGCGGATGGTCGTCAACCTCGAGGACTTCGACAAGTCGCGCTGGATCAACCTCACCGGCGCCTCCGGCCACGCCTTCCACCCGAACTACACCGACCAGACCGATCTGTGGGCCAAGGGCGAGCTTCTGCCCTGGGCCTTCAGCAAGGAAGCCGTCGACAAGCGCACCGACGACACGATGGCGCTCACTCCCTGAGTCCGCGAGGACACCCCCGCCGGACGCAGCCGCGCGCCCGTACCCGTACCCGTACCCGCACCCGTACCCGGGGCCGACGAGCCTCGGGTACGGGCGTACGGGGCTCCCGCGGCGCCCGGATCAGAACCGCAGCAGACCCGAGGGCGTCACCACCGCGTGCACCGGCCGGTCGTGCGGTTCGGCCGGCACCCGCGCCAGCACCTCGTCGTCGTACAGCAGAACCACCAGCGCAGGATCGGCGCCGGCCGCCGCCAACCGCGCCAGCACCCGGTCGTACGATCCGCCGCCGCGGCCCAGCCGCAGCCCGGACCGGTCCACCGCGAGCCCCGGCAGCAGCACCACCTCGGAATCGGCCACGGCCTCGGCGCCCAGCCGCTCACCGGCCGGCTCCAGCAGTCCGCGCCCCGCGGGCAGCAGCCGCTCGGGGCCCTCGTACGCCGCCCAGTCCAGGTCGTTGTCCGGCAGCAGCACCGGCAGCAGCACCCGTGTGCCCCGCTCCCGCAGCGCGTCGAGCAGGGCGCGGGTGCCCGGTTCGGTGCCGACCGAGACGTAACCCGCGACCGTCCGCGCCTCGGCCAGCCGGTCCCACCGTGCTGCCGCCGCCGCGATCCGCTCCGCGCGCAGACGCACGTCATCCGGCGTCAACTTCCTCCTCACCGAAAGGAGTTCTGCCCGCAACGCACGCTTGCTACCTTCACTGCTCACTGTCGATGAACCTTCCTTTGTCCGCGTGGAGCAACAGAAGTAGGCAGAGCCTCACTTCGGTACAAAGCGACCGGTTATGGTGCGGGGCATGACTACAGCGCCCGCCTCCAAGGCCAGGATCAGCAAGGCTGTCATCCCCGCAGCCGGGCTCGGCACGCGGTTTCTCCCGGCGACCAAGGCCACTCCCAAGGAGATGCTGCCCGTCGTCGACAAGCCCGCGATCCAGTACGTCGTCGAGGAGGCCGTCGCCGCCGGTCTTTCGGACGTGTTGATGGTGACCGGCCGCAACAAGCGGCCTCTGGAGGACCACTTCGACCGCAACTACGAGCTCGAAGAGGTCCTGCGCCACAAGGGCGACGAGAAGAAGCTCAGCAGGGTCCAGGAGTCCAGCGACCTCGCCACCATGCACTACGTGCGCCAGGGCGACCCCCGCGGACTGGGCCACGCGGTGCTTGCCGCCGCTCCGCACGTCGGCGACCAGCCCTTCGCCGTGCTCCTCGGCGACGATCTGATCGACCCCCGCGATCCGCTGCTGATGCGGATGACCCAGGTCCAGGAGGAGCTCGGCGGGAGCGTCATCGCGCTGATGGAGGTCGCGCCGGAGCAGATCCACCTCTACGGCTGCGCCGAGGCCGCGCCCACCGCGGAGGGGGACGTGGTGAAGGTCTCCGGCCTGGTCGAGAAGCCGGACACGCAGGAGGCGCCGAGCAATCTGGCGATCATCGGCCGTTACGTGCTCGACCCCGCCGTCTTCGACGTGCTGAGCAAGACCGAGCCGGGCCGCGGCAACGAGATCCAGCTGACCGACGCGCTCCAGACACTCGCCGAGAACCCGTCCCTCGGCGGCCCGGTGCACGGCGTCGTCTTCCGCGGACGCCGCTACGACACCGGCGACCGGGGCGACTACCTGCGCGCCATCGTCCGTCTGGCGTGCGAGCGTGAGGATCTGGGTCCCGAATTCCGGGACTGGCTGCGGGACTTCGTCGGCAAGGAGCTGTGAGGCGTTGAGCGAGACCTGGTCGGTCGACGAGCATCTGGACGACATTCTGGCGTCCGTCCATCCGCTGGAGCCGCTGGAGCTGTCCCTGCTGGAGGCGCAGGGCTGTGTGCTCGTCGACGACGTGCTGGTGCCCGCCGCGCTGCCGCCCTTCGACAACAGCTCGATGGACGGCTACGCGGTGCGCACCGTGGACGTCGAGGGCGCGGGAGAGGAGTTCCCCGCGGTGCTCACCGTCGTCGGTGATGTTGCCGCCGGCAGCGGAGCCCTGCTCACCGTCGGTCCCGGCCAGGCGGCGCGCATCATGACCGGCGCTCCGCTCCCGACCGGAGCAGAGGCCGTCGTCCCGGTGGAGTGGACGGACGGCGGCACCGGCAGGGGGCCGGTCACCAGCATGACGGCCCACAGCAGCGACCCCTCCGGCGCGACCGGCGAGGTGCGGGTCCACCGTCCGGTCAGCGCCGGCCAGCACGTACGGGCGCAGGGCAGCGATGTGCGCGCCGGCGCGGTGGCGCTCACCGCCGGCACGGTGCTGGGGCCTCCGCAGCTCGGGCTGCTGGCCGCGATCGGCAGGCGCACCGTTCAGGTGCGTCCCCGCCCGCGCGTGGTGGTCCTGTCCACCGGCAGCGAACTCGTCCAGCCCGGCGAGCCGTTGGGGCCGGGCCAGATCCACGACTCCAACAGCTTCGTGCTCACCGCGGCTGCCCGCGACGCCGGCGCGCTCGCCTACCGGGCCACCGCGGTCGCCGACGACGCCGATTCCTTCCGTGAAGCGGTCGAGGACCAACTGGTGCGCGCCGATGTGCTGGTGACCAGCGGCGGAGTCAGCGTGGGCGCGTACGACGTGGTGAAGGAGGCCCTCGGCGACAGCACGCTCTGGGACGGCGCGGCGGTGGACTTCCGCAGGCTGGCGATGCAGCCGGGCAAGCCGCAGGGCTTCGGTCTGATCGGTCCGGACCGCACTCCGCTGCTCGCGCTGCCGGGCAACCCGGTGAGTTCCTATGTCTCCTTCGAGTTGTTCGTCCGTCCGGTCATCCGCAAGCTGATCGGGCTGGACTCGGTGCACCGCCCGATCGTCCGCGCTCGGGTCCAGGCCGACAAGCCGCTCGATTCCCCGGCCGGCAAGCGCCAGTTCCTGCGCTGCCGCCATCTTCCGGCCGCCGAGGGCGAACTGCTCGGCACCGCCGAGCCGGTGGGCGGCGCGGGCTCGCACCTGGTCGCCTCCCTCGCGCACGCGGACGCCCTGCTCGTCGTGCCCGAGGACGTCACCGAAGTGGTGCCCGGCGCGGAACTGGAGGTCGTACTCCTCGCCGGCCCGGCCTGACGACACCCGCCCCTGCCCGACGACACCCGCCCCGCGTCCTGCTCCCACCCCGACGGCAACCGGTGCCGCGCCCGTGTCCCGCACCTCCGCCGGCGCTCCGTCCGCCGTCGAGGAGCCGCGGGAGGGGGTGTCGCGGCGCCCGGTACCGTTCTCGCCATGAGCAGCCAGCACCTCACCCACATCGACGAGCGCGGCGACGCACGCATGGTCGACGTGTCCGCGAAGGACGTCACCGCGCGCACCGCGCGTGCCACCGGCCGGGTGCGCGTCACCCCGGAGGTCGTCGGCCTGCTGCGCGGGGAGGGGGTGCCGAAGGGGGACGCGCTCGCGACCGCCCGCATCGCCGGGATCATGGGTGCGAAGAAGACACCCGAACTCGTGCCGCTCTGCCACCCGTTGGCCCTTTCCGGCGTACGCGTCGAACTCTCCGTCGCCGACGACGCGGTCGAGATCAGCGCCACCGTGAAGACCACCGACCGGACCGGGGTGGAGATGGAGGCGATGACGGCGGTCTCCGTCGCGGCCCTCACCCTGGTCGACATGGTCAAGGCCGTCGACAAGGGCGCGGTCATCACCGACATCCGGGTCGAGTCCAAGACCGGTGGCAAGTCCGGCGACTGGCAGCGCTCGTGACCGCCCCGCGCGCCCTGGCCGTCACCGTCTCCAACCGTGCGGCTGCGGGTGTCTACGAGGACACCGGCGGACCGCTGCTGCGCGACGGGCTCGCTGCGATGGGCTTCCATGCCGACGGCCCGACGGTCGTCCCCGACGGCGAACCGGTCGAGAGGGTGCTCCGGGAGGCGGTGGCCGCGGGGTACGACCTCGTCGTCACCACCGGCGGCACCGGGCTGACCGCACTCGACCTCACCCCCGAGATGACCCGGCGGGTGCTGGACCACGAGGTGCCCGGAATCCCCGAGGCGATCCGTGCCGCGGGGCGCACGAAGGTGCCGACCGCGGCGCTCTCCCGTGGCCTGGCGGGGGTCGCCGTGCGTACTCTGATCGTGAACCTGCCCGGCTCCCGGGGAGGAGTGAAGGACGGCATCGCCGTTCTGCAGGAGATCGTCCCGCACGCTGTGGACCAGCTCAGAGGCGGCGACCATCCACGAGGAGACGACAGCTGAACGCGCCCTGGCCGGTGGAGCTGGCGGACGGCGACATCGCCCTCCGTCCCGTGCGGGTGCGCGACCACCGCGCCTGGCGCGAAGTGAACCAGCGCAATCGCGCCTGGCTCAGTCCCTGGGAAGCCACGATTCCACCGGCACCGCCGGGCCATCTCCCGGCCGGACGGCCCTCGTTCCGGCAGATGGTGCGCAATCTGCGCGCCGAGGCGAGCGCGGGCCGAATGCTTCCTTTCGCGGTGTTCTACCGCGGGCGTCTGGCCGGTCAGCTGACGGTGGCTGGAATTACCTGGGGCTCGATGTGTTCCGGCCATATCGGCTACTGGGTGGATCAGGCGGTGGCCGGTCGCGGGGTGACCCCGACCGCCGTCGCGCTCGCCGTCGACCACTGTTTCCGCACCGTCGGGCTGCACCGCATCGAGATCTGCATCAGGCCGGAAAACGCCCCGAGCCGGAGAGTCGTCGAGAAACTCGGATTCCGCGAGGAGGGGCTCCGGCCCCGCTATCTCCACATCGACGGCGACTGGCGCGACCACCTCGTCTACGCGCTCACCTCGGAGGAGGTGCCGGAGGGCCTGCTCGCACGCTGGCACTCGCTGCGGTACGACCGTCCCGGCGAGTCCGATCGCGGCGCCCGATCCGAAACCGAGGTCCGTCCGCATCGCGACGACCGGCCCGACCGGCCGGGCCCCGCCCGGGAAATGCGATAAACGTTCGATTCTTTCGCTTGGGTCGCCTTCGAGGTCGGAAAACGGTCACAGGGTGCCGCAATTTGTGCGTACTTGGCGACTCTTCATCACAGAAAATTCTCGGTTTATCAGCGAGCTGACGCGACACGCCGCGTCAATCGGCTGAACCTGATACCAAAACCCCTCTACCGTGTGACCTGTGAGCAACAGCGGCCTCATCTACGCAGTCATCGTCGGGGCCTGGGCCGCCTATCTGGTACCGATGTGGCTTCGACGTCAGGACGAGCTCAACGACGCCCGTCCGACGGAACGCTTCAGTACCGCGATCCGGCTGCTTTCCGGCCGGGCCGCGATGGAGCGGCGCTACACCAGGACCCGGGCCAAGGCGCCGGAGTCCCCGGAAGACGATGACGACAGCGCGCGACCGGACGAGTCGGGCAGCCCCGAGGGGGACACCTCCTACGAGGCGGCCGACCTCCGGTCCTTCGCCGACCCCGTGACCGAGATCGGGCCCGTCCCGACATCTTCGGACGAACCCCACGACGAGGCGGGCGACTCTCGCGGCCGTCCCGAACAGTCCGAGCTCCCGGCGGAGTTCGAGGAGCCGGAGACGCGGAAACCGGTTGTGGCGAAGGTCGAGCGCGCAGTCGCCAAGGTCGGAGCCGGTGACGCGCGGACCAAACGTGCCCGTGTCCTGGCTCGCCGCCGTCGGACGACGATGCTCCTCTTCCTGTGGTTCACCGCGGCCAGCGTGCTCGCGGCCGTCGGCGGGCTCGGCCTGCTGTGGGCTCCCGCGATTCCGGCCCTGCTGCTCAGTGCGTACATCGGCTATCTGCGGGCCCAGGAGCGCCGGCGGTTCGCCGTGCGGCTCGACCGGCAGCGCGCGGAGGCCGCCGCGCGTCGGCTTCAGGAGAAACGGCGCCTCGCCCAGGAGGCCCGGAACGCCGAGTCGGACGCCGGTCCGGCGCTGAGCGAGGACGGGCAGGCGATCGTCGAGCAGACCGACCACGCCGAGTGGGTGGACCAGCAGCGCGCACGTCGCCGCGACGTACCGGCCGCCGGCAGCTGGGACCCGGTCCCGGTGCCGCTGCCGACCTACGTCAACGCGCCCGTCGCGCCGCGCAGCGCCGAGCGGGTCGACTTCGACGCGGCCGACGCCTGGAGCTCCGCCCGCTCCACCACCGCGGGCCCCGCGCAGGCACCGGCCGCCCCGCGGGCGCAGCGCCGTACCCCGCTCTTCGACCAGGACGCCGACGTCGACCGCCCCCGCGCCTCCGGCGAGTGAAGCGCGACGGCTGAGCGGGCGGGAACGGATTTCGCTCCACCGCGGGGTTGGTGCTAATGTTTCAACCGTTCCGAGGGCCTGTAGCGCAGCCTGGTAGCGCATCTCGTTCGCAACGAGGGGGTCAGGGGTTCAAATCCCCTCAGGTCCACAGAGCATGTGTCGTTCACGATTCCAGGTGTGAACGGTTTGACGAAGGTCCCGCAGATCATTTCGATCTGCGGGACCTTCGTCGTTCCGTGCCTCCGTCCCCGGTGGGCTCGGACGCGCGGAGCGGGGCGGGTGCGTCGGGCGGCGTATCGGTGACCACTGTCATGTGGCGGGTTTCACCCGGAGGTTGGGGGTGTGGGGCGAACTCCGCTGTGCGGTGCGGGGGCGGCGCCGCGGCAGGGTCGGCGAGGCGTGGGTGGGCACGCGGGGTTCGGGTGTCCGGTACGGGGAGTGAGGTGCGGTTTCGCCGCGGCGCGCTGTGCGGGGGAGGAGCGCGTGGTGGATGAAGGGATGGTGAATGTCGGCGGAAGGCAGGGGCGCTGGGGTGGGGGAAGTTCGCCGTTTCTGTGCGTTCTCTGCCGATTCGGGGGCCGGTGGAGTACGGGTGTGGACGCCGAGTATCGCTCTATAGTGACCAGAGGTTCACCTATAGTGTTATCGAATTGATCAGGAGTGCCGTCCTCGGAGGCTCCTGCCGATCCGTCCAAGGACCCCACAGATGACAGCGCAGATAACCAACGCGCGCCAACGGACGGAGCGTTCGCCGCTGCGGTCAGCACTCGTCCCGATGTTGGTCACCGCACTGCTGACCGGCGCCGGTGCGGCTGTCACGACATGGTGCGCGCCGGCCGACTACCGGACGCAGGTGGCCTTCGCCACCGGGCTCTCGGCCCTGCTGCTGTGCACCGCCGCCGTGGTGGTGGCCGTTCAGCGTGCGAGGCAGCGGGCGCTGCTGGCCCGACTCGCGGAGAACGAGGCGGGTTCCCGGAGCTTCGCGGAGCAGACGCTTCCCGCTCTGCTCGACCGGCTGCGGTCCGGTTCCGCACCGGACAGCGCGCTGAAGGCCCTGCCCCAGCCGTCCAGCGCCTCGCACCAGCAGGTACTGCGCACGGTGGCGCAGGAGTTGGGGCGCAGCGAGGCCGGCAAGGCGGCGGCGCTGACGGCGTGCGCCGACGCCGCGAGTCGTATGCAGGCGCTCTCCACCAGCATGCTGGCCGACCTCCGGGAGATGGAGCACCAGCACGCGGACGAGGACGTGCTCGCCGACCTGCTCCATCTGGACCACCGCACCGCGCAGGCCGGTCGGCTCGCGGACAGCATCGCGGTGCTCACCGGGGCGCGTTCCGGGCGGCGTTGGGCAAAGCCGATCGTGATGGAGTCCATCCTCCGGGGCGCGATGGGACGCATCGCGGGCTACCAGAGGGTGCGGCTGCACACCACGGTGGACGTGGCGATCGCCGGCCACGCGGCCGAGGGCGTCATGCACGCGCTCGCGGAACTCCTGGACAACGCCGCGAACTTCTCGCCGCCCACCGCCGAAGTGCATGTGTACGTCGAGGAGGTGCCGGCCGGGCTGGTCGTCACCATCGAGGACAGCGGCCTGGTGATGGGCGACTTCGCGCTCAGGCGTGCCGAACGGGCCGTGTCCGGCGAGTCGTTGGACCTGACGACGCTCTCGGGCACCCGGCTGGGCCTCCCGGTGGTCGGCTGTCTGGCACGCAAGCACGGGCTGGCCGTCTCCTTCCGCCCCTCGGCGCGCGGCGGCACCGGGGTGATCGTGCGGATCCCGCAACTGGTCATCCACCGGGCGCAGGAGCATGGCAGCCAGAGCGGTGCGCGCTACGTACCGGTCGGCCGGGGCGCGGAGCCGGTGGGTGGCTCCGCCCGGTGGGCCGGGCCGCGGGACGTGACCGCGCCGGACGCCGAACGTCCCTCGGACGGCACGCCGTTGGGCCCCGACGGGGTCCAACCGGTGGGTCGGCAGCAGACGTCGGGCGAGCAGGAGGCGGTGCCGGGCGCCGCTCCCGCGACGGGGCCGGGGTCGGTCACGGCGCCGGGGGCCGGCTCGGGTCAACAGGCCGACGAGGACCCGCTGTTCGGACCGCTGCCGGGCCGCCGCGCCGGTTCGGTGCCCGGGGACGGGACCGCGGTCCCGGGCGCTCCCGGCCCGGTCGACGAGTCCGCCGCTCCCGGTTCTGCGGAGCCGGACGAAGCAACGGACCGGGCCCCGGGCGGAGTTCCGGACGAGACATCTGACGGGGCGCCGAGCGAGGACTTCCCGCTCGTCCTCCCGAAGCGCGTCAGCACGCTTCGCCGCCCCCGCCCGGCCGGCGGCGCACCGGCCGACGGCGCACCGGCCGGCGGCGCACCGGTCGAACCCGCGGGTCCCGCGGAGCCGGACGACGAGCACGCGCGTGCGCACGATCCGCTGTACCAGGACCACGACGGGCTGGCCGCCGGCTCGTCGCCGGACGAGCTGCCGGGCACCGGCGGGCCGCCGTCCTCCGGCCCGCTGTACGAGCCCCCGGGCACGGGCGCAACCGGCCCGCCCCCGGCCGCCGCGAGCGGTACGGGGGGTACGGGCGGTACGGGCGAGGCAGGCCCTGCCGGGAGCAGCGGCGCCGAGCCGTACTCGCCGCACTGGTTCCGCGAGGAGGCGGAGCGCATCCGGCGGCAGACCTTCGGCGGCGTCGAGCCGCGCAGGGACGACGTCTGGGCGGCCGGCGCCCCCGCTTCCGCGCAGGACCCGCCGTCCCGGGACCCCTCGGACCGGTCCGTGCCCCCGCAGGGCGGCAGTACGGCGACCGGTCAACCCGCTGCCGGGAGCGGCGAGTTCGACTCCGCCACGCGGTCCTTCGACCCTCCCTCCGATCGGGCCCTCGGCTCCGCCTCTGCGCAGTCGGCGGTCCCGTACGGCGGTTGGGCGCCGGCGGGGGAGTTCGCCGCGGAGCCGGAGTACGGCCCGAGCGGGCTGCCCAAGCGCCGTCGCGGCCAGGCTCTCTCCGCTGCTCGTCCCGCCACCCCGCCTCCCGCACCGCAGCCCGGGCCCCGTCGTACGGCGGCGGAGTCGGCGGCGCGGTTCGGCGCGTTCCGCAAGGCGGTGCGCGGTGGCGAGCGTTCGGTCGGCGAGGAGTCGGTCGGCGAGGCGTCGGCCGAGCAAACGCGGCCCGCCGGGGCCGAGGGGCGGCCCGCCGCAGGTGCCGAAGCGGCGCCGGACGCACCACCGTACGATCCCCCCGCCGCACCGAACAGCGCGGCACCACAGCCCCCCGCCCCTCCAACCTCGTACTCGCAACCGGAGGATGACGTCCGATGACCGCCCCCTTCCAGGGCTCGCCCGCGACCGGCCCGCAGCACACCGACACCGCGGACCTGGGCTGGCTGCTGGAGCGGCTGCTCCAGCGCACCGCCGGTGCCCGGCACGCCCTGGTCCTGTCCAGAGACGGCCTGAAGCTGTGCCACACCCCTGAGCTGACGGTGGACCAGGCCGACCAACTGGCCGCCATCGCCGCCGGAATCCAGAGCCTGTCCCAGGGCGCCTCGCTGGAGTTCGGCGACGGTACGGGCGGCGTACGGCAGGCGATGACCGAGTTCTACGGCGGCATCCTGTTCATCGTGGAGGCCGGGCAGGGCGCCCATCTGGCCATCGTCGCCGACGACTCGGCGGACGTCGGGCTCGTCGGCCACAACATGAACGAACTCGTCGAGCAGCTCGGCGACTACCTCAGCACACCGCCCCGGAACTCCGGCGGCGGTGCGGTATGAGCAGGCCCGGCAGGGACGACAGTCCCGACCGGCTCTACACGGTCACCGGAGGACGGAGCCGGGCGAACTCCACGGCGTTCGACCTGGTGACGCTGGTGGTCAGCGAGTTCGATCCGGCGCCGGGCATGCAATCCGAGCACCGGGCGATCCTGGCGATGTGCCGCAGGCCCACGGCGGTGGTCGAGATCGCCGCCGAGCTGCGGCTGCCGGTCAGCATCGTCAAGATCCTGCTGTCCGACCTGCTGGCTGCGGGTAGGGTCACCGCACGCCATCCACAGCCGCTCCCCACGGCGTCAAGTCTCCCCGATCCCCTCGTACTTGAGCAGGTACTCGTTGGACTCCGCAATCTCTGACAGCGCGGCGGACCGCACTCCGCTGCTCAGCACCACCACCAGCGCGCTGAAGATCGTCGTGGTGGGCGGCTTCGGCGTCGGCAAGACGACGATGGTGCGTTCGGTGAGCGAGATCCGGCCGCTCAGCACCGAAGAGACGATGACCCAGGCCGGCCAGGACGTGGACGACAACTCCGCGGTCCGCAGCAAGACCGCCACCACGGTCGCCTTCGACTTCGGCCGGATCAGCCTCAACGCGGAGACGGTCCTCTATCTCTTCGGCGCCCCCGGACAGGAGCGCTTCTGGTTCCTTTGGGACCGGCTCTTCGCGGGCACGCTCGGCGCGGTCGTGCTGGTCGACACCCGCAGGCTGGCCGACTCCTGGTACGCGATCGACCGCCTGGAGCAGCACGGCACCCCGTTCATCGTGGCGCGCAACGACTTCGGCGGCCCCGAGCACAGCCTGGAGCAGATACGCGACGCGCTCGACCTCCCTCCGCACGTGCCGCTGATCGACTGCGACGTGCGTCAACGCGAGTCCAGCAAGCATGTGTTGCTCACGCTCGTCCAGCATCTGTACACGCTCTCCACCGGGCACGCCCCGCGCCCGTGACGCGTGACCGGCCCCGCCCCGACGGCGGCGGCGGGGCGTGCGCGTGCCGGGGCCGCGGGGCTGCCGGGCGTCGCGGGGCCGCCGGGCCGCGGGACGCCGTACGGCGGGGCGGCGCGCGGCGTACGGCCGGTCAGGCGCGCAGGTCCTTGACGTAGCAGCGGCTGTCCTCCTCGAACCGGTACACCCCGAACTTCCGTGGTGCCGGGGTGTACGCGCTGGAGCGGTAGAGCTCGATCGCCTCGGGCTGCGCGGTGCCGGTCTCCAGCACCATCCGGCGCCGACCGGCGGCGCGGGCGTCGTCCTCCAGCATCGCCAGGATGCGGCGGGCGAGCCCTCGCCCGCGGGCGGCGGGTATGACGTACATCCGCTTGATCTCCGCGTCGCCGTCCTCGTACTCCTCCTCGTCGGTGCTCTCGCAGCTGCGCCAGGCGCCGGTGGCGACCGGCAGCCCGTCGTCGAGGGCGAGCAGGAACAGACCGCGCGGCGGTTGGAACATCTCGGGATCGAGCGGGGTGACGTCGCCCCCGCTCTGGTAGCGGCGCACGTACTCCTGCTGCACCTCGGCGACCAGCTTCTGCACGTCGGGGTGGTCGTAGCGCACGGTCAGGATCTCCATTCCGGCATCGTAGGCAGCACCGCGGGGCTCGGTAGGGTGCGGGGATGCTGAAGGTGACCTCCGTGAACGTGAACGGGCTGCGGGCGGCGGCCAGGAAGGGCTATCTGCCCTGGCTCGCCGCGACCGACGCCGACGTCGTCTGTATGCAGGAAGTGCGCGCCGAGCCCGAGCAGTTGACCGCCGAATCGCGGCACCCCGAGGGCTGGCACGCCGTGTACGAGCCGGCGCGGGCCGAGGGGGCGAAGGGCCGGGCGGGTGTGGCGATGCTCACCCGCAGGGAGCCGGACGCGGTGCGCACGGGCTTCGGGGTGGCCGAGTTCGCCGACTCCGGACGCTATCTGGAGATCGACCTGCCGGGTGTGACCGTCGCGAGCCTCTATCTGCCCGCCGGGCAGGTCGGAACCGAGCGCCAGGAGCAGAAGGAGCGCTTCATGGCGTCCTTCCTGCCGTATCTCAAGGAGTTGCGCGCCCGTGCCGCGGCCGACGGTCGCGAGGTGCTGGTCTGCGGCGACTGGAACATCGCGCACCGCGAGGCCGATCTGAAGAACTGGCGCAACAACCGCAAGAACTCCGGCTTCCTCCCCGAGGAACGCGCCTGGCTCGGCCGGGTGCTCGACCCGGCGGACGGCGGCTATGTCGACGTGGTGCGCGCGCTCCACCCGGACCAGGAGGGCCCCTACAGCTGGTGGTCCTACCGCGGCCGCGCTTTCGACAACGACACCGGCTGGCGGATCGACTACCACCTGGCGACGCCGGGACTGGCGGCACGGGCGTTGAAGGCGGAGGTCGAACGCGCCCCGAGCCACCCGGAACGCTGGAGCGACCACGCCCCCGTCTCGGTCGTCTACGGGCTCTGAGTCGGACGCGTCGGATCACCGGCTGGTGCGCTTGTCGGCGTAACCGAGGGGTGGGGACGGTCGTTGCGTTGGTATGAAGAAGCGCAGCATGCTCGCCATCGCCTCGTTCGCCGTCGGTGTGGTCGCGTCCCTGGCCACTCCGACAGTCCAGCCGCCCGCCGAGGCGGACGCCCGCGGGGAGAGCGGCGGCACCTCCGCGCCCGACCTCGCGGCGGGCGCCGCGGACGAGCTCCGGGAGGACGACACGACCGCCCGCTGATCCGGGCGGCTCACCGTCCCGAGCGCCGTACGACGCCCGGCCGCGACCGAACGGTCACCGGCCGGGCGTCGACGCGTTCCCGCCCCGCCGCATCCCGCCGCATCCCGCCGCATCCCGCCGCATCCCGCCGCATCCCGCCGCATCCCGCCGCATCCCGCCGCACCGCCCCGCTCGGCGTGCGCACCGCGTCCCGCTGCCCCGCTGCCTGCGCGCGCCGGCGGGACGGGCCGGCCGCCGTGCAGAGCCGGCGCCCGGCCCCTCGTGTCAGTCCCGGGCGTCGCCCTCGGACGGGCCGCGCCGCTCCTCCGGGAGATTGAAGAACTCCTCGATCTCGCGGCGCAGTTGGCGGTCCATCGCCATCGACAGTTCTGCCTCCACGACCTGTTTCGCCGACGGGCGGAGCGCCTCGATCGCGTCCGAGATGTCCTCGAACCTGCCCTCGGTCAGCAGATGCTCCTTGATCAGCCCGGCGAAGTCGGCGCTGATCGCCTCGACATGGCGCCGCATCCTCCGCCCGGCCTCCAGCACCGCGGAGAGCGGTACGCCTCTGTCGACCAGCATCGTCGAGGCGTCCAGCAGCCGTTGGCTGATGTGGGTGATCTCGTCGCCCTCGATCGAGAGGTAGCCGAGTTCGATGGCGGTGGAGAGGTTCTCCGGGGTGTCCTCCTCGGGGAAGAGCGCGGCCAGCTGCTCCGGGGTCAGCCGCACCGTCGTCTCCTCGGAGAATCGCGGGGCGAGGGCGCGGGAGACGCCGAGGAGTTCGGCGGCGCTGTCGGAGTCCCGGCCCTTCTCGAAGGCGACGATCAGCTCGGCGATCCCGCCGAGGGTGTGGCCGCGGGCGAGCAGGCCGGCGATGGTGTGCAGCCGGGCGAGGTGGCGCTCGTCGTACCAGGCGATGCGGCCTTCCCTGCGGGGCGGCGGGAGGAGCCGGCGTTCGCGGTAGAAGCGCAGGGTGCGCGGGGTGATGCCGGCGGCCTCGGCCAGCTCGGTGGCACGGTACTCGCGGCCCTGCGGTTCCGCGGTCCCGGCGCCCGTGCCGGTCCCGGTGCCGGACGCGGACGCGTCGGCCGGACCGGCCGGTGGCCGGTCGGTCTGGCGCTGGTGTTCCTCGAACTTGCCCACGCCGTAAGCCTATGCCGGAGGGGGAGCCCGAAACGCGGGGTACAACCGCCGGTAACTTTTCCCGCTCTCCCCCTACCGCTCGGTATGTGAGCTGGCCTACTCTGCGGACCATGCCAGTGATTACTGGCATGGTCGGAGGCGAACAGTCGGGAGGCAGCGCATGACCGGACGTGGGAACGAGCGCGAGCACGTACGGGTGGCGGTGATCGGATCGGGCTTCGGCGGCCTGGGCGCCGCGGTGCGTCTGCGCCGCGCGGGTGTCACGGACTTCGTGGTGCTGGAGCGCAGGGACGCGGTCGGCGGCACCTGGCACGACAACACCTATCCGGGCTGCGCCTGCGACGTGCCCTCGCACCTGTACTCCTTCTCCTTCGCGCCCAACCCCGAGTGGCCGCGCAGCTTCTCCGGCCAGGCCCACATCCGGGCGTACCTGGAGCGGGTCGCGGACACCTTCGGGCTCCGGCCGCACCTGCGGCTGGGCACGGACGTCGAGCAGATCACCTGGGACGAGCAGGAGCTGCGCTGGACGATCGAGACCAGCCGGGGCTCGTACACCGCCGAGACCGTCGTCTCCGCGGGCGGCCCGCTCTCCGACCCGAAGGTGCCGGACATCCCCGGCCTCGACGGCTTCACCGGCAAGGTCTTCCACTCCGCGCAGTGGGACCACGACTACGACCTGCGCGGCAAGCGCGTCGCCATGATCGGCACGGGCGCGTCCTCGATCCAGATCGTCCCCTCGATCCAGCCCGAGGTGGAGCGGCTGACCGTCTTCCAGCGCACTCCCGCCTGGGTGATGCCCCGAGTGGACCGCCGGATCAGCAGGGCCGAGCACTGGCTGCACGACCGGGTGCCGCTGACCGGCTCGCTGCGCCGCCAAATCCTGTGGGGCGTACGGGAGTTGCAGGTCAGCGCCTTCACCAAGCGTCCGGGGATGCTCGGGCTGGTGGAGAACCTCGCCTCCTCGCACATGCGCAGGGCGATCAAGGACAAGGAGCTGCGGCGCAAGCTCACTCCGGACTACCGCATCGGCTGCAAGCGCATCCTGCTCTCCAACGCCTACTATCCGGCGCTCGCCCGCGAGAACGTCGACCTCGTCGCCTCCGGTCTGCGCGAGGTCAGGGGCAACACCCTGGTCGGCGCGGACGGCACCGAGGTGGAGGTCGACGCGATCATCTTCGGCACCGGCTTCCACGTCACCGACATGCCGATCGCCCAGCGGGTCAAGGGCGCGGGCGGGCGGCTGCTCGCCGACGTCTGGAAGGACGGCATGGAGTCGCTGCGCGGCTCGACCGTCTCCGGCTTCCCCAACTTCCTGACCGTCATCGGGCCCAACACCGGCCTGGGCAACAGCTCGATGATCCTGATGATCGAATCGCAGCTGAACTACCTGGTGGACCACCTGCGGCACCAGGATAGTCTCGGCGGCCGGGTGGCCCTCGACGCCCGCCCCTCCGCGGTCAGGGAATGGAACGACTTCGTCCAGAAGCGGATGGAGCGCACCGTCTGGACCACCGGCGGCTGCGACAGCTGGTACCTGGACGCCAACGGGCGCAACACCACCGTCTGGCCCGGAACCACCGGCGAGTTCCGCAGGCTCACCCGCGAGGTGCGCCTGGAGGAGTACGAAGTGCTGCGGCCGACCGCCGACGGCTCGGGGGACACCCCGGGCGGCGGCAGGAGCCGGCGCGGCAACAGGAACGACAAGCAGGAGGCATCCGCGTGACCCGTCCCCACCACGTGACCCAGGGCCCGTTCGCGCCGCCCGCGCCGGTCCGCGAGCAGGCGGTCGCCTCGGCCGACGGCGTCGAGCTCTACGTGCAGGTGCACGGCCCCGAAGGCGGACCGGCGGTCGTGCTGGCGCACGGCTGGACCTGCTCCACCGCGTTCTGGGCGCCGATCGTCCGCAGCCTCGTCGCCGAGGGGCACCGCGTCGTGGTCTACGACCAGCGCGGACACGGGCTGACCACCGCGGGCCTGGAGGGCAGGCCCACCGGTTACAGCCCGGCGACCCTCGCCGACGACCTGTGCGCCGTGCTCGACGCCACCCTCGAACCCGGCGAGCAGGCCGTCGTCGGCGGCCACTCGATGGGCGGCATGACCATCATGGCCGCGGCCGGACGCGCCCAACTGCGGGAGCACGCCGCGGCGTTGATGCTGTGCAGCACCGGCGCGCGGTCGCTTCCCGGCACCTCCACCGTCATTCCGATGCCCGGCGCCAGGGCCCGGGAGCTGGCCCATCGGGCCACGCTGGGGGCGGCAGCGCCGTTCGGGCCGATCACACCGCTGTCCAAGGCGCTCATCCGCTATGTGACCATGGGCGCCGGAGTGGGCCCCGAGGCCAGGGACGCGGCCGTGCGCATCGTGCACAGCGCGCCCCGCCGCCCCCGCGCCGCGTGGGGTCGGGTGCTGAGCGGCCTGGACCTGCACGCCAAGCTGCGCGACCTCGATGTGCCGACCGCGGTGGTGCACGGTACGCACGACCGGCTGACGCCCTTCGCGCACGCCGTGCACCTGGCCGAGAACCTGCCGCACCTCACCGAGCTGCACAAGCTCAGCGGGCTCGGCCACATGACCCCGATGGAGGCGCCGGAAGCCGTCGCCGGCGTACTGCGGAGGCTGGCCGCCGCGCACCTGGCCACCCCCGCGTCCCCCGCCGACACCTCCACCACTTCCGCCACCTCCGCCACTTCCGCCACCGAGCCGTCCGCCACCGAGCCGGCCGGCGGTGCGTCCGCCGGCGGTTCGTCCGTCTCCGAGGAGGCCGCGTGAGTCGTCATCCGCTTCGGGGCCAGGTCGCCGTCGTCACCGGTGCGGCGCGCGGCGTCGGCGCGCTGCTCGCCCGCAAACTCGCCGCCCGCGGTGCGCGGATCGCGCTCGTCGGCCTGGAGCCGGACGAACTCGCCCGCGTCAGCGACTCGTTGGACACCGACTCGCGACACTGGCACGCCGACGTCACCGACCACGAGGCGATGGCCCTGGTGGCGCACGAGGTCCGCGAGCACTTCGGCCGGGTGGACGTGGTGGTCGCCAACGCCGGTGTGGCGGGCGGCGGCCCGTTCGTGGACAGCGACCCCGTCACCTGGCGCCGAGTCATCGAGGTCAACCTCATCGGCGGCGCCGTCACCGGCCGGGCGTTCCTGCCGCTGCTCACCGAGTCGCGGGGCTACTTCCTCCAGATCGCCTCGCTCGCCGCGATCACACCGGCACCGATGATGACGGCGTACTGCGCCTCCAAATCGGGTGTGGAGGCGTTCGCCCACAGCCTGCGCGGCGAGGTCGGCCACCAGGGCGTACGGGTCGGCGTCGGCTACCTCAGCTGGACCGACACCGACATGGTGCGCGGCGCGGACGCGGACGAACTCCTGCGCGACGTACGGCAGGAGCTGCCCTGGCCGATGAACAAGACGTACGAGCTGGGCCCCGCCGTCGACCGGCTCGTCGCCGGTGTCGAGCGCCGCTCGGCGCATGTGTACGGGCAGTGGTGGCTGCGCGGGTTGCAGGGCACCCGCGGGTATCTGCCCTCCGTGGTCGCGCTCGGCGCTCGCCGGCAGCTCGCCAAGTTCGAGCCCCGGCTCGCCGCGGCGCGCGGTCGGCTGCCCACCGGGCTGGTCGGCGCGGGCGGCGCGGCCGACGAGAAGGCCCGTGCGGACCGCGGCGCGGTCAACGGCGTTTCCGGCGACCGCGGTTGACCCGAGCGGCACCCAGGAGGGGACGCACCCGGCGCGGGTGCGTCCCCTCCTGCTCTCTGCTCCGGGGCGGGCGCAGGGGTCAGCGCTTGTCCCAGTCGTCGCCGACGTCGTCCAGGCTGTCCTGCTGGTAGCCCTGGCCCTTCTCCTCGCGCGGCTGCGACCGGTCGACGTAGTGGACCCGGTCCGTCTGCCGCGGCCCGACGGTCCGGTCGCCGGACCCGGCATCCTCCTCGCGCATGCCGGTCCGCTCCTCGCGCATCCCGGTCCGTTCGGTGGTGTCGCGGTCGTGCTGCGGTGCGCGGCCGGGGTCGTCCCCGCGCGGGCGCTCGCGCATGGTGTCGCGCGAGTCGCCGGGCCGGGCCTCGCGCGACATTCCGCCCTCGCTCGCGCGGCGAGTGCCGGTGTCGTACTCCTGTGTCCCGCGCTGCCGGTCGGCGTCCCGTGCGAAGCCGTCCTGCGCAGCGCCCTCCCGGGTCCCGCCCTCCCGGGTTCCGCGGTCCTGCTCGTGCCGGCCCGACCGCTCCGAGCGCTCCGGCCGGCCGGACCGCTCGGAGTGCGGGGAGCGCTCGGACTGCTCGGACCGCTGGGACTGCTCGGAGTGCTTCTCCTCGCCCTGGCCCTGCTGCATCGCGTCCTTGGCGCGCTCCGCGGCTTCCTTCGCCTTGTCCTTGAACTGGTCTGCCATGCCCATGGTCTGGTCACTCCAAGCGGATGTGGGTGGTGGGGGCAGTGACCAGCGTGACATGCTTCACAATTCATTGCATTTCCGGACAGGGATGATCAGAACTCCCGGGCCCCGCCGCCCTCCGCGCCGCCCCGCTCCCCAACTCCCGTACACCCCGAGGCCGTTGCGCGGCCGGTCCCGGCTACCGGTATTCGCCCCGCCCGCGCGGCGGCAGCGGCGGCCGCCGTCGGTCGGGGACTCCGACGTCGCTCGGCGGGGCGAGCGCGGGGTGGCGGTCCAGCAGCTCAAGTGCCGTGCGCACCGCGGTCGTCAACACCGCGTAACGGCCCTCGGCCCAGTCCAGCGGGCTGCGCAGCGCCTCGATGTCCGGTTCGACGCCGTGGTTCTCCACGTCCCAGCCGTACGCGTCGAACCAGGCTGCGTTCATCGGCACGGTGATCACCGTGCCGTCGCCCAGCCGGTGGCGGCCGGTCATTCCGACGACGCCGCCCCAGGTGCGCATCCCCACCACCGGACCCAGGCCCAGCAGTCGGAACGCGGCGGTGATCATGTCGCCGTCCGAGGAGGTCGCCTCGTCGGCGAGCGCGACGATCGGCCCGCGCGGGGCGTTGCCCGCGTACGAGACCGGCTGGGCGTTGCGGGTCACGTCCCAGCCCAGGATGGTCCTGGTCAGCTTCTCGATCACCAACTCGCTGATGTTTCCCCCGGCGTTGCCGCGCACGTCCACGATCAGCGCGGGGCGCGAGACCTCCATGCGCAGATCGCGGTTGAACTGGGCCCAGCCGGAACCGCCCATGTCCGGGATGTGCAGATAGCCGCAGCGTCCGCCGCTCATCTCCCGCACCACCTGCCGCCGTCCGGCCACCCAGTCCTGGTAGCGCAGCGGACGGTCGTCGACCAGCGGCACGATCGCCACCCGGCGCGGCGGCCCGCCCTGCGGGGAGCGCACGGTCAGCTCCACGGTCGTGCCGCCCGCGCCGTCCAGCAGCGGGTACGGCCCCGCCACCGGGTCGACCGGCCGCCCGTCCACGTGGGTGAGCACCACGCCCTCCCGCACCCCGGAGCCGGCCAGCGGCGAACGCGCCCTGGAGTCCGAGGAGTCGCCGGGCAGGATGCGGGCGATCTGCCAACCGCCGTCCCTGGTGCGGGCGAAGTTCACCCCGAGCATCCCGATGGGCCGCTGGTAGTGCGGCGGGCCCTCGTTGCGGCGGGAGGGGGCGACGTAGGCGTGCGAGGTGCCGAGTTCGCCGAGCACCTCGCGCAGCAGGTCGGCGAACTCGTCGGGCGAGGCGACGCGGTCGACCAGCGGGCGGTACTGGGCGAGCACGGCGTCCCAGTCGATGCCGCACATGCCCGGCTCCCAGAAGTACGCCCGTGTGATGCGGCCGGCCTCCTCGTACGCCTGCCGCCACTCCGCGCCGGGATCGGCGACGTGCAGCACCCGGCGCAGGTCGATGTGGACGACGGAGTCGGCGTCCGGGGAGTCGTTGGCGGGTGCGGCGCGCAGATCGCCGTCGTCGTTGACGACCAGCCGTCTGCCGTTGCCGCTGATCGCGAACCAGTCGACGTCACCGGTGAGTTCGGTGCGCTTGGCCTTCACCAGGTCGAAGTGTTCGAGGGTGGGGCGGCCGGAGGTGTCGGCCGGGTTGGCGAAGGTCTCGCCGAGGGCACCGGAGATCGGGTAGCGCAGCCAGATCAGCCCGCCGCCGGCGACCGGGCACAGCGCCGAGTACTTGGACGCGGTCACCGGGAACGGCGTCACCCGGCTCGCCAGCCCCTCGGCCTCGACCGACACCATGCCCTCGCCGCCCCCGCCGTCGGCCGGGTCCAGACCGCCGCCCGCCGGCCGGCCCTCCGGGGTCAGGGCGAACGGCGAGTGGGTCGCCGAGTTGAGCGGCACCAGGTACGGGCGGCAGCCCAGCGGGAAGGAGAGGTCGCCGGTGTGCACGTCGTACACCGGGTCGAAGCCGCGCCAGGAGAGGAAGGCGAGGTAGCGCCCGTCCCTGGTGAACACCGGCTGCTCGTCCTCGAACCGGCCGCCCGTGACGTCCAGGATCGTCACATCGCTCAGCCGCGCGATCTTCACCTGGCGCAGCGAGCGGCCGATGCCGGGGTGCGCCCAGGCCAGCCACGCGGAGTCGGGGGAGAAGGCGAGATCGCGGACCGGCCCGTTGATGGAGCGGATCAGCTCGGTGACCTCGGTGTCCTCGGTGTCCTCGGTGTCGTCGGGGCCGTCCGCACCGTCGGCCGCCTCCCGGTCGTCGGCCTCGGGGTCGCCCGGACCGTCGTCGGAACCGGTGGGCACCAGGAGTAGCCGCCCGTCGTGCGAGGCCACCGCGAGCGTGCGGCCGTCCGGCGAGGCGACCAGCTCGTGCACCCGGCCGAGCTGCCCGGTGGCGAGCCTGCGGCGTCGCTGCTCGCCGCTGGCGCGCGGGAGTTGGGCGATCTCGATGCCGTCCTCGCCGTCGGCGTCGGTGATGTAGGCGACCTCCCCGGTGCCGCCCAGCATCTCCGGAAGGCGCACCCGTACGCCCGGTTCCTCGGTGATGGTGCGCGCCGGGCCGTCCCGGTGGGTGAGCCAGTACAGGCTGCCGCGCACGCACACCGCGCTGGCGCGGCCGGTGGCGTCGACGGCGAGCGAGTCCAGATTGCTTGCCGCGGGCACCTGGTGGGTCCGCCGCCCCGAACGCGGTCCGGCGAGGCGGATGTCGAGCCGACGCGGCACGGAGCCGGCGGCCAGGTCCTCCGCCAGCCAGATGTCGCCGCCGCACTGGTAGATGACCCGTCTGCCGTCGGTGGCGGCGTGCCGGGCGTAGAAGTCGGCGTGGTCGGTGTGCCGGCGGAGGTCGGTGCTGTCCGGGCGGCAGGAGTAGAGGTTGCCGATGCCCTCGTGGTCGGAGAGGAAGGCGACGCGGCCCTCGGCGTCGGCGCCGCAGACCGCGCTCGGCACGATCATCGGGCAGTCCAGGTGCCCGGCCAGGTGCGGAAGCATCCGCTCGCCGTGCAGCCACAGGCGCCCGGTGGCGCCGCCGCGGTACCGCTTCCAGGCGGCCGGCTCGTGCGGCGGCGTACCGGTGAGCAGCAGCGTTCGGCGCACGCCCGCCAGATCGCTCACCGCGATGCCCGCGCACGGGCCCCAGGGCAGCCGGCTGCCGGTGCTCCCGTCCAGCGGCAGCCGGTAGGCCCACGAGAAGTAGGAGAACGGCTGGCCGTGGGAGGCGACGGCGAGGATGTCGCCCTCGGGCGTCCAGCCGCACACCCGGGTGTCGGTGGCGCCCCAGTGGGTCAGCCTGCGCGCGGGGCCGCCGTCGGCCGGTGTGAGATGGATCTCCGGATCGAGGCTGCGCCAGGTCGTGTACGCGATCTGGGTCCCGTCGGGGGAGTAGCGGGGAGGTCCGAGCCGGGTGCGGTCGGCGGTCAGCCGCCAGGCCCGTGCGGGCCCGCCGCCCGGCTCGGGGATCCGTGCGACCCAGAGGTCGTCCTCTGCCACGAAGCAGAGCTGATCGCCGTTGAGGTGCGGAAACCGGAGGTACGCGCCGTCGCTCACCCCACCCATGGTTCGGCCGGTGCGCGGGGGCGGCAAGTCGTGCCCGGGGCGCGGCGGCGGGGCCGGCGGCACACGGGCTTCGGCGGCCGTCGGCGCTTCGGCGGCGGCACACGGGGGTCGGTGGTCGGGGCGCCGGGGGCTGCTTCAGGGACGTCGATACCGCGGTGCCGCCTCACCCGTTCGCCGGTACGCTCGTACACGGGCGTTGACCGGGGGGTCAACCGCCCGGTCACGGGGGTGACCTGTGAGGGTGAGTGACGAACGCGGGGGCGGGTTCCACCGGTTCTGTGTGATGTGCGCCTCAATCGGCTGACCGGAGCACCGGGAAGGGCCTCGGCGGCGTCTTCTGTCATGAGCTGTCAGATTCAGCTCGACCGCCCAGCAGAGCTACCGACCGATGGCCCGTCCGTGCCCGCACCAAGCATCTCGAACCGGAGAGATTCGTGGCAACGTTTCTGTACAAACTCGGCAGACTCGCCTTTCGGCGACGCCGCATCGTCGCCCTGCTGTGGGTGGTGCTGCTGATAGGTGCCGGCGCGGGCGCATCGACGGTGTCCAGCACCGTCGACGACGACTTCGCACTGCCCGGTACGGAGTCTCAGCAGGCCTTCGACCTGATGGACGAGCGGGCCGAGGCGAACGGCGAGAAGTCCAGCGCGCAGAACGCCAGCGCCACCGTCGTTTTCAAGTCGCCCGACGGCGAGAAGCTGACCGACAGCGAGCACCGCGCCACGATCGAGAAGGTCGTCGGGCAGCTCAAGGGCGGCCAGATCGCCATGGCCGTCAGCCCCTTCCAGGTCGAGGGGACGATCAGCCAGGACCAGACCATCGCGTACGCGAAGGTCAACTACACCACCGATGCCATGAGCATCGAGGAGAGCGACCGCGAGAAGCTGAAGGCGGCGGTCGAGGACGGCCGTGACGCCGGCCTCAAGGTCGAGATGAACGGCGACGCCACCATGGTGGAGCCGGACATGGGCAACGGCGAGATCATCGGTATCGGTGTCGCCGCGATCGTCCTCGTTCTGACCTTCGGTTCGCTCGTCGCCGCCGGTCTGCCTCTGATCACCGCGCTGATCGGTGTGATCACCAGCATCATGGCGATCGGGGCGCTCGGCCCGGCGCTCGGCCTCTCCACCACCACCGCCACGCTCGCGATGATGATCGGCCTCGCGGTCGGTATCGACTACGCCCTGTTCATCGCCTCCCGCTACCGCGCGGAGCTGATCGAGGGGCACAGCCGCGAGGAGGCGGCCGGCCGTGCGGTCGGAACCGCGGGTTCCGCGGTCGTCTTCGCCGGCCTCACCGTCGTGATCGCGCTCGCCGGTCTCGCCGTGGTCAACATCCCGCTGCTGACCAAGATGGGCATGGCGGCCGCCGGCGCCGTCGTCGTGGCCGTGCTGGTCGCCATCACCCTGGTGCCCGCGGCGCTCGGCATCGTCGGCAAGCGCATCTTCGGCAAGAAGGTCCGCAAGGCCAACCCCGAGACCCTGGTCCCCTCCGCCGAGGAGGAGAACGCCAAGCAGGGCGCCGGTGTCCGCTGGGCCCGCTTCACGCTGCGTCGCCCGGTGATCGTCCTGGTCACCTCGGTGCTGGCGCTCGCCGCCGCCGCGCTGCCGGTCTCCAGCCTGAGCCTGGGCCTGCCGGACGACGGCAACCAGCCCGAGTCCACCACCCAGCGCCAGGCGTACGACCTGATGGCCGACGGTTTCGGCGCCGGCTTCAACGGACCGCTCGCGGTCATCGCCGACGTCAAGGGCAGCGACGACCCGAAGGCCACCGCAGAGCAGGTCTACAAGGCCGTCTCCGGCGTCGACGGAATCAAGATGGCCGCACCGCCCGAGCTCAACAAGGGCGGCGACCTGGCCACCATCGCCGTGATCCCGGACTCGCGTCCGAGCAGCACCGAGACCGAGGACCTGGTCCTCTCGCTGCGCGACGAGGCCAAGACGCTGGAGGAGAAGACCGGCGCGACCGTCCTGGTCAGCGGCATGACCGCGGCCACCATCGACTTCTCCAAGGTCATGGACGACGCGCTGGTTCCCTACCTCACGCTGGTCGTGGGTCTCGCCTTCCTGCTGCTGATGATGGTCTTCCGCTCGATCCTGGTGCCGCTGAAGGCCGCGCTCGGCTTCCTGCTCTCGGTGCTCGCGGCGCTCGGCGCAGTGGTCGCGGTCTTCCAGTGGGGCTGGCTCGCGGGCCTGATCGGTGTGGAGCAGACCGGGCCGATCATGAGCCTGATGCCGATCTTCATGATCGGTGTGATCTTCGGTCTCGCGATGGACTACGAGGTCTTCCTCGTCACGCGGATGAGGGAGGCGTACGTCCACGGCGAGCGGGCGAGCGAGGCCGTCGTCACCGGCTTCAAGCTGGGCGGACGTGTGGTCACGGCCGCCGCGGTCATCATGATCAGCGTCTTCGCCGGCTTCATCGGCGCGGGCGAGCCGATGATCAAGATGATGGGCTTCGGTCTCGCCATCGCGATCCTCTTCGACGCGTTCGTGGTCCGTATGGCCATCGTCCCGGCGGTGCTCGCGCTGCTCGGTGACAAGGCCTGGTGGCTGCCGAAGTGGCTGGACCGGATCATGCCGAACGTCGATGTCGAGGGCGAGAAGCTCCAGCAGTTCCTGGACAGCCGGAAGGGTTTCGGCGGCGGGACCGACGGCCCGGGCGGCTTCGGCGGCGGCGACGGCGGCAACGGCCCCGGCGACGGCGGCCCGCAGGCGGGCGGCCCCGGCGGTTCCACCGCCGCGGTGCCCACCGGCGCCGGAGTCTGACGGAGCCGGATTCCGACTGAGCCGGAGCATCCGGCCCGGAGCATCCAACCGGAGCAAGGGGCGCCCGGCGGAGGTCACCACCTCCGCCGGAGCCCGGCGGGGCCGGTCCGAAGCGCGAGGAGCGCTCGGACCGGCCCCGCCGCTCTGTGCCCCCGAGGTCGGCCCGCCGGGCCGACCTCGGGGCCAGCCGCCCCGCGGTCGGCGTCCTCGGCTCCCGGCGCGGGGTTCCGGCTCTCGGCTCCCTGTCGCGGCGACGGCGTGCGGCGAGCGGCAGGGCGGGCGCGGGTCAGCCGCGCAGCAGTGCGGCCAGCTCGCCGGGCCGGCTCAGCATCGGCATGTGGCCGGTCTCCAACTCCTCCGGCACGACGCCCAGTCGCTCGGCGACCATCCTGCGGGCGAACTCCGCCGGCATGAAGCGGTCGCCGGTGCACAGCACGTACCGGGTGCGCACCGCGGGCCACCGCGGCAGCGGCCAGGGCCGGCCCACCGGGGCGCCGGACTGCTGCCGGGTGGCGGCCAGCGCTCGTTCCGCGATCGGCCGCGGAACGTCGTGGTAGAAGCACACGAAGGGGTCCTCGTTGCCGGTCAGCCCGCCGTCCTCGCGGGCGGCGCGACGCACGGCGTCCTCGAAGCCGGTGTTCTCCCACCAGTCGCCCGGCGGCTCCATGGGTGCCGGCACCATCGCGGAGACCAGCACCAGCTCCTCGGCCTCCAGTCGCTCGGCGACCTGGGGTGCGGTGAAGCCGCCGAAGGAGTGCGCCACCACGACCACCCGCCCCCGCACTCCCGCCGATTCGACGGCGTCGACCACCGCGTCCGCGTACTCGCCCAGTCCGGCAAGATCGTCGTCGCAGGGCAGATCGGGGGCGACGGCGGTGTCGCCGTACCGCTTCAGCTCCGCGGCCACCGCCCGCCAGCAGGAGCCGGACTCGCCCGCGCCGTGGATCAGTACGTAGGTCGTGGCCATCGCCGATTCCGGTCCCTCTCGCCGCGGGTGGCTGTCGTCGGACCGAGGGTAGGCCCGGCTTGCGCGTCTGCCTCTGGGACGGGGCGCGAGGTGGTGAGATCCTGCTGCACATGGCCGAGTTGAACGGGGAACCTGTCAGCAGCGCCGCGCTCACGGCGCTGGCGCTGACCAACTATGGGCACTTCACCACCCTTCGGATCACCGACGGGCGGGTGAAGGGGCTCGGGCTCCATCTGGAGCGTCTGAACCGGGACTGCGCCGCGCTCTTCGACGCGGAGCTGGACCCGGACCGCGTACGGCGGCTGGTGCGACGGCTGGTCCCGCCCGTCGGCACGCTGACCGCCAGGGTGACGGTCTTCGACCCGTCGCTCACGCTCGCCTCGCTGGGCGCCCCGGCGCAGCCGCAGGTGCTGGTCACCACCCGGCCCGCGCCCGCGGTGCCGGCCGGGCCGCTGGCGGTGCGCACGGTGCCCTTCGTCCGCGACTGCCCCTCGGTCAAGAGCGTCGGGCTCTTCGGCGCGCTGCGCCACGGGCGGGCCGCGCGGCGGGCGGGCTGGGACGACGTGCTGTTCACCGACGAGGCGGGCCGGCTGAGCGAGGGCGGGACCTGGAACGTCGGTCTGGTGCGCGGACAGGAGGTCGTCTGGCCGTCCGCCGCCTCGCTGCCCGGGGTGACCAGGGCACTGCTCGCGCAGCTTCCCGGCCACCGGTACGCCCCGGTGGCCGACGAGCAACTCGTCGAGTACGACGCGGTGTTCGCCACCAACGCGGTCACCGGGGTACGGCCGATCAGCCGTGTCGACGACCGGGAGTTCCCCGAACTCCACCCGGTGTTGCGGGAGTTGCGTGAGGCGTACGAGGCGATCGAGGGTGATCCGCTGTAGGCCCGCGGTGCGTGCCGCCGCCGCGCTCCGGCCGCCGTCGGCCGTTTCCGGCCCGCCGCCGGGTCACCCGCCGCAGCGCGCGGCGGCGAGCATGACGAGCATGGCGGTGACGAAGGTGGCGACGCGCAGCAGGTTCAACGCAGGCTCCGGGAGCGGTAAACGAGACGTGGGCCGGGCGGAGGCGTGCGCACGCAGCGGCGCCGCCCCGCGGTGGCGGAGCGACGTCGTTGGGTACGTCCGACCGGTCGGCGGGCGTCAGTGGCCGGCGCCGACCCGGGCGGGCGGAGATGTGCGGAGTTCACCGCCCAGGCCGCGCCCGTGCACGGGTGGCAGCGGCGGTGGCCGCGCGCCCGCGTGTTGATCAAGAGGGTAAGCCCGCGGAGCATGTGCCGGTGACCGCGCGGGAGGGGCCCGGAACCGGGCCGACCTGGGCTGTTGTCGCCGGTCGGCGGGTTGCCGGAGGCGATTGCGCGGTGTGCGCCGCCCGCCGCGTTCAGCTGTGGCGAGCCGTGGCGTTCGATGGTGTTCGGTGGCGTTCAGCGGTGTCCGGGGCTGTACGGCGTTGGTGCGGGCGCCGACCGCGGGGCGCGACGGGCGGTCCGGCGAGCGCGGCGGAGCGTCGCGCGTTGGTGGTCGCGGCGGGTGTGGTGGGCCGCGGCGGGCGGCCCGTCGGTCACTGCGCCTCGTCGAAGAGCTCGAACAGGGCGCCGTCCACGTCGAGTTCGAGGTGCTCGTCACCGCGCGGGGTGAGCCGGTAGCTGTGCCACAGGAAGCGGCGCAGCGCGGTGGTGTCGAACTCGACCATCGCGGTCGCGTCCGGGGTGCGCAGCTCGACGACGGTGCAGTCCCTGCCGCTGGGCCACAGACGTACGTCGCCCTCGCCCTCGGGCGCGCGCAGACCGGACTCCAGCAGGTCGCGGGAGAAGATCCAGACGACCTCGCTGCCCTCCATGGTGCTGCGCGGCGGGAAGAGGACGCTGACCGCGTAGGGGTCGGTCCGCTCGTAGCGCAGGGTCACGGTCACCTCGGAGGGGGTGTGGGCCGCGGCGACGATGCGGGCTTCCAGCCGTTCTTCGATGTGTGCGGTCATGGGTGGTGCTCCTTGGCTCTGCCCTCGTGGGGCTTCGTCCGGTCCCGTTCGGAGGCCGGTTTCCGGGCGTTCGCGGGCTGCTGTCGCGGCGCCTGGACACGCCGCGGCGGGCTCGGTCCCGCACATGTCAGACACGCGCGACGCGGATTGTTCACGCTTGGTTCGCGAATCAACCAAGTGAGCTATCACACAACCCATGGATAAAGCGGACATCAAGGACATACGCTCGAAGTGTCCCGGCTCGTCGATGTCGTCCGCCACACCCCCGGCGGTGACGCGTGTAGACCCCTGCAGCGAGCCAGTCTCCCGACACCGGAGAGTGCTTTTCTGATGCCGGAAACCCCGGAGAACCCGCCCGTGTCCAGCGCTCCGCCCTCGGGGCCCACGGACGCCGAGCGCTTCGCCCGCGTCTACCGCGAGGAGGAGCCCCGTCTCGTGGCCTACGCCCGCTCGCGCTCCGGACACGGCTGGTCCGCCGAGGATCTGGTCGCCGACGCCGCCTTCCGCGTCTGGCGAAAGGTGGTGGCCGGCCGCGAGCACGTCGACGACATCGCCTCCGAGCTGGCCGCCGGTGTGCGGAACCTGGTGGCCGGCCTCGCGCTGACCGCCGTCGCGGGGCCGGCCGGGCTCGGCCCGGGAACCCGCACCGCCCAGGTCGGGCTGTTGGCGAAGGTGCTGCGGGAGATGCCCGAACGCCAGGTCAAAGCGGTGTGGCTGATCGAGGTCGAAGGTCTGCCGCTGGCCGCGGCGGGAAGCCGCCTGGGAACCCACCGCAACGCGGCGGCGGTGCTGATGCACCGGGCGCGGGAGAACATGCGACAGGCTTTTCTGCGCGCCCAGCCCGACGACGCACCGGACGGCGCCTGCGGTCGGCACCGGGCGCACATGCCCGCCCACATCAGGGGAACCGACACGGTCGAGGCCGCGCGGGAACTGCGGGACCACATCGAGGACTGCGGCGGCTGCCGGTCGCGGCTCGCCCGCCTCGTCGCCCTCGACGGCAGGCTGGCAGCCCTGGTCGGGCCCGCGCTCGTCACGCTCTTCGCCCACGGCCAGGCACCGCATCTGGCCGCACTCGCCGGTACGGGGTCGACGGCCGCGGTGCCGGAGCCCGCTGCTCCCGACGGCGGCAGTGTGACGCCGTTCCGCCTGGTGCGGCGGCTCGCCGACCGCGCCTTCGGCCCGCACACCGCACTCGTCGGCGTCGCCCTGGTCGCCTCCGCCTCCTTCGCCGGGCCGGGCGACGAGAGGAACGCCCCCGACACCGGACGCCCCGGAACGCACCACGGCTGACGCCGCCCGGGCCGCGCGCCGCCGCGCACCGGGGGCGGCGCGCACGTCGGCAGCGGTCGGACAGGGGCGGACATCGGTCGGGCAGGGGTCAGCTGCGGTGCAGCAGCTCCGCCAACTCGCGCTCGATGTCGACCTCCGAGACGGACGCCTCCGCCTCGGCCGACAGCAACTCGTAGCTCTCGCGCAGGAATTCGCGCACCGCGATCGCGGACAGGTCGACGACCGCGACACCTTCGGGGGCCTGAAGCTCCAGGAAGACGGTGCCCTCTCCGCGCGGCCACAGCCGTACGGAACCGGTGCCGGTCGGCCGGTCCACCCCGGTGGCGAGCAGCTCCCGGGCGAAGAACCAGCTCGTCTCCACGCCGTCGAGCGCGGCCTCGGCCGGGAAGACGACGCGCACGGCGAGCGGGTCGGCGGTGTCGTAGTGCAGGCCGACGAGGAACGGACGTGTCTCGTCGGCGATCATCTGCGCGGGCACGACGTGCTGCGTCGTCACAGTGGCCATCGAACGCTCCTCCAGCGGTGTTTCGCCTTCACCCGTTATGACGATCGGGAGGCCGCGGGGTAGCCGGAAAGCGTGTGTGAGGTCGCTCACCCGTACCGCCGGACGCCCGCCCGCGCGCCCCGCCGTCGTACGGGCCCCGTGCGCTCGCGCTCGTGCGCGGCGCCCGGGAGGGCTGCCCGTGCGCCCCGCAGACCCCGGCGGGTGGCGCGTCCAGGGTCGAACCGCCGTTCCGGGAGGGGCAGTCGGGCCCGCGGCTGTTCGTTCCCGACGCGCAGGCGACCCCAGATCGTCGGCGCGAGTGGCTGCGTAGCACCATGGGGTCAGCAACGACCGGCCACACCCGTCCTCCGTGCGCAGCACCGGGCCGCGCGCCCGGTCGTGCGCACGACCGACGCCGCCCGACGGCACGACCGGGCGGTGTGTGACGCCTCCTCGGGAGGCGGGGGAACGACAACGGAGATCAGGGCGGACACCCCGGCCGAGATCCAGAACGACGACAGGAGTACGGGGCTCGTGGTGGATGTCCAGGGCAGCGTCGCGGACGGCTTCGAACCCGTACGGGAAGCCTTCACGAGGAACTTCACCGAGCGCGGCGAGGTCGGCGCCGCCGTCACGGTCTACCGGGACGGCCGCCCGGTGGTGGACCTGTGGGGCGGCGAGGGCTGGCACCGGGACACCGTCCAGGTGATCCGCTCGGCCACCAAGGGCCCGGCCGCGGCGGTGCTGCATCTTCTCCAGCAGCGCGGAAAGCTCGACCTGGACGCACCCGTCGGCACGTACTGGCCGGAGTTCAAACCGCACGGCAAGGAACGCGTGCTGGTGCGTCACCTCCTCACCCACCGCGCGGGGTTGCCCGTGCTCGACACCCCGCTCAGCCCCGCCCGTGCCGCGGACGGCGAGAGCGGACCCGCCGCCCTCGCCGCGCAGCGCCCCCAGTGGGAGCCGGGCACGGCGCACGGCTACCACGCGCTCACCTACGGGTGGCTCCTGGACGAACTGGTGCGCCGCATCACCGGGTTGAGCCTGGGCCGGTGGCTCGCACAGGAGATCTCCGCACCGCTGGGACTGGACCTGTGGATCGGCCTGCCCGAGGAGCAGCACCACCGCGTCGGTGAGCTCCGGGAGATCAGCGCTCCCGAGGCGCCGGCCGGCCAGGGCCTCCGGGTCCGCGCCAAACCACAGGTGGGCGCCGCCTATCGGGACCCGCAGTCGCTGACCCGCAGGGCCTTCGCCGCCATCGACCCCTTCCCGGAGCAGAACTCCCCGGCCCACTGGTCCGCCGAGCTGCCCGCCACCAACGGCATCGCCACCGCCCGTTCGCTGGCCCGCTTCTACGCCGCGCTGCTCGACGAGGTGGACGGCGTACGGCTCTACACCCCGGCCACCCTGACCGCCGCGCGCAGCGAGGAGTCGCAGGGGCCGGACCGGGTGCTGGTCGTCCCGACCCGCTTCGGACTCGGCCACATGCTCCACTCGCCCGCTTCGCCGATGCTCTCGCCGAGCTCCTTCGGCCACCCGGGCCGCGGCGGGTCGCTGGCCTTCGCCGACCAGGACGCCGGAATCGGCTTCGGGTACGTGACGAACGGGCTCCAGAAGTCGGTCACTTCGGACCCCCGCGCGCAGTCGCTCGTCCGCGCCCTGCGCGCCAGCCTGCACGCCCCGAGCTGACCCGACGCGCCCGAGCCGGGCGTGGCTGTCGCCGACGCGCCCGACGCATGGCCTGTCGCGTGACGAACCGGCGGCCACGTCCACGTCCACAGCGGCGGCCACGTCCACGTCCACGGGTACGCGCGACGGCGGGGCGGGGCCGGGCCGTGCGCCCCTCGCCCCGCCCCGTCGTCCGGGCCGCTACCGCTCGGCCCGTTCCCGCAGGTGCCGGACGACCGCGGACGCGTCCCGGTCGTCCAGTTCCACGCCGAAGACCCCCTCCAGTGCCGTCGGCACCTCCTGCGGGCTGTATGTGCGCTCGTCGGTCACCGAGCCGTCGGGAAGGGTGACGCGGTGGTTCAGGCCGTCGAGGCTGTGGACCACGCCCTCGGCGGTGACGCGCGTGACGAACGGCCGTGTCACGAACGGCGATCGGGGCCAGGTCGAGACGTAGAAGTTGCCCACCTCGTAGTCGACCGGACGCCGCGGCGAGAGCGTGAAGGCGTGCTGGTCGACGGCCTCGACCACCGCGCCGCTGCCGTCGTCACCGCCGGAGCGGCTCCCGCTCCCGTCCGTGCCGCCGACCGCGACGAGCTGCTGCAGGACCCAGTGCCACTCGTCCTCCTTCCGCAGCCGCCACCGTCGTCCGCCGGCCGAGACCTCGGCGCCGTCGGCGAACTCCACGGGCGCCAGCGCCGCGCTGCCGAACCCCACGTCGCTGAGCCAGCGTTGGCCGGTGTCGGGCGTGGTCACGCGCAGCACCGCGTGTGTCTCGGAGAGGTCCGGACCGTCGCCCTGGCCCAGTCGTACGCGGCCGATGAAGCCCTCCACGCCGAAGCCGAGCGCCTCCAGCGCGGCGCCGAAGAGAAGCACGTGCTCGAAGCAGTAGCCGCCGCGGCGACCGCGGACCATCTTCCGCTCCAGGCTCGGCAGATCGAGCCGCACCGGTCGCCCGGCGATGATCTCCAGGTTCTCGAACGGAATGTGCAGCATGTGCGCGCGGTGCAGTGCGTGCAGGGTCCCGACGGTGGCGGCGCGCTCGCCGTGATGGTCCACGCGCCGCAGATAGGCGTCCAGGTCCAGCAGGTCGGAGTCCCACGAGGTGTCCATGGGGCGAACCTAGAACTTCAACCGCGGTTCAGGTCAAGCGCGCGCCGGGCTCCGCCGCACGGCGCCTGCCGGTGGCGACGGCGGCGCGGCGGCGACGTTGCGGCGGGCGGCAGCGACGGGTGGTGGCTCAGCCCTGCCGAGCCGGATCGGTGACGCGTCGCCGCGCGCTGCCCGCGCGCTCGACCAGCAGTCGGCCGACCAGCACCATGCCGATCGCCACCGGCGCGCTGATGTCGACCGCGACCAGGGTCGCCGTCCGCCCCTCGGTGATCTCGCCGAAGCCGACCATGGAGAGGCCCAGCACGCCGAGCAGGGTCAGCGTCGCCCCGATCGCGGCGAGCGGGCTCGCGCCGCGCGGAGCGGCGCTGAACGGCCGTGCCGGGGGCGGGAGTTCGAAGCGGCGGAAGAGCGCCACAAGTACGGCCGTCAGTACCAGCGCGCCGCCGATCCGCACCGGGAGCTGCGCCCACCAGGCGGCGCTCGCCGGCTCGGGGAAGGGCACGTCGAGCGCGAGCAGCACGCCGTACACCCCGAGCAGCGCGGTCAGATGCCACAGGAACGCGGTCATCGCCAGGCCGTTGGCGGCGACCACCGCGCGCCACACCCGGGGGCGGGCCAGCAGCCGGGAGGCCGGTCGGCGCAGCAGCTCGACCGCGCCGGCCAGCCAGACCCCGTGGCAGAGCAGCGCCAGCGTGGGCGGAGCCATATTGCTGACCTCCTCGCCGGGCATGCCCACCATGGAGACCGGATAGGGGCCCAACCACACCAGTGCGGCCGTGGACAACAGCCCGCCGAGCGCCAGCGCCGCCGGCACCCCGGGCAGCCGCAGCGCTCCGTCGGCGCGCAGGAAGCCCAGTTGGTGCACCGCGAGCCAGACGAAGGCGAAGTTCAGGAACTCCACGTGCGGCACTCCGAGGGCGAACCGCAACACGTCCACCGCCGCCGCGCCGGCTAGCAGCGCACCGAAGGCGCCCCAGCCCCAGCGCTCGTGCAGGCGCAGCAGCGGCGGGGTGAACGCCACCATCGCCAGATAGATCCCGATGAACCACAGCGGCTGGGCCACCAGTCGGGTCGCCGTCGCGGTCAACGGCCCCTCGGCGAAGAGGAGTTGCAGGGCCAGGGCGCCTGTAGCCCACACCGCGACGAACACCAGCACGGGCCCCAGCAGCCGGTGGAGCCTGGCCCGCAGGAACGCCGGGTAGACGCCCGGCCGCTCCCCGCCGGCCCGTCGGACCAGGGAGCGGTAGGACAGCGCGTGCGAGAAGCCGCCGACCAGGAAGAAAACCGGCATGATCTGCAACAGCCAGGTGATCGGCTGGAGTCCGGGCACCTCGGCGAGCAGATTGCCGGCCTGCGCGGAGCCGTCCGGGCCGAGCGTGACCACCGCCATCGTCCAGTGGCCGAGCACCACGGTGGCGAGCGAGGCGACGCGCAGCAGATCGACACAGCGATCCCTGGAGTCGGGGGTGGCAGCGGCGAGTTCGGCCGCGCTCGCGGGAGATCCGAGGGCTGTGGTCATGAGCCCAGACTCGTCCACGGCCGACCGCCGCCACATGCGCCCGGATACTCATATCCGGCCCTGAGTACCCGCGCCCGAACCTGTGCCGGGGCGGGGTGACCGGCGGCGCGGTGCGGTCATACGCTGGCGGCATGGCTGACCAACTCCGCAGGTTCGACGGCTGCTCCGCACTGCTCACCGGCGCGGGCAGCGGCATCGGCGCCGCCGCCGCACACCGCCTGGCCGCCGAGGGCGCACGCGTCACCGTCACCGACCTCCTGCCCGACCGGGCCTCGGCGATCGCCGAGGAGATCCGTCAACTGGGCGGCACCGCCGAGGCGTTCGGCTGCGACGTGGGCGACGCGGCCTCGGTCCGGGCCGCCGTCGACCACGCCGTACAGACCTTCGGCGGACTGGACGTGCTGGTCACCGCCGCCTTCCGGAACGACCCGCGGAGCATGAACGCCGAGCACCTGGACGACATCGCGGACGACGCCTGGATCGGCGACTTCGACATCACCCTGCACGGGGCCTTCCGCACCGCACGCGCCTGCCTGCCGCACCTCGCGGCGGCCGAGGGGCGGGGCGCGATCGTCTTCATCGGCTCGGTCAACGGCGAGCAGGACTTCGGCGGCCACTCCTACAGCGCCGCCAAGGCGGGCCTCGCCGGCCTCACCCGCACCCTCGCCGGCGAGTCCGCGCGCCGCGGCGTACGGGTCAACCTGGTCGCGCCCGGAACCGTCGACACACCGTCCTGGGACGGCCGATCCGAGAGCCTCGCGCGCGCCGCGGACTGCTATCCGCTGGGGCGAGTCGGCCGCCCCGAGGACGTCGCGGGGGCGGTGGCCTTCCTCGCCTCGCGCGACGCGTCCTGGGTCACCGGCGTCACGCTGCCGGTCGACGGCGGCGTGCTGATCAGCAACCTCGACCTGCGCCGCGCCCTCGACGCCGGCCGCTGAACCCGGGCCGCAGACGGACGCACGCGGGCGCACGCGGCGCCGTACGAGCCGGGCACGCGGGGCCGGGCACGCGAGCTGGGCACGCAGGGCCGGGGCCGACCCGTACGACCCGTACGCGGGGCCCGCACGGGCCCACCGCGCCCGGTCCGCCGCGTGCGGCACGGCGTCGACCCAAGGCGTCGACCCACGGCGTCGACCCACGGCGTCGACCCACGGCGTCGGCCCGCTGCGTCGGCCTACGGCGTCCGGTTCGTCGCCGTCCGGTCCGTCCGGTCGTGGAGCACCCGGGCGCCCGATGCGGGGCCGGTCGCGGTGCGGGCCGTACGGCAGACTCCCGCCTCGCGCAGTGCACCGGCGACGTCCTCCGCGGTCTGCGCGCTCGTCGCGAGGAACGCGCAGGTCGGTCCGGAGCCGGAGACAAGTGCCGCTGCCGCTCCCGCACTTCGGCCGGTCTCCAGCGTCCGGGAGAGCTCGGGCCGCAGCGAAAGCGCCGCGGGCTCCAGGTCGTTGGCCAGACAGGCCGCCAACTGCTCCGCGTCGCCCCGGCGCAGCGCCGCCAGCAGCGCCTCGGACGGCTGCGGCTCGGGCGCCGCACTGCCCGTCAGACGGTCGAACTCGCGGTAGACGGCGGGGGTGGACAGTCCGCCTTCGGCTGTCGCGAAGACCCAGTGGAACTCGGCGCCGACCTCCAGAACGCTGAGTCGCTCGCCCCGGCCGCGGCCGAGCGCGGCGCCGCCGACCAGCGAGAACGGTACGTCCGAACCCAACTCGGCGCAGATCTCCAGCAGTTCCTCCTGCGGCGTCTGCAGACCCCACAGCACGTCGCAGGCCAGCAGTGCGCCCGCGGCGTCCGCGCTGCCGCCGGCCATGCCGCCGGCGACGGGGATGTCCTTCTCGATGTCCAAACGCACGGCGGGCTCGATGCCGTGCCGTGCCGCGAGCGAAGTCGCGGCGCGCGCCGCGAGGTTGGTGCCGTCCAGCGGCACCCGGTCGGCGTCCGGCCCGGTGCAGCCGAGCTCCAGCCGCTCCGCCGGTCGCGCGGTGACGCGGTCGTACAGGCCGACGGCGAGGAAGACGTTCGCCAGCTCGTGGAAGCCGTCCGGGCGCGGCGGCCCGACCGCCAGTTGGACGTTGACCTTCGCCGGCACCTGCACCGTCACGGCGGCCGATCCCGTGTCCGGCTCGCCGCCCGGGTGTGCTGTGCTCGTGTTCGGGTCCGGGCTCATGCCGCACCGCCCCCGGTGGAACCGCCGGAGGTGCCCTCCGGGGCACTGCCGGCCGCGCCGTCCGAACGCTGCTCGGCGATGGCCGCGAAGTCGGCCACCGTCAGCGCCTCGCCGCGGGTGCGCGGGTCGACACCGGCGCCGGTCAGCGCCGCCTCCGCCTGTGCCGCGGAACCCGCCCAGCCGGCCAGCGCGGCCCGCAGCGTCTTGCGGCGCTGGGCGAAGGCGGCGTCGACCACGGCGAACACCTCGCGGCGGCTCGCCCGGGTACGCGGCGGCTCGCGCCGCACCAGCGAGACCAGCCCCGAGTCCACGTTCGGTGCGGGCCAGAAGACGTTCCGGCCGATCGAGCCCGAACGGCGCACCTCCGCGTACCAGTTGGCCTTCACCGACGGCACCCCGTACACCCGGGAGCCCGGGGCGGCGGCCAGTCGGTCGGCGACCTCGGCCTGGACCATCACCAGGGTGCGCTCGATCGTGGGGAAGGTCGCCAGCACGTGGAGCAGCACCGGGACCGCCACGTTGTACGGCAGGTTGGCCACCAGGGCAGTGGGCGGCTCGCCCGGCAGCTCGGTCACCCGCAGCGCGTCGCGGTGCACCAGCTCGAACCGGTCGGCGCGCTCCGGCAGCCGCTCGGCGACTGTCCCCGGCAGGGCCTGGGCGAGCACGTCGTCGATCTCGACCGCCGTCACCGCGCGCGCGGTCTCCAGCAGCCCGAGCGTCAGCGAGCCGAGGCCGGGACCGATCTCCAGCACGGTGTCCTCGGGACGCACGCCCGCGGTACGGACGATGCGGCGCACGGTGTTGGCGTCGATGACGAAGTTCTGGCCGCGCTGCTTGGTGGGCCGCACCCCGAGCGAGGCCGCCAGCTCACGGATGTCGGCGGGCCCCAGCAGCGGGTCCGAGCCGGTCCCCGGCGGCTGCTCCGGCGGTACGTCGGGGCGCGCGTCGGACGAGAGGCCGGACGGCCGGTCCGGCGCCGGGTCCGACGGCTGGTCCGACGACTGGTCTGAAGGAGGGCCGGCCGGCGGCTCGGAGGCGGTGCTCACTGGACTCACTGGTGCAGTTTACGGCCGCACACCGGCCAGGGACTCGCCCCCCTCTGGGCGTAGAGCTTCTGTGCGCGCAGCGTCTGCTCCTGCGCGCTCGCGTCCTGGGGCCGGCCCGCGCCGCCGACGCTCTGCCAGGTGCGGACGTCGAACTGGTACAGCCCGCCGTAAGTGCCCGAGGGGTCGACGGCGTTGACCCGGCCGCCGGACTCGCAGCGCGCCAGCGCCGCCCAGTTGAGCCCGCCCGAGCCGCGTACGGTCGCCACGCTCGCGGGCTTGGGCCGCGTGCCGACCCGTACGATCTGGCGCCGCGGCTCGCGCACCACCTCCGACCCGAGGAGCCTGGGCTTCTGCGCCCTGCCGTCCACGGTGCGCAGCTCGTACGTCACCCGCCGCACGCCCTGCCGGCCCTGCTGCTCCACCACTTCGGTGCCCTGGTGGAGTTCGGAGGTGCGGCGCCGTTCGACGGCGAAGGGCAGCATCTCCTCGGTGACCTTCTTGTCGGCGCGCACCCGCTGCACCGAGATCTCCTGGCCCTCGCGGGGGAAGCTCCGCAGCGGCACCGACACCGTGTCCCGGTCGCGCAGCCGGAGCCCCGCCTGGGCCAGCGCCCCGCGGACGGTGGGTGCGTTGGTGCGCACCCGGTGCACCTTGCCGTCGGCGAGGAAGGAGACGCTGCGCTCGGTGCGCACCGCGAGCCGCAGCCCGTCCAGACCGATCCGCTTGCTGCGCGAGGTGGACAGATGCGCGCCCTCCGCCCGTACGCCGAGCTGTCGCAGCGCGCCCTCCACGGTGCGCTCGGTGGTCCACATCCGCTGGGCGCGGCCGTCCACCGTGAGGTTCATCGGACGGCCGTAGCGGACCGCGATCCGGTCGCCGTCGGAGAGCGACTCATGGGCGCCGGGCGCTACCAGATCGCGCGGGCCCACCTCGACGTCCTCGTCCTCCAGCAGTTCGGAGACGCTGGAGGCGAAGGTGCGCAGCGAGGTCGTCTCGCCGTCCACGCTCAGCTCGACGACCTTGTCGTGCGCCACGAAGGCGGACGTCCCGCCCGCCAGCACGGCCAGCACCAGCGCCTGGGGGAGCAGCTTGCGCAGCGTCTCGCCGCCGGCGCGCGCCGCCGGCGAGACGCTGCGCCGCCGCTCCCCGCCGGTATCCGGCTCCTTCGACGGGCCCGAGCCGGCCGAGTGGCGTCCGCCGCCGCGTGCGGCTCGGTGGCTTGCCTGCGATGAGTTCACGGTCGCTCCCAGCGCTCACTGCGATGTGGGCCGGGAGGCTAACCGAGCGATGACTACTCATCAAAACTGTCTCGACACGGAAAGTGACTATCGGTGGCGTCGGGGGGTGGACTGGCGCTCTCCGTCAGGCGTCGGGGTTGCGCGCGGTGACCGGCGACCGGTCGAGCTCCGGCGGGCGCCGGTAGCCGAAAACGCGCGCCGAGTTGGCCGCGATGTGCTGCGCCAGCTCGTCCTCGGGCACTCCTTTGACCTCAGCCAGGCAACGCAGCGTGATCGGCACAAGATAGGACGCGTTGGGCCGTCCGCGGTACGGCGCGGGGGTGAGGAAGGGCGCGTCCGTCTCCACCAGCAGCAGCTCCGCGGGGACGTGCGCCAGGGCGTCGCGCAGCGGCTGGGCGTTCTTGAAGGTGACGTTGCCGGCGAAGGACATGTAGTAGCCGCGCTCGGCGCAGTGGCGGGCCATCTCGGCGTCCCCGGAGAAGCAGTGGAAGACCGTCGTCGACGGCGCCCCCTCCTCCTCCAGCAGCCGGAGCACGTCGTCGTGGGCCTCGCGGTCGTGGATGACCAGCGCCTTGTCCGTCTCGCGGGCGAGCGCGATGTGCCGGCGGAACGACTCCTGCTGCGCGCCGACGCCCTCGGGGCCGGTCCGGAAGTAGTCCAGTCCCGTCTCGCCGATCGCCCGAACCTGCGGCAGCTCGGCCAGCTCGGCGATGCCCTCCAGCGCTTCCGAGAGCGCCGCCTCGCCGTCCTCCAGGGCGAGCCTGGCCGCTTCGTTCGGGTGGAGTGCCACGGCCGCCCAGATCGCCTCGTGCTCGGCCGCGATCCGCGCCGCCCACTGGGCGCGCTCCAGATCGCAGCCGATCTGGATCAGGGTGCTCACCCCGACCTCGGCGGCGGACTCCAGTGCCTGCTCGACCGTGGTGTCCTGCATGTCCAGATGGGTGTGGGAGTCCGCGACCGCGACCCGGAGAGCCTCCGGCAGCGGTGGCGGCGCCTGTCCCTTGCGTCCGTCGTGGGCCATGGGGCGATCCTAGGGTCGGGCCGTCCTCGCCCCGACCCCAGGCCTTGCCGCCCGCGGTCCCGCGCCGGTCAGCGGCGACGCCGGGTGCGCGGTGCGCCGGCGCCGGAATGCGGAAATGCCGACCGCACCGCGGATATCCGCGCCGTTCCCGTGATGCGCACCTTGTGCTCGCCGCAATTCAGGCAGGTCAGTGTGGACAGCGGCGACGGTACGCGTTCTTCGCCGGTGTAGTAGTAGAAGAAGGGTTTGTTGTCGCGGTCGAGGTGGTGCTCGATCTCGTAGGTCTGCTCCCAGGTGTGCCCGCAGTGCAGACACGCGAACCCGTACGACTCCTGGACCCGGTCGAAGCGGGGGCGCCGCTGGGTGCCCGGTTCCTCACCCGATCCTCTGATGTCCGTCACGTCAGCTCCTCTCCACTCCCCAGTGGACGCCTCGACGGCGGAAATAGCAGCAGCTGATTCCGAAAACGGTGTGATTCTTGGCCCGTTGCTGAAATTTGGCGCCGACAACGCAGGAAGTGCCGCCCGAGCTTTACCCGAAAGTGTAACTCTTTGCCGCTTCTCGTGAATCGGTCGGCAATCCCTTTGCCGACGGCCATTCGCACCGGCCGTCGCTGTCGCCAACACCCGTTCCGTCCGCGCCAACCGCCACTCCGGTCACCCGCGCCCGCAGCCCCGCCTCGGCCTCGCCACAGCCCGGGCCGCCGCGCTCAACCACGCCCCGCCGTCCGCCGCGCCCGCACCACCCGTGCCGGCCGGCCGCGCCGGCATCGCCCGCGCCCGTTCGCCGGCGGGCCGGTCACCCACCCGGTCACCCGCCGCCTCATCGCCCGCGCTCAGCCGTCGCGGCGTTTGGCGGCCACCACCGCGTCGAAGACCTCCCGCTTCGGCAGCCCGGCCTCCTTGGCCACCGCCGCGATCGCCTCCTTGCGGTGCTCGCCGGCCTCCTCGCGGACGGCGACCCGCCGCACCAACTCCTCGGCGTCGACCGCGTCCCGGGACTCCTCGGCGCCCGCGACGACGACGGTGATCTCGCCGCGCACACCCTGCTCGGCCCAGGTCACCAACTCGTCGAGCGGACCGCGCCGCACCTCCTCGTACGTCTTGGTCAGCTCGCGGCACACCGCCGCCCGCCGCTCGGTGCCGAACGCCTCGGCCATCGCGGCCAGGCTGTCCGCGAGCCGGTGCGGAGCCTCGAAATAGACCAGTGTCCGCCGCTCCTCGGCCACCTCCCGCAGCCTGGCCAGCCGTTCCCCGGCCTTGCGCGGCAGAAAGCCCTCGAAGCAGAAGCGGTCCACCGGCAGCCCGGAGAGCGCGAGTGCGGTCAGTACGGCGGAGGGCCCCGGTACGGCGGTGACGCGCACGTCCCGCTCCACCGCGGCGGCCACCAGCCGGTAGCCGGGGTCGGAGACCGAGGGCATGCCCGCGTCGGTGATCAGCAGCACGCGTTCGCCGGCGACGAGTGCGTCCGCCAACTCCGGTGTGCGCGCGGCCTCGTTGCCCTCGAAGTAGGACACCACCCGGCCGCCGGTGCGCACCCCGAGCGCCTGCGTCAGCCGTCGCAGCCGCCGGGTGTCCTCGGCGGCGACGACGTCGGCCTCGGCCAACTCCTGGGCCAGGCGCGGCGGCGCGTCCGCGAGGTCCCCGATGGGTGTTCCGGCGAGTACGAGCGTTCCAGTCACGTTCCGCATCCTTCCACCTGCCCGCCCCGGCTCGCGCACCCGCCGCCGCGCCCGCACCCGCGCACCAACCGCCCGCCGCGTCCCGCCCGTCGCCCGCCCCGGCCCGCGTCGCCCGCCCCGGCCCGCGTCGCGCGCGTCGCGTCCGCCGGTCGTACCGGTCGCGGGCGGGCAGAACGGGCAACTCGCCGCTTCACAGGACCCGGTGGCCCCGCGCCCGAAGGGGCGTTCCCTACGATGGCCGACGTGAGCAGCGACACCGTGCCGTCGACGCACCAGGATCAGCGGGGGGACTCCCGCACGGATCAGTCGTCCTCCTGGCAGGGCCGGCTGCGGAGCTACGGCTACCGGCCGCGTCCGCGGATGTCCACGCGCGAGCGGTTGGTGCCGCCGTTCTCCGAGCGCTCCGGTGCTTCCCCGGGGAGCTGGTCGGCGCTGGCCTCGGAGTTCCGGGGCTGGGCCTGGGGCGGGCCGCTGCTGGTCACGTTCTTCGCCGGGCTGCTGCGCTTCTGGCAGTTGGGCACGCCGAACGCGGTGATATTCGACGAGACCTACTACGCCAAGGACGCCTGGTCGCTGCTGGAGCAGGGGTACGAGGGCTCCTGGGGCGAGGACGCCAACAAGGCGATCCTCGCCGACCGGCCCAGCACACCGCTGGGCGAGGACCCGTCGTACGTCGTGCATCCGCCGGTGGGCAAGTGGCTGATCGCCGTCGGACTGCGCCTCTTCGGGCTCGAACCGTTCGGCTGGCGCTTCATGATGGCCGTGCTCGGCGTGCTGTCGGTGCTGATGGTCTGCCGCATCGGCCGCCGCCTCTTCCGGTCGACCGCGCTGGGCTGCCTGGCCGGCGGGCTGATGGCCGTCGACGGGCTGCACTTCGTGATGAGCCGGGTCGCGCTGCTGGACCTGGTGCTGATGTTCTTCGTGCTGGCCGCCTTCGGCTGTCTGCTGATCGACCGCGACCGCACCAGAGCCAGGCTTGCCGCCGCACTTCCCGCCGACCGGCCCGATGCCGCCGTGGGCCGGATGAGTCTGGGGCTGCGACCGTGGCGCATCGCCGCCGGTGTCAGCCTGGGCCTGGCGATCGGCACCAAGTGGAGCGGTCTGTACGTGCTCGCCGCCTTCGGGCTGCTCGCGCTCTTCTGGGACGTCTCCGCACGCCGTACGGCCGGGGCCGCCAGGCCGTGGCGCACGGCGCTGCGCCGCGACTCCGTCCCCGCGTTCCTCTCGCTCGTGCCGGTGGCGCTGGTGCTGTACGTCGTCGGCTGGGTCGGCTGGTTCGCGACCAGGGGCGGGTACTTCAGGGACTGGGCCGCCGGGCGGCAGGGGCAGTCGCCGAGCGAGGTGAAGCTTCCGCTGCTGGGCGAGGTCTCACTGCCGGTGGTCGACCTGACCTGGGTGCCGGAGTCCCTGCGCAGCCTGTGGCACTACCAGGCCGAGGTCTACTCCTTCCACGTCAACCTCACCTCCGACCACAGCTACCAGTCCAGCCCGTGGAGTTGGCTGATCGTCGGACGTCCCGTCTCGTACCACTACAAATCGCGGGAGCTGGGCGAACGCGGCTGCACGGAGCAGAGCGGCTGCGCCCGTGAAGTGCTGGCGCTGGGCACCCCGGTGCTGTGGTGGCTGGGCATCGCCGCCCTGGCCTACGCCCTCTACCGGTGGGCGATGCGCCGGGACTGGCGCTCCGGCGCCCTGCTGTGCGGACTGGCCGCCGGCTATCTGCCCTGGTTCCTCTACTCGGACCGGACGATCTTCTACTTCTACGCGATCGTCTTCGTCCCGTTCCTGTGCCTGGCGGTCGCCCAACTGCTCGGTGCGATCGCCGGTCCACCGGGCAGTACGGAGTTCCGCAGAACGGTCGGACTGATCGTCGCGGGGGCGCTCGCGCTCCTGGTGGTCTGGAACTTCGTCTATTTCTGGCCCCTCTACACCGCGGGCGAGATCTCGCTGGACCAGTGGCGGGCCCGCATGTGGTTCGACACCTGGATCTGAACCGGCCCCGGTTCGTCCCCCAAGGAGTCCGCTCGGCCCCGACACCCCTGTGAGCAGCGGGAGTTCGGCGGCGGAGCGCGGGAGGCCGTCGACGGCCGGGCGGGTGGCGGTGAGCGCGTTCACGGGAGTGCTCTAGGGTGCCTCGCAGGCCCCGTGGCTGTCGGGGTTGGGGTGGAGAGTCAGGAATACGTTATGCGTGAAGGTCAGAGAATGGCGGTGATCGGTGCTGTCGCCGCTGCGGTGGTCGGCGCCGCGGGTTTCGGGGCGTACGCCCTCGTCGGGAGTGGGGACGACGAGTCGTCGGACCAGTCCCGGAGCAGTGGTTCGGACGCTGGGGAGAGCAAGTCGGAGTCGGTGGAGACCGGCCCGCCCAGCACCGAGGAAGTGCGGGCCACGGCAAAGAAGTTCCTGACGGCGTGGGAGGCCGGCGACATAGCCGACGCGGCCGCGCTGACCGACGACAAGGCCGCCGCCACCAAGGCGCTGACCAGCTTCGCCAAGGACGGCAAGGTCGGCACCGTCACCACCAGCGGCAGCAGCGCGAGCGGTGGGACGGTCGCGTACTCCGTGGTCGCCGAGATCTCGCACGGCGAGCTGGCCACCACCCTCGACTACCGGACCAAGCTGAAGGTGGAGCGCGACACCTCCAGCGGCAAGGTCGTCGTCGACTGGCAACCCACCGTGCTCCACCCGGAGTTGAGGAAGGGCCAGACGCTCGTCACGGACGCCGCCGGAGACCCGCCGATCACCGCGGTCGACCGCAACGGCAAAGAGCTGACCAAGCAGGCACACCCCGAACTCGGCGACATCCTCGACGACTTGCGCAAGCGCTACGGCGACAAGACCGACGGCACCGCCGGCGTCGAGACCCGCATCGTCACACAGCCCAAGGGCGAGAAGGGCGAGGAGAGCGAGAAGGCGAAGGACGCCAAGACGCTCAAGGTCCTCTCCAAGGGCACTCCGGGCCAGCTGAAGACCACACTGGACGCCGATCTCCAGAAGGCCGCGATGAAGGCCCTGGACGGTCGCGCCAAGGGCTCGGCGGTCGCGATCAAGCCCAGCACCGGCGAGCTGCTGGCCATCGCCAACACCCCGGCGACCGGCTTCAACTCCGCGATACGCGGCTCGCTCGCGCCGGGCTCGACCTGGAAGATCGTGACCGCGGGCATGCTGCTGGACAAGGGCCTGGCCGAGAGCGCGGCCAAGCACCCGTGCCCGAAGTACTTCACCTACGGCGGCTGGAAGTTCCAGAACCTCGACAAGTTCGAGATAAAGGACGGCACTTTCGCCGACAGCTTCGCCGCCTCCTGCAACACCGCGTTCATCAGCCGCGCACCCAAGCTGGAGAACGGCGACCTCGGCTCGTACGCCCGCAACACCTTCGGCCTCGGCCTCGACTGGCAGGTGGGCACCGGGACCTTCGACGGAGCCGTACCCACCCAGTCCGACGCCCAGATGGCCGCCTCGCTGATCGGCCAGGGCGCAGTGCGGATGAACCCGATGACCATGGCCTCGGTCGCTGCCACCGTGAAGGACGGCAGCTTCAAGCAGCCGATCATCGTCTCGCCGTCGCTGGACAACCGTCAGGTGGCCAAGGCCCCGAACGGTCTGTCCGCCGGCACCGCGGGCGAGCTGCGGGCGCTGATGAAGCGCACCGCGACCAACGGCACCGCGGCCGAGGCGATGGCCTCGGTGGGCGGTGACAAGGGCGCCAAGACCGGCTCCGCCGAGGTGGACGGCCAGAAGAAGCCGAACGCCTGGTTCACCGCGTACAAGGACGACCTCGCCGTCGCGGCCGTGATCCCCAACAGCGGGCACGGCGGCAAGAACGCCGGTCCGGTGGTCGCGACCATCCTCAACGCGGGCTGAGGCAGCCGCCGTTCAGTCCCGCGGCCGTGCGCACGGCCACGGCGCGCAAGGGCCCGACGCGAGATCTCCGTGATCCGCGTCGGGCCCTTCGCCGTGGTGCGGCGGCCCGCTCCGTCCGGCGCGGTCCCGGTCGGCGCGTGCCCGTCTGCCGCGTGCCCGTCAGCCGCGGCCCCGGTCGGCGCGTGCCGGCGTCGCCCTCGAAGTGCTCAGCCATCCCGTTTGCGTGCCGTCGCGAAGATCCGCCGGAAGGGGAACGTCGTCCCGTGCGGGCCCGTCGGGTACGCCTCGCGCAGCCGGTCCCGGTACTCCGCCAGGAACTCCTCGCGGGCCTCCTCGTCGCCCTCCAGCGCGGTCAGCACCGGCCGCAGCGCGGTGCCCCGAACCCAGTCCAGCACCGGGTCCCGCCCCTGGAGCAGCTGGACGTACGTGGTCTCCCAGGCCTCGGTCTCGCAGTCGAGCTCGGCGAGGCGCTGGAGGTACTCGTACGGCTCCAGGATGTGGACGTACCGTCGCCCCTGCTCGCGCAGTCGCTCGCGCCAGCGGGGGGAGTCGCACAGCTCGCCCAGCAGCGCGTGGCTGGGGGCGTTGAAGTTGCCCGGCACCTGGAAGGCCAGTACGCCGCCGGGGGAGAGCGCGTCCAGCCAGGACTTGAACGAGTCGGCGTGGCCGCGCACCCACTGGAGCGCGGCGTTGGAGACGATCAGGTCGTACGTCGTGTCCGGCTCCCAGTCGGCGATGTCGCCCCTGGCGAAGTCGAGTGTGCCGCCGCCCGGGGTGGGGCCGGCGTGTGCGGCGGCGCTGCGCAGCATCTGGGGCGAGCTGTCGAAGCCGGTGATGTGTGCGGTGGGCCAGCGTTCGGCGAGCAGCGCGGTGACGTTGCCGGGCCCGCAGCCGAGGTCGGCGATCCGTAAGGCGGCCCCCCTGCCCGCGGGCTCGGGCGTGCGGGCCAGGAGGTCGAGGAAGGGGCGGGTGCGATGACCTGAGTGGCGCAGATAGATCTGGGGGTCCCATTCGGGGGCGGTTGGCATGAGCGTCCTCCTTGCCGATGCGGGCCCGCTGCCTGTCAGGCGGGCCCCGCGGTCGAAGCCTTCCACCCGGCGGGCGGCGACATCCCTGCGTTTTTATCTTGACGTGAAGAAACTTCATGCCGACAGAACTACTACACTGTCCGCCATGGAGGACGAGGTCGATCGACTGGTTTCAGCATGGCGTCGCGAGCGCCCCGATCTCGACGTGGAGCCCCTGGAGGTGCTCAGTCGGGTCAGCAGGCTCGCGCGTCATCTCGACCGCGCCCGCCGGATCGCCTTCGCCGAACACGGCCTGGAGTCCTGGGAGTTCGACGTGCTCACGGCGCTGCGCCGGGCCGGCGACCCGTATCAGCTCTCGCCCGGACAGCTTCTCACCCAGACCCTGGTCACCTCCGGCACCATGACCAACCGCATCGACCGGCTGGCCAAGAAGGGGCTGGTCGAGCGGTTGCCCGACCCCAGTGACCGGCGCGGGGTGCTCGTCCGGCTGAGCGCCGAGGGCCGGGACCGGGCGGACCGGGCGCTGGCCGGGCTGCTCGCCCAGGAGCGCGCCATCCTCGTCGAGCTCTCCACCGCTCAGCGTGCCGAACTCGCCGCACTGCTGAGGCAGTTGACAGCGCCGTTCGACAACACCCCGCACTGACGCCCCTGCCGCGGCCCACCCGCCCGGCGCACAGCCACCGGTACGGGCGTCGCTGCCGACGTGGACGCCGCCGCGAAGGCCGTCACGAAGGCAGCCGCGCCCGACGCCGCGAAGGCCGCCACGGACGCCGCCGCCGGTACGGGCCGGGCGGCCGGTACCGGCGGCGGGGTCGCTTACGGCACCCGGTGCCGGTACCGGCGCATCAGACGGCTGCACGCTCCGCCGTGTCGACCGGGCTCACGCCGGCCCTGCGGGCGAGTGCCACCGCGGCCAGCGTGGAGTGCACGCCCAGCTTCCCGAGCACGTTCTGCATATGGGTGCGGACCGTGTGCGGCGAGAGGAAGAGCCGTTCGGCGACCGCCTTGCGGCCGAGCCCGCCGACCATGCAGCGCAGCACCTCGTGTTCGCGAGGGGTGAGCATCGCCACGAGTTGTTCGCTCTCGGTCCGGTGCCGGCGGGTGGTGGTCAACTCCCGCAGTACGCCGGTCAGCAGAGCGGGCGGCAGGTGGGTCTCCCCGCGCAGCACGCCGCGCAGCACCTGGAGCAGTCGGGACAGTGAGCAGTCCTTGGCCACCCAGCCGCAGGCGCCCGCCTGGAGCGCGGCAGCGGCCTTCCCCGCGTCGTCGCGCTCGGCCAGGATGACCGTGCGCAGTTCGGGTGTGGCGGCCACCAGTGCGGCCAGTTCGGGGCGGCCCGCGCTGTCGGCGGCCGGTTCGGCGCGGGACTGTGCGCCCGGGCCGGTCGTACCGCTCAACTCCGCGTCGATCAGCAGGATGCCGAACGGTCTGCCCGCGGCGCTCGCCTGGTTCAGGCAGCGTACGGCGGCCTGTGTGCTGCCCGCTGCGGCCACTTCGACGTCCTGTTCCGCTGCGAGAGCGGCGGCCAGCGATTCGGCGAAGATTCTGTGATCGTCGACGACCAGGACTCGAATACGTTGCACGTGCACCCCCATTTGTGCCGGAGATCGGATCAGGTTCGCGCGGGCGCGCCCACCGCCGGTAGTGACTGGTCGATGACGTGCGGCCACGGATGTGCACCGTGGTCGGACTTCTGTCCTGCGCATTCCCCTCTGAACGACTCCGGCCCCCACCGGCGTCGTTGAACAGCGTACGGATCGACGGCCCTTGGGGAAGGGGATTGGCAAAAGATCTGACACGCAGTGTCGTTGCCCCAGCTATGTACTTCGCAACTGCCATCGCGTGCAGGGGTACCGCCGGTAACTTCCAACTGCCGGGTAGGTCACCGGTGTTCGGCGGGCATCGCAGGATCGTTTCGGCGAAATCCCGACACCGTCGATCCGCTACGAACCCCCTGCTCCGCCGGTGTCTCCCGGGCTGCCGCCGGGGTGGCCCGCCGCCCGCTCCAGGAGCCCCGTACGGGCCGCCAGGGCCGCCGCCTCCAGGCGCGAACCGACGTCCAGTTTCATCAGAACCCGCTGCACATGCGTACGTGCGGTGCTCGGTGCGATCCGCATCCCGTCCGCGATCGCCTGGGTGTCCTCGCCCTCGGAGACGCGCAGCAGCACCTCCACTTCCCTGCGGGTGAGCAGCGCGAGCAGCCGGGAACCCTCGTCGTCCGCCTGCGGAGGAGGGTTGAGCAGCGCGTCGAACGCCTCGCTCAACAGCTGCGGGGCGACCGCCACCTCGCCCGCCCGGGCACGCAGCGCCGCCCGCTCCACGCCGTCGATGCGCTCGTCCTGCCGTACGTAGCCGCAGGCGCCCGCGGCGAACGCGGCGGCCACTCCTCGGGTGTCGGGCACCGGGCCGAGCACCACCACCGCGGTCGCGGGGCGCTCCTTGCGGATGCGCAGCACTCCCTCGAACGCCCCCGGTGCGGACGGGGTCGAGGTGCCCCACAGACAGACCTCCGGCGATCGGGCCAGGGCCAGTTCGGCCGCTCCCGGGCCCGGGGCCGCGGCTGCGACCACCCGGTGCCCCCTGAGCTTGAGGGCCGAGGCGAGGGCCTCGGCGAGCAGTCTGTGGTCGTCCACGACCATGAGTCGCACAGTCATCACTCCCCCTGTTTTCGAGTTCGGTCCGGCGCCACGTCTCGCCCCCCGGCGCGATGTTCCCGTGCCGGGGAAGCTACACGCACCACTGGCCCGATGTGCTGGAACCGGACAGAAAGCGGTCGTGCGGGGCCCGCGCCCGTATTGTTGTGGACACGACGAAGCCGGGTGGTACGCGCGCTCGCGTACCACCCGGCTTCGTCGTCCGTCCCGCGGCCTCAGCGGATCGCGACCAGCCAGGTCGTGCGGTCGTCGATACGGCTGGGCAGCCGGGTGTTGACGAGGAAGAGGGTGTTGTCGGCCCAGTAGAGTGCGTTGGAGTACGTGTCCCTGGCCTTCTCCCGCTCGTCGGCGCTGAACTCCAGGACCTGCTTGGGAGTTCCGCCCTTCTTCGGGTCGAGCGACATGACGCCGCCGCCGCCGTCGTAGTTGCCCTGCTCGAGGGTGAGGAGCTTGCCGTCGTGCATGCCCACCGGGTTGGTGCGGCCCTCGACGCTCGGCTCGGCCGTCCAGACCATCTTGCCGGTCTCCAGGTTGAACCCGGAGACGGCGTTGGTGCTGCGCTCCTTGCCGTCGTAGGTCTCGGTCTCCAGCATGATCATGCCGCTGTCCTTGTCGACCACCGCGTTCTGGCAGGAGTCCAGCGCGTGGCTGGGCTGGCAGGTGATGCGGTAGCGCTCGGGGTCGATCTTGATCCGCTTCTTGAGCTTGAGGGTCTCCTCGTCGAGCACCGCGATGTTGTTGAGCTTGGAGCTCAGACCCTGCGGCGAGAGGCCGACGACCAGGGGGCTGGTCGAGAAGACGCGCTTGACCTCGACGCCCTTGGGCACCTTCCACTCGGCGGTCTGCTCGCCCTTCTGGTCGAACTTGCGCAGCTTGCCGTCGGTGCCGAGCAGGCACTGGTGGAGCACGATGAAGTTCTCGCCGCCGGCGTATCCCTGGTCGGAGCAGCCGGCCTCGGTGCTGGACCACAGCTCCTTGCCGTCGCTCAGCCGGTAGCCGACCCGGCCGCCGGTCCACGACATGCCCGCGAGGTCACCACTGACGGCGAGGTGGGCGTAGTCCGCGTTGGGCAGATCGCTGGTCTCGCGGCTGGGCAGGTCCTTCTCCCAGAGCTTCTTGCCCTTGGTGATGTCGAAGCCCATCACCTTCTCGCACTTGGCGCCCCACTGGACCAGGGTCTTGCCGCCGCTGCTGGTGGAGGCCATGCTGCAGCTGTCGCCGCGGATGAACTTCTCCTTCCAGTCGGGCTTCCCGGTCTTGATGTTGTAGGCGACCAGGCCGTCGGGCTCGTACTTGACGATGTTGCCGCCGGAGAAGAGCACGCCGTGCGCCTGCTTGCTCAGCTCGCCCTCGAAGCCCTTGGGGACCGGGGCCTCCCAGGCGATCTCCGCGTCCGAGTCCTGCTTGGGCACGGTGCTGGGGGGCTCGTCCCCTCCCGCATCCGGGTCGCCGCCCTTGGGCTCGGACTGGCCCGGCTTGTCCGCCTGGGAATCGCCGTCGTCCTTGGTGACCACAAAGACCGTGCCGACGGCGATCACCGCGACCGCGACGACCGCGGCGCACACCATCAGGATCTTCTTGTTGTTGTTCCCCGGCTGCGGGCCGCCCGGCGCCTGCTGCATCGGAGTCGTGGGCTGCTGCCCGTACGGGCCGGGGCCGCCGGCGTACGGGTTGGGGCCGGTCGGCTGTCCCGGCGGGGGAGTCTGCGGGTAGCCGTAGCCGCCGCCGGGCGGGGTCTGCGGATAGCCGTACCCGCCGGAGGGCGGCGGGCCGGTCGGCGGCCCGGGAGGAGGAGAGGGCGGGCCACCGGGCTGCTGCGGGTAGCCGTACGAGGGGTCCTGAGGACCGCCGAAGCCGCCGGAGGGCGGCTGGTTCGGAGGTGGAGGCGGCTGCGACATGGAGATCCTTCGTCAACTGTCACGGACCGATTTGCCCCATCCCCGCGTTCCCCCGTAGGGACGAGCGAATCGGACAGCAGGCCCGCCGGCGTGTGGACGGCCCAACTCTGTTGAGCCCAGGCATTTGTATCAAAGGACGGAGTTGACCCGACTACTGGTTCCCGGCGAAGGGTTGAGCCCGATATCGGCTCGGAACGACTCCGTTATCACCCGGCTGCAAAGTGGCGGACCGTCAGCGGATTCGCCGGTTCAGCTGTCGTCTGCCAGCTCCAGCCAGCGGCCCTCCAGCTCCTCCTGCTGAGAGGCCAGTTCGCGGAGTTTGCCGTCGAGTTCCGCGACGAGCGCGAAGTCCGTTGCGTTCTCCGCCATTTCCGCGTGGAGTTTTGATTGATTTTCGGTGACTTTGTCCAGCTGGCGTTCGATGCGCTGGAGTTCTTTCTGCGCCGCGCGGGACACCGCGGCCGGCTTGCCGGAACCGCCGGACTTCTCGGCGGGCGCCGCGGACTGCGCGGGCGCCGCGACCCGGTCCGCCTCCTGCCTGGCCTGTGCGCGCCGCTCCAGATACTCGTCGATACCGCGCGGAAGCATCCGCAGTCGGGAATCGCCGAGCAGGGCGAACACCCGGTCCGTGGTGCGCTCCAGGAAGAAACGGTCGTGGCTGATCACCACGAGAGAGCCGGGCCAGCCGTCCAGCAGGTCTTCCAACTGCGTCAGGGTCTCGATATCCAGGTCGTTCGTCGGTTCGTCGAGGAAGAGCACATTCGGTTCGTCCATCAGCAGTCGAAGGATCTGCAACCGGCGGCGTTCTCCGCCGGAGAGATCGCCGACATGGGTCCACTGCTTCTCTTTCACGAAACCGAAACGCTCGCAGAGCTGCGAGGCCGACATCTCCCGGCCCTTGCCCAGGTCGACGCGCGAACGCACCTGCTCCACCGCTTCCAGGACCCGCAGCTGCGGCCGCAGTTCGGCGACCTCCTGGGAGAGGTAGGCCAGCCGCACCGTCAAACCTGTCTTGATCCGGCCGCCCGAGGGCTGCACCCGGCCCTCGCTGCCGGCCGCGTCCGCGAGCGCGCGCAGCAGCGAGGTCTTGCCCGCGCCGTTCACCCCGACCAGGCCCACCCGGTCGCCCGGGCCCAGCTGCCAGGTCAGCCGCTCCAGCAGGACCTTCGGCCCGGCCTTGACGGTGACGTCCTCCAGATCGAAGACGGTCTTGCCCAGCCGGGAGTTGGCGAAGCGCATCAGCTCGGCGCTGTCCCTGGGCGGCGGCTCGTTCGCGATCAGCTCGTTGGCCGCCTCGATGCGAAAGCGCGGCTTGCTCGTACGGGCGGGGGCGCCGCGGCGCAGCCAGGCCAGCTCCTTGCGCATCAGGTTCTGCCGCTTGACCTCCTCGGTCGCGGCGATCCGCTCGCGCTCCGCACGGGCGAAGACGTAGTCGCTGTACCCGCCGTCGTACTCGTGCACCTGACCGCGCTGCACGTCCCACATCCGCGTGCAGACCTGGTCGAGGAACCACCGGTCGTGGGTGACGCAGACCAGGGCGCCGCGGCGGTTGCGCAGATGGCCGGCGAGCCAGGCGATGCCCTCGACGTCCAGGTGGTTGGTCGGCTCGTCGAGCACCAGCAGGTCCTGCTCGGCGATCAGCAGCTTCGCCAGCGCGATGCGCCGGCGCTCACCGCCCGAGAGCGGGCCGATCACGGTGTCCAGGCCCTCGGCGAAGCCGGGCAGCTCCAGCCCGCCGAAGAGGCCCGTGATGACGTCCCGGACACGGGCGTCGCCGGCCCACTGGTGGTCGGCGAGGTCGCCGAGCACCTCCTGCCGCACGGTCGCAGCCGGGTCCAGGGAGTCCCGCTGGCTGAGCGAACCGAGCCGCAGCCCGCCGGAGTGCGTCACCCGCCCGCTGTCCGGCGCCTCCGCCTTGGCGAGGATCTGGATCAGGGTCGTCTTCCCGTCGCCGTTGCGCCCGACGACGCCGATCCGGTCCCCCTCGCTCACGCCGAGGGAAACGCCGTCCAGCAGTGCGCGCAGCGCGTACGCCTTGCTGACGGCTTCCAGATTGACGAGGTTGACGGCCATGAAGCTCCTATCCGGCGAACGGGTGCGCGGTCCAGCTTATTTCGTCCCGGCGGCGCTCCGTGCGGGCCCCCGAGCCCGCCGGGGGCGGACCCGCCGGACCCGCCGGACGCACCGCGAACCCGCCGTGAAATCAGGCGAATCCGCTCCAAAGTGCGAAAAGAGGGGCAAGGCGGGTGATCGGTCAAGCACAGGTTGACCAGCGTCCCGGGCATGGCCAAGGATCGCCGCCATGCCCACCAAAAAGCGCAGCCGCACCCGACGCGCGGGGGAGAGCGCGTACGGTGCCCTGCTGCTCGGCCGCAACATCCTGATTGGACTCGTCGCGGTCGTCCTGCTGGTCGCGGGTGTGTGGACCTCCTGGGACAACGCGCAGCACGCGATGTTCCCCAAGGACGGCAACACCGGGACCATGACCGTCGAAGCCTGCTCGGACGGCAGGTGCAGCGGCCCCTTCGTCTCCGAGTCCGGCGGCTCCGCCCCCTCCGAGGTACGGATCAACGAGTCGGCCACCCGCGACCTCGGCGACACCCTCGCCGTCAGCATCAAGCCCGGTACGGACGAGGTCGTCCGCACCGGTGCGGGCGGCATCCTGCACTCCTGGATCCCGTTCGGCGGCGCGCTGGCGCTGGCGGCGGTGGTCGTCGGCGGCGGACTGCGGATGAAGCGCACGGGCTGGACGCTCGGTGTCTCGGGGATCGCGTTGATGGTCGGCGCCTTCGTCGCGCTGTAGTCCCGCATCGCGCTGTCCCGCGCCGTACCCCTCGCCGTCCCCGAGCGCGCGCCCGCGCCCGCACCACCGAGCCGTGTCCCCGCGCGCCGTGCCGGCATACGCGCCCCCGTGCCCGCATACGCGTCCCGTGCCGGCATACGCGCCCTGTGCGCCCGTACGTGCCACGCGCCCGCGTACGGGCCTGCTCCGCCGCTCGCGGGCCGCGCGCCCCGTGCCCGCCGCGCGGCGCGGGCCGCCCGCGCCGCCCCGGGGGACGGCCGCGAACGGCCCGCGCGCGGCGAACTGCCCTGCGGTCAGCCGGTGTTGCGAAGCCCCGCCGCGACGCCGTTGACGGTCAGCAGCAGCGCCCGGGAGAGCAGCGGGTCCGGCTCGTCACCGCGGTCCTCCTCCAGTCGCTGCCGGTGCAGCAGCGCGACCTGGAGGTAGGAGATCGGGTCCAGATAGGCGTCCCTGATCCGCAGCGTCTGCCGCAACACCGGGTTGGACTCCAGGAGTTCGCTCTCGCCGGTGATCCGCAGCACCTCGCGCACCGTCAGCTCGTGCTCGGCCTCGATGGCCTCGAAGATGTGCCGGAGCTCGCCCGGAACCAGGGTGTCGACGTAGTGGCGCGCGATCCGCAGATCGGTCTTGGCGAGCGTCATCTCCACGTTGGACAGGAAGTTGCGGAAGAAGTGCCAGTGCTCCTGCGCCTCGCCCAGCACACTGTCCAGCCCGGCCTCCCTGGCCGCCTTCAGCCCGCTGCCGACGCCGAACCAGCCCGGCACGATCTGCCGCGACTGGGTCCAGCCGAACACCCAGGGGATCGCCCGCAGCCCGTCGAGCCCGGCGCCGCTGTCCGGACGCCGGGACGGCCGCGAACCCAGGTGCAGTTCGGCGAGCTGGCCGACCGGGGTGGAGGCGAAGAAGTACGCCGGCAGGTCCGGGTCCTCCACCAGCCTGCGGTACGCGGCGTGAGCGGCGTCCGAGACGGTGTCCATCGCCGCGTCCCAGCGGGCGAGCGCCTCGTCGGACTGGCGCGGCTCGGTGTGCAGCGCGGAGGCCCGAAGCGTCGCCGAGACGGTCAGCTCCAGGTTCTCCCGGGCCAGCGAGGGCACCAGGTACTTGTCCGAGATGACCTCGCCCTGCTCGGTCACCTTGATCTCGCCGTCCAGCGTGCCGTACGGCTGCGCCAGGATCGCGTCGTGCGTCGGCCCGCCGCCGCGTCCGACGGTGCCGCCGCGGCCGTGGAAGAGCCGCAGCCTCACCCCGTGCCGGTGCGCCACGTCGCGCAGCCTGCGCTGGGCGCGGTGGATCTCCCACTGCGAGGTGGTGATGCCGCCGAACTTGGAGGAGTCGGAGTAGCCGAGCATGACCTCCTGGAGGTCGCCGCGCAGCGAGACCAGCTTGCGGTAGGAGGGATCGGAGAGCATCGCGTCCAGCAGCTCGTCCGCGATCTTCAACTCGTCGGTCGTCTCCAGCAGCGGAACGATGCCGATCCGTGCCCAGCCGGCGTGCAGGTCGACCAGACCGGCCTCGCGCGCCAGCACCAGCGCCGCCAGCACATCGTCCGCGCCCTGGCACATCGAGATGATGTACGACTCGATGACCTCGGGCCCGAAGGTGTCCAGCGCCCTGCGGACGGTGCCGAAGACGCCGAGCGTCTTGGCGCCCGCCTCGTCCAGCGGCGCCGGGGTCGGTGCCAGCGGGCGGCGCGAGCGCAACTCCTTGGCCAGCAGCCGGTGTCGGTAGTCGCGCGGCATGTCCTCGTAGCGCCAGGACTCCTCGCCCAGCCGGTCGAAGAGCTGGCCGAGGGCGTGGTGGTGGGCGTCGGCGTGCTCCCGCACGTCCATGGTGGCCAGCTGGATGCCGAAGGCGGCGATGGTGCGCAGCACCCGCGCCAGCCGTCCGTCGGCGACCAGCCCGCCCCGGTGTGCGCGCAGCGACTCCTGGACGAGGGTGAGGTCGGCGAGCAGCTGTCCGGTGCCCAGGTAGTCGCGGCCCGGCACGTGCGGACCGTCCTTGGCGAGGCGGGTGCGGGTGTTGAGGAGCTTCTGCCGGATGCAGGTGACCTTGAGCCGGTAGGGCTCCTCGGCGTTCAGCCGCTTGTAGCGCGGGGTGATCTCCGGGAGCCGGTCGAGGTCGGTCTGGAGGGAGTCCAGCAACTCCTGGGTGGCGCCGCAGTTGCGGATCGAGTTGGACAGCGCTCCGCGCAGCTGGTCGATGTGGGCCAGCGCCTGGGTGATGCCGTGCTCGTGCTGGAGGATCAGCACGTCCCAGGTGACCTGCGGGGTGACGTTCGGGTTGCCGTCGCGGTCGCCGCCGATCCAGGTGCCGAAGGTCAGCGGGCGGGCGTCGGGCGGCAACGGGGCCCCGGCGCGCTCCAGTTCGTCGGCCAGGTCCTCCAGCAGGTCGCCGACGGCGCCGCGGTGCAGCTCGCTGAGGTAGTACACCGCGTTGCGCGCCTCGTCGGCGGGCTCCGGGCGGGCCACCCGCAGCTCGTCGGTCTGCCAGATCAGGTCGATGTTCTCGGCGAGGCGCAGATCGGTGCGGCGGCTGTCGGCCGCGCCCGGAGTGCCCGCGCCCTCCAGCAGCTCGGCGACCTTGCGCAGCTTGGTCAGGACCGAGCGGCGCGCCGCCTCGGTCGGGTGGGCGGTGAACACCGGCCGTACGCCGAGGTTGTTGGCCGTCTGCCGCAGATGCGCGGGGTCGGCGTCCTTGAGCATGTCCGCGGTACGGGCCAGCTGCCCGCCCTCGGTCGCCCGGCGCTCGCGCAGCTCGCGGCCGCGGTGCACCTGCTCGGTGACGTTCGCCAGATGGAAGTAGACGGAGAACGCGCGGACCAGCTTGGCCGCCGTCTCCAGGTCGGTCTCGCCCAGCAGGGCCGCCGCCGCCTCGCCGTCGCTGCGCGTCAACGCCCGTACGCGCTCGACGAGCTCCAGCAGCTCGGGTCCCTCCTGCCGTACGAGTGTCTCGCCGAGCAGATCGCCGAGTCTGCGGATGTCCGCGCGCAGCGCGGTGGTGTCCTCGACGGTCTCCGGGTTCTCCGGACCGTCCGCCGGGTCTGTGTGCTCTCGATCGCGCGGGTCGGGGAAGCTCTGCGTGCGGTCGGCACTGCTCATGGGGTGCGGCTCCTTGCGCATATCGACGGCTCAACGGCACCCGCGCGGCCGGCCGTCGGAGGTGCGCTGCGGGCCGTACGCCGGAAAGTGCCGCCCGGCGTACCCCGGAACGCGCCTCCCGGTACCTCCACCGGGCGCCACGGGTCGCTTCGTTCGCTTGTGGCAGGTCGCGGACCGCGCTGTCCGACGCCCCAAGGTCCCAAGGATAGGCGGCGCGTCCCGCGGACACCCCGGCAGTCCATCAGGCGGTACCCGCCCGCGCCGCCACGACACGTCCCCGGGCCCTATGACCTGCCCGTCGAGCCGCCCCGCGACCGAAGCCGGTGGACCGTCCCGGAGGCGGCGCGGCGGCCCGGTGTCCGGACGGCGGGGGAAACCGGCTGGGACCACGTACCGGCAGACGGCATGATGAGACCTGTGGCGAGTGACGACAGAGGAAGCGGCAGCACCGACATGACCAAGACCTCCTCGCGGCGCGCCAGAAGGCGCATGACCGGCAAGGAGCGGCGAGAACAACTGCTGGACATCGGCCGGGTCCTCTTCTCCGAACGCGGCTTCGAGGGCACCTCGGTCGAGGAGATCGCGGCCAAGGCCGGGGTCTCCAAGCCGGTGGTGTACGAGCACTTCGGCGGCAAGGAGGGCCTCTACGCGGTCGTGGTCGACCGGGAGATGCGGCAGCTCCTGGACATGGTGACCGAGGGGCTGACGGCCGGCCATCCGCGGGAGCTGCTGGAGCAGGCGGCGTTCGCACTGCTGGACTACATCGAGCAGCACACGGACGGTTTCCGGATCCTGGTGCGGGACTCGCCCGTGACCCAGACCACCGGCAACTTCGCCTCGCTGATCAGCGATATCGCCACCCAGGTCGAGGACATCCTCGGTCTGGAGTTCAAGGCGCGCGGCTTCGACGCGAAGCTCGCGCCGCTGTACGCGCAGGCGCTGGTGGGCATGGTGGCGCTGACCGGCCAGTGGTGGCTCAACGTGCGCAAGCCCAAGAAGGCCGAGGTCGCCGCGCATCTGGTCAACCTCGCCTGGCACGGGCTGGACGGGCTGGAGCCCAAACCGAGGCTGATCGGCCACCGCAAGGCATGAGCCCCGCGCGGGCGGCGTCGCGTGGCGGGTGCGCGGCGGGGCAGGTACGTGTGCCGCACGCGCGGGCGGGGGCGCCTGGCCCGCTGCCGCTCAGGAGTTGTAGGTGCTCTGGGCCCGTTCGAGGCCGGCGGTGAGCAGCGTCTCCACCGCGTCCGCCGTACGGTCGACCAGGTACTCCAGCTCCTTGCGCTCGGCGCCCGAGAAGTCCTTGAGCACGTAGTCGGCGACCGCCATCCGGCCGGGCGGCCGGCCGACGCCGAACCGGGCGCGGTGGTAGTCGGGGCCGAGGGTCTTGGTGAGCGAGCGCAAACCGTTGTGCCCGTTGTCGCCGCCGCTCTTCTTCAGCCGCAGCGTGCCGTACGGGATGTCCAACTCGTCGTGCACCACGACCAGTCGGGACAGGTCCACCTTGTAGAAGTCCAGCAGCGAGGCGACCGGGCCGCCGGAGACGTTCATGAAGGACATCGGTTTGGCGAGCACCACCCGTGTGCTGTCCACGCCCGGCGTGCCGATGCGGCCCTCCAACACCTGCGAACGGGAGGCCTTGTGCGATTTGAAGGCGCCGCCCATCCGCTCGGCGAGCAGGTCGGCGACCATGAAGCCGACGTTGTGCCGGTTGCCCGCGTACTGCGGGCCGGGGTTGCCGAGCCCCGCGACGAGCCAGGGACCGGTGGACGTCTCGCTCATCGCGTGTGCTCCCGATGGGGTTGCGGAAGTGAAGGGTGTACGCGTCCGCGGGGCGGCGGCTGCTCCGCGCTCCGGCGGCGCCGTCGGAGGGGCACCGCCGCGGACGAAGAGCCCCGCGCGACCAGTCTGCGGTCGCGCGGGGCCCGGGCGCGGAACTACTCCGCGGCAGCCTCGGACTCGTCGGTCTCGGCAGCCGGCTCCTCGGCCTGCGCGGCCAGGACCTGCAGGACGACGGTCTCGTCCTCGACGTCCAGCTCGGTGCCCTTGGGCAGCTTGATGTCCTTCGCCTGGATGCTGTCGCCGGCGACCAGGCCCTCGACGGAGACGGTGATGCCGTCGGGGATGTGGGTCGCCTCGGCGATCACCGGCAGCGCGCTGAGCACGTGCTCGAGCAGGTGCTGGCCGGGGCCCAGGTCGCCCTCGGCGTGGACCGGGACCTCGACGTTGACCTTCTCGCCCTTCTTCACCAGGAGGAGGTCGATGTGGACCAGGAAGCCGCGGATGGCCTCGCGCTGGATCGCCTTGGGGATGACCAGCTCCTGCTTGCCCTCGATGTCCAGGGAGATCAGGGCGTTGGAGGTCTTGAGGGCCATCATCAGGTCGTAGCTGGGGATGGCGACGTGCATCGGGTCGGTGCCGTGACCGTAGATCACGCCGGGGACCAGCTCGGCACGGCGCAGACGGCGGGCGGAGCCCTTGCCGAACTCGCTGCGGACGGTGGCCTTGATCTTCGCGTCAGCCATGGGAACGCTCCTCGTGTCTTGTCGAAGGACCTGCGGCGTCACCCGGCCCACGACAGACCTTGCTGCGAAGAGCGCGTCGATAACGGATCGCCGTCCGCGGTGTCCGCGGGACCGGCATCCCTCGCCGAGCAACGTCTCGCATCGTACCCGCCGCCGCCCAGTACACCCAATCCGGCCCCGGGGCAAGCGAACGGGGCCGGTCCGCTCGGTCTCCCGAACGTCCCGACCCCGGTCGGTGGTGCCTGTGCGCGGCTGTCGCGCGACGGCGGTGCTGCTCGCGGCGGTACTCGCGGAAGAAGGGGCGCTCAGCGCTCCTCCTCCTCGAAGAGGCTGGTGACCGACCCGTCCTCGAACACCTCGCGCACCGCGCGGGCGATGGTCGGCGCCATCGACAGCACGGTGATCTTGTCGATGTCCAACTCCTCGGGAGTGGGCAGGGTGTTGGTGAAGACGAACTCGCTGACCTTGGAGTTCTTCAGCCGGTCGGGCGCGGGGTGGGAGAGGATGCCGTGCGTCGCGGTGACCACGACCTCCTCGGCGCCGTTGGCGTACAGGGCGTCGGCCGCGGCGCAGATGGTGCCGCCGGTGTCCACCATGTCGTCGACCAGCACGCACACCCGGTCCTTGACGTTGCCCACGACCTCGTGGACGGTCACCTGGTTCGCCACGTCCGGGTCGCGGCGCTTGTGCACGATCGCCAGCGGGGCGCCGAGCTTGTCGGCCCAGCGGTCGGCGACACGCACACGGCCGGCGTCCGGGGAGACGATGGTCAGCTTCTCGCGGTCCACGCGCTCACCGATGTACTGGGTCAGCACCGGCAGTGCGAAGAGGTGGTCGACGGGCCCGTCGAAGTAGCCCTGGACCTGGTCGGCGTGGAGGTCCACGCTCACCACGCGGTCGGCGCCGGCCGTCTTCAGCAGATCGGCCATCAACCGGGCGGAGATGGGCTCGCGTCCGCGGTGCTTCTTGTCCTGGCGGGCGTAGCCGTAGAAGGGGATGACGACGGAGATGCTGCGCGCCGACGCCCGCTTGAGGGCGTCGATCATGATCAGCTGCTCCATGATCCACTTGTTGATCGGAGCGGTGTGGCTCTGGATCAGAAAGCAGTCGGCGCCGCGCACCGACTCCTTGAAACGCACGTAGATCTCGCCGTTGGCGAAGTCGATCGCCTTCGTGGGGACCAGGTCCACCCCGAGCTCCTGGGCGACCTCCTCCGCGAGCTTCGGGTGGGCGCGGCCGGAGAAGAGCATCAGCTTCTTCTCGCTGGTCGTCTTGATCCCGGTCACTGCACCGTCTCCTTGAGTTCTGCTGAGTGTGCGCTTCTCACCGTACGCCCTCGGTCGCCGCGCCAGGGGGCGCAATGGCTGCTCGGGACAGTGACTCTCGCAACTGTCCGATCAGGTTGACGGCCCGCGTGATCAGGGCACTTGTGCGAACGGCGGCCGTGCGACAGAGGTCCGTGCACCCGCCCGCCTCCGCACTCGGGCCGGGCCGCACAGGGGCGTGTGCCCGCTGTGCGACCCGGCCCGCACCGCACCGTCAGGACTGCCGAACGCCGTCCGAACCGCCCTGCTCCCGGGCCGACTCGGCCGCCTGCGCCGCCGCACTGCCGGGACGCTTGCGCGCGACCCAGCCCTCGATGTTCCGCTGCTGGCCGCGCGCCACCGCCAGCGAACCGGCGGGCACGTCCCGGGTGATGACCGAACCCGCCGCGGTGTACGCGCCGTCGCCGACCGAGACGGGAGCCACGAACATGTTGTCCGAGCCGGTCTTGCAGTGCGATCCGATCGTGGTGTGGTGCTTGGCCTCGCCGTCGTAGTTCACGAAGACGCTCGCCGCACCGATGTTGGTGTGGTCGCCGATCGTCGCGTCGCCCACGTAGCTCAGATGCGGCACCTTGGTGCCCTCGCCGATCGTGGCGTTCTTCATCTCCACGTACGTCCCGGCCTTCGCCCCCGGCCCCAGCGAGGTGCCCGGGCGCAGATAGGCGTACGGACCCACTCCCGCTCCGGCGCCGACCCGGCTCTGCACCGCGACGGTGTTGACCACCGTCGCACCCTCGCCGACCTCGGTGTCCGTCAGCCTCGTGTTCGGTCCGACCTCGCAGCCGGCCGACAGGTGGGTGCGGCCCAGGAGTTGGGTGCCCGGGTGGACGACCGCGTCCGGCTCGACGGTGACCCGCACGTCGATCCAGGTGCTCGCGGGGTCGACCACGGTCACGCCGGCGAGCATCGCCGCCTCCAGCAGGCGGTCGTTGAGCAGCCTGCGCGCCTGCGCCAGCTGGACCCGGTTGTTGATGCCGGCGATCTCCCGGTGGTCGCCCGCCGTCGAGGCCCCCACCCGGTGCCCGGCCTCGCGCAGGATGCCGAGCACGTCGGTGAGGTACTCCTCGCCCTGGCTGTTGTCCGTGCTCACGCTGCCCAGGGCGTCGCCCAGCAGCTCCGCGTCGAAGGCGAACACCCCGGAGTTGATCTCGCGGATCGCCAACTGCGCCCGGTCGGCGTCCTTGTGCTCGACGATCGCCGTGACGCTGCCGTCCTCGGCGCGGACGATGCGCCCGTAGCCGGTGGCGTCCGGCACCTCCGCGGAGAGCACCGTCACCGCGTTGCCCTCGCTCTCGTGGGTCTCGGCGAGCGAACGCAGCGTGGCGCCGGTGAGCAGCGGGGTGTCACCGCACACGACGACGAGCGTCCCGCGCGGGCGCACCCCCTCGGCGGCCAGCGCCTCCAGCCCCATCCGCACCGCGTGCCCCGTGCCGTTCTGCTGGTCCTGAACGGCCGTGCGCACCTCGCCGTCCAGCGCGCCCAGGTGTGCGGAGACCTCCTCCCGGGCGTGACCGACGACCACCACCAGGTGCTCGGGGTCCAGTTCGCGGGAGGCGGCGACCACATGGCCGACGAGGGAGAGACCGCAGATCTCGTGCAGGACCTTCGGCTTCGTCGACCGCATACGGGTCCCCTCACCCGCGGCGAGGACGACGACGGCTGCGGGGCGTTTGGCGCTCACAGGGATGCCCTTCGGCTTCGGGTGAATGTCACCCGCAGGATACCGGCCGAACCCGCCCCGCCCGGCGCTGGCCTGCACCGGTGCGCGCCGCCGCACGGCCGGTGCGCGGGGCGCCGCGCACCGCCCGCCCGCCGCGGGGGACGCGGGACGCGAGGAGGCGTGCGGCGCGCATCGGCGCCACGTCGGCCGGGGTACGAGCGGGGCGTGCGGTGGGGCGCGAACCGGGGCGTGCGGTGCCGGCGCGAACCGGTGGCGCGGCGGCGCGCGGTCGGCGGCGCTGCGGGGGCCGGTCGGTGGGCCGGTCGACCGGGGGAGCGCGCTCAGCGGTGGTCGGCGCCGACCGTTCGGCGGGCCGGACGGCCGGAGAGCTCGGCCAACATCCCCTGCACGGACCGCAGATGGCCGTTCAGCTCGGCACGGCGTTCGGTGCTGCGGCGCTGCGAACGCTCCACCTCGGCCCGTACCAGCTCGGCCCGGGCCGCCGCCTCGGTCAGCACCTCGGCGGCCCGGGCCTCGGCGTCCTCGCGCTGGTGCCGGGCGCTCTCCTCGGCCTCCGCGTACGCGCGCCGGGCCGCGGCCCAGGCCCGTTCGCCGCGTTCGGTGAGGGCCGAGACATGTGCCTGCCCCTCCACCTCCCGGCGCGACAACTCCCGGACGAGGGCCTCCCAGCGCTCGCGGTGCTCGCGCTGCTGGTTGGCCAGCAGCGCCGCGCCCCGGCGGCGCGCCTCCGCCACCCGCGCCCGTCCCGACTCCTCGGTCTCCGCCGCGTCCGCCCGCGTCACGGCCAGCGCCTCCCGGGCCGCCGCCCGGGCCTGCCGCACCGCGTCCTTCGCCCGAGCCCGGGCCTGCGCCCGCCGGCACTCGGCGGCCTCCTCCGCCCGGGTGCACCGGGACTGCCCGTCCTCGCGCGCCGCCGCCCGCTGCTCCGCCGCGTCGGCCGCCGCCGCCCGCGCGATCCCGGCCGCCTCGGCCTCCGCCTCGCGCAGCAGCGCCCGCGCGCGCCCGCCGAGCGCTTCGAAGGTCGGCTCGGGCAGGGTCGCCACCGCGCCGCGCAGACGTTCGGTCTCCTCCGTCAACTCCCGCGCCAGCACCGCGAGTCGGCCCTCCTGCTCCCGCAGTTCCGCGCACTCCCGCTCCAGCGCCGCCACCCGCTCGTCGACCTGCGCGGGCCGGTAACCACGGCCGCGTACCACCGAGAACCCGTGCGGAGACTGATCCGAAGCCAATGCGAGCCCCTCACCTGGACGACTGCGCCGCCTCCCCGCAACAGGGCAGAACCCACAGAGGGTGCGATTCGCCCATAGCGTGACAGTACGGCCTAACCGGTCTCCAAGGATGGGGCATCAGCGGCCCCCGAACACGTACGGCACCCCGGTCGCCGCGGGTGTGTCTCGGCGGCAACCGGGGTGCGGCGCAGTGGAGTTAGCGGTGGAGCCGCGGCGTGCGCGCCTACAGCAGGCCGTCCCACAGCTGTTCGAGGATGACCGACCACCAGGTCTCGGTGGAACCCAGCGCCGCCGGGTCCAGAGCCGCCAACTGCTGCTGGAAGTCCACCGTCCAGCGGCCCGCCTGGTCCGGTGTGAGCCCGTACCGAAGCGGCCACATCCGGCCCAGCATCGCCAACGAACGAGCGAACTCCGGCAGGCCCGTGTTGACGAACTGCGGCGTCGCCGGCTGTCCGTCCGGCGAGCCCTCCAGCGGCACCGCCACGATGTGCGCCGTGCCGTACTGCACACAGATCTGGCGCCCGTAGTCGTTGCCCATCACCAAGTACGAACCCGCGTCCGAGCCCGGCTGCACGCCGCGCTCCTGCGCCAGCTCCGCCAACGTCGGTATCGGCCGCCCCGGCTGCGCCTGCGCCCAGAAGAACGGCGGCACCTCCAGCGGCAGTCCGGACCACATCAGCGTCTGCGCCACCACGTCCGGCACGCCCTGCCGGGAGACCGCCATCTGGTCGAAGCGGAACATCCCCTGCCCGAACGCCTGGCCCAACTCGTGCCCGATTCCGTCCAGCGGAATCGGCGGTGCCTGCTGCACCGGCATCAGCGCAGCCCGCACCGGCGCGTGCCGAGCGGGCGCGTCCGCCACCTGGTGCAACTCGCCCTGGTGCTCGACCAGATGACGCATGCCCTGCTGCCGGGAGGCGTGGTCGCGCCCGTACGGAGCGGTGTGCGAGATCCGCACCTGGGGCCAGGCCTCCTTGACCATGCGCGCGCAGTAGCCACCGGGCAGGTCGCAGCACTCCAGCTCGGTGTGCAGCTCCAGGACCTGCTCCGGCGGAATGTTCATCCCGCGCAGCTCCTGCATGATCTGCCACTCGGGGTGCGGCAGCCCGGGCGCCGCTCGACGGATGAGCTTCTGCTCGCTGCCGTCCGGAGCGCGGTAGGTGAGCACCGCCATGTACCCGGGGCCGACGAGCGGCTGCCCCGCCTGCGGCTGGTAGCCGCCCTGGGGCGGCTGCGGGTGGTGGCCGGACTGCCCGTGCTGTACGTGCTGCCCGTGCTGGCCGTGTCCCTGCGGGGGCCCGGCGGGGCCGGTCGGTCCGGCAGGTCCGGTCGGTCCGGCGAGCATCGTCGCGGCGTGGTGGACGCCGCCCGAACCACCCGGCGCACCGGGGGAGTTGGGCGGCGACGGCGGCTGCGGGCCACCGGTCGCACCCGGATCGGCGAGCATCGTCGCCGCGTGGTGCACCCCGCCCGAACCGCCGGACGAGGGGTCGGCGGGCGGGGGAGCGGTGCCCTGGCCGGGCTGGAGCCCCTGCCCGCCCTGGCTCGCCACCTCGTCGGCGGACACCAACTGCGTGGGCTCGTACGCCTTTCCGGCCGCGGCTGCGCCCGGCGCGCCGGACGGGCTGCCCGCCGCCGGCCGGGCGCCCGGGGTGCCCGGAGCGCTGGGCGGGGGCGGCACGGAGCGTCCGCCCGCCCCGCGCGACGGCCGCGCCGTGCGTCCGGGCGCCGGGGGCGCCGGACGCGGCGCACCGCTGGTCGGTATGTCCGCCATGTCCGCCGCGTCGCCCGTTGCGGAAGGGGCGGGCGGTGCGGGCGGGGGTGTGCCGCCGGCCATCATCCCGGGGTCGGCGAGCATCGTCGCCGCGTGGTGCACCCCGCCCGGTCCGCTGTCGGAAGCACCCGAACCCGCCGGGGGCTCGCCGGAGTCGGCCGGCCCCGGCGCCGGGGCAGCCTGCGGGGACTCGGCCGGTGGCGCCTGCGGAGCGGGCTGAGACGGCTGGTCCGGCGCGTCGGACCGCTTGTACGCGGGTGACAGCCGGGTCACCGGCAAGCCGCTGCCGTCCGGCAGCAGTTGTGTCTTGGCCTCGGTGCTGTACCGGCCGTCGGCGGTCTGCCCGCCCTCGTCCTCGTCCTGGTCGCTGCCGCTGATCGGCGGCGCGAAGACCGTCGCCGGCGGCGCGACCGAGGGGCCCGAACCCGAATCGGAGGTGTCCGCCCAGGAGACCGCGCCGGAGGACGGCGAGGACCAGGCGGCGGGCGGCGGCGTCGCGGGCGCGGACTGCGGCGCGGCGGGCGGAGGTGTGGCGGGCGGGGGCGCGGCAGGCGGCATCGACGGCGGCGGTGTCGCGGGCGCGGGGCCGGCGGACGGCGGGGGCGTCGACAGGACCGGCCCGCTGCCCCAACCGCCCGTGCCCGCACCGGAGTCGGCGCCCGTACCGGAACCGGCACCCGTACCGGAGTCGGCGCCCGCGGGCGTGGACGAGCCGGCCGGGCTGCGCGTACCCGTGCGGTTGTCGGGGACGCCCATCCGGTCCGCGGCCTCCTGCAACCAGTCCGGCGGCGACAGCAGGAAGGACGTCGACTCCAGATCCACCCGCTTCGGCGGCTCGGGCGCCGGAGGCGCGGCGGCCCCGGAACCGTAGGACTCCTCGTACCGCCGCACCACCTCCTCCGGCGGCAGCGCCGGCCACAGCGTCGTATCGCCGCTGTCCCGCGCGATCACCAGCCGTGCCGCACCGCCGTCGGAGGTCGGACCGTCCGCCCGGTCCTGCGCCCACACCACGTAGCCGAGATCGAACTCCAGCACCTGCACCTCACGGTGCTGGTACGCCGGCACACCGCCGTTGACCCAGTGCTCGGCGCGCTCGCGCGCCTGTGCGAGTGTCACCATCAGCCCTCACCCCTCCACCGGGACGGCGCGGGCGAAGCCGCCGTCCACCATCAGGTCGGCCACGGTCTCCAGCTCCGGGGGATTGCCCGCGAGCCGCAGCAGGAACGCGTCGAAGTCCGCGCCGCACGGCAGCAGCAGCTCCGCCATCCGCTCCGGCATCGGCACCCCGTCCCGGTCGCGCGCGTCGTCGTACGGACTGAACCACACCGAGCCGATGCCCTCGCCGCGCACCTTCACCGCCAGCACACCGCCCTGTACGAAGGCCACCCCGAGGTAGTCCTTCGTCAGGTGATCGCGCAGGCACTTGTTGATGTACACCAGGTCGTCCACCGCCGACTCCTCGCGCACCGTGAAGAACGGCTGGTCCAGCAGCATCCCCAGCTCGGGGTCGAGCGCCACTCCGGCGGGAGCGTGCCCGCCGGCCGCCTTGAGGAAGGACCGGTAGGCGCCCGGCAGCCGGTAGCCGAGCAACTCCTCGGCGTGCACGACGCGTTCCTCCGGCACCGCGGGCTCCCGCGGCACCTCGAACCGCACCGGCCGGGTCGCCTCCAGCGGCCGGGTGCCCCGCTTGGTGTGGTCCACCACCGCGGTCGCCAGCCCCGCGTGGTGCCGCAGCAGCGCCTTCACCTCGGCCGGCACCAACTCCAACCGACGGCTGCCCAGCACGTGGTGCCAGGAGAAGCCGTGCGGAGTGGCCACCGACGGCAGACCGCGCCACAACTCGTGCCCGGAGGCGTGCAGCGCGGCGTTCGCCGACACGTAGTCCGTCAGCCGCAGCTCGTCCACCCCGAAACCCTCGGGCGGCTCCGCCACCTCCGCCGCCGCGCGCGCGTACGGGGAGAACACCGGGGACCCGGCCGCGTCCACCCGCACACCCTGGTCGTACCGGGCGGCTCTCACGGGGTCGGGAAACCGCACGAGCTGGCCGGCGTAGGTCCCGTTCGGCGGCGCGGCAGGATGCTGCCCGAGCCGACCTGTCGTCATGCGGACTCCCTGGTGGATACGGCTGCCCCGAGGTGGGCACAGCTGTCCCGAACAGCCTAAGGCGTGGGCCCGCTTCTCCACCTTCGCGGCCTTCACCGCCTACCCTGCCACTCCGCGGCCCTCCCCTGTCACCGAAGCGGTACAAGGGCGGTACCGCGCCCGACTACGAAAAAGTCCGAAGCTTTGGCACAGTCGGATCGACTTGACCGCACCACGGGCCACTTCCGTCACACGGGATCGTCCACCGGAGCCGGGCGCACACCACCCCGCGCCACCGCGCACCACCGGCACCCGCACCGCGGCCAACACGCACCGCACGCACCACGCCCGACACGCACTACACCCGACACGCACCACGCCCGACACGCACCGCACGCTTCGCACCCCACGCACACCAAGCAGCACCGGACGAAACCAGCACGGCCCGCACACCACACCGTCCGCGGGCACCACAGGAGGCACCGCTCCATGCACGTCGCCGAGCACACCGGGGACCCCCGCATCAGCTGGGGCAGGACCGACACCTTCAGACCGGCCCCCACCCTGCACCACCGCCGCGACGGAATCCTGCCCACCACCGCCTCCGCACTCACCACCGACGGCGAGACCCTCACCAGCACCGCGAGCCGGTCCGAACTCCCGCCCGCGCACCACCCGTTGGTGCAGGAGGTACTCGACGGACTCGACCCAGCCGACCGCACCCGCCACGCCGGCCGCTGCCCCGAGGCGCTGCTGCTCACCCGCTGCCTCACCGCCGCCGACGAGGCCCGCAGCCGGCGCGCCGCCCGCAAACCCCTCACCCCCGCCGAAGCCCGCCGCGCACTCAAGGGCGCCCGACTCACCACGCGCCACCTCCGCGAGGAGGGCGACCCGCTCCACGGCAGCTACGCTCCACCGTGCCGCTCCTGCAGCGCACTCCTCGACCACTTCGGCGTACGCGCCGTCGACCCATCCACCGCGACATGACCACACGCTTCTCCGTCGCCGCCGACGCGGCACTGCGCGCCGCCGGCTGGCAGCCGGGCCGCCGCGACATGCGCCAGGCCGAGATCTGGGCCGACACCCTGCGCGCCCACACCTCGCCCGGAGGCCACCGGCACGCCCTCTTCCCCGCCGCCGTCGAAGCCTGGGCCGAGTTCGGCGGGCTCCTGCTCGTCCCCACCGCACCCGGCCGCCAGATCGCGCCGACCCCCTTCGTCGTCGACCCCGCTCACGGCCTCTACTGGGCCCGCACCCTCACCGAACTCGGCCGCGCGCTCGACACCGAGATCGCGCCGCTCGGGGCGGAACGCGGCGAACACCCCGCCACCCACGGCACCGCACTGCTCGCCATGGACATCGACGGACGCGTCTACAGCCTCGACCACAGCGGCGACTACTACCTCGGCGCGGACATCGAGACCGCGCTCACCACCCTGGTGGACGGCGTGCGCCCGGCCCGACTCACCCTCGCCGAGACCGTCTGACCCCGCCCCGCCCCGACCCGCCGCTCCGGACCGGCGCGCCCGACCTGCCCGGCGGGGCGGGGCGTGCCCGGCGCGCCCGACCTGCCCGGCGCGCCCGGCCTCCAGCCCGGCGCTCGGCGGGGCGTGCCCGGCCGCCCGGCGAGCGCCCGGTTCGAAGCCCGGTGTCCCCGCGCCCACCCGTACGCGGACCGTGCTCCGGCGCGCCGGTACTGCTGCCCGCCCGCCCCCTACGCGTCCGTACCGGCGTCCGTCACGTCCGGGATCACCGCGGAGACGCGGAAACCGCCGCTGTCCGTCGGCCCCGAGACGAAACCGCCGCCCAGCGCCGTCACCCGCTCCTTCATCCCCAACAGCCCGTTGCCGCCGCTCGGAAGCCCCGAATCGGCAGCCGAGACCGGCGACTCGTTCTCCACCTGCACCGCCACCTCCGTCCCGCGGTACGCCAACCGCACCCGCGTGCGCGCGCCGCCGGCGTGCTTGTGGACATTGGTCAGCGCCTCCTGCACCACCCGGAACGCGGTCTGCTCCACGACCGCCGCGAAACCGCACACCTCGCCCTCGACCGAGAGCTCCACCCGCATGCCCGCCGCCCGGGACTGCTCCACCAGCTGCTCCAGTTCGCCCAGCCGCGGGCCCGCCGCCGCGGTCGACTCGCGCTGGGCCGCCGCCGCGGCGTACTCCGCCACCTTCGCCAACGGCCGCTCCGCCGCGGCCGGTGTCGCGGCGGTGGCGCCGACCGCCGACAGCCCGTCCGCCGAACGCAGCACCCCGAGCATCGTGCGCAGTTCGGTCAGCGCCTGCCGGCCCATGTCGCCCACCAGCGCCGCGTTGCGCGACGCCTTCTCTGGGTCCTTCAGCGCAACCGCCTGGAGCGCCGCGGCGTGCACCACCATCAGGCTCACCCGGTGGGCCACCACATCGTGCATCTCCCGTGCGATGCGCGCCCGTTCCTCGCCCCGCGCCCACTCGGCGCGCTCCTCCGCGCGCTCGGCGAGCAGCAGCAACTCGCGCTCCAGGCCGTCGGTCCGCTCCCGCAGCGCTTCCACCAGCCGCCGCCGCGCGCCGACGTACATTCCGAGCAGCGCGGGCGGCACGACGGTGGAGAGCGTCAGAGTGGCCGCCGCGAAGAAGACGAACCAGTCGCTCGACAGCTGTGGACCGACATCACTGCGCAGGTCCAGGTAGACCACGATCAGACCGCCGACGAGCTGCATTCCCGTCAACAGCGCGATGATCCGCCTCGGCACATCGGAGGCGGCCAGGGTGTAGAGGCCCACCAGAGAGAGCAGAAAGCCCATTTCGGCCGGAATGATCGCGATCGTGATCAGCACCACCGCGATCGGGAAACGCCGCCGCAGCACCAGAGTGCTGCCGACCACCAGGCCGAGCGCGATGCCCGCGGCCACCGGGATATCGGCCTCGCCCGCGAATGCCCGGCCCTCGAAAGCGCATTCGACCATCGACAGCAGGGCGAGCGTGACATCCAGCACGGCGCTGCGCCGCCGGTCCCACCACAGCAGGCCGGACGCACCCTCCGCGGTGCGGGTGCGGACCTCGTCCCCCGTCTCGCTCATACGGGTCAGCCTACGGCGGCGGGCAACCGGATTTCGCGCGGCCCGCACTGATGTACGGAGGGGAAAATCTGTTCACTCTTCAACCTGAAGTGGAATTCGGCATTCCTCGCCCGTAACGGTGAAGCGAGCGGGCATTCGATTCCCGACAACACGCTTCCGCGCCACTGTGGGGTCATGATTCCCACGTCTCGCACCTTCGGCGGGCACCCCGAAACCGACACGGGATCCGACCATTCCGCAGGCGCGGACGGGGAGCTTCGCGCCCGGGCCGTCGCCCTGCGCCGCGCCGGGTTCAGCCGCCGCGAGATCCGCGACCGACTGGGCGTCCCCGGCAATTCGACGCTCACCGCGCTGCTCGCGGGCGAGCCGCCCCCGGTGGGGAGCAGGCGCCCCAACGCCAAGGACGAACTCCGCGCCCGCGCCCGCGGACTCCGCGCGCAGGGCAGGACGTACGACGAGATCACTGCGGCGCTGGGAGTCTCCAAGAGCTCCGTCTCGCTGTGGGTGCGCGATCTTCCCAAGCCGCCGACCCCGCCGGAGCGGCTGCGGCGGATGAGCGAGGCGCGCTGGGGCCCGCACCGAGCCGAGCGGGCGCGGGAACGCGAACGTGTCAGGGTCGAATCGGCGGCCGAGGTGGGGCTGTTGAGCGACCGTGAGCTGTTCCTGGTGGGTGTCGGCCTGTACTGGGCCGAAGGCGCGAAGAGCAAACCGCACCGGCCGAGTGAGCGGGTGCGCTTCGTCAACAGCGATCCGGGAATGATCGCGCTCTTTCTGCGGTGGCTCGATCTGCTGGGCGTGGAGAGGGAACGGCTCACCTTCCGTCTGATGATCCACGAGCGTGCGGATGTGGCGGCGGCCGAGCGTTACTGGGCCGAGGAGGTCGGCGTCGCGGTGTCGCGGCTGGCTCCCACGACCCTCAAACGGCACAACCCGAAGACCGGTCGGGGCAACACGGGGGAGAACTATCGGGGTTGTTTCGTCGTGACTGTGCTGAAATCAGCCGATCTTTACCGTCGCATCGAGGGCTGGTGGTGCGGCATAGTGGGGGCAGCCAACTCGGGATCGAGCTGAATGCCCGATTGGCCTGAATTGCTATCCGCTGTGGTGTAATCGGCAGCACTGCTGGTTTTGGTCCAGTAAGTCCGGGTTCGAGTCCTGGCAGCGGAGCTCTTGGGCAAGGCCCGGTCGTCAACCGACCGGGCCTTCTGTCGTTCCCCGCCGTACCGCCGTACCGCCGTACCGCCGTACCGCCGTACCGCCGTACCGCCGTACCGCCGTACCGCCGTACCGCCGTACCGCCGTACCGCCGTACCGCCGTACCGCCGTACCGCCGTACCGCCGTACCGCCGCATGCCCGCGCCGTGCCCGGGAGTCGCCCGCCGTGCCCGGGGCCGCCGCGCTCGTGCCACCGCGCCGCCCCTGATGTCCGTCTGCCTCAACTCCCCGCCTCTGCCCGGCTGTTCGGCGGCGGGGAGCGCCGTGTGCGAGCGGCTGACTCAGGGTGTCCGGGCGCTGCTCCCTTAGGGGAGGCCACAGGGGAGGTGTGGGGACGCTCTCGTCCTGGTGCACGACGAGCCGCGCGCCCGCTCTGCCTAACGTCGGAGATGGCTGCAACGGGGTGCGGCCACCACGAACGCGGTGGTGCTGGCCCCACCGCGAAGACGGTGCCTCTCCCCATGGTCCGGGCACCGCCACTGCGGAAGTCTCGTAGCCGTCCGTTCGAACGAACCGGGGGACGCATCGGTTCCCCTCCGGATTCCCCACGACCGGGGCCGCCCCGACGAGGCGCGCCTGCGGAAGTCCGAGGCCGGAACCACCGGATGTCGGGGCGGACCTTCCGATCGACACAACTTCCGTCTACCAAGGAGTCACCGTGACAACGGCTGTAGCGAATCCCCTGACCGGGGGCGGCGGAGATAGCACGGCGGTTGCGGCGCGAGCCCGGCAGCTCGTGAAGGCGTACGGCTCGGGCGAGACCAGGGTGGTGGCGCTCGACCGGGTGGACGTCGACATCGCCCGCGGCGCCTTCACCGCGATCATGGGCCCGTCCGGCTCGGGCAAGTCGACCCTGATGCACTGCCTGGCCGGGCTCGACTCGGTCAGTTCGGGGCAGATCTGGGTCGGCGGTACGGAGATCACCTCTCTGAAGGACAAGAAGCTGACGCGTCTTCGGCGCGACCACATCGGCTTCATCTTCCAGGCGTTCAATCTGCTTCCCACTCTGACCGCGGCGGAGAACATCACGCTGCCGATGGACATCGCCGGTGTGAAGCCGGACCGGGCGTGGCTGGACCAGGTGGTGCAGACCGTCGGGCTGGGCGGCCGGCTGCGCCACCGGCCGGCGCAGCTCTCCGGCGGTCAGCAGCAACGTGTCGCGGTGGCACGGGCGTTGGCGTCCCGGCCGGACATCATCTTCGGCGACGAGCCGACCGGGAACCTGGACTCGCGGGCGGGCGCGGAGGTGCTGGGCTTCCTGCGGCGTTCGGTCGACGAGCTGTCGCAGACGATCGTGATGGTGACGCACGACCCGGTGGCCGCCTCGTACGCGGACCGGGTGCTGTACCTGGCCGACGGCCGGATCGTGGACGAGATGTGGCGCCCGACGGCCGAGACCGTGCTGGACCGCATGAAGGCGTTCGACACCTTCGGGCGGGTGTCATGACCGTCCTGCGCACCTCGCTGCGGAACTTCTTCGCGCACAAGGGCCGCATGGTCCTCTCCGGTTTCGCGGTGGTCCTCTCGGTGGCCTTCGTCTGCGGCACGTTGGTGTTCACCGACACGATGAACACCACCTTCGACAAGCTGCTCGGCGACACCGCCGCCAATGTCACGGTCACTCCCGAGCAGGAGGAGGGCGGCGAGCAGTCGGGTACGGGGGTCCCGGCAACCGTCCCCGCCTCCCTGGTGAAGGACCTGTCCGAGGTCCAGGGCGCGCAGAGCGTCTTCGGTCTGGCCTCGACGATGGCGGTCACCGTGGTGGACGCCGACAACGAGAGCATCAGTCCGGACACCGGCGCCCCGACGGTCGCCTCCAACTGGACCGAGCTGGACAAGCGGTCGATGGCCGTCACCGAGGGGCACCCGCCGCGCGGGCCCACCGAGGTGATGGTGGACGCGGACACGGCCGACAAGCACGGCCTCGCCGTCGGCGACCGGCTGCGGACCATCGCGGCGCCGGGCGAGTTCGAGTCGGAGGTCGTGGGCATCGCGAAGTTCGAGTCGACCAACCCCGGTGCGGCCGTGCTGTTCTACGACACCGCCACGGTGCAGCGTCAACTGCTCGGCGGCCAGGGGGTGTTCACCGGTGTCGCGGTGCTGTCGGCGGACGGGGTGACCGACGGGCTGCTGAAGAAGAACGTCTCCGAGGCGCTCGCGGCGGGCGAGGGCTACACCGTGCGCACGCAGGCGGAGACGGCCGAGGCGGAGAAGGCCGACCTGGGCTTTCTGGACGTGATGAAGTACGCGCTGCTGGGCTTCGCCGGGATCTCGGTGCTGGTGGGGATCTTCCTGATCGTCAACACCTTCTCGATGCTGGTGGCGCAGCGGACGCGTGAGCTGGGTCTGATGCGGGCGATCGGTTCGAGTCGTCGGCAGGTGAACCGGTCGGTGCTGATCGAGGCGCTGCTGCTGGGGGTTCTCGGTTCGGTGGTGGGTGTGCTCGCGGGCGTGGGGCTGGCGGTCGGCCTGATGAAGCTGATGGGCATGGCCGGCATGAACCTCAGCACCGGTGATCTGACGGTCACCTGGGTGACACCGGTGGTCGGTGTGGCTCTGGGTGTGCTGGTGACGCTGGTGTCGGCGTATCTGCCGGCGCGGCGGGCGGGCCGTATCTCGCCGATGGCTGCGCTGCGGGACGTGGGGATGCCGGCGGAGGCGCGGTCGAGTCGGCTGCGGGCGGTCTTCGGCGGGTTGCTGACGGCCGCGGGTGCGGCGGGTCTCGTCGCGGCGGCCGCTTCGGGCGACGCGGGCGGGGGTTCGCTCCTGCTGGCGCTCGGCGTCTTCTTCTCGCTGGTCGGCTTTGTGCTGGTGGGGCCGCTGCTGGCCTCGTTGGTGGTGCGGGTGCTGAGCGTGGCGGTGCTGCGCGTGTGGGGGCCGGTGGGCCGCCTCGCGGAGCGGAACGCGTTGCGCAATCCGCGGCGCACGGGGGCCACGGGTGCGGCGCTGATGATCGGTCTGGCGCTGGTCGCGGCGCTTTCGGTGGTCGGCTCCTCGCTGGTGGCCTCGGCCACCGACGAGCTGGACCGCACGGTCGGCGCGGACTTCATCATGGAGGGCCAGGGGTTCGGTGGGGCGACGTTCACGCCGGCGGCGACCGAGCGGCTGCGCGGCACCCCGCACCTGGAGCACGTGACGGAGTACCGGGCGCTGGATCCGGTGAAGATCACGCTTCCGGACGGCGAGAAGGTCGACCACAACGCCTCGGCGGTCTCTCCCAGCTACGCCGAGGACGTGCGGACGAAGATGGCCGAGGGCGACATGGCGGAGGCGTTCGCCGAGGGCGGTGTGGCGGTGGACGAGCTGTTCGCCGAGAAGCACGGGCTGTCGGTCGGCGACCGGATCACCGTCACGTACGCGGGGGCCGGTGAGGAGCTGACGGTTCGCGGGATCTCCTCCAAGGAGGCGAATCTCGACTCCGGGGTGGCGTTCATGGGCATCTCGACGGCGGAGAGTTTCGTGCCGAAGGACCGGATGCCGCTGAACATGATGCTGCTGGCGAAGGCGAAGGACGGCGAGGCCGACGAGGCGTACGCCGCGCTGAAGGCGGCGATGAAGGAGTACCCGCAGTACACGGTGCGTGACCAGGCCGACTTCAAGGCGCTGCTCAAGGACCAGGTCGGGCAGCTGCTGAACATGGTCTACGGGCTGCTGGCGCTGGCGATCATCGTGGCGATTCTCGGTGTGGTGAACACCCTGGCGCTGTCGGTGGTGGAGCGGACCCGGGAGATCGGGCTGATGCGGGCGATCGGTCTCTCGCGGCGGCAGCTGCGGCGGATGATCCGGCTGGAGTCGGTGGTGATCGCGCTCTTCGGTGCGCTGCTGGGCATCGGCCTGGGGATGGCCTGGGGTGTGGCGGCGCAGAAGCTGCTGGTGCTGGAGGGGCTCCAGGTGCTGGACGTGCCCTGGCCGACCATCGGGACGGTGTTCCTGGGGGCCGCGCTGGTGGGTCTGGTGGCGGCGCTGGTGCCGGCGTTCCGGGCCGGTCGGATGAACGTGCTGAACGCGATCGCGACGGACTGAGTCCGGCGCGCACCGGTCGGGCTCCGGACCGGAAGTCCGACCGGCGAAACCTCGGGGGAGGAGCACGCGCCCCGGCGCGTGACCGGCTGCGACCGCCCTTCGGCTCGTGCCGGGGGCGGTCGCGGTCGGCGTAGGCTGGAAGGCCCGGTTTTCACGAACCGGGCCTTCTCGCGTTCTCCAGTTCGCGGTCCAGCTACCAGCGGGGTTGTTCCATGCGTTTGTCCGGTCTGCTCGACGCCGTCGTACGGGATGAGGCGCTGGCCGAGGCGGTACGGGCCGCTTCGGACGGCAACCGGCACCATGTCGATCTGGTCGGCCCGGCGGCGACGCGTCCGCTGGCGGTGGCGGCGCTGGCGCGCGACGCGGGCCGTACGGTGCTGGCGGTCACGGCGACCACGCGGGAGTCGGAGGATCTGGCGGCGGCGCTGCGTTCGCTGCTGCCGGAGGATTCGGTGGTGGAGTTCCCCTCGTGGGAGACGCTGCCGCACGAGCGGCTCTCGCCGCGCAGCGACACCGTCGGTCGGCGGCTGGCGGTGCTGCGCAGGCTGGCGCACCCGAGTCCGGACGATCCGGCGACCGGCCCGGTCTCGGTGGTGGTGGCGCCGGTGCGCTCGGTGCTCCAGCCGCAGGTCAAGGGTCTCGGTGAGCTTGTTCCGGTGGCGCTGCGCCCGGGCGGCGACGCGGACCTCGGGGAGGTGGTGGACGGTCTCGCGGCGGCGGCGTACTCCCGGGTCGAACTGGTGGAGAAGCGGGGCGAGTTCGCGGTGCGCGGCGGGATCCTGGACGTCTTTCCGCCGACCGAGGAGCATCCGCTGCGGGTGGAGTTCTGGGGCGACGAGGTGGAGGAGATCCGCTACTTCAAGGTCGCCGACCAGCGTTCCCTGGAGGTGGCGGAGCACGGGTTGTGGGCGCCGCCCTGCCGCGAGCTGCTGCTGACGCGGGAGGTGCGGGCGCGGGCGGCCGAGCTGGCGGAGCGGCATCCGGAGCTGGGGGAGCTGCTCGGCAAGCTCGCCGAGGGCATCGCGGTGGAGGGGATGGAGTCGCTGGCCCCGGTGCTGGTCGACGAGATGGAGCTGCTGCTCGACGTGTTGCCGCAGGGCAGCATGGCGGTGGTGTGCGATCCGGAGCGGGTGCGCACCCGGGCGGCCGATCTCGTCGCGACGAGCCAGGAGTTCCTCCAGGCGTCGTGGGCGGCGACGGCGGGCGGCGGCGAGGCGCCGATCGATGTGGACGCCGCCTCGTTGTGGGGCATCGCGGATGTGCGGGACCGGGCGCGCGAGCTGGGTGTGCTGTGGTGGACGGTGTCGCCGTTCGCCGCCGACGCGGAGGCCGAGCCGGAGGCGGACACGCTCGCGCCGCGGTTGAAGGCGGCGGAGGCGTACCGGGGCGACACGGCGCGGGCGCTGGCGGACACCAAGGAGTGGCTGGCGCGGGGCTGGCGCTGTGTCTTCCTGACGGAGGGGCACGGTCCGGCGGCCCGTACGGCCGAGGTGCTCGGCGGGGAGGGGGTGCCGGCCCGGCTGGAGGCGGAGCTGGGGGAGATCGTGCCCTCGGTGGTGCACGTGTCCTGCGGCGCGCTCGAAACGGGTTTCGTGGCACCGGAGTTGGGACTGATCGTCCTGACCGAGACGGATCTGACCGGGCAGAAGGCGGCGGGCCGCGAGGGTGCCCGGATGCCGGCGCGACGCCGCAAGAGCATCGACCCGCTCTCGCTGGTGCCGGGTGACTTCATCGTGCACGAGCAGCACGGTGTGGGCCGGTACGTCGAGATGGTGCAGCGCACGGTCCAGGGCGCGACGCGCGAGTATCTGCTGGTGGAGTACGCGCCGGCCAAGCGCGGCCAGCCGGGCGACCGGCTCTTCGTGCCGACGGACCAGTTGGAGCAGGTCACCAAGTACGTGGGCGGCGAGGCGCCGTCGCTGCACCGGTTGGGCGGCGCGGACTGGGCGAAGACGAAGGCCCGGGCGAAGAAGGCGGTCAAGGAGATCGCCGCGGATCTGATCAAGCTCTACTCGGCGCGGATGGCTGCGCCCGGTCACACCTTCGGCGCGGACACTCCGTGGCAGCGGGAGCTGGAGGACGCGTTCCCCTACATCGAGACGCCGGACCAGCTGACGACGATCGGCGAGGTCAAGGGCGATATGGAGAAGGCCGTTCCGATGGACCGGCTGATCTGCGGCGATGTGGGTTACGGCAAGACGGAGATCGCGGTCCGGGCCGCTTTCAAGGCGGTTCAGGACGGGAAGCAGGTCGCGGTGCTGGTGCCGACGACGCTGCTGGTGCAGCAGCACTTCGGCACCTTCACCGAGCGGTACGCGCAGTTCCCGGTGGTGGTGAAGGCGCTGTCGCGGTTCCAGTCGGACACGGAGGCGCAGGCGGTGCTGGACGGGCTGCGGGAGGGCTCGGTGGACGTGGTGATCGGCACCCACCGGCTGTTCGCCTCGTCGACGAAGTTCAAGGACCTGGGCCTGGTCATCGTGGACGAGGAGCAGCGGTTCGGTGTGGAGCACAAGGAGCAGCTGAAGAAGCTGCGCGCCAACGTGGATGTGCTCACGATGTCCGCGACGCCGATTCCGCGGACCCTGGAGATGGCGGTCACCGGCATCCGGGAGATGTCGACGATCACCACCCCGCCGGAGGAGCGGCATCCGGTGCTGACCTTCGTCGGCCCGTACGAGGAGAAGCAGATCGGCGCGGCGGTGCGTCGTGAACTTCTGCGCGAGGGCCAGGTGTTCTACATCCACAACCGGGTGGAGTCGATCGACCGGGCGGCCTCGCGGCTGCGTCAGATCGTCCCGGAGGCGCGGATCGCCACGGCGCACGGCCAGATGTCGGAGTCGGCTCTGGAGCAGGTGGTGGTGGACTTCTGGGAGAAGAAGTTCGATGTGCTGGTGTCCACGACGATCGTGGAGTCGGGCATCGACATCTCCAACGCCAACACCCTGATCGTCGAGCGCGGTGACAACTTCGGCCTCTCCCAGCTGCACCAGTTGCGCGGCCGGGTGGGGCGCGGCCGGGAGCGCGGGTACGCGTACTTCCTCTATCCGCCGGAGAAGCCGCTGACGGAGACGGCGCACGAGCGGCTGGCCACGATCGCGCAGCACACCGAGATGGGTGCGGGCATGTACGTGGCGATGAAGGACCTGGAGATCCGGGGTGCGGGCAATCTGCTCGGCGGCGAGCAGTCGGGCCACATCGCGGGGGTCGGTTTCGATCTGTACATCCGCATGGTCGGCGAGGCGGTGGCCGACTACCGGGCGGCGTTGGAGGACGGCGCGGAGGAGACGCCGCCGCTGGAGGTGAAGATCGAGCTGCCGGTCGACGCGCACGTGCCGCACGACTACGCGCCCGGCGAGCGGCTGCGGCTCCAGGCGTACCGGGCGATCGCCTCGGCCAACTCCGAGGCGGACATCGCCGCGGTGCGGGAGGAACTGACCGACCGCTACGGCAAGTTGCCCGAGCCGGTGGAGAACCTGCTGCTGGTCGCGGGGCTGCGGATGCTGGCCCGTGCGTGCGGCGTCACCGACATCACCCTTCAGGGCGCCAACATCCGGTTCTCGCCGGTGGAGTTGCGCGAGAGTCAGGAGCTCAGGCTCAAGCGGGTGTACAAGGGTGCGCTGATCAAGCCGGACCGGCAGCAGGTGCTGGTGCCGCGGCCCAAGCCGGGCAACATCGGCGCCAAGCCGCTGGTCGGCCGTGAACTGCTCGCCTGGGTGGGGGAGTTCCTGACGACGATCGTGGACTCGTAGCGGTACGTGCCCTGCACTGCGGGCATGGCCGTGCGGGCGTGCGGGCGGCGGCGGGCACGGGTACGGGCGCGGGGTGCTCCGGGTGCGGGTCGGGCGGGTGCCGGCGTGCCCGTCCGCAGCGCGCTGGGCGCGGTCATGACAGCTGAAACCAGCCTGTACAGCGATGTGTTCCGGACGTGTCCGACTGGTGGAGATACGAGTGACGCACCTCACTTTTCGAGCGTGCGAACTGCTTGCCGGTGATCGCCCCGGCACTGTCTGCAACGCGCTGGCGTGGTGATTTGCCGAATACGGACTTTCGACACGCCGACCGGTCGTTTCCATTCCGCTCTGCGATTGCGCCGAGGTACGTGTGAGTAACCGTCAGACGGGGCGGCATCGCCCTTGACGACCATGGAATGGCGGTTAGGCTCATTTCCACGATCTGGCGCACTCCAATGGCTGCGCCGAGCACGGGGGATGATCTTCATGAGGGAATTCACGGGCGCATCCATTGCGCCGTTCAATCGCTTACCGCACAGGTGTGTCGCTGTCGGGCCGGGTCGGCCCGTGTCGCTTCGCTGACGGATTCGACGGGTTCTCATTCCGAGCATGTTCCACGCTGGGTGCGCCCGTGCCTGCCCGGACGCCTTCCGCTGCGTCCACGGCAATCGGACGTGCCCTGCTCCGCAACGAACCGTCACCGCTCCTGTCGTGCGCCCCGGCGCGCGCCGGAGCCGCCGCCTTCGGAGACAGCGCCATGCCGCAACGCATTGTTTTCGCGCCGGAGACATTCAATCTGGCGGAAACCACCAGGGCTATCGAGGTCGCACGCCATCTGACCGCGAAGCCGGGTTGTGAAGTTCAATTCCTCGGTTATTCCGATGAGTTCGCCGGTCTGATTCGAGAGGCCGGATTCCGATTTCGTTCCCTCTCCCCGCGGCTGAGTCGCGAGGAGGCCCGACAGCTCATCAGGGTCGACCAGGGCAAGGGGGTGCGCCATCCCTTCACCGAGGACGTGGTGCGCCGCCGGGTCCGTGCGGAGCTTGCCGCCTACGAGGAGTTCGGTGCCGAGGCGGTGGTGATCGGGGCGACCATGAGCGCCTTCGTCTCCGCCCGGGCGTACGGGATTCCGCTGGTCTTCCCCAAGCCGTACGCGTACTCCCTGCCGCATCTGCGGCAGTTGCGGGAGGTGCCGCTGCTGGCGGGTCGGGGGCCGGTGCGGCGCGAGGTCAACCGCGCCGCGGCGGGGCTGGTCAGAGCGGTGGCGCCGCGGGTGATGTGGAAGCCCAGGGCGTTTCGCACCGTGCCGAGGGAGTTCGGCGTCGCCCTGCCGGGGCCGACGCTCGCCGCACTGGAGGCGGACCACAACCTGCTCACCGAGATCGGGGCGGTTCTGGGTGCGGACGTCGCGCGGAGCCTGCCGGCAAACCACCGCATGGTCGGCCCGATCTTCGCGAGGCTGCCGGGCGAGGTGCCCGAGCGCGTACTCGAACTGGCCGCGGGGAAGCGGCCGTTGGTCTATCTGGCGCTCGGCAGCTCGGGGAACAGATCGCTGCTGATGCGGCTGCTGAGGGCACTGGAACGGCTTCCGGTCGAAGTGATCGCCCCGGTGCGCGGCTATCTCGGTCCGGACGACCCCGCCCGCGTGCCGCGCAACGTCCACCTCACCGAGCTGCTTCCGGCGCATCGGCTGGGCCCGTACATCGACGCCTCGATCCTGCACGGCGGCCAGGGGTCCGTGCAGACCGCGTGCCTGGGAGGGAAGCCGTTCGTCGGGCTGCCCCTGCAACTGGAGCAGCGGTTCAACGTCGAGGCGTGTGTGCGCTACGGGAACGCCGTGCGCCTCTCGCCCGCGACGCTGACGCACGCGGGGCTGGCCCGTGCGCTCGGCCGCTGTCTGCACTCCGAGCCGATGCGCGAGCGCGCACGTGAACTCGCCGCCGTCGCAGCCCGGGAGGACGGCGCGGCCGGCGCCGCGCGCTATCTGCGGGAGCTGCTTCCCGTGAGGTGAGGACTGGCCTTCCGGCGCTCCTCTCCACCCGCTTCCGTCCGACTCCGTCCGACTCCGTCCGTTTCCGCTCCGCTTTCGTTCGCGTGTGCCGTCTCCGTCCGGCGGGCCGTTCGCCGTGCCGGCCCGCGCTGCCCCCGTGCCTGCCTGCCCGGGCGTCCCGGGACGGCTTCCGCACACCCCTCGTTCGTCACACACGGTCATGCAAGCGTCACTCGCTGCGTCAACACCGTTCGCGGCGGGTGCACATGACCCGACCCGGACCGCCCAGCCCGCTGGGCGCGAGCTCCACCGCACGGGCGCCACCGTTTCGCGCCGCCACCACACGAAGGAGAACCATGTCCGACATCGAGCACGACCTGCTGCAGGGCATCGCGCAGATAGGCATGTTCCAGCCCGAGGAGATCCACGGGCCCGACCTCCTCATCAGGGACCTCGGCTTCGACTCCCTGATGGTGATGGACCTGATCTCGAGCATGACGAAGAAGTACCCGCTGCTCGGAGACCTCAGCGCCGACCACGAACTCTTCCGCGACGACGTCGCCGTGGACACCCTGCGCGGCGCGCTCCGGCAGTTGACCGGTGTGCCGGTCGCCGCGGTGCCCCGGCAGCGGGCCGGCATCGAGCGGATGGAGTCGGTGACGGCGTTCAACGCCTTCCTGGACGCCTCGCCGCACCTTCCGTACTTCATCCCGCACGAGGGGGTGGCCGGCGCGCGCGTCTCGGTCGGCGGGCGCGAGCTGGTCAACTTCGCCAGCTACAACTACCTGGACTCCAACGGCGCCCCGCGGATCACCGACGCCGTGCGCGCCGCGGTGGAGACCTACGGCAGTTCGGTCTCCGCGAGCCGGATCATCGGTGGCGAGATCCCGCTCCACCGCGAACTGGAGCGGGAGATCGCCGACTTCATCGGGGTCGACGACGCGGTGCTCCAGGTCGGCGGCCACAGCACCAACGTCAACGTGCTCGGTCACCTCTTCGGCGAGAACGACCTGATCCTGCACGATTCGCTCGCCCACAACAGCATCATCCAGGGCGCGCTCCTCTCGGACGCCAAGCGCCGCCCCTTCCACCACAACGACATGGGCCATCTGGCACGCGAACTGAAGCGGCTGCGCCCGCGGTTCCGCAACATCGTGGTCGTCGTCGAGGGCGTCTACAGCATGGACGGCGACATCTGCGACCTGCCGGAGCTGGTGAAGCTCAAGGAGGAGCACGACGTCTTCCTGATGGTCGACGAGGCGCACTCCTTCGGCACGATGGGGGCCGCCGGCCGCGGCATCTGCTCGCACTTCGGCATCTCCCCGGAGCGTGTCGACATCCTGATGGGGACGCTCAGCAAGTCGTTCAACAGCTGCGGCGGCTACCTCGCCGGCAACCGCGACTTCGTGCGCTATCTGCGCTACAACCTGCCCGGCTTCGTGTTCAGCGTGGGGATGACACCCGCCAACACCGCCGCGGCCCTGGAATCCCTGCGGATGAGCGCGGCCAACCCGCAGTGGCAGGACGAACTCCATGCCTCGGCGGCCCGGTTGCTCGCAGGCGTACGGGCGCTGGGCTACGACACCGGGCTGAGCGACGGCACCCCGATCGTCCCGCTGATCACCGGTGACACCGCCCGTGCGGTGGAGCTGTCGAAGGAGCTGGACGCCGCCGGGGTGTTCGTCGCGCCGATCACCTACCCCGCGGTGGCCGAGGCGGAGGCGCGACTGCGCTTCTTCGTCTCCCGCGGCCACTCGCCCGCCGACATCGACCACACCCTGTCCGCCCTCGCCTCCCTCCGAGAGAAGCAGCTCGCCGCATGAAGATCACCGCACTGGAGGCCGCCCGGCACCGGCTCGCCGCCCGTCCTCCGCACCGTCCGATCGCCTCGCTGCTGACCCGCGCCGCGCACCTGGCGGGGGAGCGCAGCAGCCCCCTGTTCCAGCTGGTGGTCCTGCACCGCCTCAAGGGTTTCCTGCGCCACATCGTGGTGTCGGTGATCCGCCGCGAGTTCCCCGACGGGGACCTCACGCCGCGCACCGGGATGTCCGAGGAGATCCATCACGATCTGCTGGAGCTCGCCGAGAACCTGGGCGTGGTGCGTCTCCAGCAGCGCGCGCCCCGGGCACGGCTGCGTCCCGACTACGCGGCCGTGGTGCGGTCCCAGGACCCCGCCGCCCACGACACCCCCGCCTGGCGGCGCGACCGCGCCGACTATCGACGAATACGCGAACTGGTCGACCGCGGCGGGGTGTTGGAGGAGGACCGGGGCGCGGACACGCCGCCCCATCTGCGCCGCGACGACGTGCACTACCTGATGGTGCTGTGCCGCTACATCCTCGAACTGGAGGAGATGAGCCTGTACGAGCAGGTCAAACCCTCCTTCGAATCGGTCTTCTACTCCGATCTCGGTGAACTGGCGTACCGGCTCTACACCTCCGGCTCCTACCGGAAGCTCTGCCGCCGGCTGCGGCCCGCCTCGTTCCTGGACATCGGCTGCGGCGAGGGCCGGCATCTGGAGCCGCCGGCGCAGCTGCGCCCCGCACCCCGGGTGGTCGGGGTGGAACTGGACCCGAAGGTGGCGGAGTCGGCGAGGCGGCGGCTGGCCGGCCGGGTGGACGCGGAGATCGTCTCCACCGACCTCTTCGAGTGGCGCACCGAGGAACGCTTCGACATGATCCTCAGCAGCTACATGCTGTTCTATCTGGACCGCTCGCGGCACGTGGAGTTCTACTCCCGGGTGCGTGAACTGCTCGCGCCCGGCGGCACCTACGTGGTGGGCCAGTACTTCCCCGACTTCCAGGAGTACCAGCGGGCGCTGATCGACCGCTGTTCGCCGGCTCCGCGCATTCAGCGCTGGGCCTCGGACACCGGGAACTCGCTGCTGCTGGCGGAGGTGCTGCTCAACCGCACGCTGGTGCACTTCCGTTCGGTCGTCTACTGGGACGCCTTCCGCGACGATCTGGCCGCCGCAGGTCTCGCGGTCCGCGAGGTGCTGCCCGCCGACAGCCTCTACTACTCCCACTACGTGCTGATCGGCCGTGCCGACGATGAGCGTTGAGCCCTCGGCGCCGGCCGGTTCGCTCCGGCCGGCGCTGCACGCCGAAGCCCTCCGCAAGACCTTCTTCGCCGGGACCCCGAGGGAGTTCGCGGTGCTGCGCGGGGTCTCGCTCACCGTGGAACGCGGCCGGATCTGCACGATCCTGGGCCCCTCCGGTTCGGGCAAGACCACCCTGCTGCGGTGCCTGTCGGGGCTGGAGTCCGTCGACTCGGGCACGGTGGAGGTCGGCGGTACGAAGGTGCACGAGCTGTCGCCGCGCGAAACCCAGCGATTCCGCCGGGAGGACATCGCCTTCGTCTTCCAGGAGTACAACCTCATCAGCGATCTGACGCTGCGGGAGAACGTCGAACTGGACCGGCCGATGGCGGCCCGCCCGGCCGAACTCGCCGCCCGCTGGCGGCTGGAGCACGTGCTGGACCACTTCCCCGACCAGTGCTCGGGAGGCCAGCAGCAGAAGGCGGCGATCCTGCGCGCGCTCAACCGGGACGTCGATGTGCTCTTCTGCGACGAGCCGACCGGCGCCCTGGACGGGACCTCGGCCGGCGAAGTGCTCAGTGTGCTCCAGGAGGTGAGCGCGAACGGTGTCACCGTCGTCATGATCACGCACAACGAGATGGTCACCGAGATCTCCGACCGGGTGGTGCGGCTGCACGACGGCGAGGTCGTCTCGGACACCGTGGTCCCCGATCCGCGTCCGGCGGGGGAGCTGGAGTGGTGAGCGACCGGCTGGACACGCTGCTCACCCGCCGCGCCCGCCGCCGGCTGCGGCGCAACCGGACGGATCTGGCGGTGCTGCTGGGCGTCGTCGCACTGGGGCTCTCACTCGGCCTCACCTTCCTGGTGGCTGCCACCTCCTCGCTGCGCGGCATGGACGACTTCGCCGCCTCGCACCACCGGGAGTCGGGCCATTTCGAGCCCGCGTCCGGGAAGGACGTTCCGCCCGAGGGCACCCCGGGCTACGAGACGACCCGGACGGCGGACGTCACTGGGCCGGGCTCCTCGGTGCTGCGGCTGGGACCGCCCAGAGAGCGCATCAACCGCCACCAGATCGTCTCCGGCCGTGAACTGCGCGCCGCCGACGAGCTGTTGCTCAACCGGCGCTACGCCCAGGCGCACGGCATCGCGCTCGGCGACCGGATCACCGCCGGCGAGCGCCGACTGACCGTGGTGGGCTACGCGGCGGCGCCGGACCTCATCGCGGTCAGGAACAGCGAGATCGTCCTCCAGCCGAACCACGAACGCTTCGGGGTCGGCTTCGTCACCGCCGAGACCTTCGCGCACTGGCGGGACACGGCCCGCACCACGGTGTTCTGGGACTCCTCCGTGGACGTCGCGCGGATGAGCGGGACGTACGAGGCCGCGGCCGTGCGCGACGTGCAGAACAACTCCCGGGTGCAGCAGGCGATCGGCGACTCGCAGGGGCCGCGCGATCTCGCACTGCTCATTCTGGGGATCTTCCTCGTGATCATCTTCGCCCTGCTCGCCGTCCACCACTTCGAGAACCGCAAACGGGAAGCGGCCGATCTGGAGGCGTTCGACCTGCTCGGACACCGGCGGCGCGCCATGGCAAGGCATCTGCGGGACCCGCTGGCGCCGCTGCTGGTCGGCTGGGCGGTGGCCTCGGCCGTGGCGCTGGCGGCTGCCGGGCCGGCCATGGACATCAACGCCAAGCTCTACGACTACCCGCGGATGTCCGTGGACCTCGGCACGTGGGCGCTGGCGTCGCTCGCGGTCGGGCTGCTGCTCGCACTGCTCAACTGGGCCGCACACCGCATGTTCTACCCCGGGCGCCCCGCCAGGACGGTCCGCCGTCGGCGGCTGCCGCTGGCGCGACTGCGGTGGCTGCCCGACGCCGGCTACCGGCTGCGGCTGGTGCGCGGGCTGCGCAACCCGCGCGAGCCCGTCGCGACCGTCGTGCTGCTGCTGGTGGTCGCGTTCCTGGTCAACTTCTCGCTCTCGCTGCGGGTTTCGGTCGACTCCTATCTGGAGGCGCTGGAGGACCAGACGCCGTTCAGCCACATGTACGTGCTGCCCGACGACTCCGGCAGCTCCGACGACTCCGGCAGCTCCGAGGGCTCCGACGGCAAGGGACCGCCGGTCCGCGAAACCGACGAGGCCGGCCGGCTCAGCACCCTCTACCACGCCTCCGGCACCGCCCAGAGCGTCTTCGAAGTGCCCCCGAAGTCGCGGTACTTCGGGACCACCACCGGTCCCGTGGTGACCGGAGCGTTCCAGGAGAAGTACGGGATCGGCACCGGGGACCTGCTGACCCTGCGCTCACTGGACGGAACCCGCACACACCCGCTGCGGATCACCGGTGTCACCGACGAGACCACCTCCTCCTACGTCTATCTGCCCACGGGCGGACTGGCGGCGGTGGCCGAAGGAGGCGCCGGCGGAGCGGAGCCCGGGGTGCCGGTGCTGTTCACCGCCTCCGCCCACCCGCAGCTGGAGGGACGCACCCAGTCGGTCGGCAAGGAGGAGATCGTCTCCTCGGGGCGCAGCATCGTGGAGATCATCAACCTGCAGATCGGGCTGCTGATCGGACTCGCCTGTCTGCTGCTGGTCCTGATGCTGCTCGCGCTCTACCGGTTCGTGCTCGGAACCCAGCAGGAGTTCCTGCGGGTCATGCGGCTCAACGGCCACGGACCGCGCGTCCTGGTGCGCGCACTCTTCGGCTTCACCGCCCCGGCCGCGGTGCTCGCGGTGGTGCTCTCGCAACTCCTCGCGGTGCGGGTGGTCCGGTGGTTCTTCGACGGGATCATGTACGACTTCAGCGCTTATGTCCCGGTCGCCTCCGGGCTCGGGGTGCCACTCCTCACCGGTGCGCTCCTGGCCCTGCTCATGTCCGTCTTCCTTCTTCACGCCCACAAGAAAATGAGGAGCCCATCATGATGCCGACCAACCAGCGCCGGGTCGTCGTGACCGGAACGGGCGTGGTCAGCCCCATCGGACACGGCACCGAGGAGTTCTGGCAGTCGCTGTCCAAGGGCAGCACGAACTTCGTGCCCAGCGGGGTGGAGGGCATCCCGCTGGTGTCCCGGGTGCCCGACGGCTGGGACGAGGGGATCTCGCCCAAACGCCGCCGGGCGTCCGACCGTTGCACCCTGCTCGCCCTCACCGCCGCCGGCGAGGCCCTGGGCCGTTCCGGACTGCTGGAGGACCCCGACAACGCCCTGCACACCGGCGTCTACTTCGGCTCCTCCATCGGCGGGATAGGCACCATCAAGCAGGAGTTCGCCCGCGGCGCGACCGAGGGCACCCGCTCGGTGCACGCCCTGCTGGTGGTCAAGGGCCTGATGAACATGATCGCCTCCGCGATCGGCATCGAGTACGGCCTGCGCGGCGAGTCCCTGGTGACCGCCGCGGCCTGCGCCTCGGGCACGGTCGCCATCGGCGAGGCGTACCGGGCGGTGGCCTCCGGCCGGTTGCCGCGCGCGGTGGCCGGTGGCGCCGAGGCGTGCGTGCTCGACCATGTGATGGAGCCCTTCCGGAAGTTGGGCGCCCTCAACAGCAGCAGCGACCCGGAGGGCGCCTCCATCCCCTTCTCCCGGCACCGCAGCGGTTTCGTGATGGCCGAGGGCGCGGGAGCGGTCGTGCTGGAGGAGCTGGAGTCCGCACGCGAGCGCGGGGCGCCGATCCTCGGCGAGATCGTCGGCTACGCGGCCTCCTCCGACGCGGCCGGACTCATCACCCCCGACGCGGCCGGGGTGCGGCGTGCGGTGGAAGGTGTCTTCTCCGACGACCACCGGCCGGAGGACGTCGTGTACATCAACGCCCACGGCACCTCGACCACCCTCAACGAGCGGGTCGAGTCGGAGGTCTACTCGGCCGTCTTCCCGCACCGGCCCGCGGTGTCCTCGACCAAGTCCTACTACGGTCACCCGCTCGGCGCGGCCGGTGCCTTCGAGGTGATCGTCTGCCTGGAGAGCGCCCGCGCCGGCGTGGCTCTGCCGACCCTGAACGTCAGCGAGGCGGACATCGACCGGGAGGAGATCGACCTCAACCTGGTGCTGGACGAACCGGCGCCGCTCGCCGGCGGCCTCCTGCTCTCCAGCTCGTTCGCCTTCGGCGGCCAGAACGGAGTGCTGCTGATGCGCGGCGGCATCTGAGCCCGCCGCCGACGCGGGTGCGTACGCGCGGCGGGGCGCGGTCGGGCACGGCGCTCCCGACCGCGGGCGGGCGCCCGACCGCGTTCGGGGCGGCAGGGTGGCGGGGCGGTGCGGCGGTCCGGTGGTCCTCCGGTCAGAGGTTGGAGTCCAGGGGAGGGGCGTCGCAGCGGGAGGTGGCCGCCCCGCCGCCGGCTCCGGTCCCGGGCTCGCGGCGGTCCAGGCCGAGCGTGTACGCCGTCATCGACAGCGAGCCGGCGGCGTAGCCGTCGACCAGCACGTCCAGCGGCTCGCTGTCGGCGAGGCCGGCGAGGTAGAGCAGCGGGAGGTAGTGGTCCGGGGTGGGGACGGCGAGGCCGAAGTCGCGGTGGCCGTCGAGCGCGGCGACCCCGGTCGGGTCGGACTCCAGGATCTCGCGCGCGCTCTCGTTGAAGCGGCGGGCCCAGTCGAATCCCGCGTCGGGGCGGTCGAAGTCGACGGCCCGCAGATTGTGCACGATGTTCCCGCTGCCGATGATCAGGACGCCCTGGTCGCGCAGCGGCGCGAGTCTGCGTCCGAGGTCGAGGTGGTGGTCGAAGTCCTTGAAGGCGTTGAGGGACAGCTGGAGCACCGGGATCGAGGCGTCGGGGAAGGCGTGCAGCAGCACCGACCAGGTGCCGTGGTCGATGCCCCAGCTGTCCACGTCGTGGCCGACCCAGGTGGGCTTGACGACGTCCGAGACCATCTGCGCGACCTCGGGGTCACCGGGCGCGTCGTACCGCACGTCGAAGAGCTCCTGCGGAAAGCCGTAGAAGTCGTGGATGGTGCGCGGCTGGGGCATCGCGGTGACCGCGGTCGCGCCGGTGTACCAGTGCGCGGAGACGACGAGGATCGCGCGCGGGCGGGGCACCGAGCGCCCGAACTCCCGCCACGCCTCGGTGTACCTGTTGCGCTCCAGCGCGTTCATCGGGCTGCCGTGCCCGAGGAAGGCGGCGGGCATCCTCGTCGTCACACTCATGGGACTTCCTCTCGACCTCTCGGCTCTCGACCCGACGGCCGCGGACCTTCGGGCCCCGTCGCGCCGGTCTCGTCGCCGGTCCTGTCTGTGCGAACCGGCGCGGGCCGGTGGTTGTTCCCGGTCGGCGCCGGGTCTCGGTGGCGGGTCTCGGCGTCGGTCTCGGCGGCGGGTCCGGGCGGCGGGTCTCGGCGACGGCTCGGCGGCGGTGTCGGGGGCAGCGTACGGGCGGTGGGGCGGCAGGGCGGGGGAGCGCGTCGAGGCGCACGGCGCCGGGCGCGTCGGCACCGTGCGCCGTACCGGCGGCGGGAACAGCGGCGCGCGCTCCGTCGTTGAGAGCGTGACCATCGCAACTCCCGTGTGCACGGGGCCCGTTGGGTGCTGTGTGCCCGTCCGGCCCCGCTCCGCACCTCCGACCAGCGAGGCGGCATGTCCCCCACCGATCCCACCGGTCCTACCGGTCCTACCGACCCCGCAGATCCCACAGGCCCTGCAGATCCCACAGGCCCCGCAAGGCGCGCGGGCTCCGCGGACCCCACCGTGCTTCCCGCCCCCGAGGTGCTGCGGGCGCGCCAGAAGCTGGTGCTCGACCACTTCCGCGACGAGGTCGACCAGGACTGGGACGCGACCCTCGCGACCTTCCCGCACCCGCACTACGAGATCGTCGCCACCATGACCGTCCACGACGGCGACGGTGCGGTGCGCGACTACTACCGGGCGACCCGGGTCGCCTTCCCCGACCAGCACCACGAGCTGATCGACCTGCGGCACAGCCATGACGCGGTGGTGGCGGAGTTCTGGCTGATCGGCACCCACCGCGGCCCGTTCGGCTCGCTCCCGCCGACCGGTTCACGCTTTCGGGTGAGGATGACGGCGTACTTCGTCTTCGACGCGGACGAGCGGCTGGTGAGCGAGCGCATCTACTTCGACTCGCTCACCCTCCTCAAGCAACTTCTCGGCGGCATCGACCGCAGGAAGCCCCGCAACTGGCCGCTGCTGCTCCGCTTCGCCCGCGGTGCGCTGCGCATGTCCGGCGAGGCGCCCGACCCGCGCCTCCTGGAGACCACCGAACCCGCCCACCTGCGCACGACCTGATCGCCCGGTCCGGGGCCGGGGCGTCCCGGACCGGGCGCGGCGGTCGTCAGTCGAGGTGCTTCTCGAACCAGTGGTGGGCGTAGGGCTCGTCGTTGAAGGCGGGGACCTCGGTGTAGCCGCTGGTGCGGTAGAGCCGGGTGGCCGCTTCGAGCGCCCGGTTGGTGTCCAGCCGTACGACCTTGCGTCCCAAGTCGGTTGCGCGGGACTCCAGTTGGGCCAGGAGGCGTCGGGCGAGTCCGAGGCCGCGGGCCTGCGGGCTGACCCAGAGGCGTTTGATCTCGGCCGGGGCGTCGGCGGGCAGCTTGAGCCCGCCGCAGCCCACCGGTTCGCCGTGCAGCCGTGCCAGGAGGAACAGCCCGCGCGGGGCGCGGAGTTCGCCAGGGTCGGGCAGCAGGGTCCGGTCGGGGTCGAAGCCGGTGTCGAAGAGCCGGCCGAGTTCGGCGGTGTAGGCGCGCAGGCAGTGCACGGCGTCGGGGTGGTCGGGGTCGAGGGTCTCCACCGAGACGACGGAGGCGGTGAGCAGCCGTTCGACCTCGGCCATGGCGGCGGTGAGCCGGGTGCGCTGGGCGGGGTCGAGGGGGTGGAGCAGCGAGCCGGCGAGGTCCTGGCTGCGCGCGTCGAGCTGGGCGCGTTCCGCGCGGCCGGCGTCGGTCAGTGTCACGGTCCGTACGCGCCGGTCGCGCGGATGGGGCTCGACCGCGACGAGGCCGTCGGCCTCCAGGGCGCGCAGCAGTCGGCTGATGTAGCCGGAGTCCAGGCCGAGTCGGGCCCGTACGCTGCGGACGTCGTGGGTGCCGGTGCCGCCGAGCTCCCAGAGCAGCCGCGCCTGGCCGTAGGGGCGGGCGCCGCCCAGGTACTGGTCGTGCAGGACTCCGACGCGCTCGGCGACGGTCCGGTTGAACCGCCGCACCTGCTCGACCTGCTGCTCGGGTGTCCGCTGCTCGGTGCTCATTCTCTGACTCTAGTCAGGCAATGAGTGGTGCCGCAAAGAGGAGCGGGTCCTGTGCCGGTCCGTTCGCTGTCCGCGCCCCTCGCGCGTTCCGCCCGGTCATCGGTGTGCGTCGAGGGTGCGGCGCCCCAAGTGGGCGGAGTGGGCGCCCGGTTGGGCGTCCGGCGTGCCCGCGTCGTGACGCCTGGCGCGATACCGGTACGTACCCGTTGACGGTGGCAGGGCGGAGTGTGAGCATGCGAACCCCTGAGAGCGCTCCCACCCCCACACCTCCGGAGCAGCCCGTGATCTCCCGCCGCGCACTGCTGGCCACCACCGCCGCACTCCCGACGCTGCTGCTGCCACCGGCGGCCCGCGCCGCCGCCGGGCCCGCGCCCGGCACGGTGCGCGGCGCCCCGGCCGCACCCGAGACCTGCGAACTCGCCCTCGCCAACGAGTCCTCCGCCGGCGAGCTGCGCGCCTACGTCGCCGGTCTCGAACTCGGCACCGACCGCTGGATGCTGCTGCGCGAGGACGGCAGCACCTACTACCCGGAGTCGCCCGACGGACGCGCCCCGCTGCCCGTCGACTGCTCCATCGCGATGCCCGCCGCCGACGAGGAGCCCCGTGTGCTCACCCTGCCGCGGATGCACCGCGCCCGCGTCTACGTCGTGCGCGACGCCAGGTTGGAGCTGCTGGTCGACCCCGGGCCCGTGCTGCTGGACGTGCCGATCCACGACCCGAACGATCCGAACCACCAACTCGACTGGTTCTGGGCCGAGTTCACCTTCAACGAGCAGATGCTCTACGCCAACCTCAGCTACGTCGACATGGTGCCCCGGCTCCCGCTCGGCCTCACCCTCGAGGGCACCGGCACCCACACCGTCGCCGCCCCCGAACCGGGCGCGCCCGGCCGCATCGCCGACGGTCTGCGCACCCAGGCCGAGAAGGACGGCCGGCCCTGGCCCGACCTCTCCGTGCCCCATCCGGACGGTGACGGGGTGCTGCGCGTCATCGCCCCGCACATCCACCAGATACGCCACGACCACCTCCCGCCCGAGGAGATGCCCTTCGGCGACTACTACGACGACTATGCGCAGGAGGTCTGGGCCAAGTACCGGCAGGAGCCGCTGCGGGTCGACCTCCAGGGCGGACGCGGTGTGCTGGAGGGCCGGGTCGAGGGCGACACCCTGGTCTTCCCCGAGAGCGGCGACCGCTTCGAACTCCCCGTCTCCCGCGATGTGTTCAGCTGCGACCGCGGTCCGTTCACCCAGCGTCCGGACGACACCGAGGTGCGGCGCGGGCTGATGGCACGCGTCTCGGCGGCCTTCAACCGCAGCACGCTCCTCTCCCACGCGGACCAGCCCAGCGGGCCCACCGCCGAGGACTTCTACCGCGCCGAGACCACCAACCACTGGGCTCGGCTGGTGCACGAGCACACCCCCATCGGCTACGCCTTCCCGAGCGACGACGTCATGGGCGACGGCCAACCCGACGTCTCCGGAGCCGCCGCCGACCCCGAACCCCGCCGATTCACCGTCACCGCCCGCTGACCGCACGAGCCGGTTCGCACGGCCGCACCCGCACCCACGGCCGCACCCGTAGCCGCGGCCCGCGCGACCGGCGTCGCCGACCCTGTACCGCGGCCCGGGCGGTTCACCCCCTCGGGGCGCCGCCTGCTCGTCGCACTCCTTCGAACGAAAGGGGCACCGCCCTGAACACCGGCCGAAAGCACAGGAGTTCACGTTTCCGGCGTGGACCGGTACGACTGGTCCTCACCTTCCTCTGCGCGCTGCTCGCCGCGTCCGTCCTCGCCCCCTCGGCGGGCGCCGGCTCCGCGCCCGCCGCCGCCGACGGCAAGGGCGTCAGCGCGCGCCCCGCGCCCGGCGCGGACCAGGCGCTGGCCGACGTCAACGCCTCCTGGTACTACAACTGGGCCTCCGGCCCCGACCTGGCCACCCCGGACGGCACCGAGTTCGTGCCGATGATCTGGGGCCGGGAGTCGGTCACCGACGAGGAACTCGACCGTGCCGCCCGCGAGGGCAGCCAGCTCCTCGGCTTCAACGAACCCGACCTCGGTGAGCAGTCCGCGATGAGCGTGGAGGAGGCCCTGGACCTCTGGCCGCGGCTGGAGTCCACCGGCCTGCGCCTGGGCGCACCCGCTGTCGCACACAGCGGCGACGTCGCCGGCGGCTGGCTGGACCGCTTCATGCGCGGAGCCGAGGAGCGCGGCCTGCGCGTCGACTTCATCCCGGTCCATTGGTACGGCGCCGACTTCGGCCCGAACGCCACCGACCACCTGCGCTCCTACCTCGACGCGGTCGCCGAGCGCTACGGCAAGCCGGTCTGGCTCACCGAGTACGCGCTGATCGACTTCACCGGTTCGCAGCCGCGCTACCCCAGCGAGCAGGAGCAGACCGCCTTCGTCCGTTCCTCCACCGAGATGCTCAACTCGCTGCCGTACCTGGAGCGTTACGCCTGGTTCACCCTCTCCACCGACACCCACCAGACCGGTCTCTACGACGGAGCCAACGCCAACTCCAGCGGCGCCGCCTACCGCGACGCGGGCTGACCCGTACGGGGACGCGGGCTGACCTCCGCGGCCCGTCCCCCGGGCGCTCCCTTCCACGAGCCGCCGAACTCCCCCTCACGCGACGGGAGTTCGGCGGCTCGGCGCTGGTCGCACGTCGGGCCGGGGAACGGAGCGCACCGTCCTCGCCGGGCGCGGGTTCAGCGGTTGCCCGTCCCGGAGCGACGTTCGTTCCGGCCCGAACGCCGGTCGTCGGGGTCCGACGGGGGAGCCGCCGCGCGGTCGACGCGGGGGAGCCGGTCGCCTCTGCTGTCGGCCACCCGCAGCGCGTCGCGCAGTGCCTCGCTCAACCGGCGTGCGAGAAAACGCATTTCGTGCGGGTGGGTGCTCCCGTCGGTCACGAGGTCGCTCGCGAAGTCGAGCAACCGGACGCCTATGGCCAGCTGTTCGGCCTCCATACGGTCGGCGAGACGCGAGAGGCGGCAGTCGTCGTCGGTGACCAGATAGCAGGGCTTGCCGTCCTCGCCGCTCCACGGCGCGAGCCGGGGCCGCTCCCCACCGCTCACAACGCCGCCCCTGCTCCGTACGCCCGCGCGGAACCCGCCTCCGGGCCGTCCGGCATCCGCCCGGGCGCGGACGTCGACCGCCCCGCGAACCGTTCGCCACAAGCCGTGAAACCTCGCAACACCTCATGCACTCCCGTCAGTTCGGAGCCCCACCCCGCACCGCTCACACGGGCGCGGGATTTTGTCAGCCCCAACCCTGTTGCTTTGCCGATCGGCTGTCTTCCCTCCCTCGGGTATCCCCATGATGGGTAGGCTTTTGTTCCGACTGATCGGGCACAATGCTGCTCACAGATGCGATGGGCGCCAGATGACCGAATACCGACCGCAGACAGCGCTGCCGAGTGTTTTTCTCGATCGGGAAGACGTGAAGATCGCTGTCGCGGCTCACGACTTCGGCACCGTTTTCCGTCTTGCCCGCAGCGAGCTCGGGATCAGTTACTCGAAGATCGCAGCAGAGTGCGACATCAAGCCGGAACGTGTCGGGCTCCTTGCTCGAGGTCGCGGCAACATCACCTCGTTCGAGAAGGTTGCCAGCATCTCCGATGCCTTGCGCATCCCCGGTCGTCTGCTCGGACTCGCGGCCAGGGGATGGGAGACGAACGAGTCTTCCTGCACCGCCAGTTGCGCGTCTCCGGATGCCAACACCGCCACCAGCGAAGGAGGCACAGTGAAACGTCGGCATTTCTTCAGAGCGACAGCCGGTGCAGGGATGGCCGTCGGCTTTTCCGATCTGGACCGCATCGTGGTGGGGCGGCAGATCGGCCACAGCATTCCGAGCCAGTTGCGCAGACGGACTACTCGCTTGCGGCGGCTGGACGATGTCCTTGGCGGAGGAGACACCTACCGCATCTATCTCGGTGAGTACCAAGCCACCAAGCGCATGGCCCGAGAGTGCGACTACTCGGAGAGAACGGGCCGCGAGCTGCTGTCGGTTCTTGCCGAGCAGGCACAGCAGGCGGGATGGGCCGCTTTCGACGGAGGCAAGCATGCCGACGCCAGTGGCCTGTACGAGGAGAGCTACAGGGCGGCGACCGAAGCAGGAGACACAGCTCTCGCCGGTAACGCTCTCGCCTTTCTCGCTTATCAGAAGTCCGACGGAAGCAGAGAGGCAGGAGTTGAGTTCGCGGTTCGCTCGTGCCGTACCGCAGGCACCGACGCTCCGCGCGGAGTACGCGCGCTGCTGCACGAACGTCTGGCGTGGGCACATGCTTTGGCGGGGCAGCCAAGAGAGACAGCAGAAGCGCTCGACGCGGCGGAAGCGGCATTGAACGACGACGACGGTGAGCCGCAGCCCGACTGGGCGGCTTGGGTCGATCAGACCGAAATCAAGATCATGACTGGTCGATGCTGGGCTGAACTGCGTCGGCCACTGCGAGCCGTCCCTGTGTTGGAGGAGGCTCTGCGCGATTACGACGACACTCACGCACGTGACAAGAGCCTGTACCTTTCGTGGCTCGCCGACTCCTACCTGAGCGCAGGTGAAATCGAGCAGGCCGCAGCGGTTACCGGGCGTGCCCTGGACCTCTGTGCCGGGGTTGCCTCGGTGCGTCCACGCTCGAGACTTGCGCCCGTGCTGGCCCGGCTCGGCGAACACCGCGACCTCGGCGCGGTGGCTGATGTCCTGGAGCGCGCGAAGAGTTGACGCTTCTAGTCCGCAGGCAGCGAATCGGTGGTCGTTGCCACCCAGCGCAAGTAGGCGGCGGAGCCGGCGACGATCTCCACGGCTGAAACCTCGGGGTTTTCCCACGGGTGGTGGGCCACAAGGTGGGCTTCGAGATCGGAGTATCGAGTGCTGTGGGTTTTGAGGAGAACTTGCCATTCTTCACCCGTGCCGAACTTGCCCGCGTGCCAGAAAGCGGACACCACCGGCCCGATTACCTGAGCCCCGGCGGCCAGGCCCGCTGTTACCACCGTACGAGCAAGTTCCACGGCCTGTTCGCGGTTTTCCGTCGCGGTGGACACCTGGAGAAAGTCAGCCATGCCGCGAGCCTAGTTCGTGTTCTCGGAGCGCATCCAATTGTGTGGCAGCCCTCGTCGTGATCGATCTCGCGCCGAAGGCGGTGAACGGGCCTTGGTGCGGGGCTAGTTCGGATGCCAGGTCACCGCGGCCGGCACGTCCTCGCGGGCGGTGCGGAAACCGTTGACCGGGTGGTCGAGATCCGGGTGGCCGAAGGAGACACCGGCGACGACCCGGCGGTTCTCCGGCAGCCCGAAGTGCTCGCGCACGAACGGCGCGTACGAGGCGAGGGCGGCCTGCGGCGCGGCACCGAGTCCGAGGCTCTGCGCGGCGAGCAGGAAGGAGTTCAGGTAGAGCCCGCAGTCGACCGCGCCGTAGACGCCGAGGTCGGCCTCGGTGGTGACGAGCGCGACGTGCGGGGCGTCGAAGAGCTCGAAGTTCCGCAGCGTCTGCCGCCAGCGGCCCTCGCGATCGTCCCGCGCGATGTCGAGCGCGTCGTAGAGCTGGAAGCCGCAGGCGCGGCGCCGGTCCCGGTAGACGCCGGCGTACCGCTCGGGGAACGGGAAGTCTGGCGCCGGCGGCTGGGTGCGCACATGCTCCAGGAGCGCCGCGCGGAACCGTTCCGTGCCCGCGCCCTCGGTCAACTCCACCTGCCACGGCTGGGTGTTGCACCAGGACGGCGTGCGCTGCGCCAGTCGCAGCAGCCGTTCGACGGTCTCGCGCGGAACCGGTTCGGGGCGGAACGCGCGGCAGGTCCAGCGGCCGTCGAGCAGCTGGCGCAGCGCCCCGTACGGTCCGCCCTCGTGTGCGGTGTGCTGCTCGCCGTCGCTGCTCGTCCCCACGGGCGTGGCCTCCGTCGTGCGTTCGTCCGTCGCGGTCCGGGGCCCCGCCGGGGCGGGCCGCGGTGCGCCGCGTGCCGTGCGGCACCTCCGTCCCGCGCACGCTATGCGCGGAACCCGCGTCGCGAAAGGCCCTGTTCACGGACCGCACCCGACGGCGCGCCCGGCCGGGACACGTACGGCACGCGCGGCGGGTACGGCACGTACCGGGTCCCGTGCCGTACCAGCAGCCCGTCCCGTGCGTGGTCGTTACGCGGACGCCGGTTGGTCGTGCTTCGCGGCGAGGTGTGCCGTCACCCGGATCTCCACCCGCATCCCGGGAGCGCCGAGCGCCGGCACGCCGATCTGCGTCCAGATCGGCGCACGGTCGCCGAGGCGGAGCCGCATCTGCTCCACCATCGTGCGGGTGTGGTCCTCGCCGATGGTGTCGGGGGCGGTGGGTACGTGGAACGAGTCCATGGCGACCACGTCGTGCCAGCTCGCACCCGCGGTGGCGAGGGTGCGCCCGACGTTGTCGAAGGCGCGCACGATCTCCTCCTCCAGGCTCTCGGGGAACTCGAACTCCTCGCTCCAGCCGCCCTGGCCCGAGATCTCCACGCGGTCCCCGATCCGCACGGCCTGGCTGTAGTGGAGCTCCTTGCGGAGCCAGTCGCCGTACCCGGGGGTGATGGTGAACTCGGGCTCTTCGGTGCGGGTTGTCGACTCGGTCATGGTCTCGTTCCTCTCCTCGGACGGTGGACGGCCGCGCGTCGGCGTTCGGCGCGCAGCACGCGGTGCAGCTGGTCGCGGAAGCTCACGGCCGCCTGTGCGCGGGAACCTCTGCACGGGCACATCCACACGGACATATCCACACGGGCACGTCTGCACGGCCACGCAGCGACTTCACGCTTGAAGTAAACGTAGCAGCATTTTGCTTCAAGCATGAAGTCAATCCCGTTGGTAGACTCCCGCCCATGTCCAGCTCACCGCCTCCGGAACCTCGTGACGAACCCGCCGAGGACGTCCAGTGGCTCGACACGGAGGAGAAGGACGCCTGGACCGGGGTGATCTCCATGGCCGTACTGCTTCCCGGTCGCCTGGAGCAGCCGCTCCAGCGGGAGTTCGGCATCAGCCTCTTCGAGTACCTCACCCTCAGCCACATCTCCGAGGCGCCCGAACGCCGCCTGCGGATGAGCGAGTTGGCCTTCCTCGCCAACGGATCGCTCTCCCGCCTCTCGAACGTCGTCAAGCGCTTCGAGCAGCGCGGCTGGGTCGAGCGCTCCCCGGACCCGGTGGACGGTCGCTACACCCTCGCCCGCCTCACCGACGCCGGCTACGACATCGTGCTGGCCGCCGCCCCCACTCATGTGCGTGCGGTCCGTGAGCTGGTCATCGATCCGCTCACCGCCGCCGACCGCCGCGCTCTCGCCCGTATCGCCGCCAAGCTCCGCACCCGCCCGGCCGACCTCGCCCCGTGAGGGCCCCGCACCCCGCCGCCCGGCCGGCGCTGCCCGAAGCCCGAAGCTCGAAGCCCGCACTCCGCAGTCCGGCGTTCCCGCCGTGCGGTCGGCGAACTCGCTTGCGCCGTACGGTCGTTCAGTCGCGGAGGAGCCGGTCGGTCAGCTCCGTGTGCCACTGGACGTACTCGACGCCCGCGCCGCCCGGGTGGCGCGCGTAGAGGAACCGTCCCGTCGGGCCGTCCGTCACGGGGGTGGTGAGGGTGGCGCCGGTCGCCTCCAGAGTCGCCCGCAGCGCGTCGAGGTCGTCCACGACCACGGTGGCGGAGGCGTGGCTGTACTTCGCGCGCTCCTCGGCCGGTCCCGCGACGATCAGGAAGTCACCCACCGCGGCCAGTCCGACCGCCTCGAAAGCCAGCCGCAGATGCGGCCGTTCGCCCGTCAACTCCTCCAGCAGCGGCAGCGCCCGGTCGAGCTCGTCGGCCCACAGGCGTGCGTAGGTCTTCAGGATGGTCATGAAAGTGCTCCCCAGGTCTCTTCCGGTTACTCGCTCACCGTAGGAAAGTGAGGGCTGACGTGGAAGAACGCACTTTCGAGTGAGAGAGGCACCTGATGGAAACCGAGCAGCCCACGCCCGACGACGCCGATGTGCTGCGCGCCGATTCGCTCGCCCGGGAGATCTTCGCGGGGGTGGCGAACAAGTGGTCCCTGCTGATCATCAACGTCCTGGGCGAGCGCACCCTGCGCTTCACCGAGCTGCGCGCGGAGATCGGGGGCATCAGCCACAAGATGCTCACCCAGACCCTGCGCGGACTGGAGCGCGACGGCGTGGTGCACCGGACCGTCCACCCGACGGTGCCGCCGCGCGTCGAGTACCGGCTCACCGAGGCCGGCGGGGCGCTGCGCGACACCGTCAACGGCATGTGCGCCTGGACCCGCCGCCATCTGCCCGAGATCGACGCGGCCCGCCGCCGTTTCGCCGAACGTGAGACCGGGGCGGGCGCCAACACCACGGGCGCCACCACCACGAGCGTCAACACCGCGCCACGCCGAGCGGGTTGAGAGCCCAGAGGCTCAACCGCGATCTACGAAAGCGCTGTTGGTGAGCACCGGCACGCTGTCGCTGGAGTCCACCTCGGCGGCGATCTCCACGTCCTCGCGGAAGCCCTCCTCGGCCAACTCCCGCCCGGACGTGCTCTCGTGGAGGTCGGACGCGACATCCGGGCAGTGCGCGTACGCGTCCGCTGCGACGCGCGCCTCCGGGGAGAGCGGCGCGCACCTTCGCCCGCGCAGGGCGTCCACCACGAGGCCCGCGCCCAACAGGTCCTCCAGCGCCGGGCGCAGGCTGTCGTCGGGCCAGCGCTCACCCGCGGCGATCACCCCGACCGGTTTCCCGGCGGTTCCGTACCCGTGCGCGGCGAGCCACTCGGCGACCGCGCGACCGTTGCGCAGCGAGGCGGCGACCACCGCGGTGGCGCCGTCGGCGGCTGCCCTGGTGACGATCGCCGAGCCGTTCGGCGACGGCAGCACCAGCCGCTCCGCCTCCGGCGCCGCGCGCAGTGCGGCCGGCGAGAGCGACCAGGGCGAACGGCTGCTCGCGGCCCTACGGCCCACGGCCAGCTTCGCGTCCACCTGGTGGGCGAAGGTCACGGCCGACTCGTCCCGCCACCGGAACGGGAAGACCCGCGTCCCGCGCTCCACCGCCACCGACACCGAAGTCGTGAACGACAGCACGTCGACGACCACGAGGCAGGCGACCTCCGTCACCAAGCGCCGCGCGCCTTCCGCGCCCCACTCGAAACGTACTCCGTGCCCGGTTTGCAGGAGTGCCTCATCCATGGCCCCCATCGTGCACGTTCTCGGCCCCACGGGTAACCGGCGGGCACGCACTGATCGCCAACTGCGCCCGTGGAGGCGGCAGTTGGGACGTGCCCGCGACCCGGCCGGTGCTGCCCCGCGCAACGTCCGCCCGAGCCCGCGTCGCACGTCCCCGAGCCACCCGCCCCGCCCTGTCCGCGCTGCCCGCTCGCGCAGCCCCGCCCGTTCGCGCTGCCCGCGCGCCCAGGCGTCGGCTCAGATCGGCAGGTGCCAGCTGGGGCCGCCCGGCGAGCCGAGCCACACCGTCTGCTCCCAGGGCGTGGCGGTCATCCCGAAGCCGGTCATGTCCGGTGCTCCGCAGCTCTGCCAGGTCTCCAGCGCCTCCTCCACGCGGTCCCACAGACGCAGCGGCCCGTGCTGGTGAACCGCCCAGCCGGCGCCGTCCGGTTCGCACCACGCCTGTGAGCCGGTGGCGGTGTCGCGCAGCACGATGCCGTGCGCGCTGTCCACCAACTCCGCCGAGGGCGCCGCGAGTTGGGCGACGAACCGGCCCTCCCAGCGCTCCAGCAGTCTCGGGTCCACCGTCGCGGCGCGTCTTTCGCCCTCCTGCCGGAAGAAGACGGAGCGGGGCGGAGGTTCGTGCGGACGCGCGAGCATGTAGGTGACGGTGTCCGGGGCGAAGCGGCCGTGCGCCACCCCCTCCTCGTCGAGCGTGAGGCGGATCAGACCGGCGGACGGCATCCATCCGCTCACCGTGGTGGTGATCGAGCCGCCGTCCTTGAGCTGCCAGAACCAGGGCGGCGGGATCGATCGCACGGAGCAGGTGGCGATGACGGCGTCGTACGGGGCGTGCTCCTGGCAGCCCTGGAGCCCGTCGCCGGTGGCGAGCCTCGGGGCGTACCCGGCCTCGGTGAGCCGTACGGCCGACAGTGCGGCCAGGCCCGGGTCGTACTCCACGCTGACAACGTTTTCCGCGCCGAGCCGGTGGCACAGGATCGCGGTGGAGTAGCCCGTCCCGGTGCCCACCTCCAGCACCGTCCCGCCCTCGTGCAGTTCGGCCACCTCCGCGGTGCGCACGACGAGGGAGGGCAGCGTCGCCGAGGACGTCGGGCTGCCGGTGACGGGGCCGTCGGCGTCCGCCGCGTCGAGACCGTCGACCTGGGTGACCCAGGTGGTGTCCCGGTGGGCCATCCGAAGCCACTCCTGCTCGCCGACCTGCTCGCGCCGGACCGGGCTCCACGCGGTCCCGACCGGCCGGTAGACGGCGCTGCCGAGGAACAGCTCGCGCGGCACGGCCCGTACGGCGTCGAGCCACTGCGGTGCGGGTGCCGGGCCGACGCCGGCGATCTCCGCGGCGAGCCGGCCGCGCAGCTCCGAGGAGTCGGGGTCCGGCTGCGAGGGGCCGGGGCGCTCGGACGGATCAGGGTGCATAGGGCTCTCCCGCGTGTTGGAGCCGATCGGCGACCGCTCTGACGATCCTGCGGGTGATGGGTTCGGGAAACCAGGCGTACTGCCCGTTCGGGTTGCACTCGAACCACCAGGTGCGCCCGTCGCGGTCGATGCCGAAGTCGAACGCCCCGAAGGTGAGTCCGAAGACCTTGAGGTACCGCTCGATGCGGTGCGCCAGACGTGGGGGAGTGGAGACGAGCGTGTAGCTCAGCTCCTCGTAGTGCCGCCGCCAGTCCAGGCCGGGCGAACCGTCGATCCGCACCGAGAAGATCTCGCCGCCCACGGCCGTCACCCGCAGATGGGCGACCGTCGGGATCAGCTTCTGGAACAGGTGCATCGTCTGGGCGACTCCGCCGTCCAGGTCGGCGGCCTTCACCTCGTCGACCCACACGGTCAGCGCGCCCCGGTCGGCGTCCCGGTACTCGGTGTTGCGCAGGGGCTTGTACACCACCGGGCCGTGCTCCTCGGCGAACTTCCGTGCGGTGGAGAGCACGTTGGTCATCAGCGTGGGAGGGACGTCGAAGTCGCACCGGACGGCCGTCGCCAACTGCGCCGGCTTGTGCTCGGCCTGCTGGTTCTGCCAGGGATGGTTGAGGTAGTACGCCCCGGGGAGCGAGCAGAGGATGCCGCCGAGTCCGTATCTGGCCTGCTCGCGGCACCAGCGTGCGTCCTGCCCAGTGACTCCCGCGGGCGCGGTGTAGGGGCTCGGGCGTCGCCAGTAGACGGATCTGGCCCTGGTCGGGTCGGTGGACCGGCTGGGTGTGCGCAGCTCTCCGTCCAGACCCCAGCCGCCGACGACGACGGAGACGGCGACCTCTTCGGGGAAGTCGCCCGGATCGAGCCGAATCACCGGCACATGGCGTCTGTTGAGCTCCTCCACGACGAGGTCGGAGGTCGCGTCGTCCAGCCGGGAGACGACGATCACGGGCCGCCCGCTGGTCAATCGCTGTCCCCTTCCTGGTCGCTTCCCTCGTCGGTGGTGCCGTCGAGGCTGGTCCTGGTGCTCGTCTCCTTGCTGGTCTGCGAGCGCCTGTGCCGGTCCAGCGTGGGGATCCGGACGCCGTCCGGGTCGACCCACCGGGCGGTCTGGGTGGCGTGGTCCAGGACTAACCCGGTGGCGGGTGCGGCGATCACGCTCGGGTACGGGCGCATGCGGCTGGTTCCCCAGGGTGCCGGTGTCTGGTCCATGAATGCCTCCTGTGATTCCTCAACAGTTTGTTATTGCCTGCACACTTTGGGTAGTTGCAATCCGGTCGCTTGCTGGTCGAATGCGCCGAGGCCAGGGGCGCATGGCCTGATCCGGGCGCTCGTCGTGTGCGCCGCGGGGCGCTCCGAGCAGGGGTGCGAAAGCCGGGTTGCGGAGCCGTCGGCGGAGTCGTCCCCCGCGACGGTCGCTTCACGTCTGTCGCTTCGATGTCGGGGCCGGAGCTGCCTGGGTCTCGCCGAGAAATGCCGCTGCCGAGTCCGCCGGCGTCCGGTGTGCTCGGCGGTTCAGGGCGAAAGCGTGGAAAGGGTTGGATCCGGCCAGGGTGGATTCAGTCCGGTGGAAACGGCTGGAACTGGTGCGGTCCGCGCAAACGACTCGGGGTGCGAACTGTCCTGACAAGGACGCTCGGGGTGCGGAGCCCCGTGGACTGAAAGGTGTGCGGTGGAAGGTTGGGCGGTGGCGGCGTTCGCGCTCTACCTGGGCTGGGCGGTGACGGCGTTCGGGGTGCGGGCGCTGATCCACCGCCGACGCACCGGTGACACGGGTTTTCGAGGGCTGTCCGACGCCGGCGGCCCCGCCCGGTGGGCCGGAATCGGCTTCGTTCTCGCCGTGCTGGCGGGACTGGCGGCGCCGGTGGCGGCCATGGCGGGGCTGGGCGGGATCCCGGGCGCGGACGGGACGCCGACACGGGTAGCCGGGCTGGTGGTCGCACTCGCCGGTGTCGCGCTGACGCTGGTCGCGCAGTCGGGCATGGGCGCGTCCTGGCGTGTGGGAGTGGACGAGCGGGAGCGTACGGAGCTGGTGACCGGCGGCCTCTTCGGGTGGGTCCGCAACCCCGTCTTCACCGCGATGGTGGTCACCGCGTTCGGCCTCGCGCTGATGGTGCCCAACGTGGTGGCGCTGCTCGCGCTCGTGTCGCTGGTGGCCGCGGTCCAGGCGCAGGTGCGGGTGGTGGAGGAGCCCTTCCTGAGGTCTGTGCACGGTGCTGCGTACGAGGCGTACACCCGGCGGACGGGACGGTTCGTGCCGGGCGTCGGCCGCTGAGGCGCGCGGAGGTGTGCCGCCCCGGGCGGACGCGGTGCGGTCGGCCGGGTCCGGGACGGCTGCGGTGCGGGCCGTGTCGCCGGGCGCCTCCGCCGTGCGGTGGGTGGGGGCGCGGCGGTGCTTCGGTGGTGGAGTGGCAGGCGGTACGGCTGTGAGGTGGGACGATTTCGCTGCCGGAAGAGGAATCCTCTGCTGGAAATCGGTGAGGAGACTTCTCCCGCGGCACCCGCCGCGGAGAGTGGGATCGCCGGTCCGAACCCGGCTGCGACAGCCCCGACCCCACAGCGGGACAGCCGTACTCCGTGCCACGACGCAACCAACCGCCCCCACACCGTCCGAGGATGAGCACCGTGTACCACCAGCCTTCCGCCCCGAACGTCGCCGACCACCCGGCCGCATGGGACGTGGCGCGCTACGACAGTCAGTTCGGCTTCGTCGCCGCGCTCGGTGCGGGTGTGGTGGACCTTCTCGATCCACAGCCCGGTGAGCATGTGCTCGACCTCGGCTGCGGCAGCGGGCATCTGACCGCGCTGATCGCCGAGCGGGGCGCCACCGTGACCGCTGTGGACGGTGACCCGGCGATGGTCGCGGCTGCCACTGCGCGCCTCGGACAGCCCGTACAGCTCGCCGACGGGCACGACTTCACCGTCGCCGAGCCGGTGGACGCCGTCTTCTCCAACGCCGCTCTGCACTGGATGACCCGCCCGGCGGAGGTGCTGGCCTCCGTGCGCGGGGCGCTGCGGCCGGGTGGGCGCTTCGTCGGCGAGATGGGCGGCGCCCGCAACATCGCCGCGATCGTCGACGCCGTGCGTGCCGCGCTCGCGGAGCACGAACTGGCGGAGGGGATGCGGGTGCCGTGGTACTTCCCGACCCCGGCCGAGTACGCGACGCTGCTGGAGCGGCAGGGGTTCACCGTCGACAGCGTCGAGTACTTCGCGCGGCCCACGGAACTCAGCGCCTGCTCCGAGGGGTTGGCCGACTGGGTGCTGATGTTCGGCGCCTCGTTGATCGGCCATGTGCCCGAGGAGCTCAGGGCGACCGTGCTGACCAGGGTGGGGGAGCTCGCCGAGCCCACCCTGCGGCGCGAGGGCATCTGGTACGCCGACTACCGGCGGCTGCGGTTCCGCGCCCATCTGGAGCCCAAGGAGTCCGCTCCCCTGTGAGAGGACGCCTCCCGGGGACCGCCCGCCGAGGCCGCCCCGCCGGGAGCGTCCCGGTGAGGCTGCCTGTGTGAGGGCGTCCCGGTGTGAGGGCGTCCCGGTGATGCTGCCCCTGTGAGGGCGCCCCGGTGAGGGCGCGGTGAACGGTTCCCGGCCGGGTCGGCGTCGATCCCGTTGCGACCGGCGGGAGTTCGGGTCTGGCCCGGCCGTGTGCGGTGCCACGGGCGGTGGTTGAGCGTCCGGAGCCGCCAACTCCCCTTGTGGCGGAGCCGGTTGGGCGGCGGGTCCGTGCTGCGGTTGATGACATCGGTCATGCGCCGCTGGAGGCGGTTCGGTGCTTTACTCACGCCTCTGCGCGCCGGTGACGACGGGCGGTCCTTTCGACCGCCCGTCCGGCCGTGGGTGTTCCACCTCTGTCCCCGCAGCTCCCCCCACAGGAGGCATGGTGCGTTCCGCGCTTCTCGTCCGTATCGGTTCGGTGGCCGCGCTGGTGGCCGGCTCGATGCTGCTCACCGCCCCCGGAGGCCAGGCGCTCGACTCGGCCAAGACCGGGCCGGAGCAGACCCGCTCCGTGTCGCCGCAGGCCACGGACCCCGTCAACGTCTACTCGCCGATCCAGGGCACCTCGACCTGGAACCGCTTCGGGCTCAGCGACCCCTCGAGCCACCACACCGTCTTCTCCAACTGGGGCTACCAGAACGACTGGTCGGTGGACATCTACCAGAACCCGGGCGCCACCGTGGTCTCCCCGTTCGGCACCAAGACCGCTTCCGGAGCGCCGGTCTCGACGAAGGTCGTCACCGTGCGCGCGGGCTGCGCCACCGGGAACCTGGCCGACGGCGGCTGGCTCATCGGGCTGGAGGCGCGCAACGACAGCACCGGCGAGGTGATCGGCCGTGCCGACGTGATGCACGTCGACAACAAGGCGGGCGGCATCGAGGTCGGCGCCTCCGTCGGCCCGTGGACACCGCTCGGAACCACCGGCCGGTTCCGCTACTCCAGCTGCTACCAGGTGAACGGCGACGCCGGCGCCCACATCCACCTGGAGGTCATCAACAAGACCCGCTACTCCTGCTACATCGCGCGCGGTGCGGGTACGAACATCGGCGACGAGACCGCGGTCGGCAAGGCCGGCACCCAGAACACCGGTCGGCGCCAGGCCTGTTAGCGCGTCGGCGCCCGGCCCGCACCCGGGCCGGGCGCCGCCCACCCGTACCGCCCGCGCCGCCGGCGCACGGGGCGCGGGGCGCGAGTACGGGGCACGTCGGGAGGGCCCGGCCGGCGCTCGGTTGGCTGAGAGTACGGCGGGCGTTCACCGCCGCGCTGCCTGTACGTACCGGCTGTGCGAACGCGGTGTTTACCGTTCCGGGTATCCCTCGACCCGGTGACTGGATTCCACGTGCCCAAACTCTCTGTGATCGTTCCTTGCCGCAATGTGCAGGACTTCGCGCCCGACATGCTGCGCTCGCTCGCGCGCAACGCGGGCCCGGAGAAGGAGTTCCTGCTGGTCGACGACTGTTCGACGGACGCGACCCCGGAGATCCTGCGCCGGGCGGCCGACGAGCTGCCCGGTGCGAAGCTGCTGCGGCACGAGACCAACAGGGGCATCTCCCAGGCGCGCAACACCGGCCTGGAGCACGCGCGCGGTGAGTACGTCACCTTCCTGGACGGCGACGACTGGTACGCCCCCGGGTACCTGGACGAGCTGACCGACGCCATCGAGCGGCTGGGCTGCGACTTCGTCCGCACCGACCACGTCCAGGCGACCGGGAGGGAGCGGGTCGTGCGCCGCGCTCCGGCCCGCCGTCGCGGCGTGGTGCTCGACCCGCGCGACGGCATCGCCCCGGCCGAGATGGCGACGATGGTCGACTACCCCTTCGTGTGGGCCGCGGTCTACCGCCGCTCGGTGCTGGAGGAACTGGATCTGCGCTTCGAGGCGCCGCTGCGCACCGCCGAGGACCGGGTCTTCATCTGGAAGCTCTATCTGCGCGCGGCCAGCTGCGCGACGGTCGGGCTGCACGGGGTCTTCTACCGCCGCGGTGTGACGACCTCGCTCACCCAGATCAAGGACGCGCGCCAGCTGGACTTCATTCCGGCGCACGACCTCATCCTCGACGAGGTCTGCGCCCACCCCGACGCCGCCCGCTTCCTGCCGAAGATCGTGCGCACGTACTGCGCGATGATCGCCTTCCACGCGGGCAACGCGCACGAGTACGAGGCGACCGCGGCGAAACGTCTGCGGCGAGAGGCGGCTGCCGCACTGCGCCGGATGCCGCAGGACGTACTCCGTTCCACACTGCGCGAGTTGAACCCCGAGCGGCGCGGCGTGCTCCGCGGTCTGCTCGGCTCGGCCCGGAAGGCGGCGGCATGACCGGCGAACGGACGAGCGACGCGGTCTCGGCAAGCGGCCCGGTCTCGGCAAGCGGCCCCGGTGTGGACGGCGCGGTCGGCGCGAACGGTGTGGACGGCGCGACCGGCGCGGACGAGGAGCGGGACGGAATGGCGGCGACGGCGCAACAGGCGCAACAGGCGTACGGCGAGCGGACGTTGGTCTTCGAGGTCTCCACGCTGTACGGGCTGGCGACGCTCTCCGCCGCGCTGGACGCCGGCCGGTTCGGCAGCCGCGAGGGAACCCGGCGCATCCTGCTGACCTCGCACAACGCGGCCGTGCCCGAGACCGCGACCAGGCTGCCGGAGATGGCCGGTTGGCGCACCCTCGCCGCCCGCTTCGACACGGTGGTGGACTGGAACGAGACCATCGCACCGCTGCACCCCTCGGCCTGGGCGCCGTCCGAACGCGAACTGCCGCTGCTCCAGCGGCTGTTGAGCGACCGCTGGGGCGTGCGCGGCCGACTGACGCTGGTCGTCGAGTCGGTGCACGCCGCACCCGCCGCCTCGCTCGCCTCGATCTTCGCCGAGGCGGACATCGAGGTGTACGCGGACGGGCTGATGAGCTACGGGCCCACTCGCGAGAAGCTGCGACAGGCCACCGCCAGCCGGGTGCAGCGCCTGCTCCACCTCGACCTCGTCCCCGGGCTGGTGCCGCTGCTGCTCTCGGAGTACCAGGTGCCCGCCGAACCGGTCCCGGACGCGGCGTTCCGCGCGGTGCTGGACGAGATCAGCAAGGTCGCGGCCGGTGCGGAGAACGCCGCCGACGCGCTGGACGACACCGCGCGCCGCGCCACCGCCGTACTGCTGGGGCAGTACCTGGCCGCGCTCAACCTGCTCACCGCACGCGAGGAGGAGCAGCTGCACATCCGGATGCTGAACGGTGTCGCAGCCGCCGGCCATCGCACCGTGCTCTTCAAACCGCACCCGACCGCGCCCGCGAGCTACTCGCGTTCGCTGGCCGAAGCCGCCGCGGCGGCGGACGTCGAGCTGGTGGTGCTGGACGCGCCGATGCTCGCGGAGATGGTGTTCGACCGGGTGCGACCGGAGCTGGTGGTCGGCTGCTTCTCCACCGCGATGTTCACCGCCTCGGCGTACTACGGCATCCCGGTGGCCCGGGTCGGCACCGAGCAGCTGCTGGAGCGGCTGACGCCGTACCAGAACAGCAACCGCGTACCGGTGACGCTGGTCGACTGGCTGGTGCCCGAGCTCTCCGGCGAAGGGCCGGGCGCACAGGGGCAGTTGGTGCGCGAGCGGGCCGACGGTACGACCACGGCACTGGTGCGCGCGGTCGGCTACTGCATGCAGGCCAAGCTCCACCCCTCGCTGCGGGCCGACACCGCTCGCTGGCTCTCCGCGGAGCTGGGCCCGCGCACCGCGCGCTACTTCAAGAAGCGCCGGCTGACCGCGCTGGAGCTGCCCGGCGGAATGGCGCCGCCCGGTGTCGTCGGACAACTGCGGAAGGTGCCGGGCAGCGCGTACGCCCTGCGGGTGCTGCGCCGGGCGAAGCGCGGACTCACCGCCCGCCGCGCCGCCACCGGCCGCTGAGCGGCTCGGCACGGCTCGGCGGCACGCCGGTACGCACGCGTCGTACCGCCGTGCCGCCGAGCCGTTCTGCCTCCGAGCTGCCGCCGTGCCGCCGAGCTGTTCTGCCCCGTCGTTCGACGTCCGGTGTGCGAAACCGGGCGTTGCCCCGTGCTCGCTCGCCGTACCGCCCCGGGACACCGGCCGACGGTCGGTGTCCCGGGGCGGTGTGCCGGCTCAACGGCCGCCTTCCCACGGGCCGTTGAGGCGTGCGTACGCGGACTCGCCGGCGCGGAACCGGCGCGGAACCGGCGTGGGCGGGCCGCAGGGGTCCGGGGCCGACCGGTCGTTGTGAATGGACACCGGGCTTGTGGGGGTGGTGGCGGGGGCGCGGCAGCTGTTACGTTCCGCGCGTTCCGGCCCGCGCGAGGCGTGCGGGTACACCAGTGGAGTGGAGTCGGCGTGCGCATCCAGCTAACTGGCCTTCGTGTCGCGGCGGCGGCGATCGTCGCGGTCCCCGCCCTCGGACTGAGCGTTCCGGCCCAGGCGGCAGGCCCGGCCGTCGACTGCCTCGGCGAGGAGGGCGCCACGGTCGAAGAGGCCCGGCTGGACGGCGAGGTGCCGCAGGAGATCCTGCGTCGCTCCCAACTGGCGGACACCGCGGCGGAGTTCACGCGTGAGCTGTGCGCCGCGACCGACCTCGACGGGGCGCGCGGTGTCGTCGAGCGGCACGCGGACGCGCTCTGGCGCTCCGCCGTGGAGCGGGCCCAGTCGTCGGACGGGCAGGGCGGCGCGAACGGCGGCAAGGGCGGCGGTCTCGGCAAGCGCGGCGAGCAGTTGAGCGCGGGTGACGACCGGCCGCTGTACTGGGCGCGGCTGGGCATGACCTCGGCGCTCAACCGCTGGCAGCCGGACTTCTCGCTGGACGCGGCCGACCGCGCCGGGCTGGTCGCCGAGACCGACCGCCGCTCGCGCGGTCAGGCGGACGCCGACTTCCCGGAGGAGTACGGGAGCTCGGACGTCAAGCGGGTCGTGGTCACCGGCTTCGACCCCTTCCAGCTGGACAACGACGTCCGCCAGGCCAACCCCTCGGGGGCCGCGGCGCTGGCCCTGGACGGCGCGGTGATCGAGACCGCCGACGGCGTCGTGGTCGTCGAGGCGATGCTCTTCCCGGTGCGCTGGCGGGACTTCACCGACGGCATGGTCGAGCGGGCGCTCGTACCGCACCACACCGGCGAGCGTCCGGCCGACGCGGTGATCACCGTCAGCCAGGGCAGGGAGGGGCAGTTCGACCTGGAGCAGCACAACGGCGCCTGGCGCGGCGGCTTCGACGACAACGAGAACGAGGGCACCGCGGAGATCGCCCCGATCCCCGACGGCGTCCCCACCGTCACGCCCCAACCGCAGTGGTCCGACTCGACGTTGGACGCGGAGGCCGTCATCGCGGCGACGGACGGATCGCCGTTCCCGGTGATCCACAACACCGGCGTCACGGAGATCCCCGAGGGCGAGACCGAGTCGGTCTTCCGCCCCGACGGTCCCACTCCCGGCTCCGAGGCCCGGGCCGGTGGCGGCGGCGACTATCTCTCCAACGAGATCGCCTACCGCAACACCCTGCTGCGCGACGCCACCGAGGGGGACCTCCCCGCGGGCCACGTCCACACCCCGATCCTCCACCTCGGAACCGGCGACGCCGTGACCGACCCGCAGTTCGAGGCCGACCGCACCGCCATCGTCGACCAGGTCAGGGCCATCGTCGCCGCCGCCGCTCGCCCCTGACCCCGCCACCGGCCGCCGGGCCCGTGAGTCCGGCAGGAACGGGGCAGGCGGCGCCTCTGTGCGCTGCCGAACTGCCCTGCTGCCGAACTGCCGAACTGCCGAACTGCCTCACCGCCGAACCGCCGCAAACTGCCGAACTGCCGTGCTCAGCCGAGGAGTTTGCGCAGGCCCAGGCGGCCCCACAGGAGGCTGGCGGCGTAGGAGAGCGCGATCGTCGCCAGCCAGAGCACCGGCAGCAGCACGGCGGCGGCCGGGGCGCCGAGGTCGGCGGAGACCCTGGGCACGACCAGCTCCTCGACGACGATCACGTGCACCATGTACGCGCCGAGCGCCGCTCCCGCGAGCTGTGAGACCCGCGGCCGGAAGCGCTCGGGGACGCGCACGCGGTTGACCAGCAGCAGCATGCTGCCGGTGAGCGCGGCGACGAAGAGGTGGGCGTTCGGGATGACGTAGTGGACCTGGGTGTTGTACCAGAGGCAGCCCGCGAAGGCGGCCAGGAAGCCGGGCACCAGCAGCCAGCGGTGGCGGTCCGGCACGCCCTTGGGGAGCGCGAAGAGCAGCGCGCCGAGGACGGCGTAGACGAGCGAGTACGTGCCGAAGCCCCAGCTGACCGGCGGGCCGTCCCAGCCGGTGACCTTTTCGGCCGTCTCCATCGCCGCCGGCGCCACCGCGACGGCGGCGAGCAACGCGCCCAGGAGCCAGGGGCGTTGGCCGGCTCGCAGCAGGACGACGAAGGCCAGCACCGCCACCAGCGGCAGATACACGTACATGAACCACAGGTGGTAGGCCGGTTGGACCGAACCGAAGAGCGAGGTGAACGCCAGCTCCGTCATCGGCTCGTCGTTGCGGCTGCGCAGCCAGGCCCAGAGGAGGTAGATCGCCGTCCAGGCCAGCAGCGGCAGTCCGTTGCGCACCAGGCGCTGCCGGGCTGCGCGGCCGTCCCGCGGCGGGGCGCCGGCCAGGACCGCCCAGCCGGCCATGGCGAAGTACATCGGGACGGCGAACTCGTTGGCGGAGTCCGCGATGTGGCCGACCCAGTACGCTCCGGCGCCGTTCTCCACCTGGCGGTCCACCGCTCTGATGAAGGTGGCTCCGACATGGCCCAGCATCACCGCGCAGGAGCAGATCAGCCGCATCAGATCGATGTCGACGCGGTGCTCGCGGCGTCGGGGCGGGGCGGGCGCCCGGGTGTCGGCGGGGGCGTCCGGCCTCGTGTCCGGCGCCGCCGCTGCGGGCGCGGTCCCTGGTTCCGTTCCGGTGACGGCTTGCTTGTTCGGCACCAGGACACCTTCCGGCAGCCGACCCAGCCGCAGGTGTACTGCGACCCAACAGCAGAACAACTCGCCCCCACCTCCGGCCGACGCGGTGCGGGAGCCGCGGAGGTGACGTTCCGCGCGCGGGCCGTGCAGGCGCGGCGACGCGCACAGGGGGTTCGCCGACTGTTCATGTGCCGTGTGCCCGCCCCTTGGGTGCCATGGGCGGCGGGTGGGGCACAGTGCGGCCTCCAGCACCCGGCGGTGGAGATTCATGAGACGACAAGCAGCCCGACTGCTCCGGCCCACATCCCGTACGGCCAGGGGCGGTTCGCCGCAGACGGCGGCGGTTCTGCGCCGCTGCGAGCGGAGCTGCGCAGGATATCTCGCCGACCCGGGGCCGGGCCGCGGCGGTACGCCCGCACCGCTGGTGGCGGCCCTCGGCGCCCTGCTGTACGCGCTGCGACCGGACGTGCCGGAGGGGCCGGGAGGGCCGGAGGGGCCGCGTACCGCGTCCCCGGACGCCGTACCGCTGGACGAGCTGCTCGGAGCCGTCGCACCGGCGCTGGACGCCGACGGCGCACCGGAACGCGAGCTGGCGCTGGCGTTGACCGAGGCCGCCGTCGAGCTGCGTCCGCGTTCCAAGGGCGCCTGGCGGTTGCGCGGGCGGGCGCTGGAGGAGGCGGGCCGCCTGTCCGAGGCGATCGTCGCCCACGAGCGGTACGCGGCGCTGGACGGCGCCGAGCCCCGGTGCCTGCGCCGTCCCCAAGTGCTGCGCGAGCAGCGGGAGTTGCTGGACGAGGCGACGGGCCTGCTGCCGGACGTCGCACAGACGGCGGGCGGTTCCGGTTCCGGCCGGGCGTTCGCCGCTGCCGTGGCCGAGGGCCGGCCGCTGCCGGAGGTGCGCGACGCCTTCACCGCGCATCTGACCACGGCGCTCGCCGCACACGGCGCCGCGCACCCCGACGTCGCACGGCTGGCAGTGCTCCACGGCCGGCACCGCCGCCTCCTGGCGCTCGACCCGGCGCCCGACGGCCACCTCGCCGACGCCCGGCTGCTCGGCGTGCACGAACTGCGCGGCCGGCTGGAGGGCCGCACCGTCTGCGTACTGGCCGGCGAGACGCAGCCGCCCGCGGCGGCGTACGACGTGGTGGTCCGCTGCGACGAGCTGCCCGCCTCCGTGACCGGCCCGATCGACGTGCACGCCACCCGTACCGGGAGCCGCAGGGGCTGGACGACGCACGCCGCGGTCCGCATCGTGCTGGACGAATCGCCGCGCCCCGGCCGGTGGACGGAAGCGATCCGCTCGCTGGCACCGGGCGCGCAGGACCTGGTGGGTGACGCCGGGCTGCGACGGCCCCTCTCCGACCCCGCCCTCTGCGACGAACGGCAGTGGGGCGAGACGCCCTCCACCCCCTTCGTGGTGCTGCGGCTGCTGGATTTCCTGGACGTCAGCCCCCGGATCGAACTTCGCACCGCCGCGCCGCCGGCCGAGACGCTCCGGGCCCCCGAGCTCGACTGGCTGCGCGCCCGTGCCCAGGACTGCGACCGGACGAGGATCACGCTGCGATGACCACCGCCCGAACCCCCGCCGACGCCGTGTCCGACCGCGTGCCCGACGCCGCGCCCGACCGAGCGCCTGCCCCCGTGTCCGACCGAGCGCCCGACGCCGCGCCTGCCCCCGCGGCCGACGGCTTCGCCGATGCGGCGCGGCTCACCGGGAAGCGGCGCGTCGCCTTCGCCTGTTTCGCGACCGAGCCCGAACTCCCGGGTCTGGCAGTGCTGTTGCGCAGTCTGGCGCTGTCCAATCCCGCGCTGTGCGAGGACTTCGTACTGGTCCGCCCCGAGCTGCCCGAGGAGCGGATAGCGCCGCTGCGCCGACTGCACCCGCGGCTGGTGGAGCGGCACGGGAGCAGCCGCGCGGACCTGCTGCGGACCACCGGCTACGACACGCTGATCGCGCTCACGCCCGGCATGCTGGTGCGCGGCGACCTCTCGCCCCTGCTGCGGATCAACACCGGCACCGCGGCGGTCCTCCAGCCCGTCGGCCCGCACCCGGACCAGCTCGCGCCCGACCCGGACGGACTGCTGGTCCTCCAGACCGCGGACGCCCAACGGGTCGGCTCTCTCGCCGAGTTGGCGGCCGACGCCGACCAACTGCTCGGCGCGGCACACGACTTCCCCGTACGACGCCTGCACGGCGACATGCCGCTGCCGGAACCCTCCGACGCACGTGTGCTGCGGCTGCACCCCGAGCACCGGCCCTGGGAGGGGCCGCGTCCCGGGTACGGGCCGGTCGAAACGGCCTGGGCCGCCCACGAGTTGGACGACGAGACCTTCCGCGCGCGCTGGTGCGAGCTGCGCGCGCCCCAACACCCCGATCTCTTCCGCCACTTCGCGCCCTCCGTCCTCGCCTCCCGCCCCACCGTGGACCTCGCGCACCGGCTCGGGACCGTCCATCTGGCCGCGGGCGAGTACGAGGAGGCCGTCGAGGTGCTCGCCGCCGCCGGGGCCAGAGCGAACCAGCCCCGTTTCCACGAGACCCTGGGCCGGGCGCTGTCGGCGCTCTCGCGCTACGACGAGGCCCGCACCCACTTTCTGCTGGCAGCCGCCGATCCCGAGGTCGCCCCGCGCGCCTTCGGCCGACTGGCCAAACTCGCCCGGATACGGGGAGGAGCGGCGGACGCGCAGGAGTACGCGCGGCAGGGGCTGGCCGTCGACCCCACCCACCGCGAGTGCCGCGTCCAGTTGCACCCGGAGCCGTTCCAGTTGGACGCGAAGAAGTTCCGGCCCGACCCGGCGCCGTCGCCCGGCGAGCAGTTCGCCCACGTCGCCCTCTACGCCACCGGGCAGGAGAACGCCGGCGACAAGGTGCTGCCGGAAGCCGTGCGGCGCAGCCTGGAGCCGAAGGAGCCGGGCCCGGCCCGCTGGCACGGAATCGACGCCCACCGCCTCTTCGACGAGGACGCCCTCGCGGCGGTCAACGCCCGCCGCGGCCTGGTCATCGGCGGCGGCGGCCTCTTCCTGCCGGACACCGTGCCCAACGGGCACAGCGGCTGGCAGTGGAACGTCCCGGACGAACTGCTGCGCCGGATCGAGGTGCCCGTCGCGGTGTTCGCGGTCGGCTACAACGTCTTCGACGGCCAGAGCTACCGCCGCGAACGCTTCCTGCGCAGCCTCCGCACGCTGGTGGAACGCGCCGACTTCGTCGGTCTGCGCAACCACGGCTCGGTGGAGAGGGTGCGCGCACTGCTGCCCGAGGAGTTGCGGGAGAGAGTCGGCTACCAGCCCTGCCCCACCACCGTCACCCGGCACATCCAGCCCGACTGGGTCGACCCCGCCTCCCGTACCGACACCGTCCTGCTCAACTGCGCCTACGACCGCTCGGGCCACCGCTTCGGACACGACTACGGGCACTTCCTGGGCCAACTGGCCCGAGCGGTAAGGGCGTTGAGCGAACACGCCGAGGTCCGGTACGCCCCGCACATGCCGGACGACGAACGGCTGGTCGCCGACCTGCGCCGCGCCCACGGGCTCACACTTCCCGTCGAACGCCTCTACGGCCGCAGCAACGCCCAGATCCACGAACTCTTCGCCCGGGCACGGCTGGTGATCGGTATGCGCGGCCACGCCGGGATGATCCCGTTCGGCTGCGGCACCCCGATCCTCAGCCTGGTCTCGCACCCGAAGATGGTCTACTTCCTCACCGACATCGAACGCCCCCAGTGGGGCCTGTCGGTGCACGACCCGCACCTCGCCGACCGGCTCGTGGAACGCGCGGGGGCGATCCTGAGGGATCACGAGGCGGCCGTCGCCGATGTGCACGAACGGCAGCAGCGCCTGTGGGAGATCACCCGCGCCAACACGGCAACTCTGCGCGAGACCATGCCGATTCGCCCCTGACGAGCCGGTACGACCAGCCGGGACGCCGCGCCCGTACGGCCAGCGGGGAGGCCGTGCCCGTACGGCGAGCGGGGAGGCCGCGCCCGTACGGCCAGCGGGGAGGCCGTGCCCGTACGGCGCCGACACCGGTCGCCCGTCCACCCGGCACCGCCCGCGCCCGCCCCGTTCCGCGCGCGGGCCGAAACGGTCCGAACCGGACGAACCGCACCGCCGGAGCGCTGTCCGCAGCGGGCCGGAACCCGTCCGGACCTGCCCCGAGGCGCACTCCGCGATTCGAAGTTCTGTCCAAGTGGTGGAGACCGGGCCGCCCCGGTGCCTAAGATCGGGGCCGCCGGGTCGCTGCACAGCCGCACGACCGCCGCCGCAGCCAGGAGGTCCCATGCACCGCCGCAGGTCCGCGTCCCACGTCGCAGTCGCCGCCACCGCTCTGGCGGTCGCCGCGCCGCTGCTCACGGGCTGCGGCAGTGAGGAAACCCGCGCGGGTGCCGCCGCGGTGGTGGACGGCGAGCGCATCACGGTCTCCCAGGTGCAGTCGCGCTCCGAGGCCGTCCGCGACGCGCAGCGCGCCGGTGACGGCGCGGGCGAGCTGATTCGCAGCTCCGGCCGCCTCGGCCACTACAACCTCAACGAGATGATCAGCTCCCGCGTCATCGCGCGCGCCGCGGCCGACGAGGGCGTACGGGTGAGCCGCCGCGAGGTGCAGGAGGCGCGGGCCTCCGACCAGAAGCGGGCGGGCGGCAAGGAGCAGTTGGAGAGCACCCTGCTGCGCGAGAACGCGCTCGCGCCCAGCCAGATCAACGACTCGTACCGCACCACGCTGCTCTTCAACAAGCTGGTCCAGGCGCTCGGCGTCCAGGCGGGCGACCCGAAGGCGGACGAGGTCATCAGCGCAAAGCTGGTCGAGACCTCCAAGAAGATGGGCATCAAGGTCAGCCCGCGGTACGGCAGTTGGGACATGGAGAAGTTCCAGCTCGCGGACGGCGAGCGCAGCTGGCTGAAGGCTGCCGTCGAGAAGGAGCCCGGCGCCGGCGGCCACGGCCCGGAGGACGGTCACGACCACGGCTGAGGCGGTTCACCGGCCGGCTGAGCCGGTCCGACGGCCGCCTCGCGGCACGGACGGGGCGTGGTGGGTGTCGTGACCGCAGGTCGGCTGGCGGCGTTCGCGCGACCCGGCTTCCCGGTCTTCTTCGCCGGCCACCTCGCTTCGCAGCTCGGCAGCGCGATGACCCCGCTCGCGCTGGCCTTCACGGCGTTGGACATCAGCGGTTCGCTGTCGGACCTGAGCCTGGTGATGGCCTCGCGGATCCTGCCGGTGGTGCTGATGCTGCCGATCGGCGGCGTGCTCGGCGACCGGCTGCCCAGACGCGCGCTGATGATGGCGGCCGACTGTCTGCGGGCGTCCGCGCTGGCCCTGTTGGCGGTGCTGTGTGCGACGGGGCGGCTGGAGCTGTGGTCGCTGGTCGCGCTCACCGTGCTGAGCGGTGCGGGGGAGGCGTTCTTCCGGCCCGCGTACGAGGGCACGGCGCCGCTGCTCGTCCCGCGCGACGCGCTTCCCGACGCCAACGCCCTGCTGGGGCTGGCCTTTTCGGCGGCGACGATCGCCGGGCCCGCGCTCTCCGGTGCGCTGGTCGCGCTCGGCTCCCCGGCCTGGGGCCTGTCCGCGGCGGCGGGCGCCTATCTGCTGACGGTGCTGCTGTTGTTCTTCCTCCCGCCGGTGGACGCGCGCGGCACGGGGCCGGCGAGTTCGTATCTGAGTGATCTGCGGTACGGCTGGCGCGAGTTCACCGCCCGTCCCTGGGTGTGCACCCTCACCGCCTACGGCGCGCTCTTCAACCTGCTGGTCTGGGGTCCGTACCTGGTGCTCGGGCCCGCCTCGGCCGACCGGGAGTACGGCGGTGCGGGCGACTGGGGCGCGGTGATGGCGCTGTACGGCGTGGGCGCCGTCTGCGGCGGGCTGCTGGTGCTCGGACGCAGGCCGGCCGGACCGCTGGTGGTCGCGGTGGCCTGCGGGTTCGCGACGGTCGCGCCGCCGGCCGCGCTGGCGTTCACCGCGCCGCTGCCGGTGGTGTGCGCGGCGGCGGCGCTGGCGGGAGTCGGGATCGCGGTGAACATGAGCCTGTGGATGACGACCGTGCAGCACCACGTCCCGCTCGACTCGCTCTCGCGGGTCAACTCCTACGTGACCATGGGGGCGTTCGTGGGCGGGCCGGTGGGGATGGCGCTCGCCGGACCGGTGGCCGAGTCGGTCGGCGTCGTCGGTGTGCTGGGCTTCGCGGCGGTCTTCCAACTCCTGCTCTGTGCCACGGTGTTGGCCCTCCCGGCAGTGCGCGCGGTGCGCTGGGAGACCGCGCCCGCCTCCGCCTCCTCCGCCGACCGGGCGACCCAGAAGCCGGAGCCGCCCGCGCCCCCGGAACCGCCCGCGCTCCCGCAGCAGAACCCGCCCGCGCGACCGGCCCGCGACTCGCTCCCGCGGCAAGGCCCGCCCCTGCGACCGGACCCGACCCCGCCGCGGGACCCGGGGCAGAGCCCGAACCACCGCCCGTCGCGGGACCCGCAGTGATGGATGCCTCATGCACTGAATGAAGATTTGTTCATCTTCGCTTCATGTGCGGCTCGCCCGCGGCGGCCATGGTGCGGGTATGGCTTTCTCTCCTCGTCTCGCGGCCCTGGCGGCCGTGGTCGCCGTGCCTCTCGGCATCGCGGCCACCAGCTACGCCATGACGGACTCCCCGCAAGCGCCGGACGTGCCCCGTTCGGTGGAGCTGGAGGAGAGTCCCGACGACGGCGCGTCCCCGGACCCCTCGGCCTCGGACGGCTCGACGGGCGGCGCGAAGGACGGCGGCGCGGAGACCGGCGGTGCGAAGGACGGCGGTTCGAAGGGCGACGGTGGGTCCGCCGAGCCGTCGCGGGACCCGTCCTCCCCGTCCGCGGACCCCTCCGACGGTTCCTCGCGCGGCTCCGGCGACGCCCCCGGCGACAACGTCGTGCCGCCGCCCCCGGTGACCGATGACGACGACGATGACGACGACGACTTCTTCGGGGACGACGATTAGCCTGCCCAGGATCACCGCGCGGGTACGGATCCTGCTGTGGCTGCTGGTGGTGATGGCGCTCGCGCTGGGAGCGGTCGCCTTCACGGTCCGCTCGATCCTGCTGCGCGACGTGGACCACCGGACCAACCAGCTGCTCTCGCAGGAGACCGGCGAGTTCGCCAACTTCGTTCCCCAGGGCATCGATCCGGCCACCGGCGGCCGGTTCCACGGCTCCGACCGGCTGCTGCGCGTCTACCTCCAGCGGCAGTACGCCGACCCCGACGAGGAACTGCTCGGACTGAGCGGACGGCGCGGCGCCAAGCCGGATGTGGTCAGACAGCCCCGCGAGATCCCCGAGCACATCGCGCTCTGGCGGGACGGGCCGGCGCTGACCCGCATCCACGCCTCCGAGGAGCCCTTCGGCACGCTGCACCGACCGCACGGCGAGCTGCGCTGGGCCAAGGTCGCCATCGAACCGGTGCGCGGCGGCCAACCGGCCGCGTTCGTCGTCGCGTTCAACCCCGAACGCGAACGGGACGCCGCGGACAAGACGTTCTGGACGCTGCTCGCCCTCTCGGCCGTGGCGCTGCTGATGACGATCGGGATCGGCTGGGCGGTGGCCGGCCGCATCCTGGCGCCCGTACGGCTGGTGCGATCGGCCGCCGCGGAGCTGACCGAGCAGGACCTGACCCGGCGCATCCCGGTCGAGGGCCGCGACGACATCGCCACCCTCGCCGAGACGTTCAACGGGATGCTCGACCGGCTGGAGCGCGCGTTCGCCGCACAGCGGGTCTTCGTCGACGACGCGGGGCACGAGCTGCGCACCCCCATCACCATCGTGCGGGGGCACCTGGAGCTGATGGGGGACGATCCGGCCGACCGCGAGGAGACGATCCGCCTCGTCACCGACGAGCTGGACCGGATGAGCCGGATCGTCGAGGACCTGCTGCTGCTCGCCGGCGCCGAACGCCCCGACTTCGTGCGCCCCGAGCCCGTCCAGCTCGCGGAGCTGACCGCCGACGTCTTCGTCAAGGTCCGCACCCTCGGCGACCGGGACTGGCAGCTGGACGGAGTCGCCGATCTGGAGGTCAGGCTCGATCCGCAGCGGATGACCCAGGCGATGGTGCAGCTCGCCCAGAACGCCGTCCAGCACACGGCCACGGGCGAGCGCATCCGGATCGGTTCGCGAACCGGCAACGGCCGGGTGGAGCTGTACGTCGCCGACAGCGGCCCCGGCATCCCTCCCGAGGACGCCGAGGTGATCTTCGAACGGTTCCGCCGCGGCACCTCGCGGCGCGGCACCCGCACCAGCGGCGCCGGGCTCGGGCTCGCCATCGTGAAGGCGATAGCCGAGGGCCACCACGGCGACGTCGAACTGCGCCCGACCGAAGGCGGCGGAGCCACCTTCACACTCATCCTGGAGACAGACAGATGAACCGCATCCTGATCGCCGAGGACGAGGAGCGGATCGCCTCCTTCGTGCGCAAGGGCCTGCGCGCCAACGGCTTCACCACGGTGGTCGCCGAGGACGGCGACGAGGCGCTCGACCAGGCGCTCAGCGGCAGGTTCGACCTGATGGTGCTCGACATAGGACTGCCGGGCCGGGACGGGTTCAGCGTGCTGCGGGAGGTGCGCGAGGCCCGGATCGCACTGCCCGTCATCGTCCTGACCGCCCGCGACTCGGTGCGCGACACGGTGGCCGGTCTGGAGGGCGGCGCCGACGACTGGATGACCAAGCCCTTCCGCTTCGAGGAGCTGCTCGCCCGGGTGCGGCTGCGGCGGCGCACGGCCGCGCGCGAACCCGAGGCCACGGTGCTGCGCCGCGGCCCGCTCGCGCTCGACCTGCGAACCCGCCGGGCCGGCGTGCGGGACAGCACGGTCGATCTGACGGCGCGCGAGTTCGTCCTGCTGGAGATGTTCCTGCGCCACCCCGGGCAGGTGCTCTCGCGGGAGCAGATCCTCTCCCACGTCTGGGGCTACGACTTCGACCCCGGCTCCAACATCGTGGACGTCTATGTCCGCGCTCTGCGCCGGAAGTTGGGCGCCGAGCACCTGGAGACCGTCCGCGGCATGGGGTACCGCCTGCGCTGAGCCGCGGATGCGCTCGCGCCGTACGGCGGGGCGTGCGGACGTACGGGCCGTGCGCACGTCGCGGGCGGAGGCGTGCGCGTGCGGGCGGGGCGTGCGCGCGGGAAGAGAAGGTGCACACCCTCGTCGCGGCCTTGATGAGAAGTCCTTGATGAAAAGTCCTTCACCCGGGTCTCATCGATGGCTCACCGGGTGTTCAGAGGCTGTTCTCCGTGCCTTCGAACATCCTCCGGACGGCCGGTCTCGGCGCGGTGCTGCTGCTCTGCGCCGGGCTCGCCGTCCCCTCCCTCGCCACCGGCCTGAGCGTCGAAGGGCGGCTCGCGCTCGGCGTCTTCGTGCTCGCGACCGCCGCCTGGATCGCCACCCCGGTGGACGACGCCTACATCGCGCTCGGCGCGGGGTTGGCGCTGACCGTCACCGGGGTGATCAGCAGCGAGACCCTCTTCGGGACCCTCGGCGAGGAGACGGTGTGGCTGCTGATCTGCGCCTTCGTCCTCGCCGCCGCGGTGAGCCGGACCGGGCTCGCCGGCCGGGCCGCGGTCTTCCTGGTCGGCGGCGCCGCCACGGTGCGACAGCTGGTCCATCTGACCACCGCGGGACTGGTCGTCACCGCCTTCGCCGTACCGGCCACCTCGGGGCGGGCCGCACTGGCACTGCCGGTCTTCCTGGCGCTGGCGGCGGCCCTTCGGGAGCGCAGGCGCCTGGTGGTGATGCTGGCGCTGCTCTTCCCGACGGTGATCCTGCTCTCGGCGGTCGCGACGCTGATCGGTGCGGGAGCGCATCTGATCACCGTCGGCGTGCTGCGCGAGCAGACCGGTGAGCAGCTGAGCTTCGTCTCCTGGCTGGTGCTCGGGCTGCCGCTGGCGATCGTCTCCTCCCATCTGGCCGCCGAACTCGTCCTGTTGACGACCACACGGCGCGACGACCGGCGCGGCCCGGTGAGCATCACCGCCAAGGAGATCCAGCAGCACTCCGCCACGCCCGTCGAGGGGCCGCTCACTCCGGAGGAGTCGCGGTGCCTGCTGCTGCTCGCCACGGTCGTGGTGCTGTGGTGCAGCGAACCGGTCCACGGGGTCTCGCCCGCCGTGGTCGCGCTGATCGGCGCACTGGTGGCCACCTCGCCCGCGCTCGGCACGGTCCGCTTCAAGGAGGGCCTGAAGACGGTGCCCTGGGCGCTGCTGCTCTTCATGGCCGCCACGATGGCGATGGGCGTCGCCCTCTCCGACTCGGGCGCGGCCCGGTGGCTGGTCGAACGCACGCCGCTGGGCGGGTCGTTGCCGCCCTGGGCGTTCCTGACCGGTGTGGTCGTCGTCAGCACGGCCGCGCATCTGGCGCTCCAGTCCCGGTCGGCCCGCTCCTCCGTGCTGGTGCCGCTGGTGGTCGCCGCCGCGGTCGGGGCAGGCGTCAACCCGGTCTCGGCCGCGCTCGCCTCCACGGCGGCCGCCGGCTTCTGCCACACGCTTCCCTCCTCCGCCAAGCCCGTCGCGCTCTTCTCCGACGTGCCCGGTACCCCGACCTACACCCCGCGCGACCTGCTCCGGCTCTCCGCGCTGCTCGCGCCGCTCACCGCGGCCGTGGTGCTCGTCTTCGCCCTGACCGTCTGGCCGCTGCTCGGCGTGCCCGTGAATCTGGAGTCCCAGCCATGAGTTGTCGCATCGCCATCGCCCCCAGCGGTTTCAAGGAGTCCCTGTCGGCCACGCGGGTCGCCGAGGCCATCGCGGCCGGAGTGCGGCAGGTGCTCCCGGACGCCGAACTCGACCTGATCCCGCTGGTGGACGGCGGCGAGGGCACCGCCGAGGCGCTGGCCCTGGCGTCCGGCGGCCGGCTGGTGGCCCGCACCGCCACGGGCCCGATGGGGACCCCGGTCCGTACGCACTTCGCGCTGCTGGACGCCGAACCGGGGACCGGAGCACCGGTCACCGCGGTCGTCGAGATGGCGGCCGTCGCCGGTCTGGCGCTGGTGCCGCCGGACCTGCGCCACCCCGGCGCGACCACGACGTACGGCGTCGGCGAGCTGATCCTGGCGGCGCTGGACCACGGCGCCCGGCGCGTACTGGTCGGCTGCGGCGACTCCGGCACGTCCGACGGCGGTGCCGGGGCGCTCCAGGCGCTCGGCGCCCGGCTCACCGACCGGCACGGCCGCGAACTGCGGCCGGGCGGCGGCTCGTTGCACGAGCTGGAGCACATCGACCCGACCGGCCTGGACCCCCGCCTGGCCGATGTCGAGCTGCTGGTGGCCTGCAACCCGTACAACGTGCTCTGCGGCCGTCGCGGAGTGGCCCGGGTGTTCGGGCCGCAGAAGGGCGCGACCCCCGCGGAGGTGGAGCTGCTCTCCGCCGGGCTGGAACGGCTGGCGGCGGTCGCCGGCCGCGATCTCGCACCCTCCCTCGATCTGCGCACCGCTCCCGGTACGGGTGCCTCCGGCGGGCTCGGCGCCGGGCTGGCGGCGGTCGGCGCCCGACTGCTCCCGCGCTACGAAGTGCTGCTGGCCGGGCTCGACCTGGACGCCCGGCTCGCCCGTGCCGATCTGGTGATCACCGCCGAGGGCGCGCTCGACCACCAGACCGTGCGCGGGAAGATCCCGGCCGAGGTCGCACGCAGGGCCGACGCGCACGGCGTGCCGGTGCTCGTCCTGGCCGGGACGATCGGGCCCGGCGCCCAGGAGGTGCGCGCGATCGGCGTGGACGCCTACACCGCGATCCTGCCCGCGCCGATGACACTGGGGGAGGCGATCGACCGCGGCGCCGAACTGCTCACCGGCGCCACCGAACGGGCGCTGCGGATCATGGCGCTCGGCGCCCGGCTCGCCCCGCGCACGTACGGCCCCGGACGCCGCCGAACCCGCGGCCGGGCCCGCCGGACCACCGCGGTCCCGGAGACGACCGCGGGATAGCGCCGGCACGGGGCAGCGGGGAGCGAGGTTGCGAGCCGTGCGCGCGGGCCGGGCGCGCGGAGCCCCGCGCGTGTGGCCGGGCGCGAGCGGTCGGTGTGCGGGGCGGGTGCGCGGGACACGGAGCGGCGCCGCTCCCGGAGCCGGAGGAGTGCCGGGGAGCGTGGGGCGGGCCCGGGGCGGGGCGGCCGGAGGAGGACGTTAGATTCGGGGCATGACCACTGCCGAGACCGGCGAGCCCGGCCGAATCGTCCTGCTCACCACCAGCCACCGGGTGGCGCCCGGACTGCTGTCCTGGCCCGCGTGGGAGCAACTGCGCGCCGCCGACTCGGTGTTGTGCGCGGACGAGCGGCAGCCGCAGCTGCCGTATCTGCGGGAGGCCGGCGTCGAACCGGTCCTCGGCCCGCTGCCCGACGCCCGCGAGCTGGTCGACCGCTGCCTGCCCGGTCGTACCGTCGTGGTGATCGCCGGCGCGCAGGGCGAGCCGCGGCTGACCGACGGCCTCGCACGACTGGCCGGCTCCGGCCGCGAGGCGATGCCCTCGCTGGAGCTGCTTCCCGGCTCCTACGACCTGCCGGGAGCGCGACTGCTGGACGTCGTCGAGATCATGGACCAGATCCGGCGAGGCTGCCCGTGGAGCAGCACCCGTACGCACAAGGAGCTGGTCAAGCACGGCATCGAGGAGGCGTACGAACTCGTCGAGGCGATCGAGAGCGGCGACCGGCAGGAGCTGCGCGAGGAGCTCGGCGATGTGCTGCTCCAGGTGGTCTTCCACGCGCGGATCGCGCAGGAGGACCCGGACGAGCCGTTCTCGGTCGACGATGTCGCCGCGACCATCGTGGACAAGCTCATCCACCGCCACCCGCACCTCTTCGGCGACGAGACGGCCGAGACCCCCGAGGACGTCAGGGCGCTCTGGCTGCGCACCAAGGCCGTCGAGAAGCAGCGCACCTCGGTCACCGAGGGGGTGCCGCTCGGGCAGCCCGCGCTGGCGCTCTCCGCGAAGCTGGCCGGCCGCGCGCACTCCGCCGGACTCGACGTCGCGCTGCCCCAAGGCCCGGGCGTGGGCTACGAGTTGCTGGCTCTGGCGGCCCGCGCCGAGCTGGACGGAACGGACCCGGAGACCGCGCTGCGCGCCGCGGCCCGCACCTACCGCGACGCCATCCGCGCCGCCGAGGCCGCCACCGGCGGGCACTGAGCACCCGCCGGCCGGACCCCGAGCGCCCGAACGCGGCGCCCGCCCCGGCAGTCCCGGCGGCGGCGACACCGGCGGCCGCGATCCCGGCGGCCGGGACACCGCGGGAGGGTCAACGCCGCCGGTTCCGCCGCCGGTTCCGCTTCCGGTCGCGGTCGCCGAGGACCAGGAGCGCGCCGATCGCGGGCACCGTCCAGGCCGGTGACTTCGGCAGGACGAAGCTCAGCGGCGCGCCCCACGCGATCAGCGCCCAGCCGAGCCACCCCGGTACGCGCCGACCCCGCCGGGCGGACCACACGACGTGCGAGCCGAACACCAGCATCGGGGCCCCGAAGCTGCCGAAGGTGAGCCAGAAGGCTTCGGAACGTCTGAACTCGGCGAGCGTGGTGGAGGGTTCGAGAGTGAAGCCGTTCCACCCGCCCTCGCGCAGACCGTCCGCCAGGCCCTCGCGCACATCGCGCGGCGCGACCAGGACGTGGGCCGCACCGAAGGCGACCGACGTCCAACCGGCGGCGGCCGTGAGCCGGGCCGCCGTCACGCGCGGGCCGGTCGGCCGAACGCCGTGCTGCTCGGAACGCGTCATCGCGAACACCTCTTCCCCGAGCCGGCCGTCCAGAGCGCCGACTCTTTTATACGGGTACGTATAAATCCACGCTACCAGCATCTGTACGCTTGCGTATGAATGAGGTCGGCAGCACCGGTCGGCGGTGCTCTTCCGCATACGGGTCGGCAGCACGAGATCGAGGCAACGGAGGCCCCAGGTGGCGACAGCCCGCACCCCACGTCAGGCATGGATCGACGCGGGCCTGCGCGCACTGGCCGCCGGCGGGCCCGACGCGGTGCGGATCGAGTCGCTCGCCCGCGCCCTCGGTGTCACCAAGGGCGGCTTCTACGGCTATTTCGCCGACCGGAACACGCTGCTCGCCGAGATGCTGGACGACTGGGAGCGCCGCAGCGTCCCCGACGTCATCGCGCAGGCCGAGCGCGAGGGCGACAGTGCCCTGGACAAGACCAAACGCGCCGCCGAACTCACCTTCTCCGACGACCTGTTGCCGATCGACCTGGCCGTCCGCGACTGGGCCCGCCGGGACCCCGAGGTCGCCGAACGACTGCGACGCGTCGACAACGAGCGGATCGGCTATCTGCGCCGCAGCTTCGCCGACCGCTACCCGGACAGCGTCGAACTGGAGGCCCGCTGTCTGCTCGCCTTCTCGGCCGCCATCGCCGGCGACCTCATCGCCGCCGATCACCCGGGCCACACCCGCCAGGAGATCACCCAGCGCGCCGCGGAACTCCTCTTCCCCAAACCCGGCGACTGACCCGAACCCGGCGCCTGGTCCGAACCCGGCGCCTGACTCGAACCCGGCGCCTGGTCCTAACCCTGCGCCCGCTCCGGAGTCCGCGCGCTACGCCGGCCGTGGGCGCCGATGCGTCGCGGAAGGCGCGGCGTCGGTCGCGAGCCGGGCGTGCAGCTCGACGTCGTGGCGGACCCCGTCGTACTCCAGCTTCTGCCGCTGCCACCCCTCGACCGCGTAGCCGGCCGCCAGGGCGACCCGGCAGGAGGCCGTGTTGTTCGTCCGGTGGCCGATTTCGAGGCGGAACAACTCCGCGTCCCGGAACGCCCATTCGCTCACCGTCCGGCACGCCTCTGCGGCCACGCCCCGGCCCCGTGCGGCGGCCGTCGTCCAGTAGGAGACCCAGCCGACGCGGTGTGCTCTGTTCACCGAGCCCACCGCCATGTTGCCGACCACGCCGCCGTCGCGATCCACCACGGCGAAGGCGAACCCGGACCCCTCGTCCCACTCCCGCACCCGGTCCTCGATCCACCGCGCGGCGGACGCGTCGCACTCCACCGGCTCCCGGGACTGCTGCCGCATCTGCGGCTCGTCGAAGGCGCCCCGCACCGCCGCGGCGTCTGCCGCTCCCCATCGCCGCAGCACCAGCCCGGCACCGCTCCGTACGCTCGTCCGCATGCGCCCGAGTCTGCCACCGGCGCCAACTTCCGGACCCGAGCGATCGGTTGCACCCGACAGACCTGCCCCGCCGTGCACGGGGAGCCGGTGCGCGGGGCCGTCGAATTCTCGGGTGCCGGCTGTCGGTGCCCGGTGCGAGACTGGCCGGCATGACGGAAGCGCGGCAGAAGGCAGACCTCCGGCGGTACCTGCAGGCGGGCCGAGAGGCTCTGCTGTGGAAGCTCGACGGCCTGTCCGAGTACGAGATGCGACGCCCCATGACGCCGACCGGCACCAATCTGCTCGGGCTCGTCAAGCACATGGCCGGGGTGGAGATCGGCTACTTCGGCGAGACCTTCGGGCGCCCCTTCGACCCGCTGCCCGCCTGGCTGGTGGACCTCGAGAACGCCGAGGAGAACGTGGACATGTGGGCCACGGCCGAGGAGCCGAGCGCGGACATCGTCGGCCTCTACCACCGGGTCTGGGAACACGCGGACGCGACGATCGAAAGTCTGCCGCTGGACGCGCCCGGCGAGGTGCCCCACTGGCCGCAGGACCGCAGACACGTGACGCTGCACCAGATCGTGGTCCACGTCATCGCCGACCTCACCCGGCACGCGGGGCACGCCGACATCCTGCGCGAGTTGATCGACGGGGCGGTCGGCATGCGCGAGGGCAACGACAACATGCCCTCCGCCGACCGCGCCTGGTGGGAGCGCCACCACCGCCAAGTGGAGCGGGCGGCAAGCGAGTTCGCACCGAGCTGACCCGCGCAGCCCCTCGCCGCCATGTCCAAGCGCGAGGGCCTGAGCCACACCCTGGATCGCGGACGGAGTCGAGACCGGCGACTGGGACCCGTTAGTTCTTCGTCGATTCCTCCTGGGGCTCCGGTTCGAGGCGGCGGATGCCAAAGTTGCGGGTGACGGGCGCAAGGTAGGCCAGCAATGCCGAGAAGACGAGGCCGCTCCAGCAGAAGACGGCCCACGGCAGGAAGTCGAAGTTCGCCACGCCCAGCGTCCCCGCGATGAAGGCGCCCGAGACGGTCCAGGGCATGAGCACCTCGGTGAGGGTGACCGAATCTTCCATGCTCCGCGAGAGGTTGGTCGGGTGCAGGTTCCGCTTCTTGAAGGCTTCGCCGTAAAGGTCGTTGATGAGGAAGAAGGTGACCAGAGCGTTTGACGTGCCGTTGATGACGGTGAAGCCGGAGAGCAGTGTGGCCAGCACGAGGCTGCCGGTCGATCGCAATTTGTCGATCAGCTTGCTGATCAGGAGGCGGAGTACGCCGGAGCTCTCCAGTGCCGCGGCGAAGAAGAAAGCGCAGAACACGAAGAACGCCGGGCTGTACATCGATTGCAGGCCACCGCGGTTGACCAGCTCGGTGAGGGGGCTCGAGACGTCTCCGGGCAGCATGTCAGTGGTGAAACCGGAGACGGCGGCGTCCAACGTGTCGCCGATGCTGAAGCCCTGGACGAGCACGGCGAGGACGGCGGCGGTCGCCGAGGACAGGAAGAGCACGATCAACGGGGGCTTGCGCATGATCGAGCCGACGAGGACCACGGCCGGCGGCAGCAGCAGCACCGGGTGGAGAGTGAAGAGTCCCTGCAACTCGTCGACGGTGCCGTCGATGACGTCGAGATCGACCGACCCCGCGTCGATCGAGATTCCGGCGATCAGGAAGACCGCGATCGCGAGGACCGACGACGGCACCGCCGTGTAGAGCATGTGGCGAATGTGCTCGTAGATATTGGCACCGGCCGCCAGTGCGCTCACATTCGTGGTGTCGGAGAGCGGTGAGAGCTTGTCGCCGAAATACGCTCCCGAAACCACGGCACCGGCGGTGATCGCCAGCGAAATGTCCATCGTGGAGGCGACGCCCATCAGGGCGACGCCGACCGTGCCCGCCGCGCCCCAGGACGTTCCCGTGAAGGTGGCCACGATGGCGGTGACGACGAAGGACAGGACGTACAGATACGACGGGTTGATGAGTTGGAGGCCGTAGTCGACCATGAGCGGGACGGTGCCCGCGATCATCCAGGTGCCGATCAGCATCCCGATGCTCAGAAGGATGAGGATGCCCGGCAGGGCTCGCTTGATCTTCTCGCCCATGTCCTCGAGGACCTGATCCAGGCTGACGCCGTGGCAGGCGGAGAAGGCCGTGAACACGACGGCCGCGAATATGAGCATCAGTTCCGCGGGGAATTCCAGGATTCCGATACCACCGACGAAGATCACCACGGTGATGACCAACGGAATGAGCGCCACGGCGAGCCGGGGTTGGGGGAGTGAACGGTTCTCAGCCTGGTTGGCCGACGCCGTGTCCTGTGGGAACTTCACGGTATTCCTCTCAGGCAAGGTGGGTGGTGGCGTGCCGACGCCTCAGTGGGCGAGCCGGGTGAAGGCCCGGTCGAGATCCTCGGTCTGGCTCTGCGCACCCTCAAGTCCTACGGAGAGCCGGATCAGGCCGGGCCACGGGGCGGAGATCGGGTCGTCGGTGGAGCGCGTTGGTGACGTCACGAGGCTCTCGTAGCCGCCCCAGCTCGGGCCGATCCGAAAGAGGCTCAGGGCGTCGACGAACCGGGAGATCCGCGCGAAGGTGCCCTCCCGCAGTTCGAAGCTGAGCAGTCCGGAGAAGCCGCTGAACTGGGAGGTGATCACGCCCTCGTCCGGGCGGTGGTCAACGTACGGGTGATGGACGGAGACGACCTCGGGGTGCGTGCAGAGGTAGTCGATGACGCTCAGTGCGTTGCGTTGGTGCTGCTCCATCCGCAGCGGAAGGGTCCGCAATCCGCGGAGGACGAGGGATGCCTCCATCGCGGACATGACAGCACCGAACAACTGGTGGCCCTGGTAGAAGAGTTCGCGGAGAAGTTCCCGAGAGCCGATCACCGCACCGCCAATGACGTCACTGTGTCCGCCGATGTACTTGGTCAGAGAGTGGACGACGAGGTCCACGCCGGCCGCGAGCGGCTTCTGGAAGAGCGGTGTGGACCAGGTGTTGTCCATGACAGTGCGGATGCCGTGGCGTCGCGCGGTCGTGGCCAACGCCTGGACGTCCACGACTTTCATCAGCATGGTTCCCGGGCTCTCGACGTAGATGAGCACCGTGTTCTCCCGGATGTGCTCCTCGGCGTCGGTGGCCGGGTCGGTAAGGATCGTGTGCTCGACCCCGAAGCGCTCAAGGTGTTGGGCGAGTTCGATCGTCGGGCCATAGATCGTGTTGACGAAGAGCACGTGATCACCGCTGCGGAGCAAGCCGGCGAGGACGGCGCTGATCGCGCCCATACCGGAGGCGAAGCACTTTGCGGCCTCGCCCCCCTCGAGCAGGGCGAGACGCTCCTCGAGGAAGGCAACCGTCGGGTTGGTTCCCCTGCTGTAGACGAAGTTCTCGTGCTCGGCGGCCTGCTGCCGTACGAACTCCTCGAAGGACGGCTTGGTGAAGAGGCTGGTCTGATAGATCGGGGGCGCCACGGCACCGGGTTCGGCCCCCGGTCCGTCCCATGCGCCCATACAGATCTGCTGGTCGGTGCTGTTCACCTGCACCCTCCGTAGCGGCCTTGCGTGCGAGCGGCGACGGGTCTCTCGCATGCCGCCGAACGGAGGAAGCTTGTAATATAAGCTGCTACGCAGTCAACACTTCCCGGCCCACGCATACGCTCGGCATTGGCCCGTACACACCACGCAAGCCGCTGAGTAGGCTCACGAGCGAAGACCAATTCGACTGAGGAGCAACCGCTTTGGGAGACACGGCGAAGGGAGCGCCCGCGCCGAGAACGGCGCGGCGCGGTGCGATGCGCGCACAGCCACGTTCGCTGACCGCCCAGGTCGTGGAGTTCATCGAGGAACTGTGCGTGGGCCCGGACGTCACACCAGGCGATCAGCTTCCTCCGGAAGGTGAGCTCGCGGCGCGGTTCGGGGTGAGTCGGGTGGTTCTCAGGGAGGCGATGAAGACCCTTGAGGCGCGCGGCCTGGTCCAGCGCCGCCAGGGCAAGCCGGCTGTCGTCGCCTCGCCGAACGCTCTGCCGGTGGAGGAGTTCGTCGCGCTCGCATTCCTGCGCGACAAACGCGCCCTCATGGAGTTCACCGAGATCCGCACGGCGCTTGAGGTGCACGGCGCCCGACTCGCCGCGCAGCGCATCGCGGGACCGGAGGAGCCGCAGACTCGGCCGCACATCGCGCGCGCCCGTGAGGCGATCGCCGAGCAGCGCGCCAACCCGCTCGACATGCCCACCCGAATACGCACGGACTTCGCCTTCCACCAGGCACTGGTGGCGGCCTCTGGCAACATCAGCCTGACCCAGATCCTGGACGCCCTGGAGCGCTCACTCGCCAAGAGCCGTGAGGAGAGCCATCGGCGCTACCTCGCCACAGGGGCCGATCCGGCGAGCTCGGCCACCGAACACGAGGAGCTGCTCGACGCCGTGTTGACCGGTGATCCGGCGCAAGCGGTCGCGGCGATGGAGCACCACCTTCACGTCACGTTGCGGGAGATTGAGAGCCGCCCCGAGGGGGACGAGGCCGAGTAGCCCGGCGCGGTGCGTCAGTTCGCGACTGCCCCTGCGTGCCATTGATACGGGCGAAACAGCCGTCGCCCGAAGCGCCTCCGCCCGGCTCACGCTGATCGGAAGCACCCTGGCAGTCGCGTACCGTGCGAGTCCCAAGCTCAGAGCGCGAGTTCGATTCTCGTCACCCGCTCTGTACGGAACCCCCGGGTCGGCGAGCTGGACCGGCGCCTGCCCCACCTGTCACCGCTGCATGCCGGGCCCCGCACCAACATGACCAAGCACTACTCGTCGTACGGCGGTAGTTGCACGTGTGCCCCCTCCCGGCGACAAGAGGGGGCACACGTGCGTTACGGGGCTGTCAGCGGGTCAGTTGGCGCCGCCCTGGCCGGCGCTGCCGATTGGGCCGATCTTCACCGAGGCGTCGGGCTTGTCGGTGACGGGCAGTGTGCCGTCGCCCGGCCACTTGAGGGTGACGGACTTCCGCTCGCCGGGCGGCGTCACGACGAGCTCCTGGACCTTGACTCCGGAGCCACCGGACGCGTTCTCGGGGTAGCTGATCGCGAAGTACGTCTCCTTGCCGTCCTTCAGGACGGTGTGGGTGGGCTCCTGGCCGCTGCGCTTCGCGGAAATGGAACCCTCGGAGGTGTTGAGGTCGACGCCCGCGTACCCGCCGACGGCGCAGTCACGGCCACCGCCGTTCTTGAGCGTCACCGTGACGGTCTTCGTGCTGTCCCCGCCGATGGTGGAGTCCTGGGCGGTGATCTCCAGCTCGTCGGTGCTGCACGTGTCGGGCTTGCCCTTGTCGCCGGAGTCGGAGTCGGAGCCGGAGCCGGAGTCCGCGTCGGGCTCAGCGGCCGGGTCCTGCTCGTCGGATTCCCCGTCCGACGAATCCTTCCCATCGTCCTTGCCGGAGTCCTGCGAAGAGGCACTGGACGACGCGTTGTCGTCCTTCGCGTTGTCGCTGTCGCCGCCGCACGCGGTGAGCGACACGCTCGCGGCCACGGCGAGGGCAGCGAAGGTGAGTTTGTGCACGCGCATTGTTCGTTCCCCAAAGTCTTACCGGTGGACGGACGCCCGGTTCAGGTCATTGCGGGCGTTCCTTTCTGTTCTGTCACGGCATGGCCCCGACCCGGTCGCTCCTGCCCTTCCCTTGGCACATGAAACTGCTTCGGCGGGCGGATCCGCCTCGATCCGCGCCCGTCCACCGAGGGGAAACCTGTGGACCGGCGTCCGCCGCGCGCGGCAGGCTGACGCGATGGTCAACCGACGGTTGGCCAGGGTCTCGCGCTACCTCTCGCGGCATCTGCGGCACGAGCCGCAGCGCATCGGAAACGGCGGCGTGGGCACCCACGACGCGTGCGCCCACGTGTCCCTTTGCGCTGCGGTGACTACCCGGCTTGGAGCGCGAGTTCTGTTCTCGTTGCCCGATGCGTACGGAGCGCGGAGGGCGACGGCCTGGGGTTCGAGGCGGCTGGTGCGCAACCGGACCCACCGGTGGGGCGGATGCCCAACGGCCCGAACTCGTCGAAGGCGAAGGCGAAGGCGAAGGCACGGTCCGGGAGTTGCTCCAGAACCTCCTCAACGCGGTCCAGCTTCGTGTCCCGTGCGGGATCGGGGGACTTCTTCCAGGTTCTGGTCCGCGGGAAGGTGATGCCGCGTCGGGCGAGCAGGCAGCGCAGGGCCTCGCGGGTGGTGGTCGCCTGGATGGCGAAGTCCTCGTCATCAGGGGTGAGTTGGCGGGGACGGCCTCCCGCCCACTGAGGGTCCAGGCACGCCAGGCCGATCTCGTTGAACCTGTGGATCAGGCCCCGGACAGTGTCCTCGTGGGCCTGTACAAACTGGGCGATCACGGGGACTCGGTTCCCGCCGGCAGAAGCCGGCAGCATCATCGTGCGCCGGTAGCGCACCGTGCTGGTGCTGCCCCGGCGCACGATCTGCTGCAGCTTCTGCCCCTCCTGGTCGGTGACTCTGCGTACACAGCCGGGCTCGGCCACCGGGCCTCCCACAGTCGGACCGGACGTCACCGACCATCCAACCGTCATGATCACCGACCCGGCGAGCCTCTGTGGTCAGAGCACTAGTCGTCCTGCTTGATGAGGTCGACGAAGGCGGCCCACTCTGCGGGGGAGAAGGTGAAGGCGCCACGGGTGCGGTCCTTGCTGTCGCCGACCGCGACGAGGCCGTCAGCCGTCAGCTGGGTCTCCAGGCAGTTGCCGCTGCCTCCGTTGGAATAGCTCGACTTGTGCCACAGATGTACGGGCAGATCCTGTCGCATGCTGTTCCCCTACTTCTCGAATTCCGCCGCCACGGCAGAGATCAGGTCCATGGACTGCGGTGAGGATAGCGCTTGGGTCCGCAACTGCTCAGCCGCAAGCCGGTAGGGCTGGAGGCCCGTCTCCTCCTCGATGAACACCCTGCTCTGCTTCTGTTCGAGAAACACGATGTCCATGTCGGCTGGAGCCGGATAGGTGAAGAGCCGGAAGCTGCCGTCGGTGCCCGAGTGGGCCCCCGAGGCGAACGGGATCACCTGGATGGACAGTTGAGGTGGCTCGCTCAGCTCGACCAGCTTCCGTAGCTGGGTCGCCATTGCCTGGCGGCTGCCGACCTGCCGCCGCAGCACGGCCTCGTCCAGCAGGCAGATGATGCGCGGGGCGTTGTCGCCGTCCAGCAACTTCTGTCTGTCGAGGCGTACTTGGACAGAGTGGTCGACCGAAGGGCTGTACGGCGTGGGGAAGCTGCTGATCATCGCTCGCGCGTACTCCTCGGTCTGAAACAGACCGGGGATGACGATGGCCTCGTACTCGAAGATCTGCGAGGCGGTGGACTCCAACTCGATGAGTTCCTGGAGCTTGGGCGTCAGCAGATCGCTCTGCTGTTGCCACCAACCTCGTTTCCGGCTGTTGCGGTTGAGTTCGACGAGGGCGGTGCGGAACTTCTCGTCCGTCACGCCGTACTCGTCGAGCAGCGCGACGAGTTCGAGCCTGCTCAGCCCTGTCTTGCCCGCCTCGACTCGGCTGACCTTCGTGTCGCTTCCGTCGATGGCCTCCGCGGCCTGCTGCTGGGAGACCGCTGCTTGCTCGCGCAGGCGTCGCAGTTCCATGCCAAGGCGCATCCGGCGCACCGTCGTTACTGGTCGGCCCACGGCCACTCCCTGCTCTCCGAACGTGGCTGGCCAGTCTGCCGCATGGGTCTCTTCCTCCGACCGGTGATTGATCGAACTTCAGAGCGGTCGCGGCGAATCGCAGATTTGCGATGAAGCGACTTGCGGTGCGTCGGATGGTGCATCACTCTGAACTTGCTGACGCAGCGCGCTCATTGGAATACGGAGCGTCTCGGGCTGTGTCGATGCCTGCCTGCACTCATGCGTTTGGAGAGTCGATGACCGTCACTGCGCACGCGGCCGACGAGAGGCGTGACTTCTCACGGGAACTGGTTGCTCAACCCTCCGGGATCGAGTTCTGGAGGCGCCAAGTCGCGCATTTGGTGCGGGAGTTGGGTGGTGATCCGGGTGCGGTGGCGGTTGCACGGCTCGGGGTGTCGGAGCTGCTGAGCAACGTGTGCAAGCACGTGGGGGACCGGCGGTGCCGTCTGGAGGTGGAACGGGAGGGGGCGGGTGTCTGTGTACGGCTCTTCGACCGTTCGCCGCAGGTGCCGGCCGTGCGCGTGCCGAGGTGGGACGCCGAGGAGGGCAGAGGGCTGTGGCTCCTGCGCGAGATGGCGGACGCGCTCGGCTACACCTGTGTGCCGGACGGCAAGTGGGTGTGGTTCCGCTGTCTGTTGGTCACTGCGCGCGGGCACGCCCGGTGACCCGGCGGCGCGCGTACCGCGCGGAGTTCGTCGCCTATCAGGGTGAGCCGGAGCCTCGGATGTACCACCTCGGTGAGGCGTTCTCCACCAGCGTTGTCGAGGTCCAACACTGGGCCTGTGAAAGGGCGTTGAGCATCGCGGCCGTCCTCGGGCCGGGCTCGGCGGACGGCGGGGAGGTCGCGGCGTTCCACGACTGGAGCCGTAGGTCGACCGAGGAGCGCACCCGGGCCCGGCTGCTGTGCGGCCACGTCGTCGCCCACGCGTACGTCGACGCGGACTGCACCTGGGAGTTCTCGCTCCGGCCGGTGCCCTACCCGGCCTCGGGGCCGGGCCGACCGCCGGGCTGCGCGGGGGAGTCGGAGTGACGGCCCGGCGAGGTCCGGGCGCCAACACACCTGCCGTACGCGGGCGTTGGGCGCTTCGCCCCGGCGGACGCACAAATCCTGTGGGCGGGTGCGCGGTGCACTGCTAGCTTCGCGGCAATGACGCTCACCGATCCGCCACGTCTGTCCCGTCTCACCTTCCACGGACCGCTCTCCGACGCCCGGGCCGCCGGTCTCGTCGACCGGCTCGCCGGCAGTGACCCCGCCACGATCCTGGACATCGGCTGCGGCTGGGGGGAGTTGACGCTGCGGCTGCTCGAGGCGCGGCCCGCCGCCACCGCCGTCGGTGTCGACATCAACGCCGAGGACCTGGCCCGGGGCCGCCGCAACGCCGAGGCGCGCGGGCTCGCCGACCGTGTCGACTTCGTCGAGGGCGACGCGGCCGAACTCCCCGGCGCCGCCGCCGACCTCGTCCTGTGCCTCGGTGCCGCCCACGCCCTCACCGACCAGGCTCCGCCGCACACCGCCGACGCACTGCGGGTGCTGCGCGGCCGCGTCGCTCCGGGCGGACGCGTGCTGCTGGGTGAGGGGTTCTGGGAGCGCCCGCCCACGGCCGACGAACTCGCCGCGATGTGGCCGGGAGCCTCGACCGGGGAGCACCACGACCTCGCCACGCTCGCCGAACTCGCCGAGGAGGCGGGCTTCCGCGTCGAGTGGATCGAGACCGCCAACCGCGACGAGTGGGAGGAGTTCGAGTCGCGCTACCAGGCGGACGTGGAGCTCTGGCTCGCCGCCCACCACGACCACCCGGAGGCCGCCGAAGTGCGTGAGCGTGTGCGACGGCACCGGTCCGGCTGGCTCCGCGGCTATCGCGGGGTGCTCGGCCTCGCCTACCTCACCCTGGTCCCGGTCGACTGACCGGCGCGCCCGAACCGGCGCGCCCGCGCCCGGGCAGCCCGCGCCCGAGTCGCGCCCGCCACCGGGGCCGGGGGCGGGCGGCTCAGCTGCCGACGAGGCCGTACTCGGGACGGCCCGTCCGCTCGTAGACCTGCACCGTGACGCCGGTGCTGCTGGTGCGCGCCTCGGTGAGGGCGAACGCGGTCGGCTCCAGCCCCTCGGCGAACAGCCGCTTGCCGCTGCCGAGCAGCACCGGGAAGACCAGCAGCTGGTACGCGTCGACGAGGTCGTGCGCGGCGAGTGTGTGCACGAGGTCCGCGCTGCCGTGCACCTGGAGCTCGCGGCCGGGGCGTTTCTTCAGCTCGGCGACGGCCTGCGGCACCTCGCCGTCGATCAACTCCGCGCCCTGCCACTCCACCCGGTCCAGGGTGCGGGAGGCGACGTGCTTGGGGAGGCGGTTGAGCGAGTCGGCGATCGGGTCGTCGGCGTTGTCGACCCCGGGCCAGTGGGCGGCGAAGATCTCGTACGTCCTGCGGCCCAGCAGGAAGGCGTCGGCCTGCCCCATCCGTGCGGTCATCACCTCGCCGAGGGTCTCGTCGAAGTGCGGCGCGAGCCAGCCGCCGTGGCGGAAGCCGCCCGAGGTGTCCTCCTGCGGGCCGCCGGGCGCCTGCATGACGCCGTCCATGGTGAGGAAAGTGGTCACGACGAGCTTCATGGTCGTCCTCCGGTTCGAGTGCGTTCACCGGTGCAGACGGCCCGGGCCGGCGGAACTCATCGCACCGGCATCGCCGGCCCGCCCGGCCCGTCGTGGCGCTGCCGTCCGTCAACCTCGCCGGGTGCCTTTCGCTCGAAGGGTCGGCGCGTGCGCGGCTCCCGGCCCGGCGGTGCGCCGGGCCATTGCGCATGACCCAGCATCGCCTCCGACAAGCGGGGAATTCCCGGACAGCTTCTGGAGGTTGCGGTCATGAGTGGCATCGCCGAACGGCTCGCGGCGCTGGCGGAGCAGACGCTGGAGGGGCGCCCCCTCCCGCTGCGGATCCGTGCCTGGGACGGCAGCGAGGCAGGGCCCGAGGGCGCTCCCGTCGTCGTGCTCAACAGCAGGCAGGCGCTGCGCCGGCTGCTGTGGAAGCCCGGCAATCTGGGGCTCGCACGGGCCTGGGTGGCCGGCGACCTCGACGTCGAAGGAGACCTCTACGAGGCGCTGGACCGTCTCGGGCGTCTGCTGTGGCACCGGGACGACCAGGCAGGCCGCCGTCGCAGGCAGAGCCTGCCCGCCGCGCTGCGGGCGCTGTCCGCGCTCGCACGGCCGCGTCAACTGCGCGCCGGTGCCGACCTGTTGGCGCTGGCCGGCCCGACAGCACCGCCCAAGCCGCCACCGGAGGAGACCCCCGTCAGGCGCGGCCCGCTGCACACGCTGCGCCGCGACAGCGAGGCGATCAGCCACCACTACGACGTCGGCAACGACTTCTACTCGCTGGTCCTCGGCCCGTCGATGGTCTACTCCTGCGCCTACTGGGAGGACGAGGCGGGAACGCTGGAGGACGCGCAACGCGCCAAACTGGACCTGATCTGCCGCAAGCTCCAACTCCGACCGGACCAGACGCTGTTGGACGTCGGCTGCGGCTGGGGCTCGCTGGTGCTGCACGCGGTCGAGCAGTACGGGGTGCGGGCCGTCGGCATCACGATCTCCGAGGAGCAGGCCGGGCTCGCCCGCAAGCGGCTGGCCGAGGCGGGGCTGACCGACCGGGCCGAGATCCGGGTGCAGGACTACCGCGAGGTCGCCGACGGCCCGTACGACGCGATCTCCTCCGTCGGCATGGCGGAGCATGTCGGTGCGGCGCGCTTCCGGACGTACGGCCGGCAGCTGTACGGGCTGCTGCGGCCGGGCGGCCGACTGCTCAACCACCAGATCTCCCGGCGCCCGAGCACGGACACGGGCCGCTACCGGACCGACGAGTTCATCGACCGGTACGTCTTCCCCGACGGGGAGTTGGAGACGATCGGGTCGACCGTCGAACTGCTGGAGCGGTCCGGTTTCGAGGTGCGGGACGTCGAGTCGATCCGTGAGCACTACGCGCTGACCCTGCGCGCCTGGGTGACCAATCTCGAACGGCATCGAGCGGCCGTCGTCGCGTTCACCACACCGGGCCGGGTGCGCGTGTGGCATCTGTACATGGCCGCCTCCGCACTCGCCTTCGAACGCAACCGGATCGGCGTGAACCAGGTCCTCGCCGTCCGCACGCCGGACGACGGCGACTCGGGCATGCCGCGCACCAGGGCCCGCTGGCTCGGCCTCCCGCCACACTGAGCCCGCCCGCCGCGCCCGCCGCGCCCGCCGCGCCCGCCCGCCCGGAGCGCTGAGCCCGCAGCGCCGGGCCGGCGTCCGCCGCGTGCGGGCAACTCCGGGGCGCGGCAACGCCGTTGGCGTCCCGGCCCACCGTGCATGGGACCGCACGCGCCGCACCGCTCGGTTCCGTCGCAGCCCGCAGCCCGCAGCCGACCCTCGCAGCCCCCGCCCCGGGTTCCGCAGCCCCGCCGAGTCGCGACCGGCGGTCACGGCCCCGTCCCGCCCCGCGCGCACGGGCGGGGCCGGACGTCACAGCCGGTCTCCGTTGACGCGCCGTCCCGCCGCCCAGGAGACTGCCGCCCATGGCGATCACCGCACGCGGCACCCGCGGCTTCCTCTCCCGGACGGCCGCGCGACTGACCAGGCCCGACGGCAACGGACGAGGCTCCCTCGCGGCGTACGGCGCGCTCGCCGCGGCGGATCTGCTCGCCACCGCCACCCGACCGCGTTCCGCCGCGCGGGCCGCCAAGCCGCTGCTGATGCCCGCACTCGCCGTGCACGTGGTGCGTCGGCAGGCCTGCCGGGACGACGTGCTCGCCGAACCGGTGCCGCGCCCACTGCTGTTCGGGCTCGCCTGCGCCACGGTCGGCGACACCGCGCTGCTCTTCGACAAGCGCGAACCCGCCTTCCTGCTCGGGATGGCCGCGTTCCTCGGCACCCAGACCGCGTACACCGCGGGTTTCGCGCGGATGGGCGCGCTGCGCGGCATCGCCGCCAACCCCCGGCCGGCGCTCGGCTGCCTCGGCGTGTGGGTCGCCGCCAACGCCGTCATCCAGCCCTCGCTGGACCGCGGGCTCCGGCTGCCGGTGGCCGGATACAGCCTTGCGCTCGTCGCGATGGGCGCCACCGCGCTCGCCGTCGGCGGCAAGGTCGGGGCGGGCGCGATGTCCTTCCTCGGCTCGGACGCCCTGATCGGACTGAAGGCGGCGGGCCACGAGTTCCCCTCCCAGGAGGTGCTGATCATGGCCGGCTACCTGCTGGGCCAGTACCTGATCGCCACGGGCTGGTTGGAGCGCCAGTAGCCCCGCCCCGTACGGTCGCGGTGTGCAGCACCTCGACACCGACCCGACCCGCCCCGAGCTGTTCAGCTGGGAGTTCGCCGCCGACCCGTACCCGGCGTACGCCTGGCTGCGCCGACACGATCCGGTCCACCGCACGACGCTGCCCAGCGGGGTGGAGGCGTGGCTGGTCACGCGGTACGCCGACGCCCGCCAGGCACTCGCCGACCAGCGACTGAGCAAGAGTTCGGCGCACTACCGGGCGTCCGGGAGCGACGGCCGGGGCAAGATCGGCATTCCGGGTGAGCGCAGCGCCAACCTGATGACGCATCTGCTCAACATCGACCCGCCCGACCACACCCGGCTGCGCCGACTCGTCTCCAAGGCGTTCACCCCACGGCGGATCGCCGAATTCCGGCCGCGCGTGCAGGAGTTGACCGACGGGCTGATCGACGGCTTCGCGGCGCGGGGCGAGGCCGATCTCATCCACGAGTTCGCCTTTCCGCTGCCGATCCACGCCATCTGCGATCTGCTGGGCGTCCCGCCCGAGGACCAGGACGACTTCCGCGACTGGGCCGGAATGATGATCCGGCACGGCGGCGGACCGCGCGGCGGCGTGGGGCGTTCGGTCAAGCGGATGCGCGCCTACCTCGCCGAGTTGATCCACCGCAAGCGCGACGCCCCGGGCGACGACCTGATCTCCGGCCTCATCAGGGCCAGCGACCACGGCGAGCACCTCAGCGAGAACGAGGCCGCCGCGATGGCGTTCATCCTCCTCTTCGCCGGCTTCGAGACCACGGTGAACCTGATCGGCAACGGGACGTACGCCCTGCTCCGCCACCCCGAGCAACGTGCCCTGCTCCAGGACGCGTTGGCCGCGGGCGGCGAGGAGGCCGACACCCTGCTGGACACCGCGGTCGAGGAGTTGCTGCGCTACGACGGCCCCGTCGAGCTGGCCACCTGGCGGTTCGCCACCGAGCCGCTGACGATCGACGGGCGGCAGATCGCCGCCGGAGACCCGGTGCTGGTGGTGCTGGCGGCGGCCGACCGCGACCCGGCCCGCTTCGAGCAGCCGGACGTACTGGACCTCACCCGGCAGGAGAACCCCCACCTCGGCTACGGTCACGGCATCCACTACTGCGTGGGCGCGCCACTGGCCCGGCTGGAGGGCCGGATCGCGCTGGCCACCCTGCTGCGCCGCCTGCCCGACCTCCGACTGGCCGCCCGGCCGGAGGAGTTGAGCTGGCGCGGCGGGCTCATCATGCGCGGGCTGCGTCAACTGCCGGTCGGGTTCGAACCCGTGACCGCTGCGTGATCTCCGCGACACTGGCTTGTGATGGACGTCATTGACGGCTACGTTCGCCGCTGGTCGTCAAGTCGGGATTGACGAGGCCCGTTTCGGGGTACGCCGGAGTGTGCGTACGCCCTTGCGGGGCCCACCTCAACTCTCCCGGCCGTCACAGGACTTCAGGAGAGGCACCGCATGCGTTCCGGGAAAGGCCGCCATCGCCGCCCTCGTCAGGCTCCCGCCCTGCTGGTCACCGCAGGAGTGACCGGGGCCGGAATCGCCACCTCGCTGCTGGGCGCCTCGGGGGCGCAGGCCGTGGACGCGTCGACCTGGGACTCGGTCGCCCAGTGCGAGAGCGGCGGCGCGTGGAGTCTGAACGAGGAGAACGGCTACTACGGAGGTCTTCAGCTCACCCTGAAGTCCTGGGAGACGTACGGCGGTACGGAGTTCGCGGACCGCCCCGATCTCGCCAGCCGAAGCCAGCAGATCCAGGTCGCGGAGAAGATCCTCGCCGCCGAGGGCCCGCGCGCCTGGCCGGCGTGCGCCGTCGACAGCGGGCTGGAGGAGGAGGTCAACGAGACCCCGGACCTCGAACTCCCCCTCCCCGACCCGGACAAGGGCGGCGACGAGGACAGCAAGGACGACGGCAAGGACGACGACAAGGACGACGCGGACTCCCAGAAGCCGGGCGACTCCGAGGACTCCGACGGCTCCGACTCCGACGACTCCGAGGAGAAGGAGCGTCCCGACGACTCCGACGGGTCCGGCTCCCCGAAGCCGCCCGGAGACACCTCCGTCCCGTCCCCGGACGAGCGCGAGCAGGACACCGACCCGGACTCCGAGAAACCGTCGAAGCCCGGCTCGGGCAGTGGCAGCACCGACGACGCCGAGGACGACACCGCGGACGACGCCGACAAGGGCAAGGGCGATCCGTCCGGCGGCCACAGCGGGCGCATCGGCGCGGACGACCCCGACGATCCGACCGACGGGGCCGCCGAGTCCGATCCCGGCGCCGGCTCCGGCAAGCACCGCGGCCGGCCGGACCCCGCCGAGAAGGACAGAGCCGATCGCAGCGGCAGGGACGACGGTCACCTCGTGGAGATCGGCGACACCCTGGCCTCGATCGCCGAGCGGCACGAACTGGCGGGCGGCTGGCCCGAGTTGTACGAGACCAACCGGCCGACCGTCGGCGAGGACCCGGATCACATCCTCCCCGGCCAGCTCCTTCAACTCGGCGAACAGGACGACGCGGAGAAAGCCCGGTAACTCCGCGAGTGCGGGATCTCGCGGGGCAGGTCGTCCCACTCCCGGCGGTCGAGGCAACGCCGGGCGGTGCGGAGGACCGGCACGCCGCCGGAGCCGCTTGAGCCGCCGGAGCCGTCAAGGCCACCCAACGGCACAAACAGGGCAATTCCCTTGGTTCCGGCGGCGGCACGTCTTCCGCGAGTGCCGCGCAGGACGGCGCGTCCTTGCCCCCGGGGAATTTATTCCAGCTAAAAACAAACTCGTCACGCGCCTCTGAGCTGCGCCTTCCCCCGTGGCTCAGAGGCCGTGACGGCCCTTCGCAGGGACGGGAGCGTCGGTCGGTGGCGTGGGAACGCTAGGCTCTCGACTGACAGCCGCCACACACGAAGGAGACCCTCGTGCCGTCCATCGACGTCGTCGTAGCCCGCGAGATCCTCGACTCGCGAGGCAACCCCACGGTCGAGGTCGAGGTCGGCCTCGACGACAGCAGCACCGGCCGTGCCGCTGTCCCCTCCGGCGCCTCCACCGGCGCCTTCGAGGCCCTCGAACTGCGTGACGGCGACAAGGGCCGTTACCTCGGCAAGGGCGTGGAGAAGGCCGTGCTGGCCGTCATCGAGCAGATCGGCCCGGAGCTGGTCGGCTACGACGCCACCGAGCAGCGGCTGATCGACCAGGCGATGTTCGACCTGGACGCCACCGCCGACAAGTCCTCGCTCGGCGCCAACGCCATCCTCGGCGTCTCCCTCGCGGTCGCGCACGCCGCCTCCGAGGCGTCCGACCTGCCGCTCTTCCGCTACCTCGGCGGTCCGAACGCGCACCTGCTGCCGGTCCCGATGATGAACATCCTCAACGGCGGCTCGCACGCCGACTCCAACGTGGACATCCAGGAGTTCATGATCGCGCCGATCGGCGCCGAGTCGTTCTCCGAGGCGCTGCGCTGGGGCACCGAGACCTACCACGCGCTCAAGGCGGTCCTCAAGGAGCGCGGGCTCTCCACCGGCCTCGGCGACGAGGGCGGCTTCGCTCCGAACCTCGGCTCCAACCGCGAGGCCCTGGACCTGATCCTGGAGGCCATCGAGAAGGCCGGCTACACCCCGGGCCGCGACATCGCGCTCGCCCTGGACGTCGCCGCCTCCGAGTTCTACAAGGACGGCTCGTACGAGTTCGAGGGCAAGTCCCGTACGGCGGTGGAGATGTCGGCGTACTACGGCGAGCTGGTCGACGCCTACCCGCTGGTCTCCATCGAGGACCCGCTGTTCGAGGACGACTGGGACGGCTGGAAGACCCTCACCTCCGAGCTGGGCGAGAAGGTCCAGCTGGTGGGCGACGACCTGTTCGTCACCAACCCCGAGCGCCTGCAGCGCGGCATCGACGAGAAGTCCGCCAACGCCCTGCTGGTGAAGGTCAACCAGATCGGTTCGCTCACCGAGACCCTGGACGCCGTTGAGCTGGCCCAGCGCAGCGGCTTCAAGTGCATGATGAGCCACCGCTCCGGCGAGACCGAGGACGTCACCATCGCCGACCTCGCCGTCGCCACCAACTGCGGCCAGATCAAGACCGGTGCGCCGGCTCGGTCCGAGCGCGTCGCCAAGTACAACCAGCTGCTGCGCATCGAGGAGATCCTCGACGACGCCGCGGAGTACGCCGGTCGCAGCGCCTTCCCACGCTTCAACGGCTGACCCCGGTACGCAACAGCCCGTCACCTCCTCGTCCCGGCCCACGGTCCCGTACCGTGAGCCGGGACGAGTGGCGTGACGGACAGGGAGACGATGTGGCCGCGGACCGTGGGCGTGAGCGTCCCGCCGAGAAACGGCGGCAGGGCCTGGCCGCCACCTCCACGGCGACCCGGCTGCGGGCGCTCGGCGAGGAGGCCGCGGCACGGGTCTACCGGGCCCAGAACCGCAGACTGCGCAAACCGCGCCGCAGCCGTCTGACCGGCCGGGCCGCGCTGTTGGTCCTGGTGGTCTGCTCGTTGATCGTCGCGCTCGCCTATCCGATAAGGCAGTACGTCTCGCAGCGTTCGGAGATCGCCGACCAGCGGCGGCAGGCCCAGGAGGCCAGGGAGCGCGTGCGGGAGCTGCGCGAGGAGAAGGCCCGCTGGCGCGACCCCGCCTACGTCGAGCAGCAGGCCCGCCGGCACCTGCACTATCTGCGCCCCGGCGAGATCGGCTACACGATGCGCCACGGCCGCGAGGAGGAGCGCAAGCCCTCGGACCGCGGCGCCTCCGACCGCGCCTGGTACGAGAACCTGTGGGACGGTGTGGACGCCGCCGACCGGCCCCAGGCCACCATCCGCTGACGGTCGGCACGCGCCCTCGGCCCGCAACCGCCCGCCGCGGCCCGTGCCCCGGCGGCACCCACGCACCCACGACACCGAGCAGAACTGAAGAGACCAGCCCGTATGGACACCGCGCCGCCCCCGACCGACCCGACGACGCCCACCGAGGCGGACATCGAGGCATTCCAGCAGCAACTCGGCCGCCCGCCGCGCGGGTTGCGCGCCATCGCGCACCGCTGCCCGTGCGGACAGCCCGATGTGGTGGAGACCGCACCGCGGTTGGAGGACGGCACGCCGTTCCCGACCACCTACTACCTCAGCTGCCCGCGTGCGGCCTCCGCGATCGGCACGCTGGAGGCGGACGGCGTCATGAAGGAGATGACCGCCCGCCTCGCCGAGGACGAGGAACTCGCCGCGGCCTACCGCGCGGCCCACGAGGACTACATCGCCCGCCGGGACGCCATCGAGGTGCTTCAGGGCTTTCCCAGCGCCGGCGGGATGCCCGACCGCGTCAAGTGCCTGCACGTGCTGGTGGCCCACTCGCTGGTCGCCGGTCCCGGCGTCAACCCGCTCGGCGACGAGGCGATCGCCCTGCTGCCCGAGTGGTGGCGCAAGGGCCCCTGCGTGACGCCCGGCGCCTGCGGCGGCGAGGAGAGCGGACGATGAGCGCCCCCGCCCCCGTACGGGTCGCCGCGATCGACTGCGGCACCAACTCGATCCGCCTCCTGGTCGCCGACACCGACCCCGCCACCGGCCAACTCACCGAGCTGGCCCGGCGGATGGAGATCGTCCGGCTCGGTCAGGGCGTGGACCGTACCGGACGGCTCGCACCGGAGGCGCTGGATCGCACCTTCGCCGCCTGTCGCCGCTACGCCGAGGAGATCCGCCGACTCGGCGCCACACACGTCAAGTTCGTCGCCACCTCCGCCTCGCGCGACGCGGAGAACCGCGCGGACTTCGTGCACGGCGTACAGGACATCCTCGGGGTGCTCCCCGAGGTGATCAGCGGCGACCAGGAGGCCGCGTACTCCTTCTCCGGCGCCACCAGGGAGCTGACCGGAGCCGAGCTGCCCACCCCCTACCTGGTGGTCGACATCGGCGGCGGCTCCACCGAACTCGTCGTGGGGGAGCGGGAGGTGCGGGCCGCGCGGAGCGTGGACATCGGCTGCGTACGCCTGACCGAGCGCCATCTGCTGAACGACGGCGAAGTCAGCGACCCGCCCACCGCCGAGCAGGCCGCCGCCATCCGCGCGGACGCCCACGCCGCGCTCGACGAGGCGGAGCGCACCGTCCCGCTGACCGGGACCCGTACCCTCGTCGGTCTCGCCGGCACCGTCACAACGCTCGCCGCGATGCACCTCGACCTCGCGGAGTACGACTCGGCCGCCATCCACCACAGCCGGCTCCCGCTCACGGCGGTGCGCGAACTGGCCGCCCGGCTGCTGGCCTCCACCCACGCCGAACGCGCCGCGATCCCGGCGATGCACCCCGGCAGGGTCGACGTCATCGCCTCGGGCGCGGTGATCCTGCAAGCCGTGATGGAACGCTGCGGAGCCCCGGAGGTCGTCGTCAGCGAACACGACATCCTCGACGGCATCGCGATCCACACGGCACTCGACGCGCAGTAGGAGGAGAGGGCACTACCGGCTGCGGCCGACGTCCCGCCGGCCGGCCAACTCGACGACGAGGACGACGAGTTCACCGTCGTCGATCCGGTGCGCGATCCGGTGGTTGCCGACCCGCAGCCGGTAGAGCCACGAGGGGCCGGTGAGCTTCTTGACGTCGGCATCCTCGCGGTACGCACCTTTGTGTACACGCTGCCAGGTGCGGGGGTCGCGCTCGCGGCCGATCGGGACGGCGCTGCTGGGGCTGGCCGGGCTCCGTCGGTTTCCCGGAACGGCCCCGGTTTGTAGGTCGGTTGTATGTCCGGCCGGTACTTGTGGTCGGGTCGGCGTGTCGGGGCGAACACGTACCGGTCGCACGCCGTCGACCGGCAGACAGCGGGGCCCGTCGAGGACCAGTCCGTGCTCGGGTCCCGAGCGGACCGGCGCCCGCACAGACCGTTCAGCAGCGAGGAGTTGTTCGTGAACAAGCCCAGGATGACGCTGATCGTCTCGGTGGCGATCCCGATGGCCTCCCTGGTCGCGCTCGCCGCCGTGCCCGCCGGTGCCGCGCCGCCCCAGGAGGCAGACGGATCGCCCGGTGCGGAGGCCGCTGTCACGATGACGGTCGGTACGCACAACGTGCTGCGCGGCAAGGCCGAGTACCGGCCGTTCGCCGACGTCATCGGCTGGCAGGAGGTCCAGGACCCGCAGGACCGGGAGCGGCTCAGGAAAAAGCTCGGTGGATACGGTCACTTCATGCCCGGCAAGAACCCGGCGCGACAGGTGCCGATCTCCTGGCGCAAGGACACGTTCGAGTTCGTCAAGGGCGCCGCGGAGCTGACGCACAAGGGCGAGGCCAAGGTGACGCCGAACCGCTACGTCGTGTGGGCCGTCCTCAAGCACAAGAAGACGAACAAGCGCCTGGTCGCGATGAACACCCACTTCATCTCCGGCGCCTGGAACAAGCACCCCAACCGCCAGGCACGTTGGCTCACCCACGCGGAGAAGCTGCGCAAGACGGTCGGCAACCTGCACCAGAAGCACCCGGACCTGCCGATCTTCCTGGTCGGCGACTTCAACCGGCGCAAGGCGCTGAAGCTGCCCGCCGGAGTCGACTACATCCGCGTCGAGGGGGTCAAGGGTGTGCCGATCGACCAGTCCTACGCCACCGGCTCGGTGAACAACTCCAAGGTGAAGCGGCTCCAGAAGTTCGGTTCCGACCACCACGCGTACCGCTTCACCGCGACCTTCTGACCGTTCGCGCGGACCGGCATCGACCCGCGTCGCCCACCGTGCCGCCCACCGCGCCGTCTTCGAGGCGCGGTGGGCGCTTCGCGTTCCGGTGGGCGTCCCGTCAACTGCTCACCGTGGGCGATGAGTTCACCGTCGGCGGCCCGGTTCGGGCCGTACTGCCGGTGGGTCCGTCCGGTCCCTCCGCGCCCTTGCGGCGCCGGGCCCGGGAAGGGGTTGGAGGGCCCTGAGTGGGGCGGCTCGCGCACCTCCGCGAGAAACTTCGTGAACTTCTTCACAAGAAAATGACCTCTGGGGGCAGTCGATCGGCACCCGATGGGCCGTACCGGCCGTGTCCGGCCTCGGAGTGCGGGCTTCGGCGCGACGAGGGTGCTCCGGCGCGGGCCGCGCGTCCGTTTGTTCATTACTCGCTGGTACGGTCCAACTGTGCAGCTCACGACGTTGGGTCGGTCGGGGCCCAGGGGGTCGGGTGGGCCGGAATGATCCGTTCCGGTCGCGGCGGCGGGGGAGTGTAGCAGAGGTCGTCCAGATGCTTGTGAAGGGGCTCACGAGCACCCCCCATGGGGAGGGGGGATACTCGATGGCATGAGCACCACGGAGCGTCCTCGAATCCTCGTCGTAGGTGGCGGGTACGTCGGTCTGTACGCCGCTCGCCGCATCCTCAAGAAGATGCGATACGGCGAGGCGACCGTGACCGTCGTCGACCCGCGTTCGTACATGACGTATCAGCCGTTCCTCCCCGAGGCGGCTGCAGGCTCCATCTCCCCCCGGCATGTCGTGGTCCCGCTGCGGCGGGTTCTGCCGGGCGCGGAGGTCCTCACCGGACGGGTGACGACGATCGACCAGGACCGCAAGGTCGCCTCGATCACCCCGCTCGTCGGTGACTCCTACGAGCTTCCCTTCGACTACCTCGTCGTCGCGCTCGGCGCGGTCTCCCGCACCTTCCCCATCCCCGGCCTCGCCGAGCAGGGCATCGGGATGAAGGGCGTGGAGGAGGCCATCGGCCTGCGCAACCACGTGCTGGAGCAGCTCGACAAGGCCGACTCCACCAAGGACGAGGAGGCCCGTCGCAGGGCACTCACCTTCGTCTTCGTGGGCGGTGGCTTCGCCGGTGCCGAGACCATCGGCGAGATCGAGGACCTGGCCCGCGACGCGTGCAAGTACTACCCGAGCGTCAAGCGCGAGGACATGCGCTTCGTCCTCGTCGACGCCGCGGACAAGATCCTCCCCGAGGTCGGCCCGCAGCTGGGCAAGTGGGGGCTGGAGCACCTGAAGAAGCGCGGGGTCGAGGTCTATCTGGAGACCTCGATGAACTCCTGCGTCGACGGTCGCGTGGTGCTGGCCAACGGCCTGGAGGTCGACTCCAACACCATCGTGTGGACCGCGGGCGTCAAGCCCAACCCGGTGCTCGCCCGCTACGGCCTGCCGCTGGGTCCGCGCGGCCACGTCGAGGCCGAGGCCACTCTCCAGGTGAAGGGCACCAGCCACGTGTGGGCGGCCGGTGACAACGCGCAGGTGCCCGACCTCGCCGCTCGCGCCGCGGGCAACAAGGACGCCTGGTGCCCGCCCAACGCCCAGCACGCACTGCGCCAGGCCAAGGCCCTCGGCGACAACGTGATCTCCGGGATGCGCGGCTTCCCGCAGTCGGACTACAAGCACGCCAACAAGGGTGCGGTCGCCGGGCTGGGGCTGCACAAGGGCGTGGCGATGATCGTCATGGGCAAGATGAAGATCAAGCTCAAGGGCCGGCTCGCCTGGTACATGCACCGCGGCTACCACGGCATGGCGGTGCCGACCTGGAACCGCAAGATCCGCGTCTTCGCGGACTGGACTCTGGGCATGTTCCTCAAGCGCGAGGTCGTCTCCCTCGGCGCCATGGAGAACCCGCGCGAGGAGTTCTACGAGGCGGCCAGGCCGACGCCGAGGCCCGCCGACGCCAAGCCGATCCAGGAGCAGCGCGACGCCGAGAAGGCCGGCGCGAAGGCTTCCTGAGGTTCGGCGCGACAGTCGACCGTACGTCCGAGAGGGCGCCCACCAACTCCGTGGTGTGGGCGCCCTCTCGGCGTTCCCGAGGCTACCGGCAGCCGTGCGGCTCCCGCGGCTCTGCGACTTCCCGAGGCTCCGGCCGCTCCGGTGGCTGCCGCGGTCCGGGTCGCCAGGGCGTTCCGGTCTTTCCCGTCGCCGGACGGATCGTCAGTGGGCACAGGCGGGCACAGGGCGGGTCCGGGGCGGGTGGCGGCGGGGATGGACTGTGTCCGCGGGCGAGGTGACCGCACGCCAGGAGCATCAGGAGAGTGCGGAGTCGGGGAGGTCGGGTCCGTGTGCCGATTCGTGTGTACCGGTTCGTGTGCCGGGACGTGGGCTCCGCCGTCGACGGAGGGTCTCAAGGAGTACCGCGTCCGCGCGCGAGGCGCGGACCAGAAGCGGCGAGGTGTGCCCGGAGCCGGACTTGAACCGGCACGGCCACGTAGGCCAACGAGGTTTAAGCTCGTCGTGTCTGCATTCCACCACCCGGGCACCGACTCACTGGAGCCGCGCAGCTCGTAGCTGCTTGACCACTCACTGGTGCGAGACGCAGCCTAGTCGGCCTTCAGTTCCGAACTGCGGTACACGGCAAGGCCGTTGTCTTATTTTATGTGTGCGACGAGGTCTGCTTGTGGCTCTTTCTGGTCAGAAGGGCGCTGGCAGCATATGCCAGTAGATCAGGAATGTCGCAAAGTAGTTCCTTCTCCTGGCTGGATCCATCGCGGGCATGTCATCCCCAGGTAGGAGCCGACCCCGGTGCGGATACGCCTGTGGGCCCGGCCAAGACCGGATCAGGGGCTGATCCCGGAGAGGCGGGGCGGGGTGACGATGTAGTGGTACCTCTTCGTCCCCTCGCACAGGAGTCAAGTTCGTGACCACCACTACCACCCAGCCAGGCGCCTACGTCGCCAACCCAGGTGTCGCCGCGGCTCGCGCCACGGACCTCTCGAAGGTCTACGGCCAGGGCGAGACGCAGGTGATCGCACTCGACCAGGTGTCCGTCGACTTTCACCAGGGCCAGTTCACCGCGATCATGGGCCCCTCCGGTTCCGGCAAGTCGACGCTCATGCACTGCATGGCCGGCCTTGACTCCATCTCCTCCGGGTCCGCGCGCATCGGCGACGTGGAGCTGACCGCGCTGAAGGACAAGAAGCTCACCCAGCTTCGCCGCGACAAGATCGGCTTCATCTTCCAGGCGTTCAACCTGCTCCCCACGCTGACCGCGATGGAGAACATCACGCTGCCGATGGACATCGCCGGCCGCAAGCCGAACACGGAGTGGCTGGATCGCGTCGTGGAGACCGTCGGTCTCTCCGGCCGGCTCAAGCACCGCCCGAGCCAGCTCTCCGGCGGTCAGCAGCAGCGTGTCGCCGTGGCCCGCGCGCTGGCCTCGCAGCCCGAGATCATCTTCGGTGACGAGCCCACCGGAAACCTCGACTCCCGCTCCGGCGCCGAGGTTCTGGGCTTCCTGCGGAACTCCGTCCGCGAGCTGGGCCAGACCGTCGTGATGGTGACCCACGACCCCGTCGCCGCCTCCTACGCCGACCGCGTCATCTTCCTCGCCGACGGCCGCATCGTCGACGACATCCAGGGGCCCACCGCCGACTCCGTGCTGGAGCGCATGAAGGGCTTCGATGCGAAGGGCCGCACCAGCTGAGCCGAGGGCCGGTCGGTCGAGCCAGTCTCCGACACCGGCCCACCGGTCGCAGACGACCTGACGGTCCTCACCCTTCGTCATTCGCCACCTTCTCCACGCTGCACGCGCCGCTCGCGGACCACAGCTCAAGGAGGGGGTCTCCCACCAGGATTTCTCATGCTCCGTACCGCCTTGCGCAACGTGCTTGCGCACAAGGCGCGGCTGCTGATGACAGCGCTCGCCGTGATGCTCGGTGTCGCCTTCGTCTCCGGCACCCTCGTCTTCACCTCCACCATCTCGCAGGCATTCCAGAAGAGTTCCGAAGAGGGCTTCTCCCACGTGGACGTGGCCCTCCAGCCCGACCGCGACGGGTACGACGGCCTCGGCCAGCCCGCACGCCTCAGCCAGAAGCTGCTGGACGACGCCGCCAAGCTCCCGGGCACCGCCTCGGTGATCGGCGAGGCCTCCGGCTTCGCCGCGCTCGCCGACAAGGACGACAAGCTCGTCGGGGAGGGCTGGGCCACCACCGGCGGCAACTACTACGCCGGCCAGAACGGCGAGGACGCCCGCTACCCGCTCAAGGACGGCCGCGCGCCCCAGAAGTCGGGTGAGATCGCGCTCGACTACAAGACCGCCGAGCGCACCGGCTACAAGGTCGGCGAGAAGGTGCGGATGTCCGTCGACGGGCCGGTCCGCCAGGACAAGGTCGTCGGCATCTTCAACACCGACGACGGCAACGTCGCGGCCGGCGGCACCCTCGTGCTGTTCGACTCCAAGACCGCGCAGCAGCTGTTCACCGCGCCCGGCGAGTACGAGCAGATCATCCTGAAGACCGCCGAGGGCACCTCCCAGAGTGAGCTGCGCAGCCAGGTCGAGAAGATCCTCCCCAAGGACACCAAGGCCGTCACCGGCGAGAAGCTCGCCGAGGACCAGTCCGAGGCGATCGCGACCGAGATGAGCGGCATGCAGACCGGTCTGCTGGTCTTCGCGGGCATCGCGCTCTTCGTCGGCATCTTCATCATCGCCAACACCTTCACCATGCTGGTCGCCCAGCGCACCAAGGAACTCGCGCTGATGCGCGCCATCGGCGCCAGCCGCCGACAGGTCACCCGCTCGGTGCTGATCGAGGCGGCGGTGGTCGGTACGTTCGCCGCGGTGCTGGGCCTGCTGGCCGGCATCGGCATCGGCGCCGGACTGCGCTCGCTGATGAACAGCCTCGAAATGACCATCCCCGACGGTCCGTTGGTCGTCGGCAGCTCCGCGGTCATCGCCTCGCTCGCCGTGGGCGTGCTGGTGACTATGCTCGCCGCCTGGCTGCCCGCCCGCAGGGCGGCGAAGATTCCGCCGGTGGCGGCGATGAGCAGCATCCACGCCGCAGCCACCACCAAGTCGCTGGTCGTGCGCAACTCCATCGGCTCGGTGCTCGCCGCCGGCGGTGGCGCCCTGGTGCTCGCCGGCACCGGCATGGGCATGGACGACGCCAAGGGCATCATGGGCCTCGGCGCGCTGCTGCTGGTCATCGGTGTCTTCGTGCTGACGCCGCTGCTCTCCCGTCCGCTGATCGCCGCCGCGACCCCGCTGCTGCGCGTCTTCGGCATCTCCGGCAAGCTGGCCCGCCAGAACTCGGTCCGCAACCCGCGCCGTACGGCGGCCACCGCCTCCGCGCTGATGATCGGCCTCACGCTGATCACCGGTATGACGGTCATCGCGAGCAGCTTCCAGGAAGCCATCAACAAGATGGCGGCCGACTCCCTGAAGGCCGACTACACCATCAGCATGGCGAACATGTCGCCGCTGGCGCCCGAGGTCGGCCAGAAGCTGGAGCAGGACCCGGCCATCACCGCGGTCAGCCCGCTGCGCACCACCCAGGCCGAGGTCGAGGGCAAGAAGGAGACGGTGGCCGGCGTCAACGGCGGCGACATCGACAAGCTCCTCACGCTCAACTTCGACTCCGGTTCGTTCGACGAGCTGAACGGCAACAACGTCGTCGTCGACCGGGACACGGCCAAGAAGAAGGGGTGGAAGGAGGGCACGACGCTCCCGGTCACCTACGAGGACGGCCGGAGCGCCAAGCTCAACGTCACCGGCATCTACGAGGGCAACCAGATGATCCAGGGCGTCCTCGCGGACACCCGGACCATCGAGCCGCACATGAAGCAGGTCGGCGACGCCCAGGTCATGGTCAAGATGGAAGGCGGCATCACCGACGCCAACAAGACCAAGCTGGAGGAGGCGCTCGGCAAGAACCCCGCGGTCCTCATCCAGGACCCGGACGACATCTCCGAGGGCATCGCGATGATCTTCACGATGCTGCTGAACATCCTCTACGGCCTGCTGGCCATGGCGGTCATCGTCGCCGTGCTCGGCGTCGTCAACACCCTTGCCATGTCGGTGTTCGAGCGCTCCCAGGAGATCGGGATGCTCCGCGCCATCGGCCTAGACCGGCGCGCGGTGAAGCGGATGGTCCGGCTGGAGTCCGTGGTGATCGCCGTGTTCGGCGGTGTCATGGGCATCGGTCTGGGTGTCTTCTTCGGCTGGGCGGTCGGCGAGGTCATCGGCTCGGGTCTCTCGACCTACGCGCTGCTGATCCCGTGGGACCGGCTGGTGATCTTCTTGGCGCTCGCCGCGGTGGTCGGTGTGCTGGCCGCGATGTGGCCGGCCCGCCGGGCGGCGAAGCTGAACATGCTGGAGTCGATCAAGGCCGAGTGACCGACGGCGGGCGCGGACTCCGCGACCGCCGCGTGACCGAGCGAAGGGCCCCGACCGGGAGACGGTCGGGGCCCTTCGCTCTGCGTCGGCGGTTCGGCGTGGTGTTGACGCCCGGCCGTCGGGGCGCGGGCTCAGAACCGGGGCGTACAGAGGGACGTACTGCGGGGCGTGCTGCCCCTCGGCGCCGGGCGCACTGCGGGGCGTGCTGTCGGGCGGGGGAGCCGGGCGCAGCCGGAGTGGATGGGCTGCGGGCTCAGCGCAGGGGCGGGTGGGTTCGGTGGGGTGAGGCGCCGCCGTCCACGTCCTTGACCGCGGGGGTCTCGCGGTCGTCCGGCCCGGTCCCGTTCTCGGCCGGGTCCGCGGTGCCGGTCGTCTGCTCCTCGCCGGTGGGCTCGGGATCCTGTGCGGAGACCCTCCGGCGCCTGCGGTGCCGCAGTTGGGCCCACGGTCCGCGCGTGGCGACCACCTCGGTGCCGCCCTCCGCCGCGGCTTCCGCCGCGGCCCTGGCGACCGGCAGCACGCCCTCGCGCCGCGCGGGCTCCACCGGCTCCTCGGCCGTCGGCCACAGCCCCAGGGTGGCGCAGAGGGTGGGCAGTACGGCCATCCCCGCGGTCGCGTAGCCCTCGGCGGAGGGGTGGTAGTTGTCCGGGCCGAACAGCTCCCCGGGGTTCGCGGCGAACTCCGGCCCCAACAGATCGCCCAACGAGACCGTGCGGCCGCCCAGTTCGACCACCGCGATGGTCTGGGCGGCGGCGAGCTGGCGGCTGAGCCTGCGGGCGAGCCAGCGCAGCGGTTGGCCGACCGGCTCGACCGAACCGAGGTCCGGACAGGTGCCCACGACCACCTCGCTGCCGGCCGTACGCAGTCGGGCGACCGCCTCCGAGAGGTGGCGCACCGACGACGCGAGCGGCATCCGGCCGGTGACGTCGTTGGCGCCGATCATGATGACGCAGACCTCGGGAGCGCGTTCGCGCTCGGAGAGGAGCATGGTGACCTGGCGCTCCAGATCGTCCGACATCGCCCCGGAGAGCGCCACGTTGCGCAGCTCGACGGGGCGTTCGGCGACGGCCGCGAGTCCGGAGGCCAGCAGCGCACCGGGCGTCTGACGGGCACGGTGCACACCCTGGCCGGCGGCGGTGGAGTCACCGAGGAAACCGAGCAGCAGCGGGCGCCCGACCAGGGGATCGCGACCGAACGCGGTGCCGTACAGCCCGTCGGCCATCGGCGGTACGTCGTCGGAGACTCCGAGCCTGCGCTTGGCCAACTGCGCCTCGGCGAGCAGCAGTCCGACCGCGGCGCCGCCCAGCAGCCCGATCCCGCCCCCGCCGAACGCCGCCGCTGTCGCGATCCTCCGTGCCACTGTCGCCCTGGACATAAATCCGGTCCCGCCTCCCTGCGCACGCCTGCCGAGGGCGCCGCCCCCGGTTCCCGTGTCGTGTAGTGCCGTGCTCCCTGATCGCCCTGCTGCCCATTGGTTGCCCATTGTTGCGACCGCGGAACGCGTGCTCGTGCCGCCGACGTCGCAATAGGCTGCGGACACGGGCCCGCGACCGCGGGTGCCCCGAGAACGCGGAGACCACTGTGCAGTATCACGAGTCCATGATTGAGCTTGTCGGCAACACCCCGCTGGTCAAGCTGAACAACGTCGCCTCACCGACCGGGGCCACCGTCCTGGCGAAGGTGGAGTACTTCAATCCCGGAGCCTCGGTGAAGGACCGTATCGCCCTCCGGATGATCGAGGCCGCCGAACGTTCCGGCGAACTCCAGCCGGGCGGCACCATCGTCGAGCCCACCTCCGGCAACACCGGTGTCGGCCTGGCGATCGTGGCGCAGCAGAAAGGCTACCGCTGCCTTTTCGTCTGCCCCGACAAGGTGTCCACGGACAAGATCAACGTACTGCGGGCGTACGGCGCCGAGGTCGTGGTCTGCCCCACGGCCGTCGACCCCTCGCACCCGGACTCCTACTACAACGTCTCCGACCGGCTGGTGCGCGAGACCCCCGGAGCCTGGAAGCCCGACCAGTACAGCAACCCCAACAACCCGCGCTCGCACTACGAGACGACGGGCCCGGAGCTGTGGGAGCAGACCGAGGGACGCATCACCCACTTCGTCGCGGGCATCGGGACCGGCGGCACCATCTCCGGCACCGGGCGCTATCTGAAGGAGGCGTCCGAGGGCGGAGTGCGGATCGTCGGCGCCGACCCCGAGGGCTCGGTGTACTCCGGCGGCTCGGGGCGGCCGTACCTGACCGAGGGCGTCGGTGAGGACTTCTGGCCGACCGCCTACGACGGCAAGGTCGTCGACGAGATCATCGCGGTCTCCGACAAGGACAGCTTCCGGATGACCCGCAGGCTCGCCCGCGAAGAGGGGCTGCTGGTGGGCGGTTCCTGCGGGATGGCGGTGGTGGCCGCGCTGGAGGTCGCCGAGCGCCTCACGCCCGAGGACGTCGTCGTCGTGCTGCTGCCCGACAGCGGCCGCGGCTACCTCAGCAAGATCTTCAACGACGAGTGGATGGCGGACTACGGCTTCCTGGAGAGCGAGCAGGACGAGGTCCGGGTCTCGCACGTGCTCCAGCACAAGGAGGGCGCGATGCCCTCGCTGGTGCACATGCACCCGGACGAGACCGTCGGCGAGGCCATCGACGTGCTGCGGGAGTACGGCGTCTCGCAGATGCCGATCGTCAAGCCCGGCGCCGGACACCCCGACGTGATGGCGGCCGAGGTCGTCGGCTCGGTGGTCGAACGGGAGCTGCTGGACGCGCTGTTCGCGAAGCGGGCGACCCTGAACGACCCGCTGGAGAAGCACATGAGCGCACCGCTGCCGCAGGTCGGATCGGGCGAGCCCGTGCCGGACCTGATGGCGGTGCTGGAGAACGCGGACGCGGCGATCGTCCTGGTGGAGGGCAAGCCCACCGGCGTGGTCAGCCGACAGGACCTGCTGGCCTTCCTGGCGCGCACCGCGAAGTGAGCCGGGCGGCGAGCCGCGGACTCGCCCGTACGGCGCGGGAGTCGAGATTGCGCGGGGCTCCGTGCGTACGGGCGTCCGCGAACCGAACCGCAAGTGTCACGGCACCGCAAAGTGGGGTTAACACCGGTACGGCACTGTGGTGGTTGTCGGCATCGCAGCCGACACAGCGGCGCCAAGCTTCCGGAGCGGCTCCCGGACTCGTTGGCGGCCCGGCACACGACGCACTCTGACGCGTCTGTGCCCGGCGGGAGTCGCCGTCGTCCCGCTCCCGGTGGTCTGTCCACCGGGGGTGCGGCGGCTCCCGCCCCACCTCTTCCGCCCCCACCTCTCCCTGCCCTTCGGGCGTTGCGGTTCGACGCAGGTGCCGGGCGGGACACGGGAGTTGCCGGGTGCGAGTCGACGGGGCGCGGGATGTCCTCGGCGCGGACCGCTTCGTGGCGGACGCCCCGGACGGTGCGCGCCGCCGCTTCCGGGGCTCGCTACCAGTCGGTCTCGGTCTCGCCGTGCTCCTTCTGCCTCCTGGTCCAGGACACCCGCCCGATCGAGTAGACCGCGTTCACCCCGACGATGCCCAACCAGGCGGTGGCGAGCCCCGGCAGGCCCGCGTTGACCACCGCGATCGCCGACAGCGGGATCGCCAGGACCAGGCTGAGCACCGCCAGCCCGAATGTCGCTCCCAGTCCGCTGATGACCGGTCCCTCCGTCTGTGTGCTGCCCCGTGCGATGGCCATCTGCTGCTCGGCCAACTGCCTGCGCACACGCTTGTCCACCACCGAGTCGACCTTGTGGTCGAGCTTCTCGATGAAGGAGTCGACGAGCTCGGACTCGTACTCCGGGCCGAGGTCCTTGCGCGTCTGCAGCGTGGCGTCGAGCTCCTTCCGGAGCTCCGGTTCCTGGTGGTCCATGAGGCAACGCTAGACCGCGGGACCGGCCGCCGGCAGTGGTGCTAACCCCCCAGTCGTCCCCGAGTTCCACTCAGTTCCGGACTGCGGCTTTCCGCAGCGGGCCGGGTCGGCGCGAGGGGTTCCGTACGGCCGGCGCGGGGACTCGTACGGTCACGCGCGGCCCCGTGCCCACGGCAGCCGCCCGGCGCGGAACGCCGGGACCGGCGCGGCTTGCCCCTCTGCATGGAGTCATGCAGAGTCATGAGTTGATGAATGGCGGTGGGTCTTTCGTGACGGGCGCGGGCCGGACGGCGGCGAGGTACAGGTGAACGGTGTGAGCGGAGCGAGCACACGGCTGCAGAGGCTCTTCGAGGGCCACCGGCTGACGCCGACCCAGCGGCGGATCGCGCAGTGCCTGGTGCGCAGGGCCGGCGACGCGCCGTTCCTCTCCAGCGTCGAACTCGCGGAGCTCGCCGGCGTCAGCCAGCCCTCGGTGACCAGGTTCGCCGTCGCGCTCGGCTTCGACGGTTATCCCGGGCTGCGCCGCCATCTGCGCGAGCACGGCCCGACCGGGACCGAGGACGCGGGCCCGCCCGGCGACAACAGCTACCAGCAGGCCATCCACGCCGAGATCGAGAATCTGCGGTTGCTCGCCGCACAGCTCGCGGATCCCGTTCCGGTGGCCGAGGCCGGTGCCCTGCTCGCGGCCTCACGTCCGCTGCCGGTGCTCGGGCTGCGGGCCGCGTCGGCCCAGGCGCGCGGCTTCGCCTACTTCGCCGCGAAGGTCCACCCCGACGTACGCCTGCTCGACGAGGGCGGCACGATGCTCGCCGACCGTATCGACGCGGCGGTTCGGGCGGGCGCGAGCGCGCTGCTGTGCTTCGCGCTGCCGCGCCACCCCCGGGAGGTCGCGGCGGCGCTGGACCAGGCGCGCACGGCGGGGCTGCGGGTGGTGACGGTGGCCGACAGCGCCTTCGCGCCCGTCGCGGGCAGCGGGGACATCCTGCTTCCGGCCGCCGTCGGCACCGGCCTCGCCTTCGACACCGCCTGCGCTCCGATGCTGCTGGGACGTGCGTTGCTGGAAGCGATCTGCGACCAACTTCCGCAAGCGCAGGCTCGGTTGGAGGAGTTCGACGCCAGAGCGACCGAGCGGGGCCTTTTCCTGGAGTGAGCCGGCGGCCGGGCGGAGAGTCCGTCGGAGAGGCCGGGCGAGCACGGTGGGCCGGTACTCGCCGGGGCGGGGATGCGACTGCGTGCAGCCGGCCCGGGGCCGGGGGCGGGGTGCGCGCTCAGCGCAGGGCGGCGGCGTGCTCGTCCAGCAGGGCCAGCGCTCGTGCCGGATCGCCCGGAGCGCCGCGCTCGGCGAGCACGGCGGCAAGATCGTGCCCCACCACCGCGAGCTGGTCGCCCGCGGTGAACTCACCGACGCGGGGCAGCGGGCGGGGCACCGTACCGGGCTCCTCCAACTGCTGGGCCCACCGGGCGAGTTCGCAGGACAGGGCGTACGCCGCCTCGGCCGCGCCGCGCCGCAGCGCGCTCTGCGGCAGGGCACGCACACGGTCGGCGAGCCTGTCCACGGCTGTCGCGAGGGCGGTCACATCGGGCACGGCGCAACCCTATGCGCCCCCGAGGCAGTGTTGCCAACGTCCGCGGGGTCGGGCACGGTTGCCGGAAGGCTCTGCGAACGCCTCCGGAGGCGCCGATGTCCCAGGTCTTCGACGAAGCAACTCACCGGAATCTGCTCGCCCGCATCCCCGACTGCACCGGCCACGAAGTCGGCTACTGGCTCCGCGTGGTGGACGAGGGCCCTGCCCTCTCCCGCTTCGAGGAGAAAATCGGCTGGCTTCGCGGGGAGCACCAGCTCGCCCGCGGCCACGCCAAGGCGATCGTCGTCGAACACGACAGAAGGAGGGGCCGGGCGGCGCGCAGATACTGAACGCCGACCACGACCGCGTCCTGTCGGTGGAGACACGACGGAGGGCCTGCGGGAAGCTTCTCCCGCAGGCCCTCCGTTCGTCACTGCCCGGCACTGCCGGTGAGCGGCGTGGCCTCAGTCGCTGTTGAGGATCCAGGCCAGGCGCAGGAACTCGAAGTAGATCCAGGCCAGGGTCACCGTCAGACCGAAGGCGGCCAGCCAGGACTCCTTGGCCGGGGCGCCGTAGGCGATGCCGTCCTCGACCTGCTTGAAGTCCAGGGCGAGGAAGAGCGCCGCGATGCAGACACCGGCGATGCCCATCAGGATGCCGACCCAGCCGGTGCGGAATCCCATGCCGTCGCCGGCACCGAAGAGCGCGAAGCCGAGGTTGACCAGCGAGAGGACCGCGTAGCCGATACCGGCAGCGATGGCGAACCGCATGAAGCGGCGGTTCACCTGGATGATGCCGGTCCGGTAGAGGAACAGCACGGCCGCGAAGACCGCCATGGTGCCGATGACCGCCTGCATGGCGGCGCCGGGCGCCCACTTGTTGACGAAGTTGCTCATCGCGCCGAGGAAGATGCCCTCCGCCACGGCGTAACCGAGGATGATCCCCGGCGACGGCTCGCGCTTGAAGGACTGCCAGAGGCCGAGACCCATGGCCACGAGCGCGCCGACGATGGCGATGCCCATGCCCAGGTTGAGGATCCAGGCGACGGCCGCGGCGGCGACGACGGTGCCCAGCGTGATCGCGGTCTTGGAGACGACGTTGTCCATCGTCATCCGGTCGGACTGCGGCGGGGCGGCGGGCGGGAAGCCCGCGGTGCCCGGCTGGGGCTGTGCGTAGGGGTTGTTCGCGTAGGGGTTCGCCGCGGGGGCGCCCTGGGCATAGGGATTCCCGGCCTGCGGGCCGGCGTTGAAGCCCGCCTGGCCTCCCTGGCCGATTCCCCGTCGCGAGAAGACCGGGTTACTGCTCCTCATCTCACTCCTCCATGGCCGCACGGCACGGCCTTGCGTACAAGAGTAATGGGTTAGCAAAGACCGCACGCTAGTGCACCGGTGAGAACGAAAGGAAGCCTTGTTTTGTTCCGGTTCTGTTCCGGGTTCCGGCGGCGTCCCGTCCGAGGGGCCGGTGCGCGGTGACGGTTCGGGTCCGCGGAGGGCCGGTTCGGCCGTACGGGAGGCCGCGAGTCGTCCCCGCGGCCGACCGGCCGCAAGCGGCTTGCGGTGACGGGGTGTTGCGAGCCGCATCACACCGGGAGGACCGTGACCTGTGCACTACGCGCGGGTAGCTTCCCAGACAGTCAGCCCTTCCCCGTCTCTGGAGCCGTCATGCCCGAAGCAGTGATCGTTTCTACCGCCCGCTCGCCGATCGGCCGTGCGTTCAAGGGGTCGCTCAAGGACGTCCGCCCCGACGATCTGACCACGGAGATCATCGCGGCCGCTCTCGCCAAGGTGCCCGAGCTCGACCCGCGCGACATCGACGATCTGATGCTCGGCTGCGGCCTGCCCGGTGGCGAGCAGGGCCACAACCTCGGCCGGGTGGTCGCCGTGCAGCTGGGGATGGACCACCTTCCGGGCTGCACCATCACCCGTTACTGCTCCTCCTCGCTCCAGACGACGCGGATGGCGCTGCACGCGATCAAGGCCGGTGAGGGCGACGTCTTCATCTCGGCCGGCGTGGAGACCGTCTCGCGCAGCGTCAACGGCACCTCCGACGGGATGCCCGGCACCCACAACCCAATCTTCGAGGAGGCCGAGGCCCGCACCGCCGCGCGCGCCCAGGAGAGCGGTACGACCTGGACCGACCCCCGCGAGGACGGAAAGGTCCCGGACGTCTACATCGCCATGGGTCAGACCGCCGAGAACCTGGCGCGCGCCAAGGGCGTGACCCGCCGCGACATGGACGAGTTCGGCGTGCGTTCGCAGAACCTCGCCGAGAAGGCCATCGCGGCCGGCTTCTGGGAGCGCGAGATCACGCCGATCACGACTCCGGACGGCACGGTCGTCAGCCGGGACGACGGTCCGCGCGCGGGGGTGACGCTGGAGGGCGTCGAGGGTCTGAAGCCCGCTTTCCGCCCCGACGGGATGATCACGGCCGGCAACTGCTGTCCGCTCAACGACGGTGCCGCCGCCCTGGTCGTCATGTCCGACACCAAGGCGCGCGAGCTGGGCCTGACCCCGCTCGCCCGGGTCGTCTCCACCGGAGTCTCCGGCCTGTCCCCGGAGATCATGGGGTACGGCCCGGTGGAGGCCAGCAAGCAGGCGCTCTCGCGGGCCGGCCTGTCGGTCTCCGACATCGATCTGGTGGAGATCAACGAGGCGTTCGCCGCCCAGGTCATCCCCTCGTACCGGGACCTGGGCATCGAGGAGGACAGGCTGAACGTCAACGGTGGTGCCATCGCCGTCGGCCACCCCTTCGGCATGACCGGCGCCCGTATCACCACGACGCTGATCAACTCGCTGCAGTGGCACGACAAGCAGTTCGGCCTGGAGACCATGTGCGTCGGCGGCGGCCAGGGCATGGCGATGGTGATCGAGCGCCTGAGCTGACGCCTCGGGGCCGGCGCGGCGGGCAGGACCGGCGTTCCGGACGGGCGACGTGACGCCCTGGTGGCGGGAAATGTCGATACGGCATTCCCCGCCACCTTTTATTTCTACTCACGGTAGTTGTTGCCGAGCTTTGAGTGATTGTTTTTGGTTGTTCTTTGTTCGCGCTGTTGCGTGGGTCACTTGTGTGTCACGGGGGCTGCGGAAGTTCGGGGCGGATGTGATGTTTAACCCGGCGGCTGTTTGTTTTGCCTGCTCGGGCGGGGGATGAAGAAGATCAAATAGCCAATATTGGCCGGATTTACCCGGTTTGCGGGTTGGTTCGACAGGTGTCGTGCGGAATCCTGCGGTAGTAATTCCTAGGACCGGAAGCCGAGTACTGGAGAAAGTCGTGAGCGCTATAACCCTGATCCTGCTGCTGGTCGCCGTGGTGGCCGCGGTGGCCGCATGTGCCGCCGCCCGCCACGCACGCGGCCTGCGCCGCGAGATCTCGGGGCTGCGCGAGGAGCTTCTCGCCGCCCGGGTCGCGGTACCCGCCGCTCGACACACTCCCGCTCTGGAAGAGGTCAGAGCTGTAGTGGCCGACGCACTCGCCGAGGAGCGCGAGCGCGAGCTCGCCGAGGCGCGTGCCTTCTGGGCAGCCCAGGAGGCACGCGAGGAGGAGGACGGCGTGCCGTACGCCTTCTCCGGTCTGGAGTACGAGAGCGCCGGCCACGACGGCGGCCTCGACCACACCGGTTTCAGCGACTACGGGTCCGCCGTGGACGCCGCGCTGCTCGACGCGCTGCTGGGCGAGCCCGGCCCCGAGTCCGCCGGCGGCCCGGGCGGGGACGTGCGTCCCTTCCTGCCGCGGCAGACGAACGCCGACGATCTGAACGCCGACGCCCTGGAGGCCGAGGCTCTGAACACCGACCTCCCGGACGCGCGCGACAGCGCCGGTACGAGCGGTGCGGCGGAGTCCGAGGCCCGACGGGCCGCCCGTCGCCGCCACCCCTCGGACCCCAACTACTCGCTCTCGGGCGAGCCGGTCGTACCGGCCCAGGCCGTCGCGCCCGAGTCCGCTGCCGGCTCCGCGCCGCACGGCGACCACGACCACACGATCGAGCGGCTCGGCCACCTCGCCGACGAGGGCACCGCGCTCTCCGACGTGCGCAGCGGACCGCTGGGCACCCTGGACGTCTACGTCTTCGCCGACGACACCACCGTCTGTCTCACGCCGGGGCACCGGGAGACCGTGGACCGCATCTCCCGCGCACTGGACGAGGGCGTGACACCGGTGCTGCTCGGCGGCTCGGGCGTCTCCGGCGCGTACGCGCTGACCTTCGCCTGCGGCGAGGAGACGGTGTACGTCCTCGCCGACCGCGTGATCGCCTCGCGCTGAGGCGGCCGGGGCTCGCGCACCGAACCGGCAGGCGCGTACGGCCCGTTCGGAGCCCGCCGCGGCGCCCCGCCGACCAGCCCCGCCCGTCCCGTCCTCCCCGCCCGTCCGCGCTGTCGGCACCTCGGTGTCGAGCGCGGGCGGGCGTTCGTGTGCCGGTCTCCGGCCGCTCCCGCTCCCGGTCGCTCCGGTCGTTCCAGCCGCTCCCGCTCCGGCCGCTCCCGCTCCCGCTCCCGCGGTCCGAGCGGCTCGGCCCGGCGGTCGCGGCTCAGAGGGCGGTCAGGGCGTTGGTGCACGAGCCGCCGGACTCGGCCACCAGCTCCGCGGTGGACTGCGCTGGCCGGACGGTGGCGAAGCGGACCGTCCCCGCCTCGTCGGCGGTGTAGCCGTAGACGGCGGGTCTGGGCAGGCTGTTGTAGCTGAACGGGTTGGAGAAGTAGTAGGCCCCCGTGTCCAGCAGCGCCACCAGATCGTCCGCCGCCAGCGCCGGCATGCTGCGGTCGCGGGCCACCAGGTCGCCCGCGAAGCAGCACGGCCCGGCGACGTCCTGGGCGAGGTCCGGCTCGTGCTTGCGCAGTCCGGCGCTGTCGTACGCGTCGATCCGCAGCGGCCAGGACTCCGGTGCGAACACGGTGCGCACCGCGGTCTGGGCGCCGGCGTGCGTCACGGCGATCGCCCGGCCGCCGGCGGACTTCACGTACTCGACGCGGGCCAGGGTCGTGCCCGCCTTGGCCGCCAGTGATCTGCCGAACTCGGTGACCAGCGCGTACCGGCCGTCGAAGAGCCCCGGTGTGCGCTCGCGCAGCAGTCGGGCGTACTGGGCGAAGGTGGGGTCGGTCCGGTCGGAGGCGAAGTTCACCGGGAGCCCGCCGCCGATGTCGATGCCGGTGATCTGCTGATGCCCCGCCGCCGCGTTGACCTCCTCCGCGAGCGCGTACACGGCGGCCACGCCCTCGGCCATCAGGGGAAGCGGTATCCCCTGCGAACCGGTGTGCACATGGAGGCGGTTGAGCCACGGGCGCTGCCGACAGGCGTCCAGCACCCAGTCGCGGGCGCCCTCGTCGGCCAGGGCCACGCCGAACTTGGAGGTGGCGGTGGCGGTGCTCATGGCGTCGATGCTGCCCGCGCCGAGCTGCGGGTTGATCCGCAGGCCGACGGGCGGCAGCGGGTGCCCCGAAGGCAGTTCCCCGCGCAGCGAGTCCAGCCGGTCCAGCTCCTGGGGGTTGTCCACGTTGATCGCGACGCCGAGGCGCAGCGCCTCGCGGAGCTCCTCGGCGGTCTTGGCGGGGGAGTCCAGCACGGTGCGCCGCGGGGCGACGCCGGCGGCGCGGGCGAGCGCCGATTCGCCGGGGCTCGCCACCTCGCAGCCCAGGCCCAGCTCGTCGAGCAGCCGCAGCACGGGGACCAGCGGGGCAGCCTTGACCGCGAACGCGTGCAGCACCTGCTGCCCCGGCGCGGTGACCTCCTCGAACGCGGCGTGCAGGGCGCCGGCGGACTCGCGCAGCGCCGCCGTGTCCAGGAGTCCGGCGACGGGCTGTTCGGCCGTCACCAGTCCCTGCCGTACGGCCGCCGCCACGGCTGCGTCCCTGCGTGCGGCACGGGCGCGGTCGGCCGGGGAGTCGTCGTCGAGGTGCGGTGTGTCGTTCATGTGGTCGACCGTACGCGGTGCGCGGAAGTGGCCGGTGTGCGCTGTTGACTAGGTCTATTCAGTCCGTAAGGTGTCTGAATATAGCCAGTCGAGGCGAGGAGGCACAGCGATGTCCGGCATCTCGGGACCGCGACCCGTACGGGCCGCACGGGGCAACCGGCTCACCACCCAGGGCTGGCAGCAGGAGGCCGCGCTGCGGATGCTGCACAACAATCTGGACCCCGAGGTCGCCGAGCACCCCGACAAGCTGGTGGTCTACGGCGGCACCGGCCGGGCCGCCCGCGACTGGCGCTCCTTCGACGCCCTCAGCCGCACCCTGAGCACCCTGAAGAACGACGAGACGATGCTCGTCCAGTCCGGCCGACCGGTGGGGGTGATGACGACCCACGAGTGGGCGCCGCGCGTGCTGATCGCCAACTCCAACCTGGTCGGGGACTGGGCGAACTGGGAGGAGTTCCGCCGCCTGGAACACCTCGGGCTGACCATGTACGGCCAGATGACCGCCGGTTCGTGGATCTACATCGGGACCCAGGGCATCCTCCAGGGCACCTACGAGACCTTCGCCGCCGTCGCCGCCAAGCGCTTCGGCGGCAGTCTGGCCGGCACCATCACGCTGACCGCCGGCCTCGGCGGGATGGGCGGCGCCCAGCCACTTGCCGTCACGATGAACGACGGTGTGGCGATCTGCGTGGACTGCGACCCGCGCGCCATCGAGCGCCGTATCGAGCACCGCTTCCTGGACGTGCGGGCGGACTCCCTGGAGGAGGCGCTCCAGCTGGCGACCGACGCCCGGGACAAGCGCAAGCCGCTGTCCATCGGAGTCCTCGGCAACGCCGCCGAACTCCTGCCGCGCATCCTGGAGATGGGCGCGCCCATCGACATCGTCACCGACCAGACCAGCGCCCACGACCCGCTCGCCTACCTGCCGATCGGCGTCGACTTCGCCGACATGGCCGCCTTCGCGGCGGAGAAGCCCGCCGACTTCACCCAGCGCGCCCGGGAGTCCATGGCCCGCCATGTGGAGGCCATGGTCGGGTTCCTCGACGCCGGTGCCGAGGTGTTCGACTACGGCAACTCCATCCGCGGCGAGGCCAAACTCGTCGGCTACGAGCGGGCGTTCGACTTCCCCGGCTTCGTGCCGGCCTACATCCGGCCGCTCTTCTGCGAGGGCAGGGGACCGTTCCGCTGGGCGGCCCTCAGCGGCGACCCCAAGGACATCGCGGCCACCGACCGCGCCATCCTCGAACTCTTCCCGGAGAACGAGTCGCTGGCCCGCTGGATCCAACTCGCCGGCGAGCGCGTCCACTTCCAGGGCCTGCCGGCCCGTATCTGCTGGCTCGGTTACGGCGAACGGGAGCGCGCGGGCGAGCGCTTCAACGACATGGTCGCCTCCGGCGAGCTCTCCGCGCCCGTGGCCATCGGACGCGACCATCTGGACTGCGGTTCGGTCGCCTCGCCCTACCGCGAGACCGAGGGCATGCTCGACGGCTCCGACGCCATCGCCGACTGGCCGCTGCTCAACGCCATGGTCAACGTCGCCTCCGGCGCCTCCTGGGTCTCCCTGCACCACGGCGGCGGCGTCGGGATGGGGCGCTCGATCCACGCCGGCCAGGTCACGGTGGCCGACGGCACCCCGCTCGCCGGGCAGAAGATCCAGCGCGTGCTCACCAACGACCCGGGCATGGGCGTCATCCGGCACGTGGACGCCGGGTACGACCGGGCCGAGGAGGTCGCCGCCGAGCGTGAGGTGCGCATCCCGATGCGCGAGGGCGGGGGGGCATGACCGCGCCTTCGGCGGAGAGCGGTGCGCAGGCGGGGCGCGGCGCTCCGGAGGGGCGCGAAGCCGGGAGCGGGACCGGGCGCGAAGCCGGAAGCGGGACCGGGCGCGAAGCCGGGAGCGGGACCGGGAGCGGCTCGTCCTTCGTCGAGATGTGGCGTGAACTGGCTCCGATCGGACGGCACGCGGACAGCGGCGGGTACCGGCGGTACGCCTGGACCGGCGCGGACGCCGACTGCCGCGCCTGGTTCCGTGCGCAGGCCGAGAGCCGCGGTCTGACCCACGAGGTCGACCGCAACGGCAACCAGTGGGCCTGGCACGGCGATCCGACCGGCCGGGACGCGGTGGTGACCGGCTCCCACCTGGACTCGGTGCCCGACGGCGGCGCCTTCGACGGCCCGCTCGGCGTCGTCTCCGCCTTCGCGGCGCTCGACGAACTGCGCGCCCGCGGCGCGGAGTTCACCAGACCGCTGGCGATCAGCAACTTCGTGGACGAGGAGGGCGCCCGCTTCGGTCTCGCCTGCGTCGGCTCGCGACTGACCGCCGGCCGGCTCACCGCGGAGCAGGCCGCCCGACTGACCGACGCCGACGGTGTCACCCTCCCGCAGGCGATGGAACGGGCCGGCCACGATCCCGAGTCCATCGGCGCGGACCCCGAACGGCTCGGCCGCATCGGGGCGTTCGTCGAACTCCACGTCGAGCAGGGCCGAGCGCTCGCCGAGGGGCCGCACCCGGTGGGGGTGGCCTCCGCGATCTGGCCGCACGGCAGATGGCGCTTCGACTTCCGGGGCGAGGCCAACCACGCGGGCACCACCCGGCTCGCCGACCGCCGGGACCCGATGCTGACCTATGCGCACACGGTGCTGGCGGCCCGTGAACACGCCGCCAGAACAGGGGCGTTGGCCACCTTCGGAAAGGTCGCCGTCGACCCGAACGGGGTGAACGCCATCGCCTCGCTGGTGCGCGGCTGGCTGGATTCCCGAGCGGCCGACGAGGAGACCCTCGCCGAACTGGTGGGAGCCGTCGAACGGTCCGCGGCGGAGCACGGCGCGGCCGACGGCATCGGGGTCGAGGTGACGCGGGAGTCGTTCACCCCGGTCGTCGAGTTCGCGGGCGGGCTGCGCGACCGGCTCGCCGCGCTCCTCGCCCGACTGGACGCCGAACGCGGCGGCCCGGGCTCGGCCGGCACCGGCTCGCGGGGCGCGGTCTCGCGGGACGCGGGGGCCCACGGCGCGGGCGGGCCGGGCGCGGTGCCGATCCTGCCGACCGGGGCGGGCCACGACGCGGGCGTGCTGTCCTCCGCCGTACCGACCGCGATGCTGTACGTGCGCAACCCCACCGGGATCTCCCACTCGCCGGCCGAATTCGCCACCGAGGACGACTGCACGGCCGGAGTCGTCGCACTCGCCGACGTACTGGAGGACCTCGCGTGCCGATGACGTACTGGGCGGAGCACGCCTGGGTGGACGGCGGCGTCCGGACCGGGGTGGCCCTGGAGGCCGACGGCGGCCGGATCGCCGCGGTGCGCGCACTGGACGCACCGCCGCCCGGGGCCGTCGTACTGCGCGGGCTGACGGTGCCGGGCCTCGCCAACGCCCACTCCCACGCCTTCCACCGGGCCTTGCGCGGCACCGTCCAGGTGGGCGCGGGCGGCGGGCTCGGCGCACGGGACGGCCCGGGCGGGCGGGCCCCGGACTCCTTCTGGGCCTGGCGCGAGGTGATGTACCGGGTGGCCGACAACCTCACGCCGGACAGCTACTTCGCCCTGGCACGCGCGACCTATGCCGAGATGGCACTGGCCGGAATCACCTGCGTCGGGGAGTTCCACTACCTTCACCACGCCCCGGGCGGTGCTCCGTACGCGGACCCCAACGCCATGGGCGAGGCCCTGATCGCCGCCGCGGGCGAAGCCGGAATCCGGATCACCCTGCTCGACGCCTGCTATCTCTCGGCCGGCTTCGGCACCCCTCCCGAAGAGTCCCAACTGCGCTTCTCCGACGGCACCGCGCAGCGGTGGGCCGCCCGGGTCGACCGGCTCACCGGCAGCGACCACGCCAGGATCGGCGCGGCCATCCACTCGGTGCGCGCCGTCCCCGCGGACGAACTGGGCACGGTGGCGGACTGGGCGCGCGGTCGCGGTGCACCGCTGCACGTGCACCTCTCCGAGCAGCCCGCGGAGAACGAGGCCGCGCTCGCCGCGCACGGCCGCACCCCCACCCGACTGCTGCACGACAGCGGGGCGTTGGGCAGCGGTACGACGGCGGTGCACGCCACGCATCTGACCGAAGACGACATCCACCTCCTGGGCGGCTCGCGGACAGGCGTGTGCATGTGCCCCACCACGGAGCGCGATCTCGCCGACGGGATCGGCCCCGCAGTCGCACTGGAGCGGGCGGGCAGCCCGCTGAGCCTCGGCAGCGACAGCCACGCCGTCATCGACCTCTGGGAGGAGGCGCGTGCGATGGAGCTGAACGAACGGCTGCGCACCAGAGCCCGCGGTCACTGGAGCGCGGGGGCGCTGCTGCGCTCCGCGACCGAGCACGGGCACACCGCGCTCGGCTGGCCCGAGGCGGGGCGGCTCGCGACGGGCGCGGCGGCGGACTTCACCACCCTTGCGCTCAACACCGTCCGCACCGCGGGCCCTACGGCCCGACTGGCCGCCGAGACCGCGGTATTCGCGGGAACCGGCGCAGACGTGCGGCACACGGTGGTCGCCGGTCGGCACATCGTCCGGGACGGGGTGCACACACTGCGCCCCGATGTGCCCGGCGAGCTGGCGACGACGATCGCCGCGGTGCACTGACACATCTGCCGCCGGTGCTGCCGGCGCCGACACTGCCGGTCGTTCCGGCGCTGCGGCCGCCGGGGACGGGCTCCGTGGCCCGTACGCGCGGGGCAGCGCCGGCGGCCCCCGACGCCGTGCCCCCGCACCGCGGCGCACCCGATCCGAACCACCCCCAACCGCCTCGGCGGACCCCAGGGAGCACTCTCGTGTCCGACGCCCACGCAGACCGCACCACACCGGACCGCACACCGCGAAAGCGCACAGCACAGCAGCGCACCGCGCCGCACAGCACCGCGCCGGCCACCGCCCCGGACCGGGCCGCACCCGACCGCACCGCGGCGCACAGCCGGAGCACGCTGATCCACCACATCGGCACTCTGGTCACCAACGACCCCTCCCTCGGCACCGGTCCGCTGGGGCTGATCCCGGACGCGGCGCTCGTCCTGGAGGGCGAACGCGTCGTCTGGGCAGGCGAGTCCAGCAAAGCACCCGCCACTGACAACGCGTTCGACGCGGCGGGCAGGGCGGTCGTACCGGGCTTCGTGGACTCCCACTCCCATCTGGTCTTCGCCGGTGACCGCACCGCCGAGTTCAACGCCCGGATGTCCGGCCGCAGTTACACCGCGGGAGGAATCCGCTCCACCGTCTCGGCCACCCGCGCGGCGGACGACGACGCACTCTCGGCCAACCTCGCCGCCCATCTGACCGAGATGCTCCGGCAGGGCACCACCACGGTGGAGACCAAGTCCGGCTACGGCCTCACCGTGGAGGAGGAGGCGAGGGCTCTGAGGATCGCGGCGGCGCACACCGAGGAGGTCACCTACCTCGGCGCCCACATCGTCGCGCCCGAGTACGCCGACGACCCGGCCGGATACGTCGACCTCGTCACCGGTGCGATGCTCGACGCCTGTGCGCCGCACGCCCGTTGGGTCGACGTCTTCTGCGAGGAGGGCGCCTTCGACGGCGACCAGGCGCGCGCGATCCTGACCGCGGGCAAGGCCCGCGGTCTGCTGCCCCGGGTGCACGCCAACCAGCTCTCCCACGGCCCCGGCGTCCGTCTCGCGGTCGAGCTGGAAGCGGCTTCGGCGGACCACTGCACCCACCTCACCGACGCGGACGTGGACGCGCTCGCCTCGGGAACGACCGTCGCCACGCTGCTGCCGGGCTGCGAGTTCTCCACCCGCGCCGTCTACCCGGACGCCCGACGCCTGCTGGACGCCGGTGTGAGCGTCGCGCTCTCCACGGACTGCAACCCCGGTTCGTCCTTCACCAGTTCGATGCCCTTCTGCATCGCCGTCGCGGTGCGGGAGATGGGGATGACACCGGACGAGGCGCTGTGGTCGGCGACCGCCGGGGGCGCCGCCGCTCTGCGGCGCGAGGACGTCGGACGGCTCGCCCCGGGCGCACGGGCGGATCTCGCGCTGCTCGACGCGCCCAGCCATGTGCATCTCGCCTACCGCCCGGGAGTTCCGCTGGTCACCGACGTGTGGCGACGGGGGGAACACCACTCGATCCGGTGATTCGGTGCCGCCCGAGCCGGCCGGTCGGCGGGGCTCGTCCGGCCGCCTCCCGCGTCGTACTGCGTGTCATATCCGCGATTCGTACCGCGCGTCGTACTGCACGCCGTACCCGCGACTCGTACCGCGTGACGGGCGTGGGCCGGGGCGCGTTCTCGACCGGCCCGGCCGCCCCGCGCGATGAGTTGTGCCGCCGCCGGGCGTCTGCACGGTGAGCGCGTACGGACGGCTCCGGTCGCATCCGTACGGCCGCAGTGCCCCACGGGCGTACGGGAGGTGGGCGGTGGCGAGCCGCGAGCAGCAACGGGCGGGCGACGGCGAACGGTGGAACCGGCGGCTGCTGGAGGACGCGGCCCACTACGCCGTCGGCGGTCTCGCCGGTCTCACCGAGACGGAGCGTTTCCTGCCGACCCCCTGCGCGGGCTGGCACCTCGAACGACTGCTCAGCCACCTCGACGCGTCCGTGTGCGCCCTGCGGGAAGGGCTTGTCACCGGCCGGGTGGCGCCGCCGCCCCCGGCACCGCCACCGGCACCGCCACCGGGCCGTTCGCCGTGCCCGGCACCGGCCCCGTACTCGCGCCCCGCCCCGTCCGCGCGGGCCGGCCACGGACCGCCGAAGCGGGGCACACCAGGGCCGGACGGCGCCCGCGGACGCGGCCCCGCGCCCGGCGCCGATCCGGAGTCCGGTTCCGAGCACGTCCGCGGCCCGGTGGCCGACCCCGGCTCCGTACCGCGTACGGGGCGCGGCCCGGCAACCGGCACCGGGCCCCGTACCGACGCGTACGGGGTTGCGCCCGGCGCCGGTTCCGTCGCGGCTCGTGCCCGGCGCCTCGCCGGGCTGGTCGCCGAACTGCCCGCTCTCTGCCGGGCCGCGCCCGAGCAGGGCCGGCGCGACGCGGTGCTCGTCGACGGCCGTCCGCTCGCCCGTACGCTGCTGCTCCGCACCGGTGCGCTCGAACTGGCCGTCCACGGCTGGGACGTACGCCGGGCGAGGAGCGCGCCGGACGCCGGCCCGCCGCCCGGCGCGCTGGCCGAGCGGCTGCTGACGGTCCTGCCCGCGCTGCTCCCGCAGCCCCACGACCGGGGCACGCTGTTCGCGGCGCCCGTTCCGGTCGCGGCGGACGCGGACGCGGGAACGCGCCTGCTGGCCGCCCTCGGCCGCCCCCTGTGACGCGGGCGGCCGGTACGTGCGAAGCCGTGGTGCGGCACGGTCGTGACGGACAGAGCCGTGACGGACGGTCGTGGCGGACAGAGCCGACGCGCGGAGCCGCAACTCGCAAGCCGCACGCCGCAACTTGCAAAGCCACGACGCGGACGGCTGTGACAGGGCGGTCCCGACACCGGTGAGCACGTAGTCGACGACCACCGCGGCACGGCCCGGACACCGACGACCGCGACACCAACGGCCGTTCCGCGCGCGGCTCCCGCCCGCCGCTCCCGCCGGCGACGGCCGACGCGGACGTCCCGCACCGTTGAACGCCCCGCCCCGCCCCGCCCCGCCCCGCCCCGCCCCGAGCCCGCGGGCCCGAGCCCGCCCCGCCTGCGCCCCTGCCCGAGCCCGAGTCCCGGCGGTGGCGGCCCCGGGCCCGCTCCCGCCGGAGGTCACTCCTCCCGCGAGGGCGCCACCGCTTCCAACTCCTCGACGCTGCCCGCCATCACGGTGCGCACATGGGCGGTCAGATGCTCCAACGGCCAGTCCCACCAGGCCAGTTCGAGCAGCCTGCGGATGTCGCTCTCGCTGTGGCGGTGCCGGATGAGGCGGGCGGGGTTGCCGCCGACGACGCCGTAGTCGGGTACGTCCTGCACGACGACGGAGCCCGCGGCGACGATCGCCCCGTGGCCGATCCGTACGCCGGGCATCACCATCGCCCGGTAGCCGAGCCACACGTCGTGGCCCACGACCGTGTCGCCGCGGCCCTCGAGTCCGGTCAGGAGGTCGAAGTGGTCGCCCCACGAAGCGCCCATGATCGGGAACGGGTAGGCGGAGGGCCCGTCGAGGCGGTGGTTGGCACCGTTCATCAGGAACCGCACGCCCTCGCCCAGCGCGCAGAACCTTCCGATGACGAGCTTCTCCGGCCCGTAGTGGTAGAGCACGTTGTGCCGTTCGAAGGCGGTGGGGTCCCCGGAGTCGTCGTAGTAGGAGAACTCCCCGACCTCGATGAGGGGCGAGGTGACCAGCGGCTTCAGCAGAACGACCCGCGGGTGGTCGGGGATCGGATGCAGCACGGTCGGGTCGGCGGGGGCAAGCGGTGGCACGGTTTTTCCCTTCGGAGTGAGCCCGGCCGTCGGTCGGGCGAGTGGTGAACACGGTGTGCGGCGAACGCCGTTGGGGCGGCCGCGGCCTCGGGCGGACGCGCCGCTCGCCGGACGCGGCATCGGGTGGATGCGGCGCCCGGCGTCCCCGCGCGCGGTGGTGAACGCGAGTGTGCGGAGCGTGCGGTGGTGAGCGCGTGGTGGGTGGCGCACTCGATGGTGTTGCGCCGACGGTCGAGCGCGGGCTCGATCCGTGGGTGACACTGCGCGCGGCGGGCCGCCCGGTCGAGAGGACCCCAGTGTGGCCCGTGGCGGGCCCGGTTGCCGGTCGGCCACGCGCCCCGTTCGAGCGCATGGCCGACCGGAGGCGCGTCCGCGGTGGTCAGACGGGGTGTGGTCGTACGGCTGCGGCGTCCGGGGAGGCGACCGCCGCGCGGGCGGGGAGGTGCAGTCGGTCGCCCTGCCAGCGCTCCCGCAGCCGCCGGTCGTGACTGGCGACCACCACGGCGCCGGGGTACCGGGCGAGCGCGGCCTCCACCTCCTCCATCAGCACGGGGGACAGGTGGTTGGTCGGTTCGTCCAGCAGCAGCACGTCCGAGGGACGGCTGACCAGCCTGGCCAGGGCGAGTCGCTGCAACTGGCCGGTCGACAGCCGTCCGACCGGCACCGTCAGCAGCTCGCGCTCGAACAGCCCGAGCTCCAGCAGCTCCTCGGCGTGGTCGGCGGCCTCGCCCGGCAACCCCCGCGCGTACGCGGCCAGCACCGTCTCGTGCGGCCTCCCGGGAGCCGGGTCCTGCGGCAGGTGGCCCAGCCTGCCGCGGCGTACGACGGTGCCGCTCGCGGGCGGCAACTGGCCGGCGAGCACCCGCAACAGGGTGCTCTTGCCCGCTCCGTTGGGACCGGTGATCAGCAGCCGCCCGCCCGCCCCGACGGCGAGGTGCAGCGGGTCGAGCCGGTTCGGCACGGCGATGCCGGTGGCGTCCAGCACGTCGCCCGCCAGCTGTGCGGCCCGCAGCACGGGCGCGAAACGCAGCGGCTGCGGGGGAGTCGGCACGGGGTCGGCCAGAAGCCTGCGCAGCCGTTCCTCCGCGTTGCGCACTCGGCCGGCGAGCGACTGCTGCACCCGGCCGGCTGCCCGGTCGTACGCCATCTTGTTGCCGTCCTTCATCCCGCGGCCCGGGGCCACCCGACGGGCCGTGGTCGCGGCGGTCTCGCGCAGCCCCGCGACATCGGCCTGCCACTGCTCGTACGCCTGGGACCAGCGCCGCCGGCCCGCCGCGTGCTCGGCGAGGTAGCCGGCGTAGCCGTTGCCGTGCCGCACGATCCGGCGGCGGTCCGGGTCGACCTCCAGCAGGCCGGTGGCGACGCGCTCCAGGAAGGTCCGGTCGTGGGAGACGGCGACGGTGGTTCCGCGCCGGGTGCGCAGATGGTCCTCGAGCCAGCTCACGGCGCTGTCGTCGAGGTGGTTGGTGGGTTCGTCGAGCAGCAGCACCTCGGGTGCGGACGCCAGCAGCGCCGCCAGCCGCAGCCGGACGCGTTCGCCGCCGGAGAGGCTGCCCGCCGTGCGGTCGCGGGCCACCAGTCCGAGGCCCAGGCCGTGCAGCGCCCGTTCGACCCGTGCTTCGGCCTCGTAGCCGCCGCGCAGCTCGAAGAGGGTGAGCAGATCGCCGTACTCCGCCATCGCCGCCCCGTCGGCGTCCGGCATCGCGGTGTCCGACATCGCGGCCTCCAGCTCGTGCAACCGCCGTTCGATCCGCCGCAGTTCGCCGAGCGCGCGGTCGACGACCGACTGGACGGTGGTGTGCGGGTCCAGCCGCTCCTCCTGGGCGAGGTGGCCGACGCCGCCGTCGGCGCTGACGACGATCTCGCCCTGGTCGGGACGGTCCTCACCGGCGAACAGCCGCAACAGGGTGGACTTCCCCGAGTCGTTCTCGCCGACGATCCCGATGCGCTCGCCGGCGGCGACCGAGCAGGTCACCGAGTCAAGAACGACCCTTCCGCGGAAGGATCTGCTCACCGCGCGGGCGGTGATCTGCGTGGGCATGAGTGGTCTCCAAAGCATTCGTGAACGAGGCGGCTCCACGGAGCCGTGTGGCCGGGCGAACGCTTGGAACGAGCATGCGGGACTCCATTAGTGCGACAACTGATGCATTAAGATGCTGCCACACCACCACCGGCCGCTGCAACGGAGTACGTACCCCATGACTCCACCCGAGTCCGCCGATCCCATCGCCTCCACCGATCCGACCGGCGCCGAGCCGTCGCGTCCGGCGTCGACGTCCCCGCGGCGACGTCCCGGCGGCCGAACCGCCCGTACCAGAAGGCTGGTTCTCGACGCGGTGCTCGCAGAGCTCGGTGAGCACGGTTACGACGGGCTCACCGTGGAAGCCGTCGCCGCACGGGCCGGGGTCCACCGCACGACCGTGCACCGCCGCTGGCGGGACGTCGGCGGACTGTTGACCGATGTGTACGACGCCGCCGACGGCGACGACTGGCAGCCGCCCGACACGGGCTCGCTGGAGGGCGACCTCGTGGCGCTGAACCAGGAGGTCCACGACGCGCTGACCGCGCAGCCGTCCGTGGTGGGCGCCCTGATCGCGGCCTCGTTCCGCTCGGAGCGGGCCGCCGAAGCGCAGCGACGGCTCTGGGAGGGGCGCTACGGGCGCAGCGAGACGGTCGTCGAACGAGCCGTGGAGCGCGGGGAGTTGGCGGGCGCCGTCGATGCGCGGAGCCTGCTGCTGACGGCCACCGCGCCGCTCTACCACCAGCTGGTGCTGCTCGGCGGTTCCGGCGACCCGGGCCTCCCGGCCCGCGCCGCACGGACCGCCGTCCTCGCCGCCGCCGCCGGGGCCTTCGATACGCCCCCGGGCGACGGGTCCGCGGGCGACACCCCCTCGGGCGACGCGACCCGGGTGGCGCAGGCGGACGTGTGAGCGGTGGGTGCCCGTGCGGAACGGCCGAGTGCGCCGCGACTGCGCCGGGGCGGCCCGGAACGTACGTCGCCGCCCGGGCGGACCCGTCCGGGCGCCGGTGTTTCGGTCCGGCGTTTCGGTCCGGTGTTCGGTCCGGTCAGTCCTGGTCGGGCTCGGGGGAGGGGCGCTGTGCGTCGGTGGTGTCCGGCGGTTCGACGTCGGCGCGCGGCGGCATCACCAGCTCGACCCGGCGCGGTGCGGGGGAGACCCGCCCCTTCTCGTCGACCGAGTGCACGGTGAACGTGTAGCTGATGCCCGGCTCCAGGCTGCCGACGTCGGTGCTGAGGGTGTCGGCCTCGACCTCGGCGATCGGGGTGCTGGTGCCCTGCTGGAAGACCACGTAGCCGTTCACTCCGTCGTGGTCGCGGGGAGGCTGCCAGCTGAGTCGGGCCGTGGTCGGGCCGGTGGCCTCGACGCGCAGTTCGGCGGGTGCCGCCAGGCCGGGTGCCGCCGGCCGTGCGGGGATCGCCGCCCGGTCGACCGGCGAGGGCGCCGCTGTCCGTGGGGAGTCGGGGAGGGGTGGCGCCGCCTGGGCCGGCGCGGGTGCGACGCTCGCGAGGAGCGCCGCGGCGGCGAGTGCGACCGCGGTGCGTGCGGCGCGGACGGAGTGCGTCATCGGAGAACGACGGGCCACGAGCTGCCTCCCTGGCTGTGCACGGACGATTACCGGCCAATTGTCGTGTTTATGTGACCGCATACCGCAAGTCGACAGGCCGTCCGTCCGGACGAAGGCGCTCCTCGTACCGCCGCCGGGCCGCCCCGTTCGGAAAAGGGGCGGCCCGGCGGCGGTACGGCGTCGGTCGATTCCGCACGAACGCGCGGGCGACCGGCTCAGTTCTCGGTCATCAGACCCGCACGGAGCTTGCCGAGGGTGCGGGAGAGCAGCCGGGAGACGTGCATCTGCGAGATGCCCAGCTCCTCGCCGATCTCCGACTGCGTCATGTTGGCGACGAAGCGCAGCGAGAGGATCTTGCGGTCGCGCGGGGCGAGTTCGGCGATGAGCGGCTTCAGCGACTCGACGTACTCGATGCCCTCCAGTCCGTGGTCCTCGTAGCCGATCCGGTCCGCGAGGGCGCCCTCGGAGTCGTCCTCCTCCGGCTGGGCGTCCAGCGAGCTCGCGGTGTACGCGTTGCTCGCGGCCATGCCCTCGACGACCTCCTCGCGGGTGAGGCCGAGCCGCTCGGCCAACTCGCCCACGGTGGGAGCCCGGTCGAGCTTCTGCGCCAGCTCGTCGCCGGCCTTCGCGAGGTCCAGGCGGAGCTCCTGAAGCCGCCGCGGTACGCGGACCGACCAGGAGGTGTCCCGGAAGAAGCGCTTGATCTCGCCCACGATGGTGGGCATCGCGAAGGTGGGGAACTCGACGCCGCGGTCGTGCTCGAAGCGGTCGATCGCCTTGATCAGGCCGATGGTGCCGACCTGGACGATGTCCTCCATCGGCTCGCTGCGGGAGCGGAAGCGGGAGGCCGCGAACTTCACCAGGGCCAGGTTCAGCTCGACCAGGGTGTTGCGCACGTAGGCGTACTCGTGGGTGCCCTCCTCCAGCGTCTGCATGCGCTCGAACAGGGTCTTCGACAGGGCCCGTGCATCCACCGGTCCGACCTCGTCGAACGGCGGGATGTCGGCGAGCTGCTCGTAAAGCTCGTCGAGCGCCTCGCCCTCCATCTCCGGCCGGTTCTCCTCGGACGGGGTTGCCGACGGTGCGGTCCGTGCGTTCTCATGGGCGCCGTGTCGGTCGGCCTCATGAGTGGCACCAGTGGTGCGCGACTCGTCGAGCTGGGGTGACATGCTGTCCTCCATGATCCTCGGCATATGGCTGCCGAAGCCGTGACGTGCACTGCGGGGTGCGGCGCCTCCAAAGCCGGCGTTGTTGGTTGTCCCCAATAGGCCTACCCGCATTTGCACAGACATGGCAAGTGGGTTATGTCCGTATCGAGTTGATTGTCGTGGTTGTTCCGGTACCCGGCTCGGACGTCAAGGCGTAGTGTTTGAGAGGTTTCGACCCCGATCACCGGGGGACGAGAAGTGGCCGCGCGCGATCAGAAGAGGTGTACATGGACCGCGGGATACCCGGCAGCACCAGCCACCGGGGTCGACTGACGGTCGACGTGCACGACCACGGGGCCAGCGCGGTGATCGCACCGCGGGGTGAGCTCGATCACCACACCGCCGATCTGTTGCGCGCGTCACTGGAGCGCTGTGTGGAGGAGGGGCGCAAGCTCCTGGTGGTGGACTGCTCCGGACTGGACTTCTGCGACTCGACCGGCCTCAATGTGCTGCTGGGCGCCCGGCTCCAGGCCCAGGCCGCCGGCGGCAGTGTCGCCCTCGCCGACATGTCGCCGCTCGTGGCCCGCCTGTTCGAGATCACCGGCGCCGGCGCCGTCTTCTCCGTGTTCGACGCCGTGGACGAGGCTCTTTCCGCCCCTGAGCAGCCCAGCGGCTCGTGATCCGGACGTTGTGCGCGTCACACGAGCGGGTTTGAACAAGGGGGTGTTCTCCGCTCCGAGCAGGGCAGAAGACCCCCGAGCCCGTCAGCCGCACACGCTTCCAAACCCGGCCGTACCGGTCGGGGCCGAATCCAATCGGTGTGAAGCGCGCGGAAGTGGCGATACGAAACGATGTGCATGCGCGAGCAAGACGACTCGGTGAGACCGGCGAGGTGAAGCACGGATGAGCACCACCCGGCAGTCCCCGGCGGGCGATTGCGGCCCCGAAGCCGAGGAGGTCGTGACATCGGTCGAGGCATCGTTGCGTGAGGTGCGTGAGGTGCGCGAACTGCGTCAGGTGCGCCGTCTGAAGCTCGTCGGGGCCAGCGGCACCGTGCAGCGCTCCCGCGACTTCACCAGAGAGGCGCTGGAGGACTGGGGCTGGCTGCCGGCCGCGAGCGCCGACCGGCGCGAGGCCGTGGAGGACGCCCTGCTGGTCGTCTCGGAGCTGGTGACCAACGCCTGTCTGCACGCCGGAGGCCCCCAGGAGCTGCGGATAGGACACGGCGCCGGGATGCTGCGCGTCGAGGTGACCGACGACGGCGGGGGCAAGCCCTCGCCGCGCACCCCGCACCAGGCCGGACGGCCGGGCGGGCACGGCATGTTCATCGTGCAGCGGCTGTGCCGCGAGTGGGGCGTCGAGGCCGACCCGGGCGGCTCGGGCAAGACCGTCTGGGCCGAACTCCCCGCACCTGTCTGACATTTCCCCTTCCGTGCCGCGGTCGAGGCCGGAATGTGCCCGGCCTCACGGGTCGTACCCGCCGCCCGCCGGGTTAGCCTTCCGCTCATGCCGCGTCGCCTCCTCCTCATCGCACTGGCCGCTGTGCTCTGTTGGACGACGGGTACGGCCGGCTCCACGGCACTCGCCGTGGCACCCGCCGCCGGACCCGGCGACGACTGGACCGCACGGCCCCTCAGCTCCGGCCGGGCCGAGGGCGATCGGCCACTGGTCTATCTGGAGGGTGCGCCGGGCTCGGTGCTCAACGACACCCTCGTCCTCACCAACAGCGCGCAGCAGGCCCGCACCTACCGGCTGAGCGGGGCCGAGGCCCAGGGCTTCGGCGAGAGCGAGGCCAAGAAGTGGGTCGGCTTCGCCGAGGACCGGATTCGGGTGCCCGCGCGCACCCGTGCGGAGATCCCCTTCAGCGTGACGGTCCCCGGCAACGCCCCTCCGGGCGACCACCCGGGCGCCGTACGGGTCGCCGGGCCCGGCGGGGCGGTCGACGTACCGCTGCGGCTGCGGGTGACGGGCCGTACGCTCCCGGCGCTCGCCCTCCAGGACGTGCGGATCGACGGCGAGCGGGTGCGCTACACCCTGGTCAACCGCGGCAACACGGTCCTCTCGCCGAAGCTCGCGCTCAAGGCCGACGGTTGGCGCGGCACGGTTGTCGAACGCGGCCCGAAGGCACTGAAGGTCGGGCTGGCGCCGGGGGAGCGGGTCACCCGCAGCGAACCCTGGCCCGGCACGCCGGCGTTCGAACGCGTCAGCCTCACGCTGACGGTCACCGCGGGCGGCGGCGCGCAGGCCACCGCAGAGACCGGCGAGTCCACCGTTCCCTGGCTGCCGATCGGCCTCGGCACGCTGGTACTGGTGGGCGCCGCGGGCGGCGCGTGGTGGGTGCGCCGCGGGCGGCGAGCGGACGGGAGCGGCGAACAGCCCGCGGCGGAGCCGCAGTTCGAGGGCGACGCGGCGACGGAGGAGCTGGTGAGCAACCGGGCTCGAAAGGGAGCGAACACGTGACACGAGGCGTCATGTCGCGGCTGCCGGCAGCGCTGCTGCTGGCAGCCGCGGTCCTGGCCGGCAGTGCGGGAACCGCGTACGCCGCCCCCTGGGCGGCGCCGCACCGGCCGTCGGCGGAGTCGGCCTCCGACGGCGAGCCGTCGATCACGACGGAGGCGAAGGCGGGCGCCGAGGGCGGCACCGTACGGGTCAGCGGCGCGGACTGGCAGCCGGACACCGCGGTCACCCTGCTGCTGTGCGGGCAGAACGGCCTCGTCGGCACCGAGGCGTGCGCCAACAGCGACAGCAGGGCGGCGACCACCGACGCCCGAGGCGCCTTCAGCCGCACCCTGCCGGTGGTGGCGCCGCCCGAGGCGTGCCCGTGCGTCGTCAAGGCGGTCGCGGTCACCGGTGAACACGCCTGGGCGGAGGCGGAGTTCGCGGTCACCGGCCACCCGGTCGAGCCGCTTCCCGAGGACGGCCGCTCCGGCACCGAACGCCTCGCAGTGCTCGACGCGAAACTGGAGGGCTCCGAGGGAGTGCTCAACTGGTTCGGCGTCCCGCCCGAGCGGCGGCTGGTGCTGACCGTCGCCAACCAGGGCACCGGGCCGGCCCGCAACCCGGTCTTCGAAGTGGGCACCGCACAGGACGTGTACGCCCACGACTGGGTCGACCAGCGCTGGAACGGCACCCTGGAACCCGGCGAGCAGAAGACCGTGACCCTCGACGTCGAACTGGGCGCCGCCGCGTACGGCGACCACCGGGTCGGCGTGCGGTACGCGCAGACCGTGCTGGCCGAGCAGCCGTGGCAGGTCGGCCGACCGTGGGGGCTGCATCTGGTCGGCCTCCTGCTGGTGGTGGCGGGAGCCTGGGGCCTGTGGCGGGTGGCCCAACTGCTGCGCCGCCGACTGCGTCCGAGGGGCGGCTGGCGTGCGAGCGTCCACACTTCGCGGCCGGGCACCGCGGTGGGCCGCCTCCGCGACCGGATGGAGACGTACGCCGAGCCGGCCGACGACGTGGACCGGCCCCGCGAGCCGAAACCGCGCAGGAGAAGGGGCCCGCGACTGCCCTGGCTCTCCCCGGACCTCCCGGCGACGCCCGGCCAGGCCGAGTCCGGACGGCCGCCCGGCGGGCACGCGGCGACGGGGACGGGGACGGGGACTGCCACTGCGACTGCGACTGCGACGGGAACGGGAACGGGAACGGACGCGCCCGGGTCCGCCGCTGCCGAGTCCGGTGCGGAACCGGAGCCCGGTACGGACGGGTCGGCCGCTGCTTCGACCGGCGCTTCCGCCGGCGCGTCGGCCGGCAGGGACGCCTCCGGCTAGGAACCAGGAGCTGGGGACCACGACCCGGCGGGCTTGTGGCGGGGGCGGGGCGGGTCAGCGCACGCGGTCCTTGGCCCAGCGCACCATCTCGGCGGTGACCTCGGGCGACAGCAGACCGCGGCCGTGTCCGCCGCCCGGCACCACCCGTACCGTCGCCGACGGCATCCGGCCGGTGACGGCGCGGGTGTTCGCGGCGGGTACGTAGTCGTCCGAGGAGTGCAGCAGCAGCATCGGCGCGGCCTCCTTCGAGGCGTACCGTCCGACGCTCGCGCTGCGCCAGCGCTCGCGACAGGCCGGGTCCGAGCGCACCGGTCGGCAGCCGACCAGTTCCTCCGCCGCGTCGCGCAGCCGCCGCTGCCGCGGACTGGCGCCCTTGCGCCCGCCGTTGACCCAGGCCCGGTAGGGCGAGACGACCGGGGAGAGCGCGACGACACCGCGCAGCTTTCCGCGCGCGCCCGGGTGGGCGCCGAGGACGGTGGCGACGTGGCCGCCGGCCGAGGAGCCGAGGGCGACGATGCGGTCCGGGTCCACCCCCAGCCGGTCGGCGTTCTCGATCGTCCAGTCCAGCGCGCGGCGGGCGTCGTCGATCTGTGCGGGCCAACGGCCGTGGGGACTCAGGGCGTAGCCCGCGTCGAGCACCACGAAGCCGTCGTCGGCCAGGTCGTACGGCAGGCTGCTCCAGGTTCCGCGGTAGGACCAGTAGCCGCCGTGCAGCAGCAGTACGGCGGGCCTGGGCCCGGTCCCGCCGCGGTTCTCGTAGACGGTGACCCGTTGGTCGCGCCGGCTGCCGTACGCGTGGTCGGTGACGTCGGTCTCGCCCGCGGTGCGCGCGTACGGAGCGTCGGCGACGGGGACGGGGAACGAGGCCGCGGGCGGCGCGGCGGAGTGGATCGCGCTGCCGCCCGGCACCAACGCGACCGTACAGAGAGCCAGCCAGCCCGTTACGCGGCGCACCGCCACATCGTCGCGCCCGCGCGAGCCCCGGCGCGTGCGGGACGCGCCATCCGGGTGGCTCCGCCGCCGGAGCGCGGGCGGCCGTACGAGCGGGCGTGCGCACCGGCGTACCGGCGCGAACGCGGGCGGGCGTACCGGCGTACGTGTACGGGCCCGGGGGCGGCGGACGGCGGCGACCGTCCGCGGTCGGCTCGCCGCCCACCACCCCACCACCACGACGAGGGGCGGCGTCGCCCGGTGGAGACCACCGGGCGACGCCGCCCCTCTGCACTGTCGTCCGCCCCGGCGGGCCGGGGTCAGTGCACCTCGCCGGTCAGCGAGCGCAGCTTGCGGGCGCCCAGCATGAAGGCGACACCCGTCAGTCCGGCGACCACCGCCCACAGCGTGTAGTACAGCGAGTCGCCCAGCGGCTCGTTGAGCCTGGTCGCCCAGCCGTTGAGCGCGTTGCCGGTGGCCACCGCGAGGAACCACAGGCCCATGATCTGGCTGATGAACTCCTTTGGGGCCAGCTTCGTCGACAGCGAGAGGCCGACCGGCGACAGGCACATCTCGCCCATGGTCTGCACGCCGTAGACGGCCAGCAGCCAGAAGACGGTGACCTTGCCGGTGTCGCTGGCCGCGGCAGCCGCGCCCGCCAGGCCCATCAGCGCGAACGAGCCGCCGATCAGCAGCATCGCCAGCGCGAACTTCACCGGGGTGCTGGGCTCGCGGTTGCGCTGAGCGAGCTTGACCCAGAGCGAGGCGAAGATCGGCGCGAGGATGATCACCCAGGCCGGGTTCGCGGACTGGAGCCAGGACGCCGGGAACTCCCAGCCGCCGATCAGACGGTTGGTCTTCTCGTCGGCGAAGATGTTCAGCAGCGAACCGGACTGGTCGAAGATCATCCAGAACAGCACCGCGGTCATGAAGAACCAGACGAACGCCACGATCTTCGGGCGCCCCTCGGCCGTCAGCTTGGGGCTGCGGAAGATCACCACGAAGTAGCCGATCGGCACGACCACGCCGAGGACGGCCAGCGCGTTCACGATGTGCTCGATGTCGTACGTGCCGAGGAGCACGTCGATCAGCAGCGCGCCGGCCGCGACACCGGTCCACAGCAGCACGCGGTTGAGCGCGCTGCGCTTCTCCGCGTGGGAGGCCGGGTTGGTCGGCTTCGTGCCGGCGTCGCCGAGGTGCTTGCCGCCGAGGACGTACTGCACGACGGCCAGCGACATGCCGACGCCGGCGAGGCCGAAGCCCAGGTGCCAGTCGACGTGCTCGCCGAGGTAGCCGACCGTCAGCGGAGCGAGCAGGCCACCGATGTTGATGGCCATGTAGAAGAGGGTGAAGCCGGCGTCCCGGCGGGCGCTCGGCTGGTCCTGGTAGAGGTCGCCGACGAGCGCGGAGATGTTGGGCTTGAGCAGACCCGTGCCGATGGCGATCAGACCCAGGCCCAGGAAGAAGACGGCGCTGTGGGGGATCGCCAGGGTGAAGTGGCCGGCCGCGATGATGACACCGCCGACCAGGACCGCCTTGCGCGCGCCCCAGAGCCGGTCGGCGACCCAGCCGCCGGGCATCGCGACCATGTACACCACGGCGTTGTAGACGCCGTAGATCGCGACCGCGGTGGTGTGGTCGATGCCGAGACCGCCGTCGGAGACGGCCGAGTACAGGTAGAGGACGAGCAGGGCGCGCATTCCGTACCAGGAAAAGCGCTCCCACATCTCCGTCATGAAGAGGGTGGCCATACCGCGGGGGTGGCCGAAGAAGGTCTTCTCGCCCGAGGGGGCGGGGTCCTTCGACTGGATGGACGCCATGGGGTTCCTTGCTTGTGCGGGACGCACACCGGGAGTGTGGGGAGCGCCCGGACGGTGCGTACGGGCCGCCGGCCGCCGGTCCGTACGCAGTTGATCACGCTGAGTCCCGGGCGGCGGGGTCGACGTCGCCGGGACGGGCCACCTGGGGCGCCGTTCACCAATAGGTGCAATCCCCATGAAGCGCCCCCACCCTACGGCACAGCGACCACGGTTCGAGAAGTGAATGCGCCGTAGATCACAGGTAAAGAAGTCGGTAATGCGGGTCAATCAGAGGTAAAGAAGGGCCCTGGCGTGCGATTCGTCGGAAGGTGTCCGGTTGTCCACAGCTGTGCGCACACGCTGTCCCCGGGCGACCGCGTGAGGTCTACCATCGGGCGCATGACCCGAGTACTGCTCGCTGAGGATGACGCCTCCATCTCGGAACCCCTGGCTCGTGCGCTGCGGCGCGAGGGGTACGACGTCGAGGTCAGGGAGGACGGGCCCGGAGCGCTCGACGCGGGCCTGCGCGGTGAGGTCGATCTCGTGGTGCTGGACCTCGGGCTGCCGGGGATGGACGGCCTGGAGGTGTGCCGCCGGCTTCGCAACGGCGGCTGCGGATTCCCGGTGCTGGTGCTCACCGCCCGGGCCGACGAGGTCGACACCGTCGTGGGGCTGGACGCCGGCGCGGACGACTACGTCACCAAGCCCTTCCGGCTCGCCGAGCTGCTGGCCCGGGTCCGGGCCCTGCTGCGGCGCGGCATGGTCGAGCCCGTGGTGCCGCCGGCGACGCACGGGGTGCGGATCGACGTGGACAGCCATCGCGCCTGGATGGGCGAGGAGGAACTCCAGCTCACCGCGAAGGAGTTCGACCTGCTGCGGGTGCTGGTGCGGGACGCCGGCCGGGTCGTGACCAGGGATCAGCTGATGCGGGAGGTCTGGGACACCACCTGGTGGTCCTCGACCAAGACCCTGGACATGCACATCTCCTGGCTCCGCAAGAAGCTCGGTGACGACGCCGCCAACCCGCGCTACATCGCCACCGTCCGCGGAGTGGGTTTCCGCTTCGAGAAGAGCTGACGCCCCGCCTGCGGAGCAGTTCCGCCCGGGACCGACCCGAATCGAGACCCAGCCGCCATGCGCCGCCGACTGATCAACTCCACGCTCGCCGTGGTGCTCTTCGTGATCACCGTCTTCAGCGTCTCGCTCGTCGTCGTCGAGACGCAGGCCATCGAGCGCAACGCCCACGAGAGCGCGCAGTCGGACGCGGGACGGATAGTCGCGGTCGTCGAGGCGCGGATCGCCGCGGGCGAGAGCGTGACCGCGGAGGCGATGCGCAGCGCCGTGCCATCCGACCGGTATGTGAGCATCCAGCTCCCCGGGCAGCGGGCCTTCGCACTCGGGGACAAGCCGGACGACGGGGTGATCGAGGCCTCCGAGACCGGTTCGCACGGCGAGCAGGTCACCGTCCAGCAGTCCAGAAGTGTGGTGACGGACGAGGTCGGCCGCATTCTGGTCATCGTGCTGGCGGTCGGTCTGATCACGGTGGCGATCGCGGTGCTGCTGGCGGTCGGTCAGGCGCGGAAGGTCTCCGCTCCGCTCACCGACCTCGCCGAGACCGCCGAGCGTCTCGGCTCCGGCGACCCCCGCCCCCGGCACCGCCGCTACGGCGTCCCCGAGCTCGACCGTGTCGCCGATGTGCTGGCCGCCAGCGCGGAGCGCATCGGCCGGATGCTCACCGCCGAGCGCCGACTGGCCGCGGACGCGTCCCACCAGCTCCGTACGCCGCTGACCGCGCTGTCGATGCGGCTGGAGGAGATCATCGAGACAGCCGACAGCGAGCCGGAGACGGTCAAGGAGGAGGCGGCCGTGGCGCTCGCCCAGGTGGAGCGGCTGACGGACGTGGTGGAGCGGCTGCTCACCAACTCGCGGGACCGCCGCTCGGACTCCGCGATCACCTTCGACCTGGACGAGGTCGTGCTCCAGCAGGTGGAGGAGTGGCGGGCCGCCTACCGCAGCGCGGGCCGGGCGGTGGTGCACTCCGGCAGACCGGGGCTCCAGGCCGTCGGCACGCCCGGCGCCGTCGCCACGGTGCTGGCGACCCTGATGGAGAACGCGCTGATGCACGGGGACGGCACGGTGGCGCTGCGCACCCGCATCGCGGGCAACCAGGTCGTCGTCGAGGTGTCCGACGAGGGGCCGGGTGTCGCGCCCGAGCTGGGGTCCCGTGTCTTCGAACGCACCGTCTCGGGGCGCAACTCCACCGGTCTCGGCCTCGCGGTCGCCAGGGATCTGGCGGAGGCGGACGGCGGGCGGCTGGAGCTACTTCAGCAGCATCCGCCGGTTTTCGCGCTTTTCCTCAGCGGAGAGGCCGAGGAGCCGACCCGCTGAGGAGTCGGGGTCGGTGCGGAAGACCCAGGTGCGGAAGGACCAGAAGCGGAAGATCGAGGCGATCCCGAGGCCGATCACGTTCTTGGCGATGTTGTCCGCCAGCGGCGAGGTGAATCCGAAGCCGTAGTGGGACAGTGCGAGGACGCCGTTCTCGATGGCCATCCCGAAGCCGCTGAAGACCATGAAGAGCGTGACTTCGCGGCGCACCCGGTTCTTGTCGCTGTCCTGGTAGGTCCAGTAGCGGTGGCCGACGTAGTTGCAGCAGATCGCGGCGAAGGTGGCGATGACGCCGGAGCGCACGGACGCCAGCTCGAAGGTGCGCAGGCACAGGTTGAAGACGACGACGTTCACCAGAAAGCCGAAAGCTCCCACGGTGCCGAATTTGCCCAGCTCACCGGCGAGATGCCGCAGCCTGGAACGCAGCGTGCGCTTTTCACCCATAGTGATGTTGATCGCCCCGTTCGGTTGGGTGGTGCGGTCGGTCCTCGGGTCGTGCTGGTCGTACGGGGGCTCCCCCGGGTCGTGTGCCGAATCCCACCGCAGTCCGCTCCCTCATGCTAACCACGACCGGGCGACCCGTACTCTGGGACGGTGACGTACCCGGTAGTCGGCATGGTCGGTGGCGGTCAGCTCGCCCGAATGACCCACGAGGCGGGCATCCCCCTCGGCATCAGATTCAGGCTTCTCAGCGATACTCCGGTGGAGTCGGCCGCTCAGGTCGTCGGCGACGTCGTCGTCGGCGACTACCGCGATCTGAACACGCTGCGTGAGTTCGCCCGCGAATGCGACGTGATCACTTTCGATCACGAGCATGTCCCGGGCGACCATCTGCGTGCTCTTCTGGAGGACGGAATCGCGGTCCGGCCAGGGCCGGAGGCGCTGCGGTTCGCCCAGGACAAGGGAGAGATGCGGAAGCGTCTGCACGCGCTCGGTGTGCCGTGCCCGCGCCATCGGCTGGTCGCCGATCCGGCCGACGTCTCCGCGTTCGCGGCCGAGGGCGAGGGCTTCCCCGTCGTGCTCAAGACCGTGCGCGGCGGCTACGACGGCAAGGGCGTGTGGGTGGTGCGCTCCGAGTCCGAGGCCGCCGACCCGTTCCGCGCGGGGGTGCCGGTGCTCGCCGAGGAGAAGGTCGACTTCGTACGGGAGCTGGCGGCGAACGTCGTACGGTCCCCGCACGGCCAGGCCGTCGCCTATCCGGTCGTGGAGTCGGTCCAGGTGGACGGGGTCTGCGACACCGTGATCGCACCCGCGCCCGAGCTGCCCGCCGACCGCGCCGTGGCTGCGCAGGAGCTCGCGCTGCGCATCGCCGAGGAGCTGGGAGTGGTCGGCCATCTGGCGGTCGAGCTGTTCGAGACCCGGGACGGCCGCGTCCTGGTCAACGAGCTGGCGATGCGCCCGCACAACTCCGGCCACTGGACCCAGGACGGCGCGTACACCTCGCAGTTCGCCAACCATCTGCGGGCGGTTCTCGACCTGCCGCTCGGCGACCCGCGTCCGCGCGCCCGCTGGACGGTCATGTCCAACGTTCTGGGCGGCGACTACCCGGACATGTACAGCGCCTACCTGCACTGCATGGCCCGCGACCCGCAGCTGAAGATCCACATGTACGGCAAGGACGTCAAACCCGGTCGCAAGGTCGGGCACGTCAACACCTGCGGCGACGACCTCGCGGACGTACGCGCCCGCGCCCGGCACGCCGCCGACTACCTCCGAGGGACGATCACCGAATGAGCCCCGCACCACTGGTCGGCATCGTCATGGGTTCCGACTCCGACTGGCCCGTGATGGAAGCCGCCGCCAAGGCGCTCGACGAGTTCGAGATCCCGCACGAGGTCGATGTCGTCTCCGCCCACCGGATGCCGCGCGAGATGATCGCCTACGGCGAGCAGGCCGCCGAGCACGGGCTCCGAGTGGTCATCGCCGGCGCCGGGGGCGCGGCCCATCTGCCGGGCATGCTCGCCTCGGTGACGCCGCTGCCGGTGATCGGCGTGCCGGTGCCGCTGAAGCACCTGGACGGGATGGACTCGCTGCTGTCGATCGTCCAGATGCCGGCCGGCGTCCCCGTCGCCACGGTGTCGGTCGGCGGCGCGCGCAACGCGGGGCTGCTCGCCGCGCGCATCCTGGGCACCGAGGACGCCGAACTGCGGGAGCGCATGCGCCAGTTCCAGGACGAGTTGAACGAACAGGCCACCGAGAAGGGCAAGCGGCTGCGGAACAAGGTCGCCGCGGGCCAGGCGAGCTTCGGCTTCGGCGGCTGACCCGGTCCCGGTCCCGGGCCCCGGGACCGGCGACGAGCGCAACGGGCCCTGCCTCCCGAGTGGTTCGGGGGCAGGGCCCGTGTGCTTCGGCCGTGCGGTCCGCGTCGGCGCGCGGTGGGGGAGCGTCGGCGCGTGGCGGGCACGGATCTGCGCGTGTCGTGCCCGCCGGGCCGAGGGGTCAGCGCACCACGTCGCGCACGGCGTCGATGACCCCGCCGTTGGAGATCATCCCGATGTGGCCCAGGCACGAGGTCTCGCGGTTGTCCGCGCCGTCCAGAACCGTGCTGGAGATCGGGTTGATGATGAGGTCGCAGGGCGAACGGAAGGTCGTGTAGTTGACGCTGCCGGGGGTGGGGTCGCCCGCGTTGAGCTTGTTCAGGAAGTCCGAACCCGCCTTCATCTCCTGGCAGGAGGTGACGACGATGTCGCAGAAGCCGGCCACCGCGGTGCCGTGGTTGGGCCCGCCGATCGAGACCCAGTCGTCCACACGGTTCGCGCCGCCGAGCTCCTTGATGTAGTGGCGCGAGGAGAGCCCGCCCATGGAGTGGGTGACGATGTCGACCTTCGCGGCGCCGGTCTTGTTCAGTACGTCGGAGATGAAGCCCGAGAGGTTCTGCGCGGTCGTGCCGTTGGAGCGCAGCGAGTCGTAGCCGAAGACGTGCAGACGGTCGTCCGCGTAGCCGTTGGCGCGGAAGTTGTCGGTCATCGCCGAGAACTGGTCGCCCTTGCCGGCGAATCCGTGCACGAAGACCACCGGGTCGGGCGCGGCGGCGTTCGCCGTGGTCGAGGTGACGGGGACGAGGAGGGCCGCACCGACGACGGTCGCGAGGCCGGGCAGGACATGACGCAGGCGCATCTGAACTCCTGTGTGCCTGGGCAGCGTTGGGTGAGCTGCCGGGTGGGGGATCAGGTGGGGCAGGGAGCGCGCATCCCGTGGCCGGAAGCAGGCCAGTGCCTCCGCCACAGTTAGATTACTCACACGTAGCAGGGCGTTCACATCACGGAAACGTCACGGTGTCGGGGTGGTGTCGTGGTGGCCCCGGGCTCCTCACCCGTTCGCTGCGCGCCCGCGCTGCCCGTACGCCCCCGCTGCGCACTCCGCGCCGGTCGTACAACTCCCGTACGCCCGTACGGCCGGGCCGGCGACTTGGCATGATGGCGCGGACAACCAGGACCGGCGGCGGCGTGAGCACCAGCGACCACGCCCGGCACGTGTGCGGAGGCGCAGTGGCAGAGGAAAACGAACACCTGGCGACCGCGAGGCAGTTGCTCGCCGAGCACCCGGTCGTCGACGGGCACAACGACCTGCCGTGGGCGCTGCGTGAGCAGGTCCGCTACGACCTCGACCGGCGGGACGTCGCCACCGACCAGTCCGCCCACCTCCACACCGACATCCCGCGGCTGCGCCGGGGCGGCGTCGGCGCACAGTTCTGGTCGGTGTACGTGCGCACCGATCTGACCGGGGACGCCGCCGTCAGCTCCTGCCTGGAGCAGATCGACGTCGTGCGCCGACTGGCCGCCCGCTACCCCGCCGACCTCGAACTCGCCTTCTCCGCGCAGGAGATGGAGGACGTACGGGCCCGCGGCCGGATCGCCTCCCTGATGGGCGCCGAGGGCGGCCACTCCATCAACAACTCCCTGGCCACGCTCCGCGCGCTGCACCGCCTGGGGGTCCGCTACATGACGCTCACCCACAACGACACCATCGACTGGGCGGATTCGGCCACCGACGACCCCCGGCACGACGGCCTGACCGCCTTCGGCGAGGAGGTCGTGCGCGAGATGAACCGCTGCGGCATGCTCGTCGACCTCTCGCACGTCGCGCCCGCCACCATGCGCGACGCGCTCCGGGTCACCGAGGCGCCGGTGATCTTCTCGCACTCCTCCTCCCGCGCGGTCTGCGACCACCCCCGCAACATCCCCGACGACGTGCTCGCCCAGCTCCCGGCCAACGGGGGCGTGGCGATGGCGACCTTCGTGCCGAAGTTCATCCTGCCCGCGGCGGTGGAGTGGACGCGCACCGCCGACGAGAACATGCGCGCCCACGGGCTCCACCACCTCGACGGCACCGAGGAGGGCATGCGGGTGCAGCGCGCTTTCGAGGAGGCCAACCCCCGCCCCCGCGCGAACGCGGCCACCGTCGCCGACCATCTGGACCACATGCGCGAGGTCGCCGGGATCGACCACCTCGGCATCGGCGGCGACTTCGACGGCACCGCCTTCCTGCCCGACGGGCTCGACAGCGTGGCCGGCTACCCGAACCTCGTCGCCGAGCTGCTCGCCCGCAAGTGGTCCGCGGCCGATCTGGCCAAGCTCACCTGGCACAACGCCGTACGGGTGCTGCGCGACGCGGAGTCGGCCGCCCGCGAGGTGCAGTCCCGGCGGGAGCCGTCCATCGCCACGATCGACCAACTCGACGGCTGAGCAGGGGAACCGGGCCCGGCCCGAGCCGCAGACCGGGCCCGGCCGGAGCCGCAGACCGGGCCCCGCTTGCGGGCCGGGCGGGCCGAGCGAGTCGGACGGAAGCGGACCGAGCGAGCAGGGCGAACCGGACGCCCCGTACGGGCGGAACGCGCCGCACGCGCCGCACGCGCCGCACGCGCCGTGTGCGGTCGGGTTCAGACCGCTTCCAGGGTCCACCACTGGAAGGGGGAGTCGATGTCCTCGCCCTGGAGGGCGGGAGCACCCTCCTCCTTCGAGGAGTCGGGTATCTCCAGCAGCAGGCCGCTGAGGTAGCTGACCAGGGAGTACGTGCCCGGCTTCGCCACGTGCTCCTCCAGCAGCCACTCCTGGGCGCCGAAGTTGTTGGCCCGCCACTGCTGGATCGGTGCGCCCGGCTCCAGCGAGGCACCGGTCACGTCCAGCCGCTTGCCGCTCGCCACGCTCACCACGTGGCGCAGCGCGCTGCCCTCGTAGACCGGCGTGATCCGCCACAGCTGGCCGGGCAGGTCCCCGCTGCCGGGCCGGCTGCCCTGCTGCACCCGAACACCTCCGGCGGTGCGGCCCTCGTACACCTCCAGCAGCAGTCCGCTGCCGACGTTCCGCACCCGGTAGCTCCGGTCGATCTCCGACATCCCTCACCCCGTCCGCCCTCGTGGACTGCTTCGCTCGAACTGATCCACTTCGCAACCGCACCGGAGTCCACGCACCGGTCGGCTGCATGTTCGTCATGCTAGGCGCGGCCTCTGACAGCCGCCCCGAACGGCCGTTCGCGGACCACCGGGAGGCCGTGCGCGGGCCCGCGAACCGGAGCGGAGGCGTCGTGCGAGACTGCCCGGATGCTGCTGCGACGTGAAGCGCCCACCGACCTCCCCGCGGTACGTGCCCTGACGGCCGCCGCCTTCGCCGCCGTCGGCGACAACGAGAGCCGCGAAGTGCCCGTCGAGGTGCCGCTGTTGGACGCCCTGCGGGAGTGCGAGGGCTGGATCCCCGAACTCTCCCTGGTCGCGGTGGACGCCGAGGACCGGCCGATCGGCCATGTCGTGTGCACCCGCGCAGACGTCGACGGCGCGCCTGCCCTCGGCCTCGGCCCGCTGAGCGTGGCGCCCGGGCACCAGCGCGCGGGGGTGGGCAGCGCCCTGATGCACGCGGTGGTGGCAGCGGCCGAGGCACGGGGCGAGACGCTGGTCGCGCTGCTCGGCGAGCCGGCCTACTACGGCCGGTTCGGCTTTCGCGCGAGCACGGCGGACGGCGTCGTCGCTCCCGAAGCCGAGTGGGGCGCGTACTTCCAGACCCGCGCGCTGACCGCCGACGGCCCGTCCCCGCAGGGGCGGTTCCGCTACGCCGCACCCTTCAACGAGCTGTAGGGGGCGCGTTGCGCGGGGCGGCTCGGGCCGGGTCCGCGCCCGCCTTCCCCGGTTCTCGCCGTCGCGGGCCGGCCGGTGCCGCCGACCGGCCCCGCTCGCGGCCGCTCAGGGGCAGGTCTCGCCGAACTTCACGGCGGTGAAGGAGACCGGGCGCCCTTCCAGCGCCTCGCCGGCGGCCGGTTTCTGGGTGCACACACGCCAGTTGGACTCCAGCACGATCAGCCGCTTCTCGCCCGTCGCGTCCTCGGTGGAGATGCCGGACGTCTCGTCCAGCGCACCGCGGGCCGCCCGCAGGGACTTCCCCGAGAAGTCCGGCATGGTGGCGCCGGCCTTCTCCGGACGCTGGTCCTTCTCGGGGCACTCCTCGTCCAGCTTCACGGCGCCCAGGTCGACTTCCGTGCTGGTCGGGTGGGTGCCGGCGGCGGGCGACTGGAAGCAGACCTGCCAGTTGCGGGTGAACGCCTGCGCCCGGTCGCGCCCCAGCGCGTCGTGGGTCTTCAGCTTGCGGAATCCGGCGTCGCCGGCGGCCTTGCGGGCGGAGTCCAGGCCGCGGTCGACCAGGTTCGGCAGCGCGGCCTCCGCCGAGTCGTCCGAACCCTTGTCGTCGGCGTCGGAGCTGCTGTCCGCACCGGCCGAACTCCCGGTGTCGGCACGTTCGTTGTCGGCTGCGTCGCAGGCGGAGGCGGTCAGGACGAGGCCCGCGGCGAGCAGGCCGGCGAGGGAGGCGCGACGGATACCCATGCCCCGATGGTCGCCGTACGCACAGCGTGGCCGGGCGCTTACCGGTGGCTTGTGACGTTTCCGTGATGCGGGCCGGGGGCCGTCCCGGAGGCACTCGCGCCCGTGCCGCAGCGGCCGGCGGCGGTCACCGGGACCGCCGCCGGCCGCTGCTCGACTGCTCTTGCCTCAGTACTTCTTGGGACGGTAGGCGTCGTACTGGTCGGCCTTCAGGCCGTAGCTGAGCTTGCGGTAGTCGGTGCCGTGGCCGCCGCGCTGCTCGTACGCCCAGTAGGACGTCTTGCTGGAGTTGACCCACTTGTGGAAGATCACCACGTGGCGGCTGGTGTTGCTGCCCACGGGGTCGATGACCAGGTCGCCCTTCTTGAGGCTGGCCATCTTGATCTTCTTGGTGTATGAACTGGTCGCCAGGCCCACGGTGTTGGTGCCGGGCTTGCCGTACTTCAGCGCCATGCCGACGTAGCCGGAGCAGTCGGTGCGGTAGCCGCCCCAGGTCTTGCTCTGGCTGTAGGGCACCTGCTTGCCGCCGTTGGCGGTGAGCCACTTCTTGGCGCGGTTGATGACGGTCGCGCGGGAGATCGCCGCTGCTTCCGCCTTGGTCTCGACCTGACCCTGCGCCGAGGTGGCCGGCGCCTGGGTGGGCGCCTGGGCGGCGCTCGCGGCAGGGGCGAGCGGCAGCAGGAGTGCGGCCGTCGCCAGCGCGGGGACGAGGGTGCGGGTTGTGCGTTTCATTGGTCCTCCCGAGGAATGCAGCGGGCAACGCTAGTCGTGCGCATGTCAATGCGTCGGACGGTCGCCCGCGAACGACGCTCTACCCAGGCTCACGTGAAGGATTCGCGCCGCGGAACGAGCGCGGCGACCTGATGACGAGTGTCACCGCATGGATGCCGGATGCACGCGCCCCGAGCTGCCCGACCGTGCCCGCTGTCCTCCCGCCCCCGCCGTACGGGCGGGCTGCCGGGAACGCCGAACGGCCCCCGGCGCGTGGCCGGGAGCCGTTCGGTGCGAGGCGTGCGGGGGAGTGCCCGGACTACGGCAGGTTGCGCGCCATGACGATGCGCTGGACCTGGTTGGTGCCCTCGTAGATCTGCGTGATCTTGGCGTCGCGCATCATGCGCTCGACCGGGTAGTCGCGGGTGTAGCCGTAGCCGCCGAGGAGCTGCACGGCGTCGGTGGTGACCTCCATGGCCGCGTCCGAGGCGTAGCACTTGGCCGCTGCGCCGAAGAAGGTCAGGTCCTCGTGCGGGCCGCCGCCGCCGACGCGCTCGGACTTGGCCGCCGCCGCGTACGTCAGCTGCCGCGCGGCCTCGATCTTCATCGCCATGTCGGCCAGCATGAACTGCACGCCCTGGAAGTCGCCGATCGGCTTGCCGAACTGCTTGCGCTCCTGCACGTACCCCTTGGCGTAGTCCAGGGCGCCCTGGGCGACGCCGAGCGCCTGGGCGGCGATGGTGATGCGGGTGTGGTCCAGGGTCTTCATCGCGGTGGCGAAGCCCGTGCCCTCCTCGCCGATCATGCGGTCACCGGGGATGCGCACGTTGTCGAAGTAGACCTCGCGGGTCGGAGAGCCCTTGATGCCGAGCTTCTTCTCCGGGGCTCCGAAGGAGACGCCCTCGTCGCCCTTCTCCACCACGAAGGCGGAGATGCCCTTGGAGCGCTTCTCGGGGTCGGTGACGGCCATCACCGTGTAGTACTCCGATACGCCGGCGTTGGTGATCCAGCGCTTGACGCCGTTGAGCACCCAGTCGTCGCCGTCGCGCACGGCCTTGGTCTTCATGCCCGCGGCGTCCGAACCGGCGTCCGGCTCGGAGAGGCAGTAGGAGAACATCCCGTCGCCCTTGGCGAGCGGTCCGAGGTACTTGCGCTTCAGCTCCTCGGAGCCGGAGAGCACCACCGGCAGGGAGCCCAGCTTGTTCACGGCGGGGATGAGCGAGGAGGAACAGCAGACGCGGGCGACCTCCTCGATGACGATGCAGGTCGCGAGCGCGTCGGCACCGGCGCCGCCGTAGGCCTCGGGTACGTGGACGGCGTGCAGGTCGTTGGCGGTCAGCGCGTCCAGGGCCTCCTGCGGGAAGCGGCCCTCCTCGTCCACCTCCGCGGCGAACGGAGCGATCTTCGCCTCGGCGAGCGAGCGCACCGAGTCGCGGAGCATGTCGTGCTCCTCCGCCGGCCGGTACAGGTCGAATTCAGCGGATCCCGCCACGGTTCTCACTCCCTGGATTCTGCCTAAATTACTGTCTAGTAACTCAATTCTAGGCGCTGCGCCCGAGGCGGGGATACGTGAGGTTCCCGACAGCGCGCACCGCTATGCTCGCGGATTGGGCCCAGCCTTACACCCGGTCCGGCGCCCGGGCACCACGGCGGCGCGACCCGCCGACGCCACCACCCCCACACGACCTCAGGAGAAACCGTCACATGGCTCCCAAGCTCACCGTGATCGGTACCGGCTACCTCGGTGCCACCCATGCCGCCGCGATGGCCGAGCTCGGGTTCGAGGTGCTGGGCCTGGACGTCGTCCCGGAGAAGGTCGAACTGCTCTCCCGCGGCCGGGTGCCGATGTACGAGCCGGGGCTGGAGGAGCTGCTCGGCCGGCACGTCGCCGGTCTGGAGGGCGCGAGCGGGCGGTTGCGCTTCACCACCTCCTACGAGGAGGTCGCCGAGTTCGGCGATGTGCACTTCGTCTGCGTCAACACCCCTCAGAAGCAGGGCGAGTACGGCTGCGACATGTCCTTCGTCGACTCCGTCGTCGAATCGCTCGCGCCGCTGCTGCGCAGGCCCGCCCTGGTGGTCGGCAAGTCGACCGTCCCGGTCGGCAGCGCCGCCCGACTCGACGCCCGCATACGGGAGTTGGCGCCCGCGGCGCAGGACGTCGAGCTCGCCTGGAACCCGGAGTTCCTGCGCGAGGGCTTCGCGGTCCGCGACACCCTGCACCCCGACCGGATCGTCGTCGGCGTCGAGTCGGAGCGGGCCGAGCGCGTGCTGCGCGAGGTGTACGCGACGCCGGTCTCCGAGGGCTCTCCCTTCGTGGTGACCGACTTCCCGACCGCCGAGCTGGTCAAGACCGCCGCCAACTCCTTCCTCGCCACCAAGGTCTCGTTCATCAACGCCATGGCCGAGGTCTGCGAGGCGGCGGGCGGCGACGTGGTGAAGCTCGCCGAGGCGATCGGGCACGACGACCGGATCGGCGCCAAGTTCCTGCGGGCCGGCATCGGCTTCGGCGGAGGCTGCCTGCCCAAGGACATCCGGGCGTTCATGGCCCGCGCCGGAGAGCTCGGCGCCGACCAGGCCCTGACCTTCCTTCGCGAGGTCGACTCCATCAACATGCGCCGCCGCGGCCACATGGTCGAGCTGACCAGGGACGCGGTCGGCGGGGCGCTCCTCGGCAAGCGGATCGCCGTGCTCGGGGCCACCTTCAAGCCCGACTCCGACGACGTACGGGACTCGCCCGCGCTCAACGTCGCGGGCCAACTGCACCTCCAGGGCGCCCAGGTGACGGTCTACGACCCCAAGGGCATGGAGAACGCCCGCGCTCTCTTCCCCACGCTCGCCTACGCGGACAGCGCGATCGAGGCAGTGCGCGGCGCGGACGTGGTGCTGCACCTCACCGAGTGGCGCGAGTTCCGCGAGCTGGACCCGACGGAGCTCGGCGAGGCCGTCGCCGTGCCGCACATCCTGGACGGGCGGAACGCGCTCGACCCGCAGCTGTGGCGCAAGGCCGGCTGGACCTTCCGCGCGCTCGGCCGCCCGACCGCCTGAGGCCGCCGCGGCGGCGCGGCGGCGGCCCCGAACAGGGGTCGGCCCGCAGTGCTGTCGGCCTCGCTCGAACGCAGCAGTCCGAAAGGCGACCCCCGGGGCCCGGTGCCACGCTGGCAACGCCACGCAGGCACACCGAGCCGAGGAGTCACCATGGGTATTGCGGACGAGTTCAAGGACAAGGCCGAGCAGATGAAGGACAAGGCGCAGGACTCGATGGGCAAGTCCGGCCAGTCCGACAAGGACAAGGGCAAGGAGCGCTCCTCGCAGGACAAGGACCCGAAGGACAAGGCGCGAGGAATGGCCGACAAGGCCAAGGACCACATGCAGGACCGCCTCGGCGACTGACGCCACCTTCCGGTCCGGCCGGGCGCCCCGTGCCCCTCGTCGACTGACGCTGCCCCGCCCGGAGCCTTCCGGGCGGGGCGGCATCGCGTCGGGCGGCCCTGCGTGCGGGAAGGCGCGTGTCGGGAGAACCGCGTACGTCGGCGTCGAACCTTTCCGGCCCCGGTGCGAGCACCTCGTACCGGGGCTGCGGCGCGCTCTGCTCCCCCGTGTTCGAGGAGTCAGGCGCTCGATGAGGCGAGTGGAAGAGCTCAGTGAAGCCTTTCGTGGTCCCCGTCGTCGAGCCAGTAGAGCGCGGCAAGGCCTCTGTCCACGCTCGTTTCTCGCTCTCGCTCAGCGAGTTCCATCCCGGGTGTGCGGTGGTCCGTTCGGCCACCCACTCCCATCTGCTGATGTTTCCCGAGAGCCGGTATGTCTCTCGCCATGCTTCCGCTCTGCCGGGTTTTCCCTCTTCCTCGTGGGTTGCGACAATGTTTTCGAGCAGGCTTGTCAAAGAGCCGGCGAAAAACGGACTTCCGGCGAAGACATCCGCCGATCCCGGTGGGGGAATGTACTGGAAGGACGTCTCCTGGATGTCGTACGGCTTGTCGCTCCACGCGGAGGAACTGGCGCACATGTTTCCCGGCGGTGCGCTCTTCGAAGTGCTCGATTTCTCGTTTCCCCTTGCGGACTACAGGCCGGAGGTGGCGGCTCTCGCTGTCGACGGGTGGCTTCGGGAGAACCTCGGTCTGCGATCCGTCGGGCCGTCGGTGTCGTTCAACGAGGCAGTGTCCGGGTACGAGTTTTACTGGCCTCACGACGATCCGTTCTCCGAACATCCGGGTTCTCCCGGCGAAACGGGCGGCGAGTAGGGCCTGTCGCGGTCCGGACTTTCGGGTTCCTGTCGCGGCCCCGGGCCGGGCGGTGGGTCGGGCGGTGGGTCGGGCGGCCAACTCCGGGTCGTTGTCGGTGGGCTGGGAGAGACTGTGGCAGTAGCAGGAACACCACCAGCTCAGACAGAGAGGTCGACGATGGCTGCCATCACCATGGGCGTGACCGCGCTGGACTGTCCGGACCCGCATGCCCTGGCCGCGTTCTACGCCGCCGTTCTCGATTGGAAGATCGACCCGGAGAGCGACGACGAGTGGGTGGAGCTGATCGGTCCGCAGGGCCGGACCCTGGCCTTCCAGCGCTCGGAGGGGTACCGAGCGCCGCAGTGGCCCGGCGTCCAGCACTCCCAGCAGATGCATCTGGACTTCGACGTCTTCGAGGAGCAGATGGACGAGGCGGAGGCCCAGGTGCTGGCGCTCGGGGCGACGCTGCTGGAGGGCGACCACGACGGTGCGCGCGCCTGGCGGGTGTACGCGGATCCGGTCGGCCATCCGTTCTGCCTCTGCGCCAACGGCTGAGCGCTCCGCCGGGCGCAGCACGATGCCCCGGTCGCTCTCCCGCGGCCGGGGCATCGTCGTGTGCGTGTGCGCTGCGGTGCGGCGCCCGCGGGTGGGTCAGTCGCCCTTGACGGTGATCTTCTCGCCGTCCTTCAGCTCCTGCACCAGCTGCTTGACCCGGGTCATGTCCCATTTGAGCGCGGAGCCGGCGGGGCTGCTGACGTTGCCCGCGATCGGCATGTTCATCTGCGTGCCGTCACCGCCGGAGACGCCCTTCATCGCCCAGAACATCCTCAGCAGCTCGTACAGGCTCATGTCCTTGTCGACGATGAGCGCGTCGAGGCCGGTGCCCATGGCGGGGTAGAGCTTGAAGGGGTTGAGGACGGTGCTCGGGGTGGCGCTCTCGTTGGCCAGTGCGGAGAGCAGCTTCTGCTGGTTCTTGGTGCGACCGAGGTCCCCACCCTCCGCGTTGTAGCGGTTGCGGACGAAGGCGAGGGCCTGGGCGCCGTCCAGTTCGTGGCAGCCCTCCTGGAAGTCGGCGCCGGAGTTCTTGTCCTTGACCGGCTTGTCGAAGCACATCTCGACGCCGCCCAGGGAGTCGACGAGCCCGGCGAAGCCGCCGAAGCCGATCTCCGCGTAGTGGTCGATCTTCAGGCCGGTGTTGTACTCCACGGTGCGGACCAGGAGTTCGGGGCCCTCGATCGCGTAGGCGGCGTTGAGCTTCTGCTGCTGTGCGGGGATGCGGCGGCCGGAGGAGGAGCCGGTGAACTCGGGGATGGTGATGAGCGAGTCGCGCGGCAGGCTGACCATGGAGTTCCCGCTCGGCCCGCGGTGCAGGATCATCATGGAGTCGGTGAGCTTGCCGGTGCCGGAGCCGGTTTTGAGCCGCTTGCGGTCCTCGGCGCTCAGGCCCTCGCGGCTGTCCGAGCCGACGATCAGGTACGTCGTTCCCTCGCCGCCGTCCGGCCGGTCCTCGACCTGGCTGAGGTCGACCTCCCGGCGCAGCTTGCCGTCGGCCCAGAAGTAGGTGGCGACGCTGGTCACCAGCAGCACCACGACGAGCGTGAGCACGGTCCACTTGATGCGCCTGGCCCAGTTCGGGCGCGGCCGGGCGTCGCCGTCGCCGTACCCCCGGCCGTACTCGTCCCCGGGCCCACCGGGTCCGCCCGGTCCGGCCGGACCGTTGCCGTACACCTGACCGTCGCTGTAGCCGGAGTCGTAGCCCCCGCGGTTCTGGGCCGGGACGCCGGGGGTGCGCACCCCGCCCGGGTTCACGGTCGGCATGACACGGGCGCCCTCCGGACGCGCGCTACGGGAGCCGCGACCGTATCCGTCGCCGCTCCTGCCGTCGTTGCTCAACCCCTGGGGCCACTCATTCATGCGGTGCAGTCTGCCTCCGACCGCGCCCCGCAGAACAGTCCGGGTGCCGCACTGGAGCAGTCCTGTAGCAGAGCCGTGGAAAAATGCCCGGCTTATTTGCTTTTGCCGGCGGGTCGGACCCGTCGCGCGGTGGCAATCGCCACAACGGCGGCCCCCGGTCCGCTTCCGGCGATGTTTGGCCGAAACCCGCCTCTACCCTGGAGCAATGACCGACCCCGCCACCAGCGCTCCGGAGAGCGAGCTGCCCGGAAAGCCGACGGCCGCCTCCCGCACGACGCTCAGCCACATCATGTCCCACAACGACACCAACCTCCTGGGCACCGTCCACGGTGGCGTGATCATGAAACTGGTCGACGACGCCGCGGGCGCGGTCGCGGGCAGGCACTCGGGCGGCGCCGCGGTGACGGCCTCCATGGACGAGATGGTCTTCCTCGAACCGGTACGGGTCGGGGACCTGGTCCATGTGAAGGCGCAGGTCAACTGGACCGGTCGTTCCTCGATGGAGATCGGGGTCCGGGTGCTGGCGGAACGGTGGAACGAGTCCACCCCCGCGACCCAGGTCGGAACCGCCTACCTCGTCTTCGCAGCGGTCGGCGCGGAAGGCAGGCCGAGGACCGTACCCCCGGTGATCCCGGAGACCGAACGCGACAAGCGGCGCTACCAGGAGGCCCAGATCCGCCGTACGCACCGCCTCGCCCGCCGCCGGGCGATCAAGGAGCTGCGCGACCGGCGGGCCGCCGAGGGCCTGTCCGACTGAGCCCCCGGCGTGGGGCGACCCCGGAACCGGGCACGGCGGCCCCCGGGCGGTGGGGAGGGCGACCCGGGACCGTTCACGGCGGCCCCGCGAGTGGTGACGGTGGAGCCCCGGCGCCGGGAGGCGAAGAGGCGGCTGGCATCGTGGGCCGCCCGCGGCGCAGGGTCTCCTGCGCGACCGCGCACCGACGACGGGAGCGAAATGAACGGCTGGGACGCCCGCGACATCCCCGACCTCCACGGCCGCACGGCGGTCGTCACCGGGGCCAACAGCGGGATCGGCCGGGCCACTTCGCTCTATCTGGCGCGCGCCGGCGCGACGGTCCTGCTCGCCTGCCGCGACACCTCGCGCGGCGAGGAGGCGATGGGCGCCATCCGTGCCGCCGCGCCGCGTGCCGACCTCGCCCTGCTGCCACTGGACCTCGCCGACCTCGCCTCGGTGCGCACGGCCGCCGAGCGGATCACCGAACTGGCAGACGGTCGACTCGACCTGCTGGTGAACAACGCGGGAGTGATGGCGCTGCCGCTGCGGTACACCGCGGACGGCTTCGAGATGCAGTTCGGCACCAACCACCTCGGCCACTTCGCTCTCACCGCACGACTGCTGCCGATCCTGGGCGTACGGGGCCCGGCGAGAGTGGTGACGGTCTCCTCGCTCGCGCACCGCTACGCGGCGATGGACTTCGCCAACCTCAACGCCGAGACCGGCTACCGCAAATGGACGGCCTACGGACAGTCGAAGCTCGCGAACCTGCTGTTCACCGACGAGTTGGGCCGACGTGCGCGCGAGGCCGACCGTGAGCTGACCGCCTGCGCGGCCCACCCGGGCCTGTCCTCGACCGAGTTGGGGCAGGCGGGGCTGCGGATGTCCGGGCACGCCCGGCTTGCGCGGCTGGAGCGCCTCACCCGCTTCTACACCCAGACCGCCTCCGCGGGCGCGCTCTCGGTGGTCCGCGCCGCCACCGACCCCACCGCCGGCAACGGCGCGTACTACGGACCGCGTCGCGGGCTGGAGGCGTGGGGCTCACCGGCCCCCGCCAGGCTCTCCCGCAACGCGCGCAGCGTCGAGGACGCCGCGGCGCTCTGGGAGGCGAGCGTCCGACTGACCGGCGTCGCCCCGGACTTCAGCCCCGAGGGCTTGACGGCCTGAGGGCTTGGGGGCTTGGGGAGCTGAGCGCTTGACGGCCTGACGGCTTGAGGCGCTGAGTCTCCGTCCGCAGCTCCGCCCCGTCCCGGCTACTCCGCCCGCCGTACGCGGGGAAGCCCGAGCCGGCAGCCCGAACCCGTGAGCAGTGTCGGGCTGCCGGGCTGCCGGGCTGCCGGACCGCCGGGCTGTTGTGCGTCAGCCGCAGCTGACCTCGTCGCCGCTCACCGCCCCGAACCGGTTGCCCTTGCCCGCGGCGTCGAGCGGTTTGTCCTCGCGCACCGGCGTGACCTTCTCGAAGTCCTCGCCGAGGGTGACCTTCATCTGTGGCCCCCGCCCCTGCTCCTTGCGCAGTTTGGCGCCGGGCAGCGCGGCGGCGAGTGTCCTGGCGGAACGGTCCCAGCGGGGGTCGTAGGAGATCTCGGTGCGCTCGACGTCGTCCTTACGAGCGTTGCCGGGGATCCCGGTCGTCCGGAACCCGGTGGCCCGCAGCTCCTCGTCGGCGCGATGGCCGAGACCTGCCCGGCCGGTGCCGTTCTCCACCTGGACCCGGATGCTGCCGGGCGCGACCTCCACGAGCACGGCCTTCCGGTCGGCCCGGCCGCCGTCCCCGCCGCCCTTCTCCTTCTGCGACTTCTCGGCGACCGGTGCCAGCGGCTTGTCCTCGCGCAGCGCGCCGAACAGCTTCTTCGACTTGGGGCCGTCCCAGCGAACGGTCTCGCCGAGACCCGGCACCCGGTGCTTGGAGTCCGCGACCGGCACCGTGGTGAACTCCGAGGACGAGGCGTCGAAGTCCTTCATCGCCTTGCCCAGCGCCAGCATCTCGTCCTTGCCGAAGCCCCGGTCGGCGCGCACGGATCCGAGCACCGCGCTGCTGACCCGGCGGAACCGCACCGGGTTCAGCAGCACCTCGTTGGAGGCAGCCTCGTCGATCAGCGAGGCGACGAACCGCTGCTGGCGCTGCATCCGTCCGATGTCGGCGGCGCCGTCGACCGAGCGTGCGCGCACGTACGCGAGCGCTCCCGCGCCGTCCAGTTTGGTGGTGCCCGCTGGCATGTCCAGGCCGGCCTTCTTGTCCTTGAGCGGTCGTGTGCTGCACACCGGTACGCCGCCCACCGCGTCCACGGTCCGCATGAAGCTGGCGAAGTCCACCTCCAGGTAGTGGTGCACATGGACGCCGGTCATCCGCTCCACCGTGCGGACGGTCAGGCTCGGACCGCCGCGCGAGTAGGCTGCGTTCAGCTTCTGGCGGCTCTCCCCGCGACGTTCGCCGGTGGCCGGATCGTGGTGCGGCGGCAGCTCGGCGAGCGAGTCACGGGGGAGGCTGACGACGCTGGCGCGGTCCCGGTCCTCGGAGAGGTGCACCAGCATCATCGTGTCGGTGCAGTTGCAGGAGGCCCCGCCGAGGCGGAGCTTGGCGCGCTCCTTTTCGGTCAGGGCGTCCCGCTGGTCCACGCCGACGACCAGGAAGTTCACCCCGCGGCCGGCGTCCGGCCGGTTCTTCAGGTCCTGGAAGGGGTCGACGCGGTCGATGCCGGCACCGATGCCGTTCACCAGCAGATGGCCGGCGCCGCTGACCGTGAGCACGGTGCCCGCGGTGAAGAGGGTCAGCCGGCGCACCCAGCGGCGGGGTCCGCCTCCCGGGCGTCGGGCCGGGGGAGCGGCGGAGCGTCGTACCCGTCTGGAGGGGCGGGACGGACGGGCAGGGCGTGCGGAGCGTGCGGTGCCTGCCGGTCGGGCGGGGCGGGGGCGAGGTGTGGGGGACAAGAGCGGCACCTCATCTTCGGCCGACGGCCGCGCGGGCTGCCGGCCCGGGTCGGGGCTGTGACTGGCCTGCCGACGACGGTTGACACCACCGCCTCGGCGGTACTGCACCGTAAGCCCGCCGCCCGGGCCCCCACGGCTGCCGTGCGGCCCCTTCCCCCGTTCGCGGTAACGTGACCCGGTGACCTCCGCAGTAGACGAGCCCGACACCACGCCCGCCGTATCGGTGATCATGCCGGTCCTCAACGAGGAGCGGCATCTGCGCACCTCGGTCCGGCACATCCTGGAGCAGGACTACCCAGGCGAACTGGAGGTGGTGATCGCCCTCGGCCCCTCCGAGGACCGTACGGACGAGATCGCCGCCGAGCTGGTCGCCGCCGACCCCCGCGTGCGCACGGTGGCGAACCCGACGGGCCGGACACCGGCCGGTCTGAACGCGGCGATCGAGGCGTCCAGCCACGACGTGGTGGTGCGTGTCGACGGCCACGGGATGCTCTCGCCCGGCTACATCGCCACCGCGGTGCGGCTGCTGGCGGAGACCGGCGCCGCGAACGTCGGCGGCATCATGCACGCCGAGGGCGAGAACGCCTGGGAGCAGGCCGTCGCCGCCGCGATGACCTCTCGCATCGGCGTCGGCAACGCCGCCTTCCACACCGGCGGCAGCGCCGGCGAGGCGGAGACCGTCTACCTCGGGGTGTTCCGCCGCGAGGTGCTGGAGCAGCAGGGCGGCTACAACACGGAGTTCATCCGCGCCCAGGACTGGGAGCTGAACTTCCGCATCCGCCAGTCCGGCGGCCGGGTCTGGTTCTCGCCGGAGCTCCTGGTCTCCTACCGGCCCCGTCCCAACGTGCGCGCGCTGGCCAAGCAGTACCGCAACTACGGCCGTTGGCGGCACGTCGTCGCCCGCTACCACTCCGGTTCGATCAACCTGCGCTACCTCGCCCCGCCGGCCGCCGTGCTGGCGATCGCCGCAGGCACGGTCGCGGGCGCGGTGCTGACGCCGTGGGCGCTGGTGGTCCCGGGCGGCTATCTCGCCGCGATCACCGCCGGTTCCCTTCCCGCCGGACGCGGTCTGCCGCCGGCGGCCCGGGTCCGGATCCCGCTCGCGCTGGCGACGATGCACATGTCCTGGGGCTGGGGGTACCTGACCAGCCCGAAGAAGCTCGCGCGCAAGGTCATCGCCAGCCGCAGGGAGCCGGTCCCGAGCCGCTGACGCCGTACGGGCGCCCGGGCAGCGGGCGCCGGGCGCGGGGGCAGCGGGCGCCCTCCCGAGCCGCCCGCCGCACGGCGCGGAACGCACGACACGAGGGAGGGGCCCGACGAACGGTCGGGCCCCTCCCTCGTGTCGTGCGCCCGGTTCACCAGGTGTGCTGGCGGCTTACGTTCATACAGGCCGAGTCGTCGTCGCCGTTCATCCCGTCGAGGCTGTCCGGCGCCTTGCCGTCGTCCTCGGGCTTCTCGTCGGACGAGCCGCCGGCGGGGGCGGGGTACGAGCCGCCGGTGCGCCAGTCGGCGCCGACGACCAGAGTGATGCCCTCTCCCTCGGAGGACCGCTTCACGGCCTTCTCCGGGATTCCCAGCGCCTTCGCCACAGCCTGTGCGTCGCCCTCCAACTCCGGGTCGGAGTAGCTGAGTTGGGTGTCCCACTTGGAGGTGGGGGTCTGGTCGGGGTAGGCCCGGGCGAAGCCCTTGCCCTGCAACTGCGAGCTGATCGCGTTGGCCCGTCCGGTGACCGGTGTCTGTGTCGAGGTGCCGGTCCCGTTCATCACCCGCACGGATATCTCACCGGGCGGCGCCGCGGTGTCGGCGGGCTCCGGCTCGTCCGGCACCTTCTTGCCCTTGTCCTTGCCGTCCAGCGCGATGTCGGCGCGGATCATGCTGAACACCCGCTCGGCGTCGGCCTCCTTGGGCAGTACGTAGCTGCCCCCCTGCGAGTACGTCCACGGCATCGTCGCCATGGTGATGCGCTTGGTCGGCACCCGCCGCAGGTCCTCGCCGAGGTCGTAGAGCTTCATCACGGTGTTGAGGCTGTCGTCCACGGTCAGCGCCTTGGTGCCCTCCTCGGCGAGCTTGCGCAGCTTTCCGGGGTTGGTGAGCTTGGTGCCGGCCTTCAGCTCGCGGACCATCGAGTTCATGTACATCTGCTGGGCCTTGGCACGGCCGATGTCGCTGCCGTCCTCGAAGCCGTGCCGGGTGCGCAGCCACTGGAGCGCCTGCTCGCCGCGGACGACGCTCTCGCCCTTCTCCAGCTTCAGCCCGGACTTCCGGTCGTGGACGTTGGCGTCCACACAGACCGGTACGCCGCCCACCGCGTCGGCCATCGAGACCACACCGGAGAAGTCGACCATCATGAAGTGGTCGATGGATATCCCGGTGAGCTCCTCCCAGGTCGCCACCGTGCAGCCCGGACCACCGTTCTGCAGGCTGGTGTTGATGCGGTCCGAGCGCTGCTCGTAGACCTTCCCGTCGTCGGTGTCGGTGCACTTGGGGATGGTCACCCGGGTGTCCCGGGGGATGGAGAGGACCGACATGTTGCTGCGGTCGGCCGACACGTGGACCAGCATCTGCACGTCCGCGAGCGGGGGCCGGCCGGCGTCGGCGTGCGAGCCGCCGAGCCGTACGTTCTCCTTGCTGTTCCTGCTGTCGGAGCCCAGCAGCAGGATGTTCATGGGGGTCTGGCCCTCGGCGTTGGGCTTGTTCTTCTCGAGCTTGTTGTCGCCGAGGTGCAGGGCGTCCTTGGTGAGGTTGCCGTTCAGGTGCTGGTAGTAGAGGAAGCCGGCGCCTCCGGTGCCGAGCACGATCACGGCCAGGCCGATCACGGTCCACTTCAGGGCGCGGCGCTTCTTGCGCGGCGGCCCGGCCTCCGGCTCACCGTCTTCTCCGCCGCCTCCCGCACCGCCCGCCCCCGCGCTGCCCGCCCCCGCGCCGCCTCCTGCGCCGGCTTCGGCCCGGCGCAGCGGAACGGTGTGGCCCGCGTCCTTCGTCTTCCCGTTCTCGGGCAACCGGTCGCCCGCTCCGTCCTCGGTACGGGCGCCGGCCTGGCGTATGCCCTTGTCGTCGTCGCTCTCAGTGGTCCGTCGTCGCACAGGACCCTCCCCCTCAATCAGTCCTCGTCCGACTCACTTGGCGCAGACGTCTTTGTCGTCGCCGTTGATGTTCTGCACGCCGTCCGGTGCCTTGTCCGGGGCCTCGATCGGTGTGCCGGCGGCCTTGAAGTCCGCTCCCAGCGTCAGGGTCATGGGAACCGAGTCGCCCGCGGGTGAGGACTTCTTCTTCAGTGCGGACTTGGCAAGTCCCATGAGGTCGGCGAGCGTCGCCGCCTGCGCCTCCTGGTCCGAGCCGAATTCCAGTGTGGTGGTGTCGAGTTGGGCCGGAGCGTTGCCGGAGTTCGTGGACAGACGCACGCCGTGGTCGTTCTGCAGCCAGCTGACGGTCTGCTGTGCGGAACCGATGGGCCCACCCCCGTTGTAAATGTCCACCCGGACTTCACTCTTGGGGGCCTTCTCGATCTGCTTCCCCTTCTTGTCTGACTGGTTTTCGTCCTTCTTGGTTCCAGCCAGGGACTTGTCCGCCTTGATCATTTCGAACAGGGGGGTGGCCTTGGCGTGGTCCAGGACGACCGTCGACTTCACCGTCTCGTTGGGGTTGTCCAGCACCGGGACGGTGGCGAAGGTGATGTTCTTCGGGCTCACGCTCTGCAGGTCGGAGGCGAGAGCGGCGAGCTTCTTGACGCTGCCGATGCCGGTGTCGACGGTCAGCGCGTCGGTTGCGGCGTTGGCGAGGTTCCACGCCTTCTTCGGGTTGGAGAGCGAGCCGCTGCTCTTGACCTCGCGGAACATCGAGCTCAGGAACTGCTGCTGGAGCTCGATCCGGCTCAGGTCGCTCCCGAGCCCGACCGAGCCGCGGGTGCGTACGAAGGCCAGCGCGTCCTCGCCCTGGACCTTGTGCTTGCCCTTGGTCAGCTTGAGCTTCGACTTCTTGTCGTCGATGTCCTTGGCGACGCACACCTCGACGCCGCCGACCGCGGTGGAGAGTTCCTTGACGGCGTTGAAATCGGCCATCATGAAGTGGTTGATCTTTATCCCGGTCAGTTCCTCGACCGTTCGCCAGGTGCAGCCCGGGTCCCGACCGTTCTGGCCGAGGCTCTCGTTGAAGCGCGCTCCGCGGCTGCCCGGTACGGTCTGCTCGCCCTCGTCGGTCTGCGTCGGGCAGTCGGGGATGTCCACCACCATGTCGCGCGGGATGCTCAGCGCGGTGGCGTGCGAACGGTCCTTGGCGACGTGCAGCAGCACGGTGGTGTCCGCGTGGCCCTTGCTGTCGCGGTCGCCGTAGCCGTCGTTGCCCTTGCCGCTGCGTGCGTCGGTGCCGAGGATCAGTATGTTGACCGGCCCGTCGGTGGTGGCGTCGTTCTTGATGCCGACGTCGACCTTGTCGATGTTGTTGTTGAAGTGCTGGTACACCAGGTAACCGGTGGTGCCGAGGACCACCAGCAGCAGCGCGAGCGAACCGCCGCCCCAGCGCAGCACCTTCTGCTTCCGGCTGAGGCCGGGCTTGCGCTTGCGCCGGCTGCGGCCGGCCTGCGGCTCGGCGGCCCTGCGCCGCGAGCGCTGCCCGGGAACCGCCGCCCGGGAACGGTCCTCGGACTCCTCGTCCCCGCTCTTCGGCGAGGGCCCGGATATGTCACCCGGTTCGGTGTCCCGGCGCCGCCGCCCGCCACCGGTGGCGTTGCGTTGGCCTGGAACAGCGGAGGGTGACCCCGTATGGTCGTGGCCCGGTCCGTCGGGGGCGTTCAGTCGCAGTTCGTAACTGCCGGTCTCGGGGTCGAACACCCACTGATCTGCGGGGTCCACGTCTCCCGAGCGTCCACGGCCATGCGTGTCCACGTCGCGCGAGTCCTCCGTTGCGGCCCGGTACGCGCCTCTCCCCTCGGAGCGCTCCGGACGGTCGGGGCCGTATGTTTGAGCGCACACCTTATCCGCCCAGTTCAGCGGCGGACTACGTCGGTGAGGCTTTATCGGGCGCTACATGCGGGGGTATCCGGGCATATCGCCCCGGACCGGTGGGTGATTCCCCCGACCTCGTGCCCCGGCGCCGCTCCCGCCCGCGCTCCGGGGCCCCGCCCCGCGCTGTTTCGTGCCGCTCGCGCCGGGTTCGCAGTGCTCCTGACGCCCGGTTCGCGGTGCTCCTCGCTCCGGGCTCGCGGTGTCGCTTGCGCGCCGGGACCGCGGTCGTTCAGTCGTCGTCCGCGCAGACTCCGCCGCTCTCCGTCGGCGAGGGCTCGTCCCCGTCGGGTGCCGGGCTCTGCGAGGCCGGATCCTGCGGCGAGGAACTCTGCGTACGGGCGCCCTCGTTCCGTTCCCGCGCCCCGGTGCGGCCGCCCTCGTCCACCGGCCGGTCCGCCCGCAGCTGCGCGAACAGCCGGGCCGCGTCCGGCTGTCGCAGCTCGTCCCGGTTGGGGTTCTGGCGGTAGGGCTGCCGCGGCACGGTCATGAACCGCACGTCCTCCGCCGGGATGTTGCGCACGCTGCGCACCAGGTCGTACAGCTCGGTCAGGGAGTTCATGCCCGAGTCCGCAGTGACGGAGGAGGTCGCGGCGTCCAGCACGGGGAAGAGCTTGGCGGGGTTCATCAGTACGCCGTTGCCGCGCACCTTGCGCACCAGCGAGGCCAGGAAGTCCTGCTGACGGGCCATCCGGTCGGTGTCGCTGCCGTTGCCGAAGCTCTGGCGGGCGCGTACGTAGCCGAGGGCGTCCTCGCCCCGCAGGGTCTGGCGCCCGGCCGGCAGGTCGAGCTTCGCGTCCCGGTCCCTGACCGGGTCCGGCAGGCAGACCTGCACGCCTCCCACGGAGTCGACCAGCCGTTTGAAGCCGTCGAAGTCGATCACCATGTGGTGGTCCACGCGTACGTCGGTGAGCTTCTCGACCGTACGGATCGTGCAGGCCGCCCCGCCGAACTGGTAGGCCCAGTTGAACTGGGCGAGCTGCCCCTTGGCGCGGGAGCCGTCCGGGCGGTCGCACGTGGGGATGTCCACCATCAGATCGCGGGGCAGCGAGACGGCCGTGGCCCGGTCCCGGTCGGCGGACAGGTGCAGCAGGATCGCGGTGTCCGAGCGCGCCGTGCCGTTGTCCCTGCCGTACCGCCGGTTCTGGCCGCTGCGGTCGTCCGAGCCGATCACCAGGATGTTGGAGGCGCCGTCGACCTCGGGGTCGGGCCGCTCCCGTTCGTACTTCTCCAGCAGTTCGGCGGTGGCGGTGTCGGTGGTGATGTTGCCCTCCAGCCGGTGGTACATCACCCAGCCCGTGCCCGCGCCCGCCAGGATGACCACCGAGGTGGCGAGCGCCGCCCACCGCAGCCACCGTCCCGCGCCCGCCCGCCGTCCGCCGCCGTTCCGTCCGTCGGGGCTGTCGGGGCTGTCGGGGCCGCCCGGTCCGTCGCCCCGACCGTCCGGGCCGCCCGGTCCGTGCGAGCCTCCGCCCGGGCCCGGTCCGCCGGGGCCTTCGCCGTTCGCGCCTTCGGAGCCCGCCACCGGTCCGGGCTGCCGGTGCGGTGTTCCCTCCGGGCCGGTCTCGGCGTCGCTCACGGCAGTTGTCCATCCCTCCGGCTCGGCGGCGTACGCCCCGGAGCGCCTGGGGGCTCGGGCCGCGGGCGGCCCTGCCGGGCAGCCGGCGACCGCCGGGGTGTGCGAGGACCCGCCCCGAATCCGGGACAGGTCCTCCAGCGATCCTCGGGGCGTCCGCCGCCGCCCACCACCGCCGCTACGCCGTGTGAGTGATGCGCTCGCTCTCCCGGCGGGCGGCGAGCGCCTCGGCGTCCAGCCGGTCGGCGTTGCGGTTGAGCACCACCGAGGCGCCGGCCGCCAGCGGGGCCAGCAGGCCGCGGGAGATGCCGGTCCAGTCGTCGTAGTCGCGCACCGAGAGCACTCGGGAGCCCGAGGTCAGTCCCAGTGCGGCGGCATCCCCCCTGGCCTGTTCGACGACCTGCGTGCCGCTCAGCGTTCTGCCGCCGATGACCAGTGACGGGGCGCCGCCCTCGACCGGCATGTAGGGAGCGAACCGGTCGCCCTGGCCCGGCACTTCGACCGCGTAGTCGACGAAGCCCTCCGGCGGCTGCGGGAACCGGGCGCCCATCGGGCGCAGGCTGAGCGCGATCCGCTCGCCTCCGCAGCGCCGCGCCTCCTGGAGGCTGTCCGGGCCGCTGACCACGAGGTCCGCCGCGCCCGGATCGCCCTGCGGCTCCACCAGCACTCCCACCGACGAGCCGGCGAGCAGCCAGACCGCGGTCTGCCAGTGCGCCGGAAGCAGCAGCGCGAGCCGGTCGCCCGGTTCGACGGACAGCTCGTCCTGGAGGAGGTTGGCGGTCTTCGCCACCCAATTGGCGAAGGTGGCGACGGAAAGTTCCACGCGCTCACCGGTCGCGTCGTCGTAGTACGTCACCAGCGGGCGGGAGGGGTCCGCCGCGAGGGCCGAACGCAGCAGGTCGGCGGGGGTGGAATCAGTGGCGTGCATGGGGGTCAGCGTATCCAGCGGGCGGCCCGCGCGCAGTCGTCGGGACCCCGCCGAGGTGGACGGGTCAAGCAGAAGTGACGGCGTGTCAACCGACGGATCGTCAGCTGACGAATAGACAGATCTGTCCCTGTATGTACAGGCTTTTGGTATGCGTGCACTCCTTGCTGCCACAGTCGGCTCCCTCTGCACGGCCGCGCTGATCGTCCCGCTGGCCCAGCCCGCGGCGGCCCAGCCCGCGCCTGCCGTCGAACTGCCCACCCGTACCGACACCACCTCCGCCGTTCCGGCCGGCCTCGCCGCGTCGGACGCCGCGACCCGGGCACGTGCCGAGAGCGCCGGCCGGGCCGAACGCCCCGCCCGCACCCGGACGTTGCCCCTCTCCTCGCTGAGCGGGAAGGACCGCGCCGGGCTCACCGACGGCGGCCGGCTCGGAGCGCGGGAGGTCACCCCGTTCTCGATGCTCGGCGTGGTGTGGGACGACGCGGAGCAGGAACTGGCGGACCACGTCGAGGTGCGCACCCGCTCCGGCGCCGACGGGCGGTGGACGGGCTGGACCGAGCTCTCCCACCACGCCACCGACGCCCCCGACCCGACGTCGGCCGAGGGCGGCGGCACACGCGGCAGCACAGCCCCGCTGTGGGTCGGCGAGTCCGACGCGGTCGACGTACGGCTGGCATCCGGGAACGGCGGCAGCGCCGCGCTGCCCGACGGGCTGCGGCTGGCCCTGATCGACCCCGGCACCGAGGCCGATTCCGCACGGCCCGCCTCCCGGGCCGGCCATGCGGCAGACGGGGGCGGACGCTCTGGCCCGGGCGCCGTGCTGCGCGCCGCCGTCGACGGAAAGCCCGGCGGCCCCGCCTCCGGGCTCGGCGGCCAGGCCGTCGCCAGCAGCGCGATGAACTCCCAGTTCGCCGCGCTGGGCGCCGAACGGATCCCGCCGGAGGCCCCGCGGCAGAACCTCGCCGCGCCACAGGGCGGGACCGACACCAACGCCGCGCCCATCGGGCCGCGCCCGGGCATCGTCACCCGCGCGGGCTGGGGCGCCAACGAGTCCTGGCGCGAGCCGGGCTTCGGCTACACCACCACCGTGAAGTCCGCGTTCGTCCACCACACCGCGGAGAGCAACAACTACACCTGCGCACAGGCCCCTTCGGTGATCAGGAGCATCTACCAGTACCACGTGCGCAGCCTGGGCTGGCGGGACATCGGCTACAACTTCCTGGTCGACAAGTGCGGCCAGATCTACGAGGGCCGGGCCGGCGGCGTGGCCAAGGCGGTGCTCGGCGCCCACACCTACGGCTTCAACAGCAACACCACGGGCATCGCGGTGCTCGGTTCCTTCGGCTCGACCGCGCCGCCGAAGGCCGCGGTGGAGGGCGTCGCCAAGCTCATCGCCTGGAAGCTCGGCCTGCACGGGCTGAACCCGGTCGGCAGCGTCACCCTCACCTCGGGCGGCGGCAAGTGGCCGGCCGGCACCAAGGTCAAGATGCGGGCGGTCGCGGGACACCGTGACGGCTTCGCCACCGAGTGCCCCGGCGCCAAGCTCTACGCCAAGCTGCCCGAGATCCGCACCCTGGCGGCACGGCTCCAGGGGCGCTGAGGGTCGCGCACCCGCGCTGAGCGGTCGTGAACGACGGGAGGCTCCGGGCATCGGCCCCGGGGCCTCCCACTTGCTCGTTTGCTTACACTGGCCGTTCGATGAGCAGCCCCGACCCGGCAGGAAGCAGAAGCACGGTGACAGAAGCGATACTCCTCGTCGGAGGCAAGGGCACTCGGCTGCGCCCCCTGACGGTCAACACCCCGAAACCGATGGTGCCCGCCGCCGGCGTGCCGTTTCTGACCCACCAGCTCGCGAGGGCCAAGGCCGCGGGCGTCGACCACGTGGTGATGGCGACCTCCTACCTCGCGGAGGTCTTCGAGCCGTACTTCGGAGACGGCTCGGCGCTGGGCCTGGAGCTGGAGTACGTCACCGAGGACGAGCCGCTGGGCACCGGAGGCGCGATCCGCAACGTCGCCCCGCGACTGCGCTCGGCCGCCGACGAGCCGGTGCTGGTCTTCAACGGGGACATCCTCACCGGCCTGGACATCCGGGCCCTGGTCGACACCCACCGCGGCAGCGGCGCCGATGTCTCGCTCCATCTGACCCGGGTCGCGGACCCGCGCGCCTTCGGCCTCGTCCCCACCGACGGCGAGGGCCGGGTGACGGCGTTCCTGGAGAAGCCGCAGACGCCCGAGGAGATCGTCACCGACCAGATCAACGCCGGTGCGTACGTCTTCACCCGCTCCGTCATCGACAGCATCCCCGCCGACCGGCCCGTCTCCGTGGAGCGCGAGACCTTCCCCGGACTGCTCGCCGAGGGCGCGCACCTCCAGGGCATGGTCGACTCCACCTACTGGCTCGATCTCGGCACCCCGCAGGCGTTCGTCCGCGGCTCCGCCGACCTCGTGCTCGGCCGCGCCCCCTCGCCCGCCGTACCGGGCCGCCGCGGCGAGCGTCTGGTGCTGGACGGCGCCGAGGTCGCCCCGGACGCCAAGCTCACCGCGGGTTCCGTGGTCGGCAGCGGCGCGCGGATCGGCGCGGGAGCGGTCGTCGAGGGCAGCACGATCCTCGCGGACGCGACCGTGGCGCCGGGCGCCCAGGTGCGCAACTCCCTGGTCGGCGCCGGCGCGCACATCGGCGCGGGCACGGTCCTGGACGGCGCGGTGATCGGCGACGGCGCGATCGTCGGCGAGGGCAACGAGCTGCGCGAGGGCGTACGCATCTGGTGCGACGCCCGCATCCCCGACGGCGCGGTGCGCTTCTCCGCACCGTGAGCAAGCGGCACCCGGCCTCGGCCGTGCGGCACGTGCCGGGCGGTGCTTCGTGACCGGCGCCGTCGTACGACGCTGGGAGCCGTCCGGCCCGTACGACCTGCCGGGCAACCTGCGCGTGCTGCGCCGCGGCCCCGGCGACCCCACCCACCGCCTGCGCGACGGCGAGCTGTGGCGTACGAGCCGCACCCCCGACGGGCCGGTGACGCTGCGGCTGACGTCCGAGTCGGGGGCGGTGTGCGCGCAGGCGTGGGGGAGCGGCGCGGACTGGGCGCTGGACCGACTCCCGGCGCTGCTCGGCGAGTCGGACCGCCCCGAGGAGTTCGTCCCCCGGCACCGGGTGGTGCTGCGGGCCCACCGCGCCCGGCCCGGGCTGCGGCTGGTGCGCACCGGGCTGGTGCTGGAGTCGCTGATCCCCTCGGTGCTGGAGCAGAAGGTCACCACCGACGAGGCGTACCGCGCCTGGCGGCTGCTGGTCAGGCGCTACGGCGAGCCGGCGCCGGGCCCCGCGCAGCTGATGCCGCCGGGCATGTACGTGATGCCCGGCCCGCGCGAGTGGCGGCACATCCCGTCCTGGGAGTGGCACCGCGCCGGTGTCGACGGCAAGCGCTCCGCCGCGGTGCTCCGCGCCTGCCGGGTCGCACCCCGGCTGGAGGAGGCCGCAGGGATGCCGCTGCCGCAGGCCCTGCACCGGCTCCAGCTCGTGCCCGGCATCGGCCCCTGGACGGCCGCCGAAACCCTTCAGCGCAGCAACGGCGATCCGGACGCGGTGACCGTCGGCGACCTCCATCTGCCCGGCATCATCGGCTACGCGCTGACCGGTCGACGCGGTCTGGACGACGAGGCGATGCTGGAGCTGCTCGCCCCGTACGCCGGCCAGCGCCACCGGGCGACCCGGCTGCTGCTGGCCGAGGGGCCGGTTCCGGCACGCCGCGCTCCCCGATTCCCGGTGGGCGACATCGCCCGGCTCTGAACGCACTCCCACCCGCCACCGCACCCGACTCCGGGCCCGCGGACCACAGGGGGCACGTGTTCTGCCTGCTCGGCCGCGTACGGACGCGAGCCCCGTGGGCGCTCACCCGCGGGCCCACGGCCGTACGCGATGCGCGCTGCTGTACGGCCGCCGCGACGGCGGTCCGCCGCGTTGGCGGCACACCGGTGCCCCAACGGTCAGCGCGTCACCAGGAAGTCGGCCGCCTGCCTCGGCGGCCTCGGTGCGGGACCGGCGGCCGGGTGGCCCACCGCGACCGCGCCCATCGGGTCCCACTCCGCCGGAAGCTCCAGCACCTTCCGCACGACGTCGCGGCAGAACATCGTCGAGGACACCCAGGCCGAGCCCAGCCCTTCGCCGGCGAGGGCCACCAGCAGATTCTGGACGCCCGCACCCGCGGCGACGACGAACATCTCCCGCTCCGCGGCGGACCTCCGCGCGTCCGGGTACTCGTGCGCGCCGTCCGCGACCAGACAGGGCACCACCAGGTACGGCGCCCGGCGCAGCACCTCGCCGCGGCGCACCCGTCGGGCGATGCTCTCCTCGGTCTTGCCGTCGGCGCGCAGATCGGCGATCCAGGCGTCCCGCATGGCGTCCAGCAGCTTCGTCCGGCTCGCCTCGCTCTCCAGCAGCACGAACCGCCAGGGGGTGGTGTGGTGCGGTGCGGGTGCGGTGACGGCGAGCGCCACGGCGCGGTGCACGGCGGCGCTGTCGACGGGGTCGGCGGTGAAGTCGCGCACGGTGCGACGCAGCGCGACCGCCTCGCGCACGGCCTCCGACGTGCCCAGCCGGAACATGTCCATGGACGCCTCGCGCACCAGTGACCGCGCGCCCTCGAAGAGGGTCGGGTCCTCGCCCTCCGGAGCGCCGGCCCCGACGTTGTCCGGATCGGCGAAGGTGTGCTGGGGGAGTCCGCGCAGCACGGCGACGGGCAGACCGTCGGCCTTGCCCTTCACCAACTCGCCGGCCCCGGCGAGTTCGTCGCCGACCGCGATCACCGTGACCTCCAGCGGGTTGCCGTGCGAGTCGGTGCCGCCGCGCTGGTCGTCCAGCACCCGCACCCCGGCCGCGCCGATGGCGACGTCGGTCTGCCCCTCGCGCCAGGGCCTGCCGAAGGTGTCGGTGACGATCACGCCGACCTCGACGCCGAGCAGCGCCCGTACGCCGGCCCGGATGCGCCGGGCCGACTCGTCCGGGTCCTCGGGCAGCAACAGGACGGTACCGGCAGGGGTGTTGGAGGCGTCCACGCCGGCCGCGGCCATCACGAAGCCGTGCCGGGTCTCGACGATCCGCGCGGGCCCGCGGCGGGCGACGACGCGCACCGTCTCGTCGTCGATGGCGGCCTCGCGGTCGTCCGCGCGCACCACCCGGCCCTCCGACTTGCTGACGATCTTCGAGGTGACGACGAGCACGTCCCCGTACGCGAGCCCCGGCATGCCGTCCGAAGTGGCGGCGTCGGCGATCAGGGCGGCGAGGTCGTCCCCCGGAGCCACTTCGGGGATGCCGGGCAGCGCCCAGACCTGGTAGCCGTTCATCCGGCCACCTCGGCGGCCAGCTCCAGCGCTTGGGCGGCCATGCGCGCCGTCGTGTCCGGGTCGGACATCATCAGCGGGACGGCCCGGCAGCGCACCCCGGCCGCCTCCACCTCGGCGACGGCCTCCGCGTCCGTGGAGTCGACCAACCAGCCGTCCAGCAGCCCCGATCCGTAGTGCAGCGCCACCGCCGCGGCGGTGGTCTCCACACCGATCGCGGCCAGCATCCGGTCGGCCATCCCGCGCACCGGGGCGCCGCCGACGATGGGGGAGAGGCCGACCACCGGCACCCCCGCGTCGGCGATGGCCTCCCGGACGCCCGGTACGGCCAGGATCGTCCCCACGCTGACCACGGGGTTCGACGGCGGGAACAGCACGACGTCGGCGGCGCCGATCGCCTCCAGCACGCCCGGCGCCGGGGCGGCCTGGTCCGCGCCGATCGGGACCACGGCCCGGGCCGGGACCTCGGCGCGCATCCGCACCCAGTACTCCTGGAAGTGCACGGCCCGTCGGCCGCTGCCGCCCTCCGCCTCCGGGTCGTCGACCAGCACATGGGTCTCGACCCGGTCGTCGGTCATCGGCAGCAGCCGGACCCCCGGCTGCCAGCGCCTGCACAGCGCCTCGGTCACCGCGCTGAGCGGATAGCCGGCCGAGATCATCTGGGTGCGCACGATGTGGGTGGCGAAGTCGCGGTCGCCCAGCCCGAACCAGGACGGCCCGACCCCGTACGCGGCGAGCTCCTCCTTGACGGTGAAGGTCTCCTCGGCCCGCCCCCAGCCCTGTTCGTCGTGGATGCCGCCGCCGAGGGTGTACATCACGGTGTCCAGGTCCGGGCAGACCTTGAGCCCGAACAGATGGATGTCGTCGCCGGTGTTGCCGATCACGGTGATCTCGGCGTCGGGTGCTGTCTTCTTGAGGCCGAGAAGGAATCGGGCGCCGCCGATACCCCCGGCCAGAACCACAATGCGCTGCATGCCGATCAGTGTGTCAGCTGACCCCGACGTCCCCGAGTGCCTTCGGTGGGACCGCGGGCGCGGAAGCGGCCAACGGCCCGTCGTGCATGGGCATTTCGGTCAGCCCCGGGAAGTAGACGTGCAGGCTGACGGCCGGGAGCAGGGCGTCGTTGGCCACCTCGTGCACATGGCCGGGGGTGACGAAACGCTGCGAACCGGGCCGCAGCGCAAGGGAGTTGGCGCCGGCCCGCTCGACGAGCTCGCCGTCGAGCACGGTCAGCACCCCGGAGGAACTGCCGTGGCTGTGCAGGCCGCTGCGCTGTCCCGGGAGCCAGCTGAGCAGCCACACCTCGTAGCCGGGCCCCTTGCGCAGCCGGTGGTACCAGCGGGTGGTGGCGTCGTAGCGAACGAGCGCGCGCCAGCCGGCCTCGTCGGCCGCGAGCGTGCGTGCCAGTCCGGCGAAGCCGGCGACGGTGGTGGGGTGCGCCGGGGCGGGCGGCAGGAGGTGGGTGACGGCGAGCAGGTCGCCGGCGATCTCGACATCGCTGTTCACGAGACGGTGTCCTTGCGGGAGTTGGCTGCGCTGGGGGTTCTTCGGGACGCGGCGCGTGAGGCGGCGTCGACCGGGACGCGGGACCGGGCGGTCCTCAACAACAGCAACAGCGACAGTGACCCGGGGCAGCGCGAAGGGACCCAGTGGTGTGGGTCGTGCTGAGCGCGGGGTTCACCGACATGCACAACAGGAGAGCGCGAGCCTTCTGACGCTGTCAACCTGATGTCCGTTGTGAGTGCAATATTTCACTCCATCCGGGCTGTCTCGTTGCTGAAAGGTTTGTGCAGTGAGGATCCCGGTTACATGGCGCATCACTCGCGCAGTCAAACGCCGTTGCTCTTCCGTGATCCATCTGTGATCAACGTCCCTCCGGCGGGGGTGACGGAACTCGACAGGTGGACGCCTTCGTCTCACTCGGTGAGGAGGTGCAAGGGTGTGATCACGAGCGGGGTCGTCGCCGGTTGTCGAGTTTGTGGCGATTTGAACACTTACTGCGATCCCTTGGTTCCGCAGAGTGAATAACGGCCCCAATAGCAGATCTCGGCTTGACTGGCCCGGATCGGCGCACTTGTAATTTCACCCGTGTCGTTCAGGTGGAATCGATAACAACGACGTCACGGGGACATAAAGACCGACGAGGGGCGCGCGCATGACCGAGCTGTTTCAGCAACTGCTGGTCGAAGAGGCGGACGAGGAGCTCGGCTGGCAGGAGCGAGCGCTGTGCGCCCAGACAGACCCGGAGTCCTTCTTCCCCGAGAAGGGCGGCTCCACCCGTGAGGCGAAGAAGGTCTGCCTCGCCTGCGAGGTGCGTTCCGAGTGCCTGGAGTACGCCCTGGCCAACGACGAACGCTTCGGAATCTGGGGCGGTCTCTCCGAGCGGGAGCGCCGCCGCCTGAAGAAGGCCGCCATCTGAGAACCGGGCTGCGGCCGTGCCCGATGCCGCGGCACGGCGGCCCCGGGCGGCACGACCGGTGCAGACCGTACGTCCGGCGCGATCCGCGCGAGCGGCGGGGGCGACGGCCGTGAGGTCGGCGGGAACAGCGGTGGCGGCGCCGTGACGGTCGCGGGGGCGAACCGGTCCAAGCCGTAACAAACAACAACACTCCGCCTGTTGGGCCACCCATCGGTCCGCTTCCCGCGCACGCACGCGGGAGGCGGACCGCATTAGTGTGGGGCACCGTCCGCGACGCCAAGCGTCGACCCGCAACCCAACACCGGGGCCGTAGCTCGATGTCCGTGCACAGCCACTCGGCGGCCCACCAGGCGTCGGCCGCACCCGAATTTCCGCAGCATGTCGTCACCGCCGTGCTCGTCGCCCACGACGGGGAGCGCTGGCTGCCCGACGCGCTGGCGGGCCTCGTCGGCCAGATCCGGCCCGCCCAGGACGTCGTCGCCGCCGACACCGGCAGCGCCGACAGCTCCGCGCAGCTGCTCGCCGACACCCTCGGCACCGACCGCGTCCTGCACCTCGCCCGCCGCTCCGGCTTCGGCACCGCCGTCGACGAGGCCGTGCGCACCGCCGCACCGCTGACGCCGGACCAGCTGACGTATCTCAAGCGGCCCAGCGGCTGGGACCCGGTCAGCCGCACCTGGCGCGACGAGGCGTACGACATGCCGGAGCTGCCGTACGGCGAGCCCGTGCAGTGGCTGTGGCTGCTGCACGACGACTGCGCCCCCGAGCCGGACGCCCTGCTCGAACTGCTCAAGGTCGCCGACGCCACCCCCTCCGCCGGGATCATCGGCACCAAGCTCCGCAGCTGGTACAACAACCGCCAGCTCCTGGAGACCGGCGTCTCCATCGCCAACTCCGGCCGCCGCTGGACGGGTCTGGACCGCCGCGAGCAGGACCAGGGCCAGCACGACCAGGTCCGTCAGGTGCTGTCCGTCTCCACCGCCGGCATGCTGATCCGCCGCGACCTCTTCGAGGAGCTGGGCGGGTTCGACCGCAGGCTGCCGCTGATGCGCGACGACGTCGATCTGTGCTGGCGCGCACAGAACGCCGGCCACCAGGTCCTCGTCGCCCCCGCGGCGGTGCTGCGGCACGCGGAGGCCTCCGCGCGGGAGCGGCGTCCGATCGACTGCGCCGGCCGCACGGTGGTCGGACCGCACCGCGTCGACAAGGCCGGCGCCGTCTACACCCTGCTGGCCAACGCCCCCGGCCGCACCCTGCCGTGGGTGCTGCTGCGACTGGTCGTCGGAACGCTGCTGCGCACCCTCGCGTACCTCGTCGGCAAGGTGCCGGGCCAGGCGGTGGACGAGGTCACCGGACTCGTCAAGACGCTGCTGCGGCCCGGGCTGATCGTCAGCGCCCGACGCAAGCGGGGCCGCCCCGTCGTCGAACGCGGCGAGTTGCGCCCGCTCTTCCCGCCGCCCGGCGCCACGGTGCGCGCCACCGTCGAGCAGGTCGCCGCCAACTTCTCCGGTCGCAGCGATCCCGACCAGTCCGCGGGCGGCCGGCACGGTGCCGTCGAGTCCGGTCCGGGCGGTGACGACGCCGACTTCCTCGAGGTCGAACAGTTCGCCAGGATCAAGCGGGTGGTGCGCAGACCCGCGCCGGTGCTGTTCGCCGCGCTGCTGCTGGTCTCGCTGGTCGCCTGCCGCGGTCTGCTCACCGGCGGTGCGCTGTCCGGCGGTGCGCTGCTGCCCGCTCCCGGCGACGCCGCCGATCTGTGGCAGCGCTACGTCGGCGCCTGGCATCCGGTCGGCGTCGGCAGCACGGAGACCGCGCCGCCGTATCTGGCGATCCTCGCCGGAATGGCGACACTGCTCCTCGGCAGCACCGGGCTGACCATGACGCTGCTGCTGGTCGGCTCCGTGCCGCTCGCGGGCGTCTGCGCGTACTTCGCCTCCCGCGGACTCGTCGCCTCCGGCGTGCTCCGCGCCTGGGCCTCGGTCGCGTACGCCTTCCTGCCCGCCGCCACCGGCGCGCTCGCCGCCGGGCGGCTGGGCACCGCGGTGCTGGCCGTCGTACTGCCGCTGCTGGCGCGCACGGGCGTGAGGGCCGCCGAGGGCCGCGGCTGGCGGCCGGTCTGGCTGTTCGCGCTGCTGCTGACGGTCACCACCGCGTTCACGCCGGTGAGTTGGCCCATCGCGTTCGTCCTGGTCGTCGGAGTGCTGGTGTGGCGGCTGCGGCAGGGCGGCGGTGCGACCGGTCTGATCGCCAGGGCCGCCGCTGCGCTGCTCACCCCGATCGTGGTGCTCGCGCCCTGGTCGACGGCGCTCTTCGCCGACCCGTCCCGCTTCTTCGCCGAGGCCGGTCTGGCCTTCGATAACGGCTCGGCCGCGGCGCTGGACCTGGTACTGCTCGACCCGGGCGGGCCCGGGACCGCGGGCAGCTTCCTGCTGGTCGGTGTCGTACTGGCCGCGCTGGCGGCACTGCTGCGCGAGGAGCGGCAGTGGCACATCCGCGCCGCCTGGGCGGTCGCCCTCACCGGCTTCCTCTTCGCCGCGCTGACCGGTGACTCCGGCTGGGCCGGGCCGAGCACCCTCGTCTACGGGCTGGGCCTGATCGCCGCCGCCGTCCTCGGCGCCGAGGGCGTGCGCACCCGGGTCGCCTCCCAGAGCTTCGGCTGGCGGCAGCCGGTGGCCGCGCTCATCGGCGTCACCGCCGTCGCCGCGCCACTGGTCGGCGGGCTCGGCTGGATGGTCTCGGGCGCGGGCGACCCGCTGGGCCGCGGCTCCACGGTGCAGGTCCCCGCCTTCGTGGCCGAGGAGAGCGCGACCCGTGACCGGCCGCGCACCCTGGTGCTGTCCGGGCAGTCCGACGGCGAGGTGTCCTACTCGCTGGTGCGGGGCTCCGGCGCCCGTCTGGGCGACGGTGATCTGGCGCGCACCGCGGACGGCGACAGCGGCCTGGACGCGATGGTCGCCAACCTCGTCGCGGGCTCGGGCGCGGACCAGACCGAACGGCTCCGCGGCTACGGAGTCCGGTACGTACTGGTGCGCGGGGGCGAGGCCGGGGAGTCCGAGACGGTCGGCGTCCTCAACGCCACCCCCGGCCTCGAACGCCTCAGCCAGCAGTCCGGCGGCCAACTCTGGCGCGTGGAGAGCACCGTGGCCCGCCTCATGATCGTCGCGGAGGGCGCCGACCCGGTGCCCGTCGCGGCGGGCCCGGTCGACGCGCGCGCCAAGATCCCGGCCGGCAGCGGCAAGCGCACGCTGCGCCTGGCGGACGCCGAGTCCCCTGGCTGGACGGCGACGCTGGACGGCACCGCGCTGACCGCCACCACCGTCGACGGCTGGGCGCAGGGCTTCGAACTCCCCGCCGAGGGCGGCACGTTGGAGCTGACGCACGAGTCGCCGGCCACCCGTACCGGCTGGGTGTGGGCCCAGTGCGGCCTCGCGGTGCTGGTGGTGATCCTCGCGCTGCCCGGCCGCCGCAGGGAGCACGACGACGATCTGCCCGAGGCGGAGGCGGCGGCCCTGCCGCAGCAGTCCGCCGAAGCGGGCACCGGACGACGCGCCCGCCGACTGGCCGCGACGGCACCGGCGTCGCCCGCGGGAGGGGCGGACGGTCCCGTGCCACCGCCCGCCCCGGCCGCGGCCCCGGAGCCGGACGGCCAGCAGGCCGGCGGACCGCCGGACGCCCCCGCCGGGCCGTACCGGGACACCGCCCCGCACCCGGACGCGCAGCCGTACGCGGCGGACCCCCCGTACCCGGACTCCGGCCCGTACCCGGACGCCCCCGCGCCCGACACGCAGCCGTACCCCGACGCGCCGGCGGGGCCGCCGTACCCCGGTGACCCGTACGCCCCGCAGAGCCCGTACGCGCAGGCACCCCACGATCCGCCCGCCACCGACCCGTACGGGCCCGGACCGCAGGGCGACTCCGCGCGGGGCGGCCACGGCCACCCGCACCCGCCCGCACCCGCGGCCGAACCCGGCGCCCACTGGAACCAGGGCGGCCCGTACGACAACCGGAGCGAGCAGTGAGCCTCAACCGCACGACCCTCAGCCTCATCGCGGCGCTCGTCGCACTCGCCGCAGTCACCGGTGTCGCTTCGCTCACGGCGCCCGCCGCCGGCAGCGACGGTGAGCGCGAGGCGGCGAGGCTGCCGGTGCAGCGCACCTCGCTGGTCTGCCCGCAGCCCGCCAGTTCCGATCTGGCGAACACCACGTACACCGGGTACTCGGCGCCCTCCGAGAGCGGCGACGCCGACGGCGAGGACGCGGCGGCCGGTCTGCTGCCCGCGCGCCGGACGCTGGACGGCGGCCAGGGCGAGGAGGAGTCCGAGAAGGAGAAGAAGCCCAAGCCGCTGCTGGCGCTGAAGAAGCCCGGCACCCCGCTGGTGCACGAGACGGACCGGGCGGACGCCCCCGCGCTCACCGGGTCGGCCGAGGGCGTGCTGGCGCCCGGCTGGACGGTGCAGCAGACCACGAGCATCAGCGCGGGTCCCGGTCGCGGCCTGCTCGGGGTCAACTGCACCGCGCCGGACACCGACTTCTGGTTCACCGGGGTCAGCACCGCCGAGGGCCGGCACGACTACGTGCACCTCACCAACCCGGACAAGGCGCCCGCCACCGTCGACCTCCAGGTCTACGGCAAGGACGGCGAGCTGCGCACCGACAGCGGCACCGGCCTCAACGTCCCCGGCGGCGCCACCATCCCGGTGCTGCTCTCCACTCTCACCGCCAAGCCGGCCACGAACGTCAGCCTCAATGTCGCGGTCCGTGCGGGCCGGGTCGGCGCCCAGATCCAGGCGGTGGACGAGGAGTTGGGCAGCGACTGGATCGCCGCCTCCGCGCGGTCCGAGGAGCGGCTGGTGCTGCCCGGCATCCCGGCGGACGCCACCGGGGTGCGGCTCGTCGCACACGCCACCGGCGGCAAGGACGCGGAGCTCGCGGTCAAGTTCGCCGGCCCCACCAGCTCGATCTCCCCGGCCGGGAACGAGACCCTGCACGTCAAGAGCGGAATGACGACCGCCGTCGATCTGAAGAACCTCACCAGGGGGGAGGCGGGTTCGCTCGTCCTCGAACCGAGCGAGGGCGGCTCCGGCTCACCCGTGGTGGCGACCCTGCGCGTACTGCGCGGCAAGGGCGAGAAGCAGGAGACCGCCTTCATCCCCGCCACCGAGCCCGTCACCTCGCGCGCGACCGCGGCGGGCAGCGAGGGCGAGGACAGCTCGCTCTCCCTGGTCGCTCCGGCCGGCACCGCGAAGGTCAGAGTGACGGCCTCGGCGGGCAGCGAGGGCGGCAAGCCGGTGAAGAAGACCTACACGCTGAAGGCCGGCACCACCAGGCTGGTCGACGACCTCCGGCCGGACGGCGCCGAGGGGCACTTCGCCTACACCGTGGAACGGCTCTCGGGCGGCCCGGTTCACCTGGCGCGCACGGTGAAGGCCAAGGGCAGCGGCAGCGCCAAGGACGTACCCATGTTCACGGTGCAGACCTACGCGGACGACCGGAGCACGGTCGCCGTACCCGGCGCGCGACAGGACCTGACGGTGCTCAACGGCGGGGGCTGACCGACTGCGGGCGCCGACGGTGCTCAACGGCAGGGCCGACTCGATGACGGGGCTGACCCCGGGTCAGTCCTGCCCGTAGCGGGGGTCGACGGACTCGGGCGAGAGCCCCATCAGCTCGGCGACCTGCTCCACCACGACCTCGTGCACGAGCAGTGCCCGCTCCTCGCGGGTCTTGGTACGCAGTTCGACGGGCCGCCGGTAGACGATGACGCAGTCCGGGCGGTCGCCCTTGGCCGGCAGCAGCCGCCCGAGCGGCACCTGGCCGCCCGCCTCCTCCGCGGCGCCGGCGGGCTTCGGGCCGAGCAGCGGCACGTCCTGCACCGCGAAGTAGACGCCGGAGAGCTGCGGCCACTGCCGCTCCAGGCGGTCCGCCGAATCGCGGACCAGATTGTCGAAGGAGTCGGCGCGACTCAGCGAGAGAGGGACCTGAGGGGGCGCCACCGGGCCGCGCATACCGCGGCCGTGGCGGTCTCTGTGAGGCGCCCTGCGGGGAGTCCGGCCGGGCGGGACGGCGTTGCTCATCACCCAGAGCGTATCGGTCCTGACGCTTCTCCTCAGTGTGAAAGCCACCGCCGGTCGCCTCTCAGTGACGTCGGATGTCCGCGAATGACCGGGCTCTTCGCACTTGTGCACGCTTCTCCTGTCATATCCGGAGCGATATCGTTCGATCCTCGGCCGTCCAGAGGCGAGACCGTGGCATCTGGCGGATGGCCGCCCGTGGATCCACCGCCCTGTGCAGAGACGATTCTGCATCTTTCTGCAGGTCACACCCGCAACTGCCGTTCCGGGCATAACGGGCCAAGGGGGCGACACGACCGGGTGACGGTGCGGAGAGTCATCGCAGCCCGTTCAAGAGTGCGGTACCGTCCATCGTCGTGAGCCCTGTACGTCGCTGTTCGCGCACCGCGTGCGGCCGTCCTGCCGTGGCGACGCTGACGTACGTCTACGCGGACTCGACGGCCGTACTGGGTCCGCTCGCCACTTACGCCGAGCCCCACTGCTACGACCTGTGCGCAGAGCACTCGGAGCGGTTGACCGCTCCGCGCGGTTGGGAGGTCGTACGCCTGGCGGTCGACGCGGGCCCCGCCCGCCCCAGCGGCGACGATCTGGAAGCGCTGGCGGATGCCGTGCGGGAAGCGGCGCGCACACCGCGCCCCCGTCCGACGAGCGAGCCGAGAGGCCGCAGCGTCGATCCGATAGAGGTGGCCAGGCGCGGGCACCTGCGCGTGCTGCGCTCGCCCGACCCCTGAGCCGCCCGGCCCGCCGAAGGGTTGTGTGTCGAAGTCCGGTCCGGGCGGGGTGGGTTGGTCGGTCCGGTCGGTCGGTCCGGTCGGTCCTGGAGTCCGAGCCGTGAGGCCCGCCCGTCGTGGGCGGAAGGTACTTTGGGCCCTCCAGAACTCAGGAGGGGTGGACTGTGCCCGACTTGTCGCAGATCGTGAAGGCGTACGACATCCGCGGAGTGGTTCCCGACCAGTGGGACGAGGCCCTGGCGCAGCTCTTCGGAGCCGCTTTCGTCGAGGTGACCGGGGCGGACGCGATCGTCGTCGGCCACGATATGCGCCCCTCGTCGCCGGGTCTTTCGCGCGCGTTCGCGCGCGGCGCCGCCGAGCGCGGTGCCGATGTGACCGAAATCGGCCTCTGCTCCACCGACCAGCTGTACTTTGCCAGCGGTCAACTCGACCTGCCCGGCGCGATGTTCACCGCGAGCCACAACCCGGCGCAGTACAACGGCATCAAGCTCTGCCGCGCCGGAGCCGCGCCGGTCGGTCAGGACACCGGGCTCGGCGAGATCCGCGAACTCGTGAAGAGCTGGGCCGAGTCGGGCCCGCCCGCGACCGAGGCACCGGCCGGCTCGCTGACCACCCGTGACGTCCTCGACGACTACGCCGCCTATCTGCGCGGACTCGTCGACATCGGCGGCATCCGTCCGCTGCGCGTGGTGGTCGACGCCGGCAACGGCATGGGCGGCCACACCGTGCCGACGGTCTTCGACGGGCTGCCGCTGACGCTGGACGCGATGTACTTCGAGCTGGACGGCACCTTCCCCAACCACGAGGCCAACCCGCTCGATCCCGCCAACATCGTCGATCTGCAGCAGCGGGTTCGCGAGACCGGCGCCGACCTCGGCCTTGCCTTCGACGGAGACGCCGACCGCTGTTTCGTGGTCGACGAGCGGGGCGAGCCGGTCTCCCCCTCCGCGATCACCGCGCTGGTCGCCTCCCGCGAGCTCGCCAAGCACCACGGCGGCACGGTCATCCACAACTGCATCACCTCGCACTCCGTGCCCGAGGTGGTCGCCGAAGCGGGCGGCACCGCCGTGCGCACCAGGGTCGGCCACTCCTTCATCAAGGCCGAGATGGCCAGGACGGGCGCCATCTTCGGCGGCGAGCACTCCGCGCACTACTACTTCCGCGACTTCTGGAACGCCGACACCGGCATGCTCGCCGCGCTCCACGTGCTCGCCGCGCTCGGCGGACAGCAGGGCCCGCTCTCCGGCCTGGTCGCCGAGTACGACCGCTACGCGAGCTCCGGAGAGATCAACAGCACGGTCGAGGACCAGGCCGGCCGTCTGGCCGCGGTCGAGGAGACGTACGGCGACCGCGAGGGCGTGACCCTGGACCGGCTGGACGGGCTCACCGTCACCGGACCGGACTGGTGGTTCAACATCCGCGCCTCCAACACCGAGCCCCTGCTGAGGCTCAACGTCGAGGCGAAGGACGAGGCGGGAGTCCGGCAGGTGCAGGAGGAAGTGCTGGCGCTCGTACGCGCCTGAGGCTCTCCGGGCCGCCGGCGACACGGCGGGCGGCCCGGGTCCGGACGAGTGTCGGCCCGGGCCGTACGTCCCCGGCGGGCGCACGCCCCGGTCGGCGGCCGGCCCCGGCCCCGGTCCAGCCTCAGCCCCGGCCCCGGTCCGGTGGACGGCGGGTACGAGCCGTGGGCGCGAGCCGCTGTCGTCGTCCGTCGGTGATCACGCCGGGGAAGTTGCGGGCCGGGCGCCGGCGGTACCCTGGGGCCAGCCGTAAAGCCCACCCGAAGGGACGCTCATGCCGCTCGAAGCCGGTCTCCTGGAGATCCTCGCCTGTCCGGCATGCCATGCCGCCCTCCGCGAGGAGCCCGCCGAGGCATCCGCAGACGACAAGGACGAGCCCGGGACCGAGCTGCGCTGCACCGCCGAGGCGGGTTGCGGTCTGGTCTATCCCGTGCGCGACGGCATCCCCGTCCTGCTCGTCGACGAGGCCCGCCGCCCCGGCTAGCGCGCAGGTCCGGGCACGGGCCGCCGGGTCCGGTTCTCCGGGCGCCGGGAGGTCCGGGCCCGCTGCGGCGCGGCAGCCGGCCGCCGACGCACTGCGAGACGGCGGGCCCGCGCGGTTCCCCGATCCGGCACGATCCAGCGACAGCCCCAGCCGTGAGGAGCAGCCGATGTTGGACGACACGGTCCTGGACGATCCCGACGCCCTCTCCGCGCTGGACCGCGGCGGGCTGCTGAGGGGCGCGGCCGAGGCCGGCGCGCTCAGCCGCAGTGCGGCCAGGCTCGCCACCGAGTCCGGGCTGGACGAGCTGCGGCCGGACGGACGTCCGCGTGCGCTGCTGGTCGCGGGGCCCGGGCCGAGCGTCGGCTGCGCGGCCGAGCTGCTCGGCGCGTTCACCAACGGTTCCGTTCCGGTCACCCCGCTGCGCCCCTCCGGCGCCGGGGCCTCGGCCGCCGAACTGCGCTGGACGCTGCCGGGTTGGGCCGGCCCGGTGGACCTGCTCCTGGTTCTGACCCACGACGGGAGCGAGCCGGGTCTGGTGGCGCTGGCCGAGCAGGCGTACCGCCGGGGCTGCACCGTGCTCGCGGTGGCTCCGCCCACGGGCGCCGTCAGCGCGACGATCAGCCCGCCGCGTGGCCTGGCCGTACCCCTCGCGACCGCGCCCGGAGCCGCAAGGCTGCAGCACGAGGTGCCGGACGCCGAGCAGTCGCCGATGGTGCCGGGCGGCCTGTGGGCCCTGCTCACCCCGCTTCTGCTGCTGACCGACCGGCTCGGCCTCGGCCACACCCCGCCCGACGCCGTACAGGCACTCGCCACCCGGCTCGACGAGGTGGCCGGCCGTTGCGGCCCCGCGATCCCCACCCACGAGAATCCCGCCAAATCGCTGGCGCAGGAGCTCGCCGACGCGCTTCCGCTGATCTGGAGCGAGACCCCGGTCGCCGACGCGGTGGGCAGGCACTTCGCCACGATGCTCGGCGCCGCTGCCGGCCGGCCCGCCGCCTGCGCGCCGCTGCCGGAGGCGCTGGTGACCCATCGGGCGCTGCTGAGCGGCGAGTTCGCGGGCGGCCGCGAGGACGACATCTTCCGCGACCGGGTGGAGGAGCCCGACGCGCTGCGCGCCCTGGCGGTGCTGCTGCACGAGCGGACACCGGCGGCGGACTCCGCCGCACCGGCCGCGCGCGAGCTGGCGCACGCGCACTCCGCGGGCGTCACGGAGATCGAGGCGCAGCCGGCGAGCAGCCCGTTGGAAGCCGCCGCGGAGCTCATCGCCACAGCCGATTTCGCCGCGGTTTACCTCGGGCTCACTCCGAATCCCTGATTTCGCCGCACACTTCGCGCACAGTGCTCGGGGGAGCGCCCGCAGCGCGCCGCGACCCGCTCCGCCACCCGGTCCGAAGCGACCCCGGCCGACCCCGCCACGGTCGGGAGCAACCCGGGACACGGACGGGCAGCACACTCGGAGCAGGGCCCGGCGCACAACCCGTACAGCACCACCCGGAGGAACGCAGTGGACCGCCTCAGCAACACAGTCCGGCCGTACGCCTGGGGGTCGACCACGGCCCTGCCCGAGCTCCTCAGACAGCCGTCCACCGGCGAACCGCAGGCCGAGCTGTGGATGGGCGCGCACCCCGGGGCGCCCTCGCTCGTCGACCGGAACGGCACCCCGACACCGTTGGGCGAGATCATCGCCGCCGACCCGGTCACCGAGCTCGGCGCCGCGACAGTCGACGCCTTCGGCCCGCGGCTGCCGTTCCTCTTCAAGGTGCTGGCCGCCGGCTCACCGCTGTCCCTCCAGGTCCATCCCGACCTGGATCAGGCCCGTCGGGGTCATGCGGACGAGGAGCGGCGGGGCGTGCCCGTCTCGGCGTCCGAGCGCAACTACAAGGACGACAACCACAAGCCCGAACTCATCTGCGCCCTCGGCGAGTTCGAGGGGCTGTGCGGTTTCCGCCCGGCGGACGAGTCCGCCGAGATCATCGCCGCCCTGGAGATCGACGCCCTCAAGCCGTACGTCGACCTGCTGCACGCGCGCCCCGAGTCCGACGCCCTGCGCGAGATGCTCACCGCGGTGCTCTCCACCGACCGCGCCGAGTTCGCCGACACCGTACGGATGGCCGCGGCCTCGGCCGAGCGCCTGGGCGCGGCCGGCGGCCCGCACTCCGCCGCCTACGCCGCCTGCGCCGCCGCGGCCCACCACTACCCGGGCGACCCCGGCTTCCTGGCCGCACTGCTGCTCAACCACGTACGGCTCCAGCCCGGCGAGGCGCTCTACCTGGGCGCGGGTGTGCCGCACGCCTATCTGAGCGGTCTCGGGGTCGAGCTGATGGCCAACTCCGACAACGTGCTGCGCTGCGGCTTCACGCCCAAGCACGTGGACGTGCCCGAGCTGCTGCGCGTTGTGCGCTTCGAGTCCCGGGACCCGGGAGTGCTGCGCCCCGAGGCGGGCAGCGACGGCGCCGAGGTCTACGGCACTCCCGCGCGCGAGTTCCGGCTCTCGCGGTACGTACGGGCTCCGGGAGCCGCCGACAGCGAGCCGGCGGCGGGCAGCCCCCAGATCCTGTTCTGCACCGACGGGGAGGTGGAGCTGGTCCGCGCCGACGGCGTCGAACTCACCCTCGGGCGCGGGCAGTCCGCGTACCTCGGCGCGAGTGAGGAGGTACGGCTGCGCGGTACGGGCACCGTGTTCCGCGCCGCCGTCGCGCTCTGAACATCGCCGCGCACTCGGCGGCCGCCCGGCGGCTCAGCGCCCCGCGGAGCTGCGGCCCCGCGCCCCGCGGAGCTGCCGTCGCGGGATGCCGACCGGACCCGGTGCACCGTGCCCGACCGGTGTTCGCGGTGCACCCCCTGCCCGTCTCCGACGATCACGCCTCTGACGTGCACGTCTCCGCCGACCACACCGCCGACGTGCACGCCTCCGGCGTTCCGCGGGGTCAGCCGATCTCCCGCAGCACGGCGAGAACCGCCGGGGTGTCGGGTGCGGACTGCAGACGCTCGCGGAAGTCGCCGTCCATGAGCTTCCTGGACAACTGGGCGAGGATGCGCAGGTGTTCGTCGCCCGCGGCGGCCTCCGGGACGGCGATCATGAAGATCAGTCGGGCCCTGGTGCCGTCGACCGAGTTCCAGTCGATGCCCTCCGGAGACCGGCTGAAGCCCACGACCGGGGCGGTGACCGCGTCCGTCTTCGCGTGCGGCACGGCGATCTCCTCGCCGAGGCCGGTGCTGCCCTGCTCCTCGCGGGCGAGCGCCACCCGTACCAGCTCGGCCTGATCGCGCACCCGGCCGGTACGGGCCAGCAGCGCGGCCAACTCGCCGATCGCGGCGTCCCGTTCGGTCGCCTCCAGCCGCAGCCCGACGGTCTCGGCGGTGAGGTGGCCGGAGAGCACCTGACCCTCCGGGTCTGCCTCCGCGCCGTCGCTGTCGCCGCCCTCGGGCCGGTCGCGACGTTCCGTCGGGTGACCGGCCGCCGTGTCGCTGTTGTCCGTACGGGTCCCGGCGGTGCCGGTGCTCGCGGCCGCCGCGGGGGCCCTACCGGCCGCGGCCGGTACCGCACCCGTCGAGCTGCCGGTCGACGCACCGACGCCGGCCGCCGCGGTCGCCGCAGCCGTCGCCTTCGCCGGTTCGGGTGTGTCAGCCCGTCCCCTCCGGCCCGTCAGCTCGACCAGAGTCACGGTCGCCAGTGCGGTGACCAGCGTTCCGGCGATCACCGCCACGAAGAACATCGGCACCCCGCCGACGGCCTGGAGCACGGCGACGATCGGTCCGCCGTGCGGCACCGCGTCGGTGACTCCCGCCAGCCCCGCGATCCCTCCGGCGACCGCGCCGCCGAGCATGTTCGCGGGGATGACCTGGGCGGGCCTGGCGGCCGCGAACGGGATGGCGCCCTCGGAGATGCCGAAGAAGCCCATGAAGAGCGCGGCCATTCCCGTCTCGCGCTCCTGGTCGTCGTACAGCCGCCGGCGCACCAGCGTCGCCAGCCCCTGGCCGAGCGGCATGACCGGGATGGCGGCGGCGCACATGCCCATCACCGCGAGGTTGCCCGACTCGATCAGTCCGGCACCGAAGAGGAACGCCGTCTTGTTGACCGGCCCGCCCATGTCGAAGGCGATCATCAGGCCGAGGAGGGCGCCGAGCCAGATCGCGTTGGTGCCCGTCATACCGCCGAGCCACTCGGTGAGCGTCTCGAAGACCCAGGCGATGGGCCGGCCGATCACCGAGATCACGAAGAGTCCGAGCGCCACCGTGGAGAAGATCGGGATCACGATGATCGGCATGATCGGCTGGGCGAACTTCGGGACCCGCACCTTCTTGATCAGCCGCACCAGGTGTCCGGCGAGGAAACCGGTCACGATCGCGCCGATGAACCCGGCCCCGGCCTCGGAGTCGTAGAGCGACCCCTCGTTGACGATCCAGCCCGCGATCATGCCCGGCGCCAGCGCCGGCCGGTCCCCGATCGCGTACGCGATGTAGCCGGAGAGGATCGGGACCATCAGCTGGAACCCGATGACGCCGATGTCGTTGACGTGCTGCCAGTAGGAGCCGTCCGGGATGACCAGTCCGCCCTCGGCGCTCGTCTGGCCGCCGATGGCCAGCGACAGCGCGATCAGCAGTCCGCCGACGACCACGAACGGGATCATGTACGAGACGCCGTTCATCAGCGCCTTGTACGTCAGACTCCGCCCGCCGCCCTCCGCGCCGCCGCTGCTCCCGCCCCGGGAGCCGGACCCGCTCCCGCCGCCACGGTGGACGGGGGCGGTGCGCACCCGTTCGATCAGCTGCTCCGGGTGACTGATGCCCTCGGAGACGCCGACGGCCAGTACGCGCTTGCCGGTGAAGCGGTCGAGGTCGACTTCCTTGTCCGCCGCGATGATGACGTACTCCGCATTGCTGACATCGTTGTCAGACAGTGCGTTCTCGGCCCCGATCGAGCCCTGCGTCTCCACCTTGACGGAGATGCCCGCGGCCTGTGCCGCCTGCGTCAGCTTCTCGGCTGCCATATAGGTGTGTGCGATGCCGGTGGGACACGCGGTGACGGCGAGCAGGCGCGGACCGGCGCCGTCCGCCTCCGTGTCACGAGGTTCCGGAGTGGGGGACACGAGGTGCTCCTAGCTCGTCGGCTGCGGGTGTTCGTCAGGATCGTACGGCCCCTCCCACCTCACTGGGCAACACCTCGGGCTGGCCGAAAGCGAACGACCCCGTGCCCTGCACGACGTCCGATTCGCCGCCCTTTGCCCCCGCCCCGGACCTCGACGCATTGACCCGACCGTGTAGATTCTGGGGTCACAGACGTCGCTGCTGATGGCGGTCGGGCGCGCACCCAGTGGGCGGCCGAGGGAGAGAGGGCCTCCGACGGACTGCGTTGCGGCCAGGGACCAGTGTGTCCAGAGGTCGGACGGGGCGGAGTTGAAGAATCCCGGTCCCGGCCTTCATCATCTGCCCGCTGCCGCAGACCAGACAGCCTTCACTCACCCTCGACACCGAGGAGCAGCTCGTAATGACGACCGACAGCGCCCAGGACTTCAAGGTCGCGGACCTCTCGCTCGCAGCCTTCGGCCGCAAGGAGATCTCGCTCGCCGAGCACGAGATGCCCGGCCTGATGGCGATCCGCGCGGAGTACGCCGCCTCGCAGCCGCTCGCAGGGGCGCGCATCACGGGTTCGTTGCACATGACGGTCCAGACGGCCGTGCTCATCGAGACCCTGGTCGCCCTCGGCGCCGAGGTCCGCTGGGCCTCCTGCAACATCTTCTCCACCCAGGACCACGCCGCGGCCGCCATCGCGGTCGGCCCCGAAGGCACTCCGGACAGCCCGCAGGGCGTGCCCGTCTTCGCCTGGAAGGGCGAGACGCTGGAGGAGTACTGGTGGTGCACCGAGCAGGCGCTGACCTGGGCCGGCACCCCCACCGGCGGCCCGAACATGATCCTGGACGACGGCGGTGACGCCACACTCCTCGTCCACAAGGGCGTCGAGTACGAGAAGGACGGCAAGGCTCCCGCGGTCGAGACCGCGGAGAACGACGAGCACCGCTGCATTCTCGAGCTCCTCAACCGCACCCTGGCCGAGAACCCGCAGAAGTGGACCCAGCTCGCCTCGGAGATCCGCGGCGTGACCGAGGAGACCACCACCGGCGTCCACCGCCTGTACGAGATGCACCAGGCCGGTGGCCTGCTCTTCCCGGCGATCAACGTCAACGACGCCGTCACCAAGTCGAAGTTCGACAACAAGTACGGCTGCCGCCACTCCCTGGTGGACGGCATCAACCGCGCCACCGACGTGCTCATCGGCGGCAAGACCGCCGTGATCTGCGGCTACGGCGACGTCGGCAAGGGCTCCGCGGAGTCCCTGCGCGCCCAGGGCGCCCGGGTGATCGTCACCGAGATCGACCCGATCTGCGCCCTCCAGGCCGCGATGGACGGCTACCAGGTCGCCACTCTCGACGACGTGATCGAGACCGCCGACATCTTCATCACCACGACCGGCAACAAGGACATCATCATGGCCGCGGACATGGCCAAGATGAAGCACCAGGCCATCGTCGGGAACATCGGCCACTTCGACAACGAGCTCGACATGGCCGGTCTCGCGAAGATCGACGGCATCGTCAAGGACGAGGTCAAGCCGCAGGTGCACACCTGGACCTTCCCGGGCGGCAAGAAGATCATCGTGCTGTCCGAGGGCCGCCTGCTGAACCTGGGCAACGCCACCGGCCACCCCTCGTTCGTGATGTCCAACTCCTTCGCGAACCAGACGATCGCCCAGATCGAGCTCTTCACCAAGCAGGAGGAGTACCCGACCGACGTCTACGTGCTCCCCAAGAAGCTGGACGAGAAGGTCGCCCGACTCCACCTGGACGCCCTCGGCGTCAAGCTCACGACGCTCCGCAAGGACCAGGCGGACTACATCGGCGTACCGGTCGAGGGCCCGTACAAGCCCGACCACTACCGCTACTGATCGACACACCGTCCCGGCGCCGCGCTCCGGCCGACCCGCCGGGACCGGTGTGAAAACGCAGGTCCCGCCCCCGTCCCGGAATCCGGGTCGGGGGCGAGGCGTATCGAGGAACCACCATGCCCCGCGGTCGCTACTCGCTCCACGACACCCATGACCACGCTCCTCTCGGCGAAGAACACTTCCAGTGCGCCACCGGCCCCTCCGGCTGGCGCTACTACTCCCGGACCACCACCGCGTCCGGGGACGAAACGGGCTCGACGGATCTGACCCTGGACGAGCTCGGCCGCCCGATCCGTCTCCAACTCCAGGCCTCCGGCTGGCAGGTGCGGGGCGCCGCGCTCGACGGGGTCACCTGGGTCCGCAGCGACCCGGAGGGCGACCACGCCCAACAGGGCAACGCCGCCGCCCACGGCTTCGCCGGCGGCTCGCCGGCCTTCCTCATCGCGACCGCACGACTGCTGCGGCTCGCGCCCCGCGCGGAGGCCACCCGGGTACGACTCGTCGCCCTCACCCCTCCCGTGCTCGCGCCGCTGACGGTCGACCAGTCCTGGTCACTGGTGGAAACGGAAACACACACCACTGACAACGGTCCGCTGACTGTGGAGAACTACCGGATCAACGATCTGCAGACCGGCGAACAGCAGCTCGTCCACATCGCCGGTGACGTGGTGCTCGCGGCGCCGGGCATCGAGCTGGAGGAACTGGAGTCCCCTCCCTCGGTCTTCCTCTGACCGCCCATCGCCCGACCGCCCCCCCCGCCCGCCTGCCCCTCGCCCAGCCGCGTTTCCCCGGCCGCCTTTCGCCCGGCCATCTGACCGTCGAGCCATCTGCCGCCCACCGTCCAGCCGACTTCTGCCCCGCTCGCCGTCCCGAGCGACGTGGGAACGGAGCGCCGTGGCCAGCACCGAGAACACTGAGCCTCAGGCGGGCGGCACGAACCCGGTGGCCCGGCTGTCGCCGTCCGCCTCGGTGCCCCGGTCCCCGGCGACCGACCCCTGCCCGTCGCCCGCCGGCGCGGCTTCCGGCGCCGACGGTCGTACCTCCGCGGCCACCGCGGGCCGCACATCCGAACCTGTGCGCGCCCCGTCGACCAGCTGCTCCTCACGCTCCGCCCCCGGCCCCGTCGCCACAGCCCGCCCCTCGCCGCCGGCCCCGCTCCGGTCCCGGCGGCTCCCGGCGGGGCGACTCCTGTCGCGGGCCCTGCGCTCGGCGACCACCGCGACCAGGAACCCGAGCGCGTCGGGTCCGGCGGGCGCCGCGTCTCCGCTGTACTCGGCGACGTCGCCGGCCAGCCGCTCACCCATCGACTGCCGCACCGCAGGGTCGAGTTGGGGCGCCCGCAGCAGGTACTGGCGCACCGCCAGCCACAGCGAGTCCGGCACCGAGGACAGGTTCAGCCCGTGCAGCCGTACGGCCTCCGCCTCCGTTTGCGCCGACCGACCGCCACCGGCCCTGCGGGCCGCCACCCCCGAGCGTTCCCGTACGACGAGCGTCCCCGCGAACACGTCGCCGAGCCGCCGGCCGCGAGCCGACACCAGCGAAGCCGCGCAGGCGACCGTTCCCACCGTCATCTGAAGCTCCACGAAGCCGACGAGGCCGCGCACCAGCGCGTGCCGGAACCGCACCGGTCCGCCGTCCTCCCGCACCACTCGCAGACCGCACACCACCTTGCCGAGGGATCTGCCCGCGGTCAGCGTCTCCACAGCCACCGGGACGCCGATGAGCACCGTCAGCAGCAGCCCGACCGCCACCGCCGCTGCCGCGGCCTCGTCGAGTCCGGAGACCGCGGTCAGCAGCACCACGGTCAGCAGTACGTACGCCGTCCACAGCACGGCAAGGTCGATCAGCACCGCGATCGCCCGGCTCGGCAGTCGTGCGGGTTGCAGACCGAGCACCACCGCATCGCCCGTGACCAGTTCGCTCACCACGCGTCCTCTCCGTCGGGGACAGTCTGCCGACCGATGCGCACGGACGGACGCGGTCCCCTTCTGCCAAGCTCTCACCATGGACCTGGACGTCTTCGTGACCACTCACAGCGCCGAGTGGGAACGGCTGGACAGACTCGTCCGCCGGGGCCGCCGACTCACCGGTGCCGAGGTCGACGAACTCGTCGAGCTCTACCAGCGTGCGGCGGTACATCTCTCCCAGGTCCGTTCCAGCGCGCCCGATCCCGTGGTCGTCGCCCGCCTCACCACTCTGGTCGCCCGTGCCCGCAGCGCCGTCACCAGCCCGGGCCGCCCGGCCTGGCGGGACGCCGCCGACTTCTTCACAACCGGCTTCCCCGCAGCCCTCTACCGGACCAGACGGTGGTGGCTCTCCACCGCACTCCTGACCGTCGTCGTCGCCGTACTGGTCGGCTGGTGGGTCGCGGCGCATCCGGAGGTCCGGTCGGCGCTCGCGACTCCGAGCGAGCTGCACGAGATGACACGTCCCGGCGGACAGTACGAGACGTACTACTCCAGCAGCCCGGCCGCCTCGTTCGCAGCACAGGTGTGGACGAACAACGCCCAAGTCGCCGCGCTCTGCCTGGCGTTCGGCGCCTTCCTCGGCCTCCCCGTCGTGGCGATCCTGCTGCTGAACGCGGCCAATCTCGGCGTGGGCCTCGGGCTGATGGCGGCCGCCGGCAGGCTGGACGTCTTCCTCGGACTCGTCGCACCGCACGGCCTGCTGGAGCTCACCGCCGTCTTCGTCGCCGCCGGGACCGGGCTCCGCCTCGGCTGGACGGTGATCGACCCGGGTCCCCGTCGACGTACGGCAGCGCTGGCGCAGGAGGGACGAGCAGCGATGGGCATGGCCCTCGGGCTGGCAGTGGTGCTGTTGGTCTCCGGCGTCATCGAGGGCTTCGTGACCCCCTCCGACCTGCCGACCTGGGCACGTCTCGCGATTGGCGCCCTCGCCGAAGCGGCCTTCCTCCTCTACGTGTTCGCCCTCGGCCGGAGAGCAGTTCGGCTGGGGAACACGGGCGATCTGGACGCGGGTGACCTGGCAGCCGCCCGCCCGACCGCTGCCTGAACACCACTCGTGACCAGGCCCGAAGCGCCGATGCCCGACCGCCCCTTGACACGGCTGCACAGCGGGCAGTAAGTTCACACACTTGCCCCGGGACGCGCTCGCGTCCCACGGCAGTGGCAGTGCGTACGCAGACCCCTTTGGACGGGGAATGTCAGCACATCCAATCGACTCTCAAGCTCTTCGTCGGGCGATTATGTCTCCCGCGAACGAACTGCTAGTGTCGGCCACCGCCGCAAGGCGAATTGGGTCTCCACCCACCCGCAGAGCAGATTCGCTCCGATGGAAATCGGGCCGGAAATACTCTGGTAAGGTTGGAAACACCGAAGGGAAGCCCGGAGGAAAGCCCGAGAGATTGGGTGAGTACAAAGGAAGCGTCCGTTCCTTGAGAACTCAACAGTGTGCCAAAAGTCAACGCCAGATATGTTGATACCCCGTCCCTG
>NZ_JALLGK010000004.1 GCF_023072595.1 Streptomyces sp. XM4193
GAGTTCGCCGCCGAGGACCGCAAGACCCAGCGCCTCTCGGTCAGTCACGCCTTCCACTCGGCTCTGATGGACCCGATGCTCGACGCGTTCCGCGAGGTCGCCGAGGGGCTCACGTACGCCGAGCCGAAGATCCCGGTCGTCTCCAACGTCACCGGCACGCTCGCCGAGCCGGGTCAACTCAGCACCGCTGCCTACTGGGTGGAGCATGTGCGCGGCACCGTACGGTTCGCCGACGGGGTCCGCGCGCTCGCCGACACCGGCGTCAACGCCTTCCTGGAGGTCGGGCCCGGGGGAGTCCTCACCGCCCTCACCCGGCAGACCCTTGACGCTCTCGACCTCGCGGACCCCGCCGACACCGAGGCCCCGGTCGCCGTGCCGCTGCTGCGCAAGGAGCGCGCCGAGGAGACCGCGCTGCTCACCGCGCTGGCCGGGCTCCATGTCACCGGCGTACGCGTCGACTGGGCCGCCGCCCTCGACGGCACCGGCGCCCGTCGCGTCGAACTGCCCACCTACGCCTTCCAGCGCTCCCGCTTCTGGCCCGACACCCGGCATCCCGCCACCGGTGGCGCCGGTCCCCTCGACGGCGAGTTCTGGTCCGCCGTCGAGGGCGAGGATCTGACCAGCCTCGCCGCCGACCTGGCCGTGGACACCGACGCCCTCGGCGCCGTGCTGCCCGCCCTCTCCACCTGGCGGCGTAGGCGGCGCGACCAGGCCATGGTCGACTCCAACCGGCACCGCGAGACGTGGAAGCCGCTGTCGCTGCCCGCCGCCGCGCCCGCGCCGACCGGCACCTGGCTCGCCGTGGTGCCCGCCGCGCACGCCGACGACCCGTGGACGTCCGCCGTCCTGGACGCCGTCGGCAGCGGCGGTGCCGACCTCGTACGCTTCACCGTGGACACCGTCGAACGCGGCGCTCTGGCCGCCCGGTTGCGCGGCCTCGCCGCCGACGGCGCCGCGCTCACCGGCGTGGTCTCGCTGCTGGCCCTGGCCGACTCCGCCGGGGCCCCCGACACCGCCGCGGCGCCCACCGCGGTACTGGTGCAGGCACTGCTGGACGCCGAGGTCGGCGCCCCGCTGTGGGCACTGACCCGAGGGGCGGTGACGGTCGCGGGCACCGAGGCCGTGACCGCGCCCGAGCAGGCCGCGGTCTGGGGCCTGGGCCGGGTCGCCGCGCTCGAACACCCCGCCGTGTGGGGCGGTCTCGTCGATCTCCCCGCCGAGTTGGACGAACGGGCCGCCCGCCGGTTCGCCGCCGTACTCACCGGACACGACGGCGAGGACCAGGTCGCCGTCCGCGCCTCCGCCGTCTTCGGCCGCAGGCTCGTCCCCGCGACCGAGACCGCGCCCGACGCGGGTTGGCAGCCGCGCGGCACCGTTCTCGTCACCGGCGGCACCGGTGGCCGGGGCGCCCACGTGGCGCGCTGGCTGGCCGGTGCGGGCACCGAACGCCTGGTGCTCCTGAGCCGCCGCGGCCCGGACGCCCCCGGCGCCGACGCCCTGCGCGCCGAACTCACCGAACTGGGTGCCCACGTCACCCTGGTCGCCTGCGACGCCGCCGACCGGGAGGCCCTGGCCGCCGTCCTCGCCGACATCCCGGACGCCACCCCGCTCACCGCGGTCGTGCACGCGGCCGGTGTCGTCGACGACGGCGTACTGGACGACCTCACCCCGGACCGGTTCGCCGCTCTGCACCACGCCAGGACAGTGCCCGCCCTCCATCTGGACGAGCTGACCCGCGGCCTCGACCTGGACGCGTTCGTCCTCTGCTCGTCCGTCGCCGGCACCATCGGCACCGCGGGCCGGGCCAACCTCGCCGCCGCCACCGCGGTCCTCGACGCGCTCGCCCGTCGGCGCCGCGCCGCCGGACTGCCCGCCACCGCCATCGGCTGGGGCGCCTGGATCGGCGACGACACCGCCGCACCGCGCCCCCAGCAGACCGGCACGGGACACCCCGCCGTCCACCCGGATCTGGCGCTCGCCGCACTCCGGCAGGCCGTCACCGGGCCCGAGGCGGCGCCGGTCCTCTTCGACCCGCGTCAGCCGCAGGTCCTGGACGGGCTGATCGGAATGCGCGGCAACGCGCTGCTGCGCGATCTGCCGGAGGCCAGGCAGGCCCTGGCCGACGCCGAGAACACCCGCGACCGGACCAGGACCGCCGCATCCGGCCTCGCCGAGCGGCTGCGCCCGCTGCCCGCCGACGAGCGGGTCGGGCTCCTCACGGACCTGGTGCGCAGGCACGCGGCGGCCGTCCTCGGCCACCCCGGACCGGAGGCCGTCGCCCCCGACCGGAACTTCCGCGACCTCGGCTTCGACTCGCTCACCGCGATCGAACTGCCCAACAGGCTCGCCCTCGCCACCGGCCTGCGGATGCCCGCCACCACGGTGTACGACTACCCGACCGCGAAGGCGATCGCCCAGCACCTCGTCACGGCGCTGCTCGGCGAACCCGATGCCCGGGGCGTCGACCCGGCCGCCGTCGCGGCGCTGGCCGAGGACCCGGTCGTCATCGTCGGGATGGCCTGCCGGCTGCCCGGCGGGGTCCGCTCCCCGCAGGACCTGTGGGCGATGCTCAGCGAGGGCCGCGACGGCGTCGAGGTCTTCCCCGACGACCGCGGCTGGGACCTCGCCACCCTGACCAGCGGCGGCGCCGACGGCCGTGGCCGCAGCGCCACCCTGCGCGGCGGATTCCTCTCGGGCGCCGCCGACTTCGACGCCGGGTTCTTCGGGATCTCGCCGCGCGAGGCGCTCGCCATGGACCCGCAGCAGCGGCTCCTCCTGGAGACCACCTGGGAGGCGTTCGAACGCTCCGGCATCGACGCCGACGGACTGCGCGGCAGCCGCACCGGTGTCTTCGTCGGCACCAACGGCCAGGACTACTCCACCCTCGTCATGAACTCCCGCGAGGACCTGGAGGGCCACGCCGGCACCGGTCTCGCCGCGAGCGTCGTCTCCGGGCGACTCGCCTACACCTTCGGGCTCGAGGGTCCGGCGGTCACGGTCGACACCGCCTGCTCCTCCTCGCTGGTCGCCCTGCACTGGGCGATGCAGGCGCTGCGTGCGGGCGAGTGCGACCTCGCCCTCGCGGGCGGCATCACGATGATGAGCACGCCGTCCAGCTTCTCCGGCTTCACCCTCCAGAACGGCCTCTCCACCGACGGCCGCTGCAAGGCGTACGCCGACGCGGCCGACGGCACCGGCTGGTCCGAGGGCGTCGGCCTGATCGTCGTCGAACGGCTCTCCGACGCGCGCCGCAACGGCCACGAGGTCCTCGCCGTGGTCCGCGGCTCCGCCGTCAACCAGGACGGTGCCTCCAACGGCCTCACCGCGCCCAACGGCCCGTCGCAGCAACGGGTGATCCGGCAGGCGCTGGCCGGCGCCGGACTCACCACCTCCGACGTCGACGCCGTCGAGGGCCACGGCACCGGCACCCCGCTGGGCGACCCGATCGAGGCGCAGGCGCTGCTGGCCACCTACGGCCAGGACCGCCCCGAGGACCGTCCGCTGCTGCTGGGTTCCATCAAGTCCAACATCGGCCACACCCAGGCCGCCGCCGGTGCCGCCGGCATCATCAAGACGGTCATGGCGATGCGCAACGGCGTGCTGCCGCGCACCCTGCACGTCGACCGGCCCTCCACGCACGTCGACTGGGAGGCCGGCGCGATCCGGCTGCTCACCGAGGAGTCCGCGTGGCCCGAGACCGGACGCCCCTGGCGGGCCGGCATCTCCTCCTTCGGCATCAGCGGCACCAACGCCCACACCATCATCGAGCAGGCGCCCGAGGCGCCGGAGGAGCCCGCGACCCCCGCAGCCCGCACGGTCACCCCGACCGTCGTGCCGTGGCCGGTCTCCGCCAAGTCGGAACAGGCCCTGGACGCACAGGCGTCGGCCGTCACCGCGCTCGACACCGCCGACCCGCTCGACCTGGGCTTCTCGCTCGCCACCGGTCGGGCCCTGTTCGACCACCGTGCGGTGCTCCTCGCAGGACCCGGCGGCGCGCCCGTCGAGGCCGCCCGGGGCCGTGCCGCCCACCGCTCCCTCGCAGTGCTCTTCTCGGGTCAGGGTTCGCAGCGCGCCGGGATGGGTCGTGAACTGTACGACCGTTTTCCGGTGTTCGCGGAGGCGCTGGACGCCGCGCTGGCCCGTCTGGACGTGCCGGAGCTGCGGGAGGTGCTGTTCGCGGAGGTGGGTTCCGAGCAGGCCGCCCTGCTCGACTCCACCGGACACACGCAGCCGGCGCTGTTCGCCGTCGAGGTGGCGCTCTACAGGTTGGTCGAGTCGTGGGGTGTGCGGCCGGAGTTCGTGGCCGGTCACTCCATCGGTGAGATCGCCGCCGCACACGTGGCCGGGGTCTTCTCGCTGGACGACGCCTGCACTCTCGTCGCCGCCCGCGCCCGCTTCATGCAGGAACTGCCGTCCGGCGGCGCCATGGTGGCTGTCCAGGCGACCGAGGCCGAGGTCTCGCCGCGTCTGACCGAAGCCGTTTCGCTGGCCGCCGTCAACGGGCCCGGTTCCGTGGTCCTGGCGGGGCCGGAGGCCGAAGTGCTCGCGCTGGGCGCGGAGTTCGCGGCCGAGGGCCGCAAGACCCAGCGTCTCTCGGTCAGTCACGCCTTCCACTCGTCGCTGATGGACCCGATGCTCGACGCCTTCCGCGCCGTGGCCGAGGGGCTCAGCTACGCCGAGCCGAAGATCCCGGTCGTCTCCAACGTCACCGGCGCTCTCGCCGAACCGGGTCAACTGTGCACGGCCGCCTACTGGGTGGAGCATGTGCGCGGCACCGTCCGGTTCGCCGACGGGGTCCGCGCCCTGACCGGGGCCGGCGTCAACGCCTTCCTGGAGGTCGGGCCCGGGGGAGTCCTCACCGCCCTCGCCCAGCAGACCCTCGACGAGGGAGGACACGAGGAGGCCGTCGCCTTCCCGGCGCTGCGCAAGGACCGCGACGAGGAGACCGCGCTGCTCACCGCGCTGGCCGGACTCCACGTCAACGGCGTACGCGTCCGCTGGAGCGACTGGTTCGACGGCACCGGCGCCCGCCGCACCGACCTGCCCACCTACGCCTTCCAGCGCGAGCGGTACTGGCCCCGCCCGGCCGCCCTCACCGGCGACATCAGCACGGCCGGACTGATCTCCGCCGAACACCCCCTGCTCGGTGCGTCCGTTCCGCTCGCCGGCTCCGAGGCCGCCCTCTTCACCAGCCAGATCTCGCTGAACGTGCACCCCTGGCTGCTCGACCACAAGGTCGGCGGCACGGTCATCCTGCCCGGCACCGGCTACCTGGAGATGGCGATCCGCGCCGCGGACCAGGTCGGCTGCGGTCGGGTGGAGGAACTGGTCCTCGCCGCCCCGATGGTCCTCGACGCGAAGGTCCCGACCTCCGTCCAGGTCGTCATCGGCGCACCCGAAGACGACGGCTCCCGCACCATCACCTTCTACTCCCGTCCCTCCGACGTCGTCGAAGGACCCTGGTCCCGGCACGCCGACGGCCTCCTCGCTGTCGAGGAGCGCGCCGACACCTTCGAAGTGCCCGTCTGGCCCCCCGCCGACGCCGTCTCCGTCCAGTTCGACGGCGACTACAGCCGCACCGAGTACGGGCCCTCCTTCCAGGGGCTGCGCCAGGTGTGGGTCCGGGGCGAGGAAGCCTTCGTCGAGGTCGCCCTGCCCGAGGAAGTCGCCGGTGACGCCCAGTACTTCGGGATGCACCCGGCGCTCCTGGACGCCGTACAGCACGCCAACGGCTACCTCGGTGTCGGCAGCGCGGACAACCCGCTGCTGCCGTTCGCCTGGAACGGCGTCTCCCTGCACGCCCGTGGCGCCACCACGCTCCGGGTGCGCATCCTGCGGCTCGGCGACGAGTCGGTACGGGTGACCGCCGCCGACGCCGAGGGCGTCCCGGTGCTCTCCGCCGAGTCGTTGGTGCTGCGCGCGCCCACCGTGCCCAGCGCCCCGGTCGCCACCGGCGGCCAGGAGCCGGTCTTCCGACTCGAGTGGACGGCCGCCCCCGACGTCAAGCCCACCGAGGGCCTGACCGCCGCCACCCTCGGCGGTGAACTCCTCGGCGCCACCCTCACCGACCTCACCGGCCCCGAGGGCGACACCTCCGGCGTCCCCGACTTCGTCCTCGTCCCGCTCGACGGAGCCGTCGGCGACGACCTGTACGGGCCCGGCCGCGACGTGCCGGGCGCGGTCCACGCGCTGACCACCCACACCCTGGACCTGCTCCAGCGGTGGCTGGCGACCGACGGGCTCGACCACTCCCGGATGGTCTTCGTCACCCGCGGCGCGATCGCCGCCACCGACACCGAGACCGTCCACGACCTGGCTGCCGCCTCGGCCTGGGGCCTGGTGCGCTCCGCGCAGTCCGAGAACCCCGACCGGTTCGTCCTGCTCGACCTGGACACCGCCGGCGCCTCGGACAACCAGGACGCGCTGCGCGCCCTGCTGCCCGACCTGCCCGGTCTCCTCGCCTCCGGAGACGCCCAGTTCGCCGTCCGCGACGGCGCCCCGCTCGTCGGCCGGCTGGAACGGCTCACCACCGCACCCGGTCTGCTCGCCCCGGCCCATGTGCCGTGGCGTCTGGACACCACGGGCAAGGGCAGCCTCGACAACCTGGCCCTCGTCCCCTGCCCCGAGGTCTTCGCGCCGCTCGGCGGGCACGAGGTCCGGGTCTCCGTGGACGCCACCGGCGTCAACTTCCGCGACGTCCTCAACGCCCTCGGCATGTACCCCGGCGAGTCGGTCCCGATGGGCACCGAGGCCGCGGGTGTGGTCACCGAGATCGGCGAGGCCGTCACCGGACTCGCGGTCGGCGACCGGGTCCTGGGCACCGTCGGCGGCGGCTTCGGCCCCGTCGTCGTCGCCGACCAGCACTACCTGGCCCGTGTGCCCGACGGCTGGACCCAGCAGGAGGCGGCCTCCGTACCGCTGGTGTTCCTGACGGCTCTGTACGCCTTCCGCGATCTGGCCGGCCTGTCGGCGGGGGAGAAGGTGCTGATCCACGCCGGTGCCGGCGGTGTCGGCATGGCTGCGATCCAGCTCGCCCGTCACCTGGGCGCCGAGGTGTACGCGACGGCGAGCGAGTCCAAGTGGGACGCGCTGCGGGCCCTGGGCCTCGACGACGAGCACATCGCCTCCTCGCGCGACCTGTCCTTCGCGGACAAGTTCCCGGCGATGGACGTGGTGCTGAACGCGCTCGCGGGCGAGTTCGTCGACGCGTCGCTGCGGATCACCGCCCCCGGCGGCCGGTTCCTGGAGATGGGCAAGACCGACATCCGCGACCCCCACTCCACGGGCGACGTCCGCTACCGGGCCTTCGACCTCGGCGAGGCCGGGCCCGAGCGCAACAGGGAACTCCTCGGCGAACTCCTCGAACTCTTCGCCGCGGGGGCGCTGTCGCCGCTGCCGGTCAGGACGTGGGACGTGCGCCGGGCCCGTGAGGCGTTCCGCTTCATGAGCCAGGCCAAGCACGTCGGCAAGATCGTGCTGACGATGCCGCCGCGCTGGAACCCCGACGGCACCGTACTGATCACCGGCGGCACCGGCGCGCTCGGCGGACACCTCGCCCGTCGCTTCGCCGCCGCCGGGATGCGCCATCTGCTGCTCACCAGCCGACGCGGCGCCGATGCGCCCGGCGCCGCCGAACTCACTGCCGAGCTGCGGGAGTTGGGCGCCGAGGCCACCGTCGTCGCCTGCGACACCAGCGACCGCGACGCCACCGCCGTCCTGATCGGCTCGGTGCCGGCGGCGCACCCGCTCACCGCGATCGTGCACACCGCGGGCATCCTCGACGACGGCATCATCGCCTCGCTCTCACCGGAGCGACTCGCCGACGTCATGCGGCCCAAGGTGGACGCCGCCTGGCACCTGCACGAGCTGACCCGGCACCTGGACCTCGCCGCGTTCCTGCCGTTCTCGTCCATCGCGGGCGTCATGGGCAGCCCCGGCCAGGGCAACTACGCAGCCGCCAACTCCTTCCTGGACGCCCTCACCCGCCACCGCCGCGAACTCGGCCTCGCCGGCACCTCGTTGGCCTGGGGTCCGTGGGCCCACGACGGCGGCATGACCAGCACGCTGTCCGACACCGACATGCGCCGCATGCAGTCCGGCGGCCTCCCGCCGCTCCCGGTCGAGCAGGGCCTCGAGCTGTTCGACATCGCGCGCGGCTCCGACGAGACCTTCCTCGTCCTGGTCGGTCTCGCCGCCGGTGCCATGCGCGGCGCCGCCATCGAGGACCTGCCACCGCTGTTCCGCTCGATGGTCCGCAGCGGGCGGCGCACCGCAGCCGCCACCGACGCGGCAGGGGCCTCCGCAGCGCTCGGTGCCAAGCTCGCCGAACTCGGCGCGGCCGAACGGGTCCGGCACCTCACCGACCTGGTCCGCGAACAGACCGCACGGGTCCTCGGGCACGCCTCCCCGAAGTCCGTCGACATCACCCAGGAGTTCCGAGACCTCGGTCTGGACTCCCTGACCGCGCTGGAACTGCGCAACCACCTCTCCACCGCGACCGGACTGCGCCTGCCGGCGACCCTGGTCTTCGACTACCCGACCCCCACGTCGCTCGCCGAGCACTTCGTCTCCGAGCTGGTGGGCGAGGACACCCCGCAGGGGCCGTCGCTCCTCACCGAACTCGACCGGCTCGAAGCGCTGTTCGCGGCGGGCGACCCGGACGAGATCACCCGCGCGGGCCTCGCCCTGCGCCTCGGACAGATGCTGGACAAGGTACGCGGCGCCGCCCCGGAGCCGACCCACTCGTCCGTCGATGACGACTTCGAATCGGCCAGCGCCGACGACGTCTTCGCGTTCATCGACAACGAGCTGGGCCGGCTGGGCGACCGCTGAGACGAGCTTGATCCACCACAGGAAGGTTCCACCCGTCATGCCCGATGACAAGAAGCTCGTCGACTACCTCAAGTGGGTCACGGCCGATCTGCACAAGACCCGCAAGCGGTTGGAGGAGGCCGAGGCCCGAGGGCGCGAGCCCATCGCCGTCGTCGGCATGTCCTGTCGGCTGCCCGGCGGGGTGAACTCCCCCGAGGACTACTGGAACCTCCTCGACGAGGGCCGCGACGGCATCACGCCCTTCCCCGCCGACCGCGGCTGGGACCTCGACGCCCTCAACGGCGAGGGCGCCGGAAGCAGCGCCGCGGGTGAGGGCGGCTTTGTCGACGCGGCCGCCTTCGACGCCTCGTTCTTCGGGATCTCTCCGCGCGAGGCGCTCGCCATGGACCCGCAGCAGCGCATCCTGCTGGAGACGTCCTGGGAGGCCGTGGAGCGGGCCGGTATCGACCCGGTGTCGCTGCGCGGCAGCCGCACCGGCGTCTTCGTCGGCACCGCGGGCGTCGACTACGTCGGCGTGGTCATGAACTCCCGCGAGGACGCCGAGGGCCACGCCACCACGGGCCTCACCGCGAGCGTTGTCTCCGGGCGACTGTCCTACGCCTTCGACCTCGCGGGCCCCGCCGTCACCGTCGACACCGCCTGCTCGGCCTCGCTGGTCGCCATCCATCTGGCCGCACAGGCCCTGCGCAACGGGGAGTGCGGCCTCGCGCTCGCGGGCGGCGTCACCGTCATGTCGACGCCCATGGGATTTTCCGGCTTCACCCGCCAGGGAGGCATCTCCACCAGCGGCCGCTGCAAGGCCTTCGCCGACGACGCCGACGGCACCGGCTGGTCCGAGGGCGCCGGCGTCCTCGTACTGGAGCGGCTCTCCGACGCACGGCGCAACGGTCACGAGGTCCTCGCCGTACTGCGCGGCTCCGCCGTCAACCAGGACGGCGCGTCCAACGGCCTCACGGCGCCGAACGGGCCGTCCCAGCAACGGGTGATCCGGCAGGCGCTGGCCGGAGCCGGACTCTCCTCCGCCGACGTCGACGCCGTCGAGGCACACGGCACCGGCACCCCCCTGGGCGACCCGATCGAGGCGCAGGCGCTGCTGGCCACCTACGGTCAGGACCGCCCCGAGGACCGTCCGCTGCTGCTGGGCTCGGTGAAGTCCAACATCGGCCACTCGCAGGCCGCCGCCGGTGTCGCGGGCGTCATCAAGACGATCCTCGCCATCCGACACGGTGTCCTGCCCAAGTCCCTGCACATCGGCGAGGCGTCCACGCACGTCGACTGGAGCGCGGGCAACGTCGCACTCCTCACCGAGCGTCACGCGTGGCCGGAGACCGGCCGCCCGCGCCGTGCCGGTGTGTCGTCCTTCGGCATCAGCGGCACCAACGCCCACGTCGTCATCGAGCAGGCGCCGGACGCGCAACCGGCCGACGGCGAACCCGAGAAGCCGACCGCCACCCCCACCGTCGTCCCCTGGACGGTCTCCGCGAAGACCCGCGACGCCCTGGACGCCCAGCTCGCCCGCGTCACGTCCGTCACCGGCGCCTCCGCGCTGGACGTCGGCCTCTCGTTGGCCACCGGTCGTTCCTCCTTCGAGTACCGGGCGGTGCTGCTGGCGGGTGTGCAGGGTGTTGACGGTGGTCCGGTGGAGGTGGCGCGGGGTCGTGCCGTGGAGCGTTCGCTTGCGGTGTTGTTCTCGGGTCAGGGTTCGCAGCGGGCCGGGATGGGTCGTGAACTGTACGGTCGTTTCCCGGTGTTCGCGGAGGCGTTGGACGCGGCGTTGGCGCGTCTGGAAGTTCCGGAGCTGCGGGAGGTGCTGTTCGCCGAGGAGGACGAGCGGCTCGACTCCACGGGCTACACACAGCCCGCACTGTTCGCCGTCGAGGTCGCGCTCTACCGGTTGGTCGAATCGTGGGGTGTGCGGCCGGAGTTCGTGGCCGGTCACTCGATCGGTGAGATTGCCGCCGCGCACGTCGCCGGGGTGTTCTCACTCGACGATGCGTGTGCGTTGGTCTCCGCGCGTGCCCGTCTGATGCAGGAACTGCCGTCCGGTGGCGCCATGGTGGCCGTCCAGGCGACCGAGGCGGAGGTCAACGGTCGTCTGAGCGACGCCGTCTCGCTGGCCGCCGTCAACGGACCCGACTCCGTCGTCATCGCGGGGCCGGAGGTCGAAGTCCTGGCGCTGGGCGCGGAGTTCGCGGCCGAGGGTCGCAAGACGCAGCGTCTTTCGGTCAGTCACGCCTTCCACTCGGCTCTGATGGACCCGATGCTCGACGCGTTCCGCGAGGTCGCCGAGGGGCTCACGTACGCCGAGCCGAAGATCCCGGTCGTCTCCAACGTCACCGGTGCCCTCGCCGAGCCCGGTCAACTGAGCACCGCCGGCTACTGGGTGGAGCATGTGCGTGGCACCGTGCGGTTCGCCGACGGGGTGCGTGCGCTCGCCGACGCGGGTGCGGACGTGTTCCTGGAGGTCGGGCCCGGGGGAGTCCTCACCGCCCTCACCCGGCAGACCCTCGACTCCACCGACGCCGCCGGCACCGTGGCCGTACCCGCGTTGCGCGCCCAGCGGCCGGAACAGGACGCACTGCTCACCGGCCTCGCCCAGATGCACGTGTCCGGTGTCCGGATCGACTGGCCCGCCTGGTTCGAGGGCACCGGCGCCCACCGCACCGATCTGCCCACCTACGCCTGGCAGCACCGCCGTTACTGGCCCCGTCCGCTCGCCCACGCCGTCGACATCCCCGGCGCGGGACTCACTCCGGCCCAGCACCCGCTGCTCGGCGCCGCCGTCTCGCTCGCCGGGTCCGAGGGCGTCCTGCTCACCGGGCAGGTCGGGCTGCGCACCCACCCCTGGCTCGTGGACCACACGATGGGGGGCCATGTTCTCTTCCCCGCCACCGGCTTCCTCGAAATGGCCGTCCGCGCCGGTGACCAGGTCGGCTGCGGCCGGGTCCAGGAACTCGTCCTCACCACGCCTCTCGCTCTCGATCCGAAGGCCGCCGTCGCCGTCCAGGTCACCGTCGGCACCCCCGACGCCTCCGGGGGACGCCCCCTCGGCATCCACTCGCGGCCCGCCGACGCGCCCGCCGACGAGCCGTGGACCCAGCACGCCGACGGCGTTCTCGTTCCCGGCGAGCACGGGGTGCCCTTCGAGGAGAGCGCCTGGCCGCCCGCCGACGCCACCCCCGTCGACCTCACCGGCTTCTACGAGCGCACCGAGTACGGACCCGTCTTCCAGGGGCTGCGCGCCGCCTGGACCCGCGGCGACGACGTCTTCGCCGAGCTGGAACTGCCCGCCCGGGCCGACGACGCCGCCTTCTTCGGGATGCACCCCGCGCTGCTCACCGCCGCTCTGCACGCGGTGGAGTACGTCGACCTCAAGGACGCCGACCAGGGGCTGCTGCCGTTCTCCTGGTCCGACGTCACCCTGCACGCCTCCGGTGCCTCCCGGCTGCGGGTGCGCATCGGCAAGGGCGGCGAGGACACCGTCTCCCTCGCCGCCGTCGACTCCGCGGGACGCCCCGTGCTGTCGGTCGGCGCGCTCGCGTTGCGCCCCTCGTCCGCCGCCCGGCTGCTCGGCCCCGGCGCCACCGATCGGGCGTGCCTGCTGAGCCTCGACTGGGTGCCCGCCGATCCCGGCGGCGCATCCGCCCCCGGCCCCCGCGCCGGCCTGGGCGCCGACCCCTTCGGCACCGGCACCACCCTCGCCTCGCTCGACGAGGTCACCGAGGACGGCACCGTCGTCCTCGTGCCCGTGCCCGACAGCGGCGACGACCCGGTCGCCGCCGCTCACGGGGCGACCCGCGCCACCCTCGCCCTGCTCCAGGAGTGGCTGGCCGCACCCCGGCCGGCGGGCGCCCGGCTCGTCTTCGTGGCCCGCGGGGTCGTCGATGCCGCGACCGGCGACCCGGCGGACAACCTCGCGGGCGCCGCGGTCTGGGGCCTGGTCCGCACCGCCCAGGCCGAACACCCGGGCAGCCTCACCCTCGTCGACCTCGAACCTGGCACCGCGCTGCCCCTCGAGGAGATCCTCGCCGCCGACGAACCGCAGAACGCCGTCCGCTCCGGCCGGCTCCTCGTCGGCCGCCTCGCCCAACTGCCCCCGCCCGCCGGGGACCAGGACGGACCCGAGAGGCCCGACCTCTTCGGCGGCGCCCGCGGCGGCACTGTCCTCATCACCGGCGGGACCGGCACCCTCGGCGCGCTCACCGCCCGCCACCTCGTCGCCGAGCACCACGTCACCCGGCTGCTGCTGGTCGGACGGCGCGGCACCGAGGCCCCCGGCGCCGACGAACTCGCCGCCGAACTGCGCGAGTCGGGCGCCCACGTCACCGTGGCCGCCTGCGACGTCACCGACCGGGCAGCCCTGGCCGCCCTCCTGGAGGACGTGCCCGCCGACCATCCCCTGACCGGGATCGTCCACGCGGCCGGGGCCCTCGACGACGCCGTCGTCACCTCCCTCACCCCCGAGCGCCTCGCCGGTGTGCTGAGCCCCAAGGCCGACGCCGCCTGGCATCTGCACGACCTCACCCGCCACCTCGACCTCGACGCGTTCGTCCTCTACTCCTCCATCTCCGGTGTCACGGCCCGCGCCGGCCAGGCCAACTACGTCGCCGCCAATCTCTTCCTGGACACCCTCGCCCAGTACCGCGCCGCCCAGGGCCTGCCCGCCCTGTCCGTCGCCTGGGGCGCCTGGGACCTCGACGACGGCATGGCGAGCGAGCTCCTCACCGACGCCGGACGTCAGCGCATCCGCTCCCGCGGCATCGACGCCCTGCCCGGCGACCGCGCGCTCGAACTGCTCGACGCGGCGCTGGCCCGCCGTACCCCGTTCGTGGTCGCCACCACCCTCGGCACGCCCCCGGCCGCCGTCCACGCCGACGAGGTGCCGCCGCTGATGCGCGGACTGGTCACCGCCCCGCGCCGGACCGCCTCGGCCGCCGCTCCGGCCCGGGGCCTCGACGCGGCCTCCTTCCGCGAGGGCTTCGCCTCGCTCGGCGCCGCCGACCAGGAGAGCGCCCTGCTGGACCTGGTCATCGCCTGCTCCGCCGAACTGCTCGGCCACACCGACCCGACCGAGATCGACCCTGAGCGCGACTTCCTCGAACTCGGCTTCGACTCCCTGATCGGCATCGAACTGCGCCGCAGGCTCAGCGAGGTCACCGGCCTCCAGCTGCCCGCCAGCATCGTTTACGACAGCGGCTCCCCGAACGGCCTCACCGCCTGGCTGCGCACCGAACTCGGTGCCCAGGGCGGCGCGGCCCCGCAGACCGGCGCGGCCGGCGGCCCCACCGAGAACGACTCCATGGAGCGCCTTTTCCTCGACGGCCTCGCCCAGGGCAAGCTGCGCGAGGCGCAGCGGATGCTCGCCACCGTCGCCGCACTCCGCCCCTCCTTCGAGGTCACCGCCGAACTGGAGGACCTGCCCTGGCCGGTGACGCTCGCCGAGGGACCTGCCGCCACCCGGCTGGTCTGCGTCAGCGCGCCCACCGCCAACGGTGGCGTCCACCAGTACGCCACCCTCTCCGGGCACTTCCGAGGACGCCGCAACGTCGCAGCCCTGCCGCTCGTCGGCTTCAACACCGGTGAGGCGCTGCCCGCCCACGCCGCCGCTGCCGCCCGGGTCATCGCCGAGAGCGCCCTCCAGGCCGCCGACGGCAATCCCTTCGTGCTCGTCGGCCACTCCTCCGGCGGCTCCCTGGCCTACGCGGCGGCAGGTGTCCTGGAGAGCACCTGGGGCATCCGCCCCACCGCCGTCGTGCTCCTCGACACCCTCAGCATCCAGCACAACAGCGACGAGGGCGTCGACTACAACGGCATGATGAAGTTCAACTTCACCGCCGTCGACGACTCCCCGGTGCGCCTGACCAACTCGAGGCTCTCGGCGATGGGTCGCTGGATGGTGCTCCTCAACTCCCTGGATGTGCAGCCCACCAGCGCGCCCGTCCTGGAGATCAAGTGCACCCGGGCGCTCATCGAGGGCGTCCCCGCGCCGGACCCCGAGCGGCTCCTCGTCCCGGTCGTTCCGGGCGCGGACGTTCTGCCCCTCGACTCCGACCATCTGTCCCTCATCCGTGAGGACTCGGGGCCCGCCGCCGACCTCGTCCACGAGTGGCTCACCGCACTGGAGGACCGCGCGGAAGCGCGGACGACGACGGTGCCGGCCGGCTGAGGAACACGTTCCCCCGAAGGCCCGGGACCGTCGCGCTGCGGCCGGTCCCGGGCCTTCGGCGTGCTCCCGCAAACGCCGAACCGCCGGAAACTTCCGACACCGGCCCCGGCGGCGCCCGCCGTTAGCGAAAACAGTCGAGGGAAATCACCAGTCCTCCGCGCCCGTACCGCCCGCAGCCGGGCCCCGTACGTCCGCAACGTCCCCATGCTCTAGGGAAACACGCAGTCCGAGATCGCCAGACTGGCCTTCGGAACGGTCGGGTCGTGGAGTTCGGAGATCGCCGTTCGTCGAACTTCGCGTTTCCGGAATCTCATGGAGAGGTGGGCTACCTGATGTCGAACGAGGACAAGCTCCGCGCGTATCTGAAGCGGGCTGTCGCCGACCTTCAGGAGGCCAGGCAGCAGCTGAGCGAGGCCGAGGACCGCGATCGCGAGCCCATCGCCGTCGTCGGCATGGCCTGCCGCTACCCGGGCGGTGTCCGCACCCCCGACGATCTGTGGGACCTGGCCCGCGAGGGTGTCGACGCCATCTCCGCGTTCCCCGACAACCGCGGCTGGGACCTGGACCGACTGTTCCACCCGAACCCCGCGCACCACGGCACCACGTACACGCGCGAGGGCGGATTCCTGCACACCGCGGGCGAGTTCGACCCGGCCTTCTTCGGGATCTCGCCGCGCGAGGCGCTCGCCATGGACCCGCAGCAGCGGCTTCTGCTGGAGACGTCCTGGGAGGCGCTGGAGCGTGCCGGGATCGTCCCCGACACCCTCACCGGCAGCAGCACCGGCGTCTTCGTCGGCACCGGGCACGGCGACTACGACGGCGCCTCCCGGGGCCGCCAGGAGGAGGTCGCCGGACACCTCCTGACCGGCAACACCGTTGCCGTGGCCTCGGGCCGGCTCTCCTACACGTACGGCTTCGAGGGCCCGGCCGTCACCGTCGACACCGCCTGCTCCTCCTCGCTGGTCGCGCTCCACCTCGCGGTCCGGTCCCTGCGCCAGGGGGAGAGCTCTCTCGCCCTCGCGGGCGGCGCCACCGTGATGTCGACGCCGAAGATGTTCACCGAGTTCTCCCGGCAGCGCGGTCTCGCCGCCGACGGTCGCTGCAAGGCGTTCGCCGAGGGCGCCGACGGCACCGGCTGGTCCGAGGGTGTCGGGCTGGTCCTGCTGGAGCGTCTGTCCGACGCGCGCCGCAACGGTCACCCGGTTCTCGCGGTGGTGCGCGGTTCCGCTCTCAACCAGGACGGTGCCTCCAACGGCCTCACCGCGCCCAACGGCCCCTCCCAGCAGCGCCTGATCCGCCAGGCCCTCATCGACTCCGGCCTCTCCGCGGGCGAGGTCGACGTCGTCGAGGCGCACGGCACCGGCACCACTCTCGGCGACCCCATCGAGGCCCAGGCGCTCCTCGCCACCTACGGACGCGACCGGGGCGACGCCCAGCCGCTGCTGCTCGGCTCCCTGAAGTCCAACACCGGCCACACACAGGCCGCTTCGGGTGTCGCGGGCGTCATCAAGATGGTGCAGGCCATGCGGCACGGCACCCTCCCCAAGAGCCTCCACATCGACGCGCCGACCCCGCACGCCGACTGGGCGGACGGCGGTGTCGAGCTCCTCACCGACCACACCGCCTGGCCCGAGACCGGCCGTCCGCGCCGGGCCGCAGTGTCCTCCTTCGGTGTCAGCGGCACCAACGCGCACCTCATCCTGGAGGAGGCACCCGCCGAGGAGCGGGTCGAGGAGGAGGCCGAGCCCGTAGCGGTGGACGCCGACCCGGCCAGGCTGGACGCCGGCACGGGCGCCGACGGCCGCTGGCTGCCCTGGGTGATCTCCGGGAAGACCCGTACGGCGGTCCGCGAGCAGGCCGCCCGGCTCGCCGACGCCGTCCGCTCCTCGGACGCCGGCGCCCTCGACGTGGCCCACGCCCTGTCCGTCACCCGTGTCGCCATGGACCACCGTGCGGCCGTCGTCGGCCGCACCACCGGCGAACTGCTCACCGGGCTCGACGCGTTGGCCGCCGGAGAGTCCTCGCCCGCCACCGTGACCGGCACCGCGGGTGAGGGTGCCGGTGGTGTGGTGTTCGTTTTCCCGGGTCAGGGTTCTCAGTGGGTGGGTATGGCGGTGGAGTTGCTTGCTTCGTCGTCGGTGTTTGCGTCGCGTATTGCTGAGTGTGCTGTTGCGTTGGAGGCGTTTACGGATTGGTCGTTGTTGGATGTGTTGAAGGGGGCTGAGGGTGCTGCGTCGTTGGAGCGGGTTGATGTGGTGCAGCCTGCTTTGTGGGCGGTGATGGTGTCGTTGGCTGAGGTGTGGCGTGTGGGTGGTGTGGAGCCTGCTGCGGTGGTGGGTCATTCGCAGGGTGAGATTGCTGCTGCGGTGGTGGCGGGTGGTTTGTCGGTTGAGGATGGTGCGCGGGTTGTTGCGTTGAGGTCGCGGGCGTTGCGGGCTCTTTCGGGTTTGGGTGGGATGGTTTCGGTGGGTCGGGGTGTGGAGGAAGTGCGGTCGTTGTTGGGGGAGTTCGGGGGTCGTATTGGTGTGGCGGCGGTGAATGGGCCGTCGTCGGTGGTGGTGTCGGGTGATGGGGATGCGTTGGATGTTTTTGTGGAGCGGTGTGAGGGGTTGGGGGTTCGGGTTCGTCGGGTTGCGGTGGATTATGCGTCTCATTCTGCTCATGTGGAGCGTATTGAGGGTGAGTTGGCGGAGTTGCTTTCTCCGGTGGTGGGGCGTTCGGGTGGGGTGCCGTTCTATTCGACGGTGTCGGGTTCTGTGATGGACATGGGTGGGTTGGATGGTGCGTATTGGTATCGGAATTTGCGGGGGACGGTGGAGTTCGAGGCGGCGACGCGTGCGTTGTTGGCTGATGGTTTTCAGGTGTTTGCGGAGATCAGTGCGCATCCGGTGGTGGCGACGGGTGTTCAGGAGACGATTGAGGATGTGGGGGTGCGTGCGGGTGTGGTGGGTACGTTGCGGCGTGATGAGGGTGGTTTGGAGCGTTTCACTCTCTCGTTGAGCGAGGCGTGGGCGCTCGGTGCGGACATCGACTGGGGCGTCCACTGGGACGGTGCCCGGACCCGCCGCGTCGACCTCCCCACCTACCCCTTCCAGCGCGAGTGGTACTGGCTGACCCCCGCCGAGTCGGCCGCCACCGCGGCCACCGGGAACGCGGCCGACGGCGACTTCTGGGCCGCCGTCGAGAGCGGTGACATCACCCGTCTGTCCTCCGTACTGGAGGTCACCGGCGACGATGTCGAGGCCTTCGGTACGCTCCTGCCCGCACTCGCCACCTGGCGCCGCCGACGCACCCTCTTCTCCACCCTCGACTCCTGGCGCTACCGCGTCACCTGGTCCCCCCTCACCGGTGCCGACGGCGCGGTCCCCGACGGCCGCTGGCCCGCCCTCGTCCCGGCCGGCCACGCCGACGACCCGTGGGTGGCCACCGTCCTCGGCGCCCTCACCGCCCGCGGCCTGCGCGTCGAGCGCCACGACCTCACCGGCGACGAGGACACCGCGGCCCTCGCCGCGCTCCTCGACGGCCCCGACACCACCGGTGTGCTCTCCCTGCTCGCCCTCGACGAGCGCCCCCACCCCGACCACCCCGCCCTGCCGCGCGGCCTCGCCGCCGCCAAGGACCTGGTGCATGCCCTGTCCGGCAGCGGAGCCCGCCTCTGGGCCCTCACCCGGGGCGCCGTCGCAGTCGACAGCCGCGACCCGCTGACCTCGCCGGTCCAGGCCGAGACCTGGGGCTTCGGCCGGTCCGTCGCCCTCGAACTCCCCGACAGCTGGGGCGGTCTCGTCGACCTGCCCGCCGCGCCCGACGCCCGCACCCTGTCCCGGCTCGCCGCGCTCCTCGGCGGCACCGAGGACCAGATCGCCGTACGGCCCTCGGGCGCCCATGTGCGCCGCCTCGCCCGGATGCCCCTGCCCGACCCGGCCCCCGCCACCGAGGCCCCCGACGCGTCCGCGGCCGACACCGCGGCCGACGCGTCCGCCACCGACGCCCCCGGCGCCGACGACGACGGCATCGGCGGCTGGGACGCCCACGACACCGTCCTGGTCACCGGCGGCACCGGCGCGCTCGGCGCGCACGTCGCCCGCTCGCTCGCCGCCTCCGGCACCCGCCACCTCGTCCTCACCAGTCGCCGCGGCGCCGACGCACCCGGCGTCGTCGACCTCGTCCGCGATCTGGAGGGCCTCGGCGCCCGGGTCACCGTCGCCGACTGCGACGTCGCCGACCGCGACCAGCTTGCCCGGCTCCTCGACTCGCTCCCCTCCGACCTGCCGCTGACCGGCGTCGTGCACGCCGCCGGCGTCCTCGACGACGGTGTCCTCGACGGCCTCACCCCGGACCGCTTCGACGCCGTACTGCGCCCCAAGACCCTCGGCACCGCGAACCTCGACGAGCTGACCCGCGGTCACGATCTGACGATGTTCGTGCTGTTCTCGTCGATCGTCGGCGTCCTCGGCAACGCCGGACAGGCCAACTACGCCGCCGCCAACGCCTACTTGGACGCCGTCGCCGAACAGCGCCGCGCCGCCGGGCTGCCCGTCACCTCCGTCGCGTGGGGTCCCTGGGCCGACGCGGGCATGGCCACCGCCGACGTGCTCGCCGATCGCATGAGCCACGACGGACTCGCCCCGATGGCCCCCGAGACCGCCGTCGCCGCGCTGCGCGCCGCCGTCGCCGAGGGCGTACCGCACGCCACCGTCGTCGACGTCGACTGGCAGTCCTACGCGGCCGTGCTGACCGCGGCCAGGCCCAGCCCGCTCCTCGGTGACCTGCCCGAGGTCCGTCGCGCCCTGGAGTCGGCCGCCGCCACCGCTCCCGACACCCACGCCCTGCGCGAGCGGCTGCGCGGCCTCGCCCCCGCGGAACAGGACCGCCTGCTCACCGACCTGATCCGGGCGGAGGTCGCCACCGCGCTGCGCCACTCCTCACCGGACGCCATCGACGTCAACCGCGCCTTCAAGGACCTCGGGTTCGACTCGCTGACCGCCGTCGAGGTCCGCAACCGCATCACCGCCGCGACCGACGTCGCCCTCCCCACCACGCTCCTCTTCGACTACCCCAACACCACCGAGGTCGCCGCCCACCTGCGCAGCCTGCTGCTGGGCGACGAACGCCCCGCCGCCCAGCCCGTGGTGGTCTCCGCGGGCGTCACCGACGAGCCGATGGCCGTCGTCGCCATGGCCTGCCGCTTCCCCGGCGGCGTCACCTCGCCCGAGGAACTCTGGGACCTCGTGGCGGCCGAACTCGACGTCGTCTCCACCCCGCCCGAGGACCGCGGCTGGGACCTCGACGCGATGTACGACCCGGACCCCGAGCGGCAGGGCACCACCTACAGCCGCGAGGGCGGCTTCATCCGGGACGTCGCCGGATTCGACCCGGCCTTCTTCGGGATCTCGCCGCGCGAGGCGCTCGCAATGGACCCGCAGCAGCGGCTTCTGCTGGAGACGTCCTGGGAGACGTTCGAGCGCGCCGGCATCGACCCGCAGACCCTGCGCAACAGCGCCACCGGTGTCTTCATCGGCAGCATCACCACCGACTACCAGGTCAGGCTCGGCGGCGCCGCCGCCCAGGAGCAGCTGGCCGGTCACCTGATGACCGGCAACGCCTCCAGCATCGCCTCGGGCCGGCTCTCCTACACGTACGGCTTCGAGGGCCCCGCCGTCACCATGGACACCGGCTGCTCCTCGTCCATGGTCGCGCTGCACCTGGCGCTTCAGTCGCTGCGCACCGGTGAGTGCACGATGGCCCTGGCCGGCGGTGTCACCGTCATGTCCACGCCCGAGCCGTACGTCGAGTTCTCCCGGCAGCGCGGTCTCGCCGCCGACGGTCGCTGCAAGGCGTTCGCCGAGGGCGCCGACGGCATGGGCTTCGCCGAGGGCGTCGGTCTGGTCCTGCTGGAGCGTCTGTCGGACGCGCGTCGCAACGGTCATCCGGTTCTCGCGGTGGTGCGCGGTTCCGCTCTCAACCAGGACGGCGCGTCCAACGGCCTCACCGCGCCCAACGGCCCCTCCCAGCAGCGCGTCATCCGGCAGGCCCTCGCCAACGCCGGGCTCACCGCGGGCGAGGTCGACGTCGTCGAGGCGCACGGCACCGGCACCCCGCTCGGCGACCCCATCGAGGCGCAGGCCATCCTCGCCACCTACGGCCGGGACCGCGCTCCCGGGCAGCCGCTGCTGCTCGGCTCCCTGAAGTCGAACATCGGCCACACCCAGGCCGCCGCCGGTGTCGCCGGAATGATGAAGATGGTCCTGGCGATGGAGCACGGCGTGCTGCCCAGGAGCCTGCACATCACCAACCCGACCCCCGTCGTCGACTGGTCGAGCGGCGCGGTCCGGCTGCTCACCGAGGCCACCCCGTGGCCGGAGACGGGCCGGCCGCGCCGGGCCGGCATCTCCTCCTTCGGCATCAGCGGCACCAACGGCCACCTCGTTCTGGAGGAGGCGCCGGCCGAGGACCGGGCCGAGGAGGAGGCCGAGCCGGTCGGTGCGGACGCCGAGTCCGCCGACGTTTCCGCGGGTGCGGGCGCCGGTGCGGACGCCGACGGCCGCTGGCTGCCCTGGGTGATCTCCGCGAAGACCGGCGACGCGCTCGCCGAGCAGGCGGCGCGGCTGGCCACTCGGGTGCGCGCCTCCGGCGCCGCGCCGCTGGACGTGGCCCACGCCCTCTCCGTCACCCGGGCGCCGATGGACCGGCGTGCCGTCGTCGTCGGCCGGGACACCGACACCTTCCTGGCCGGTCTCGACGCGCTGGCCGCGGGCGAGGCGTCCGCCCGGGTCGTCGAGGCGACCGCGGGTGAGGGTTCCGGTGGTGTGGTGTTCGTTTTCCCGGGTCAGGGTTCTCAGTGGGTGGGTATGGCGGTGGAGTTGCTTGCTTCGTCGTCGGTGTTTGCGTCGCGTATTGCTGAGTGTGCTGTTGCGTTGGAGGCGTTTACGGATTGGTCGTTGTTGGATGTGTTGAAGGGGGCTGAGGGTGCTGCGTCGTTGGAGCGGGTTGATGTGGTGCAGCCTGCTTTGTGGGCGGTGATGGTGTCGTTGGCTGAGGTGTGGCGTGTGGGTGGTGTGGAGCCTGCTGCGGTGGTGGGTCATTCGCAGGGTGAGATTGCTGCTGCGGTGGTGGCGGGTGGTTTGTCGGTTGAGGATGGTGCGCGGGTTGTTGCGTTGAGGTCGCGGGCGTTGCGGGCTCTTTCGGGTTTGGGTGGGATGGTTTCGGTGGGTCGGGGTGTGGAGGAAGTGCGGTCGTTGTTGGGGGAGTTCGGGGGTCGTATTGGTGTGGCGGCGGTGAATGGGCCGTCGTCGGTGGTGGTGTCGGGTGATGGGGATGCGTTGGATGTTTTTGTGGAGCGGTGTGAGGGGTTGGGGGTTCGGGTTCGTCGGGTTGCGGTGGATTATGCGTCTCATTCTGCTCATGTGGAGCGTATTGAGGGTGAGTTGGCGGAGTTGCTTTCTCCGGTGGTGGGGCGTTCGGGTGGGGTGCCGTTCTATTCGACGGTGTCGGGTTCTGTGATGGACATGGGTGGGTTGGATGGTGCGTATTGGTATCGGAATTTGCGGGGGACGGTGGAGTTCGAGGCGGCGACGCGTGCGTTGTTGGCTGATGGTTTTCAGGTGTTTGCGGAGATCAGTGCGCATCCGGTGGTGGCGACGGGTGTTCAGGAGACGATTGAGGATGTGGGGGTGCGTGCGGGTGTGGTGGGTACGTTGCGGCGTGATGAGGGTGGTTTGGAGCGTTTCACTCTCTCGTTGAGCGAGGCGTGGGCGCTCGGTGCGGACGTCGACTGGGGCGTCCACTGGGACGGTGTCCGGACCCGCCGCGTCGACCTCCCCACCTACCCCTTCCAACGGCAGCACTACTGGCCGCGTTTCGCCGACCTCGGCGGCGACGTCAGCTCCGCCGGACTCGACTCGCCGGACCACCCCCTGCTCGGCGCCTCCGTTGAACTCGCGGGCGGCGACGGCCTGGTGGCCACCGCGCGCTGGTCGCTGCGCACCCACCCCTGGCTCGCCGACCACGCCGTGTCCGGCACCGTGATCGTCCCCGGCACCGCGCTCGTCGAGTCCGTGATCCGCGCCGGCGACGTCCTGGGCTGCGGCCGCGTCGACGAACTCACCCTCCAGGCACCCGTGGTGCTCCAGGAGCGCGGCGAGGTCCAGGTCCAGATCGGCGTCGGCGAACCCGACCAGGACGGGAGCCGACCCGTCACCGTGCACACCCGCGCCACCGGACCGGACGGCGACACCGAGGACGTCTGGACCCTGCGCGCCCAGGGCACGCTCGTCGAACCCGGCGCCCCCGCCGTCGAGCGGCCCGAGGACTTCACCGTGTGGCCGCCGCGCGGCGCCACCGCTCTGGCCTCGGACGGCTTCTACCAGACGCTCGCCGACCGCGGTTACGCATTCGGCCCGGTCTTCCAGGGCGTCCGCGCCGTCTGGAGCCGCGGCGACGACCTGTTCTCCGAGGTCGTCCTGCCCGAGGCGGTCGCCGGCGACGCCGGACGCTTCGGCATCCACCCCGCGCTCCTGGACGCGGCCCTGCACGCCGCCCACCTCGCCCCCGGCGCCACCGACGGCCGCACCGTGGTGCCGTTCGCCTGGTCCGGGGTCGCGCTGCACGCCACCGGCGCGACCGCTCTGCGGGTACGGGTCTCCCCGGACGGCCGGGACACCGTCTCCGTCCACCTCACCGACCCCACCGGCGCGCCCGTCGCCGCCATCGAGCGGCTCACCGTCCGCGAGGTCGCCGCCGAGACCCTCGACGCGTCGGCCCGCGCCGCCCGCGACTGGCTGTTCCGGCTCGACTGGACCGCCGTCGCCCCGCCCGCCACCGCACCCGACGCCACCGGCTGGGCCGTTCTCGGCGACCCCGCCGCCGTGCCCACCGCACCCGACGGCAGCGGCGACCCGCTGCCCCGCCGTGCCACCGTTTCCGAGGCCGTCGCACAACTCCCGTCCGTCGCCGTCCTGTTCGCCGGGACCGCCGCCGACGGGGACAGCGCCTCCGACGTCCCCGACACCGTCCTCGACGAGGTGCTCGCCACCGTCCAGGAGTGGCTCGCCGACGACCGCACCGACGCCACCCCGCTGGTCGTCGTCACCCGCGGCGCCGTCGCCACCGCGAGCGGCGACCCCGCACACGATCTGCGCGGCGCCGCCGTCTGGGGGCTGGTGCGTTCCGCCCAGTCCCAGTACCCGGGCCGCCTGGTCCTGGCCGACCTCGACCCGCACACCGACTCCTGGCTCGCACTGCCCGCCGCCCTCGCCTCCGGGGAGCCGCAACTCGCCCTCCGCCAGGGCACCGCGCACGCCCCGCGCCTGACCCGCCCCCGCGGCGACGACGTCCTCGCGGTGCCCGCCGGCGCCGACACCTGGCGGCTCGACATTCCCGAGAAGGGCTCCGTCGACAAGCTCGACCTCGTGCCCTGCCCCGAGGACCTCACCACGCCCGCGGCCGGACAGCTCGTCATCGAGGTGCGCGCCGCCGGACTCAACTTCCGCGACGTCCTCAACACGCTCGGCATGTACCCCGGCCCCGCCGTGCTCCTGGGCGCCGAGGCGGCCGGTGTCGTCACCGCCGTCGGACCGGACGTCACCGGATTCGCCCCCGGCGACCGCGTGATGGGCCTGGTCTCCGGCGGCTTCGCCACCCATGCCGTCGCCGACGCCCGCATGGTCGCGCCCGCCCCCGAGGGCTGGACCTGGGCCCAGGCCGCCTCCGTGCCCGTCGCCTACCTCACCGCCTACTACGGCCTGCGCGACCTCGCCCAGCTGCAGGCGGGCGAGTCCGTACTCGTGCACGCGGCCGCGGGCGGAGTCGGCATGGCCGCGGCCCAACTGGCCCGGCACTGGGGCGCCGACGTCTACGGCACCGCGGGCGACCACAAGCGCGACCTGCTGCGCGCCGACGGCTGGGCCGGCGACCGCCTCGCCTCCTCCCGCACCCTCGACTTCGAGGACAGCTTCCGCGCCACCAGCGGCGGACGCGGCGTCGACGTCGTCCTCAACTCCCTCGCGGGCGAGTTCATCGACGCCTCCCTGCGCCTGCTCGCCCCCGGCGGCCGCCTCGTCGAGATGGGCAAGACCGACGTCCGAGACCCCGGACAGGTCGCCGCCGACCACCCGGCCGTCGCCCTCTACCAGGCGTACGAGCTGCGCGAGGCGGGCGAGGACCGCATCCAGGAGATGTTCCGCGACCTCACGGACCTCTTCGCGACCGGAGCCCTCACCCCGCTGCCCACCGTCACCTGGGACATCCGCCACTCCCGCGCCGCGTTCCGGCACATGGCGCAGGCCAAGCACTACGGCAAGATCGTCCTCACCCTGCCGCGCACCTGGGACCCCGAGGGCACCGTCCTGGTCACCGGCGGCGCCGGTGTCCTCGGCGGCATCCTCGCCCGACACCTCGTCACCCGGCACGGCATGCGCCACCTCCTCCTCACCGGACGGCGCGGACCCGACACCCCCGGCGCCGCCGAACTCGCCGCCGAACTGCGCGAGTCCGGCGCCGAGGTCACCGTCGCCGCCTGCGACGCGGCCGACCCCGACGCCCTCGCCGCGCTGCTCGCCGCCGTCCCGGCCGAACACCCCCTGACCGCCGTCGTGCACGCCGCGGGCACCGTCGACGACGGCGCCCTGGAAGCCCTCACCCCCGACCGGCTGCGCACCGTCCTCGCCCCCAAGGCCGACGCCGTCCGCAACCTCGACCGCCTCACCCGCGACCTCGACCTCGCCGACCTCGTGCTGTTCTCGGCGGGCGCCGGAGTCTTCGGCAACGCCGGGCAGGCCAACTACGCCGCCGCCAACACCTACCTCGACGCGCTCGCCCACCGCCGCCGCGCCGCCGGACTGCCCACCACCTCCCTCTCCTGGGGCCTGTGGGCCGACACCAGCGCCCTCACCGGCCAGCTCGACGCCACCGACCTGGCCCGGGTGCGCCGCTCCGGCGTCCTGCCGCTCTCCGCCGCCGACGGCATGGCCCTCTTCGACGCCGCCCTCGCCGAACAGCGTCCGCACCTGGTGCCGATCCGTCTCTCCACCGGCCAACTCCCCGCCGCCGGCGAGGAGACACCGCACCTGCTGCGCGCCCTGTACCGGGACCCGGCCCGCCGCACCGCCGCCGCGGGCACCGCCACCGGCACCGACGCCCTCCGCGGACGACTGGCCGGGCTCGACGCCGACGACCGGCACGCCGCCCTGCGCGACCTCGTCGGCACCTACGCGGCGGCCGTCCTCGGCCACGCCGACCCCGACCTGCTGCACGCCCAACGCGCCTTCCGCGACCTCGGGTTCGACTCCCTGACCGCCGTCGAACTCCGCAACCGCCTCAACGGCGCCACCGGCCTGCGGCTGCCCGCCACCCTCGTCTTCGACCACCCGACCGTCGCCGAACTCGCCGCCTTCCTCGACGAGGAACTCTTCGACGGCGTCACCGCAGCACCCGCCGCGCCCGTCGCGGTGCACGCCCCGCACGGCGACGACGAGCCCTTCGCGATCGTCGGCATGGCCTGCCGACTGCCCGGCGGCGTCCGCTCGCCCGAGGACCTGTGGCAGCTCCTCGCCGACGGCACCGACGCCATCGCCCCGTTCCCCGCCGACCGGGGCTGGAACCTCGACACCCTCTACGACGCCGTACCCGCCCACGAAGGCAGCTCCCGCACCCGCGAGGGCGGATTCCTGCACGACGTCGCCGACTTCGACGCCGACTTCTTCGGCATCTCGCCGCGCGAGGCCCTCGCCATGGACCCCCAGCAGCGCCTCCTCCTGGAGACCGCCTGGGAGACCTTCGAACGTGCCGGCATCGACCCCCGCTCGGCCCGCGGCACCCGCACCGGCGTCTTCGCCGGCCTGTCCTCCAGCGACTACCTCAAGCGCGTGCGCCACGTCCCCGACGAGATCGCCGGATACGTCAACAACGGCAACGCCAACAGCATCGTCTCCGGCCGCGTCGCCTACACCCTCGGCCTCGAGGGACCGGCGGTCACCGTCGACACCGCCTGCTCCTCGTCCCTGGTCGCGCTCCACATGGCGCTCCAGGCCCTGCGGCGCGGCGAGTGCACGATGGCGCTGGCCGGCGGCGTCACCGTGATGTCCTCGCCCGAGATCATCGTCGACTTCTCCCGGCAGCGCGGCCTCGCCGCCGACGGCCGCTGCAAGCCCTTCGCCGCCGCCGCCGACGGCACCGGCTTCGCCGAGGGCGTCGGCGTCGTCCTCGTCGAACGCCTCAGCGACGCCCAACGCAACGGCCACCGGGTACTCGCCGTGATCCGCGGCTCCGCCGTCAACCAGGACGGCGCCTCCAACGGCCTCAGCGCCCCCAACGGCCCCGCCCAGCAGCGCGTCATCCGCGCGGCCCTGGCAGAGGCGGGCATCAGCCCCGCCGAGGTCGACGCCGTCGAGGCGCACGGCACCGGCACCACCCTCGGCGACCCCATCGAGGCCCAGGCCCTCCTCGCCACCTACGGACGCGACCGGGACGGCGGGCAGCCGCTGCTGCTCGGCTCCGTCAAGTCCAACCTCGGTCACACCCAGGCCGCCGCCGGCGTCGCCGGCGTCATGAAGATGGTCCTGGCGCTCGGCCACCGCACCCTCCCCAAGAGCCTCCACATCGACGCGCCCACCCCGCACGTCGACTGGGAGGGCGACGGCGTCCGGCTGCTCACCGAGGCCACCGAGTGGCCCGCCTCGGCCGAGTCCCGGCCGCGCCGCGCCGCCGTCTCCTCCTTCGGCATCAGCGGCACCAACGCCCACGTGATCCTGGAGGAGGCGCCCGCGAGCCCCCACGAGCCGACCGCGGCGCCCGACGACGACACCACCACCGGGCCGCTGCCGTGGCTGCTCTCCGCGCGCGGCGACGCCGCCCTGCGCGGCCAGGCCAAGGCGCTCCTGGCCCACCTCGACGCCCACCCGCACACCGACCCCGCGGACATCGCGCACTCCCTGCTGACCCGCCGGGCCCTGCTGGAGAAGCGCGCCGTCGTCATCGGCACCGCCCCCGGCGACTTCCGCGCGGGGCTGGCCGCCCTCGCCGACGGCGCCCCCTCGGCGCACGTCGTCAGCGGCGACTTTCGCGCCGGACGCGACCGCAGGCCCGTACTCGTCTTCCCGGGCCAGGGCTCCCAGTGGGCCGGCATGGGCGCCGAACTCCTCGACGCCTCACCGGTCTTCGCGGAGTCCGTCGCCGCCTGCGAGGCCGCCCTAGCCCCGCACGTCGACTGGTCCCTCACCGACGTGCTGCGGCAGGCCGACGGCGCCCCCACCTTCGACCGGGTCGACGTCGTCCAGCCCGCCACCTGGGCCGTGATGGTCTCCCTCGCCGCGCTGTGGCGGGCCCACGGGCTCAAGCCCGCCGCCGTCCTCGGCCACTCGCAGGGCGAGATCGCCGCCGCGGCCGTCAGCGGCGCGCTCTCCCTGGCCGACGCCGCCGAGATCGTCGCCGTCCGCAGCCTCGCCATCGCCCGTGAACTCTCCGGTCACGGAGGCATGGCCGCCGTCACCGCCCCGCACGACGAGGTCGCGGCCCTTGCCGCCGACCTGCCCGGCGTCTCCGTCGCGGCCGTCAACGGACCCGCGTCCGTGGTGGTCTCCGGCGACCCCGAGGGCCTCGACACCCTCCTCGCCGCCTGCGAGGCGCAGGGCGTCCGTGCCCGCCGCATCCCCGTCGACTACGCCTCCCACTCCGCGCACGTCGACCGGCTCGCCGAGAGCCTGCCCGCCGCCCTCTCCGGCGTCGAACCCCGCGAGGGCGACATCCCGTTCTTCTCCACCGTCACCGCGGACTGGCTCTCCGGCACCGCGCTGGACGCCCCCTACTGGCACCGCAACCTGCGCTCCACCGTCCGTCTGGAGGACTCCCTGCGGGCCCTGCTCGACCAGGGTTACGACGTCTTCGTCGAGTGCGCGCCGCACCCGGTGCTCACCGTCGGCATCGAGGACACCGCCGCCGCCACCGGGACCGAGGCCCTCGTCCTCGGTTCGCTGCGCCGCGACGACGGCGGCACCGCACGCGTCCTGACGGCCCTCGCCGCCGCCCACGTGGCGGGCCTCCCCGTCGACTGGAGCCCCGCCGTCGCCGACGGCCTCCCCGTCGACCTGCCCACCTACGCCTTCCAGCGCGAGCGGTACTGGCTGGAGGCGACCGACGCGCAGGCCGACCCGGCGGGACTCGACACCGCCGTCCGGCTCGCCTCCGGCGGAGCCGTCCTGACCGGCCTCCTCAGCCTCGACGCGCAGCCCTGGCTGGACGCCCACCGCGTCCACGGCACCGCCGTCGTACCCAGCACCGCCCTGCTCGACTGGGCGGTCAGGGCCGGTGACGAGACCGGCCTCCCGGTCGTCGCCGCCCTGGACGAACACCTCCCGGTCGCCGTCCCCGAGGACGGCGCCGTCGAACTCCAGCTCACCGTCTCCGACACCGCAGGCGACGCGGACAGCCGCGCCTTCACCCTCCACTCCCGCCCCCGCACCCAGGACCCCGACACCTCCTGGACCACCCACGCCACCGGCACCCTGAGCGCCGCCACCACCGAGGCACCCGTCGACGCCCCGGCCGTCGAGGGCACGGCCGACGACGCGGACGAGACGACCGCCGCCCACGACACCGTGCACCGCGCCGGCCTCGACCTCGCCGACCCCTTCACCGCCGTACGCGCCCTGCGGCGCACCGGCGACACCTGCCTCGCCGACATCGAACTCCCCGAGGCGGCACACGCCGACGCGGCCCGGCTGCGCCTCCACCCGGCGCTCCTCCAGGGGCTCCTGGCCCTCGTCGCCACCCCGCGCGACGCCACCGCCCCCCATCTGCCCGCCTCCTGGCGCACCGTCACCGCACACGCCGTCGGCGCTACCCGGCTCCGGGTCCGCCTCACCCCCGGCGACGACGCGACCTGGACCGTGCAGGCCCACGACCCGGCCGGCGCACCCGTCCTGACCGGCACCGTCACCACCCGGCCCGCCACCCCGGACCGGCTCCCGGCGACCACCGCTCCCGACGCACTGCACCGCGTCGTCTGGACCCCCCACACCACCGACGCCGTCGCCGACGACACCAACACCGCCGGGGCCGACGGCAGTTGGGTCCTCCTTGGCGCCCCCGGACCCCTCAGCGCCGCCCTGGAGCGGGCGGGCGTCACCGTCCGCGTCCACCGCGACCTGGCCGACCTCACCGCCGCCCTCGACTCCGGCGAAACCCCCCACCCCGCCCTCGTCGTCGCCGCACACGCCACCGCCGACCACCCGATCACCACCGACCACCCGATCACCGCCGACCACACCGCCACCGGCGACCACCCGGCCAGGGACCTCGTCACCGATCACGACACCGTCACCGCCGCACACACCTCGGCGCGCCGGGCCCTCGCCCTCGCCACGGACTGGCTGCGCGCACCCCGCTTCGCCGCCACCCGGCTCCTGCTGCTCACCGAGGGCGCTGTCGCCACCGGGCCGGACGACACCGTCCCCGCCCTCGCCGACGCCACCGCCTGGGGCCTGCTGCGCTCCGCGCAGACCGAACACCCGGGCCGCTTCCTGCTCGCGGACACCGACGGACAGGACAGCTCCACCACCGCCCTCGCGCAGGCCCTCACCGGCGCCGAGCACATCGGCGAGAACCAGTTCGCCGTCCGCGCCGGGAGCGTCACCGTGCCGCGCCTGGTCCGCGCCGACCACCCCGACGGCGCCCCCGCACCCGTCACCGCCGCGCCCTGGGGCGACGGCACAGGCGCGGGAACCGTCCTCATCACCGGCGGCACCGGCGTACTCGGCAGCCTCGTCGCCCGCCACCTCGTCACCCGGCACGGCGTCCGCCGCCTGCTGCTCACCGGCCGCCGCGGCCCCGACGCCCCCGGCGCCGGCGCCCTGCGCGACGAACTCGCCGCCCTCGGCGCCGAAACCGACATCGTCGCCTGCGACACCGCCGACCGCGACCAGCTCGCCCGGGTCCTGGCCGCCGTACCCGCCGAACACCCGCTGACCGCCGTCGTCCACGCGGCCGGAGTCCTCGACGACGGCCTCCTCGACACGCTCACCCCCGAACGCCTCACCACGGTGCTGCGCCCCAAGGCCGACGCCGCCTGGCACCTCCACGAACTCACCCGCGACCTCAAGCTCAGCGCCTTCGTGATGTTCTCCTCCTACGCCGGTGTCGCCGGCGGCCCCGGACAGGCCAACTACGCGGCGGCCAACGCCTTCCTCGACGCGCTCGCCGAGCACCGGAGGGCCCGCGGCCTCACCGCGCACTCCCTCGCCTGGGGCTTCTGGGAGGACCGCAGCGCCCTGACCGGCGCGCTGAACGACGCCGACCTCGCCCGTCTGGAACGCTCCGGCATCCGTCCGCTCACCGCCGACCAGGGCCTCGGCCTCCTCGACACCGCGACCCTCCTGGACACCGCCCAACTGGTCCCCGTCCGCCTCGACACCCGCGCCCTGCGCGCCGACGAGGCGCCCCCGCTGCTGCGCGCCCTCGCCCGCCCGGCCGCCCGCCGCACCGCTGCGGCCCCCGTCACCGGAGCAGCCGCACCGGCCGACTTCCGGGCCCGGCTCGCCGAGCTCGACGGCCCCCAGCGGCAGACACTCCTGCACCGCACCGTCCTCGGCCACCTCGCCGCCGTGCTCGGCCACGCCTCCGCCGACTCCCTCGACGCGGACCGCGGCTTCCTCGACCTCGGGATGTCCTCGCTGACCGCCGTCGAACTGCGCAACCGCCTCAACGCCGAGACCGGGCTGACCCTCCCCAGCACCCTGATCTTCGACCACCCGGACCCCGCCGCCCTGGTCCAGCACCTGAGCACCGAACTCGGCACCGAAGCCGAGCAACCGGACCGGGCCGTCTTCGCCGAACTGGCCGTCCTGGAAGCCGCCGTCGGCGGCGCCGCCCTCGACGACCAGGACCGCGTCCGGCTCGCCCAACGCCTCAAGGCCCTGCAGTGGAAGCTCGACGCCACCCAGGACACCGAAGAGGACGCCGCCGACCTCGACACCTCCACGGACGACGAAATGTTCGACCTCATCGACAACGAACTCGGGCTCGCCTAGCCGCCGTCTCCGCCGACGCGCCCGCACCGCGCGTCGGCGGACACCGCTCCCGCCCCAGGTCCGGCCGAACGCGTCCTTCTCGAACTCAGAGGAACCACCCCATGGCAAGCTCCGAAGCCAAGCTCCGCGACTACCTCAAGAAGGTCACCGCCGATCTGCGCCGCACCCGGCAGCGGCTGGAGTCGGTCGAGGCACGGGACGGCGAGCCCATCGCCGTCATCGGCATGGCCTGCCGTTTCCCCGGCGGGGTCCGCTCGCCCGAGGACCTGTGGCGCCTGGTCGCCGAGGGCACCGACGCCGTCGGCCCGCTCCCCGCGGACCGCAGCTGGGACCTGGACGGTCTCTACGACCCGGACCCCGGCACCTCCGGCAAGAGCTACGTCCGCGAGGGCGGATTCCTGCACGAGGCGGCCGACTTCGACGCCGACTTCTTCGGGATCTCGCCGCGCGAGGCCCTCGCCATGGACCCCCAGCAGCGGCTCATCCTGGAGACCGCCTGGGAGGCCGTCGAACGCGCCCGGATCAGCCCCGCCGCGCTCCGCAACACCGACACCGGCGTCTTCGTCGGCGGCGCCGACACCAACTACGGCTCCGTGGCCCGCACCGCCGACGAGACCGAGGGGCACAACCTCACCGGCGGAGCCATGAGCGTTCTGTCCGGCCGCATCTCCTACACCCTTGGTCTCGAAGGCCCCGCGGTCACCGTCGACACCGCCTGCTCCTCCTCCCTCGTCGCCCTCCACCTCGCGGTCCGCGCCCTGCGCGCGGGGGAGTGCTCTCTCGCCCTGACCGGCGGCGCCGCCATGATGCCGACCACCGAACTCTTCACCGAGTTCTCCCGGCAGCGCGGCCTCGCCGCCGACGGCCGCTGCAAGCCGTTCTCCGACGCCGCCGACGGCACCTCCTGGGGCGAGGGCGTCGGCGTCCTCCTCGTCGAGCGGCTCTCCGACGCCCGCCGCAACAACCACCCCGTCCTCGCCGTCGTGCGCGGCTCCGCCGTCAACCAGGACGGCGCCAGCAGCCGCCTCACCGCCCCCAACGGCCCCGCGCAGCGCCGCGTCATCGAGGCTGCACTCGCCGACGCCCGGCTCGCCGCCGACCAGGTCGACGCCGTCGAGGCGCACGGCACCGGCACCACCCTCGGCGACCCCATCGAGGCCCAGGCCCTCCTCGCCACCTACGGCCAGAACCGCCCCGAGGGACGCCCGCTGCACCTCGGCGGCATCAAGTCGAACATCGGCCACGCGCAGGCCGCCGCCGGTGTCGCCGGCGTCATCAAGATGGTCATGGCCATCCGCCACGGTCTGCTGCCCGCCACCCTCCACGTCGACAGCCCCTCCTCCCGCGTCGACTGGACGGCCGGCTCCGTCGCCCTCCTCACCGAGGCCACCGACTGGCCCGACACCGACCACCCCCGCCGTGCGGGCGTCTCCGCCTTCGGCATCAGTGGCACCAACGCCCACGTTCTGCTCGAACAGGCCACCGAGGCGCCCACGGAGGACACCGACGCCCCCGAGGCCCCCGCCGCCTCCGACGCAGCTGCCGCCTCCGACGCTTCCGACGCCTCCGACGACGGGGCGCCCGCCACCGTCCCGGCCGCGCTCGTCGGACCGGCCGTCATTCCCTGGCCGCTCTCCGCGCGTTCCGCCACCGCCCTGCGCGACCAGGCCACCCGCCTCGGCGCCCACCTCACCACCACCACCCCGCCGCCGCGCCCCGTCGACATCGCGCTCTCCCTCGCCACCAGCCGCGCCCCCTTCCCCCACCGCGCGGTCGTCCTGGCCACCGACCCGGAGACCACCGCCGCCGCCCTGACCGCCCTCGCCGAGGGCGAACCCCACTCCGCCGTGGTCGAGGACTCCGTCCGCAGCGGTGGTACGGCGTTCCTGTTCTCCGGTCAGGGTTCGCAACGCCTCGGTATGGGGCGTGAGTTGTATGGGCGTTTCCCGGTGTTCGCGGAGTCGTTCGATGCGGTGTGTGCCGGTCTTGACGCGCATCTGGAGCGTCCGTTGCGCGAGGTGGTGTGGGGTGAGGACGCCGATGTCCTGAACCGTACGGAGTACGCGCAGGCGGGTCTGTTCGCTGTCGAGGTGGCGCTGTTCCGTCTGGTCGAGTCGTGGGGTGTGCGGCCGGAGTTCGTTGCCGGTCACTCCATCGGCGAGGTTGCCGCGGCCCACGTCGCCGGGGTGTTCTCCCTGCCCGACGCCTGTGCTCTCGTCGCCGCCCGTGGTCGTCTGATGCAGGCGCTTCCCGAGGGCGGTGCGATGTGGGCGATCGAGGCGACGGAGGCCGAGGTCCTTCCGCACCTGGAGTCGGTTGAGGGTGTGTCGGTGGCTGCGGTCAACGGGCCTTCGTCCGTGGTGGTTTCGGGTGTGGCGGCTTCTGTGGAGGCGGTCGCCGACCACTTCCGGGAGCAGGGTCGCCGGGTCAGCGCGCTGCGTGTCTCGCACGCCTTCCACTCGCCTCAGATGGACCCGATGCTGGACGCGTTCCGCGAGGTTGTCGAGGGTCTGTCGTTCGGGGAGCCGCGTTTGCCGGTGGTCTCCAACGTGACCGGCCGTCTCGCCGAGGCGGGCGAGTTGACCACTGCGGACTACTGGGTGACCCATGTCCGTGAGGCGGTCCGTTTCCACGACGGGATCACCGTGCTCGTCGAGCAAGGTGCCGCTCGTTTCCTGGAGTTGGGCCCCGACGGCGTACTCAGCGGCATGGCGCGGACCAGCGCGGGAGAGGACAGCGACGCCGCCTTCGTCCCCCTGCTGCGCAAGGACCGGGACGAGGAGACCACCGCCCTCACCGCCCTGGGCCGACTCCACGCCACCGGTGTCGCCGTCGACTGGACCGCCCTCCTCGCCGGAACCGGCGCCCGGCTCACCGACCTGCCGACCTACGCTTTCCAGCACGAGCGCTACTGGCCGGTGCCCAGCGTCACCGTCGGCGCGGACGTGGAGTCCGCCGGACTCCGGGCCGCGGGACACCCCCTGCTCAGCGCTGCCGTCGAACTCTCCGACACCGGCGGCCTGTTGCTCACCACTCGGCTCTCCCTGCGCACCCACCCCTGGCTCGCCGAGCACACCGTCATGGGCAACGTCCTGCTGCCCGGCACGGCCTTCGTCGAACTCGCCGTCCGGGCCGGTGACGAGGTCGGCTGCGAGCGTGTCGAGGAACTCACCCTCGCCGCCCCGCTGATCCTGCCCGCCCAGGGCGGAGTCCAACTCCACCTGCACGTGGGCGCCGCCGACTCCACCGGTCGCCGCAGCCTGACCGCCCGCTCCCGCGCGGAGGGGGCCGACGACCCGCACTCCTGGACCGAGCACGCCACCGGCGTCCTCGTTCCCGGCGAACGCACCCTCGAGTTCGACTCCACGGTCTGGCCCCCGGCCGACGCCGAACTCCTCGACATCAGCGGCCTCTACGAGCGCATGGCCGACGGCGGCTACGAGTACGGTCCGCTGTTCCAGGGGCTGCGTGCCGCCTGGCGGCGCGGCGACGACGTCTTCGCCGAGGTCGCCCTGCCCGACGGTGCCGACGGCGACGAGTTCGGTCTGCACCCCGCGCTGCTCGACGCCTCTCTCCAGATCTCGGCCCTCGCCGGCCTCGCCAGGGGCGTCGTCCCGTTCTCCTGGGAAGGGGTGTGTCTGCACGCCTCCGGCGCCCGCGCCGTGCGGGTCCGCATGACCCGCACCGGCGACGCGTCCGCGACCGTCGCCGTGGCCGACGCGGACGGCGCACCGGTCGCCAGCATCGAGAACCTGGTGCTGCGCGCCGTCGATTCCACGCCCTCGGCGGCGGATGTCCTGACCCGTGACGCACTCTTCCAGGTCGACTGGGTCCCGGCCGCCGACGCCGAACCCGGAACCGCTCCGGCCGCCCTGCTGGGTGCCGATCTTCCGGAGTTGCCGGGTGTTGGTTTCGCGGATCTGGAGGCGTTGTCGGTTGTCGAGGAGGTTCCGGCGACGGTGCTCGTCGGTGTGAGCGCTGGTGCCGGTGCCGGTGCCGGTGCTGGTGTTGTTGGTTCGGTGCATGAGGTTGCCGGGCGTGTTCTTGGCCTGGTGCGTTCCTGGCTTGCCGAGGAGCGGTTCGCTGGTTCTCGGTTGGTGTTGGTGACGTCGGGTGTGGTGGACGGCGTCGATCTGGCTGGTGCGTCGGTGTGGGGTCTGGTGCGTTCGGCGGTGTCCGAACACCCTGGCCGGTTCGCTCTGTTGGATCTGGCGGAGGGTTCGGACCCTGCTCTGGTTCTGTCGGCTGTCGCGACCGGTGAGCCGGAGACGGCTGTCCGTGACGGCCGTGTCATGGTGCCCCGTCTGGCCCGGGTGTCCGCGGGTGAGACCGACGGTCCGGAGTGGGGTCGTGGGGACGGGTGTGTCCTGGTGACGGGTGGTACGGGTGGTCTGGGTCGGGTCATGGCCCGTCATCTGGTCGCCGAACACGGTGTGCGGGATCTGTTGTTGGTGAGTCGCAGTGGTCGGTCGGCCGAGGGCGTGGAGGAGTTGACGGCGGAGCTGTCGGCTTCGGGCGCACAGGTCTCGGTCGAGGCGTGTGATGTCGCGGACGCCGGCGCGGTCGCGGAGCTGGTGTCGCGGTACGAGGTGCGTGCGGTGGTGCACACGGCCGGCGTTCTCGACGACGGCACCGTCGAATCACTGACCCCCGAGCGGCTGGCGAAGGTCCTGCGTCCGAAGGTGGACGCGGCCTGGAACCTCCACCTGGCGACCGAGGTCCTGGACCTCGACGCCTTCGTCGTCTTCTCCTCCCTCTCCGGCGTGCTCGGCGGCCCGGGACAGGCCAACTACGCGGCCGGGAACACCTTTCTGGACGCCCTCGCCTGCCACCGCCGCTCCCTCGGCCTGCCCGCGACCTCCCTCGCGTGGGGCCCGTGGACCCAGGACGCCGGCATGATCGGCACCCTCTCCGGTACCGACGTCCACCGCATCGCCCGCGCCGGGCTGCCTGAACTGACCCCTGAGCAGGGCGCCGTTCTCTTCGACGCGGCCCTGACGACCGGCATACCCGCCGTACTGCCCGTCCGCCTCGACCTCGCCGCACTGCGCGAGCAGGCAGACCCGCACCCGATGACGCGCGGCCTGATCCGACGCAGGAACCGTCGGTCCGCTGCCGGTGGTTCGGCTGCGACGGCTGGTTTGGTGCAGCGTCTGGCTGTTCTGGGTGTTGAGGAGCGGCGTGAGGTGCTGCTTGATCTGGTGCGTGGTCAGATCGCGGTGGTGCTCGGTCATGCCGGCATCCAGACGGTCGACCCGGACCGGGTGTTCCAAGACCTCGGGTTTGATTCGTTGACTGCTGTTGAGTTGCGGAATCGGCTTGGTGCGTCGACGGGTCTGCGGTTGCCTGCGACGGTCGTTTTCGACTATCCGACTGCGCATGCTTTGGTCGGTTATTTGTTGGACGAGTTGTTCGGTGTGGTGGAGCCGGATTCTGTGGTGCCGGTGTCGGCGTTGCCGTCGGTGGCGGATGATCCGGTCGTCATTGTGGGTATGGCGTGCCGTTATCCGGGTGGGGTTTCTTCGCCCGACGATTTGTGGCGGGTGGTGTCGGAGGGCGTCGACGCCGTTTCGGATTTCCCGTCGGATCGTGGTTGGGATGTGGAGTCTCTCTACAATCCCGATCGGGATGCGTCGGGTACGACGTATACGCGGTCGGGTGGATTCCTGCATGGTGCGGGGGAGTTCGACGCGGAGTTCTTCGGGATGAGTCCGCGTGAGGCTGTGGCGACTGATGCGCAGCAGCGGTTGTTGTTGGAGACGACGTGGGAGGCGATTGAGCGGACGGGTATTGACCCGGTCTCGCTCAGGGGCAGCCAGACCGGTGTCTTCGCGGGCGTCATGTACAACGACTACGGCAACCTGCTCGTCGACGAGCAGTACGAAGGCTTCCGTGCCAACGGCAGCGCCCCCAGCATTGCCTCGGGTCGCGTCTCCTACACCTTCGGCTTCGAAGGCCCCGCGGTCACCGTCGACACCGCCTGCTCCTCGTCTCTCGTGGCGCTCCACTGGGCGGCGCAGGCGTTGCGTTCGGGGGAGTGCTCTTTGGCGGTTGCCGGTGGTGTGACGGTGATGTCGACGCCGATGACGTTTGTTGAGTTCTCCCGCCAGGGTGGTCTTTCCGCCGACGGTCGTTGCCGTTCGTTCTCTGATTCTGCCGATGGTGTCGGTTGGTCGGAGGGCGTGGGCATGGTGGTGTTGGAGCGGTTGTCGGATGCACGCCGTCTGGGGCACAAGGTGCTTGCGGTGGTGCGGGGTTCGGCGGTGAATCAGGACGGTGCGTCGAATGGTTTGACTGCGCCCAATGGTCCGTCGCAGCAGCGGGTGATTCGGCAGGCGTTGGCGAGCGGTGGTTTGTCGGCGTCCGAGGTGGACGTTGTCGAGGCGCACGGCACGGGCACGACGCTGGGCGACCCGATCGAGGCGCAGGCGCTGCTGGCCACCTACGGTCAGCGGGCGGACGGCGAGGCGCCGCTGCTGCTCGGCTCCGTCAAGTCCAACCTCGGTCACACGCAGGCTGCTGCGGGTGTTGCGGGTGTCATCAAGATGGTGATGGCGATGCGCCACGGTGTGCTGCCGCGCACTCTGCACGTGGACGCACCCAGCTCACACGTCGACTGGTCGACGGGCGAGGTGGAACTCCTCACCGACGACCACGAATGGTCGGGGGAGCGACTCCGCAGGGCCGGTGTGTCCTCTTTCGGTATTAGTGGCACCAACGCCCACGTCATCCTCGAACAGCCCGAGCCGGCCGCCGAGACACCCGACACGGGTGACAGCGTCGCTTCCCCGGCCCCGGGCATCGTGCCCTGGACGTTGTCCGGCCGCACGGACGAGGCCCTGCGGGCACAGGCCGCCCGCCTCCTCTCCCAGGTCGAGGCGGACCCCGCGCTGCGCCCGGCCGACCTCGCACTTTCCCTCGCCACCCAGCGTTCCACCTTCGACCACCGCGCCGTGATCCTGATGGACGGCGACCGGGAGACCGCCGTCCGCGGGCTGGCGGCCGTGTGCGTGGGCGAACCCGACCCCGCGGCCGTCGTCGGTGCCGCCCGTACCGGTGGTACGGCGTTCCTGTTCTCTGGTCAGGGTTCGCAACGGCTGGGTATGGGGCGTGAGTTGTATGGGCGTTTCCCGGTGTTTGCGGAGTCGTTCGATGCGGTGTGTGCCGGTCTTGACGCGCATCTGGAGCGTCCGCTGCGTGACGTCGTGTGGGGTGAGGACGCCGATGTCCTGAACCGCACCGAGTACGCGCAGGCGGGTCTGTTCGCCGTCGAGGTCGCGCTGTTCCGTCTCGTCGAATCCTGGGGCGTACGACCGGAGTTCGTTGCCGGTCACTCCATCGGCGAGATCGCCGCGGCCCACGTCGCCGGTGTGTTCTCCCTGGCGGACGCCTGTGCTCTGGTGGCGGCCCGTGGTCGTCTGATGCAGGCGCTCCCGGAGGGCGGTGCGATGTGGGCGATCGAGGCGACGGAGTCCGAGGTCCTTCCACACCTGGACTCTGTTGAGGGTGTGTCGGTGGCTGCGGTCAACGGGCCTTCGTCCGTGGTGGTTTCGGGTGTGGCGTCGTCTGTGGAGGCGGTCGCCGACCACTTCCGGGAGCAGGGTCGCCGGGTGAGTGCGCTGCGTGTCTCGCACGCTTTCCACTCGCCTCTGATGGACCCGATGCTGGACGCGTTCCGCGAGGTCGTCGAGGGTCTGTCGTTCGGGGAGCCGCGTTTGCCGGTGGTCTCCAATGTGACCGGCCGTCTCGCCGAGGCCGGTGAGTTGACCACTGCGGATTACTGGGTGACCCATGTCCGTGAGGCGGTCCGTTTCCACGACGGGATCTCCGTGCTCGTCGAGCAAGGTGCCGCTCGTTTCCTGGAGTTGGGCCCCGACGGCGTGCTGAGCGGTATGGCGCGGACCAGCGCGGGAGAGGACAGCGACGCCGCCTTCGTACCCCTGCTCCGCAAGGACCGGGACGAGGAGACCACCGCCCTCACCGCACTCGCCCAGCTCCACGTCCTCGGTGCCGCCGCCGACTGGGCCACGGTCCTCGACGGCGCCGGCGGTCGACCCGTCGACCTGCCCACCTATGCCTTCCAGCACGTGCGCTACTGGCCCACCGCGGCCACCGCCTCGACCGGTGACATCCGGATGGCCGGCATCGGCGCCGCCGGCCATCCGCTGCTCGGTGCGGCCGTCGAACTCGCCGACGCCGACGGCCTGGTGATGACTGGACGCCTCTCGACGCGCTCCCACCCCTGGCTCGCCGACCACATCGTCCAGGGTGCCGTCCTGGTACCCGGTACGGCCCTGCTGGAACTCGCCGTCCGGGCTGCCGACGAGGCGGGCTGCGACTCCGTCGAGGAACTCGCCCTGGCCGCACCCCTGGTGCTCCCCGAACGCGGCGCGGTGCGTATCCAGGTGAGCGTCGGCGCCCCCGACGACCGGGGCCGCCGTCCGGTCTCCGTCCTCTCCCGGGAGGACGACGGCGGCGGCGAACGTCAGCCGTGGACCCCGCACGCCACCGGCGTTCTCACCCCTGCCGCCGCACCCGCCCGGTTCGACGCGGCTGTGTGGCCGCCGAAGGACGCCTCCCCGGTCGACCTGACCGACAGCTACGAGCGCCTCGCCGAGGCCGGTCTCCGCTACGGTCCCGTCTTCCAGGGGCTGCGTGCCGCCTGGCGGCGCGGCGACGACGTCTTCGCCGAGGTCGCACTGCCCGACGGCGTCGACGGCGCGGACTTCGGCCTGCACCCGGCCCTCTTCGACGCGGCCCTGCACGCCTCCTTCGCCTTCGGTGACGAGGACGCCCCGAGCGGTGTGCCGTTCGTCTGGGAGGGCGTCTCCCTGCACGCGTCCGGCGCGTCCGCGCTCCGGGTTCAGCTGACCCGCACCGGGGACGACACCCTGGGCGTCCGGCTCGCCGACCCGACCGGTGCGCCCGTCGCATCGGTGGAGTCCCTCACCGTCCGCGCGGCCGGCTCCGGAACCGCGACGCCCGACGCGTCGCGACCCCTGTACCGCGTCGACTGGAAGGCTGTTCCGGCCACTGGTGCACAGGTCGAAGCCGACGCGGTCGCGGTCCTCGGCGACCGGACCGCACGCCTCGGGGACCACGGCTTCGCCCCGTACGCGAGCCTCGAGTCCCTCGCCGCGGCCGACGCCGTACCGGGCGTCGTCCTCGTCGACGTTCCGGAGGGGCGCACCGCCACCGACGTCGTCGAGAGCGCGCACGGTGCCGCCGCCCGGGCGCTGGACCTGGTGAGTTCCTGGCTTGCCGAAGAGCGGTTCGCCGAGTCCCGGCTGGTGTTCGTCACCGCGACCGATCTGAGCGCCGCGCCCGTACAGGGCCTGGTGCGCTCCGCGTCGCTGGAACACCCCGGCCGTTTCGCCCTGCTGGACACCGACGACAGCACGGACCGGGAGTCGCTCCTCGCAGCTCTCGCCGTGGAGGAGACGGAGCTCTCCGTCCGTGACGGCCGTGTCATGGTGCCCCGTCTTGCCCGGGTGTCCGCGGGTGAGATCGACGGTCCGGAGTGGGGTCGTGGGGACGGGTGTGTCCTGGTGACGGGTGGTACGGGTGGTCTGGGTCGGGTCATGGCCCGTCATCTGGTCGCTGAACACGGTGTGCGGGATTTGTTGTTGGTGAGTCGCAGTGGTCGGTCGGCCGAGGGTGTGGAGGAGTTGACGGCGGAGCTGTCGGCTTCGGGCGCACGGGTCTCGGTCGAGGCGTGTGATGTCGCGGACGCCGGCGCGGTCGCGGAGCTGGTGTCGCGGTACGAGGTGCGTGCGGTGGTGCACACGGCCGGCGTTCTCGACGACGGCATGGTGGAGTCGCTGACTCCTGAGCGGTTGGCGAGGGTTCTGCGTCCGAAGGTGGATGCGGCTTGGAATCTGCACTCTGCGACCGAGGGTTTGGATCTCGACGCGTTTGTGGTGTTTTCGTCGGTGGCGGGGACGTTTGGTAGTGCGGGTCAGGGTGCGTATGCGGCGGGGAATGCGTTCCTTGACGGGTTGGTGGCGCATCGGCGTGGTCGTGGTTTGTCGGGTGTGTCGTTGGTGTGGGGTCCGTGGTCTGGGGATGCGGGGATGACGGAGTCGTTGTCGGAGACGGATCGGCGGCGTATTGCGCGTTCGGGTCTGCCTGCGGTGACGGCGGAGGAGGGTGTTGCGTTGTTCGACGCGGCCCTCGTTTCGGGTGAGCCGGTCGTTCTTCCCGTCCGCCTCGACCTCGCCGCCCTCCGCGGCCAGGACGACATCCCCCACCTGCTGCGCGGACTCGTCCGCATCCCCAAGCGCCGTTCGGCTGCCGGTGGTTCGGCTGCGACGGCTGGTTTGGTGCAGCGTCTGGCTGTTCTGGGTGTTGAGGAGCGGCGTGAGGTGCTGCTGGATCTGGTGCGTGGTCAGATCGCGGTGGTGCTCGGTCATGCGGGTGCGCAGACGGTGGACCCGGGTCGGGTGTTCCAGGATCTCGGGTTTGATTCGTTGACTGCTGTTGAGTTGCGGAATCGGCTTGGTGCGTCGACGGGTCTGCGGTTGCCTGCGACGGTGGTCTTCGACTATCCGACTGCGCATGCTTTGGTCGGTTATTTGTTGGACGAGTTGTTCGGTGTGGTGGAGCCGGATTCTGTGGTGCCGGTGTCGGCGTTGCCGTCGGTGGCGGACGACCCGGTCGTCATTGTCGGTATGGCGTGCCGCTACCCGGGCGGGGTGTCTTCTCCCGACGACCTGTGGCGGGTGGTGTCGGAGGGCGTCGACGCCGTTTCGGATTTCCCGTCGAATCGTGGTTGGGATGTGGAGTCTCTCTACAATCCCGATCGGGATGCGTCGGGTACGACGTATACGCGGTCGGGTGGATTCCTGCACAACGCGGGGGAGTTCGACGCGGAGTTCTTCGGGATGAGTCCGCGTGAGGCTGTGGCGACTGATGCGCAGCAGCGTTTGTTGTTGGAGACGACGTGGGAGGCGATTGAGCGGACGGGTATTGACCCGGTCTCGCTCAGGGGTAGCCAGACCGGTGTCTTCGCGGGCGTCATGTACCACGACTACGCCAACCTGCTGGCGGGCCCCGAGTTCGAGGGCTACCAGGGCAGTGGCAGTGCGGGCAGCGTGGCCTCGGGCCGCGTCTCGTACACGTTCGGCTTCGAGGGGCCGGCGGTGACGGTCGACACGGCGTGTTCGTCGTCGCTGGTCGCCATGCACTGGGCGGCGCAGGCGTTGCGTTCGGGGGAGTGCTCTTTGGCGGTTGCCGGTGGTGTGACGGTGATGTCGACGCCGATGACGTTTGTTGAGTTCTCCCGTCAGGGTGGTCTTTCCGCTGATGGTCGTTGCCGTTCGTTCTCTGATTCTGCCGATGGTGTCGGCTGGTCGGAGGGCGTGGGCATGGTGGTGTTGGAGCGGTTGTCGGATGCACGCCGTCTCGGGCACAAGGTGCTTGCGGTGGTGCGGGGTTCGGCGGTGAATCAGGACGGTGCGTCGAATGGTTTGACTGCGCCGAACGGTCCGTCGCAGCAGCGGGTGATTCGGCAGGCGTTGGCGAGTGGTGGTTTGTCGGCGTCCGAGGTGGATGTGGTCGAGGCGCACGGCACGGGCACCACGTTGGGTGATCCGATCGAGGCGCAGGCGCTGCTGGCCACCTACGGTCAGCGGGCGGACGGCGAGGCGCCGTTGCTGCTCGGCTCCGTCAAGTCCAACCTCGGTCACACGCAGGCTGCTGCGGGTGTTGCGGGTGTCATCAAGATGGTGATGGCGATGCGCCATGGCGTGCTGCCGCGCACTCTGCACGTGGACGCACCCAGCTCACACGTCGACTGGTCGACGGGCGAGGTGGAACTCCTCACCGACGACCACGAGTGGTCCGGCGTCGAGCATGTCCGCCGCGCGGGCGTCTCCTCCTTCGGTATCAGCGGCACCAACGCGCACGTGATTCTCGAACAGCCCGAGGGGCAGTTCGAGGAGCGGGCTGTCGCGGAGGTGGCTCCGGTTGTCGGGGGTGTCGTTCCGTGGGTGCTCTCGGGTCGTACGCCGGAAGCGCTGCGGGCGCAGGCCGCGCGGCTCGGCGAGTTCCTGACCGCCGGCGGTGAGAACTCCCCGTGGGACGTGGCGTTCTCGCTGGCGACTCAGCGGGCGGTCTTCGACCACCGCGCCGTTCTCCTCGCGGACGACCGCGACACCGCCCTCGCCACCCTCACCGCCCTCGCCGACGGTGAGCCGAACCCCGCCGTGGTCGAGGACTCCGTCCGTACCGGTGGTACGGCGTTCCTGTTCTCCGGTCAGGGTTCGCAACGCCTCGGTATGGGGCGTGAGTTGTATGGGCGTTTCCCGGTGTTCGCGGAGGCGTTCGATGCGGTGTGTGCCGGTCTCGACGCGCATCTGGAGCGTCCGCTGCGTGACGTCGTGTGGGGTGAGGACGCCGATGTCCTGAACCGCACCGAGTACGCGCAGGCCGGCCTGTTCGCCGTCGAGGTCGCGCTGTTCCGTCTCGTCGAATCCTGGGGTGTGCGGCCGGAGTTCGTGGCCGGACACTCCATCGGCGAAGTCGCCGCGGCGCACGTCGCCGGGGTGTTCTCCCTGCCCGACGCCTGCGCTCTCGTCGCCGCCCGTGGCGGTCTGATGCAGGCCCTCCCCGAGGGCGGCGCGATGACGGCGATCGAGGCCACCGTCGGTGAGGTGCTCCCGCACCTCACCGACAGCGTCTCCGTCGCCGCCGTCAACGGCCCCTCCTCCGTGGTGATCTCGGGTTCCGAGGAAGCCGTCGCCGCGGTCGCCGCCGTCTTCCGCGACCAGGAGCGCCGGGTCAGTGCGTTGCGTGTCTCGCACGCTTTCCACTCGCCGTTGATGGACCCGATGCTGGACGAGTTTCGCGAGGTCGTCGAGGGCCTGACGTTCGCCGCTCCCCGCATCCCGCTCGTCTCCCACGTGAGCGGGGCCCTGGCAGAGCCCGGACAGGTGGAGGACCCCGAGTACTGGGTGACCCATGTTCGTGAGGCGGTCCGCTTCGACGACGGCGTTCGCGCTCTCGCGGAGCAAGGTGTTGCTCGTTTCGTGGAGTTGGGCCCCGACGGTGTGCTGAGCGGTATGGCGCGGACCAGCGCGGGCGAGGACAGCGAGGCGGTCTTCGTACCGCTGCTGCGCAAGGACCGGGACGAGGAGACCACCGCCCTCACCGCCCTGGGCCGGCTCCACGCCACCGGTGTCGCCGTCGACTGGGCGAGCTTCTTCGCCGCTGCCGGCGCACGCGCCGTCGACCTGCCGACCTACGCCTTCCAGCGCGAGCGCTACTGGCCGGCCGTCACCGCGACCCGTCCCGGAGACGTGCGCTTCGCCGGACTCGACGCGGCCGGGCACCCGTTGCTCGGCGCCGCTGTCGAACTCGCCGACGACGACGGTCTGGTGATGACCGGACGACTGTCGACGCAGGCCCAGCCGTGGCTCGCCGACCACGTCGTCCGCGGCACCGTCCTGGTGCCCGGCACGGCGCTGTTGGAGATGGCCGTGCGTGCCGCCGACGAGGTGGGCTGCGCGACCGTCGAGGAACTCACCCTCTCCGCGCCCCTCGTTCTGCCCGAACGCGGCGGCGTCCAGGTGCAGGTGCGGGTCGGCACCCCGGACGAGGACGGCCGCCGCGCTCTCGGCGTGCACGCCCGGGCCGAGGACGGCGACGCGCACACCCCGTGGGCCGTCCACGCCACCGGAGTTCTGGCCCCCGAAGCCGTGTCCCCCACGGACTTCGACGCCACCCTCTGGCCGCCGCGCGACGCCACCCCGGTCGACGTCGGTGAGTGCTACGACCGACTCGCCGAGGCCGGGTTCGCCTACGGGCCGGCCTTCCAGGGGCTGCGTGCCGCCTGGCGGCGGGGCGACGCCCTCTTCGCCGAGATCACGCTCGACGACGAGTCGGACGGCGCCTCCTTCGGCCTGCACCCGGCCCTGTTCGACGCCGCGCTGCACGCCTTCGCGATCGACGACGACGGCCGCGGCGGAGTCCCGTTCTCCTGGGAGGGCGTCGGGCTTCACGCCTCCGGCGCCACCGCCCTGCGGGTCAGGCTCACCCGGGACGCCGACGGCACCATGGGCCTGGAACTCGCCGACCCCGCCGGTGAACCCGTCGCCTCCGTACAGGCCCTGACAGTGCGCCCGCTGGCCACGAGCGAGCTCAACTCCCCGAGCCGCGACGCGCTGTACCGCGTGGACTGGACCCCGGCCACCGCTCCCGCCGACGCGCCTGTGGTGGGACTCCTGGGTGCCGATCTGCCAGAGCTGCCGGGTGTTGGTTTCGCGGATCTGGAGGCGTTGTCGGTTGTCGAGGAGGTTCCGGCGACGGTGCTCGTCGGTGTGGGCGCTGGTGTTGGTGCCGGTGCTGGTGTTGTTGGTTCGGTGCATGAGGTTGCCGGGCGTGTTCTTGGCCTGGTGCGTTCCTGGCTTGCCGAGGAGCGGTTCGCTGGTTCTCGGTTGGTGTTGGTGACGTCGGGTGTGGTGGACGGCGTCGATCTGGCTGGTGCGTCGGTGTGGGGTCTGGTGCGTTCGGCGGTGTCCGAACACCCTGGCCGGTTCGCTCTGTTGGATCTGGCGGAGGGTTCGGACCCTGCTCTGGTTCTGTCGGCTGTCGCGACCGGTGAGCCGGAGACGGCTGTCCGTGACGGCCGTGTCATGGTGCCCCGTCTGGCCCGGGTGTCCGCGGGTGAGACCGACGGTCCGGAGTGGGGTCGTGGGGACGGGTGTGTCCTGGTGACGGGTGGTACGGGTGGTCTGGGTCGGGTCATGGCCCGTCATCTGGTCGCCGAACACGGTGTGCGGGACTTGTTGTTGGTGAGTCGCAGTGGTCGGTCGGCCGAGGGTGTGGAGGAGTTGACGGCGGAGCTGTCGGCTTCGGGCGCACGGGTCTCGGTGGAGGCGTGTGATGTCGCGGATGCCGGTGCGGTCGCGGAGCTGGTGTCGCGGTACGAGGTGCGTGCGGTGGTGCACACGGCCGGCGTTCTCGACGACGGCATGCTGGAGTCGCTGACTCCCGAGCGGCTGGCGAAGGTCCTGCGTCCGAAGGTGGACGCGGCCTGGAACCTCCACCTGGCGACCGAGGGCCTGGACCTCGACGCGTTTGTGGTGTTTTCGTCGGTGGCGGGGACGTTTGGTAGTGCGGGTCAGGGTGCGTATGCGGCGGGGAATGCGTTCCTCGATGGGTTGGTGGCGCATCGGCGTGGTCGTGGTTTGTCGGGTGTGTCGTTGGTGTGGGGTCCGTGGTCTGGGGATGCGGGGATGACGGAGTCGTTGTCGGAGACGGATCGGCGGCGTATTGCGCGTTCGGGTCTGCCTGCGGTGACGGCGGAGGAGGGTGTTGCGTTGTTCGACGCGGCCCTGATTTCGGGTGAGCCGGTCGTTCTTCCCGTCCGCCTCGACCTCGCCGCACTCCGGGCACAGGGCCAGGTACCGCCGTTGCTGAGCGGCTTGATCAGGACGCCGGTCCGGCGGACCGCCGCGGGCGCGGGCTCGGCCACGGCCACCGGTCTCGCCGCCCGTCTCACCGGCCTCGGTGAGACGGAACGCCGCGAGACCATGCTGGACCTGGTGCGCGGTCAGATCGCGGTGGTGCTCGGGCACTCTGGCGCCCAGACCGTCGACCCGAACCGGGCGTTCCGGGATCTCGGGTTCGACTCGCTGACGGCAGTCGAGCTGCGCAACCGGCTCGGTACGGCGACGGGGCTGCGGCTGCCCGCAACCGTCGTCTTCGACTACCCCACCGCCGAACTCCTCTCCGGCCACCTCCTGGACAGCGTCCTCGGCACCGAGGCTGCGACCGCGATCCCGGTGTCGGCGCTGCCCTCGGTGGCGGACGACCCGATCGTCATTGTGGGTATGGCGTGCCGCTACCCGGGTGGGGTTTCCTCTCCCGACGATCTGTGGCGGGTGGTGTCGGAGGGCGTCGACGCCGTTTCGGATTTCCCGTCGGACCGTGGTTGGGATGTGGAGTCTCTCTACAACCCCGACCGGGGCGTGGCGGGTACGACGTATACGCGGTCGGGTGGATTCCTGCACGGTGCGGGGGAGTTCGACGCGGAGTTCTTCGGGATGAGTCCGCGTGAGGCTGTGGCGACTGATGCGCAGCAGCGGTTGTTGTTGGAGACGACGTGGGAGGCGATTGAGCGGACGGGTATTGACCCGGCCACGCTCAGAGGCAGCCAGACCGGTGTCTTCGCGGGCGTCATGTACAACGACTACGGCAGCATCCTCACCGACGACCAGTACGAGGGCTACCGGGGCAGTGGCAGCGCGGGCAGCGTGGCCTCGGGCCGCGTCTCCTACACGTTCGGCTTTGAAGGCCCCGCGGTCACCGTCGACACAGCGTGTTCGTCGTCGCTGGTCGCCATGCACTGGGCGGCGCAGGCGCTGCGTTCGGGGGAGTGCTCCCTCGCGGTCGCCGGTGGCGTGACCGTCATGGCCACCCCGACCGCCTTCGTCGAGTTCTCCCGCCAGGGCGCACTCTCGCCCGACAGCCGCTGCAAGGCCTTCTCCGACTCCGCCGACGGCGCCGGTTGGTCGGAGGGCGTGGGCATGGTGGTGTTGGAGCGGTTGTCGGATGCACGCCGTCTCGGGCACAAGGTGCTTGCGGTGGTGCGTGGTTCGGCGGTGAACCAGGACGGTGCGTCGAACGGTCTGACTGCGCCGAACGGTCCGTCGCAGCAGCGAGTGATTCGGCAGGCGTTGGCGAGCGGTGGTCTGTCGGCGTCCGAGGTGGACGTCGTCGAAGCACACGGCACCGGCACCACGTTGGGTGATCCGATCGAGGCGCAGGCGCTGCTGGCCACCTACGGTCAGGGCCGCGACGAGGACCGGCCGCTGTGGCTCGGCTCCGTCAAGTCCAACCTCGGTCATACGCAGGCTGCGGCCGGTGTTGCGGGTGTCATCAAGATGGTGATGGCGATGCGCCATGGCGTGCTGCCGCGCACTCTGCACGTGGACGCACCCAGCTCGCACGTCGACTGGTCGGCGGGCGAGGTGGAACTCCTGACCGCCGATCAGGAGTGGCCGGGGGAGGAACGACTCCGCAGGGCCGGTGTGTCCTCCTTCGGTATCAGTGGCACCAACGCGCACGTGATCCTCGAACAGCCCGAGGAGCAGCTCGAGGAGCGGGCTGTCGCGGAGGTGGCTCCGGTTGTCGGGGGTGTCGTTCCGTGGGTGCTCTCGGGTCGTACGCCGGAAGCGCTGCGGGCGCAGGCCGTGCGGCTCGGCGAGTTCCTGACCGCCGGCGGTGAGAACTCCCCGTGGGACGTGGCGTTCTCGCTGGCGACTCAGCGGGCGGTCTTCGACCACCGCGCCGTTCTCTTCGCGGACGACCGCGACACCGCCCTAGCCGCCCTCACCTCACTCGCCGACGGTGAGTCGAACCCCGCGGCCGTCGTTGGTGCTGCCCGTACCGGTGGTACGGCGTTCCTGTTCTCTGGTCAGGGTTCGCAACGGCTGGGTATGGGGCGTGAGTTGTATGGGCGTTTCCCGGTGTTTGCGGAGTCGTTCGATGCGGTGTGTGCCGGTCTTGACGCGCATCTGGAGCGTCCGTTGCGCGAGGTGGTGTGGGGTGAGGACGCCGATGTCCTGAACCGTACGGAGTACGCGCAGGCGGGTCTGTTCGCTGTCGAGGTGGCGCTGTTCCGTCTGGTCGAGTCGTGGGGTGTGCGGCCGGAGTTCGTGGCCGGTCACTCCATCGGCGAGGTCGCCGCGGCGCATGTCGCCGGGGTGTTCTCCCTGGCGGACGCCTGTGCTCTGGTGGCCGCTCGTGGTCGTCTGATGCAGGCGCTTCCGGACGGGGGTGCGATGTGGGCGGTTGAGGCGACGGAGGCCGAGGTCCTTCCGCACCTGGAGTCGGTTGAGGGTGTGTCGGTGGCTGCGGTCAACGGGCCTTCGTCCGTGGTGGTTTCGGGTGTGGCGTCGTCTGTGGAGGCGGTCGCCGACCACTTCCGGGAGCAGGGTCGCCGGGTCAGCGCGCTGCGTGTCTCGCACGCCTTCCACTCGCCTCTGATGGACCCGATGCTGGACGCGTTCCGCGAGGTCGTTGATGGTCTGTCGTTCGGGGAGCCGCGTTTGCCGGTGGTCTCCAATGTGACCGGCCGTCTCGCCGAGGCGGGCGAGTTGACCACTGCGGACTACTGGGTGACCCATGTCCGTGAGGCGGTCCGTTTCCACGACGGAATCACCGCGCTCGTCGAGCAAGGTGCCGCTCGTTTCCTTGAGTTGGGCCCCGACGGCGTACTCAGCGGCATGGCGCGGACCAGCGCGGGAGAGGACAGCGACGCCGCCTTCGTCCCCCTGCTCCGCAAGGACCGGGACGAGGAGACCACCGCCCTCGCTGCCCTGGGTCGGCTCCACGCCACCGGTGTCGCCGTCGACTGGGCGGGCTTCTTCGCCGCTGCCGGCGCACGCGCCGTCGACCTGCCGACCTACGCCTTCCAGCGTGAGCGCTACTGGCCGGCCGTCACCGCCACGACGGCGGCAGACCCGAGGTCGGCCGGTGTCGATGCGGCGGACCATCCGTTGCTGGGTGCGGTGGTGACGCTGCCGGATTCCGGTGGTGTGGTGCTGACGGGTCGTCTGTCGGTGGAGGCGCAGCCGTGGCTCGCCGACCACGTGGTGCTCGGCCGGGTACTGCTGCCCGGCGCGGGCCTGGTGGAACTGGCCCTCGCCGCCGCCGACGCGGCAGGTTGCTCGACCCTTGAGGAACTGACCCTCGCCGCCCCGGTGGTGCTGCCCGAGGACGGCGGCCTCCAGATCCGTGTCGTCGCGGGCCCGCAGATCGACGAGCGTCGGACGTTCGCGATCTACTCCCGCGCCGAGGGCGAGGCGGACGCGCCGTGGACGACTCATGCGTCCGGTTTCCTGGCGGAGGGTGTGGTTGCTGCTGGGTTCGAGTTGTCGCAGTGGCCTCCGGCGGGTGCGGAGGTGTTGCCGGTGGAGGATGCGTATGAGGTGTTCGGTGACCGTGGTTACGGCTATGGGCCGGTCTTCCAGGGGTTGAAGGCAGCGTGGCTGAGGGACGACGAGCTCTTTGCCGAGGTGTCGTTGCCGGAGTCGGAGTCGCAGGAGGCGGGCCGGTTCGGTCTGCACCCCGCGCTTCTGGACGCCGCGATGCACGGCGGGATTCTGAACGACGTCGACGGTGACACCGTCGTCCCGTTCGCCTGGAACAACGTCTCCCTGCACGCCGTCGGCGCCACTGCCGTCCGCGTCCGCGTCGGGAAGCTCGACGGCAACGCGGTCTCCCTCTCCGTCGCCGACATCACCGGAGCTCCGGTCATGACCGTCGGCTCCCTCGCGAGTCGCCCGGTCTCGGCGCAGCAGCTCAGCGCCGCTTCCGGTACCGCGGGTGCGTTGTACGGGACTGAGTGGGTGTCGGTGGATGTTTCTGGTGCGGGTGTGCCGGTGTGGGGTGAGTGGTCGGAGGTGGCGGAGTCGGGTGATGTGGTGCCTGGTGTGGTGGTGTTGAGTGTGGTGCCGGATGTCGGGGCGGATGTGCCGGTGGCTGTGCGTGGTGTGTTGGACCAGGCGCTTGGTGTGGTGCGTTCGTGGCTGGTGGGTGAGCGGTTTGCGGGGTCGCGTTTGGTGGTGGTGACGCGTGGTGCGGCGCCTGTGGGTGGTGCGGGTGATGTGGTGCAGGCTCCGGTGTGGGGCGCGCTGCGTGCCGCATGCGCCGAGAACCCTGGCCGTTTCGCCGTCGTGGATCTCGACGCTTCTGCTGACGGGGCCGTGGATGGTTTGGATGTGGCTTTGGCGGCTGTGGTGTCGGGTGAGTCGGAGGTCGTGGTGCGTGGGGGCGAGGTGCTGGTGCCGAGGTTGGCGCGTTTGCCCGAGGTTGAGGGTGTTGTTCCTGCGCTGGATGGCGAGGGTGTGGTGTTGATTACGGGTGGTACGGGTGGTTTGGGTGCGGTGGTGGCTCGGTATCTGGTTGCTGAGCGTGGTGTGCGTGATCTGGTTCTGACCTCCCGCCGTGGGCTGGATGCTCCGGGTGCGGGTCAACTCGTTGCCGATTTGGTCGAGTTGGGTGCGGTTGTGGAGGTGCGGGCCTGTGACGTCTCGGACCGGGACGCGGTGCGGGGTCTGGTGGGCACGCTGGTTGAGGATCGTGGTCTGCTTGCGGTGGTGCATGCGGCCGGTGTGGGGGACAACGGTCTGATCGGTGCTCTGACCTCGGAGCGGTTTGATGGGGTGTTGGGGCCGAAGGCGGATGCGGCGTGGTGGTTGCATGAGGCGACGTCGGGTCTGGATTTGGCGGCGTTTGTGCTGTTCTCGTCGGCTGGTGGTTTGGTGTTGACGGCTGGTCAGGGCAGTTATGCGGCGGCGAATGTGTTTTTGGATGCGTTGGCTGCGCGTCGTCGTGCTGAGGGTTTGGTGGCGACGTCGATGGCGTTCGGTTTCTGGGATGTGGGTGCGGGGTTGGGTCAGTATTTGTCGGAGGTGGATCGGCGTCGGATGGCGTCGCAGGGTCTGCCGGTGTTGTCGCACGATGCGGGTTTGGCGTTGTTCGCCGCGGGTCTGGACCGGGCAGAAGCAACGGTCGTGCCGTTGCGCGTGGACACTGCTGCTCTGCGCACCCGTACCGACGAGACCCCGGCCCTCCTGCGGGGCCTGGCTCCGGTCCGGCGTTCGTCTGCCGCCCTCGCGTCGGCTTCGGCGGAGGGTTCGTCGCCGGGTGCTCGTCTCGCGGCGCTTCCTGCCGGTGAGCGGCATCGTGCGGTGCTGCAGTTGGTGCGGTCGCAGGTCGCCGCGGTGCTGGGGCACGATTCGGCTGAGGCGATCGGTGCGGAACGGGCTTTCCAGGAGCTCGGGTTCGACTCCCTGGCCGCCACCGAGCTGCGCAATCACCTCAACTCCCAGACCGGGCTGCGACTTCCCGCAACCCTCGTCTTCGACCACCCCAACGCCCTCGCGGTCACCGAGCACATCACCTCCCGCCTCGTCGGCGAGACCGTGCGGACGGCCGAACCGGTGCGGGGCGGTGCGGGTGACCGCATCGACGACGAGCCCATCGCCATCGTCGGCATGGCCTGCCGCTACCCGGGCGGGGTGACCACCCCCGAGGAGCTGTGGCGACTGCTCGAAGACGGTGTCGACACCGTCTCCGACCTGCCGGGCGACCGGGGTTGGGACATCGAGAACCTCTACGACCCGGAGCCGGGCAAGGAGGGCAAGAGCTACACGCGGCGCGGCAGTTTCCTGCACGACGCGGCCCAGTTCGACCCCGGCTTCTTCGGCATCTCGCCCCGCGAGGCCCTCTACATGGACCCGCAGCAGCGCATGCTGCTGGAGACCTCGTGGGAGGCGCTGGAGCGGGCCGGCATCGACCCGGCGACCCTCCGCGGCAGCCGGACCGGTGTCTTCGCCGGCGTCATGTACCACGACTACGCGCTGAACGTGTCGCCCTCCGGCACCGCCGGTGGCAGCGTGGTCTCCGGGCGGCTCTCCTACACCTACGGCTGGGAGGGCCCGGCCGTCACCGTGGACACGGCCTGCTCCTCCTCCCTGGTCGCCCTGCATCTCGCGGTTCAGGCACTGCGGTCGGGCGAGTGCTCCCTCGCGGTCGCCGGCGGCGCCACCGTGATGTCGACGCCCGGCATGTTCGTCGAGTTCAGCCGCCAGCGCGGACTGTCGGTCGACGGCCGCTGCAAGGCGTTCGCGGGCGCGGCGGACGGCGTCGGCTGGTCCGAGGGTGTCGGTGTGCTCCTCGTCGAGCGGCTGTCCGACGCCGTGCGCAACGGGCACCGGGTGCTCGCCGTCGTCAAGGGCACCGCCGTCAACCAAGACGGAGCCTCCAACGGCTTCACCGCGCCCAACGGCCCCTCCCAGCAGCGTGTGATCGGCCAGGCCCTCCGGAGTGCCGGGCTCGCCGCTTCCGAGGTGGACGTGGTCGAGGCGCACGGCACGGGTACGACGCTGGGTGACCCGATCGAGGCGCAGGCACTCTTGGCGACCTACGGCCAGGACCGGCCCGAGGACCGTCCGCTGCTGCTGGGCTCCATCAAGTCCAACATCGGCCACGCGCAGGCCGCCGCCGGTGTCGCCGGTGTCATCAAGATGGTCATGGCGATGGAGCACGGCACCGTGCCGCGCACTCTGCACGTCGACCGTCCGTCGCCGCACGTCGACTGGACCGAGGGCCGGGCCGAACTGGTCACCGAGGAACGGCCGTGGCCGGCCACCGGGCAGCCGCGCCGGGCGAGCGTCTCGGCGTTCGGCCTCAGCGGAACCAACGCGCACGTCGTCCTGGAGCAGGGGCCCGTCCCGGCCGCCGAGGAGACGGGCGCCCCGACCGGTGACCGCGCGCCCGCCGTACTGCCGTGGACCGTTGCCGGTGCCACCCCCGAGGCCCTGCGCGCCCAGGCCGCCCGCCTGGCCGAGGACCTGGAGCGGCGCCCCGACACGGACCCGCTGGACATCGCGTACGCGCTGGCCACCTCCCGCACCGCGCTCGAATCCCGGGCGACGGTGCTGGGCGCCGACCGGGCGGAACTGCTCGCCGGGCTCCGCGCACTGGCCGCCGGCGAGAGCGTTCCCGGCGTGGTGTCGGGCACCGCGCGGTCCGTCGGTACGACCGCCTTCCTCTTCACCGGGCAGGGTGCGCAGCGTCTGGGCATGGGCCGCGAACTGCACGCCGGACACCCGGTGTTCGCCGAGGCGTTCGACGCGGTGTGCGCGGCGCTCGACGAGCACCTCGACCGGCCGCTGCGCGAGGTCGTCTGGGGCGAGGACGCCGAGATGCTGGACCGCACGGTCTACGCGCAGGCGGCCCTGTTCGCCTTCGAGGTGGCCCTCCACCGGCTGCTCGGGGCCTGGGGCGTCACCCCCGACCTCGTTGCCGGACACTCCATCGGCGAGATCGCCGCGGCGCACGTCGCCGGTGTGTTCTCCCTGGCGGACGCCTGTGCTCTCGTCGCCGCCCGTGGTCGTTTGATGCAGGCGCTTCCGGAGGGCGGTGCGATGTGGGCGGTTGAGGCGACGGAGTCCGAGGTCCTTCCGCACCTGGAGTCGGTTGAGGGTGTGTCGGTGGCTGCGGTCAACGGGCCTTCGTCCGTGGTGGTTTCGGGTGTGGCGGAATCTGTCGAGGCAGTCGCCGACCATTTCCGGGAGCAGGGTCGCCGGGTGAGTGCGTTGCGTGTCTCGCACGCCTTCCACTCGCCGTTGATGGACCCGATGCTGGACGAGTTCCGCGAGATCGCGGCACGGCTCTCCTACCAGGAGCCGCGACTGCCCGTCGTCTCCAACGTGACCGGCAGGGTCGCCCGCGCCGGCGAACTCACCACCGCCGACTACTGGGTCGACCACGTCCGCGCTGCCGTCCGCTTCGCCGACGGCGTCGACGCCCTGCGCGACGCCGGCGTGAACCGCTGCGTCGAGATCGGCCCCGAGGCAGTCCTGACCGGCATGGCCCGCACCTGCCTCGACGCCGACCCGGACGGCGAGAGTGGCACCGAGATGCTGCTGGTACCGGCCGCCCGCAAGGGCCGCGCCGAGCCCGACGCCCTCCTCACCGCCCTGGCCCAGCTGCACACCGCCGGCCTGGCCGTCGACTGGGCGGGCTTCTTCGCCGGTACCGGCGCGCGCGCCGTCGACCTGCCGACCTACGCTTTCCAGCGCGGACGCTACTGGCTCACCGCCACCGACGGCGCCCCTGCCGCGAGCAGCGCGGGTGTCGATGCGGCGGACCATCCGTTGCTGGGTGCGGTGGTGACGCTGCCGGATTCCGGTGGTGTGGTGCTGACGGGTCGTCTGTCGGTGGAGGCGCAGCCGTGGCTCGCCGACCACGTGGTGCTCGGCCGGGTACTGCTGCCCGGCGCCGTCCTCGTCGAACTGGCCCTCGCGGCAGGCGAGTCGGCGAACTGCCCGACCCTCGACGAACTGACCCTCGCCGGGCCGCTGGTGCTGCCCGAGCGGGGCGGCGTCCAGGTCCGGGTCGTCGTCGGCGCCCGCGACGCGGACCGCCGTACGGTCGCCGTCTACTCCCGGCCCGAAGGCACCGAGCAGGACTGGACGACTCATGCGTCCGGTTTCCTGGCGGAGGGTGTGGTTGCTGCTGGGTTCGAGTTGTCGCAGTGGCCTCCGGCGGGTGCGGAGGTGTTGCCGGTGGAGGATGCGTATGAGGTGTTCGGTGAGCGTGGTTACGGTTATGGGCCGGTTTTCCAGGGGTTGAAGGCGGCGTGGCTGCGGGGCGAGGAGCTCTTCGCCGAGGTGGCGTTGCCGGAGTCGGAGTCGCAGGAGGCGGGCCGGTTCGGTCTGCACCCCGCGCTCCTGGACGCCTCCATGCACGCAGCCATCCTCAACGACAGCACCACCTCCGACGACGGCACCACGGTTGTGCCGTTCGCCTGGAACAACGTCTCCCTGCACGCCGTCGGCGCTGACGCCGTCCGCGTACGGATCACCACCTCCGACGACGGAGGCATGGACATCCGCGTCGCGGACGTCACCGGAGCCCCGGTCCTGACCGTCGGCTCGATGGTGAGCCGCCCGGTCGACGCCGGCCAACTCGGCGCCGCCTCAGCGGAATCGGGTGCGTTGTACGGGACTGAGTGGGTGTCGGTTGGCGCTGGTGTGGTGGATGTGCCGGTGTGGGCTGAGTGGTCGGAGGTGGCGGAGTCGGGTGATGTGGTGCCTGGCGTGGTGGTGTTGAGTGTGGTGCCGGATGTCGGGGCGGATGTGCCGGTGGCTGTGCGTGGTGTGTTGGACCAGGCGCTTGGTGTGGTGCGTTCGTGGCTGGTGGGTGAGCGGTTTGTGGGGTCGCGTTTGGTGGTGGTGACGCGTGGTGCGGCGTCTGTGGGTGGTGCGGGTGATGTGGTGCAGGCTCCGGTGTGGGGTGCGCTGCGTGCCGCATGCGCCGAGAATCCGGGCCGGTTCGCCGTCGTGGACCTGGACGCGGACGGTTCCGTGGATGCGGACGGGTCTGCGGCTGGTTTGGATGTGGCTTTGGCTGCTGTGGTGTCGGGTGAGTCGGAGGTTGTGGTGCGTGGGGGCGAGGTGTTGGTCCCGAGGCTGACGCGTTTGCCCGAGGCCGAGGGTGTTGTTCCTGCGCTGGATGGCGACGGTGCGGTGCTGGTTACGGGTGGTACGGGTGGTTTGGGTGCGGTGGTGGCTCGGTATCTGGTTGCTGAGCGTGGTGTGCGCGATCTCGTTCTCACCTCTCGTCGGGGTATGGACGCCCCGGGCGCCGGCCAACTCGTCTCTGATTTGGTCGAGTTGGGTGCGGTTGTGGAGGTGCGGGCCTGTGACGTCTCGGATCGGGACGTCGTGCAGGGCCTTGTCGACACGCTGGTTGCGGATCGTGGTCTGCTCGCGGTGGTGCATGCCGCCGGCGTCGGTGACAACGGTCTGATCGGTGATCTGACCTCTGAGCGGTTTGATGGGGTGTTGGGGCCGAAGGCGGATGCGGCGTGGTGGTTGCACGAGGCGACGGCCGGGCTGGATTTGGCGGCGTTTGTGCTGTTCTCGTCGGCTGGTGGTTTGGTGTTGACGGCTGGTCAGGGCAGTTATGCGGCGGCGAATGTGTTCTTGGATGCGTTGGCTGCGCGTCGTCGTGCTGAGGGTTTGGTGGCGACGTCGATGGCGTTCGGTTTCTGGGATGTGGGTGCGGGGTTGGGTCAGTATTTGTCGGAGGTGGACCGGCGTCGGATGGCCTCACAGGGTCTGCCGGTGCTGTCCCACGATGCGGGTCTGGCGTTGTTCGCCGCGGGTCTGGACCGGGCGGAGGCCACGGTCGTTCCGCTGCGGGTGGACACTGCTGCTCTGCGCACTCGTACCGATGAGGTCCCGGCTCTGTTGCGGGGTCTGGCTCCGGCACGGCGTTCCTCTGCCGCTCTGGCGTCGGCTTCGGCCGCTGGCTCGTCTTCGCCGGGTGCGCGTCTCGCGGCGCTTCCTGCCGGTGAGCGGCATCGTGCGGTGCTGCAGTTGGTGCGGTCGCAGGTCGCCGCCGTTCTCGGGCACGATTCGGCTGAGGCGATCGGTGCGGAACGGGCTTTCCAGGAGCTCGGGTTCGATTCCCTGGCAGCCACCGAACTGCGCAACCACCTCAACTCCCAGACCGGGCTGCGACTTCCCGCAACCCTCGTCTTCGACCACCCCAACGCCCTCGCCGTGGCCACGGTCGTGGAGGAGGAACTCGCCGCCGCCCACCTGGTGGCAGATGCGGGAGCCGCCGCGGCCGGGGAGGACGACGGCGTCCGCCGTGCACTGTCCGCCATCCCCGCCCGGCGCCTGCGGGACGCCGGTCTGATGGACACCCTGCTGGAACTCGCCGGTGAATCGGGCGATCTCGGGGACACCGAACGGGACGCTCTCCTCGCCACCCTCGACGAGGACGAGGGAACCGTCAGCGAGGGGGAGGGCGACACGGCCACGGGGACCGACGCCTCGCGCGCCGAGACCGCCCGGCTGCGCCGCGACAACCGCAGGCTCACCGCGGCCCGGCACGAACCCATCGCCATCGTCGGCATGGCCTGCCGCTACCCCGGCGGCGTCTCCTCGCCCGAGGACCTGTGGCGACTGGTCACCACCGGCGACGACGCGATCGTGCCGTTCCCCGAGGACCGCGGCTGGGACCTGTCGATCCTGCGCGACCCCGAGGCCAGGCACCCCGACGGCCTCTACGCCAGGGAGGGCGGCTTCCTCGACGGGGCGGCCGACTTCGACGCCGGGTTCTTCGGGATCTCGCCCCGCGAGGCCCTCGGCATGGACCCGCAGCAGCGTCTCGCCCTGGAGATGTCCTGGGAGGCGCTGGAGCGGGCCGGAATCGACCCGCACACCCTGCGGGGCAGCAGGACCGGCGTCTTCGCCGGCGTGATGTACCACGACTACCCGGGCAGCGACGGCAACGGCAGCGTCGTCACCGGACGCGTCTCCTACAAGCTCGGACTGGAGGGCCCCGCGGTCTCCGTGGACACCGCCTGCTCCTCCTCGTTGGTCGCCCTGCACCTCGCCGTGCAGGCGCTGCGCCAGGGCGAGTGCTCCCTCGCCGTCACCGGCGGTGTCACGGTGCTGTCGACGCCCGCCGTCTTCGCCGAGTTCGGACGGCAGGGCGGCCTCGCCCCCGACGGCCGCTGCAAGTCCTTCGCCGCGGCGGCGGACGGCACCGGCTTCTCCGAGGGCGCTGGCTTCCTCGTCGTCGAACGGCTCTCCGACGCCGTGCGCAACGGCCACGAAGTGCTCGCGGTGGTGCGCGGCTCCGCCGTCAACCAGGACGGCGCCAGCAACGGACTCACCGCGCCCAACGGGCCCTCGCAGCGCCGCGTCATCCGGCAGGCCCTCGCCAACGCCCGGCTCGCCGCCGACCAGGTCGACGCCGTCGAGGCGCACGGCACCGGGACGACCCTCGGAGACCCCATCGAGGCCCAGGCCCTGCTGGCCACCTACGGCCAGGACCGCCCCGAGGACAGGCCCCTGCTGCTCGGCTCCGTGAAGTCCAACATCGGGCACACGCAGGCCGCAGCCGGTGTCGCCGGCGTCATCAAGATGGTGATGGCGCTCCGCAACGACCTGCTGCCCGCCACCCTCAACGTGGACGCGCCGAGCGACCAGGTCGACTGGAGCACCGGCGCGGTGGAACTGCTCACCGAGGCGCACCCGTGGACCGGTGAGGAACGTCCGCGCCGTGCGGGCATCTCCTCGTTCGGCATCAGCGGGACCAACGCCCACATCATCGTCGAGCAGGCGCCGGCCGCGCCCCGACCGGCCGACACCTCCGACGCCCCCGCGCCCGACGCCCCCGCACCGGTCGTGCCGTGGCTGCTCTCCGCCCGCGACCAGGACGCCCTGCGCGCCCAGGCCGAGCGGCTGCACACCCGGCTGACGGCCGACGACGCCGTGCGACCGCTGGACGTCGCCCACGCGCTCGCCACCGGACGGGCCGCGTTCGAGCAGCGGGTCGCCGTCACCGGCGCAGACCGCGACGAGATGCTCGCCGCGCTCGGCGCCGTCGCGCGGGGCGAGGAACCCGCCACCACGACCGGCGAGGGGCTTCTGGCGCTCCTCTTCCCCGGACAGGGTTCCCAGCGGCTCGGCATGGGCCGCGATCTGCACGCCCGGTTCCCGGTCTTCGCGGAGGCGTTCGACGCGGTCTGCGCCGGACTCGACGAGCATCTGGACCGGCCGCTGCGCGAGGTCGTGTGGGGCGAGGACCAGGCCGCTCTCGACAACACCGCGTACGCCCAGGCCGCGCTCTTCGCGCTCGGCGTCGCTCTGCACCGGCTCACCGAGTCGTGGGGCGTCACCCCCGACCTGGTGGCCGGGCACTCCATCGGCGAGATCACCGCGGCCCACGTCGCCGGGGTGTTCTCCCTCGCCGACGCCTGCGCCCTGGTCGCCGCACGCGGCCGGCTGATGGCTGCCCTGCCCGAGGGCGGTGCGATGGCCGCGATCCAGGCCGCCGAGGAGGAGGTGCTGCCGCACCTCACCGACGGGGTCTCCGTCGCCGCCGTCAACGGGCCCGCCTCCGTGGTGGTTTCCGGCGCCGCCGAGGACGTCGAGAAGATCACCGCGATCCTGCGGGAGCAGGGCCGCCGCACGACCGCCCTGCGCGTCTCGCACGCCTTCCACTCCCCGCTGATGGAGCCGATGCTGGCGGAGTTCCGCGCGGTCGTCGCCGGGCTCTCCCCGCAGCCGCCGGTCCTGCCGGTCGTCTCCAACCTGACCGGTGCCACCGCGAGCGAGGAGGAGCTGTGCTCCGCCGACTACTGGGTGCGGCACGTCCGTGAGGCGGTCCGCTTCGCCGACGGTGTCGCCACCCTGCGCGCGGCGGGCGCCACCCGGTTCCTCGAACTCGGTCCGGACGGCGTCGCCTGCGCGATGGCCCGCGAAACGCTCCCCGAGGAGGCCGTCACGGTCGCCGCGCAGCGCCGCACCGGACCCGGTGACGAGGCGCTCGTCGACGCGCTGGCCCGGCTGCACGGCCACGGCGTCCGCGTCGACTGGGCGGCGTTCTTCGCCGGCCTCGGCGCCCGCCGCGTCGAACTGCCCACCTACGCCTTCCAGCGCCGCCGCTTCTGGCCCGAGGACCTGATGGCGCGCGGCGCGGGCGCCGAGGCCGCGGGTCTCGGCGCCGCCGACCACCCGCTGCTCGGCGCGGCGGTGGAACTCGCGGGCACCGAGGGGCATCTCTTCACCGGACGGCTCTCCCGGGGCAGCCACTCCTGGATCGCCGACCACCAGGTCATGGGCGCCGTACTGGTCCCCGGGACCGCCCTGCTGGAGGTCGCCGTGCACGCCGGGAACGTACTCGGCTGCGACCGGGTGGAGGAACTCACCCTCGCCGCGCCGCTGGTCCTCCCGGAGCGCGGCACCGTTCAGATCCAGGTCGGCGTGGGAGGCCCCGACGAGTCGGGCCGCCGCACCCTCGGTATCCACTCCAGGCCCGCCGACGACCCGTCCGCGCCCTGGACCTCGCACGCCGAGGGCACCTTGGCGACCGCGCTCGCCGACACCCCGGACACCGGCTTCGACGCGACCGTGTGGCCGCCCGAGGGAGCCGAACCGCTCGACGTCGACGGGCTCTACGAGCGGTTCGAGGACGCCGGATTCCGCTACGGACCGGTCTTCCAGGGTCTGCGGGCCGCCTGGCGCCGGGACGGCGAGGTCTTCGCCGAGGCCGCTCTGCCCGACGGCACCGATGGCGGCGCGTTCACCCTGCACCCCGCGCTGTTCGACGCCGGACTGCACGCCACCGCCCTCGCCGGGGACGGCGAGGGAGAGGGATCGGGCGGCAGCGTCCCGTTCTCCTGGAACGGGGTGGCCGTGCGCGCCGCCGGCGCCGCCACGGTCCGGCTGCGGCTCTCCCGCGCCGACGACGGCACCCTCGCCATCGCCGTCGCGGACCTCGCGGGCGCGCCCGTCGCCGAGGTCGCCTCGCTGGTGACCCGGCCGATCTCCGCGGCTCAGCTCGGCGGCGACGGAGCCCACCGCGACTCACTGTTCACCGTCGAGTGGGTCACCGCGGAGGAGACCGCGGCGACGGCCGACGGCCCGCTCACCGTCGTCGGCCCCTGTGCCGACCTGCTCGGTGACGATCTCGACGCGCGGATCGTGGCCCGCGCCGCGGACCTCGACGAGGTTCCGGACGTGGTGCTGCTGCCGGTCACCACCGGCCCGGACGCCGCGGAGGCCGCGCGCACCGCGGCCGCCCGGGTCCTGACGGGGCTTCAGGAGTGGCTCGGCGACGAACGGTTCGCCGCCGCCCGTCTGACCGTCGTCACCCGGGGTGCCGTCGACGGCAGCGACCCGGCCGCGGCCGCCGTCTGGGGGCTGGTGCGTGCCGCGCAGGCCGAGCACCCCGACCGGTTCACGCTCCTCGATCTGGAGCCGGGCGCCGAGGTCCGGTCGGTCCTGGCCGTCGCGGCGGCCTCCGCCGAACCGCAGCTCGCGGTGCGCGACGGACGGCTCCTCGCGCCCCGCCTGGTGCGGGCCACCGTCTCCGAGGCCGGCGCGCAGACCGAGGCGACCGAAGGGACCGAAGGGACCAGCCCGGTCTGGGACCCGAACGGCACCGTCCTGGTCACCGGCGGGACCGGCGGCCTCGGCGCCGCGGTCGCCCGCCACCTGGTCGACGAACACGGCGTCCGCGGGCTGCTGCTGGTCAGCAGGAGCGGTCCGGCCGCCACCGGCGCGGACGAACTCGCCGCCGCCCTGCGGGAGTCGGGCGCCGAGGTCACCGTCGCGGCCTGCGACGTCGGCGACCGGGACGCCGTCGACGCGCTTCTCGCGGCCGTTCCCGCGGACCGTCCGCTGCGCGCCGTGATCCACGCGGCCGGCGTGCTGGACGACGGCGTCGTCGACTCCCTCACTCCGCAGCGCCTTGCGGACGTGCTGCGGCCCAAGGCGGACGCGGCCTGGCACCTGCACGAGGCGACGGAGGGGCTCGGGCTCGACGCGTTCGTCCTCTTCTCCTCCGTGGCGGGCGTCCTCGGCAACGCGGGACAGGCCAACTACGCGGCGGGCAACGCCTTCCTCGACGCGCTGGCCCGTCACCGCCGGGAGCGCGGACTGCCCGCCGTGTCCCTCGCCTGGGGTCCCTGGACCCGGGGCAGTGGCATGACCGGCGAACTCGGCGAGGCGGACATCGCCCGGATGACCCGCGCGGGAATGCCCCCGATGACCCCCGAACAGGGCCTGGCCCTCTTCGACACGGTCACCGGAAGCACCTGCGCCCCGGACCTGATGCCGGTCCGGCTGGACCTGGGCGCCCTGCGCGCCCGGGGCGAGGTGCCGCCGCTGTTCCGGTCGCTGATCCGGGTCAACGCTCGGCGCACCGCCCCCGCCGGCGCCGCCGCCGCGGCCGCCGACATCGCCGCGCGGCTCGCCGGGCTCACCCCCGCCGAGGGCCAGGACGTCCTGCTGGACCTGGTGCGCGGCCAGATCGCCACCGTGCTGGGCCACGCCGGACTCGCCGACGTCGAACCGACCCGCGCCTTCCAGGACCTCGGCTTCGACTCGCTGACGTCCGTCGAACTCCGCAACCGGCTCGGCGGCCTGCTCGGGGTACGGCTTCCGGCCACCCTGCTGTTCGACTACCCGACGCCCAGCGAGCTGGTCGACCACCTGTACGCCAGGGTCGCCCCGGCTCCGACCGAGGGACCCGGCGCGGTCCTGGGCGAACTGGACCGGTTGGAGAAGGCGTTGGCGGGTGTCGAGGTCGACCCGGAGCTCTTCGACCAGGTCGCCGGACGGCTGGAGGTGCTGCGCGGCAAGTGGCAGTCCCTGCGCGTCGAGGCACATGGAGCCGGCGGCGGCGCGGCACCGCAGGAGGAGGAGTCCTTCGACTTCGAGTCGGCCTCCGACGAGGACATGTTCGACATGCTCGACAACGAACTGGGCCGCGACTGACCGAATCCCGCCCCAAGGGGGCGTTCACCGGAAGAGCCCTCGGGGCCCGGTGCCCGAACACGGGCACCGGGCCCCGAGGGCTTCCGATTGTTTCCGACCGGTTCGCCGCTCTTCGCAGCTGCGCTGGTCGGGCCTTCGCACGGGACGACCGATCCCCGGCCGCGACCGGTGCCACCAGCCCTCGGCCCAGGGCGTGTTCGGGGCTTCCGGGTCCGTTCCGATGCCTCGTGGTGCCCGCTTTCAAACGTACGGAATCGGACAACTCGGCGCGCCCGGCCAGCCCCTGGCTTGATGTGTGTGCCCGCCCTGCCTGTTTGACTCATTCCGGTTGACCGGAAACGGGCACGGCCCGAGGCCCGGTTCCGGACACGAGAAGAGGCCCGCGGACGCTGAGAATCAACGTCCGCGGGCCTCTTCCCCCGTGCGTGCGGAGGAGTTCGCGCGAGGGGTCAGAGGGGCCGGCGGAAGCCGCGGAGGGCGGCCACCGCACCGACCACGGTGATCACCACACAGATCGCCACGGCGGGGAACGCGTGGTCGAGGCCGGGCATGTCCAGGGCGAGCGCGCGGGTCGCGTCGATGGCGTACGTCAGCGGGTTGACGTTCGCGACCACCTGCAGCCAGGTGGGCAGGTCCGCGACCGGAACGTAGGCGCTGGACGCGAACATCAGCGGGAAGATGAAGATCAGTGCGAGGTTCTGGAGCGGCTCGGCCCGCCGCAGCCAGGCACCGGCCGCGATGAAGGCCCAGCCGAGCGAGAAGCTGATGAACAGCGTCAGACCGGCGGAGAGCGCCAGTTCGGCCAGGCCGCCGTGCGGCGAGTAACCGAGCACCGTCATCGCCAGCACCATGATCACCAGCACCTGGACGGCGCTGCGGACCAGGCCCACCAGGCTCCGCGCCACGAGCAGCGCTCCCGGGTGCACCGGCAGCGAGCGCAGCCGGGCGACCATGCCGTTCTTCTGGTCCTCGACCAGACCCACTCCGGACTGCATCGCCGACTGTGCCGCGTTGTCCACGAGGATGGCGGGCAGCACGTAGTCGAGGTAGCTGACCCCTTCGGGGAAGTTCGGCGGCATGCCCATCTTGCTGAACACCTGCGTCAGCACGAACAGGATCACGATTGGCTGGATCAGGCCGAACAGCACGATGCCCGGATCGGTCACCATGGCGCGAAGCGACCGCCCGGTCAGCACACGGACCTGGGCGAGGAACGAACTCCCGCCGGACACGGGCCGGTCGGCGGCCGCGACGCGGGGCGCCGGTCCGGCCGTGGGGGTGAGCTGGGTGGTCATCGGGTCCTCCACGGGGGACGTCGGTCGGCGGGGGCGTCCGCCGGGGTGGCGCGGGGCTCGTCGGGTCCTGGGTGCCGCGCCGCAGTGGGGCGCGGGGCGCTCACGCCGGGGCCCGGACCGCGGAGCGGTCGGCGAGCGCCAGGTACACGTCGTCGAGGCTGGGCTCGCCGAAGGCCAGCTCGCTCGCCTCGACGCCTGCCTGGTCCAGGGTCCTGATGACGCCCGCTATCTCCCGCGTGGTCTCGGCCGGGACGACGAGGGTGCGCGTCCCGTCCTCCCCGTTGACCGCGGCGAAGCCCGCGACGTGCAGCGCCGCGCGCGACCTGACCAGGTCCTCGCCGGTGTCCAGGGTGAGGGTGACCGTGCGGCGCCCGACGGTCGCCTTCAGCTCGGCCGCCGTTCCGGACGCCACCAGCCGTCCCGCGGACAGCACCGTGATGGTGTCCGCGAGCCGGTCGGCCTCCTCCAGGTACTGCGTCGTCAGGAGCACTGTGGTGCCCTGCCGGACCAGGCCCTCGACGATCTCCCACAGGTTGAGCCTGCTGGTCGGGTCGAGTCCGGTGGTCGGCTCGTCGAGGAAGAGCACGTCCGGGGCGCCGACCAGCGACACCGCGAGGTCGAGCCGCCGCCGCAGCCCGCCCGAGTAGCTGCTCGCCCGCCGGTCGGCGACCTCGGTCAGGCCGAACAGTTCGAGGAGTTCGGTGGCGCGCGCCGCGGCTGCCCGACGTCCCGCGCCGAGCAGCCGGGCGATCAGCACGATGTTCTTGCGGCCGCTGAGCTGCCCGTCCACCGAGGCGAACTGCCCGGTCAGGCCGATGCGACGGCGGATCTCGACGGGGTTGTCGGCCACGTCGAAGCCCGCGACACGGGCCCGCCCCGAGGTGAGCGGCAGCGCGGTGGTGAGGATGTTGACCAGAGTGGTCTTGCCGGCGCCGTTGTGGCCGAGGAGCCCGAGGACCGTGCCGCGCGGGACGGCGACGCTCACCGAGTCCAGGGCGTGGACCGAGCCGAAGGACTTGGTGACGTTGTCCACCTCGATCATCAGGTCTCCGGAACCGGAGCCCGGCGCCGGTCCCGGCCGGGTGACAGGGGGCGTGATGAGCCCGCTCATGAGATGTACTCCCGCTGGTGGGTGGTGCGGTCGGTGGATCACCGGCCGGATGGGCGACGGGGGCCCGGACACCGGGCCCCCGCGTGAGTGCCCCGCCCGCGGAGGGCGGGGGACTGACGATCGTGGCCGGTCACGGCCGGATCGGGCGCCGGGACCGCGGGCGACCGCGCGCCCCGGCCCCGGGCCGCGGGGACAGGGGACCCGGCCCCGCCGGAACCCGGAACACGGCCGCCGGCAGGGCGCCCTCGCGGTACGGGCGTTCGCCGTACGGGCGTACGCCGGGCGGGCGTTCGCGGTACGGGTCTTCGGGGTGCGGGCCACTCCTGAGCCTGCGGCTGTTCGGGGCCGGGGGACGCGGCGCGCTCACGCCGGGTCGCCGTCCATGAGGCGGAACAGTTCCTCGTCGGAGGCGTCGGCCACGTCGAAGGTTCCCGTGCCCCGGTCCGTGCCGTGTGCCTGGGCGCCGCCCCTGGACGGTGTCCAGCGGCCCGCCAGGGCCCGCAGCCGGGCCGCGGTGTCCGAGTCGACGGTCGCGCCGGAGACGAGCAGCGTCTCCAACTCGTCGACCAGGGCGGCCGGATCACGGCGGGGGCGCGGGCGGGTGTCCCGCAGCGCGTCGCACACCAGCCTGGCCACCGCGCCGGGGGAGGGATGGTCGAAGACCAGGGTGGGCGGCAGTCGGACGCCGGTGGCGGCGGTCAGCCGGTTGCGCAGCTCCACGGCGGTGACCGAGGTGACCCCCAGCTCGGTGAAGGCGACTTCGGCTCCCGCGTCGGACGGCAGCCCGCCGCCGGTCACCGCCGCGAGTTCGCCCCGGACCAACTCCGTGACCAGGCTCTCGGCCTCGGAGTCGGTGAGCCCGGCCAGCCGTTCGGCCAGCTCCGGGCCCGTGCCGGCCGCTCCGGCCCCGTCCGGGAGCGGACCGGTGACGACGGCGCCCAGCGGCACCGACGCCAGCCAGTACGCCTCGTGCCGGAAGGCGTAGGTGGGCAGCGTCACCGTCCTGGCGCCCGGCAGCGCCGCCCGCCAGTCCACGGGCAGCCCGAGCGCGTGCAGGCGCACCGCGCAGGCGAGCGCGGACCCGGCCTCGTCGGCGCCGCCGCGCAGCACCGGCAACACGGCGGGCGCGGTGTCGGGGTCGCGGTCGCCGAGGCACTCGCCGACCATCGGGGTGAGGGCCGCCTCCGGCCCCAACTCGACGTACACGCCGGTGTGTTCGGCGTCGAGAGTCGCGACCGCGTCGGCGAACCTGACGGTGTCCCTGGCGTGCCGCACCCAGTACTCGGGGTCGACCGCCTCCTGAGCGGTGAGCGGCCTGCCGGTCACCCCGGAGACCACGGGCATCGCGGGTGCCGCGAAGGAGAGTTCGGCGACCGTAGCCCGGAACTCGGCGAGCATCGGATCCATCAGCGGCGAGTGGAACGCGTGGCTGACCACCAGCCGCCGCGTCTTGTGCCCGCGCGCCGCGGCCTCGGCGACCAGCGCGGATATCGCGTCCTCGGCGCCGGAAAGCACCACGGAGGACGGCCCGTTGACGGCGGCCACCACGACCTCGGGGGCGCACTCCGCGAGCAGCGCGCCCGCCTCCGCCTCGGTGCAGCGCACCGCGACCATCGCGCCGCCCGGCGGCAGCGCCTCCATCAGCCGCCCGCGCGCGGCGACCAGGGCGCACGCGTCGGCGAGCGACAGCACCCCGGCGACCTGTGCGGCGGCGATCTCGCCGACGGAGTGTCCGACCAGCCGGTCGGGGACCACGCCCCAGGACTCCAGCAGCCGGTACAGGGCGACCTCGAAGGCGAACAGTGCGGGCTGGGCGTACCCGGTGCGGTCCAGCAGCGCGGCGTCCGTGCTCTCCGGGTCGGCCCGCAGCACCTCGGACAGCGGCCGCTCCAGGAGCGGGTCGAGGAGCGCGCACACCTCGCGCAGCGCGGTGTCGAAGACCGGGAACGCGGCGGCCAACCCCTGGCCCATGCCCGGGCGTTGACTGCCCTGACCGGTGAAGACGAACGCCGTCTCCCGGCCGCCGCCCCGCGGACCGCGTCCGGCGCTCCCCGGCGTCTCGCCGCGCGCGAACGCCTCGGCGGAGGCGAGGAGTCCGGCCCGGTCCGAGCCGGTCAGCACGGCCGTGTGGGGGTGCACGGCGCGGGTGGTGAGGAGCGAGTGGGCGATGTCCGCGGCGGAGACCTCCGGATGCGCGGCGGCGTACCCGGCGAGCCGCCGGGCCTGTCCGCGCAGCGCGTCCGGGTCCTTCGCCGACACCAGCCACGGCGCCACGGGCGCGCCGTCCGCGCCGTCCGCGGCGCCCTCGGGCACCTCCGGGCCCGGGTCGGCGGCGGGCGCCTCCTCCAGGACCAGGTGCGCGTTGGTGCCGCTGATGCCGAAGGAGGAGATCCCGGCCCGGCGCGGGCGGCCGTCCTCGCGGGGCCAGTCCCGCGCCCGGGACAGCAGTCGCACGGTGCCCGCGCTCCAGTCGACCCGGGTGGTCGGGGTGTCCGCGTGCAGGGTGCGCGGGAGTTGCTCGTGCTCCAGGGCCAGCACCATCTTCATGAGGGCGGCGGCGCCCGCGGCCGCCTGGGTGTGGCCCAGGTTGGACTTGACGGAGCCCAGCCACAGCGGCCGTCCTTCGGGGCGCTCGCTCCCGTAGGTGGCCAGCAGCGCCTCGGCCTCGATGGGGTCGCCGAGTGTGGTGCCGGTGCCGTGCGCCTCGACGGCGTCGACCTCGTCGGCGCCGATCCCCGCGTCGGCGAGGGCCTGCCGGACGACCCGCTGCTGCGCGGGGCCGTTGGGGGCGGTGAGCCCGTTGGAGGCGCCGTCCTGGTTGACGGCGGAGCCGCGGATCACGGCGAGTACGGGGTGGCCGTTGCGGCGGGCGTCGGAGAGCCGCTCCAGGACGAACAGCCCGGCCCCCTCCGACCAGGCCGCGCCGTCGGCGCCGTCGCCGAAGGACTTGCAGCGGCCGTCGGGGGACAGGCCCCGCAGCCGGGAGAAGCCGACGAAGGCGGCGGGCGTGGACATCACCGCGACCCCGCCGGCCAGCGCCAGGTCCGACTCGCCGGACCGCAGCGAGCGGCACGCCAGGTGCAGGGCGACCAGGGACGAGGAGCAGGCGGTGTCGACGGTGAGGGCCGGGCCGCTCAGTCCCAGGGTGTAGGCGATCCGGCCGGAGAGCGCGCCGCCGGCGGTGCCCACCGGCAGCAGGCTCTCCAGCTCGCCCGCGGGGTCGGCGGCTCCCGCCGCGTAGTCGTGGTACATCGCGCCGGTGAACACACCGGTCCGGCTGCCCGCCAGGGTCGCCGGGTCGAGCCTGGCGCGTTCGACCGCCTCCCAGGCGGTCTCCAGGAGCAGCCGCTGCTGCGGGTCGGTGGCGAGCGCCTCACGCGCGGACATCCCGAAGAACCCGGCGTCGAAGTGGGCGGCGTCGCGCAGGAATCCGCCCTCGTGGGCCACCGAGGTACCGGGGGCGTCGGCGCCCTCGGGGGTGTCGGCGAAGAGGGCGTCGAGGTCCCAACCGCGGTCCTCGGGGAAGCCGGTGACGGCGTCGGTGCCCTCGCGCAGCAGCTCCCAGAGCGCCTCGGGCGAGGTGGCGCCGCCGGGCAGCCGGCAGGCCATGGAGACGATCGCGACGGGCTCGTCGGCGTCCGCGGGCCGGGCGGTCTCCGCGGTCTGCGGCCCGTTGAGGCCGGCCAGTTCGCGGGCCAGCTCCTGCGGAGTGGGGTGGTCGAAGGCCAGCCCGGCGGGCAGGGTCAGTCCGGTCGCCTCGGCGAGCGCGTTGCGCAGCCGTACGGAGGCGACAGAGTCCAGGCCGTGGGCGCGGAAGGTGACGTCGGGGCCGATCGGGGCGGCGGGGGCGTCCTTGCCCGGTACGGCGGCCAGCACCTCGGTGACGGCTTCGACGACCAGGGCCAGCGCGTCCCGCAGGGTTGGGCGCGGCGTGTGCTCCCCGCCGCCGGCGGGCTGGTCGGTGCTCTGGGCCAGGTGCTGTTCGAGCGCCCGGCGGTGGACCTTCCCGGCCGGGGTGAGGGGCAGCGCGGGCAGCGCCACGACCTCCAGCGGGATCTTGTACTCGGCGGTCCCGGACGCCCGCAGGAACGCCGTGACGTCCCCCAGCGAGACGGTGCCGCGTCCCGAAGTGCCGGACGCTGCCGAGGCGTTGGACGCTGCCGGTGTGCCGGACGCTGCCGGGGTGTCGCTCGGCGCGGTCCGTTCGGTGACCACCAGGACCGGGTACTCGCCCAGCCGCGGATCGGGTCGGGCGACGACGGCGAGCGGGCCGATGTCCGGCATGTCCGCGAGCAGGGTCTGGATCTCCACCGCGTTGAACTTGCGGCCGCCCACGTTGATCAGCTCCGCCGACCGGCCGTGGAAGGAGACCAGCCCGGTGGCGCCGATCGAGGCGAGGTCGCCGGTGCGCAGCCAGCCGTCCTCGGTCAGCACCGAGCGGGTGAGCTCAGGTTCCCCGTAGTAGCCGTGGAACAGGGTGGGCCCGCGGTACTGCAGCTCGCCCGGTTCACCGGGCGGGCACGGCAGCCCGTCCTCGCCGATGACCCGCATCTCGGAGTCCCTGACGGGTCGGCCCACGCTGCCGGAGGCCACCTCCGGCGGGTCGGCGGCCAGGCTGCTGGTGCCGTTGCCCGCCTCCGACATGCCCCACACCACGATCAGCGTGGTGTCCAGGGTCTGCCGCACCTCGCGCACCAGCGCGGGCGGCAGCGCGGCCCCCGCGGTGAGGATCCGGTCGGGCCGCAGCCCGCCGCTGTCCGGCAGACGCTTTGCCCGGGTCACGATGTCGTGCAGCTGGGCGGGCACCGCGACGACCACGCTCGGGTCGTGCCGCGCGGCCATTTCCATGAACCGCTCGCCGTCCCAGGTGCGCAGCAGCACGTGACGGCCGGCGCGGAAGAGCGCCGAGTACACCGACTGGAGTCCGAAGCAGTGGGTCAGCGGGCACGCGGTCAGCACGGTCCCCGCGAACGCCTCGGCGGAGTCCTCGGTGGCCGCCCGCGAGTTGGTGAGCAGCGTGTCGTGCGAGTGCAGACAGATCTTGGGCCGCGCCGAAGTGGTGCCGGACGAGGGCAGCAGCAGGAACGGCGACTCGGGCCGCACGTCGACGGGTTCGGGCTGCTGCCCTGCCCACCGGGTGAGCAGACCGCTGACGGTCTGTTCACCGGGAGCCGCCTCGTCCCCGGCGACCAGCACGGTCCGCAGCGAGGGCACCGCCTCGCGCAGCGCGGTCGCCGAGAGCGGGCCCGCGTCCTCGCGGTCGCGCGGCGGCAGCGCGACCGCGGCGGGCCGTACCCGCTCCAGGAGCGCCAGCACGTCGACGGGGGCGTTGCCCTGGTGGACCGGCATGGTGACGGCGCCGATCGAGGCGGCCGCCAGATGCAGCGTCAGGTACTCCCAGCAGTTGGGCAGGTGCAGGGCGAGTACGTCACCGGGGCCCACTCCGGCGGCCTGGAGGCCGCGCGCCAGCGCGTCCACCTCGGTGCGCCAGGTGTTCCAGGTCAGTGTGCGGTCGTCGGCGAGCAGGGCGACGGAGTCGGCGCCCCGGCGCACGGCTGTGTCGAACACCGTGGGCAGGGTCAGCCCGTCCAGGGCGCGACCGGGGGGATCGATCAGATAGTCGTGGGTGTGGACGGGCACCATCACTCCCGGGGGTCGAGCGTCGCCGTCATGGAGAGAGAACCGCTCCAGACTCTTGCCGCGCGGGCCGTGTTTTCCCTAGAGATGCCCGGGGAAGCGGCGCGGAGCGGCCGGGCGGGGAACGGGGGCGGGTCCGGCGACCGCCTCCGGCCGCCGGACCGCACCGCGGCAACGGGCCCTAGGGAAGCGCCGGTTCCTGCGCGTGTCCCTGGGGCCGGGACGCGTCGTCGGGCGTGTCGCGGCCCGGGAACCCGGCGCCCAGCAGCCGCAGCAGCGGGGTCGCCTTGACGGCCGTCTCCTCGAACTCGGCGGCCGGGTCGGAGAGGGCGATGACGGCGCCGCCGACGCCGTAGCGCAGCCGGTTGCCGCTGAGCACCATGGTGCGGATGACGATCGACAGATCGACGGAGCCGGTCAGCGAGAAGTAGCCGATGGCGCCCGAGTAGACGCCGCGGGGGCCGCCCTCCAGGCGGTCGATGATCTCCATGGTGCGGATCTTGGGGGCGCCGGTCATCGACCCGCCGGGGAACGCCGCCCGCACCGCGGCCACCGGACTGCTGTCCGCGTGCAGCCTGGCCCGCACGGTGCTCACCAACTGGTGGACGCTCGCGTAGGACTCCACCTGGAAGACCGGGTCGGCGACGACCGATCCGACCGCCGCGCAGCGGCCCAGGTCGTGCCGGACCAGATCGACGATCATCAGGTTCTCGGCGCGGTCCTTCTCGCACGTCGCCAGGTCGTCGGCGAGCAGGGCGTCGGCCTCCGGGGTGGCGCCGCGCGGCCGAGTGCCCTTGATGGGCTTGGACTCCATGGCGCCGTGCCGGTCGATGCGCAGGAAGCGCTCGGGCGAGCTGCTGAGCACCGCGACCGGCCCGAAGTGCAGGAACGCGGCGAACGGTGCCGCGCTCACGCGCCGCAGGGCCCGGTAGGCCTGCCACGGGTCGAGGTCGGTCTCGGTCTCTGCCATGTTGGTGAGGCAGACCTCGTAGGTCTCGCCCGCGGCGATCTCCTGCTGGCAGACGTCGATCAGCTTGAGGTAGGCGTCCCGGTCGTGGCGCAGCTCCACCGGCCCCGTGGTGCATTCGAGAGTCTCGGCGCACGGGCCGGGTCGCTGTCCCGCGATGCCGCGCAGGGTGTCGGCGGCGTCGGCGAGCCAGGCGCGTGCCGCGTCTTCCCGGCCGTCCTCGGCGAGGGCCAGCAGATAGCCGGTGTCGCTGTGGTGGTCGACGACCAGGGCCCGATCTGCGAAGACGAGGGTGGCGTCGGGGTCGGGGGAGCGGTGCGCGGCCTCGCCGTCGCACTCGGCCTTGAGCTCGTAGCCGAGGTAGCCGACCCAGCCCAGGGCGAACTCGAAGGGCAGCGGGGGCACTTGGGTGCGCAGCCCGGCCAGGTCCTGCTCCAGCCAGGTCAGGAACGGGCTGTCGACGGTGCGGGTGGCGCCGTCTTCGGTGACGGTGACGGTGCCCGCGGTGACGTCGGCCTTGGCGATCCTGGCGAGCGGGCCCGAGGCGTCGCCCAGCACCGAGAGCCGGCCGAGACGGTCGTCGGGGCGGCTGCTGTCGAGCCAGAACGGGTGCTCGCCGCCCCGGAACAGGGCATCGAAGGCGACTTCCGCGTCGAAGCGGGCGGGCAGTTGCTCGACGAGCACCCGCAACTCCCGCACCGGCGGCTCCGGTTCGGGGGCGGTCGGGCGGGCGGAGGCGGCGGCGCGGTTCCGGGGGCGGCCGTGGCGTTCGGTGAGGCCGCGGAAGTTCTCCAGCAGCCGGTGCCCCTCGCGGGTGCCGATCGACTCGGGGTGGAACTGCACGCCCCACAGCGGCAGGGTGCGGTGGCGCAGCGCCATCAGCACGCCGTCCGGGGAGAACGCGGTGCCTTCGAGGTCCGGCGGCAGTTCGGTGACGGCCAGGGAGTGGTAGCGGACCACCTCCAGGGGCTGCGGCAGCCCTTCGAAGAGTCCGGTGCCGTCGTGCCGCACGGCGGAGGTCCTGCCGTGCCGGGGTTCCGGGGCGCGGCCCACGTGTGCCCCGTGTGCGAGTGCGATGCCCTGGTGGCCCAGGCACACGCCGAGCACCGGCAGCCGGCCCTCGGCGGCGATCTCGGCGCAGAGGCCGAAGTCGGCGGGGCGGTGCGGGGTGCCGGGGCCGGGGGAGAGGACGACGTTGTCGAACCCGTCGAGCAGCCCGGGCCGCCAGGCGGGGTCGTCGTTGCTGATGACCTCCGGCTCCCGCCCGTTGACCCGCGACAGGTAGTGGAAGAGGTTGTAGGTGAAGGAGTCGTAGTTGTCCACGAGAAGTGTGCGCATGGTGTCCTAGTCCAGGAGACGCGTGAGCGGAAAGTGACGTGGGAGGCGACGGACGGGGGTGCCGTCCGGCCGCGGGCGGTTCTCCTGCCGCGCGGCGGCCACGGCCGAGCCGGACGTGCTCGGGCACGGCGCCGGTCGGTGTGCTTCGGTCACGGCTCCAGCGCCTGCCCGGGAGGCGGCCCGTACCCCCCGGGCCGGACGCTCAGGAGGCCGGGGCCAGGGCGCGGGCGATCTCGGCCTGGACCGCGGCGAGATGCTGGACGAGGAAGAAGTGGCCGCCCGCGTAGGTCCGCAGTTGGTACCCGCCCGTGGTGTGGTCCTTCCAGCGCTCGGCCTCCTCGACGGTGGTGAGCGGGTCGGCGTCGCCGGTCAGAACGGTGAGGTCGCACGCCACACGGCGGTCGGCGGGGCAGGAGTACGTCTCGATGGCGCGGTAGTCGCCGCGCAGCGCGGGCAGCGCCATCCGCAGGATCTCCTCGTCGCCGAGGACACCGGCGGCGGTGCCGTTGAGACGCTTCATCTCGGCCACGATGCCGTCGTCGTCGCGCAGATGGACCTCCTCGGAGCGGGTGGTCGACGGGGCGCGGCGACCGGAGGCGATGACCTCGCGGGGGCCGGCGCCCTTCTGCTCCATCCGCCACGCCGTCTCGAACGCGAGGGCGGCGCCCATGCTGTGCCCGAAGAAGACGGTGGGCCGGTCGTCCAGCGCGAGCAGCTGCTCGGTGATCTGGTCGGCGAGGGTGCCCAGGTCCGCCACACAGGGTTCCTTGCGTCGGTCCTGGCGGCCGGGGTACTGGAGCGAGATCACCTCGGCGGTCGGCGCGAACCGCGCCGAGACCGGGTGGTAGAAGCTGGCGGAACCGCCGGCGTGCGGGAAGCAGACCAGCCGGACGGCGTCGGCGTCGGCCGGGTGGTAGCGCCGCAGCCAGCGGGCCGCGATCTCGTCAGCAGCGGTGGTCACGGTGTGTGTCCCTTCAGTGGTTCGCGCCGGCGGGAGCCCGCCGGCCGGGGGTCGGGCAGCGGTGTCAGTCCTCGTGGACGGTGATCGAGCGGGACGGGCACAGGTCGCCCGCCGCGCGGACCGCGTCCCGGTCCTGGCTGTCGGGACCCTCCGTCATCAGGACGACGACACCGTCGTCGTCCTGATCGAAGACGTCGGGCGCGTTCAGCACGCACTGGCCCGCTCCGACGCACTGGTCCCTGTCGACGGTGACACGCATGATCGTTGGCTCCTCAAGGTGGGATGGAGGTGTCCTGGTGGGGCCGGGACCGTCCGGCCCCACCGGGTGCCGGTGGCTACCAGCGCACCGGCAGCTCGTGCAGGCCGAACAGAATCCCGTCGTACTTGAACGCCAACTCGTCCATCGGAACGGCCAGTTCCAGGGTCGGGATCCGATCGAACAGCCTGCGGTAGGCGATCTCCATCTCGATCCGGACCAGGTTCTGTCCGAGGCACTGGTGGACGCCGTACCCGAACGCGATGTGCCGACGCTCGGTGCGCTCCGGGTTGAAGGCGTGCGGACAGCCGAAGGCCTCGGTGTCGTGGTTGGCGGCGGCGATCAGCGGGACGATGCCCTCGCCCTTGCGGATCTGCTGTCCGGCGATCTCCACGTCGTCGACGGCGACGCGCAGCGCGACCATGTCGGCCACCGAGTGCAGCCGCAGCAATTCCTCCACGACCCGGTCGCTGCCGATCCACTCCGGGTTGGACAACAGCGTCACCACTCCGAGGCCGATGTTGTTCGCGGTGGTCTCGTGCCCGGCGATCAGCAGGAGCAGCAGGACGCCGGAGAGTTCCTCGTGGCTGAGCTGGCCCGTCGACAGCAGCCGGCTGATCAGATCGTCGCCGCGCCACTTGTCCTTGATGGCGATGAGGCGGTTGATGTAGCGAAGCAACTCGCGGGTGGCGACGGCGCGTTGCTCGTCGGTCGAGGTGCGGATGGCGACCAGCGTGCGGGTGCGCGACTCGAAGAAGTCGCGGTCGGCGGAGGGCACTCCGAGCAGCGAGGAGATGACCAGGGACGGCACCGGCAGCGCGAAGTCCTCCACGAGGTCGGCGGTGTTGCCGCCGGCCAGCATGGCGTCGATGCGCTCGTCGACGGTCCGCTCCACGGCGGGCCGCAGCTCGCGCACCCGGCGCACGGTGAACTCGGGGATGAGTACCTTTCGGAACCGGTCGTGCTCCGGGGAGTCCAGCCCCACGAACCATCCGGGGATCTGGTCCTGCTTGGGGACGCCCATCGTCGCGCCGACGTTGGGGAACCCCTCGTTGTCGGGGTTGGCACTGATCCTGGGGTGGGTGAGCACCGCGCGCACGTCCTCGTGCCGGGTGACCAGCCAGATCGGCACGCCGTTCGGCAGATAGGACCTGACCAGGCCGCTCTGTCCGCGGTGGGAGGCGTACTGGGACAGCGGCAGCGGTTCCTCGGGCGTGCGCAACGGGAAGTCGACCACCGTGGGGCCGGGACTGGTCGTCATGTCCGCTCCTTGTTTCTCGTCCCGCCCTGGGCGGGTCTCGTGCTGTGGTCGGCGGACCGGGCCCGGTCGGGCCCGGCGGGCGGGTACGGGGGCCCGCAGCGGCGGGCCCCGGTCAGCCCCCGGTGTAGAACTCCCGGACGGCGCCGGTGATGTACTCCTGGTCGGCTGCGGTCAGTCCGGTGTGCGTGGGCAGGTAGAGGCCGTCCTCGCTGAACCGGTGGGCGTTGAGGGTCGGCCACACCGGGTCGAGGTAGCCGGGCTGGCGGCTCATCGGCTTGAAGAACAGCCGGGTCTCCACACCGCGCGCGTCGAGATGGGCGCGGAGCTCCTCCCGACGCTCGGCGCGCAGGTCGTACATCCACAGCACGTCGCGGGCCGGCATCAGCGTGATGCCGGGGATGTCCTTCAGGCCCGCGTCGTAGCGGGCCTCGATCTCCCGGCGGGTGGCGAGGATCTCGTCGAGCCGTTCGACCTGGGCCAGGGCGACGGCGCCCTGCATGGCCGTCATCCTGAAGTTGTAGGCCAGTTTCTTGTGTAGAAAGCTGTGGTCCCGCGTGAAGGCCATCGCCCGCAGATGCGCCATCTGCTGTGCCAGGCGCGGGTCCTCGGTGAGACAGACACCGCCCTCGCCGGCCGTGATGATCTTGTTGGCGAAGAGTGAGAAGCACGCGATGTCACCCACCGGACGCACCCCGTGTGCTTCCGCCGAGTCCTCCACCACACGCAGGTTGTACTGGTGCGCGAGGTCCATCACCGCGTCCATGTCGCAGCGCCGGCCGTAGATGTGCACCGGCATGATCGCCCGGGTGCGCGGGGTGATCTTCTCCTCGATCCGGGCGACGTCGATGTTCAGATCGTCACCGCAGTCCACGAAGACCGGGGTGGCGCCGGTGTAGGTGACGGCCCAGGCGGACGCCACCATGGTGAACTCCGGCACGATCACCTCGTCGCCCGGTCCGATGCCCAGCGCGCGCAGCGCGAGGGTGAGGGCGGAGGTGCCGGAGGAGCAGGCGACCCCGTGGGCGACGCCGTTCCACCGGGCGAAGGCTTCCTCGAACCGCTGGACGTACGGGCCCTGGGAGGAGATCCAGCCGCTGGACACGGCGTCGGTGACGTACTCCAGTTCCCGGCCGTCCAGATTCGGCCGGGAGACGGGGTGGGTGAAGGCCATGAAGTCCTCGCTGCTGTCGCTTGGCTGACGCGGAGTGGGGGCGGGCGGGGGCGGGATGCTCACGCCGAGGGGAGCAGGCCGACCACGAGGTCGGCGGCGGTCTTGCGCCCGCCGGCCGCCTTCTGGAGGGCGCCGAGCCGCTCGGCCCGCTCGCGGAACGACGGTTCGGTGGTGACGCGGGTGAGCTTGTCGACCACGTCGTCGGGGTCGACGGTGTGCGGCTTGTCCAGGGTCAGGCTGATGCCGAAGTCCCGGCCGCGGACTGCCTGGTCGAAGCAGTCCACCCACAGCGGGCGCACCACCTGGGGCTTACCGAAGTAGACGCCCTCGTGGTAGGCGTTGCCGCCGCCGTGCGAGAAGAACGCGGAGACCTTCGGGTGGGCGAGTACGTCCAGCTGCGAGGGAACCCAGCTCTCCACCCGCAGATTCGAGGGCAGCGACTCGGCGGGCGGCAGCAGATGCTGCTGTTCGGAGGGGAGCTTCCACAGGAACTGGTGGGTGTCCGCCATCCGGCGGGCCACCTCCACCAGGGACCCGACCTCCTCGCGGGTGAGCCGGGTGATGGTCCCGAACCCCATGTAGACCACCGAGGACTGCCGGTCGAGCCAGTCGGACACCTCGTTGTCGTCCGGCGCCTCGGGCAGCGGCGGCAGCAGAGCGCCCACCAGGTTCACCTTCTCCGGGATCTCGAAGGCGTAGTCCAGCTCCGCGACTGAGGAGCAGACCACGGCGGCAGCCCGGTCGACGCGGGTCATCGCATTGGGCGGGGCGATACCGAGTTCCTTGCGGATCGCCGCGTCCTCGCGCAGCACCTTGCCCATGTCCGGGTTCAGGAACATGCCCAGCGTGCGCCATTTGAACAGGGCGTTGTCCAGCTTCTGACGTGCCGACATCCGTTGCGGCAGCCCGGAGTTCGGGACCGGGAAACCCTTTGGCGTGTACGAGGCGCCGAACGGGTTGTGCGACGTCAGGACGTTGCTGGGCACGAACGGAACGTTGAGCACGTACGGGATGTTCCGGGCCAGGGCCAGATCGACGGCGAAACCGGCCACGCAGTCGACGACCAGCAGCGCCGGCTGCACCTCGTCCACGACCTTCTCCAACTCCCGGTACTTGCGGGCCTGAAGCGCGGGCTTGTACGACTGCCGGACCACCGCGCGGTGCGCCTTGAACCGGGAGGACTGGGTGACCTCGCGGTACACGTCGTCGTCCCAGGTCACCGCGGACAGCTCGGACACCACCTCGCCCAGCGAGGCGAACGAGACCGGCGACGCGTCGCCCAGCGCCTCCACGTCGCCGCGCCGGTGCTCGTCGGTGGCGAACCACAGATCGGGTACGCCCCGTCGGGCCAGCTCGCCCGCGAGCACCAGCAGCGGGTTGAGCAGCCCGCTCTCGGGGAGGCTGACGAAGAGGATCGGCCGGGCGGCGGAGGTCATGGAGGGAACGCCCTTTCGCGAAGTGACTGCCGGTGGTCGCCGCGGTCCGCCGGTCACCTGGGAACGGGCGCGGAAGTCGTGCGGGGCGCCGGCCGGGTTCGGACACGGGCGTTGCCCACCGCACTCTCACTTGATCTCATGGCGGCGACCGGGGAAATCCTTAGACTTCTGCTCCGGCGCCTCCCGAGGGCCTCGGAGTGTGCGTAGATGAGGTTCCGGCAGGGCATGTGCGCCTGATGGCCGGTGATCACCGCCGGCGGCGGGACTGCCCGCGCCACGGTCACCGGCCGCCGTGCCGGGCCGTGTCGAGGCGCGAGGGAGAGCAAGTGAGCGATCGGGCCAGTGCCGTCACCTCCGTACCGTCCCTGGTCGGACGGGCCGGTCAGCTGGAGTCCCTGGCCCGGCACGCCGCCGCCGCGCGCGCGGGTCGACCCCGACTGGTACTCGTGGACGGACCGGCCGGCGTGGGCAGGACCGCGCTGCTGCAGGCCGCCGCCGACGGCCCCTTCGCAGGCATGACCGTCCTGTACGGCGGCTGCCGCGCCGCCGAGGCCGCCACCGACTACAGCGGAGTCCGCGCACTGTACGGCCGACTCGGACTGACCAGCCGCAAGGGCCGCACCTCACCGCTCCTGGACGGCGGCGCCCGGCGCGCGCTCGCCGCCCTCGTCACCGACCCCGAGGACCCCGACCACCCCGGCGCCGCGCCCGACACCTTCTCGGTCCTCCAGGGCCTGTACCGACTCGCCGTCAACCTCATGGCCTCGGGCCCCCTGGTCCTGGTCCTGGACGACGCGCACTGGTGCGACGAACGCTCGCTGCACTGGCTGGACTTTCTGCTGCGCCGGGCCGACGGACTGCCGCTCCTGGTGGTGGCCGCCCACCGCACGGAGGCCGGAGCCGCGGGCCCCGAAGCCCTCGCCGGCCTGGCCGCCCACCATCTGCCGGAATCGCTGCGCCTGGGCCCGCTGGACGCCTCGGAGGTGGCCGAGCTGACCGCCGGGCACCTTCCCGGGGACCGGCCCGAGCCGGCGTTCGTGGGTCGGCTGGTCTCCGTCACCGGCGGCAACCCGCTGGCGGTCGTACGGCTGCTGGGCGAACTGCGCTCCGCCGGCCTGGGCCCCGACGAGGAGGGCGCCCGGCACATCACCGAGGCCGCTGGACAGGTCGTCGCCACCACCGTGCACGGGGTGCTCGCCGGCCGGCCCGGCTGGGTGCGCGAGGTGCTGCTCGCACTGGCCGTCCTCGGCGCCGAGGACACCGCCCACCTCGCCGCCCTCGCCGGACTCTCCACTCTGCACGTCGAGGAGGGCGTGGAGATCCTCGGACGGGCGGGGCTGGTCCGGATGGGCCGCCGCGAACCCGTCCACGAGCTGGTGCGCGCCGCCGTGCTCGACCAGCTCGACGCCGCCGGGGCGGCCCGGCTGCGGCTGCGGGCCGCCCGGCTGCTCAGCGACATCGGGCGTTGCCCCGAGGAGACCGCCGTCCAGCTCCTCGCGGTGCCCGGACCCGGCGACGCCTGGGCCACCTCCGTACTGCGAGCCGCTGCCGCCCGGGCCGAGCAGCGCGGCGCCGCCGAGGCCGCCGCCCGCTACCTGGAACGGGTGCGGGAGGCGGACCCGGACGACCCGGATGTGCCGGCCCGGCTCGGAAAGGCCCTCGCCGAGACCGATCCGAAGCGCGCGGTCGGTCTGCTGCAGGAGGCGCACGCCCGCACCACCGATGTCCGCGCCCGCGCCGCGACGGCGGTCCGGCTCGCCCTCACCTGCCTCAGCGTCCAGCGGTCCCCGGACGGGGCCCGGGTCCTGACCCGGGCGCTGGCGGACCTCGACAGGGAACTGGGAAGCGATCCCGAGCCCGCCGACCGCGAACTGCGCACCCTCGCCGAGTCCGCCCTGTTGATCGTCGGCGCCGACGAGAAGTCGACCCTCCCGGACGTTCTGCGCCGCACCGCGGGCCTCGCCCCGCCGCCCGGGGACACCCCCGCCCAGCGCCAGCAGCTCGCCATGCTCGGCGTGCTCGCCGCAGTCGACGGCCGCCATCCCGCCGCCGAGAGCGTGCGCAGGGCGCGCCGCGCGGTGCGCGCGCCCGGTGTCCCGCTCGGCCCGTCGTCGCTGCTGCCCGCCTCGCTCGCTCTCTCGCTCGCGGACGAGAACCGCGCCGCCGACGCCGCGGTGGAGACAGTGCTGCGCGGCAGCCGGGACACCGCCGCGGTGCGGACGTACGGGCTCGCCCTCGCCACCCGCTCGCTGTACCGCCTGGAGAACGGCGCGGTCGCCGACGCGCTGGCGGACGCCCAGAGCTCGCTGGAGATCCTCGGGGAGGACCGCGGGGACGACAGCGCGGTCAGGCCGTACACCGCGTACGCGGCAGCCCTCGCCGAACGCGGCGAGGCGGCACGGGCCGAGGATTCCCTCGTCGCCGTCAGACGGCCCCGGCTGGAGCGCTTCGTCTGGGAGTACCACTGGTACCTGATGGCACGTGGCCGGGTCCGGGCGGTCGCCGGCGATCCCGAAGGGGCGCTGGAGGCGTACCGCACCTGCGGCGACTCGCTGGACGCGGCGGGGCTGCGCAATCCGGTCTTCGCCCCCTGGTGGCTGGAGGCGGCCTGTCTGCTGGGCGGGCTCGGACGAGTCGCGGAGGCCCGCGAAGCCGCCGCCCACGGCGCGCCGTTGGCCGAGCGGTGGGGGACTCCGCGCGCCCTCGGGTACGCCGCCCTGGCCCGCGGCGCCGCCACGCCGGGCCCGGCCGGAATGGCGCTGCTGCGCGAGGCGGTCGCCCTGCTGGAGGGTTCGCCGGCGCGGGCCCAGCACGCGCGGGCGCTGCTGCTGCTCGGGCGGGCGACGCTGGCGGGCGGGTCGGTGCGGGAGGCGCGGGGTCATCTGCGGGAAGCGGTCGCACTGGCCCGGCGCGGCGGCTGCGTGGCACTTGCAAGGGAGGCAAGGGAGGACCTGGTCGAGGCGGGCGGCCGGATGCGGGAGATCACCGCGTCACCGCTGGACATGCTGACGGGCACCGAGCGCACGGTGGCCGGGCTGGTCGCCTCCGGAGCCGGCAACCGCGAGGTCGCCGAGTCCCTCTTCGTCACCGTACGCACGGTGGAGCTCCATCTGACCAGCGTCTACCGCAAGTTGGGCGTCGGCCGGCGCCGCGATCTGACGGAGACACTGCGCGCGGGCGGGCCGCCACCCGTTCTCTCCCGGGTGAGCGGCTGATCCGCGGAACTCCGGAGAACTCCGGGGAACTCCGCGGAACTCCGGGGAACTACGGAGAACACGGCGCGTCGACGAGAAGAAGATCGCGTTGCACGGGGCAACCCTGTTCCCATGCGTAGCTAAGATAATCAGATGTTGCCCCTCGAGTTCCTGCTCCTGGAGCGTGACCGGGAACAGGCTGTGCTCTCGGCCGTGATCGGCGAGCTCCGGTCCGCGCGCCCCGCCGTGGTCACCGTGAGCGGAGAGCCAGGGCTCGGCCAGAACGGTTTGCTCCGCTGGGCCGTCGAACAGGCCGGCAACACCGAGCTGAGAGTGCTGACCGCCCGCGCCACCCCCGCCGAGCACCAACTCCGGTACGGCGTCGTCGCCCAGCTCCTCGCCGGCGAGGACCGCGACATCGCCCCGCGCCTGTTCACCACCCGGGACGGCTCCGGCGGACTGCCCGGCCTCGGCGGGCTCCTCACCGCCGCCCGCGACCGTCCCACCCTGCTCGTGGTGGAGGACGTCCAGTGGCTCGACACGGCCTCCCTGCGCTGGCTGGAGGCGCTGGCCCGGCGTCTGCCCCGGGCGCCGCTGGCCCTGCTCACCAGCAGCACCGGTGCCGCCATCACCCGGCCCGAGTGGAGCGTGGGCACCTCCCTCACCAGCACCGTCAGCACCGTCGAACTCGCGCTGCCGCCCCTGACCGCGAGCGGTACCGCCGCCGCCGTCCACGCGGTCTGCGGCGTCCCGGGCGACCCCGAGTTCACCGCCGCCGTCGCCGAGACCACCCGCGGCATCCCGGCCGTCATCCACGACGTCCTGTCGCGCTTCACCCGTGCCGGGCACCACCCCGGCGCCGAGGACCTCGACCACCTCCGCACGGTTGCCGCCGAAGTGGTCGGCGACCACGCCGCCAAGGCCCTGAGCGAACTGCACGATCCGGCGGCCGTGGACGCCCTGCGCGCCCTCGCCGTCTGCGGCGACCTGCTCGACTTCCCGCTGGTCTGTGGGCTCGCCGGACCGCACGCGGTGCCCGAGGCCAGGCTGCGCGCCACACTCCAGGCCAGCGGCCTGACCACCCTTCGCGACGGCGCCCCGTACATCCGCGACAGCGTGGTGCGGGCCCGAATACTGGAGGAGATGACGGCCGCCGACCGCGGTGACCTCTACGTCCGCGCCGCCCGGCTCGCCCAGCGGGTCGCCGCCGACGACCAGGGCATCGCCGATCTGCTGCTGCTGGCAGGACCGGTCGGCGACCCCTGGGCCGTCGACACCCTGCGCCGCGGTTTCACCGACGCCCTGCGCGACGGACGCCGGGACCGCGCCGTCGGCTATCTCGCCCGCGCACTGGACGAACCCCTCGACGCCCGGACCCGCCCCCGCATCGAGTTCCAGCTCGCCTCGGCCGAGATGGTCACCGTCCCCGCCGCCGCGGAACGACGCCTGCACGGACTGATCCGCGCTCCCGGCACCGGACTGCGCTCCCGCGCCATCGACCTGTGCCTGCTCGGCGGCGACACCCGCTCCCCGCGGCTCGCCCTGGCCGAATCCGGTGAACTTCCCAGGCCCGCACAGGGAGCGCGGCCCGGACGGGGGAGCGGGCCCGTACTCCCGAACGCCGCCGTCCCGCCGATTCCCCCCAAGTCGCCGGGGACCCACGCCGCGGCCCACTGCCCGAGCCCGGGCGGCCCGGCCCCCGCCCCGCCCCCCGGACCTGCGGCGTCCGCCGTCCCGCCCGGAGCGAGCGGGCCCGCCGATCCCGCGCTCGCCGAGCACCACGAACTCACCGCTCTGCTGCGCATCGCCGACGCGCTGCGCCACGACGCGAACGAACTCGACATCCTCCCGGCGCCCGCCCTGCCCGAGCACTCGCACAGCCCGGCCGTCGCCGGACTGCGCTCCTGGCAGCACGCCATGGCCGGGGCCCACATCGACGAGGCCCGCCGGCTGGCCCGCGCCGCCCTCGCCCCGGACCCCGCCGGACGCCCCCCGCTCGTGGTCCCCCGCCTCTTCGCCTGCCGCACCATGATGCTCACCGACGACGGCGACGAGGCGGAGCCCCACCTGGCCACGATGCTCGCCGAGGCCCACCAGGAACGCTCCTCGATCGCCGTCGCGCACATCCTCGCCGTCCGCGCCGACCTGCACATCCGGCACGGGCGCCCCGCCGGCGCCGCCCGGGACCTGGCCGCGGCGGAGGCGGAACTGCCGCCCGCCCGGCGTCATCCGCTCTTCCTCTCGTACTGGACCTCCCTGGGCATCGTCGCGGACATCCAGAACGGCCGGCTGGACCGGGCCCGCGAGGCCGCCGCCCGGCCGATGCCCCGCCTCGCCCGGGAGTGCGCCACCACCGCCTACATGCTCTTCGCCCAGGGCGTCATAGCGCGCGTGGACGACGACCCCTTCCAGGCGCGGGAGTACTTCCGCGCCGCCGGTCGCTGGCTGCTGCGTTTCGGCTGCGCCAACCCGGCCGAAGTGCCCTGGCGTTCGCTCGCCGCCGAGGCCGCGCACGACCTCGGCTCGGGGGAGGAGGCCCAGCGACTGGCGGACGAGGAGCTGGCTCTCGCCCGGCGCTGGGGCGCCGCCAGCTCCCTCGGCCGGGCCGAGCTCGGTCTCGCCATGGTGACCGACGCGAACCGCGTCGAACACCTCCGCGCGGCCGTCGCCACCCTCAGCGACGCTCCCGCCCGTACCGCCTACACCCGCGCCGTGCTCGAACTGGCGTCCGTCGAACGCGAGGAGGCCGAGCGCAGGTCGGTCGTCGCCGCCGGCCCCGGCGGCCGCACCGACGATCTCGTCGCAACCCTGCTCGCGGACACCGCGGGCACCGACGTCCCGACCCACCTCGGCAGGGCTCAACGACCCGCGGACACCGCGCCGTCCGACGTCCGGCGGCGCTCCGGCGCCCGAACTCCCGCCGCGTGGCGGTGCCTCAGCGACGCCGAGCACGAGGCCGCGACGCTCGCCGCCCGCGGTCTCGGCAACCGGGAGATCGCCGCGCTCCTCTCCGTGACCACGCGCACCGTCGAGCTGCGTCTCAGCGGTGTCTACCGCAAGCTCCGCATCCGCGGACGCGAGGAACTGAGGGCACCGTCCCAAGGATCGGAGGACAGCCCCAATGCTGCTGGAGCGCAACATTGAGACAGCACTGGTCGACGCGGCGCTCGGCGCCGCGACCGACGGGCGGTCCTCCCTGATCCTGCTGACCGGCCCACTGGGCATCGGCCGTACGGCACTGCTTCAGCGGTTGTCCGGACTCGCCGAGGGCCACGGCGACATCCGGGTGCTGCGCGCCAACGCGGCCCCGATGGAACAGGACTTCGCCTTCGGCGTCGTACGGCAGCTCTTCGAGACGCTGCTCAGTGACGCCGACGAGGAGTACCGCGACCGCTGGATGGACGCCCACGCCTCCTTGGCCGGCCACATCCTCGCCGACGACACGGCCCCGCCCGGCGCCGACCAGGCGATCGCCGCCACCGAGGCGGTGCTGCACGGGCTGTTCTCCCTGATCGTCAACGTGAACACCGAGCACCGGCTCATGATCCTCGTCGACGACCTCCAGTGGTCCGACGTGCCCTCCCTGCGCTGGCTGACCTATCTGGCCAAGCGGCTGCACGGGCTGCGGGCCGTCATCGTCTGCGCCCTGCGCGACGGTGAGCCGCGCACCCAGCACACCCTCATCCGCGAGGTGCGCGAGGCCGCCACCCAAACCCTGCGGCCCGCCTCGCTCAGCCTGGAGGCCGCCCACGCCCTCGTCCACGAACGCTTCGGCGAGTCCGGCGACGAGGAGTTCGTCCGTGCCTGCCACGAAGTCTCCGCGGGCAACCCCCTGTTCCTGAAGGCGGCCCTCATCGGCACCGAGGTCCTCGGCCGCCGCCCGCTGGCCGAACACGCCGACGTGGTACGCGGGTTGGCCCCTTCCCAGCTGCGCGAACGCATCGCCAGCATCCTGCGCACCCAGCCCGCGCCCGTACGCGACCTCGCCGCCGCCATCGCCGTCCTCGGCGAACAGGCCGACCCGCCGGCGCTGGCCCGGCTCGCCGGACTCGACTCCCTCGGCTACACCGGCGCCCTGCGCGCCCTCGGCGCCCTCGGGATGCTCGCCGCCGACGAGCCGCGCTTCGTCCACCGCGCGGTGCGCGACGCCGCCGAGTCCACCCTGACCATGACCCAGCGGGAGGGGATGCGCGACGAGGCCGCGAACCTCCTGTACACCGCGGGCGCCCCCGCCGAGCAGGTCGCCGCCCAGCTCATGGCCGTCGTCACCCGCCACCAGCCGTGGGCCGTCGACGTGCTGCGCGCCGCGGCCGACACCGCGTTGCGCCGCGGCGCCCCCGACGCTGCCGCCCGCTACCTCCAGCGTGCCCTGCTCGACAGCCCGGCCGACGGCGTCGACCGGGCCCGCCTCCTCGTCGAACTGGCCACTGCGGAAAGGGGCTTCGACCCCCTGGCCTGCGAACGCCACATCGCGCAGGCGATGACGCTGCTGCCCGAGGCCCGGGACCGCGCCGTCGCCGCGCTGCGCATCTCGCCCACTCCGCTCGGCCCCGCCCTGCCGACCGTCGTCGAGCTGCTGCGCCAGGCGGAAGAAGGACTGGGCCCCGCCGAACTGCTCACCGGTGTCGACCGCGATCTCGCACTGCGGCTGGAGGCCAGGCTGCGCCACTGCGGCCACGAGGACCCCGCCATGCTCACCGCCGCGGCCGAGCGGCTCAAAGAGCTCGGCCCCGAACCGCCCCTGGACACCGCCGCGGAGCGGGAGCTGACCATCGCACTGCTCGGCGCCGTCACCCTCGGCTGCCGGATGCGCGCGGACAAGGTGGTACGGCTCGCCGGACGCATCCTCGACCGCGAACCCGCCACCTCCGCCCGCGTCCACTCCACCCTGCCCCTGGTGATCATCACGATGATCGCCGCCGACTCGGTGGAGGCCGTCGACTCCTGGCTCGCCGTCGAACACCGGGCCCAGGCACGGGGCACCACTCCCGCCAACGCGCTGGTCCACATCGAACAGGCCCTGGTCCACCTGGGCCGCGGCCGACTCGCCCAGGCCAGGGAACAGTCCGAAACGGCCCTCGGCATGACCGAGACCGCCCACGACACCCTCGGCACCGTCGCGACGATGACGCACGCAATCGTCGCCCTGGAATCCCGTGACCCGGACCTCGCGGAGCGCGTCCTGCGCCGCGCGAGCCGCATCAGCCCCCAGGGGCTCACCCTCACCGGCATACTCCGCCTGCTGGAGGCCACCGGCGAGATCGCCGCCGGCGACCACACCGGTGCACTGGACTCACTGCGCTCCTGCGGACGCCAACTCGAGGCCGCGGGCTGGCACAACCCGGTCCTCTTCCCCTGGCGCTCCTGGGCCGTCGGTGTCCACCAGCGCCTGGGGGACACTCGCAGTGCCCGAGCTCTCGCCGAGGAGGAGTTCGCGCGCGCCGAGCAGTGGGGCGCGCCCCTCGGTGTCGGCCGGGCCATGCGGCTGCTCGGCCGACTGGAGGACGGCGGCAGGGGCGTCGCCCTGCTTCGCGAGGCGGTGACGGTGCTGCGCGGATCCGCCAACCAACTGGAGCTGGCCCGCGCGCTGTTGTCCCTGTCCGAACGCCTGGGCAGCGGGCCGGAGTCGGAGGCGCTTGCCCGCGAGGCCGCCACTCTGGCGAGCGCCTGCGGTGCGCCCGTCCTCGCGGAGCGCGCCGTGAACGGTACGGGGGACCGGACCGCGCCCGCGGCCTTCCCGCACCATCTGCTCACCCCGACCGAGCGCCGGGTGACCGGTCTGGCCTGCCGCGGGCTGACCAACCAGGAGATCGCCGCGGAACTGCGGGTCAGCTCCCGGGCCGTCGAGAAACACCTCACCCACGTCTATCGGAAAGTGGGTATCCCGGGACGCCGGGAACTCATCGGGCTGGTGGCCGGCTCGGAAACCGACGACGTCCTCAAGTAATACGGGGCGAAGACGCCGAGGTTTTATCCGGATAATGCGGAGCGCCGCGTCGACCCGTTTCCGCCTTCGCTGCCCACTCTGTCGCCCCCTGCGTTGCCGCCTGTGTTTCCGTATGCGTTCCAGGTGTGCCCGGATATCTCCGGAACGGGAATGGCCGGGCTTTCCCCCCGCAAGGTACGGACCTGTGTATCCAACCCTGGTGGGTACAGCCGTTCTCCGCTCGTCGCGACAGGGCGACACCTTCGGCCGCGAGCAATGTCCGTGGTGCTCACCGTGGCTGCGCCCGTGGTTGCCGTGACGGCTGCGGGAAGCGGTTCCGGGCGTACACCGAACCCTCTGCCGAACCCCTTCGGTAGGGGCTTCGGCGGGGAGGGGACCGTACACCGAACCCCTTGGCGCCGTACCTCTTCGGTACGGGACCGTACCTACCGAAGGGGAAACCACAGGATTGGCCGATCGGGTGGCGACGACGTTGACCGGCGCTTAGTCACGTTCGTAATATCCGCAACATCTGCACCACTGCAACGCCTTTTCAACAAAGGCTCGTGCAGGTTCTCTGTCCCATTGCCGGGACTCATGCCCCAGTCACCGGCATGTGTCAATTGGAGAAGGGTTCCGAGTTCCTTGACCCCCACCCCCCACTCAACACTCATTGATCGTGCGCAAACCGACGGAGCGACTGCTTCGTCCGCCACAGCCGCCACCGACGGATTCGACAGGCACGACGCCTACGTCGCCTGTCTCGATCCTTCCCTCACCATCCAGCAGGTCAACCAGGAATTCGACCGGCGTTTCGGTCGGCCGGCCTCCGACCTCTGCGGGACGCGCTTCTGCGACCTGGTCCACCCCAGCGTCCAGCAGCCCCTGATGCAGCAGTTCGCCCGGATGCTGGAGGGCAAGCGCCACCGGTTCGCCACCGAGGTCATCGCGGTCGGCAGCGAGGCCGACGCCTCCATGCTGCCGCTGAGCGCCATGGCGGTCCGCGGCGGCCACACCCCCGACGTCGCGGCCATCCTCGTGGTGATGTCCGCCGCCGGGGAGAAGACCGAGGAGGTCGCCGCGGTCGCGCCGCGCAAGCGGATCCTCAGCGAGATCGACGCCCGGATCCTGGAGGGCATCGCCGCCGGGGTCTCCACCATCCCCCTCGCCTCCCGCCTCTACCTCAGCCGTCAGGGCGTCGAGTACCACGTCACCGGACTGCTCCGCGCGCTGAAGGTTCCCAACCGCGCGGCCCTCGTCTCCCGTGCCTACTCGATGGGCGTCCTCAAGGTGGGCACCTGGCCGCCGAAGGTCGTGGAGGACTTCATCAAGTGACCGGCTGCGCGCACCCTGCGGCCTCGAACCCCCCGACGGCCGTTGCCGGTCGATGCTGTCCCGGCCGCCGTAGCCCCGCACCTACCCGATCGGCCGTCCTCGTCCCCTGGCGGGCACTCACCTCCCGGCGGGCCCTCGCTCCCGGCGGCCTGATCGAGATCGACGGCGTACCCCGCTGTCCCCGGCGAACCGAAGGCCCCGGCCCTGCCCAACTGCGGCCGTGCCAATACTCGTTCGACCGGGGACGGCGGGGTGCGCCGTCCCCGGTCCCGTGTCCGGCGCGGCTGGTCCGTGACCGCTGCCTCCGATCCCCGGACGCGTCGGCGGGAGCGGGCCGGCTCGTGCGTCGAGGCTCGGAGGGAGCAGATGACGGCCCTGGCCCGAGCGGTCGAAGTCACGGCAACCGCCGGCTCTCTTCGGCCGTGTCGACCGGCCTGTCGCCGAGGCTCCCGGCGAGGACGGTGTTGCTGCGGAGTGCCGGACGGTCAAAGGTCACCGCGGTTTGTGCTCGGAGCTGCGAACTGCGGCGGCGGGGCCCCGGGTTGATGTCCCGGACGGTTCCTCTCCCGGCCTCGTGTGCCCATGTCGGTGCGATGGGTGGGGAGTTCGGAGGGGCCGGGCCGAAGCGTGGCGCGCCTGGTGGTGAAGTGGCCGGTGGGTCCGGCGAGTTCGGGCGGAGCACGGTTGCGCCGAGCCCTGCCCGGCCTCCGCTGCTCCCGCTGCCGGTCCTGCCGGTCCTGTCGGTCGGGTCGGGATGCCTCGGTGACGGTCGGGACGCCTCGGTGGCGGCGGGCGTCGCTACAGGAGGGCGCCGCCGGACACCTCGATGCGTTGGCCGGTGACCCATCGCAGATCCTCGGAGGCGAGTGCGGCGATGGCGTCGCCTATCTCGTCCGGTTCGCCGACGCGGCCGAGTGCGGTCAGGGCGGCCAGGCTCTCGCGCATCTGCGGATCGTCCCGCATGGCGCCACCGTTGAAGTCGGTGGCGGTCGGGCCCGGCGCGACGGCGTTGACACGGATACCGCGTGCGCCCAGCTCCACCGCCCACGTCCGGCTGAGCGCCTCGACCGCCGCCTTGGAGGCGGAGTAGACGGCGGTGCCTGCGCTGGTGTGGCGGCTGAGGGAGGAGGAGACGTTGAGGACCCGTCCGCCGTCGGCCAGCACGGGAGCCAGCGCCTGTACGAGGAAGAACATCCCGCGCACGTTGGTGTCCATCATCGCGTCGTAGTCGTCGACCGTGACCGATTCCAGCGGCCCGAACACCCCGACCCCGGCGTTGTTGACGAGTACGTCCAACCGGCTCGCCCCCCAGCGCTCCAGCTGCGCGGTCAGTTGGGAGACGAAGGCGGGGAAGGAGGCCACATCGCCGATGTCCAGCCGCAGTGCGGCGGCTGAGACGCCCGCCCTCCGCATCTGCTCGACCGTCTCCTCGGCTCCCTGTGCGTCGCCGCGGTGGGTGGCGACGACGTGCAGTCCGTGCCGGGCCAGCGCTTGGGCCGTTGCCCGGCCGAGCCCGCGATTGCCGCCGGTAACCAGTGCGATCCTGCCTGATTCCATGGTGTTTCTCCCTCGGGAACGGAACGACGCCGGCCGGGGAGTGTCCCCGGGACCGATGGCGAGTCGAGCGACTCGCCTCACCTCACAGAAGCATCACCCGGGAGGCGAGTCAAGTGACTCGCCTCGCCCGGGGCATACTCTGGATCGATGAACGCCGGACTCTCCGCCCACCACCAGCAACTCGCCCGGCGCAAGCGCGAGGCGATCACCGCGGCGGCCACCAAGCTGTTCCTGGAGCGGGGCTACGACGGGACCTCGCTGGCGAAGATCGCGCAGGAAGCAGTCGTCTCGAAGTCCACGCTGTTCAAGCAGTTCCCCACCAAGGCGGCGCTCTTCGAGGCCATCGTCGTCGAGTACTGGGAGGGCGGGCCGGGCCCGACCGCGCCCGTACCGCGAACCGGTGACGACCTCGGCGCCGGGCTGAGCGTGATCGGCCGCCAGTACGCCGACCTGATCGGCCGGCCCGCGATGGCGGCCCTCTTCCGCATCGTCATCGCCGAACTGCCGCGGTTCCCGGAGCTGGGCCGGGCACAGTTCGAGCTGGGCAAGCTGCCGTACTTCATCTCCGTCCAGCACTATCTGGAGGCCCAGCACGCCGCCGGCACCGCGGTGGTTCCCGACGCGACGAGCGCCACCAACCAGTTCCTCGGGCTGATCGCCAACTACGTGCTGTGGCCGCGGATGCTGCTCCCCGACTGGGACCCCACGCCGGCCGACGTCGACCGCGCCGTCGACGAGGCCGTGACGACGATGCTCGCCCGCCACGCCCGCAGCGCCGACAAGCCGTAGCGGCCACCCGGGCGGGCCATGCCTCCAACGCCGCTCCCGCACGGCGGCGCTCGGCGACTTCGGGCGCTGCACCACCGCCGGCGTGCGCGTCGGTGGTCGCGTCGTGCGCCATCGCCTGCCGTCGGGGCTTCCGGTCGCGGACGGCGGGGGAGGGCCGGCGGAAATACGCTGGTGGGCGTGAGGTCCGCCGCTCCACCGAACGCGGGCCGCGGCCCGGTCGTACGGGACCTCCCGCCGCGGCCCCGACCCCGGCCCGCCCGGGGGAAACCGCCCGCTCACCTGCGTCGGGCCGTGCGCCCGCCCCCGAGCCCGGCGGCTCGTCGGCTCGCGCCTCCGTTCCCGCACCCGAGCCCGGCGGCTCGTCTGCTCGCGCGTCCGTCCCCGCGCCCGCTGTCGGCTCCGGCCGCGGGGGCGGAGTGAGCACCGGCGCGAGCGCGGTGCGCGCCGTCGGGCCCGGCGCGGCGTTGGGTGCGCTGGGGGTGGTGTTCGGCGATATCGGCACCAGCCCGCTGTACGCGATGGACGCGGTGCTGCAGACGACGCCGGACGCCTCGCGGGCGATGGTGTACGGGGCGACCTCGACGGTGGTCTGGCTGATGGTGAGCGTCGTCGCGGTCCTCTACGTGAGGCTGTTGCTCCGGGAGGACAACCACCGCGACGGCGGACTGCTGGCGCTGCTCACACTGTTGCGCCGCGACCCCCGCACTCCGCCGCGGATGCGCCTGGCGCTGACGGCGTTGGCGATCGTCGGGGCGGCGGCGTTCTTCGGGGACAGTCTGATCACCCCCGGCATCTCGGTGCTGTCGGCGGTCGAGGGGCTGGAGGTGGTCGCGCCGGACCTCGCCGCCTTCGTCGTCCCCGTGGCGCTGGTGGTCCTGATCGCCCTCTTCCTGGTGCAGCGGCGGGGCACGCGGTCGATCGCGCGCTGGTTCGCGCCGATCATGGCCTGCTGGTTCGCGCTGAGTGCGGGGCTCGGTCTGACGGCGATCGTCCGGCATCCCGAGGCGCTGGCGGTGCTGTCGCCGCACTGGGCCGTGCTCCACTTCGTGCAGCATCCGCACACGGCGTTCCTCTCGCTCGGCGCGGCCGTCCTGGCGGTGACGGGGGCCGAGGCGCTGTACGCGGACATGGGCGACTTCGGGCGGCGTGCGGTCACCAGGGCGTGGATGTTCGCGGTGATGCCCTCCCTCCTGCTCACCTACGCGGGCCAGGCCGCGGTCCTCGCCGAGGGCGGCGCGGTGGGCTCGGCGTACTACGCACTCGTGCCGACGTGGCTGCTGCTGCCCACCGTGGTGGTGGCGACGGCGGCCACGGTGATCGCGTCCCAGGCGGTGATCACGGGCACCTTCACCGTGGTCCACCAGGCCGGTCGGCTCCGTCTGCTGCCGCCGGCCCACACCACGGTGCGCGGGCCGCGGACCTATCTCCCGGTCGTGAACTGGCTGCTGCTGCCCGGAGTCGTCCTCCTGGTGGTCGGCTTCGGCAGCTCCGCGGCGCTGGCCTCGGCGTACGGGCTGGCGGTGACCGTCACGATCACCGTCACCTCGCTGCTGCTCACCGCGCGACTGGCGCTGTCGCGCCGCTGGGGCGCGTTGGCCGTCGCCGTGACGGTGCTGGTTCTCGTCCTCGCGGTCCTCGCCGCCAACCTGCCGAAAGTGCGCACCGGCGGTTGGCTGCCGATGGTCGTGACGCTGTCGCTGGCGTCGGTGATGTACGCCTGGTGGACCGGGCAGGCCCGGGTCCGCCGCGCGACCCGGCGGCTCGAACCGCCGCTCGGGGAGATCGTCGAACAGGTGCGGGCCCGCGGCGCCGGGCTCGCCCGCCCCCGGGGCACCGCCGTCTTCGTCGGCCAGGACCACGAGCGCGCGCCGCTCGCCGTGCGGATGCATCTGGAGAACGAGCACAGCCTGCACGAGCGGGTCGTGATCCTGCGCTGCCGGACGCTGGACCGCCCCGCGGCCGGAACCGACAGCACCCCCGCGGTCGACGCGACCGGAGCCGACGTCGGCGTCTGGGTCGTACGGGTCGACATCGGCTACGACGACGTCTTCCGTCCCCGTGCGGTGCTCACCGCGGCCTCGGTCGTCGAGCCCGGCCTGCCCGGCCACGCCGGCGCGAGCTACGTACTGTCGGAGTCACGGGTGGCCCCCCGGCCGCGCGGCCCCGCCTCGCGGGCCCGGTGGCGGATCTACCGGCTGCTCGACCGGTTCACCTCGCATCCGGCGGACCTGCTGGACGTGCCCGACGCGACGACGACGATCGTGGGCCGACGCATCCACGTCTGAGCGGACCGGAACGGCGAGTGGCCCGGGGGGACCGGTGGCAGATCGCGGCGGGGCTTCAAAGCCGGTGCTGCCGGTGCTGTCGGACGACCGGAGCGGGCGGATTCGCCGAAAACTTCACTTTCCGGGCGGCCATTGTCCGTTTCCGCCGGACGGTTTCCCGGGTGCTGCCCAGGATTTCCGCGGCCGGGGCGCGCCGCCCCGGCGGGGGCGGTGAAATGGCTCGGCGACGCACAGTGTAGCCCGTCGTGCTACTGTTCGCCCGGTTGCAGTTGTGGTTCCCAGGACTTCGAGCTCCCGGCAGGTTTCCGCCGGTGAGTCTCCATGAATTAGCCGGTCGTTTCCGGTTGGGGTAATCATCGCGGCGACACGGAATTCGTACAGTGCGGTTCCGATGTACTGCCCCAGAGGAGATTTGACATGGCCACCGGTACCGTGAAGTGGTTCAACGCGGAAAAGGGTTTCGGGTTCATCGAGCAGGACGGTGGCGGCCCCGACGTGTTCGCCCACTACTCGAACATCTCGGCCCAGGGCTTCCGTGAGCTGCACGAGGGTCAGAAGGTGACCTTCGACATCGGCCAGGGCCAGAAGGGCCCGACCGCCGAGAACATCGTCGTTTCCTGACGCTGACTCAAGTCGCAGCTGGGGCCCGGCATCCCTGGGATGCCGGGTTCCGGCTGCTTGCGTTTTCGCAGAATTTCGAAAGTACCGCGACGCGGCGAAAAGACGCGGAGGAATCCGTGGAATCGCCGGACGGTTGCCGGCACATTGCATCTTCGGCTCATGCTTGTGATTTTCAGCGCCGCTTCGCGCTGTGGAAATTCCTCGGTGTGTGCCGCTTCGAGGAAGGTTCCTCATGAACCGCAGACGTAACAACGACGGACGCGCCCACACCCGTGGCCGCGGAGACGGCAGCGAAGCCGGCCGCAGCGGTGGAAGCCGCGGCGGTCCGCCGGCCCAGCGCCGTTCCGGCAGTGGCGGACGACCCGGTGGCGGAGGCCGTTCCGGCGGTGGTGCACGCTCCGGCGGTGCCGGCCGCCGTCCGGCCCCGGTCGGTGGCGAGTTCGCGCTCCCCAAGACGACCGTCCCCGGGCTTCCCGCGGTCGAGGGCTTCGACGAACTCGACCTGCCCGAGCCGCTGTTCGCCGAGCTCGCCAAGCAGGGCGTGACCGTGCCCTTCCCGATCCAGGGCGCGACGCTGCCCAACTCGCTGGCGGGCAGGGACGTCCTGGGCCGCGGCCGCACCGGCTCCGGCAAGACCCTGGCGTTCGGCCTCGCGCTGCTGGCCCGCACCGCCGGAAAGCGGGCCGAGCCCCGCCGACCGCTGGCACTGGTCCTCGTACCCACGCGTGAGCTGGCCCAGCAGGTGACGGACGCGCTCACCCCGTACGCCCGTACCGTCCGGCTCCGGCTGGCGACGGTCGTCGGCGGAATGTCGATCGGCCGGCAGGCCGGTGTGCTGCGCGGTGGCGCGGAGGTGGTCGTCGCCACCCCCGGGCGGCTCAAGGACCTCATCGAGCGCGGCGACTGCCGTCTGGACGCGGTGGACATCACGGTGCTGGACGAGGCCGACCAGATGGCCGACATGGGCTTCATGCCGCAGGTCACCCGGCTGCTCGACCAGGTGCGTCCGGAAGGCCAGCGAATGCTGTTCTCCGCCACCCTGGACCGCAACGTCGACCGCCTGGTGCGGCGCTACCTGGCCGACCCGGTCGTCCACTCCGTCGACCCCTCCGCCGGCGCGGTGACGACGATGGAGCACCACATCCTCCACGTCCGCGCGACCGACAAGCACGCCGCCACCGTCGAGATCGCGGCCCGCGACGGCCGCGTGATCATGTTCCTGGACACCAAGCACGCCGTCGACCGGCTGACGCGCGACCTGCTCAAGAGCGGGGTCCGGGCCGCCGCGCTGCACGGCGGCAAGTCCCAGCCGCAGCGCAACCGGACCCTCGAGCAGTTCAAGACGGGCCATGTCAGCGTGCTGGTGGCGACCAACGTCGCGGCGCGCGGCATCCACGTCGACAACCTCGACCTCGTCGTGAACGTCGACCCGCCGACCGACCACAAGGACTACCTCCACCGGGGCGGCCGTACCGCGCGGGCGGGGGAGTCCGGCCGCGTCGTCACCCTCGTCGTGCCGAACCAGCGCCGAGCCATGGACCGCCTCATGTCGGACGCCGGCATCCGGCCGCGCACCACCCAGGTCGAGTCGGGCGACGAGGCCCTGAGCCGGATCACCGGTGCGCAGGCCCCCTCCGGCGTCCCGGTCGTGGTGACCGCACCTGTCGTCGAACGGCCCAAGCGCAGCGCCCCGCCGCGCAACCGCCGCCGCGGCGCGGCACCGGCGGCGGCCCGCCGCTCCGGTACGAGGACCCCGGCCCGTCGCGGAGGTTCGTCGGGACGTTCGTGAACGGGAGCCGCCCCGCCCGCGCGGCCGCCGTCGCACAGCACGCACCGCACCGCTGCGCCGGCGTGACCCCGCACCCGGGGCGGCGCCTTTCGGGAACCGGTGATCCGCGGGCCCAACCCGCGGATCACCGGCCGCGGCTGCACCACATCGGAACCTGTTGACCCGCCCATCCGTTCGTTCCTGCTCCCTGTGAGGCCACATGCGCTGCGTCATCGCCCGTTTCCCCTTCGAGCTCACCAAGATCGGTGTGCTGGAGTCGATGAAGGGCGTCAAGCCCGAGCCCGGCACCGGTGAGTTCGTCACCATCGGACGCCGGAACTACCCCGTCATGCAGGTCGGCCAGGTCATCACCAGGCAGGACCGTCGCGACTTCAGCGCCGGCGAAGTCACCCGGGCCATGACCAAGCTCGGATTCACCTGCCGCACCCTCCCCGAGGCCGCGCCCGCACCCGACCCGCAGGACGCGGTGCAGCGCGCCTCCGCCATGCTCGGTGAGCCCGCCGACGCTCCCGCCCCCGCCCCCGTCACGTCGCCGACCCCCACCGCCTGACCCGAACGGAACGCGACCGGCGGACGCGGTGCAGCCGCCGGGCCGCGGGGGAGCGCGGCTGTCCGAGAGCGCGGCCGTACGACCGTCCCGGAGCCCGGAGCCCGGAGCCCGGAGCCCGGAGCCCGGAGCCCGGAGCCCGGAGCCCGGAGCCCGGAGCCCGGGGACCGGAGCCCGGAGCCCGGAGCCCGGGGACCGGAGCCCGGAGCGGGTCAACGGGCCGGCGGGCCTACGCTGTCCGTCATGAGTCGTTGGGAGAAGTTGACCGGCGGGGTGTCCGGGGAGGAGTACGCCGCGCGGTTCGCGGCGCTCGCGGACAGCGGTCGGGACATGGACGGTGAGGCGCGCTTCTGCGCGGCGTTGGTGCCGCCCGGTTCACGGGTGCTGGACGCCGGGTGCGGTACGGGCCGCGTCATGATCCGGCTGGCCGAGCTGGGCCACCACTGCGTCGGGGTCGATCTCGACGCCTCCATGCTGGCGGTGGCACGCCGACAGGCACCCGAACTGGTGTGGATCCAGGCCGACTTGGCCACCTTGGACCCGGCCGCACTCGATCCGGCCTCGCTCGACGCAGCCGAAGGCGGCTCCGTCGGCCCGGGCCCGGCCGGGACTGCTTCCGCCGACCCCTCCGCTCCGTCGGCGACGTACGACCGTGACGGTGCGGGCTTCGATCTGGTGGTCGCGGCCGGCAACATCTTTCCGCTCCTCGCCCCCGGCACCGAGGCGGCGGCGACGGCCCGACTGGCGGCGACGCTGCGGCCCGGCGGCCTCCTGGTGGCCGGGTTCGGGCTGGACGCGGCACATCTGCCGGTGCCGCCCTCGATCACCCTGCCCGAGTACGACAGTCACTGCGCCGCCGCCGGGCTCACCCTGGCCGACCGGTTCGCGACCTGGGAGGGGCAGCCGTACGAGGGCGGCGGCTACGCCGTGAGCGTGCACCGCAAACCCGAGGACTGAGAGGCCCAACCCCGTTTCCACGCGGGGCGGTTCGGCGCCGGGCCGCCCTCGGCGCGTCTCCTCGCGAGGCTGCGGACCCTGCCCCGACGGCAGCGTCGGGCGCGGCCCGTGCCGTACGCACTGGGCGCGGCGTACGTACGAGAGCGGCGTACGGACGGCGAGCGACCTGCGGACGCGGGCGGCTGTGCCGGACCCATGTCCAACGGACCTGCCACCGTCACGGGCGCCACAGGCCACACGATCACCAGCCACAGGACCGCCGGGTGCCGGGTGCCGGGCGGTCCGTCAGACTCCTCGCCACAGGTTGGCGAAGGCCGAGCTCTCGATGGCTCGCCGCTGCCGTACGGATTCCAGCTCCATCACCGCGTCGTGCACGGCGGCCACCACGGTCGTGACCGCTTCGTTCTCGAACCCTGGCTCGGTGGCGACCGGTTCGGCCGCGGCAGCCTCCGCGGCGGCCCGTTCCTCCTCGGGAAGCTCCCACCGGCCCGGCCCGCCCCCGTCCGGCTCCTCGCCCTCCGGCCCGCCGTCCACCGGCTCCTCGCCGACCGCCTCCGCGTCGGTCTGCTCGCCGATGCCCAACGCCGAGGCGAGGGCGACCAGTACGGGCTCCTCCTCCCGCCAGCGCTCGGCGGCCCGGTGGTGCGCGGGCGTGGTGTCGACGGTCCCCACCCGGTCCGGGCCGAAGGGCAGTCGGCCGTCGCGCCGCTGCGTCAGCTCGCCGTCCTCCTCCAGCGCGGACTGGTAGGCGGCCGAGAGCTCGCTGCCCCGGCGCCAGAGCCAGTCCTCGACCCGTTCGTACGGTGTCTGCCGGACGACAGCCGCCGCCGCGTCCCGGAGCAGCCGATCGGCCGGTTCGGGCCGCCCGGCGGGCAGTACGCGGTCGTTGCGCACCTCGACCGTGCCCGAGTCGAGGAGGTCGATCAGCTCGGCGCCCGCCAGGGCGAGCGAGAGATCGCCCTGCCCGACGGCGTGCGCCGGGTCCATGGCGATGATGAACAGGTCTTTCGCCGTGGTGGTGGCGGTGGTCATGGCGACTCCCCTCCGAGGCGTTCGGATCACGTCCCGCGGTTGCCGTCCGGCCCGGCCCCCGGCCCGCGTGTCCCTCCAGCCTGCCAGGTCGCGCCGCGCGACGTACATCGACCTGGTACATGGGTTAGCGTTGGTACATGTCCATGAAGCGAACCAATGTCTACGCCGATCCCGAGGACCTCGCCATCATCAAGGAGGCCGCCAAGCGGCGCGGCGTCAGCGAGGCCGAGATCATCCGCCAGGGCATCCATCTCGCGGCCATGGCGAACCGAGTGTGGGACGAGCCCCTCTTCTCCCGCACCTTCGAGGGCACAGGCCGTACGCCCGGCAAGCGCCGGGTGCGCGAGACCGTCGCCGACGCCGTGCGTCGTGAGAGCGGGACCGGGAACGCCGCGTGATCATCGTCATCGCGGACACGTCCGGACTGCTTGCCGCGCTCGACTCGCGGCACCCCGAGCACCGGGCGTCCGGCGAGGCCCTCATGGCGGCCGGACTGCTGGTGATGTCACCGCTGCTGCTCGCCGAGATCGACCATGTGGCCACCCGTGAACTCGGCAGGGAGGCGGCGCTCAGCGCCGTCGACGACATCCGGCAGTGGGCACGGCGCGGCCGGATCGTCCTGCCGGAGATCACCGAGGACCATCTGGGCACCGCCCAGTCGGTACGCGCCCGCTACCGCGATCTCGACCTCGATCTCGCCGACGCCGTGAACGTCGCACTCGCCGCCGAATACGACACCGACGCCGTCCTCACTCTGGACCGCCGCGACTTCCGCGCCGTGCGCCCACTGGGCCGCCACAAGGCGTTCCGCCTCCTCCCCGACGACCTCCCGCTCTGACCGCCGGCCACGCACCCCGCACCGGGCCGTGCTCGGAGCCGGGCGACGAACCGGCGGGCGACGAACCGGCGGGCGACGAGCAGGCGGCCGGCAGGACCGGGCCGGCGTTCGGAGTGGGGGCGCTCGGAGCGCGAACCCGGTTCCGCCTGCGCGGCAGATTCGGGCAACTAGGCTGAGGCAACAAGAACGGCCCCTTGCGGGGCCGTCAACCCGAGATGCTCACGCCCTCGGGGGGGTTATGCGTGCGATGCTAACACGCTCTTCGCATGCGGTGTCCGGAAGTGCGCGAAGGGGAGTTCATGGGGCGGACCGCTGTCCTGGTCGACGGCTACAACCTGTACCACGGCATGAAGAAGCAGCGGGGCCGCAAGTACCTGTGGCTGGACCACGTGAGCCTGGCGTCACGGCTCCGGCCTCGTGACGAGATCGTCGACGTCCGGTACTTCACCGCCCCCGTCCTGGACGACGAGGACGCGATCGCCCGCCGGCGGACCTACCTGAGCGCGCTGAGTTCCCACAACGTCGGCGTCCTCTCCGTCGTCGAGGGGCGCTACCAGCGCAAGCGGATGCGGTGCCGTTCCTGCGGAGTCGACTGGACCAGCTACGAGGAGAAGGAGACGGACGTCAACATCGCCGTCGCCCTCATGGAGATCGCCGCCTCGAGAACGGTGGACAGCGTGCTCGTCATCAGCGCGGACAGTGATCTGTGCCCGGCGGTGCGGTCCTCGCGCCGGGTCAACCCGCAGCTGACGATCGTTCCCGCGTTCCCGCCCAACCGGCGTTCCGGTGAGCTGACGAAGCTGCTTCCCTCCGCCTTCACGATCAGTGAGACCAGGCTGCGCCAGGCCCAGCTCCCCGGGGTGGTCGAGGATCCCCGGACCGGCCGGAAGTACGTGCGGCCGGAGCACTGGAGCTGACCGCGGACCCGGACACCGGCGTGCACGGCCCCACTCACGCTTCGCAGCGGTTCCGGGCGAAGGGCCGGCCTGCGGGTCTGCGGGGGAGGGGTGGTCCAATCGGCGGCAGAGACCGTTCGCGAGGAGCTGCCCGTGCTGCCGAAGTACGCCACGACCGACCACGTCTTCACCGTCCCGCTGGTGCACGGGGACGCGGGGGACGCGCGCACCATCGAGGTCTTCGCCCGGGAGGTGGTCGATCCGGCGAGGGCCGGTGAGCAGCTCCCGTGGCTGCTGTACCTCCAGGGCGGTCCGGGAGGGAAGTCCCCGCGGCCGGTGGCGGGTCGGCCCGGCTGGCTGCCGCACGCCCTGAAGACCCACCGGGTGCTGCTCCTGGACCAGCGCGGCACCGGACGTTCGACCCCGATGACCGCCCGTGCGGCCGCCGGGTTCGCCGAGCCCGCCGAACTGGCCGAACATCTGGGCCACTTCAGGGCCGACTCCATCGTCGCGGACGCCGAGCACATTCGTCGCAGCCTCTGCGGGGACCAGCCCTGGGAGACCCTGGGGCAGAGCTACGGCGGGTTCCTCACGCTGGCCTATCTCTCGCGCGCGCCCGAGGGGTTGAAGGCGTGCCACGTCACCGGCGGGCTTCCCGGACTGGAGGCCGGCGCCGACGAGGTCTACGCCCGTACCTTCCCCAGAGTCCGGGACCGGGTGCGGGACTTCTACTCCCGCTACCCGGCCGACGCCCCCGTACTGCGCCGGCTGGCCGACGTGCTCCGGGAGGAGGACGTACGCCTGCCGGACGGCGACCGGCTCACCGTGCGACGACTGCGCACCCTGGGCCTGATGCTCGGCATGGGCGACGGGTTCGAGCGTCTGCACTGGCTGTTGGACGAGGCGTGCGACGCCGACGGCCTGCCCACCGAAACCTTCCTCCAGCAGGTCGCCGGCCTCACCGGGTTCGTCGACAACCCGCTCTTCGTGTTGATGCAGGAGTCCATCTACGCCACCGGCGGCGCCGCGACGGACTGGGCCGCCGCCCGGGCGCTGTCCCGCCACCCGGAGTTCGACGAGGACGCCGACCCGCTGCTGCTCACCGGCGAGATGATGTTCCCCTGGATGTTCTCCGACATCCGCGGACTGCGGCCCTTCGCCGAGGCCGCCCGGCTGATCGCCGAACGGACGGACTGGCCGCCGCTCTACGACCTCGACCGACTCGCCTCGAACACGGTCCCGCTGGCCGCGGTCGTCTACCACGACGACATGTACGTCGACGCGGGACTCTCCCTGGAGACCGTGGCCCGGGTCGGCGCCGCCCGCGCCTGGGTGACCAACGAGTGGGAGCACGACGGGGTCAACGCCTCCGGCGGCCGCGTCCTCGCCCGTCTCATGGACATGAACTCCGGCCGCGCCTGACCCACACCCCCGACCGACCACCACGAACGCCCTCTCGTCGCTGTGGTGGCAGGTAGGTGCCAGGGCGGGGGTGCGGGTGTGTAGTCGTTCGTGCTGGTCGGGGCGGGGGTTGTCCAGTTGTGGTCAGGCGTCGGGGGTTTCCTTCTCGGACGGGCGTGCGGTTTCTACGGTGCGTGTGGATTGTTGAGGGGGCGACCCCCGAGGAGGGGTGGATGCCGATGCCGGCACTGACCACGAAGCTGCGACGCCGCTCGATCTTCACCAGGGTGGCCGCGGCCGAGAAGGAGCTGGAGCGTCGACTCTCGGGCAATCTCGAGGTGGTCGAGCAGCGGCTGCTCGACTGCCTCGACGAGGCGAAGGACCCCCATGTCTCCGAGGTGGTCCGGCATCTGGTCGTCGCCGGCGGCAAGCGTCTGCGCCCCGCGTTGACGCTGCTGGGCGCCGAGTTCGGCGATCCGCGTGCGGACGGCGTGGTTGAGGTGGCGGTCATCTCCGAGCTGGTGCACACCGCCTCCCTGTGCCACGACGACGTGATGGACCGTGCGCTGATGCGCCACGGAGTGCCCAGCGTCAACGCGCGCTGGGGCAACCCCGTCGGCGTGATGGCGGGCAACTGGCTGGTGGCCAAGGCCGCGCAACTCTCGGCGCGGCTGGGCCCCGAGGTGGTGCCGCTCCAGGCCGAGGCGTCCAGCAGGTTGGTGAGCGGGCAGCTCAAGGAGATGGTGGGCCCGGGCGATTCGGTCGACCGGCTGACCCACTACTTCGACGTGGTGTCGGACAAGTCCGCCTCGCTGATCGCTCTCTCGCTGCGCTCGGGCGCGCTCCAGGGCGGTGCCCCCGCAGGCACCGAGGACGTGTTGCGCACCTACGGCGAGCACTTGGGCGTGGCGTTCCAGATATCGGACGATCTGCTCGACATCACCTCGCGCTCCTCGCTCTCCGGCAAGGAACAGGGCAAGGACCTGGCGATCGGCGTCGCCAGCCTGCCGGTTCTGCTGGCGCGCGCCGACGAGCGCCCGGGCACGGCCGAGTTGCGGGCTCTGCTGGACCCCTCCGCCGAGCTGGCGGGCCCGGCTCACGAGCGGGCGATGGCCCTGCTGCGCGAGTCGCCGGCGATGGCGGAGGCCGCGGAGATGATGGACCGGCGACTGGCCCTGGCGCGCGGTGCCTTGCGCGGACTGCCGAACACCCCGGCGCTGCGGGTGCTGGACGCCCTCTGCGAGTTCGTGGCGACGCGCCGGGTGTAGCGGACGACGTCCGCCGGCGGACGGGCAGTTCGACGTGACCGCCGCGACGGTCGTGACGCCGGTCGGCCCGTGCCCGGCGCCCGGCCGCCCACCACCGGCACCCACCACCCACCGCCCGGCACGATCCGCCCGGCGTGTGTGACGCGCCCATGCGACGGCCCGGCGTGTGTGACGCGTCGGCCGCGACACGTCCGCCGTGACGCACCCGCCGCGACTGTTCCGGCGTACCCGCCGTGCATGACCCGACCCGTGTGACGTACGAGGTCCGTGTGACGGACGAGGTGCGGCGGCCGGTCCGTCGGACGTGAACTCCGGGCGCCGGTGCCGGCGGTGGCGCGACGCACGCCGAGGGCGTCGCGGAGGACGGCCGGGAGCCGCGACGCGCCGAAAACGTCCACCCCACCGCCAGACGCCGTCATCCGTTAGTGGGAAGGGCCAAGGGGTGTAACGGTTCATCCGGTGCCGAACGAGTTAGCTTCCCTGGTCATGAGCCTCGTAACCGCCAGTGGTCCCGAATCCTCCAGCAGCGTGCTGCCGCAGGTCACCGAGCTCCGACTGTCCGCCTTCCGGGGCGCGCGGCGTGTGCGGGTGCCCATGAGCGGGCTGACCCTCGTCACCGGCCCCGCCGGTAGCGGCCGTTCGACCGTCGTCGAGGCATACGAGGCGCTCTCCCGCCTCGCTGCCGGGGAGAGCCTGCGGCAGGTCTTCGGCACGGCCGAGGGCGGGCCCAGCTCCTACGTTCCGCGCTCCGCAGGGCCCGACGAGCTCGGCCGGCGCGGTTTCCGCATCGGCGTCACCGTGACCGGCCCGGTCGGCGAGGTGCGCCTGGACCTCGCCGTGCAGGCGGAGCCCTCGTTGCGGGTGGTCGGGGAACGGCTCTCCGACCACTCCCGCGTCCTGCTCTCCACCGCGCTGCGCGATCCGCGCCGCCCGGTCGTCCAGGCCGAGTGGCACACGGCCGGCGTCAAGGCCGTCACCAGCGGGCCGCTGCCCGACGACCGGCTGGCAACTCCCGTACTGCCGCTGCGCGTCGCCGGCTCCACCCAGGGGCAGCGGCAGGTTCTCGCCGCGGCGGAGCAGACGGTGCGTGCGCTGCGTGCGGCCTTCGTCTGTGCGCCGCGTCCGTCGCTGATGCGCACCGCGGCACCGGTCGGCGAGAGCCGCCTGCGCAGCAGCTGCGAGAACATCGCGGCCGTGCTGCGCCGCACTCGCGGGGAGTGCGAGTCCCACGCAGAGCTCGCCGCGCTGCTGAGCGAGATCTGCACCGGGCCCCGGGTGGAGGACCTGGTCACCGAGTTGAGCGCGGGCCCGACGACGGAGGCGGAGCCCGGGCTGGTGCGCGCCGTGCTGGAGCGCGGAGCGGCCGGCCGTACGCCGTTGGACGCGCTCTCCGACGCCGAACTGCGCTGCGTCGCTCAGGCTTTCGTGCTGCTGACGGGTTCCAGGGCGCTGCTGGACGATTCGATGCGGTCCGGTCGGTCGGTGCGCGAGGCGGCGCAGCAGCCGCTGGTGGTCCTCGCCGACGACCTCGACCTCGGGTTGGAGCCCCACCACGCGCGCGAACTCCTCGCGCTGGCGCGGCGGATGGGCGAGGAGGGCCACGTACGGCTGCTGGCAACCATGGAGGACGCGGCGCTCGCGGACACCGTGGACGGGGCGAGCGTGGTGAAGCTGGGCGGTGTTCCGGTGCCCGCGGGTGGTACACCTGGGGGATGAGCAGCTCCCCCTCACCAACCGCCTCCCGCACCGCCGACGGCGGGCCGCCCGCCGCCGAACTCGCCGCGCTCCAGCGGCGGCTCGCCGATTTCGCCGTCGCCAGGGACTGGGGTCAGTACCACACCCCGAAGAACCTGGCGGCGGCACTGAGCGTGGAGGCGTCCGAGCTGCTGGAGATCTTCCAGTGGCTGACCCCCGAGCAGTCGCAGCGCATCATGGCCGAGCCGTCCCAGGCCGCCCGGGTGGAGGACGAGGTCGCCGACGTGCTGGCCTATCTGCTGCAGTTCTGCCAGGTGTTGGGCATCGACGCGTCGGCCGCGCTGAGCGCGAAGATCGACCGCAACGAGGAGCGCTTCCCGGTCTGACCGGCCCGACGCCCGGCACTCGGCCCTCGGGGCCCGCGCCCCGCCGTACCGCACGCCTGTCGCGGTGTCGGCGGCGGCGCGTAGGACCATGGTGGTCATGGACCTACGCATCTTCACCGAGCCCCAGCAGGGCGCCGGCTATGACACCTTGCTCACCGTCGCCAAGGCGACCGAGGACCTGGGCTTCGACGCCTTCTTCCGCTCCGACCACTATCTGGCGATGGGCGACTCGACGGGGCTGCCCGGCCCCACCGATGCCTGGATCACCCTGGCCGGGCTCGCCCGGGAGACCAGCCGGATCCGTCTGGGCACGCTGATGACGGCCGGCACCTTCCGACTGCCGGGTGTGCTCGCCATCCAGGTCGCGCAGGTGGACGCGATGTCCGGCGGGCGCGTCGAACTCGGTCTGGGCGCGGGCTGGTTCGAGGCGGAGCACGCGGCGTACGGCATCCCCTTCCCCAAGGAGAAGTTCGCCAGGTTGGAGGAGCAGCTGGCGATCGTGACCGGGCTGTGGGGGACGCCGGTGGGCCAGACGTTCAGCCACGACGGCATCCACTACCGCCTCCAGGACTCGCCCGCGCTGCCGAAGCCGGCCCAGGACCGGATCCCGGTGCTGGTCGGCGGCCACGGGGCCAAGCGCACGCCGCGTCTCGCGGCGCGCTTCGCCGACGAGTTCAACATTCCCTTCGCCTCGGTCGAGGACAGCCGCCGGCAGTTCGGCCGGGTGCGGGCCGCCGCCGAGGAACAGGGCCGTGCGCCCGAGGAGTTGGTGTACTCCAACGCGCTGGTCGTCTGTGCCGGCCGGGACGACGCCGAGGTCGCCAGACGTGCGGCGGTCATCGGCCGGGATCCGGCGGAGCTGCGGGAGAACGGCCTGGCCGGCTCGCCAGCCGAGATCGTGGACAAGCTCGGACGGTACGCGGAGGCCGGTTCCTCCCGCGTCTACCTCCAGGTTCTGGATCTGGAGGACCTGGACCACCTGGAGTTGATCTCCGCGCAGGTCCAGTCCCAACTGGCGCCGTCGTCCGCCCGGTGACCCGGCAGCCCCCGCTCGCGCAGGCGCTCGCCGCCGAAACCCTGGTGCTGGACGGCGGCTTGGCGGACCGGCTGGTCGACCAGGGCTGCGACCTCTCGGGTGAGCTGTGGTCCGCCCGTCTTCTGGCGGACGATCCGCAGGCCGTGTACGAGGCGCATCTCGCGTTCGTGCGGGCGGGGGCAAGGGTGTTGATCACCGGCAGCTACCAGGCGTCTGCGCGGGGCTTCGCCCGGGCCGGGGTGGCACCGGCGGAGGCCGACGAACTCTTCGCCCGCAGCGTCCGGTTGGCGCGGGCGGCCGGACAGCAGGCCCGGGAGCCGGTGTGGGTGGCCGCTTCGGTCGGCCCGTACGGCGCGGTGTGCGCGGACGGCGGCGAGTACCGGGGGCGGTATGGGCTGAGCGTGCGTGAGCTGACGCGCTTCCACCGGCCCCGAATCGAGGCGTTGGCGGCTGCGGGTCCCGATGTGCTGGCGCTGGAGACCGTGCCGGACGTGGTGGAGGCGGAGGCGATGCTCGCCGCCGCGCAGGGCTGCGGCGTGCCGCTGTTGCTGAGCTACACCGTCGAGGACGGGCGCACCCGGGCCGGCCAACCGCTCGCGGACGCCTTCGCGCTCGCGGCCGGCAACGCGCAGCTGTGTGCGGTGGGCGTCAACTGCTGCGCACCGCGCGAGGTGCCCGAGGCGGTGGAGCTGGCCGCCTCGACGACGCGCAAGCCGGTGGTCGTCTACCCCAACAGCGGGGAGCGCTTCGAGCACGGCCGCTGGCAGGGGCCGGCCGCTTTCGACCCGGTGGACGCGCTCGGCTGGCGCGCAGCCGGGGCCCGGCTGATCGGCGGCTGCTGCCGGGTGGGCCCGGACCGGATCGCCGCGCTGGCGGGCACGCTGGCCGGGCCACAACCGCCCGCGTCCGGTGGCGAGTCCGGCCCGCAGCAGCGACCGCAGCAGTGACCGCAGCAGTGACCGCGGCAGTGACCGCGGCGGTCCGCAGCGGCATGAGTGGGCCCGGGCCCGGGCAGAGCGGCGGAACCGTCATCTCGCGGAGCTGGGTTTTCCGGGGAGGTCCGGTCAGGATGGGCGCATGGGATTCCATGTCGATTCTGAGGCCGGGCGCCTGCGCAGAGTGATCCTGCACCGCCCCGATCTTGAGCTGAAGCGGCTCACCCCCACGAACAAGGACGACCTCCTGTTCGACGACGTGCTCTGGGTGCGCCGCGCGCGCCAGGAGCACGACATGTTCGCCGACACACTCCGTGATCGCGGTGTGGAGGTGCACCTCTTCGGGGATCTGCTCGCGCAGTCGCTCCAGGTGCCGGCCGCTCGCCATCTGATACTGGACCGGGTGTTCTCCGAGAAGGAGTACGGGCCGCTCGCGGTCGACCATCTCCGGGCCGCGTACGACGAGTTGGACTCGGCCGAGCTGGCGAAGGTGCTGATCGGGGGTGAGACCAAGCGCGAGTATCTGGAGCGTCAACCGGAGCCCACCTCGGTGGCCTTCCACGTGATGCAGATGGACGACTTCCTGCTCAATCCGCTGCCCAACCACCTCTTCACCAGGGACACCTCTGCCTGGATCTACGACGGGGTGGCGATCAACGCCATGCGGTGGCCCGCGCGGCAGCGCGAGACCGTCCACTTCGAGGCGATCTACCACCACCATCCGATGTTCACCGGCGGCGGGTTCCGGGAGTGGTCGCGCGGCGAGAGCGCGCATCCCTCGACGATCGAGGGCGGCGACGTACTGGTCATCGGTGAGGGCGCGGTGCTGGTGGGGATGAGCGAGCGGACCACTCCGCAGGCGGTCGAGACGCTCGCCCGGGCGCTCTTCGAGGCGGGTTCGGCGCGCACCATCGTGGCGCTGGAGATGCCCAAGCGGCGCTCGTTCATGCATCTGGACACCGTGATGACGATGCTCGACGGGAACACCTTCACCCAGTACGCGGGGCTCGGGATGCTGCGCTCGTACACGATCGAACCGGGCGGCAGTCCGGAGGAGTTGAAGGTCACCGACCATCCGCCGGAGCAGATGCACCACGCCATCGCGGCGGCGCTGGGCGTCGGGGGCATCCGGGTGCTGACCGCGACCCAGGACGTCCACGCGGCCGAGCGCGAGCAGTGGGACGACGGCTGCAACGTGCTGGCGGTGGAGCCGGGCGTGGTGATCGCCTACGAGCGGAACGTCACCACCAACACCCATCTGCGGCGACAGGGCATCGAGGTGCTGGAGATCCCGGGCAGTGAGCTCGGGCGCGGACGCGGCGGTCCGCGCTGCATGAGCTGTCCGATCGAGCGGGACCCGGTCGCCTGACCCGGAGGCACCACCGCCCCTCCGCCTGCCCGCCCCTTCCGACTGCCCGCCCGATCCGGGGGCGGGCAGGCGGAAGGGGTGAGAGACGAGTCACCCAACGATCCTGCATAGCGATGCGCTGGTGCGTATACACTTGCGAGTGATGGTTTTTTCCGTGAACGGGCGAGGGGTGCCGTCATGACGACAGACTTCAAGGGCCGGCACTTCCTCAAGGAGCTCGACTTCAGCGCCGGTGAGTTCCGCGAACTGGTCGCGCTGGCCGCCGAGTTGAAGGCGGCGAAGAGGCTCGGCACCGAGCAGCAGCGGCTGCGCGGCAAGAACCTCGTGCTGGTCTTCGAGAAGGCGTCGACCAGGACCCGGTGCGCCTTCGAGGTGGCGGCGGCGGACCAGGGCGCGAGCACCACCTGCCTCGACCCCGCGGGCTCCCAGATGGGCCGCAAGGAGTCGGTGAAGGACACCGCGCGCGTCCTGGGTCGGATGTTCGACGCGATCGAGTACCGGGGCAGTGCGCAGAGTGCGGTGGAGGAGCTGGCCGAACACGCGGGCGTCCCCGTCTACAACGGCCTCACCGACGAGTGGCACCCCACCCAGATGCTCGCCGACGTGCTGACGATGACCGAGCACTGCGCCAAGCCGCTGGAGCGCATCGCGTACGCCTATCTCGGCGACGCCCGCAACAACATGGGCAACTCGTACCTGATCACGGGCGCGCTGCTCGGCATGGACGTGCGCATCGCGGCCCCCCGCGCGCTCTGGCCCGCGGAGGAGGTGGTCGAGCGGGCGAGGGCGCTGGCGGCCGACAGCGGCGCCCGCCTGACCCTCACCGAGCAGGTCGAGGAGGGTGTGCGCGGCGCGGACTTCGTCGCGACCGACGTGTGGGTCTCGATGGGCGAGCCCGCCGAGGTGTGGGACGAGCGCATCAAGCTGCTCGCGCCCTACGCGGTCACCTCCGAGACGCTGGCGGCCAGCGGGAATCCGGAGGTCAAGTTCCTGCACTGTCTGCCCGCCTTCCACGATCTGGGCACGCAGGTGGGGCGGGACATCCACGAGCGCTACGGGCTGGAGTCGCTGGAGGTCACCGACGAGGTCTTCGAGTCCGAGCGCTCACTGGTCTTCGACGAGGCGGAGAACCGGATGCACACCATCAAGGCGGTGCTGGTGGCGACGCTCGGCTGAGTCGCGCCCGCGCCGCGGTGTGTGTGGGTCGCCGTTGTGCGGCCCGTTCCCGGCGGACGCGGTGCTCCCGGAGGGTTGTCGCGCAGTCGTGACGACAGTCACGTTCCAGTGATACGTTCCGTCCATGAGCCCGTTCACCGGTTCCGCATCCCGCACCGACGAATGGCGACATCTGAGGGTCGAGCGCGACGACGGCGTCGTGACGGTCACCCTGGATCGGCCCGAGAAGCTCAACGCCCTGACCTTCGGCGCCTACGCCGATCTGCGCGATCTGCTCGCCGAGCTCTCCAGGGAGCGCTCCGCGCGCGCACTGGTGCTGGCGGGCGAGGGGCGCGGCTTCTGCTCCGGCGGCGACGTCGAGGAGATCATCGGCGCCACACTCGACCTGGACACCGCCGAGCTGCTGGACTTCAACCGGATGACCGGGCAGGTCGTACGGGCGGTCCGGGAGGCGCCGTTCCCCGTCGTCGCCGCGGTGCACGGCGCTGCGGCGGGCGCCGGAGCCGTCCTCGCACTGGCCGCGGACTTCCGGGTCGCAGACCCCAGTGCCCGCTTCTCCTACCTCTTCACCCGGGTCGGCCTCTCCGGCGGCGACATGGGCGCGGCCTATCTGCTGCCGCGGGTCGTGGGGCTCGGCCACGCCACCCGCATCCTGATGCTGGGCAGCCCGGTCGAGGCCGCGGAGGCCGAACGCATCGGCCTGATCAGCCGGTTGACGGCGCCGGGCGAGGCCGACAGCGCCGCCGGCCTGCTCGCCCGCCGGCTCGCCGACGGACCGGCCCTCGCCCACGCCCAGACCAAGGCGCTGCTCAACGCGGAGCTCGACATGCCGCTGTCGGCCGCCCTCGAACTCGACGCCTCCACCCAGGCGTTGCTGATGAACAGCGCCGACTACGCCGAGTTCCACGCCGCGTTCACCCAGAAGCGCAGGCCCCGCTGGCAGGGGCGCTAGCGCCGTGCGCATCGCGGTGGTCGGCGGCGGACCCGGCGGGCTGTACGCGGCGGCGCTGCTCAAACGCCTGGACCCGGACCGCGAGGTCACCCTCCACGAACGCCGCGGTCCCGACGAGACGTTCGGCTTCGGCATCGTCCTCTCCGACGAGACGCTCGGCGGGATCGAGCACGCCGACGCGGAGGTGTACGCCGCCCTGCGCGCCGAGTTCGTGCGCTGGGACGACATCGAGATCCTGCACCGCGGACGCACTCTGACCTCCGGCGGCCACGGCTTCGCCGCCCTCGAACGCCGGCGACTGCTCGCGGTGCTGCACGAGCGCTGCCGCGACCTAGGTGTCGACCTGCGCTTCGGCGCGCCCGCGCCGCCCCCGGACGAACTGGCCGCCGCACACGATCTGGTGGTCGCCGCCGACGGGGTGCACAGCACCACCCGGGCCGCCCACGCGCAGGTGTTCGCGCCGCGCGTCACCGCCCACCGCTGCCGCTACATCTGGCTGGCCACCGACTTCGCCCTGGACGCCTTCCGCTTCGAGATCGCCGAGACCCCGTACGGCGTGATGCAGCTGCACGCCTACCCGTACGCCGCCGACGCCTCCACCGCCGTCGTCGAGATGCGCGAGGAGGTCTGGCGCGCCGCGGGACTGGACCGGTGCGGGGAGGCGGAGTCGGCCCAAAGGTGCGCCAGGTGGTTCCGGCGCACCCTGCGCGGCCGCCCGCTGCGGGGCAACAACTCCCGCTGGACGGCGTTCGAGACGGTCGTCACCGAGCGCTGGTCGCACGGGCACACCGTGCTGATCGGCGACGCCGCCCACACCGCGCACTTCTCCATCGGCTCCGGCACCAAGCTCGCCGTCGAGGACGCGCTCGCCCTCGCCGCCTGCCTGCGCGAACAGCCGGACACACCTGCCGCGTTGGCCGCCTACGAGGCGGAGCGGCGTCCCGTCGTCACCTCCACCCAGCGGGCCGCGCACGCCAGCCTCCGGTGGTTCGAGGAACCGGCCCGGTACGTCGACCAGCCGCCGCACCGATTCGCCTTCAACCTCCTCACCCGCAGCCGCCGCGTCACCCACGCCAACCTCCGGCTGCGGGACGCCGACTTCGTCGCGGAGGTCGAGCGCGAGGCCGGGGTGCCCGAGGGGACCCCGGCGATGTTCACCCCCTTCGACCTCGGCCCGCTGACCCTGCGCAACCGCGTGGTCGTCTCTCCGATGGACATGTACCGGGCGGTCGACGGAGTGCCCGGCGACTTCCATCTGGTGCACCTGGGCGGCCTGGCACTCGGCGGCGCCGGCCTGGTGATGACCGAGATGGTCTGCGTCAGCGCGTTCGGCCGCATCACGCCCGGCTGCACCGGACTGTGGAACGAGCAGCAGGAGGCCGGTTGGCGCCGGATCGTCGACTTCGTCCACGAGCAGTCACCGGGCACCGCCCTCGGTGTCCAGCTCGGCCACGCCGGGCGCAAGGGCTCCACCAAACTGATGTGGGAAGGCATCGACCAGCCGCTGACGAACGGCAACTGGCCGCTCGTCGCCCCCTCGCCGCTGCCCCATCTGCCGGGCGTCAGCCAGACCCCGCGCGAGCTGGACCGGCGCGGACTGACCGAGATCCGCGACCAGTTCACCGCCGCCGCCGGCCGGGCCGCCCGCGCCGGATTCGATCTGCTGGAGCTGCACTGCGCGCACGGCTACCTCCTGTCCGGCTTCCTCTCACCGCTCACCAACCTGCGCACCGACGCCTACGGCGGAGACCTCGAAGGCCGCCTGCGCTACCCGCTGGAGGTGTTCGACGCCGTGCGCGAGGTCTGGCCGTCCGCGCGTGCGCTGACCGTACGGATCTCCGCCACCGACTGGGCACCCGGCGGCACCACCGCGGCGGACGCGGTCCGCATCGCGGCCGCCTTCGCCGAGCACGGTGCGGACGCGGTGGACGTCTCCACCGGCCAGGTCGTCGCCCACGAGCAGCCGGAGTTCGGACGCTCGTACCAGGTGCCGTACGCCGACCGCATCCGGCACGAGGCCGGCGTACCGGTCATCGCGGTCGGCGCGATCTCCTCCTGGGACGACGTGAACTCGCTGATCCTGGCCGGCCGCGCCGACCTCTGCGCCCTCGCCCGACCCCATCTCCACGATCCCCACTGGACCCTGCACGCAGCCGCCGAGCAGGGGTACAGCGGGCCCGGTGCGCCCTGGCCGCTCCCGTACGCCGCGGGAAGCCGCCGACCGCCGACCGGCCGCGCCGACGGCCCCAAACCGCGCCTGAGTCTGTAACGGCGCACGGGATCGGGGTGTTCCGGCTTGTGGGTCCGGGCCGCTCGGAGAGTCCGTCGCCCGCGGTGGTCCGGTGGGTCGGGGTGGTCCGTCGCCCGCGGTGGTCCGTCGCCCGCGGTGGTCCGGAGGGACGGGGTACGGGGTGCGGGGCGTCCAAGGGCTGTCGGGGCTCCGATGCCACTCAGTCGCCGCGGCGGAATCGTTCGCCGTTGTAGCCGCGCAGCTCCTCCTCCCACAGCAGTTCGTCGAGTGTCGGTTCCTGCGCGGACCGGGACGGTGGCTCCGCCGACCACCCGCCTGACGGGTGCTGCCGGGACGGACGCCCGGGCGGGTGGTTGCCGGCCGGTGGTCCTCCGCGGTCGGGCGGTGGAGCGCCGTACGGGCCCGGCGGCGTTCCGTACGGGCCGTTGCGGGACGGGCCCGAGCCGGGCGGCTGCGACCGCGGAGGGTACCGGCCGGAGGTGTCCGGCGGACGGGTGTGGCGGCTCGGCGGCTGCGGATCGTGCGGCGGCGGCTCGGGCGGCAGCAGACCGGTGGGCGGTCGGTCGACCGGGCCGCCACCGTGCGGGGCGGAACCGCCGTGCGGATCCGGCCGCCCGCTGCCGCCGTCCTGCCCGCTGTCGGAGCCCCCGTCCGGCCCTCGTCCGCCGCCCGGGCCCCTGTCGTGTCCGCTGCCCGGGCCAGGCTCGTCCCACCAGTGGTCGTCCTCGTCCCAACGGTTGGCGGAGATGGCGGCGACCGGCGGAATGACCGCCGCCACCACGCACATCGCCACCGCGAGCGGAACGGAGAACAGACGCACGAAGGCCGAGGCGCTGACGAACAACGTCAAGCTGACCGTCATCAGCGCGAAGTACCGCCGACGCCGCCGTGAGTACACGATTTCAGCGTAACTCCGGCACCCGGACCCCGGCAGCGCGAGCCCGGACACCGGTGGCGCCGGCCGGCCACCGGCCGTCCGCACGGGGTGTGTTCGGCCTGTTCAGCCCGGTGCGAGACGGGACGCGGCGTACCGCGCGCCCGGCTCGTGGAGCTGCTTGTGCAGCTCGCCGAAGACCTGCTCGGAACGGGTGCCGGGCCAGTGCGGCGGCAGGACGGCGTCGGGCAGGCCGGGGTCCGCGTACCGCAGCTGCCGCCAGGCGTCCAGCGCCCGGAGGTAGGCGGCGTATCCGCTCTCGGCCGTCGGACCGTCCGACTCCAGCGCGGCCAGTACGGGCTCGTGCACGGCCAGGAAGTCGCGGTGCCGTGCGGCGATCGACTCCAGGTCCCACCAGCGGGCGGCGGTCTCCGCGCTCGGTCGGAAGCCCTCGTGGGTGCCGAGGAAGAGGTCGACGTACTCGGCGAGCTCCAGGCGGCGCAGGGTGTGCCGGGTCTCCTCGGCGAGGTGGGAGGGCGCGACCCAGACGCCCGGCGCGGCGTTGCCGAATCCGAGCCTGCCCAGCCGGGAGCGGAGCAGATGGCGCCGGTCGCGTTCGCTCTCCGGCACCGAGAAGACGGCCACCAGCCACCGGCCGTCCGGCACCGGGCGCTGATAGATCCGTCGGTCGCCGTCGGCGAGGAGTTGTGCGGCGGCGGGGGAGAGGGCGTAGCCCGCGTCGGCGCGTGCGCCCTCGGGTGCGCCCGCTTCCAGCAGCCCGCGGCGTTTGAGCCGGGAGACCGCCGAGCGTACGGCCGGAGCGTCCACTCCGACGGCGCCGAGCAGCCGGATGAGCGCCGCGATCGGCAACCGCCCCGAGGGCGTGAGCTCGCGCCCGTACGCGCCGAAGAAGGTCAGAACGAGTGAACCCGGAGTGTGCTGGTCTGCCACGCGGTCACTCTAGAGCGGTGCCGGGCGCGGGAGTTCGGCGGAGTCGGAAGCGTTGGAGCTTGCCGGTCGGCGTGCGCGGCAGTGCCTCGGTGAACTCCAGCTGCCGCGGGCACTTGTACGGCGCCAGCTCGGCCCTGGCGAACTCCGTCAGCCCGCGCGCCGTCGCCTCGCCCGGCTCCACGCCCTCGCGCAGCACCACATGCGCGACGACCCGCTGCCCGCGCTTCTCGTCCGGCTCGCCGACCACCGCGACCTCCAGCACATCGGGATGGCGCAGCAGCGCCTCCTCGACCTCGGGCCCGGCGATGTTGTGGCCGGAGGAGATGATCATGTCGTCGGCGCGGGCCACGTAGCGGAACCAGCCGTCCGGCTCGCGCACATAGGTGTCGCCGGTGAGGTTCCAGCCGTTGCGCACGTAGTCGCGCTGGCGCTCGTCCGCGAGATAACGGCAGCCGAGGGGTCCGCGCACGGCCAGCAGCCCGGGCTCGCCGTCCGGCAGCGGGCGCCCCGCCGCGTCCTGCACCTGCGCGGTGAAGCCGGGGACCGGCAGACCGGTGCGGCCGGGCCGGGCGTCCTCGTCGGCGGCGGCGACGAAGATGTGCAGCATCTCGGTGGCGCCGATGCCGTTGATCAGTCGCAGCCCGGTGCGGGCGTGCCAGTCCTCCCAGGTGGCGGCCGGCAGGTTCTCGCCGGCCGAGACGCAGCGGCGCAGCGAGGAGACGTCGCCCGAGTCCAGCCCGGCGAGCAGCGCCCGGTAGGCGGTCGGTGCGGTGAACAGCACCGACACTCGGTGCCGTGCGATCGCCTCCAGCATCCGGTCCGGCCCGCTCCACTGCTCCAGCACCGCGCAGGCCCCCGCGCGCAGCGGGAAGACCACGAGACCGCCGAGTCCGAAGGTGAACCCGAGCGGCGGGCTGCCGGCGAAGACGTCGCCCTCGGTGGGCCGCAGAACGTGCGCGGAGAAGGTGTCCGCGATGGCCAGGACATCGCGGTGGAAGTGCATGCACCCCTTGGGGCGGCCGGTGGTTCCGGAGGTGAAGGCGATCAGCGCCACATCGTCGGCGGCGGTCCGCACCGCCTCGTACCGGTCCGGCCGGGCGGCGGCCAGCCGCTCCAGCTCGCCGGGGCTCTCGTCCACCGCCTCGCAGCCGCTGTCCCAGGTGAGGGTGCGCAGGTCCGGCACCTGCGCCGCGGCGAGCTCCTCGACCGACTCGGCCGCACACAACGCGTGCCGCACCCGGGCGAGTTCGCAGATCGTGCGCAGCTCCCTGCGCCGGTGGGCGGCCAGTACGGTCACCGCCACGGCCCCCGCTTTGAGCACCGCCAACCAGCACTCCGCCAGCCGGGGCGAGGTCGGCCCGCGCAGCAGCACCCGGTTGCCGGGCCGTACGCCGAGGTCCTCGGTGAGCACATGGGCGAGCCGGTCGGTCTCGGACCTGAGCCGCTCGTAGCTCCACACCCGGGTCTCTACGCCGTCCGGCCCGGTGGTGCGCAGCGCGGGCCGCTCGCCGCCGTGCCGCGCGAGCGTGGCGTCCAGCAGCTCCACCGCGCAGTTGAGCCGCTCGGGATAGCGCAACTCCGGCAGCGCGAAGTCGAGTTGCGGCCACAGCTCGCGGTCGGGCAGATGGTCGCGGGCGAATGTGTCCTGGTGCGCGGACGGGCTGAGCTCCATGGCGGGATCTCCCCTCGCGGCGGCCCGAAAAAGAGCGTGTCCTGCGGTGTGCCTGCCGTGGCGTTGAGCGTAGCGTGATGGTGACGACAGTCAACACATCGCGATAAGCAGCCGTTGAGGAGCGTGTCGATGACCGCGTTCGCGCTGGAACCCGAGCAGCGGCAGTGGTGCCGGCAGCTCCGCACCCTCGCCGTCGAGACCCTGCGCCCGCTCGCCGCCCACGCCGACCTGCCGCCCGGCGCCGTCAACCGGCCGCTGCTCGCGGCCCTCGGCGACCACGGACTCATCCGCCGCCTCCTGCCCGCCACCGCCCCGGAGGGCGCGGGCGGGGTGCCGGGAGAGGGCAGCGGCGGGGAGAACCGCGCGCTGGAGACCTGTCTGCTGCGGGAGTCGCTGGCGTACGGCTGCACCGAGGCCGAGACCGCGCTCGCCCTCCAGGGCCTCGGCGCCACCCCGGTCGCGCTGTACGGTTCCGCTGCGGCGCGTGAGCGCTGGCTGCCCGAGGTGTCCGCGGGACGGGCGGTCGCCGCCTTCGCACTCAGCGAGCCGGAGGCCGGTTCGGACGCCGCCGCGCTCGCCCTGCGCGCCGAACCCGACGGCGCGGGCTGGCGGTTGACCGGCAGCAAGAAGTGGATCTCCAACGCCCCGTGCGCCGACTTCTACTCCGTCTTCGCCCGCACCGGCGAGGGCCCGGGCGCGCGCGGCGTCACCGCCTTCCTGGTGCCGGCCGACCGGCCCGGCCTGACCGGGAAGCCGCTGACGATGCTCTCCCCGCACCCCATCGGGAGTCTGGCCTTCGACGCCGTGCCCGTCACCGCCGAGGACCGGCTCGGGGACAGCGGCGGCGGGTTCACCGTCGCGATGCGCACCCTCAACCGGTTCCGGCCGAGCGTCGGCGCGTTCGCCGTCGGCATGGCGCAGTCCGCGCTGGACGCCGCGCTCGACCACGCCGCACGGCGTTCCGCCTTCGGCGGCGCACTGCGCGACCTCCAGTCGGTCGGCCACCAACTCGCCGAGATGGCCACCCGTACCGAAGCCGCCAGACTGCTGGTCTACGCGGCCGCCGCCGCTCTGGACCGCGACGATCCCGACATCGCGCTCCGGTCCGCGATGGCCAAGCTCCAGGCCACCGAGACCGCTCAGTACGTCGTCGACGCGGCGGTGCAGATCCACGGCGCCGCCGCGCTCGAACTCGGCCACCCCCTCGAACACCTCTACCGCGAGGTGCGCGCCCCGCGCATCTACGAAGGCGCCACCGAGGTCCAACGCAGCATCATCGCCAAGCAGTTGTACGCCTGAGCGCCAACCCGCCCGTGCCGCCGCCGGACCCACCCAGGAGCCGCCACATGTCCTTCAGCCGCGTCAACCCCGACGATCTCGCCCCGCCCACCGGCTTCTCGCACGCCGTCACCACCACCGGCAGCCGTCTGGTCTTCCTCGCCGGCCAGACCGCTCTGGACGCCACCGGCCGGATCGTCGGCGACGACCTGCCCGCCCAGTTCGAGCAGGCGCTGACCAATCTGCTCGCCGCCCTGCACGCCGCCGGCGGCTCGCCCGACCGGCTCGCCCGTGTCACCGTCCACACCACCGACGTCGCCGAATACCGCGCCCACGCGCCCCGACTCGGCCGCATCTGGCGGCAGTTGGCCGGCCGCGACTACCCGGCCATGGCGCTGGTCGGCGTCGTCCGCCTCTGGGACGAGGAGGCCCTCGTCGAACTCGACGGCATCGCCGTCCTCCCCGGCTAGGTCTGCCGTCCGGCTCCTGCCGTACGCCGTGTTTCGGCGCCGGCACGCTCCGGGTGCGGCTCCGGAGCGGTCCGGGTCCGGTGTCGGCGGACGGTCCGGCGCGCCGGCGCGCGGCCCGGGCCCGGTGTCGGCGCGCTCCTCACGCCCAGAGCGCGTCGAGGTCGAGGCCAAGTCCCCACACACCGGCGGTACTTGTGACCACGAGGCAGCCGGTCCTGTCCAGCGCCATGGCGTCCGCCTCCGCGAGCAGCGGAAGACGTCGCAGCGCACCGTCCTCGATCCGCCACAGACTCAACGACAGATCGCTCCACGCCACCGCCAGCACCGGCCCGTACCGTGTGCGGCTCGCGGCCAGCGCGGTGGCGAACACCGGTCGCTGCTCCACCGGTTCGTCCATCGGCGGCGAACCGGGCGCCCACATCCGCACCGCCCCGTCCATGCCCGCGCTGAAGACGAGCCGTACGCCGCCCTCCAGCGTCAGCGCCGCCACGGCCAGCACCGGCGCGCGGTGCACCGACTGCGTCACCGGCAGCGGCCGGTACTCGTCGATCTCCCACACATGGACGTTTCCGTCGCGGTCGCCCAGCACGGTGCTGCCCGAGACGGGGCACTGGGCCAGCGCCGTCACCCCGGCCTCCGGCCGGCGCAGCGCCGCGTACCCGTGGTGGGCGGTGATGCCGCCGAGCACGGTCGCCGCCGTCCCCTCGTCCTCCCCGGTGAGCGCGTACAGACCGGCGTCCCCGTCGAGCAGCAGCATCGTCCCGTCCGTGCGGACGGCGACGCCGCGCACCCCGGCACGTTCGTGCGTCAGCGGCAGCGCGGAGACGAACTCGCCCGTCTCGCCGTCCAACTGCCGTACGGTGCCGGTCGGTTCGACCGCCAGCACCGTGCCCTCCGCGTCCGGGCCGTTCGTGGCGTTCGTCGGGTGCGCGCGTCCGCCGAGGGCGGTCACCGGCGCGTCCGTACGGCACCAGCGGGCGTGCCAGAGGTGGCGTTCCACGAGCGGGAGCAGATAGCGGGCGAGCGCGGGTGTGTGGGCGGTGGCAGCCGCGTGCAGCAGAGCCGCACGCTCCTCGGCCCCGTACGTGGTGTCGGTCAGCTGCGGCGCGGCAAGGCGCCAGGTCTCCCGCAGCCCGGGTGGAGCGGGCAGGCGTTCGTCGGCCAGGCAGGCGTCGATCGCCACCGCCGAGCCGTACAGCAGGAACCCCGGATCGCTCAGCAGCGCGCCCACGCCGGCGGCGTCGCCCGAGGCGCAGGCGTCGTCCAGGGCTCTCTCGCGCGCCGCCGCGGGCGCCAGATCCCACCGGAGCCTGCCGTCCTCGGTGCGCGGCACGTCCTGTGCGCCGGCGGTCGGCGCCTCCGTCGACGGCTCGGCCGGCCGGCTCGGCCCGCCGTCGCCGAGGTCGATCACCGTGAACTCCGGCGAGCGGGGCGAGGTCGCGGGCTTCTCCGGTTGCCCGTACGGCTGTTGGCCCACTTTGCCGTGGTCGTCGGCGGGCCGCTGCGGTGGCACCTGCGGGAACGGAGCGGTCGGCGCCGGAGCCGGCGGCTGCGTGGGCACCTCCCCACCACCGACCTCGGCCAGCAACCGCACCCGGGGCCGGGCCAGCAGCGGCAGCAGCACCCTGTGCCACACCGTCTCCGGCAGCGCCTCGGGGCGGTCGGCCGGGCCCCGGCCCGCCCGGTGCAGATCGGCGACGACCAGCAGCAGCGGTCGTTCGTCCAGGTCGATCCGGGCGAGCAGCCGTTCCACCGACACCGGCCCGTACCCCAGCTGCCTGCCCAACTCCCGTGCCACCGCGTCCGCATGAAGCCCGGCCGCCGGTGCCATGGCATGCGCGGCGGTCCGCGGCGAACTCGCGGAACCCGCCAGGAACCAGGCGAGCAGCTCGCTCTTCCCGCTCGCCCGCGCACCTCTGACCAGGCACAGCCGGGTCCTGGACGGCTCGTCGGCCGTCACCCACGCCAGCAGCGCCCGCCCGTGCTCCGCCGCCACCCCCTCGGCCGGGGGCCAGGCCGAGAGGTCCGGCCTCCACCCGGTCGCTGCCCCGCCGCCAGGCGTACCGCCCTGCTGCGCCGCGCCGTCGTGCGTTGCGCCGTGCTGCGTCGCGCCGTCGTGCGTTCCGCTGCCCGGGGCCGCGCCGTTCCCGGTCACGAGCCGGCTTCCTCGGCCATCCGCCGCAGTCCCGCCGCCCGCGACTCCGCGCTCTCGCCGTACGGGAAGCTGTGCGTCATCCCCGCCTCGGGAAACACCTGGGCCAGCCACATCGAGCAGTAGTGGCCCGGCATGAAGCAAGGCTCCAGATCGGTGTGCACGCGCAGCACCTGCGCCGCCTCGAGACCCGCGGACCGCAGCGAGTCCCACAGCCGCTCCTCGGGGTGGAGCGAGACGGCCGACCCCTGGGTGACGATCTGCTTCTGTCCCGAGTGGTCGAGATACTCGAACGCCGCGTACCACTGGGCGTTGGCGGTGTCGCGGATGTCGTCCAGCACCAGCGGCCACCAGCTCTCCCGCTCCTCGAACGCCTGCGGGTCGGTCTCCCGCAGCCGCTGCGACAGCGAGTCGTAGGCGGTGGATGCTGCCTGCGGATCGTCCGTACCCAGGATGACGCCCAGCGCCCGGCGCAGATCCAGCAGGCCGGTGGCGAACGCCTCGGGCGAGGAGTTCACGAAGCGGTGGTCCTCCTGGTAGTCCAGCAGCACGGCGCGCACCACCCCGTCGCCGTCCGCGCAGAGCTCGAAGCCGCTGTCGGTCCCGAACCGGGCCCAGCCCGCGCAGCGCTCCTGGCGCACCTGCCTGCCGGAAGCCGCCGCGAACTCCCCGAGCACCACCGGCTCCTGAGCGCTCGTCCGGAAGTACGGACCGACCTGCAACGGCACCCGCAACCCGGCCACTCGCCGCGCCGCCGCGGACACATTGAACGGATCGGCGCCCTCGGGGAGGGCGAACTCACGCATTGCTCCGCTGTCAGCCACCGTCAACCCTCATTCGTTTCAGCTCCGTTGACACAGATCCTAGGGCGCCGCAGCCACCCGGTGCCGACACCCCGAGAGGCGGTCGGCGGAAGTTCTCCGAAACCGTCACAGCAGATGCCGGCAGTGTCGCCGGTCAGCGGAATCGGAGCATTGATGGAGAGAAGGCCGGCCACGCTGTTACGGGGCGAGACAGGCGCCTGCGTCGTGAGTGCGTCGTGAGTGCGTCAACCTTGGTCGGGTCCCTGACCGTTGGTGCAGGAGTTGATCAGGGATTCTTCGAAGAACGGATAGGGAAACTCAACCGCGGACGAACCGTGGTACGCCTCCGGGAAGTGCATGACCAGGAGAAGTTCGTACCAGAGTGACGAGCGAAACCCCAGAGCGCAGGGGTCGATTTCCTTCCACTGCTCCTGGAGACGGTGTCGCACGGCCTCGGTGTCCAGATCGAAGAAATCTTCGAAGTCGTTGTCGGGGTCCATCGGCGCCTCCCGCTTCAGGCAGAGGAGGAAGCGTGCATAGGAACTGAGATCCGTGTTTGTGCGGCAGAACTCGTCCGTCCCGTGCCGCACTTGATGGACACCGCCGACGCGCGGGTCGAGCAGAAGGTGGTCCACAAAGGGAAAGTAGGTGGCCAGTACCAACCAGTCGTCGGCGTCGGCGGGCAGGAGGTGCGAATCTCCTTCGAGGTACTGGTTCAGGTTCTCCCAATCCCGTACGAGATGGGGGCCTTCGGTCGGAGTGGCAGAGAACTCGAAGCCGATCACTGGCCACGATGGCAGCCCTGTGCTGCGCAGTATGTTTCGAGCCGTCCTGTCCGTGACGTGTTCTATCGCCTCTTCCGGGTACGTGATCAGCTGGTCTTCTGTGAAATGTTCGAGCAGCTCGTTTCGGGTGATGAGGTTCTCCAACGGATCTCCTTTCCGGGCCGGGATTCGAGTCCGGCGAGCACCGGGGGTGCCGGCCCGCTCCGTGTCGAGTGCGGGCTCCAGCCGGTTCTCCCTCCTCGCAGGTCCCGTACGGTCGTCGGCGGACAACATGCCTTCTTGCGTCATGAGGCCGTGTGGGCAGCGATGACGTCCTCCTCGAAGAACGGGTACGGATAACTCTCGGCGTCCTCGCCGTGCCACGCTTCGGGGTCGTGGAGGATGAGCAGGACCTCGTACCAGACGGACGATTTCCTTCTCAGCGCGTATGGTTCGATCTCGCGCCACTCCGCCTGCAGCGTCGACCGAACCAGGTCCAGATCGAGCTCGAAGAAATCCTCGAAGTCTTCGTCCGGTGTCATCGGTGCGTTCTTCTTGAGTGCGCAGAGGAACTGAATGAAGCTTCCCAAGGATCTGTGGAGTACGTAGGCGTCGTCTTCGTTCGGACGAATGTAATGGACCTCGCCTGTGTGGGTGTTCAGCACGATCTTGTTCACTGAGAAGGTGGCGAGAACGTGCCAGTCAAGGGCTTCGGGTGGTATCGGACCGTTGCCGAGTTCGACGATCCGGCGGTAGTACGAAGAGTCTCCGAGGGTCTCCGGCCGGTGCGGCGGGTCGGGGAATTTGAACCATATCTGGGGCCAGGCGGGTAATCCGATGCTGGTCAGTGCCTCGCGCGCCTGCGGGTTCTCCACGTCGCAGACTGCTTCCAGCGGGTACCGGCGGATCTGCTTGTCGGTGAAGACGCTCATCAAATGATCGTGGCTGATTCTCTCTGCCATTGGTGGCCTGCTTCTGTCGGTTCGCAGATTCGACGGACGGTGCAGTCCTGTCTGTTCTCCGTGTATTTTCTGCTCGCTTTGTCACGACCCCCTCTTCTTCGGGAAGCCTTCTGGGTGTGGGGTGCCGGCCAGGTGGCGCGGCTCATCCGTTCTCGCCTCCATGGGCGCGGATGAGGTCTTCCTCGAAGAACGGGTACGGGTATGTCACGGCGTCCGAGTGGTGGTGGGCCTCGGGGTCGACGAAGTCCAGCAGGATTCTGTACCAGGCAGATTCACGGACCCCGAGTGCTGCGGGGTCAACTTCGCGCCACAGCCGCTGAATCTGCTGCCTCGCGGCCTCCGGGTCCTCTGTGTCGAGGTCCCACTCCCCGTCGGTCTCTCGCGGCAGCGCGTGGCGGTGCAGGACGAGGAGGAAGTGAACGTAATTCTCCAGCGACGTGTTGAGCTGGTAGATCGAACCCCCGTCGGGCACGCAGTAGACCTTTCCGTCTGCCGGGTCCAGCGCGATCGCGTCATAGGGGATCTCGGCGATGCACAGAAGGGCGGAGGACGTAATTCCTTGAGCTTGCCTGATGGGTTCGTCGATCTCAAGAACCGTCTCTGAGGATCCGATATCCTCGACGTATTCGAACCACGGGCTCGGAGGTGTCGGCACTCCGACATTCTCAAGGGTGTGGAGAACGGATGGGGCCACCGTCTCCGCGCCTTCGATCTGGTCGGATCGAACGATGTCGTCCTCGTTGAACACTTCGAGCAGGTCTTCGTACGTAATTCCCATGTCGTCAACGCTCTCTGTTTGCTCTCAGGGTGCTGAGATAGTCCTGCATTACTTCTTTGCTGCGTTGTCTCGATTCCCCGGAGGCGCCGTATTCCACGCTGTGTGTGATGTCTGCGTGGGGGAATTTCTCTTTGATCCATGCACTGCACTGTGCGCCGGTCGTGCATGGTTCTCGCTCCGAGTACATCGCTGTTACTCGATCCGCCTGGTCTTCTCTGATGAAAGGCATCACCATTCGCTCGGAGTGTCGGTAGCCGTTGCTGCGCGTCACGAATATGAAGTCACTGGAATCTCCCGCGCCGGTGATCCTCGACGCGGCATAGTTGTTGCTGCGGAAATCTTTTCCTTCTTTGTTGTTTCCGTAGGACTCCTGTGAATGCCTGGCAAGCTGTGTCGCTCTGGACAGATCCGTGCTGCCGAACGGAACTTCGGTGGATTGTACGCCCGGTCGATTGCCCGGCGTTCCTTCGCTTAGCCTGGCCCCTTTTTCTCCGGGTCTCGGTCTGCCGATGTTCTCCGGTGACAGCCCGATGCGGGCTTTGTCGTCGGGGGTGAGGTCGGAGGTGCTGCCGTCGGGGCGCAGGCGGCGGATGCTGCCGTCGTCGCCCATGAGGTACATGGGAGTGCCGTTGTCGGTGCGCTTGCCGAGGGCGTCGAGGGAGAGAGCCGCGTCCTTGTCGTTGTCGCGGTGGTTGCGCGACATCTTCTTGAGGCCGCCGGGGACGACCTTCTCCATGTGTTTGCCGAGCTTCTTCGCGCCGGTCTCGATGCCGTCGAGCGCCTTGTCCAGGCCCTCGTTGGCGGCGTTGGCGAGTTCGTCCTTGCCGCGGGTCCTGCTCTGGCGCCGTTTGGCACGGCCGAGTTTCGAGTCGCTGTCGGACGTGACGTTCGCGCCCAACTTGGCAATTTTCGGGCCGAGTTCGTCCAGGCCGTCCAGGTCGTACTGCATCGGGCGTTTGGAGCCCGCCGAGGGCCCGCCGCCCGCGCTGTTGAGCTCCATGACCGTGTCGCCGCCGTCGAGTCCGGCGCGCAGGCCGTCCTTGCCGGCCTGGCCGGTCTGCCGGAGGTCGACGCCGTCCTGCGCGCCGAGCGCGGTGGCCGCGCCCTGGATCGCGAGGTCGCCCGCCATGGAGCCGAGGGCCTCGAACGCCGGGCCGAGCGCCATGGCGGCGACCTGCTCGACGATGGCCCGCAGCGCCTCCTTGAGCAGCTGTTTGACGACCATCCGGGTGGCTTGGACGGCTGCTGCACCGCCGAGCGAGGAGAGTCCGAGGGTGAACGGCGCTGCCGCTGCCGCCGCGATCAACTGGGCTGCGAGTATCGCGAGTTGGACGAGGGCCGCGATCTTCGCCGCGGTGATCAGATAGGCGGCGATCTCGGCGGCCGTCGCGGCGAGCTGGGTGGCCTGTGCGAGGTTGGCCAGATGTCGGCCGTTGATCTTGTTCCAGTGAGTGCCGAACGCGTCGATCGCCGGGCTGCTGCTCGATTCGAGAAAAGCGTTGACGGCCTGCTGTGCCTCTGCGCCCCCGGTCTCCAGTGCGGTGGCGAATTCCCGCATGGCGGTGGCCATTTCGCGGAAGTCGTCCTCGTCCACGTTCGGCCAGGCGATTCCGATGAGGTCGAGGACCTCGTCCGCCCAATCCGGCAATACCACACCCATAGAGCCCCCCCAGGCAGATGTGCAGGGTGAAGCTAACCGAGGTCACAACGCAGGGGTGGAGTCCGCCGCTGTATACGGCCACGCGGCAATGCGCCCGTCGGTCGCGGTGAGTGGCGAACTTCGGGGTCGCACGCGGCTTATGAGGTGAAACGTCATGACCGGTGCGTGCTGATTGTGGGAAACAGCACGGTGTACCGGCCAACGAACGGGCGCCATTATGGCCGGATGTGGCGGCTCTCTCGTTACCGCTGTCGCGGTTCGTCCGGAGCGGGCGCCCGGTGGCCCACCTCACAGGAACGCTGTTGCCGCGGCGGGAAGTCAGAGGTGTGACCTACGTGGAATCAGAGGAACCAGAGGAGCCTGGCAGCGGTGGTTCGCCGCCCGGTGGCCCGTCGGAGGAGCAACTGCTGCGACTGCGGGTGCGGGAGGGTGAGCGCGCGGCGTTCGCCGAGCTGTACGACCGCGACGCGAGGGCGGTGTACAGCCATGCGTTGCGGCTGACCGGCGATGTCACGTCGGCGGAGGACGTCATGTCTGAGACGTTCCTGACCGCTTGGCGCACCCGCGATCGGGTGGAGGCCGACGGTGGACCGTTGCGCCCGTGGCTGCTGGGCATCGCCACCAACAAGGTGCGCCACCATCGGCGCGGGGCGGCCCGCCGGTGGGCGTTCCTGACCAGCAGGCCCAGTCCGCGCGAGGTGGAGGACTTCGCCGAGGTGTCCGCCGGACGGGTCGACGACCGTCGCGAACTCGCCGCGGTGCGCGAGGTGTTGGGCCGGCTGCGTCCGCACGAGCAGGAGGTGCTGGCGCTCTGCGTGTGGTCGGGGCTCGACTACGCGCAGGCCGCGCAGGCGCTCGGCGTACCCGTCGGCACGGTGCGCTCCCGGCTCTCCCGCGCACGGGCCCGGCTGCGCACGCTTGCCGACCGTCGGCTCGCGGAGCACGCGCCCGCCGGCCCGGACCCGGAGGCCGGCCCGGAGCCAAAGGTCGGTCGCGGATGGAATGGGCGGGAACCACACGTCGTTCGCGGCGAGGTAAGGGGCAGGGCGGCGTTCGTCGCCCTGCCCGGCGAGGAGGGGAACCGATGAGGAAGAACGGAACCGACGGCGGCGGCGAGCAGCGGCGCCAGGAGCGTGACCTGCGCGACGCGACGGCCGAACTGGTGCCTGCCTCGGGGGAGTTCGACCTCCTGCCGGGCCGACTGGCTCACCACAGGGAACAGCTGATGAACGAGATCCACCGGTCCGCTTCCGAGGCGTACACGGACAGCCCCCACCAGCAGGGCGCGCCGGCCGCAAGCTTCGCCGCCGCCCGGAGCGCCGTCGGCACAGACCGCCCCCGACCGGGTACGTCCGGCCGTCGCCGTCTGCTGCGTCCGGCGGTGCTGGCGCCCGCTGCGGCGCTCGCGCTCGCGGGTGTGGTGGTCACCGCGGTCACCGTCACCGGCCAGGAGGAGGTGCCGACCACGCGGAGCGAGAGCCGGGTTGGCCAGGAACGAGGCCCGGGCACCTCTGCGGGGGCGGTGCGGGTACTGCACGACGCCTCCGCTGCCGCTGAGTCGCTGAAGCCGGTCGAGGTGCCGGACGACAGCCATGTGTATGTGCGCAGCAAGGTGCGCGAGGCCGAACTCGGCAGCGGGCGAATTGAGTTGGGGCCACTGCGGGACCGGGAATTCTGGTACGCGCAGCAGCCGGGGCCGGTGGAGCAGCTGGGACACATCGCGATCGACGGCGAGGTGCAGCCGCTCAACCTCGACCTCGGGGACCGGCCGCAGGACGCGCGTCCGGGCATCGACCGTCCGACCTATCGCTGGCTCTCACAGCTGCCCACCGATCCGAACGAACTGCGCACCCTGCTCTACGAGTTGACCCCGGACGACGCCGAACGGGGCCGCGACCAGGCGGTTTTCGAGCAGATCCGGACGCTGACAGCCGAGACCCTGTTGCCGCCCCGGACCGCGGCGGCGCTCTACCGCGCGGCGGCGGGCGTGCCCGGTGTCGTGGAGGTGCCGGAGGCGCAGGACGCGCTCGGCCGCAAGGGAGTGGGCATCGCCCGTGAGGACCGTCGAAGCGGCACCCGCGCCGAGTGGGTCTTCGACCGCGACACCTTCGCCTTCCTCGGTTCACGGACCGTGCTGACGCGCGATCTCGCGTACGGGAAGAAGGGCCAGCTCCTGGACGCGCACGCGGTGTTGGGAGTCGGCGTGGCGGCCAAGGGCGGCGAGCGCCCGGCCGACGGCCGGTACTGGCAGCAGCGCGGCGGCAACCAGCGCACCGCCGAGAGCTGAGCCGCGTACCCCGGGCCACGCACTCTGTACGGATGAGGCGGCGGCGACCCGACCCCCGTACGGGTCGCCGCCGCACACCTGCCGGGACCGGTCCGTCGAGGATCGGCCCCGGCAGGTGCGCCCCAGACGAGCCGGCGCTCACATGTCCATGTACATGACCTCCCAGTGGTGGCCGTCCGGGTCCTGGAAGGCGCGCCCGTACATCCCCTCGGCCTCCTGGGTCTCGCCGATCGGCTTGCCGCCGGAGTCCAGCGCCAGCTCGACGAGCCGGTCGACCTCCTCGCGGCTGTCGGCGCTCAGACAGAGGATCGTCTCGCCGGAGGTGGCGGTGTCGGCGATCTCCTTGGGGGTGAAGGTCCGGTAGAGCGTCTCGGTCAGCAGCATCACGTGGATGGTGTCGCTGATGACGACACAGCCCGCGTTGTCGTCGCTGAAGTCCGGGTTGATCTCGAAGCCGAGCTTCTCGAAGAAGTCCTTGGCCACCGGGAGGTCCTTGACGGGGAGGTTGACGAAGATCTTGCGTGTCATGACTGTTCCGATCCCTGGGCTGTCCGACGCGGGGTGCGGCGGGGCGGTGTTCTCGGAGGGACAGACGGACGGTGTCGTCGGAACTCATCGCTCGGTGCCAGGAAAAAACTCCCACCGGACGGGAACGGTCCCGGCGGGCCAACCGCCGTCGGAACGAGGGGAGTCGGCACCGTCGGGTGCGGGGGCCGGGGTCGACAGCCGGACGGGCCGTCCCGTACCCGCATTGGCGCAGGGCGCCGCCGGCCGGGCACCATTGCCCCGGGGCCGACAGTCGCCCCGCGTCCGAGTGCGGCGGGCGCCGAACGTACGGCCGGCACAGTCGCCGGCCCCCGAAGCCGCGCGGTCGTGCGGCGGACAGCCGCGCACGCCCCAGGGCGCTGCGGCCAGAGAGTGGATGGAGCAGATGCGCCCAGACCAGGACCGGACCCCTCCGGGTGCCGCGAGCCCGACAGCGTCCAACCCGAACGAAAGGCCGGGGCACCCCGGGCCGCTGTCTCCCGCCGGCGCGGTGCCGCCGACGAGCGGGGAGGACCCACCGCGTCATGACGGTCAGCTGCGGGCGGCGCTGTCCGCGGCACCCGCGATCGCCATCCTTCGCTCCTCGACCGCCTCGCGTTTCGCCGAGGTGACCCGCGCCCTGCACGAAAGCGGTGTGGGAGTCGTCGAGTTGACGCTCACCACGCCCGGTGCGCTGGACGCCCTGCGCGAGATGGCGGCGGACGCCCCGGACACCCTCCGTCTGGGCGTCGGCTCCGTGACGACCGCGGCGGAGGTCGCGCTGTCGGTGGAGGCCGGGGCACGCTACGTCGTCTCACCGGCGGTGGTGCCCGAGGTCGTCGCCGAGGCGCGCAGGCTCGAAGTGGCCGTGCTGCCGGGGGCGTTCACCCCCACCGAGGTCCTGACCGCCTGGCGGCTGGGCGCGAGCATGGTCAAGCTCTTCCCCGCGGGCAGCGGCGGACCGTCCCATCTGAGCGCGGTACGGGCGCCGCTGCCGCAGGTGCCGTTGGTGCCGACCGGGGGAGTGGGGATCGAGGAGGCGGCCGGCTATCTGCGCGCCGGCGCGGTCGCGGTGGGACTCGGTACGCCGCTCCTCGGCGACGCCTGCGAGGGCGGCGGCCTCGACCTCCTGCGGGAGCGGGCCGAGCGGCTGCTGGGAGCTCTCGGATGAACGCCGGACGGCCCGAACTGGTCACGATCGGCGAGGTGATGGGCCTCCTCGGGGCCCGGGAGACCGGCCCGCTGCGCGAGGGCAGCACCCTGCGGCTCGGGCTCGCCGGCGCCGAGGCCACCGTCGCGATCGGGTTGACCAGGCTCGGCCACCGTGCGGCGTGGGTGGGACGAGTCGGTTCGGACGCGGTCGGCACCGTGCTGCTTGACACGCTGCGCGGAGAGGGCGTGGACGTCTCCGCCGCACGGCTCGACCCGGACCGGCCGACAGGGCTGATGCTGCGCGAGAGCCGTACGGCCGACCGGGTGCGGATCAGTTATTACCGCAAGGGGCTGGCCGGTTCGCGGCTCGGCCCGGACGATGTGGAACCGCGGCTCGTCGCCGGCGCACGGGTGCTGCATCTGACCGGTATCACCCCCGCGCTCAGCGCGAGCGCGCTGGAGGCGGTACGGCTCGCGGCGCGCACCGCCCGGGCCTCCGGCACCCTGGTCTCGTTCGATCTCAACTACCGCTCGCTGCTGTGGTCGAAGGACCGTGCCGCCGAGGTCTTCACCGAGCTGCTGGCCGAGACGGACGTGGTCTTCGCAGGCCTTGAAGAGGCCGCGCTGGTCGCCCCGGCGCCCGTGCCCGGACCCCCGGCCTCGGGTCCGGAGCGGGGCGCGGCGGGGGACGGTCCGGCGTGCGCCGCGCGGGCGCTTCGGGCGCTCGGACCCGTCGAGGCGGTCGTCAAGCTCGGCCCGGACGGCGCTTTCGCGCTGTCGGCGGAGGGTGAGCACCGGCAGCCCGCGCTGCCGGTGACCTCCGTCGACCCGGTCGGCGCGGGCGATGCGTTCGTGGCCGGCTATCTCTCCGCGCTGTTGGACGGCGAGGACGTGCCGGGCCGGTTGCGCCGGGGCGCGGTGTGCGGGGCCTTCTCGGTCAGCTCCGAGGGGGAGTGGCGCGGGCTGCCGCGCCGCGAGGAGCTGGACCTCCTGGGCTCCGGGGACATCTCCCGCTGAGCCGCGGCCCTCGCGGGCGAGCCGCCCGTACGGAACGGTGCGTGCCCCGGCGCGCACACCTCCGTACGGGCGGCGCGGGCACCCGCCGGCCGGTCCGGACGCACACCGTGTCCGGACGCCCATCGTGTCCGTCCGCTCCCGGTGCGGCCCCAGCGACGGCGCGGCCCCAGCGACGGTGCGGCCCCAGCGAGTGGGCCACCTCGCCGAGCCTCTCGTCCGCTGCGCGGCTCCCGGGCCCGGCGTCCCGGTGCGGCACCGGCGTCCCCGGCTCGTTCCGCCTGAACCCGCCGTCCACGCAACGGCGTTGACGCCGCCGATCAGCGCACCGGGGATGCCGGCGGGCTCCACCCGCCGTTCAAGAAGCTCAGCCGACTCCGTCGCCGTTCGGCCCTGCGGAGCCGGGACCGGGGCGGGGACCACCAGCACCAGGACCAGCACCAGCACCAGCACTCGGTACGACGGGGTCGCCGACCGCGCCCGCGGTCGCCCGGCGGACCGCCCGCGCGATGCGTGCCGGACTGTCGGCGAACTCCCGGGGGTCGACGCCGTCGAGCAGGGCGGCGCCGATGTACTCGTTGATCACCCGCAGCGAGGCCGAGGCCGCCGCCGCGTGCAGACGCACCTCCAGATCGCCGACGGCCAGCCCCAGCCGGGTCGCGACGATCTCCGCCATCTCGCGCTCCAACTGGTCGCACGCCATCAACCAGGCCGTACGGATGGCGGGTTCGGTGTCGCCGAGGCGGATCATGCGCACGCCCAGGCCGATGTCGGCCGTCTCCAGGGGGTCGGCCTCGCTGGCGAACCGGCGCGAACGCTCCTCGAAGTGCTCCTCGAGCGAGAGGTGGGGCGGCCATTCGCGCAGTGTGGTCATCTCCCACGCCACGCTCTGTGTCACTATCGGTTCGGCGCAGCTCTCCTTGCTGCGGAAGTGGCGCCAGATGGTCCGGGTGGAGAGCCCGACCGCGTCGGCGATCTGATCGCCGCTGGTGCCGTCCACGCCGTGCGCCCAGAACAGGCGCGCGGCCTCGCGGGAGATCTCCAGACGCAGCCGGTGGCGCCGTTGTTCGCTCATGCCACCCCGCCCGCGTCCGGGCGACGCCGCACCGGCCATCCGTCGCTCCTCGTCCGCCGCGCTACATCGAGTGCCATAGTGACATTAAGTGACGCCCCCTGCCAGCGTGTTGACGAGCTGCCCAACCCGGTCGCCCGGCACCTTCCCGCGGGGGTGCGGGGACGCCTGCCGCCGGGCCGCGTCCCGGGCCCGACCTGGGGCGAACGGCGCCGGCGGGTACGGCGGTTCACGGCCCCGCGCCTGCCGTCCGCCGCTGCCGCGGTGCCGGGAGTGCTCGCGGGTACGGGCTTTTCGTCATGAGTTGCGCTCAGAACGTGCTCAGCCTCTGCTCAGTGGGGTTCGCGGCGTTCCGGCCTGATCCACGACGGTGCTTGACTGCACCCCGAACCAGGCGAGAGGGGCGGATTCCACTTATGGCTGACCAGCCTTCCGTGAACGTCGGCGGTGTCACGTACCGGGTCACTCCGGAGTACCTGGCCAACGCCGTCACCAGCACGTCAGCGACCGCGACCGAGATCTCAGGTCAGCTGGCCGAGTTGAAGACCTACGTGACCAGCCTGGGGGCGAGCTGGCAGGGCATGGCCCATGGCCAGTTCCAGACCCTCATGCAGGAGTACGACATCTACGCGCGGATGCTCCACGACGCGCTGGAGGGCATCTCCAAGGGTCTCCAGGGCACCTACGTGAACTACAAGGAGTCCGAGGAGCGCAACCTCGGCAACCTCACCGCGCTGGGTGCGGACGTGCCGAAGCCGCCGTCCACCAACTTCAACTGATCCCACACCGAGCCACCCGCCCCTCGGTCCGCGGATCGGGGCGACTTCGAGGAGCTAGTCATGGCCAACATCGAGGGCACGCAGATCTACGTCGGTGAGGGGCTCGCGGCGGCGGGCACCACGCTGAACACCCGGGCCGGCGAGATCTCCGGCGAACTCCAGGCGCTCAAGTCCAAGCTGGCGCCCCTCGCGGAGGCATGGCGGGAGAGCGAGGCCGCCACGTACTACCAGGACATGCAGAACAACTGGGACATCGCCGCCAACGGCCTCTTCGGCCCCGACGGCGTGCTCGGACGCATCGCCCACGCCATGAACGTCAACTGGAACAACTACAGCGAAGCCGAGTGGTCCAACATCTCCACCTGGCGCAGCTGACCCGCAGCGGCCACCGCCGCCGGACAACAAGGAAAACCCGTGCCCGATGAACGCTGCCGGGTCACCGTGGTCGGCGAACGCAGACGTGTGGACCTCGCGCTTCCGGCGCGAGCCCCGATCGCCGAGTACGCACCCAGGCTCGCCACGATGTGCGGCCAGACCGAACCCGAGGCCAACCCGCCCGTGTGGTCGCTGGCCGAACCGGGGGCGGAGCCGCTGGCGCCAGGCGAATCCCTCGCCGAGGCGGGCATCCTCGACGGTGCCACCCTCTATCTGCACGACCACCGGGCCGGTGAACTCGGCGAGTTGACCGTCACCGACCTGGACGACCAGGTCGCCGACGCCCGCGACGACAAGACGCTGTGGGACGGTCGGCGCCGCGCCCAGTGCGTACTGGGCGCCGGACTGTTCGTCATGGTCGTCTCCGCGGCGTGGCTCGGCGCGCACCGTCTCGCGGCGCTCGCCGCGGTGCTGTTCGCGCTCGCCGCGCTGACCGTGCCGCTGCTGGCCTGGTACGCCCAGCGCAAGAACTGGCCGCTGCCCCCCGCGGTGCGCCAGATCCTCGCGCTGGCCGCCTGCCCGCTGATGGCCTGTGTCGGACTCGGGGCGCCGATCCAGGGCCCGACCGCCACGCCGGTACTGGTCGCGGTCACCGCCGTGGTGGGTGCGACGCTCGCGCTGGTCGCGCTGCCCGCCCCGTCCACCGCGGTTCTGCTGGCGCTCACCGCGCTGGCGGCGCTGTTCGTCCTGCCGCTGACCGTGTTGGGCGCGGGAATGACCGGCTCCGCCGCCGTGGTCGCGATGGTGCTTTTCCTGCTCGCCACGCTACTGCCGCGCGTCACCAGCCAGATCGCGGTGCTCGTGCCGTCCGGTCCGGACACCGGCGCGCCCCTGATCGACAACGAGGACGTCGCCGCCGTCGTACGACGGGGCAACGGGCTGCTCACCCTGCTGAGCGTCGTGACCGGTACGGCCCTGGCGGTGTCGCTGGTCGTGCTCTCCTCCTCCCGCGGCGGGGCCGGGCTGGCGCTCGCCGCCGTCGTGAGCGTCGGGCTGCTGCTGCAGGCCGGCACCGTACGCGTGCTGACCGCCGTCGTGCCCCAACTGGCCGCGGGTGTGGTGGGTTTGCTGGCGCTTGCGATACGTGTGCCGGAGTACCTCTTCGACTCGCCCGCCTTCGGGCCGCTGGCCGCCTTCGGGGGCGGCGCGGCGCTGGTCGTGTGCGGGCTGTTCCTGGCCTTCAACGCGGCTCTGCGCCCGATCGAACCGGAGCGCCCGACCTGGCCCGGCGCCGTCACCACCCTGCTCACGGTGGCGAGTCTGCCGCTGACCGCAGCGGTGTTCGGCCTCTTCGGTTGGCTGGCCAACCTCGGGGGCGGACTGTGACCGACGGTCGTCCGCCGGCCTCCGGGCCCATGAGCCGCGCGAGCGGTGCGAGCCGTGCCGTACCCGCGGCAGCGGCTCACGGCGTTCCGACGGCCGCCCGCTGCCCGGGCCGCTGCCGGGACGTGGGAAAGCGCGAGCGGTGAAGGCCGTCGGACAGCGGGTCGCCCCCGGCAGTTGGGGCGGTCACCGCACAGTGGGCGCGGCGGTCAGGGCCGCCGCGCCCGGCGCCGTCATCACCGTGCAGGCCGGCACCTACACCGAGAGCCTGGTGCTGGACAAGGACGTCACCCTGGTCGCCAAGGGCGAGGTGCGGCTGGTCGCCTCCCGCGGCCCCGCCGTCACCGTGCACGGCGGCCGGGTCGAGCTGCGCGGTTTCCACCTCTCCGCCGGAACCCCCAGGGAACCCGCGGTGCTGCTGCGCGACGGTGAACCGGCGCTGCACGACTGCGAGATCACCGGAGGCCGACTGGAGGTGACCGGCAGTGCGGCGCCGCTGCTGCGCGACTGCGCGGTGCGCCGCACCGAGGGCGTCGCGGTGCGCCTGACCGGCACCAGCCGCACCGCACTGGAGAACCTGACGGTCTCGGACTGCACCGGCGACGGCGTCTTCGTCGAGGACGAGGCACGGGTCGAGCTGACCGAAGGACTGGTCGACGGCGCCACCGGATGCGGCGTGCGCGCCACCGCCGGTGCGCACACCACCCTCGCCCGCTGCGAGATACGGGCCAGCGGGACCGTCGCCGTACTGGTGGAGGACCACGCCACCGCCAACCTCCGCGACTGCCGTCTGCACGGCTCCGGCGGACCCGGACTGTGGACCCGCGGCCGGGCGGGACGTCTGCCCGGCGGCGACGAGCCCCGTGAGCAGGCGACGTCGCAGGCCGGACAGGCCGCACCGCAGACCGCGGCCGCGTCCAGAACCGGCGGTTCGGGCTCCGCCTCCGCCCGGGCCGAGCAGGGCGTACGGCTGCGCAACTGCGAGATCCTGCGCACCTCCGGCGCCGGCGCGCTGGTGGACGGGACCAGCGCGGTACTGCTGGACGGCTGCCACATCCACCACACCGAGGGCGCCGCGGTGCTGGCCACCGCGGAGTCGATCGCCGAACTCGTCTCGGTGCGGGCCGTGGACTGTCAGGACACCGCGCTGGTCGTGAGCGAGACCGCGCGCGTCACCGCGACCGGCTGCACCTTCGCCCGCACCGGAGCCAACGGCCTGTACGCGGTGGGGGATTCACAGGTCTCGCTCACCGACTGCACCGTCCGGGAGAGCGCCTACACCGCCGTCCACCTCGGCGGCTCGGCCCGCACCCGGCTGCGCGACTGCACCGTCGGAGCCACGGCCGAACACGGTGTGCGCGTCACCGGCCGGGCCGCGCTGCTGGCCGAACGCTGTGAGGTGGCCGACGCGGAGCTGAGCGGCGTCTGCGTGGAGGACGGCGACGCCGTGCTGCGCGACTGCCGGGTGCGCGGCGGCCGGGAAGGCGTACGGCTGCGCACCGACCACCGTCCGCTGCTGGCCGAGTGCGAGATCACCGGCAGCACCGACAGCGGGGTACGGGTCGGCCGTGCCACCGGAGCGCTGCTGGAGGAGCTGACCATCGCTCCCGGCGGCGGCTCGGGTCTGCTGATGGAGGAGGACAGCACCCCGGTCGTCGAGGGCGGAACCATCCGCGGGGCGGGCGGCAGCGGTGTCGTCGTGCGCGCGGGTGCGCGTCCTCGGGTGCGCGGGCTGACGGTCGCCGACGCCGCGAAGAACGCGCTCTTCGTCGAGGAGGGCGGCGAAGGCCGGTACGAGGACTGCCGCTTCACCGGCAGCCGTTTCCCGGCCGTCTACGCGGGCGCACGCGCCAGACTGCTGCTGCGCCGATGCAGCGTCGAGGGCTCCGAGTCCGATCTGCTGAGCGACGACGAGGCGGAGATCCGCGCCGAGGACTGCCGGGTGGAGGGTGTCGCCGAGCCCCGGCTGACCGGCGCCGCGAGCGGTTCGACCGCCGACGGCGTCACCGTGGTCGCCGTACCGGGACGCACCGGCGGCGACGGCGGGACGGAGGCGAACTCCTCGGACACCGGCGACCGGGACTCCGAGGAGGAGGAGAGCGCGGAGGCCAGACTCGCCGCGCTGCACCGTGAACTCGACCGCCTGGTCGGCCTGGACGGCGTCAAGCGGGACGTGGTGACGCTGACCAACCTGATGCAGATGGTCAAGGTCCGCGAGACCGCCGGACTCGCACCGCCGCCGCTCTCCCGGCACCTGGTCTTCGCGGGCAACCCCGGCACCGGCAAGACCACCGTCGCCCGTCTCTACGGCGGATTCCTCGCCGCGCTCGGCCTGTTGGAGCGCGGGCACCTGGTGGAGGCCGACCGCGGCCAGCTGGTCGGCGAGTACGTCGGCCACACCGCGCCCCGCACCGCCGCCGTCTTCCGGCGCGCCCTCGGCGGCGTGCTCTTCATCGACGAGGCGTACTCCCTGGTGCCGCAGGGTCAGATGACCGACTTCGGCGCCGAGGCCGTCTCGACGCTGGTCAAACTGATGGAGGACCACCGGGACGAGGTGGTGGTCATCGTGGCCGGCTACCCCGGCGACATGGACCGGCTGTTGGAGTCCAACGCCGGACTCGCCTCGCGCTTCACCCGAACCCTGCACTTCGAGGACTACACCTCGCCCGAGCTGGTGCGGATCGTCGAGCACCAGGCGGCCGACCACCAGTACACGCTGGCGCCGGAGACAGCCGCGGCGCTCAACGACCACTTCGAGGCCGTGCCCAGGGGCGACCAGTTCGGCAACGGGCGCAGCGCGCGGCAGGTCTTCCAGCGGATGACCGAGCGGCACGCGCAGCGGGTGTCCCAGCTGGACCTCGCCGCGCTCGACCTCGCCGAGGCGGACGCGGCGGTGCTCACCACCCTGCTGCCCGACGACCTGCCGCCGGGAGGGCTGTGGTGAGCCCCGGTACTCGTGGCGGCGGGTCGGGAACGCACAACCCGGCGGAGCCCTCTGACTGTCCGGAGCCCTCTGGTTCACCGGAGCGGGGCGGGACGCCGGCGCGCACTCGGCCACCGGAGCACACCGAGCTTTCCGTGAACGCGGCAGGCAGAGCACAACTCATGGACGAGAGGCGGGTGTTGGGCTGATGGCGCAGGAAGTGTCGATCGAGGAATGGCGTGCCCACCTGGCGGACCTGAAGTCCGCGACCGAGGTGGTGCGCAAGCAGTCCAAGTCGATCTCCGAGACGATGGCGTCGATCGACAGCAAGATGAACGAGATCGCCGAGGACTGGTCGAGCCCGGCCCACGGCAGCTTCGACGATGTGAAGAAGTGGTTCCACACCGTCGAGCACGAACTGGAGTCCCTGCTGGACGACATCGTCAACCGGATGGACACCAGCCACCGCAACTACCTGGACGCGGAGAGCACCAACCTGGACAACCTCGGCGACGGGAACCCGCAGGGTGTCTGAAGCGCCCGCACCCCCGAGCCGCCCGACGACGCCCGCCGCGCACCCCGCGCCGCGTGCCGCGCACCCCGTGCCGGGGTCGGTCGGCCGCGCGCCCGCGCCGGGTGGCGTGGTGCGGGGGACGTACCGCGCCCGGGCGAACTCCCGCCGTGGCGCGGCCCGTTGGGCCCGCGCCCGCCTCGCAGGCCCCGGGCCGACGTCGTACCCCCGGCAGACGTCGCACCCCGGGCCGGCGGCTGTCCGCGGCACGGGGTGCGGGGCACGGTGCGCCGGCTCAGGTGGTGGGCGGCGGGTCGGGGAAGTTCGACTGGCGGTCGGCCTGCGCGTAGACCTGGCCGGAGTGGTTGAGCCGGGCTATGTACTCGCCCAGCTTGTTCAGCGAGCTGGCGACCTGGAGCAGGGCGCGCTCCTGTGCCGGGTTCATCTCGGCGCCGAACGCCTCACCGGCCTCGGCGAAGGGGTTCTTGGTCCTTTTGCCGACCGAGGGGTTGTAGCCGGCCTGCCCGCTGGTGTGGCCGCTGCCCTCGGCGCCCTTGGACGTGGCGCCCTGCCCGAAGACGGTGTCCTTGACGGAGGCGACCAGCGCGCGCACCTCCTCGTACTTGGTGACGGCACCGTTGGCCTCGGCGAGCATCGAGGTCTCGGCGGTGCGCAGGGTCTCGAGGTTGATCTTGAAGTCGGCCGAGGGGTCGCTGTTCTCGTCCTGGTCGCCGTCGCCGGAGTCCTCGGAGAGGTCCGAGGGGTCCTTGTTGAAGGACGGCAGTTCGTCCCAGGCGACCTCGGTCTCCGGGACCATGTACGCCAGGTCCCGGCCGTTGTCCTCGGTCGTCTCCTCCTCGCCCTCCCCCTCCTCGGGCTCGTCCAGCGGTGTCTCGTCGTACTTGGACTCGATCGGCTCGGTCACGGCGTCTCCCTGGTCTCTCGCGCGGCTCCTCGGGCGGCGCTCGGTGGCGTCGGCGCCCGGTCTGCGGGCTGCCGGCGGACAGCCCCGAGGAACCCGCGCCAGGTTTATCACTTGTATGGCTATTTGTCAGCGTGCCGGTGGCGTCGGGCAGTTGACGGGCCGACGCCCTGGTCACCGTCGACCGGCACTTCGGCGAGCACAGCGAACGAAGCGAACGAAGAGACCGGCAAGACCGGCGGAGACCGTTGTCAGCGACCGGCAGGGACCGAAGGAGAGGCACCGCATGAGTGACAGCGAGACCGACTACAACACCTCCACCATCAACGTCTCTCCCGTCGGCATGAGCGCCACCGCCAAGAGCCTCAACACCCTCTCGCAGACGGTCGCGGACAGCCTCTCCACCATCAACACCGAGCTGAGCGCGCTGCGGGTGGCCTGGCAGGGCCAGGCGGCGACGGACGCCGAAGCGGTCAACAAGCAGTGGATGCACGTCATGACCCGCCTGTTCGGCACCGAGGACGAGCCGGGCAAGGGCGTCCTCTCCGCTCTCGCCGGCGGCCTCGACCGGGCCGCCGCCAACTTCAGCAAGGCCGAGAGGGGCGTGACCTCCATCTTCACGGACTTCCACGACGGCCTGCAGCCCGAGGAGGACGGCGACGGCGGATCGAAGGAGGAGTACCCGACGGAGAAGCCCGACAACCAGACGGACACCAACAACACCGCCGTCACCCTGACCTTCCCGAAGTGACGTCCCCGGTGGGCCGCTCACCCGGCCCGCCGCCGCGCACCACCGCGGCCGACCACCTCCGCACCGCAGCACTTCCGCACCGCAGCACCCCGCAGCACGTGCCCCAGCACCCCCGACCGTCCCGCTAGGCAGCCACCGTGAGTCGAATACCCTTCCACCGCCCCGTCCGCATGACGCCCCCGCCGACGCCGGAGGGCGGCACCAAACTCGCCGGTGCGCCCCAGCGTCCGCAGCCGCAGGGCGCGGCGACCTGGCTGATGATCCTGCTTCCGCTGCTCTCCAGCGTGAGCATGGCCGCGTACATGGTGGCCTTCGGCCGACCGTGGATGATCCTGCTGGGCATCGCCTTCGTCGTGGTGTCCGTCGGTATCACCATCGGCGTGCGCATGCAGATGCGCGGCAGCCGCCGACGCAACCAGTTCCGCCAGCGCGAGCGGTACATGGAGTACCTCGCCGGAATCCGCAAGCAGGCGCTGCGGACCAAGGCCGCCCAGCGCACCGCCGACGCCTGGCGCCATCCGCACCCCGAGCGGCTGTGGGCCGTCGCCTCGCGCCGACGCCGCATCTGGGAACGCCGCCCGGGCGACAGCGACTTCCTCCATCTGCGGCTGGGCACCGGGACGGCGCCGCTCTCCCACACCCTCACCACCTCCGAGCCCAGCGACCCGACGGTCGAGATCGACATCTCCTGTGAGCACGCCGCCGCCGAACTGGTCCGCACCCACAGCACCGTCGAGGGCCAGGCGGCCTGGCTGGACCTCGGCGGCTCCGGCGTGGTGAGCCTGCTCGGCCCGCGTGCGCGCACCCGTGAACTGGCCCAGAACCTGCTGGTGCAACTCGCCGTGCTGCACGCCCCCGACGATGTACGGGTCGCCGTGGTCTCCGGCGGCCACTCGGCCTGGGACTGGGCGAAGTGGCTGCCGCACACCCAGCAGCCGGAGAGCGACGAGGAACGTCGCGAGCAGGAGATCGTCCCGCTGCTCGCCGACGACTTCGCCGGGATCAGGGACCACCTCCAGACCGCCTACGACCAGGCCGCCGCCGCCCGCGCCGAGCGTTCCAGCCGGCTGATCGTGCACCGCGACAGTGCCCCGCGCAGCCGCCTGGTGATCTTCCTCGACGAGTACGACCCCAAGGCCCAGTGGGCCCGTTCCTCGCTGCTGGCCGACCTCATCACCGAGGCCGGACCCGAACTCGGCGTCCACGTGGTCTGCCTGGTCGAGGAGGAGGGCTCGGAGCCCGGCCGGGTGGACGTGCGCGCGCGCACGGACGCCCGCGGCGCGCTGCTCCTGGAGGGCCGCTCCTCCCAGCTGTACGCCACCGTGGACAAGGCCGCCGCCGACACCGTCGCGCCCGGGGTCCTGGCGGCCACCGCCCGTTCGCTGGCGCCGCTGCGGCTGTCCGGAGAGCGCGAGCAGGTCCTCTCCGAGCACGTCTCGCTCTCCGGCATGCTCGGCTTCTCCGACATCGCCGCCTTCGATCCCGCCGCCGGTCGGCGCGCACCGGACGACCGGAAGCTGCTCAGCGTCCCCATCGGGGTCACCGGCACCGGCGAGCCGCTGAACATCGACCTCAAGGAGTCCGCACAGGGCGGCATCGGGCCGCACGGACTGGTCGTGGGCGCCACCGGTTCCGGCAAGAGCGAACTGCTGCGCACCCTGGTCACCGGTCTGTCGCTGGTGCACGCGCCCGAGCACCTGGCCTTCGTGCTCGTCGACTTCAAGGGCGGCGCGACCTTCGCGGGCGTCACCGAACTGCCGCACGTCTCCGGCCTGATCACCAACCTCGCCGACGACATGGCCCTGGTCGACCGGATGCGCAAGGCGCTCCAGGGCGAGCAGCAGCGCCGCCAGCAGATGCTGCGCCGGGCCGGCAACGTCGACTCGGTGCGCGAGTACCAGCTGCGTCACGCCGCCGGTGCCACCGATGTCGACGGCAAACCGCTGGAACCGCTGCCCTACCTGCTGATCATCGTCGACGAGTTCGGCGAACTCCTCTCCCAGCAGCCGGACTTCATCGACCTGTTCGTCCAGATCGGCCGGGTCGGCCGCTCCCTGGGCATGCATCTGCTGCTCTCGACGCAGCGGTTGGAGGAGGGCCGGCTGCGCGGGCTGGAGTCGCACCTGTCCTACCGGATGTGTCTGCGCACCTTCAGCGCCGCCGAGTCCCGTGCCGTCATCGGCACCTCCGACGCCTACACGCTCCCCGCACTGCCCGGCTCCGCGTACCTCAAGGTCGACGAGTCGATCTACGAGCGCTTCCGCGTCGCGCACGTCTCCGCGCCCTACCGCGACCACGAGGCCGATGCCTCACCGGGAGCGGCCCTGCCGGTGGCGTACGAGGTCTACGGGGACCTGCCGCCGATCGTGACCGACGAGGAGGAGACCCCGGCCTGGGAGTGGGACCCCGAGGGCGGCGCCACCGAACTGCAGATCGCCGTCGACCGGTTGGTCAACGAGGACGCGCCCGGCCACCAGGTGTGGCTGCCGCCGCTGCCCGCCCACGTGCCTCTCGACCCGCTGCTCGGCGACGCCGAGCCCGACCCGGAGCTCGGACTGCGCTGTCCCCAGTGGCCGTACGCGGGGCGGCTGAAGTTCCCCGTCGGCGTACTGGACGTACCCGCGCGCCAGGAGCAGCGTCCGCTCGTCATGGACCTGGAGGGACGGCAGGGCCACCTCGCCCTGGTCGGTGCGCCGCAGAGCGGCAAGTCGACGTTCCTGCGGACCGCGTTGCTCAGCGCGATGCTCACCCACACCCCGGACGAGCTGCAGTTCTACGCCATCGACATGGGCGGTGGCGGTCTGCACGCGCTCGCCGACGCCCCGCACATGGCCGGAGTGGCCGGCCGCCGGGACGAGGAGCGCATCCGGCGCACGCTCGCCGAGGTGAGCCGACTTGTCACCGCCCGCGAGCAGATGTTCCACGATCTGCGCATCCAGTCCGCCGTGGAGCTGCGCGAGCGCCGCGCGGCCGGCGAACTGCCCGAGGGCGTACGGTCCGCCGACATCGTGCTGGTGGTCGACAACTGGGCCGCCCTGCACGCCGCCGACGAGGACGCCGTGGTCACCCTGACCGAGATCGCCGCCCGCGGCCTGGGCGTCGGCGTCCATCTGTGGCTGACCGCCAACCGCTGGGCGGAGATCCGCGTCAGCCTCCGGGACAACATCCCCGGCCGGATGGAGATGCGGCTCAACGACCCGACCGAGTCCGAGATCAGCCGGCCGACCGCCAGGGCGCTGGGCCGGGGCGTACCGGGACGCGGACTGGTCTCCGCCGGACTGATCCACCAGATCGCGCTGCCCCGTCTGGACGGGGTGGACTCCACGGACGAACTCGCGGCCGCGGAACGGCGTCTGGTCTCCCGGCTCGCGGAGAGCTGGCCGAAGGCCGCCGCGCCGGCACTGCGCGTACTGCCGGACCGCATCACCGTCCGGGAGCTGACCGCCATCGGCGCCCCCGACCCCGCGGAGCGCTGGGAGGGACACGGACGCGGCCTCGGCGACGGCGAGGTGGCCGTCGGACTGCGCGAGTCCGATCTGCGTCCGGTCGGCCTCGATCTGACGGACGGTTCCTCGCACTTCGTCGTCTTCGGCGACTCGGGGGCGGGCAAGACCACCTTCCTGCGCAACTGGATGCGCGGTCTCGCCGCCCAGCGCAGCGCGCGCGAACTGCGCTTCATGGTGGTCGACTACCGGCACAGCCTGCTGGACACGGTGCCCGAGGAGTACCTCGGCGCACGCGGCGGCAACGCCGAGCTCGTCGCCGCCCAGGCGCAGGCGCTCGCCGAGACCCTCCGCGGCCGGATGCCCCCGGCCGACGTCACCGCGGCCCAACTCGCCGCACGCGACTGGTGGCAGGGCCCGGAGCTGTACGTGGTCGCCGACGACTACGACCTGGCCGGCGGCAGCATGGGCAGCGGTCCGCTGGCGCCGCTGGCCCAGTTCGTGCCGCAGGCCGAGGAGTTGGGCTTCCACCTCGTGCTGGCGCGACGCGTCGGCGGTGCGGCCCGCGCGCTGCTCTCCGACCCGGTGATGAGCAAGCTCAAGGAGGTCGGCACCGACGGGCTCCTGCTCTCCGGAGACCACCGGGAGGGCGTGCTCATCGGCGAACAACGCGCCAGGCGCACCCGGCCCGGCCGCGGCACGCTGGTGCGCCGCAGCCAGGAACCGGTGCTCATGCAGGTCGCGGTGGACGAGCAGAGCGAGCAGGGGGAGAAGCGCACGAAGGGCGTCCGCGGCGGCTCCGCGGACGCGTCCCCGCCCGCCGCCGAGCTGAGCGGCTGATGCGTCGGAGCGGTTCCCCGGAGGTCGATCCGATCTGCGGGGAACCACCGTCCGCACAGCGGCCCGGGTGAGCCCCCACCGGCCGCCCGGCCCCGTACAGCACCACGGCTGAGCCCGACCCGCACCACAGCACCACCCGCACCACAGCACCACCCACACGGCAACACCCGCAGCGCAACAGGCAGTACGCCCAGGGAGAGCGGTACCCACCATGGCAGCAGACGCGGACTCCGTACTCGACACGATCAAGCTCGACGAGATCTACGCCCTGGGCAACGCCTGGATCAGTCTCGGCGACGAGCTGCACGAGCGTCGGGTCGCCGTGGACGGCCACGTCGAGTCGCTCGGCATGACCGGCCCGGCCGGCAACGCGGCCAGGCTCGCCTGGACCGGGGCGCTGGCCGGCAACATCGACGCCGCAGCCGAGACCGCGTGGACCGTCGGCCAGACCATCCACCGCTACGCCGACCAGCTGAAGGAGGCCGCCGACGAGTACGCGAAGAAGCTCAACGCGGCCATGTGGGCGGACATCCTGGGCGCCATCCTCAGCGCGATCTTCTTCTACCTCGGCCCGATGATCGGCAACCTGCTGTCGATGGTCACCAGGATCATCGCCACCCTGCTCCCGGTGATCGCCAGGGTCGCCTCCGCCATGGGCCCGATCACCACCACCATCGCCGGGCTGAGCGGCGGCGCGGTGATCGGCGCGGCCACCGGCATCGGCGGCAACATCGCGCTGGGCGCGATCGGTTCGGGCATCGCCGGCACCGACTACCAGATCGACTGGGAGTCCGTGGCGTGGAGCGCGGGCATCGGCGGATTCGTAGGCGGCATCGCGGGCGGCCTGTACGCCAGCCCGCCCGCGCGCGGACTCGGCGGCGGCCCCAGCAGCATCCCCGGCTCCAACGTCCCCAAGCCCCCGCCCACTCCCAAGCCCGGTGCAGACATCAGCGGCACCAAGGGGGTGGGCGGAGACGGCATCAACACCCCGCCCGTCTCCCGGCCTTCGGGCGACGGCCCGGTGGTCAAGCCCGGCGGCCTCGGCGGCGACGGTGCCCCGGTGGCACGCCCCGGCAGCAACGGCGGGGGCAACGGCGGCATCGGCGGCAACGTCTCCGTGCACGACTCGCGCACCACCAGCAGCGGACCCGCGGGCGGCGAGCGCGGAGGCGACATCGGTGCGCCGCAGAGCGGACGTCCGGGCAACTCCCAGGCAGCGCCGCCGCCGGCCCCGATGCCCGCACCGGGTCGAGGGCCCGGCCAGGGCGGTCCCACGCCGGTCGCCGCCAGGCCCGACGGAGGCGGCAGCCCCGGCGGCGCACCCGCGGGCGGCAACGGCCGCCCCGGCGGCGGGCTGGGGCCGGACTCCGTCTCGCGTCCCGGCGCCGACGGTGCGCCGCCGGCCCCCGGACGCCGACCCGGGCCCGACGGGGTCTCCCCGGGTCCCGTCTCGCGTCCCGGCGACGGCGGCGGAGTCTCGCCCGGTCCCGGTTCGCGTCCGGGTCCCGACGGGGTGGCGCCCGGTCCGGTCTCGCGTCCTGGTGCGGACGGGGCGGCGCCCGGTCCGGGCTCGCGTTCGGGTTCTGACGGGGTGACACCCGGTCCGGCCTCGCGCCCGGGTTCGGACGGTGTTCCGCCGGGCACGGGCGGGCGCCCCGGTCCGACACCCACCGGACGCGGCCACGACTACCCGGCCACCCACGACAACCGCTCCTCCGGCGGCTCGGACTCCATGCCCGGCCCCGGCCGACGGCTGGGCGGGTCGCAGGAGAACCCGTACGGCACCCCGGTCAGTCCGCCGAGTCGGGACGGCGAGTCGCGGGGTGGCGGCGGTTCGGATCCGATGGGAGGCCCGGGTCGTCGGTTGGGCGGTTCGCAGGAGAATCCGTACGGTACGCCGACGCCGGGGCCGCCGAGCCGGGACGGCGAGTCGCGGGGTGGCGGCGGTTCGGATCCGATGGGAGGTCCGGGTCGTCGGTTGGGCGGTTCGCAGGAGAACCCGTACGGCACTCCGAAGCCGGGGCCGCCGGATCGTGGTGGTGAGTCGAAGAGCGGTGGTTCGGGGGGTTCGGATCCGATGTCGGGTCCGGGTCGCCGGTTGGGCGGGCCGCAGGAGAATCCGTACGGTACGCCGAAGCCGGGGCCGCCGGATCGTGGTGGTGAGTCGAAGAGCGGTGGTTCGGGGGGTTCGGATCCGATGTCGGGTCCGGGTCGCCGGTTGGGCGGGCCGCAGGAGAACCCGTACGGCACACCGGTCCCCGCGCCGCCGACCCGTGACGGCGGCACGAAGCAGGGCGGCTCGCTCGGTTCGGACCCCTTCCAGAACGAGGGCAGGCGGCTCGGCGGAGACCAGAAGGACCCGTACGGCACCACCGGCCCGCGCCCGGAGCGCGGCCCGAACCGTACGGGCGACGGCCAGGGCGCGCCGCCTGCCCGCCCCTCCGGCCCCGGTCACGACCGGCCCGCGACGATGGGCGATCTGAAGGACGGCAACGCGACCGGAGGGCCGGGCGGCGGCGGTTCGGACCGTCCCGGCGGCGGACTCCGTTCCAACCAGGGCAACGGCACCACCACCTATGTGGAGACGCCGACCTCGGACGGTGGCCGCGGCCCCGGCGGACGCCCCGACAGCCACTCGGGCACGGACACCAACAGGCCCTCCGCACCCGGTGGTTCGCCACACGGGCAGGGCGGATCGGAGCATCGCGCGCCCGATCCCGGCAGCAGCACCGCCGCACCTCCCGGCACCGGGCCGTCGAAGAACCCGCCGCCCGCGACAGGAAAGCCGCCGCAGACCAAGGCCCCGGCCGCGCCCCCGACTTCGGGACCGGACGAGTCGCGCGGCGGCGGAGGCACGACGCAGCCCACCAGGGACACCACCAGTGGCCCCGACCGGGCCCACGACGGCACCCAGGGACGCGGCGGCGACCGCCGGGCGTCCAGTGGAGAGGACCTGCCGAACACGAGCGGCACCAGGCCCACGGGGTCGGACACACCCGTGGTCGGACCCGGCATGTCCGACGGTCCGGGCCGCACCACCGGCCCGGACCCGAGCCAGTCGGGGCAGGTGCCGCGGTCCGGTCAGTCGGGCCAGTCGGGGCAGGTACCGCAGTCCGGTCAGACAGGTCAGACAGGTCAGACAGGTCAGACAGGTCAGTCCGGCACGTCCGACCGCCAGCAGGACGGTTCGGTCGTCGGCGGTGGCAACCGCGGCCTCGGCCAGGTGGGCGAGACCGCCTCCCCGCCCATCGGCACGCCCGTTCAGGGCCCCGCCCAGGGCGAGAACGACACCACTGCCCCGCCGCCCGCGACCACCCCGCCCGCCGTCACCCCGCCGCCCGGTGCGCCGACCGTCCCGCCGGCGAGCGCGCCGACGACTCCGCCGCCCGCGTCGGGCCCGCCGGCCACGGCCACACCCGGCCCGGCCGGCCCCGGCTCCGCCGCCCCGCCCGTCAACCCGCCCGCGACGCAGCCGACCACGCAGCCCACCACGCCGGTCGCGCCCCCGACCGGACCCACTTCGGAGTCCTCCCTCCCGGGCTCCTCCGGCGCCGGAACAACCCGACCGACCACCTCTCCGACCGCGGCCGACGACACCGGACGCACCCAACCGCCGGCCACCGCGCCGCCGGCCACGGTGCCGCCGGTCACCGCGCCGCCCGCCTCGTCGAGCCCTCCGCCCGCCTCGGCCAACTCCCAGCAGGGAACGCCGAGTCCGACCGCGGAGCGCGAGACCCCGACGTCCTCCTCCGACCGGCGTCCCGCCGCCCCGACCGGTACCGGCACCGGTTCGGGCACCGGCCAGGGCACCGGTACCGGCCAGGGCACCGGTACGGGTACCGCCGGTTCGGGCGGTCACGGTCGTGAGATGGAGATCGAAGGCCCCTCGTCGCGTCCGACGCCGGTCGCCGCCGACCTCGACGGGCTGTCCCGGGGCTTCCTCCTCGACGCGGTCAACAACGAACTGAACCGTCTGCACCAGCCGCCGATCGGTCTGGACGAGGCGCTCGAGCGCTACGACCAGCTGCCCGGCTGGGTGCGGCGCACGACGCCGCTGCGCGCGCAGGGCGAGGCGATGGCGCAGACCATCGTCGACGGGAAGCGGACCACCCTCCCGGGCGGCAGTCCCACCTACACCACCGAGATGGAGGTGGAGACCGAGGCCGGGCCCTCAACTCCCCAGGGCCGCCCCGGGATCACGGCTCCGCCCCGCTCCGAGGACGGTATGGACGTGGACACCCCGGAGCGTTCCACGACTCCGGTGGCTCGGCCGGAGCCGGGCGCGGGAACTTCGGTGCCGCCCCGTTCCGAGGACGGTATGGACGTGGACACTCCGGAGCGTTCCACGACTCCGGTGGCTCGGCCGGAGCCGGGCGCGGGAACTTCGGTGCCGCCCCGTTCCCAGGACGGTATGGATGTGGACACCCCGGAACGGGCCGCGACTCCGGTCGGTGGGCCCGGGGCGGGGCAGGGGACTTCGGCGCCGCCGCGTGCGGTCGACGGCATGGAGGTGGACTCGCCCGAGCGGTCCACGACTCCGGTCGACCGCCAGGACACGGAGATGCAGCTCGACGTGCCTGTACCGCCTCCGGCGACAGGGGAGTCGGCAGCCGCCGCGGGCACCGGTCGCACGGTCTGGCGCGGGCTGGAGCAGAACTCCATGGACGTGGACCAGAGCGTCTTCAACGACGTGCCGCGCCTCGACCCCCAGATCCAGCAGCGCCTCTTCGACGTCGGCCGCGAGGCCATCGCCGAGACTCAGCAGCGGATCAGCAACGGTCCGGCGAACCAGGTCGAAACGCTCTCGCGCGGCGGACTCGGCATGCTCGTCGCGCTCAACCGCGCCCGCGGCACGGCGCCGCTCCAGCCACCGCGCACCCACCAGGAGAGGCTGGGGCAGATGGCGGCGACCGCCGACATCCGCTGCGTGGGCAACTGCGACGAGCACGCGTCGATGGTCTTCTCCCTGCTGAACCGGCGGACCGACCTGCCCGAGGGCGTGTCCTTCTGGAACGTACGCCTCGCACGGCAGGAGAACGAGACCGGTCCGGTCGCACAGGCACCGCACACCGACCACGTCTTCCTTGCGATCGGCTACCCCGAGTACCCGCGCGACATCGTCGTGCTCGACCCCTGGCAGCGCAATCCCCGCCCGGCGACGGCGGTGGAGTTCAACTTCCCGTTCCTGCTGAACGAGCGTGCCCAGCCGTTCGACCCCAGGACCGACGAGCACGCCGTGATCACGCCGCGTTCGGTGCACATGCCCCACGACGGCGTCGACTACCTCGAGTTCGGCCACCGGACGGTCGACGCCGAGCAGCTCAGGAGCCAGGGAGTCACGCGCAGCGAACCGGTGGACCCGGCCGCCGTGCGCAATCAGCCGGGAATGTACGACCTGCGGTTCGAGCCCCGGTTCGGCGGCGGTTCGGCGGACCACGGGGTGGATCCGCTGGAGGCCCAGTGGCCGGTGGGTCGTGAAGTGACGCTGATGGAACCGCGGTTCGGGGGCGTCGCGCTGCCGGGCCTGGAGTCGGGTCCGGCGCCCGCGGTGCAGTCCACCGACGAACCGGTCGGCGAGTGGACCCGGGTGGTGCTGCCGGTGCCGGACTCGGTCGAGTCCTCGTCGTCCCGCCTGCCGGGCTATGAGGTGAACGACGGCGGTTGGGTGCGGTTGCCGGACGGTGCGGAGTTGTCGCCGGAGGGTTGGCGCAGTTTCGGTGACGATTTCATCCATGAGCCGACGGGCGCGTACATGCGGGGCGACAACGGCTGGATCGGCCGGGTCGCCAACCTGGACGCGGTCCAGGACGCGTGGTCCGTGCTCGACCCGCACACCAGCGGGTTCACCGCCGTGCCCGACGGCCAGGGCCTGCGGATGGTGCCCACCACGGATGATCGCGAGTCGGTCCAGGTCCCCTTCACCCGCCTCACCCCGGAGGGCACCGCGATACCGGTGACCGGTCGCGGCACGGTGCCCGCGGCAGCCCCGGCGGAGCGGCCGGGCGCCGGCGCCCCGACGGGCGGCGCGGGTCGTACGGGGGAGATGGAGATCGAGGGCCCCTCGCGTCTCCCGACTCCGGTGGCGGCCGAGCTGGATCCGCTCTCGCGCGGGTTTCTGCTGGACGCGGTCAACGGTGAGTTGGATCGTCTGGGTGCGCAACCGGTGGGTGTGGAACGGGCGTTGGAGGAGTACGACGCCCTGCCGGGTTGGATCCGGCGGACCAGGCCGCTGAACGCGCGCGGTGAGGCGATCGCACAGTCGATCGTGACCGGTGGGCCGTTGGGTCTGCGCGGTGGGATGCCTCGTGAGTACGACTACTACGGCGGCAGCTACTCCGGGAGTCGGTACTCGGGCGTCGGTGGCTACACCGGCGGCTCGCATTCCGGCGGCTCGCGCTCGGGTGGTTCGCGCTCGGGTGGTTCGCGTTCCGGCGGTCATCGGTCGAGTGGTTCGCGTTCCGGGAGCGGTTACGCGTCCGGCTCGCGTTCCAGCGGCTCGCGCTCGGGCGGCGGTTACGCGTCGGGTTCGCGTTCCGGGGGCTCGCGCTCCAGCGGTGCTTACTCCGGTGGCGGTTACTCCACCTACTCCGGTGGCGGCTACAGCAGTTATGCGTCGGGTTCGCGTTCGGGCGGTTCCGGCAGCCGTACGTACGTGTACACGTATCCCGAGGAGATGGAGGTGGAGTCGACTTCGCGCAGGTCTCGTTACGAGGAGCGGATGGATGTCGATTCGCCGCGTTCGTCGCGGGCTCCGTCGTCGTCGCCGTATGTCGGTGGGCGGGACTCGATGGAGGTGGACACCTCGCCGCGTCCGGCTCCTGCGGTGCCGGCTCCGTTGACGACGCAGCAGCGGCTCGTGCTGATCGGCCAGGAGGTCATCGCCGAGACGCGGCAGCGGATCAGTTACGGGGCTGCCAACCAGGCGGCCTCGGTCGCGGCGCACGGTGTCGGGATGTTGGAGATGCTGCACCGTGCGCGGAACACCGCGCCGTTGCAGGATCCCCGCACGATGCAGGAGCAGTTGGGGCAGAGTGCGGCCAGGGCCGACATTCGTTGTCTCGGCAACTGCGGTGAGCACGCGGCGATGGCGTTCTCGCTGCTCAACCGGCGCACCGACCTTCCGCCGGGCGTCTCCATTTGGCACGTGGGTCTCAACCGCGTTCCGGGGGAGCCGTTTCCGCGATCGGCTGCTCCGTACACGGACCATGTCTTCGTGGCGATCGGGTTCCCGGAACGGCCGCGCGAGATCGTGGTGCTGGACGCCTGGCAGGGCGATGCCCGTCCGGCGACGGCGGTGGAGTTCAACTTCCCGTTCCTGCTCAACGAGCGGCTGCAACCCTTCGACCCGTCCCGGGACCGGCAGGCGTTCATCACGCCCCGTGCCGACCAGTTCCGGCCCGACGGTCTGGACTATCTCGACTTCGGCCATCGGACCGTGGACGCCGACGAGCTGCGCAACCAGATGGACCAGACGGGCGGCCAGGCCGACCGGAGGTTCCTGGGGCAGCAGCGCGGCATGTACGACATGCGCTTCGAACCGCGGTACGGGGCCGGTGGCGGTTCGGCGGACCACGGGGTGGATCCGCTGGAGGCCCAGTGGCCGGTGGGTCGTGAAGTGACGCTGATGGAACCGCGGTTGGGCGGCGTCGCCGTTCCCGACGCGGAGACCGGTCCCGCGCCCGCGGTACGGCTGACGGAGTCCCCGGTCGGCGAGTGGACCCCAGTGGTGCTGCCGGTGCCGGATTCGGTCGAGTCCTCGTCGTCCCGCCTGCCGGGCTATGAGGTGAACGACGGCGGTTGGGTGCGGTTGCCGGACGGTGCGGAGTTGTCGCCGGAGGGTTGGCGCAGTTTCGGTGACGACTTCATCCATGAGCCGACCGGCGCGTACATGCGCGGCGACAACGGCTGGATCGGCCGGGTCGCCAACCTGGACGCCGTCGAGGACACCTGGTCCGTGCTCGACCCGCTGAGCACTCCGTTCACCGCCGTGCCCGACGGGCAGGGCCTGCGAATGGTGCCCGTCGGGACCGACCGGCCGTCGGTCCAGGTGCCGTTGACCCGGCTCGACTCCGACGGCGCTCCGGTACCGGTGACCGAACGAACCGGCGCCGCTGCCCCCGCTGCCGAGCGCATGGGCGGCAGAGCGGCGGGTGGTGCCGGTCGTACGGGGGAGATGGAGATCGGGGGTCCTTCGACTCTCCCGACTCCGGTGGCGGCCGAGCTGGATCCGCTCTCGCGCGGGTTTCTGCTGGATGCGGTCAACGGTGAGTTGGATCGTCTGGGTGCGCAACCGGTGGGTGTGGAACGGGCGTTGGAGGAGTACGACGCCCTGCCGGGTTGGATCCGGCGGACCAGGCCGCTGAACGCGCGCGGTGAGGCGATCGCGCAGTCGATTCTGACCGGTGGGCCGTTGGGTCTGCGCGGTGGGATGCCTCGTGAGTACGACTACTACGGCGGCAGCTACTCCGGGAGTCGGTACTCGGGCGTCGGTGGCTACGCAGGAGGTTCACACTCCGGCGGTTCGCGTTCCGGTGGTTCGCGTTCGTCCGGTTCGCGTTCGGGGAGCGGCTACGCGTCCGGCTCGCGTTCGTCGGGTTCGCGTTCGGGCGGCGGTTACGCGTCGGGTTCGCGTTCGTCGGGTTCGCGTTCCGGCGGCTACAGCAGTCATGCGTCGGGTTCGCGTTCGGGCGGTTCCGGCAGTCGTACGTATGTGTACACGTATCCCGAGGAGATGGAGGTGGAGTCGACTTCGCGCAGGTCTCGCTATGAGGAGCGGATGGAGGTCGATTCGCCGCGTTCGTCGCGGGCTCCGTCGTCGTCGCCGTATGTCGGTGGGCGGGACTCGATGGAGGTGGACACCTCGCCGCGTCCGGCTCCTGCGGTGCCGGCTCCGTTGACGACGCAGCAGCGGCTCGTGCTGATCGGCCAGGAGGTCATCGCCGAGACGCGGCAGCGGATCAGCTATGGCGCGGCCAACCAGGCGGCAGCGGTTTCGGCGCACGGCGTCGGGATGATGGAGATGCTGCACCGTGCGCGCAACACCCCACCGCTCCAGGACCCCCGCACCATGCAGGAGCACCTGGGGCAGATGGCGGCCAGGGCCGACATCAGGGGCGTGGGCAACTGCGACGAGCACGCCTCCATGGCCTTTGCGCTGCTGAACCGGCGGACGGACCTGCCGCCGGGCGTGACCATCTGGCGAGTGGGCCTCAAACGCGTGGCGGGGGAGCCCTGGCCGCGCGCAGCCGCACCTCACACGGACCATGTGTTCGTCGCCATCGGCTATCCGGAACGGCCGCGCGAGATCGTGGTGCTGGACGCCTGGCAGGGCGGTGCGCGCCCGTCGACGGCGGTCGAGTTCAACTTCCCGTTCCTGCTCAACGGCCAGTTCCAGCCGTTCGATCCGACTCGCGACGCGCAGGCGCTCATCACGCCGCGTGCCGAGGCGTTCCGCCCGGACGGGCTCGACTACCTGGACTTCGGCCACCGCACAGTCGACGCGGACGAGCTCAGCAACCAGATGGACCAGACCGGCGGCCACATCGACCGCGGGTACCTGAGCCGCCAGCCCGGCATGTACGACATGCGTTTCCAGCCCCGGCACGGTGGTGGCGGTTCGGCGGACCACGGAGTGGATCCGCTGGAGGCGCAGTGGAGCGTGGGGCGCGAGGTGACGTTGATGGAACCGCGCTGGGGAGGTGTGACGGTTCCCGACGCCGAGACGGGCCCCGCCCCCGCGGTGCGGCTGACGGACCGGCCGGCGGGCGAGTGGACCCCGGTGGCGCTGCCGGTCCCCGAGTCGATCGAGTCCTCGTCGTCCCGCCTGCCGGGCTACGAGCTGAACGAGGCCGGCTGGGTGCGGTTGCCGGACGGGCTGGAACTGTCGCCGGAGGGCTGGCGCAGTTTCGGTGACGACTTCATCCATGAGCCGACGGGCGCGTATCTGCGCGGCGACAACGGCTGGATCGGCCGGGTCGCCAACCTGGACGCGGTCGAGGAGACCTGGTCCCGACTCGACCCGCTCAGCGATCCGTTCACCGCCGTACCGGATGCGCAGGGCCTGAGGATGGTGCCTTCCGCGCCGGACCGGCCCTCGGTGCAGATTCCGCTCACCCGGCTGGACGCCGACGGCGTCCCGGTCCGGAACTGGCAGCAGACACAGGACCGGGCCCCGGCCCCGGCGCAGGACCCTGCCGCCGAGGAACGGTCCTCCGCACCGACCCCGGTGCAGGACCCGCCACGGGCCGATGACCGGCCCGAGGCGAACCGCCCGCAGGAGCAGGCCACTTCGACACCGCCCGCTTCGACTCCGCCCGCTTCCGCGCCGAGCGCACCCGCGCCGACCGTCCCGGCCCCGCCTGCACCGACACCGACACCGACGGCATCGACACCGGCGGCATCGACGTCCACGAGTTCGACGTCCGCCGCCTCGACGCCGGCCGCCGAGACCTCCGGCACACCCGTACCGGAGGCCGGAGGCACCCCGCCCGCGGAGCCGACCGAAACGGACACCTACCGCACCGAACCCTCGGCGATCGAACTCTCCGTTCTGCCGCCCGCCGAAGAGGCGGTCAACTCACCGGCGCCCGCCCCGCGTTCGCTGGAGACCGAGCTCGCCGAACGCGAGCTCTCACCGGTGTACGTCCTCGACCAGGGGGACCCGGCGGCGCACGCGCTGATCGCCGTGGCACCGCGCGAGAGCGGCCAGTTGGTCGGCCATCGCTGGCCCGCCTCGCCGGAGGAGCTGCGGACAGCCGTTGCCGACGCGCTCGCCAACGACCTCCAACGGCCCGCCGCCGAACGGCGGTTGTGGCCGGAACTCGACGCGCTGACCGCTCCGGGCAGTACCGGACCGCTCACCGCACCGGCGGAACAGGAGCAGTCGGTACGCGGGGTCCGCACCGGCATCGGCGGTTCCGACGGACTGCTGCTCGCCGCCGCCGCACCGCTGCTCGGCGTGCGGTTGACCGTCCTGGCCTCGGGCGATGCGCCCTGGACCGTCGGCCCGCAGAACGGCCGTCCGGTCGCGCTGATCCACGACGCCAACCCGGGCCCGTACACGGGCGCCTGGTCGGCGACCGAGCCGGCAGAAACCGCGCGCACGGCCCGACCGCTCGACGTCAGCACCCCCACCGAGCAGACCGGGTTCACCTGGGGCGGCAGTTCGACATCCGGCACGGCACGTCCGTCCGCTCCGTCCGGCCCCGCGCGTTCCGCTTCCGCCACGTCGGGGCCGGCCACACCCGCGCCCGCGCGCCCGAGCGCGGCACGGCCCGCGTCGGCCGGGGCCGAGAAGTCGCAGCCGCAGGTCTTCTTCGGACTCGATCCGAGGCCGGCGAACGAGCAGCCCCGGCCCGCCACGCCCGCAACGCCTCCCGTCACGGAGCCGGTTGCGCCTGCGGTGACGGAGCCGGTCGCGCCTCCCGCCACGGAGCCGGTTGCGCCTCCCGCCACGGAGCCGGTCGCGCCTCCCGCCACGGAGCCGGTGGCGCCTCCTGTCGCGGAGGCCGCAACGCCTCCCGTCGCGGAGCCGGTGGCGCCTCCCGTCACCGAGCCCGTCACCGAGTCGGCGCCGCGGACCACGGAGACCTCGACCGCCGTCACGGAAACGTCGACCCCGGCTCTGCCAACCACGGAGACGTCGACCCCGGCACCGATCGTCGCGGAGACCCCGGCACCGATCGTCGCGGAGACCCCGGCGCCGGTACCGCCCACCACCCACACCCCGGCCGCCGCCGAGACCCGCACCCCGGCTCCCGCCGGGACCGCGGTCAACGGTTCGGTGGCGGGTACGGAGCCGACGACGACCGGGACGACCGCCGCGCGCGAACTCTCCGCGTACGCACGCCGGTACGGTGCCCAGCACGACGGCAGCGTCGGACTGGTGCTGGTCGAACCGCCCGGCGCGGACGTGCTGGACGGTCTGTACCGGCAGATCCGCGAACGCCTGGGTGTCACTCCGGGCAGCGAGCACGAGCAGCGGGTAGACGCCCAGCTGCGCGATCTGCTGAGCGTCTCGGAGATCGCACTCCATCTGCCCTATCTGCGTTCGTCCGGCGGCCACCGGATCACCGTGACCGTGGGCGACCACGAGCACACCGTCGACATCCGGTTCCGGCTGACCGACGCTTCGCCGGCCGCGCGGAACGAGAGCCTGGCCGAGTTCGCGCGCGCGCCACGGGTGGAGCGTCAGGCCGAGGGCAGCCAGAGCGAGTCGGGCAGCGAGAGCTCGGGGACCCTGCGCACGGTGCCGGTCTCCTGGCCGGCGATCTACCTCGGCCCCGCCGGGCCGCTGCGCTGGTTCGACGGCGCGCTCACCCTCAACCTGACCCACCACCAGCTCAACCAGTCGGTCGCCGTCAGCGAGGATCTGTCGACCCGTACGGTTCAGCGCGTCGACGAGCTGACGCACGCGGTGGACTACACCGGCCAGTGGCAGTTGCGGATCGACGGCGACCCGTCCCCGAACGCCTGGGGTGCGGAGGCCGGGCACGGGCCGGTGACGGTCTGGTTCCCCGAGCACCGCGCGTTCGGAGACGGCACCGCCGCCCCGGGGACGGTCCTCCCGCAGCCGGCCGGGCCGGACGATTCGCGCCTGTGGGGCGTGGACGACGTCCTCGAACCGGGCCGGCTTCTCGGCGAGGTGCGGGCGGACGAGGAGTTCGCGGTGCTGCGCGGGCTCGGCACCGAGTCCGCGCGGGCGCTGGAGGAGTTCCTCTCCGAGCGCACGCTCCGCGGCACCGCGCCGATGCAGCGCGACGGAGGTGTCTTCTCGCCCGTGCTGTACGACGGCGAGGGCCTTGCCGTGGGTGTGCTGCGACTGACAGCGCGGCTGAGCCCGGGGGCGGCCACCTCGCAGACGCCGGACCGCGGTTCGGGGCTGGAGTCCTGGCTCAGCCACGGTTCCGCCGTGGACCGTTCGGCACGGCTGACCAGCGGCGTCGGACTGGACGGGAGCGGCGGGCCGCAGTTCACGCCCGACACCGCGGCCGACCATCCGAACGCGGCCACCCGGGTCGGCGGCGGAGTGATGGGCAAGGCGGGCGCGTCCTTCCAGACCAGCGACACGCTGAACACCTCCAGCCGAGCGTCGTTGATGCACGCGCTGTCCACCGGCCGCTCCCATCTGGTGGCCCCCGCCGATGTCACCTACACCTTGACGCTGCACCGGGCGGGCGGCGGCGAGACCCGGAGCACGTACGGGCCCTACCGCGAGGGTCTGCGGCTTCGGCTGCCGCAGCGCTCCACCGTGCTCGGCGAGGAGCCCGCACCGGCCGAACGCCGGCAGCTGCCGGAGCAGTTGGAGAACCTCCAGAGCATCGGCGTCTCGGCCGTGCCCGTCGCGGTGCGCGGCACCGAGCGGATGTTCGGGGACGCGGAGGAGTGGCTGCGTGCGGAGGGCTTCCTGCCCGCGGCCGAGACCTCCCGCGTTCCGCTCGACGAGGCGCGAGTACGTGCTCAACTGGCGAACCTGCGCCGCTTCGAGCAGGCGCGCTCCGCGCTCGGCCAGGCCGCCGCGATGCCGGACGCGGTCGAGGGCGGCAGGTCAGTCTGGTTCCAACTGCCGGGCCTGACCGCCGGCACCAGGCGCGTGGAGCTGCGTCTGGGCGCGACCCGGGACCGCACCGCACCGCCCGGCAGCGCGGGTGCGCCGCCGTCGGTGCACGAGCGCCGCCTGCCCGACGTGGAGGGCGTGACCTTCAGCTCCCACGCGGCGCGCGGCGGACGTCTGCACAGCCACCAGCTCGGTGTCACGGCCGGCGGCGGCGGAGGCCCCCGCTGGCCGCTGGAGAACGGCGGCTGGGCGCTGGACACCACGGGCGACCGCGTCTGGGGCCGTCGGCAGATCCGCAGCGCCAGTGCCGGATCGGCCGCGGGGACCGACCAGTTCAACAGCACCGAGGGCGGCACCGAACGTTTCTCGGTGCCGGCGCGGTTCACCCTCGACCTCTTCGAGGGCGACGCACCCGAGCCGGTCGTACGCTTCGGCGGGACCGGGACCGGGAGCCTGTCCGGTGCGAACCTCCCCGGTACGAGCGGGTCCACCCCCGGGCACGTCACGCTGATCGTGGCGCACGACCGGACCGTGCCGCCGGGCGAGCAGATCACGCCCTCCCCGGCGCGCGACCTCCTGCGTGTGCCGCGCACCGACGGCAGCGCGCTCGACGACCACCGTCGACTGCGGCTCACCGACGACCGGGGCCGGCCCCAGCCCGGGCTGGTCCGGCTGCCCGACGACGCCAACGTGGATTTCTTCCGCGCCTCCGCGGCGATCCGTGAGGCGTTCCGGGCACTGGCCGCGGGCACCCACCCCGGCCACCCCGACCCCGGGACCTTCGGCCAACTGGCCGCCCGCGCGGGCGAGTACGTGCCGGGACCGGTGGCCGCGGCGGGCAGCGGAGCGGCGGCGTACCTCGCCGGCTCCGACGCCGCGGACCGCAGCGCCTTCGCGACCGAGGCGATGGACCACCAGACCCGGGTGGCCGACCTGATCGGGCGGGCGCACCAGATCTTCAACGGCGGACATGTCATCGAGGGCCTCGTCTTCCCCGGCCTCGGGGCGGACCAGGAGCTGTCGGCGGAGATCCAGGGCTATCTGCACCACCCCGTGCACCGGGGAACCTTCCGCGGCTACGGCGAGTCCGACCAGACCGCCGCGGACTTCGCCGCGCACACCCACACGGTGGCGTCCACCCGCGACACCGGCGTCTCGGTCGGTGCGCTCCAGGCGCCGCCGGAGACGCCGCAGGCCAACCCCGGCGGCAGGATCGCCGCCAACCGGCGCGTCGACGACACCTCGGAGCGGTCGGCGAGCACCTCCGTCACCCGGGTGCCGGTGGAGACCGGCCCGCACCACCTGATCACCACCGACGCCACCCTGCTGGTCACCTTCCGCCAGGGCACCCGCAACGTCGTCGGCGAGCTGCTCGGACTCGGCTCCCACGGCGAGGTCACCGTCGCGATCGACCTGCCCAGGGCCGTGCAGTTCCGGCTCTACGAGAGCCAACTGGCCCGGTACGCACCGTGGTTCGCCGGAGTGCCGGGCATTCCCCGGCCGATGCTGCCGGAGCCGGTCGTGCCGCTGCCGGACAGCTTCGCGCGTACCGGCAGCCTCGGTTTCGGCAGCGCCAGGTCCGTCACCCAGCTCGACGACCCGATCCGGCGCGGGGAGAGCCGGGACCGGATGCGCGGCGAACTGCTCTCGCTGGTGGAGCGGGAGGCGCCCGGTGCCACCCGGCCCGGCCACCCCTCGTACCTCGCCGGCGTCGCCACCCGCATCGCCGATCTGGCCTCGCCCGGCCAGCTGCGCGCACTGCCGGGCCGGGGCACCGTCAGCCTGTACTTCCGGCACCACACCCGGCACGGGGCGCGGCTTGTGGAGGTGGCGCTCAGCGCCGCACCGCAGGCCCAGACCCCGGCACTGCGCCGGCTGCGGGGCCGCCCCGCCGGTGACGGAACGGGACTGGAACAGGTCGGCGCACACAGCCCCAACACCCGTGCCGGAGCCCGACAGAGCGCCCGCGGCGTGCAGTTCACGGCGAACCTGATCACCCGCTACCCCCGGCCCGGGCACCCCGTGCGCACCGACCGGACCGGCCCGGTGCTCTCCGCCTCGGCCACCCGCTCGGGCGCCACGAGGAACCAGGTCTCCGCGGACGACCGCTACTGGACCCGCACCCGCGCGGCCGCCGACTTCGACGACGTCCCCTATGTGCTCACCGCCACCGTGCGCTCCGAGCTGATCTGGGAGTGGCCGCCGGACCTGGTCGGCGGGCTGCTGGAGGAGGGCTGGATCACCCTCACCGGACGCGACGGCGGACCGCTCGCCGAACGGCTGGGCAGACTGCTGCACGGCAGGCCCACCCGCACGGTCGAGGTACCGGCCTCGGTCGGGCTGCGCTTCGCCGGCTCGGAGACCGCCGCCCCGCATCGGCACGAACCGCCCCTCGCGCCGCGCACGAGCGAGACCGACCCGCGCGAACCGGTGCGCGCACCCCGCCCGTCCGGCGTGCAGCCGACCGGGGCGCGGCCCTTCGTGGACCGCTCCCGGCTGACGCCCACCGGCGACGTCCCCGTGCAGGGCTTCAACGCGTTCCACGAACTCGCCGACGCGCTGCGGGAGGTGGCGCCCGACACCGACGGGCTGCTGAGCCTGCCGGTCGACGCGCCGCCGGAGGCCATCGCGGTGCGGCTGGGCGAGCTGGTGCGCGCCGGGGACATCGGCGTCGGCACTCCGCGCACGGCTGCCGGGCTCACCCCGGCGATGCCCGGTGCGTGGGTGGAGGACGAGGCGGACACCGGACCGCGGCTGGAGGTCACCCTGCACAACCCGCGGCCCGTCACCAGCGCGGACGACATCGCCGTCGACCGACTGCGCACCGTCTCGCACACCGCGAGCGGCTCCTCCTCGGCGGGGTCGGCGGTGGGGGTGAGCTACTCGTCCACCTTCAGCGGCAACGACGCGAACCTCCAACTGCTCGGTGTCACCGTTCCGTTCCTCACCCGGCAGCAGGTCACCCGGGGCGAGGGAAGCTCGGCCACCGGGGGCGGTTGGGACCGCGCCAAGCACGGCGACACCTCCGCACCCGCGTCCGGCGGAACGACCCGCAACCACGAGGTGCTGGTCGACACGGTGGTGCGGGTGAGCGGCCCGAACGGCACCCGGTACGTACTGGGCAGCGCCGTCACCAGGGTCTTCGACCGCGATCTGCTCGGCCACGGCGTCATCGGGCCGCGCAGCGCCTCGCGAGTCCACGATCTGCCGGCGCTGCTGCGCGACCAGCCCGACGCCGGCACGCGCGACTGGGCCACCCACCCCGTCAGCGAACTCCCCGCAGTCCTCGCACAGGCCATGGGCGAGGGGCACGAGGGCGTCCAGCTCTGGCTCGATGTCGGTCAGGACCCCGAGGGGACGCGGCTGGCCCGCGCCCTCCACATCGGCGTGCGCACCGCGCAGGCGGCGGGGCGACCGGTGGAGCTGGTCACCCGCGGGACGACCGGCCTGAGGTTCTGGCCGTTCACCTCGCAGGGAGTGCTCGCCGACCACACGCCCGCCACGGCGGACACCTGGAACCGGCTGCGCGCGGCGATGGACACCGTCACCCGGACCGCCGCCGCCGAGGCGGACGCCACCGCCGGGGAGGCCCGGCTGGCGCCGCTGCGCGACCAGCTGGAGGCCGAACTCGCCGCCTCCCGGAACGCGTTCACCGAGGCAGCCGACGCGCACACCGTGGGGCAGACGGACCGCGCCGCGGCCGTCGGCGATCTGGACCGGCTCACCGGGCAGTTGACCGCCGCCGGCACCGTACGGGCCGACGCGGAGCGCATCGCCGCCGCCCTGCCCGTCGACGGCGCCGACGAAGCCACCACCGCCCCGGCGGAGTCGGCGGGCGAGGCGGTGCGCCGGGCGGTCGCGGAAGTGGACCGGCTGACCGGCGAGGTCACCGCCGCACGGCAACGGGTGGAGGAGACCGAGCGGCGGGAGGCCGTCACAGCCGAGGCGCTGACCAGGGCGACACAGCACCGCGACCGGCTCGACCGCGAACACCGTTCGGTGCAGGAGGAGTTGGAGCAGGCCAGGCACGAGCAGCAGGACCAGCGCGCGGCCGGCGAACGCGCCTGGTCCACGATGCCCGGCATGGCCGGCGTACTGGCCGCCGACCGGTGCCGCGAGGGCGTCGGCGGGTCCCGCTACCCGCTGGACTCCCTGGCCTGACGGACGACCCGCGCGCCGAACCGGTCGGCGGACGCGCCTGCCCCGGCGGAACTCCCCGCCGGGGCAGGCGCGTCGGTGTGGCTGGGTGTGTACGCGCGTGCCTGGCGGCGTTCCTGCCCGTGCCCTCGCTCGCGTCGGGCCGCGCCCGCATCAGTGTCGTGGACGTGACGTGACGTGCTGGGTCGTGCCCGACCGTGCCGTGCCCGGGCGCGGTGCTGCTCGGCGTGCGGTGTCGGCGCGGCGTCCGAGGACGTGGCGCGGTGGGAACGCCGCCCGTGCGTGCCGGTGCGGGGTTCGGTTGCCGCCCCAACAGCACGGCCCCGCAGGGCCGTTGGGCCGTGCGGGGCCGATGCCGCAGGTGCAGTGCAGTGCAGTGCGTGCAGCTGCAGCTGCAGCGCGGTGCGGGCAAGCGGGACGCGGTCAGCGCTGGATGCGCCAGGCGCTTTCCGGTCCGTTGGTGCAGCTCTGCAGGATCAACCGCCGGTCGTGGTGCCCCTCGGCGGCCTTGCCGACGCGCAGGCACTGGTGGTTGCTGGCGAAGTTCCGGATCTTGAAGGAGCCGTTGCCGGTGTCCTCGAACCACCAGAGCTGGTTGTCCTCTTCGATGCCGGGGTGGCAGTACGCCTGGCTGAGCGGTGTGCCGGGCGGCTGTGGGCCGCGGGTCGGCACGTCGAAGCACAGGTCGTCCTTGGTGTTGGCGATGATCGCCAGTGGCGCACCGCCGGGGCCCCGGTCCTCGTACTGGATACGGATGTCCCAGAGCTGGTTGTCCTTGCTCGTGCCGTTGCAGCGGTGCTGGTTGATGGACTTGCCGGTCTTGCCGGGCCCGTAGCCGGGGACATCGGCGCACAGACCGGTCGCGACGTTCTTCAGCAGCACCTTGGACCGCAGCTGCGGCCCCTTGGCCCGGTTGTCGCGCAGCGTGTCCGCCGCGCTGTCCTTCTCCGGGGTGGGCGTCGGGGGCGGCGGCGGTGGTTGCCTCGCGGCCTCCGCGTCGGCCTTCTTCTTCTCTTCCTCCTCCTTCTTCTTGCGTTCCTCCTCGCGCTTCTCCCGCTCCCGCTGCTCGGCGGCGTGGGACTCGGTGAGCTTCTTCTCGGCGGCCGCCTGCTCGGCGGCCACCTGCTGCTTCTTCTCCTCCTCGGCGTTCTGGTACGTGCGCCAGGCGCCGAGGCCCAGGGTGGCGCCGGCGGCGAGTGCCATGATGGCCACCGCGCCCGCGATCCTGGTGCCTACGCGGGACCGCTCGCCCGGCTGCTGGGCGCTTGTCGCCAGCGCGTCGACGAACCGCGCCCGCCGGCGCCGCTTCTCGTCGTCCTGCTCCGTCTCAGCCAACGTCCGTTCCCAACTCGCAGGTGTTCAACAGTGGTTGCGCGGACCTCTCCGGACATTCCACACCCGGGCAGTCAACCATCGGACCTCCGCACCGTGCCGCTCCCGAGGGCGCGATGAGCGCGGAATGAGCACAAGGTGAGCAGTGCCCGCGGGACTGTTTCCGTGCTCACCTGGGCATCGGGCCGTAGAACTCGCGCTCTCGCAGCAGCTCGGCGGCCCTGGTCAGCGCCGAGGAGAGCCGTCGGCGGTAGGTGCCGAAGGACAGTCCCGCGCGGCTCGCGGCGGCCTGCTGGCTGCGCGGCCCGCTCAGATAGGTGACCTCCAGCACGTCGCCGAGCTGCCGCCGCCCGGGGTGCGAGCGCAGCTGCGCGACCGTCTCGACGAGCGCCTCGCGCAGCTCCGAGGCGTCCCCGCCGAGCGACACCAGCCGGGTCGCCAGCAGCGGGCTCTCCGCGAGCTGGCGCGGATCCAGCGCGCTGCGGTAGGCGTGTTTGACCGCGTCGGCGAACTCCGGCCAGGGCATGACGGGTTCGGCTCCGGCCTCCGGCGCGCGGGCGACGGCGGGCTCGTCGGCGAGCAGCCGGGTCAGCAGCGTCGCGGCCCAGCGGTCGAACGGCGTACCGCGCCAGTCCTGTACGAACGGCAGTACGCGCTCGCCCTCCGGACCGTGCACCGTGCCCGCCCGCCGGTGGCCGTAGAGAGTGAGCATCGACGCGAGCCCGCGCGGCGCCTCCCGGGCGCAGGTCCAGCTCATCGCCAACCCCGGAGTCGTCGCCCACAGCGTGGTCAGCGCCGAGCACGCCGCCGCCGTGCTCCCCGTGATCCAGCGGGCCAGCAGCAGGCGTTCGGCCCGCCGCAGCGGCGAGCGGTCGGCAGTGTGCGCGAGTGCCGCGTGGGCGACGGGATCGTCCGGGATCCTCGTCGATCCCGCCTCGAGGCACGGGGCGACCACCGCGCCGACGATCCGCCCGAGGCCGTCCTCGGCGACGGTGAAGGCCGTCGGCTGGTGCTGCCACCACCGCAGCGCCAGTCGGCCGGCGGCGACTCCGTGCTCCTTCTCGACGCTCGCCAGCACCTCCTCCAGATCGTCCGGGCCGGCGGGACGCAGCCGCTGCCGGTCGGAGTCGCGCCAGTCGACGGCGTCCCAGGCGATCCGGTGGGTGCGCCCCAGATGTGCCAGCCCGGCCCCGAACACCCAGCGAGAGCCGGTGCGTTGGCGTACGCGCTCGATCTGGTAGCCGTACAGGCGGCGGAAGAGGCGCTCGTACTTCTCCGGTCCGCGCCAGCGCAGATCGGTCAGCAGCGCGTCGCGCGCCAGGGGGTGCGGCACCAGGCCCTCGGCCGTGTTCTGGACGAACGAGAGTCCGCGCAGCCAGTCGCACAGCTCTCTGCCCTCGGCGGCCGGGACGTCCAGGGCGTACCGCACCAGCTCCTCGCTGGTGACGCGGGCGAGCGAGAGCACGTGCAGCGCGTCGGTCTGCGGCAGTGTCGGCGACTCGCGCAGCAGCAACCGCAGCAGTTCGCCGACGAGTTCGGGGGAGCCGTGCAGTCCGGTGGCGTGCCGCGGCCCGGCCCCGGAGGCGCCGTCGTCGCGGGGGTCGGCCGGGTACATGCCCTGGTCGCCGGGGTCGGCGAGCAGGACGAGGGCGAGCGGAAGCCCGTGGGCGGCCCGGACCAGAGCGGCGGTCGCGTGCTCCGACACGCCCCGGTTGCGCAGGAGTTGGGCGGCCTCGGCGTCGTTCATGCCGCCCAGCCGCACGCTGCGCAGCACGTGCCACCACTGCGCGTCGGTGCGCCACTCCACCGAGGGCGGCTTCCTCCCGGCGACGACCACCAGAAGGTGGGAGGGCATCCGCGGCAGGAAGACGTCCCGCAACCAGCCCTCGACCGGCCCCAGCAGCTCACCCGAGTCGACGACGAGCACATGGGCGTCCTCGGTGGGCCCCTGCGCCGCCAACGCGGCCTCGAACGCCTCGGGTTCGGCCTTCACATGGCGCATGTCGACGGTACGGGCGACCCGGCCGTGCGTCTGCGCCTCGTCGGCGAACCGACGCAGCAGCGCGGTCTTGCCGACGCCACCCATGCCGTGCAGCCACACCACCGAGCAGCCCTGCCGCTCGCCGAGCAACAGCTCGCGCAGCAGCCGCAGTTCGGCCGATCTACCGGTGAACATCTTGTTCCGTAAGGCGGCGAGCATCTCCGCGTACGAACGCTCGGGTATGTGGTCGGAGGACATCGGCGTCACCACTCCGCCGCAGGTGTGCCGGACACCGAACGGCCGGGCCCCCGCGGGGACGTGGGTCGAACCGCGCCGGTGGAGAGCGCCGCGGTGTGCGGCCCGGTGCGCAGCTCGGGCCGGTGCCGGGGGAGGGGCTCCGAGCCTCGTCGGCCTTGGCGGGCAATCGCTTCCGCCCTGCGCGCCGCTGCGGCGTTCCGCACCCTCATCACCTCGGCCACTGCTTCCGTGTCAGTGTCATCGAACGCCACTGTGTCGCTTGGTGACAAAAGTATCAACCCGTGTGGTGTGAAACCTGCGGCAGTTGTGACATCGGGGACGAGGTGGGAGGACTACCGAGACCGTACAGCCGGCGCGGCCTCGGGGGAGTCGGACGTTCGACGGGCGGGCGCCGCCACGGCGTCGGGCCGGTGCGCGGAACTCCCGCCGCCCGGGTGCTGCCGAAGGGCGGAGGCCCCGACCCCGTGGAGCCTCCGCCCTGACGCCGACCGGATCAGCCGCAGTGCTCCTCGCGCTCCTGGTCCGTCATCGCCCTGGTGTGCTGGGTCTTGGAGCTGGTGCCCTCGGGGACCGGGCCGGTCGCCTCGAACGGCACGTACCAGTAGTAGTGGCCGTGGAAGCGGTCCTCGAAGTGCAGCTCGTAGGTGCCCTTCACCCGCTGCATCTCGGGGGCGCGGTTGATGGTGCCCACGTCACCCGGCCGCACCGTCAGGTTGGTCGTCTCCGACTCGGTGTGCGAGCTGGACCAGCTCTGCTCGTAGCTGGTCTGCAGGGTCGTCTTGAAGACGTCCGCGTAGCCGGCCTCGACGCTCAGCGAGATGCCGAGACTGGTGGTCTCGGTGGTGGTGTCGGACCAGGTCACGCTCGAAGTCTGGTTGTCGGGCGTGCAGTTGAAGGCGCTGTCGCCCACCTGGTGGCCGTCGCCCTTGAAGAACTCGGGCGGCGAGTCCGGGTGGAACATGCACTTGTTGGTGCCGTTGTCGCACTTGTCCAGGAGCTCGCGCGAGGTGGGCGGGTCCTCGTGGTCACGGGCGTCGGCGGCCTGCGCGGCCCCGGGCATCAGCACCAGACCCGCGGTGGTCGCCGCGGCGGCCAGCAGGACGGTCAGTGAGCTTCTCTTGGCCATCGTCGTTTCCGGCTCTCTCTTCGTGGGGGGGTTGTGTGGGGAGACGAGCAGCGCAGTGGGGTGCGCCGCCGCGTCAGCTGAAGCCGATGGACTGGGTGCGGTCGTTCATGAACGACCCGATGTCCGGGGTGTTCTCCTTGAACGGTCCGTCCCGCTCGCCGCCGAGATCCGGCTCCGGGTAGAGCCAGATCCAGCACTCGGCCCAGGGCTGGACCGAGGAGATCCGGTCCTTCCACTCGTCGTCCAGCGTCAGCTGCCAGTCGACCCAGCCGTCCTTCTTGCACGGCGCCTCACCACGGACGGTGAGCGAGCCGCCGCCGTAGTTGGTCTCGTCGAAGAAGGTGCCCTGGATGACCTCGCCGGCCCGAATCGCGTCCCTGTCGCGGGCCAACTCGGCGGTGCGGCCGTGCAGTCGGGCGTCGCCCTCGGCCGCCTCGACGCCCGCAGGTGCGTCGGAGATCCGACCACCCGTCGCCGCGTCGACGGCGTCGGTGAAGGTGGCGTAGCACTCCAGCCCGCCGGACCCGAGGTCCTGCACGCAGTGTGCGTCCGAGGTGCGCGGCGAGGCGTCGGCGGTGGTCACGGCTCCGGCGGGAGCGCCTCCGAGCAGCAGCGGAGCTCCGACCGCGACGGCCACGGCGGCGGCACGCAGTCTGCGGTGATGGGGGGTGGCGGTCGACGCGGGACGCCGACCACTCGTGTCTGCCATGTGCGGCTCCTTGCAGAGATGTCCAGTACATGGCGCTACTGCTCGGGCTTCCCCAACCCAAACCAGGAGCCCGCTATTGCCCGGCAGCGATCCCGTCTCCGCAGCTCAACACGGTTCTGAGCGCTCGCTGTTGCCGACTTTGCCCGTGCTCGCGACGGACCCCACCCTCGCCCGACCCGTCCGAGGCCCCCGCGATCGAGCCGTCAACCCCGTCGGCTTCGCCGACCGGGCACGCGACCTAGGATCGGGCCGGTGAGCGCGAAGACAGAGACGCCGGGGCGCGGGGCCCGTCAGCTGCTCGTCGATTCCGTCATCTTCGCGATGGCCGTCGCGGTGGGCGGGATCACCGTGGCCGGCCTGCTCGACGACCCGGCCGCGGCGCACACCTGGATCTTCCGCGCGGACCTGGCCACCGGGGTGGCCGGCTGCCTCGCACTGTGGTGGCGCCGTCGCTTCCCGGTCGTGCTCGGCGTCGCGCTGGCCGTGGCGAGCGCGTACTCGGAGACGGTCGCGGCGGCCTCGGTCGCCACACTCTTCACCGTCGCCGTGCACCGCTCCAACAGGGCCACGGCGACAGTGTGCGCGATCAGCCTCGCGGCGGTCACGTCGTACCAGCTGTGGTGGCCCGAGACCGCGGCGCCGCTCATGGTGTTCGCCGTCATCGGCACGGGGCATCTGGCGACGGTGGCGTGGGGGCTCTCCGTGCGCAACCGGCGGGCGTTGCTCGCCTCCCTGCGGGAGCGGGCGGCGGCGGCCGAGGTCGAGGCGTCGCTGAGGGCCGAGCGCGCCGAACGGGAAGCGCGGGAAGCCCTGGCACGGGAGATGCACGACGTCCTCGGGCATCGCCTGTCGCTGCTCAGCGTGCACGCGGGCGCCCTCACGTACTACCCGGACGCTCCCGCCGAGGACCGGGTACGGGCCGCCGAGGTGGTGCGGGAGAACGCGCACCGTGCGCTCCAGGACCTCCGCGAGGTGATCGGTGTGCTGCGGGCGCCGGTGGGAGAACTGCCGCTGCCCGGCCTCGGGGACGTGCCGGAGCTGATCGAGGAGGCCCGACAGGCCGGTGCACCGGTCGAGTTGGAGGACGAGGACGGGCTGACGACCGGCGGGCGGGAGGTTCCGGAGACCCAGGGCCGCACGCTCTACCGTCTCGTCCAGGAGGGGCTGACCAACGCCCGCAAACACGCCCCGGGCGCGTGCGTGGTGGTCCGGATGGCGGGCCGGCCCGGCGGCGGGCTGAGCGCGGAAGTGGTGAACGAGGCTCCGCCGGGCCCGCCGCCGACGGACTCTGCGGCGCGGAGCGCGGGTTCCGGGCAGGGCCTGCACGGGCTGGGGGAGCGCGCACGGCTGGTCGCCGGACAGCTCGACCACGGGCCGACGGAGTCGGGCGGCTGGCGCGTCGGCGTGCGACTACCCTGGCCGTCGTGACGCATCCCAACCCTGCCGACGACGTTCCCGCCGACGGCACGGCGGACCAACGCCCCCTCGTGGACGTGCTGGTGGCGGACGACGACCCGGTGGTGCGGTTCGGGCTCAAGATGATGCTGGGCGGCGCCCCGGACCTGCGCGTGGTGGCCGAGGCGGGCGACGGCGCCGAGGCGGTGGCGCTGGCCCGCCGCCACCGGCCCGACGTGGTGCTGATGGACATTCGGATGCCCGGCACCGACGGGCTCGCCGCCACCGAGACGCTGCGCGGTGTGCAACCGGCGCCGCAGGTCATCGTGCTCACCACGTTCGACGCGGACGCCCACGTGCTCCGGGCCCTGCGGGCCGGGGCCGCGGGCTTTCTGCTCAAAGACACCCCGCCGGACGAACTCGTCGTCGCCATCCGGCATGTGGCGCAGGGCCGCTCCGTGCTCTCGCCCGAGGTGACCCACCGTCTGATCGCGCGCGTCGCCGACTCGGAGCAGGACGCCCGGCGGGAGGCCGCCCGACGCCGTCTCGACACGCTCGCCGAACGGGAGCGCACCGTCGCGGCCGAGATCGGCGCCGGACGCACCAACGCGGAGATCGCCGCGCGGCACCACCTGGGCCTGACCACGGTCAAGACCCACGTGTCGGCGATCCTCACCAAGCTGGACCTCAACAACCGGGTCCAAGTGGCGCTCCTCGTCCAGGAGGCCGGGATCGCCCCCGGGCAGTGACCGACGGCAAGGCCTGCCCTGCCCGGCCCCCTGCCCCGGTCCGCGACGCCCGGCCTCTCGGCGGCGCCCCGGCCTTTCGGCGGTGGACGCAGCCGCTCCGGTCCTCCTTCGGTCGGCCGGTTCGGGCTCTTCGGCCGATGTTCCGCGCAGCCGGGCTGCCTAGCGTCGACGCCATGCCCTTCTCACACCGACTGCCGCACAGCCCGTCCGTGCCCCTGCGGATCGCCTCGTTGCTGACCGTCGCCGCCCTGGCCCTCACCGGCTGCACCGCGACCGGCGCACCCACCCCCGGGGAGGGGAACGACGCCGCGAAGACCTCACCGGCGCCCGTTCCCGAACCGGCCGAGTGGAGGAAGTGCGGTCGGGGACTGGACTGCGCCACCGTCAAAGTGCCGCTGGAGTACGACGATCCCGGCGGGGAGCAGATCGCGCTGGCGGTGACCCGACACCGTGCCACCGACCCGGGCCGGCGCATCGGGAGCCTGTTCATCAACCCCGGCGGTCCGGGGGTGCCCGCCACCGAGACGGTGGAGTCCATCGACGCCGCCGCCGGCGAGGGCCCGTACTCGCCCGACCTGCTCGCCCGGTTCGACGTCGTCGGAATGGACCCCCGCGGGGTCGGCGAGTCCGAAGCCGTGCGCTGCCTCACCGACGAGCAGCGCGCCGAGCAGGCGGCAGAGGACCGCGATCCCACCGTGCCGGGCGGGAAGCCGTACGAGCAACTGCTCGCCGACGCCCGGACCTTCACCGAGGGCTGCCGGAAGCATCAGAGCCCGGAGTTCCTGGCGAGCCTGTCCACCGACAACGTCGCCCGCGACCTGGACCAGGTGCGCGCGGCTCTGCGCGAGGACACCATCACCTTCTACGGCGCCTCGTACGGCACTGTGGTCGGCCCCATGTACGCCACCCTCTTCCCCGACCGCGTCCGGCAGATGGTCATCGACGCACCCGTCGACACCCACCTGTGGCAGCACGAACCCCTGAAGCTGCTGGACGACGTCGCGCGCTCCAACGAGGAGACGCTCGACGCCTGGTTCGAGAGCTGCCGCACCGAGGGGGCCGAGGCGTGCGCCTTCGGCGACGGCGACCCGAGCGCCGCACTCGACGCCCTGATCACCGAGTTGGAGGCGTCCCCGCTGGAGGTGCCGCCGGTCGAGGGGATCACCCCGGGCGGACGGCTCGACGGAGCGGTGGCCCTGGAAGCCGTACGGGCCGCCGCGGGCAACCGCGAGCTGTGGCCCAGGCTCACCGAGGCACTGCTCGCCGCGGAGAACGGCGACGGCAGAGGCCTGCTCGTCGTGGCCACCTTCGTCACCGTGGCGCCCTTCGGCGGTCCGTTCGCCACTCTCCAGGAGCCGCACACCGGTGTCAGGTGCGCCGACTGGCCGGACCTGGGCGAGCTGTCCGCGCACCGCGCCGCAGCGAGGAAGATCACCGAGCGCGGCGAGCGGCTCGGCAGCCGGGCCGCGTACAGCGCCCTCAACTGCGCACTGTGGCCGGCCGAGAACAAGGACCGCCACACCGAGGCGCTCACCGCCGCCGGAGCGCCGCCGATCCTGGTGGTCGGCGGCCGACTGGACAACGTGTCCCCGCACCACTGGGCCGAAGCCATGACCGAACGTCTGGAGGGCGCCGTCCTGCTCACCCGCGAGGGCGTCGGCCACACCTCGTACCGCTCCAGCGGCAAGTGCGTCGACTCGGCCGTCGACGCAGCACTGATCCACGGCAAGCTGCCCGCGGACGGCACCGTCTGCGACGCGCCACCCGCCACCACCCGGCCCCCGGAGACAACTGCCCGGTGAACGCCGCGAGTTCGTGAACGCCCGCGCGGGGCGGGGAACGAGGGTCACCCGCTCCCCGCCCCGCCGACGTTCCGGCACTGGGGGGGAAAGCCCGGCGGCCACCGGTCGGTGATCGGGGCGGACCAGGCGGATGTGCTCAGATTCGACGAGCCGGTCGCGCAGGCGTGCCGTGGTGCGACAACGAGGCAAGGCTCTCTACGGCGAGATGCGACGCTCGCCAACCCGCCAACCCGCCAACCCGCCAACCCGCCAACCCGCCAACCCGCTAACCCGCCAACCCGCCAACCCGCTGACTGCGGCGGACGGCCGGCACGTCCGGTGTCTGCGCGTGAGCGGTTCCGGCCGGGCGGCGAACCGGAGGGGCCTGTGTCCGCCGGTCCTGAACTTGCCGGGGCGAGCAGCAACCCGGTGCGGACGTCTCCACCTCAGCACCGCACCGTGCCTGCGCAGAGCCCGCCCCAGTCCCCAACTCGGTCCCCAACTGCCGACTCTCGTACGGCTGCCGGCCGCCCGGTCGTTCGGCGGTGCCGGCGGGCCGGACCGTATCGGGCCGGCGGGTTGTCCGGGCGCGGGTGGGCCGGAGGGTGAACGTGCCGGAGCGTGAACGTGCCTGGTCGCGTTGTCAGTCGGTGGGCCTAGAGTCTCTGCTACTCGCCGCGGTGCGCATCCGTCGGCGGGTCTCATCAGCGTGCCGCCGTCCGGCGGCGCAGCGGGGCACAACGGGGAGCACAGCGCATGGGGTGGGTATCCGCGGGCGACTACGAAGTCGCCCTGGAGGCCGGTAGGTTGGTCTGCCGCAACGGGAAGGGTCGGCGGCTGAAGTCCGTACCGGCCAAGTTGAAGGAGGAGCCGGCGGTCGTCGGGCTCCGGCAGTTGGGCGAGTGGTTGGAGCGGCACGAAGCCCGCTGCCTGTCCGACGTCGAGCAGTGGATGGTGCGTTCGCTGCCCGTCCCCACCACCGTGCTCGCCCGGGTCTGGCCCGACCCGGCCTGGCGGGCGGCGCTGAGCGACATGGTCGTCACCGGCGCGGACGGCGGAGTCGCCGGGTTCCTGCGCGATGTGGACCCCGAGCGGGGTCTGGGCCTCGTCGACCTGGACGGCGACACCGTCCGCATCACCCCCGACGTGGTGCGCGTTCCGCATCCCGTGCTCCTCGAAGACCTCGACGAGCTGCGGGAGTTCGCGGTCGAGCTGGAGATGGACCAGCGGGTGGAGCAGCTGTTCCGCGAGGTGTGGCACCGTCCGCCCGGCCTCGCACCGGAGACCGTCTCGGTGGACACCTACGCGGGCGGTGTCTTCAAGGAACTGCGGTTCCTGCACAGCCGCACCACTCAGCTCGGCTACCGCTCCCGCGGCGGGTACGCCGTCTGCCCGGTCGTGGAGGACGGCGTCACCGTCGAGGCCCGCATCTGGATCGGCGAGCACGACGGATACGACGCGTACGGCACCGAGACGGGCCCGCTGGGCTGGACCGACTCCTCGGGGCGCACTCTGACGGCGGCCGAGGTCGGCCCCGTCGCATGGTCGGACGGCATGCGCATGGCGGCGGCGCTCTACGCCGGCCGCGATGTGGAAGACGAGGAGCAGGCGGCATGAGCACCACCACGACACACACCCCCACGGGCACGGGCACACGCCCTGACACCCCCGCGCTCCCCGGCCGTACCGACGGTGACTCCGGGACCCGTATCGCGGCCCTGCTCGACGCGGACGCCGTTCTTCCCGCCGGCACCACTGACCGGGACGACGCCGACACACTGACCGCCCGCACCTACACCCACCCGGCCCTCGGGGACAGGCCCGTCGTCCGCCTGGTGCCCGGCACCCTCGGCGAGGCCGAGGACCTGGCGCTGGAGTTCCTCGGGCTGTCGCGGACCGAGGACGCCCCCGTGGTGGGCCAGGTCCGCCGGGTGACACTGGGCTTCCCCGCCTGGGCCCTGGTCAACGACCCGGCCAACGGCCACCACGCCCTGGCCCTGGTCAAGGACATCGAGCGGCTGGGCCGCCAGGCCAGGAGCCGTGCCGGCGCGGCCAAGGAGGGCTTCGACGAGCTCGGCACCCGGCTGGGCCGTGCCGTGCCGCACTTCCTGCCCACCTACTACGAGCAGGTCGCCCGCCTCTTCCTCCAGGCGGAGAACACCACGTACGCGGCCACCTTCTTCGGCAAGGCCCGCGAGGCGGAGCGGGTGCACGGCCTCGTCGTGGACGAGGACCGGCAGCGGGCGGTCTTCCTGGAGTTCGCCTTCGCCGGTGCGCTGACCGTCAAGGCCCTGCGGCAGTACGTGCGGGACCTCACCGACCGGCTCTCCCCGGCCGAAGCCTGGGCTCAGTTCCGCAGACTGCTGGTCGAGCGCTGCTCCGCGGGTGTGCCGCCCTACGCGGCGCTGCCGCAGGACGTGCGCGCACTGCTCAAGGCCACCGGGCTGGACCGCGCCGCTGCCGAGCGCGAGCTGGTCGCGGACCTGATCGGCTCGCCGGGAGTGGTCCGCGCCCCCGCCTCGTTCTGGACGGCCTACCGCTCCTCGGTCGTCGCTCTCGGCCGGCAGGACCCGGCCGTGCGCGCCCGGCTCACCGGCTTCTTCCCGGAGACCTTCACCGAGAAGGGCGACCGGTCCGCAACCGGCGAGCACGCCTGGCTCACGCTGCTGGCCGAGGCCGGCGCCGAGGAGCTGCTCACCGAACTCCCGGCCGTCGCGGGGGAGTCGGGCACAGCGCAGGAGGCGCCGTCCGTCTCGCCGGCGGACTGGCTCGGCCGCTGGGAGGCGTACCGCCAGCGGGACCGGTCCTGCTCGGGCCGCAGCCCGCAGACCCTCGCGCTGCTCGCCCGCATGGCGGACCGGCTGCGCGCCGACGGACGACCCGTCCAGCTCTTCCACGGCCGCTGGCACTGCACGGCCGACCTCGACGTCCTCGACCACTGCCTGACCGAGGGCATACCCGTCGCCCAGCCGGAGAAGCAGGCCCAGGGCTACGGGCGGCCCCCCGGCTTCGCGCTCGGCCGCTGGCTCACCGACACCGCGCCCGGCGCGCGCGACCTCGCCGCCGTCGAACGGAGCCCGGAGTTCCGCGCCCGGCTCAGCCACGCCGTCGGCGAGCTCGGAGGAAGCGGCCGGAACAACAGGTCCGACGAATCGGAGCTCCGGGCACTGGCCGCGCACCCGGTGCTCTCCGTGGTGCTGCGCGAGTGGCTGACCGCCCGCGCCGAGGAGTACACCACCGCCCGCGGCCTTCCCGGCCTGCGGTCCGCGCTCGGCAGACTGGCCGGTTTCGGACGGGTGGTCGAGAAGGTCGCGCCGGAGGCGGTCAGCCTCGTCGGGGCCCACTCGGTGGTGCCCGTGCTCGCCGCCGCCCTGCGCGCCGGCGTCCCGGACGAGCTGGGCTGGCCCGCACTGGACGAGGCGTACACCGAGCTGGCCGCGGAAGCGGCCGCCACGCCGCAGGCGCGCAACCACCGCGCGGCCGAGGTCGAGATCACCGGCGCCTGGCCCGCCCTGATCCTGAGCACCCGCGAGCGTGCCGTGGTCGTCGGCCCCGAGGGCGTCCTGCTCCGGCACACCCTGCGGCTGCCCGCGGACGTCGACCAGTGGCGGTCGCTCGGATTCCGTTACGTCGACGGCGAGTTGCTGGTCGTCTGGTGGGAGGGCGGCAAGCAGCACGGCTACTGGTCGAACCGTCCCGCCGAGGTGTTCCTCCCGGGCGGCGAGCAGATCGCCGGCTGGGGCGGTGGCGGCGTCTCCGACAACGTCTGCCTGCCGCTGCCCGGAGGCGGTCGCGCGACCGGCGGCAAGGCGCTGCACGCGGGCGACACCGACCTTCCGCCGCGCCGCGCGGTCCTCTCCGACGGCACCGGCCACTGGCGTGCCGGACACCAGGGCACGCAGCACGCGTGGCTGGAGTACGACCCGGCCACCGGCACCCACGGCCGCGCCTCACTGCCCGCCTTCCTGCGCTCCGGAGTACAGGACGGCAGCCGGCTGCTCGCCGAGCACTGCCAGGTGCTGCCGCTCCAACCCGGCCTGGAGACCACCCCGTTCGGCACGGACGGCGCCGTCCTCGGCCGCTGGGTCCGCCGCACGGTCGCCGATCCCGGCGGTTCCGCGCCCGCGGACGGCCACCGGGCCGAGGCGGGCAGCCCGGACGGCACCACGGTGACCCTGCCGGGCCCGCTGGCCGACGGCTACGCGGTCCCGCTCGGCGCTCTCGCCCTGCCCGGCGGGGCACGTCCGATCCTGGTCCGGCGCCATGCGGCCGTGGAGGCCCATCCGGCGGACACCGACGGCACCGGCGGCAGCCTGTGGTCCGTCACTCCCGACAACTCCGGCGTCGGCCACATCGCGGCGGGCACCCCGTACCTGCCGCCCGTCGCCTACTGGCACGCCCTGCGCCCGCGGGACGAGGCGGGCTCCGCGGCGCTGCGGACCCTGACCCGGGACCGGGCGCAGCAGCTGTTCGACGAGGTCGCCGTCGCCATCGGCAAACACCTGGAGGCGGTCCGGAGCGTCGAGAAGTACACCGGGCCCTCGTCGCGGCAGATGAGCGAGGAGGTCGTCGCCCTGATCCTGCCCGAGGTGACCGATGCGCGGCTGCGTGCCGGAGTCACCGCGATGGTCGATGTCGCGGTGCGGCACGCCGTCGCGGTCGACCGGTTCCTGAGGCCGCCCGAGCCCGCGCAGTCCGAGCGGCCCGCGAGGACCGCGCGCACCGAGGGCATGTTCTTCGATCACGAGCCGGAGCACGGCGACGACCGGACCCTGCGGCAGGCCACCGCCTGGGGCTCCGAGCGCATCCACGGCTCGTGGTGGCGCGGCGGCCGTGAGTGGACCGCGATCCGCGGGATCCTCGCCGTCAACCACGTGCTCGGAGGTGAGCCCGCGTTCGGCCCGCCGGTGCCGACGAAGTCGCCGTTCAGCGCGGTCGACGGCTGGCAGCGGGACGAGTACACGGTGCCCGGGGACAGCGTGCGCTGGACCTCCCTCCTCGACAAGCTGCCCGAGCTTGCCTACCGGGCCGCCTCGCCGGCCGTCACCGCCGAGCAGCGCGAAGGGCTCCTCGTCCTGCTCGACGCACTCGCCGCCGGGCCGCTCGCGGATCCGGCGGGCACCGTGCGGCAGGTGCATCTCCTCGAGCCGTACGCCGGCACGCCCGGGCAGCACGACCACCGGCCGGTGCCGCGCCTGGGCCAGGTGCTGCGCAAGGGCTCCCGCACCATCGTGATCCTCGACGACTGCCACCGGTACGCCGACGAGGTCGGGCGCTGGCTGGCCCTGGACCACGACCCGACCGGAGCCTTCGGCGCCGTGCCCGGCTTCACCCTGGAGCGGGAGCGCGTGCACCGCGACGGCACAGCCGTGGACCGGCTCACCCGACTCACCGCGCTGGTGCGGGCCAAGGGGGCCGCGCCGTGGAGCCCGGAGGCGGCAGAGGCGTTCCACACGGCCACCGGCATCGGGCCGCTCCAGGCCGTCGCCCTGCTGTCGGCCGCCACCGAGGAGCCGGAGGCCGAGGCACTCACCCTGCTCGGCACCAAGACCCGTGCCTTCGAGGCGGCGCAGGCCAGGCTGCACGCCCTGCCGCGCGACGACCGACACGCGCTGGTCCGCGCGCTGCTGCCGGCGGACCCGGCCGCGCTCTGGTCCACCGGACCGGACGTCCCGGCCGCCGCCGAGGTCTGGCGGCAGCGCCTGGGCTCCCTCGTCCGCGTCCCCGAAGAGCTGGACCTCGATCTGTCGGGCGCCACGCTCGGAGCGATCGACCTGGTGCTCAACGCGGCCTCCCGGGACTGGCTCGCCGACGGCACCGCCGCCTCCGACGGGCGGAGCCCCGGTCTGCGGCGGGCGGGTGCCCGCGGTGCGATCGACGGCGCCCTGACCGCGATGCGCGTCCTGGCCTACGACCTGCCGCACCGGCATCCGCTGCGGTCCCACCTGCCCACCGGGCTCGCGGCACTGCGCGCCCGTCTCGCCGACCCGGAGCTGGTGCTCGACCTCGGCCTGGCCTGGACGGAGGAGGGCGGGCCGATCGGTGCCCCGATCCGCGCCGCCTTCGGCCTCCCCGAGGCCGAAGGAGCGGACGCCGACGGGCTGGTACGGGCCGGCGAGGCGCTGCTGCTGACGCCCGACCGCGGCCGGGGCCACGAACGACTGCTCATCCGCCCGGCCGGTCTGACGGGGTCCGAGGATCCGGTCCTCGGTCTCGTCGAGGGCATGATCGACACCCATTCCGGCCTCGACCTGCGCGCACTGCGTGCCCTGCTCGGCGAGGAGACGGACGCCCTGGTCTCGGCCGGCCTGCCCGCGGGTGCCACCGGTGACCCGGACTCCGCGCCGGCTGCGCACCATCCGGCGCAGGACCCGTCCCGCACGGTGCCCGAGCTGGTGGCGGAGGCCGCCGAAGCGCTCGGTCTGAGTGCGGACGCCGCCACCCTGTACCTGATGCTGCTCGCCCTGCCCGACCCCACGGACCGCAACTGCGTCCGCTGGACGCAGTGGAAGCCCGCGCGCATCAAGAAGGCCCGCGCCGAGCTCGCCGCCGGCAGCCTGGTCACCGAGGCCAAGCGGTCCCGAGCGGGACGCACGCTCTTCCTGCCCTGCGGTTGGCGCGAGCGGCGGTCGCCCGCCCTGCCGCTGGAGACCTGGAAGGAAAGTCTCTACCCGGTGGTCGGCGACATCCGCACCGTGCCCGACCGGCCGGTGGCCGCGCTGTTCGCGGCGGCCTGGGCACGGGTCCGGGACGGCGACGCCCCGGCCTTCGAAGAACTGGAAACCCGCGCATCCCGGAAGGGCCGCCGCCGATGACGACCACCAGCACCGACCCCACCGCCGGCCCGGGCGCCGCCGCCCGGCCCCGGGCGGCGACAGCCGCCGACCAGCACCGGCAGATCACCCCGCCCGAGGACCGGTACGCCACCGAGCTGGCCTTCCTCGCCGCTCACGACACCGGACCCCGCCCGCCAGGCTGGCGCCTCACGCCGCGTGCCGTCGTCCTGTTCGTGACGGGCAGCGCCGGGCAGGCGCTGAGTCTGCCCAAGGACGCGGCTGCGGACCCCGGGGTGCCGAGCCGCCTGGTGATCGAGGAGAAGTTCGTCGGCGAGCGCGCCCTGGTCGAGCGCTGCGTGGTCACCCTCGCCGGTGAGCGCGGGCTCCTCCTGGTGGGAGAGCCCGGCACGGCCAAGTCCATGCTCTCCGAGCTGCTGTCGGCCGCCGTCTGCGGCACCAGCGCGCTCACCGTGCAGGGCACCGCGGGCACCACCGAGGACCAGCTCAAGTACGGCTGGAACTACGCGCTGCTGCTCGCCCAGGGCCCCACGGAGGAGGCACTGGTTCCCTCCCCGGTGCTCACGGCCATGACGCGGGGCGCGGTCGCCCGCGTGGAGGAGGTGACCCGCTGCCTGCCCGAGGTGCAGGACGCGCTGGTCTCGCTGCTCTCCGAACGCCGTATCGCCGTCCCCGAACTGGCGGGCAGCGAGAGCGCGTTGGCACATGCGGCACCCGGTTTCACCCTCATCGCCACCGCCAACCTGCGGGACAAGGGCGTGTCGGAGATGTCCGCCGCGCTGAAGCGGCGCTTCAACTTCGAGACGGTCGGCCCCATCGGTGACGTGGACGCCGAGGCGGCGCTCGTGCGCCGCCAGTCCCGTGCCGCGGTGGAGCGCGCGGGCGCGGCCTACCAGGTCGACGACGCCGTGCTGGAGGCGCTGGTCACCGCCTTCCGGGATCTGCGCGAGGGACGTTCCGCCGAGGGCTGGGAGGTGGAACGGCCCTCCACGGTGATGAGTACGGCGGAGGCGGTCTCGGTCGCGGGCTCCCTCGGCCTGGCCGCCGCGTACTTCCCCGGCGACCGGGACGTGCTGTCGCTGCTGCCCGGCCATCTGCTCGGCGTCGTGCGCAAGGACGATCCGGCCGACGCGGCGCGCCTGCTCGGCTACTGGGACGGCGCGGTGCGCAGACGCGCGGAGCAGGGCTCGTCGACCTGGCGCGCCCTGTGGGACCTGCGCGCGGTGCTGGAGAACTGAGCCGATGGACCAACCGACCACCCCCGAGCCGCAGACGGGCGCCGGGGCGGCAGCGCCTGCCGCCGCCCCCGCCGTTTCGCAGGCTTCCGACGCACCGGGCGCCGTCCCGTCCACCGGCCGGCGCCCCGCCGTCACGCAGCAGGGCCCCGCCACCGGCGTGGATCCGACGGGGCCGCCGGCTCCCACCGGGCCGGTGTATCCCACCGGCCCCGTGGGGCCCGACGCCGCGGTGGCGGCGCTCGCGGCGGACGGGCCGGGGCTGCCGTACCTCATCGGAGTGCGCCACCACGCGCCCTCCCTCGCGGCCGCCGTACCGGCCCTGCTGGACGCGGCGGCGCCCGACGTCCTCCTGGTCGAGCTGCCCGCCGAGTTCCAGCCGTGGCTGGGCTGGCTCGCCCACGAGGACACCCGCGCACCGGTGGCCCTGGCCGCCGTGCTGCCCGGCGGCCAGGGCTCGGCCACCGGGCAGGCGCCCGCCTTCTACCCGTTCGCGGATTTCTCGCCGGAGCTGGCCGCTCTGCGCTGGGCGGCACGCAACGGCGTCCCGGCGGTGGCCTGCGACCTGCCCCTGGCCGACGGCGGGTACTCCCGCACCCCACCGCACGCCGACCGCGGGGCCGAACCGGGTGCCGACCGCGAGCCTGCACCGGATGCCGGCCGACTGTCGGCGCCGGACTCGGGCACGGCGGACGCCGAAGTCGACACCGTGCAGGGGGAGTCGGCCTCATCGGCAGCGGCGGCGCCTCCGCCCGGTCCCACCGCTGCCGCCTCCGACATCGGGAGCGGTCTGACCGACGCTCTCCGGTCCCGGCTGACCGGGCGGGACGGTGACGATCTGTGGGACCGGCTGGTGGAGGCCCCCGCGCCCGGCTCCACGCCCGAAGCGGTACGGCGGGCCGCGCTGCTCGTCGGCTGGGCGCTGCGGTACGAGGCCGAGGCGCGGCGCGAGGTGGACCCCACCGATCCCGCGCGCGAGGCGTGCATGCGCGGGCACGTGGCCGAAGCCCTGGCGAGCGGGCTGCGTCCCGCCGTCGTGGTGGGTGCTTTCCACACTCCCGCGCTGCTGACGCCCGCCGTCGAGGCGGCCACGTCGACGGCCGACGCGGCGCACGCACCGCACACCGCCGCACCCCGTACCCCGCACCCGCCCACCGCGCCCCGACCCGCTCCGGACCCCCGGCCGGGCACGGACCCGCACGCCGGCCCGCACCCCGGTTCGTACGCCGGGCCTTCCGCGTCGCACGCCGGCTCCGGCGCCGCGCCGGAGGGCAGCACCGTCTCGCTGATCCCGTACACCTACCCCCTGCTCGACTCCCGCTCCGGCTATCCGGCCGGTATCCGCGACCCGGAGTGGCAGCACATCGTGCTCGACGCCGCGGGGGACCCGGGCGCCCTGCACGAGGCGCTGATCCGCACCGCGGTCCGCCTCTGCGCCGCGTTGCGGGAGGAGGGCCATCCCTACGGTCCGGCGGACGGCCGGGAGATCGTGCGGGTCGCCGGCGACCTGGCCCGGCTGCGCGACCTGCCCGCCCCCGGCCGGGGTGAGTTGCTGGAAGCCGTGCAGACAGTGCTCGGCCGGGGAGAGACGTACGGTACGGGCCGGGCCGTCGCCCGCGCGCTGGAGCGCGTACTCGTCGGCACCCGTTCCGGGCGCCCGGCCGCGGGCGCGCCGCGCAGCGGTCTGGGCCCCGCGGTGGAGGCCGAGACCGAGGCGTTGTCCCTGCCCGGCCCGGCGGACGTGCACGAGAAGACGCCGCGGGACCTGCGGCTCGACCCGGCCCGTTCCGCTCTCGACGGGCGCCGCGAACTGCTGCTCCGCAGGCTGACCGCATGCGGCATCCCGTACGGGCAGGAGCAGGCGGTGACCGGCGCGGCGGGTTCGGAGGGGCTCACCACCCGTTGGCAGGTGCGCTGGACCCCGGCCACCGCCGCGATGCTCACGGCCGCCGGAGTACGCGGCGTCACCTCCGCCCAGGCGGCCGAGGGCGTGCTGCGGGGGCGGCACGCCGCCGAGCGCGCGGAGGGCGGTCCGACCGCGGCGCAGGTCGTCCGCGGGCTCACGGACGCGGCGCAGTGCGCGCTGCCGGCGCTCGCCGAGGCCCGTCTGACGGAGCTTGCCGCGGTGCTCCCCGCGAGCGGGACCCTGCCCGAACTCCTCGCGGGACTCGACCTCCTGGACCGCATCGCAGCGGGACACCTGCCCGTTCCGGAGGTGACCGGCGTCGAGAACGCGAGAGAGCTGCTGACCTCGGCGGCGGTGCGTCAGGTCGACGGGCTCACGGGTTCGGAGAAGGCGGAGGACGCCCGGGCGCTGCTCGAACTCGCCCAGCGCGCCGACCGGTTGGGCGGCATCCGGCTCGCCGACGCGCTCGCCCGGCTGGCAGCCGACGGCGCCCCGCTGATCGCCGCCGCCGCCGGCGCCGTCCGGGTGCTCACGGGGCTGGAGCAGGCAGACGCCTTCGGCACCCGTGTCGCCTCCTGGGTGGACGCGGCGGCGGACAGCTCCTCCAGAGCCGCACTCACCGCCCGGCTCACCGGTGTCCTGACCGTGGCGGGGCCGCTTCTGACCGTCGGATCCTCGGCGCTGGACCCGCTGCTGCACCGGGTCGTCGCACTGGCCGACGCAGCCTTCCTGGCCCGGCTGCCCGCGCTGCGCGGCGGCTTCGACACCCTCAGCCCGGCCGACCGCGACCGGCTGCTGGCGACCGTCGAGGAGCGACTGGGCACCCGGATCGACCTCGCCGACGCCGATGATCCCGCCGAGCTGGCACGCCGTACGGTCGCCGACCTCGCCGCCCGCGACCTCCTGGCCGGCCTCGCCCTCCCCGTCCCACCCCCGGTGGACACGGGCGCCGAGCCGTCCGTTCCCGCGCCCTCGGCACTCGCCGACGCATCGACCGCACCACCGGCCGTCAACCCGACGCACCCCGACACCCCCGCGCCCGCAACCGGCACCGCCCCCGACGCTCATCCCGTCCCCGTCCCCGTCCCCGTCCCCGTGCCCGTGCCCGTGCCCGGAACCGCGGGCACCTCCGGACCCGAGGCCGTCTCCGCAACGGAGACCGGACCCTCCCGCAGGCACACCCCCTCGACGACCTCCGCCACCACCCCCGTCCAGACACTCGCGCCCGTCCCGACACTCGCGCCCGCCGACCGGTGGCGCCTCGTGCTGGGGCGGCGGACGGATCAACTGCCGTCCGGAGCCGTCCGGTTGGCGACCGCGTTGGACGAGCTGTACGGTGCGGGCCGCGGCGAGGGCTCGCGCGGCGAACTGCCGGCGCCCGCCCGCGACCGCGGCGGTCGGGAGGCGCCGTTCCCCGGCGTCCGCGACTGGTCCGAGGAGCTCGCGGCGCTCTTCGGCCCCGGCGTCCGCGAGGAGGTGCTCGCCGCCGCAGCCGCGACGGGTCGGCAGGACGTGCTCACCGAGCTCGATCCGGCAGCCGCCACCCCCTCCGTGGAGCTGCTCCGCACGGTGCTGCGCTACGCGGGCGGCCTTCCCGAGGCGCGGCTCGCGGCGCTCCGCCCGCTGGTCGCCCGCCTGGTGGAGGAGCTGACCAGGCAGCTCGCCACACGACTGCGGCCCGCTCTCACCGGCGCCACGCTGGCACGCCCCACCCGCCGTCCGGGCGGACGGCTCGACCTGCCGCGCACCCTGCGCGCCAATCTCGCGACCGCCCGCCGGGCCGAGGACGGCAGCGTCCGGGTCGTTCCCGAGAAGCCGGTGTTCCGCAGCAGCGCCCGCCGGTCCGCCGACTGGCACCTGATCCTGGTCACCGATGTCTCCGGGTCCATGGAGGCGTCGACGATCTGGTCGGCGCTGACCGCCTCCGTACTGGCCGGGGTTCCGGCTCTGAGTACCCACTTCCTCGCCTTCTCCACCGAGGTCCTCGACCTGACCGGTCATGTCCACGACCCGCTCTCCCTCCTGCTGGAGGTGAGCGTGGGCGGGGGTACGCACATCGCCGCCGGGCTCCGCCACGCGCGCAGCCTGATCACGGTGCCCAGCCGCACAATCGTCGTCCTCATCAGCGACTTCGAAGAGGGCGCGCCGCTGGGCGGCCTGCTGTCGGAGGTACGGGCCCTGGTCGCCACCGGTTGCCACGTGCTGGGGTGCGCCAGCCTCGACGACGCGGGCCGGCCCTGCTACTCCACGGGAGTGGCCGGCCAGGTCGTCGCCGCCGGGATGCCCGTGGCGGCGCTCAGCCCACTCGAACTCGCCCGCTGGGTAGGGGAGAAGATCGCATGACCACTGTCCCGCTCCCGCCCGTCGCGCCGGAGGTCGCGGCCACCCTGGTGGAGGAGCTGTCCGTACGGCTGCGCAAGCGGCTGGACGCGGCGGTCACCAAGCTCGCCACCCGCCCGACGCACCGCGACGGGGACACGGTCACCATCGCGGTCGACGACGACACCGAGCTGCGGCTGCACGCCCCGGGCGGTGTGGTGGGCTCGGTGGACGACATCACCTGCGGCTGCCTCCTCGCCCCGGCCTGCGTCCACCGCGCGGCCGCGGCCTCCGCCGCCCCCGTCCCGGACCCGGCCCCCGAACCCGACTCCGCCCCCGAACGCGACCCGGCCCTCGAACCGGCCCCGGCCCCGACGTCCGAGCCCGCCTCCGAAGCAGCCCCCGCCACGGGCCCCGAATCCGGCCCGGACGCAGCCCTCACTGCGGACCCCATCGCCCCCGCCAGCGTCCCGGCCCCGGGCGGCGCCGCCCCGCCCACGGACGAGGAGCGCGCCACACCGGCTCAGTGCGAGGCCGCCGCCGGCCTCTGGTCGGCCGCCGCCGCAGTGCTGGAGTCCGGAGTGGACGGGGCCGGCGCCGTCGCGCAGGCCGCGCTGCTGCGCGCCGCGCACACCGCCCGGCTGCGGCAGCTGCCGCGCGGGGCGTCCGCCGCGCTCGCCGTCGTCACCCTGCTGCGCGCCGCCCGTGCCGGGGACGCCTCGTACCGCACCGTCGACCTCGTCACCGCCCTCGCCGAACTGCTGGGCACCGCGCACCGCGTGGGCACCGCCCGCGGGCCGGAGCTGGCCGCCGTACGGGGTCGTGCCCGTTGGCCGTACAGCCCGGACGGCTCGCTGCGGCTCTACGGCCTCTTCACCGAACCGGTGGTCACCGACACCGGCCACGCCGGCGCCCGCACCTGGACGGCCGCGTCCGACGGGCGGCTGTACACGGTCGGCGACGTGGCGACAGGCGGGGCGTCCCGCGCCACCGGCGTGGCCAACCGCGCCGTCCGGCTCGGCGACACCGCCCTCAGCCACCGGGAGCTGGGCCGGGCCGGGCTCCTGGTCTCCGGTGCGACGGTCTCCCCGGACGGCAGGCTGGGCGCGGGCAAGGGCGTCAGAGCCGTCACGGCCGCAGGCGCGGCCTGGTCGGAGCCACCGCTCGCCGCCCTCTGGGAGGTCCCGCCCGCCGAACAGGTCGTTCGCGCACTGCGATCCGCCTCCCACTACGCCGAACCGGGCGCCGCGGGCAGCGATCTGCTCTTTCTCGACGTCCAACTCCGCGGCGCCGTACGGGAGTCCGGTGGCATGTGCCTGCTCGCCCGGTGCGACGGCGGGGTCTCCGTACGCCTCACCGTCGCCGACGACGACCCCGCGCTGCCCCACCGCGACAACCTCACGCTCCTCGCCACCGCACCGGGGACGCGGTTGCGGATCATCGGCCGCCTGATCTCCGCCCCGCACCCCCGGCTCGCGCTGCTCGCCTGCGCCCACCCCACCGAGGAGGGCACGGTCGACCTCGGCTTCGACCGCCTGCGCCGCGCAGACCTCCCCGACCCCGGCGCTTCCGTGCACCCCGCGGCTGTCCAACCCGCCGTCCATCGCGGGGAGTCGCCGCTCCACCTGCTGGAGCGACGTGTCGAACAGGCGGTCCCCGCGGGCCGCGCCGCCCTCGGCATGCTCGGCGACGTCACGGCCGAAGCGCACCGGCTGCGCCGTGCCGGTCTGCCCACCGCAGCGGGTCTGCTCACCGCGCTTCGCTCCACGGCGGGCCGGCGTGCCCGCGACCACTTCGGCCGGCTCCTGCCCGCGGACAGCGACGGTTTCGCCCTCAACTGGCTCGCCGCCGCCCGCTACACCGCCGCCGTCACCGACTCCCTCTGCGCCACCGCCTGGCAACCGCCCCCGAACATCTCCGCACCGGCTCCCACCCCGTAACAGCCACACCGACCGGCAGCGAGCGCGGCGTTCTCGGCCGGAGCGGACGACGAGCGACACAGGTGCGCCTCGCCCCGCCCGGGCTGACCGCCTCCGTCGGCGCCGCGTGCTGAACTCCTGTGTGTACGCCCGGAGATGAGGCGGCGTCGGACACGCCGAAGGGGCACCCGCCCCCCACGCGGGTGCCCCTTCGGCGGCTTTCGGGCCGCGTCAGCGGGCGGCGCGGCCCGTGGCGCGCTGCAGGCCGAGGGCGATGAGTCCGAGCACCGCGCCCTGGAGGGCGTTGAAGAAGATCATGGCGATCATCCCGGGCACCGGGATCAACTCGGCGTCGTCCTTGATCGGCTGGAGCGCGATGTTCAGCACGGTGGCGAACACGCCGTACGCGACCCCCACCAGCGCGAGCGTCAGCACCGGCTGCGCGATCCGCAGCACCACGGCCGCGCCCACCCAAGCCACGGCGATCAGCACGGTGAACAGGATCGGGCCGACCGGCTTCTCCAACGGCCCGGAGTCGTAGGCGTCGATGATGCTCAGCACCGGCCGGACGAGTCCGACCGCTCCCAGTGCGGCGATCAGCGCCCACGGCTGGGTTCGCAGGTCACTGCGGAGATCCGTTCTGGTCATCGGTCTTCCTTCCCGCCGCTCGAACCGCCACCTTCGAGATAGGCACTCTACATGTAGACAGCCTAGTCATGTCGGTAAAGCGGGAAGACGTTCCGAGGCGGCCCGAGGCGGCCCGAGGCGAGCGCGAGTCGTTCGAGCGCGCTCAGCGGTTCCTGCGGCGATTCCTCCGTCGTGGGCGGAATCCGTTCGAGCGTTGCCACGGTGGCTCGACCTCCTGCCCCGGTCTCCAGGAAAGAGCCCGTCTATATGCAGATTGCCTACTCAAGCATGTCTTGTAGGTTGCCCACATGAAGCCTGACGCACTGAGAGGGCACCTCGACGCCCTGATCCTCGCGGTCCTGGAGAAGGAATCCCTGCACGGCTATGCCGTCATGCAGGCACTCCAGGTCAGCAGCGGGGGAGCGCTGGATCTTCCGACCGGATCGCTCTACCCCGCCCTGCGCCGGCTCGAGCGGGCCGGATATCTCCAGAGCGAGTGGCTCCAGGTGGCCGGGCGCAAGCGCCGCACGTACTCGCTGACGAAGGCGGGACGGCAGGCGCTGGTCACCGAGCGATCGGAGTGGAGGGACTTCGCCGCTGTGGTGGAGGGCGTGCTGCGTCCCGGTACATCCTCCACCTGACGGGGAGCACCTGTGGCGCCGGTGCGTCCGCCGGCTCCGCGTCGTGCCCGCCCTCGCGGGCGGCGCGGTCAACCGGCGGTGCCCGCTGCGGAGTTGGTGCTGCGGGCGGTCTGCCGGACGTGCGTCAGGCTGCGCCGAGGCAGCGCCGCCCCGAGAGGCCAATACCCGCCAGCGGGACGCCGAGTACGAGCAGCGTGACCGGCAGCCCGGTGAGGCTCAGCAATGAGTCGGCCGCGGAGTTCCCCAGCGTCATCAGCACGCCGAGGACGGCGAACACGGCACATACGGTGAAGGCGAAGAAGCCCGTGATGCGGGCGACCAGCCGCCGGGCGCCGAGGTAGCGCACGCCCACCCCCGCCGCGAGCAGCACGCCGACTCCGACCGCGATGGCGATGCCGCCGGACCATCGAACAGCCGCTTCGGCCGCTTCGAGGGCCCGGCTGCTGCCCTGGTGGGTGCCGGCGCCGCCTAGCACCTGGAGCACCCACCACACCACCGGCTGAAGGATCATCACCGCACAGATCAGGATCGCGGTGCGGCGCCCCTGGGCGAGGCCCAGCTCGGTCTGGTACTCCGACGCGATCTCCCGCACCGTGCCGAACTCCTCGACCGCGCTCCGCTCGGCCTGCTGCCGCGGTCGGCCGTCCTCCTCGTAGGCGTCCGCCGCATCGAGCAGCCCGTCGCGGGCCTCGGCGATTAGGTCGGCCTTGGCCGCCCGCGGGCCGCGCAGCGCGCGGTCCAGCTCGGCGACGTATGCGTCAATCACCTGTCCCCCTGGAACGGATCTCCGGGCCGTGTGCGGTCGTCCGAACCTGATCCAGTATAGGGATCGGAGGCGAGGCCGGACTCCTGATGAACCCCGACATCTCCCTGAACTCCCGTCCGCAGGCCTGAAGCCCCGGACACGCCACCGCACCCCGTCCGAACCCGCAGCAACTGAGGGTCGGACGGGGTGCGGCAGAGCTCGCGGCTCAGATGTCGCGGAAGATCTCGATCTGGGCGCCGACGGAGTTGAGGCGTTCGGCGAGTTCCTCGTAGCCGCGGTTGATGACGTAGACGTTGCGCAGTACGGAGGTGCCCTCGGCGCCCATCATCGCCAGCAGTACGACGACGGCGGGGCGCAGTGCGGGTGGGCACATCATTTCGGCGGCGCGCCAGCGGGTCGGGCCCTCCACCAGTACGCGGTGGGGGTCGAGCAGTTGGAGTCTGCCGCCGAGGCGGTTGAGGTCGGTGAGGTAGATGGCGCGGTTGTCGTAGACCCAGTCGTGGATCAGGGTCGAACCGTGTGCCGAGGCCGCGATGGCGGCGAAGAACGGCACGTTGTCGATGTTGAGTCCGGGGAACGGCATCGGGTGGATCTTGTCGATCGGCGCCTCGAGCTTGGAGGGCCGCACGGTCAGGTCCACCAGCCGTGTACGGCCGTTGTCGGCGGGGTACTCGGCGGTGCGGTCGTGGTCCAGGCCCATCGCCTCCAGGACCGCCAGCTCCACCTCCAGGAACTCCACCGGTACGCGGCGCACGGTGAGTTCGGACTCGGTGACCACTGCGGCGGTCAGCAGGCTCATCGCCTCGACCGGGTCCTCGGAGGGGGAGTAGTCGACGTCCACGTCGATCTGGGCGCGGCCGTGCACCGTCAGGGTCGTGGAGCCGACGCCCTCGACCCGGACACCCAGCTCCTCCAGGAAGAAGCACAGGTCCTGGACCATGTAGTTGGAGGAGGCGTTGCGGATGATCGTCACGCCCTCGCTCCTGGCTGCCGCCAGCAGGGCGTTCTCGGTGACGGTGTCGCCGCGCTCGGTCAGCACGATCGGGCGGTCGGGCTTGACCGAGCGGTCCACCACGGCGTGGTACATCCCGTCGGTCGCGGTGACCTCCAGGCCGAAGCGGCGCAGCGCCTGCATGTGCGGCTCGACGGTGCGGGTGCCCAGATCGCAGCCGCCGGCGTAGGGGATGCGGAAGCGGTCGACGCGGTGCAGCAGCGGACCCATGAACATGATGATCGAGCGGGTGCGGCGTGCGGCGTCCGCGTCCATGCCGGCCAGGTCGACCTCGGCGGGCGGGAGGATCTCGAGGTCTGCGCCGTCGTTGATCCAACGAGTGCGCACACCGATGGAGTTGAGCACCTCCAGGAGTCGGAAGACCTCCTCGATCCTGGCGGCGCGGCGCAGCACGGTGCGCCCCTTGTTCAGCAGGGAGGCGCACAGCAGGGCGACGCAGGCGTTCTTGCTCGTCTTGACGTCGATGGAGCCGGACAGGCGCCTGCGCCCCACGACCCTCAGGTGCATCGGGCCGGAGTAGCCCAGAGAGACGATCTCGCTGTCGAGGGCTTCACCGATTCGGGCGATCATCTCAAGGCTGATGTTTTGATTGCCGCGCTCGATGCGATTCACCGCGCTCTGGCTGGTGTTCAACGCTTCCGCGAGGTGGCTCTGCGTCCAACCCCGGTGCTGGCGGGCGTCCCTGATGAGTCGTCCGATGCGGGCCAGGTAGTCATCGCTCATGCGTGCGACCTTATCTCAGATATGAGATGTCGACGACTTGGGCACGGCCGTACGGGGGAGGGGTCGGCTTGGTGGTGCGCTCTTGGCTGTGCGCCTATTGTTCTAGTAGTGTGCAAACAATAAACGGGGAGGTGCACCATGGATCACGACACTCGGCTGCGGCGCGCAGCGGTGCTCGTACTGCCCTACGCGGCCATCGCGCTCGTGTACGGCACGCTGTTCGCGATGTGGAGCGGGCGGCTGCCCGAGGAGGTGGCCATCCACTTCAACGGCATGACGGCCGACGGGTACAGCTCGCAGGCGGGGATGGTCTGGCCGGCGCTGGCTGTGCTGGTCGGAATGGGGGCGCTGTTCGGCGCGATGCAGTACTTCGGTCGGATGCCGCTGGAGGCCCGGCGCCTGGTCTACCCGGTCTCCTACGGCTGTGCGGCGCTCATGGGTTATCTGTTCATCGGCACCCTCGTGCTCCAGCTCGACCTGGAGAGCGCCCGCGGGGTCGCACTGTCGGGTCGGCACATGGTGGCCGGGGCGGTGGTCGTCCTGCTGGCCGGCTTCATCGGGTTCCGTCTCGCCGCCCTCGGCCCGCAGGACCCCGCACCCGAGCCCGGTGAGCGTTCGGGGGTTGCGCCGCGACTGTCGATGAGTCCCGGCCAGCAGGCGAGTTGGACGCGCACGGTCGGCACCACGGGCCTCGGGCTGCTGGTCGTCGGTTCGGTGCTGCTCGCCGCGGTGCTGGCCGCTGCCCTCGGCGCCTGGTTGGCGGCGCTGCCCTCGCTGCTGTTCGGGCTGCTGCCGCTGGCCTTCCTGTCTCTGCGGGTCACCGTCGACCGTCGGGGTGTGCGCATCGGTTCCGGCGTGCTGGCGGGGGTCGGGAAGACGATTCCGCTGGAGCGGATCGAGGGTGCGCGCAGTCAGCGGATCTCGCCGATGAAGGACTTCCAGGGCTGGGGCTACCGGGTCAGGGCCGGGCGGAGCGGTCTGGTCACGCGGGCGGGGGAGGCGCTCACCGTGGAGCTGGTGGGCGGCCGGGAGTTCGTGGTCACGGTCGACGACTCGCGGACCGCGGCGGCGCTGCTCAACACCCTCGTCGACGGCAAGTAACCGGACGCCCGGGAGTATCGGACAATACCGACGTGCTCTTCCGAATCGATCCCGCCGCGACGCAGCCGCTCAGCGATCAGATCGCCTCCTGTGTGCGCGGAGCCATCGCCGACGGCGGCGTCGCGCGAGGCGAACGGCTGCCCGCGGCCAGGGAGTTGGCCGAATCGCTCGGAGTCAACATGCACACCGTGCTGCGCGGCTACCAGCGGCTGCGCGAGGAGGGTCTGATTGAGCTGCGCCGGGGGAGGGGTGCGGTCGTCAGTGGCGGAGCCGATCCGGCGGCCCAGGCCCAGTTGGTGCGCACCGTGCAGCAACTGGTCGACGAGGCGCGGGTGTTGGGCCTGAGTGACCAACAGGTCCTGGACCTCGTCCGCAGTGGACTCGCACACTGAAACCCGTCCGTCGCCGGTCCGGAGCCCGCGGAGGCTTCTTCGCCCGCCGGCCCGGTGCTCGTGCGGCGCCCCGGCCGTCCGCGGACTCGGGCGCGCGAGAACCCCGGACCCGTGCGCGGCCCGGGAACTCGCACGCCGGTCGTTGCGTTCCGGCAACAACCGGGCGAGCACGGCGACGCCCCCGCTGCGGGTGGCGATGCGCTTGATCGGCGGGGGTGCGGCATCACCATGGGGTGGCGATGTACTAGAGTTATCTCGACATCGAGATATCTGCCGAAGGGCGTACCGCCGCCACGATTACTAAGGTGACCCTAACTTAGGTGCACCTTAACGCAAGAGCAAGGTCCTGTGACGGCAGGATCGTGGCAGTACGCGCGAATCATGCACTGAAGGAGACTGTCGTGTCGGCGAACAGCTTCGACGCTCGTAGCACACTGCAGGTGGGCGACGACTCGTACGAGATCTTCAAGCTGGACAAGGTGGAGGGCGCCGCCCGGCTGCCGTACAGCCTCAAGGTCCTGCTGGAGAACCTGCTCCGCACCGAGGACGGCGTCAACATCACCGCCGACCACATCCGGGCCGTCGGCGGTTGGGACTCCCAGGCCCAGCCCAACCAGGAGATCCAGTTCACGCCGGCCCGCGTGATCATGCAGGACTTCACCGGTGTGCCCTGTGTCGTGGACCTGGCCACCATGCGCGAGGCCGTCAAGGAGCTGGGCGGCGACCCGGCCCGCATCAATCCGCTGGCGCCCGCCGAGCTGGTCATCGACCACTCCGTCATCGCGGACAAGTTCGGCACCCAGGAGGCGTTCGCGCAGAACGTCGAGCTGGAGTACGGCCGCAACCGCGAGCGCTACCAGTTCCTGCGCTGGGGCCAGACCGCCTTCGACGAGTTCAAGGTCGTCCCGCCGGGCACCGGCATCGTGCACCAGGTGAACATCGAGCACCTGGCCCGCACCGTGATGGTCCGCAACGGCCAGGCGTACCCGGACACCCTCGTCGGCACCGACTCCCACACCACCATGGTCAACGGCCTCGGTGTGCTCGGCTGGGGCGTCGGCGGCATCGAGGCCGAGGCCGCGATGCTCGGTCAGCCGGTGTCCATGCTGATCCCGCGCGTCGTCGGCTTCAAGCTGACCGGCCAGCTGAGCCCGGGCACCACCGCCACCGACCTGGTGCTCACCATCACCGAGATGCTGCGCAAGCACGGTGTGGTCGGCAAGTTCGTGGAGTTCTACGGCGAGGGCGTCGCCCAGACCTCGCTCGCCAACCGCGCCACCATCGGCAACATGTCGCCGGAGTTCGGTTCGACCGCCGCGGTCTTCCCGATCGACGACGAGACGATCAACTACCTGAGGCTCACCGGCCGCAGCCCCCAGCAGCTCGCGCTGGTGGAGGCGTACGCCAAGGAGCAGGGTCTGTGGCTGGACCCGAGCGCCGAGCCGGACTTCTCCGAGAAGCTCGAGCTCGACCTCGCCACGGTCGTCCCCTCCATCGCCGGCCCGAAGCGTCCGCAGGACCGCATCGTCCTCGCCAACGCCTCGCAGCAGTTCGCCCAGGACGTGCGCAACTACGTCCCGGACGACGAGGAGGCGGGCAAGGAGTCCTTCCCGGCCTCCGACGCCCCGGCGGCCTCGGGCGGTGTGCCCTCGCGTCCCACCACGGTGACCGCGCCCGACGGTTCCACCTATGAGATCGACCACGGCGCTGTCACCGTCGCCGCGATCACCTCGTGCACCAACACCTCCAACCCGTACGTCATGGTCGGCGCCGCGCTGGTCGCCAAGAAGGCCGTTGAGCGCGGGCTGACCCGCAAGCCGTGGGTCAAGACCACCCTCGCGCCCGGTTCGAAGGTCGTCACCGACTACTTCGACAAGGCCAACCTCACGCCGTACCTGGACAAGCTGGGCTTCCACCTGGTCGGTTACGGCTGCACCACCTGCATCGGCAACTCCGGTCCGCTGGACGACGAGGTCTCCAGGGCGATCAACGAGAACGACCTGGCCGTCACCTCGGTGCTCTCCGGCAACCGCAACTTCGAGGGCCGGATCAACCCCGACGTCAAGATGAACTACCTGGCCTCCCCGCCGCTGGTCGTCGCGTACGCCATCGCGGGCTCCATGAAGGTGGACATCACCAAGGACCCGATCGGCACCGACACCGACGGCAAGCCGGTCTACCTCACCGACATCTGGCCCTCCGAGCAGGAGGTCAACGAGGTCGTGGCCTCGGCCATCGGCGAGGACATGTTCAACAAGTCCTACGAGGACGTCTTCGCGGGCGACGCCCAGTGGCAGGCGCTGCCGATCCCGACCGGCAACACCTTCGAGTGGGACGCCGAGTCCACCTACGTCCGCAAGCCCCCGTACTTCGAGGGCATGACGATGGAGCCGAGCCCGGTCGTCGACATCTCCGGCGCGCGGGTGCTCGCCAAGCTCGGCGACTCGGTCACCACCGACCACATCTCCCCGGCCGGTGCGATCAAGGCCGACACCCCTGCCGGCCAGTACCTGACCGAGCACGGTGTGACCCGTCGCGACTTCAACAGCTACGGCTCCCGCCGCGGCAACCACGAGGTCATGATCCGCGGCACCTTCGCCAACATCCGCCTGCGCAACCAGATCGCGCCGGGCACCGAGGGCGGCTACACCCGCGACTTCACCGTCGACGGCGCGCCGGTCGCCTTCATCTACGACGCCTCGCAGAACTACCAGGCCGCCGGCATCCCGCTGGTCGTCCTCGCGGGCAAGGAGTACGGTTCCGGCTCCTCGCGCGACTGGGCGGCCAAGGGCACCGCGCTGCTCGGCGTCAAGGCCGTCATCGCCGAGTCCTACGAGCGCATCCACCGCTCGAACCTGATCGGCATGGGCGTGCTGCCGCTCCAGTTCCCGGAGGGTGCCTCCGCGGAGTCGCTGGGCCTGACCGGTGAGGAGTCCTTCTCCTTCAGCGGCGTCACCGCGCTCAACGACGGCGGCATCCCGGAGACGGTGAAGGTCACCACGGACAGCGGCGTGGAGTTCGACGCCAAGGTCCGCATCGACACCCCGGGCGAGGCCGACTACTACCGCAACGGCGGCATCATGCAGTACGTGCTGCGCTCGCTGATCTCCAAGTAGGCGCCCAGCGGGGGCGGTTGTCGAGGCTGCCCCCGATAGCACAGCTCAGGGCCGTATTCCGCACTTCGCGGAATACGGCCCTGACTCGTCCTGCCGCAGGTCTCAACTCGGGAAAGATGCCCGTCCGAGTGCTCATTCGATCTTGCCCAGTACAGTCGAGTGGACTATACCTATCGGAACTCGGAACGCCGTGTGTGCCGAGCAGGCGGCTCCCGACATAAACGATCCGAGCTTCAACCGACAGCGGTGTCGGACCCCTTCGCCATTTCTTGGCGCCGACGGGCGACCGCAGCACCGCCAGAGTCCTGTGAGAAGGCGAGGACTTGAGCATGGGAACCGAGGTCAACCGTCGCGACCTGATCAAGCGGTCAGCCGCCGCCGGTGCGCTCGCGCTGCCGGCGATGGGAGTGCTGTCGTCCTGTGCCACCGGCGGTGGCAGCGACAGCGACAAGGTCGAGAAGGGCGAGAAGAGCGCCAAGAACCCGCTTGAGGTCAATGAGAAGGCCGGGCTCTCGGTCGTCATCTTCAACGGCGGTTACGGCGACGAGTACGCCACCGACGCGCACAAGGTCTACGAGCGCAGCTTCGGCAAGGTCAAGCACGAGCGGACGCAGAAGATCCGCACCAGGATGCAGCCCCTGCTGGTCAAGGGGAATCCGCCGGACGTCATCAACAACTCCGGTGCGGAGCAGATGGACGTCGCGAGTCTCATCTCCAAGGACCAGGTCGCAGACCTGACTCCGCTCCTGGACGCCCCCTCGCTGGACGACCCGGACAAGAAGGTACGCGACACCCTGCTGCCGGGGACCATCGAGAAGGGTCAGTTCGGCGGCAAGGAGGTGTACCACTTCAACTACTCGTACACCGTCTACGGCACCTGGTACTCCAAGCCGGCGCTGGAGAAGCTCGAGGTCGAGTACCCCAAGACGTGGGACGAGATGCTCGCGGTCTGCGCCAAGGCCAAGAAGGAGGGGATCGCGGGCTGGACGTACGCCGGCAAGCACCCCTACTACTTCGCCTTCACGCTCTACCCGTTCATCGCCAAGATCGGCGGCGCCGACGTCATCAAGGCGATCGACAACCTGGAGCCGAACGCCTGGCGGCACGACGCCGTCAAGAAGGCGTTCGAGGCGTACCACGAGCTGTACGCCAAGGGCTACGTACTCAAGGGCACCCCGGGCATCGACCACATCCAGTCCCAGACCCAGTGGAACAAGGGCCGCGCGCTGTTCCTCCCGAACGGCTCCTGGGTGGAGAACGAGACGAAGAAGACCACGCCGAAGGACTTCGGCATGGCCGTCGCGCCCTCGACCGGTCTCGACAAGTCCGACGCCATGCCCTTCGAGACGATCTGGGCCGAGGCCAGCGAGCCGTTCATGGTTCCGGCGCAGGCGAAGAACGTCGAGGGCGGCATGGAGTGGCTGCGGGTGATGCTCGGCAAGGAGTCCGCGCAGAACTTCACCAAGCTCGTCTCGGCGCTCACCTGCGTCAAGGGCGCGGCGGACGGGATGGACCTGATGCCGGGTCTGACCGCCGCCAACGGCATGCACAAGGCGGCCGGCGAGAACATCATCGTTCCGCGCCTGCCCGACTGGCACATCGAGCTGCACAAGGACCGGATCGGCGGCACCATCGCCACCATGATGGCCGGCGACCTCTCGCCTGCCGAGGCCGTGAAGCAGTGTCAGCAGCACGCCGACCGGGCGGCCAAGGCCGACGGCGCAGACAAGTACAAGCACGCCTGATTCCGCGCCGTCGGGCGCGTGAGGAATCGGACGGACAAGTGATCCGCGCAGTGGTGAAGTGATGAAGCGGGGCGGCATGAAGAACGACGTCCGCACAGTGGACGAGAGGTCCACCGGCGGGACATCCGAGCGAAGTGGCGCAAAGGCCGGGGCACGCAGACCCGACCCTCTGCCGATCTCCCAGTGGCCGCTCTTCGCGAGCGCCTTCCTGCTCCCGCCCCGCTTCACACCACCGCGGGTGAAGAACGACCGGCGCTACCGGAGCCTGGACAAGTACCGGTTCGTGTTCTGGTTCCTGTCGATTCCGCTGGTGCTGTACGCCATCTTCGTCATCTCGCCGTTCTTCCAGGCGTTCTACTACTCCTTGACGGACTGGACGGGCTTCAGCTCGGACTTCTCCTTCGTCGGCCTGGACAACTACAGCCGGCTGATGGACGATCCGACGTTCTGGCAGTCGATGCGCAACAGCCTCTTCCTGCTGGTGGTGGCGCCGCTCGCGACCCTCGCCATGGGCCTGTTCTTCGCGTTCATGCTCCAGGCCGGCGGCCGGGGCAAGAAGAACGAAGCGGTCTCCGGCGTGACCGGGGCGAAGTTCTACAAGATCGTGTACTTCTTCCCCCAGGTCATCTCGGTCGCGATCATCGGTGTGGTCTGGGCGGCGATGTTCGACCCGATCACCGGCCCGCTCAACGAGGTTCTGCGGCTGGCCGGTCTCGACTCGCTGACCCAGAACTGGCTGGCCGACCCGAACATCGCACTGTGGTGCGTGCTGTTCGTGCTGTGCTGGATGTTCGTGGGCTTCTACGTCGTGCTGTTCTCCGCCGCGATGGGCGCCATCCCCAAGGAGATCTACGAGGCGGCGCTGCTGGACGGCGCCCGCCGGCCCACGACGTTCTTCCGGGTGACGCTGCCGCTGATCCGCGACACCGTGCACACCGGCTGGATCTACATGGGCATCCAGGCGTTGGACGCGTTCGCCATCGTGCACATCATGACCATCAACAAGGGCGGCCCGGGCGACTCGACGCTCGTCACCCCGGTCTACCTGTACAAGAAGGCGTTCGACTCCGGCGAAGCCGGCTACGCCACCGCGATCGGAGTGCTGCTGCTCCTGGTCACGATGGCCTTCTCGGTCGTGATGATGCTGTTCAGCCGTCGCGAGCGGATCGAGTACTGATGAGCGGGGAGAAGCACACCATGGCGGCCACCGAGACGACCGAACCGGACACGCCCGAACAGGCCGACGCAGAGGGAGCGCAGGCCGAGGCGAAGGGCTCCGGGCGCGAGCAGCGCGGCCAGGAGCGCGAGGGCGGGGTGCTCAACGTCTTCTCCGGCGGCATCCTCGTCGTGTGGGCGATCATGGCGGCCGGCCCGCTGATCTGGGTCATGGTCAACTCGCTGCGCGACTCCGGCGACATCCAGGGCAACCCGTTCGGCTGGCCGACCTCGCTCAGCTTCGAGAACTTCGCCAACGCCTGGTCCGAGGCGAACATCGGCCAGTACACCCTCAACTCGGTGCTGATCCTGGCCGGTTCGCTGCCCGGCACGATGCTGCTCGGCTCGATGGCCGCGTACGTGATCGCCCGCTACACCTTCCCGGGCAACCGGTTCGTCTATCTGCTGTTCGCCGGCGGAATGATGTTCCCGATCATCCTCGCGGTGGTCCCGCTCTTCTTCGTGCTGGACAACCTGGCGCTGCTGGACACCAGGCCCGGTCTGATCCTGGTCTACATCGCCTACTCGCTGCCGTTCACCACGTTCTTCATGACCTCGTTCTTCCGCACCCTGCCCAGCGGTGTGGCCGAGGCCGCGACGATCGACGGCGCCTCGCACACCAGGACGTTCTTCCAGATCATGCTGCCGATGGCCAAGCCCGGCCTGATCAGCATCGGCATCTTCAACTTCCTGGGGCAGTGGAACCAGTACTTCCTGCCGCTGGCGCTGAACGCGGAGGACCCCGACCGGGCGGTGCTCACCCAGGGACTCGCCGAACTCTCGGTCGCCCAGGGCTACGAGGGGGACTGGGGCGCGCTGTTCGCGGGGCTCTCGATCGCCATGGTGCCGATCCTGGTCGTCTACATGATCTTCCAGCGCCAGGTCCAGCAGGGCCTGACCGCCGGCGCGGTCAAGTAGCGCCCGTACGGCGTCCGTACGGGCGTCGAGCGGTCAACAGTCGTACGCGGGGCGGGCATCGAGAAGCCCGGGGCCACGGCGATGAGCGGCACTCCGGTGTCGCTCATCGCCTTTTCGACGTGCCCATCTGAGCGGCTGCGGTCTTCAAGGGGTTGACGGAGGGTACGCCGCCGGGGTCCCCTTGGAGTTCATGTGTTGGACACAGGCCGTACCCAGTCGAGCTGGCGCGGCGGGCGGGTGGCCGGCGTGCCGCACGCCCAGGCGGGAGTGGAGCAGTAGTGGAGACACCGGGGTCGCAGTCCTCTCTGCACCGGGCCAACCTGGAGCGCGTCGTACGGGCCGTACGGATGGCGGGCTCGCTCACCCAGGCGGAGATCGCGAGGTCGACGGGGTTGTCGGCCGCGACCGTCTCCAACATCGTTCGTGAGTTGAAGGACAGCGGCACGGTCGACGTCACCCCGACCTCCGCCGGCGGCCGTCGGGCCCGCAGCGTCTCGCTGTCGGGCGACGCGGGCATCGTGGTGGGCATCGACTTCGGGCACGCCCATCTGCGGGTGGCGCTGGGCAACCTGGCGCACAAGGTGCTCGCCGAGCAGGCCGAGCCCATCGACGTGGACGCCTCCGCCTCCCAGGGCTTCGACCGCGCCGAGCAGTTGGTCAAGGAGCTGCTGGACTCCGCGGGCATCGACCGCCGGAAGATCATCGGCGTCGGCCTCGGGGTGCCCGGACCGATCGACGTGGAGACCGGCACGCTCGGCTCCACCGCGATCCTCCCGGGCTGGGCCGGCACCAACCCCAGGGACGAGCTGGAGGCCCGGCTCGGCACCCCGGTGCACGTGGACAACGACGCCAACCTCGGGGCGCTGGGCGAGCTGGTCTGGGGCAGCGGTCGCGGAGTCGCGGACCTGGCGTACATCAAGGTCGCCAGCGGCGTGGGCGCGGGACTGGTGATGGGCGGCCAGGTCTACCGGGGCCCGGGCGGCACCGCCGGGGAGATCGGCCACATCACGCTGGACGAGTCCGGCCCGGTCTGCCGCTGCGGCAACCGCGGCTGTCTGGAGACCTTCACCGCCGCCCGGTACGTGCTGCCGCTGCTCGCGCCGGGCTACGGCTCCGAGCTCACCATGCCGCAGGTCGTCACCCTGGCCAGGGACGGCGACCCCGGCTGCCAGCGGGTGGTCTCGGACGTCGGCCGGCACGTCGGGCGGGGCGTGGCCAACCTCTGCAACCTGCTCAACCCCAGCCGGCTGGTGCTCGGCGGCGACCTCGCCGAGGCCGGCGACCTGGTGCTGGACCCGGTGCGGGACTCGGTGGCGCGCTACGCGATCCCCAGCGCCGCCCGCCAGCTGTCCGTCGTGTCCGGGGCGCTCGGTTCGCGCGCCGAGGTGCTCGGCGCGCTCGCACTGGTGCTGAACGAGATGGGCGACGCGCCCCTGCTCTCCGCACCGCCCGAGGCGGTGGCCGCCTCGCGCTGACCCAACACCGAACTCCGCCGAGCGCCACCGAGCGCCGGCAAGAAACGCCTCCACGCCCCGCGGGCCGCTCCGAGCGGCACTGCCCGGCGCCCTCCCGCACGCCGGTCGACCCCGCCGGCCAACCCCGGCGTCCGCCCTACGTCCGGTCCGCCGACGGTCCACGGGGCGGTTCCTGCTGCCCCTGTTTCCGCACCTGCCGACGCTCACCGCGGTGAACTCCTCCCGCACCACTGAGCGTTCACTCTGCATACGAATGGCATCGTTGCCATCTCGTTAAGGATTTACTTCTTGACGCCACCTTGGGGTGGGGGTTGACTTCACGCCACCTCGGCCGCAGGGACGCGGCCCTGTCAGGGAGGTAACCCACATGAACGCGACCGTGCGTCGTACCGCCGTCGCTCTGGCCGTCACCGCGCTCTCCGTGTCGCTTGCCGCGTGCGGCAGCGCCAAGGAAGCCGACGGAGGCAGCGACTCCGGCGAGAAGAAGAAGGACGGTCCGCTCAACATCGGGCTGCTGCTGCCCGAGGACCAGACCGCGCGCTACGAGAACTTCGACCGCCCGCTGATCGAGAAGAAGATCAAGGAACTCTGCGGCGACTGCAAGGTCACCTACGTCAACGCCAAGCAGGACGCCTCGGTCCAGCAGCAGCAGATGGACTCGATGATCACCAAGAAGGTCGACGTGATCATCCTGGACGCGGTGGACTCCAAGTCCATCGCCGGTTCGGTCAAGAAGGCCGACGGAGCGAACATCCCCGTCGTCGCCTACGACCGCCTGGCCGAGGGCCCGATCTCCGCCTACACCTCCTTCGACAACGAGGAGGTCGGCAAGGTCCAGGGCACCGCGCTTCTCAAGGAGCTGGGCGACGAGGCCGAGGACGGCCAGATCGTCATGATGAACGGCTCGCCCACCGACCCCAACGCGGGCTCGTACAAGAAGGGCGCCGAGTCCGTACTGAAGGGCAAGGTCAAGATCGGCAAGTCCTACGACACCACCGAGTGGAAGCCGAGCGAGGCCAACAAGAACATGAACGGCGCCCTCGCGGCGCTCGGCAAGGACAAGATCGTCGGCGTCTACTCCGCCAACGACGGCATGGCCGGCGGCATCATCACCGCGCTCAAGAGCGCCGGCTACGACAAGCTGCCGCCCGTCACCGGCCAGGACGCCGAGGTCGCCGCGGTCCAGCGGATCATCGCCGGTGAGCAGCACATGAGCGTCTACAAGCCGTACAAGCCCGAGGCCGACGCCGCCGCCGAGATGGCGATCGCGCTGGGCCGGGGCGAGGACGTCAAGGCGGAGACCACGGTGGACAGCCCGACCACCAAGGACGTGCCGGCCACCCTCATCAGCCCGATCTCGCTGACCGTCGACAACATCAACGACACGGTCATCAAGGACGGCCTGTACAAGGTGAGCGACCTGTGCACCGCCAAGTACAAGACCGCCTGCGAGAAGGCCGGGATCAAGTAACGCCCGCCGGGCGGTCGGCGCCGCGGCCCCGTGCCGCACCGGCGCCGCCCGCCCGTCCGCGTTCCCCCTCGCCACCCGGAGTTTCTCCCGCTCCGCCCGGCACCGGCCCGGTGCAGTCCCCGCTCTCCGGGCCGGGCCGGGCGGTCAGACCCGTCAAGCCCAGGTACGTCCCACGTGCGCCCCCTTGCGTCCGCACCCCCGCGGACGGCGTACGTTCTCAAGGAGTTGATCCCATGTCCGCTACGCCAGTGCTGGCGTTGCGCGGAGTGTCGAAGCGATTCGGCGCGGTCCAGGCCCTCACCGAGGTGGACCTGGAGGTGAACGCCGGCGAGGTCGTCGCTCTCGTCGGCGACAACGGTGCCGGCAAGTCCACGCTGGTGAAGGCGATCGCCGGCGTCGGGCCCGCCGACGAAGGCGAGCTGCTGTGGAAGGGCGCGGCCGTACAGGTCCAGCGCCCGCACGACGCCCAGGACCTGGGCATCGCGACCGTCTACCAGGACCTCGCGCTCTGCGACAACCTCGACGTCGTCGGCAACCTCTTCCTCGGCCGCGAGATCCGCCGCGCCGGCGTGCTCGACGAGGTGGAGATGGAGCGCCGCAGCCGCGAGCTGCTGAACCAGCTCTCCATCCGCATCCCCAGCGTCCGCATCCCGGTCGCCTCCCTCTCCGGCGGCCAGCGGCAGACCGTCGCCATCGCCCGTTCCATGCTCGGCGAGCCCGGACTGGTGATCCTCGACGAGCCCACCGCGGCGCTCGGCGTCGAGCAGACCGCCCAGGTCCTCGACCTCGTCGAACGGCTTCGCGAGCGCGGACTCGCCGTCATCCTCATCAGCCACAACATGGCCGATGTGAAGGCGGTCGCCAACCGGGTCGCGGTACTTCGACTCGGCCGCAACAACGGGGTGTTCGATGTGGCGACCACCTCGCAGGAAGAGATCATCTCCGCCATCACCGGCGCCACGGAAAACGCCGTGACCCGCCGTACGGCGCGTATCGCGGAGGACAAGAAGTGAGCACCGACGTGTCCAAGTCCCCCGAGCCGGAAGGCGGCGTGGGCAGCGGGCCCGCAGCCGAGCCGCCCGCCGCTGCCGCCGTCACCGCCGTCGACCCCAGGCTGCTCGTGCGCGAGCAGGGATTCCGCGGCTACGCGACCGAGTTCCTGCGCCGGATGCGCAGCGGTGAACTGGGCTCGGTGCCGGTCGTCGTGGGCCTGATCGTCATCTGGGCGATCTTCCAGTCCCTGGACAGCAGCTTCCTGTCGGCGCAGAACCTCAGCAACCTCTCCATCTACATCGTCGGCACCGGACTGATCTCGGTCGGCATCGTCTTCGTCCTGCTGCTGGGCGAGATCGACCTGTCGGTCGGCTCCGTCAGCGGACTCGCGGGCGCGGTCTTCGCCGTCATGGCGGTCAACAACGGGACGCCCGAGTGGCTCGCGCTGCTGGCGGCGCTCGCCACCGGCGCCGCAGCCGGAGCCGTGCACGGCTTCTTCTTCGCCAGGATCGGCGTACCCGCCTTCGTCGTCACCCTCGCCGGACTCCTGGCGTGGAACGGCCTGATGCTCCAGGTGCTGGACCGCAGCGGCACCATCAACCTCGACGACGAGGGCCTGGTCGCCAAGCTCACCAGCCACTACTTCGACGACGTCGCCGCCGCCTACGGGCTCGCCGCGGTCGCCGTGCTGGTCTTCGGCCTGGCGCAGTACCTGGACGCCAAGCGCCGCGATGCCGCCGGAGTGCCCTCGCGCCCGCTGGCCGAAATCGCCGTGCGCACCGGGGTGTTGGCGGTCTTCGCCTTCGCCGCGGCGTACATGCTCAACCAGTACCGCGGTCTGCCGCTGGCACTGCTGATCTTCCTGGTGGTGCTGGTCGTCTTCGACCTCGTGCTGCGCCGCACCACCTACGGACGGAAAGTGTTCGCCCTCGGTGGCAACACCGAGGCGGCACGCCGTGCGGGCATCAACGTGGTGGCGATACGCATCTCGGTGTTCGCTTTCGCCGGCACCATGGCGGCGTTCGGCGGACTGATGATCGCCTCGCGCATCGCCGCCGCCAACCAGGGCGCCGGCTCCGGCAACCTGCTGATGGAGGCCATCGCCGCCGCGGTCATCGGTGGCACCAGCCTCTTCGGCGGGCGCGGCAAGGTCTGGTCGGCACTGCTCGGCATGCTGGTGATCGGCTCGATCGCCAGCGGCCTCGCGCTGCTCGGCAGCCCGGCCCACGTCCAGTACATGATCACCGGTGGTGTGCTGCTCGCCGCCGTCGTGATCGACTCGGTCTCCCGGCGCACCCAGAAGACCGCCGGCCGCACCTGAGCCGAAATCCCGTACCGCAGCCGCCTTTCGGCGTCCTCCCGCGGTCGCGCACCTTTTCCGGTGCGTGACCGCGGGAGTTGCTTCTGGTGACCTGTCTGACAGTGCTGAGTACACCCGCACGCCCATGCGCGCGCCTCGCGGACATTAGACTTCCCGGATCGGTTGAATCCGAGCCGGTGTGATCAAGCGAGGAGGCTCAGTGCCAAAGGTGCCGCGTGACGTGAGTCGAGCCGAGACTGTAACGGACGGGCCCAACAGACTGTTGGCGCGGATCACGGAGCCCCGTGATCTGGACAGACTGAGCAACGAGGAGCTGAACCGGCTCGCCGGCGAGATCAGAGAATTCCTCATCGAGTCGGTCTCCAAGACCGGCGGGCACCTCGGCCCCAACCTCGGGGTCGTGGAGCTGACCATCGCGCTCCACCGGGTCTTCGACTCCCCGCGCGACAAGGTGCTCTTCGACACCGGTCACCAGTCCTACGTCCACAAACTGCTCACCGGACGCCAGGACTTCAGCCGGCTGCGCAAGAAGGACGGCCTCTCCGGCTACCCCTCGCGCGCCGAGTCGCCGCACGACTTCATCGAGAACAGCCACGCCTCGACGGTGCTCGGCTGGGCCGACGGCATCGCCAAGGCCCACCAGGTCCGCGGCCTGGACGACCATGTCGTGGCCGTCATCGGCGACGGCGCGCTCACCGGCGGCATGGCCTGGGAGGCGCTGAACAACATCGCCGCCGCCAAGGACCGCCCGCTGGTCATCGTCGTCAACGACAACGAGCGCTCCTACGGCCCGACCATCGGCGGTCTCGCCAACCATCTGGCCACCCTGCGCACCACCGACGGCTACGAGCGCTTCCTCGCCCGCGGCAAGGAGATGCTCAACCGCACCCCGGTCGTGGGCAAGCCGCTCTACGAGACGCTGCACGGTGCGAAGAAGGGCCTCAAGGACCTCGTCGCCCCCCAGGGCCTCTTCGAGGACCTGGGCCTGAAGTACGTCGGCCCGATCGATGGTCACGACATCGCCGCGGTGGAGTCCGCGCTCCAGCGCGCCCGTCGCTTCGGCGGCCCCGTGATCGTCCACTGCCTCACCGAGAAGGGCCGCGGCTACCGTCCCGCCCGTCAGGACGAGGCCGACCAGTTCCACGCCGTCGGCGTCATCCACCCCGACAGCGGCCTGCCCGTCTCCACCTCCTCCGCCCCCGACTGGACCTCCGTCTTCTCCGACGAGATGGTCCACCTCGGCCGCGAGCGCAAGGACATCGTCGCCATCACCGCCGCCATGCTGCGGCCGGTCGGACTGCACGACTTCGCCGAGGCCTTCCCGGACCGCGTCTACGACGTCGGCATCGCCGAGCAGCACGGCGCGGTCTCCGCGGCGGGTCTGGCCACCGGCGGGGTGCACCCGGTCTTCGCGGTCTACGCGACGTTCCTCAACCGCGCCTTCGACCAGGTCCTGATGGACGTGGCGCTGCACCGCTGCGGTGTCACCTTCGTGCTGGACCGGGCCGGTGTCACCGGCACCGACGGCGCCTCGCACAACGGCATGTGGGACATGTCGATCCTCCAGGTCGTTCCCGGCCTGCGGCTGGCCGCGCCGCGCGACGCCGCGCAGCTGCGGCTCCAGCTGCGCGAGGCCGTCACCGTCGAGGACGCTCCCACCGTGGTGCGCTACTCCAAGGGCGCCGTCGGCCCCGCCGTACCGGCGGTCGGCACCGTGGGCGGGATGGACGTGCTGCGCGAGCCGGGCACCGAGAGCCCGGACGTCCTGGTGGTCTCCGTCGGCGCGCTGGCGCCGATGTGCCTGGAGCTCGCCGAGCTGCTGGAGCGCGAGGGAATCAGCTCTACGGTGGTCGACCCGCGCTGGGTCAAGCCGGTCGACGAGGCGCTGCCGCCGCTCGCGGCCCAGCACCGGGTGGTCGTCACGGTCGAGGACAACAGCCGCGCGGGCGGCGTCGGCAGCTCCGTCTCGCAGGCGCTGCGGGACGCCGGTGTCGACCTGCCCTTCCGCGACTACGGCATTCCGCCGCGCTTCCTCGACCACGCCTCGCGGGACCAGGTGCTGGCCGAGATCGGGCTCACCGCTCCCGACCTGGCGCGGCGCATCACCGGGCTGGTGCGCCGGGAGGACGACGGCTTCGCCCCCGCCGGGGCGGGCGAGCAGAGCATCGGCGACTGAGCCGGCCGCCGGGCGGGCTCCCCCTCGTACGGGGAGCCCGACCGGCGCCGCGGGAACCCGTGTGCGGCGGTCCGGTGCGGCTGCCTCGCAGTCGCCGCCCGCGCGCCGGCGAACCCCGTTCACAACGCTCCGGATTGTCGCCCTGCGCGACGAATGTCCCAGGTCGCGGCCCGATCGAGGTCGCTTGCGCAGGTGCGCACCGCCCCGGATAGATTGGAACCATGCCGACCGCCGAGCCATCGGGCAGCATCTCCGCCGAGGCCGCTGCCCCCGCCGACCCGGCGGTCGAGCGGCCCGTGCGCCCGGTCCGGAGCGTCGCCGAGCGAGCGCGCAGCGTGGGCGATGCGGCCCTCGGGGTGCTGCGCACCCAGTTCACCCGCTGGGATTCGCGCCGGTACTGGCTGCGGCTGCTGCCGGTGGTCCTGCTGCTCACCGCCCTGACCCGGCTGCCTTCCTTCTTCCAGCCCATCTGGAACCCGGACGAGGGCTTCCTCGCCACCCAGGCCAGAATGCTGGCCGCGGGCGGGGTGATGTACGAGACGGTGGTGGACCGCAAACCGCCGCTGGCCCCGCTGCTCTACCAGGGGGCGTTCGCGCTCTTCGGCGACAAGTCGCTGTGGCCGCTGCGGGTGCTGGCCGTCCTGGCGGTCGCCGCCACCGCGCTGCTGGTCGCCTCGATCGCACGTCGGCGCTGGGGCAACCGGGCCGGCGCCACCGCGGCGGTGCTGTGCGTACTCGCCTCGGTGGGGCTGAACCCCGAGGACGCCCAGGCCGCGAACTTCGAGATCTTCATGCTGCCCTTCACCGCCGCCGCCATGTGGTGCGCGGACCGGGGGCGGTGGACCTCGGCGGGGATCGCGGTGGCCGGCGCGTTCCTGGTCAAGCAGACCGGCGGTGCGGTGCTGATCCCGGTGCTCTTCCTGCTGTGGCGGGGCACTCCGCGCGGTGGGGCCAGGCATCGCGCGCTGCTGACCGTCCTCGCCGGTTTCGCCGTTCCGCTGGTGGCCACCGGGCTGCTCCTGGGCGTGCGGCAGAGCCTGTTCTGGACCGTGACGGGGTCCGGCTCGTACGCCTCGTTCACCGGCTCGGAGCTGCATGTGCTCGGCCGCGGCCTGGTCAACACGCTGATCTTCACAGTCGGTTGCCTCGGCCTGGTGATTCCGCTGGTCACGGTCGTACGGCGGAAGCTGGCGCACCGCAGTGTGCTCACCCCGGACCTTTGGGTGTGGCTGGCGGCCTCCGGGCTCGCGGTCGTCACCGGCTTCCACTTCTTCGGCCACTACTACCTCCAGCTGCTGCCGCCGCTCGCGCTGCTGGGGGCGGGTGCGCTCCAGCTGCTGGCCGTCGACTGGCTGCGGCTGGCGGTGACCTGCTCCGCCGTCACCGCCACGGTCTTCGTCGGCTGGGCGGCGAACACCACCCATCCCGGTGTCGAGCACTCCCAACGCCTGGCCAAGGCCGTACAGACCCGTACCGAGCCCGGGGACCGGGTGCTGTTCTGGGGCATGCACCCCGAGCACTACTGGCTCGCCGACCGCCCGCCCGCCTCCCGCTACCTCACCGCCGGACTGCTGACCAACTTCAGCGGCGGTCGGGACGGTCCGACGGTGGGGGAGCGGTACGGCATGGACGGCTCCTGGCCCACGCTCCTGGCCGAGCTGCGGGCGGACCCGCCGCGCGTCATCGTGGACGATTCGCGGGGCCAGCCGTACGAGCCCGCCCGCATGCCGCGGCTCAAGCGCATCCTCGCCGGGGAGTACGAGCGCATGGCGGTGGTGAGCGGTGCGGTGGTCTACGTCCGCACCGACGCCGAGGACCGCACCGACGCCGAGGGCCGGAGCGACGCCGAGGACCGGAGCGAGGGCCGGACCGAGGGCCGGGCGGACCCGGCCGGGCGCGCCGACCGCGAGGAACCCAGGGAGCCCGCCGACCGGCCCGAGCCCGCCGAAAGCGGACCCGCCGCGCCGCGCTGAGGCGGGCGCTCACCGCCCCGGGACCTGCGCGTGCCCGTCGGCGTTCAGCCCTCCCGCACGGCGTTCAGCCCTGCTGTACGGCGTTGAACCCACCCGTACGGCGTTCAGCCCTCCCGTACGGCGCGCGGGCCGGCGGTGTGCGCGCCCAACTCCCGTACGCGCTCGCGCAGTTCGCGATCGGCGGTGACGACCAGCACGGCTCGCCCCGGTTCCGCCGCGGCCACCAGCTCGACGATCCGGTCGTCGCCGCTGCCCGTCGCCGCCACCACCCGCACCGCCGATGCGGAGGCCACCCGGCGGGCGGCGCCCTCCACCACCAGCACCAGCTCCACCGGCGGACCGAAACCCGCCACACCCGGCGCCGCACGCTCGGCCAGGGAGTCGCGCAGCCGCTCGGTCGCCCCGTGACGGTCGCGCCACCAGCCGTCCGGCACCGAACCGACGACGTTCGCCGCATCCACCAGCACCAGCGGCGGCGGACCGTGGTCCGTGCGCTCCCCGCTCACAGCCGTCTCCCCGCCCGCCTGCTCAGCGGTCGCCCGCCGCCTGCGGATGGCGCAGCAACCAGCCCGCCCAGGCCGACTCGACCATGGACCGTACGTCGTGACGGGCCTTCCAGCCGAGCTCGGCCGCGATCCGCTCCGCGGAGGCGACCACCTTCGGCGGGTCGCCCGCACGCCGCTCCGTCACATCGACCGCCAGGTCGGGACGGCCGGTGACCTCCGCGACGAGGTCGACCATCTCGCGCACCGAAACACCCTCGCCGCGACCGATGTTGAGCGTCAGATCGCGCGAAGTGCCGTCACCGGCCCACTCGGAGAGGCGGCGGGCCGCGACCAGATGCGCGTCGGCGAGGTCCTCGACGTGGATGTAGTCGCGCACGCAGGTGCCGTCGGGAGTCGGGTAGTCGTCCCCGAAGATCCGGGCCGGTTCGCCGTCGGTCAGCCGCTCGAAGACCATCGGGACCAGGTTGAACACACCGGTGTCCGAGAGCTCCGGGGACGCGGCCCCGGCGACGTTGAAGTAGCGCAGGCAGGCGGTGGACATCCCGTGCGCCCGGCCCACCGCGCGCACCAGCCACTCGCCCGCGAGCTTCGTCTCTCCGTACGGGCTCATTGGCACACACGGGGTGCTCTCGGTGACCGGGTCGACCTCGGGGGAGCCGTAGACCGCGGCGGAGGAGGAGAACACGAACTCCCGCACCCCGGCGGCCACCGCGGCCTCCAGCAGGGTGCGCAGCCCGCCGACGTTCTCGTCGTAGTAGCGCAGCGGCTGCTCGACCGATTCGCCGACCTGCTTCTTCGCCGCGAGGTGGACGACGCCGCGGATGTCGTGCTCGGCGAACACCCGGTCCAGCGCCGCCCGGTCGAGCGTCGAGGCGGACACGAAGGGAACCTCGGCCGGCACCCGCTCCCGTACGCCGCTGGAGAGGTCGTCCAGCACCACGACCGGCTCGCCCGCCTGCGTCATCGCCCGGACCACATGTGCGCCGATGTAGCCGGCGCCGCCCGTAATGAGGTAGGTCATCCCGGCAGTGTAGTCAGCCGAACCCCGGCCCCGGCGGCCCGGTGACGGGTGCGCGGACGGGCCGCAGCGGGCCGCGGCGGGACGTCCGCCCGCGTTGCCGCGGAGCCGTCGTGGCGCTGCCGTGGCGCCGTTGTGGCATCCGGTGCGCTGCCGCCGAGCCCGGGTGCGCCCGCGGGCCCCGCCCGCACCCGAAAGGTGCGAACGAGGCCCGCGGTCCGGTCCCGCCCCGCCCCCTCGGGGCCGGCGGGAGCAGCGCCCTACGCCGGGACGCTGGCGACGCCCGGTGCGTGGAACTTCCGGCCCCGCACCCGCTCGCTGACGCCCGCGCGGTCCAGGTACGGCGTGATGCCGCCCAGGTGGAACGGCCAGCCGGCGCCGGTGATCAGGCACAGGTCGATGTCCTGCGGCTCGGCCACGACACCCTCGTCGAGCATGAGGAAGATCTCCTCGGCGATGGCGTCCAGCGCCCGGTCGCGCACCTGCTCCTCGGTCAGGACGGTGTCGCCGACCTGGAAGAGCTCGGCGACCTCGGCGTCCAGCTCCGGCGCACCGGAGTCGTAGCGGTAGAGGTTGCGCTTGCCGGCCTCGACGACGCGGCCGAGGTTCTCCGAGACGCCGAAGCGCTCGGGGAAGGCGGCGTTGAGGGTGCCGGCGACGTGGTGCGCGACGGCCGGGCCGACCAGGTCGAGCAGCACGACCGGGGACATCGGCAGACCCAGCGGTGCCAGTGCGCGGTCCGCGACCTCCACCGGGGTGCCCTCGTCGATGGCGCCGAGGACCGAGCCCATGAAGCGGGTCAGGATGCGGTTGACCACGAACGCGGGGGCGTCCTTGACCAGCACCGAGGTCTTGCGCAGCTTGCGGGCGACGGCGAACGCCGTGGCCAGCGAGGCGTCGTCGGTCTTCTCGGCGCGGATGATCTCCAGCAGCGGGAGGATCGCGACCGGGTTGAAGAAGTGGAAGCCCACGACCCGCTCGGGGTTCTTCAGCTGCGAGGCCATCTCGGTGATCGAGAGCGAGGAGGTGTTGGTGGCCAGGATGGCGTGCTCGGGCACGACCGCCTCGACCTCGGCGAACACCTTCTGCTTGATGCCCATCTCCTCGAAGACGGCCTCGATCACGAAGTCCGCGTCGGCGAAGGCGGTGGCCTTGTCGAGCGAACCGGTGACCAGCGCCTTCAGACGGTTGGCACCGTCCTGGTTGACGCGGCCCTTGAGGTGCAGCTTGTCGATCTCCTCGTGGACGTAGCCCACGCCCTTGTCGACCCGCTCCTGGTCGATGTCGGTCAGCACGACCGGCACCTCGAGACGGCGGGCGAAGAGCAGCGCGAGCTGCGAGGCCATCAGACCGGCACCGACGATGCCGACCTTGGAGACCGGGCGGGCCAGGTTCTTGTCCGGCGCGCCCGCCGGCCGCTTGGCCCGCTTCTGCACCAGGTTGAACGAGTAGATGCCGCTGCGCAGTTCGCCGCCCATGATGAGGTCGGCCAGCGCCTTGTCCTCGGCGTCGAATCCGGCGCGCAGGTCGCCGTTCTTCGCCGCGGCGATGATGTCCAGCGCACGGTAGGCGGCCGGGGCCGCGCCGTGCACCTTGCTGTCCGCGAAGGCCTTGCCCTGCGCGACGGCGTTGTCCCACGCCTCGCCGCGGTCGATGTCGGCACGCTCGACCTCGATGTCGCCCTTGAGGACGGAGGCCGTCCACTTCAGCGACTCCTCGAGGAAGTCAGCACCCTCGAACAGCGCGTCGGCGATGCCGAGTTCGAAGACCTGCGGGCCCTTGAGCTGACGGTTCTGGTTGAGCGAGTTCTCGATGATGACCTTGACGGCGCTCTCCGGACCGATGAGGTTCGGCAGCAGCGCGCAACCGCCCCAGCCCGGCACCAGACCGAGGAAGACCTCGGGCAGGCCGAAGGCCGGCACGGCCTTGGAGACGGTGCGGTAGGTGCAGTGCAGTCCGACCTCGACACCGCCGCCCATCGCGGCACCGTTGTAGTACGCGAAGGTCGGTACGGCCAGCCCGGACAGGCGCTTGAAGACGTCGTGGCCGCCCTTGCCGATGGCCAGGGCCTCCTCGTGCTTCTTCAGCAGCTCGACGCCCTTGAGGTCGGCGCCCACGGCGAAGATGAACGGCTTGCCGGTGAGGCCGACGGCGACGATCTCACCGTTCGCGGCCTCCTTCTCCACCTGGTCGACGGCGGTGTTGAGGTTCGCCAGCGAGGCCGGGCCGAAGGTGGTCGGCTTGGAGTGGTCGAAGCCGTTGTCCAGCGTGATCAGCGCGAACCGGCCGGCGCCCTGCGGAAGGTCGAGGTGGCGTACGTGCGCCTGGGTCACGACCTCGTCGGGGAAGAGCTCGGCCGCGCCCTTCAACAGCTCTGCGGTGGTGGTCACTTGCCTGCCCCTTCGAAGTGCGGGTTCTCCCAGATCACGGTGCCGCCCATGCCGAAGCCGACGCACATCGTCGTCAGGCCGTAGCGGACGTGCGGCTGCTCCTCGAACTGCCTGGCCAGCTGCGTCATCAGCCGGACACCGGAGGAGGCGAGCGGGTGGCCGTAGGCGATCGCGCCGCCGTACTGGTTCACACGCGGGTCGTCGTCGGCGATGCCGTAGTGGTCGAGCAGGGCCAGCACCTGGACGGCGAAGGCCTCGTTGACCTCGAAGAGGCCGATGTCGTCGATCGACAGACCTGCCTGGGCGAGGGCCTTCTCGGTGGAGGGGACCGGGCCGATGCCCATGACCTCCGGCTCCACACCGGCGAAGGCGTAGGAGACCAGACGCATCCGGACCGGCAGCCCGAGCTCGCGGGCCACGTCCTCGGCGGCGATCAGCGAGGCGGTGGCGCCGTCGTTGAGGCCGGCGGCGTTGCCCGGGGTGACCCGGCCGTGGGCCCGGAAGGGGGTCTTGAGCCCGGCCAGGCTCTCCAGCGTGGTGCCGGGGCGCATCGGCTCGTCGGCGGTGGCGAGGCCCCAACCGGTCTCGCCGCCCTCGGGGTTGGTGCGGCGGATCGACACCGGCACCAGGTCCTGCTGGATCTTGCCGTTGGCGTACGCCTTGGCCGCCTTCTCCTGGCTGGCCACCGCGTAGGCGTCGGCGCGCGCCTTGGTCAGGTGCGGGAAGCGGTCGTGCAGGTTCTCCGCTGTCATGCCCATGAACATGGCCGACTGGTCGACCAGCTTCTCGGAGACGAACCGCGGGTTGGGGTCCACGCCCTCGCCCATCGGGTGGCGGCCCATGTGCTCGACACCGCCGGCCACGACCACGTCGTAGGCACCGAAGGCGACCGAACCGGCGGTGGAGGTCACCGCGGTCATGGCGCCGGCGCACATGCGGTCGACGCTGAAGCCGGGAACGGACTGCGGCAGCCCGGCGAGAATGCCCGCCGTACGACCCAGGGTCAGGCCCTGGTCGCCGATCTGGGTGGTCGCCGCGAGCGCGACCTCGTCGATGCGCTCCGGCGGCAGGTCGGGGTTGCGACGCAGCAGCTCACGGATGCACTTGACGACCAGATCGTCGGCGCGGGTCTCGTGGTAGATGCCCTTGGGGCCCGCCTTGCCGAACGGGGTGCGGACGCCGTCGACGAAGACGACGTCCCTTGCGGTACGAGGCACGTTGGCTCTCCTCCTACAGAGTGCGGCCGGGGTTCCGGGGTTGTTTCGCCCGGGAGACTGCGGGCCGCCTCGCGGCACGCTTCCTGCCCCCATGCTACTTGCCAGTAACTGCTAGGCAAGGCCAGGGCCCGGCGAAGCTGTGCGGTGCGTGTCACAGAGGGACGGCCCGGAAGCCTCAGGACTGTGCGGTGAGCGCGCCCACGAGCAGCGGGAGCGTCTGCTCGATCTGCCAGGGGCGGGCCCCGAGACCGCGCAGGACCTCGGCGACGCTCTCCGGCGACGGGTCGGCCGGCGGCTCCCAGCAGAGCCGCCGCACCGTGTCGGGGGTGATCAGATTCTCCTGGGGCATCCGCAGCCGCTCGGCGTGCGAGCTGATCGCGGACCGCGCGGCCGACAGCCGGGCCGCGGCGGCCGGGTCCTTGTCCGCCCAGGAGCGGGGCGGCGGCGGGCCGCTGGGCTGCTTGACCTGGACCGGCAGCTCCTGCTCGGTCAGTGCCAGCGCCCGGTCGACCGCCTCCTGCCACTGCCCCAGCTGGCGGCGACCGGCGCGGTTGCCGAAACCGGGCAGCGCGGCCATCGCCCGCACGTCCGCCGGTGGGTTCAGTGCGCACTCCACGATCGCGGCGTCCGAGAGGACCTTGCCCGGCGAGATGTCCCGCCGCCTCGCCACCTCGTCGCGCGCGGTCCACAACTCCCGCACGACGGCGAGCTGTCGGCGCCGCCTGACCTTGTGCATTCCCGAGGTGCGCCGCCAGGGGTCCTTGCGGGGCGGCGGCGGGGGAGCGGAGGCGATCGCCTCGAACTCCTGGTGGGCCCACTCCAGCTTGCCCTGCTCCCGGAGCTCCTCCTCCAGCGCGTCGCGCAGATCGGTGAGCAGCTCCACGTCGAGCGCGGCGTACCGCAGCCAGGGATCGGGCAGCGGACGGGTGGACCAGTCGGCCGCGGAATGGCCCTTCTCCAGGCTGTATCCCAGGACGTTCTCGACCATGGCGCCGAGACCCACCCTGGCGAAGCCCGCCAGTCGGCCCGCCAGCTCGGTGTCGAAGAGCCGGCTGGGGACCATGCCGGTCTCGCGCAGACACGGCAGGTCCTGCGTCGCGGCGTGCAGAACCCACTCGGTGTCGGCCAGCGCCTCGTGCAGCGAAGTCAGATCGGGGCAGGCGATCGGGTCGATCAGCGCCGTCCCCGCACCCTCGCGGCGCAGCTGCACGAGATAGGCGCGCTGGCCGTAGCGGTAGCCGGACGCGCGCTCGGCGTCCACGGCGACGGGGCCCTCGGCCGCGGCGAACGCCCGTACGACCTCGGCGAGGGCGTCGGCGGACGCGGTGACCTCCGGGGTGCCCTCCCGGGGCGCGAGCAGGGGTACCGGCGCCGGGCCCTCGGCCGCGGAACCGTCGTCCTGTGCGGTGGCTGCTGTCGTCTTCTCTCGCGCGGTCTCATGGGCTTCGGTCACCAGGCAAGGGTAGCCGGGCCGGTGATGAGCGAAGCACCTGCCGGCGGAAGGGTCCGTCGGCAGGTGCTCGGGTGCGGCGGGTCTCGCCGGCGATGGGTCGGTCAGTCGGTCCGGTGGTTCGGGCGGCCGACCGGAGGCCCCGGGGGAGCGCTCGGCTCCGGCTGCGGGCCGGTCGGCCTCCTCAGTGGATGATGCCGGTGCGCAGTGCGACGGCGACCATTCCGGCGCGGTCACCGGTGCCGAGCTTCCTGGCGATGCGCGCCAGGTGGCTCTTGACGGTGAGCGCGGACAGGCCCATCGACACACCGATCGCCTTGTTCGACTGGCCTTCGGCGACCAGGCGCAGCACCTCGACCTCACGGCCGGACAGCTCCCGGTGGCCTCCCGGGTGGCCCGGTGCGCCGTGCGGACGCCGGTGCATCCGCGCGGCGGCCATGCCGATCTGGGCGGCGCCGGGACGGTGGCCCACGGCGAGGTTGTTGCGGGTGCCGGTGACGACGTAGCCCTTGACGCCGCCGGCCAGGGCGTGGCGTACGGCGCCGATGTCGTCGGCTGCGGAGAGTGCGAGGCCGTTGGGCCAGCCCGCCGCGCGGGTCTCGGACAGCAGCGTGAGGCCGGACCCGTCGGGGAGGTGGACCTCGGCGACGCAGATGTCTCGTGGGTTGCCTACTCGTGGACGCGCCTCCGCGACCGACGACGCCTCGATCACGTCCCGTACGCCCAGCGCCCACAGATGGCGGGTGACGGTGGAACGGACTCGGGGGTCAGCCATGACGACCATGGCCGTCGGCTTGTTCGGGCGGTAGGCGACCAGGCTTGTGGGGTGCTCGAGGAGAACAGACACCGGGCCTCCTGGGAGAGGAGATTGGGGACGGCCGGCTCGGGGGTGAAGCCGGGGACGATCCCTCGTGGAAGGGTCAACCAAACCTTCGGCAGCTCTCCCGGGCTGCTTTAGGGGAAGATCACGAACGAGTGAGTACAAATCTCGCAAATCGGACAGAAGGTCGAGTCGGCGCCCGGTCCGTTCCCCTCGGCTGTCCGAATACGGGCCCGCGTTTCCGTGGTGTGCGGCGCGCGCGAGCCTCGGGAAATCCGTGTCGAGAACGGCGTGAATCCACCAGAGGCGCGGCTGAAAATCGCGCACCTGCCCGGATCGTCGTACGCCCTGCCGGATGTTGCGGACGGGACAGGGGTCGCGCCGAACCCGAGCGGCGGCAGGGCGTACGACAGGGCGGTGGCAGGCCGGCGGCAGGGCGAGGCGCGGTGATGCGCTGACGCGCGACGCGGTGACGCTGCGGACGACGGGAGCGGGCAGCCCGGGTCCGGGGTCAGCCCGGCTGGGGCCCGCGACGCTGGGGGAGCTGTACGACGCCCGCCTCGGGGCTGCTCTCCGGCGGCAGGCCGGCGCACTGGGCCAGCAGCTCGCACCACGCCATCAGATGGGCCCCCGCGTCCAGCTGTCCGGTGATCGAGGAGCCGTGCCCCGCCGGGGACCAGGAGGCGCGGATCTCGATCTCCGCCTGCGCCTCGCGGTCCGCCAGCCCGCCGAAGTAGTGCGAGGAAGCGCGGGTGACGGTGCCGCTGGAGGCGCCGTACGGAACCCGGCGGGCCTGGAGCGCGCCGGTCAGCCACGACCAGGTCACCTCGGGCAGCAGCGGGTCGGCGGCCATCTCCGGCTCCAGCTCGGCGCGGGCCATCGTCACCACGCGGAACGTGCCGTGCCAGGCGTCCTGGCCCTGCGGGTCGTGCAGCAGCACGAAGCGGCCGTCGGCCAGTTCCTCGTCGTCGACGCCGAGCGACGCCTCCAGGGCGAACGCGTAGGGAGCCAGACGTTTGGGGGCGGGCAGCGGGTCGAGCCGGATCTCCGTGCGGGGAGTGATCTCGTCCAGAGTCGCCACGGCGTTCCGAAACGCCGTCGGCACGGCCTCCCCGTCGTCGTTCATACCCTCCGCCGCCTGTGCTCGTGCCGCTGCCATGGGCCGAAGGGTAAGGGCTACGGACCGTGTGCGACGGTAGGAACACCCGGCGCGTGCTCGGCATGTCGGAGCCCGTGGGAGACTCGGACGCGTGACTGCCGATGACCGCCCGAAGGGCCCGCCGAGCGCGACCGCAGACTCCGCCTTCCTCAAGGCCTGTCGCCGAGAACCGGTGCCGCACACCCCTGTCTGGTTCATGCGGCAGGCCGGCCGATCGCTGCCGGAGTACCGCAAGCTGCGCGAGGGCATCGCCATGCTCGACTCCTGCATGCGGCCCGACCTGGTCACCGAGATCACGCTCCAGCCCGTGCGCCGCCACGGCGTGGACGCGGCCATCTACTTCAGCGACATCGTGGTGCCGCTCAAGGCCATCGGCATCGATCTGGACATCAAGCCGGGCGTCGGCCCCGTCGTGGCGCAGCCCATCCGCAGCCGCGCGGACCTGGAGCGGCTGCGTCCGCTCGGTCCGGACGACGTGCCGTACGTGACCGAGGCGATCGGGATGCTGACCCGGGAGCTGGGCGGCACCCCGCTCATCGGCTTCGCCGGCGCCCCGTTCACTCTCGCCAGCTACCTCGTGGAGGGCGGCCCGTCCCGCAACCACGAGCACACCAAGGCGATGATGTACGGCGACCCGGAGCTGTGGGCGGAGCTGCTCGACCGGCTCGCCGGGATCACCGCATCCTTCCTCTCGGTGCAGATCGAGGCGGGCGCGAGCGCGGTGCAGCTCTTCGACTCCTGGGTGGGAGCGCTCGCCCCCGAGGACTACCGACAGCGGGTCATGCCTGCCTCGGTCAAGGTCTTCGACGCGGTGGCCGGTTACGGCGTGCCGCGCATCCACTTCGGCGTCGGCACCGGCGAGCTGCTGGGTCTGATGGGGGAGGCGGGAGCGGACGTCGTCGGCGTCGACTGGCGCGTCCCGCTGGACGAGGCGGCCCGCAGGGTCGGCCCCGGCCGTGCGCTGCAGGGCAACATCGACCCGGCGGTGCTCTTCGCCCCGCACAGCGCCGTCGCCGAGCAGGCGGACCGGGTGCTCCGGGCCGCCGAGGGGCTGGAGGGGCACATCTTCAACCTCGGCCACGGCGTACTGCCCGACACCGACCCCGAGGCGCTGACCCGTCTCGTCGCCCATGTCCATGAGCGCACCGCGCGCTGAGGCCGCGCCGCCGCACGCACTGGTCGTCGGCGGCGGCATCGCCGGCCTCGCGGCGGCCCACGAACTGCTGGGCCGCGGTTTCACGGTGACGCTGGTGGAGGCCGGCGACCGGCTCGGCGGCAAGCTGCGCCGCGGCAAGGTCGCCGGAGTCACCGTCGATCTCGGCGCGGAGGCGATGCTCGCCCGCCGGCCGGAGGCCGTCCGACTCGCCCGCGAGGTCGGACTCGGCGAGGCGCTCCGCCCGCCGAACGTCGCGGGCGGAGCGATCTGGACCAGGGGCGAGATCCGGCCCATGCCCCAGGGACATGTGATGGGGGTTCCGGGCACCGCGGAGAGCGTGCGCGGCGTGGTCTCCCCCGAGGGGCTGGCCCGTATCGCCGAGGACGCCGTCATGCCGCCCTCCGACCTCGGTGAGGACGTAGCCGTCGGCGAGTACGTCGCCTCGCGGCTGGGGCGCGAGGTGGTCGACCGGCTGGTGGAGCCGCTGCTCGGCGGGGTGTACGCGGGTGACGCCTACCGGATCTCGCTGCGCGCGGCCGTTCCCCAGCTCTACACCGCCGCCACCGAGGAACGCACGCTGATGGGTGCGGTGCGCTCGGTTCAGTCGGCGACCCGCGCGGCTGCGCTGGCGAGGGAGGCGGCCGGCGAGGTCGCACCACCGGTCTTCCTGGGCATCGAGGGCGGCGTGGGGCGGTTGCCCGAGGCGGTGGCGAGCGCCGTGCGCGCGGCCGGCGGCACGGTGCTGACCGGCGTCGGGGCACGGGCTCTGCGGCGTACCGGCGAGGGCTGGGAGCTGGAGTGCACCGACACGGTGCGGCGCGCGGACGCCGTCGTCGTGGCGCTGCCCGCAGGGCCGGCTGCGCGGCTGCTGCGTGCCGAAGTCCCCCGTGCGGCAGTCGAGTTGGACTCCGTTGAGTACGCGGCCACGGCGCTCTGCTCGTACGTGTTCCGCCGCCGCGACCTGGCCGGGCTGCCGGGCGGGAGCGGCTTCCTCGTCCCGCCGGTGGACGGACGCACCATCAAGGCGGCCACCCTGGTGGGCAACAAGTGGGACTGGGTCTCGGCGAGCGATCCGGAGCTGTTCGCGGTCCGCACCTCCGTGGGCCGCCACGGCGAACGCGGCGCGTACGAGCGGGACGACGAGGAGCTGCTGCGGCTCTCGCTCGACGATCTGCGCGAGGCGACCGGCATCGACGCCCGTCCGGTGGGACAGCGCGTGACGCGTTGGGAGCAGGGCCTGCCGCAGTACCCGGTCGGGCAGCTGGCGCGGGTGGCGCGCATCCGCGCGGCGGTCGCGGCGCGGCCGGCGCTGGCGGTCTGCGGTGCGGCGTACGACGGGGTCGGCATCCCGGCGTGCGTGGCGTCGGCGAGCCGCGCGGTCGACGAGGTCGTGACCTCGGTCGGGGCCCGTACGCATCTGGTCTGAGCGGCGCCGGCCGCGGGCGTCCGCGTACGCGGGAGGCCGGTGCAGAGTGCTCGCGGCGGCGCGCGAGAATGGGGCCATGACTGCTGCTTCGGAGAAATCACCCCACGCCGGCAAGAAGGCGAAGGACCTCAACGAGACCATCCGGTACACCCTGTGGTCCGTGTTCCGGCTGCGGGACGTGTTGCCCGACGACCGTTCCGGCTGGGCCGAGGAGGTCGAGGAGCTGTTCGCGCGGCTCGACGCCGAGGACGTCACGGTGCGCGGCACCTACGACGTCTCCGGGCTGCGCGCGGACGCGGACGTGATGATCTGGTGGCACTCCGAGACCTCCGACGCACTCCAGGACGCCTACAACCGCTTCCGCCGCACCAAGCTGGGTCGCGCGCTGGAGCCGGTCTGGTCGAACATGGCGCTGCACCGGCCCGCCGAGTTCAACAAATCGCACATCCCGGCGTTCCTGGCCGACGAGCGCGCCCGCGACTACATCAGCGTCTACCCCTTCGTCCGCAGTTACGACTGGTACCTGCTGCCGGACGAGGACCGTCGCCGGATGCTGGCCGACCACGGCAAGATGGCGCGCGGCTACCCCGATGTGCGCGCCAACACGGTGGCGTCCTTCTCGCTGGGCGACTACGAGTGGATCCTCGCCTTCGAGGCCGACGAGCTGCACCGGATCGTGGACCTGATGCGTCATCTGCGCGCCTCCGAGGCCCGGATGCACGTGCGCGAGGAGGTGCCGTTCTACACCGGGCGCCGCAAGGAGGTCGGCGATCTGATCGCCGGGCTCGCCTGACGGCCGCCGCACTCACCGCGGCCGCCGTCCCGAGGGCGGTCGGCCGCGGACAGTGGTGAGGCCCTGCAGTCGGGGGAGCTGCAGGGCCTCATGCGGTAGAACGTCGCGGTCGGACGGGGAGTTCCCCTCCGTCCGACGGGGACGGCGGCGCGGTCTCAGCGCGAGTCGTCCACCAGCCGGCCGGCGTCCCGGGCGAGCGCGGTCAGCCGCGATATCGCCCTGAAGTACTTCTTCCGGTAGCCGCCGCGCAGCATCTCCTCGCTGAACAGCTCGTCGAACGGCCGCCCGGAGGCCAGCACCGGCACCTCACGGTCGTAGAGGCGGTCGGCCAGCACCACCAGCCGCAGCGCCGTCGACTGGTCGGGCACCGGCTCGACCCCGGTGACGCATACGGCGTCCACGCCCTCGCAGAGCGCGCCGTAACGGCTGGGGTGCACCCGGGAGAGGTGGTTGAGCAGGCTCGGGAAGTCGTCCAGGCTGGCGGCGGGCGTACGGTACGCGGCCCGGGTCACGGTGTCCTCGTCGTGGGGCTTCGGCGCCTCCGGCAGACCGCGGTGGCGGTAGTCCTCGCCGTCGATGCGCAGCGGCCGGAAGTGCGCGGCCAGCCCCTGGATCTCGCGGAGGAAGTCGGCCGAGGCGAACCGGCCCTCGCCGAGCCTGCCGGGCAGCGTGTTGGAGGTCGCGGCGAGCGCCACCCCCTCCTCGACCAGCCGGCTCAGCAGGCTGGAGACGAGCACGGTGTCGCCCGGGTCGTCCAGCTCGAACTCGTCGATGCACAGCAGCCGGTGGTCGCTGAGCGTGCGGACGGTCTGCTGGAATCCCAGCGCGCCCACCAGATTGGTCAGCTCCACGAAGGTGCCGAACGCCTTGTGCGCGGGGTCGGCCGGAGTGGCGTGCCACAGCGAGGCGAGCAGATGGGTCTTGCCGACGCCGTATCCGCCGTCGAGGTAGACCCCGCGCGGCCCGTTCCCGGAGGGCTTGGGCTCACGACGGAACCAGCGGCGTTTGCCGCTCCCGGTCGCCGACGCCCCGTCCAGGCCGCGGGCGAAGTCCTCGAGCACCCGTACCGCTTCGGTCTGGCTCGGCTGCTGCGGGTCCGGGATGTAGGTGTCGAAGCGCACCTCGCCGAAGCGGGGCGGGGGCACCATCTCGGCGACCAGCCGCTCCGCGGGCACATGCGGCTCCCGCTCGCACAGCGAGTGCGGGGTCTCCTCCTGCGACGCGGGACGGCCGGCTGCGGGACCGGAGATTTCTGCGGATCGGGGCGCGACACTTGACACTCTCCTCACTCTACGGTGCTCGGGGCCGCCCGCCGGGCCATGGTGTCCCGTGCCACACTGCGGCCATGCGACGTCTGTTCCCCCTCGCCGGTCCCGTGTCCGAGCCGTCCGCGCGGCACGAGCCGGCCGCACGAAGCGCTCCGTCCGGCGGGGAGGCACCGGGCTCCACCGCGCCCGAGGCGGCGGAGCCGAGCACGGCCGACCGGCAGTGGAGCCTGACGGAAATCGCCGACGGGTACGCCTATCCGCCGCTGGAGCAGGGGCAGTTCTGGCTGCGCGGCAACATGGTGGCCTCCTTGGACGGCGCCGCACATCACGACGGCCGCTCCCAACCCCTCTCCTGCGCTGCCGACATGCGGATCTTCGGCGTACTGCGGGCGCTGGCGGACGTCGTCGTGGTGGGTGCGCAGACCGTGCGGCAGGAGGGCTACGGGGGCGCCAAGCCGCGGGAGGCGTTCGCGCAGCGGCGGGCGGCGGCGGGCCAGACCCCGGCGGCGGCGATCGCCGTGGTCACCTCCGGACTCGATCTGGACTTCGACAGCCCACTGTTCACCTCGCCCACGACTCCGACGCTGCTGGTCACGGGCGCCGGGGCGCCGCCGGACCGGCTGGCCGCGGCCCGCGGGGCCGGGGTCGAGGTGGTGCTCGCCGGGGAGGGCGCGGCGGTGGAGGTGGACCGCGTACCCGCGCTGCTGGGCGCACGCGGACTGCGGCGGCAGCTCACCGAGGGCGGCCCGGCGCTGCTGGGGCAGTTCGCCGCCGCCGACGTACTGGACGAGCTGTGCCTGACCGTGGCGCCCCGGTTGGTGGCCGGCGGCGCCCCGCGGATCGCGCACGGCCCGGACCTTGAGCTTCCCTCGGACTTCGCACTGGACTCGCTGCTGGAGGAGGCCGGCTTTCTCTTCACGCGCTACCGCAGGGTGCGGCAATCGCCGGAATAAGGCATTCCGCTTAGCTTGGACGGACAGCGGCATACGGACAGCGGCATACCGACAGCGACAAGCGGACAGCGACACCTCGGAAGATCCGCGCGGGTGTGGGAGCGCGGACTCCGCCCCGGCTCCGAGCCGACCGCGAGAAGAAGGGCGCCACCGTGTTCACGACCGTACTGATGATCGAGAAGCCCCTGGTGCCCACCGACGTGGAGATGGTCGGCACCCTCCACGGCGAGGAGGACGTCACCTTCTTCGTGCTGATGCAGCCGCGCGGTCACCAGGACCGGCTGCTGCGCGCGCTGGACGACGTGGCGCTCGGCGAGTTGGAGGACGCGGTGCGCGAGGCCGACGAGCCCGAGGGCGACGAGGCCGGGCAGCCCGCCCGGGTGGCGTTGGAGCACTCGGTGCGCTCCCTGCGCGAGCTCGGGTTCGGGGCCGAGGGCCGGGTGGTGGACAGTCATCCGCTCGACGCGCTGACCGCGGTCGTCGAGGAGGTCGGCGCGGACGAGGTGATCGTGCTGACCGCACCGCACTTCGTGGAGGAGTTCTTCCACCGCGACTGGGCGTCCAGGGCCAGGCACCGGGTCGGCGTACCCGTGCTCAAGCTCTTCGCGCACTCGGAGTGAGGTGCGTCCCGCGCGTGGCGCGGGTGGGTGCGAGCTGTATCGGCCGGTGCGCCGCCCACGCCGGGCCGCGGGGCCGACGACGGGCGTCCGGGTGCGACAATCGGAGCCGACAGCGACGACCAGGGAGACTGAATCTATGGCACCGGCGATCCCGCCCTCGATGGAACGGCCGCACTTCATCGGCATCGGCGGAGCCGGGATGTCGGGCATCGCGAAGATCCTCGCCCAGCGCGGCGCCCGGGTCGCCGGCAGCGACGCCAAGGGGTCGCCGGTCACCGAAGCGCTGGAGTCGCTCGGTGCCACCGTCCGCATCGGCCACGCCGCCGAGCATCTGGCACCCGACGCCACCTGTGTCGTCGTCTCCTCCGCGATCCGTGAGGACAACCCCGAGCTCGTCGCCGCCGCCGAGCGCGGTGTCGCGGTCGTCCACCGCTCGGACGCGCTCGCCGCGCTGATGGACGGCACCCGCGCCCTCGCGATCGCCGGCACCCACGGCAAGACGACCACCACCTCGATGCTCGCCGTCGGCCTGCGCACCCTGGGGCTCGACCCCTCCTTCGCCATCGGCGGCGACCTCGACGAGCCGGGCAGCAACGCCCACCAGGGCGCGGGCGACCTCTTCGTCGCCGAGGCGGACGAGAGCGACCGCAGCTTCCACCGGTACGCACCCCGGGTCGCCGTCGTCCTCAACGCGGAGCTGGACCACCACGCCAACTACGCCTCGATGGAGGAGATCCACGAGTCCTTCGAGATCTTCGTCGACCGGATCGAGCCTGGCGGCACCCTGGTCGTCAACGCCGACCAGGAAGGCGCGCGAGAGCTGACCGCCAGGGTTCGCGCCCGCTCGGACGTCGCCGTCCTCACCTACGGCGAGTCGGAGCAGGCGGACGTCCGGGTTCTCTCGGTACGGCCGCGCGGGCTGAGCAGCGAAGTCGTCGTGCGTTTCGGCGGCGCCGCTGCCGACCTCGCCGACGGGGACGTGCACCTGGCCGTCTCCGTCCCCGGCCGGCACTACGCGCACAACGCCGTCGCCGCTCTCACGGTGGCTGCCGCCGCGGGCGTGCCGGTGGCCGAGCTCGCCCCCGCGCTGGCGTCCTACACCGGGGTCAAGCGGCGCCTCCAGCTCAAGGGCGAGGCGGCCGGGGTGCAGGTGATCGACTCCTACGCCCACCACCCCACCGAGATGACCGCCGATCTGGAGGCGATCCGCGGCGCGCTCGGCGCCGACGGCGCGGAGATCGTGGACGGCGCGGGCGGTGCGGACGGCGCTGCGGGTGCCGCGGGTGAGAAGGGTCGTGTGCTGGTCGTCTTCCAGCCCCATCTCTTCAGCCGCACACAGGAGTTGGGCACCGAGATGGGCGCGGCGCTGGCGCTGGCGGACGCCTCGCTGGTGCTGGAGATCTATCCCGCCCGGGAGGACCCGATCCCCGGTGTCACCAGCGAGTTGATCATCGACGCGGCCCGGCAGGCGGGCGCGGACGTCCAGGCCGTCGACGGCGCGGAGCAGATCCCGCAGGTGTTGGCGGGAATGGTCAAGCCCGGCGATCTCGTTCTCACCATGGGCGCCGGGGACGTCACCGACCTCGGCCCCCGCATTCTGACCCGGCTGGCCGCGTCCGAAGAGGGAGAGCGCTGATGGCCTACGAGATCGAGAAGACCGACGAGCAGTGGCGGGCGGAGCTCAGCCCGCAGGAGTACCGGGTGCTGCGCCAGGCCGGCACCGAGCCGGCGTTCACCGGTGAGTACACCGACAGCAAGACCGAGGGCGTGTACGAGTGCCGCGCCTGCGGGGCCGAGCTCTTCCGCTCCGGCACCAAGTTCGACTCGCACTGCGGCTGGCCGAGCTTCTACGACCCGTCGAGCAGCGACGCCGTGGAGCTGCTCAGCGACACCTCCATGGGGATGACCCGCACCGAGGTCCGCTGTGCGCGCTGCGGGTCCCATCTGGGGCACGTCTTCGAGGGCGAGGGCTACCCGACGCCGACCGATCAGCGCTACTGCATCAACAGCGTCTCGCTGCGGCTGACTCCGGTGACGGACGGCTGAACTCCGCCCGCTCCGGGGCCCGTTGAGCGGCCCCGGAGCGCGAACCCGCGCGCGGTGGAGGCGGGTCGGTGGTGGTGGAGCCAGTGGTCAGGGCCGAACCACCCCCGGACGCGGGCGGATTGACGGGGAATCACGGGTTGACGGGGAATCAGGGGGCGGTGAGCCGGAAGCCCACCCGTCCGAACCGCACCCGGTCGCCGGGCCGTACGGTGACGGCGCCGGTGATGCGCCGCTCGTTGACCCAGGTGCCGTTGGAGGAGCCGAGGTCGCGCAGCGTCCAGCCCTGCCCGGTGTAGCGGACCTGCGCGTGTGCCCGCGAGACCGTGTGATCGGTCAGGCGCAGGATCGATCCCGGAGCGCGACCGATGGAGAGCGCGTACGGCCCGGAGGCGGGCAGCAGCAGCTCGGGCAGGTCCTCGGCCGTCCATGCCCGGCGGAGCCTGCCGCGCAGGGAGGCCATCCGCGAGACCGCGCGGACCATCGGGCCCTCGGCGGGCAGGAGTTGGGGGCGCCCGAGGTCGTGGAGCACCTTGTGCAGCTCGTCGGCGCTCTGCGCCTGGAGGATCAGCTCCACCCGGCTCGCGAACGTGTCCTGGGAGACCTGGCCCCGCACCGCGCTCTCCCGCAGCAGGCTCAGCGCCTGGTCCCGCTCCGCATCCGAAAGACGCGGCGGGACGGCACGGAATTCGAGCGAGGTCATGGACAGGCATTCTTCCGGTCGCTTCGGTCACTGTCCAGACGGGTTCGGGGGTGCGCAGCCGCCGAACCCGGGCCCGTACGCCGCCGCGCGTCACGGATGTGCCGAAGCGGACGGGGTTCGGGAGGGGTTGCCCCGTGCTGCGCGACGAAAAGCAGATGCGCAACGCGCACGGCACGGAGTACGGTCACGGCGACGCTCGCAGTCGCACGACAGAGACAGAGGAAGGGGGCGAGCCCGATGCCGATCCACCGCATTCCACGCTCCCGTCCGTCGCACCGGGCGTCACGGATCTGACCGGGGGCGCTGCTTCGCCCTTCCGGAAGGAACTCCCTTGACCACTCTGGTCGTTCGCACGCTCGCCGAGTCCGAGGCGCGTGCCGTCTTCACCTCCCTGCCCGACGCCGGCCTGGTGGGCAGGCCGCTGCTGGGCCGTCCCTACCGCACTCTCGCCGAGGGCGGCGAGTACCGCCCCGAATGGACGTGGGTCGCCGAGCGCGAGGGCGTCGTCGTCGCCCGGGCCGCCTGGTGGGCGGCCCCGGAGGACCAGGAGCCCCTGGTGCTCGACTGGTTCGACTGTCCCGACCAGGAGGCCGGTGTCGAGCTGCTGCGCGCGATGCCGCGCCACCCCGAGTACGAACTGATCCTGCCGGCCGGCTGGCGCGCCGATCCGCGGGTGTACGCCGAGGCCAACAGCCGTATCGAGGCGGCGCGTTCGGCCGGCTACCGCGAGCTGGTCGAACGCTTCACCTACCTATGGACGCCCGCCGACGGGCTGCCCGAGCGCGGAGACCGGCTGGTCTTCCGCCCGGAGCCGGACGACGAGGTCGTACTGGAACTGCTGACACGAATCCAGCAGGGCAGTCTGGACGCCCACGAACAGGCCGCCGGCGATCCGGCGCGGGCGGCGCGCGAGGAGCTGGAGTTCCTCAACTGGTGCCCCTCGCCCAGGGAATGGTGGCGGGTGGCCTGCACGCCGGACGGCGAGGTGGTCGGCTTCCAGGCGCCCGCCCGCAATCCGAACCGTCCGATCGTCGGGTTCATCGGTGTCCTGCCGGAGCACCGCGGCAGGGGGTACTCCTACGACCTGCTGGCCGAGTGCACCCGTCAACTGGCGGAGGCGGGCGCCCAGGAGATAGCCGCCGCCACGGACCTGGGCAACCATCCGATGGCCGCCGCGTTCGCGCGCGCCGGCTACCCGGTCGACCGGCACCGCTACTGCATGGTCCATCCGGGCTGACCCCAACCGGGCTGACCGCACCCGGACGGCCGCCCGCGGGAGTCGCGCACTCCGGTGGGCGGTCGGCCCACATTCGGCGGGCCGCACGGACCGTCCGCACTGCTCGCCGGAAGGTGGCCGGGAGCAACGCGGATCATCAGCAATACCAAGGGAGTTGATGGGCGATACTGCTGTGACGCACGGCAGGGGAGAAGTAGGCTTCCGTGTCCGGGAGTGGGGCGGAAGGCAGGTGTGCAGGTGAGTTCGGGAGGGCTTCAGCTCCCGTCAGGTGACAGTGGTGCCCCCGAGGGCCGCGGCGCCGGCGACACCGCGGACGGCTCGGTGGCGGCGGGCACACAGCCCGAGACCGTGCCGCTGGCCAGGCCCATGGACATCGGCGTCGATCTCGACTGGGACGCGGCCTCCTGGGCCGAGGTCCGGTTGCGCGCCGAGCGCGCGGGGCGGGCGTACATCTGGCTCAACCTCGTCGAGCAGCGGCTGCGCGCGGTGGTCGCCGGAGTGCTGCGTCCCATATACGAGCCGGTGCACGGCGAGGAGTGGGTCGTCGCGGCGGCCGGCCCCACCGGCCAGGAGTGGGTGCAGCGCGCGGTGGCCGTCCGGGAGGTGAGCCGCCGCAAGGGGTATGTGCTCGATCCCGCCGACGACAACCTGCTCTCCTTCCTCACGCTGCCGCAGCTGCGCGAGCTGATGGTGCAGCACTGGCCCTGCTACGAGCAGTACTTCGACCAGCGTCGTGAGCTCGAACTCGCCCTGGACGAACTGGAGGTGGCCCGCAGCGCGGTCTCGCGCAACCGGGCACTGCCCGCCACCGTGCTGGCCCAGGCCGAACGCACCTCCGCACGGCTGTTGGAGCTGCTCGGGCCCGCGGACAGTTTCGCGCCCTCGGCCGGACGCCTGCCGGTGGACGCCATGGAGCAGTTGGTGGGCGAGCGGTTCTCCGACGTGGTGGGGGTCCACCGCGACCGGGTGCGGTTGCAGCGGCAGTTGCCGGCCGAGGACCTGTTCGGCGGTGCGCACCGGATCGACGCCATGGGGATAGGTCTCAATCTGCTGGTGCAGAACTACTCGGGGCGCCGGCTGGTGCGGCTGGCCGAGTCCGGCTGCCGGATGCGGCTGCTCTTCCTGAACCCGGCCAGCAGCGCGGTGCGTCGACGCGAGCGCGAACTTGGCCTCAAACGCGGCGAGTTGAGCCGTGCGGTGGAGATGAACATCCTGCACATGCGGCGAGTGCGCTCCCGGGTGCGGGACAGCGGCGCCGTGGACATCCAGGTCTCGGACGAGACCCCGCGCTTCACCGCGTACATGGTGGACGGCGACGGACCGGACGGCCTGGCCGTGGTGCAGTCCTATCTGCGCCGCTCGCGCGGGATGGAGGCGCCGGTGCTGGTGCTGCGCGGCGGAGGCCGGGCGCCGCTCCGGCACGACAGCGACACCCGTCCGGGCGGGTACCGGAGCGAGGACGACGGCCTGTTCGGTACGTACTGGGACGAGTTCGAGGCGGCCTGGAAGGATGCCCGCTCGGTCTCCTGATCCGGCGAGCCCGTGTGGCGGGTGTCCGCACGGCTCGGGGTGGCGCAGCGCGAAGTCGCGCAGCGCGAAGTCGCCGACGAACACCGAGCCCCCGCCACGCATCGGCGGATGTCGCCCCGTGTTCGGGCGTCCGCGTGTTCGGGCGCCCGGTGTTCGCGTGTCCGCGTGTCCGAGCATCCGGGGTCTGGGTGTTCGGGTGTTCGGGTGTTCGAGCGTCTGTGAACGTCTGTGGGTGCGGCGGGCAGTGCGCTCGGTGCAAAGGCGCGTCAAAGTCGGGGCAAAGCCGGGGCAATGGGTGCGCCGGCTGCCCGACTGCTGTCCGATTTCGATGCGGCGAACGGCAACTCCGGCTCGAACTCCACAGGTTGGTCGTGCATCCGGATTGGTGTCGGCTCGTCTGCCGGGGGCTGGAATCGCCCAGGGTGTCGCTTTTCAACTTCCTTATGCTGCTATGAAGTTACGCAAGAATGTTGTGTATGTCACACGTACGGCTAATGGTTGAGCCAGGGGGCTCTTTCGGTCAGAGTTGCGAACCAACCGAACGGGGTGAGGTCGGGATCTCCCGCTGAGGGCGACCCCAACTGCCTTGCCGGTTCGACTGCTGCGTGACGACGACCACGTCCGTGGCGCAGCGACCGCCCCCCACAGAATTACGAGGAGGACCCTCGTCATGGCTCAACACAAGAGCTCCAAGCGCCGTATGTCCCTGGCCATCGGTGCAGCAGTCGCCGTTGCCGCCGGTGCCACCCTGATGGCACTGCCCGCCGGTGCGTCCCAGGCGGAGGGCACCGTCTTCGGTACCGACGCCAAGGGTGCCATCGACGGCAGCTACGTCGTTCTGCTGAAGGACGGCCAGGTCGGCGCGGCCAAGGCCGGCAAGGACCTGGTGTCCGAGTACGGCGGCAAGGTCAGCAAGACCTACGGCTCCACCATCAACGGCTTCTCGGCCAAGGGCCTTTCGGAGAGCGAGGCCAAGCACCTCGCCGCCGACCCGGCCGTCGACAAGGTCGTGCAGAACAAGAAGTTCTCGATCAACGCGACGCAGGACAACCCGCCGTCGTGGGGTCTGGACCGTATCGACCAGGCCGAGACCGAGGGCGACAACGCCTACAACTACCCGGACAGCGCGGGTGAGGGCGTCACCGCCTACGTCATCGACACCGGTGTGAACATCGAGCACTCCGACTTCGAGGGCCGTGCGACCCACGGCTTCGACGCGGTCGACGGTGACGAGGACGCGGACGACGGCAACGGTCACGGCACCCACGTCGCCGGCACCATCGCCGGTGCCGCGCACGGTGTGGCCAAGAAGGCCGACGTCGTCGCGGTCCGCGTGCTGGACGACGGCGGCTCGGGCACCACCGAGGGCGTCATCGCCGGCATCGACTGGGTCACCGAGAACGCTTCGGGCCCGGCCGTCGCCAACATGTCGCTCGGTGGCGGCGCGGACGAGGCGCTGGACGCCGCCGTCCAGAAGTCCATCGACGCGGGCATCACCTACACCCTCGCCGCGGGCAACGAGTCCAGCGACGCCGGTCAGGGCTCGCCGGCCCGTGTGGAGGACGGCATCACCGTCGCCTCCAGCACGGACGCCGACGAGCAGTCCGACTTCTCCAACTACGGTTCGGTCGTGGACATCTACGCGCCGGGCTCGGACATCACCGCTCCCTGGATCGGTGGTCCGGACGAGGTCGAGACCATCTCGGGCACCTCGATGGCCGCCCCGCACGTGGCCGGCGCCGCGGCGCTGTACCTCGGTGAGAACGGCGAGGCCGCCCCGGCCGACGTCGAGGCCGCGCTCGTCGAGGCCGGCACCAAGGACGCCATCACCAACCCGGGTGCGGACACCGACAACGTGCTGCTGAACGTCGGCACCGGTGAGGCCGCCAAGTGAGCATCGCTCACCACGGCTGACCCCCGCTCAGGGGTCGAGTGAACAACGAGCCGCCCACCACCTCCTTCGGGAAGTGGTGGGCGGCTCGGCGTGTTCCCGCGGTGTCCGGGCCGGGAGCGGTGCTCGTGGCGGTTCAGCGCCCGGCCAGCGCCTCGGCCTCCTCCCGAGGGGTGAGACCGGTGGCCCGGCGGGGGTGGGTGAGCTCGACCGGAGGCCCCGCGGAGAGCCACTCCCAGGTGTCGGCGACCGTCTCGCGCAGCGGCCGGCAGCGCAGTCCGGCCGCCAGCGCGCGGCTCACGTCGGCGCGGTGCATCGTGTCGTGGAGCTCGCCCGGCGGAATCCAGACCGGCAGCTGGTTCCACGGCTCCAGGCCGGCCGCCTCGATCTCCTCGGGCGTGAGCCACACCAACTCCGCGTCGGAACCGGTGAGTTGGACACAGGTGGCCAGCAGCTCGCCCATGGTGGCGTGCCCCGACGGGGAGACGGTGTTGAACGCCCCGCCGACACCCGCGTCCACGGCCCGGAGCGTCCAGCGCGCCAGGTCCTGGGCGTCGATGTACTGCAGCGGCAGATCACGGGGCCCCGGCGCCAGGACCCGCCCGCCCCGTGCGATCCGCCGCAGCCACCACGGCAGCCGGCCCACGTTCTCGTAGCGGCCGAGGATCAGGCCGGCACGCAGCAGCAGTGCGCGGTCGCCGAAGGACTCCTGTACGGCCAGCTCACCGCCGCGCTTGTTGGCCGGGTAGTCGATGAACCCGGCGTCGGGGGAGGCGTCCACCAGGGGCGCGTCCTCGTCCGCTCCGGCCGGTGTCGGTTGGGCGTAGACGGAACGGGTGGAGACGTAGACGTAGTGGGCGACCCGGTCCGCGAGCAGTGCGGCCGAGCGGCGCACCACCCTGGGCGCGCCGGTCCAGGTGTCACAGACGGCGTCCCATTCGCCGCCGTTGAGGGCGTCGAGTCCGTCGTCCCTCTCGCGGTCGCCGACGAGCGCGTGTACGCCCGGTGGCGCGGGACTGGTGCCGCGGCTCAGCACGGTGACCTCGTGACCTGCGGCGACGGCCTCCTCGGCCATCACCCTTCCGACGAAGTCGGTTCCGCCAAGAATCAGTAGTCGCATGCCGCAATGGTGCGCTCGGCGGGGGAGAGCCGGCGGCGGGTCGGCTCCCGGCGTAATCGCCCACGGCGAACGGCCGCCCGTGCCCGTGCCCGCGTGCGCGGTCCGCGTGCCCGCGTGCCGGAGCGTGCGGCGCCCGCGCCCGGGGCGAACAGCGGGCGTCGGCCGTGCGTGCCCGCGGTCCACCGGGCTCGTGTCCGGTCAACCGCGGGCGCGAAGGGACGGGTTGGGGCGGCCGGGACCGGCGTCGGTGTCAGACGGACGGTCGGACGGACGGGCGGGGAACGGTGCCGGGGCGCGACGGCGGGTCAGTGGGCGGGCGGCACGGGGTCGTCCGGGTGGGGACCGGTCGGTGGGAGGACGGGAAGGCCGGCTCGGCGCCAGGCCCGGAAACCGCCGTCCAGATCCGTGGCACGGGTGAGCCCGATCTGCCGCAGGGAGGCGGCGGCCAGAGTCGAGGCGTACCCCTCGTCGCAGAAGACGATCCAGCGGATGCCACGGTTGGTGGCCTGCGGCAGTGCGCCCTCGTTGTACGGGTCCAGTCGCCACTCCAGATGGTTGCGCTCGACGACCAGCGCGCCGGCTATCGCCCCCTCGGTGCGCCGACGGTCTGCGGGGCGAGTGTCGACCAGTACGGCGCCCTCCGCCACGGCGGCGAGCGCCGCGGCCGGGTCCGGACGCTCGAAGCCGGCCCGGAGCGCGGCCAGATGCGCGTCGATGCCACCGGCCTCCGCCGCCTGCGCGGGGCGGACGGGCGCGTGCTCGACAGTGGTGCGGGACGGGTCGGCGGTCAACGGTCGACTCCTTCGGTGCGTACCAACTCCACGCTCCCGTCGTCGAGTTGGCGGTAGTAGGACATCGCCGCGAGTGCGGGGGAGTAGGCGTGGATGCTCACCGCCGGCTCGACGGAGAGGTTGGTGACCCGGTGCGTGTGGCGCGGGCCGAAGGCGCGGATGGACTCGGTCGGCAGCTCCCACGGCGTGGTGTGCACGGGGTGCGGCGACCGCGGGAAGGTGCGTTCGGTGAGTGCACCGCGTACGACGGTGAAGGCGCCACTGGCTCCGCCGTGGTCGTGGATCTCGGTGCCCTGCCCGGGCAGCCAGGTCAGCAGCCACACCTCGTGGGCGTCGGTGACCTCCAGCCGGGTGTAGAACCGCTCCGGCTCGGTGAACTGCACCTGTGCGGCCCAGAGTTCGGGGCGCGCCGCGAACGAGCGCACCATCTCGGCGAGCGTGGTGGGTGTGAGGTTTCCGCTGCCGTGCGAGTTTTCGGAGGTGAGGGCGGCGGGCTGGAGCGTGGTCGACATGGTGTTCCCCGGAGGCAGTGGTGAGCGGACGCGGAGGTGGCGCACGCTGCACCGGGCGGAATCGGTGCGAAGGGACGCAGCTGCGCGGGGCAGGTGCGTGTGCGTCGTGCGGCCGGGCCGGAAGAGGGCGAGGGCGGGACGACGCAGGGCGGAGAAAGCCGCGCCCGTGGATACCGGGCTGCTCGCTGCGGATCAGGGTCGCGCGGCTGTCAGCGTCCGTCGCGGGGACACAGCGCGCTCGCCACGCGGACGAAGTCCACGTGGTGGCGGGCGAAGAGGCGCGTGCCGATCAGCATGGCCCCACAGTGGCAGGGATACCGCCCCCGGTCAATCGCCCCCGCTTCCGACCGCCTTCGGACGCGAGCGCGCCTCGGCGGCATGCGGTCGGACATCACCGCGCGGAAGAAGAGGCGCGGAAGGAGAACCGCGGAAGGCGAACCGCGGAAGGCGATGCGCGGAGGAACGGCAAAGGGCGGGGGAATTCTCCCCACTGCGGAAGGACGAGGGACTCACCGGCTCTTGCGTCGCCTCTGCGGAACGCCTCCGTCGAGGCGGCGGACCTCGGTATTCCCGCATGGCGAGATTCTTCGGGAAAGCGTTGACGGCGGACCGGAGTTGATGGCAGGGTCATCGATTGTGAGTCAAGCTGAAGTTCTCGTATCGCGTCGCCACGTCGACCTTCGACGTCACGCAAGCGCACTCTGTGCCGCTTGCCGCTGAACCGCGCCCAGCTGACCCCTCCCTCCCCACCTGCCGCGGAACGATCTCCGGGTCGTTTCCGAGGCCGTGACGACGCCGATTCCGTCGGCTCCGTGATCCCGCCGCCGCTCTCCGCCCGCAGGCGCTGAGCGACCCGTCCCACTTCGGTGCCTGCTCTGCGGGCACTGCGGACGAGGCGGGCGCACACCGCGGGTCCGGCGGAAAGCGGCGGCGGTCGCGGAGGGAGAACACTCCCGTTCGACCGGGCTTTTCTCGCGTGCCTCATCTGGGAATGCCCCGGTTTTCTCCGAGATTCTCCACTCGGTGTCAGCGGGCTGTCTCCGTGTGCCTTTCACGCGCCTTTTCCGTTCTCGTTCCCCGCCTTCTTCGTGCTGCCCCGGGATCGTTTCGCGCCGTGCCCGGCCCGATGCGGACGGTGCTTTCCGCGCCGTTTCGCGCCGAGTCCGGCACCCACCGCCGTGTGCCCCGCGCCGCGTCCGGTGGGCAGGTCGTCCCTCCCGGCCCGCCGCACCCGTCCGACAGGAAGTTCTCCCTTGTCTCCCCTACTCGCGACCCGACGCGCGTTCCTGACTCTCACCGGTGCCGCCGCGGTGGCCGTCGGCTGCGGCCGGGCCACCGGCGGGGGCTCCGGCGGCTCCACCGACACCCTCCGCTACCAGGGCTGGGCCGGCCAGGTCACCCCCGCCGAACTGGCCGAGGAACTCGGCTACTTGGAGGGCGTCAAGCTCAAATGGGTCGGCAACACCATCTCCGGTCCGCAGGACATCCAGTCCGCCGCCTCCGGCGAGGTCGACTTCGGCGGCGCCTTCAACGGGGCGGTGATCAAGCTCGCCGCAGCCAAGGCGCCGGTCACCGCGGTGATCAGCTACTACGGCTCGGACAAGGACGCCTACCACGGCTTCACCACCCTGGACGACGGATCGGTGCGCACCGCTCGCGACCTCATCGGCAAGAAGGTCGGGATGAACACCCTCGGCGCGCACGCCGAAGCGATGCTGGACATCTACCTCCAGCGCGAGGGCCTCAGCGAGAAGGAGGCCGAACGCGTCGAACGGCTCGTCGTACCGCCCGTCAACATCGAGCAGACCCTGCGCAAGCAGCAGATACACCTCGGAGCCCTCGACGGCGTGCTGCGCGAGAAGGCGTTGGAACGCGGAGGTGTGCGCATCCTGTTCAGCGATCACGCGATCCTCGGCGACTCCAGCGCCGGCACGTACGTCATCGCCGACCGCTTCATCGACCGCAACCCGGAGACCGTGCGCGCCTTCGTCACCGGAGTGGGCCGGGCCATCGAGTGGGCCCGTGCCACGCCGCGCGCTGAGGTCGTCGAGCTGAAGAAGAAGGTCATCAAGGACCGCGGACGCAACGAGGACACCGCGGCACTGGAGCACTGGCGCTCCTACGGCGTGGCCGGCACCGGCGGCCGCATCGCCCCGAAGGAGCTGAACCTCTGGCTGGACTGGCTGCGCAAGCGCGGCGACATCAAGGCCGGTCAGGTGAAGGTCTCGGACATCTACACCAACGAGTTCAACGACTCCCCGACCACCGCGGAGCCCCGCAACGAGAAGAGGGACTGAGCGCGTATGACAGCGAAGATCAGCCTGCGCGCGGTGAGCAGAACCTTCCCCGCGCGCGGCGGCAGAGACCCCGTCCTCGCCCTGGACGGCGTCGAACTCGACATCCGGGCAGGCGAGTTCACCGTGGTCGTCGGCCCCAGCGGCTGCGGAAAGTCCACGCTCCTGGACCTCCTCGGCGGACTCGACCGGCCCACCTCCGGCGAGATCCTGCTGGACGGCACCCCCGTCACCGGCCCCGGGCTGGACCGGGGCATCGTCTTCCAGCAGTACGCGCTGCTGCCCTGGCGCACCGCGGCCGGGAACGTCGAGTTCGGCCTGGAGGCCACCGGTACGCCCCGTCGCGAACGGGCCGCGCTGGCCCGCGAGTACCTGGAGCTGGTCGGCCTCGGCGGCTTCGAGGACCGGCACCCGCACGAGCTGTCCGGCGGCATGCGACAGCGCGTCGCGATCGCCCGCAGCCTGGCCTACGACCCCGGGGTCCTGCTGATGGACGAACCCTTCGCCGCGCTGGACGCGCAGACCAGGGAGTCGCTGCAGGACGAGCTGCTGCGGATCTGGGAGCGCACCGGGAAGACGATCGTCTTCATCACCCACGGCATCGATGAGGCCGTCTACCTCGGCGAACGGGTCGCGGTGCTCACTTCCCGCCCCGGCCGGATCAAGGACGTCGTCCCCATCGAGCTCGGCGAGGCCCGTGCCGCACACGCCGATCTGCGGTCCTCTCCCGAATTCGCCCTGCACCGGCGTCGGTTGTGGCAGCTGCTGCACGAAGAGGTCGACCGTGCACAGGAGTTGGAGAGGGAGGCGGTCGCGCGATGACCGTCGTGCTGGAGAAACCCGCGCCGGCGCGCAGCGGCTCCGAGGGCCCGCCGCCGCAGGGCGACACCCCGGCCCGCGGCGTCCGTGCGCTGCGCGTCCTGGGTCGGCTGAGTCGGCTGGCGTTCACCCGCAGCGTGGCTGTGGTGGCGCTGCTGGCACTCTGGGAGCTCGCTCCGCGGCTGGAGCTGGCGGACCGTACGTTCCTCCCTCCGTTCACCGAAGTGGCCGCCGCCTGGTGGGAGTTGGCGCTCGACGGCCGGCTCTGGGAGAACACCGAGGCCAGCTTGGTCCGTTCGGGACTGGGCTTCGGCCTCGCGGTGCTCGGCGCCGTGCCGCTGGGACTGCTGATCGGCTGGTACCGGCCGCTCGCGGACCTGTTGAACCCGCTGCTGGAGCTGTTCCGCAACACCGCGGCGCTCGCCCTGCTGCCTGTCTTCATCCTGCTGCTCGGGATAGGCGAGACCTCGAAGGTCGCCATCGTGCTCTTCGCCTGCACCTGGCCGATCCTGCTCAACACCGTCAGCGCCGTACGCACCGTGGACCCCACGCTGATACGGCTGGCCCGGTCCATGGACCTGTCGGCGCCGAGGCTGTTGCAGAAGGTCGTCCTGCCCGCGGCGCTGCCGACCGTCTTCACCGGGATCCGGCTCGCCGGCGGCACGGCGATCCTCGTGCTCGTCGCGGCGGAGATGGTCGGCGCCAAAGCCGGCCTCGGCTTCCTCATCAACTCCTCGCAGTACAACTTCGCGATCCCGCAGATGTACGCCGGGATCCTCACCATCTCCGCCCTGGGGCTGCTGCTCAACCAGCTGCTGCTGTGGGCGGAGCGCCGACTCACCTCCTGGCGGCCCCGGCCCCCGGCGTGACGCCGGCCGGCCGCACCCGACCCCCGAGGCGGCCGACCCCGAACAGGCCGACCCCGAACCACCCGACCCGACGACGCACCCGCAACGAAAGGCAGCAACCCTCATGACCACCACCGCATTCGACATTCGCCGCATCGGCGGTCGCATCGGCGCCGAACTGGTCGGCGTCGACCTCTCCAAACCGTTGGAGCCGGCGCTGGTCGCCGAGATCAACGCCGCCCTCCTGGAGCACAAGGCGCTGGTCTTCCGCGGCCAACACCTCGACGACGAGGGACAGTTGCGCTTCGCCGGGCTCTTCGGGGAACTCACCGGCGCACACCCGACGGTGGACTCCGTCGACGGACGCCCCAACATCCTGCCCGTCGACGGCGGCGAGGGCATCCGCGCGAACCACTGGCACACCGACGTCACCTTCGTGCGCACGCCGCCCAAGGCGTCGACCCTGCGCAGTCTCGTCGTACCTCCCTACGGCGGGAACACCCTGATCGCCAACTCGCAGACCGCGTACCGGGATCTGCCCGAGGCGCTGCGCGAGCTGGCGGACCGGCTGTGGGCCGTCCACACCAACGACTACGACTACGCGACCCACTCCAGGCCGTCGAGCGAGGCGGCGTCCGAGCACCGGGCGAAGTTCGTCTCCACCAAGTACCGCACCGCGCACCCGGTGGTGCGCGTCCACCCCGAATCGGGCGAACGCGGTCTGTTCATCGGCGGGTTCGCGCAGAGCCTGGTGGGCCTGAACTCCTCGGAGTCCAGGGACCTGCTGCGCATCCTCCAGTCCTACGTGACCCGCCCGGAGAACCTGCTCCGGATCGTCTGGGAACCGGGGGACGTCGTGCTCTTCGACAACCGCAGCACCCAGCACTACGCCCCGGACGACTACGGCGACCTGCCCCGTCGTCTGCACCGGATCACCGTCGCCGGTGATGTGCCCGTCGGCGTCGACGGCCGGCACAGCTACATCCTCGAGGGCGACGAAGCCGCCCACTACACGCCGGCCGCGGCCTGACCGGCGGGTGGGGCGGGCCCGTGCGCCCGCCCCACCCCGCCTGCCCACCCCCGCGCGCCCCGGACCACTCGGCATCTTGCCGAATCCCCCTCCACACACCGCACCTCAGGAGCCTCCCGTGTCGCAGCCCGTCCTGACCCCCGCCCCCGCCCTCTCCGTCGTGTCGGCCGGCAGCCGCCACCTGCGCGTCGTCGATCCGCGCCGCACGAAGGACGTGCCGCTGGTCGGCTATCTGGTACTCGCCCCGGAGGGCACCTCGCCGGCCGAACTCTTCGCATCGACGGTGACGGTGCGCCGCGTCGATCCCAGGCTGCCCACGTCCGGGCCGCCGCCACTGGCACCCGGCACCGCGACCCAGCCGCCTGCGGCGCTGCCCTCCGCCCCGTCCGGACCCGCGGCCACGGGCCGGGCCGCCGCCGGAACACCGCCGGCCGGGGCGCCCGCGACGGTGGCGGAGGTGACGCAGAGCGGAGAGCGGCCCGCGCAGCAGCCGCCGGTCGTCGAGGTCCCGGAGACGCGCCCGGCCGCCGTCGTCATCGACCACGAGCGCTATGTGGCACTGCTGGACGGCACCGAACTCGACCTGACCTACCTGGAGTTCGAGCTGCTCGCCCATCTCGTGGCCCACCCGCACCGGGTGCACTCGCGGGCGTCGCTGGTCTCCACCGTCTGGGGCTACGACTATCCGGGCGACGGCCGAACCGTCGACGTGCACATCGCCCGACTGAGGCGAAAGCTCGGCGTCGAGCGGCGCGACAGCATCGTCACCGTGCGACGGGTCGGCTACAAGTACGTGCCCGACCGGACCTGAGCACGGCGCTCGCGCCGCTCGCGCACCGGCTGCCCCAAACGGCCACACGGACCCAGCGGCCCCGCCCCGCCGTCCGCCGCCGAACGCACCCGCGCCGCACACCCGCGGCGCGTATCCGAGCACACCCGCGCCGCACACCCGTCCCGCCTCTGCACCCGCACCGCACCACCGAGAAGGAGCCAGCGATGGCGCATGTACTCGCCCTCACCGGAAGCCCCTCACCCACCTCGCGCACCAACGCCCTCGTCCGCCACGTCGGTTCGCGGCTGAGCGCCACCGGACACACCGTCGACCATCTGGACGTGCGCGACCTGCCACCCGTCGCGCTGCTCGCCGCCGACGCCTCCCACCCCGCCATCGCCGCCGCGCTGGCGGCCGTGGCCGAGGCGGACGCGGTCGTCATCGGCACCCCGGTCTACAAGGCCGCCTACAGCGGGCTGCTGAAGACGCTGCTCGACCTGCTGCCGCAGTCCGCACTGGCCGGCAAGACGGTGCTGCCGCTCGCCACGGGCGGCACCCCGGCCCACGTACTGGCCATCGACTACGGACTGAGGCCCGTTCTCACCTCGCTCGGCACCGACAGTGTGCTGCGCGGCTGGTTCGTGACCGACCGCGAGCTGTCGCTCGACGCGGACGGCGGGCTGACGCTGGGCCGGGAGGCAGCGGAGGGCGTCGAGGCCGCGGTCGGACGCCTCACCAGGGCTCTCGCCGCCCGCGACGCCCTCGCGCCCCGCAACACTCCCACCGCCCACGACACTCCCACTCCGCACGAAGCCCCCGCTGCCCACGACACTCCCACTCCGCACGACGCTCGCGGCCCGCACGACGTCCGTGGCCCCGGTGACGCCCGGGTCTCCGTCGCGGCCTGACCGGACCCCTACGACTTCCACCTCCCGGAGCAGAGAGACATGAGCCTGACCTTCCACTGGTTCCTGCCCACCAGCGGCGACAGCCGCCATGTGGTGGGCGGCGGGCACGGTACGCCCACCACCGCCTCGGGCGGCGACCGGCCGCCCTCCGTCGGCTATCTCAGCCAGATCGCCCGCGCCGCCGAACAGGTCGGCTTCACCGGTGCGTTGACGCCCACCGGCACCTGGTGCGAGGACGCCTGGCTGACCACCGCGCTGGTCAGCGAGAACACCGAACACCTCAAGTTCCTGGTCGCCTTCCGGCCCGGCCTGATCTCGCCCACGCTCGCCGCCCAGATGGCGTCCACCTACCAGTGGCAGACCGGCGGCCGGCTGCTGCTGAACGTCGTCACCGGAGGAGAGAGCGAGGAGCAGCGCGCCTTCGGTGACTTCCTCGACAAGGACGGACGGTACGCCCGAACCGGCGAGTTCCTGGAGGTCGTACGGGGGCTGTGGGCCGGTCGCAGCGTCAGCCTCGACGGCGCCCATCTGCGGGTGGAGCGGGCCGAGTTGGCGCGGCTCCCCGATCCGGTGCCGCCGGTCTACTTCGGCGGGTCCTCGCCCGCCGCGGTGGCGGTCGCCGGTCGGCACAGCGATGTCTACCTCACCTGGGGAGAGCCGCCCGCGCAGGTCGCGCGGAAACTGGACCGGGTGCGCGCGTCGGCGGCCGAGGAGGGGCGTACGGTGCGTTTCGGCATCCGTCTGCACGTCATCTCCCGCGACACCTCGGCCGAGGCGTGGGCCCAGGCGCAGCGCCTGCTGGACGGCTTCGACCCGGCGACGGTCGCCGCCGTGCAGCGCGGTCTGCACCGGAGCGAGTCCGAAGGACAGCGGCGCATGCTCGAACTCCACGGCGGCGACCGGAAGTCGGGCGACAGCCGCGCGCTGGAGATCCACCCCGGGCTGTGGGCCGGAGTGGGGCTGGTGCGCGGGGGCGCGGGCACGGCGCTCGTCGGCAGCCACGCCGAGGTCGCCGAACTCATCAAGGAGTACCGGGAGTTGGGCATCGAGGAGTTCGTCCTCTCGGGATACCCGCATCTGGAGGAGGCGTACTGGTTCGGCGAGGGGGTGCTCCCGCTCCTGGAACGCGAAGGGCTCTGGCACCACCCGTACCGCTCTGCACTGCTCGGGCCGCGACAGCACGAAGCGCCGCGGGCCACCGCATCCTGAAGCGCGCGCCGGGCCCGCGTGCCCGGCGCCGTTCCCACCCACGCCGATACGCCGCCGTCGCCCCGTCCCCGCGACCGCCGGCGCCGATACGCCTCCGTCTTCGTCTCCGCGACCACCCACGCCGATACGCCTCCGGGCCGGGTGCGCGGACGGAACGGGCCCGCCGTCCGCGTACCGCAGGCCGGCCGGGCAGCACCCGCCTTCCGCAGGCGTGGCGGCTCAGGCGGCCCGCGCCGCGTCCGGCCCCGGCCGCAGGCCCGCGGATCCGCGGAGGAGACCGCCGCCGCGCCCGGCCGCGGAGGGGTGCAGCTGCTCCTGCGCGCGGCGCAGCAGCAGCCGTGCGATCTCCGGGGCGTCGCCCAGTACGGGTGCGCAGAGATCCGCGCCGCCCTCGAGCGCGCCCGCCGCGATCCGGTCGGGCAGCCGCCCGGGGGCGATCACGTACGGGGCGACGGCGATGCGTCGCACCCCCTCGGTGCGCAGCGCGCGCACCGCCTCCTCGGTGCGCGGGCCGGAGGCGGAGGCGAACGCAGGACGCACAGCGCACCAGCCGGTGGTGCGCCGCCACTCCCGCGCGACGTCGGCAATCACTGCGATCGCCTCCGGATCGGAGGAGCCCGCCGCGGCCAGTACGACCCCGGTCGAGCCGATGTCGCCGGGCCGGACCCCGGCTTCGCGCAGCCGCCGCTCCAGCGCGGCGACCAACAGGGCGTCGGGGCCGAGGACTTCTGCCTGGGTGACCGACAGCCGGGGCAGCGCGCGGGCGGAGTCCCGCAGTACGGCGGGGATGTCGGTCCTGGCGTGGAAGGCGCGGGTGAGGAGCAGCGGCAGCGCCACCACCTCGCACCTCTGCCTGCCCTCGGCCACCGCTTCGGCGTGCAGCCGTTCCAGCACCTGCGGCACGCTCGGCGCGTTGAAGTCCAGATGTGCCGCTTCCACCCGGGCCCCGGGCGCCAGCAGGCGCAGCCGGGCGCAGAGCCGGGCGACGGTCGCGGCGTGCCGCGGGTCGCGGCTGCCGTGCGCGACGACCAGCAGGGTCGGCCGGGGCCCGGTGCCGGGCCGTGGCAGTGCGTGGGGGAAGCGGTTCATCCGGCTTTCTCTCGGTGTGGGTCGGACGGAACGGGCTCGTTCGTCGCGGGCGGTGTCAGCGGCTCACCAGCAGGCCGCGGCTGCGCAGCACCCGACGTTCGAGCGGGGCGAAGACCAGCAGGTCGATGGCGATGCCGACGACCAGGATCAGCAGGATCGCGCTCAGGACCATGGCCATGTCCTGGTTGCCGCGCCCGTTCTCCAGCAACTGCCCCAGCCCGGCCCCGAGATCGGGGGACCGAGCGATGATCTCCGCCGCCATCAGCGAGCGCCAGGAGAACGCCCAGCCCTGCTTGAGGCCGGCGAGATAGCCCGGGAGCGAGGCGGGGAGCAGCACATGCCGTACGCCGGCCAGCCCGGTCGCCCCGATGACCCGCCCCGCACGCCGGTAGAGCGGCGGAACCTGGTCGAGGCCGGAGACCAGCCCGTTGGCGATCGAGGGCACCGCGCCCAGCAGGATGACGGTGTAGATCATCGCGTCGGAGAGCCCGAACCAGATGATCGCCGCGGGCACCCAGGCCACCGAGGGCAGCGACTGGAGCCCGGTCAGGATCGGCCCGATGGCCGCCCGTACGAACCACACCTTGCCGACCAGCAGACCCAGCGGGGTGCCGATGACGATCGCGATGCCGAAGCCCAGGAGCCCGCGCGAGACGCTGGTCCAGATGACCTCCAGCAGGGTGCCCTTCAGCCACAGGTCGCCGATCGCACTGCCGACCTGGAGCGGGCTGGGCAGCTGGTAGTCCTCCTTGAGCTCCAGCGCGAACGCCAGCTGCCACAGGAGCAGCACCAGCGCGATCGCCACCACGGGCGGGAGGACCTTGGTGAGCAGCACCCGGCCCAGCGAGGTGCGGGCGGCCGACTTGCTGTCCAGTGCGTCCAGCCCGGCTTCGAGCCCGGCGAGGTCGGAGGCGGCCTGCTCCCCGCCGCCCGCGCTGTCCGGTCCGCCCGCGCTGCCGTTGCCGCCGGGTCCGCCGTTGCCGCTCGCGCCGCCGGACCCGCTGTCCGGTCCGCCCGCGCCGCCGTCGGCGGTGACCGGGTCGGCCCGGTGCCGTTCACGGGCCGAGCCCGTTGTCTCAGTGTTGGCCATGACGACGGATCTCTCCCCGCAGCTCTTCGGTGATCTCGACGGACAGCTGCGCGACGGCGGCGTCCTCGATACGGCGCGGCTGGGGAATGTCCACCCGCCACTCGCGGGCGATCCGGCCGGGCCGGGAGGAGAGCAGCACCACCCGCTGGGCCAGCCGTACGGCCTCGCGCACGTTGTGCGTCACGAACAGCACCGAGACGTCTGTCTCGCGCCAGATGCGGGTCAGCTCCTCGTGCAGCACGTCCCGGGTGATGGCGTCGAGCGCGGCGAACGGCTCGTCCATCAGCAGGAGTTGGCTGTCCTGGGCGAGCGCCCGCGCCAGCGCCACTCGCTGCCGCATACCGCCGGAGAGCTCGTGCACCCGCTTGCCGTGCGCGCCCCGGAGCCGTACCAGCTCCAGCAGCCGCTCCGCCTCGCCGCGGCGTTCACCCTTGGGCAGTCCGCGCATCTTCAGCGCGAGCTCGATGTTCTTGCCCGCGGTCAGCCAGGGGAAGAGCGCATGCTCCTGGAACATCAGCGCCGCCCGTCCGCCGGGTACGTGGATCGAACCGGCGGACGGCCGGTCCAGCCCGGCCACCAGGTTGAGCAGGGTGGACTTTCCGCAGCCGGACGCACCGAGCAGGGTGACGAACTCGCCGGGTGCGACGTCCACCGAGATGTCGTCCAGCACGAGCTGCTGCTCGCCCTGCCGGCCGAATGACTTCGAAACGTGGTCGATACGCGCCGCGTAGCCGTGCTCGGTCTGCTCGTCGACCGGCGCCTTGAGAAGTGCGGTTGCCATCGCGGGCCACCTCCTACTGGGGTGATGGGTGGGCGGTCACGGTCACTTGGCGCCGAGCCCGGCGTCCTCGACGGCCGGCCGGCCCTCGGCCTTCAGCACCTTGTTGAGGATCGAGAGGTCGTAGATCCCCTTGATCTCGGCCTTGTCCAGGAGCCCGGAGTTGACGGCGTTCCTCGCCTGCTCGTCGAGGGTGGAGGCCAGGGGGTCGTCGGTGACCTCGATGTTCCGGAACGCCGGGTCGATCACGGACTTGGGGAGCTTCTTGCCGCCGTGCTTCTCCAGCCCGGCGTTGACCTGTTCGCGGGCCTTGCCGGGGTTGTCGTTGATCCAGGCGTTGGTCTTCACGGAGCCGCGGACGACCGCCTCGACGACCTCCGGGTGCTCCTTGAGGAACTTCTGCGAGACGATCAGATGGGTGGTGACGAACTTTCCGTCGTCCCACAGGTCGCGCTCGTCGATCAGCACCTTGCCGCCCTTGTCGACGACGTTGGAGGCGGTCGGCTCGGGCACCCAGGCACCGTCCAGATCGCCCTGCTGGAAGGTGGTCGGGATCTCCTTGTTGTCCTGCCGGATGACGGAGACGTCGCCCTTGCCGGTCTCCGGGTCGACCTTGTGGCCCTTCTCGTTCAGGTAGTTGAGCAGCGCCACGTCCTGGGTGTTGCCGGGCTGCGGGGTGGCGATCCGCTTGCCCTTCAGATCCGCCTCGCTCTTGATCTTCTCGGGATCGACGACCAGCGAGGCGCCGCCCGAGGTCGCTCCGGCGACCACCCGCAGGTTCTTGCCCGCGGCCTTGGTGTAGCCGTTGATGGCCGGCGAGGGACCGATCCAGGTCATGTCGATGGAGCCGGAGTTGAGCGCCTCGATCGCGGACGGACCGGCGTTGAAGAGATACGGCTTGGCCTGGGTGCCGCCGAGCTCCTTCTGGATGAGCCCCTCCCCGCCGAAGCCGACCAGCGGCGTGGCGTGGGTGACGTTGGCGAAGAAACCGACCTTCACCTCGTCCAGGCCTCCCACCTTCTCGCCCTCCGCCTTGGGCGCCTTGGCCTCGTCGGACGCCTCGGACCCGTAGCCGCACGCGGTCAGCAGCAGGGGGAACACGGCCGCGCCGGCCAGCGCGGTGAGGGTGCGGCGGCGGGAACCGGAACGGGCGGTGGGTGCAGACATGGGGCAAGTCCCTTCGAGACTCAGGCAGTTGGTGGCGGGGCTGGGGCGGTTCGGCATCGCGTACATCGGTCGATGCCGCCGTGCCCGCTCCCCACCACGCCGTCGCCTATCCGGCCGCCGCGCTGGTCGAAGGTGGTGAAAACCGAGTCGATCATCTGTCAGAAGTCCCAGCCGTCGTCGTCGCGCTCGGCCGCGCGCAGCTCGTCGGCCTTCTCCGCGAACGCGTCACCGGCCATGCCCGCCGTCAGGGTGGTGCCGTCGGCCGGGTCGATCAGCAGGAACGATCCGGTGCGCCGGGAGGTGGCGTACGCGTCGAGCGCCAGCGGTTCGGCGGTGCGCAGCACCACCCTGCCGATCTCGTTGGCCACCAGCTCGCCGGGCTCGGGGTGCTGGGAGAGGTCGTCCAGGGTCAGCCGGGAGGGAAGCTTCTTGACGATCGCCTTGACGGTGCGGGTGGTGTGCTTGAGCAGCACCCGTGCGCCGGGACGCAGCGGACGGTCGTGCAGATGGCAGACGGTCGCGGTGAGGTCCTGGCTCGGCTCGGGACGGTCGTCGGCGGGCACCAGCAGATCGCCGCGGGATATGTCGAGGTCGTCGGTGAGCCGCAGCGTCACCGACTGCGGGGCCCAGGCGACGTCGACCTGCTCGCCGAGCGCGTCGATGGCCTCGACGGTGCTGGTCCGGCCCGAGGGCAGCACCGCGACCCGCTGGCCGACGCGCAGGGTGCCGGAGGCGATCTGGCCCGCGTAGCCGCGGTAGTCCGGCAGTTCGGCGGTCTGCGGGCGGATGACGTACTGCACGGGGAAGCGCGCCACGTCCTCGGAGGGGTCGTGGCCGACCGGAACCGTCTCCAGATGCTCCAGGACGGTGGGGCCGCCGTACCAGGGCATCCGCGCGGAGGCGGTCACCACGTTGTCGCCGGCCAGCGCCGAGATCGGAATGGCGGTGACCTCGGGCACACCCAGCTCGGCGGCGTACCGGGTGAACTCCCGCGCGATGTCCGCGAAGACGGGCTCCGCGTAGTCGACCAGGTCCATCTTGTTGACCGCGAGCACCACGTGCGGCACACGCAGCAGCGCGGCCACCGCGGCGTGCCTGCGGGTCTGCTCGACCACTCCGTGCCGGGCGTCGACCAGGATGATCGCCAGCTCGGCGGTGGAGGCTCCGGTGACCATGTTCCGGGTGTACTGCACGTGCCCGGGGGTGTCGGCGAGGATGAACCGGCGCCGGGGAGTGGCGAAGTAGCGGTGGGCGACGTCGATGGTGATGCCCTGCTCGCGCTCCGCGCGCAGACCGTCGGTCAGCAGCGCCAGGTCCGGCGTCTCCTGGCCGCGGTTGCGGGAGGCGTGCTCGACGGCCTCCAACTGGTCGCTCAGCACCGATTTGGAGTCGTGCAGCAGCCTGCCCACCAGGGTGGACTTGCCGTCGTCGACGGAGCCCGCGGTGGCGAAGCGCAGCAGCGCGGTCGCCGCGGCCGCCGTCGGATCGGCCTCGAAGGCGGTCTGTTCGGTGGTCATCAGAAGTACCCCTCGCGCTTGCGGTCTTCCATCGCGGCCTCGGAGAGCTTGTCGTCCGCCCGGGTGGCACCCCGCTCGGTGAGCCGGGAGGCGGCGATCTCGGTGATGACCTTCTCGATCGTGTCGGCGTCGGAGTCGACCGCGCCGGTGCAGGACATGTCGCCGACGGTGCGGTAGCGCACCCGGCGGCGCTCCAGCGACTCGCCCCGGCCGGGCCCGCCCCACTCGCCGGGCGCCAGCCACATGCCGCTGCGCGCGAACACCTCGCGCTCGTGCGCGTAGTAGATGGCGGGCAGCTCGATCTTCTCGCGCAGGATGTACTGCCAGACGTCCAGCTCGGTCCAGTTCGACAGCGGGAAGACGCGTACGTGCTCACCGGGGGAGTGGCGTCCGTTGTAGAGCTGCCACAGTTCGGGACGCTGGCGGCGCGGGTCCCAGCCGCCGAACTCGTCGCGCAGCGAGAACACCCGCTCCTTGGCGCGGGCCTTCTCCTCGTCGCGCCGCCCGCCGCCGAACACCGCGTCGAAGCGGCCCGCCTCGATCTCGCGCAGCAGCGGGACCGTCTGGAGCGGGTTGCGAGTGCCGTCCGGGCGCTCGCGCAACTCGCCGCGGTCGATCAGCTCCTGGACCGAACCGACGTGCAGCCGCAGCCCGTGCTGCGCGACCGTGCGGTCCCGGTACTCCAGCACCTCGGGGAAGTTGTGCCCGGTGTCCACGTGCAGCAGCGCGAACGGCACCGGCGCCGGCGCGAACGCCTTCAGCGCCAGGTGCAGCATCACGATGGAGTCCTTGCCGCCGGAGAAGAGGATCACCGGCCGCTCGAACTCGCCCGCCACCTCCCGGAAGATGTGCACGGCCTCCGACTCCAGCGCGTCCAGGTGGCTGAGCGCGTACGGGCTGTCCTTCTCCTCGGTGGCGGTGGTCGTGACACTCACGCCGGTCCCCTCTCCCTCAGCAGTGACTCCAGCGCCGCGGCGGACTCCGAGACGCTCTGCTCGTGCGCGGCGATCCGCAGGTCCGGATCGACCGGAGCCTCGTACGGGTCGTCCACGCCGGTCAGGCCGGTGATCTCGCCGCCGGCCTGCTTGGCGTACAGGCCCTTCACATCGCGGACCGAGCAGACCTCCACCGGCGTCGCCACGTGCACCTCCAGGTACGCGGTGCCCGCGGCCCGGTGCCGTTCGCGCACGGCCTCGCGGGACTCGGCGTACGGCGCGATCACCGGCACCAGCACGGTCACCCCGTGCGAGGCCAGCAACTGGGCGACGAAACCGATGCGTTGGACGTTGGTGTGGCGGTCCTCGCGGGAGAAGCCGAGCCCCGCGGAGAGGAACTCGCGGATCTCGTCGCCGTCCAGCACCTCCACCCGGCGGCCCCCGGCGCGCAGCCGGGGCGCCAACTCCCGCGCCAGGGTGCTCTTTCCGGCGCTCGGCAGCCCGGTCAGCCACACCGTCACGCCACCGCTGTCCGCGGCGGTGTGCGCGTCCGGGTGGGTCGCCGTGTCGGTGTCGGTGTCGGTGGTGTCGGTGCCGATGTCGGTCGGCGGCCCGGTTGTTGCGGAGCCCGCAGTCGTCATCTCCCGCTCCCTGCTCGTCGTCGGGGCCATCAGCCGTGCAGTCCGCACTCGGTCTTGGCGTTGCCCGACCAGCGGCCGGCCCTGGCGTCCTCGCCGGCGGCGACGCGGCGGGTGCACGGGGCGCAGCCGATGGAGGCGTAACCGTCGGTCAGCAGCGGGTTGGTGAGCACGCCGTGCGCGCCGACGTACTCCTCCACATCGGCAGCACTCCAGCGCGCGATCGGGGAGACCTTGACCTTGCGGCGCCGCTCGTCCCAGCCGACGACCGGAGTGTTCGCCCTGGTCGGCGACTCCTCCCGGCGCAGCCCGGTCGCCCACGCGGTGTAGCCGGCCAGACCCTTCTCCAACGGCTCGACCTTCCGCAGCGCGCAACACAGGTCCGGGTCGCGGTCGTGGAGCCTCGGTCCGTACTCGGCGTCCTGCTGCGCGACGCTCTGACGGGGCGTGAGGGTCGTGACGTTGACGTCCATCACCTCGGCGACGGCGTCACGGGTGCCGATGGTCTCGGGGAAGTGGTAGCCGGTGTCCAGGAAGACCACGTCGACGCCGGGCCGTACCCGCGAGGCGAGATGGGCGACGACCGCGTCCTCCATCGAGGAGGTCACGCAGAAGCGCCCGCCGAAGGTCTCCGTCGCCCAGCGCAGGATCTCCGACGCGGTGGCGTCCTCAAGCCGACGCCCCGCCTCCTCGGCGAGCTCGCGCAGCTCCGCGTCCGTGCTCATCGGTGCTCCTCCCCGCTCCGGTCGTGCGTCGGTGACGTGTCCGCGGGAGCGGACGCCCCGCCGCGGAAGCCCGCGGCCAGCAGCCCGAGGAACTTCACCGCGAACGCCCGGTTGCAGTCCGCGCACTCCCAGGCGCCCGGACCTTCCTCGGACGGCCGCAGGTCCTCCTCGCCGCAGTACGGGCAGTAGTACGGCGCCGCTCGCTCGCTCACTTGAGGTCGCCCTCCTCGGCCCGGGCCGCCCACTGGGCGAAACGCTCGCCGTCGGTGCGCTGCTGCTGGAAGTTGTGCAGCACGCGCTCGACGTAGTCGGGCAGCGCGGCGGCGGTGACCTTGAGGCCGCGCACCTTGCGGCCGAAGCCCGGTTCGAGGCCGAGCGAGCCCCCGAGGTGCACCTGGTAGCCCTCGACCTGCTCGCCGTTCTCGTCCAGCATCAGCTGGCCCTTGAGACCGATGTCGGCGACCTGGATGCGGGCGCAGGAGTTGGGGCAGCCGTTGATGTTGATGGTGACGGGCTGGTCGAAGTCGGGCATCCGACGTTCCAGCTCCTCGATCAGCGACTGGCCCCGGCCCTTGGTCTCCACGATCGCGAGCTTGCAGAACTCGATGCCGGTGCAGGCCATCGTGCCCCGCCGGAAGGGCGAGGGGGTCGTGGTGAGCCCCAGCGCGCCCAACTCCTCGCTCAGCGAGGCGACCTGCTCCTCGGGCACGTCGAGCACGATCATCTTCTGCTCGGCGGTGGTGCGCACCCGGCCCGAGCCGTGCGCCTCGGCGAGATCGGCGATCTTCGTCAGCGTGGCGCCGTCCACCCGGCCGACTCGCGGGGCGAAGCCGACGTAGTAGCGGCCGTCCTTCTGCCGGTGCACGCCGACGTGGTCGCGCCACTGCTGCAGGGGAGCCTCGGGCGCGGGCCCGTCGACCAACTTCCGTCCCAGGTACTCCTCTTCGAGCACCTCCCGGAACCGCTCGGCGCCCCAGTCCGCGACCAGGAACTTGATCCTGGCCCGGGTGCGCAGCCGCCGGTAGCCGTAGTCGCGGAAGATCCCGATGACGCCCTCGAAGACGTCCGGCACCTCGTCGACACCGACCCAGGCACCCAGCCGTACACCGATCTTGGGGTTGGTGGAGAGGCCGCCGCCCACCCAGACGTCGAAGCCGGGCCCGTGCTCGGGGTGGTCGACACCCACGAAGGCGACGTCGTTGATCTCGTGCGCCACGTCGAGCAGCGGCGAACCGGAGATCGCGGACTTGAACTTCCTGGGCAGGTTGGAGAAGGCGGGGTTGCCGACCACCCTGCGGTGGATCTCGTCGATCGCCGGCGTTCCGTCGACGATCTCGTCCTCGGCGATTCCGGCGACTGGGGAGCCCAGGATCACCCGCGGGGTGTCGCCGCACGCCTCGGTGGTCGAGAGCCCGACCTCCTCCAGCCGGCGCCAGATCTCCGGCATGTCCTCGATCCGGATCCAGTGGTACTGGACGTTCTGCCGGTCGGTGATGTCGGCGGTGCCCCGGCCGAACTCCTCGGAGATCTCGCCCACCACACGCAGTTGACGAGTGGTCAGCCGGCCTCCGTCGATCCTGACCCGGAGCATGAAGTACTTGTCGTCCAGCTCCTCCGGCTCCAGCACCGCCGTCTTGCCGCCGTCGATGCCGGGCTTGCGCTGGGTGTACAAACCCCACCAGCGCATCCGTCCGCGCAGGTCGGCGCCGTCGATCGAGTCGAACCCCTGCTTGGAGTAGATCGTCTCGATACGTGTCCGGACGTTGAGACCGTCATCGTCCTTCTTGGTCTGCTCGTTCGGGTTCAGCGGGGTGAGATGTCCCTTGGCCCACTGCCCCTCGCCGCGGTGGCGACCCGCCTTGCGGCGAGCTGGGGCGGCAGCGGTCGGCTTGGCGTTGTCGGCCATGGCGGAATCGTCCTTCGGGCTGACGGGGTGCGGCGGCTCGGGTGAAGAAGGCTCGGACCTGCGGAAACGGGGCACGCGCCGGTGCCCCGCGGCAGAGGGGGAGAGCTCGGAGAGGGGGAACGCCCGCGACGGTGGGGGCGGTTCGGTGCTGCTGTGCTGGGACTGTCAGCCCGCTCAACACATGGCGCTGGACATGCGGCCGAGGTCGACGTGACGTCGACTCACCAAGGCGGTTCCAGCTCCGGACATGACGGAAGACTTGCACGCTGATTTGGATCCAGTCCAGCTTCGTCCGCGATGCGGACAACTCGGTCCTACTCTGTGAGACATGTGGATTCGCTCACATCGTCGCAGGTCAGGGCGGTGTGCGGCAGCTCCGGCAGGTTCGGTCGGGGCAGCTGTGCGGGGTGGGGGAGAGGTGACCGCGAGGCGGGCGGCCGGCGACGGACGACCGGTGGCCGGCCGTGGGCGTCACGCTCCCGGCCAGGGGCCCGGAGTGTCCACCGCCGGCTCCTCCTCGGTCCTGGTGTCGAACACCCGGAACCCGCGCCGTCGGTAGTTCGCCAGTGCGTACGGCCCGTCCTTGCTGCACGTGTGCAGCCAGACCCGCTCGGTCCGGCGGCGGCCGGGCAGCCGGTCGGCCAGGTCCCAGGCGCGGGCCGTGCCCTCGCTCAGCAGCAGTGCACCGATGCCGCGGCCGCGGAAGGCGGCCAGCAGGCCGAAGTAGCCGATCTCCACGACGCCCTCGTCCTGTGCGTCCAGCTCCACGAAACCGGCCGGGGTGTCCCGGTCGTAGGCCACCCAGGTCTCCACACCCGGCCGTTCGAGGAAGGCCGACCACCGCGCGCGGTCCCAGCCGAGGCGATCCGTCCAGGTCACGTCCGCGCCCACCGAGGTGTAGAGGAAACGGCTGAACTCCGGGCTCGGCACCGCCGCCCGGGCGATCCGTATCCCGGACAGGCTGTCCGACTGCTGGACGGCGATGAGGTCCCGGGGCGAGGTCTGCTCCAGCGACCAGGTGGTGACGGTGCGGGTTTCCATGCGTCGATCCCATCACGGTCGCCCCGCGCCTCGTGCCGACGGGCCGCTGAAACGTGCCTTCTCCGCTCGCCCGGGAAGGGGGTGAGCGTGTCACCGGTGCATGAGCACCCTCCGTGTACGGCTACGTTGAGAGCGTGTGCGCAGCGAGAACGACCGATGACGAGCAGCCGGAACCCAAGCCGAGGACGGCCCGTCTGTACCGAAACATCCCCAAGCGGCGTCTGAGCTGGCTGCTGCTCAAGGACACGGTCAACTCCTGCATCGAGTACCGGGTTCTCGGCCTGGCCGCGGAGGCGGCGTTCTTCACCCTGCTCTCCCTGCCGCCCCTGCTGCTGGGACTCATCGGCCTGCTCGGCTACATGGACGCCTGGATCGGCACCGACACCATCGAGAACGTCCGGGCCAACATCCTGGAGGCGTCCTCCAAGGTGCTCTCGGACCGAGGCGTCGAGGACATCGCCACGCCCCTGATCGACGACGTCATCAAGGACGGGCGGCCCGACATCGTCTCGTTCGGCTTCGCGCTCGCGCTGTGGTCCGGATCGCGCGCCGTCAACGTCTTCATCGACACCATCACCGTGATGTACGGGCTGGACGGCCACCGCGGCATCGTCAAGACCCGGCTGCTGGCCTTCCTGCTCTACGTCGTCGCCATCCTCCTGGGCGCGGTCGCGCTGCCGCTGATGGTGGTCGGGCCCGAGGTGGTGGTGGGCTGGGTGCCCCAACTGGAGTGGGTGGTCAGGTTCTTCTACTGGCCGGTCATCCTGCTGCTCTCGATCGTCTTCCTGACCACGCTCTTCCACGTCTCGGTGCCCGTCCGGTCCCCGTGGCGGGAGGACATCCCCGGCGCGCTGGTGGCGCTGATCATGTGGGTCGGCGGCAGCTTCCTGCTGCGGGTCTACCTCACCAGCACGGTCGAGGGGCCCACGATCTACGGCTCGCTGGCCGCCCCCGTCGCCGTACTGCTGTGGATCTTCGTCTCCGCCTTCGCCGTGCTGGTGGGCGCCGCGGTCAACGCGGCGATCGACCGCGTCTGGCCCTCCGTGGCCACCGCCGCGGCCCGGCGGGCCAGGGAGCAGCTCAAGGAGGACCAGGCCGCGGCCCTGGTCGCGGCCGTAGCCGCCCGCAAGGGCCGGCAGCACGGGACCACCACGGAGAGCGAGCGCCCCGACGCCGACGATCCCGACGTCGACGAGGACCCCGAGGACGACGGCGACGACCGTGACCGCGGCGACGACCGTGACCGCGGCGAGGAGCCGGAGGCTGCCGCGGGCGGTGCCGGTGCTCCCGGTCGGTCGGGTGCCACCCCGGCCGAACCGGACACCTGTGGCGGTTCGCCTGCTGCCGGCGCCTCCGGCTCCGCAGGCGGCGCGCGACCGGCCACCGGCGCAGGCCCCGAGCACACCGGCAACTCGCCCTCCGGAGGCGTGACGGGCGAGCAGCCGGCCGAGTTCCCCGAGCGCTGGGCCCGCTTCCACCCGCCGGAGGACCTGCGCTCGCGACTCCGCGGCCCCCACCGGGAGTGACGGGCGGCGGGACGCGCCCCGCGCCCGTACCTCCGGCGCCCAACCCGCGCCCGTACCTTCGGCGCCCACCGTGCGTCCCGTCCCACCGCCTCCCACCGCAGGCCCCGGCCCCACCGCCGTGCGCCGGGAGGTCGCGGAGGCGGGCGCCCTCCTGCCGCGTGCACCCGCCCGTTATCTTGACCCCCGTGGGACTGGAGACGGGGGAATCGAAGAATGGGTCCGGAACAGCGGCGAAGACGACGACGGTCTCGATGCGGGCGATCTACCGCAACGTCCCCAAGCGCAAGCTCTGCTACCTGCTGCTGAAGGACACCTACCGCTCCTGCGCGGAGTACCGGGTGATGGGGATGGCGGCCGAGGCCGCGTTCTTCACGATGCTCTCGCTGCCCGCGCTGCTGCTCGGGCTGCTCGGACTGCTGAGCGGTGTGGACTCCCTGGCGGGCACGAGCATCCTCCAGCACGTGCGCGACCAGCTGGTCGACGCGTCCTCGGCGATGCTCTCCGAGCGCGGCGTCGCCGAGCTGGTCGTCCCGCTGCTGGACGATCTGGTCAACAGCGCACGGCCCGGGCTGCTCTCCTTCGGCTTCGTCTTCGCCCTGTGGTCCGGATCGCGGGCGATGAACGTCTTCATCGGGACGATCACCGTGATGTACGGCCTGGACGGCTACCGCAACGCCGTCGCCACCCGGCTGCTCGCCTTCGGCCTGTACGTGGTCGGTCTGGTCGTGGGTGCCGTGATCGTCCCGATGACGCTGATCGGGCCCCGCGCGGCGGTCCAGTGGTGGCCGGCGCTCCAGGGTTTCGTGCAGTACCTGTACTGGCCGGTGGTGCTGCTGCTCGCGGTCTCCTTCCTGGCGACGCTCTACCACGTCTCCGTGCCCGTGCGTTCGCCCTGGCGGGAGGATCTGCCGGGGGCGCTGGTCGGGCTGCTGCTGTGGGTGCTGTGCGCGGTCGGTCTGCGCACGTATCTGCGCAGCGCCGTCGAGGGGCAGAGCATCTACGGTTCGCTGGCGGCCCCGGTGGCGCTGCTGCTCTGGCTCGGGATGTCGGCCTTCGCCGTGCTGGTGGGCGCCGCGGTGAACGCCGCCGTCGACCGGGTCTGGCCGGCCGCCACCACGGCCGCGGCCCGCGCAGCCAAGGACCGGCGGCGGGAGGCGGCGATCGCGGCGATGGTCCAGGCGGTGGTGGCCCGTCGCACCCGCGCGGAAATCGACGCCGAGCAGGGCGGCTCGCGGACCGATCCGGACAGCGAGGAGGACATGCGCGCCTGGCAGCGGTTGCTGCGTTCGGCCGAAGTCAGTGAGCAGTTGGACAGGCTCAGGGACACCAGTCGAAGAATCGGACGAAGGATGACAGAGTAGGTGTGATCGCCGTGTCAGCACGGGAGTGCCGATGGACACTCAAGGAGCGATGTCCGGGGCGACGCCGCCGCACGAGAACCGGCCGACCAGCGTGGAGAGCATCCTCGCGCTGAACCGGATGGGCGTCTTCGACTGGGACCTCGACCAGAACCTGCTGCACTTGGACAGTGCCGCGCGAGACGTACTGGAGCTGCCCCCCGACGAGTACGAGATGCGCCCGCAGAGTCTCCACGGGTACTTTCCGCCCGCCGAGGTCAGTCGCCTCGACCTGCTGACCTCCCAGGCGATCAAGGAAGGCAGGAACAGCTTCGGCGCCTACTTCCGGGTCCGCACCCTGGAGGGCGGAACACGCTGGAACCACGTCCAGGCGTACATCCGGCGGATCGTGGACGGCCGTCCGCACCGCATCGTCGGCATTCTGCGCGACGCCACCGACGAGCTGAGGCACTCCACCGACCGGCTCAGCCTGGAGGCGACCGAGAGCGGCGTGAGCGCCGTCCTGGGCGACACCACCGCCGCGCTGGCGACCGCCCGCTCGGTGCGCGACGTGCTGGACGTGCTGGAGAGCCCCGGCGTGCTCAGCCGGCTCGACGCGACCAGTCTGGGGCTGGGCCTGGTCGAGGGCGACCACTTGAGGATCATCGCCGAGCGCAAGGACGTCGACCAGCCCTCGGACGCGAGTCTGACCAGGCTGGACGCCGATCTGCCGATGAGCGAAGTGGTCCGCACCATGCGGCCGGTCTACATCGGTTCCGGCGAGGAGTTCGCCGAGCGCTATCCGCAGCTGTGGCCGTACGTCGAGCCGGAGGGCGTCGGCTCGGCGGTCTGCCTGCCCCTGGTCGCCCACGCGCGGGTCATCGGGGCGCTCGGGCTGCTCTACCGCGGGCGCCACGACTTCGACGCCCACGAGCGCACTCTGCTCAACGCCATGTCCAGCAGCGTCGCGCAGAGCCTCCAGCGCGCCACCCTCTTCGACCAGGGGCGCAGGCTGGCCGAGGACCTCCAGCGGTTCATGCTGCCGCACTCCATCCCGCGGCTGGCCGGGGTCCGCACGGCTGTCAGCTACCGCCCCGCGCGACAGCTCGGCGAGATCGGCGGCGACTGGTACGACGTGATCCCGCTGCCCGGCGGCCGGGTCGCGATCGTCATCGGGGACGTGCAGGGCCACGACACCCACGCCGCCGCGGTCATGGGCCAGCTGCGGATCGTGCTGCGCGCCTACGCGGCCGAGGGCCACCCGGCGACCACCGTGATGGCCCGGGCCTCCGCCTTCCTCGCGGACCTGGACACCGAGCGGTTCGCCACCTGCCTCTACGCGGAGATCGACCCGTCCACCGGCTGGCTGCGCATGGTGCGGGCGGGCCATCTGGACCCGCTGCTGATGCGCGGCGACGGCGAGTGCCGGCCGCTGCCGGTGGCCGGCTCCCTCCCGCTCGGGCTTCTCCATCTGGGCCCGCTCGACTACCGGGAGACGGCGTTGGAACTGGCGGTGGGGGAGACGGTGCTGCTCTACACCGACGGTCTGGTGGAACGGCCCGGCGGCGACATCGAGGAAGGGGTGCAGGCCCTCGCGGATTCGGTGCCGCTGGGGCCCTCGGACCTCGACCGGCTCGCGGACTGGCTGGTGGAGTCGCCGCGGGTGACCTCCGGCGAGGACGACATCGCGGTGCTGCTGCTGCGGCGCGAGACCCCGGTCAACCCGCAGGTGGGGCGGCGGCTCCACCAGTACGTCGCGCCCGGCGACATGGAGGCGCTGAGCGGGGTGCGGCACATGGTCAGAGACGCCACCAGGGCCTGGCGCGCCGACCAGTTCACCGAGGAGATCGTGCTGACCACTCACGAGCTGGCGACCAACGCCCTGCTGCACACCGAGGAGGGCGTCACCGTGACCGTACGGCTGCTCGGCGGCGCGGACCGCCGGCTGCGCATCGAGGTCGCGGACCGCTCCACGCGCCAGCCGAAGGTGCTGCACGCCGAGGAGTGGCACCGTACGGGGCGCGGGATGCTGCTGGTCGACCGGCTGGCGGACCGCTGGGGAGTGGAGTCGCGGGGCGCCGGAAAATGCGTCTGGTGCGAGTTCGACAGCCCGTAGGGCCCGGCCGGCGTCCGGCGGGTCCGGCTGTCGCTCAGCCCGCCACCCACTCCGGCGTCCACACCCGGCGCGGGGCTTGTGGGGCCGTCGTGCGCAGATGCTCGCGCAGCGCGGTCAGCACGGGGTGGCGGTCCCCGGTGCGGAACAGCAGCAGGTGCGGGTAGACCGGCGTCGGATCGTGCAGGGGGACGCGCCGCAGATCGTGGGTCTGCGGCCACAGGTACCGGTCGCCGCCGCCGACCAGGGTGGCCAGCGAGGCCGATTCGGCCAGCGCGTCCATCAGCGCCTCGTCGCCGAAATGGGGGCCGAGTGCGTCGATGCTCAGACCGAAGGTCTCGGCCAGCGACCGGTAGAACGACGCCCACTCCGTGCCGGGTGCGATCCCCGGAATCCAGATCCGGTGACCGACCAGCTCGGCGGGGGTGACCGCGGGAGAGCCGGCCAGCGGGTGGCCGGGCCCGACGAGCAGCTCCAGGGGTGCGTCCAGAAGGCGTTCGAAGCTGAGCCCGGCCGGTGCGCGGTCCGCCGGCAGGGCACGGAAGGACGCGTCGACGGTTCCCTCGAGCACCGCACGGGCGGCCCGGGCGGCGTTCGCATCGCTCAGGGTGACGGCGTCCAACTCCGTTCCGGGGCGGGAGCGGTAGAAGCGGTGGACGGCCTGCGCCGGCAGGATGCGCCGGTTGAGGACGTCGATCCGCAGCGGGCGGCTCCCCGGGCGCACGGACTGCTCGGCCCGTTCGACGGCCGCCACCGCCGCCCTGGCGTGCGGCAGGAAGACCTGCCCGTCCGGGCTGAGGCGAGAACCCCTGGGGGTGCGCACCACGAGCACGACCTCCAGGCGGCGCTCCAGGGCGGCGATCCGCTTGGAGACCGCCTGCTGACTCACCCCCAACTCGTCGGCCGCGGCCTGGAAATGGCCGGTCCCGGCGACGGTCACGAACGTCCGAAGCGCTTCCACATCCACGTCTGCCACCGTAGTCGCACAACCAGAGGTTGTGTCCGGAGCGGTTGCGGGTTGTTTGATCGAGCGTGCAGCGCGGTGGTGGGATCGGCGCATGTCGTCCCGCACTGAACAGATCATGTTTGTCCGCACACCCGAGTTCGCACGTCACGCGGAGCGGGTCGCCGAGGTGACCGATGCGACCTCCCGGCTGAATGTGCTTCCGTTCAGCGACAGCGAAGGTCGCGCCGAACTACTGTCGGTTGTGTTCGGCGGTCCGTTGCCGGAGTCGGTGGTGATCTACCCGCCGTTCTTCACCGAGTACGGGCTGAACACGACGTTCGGGGAGAGGGTCTTCGTCAACCAGGGGTGCACCTTCATGGACCGGGGAGGCATCCGCATCGGCGACGGCGTCATGATCGCGCCCAGGGTCAGCCTCATCACCGGAGGCCATCCGCTGCCGCAGGCCGAACGCCGCGAGCACCTCTGCTTCGCACCGATCGTCGTCGAGGACGACGTGTGGATCGGAACCTCCGCCGTGGTCACCCAGGGGGTGACCGTCGGCGCCGGCGCGGTGGTCGCTGCCGGTGCGGTGGTCACCCGTGACGTCCCCGCGGGCACCGTGGTCGCGGGAGTGCCCGCACGGGTGATCGGAACGACCGACTGAGTCCGGCCGCGGTCGGCGACGCCCGAGCCCCGGGGGCCGTAGTTTGACGCGCCGTCACATGCGGTCCGGTGGTGGAGAGTTCGCGGGTGTCCGTCGCTCGGCTGCCGCCGGTGAAGGCCGCGTGCGGTGGAGGTGCCGGGAGCCGGAAGCCCGTGCTCGCCGCGCGGTGCTCGTGGTGCCGAGCTCGTGGTGCGGTCCTTCTCGCGCGGCTCGGCCGCGCGCCCGGTGTCGTACGGGGTGCGGCCGAGGTGCGGCGGCTCAGCGCCGGTCGTGACCGTCGGCGGGGGTCTCCAGCGCCTTCTTGAGGTTGTCCAGGGTGCGGCGGATGTTGCCTCGCTGGAAGTCGGCGAAGGTCTGGCCGCGGGTGGCGATCCGGTCGAAGATCCCGGCCGCGAAGTCGGGCCAGGAGCGGTCGTCGATCCATGTCTCCGTCACCCTGGTGCCGACGGGGGTCGACTCGAACCGGTACTCCCAGGTCGCGATCGGGGCGCGCAGCCGCGGGCGTCGGGCGCCGATGGCCCGCACCCTGAAGGCGAACCGCTCCCCGGGATCGGCGGCGATCACCTCGCAGCGGGTGGTCCAGCGGAAGGCGCCGCGCTTGTTCCGCCCGTCGAAGACCATGCCGACGAAGGCGGCGCGTTCTTCGTCCCGAACGGTCGCCCCGAGGTTCTCCGGGCTCCAGCGGCCCATCTTCGTCGGGTCGCTCACCTGCTCGTACGCGGTGGACGGGTTGACGGCGATCTCGATGCTGTCCGAAACCCGCAGGGTGCGCGCCATGGAACTCCTCCGATCCTCTAAGGCGACCCTACCGCCCGGTAGCAAGCGGTGCTCCGCCCGTGCCGTCCCCCGTGCGGAGCCCGGACCGGCCGGTCCGCCATCTCCCGTACCGGGTGCGGCTGTTCATCGGCGGTGGCCTGCGCCTACGCTCGGGGCGACGATCAACCGGTCCGCGAGAGGGAGCAGGATGCCTACGACGCCGTACGAAGTGCGCGGCACGGTGGAACCGACCGGTGCCGCCGAGCCCGGCGCCGCACCGGAGCCGGGGGCGCAGGGCCGGGCGGCGAAGCTGGTGGCGATCGCCGATCTCCACATCCGCTACCAGGAGAACCGTGAGATCACCGAGGCCATCCAGCCGGAGTCGCCGGAGGACTGGCTGGTGATCGCCGGCGACATCGGCGAGACGGTCGCGGACATCGAGTGGACGCTGCGGATCATGACCGAGCGGTTCGCGCGGGTGGTCTGGGTCCCGGGCAACCACGAGCTGTGGACCGCGCCCGGCGATCCGGTGCAGCTGCGCGGCGAGGCCAAGTACCGCCATCTCGTGGAGCTGGCACGGTCGTTGGGTGTGGTCACCCCCGAGGACCCGTTCCCGGTCTTCGAGGGGATCGGCGGCCCGGTCGTGGTCGCACCGCTGTTCCTGCTCTACGACTACAGCTTCCGGATGCCCGGAGTGGCGACCAAGGAGGAGGCACTGCGCCGGGCGACCAAGGCCGGCGTGGTGTGCACCGACGAGCATCTGCTCCACCCCGATCCGTACCCGACGCTGGACGCCTGGTGCCGCGCCCGGCTCGAGTACAGCGAGAAGCGGCTGGTCGAGCTCTCGGGTGACCTGCCCACCGTGCTGATCAACCACTGGCCGGTGGTGCGGGAGCCGACCGACGTGCTCTGGTACCCGGAGTTCGCGCTGTGGTGCGGCACCGAGGCCACCGCCGACTGGCCGACCCGCTTCCGCGCCGCGACCGTCGTCTACGGGCATCTGCACATTCCGCGGCTGATGCGGATCGACGGCGTACCGCACCAGGAGGTCTCGCTCGGCTATCCGCGCGAGTGGCGCCGCCACGGACGCGCACCGGGCCGGCCGGTGCAGATCCTCCCGCCCCCGATCGCCGGCTGAGGCGGGCCCGGCGCGCCGGCCGGACACGGGCCTGCCGGACGGACGGACGGGCGCCCGGACGGGGCCACGGCCTGCCGGCCGAGCGGGCGAACGGGGTGCACCTGCGTACGGGTTCGGTCCGCGGGGCCGGTCGGGGCGGCGAGTGCCGGGCCTGCGGCCCGAAGCAGGCGAAGTCCCAAGTCCCGCCGGGGGCGGGCGAGTTGCGTCCGGCGAGCGGTGAACGGGTGCCGCCCCGCGGCCGGTTGCCGCACGCACGCCGCTGCGGCGCCGTGCCGGGCACAGACCGGGCCGGTGCGGAACGGGCCGGTGCGGTGCGGCTGCCGGTACAGGGCACGCCGCCGGGGGAGACGCGCCCGGGGCGGCGGTCGTCGAAAAACCGTTGGCGCCCGAAGTGGGGTGCCGCTAGCGTCGGCGACGTACCGCGCGCCCGCCGGTGCCGCACGCCGCCGGTCCCGCGACCGGCCGGGAAGAGCAGGAGGTGAGTGCTGATGACTGTCCTGACCGAGGGCTTCGCCCGCACCGCGACCGTCCAACACTCCAAGTGCGGCCCGAGATCGGCGCCCGTCGGCTGACGTTCCGCTCGCGCGGACCCGCCGGCGTCCGCCCCGCCCGTCGTCACGGGTTCTCGGGGCCGCCCTTCGGTTCGAAGGGTTCCTCCGTTGTCTTCATCTGTCTCTTCGACAGCACACGACGCCGTGTCCTCACGCGGCACCGCGTCTCCGCTCCGCACGGCACACCCGCTCGCCCGCTACGGCTGGGACGAGGGGTTCGCCGAGAGTTTCACCCCGTACCTCGACCGCGGCTTGGTGCCGGGCCGGGTGGTGCGGGTCGACCGCGGCCGTCTCGACGTGGTCGTCGCCGACGGCGAGGGAGTCACCACGATCCTCGCCGACACCGGGCTCGTCGCCACCGGCGATCCGGCCCGGGTGCCCTGCACCGGGGACTGGGCGGTGGTCGAACCCGACCGCCGGCAGGGCGCGTTCGTCCATGCGCTGCTGCCCCGGCGCACTGCCTTCTGGCGTTCGGCGTCCTCCAAGCGTTCGGACGGACAGGTCCTGGCCGCCAACATCGACCGCAGCGTCATCTGCGTCTCCCTCGCCGGCCCGTTGGACCAGGGCAGGTTGGAGCGCTTCGTCGCGCTGGCGTGGTCCAGCGGGGCAGCGCCGGTCGTCGTCCTCACCAAGGCCGACCTCGCACCGGACCTGGAGCATGCGCTCGCCGACGCGGCCGCCGTCGCTCCGGGTGTCCCGGTGGTCCCCGTCAGCGCTGCGGCGGGCGAGGGCGTTGCCGAGCTCTCCGCGCTGCTCGGCAACGGCACCAGCGTGCTGCTCGGCGTCTCCGGCGCGGGCAAGTCCACGCTGACCAACGCGTTGCTCGGCGAGGAGGTGATGTACGTGGCCTCCGTGCGCGACCGGGACGGCAAGGGCCGCCACACCACCACCACGCGCGAGCTGTACGCCACCGAGTCCGGCCGGGTGTTCATCGACACCCCGGGGCTGCGCGGGGTCGGCCTCTGGGACGCGGGCGAGGGGCTGGGCCGGGCGTTCGGCGAGATCGAGGACCTCGCGCGGCAGTGCCGGTTCGGCGACTGCGGTCACCGTTCCGAGCCGGGTTGTGCCGTACAGGACGCAGTGGCGGACGGCGAGTTGGCGCCCCGCCGGCTGGAGAGCTACCGCAGGCTGCGCCGGGAGGACGAGCGGCTGGCCGCGCGTACCGACGCACGTCTGCGGGCCGAGCAGCGCAAGGAGTACAAGCGCCGGGACGCCGACGGCAGGTCGCGCGGCGAGCACAAGCGCGGCGGTCACCGATACGGCGGTCACCGGTCGTAGCCTGGCCGCGTGTGGAAGCCGAGCCGGACCGAGCGCGCCAACCCCCGCATCCGTGGTGCGGAGGGCGCCGTGCACGCGCCCGACTCCCTTCGCCGTGAGGGGAGTCGGGCGTGAACGCGTTCGACGAGACGGATCTCCAGCTGGTGCTGCTGCGGCGGATGGCCGACTTCCAGCCCGATCTGGTCGCCGACGCTCTGCGGGAGTTGGGCGTCGACCGGGCCAGGATGCGGGAGGCCAACCGGCGTTGGCAGGCGATGGTGCGCGCACCGCGCGGCCGGGGCGCGCTGGGCCGCTACCGCTCGGCGCTCGGCGAACCGGAGTCGGTCGGCCGCCGCGCCGTCGGTGATCTGGAGTTCCGGGCGTTTCTGTGGCCGCTTCCGCTCTGGCCGGATCTGCGACTGGAGGTTCTGGCGGTGCCGGGCGGCCCGGTGTGGAACGAGTGGTTGGTGCGCGCGCCCTCCGCGCCCGGCCCGACGCTTCGCACGGTGGCGGACCTGCGGCCCTGGTCGTGCACGGTGGACGAGGTCGCCCGCGCCTTCCCGCCCGCGATCCCGCTGGAGGGGTCGGCACCCACCCGCTGGCGGCTGCGTTTCGAGGCGCCCGACGCGCCGGACGGTGAAATCCGGCCGGTGCTCGCCGAGTTCACCTGGGGACTGCTCCAGCGCCTCCCCGAACCCTGACCGGCCCGATCCCTGACCCGCCGATCCCTGACCGGCCCGATCCCGACCGACAGTTCTGCCCTCTCCCGAGTCCGGCCGGTCCCGGGGCGGCCGAGGTCGCGTCCCGCTCCGGGCCCGGCGGGTCAGACGGCCGGTACGCGGACCGGGGTCAGCACGCCGAGGCGCTGTTCGACGGCCTCGGCGGCGTCCAGGCACAGATCCTCCCGGAAGGGCCTGCCGATCAGCTGCACTCCGGTGGGGAGGCCGTCGGCCGAGCCGGTCGGCACCGCGACCGCGGGCAGTCCGACGAAGCTCGTCGCCGTGCACAGCCTCATCGCCTCGCCGACCAGCCGGTGGCCCTCCTCGTCGCGGGACTCCGTTCCCGGTGCGGGCGGCGGTGCGGTGAAGACCGGGCCGAGCACCAGCGGACAGCGCTCCAGAAGCCGCGACCAGTCCCGGGCCAGGCCCAGGCGTACGCCGGTCAGCCGCTGGTACTCGGGCAGGTCGACGGTGCGGGCCCGCGCCATCGACATCTCGATGTACCGGTGTCCGCCCTCGCCGAGCAGCGTGCGCACCGTCGGCCAGCCGGGCGCGAACTCGGACATCAGCAGACTGCCGTACGCGTCGAGCGTCTCGGCCAGCCGCGGTACGTCGTCGATCTCCTCGACCTCGTACCCCGCGTCCCGCAGCGCGTCGGCCGCGCGCCGCAGGGCGTCCACCACCGAGGGGTGGACGCCGAGCCCGCCCGGGTCGGTCACCACCGCCACCCGCACCGGGCCGGGCAGCGCCTCGCCGCGCACGGGTACCGGAAGGCTGCGCGGATCGGCCGGATCGGCTCCCGCGAGCACTTCGTGCGCCAGGCGCAGATCCGCCACCGACCGCGCCAACGGCCCGTCCACCACGCAGAGTTGCGCGCCGAGCGGCGGGTCCTGCGGTCCGATGCGGTGGTCGGCGGCGTACCGGCCGGTGGTCGGTTTGAGCCCGGCCACACCGCAGAAGGAGGCCGGTACGCGGATCGAGCCGCCCGCGTCGTTGCCGAGCCCCAGCGCGGTCAGCCCGCAGGCCACGGCCACCGCGTCGCCGCCGCTGCTGCCGCCCGGAGTGCGGGAGCGGTCCCACGGGTTGAGGGTGTCGCCGAAGAGCTCGCTGCGGGTGTGCATGCCGGCGAGGGTGAGCGTCGGCATGTTGGAGTGACCGACGGGGATGGCGCCGGCGGCTCGCAGCCGGGCCACCGGCGGGGCGTCCTCGGCGGCCACCAGGTCCTTGAACCGGGTGGCCCCGTGGGTGGTCGGCACGCCCCGTACGGCGATGCTCTCCTTGACGGTGAAGCAGACGCCGGCCAGTGGTCCGGGCCGCTCGCCGGCGGCCGTGCGGCGGTCCTGCTCCTCGGCGTCGGTGCGTGCCCGTTCGGCGAGCAGCTGCGTCACGGCGTTGACCTCGGGGTTGAGGGCCGCGATGCGGTCCAGATGGCTCTCCACCAGTTCGGCCGCGGTCGCCTCGCCCCTCTGCACCGCCTGTGTCTGAGCTGCGGCGGTGCGCTCCCACCAGTCCTCGTGCGGGGTGCTGGTCTGCATGTACGTCCTCTTTTCGATGCGCTTGCATCACATACGTTAGCGTTGTTTCGATGCAAGTGCATCGGAATAGGCTGGGGCCCGGACCGAGAGAGGAAGCCGCTATGCCGCGACAGGTGGAGTACGAGGCGCGCCGCCGCCACATCGCCGACGCCGTCTGCCGGTTGGCCGAGGAGCGCGGGTTGGAGGGCGTCACACTGCGCGATGTCGCCCGGCGGGCCGAGGTCTCGATGGGGGCGGTCCAGCGCTGCTTCCGCACCCGGGAGCAGATGCTCGCCTTCACCCTGGCCCATGTCGGCGAGCAGGCCATGGCCCGCGCCCGCAACAGGCTGACCAGCAGCCCGGCGCAGTCCGCCCGTTCCGCGCTCGGCCACACCGCCCACCAGGTCGCGCTGGTGGAGGAGGAGCAGCGCGCGCAGGCGCGGGTGTGGCTCGCCTTCGTCGCCCAGGCGGTCGTCAGTCCCGGGCTGGCGGAGCTGCTGCGAACCGCCTACGGCCAGGCCCAGGAGTTGTTCGCCGGACTGCTCGCGGAGGCCGACTGCGCCGGTGAACCCGCCCGTGAGGCAAGGAGGTTACTCGCCCTCACCGACGGACTGACGACCCAGGTGCTGGTCGGCCACCTCGACCTGGAGCAGGCACGAGAGGTGCTGGAGGACCATCTGCGCGGACTCTGGCAGGACGCCTGAGACGCCCGCACCGTACCGCCGCGCACCTCCGGCATGGGGTGCACGCGCTCGGCCGCACACCCGCCCGCGCGCTTGCCGAGTCGAGGTGGAGGCCGTCGGCGGTGTCCGAATTCCGCCAGTGCGTACGCCGGGCACGGGCCCACACTGGAGTGGTGATGGACGACGAGAGCAGGTACGAGGCGGTGCGCAGCCGCGATGCGCGCTTCGACGGGGTGTTCTTCACCGCCGTCACCACCACCCGCATCTACTGCCGCCCCAGCTGCCCCGCCCGGACGCCGTTGCGCGGCAACGTGACCTTCCACGCCTCCGCCGCAGCGGCTCAGGCCGCCGGTTTCCGCGCCTGCAAGCGCTGCCGCCCGGACGCCGTGCCCGGCTCGGCGGAGTGGAACATCCGGGCGGACTCGGTCGGCCGGGCCATGCGGCTGATCAATGACGGAGTCGTCGACCGGGAGGGCGTCGGAGGGCTCGCCCGGCGGCTGGGCTACAGCACCCGTCAGGTGCAGCGGCAGCTCACCGAGGAGCTGGGCGCGGGCCCGGTCGCCCTCGCCAGGGCCGGACGGGCGCACAGCGCGCGGGTGCTTCTGCAGACCACCGCGCTGCCCGTCACCGAAATCGCGTTCGCGGCGGGCTTCTCCAGCGTCCGGCAGTTCAACGACACCGTCAGGGAGATCTACGACAGCACCCCCACCGCCCTGCGCGGCGCCGCCAGAACCCCTGCCGGCGGCGACGGCATCAGACTGCGTCTGGCCCACCGAGGCCCCTTCGCCGGCCGGCAGCTCTTCGACTTCCTCGGCCGCCGTGCGGTGCCCGGCATCGAGTCGATGGACGGGACTCCCGGCAGCCGCCGCTACCGGCGGACCCTCGCCCTGCCGTACGGGCACGCGGTCGCGGAGGTGGGGGAGAGGGGCGGCCCGGGCTGGTTGGAGTGCCGGCTGCGGCTGAGCGACGTACGGGACCTCACCGCCGCCGTCCAGCGGCTGCGCAGACTCCTCGACCTCGACGCCGATCCGCACGCGGTGCTGGAGAGCCTCGGCGCGGACCCGCGCATCGGCGACCTGGCGCGGGCGACTCCGGGGCTGCGTTCACCGGGAGCCGCCGACGCCCCGGAGCTCGCGGCGCGCGCGGTGCTCGGCCAGCAGGTGACCGTCGGCGCGGCGCGCGGCCTGGCCGGCCGACTGGTCGCCGCGTACGGCAAACCGCTGCCCGAGCCCAGCGGCACCCTCACCCACCTCTTCCCCGCGCCCGAAGCCCTCGCGCAGGCTGAGCTGGGCGAGTTGGGCATGCCCGAGGCGCGCCGGGCCGCGCTGCGCACGCTGATGGCGGCACTGGCCGACGACCGGATCGCGCTGGACCCGGGTGCCGACCGGGACGAGGCGGAGCGCTCGCTGCTCGCCCTGCGCGGCATCGGCCCCTGGACGGCCGGCTATCTGCGGATGCGCGCGCTCGGCGACCCGGACGTCTTCCTCGCCTCGGACGCGGGCGCACGGCAGGGCCTGGAGCGGCTCGGTGGGACGCCCGCGGACGCGGAACGCTGGCGGCCTTGGCGCTCGTACGCCCTGCACCACCTGTGGAACTCCCTCGCGCCGCAGGAGAGTTCGCCACGGCCGTGACGGGGTGCGGCCCGGGTGCGGGCGGCGGGGCCGGGGTCAGCCCGCGGTGAAGGTCATCCACACCGGGCGGTGGTCGGAGTGCAGCCGCTTCATGCATCCCTGCTGCTGGAGCCGGTACCGGGCGGCGGCGTAGGCGAAGCCGTCGATCCGCCCGCCGCGTGCGCTGCTGCCACTCTTGCAGGCAGTGCCCTGGCGCCAGTTGGTGGTCATGGACAGCTTCTTGTTGACCTGCACCGGGCCCCAGGGTTCGCGCGGCACGTCGAGCGGGTTGTTCCAGTCGCCGCCCGCGATCGGATGGCGCCCCTGCTTCTTCAAGTCTCCCACCAGCGCACGGTAGTTGGCGTTCATGGTGCGGTAGAGCTCGCGCATCTTCGGGTCCTTGGACGCGTTCGGCGGGTAGTGCAGGCCGATGACCGTGTACTGCTGCCCGCCGCTGCGTTCGCGGAGCGTGACCCAGAGCAGATGGCGGGAGTAGTCCGGGCCGCGGAAGGCGAGACGCGACCCCTTGTCGACGGCGGCGAAGCGCTCCTTGTCCCACGCCACCGCGGACGCTCCGGCGGCCCCCGAGGGCTGGTGCACGGCCCATTTGCCCGGCGAGGTCTCCTGATCGAGGATGCGGCCCACCTCGCGGGTGCGCACTTCCTGAAAGGCGGCCACCTGCGCCCCGGAGGTGGCCACGTGACGGAGTTGGGCGCGCGCCTTCGCACCGGAGAGGGTGAACGGCACGTTCGCGGTCACCAGGCGCACCGGCTCGGCCGCGCGGGGCGCAGCCTCCGGGGGCGCGGCGGCGGACGCTCCTTGCTGAAGGCCGGCCGGCGCCGTGAGCAGGGCCGCGGCCAGCAGACCCGTCGCGGCCCTGGTGCCACCTGACTTCGCCATCGTGCTGCTCCCGTCGGTCGTCCCGCGCGCTCCGCACTGCGGGGAGCGTAGCAACGGCGGGCCCGGTCGGTCATCGCAAACGAAGACTGCGTGACACACCGAAGTGCTCGCGCGGCAGGGCGGGTTGAGCGGCCACGGGGCAGCAGCCGCCGCTCCGGGGGCCGCCCTCGGCCGGACCGGTGGTACGAGCGCGGCGCGGCGCGATGGACGGCACCGGGCGCGGGCGGGACCGCGAGGGCCAATATCGGCCTGTTGGAAGCTTCTTGAGGAAGAAGAGGTGGCCGGGGCCGATTCTGCGGGGACAATAAGGGCATGAATCGGCAGGGGGACGGGGCCGGAGCGCCCGACTGGTGGAGCGAGCTCTACGAGGGCGGGCAGCTCGACGCCGACAGCGACGCGCAGACGCGCGGGGGGAACGACGCGGGCGAGAGCACCGCGGGGGACACCATCGACGAACGCTTCCGCTCGGCCGCCCGTACGGTCGGTTCCGGCGGCGTCGTGGGACGTCCGAGCCCGGACACGGGCGCGAAACGGGCCGACGAGGCCGCCGCGGGGGCGCCGCCGACACCGGACGAAGGCCCGGCACCCGGCAGGGCCGACCGGCCCACCGACCCGCGCCCCGCCGACCCGCGACCCGGCGACTCCCGCGGCACGGGCCCCGGGAACGCGGAGCCTCGTGGCACAACTCCCCGCAGCGCGGATTCCCTCCCCGCGGACCCCGGGGACGCGGGCCCTCGGGACGCCGGGCCCCGGGACGCCGGGCCCCGGAACGCGGACGAGCGTGGCGCGGGCTCCGGCGCCGTACCGGGCAACACCGGCCCGCTCGCGGCGGGTTCGGGCGACGGCGGCCCGGAGCCCCGTCGGTTCGGTTCACCGCGCGAGGCGGTTCCGCCGGGCGCGGTTCCGCAGCCGGACAGCGGCGGCCCTCGCACCGCGGCGGGGGGCCGGGCGGCGTTCGGACGGGCCGGCGACCCGGCCGCGCAGCGTGGCACCGAGCCGCGCACGCCGGGCCGTGACGGCCCGCGGGAGGCTCCGTTCGTCAGACGCAGAAGCGGGCTGCCGTCGCCCCGGCCCGCACCGGTCGCCGGACCGGCGATGCTTCCGGCAGCCGATCCGGACAGGTTGCACGCGCTGACCCCCGACACCGTGCTCGACGGAGCCCACCACGGGCCGTTGACGGTCAGGGCGGTCTCCACCCGTGGCGATCTGGCCCGCCACCAGGGGCGGCCCCGGGGCGACGCGCTCCTCACCGCCCGTTTCGGCAGCGGTGACTCGGCGCTGCTGGTGCTCGTGCTGGCGACGGGGGCCAGCCGGCACGCGGAGGGCCATCTCGCCGCCAGAGAGGCGTGCGAGGAGATCACGGCGGCGGTCGGACGCAGCCGGCACCGCCTCTCGGAGGACCTGCGCAGCGAACGCCGTGCCTCGCTCAAGTCCGGGCTCGGCAGGTTGACCGCCCGGACACTGGGGCGGCTGCGCGCCAGCGCCGTCGAGCAGGGATACGACCCGACCCAGTACACAGCGGCACTGCGCTGCCTGGTGCTGCCCGCCGATCCGCGGTGTCGGATCCGGTTGTTCTTCGGGGTGGGGGCGGGCGGGCTGTTCCGACTGCGGGCGGGGCAGTGGCAGGACCTGGAGCCGGTCCACCCGCCGGCCCGGCCGGCCATGGTCATCGGTGACGGACCCGGTTCGGGCGGGGCGCTTCCCTCCAGTGCCGCGAGCGCGCTGGCCCGGGTGCCGGTCGATCCGCAGGACCTGCTCGCGCCGCGCACGCCGCCGTTCCTCTTCCGCACCTCTGTCGCCGAGCCCGGGGACGCGCTGCTGCTGTGCAGCGAGGGGATGGCGGAGCCGCTGCGCACCCAGGAGGCGTTCGGCGAGGAGCTGGGCACCCGGTGGAACGCCGCGGCCCCGCCGAATCTGACCGAGTTCCTCGGGGACGCGCAGCTGCCGTCCAAGGGCCACACGGAGGACCGTACGGTCATCGGCGTCTGGGAGCCCGCCGTCGGCCGCTGACGGGCGGGCACACGGAGGGGGTGCGGGGCCGGCGCGCACGCCGAACCCGCACCCCCTCCGCCCGCCGGGCATCGGCCCGGCTAGCCGAACTGCCGCTCGATCGCGGCGAGTTTCTCCTCCAGCGAGTCCAGCCGCGGCCCCGCGGAGCCGTCCTCCTCGTACCCGTCGGTGCGCTGCTCGCCGTCGTACGGACGGCCGTCGTGCCCCGGCCCGCGCCCCGCCTTCCCGGCTTTCCCGCGCTCGTCCTCCAGCCCGCCGTGCAGCGCGGGCCGGGTGCGCACGGGCAGTTGGCCCGCCTCCACCTCACCCTGCTGCTGTGCGGGGATCGACTTGGCGGTGGCGCCGGTCGCGGTGCCTCCCGCGGGCCCGCTCGCGGGAGCGACCTCCAGCTGCACCTGGGGGGCTTCGCCGCCACGGCGCCAGCCGCGGTGCTGCCTGCCCAGCGCCTTGATCCTGGCTCGTTCGAGCTTGTGCTGCTCCTTGCGCCGCACACCCTCCTCGTGCTTGTTCCGCCGGTCCTCGCGGACTTCCTCGACCGCCTCGTCCAGCGTCCGCACGCCCTCCAGCAGCATCAGCGACCAGGCGCGGAACGTTTCTCTGGGTGCGCGGATCCAGCGCACGGCGCGGATCTGCGGCAGCGGGCGCGGTACCAGGCCCTGCTCGCGCAGCGCGGCCTTGCGGGTCTGCTTGAGCGCGCGGTCGAAGAGGATCGCGGCGGAGAGCGACATGCCGGCGAAGAAGTGCGGGGCGCCCGCGTGGCCCGAACCGCGCGGTGCGTGCACCCAGTTGAACCAGGCGGCGGCTCCGGCGAAGGCCCACACCAGCATGCGCGAGGCCACCGAGGCGTCGCCGTGGCTGGCTTCGCGCACCGCGATCACCGCACAGAACATGGCGGCGCCGTCGAGCCCGAAGGGCACGAGGTACTCCCAGCCGCCGGAGAGGTTGAGATTCTGCCGGCCGAAGCCGACGAGCCCGTGGAAGGAGAGCGCCGCGGCCACCCCCGCACAGCAGAAGAGCAGCAGGTAGGAGGCGGTGGCGTACACCGTCTCCTTGCGTCGGCGCCGTTCCTCCATCCGTTCCCAGGAGTCGGCCGCCGCGGAGGTGTCCTCGTCGTCCTTGCGGCCACGCGCGACGAGCGCGATGGCACCGAGGAAGCCGAGGAGCAACACCGCACCCGCCAGCACCCAGTTCAAGGAGACGTCCGCCAGTGCCGCAAGTGTCATTTTCCTGCCCCTAGTTCGGCCCTTTTGGCCGTGGCTACGCTTTCGCGTGGTTTTGCTTTCGCGCCGCATACTGGCCGAAAGTCCGTGAGGCACACGGCGATTCGGCTCAACTCGACGCCAAAGAGCCCTCGGGGAGGGTGAATTGCGAACGAAAGATTCGAACGACTCAGCCGTGCCCGGTCATGCGCTCGACTCTTTCGGCGTCGCAGGTGCGCGGGCAGGTCACACAGGTGTCCTTGGGGCGGAGCGTGTAGAAGAGGCAGCAGTTGGCGCGCGTCCGGGTGGGGAAGGCGTCGCCCTCGGGGGTGAGCAGCTCGCGGAATCCCGCTCCGACGGGGTACGGCGCGGTGGCGCCGGGCAGCAGCTGTTCGGCGGCCTCGATGCCGGCGCGCTCCTGGCCGAGCAGCCGGCCGACGTACCACAGGCCCTCGGTGATCTCGTCCGAGGCGACACCCCACAGGGCGCGCGGACGGCGGCGCATGAGCGGCCCGAAGGCGGAGAGCACCGGCGCCAGATGCTCGGCGACGGCCTGGCGCACCTCGTCGCAGAGCGCCGCCTCGTCCCGGACCACTCTGGCGCCGGGCAGTCCGGCCGCGGGGTCGTCGGGCAGGCAGGCGAACTCGCCCAGGCGCAGGGCCATCCGGCCCGACCGGCGGTCGAAGGCAACGGTGTGAGCGGGCAGCCGCGGCACCCGGCGCGCCATGAACCACGGGAAGGTGATCATGAGCGTGGCCGGCCATGCGTAGCGGTGCAGACCGAAGGTGGCGACCACGTCGCGGCGCGCCTGGCGCCCGTAGTCGCGCAGCAGCTGGTCGGTGTCCCAGTCGAGGAACCCCTCGAGGGCCGGCCCGCCGAGCGCCAGCTCGTCGGTGGTGACCCAGCTCTCTCCCTGCGGAAGCTCCTCGCCACTGCCCAGCTCGAGCACGCGAAGTCCCGGCAGCACCTCGGCGAGGCGCGCGTAGGCGGCGGTGAAGGGCGAGTCCCCGGCCGGTGCGGCGGGGGGTGGCGTGAGGACCGTCAGAGCCATCGGCGTTCCCGGTGTAGCGATCACTTGCAGGTAAGCCTTACCTTACCCGATGTCGCCCGTGTTTGATCTCCCGCACCGGCGGCCTATGGTGCTCATCGGACAATTGGTGAGCGCGAGACGAGCGGCAGGAGGTGCGGATGAGCGAGCGTACGACGCGTGCGGCCGTTCCCGGCCAGATCGGCGCGCCGTCCGAGCCCGCCGCGCGGCCTGCCGTTCCGTCGCCGGCCGCCGCCCCCGCGGCGGAGACCGACGGCGACGGCGGCCCGATACCGGAGCCCGACCCCGTGCGCGCACCGGCGGACGGGCTCGCGCGCGGAGCGGCAGGCGCCTCCCCGGTCCGTACCGGCTCCACCGCGGTGCGCGGAGAGCCCGCGCCCGTGCGCGAGGGCGCGGGCTCGCAGGCCGAAGCCGCACGCGGTGAACACGTCCACAGCGAGCCCGCGCCGCCGCGCACGCCCCAGCGGCACTCGGTCCGCGGGCAGGTGCTCGCGGCGCTGCGCGAGGCGCTGCTCAGCGGGGAGCTGGTGCCCGGCGAGGTCTACTCCGCGCCGCTGCTCGGCGCGCGTTTCGGTGTGTCGGCGACACCGGTCCGTGAGGCGATGCAGCAGCTCGCCGCGGAGGGCGCGGTGGAGACCGTGCCCAACCGGGGGTTCCGGGTCGCCAGACGTACGCCGGACGAGCTGGCGGAGCTGGCGGAGCTACGTGCGCTGCTGGAGGTCCCCACCGTGCTGGCGCTCGCCCGCAGCCGCCCGGCCGGCGTCTGGCAGGCGCTGCGGCCGCTCGCGGAGACCGCGCACCGGTGCGCCGCACGCGGGGACACCGCCGGTTACGCGGTCGCGGACCAGTCCTTCCACCGTGCGCTGGTGGAGCCGGGCGGCAACCGCCAACTGGCCGCGATGGTCGAGGAGTTGTGCCTGCGAGCCTGGCGTGCTCCGGCGACCCCGGAGCGACTGCGGGTGCGCGGCCGACTGCACGGCGCGCTGCTGGACGCGCTCGCAGCCGGAGACCTGGAGCAGGCCGAGACGCTGCTGCGCGAGCAGCTGAGCGTCTGAGCGCACCGCTGCCGGCGTGCTCCGGCGTGCACCCCGGTCGTTCCGACGCTCGGTGTCGCGAGCGTGTGCAGGCGGCGAACGCCCTGCGGCGCCGGGCCGCGCGGCACCGTACGAGCGGGCGGGCTGTACGAGCGTCGCGGGGCGCCGTACGACCGGGCGGGCTGTACGTGCCGTGCGGGCCGTACGCGGCGTGCGGCGACCCGCCCGGGCGGTCAGGCTGCGGCGAGTTGGCCTTCGAGCCAGGTGGGTACGCCGCCCAGCAGCCGGAAGAGGCGCTGTGCCTCGGCCCGGAGCCGGCCGGCCTCCGGCTCCGCCTCCACATCGGCGAGAGAGGCCAGCGCGGGCGCCATGCCGACCAGATAGCCCAGCTCCTCCCGCAGTCTCAGTGACTCCGCGAAGCCGTGCCGGGCCTCGGTCAGGTCCCCGCTGCGCAGCGCGAGGCCGGCCAGATGGCGCCAGGTGAAGGAGGAGAGCAGGGTGTGCTGGTTGGCGGTGGCTCCCGCGTGTGCCCGGCGGTAGGCGGCGCGGGCCGATTCGGGGTTGTCGGCCAGGTGCTCGGCCAGAAGGCCCCGGCGGAAGTCCACCAGGGCCCGTTCGGGGGCCGCGGGCGGGATCAGTGCGGCGGCGCGGCCCAGGGCGGCACGTGCCTCGTCGGAGCGGTCCCGGTTGCCCACCACCGTGGCGGCGTAGGCGAGTTGGCCGCGTTCGCAGGCGGCGGTGCCGCGCGCCACGGGGTCGACGGCGAGGGCTTCCGCGGCACGTACCGCGTCCTCCGCCTCGGCCCAGCCGGCCGCGGTGAAGAGGCAGCCCTCCACCAGCAGGGCGGCGCGGTGGACGGCGAACCCGGCGTCCTGCTCGGCCCGCGGGGCCAGGAGTGCCGCCGCGTCTCCCCAGCAGCCGCGGGAGCGCAGACGCCAGACCGCTCGTTCCAGCGGGTCATCTCCCTCCCCGTAACCCGGCCGTACCGAACCAGACATGGCGGATTCCGCCACAGTGCCCTCCCAAGCGCGCCATTGAGCTCGATGCCAGATCCGCGAGATGTGGGACGAATCTCAGCATGGATCAAGGGGTCTGGCCAAGGGTCTGGTGTGAATCAGTTCACAAACTTCTGTTCAGGGGTTTCTCGCTCGCAAGTGCAACCGTGTCGCCAACTGACGTGGTGGGGCGCGGGGTTGCGTGGAGAATCGGCCAAATGACCTTGGTGCGACCGGGGTTCAACTGCGCGATCCGGTGGTTGCCGCGTACGGCTCCGGCGCGCCGCGGCCCTCTTTCGGGCGGCTCGGCGGTGCGAGTTCCGGCCTCGGCGGGCATCCGGTGCAATGGCCGGAACTCGTCCGGCGTTCACCGATGAGGTGCACAGCATTCCGGGATCAGGTGCCCAAGTGTCCGCACATGCGGTACAAAGGAGTTGTGCCTGCCCGGTGTGCATCCCCCGTCGCACCGGGCAGGTGCTTTTCGTGCCCGAGTGGTCGCGGTGAGTCACGAACCCGCGGGGCCGTCCGAGAATTCCGCCGTCCGGCTTCCGGGCCGGTCGCCACTCCTCGCCGCTCCCCCTCTCCGGCGCCGCTCGTTTCCCGCCTCCCGCTGCCCCGCCGCGGGCGGCAGTCGAACTCCCTGCCGCCCGCAGCCCGTTGACCGGTTCTCAGCGCTCACCCCGGTCGGCCGTGCGCAGCTGATCGCGGGCGATGCGTCGGCCCTCGTACCGCTCCCTGCGGTTGCTCACCTTCCTCAGCAGCTGCCACTCCCGGGTGCAGCCGCGCCGGTGGCAGCCCGAGCAGCAGCCGCGGCGGAACAGCAGCGTCTCGGGGTGCTCCCAGCGGCAGCGCGTGCCGGAGGGTGCCCTGGCGGGCCGGGGCGGCAGATCGCAGTCACCGCCTGCGCGGTGGTCGTGCAGCGGTCGTGGGTCGTGCCGCAGATGGCGCACCCACAGGGGGTCGGTGCCGTCCGTACGGGACATCTCGTTCCTCTCGGAACCCGCCGCCCTCGACCCCGGACCTTCCGGGAGGGCGGCTCGGGCAAGATCCCCATCGCTGTCGCCTCCGGTCGTTGTTCGCGTCCGCTCTGCTCGCGTCCGCTCTGTTCGCGTCCGTCCTGTTCGTGTTCGTCCTGTTCGCGTTCGTCCGACGGCGCGCTCCACCGCGCTGTCCCGACTCCGGGCGAACCCTCCAACGTACCGCACCCGCCGTGCGCGCCGAGGATGTACGGCTCGAACGCACCGTGGTGCTCCGAGCGTTGGTCCGCGATGATGTCGAGGTCATGGCCGAACCCGGCTCTCCCGCGAAGCGAGGGGCGAACGTCGTGCAGAGAATTCCGGTGAGGGCCGCTGTGGCCGCCGCCCTGCTGCCGCTGGTGCTGACCCTGCTGCCCGCCCCGGCGTCCGCCGCCGGGCCGACGGCCGCGCCGCCCCGTGCCCCGGCCGGCGACGCGCAGGAGAGCGCCGCGCCGCCGAAGGTCGACGACGCGCAGTGGACGCCGCCGCTCAGCACCCGCGGACGCTGGATCGTCGACGCCGACGGCGACCGCTTCAAGCTGCGCTCCGGCAACTGGCACGGCGCCAGCGGCACCTGGAACGGGTCGGGCGACAAGGACGACGACGCCAACCACCACGCGGGGGAGAACGCCGGCCGCGTCCCCCTGGGGCTCGACCGCGCGCCGATGGCGGAGATCATCGAGGGCTTCCGCGAGCTCGGCCTCAACAGCGTGCGACTGCCCTTCTCCAACGAGATGGTGCACGACAGCGATCCGGTCGCCGACCGCGCCGTCGCCGCCAATCCCGAGCTGCGCGGCAGAACCCCGCTGGAGGTCTTCGACAGTGTCGTGAAGGCACTCACCGACGCGGACCTCGCCGTCATCCTCAACAACCACACCGGCACCACCCGTTGGTGCTGCGGAGTCGACGGGAACGAGCGGTGGAACACCAGCCGCACCGCGCGGCAGTGGGAGGACGACTGGGTCCTGATGGCCGGCCGCTACCGGGACAACGACCGCGTCGTCGGCGCCGACCTCTACAACGAGGTGCGCCGTGACGTCTGGGACGACCCCAACTGGGGCTGGGGCAACGACCACGACTGGTTCGCCGCCGCCCAGCGCGCGGGCGACCGCATCCTCACCGAGGCCGACTCCGATCTGCTGATCGTGATCGAGGGCATCAACTGGACGGGCCTGCCGGTCGACGGACTCCCGCACGAGCGGCCCACGCTGGAGCCGGTGCGCGAGCTGTCGCACACCCTCGTCGACTCCGGCAAGCTCGTCTACTCCGCCCACTTCTACGGCTACACCGGCCCCCGGCACAGCGGTGCCACGGGCATCGGCGAGACCAGCGACCCCCGTTACCGGGACCTCTCCCCGGAGGAGCTGATCGAGGTCTTGGACCGCCAGGCGTTCTACGTCTCGGGCGAGGAGGGGCAGCACTTCACCGCTCCGGTGTGGATCAGCGAGTTCGGTGTCGGCGGCCGGGACGACACCGACCCCAAGAACCGCGCCTGGTTCGAGAACTTCGTCGACCACCTCGTGCGCACCGACGCCGACTTCGCCTACTGGCCGATCGTCGGCTGGCACCGCGGCGGCGAGGGCAACGGCTGGGGGCTGCTGCACTGGGACGCCGAGGGCGAGCGGATGGGCCTCTACGACGGCGACGACTGGCGGGCCGGTGCCTGGACCCGGCTGATCGAGTCCGAAAGTCGGACCGGGCCGGTGCCGCAGCCCGCACGCTGGTCCCAACTCAGCCCCGACCACGGCGACTTCGTGCAGTCGCGGCGGATGCGCGGGCTGCCGGACTTCGACCCCGGCGCGCGCAAGGCCGCCTGCCCGGACGGGGAGCGGCTGCTCGGGATCAGCCACACCGGCAACCGCGGTCTGTGCGGCGACGCCTCGGGGGAGGGCCTGTGGCAGTCCGACGGCGAGCCGCGTGCCGTCACCGACGAGCGGCACGTCGAGCCGGGCCGAGACTGGGCGCCCGGCTACACCAAACTCCAGTGCCCGCAGGGGCAGATGGTGACCGGCTACGGCGTCCGCGGCGCCCGGATGTCCTCGGTGCTCTGCGCACCCGCCGCTCCCGAGCGGCTCGGCGCCGACGGCCGCACCGTCTGGTTCGACAAGGGCGACGCCCGCGGTGAGCGCCCCGGCGGCGGGGACTTCGCCCGCGGACGCCACAAGGGCCAGTGCGCGGACGACGAGTATCTGGCCGGGGTGGCCCACACCAACCGGCTCGGCTCGGCCGGCACACCCGACGCGCTCCACTGCCGCCGGCTGCGCTGACCGCTCCGTACGCCTCCGAGAGCCGGACGGGCGGGCCCGAGCCCGTACCGCCCCGTACCGCCGAGCCCGTACCGCCGGTCCGGTACCGCGGACGGCCAACGCCCGTACGGTGCGCGGCCGTTGCCCGCCGCGGTCCGTGACGGCCGCACAGCGCGCTCGTCCGCGCCGTCGATCCGCGCCGGGCTGCTCCTGCTCTGCCGCCCACGGGGGCCGTACGAGGTGCGCTCCCTGCGCGGCCCGTACGGTCTGCGGTGCTCAGCTCATCCGCAGGGCGAGGAAGAAGTCGAGCTTGTCCTCCAGCCGCGAAAGGTCACGGCCGGTGAGCTGTTCGATCCGCCCGACGCGGTAGCGCAGCGTGTTGACGTGCAGATGCAGCCGGGAGGCGCAGCGCGTCCAGGAGCCGTCGCACTCCAGGAAGGCCCGGAGTGTGGGCACCAGCTCCGCGCGGTGCTTCTCGTCGTAGTCGCGCAGCGGTTCGAGGAGCCGGGCGGTGAACGCCCGCCGTACGTCGTCGGGTACGAAGGGCAGCAGCAGTACGTGGGAGGCCAGCTCCTCGTGGCCCGAGGCGCACACCGGGCCGGGGCGCGCCGCCGCGACCCGCCGTGCGTGCCTGGCCTCCTCCAGCGCGCCGCGCAGACCCTCGGCGGAGGTGACCGCCGCGCTCACGCCGAAGGTGACGCGGCCGTCCTCGCCCAGTCCGCGCGTCAGCGGTCGGCGTACGGCGCCCAGCAGCCCGTCCGCGTCCAGCGGCCGGCCCGCGGCGGGGGCCGCGCAACCGCCCGTTGCGGCGTGCTCGCCGGCTCCGCCGTCGCCGTGGTGCTCGGGTTCGGAGAGCAGCGGCACCAGCGCCACCGCCTCCTCGCCGCTGTGCGCCACCGCGATCCGGTCGCCGCCGCCCTGTTCGCCGGTCGCCGGGCCGACCAGCAGTTCCTCCAGCAGCGCCTGTGCCACCGGGCCCGGCGGGAAGTCGGCGCCCTTCCACTCCACGGCCGCCACCACCACCTGCCAGTGCGGTGAGGCGTCGAGCCCCGGCAGCAGTACGGGAGTGGCCACCCGCAGCCGTGCGGCGATCTCGGCGGGTGCGGCGCCCCCCTGGATCAGCTCCAGCACCTCGTGCGCAAGCCGCCGCCGCACGGTGCGGGCGGCGTCCCGCTGGGCCCGTTCCGCGGCGATCAGCTGAGTGACGCCGTGCACCAGCTCCATCCGCTCGGCCGGCCAGTCTCCGGCGTCGGCCTCGACGGCCAACAGCCAGTCGGACAGCAGCGATTCGCGCACGTCAGGTGCGGGCGGCGCCGCTTCCGCCGGGGTGCGCACCGGGAAGAGGGAGTACGTGGTGGACGCCGGCGCGCCGCCCGGCTCGGACGGCGCGGTGACCGTGGTGCGGTGCGGTCCGATGCGGCCGGCGCGCATCGCGGCCAGGTGGGCGCCGGCCAGGTCCTGGTGGACCTCGGCGACCGGTCCGCCGGAGACCGAGGCAGGCCCCGCGCCGGCGACCCGGCGCCCGGTGGGGGAGAGCACCCAGGCGCGCAGGTCCAGGTCGGCGGCGAGCAGGTCGAGCACCACCTCGGGACCGCCGCCCGCGGGCCCGGACGTCATCATCCGCCGGTGCCGGTCCACCACCGCGGCCAGATCACCGGCCCGCTCGCCGGAGACCTGGCGCACGACGTGCTCGGTGATGGTGGCGAAGGCGACCTGCTCGTCCACGGTGAACAGCGGCATGCGGTGCTTGGCGCACGCCGCCACCAGATCCTCCGGCACACCGCCCACCTCGGCCTCGCCGGCCGCCAGACCGGCCACCTGGGCGCCGGCCAGAGTCCGGACGAAGGGTTCGGCGTCGGCCGGGTCGTGCAACCACGCCAGACCGGTGAGGACCAGCTCGCCACCGGACAGATACCGGCTCGGGTCCCTCAGGTCGGTGGTCATCACTCCGCGGACCGTGCGGTCCAGCTCGTCCTCGCCGCCGACCAGTCGCAGGCCCAGGGACTCCGTCTCCAGCAGAGCGCGCAGCCGCATCTTCTCGCTCACCGTTTCTGTTGTGTGGTGCTGTGGCGGCACCGGAGTTCTCCGCCACCCAGAGGTTCGTTCGAATCTACAAGACCGGCGGTGCCACCAGCCAACCGCTTCATGCGTTCGGTGACTGCACCCTGCTGTCGTCGCCCCTGTCTACTGGGCCCACACAGCAGATGAACGCCGTATGAAGCCGTACGCCTCCCGGCCCCACCCGCGCCGGCCGGCTCCCGTCCGCGCCGCACCGGCGCATCCCGGGCGGCAGAGAGGAACACAGCGACAGACCGGCCGCGCACCGGCGGCCCCGGCGCTCGCCGCGAGTCTCCCGTCGGTTCCGACGGGCCCGTACCACCCTTGCCCATCCACCCAGTCCCACGTTCTCGGGCCGTCCCCCGCGTCGTGCATCCCAAACCCCGCGTACGCCGTACGTCTCGCGGGCGCCCCTATGAACCTTGGGAGTTCGCACAATGTCTCAGTCGAAGGTAGAGCCGACGTCCTCGCCGGAGGACGCGGGAGAGGGCTCCCGCCCGCCCGCCGGAAGAGGTTGGCTCGACCGCTACTTCCACATCACCCAGCGCGGGTCGACGGTCGGGCGGGAGGTGCGCGGCGGCGTCACGACCTTCATGGCGATGGCCTACATCCTGCTGCTCAACCCGCTGCTGCTGAGCGTCGAGGACGTCAACGGCGACACCCTCTCGGCGACCGCCGTGGTCACCGCCACGGCGCTCGCGGCGGGTGTCACCACCCTGCTGATGGGCATCGTCGGCAAGGTGCCGCTGGCGCTCGCGGCCGGCCTCAGCGTCTCCGGCGTGCTGGCGACCCAGGTCGTGCCGAGCATGACCTGGCCCCAGGCGATGGGGATGTGCGTCATCTACGGCGTGGTCATCATGCTGCTGGTGATCACCGGCCTGCGCGAGAAGATCATGAACGCGATCCCGATGGGCCTCAAGCACGCCATCACCATCGGCATCGGCCTGTTCGTCGCCATGATCGGGCTGGAGAAGGCCGGTTTCGTCGGCCCGGGCGCCGAGGGCGGCCCCCCGGTCACTCTGGGCGTGGGCAACCAGCTGGTCGGCTGGCCGGTGTTCGCGTTCTGCATCACGCTGCTCGCGATGTTCATGCTGCTGGCCAGGAACATCCCCGGTGCGATCCTCATCGGTATCGGCGTCGGCACGGTCTTCTCCCTCGCCGTCACCCAGATCTACGACCTGAGCGACAAGGACTGGGGGCTGGCCTCGCCCGAGATCCCCTCCGCGCTCGTCTCCTCCCCGGACTTCAGCCTCTTCGGCCAGATCGAGTTCGGCGGCTACGCGGCGCTGGGCGCGACCACCGTGACGATGATCGTCTTCACCCTGGTGCTGGCCGGCTTCTTCGACGCGATGGCGACCATCATCGCCGTCGGCCAGGAGGCGAAGCTCGCCGACTCCAAGGGCCGGATGCCGGGGCTGAACAAGGCCCTGCTGATCGACGGTGCCGGCGGCGCGATCGGCGGCGCGACCAGCGCCTCCGGCCAGACCGTCTTCATCGAGTCCGCCAGCGGCGTGGGGGAGGGGGCCAGAACGGGGCTCTCGGCCACCGTCACCGGACTCATCTTCACCGCGATGCTGCTCTTCACCCCGCTCGCACAGGTGGTGCCCGGGGAGGTCGCCGCCGCCGCGCTGGTGGTCATCGGCGCGATGATGATGCAGAACGCGCGGCACGTGGACTGGCAGGACCGCTCGGTGGCGATCCCGGTATTCCTCACGGCCGTGCTGATGCCGTTCACCTTCTCCATCGTCAACGGCGTCGCGGCGGGCGTCATCGCCTACACCGCGATCAAGCTCGCCCAGGGCAAGTGGCGCGAACCCGGCCTCTTCATGTGGCTGCTGACCGCGCTGTTCATCTTCAACTTCGCCTTCAACGACGTCGGTCACTGACGCCCGCACCCGGCCCCGTGCGCACACCGCGCGGGGCCGGGTGGGAGACCTGTGTGCGCATGTGTGCGCGGACGGGCCGCTCGCCGCGGCCCCGTTTGCGTTGTTCCGCGTCGATGCCGCGAGCGGTACGGGCGGAGCGGTCGGGGCTACTTGCCGACGATGCTCCACGCCTCGTCGTCGGGGGCAGTCGCAGCTCGGTCGCCGAAGGCGGTCCACGCGGCACTGTCGATCTTCAGGGCGTCGTGGAGCCAGGCGGAGACCGCGTCGGCGACGAGGGCGACCCGGGCCGGGTTCTCATCGGTGGTCTCGGCGACCGCCTCGCCGGCGAGACCGCCCAGCGTGTGCTCGCCCTCCGCGAGGGTGAGCAGGTTCTTGGGGGACGGGCTGAGGTGGTAGGCGTCGGTGAACCAGTCCGGACCGCGGGTGGAGAGTTGGGAGCGGTCCCTGCCGCCCGCGACGACCAGGGCCGGGGCGCTCATGCCGGAGTAGTCCGGTCTCATGAACGGAAGGTGCTCGGCTGCGAAGGGGGTGAGCGTGTCGCCGGTTCCGGTCGCGGCGATCAGTGCGCCCGCTGATGCCGAGGGGTGGGAGAAGTCCTCTCCGGGGACGCCGTCTGCGTCGAACACGCGCGCGCCGAGGATCGCACCGGCGGTCTGTGCGCCCCAGGAGTGGCCGACCACCGCTATGCGCTCGTGGTCGACGCGGGCGTCCGTGCCGACCGTCCGGTCGAGGATGTCGTCCAGGCCGTCGAGGACCGCGTGGAGGTCGGCGATCCGTACCCGCCAGACGGTGGCGAAGCGCGGATCCTCCCAACCGATGCCGTTGCGGCGCGAGTCCAGATGGGTGGGCTGCACGACGATGAACCCCGCCGCCGCCCACCGGTCGACGAGGGGCGCGTACCCGTCCAGGGACCAGGCGTTGCCGTGGCTGAAGACGATGACCGGAAGGTTGCGGTCCGAGACCGGAGCGGTGACCTTCACCTGGAGATCGAGGCTGCGGCCCGGTGCGGGGACGGTGAGGGGCTTGACCGCGACGATCCGCTGGTCGGGGAGGGTGGAGAACATGAGGGGCCTGCGCTTTCGGCGTGAGGCGCTCTGCCATACTTTGGCGGAGCGTCGTTCCGTCAAAGTAGCGGAACATTGTTCCGCGAGTAAAGGGGGGTCTCCGTGCCCGAAGGGACAGGCGTGCGCCGAGCGCAGGCACAGCGCACCCGCAGCGGTGTGCTGGCGGCTGCTTCGGCGGCCTTCGTGGACCAGGGCGTCCAGGCCCCGATCCGGGACATCGCCGAACGCGCGGGCGTCGGCGTCGGCACGATCTACCGGCACTTCCCGACACGTGCCGATCTGGTCACCGCCGTCTACCGGCACCAGATCGACACCTGCGCCGCGCTGGCCCCCCGGCTCCTGGAGGAGTCGGCCTCCGCGTTCACCGCTCTGTCGCAGTGGTCGGACGCCTTCGTGGACTTCCTGGTGACCAAGCACGGACTCGGTGCCGCGCTGGGCTCGGGGGACCCCGGTCTGGAGAACCTCCACACCCTCATGCTCGACACCCTGGTGCCGGCCTGTGCGACGTTGCTCGACGCCTGCGTCGCCGCCGACGAGGTCGACCCGGAGATCACCGCCTACACGCTCATGCGCGCCATCGGAAACCTCTGCATCACCGGCCCCGACTACGACCGGGCCGACGCGGGGCGCATGGTCGCCCTCCTCCTCGCCGGCTGCCGTCGCTGAGGCCCCTGCGGCGGATCACGGAGCCGGACTGAGGGCGGCTGCTTCGGCTGCGCACAGTGCGGTGGACCGCCCCGGATCGACCGTGCAACGGTCCGGGTGTGCCGAGCGAGATCAACTTGTCGGAGTCCTGCGGGGCCACAGCGTCGTTGGGGTCCTCGACGGAACCGCCATCAGCTACCGGCGGCTCGGGTCGGGGTCGCCGGCCGTCCTGGGCCTACAGCGCGCTGCGGGAGCCGGTGTCGACGGGCTCGGTCGCCGCGTCTCCGCGAGAGGCGGCGGAACGCACCTGGTCGGCGGTGAGCGCATACCCGGTTTCCGGGTTGCTGACCGATCTGGCGAAGATCACGCCGTACACCTGGCCGCCCGGAGTCAGCAGCGGGCCGCCCGAGTTGCCCGGTCGCACGTTGCCGCGCAGCGGGTGGATGTCCCTGGTGACGACGCTGGAGCCGTAGATGTCCTGGCCGCGCGCCTGGGTGCGGCCGGCGACGGTGGCCGCGCGCAGGTCCAGTCCGCCGTTCTCCGGGTAGCCGGCCACCACGGCGCCGTCGCCGCGGCCCGCGTCGTCGGCGAACCGCAGTACGGGGGCGCTCAGTTCGGGCACCCGCAGCACCGCCACGTCGACATCGGCGTCGAAATGGACGACCTGCGCCTCGTACCGGCGGCCGACGCCGCCGATCTGCACGGTCGGATCGCTGACCCCGGCGACCACGTGGGCGTTGGTCATCACGCGCTTGTCCGCGTAGACGAACCCACTGCCCTCCTGGCCCTGCCGACGGCCGTCGACCTCGGCGACGCCCTCGACCTTCACGGTGCTGCGCTGCGCCGCGGTGCGCGCCGCGGCGGTGACGTTGTCGCCCGAGGGCTCGGGCACCTCGGCGACCGACTCGCGCTCGAAGGGGTTGAAGACCTGGGGGAAACCGGCCGTGGCGAGCGCGCCGGTCGCGCGGCTGAACCAGGTGGGCGCCTGCTCGGGCAGCCGGTCGTCCACCGCGCCGAGCACCGAGGAACCGCGAATCGCCTGGTTCAGCTCGGGTGTGGGGGAGGAGACCAGCGCGCTCGCAGCCACCCAGGCGACGATCAGAACCGCCAGCGCGTTCGCCAGCGCACCGCCGACGCCGTCGAGCCAGCGCGCGGGGGCGACCCAGTGCAGCGACTCCCGGAGCTTCCAGCCCAGCCTCGCGGCCAGCCCCTGGCCGAGCGCGGCGGGCACCAGGACCGTGGCGAGCGCGACGACGAGCGCCAAACCGGTGCCGCGCTCCACGAGTTCGAGGGTGTGGGGCAGCAGCCAGACACCGATCACCGCGCCGCCGACGAAGCCCGCCAACGACACGGCGCCCGCGACCAGTCCCCGGCGGTAGCCGGAGACGGCGGAGGCCACGACGGCCAGCAGCAGTACGACGTCGAGCAGATTCAACCCGGGGCCCTTCCTCGGCTGGTGCGCCCGCCCGGCCCGGACGATCCGGGTCCGCGCATCGGACGGGACCGGGGCGGGACGGCGGAGAATCCGCCGCCGGTGCCCGAAGGTTCCGCGCGGGGGCGCTGCTTGTGTAGAACGTGACCGGGATCCGTGCGGTTCCCACCTGTGAGTGGGCTCATGGGCCCCGGCCGCCCCGACCGTCGAGGGCCACGGCACCCGGGCGGCCTGCGGGAGTCGCGGCCGGGTGCCGGATCCGGACGGCCGACGGCCGACGGCCGACCGTACGCGACGCGTCCCCGCGCGCGGCGTCCACCCCACCGCCCCCGTGCCGGGACGTCCGCAGGCCGGTGCCGGGACGCACGCCGGCCGGTGCCGGGACGACGCCCGCCGGCCCTCCCCGCGCTGGTGACGCGCCTCGTGCCGTCGCGTCCCGCTCGGCGCGGCGCGGTGCTGCACCGCCGGACGCCGAGGAGGCGGCAACCGACGGGAGGCGCGGGGGTGGTGGACACCGGCCGATCCGATAAGGGTATGTTTACTTAGGCTTGCCTAAGGTCAGACGGTGTTCGTGCCGTTTCCCCGACCGGCGCACGTGCCCGACGGCTCACCGCCGTGCCCGTGCCGGCGCCTTCGGCACCACTCGATCCGATGAACATCCACCGCCCAGAGCGGTCCACGACTCCACGAGGTCACCATGTCCACCTGGTTCTCCGGCGCGCGCCGCGGATCGCTGCTCGCCGTCGCGGCCGTGTCCGCCCTTTTGCTCAGCGGCTGCTCCTCGGCCGATGACGACGACAAGGGCGGATCGAGCGGGAGCGACGGCTCGTTCCCGGTCTCGATCAAGAGCGCGCTCGGCACCGCGAAGATCGAGAAGCAGCCCGAGCGGGTGGTCACGCTGGGCCAGGGCTCGGCCGAGACGGCCATCGCCCTCGGCCACACCCCGGTCGGCGTCGAGGAGTACCCGTGGGGCAGCGACAAGAGCGGCTATCTGCCGTGGGTCCACGAGGCCGTCACCGAGAAGGGCGACGAACTGCCCAAGCAGTTCAAGGGCGGTGAGGACATCGACATGGACGCCATCCTCGAACTCGAACCGGACGTGATCCTCGCGCCCTGGTCCGGCATCACCCAGGACCAGTACGACCTGCTCTCCGACCTCGCCCCGACCGTCGCGTACCCGGGCCTGCCCTGGAGCACCAACTGGGACGAGCAGATCGAGCTGATCGCCAAGGCGCTCGGCAAGCCCGAGAAGGCCGAGAAGCTGATCGGCACCATCGAGGGCCGGCTCGCGGACGCGGCGAAGAAGCGCCCGGAGTACGAGGACGTCAGCTTCTCCTACATCTACACCAACGGCCCCGGCAGCCTGGGCGTGTTCCAGGAGGAGGAGCAGCGGGTGGAGATGGTCTCCTCACTGGGGCTGAAGGTCGATCCGGTGGTCAACACCTTCAAGGAGACCAAGGGCACCGACTCGGCCCTCATCGGCCTGGAGAACGCCGAGAAGCTCAACAAGAGCGACCTCGTCTTCACCTTCTACAGCGACAAGAAGTCGCGCAGGGAGGTGGAGTCGCAGAAGCTGTACGCCGCCATCCCCGCGATCGAGCGCGGCACGGTCGTCGCCAGCGAGAACAACGCCTTCGTGACCGCCTCCTCGATCATCAACCCGCTGACCGTCCCCTGGGTCGTCGACCGCTATCTGCCGCTGATCGACAAGGCCGTGGAGAAGCTCGACAAGTCCGGCGAGCGCGGCGGCCGGGACTGACCCCTCGGGCCCGGCCGGAGCGGACAACTCCCGTACGGTCCGCCCCGGTTCGGCCCGCCGCTCGTCCCCGCCCGCCGCCCGCGGCCCGCTCCGGGCCGGCCGCACGCGACGGCCGCACGCGCCGGGCGCGAGACCGCCGAGAAGAAGACGAAGGTACGTCGTACTCCCCATGACCACCCTCACCAAGCCGCCCGCCGGAACCGGCGACGTCCGCACCCGCCGCGGTGCCGGCGTCCTCCGGAACCTTCTGCTGCTGTCGGCCGGACTCGTGCTGCTGGCGCTCGTGATGCTCGCGAGCGTGATGTTCGGCAGCCGGGCCACCGGCGTCGGGGAGGTGCTGGACGTGCTGTCCGGGACCGCCGACCCGTACGTCACGACCGTCGTCGAGAGCCGCTACCCGCGCACCGTTCTCGGCGTGCTGGCCGGGCTCTGCCTGGCGGTCGCGGGCGCACTGATGCAGGGGGTGTCGCGCAACCCGCTCGCCGAGCCCGGACTGCTCGGCATCAACACCGGCGCCGCGGCCGGGGTGGTCACCGCCACCGCGTTCCTCGGCGCGACCAGCGCCACCGAGGCCGTGTGGTGGGCCCTGCCGGGCGCCCTTCTGGCGGGACTGCTGGTCCACCTCATCGGTTCCGCGGGCGGCGGTACGAGCCTGGTGCGGCTGGTGCTGGCCGGCGCGGTGCTCACCGCGGTGCTCACGGCCTTCATCCAGGCCGTCACCCTCAGCCGGCCGCAGGTCTTCGACAGCTACCGCTACTGGGTCGTCGGCGCGCTCGGCGGACGCGACTTCGACGTCTTCACGGCGGTGCTGCCCTTCGCGCTGGCGGGCCTCGCGGTCGCGATCCTCCTCGCCTCCGGCCTCAACGCGCTGGCGCTCGGCGACGAGTCGGCCACCTCGCTCGGCGCCAACCCGGCGCTGCTGCGGGGCGGCGGGCTGCTCGCGGCGACACTCCTGGCCGCCGCCGCGACCGCCGCGGTCGGACCGATCGCCTTCGTGGGACTGGCGGTTCCGCACGTCGTACGGGCCCTGGTCGGGGTCGACTTCCGGCTCCAGTTCGCCTTCTGCGCGATCGCCGGCCCGATTCTGCTGTTGCTCGCCGACATCGTCGGCCGCGTACTGCTGCGTCCGCAGGAGTTGATGGTCGGCGTGGTCACCGCCTTCCTCGGCGCTCCCGCGCTGCTGCTCGCCGTACGCCGTATGAAGGGGGCCTCGTGAACACCGACCCCGCGGGGGACGTCCTCCCGCCGACCCGCCCGACCGCGACGGAGGCCACCGCCGGGACCCGTACCGCGCCGCCCACGGGGGTGGTCGCCTTCGGCGCGGGGTTCGCGGTGCCGGTCCGGCGCGCCGCGGTGCTGACGGCTGTCGGCGTTCTGCTGCTGACGGTCGCGGCCTCCTTCGCCACCTTCACCATGGGCCGGGTCGGTATCGCCCCGGCGGATCTCCCGGCCGCGCTGACCGGCGGCGCGAGCGGTGCCGACGCCTTCGTGGTGGAGCGGTTGCGCGGCCCCCGCCTGGTGGTGGCGCTCGCGACGGGCGCCGCGCTCGGCCTGTCCGGCGCGCTCTTCCAGTCCGTCACCCGCAATCCGCTGGGCAGCCCCGACGTCATCGGTCTGGCCGCCGGCGCGGGCGCCGGAGCGGCGGCCGTCGCGCTGCTGCTGCCCGGCCGGGTCCCGGTCTCGCTGGGGGCGTTGGGCGGTGCGCTGGCCGCGATGGCCCTGGTGTACGTCTCCACCGGCACCGGCTTCCGCAACCCGGGCCGACTGGTGGTCGCGGGCATCGGTGTCGCCGCGATGTCCACCGCCCTGACCCAGTACGTCGTCTACGCGGTCGAGCGCGACAAGGCGGCGGCGCTGACCTCGTACGTCAACGGCTCGCTGGCGGCGAAGGACTGGAGCGACGCCACCGTCATCTGGGCCGTCCTGCTGGTGGCCGCGCCGCTGACCGCGCTGATCGCACGGCAGTTGGAGATCGGCGAGATGGGCGACGAACTGGCGGGCGGACTCGGCGCCGACCCCGCCCGTACGAAGACCTGGGCCGTGTTGCTCGCCGTGGCGCTCTCCGCGGGCGCGGTGACGGTGGCGGGGCCGATCGCGTTCATCGCGCTGACCGCGCCGCAGATCGCCAAGCGGCTCAGTCGCGGCACCGGTCCGCACCTCTTCCTGGCCGCCCTCGTCGGGGCTCTGCTGCTGGTGCTGGCCGATCTGTGCGCCCAGCAGCTGCCGCTGTTCGACAATCTGCCGGTGGGCATCTACACCATGGCGGTCGGCGGCTCCTACCTCGGCTATCTGCTGACCCGCGAATGGCGAAAGGGAATTCTGTGACCGCCGACCAGCCGCATCCGGCCCACCGCCGCTCCGCCACGGACCTCCGGGCCACCGCCCCCGCCGGCGAACCGGCGAGCCTCGAACCCGCCCGCGAACCCGCCCCCGAACCGGCCGCCGCCGGCGAAACCGCCGGCCCGGCACGGGGGTTGAGCGCTCACGGCGTCACGCTCTCCTACGGCGGCCAACCCGTCGTGCGCGACGTCAGCCTCGACATCCCGCACGGCAGCCTGACCGCGGTGATAGGCCCCAACGGCTGCGGAAAGTCCACGCTGCTCAAGGCGTTCGCCCGGCTGCTGAAGCCGGACAGCGGCAGCGTCAGCCTGCACGGCACCGATCTGCACTCCTACCGGAGCAAGGAGGCGGCCCGGCACCTGGCGCTGCTGCCGCAGAGCCCGATCGCCCCCGAGGGCATCACCGTGCGGGGCCTCGTCGGCCGCGGCCGCTTTCCGCACCACACACTGTTCAGGCAGTGGTCGCCGGACGACGAGCCGGCCATCGCCTTCGCGCTGGAGCGCACCGATCTGGCGGGCATCGCCGACCTCCAGGCCGGCGAGCTCTCCGGCGGGCAGCGCCAGCGGGCCTGGATCGCCATGGTCCTCGCCCAGCAGACCGAGCTGCTGCTGCTCGACGAACCCACCACTTTCCTGGACATCGCCCACCAGTACGAAGTCCTTGAGCTGTGCGCCGAGTTGAACCGCGAAGGCCGTACGGTCGTGGCCGTGCTGCACGATCTGAACCAGGCCGCGAGATTCGCCGACCACCTGGTGGTGATGCGCGCCGGTGCGGTGCACGCGCAGGGCCCGCCGGGGGAGGTGCTCACCTCGGAGCTGGTCGAGGAGGTCTTCGGTCTGCCCTGCGACATCGTTCCCGATCCGCGCGCCGGAACCCCGATGGTGGTCCCGCACGCCAAAGCCCGCACGGCGCCGGGCCCGCCGGACGGCGGCGACGGCGACCGGGGCGAGCCCGGACACGGCGCCGTGCGCGAGTCCGCCGGACCGTAGGGGCCCGTGGGGGCGGTTTGCGCCGGCCCGGGAGGCAGCAGGAGGTCGTGCGCGTCGGCGGTGTCGTACCTGCCGCGTGCGCCGTGCGCCGTGCGCCGGGTCAGTACAGGCGTACGTCGACCAGGAGCGCCTGGTGGTCGCTGCCGGACAGCTCGAAGAACTGCGCGTCCACCGGGGTCAGGCCCTCGCTCACCAGCACATGGTCGATCTGCGCGCCGAGCGGCGGCGAGTACGGCACCGGCCAGGTCGGGGTGCGTGAACGTCCCAGCAGCCGGGCGCTGTCGCGCATCCCGGTGTCGACGATGGCGCGGAACGCCGCATGGTCCTGCGAGGCGTTGAAGTCGCCCGCCATGATGGTCGGGGTCTCTCCGCGCCCGCTCGCCATGGCGCGCAGCGCCCCCAGCTCACGCCGCCAGGAGTCCATGGAGTCCGGCATCGGCGGCATCGGATGCGCGACCTGGAACCTCACGTCGATGCCCTCCACGTCGGCGACCGCGCTCGGCATCGACAGCTCGCCCGGTACCCGCGCCCCCGCGGCGAGCGGGTAGACGCTCAACACCGCGGAGCCCTCGGCCGGTTCGTTCCCGGTGATGACCTGGTGGGGGTAGGTGCGACGCACCTCCCGGCTGCGCAGTGTCCGTGCGCAGCCGCTGTCGCACTCCTGGACCGAGACCAGATGCGGCCGGTGGCTGCGCAGCGCCTCCAGGAACGCGTCCATCGCCTCGCCGAAGCGGAGGTTCGCGGTCAGGACCCGGATCTGCGCGCTCGGTTCCCGGGAGGGCACGGTCTGGCCGCTTCCGTAGGGCTGGAGGAACCAGGCGGTCGTACCGAGCAGCGCGAGCGACCAGGCGACCAGCAGAAAACGCCTGGCCACCACGGCGGCCAGCAGTGCCAGCCAGCCGGGGGCGAGGAACCAGGGCAGGAACGCGAGCAGTTGGGGCACCGGCGTCGGGCCGTCGACGTCCATGGCCCGTGCCACCGCGGGCACCGTGCCGGGGATCAGCAGGAGCACCGCGAGCCAGGCGGCGAACCTGCGCCGCCCGCGGGGCGACCGGGCGGCGGGCCGCGCGGGACTCGGTGCGACCCGGTCGGGCCCGTACTGGCTGCGGTGTTGGCTCTCCCCCGTGTACACCCCTCGATACTGCCCTATGCGCCGGCGGGACAGCCCGGGCGGCACGACTCCCGGCCCGTCTCCGACCCGTCTCCCGGCCCGTCTCCCGACCCGGCACCGTACCGCCGGCGGGTTCGTCCCGGGCGGTACGGTGCCGCCCGCGTGCCGGCTCCGGCCGCCCGGGGCCCGTGGTTACGACGCGGCTGCCTCGCCCTGCGCCATCATCTCGCCCCAGCCCGACTGGACCATCGTCTGGAACCGCCAGCCGTCCGTCGTACGGACCAGGATGTCGGCGTAGTCGAGCTGGTACGAGACGCCGGCCGCGGTCATGGTGGAGCGGGTGAAGACCACGGCGAGCGAGCCGCCGAGGAAGAAGGGGGTGCGGGTCGACTCGAAGGCCACGTCGTCACCGCCGCCCATCACCTCACCCATCACGCTCAGATACTGCTCGCGGCTCCACCGGCCGCACCAGGGAGTGCCGGAGGAGTCGTCGGTCACCAGGTTCAGCGGGAAGTGCGCCAGCTCGGCCAGCTTGGCCGTCTCGCCCCGGGCGGCGCAGGCGTCGTAGTGCGTGAACCACTCGCGCAGAGTGCGTAGTTCCTCCTCGGTCGGTGCGTGCCCGGTGACGGACTCGGTGGGGATGTCGGTGCGGAAGGTCATGCAGTCGCTGCTCCTCGGTCGGATCTGCCTTGGGCACGGTCGAAAGTAGCCCCCGCGGAGTAAGTAGTCAAACTTGATTAGTCACCCACGGGAGAGCGCCGCCCCGCCCCCGGGCCCGCGCGGGTGGTGCGCGGTGTCCGGCGGTGGGGCGGCGCGGTCGGTGCCCGGCGGCGCGGCCGGTGGCGCGTGCCGGAGGAGGCGCGAGCGTGTATGCCGCCGTTGCAGAGTCCGAAGTCCCGCCGCGGCGGCGGGACTTCGGAGCGGCCTCAGGACTTCAGCGGCGCGATGGCGGTCGGCGCGTGCGCCGCCTCCGTCGCCAGCTCCTCGAACTCGCTGATGTCGCTGATGTCCGCGGTCCTGCTCATCGCGATGTTGGTGACCCGCTCCAGGATCGCCTCCACCACGACCGGAACGCGGTGCTCCCGGGCCAGCTCGGCCGCCTCCTTGAAGGCGCGGCCCAGCTCGGCCGGGTCGGTGACCCGGATCGCCTTGCAGCCCAGGCCCTCGACGACGCGGACGTGGTCGACGCCGTAGACGCCGAGCTCGGGGGCGTTGATGTTCTCGAACTCCAGGTTCACCTGGAAGTTGATGTCCAGGCCGATCTGAGCCTGACGGATCAGTCCGAGGTAGGAGTTGTTCACCAGCACGTGCACGTACGGGATGCGGTGCTGGGCGCCGACCGCCAGCTCCTCGATCATGAACTGGAAGTCGTAGTCCCCGGACAGGGCGACGACCGGGCTGTCCGGATCGGCCACCGCCACGCCGAGGGCGGCCGGGACCGTCCAGCCGAGCGGGCCGGCCTGGCCGCAGTTGATCCAGTGCCGGGGCCGGTAGACGTGGAGCATCTGGGCGCCGGCGATCTGGGAGAGGCCGATCGTGGAGACGTAGCGCGTCTCCGGGCCGAACGCCCGGTTCATCTCCTCGTAGACCCGCTGCGGCTTGATCGGGATGTCGTCGAAGTGCGTACGGCGCTGCAGCTCCGCCCTGCGGCGCTGGGTCGCGGCCGACCACTGCGTGCGGTCCGGGAGTTCGCCGGCCGCCTTCAGCTCCCGCGCCACCTCGACGAAGAGCTCCAGCGCGGCTCCCGCGTCCGAGGTGATGCCGAGGTCGGGGGCGAAGATCTTGCCGATCTGGGTCGGCTCGATGTCGACGTGGACGAACTTCCGGCCGCGGGTGTAGACGTCCAGCTTGTAGCCGGTGTGCCGGTTCGCCCAGCGGTTGCCGATGCCGAGCACGAAGTCGGAGTCGAGGAAGTTGGCGTTGCCGTAGCGGTGCGCGGTCTGGATGCCGACCATGCCCGCGTTCAGCTCGTGGTCGTCCGGGATCGTGCCCCAGCCCATCAGGGTCGGGATCACCGGAGTGCCGGTCAACTCAGCGAACTCCACGAGCAGTTCGCTCGCGTCCGCGTTCACCACGCCGCCGCCGGCGACGATCACCGGACGCTCGGACGCGGTCAGCATCCGCACGGCCTTCTCGGCCTGCGCACGGGTGGCCGAGGGGCGGTAGGGCGTCAGCGGCTCGTACAGCTCCGGGTCGAACTCGATCTCGGTGAGCTGGACGTCGATCGGCAGATCGATCAGCACCGGCCCGGGGCGGCCGGAGCGCATCAGGTGGAACGCCTCCTGGAAGACGCCCGGAACCTGGGCCGCCTCCAGCACCGTGGTCGCCTTCTTCGTCACCGGCGCGGCGATGGAGGCGATGTCGACGGCCTGGAAGTCCTCCTTGTGGAGCACGTGCGTCGGCGCCTGGCCGGTGATGCACAGGATCGGGATCGAGTCGCCGATGGCGGAGTACAGCCCGGTGACCATGTCGGTGCCTGCCGGGCCGGAAGTGCCGATGCAGACACCGATGTTGCCGGGCGAGGTACGGGTGTAGCCCTCTGCCATGTGCGAAGCGCCCTCGACGTGCCGAGCCAGGGTGTGGCGGATCCCGCCGCCCTCCTGGAGCGCCTTGTAGAAGGGGTTGATCGCGGCGCCCGGAACGCCGAAGGCGTCGCTGACGCCCTCGCGCTTGAGGATCTCGACTGCCGCGCGGGCAGCGGTCATACGAGGCATGAGTGCTCCTGTCTCAACTGCTCGGACCCGCGCCGCCGGACTCCGGAGGAGTCGGGGCAGGGCGGAATCACTGGTGAGGGATCGCTACTCGCTCCGCTGGCGGGGACGGTCACCGCATGAGCTTGACTTTCGCAATGCGAAATTAGCGTTCTGCTATATGGAAACAATGTAGGAGTGCGGTGCCGGGGGAGTCAAGGGCATCCGGACGGACTTCGGGTGGCCTCGGTCGATCACGGAGCCGGTCGGCGCACCGGAACGCACGGAGGGGCTGCCCACGACGGAGTCCCGGCGCGGAGGAACCCTGCGGCGGGGGGAACGGGCGTGCGGAGGGGCCGGGTTGATGCCGCGCGGCGGTGTGGTGGTGCGGGGCCCGCGGCTGCGGAGCCGCGGGGCAGGAAGGCGCGGCGGGCGGCACACGGTGAGCAGCCCCGCGTGCCGTGAAGACGCGCCGAACCCGCACGGGCGGCGCGAGAGCCGTGCCGTCGACGCGTGGGACCCGCTGCCCCGTCGGACGGGCGCGCGTCGTCGGTGAGGAGCCGGGAGCCGGGAGCCGGGAGGGCTTCTCAGTCCTGTTCGGCGATCAGTTCGTCGGCGGCGGTGTTGACCGGCTGCGGGGCGCCGGTGAGGTCCAGCACGAAGAGCGGCATGTCCAGTGAGTCCGCGCGCGCCCTGGCGTCGCGCGCGTAGCCCGCGAGGGAGAAGCAGATGGGTACGGCCGACTCGTTGAGTCCGTTCAGCCACAGCGTTTCGACGGCGCGCAGGCTGGTCGGGGTGGTGGTCGGGTCGACCCGGGCGACCATTCCGGGGCCGCGCAGATCGACGCCGGAGGCGGGTCTGGTCTCCGAGGTGCGCACGCCCTCGAAGCCGAGCCAGCGCACGTAGCGCCCCGCCGCGACCACTGCGTCCCTGGCGGTACGGATCGTCACCGGGCGGAAGGCGGGCCGGCCCACCGGCTCCGACTCCTCGTCGCTCGCCCCGGGCTGCGGCTGTGTCCGGTCGAACTCCCGGTCCGCCCAGGGGTTCTGCGGCTGATCGGGGTCCGGTGCCGTGCGCCCCTGCGCGGGCTCGTCGAAGTGCTCGCCGCGGCCTTCGCCGGATCGGCGGCCGGGCTGGTCGGCGGACGGGTCGGACGTTCCGGCGGGGGAGTCCGGGGTGCGCGAGGGCTGCTCGGAGCGGAGCGGGAGGCGGAGCAACGTACCGCAGGAGCAGCCCAGTTCGGGTGCCGGCCAGTCCTGTTGGCGCCCGCACTCCACGCAGCGCACCCGGACCCATGAGTCCGACCAGGTGCGGCGGCGGATCGGCTTGGGATCGGCCTCGGCGTGGATGTCCAGGCCGACGGGTGCGCCGCAGGCGCAGGGGTAGTGCGGAGGTGCGTAGGCGTGCTCCCGGCGGCAGTCCGGGCAACGTACCGGCACGTTCTCCGTCATCTCGGTCTTCCCTCCAGGTCCCGTGGGCCGAAGTGACGCGCGGGAACGGCGAGTCGGGGCTTCTGCGCGTCCCTGCGGGCGCAGGCGGCCCCGCGCCGCGGGCGAGTCGGCCTCATCGAGTGATGTTCACCCGGAGCCGGTCACCGAAACCAGATGGGGGATGCGCGTTCGGTGACGGGGCAGGCCCCGTGCGTCCGTGAACCACGGGACGCACAGGGCCTGTCGGGAGGGAAGTGGTCGCCCGGCGGGGCGAGCTGGGCGCGACAGGACGTTCGCACCGCCGGGCAGTTTGTGAGGGTGTTCCCGTACCGCCGGTCACCCCTCCACCGGATGTGTACGACCGGCGATACGGGAATCGCGTGCGAGCCGACCTCCCAATCAGCTCTCACGCAGCTCGCGCACCGCTTCCTCGACGCGGCGGCCGTACTCGGGGTCGGCGGCGCGGAAGTGGGCGAGGTTCTTCTCCACGACGTCGTCGCGGGTCACCTGGGACAGGCCGCCGGCGATGTTCGCGACCAGGCGCTGCTGCTCGTCCCCGGACATCAACCGGTAGAGCTCACCGGCCTGGTGGAAGTCGTCGTCCTTGGTGTGCGCGACCGGTGCGTGGTTGCCCGTGTGGCCGTCCAGGGCGTACGGGGCGGACAGCGGCTGGTCGCTCTGCACGGGCCCCTGGTGGGAGTTGGGCTCGTAGTTCTTGGCGTACCGGCCCTGCGGGTTGGTGGCCATCAGACCGTCCCGGCCGTAGTTCTCGGCGGTGGTGGCCCTGGGCGCGTTGACCGGGAGCTGGGTGTGGTTGACGCCCAGCCGGTAGCGGTGCGCGTCGGCGTAGGCGAAGAGCCGGCCCTGGAGCATCTTGTCCGGCGAGGGGCCGATGCCGGGGACGAAGTTGTTCGGCGAGAAGGCCGACTGCTCGACCTCGGCGAAGACGTTGTCCGGGTTGCGGTCGAGCACCAGGCGGCCGACGCGCTGGAGCGGGTAGTCCGCGTGCGGCCACACCTTGGTGAGGTCGAACGGGTTGAAGCGGTAGTCCGCGGCCTCGGCGGCGGGCATGACCTGCACGTACAGCGTCCAGGACGGGTGCACGCCGCGTTCGATCGCCTGGAGCAGATCGGTCTGGTGGCTGTTGGCGTCCTTGCCCACCTGCTCGGCCGCCTGCTCGCTGCTCAGGCTGCGGACGCCCTGGTTGGTCTTGAAGTGGTACTTGACGAAGAACGCCTCGCCCGCCTCGTTCGTCCACTGGTACGTGTGCGAGCCGTAGCCGTTCATGTGGCGGTAGGACGCGGGGATGCCGCGGTCGCCCATCAGCCAGGTGACCTGGTGGGTCGCCTCCGGGGCGTGCGCCCAGAAGTCCCACACGTTGTCCGGCTCCTGGCGGCCGGTGAACGGGTCGCGCTTCTGAGAGTGGATGAAGTCGGGGAACTTCAGCGGGTCCTTGATGAAGAACACCGGGGTGTTGTTGCCGACCAGGTCGTAGTTGCCCTCCTCGGTGTAGAACTTCAGCGCGAAGCCGCGCGGGTCGCGTACGGCGTCTGCGCCGCCGAGGCTGTCGGCCACGGTCGAGAAGCGCAGGAACACCTCGGTGCGCTTGCCGATGGTGTCCAGGAAGGCGGCGCGGGTGAACTCCGTGACGTCGTCGGTCACTTCGAAGTGGCCGTAGGCGCCCGAGCCGCGGGCGTGCACGACGCGCTCGGGGATGCGCTCGCGGTTGAAGCGGGCGAGCTTCTCCAGCAGGTGCTGGTCCTGGAGGAGCAGCGGGCCGCCTGCGCCGGCGGAGGCGGAGTTCTGGTTGTCCGCGACCGGTGCGCCGGACTCGGTCGTCAGGGTTCGTTGCGCCATGTTCTCGGGTTAGACCTTCCGTGCTGGGCTGCGGAAGTCAGCTTCCGCGGATTGGGAGCGTATGGACGGCTGCCGCGATGCGTCAACAGTTTGTTGAAATTCCGGATGGCGGCGCCTTGGGCGCGACAGGACAGTTGTCGGCGCCGCCATCCGGAGAACGGGGGCGGAATCCGCGCAGCGGCAGGGCCGGCGCGGGGCGCCGGTTGCGCGGTGCGGCTCCGCCGGGCGCCTCGGGCCGAACGGTGCGGACGCGCGCCCGGAGGGGCGCCGCACACGGGCGGCTCCGCGCGGACGCTCGCCCCGCGCGACCTCTCGCGGGCGACCTCAACGTCCGTACGGGCGAGGCGATTCGGGCCCCTGCCGGGCGCGGCGGCGCGACGGGGCGGCGGGGTGGTGCGGGTCGGGCGGTGGCGTCGGCGACGACCCCGGGACAGTACGGCCGCTCGGGGCGGGCCGGACCCGGCGAGGCCGGTGCAGCGTTTTCTCAGGAGCCGCCTGCGAGGCGGGAGCTGCGGCTGCTCCGGGCGCTTCGAGTGACCCGGGCCGCGCGGCCTTTCGTGCGACTCAGACAGTGTCGCCGGAGAGCCGCTCCACCGAGCGCAGCAGCGCCGAGTGATCGAGCCCGCCGTCGCCCTGGGCGCGCAGCGAGGCCACCAGCTGGGCGACGACGGCGCCGACCGGCAGCGAGGCCCCCACGCTGCGGGCGGCGTCGGTGACGATGCCCATGTCCTTGTGGTGCAGGTCGATGCGGAAGCCGGGCTTGAAGTCCCGCTTCTTGAAGTTCTCCTTCTTGCGCTCCAGCACCGTCGAGCCGGCGAGCCCGCCCGCCAGCACGTCCAGCGCCGCGTCCAGGTCCACCCCGGACTTCTCCAGGAAGACCACGGCCTCCGCGCACGCCTGGATGTTGACCGCCACGATCAGCTGGTTGGCGGCCTTGACCGTCTGGCCGCTGCCGTGCGGGCCGCAGCGGATGACCGTTCTGCCGAGCGCGTCGAAGATCGGCTTGACCCGGTCGAAGTCGGCCTGTTCGCCGCCGACCATGATGGAGAGCACGGCCTCGACCGCACCGGCCTCGCCGCCGGAGACCGGGGCGTCCAGCACCGACAGCCCCTTGTCCGCCCGGGCGGCGGCCTCGGCGACCGCGATCGAGGTCTGCGGGGTGATCGAGGACATGTCGATGATCGTGGCGCCCTGACGGGCGTGCGCGAGAACGCCGTCCTCGCCCAGGATCACGGTCTTCACCTGCGGGTCCGCGGGAACCATGGTGATCACCACGTCCGCCTCCGCCACCGCTTCGGCTATCGAGGAGGCCGGGGTGCCGCCGTTGGCGGAGAGCCGGTCCAGCTTCTCCTTCTCCAGGGTGAAGCCGGTGACCGGGTACCCGGCCTTGAGCAGGTTCTCTGCCATGGGGGAGCCCATGATGCCCAGGCCGATCCAGGCGATCCGGGGAAGTTCGTTGCTCATCTGTGGTGTTGCCTTCCGTGTGGTGCCGCCCGGGTCCCCCGGACGCGCGGCCGTCCCGCCGCGCGCCCGGAAGTCGCCCCCGGGCAGGGGGAGTTGGTGAGTGACGACGCTGTCGGTACGACACCGCTCGCCGTGCGAGCCCCTGTTCACGAGTCCGCTGCGCGGGTCTGTGGCGCGGGTCCTTGGGGGAGGTCCTGAACGAGAGAGGAGTCGTTCTCGGCGCGACGTCAGCGAGCGGCGCGCAGCGGGGCCGGGAGCCAGGCGAAGGAGCCGGCGCTCGGGGTGTCGCTCGGCTTGTACTCCAGGCCCACCCAGCCCTCGTAGTCCGCCTGCCGCAACTGCCGCAGCAGGTCGGCGAAGTCCAGGTCGCCGGTGCCGGGCGCGCCGCGCCCCGGGCAGTCGGCGATCTGCACATGGCCGGTGACGGCGGTGTGCCGGTCGATGACCTCGGCGAGGTTCTCGCCGTTCATCGCCAGGTGGTAGAGGTCCATCAGGAACTTGGCGTTGCCCAGCCCGGTGGCGGCGTTCACCTGCTCGACGAGGTCGACCGCGGCCTTGGAGCTGACCAGCGGGCAGAGCGGCGACTCGGTCTCGTTGAGCGCCTCGATCAGGAGGACGGCGCCGATGCGGTCTGCCGCGCGGGCGGCCAGCGTCAGGTTCTCCAGCGCCAGTGCGTCCTGCTCGGCGGGGTCCGCGTCCGGTGTGCGGTTGCCGTAGAGCGCGTTGAGTGCGCGGCAGCCGACGGATGCGGCGAAGTCGGCGACGACGTCCACGTTCTTCCGGAACTTCTCCGACTCCTCGCCGGGGAGCGAGAGCGCGCCCCGGTCGGGTCCTGGGAGCTGCCCGGCGTAGAAGTTCAGGCCCGTCAGCTGGACCTCCGCGTCTTCCAGCGCCTCGCGCAGGCCGTCGAGTTCGGCCCGGTCGGGCGTGGGGTTGTCCGGCCACGGCCACCACAGCTCGACCGCGGTGAAGCCGGCCGCACGCGCGGCGGCGGGACGCTCCAGCAGGGGGAGCTCGGTGAAGAGGATCGAGAGGTTGACCGTGAAGCGGGTATCCGTGAAGCCCATGAGGTCGAACGCTCCTTCCGTATGGCGGAAGTGTTTTTCTATGTGGTGGAAGATTGCAGCGAGGTCGAGTGTGCTGTCAAGGGGTCCGTCTGGACTGTCCGTTCTGGGTGGTGGCGGCGCCGGGGGCGCGCGGTACGTTGAGCGCGTGCGATTGAAAGTTGAGTTCACGACCGAGCCGTTCGATCTGGACGAGGCGCCTCGGCACGCCGTGGTGGCCCGCGAGGTCGCGCAGAACGCCGATCTGGACGCCGTGGACGTCGGCCCCTTCGGCAATACGGCCGAGGGCGGGGCGGACGAGGTGCTGGCGGTGGTTCAGTCGCTGCTGCGCAGGAGCCTGGACGCGGGCGCGGACCGCATCTCCCTCCAGGTCACCGTGGTGGACGCGGAGCAAGGAGAGCGTGAGGCATGAGCGGGGCGGGGGAGCACCCGTTCGCCGCGGCCGTCAAGCCGCTGGTGGACGCGATGGGCGGCGAGATAGTCGGCCCGGACGAGGCGAGCGGCGACGATGTCGTGCTGAGCTGGGAGGGCGAGGAGGTGCTCGCCGTGCGGCTGCCGCACCTCTCGGACTCACTGGACCATCTACTGGTCGACCTGGAGCGGCGGCACGGCAAACCGCTCAAGGACCTGGACCGCAAGACCAAGCAGTCCGTGGTCCGCATCCTGGAGACCCGTGGTGCGTTCACCGTGCGCCACGGCGTCGAGACGGTCGCCACCGCACTCGGCGTCAGCCGGTTCACCGTCTACAACTACCTCAACCGCGAGAACGGCTCCAAGTAGCCCCGCCCGCCCGGTAGTTGGGCGCGCGGGGGAGGCTGCGCGAGCTCGTGTGTCCCAGCGGCGTCCATTGATGTCTTGCCGAGGGCCCGCCTTGGAAGTCCTCCGTGGTTCAGGGGCAGGGCCCCGGTTCCTCGCGCCCGGGCTCTGTTGTCGGTCGTGAAGACGCCTTCGGAATCTGGAACGGGCCGGAATCCGAGGGCGGTTGAGGCGTCACCAGACGGATCTGTCGGAACACTCCCACAGGGCCGTCACGTGGCCGGCAAACCGATCGAAGAGGCCGTCCTCCGTGAGTCGTCGCAGATGGAGTGTCGGGCTCTCGTGTCCCAGCAGCGAGGACAGGTGCGGCGTGACCAGCATCTGGTCGTCGAACCGGAACACCGAGAGAGCCACGTGCTGGTCGCTGAACCGCGCCTGCACGCAGGGCAGTTCTCTGAGTGCCTCCAGTGCGCCGAGAGTGATCCGAATCCGCGTCGTCAGTGTCAGGGGGACGTTCTCCACGGCTTCCCGGTCCCGGGTGACCCGGCTGTCCGGGTCTCCGACCAGGAACCGCACCTCGCAGCCGGACTCTGCCTTCTCGCGGAGGCGTTCCGTCAATCGCGGTTGCTCCTGCCAGATGAAGTAGTTCGTGTATCCGGCGTACTCGATGACGTTCTCCGCCTGGTCCACAAGGCTTGTCCAGACCGACGTGGGGCACGCGTTCCGGTACGGGTACGTCGCCACCACCTCGCGATCCGATCCGCTCTTCACTGCCTGCCTCACCCTGGACGGCCACAACACGGCAGCGCTCACCCCCACGACGGTTGCCACGGCCTCTCTCGTTCGCGGGTGTGGTACCCGAGAGGCGTCCTCCAACCACCTCTCCACAGTACGAGCTTCCACGTCGACCTCGACCGCCAGTCGCCTGGCACTGAGGCCCGCAGAGTTCGACAAGTGTGACTATCGCGAACGGTACGCCGTTGAGTGCGGGACCAATCGCCTCAAGCGCCACCGTGCCGTGGCTACGAGGTATGACAAGTTGGCCGTTCGCTACGAGGCGACCGAGCTGATCGCAGTCCTCAACGAGTGGCTGTGAACGTCGTCATGGCGCGGTCCAGCATGCGCACAGCGTCGGCAGCAGCCGGTGACAGCACAGTGTCGTCCTGCACGTCGACCAGAGGGATCCAGACTGCTGCCTCGGTGGAACCGTCAACCTCGGTCACCGTCGGCGCCCCTTCCTTGAGAGCTACCGCGTAAAACAGTGCGGTCAGGCTCCAGCTGGCCCCGCTTCTCTGGGCTGAGTATGTCCTCGCGTCGAGCAGGTGGGCTTCGATCAGTTCAAGGCCCGTCTCTTCCATGAGCTCGCGGGCCAGCGCCTCGACGGGCTGTTCGCCTGGATCGATGCCCCCACCAGGCAAGTGCCACAGACCGGGCATGAAGACGGGCGAAGCATCCGACAAGCGAGCCAACAACAGCCGATCATCTTCCACAGCGATGGCATACGCCGAAATACGGGTCCTCACCTGAGTGCTCACAGGCCCCACCCCTCCCTGCACCGAACGATGTCAGGCGGAACCCTAGCGCCATCAAGATCGACTTTCGCAACAGGTCCTAGCGGAGTCCGGATCGCCTCGCCATGGCGGACAGGCTCGGCCTCGCGCGTTGGTGCGCGACCAGCATGACCCGGAGCACCTCGCGTGCCATTGGATGCAGGCGTGTCATCTCGGGGGCCACTTTGAAGGCGGCGCCGAGCGATTCCTCGGCGCCTCCGTGGTCGCCGAGGGCGAGACGGGCCCTGGCCGCGTCGATGTGCAGGCGGCCCAGACGGTTGGGGCGGAGCCCCTTGGGCGGCTGTGTGGAGAACGGCTCCGCCATCTCCCACGCCTTGTCCGGCTGGCCGAGCTCGACGCGTGCTGCGAGCTCGTACAGCGCGGTGTTCCCCGGACCGAAGGTGAGGTTGTGGAGCAGCCGGTCCTCCGGCAGTTGCCCGGACAGGCTCTTGGCCAGGTTCAGATGGGACTCCGTGGCCGCACGGTCGCGGTGTCGCGAGGCCAGCACCACGCCGCGCAGATGCAGCGAACCGAGGACGATCGCCGATTCGCTCCCGCGGGCGCGGGTGCGTTCGAAGGCGGTGATGGCCCGGTCGACGATCGCCAGTCCGTCCGCGTAGTCACCGGCGCTCTGGTGAACTCCCGCCTCGTTCCAGGCTGTTGCCGCCTCTGCCGCGGGATTCCAGGTTCGGGAGGAGGCCCATGCCTGCCGGGCCACGACGGTCTCGGCGAGATCGGCCTGGCCCAGGCGGTGAGCCACGGCGAAGGCGCATCCGTACACGTCCGCCACGCGGGTCCAGGCCGTCGCGTCCCCACTCGCGGTGAGCGCGGAGGCCGTCACCTGGCCGAGGAGGGTCGGCAGCAGTTCGAGCAGTTCGCCGTACCGGGTGTCGGATCGCAGGGCGGAGGCTTTCGCCAGGTTGCTCGCCAGCACCTCCGGAGCCGGTACGTCCTCCCGGGGGAGGGTGTGCCGCCTGACTGCGCCCCGCAGCGAGTTGAGCTGCGTCTCCAGCTCCACGGGGTCCGTGTACGGGCTTCCGTTGAGGCGTCCGGTGCTGACACCCAGGGCTCTGGCGATCGCCGCGACGACCGGTGGCGTCGCGGCCCGGTGTCCTCGTTCGATCTTCCTGAGCAACGACACCGACACTCCGGCCCTGGCGGCCAGGGCCTCCTGGCCGATTCCACGGGCTCTGCGCAGGACGGCGATGTTGTCGCCCGCCGCAGGCTTCGTGCCATCCATCACTCCACTGTGCCAGGCATTCCCGGACGAGGGGAGGCGACAACCGCGTGCGGGCCCGCAGCAGTTGAGAGTGTGTCAGTCGAGTGTCAACTGATCTTGAACAACGGTCGTTGAGCCCGGTGTCGAGATGAGAAGACCCCCGCGACTGCGCGAACAGTCCGGGGGCGTGGCCAACTACCTGACTGGGGTGTTGACATGGCCGATCGTATCGAACGGTTGGTGGGGCGGCTGGTGCCGCTCGTGGACGGGTGTGTGCCGGGTTCGGCGGTGGAGGTGGCCGTTGGCGGGTCGGTGTACGACCTGCGGGCGGAACGGGTGGGGGTGGTGCAGCAGGAGGAGGACGGTCTCGTCTGGCTGCGTCCGCCCAGCGGTGGTCGCGAGTGGGAGACGCGGCGCGAGGATCTGTGCGCGGTGGTGGACCGGTGATCGCCGAGGGGCGTCGTGCGAACGCGCGGTGTGCGGCGGAGCGGCTGCGCGGGCTCCTCGGGCAGGCGGGGATCGTCTCGCCGGGGCTGGGGGTCGAACCGTGCGTCTGGGAGCAGCCGGGCGAGGGGGCGGTGCGGGCGGTGGAGCTGGGTCAGGTGCTGCCGGAGGTGGCGCATCTGATCGCCGATCTGCTGGAGGACGGGTTGCAGGCGCGCAGGGCGCCGCTGAGGGACCGGCTGAGCGAGGTGAACGCGCGTACCCGGCGGCGGGGTGAACTGCTGTGACGGCTGCCGGCGGCGGGCCGGCGGCGCACGGGTGGCGGACCTGGTGCCGCCGAAGCGTCGCCGGTGCGCCGCCGGCCGGGCGGAGGGACGGGTTCCGCGGCTCTGAGCTGCGCGGATGCCGAGGGGTGGTGTTCCGGCGCGGTGGTGGTGGCGGCCTCCGGTCGGTCGGCCGTTCCGTCCGGCGGGTGGAGAAACCCCGAGACGAACTTTCAACAAAGTGTTGACGTCCGGTTGTCGTGGGGTTTAGCTGTTCCCCAGCCCGAACGGGACCACCACGGCACCGCCGAGAAACTGGAGCCCCCGTGACTCCGAGTCCGACACCGGGGCTGACCCGGTTCAACGCCGCCGACGAGGCCGCCGCCCGCGCGGACCTGTTGGAGGTGTGTGCCTCGACCACCTGGGCGGCCAAGCTGCTTGCCCGTCGCCCGTACGGTGACGCCGCAGGTCTCTTCGCCGCCAGCGACTCCGCCACGGCCGAGCTGACCGCGGCGGATCTGGCCGAGGCCATGGCCGCCCACCCGCCGATCGGCCGCCCCAAGCCGGGCGACCCGACCTCCGCCCGCGAGCAGGGCGGAATGGCGGGGGCCTCCGAGGAGCTGCGCGGCGAACTGCTGGAACTCAACCTGGCCTACCAGGACAGGTTCGGGCACGTCTTCCTGATCTGTGCCACCGGGCTCACCGGTGAGCAGATGCGCGACGCGCTCCGCGGCCGTATCGACAACACGCCGGAGCGGGAGCGGGAGAACGTCCGCACCGAGCTGGTGAAGATCAACCGCATCCGGCTGACCCGCCTCGCAGAAGGAGAAGCGCACTCATGAGCACGGAGACCACCGCCTCGGTGTCCACGCACATCCTGGACACCAGCCTCGGACGCCCTGCCGCGGGGGTCGCCGTACAGCTGTCCGCACGAGGCGGACCGCGGGAGGAGTGGAACGCGCTCGGGGCGTCGAGCACCGACGCCGACGGGCGCTGCAAGGACCTTCCGGCACTTCCGGAGGGCACCGCCCACGTACGTCTGGTCTTCGAGGTCGAGCCGTACTTCGCCTCCCGCAAAGCAGGAACCACCGACAACGCGGGCGCCACTGCCGCATCCGGCGCCCAACCACCCACCCACAACGACGACTTCACCAGGCAAGCCGAGGAACAGCAGGACGCCCCCCGCGCAAGGGACAGCGGTGTCTTCTTCCCCGAGGTCACGATCGTCTTCGCGGTCGTCCCGGGCGAGCACTACCACGTACCGCTGCTGCTCAACCCGTTCGGCTACTCCGTGTACCGAGGGAGCTGACGACCGAGATGACTGCTACTTCTCGCACCAACCCGAGCCACCGCGGCCGGCCGACCATGCTGGGCCAGAACCAGTACGGCAAGGCCGAGAACCGCGTCGTCAAGATCACCCGTGACGGCGACACCCACCACATCAAGGACCTGAACGTCTCCATAGCCCTCTCCGGCGACATGGAGGACGTGCACTACTCCGGCTCCAACGCCAACGTGCTGCCGACCGACACCACCAAGAACACGGTGTACGCCTTCGCCAAGAAGTACGGCATCGAGTCCGCCGAGCAGTTCGGCATCCACCTCGCCCGTCACTTCGTCGACTCCCAGGAGCCCATCCACCGGGCGCGCATCCGGATCGAGGAGTACGCCTGGGAGCGGATCGAGAACTCCGACTCCGGCTCGCAGTTCATCGGCGCCGACGAGGTCAAGCACTCGTTCGTGCGACAGGGCCAGGAGACCCGCACCGCGCAGATCACCTACGACGGTGAGCACTGGGAGGTCTTCTCGGGACTGAAGGACCTCACGGTCATGAACTCCACCAACTCGGAGTTCTGGGGCTATGTGAAGGACCGGTACACCACGCTCAAGGAGGCGTACGACCGCATCCTGGCCACCGAGGTCACCGGGGTCTGGCGGCACAACTGGACCAGCGACGAGGACCGGATGCCCAACTGGGAGCGCTCCTACGAGCAGTCCAGGAAGCACATGCTGGACGCCTTCGCCGAGACCTACTCCCTCTCGCTCCAGCAGACGCTCTACCAGATGGGCGCACGCGTCATCAACAGCCGCAGCGAGATCGACGAGATCCGCTTCTCGCTGCCCAACAAGCACCACTTCCTGGTGGACCTGGAGCCGTTCGGCATGGAGAACGAGACCGACGACGGTGCGGTCTACTTCGCCGCCGACCGCCCGTACGGGCTGATCGAGGCCACCATCCTCCGCGACGGTGCCGAGGCGCTGATCCCGGTGGACCTGACGAACCTCTAGGGACGGACCCCGCGCTGCGCCGCTGCCCGCAACCGGTGCGCACGCCCCCGCAGTTCGGGGCGTGCGCACCGGGCGGCGGCGAAGCCCGGGGGAGAACGGGGCGGTTGGCGCGGCCCACCACCGTCTACGCCGGCGACGCTCCCGCTCCCCTCCACGCCCCGCAGCCGCAGGCCCCGCGCACGAGGAGGCCAGCGCACGAAGAGCCCCACCCGCGGCTCCGCACCCGAAGACCGCGTGCTCGCGGAACTGCGGACACCGTGCACGGTGCGTCTGCGCCCCGCCCGTCGGCCCCGCCCGACGGCAGCGGCCCGCCCGCGCAGGCGCGGCGCACGGGCCCCACAACCGAATGTCCGCAAAGGACGACCGAGGCTTCCGCGGCAACCGCCGTGTGCGCGGACCGCGGCGCTCGCACCCCACGGGCCCGCCGCGTTCCGCAGACTTCAGACTCCGGCCGGGAGGGACGGCTCCCGGCCGGTGGTTCAGGACCCGAGCGGGGTCCTGAACACGCTGCCGGGACGGTGTACGTACGCCGCAGTGGCTCCACGTACCCGTTCCGGCAGCGCCCCACCCCACCCGCGGTCCACCCCTCCCGCGATGTGCTCCCACCCCGAGCACCCGGGGTGCCGGCCCAACGACTCGCACCACCTCCCTGAAACCCTCGCACCGCTGGCGCGGCGCAGTTCAACGACAGGAGGTCCGCAGTGGCCGCAGAGCCCGGGATCCATCAGGACCGCACACCCGACCCGGACCGCACACCCGACCCGGCCGAGGCCGGTTCCGCAGGTTCCGCCGACGAGGAGGGCGGCGGCCGGCATCCGGTCGACGAGATCCTCTCGCCGTGGAAGATGATCACCAGCGGACTCCAGCACGTCGCCGCGATGTACGCCGGCGTCGTCGCGGTGCCCCTGGTCATCGGCGCGGCGGCGGGCCTGGACACCGGTGACACCACGCTGCTGATGGCGGCAAGCCTCTTCACCGCCGGCATCGCCACCTTGCTCCAGACGCTCGGCGTGTGGAAGATCGGCGCCCGGCTGCCGTTCGTCAACGGCGTCTCCTTCTGCGGCGTCGCCGCGATGACCGCGATCATCGCGGCCGAGGGCGGTGCGGCGGGACTGCCGGTGATCTTCGGCGCGGTCATCGTCGCGGGGCTGCTGGGCTTTCTCATCAGCCCGTTTTTCTGCCGTCTCGTGCGGTTCTTCCCACCCGTGGTCACCGGCAGCGTGATCGCGCTGATCGGTCTCTCGCTGCTGCCGGTGGCGCTCGGCTGGGTCACCGACGGCAGCGCCGAGGGCGAGGGCGCCTCGGGCAAGAGCGTCGCACTCGCCGCGATCACGCTCGCGGTGACGATCGGGCTCAACCGCTTCGGACGCGGCTTTGTGAAGTCCGTGTCCATCCTGCTCGGCCTGGTCGTCGGCACCCTGGTCGCGATACCCATGGGGATGACCGAGTTCACCGGTCTCGGCGACGCGGACCTGATCGGCTTCCCCACCCCGTTCCACTTCGGCGCACCGCAGTTCTCGCTGCCCGCGATCGTCTCCATGTGCATCGTGATGCTGGTGATCATGACCGAGTCCACCGCGGACGTGATCGCCCTCGGACGCATCGTCGGCCGGCCCGCGGACGAGAAGACGATCGCCGCCGGCCTCCGTGCCGACACCCTCGGCAGCGCGATCGCCCCGTTCTTCAACGGCTTCGCCGCCAGCGCCTTCGCCCAGAACATCGGGCTGGTCGCGATGACCAGGGTGCGCAGCCGCTTCGTGGTCGCGGTCGCCGGCGCGTTCATGGTCGTCCTCGGACTCTGCCCGCTCGCCGCCGCGCTGATCTCCGCCGTACCGCTGCCGGTCCTCGGCGGGGTCGGCATCGTGCTCTTCAGCACCATCGCGGTCAGCGGTGTTCAGACGCTCGCCCAGGCGGACCTCGGCAAGACCTCCAACAGCCTGATCGCGGCGGTGACCCTGGGCGTCGGCCTGGTCCCCGAGATGGCGCACGGCTTCTACTCGCAGTTCCCCGACGAACTGACGATCATCCTCGACTCCGGCATCAGCACCGGCTGCGTACTGGCCGTGCTGCTCAACCTGCTCTTCCACCACGTCGGCAGGCGCACCCAGGAGGAGGAAGCCCCCGAACCGGCTGTCGCCCACTGACAGTTGGGCGTCGGCCGGTTGGCCCGGCCCGGCCTGCATCGGCCCGGATCGCCGTTGGCGGTGATCCGGGCCCTTCGCCGTTGGCGGGTGATCCGGGCCCTTCGGCATTCCGGCGTGCGACGGGACGGGCCGCCGCGGGCGGGGTGCGCCCGTCCGGCCGGGCAGCGCTCGGTACGGACCCGGGAGTTCGAGTCGGGGTTCCGGCGAGCGCACGCGGTACGGGCCGGCGGCGCGCAGGGGCGGGCGGTGTGCGTACCGACCGGGCCGGTGAGGCAGGCGCTGGTCCGGCGGCGCCTCCGGCCGCCGGTGGCCGGGCCGGGCCGGTGCTCGGGGGGCGCGGCCCGGAGCCGGGCGGGGGCCGGACCGGGCCGGGCGGGGAGGCGGGCGGACGCGAACGAGCGGGTGCGGTACGGGAGTTCCGTACCGCACCCGCTCGTCGGTGGTGCGTCGACCGCGGAACGAACCGCGGTGCCTCGGTGGCTCAGTCGAGCAGCTCGTACGCGGGCAGCGTCAGGAACTCGACGTAGTCGGTGTTGAGCGAGACCTCCAACAGCAGGTCGTGCGCCTGCTGCCACTTGCCCGCGGCGAACGCCTCGTCGCCGATCTCCGCGCGGATCGCGGCCAGTTCCTCGGCGGCGATCTCGCGGACGACCGCGGCGGTCGCCTTGTCCCGGCCCTGCGGCGCGTCGTCGAAGACGACACCGGCGTCGACCCACTGCCAGATCTGCGAGCGGGAGATCTCGGCCGTCGCCGCGTCCTCCATCAGCCCGAAGATCGCGACCGCGCCCAGACCGCGCAGCCACGCCTCGATGTAGCGGGTGCCGACCTGGATGGCGGCGCGCAGGCCCTCGTAGGTGGGCTTGGCGTCCAGCGAGTCGATGGCGATCAGATCGGCGGCGCCGACCTGCACGTCCTCGCGCAGCCGCTCCTTCTGGTTGGGCTTGTCGCCGAGCACCTCGTCGAAGGACTTCTTGGCGACCGGCACCAGGTCCGGGTGGGCGACCCAGGAGCCGTCGAAGCCGTCGCCGGCCTCGCGGTCCTTGTCCGCCTTGACCTTGTCCAGCGCCTTGGCGTTGGCCTCGGGGTCGCGGCGGTTGGGGATGAACGCGGCCATGCCGCCGATGGCGTGCGCACCGCGCTTGTGGCAGGTGCGCACCAGCAGTTCGGTGTAGGCGCGCATGAACGGGGCCGTCATCGTCACGGCGTTGCGGTCCGGCAGGACGAACTTCTCGCCGCCGTCCCGGAAGTTCTTGACGATGGAGAAGAGGTAGTCCCAGCGGCCGGCGTTCAGGCCCGAGGCGTGGTCGCGCAGCTCGTAGAGGATCTCGTCCATCTCGTACGCCGCGGTGATCGTCTCGATCAGCACGGTGGCGCGCACGGTGCCCTGCGGAATCCCGAGGTAGTCCTGCGCGAAGACGAAGATCTCGTTCCACAGACGGGCCTCGAGGTAGGACTCCGTCTTCGGCAGATAGAAGTACGGGCCCTTGCCGAGGTCCAGCAGCAGCTGGGCGTTGCGGAAGAAGTAGAGGCCGAAGTCGACCAGGGCGCCCGGGACGGACTTGCCGTCCGCGTCGCGCAGGTGGCGCTCCTCCAGGTGCCAGCCGCGCGGGCGCATGACCACGGTGGCCAGCTCGTCCGCGGGGCGCAGGGCGTAGCTCTTGCCGCTCTTCTCGTCGGTGAAGTCGACCTGCCTGCGGTAGGCGTCGGTCATGTTGAGCTGGCCGCCGATGACGTTCTCCCAGGTGGGAGCGGATGCGTCCTCGAAGTCGGCGAGCCAGACCTTGGCGCCCGAGTTGAGGGCGTTGATGGTCATCTTCCGGTCGGTGGGACCGGTGATCTCCACCCGGCGGTCGTTCAGCGCGGCGGGGGCCTCGGCGACCTTCCAGTCACCGGCGCGCACCTCGGCGGTCTCGGGCAGGAAGTCGAGGGTGCTGGTCCTGGCGATCTCGGCACGGCGCTCGCCGCGGCGGGCGAGGAGCTCGTCGCGGCGCGGGGTGAACCGCTCGTGCAACGCGGCGACAAATGCCAGTGCCGCGTCGGTCAGCACCTCGTCCTGACGGGCGGGTGCCTGGCTCGGGTCGACATCGACGATGGCCAGCGGTGACGGCGCTGGTGCGGACATGGGCTGTCACTCCTTAGCGGGCGGTGCTGCCTGGTGCTGCCCTCGGGGCGCCACCAAGATCACAAGCGCGTGTACGGATGCCTGACACTGCGTGCCAGCAACCATCTGCAAATTGGAGAATAGTTTCCTTATCGCGGAATCTCAACGCTCTGTTGACATCGAGATCGTTGATGTCGAGATATTTTTTCGGCCAAGCCGACGGTGTGTCTCCGTGCGTGCACGGCCTGTCGCCGAATGTGCCCCGGGGTCGGCCGCGGTCGGCTGTTCAGTCGAGCCGGACGAGGTCCTCGGGGGTGTCGATGTCCGCCGGGTCGGCGACGTCCGCGCACTCGACGAGCGTGATCCTGCCGCTGTGTTCGCGGAGATAGCGACGGGCCCCCTGGTCTCCGGCCGCCGTCGCCGCCACGCCCTTCCAGTGCTCCGAGCCGATCAGTACCGGATGGTCGCGGCGCCCCTCGTAGGAGGCCATCACCAGCGAGGCCGGAGAGGTGAACGCGTGCAGCACCCGAGCCACCGCTTCAGGGCCGATGCCCGGCTGGTCGGTCAGTGCCACCAGCAGTCCGTCCGGCGGTGACTCGAGCGCCGCCGCCGCGCGCAGGCCCGCGCGCAGTGAACACCCCATGCCCTGCTGCCAGTCCGGATTGACCACCAGCGGGCAGCCGCCGAGGTCGGCTTTCTCCTGCACGGTGTCGGCCTGTGCGCCGAGCACCACCAGCACCGGACCGCATCCGCCCGCGCGCAGGGTGCGCACCGCGTGCTCGACCAGCGGGCGGCCCCGATGGGAGAGCAACGCCTTGGGTTGACCGCCAAGTCGCCGTCCGCCGCCTGCCGCGAGAAGCAGGCCGGCGATGCGTGCGGGGTACAAGGACTCAGCCATATGCCGAGCGTACGCCGAAGGCGACCCAGAGTGTTGTAGTGACCACTCGAGTCGGCGCGAAGTCCCCCTGAGGTGTGCGGTGTTGACCGTTTGCGACAGCTCCTTGGGCGCTCGTGTCCGGCTTCGTGGTCGCTGGCACACAGTGCCGGTGCGGGCGCGTGGGCAGGTGTTGCCGCGGGGCGGGGCGGCGTGCGGCGCCCGTTTGTCGGTCGGGTGCGGCGTGGGCGCGGTGCGGTGTTGACGCGGAGCGGTGTTGGTGCGGCGCGGTGTTGACGTCGCGCGGTGTTGGCGCGAGAGGGGTCGGGCGGCGACGGCGGGCAGGGTAGTCGGGGGTGCGCTCCTGGGTGTGCGGTGTTCGAAGGGGGTCCCTCCTGAGGGGGAGGCACATCGGGGTGCGCGGTGTGGTGCGGGTGGATGAGGGCGGCCGAAATCAGCCTTCTGCATGGACTGTTGCGCGGAGTGTGGCGTTTACTGTCACCTCCGCCGCCGGCAGTGAGCTGTCATGAGCGGAGTGTGACGATCCCCACAGGGAACACAGCAAGAGCACTTCTGCACAGAGCGGTTCGGCGCGCCCCACAGGGCGTGCCCGCGGTGTCGAACGGCGCCGCACGGTCCGGTGACACACACCACGGCGTCAGGGGCAAGGTGACTGGGTGGGGGACAACCGCCGTGGGCGGTGAGCCGACAGAGGAACTGGCGGCGCGGCGGTCGAGCGCCCCGCCGCCCGCGGAGTCGGCGACCGGAGCGCCGCCCACGCTCGCGGAGGCGGTCTCGGCTCTGCGACTGGCGCTGGCCGGGCACCAGGCGGATCTGCCGGACCGCGAAGCTGCGGAGGAGCAGCTCACCGCACTCGACGTGATGGCCGCGGCCGAGGTCCTGGACCCCGATCAACTGCGCCAGGCACTGCTGTTGGTGCTGGCGGCGCTGGGCTCGGTGAGTGCGCTCGCCGACCCGCTGGCCGAACTGCGCGACGTGATCGCCGGGTTCGTCGACTTCACGGACGCCTGCTGAAGGAGGCGGCGGCGGTATGCGCTGCCGCGTTGTGCGGGCGGGTACGGACCCGGGTGGCGCGCGCCGTGCCGTCTGCGGGACGGAGTCCGGTGCGCTCCGGCCGTCCGGTCTCCTCCCCGGGCAGGTGAACGCCCCTGCGCGCGACCGGTGTTGGCCCCGCGATACGCACCCGCCCGCCGCGCCCGGCGCCCGCTTCGTGGCTACGGGCCGGTGTGCGGAGATGCGCGGCGGCCGGACGCGGGGCCGGAGGCAGGGGTCGGACGCTGGGGCCGGTGCCTAGCCGGTGGGTGAGCCGTTGCTCGCCAGTGCCACGGACAGTTCGCGGGCGACGTCCTGGAGCAGTGGCACGATCTTCTCGGTGGCCGGGTCGGTCACGCGCCCGGCGGGTCCGGAGACCGAGATCGCCGCGGCGGTGGGGGAGTCGGGGATCGGCACCGCGATGCAGCGCACGCCGATCTCCTGCTCGTTGTCGTCCAGTGCGAAGCCGCGGTCGCGGGTGATCTCCAGTGCGCCGAGGAAGTCCTCGGGGGTGGTGAGGGTGCGGTCGGTGGCGGCCGGCATCCCGGTGCGGGCGAGCACGGCGCGCACCTCCTCGTCGGGCATGTGCGCCATCAGCGCCTTGCCGACGCCGGTCGAGTGCGGCAGCACGCGCCGCCCGACCTCGGTGAACATCCGCATCGAGTGCCGCGAGGGGACCTGTGCGACGTAGACGACCTCGTCGCCGTCCAGCAGTGCCATGTTGGCGGTCTCGCCGGTCTCCTCGACCAGCCTGGCCAGGTAGGGGCGTGCCCAGGTGCCCAGCAGGCGTGAGGAGCTCTCGCCGAGCCGGATGAGGCGCGGGCCCAGTGCGTAACGGCGGTTGGGCTGCTGGCGCACGTAGCCGCAGGCGACCAGGGTGCGCATCAGTCGGTGGATGGTGGGCAGCGGGAGGCCGCTGCTGCTGGAGAGCTCACTGAGGCCGACCTCGCCGCCGGCGTCCGCCATGCGCTCCAGGAGGTCGAATGCGCGCTCCAGGGACTGGACGCCGCCGCTCGCGGCGGGAGTGCTGGTGGTCTTGCGCTCGGACGGCGGCACGTGGCGCTTTCCCTTCGGTTCCGGTCGAGGCGGCTGCGCGCATCGTACCGGGCGGCCCGTACGGGCGGCCGGTGTGCCGCCTCGGGGTTCTCGCCGGTCAGCCCCGTGGTGTCCGTGTTCTCCGTGGTGGTCGGCCCATGGCCGGCGGAGTGGGACGGGGGCGGTACGGCAGGTCCTCCATTTTGCGGTACGGAACATCCATTTCGTTTGGTGAAAACCTACAAACTCCGGATTGTGGAAGTCGAGGAGCGAAGCCCACCCCTTGACGGAAGGCCCGTCGAAGGGGGATTCTTCAACAGAACGTTGAAATTCCGCACTGTGGAACTCGCCAGGGCTGCGGTGGCGCCCGTGCGGCCCGCCCCGTCAGCTGTACGTTCCCGACCGCCGTCGCACTGCCCGTGCAGCCGCCGGCACCCGGCGCGCCTGCCCGCCACGTTCGCCGCACGGATGTTCACGGTGTTTGCGATATTCGCCGTGCTCGCAGTGTTCGTCATGTTCACCGCGTTCGTCATGTTCACAGCGTTTCGCCCCAACGCACTTTGAGGAGGGTCGGGTTGTCCGCAGAGCCACCGCGGCACGCACAGTCCCCGCGAAACCCGCAGAAGTCCGCCGACCCCGGAGAGGCGGAACTGCTGTTCCGCTCCCGCCGGGTCGTCACCCCCGAGGGCGTCCGCCCGGCGGTCGTCGCCGTGCGGGAGGGACGCATCGACTCGGTCCTGCCGCACGACACCCCGCTCCCGGACGGTCCGCAGCTCGTGGACTGCGGCAAGGACGCCCTGCTGCCCGGTCTCGTCGACACCCACGTCCATGTCAACGATCCGGGCAGGACCGAGTGGGAGGGGTTCTGGACGGCCACCAGGGCAGCCGCCGCCGGTGGCATCACCACGCTGCTCGACATGCCCCTCAACAGCCTGCCGCCGACCACCACTTCGGAGCATCTGGACGTCAAACGCGCCGTGGCGGCCGACAAGGCCCATGTGGACACCGGGTTCTGGGGCGGCGCGATCCCCGGCAACGTCGGTGAGCTGCGCGGCCTGCACGAGGCCGGCGTGTTCGGCTTCAAGTGCTTCCTCTCGCCGTCCGGCGTGGAGGAGTTCCCCGAGCTGGACGCCGCACAACTGCGCGCGGCGCTGACCGAGATCGCGGGCTTCGACGGACTGCTGATCGTGCACGCCGAGGATCCGCACCATCTCGCCGAGGCGCCCCCGGCGAGCGGCGGCGCGTACGCCGGATTCCTCGCCTCCCGCCCCCGCGCCGCGGAGAACGAGGCCATCGCCCGACTCATCGACCTCGCCCGCGAGTTGGACGCCCGCGTCCACGTCCTGCACCTCTCCTCCTCGGACGCGCTGCCGATGCTGGCCGAGGCCCGCCGCGAGGGCGTGCGGATCACCGTCGAGACGTGCCCGCACTTCCTGACGCTCACCGCCGAGGAAGTCCCCGACGGGGCGACCGAGTTCAAGTGCTGCCCGCCCATCCGCGAGCGGGCCAACCAGGACGCCCTGTGGGCCGCGCTCGCCGACGGCACCGTCGACTGCGTCGTCTCCGACCACTCACCCTGCACGGCAGATCTGAAGACCGCCGACTTCGGTCAGGCATGGGGAGGGATCTCCTCCCTGCAGCTCGGTCTGCCCGTCGTCTGGACCGCGGCCCGCGCCCGCGGCCACGACCTGGCGGACGTCGTCCGCTGGATGTCCACCGCCCCCGCGGCGCTCGCCGGACTCACCGCCAAGGGGGCCATCGCCCCCGGTATGGACGCCGACTTCGCCGTACTCGCCCCGGAGGAGACGTTCACCGTCGACCCGGACCACCTCCACCACCGCAACCGCGTCACCGCCTACGCGGGCCGCACCCTGCACGGAGTCGTACGGTCCAGCTGGCTGCGCGGACAGCGGATCACCGACCACGGCCGCGCCATCGGGCGAAGCGGCCGACTCATCGAAAGGAACTCCGCATGACCGCGGCAAGCCCCGCACCCACCCGCTTCACCGGCGACGCCAACCCCTACGGAGGCGGTGACCCGTACGCGGACTACCGCAGCGAGGAGTTCGCCTTCGCCCACCACGTCGACCTCGCCGACCGCAGGCTCGGCGGCGGGGTGATCGCCGCCAACGACGAGTTCTTCGCCCAGCGGGAGAACCTGCTGCTGCCCGGTCGGGCCGTCTTCGACCCCAGCCTGTTCGGGCACAAGGGCAAGATCATGGACGGCTGGGAGACCCGCCGCAGGCGCGGCACCGGCGCCGAGACCCCGCACCCCGTCGACGAGGACCACGACTGGGCTCTGGTGCGCCTGGGCACGCCCGGCGTCATCCACGGCATCGTCGTCGACACGGCCCACTTCCGCGGCAACTACCCGCAGGCCGTTTCCGTCGAGGCGACCAGCGCCCCGCTCTCCGCCTCTCCCGAGGACCTGCTCGACGAGCGGGTGGAGTGGACAACTCTCGTACCCCGCACGGCAGTCGGCGGCCACGCGGCGAACGGTTTCGCGGTCGACGCGCCGCGGCGCTTCACCCACCTGCGGCTCAAGCAGCATCCGGACGGCGGCATCGCCCGGTTGCGGGTCCACGGCGAGGTCGTCCCCGACCCGGCCTGGCTCGCCGCGCTCGGCGCCTTCGACACCGTGGCGCTGGAGAACGGCGGCGCCGTCCTGGACGCCTCGGACCGCTTCTACTCCCCGGCCGACCACACCATCCAGCCGGGCCGGTCGCAGAAGATGGACGACGGTTGGGAGACCCGCCGCCGCCGCGACAAGGGCAACGACTGGATCCACTACGCGCTCACCGGGCAGAGCGACATCCGCGCGGTGGAGATCGACACCGCCTACCTCAAGGGCAACTCCGCAGGCTGGGCGGCGCTCGTCGGCCGGGACGGCGAGGACGGCCAGTGGCACGAACTGCTGCCGCGCACACGTCTCCAGCCGGACACCGTGCACCGCTTCGTCCTCTCGGACGTGCCCGCGGTGACGCAGATACGGATCGACATCTTCCCCGACGGCGGCATCTCCCGACTGCGGCTCTTCGGCTCGCTGACCGAGCAGGGCGCCGCGGCACTCGCCGCCCGCCACCGGGAACTCGGCGGCTGACCGACCCGCCCGAGCCGGGCGCCCCGTCGCGCCCGCCCGCACCGACACGACCGGCCCGCGCCCGACAGCGCGGGTCGGTCGCCCCCGTACCGCCGGACGCCGCGCTCGCACGTACCGCCGCCCGCGCCGCGCCCGTGAACGAAGCGCCCCCGCGCGCTCGCCCGTACGCCCGCCCGCCGCGCCCGCGAACCGACCGCCGCACGCCGCCCCTTCCGCGGCCGTGCGGCGGCGTCGCGGAAAGCCGCGAACGGTACCAACCGCGCGCTCCGTGCGGGGGTTTGGTGAAGGGGGCGGTCCCGGCCGCGCCCGCCCCCTTCACCCAGGTGTCACCCTCCCGGCACAGTGGCGGATACTTGTCCGGCCGGCCCCGCGGTGGAGTCCGCAGGTGAGGCGACACGATCAGTACGAGGGGCAGGAGCCAGTGGCCAGCGTGAAGACGTTTCGCAGTCGTGGGCCGGTGCGTTCGAGCGCATCAGGCCGGGCGTACGGAGAAGGAGCCGCGACCCGCACGGGGCGCGGCAGGGCCGCCGTACTCGCCGTGGGCGTGGTGCTCTCCCTCGCCCTGACCTCGTGCAGCAGCACCGGTGGCAAACGCGCCGAGGAGGAGCGGGCCAAGGGCGCGGGCGGCAAGGCCGCGGTGGACACGCCGCGCTGGAAGGTCGCCATGATCACTCACTCCGGCGACGGCGACACCTTCTGGGACATCGTGCAGAGCGGCGCCGAACAGGCGGCGGTCAAGGACAACATCGAGTTCCTCTACTCGCACGACAAGGAGGCCGGCAAACAGGCCCAGCTCGTGCAGGCCGCCATCGACCAGGACGTCGACGGCATCGTGGTCTCTCTCGCGAAGCCGGCCGCGATGAAGGCCGTGGTCGCCAAGGCGGTGAAGTCCGGAATCCCGGTCCTCACCATCAACTCCGGGCAGGACAAGTCCAAGAGCTTCGGCGCGCTCGCGCACATCGGCCAGGACGAGGTCACCGCGGGGGAGGCGGTCGGCGAGGAGCTGAACGAGCGCGACCGCAAGAAGGCGGTCTGCGTTCTGCACGAGCAGGGCAACGTCGGCCACGAGGAGCGTTGCGACGGCGTCCGCGAGAAGTTCGACGGCAAGATCGAGAACCTCTACGTCGAGGGCACCAACATGCCCTCGGTCGAGTCCTCGCTGGAGTCCAAGCTCCAGTCGGACCCCGACATCGACTCCGTGGTCACCCTCGGAGCGCCCTTCGCCGGGACCGCGGCCAAGGCGGCGGACCAGGCCGGCAGCGACGCGCAGATCAGCACCTTCGACCTCAACGAGAAGGTCGTCAGCGGGCTCCAGGACGAGTCGATCACCTTCGCCGTCGACCAGCAGCCCTACCTCCAGGGGTACCAGGCCGTCGACCTGCTCTGGCTCTACCTCTACAACTCCACGATGCTCGGCGGCGGCGAACCGGTGCTCACCGGTCCGCAGGTGCTGACCGGCGAGGACGCCGACGCGCTGGAGGAGTACACCGGCAGGGGCACCCGATGAGCCACCGCCCCGACGCCCCCGACAGCCCAGCCACGGGCACCGCCACCGGTTCCGCCGCCACCGCCGAGGAGGACCCGGCGGCCGGCGCCGAGCCGCCGCACGTACGCTCCCTGCCCCGGCGCCTGCTCAGCCGCCCGGAGCTGGGATCCCTGGTCGGCGCGGTCGCGGTCTTCGTCTTCTTCGCCGTGGCCGCGGACACCTTCCTCAAGGCGAGCAGCCTCTCGACGGTGCTCTACGCCTCCTCCACGATCGGCATCGTGGCGGTCGCCGTGGCGCTGCTGATGATCGGCGGCGAGTTCGACCTCTCGGCCGGTGTGCTGGTCACCACCTCGGCGCTGGTCTCGTCGATGTTCAGCTACCAGATGACCGCCAACGTGTGGGTCGGCATCGGCATGTCGCTGCTGGTCACGCTGGCCGTCGGCGTCTTCAACGGCTGGATGCTCACCCGCACCGGGCTGCCGAGCTTCATCATCACGCTCGGCACGTTCCTGATGCTGACCGGCCTCAACCTCGGCCTCACCAAGCTGATCTCGGGCACGGTCTCCACCAAGTCCATCGGCGACATGGAGGGCTTCCCGGAGGCCGAGAAGCTGTTCGCCTCCTCCTTCCAGATCGGCGGCTTCAACCTGCGGGTCACCGTGCTGTGGTGGCTCGGGCTGGTCGCGGTCGCCACCTGGGTCCTGCTGCGCACCCGCGCCGGCAACTGGATCTTCGCGGCCGGCGGCAACTCGGAGGCTGCCAGGGCGGTGGGCGTTCCGGTCAAGGCGACCAAGATCGGCCTGTACGCCGGTGTCGCCTTCTGCGCCTGGGTGCTCGGCCAGCACCTGCTCTTCAGCTACGACGTCGTCCAGTCCGGCGAAGGCGTCGGCAACGAGCTGATCTACATCGCCGCCGCCGTCATCGGCGGCTGTCTGCTCACCGGCGGCTACGGGTCCGCCGCCGGCGCCGCGATCGGCGCGCTGATCTTCGGCATCGCCAGCAAGGGCATCGTCTACGCCCAGTGGGACCCGGACTGGTTCAAGTTCTTCCTGGGCGCCATGCTGCTGCTGGCGGCGCTGCTCAACGCCTGGATTCGCAAGCGCGCGGAGGCCACCCGATGACCGACGAACAGCCCGAGAGCGCCCGCCCCGAGCAGGGCGCCCACCCGGCCGAGGACACCGGGACCAACGCGGGAGCCGCGGGGACCACCGCAGGAGCCGACGCGGAGGCCGACGCGGGGGCCGCGTCCGAGAGCGCCGCTCCCGCCGAGCAGCCGGCCGCCGACGCCCCGCTGCTCCGGCTGGAGAAGGTCACCAAGTCCTACGGCAACGTCGCCGCGCTCAGCGAGGTGTCGCTGGACGTGCACGCCGGCTCGGTCAGCTGCGTGCTGGGCGACAACGGCGCCGGCAAGTCCACCCTCATCAAGATCATCGCCGGACTCCACCCGCACGACTCCGGCACGTACACCATCGACGGCGAACCTGCCCGCCTCGGCTCGCCGCGCGAAGCCCTCGACCGCGGCATCGCCACGGTCTACCAGGACCTCGCCGTCGTGCCGCTGATGCCGGTCTGGCGGAACTTCTTCCTCGGCTCCGAACCCCGCGTCGGCCGCGGCCCGCTGCGCCGCCTGGACGTGGCCGAGATGCGCCGCACCACCCGCCGCGCACTGCTGCGCATGGGCATCGACCTGCGGGACGTGGACCAGCCGATCGGCACCCTCTCCGGCGGCGAGCGCCAGTGCGTCGCCATCGCCCGCGCCGTCCACTTCGGCGCCCGCGTCCTGGTGCTGGACGAGCCGACCGCGGCGCTCGGCGTCAAACAGTCCGGGGTCGTGCTCAAGTACGTCGCCGCCGCCCGGGACGAGGGCATCGGCGTCGTGCTGATCACCCACAACCCGCACCACGCCTACCTGGTCGGCGACCGTTTCGTACTGCTCAAGCGCGGCGAGATGGCCGGTTCGCACGCCAAGGAGTCGATCACCCTCGACCGGCTCACCCGGGAGATGGCCGGCGGCAGCGAACTGGACGAGCTCAGTCACGAGCTGGAACGGTCTCCGGCTCCGCCGCCCCCGGGCAGCGCCGCGTAAGGCACAATCGAGTCGATGAGTACGCACCGTGATCGCAGCTCCGAGCCGGCTGCCCGCGCCACCGTGCTGCGCACCGTCTCCACCAGGGAGCGGCGCTCACATCTGTCCGCGCCCCGTGTCCCGACCGTCGGTATCGACATCGGCGGGACCAAGGTGATGGCGGGCGTCGTGGACGCGGATGGCACCATCCTGGAGAAGCTCCGGGCCGAGACGCCGGACAAGTCCAAGAGCCCCAAGGTCGTCGAGGACACCATCACCGAGCTGGTGCTCGACCTCTCCGACCGGCACGACGTGCACGCGGTCGGCATCGGGGCAGCGGGCTGGGTGGACGCCGAGCGCTCCCGCATCCTGTTCGCACCGCACCTGTCCTGGCGCGACGAGCCGCTGCGCGAGTCGCTCCAGGCCAGACTCGCCGTCCCCGTCCTGATCGACAACGACGCCAACGCCGCCGCCTGGGGCGAATGGCGCTTCGGTGCCGGCAAGGACGAGGACCACCTCGTGATGATCACGCTGGGCACCGGCATCGGCGGCGCGATCCTGGAGGACGGCAAGGTCAAGCGCGGCAAGTACGGGGTCGCCGGCGAGTTCGGGCACATGCAGGTCGTGCCCGGCGGCCACCGCTGCCCCTGCGGGAACCGGGGCTGCTGGGAGCAGTACAGCTCCGGCAACGCCCTGGTCCGCGAGGCCCGCGAGCTGGCCGCCGCGGACTCCCCGGTCGCGTACAACATCATCGACCGCGTCGGCGGCACCGTCTCCGACATCACCGGCCCGCTCATCACCGAGCTGGCCCGCGAGGGCGACGCGATGTGCGTCGAGCTCCTCCAGGACATCGGACAGTGGCTCGGCATCGGCATCGCCAACCTCGCCGCCGCCCTCGACCCGTCCTGCTTCGTCATCGGCGGTGGCGTCAGCGCCGCCGACGACCTGCTGATCGGCCCCGCCACCGAGGCGTACCGCCGCCACCTCACCGGTCGTGGCTACCGTCCCGAGGCCCGCGTCGTACGCGCCCAACTCGGCCCGGAGGCGGGCATGGTGGGCGCCGCCGACCTCGCCCGGCTCGTCGCCCGCCGCTTCCGCCGCGCCAACCGCCGCCGGCTGGAGCGCTACGAGCGGTACGAGCGCGCCGCCGCCCAGCTCGGCCTGGCGCCCCGCACCCGGATGGTGAGCAGGTGACGACCGGCACCACCGACGAGGTCGAGCCGCCGCCCACCGGCGAGCAGCCCGACCCCGAGCCCTCGGAGCGGCCCCGGCTCACCTTCCGCCGGGCCGTCACCGCCGTGATCGCGGTCCTGCTGGTCGCCGTGCCGGCGGGCTACCTCGTGCTCTCGGGGTTCCAGAGCCGGGACAGCGGCAAGGACAAGGAGCAGGTCGCCTCGGCGACGAGCCTGGTGTGGGAGTGGCCGAGCAAGGTCACCCGCCGCATCTACGAGGTGCCCATCCCCAGCCGCTCCACCTACGTCGCGTACTTCGAGACCAACAGCTGGCAGAAGAGCTCCCTGTACACGCAGTTCCGCACCTCGCCGGAGAAGCTGGACGCCTTCCTCGCCGCCCACGGCTCCGGCCGCGAGGAGCTGACCGAGGGGTCGGCGGTCAGCCACGGGCAGGCGGACGTGGTGGGTTGGGACCTGCGCCGGTCCGGTACGGAGTTCCTCGGCACCACCGTCCGCAACCCCGGCAACCGGCCCGACCTCAGGATCACCGTCGACCTCTCCCGGCCCGAGCGCCCGCAGGTCTACGTCGTCTCCACCGCCGAATTCTGATTCGGGCCCCAACCTCCGCAAGCGGCCTCCCACGTCGTGGTTCGCCGTCGGCCTCCGTGCCGCGGGAGCGTGCCGGCGACGGAGGCGTTCTCCGGGACCGCCCGGGTTCTGTACCGGCGGTAGCACTGGGTAGCGTGTCCCGTGTGAGTGAGAGCAGCGAGAGCGTGAACCAGTCGGCGACAAGGGCGGTGAGCCGCCCGGTGCCACAGCAGCGGACCGAGCAGCCGGCGACGGCGACGGCCAGAGCACTGCAGTACCGCATCGACGGCCCGGCCGGAGCGCCGCTGCTGGTCCTCGGGCCCGCGCTCGGCGCGACCTGGCACATGTGGGACCGCCAGATACCGGAGCTGACGCGGGAGTGGCGCGTACTGCGCTTCGACCTCCCCGGCCACGGCGGCGCCCCCGCACACCCCGCCGCCTCCGTCGCGGACCTCGCCGAACGCCTGCTGGTCACCCTGGACAACGCGGGGGAGAACCGCTTCGGGTACGCGGGCTGCGGCATCGGCGGCGCGATCGGCGCCCAACTCGCCCTCACCCAGCCGCAACGGCTGACCACCCTCGCGCTCATCTCCTCCTCGCCCCGCCAGGGCACCGCCGACGAATGGCGCCAGCGCGGCGTCGTCATCCGCACCAACGGGCTCGACCCGGTCGCCCGCACCACCCCCGACCGCTGGTTCACCGGCGACTTCATCGGCGCGCAGAACGCCATCGCCGAGTGGTCGGTGCAGATGGTGCGCACCACCGACCCCGGCTGCTACATCGCCGCCTGCGAGGCCAACGCCGCCTTCGACGTCCGCGACGTGCTGCCGCGCATCGGCATCCCCACGCTGGTGGTGTGCGGCGCCGAGGACCAGCTCGCACCGCCCGCCGACGCCCGTGCGCTGGTCGCCGGCATCCCCGACGCCCGACTGGCGATGATCCCCGGCGCCGCGCACCTCACGCCGGTCGAACGCCCGGGCGAGGTCACCGAGTTGCTGATGCAGCACTTCGAGACCGCCTGGCAGGACCAGCCGGACGGCGGCCAGCCCACCGGCGCCCAGAGCGTGCTGCCGGCCAGGCCCAACCACGTGCCCGCCCCGGCAGCCGTCGCGCCGATCGCCGAACCCGCCTCCTCACCGCTCGGATGGGCCGTCGGCGAGCTCACCGCGGGCACCGGCACCACTGGCCGCGCCGACGCCGTGGAGGCCGGCACCAGACTGCGCCGCGAAGTGCTCGGCGACGGCCACGTGGACCGCATCGCCGCCGAGACCGACGACTTCACCGCCGACTTCCAGAGCTTCCTGACCCGCGTCGAGTGGGGCGAGGCCTGGTCGCGGACCGGCATCGACCGCCGTACCCGCTCGGTCGCCACGCTCGGCATCCTCACCGCGACCGGACAGCTGGACGCCCTCGCCGACCACGTGCGCGGCGCGCTGCGCAACGGCCTCACACCCGCCGAGATCCGCGAGGTGCTGCTGCACACCGCGGTCTACTGCGGGCTGCCGGCCGCCGACGCCGCCTTCCGCGTCGCACAGCGCGTCGTACGGGAGGAAACGACCCCGGAGGAGTAGCACAATGGCGGACATGCCCAGCTCGCAACCGTCCGCCTCCGTGCCCTCGGCCACGCCCTCGGCCGCGTCCTCGTCGTCCTCCTCGTTCTCCTCCTCCGACCGTCCGCCGCTGAGGCTCACCAAGCAGGGCCACTCCAGCGTCCGGCTGGAGCGGGACGGTCGCGCCCTGGTCATCGACCCGGGCGGGTTCAGCGAGGACGACGCGGCGCAGGGCGCCACCGCGCTGCTCGTCACCCACGAGCACCCCGACCACTTCGACGAGCGCCGGCTGCGCACGGCGCTGGAGGCCGACCCCTCCGTCGAACTGTGGACGCTGCGCAGCGTCGCCGAACAGCTCGCGCCCGCGTTCCCCGGCCGCGTCCACACCGTCGGCCACGGCGACACCTTCGAGGCGGCAGGATTCCGTGTCGCGGTCCACGGCGAACTGCACGCCGTCATCCACCCCGACATCCCGCGCGTCACCAACGTCGGCTTCCTGGTCGACGAGCGCGTCTTCCACCCCGGCGACGCGCTCACCGTGCCGGACGCCCCGGTGGAGACACTGCTGCTGCCGCTCCAGGCGCCCTGGAGCAAGTTCTCCGAAATCGTCGACTACGTACGGGAGTTGGCGCCGCGCCGCGCGTACGACATCCACGACGGCCTGCTCGGCGGCAACGCCTTCCCGATCTACGAGCGGATGCTCGGGCCCACCGGCCCCGGGCTCGGCGGCGCCGACCACGACCGACTGCTGCCGGGCGAGTCCGCGACACTCTGAGCGCTGAGGGCCCGCGCCGCGTCTTCCGCGCACCGCGCCGCCGGCCCGCGCCGCGTCTCCCGCTTGCTCGACGGCTGCACGGACCCGCCCCCGGGCACTGCGCCTGGCACGTCCGTCACGCGCGCGGGCGCCCCGTACGACCGGCGCCGGTCCGGCGTGCGCGCCCGACGCCGTCCCGCCCGCGCGGACCGGCGTGGGACGGACGGCCGAGTGTCAGAGGTGAGCGATAGGTTCTCCTCATGCGAATCGCCACCTGGAACGTCAACGGCATCAACACGCGACTCGAGCGGCTGCTGGACTGGCTGAAGTCCAGCGGGACGGACGTCCTGTGCCTTCAGGAGCTCAAGTGCACCGCCGAGCAGTTCCCCGCCCAGGCGCTCGCGGACGCCGGCTACGAGGCGGCGTTCACCGCGACCGGCCGGTGGAACGGCGTCGCGGTCCTCTCCCGCGTCGGTCTCACCGACCCCGTCACCGCGCTGCCGGACGCCCCGGAGTTCGAGGGTGTCCTGGAGCCCCGCGCGGTCTCCGCCACCTGCGGCGGCGTACGCGTCTGGTCCGTCTACGTGCCCAACGGCCGCGACCCCGAGCACGCCCACTACCAGTACAAGCTGCGGTGGTTGGCCGCCCTGCGCGACACCGCCGCCCGCGAGGCCGGCGGCGACACCCCGTACGCGATCCTCGGCGACTTCAACGTCGCACCGAAGGACGAGGACGTCTGGGACATCTCCCTCTTCGAGAACTCCACCCACGTCACCGACCCCGAGCGCGACGCCCTGACCGCGCTCGCCGCCACCGGGCTGACCGAGCTGAGCCCCAGAGCGCTGAAGTACGACGTGGCCTTCACTTTCTGGGACTACCGCCAGCTCAACTTCCCCAAGAACCGCGGCATGCGCATCGACCACGTCTACGCCAACCCCGCCTTCGCCGCGGCCGTCACCGACTCCTTCGTCGACCGCGAGGCCCGAAAGGGCAAGTCCCCCTCCGACCACGCCCCGGTCGTCGCCGACCTCGACCTGTAGGGCGCGAGCACCGCCGGGGCGGGGGCGAGTCAGACGGGCAGGACCGGTACGTCGTACTGCGGGATGTACTTGTCGCGTGTCACCAGGGTCATGCCCTCGATCTGTGCCTGAGCGACCAGCAGGCGGTCGAACGGATCCCGGTGGTGTGCCGGCAGCCGCCCGGCCCGAACCCCGTGGCCGGCGGTCACCGGCAGCTGGCTGAATTGGCTGTCCCGCACCCTCTCGGCCAGGTCCTCGGGCTCGCCGAGCTTGCCCAACGACTGCTTGATCGCGATCTCCCAGGGGGACACCGCGCTCACGTACACCGCCGGCTCGGTGTCCAGCAGCTCCTTAACGTCGGGCGTGAGCTGCTCCGAGTCCGCCAGCCACCAAATGACGACGTGCGTGTCGAGCAGTAGCCGCATCAGCGCATCCCCAGAGCGTCCGCCACGTCCTCGGGCAGTTCGTCGAAGTCTTCCGGGATGTGCACCTGCCCGCTGATCGACCCGCGTCCGGTCCTTCGGACACTGGGGCGGAGCGGAACGACCTTGGCCACTGGCTCGCCGGCCTTGCTGATGACCACCTCCGCGCCTGTCGCCACCTGCTCGAGGATGCGGGAGAACTGGGTTTTGGCTTCATGGACGTTGTACTGACGCGCTGCTTCCACGGCTGCCTCCAAGCGGAAGAAAGTTGGTGGACCAACTCCTGGACTAAGTCTACTCCCGCAGGCGTGGCGCAGCCGGACTGTTCGCCCCGGGGCGGTGCTGCCCTTCCGTGCTGTTGCGGGCCCCGTGCGGCCGTGGCGGCCGGTGGAAGGCCCGTTGCGCGCCCGCTGTCCGTCAACGGCCGTGCGGGCGCGACGGGTTGGGGACACCCGAGTGTGTTGCTCCGGTAGCCGAGAGGCACAATGTCCGGCGGGGAATTCACACACCTGCCCGTGGCGCGCAGGTGAGGACCGTGGACCGGGCGCCGGACACCGGGCAGCCCAGGGGGAGCAGACCAGCCGATGGCATCCAGGCGCGATGAGCTGAACGCGTACACCTTCGAGAAGAAGCGCACCGTCGCCGCGTTCCTGCAACCCTCGCCCTCCGGGAGCGACGAGGGGGCACCGAAGCCGATCCGCGGGTTTCTGCCGGGTCTGATCGTCGGTGTGCTGCTGCTGGTCGGCTTCGGCGCCTGGGGGATGTTCAAGCCGCTGGCGCCCAAGGACTGGGACCAGCCCAAGAAGAACGTCATCATCGGCAGCGACTCCACCACCCGGTACGTCGTGCTGGAGACCGACGGCAAGGTGCAGCTGCACCCCGTGCTCAATCTCGCCTCCGCCAAACTGCTGCTGACCTCGGACTCCTTCGAGATCGTCAAGGTCGCGGAGAAGGAGCTCGACAGCGGTCGAATACCGCACGGGCCGACCGTCGGCATCCCGTACGCACCGGACAGGCTGCCGGACGAGAAGGAGGCCGGCCGGGCCATGCGCTGGGCCGTATGCGAGAAGCCGGGCGGTGTGGGACGCACTCCCGGCCAGGCCGCCTTCGTGCTCGGCGACCACGAGCACGACGCGGTGGAGGGCAAGGGACGGCTGCGCGGCGGCGACGTCATGTACGTGCGCGAGCGCGGCAGCCGCGCCGAGTACCTCGTCGACCCCAAGGGCAAGAAGTACCAACTCAAGGACCGCCAGCGGGAGTTGCTCAACCGCGCGGTGACCAACGGCACCCCGCAGCCGGTCGACAGGAAGTGGCTGGCCACGCTCCCGACCGGCGACCCGCTGGTCTTCCCCGACCTGCGCGGCCCCATCGGCACACCGGCAGGCGTCGAGGGCCTGGACGAGAGCGCCAACCGGATCGGAATGGTCCTGCGCGCCCGTACCGCGGACGGATACGAGCACTACCTCGTCGAGCAGGGCCGGGTCGTACCGGTCACGGACTTCACCGCGTTCATGGTCCTGTACCACCCCGAAACGGCCGAACTCCGCCAGCGGGCCAAGCCGTACGAGGTGAACCCGCAGTCGATCACGCCCGTCTCCCGGTCGCTCAGCCCGACCAGCGGCAAGGACTGGCCGGTCCACCGAACCGAGCAGATCAACCGCGGCGAGCGGCAGACGCTGTGCAGCGTGCTGCGCGACGTCGACGGCTCCAAGGGCACCACGACCCGTTCCACCTGGGCCGCCAAGGACTATCCGCGCACCATCTCCGACCGCTCCACCAGCGCCTACGTCACACCCGGTGCCGGCATGCTCTTCCGCCAGTTCCAGGGCAGCGACACCGGCACCGGCGGCACTTTCCTGCTGACCGACACCGGTCTGCGGTACGCCGTGCAGTCCAACAACGACAGCAGCACGGACGGCGATCCGGACGGTTCGAAGAAGGACGGCAAGGAGGAGGAGAAGGTCAACGAGGCCCAGATGAGGCTGGGTTACCAGAACGTCAAGCCGCTCCCGGTGCCGTTCGAGTGGGCCCAGTTCCTGCCGACCGGCCCGCGGTTGGACGTCAGCGGCGCCCGACTGCCCCAGGGCTCCTGATGCGACGGCGAACCCTCGCATCTCTCGCTCTGGCCGGCCTCGTACTGGCCGGCCCCGCCGCCGCACCGGCAACCCCTGCGGGTGCCTACGCCTCGTCCGGGCAGCAGGCGTCTGCCCTGTCCAGCGGGCACGACGCCGCGGGGGAGCGCACCGCCGCCCGGCACCCGGCACCGCTCGCGCTCAGCGACGCGGGGGAGTGCCGCTTCGGCGGCAAGCAGTTCCCCGGCCGCCCCTGGCCGCTGCAACGCGTCCAACTGGACCGTCTCTGGCAGGAATCCAGAGGGAAGGGCATCCGGGTCGCGGTCATCGACAGCGGCGTGGACGCCAAGAACCCGCAACTGGCCGGAGCGGTCGACCGCAAAGCCGGCAAGGACCTGCTCAAGCCCGGCAAGAACGAGCCGAAGGGCGCACCCCGCGGTCCCACCGTCGACAACGTCGGTCACGGAACCAAGGTCGCGGGCATCATCGCCGCCCGCCCGCGCGCCAAGACGGGCTTCGCCGGCCTCGCACCGGAAGCCACTGTCGTCCCGATCCGCCAGAACGACGGGCAGGGCGAGGGCGACGTCGATTCCCTGGTGCGAGCCATCGACTACGCGATCGCTGCCGGGGTCCACGTCATCAACATCAGCCAGGACGCCAAGGGGCCGTTGCACGAGGACTCGCAGCTGCCCGGCGCCGTCCAACGGGCACTGGACCGCGACATCGTGGTCATCGCCTCGGCAGGCAACGACGGAGCCTCGGGCAAGTCCGTCAACACCTATCCCGCCGCACTGCCGGGTGTCCTCGCCGTCGCCGCCTCCGACCGCAACAACGAGCGCGCCTACTTCTCCCAGCGCGGCGAATTCGTCGGAGTCGCCGCACCCGGCGTCGACGTGGTCTCCACGGTGCCTCTCGGCGGCCACTGCGTCGACAACGGAACGAGCTTCGCCGCACCGTTCGTCGCGGGCGTCGCCGCCCTCATCCGCGAGAAGCACCCGACCTGGACGCACCAGCAGGTCGTCGCACAGATCCAGCAGACCGCCGAACGCGCCGTCAGCGGCCGCGACCGGCACATCGGTTGGGGAGTCGTCGACCCCGTACGGGCCCTGACCGAGGACAGCAGCCCCGTCGACCGCCCCGTGGCGCGCGAGGGCGTGCGGCAGGCCGAGAAACCGGAGGCGGCGGCGCTCAACCTCCACGAGACGTACGCCGAACGCAACGAACGCCTGGCCACGTACGTCCTGCTCGCCGTCCTCGTCCTCGTCGGCCTCATCGCCACCGCCGCCCGCATCCTCCGCGACCGCGCGCGCGGCGGCGCGTCCGCCGGTGCCTCCGACGCCACGTGAACCGGCGCCGGCCGAGCACCGGATGCCCGACGGCCCAGCGCACCGTCCCGGGAGCGGCTCGGTGCGCGGGCAGTCACGGTGTCCCATCTGTCAGGACAGAAGCCGATATCCCGTCACGCGTGTTCCTGCTGGGCTGTCAACTACCGTGCCCACCTGGGGTTTTGGTGTGGTGCAGACCACAAAGCACATCGCTGTAATCATGTGCTCACTGCTTCACGTGTCATGTACGTAGTGAGTAAACTTGTACGGACCGTAATGGCCGAACCTGTGGGGGGGATTGAGCCGTGGCGCTCGACCATGTCGGAGGCACGAACGGCAGCGGGGAACTGCCGACAGCTGACGGGGATTTGGTTCTCGACTCGGAGACCCTGACGCGGCTGCGCAAGCAAGTCGACCTCGTCGCAAACGAGTTGCGTGATTCGTCCGCCTCGGAGGCGAAGGTTCGTCAGCAGATCGTGGCCCGTGACGCGTACGGCGGCGCCAATCTGGCGCATGCCGACGATCTGTCGAAGGCGTACGACAAGGCGCGTGTCGAACTGGAGCGCTATGTGCGCATTTTCTCCGAGCAGATCGAGGCTTTGAGCCTGGTCGTCGAGATGTCCAAGAAGGGCTTCGACAACGCCGAGGAAGAGCAGATCGCGCGCTTCCACAAGCTCCAGGAGAACGCCCGGGAGCACTACCGGACCCCGGAGCCCCGCCCGGACACCCGCGACGAGCGGTCCGCGGGCACGGGCAGCGAAGCCGAAAGCTACTGAGACCCGAGAAAGGGGGACACACGCCTTGCCTGCAGACAACTCGGAGGGCCTGAGCCACAAGGAGCTGCACGCTCTCGTCGCCGGCGCCAGACCCGACGACATATCCACCCGCAGCGACGCCGTCAGCGTCGCTGCACGGAAGATCTACACCATCGTCCAAGACCTCGAACGCCTCGTGAAGAAGGCCGAGTGGGAGGGCGAGTCCGGTGAGGCTCTGCGCACCTGGACGAAGAGCTTCGCCAAGGAGGGCCGCGCTCTCGGTGATTACGCCACCCTCGTCGGATCCGCTCTCTTCGTCGCCAGCGACGGGCTGAGCTACGCCAAGAAGACGATGCCCGACCTCAAGGACGGCAGCCAGTCGGAGAAGGACCGTCAGGACGCACTGCGTGTCATCACTCGTCTCAACTCCTACTACAGCGAAGCCGCCAAAGACGTAGCCTCCCCCACCCGCCCGAATTTCTCACCGCTGAGCGGTATCGAGGTGCCTCGTCCGGTAGGCCCGATCGAGACGTCCTCGACGGCCCTCAATGGCCAGCAGACCAGCACTATCGCGCAGAGTGGCGCCGTGGTGGAGGGCCACGAACGCAAGCAACCAGAGTCCGTGTCCTCCTCTGAAGAGCCCAAGCAACGTGCCCAGGACCCTGCTGGCGGCGAATTGGACAGGGGAGTGCGTACGGAGCTGGACTCAGCCACTGTCTCTGGTCCTTCACGCTTGCCGGGCTCTGTGCTTCCGGGCCCGATAGGCGCCGACGTTCCCGCGAGTGCAGCACCTCAGACCAACGTGAGCCCGGTAGCCGGCATCTCCCCAGTCAGTTCTGGTGGCCGGTCAGGTGTTCCGGCCAGCGCGTTCAATCCAGTGCCAAGCCAGAAGCCGGTGACGTCACCCTTCGGGCCGGGTATGACGCGCACGCCCGCCACCGGTATTCACGGAGGGACCGCCCGACCCGTCTCCAACGGACCGAGTCAAGCGGGGATGCCCCGTGGAACCGTGATCGGCGGCTCTTCACAAGGATTCGGGCCCGCGTCACAGAGCCAGGCCACCCGTCGAAGCTTGGCTACGGAGCCAGGGCGAGCCGTCGGCGGCAGGTCAGGTGTGGTGAGCAGCATGCCGTCCAACCGCTCCTCCAGCAATGTCCCAGGACCGGCTGGACCTCCTCTCTCTGGGCGGTCGAACACGCCCAAACAGAACACGGAAGCCAGACGTGGCGCCGCTGACGGGCCTGGGTATCTGAAGGAAAGCGTGGAAACCTGGAACAGAAACAATAAGAAGACGGTTCCACCCGTAATTGGCTCCGACTCCTGATCGGCAGTAGCAGATCGTGCGTGAAAATTTTCGTGGAAACAGGCGTATCGCTAGGCGGTGCACAGTCGTGGCCGTTGTTCTCGGTCTATGGCTGGGTTCTGGCGTACCGCAGAGTGCGTCAGCTGCTTCTGTTAAAGAAAGGCAGTGGTACCTCGACGCCATGGATGCGGAAAGTATGTGGGAAGAGAGTAAGGGGCGAGGCATCACCGTTGCGGTTATCGACGGCGGCGTAGATGGGACCTTGCCAGAGCTGCGAGGAAAACTCATCAAAGGGAAGAATCTCTTCTCTCCCTCGAAGTCCCCTTACCGCGACCTGGGCGGGCACGGAACATCAATGGCAGCACTTATCGCAGGGAGTGGGGAAGAAGGAGGCATACAGGGGCTGGCGCCAGAATCGGAAATTATACCCGTCACGGTCAGTCCAGGAGTTGTTGATCTCTTCAGTAAAATTCCCGAGGCCATCGATCATGCCGTGAAAAGTGGCGCCGACATCATCAACATGTCTTTCGGTGGAAGTAATCGAGAAGATCCGGCCGTGCAAGCAGCGATTGACAGGGCAAACAAAGCCAACGTGTTGCTCTTTGCCGGTTCAGGTAACGAGGGGACAAACGCGACTGCGTACCCGGCTGGCTACGCAGGTGTGGTAGCCGTGGGGGCTACCGGCGAGAGCGGAAAGGTTACGGACTTCTCCCAATACGGAGCACATCTTGCTCTGGCAGCGCCAGGCGATCGTATGGCGATGAGGTGTGAGAGGAACACAGCCACCTGCCTCGACGGCAAAGGAACTAGTGCCGCAACGGCAATCGCCTCAGCGTCTGCCGCACTCATTTGGTCGAAGTATCCGGAGTGGACGGCTAACCAGGTGCTTCGAGTGCTGATCGATACGGCCGGCAAGCCGAAGACTGGCGAGATTCCAAGTAAGTACATCGGGTACGGCGTCGTACGTCCGCGTATTGCACTTGCGGACGACAGCATTGACCCCGGCGACCCGGACAAGAATCCCCTCTTCTCCAAGTACTACGCGAAGCAGGAGGAGAAGTCTGACTCGTCGGAAGGGCCTGACGACGGCAAGAGCGGCAGCGACATAAGCGAAGAAGACCAGAAAACCCAGGGCGACGCGTCGGAGAAGGACAGCAATTCACTCCTGGTGCCGGCCATCGCCGTCGGCGCTGTCGCACTCCTCGGCGTAGCCGTAGTCGGCGTACTCCTACGCCGCCGCACACGGGTACCGCAGTGACTCTGGTGGTCATCTCCGCTGCGTGAGGATATCTCGGACCTGATCTTATGGAGCAATGGGGGAACTAGCGATGTCTTTTCGAGGTGAATGGAACTCCATAAAGGCAGAAGTCGAGCAGGACAGAGCAAAGCTCAACTTGGCCGGCTTGGCGCCCGAATACGACAGTAATGGAAAAGAAATACCGGGGCCCGGCCCTGACTTCGGTGCTGTGGTGATAACGCCGGCACTGCTCAGGAAGAAAGCGAAAGAGGCAGACACGACCAGGGCGAACCTGAAGAAGGCAGACAACTCTGCGGTGGATGCGATCAAGAAGGCAACGTCCGGGCTCAAGGGTTTTCAGTGCCAGAAAGGCATACGGACTTTCGAGGAGCGCTGGGAGAAGCAGGTCGACCACTTGGACAGGCTCATTGAGAACGGAGTGGCGGGCGGTCTCAATTCAGCGGCTGCCGAGATGGATTTGCAGGACATGAACCAGGGAACCAAGTTCAAGTCGAAGAACTGAACTCGGTGGGAGAAGGTTAGATGCCGCTCAGCTATGAGACAGTCGTGGGCGCCGACTTGTCAGGTCTCACGAAGGCTGCCAGCAGGTGGAGAGTGTTGCCGGATGAGCTGATCGGGATCGCAAACTCCTTTCAGTCGACGGTTACACGAAAACTTTCACGTCGTGATTGGGACGGGAAGGCCGCGGAGGCCGGGCGACGGAATTTTACAAAGGTCTATGACCAACTAGAAGACGCATCTAAGGAATCCAAAGCTGTTTACGGCCTTATCCGCAGCGCTGTCGAGGAACTGGAAAGCGTCCAGAAGAAGCTCAAGGGGATCGCCTCAGAGGTGGCTGAGAGTACCCATCTGTCACTGAACAAGACGACTGGGAAAGTGCTATTCGATTCACCCGAGGAGGACTTCAAACAGAGACAGACGATTCAGAAGCACCTCCGCGAGACAATAAATGAATACAACACGCAAATCAATACGCTACTGAACCGGGCGACCGAGGCGGACCGGGCACTCAACTGGGCGCTCATGCAGGACCGAAACGGATCCAAACCAGGCTTCAACGCAGGCACTGTAGACAGCATCAAGGCTGCATCGAAATCGATGGAGGAGGCAGTAAAGCAGGCAAAAGAAGCTGAGGAAATAATCGGCAAGGGAGAAAAGGCCAGCGACCGCGAGATGACTCGTCTGAACTCGATACTCACGAATCGGCAAGGCGACCCGTATTTCACCGAGAAGTTCACTGCCGGTGTCGGAGCAAAGAAGCTCTTTGTTCAGTGGAACGACATGGTGAACGATCCGGGAGTTTCGGACGGCCGCGCGAAGATCATCGAGAAGTTGCAGAAGTCCTTGGGGAACACCTTGGCCACCGCGACACACTCTGACAGCGATGCAATGAAGAAGTGGAAGAAGGATGTCCTCGCCCTCGGGCCTGAGAGGATCGAGCTTGAACGGAAGACTCCGGAGCCTGGCCGCCCGCCATACAACTTTCAGGTAATGAGTGCCCTCATGAGAGAGGGGGACTACGATTCGCGCTTCCTGATTAATTACGGCGAGAAGCTGATCGACTTCGACAAGAAGATGGACTCTGAAGATTGGAAGCAGCAGCCGGACAATATTTGGCTAAACTTCGGAGGTGACGACCACGGAGCAGACCCAATGCGCGGTTACATGCACGCATTGGGCAATAATCCAGAAGCCGCCAAGGACGCCTTGAATAACCCCCACGACCTCCGTTATCTGATCAAGGAACGCGACTGGATTGCCGACCAGACCAGCGTCACAGTCAAGCCTGAATACCTGCATCGTGACCTTGGCAGAGCACTGCAGTCCGCGTCTCTGGGAGTCCCCTGGGATGAAACTGGCCTCAACAGGGACGCGGATACAGCTAATATCGCACGCGAAGTCATGAAAATAATGGGCGAGGATGTCAGGAGCAAAGAGGAGCAGCTGCTGCATAACGCTCCTGGCCTAGTCGATAGCGCTGCTCGGATCGGATCTGGCTATATTGACGAACTCACAAAGGCAACCGCTATGCGTGGCGGATTTAACAATGCGGAACTAATTGCGAGTGGCATCTATGACTCCCAAGACAACGGCATCGGTGACGTACCCCTCGATACGGCAAGAGATTTCATGATCGAAGTCGCTAAGCATTCGAATGCGTATGAAGCCATGGCGACCGCACAGCATATCTATACGGCCAGTGTCATGGAAGACAATGCAGGTGACAGGTACCGAGTTCAGAGTGCGCTCGATTCCGGAGCATACAATCAAGGCCTCATGGCGGCGGCGCGAAATGAGTACCTCGATTCCTTGGAGAAAGATGAACGAGAATCGGCTGACAAAGATTCGGAGGAATCGGGATCGTGGACGACGTGGAGCTTGGCGGAAGGTGGTTCTGCACTGAATAGCGTAGGAGGTGCTGCAGCCGGAGCTGCGATTGGCGGCGCAATTGCTGGCCCACCTGGGGCCACGGTTGGGATGGTCGCTTTCCCGATCGTTGGAGACCTTGCAATTTCGGCGTTTGAGCACTACATGGGCTTTGATGACGATGACGACCAGGGTGAGAGTAGGCAGGGAGCTCATTCGGGTGATCTAAGGGATCAAATTTCACTGAGGCTGACAGAGATGGAGTCGTCATACTCCAGTAATCACGATGGGGGCAGAGGTTTGTCTAGTGATGCATCTGATAAACAGTCGAATGGCTGGTCGTATGCTGAGGGAATTCTCAAGTCGCTAAGGTAGAAAATGCGTGCTCATCGAGTTAGTGTGCTCTGTGCCTTCTCTGTGATGCTTGTAGGGGGTTGTGCGTGGGCGCCGCCACCCTCTGCCCCTGAAATTAATTGGAACAGTGTTTGTGGTGGATCTTTTAAAGGGTATGAAAATGTGGCGGACGTGTCGGAGAGTCACCCCGGTCGTTTCGATGAAATTACCAAAGAAGAGAAAGTGAGAATCGTAAAAGAGTCAAGGAATCTCCGGGGTGTGGGTGAGAAACTATTGTCCTCGCCTCGTTCGCGTATTGATACCTGCGTACTTGAGTCAGAAGTAGATGAAAGAAATAGTGTTGTCGCTGGTTTCGATTGGGTAAAAGATCAAGAGTTGACTTCTCTGAAGCACCCGAAAGAGAAGCCGGGGAAGGACGTGCGGCTGATCGGTGATTACGCGGAGATCAGATTCGTCTCCGGAAACATTCAGGATCTGAACCTGTACGTGAGATGTGATCGAAGTGAAGTGCGTTCAGGTTACGGGTACAACGCGCTGCGCGGTGAGCTGCGTGAAAATTTGCTCTATACCCTTGCGGTGGAGCATCGCATGAAGGTCCTGATCCAGATGGCGCGAGCCGTTGTGTCGGGAATGGATTGTGAGAATGATGTGCAGCTCCGCAATCCGTTCGGAGAGGGGACCGAATGGGCGCATGGGCCGAGGTGAGCCGGGTCGGCGCGCAGAAATGCACTGCTTTTCGTACGCCGAGACGAGGTTGTTGTCAGATTTTAGTGCGCCTGGTGGTTTCCTGCTGATAGTTTCAGAGGGACCGTAGGGGGTGCAGTGGGCTTGCCGCTGTGTTTTGTGCTGCGGCTGGCGAGGGTTCGGTTCGTCGTTCACTGACCGTATGTTGAGAGGGGAATGAGATGGCTGGTGCGCAGAAGGTCAATGGGGTTGACCTGAAGAATCTGGAGAACAACCTCGGCTCGGTGCTTGAGTCGATGGACAAGCAGGTGCGGGGCCTGCAGACGGCGATCGATGAACTGGCCGGGCGTTGGTCCGGAATCGGTGCTGCGGAGTTCAAGAGTCAGCAGGGCCGCATCAACCAGGACCATGTGGCGTTGCAGAAGATCCTGAGCGGTATCAGGACGGCGATCGGTGAGACCCGGCGCGACAGCGGTGCGAACGACGAGAACGTGCTGCAGAGCATGCGCGGCATCGAGGGGAACGGTGTGCCGCTGTCGAGTGTTCCGCAGGGGACGACGATGGGGTCCATGCAGGACACGGGCGTCGGCTCGCAGAAGTACTCGGGGTTCGACAAGTTCTAGACGGGGGTCATCGTTTCGACGGTGACCGAGTGGATCTGACCAACTGCTTGGAGGCGTGAAATGGCGAGTGACCCGAGCCAGCTCGTAGTGAACTACGGCTCGTTGGAGAAGGCCGCGGCCGACATCGAGTCGGCGGCGAAGCGGCTGCGCGGTGATCTGGAGCGCGTGCAGCAGGAAGTGAAGAAGGTCGCCCAGACCTGGGAGGGCGAGGCGCAGAGCGCCTATATGCGTGTGCATGTGACGTGGGATCAGCGGGCGGACAGCATGGAGCGGACGCTGATGCAGATAGCCTCGAAGGTCCGCCAGGCCAGCGGCGAGTACCAGGCGAGCGACCGCAAGGCCGCGGGGCGCTTCGACATCTGAGGCGCGGCGAGCGGCACGAGTGTCCTGTCGTGTGTGTGAGGGGCGTTACCCGGCCGGGTAACGCCCCTCACCGCTGTCCGCTCAGTGCTCCTCGGGGAGCCAGCCGATCTGGACGATGGGGTTGCCGCGTTTGCGGGAGGCGAAGAAGGCGCGGCCCGGCGGGAGGGGCTGCGGACGTATGTTGCCGATGACCTCGCCCTCCATGGGGTCGCCGGACAGAACCAGACCCTGGGCGCCGAGTTCCCGGACACGCTGCATGAACGGGTCGTACGTGGAGCGTGCGGCGCCGGCCGAACTGCGCGCGACGATGAAGCGGATGCCCACGTCGCGGGCGTAGGGCAGGTTGTCGACCAGGGTGGCGAGGGGGTTGCTGCTGGAGGTCGACACCAGCTCGTGGTCGTCGATGACGATGAAGAACCGTGGGCCGTCCCACCAGCTGCGGTCGCGCAACTGCTGCGGGGTGATGTCCGGTTGGGGTGCTCGTCGGACCATCAGGCTGTTGAGCGACTCGATGTGCGTCTCCATGGCGTTGGACATGGCCGCGTACTCGAGCAGGTGGTCGTCGGGCACGTACCCGAGCAGGGAGCGGCGGTAGTCGCCGAGCATGATCAGGGCTTCGTCGGGGGTGTAGCGCTCGGTGATCTGTTTGATCAGCAGTCGCAGCAGTGAGGTCTTGCCCGATTCGCTGTCGCCGAAGATCAGGAGGAAGGGGTCCCGTTCGAAGTCGATGAATACGGGCTGGAGGCTGTTCTCGTCGAGTGCGAAGGCGACGCCCTCCTCCGGCCTCTCGTGGCCGGCGGGGAGCTGGTGTGCGGGGAAGGTGCGCGGCAGCAGGCGTACGGGCGGGGCGAGGGGACCGTGCCAGGCGGTTGCGACCGACTTGACCAGCTCGTTGCCGGCCTCGGCGAGGTCTTCGACCGAGTGGCGCGAGTCGATGCGGGGCAGGGCGCCGATGAAGTGGAGCTTCTCGGGCACCTGACCCCGACCGGGAACGTTGGCCGGGACGTTGCTCGCGACGCGCCTGTCGAACTCGGAGTCCAGCGGGTCGCCGAGCCGCAGTTCCAGCCGGTTGAGGATCTGGTCCTTGAGCGCGGCGCGCACTTCCATGTGCCGCGAGGCGGTCAGGACGACATGGATGCCGTAGCCCAGTCCGCGTGCGGCCAGGTCGGTGACGACCTCCTCCAGGACCTCGTACTCCTGGCGCAGGTTCGCCCAGCCGTCGACCAGCAGGAAGACGTCCCCCCACGGCTGGTCGGGGAGTTCGCCGCCGGCGCGGCGCCGGCGGAAGGTGGCGATGGAGTCGATGGAGTGGGTGCGGAAGTACTCCTCGCGCTCGTTGAGGATGCCGATGACTTCGGCGGTGGTGCGGCGGACTTTCTCGGGGTCGAGGCGGGAGGCGATGCCGCCGACGTGGGGGAGGTCCTGGAGGGCGGAGAGGCCGCCGCCGCCGAAGTCCAGGCCGTAGAACTGGACTTCGGCCGGGGTGTGGGTGAGGGCGAAGGCGGAGACCAGGGTGCGCAGCAGGGTGGACTTGCCGGACTGCGGGCCGCCGACGACGAGCATGTGGCCGGCGGCGCCGGAGAAGTCGCGGGTGAGCAGTTCGCGGCGCTGCTCGAAGGGTTTGTCGACGATGCCGAACGGGACGGTGAGGCGGCCGAGTTGCGGGTTTTCGGGCTGGGTGAGGCCGCGGCCCTCGACGACGGTGAGTCCGGGCAGGAGCTGGTCGAGTGCGGGCGCGGAGTCCAGCGGGGGCAGCCACACCTGGTGGGCGGGCGGGCCCTGGCCCTCCAGCCGTCGCACGATGACGTCCAGGACGGTGTCGGCCAGTGCGTCGTCCTCGCGGCGGGCGGCGGCGAGGGCAGCGGCGAGCTGTTCGGGGTCGGGTTCGGAGTAGGTGACGGGCACCGGGGCGGCGGTGAAGAGCGCGGCGCGGCGTTCGACGGGGCGGGGGCCGAGGTCGGCGGAGTGGTCGTCGTTCTGCCGGTAGACGCCGGAGACGTACGCGGCCTTGAAGCGGTCCATCTCCTCGGTGCCGTGCTTGAGGTAGCCCGAGCCGGGGACGGACGGCAGGTGGTACGCGTCCGGTACGCCGAGCGCGGTGCGGGACTCCGAGGCGGAGAAGGTGCGCAGACCGATGCGGTACGAGAGGTAGGTCTCCAGCCCGCGCAGCTTGCCCTCCTCCAGGCGTTGCGAGGCGAGCAGCAGGTGGACGCCGAGCGAGCGGCCGATGCGTCCGATCTGGATGAACATCTCGATGAAGTCGGGCATCGCGGTGAGGAGTTCGGAGAACTCGTCGATGACGATGACCAGGGAGGCGATCGGGTCGAGTGCGGCGCCGGCGGCGCGGGCCTTCTCGTAGTCGTGGATGTTGGCGTAGTTGCCTGCCGAACGCAGCAGTTCCTGGCGTCGGTTGAGTTCGCCGCGGATCGAGTCGCCCATGCGGTCGACGAGGGTCAGGTCGTCGGCGAGGTTGGTGATGACGGCGGAGACGTGCGGCAGCGCCGACATGCCGGTGAAGGTGGCGCCGCCCTTGAAGTCGGCGAGGACGAAGTTCAGGGTCTCCGAGCTGTGGGTGACGGCCAGGCCCAGTACGAGGGTGCGCAGCAGTTCCGACTTGCCGGATCCGGTGGCGCCGACGCACAGACCGTGCGGGCCCATGCCGTCCTGGGCGGCTTCCTTGAGGTCCAGCATGATCGGCTGGCCCTCCTCGCCGACGCCGATCGGTACGCGCAGCCTGTCGGCCTGTGAACGGGGCCGCCAGGTGCGGGAGGTGTCGACGGAGTCGGCGTCGCCGAGGTTGAGGAGGTCGGTGAACTCCAGGTTGGCGAGCAGGGGCGCGTCGTCGTCACCGCCGCTGCCCATGCGGATGGGGGCCAGCAGGCGGGCCAGCGCCTCGGCGGCCTCGGGGCCGAGTACATCGGGGGTGCCCTCGTAGACCATGCCCTGGGCGGAGGTGAGTCGGAGTCCGTCCGGTTGGGCGGCGATCGCCAACGCGCCGCGGGGCTCGCGCAGTTCGCCCGCGATGACCTCGATGACGGTGACGCCCTGGATGCCCTCGGGGGCGGCGAAGGCGGAGCCGGGCGGCACCGAGGAGCCGTCCAGCAGTACGACCAGGTGGGCGCGGTCGGGCGGTGCAGCCTCGCCGGTGAAGCGGGACCGGCCCTCCAGCCGTACGCGCAGCCGGTCCTCCAACTCGATGAGATCGTCGGTGATCAGCCGTCCGCTGCCCGCTCCGTCGGCCTCGCCCGGCTGCTGCGCGTGCGGGAGCCACTTGGCCCACTCCCAGCGTGCGGCGGCTTCCGCGCCGCTGGCGGCGACGGCGATCACCAGATCGTCGGGGGAGTGCAGGGCGGCGAGTTGGGCGAGCATCGCGCGGGCGGTGCCGTGTGCGCTCTCGGGACGGCCTGAGACGGTGACGTGGTAGAAGGACCGCATCGAGACCGCGACGGGCAGGTCGTCCAGCGAGCTGTGGGTGGCGATGAAGCGCTGCATCGCGCCCGCGGTGAGCGGCTCCAGCTCGTCGACCGGTGCGGTGTCGGGCGCCACCAGCGGAGTGTTGAGCTGCTGGGTGCCGAGGCCGACGCGTATCTGTGCGAAGTCGGGGTCGGCGGGGCGGCGTTCCCAGACGCGGTCGCCGGCCTCGACCAGTGACCAGAGCTGGTCGGCGGGCGGGTGGAGGTAGAGCTGAGCGTCGCGCTGGCTGCGTGCGGTTCTGCGGACCGTACGGCGGGTCTGGGCAAGGTACTTGAGGTAGTCGCGCCGGCTCTGGGCCATCTCGCCCAGCGTGCCGCGGCGGAACCGTACGAACATCGCGACGACCATGCCGACCATCGAGACGAGCATGATCAGGCCCATGATCCGCATGAAGGTGTGCGGCTGGGTCGGGTTGAAGAAGAAGACCAGCGAGCCGCCCATGCCGAGCATGGGCAGGACCTGCATCCACACCCCCTCCTGCTGGCCGCGGGGGAGTTCGGGCGGCGACTCCAGCGTCAGGGGTTCGGCGGGCACGTCGGCGGGCAGCACCCGGCTCCGGCGCTTGATGACGATCTGGCTCACGCGTACCCAATCCCTCTGGTTCCGCGCGGAGTTCACCCGTCGTCGCCCCCTTGGCGGCGGTCCCCATCCGCGCGGGACGATCCTACTGACAGGGTCACGGCAGGTGGGCGGTAGGGTGTCGCTCAAGGTCCCGGATCGACTACCGGCCGTGTTCCGGAGGGTTGTTGCCGCTTCGCGGCGAGTCGACCGATTTCCGTGCCGTGGTGAAGCGGGCGCCGTGCACGAGGCGATGCGGCCCGCACCGCCGGGCGGACAGCGCGCGAGAGGTGCGCGCCGAACGGGACCGTACGACCACCGCACGACTTACCAGCGAGGCGCGGCACCGCGCACACCGCGAACGAGGGGGCCCAGAAGTGACGACGCCGCCGTCCACCGCGACGACGTTCTCACGATCATCCGCGACGACCGGCTACTGCCGGGTCACCGTGGTGGCGACCGGCAGCCGTATCGATGTGGCGCTGCCCGAGGACGTACCGGTAGCCGATCTGTATCCGGAGGTGCAGCGGCTGACTGGGCAGGCGCCCGGGGAGGGCGAGCTGGTCGGCCACCATCTGGTGCGGCGCGACGGCAGCGTGCTGGACAGCGCGCGAACCCTGCTGGGTCTGGGCGTGACGGACGGCGAGGTGCTGACGCTGCGTCCCTTCGCCCGTTCGCTGCCGCCGGTGGTGTTCGACGATGTCTCCGACGCGGTGGCCAGCGCGGTGACTCGCGACCGCACGCTGTGGAACGACCGCTATCTGCGGATCTCCGGGCTGGTCGGCGCGGTGGCGCTGATGTCGTTGATGGCGCTGGTGCTCTGGTTCGCCGACTCCGCCGACCGGGACATGCACGGGCTGCCCGGAGTCGTCGCCGCGGTGGCGGCGGTGCTGCTGCTGGTGCTGGCGCCGGTGCGGGCGCGCTTCTACGACGACCCCGGCTCGGCCACCGCGCTCGGCCTGGCGGCGCTGCCGCACGCGGCGCTCGCGGGTTCGGCGCTGCTGCCCCTCCAGGAAGGCCACGGCGTCGGGCGGTTGCAGTTCCTCCTGGCGTGCGCGGCCGTACTGGTCGCCGCGGTGGTGATGATCTCCGCGATGCCGGGCAACGACGCGCTCTTCGTCGGCGCCGCGGTGCTCGGCACCACGGGCGTGCTGGCGACGTTCGGGGCGATCCTCGGCGACGGCAGCGCGCTTGCGGCGGCGTCGGTCTGCGCGCCGGTCGCCATCGGCGTACTGGCCTTCCTGCCCGGGATGTCGGCGCGGTTCGCCAGGCTTCCCATCGGGTACGCGGCGCCGCGTTCGGGCTACGACAGCTCGGACAACAGCGAGGAGGACCCGTTCGCCCCCGCCGACCCCGGGCCGATCGACGCGGAGCGCATCGCGGCGCAGGCGCGGCGCGGCCACGAGGTGCTGATCGGGCTCGTCGGCGGGTTCTCGGCGGTCGTGGTGGGCAGCGCCGCGGTGCTCGGCTTCTCCGGCAACCTCTGGGCCCAACTGCTCGCCCTGGCCTCCGGGCTCGCGCTGCTGATGCGCGCGCGGCTCTTCCGCTACTCGGCGCAGGTGGCCTGTGCGATGGTCGCCGGCGCGACGGCGCTCACGCTGCTGGTCGTCGGGCTGGTGCTGAACTCCACGGAACTGCTTGGCGGTTCGCAGGGCAGCGGACTGCGGACGCTGTGGCTCTCGGCAGCCCTGGCGGCGGGAGCGCTGCTGCTGATGGCGATCGCGCTGATCGTGCCGCGATCGGGCCTGACCCCGTTCTGGGGACGGCTGCTCGACATCGTCGAGATCGCCGTGCTGCTCTCGCTGACGCCGCTGTGTCTGGCGGTGCTGGACGTGTACACCTCGGCACGCGCGCTCACCAGCGGGTAGCCGTCGTTGATCCGGACCGTTGCGGGTTCTGTGGCGGTGGCTTCCTTCGTCGGGTGTCACCCTGCCGAGCGGGAGTCGTCGAGCGGGACGTCCGGTTCACGGGGGCTGACCTCGCCGGCGGCCTTGCCCGGCTTCTGCGTGGACCGGGCGCGTTCGCGCCCGCTCATGGCGAGAAGGCTGCCGCCGAGTTCGAGGCAACGCCGGGCGGGTGCGGGCACGCGGCCCGAGCGTCCGGAGCGCCTCTAGCGTGCGGGCGGTGCGCGGCGTGCGGGGCGTACGCGGCGGCACATGGGCCAGGTGGACCCTCAGGGGCGGCGGAGGGTGAGCCAGGCGATGTCGTCGCGGGGACTGCCGTCGATGAAGGTGTGGAGATCGTTGCGCAGCGCCTCGGTGAGTTGCTCCGGCGGGTCCGCGGCCCAGGCGCGCAGCCGGTCCTCGAGCGGGTAGAAGTCGCCGTCGGCGCTTCTGGACTCGGTGACGCCGTCGGTGCAGACGAAGAGAGTGGCGTCACGGGGCAGCGTGAACTCCTTGAGCGTGCGCGGTCCAGGCGCCAACTCGCCCATGCCCAGCGGGAGTCCGGGGTCCGGGAACTCGATCGGCAGCACCTCGCGTGCGGTGTGCCGCACCAGCTGTGGGCTGACGTGGCCGCAGTCGACGACGCTGACCCGCCCCTCGTCGTCGAAGCTCAGCAGGAGGGCGGTGACGAACCGCTCGGGTTCGCCGCGCGCCGCGCTGCGGGCGTTGTGGCGGTGCACCGCGTCCTCCAACGCGTCGGCCACGCGGGGCAGTTCGGCGACGTGGTGGGCCGCCTCCCGGAAGGCGGCGAGCAGCGCCATGGTGGTGCCGACGGTCTGGAGCCCCTTGCCCTGGACGTCGGCGATCAGCACCCGGGTGCCGTACGGGGAGGTCTCCAGGTCGTACAGGTCGCCGCCCATCAGGCTGTCGACCTCGACGGGCTGGTACAGGCCGTCGGCGGACAGCTGCCCGGTCGTCACCGGCAGCGGCTGGAGCAACTGGCGCTGGAGAGCGGCGACCAGCGACCGCAGCCTCGTCACCTCCTCCGTCCGGTGGATGCGCAGATGGCAGACGATCACGCAGAGCGCGCCGATCCCGGCGACCACCAGCGCCGGGGTCGGTTCGCCGATGCGGTCGTCGTCCCAGAGCGCCACCAGGACGACCAGGAAGCCGGCGCCCGCCGCGGCGGCGGTCTGCCGCACCGTGCCGACACCGGCGACGAAGGCCGGCAGAAAACAGAACGCCACCGTGAGGCTGGAGCCCAGACTCACGCCCAGCACCAGGCCGAGCGCGACCAGCAGCGCGAGCATCGCCACGAACACCCTCGGCGCCAGCAGCGGCCGCGGCCCCTCGTAACCGGCCAGCGCCTTGGTCGCCCGCGTGGGGACGAACTCCCCGTCACCGAACATCACTCGACCCCGTTCACTTCTCACGTCCGTTCCGCGCCACGCCGGTTCCGCGCCCGCTCGGCGGCCGGTCCCGGGTGCCCCGCACGACCGGCCTGCGACCGCTCCGGTCGCTTCCAGCACGGTACGGGCGCGCACCGGCGGCGGGGCGCGCCACACGCTCCGGTCGTGCGCGCAACGATCTGTAGGGTCGAACGGTCCACGGATCCGATGAGTGCCGGGAGTGCCACGTGGGGATGCAGGGGCGTACGGGAAACACGGGGCGTCTGCGCGCCGCGGAGTGGGGCCTGTCGGTCGGCGGGTTCCCCAGCGGCGTCCACAACGCGCTGACCGACGTCCCCGGAGTGCGCGTCGGGCACACCACGGTGCGCCGCTCGCCGGACATCCACAGCGGAGTGACCGCCATCCTGCCCGGCGAGCGGGTGAGCCCACAACGGCCGGTGGCCGCGGGGGTGTTCACCGGAAACGGCTACGGCAAGCTCATCGGCTCCACCCAGCTCGCCGAACTGGGCGAGCTGGAGACTCCCGTACTGCTCACCTCCACGCTGTCGGCGTTCCGGGTCGCCGACGCCCTGGTGGGCTGGATGCTGGAACGTCCCGAGTGCGCGTCGACCGTCAGCCTCAACCCCGTGGTGGGGGAGTGCAACGACGGCCACCTCTCCGACATCCGCGCCCGGCCGGTGCACGAGGAGCATGTGCGCGCGGCCCTGGACGGCGCCTCCGCGGGACCCGTCGCGGAGGGCTGTGTCGGCGCCGGCACTGGCACCGGGGCGCTCGGCTTCAAGGCCGGCATCGGTACCGCCTCGCGAGTGGTCGCACTGCCCGGCGAGGGAACCCGCTACACGCTCGGCGCGCTGGTGCAGGCGAACTTCGGCGGCACTCTGCGGATCGGCGGCGAACTCCTCACCCCCGGCGGGCTCGGCCTGCGTCCGGACGCGCCGCCGCCCGAGAAGGGCTCGTGCATGATCGTGGTCGGCACCGACGCGCCGCTGGACGCCCGGCAGTTGGGACGGCTGGCACGGCGGGCGGTGTTCGCGCTGGCCAGGGTCGGTGCCGCGTACGGCCACGGCAGCGGCGACTACGCCATCGCCTTCTCCACCACCGCGGCCACCCGGCGGGCTTCGGATGCCCGCGACCCCGAGCCGCGCGACCCCGAGCCGCCCTCGCCGTACGCGGAGAGGCCCGGGCCCGCTCCTGCGGACTCCGCGCTGAACCCCCTCTTCGAGGCCGCGCTGGACACGGTGGAGGAGTCGGTGCTCAACTCGCTGCTCGCCGCCGTCACCACCACCGGGCACCGGGGCCGTACGCTGCCCGCGCTGCCGGTAGAGGCCCTGCGCCGCCGCCCGCCGGGCACCGGGCCCGCCCCGCACGCCGGCTGACGCTCCCGGTTCGGCTGCCCGGGTTCGGCTGCCCGGTTGGGCTGCCTGGTGCGGCTGCCCGGTTCGGCGCCCGGGAGGCGTTGCCCGGGGTCGGCACCCGGGCCGGCGTCCGTACGGAAGCACACCCCGCTCGCACCGCGCCCCGTACACGCGCGCCGGTGCCTGCGCACACCGCTTCCGGGGCCGCGGTTCGTACGCTCCCGCCCGTGCCGTCCGTGCCGTCCGACGGTCCACGGACCCGTCGGCGCGGGGGTCGGCGTGCAGCCATGCGGCGGGCGCCGCACGGCTCAGCGGCTGCGCGGCACCAGGGCGTGCAGGTCCACCGACTCGGCGAGCGCGCGCAGCCCCTCGTCGCCCGGGTGGAGGTGGTCGCCGCTGTCGTACTTCGGCAGCATCCGCGCCGGGCGGGCCGGGTCGCGGACCACGGCGTCGAAGTCGAGCACCGCGTCGAACCCGCTGCGCCCGCCGCGGAGTTGGCCGTTGATACGGGTGCGCTTGGCCTCCACCTCCGGCGAGCAGTCGTGGTAGCCCTCGCAGGGCGTGAGGGTGGCGGCGAGCACCCGCAGCCCGCGTGCCCGTGCCCGGTCGGCGACGGCGCGCAGCCCGGTCAGCACCTCCTCGGGAGTGGCGCCCCAGCGGATGTCGTTGATGCCGGCGAAGACGACCAGGGTGCGGGCACCGGTCTGCGCGAAGACGTCGCGCTCCAGGCGGTTCTGGATGCTGACGCCGGCGGTGTCGGGGTCGCTGCCGTCGCCGTCGTAGCGGTCGGAGGCGACGCGGTTCGCGGAGATCCCGTGGTTGAGCACGCCGTACGCGGGGACGTCGGAGCCGCCGCGCCCCTCCAGGAGGCGGCGCGAGAGCACGTCCGGCCAGCGGCGGTTGGCGCCCTCGGTGGAGGTGACACCGTCGGTGATGGAGTCGCCGAGCGCGACGATCGAGCCGGGCCCGCCGGAGACGTCGATCCCGGTGAGGAACGGCCAGAAGGTCAACTCCGGCTGGTAGCCTCGCCCGTCGCGGCGTCCGGTCAGATCGCCCGCTCCGTCGGCGGAGGCGTAGGAGCGCTGGATCGCCTCGGCGTGGATCGGGGCGGCGGTCACCGTACCGGGCAGATGCATGCTGACCAGCAGCGTCGTGTCGGCGGGCACGCGCATCCGCAGCGGATCGCTGACGGCCTCGGCGCCGGCCGGTACGCGGTGTGCCTGCCGGCCCCCGAAGGTCACCGCGCGCGGCTCGGACCTGGTGGCGGCGTCCTCGTCCTGTACGGCGACGGTGACGCGTCCGATGTCCAGCGGCTTGTCGGCGAAGGTGTTCGCCAGCCGTACGCGCGCGGACTCGCCGCCGCCACTGGTGCGCACGACCAGGCGCAGCGTCCGGTCCCGCCACGGGCCGACCTCGGTGTACCCGCCGGTGCTCGCGGCCCAACTCCCCGTCCAGCCCGGGCTGCCGGAGCGGACGGCGACATCGAAGACATGCAGGTCCGCGGCGGGTCCGGGGTCCTTGGGCAGGGTGATCGAGGCGATCCGTCTGCCCTGGTCCACCGGAACGGTCACGGCGTAGAGCCGGGCGCTCTCCGCACGTGTGCCGGCGGGGGTGTTGATACGCGGCAGGGCGAGCGCCTTGGTGGTGAGGGGGCCGGCGCGCCAGTCGTGCGCGGTGAGGGTGTACGGGGCGCGGCCACCGTCGGCGTAGTGGACGGTTCCGGTGCCGGTCACCGCGCTGCCGGGGCGGTCCGGGGCGGTGGCGGCGACCAGGAAGGACAGCGCGTTGCCGTTGCCGGTGCCGTCCTGGTCGCCGTTGCCGTTTCCGCGGCCGCCCAGCTGGACGTGCTGGCCGTCGCTGAGGACGTTGTCGGGGCGGCCGGGCGCGCGGTCGGGCCGTCGCAGCTCGGCGGCGTCCAGCCGCAGCCGGGCACCGGGACGCCAGCCGGCGGCGTCGAGGTCGGCCGAGGTCAGGGAGTTCCCGGCGCCGTCGAAGTCGGCCCGGTCCGGGCGTCCTTCGTCGCTGACGGCGCGGTTGTCGTAGTGGCGTTCCAGTGGCAGCGGACGCTCGGCGGCGGGAGCGGCGTACGCACCCGGCGCGACGGGTTGGGCGCTCGATGCGGCGGTGAGCGCCGGGAGTCCGGAGAAGAGTACGGCCAGCCCTGTGGCGGCGGCGGTGGTGCGCAAGCGGGTACGCATCGGTGTCCCTTCGTCGGTCGGGCCCGCGGCACACCGGCGTCCGGGTGCGGCTGCCGCACGGGTGCGGCGCGGGTGGGCGGGTGCGCGTCCGGCCCGGGGCGGGACGCGGCGGTGGCGGGCGCCGGTGCGGTGCCGGGCGCACGAGCGGCAGGCTTCGGGATGTGGCGATGCGGGGACGGGGGCGGCAGTTCGCGGGCGGTGCGGTGGCGCAGCTGTCCGGCGGAACGGTTCAGCGCCGGGACGATCCGACCAGCGCAGGGTCACCGGCGGGAGACCTCACGGCGGCGTCAAGGTGTCGATCAGGCCAAGGGGACGGCGAGTTGGGGCCTCGTGCGCCGTGCGCCGGGCGAAGCCGGGGCAGCGCGCCGGTGGCCCGGCGGCCGGAGCGGATGCGACCCTGAGAGGCATGAACATCCCGTTCCTGGACAACTGGCGCAAGAAGCACGGAACCTCCCGCGGAGCCGGGGTGATGAGCCGGGGCGAGGTGAGCGAGCAGGGGCTCGGGGAGCTGCTGGCCGAGTGCGAGGTGCTGCGTGCGCAGGCGGCCGAGCACGGGGTCGAACTCGACGACTCGGTGGGCTCGTTGGAGTCCCTGGACCAGCTGCTGCCGCGCTGGCGCGACGACCCCGAGGTGCTGCTCCGACTCGGCAGCGACGCGGGCCTCTATCTGGGCACGGTCCTGGTGCGCGGCGTGGCGGGCGCGCACTGGGAAGTGCTGGAGGACGGCCGCCCGGTCGTGCGGCTGGCCTCCGGGCGGGTGCTGGACGTCGTCGAGGCGGGCCACGCCTGGGCGGTGGACGGCACGCCCGAGCTGTCGCAGAGCTACGCGGAGGCCGCGGAGGTCTGACCGGCCGTCGCAGGACACAGGCAACGCCCCTCTCCGTACCCGACCGCAGCCGCGCGTCGCGCTCCGGCGCGGGGAGCTGCGCAAGGGGGTACGCCGGGCAGTCTGGCAACCCGGCGCTGCGCGCGGCACCGACGCCACACCGCGCTGCGGCGACGAGCAGCCGTACGGCCCCGCTCACCCGCGGGCGAATCTGCGCAGGTGCCGGAGCGACCGGTGCCCCGCGCACACGCCGCGGTCCCGCGAGTCGTCAGCCGCGGGTGAGCCGCTTGCGGACGGTGCCCTCCTCGGCCGGTTCGGCCGGGGTGCGCGGTGCCGCGCAGGCCGGGCGGGTGACGTCGGCGACGAGCTCGACGACGTCCGGCCCGTACGCATGGGAGTTGACCACCTTCAGCAGGAGGCAGAAGGTGCCCTCCGGGCCGTGTTTGCGGCTCAGCCGACGGTGTTGCCGTGCCAGGTAGCGGGTCGCGGCCTGGAGGGTTACGGGCCGCTGGCCGCAGGCGAGGAAGACCGGCCGGGTGTGTTCGCCCGCGGTGAGGCGGGCGAGGAGCACGTACTCCACCGCGCCGGGGTCCAGCTTGTAGTGCTCGGAGCCGATGACGAAGGTGCCGCGGTCCTGGCCCGACTCGGGGTCGGTGCTGACCACGACGCCCGGCAGCAGCGACCGCAGATGCGCGGCCATCCGCCGGTTGGAGACCGGCGGTCCGAGGCAGAACTCCGTGCGTTCGCCGAAGCCCTGGTGGGCGGAGTCCGCCCAGACCACGCCCGCCTGCGCCCCGCACTCCTTTATCAGCGCGGACAGCTCCAGCAGCGCGAAGACCTCGGGCCTGGCCACCGCACCGTCGCTGCCGGCGTCGCGCCCGACCACCAGGGCCGTCTCGCTGTGGTCGGGCAGTCCGAAGAAGCGCTGCTTGCGCCGCCGGGCCCGGCGCAGGGCGGCGTTGCGGAGCAGCCAGCCGAGCAGGACGCCGAGCACGGCGGCGACGGCGAGGTGGGCGGGGTCGCGCAGCGAGTCGCTCATGGTGCGCGAGCCTAGAGCAGGACGCCCGAGGGTTCGATACCCCGGAACGTGCTGTCTGCCCGCACCGCCGCGCCCGGGCCCGCAGGGCGTCGTCGCCGCCAACCCCGGCCGGAGCAGGGGGACTTGCCGCCGCCCCGCGCACCGCTGATCCGACCACGCGGGTACCCGCTCGCCGCTCCGGCGCCGACGCGGCCATGGCCAATTCGGTGACGTTGCGCCGAACTGCTTGCGACGTAACGTGACGAGGCATACCGTCTCTTCCTCGCGCCGATCTACCCGCGTCTGGCAGGGGTGACGCCTTGGCGCCCGGGCGCGTGCGCCCCGGCGGGAGGCAGGGCTGACGCCCCGGCAAAGGAGCAGCTCATGACAGCAGTTGGCTCGGACCAAGACCCCACCCCCGGTCCTGCGCGGCCGGGATCGGCCGGGGAGAGCGGCGGCGCTCCCGCCGTCGTGCGTGCCGCACTCGTCCAGGCGACCTGGACCGGCGACACCGAATCGATGATCGCCAAGCACGAGGAGCACACCCGCGAGGCGGCCCGACAGGGAGCCCGGGTGATGGGATTCCAGGAGGTCTTCAACGCCCCCTACTTCTGTCAGGTGCAGGACCCCGAGCACTACCGCTGGGCCGAGCCGGTGCCCGACGGCCCGACCGTCACCCGGATGTGCGCGCTCGCCCGGGAGACCTCGATGGTGCTGGTGGTGCCGGTCTTCGAAGTGGCGGACGCGGGCTTCTACTACAACACCGCCGTGGTGATCGACGCCGACGGCACCGTGCTGGGCAGCTACCGCAAGCACCACATTCCTCAGCTCAAGGGCTTCTGGGAGAAGTTCTACTTCCGTCCCGGCAACCTGGGTTGGCCGGTTTTCGACACGGCTGTCGGTCGGATCGGCGTCTACATCTGCTACGACCGGCACTTCCCCGAGGGCTGGCGCGCACTGGGACTGGCCGGCGCCCAGCTCGTCTACAACCCCTCGGCGACCTCCCGAGGTCTCTCCTCCCACCTGTGGCAGCTGGAGCAGCCGGCGGCCGCGGTCGCCAACGAGTACTTCGTCGCCGCGATCAACCGCGTCGGCGTCGAGGAGTACGGCGACAACGACTTCTACGGCACCAGCTACTTCGTCGACCCGCGCGGCCAGTTCGTGGGCGGTGTCGCCGACGACCGGTCCGAGCAACTCCTCGTGCGCGACCTGGACTTCGGCCTCCTCGACCGGGTCCGGCAGGAGTGGGCCTTCTACCGCGACCGCCGTCCCGACGCCTACGGAAACCTGGTGCAGCCATGACCGACACCGCCCCCACCAACGCCGGCCCCGACCGACCCGCCCCCGCGTACGGCACCCACCCCGGGCTGCACGACCGGCACCGTGCGGTGCTGCCGGAGTGGCTCTCCCTCTACTACGACCGTCCGATCGAGCTGGTCCACGGTGAGGGCCGGCACGTCTGGGACTCCGAGGGACGTCGGTATCTGGACTTCTTCGGCGGCATCCTGACCACCATGACCGCGCACGCCCTGCCGGAGGTCACCAAGGCGGTCAGCGAGCAGGCCGGCCGGCTCATCCACAGCTCGACCCTCTACCTCAACCGCCCCATGGTGGAACTGGCCGAACGCGTCGCGGCGCTCTCCGGCATCCCCGACGCCCGCGTCTTCTTCACCACCTCGGGCACCGAGGCGAACGACGCGGCGCTGCTGCTCGCCACCACCTTCCGCGGCTCCAACCAGATCCTCGCGATGCGCAACAGCTACCACGGCCGTTCCTTCTCCACCGTGGGCATCACCGGCAACCGCTCCTGGTCGCCGACGAGCCTCTCTCCGCTCCAGACGCTCTACGTGCACGGCGGCGTACGGGGCAGCGGTCCCTTCGCGGAGCTGAGCGACGCCGCGTTCATCCAGGCGTGCGTCGAGGACCTGAGGGACATGCTCGCCCAGGGCGCCCGCGGCCCGGCCGCGCTGATCGCCGAACCGGTGCAGGGCGTCGGCGGTTTCACCGCGCCCCCGGACGGGCTGTACGCCGCGTTCCGCGAAGTCCTCGCCGAGCACGGGGTGCTGTGGATCAGCGACGAGGTGCAGACCGGCTGGGGCCGTACCGGCGAGCACTTCTGGGGCTGGCAGGCGCACGCGGCGGCCGGGCCGCCCGACATGCTCACCTTCGCCAAGGGCATCGGCAACGGCATGTCCATCGGCGGCGTCGTCGCCCGCGCGGAGGTCATGAACTGCCTGGACGGCAACTCCATCTCCACCTTCGGCGGCAGCCCGATCACCATGGCCGCCGGCAACGCCAACCTCGCACACCTCCTGGAGCACGACCTCCAGGGCAACGCCCGCCGGGTCGGCGGACTGCTCATCGAACGGCTGCGCGCGGCCACGGCCGGCCTGGACGTCGTGGTGGAGGTGCGCGGCCGTGGACTGATGATCGGCATCGAGCTGGACGGCCCCCGAGCCGCCGCCCGGGTGCTCGAACTCGCCCGCGAGGAGGGCCTGTTGATCGGCAAGGGCGGACTGACCGGCTCCGCGCTGCGGATCGCGCCGCCGCTCTCGCTGACCGTCGCCGAGGCCGAGGAGGGCGCGGCCGTACTGGAACGCGCCCTGCGCCGCGCGGAGTCCGAGCACGGCGGCACCGAGCACGGCGCGTCCGAGCACGGCGGAAGGGGCTGACATGAGTCGTACGGTCATCAGCGGCGGACTGGTCATCACCGCCAACGAGGAGCTGGAGGCGGAGGTCCTGATCGAGGGCGAGCGGGTCGTCGCGCTCGCGGCCCGGGGCAGTGAGGTGGCCGACGGCTGGCGCGAGGGCGCGGCGCGGGTCATCGACGCCACGGACCGCTACGTCCTGCCCGGCGGGGTGGACGGCCACACCCACCTCGACTTCCCCTTCGGCGGCACCTTCTCCGCCGACACCTTCGAGACCGGCACCAGGGCCGCGGCCTGGGGCGGCACCACCACCATCGTCGACTTCGCCGTTCAGTCCCGCGGGCACGCGCTGCGCGAGGGGCTGGACGCCTGGCACGCCAAGGCCGAGGGCAACTGCGCCGTCGACTACGGCTTCCACATGATCCTCTCCGAGGTCACCGACGGCACTCTCAAGGAGATGGACGGGCTGGTGGAGGAGGGGGTGACCTCCTTCAAGCTGTTCATGGCCTATCCGGGCGTCTTCTACAGCGACGACGGCCAGATCCTGCGGGCCATGCAACGCGGCGCCGACAACGGCGGGTTGATCATGATGCACGCCGAGAACGGCATCGCGATCGACGTGCTCGCCGAGCAGGCCGTCGCCGCGGGCCGCACCGACCCCCGGTACCACGGCGAAGTGCGCAAGGTCCTGCTGGAGGCCGAGGCCACCCACCGCGCCATCCAGCTCTCCCGGGTCGCCGGCTGTCCGCTGTACGTCGTGCACGTCTCCGCCGCCGAGGCCGTCGCCGAGCTGGCGGCAGCGCGCGATCTGGGGCTGCCGGTGTTCGGCGAGACCTGTCCGCAGTACCTCTTCCTGTCCCTGGACAACCTGGCGGAACCCGACTTCGGCGGCGCCAAGTACGTCTGCTCCACCCCGCTGCGGCCCAGCGAGCACCAGGCCTCGCTCTGGCGCGGACTGCGCACCAACGACCTCCAGGTCGTCTCCACGGACCACTGCCCGTTCTGCTTCAGCGGCCAGAAGGAGCTGGGACGCGGCGACTTCAGGAAGATCCCCAACGGCATGCCCGGCATCGAGCACCGGATGGACCTGCTCCACCAGGCAGTGGTGGAGGGCCACATCTCGCGGCGCCGCTGGGTCGACCTGGCCTGCGCGACCCCGGCCCGGATGTTCGGCCTCGCCGGCCGCAAGGGCACCCTCGCACCGGGCGCCGACGCCGACGTTGTCATCTACGACCCGCGGGCCGAGCAGGTGCTCTCGGCCGACACCCACCACATGAACGTTGACTACTCCGCCTACGAGGGCAAGCGGATCACCGGCGCGGTGCGCACGGTGCTCTCCCGCGGCCGCGTGATCATCGACGACGGCCGCTACACGGGCTCCGCCGGCGACGGCCGCTATCTGCCCCGCGCGACCTGCCAGTACCTCGACTGAACCCGCCAGGACGACAGGAGCAACAGATGGACTTCGGACTCGTCCTCCAGACCGACCCGCCCGGTTCGGCGACGGTCTCGCTGATGCGCCGTGCCGAGCGCAACGGCTTCACCCACGGCTGGACCTTCGACTCCGCGGTGCTGTGGCAGGAACCCTTCGTCATCCACAGCCGCATCCTGGACCACACCGACCGTCTGAAGGTCGGCCCGATGGTCACCAACCCCGGCACCCGCAGCTGGGAGGTGACCGCCTCCACCTTCGCCACCCTCAACGAGATGTACGGCAACCGCACCGTCTGCGGCATCGGCCGCGGCGACTCCGCCATGCGGGTCGCGGGCCGCAGCCCGAACAACCTCCGCTCGCTCGGGGAGGCGATCACCGCCATCCGTGAACTGGCCGAGGGCCGCGAGGCGTTGGTCGACGGCCGACCGCTGACCATCCCCTGGGTCCGGAACGGCAGCCTCCCGGTCTGGATGGCCGCGTACGGCCCCAAGGCGCTCGCGCTCGCCGGACAGAAGGCGGACGGTTTCATCCTCCAGCTCGCCGACCCCTACCTCACCGAGTGGATGGTCCGCTCGGTGCGCGAAGCCGCCGCCGACGCGGGCCGCGACCCGGACTCCATCACGGTCTGCGTCGCCGCTCCCGCCTACCTCGGAGACGATCTGGCCCACGCCCGCGAGCAGTGCCGCTGGTTCGGCGGCATGGTCGGCAACCACGTCGCCGACCTCGTCGCCCGCTACGGCGAGCACTCCTCGATGGTGCCCGAGGAGCTGACCGACTACATCAAACAGCGCAAGGGCTACGACTACAGCCACCACGGACGCGCCGGGAACCCGGACACCGCCTTCGTGCCGGACGAGATCATCGACCGCTTCTGCCTGCTCGGCCCCGCGCAGGCACACATCGAGAAACTGCGACGGCTGCGCGACCTGGGCGTGGACCAGTTCGCGCTGTACGCGATGCACGACGCCCGCGAGGAGGTCGTCGACGGCTACGGCCGCGACATCATCCCCGCACTCGACCCGCAGGGCACGGCGCCCGGTTCGACAGGCTGAGCCGTACGTCCGAGCCCACCCGGAGACGAACCGACCCGGCAGCTCGAACGGCCGCCGGCCGCCCCGCACCGCGGGCGCCCCCCAACAACCCCGCGGCCCGCGGCAGTCGACCGCGGGCCGCCGAGGGGCCCCGCCGGCGACGGCGGTTCGCGGGTCGGCCGCATCGGACGCGACAGCCACCGACCCCGACCGCGCCCGTCCGACGCCCGGGCCGCCCCGCCGCCCCGTCCCTGCCGTCCCGCCCCGGGGAACGTCCGCCCCGGGAGCGCCTGCGCCCCGTACTCCCCGCCGTCGGTCAGCGCGAGACAGCGCCGCCGCTGGGCCCCGTGCGGCCGGGTCGGGCGCCCTTCCCGCCCGCCCGCGGGTGTGTCGGTGGGGCGTGTTTGTATGGGGCACATGATCGATGAGGAGCTTGTCGTCGCAGTGGAGAAGGCCGTGCGCGAGGTCGCCGCCGCGGAGATCGTGCCGCGCTGGCGCAGGCTCGCGGCCCACGAGGTGATCGAGAAGAACGGCCCCCACGATCTGGTCACCGTCGCCGACCGCGAGGCGGAGGCACGGCTGACCGAGGTGCTGACGGCGCTGCTGCCGGGCTCCGTCGTCGTCGGCGAGGAGGCCGTCCATGCGGACCCGGCAAGCTATGCCGCCCTCGCCGGTGACGCCCCGGTGTGGATCGTCGACCCGGTCGACGGGACCCGGCAGTTCGTACGGGGCGAGGACGGCTTCTGCACCCTGGTGGCGCTGGCGCACCGTGGCCGGCTGCTGGGTTCGTGGACGTACGCCCCCGCACGCGAGCAGTTCGCCACGGCGCGTCTGGGGCACGGCGCCCGGCTCAACGGCCGTGTGCTGACGGCCGGTTCGCCGCCGCCCGGAGCCGCGCTGCGAGTCGCCGTCTCCCACCCGGACTTCACCGACGACCGACAGAAGCGCGCTCTGCTCGGGCTCTGGACCGAGGGCGTCGCGCCGCGCGCCTGCGGGTCGGCGGGGCTGGAGTATCTGGCGATCGCCACCGGCGAGTTGGAGGCGACGGTGTTCTCCTGGGACAAGGCCTGGGACCACGCCGCCGGACTGCTGCTGGTGACCGAGGCGGGCGGCGTGCAGCGGACCGTCGCGGGGGAGCCGTACCGGGTCGACTCGGACGCCAACGCGCTGCCGTTCGGTGCGGCCGGTGACGAGCGAACACTGGAGCGTATTCTCTCCCTGCTGGCAGGTGCTGCCGGCTGAACCTCCGTTCCCGAGGGGAGATCCACAGTGCCGTGGACGCGTGACGTCGTCGTGGTCGGAGCAGGTCCCAACGGCCTCACCGCGGCGGTGGAGTTGGCCCGACGAGGTCTCAGCGTCGAGCTCTTCGAGGCGCTCGGATCGATCGGCGGGGGAGCGCGCACCGAGGAGTTGACGCTCCCGGGGTACCGGCACGATCCCTGCTCGGCGGTGCACCCGCTGGCGATCGGCTCGCCCGCCTTCGACACGATGCCGCTGGCCCGCCACGGGCTGCACTGGCTGCACCCCGAAGTGCCGATGGCCCACCCCTTCCCGGACGGCAGCGCGGCCGTCCTCTCGCGCTCCCTCGGCGAGACCGCGGCCTCGCTCGGCCCGCGGGACGCGGGTGCCTACCGCAGGCTGATCGGCCCGTACGTCGGCCGCTGGGAGACGGTGGCGGCGGACTTCATGAAGGTGCCCTGGGACGGGCTGCCCCGCGATCCGCTCACCGTCGCGCGCTTCGGGCTGAGCGCGGTGCAGCCCGCCGCGTGGCTCGGCCGGCGCTTTCGCGACGAGAAGGCGCGCGCCCTGCTCAGCGGTCTGGCCGCGCACGCCATCACCCCGACCACCACCAACGCCACCGGCGGTATCGCGATGCTCTTCGCGCTCGCCGCGCACGAGCGCGGCTGGCCGATTCCGCGCGGCGGGTCCCAGTCGATCGTGGACGCACTCGCCGGTCATCTGCGGGAGTTGGGGGGCTCCATCCACACCGGCGTGGAGGTCCGGCGGCTGGACGAGCTGCCGCCGGCGAAGGCGTACGTGTTCGACACCTCGCCCACCGCGCTGGCGCGCATCGCCGGTCTCGGCAGGGCGTACGCCGGTTTCCGCTACGGCCCGTCCGCGTTCAAGATCGACTATGCGATGGACGGTCCGATGCCCTGGACGTCCCGTGACGCCCGGCGCGCCGGCACGGTGCACATCGGACCGACCGACGGGGAGATCAGCGCCGCGCTGCGGGCGGTCAGCACCCACGGCAGGGCTCCGGACGCGCCGTTCCTCATCACCTCCCAGCCCACCCTGATCGACAGCACCCGGGCGCCCGAGGGCAAGCACACGTTCTGGGCGTACGGCCACGCGCCGAGCGGCTGGGACGGCGACCTCACCGAGGCGATCGAGCGCCAACTGGAGCGGTTCGCCCCGGGGTTCCGCGATCTGGTGCTCGCCCGTGCCACCGCGGGGCCGCCCCAACTCGCCGCGCGCAACGCCAACTACGTCGGCGGCGACATCGCCTGCGGCGCCTACTCCGGCCTCCAGACTCTGCTGCGCCCCCGGCTCGCCCGGGTCCCGTACGCCACCGCGCACCCGGCCGTCTTCCTCTGCTCGTCGGCGACCTGGCCGGGGCCCGGGGTGCACGGCATGTCCGGCCACAACGCGGCCAAGGCGGTGTGGCGCGCACTGCGCCGCCGCGGCGCCCTGGACGACGCGGGCCGGGGCCGCGCGCCGGTCGCAGCGAGCGGTGCCGCTCCCGGCGGTACGGCCGACGACCCGGCCGGTGGCGCGGGCTAGTCCGCCTTCGCGGCCAGGTCCTCGAGGATCTGCGCCCGCAGCGTCGCCGGGTCTGTGCCGAACCGGCCGAGCAGCGCGGCCGTCCTGCGGTCCGCCTCGTCGAGCAGGCCGAGCAGCAGGTGCTCGGACCCGATCGACCGGTCGCCGCGGCGCACTGCCTCCCGCAGAGAGCACTCCAGCGCCTGCTTGGCCTCCCGGGTGAACGGGAGGTGCCCGGTGCCCGGCCGTCGCCTGCGGCGCAGCAGTCCCGTACGTCCGCGGCGTGGGGCCGGTTCCTCCAACGCGCCCGCTCCGAAGCTCTGTTCGGCCCGGCGGCGCACCTCCTCGACGTCGATGCCGAGCGAGGCCAGCGCCGCGGCGTCCTCCTGCGCCAGCGGGCCGCCGGGGGAGTCGAGAAGCGTCAGCTCCTCCCGGGCCGCCCGCTCGGTGACGCCGAGTCGCCGGAGAGCGGCCCGGCCGGGCAGTGTCGGGTCCTGAACCAGGGCGAGCAGCAGATGCTCGGTCCGGATCTCCTCCTGTCGCAGCTGCCGCGCGTTCTCCTGCGCGCGGACGACGGCCGCCCGGGCGGCCGGGGTGAACCGTTCGAACATGGGTTACCTCCTGGAGTGCTTCTTGTGTACCGCCTGCCTGCTGACGCCCAGCGCCGCGCCGATCCGGTCCCAGGACCAGCCCTGGCGGCGGGCGTTGTCGACCTGGAGCGTTTCGAGGCGCTCGACCAGTCGTCGCAGCGCGGCGACGGCGTGCAGTCCGATCCGTGGGTCCTGGTGCAGGGCGGCGCCGGCGGCGTCGACCGCGTCCCGTGCTTCTGAGTCGGCCATGAGTGTCAATGTAGGTTGACGCACGGCGCACTGTCAACGGTGGTTGACACGACGGGAATCCGGACGGGACTCATGGCACTTCCCGGGGCGGTGCGGATAAGGTCGCAGACGGCGCGACGCACGTTGACAAGCAAGGGACGACCTCTATGACGCAGATCGAGCGCGTGCTGATCGCCGCCGACAAGTTCAAGGGATCGCTGACCGCGGTGCAGGTCGCCGAGCATGTGACCGCGGGCCTGCAGGGCGTCCGCCCCGACCTCGTGGTCGAGGCGCTCCCCGTCGCGGACGGCGGCGACGGCACCGTGGCCGCCGCGGTGGCCGGGGGCTTCGAGCAGCGGGAGGCGCGGGTCACCGGCCCGCTCGGCTCTCCGGTGACGGCCTCCTGGGCGCTGCGCGGCGGGACCGCCATCGTCGAGATGGCCGAGGCATCCGGTCTTCAGCTGCTGCCCCGCGGGACCTTCGCCCCGCTCACCGCGACCACCCGCGGAACCGGCGAACTGCTGCTCGCGGCGCTCGAAGCGGGCGCCCGCACGATCGTCCTCGGCGTGGGCGGCTCGGCCACCAACGACGGCGGCGCAGGCATGCTCCAGGCGCTCGGCGTCGCGCTGCTGGACGCCGACGGCGCACCGGTCGGCCCGGGCGGCGGCCCGCTCGCCGGACTGGCCCGCGCGGACCTCTCCGGACTGGACCCCCGGCTGGCGGACGTGGAGATCGTCCTCGCCTGCGACGTCGACAACCCGCTCACCGGACCGCACGGCGCCGCGGCCGTCTACGGGCCGCAGAAGGGAGCCACCGACGAGGACGTGGCGACCCTGGACGCCGCGCTCGCCCGGTTCGCGCAGGTGCTCGCCGAGGAGGTCGGACCCCGCGCCCGGGAGTGCGCCGCGGCGCCCGGCGCGGGCGCCGCGGGCGGTATCGGCTACGCCGCGCTGGTCGGGCTGGAGGCCGCGTTCCGGCCCGGCATCGAGGTGCTCATGGACGTGCTGGACTTCGACGCCGCGCTGGCCCGGGCCGATCTGGTCATCACCGGCGAGGGCTCGATGGACGCCCAGACCCTGCACGGCAAGGCCCCCGCCGGTGTCGCCGCCGCCGCCCGCGCCGCGAACAAGCGCGTGGTCGCGGTCTGCGGCCGGCTGGCGATCGAGGAGGAGGCCGTGCGCGCGGCCGGTATCGAGGCGGTGTACGCGCTCTCCGAGCTGGAGCCCGACCCCGCACGGTCCATGGCACAGGCCGGCCCGCTGCTGGAACGCGCGGCAGCCGCTCTCGCGGCCGAACAGCTCGGCTGACACCACCGGGATCCCCGCCGGAGCGCACCCGGCCGCAACGGCGTACGCGGGGCGCGGCCGGCGACCGCCGTACGCCGGGAGCGCGGCAGCGAACCCGCGTACGGCGCTCACCGGCCGGGCCCGGAGCACCGGGGCGAACGGCGCACATGGCGAAGGGCCCGGAACGATCTCTCGTTCCGGGCCCTTCGTCGGTCGGGGAAGCCGATCAGCCGCGCGCCGCCAGCCGCGCTTCGCGGCGGTTGTCGCGGAAGGTGTTCACCCGGCGGGCCGTGGCGAACAGCGGGATCACCGCGCCGAGCACGACCTGGAGCGCACAGCCGGTCTGGAGCAGCAGCTCACCGCCGGGAGCGTCGAACGCCCACGCGGCCAGCATGCCCATCGCCGTCACGATCCAGGCCAGCATCGCCACCGCGAGCAGTCCGCGCGGCTTGGGGTACTCGACCCGGCTGACCATCAGCCACGCGGTGCCCACGATCGCCATCAGGGTCGGGATGAACGGCAGCTCCAGCAGGACGATCGAGACGATCGTCAGCGCCCCGAAGGGGCTGGGCATGCCCTGGAAGATGCCCTCCCGCAGCGTCACGCAGGAGAATCTCGCAAGCCGCAGCACCACCGCCAACAGCACCACGATCGCCGCCAGCGCCGAGACGTGCTGGTGCGCGTCGCTGGCGACCATGCCCCAGACCAGCACGAAGTACGCGGGCGCGAGACCGAAGCTGATCAGGTCCGAGAGGTTGTCCAGCTCGGCGCCCATCGCGGAGCTGCGCAGCTTCCGCGCGACGATGCCGTCGAAGAGGTCGAAGATGGAGGCCAGCAGCATCAGCATCACGGCGGTCGCCGCGCTGTGCCGGGCCATGCCGCCGTCGTCGTTGCCCGTCAGGTGCGGGATGAGGACGCCGGTGGTGGTGAAGTACACGGCCATGAAGCCACAGGTGGCGTTGCCGAGGGTGAGGGTGTCCGCTATCGACAGGCGCGTCGAGAGCGGCATCTCGTCGTCGTCGAGGTCGTCGTCGACCTCCCACGACGAAGGTGGGTCACTGTCAATCGCGGTCAATGCGAGTCACCCCAGCGGTAGTGGTCTGACCGACCTCCACGGCGGGCTCGATCCCCTCGGGAAGGTAGATGTCCACGCGGGAACCGAAGCGGATGAGGCCGATCCGCTCGCCCTGCTCGACCTTGGTGCCCTGCGGGACGTACGGAATGATCCGGCGGGCGACCGTGCCGGCGATCTGAATCATCTCGATGTCGCCGAGCTCGGTGTCGAAGTGCCACACCACGCGCTCGTTGTGCTCGCTCTCCTTGTTGAACGCCGGGACGAAACCACCGGGCACATGCTCGACGGAGGTCACGGTGCCGGCCAGCGGCGCACGGTTGACGTGGACATTCAACGGGCTCATGAAGATCGCCACGCGCGTCCGGCCGTCCGCCCACGGCATGATGCTCTGCACCACGCCGTCGGCCGGGGAGATGACCCGGCCCTGGGTGATCTCCCGCTCGGGATCGCGGAAGAACCACAGCATGCCCGCCGCGAGCGCGGTCGTCGGCACGGCGAGCGCCGCCGCCTTCTTCGACCGGCGGGCACAGACGAGGCTTACGGCGGCGGTGGCGACGGTGGGAAGCAGCCAGGGGGAGCTGCCACGGGCCAGACGAACGCCACCGTTGGACGATGAGCTGTGGGGCATGGAAGACCTTCGTAGCGGAGGGTGCCGCGCAGAGCGTTGAGACCACGGCTTTAACGCGATGGTATCCGCTCAACACACCAACCGGGTAAGTCGGCTGCGCGCGCTCCTGGTTACCGATGGGTCGTGTTCGGGCGCCGGATGCGAGGGAAATCACGCGGACCGGCACATTTGTCGCTCGGGACCGGGTGCGTCCGGTGCCGGAACGCCGACGATCTTGCGCAGAATCTCGTCCGGACTTTCACCGAAGATCGGGCTTCGGCCGCGAAAACCAGCCGCCGCAAGGGCTTCGAGTCGATTTCCGGGGGTGTGGGTGCCACCCTGCCGCGGCAGGGCGGCACCCCGGGGCGGCCTCAGTCGGCCGGCGGCTCGAAGACCGAGGTGCGCCGCAGCCCGGCAGCGCGCCCCTTCCCGGAGATCACCAGCGCCATCTTGCGGCTCGCCTCGTCGATCATCTCCTCGCCCAGCATCGCGGAGCCCTTCGCGCCGCCCGCCGCGGAGGTGTACCAGTCGTACGCGTCCAGGATCAGCTCCGCGTGGTCGTAGTCCTCCTGGCTCGGCGAGAAGATCGCGTTGCCGGCTTCGATCTGACCGGGATGCAGCACCCACTTGCCGTCGAAGCCGAGCGCCGCGGAGCGGCCGGCGACCTCGGCGAAACCGTCGGGGTTGCGGATCTGCAGATAGGGCCCGTCGATCGCCTGGAGGTCGTGTGCGCGGGCGGCCATCAGCAGGCGCATCAGGATGTAGTGGTAGGCGTCCGCGGGGTAGCCCGGCGGCTGCTCGCCCACCACCAGCGACTTCATGTTGATCGACGCCATGAAGTCGGCTGGGCCGAAGACAATCGTCTCCATGCGCGGCGAGGCCGCGGCGATCTCGTCCACGGCGATCAGCCCGCGCGCGTTCTCGATCTGCGCCTCGATGCCGATGCGGCCGACCTCCAGGCCCATCGTCCGCTCGATCTGGGTGAGCAGCAGATCCAGCGCGTGGATCTGGCCGGCGTCCTGGACCTTGGGCAGCATCAGGCAGTCCAGCCGGTCGCCGGCTCCCTCCACCACGGTCACCACGTCGCGGTAGGTCCACTGCGTGGTCCAGTCGTTGACCCGCACCACGCGGGTCTTGCCGCTCCAGCCACCGGAGTTGAGAGCTTCGACGATGCTGTGCCGGGCGCCCTCCTTGGCCAGCGGTGCGCAGGCGTCCTCCAGGTCCAGGAAGACCTGGTCGGCCGGCAGACCCTGTGCCTTCTCCAGGAAGCGCGGGTTGCTGCCGGGCACGGCCAGGCAGGTGCGGCGCGGTCGGAGCCGGTTGACCGGCGACGGGGACGTCGGGGACGTCATGGGGACCTCCGGGGCGGGCCTGTGGTGACCTGGGCTGACGCCTCGAAACGATACGCGGCGCCCCTCCCGCGCCCGTACGCCGCCTCGGGCCGTGCCGCCCCGCCGACGGGGCCGTCCGGCGCCGGACCGCAGTGCCCGTGCGGCGCCTCGGCGGCCGGTGTGTGCGGACCGCGAGGCCGCCCAGGGGCTCGCGCAGTCGGGACCGACCGCCGTGCGCCGTGCGGCTGTTGGGCCCGCGGGAGCGGCTGGGTCGTGCGCGGGGCAGGATGGGGCGATGCCGTTGCTGATCTCTCCCCTGATGGACCCCGCTCGCCTCGCGCCGGGCACGCAGCCCTCGCTGGGCGTGGAGGGCGGGCTGGTGCTGCGTCCGTGGCGCGCCGAGGACGCCGGGGCGCTGCTGGAGGTGTTCGCGGACCCGGTGATCAGGCGTTGGCACAACCGCCGGCTGGACGACACCGAGGAGGCGCGGCGCTGGATCCAGGAGTGGCGGGGTGCCTGGACGGCCGGTGAGGGTGCGCACTGGGCGGTGGCGGACGGCCGGAGCGACGAGGTGCTCGGGCGGATCTCGCTGGGGAGGTTCGTCGCGATGAGCGGCCAGGCGGAGGTGACGTACTGGACGGCTCCGCGGGCGCGCGGCGGGGGAGTGGCGACACGTGCCGTACGGGCGGCCGGCGAGTGGGCGCTGGCGGAACCGCGTTTCCACCGGCTGGAGTTGACGCACTCGGTGCACAACGAGGCGTCCTGCCGGGTGGCGCACCGAAGCGGCTACGCGCTGGAGGGCACCCGGCGCCGGGCACTGCTGCACCGCGACGGCCTCCACGACGCCCATCTGCACGCCAGGCTGCGCCCGAGCGAACCGGAGGGCTGACGCCGGTCAGCCGGTCGCGGGCCCCTCGCCGACAGGCTTGTCGTCGGCGGGCTTGTCGCCGGTCGTCCCCTCGGCGACGGGCTTCTCGCCTGCCGGCTCCTCGCCCTCGCTCTGTCCCTCGGAGCCCTGAGCGCCGGTGAACTGAGCGCCGGAGTCCTGTGCGCCGGTGAACCGTGCGCCGGCGGACCGCTGTTCGGCACTGCCCGCCCGGTGGCTGTGCAGCGCCGACTCGATGGTGCGCATGATCTGCGGCAGCGGGGTGTCGGTGTGGGTCACGGTGACCAGCACCTCGCCGCGCGCGGTGGCCGAGGGCGCCGCGCCCGGTGTCTCGCGGTGGTGGCTGAAGCCGGTGCCGAAGGTGCGCCGCACGATGACGAACGCCCCGTCGAGCTGGGTCTCCACATCGCCCTGGGCGCCCGCGCGCAGCCAGCGCCGCAGCACGTGGTTGTGCGCGGTGACCACCGCGGAGGCGGCCACCTCGGCGAGCAGCGGGTCGTCGTCGCCGTCCCGGTGGGCCGACTCGGGGAAGTGGCCCAGGAGGTAGCGGGTGAACAGGCGCTCGTAGCGGGCCACCGAGGCGATCTCCCGCTCGCGCAGCGCCGGCACCTGGCGGGTGAGCTTGTAGCGCTCGACGCTGCCTGCCGGGGAGGCCGCGTACATCTTCATGACCTCTTTGATGCCCCGGCACACGGTGTCCAACGGGTTCTCGTGCGCGGGAGCGGCGTCCAGCACGGCCCGGGCCCGCTCCAGGGTGTCGTCGTGGTCGGGGAAGATCGCCTCTTCCTTGGAGCGGAAGTGGCGGAAGAAGGTGCGTCGGGCGACGCCCGCGGTGGCTGCGATCTCGTCGACCGTCGTCGCCTCGTACCCCTTGGTGGCGAAGAGGTTCATGGCGGCAGCAGCCAGCTCCCGGCGCATCTTCAGTCGCTGGGACGGGGCGGTGGCACGGGTGGATTTGACTGGCTGCGGCATGCGCCGAACGTTACACGTGACCCGCGCCCACCGGCCGCTTCCGTGGTGACTGGTGAGTAACTGGAATACCCGGGGCATGAGTTGGCCAGGATGTCTGGCACGGGCACGACGGACCGACGGTCCTCGCCGCCCGCCGAACCCGAGGGGTGATGCGAGGGCATGGACGACTGGCTCAGCGCACTGCTGCACCGCGCCCGTGCCGACGCCTCGCGGGGTGCGGCCACCGGCGACCCGGAGCGCTCGGGGCCGCGGGCCTACGAGCGGCTGGCCACCTGGTCCGTACGGGCCGCGGCCAGGGAACCGCGCACCGCCAGGCCGGCCAGGGACGCGCTGGCACGCGTGCTGACCGAGCAGGGGCATCCGGTGTGGGCGCAGGAGGTGGCTGCCTGCGCGCTGGCGGGCGCCGGCGACCGCCGGGCCTTCGAGACCCTGGTCTTCCTGCTCAACTACCGGGAGCCGGTACGGGCTTCGGCCGCCGCCGAGGCGCTGGCGCGGCTCGGCGACCCCCGTACCGCCCGCGCAGCGGCCGCGCTGGCGGGCAACGAGCTGCGCACCGCCTACGCGCTGGAGCCGGTGCGGCTGCTGGCGCGACTCGGTGCGCCGGAGTCGGTGCCGGTGCTGGTCGCCACGCTGCGTCGGCTGCTCGCGGGTCCGGGTCACTACTGGCCGATCGCCCGGGCCTGCGTGGAGGGGCTGGGGGTGCTGCGGGACGTCAGGGCGCGGCCGGTGCTGACCGCCGCCACCGGCTTCCCGCAGCTGCGCGAGACGGCCACGACCGCGCTCGCCCGACTGCCCCGCCCCTGACGCCGCCACGGGCGGCGCTTTGGTGCGCCCCGGCTGCTCGCCCTCCCCGTCGTGCGCCGCCGTCCGCACCGCGGTGGGCGGGAACACGGAGAGCGGGACACCGGGACACCGGGAAAGCGGGACACCGGCGGCCCGCGCGGGGCGCACGGTGCGGTCGGAGCCCGGCCGTGCGCCGGCGCCTCAGAGCTGCCGGTACATGATGTGCAGTCCCACGAAGCCCTCGGTCGGGTGCCGGAAACCCTCGGGCAGGGTGGTCATGATCTCGAAACCGAGCGACTGCCAGAGCGCCACCGCACGGGAGTTGGTCTCCACCACCGCGTTGAACTGGATCGCCCGGTACCCCTGCTCGCGCGCCCAGGCGATCACGTGCTCGCCGAGGGCGCGCCCGGTGCCGCGACCGCTGTGTGCGGCGTCGACCATGAAGCTGGCGCTCGCGATGTGGGAGGCGCCGCCCATGTGGTTGGGGTTCATCTTGGCGGTGCCGAGGACGGTGCCGTCCTCCTCGACCGCGACGACCGTGCGGCCCGGGGAGGGGATCATCCACATCGACCTGGCGTCCTCCTCGGAGAGGTCACGGTCGTAGGTGTAGGTCTCGCCGGCCCGCACGATCTCCCCCAGGAAGGGCCAGATCGACGGCCAGTCGGCCTCGCTCGCTTCTCTGATCTGCATCGACGCAGCATCGCACGCCGCTCACAGCAGCGTCATCTGGGTGTACGCGGACTCCTCGGGGCTCGCCTCGCAGCCCACCGGCACCCGCTCGGCCGGCCGCGCGGCGGCGCTCTCGCGCGCCGGGGCCGCACGGCGGGCGACACCGGGGGCGGCGGGTGCGAGGCCGTACTCGGCGGCGAGCTCGTGCACCTGGCCGGTGATGCGCCGCTGGTACCAGGTCGGGGCGTAGGCGCCCGCGGCGTACAGCGCCTCGTAGTGGCGCACCAGCCCCGGGTGGTGCTGCGCCACCCAGGCCATGAACCACTCGCGGGCGCCGGGCCGCAGATGCAGCGTCAGCGGCGTCACGGAGCTGGCGCCCGCGGCGGCCACCGCCCGTACGGTCTCGCGCAGTTGGGCCGGTGAGTCGCCGAGGAAGGGGATGACGGGGGCCATCAGGACCCCGCAGGGTATGCCGTGCTCGGCGAGGGTGCGCACAACGTCCAGGCGCCGCTGCGGAGCGGGGGTGCCCGGCTCCACGGTGCGCCACAGCTGCTGGTCCAGGAAGCCGACGGAGACCGAGACACCGACCTCGGTGATGGCCGCCGCCGAGCGCAGCAGCTCCAGATCGCGCAGCACCAGCGTGCCCTTGGTCAGGATGGAGAACGGGTTCGCGCAGTCCCGCAGCGCGGTGAGGATGCGTGGCATCAGCGCGTACTTTCCCTCCGCCCGCTGGTAGCAGTCCACGTTGGTGCCCATGGCGATGTGCTCGCCCTGCCAGCGCGGGGCGGCGAGCTCGCGGCGGAGCAGCTCGGGGGCGTTGACCTTCACCACGATCTGGGAGTCGAAGCCGAGGCCGGTGTCGAGGTCGAGGTAGCTGTGGGTCTTGCGTGCGAAGCAGTAGACGCAGGCGTGGCTGCAACCGCGGTAGGGGTTCACCGTCCAGGCGAAGGGCACTTTCGACGCCCCGGGCACCCGGTTCACGATCGAGCGGGCCCTGACCTCGTGGAACGTGATCCCGCGAAACTCCGGGGTGTCGAACGTGCGGGTGACCCGGTCCGTGCCGAAGAGGGCTTCCGGTCCTTCGCTTCGCAGGTTGTCCCAGCGCATGCTGCCTCCTTGGTTCGCTATCAATAGAACACCTGTTCGCATGCAGGCTGTCAAACCGGATTTGGGCGGCCGGGCTCGGGGTGATGGGATGGCCGCCAGTCATCCCGCAGCGACCGCTGAGCCGGTCGAGGCCGAGGGCCTGCGGGTCGCTCAGAGGCACAGGAGGAGCCACATGGCACAGGTCGAGGCAACGACGCAGCGGGAGATCGCCGCCGACCCCGACGATGTCTTCGACGCCCTCGCGGACTACCGCGAGGTCCGAGGCAAGGTGCTCCCCGGCCAGTACAGCGAGTACGAGGTGCGCGAGGGCGGCGACGGGGAGGGCACCCTCGTGCACTGGAAGCTCCAGGCGACCAGCAAGCGCGTGCGCGACTGCCTGCTGGAGGTCACCGAACCGCGCGACGGTCAGCTGATCGAGAAGGACCGCAACTCCTCGATGGTGACGACCTGGACCGTCAGCCCGGCCGGCACCGGCAGGGCGCGGGTCGTCGTCAGGACCGTCTGGGACGGCGCGGGCGGCATCGGCGGCTTCTTCGAGCGGACGTTCGCGCCCAAGGGCCTGGCTCGAATCCACGACGAACTTCTGGCCAATCTCGCGGCCGAGGTGGAGAAGACCTCCGCCTGACCGAGCCGTCGAACCGGCCGTTTCGACCCGGTCCCGGCCGCGCCCGGGACCGGGCTTCTCAGCCCACCGCACGGCGGCTAACGTTGCCCGGTATGAAGATCCTCATCAGCGCGGACATGGAAGGTGCCACCGGCGTCACCTGGCCTGCCGACGTGCTGCCCGGCACCCCGCAGTGGCAGCGGTGCCGTTCGATGTTCACCAGTGACGTGAACGCGGCAGCCCTCGGCTTCCTGGCCGGCGGCGCGGACGAGGTGCTGGTCAACGAGGCCCACTGGACCATGCGCAACCTGCTCCTCGAGGAGCTCGACGAGCGCGTCCAGATGCTCACCGGACGGCACAAGGCGCTGTCCATGGTGGAGGGCGTGCAGCACGGCGACGTGGACGGCATCGCCTTCATCGGCTACCACACCGGCGCCGGCGACGAGGGCGTGCTCGCCCACACCTACCTCGCCAACTCCCTGACCGGGGTGTGGGTCGACGGGGTGCGCGCCAGCGAGGGCCTGCTGAACTCGCTGGTCGTCGCCGAGTACGGCGTGCCCGTCGTCCTGGTCACCGGCGACGACCGTGCCTGTGAGGACTCCCGCGGCTACGCGCCCGAAGCCGAGACCGTGGCCGTCAAGGACTACGTCTCGCGCTACGCGGCCGTCTGCCGCACCCCCGCCCGCACCGCGGCCGACATCCGCGCCGCGGCCGCGGCCGCCGTCCGGCTGGCCGTCCGCACCGAGCCGGTCAGCGGGCCGCACGAGGTGGAGATGGAGTTCGACGCCGAGCACCTGGCGGGCGCCGCCACCGTGGTGCCCGGCGTGCGGCAGACCGGCGAACGCCGCGTCGCCTACCGCTCCCCGAACATGTACGAGGGCATCCGCTGCTTCAAAGCGGTCACCACCGTCGTCTCGAACGCCGTGGAGGAGACCTATGGCTGACCCCCGGCCCGTCGGCTGCGACGAGCAGGCGCTGGAGGAGGTGGTCGCCTACACCAGCGACCTCATCCGGATCGACACCACCAACCACGGCCGGGGCGAGGGGCTGGAGCGGCCCGCCGCCGAGTACGTGGCCGCCCGGCTCGACGAAGTCGGCATCCGGCCACAGCTGTTGGAGAAGGCGAGCGGCCGGACCAACGTGGTCGCCAGGATCGAGGGCACCGACCCCGGCGCCGACGCGCTGCTCCTCCACGGCCATCTGGACGTCGTCCCGGCCGATGCGAGCGAGTGGAGCGTGCACCCCTTCTCCGGCGAGATCCGGGACGGGGTGGTGTGGGGCCGGGGCGCCATCGACATGAAGAACATGGACGCGATGATCCTGGCCATGGTCCGCTCCTGGGCGCGCGGCGGCGTCCGGCCCCGGCGGGACGTGGTGCTGGCGTTCACCGCGGACGAGGAGGACAGCGCCGAGTTCGGCTCCGGCTTCCTCGCCGACCAGCACGCCGAGCTGTTCGAGGGGTGCACCGAAGGGCTCAGCGAGTCCGGCGCGTTCACCTTCCACACCGGTGACGGCACCCGGCTCTACCCGGTCGGGGCCGGCGAGCGCGGTACGGCCTGGATGACGCTGACCGCGCGCGGCCGGGCCGGCCACGGCTCGAAGGTCAACCACGAGAACGCCGTCGGCCGCCTCGCCTCCGCCGTGCACCGCATCGACGAGTACCACTGGCCGCTGCGACTGACCGCGACCGTGCGCGCCGCGCTGCTGGAGCTGGCGCGGGTGCGGGGCCTGCCCGAGCCCCGGCTGGACGACCCGGACTGGGACGTCGACGCCTTCCTCGACGCGATCGGCCCCGCCCGCGCCGTCGTCGAGTCGACCGTGCGCAACAGCGCCAACCCCACGATGCTGGACGCCGGTTACAAGATGAACGTGATCCCCGGCACGGCCACCGCGGGCGTCGACGGGCGGATGCTGCCCGGCACCGAGGCGGAGTTCGAGGCGACCATCGATGAGCTGACCGGTCCCGACGTCGACTGGTCTTTCTACCACCGCGAGCAGCCGCTCCAGGCCCCGGTCGACTCGCGCACGTACGCGGTGCTGCGCGAGGCGCTGGAGCACCACGACCCGGACGCCCACGTGATCCCGTACTGCATGTCGGGCGGCACGGACGCCAAGCAGTTCTCCCAGCTCGGCATCGAGGGCTACGGCTACTCCCCGCTGCGGCTGCCGCCGGGGTACGACTACGCCGCGATGTTCCACGGTGTGGACGAGCGGGTCCCGGTGGACGCCCTGCAGTTCGGCGTCCGCACCCTGGACCGGGCCGTACTGGGCCTGTGACCCCGCCGCCGCGCCCCGCACCCCGGCGGCGCGGCGGCACACCACCCGAGCCGCCCGAGCAGCACCCGGCAGCACCGCGCCTACGGCCGGCACCCGTACCGCACCCGTACCGCACCCGTTCAGCACAGTCGGCCGCGGGCACCGCACCCCGGCGCCCCGCCGGCACCCCCGACTGCCCACAGCAGGAAGTGGGCTGACCCCAGGAGGCCCACCCGATGGTGAACCACGAGGCTCCGTACGGCAGTTGGCCCTCGCCGATCGACGCCGCACTGGTCGCGGCGCACGACGGACGACCGGAGTTCCTGACTTCGATCGGCGACGAGCTGTGGTGGACCGCGCCCCGGCCGGCCGAGGGCGGGCGGCGGACGCTGATGAGGCTGAGCCCGGGGGACGGCAGCGGTTCGCCGGTCGCCGAGTCGGTGCTGCCGGCGCCCTGGAACGTGCGCAGCCGGGTCATCGAGTACGGCGGCCAGCCCTTCGCGGGCGTCCCGCGCGAGGGGCGCGGGCCGCTGGTGGTCTTCTCCCACTTCGCCGACCAGCGGCTCTACGCACTCGACCCCGACGCGGCGAGCGCCGATCACGCGGCGAGCACCCCGGGCGCCTCCGGGGGCGAACCGGTGCCGTTGACGCCGCTGGGCGCGGTCGGCGGCGGACTGCGGTTCGTCGATCCGCTGGTGCTGCCCGACCGCGGCGAAGTCTGGTGCGTGCTGGAGGAGTTCACGGGGGAGGGCCCGACCGAGGTGCGGCGCGTGCTGGTGGCGGTGCCGCTGGACGGCTCGGCGGCCGAGGACCGCGGTGCGCTGCGCGAACTCACCGACGACGCCCACGACTTCCTCACCGGCCCCCGGCTCTCGCCCGACGGGCGGCAGCTGGCCTGGCTGGTCTGGGACCACCCGGCGATGCCGTGGGACGGCACCGAACTGCGGCTGGCCGAGGTCACCGCCGACGGCCGGCTGGAAGCGACGCGCACCGTGCTGGGCGGACCGCAGGAGTCGGTCGTACAGGTCGACTGGGCCGCGGACGGCAGCCTGCTGGCCGCCACGGACCGGACCGGCTGGTGGAACCTGCACCGGGTCGACCCGGGCGGCGGCACACCGGTCAACCTCTGCCCGCGGGAGGAGGAGTTCGCCGACGCGCTCTGGAAGCTCGGCCACCGCTGGTTCGCCCCGCTGGAGAACGGACTCGTCGCCACGCTGCACGGCCGCGGCGGTGCGCGACTGGCGATACTGGACACCGGGTCCGGCGAACTGGCCGACGCACCGGGGCCGTGGAGCGAGTGGAGCGCGGCGCTCGCGGTGCGCGGCAGCCGGGTCGCGGGCATCGCGGCAAGTCCCCACAGCTCCTACGAGATCGTCGAACTCGACACCTGCACCGGGCACTTGAGCGTGCTGGCCGCGCACCACACCGACGCCGTGGACCCCGCGTTCCTCCCGCGGCCCGAGCAGCGCACCTTCACCGGCCCGGACGGCCGTCCGGTGCACGCCCACATCTATCCGCCGCACCACCCCGACCACCGCGGCCCCCAGGGCCAGGCACCGCCGTACGTGATCTGGGCGCACGGCGGGCCCACCGGGCGGGCGCCGCTCGTGCTCGACCTGGAGCTCGCCTACTTCACCTCGCGCGGTATCGGTGTCGCCGAGGTCAACTACGGCGGCTCCACCGGCCACGGTCGCGTCTACCGCAACCGGCTGCGCGAGCAGTGGGGCGTGGTCGACGTCGAGGACTGCGCCACCGTCGCGCGCGAGCTGGCCCGGGAGGGCACCGCCGACGGCACGCGGCTGGCCGTTCGGGGCGGCAGCGCGGGCGGCTGGACGTCCGCCTCCTCGCTGGTCGCGCCCTCCGTGGAGGGCCTGTACGCGACCGCGGCGATCAGCTACCCCATCCTGGACCCGGCCGCCTGGGCCGACGGGGAGACCCACGACTTCGAGTCGCGTTACACGGAGTCGCTGATCGGACGGCTCGAAGAGGTGCCCGACCGCTACCGGGAACGCTCGCCGGTGCTGCTCGCCGACCGGGTGTCCGTCCCGTTCCTGCTGCTGCAGGGGCTCGACGACGTGATCTGCCCGCCCGAGCAGTGCGACCGCTTCCTCGCCGAGATCGGGGACCGCGTCCCGTACACCTACCTCGCCTTCGAGGGCGAGGGGCACGGCTTCCGCCGGGCCGAGACGATCATCCGTGCGGTGGAGGAGGAACTGGCCCTCTACCGGCGGGTGTTCGCGGACGGCCCGCGGGGCGCAGGTGGCGACGGGAGCGCCGGCGGGCGCTGAGGAGCGCCGGGGGCGAGCGTCGCGAGGAGCGCCGGGGCGAGCGCCGCTTTCTCCGCCCGTGCACCGGCCCGTCCCGGCGGTCCGGTGCACGAGCCGGACCGAGACAGGAGTGGGCCCGCCGACCGGTGTCATATCGTTCGCGATGCGGTCGGCGGGCCCGGGCGGGGCACGGGTGCCCCGGTCGTGGGGTGCGGTGAACGCCGCACGTTCGGTGGTGCCGGCAGCGGGCGGTCCGCTCTCGAAGGGACGTACCCGGCCCGCTGTCAGTGAGCGTAGACGCGTTCCACGAAGGCCGCGATCTGCTCCTCGGAGAGATGCTGTGCGAGGTCCGCCTCGCTGATCATGCCGACCAGACGCTTGTCCTTGATGACGGGCAGCCGTCTGATCTGGTGGCCCTGCATCTCCTCCAGCACCTCACCGACGTCCGCGTCCGAGTCGACCCAGCGCGGAGTGCCGAGCGAGAGGTCACCGCAGGTGATCCTCGACGGGTCGAGACCGTGCGCGACGCACTCCACGACGATGTCGCGGTCGGTGATGATGCCGCACATCCGCTCGTTCTGGTCGCTGACGGGCAGCGCCCCCACGTCCAGCTCACGCATCAGCTGAGCGGCGCGGTCGAGCGTCTCGTGTGCGGGAATCCACTGCGCACCGGGGTGCATGATGTCTTCGGCCGTGGCCATGGGTACCTCCGGATCGCGCCGCCGACGACAGTTGCGGCGCGCCTCCCATGGTCCGTCCGGGTGAGAGCGTCGGCAACCGCGGACCCGCGCCGGCGCGACGCGGCGGCGACCGGGCGGCGGCGACCGGACCGGACGGCCGCGACGGGACGGCCGCGACGGGACGGCCGCGGCCGGGTGGGCAGAAGTCAGGCCTGTGCCAGGTCGGCGAGTGCGGAGGCACCGGCGAGCGCGGCGCGGGCGTCCGCCGTCCCGCCCCGGTCCGCCGACCACAGTGCGTACTCGACGGTGCGGGCGAGGCCCCAGGCGGCGAGCCGATCGGCCGGCTGCCCGGTGTGCTCCTGGGCGAGCAACAGCCTTGCGCGCAGGGGAAGTCGGGCGGGCAGCTGATCGAGCAGCGGCCACGGGTCGTACGCCGGATCACCCATCATCGGCTTGGGGTCGATGGCCACGTGGGAGCGGCGCCGGGCGGTGAGCACGTTTCCCGGGTTGAAGTCGCCGTGCAGCAGCACCCTGCCCGGCGCCCGGCGGGGGAGTTCCCGCAGCAGCGCCGCCCCACGGCGTACCGGCCCGGGGTCCGCGCCCAGCACCGCGCCCGTGCGCGCGAAGCGCTCCTCGACGAGGTCCGCCCAGCCCTCGCACACCTCGGCCAACTCCGGTGGACAGGCGTCGGGACGGGGAAGTTCCCGGGGACGCGTCCAGAGCTCCCGCAGCAGGTCCAGCCCCGCGGTCAGGCGCTCGACCGGGGTGGCGGGCTGCTCGGGGGACAGCAGGCCGGTGCCGGGCTCGCAGCGTTCGAGCAGCAGCGCCCACCGCTCCTCGTCCCAGGCACAGGGGCGTACGGCCGCCGGATTCTCCACGGCCGCCCAGTGCCGCAGCGCCAACGCCTCGCAGGCCGCCTCGGGATGCGGCCAACTCAGCTTGAGCACGGCGGGCGCACCGTCGGCGCGCCGAACCGGTGCGGCCCACGAGCAGCTGCCGCCGGGGTACGGCCGGCCCACGCGCAGATCCCAGCGCGCGGTGAACTCCTCGACGAGCCGCGGGAGTCGGCGCAGCCAGGCCGCCCCGTCCGGATCGCCGCCGAGGTTGCGCACGACCGCCGCCGACGGCGCTGCGAGCCCGTCCGGCGGTACGGTTCCGTCCGGCGCCGCGAGCCCGTCCGACGGTACGGCCCGGTCCGGCGGCTCCTTCGGCGGGTGCGCGGGCACGGCCGTCCTCAATGGTCCGGCTGGTCGACGTACTCGAAGATGGTGCCGTCGGGCAGGCGTGCGACCAGGCTGCGTCCGGCCGAGGTCTGGCGCGGACCCACCAGGATGTCCGCATCCACCTCCCGCAGCGCCTCGGCCGCCGCCATGACGTCGTCCACCGACAGAGTCGCGCTGATGCGCCGAAGGATGTCCAGCTCGTCGGGCGGTCCGCTCATCACCAGGAACGGGCCGACCGCCGCGACGCTCACTGCGCCGAGTTCGAAGCGCGCCGCCGGCGTCCCCGCCAGGCGCTCGTAGACGGGGACGGCGGCCTCCAGATCGTCGACGCAGATCCGCAGGGACGTTCCCAGAATGCGCATGTGTCTTCCTCCGTCGTTCTTCGGCGGGTAAGGCGGTGCTGGTGCTGGTGCTGGTGCTGGTGCTGGTGCTGCCCGGGTGCCCGGCGCCGGGCCGACCGTGCGTCCCGGCGCCGGCCGGCCGGTGTCAGAGCGCGACGGGGCCGGTGAGGTCGGGCGCGGTCTGCGGGCAGTACACGGTCAACCCGCCCGCCGCCTTGGAGAGCGTCAGCGCCCGGGGCGCGTCGGTGACCTCACCGTCGTGCGCCAGCTGGGTGCCGGGCTCGATCCAGTCGATGCGCAGCCTGCGCAGCAGAGCGGCGCCGTGTACCGGCGACTGCTGCAACGTCCCGGCGAGGGCACCGGCGAGCAGGCGGGTGCGGGCCCAGTGGTCGGCGTAGGCGACCCGTACGTCCAACAGGCCGTCGGCGAGGTTGGAGCGGTTCTGCGGGGCGAGGCCGAGGCCGTCGTAGCGGCAGTTGCCGGCGAAGAGCAGCCACACGCGGTGCCGGGAGCCGTTGATGTGCACCTCGGCCGGCGCGTACTCGCGCAGCACCTGCCAGGCGGCCACCACTCCGGCGGGCCAGCTGCCGATCCTGGGGGACCAGCGCTCGCGCACCCGCACCAGCTCCGGGTAGACGCCGAGGGCGAAGGTGTTGACGAAGGTGCCGTGCTCGCCGAAGCGGGCGAGGTCGACCTCGACCGCCTCGCCGGAGGCGAGCGCCTCGCGCAGTTCGGAGACCTCGGAGATGCCCAGGTCGTGGGCGAAGTGATTGAGGGTGCCGCCGGGCAGCACGGCCAGCGGCAGCCCCTCCTCCAACGCCGCGCCGGCCGCGGCACCGACGGTGCCGTCACCGCCGAACACCCCCAGCGCTCCGCCGAGTTGGGCCGCGCGCTTGGCGGCCCTGGACAGCACGGCCGGCAGGTCCTCGTCGCCGTCCCGGCCGAAGACCATGACCTCGGCCTCGGGCAGCGCCGCGCCTATGACCTCCTCCGGCGGCTCGTCCGTCGGGCCGGAACCGGAGTTGGCGACGACGACCAGGCCCGCGCCGTCCGGCAGTCGCGGAGCGCGCACCGAGGCGCGCACCGGTGGCGGTACGAGCTGTCTGGACGGCAGCAGCCGGCGTACGACCAGTGCGGCGCCCGCGCCGATGGCGATGCCGGCGGCCACGTCGGTGGGGTAGTGCACCCCCGTGTAGACGCGGGAGAACGCCACTGCCGCGGCCACCGGAGCCACCACCGCGCCCAGGGCCGGGGACTCCATCGCCACTCCGGTGGCGAACGCCGCGGCCGAGGCGGAGTGCCCGGAGGGGAAGGACGTGGTGTGCGGCTGCCGCTTGAGGTGGCGGATGGAGGGCACCGGACCGAGCAGCGGGCGGTCGCGCCGGACGGCGCGCTTGGCCAGTGTGTTGGTCACCAGCGAGGCCAGGGCCAGCGAGGCGGTGCCGCGCAGCGCGGCGCGCCGGGCCGAGGCCCGGTCACTTCCGAGGGTGGCGATCGCCGCGGCCGTACCGAACCACAGCAGACCGTGGTTGGCGCTGCGGCTCAGCCGCGGCAGCACCCGGTCGGCCCCGGGCAGCCTGCGACCGGCGACCTTCCGGAACAGTACGTTGTCGACCCTGCTCACTCTGCTCTTCACCCCGGGAACGCTACCCTGCCCGGCGTTTTCCACCCGTGGCGGTGCGCACCCCGCTGAGCGGCGGCCGGACGCGGCTTCTGCGAGTGTGGAACGCGGTGCTGCTCCCGCCCGAGCGCGGGCGCCACGGCGAGCGGAGGTGGGTATGGCGCGAGGCGAGGTCGCGACCGGCGCCCCGACGGCTGCCGCCGCCGGCTACTGGCGGCGGCGCGGCCTGCACACCGAGCCCGAGCGGGTCGTGCTCGCTCCCGGCGGCTCCGTGCTGCTGCTGGCGCTGCTGGCCGCCGTGGGGCCGGGCGCGGTCGTGCTCCCCCGACCCTGCGCCGACTGGTACGAGCCGCAGGCGAGGCTGCTGGGACGGCCCGTCCATCATGTGCCGGTGCCCGCGGAGTGCGGGGGAGTGCCCGACCCCTTCGCGCTGCTGGAGACGGTGTGCAGGGCGCGTGCCGCCGGCGCCGACCCCCGGGTGCTGGTGCTTTCGGTCGCGGACGACCCGACCGGCACCTGCGCACCGCCGGAGCTGCTGCACGAGGTGTGCGAAGCGGCCGCCTCCCTGGGGCTGTTGATCATCAGCGACGAGAGCGGACGGGACACCACCTTCGATCCGCACGAGACGGTGATCGTCTCGCCTGCTCAGATGCTGGAGGTGCCGGGAGGACTGCCGGAGGCGGGCACCGCCGTCGTACTGGTGGATCTGCGGGAGGCGCTGCTCCCCGACGGCCCGCCCGCCGCGGCGGCCAGGTTCCCGCACACCCGGCGCGGGGCGGAGCTGGCCCGGGCGGTGGAGCGTGTGCTGCTCGATCTCGGCGTCGGCCTCGCCGAGGAGGCGCGGGGCCCGGTGGCGGTCGCGCTGGAGGAGCCGGAGGCGCTGCGCACCGAGCACCGCGCACGGGTACGGGCCCGCGCGGCGTACGGTGCGAGGCTCCACCGGGCGCTGGTGGAAGCCGGCGCGGTGTGCCGCCCGCCGCGTCTGGGCGGCGCGCTCTACGCGGACCTGTCGCCGTTCGGACCGGAACTGCGGCGCCGCGGAGCAACCGGATCGGCGTCCCTGGAAGCCGAGTTGACGGTGGCGCTCGGCGGACCCTGGGTGCGCGGCGGACACCGGCTGGGCGAGCCGCCGCAGACCCTGCGGGCGCGCTTCGACACACAGCTGCTCGCCCCCGCGCGGCCGGGCCCGGACCGGGCGGCGGCCCGGGAGCCGGAACCGGCGGTGGGCCGGGCGGCGTGGGAACCAGAGGCGTCGCGGCGGCTGCGGCGCCTGCTCACCTCACTGACCGGGACCCGCAGAGATTGAGGGACAGCGATGACTGAGCAGACCGAGCAGGCCGGTTCGGGGGACGAACTCCCCGGCGGTGGCGAGGAGTTCACCGCTCCGGAGCTCGCCGCTCCACGTCGCAGGGGCGAGCGCCGCGACTGGCCGCGCAGCTTCTCCGACCGGCTCACCAGCCCGCTGCCGGGTTTCCGCACTCTGTTCAGGGCCGCCCGTACCGGATCGCTGCGGCCCTCCGAGAGCGCACGCGCGCAGCTGGACCAACTCCCGTACGCTCCGGCGCCGTTGCCCGAGCCGGCGACCGGACGGCTCTCGGTCACCTGGGCGGGGCACGCCAGCTGGGTGGTCCGGATCGGCGGGCTGACGGTGCTCACCGACCCGGTCTGGTCCGGCAAGATCATGGGCACTCCGAAGCGGGTGACACCTGTCGGAGTGGCCTGGGAGGCGCTGCCGCCGATCGACGCGGTGGTGATCTCGCACAACCACTACGACCATCTGGACGCCCCCACGCTGGCCCGACTGCCGCGCAGCACACCGCTGTTCGTGCCCGCGGGGCTGGCCGGCTGGTGCCGCAGGCGGAAGTTCACCGACGTCACCGAGCTGGACTGGTGGGAGGCGGCGGAGCTGCCCTCGCCCGAGGGCGGCGTCGTCCGCTTCGACTTCGTCCCCTCCCACCACTGGTCCCGTCGCACCCTCACCGACACCTGCCGCTCGCTGTGGGGCGGTTGGGTGCTCAGTCGCGAGGCCGGCCACCGGCTCTATTTCGCCGGGGACACCGGCTACGGGCACTGGTTCGCCGAGATCGGCCGCCGCCACCCGGGCATCGATCTGGCGCTGCTGCCGATCGGGGCGTACGACCCGTCCTGGATGCTGCGTCCGGTGCACACCGACCCCGAGGAGGCGGTGCGGGCCCACGCCGACCTCGGCGCCCGCTGCATGGCGCCGATGCACTGGGCGACCTTCCTGCTCTCCGGCGAGCCGCCGCTGGAGCCGGGAGAGCGGCTGCTGCGGGCCTGGGCCGCGGCCGGCAACCGCGCGCAGGACCTGTGGAACCTCCCGGTCGGCGGCTCCCGCACGATGGACCGCGATCCGGCGTAGAGCCGGCGCGGGGAGGCGCGCGGGGAGGCGCGCGGGGAGGCGCGCGGGGAGGCGGGGCGCGCGGCGGCGGGGAGGCGCGCGGGTGCGCACATGCCGACGGCCCGCCGGATCGATGATCCGGCGGGCCGCGGTGCGCCGTGGTGCTCGGCGCTGCCGAGTCGTGCTCGGTCTGCGCTCCCGGCGGTGCCGGGGTTCCCTCAGCGGGACGATCGTCAGCCGGTGACCAGGGTCAGGTTCCAGGCGCTGAGGATCGGGTTGATGGGCTGGTGGTAGGTGGTGCCACCGGTGCGGCAGTTGCCGGAGCCGCCGGAGGTCACGCCCTGGGCCTGGGAGCCCGAGATGTAGGAGCCGCCGGAGTCACCGGGCTCGGCGCAGACCGAGGTGCGGGTGACACCGGTGATGGTGCCCTCCGGGTAGGTCACGCTGGTGCCGTGCTGCTGGATCGTGCCGCAGTGCCAGCCGGTGGTGGAACCCGAGCGGCAGATGCTGGAGCCGACCGGGGCCTGCTGGGAGCCGGCGACCCGCGAACCGGAGCCCTTGACCGTGGGGGTCGGGGTCCAGTTGCTGTTCACCGCGACCCAGGCGCGGTCACTGCCGGGGAAGACCGATCCCCGGAAGGTGCCCTGGGAGACCTGGTTGTAGCCGGAGGTGGCGGTGCCGACGCGGCCGCAGTGGCCGGCGGTGGCGAAGCCGGGGGTGCTGCCCTGGCGCACGGAGAAGCCGACCGAGCAGCGGCCGCCGCCCATGTAGTAGGCGTCGCCGCCCACCAGGTTGTACATCGGCTGCGGCGCCTCGTCGGACTTGACGACCTTGACGGCGCCGGCGTCCACACCGCTGGCCGCGACGAGCTTCTTCGCCTCGGCCGGCTTCGCGGACAGGACGACGACCTTGTTGGTCTTGACGTCGAGGTAGCGCACCGGCGCGACCGTGCCGGCCGACTTCTCGGCGGCCGTGTCGAGCTTCTTGAGCGCCTTCTCCAGGGACTTGACGCTGTGGTCCACGAGCTTGGCGGTGGCGCCCGCCTTCTCGATCGCGGCCAGCTGCGACTTGTCCGTGGTGGCGACGAAGAGGTCGGCGCTCTTCTGCGTCACCCAGGAGCCGGCGAACGCGGCACCCAGGTCCTTGCGGACGGTCGGCTCGAGCTTGAGCGCCTCGGCCTCGTTGGCGATGCGGACCTTGGCCTGGTCGGCGGTGAGGCCGAGGTCGCGCTCCATGGCCTTCAGCAGGCCGGAGCTGACGCCCTCGGTCGCCTTCTCGACCGCTGCGGTCCTGTCGGGGGTGGCCTGCTGCGCGCCGGCGACGCTGGGCAGGGTGGTGACGCCGAGTGCCGCAACCGCGACGGCGGCGGCGGCGATCGCGGTACGTCTGCTACGGAGCATGGGGGTTCTCCTCGCTGCTCTATGTGGGGTCGGTCACAAAGTAGCCAGTCGAACGCGCGGCGTGTACCTGTCAGAGTGGCCCTCTTGTCATGTGATGTAACCGCATATCGGACCGTCAGTGAGCAGTACCGAACAGCTCGTTGGCGGCGAGCCAGTCCACGTAGCGGGGGTTGCGGCGGGCGGCCTCGGAGTGCGCCTGGCGGGCGTGCAGCAGTACGGAGGCCGCGGTGCTCGCGGCGGTCGACTCCGGGTCGTAGCCGATGATGTGACGCCAGCTCAGCGGCGTACCGGCCAGCGGGACCGTCACCACGCCGGGGGTGGGCGGGAAGGTGGCGCGGCACAGGCCCACCGCCCTGCCGAGCTGGACGAGTTCGACGCAGGCCGAGGCGTCGGTCTCGAAGAAGGAGATCGGGGTGAAGCCCGCGCGGGCACACGCGGCGGTGAAGCAGTCCCGGAAGCAGCCTTCGCCCGGGGCCTTCGCCCAGCGCTGCTCGGCCAGCTTGCTCAGCTCCAACTGCGGTTCCTCGGCGAGCGGATGGCCCTCGCCGAGCATCACGAAGACCGGATCGCGGCCCACTGTGCGCCAGTCCAGGGCGTCCGAGCGCGGGGGAGCGCTCTGCCCGCAGACGCCGGTCAGCACGAAGTCCAGTCGGCCCTCGACCAGCAGTTCGCACAGCTCGGTGGTGGACCAGGAGGTGTGCGTCGAGAGCAGCGCCTCCGGGTGGGTCACCGAGATCCGGTCGATCAGCGCCCCCAGCAGCGGCCCGTGCGAACTCCCGATCCGGAAGCGCGGCGAGTCCTGCCAGGAGCTGGCGAATCTTCGTGCGTCGTCCTGGAGCTGGCGCATGGCCGGGACCAGGACTCTGGCTCTGGTGAGCACCAGCTCGCCGAGCGGGGTGGGACGTGCGCCGGCGCGGTCGCGTTCGAACAGCGGCCCGCCCAGGGCGCGTTCGATGCGCTTCAGCTGTCCGCTGAGCGCCGACTGCGCCAGCCCGAGAGTGGTGGCCGCCCTGGTCAGGCTGCCTTCCTGACCGATCGCCCGAATGACCTTCAGATGCCGCAGCTCGAGTTCCATGGGGGTGAAGTTATGGCCACCGGTGGGGTACGGCAAGAGCTTCCGTTTCCGCTCATACCCGCACTCTTCGGAAGCGGTGTCCGCGGCGTCCCGTCACAGCCCACCAGGGGCGGGGCCGACGCGACTTCACGATGGCCCCGCCCCCGGCGGATTCCGCTTCCGGTCGGGCCCGGACCGCGCGGGCCCGACCGGAAGGTGTGCGCCGCCCGCCGAAGTGGCGGGCGGTACCGGTCACTTGGCCGGCATCAGCACGGTGTCGACGATGTAGACCGTGGCGTTGGAGGTCTGGACGTTGCCGCAGACGACCTTCGACTCGTCGTTGACCTCGTACTTCTCGCCCGAACCGGCGACCGTCAGCTTCTCCTTGGCCAGCGTCGCGTACTCGCCGTCCTCCAGGTCCTTCGGCGCCAGGCGCTCGTCGACGACGTGGTAGGTGAGGACCTTGCTCAGGGCGTCCTTGTCCTTGAGGAGGGCGTCCAGGTCGGCCTTCGGGATCTTGTCGAAGGCGTCGTTGGTCGGCGCGAACACCGTGATGTCCTCGGCGGAGTTGAGCGTGTCGCCCAGGTCCGCGGCACCGACGGCCTTCACCAGGGTGGAGAGCGCGGGGTTGTTGCCGGCGGCGGTCGCCACCGGGTCCTTGGCCATGCCGTCGAAGCTGCCGTCACCGCTCTCCGGAACGGCCTCGCAGCCCGGACCGAAGGGCTCGGACGCGGTCTCCTTCTCGTCGCTCTCCTCGGACTTGTCGCTGTCGTCCTGGCCCGGCGTCTCCTCGCCTGCCGCGGTGCTGTCGTCGCTGCTGCTGTCGCTGTCGTCGCTGCCGCAGGCCATGACCGAGAAGGGCAGAACGAGGGCGGCGACGGCGGCGATGGTGCTGCGACGGATACGGGCGTTCATGTGATTCATCTCCAAGGGGTTGCGAGGTGTGGCGAGGCTCCGAACGGAGCTCGCCCACAGGGGTGTCGGTGCACCACGGGGGTGTGGGCCACCGGGTCGGTCTCCCGCCGGGCGGGCGGGGCCGGCCGGTTCCGGGGCCGCGTCGCGGGCGGAACGTGCGGCCGGCGGGTCAGTCCACGTTGACCACCACCGAATGCCGGCCGGTCGCGCCGTCGGGTACGGTCCCGACGCGCTCACCGGTCTGGAGCTCGCCGTCGCCGTCGGTGGCGCGGACCTCCAGCCGGTGACGTCCCGGACGGGCGGGCCACTCGTAGACCCACTGCCGCCAGGTGTCCTTGGTGTGCTCGGCCGCGAGCCTGGCCTCCTGCCAGGGGCCCTCGTCGACCCGCACCTCGACCCGGTCGATCCCGCGGTGCTGCGCCCAGGCGACACCGGCCACCCGTACCGTGCCGGGCTTGAGAGTGGCCAGCGGCTCGGGCACGTCGATGCGGGACTGGGTCTTGACCGGCGCCCGTTGCGCCCAGTCGCGCTTGACCCAGTACACGTCCGTGTCCTCGAAGGTGGTGAGCTCCAGCTCCTCCAGCCATTTGCAGGCCGAGACGTAGCCGTACAGACCCGGAACGAGCATCCGCACCGGGAAACCGTTGACGAACGGGAGCGGTTCGCCGTTCATCCCGACCGCGAGCATCGCGTCGCGGCCGTCCATCACGGTCTCCACCGGAGTGCCGATCGTCATCCCGTCCACGGACTTGGAGACCAGCTGGTCGGCCGGCCCGCCCTTGGAGGGGGGACGCACACCCGCCTCGCGCAGCAGCTCGGCCAGCGGTACGCCCAGCCACCGGGCGCTGCTCACGTACGGGCCACCGACCTGGTTGGAGACGCAGCACATCGTGATGTCGCGCTCGACCAGGCCCCGCGAGAGCAGGTCCTGGAAATCCAGCTCCAACTCCCGCCGTACGCCCTTGCCGTGGATGCGCAGCCGCCAGGTGTCGGCGTTGACCTTCGGCACCACCAGCGCGGTGTCGACGCGGTAGAAGTCGCGGTTGGGGGTGGTGAAGGGCGCCACGCCGCGCACCGCCAGCTCCGCGCCGCGCGGGATCGTCGGCGCGGCCGAACGGGGCGCGGGCAGCCGTACCGCCTCGCGCGAGGCGGCGGCCTCGGCGCCCGTACCGGCGTTGAGATGCCTGCCGAGCAGGCCCGCACCCGCCGAGACGGCAGCCGTCGCTGTTGCCACCGCAACGAATCCGCGCCGGTCGAAAGCCGTTCCGTCGCGGTCACGGGGCGTGCCGCCGGGGGGCGGGGCGTCGGTCCCGGGGAGGTCGGACTCCGCCTCGTCGTCGGGCGTGCGTTGTTCGTCGGAGGCGAGCCAGGGGGCGCGGCGCACGGCCTCGATCAGCAGATGGAGCGCCACCGCGCCGACCAGTGCGCCGGCCAGCGAGGGCAGCGCGTCCGTCGGTCCGCTGTTCGGCCTGCTGAGCGCGGCTCCCGCGCCGACCAGTCCGAACGCCAGCACTCCGGCGGTGCCGAGCCATCGGAACCGCTGCGCCAGTACGCCCGCCACCAGCGCGAACACCGTGAGTACGGCGACGATGCCGAGCTGGAGCACCAGCTTGTCGTCCTCGCCGAAGGTGCGAATCGCCCAGTCCTTGACCGGAGTCGGTGCCTGGTCGATCGCCGCCGAGCCGACCGCGGTGACCGGAGAGGCCTCCGGTCGTACCGCGGCGGAAGCGAGCTCGGCGAAGGCGAGCGCGGCCAGGGCGGCCAGCACTCCGCTGAACGCGGCAAGTGCGTTGCGTGTCGCTTTCCGTGCTCTGTTTCCCGTCACACCCCGCATTCGGTGCTGCTGCGGGGGCGGATTGGTCGTTCACTCGAACAAATGAAAAATCGGCTCCGAGCTCGACTTTCGTGCCGCCGGACCAATCCGTTCCGCCCGCGGCACCGAATCACCCGCGACAGACGCGTCGCGAGCGCGCGCGTGCTCCGGCGCAACCCCGCGCACCGAACACTCAGGAGGACCGACATGGCGGCAGACCGGCGCCGAATCGCCGTGGTGGGCAGCGGAGTCGCGGGCCTGACCGCGGCACATGTGCTGCAGCGCGGCGGCGTCGAGGTGTCGCTCCACGAGGCAGACGAGCGGCTCGGAGGCCACGCCCACACCCACGACCTCACCACCCCGGACGGCCGGGTCCACCGCGTCGACTCCGGCTTCATCGTCCACAACGAGCGGACCTACCCGAACCTTCTGCGGCTCTTCGCCGAACTCGGCGTCGCCACGCAGGAGTCGGAGATGAGCATGTCGGTGCGGTGCGAGGGCTGTGGTCTGGAGTACGCGGGAGCCCGCGGCCCGGCCGGGCTGTTCGCCAAGCCGAGTCGGGCACTTCGCCCCCGCACCCTGCGCATGTACGCGGAGGTGCCGCGCTTCCACCGTGCCGCGAGGGCACTGCTGCGGCAGGCCGACGCCCACTCCGAGGGCTCGGCCGCCGGCCCGGCGGCGGAGGGGGAGGACGGGACGGCGGCCGGTGTCACCCTCGGCGACTTCCTGCGCCGCTCCCGCTTCTCGCCGTACTTCGTCAGCCACTTCGCCATTCCGCTGGTCTCGGCGGTCTGGTCCTGCCCGGCGGAGACCGCGCTGCGCTACCCCGCGCTCTACCTCTTCCGCTTCCTGGACCACCACGGGATGCTCTCGGTCGGCGGCTCGCCCACCTGGCGCACCGTCACCGGGGGTTCGCGCAGCTATGTCGACCGCATCGCCGAGCAGCTGACCGCCGTGCACCTCGGCTCCCCGGTGCGCTCGGTGCGCCGGACCGCCGACGGCGTGCGGCTGGAGAGCGCCGGCGGCGCCGTCGAGGAGGCCGACGGCGTGGTCGTCGCCGTCCACCCCGACCAGGCGCTCGCGCTCCTCGACGACCCCACCCCGGACGAGCGCGAAGTCCTCGGCGCGTTCCGCTACTCGCGCAACGCGACGCTGCTGCACACCGACACCTCCGTACTGCCGCGCAGCTCCGGTGCCCGCGCCTCGTGGAACTACCTGATGCCGCACTGCGAGACCGGAGCCGACGACGTACGCGTCAGCTACGACATGAACCGGCTCCAACGGCTGGACGCCGACCGGGAGTACGTCGTCACCCTGGGCGGCGGCGACCGGATCGACCCGGGTCTGGTGCTCGCCGAAATGGTCTACGAGCACCCCGTCTTCACCCATCGCACCAGGGCGGCGCAGCTGCGGCTGCCCGAGCTGGCCGGGCCCGTCACCGCGTACGCGGGCGCCTACCACGGCTGGGGCTTCCACGAGGACGGCTGCCGCTCGGGGGTCGACGCCGCGGCGGCGCTGGGGGTGCGCTGGTGAACGCGCCGCACCCCGCCCGGGCGAACCAGGAGCACAACGCGCCCACGAGCGCGCCACCGGACCCGCCCGCGGCCGCCGCTCTCTACCGCTGCCGGGTCACCCATGTGCGCACGGCACCCAAGCGGCACCTGGTGCGCCACCGCACGTACATGTGGCTGATCGACCTCGCCCGGCCGCCCCGGCTTCCGCTGTTGCTGCGGCCGTTGGCCCGCTTCCGCTCCGCCGACCACTTCGCCGGCACCGCGCCCACCATCCGCGAGGGGCTGGAGCGCTTCCTGGCCGCACGGGGCGTCGACCTGGCCGGCGGACGCGTTCTGATGCTGGCCAACGCACGCGTCCTCGGCCATGTCTTCAACCCGCTCTCGCTGTACTGGTGCCACGACCCGCAGGGGCGGCTTCGCTGCGTCGTCGCCGAGGTCCACAACACCTACGGCGAGCGTCACTGCTACCTGCTGCGCACCGACGAGCGGGGCCGCGCCGAGACGGCCAAGGAGTTCTACGTCTCGCCGTTCCTGCCCGTCGAGGGCGGCTACCGGATGCGGTTGCCGCTGCCCGAGCGCCTCGTGGACCTCGCCGTCCACTGGGAGCACGAGGGCTCCCGTCCGTTCACCGCGACCGTGCGCGGCGAACGCCAACCGCCGGGCACGGCCGCCCTGTTGCGGGCAGCCGTCCGGCACCCCTGGCCGACGCTCGCCGTCAGCGCCGCCATCAGGGCGCACGGAGTGCTGCTCTGGCTGCGCGGCCTGCCCGTGCGTCCCCGTCCCCGTCACCAGCCCCAGGAAGGTGTGGAGTGAGTACGACCCTCTCCCCGAGCCCCAGCGCGATCGACCCCGAACGCTGGCCGGACGTCGCCTCGGTGCCGTCGGCCTCGGCCGTCCGCAGGCGTGTCACCGAGCGGCTGCTGCGCCGGGCGGTCGCCCGGCTGCCCCTGTGGGTGCGCCTGCCCGACGGTGAACTCCTCGGGCAGGGCGGCCCGTTGATGGAGATCCGTGATCCGCGCGCCTTCCACGCCAGACTCGGCCGCACCGGGCTGATCGGCTTCGGCGAGTCCTATCTCGCGGGCGAGTGGGACGCCCCCGACCTCGTCGCGGTCCTCACGGTGCTCGCCTCCGAGATGGCCACCCTGGTCCCGGCCCCGCTGCAACGGCTGCGCGGCGTCTGGGCGGCGCGCCAGCCCGGCTCCCAGCGCAACACCCCGAGCGGTTCGAGGCGAAACATCAGCCGCCACTACGACCTGTCCAACGACCTCTTCGCGCTCTTCCTCGACAGCAGCCTGTCGTACTCCTCGGGCATCTTCCGCTCGCTGCCCGCCACGCCCGACCGGCTGACCGACGCGCAGCACCGCAAGATCGACCGGCTGCTCGACCTCGCGGAGGTCGGCGCGGGCACTCGTGTGCTCGAAATCGGCACGGGCTGGGGCGAGTTGGCGATCAGGGCCGCCGCACGCGGCGCCCGGGTGACCAGTGTGACCCTCTCCCGGGAACAGCGGGAGCTGGCGCTGAGCCGTATCGCGGCAGCCGGCCACCGGGACGCGGCCACCGTCGAGCTGCGGGACTACCGGGAGGTGACCGGCGAGTACGACGCGGTGGTCAGCGTCGAGATGATCGAGGCCGTGGGCGTGGAGTACTGGCCCACCTACTTCGCCAAGCTGGCCGATGTGCTCGCTCCCGGCGGCCGGGTGGCGCTCCAGGCCATCACCATGCCGCACGACCGGATGCTCGCCACCCGCCGCACCCACACGTGGATCCAGAAGTACATCTTCCCCGGCGGGATGCTGCCCTCCACCGAGGCGGTCGCCGAACAGGCCGCGCCGCGCCTGGAGATCACCCGGAGCGCCGGGTTCGGCCCGCACTACGCCGAGACGCTTCGACTGTGGCGGGAGGAGTTCCACGCCCGCGCCGAGCAGGTCGAGGAGCTGGGCTTCGACGAGACGTTCCGCCGCATGTGGACCTTCTACCTCGCCTACTCCGAGGCAGGGTTCCGCTCCGGCTACCTCGACGTCCAGCAGTTCCTGCTCACCGCACCCGGCACACCCGGCACACCCGGCGCGTCCGACGCACCGTCCGGGGCAACCGGCACACCGACCGGGAAGGCCCGGTCCGACAGCACAGAGGAGCCCACCCAGTGAGCGGAGCCGCACCCCAGATCACCCGCCTCGTCGGCGAACTCCTCGGCGGCCCGCTGCCGGTACGGCTGCGCGCCTGGGACGGCAGCGAGAGCGGGCCCGCCGATGCCCCGGTGCTGGTGCTGCGCCACCGCCGGGCGCTGCGCCACCTGGTCTGGCAGCCGGACGAACTCGGCCTGGCCCGCGCGTACATCAGCGGCGACCTGACCGTGGAGGGAGACCTCGCGGAGGGGTTGCGCGCCGTGTGGAGCGCGGTGCGCGAGGGCGGTCTGCGGCCGCCGACGGCCAGGAGCCTGGTGCGCGACCGCACCGGTCTGCGGGCGGCGAGGACCGCACTGCGGCTGGGAGCGGTGGGCCCGCGCCCGCCGCGTCCGCGCAGCGAGGCCCGACCCGAGGGCGCGCTGCACAGCAAGTCCCGCGACGAGGCCGTCATCGCCCACCACTACGACCTCTCCAACGATTTCTACGCCCTGCTGCTGGACCCGACGATGGCCTACTCCTGCGCCCACTGGGCCCGGGAGCCCGGGGCGCGCGCGGTTCGGGAGGACGGCTCGGCCGCCGCGTACGGTCTGCACGACGCCCAGCGGGCCAAGCTGGACCTGATCTGCCGCAGGCTGGCGCTCGCCCCCGGGATGCGGCTCCTGGACGTCGGCTGCGGCTGGGGCTCGCTGACCCTGTACGCCGCTGAGTGCTACGGGGTGCGGGTCACCGCCGTCACGCTCGCGGCGGAGCAGGCCGCGCACGTGCGCCGGCAGGCGGCCGAGCGCGGCCTGGAGGAGCTGGTGGAGGTGCGCCGCACGGACTACCGCGATCTGAGGGGCGACGGTTCCTACGACGCGGTGGCGACGGTGGAGATGGGCGAGCACGTCGGCGACGCCGAGTACCCGGCGTTCGCCGCGCTCCTGCACCGGATGCTGCGTCCGCGCGGCCGGCTCCTCGTCCAGCAGATGTCGCGGGGTTCGGTGGCGCCGGGCGGCGGCGCGTTCATCGAGGCGTACATCGCCCCCGACATGCACATGCGTCCGATGGGGGACACCGTGACCCTGCTGGAGAACGCGGGGCTGGAGGTGCGGGAGGTGCAGTCGATGCGGGAGGACTACGTCCACACCGTGCGGGCCTGGTACCGCACGCTCCAGGAGCGGTGGACCGAGGTGGTCGCACTGGTCGGCGAGGAGACGGCCAGAGTGTGGCAGCTCTACCTCGTCGGCGGTGCGCTGGCCTTCGAGGAACGACGCATGGGCGTCGACCAGTTGCTCGCGGTGCGGCCCACCGCCGAGGGCGACAGCGGTTTCGACGGGGCCGCGACGGACCGGTTCGGCGCGCAGCGGGTGGCGGCGTGAACGACTACCCCTGGGCGGACTTCGCCACCAACCTGCTGTACTCCGCGCTCGCCGCGCTCGCGGTCATGTGCGTCACCTTCCTGCTGGCGCGCTCCCGCGGCATGCACCGGATCGTCGACAGCGCGTGGGGCGCGGCCTTCGCCGCGGTGGCCCTGGTCTCGTACCTGCTCTCGGCCGGCCAGGGCCACGGCGGGCTGCGGCTGCTGACCCTGGTGCTGACCGCCGGCTGGGGTCTGCGGCTGGCGGTGCACATCGCCCGGCGCGGCGCCGGCCACGGCGAGGACCCGCGCTACGAGCGGATGCTGAGCAAGGCCCCCGGCAGCAGGGACGCCTACGCCTTCCGCAAGGTCTATCTGCTCCAGGGCGCGCTCGTCTGGCTGATCTCGCTGCCGGTGCAGGCCGCCTGCTATCTCCCCGAACCGGTCCCCGCGGTGGTGGTGGCGGGTGTCCTGCTGTGGTGCGTCGGAATCTTCTTCGAGGCGGTCGGAGACCATCAACTCGCCCGCTTCAAAGCCGATCCGGCCCACCGCGGGATGATCATGGATCGCGGGCTGTGGCAGTACACCCGGCATCCCAACTACTTCGGCGACTTCGCCGTCTGGTGGGGGCTGTTCCTGCTGGCCGCCGGTGACCCGGCGGTCGCGGCGGCGGTGCTGGTCTCGCCGGTGGTCATGAGCCTGCTGCTGACCGTCGGGAGCGGGAAGCGACTGCTGGAGAAGAGCATGGCCGACCGCCCGGGCTTCGCCGAGTACGCCGCCCGCACCAGCGGCTTCTTCCCGCTGCCGCCGAAGCGCGGCTGAGCGACGCCAACCGCCGTACGCCCGGCGGCAGTCCGGGGCCGGGCACGGCGGTCCGGGGCGTACGGCGGTCCGGGGTGCGCGGCGGTCCGGGGTGCGCGGCGGTTCTGGCGCACGGCGGTCGGGTCGGTGTGCGGCGGTTCGGGGCGCGCCGGTCGTCCGGGTGCGTGCACCGGCCCGGGGGCGCGGCGGGCGCGTCCGACGGCGGCGTGCGGGGGTGCGCGGCTGAGTGCGGGTGAGTGCGGCGGTGTCAGGGCGGCTGCGTCCCGTCCGCCGGGCCCGACCGTTCCTCCCGGAGCGCCAGATAGCCGGAGAGCGCGGCCGAGGCGGACAGCAGTGCGCGGGCGTCGCGGTCGATCGTGCGGGCGCGTTCCCGGACCGCCTGCCGTGCGCGGCCGACGCCCCCGCGCAGACGGATCTCGGCCAGCACGGAGGCGATCTCGGTGAGGCCGTGGCCGGATCGCCGCAGCAGCGCCGCCAGTTCGGCGTCGCGGACGTCCCGGCGGCCGTAGCGGCGATGTCCGGTGCGTCCCCGTGGTGGTGAGAGGATCCCCGCCCGCTCCCAGCCCCGCAGCGCGGTCGTGGTGACCCCGACCCTGCGGGCCAGCTCCCCCGACCCGAGCGGCTGTTCATCGGCGTTGCTCCCGGGCCCTCGGGCCGACCGCCCGTCGGCGGTGTCCAGAGCCGCGTCGAGGAGGCGTACGGTGCGCCGTTCGGTCAGCGCCCGCGCGTGCACCGCGTCCAAGGTCTCCCAGGCGTGGGCCGGTTCGCCGGACTGGAAGGCCGCCATGATCTCGCGCGCCGGGCCGTGGCCGGCAGCTCCGACCAGCGCGACGAAGGCTCTGAGCGCCGCCAGGTGCAACGGTCCGTACCGCCGGTACCCGTTGGGCAGCCGCGCAGCGGGCGGCAGCACGCCCCACTCCTCGTAGTTGCGCACCGCCTGCGGCGAGAGAGCCACCGCGCGTGCCAGATCGACTGGTCGCATCCCACTCTCCTTTGAAGGTTCGACGGCTCCAAGCCCCGCAGGAACGGGGCGAAGGCCGGCCAAGCCTCCACCGAAGGTTCGAAGTTACGATCGTTGTGCATGAACCTCCAGCCGGGCCCCTCGGGCAGAAAACCCCCGCGCACCCCCGACCTCCCCCTGACGACGGACGACATCAGGGCCGTCACCGCTTTCGCGCTCGCCTGCGCCGAGCAGGTGCTGCCGGTTTTCGAGACAGCGCATCCGCAGGACGACCGGCCCCGGGAGGCCCTGCTGGCGGCAGCCGCCTTCGCCGGCGGGCAACCCCGGTCCCGGGCCCAGCGGGTGACGGCTCCCGCGGCGCACCGTGCGGGCCGGGAGTCCTCCTCGCCGGCCGCCTTCCACGCGGCGACGGCGGCGGGCGACGCCGCGGCCTCCGCCTACCTCCATCCGCTGGCCGACGCCGCCCAGGTCAACCACATCCTGCGCGCCGCGGCGCACACCGTCCGGGTCTTCGAGCTGTGTCCCGAACTCCGCCCCGGGCAGGACCCGATGGGCTGCGCACTGCGCTGCGCCACCCCGTCGCTCACAGCCGTCCTCCGCCGCTATCCGCGGATCCCGCAAGGGCACAGACCGGTCACACGCCTGGTGCACACCCTCGACCGGCAGTTGCGGAGCACCACCCTGACCGGCCTCGGAGAACAGCCGCACAGCGGTTGACACCGAACCGGTGAGCATCGGCTCGCCGATCGTGCAGTTCCGGGGCCCGGACTGCCGACCTCGCTCGGCGGACTGCGTTTGGCCGTCCCCGTCCGCACGATCAGGGCGGAGCGAAGCCGGAGCCGGTGGCTGTCGGCAACGTCTCCTGCTCGGCGTCGTGTTGGGAGATCTTCAAGCCCCGGCCACAACTTCGGCCGCTGCTTGGGCGATCTGGACGACCAGCGGTTTCCGACGGGCGACGATGCCCGGTGCGGAGACCGGGACGTACGAGGTGCCCGAACTGCTCGCACGGATCCGCGACAGCCCGACGTTCCCCGCCACGGCCTGATCCGCCGGTGGCGAGCACCCTGATCGGCACCTCTCGCCCGCCCTGCCCGAGCTTCTGACCGAGGTGTGGCCGGCCGCACCCGGGCCCGGCCGGATCGCACAGCGGGCCTTGTTCAGCGCGGAGCGATGCCCGTGTCCGTGGAACGGAGCGCCCGGTCGAGCAGGCCCGCACCGGGGCCCGCCAACCATTGGTCGAAGCGCAACAGCGAAGGGAACTCGGTGCGCAAGGCGTCGAGGTTCGCGTTGCCCGCCAGCCTGCCGTCGTCGACGAGTGCTGCCAACCTGCCCAGGACCTCGTTCTGTTCCGGCGTCGTCGGCAGCCGGGTGTATCCGATCGGCCGACCAGCGGCCCGGGTCAGTTGCTCGGCCAGGTCGCTGCCGGTGAGAGCGTCACCGGCAATCTCCATGGTGCGGCCGACGTATCGACCGGGTGCGCCGAAGACCGCGGCGACGATGCGGCCGATGTCGCGCACCGCGATGAACTGCATGGCCTGGTCGGGGCGCATCAGGAAGGACAGGTGCCCCCGGGCGAGCCCCGTTCCGGGGGTCACCAGGAGTTCCATGAACGTGGCTGGTCGAACGACGGTGCCGGCGATGTCGAGATTCCGGATATGGGCCTCGACGCGGTTCTTGGTGTCGAGGTGACCGACCCCCGTTGTCGAGCCCGCGGTGACCGCCGAGCTGTAGACGAGGTGGGCGACGCCGCAGTGCTGGGCGATGTCAGCCACTGCCGTGCCGAAGCGGACCTCGTCCTCGTCGGTCACCTCGGATTCCGCCTGCCCGGAGTTCGGCTGGACACTGAACACACCGTGGGCGCCGGCGAAGGCCGCGCGGAGGGACTCCGGGTCCCCGAGGTCACCGCGGACGGTTTCGACACCGGCGGCGGAGAGGGAACGGGCCCGCCGGCCGGACGGGTCCCGCACGACCGCGCGCACGGCCCAGCCGTCGGCCCGCAGCGCTGCGACGACCGATCCTCCCTGCTGTCCCGTGGCACCCAGGACGACGATGGTCTTGGCGTCGGTCATGTCGATCACGCTGCTCTCCCGCCGATCACGGCCGTGTTTCTGCTGAACATTGCTGATCTTCCCGGGACCCGAGAGGTGGGTCGGAGATGTGCGGGGCACTGCTCCGGAGCCGGCAAGGGCTGGTGCGCCCCGGTGTTCGCTACGCTAAAACCTGACGCCAGTGTCAGGTGCAAGCGAGAGCTGGAGCCGAGTCGGGAGGCCGTGGTGCGGATCGGGGAAGTCGCCGCGAAGGCGGGCGTCAGCGTCAGGGCGCTGCGCTACTACGAGCAGCAGGATCTGCTGCACTCCACCCGGAGTCCGGGCGGCCAGCGCCGGTATCCGGCCGGCGCCGTCGAACGGGTCGGGCTGATCCAGCAGCTCTACTCCGTGGGCCTGCCCAGCAGAATCATCCGCGAGGTCCTGCCGTTCACCGACTCCGGTGAGGCGTCACCGGAACTGCTGGACCTGCTCGAGGCCGAACGCGACCGTCTCGACCGGAAGATGACCGACCTGCGGGCCGTGCGCAACCGGCTGCACGACTGCATCACCGAGGCACGCAACCCTGACGGAACAGCAAGTCCGTCCTGAAGCAGGAGCGGGCGGAGCGGGACCGGCAGCGCGAACGGCTCCCCGGCCGCTTCCGTGAGCTCGTCCTCCAGGGTCGGCAACGCCGCGACAGCATCTGCCGGTTCGCCTTCTCGGACCGACGGACGGGCCCACCCTCGCTCGCGCCGACATCCGCCGACATCCGCCGACGCCTGCCGACACCCGCCGACACCCGACGGCAACCGCGTCACCCGAGGGGACACGGAAAGCGGCGGGTCGGGCGGGGCCGGTGTTGTCAGAGGTGGTGGATAGCCTTCGGCCATGAGCAACGAGACGTGGAACGCCCTGGTGGCGACACCCCTCCCGGAAGTACGGCGCAGGGCCGCCGTCATGGACGAGCTTGCGGGCGTCAAGCCGGTCGAGGTGGCCGGCGCACGCCGGTTGGCCTGGAACGACGGCGGCGGCCAGTCCGCGGTCTGGTACTTCGCGGAGGACGGCCGCGTGCTGCTGCTGACCTTCGACCACGAGGCGTCGCTGAACCTGTACGCCGAGGACGACTTCGCCCTCCAGGAGTCGCTGTACGAGGGCGTTCCCGAGTCCCTGGTCGCGCTGGTCCGCGACCGCCCGGAGAACTACGAGTCGCTGAACCTCACGGACTCCGCGGGCCGGGCCATCCACTATGCCGGCGGCGTCTTCTGGTGCGACGGCGAGAGCTGGCACGTCTCCGACGGGCTGGAGGAGTACTGCCGCAGCGAGGAGATCGACCTCTTCGGCGAGTCCGGCTTCGACTACTGCCTGCGCGGCTACCTCTTCGGCCTCTCCTTCACCCCGGAAGTCCTCGTCGAGGGCCGGGAGGAGGAGGGCCGGTACAAGGACGAGGCGCAGAAGGAGGCCGATCTCGCGGGCCTCCGCGAGCTCTTCGCCCGCCACGGCTGACCCGCCCGCCGCGCCCACCCCGTCTCACCGGTCTGCCGCGCCAGACCCGCCCGCCGCACTCGACGGATCCGCCGTGCCCGACTCGACCCGCGTCAACCGTCCCGCCGGCCGAGCACCGGGCGCCCGCACGGTGCTCAGCCGGGCCGGTCCAGACCGCGGGCGCGGCGCATACGGTCCGCCCCGGCGCCCAACTCCACCAGCGGTTCCGGGTAGTCCAGCTCCGCGCGCCGCTCGGCGGGCAGCTTCCACGGCTCGTGCACCGCACGTCCCGCGACCCCGGCGAGCTCCGGCACCCAGCGTCGTACGTACACGCCCTCCGGGTCGAACCTCCTGGCCTGCGCCAGGGGGTTGAGGACCCGGTTGGGCCGGGTGTCGGTACCGGTGCCCGCCACCCACTGCCAGTTCAGCTGGTTGTTCGCCACATCGCCGTCGACCAGCAGCTCCAGGAAGTGCGCGGCGCCCACCCGCCAGTCCAGATACAGCGTCTTGGTCAGGAAGCTCGCGGCCAGCAGCCTGGCGCGGTTGTGCATCCAGCCCTCCGCGCTCAGCTGCCGCATCGCCGCGTCGACCACCGGGTAACCGGTACGGCCCTCGCGCCACGCCTGCGCGTCGCGCTCGGCCGCGGCGCCGCTCCGCCAACGGTCGCCGCGCGAGCGGTAGTCGGCGTGCGCCGCGGCCGGACGGGCCGCGAGCACCTGGTGGTGGAAGTCGCGCCACGCCAGCTGCCGCACGAACGCCTCCGCCCCGACACCGCCGTGCCGCTGCGCGCGGTCGGCGAGTTCGACGGGGGAGAGGCAGCCGAAGTGCAGATAGGGCGAGAGCCTCGAGGTGGCGTCGCCCGGAAGGTCGTCGTGCCGCTCCTCGTAGGCGTCGACACCGCTCGCCGAACGCGCCAGCCAGCGGCGTACCCGCTCCCGGCCCTCCCGCTCGCCGCCGGGCGCCAGTCGGGGCGAGACGCCGGACACCTCGAGCGGCGGCAGCGCGGCCGAGGCGATGGGCGGCACCTCCAGCCGCCGCGGCGCGGCGAGCACCGAGCGGGGCGAACTCCCCGACCAGCGGCGGAAGTACGGCGTGAAGACCGCGAAGTGGTCCTTGCCGGTCGGCGTCACCTCGCCCGGCGGCAGCACCGTGCACACCGCGTCGTGAACGTGCAGCGCGGCTCCCGTACCCTCCAGCGCCGTGCGCAGGGCTTCCTCGCGCCGCGCCGCGTAGCCGCTCACATCGGCGGCCAGGTGCACCTCCTGGGCGCCGACCTCCTCGACGACCGCGCGCACCTGCTCGGCCACCGCGCCCTCGCGCACCACCAACCGCCCGCCCCTGGCGCGCAGTTCCTCGTCCAGCGACTCCAGCGCACGCGCGAGGAACGCCGCCCGGTTGGGGGCGACGAACCCAGCCGCCCGCACCCCGTCGTCCCGCACGAACAGCGGGACGACGGCGTCGGCGCGCCGCACGGCGGTGTGCAGCGGCGGATGGTCGTGCACGCGCAGGTCGGCGGTGAACAGCACCACCGCCACCCTGCGTTCGGGATCCGGACTCATCCGGGGAACTCCATCTCCGCCAACGGTTCGGACGTCGGCTGGTCGGAACCGCCGGCGGGCTCCACGGTGATGCCCATTCCCGAGGCCCGGTCCAGGTCTCCGGCCATCACGGTCGCGGGGCGCGCGGACTGCGCGTCCATCAGGCCCGCCGAACGCATGGTGCCACCGTCGTTGAACCAGAGCTGGTACACCTTGCCGCGCGGCGGTGTCGGCATGTCGGAGGCGAGGAACGCCGCCTGGTTCCGCTCGCGGCTGACCACCACCGTGCCGGTGGCGCCGCCCGGCAGTTCACTGGTCTCGACGCTGGCGTCCGGGGCGGTCAGCAGGGCGCTGATGTCGGTGGACCGCTGCTGGGCCTGCTCGGCGCGCTGCCGGGCGTCCTCGGCCTGCTGGTACTGCCACACCGCGATGCCGCCGAACGCCGCCACCCCCGCCAGGCAGGCCGCCAGCACCAGCCTCGGCAGTGCGCGGGCCGTACGGGCGCCGCCCGCGCGTCCCCCGCGCCCACGGGCCGACACCTTCGGAGGCTCCTGCCGCACGGTGGCGATCTGGTCCAGCACCCGCTGCCGCATCTCCGGCGGCGGGGCGTCGCTCACGGCCTGGCCCAGCCGCGCGGCGGTGGCGCTCAGCTCGGAGATCTCCTCCGCGCACGGGCGGCAGGCCGACAAGTGCCGTTCGAACGCCGCGCGTTCTTCCTCGGAGAGCGCGTGCACCGCGTACGCGCCGGTCAGTGTGTGCAGGTCGGCGGAGCTCATCCGGTCACCCCCAGGCAGTCACGAAGTCGGATCAGACCGTCCCGCAGCCGGGTCTTGACGGTGCCCAGCGGGACGGAGAGCAGCTCGGACACCTCCCGGTAGGTCAGCCCGCGGTAGTAGGCCAGCGTGACCGACTGGTTCTGCAACTCGGTCAGCGTGCGCAGGCACCGTCGTACCTGCTCGGCCTCCAGCCGCGCCTCGACCTGCTCAGTGACCTCGTCGAACGCGGGTGTGCGCTCCAGCAGCGCCGCCTTCTCCTCGCGGTCGGTCGCCGCCTGCGCGGAACGCACCCGGTCCACCGCCCGGCGGTGCGCCAGCGTCATGATCCATCCCATGGCGCTGCCGCGGTCGGGCTGGAAGTGCGCCGCACGCCTCCAGACCTCGACCATCACCTCCTGGGCGACCTCCTCGGCCTGGGCGGGGTCCCTCAACACGCTGCGCACGAGGCCGAACACCGGAGCCGAGACCCGGTCGTACACCGCGGCGAAGGCGTCCGCGTCGCCGCGCGCGACGTGGTTCAACAGCTCCTGGAGATCGGGTCCCGGATCGGTGACACCGGAGATGTGGACGGCCTCCTTCATAGGACCGCACCACTCTTCGTCACCGGGCCGACGGACCGGCGGTGGACTGCTGGGCGTTCAGACCCCATGTGTGTTCCTCCCATACGCGGCTTCACCTGCGGTTCGTAGCCGAGGCGCGGTCGGATTGGTCGTGCGGCGAATTCGCCCCCCCCGGACCCGGTCCGCGCACGATGCCACGCGGCCGCCCCCGCGACACCGCGGCACGCACAGGGCCGCCGGGGACGCGGGCACACGGAACGATTGCGCCCGGCGGGAACACACAGTACGAGGGCGCACCGGGAGGCGGGGCGAGGGGGACGGGGGTGCGCCCGGCGGCACACGGGGCCGCGCCCCGCGGCGGACGGGCCCGCGAGCGTGCCGGTGCGCACGGAGGCGGGCGGCCGACCGCCTCAGGCAGCGCGGTACAGGGCGTCTATCTCGTGCTCGTAGGCCTTCTCGATCGCCCGGCGTCTGAGCTTGAGCGAAGGGGTCAACAGCCCCTGCTCCTCGGTGAACCGCTGGCCCAGTATGCGAAAGGTGCGGATCGATTCGGTCCTGGAGACCTGGGTGTTGGCCGCGACCACGGCACGGCGGATCTCGCGCTCCAGCCCGGCGTCGTTGACCAGGTCGGCGGGCGAGGGGGCGGGGCGCTCCTGCATCGCCAGCCAGTGGGCCACCGCGTCGGGGTCCAGCGTGACCAGCGCGGCGAGGAAGGGGCGGTCGTTGCCGACGACCACGCACTGGGCGACCAGCGGATGGCTGCGCACCCGGTCCTCCAGCACCGTGGGGGAGAGGGTCTTTCCGCCGGACGTGACGAGGATGTCCTTCTTGCGGCCGGTCAGCGTGAGGTAGCCGTCCTCGCTGAGCTCGCCCAGGTCGCCGGTGGCCAGCCAGCCGTCCTTCAACACCTGCGCGGTGGCCGCCGGATCGCGCAGATAGCCGGCGAAGACCTGCCCGCCGCGCACCAGGATCTCGCCGTCCTCGGCGATGCGGACCGTCGTGCCCGGAATCGGCCGGCCCACGGTGCCGAAGCGCGTCTGCTCGGGCGGGTTGGTGGTGACGGTGGAGGTGGCCTCGGTCAGTCCGTAGCCCTCGAAGATCCGCAACCCCGCGGCGTCGTAGAAGAGCGCGAGGCGGCGGTCCATCGAGGAGCCGCCGGACACCGCGTACCGCAGCCGGCCGCCGAGCGCCTCCCGCAGCCTGGCGTAGACCAGGCGGTCCATCAGCTGGTGCTGCATGCGCAGCTTCGCCCCCGGCCCCGGGCCCTCGCCGAAGGCCTTGCGCTCCACCGCCTCGGCGTACCGCACTGCCACGTCCACGGCCTTGTCGAACGCGTCGGCCTGGCCCTCGAGTTCGGCCGCGCGGCGACTGCCGTCGAAGATCCGCTCGAAGAGGTGGGGGACGGCGAGGATGTACGTCGGCCGAAACGTCCGCAGATCGGGCAGCAGGGCCTCCGCGTTGAGCTCCGGCTGGTGGCCGATGCGGACTCCGGCGCGCAGCGCGGCGACCTGGACCATCCGCCCGTAGACATGGGCGAGGGGGAGGAAGAGCAGCGTCGAGGGAGGCTGCTTGAGGCCCGAGCTGAAGAGCGGCCGACAGAAGGCGCTCACGTTGTCGCACTCCGACATGAAGTGCGAGTGGGTCAGCACGCACCCCTTGGGACGGCCGTCGGTGCCCGAGGTGTAGACGATCGTCGCCACGGTGTCCGGGGTGAGCGCCATCCGGTGGCGGTGGACCACTTCGCTGTCGATGCGCTCCCCGGCTGCCCGCAGCTGCTCCTCGGCACCGGCGTCCAGCTGCCACAGCCGCTTGAGCAGCGGGAGTTGACCGATCGCGGCGCCGACGGTCATGGCGTGGTCCTCGGACTCCACCACCGCGGCGGTGACGTCCGCGTCGGAGAACATCCACACCACCTGCTCCGAGGAGGCCGTGGGATGGACCGGCACCGACTGGGCGCCGACGGTCCACAGCGCGTAGTCGAAGAGAGTCCACTCGTAGCGCGTCCTGGACATGATCGCCACGCGGTCGCCGAACCGGACGCCCTCGGCCAACAGCCCCTTCGCGACGGCCAGGACCTCGTCGCGGAACTGTGCCGCGGTCACATCCCGCCAGACCCCGTCGCGGTCCTTGCGTGCGAGCGCCACCTGTCCGGGGTCCTTCTCGGCACGTTCGAAGACCGAGTCGGCCAGGCCCCCCGACTGCGGGACGGTCGTCAGCGGCGGGGCGGTGAACTCACGCACGGTTGCTCTCTCCCTCACAACGCTGTGCTGTGGTGCACACACAGCCTGCTGACGTTAACCGATCAAGTCGGAGTCGGGAAGGCGGTCGCCGGGCAACGACCGTTGCGGGGCCCGGGATTCGGGCCGACCGGTCGAGCCCTTCGCGGGATCTCCACATGCGGGCCTCCTCGTTCCGTTCCGGTCCGGCGGGTGCCCGGTCCCTGTCCGCAGCATGCCCCGGGTACGTGCCGGAGATAACACCGCGGGGAGCGGCGACGGTCCTGCGCCCCGTGATTCAGTGTTCTCCATGCGCCGCCTGGTACGACTGCTCGACCCGTTCCTCGTCCTGCTCCTCGCCACGGTCGTACTGGCGGCCCTGCTCCCGGTCGGTGGAAGCGCCGAGGAGGTCGCCTCTCTCGCCGCGAAGATCGCGATCGGGTTGCTGTTCTTCCTCTACGGCGCGCGGCTGTCCACCCGGGAGGCGGTGGACGGGCTGCGCCACTGGCGGCTCCATCTGGCCGTGGTCTGCGCGACGTTCGTCCTCTTCCCGCTGCTCGGGCTCGCCGCCAGGGGCCTGGTGCCGCACGTGCTCACCGAGGAACTGTGGATGGGGCTCCTCTTCCTGTGCATCGTGCCCTCCACCGTGCAGTCCTCCATCGCCTTCACCTCGCTCGCGCGCGGCAACGTGCCCGGCGCCATCTGCGCCGCGACGTACTCCAGCATGCTGGGCATCGTGCTGACCCCGCTGCTCGCGGCGCTGCTGATCCGCACCGAGGTGGCGGGGTTCTCCGCCGACGTCATGCTGGGCATCGGCGCCCAGCTGCTCGCCCCCTTCGTCGCGGGCCAGCTGCTGCGGCGCTGGATCGGGGACTTCCTCGCCCGCCACCGCAGCCTGCTCTCCCGCGCCGACCGCGGCTCGATTCTGCTGGTGGTCTACGTCGCGTTCAGCCAGGGCATGAACGAGGGCGTCTGGAGCGCGGTCTCCCCGTGGCGGCTGGTCGGGCTCTTCGGCGCGGAGACGGTGCTGCTGGCGCTGATGCTGAGCTTCCTCTGGTACGCCGGCCGAAAGGTCGGGTTCGCCACCGAGGACCGGATCACCCTGCTCTTCGCCGGCTCCAAGAAGTCGCTGGCCGCCGGACTGCCCATGGCCGCCGTGCTGTTCGGCGCCCAGGCGTCGCTGGCCGTGCTGCCGCTGATGCTCTTCCACCAGCTCCAGCTGATGGTGTGCGCCGTGATCGCCAGACGGTTCGGCCGCCGGGCCGAGCGCGCGGAGGCGGCGGCCGACGCGGCGGCGGCCGAGGCGACACGGACGGAGGCCGCCCCGGACGTCCCGGGTTCGGGGGACGCGCCGGACGTCCCGGACCAGGAGGCCGCCCCGGACGTCCCGCACCCGGGGGACGCGCCGGACGACTCCGGTTCGGGGGGTTCCCCGGGCCCGTCCGGCGCCACGGCTGCGGACGACCCGTCGTCCGGCCCGGACGATCAGAGCGGCGGGTCGCCGGGGGCGGGCCTGCGGAACTCGTAGAAGTTCGGCGTCGTCGCGAGCGCACGCACCCCGTCCCACAACCGCCCCGCCGCCTCACCGCGAGGCACCGGGGCGACCACGGGCCCGAACAGGGCGTGCCGCTCCCCGTCCTCCTCCGTGATCGCCAGCACCGGCGTTCCGACGCGGTTTCCGACCAGAGCCACGGCCTGTGCGTGCGAAGCGCGCAGCGGCTCCTCGTACGCGGTCGTCCACGCCGTGTCGGCGAGGTCCGTCGGCAGGCCGGCGGCGGCCAGCGGGGCCTCGAACCCGGGCCACTCGCCCCGCACCAGGGCCTGTTCTCCGTACGCGGTGTGGAAGCGGCTGAGGGCCTGCTCGCCGTGCAGTTCGGCGATGGCCGCGCACAGCCGTGCGGGCCCCCACAGATACCCCTCGGTGTCGCCCTCGGGGTCCTCGTCGAGGTGTTCGTTGAGGATCGACAGGCTCATCACGTGCCAGTGCAGCTCCAACTCCCGTACCTCGGCGGCCTCCAGCAGCCAGCGGGAGGCGGTCCAGCTGTAGGGGCACGACGGGTCGAACCAGAAATCGGCGATCGGCACGGGCTGCTCCTCGGTCAATTCGGCGTGGTGGCGTCGGGCTCGGACGGGGCGGAAGCGGAATCCGGCCGGGACGTCGGGGCGGTGGCGTCGCGGGGGGAGGGGAGCGCGAACCGGTCCTCGCCGGCGTAGAGGTTCATCGAGGTGCCGCGCACGAATCCGGCGAGCCCGAGCCCGGTCTCCTCGGCCAGCTCCACGGCCAGCGCCGACGGCGCGGAGACCGCCGCCAGCACCGGGATTCCGGCCATCACGGCCTTCTGCGCCAGCTCGAAGGAGGCGCGGCCGGAGACCATCAGCACAGTGTGCGCCAAGGGCAGCCGGTCCTCCTGGAGGGCGCGGCCCACCAGCTTGTCGACGGCGTTGTGGCGCCCCACGTCCTCGGCGACGTCCACCAGTTCGCCGTCGAAGCGGAAGAGCGCGGCGGCGTGCAGTCCGCCGGTGCGGTCGAACACCCGCTGCCGGGAACGGAGTCGGTCCGGCAGCTCGGCGAGGGTGTCGGTGGAGAGCCGGTCCCCGCCGGCGGGCGGCAGCGGCCAGCGGCTGCGGGTGCGCACCGCGTCCAGCGACGCCTTGCCGCAGAGCCCGCAGGAGGAGGAGGTGTAGACGTTGCGCTCCAGGCTCACGTCCGGCAGCGGGACTTCGGGCGCCAGCCGTACGTCCACGGTGTTGTACGTGTTGTACGGAACGTCCCCGTCCATGGCGGTGCCGGCGCAGTAGGCGACACCACTGAGCTCGGAGTGCCGCGCCAGTACGCCCTCGCTCACCAGGAAGCCGACCGCGAGCGCGAAGTCCTCGCCCGGAGTGCGCATCGTGATGGCGAGCGGCCTGCCGCCCAGCCTGATCTCCATCGGCTCCTCGGCGACGAGCGTGTCGGGGCGGCGGCTGACCGAGCCCCCGCGGATCCGGGTGACCGGGCGCCGTACGGTGACGCGTCCCATGTGGACTCCTGCAACTGGTCGGGGCGAGGTGCCTGCCCATTGTCCCGCCGCCGCGTCCGCTCCGACTCCGTCCACCGCCCGGCGCGACGCCCGGGGGCACCCGAACGACAGACCCCGCTGCCCGCCGCCCGGGTCCGCGCCGGGCAGCGGCGCTCACCCACCGATCCGGCAGGGACCGACGGACAGGCCCTACGCTGCCGCCATGAGCGATGCGGTGACCAGCAATCCGGCGCCCCTGGCCGTCTTCGACCTGGACGGCACTCTCTGCGACACCCGGCACCGACTCCACTTCCTGGAGTCGCGGCCGAAGGACTGGGCGGCCTTCTTCCGAGCCGCCCGGCAGGACCCGCCGCTGCCCGAGGGGGTGCGGCTCGCGCGCGAGTGGGCCCGGGAGTGCGAGCTGGGGTACGTCACGGGTCGGCCCGAGCGCTGTCGCCGCGACACCGAGCGCTGGCTGGCCGAGCAGGGCCTGCCGGCGGGCGAGCTCTGGATGCGGGAGAACCGGGACTTCCGCCCCGCGAGGGTGGCCAAGCTCGTTCTGCTGCGGTCGCTGGCCGAGCGCCGCCGGGTGCGAGTGGTGGTCGACGACGATGTGCGGGTCTGCGAGGCGTACGAGGAGGCCGGCTTCACCGTCGTGCGCGCGGACTGGATGGGACCGGCCGGGGAGTTGGGCGAGGCGCAGGAGCAGGGGCGCACCTGAGGCCGCCGGTCGGGCGCGGCTCCGCCGGCGGAGGGGCCGGGTCCGGGCGGTGGCGTCCGTGGTGGTGGGGCGGGTGCGGGCGTACCGGTTGGTAGGAGACGGCCCGATTGCTGCGCGTCACATCTTTGTCCTTTCAGGAGAAGAAGTTTGGCTATGTGCTGTCAAAGTTCTTCCCAGTCCAGCTGAGCGCTGCTACGTTCCCTGGTGAAAGCCCGCCCCACGGCGGGATGTTGAGCATCGCCACGGTCGTAGCGGCCGGTCGCCGGCACCAGTCCGTCGCGACCGCCGGACGGTACGGGGCACGGGTTCCCCACCTCAGGCCGGGGAAGGAGGGCAGGGTGAGACGTATGACGGCACGACCTGCCAACCCTCACCAGGCAAGACTGCTGCGGCTGTTGCGCGACGGCGGGCCGAGTTCCCGGGCGCAGCTGGGGGACCGGGTCGAGCTCTCCCGGTCCAAGCTGGCCGTCGAGGTGGACCGCCTGCTGGAGACCGGGCTGATCGTCGCCGACGGACTGGCCGCCTCCCGCGGCGGACGCCGCTCGCACAACGTACGGATCGCGCCCGGGCTGCGTTTTCTGGCCATCGACATCGGTGCCACCTCGATCGATGTCGCGGTGACCAACGCGGAGTTGGAGATCCTCGGCCACCTCAACCAGCCCATGGACGTGCGCGAGGGGCCGGTCGCCGTTTTCGAGCAGGCGCTCGCCATGGCCAGAAAGCTCCAGGACGACGGCCTGGCGGGCCAGTTCGACGGTGCCGGGGTCGGTGTTCCGGGCCCGGTCCGCTACCCCGAGGGCGTTCCGGTCGCGCCGCCGATCATGCCCGGCTGGGACGGGTTCCCGGTGCGCGAGGCGCTGAGCCAGGAGCTCGGCTGCCCGGTCATGGTCGACAACGACGTGAACCTGATGGCCATGGGGGAGCAGCAGGCCGGAGTCGCCCGCAGCGTCAGCGACTTCATCTGCGTCAAGATCGGCACCGGTATCGGCTGCGGCATCGTGGTCGGCGGCCAGGTCTACCGGGGCACCACCGGCAGCGCCGGCGACATCGGCCACATCCGGGCCGAGCCGGACGGCAGGCCGTGCGCCTGCGGCAACACCGGCTGCCTGGAGGCCTACTTCAGCGGTGCGGCCCTGGCCAGGGACGCGGAGATCGCGGCCACCGAGGGCGGCTCGCCGGAGCTCGCCAGTCGACTGGCCGCGGCCGGCACCCTGACCTCGGTCGACGTCGCCGCGGCGGCAGCGGCCGGCGACGCCGCCAGTCTGGAGCTCATCCGGGCCGGCGGTGCGCGCACCGGACAGGTGCTGGCCGGGCTCGTCAGCTTCTTCAACCCCGGTCTGGTGATCATCGGCGGTGGGGTGACGGGCCTCGGCCACAACCTCCTCGCCAGCATCCGTACCCAGGTCTACCGCCAGTCGCTGCCGCTTGCGACCGGCAACCTGCCCATCGTGCTGGGGGAGTTGGGTGCCGCCGCCGGGGTCACCGGCGCGGCGCGGCTGATCAGCGACCACGTCTTCTCCTCCGCCTGACCTCTCCCGCGACAGCTCTTCCGCCCCGCACAGCCGCAGCACAGGCACCGCACATCCGCACCACCGCACAAGCACCACCCGCACCACCTGCACCACCGCACCCGCACCACCGCACACGCAAGGCCCGTATCCCGCCCGCAACATCCTGACATTTCGTCAACTCGTCCCGGTCCCCGAGCGGTTGACACGCACGAGCCGCTTCCGCGTACCCGCGCCCGCACCGCGATCAGTCCTGCCCGCACACCGGCGCACACACTGCCCAGGAGGCCAGCCATGGCTCCCCCGCCCAAGGATTCACCCCCCGAGTCGCCGCCCGTCCAGGAGCCGCCCTCCGCACCGCCACCGGACGCCTCCGGCAGGCAGGGCGAGCGGCCCTCCCGGGTGCCGCCGGTGCTCACCATGACCGGCATCACCAAGTCCTTCCCCGGTGTACGCGCGCTGGACGGCGTCGATCTGGAGGTCGCGCCCGGTGAGGTGCACTGCCTGCTGGGACAGAACGGCGCGGGCAAGTCCACGCTGATCAAGGTCCTGGCCGGCGCCCACCAGCCGGACGACGGAGAGATCACCTGGCAGGGCGCCCCGGTCACGCTCAGCTCGCCGAGCGCCGCCACGGCCAAGGGGATCGCCACCATCTACCAGGAACTCGACCTGGTGCCCCATCTGTCGGTGGCCGAGAACGTCCACCTGGGCCACGAGCTGGCGACCGCGGGCTTCATCCGGGCGCGCGAGGCCGAGCGGGCGACCCGTTCGCTGCTGAGCCGCCTCGGGCACCCGGAGATCAGCCCGCGCGCCCTGGTGGGCGAACTCTCCGCCGCCGGGCAGCAGATCGTCTCGATGGCCAGGGCCCTCTCCCACGAGGTGCGGCTGATCGTGATGGACGAGCCCTCCGCGGTGCTCGACCCGGACGAGGTGGAGAACCTCTTCCGCATCGTCGCCGAGCTGACCGCGGACGGCGTCGCCGTCATCTACATCTCCCACCGCCTGGAGGAGATCCGCCGCATCGGCGACCGGGTCACCGTGCTCAAGGACGGGCGCGCGGTCGCCGGCGGTCTGCCCGCGCAGTCCACCGCCACCCGGGACATCGTCGCGCTGATGACCGGCCGCGACGTGGAGTACTCCTTCCCGCGCCGCACCGAGCCGCTCGACGAGAGCGCCGAACCCGTGCTGCGGGTCGAAGGGCTCGCCCGGCGCGGCGAGTTCGAGCCGGTGGACCTGGTGGTGCGGCCCGGCGAGATCGTGGGCCTGGCCGGACTGGTCGGCTCCGGCCGGTCGGAGATCCTGGAGACGGTCTACGGCGCGCGCAGGCCGACCGCCGGACGGGTCGTGCTGGACGGGAAGCCGCTGCGCACCGGCAGCGTGGTGGCGGCCGTGAAGGCCGGCCTGGGGCTCGCCCCCGAGGAGCGCAAGGCCCAGGGCCTGCTGATGATGGAGTCGGTCACCCGCAACGTCACGCTCTCCTCGCTGCCCCGTTTCTCCACCGGCGGCTGGCTGGACCGCGAGGGCGAACGCACGGCCGCCCGCGCGCGCACCGGGGAGCTCGCGCTCCACCCCAACGACCCCGAACGCGCCGTGCGCACCTTCTCCGGCGGCAACCAGCAGAAGGCCGTACTGGCCCGCTGGCTGCTGCGCGGCTGCCGGGTGCTGCTGCTCGACGAGCCCACCAGGGGCGTCGACGTCGGTGCGCGTTCCGAGCTGTACGCGCTCATCCGCCAGCTGGCCGACCAGGGCGTCGCCGTCCTGCTCGTCTCCAGCGAACTGCCCGAGGTGCTCGGGCTCGCCGACCGGGTGCTCGTCCTGCGCGAGGGCCGCGTCGTCCACACCGCACCCGCGGAGCAACTCGACGAGTCCAGGGTGCTCGATCTCGTCATGGAAGGCTCGCCAGAGCCGGAAGGCAGGCCCTAAGTGTTGAACTCCCCGCCCTCCCTCAGCAAGACAGACCCAGCGGGGCCGCCGACGAGCAGCGCGGCCCGGCCCGCGCTCCCCGGCTGGGTGGACCTGCGCACGCTCGCACTGCTGGGCGTGCTCGCGATCCTCGTACTGGTCGGCGCGCTCACCAAGCCCGACCAGTTCCTGAGCACCGGCAACCTCCAACTGATCCTGACCCAGGCGTCGGTGATCGGCGTGGTGACGGTCGGCATCACCTTCGTGATCATCGGCGGCGGCATCGATCTGTCCGTCGGGGCGATGGTGGCGCTCGCCTCGGTCTGGGCGACCACGCTGGCCACCCAGGACTTCGGCTTCGGCGGCATGCTGATGTGCGCCGTCCTGGTCGGCCTGGGCGCCGGACTGATCAACGGGGTGCTCATCGCCTACGGGCCGATGGTCCCCTTCATCGCCACCCTCGCCATGATGGCCTCCGCGCGCGGTCTCTCGCTCCAGCTCAGCGAGGGCAAGACCCAGATGGTGACCGTCGACTCGGTCCTCAGCCTCGGTGAGCGGGACGCCTACGTCCTCGGCATACCCCCGCTGGTGCTGGTCTTCGCGGTGGTGACGGTGCTCGGCTGGCTGCTGCTCAACCGTACGACCTTCGGCCGGCGCACCGTCGCGATCGGCGGCAACGCCGAGGCGGCCCGGCTGGCCGGTATCGCCGTCAAGCGCCAGCGCCTGATGCTCTACCTGCTGTCCGGGCTGTGCTGCGGCATCGCGGCGTTCATGCTGATCATCCTCACCGGCTCCGGCCAGAACACCAACGGCAACCTGTACGAGCTGGACGCCATCGCCGCGGCGATCATCGGCGGCACGCTGCTCTCCGGCGGTCGCGGCACCATCGTCGGCTCGGTGCTGGGCGTGCTGATCTTCACCACGATCACCAACCTCTTCGCGCTGAACAACCTGCAGAGCGCGCCGCAGCAGATCGCCAAGGGCGCGATCATCGTGGCCGCCGTACTGCTCCAGCGCAGGCTCAACCGCACGGACAACTAGCGCCGCGCCACCGGCCGGTGGACGAGTGCCACCACCGGCGCGACGGCCGGCGCCCGCGGCCCGAGAGCCACCCCGCACCATCCAGCCCCACCCAGAGGTTTCACCCGTTCGAAGCGGCAATCAGTGAAGGGTCGAAATGCCATGAAGTCGCTCAACTCAGCAGCGCAGGCGGTCAGTACGAGCCGCAGAAGACTCCTGTTCGGCGCCGCGGCGGCGTCCGCCGGCGCCATGCTGGTCGGCTGTACCAGCAACGAGAGCAACGACAGCAAGAGCGAGGACTCGGCCGCCCAGGTGGCCGACGACAAGCCCGGCAAGAAGGTCACCATCGGCTACGCCGGTCCGCAGGCCGACCACGGCTGGCTGAACGCGGTCAACGAGCAGGCGAAGGGCCGGGCGGAGAAGTACGAGGACGTCACGCTGGAGATGACGGAGGGCTCCAACGACAACGCCCAGCAGATCGGCCAGATCGAGACGCTGATCAACAAGAAGGTCGACGTACTGGTCATCCTGCCCTCGGACGGCAAGGCGCTGACCCAGGTGGGCCTGCGGGCGATGCGGGCCGGAATCCCGGTCGTCAACCTCGACCGCATCTTCGACAACCCCCAGGCGTACCGCTGCTACGTCGGCGGCGACAACTACGGCATGGGCCTCAACGCCGGCCGCTACATCGGCGAGCAGCTCAAGAAGAAGAAGAACGCCAAGGTCGTCGAGCTGGCCGGCGTCGACAACCTGGAGCTGACCCAGGATCGCACCAGGGGCTTCGACGACGCTCTGAAGAACTACCCGAACATCAAGAAGGTGGCCCGTCAGGCCGCCGAGTTCACGGTCGAGTCCGGGCAGTCGAAGATGGCCCAACTGCTGCGCGCCCAGCCGCAGTTCGACGCCCTGTGGAACCACGACGACGACCAGGGCGTGGGCGCCGAGCGCGCCATCGAGCAGGCCGGCCGGGACGAGTTCCTGATGGTCGGCGGCGCCGGTTCCAAGCACGCCATGGACGCCATCAAGGCGGACAAGGGCGTACTGAAGGCCACTGTGCTCTACCCGCCGACCATGGCCGCCTCCGCCATCGATCTGGCGCGCGCACTGGCCCAGGGCAAGGGCATCGGCGGGCTGGCGGAGTTCGAGATCCCGGCCTCGCTGACCCTCTACTCGGCCGTCGTGACCAAGGACAACGTCGACGAGTACATGCCGACCGGCTTCAACTGACAGGGGGACATCCGTGTCGACCACTTCGGGCGCTGTGACCACCAGCGCCGAGACCGACCGTGCCGCCGTCCAGCCCGGGAAGGAGGACGGCGAACCGCAGCCGTCCGAACTCCCGGTGCTGGGGGTCGGCATGGTCGGCTACTCCTTCATGGGTGCCGCCCACTCACAGGGGTGGCGCACCGCGGGGCGCGTCTTCGACCTGCCCCGCAAGCCGTACATGGCCGCCCTCTGCGGCCGGGATCCGGTCGCCGTGCAGCAGGCCGCCTCCCGGCTGGGCTGGGCCGCCACCGAGACCGACTGGCGCAAACTGATCACCCGTGACGACGTCTCGCTCGTCGACATCTGCACACCCGGCAACAGCCACGCGGAGATCGCCATCGCCGCACTGGAGGCCGGCAAGCACGTGCTGTGCGAGAAGCCGCTGGCCAACACGGTCGAGGAGGCGGAGGCGATGGTGGCCGCCGCCGAAGCCGCCCGTGCCCGTGGGCAGTTGGCGATGGTCGGCTTCAACTACCGCAGGGTGCCCGCGCTGGCACTGGCCCGGCAGATGGTCGCCGAGGGGCGCATCGGCACGCTGCGCCATCTGCGGGTGACCTACCTCCAGGACTGGCTGGTCGATCCCGAGTTCCCGCTGGCCTGGCGGCTGCGCAAGGAGGCCGCCGGTTCGGGGGCGCTCGGCGATCTCGGCGCGCACATCGTCGACCTCGGCCAGCACTTGGCGGGCGAGCTGCTCGCCGGTGTCTCGGCGCAGATCGCGACGTTCGTGACCGAGCGTCCGCTGCCCGAGGACCCGGCCGCCCGCGGCGCGGTCACGGTCGACGACGCGGCGGTGTTCACCGGTCGTTTCGCCTCGGGCGCGCTGGCCTCGTTCGAGGCGAGCCGAATGGCCGCGGGTCGCAAGAACTCGCTGCGCATCGAGCTCAACGGCGACCGGGGATCCCTCGCCTTCGACCTGGAGCGGCTCAACGAGCTCCAGTTCCACGACCAGACGGAACCGGCCAGCCACTCCGGCTTCCGCCGCATCCTGGTCACCGAGGAGCAGCACCCCTACCTCTCCGCCTGGTGGCCGCCGGGCCACGGTCTGGGGTACGAGCACACCTTCGTCCACCAGGCCTCGGACCTGGTGCGTGCCATCGCGGAGGAACGGCAGCCGCAGCCGTCCTTCGCCGACGGTCTCCAGGTCCAGCGGGTGCTGGCCGCGGTGGAGGAGAGTGCGCACAGCGACTGCGTCTACACCCCCCTCGTCCACGAGCCCGTCCAGTCCACCGAGCCCACAGCCGCCGCCGGCTAGTCACGGAGGTCCCATGCCCAGGTCATTCACCCTGTTCACCGGCCAGTGGGCCGACCTGCCCCTGGAGGAGGTCTGCGCGCACGCGCGCGACTTCGGCTACGACGGTCTGGAACTCGCCTGCTGGGGCGACCACTTCGAGGTCGACCGCGCACTGAACGAGCCCGGCTACATCCAGGGCAGGCACGAGCTGCTGGAGAAGTACGGGCTCAAGTGCTGGGCGATCTCCAACCATCTGGTCGGCCAGGCCGTCAGCGACGCCATCATCGACGAGCGCCACCGCCTCATCCTGCCCTCGCGCATCTGGGGCGACGGCGAGCCCGAGGGCGTGCGGCAGCGTGCGGCGGCGGAGATTGCCGACACCGCACGGGCGGCCGCTGCCTTCGGGGTGCGCACGGTGATCGGCTTCACCGGATCGCCGATCTGGCATCTGGTGGCGATGTTCCCGCCGGTGCCTCCGAAGATGATCGAGGACGGATACCAGGACTTCGCGGACCGCTGGAACCCGATCCTGGACGTCTTCGACGCCGAGGGCGTGCGGTTCGCCCACGAGGTCCACCCCGGCGAGATCGCGTACGACTACTGGACCACCCACCGCACCCTGGAGGCGGTCGGCCACCGCAGCGCGTTCGGCCTGAACTTCGACCCCAGCCACTTCGTCTGGCAGGACCTGGATCCCAGCGGCTTTCTCTGGGACTTCCGGGACCGCATCCTGCACGTCGACTGCAAGGAGGCACGCAGGCGCCTGGACGGCCGCAACGGCCGGCTCGGCTCCCACCTGCCCTGGGGCGACCCGCGCCGGGGCTGGGACTTCGTCTCCGCCGGCCACGGGGACGTCGCCTGGGAGGACGTGTTCCGCATGTTGCGCGCTATCGACTACCAGGGCCCGATCTCGGTGGAGTGGGAGGACGCCGGAATGGACCGGCTCGCCGGTGCGCCCGAGGCGCTGGCGAAGCTCAAGGCGTACGACTACGAGCCCCCGAGCGCCAGCTTCGACGCGGCCTTCGGGAGCGACTGACACCCGACTGACCCCGCCGCGGTCGTCAACGCCCCGCAGCTGAGCGGGTGTTGACGACCCGGTGTACGGCCGGCGAAAGCCCGGCAGACGTGATCTTCACGCTCTGCCGGGCTCGTTCCCATGCCCGAATCCCGCTTTGTCCTGATCGAGGATGAAGTCAACTTCCCATTTGTCAAAGGTCTTTCCGAACCAGACGATCACGGTTACGGTCCCATGGTGTGTACAGGAGCCGAGCGCCCCCTCACGCAACTCCCCCTGCTCGGCACCTCTTTCCGACACCGATCCGACCCCTCACCCCACCCCCGCCGGCCCGGCTCGCGAGCCCGGCCAGGAGCAGAAGCCCGGCGCGACGGCGCGCGCCTGTGTCAACCGCACCTCATGACCGCACAACCTCATGGAGGACACGCGTGCACAGGACACCCAAGAGGTTCCGCACCACGCTCGCGGCGTGCGCGAGCGCGCTGTTGATCGGCGGTGCCCTCGGCGCCGCCGGCCCGGCCGCCGCGCATCAGCCGTCCGACGGGCCCGACGCCCCCGACAACCCGGCTGCCGCCGAGTTCCAGCAGGTCACCCTCGCCAAGGGCGAGCCCGAGATGGGCGAGCCGATGACGATGGCGGTGACCCCCGACAGCTCGGTGATCCACACCTCCCGCGACGGCGCCGTACGCATCACCGACTCCGGCGGCACCACCAGCCTGGCCGGCCGCGTCGAGGTCTACGACCACGACGAGGAGGGCCTCCAGGGCATCGGCGTGGACCCGCAGTTCGAGGAGAACCGGGCCATCTACCTCTACTACGCGCCGAAGCTCGACACCCCCTCGGGCGACGCACCGGAGACCGGCGACGCCGCGGACTTCGAACCCTTCGACGGGGTGAACCGCCTCTCCCGCTTCACCCTCGACGAGAACAACAAGCTCGACCCGGACAGCGAGCAGACCGTCCTGGACGTGCCGGCCAACCGCGGCATCTGCTGCCACGTCGGCGGCGACATCGCCTTCGACGGCGACGGCAACCTGCTGCTCTCCACCGGCGACGACTCCAACCCCTTCCAGTCCGACGGCTACACCCCGATCGACGAGCGGGCCGACCGCAACCCCTCCTTCGACGCCCAGCGCTCCTCCGCCAACACCAACGACCTGCGCGGCAAGGTCCTGCGCATCAAGGTGGGCGAGGACGGCAGCTACGACATCCCGGAGGGCAACCTCTTCGCGGAGGGCACCGACAAGACCCGCCCCGAGATCTACGCGATGGGCTTCCGCAACCCCTTCCGGATGAGCGTCGACAAGCCCACCGGCACCGTCTACCTCGGTGACTACGGGCCCGACGCCGGCTCCGCCAGCGACTCCCGCGGACCCTCCGGCCAGGTCGAGTTCAACCGGATCACCGAGGCCGGCAACTACGGCTGGCCCTACTGCCACGGCGACAACGACGCCTACGTCGACTACGACTTCGCCGACCAGTCCTCGGGCGAGAAGTTCGACTGCGCCAACCCGGTCAACAACTCCCCGCACAACACCGGCCTGACCGAGCTGCCCGAGGCCAAGCCCGGCTGGATCAACTACGACGGCAACTCCGTGCCCGAGTTCGGCGACGGCTCCGAGTCCCCGATGGGCGGCCCGGTCTACCGCTACGACCCGGACAGCGGCTCCGACATCGCGCTGCCCGAGGAGTACGACGGCGACTTCTTCGCCGGCGAGTTCGGCCGGCAGTGGATCAAGCGCATCTCCCAGGACGACCAGGGCCAGGTCGAGTCCATCAACGACTTCCTCTGGGAAGGCACCCAGGTGATGGACATGGAGTTCGGCCCCGACGGCGCGCTCTACGTACTGGACTACGGCACCGGCTACTTCAACGGCGACGAGAACTCGGCGCTCTACCGCATCGAGAACGCCACCGACGGACACTCCCCGGTCGCCCGCGCCTCCGCCGACGTGACCAGCGGGCAGGGTCCGCTGGAGGTCGCCTTCTCCACCGAGGGCAGCGACGACGCCGACGGCGACGAGCTCACCTTCAGCTGGGACTTCGGCGACGGCGGCACCTCCGACGAGGCGAACCCCACGCACACGTACACCGAGGACGGCACCTACGTCGCCACCGTGACCGCCGAGGACACCACCGGCAAGACGGGCAGCGCCAGCGTCCACATCACGGTCGGCAACACCGCGCCCACCGTCGAGCTCAAGCTTCCCGCCGACGGCTCGCTCTTCAGCTTCGGCGACGAGATCCCCTTCGAGGTCGAGGTGACCGACCCCGAGGACGGCGAGATCGACTGCGAGAAGGTCAAGGTCACCTACGTCCTCGGCCACGACAGCCACGGCCACCCCATCACCTCGGCCAACGGCTGCTCGGGCACGATCAAGACCTCGGCCGACGGCGAGCACGACCCCAACGCCAACATCTTCGGAGTCTTCGACGCCGAGTACACCGACCAGGGCGCCGGTGAGCTGCCGCCGCTGACCACCCACGACCAGAACAAGCTCCAGCCCAAGCACCGCCAGGCCGAGCACTTCGACGCCTCCGAGGGCGCCTCCGTCGTCGAGAACGACGCGGCGGCCGGCGGAAAGGCCGTGGGCTCGATCGGCAACGGCGACTGGATCTCCTTCACCCCCTACCACCTGGCGGGCGTAACCGAGTTCAGCGCCGAGGTGGCCGCCGGGAGCGACGGCGGCGCGATCGAGATCAGGCTCGGCGGCGCCGACGGCGAGCTGCTCGGCACCGTCGACGTACCGGCGACCGGCGGCAGCGGCACCTTCGAGGAAGTGAGCACCGCGATCACCGCACCCGAGGACCCGTCGGCGGAGGACACCCTCCACCTGGTCTTCACCGGGGGCGAGGGCGACGACCTCTTCCAGGTCGACGACTTCACCCTGACCACCGACTGACGCACGGGAAGCAGGAGCAGCCATGGTGAAGAGCACCCGCCTGGCCGCGGCAGCGGCCGTCCTCGCACTGGGGACGGCCGCCCTGCCCGCGCAGGCCCAACCGAACGAGGCGAGCGGCACCACCGGCGAGCAGGCCGAGTCGACGGTCCTGGTCTTCTCCAAGACCGCGGGCTTCCGCCACGACTCCATCCCCGACGGCATCGCCGCGATCCAGGAGCTCGGCGCCGAGCACGGCTTCGCGGTCGAGGACACCGAGGACGCGGCGGACTTCACCGCCGAGAACCTCGCCCGGTACCAGGCCGTGGTCTTCCTCTCCACGACCGGCGACGTGCTGAACGAGGAGCAGCAGAACGCCTTCGAGGGCTACGTCGAGGACGGCGGCGGCTACGTCGGCGTCCACGCCGCGGCCGACACCGAGTACGACTGGCCGTTCTACGGCGGCCTGGTCGGCGCGTACTTCGACTCCCACCCGCACATCCAGTCCGCGCAGATCAACGTCGAGGACCACGACCACCCCGCCACCGCCCATCTCGACCCCACCTGGGAGCGGACGGACGAGTGGTACAACTACGGCACCAACCCCCGCGACCGCGCCAAGGTGCTGGCGACTCTCGACGAGAGCTCGTACCAGGGCGGGAACATGGGCGAGGACCACCCCATCTCCTGGTGCCAGCCCTACGAGGGCGGTCGCGCCTTCTACACCGGCGGCGGCCACACCAAGGAGTCCTTCACCGAGCCGGCGTTCCGCCAACACCTCCTCGGCGGCATCCAGTACGCCACCGGCGAGAAGGAAGCCGACTGCTCCCCGGACGGCGCCGAGGAGGAGTGGAAGCAGCTCTTCGACGGCACCGGCACCGACGGCTGGAAGCAGGCCGGGCCGGGCTCGTTCGTCCTGGACGAGGGGGAGAAGACCCTCACGTCCGTGGGCGGCATGGGACTGCTCTGGTACGAGGCCCAGGAGTTCGGCGCGTACTCCCTCAAGCTCGACTGGCGGATGGCCGGAGACGACAACTCCGGTGTCTTCGTGGGCTTCCCGGCGAGCGACGACCCGATGGACGCGGTCAACCAGGGCTACGAGATCCAGATCGACGCCACGGACGCCGAGGACCGCACCACCGGTGCGATCTACGGCTTCCAGTCCGCCGACATCGAAGCCCGCGACGCCGCACTGAACCCGCCGGGGGAGTGGAACAGCTACGAGATCCGGGTAGAGGAGGACCGGATCCAGATTTGGCTCAACGACATCAAGATCAACGACTTCACCAGCACCGACCCCGACCGTGACCTGACACGCGGACACATTGGCATCCAGAACCACGGCGACGAGGACGAGGTCGCCTTCCGCGACATCCGCATCCAGGACCTCGGCGACCCGACAGACCCCACGGACCCGACAGACCCCACGGAGCCCCAAGACCCCACGGCCCCCAAAGAGCCCACGGCCCACACCGACTCCACCGACCGTGAACCCCGAGTCGGCCGGGGCGACTGAGCAGGCATCCGTCGAGGACGTACGACGGCTGCCACGACCGGTCACCCGCAGGCCCGAGGGGGGCCGCGGCTGACCACCGCGGCGGGGAGGAGATCGCCGACTCCTCCCCGCCGCTCCACCCGTCCCACCCCGCACCACCCAGAGCAACCAGCGGCCCGTACGACCCCCTTGGAGACCCACGTGAGTGAGCGAAACCACGACGTGACAGCGCACGACGCCCCGCAGCCCGACAGCGGCGAGCGGTCGCCGGGCGACCGACCACGCACCGGGGTGTGGCTGATCGGAGCCAGGGGCTCGGTCGCCACCACCACCATCGTGGGCTGCGCCGCCCTCGCCGCCGGTCTCCAGCCGCCGACCGGACTCCTCACCGAGACCCCGGTGTTCGCCGACAGCGCCCTGCCGCCGCTGTCCGACCTCCTGTTCGGCGGTCACGACACCGCCTGCACCCCGCTGCCCAAGCGCGCCGAGGAGCTGGTCGGCGCCGGGGTGCTCGCCCACGGACTGCCCACCGCGGTCGCCGCCGAACTGGCCGCCGTCGAACGCCGAATACGCCCGGGCGGTCCCGAGCGAGGCGACACCCGCACCACCGAGGAACTCATCGAGCGCTTCGCCGCCGACCTGACCGACTTCACCCGCGACAACGGCCTGGAGCGGACCGTCGTCGTCAATGTGGCCAGCACCGAACCGGCCGCCGCCCAGGGGCAGTTGCCGCCCAGCTCGCTGTACGCCGCCGCGGCCCTGCGCGCCGGCTGCGGATACGTCAACTTCACCCCGTCCACCGGGCTGCACCACCCCGACCTGCAGGACACCGCCCGCGCCGCCGAGGTGCCGTACGCCGGCCGCGACGGCAAGACCGGCCAGACGCTGCTGCGTTCGGTGCTGGCGCCGATGTTCCGCAGCCGTGCGCTGACCGTGCGCGCCTGGTCCGGCACCAACCTCCTGGGCGGCGGCGACGGCGCGGCACTCGCCGATCCGGCCGCGGCCGCGGCCAAGAACGCCGGCAAGGAGCGCGTACTGGCCGAGAACCTCCCCGAGGTCCCCGAGGGCGAGGTGCACATCGACGACGTGCCCGCGCTCGGCGACTGGAAGACCGCCTGGGACCACATCGCCTTCGACGGCTTCCTCGGCTCCCGGATGATCCTCCAGACCATCTGGCAGGGCTGCGACTCCGCGCTCGCCGCGCCGCTCGTACTGGACCTCGCGCGCATCCTCGCCCGCGCCGACGCCCTCGGGCTGCGCGGACCCGTCGACGGGCTCGGCTTCTACTTCAAGGACCCGGACAGCGGGCCCGCCGATCTCGCCGGCCAGGAGCGGGAGTTGGCGCAGCTGGCCGAGCGTCTGGCGGACCGCGCATGAGCGCCCGGGACTGGGCGTCGCTGCTGCGGGTGTCGGCGGTCTTCAGCGTCCCCGGCGACGCGCTGGTCGGCGCCACCGCCACCGGCGGCCCGCCGCGCGCCCGTACCGCGCTGGCCGCCGCCGCCTCGCTCTGCCTCTACGAGGCGGGCATGACGCTCAACGACTGGGCGGACCGCAGGATCGACGCGGTCGAGCGACCCGACCGCCCGATCCCGGCCGGCCGCATCAGCCCCGCCGCGGCGCTCGGCGCCTCGGTCGGCCTGACCGCTGCGGGCCTGGGCTTCGCGGCGGCGGCCGGCCGGCCCGCGCTGCGCACCGCGAGCGCACTGGCGGCGAGCGTCTGGGCGTACGACCTGTGGCTGAAGAACACCCCGGCCGGGCCCGCCGCGATGGCCTCCGCGCGCACCCTGGACGTGCTGCTCGGCGCCGCCGCCACCCGCCCCGCCGAGATGGCCAGAGCCCTCCCCGCGGCCGGAGTGCTCGGCGCGCACACGCTCGCGGTGACCACGGTCTCGCGCGAGGAGGTGGGGGGCGGCTCCTCGCTCGCTCCGCTGACGGCGCTGGCCACCACCGCCGCCGTCACCGGTCACCTCACCGGCCTGCGTCCGCCGCGCACCACCACCGAGGCGACCGCCGCAGGAGGCGCGGCGCTCTACGCGACCACCTGCGGACGCGGCTACACCCACGCCGCCCTCAACCCCTCACCGCCGCTGCTGCAACGAGCCGTCGGCGGCGGCATCCGCGCGATGATCCCGCTGCAGGCGTCCCTGGCCGCCCGCGCCGGTGCCGTGACCACCGCCCTGCCGCTGCTGGCCCTGCTGCCGCTGGCCCGCCGCGTATCCCGAAAGGTCAGCCCCACATGAGCAGCCTCAGACTGGCCTACGGCACCAACGGCCTCACCGACCTCAGGCTCGGCGATCTCGTCGTCATGCTCTCCGACCTCGGCTACGACGGGGTGGCGCTGACGCTGGACCACATGCACTTCGACCCGCTCGCGCCCGGACTGGCCTTCCGCACCCGGCAGTTGGCGGACACCCTGGACCGCTACGGCCTCGGCGTCACGGTGGAGACCGGCGCCCGCTACCTGCTCGACCCGCGCCGCAAGCACCACCCCACCCTCGTCGAGGCGGACCCGCTGGCGCGCGCCACCCGGGTCGCGCTGCTGGAGACCGCCGTACAGATCGCCTCCGACCTCGGCGCGCACGCCGTGCACTGCTTCAGCGGTGTGCTGCCCGAGGGCTCCACCGAGGAGGAGGGCTGGAAACGGCTGCGGCACAGCTTCGAGCAGATCCTGGAGAGCGCCCGGCGGCGCGGCACACCGCTGGCCGTCGAGCCCGAGCCCGGCCATCTCCTCGGCGACCTGGCCGGATTCCACCGGCTCCGCGAGGAGTTGGGCGATCCGGCGGAGCTGGGCCTGACCCTGGACATCGGGCACTGCCAGTGCCTGGAGCCCCTTGCGCCCGAGGTGTGCGTCGAACAGAGCGCGCCGTGGCTGCGGCACGTCCAGATCGAGGACATGCGCCGCGGCGTGCACGAGCACCTTCCCTTCGGCCAGGGCGAGATCGACTTTTCACCGGTGCTCACCGCGCTGGCCGACGCCGGCTACCGCGGCCTGGTCTCGGTCGAGCTGCCCAGGGACTCCCACGCCGGTCCTGCGCTCGCGGAGCAGTCCCTCCACTTCCTCAAGGCGGCCCAGCGGTGACCGCGGCCGACCGCGACCGGCTCGGCGCGCTCCGGTCCGAGCTCGACGAACGTGCCCAGGACTGGTTCGAGCGCGCGCTCGCCGAGCCGGACCGACTGGAGATCTCCTTCGCCGCGGCGAAACGGGCCTGCGGTGCGCCGCACGCCGTACGGGTGCGGGTCGCGCTGCTCGTCGAGCACCGCCCGCCGGCCGAGCGCCTGGCCGAGCTCTACCGGCGCGGCAACGCCGCCGAACGCCTCGCCGTACTGGAGGCCCTGCCCGAACTGCCCCCGGACACCGACGGGTCGGAGCTGGTGCACGACGCGCTGCGCACCAACGACCCGCGGCTGGTCGCCGCCGCGCTGGGACCCTACGGCGCCCGCTGCCTCGCGCCGCACGACTGGCGCCAGGCCGTCCTCAAGTGCCTCTTCGTCGGAATCCCGCTGGCCGAGGTGCACGACCTCGCCGCCCGCGCCGCCGGAGACGACGAACTGGCCCGGATGCTGCGGGACTTCGCCGCCGAGCGCACCGCCGCGGGCCGCACCGTGCCCGAGGACCTGCACCGGCTGCTGGAACTCGCCGCGCACCCCGTCCCGGCGCACCCGGCCCCCGACCATCCCGCCACCGGTCGGCCCGTCGCGGACCACTCGGTCACCGACCACCCCGCCACCGGCCGCTCCACGACCGCCCCGTCCCTCGTGGACGGCCCCGCAGCCCCCCAACCGACAGCCCCCGGCGAGCAGCGCCCCACCGGCCAGGAGATCTGATGCGCATCTTCGACCCGCACATCCACATGACCTCCCGCACCACCGACGACTACCGGGCGATGTACGACGCCGGGGTGCGCGCCGTGGTCGAACCCTCCTTCTGGCTGGGTCAGCCGCGCACCCATCCCGCCAGCTTCTACGACTACTTCGACGCCCTCCTGGGCTGGGAGCCCTTCCGCGCGGCCCAGTACGGCATCGCCCACCACTGCACCATCGCGCTCAACCCCAAGGAGGCCGGCGACCCCCGCTGCCTCCCGGTGCTGGAGGAGCTGCCGCGCTATCTGGCCAAGGACGGGGTCGTCGCCGTCGGAGAGATCGGCTACGACTCCATGACACCGGCCGAGGACCGCGCGCTCGCCGCCCAGCTGCAGATGGCCGTCGACCACGAGCTGCCGGCCATGGTCCACACCCCGCACCGCGACAAGGCCGCCGGCCTCGCCCGCACCCTGGACGTAGTGCGGGAGTCCGACCTGCCCATCGAGCACGTACTGATCGACCATCTCAACGAGACCACCGTCGCCGCCGCCACCGACTCCGGCTGCTGGCGCGGCTTCTCCATCTACCCCGACACCAAGATGGACCCCGACCGCATGGTGGCGCTGCTGCGCTCCCACGGCACCGAGCGCGTCCTGGTCAACTCCGCCGCGGACTGGGGAAACAGCGACCCGCTCACCCCGCGGCGCGTCGGCGAGGCGATGCTCGCGGCCGGCTTCACCGAGGACGACGTGGACCTCGTCCTGTGGCGCAACCCGGTGGAGTTCTACGGCCTCAGCGGCCGTCTGGAACTGGACGCGGCCGAGCCCGCCGCACCCACCCACGAGGGCAACTCCGTGCTGCGCGGCGGGGAGTGAGCCCGTGCGCTTCCGCCACCCGGACGGCTCGACCGTCCACCTCGCGTACTGCACCAACGTCCACCCGGCCGAAACGCTGGACGGTGTGATCGCCCAGCTCCGCGACCACGCCGAGCCGGTCCGCCGCCGGCTCGGCCGGGACCGGCTCGGCATCGGACTGTGGCTCGCCCATCCGGCGGCCGAGGCGCTCGTCGCCGATCGGCGACGGCTGGACCAGCTGCGCGGCGAACTCGACCGGCGCGGCCTCGAGGTCGTCACGCTCAACGGCTTCCCCTACCAGGGCTTCGGCGACGAACGCGTCAAGTACCGGGTGTACCGGCCGGACTGGACCGAACCCGAGCGCCTGCGGCACACCGTCCGCCTCGCCGAACTGCTGGCGGAGCTGCTGCCCGAGGACGTCACCGAGGGCACCGTCTCCACTCTGCCGCTCGCCTGGCGCACCGACTTCGACGCCGAACGCCTGGCCGTCGCCCACGGACAACTCCGCGCTCTCGCACAGGAGTTGGACGCGCTGGAGGCGCGCACCGGCCGCCGCATCCGGATCGGGCTGGAACCCGAACCGGGCTGCACCGTGGAGACCACCGCCCAGGCGGTGGCGGCGCTGCGGGCACCGGGTGCGCCGCCGGTCGACCGGGTCGGCATGTGTCTGGACACCTGCCATCTGGCCACCGCCTTCGAGGACCCCGCGGCAGCCGTCGCCCTGCTGGACGAGGCACGGGTGCCGGTCCACAAGGTGCAGCTCTCCGCGGCCCTCCACAGTGCCCGGCCGCACGAGCCGCACGAGCGCGCGGCGCTGGAGCGCTTCGTCGAACCGCGCTTCCTGCACCAGACCCGCGTCGCCGCGCCGGGGGGCGTGCGCGGCGCAGACGACCTCGACCTGGCGCTGGCCGGCGAGCACGCGCTGGCGACCGACGGTCCCTGGCGGGTCCACCTCCACGTGCCGCTGCACGCGGAGCTGGAGCCGCCGCTGACCTCCACCCTCCAGGTGCTGCGCGAGACGCTCGGCCACCTCCTGGGCGGCCCGCGCGCCCGCACCCACCACCTGGAGGTGGAGACCTACACCTGGCAGGCGCTCCCGGAGGGCCTGCGCCCCACCGACGCCGACGAGCTGGCCGACGGCATCGCCGCCGAACTCGTCGTCGCCCGCGACCTGTTGACCGACCTCGGACTCAAGGAGCAGCCGTGACCACACCCCGAGTCCAGCCACTGCTGGTCCTCGACGTCGTCGGGCTCACCCCGGCGCTGCTGACCCACATGCCGCGGCTGCGGGCCCTCGCCTCCGGCGGCACCTCGGCGCCGCTGCGCACCATCCTGCCCGCGGTCACCTGCGCCGCCCAGTCCACCTTCCTGACCGGAAAGCTCCCGACCGACCACGGCATCGTCGGCAACGGCTGGTACTTCCGCGAGCTCGGCGACGTACTGCTGTGGCGCCAGCACAACGCGCTCGTCGGCGGCGACAAGATCTGGCACACCGCCCGCGAACGCCGCCCCGGCTACACCGTCGCCAACGTCTGCTGGTGGTACGCGATGGGCGCGGACACCGACTGGACGGTCACCCCGCGCCCCATCTACTACGCCGACGGGCGCAAGGAGCCCGACTGCTACACCCGCCCGCCCGAGCTGCACGACGAACTGGTCGACAAGCTCGGCGAGTTCCCGCTCTTCACCTTCTGGGGACCGCGGGCCGGACTGACCTCCTCGCAGTGGATCATCGACGCCACCCGCCATCTGCTGCACACCCGCAGGCCCGACCTGACCCTGGCCTACGTACCGCACCTGGACTACGACCTCCAGCGCTACGGCCCCGACGACCCCCGTTCGCACGCCGCCGCGCGCGAGATCGACACCGCGCTCGGCCCACTGCTCGACGACGCGCGCGAGCTGGGCCGCCGGGTGGTGGTGCTCTCGGAGTACGGCATCACCGCCGTCGACCGGCCGGTGGACATCAACCGGGCGCTGCGCCGGGCCGGACTCGTCGAGGTGCACACCCAGGACGGCATGGAGTACCTGGACCCCGCCACCTCGCGGGCGTTCGCCGTCGCGGACCACCAGCTGGCGCACGTCTACGTGCGCGACCCCGCCGACCGGGCCACCGTCCGCGAGGTGCTCGAAGAGCTCCCCGGAGTCGCCGAACTCCTCGACGAGACCGGCAAGAAGGACCACGGCCTGGACCACCCGCGGGCGGGCGAGTTCGTCGCCGTCGCCGAACCCCGCTCCTGGTTCACCTACTACTACTGGCTCGACGACGAACGGGCCCCGGACTTCGCCCGGTTGGTGGAGATCCACCGCAAGCCCGGCTACGACCCGGTCGAACTCTTCATGGACCCGCAGGACCCGTACGTCAAGGTGCGGGCGGCCACCGCGCTCGCCCGCAAGAAGATCGGGATGCGCTACCGGATGGCCGTCGTGCCGCTCGACCCCTCACCCATCCGCGGCAGCCACGGCCGTCTGCCGGACCGGGAGGAGGACGGACCGATGCTCATCTGCTCCGAACCCGAAGCGCTGGACGGCGTCCTGGACGAGGGCGGCGGCGTACCCGCGACCTCGGTGAAGGACCTGCTGCTCGACCTCTCCGCACCGGACTAGCGCGCCCGTGGGCGCCCCGGCTCCGCTCGGGGCCCACGACCCGCGCCCGTTCGCACCGCGCCTGCGGCGCCTCCCCGACGCCGTGGCGTTCCGCACAACCCACCGCCGCACCCTCCCCTGCCCGAAACCGCCTCCCCACCCGGCCCGCACCCCCGTCCCCACCCACCCGCCGCACCACCCCCGCGCGACCCACCCGCCGCGCACCACCCACCGCACGACAGCCGCACCGTCCACCTGCCGCACCGTCCACCTTCCGCACCACCCACCGCACCCGCCAAGGAGACTCCGCCATGCACCGATCCTCCGACCGCTACGACAGCCTGCGCGCCGCACTGGACCGCCGCTCCTTCCTCGGTGTCGCGGCGGGCGCCGGCGCCGCCGCGCTGCTGGCCGGCGCGGCAAGCCCCGCCCAGGCGAGCGGGTTCGGCAGACAGCGCCTGCTTCCCAAGGGGCGTCTGGGCATCCAGCTCTACACCCTGCGGGACCAGGTCCAGGAACTGGGCTTCGGCCCGGTCTTCGAGGAACTCGCCCGCCACGGCTACGACGAGGTCGAGTTCGCCGGCTACACCCAGGGGACCGGCGACATCTCGATCCGGCAGCTCAAGCGGCTGCTCCGCGAGAACGGTCTGCGCGCCATCGGCAGCCACGTCGGCTACCACGCCGACGGCGGCGACCCGAACGCGTACACCTTCGCCACCCAGTTGGAGAAGGTGCTGGACGACGCCGCCGAACTGGGCGTTCCCTACATCGGCACGCCCAACAACCCCAACCGCTACGGCGACACCGTCGACGGCTGGAAGCGCGCCGCCGAGGAGTTCAACGTCTACGGAGCCGCCGCCCGCAAGCGGGGCCTCGCCTTCTACCAGCACAACCACAGCGAGGAGTTCAGCTTCGCCCTGGACGCACCCGACGTCCGCCTCTACGACCTGCTGATGGCCGAGACCGACCCGAAGCTGGTCAAGCTGGAGCTCGACATCTACTGGGCCTTCGTCGCCCAGCACCGCTTCAGCAAGCGCCCCGACGGGACCCCGGACCCGCTGGACCCGCTGAAGTACGTGCTGGCCGACCCCGACCGCTTCCCGCTCTTCCACGTCAAGGACGGCGAGCACGACGAGGCGCTGCCCGAGGGCTACGAGCAGACGGACGTCGGCTACGGCGACCTGGACTACGTCGAGTTCATCTCGGCCGTCGCCAGGGGCCGTCGCCGCCGCTACCACCACTGGCTCGTCGAGCGCGACGACGCTCCCGACCCGAACACCAACCCCGCCGGCTCCCTGAGCACCGCCCGACGCTCGGCCGAGTACCTGCGCTCCCTGCGCTGCCGCCCCGGCCACTGATCCGGCCACCGGCGCGCGAGCGCCGCTGACGGACACCGCACCCGGGCGGTGGGGCGCCTCCTGCGGGCAGCCCTGCCGCTCGGGTTGCGGTGCCGCCACGTTTCCGCAACGCCGTCCCCGTCCCGTCCCGTCCTGCCCCGTCCCGCTCGGTCGGTGCTGCGCGGACCGGTGCTGTGAAGCGTGGGGGAGACCGGCTGAGGACGGGCCGGTGAACGGATCCCGCCCGTCATTTCCGGCGAATCGGAATCCGTGCAACGAATCCACCGGCAATGGAGGTGAGAAGCACTCCGGGGGCTTGGTATTGTTGTCCCCGTCGCCGCGGCCCAGGCCGCGACGCTCACCGGTCCGGGTGGCGGAATGGCAGACGCGCTAGCTTGAGGTGCTAGTGCCCTTTATCGGGCGTGGGGGTTCAAGTCCCCCCTCGGACACAGCGAAGGACCTCCATCTCGGTGGGGGTCCTGTTTCGTTGTTGTACGACCTGTAAGGGCCGGCCGGACACGCGCCGGAACGGAACGCGTCCGGCGCGCGTCCGTACGCCGTGCCCGCCTCGGCCGCACCAGGGAAGTGGTCACCGCCATGAGACGCCGCCGTCGCAGTGCGCCCCCGCCCGCGCCGCTGGAGCAGCGGCACGGCATCGACCCGGTGCGGCTGAGGCTGCCGCCCGACCCCGAGCGCCGCTGGGCGACGGTGGTGGACCATCTGCGCGAGCGGTACGCCGAGTTCGCCGGCGCCGACGAGTTCGACCGGATGGTCGAGCGGGGCCGCTTCGTCACCGCGAGCGGGTCGATCGAGGCCCGCACCCGGTACGAGCCGGGCCTGTACGTCTGGTTCCACCGTGACTTCGCGCCCGAGGAAGCGGTGCCGTTCCCGGTTGGCGTGGTCCATCGCGACGAGCGGATCGTCGTCGCCGACAAACCGCACTTCCTCGCCACCACCCCCCGCGGCAGCCACATCACCGAGACCGCTCTGGCCCGGCTGCGCCGCGAACTCTCGCTGCCCGAACTCCAGCCGGCCCACCGCCTCGACCGGCTCACCGCCGGCCTGGTGCTCTTCGTCGTCCGCCCCGCCGACCGGGGCGCCTACCAGTCGCTCTTCCAGGACCGCAGGGTCCGCAAGGAGTACGTGGCCGTCGCCCGCCACGATCCGGCGCTGACGTTCCCGAGAACCGTCCGCAACCGCATCGAGAAGGTTCCGGGCAGACTCGCCGCGGTGGAGCTCCCGGGCGAGCCCAACAGCGAGAGCCGCATCGAACTCCTCGGCCACCGCGACGGCTTGGCCGGCTACCGGCTGCTGCCCACCACCGGCCGTACCCATCAGCTGCGGCTGCACATGAGCGGCCTCGGCCTGCCCCTGCTGCACGACCCGCTCTTCCCCGACGACCACCGCCCGGACGCCCACCACCCCGCCCCGCACCTCGCCGACTCGGAGCGCCCCGACCCGCACCGCCCCGCCCCGCACCGCCCCGACTCGGCAACCGCGCCGCCGGGGCCCGACGCGGTGCGTCACGGTGTCGACGACTGGGACCGCCCGCTCCAACTCCTCGCCCGCGCACTGGAGTTCACCGACCCCGTGACCGGTGAGGAGATCCGGTGCACCAGCCGGCTCCGTCTCAGCCACTGGCCACTGCCCGGCTGACCCCGGCCGCCCGTCCCGGCCCTGCCCGCGCCCGCACGCCGGTACGGTCCGTGCGCCCCCGTACGCACCGCCGGTCCCGTACGCACCGCCGGTCCCGTACGCACCGCCGGTCCCGTACGCACCGCCGGTCCCGTACGCGCCGCCGGCCCCCGCCCGCCCCGTGCGCGCCCACCACGCCACTCGTGGCACACGCCGAGCGGCCCCGGGCTCGGTGGGAGTCCGGGGCCGCTCGGAAACGAGAGCAGAGGGTGAGCTCTACTTGCCTTCCGGCATCTCGTCCTTCTTCACCATGGTCGGGACGCAGGTCGGCAGCGGTGCGTCGTTCTGCACCCAGCGGGCGGCGACCCAGCCGGAGCGGTTGGCGAGCTTGAACCACAGGCGGTTGCCCTGGACGTTCTCGGTGGCGGCCTGGCAGCGGAGCTGGACGCGCGCGCCGTAGGCGTAGGAGCCGAGGTTGGCGGAGGTCGTCGTCGGGTAGGCGCGGATGATCACGCCGGTACGGGCGATCACGGTCCCTCCGACGGCGCGGACCTGCTCGGCCTGCGGTGCGGGGGCCTTGTCGGCACCGTGGGTGTTGGCCACGGCCGGCACCGAACCCATCAGACCCGCGGCGAGCGCACCCGCGGCCAGTCCGGCGGCGATCTTCCGATTGAGCTGCATAGCTCTGTCTCCTTGTGAGCGTGCGAAGGAACGACGATCGGGAGCCGCCGCCGACGCGGCGAGGCGCGTCTCCCGCAGACGACAATGCGGCTCCGGTCCGCAGAAGGTGTCGCGCCATTCCGTCAAGTCACCCGAAATAGGCACTTTCACTGGCGAATGGAGTGAAGCAGTGTTGACGCCGGTGTCTCGACGCCGTGAGCAGGCTCGAGTTGGGGCCCGTGCTCTGCCGCGCGGACTCGCGAGGGTTCGACTCGTCGGCAGCGAGGTCCACTGCTCGGGCACGGAGGCCGTGACGAGCGCACCCACCCTTCCGGTGGGTCCGAGGTTGCAACCGCGTCGTCGGCACCTCGTTCCGAAGCGCCGTCACTCTCCGGCCGGAGCCGCATGCGATGACGATGTGTCAGGTGATGCGAAGTCAGATTCACGGGACTTCTGTTGTGGCGTCAGATGCGATCAAATCCCCCTGTAATACACGCAGTTGGCGATGAGGAGTGTCACGTTCCGATCACTGTGAGATTGTGAGTGTTCATCATGGGCAATGTTTGATCGCTTGGCCCCGCAGCTTGATCACTCTGGAGATCCCGCATGGAGAACGACCTCGTCATGAACGACGCCTCAGGTCCGGCGTTCGACGAGACACAGGTTCCGCTGTACTACTCGCGCAAGACCAAGGACATCCTCCACAAGTACGGCCCCGGCCCCCGCGTCCACTTCCACCTGGGACTCTTCGGCAAGGACGAGGCGCCGAACACCACCGTCGCGCAGGACGTGCTGCGCCGCCGCATCACCGACTCGCAGGAGAGAGTGCTCACGCACGCCGCGCAGCAGTGGCGCGTCGACCACCGGCCGAGCGGGGAGATCCTGGACATCGGCTGTGGGCTGGGCGGAGGTTCGATCTTCTGGGCGCAGAAGCACGGCGCCTCCGTGCAGGGGCTGACGGTGGCCGAGGACCACATACCCGTCATCGACGACCTCGCACGTCAGGCCGGGGTCTCCGACCGGGTGCGGGCACGCGCCCAGGATGTGCACGAACTCGACGAGGAGGCCCGCTACGACGGCGCCGTCGCCATCGAGAGCTCCGGCTACATGGACCGCGAACGGTTGTTCGCGGTGGCCGCGAAGGCGCTGCGTCCGGGCGGCTGGTTCGGCATCCAGGAGCACTTCATCTGCCGTCCCGAGTGGACCGAGTTCATCGACGCCTACTACAAGACGCGGCTCGGCACCCTCACCGAGTACATCCAGTCCGCCCGCCAGGCCGGCCTCGAACTGGAGCAGGACGAGGACATCACCGACGGCGTCGCCGAGTTCTGGGTCCAGTCGATGGCCTGGAGCACCGCGGAGCTGGAGCGGGCGGAGCGCACCGGCGAGCCCTCGCCGATCAAGCGCGAGAGGCTGACGGAGTCCGCGCTCACCCACGGCAAGCTCTTCCGGATCTGGCGCGACCACGCGGTCGAGACCCGGCTGCTGCTCTTCCGCAAGGGGAGCTGAACATGCCCGCGCCCACCGGCCGTGAACCGGCCATCGGCTGGCGGTTGCCACCGTTCTACTGTCCCGACGAGCGCGGCGAACTGCTGCACCCCGAAGTGGAGAAGATCGAACAGCGGGCGCTGGCCTGGGTCGACGAGTTCGACGTCTACCCGAACGCGACCGAGCGCGCCTGGGGCCTGGCCTGCAACGCGGTCGACTACAGCTGTCGGATGGCGCCGCGGGGCGACCAGGACATCCTGCTCCTGTTCATCCTCTGGAACTACTGGGCCACCGCCCTCGACGACTGGCACGACAGCGGCGACGAGGGCACCGGCGCGGCCGACATCACCGACCACAGCGCCCGGCTGATCCGTGCCATCGAAGCCCCGGGCTCCTCGATGCTGCCGCAGTCGCGTCTGACCGCCTCCCTGGACGACCTGGTGCGGCGCAGCAGGCAGCTGCTCTCGCCGTACCAGCTGCGGAGGTTCGGCGAGGGCGCCAGGGACTGGCTGCTGGGAGCGTCCTGGCAGACCGCCAACACCGAGCGCGGTGTGATGCCCGCCCTCAACGACTTCGCGGGCATGCGCGGTTCGGTCAACGGCACGCGCTTCACGATGACGTTCGTCGAGGCGGCGGAGGGAATCCACCTCGCGCCGGACGTGCTGTACTCGGCGCCGGTACAGGCGCTCACCGACGCCGCGGGCTTCGTGGTGAGCTGCGACAACGACCTGTTCTCGTTCGCCAAGGAGGACCACCTCGAGGTCCCCGACCAGAACCTGGTCAATGTGCTCGTGCACGCGCGCGGCGGAACCCCGGCGGACGTGCTGCCGGAAGCGGTGGCGCTGCGCGACCGGGCGATGTCGCTCTTCCTGCGGTTGCGCGCACGGCTGAACGAGGAGGGCGACGCCGAACTCCGGCGCTACACCAGCGCGTTGGGTTACTACATCACCGGCTTCATCGAGGGCGAGCGCACCGCACCGCGGTACGCCAGCCCCCGCAACCGGCACCCCCTGCCGGTGCCGGGCGCGGCGTTCGAGATCAGCTATCGGGACACCCCGAGCGACCCGGACCCCGGGCCGCCGCCGATTCCGTCGATCGCGTGGTGGTGGGACCAGCTGGCCGCCTGAGCGGAGGCCGCACGCACCGCACAACGGAGCGGCGGCCGACCGTTCACCGGTCGGCCGCCGCTCCTGGCGAAACCTCTTCAGCGCCTCACTTGCCGCCGAACAGCCGCAGCCACAAAGGGCGTTGCTCCTTGCGCCGGTCCGGCTCGGGGGCGGGCCCCGAAGCGGGATTGGGCGGCGGCAGGGGGTTGGAGGACGTCGCCTGATGCGGCGTCCTGGCGGCCCGGTCCGGCTGTGCCGCGGGTGCCGGAGCGGGAGTGCTCGGCTCCGGCGCCGGCGACGAGGCGGCAGGCTTGCCGCGACGCTCCTGCGCAGGGGTGAACCGCACCGGCAGCTGCCGCAGATGACGGGACATCAGCGACGAGTCCCAGACGAGCTCGGTCTCGTTCACCCCCAGACCCAGATCGGGCAGCCGGGCGAGCAGCACGTCGATTCCGGTGTCCGCGATCGCCCGGCCGATGTCCTGACCGGGGCACTCGTGCGGCCCGCTGCTGAAGGCCAGGTGGGAGCGGTTGCCGTGCACCGGCTGGTGGAGGTCCGGGCGGATCTCCGGGTCGGTGTTCCCGGCGGCGAGCCCCAGCAGCAGCAGATCACCGGTCTTGATCTGCTGACCGCCGAGCGTGGTGTCGCCGGTGGCCCAGCGCCCGAGCACGGTCGACAGCGGCGGTGCGTCCCACAGCACCTGCTCCAGCGCGTCCGGCAGCGTCATGTGACCGCCGGACAGGCTGGCCCGGAAGCGCCGGTCGGTGAGGACCATGAGCAGCGTGTTGACGATCAGGTTGGCGGTCGTCTCGTACGCGGCGATCAGGACGAGCCGCAGATGCTCGGTGACCTCGTCCGTGCTGAGCGCCGACTCGTGCTCGATCAGCCAGCTGGCGAAGTCGTGGCCCGGCTGGGTCTGCTTGCGCTCCACCAGCTGCCGCAGCGCGGTGGTGACGTAGTCGTTGCTCTCCACCGCCGTCTCGGTGCCCTTTATGAGGTCACGGGCCGCCTGCACCAGCCGCGGGCCGTACTCCTCGGGCATGCCCATGAGCTGGGTCATCACCAGCATCGGCAGATGCTCGGCGAACTCGGCGACCAGTTCGGCCTCACCGGCGTCCGCGAAGCGGTCCACCAACTGGTGGGCGAAGCGCGTGACATAGCGCCGCACGCCCCTGCGGTCGAACCGCGCCAGCGAACCGGTGACGGCCGCGCGCAGCCGCTCGTGCTGGGAGCCGTCGACGAAGTGGCACACCGGCTGCCACGCCGTCATCGGCGTCAGCGGGTGGTCCGGCGGCACCAGGCCCTCCTGGGCGGCCCGCCAGTGGCGGGAGTCCCGGGAGAAGCGCGAGGGCGTACGGGCGGCGTCGAGGTTCTCCCGGTGGCCCAGCACCAGCCAGGCCGGCAGGTCGCCGTGCACGAGCACGGGCGCGACCTGGCCGTGCTCGGCGCGCAGCTCGTCGTACAGGGCGCTCGGATCGCCCTCCGCCTCCGGGCCGTAGAGCCTGCGCAGCTGCCCCTGGCCCAGCTGGTGGGCGGGGCAGCCCGGCGGCGGGGCCGAGCTGTGCGAGGGGGTGCTCACGAGACCTCCCGGGTGGCGGCGAGCGAGTGGAGATAGCGCATCAGAGAGATGAGCACGTCACGGCTGGAGGCCCGGTCGCGCGCGTCGCAGGCGACGATCGGCACGCTGCCGGGCAGGTCCAGCGCGGCGCGCAGCTCGTCCAGCGGGTAACCGGGCGCGTCGGGGAAGGAGTTGACCGCCACCAGGAACGGGACGCCCCGCTCCTCGAGCCGGCCGATGACGTCGAAGCTCACCTCCAGACGGCGGGTGTCGATCAGCACGACGGCGCCGAGCGCACCGTCGAACAGTCCGTTCCACAGGAACCAGAACCGCTGCTGACCGGGGGTGCCGAAGAGGTAGAGGACCAACTCCTCGTTGAGAGATATTCGACCGAAGTCCATCGCGACGGTGGTGGAGGTCTTGCGCTCCACCCCCACGGTGTCGTCGACGCCGACCCCGGCCTGGGTCATCGTCTCCTCGGTCGTCAGCGGACGGATCTCGCTGACCGAGCCGACCAGCGTGGTCTTGCCCACGCCGAAGCCGCCCACCACCACCACTTTGACCGCGGCGGTGGCCGTCTCCGGCAGTGCGTCCTCGCTCCGCGGCCCGGCGACCGTCTCAGAGCCTTTGAAGTCCATGGATCACTGCCTCAATCAGTGCGGTGTCGGGGAGTTGAGCCGCGGCCACCGGCGCGCGCGAATGCATCTTGCCGGAGGCGAGGAGGTCGTCGACCAACACGGTGACGACGCTCATCGGCAGTTCGAGATAGGCGGAGACCTCCGCCACCGAAAGTGGCGAGTGGCACATCCGCAGGATGGACGCCGCTTCCGGCTGCATGCCGGCTGTCGGTCCGGACCTGGCCACGATCAGGGTGACCAGGTCGAGCGAGCTGTCCGCGGTGGAGGCGCTACGCCCTCCGGTGATGACGTAAAGCCTCTCGGGCGATCCCTCGTCCCATTCCTGGTCACCCTCTCTCATTCGACCGGTCCGTCATTGCGTGGGGGAGTGCTGAGGTGTTGACCGATCCTGGCGACGAGGTCCCGCATCCGGGCTCCGATCAACCCGGCGTCCACGCCCTCGTCGGCGAGTACGGCGAGATAGGCGCCCGAGCCCGCGGCCATCAGATAGAAGAAGCCGCCGTCCAGCTCGATGACGACCATCCGCATCTGCCCGTCGCTGCGCGGGAGTTCGGCCGCCACCGCGCCCGCCAGGCTCTGCAGTCCGGCGCAGGCCGCGGCGAGGCGGTCGGCGGTGTCGTCGTCCGAGCCGTGCGCGCCCATGCGCAGTCCGTCGGCCGATAGCACCACCACATGTCGGGTCTGCGGCACACTGTCGGCGAGGTCCTTGAGCATCCAGTCCAGGTTGGGCCGCTGCTGAATCATGGCTGCTCACTCTTTTCCGAAGACGCTTCACGGTTACTTGTGGCGGGGGAGGACGAGCCGGCGCCTTCGCCGGTCACGCCGCTCTGGAACGCGGCCATCCACATCCCGGGCTCCACGGGCGGCTGCTCGCTCTTCGCCTCGTCCGGGGCCGGTTCGTGGTTCGCCGGGGTTGTCACGCGGTTGCGTCGCTTGCGCTGCGGTAGCCCGCTGAGCGTGCGCTCGGTGACTTCGGGGATGCTCTCGGGGCCACCGCCGGATCGGTCCAGCGGGGCGACGGCGCGGAGCGTGGGCTCGGCCGCGGGTTGTTCGGTCACGGCGGATTTCTCCGGGACCCTGCGGGGGCTGGTCGGGCGCGGCCCGGACGAGGCACCGATACCGTGCGCCCTGCCGGTGGCCGGCGCGGTGGTGATCAGCTCCTGCGGAACGATCAGGACCGCGCGCACACCGCCGTAGGCGGAGGTGCGCAGCGACACCTGGAACCCGTACGCCTGGGCCAGCCGGCCCACCACCGCGAGGCCGAGTCGGGGGGTCTCGCCGAGGTCGTTGACGTCCAGGCCGGCCTGGGCCTGCTGGAGCATCCGCTCGGCGCGGGCACGGGCCTCCTCGCTGAGGCTGACACCGCCGTCCTCGATCTCGATGGCGATGCCGGACTGGACGTCCACGGCGGTGAGATGGACCTGGGTCTGCGGGGGAGAGTAACGCGTGGCGTTGTCCAGCAGCTCCGCGAGCGCGTGGATCAGCGGCTCCACCGCGGGACCGACGACCGCGACCTCGGAGACCGAGTGCAGCTCGACCCGCTGGTAGTCGATGATCCGCGACATGCCACCGCGCAGCACGCTGAACAGCGGCACGGGACGGCTCCACTGACGGCCCGGACGGGCGCCACCGAGCACGGCGATGCTGTCCGCCAGGCGTCCGATCAGCGCGGTGCCGTGGTCCAGCCGCAGCAGGTCACCGAAGACCGCCGGGCTCTGGCCGTGCCGGTCCTCCATCCCGCGCAGCTCACTGGCCTGCTGGTGGACGATGGCCTGGACGCGGCGGGAGATGTTCACGAAGGCGCGCTGTGCCGAGTCGCGCAGGTCCTCCTCGGCCGACACCGCGTCCACGACGGTCCGCAGCACCGCCTGGTGCGCGGCCCTGAACTCCGGGGTGAGCCCGGCGGGGGAGTCGTCGGAGAGGTCCTTGAGCACGTCCTCGGGGAAGTCGCCCTGGCGGAGCCTGCGGACGACGCCCGGCAGCTGCTGCTGCGCCAGGCGTGCGGTCTCGGCCTCCTGCCTGGCAAGAGCAGCGTTCCGCTCCTGGACCTCCGCACGCAGCGCCGCGGCCAATCGGCCCCGGCGCGCGGCTTCGGCGGCGGTCACCGCCACGGAGACGGTGGCCGCAAGGCCAATCCAGGCAATCGGCACTCGTGCGCCCGAGGAGACCAGGAAGGTCGCCGCGAGAGCGGCGACCGCGGTCACCGCGGTGGGTAGTACCCAGACGAGAGCCGAGGCGGGCCGGGAACCTCCGGGAGGCGATCCAGCACGACGAGTCATCAGCAGCCTCAACCAACAGAGAAATGTGGGACGACAGGCGAAAGGACAGCATCCGGGCACACCAAACGGACCGGCCGTGAACGCAACCCCCGATGCTGAACCGGAAGCAGCATAACTATGACGACACGTTTATTTACACCGGCTACCTGATCCGACGTCAGTTGATCTTGATCCTGACGTCCTTTCAAGTCCCTTGCAAACCGGCCCAATTGGCCAGGAAGACGATCATGTCGTGTACAGGGAACGGGTGGTTGCCGAGGTCGGCGTCCCCTCGCGCCCGGTCGCTGGTTCATCCCTTCGGGTACGACCGGCCCGGAGGTCCGGGGTCGGCGCGCACCGTCCGAACCCCGAATGACACCCAGTGACACCCAGTGACACCCTGAGGTCGGTCGCGGGTGGCCGAGAGGCACGGCGGAGGTCGCACGAAGCGGTCGGCCGGGGCCCCGCGAGGGCCGCACGGCCGGACCTCAGCTGTCGCGGTGCCCGGAGAGCAGGCGCACCCTGGGGGCACGGACAACCCCGTGGACCCCGCCCTCGGTGCCGAGAGGACTGATTCGAGATGACCGCCCTCCCCGTAATCGCCGCGGTGGACGGCTCCGGGCACAGCCTGCGCGCACTGGACTGGGCGCTCGCGGCGGCCTCGCAGCGCGGTGTGGAAGTGCTGATCGTGCACGTGTGGTCCTGGCCGCCCAACGCCCACAGTCTCGCGAGCACCGAGCCCATGGCGCCGCCCGCCGGTCAGGACCCTGTTCTGGACTGGGTGCGGGAGCGACTTGCCGAGCGCAAAGCTTTGCCGGAGGTGCGCTACACGACGTTGAGCGGCGCTCCCGCCGCCGCGCTGCCCGACATGAGCGGCCACGGGCAGCTGCTGGTGCTGGGCTCGCGCGGCCGGGGCGGCTTCACCAGCCTGCTGCTCGGTTCCAACGGGCGCGCCGCCGCGGCCAGGGCGACCTGCCCGGTCGTCGTCGTCCCGCACCGCGACCGCGCCGGCGAGACGGACACGGAGTCCCACGGACGCGTGGTGCTGGGCCTCGAACCGGGGGAGACCTCCACGGAGGTGGTGGAGTTCGCGCTGTCCGAGGCCCAGCGGAGCGAGGCGCTGCTGCAGGTCGTCACCACCCACGCCGTTCCCTTCTCCACTCTGGCCCTGCTCGGCAACTACCCGGACCCCGGCGAGGGGGAGGGCCCGGCCATCGCCAAGATCGCCGAGGACGCGCAGCGGGAACGGTTGCGGCCGTTCCTCCAGGGCCGTTTCAAGGATGTCCAGGTCGAGCACATCGTCGCTCCCGGCGACGCCGCCGGGCGGCTGGTGGCGGCCTCGGAGTCGGCCGACCTCGTCGTGGTGGGCAAGCACCGCCACCGACTGCGTCCGCCGTCCTTCTCGCTGGGCTCGGTCGCCAACGCCGTGCTGCTGCACGCCCGTTGCCCGATCGCCGCCGTTCCGGCAGGAAGTCACTGAGTGCCACGCGGGTGTCACTGACCGCCCGCGGGGCCGGGCCGACGAACGGCCCGGAGAGCTGCCGGACGGCTCCGCAGCGGCCCGATTCGCGCCGCTCACCGGGTTGGTCGTACGGCGCGTGCGGCGCGCGGGCCCGAAATCTAGCGTGGTGCCACACGGCGTGACCGGAATGTCGCATAGGGCGTCCGGGGTGAAGCGCCGAGGAGACGGAGAGCACCATGCGTCCTGTTCCCCAGCTGCTGTCCGCTCTCGGCGGCGCCGGTTGTCTGCTCGCCCTGGCGGCCGGGCCCGCGGCTGCCGCGGACGCCGACGCCACCCCGCGTCTGGTGGAACCCGGCAGCACGGTGACGGTGCTGGTCAGCTGCGACCGCGTTGAGGGCGGGGCACCGCGGCGCATCGAGGCCCGCTCACCCGCCTTCACCGGGCAGCGCGCCCGGCTGACGCGCGTGACGCCCGAGGAGGAGGACCCCCGGGGCGGGCCGTCCTACCGGGGCCGGGCGAAGATCTCGAAGAAGGCGGAGTTCGACGACTCGCGCCCCGGCGGCCGTACCTCCGAGTGGGACGTGCACGGTGTCTGCCCCGGAGGCGAGCAGTGGGCGGCGGCCTTCCGCATCGACGAGACGCCACCCGACGCCGAGGACGGAGCCGGCGGCAGCGACACGAGCACCGCCGCGGCCGGGCCGCAGCGCGACGCCCGGCAGGACGGTCGGGACCGGGCCGAGGGCGCAACCGGGCCCGTCCGCAACGCCGTTGCCGACGAGGGCGGCCAGGGGCAGATCAGCACGGCGGCGGTCGCGGGCGGTTCCGCGGTGCTGACCGTCGCGGTCGTCGCGGCGGTCTGCTGGCGGCGGCGGTCGGTCGTGGGACCGCGCTCGACGGCCGGGTGAGGCCGACCGGCCCGCCGCCGGCCGCGCCCGACCGACGCCTGTGTCACCGGCCCGGGGGCGACCGGAGGCGCGCCGACGCGGGGCCGGTTGGCCGGTGCGGGGCGGGGCGGTGCGTGGGCCGGTCTACTTCAGGAGTCGCGACATCCGGCGGTCGGCCAGGGTGCGGCCGTCGGTCTGGCAGGTGGGGCAGTACTGGAGCGAGGAGTCGCGGAAGGAGACCTCGCGCACCGTGTCACCGCACACCGGGCACGGCAGCCCCGCCCGGCCGTGCACCCGCATACTGCTCTTCTTCTCGGACTTGAGGTCCTGCGCTGCGAGCCCCCTCGCGCGTTCCACCGCCCCCAGCAGCGTGCCGCGCATCGCTTCGTACAGCGTCCCGACCTCCCGGGGGTCGAGATCGGAGGCGAGCCGGTAGGGCGACATCCGGGCCGCATGGAGGATCTCGTCGGAGTACGCGTTGCCGATGCCGGCGATGACGCTCTGGTCGCGCAGCACGCCCTTGATCCGGTGCCGCCGGCCCCTCAGCAGTTCGGCGAACGCGGTGACGTCGAAGGCGTCCGCGAGCGGCTCGGGCCCCAGCCGTGCGACACCGGGCACGTCCTCGGGTCTGTGCACGCAGTACACCGCCAGTCGCTTCTGGGTGCCGGCCTCGGTGAGGTCGAACCCGCCGCGGCCGTCCGCGAGTCGGAGCCGCAGCGCCAGCGGCCCGCGACCCGGCCGGGTGCGGGCGGGCTCCTCGGCGCGCCATCGCAGCCAGCCGGCACGGGCCAGATGGACGACCAGATGCGGCCCGTCCGCCGTGCACAGGTCCAGGAACTTTCCGTGGCGCTCGACCCGGGTGCACACCCGGCCCACCAGCTCCTCCAGCGGTGGGTCCCAGGTCTTGAGCACGTTCACCGCGACAGGCGTCAGCGAGGCGATGCGGCAGTCCGCCACCGCGTCCGTCAGGTACTGGCGCAGGGCCTCGACCTCTGGCAGCTCCGGCATGACGCCAGTGTCGCGCAGCCCACCGCACCCGGCACCCCGGGGCCGACGAGCCGCGCCCGGCCGCCGCGCAGGGGCGGTGGTGCGGTGCGCGCGCAGGGCCGCGGTCAGCCTTCCGCGCGGTACTTGGTGAACTGGTGGAGGGCTGCCTGGGCGTGGACGATGCGGTGGTCGGCCAGTGAATCGTCCCAGGCGTAGAGGGAGTTCATGTAGCGGAAGGTGATCGCGGCCCGCAGCGTGCCCGGACGGCGCCAGGCGGTGCGGCGGGGGCAGCTCCAGACGATGAGGTCGGTCGTGTTGCCCAGTGTCACCAGGGTGATGAGCAGGGAGACCGCGAAGAAGAGCAGCCACAGCGGCGTCAGCAGGGCGAAGCCGAGCCAGCCGGCCACGGTGCCCTTGTAGCCGATCAGCGGTGCTTCGCCGCCCGGCTGGTCGATCCGCCAGTACGCCCTGCGGCTGCGGGCGGAGCGCCCGCGTGAGATGTGGCACAGCTGCTCGCCGTGGTCGTCGTAGACCGAGAACTGCTGGGGCTCGCCCTTGGCCAGCGGATCGGGGTGCACCGAGCAGACCAACCGCTTGTCCGGGTCGTGCAGGACGAGCACGGGGTGCTCCTCGTCCTGTCGGGCCAGCCTGGCCGTACGGGTCTCCACCTCGGTGACGGTGGTCGGGCCGCCGGCCGGTTCGGGCGAGGGTGTGAAGGTCGCCTCGTCGGGGCTCAGCGGGCCGCCGGCCTTCACCAGCCCGACGCGTGCCAGGGCGTTCTCCGCGCGGTGCTCCCCCTCGGGGAGCAGCATGAAGATCTCGCCCTCGGGCCAGAGCCCGGCGTGCGATCCGGAGGTGCCGCTCACCTCGACGGTGAAGTTCGACCGGGTCAACGTCCGCTCCCGTCAGTCGGTGCCTCGGGCAGTTGCCGCGCCGGGTCGCGCCGCCCGTCATGCGCAGATTCTGCCAACTGCCCCCGCCCGCGCAGTAGTCGGGGCGGACAGAAATCTTCCGAGCGGGTGCGCGGACGCGTGGGTCGCGCGGCGTGGTGCGGTCCGCGCGTGGGGCTGCGGGGTGCGGTGCGTGCGGGCGGGGCGCGGTGCGTGCGGCGGGGTGCGGTGCGTGCGGGCGGGGCCGGCTCGCAACCCCCGCGGCGCCTGCGGGGCCACGGCGCGTCACCCGTGCGTCGGTTGGCCGTACGCAGCCGCAGACCCTTCAACCCGCGCACATCGGCTCGACGTCGGCCGGCCACCGCACATCCAACGCGCACGGGGAGGAAGGAGGTCGCGGCAAGTCTTCCGTCCCCGAAGCCGTCCAGGCCACAGTCCAGGAGCGCGCCATGACCGCACCCACCGTCCTCACCCGCCGACCTGCAGCCCCCACCCACCGGCCGCCCGTCTTCGACGCCGCCTCGCAGGGCGGCTACACCGTCGCTCTCGCGGTCGACGACGGCCAGGTGCGCGCCGCGCAGCGACTGCGACACGAGGTGTTCGGCGCGGAGTTCGGCGCGCGGCTGCCGGGAGCGGACAACGGCCTGGACAGCGACCGGTTCGACGCCCACTGCGACCATCTGCTCGTCACCGAGAAGGCCACCGGCGCCGTCGTCGGCACCTACCGACTGCTCCCGCCGCACGGCGCCCGCGCGGCCGAAGGGCGTTACGCGGACGCCGAGTTCGACCTCGCCCCGCACGCGTCCCTGCACAACGACCTGGTGAGGTGGGGCGTTCGTGCGTCCACCCGGACCATCGGGACGGTGCGGTGATCGCGCTGATGTGGGCCGGCATCGCCCGCTATCTGATCGGCAGCGGGCACAACTGGCTCGCCGGCTGCTGCTCCGTACCGCTGGGCGACGGCGGCGCGGTGGCCGCGGAGGTGTACCGGCGCACCTCGGCCGGGCGCTGGGCGGCGCCCGTCGAGCACCGGGTGCGCCCGCGCCGTCCCTGGCTGCCGCCGGGCACAGAACTCGCGCGGGGGCGGGCCGGGTTCACCGAGCCGCCGCCGCTGCCCGCGCTGCTGCGCGGCTATCTGCGGCTGGGCGCCCGCGTCTGCGGTGAGCCGGCCCACGATCCGGAGTTCGACGCCGCCGACTTCTATGTGTTGCTCTCGCTCCGCGACACCAACCCCCGCTATCTGCGGCACTTTCTGGGGCTCGCCCCGCGATGACCGGCTACCACGGCGGTGCGGCCGGGCCCTGGCTGCCGTCCGCGACGTGCACCGTCGGACGGTGCCTGCCGGCCGCGCCGCCCTCGGCCGGTGCGGCCCGTATCGCCCTGCGGGTCGCCGCAACCGCGGCGGTGCTGTGCGTCGGTGCGCTCTGCGCGCCGGTGTGCGCCTGCACCGGCCGCCGGTTGCGGTATGCGCTGGTGCGGCTGTGGTCCCGGACGCTGCTGCGCGCGCTGGGCGTACGGCTTCGGGTGCGCGGCCGGCGCGGCCGGGGCCCGGCGCTCGTGGTGGCCAACCACATCTCCTGGCTGGACGTGGTGGTGCTGGCGGCGGTGTCTCCGGGGCGGATGCTTGCGAAGGCGGAGGTCGACAGCTATCCGGTGATCGGCGCTCTGGCCCGCGCCGCCGGGACGGTGTTCATCGAGCGGCGGCGGCTCAGGGAACTGCCGTTGGTGGTGGACCGGTTGGCGCGGGCGTTGGGGGAGGGGGGCGACGGTGGTGGCGTTCCCTCAGGGCACCACCTGGTGCGGACGCCGCCAGGGGCCGTTCCGTCCCGCGGTGTTCGACGCCGCCGTACGCGCCGCGGTCCCGGTGCGGCCGGTGGCGCTGAGCTACCGCCAGCCGGGATCCGCGCCCTCGACGGTGGCGGCCTTCGTCGGCGACGACTCGCTGCCGCGCTCGCTGCGGCGCGTACTCGGCGCGGTCGAACTCTCCGTGCACGCCGAGCTGTTGCCCCCGGTCCGGCCGCCGGCCCACTCGCACGCCGCGTCCCGATCGGCTGCCGGGGTCCGCTCGTCCGGCGGTCTCGGCCCGTCCGCCGCGCCGGGTGCCGGGTCCTGCGGGCCGGCTGCCGGGAACGGACGCGGCGGCCGCAGGGTCGCGCGCCGCGGGCTGGCGCATCTGACCACGGACCTGGTGGTGACCCCGCGTGGGGCGACCGATTACGCTCGTGAACATGACCGCGCTCCGTCAGGGTGACCAGTCCGCAGCCGCCTCCGTTCTTCCGCGCAGGGGGCGGCTGACGCCACGCCAGGCACGGCTGGTGCGCGCGGTGACCGCCGCGGTGGTGATGGTCGTGGTCGCCGTCGGGATGGTGGTGCGCTTCGCGGCCCAACCCTCGCTGGTGACACTGGGGTTGTACGGCGTCGCGCTGATCTGCTCCGGTACCGCGATCGTGCTCAGCCGCTGGGGCCGGACCAGGGTCGCCGGAGCGGTGCTGGTCGCCGGAATCGCCGTTGTCGTGGTGATCGAACCGCTCGTGCGGGTCGGCTCCTGACGGCCGGTGCGCCACCGGTCGTGATGCCGGTGCGCCCGCGTCGCGACCGGGAGCGAGCGGGCCGCTCCCGCCGGGCGGACTCCGGCCTCGCTCGGCCGCAACTCCCTGCGTAGGCTTTCGCCATGACCAAGGACCTCCCCGAGATGCGCGCCTCCGACGCGGACCGCGACGCCATCGCCGAACGGCTTCGAGACGGCTATGCCGAAGGACGGCTGACCACCGAGGAGTTCGAGGAGCGCCTGGAAGCCACGTACGCCTCGCGCACCCGCAGTGAACTGGTGCCGCTGGTGCAGGATCTGCCGCAACCAGGCTCGGACACGGCGCTCGGGGCCGCGGACGGTACGCAGACCGCCGGAGCGTCGGTCCAGCGCTGGCGCGACCGCTACGGCGCGACCCCCACCTCCCGCACCGGAGTCGCGGTGATGGGCGGGTTCGTGCGCAAGGGCAGCTGGATCATGCCGCGGATCTTCCGCTGCTTCACCCTCTGGGGCGGCGGCGAGATCGACCTGCGTCAGGCCCGGTTCGAGGACCGCGACGTGGAGATCAAGGCGTTCGCGATCATGGGCGGCATCGACATCATCGTCCCGCACGACGCCGAGGTGGAGGTCACCGGCATCGGGATCATGGGCGGGTTCGAGCAGGGCGCCACCGGCACCGGCACCGCGGGCGCACCGCGCATCACGGTCAGCGGGCTCGCCCTCTGGGGCGGCGTCGACGTGCGCCGCAAGAAGCCGAAGAAGGGGGAGCGGGGCGAGGGCCGGGAGCTGCCGGAGGGCCCCAAGGACCCGCACTCGGGCGGCCACGGCGGCTGGCACTAGGGTCCGTCGTCCCGGGTCCGCCGGAACGGGCTGCGGGCGCCGGCGTCCGACCGGCCGTCAGCGGGGCTCCCAGCACGGTGGATCGGCGCCGGGGACGCCCGGCGCTCGGGACCAGTCGTCCGGGCCGCCGTCGTGGACCAGCGGCGGGGCGGCGTACCGCAGTCTGCCGAGGGGGCTGTCCCGCTCCAGGAGCAGGGGTTCCGGGTCGGTGTCCCCAGCCGTCGGCGCACCGCCGCCGGGTGGGCGTCCCGGCCCGGCGCCGGGCGTGTCCGGGGCGTTGGGCGGCCAGTCGAGCAGGGCGTGTGCGGTGCGGGCGAGCACCGCCCGTACCAGTACGCTGCCGGGCTCGCCCGCGCGCTGCGCGCTCAGTGCCCGCAGCAGTGCGGTGGCCAGCAGATAGCCGGTGCCGTGGTCCAGCGCCTGGGCCGGCAGCGCCCCGGGGCGCTCTTCGTCCCCCTCGACGAGCGCGATGCCGGAGGCGGCCTGGACCAGGCTGTCGAAACCGCGGCGTCCCGCCCATGGCCCCTCCTCGCCCCACGCGTTGAGCGTGCCGACCACCAGCCCCGCTCTGCGCTCGGCCAGCGCGTCGGGGGAGAGCCCGAACCTGTCGAGCGCGCCGGGCCGGTAGCCGGTGACGACCACATGGGCCTCGGCGAGCAGCTCCCGGAACGTGCGCAGGTCCCCGCCGTTCGCCAGATCGAGCCGGGTCGTGCGCTTGCCGATGCCGACATCGGCGTGGGTCTGCGGACTCTCCGGCAGCTGCGGCGGGTCCACCCGCAGCACGTCCGCGCCGAGCAGCGCGAGCGTACGGGTGGCCACCGGCCCGGCGAGCACCCTCGTCAGGTCCAACACCCGCAGACGGGAAGGCCGTTGCGGCGCGATCGGCGCGGCACCGTCCAACCGCACGGGGGCCGGCAGCAGCGGTTCGCCGGCGCCGAGGGCGCCCTGCGGATGCGCCCGCCACTGCGCGGGCGTGCGTACGGCCACCGCGAGACCACCGGCGGCGAAGACCTCCCGCTCCACCTGTTCGGCGTCGCGTTCGGCGAGCGTCCGCGCGACCCGTTCGACCAGTTGCTCGCTGTCCGCGCCCGGGTCCGGGAGGCAGAGGGCCGCGAGCAGACGGGCACGGTGGTGCGGGTAGTTGGCGTGGGTGCGCACCCAGCCGTCGGCGGTGCGCCAGAACCGGGACAGCGGCGCGAACCCGTTCACCGCCCGGCCGTCGACGCGCAGCAGCCGCTCGCTGCGGAAGGCCGCCACCACCCGGGCGTCCGACAGCTCCACCCGGGCGCCCGGGTTCGCGTACTCGGCCGCGGCCAGCGCGCACACACCGGTGGTGGCGCGCGCCAGATCCAGCACCGGCAGCCGCGCCGCGAGCCCGTGCGCGCGAACGTGCCGCAGCCGCCGCAGATCGGCGGGGTCGCCGCCCAGCCGTGACCAGATCCGTCCACCCGCCTCGCGCCAACCGGCGTCCTCGGGCGGACGGTCGTGCGGGCTCTCGCAACGCGTCATGACCGCCACGCTAGACGAGCGCCGGATCTGTCGGGCGGGACCCGGCGGCACTGCGCGCCGCGGTCCGGTGCCGGCTCTGCCCTGTGCCGGGTGGTGTGTGCGGTGTGCTGCCGCGTGCCGTGCGGACCCGCCGCAGTGCGGACCGGGCGCGGTGAACAGGGGCGTAGCGTGGGGCGGATGAGGACCACGGACGAGCACCGCACCCCGGCCGACGACGAGGAGGCGGTGGCGACGCAGCTGAGGCTGCGCGGTCGGGTCGACCTCGTCGACTCCTCCCCGGCACCCGGCGCGCCGGGCACACTCGTCGCCGGCGTGGACGTGGCGTACGACGACGCGGGCGGCCGACTCGCGGCGGCGGCAGTGCTGTTGGACGCGGCCGAGCTGCGCGTGGTGCACAGTGCGACGGCCCGCGGACCCGTCCCGTACCCCTACCGTCCCGGACTGCTGGCGTTCCGGGAGCTGCCGGCGGTGCTCGAGGCGTTGTCCCGGCTGGACGCCCGGCCGGACCTGGTGGTGTGCGACGGCTACGGGCTCGCGCACCCGCGCCGCTTCGGACTGGCGAGTCATCTGGGCGTGGTCACCGCGATGCCCTGCCTGGGTGTCGCCAAGAACCCGTTCGGCTTCCACCACGGCGAGTTGGGCGCCGAGCGAGGTGCCCGGGCGCCGCTGCTGGACCCGGAGACCGGCGAGGAGGTCGGCGCCGCCCTGCGCACCCGGCGCGGCGTCAAACCGGTGTACGTGTCGGCGGGCCACCGGGTCTCGGCGGACGCGGCGTGCGCGCACGTCCTGTCGCTGGCCAGGGAGTACCGCCAGCCGGAGACCACCCGCCTCGCCGACCGGCTCTGCCGCGACGCACTCGCCGCACCCGGCTGAACCGGCCCGCCCCGCACCGGGCCGGGCCGTCCCGCACCGGGCCGACCCCGCACCGGGCCGCGGCCTCGGCGACGAGCGGCCGGCACCCGGGGTGGGCAGCGGTCTCTCGCCCGCCGCCCGCGTACCGCGCCCGCCCGCGTACCGCGCCCGCCCGCGTACCGCGCCCGCCCTCGCCGGAACGCGGACGCGGAGGCCGACGCGGACGCGGACCGGGCGGCGCCGTGCCTCAGGCCACCCGGAAGACGATGCCGGCCGCGCGCAGCCGCTCGATGAGCGGTTCGCCCATGGCGACGGCCGTCGTCACCTGCCCGCTGGTGTGCGGCAGTTCGTCGAAGGCCAGGCAGAGCGCTGATTCGGCGAGCATCTTCGCCGTCTCGCCGTAGCCGGGGTCCCCGCCGCTGACCTCGGTGCGGACGGTCTGTCCGCCTCCGGTCGCGGTGAAGCGCACCGAGAACCAGCTCCTGGCCCGGCGGCTCTCGCTCGGTCCGTCTCCGGGGGCCAGCTTCGCGCCCAACTTCCGCCGCGCGGGCGGGATCTGGGCTGCCAGTGCGATGCCGGCGACCCCCAGCACTCCGCCGGCCACCACCGGAAGCCGGCGGACCGCGGCGGCGTGCCGGTACTCGAAGTCCGGCCCGTACCGCTCCAGTTGGGCCGCCGAACGGCCCACGATCTGCGGATCGATGGTCGGCAGCGGTACGGCCCAGGCCGGCATCCCCTTGGCGCGACGGATCCGGCCGACCGGGGTGGAGATGCGCCGGTCGCGGGGGCGGGGCTCGAGCTCGCGGCGGGCCCTGGCGGTGGCGGACATGGTCTGCCAACGGGCGAACGACTCCAGTGCCGAGGCGAAGGTGCCGCCGGACATCCCGGCCTTGGCGCGGACGTACCCCTCCACGCGCAGCGGAACGTCCTGCGGCATCCGGAGCACGGTGAACAGCACTCCGAGGTCGTGCGGCACGGAGTCGAAGCCGCAGGCGTGCACCAGCCGGGCGCCGGTCTCCCGGGCGCGGGCGTGGTGGTTGACGTACACGGTGTCGACGAACTGGGGCTCGCCGGTGAGGTCGAGATAGTCGGTGCCGGCGTCGGCGCAGGCGGCGGCCAGCGGTTCGCCGTACTGCAGGTACGGGCCGACCGTCGTCGCCAGCACCCGGGTGGAGCCGGCCAGCTCGCGCAGTGAGTCGGGGTCGCCGGAGTCGGCGCGCAGCAGCGGCAGTTCCGCCAGCTCGGGGAAGCGGGCGGCCAACTCGGCGCGCAGCGCGGTGAGTTTGGCCGTGTCGCGGCCCGCCAGCGCCCAACGGCAGTGCTCGGGTGCGTTCTCGGCCAGGTACTCGGCGGTGAGTCGGCCGACGAACCCGGTGGCACCGAAGAGAACGACGTCGTACTTCCTTGGCACGTCTGCTCCTTGTCCTGGGGTGTTCCCGACCGTACGGCGTGGCGGGGCGGGCACACCGAGCGGGGCCGCGCAGAGGCGCTTCGCGCCAACGGGGCGGTGTTCCGCCGGGGAAGGTGCGCCGTGCGTCCGAGGGGGCTTGTGCAAAGTGGAACACGTTCTTAGCATCACCGGTGTTACATCATTGGTGTCACACGCGGTGAAGAGGTGCGATGACAGCGCAGTCGCAGCAGTACGGGCCGCTGGCCGGGGTGCGGGTCGTGGAGCTGGCCGGGATCGGACCCGGACCGTTCGCCGGTATGCTCCTGGCCGATCTGGGCGCGGACGTGGTGCGGGTGGACCGCCCCGGCGGGGCGGCGCTCGGCATCGATCCCGCACACGACCTCACCGGTCGCAACAAGCGCTCCGTCGTGGTGGACCTCAAGTCCGACGGTCCCGGAGCCGTGCTCGAACTCGCCGAGCGCGCCGACGTGTTGATCGAGGGGTACCGCCCCGGCGTGGCCGAGCGACTGGGCGTCGGCCCCGAGGCGTGCACGGCGCGCAACCCCCGCCTGGTGTACGGCCGGATGACCGGCTGGGGCCAGGACGGCCCGCTCGCGCCGCGCGCCGGCCACGACATCGGCTACATCGCCGTCACCGGCGCGCTGGGCATGATCGGTCCGGCCGACGGCGCCCCCGTACCGCCGATCAACCTGCTCGGCGACTACGCGGGTGGCTCGCTCTACCTGGTCACCGGCGTGCTCGCGGCGCTGCACCACGTACGGGCCGGCGGCGGGGGACAGGTGGTGGACGCCGCGATCGTCGACGGCACCAGCCATCTGACCGCGATGCTGCACGGCATGCTCGCCGCGGGGGCCTGGCAGGACCGCCGGGGCGTCAATCTGCTCGACGGCAGCTGCCCCTTCTACGGCGTGTACGAGACCGCCTGCGGCGGCCACCTGGCCGTCGGCGCTCTGGAGCCGCAGTTCTACGCGGAGTTCCTGGCACTCCTCGGGCTGGCCGGGGACGGCGCGGGGCCGACGGTGGTGGACAGTGAACGGCTGCCGCCGCGCGAGGACTTCACCCGCTGGGGCGAGCTGCGCGAGATCATCGCCGCCCGGGTGCGCACCCGCAGCCGGGACGAGTGGGCGCGGGTCTTCGCCGAGAGCGACGCCTGCGTGGCGCCGGTGCTCTCGATGACCGAGGCGCCGCACCACCCGCATCTCGCCGCACGCGGCACGTACGTCGAACGGCACGGGCTGACCCAGCCGGCGCCCGCACCGCGCTTCTCCGCCACCCCCACCACGGTGCGCACCGCCCCCGCGCCGATCGGCGGGCACACCGCCGAAGTGGCCGCGGACTGGGGCGTGCCCGCCCTGGCCCGGCCGGAGGGCTCCACCGACCCGGACAGTCCCGCTCCGGTGAGGTCGCAGCCGCCCGACTGACCGCCCGCACGAGCCACCAACCCTGCACCAGCCACGAGCCGCCGCACCAGCCACCACCCGCCGCCCGGCCGTCTGCCGTCGGCCCGACGAGAGGCAGCAGCCATGACGACCATGCCGCGCCAGATCTTCACCGAGGACCACGACGCTTTCCGTGAATCGGTCAGGACCTTCCTGGCCAAGGAGGTGCTGCCGCACCACGACCAGTGGGAGAAGGACGGCATCGTCAGCCGGGACGCCTGGCTGGCCGCGGGCCGCCAGGGGCTGCTGGGAATGGCGATGCCGCAGGAGTACGGCGGCGGTGGCGAGCCGGACTACCGCTACAGCGCCGTGCTGGTCGAGGAGTTCGCGACGGCGGGCGCCTCGGGGCTCTTCCTCAGCCTGCACAACGACATCATCGGCCCCTACCTCCTCGCGCTCGCCACCGAGGAGCAGAAGCGCCGCTGGCTGCCCGGCTTCTGCTCGGGCGAGACCATCACCGCCATCGCGATGACCGAGCCCGGCGCCGGCTCGGACCTCCAGGGGATCCGCACCACCGCGGAGGACCGGGGCGACCACTGGGTGCTCAACGGCGCGAAGACGTTCATCTCCAACGGGATCCTGGCCGATCTGGTCGTCGTGGTGGCCAGGACCAGCCCCGAGGGCGGCGCCAAGGGGCTCAGCCTGCTGGTCGTCGAACGCGGCGCCGAGGGCTTCGAGCGCGGCCGCAACCTGGACAAGATCGGCCAGAAGGCCCAGGACACCGCCGAGTTGTTCTTCGACGACGTGGTGGTTCCGAAGGAGAATCTGCTCGGCGAGCTGAACGGCGCCTTCATCCACCTGATGACGCATCTGGCGCAGGAGCGCATCGGGATCGCCGTCGCCGCCGTGGCCACCGCCGAGCATCTGCTGGAGCTCACCAAGAAGTACGTGAAGGAACGAGAGGCGTTCGGCCGTCCGCTGGCCAAGCTGCAACACATCCGGTTCGAGATTGCCGAGATGGCGACCGAGATCGCCGTCACCCGCAGCTTCATGGACCGCTGCATCGCCGAGCACTCCGCCGGCGGGCTCGACGCGGTGCACGCCTCGATGGCCAAGTGGTGGGCGACCGAACTGCAGAAGCGGGTCACCGACCGGTGCCTCCAACTCCACGGCGGATACGGCTACATGGCCGAGTTCCCGGTCGCCAAGGCGTTCGTCGACGGCCGTATCCAGACGATCTACGGCGGCACCACGGAGATCATGAAGGAGATCATCGGCCGTTCGCTGCTCGGCTGACCGCTCCGCACGGTCCGCACGCCCCGCCGTCCTTCAGCCGCAACCCAGCCGCGACCCAGCCCCACCCCGTCCGACCCCCAGCCGTATCCGTCCCCGCCACCACCGCTGAACTCCCGCAAGTGAAAGGCCGCAGACCGTGACAACCGAAGCGTTCGTCTACGACGCCGTCCGCACCCCCAGGGGGCGCGGCAAAGCCAACGGCTCGCTCCACGGCACCAAGCCCATCGACCTGGTCGTCGGACTGATCCACGAGGTCCGGCGCCGTTTCCCCGACCTGGACCCGGCGGCGATCGACGACGTCGTGCTGGGCGTCGTCAGCCCGCACAGCGACCAGGGCTCGGACATCGCCAAGATCGCCGCCATCGCGGCCGGACTGCCGGACACCGTCGCCGGCTTCCAGGAGAACCGCTTCTGTGCCTCGGGTCTGGAGGCGGTCAACCTGGCCGCGGCCAAGGTCCGTTCGGGCTGGGAGGACCTGATCCTCGCGGGCGGCGTGGAGTCCATGTCGCGCGTACCGCTGGGCAGCGACGGCGGCGCCTGGGCGATGGACCCGATGACCAGCTTCGAGACCAACTTCGTGCCCCAGGGCATCGGCGCCGACCTCATCGCCACCGTCGAGGGCTTCAGCCGCCGCGACGTCGACGAGTACGCGGAGCTGTCCCAGGAGCGTGCCGCCCAGGCGTGGAAGGAAGGGCGGTTCGACCGCTCCGTGGTACCGGTCCTCGACCGCTCCGGGCTGACCGTGCTGGACCGCGACGAGCACCTGCGGCCCGGTACGACCGCCGACTCGCTCGCGAAGCTCAAGCCCTCCTTCGCCGGTATCGGCGAGATGGGCGGCTTCGACGCGGTGGCGCTGCAGAAGTACCACTGGGTCGAGCGGATCGACCACGTCCACCACGCGGGCAACTCCTCCGGCATCGTCGACGGCGCCTCGCTGGTGGCCATCGGCAACGCCGAGGTCGGCGAGCGCCACGGCCTCACCCCCCGCGCCCGCATCGTCTCCGCCGCCGTCTCCGGCGACGACCCGACGATCATGCTCACCGGCCCCGCCCCCGCCTCCCGCAAGGCGCTCGCCAAGGCCGGCCTGACGATCGAGGACATCGACCTCGTGGAGATCAACGAGGCGTTCGCGGCCGTCGTGCTGCGCTTCGTGCGCGACATGGGCCTGTCCCTGGACAAGGTCAACGTCAACGGCGGCGCGATCGCCCTCGGCCACCCGCTCGGCGCCACCGGCGCGATGATCCTCGGCACCCTCGTCGACGAGCTGGAGCGCCGCGACCAGCGGTACGGCCTGGCCACGCTGTGTGTCGGCGGCGGCATGGGAATCGCCACCGTCGTCGAGCGTCTCTGACGTCCGCCCCGTCCTCAACCGCCCGATCCGCCAGGAGACCTCACACATGTCCGAGCCCACCACCATCCGCTGGGAGCGGGGCGTCGAAGGCCACGAAGGCACCGCAGCCGAGGGCATCGTCACCCTCGTGCTGGACGACCCCGACCAGTCCGCCAACACCATGAACGAGGGCTTCATCACCTCGCTCACCACCGTCGTCGACCGGCTGGAGGCGGAGGGGGACGCGCTGCGCGGCGTCGTCGTCACCTCCGCGAAGAAGACCTTCTTCGCCGGCGGCGACCTCAACCTCCTCATCCGCGCCACCCCCGAGACGGCACCGCAGGTCTTCGAGCGGGGCCTGGGCGTCAAGCGCGATCTGCGCCGGCTGGAGACGCTCGGCGTCCCGGTCGTCGCCGCGGTCAACGGCGCGGCGCTCGGCGGCGGTCTGGAGATCGCCCTGGCCTGCCACCACCGGGTGGCGCTGGACGCGCCCGGCTCCAAGATCGGCCTGCCCGAGGTCACGCTCGGTCTGCTGCCCGGCGGCGGCGGAGTGGTGCGCACGGTGCGGCTGCTGGGCATCGCCGACGCACTGCTGAACGTCCTGCTCCAGGGGCAGCAGTACCACCCGGCCAGGGCGATGGAGAAGGGGCTGGTGCACGAAGTCGTCGCCACCCGCGAGGAGATGCTCGCCTCCGCGCTCGCCCACATCCGTGCCAACCCGCAGGCACGCCAGCCCTGGGACGCCGACGGCTACCGCATCCCCGGCGGCACCCCGGCCCACCCGAAGTTCGCGGCCAACCTGCCCGCCTTCCCGGCCAACCTCACCAAGCAGACCGCGGGCGCGCCCTACCCGGCCCAGCGCAACATCATGGCCGCCGCGGTCGAGGGCTCCCAGGTCGACTTCGAGACCGCGCAGACCATCGAGAGCCGGTACTTCACGGAGCTGGTCGTCGGCCAGACCTCCAAGAACATGACCCAGGCGTTCTTCTTCGACCTCCAGGCGGTCAACTCGGGTGCCAGCCGCCCCTCCGGCGTCGAACCCCGTACGGTCCGCCGGGCCGCGGTGCTCGGCGCCGGGATGATGGGCGCGGGCATCGCCTACAGCTGTGCGAGGGCCGGTATCGAGGTGGTGCTCAAGGACGTCACCACCGAGGCCGCGGAGAAGGGCAAGGACTACTCGCGCGCCCTGGTGGAGAAGGCCCTCTCGCGCGGCCGGACCACCCGGGAGAAGGCCGACGAGCTGCTCGCCCGCATCACACCGACCGCCCAGGTCGAGGACCTCGCCGGCTGCGACGCGGTGATCGAGGCGGTCTTCGAGAACACCGACCTCAAGCACAAGGTGTTCCAGGAGATCCAGCACGTCGTCGAGCCGGACGCGCTGCTGTGCTCGAACACCTCCACGCTGCCCATCACCGAGCTGGCCACCGGTGTCGAACGCGAAGCGGACTTCATCGGGCTGCACTTCTTCTCGCCGGTCGACAAGATGCCGCTGGTGGAGATCATCCGCGGCGAGAAGTCCGGCGACGAGGCGCTCGCCCGCGCCTTCGACCTGGTGCGCCAGATCAAGAAGACCCCGATCGTGGTCAACGACAGCCGGGGCTTCTTCACCTCTCGGGTGATCGGCCAGTTCATCAACGAGGGTGTCGCGCTGGTCGGCGAGGGCGTGGAGCCGGCCTCCGTCGAGCAGGCCGCGGCCCAGGCCGGCTACCCGGCCAAGGTCCTGTCCCTGATGGACGAGCTGACGCTGACACTGCCGCGCAAGATCCGCGACGAGACCCGAAAGGCCCTGCTGGCACAGGGAGCAGAGCTGCCGGTCCACCCGGCGGAGGCCGTGATCGACCGCATGGTCGACGAGTTCGAGCGGCCGGGCCGCAGCGGCGGCGCGGGCTTCTACGAGTACGAGGACGGCCGGCGCACCCGGCTCTGGCCCGGTCTGCGCGAGCACTTCACCAAGGAGCCCGCCCCCGACATCCCGTTCGCGGACATGAAGGAGCGGATGCTCTTCGCAGAGGCGCTGGACACCGTCCGCTGTCTTGAGGAGAACGTCCTGACCTCGGTCGCCGACGCCAACATCGGCTCCATCATGGGCATCGGCTTCCCGCCGTGGACCGGTGGCGCGATCCAGTACATCAACGGCTACGAAGGCGGCCTGAACGGCTTCGTTGAGCGTTCCCGCGAGCTGCAGCAGCGCTACGGCGACCGTTTCGCCCCGCCGGAGCTGCTGCTGGCGAAGGCAGCGGCGGGGGAGACCTTCCGCGACAGCTGACCGGCCCCGGAACGCCGGGCCGACCCGGCGTTCCGTCCCGGTCGCCCTGCGGCGGGCCGGGTGCTCAGCGCGGGCCGAGTCGCGGGGCGCGTTCCTCGGGGAACGTGCCCCGCAACTCCTCGCGCAGTGAACGCTGGAACGCCGTCAGCAGGGCCTGCACCACGAGCGGCTGCATATGGGCGGAGAGGGTCTTCATCCGCTCCACCTCCTCCTCGTCGGGCTGCTGCGAGCGGTACGGGTCCCAGACCTCCTCGCGGAACAACTTGCTCAGTTCGCCCGCCAGTTGGCGCGCGTGGTCCAGCATCAGCTGCCGCGATCTGACCACCGCCTCCTGGGAGATCGGCAGCTCCAACAGCCGCACCCCCAGCGGCAGCAGACCGGCGTCCACCTCGAAGACCGCCGGATCCGCTCCGCGCACCAGCACGTTCATCGCCTCCAGCCGCTCGATGTCGGCGTCGGCAAGCGGCCGGCCGGCCCGGCGCTCCAGCTGCTCCCGGGTCACCTCGTCGGCGCTGTCCGGCATCCAGGAGGCGACCAGTGCGCGGTGAATCGCCAGGTCCTGGGCGGTGGTCTCCTCGGGCAGCCGCTGGAGGTAGCGCTCGATGGCCGAGAGCGTCATGCCCTGGCTCTGCAACTCCTCTATCAGGGCCAGCCGCGCCAGATGTCCGTGGTCGTACCGGCCGACCCTGCGCGGCCCGATCCGCGGCGGGGGCAGGAGTCCGCGGGTGCTGTAGAAGCGGATGGTGCGCACCGTCACCCCGGCGCGCGCCGCCAGTTCGTCGACGGTCAGGGCGGCCGGGCCGGCGTGCTCAGTGTGCTCGGAGTTCTCGGTCATCCGCGCTGCCCTTCTCGCTCTCGTCCCTCGGTGGTGCCACGGTCCGCGCACCGGTGGCGACCGTGTTGTGCAGTATCGCTGTCTCAGCGAAGTTGTGAAACCCGCACGGAGCGACAGCCGTTCACCCGCCGCGTGCCGCGGTGGTTCGGGCGCGGGTAATTCGGTGGCCCCGAGCGCGTCCGTTCGCGAGAGTGCCGGCGTGGCACTTCACGAGAACGAGGTCGGTGCGGACGAGAGCGTCGTGCGGGCGCTGCTGCGCGAGCAGGTCCCGCAGTGGCAGGACCTGTCCGTCTCGCCGGCGGGCGCCGGGACGGACAACACGATGTACCGACTGGGCGACCGGCTGCTCGTACGGCTGCCGCGCACCCGGGACAACGCCGGGGCGGTGCGCAAGGAGCAGGAGTGGCTGCCGCGGCTGGCGGCGCATCTGCCCTGCCGCGTCCCCGAGCCGGTGCACGCTGGTGTGCCGAGTCCGGTGTTCCCGCTCGTCTGGTCGGTGCACCGCTGGATCGAGGGCGAGGAGGCCGCTGCCGGCACGGTGGCCGACTGGCCCGCCTTCGGCGCGGATCTGGCCGAGGTCGTGCGGAGTCTGCACGCCGCGCCGCTGCTGGGTGCCGAACGCCGCGGAGAGCTCGGCGGGTACCGGGGAGGCGTGCTGCGCGCGTGCGCGAGCCGGATCGGCGAGTCCTTCGACGCCTGCGGTGCGATCCGCGGGCTCGACCTGGACCTCGCGCGGCTGCGAGAGCTGTGGGAGTGCGGGCTCGCGCTGCCCGAGCCGTCCGGCCCGCAGGTCTGGCTGCACGGCGATCTCAAACCCTCCAATTTGCTGGTCCGGCAGGGGAAGTTGCAGGCGGTCATCGACTTCGGCTGCCTCTCGGTGGGGTTCCCCGACGCCGAGCACGCGCCCGTGTGGGACCTTCCGTCCGAGGCCCGGCAGGCGTATTGGGACGCCGCGGGCCTGGACGACGCGACCTGGTCGCGGGCCCGTGCGTGGGCCGTCGCGGTGGCAGTGAGCGGTGTGCCGTACTACTGGACGACCTTCCCCGCCTTCGTCGCCGAGTGCCTGTCGCGTCTGCGCGCGATCCTGGAGTCCGCCGACGTCCGGTGAGGCGTGCACCCGTGAGACGAGCGTCCGGTGAGGCGTGCGTCCGTGAGACGAGCGTCCGGCCGACGAGCCGTGCGGCGTACGGCATGTGATGCGAAACTCAGCCGTATCGATCCGCTTGCGTTTCGCATCGCCGCTCCCTACGCTTCTGGAGTACGGAACCGTTTCGATGGCGGTTCCACCGAGCACGTCGAGGAGTGCCGGGCATGTCGATCCGATGCAGCCGCAGCCCGCTTTCGGGACGGAGCAAGCTCACCCCCGAGCGCGAGCGCGAGCTCTACGACGCGGTGCTGGACCTGCTGCGCGAAGTGGGTTACGAGGCGCTGACGATGGACGCCGTCGCCAGTCGCACCCGTTCCAGCAAGGCAACCCTCTACCGCCAGTGGGGGAACAAGTCGCGGCTGGTCGTCTCCGCGATCGAGCTGTGCGGTGCGCCGCCGCCCCCGATGGAGGGGCTCGGCCGCGACAGCCTGGTCGAGGACCTGCGCGAGCTGGCCAGATGGGCCGGGCGCGACGCCGCCAGGGACGTACCGCTGATGCGGGCGCTCGGCTCCGCCATGCAGGCGGACGGCGAGCTGCTGCGCGCGATGCGCGAGACGATCATTGAGCCCGAACTCGTCGCGTTCCAGCGGCTGTTGGACGCCGCGGTCGAGCGGGGCGAGATCGCCGAGGTGCCGTCCGCGGTGAAGTACGTGCCGCATCTGATCTTCGGCGCGCTGTTCTCGCGCGTCTTCATCGACGGGCTGGAGCCGGACGAGGAGTACGTCGTCACCCTGGTCGACGAGGTCGTACTGCCGATCTTCGGACTGCGAGCGCCCGTCGAGGGCGACTCCGCGCAGCCCGTGCCGGCCACCGCTCCTGATTCGACCGGCCCGCAGTCCGCCGGCCCGGCCACCGACCCGAAGGGACCCCCGGGGGACTGACCTCCGCCCACCGCCGACCCGGGGACGGACCGGCCCGAGCGCCGCGCCCACGGCGGCCGGGCGGACCGGGACCCACCGCACCACCCACCGCCCGGGGCCGAGACCGGCCCCGAGGCGCGCCAGACCCTGCCCACCGTACGAACCGACGGGAGCTACCCCCGTGGCAACACTTCTCTCCGCACTAGGCCGGTTCTCATTCCGGCGCCGCGGCATCGTCGCGCTGATCTGGCTGGCGCTGCTGGCCGGAATCGGGTTCAGCGCCGCGACCGCGGCCAGCACACCCGGCATGTCCGTCGCCATGCCGGGCACCGAGACCCAGCGCGCCTTCGACCTGCTCGAGGAGCGCTTTCCCGAGGCCAACGCCGACGGCGCCACCGCGCGCATGGTCTTCCGCGCCGAGGACGGCACCCGCCTGACCGGCGGCGAGGCGAAGAGCACCGTCGACCGGGCCGTCGCCGGCCTCGGCAAGGACAAGGACGTCGTCGGCGTCGTCGACCCCTACGAGGCCAAGGCGATCAGCAAGGACCAGCAGACGGTCTACGCGACGGTCCTCTACGACGCGCCGATGGGCGAGGTCACCGAGGAGTCCCGCGAGGCGCTGGAGAAGGTCGCGGAGTCCGCCCGCGACGCCGGCCTGGTGGTGGAGACCGGCGGCACCGCGCTGGAGACCGAGCCGGAGACCGGAACCGGTGAGGTCATCGGTGTGCTGGTCGCCGCGATCGTCCTGGTGATCACCTTCGGTTCGCTGGTCGCGGCGGGCATGCCGCTGATCACCGCACTGGTCGGGGTGGGCATCGGCGTCGGCGGCGTGATCGCGCTCGCCCCGCTGATGGACATGTCGGCGGTGACCTCCATCCTGGCCGCGATGATCGGCCTGGCGGTCGGCATCGACTACGCGCTGTTCATCGTCTCCCGCTACCGCTCCGAACGCGCCGAGGGCTACGACGCCGACACCGCGGCGGGACGCGCCGTGGGCACCGCCGGTTCGGCCGTGGTGTTCGCCGGTCTCACCGTGCTGATCGCCCTCGCGGGCCTGGCGGTGGTGGGCGTACCGCTGCTCACCAAGATGGGTCTGGCCGCCGCGGCCACCGTCGCCATCGCCGTACTGGTCGCGCTCACCCTGGTGCCCGCGGTGCTCGGCTTCGCCGGCGACCGGGTGCTGGGCCGGCGCACCCGCAAGACCCGCGACGAGGGCGAGGGCGGGGCCCACCCGGCCACGCCGAAGGAGTCGCTCGGCACCCGCTGGGCGAAGCTGGTGCTGCGGCGCCCGGTGGCGGTGCTGCTGACCGCGGTGCTGGGGCTCGGTGTCATCGCGCTTCCGGTCACCCAGCTCGAACTCGGCATGCCCGACGACTCCTCGCGCTCCGAGGAGTCCACCCAGCGCAAGGCGTACGACATCATCGCCGAGAGCTTCGGACCCGGAGCCAACGGCCCGCTGATGGTGGTCGTCGACACGAACGACGTCGAAGGCGACCCGCAGTCCGCGGTGCAGGGCGTGGCGAAGCAACTGGGCTCGCTGGACGGCGTGCTGGCCGTCACCCCGCCGGAGTTCAACCGCGCGGGCGACGCCGCCATGCTGAACGTCGTCCCGGAGACCGGTCCGACCGCGACCCAGACCCAGGACCTCGTCCACGAGATCCGCGACACCTCGGGCGAGACCCGGTCCGAGACCGGCGCCGAGGTGATGGTCACCGGTTCGACCGCGATGAACATCGACTTCTCCGAGAAGCTCAACAACGCGCTCGTGCCCTACCTCGCACTGGTCGTCGGGCTCGCCTTCGTGCTGCTGATGCTGGTCTTCCGCTCGGTGCTGGTCCCGCTCAAGGCGGCGCTCGGCTTCCTGCTCTCCGTGCTGGCCGCGCTCGGCGCCGTCGTGGCGGTCTTCCAGTGGGGCTGGCTCGCCGACCTGCTCGGTGTCGCCCAGACCGGTCCGATCGTCTCGATGGCGCCGATCTTCCTGGTGGGCGTGGTCTTCGGACTGGCGATGGACTACGAGGTGTTCCTGGTGACGCGGATGCGCGAGGCGTACGTGCACGGGCAGAGCCCGCACGAGGCCGTCGTCACCGGCTTCGCGCACGGGGCTCGGGTCGTCGCCGCGGCGGCCGTCATCATGATCAGTGTCTTCGCCGGATTCATCGCCTCGGACGAGCCGATGATCAAGATGATGGGCTTCGGACTGGCGATCGCGGTCTTCTTCGACGCCTTCGTGGTCCGGATGGCTCTGGTGCCGGCCGTGCTGGCACTGCTCGGCCGCTCCGCCTGGTGGCTGCCGAAGTGGCTCGACCGCGCGCTGCCGTCGGTCGACGTGGAGGGCGAGAAGCTGTCCACGCAGAAGCCGGCGGCCGAGGAGAAGGAGTCGGTGGGCGTGGGGAGTTGATCGCCCGCCTGCGTTGATCCCGCGGCTGGGCCCGGTCTGCTCGACAGACCGGGCCCAGCCGCATGGGGTGTGCGGGAGCGTACGCTCAGCCGCCGACGACGGGATAGTGGTCGGACATGTTCGTGTAGGTGTACTCCTTGCCCCAACTGCGCACCGTCCACGGCTCGGAGCGTTCCGCGACGACCTCGTTGCCCCAGGACTGCGGCCGCGCGTGGCCCTCGCGGTGCAGCACGTGGTCCAGGTTCTCGTGCGGGTCGTCCGGGTAGCGGTCGGCGGCCACCGAGTTGTCCTCGGTGTCGAAGGAGTACGGCAGTCCGCTGCGGCTGTCGACGTCCGCCAACCCCGCGTCGGCGAGCATCCGCGGGTACTCCTCGCTGTGGGAGTCGACGTTGAAGTCCCCGGCGACCAGGACCTGTTCGTCGGCCGGGATCTCCTTGCGGTCCAGGAACGCGCTCAACTCGCGGAACTGGGCGCTGCGCACCTCGGCCGGGCGCCCCTGCGCACAACCAGGGTCGGTGGACTGCGTGTGCGTGCCCACGAGGTGGACGTTGCTGCCGGCCACGTCCAGCACCGTGTAGACGAAGCCCTTCTGGGACAGCGCCTCGATGCCGCAGCCCTCCTCGTATACGTACTGCTCGCTGCGCACGATCGGCCACTTGCTGAGCACCGCGACCCCGCCGTCCTCCACGGCGGCGGCGGAGTACGCGCCGTGGGTGGCGTCCCAGCCGTCGCGGGAGCGGCCGAGCACCGGCGTACGGTGCGGGTACCGGTCCGCCGCGTTCTCCAGCAGGGCGTCCGAGGAGGAGTTGTCGAACGCCTCCTGGAGCACCACCGCGTCGTTGCCGCCGAACCAGTCCTGCCGCGGGATCTGCGCGGCACGGTGGTCCTGACCCCAGTTGGGGTGCAGCAGCTTGCTGAAGAGGAAGACGTTGTGACTGAGCACTCGCAGCGCCGGGCCCGAGGATTCGGACGGCTCGGACTGCGCGCGTTCGGACTGTGTGCGCTCGGGCTGTGTGCGCTCGGACTGCGCGTGCGCCGCGGGTACGGCCGCTGCTGCGCACACGGCGGTGAGTGCGGTGGTCAGCGCGGCGAGACGCACCGTGCCGAACTGCCTGGATTTCCTTCGATTCGTACGGTGGGACACCTGTCGCTCCTGGGGGAGACTTGGGGCTGACGCGCTGGCTTGTCTATTCAAGCAGTGCTCGCTACGCCTGAGTAACCCTGTGTGGATGACGTTTCGGTGGACCGGAGTTTGCCGCCGCGCCGGCCCGTGTGCGGGAGGCGGCCGGTCCCGCCCGGCCGCCGCACAGCGCCGCCTCGCGGCGCCGCCCCGCCCGGCGGCCGCTACAGCGGATCGATCTCTGTCAGCTCCTCGTCCAGCGCGAGCCACCGGTCCACGCCGATCGACCGCAGGAAGACCGGGTCGTGACTGACCACGATCAGTGCGCCCCGATAGGACTCCAGCGCGGTGACCAACTGCCGCATGCTCGCCATGTCGAGACTGTTCGTCGGCTCGTCGAGCATCAGCAGTTGCGGTGCCGGCTCGGCCAGCAGCAGTGCGGCCAGGCTCGCGCGGAAGCGTTCGCCGCCGGAGAGCCCGCCCGCGAGCCGGTCGGCCGCGGCGCCCCGGAAGAGGAAGCGGGCGAGCTGCGCCCGGATCCGGTTGTCGCCGGCCCGAGGGGCGAAGCGGGCGACGTTCCGCGCGACCGACAAGCCGTCGTCCAGCAGATCCAGCCGCTGCGGCAGGAAGCGCATCGGCACATGGAGCGTCAACCCGCCCTCCTGTGCGGGCAGTTCACCCGCCACGGTCCGCAGCAGCGTGGTCTTGCCCGAGCCGTTGGCGCCGGTCAGCGCCACTCGTTCGGGACCGTGCAGATCGACGGTGACCCGGCTCCCGGTGCGCAGCACCAGCTCGCGCACGCTCAGCACCTGACGGGCCGAAGGGACCTCCGTGCTGGGCAGATCGACCCGGATCTCCCGGTCGTCGCGGACCAGTTCGGACGCCTCCTCCAGGCGTTCGCCCGCCTGAGCGAGCTTCTGCTCGTGCATGATGCGGTGCTTGCCCGCGGAGACCTGGGCCTCGCGCTTGCGCGCGTTCATCACGATCTTCGGCTCCCGCTTGTTGGCGTGCATCTTGTTGCCGTAGCGCACCCGTTTGGACAACTTCTCCTGCGCGTCGGAGAGTTCGCGCTTCTGCCGCTTCAGATCGCCCTCCGCGACGCGCACCGCGCGCTCGGCCGCCGCCTGCTCGGTGGCGACGGCCTCCTCGTACGCCGTGTAGTTGCCGCCGAAGAAGCGGACCCGGCCCTCGCGCAACTCGGCGATCCGGTCGACCCGTTCGAGCAGTTCCCGGTCGTGGCTGACCACCAGCAGTACGCCGCGCCAGCCCTCCACCGCCTCGTACAGCCGCCGGCGTGCTGCCAGATCGAGGTTGTTGGTGGGCTCGTCGAGAACCAGGATCTCGGGACGGCGCAGCAGCAGTGCGGCCAGGCGCAGCAGTACGCCCTCGCCGCCCGAGACCTCGCCGACGGTGCGGTCCAGCCCGATGTGCGCCAGGCCGAGGCCCGCCAGCGTCGCCGAGGCGCGCTCCTCGACGTCCCAGTCGTCGCCGAGCGCGGTGAAGTTCTCCTCCGAGGCGTCACCGGCCTCGATCGCGTGCAGTGCACGACGCCGGTCGGCGATCTCCAGCACCTCGTCGACCCTGCGGTCGGTGTGCAGCCCGAGGTCCTGCGGCAGCCGGCCGAGCTCGCCGGAGACCCGTACGGTGCCGGCGCTGGGCGTCAACTCGCCCGTGAGCAGGCGCAGCAGCGTCGACTTGCCGGTGCCGTTGTCGCCGACGAGCCCGGTGCGGCCGGAGCCGAAGCTGACGCTGAGGTCCTCGAAGACCGGGGAGCCGTCCGGCCAGGCGAAGGTGAGCCCGTCGGCGAGCACGGACCAGGCAGCGCCGGGTCCGCCGCTGTCGACCGGGCGCGGGGGAGGGGGAGCGGAGGATGACGCGAATGACATGAGGCCTCCTGCGGCCGTCGAGCGAAATGGGGAGCAGCACAGGAGACACCCGGCCCTTGAGAGGGCGAGGACGGATGGGGCCGGGAGACGGCTCGCATTCCGAGGTCACACACGTGGAGTCCGCCGCGGGAAGCAGAACGCTTCTCGGCGGGAAGGGGCCGAACCGGCGCACGGAATGTGCACGTGCACGGTCGCCACCAGGGGCACACGGTGTCTCATGACCTCAGATGCGCAACGGCCTCTCCTCACCTCGACGACAGGGCCACGGACGACCGTAGGACGCCCGACGGGGCGAGTCAACGGAATAAGAGCCGGCGCGCGGGCACGTCCGGTACGGCTGCCCGACAGCCCCGACAGCCCCGACAGCCCCGACAGCAGAGCCGGGCAGCCGTACCGCCTCGAAACCGGCTCAGCCGCGGCCGTCCAGCAGCCCGGCCTTGCGCAGGGCGTCGGCCATCGCGCCGCTCGGCGCAGCCTCGCGCCGACCCGCGCCGCCGCCCTTGGCGCCGCGGCCCGCGCCTGCCTGCCGCCTGCCGCCGCCGTCCTCGCGGCCCGCGCCGGAACGGCCCCGGCCGCCACCGCCGCCCTCCGCGCCGCCGCGCCGGCCGGAGGCGTCGCCCCTGCCCCGGGGACGCTCGCCCGCCGCCGGGACCTCGTCGTCCAGCCGCAGGGTCAGCGAGATGCGCTTGCGCTCCACGTCGACCGAGAGCACCTTCACCCGGACGATATCGCCGGGCCCCGCCACCTCCCTGGGGTCCTTCACGAAGTTCTTCGACATCGCCGAGACGTGCACCAGGCCGTCCTGGTGCACGCCGATGTCCACGAACGCCCCGAAGGCGGCGACATTGGTCACCACTCCCTCGAGGACCATGCCCTCGGCGAGGTCACCGATCTTCTCGACGCCCTCCTTGAAGGTCGCGGTGCGAAACGCCGGCCGCGGGTCGCGACCCGGCTTCTCCAGCTCCCGCAGGATGTCCGTCACCGTCGGGAGTCCGAAGGTCTCGTCCACGAACTGATCCGGCCTCAACGAGCGCAGCACCGCGGTGTTGCCCACCAGATCGCCCACCGCGCCGCCCGTCCGGCCGGCCATCCTGCGCACCACCGGATAGGACTCCGGGTGCACGCTGGAGGCGTCCAGCGGGTCCTCGCCGCCGCGGATGCGCAGGAAGCCGGCGCACTGCTCGAAGGCCTTGGGCCCCAGCCTGGCGACGGACTTGAGCTCCTTGCGGCTGTGGAAGGGGCCGTTGGCGTCCCGGTGGGAGACGATGTTCTCGGCGAGGGTCGGGCTGATGCCCGAGACCCTGGAGAGCAGCGGCGCCGAGGCGGTGTTGACGTCCACTCCGACGCCGTTCACGCAGTCCTCGACGACGGCGTCCAGCGACCGCGAGAGCTTGGTCTCGGCGAGGTCGTGCTGGTACTGGCCGACACCGATCGACTTGGGGTCGATCTTGACCAGCTCCGCCAGCGGGTCCTGGAGCCGACGGGCGATGGAGACGGCGCCGCGCAGCGACACGTCCAGCTCCGGAAGCTCGCGCGAGGCGTACTCGGAGGCGGAGTACACCGAGGCGCCGGCCTCGGAGACCATCACCTTGGTGAGGTTCAACTCCGGGTGGCGGGTGATGAGTTCGCCGGCGAGGCGGTCGGTCTCCCGGGAGGCGGTGCCGTTGCCGATCGCCACCAGGTCGACGGAGTGCTCCTTCGCCAGCGCCGCCAGCACGGCGAGCGAGGCGTCCCACTTGTTCGCCGGGGCGTGCGGGTAGATCGTGCTGGTGGCCGACACCTTGCCGGTCGAGTCGACCACGGCGACCTTCACACCCGTCCGCAGCCCCGGGTCCAGCCCCATCGTGGAGCGGGTGCCGGCCGGCGCGGCGAGCAGCAGATCGCGGAGGTTGGAGGCGAAGACGCCGACCGCGTCGTCCTCGGCCGACTGCCGCAGCCGCAGCCGCAGATCGATGCCCAGATGCACCAGCACCCTGGTGCGCCAGGCCCAACGCACCGTTTCGCGCAGCCACTTGTCAGCGGGGCGCCCCCGGTCCTGGATGCCGAAGCGGTCCGCGATCGCCACCTCGTACGGGGTCGGGCCCGCCTGCTCGGCCTCTCCCGGGGCCAGCGGATCGAGACCGAGGTCGAGGACCTCCTCCTTCTCGCCCCGCAGCATCGCCAGCACCCGGTGGCTGGGCAGCTCGGTGAACGGCTCGGCGAAGTCGAAGTAGTCGGCGAACTTCGCGCCCTGCTGCTCCTTGCCCTCCCGCACCGAGGCCGTCAACCGCCCCTGGCGCCACATCCGCTCGCGCAGCTCGCCGATCAGGTCGGCGTCCTCACCGAAGCGCTCGGTGAGGATCGACCTCGCGCCCTCCAGGGCCGCGGCCGGGTCGGCCACTCCCCGCTCGGCGTCCACATAGGCCTGTGCGGACTCCGTCGGCTCGGTGCCCGGGTCCGCCAGCAGTGCGTCGGCGAGCGGCTCCAGGCCGGCTTCGCGGGCGATCTGGGCCTTCGTACGGCGCTTGGGCTTGTAGGGGAGGTAGATGTCCTCCAGTCGGGCCTTGGACTCGGCGGCCCGGATGCGGGACTCCAGCGCCTCGTCCAACTTGCCCTGGCTCCGCACCGATTCGAGGATCGCCGTCCTGCGCTCCTCCAACTCCCGCAGATACCGCAGCCGTTCCTCGAGCGCGCGCAGCTGCGCGTCGTCGAGCATCTCGGTTGCTTCCTTGCGGTACCGGGCGATGAAGGGCACGGTCGAGCCGCCGTCGAGCAGCTCGACGGCGGCCCGGACCTGCCGCTCCCGTACTTCCAGCTCGTCGGCGATCCTGGCTTCGATGGACACTGTTGATGCGCTCACGCCCCGCATTGTGGCAGGCGGCACCGACAGCGGCGGCCTCCCTCGGCCGCCGCGTCCGGCTACTTGCCGATCAGGTCCTGCGGGAACGCCCCCGACTCGGCGGCCTTCAGGGTGAGTTGGCCGGCCAGCTCGGTCAGCCGGGCCACACCGGTGGCGCCCAGGTGCTCGTACGGCGCACGGTCCAGCTCGTCCGTGCGGCGCTCGATCTCCTTGCGCAGCCCGAGCCCCTCCTCCGTCAACTCGTGGTCGGCGGTGAGCAGTCCGCGGGCGGTCAGGCCCTCCAGCGTCTGCTCCCACTCCTCCCGGGTGAAACCGCGGGTGCGCAGCACCCAGCCGGTGCTCATGCCCCGACCGCTGGCCGTGTGGGTGGCCTGGGCCTCCAGGCCGCTGAGACCGGCGCCCGCGAGTACGGCGAGGTGGCCGTCGCCGCGGTGCTCCCGCAGCAGGGTGCAGGCGTGCCACAGCGCCAGGTGCGGCGCCTCGGGCACCGGCAGGTCGGCGTTGCCCGCGTACAGCGGACGTGCTTCCCGGCGGCAGGCCTCGGCAGCGCGCAGCGCCAGCTCCGCAGCCTCGGAGACCTCGTCGGAGGCGACACCGTCCTCGCCCCAGAGGCGCCGCAGCAGTGCGTCCACCGCCTCCAGCCGGGTCTTCAGAGCCTGTTGCGGGGTGATCGTCTCCCACAGCCGAGGCACCCGCTCGGAGATCACCCGGTGGCCGAAGGAGTAGAAGGTCGCGGTGACCGTGCCGGCGCCCACGGCGCCCATCGGAGCCGCCCGGGCGGCCAGATAGGCGGAGAGCGGGTCGCTCACACCGGCGGCGGCGTAGTGCTCGTTGATCTCTTTCGCGAAGTAGATCGCCGAGTGGATCGGGTTGACCACGCTGTGGCAGCGGCGGCCGGCGCGCTCGTCTTGGAGAGTCATGGTGCGGATGTTACGCAGCGGTCGCTTAGTTCGGCACGGCCGGCCTCGTCGATGGCCGAAAAGGTGGGGAGCTCGTCCTTGCCGCCAACGCGACCGGGCCCCAAGGATGTCCGTATGCGCTCCCGCCCCGTGCTGTGCGCCCTCTTCGACAGGGTGCAGAGCCTCGACGTCATCGGCCCCCTGGAGGTCTTCGCCGCGGCGAACGACTTCGCCGCGGCCGAGGGGCGGCCCGGGTACACCGTCCGCACTGCCTCCTGGGACGGCCGTGCGGTCACCAGCACCTGCGGGGTGCGCCTGGAGCCGGACGGGGCGCTGCCCTCGGCCCGCACCCCGCACACCCTGATCGTCCCCGGCGGCCCCGGAACCAGGGGCGGGCAGCCGGAGATCGCCGACTGGGTGCGCCGTCGGGCGCCCAGGATCGAACGGCTCGCCTCGGTCTGCACCGGCGCCTTCGTCCTCGACCGGGCAGGGCTGCTCGACGGCCGGCGCGCCACCACGCACTGGGCCCACTGCGAGGGCCTGGCACGGGCGAACCCCGGAATCGACGTCCAGCCGGACGCGATCTTCGTACGCGACGGCCGGGTGTCCACCTCGGCCGGGGTCACCACCGGAATCGACCTGGCGCTCGCCCTCGTGGAGGAGGATCTCGGGCGGCGGATCGCGCTGACCGTCGCGCGGATGCTCGTCGTCTTCCTGCGCCGGCCGGGAAACCAGGCCCAGTTCAGCGCGCAGCTCGCCGCCCAGACCGCCGCGCGCGAGCCGCTCCGCGAGGTCCAGTCGTGGATCTCCGAGCACCCCGAGGCGGATCTGAGCGTGCCCGCGCTGGCGGAGCGCGCCGCCCTCTCCCCGCGCCACTTCGCCCGCGCCTTCCGCGAGGAGGTGGGCACCACTCCCGCGCGCTACGTCGCCGGCGTACGACTCGAACTCGCCAGGCAACGGCTGGAGGACACCGGCGACGGTGTCGAGGAGATCGCCCGTTCCTGCGGCTACGGCACGCCGGAGGCCATGCGGCGCGCCTTCCTCGCCGCCCTCGGGCTGCCGCCCGCCGAGTACCGCCGTCGCTTCGACAGCCCGGCAGCCGGCCCCTGACCCGTGCGCGGCGCGGCGGCCCCCGCTTCCGTCCAGCCGCCGAAGCCACGGGCCCACCCACCCCGGCCGTCCGACCCGTCCGACGCACCCGACCAGTCGTCAACGGCCCTGCCGCGCCCAGCGGTCGGGTTGTCACCCATCGTGAGGAAAGGAACACTCCATGACGTTCTCGGAGCTCCCCGCGGAGCCCACTGTCGCCATCGTGCTCTACCCCGGCTTCACCTCGCTGGACGCCGTCGGCCCCTACGAGACGCTGAGCAATCTGCCCGGCGCCCGTACCGTCTTCGTCGCCGCGCGCCCCGGACCGGTCACCAACGACGGCGGGGCGCTGACCCTGGTCGCGGGCGCCGGCTTCGACGAGGTCCCGCGCCCCGACGTCGTCGTGGTGCCGGGCGGCCCGCCGGAGAACGTCGCCGCGGCCCGGGAGGACGTGGTGCCCTGGCTGCGTGCGGTCGACCCGTACACCACGGTGACCGCCTCGGTGTGCACCGGTTCGCTGCTGCTCGCCGACGCGGGGCTGCTGGAGGGGAGGCGCGCCACCACCCACTGGCTCGCGCTGGAGCATCTGGCCACACTCGGCTCCTTCCCGGTCTCCGAACGGGTGGTCACCGACGGGAAGTACGTGACGGCGGCGGGTGTCTCGGCCGGTATCGACATGGGGCTCGGTCTCGCCGCCGAACTCGCCGGCGCGCACGTCGCCCAGCGCATCCAGCTGATGATCGAGTACGACCCGGCGCCGCCGTTTCGCGCCGGTTCGCCGGCCACTGCTCCGGCGGAGATCGTCCGGGAGCTGCGCGAGGTCGGCCTCGGTCTCTGAGCTCGGGGCGCGAGCGGCGCCCGAGCGGTGGGGCGGGTCAACGGCCCGGAGGACGCGGCGATTTCGGGCGGCCGAAGAGATGGCGCGACCGGTCGGGTGCCCGCGGTGGACAGGACCGCGGGCGCCCGACCGGCCGCCGTCCCCTGGGTCGGACGTCCGCGTCCGGCGCAGGGGGGGGGGACCGACCGTCGGGCCCCACCGGCGCCGGGCCGGCTGTCCGGCCGCTGCGGCGAGGTGCCGCGCGGGCCGGGCGAACCACCGGCGCCGGGCCGGCTGCTGCGAGCCTGCTACCGCGAGCCCGCGGCCGGCAGGATCGCGACGGTGGCGTCCAGCTCCACCAGCGCTCCCTGGGGGAGCACCTGGGTGGGCAGGGCGGTACGGGCGTGGCGTCCCGCGTCGCCGAGCACCTCGATCAGCAGCCCAGAGGCGCCGTCCACGACGGTGGGCTGGTCGACGAAGTCCGGTGCGCTCGCCGCCCAGGCATTGAGCTTGAGCACGCGCGCCCGTTCGAGGCCGATCGCCTCCTCCACCCGCGACAGGAGGTTGAGCGCGGCGGTCCGTGCCGCCCGCACTCCTTCCTCCACGGTGGCGTCCTCGCCGAGCCGCCCGCGCAGGATCTCGCCGGACCCGGTGCGGGATATCTGACCGGAGACGAAGAGGAGTTCACCCCATCGGGTGGTCGCCTCGTACGCGTAGCGGGGTGCGCCGAGGGTCGGCAGCTCGATCCCGAGAGCGGTGAGCCGCTCCCGGATCCGGGTCCTGTCCGGTGACTCGCTCACAGTTGCCTCCCCCGACGCTCGAACGCGGGCGTCCGGGCGCTGTCGCGCTCGCGGCGGGCGCTCATCGCATGCTCAGGATGTAGGTGCGGTCCCGGCCGATGTACCAGAGGTCCTCGGTGCCGATCGCCGCGTTCTCGTAGCGCCAGGGGATCTCCGCCGCCCCGTAGGACCCCACCTGCAGGACGTGCTTGTAGCCCGGCCGGAGTTCGTTGGCGAACGACTCCTGCTTCCCCATCAGATGCCCGACGTTGCGCTTGCGGTACTCGGTGTTGAAGTCGACGTCCCGGCCGAGCATCCCGATCTCCACCATGCGCTCCAGATGCGGTGCCAGATAGCGCAGGGTGCCCTCGTGCACGTCCTCGCAGACCACTCCGGGCCGGAGCTGGCCGATGATGCCCTCGCGCACCACGTCGAAGAAGAAGCGGTACGCCTCCTTCGCGCCCGGGGTGCGGGGCAGCGAGCGGGCCATGTCGGAGGTGGCGACGTTGACCCCGTCGAAGACGATGCGCACTCCGGCGTCGAGCTGGATGCAGGTCGTCTCGTCGTTGATCGGGAAGTCGACCGGAGGTCCGGGGAAGAGCATCCGGTTGGAGGAGTGGAGGTTGGTGAAGTACGGCTCGATCCCGAAGGGGATGTCGTTGGCCGTGCGGAACTCGGCGATCTTCTCCAGGTAGACGGCGTTGATGTCCAGTTCGGTGAAGGAGCTGCCGCCCGCCAGGCCCTCCTCGGCCCAGGCGAGCGCCTCCTCGATGGCGAACACGCTGGCGCGGGCGGCGACGACCTGGAAGGCGAGGTCCTCGTCGTCGCGGGTGTCGCGCCAGTGGGCGAGGTCGCCCGAGACGGGCACCGGCTCGGCGCCCGCGCGCTCCAGCTCCCGGGCGAGACCGACGTCGATCCACTCCTCCTCGACCCCGATCCGCAGGCCGGGCGCGAGCTCGCGGACCGCGGCGCCCGTACCCGCGTACCGGCCGACCACCGTGCCCGGCACTTCGCCGGCGCCTTCCGGCGCCAGCACCAGCAACCTGCCCTCCGGCGCGGTCCACAGGGCGAGCGCGCCCGGTGGCTGGGCGAAGCCGGTCACCTCGGTGAAGTTCGGGGTTGCCGCGAGGAGCACCGCGTCCACCGAGCGTTGCGCCGCGAGGCTCGCCAGCGCCGAGTAGCGGGTGTCCCGGTCATGGGTGAACTCCTGTGCCAGGCCGTCCAGATGCCCGACGCCCTCGATGAGCCTGCGCGCCGTGCGCACTCCGGTCTCGCGCCAGGCCGCGAACCGGTTCAGAACCTCCTCGCGGTCGATCTCGTACGCCGTGACCGGCACCTCCTCCCGGTCCTCGACGACGAGCCCGACCTCGCCGGAGAGCGCGCGGAAGTGGCTGAGGACGACGTCGGCGGCGAGGGTGACCGGCTCGCCGCCCGCCAGTTCGCGCACCAGGCTCGTCAGCGACTCGGCCGCGGGGGTGTCGGCGACGATGCGGGGGTCGATCGTGACCCAGGGGGCGTAGAACCTCATCCGCTCCTTCGGCACCCCGGCGGAGAGCGCGTTGCCCTGTTCCTGCTGGCGGACCAGCAGGACTTCCTCGCCCCGGTCGTCGCGGGCGATCAGCGGAGCGACGAAGGGACGGGAGTCGAGGCGGATCGCCGAGAAGAGCAGGCTCTTGCGGGCGTCGAGCCCGTACCTCTCCTCGACCTGTGACACGTCTGCGGTGATGCGCAGCATGGGGCTCCTTCGATGTCTGTTTCGGTGGCGGCGAGCGAATGTGCGGCGGTCAGCTGATTCCGGTCACGACGCCGATGTGCGATTCGATCTGTGTCGTGTAGTCGGAGAACGCGGGGGAGAACCGGTGCTCCTTGCCGCGCGGTCGCGGAATGTCGATGGTGATGTCGGCGACGATCCGGCCCGGCCGGTCTCCGACGACGACCACGCGGTCTCCCAGCCACACGGCCTCGGGAATGCTGTGGGTGACGAAGAGGACGCTGCATCCGGTGTTCTGCCAGATCCGCTGGATCTCGAAGTTCATCGAATCGCGGGTCATGGCGTCGAGCGCGCCGAACGGCTCGTCCATGAGCAGCAGTTTGGGATGGGAGACCAGTGCGCGGCAGATCGCCACCCGCTGCTGCATTCCGCCGCTGAGCTCGTACGAGTAGTCCTTGGCCTTGTTCCCAAGGCCCACCATCTCCAGCAACTCCTGCGCGTACCGGCGCGATTCCGCGGTGCGGGTGCCGCGGAACTCCAGCGGCAGGAGCACATTGTCGATGTTGTTGCGCCAGGGCAGCAGTACCGGCCCCTGGAACACCATCGCGATGTCCTCGATCCCTTCGCGGATCGGCCTGCCCTGGACGAGGATCTCGCCCTCGGTGGGCTCCTGGAGACCCGAGATCGTCTTGAGCAGAGTGGTTTTGCCGCTGCCGGACTGGCCGACGATCGAGACGAACTGGCCGGGTTCGACATGGAAGTCGAGCCCTTTCAGCACCGTGTTCCCACGACCTCCGCGCGAACGGTAGGTCTTTCCCACGTTGTTGACCGAGATGGCGTACTCGTTCTTCATGAGACTTCCCGTCCGGCCGTCACGGGGCCTGGATCTTCTCGTCGGAGCGCAGCGGATCGATGTAGGAATTGCTGTAGACGTCCGCCGGTGAGAGTTTGCTCCCGGCAGGAAGTCCGAGGTACTTGCGGGCGATGTCGATGGCTTCGCCGACGCCGGTGTCGTCCATCACGCCGTACTTCTTCGGCGTCCCGCTCTTTCCCTTGCTCCAGTTCAGACCGCACTGTGCGTCGATGGCAAGGGTGATGGTGGAGGTCTCGTATCCCGAGACCTCCTTCTGGAAGTCCTCGGCGGCCTTCTCGGGGTTCTGGCAGGACCAGAGAAACCCTTTCTGCATGGCTCGGTTGAATTTCCGAGCCTGTTCCGGGTCCTTCTTCAGCTTCTCGTCGGACATGACGATTCCGTTGCCGTAGAGGTCGATGCCCAGATCGGACCACTTCAGCACCACGGACTCGCGGTCCAGGGCGTCGACCGCGGGCTCGTCGGAGACGTAAAGCGCGAGGTTGGCGTCCCACTGGCCGGCGAGCAGGCCGGGGATCTTCGACGCGCTGGAGGCGGCGACGATGTCGACGTCCTTCTTGTCGAACCCGAGCTTGCGCAGCGCCAGCGGCCACATCGCGGTCATGGCGCCGCCGCCCTCGGTGGCGACGGTCTTGCCGCGCAGGTCCGACCAGTCCTCGATGCCGGTTCCCGCGAGCGCGACCACCGCGTACGCGGACCTCGCCTGGAGCAGATTGACCTGCTTGACCTCGGCGCCCCTGCCCTGGCTGGTGACCGTGGCGCCGAAGTCGGCCCAGCCGGCGTCGACCTTCCCGGTGACCACGGAGGTCACCGTGTTGGTCGAGCCCGATCCCGGCATCACCGTGAGATCGAGGCCCTCCTCCTTGAAGAACCCGCGCTTGGCAGCCGCTATGAACGGCGCGTGCTTGGGCAGGTACCCGACGTCGAGCATCAGGGTCATGGAGTTCTTTCCGCCGCCGCCCGTGCAGCCCGAGACGGTGGCCAGCACCGCCATTCCGACCAGCGCGGCGATGGTGCGAGTGGGTCTACGCATTCGTGCCTCCTGTCCGCGCGGTCACTTCGCGTGGTTTTTCCACGGGGCCAGCTTCCGCCCCGTGAGATCGACGATGAAGAACAGCGCCAGCGCGATGGCGGAGAGCACGATGAAGGCCGCGAACATCGACGGCAGGTCGACCTGGCTGTTGGCGAGGAGGATGACGTACCCCAACCCCTTGGAACCGGCGATGAACTCACCGACGACCGCGCCGCCGACCGCGAGCGAGATGGAGATCTTCGCGCCGGAGAAGATCGAGGGGACCGCGTAGATGAAGTCGATCTTCGTCATCTTCTTCCAGCGGGAGGCCCGGTTGATCCGCGCCAGCTCCTGGAGTTCGTGCGGGACGGAGCTGAGGCCGTCGTAGGTGTTGATCACCAGCGGGAAGAACGCGATCGCCATGGCGACGAAGGCCTTCGACTCGAAACCGAACCCGAACCAGACGATGAACAGCGGGGCGAGCGCGACCTTGGGGATGGTGTCGATCGCGATGAGCGCCGGGTAGAGGAAACTCCGCATCGTTTTCGAGTAGTGCAGCGCGGCCCCGCACAGAATGCCCAGCGCCGTGCCGAGCGCGAATCCGGCGAGCGCCTCCTGCAGGGTGACGAAAGTGTTCTCGGCGAAGTACCCGGGCCGTTCCGCGAGTTCGGCGAAAGCCGACACCGGACCGACGAAGAGATAGTCGGGCGGATCGAGGACCATCACCAGGATCTGCCACACCGTGAACAGTCCGACGATGCCGGCTGCCGCTTTCGCCGCGGCGACGACGGCGTCGCGGTTGAATCTGCTCGGCCGCGGACTCTCCGGTTCGACGGGCGCGGGCGGCTGCTGCACCGGGCGGGCGCGCTCGGCGCCGGAACTGCTGATTTCAGGAGTGGCCATGGCAGCACCCGTCACATAGTGCGTCGCGCGGGAGCAGCGGCGCGGTGGCTGTCCGGAAGTGCGAATGCGGAGCGGTGGTTTCGGCTCCGGTCCGCGTGGCGGTCCGCATTCCGGATTTGGAGCGGAACGGCGTATGCCGTCGTGGTGTCATTTCGTCCTCACAACACTGGAAGGATCACCCCTGGGGGTGGTGGCGAACAAGGCCGGTCGGACATCGGTTCGGTCCGCGAGCGGACTTCTACCGGGTGCTTTCCGGCGTACCGCCCCGAGCGCCGAGCGGACCCTGTGCGGATTCGCCGTCGACCCGGCGCCGGACGTCGAGCGGGTTGTCGTCGCGCAGCTCCGGGGGCAGCAGCGCGGCCGGCACCTCCTGGTACGCGACCGGGCGCAGGAAGCGCTCGATGGCGAGCGTCCCGACGGAGGTGGTGCGGGGATCGGTGGTGGCAGGGAACGGACCGCCGTGCACCATCGCGTGGCCCACCTCCACACCGGTCGGCCAGCCGTTGAACAGAATGCGTCCGGCCCGCTCCTCCAGCAGCGGCAGCAGTTCCGCCGCGAGCCCGTGGTCGGCCTCGTCGGCGTGCACGGTCGCGGTCAGCTGCCCCTCCAGGGACTCGACCGCTGCGGTCAGTTCGGCGAGGTCGGCGCAGCGCACCACCAGCGAGGTGGCACCGAACGCCTCCCGCTGCAGCGCCGGATCGGCGGCGAACCGCGCGCCGTCGACGCTCAGCAGCCGGGCGCTGCCGGACGCCGTGCTGTCGGCGATGCCTCCGCGGGCCAGCTCCGTCACGCCCTCGGCACCGGCGAGCGTGTCCCCGGCGGTGCGGTGGTGCTCGGCGATCCCGGTGGTGAGCATGGTGGCCCCGGGGTCCGCGGCGACGGCCTCGACGGCGGCCGAGATGAACGCCTCCAGCGCCGGCCCCTCCACGGCCAGGACCACACCGGGGTTGGTGCAGAACTGCCCCGCGCCCAGCGTCAGGGACCCGGCGAAGGCCGCGCCCAGCTCGGCGCCGCGCGTCTCCAGCGCCGCCGGCAGCAGGAGTACGGGGTTGACGCTGGACATCTCGGCGTACACCGGGATCGGCACCGGCCGGGCCGCGGCGACGGCGGCGAGCGCCAGTCCGCCCGCGCGCGAACCGGTGAAGCCGACGGCACGGATCCGCGGATCGCCGACGAGACGGCTGCCGATCGCGTGCCCGGCTCCCACCAGCTGGGAGAAGACACCCGCGGGCATCCCCGTCTCCACGGCGGCCTCACCGACCGCGCGGGCCACCAGCTCCGCCGTGCCCAGATGGGCGGGGTGCGCCTTGACGATCACCGGGCATCCGGCGGCGAGCGCGGAGGCGGTGTCGCCACCGGCAGTGGAGAAGGCGAGCGGGAAGTTGCTCGCGCCGAAGACCACGACCGGACCCACGCCGATCCGGCGCTGCCTGATGTCGGGGCGCGGCAGCGGTTCGCGGCCCGGCTGCCCCGGGTCGATCCGTGCACCTTGCCAGTCGCCGGACCGCAGCTCGGTGGCGAAGAGCCGCAACTGACCGCTGGTGCGGCCGACTTCACCGTTGAGCCGGGGCAGTGGCAGCGCGGTCTCGGCGTGCGCGCGCTCCACCAGCGCCTCGCGACGCTCGTCCAGCAGCTCGGCGACCCGGTCGAGAAAGGCGGCACGCCGCTCGGCGCCGGCCGCCCGGAAGGGCGCGGCTGCGCTCTCGGCGAGCGCGCAGGCGCGTTCGATCTGCTCCTGCGAGGCCGCGGGGAAGCCCGGTTCGAGGTCCGTACCGGTACGGGGGTCGGCGGACCGCAGCTCCTCGCCCGTACCGCGGACGGGCTCGGGGCCGATGACCATCGAGCCGGTGGGCCTGGGCCCGAGGGGTGTGGACACGGGATCTCTCCTTGGTGGGTGGCTGGTGGTCGTCCGGGACGGTGGCTCAGTCCAGGGCGGCGCGGGCGGCGGCGATGACGTCGGCGAGCAACTCGCGCTCGGACTCGTCCAGATCGGTCAGCGGCGGTCGCACCGGGCCGGCAGGGTGTCCGGTCAGGTCCATGCCCGCCTTGACGATGCTCACCGCGTAGCCCGACCTGCGGTCGCGGATGGCGGTGTAGGGGAGCACCACCCGGTCCAGCAGCAGGCGGACCTTCTTGCGGTCCCGCTGCCGCACGGCGTCGTAGAAGGCCAGCGCGAACTCGGGGAGGAAGTTGAAGATGGCCGAGCTGTAGGTGGTGGCGCCCAGCTCGAGGTACGGCAGCGCGAAGGTCTCCGCGGTGGGCAGTCCGCCGACGTAGACGAGCCGCTCGCCCAGCCGGGAGTGGATCTGGGTGATCAGTTCGAGGTCGCCGACGCCGTCCTTGAGCCCGATGAGGTTGGGGCAGGTCTCGGCGAGCTCGGCGACCGTCTCCGGGGAGTAGACCGCGTTGGCCCGGCTGTAGAGCACCACGCCCAGCGAGGTCGCCTCGCAGACGGCCCGCACGTGTGCGGTCAGGCCCTCCGCGGAGGCCTCGGTCAGGTACGGGGGGAAGAGGAGGAGCCCGTCGGCCCCGGCGTCCTGCGCGTCGCGGGCCATCGCGACCGCCTGTGCGGTGCCGTGCCCGGCGGGGGCGAGGATCGGGGTGCCGGACGGGGCGCTCTGCACGGCCGCGCGCAGCACCCGGCCGACTTCCTGCGGGGTGAGGGAGAAGAACTCCCCGGTGCCGCCGGCGGCGAAGAGCGCGGCGACGTCGTACCGGCCCATGCGGGCGATGTTCTCGCGGTAGGCGGGCTCGTCGAACTCCAGGTCCTCGGTGAAGTGCGTGACGGGAAACGACAGCAGCCCCTTGCCAAGGCGTTCGGCAAGCTCGGTCGGGGTGGTGGAGGGCATCGGTGTTTCCTTCCGCGGAACGTGCGAGACGGTCGATTGCGATGACCATAGGAACGAAACCGATGCACGTCCAACACTTCTTGGGCATCGATCGATGCCCATAATGGATCGATGTTCACCTTGAGTCAGCTGGAAAGCTTCGTGGCCGTGGCCGAAACCCTGCACTACGGCAGGGCGGCGGAGCGGCTCTCCATGACCCAGCCGCCGCTCTCGCGCCGCATTCAGCTGCTGGAGCGCGAGCTGGGCGTCGAGCTGTTCGACCGCGCCGGGCGCTCGGTGAGGCTCACTGCCGCCGGGCGGGCGTTCCTCGGCGACGCCCGGCGCATTCTGGGCCTCTCCGAACAGGCGGCCCTCTCGGTCCGCCGGGTTCCCGAGGGGGAGATCGGGACGGTGGCGCTCGGCTTCACCGCCTCCGCGGCGCACTCGGTGCTGGACAGCATCGTCGGGGGGATCCAGGAGCGGCTGCCCGGAGTCGACCTGGTGCTGCGCGAGCGGGTGTCCGGGGTGCAGCTGGATGAGCTGCGCTCGGGAGAGCTCGACCTCGCACTGGTCCGCCCCCCGGTCCCCGGTACCGGCCTGGCCCACCGTCCGCTCCACCGGGAGGCCCTGCTGGCCGCGATCCCCGCAGGCCACCCGCTCGCGGATCCCGGACGCCGGCCGCATGTGCGCGATCTGGACGGCGAACCCTTCGTGATGTACTCACCCGCCGAGGCCCGCTACTTCTACGAGGTGCTGGCCGGCGTCTTCCGCGGGGCCGCGGTCCTGCCCTGGTACGTGCACCACGTCAGCCAGGTGCACACGATCCTCGCGCTGGTGCGCGCGGGGCTGGGCCTGGCACTGGTGCCGCGCGCGGCCGAGGCGCTCGGCCTGGACGGAGTGGTGCTGCGCGAGGTGGCCGGGGTGGAGGGCGAACCGGTCGAACTCGTCGCCGCCTGGCGGGCGAACGACGGCAATCCGGCCCTGCACGCGGTCCGGGACCTGGTGATCGATCTGGTCGACGGGGAGGCCGGCTGACTGCGGTGGACGTGGCGCCGACAAACCGCGCGGCGGGATCGGTCGTGGCGGGTCCACGGCCCGTCGCCGGGTCCTGCGTCGCGCTTGCGAGCCGGCTGGACGCGGTCGGCGGACCCTAGGGCGACCAGGGGAAACGAGCCGGACGACGCTCCAGGAACGCCGCGGCGCCCTCCGTCAACTCACCGCTCTCGCGGGCGACTTGCTCCCAGTGCCGCTGCCGGGCCGCATCCGGCGGTCCGTCGACGTACTCCTTGGCGGTGAACTGGGTCAGCCGGGAGCGCGAGACGAGCAGCGCGGTGAACTCCGCGACCCTGGCCTCCAGCGCCCCCGCCGGAAGGACCTCGTCGGCCAGTCCGATCCGCAGCGCGCGGGCGGCGCCGATCAACTCCGCGGAGTACAGCAGGTGCTTGGTCGCCGAAGGGCCCGCGAGGCGCACCAGCCGCTGCGTCGAGGAGGCGGCGTACACCACTCCGAGCCTGGCCGGGGTGACGCCGAACCGGGCGTCCTCGTCGGCGAACCGCAGATCGCAGGCGACCGCGAGCTGCGCCCCGCCGCCGACGCAGTGGCCGCGCACCACGGCCAGGGTCGGGCCGGGGAAGGCGGCCAGCGCCTCCTCGGCGCGCACCGCGAGGTCCTGGACATCGACGTCCGGGCTGAAACTGCCGATGTCGGCGCCCGCGCAGAAGGTGGCGCCGTACCCGGTGAGCACCACCGCGTGCACCTGTGGCGAGTCTGCCAACTCCGCCAGCAGCGGCGGGAGTTCGCGCCACATCGACGGGGTCATGGCATTGCGCTTGGCGGGGTTGCGCAGAGTGATGGTGGCGATGCCCTCAGCCGTCGAACAGTCCAGACCTGGCTCCATGGACGCCTATGTTACTGGCGCGTCGGGTGGCCTGAACCGGCCGCCGGATCCGGTGTTCCACCGCGGATTGCGCGTCTACTGCCAGTAGACACGCAATCGGTGCTCCGGCGGGGCCGGTACGGGTGGACCGAGCGTGTCGAATCGGGGCGACCGGGGCGAATGGATCGAGGGGGTGGTCCCGAGATCCGACGCTCAGCGATCGTGATCTGCCATTGAGGCGTCACAGATGATCGAGACAGGTCAAGAAGGCGCAAAACCGCGCCAGTTGCGGTCAGTACCCCCGGCGGGCGAGGCATCAGCCAACACTCGAAGTCAGACAGAGCCCGCGACGCCGTACCGCCGAGGTGCGGGACCGGGCGCCAGTCCCTGGACAACCGCGTAGTGAGGGTGGGTGCCGGAAACGATGGAGAGCGGGATTCCGCTGTCGCAGACCTCAGCTCCGCCTCCGGCACCGTACGAAGGTGCCTGGCGCTTCACCGCGCCGGCGACGGACTCGTCGGTGCCGCGTGCACGGCGAGCCGTACGGGAGCTGATCGAGCGCCAGCAAGCACCGGTGACGGACGACCAGCTGCACGGACTGATGCTGATCGTCTCCGAGTTGGTGACCAACGCGGTGCGGCACGCGGCCCTGCTGTCGCCCGAGCTCGGCGTCGAGGTCGCCCTGAGCCGCGGGTGGGTGAAGGTCGCCGTCGAGGACAGCCACCCCTACCGCCCCAAGGCGCTGGCAGCCGACCCCGACCAGCAGCACACCGGTGGGCGCGGACTGCTGCTGGTCAAGAGCGTGGTGGACGAGTCCGGCGGCATCTGCGACGTCGAGCAGACGGCGGCCGGCGGCAAGATCATCTGGGCGGCTCTCCCGCTGCCCCTGACGCTCTGACCCTCCGGTGCGCGCCGGTCGGCGCCCGGCCCCGTGAGCCCGTACGCCTGCGCCGCCCCGTACGTCGCCCCGCCCGTTCGTGCGCCCCGATCCGTACGGCTGCCGCCCCGCCGTGAGCGAGTCGGTGCGCGGCGCCCCCGTGGCCGCCGCGCTCCGCCCGCTACCAGCCCGCGTCGGACGGGGTGACCTCGCGGATGCCCGGGCGTGCGGCGTCGAGCACCGTCATGAACCAGGCCGAGAAGACGTCGCGGTCGTGGCGTTCCTTGAGTTCCTGGGGCGTGACGAAGGCCAGGTCGGCGATCTCCTCGGGCGCCGGCTTCGCGGGCGCGGTCACCCGGCCGACGAAGAGGTGGTTGTACTCCTGCTCCACCAGCCCGGAGGCCGGGTCCGGATGGTTGTAGCGGACGGTGCCCGCCTCCTGGAGCAGCGAGGGCGCGATCCCCAGCTCCTCGCCCACGCGCCGGGCCGCCGCGACGAACGGCGGTTCGCCCGGATACGGGTGCCCGCAGCAGGAGTTGGACCACACGCCGGGGGAGTGGTACTTGCCGAGGGCCCGCTGCTGGAGCAGCAGCCGTCCCCGTTCGTCGAAGAGGAAGACGGAGAAGGCGCGGTGCAGCTGCCCCGGGGCCTGATGAGCGGCGAGCTTCTCGGCCGTACCGGTCGTGGTGCCGCTCTCGTCGACCAGTTCGAGCATGATCGGAGCCGCGGGCTGTTGTGCCATCTGTCTACCTTCGTCCTTGTCCTGGTGGGCTGACGCGGACGTCCTACCCAGCTCAGTGGCAAACTCTTCTCTCGTGCCTGGCATGGCCGTGCGGCTCCAGCTGGAACGTGCAGTGCTCGACGTCGAAATGCGAGCCGAGGCAGTCCTGCAACTCGTGCAGCACCCGCTCGTTCCCCTTGTCGTTGAGCGTCTCGCGGCTGACGACGACGTGCGCGGAGAGCACCGGCATGCCCGAGGTGATCGTCCACACGTGCAGATCGTGCAGCTCCTCCACCCCCGGCACGGCGAGGATGTGCGTTCGAAGCTCGTCCAGGTCGACGTTCCTGGGTGCGGCCTCCAGCAGTACGTCGACCGCCTCGCGCGCCAGCTTCAGCGTACGCGGGATGATCATAAGCGCGATCAGCAGCGAAGCGACCGGGTCGGCCTGGGTCCAGCCCGTGGTGATGATCACGAGCGCCGCGACGACGACCGCGAGTGAGCCGAGTGCGTCCGCCAGCACCTCCAGGAAGGCGCCGCGGATGTTGAGGCTCTCCTTCTGCCCGCGCATGAGCAGGGCGAGGGAGACGAGGTTGAGGACGAGGCCGACCACACCGAAGACGATCGTCAGTCCGCCGGGGACCTCGACCGGGTTGCGGAAGCGCTCGACGGACTCGACGAGGATGTAGCCGCCCACCCCGAGCAGTAGCAGGCAGTTGAGCAGCGCGGCCAGGATCTCCACGCGTGCGAAGCCGAAGGTGCGCCGGGCCTTGGTCGGCCGGTTGGCGAAGTGGATCGCGAGCAGCGCCATGCCGACCCCCACGGCGTCGGTGGCCACGTGGCCGGCGTCAGCCAGCAGCGCCAGCGAGCCGGTCAGCCACGCTCCCACCGCCTGGGCCACCAGCAGCGCCAGTGCGATGCCCAGTGCGATCCGCAGCCGACCGCGGTACGCGGCGGCGGCCGTACCGGTGGTGCCGTGCGGTCGCGGTCCGCCGTGGTCGTGTCCCGCACCCATGAGGAGCGCCTCCCTGCTGTCGGTTCGGCTGCGTCGGTTCCCGGCCTGTTATCGGCCGACTGCGCGGGCCTGTCCGCGGCCCGGTGTGCGCCCCAGTGAACTACGGGTGGGGGGTATCTGCAACGCGACGCTGAACACCGTTGTCATCTGCTCTGACCTGCGTGTTTGTGGTGCAGGTCAGAGCCCGGGCGCGCCCGCGGGGAGTCCGCCGCCGGCCGCCCTTGCGGCAGCCCGTCCGGCTTGTCTGTGGCCTGACAAGGAGGGTGGAGTGAACCTGCGGTGAATGGACTCCTGCGCTGATCGGATAGCCTCTGCCGACATGTCCCGCGCCCCTTTCAGGGCGCCGGTGACCGGCCGCCGCGCGCCGACCCGGTCCACGGGCTCCCGGCGCCGCAGCCCGCGGCCCGTGTCCGATCCAGCAGCCAAGGAGTGAGTTCGACTGTCGACCGCCATTCTCACCGGTCCGCCGGTGGCCGGGTCGTCACTGGCGGACGACCTGCGCTTGCTGGGTTTCACGGTGCACGTCGCGAACGCGCCCGCCGAGGTGCCCGCCCTGGTGGCCGACACCCCCCTGGCCGACCGCGTCGCGCTGGTGGACGCCCGTTTCATCGGCCACCGGCACAGTCTGCGTCTGGCCCTCACCGACCCCCGCTTCCCGGCCGCCGCGGCGCCCGGACTGCTCACCGTCACGACCAAGGCGCGCGGAGCGCTGACGACCGCGCTGCGCAGCGTCGACACCGCCGTCTCCGACGATCCCACCGGTGAGCTGGCGGCTGCCCTGGAGCGCGAGCAACTGACCGTGCACCGCCCCGAGTTCGGCACCCTGGTCGCCACTGCGCCCGCCGACAGCCAGGAGCGGCTGGACGCGCTGCACGCCGTGGACGCCGTCGACGACGAGGCGGTGCGGCTGCGTTCCTCGGTGAAGTCGCGGGACGGCTTCTTCACCACGCACTGCATCAGCCCGTACTCCCGCTACGTCGCCCGCTGGTGCGCCCGCCGCGGGCTCACCCCGAACCAGGTCACCACCGCCTCGCTGCTCACCGCGCTGGTCGCGGCCGGCTGCGCGGCCACCGGGACCCGGCCCGGCTTCGTGGCGGCCGGCCTGCTGCTGCTCGCCTCCTTCGTACTGGACTGCGCGGACGGGCAGTTGGCCCGCTACTCGCTCCAGTACTCCACGCTCGGCGCCTGGTTGGACGCGACCTTCGACCGCGCCAAGGAGTACGCGTACCTCGCCGGCCTCGCGCTCGGCGCCGCCCGCGGCGGGGAGGACGTGTGGGGGCTGGCGCTGGGGGCGATGGTCCTCCAGACCGTTCGCCACGTCATCGACTTCGCCTTCAACGAGGCCAACCACGACGCCACCGCGAACACCAGTCCCACCGCCTCGCTCTCCGACCGGCTGGACGGCGTCGGCTGGACCGTGTGGGCCCGCCGCATGGTCATCCTGCCGATCGGCGAACGCTGGGCGCTGATAGCCGTCCTCACCGCGCTCACCACGCCCCGCGTCACCCTCACCGTGCTGCTCGTCGCCGGTGCGCTGGCCGGCTGCTACACCCTGGCCGGTCGCGTGCTGCGCTCGGTCAACCGCCGGGCGGTGCGCACCGATCGGGCCGCCCGGGCGCTGTGGGAGCTGAGCGGCGAGGGGCCGCTGGCCGAGGCGGCGGGCAGCTTCCGCTTCCGTCCCGCCCCCGCCCCCGTGCTCGCCGGAGCAGGCACGGTCGCACTGCTCGCCACCGCGCTGTTCGCCCCGCTGGGCGGCTGGCAACTCCCGCTGGTGGCCCTCGTGTACGCCGTGCTGGCCGGCCTGGCCGCGGCCCGTCCACTCAAGGGCGCACTGGACTGGCTGCTGCCGCCGCTCTTCCGCACCGCCGAGTACCTCACCGTTCTGCTGCTGGCACACCGCTTCGCCCACGCCGACGATCCGGTGAACGGCGCTTTGCCTGCCGCTTTCGGCCTGGTGTCGGCTCTCGCCTACCATCACTACGACACGGTGTACCGCATCCGCGGCGGCACCGGCGCGCCGCCGCGCGGTCTGGTGCGCGCCACCGGGGGGCACGAGGGACGTACCGTGCTGATCGCGGTCGTCGCGGCAGCGACCTTCGGCACCGACTGGCTCGACGGACAAGGTTTCCCGCTGGTGATCTCGGCCCTGGCCGTGGCGCTGGCACTCATCGTGCTGGTGGAGTCCATCCGCTTCTGGATGTCCTCCACGGCACCCGCAGTACACGACGAAACAGGAGAACCCGCATGATCGGCCTCGTGCTGGCCGCCGGCGCCGGACGGCGTCTGCGTCCCTACACCGACACCCTGCCCAAGGCCCTGGTGCCGGTCGGCCCCGAGGGCCAGGAGGAGTCGCTGACCGTCCTGGACCTCACGCTCGGCAACTTCGCCGAGGTCGGCATCACCGAGGTGGCGATCGTCGTCGGCTACCGCAAGGAGGCCGTGTACGAGCGCAAGGAGGCGCTGGAGGCCAAGTACGGCGTCACCCTCACTCTCATCGACAACGACAAGGCCGAGGAGTGGAACAACGCCTACTCCCTGTGGTGCGCCCGTGACGCCATCAAGCACAGCGTCATCCTCGCCAACGGCGACACCGTGCACCCGGTCTCGGTCGAGAAGACCCTGCTCGCCGCGCGCGGCAAGGGCCAGAAGATCATCCTCGCGCTGGACACCGTCAAGGACCTGGCCGACGAGGAGATGAAGGTCGTCGTCGACCCGGCCACCGGCGTCAGCAGGATCACCAAGCTGATGGACCCCGCCGAGGCCACCGGCGAGTACATCGGCGTCACGCTCATCGAGGGCGAGGCTGCCGACGAGCTCGCGGACGCGCTGAAGACCACCTTCGAGCGCGACCCGGACCTCTACTACGAGGACGGCTACCAGGAGCTGGTCAACCGCGGCTTCCGCATCGACATCGAGCCGATCGGCGATGTCCGGTGGGTCGAGATCGACAACCACGAGGACCTCGCCAAGGGCAGGGAGATCGCGTGCCAGTACTGACGAGGCTCATCCCCTCGCCGGTCGTCGTCGACATCCGTCCGGGCGCGCTGAACGACCTGGCGAGCGTCCTCGCCGACCAGCGAATCTCCGCCTCCGGCAAGCTGGCTGTCGCGATCAGCGGCGGCTCCGGGGCCCGGCTGCGCGAGCGGCTGGCCCCGGCGCTGCCCGGCGCCAGCTGGTACGAGGTGAGCGGCGGCACTCTGGACGACGCGATCCAGCTCGCGGACGCGATGAAGTCCGGCCGCTACGACGCGGTCGTCGGACTCGGCGGCGGCAAGATCATCGACTGTGCGAAGTTCGCCGCCGCCCGCATCGGCCTGCCGCTCGTCGCGGTGGCGACCAACCTCTCGCACGACGGCCTGTGTTCACCGGTCGCCACTCTCGACAACGACGCCGGGCGCGGCTCGTACGGGGTGCCGAACCCGATCGCCGTCGTCATCGACCTGGACGTCATCCGCGAGGCCCCGGCACGCTTCGTGCGCTCGGGCATCGGCGACGCGCTCTCCAACATCTCCGCCGTGGCGGACTGGGAGCTGTCCGCCCGCGAGACCGGCGAGCAGATCGACGGTCTGGCCGCGGCCATGGCCCGCCAGGCCGGCGAGGCGGTGCTGCGCCACCCCGGCGGGGTGGGCGACGACGCCTTCCTGCAGGTGCTCGCCGAGGGCCTGGTGCTGACCGGCATCTCGATGTCGGTCGCCGGCGACAGCCGTCCGGCCTCCGGCGCCTGCCACGAGATCAACCACGCCTTCGACCTCACGTTCCCCAAGCGGGCCGCGAGCCACGGCGAACAGTGCGGTCTGGGCGCGGTGTTCGCGATGCACCTGCGCGGTGACCGCGAGGCGTCCGCGCAGATGGCCGAGGTGCTGCGACGGCACCGGCTGCCCGTGCTGCCGTCCGACATCGGCTTCTCCGTCGAGGAGTTCGTCCGCGTCGTCGAGTTCGCACCCAAGACCCGTCCGGGCCGCTACACGATCCTGGAGCACCTGGACCTGACCACCGAACAGATCAGGGACGCGTACGCCGACTATGCAAAAGCCATCGGTAGCTGAACTCCGACCGGTCGTCCACCCCGAAGGGGTCAAGGACCGGCGCAGCGGCGAGCACTGGGCAGGCCGCCTGTACATGCGCGAGATTTCGCTTCGCTGTGACAGGTACCTGGTGAACACCCGGATCACTCCGAACCAGCTCACGTACCTGATGGTCGTCGCCGGTGTGCTGGCGGGCGCGGCACTGCTGGTGCCGGGCCTGACCGGCGCACTGGTCGCAGCCCTGCTCATCCAGCTCTATCTGCTGCTGGACTGCGTGGACGGCGAGTTGGCCCGCTGGCGCAAGCAGACCTCGGTGACCGGCGTCTACCTGGACCGGGTCGGCCACTACCTGGCCGAGGCCGCGCTGCTGGTCGGCTTCGGACTGCGGGGCGCTGACCTCTTCGCCCGCGAGGGCGCCTCGGCCAACTGGATGTGGGCCTTCCTCGGCGCCGTCGCGGCGCTCGGCGCGATCCTCATCAAGGCCGAGACGGACCTGGTCGACGTCGCACGGGCACGCAGCGGACTGGAGACGGCCAAGGACGAGGCGGCCACGCCCCGTTCCTCCGGACTGGCGCTCGCCCGACGGGCGGCGGCGGCGCTGAAGTTCCACCGGCTGGTCGGCGGGGTCGAGGCGTCACTGCTGATCCTGGTGCTGGCGATCGTCGACACGGTCGCGGGCGGGATCTTCTGGACCCGCTTCGGCATCGCGCTGCTCGCCGCTATCGCGGTCCTGCAGACCGTGCTCCACCTGGTGTCCATCCTCGCCTCCCGGAGGCTGAAGTGAGCACCGGGGCCGACGGGGAGACCGAGCCGCGGACGGCGGAGTCCTTCCGCCTCGCCGCGGTCGTCATCACCATGGGCAACCGGCCCGCGGAGCTCGCCGAGCTGCTGGAGTCGGTAGCCAAGCAGGAGGGGCCGCCGGTCGAGGTGGTGGTGGTCGGCAACGGCGCGCCGCTGCCCGACCTCCCCGAGGTGCCCGGCGGGCTGCGCACCGTCGAACTGCCGGAGAACCTCGGCATCCCCGGTGGCCGCAACGCCGGTGTCGAGGCGTTCGGAGCCGACGGCCGGGAGGTCGACGCCGTCCTCTTCCTGGACGACGACGGGCTGCTGCCCGGCACCGACACCGCCCGGCTGTGCCGGGAGGCGTTCACCGCCGACCCGGAGCTGGGCATCATCAGCTTCCGGATCGCCGACCCGGAGACGGGCGAGACCCAGCGCCGGCACGTTCCCCGGCTGCGCGCGGCCGACCCGATGCGCTCCTCGCGCGTGACGACCTTCCTCGGCGGCGCCAGCGCCGTGCGCACCGAGGTCCTGGCGCAGGTCGGCGGGTTGCCGGGCGACTTCTTCTACGCCCACGAGGAGACCGACCTCGCCTGGCGGGCGCTGGACGGCGGGTGGGGCATCGAGTACCGGGCCGACATGGTGCTGCACCACCCCACCACCTCGCCCTCCCGGCACGCGGTCTACCACCGGATGGTGGCCCGCAACCGGGTCTGGCTGGCCCGGCGGAACCTCCCGCTGCCCCTGATCCCGGTCTACCTCGGGGTGTGGGTGCTGCTCACCCTGGCCCGCCGCCCCTCCTGGCAGGCGCTGAAGGCGTGGCTGGGCGGTTTCAAGGAGGGTTGGACCACTTCCAGCGGCCCCAGGCGGGCCATGAGGTGGCGTACCGTGTGGCGGATGGCCCGTCTGGGCCGACCGCCGGTCATCTGACAGGCTCGGATCTGAGAACATCGGGTCCCACCCCATCTCACGGTGGATCTCAGCTTTTGTGAGCCCTTGCAGAGTGAGGACGAAAGTTTCAACGTGAGCGAGTCAACGCACGACGGTGCGGTCGCTGTCAGTCCCCGACCCGGAAGCGACGAAGGCCTGTCCCCGGCCGAACTCGCGGCCAAGTACGGGCTGTCGCAGTCAGGAGCAAGGCCGTCACTGAGCGGCTACGTCAAGCAGCTGTGGGGACGGCGCCACTTCATCCTGACGTTCTCCCGGGCGAAGCTGCACGCCCAGTACAGCCAGGCCAAGCTCGGCCAGCTGTGGCAGGTGATGACCCCGCTGCTGAACGCGGGCGTCTACTTCCTGATCTTCGGCCTGATCCTGAGGGCCGGCCGGGGCATGGACATCAGGGACTACATCCCGTTCCTGATCATCGGGGTGTTCGTCTTCACCTTCACCCAGAGCTCCGCGCTCGCCGGTGTGCGCGCGATCTCCGGCAACCTGGGGCTGGTGCGGGCGCTGCACTTCCCCCGGGCCTCGCTGCCGATCTCCTTCTCGCTCCAGCAGCTCCAGCAGCTGCTGTACTCGATGGTGATCGTCTTCATCTTCGTGCTGTCCTTCGGCAACTGGCCGCGCTGGTCCTGGCTGTTGATCGTCCCGGTGCTGGTGCTCCAGTTCGTCTTCAACACCGGGCTGGCGCTGGTCCTCGCCCGGATGGGCAGCAAGACCCCCGACCTCGCGCAGCTGATGCCCTTCGTGCTGCGCACCTGGATGTACGCCTCGGGCGTGCTCTTCAGCATCCCGCTGATGCTGGAGGACCGGGACGTGCCCCTGTGGGTCGTGGACGTGCTCCAGTGGAACCCGGCGGCGATCTACATGGACCTCATCCGCTGCGCCCTCATCGACGGGTACAGCACGGAGAACCTCCCGCCGCTGGTCTGGCCGGTCGCGATCGGGTGGGCCCTGCTGATGGCGGCCGTTGGATTTGTGTACTTCTGGAAGGCGGAGGAGCGTTATGGCCGTGGCTGAGCGAACCGAAGCGGACACCGGTCCCGCCGACTCCCCGAACGCCCCGAGCCCCGCGACCGGCGGCATCCCGACGGTGATCGCCGACGAGGTGCACATCGTCTACCGGGTCTACGGCGGCACCAAGGGCAAGGGCAGCGCGACCGCGGCGCTCAACCGGATAGTGCGGCGCGGCAAGGCCAACCGCGCGCTGCGCGAGGTGCACGCGGTGCGCGGCGTCAGCTTCACCGCCTACCGCGGCGAGGCCATCGGCCTGATCGGCTCCAACGGTTCGGGCAAGTCCACGCTGCTGCGGGCCATCGCCGGACTGCTGCCGCCCGAGCGCGGCACGGTCTACACCGACGGCCAGCCCTCGCTGCTGGGTGTCAACGCCGCGCTGATGAACGACCTCACCGGCGAGCGCAACGTCGTCCTCGGCGGACTGGCCATGGGAATGAGCCGGGAGCAGGTCCAGGAGCGCTACCAGCACATCGTCGACTTCTCCGGGATCAACGAGAAGGGCGACTTCATCACGCTGCCGATGCGCACGTACTCCTCGGGCATGGCCGCGCGGCTGCGGTTCTCCATCGCCGCGGCCAAGGACCACGACGTCCTGATGATCGACGAGGCGCTGGCGACCGGCGACAAGAAGTTCCAGAAGCGCTCGGAGGCCCGTATCCGGGAGCTGCGCAAGGAGGCCGGCACGGTCTTCCTGGTGAGCCACAACAACAAGTCGATCAGGGACACCTGCGAGCGGGTGCTGTGGCTCGAGCACGGCGAGCTGCGGATGGACGGGCCGACGGCCGACGTCCTCAAGGAGTACGAGAAGTTCACCGGCAAGTGAGCCCGGTGTGCCCGGACGAGCTCCCGCGGTGCCCGTTTCGGTACCGCGGGTGTTTGCCCGCGCACTCGTTGTAGATCACGCGGCGCCGGGGCGAGTGCGCCTGTGCGCCGGGTGAGTGTGCCCCGGGCGCGTGCGACTTCATGAGTCGGCGGGTGACCATGGGGGCACGGTAGGCGCAGGCCCGACCACCGCGCGGGCCGCCGGAACGAGTTCCGGCGGTTGGTGACGGCACCCGCCAAGTGCCTTTGCGCTACCGCCACTTGAGACGCAGAGGAGACCTAGTGAACCCGGTTCGACCGGCTAACGTCGGCGTCGACGCAGCAGGAGTGCTCCCGTTGCTGGAACGCGGACGCAGCCTCGCTGAACCCATGCTGCGCGAGGCTGTGGCCCGCCTGGCGCCCCCCATGGACACCGTCGCCGCCTACCACTTCGGCTGGATAGACGCCGCTGGGGAGCCGGCCGACGGTGACGGGGGCAAAGCGGTGCGCCCCGCGCTCGCGATGCTGTCCGCGGCCGCGGCGGGCGCTCCGCCGGAGACGGGCATCCCGGGAGCGGTGGCGGTCGAGCTCGTCCACAACTTCTCGCTGCTGCACGACGATCTGATGGACGGCGACGAGCAGCGCCGCCACCGCGACACCGTGTGGAAGGTGCACGGACCGGCCCAGGCGATCCTGGTGGGCGACGCCCTCTTCGCGTTGGCGAACGAGGTGTTGCTGGAGCTCGGCACCGTCGAGGCCGCCAGAGCAGCCGCCAGGCTGACCGCGGCGACCCGCAAGCTGATCGACGGGCAGGCCCAGGACATCACCTTCGAGACCCGCGACCGGGTGACCGTCGCGGAGTGCCTGGAGATGGAGGGCAACAAGACCGGCGCCCTCCTGGCCTGCGCCGTCTCCATCGGCGCCGTGCTCGGAGGCGCGGACGACCGTACGGCCGGCGCGCTGGAGGCGTTCGGGCACCATCTCGGTCTCGCCTACCAGGCCGTGGACGATCTGCTCGGGATCTGGGGCGACCCGGAGTCGACCGGCAAGCAGACCTGGTCGGACCTGCGGCAGCGCAAGAAGTCGCTGCCGGTCGCGGCGGCCCTGGAGGCGGGCGGCGAGGCCGCCAAGCAGCTCGGCGAGCTGCTGGCCACCGACGCCCATCTGCGGGTCGGCACCGAGGTCTCCGGCCCCGGGGAGCAGTACGGGCGGCTGGCCGCCGAGCATGCCGCGGCCCGCGGGACGGACCCCGCCTCCGATCTGATGGCCGACTTCGACGAGGCGGAATTCGCTCTGCGTGCCTCGCTGATCGAGCAGGCCGGCGGGCGGGAGTGGACCGCACAGGAGGCGCGTCGCCAGCATCAACTCGCGCTGGACGCCCTGGAGAGCGTCGAGCTGCCGCAGGAAGTGCGCGACCAGCTCGCCGCACTCGCGAAGTTCGTGATCGAGCGGCGGCGTTGAGCCCGGTGGTCGGGCGCGGGCGCCGACTCGGCGCCCGCGCCCGACCACCGCGTGTTCCCGGACCGGCCGGCTGCGGAGGACCGCGGCCGGCCGGTTTGCGTGCGGTGCGAGCGGCAGCGGGCGGACGCCTCTGGAGGACCGGCCACCGCCCGGCGGCGGCTCAGATCAGCAACTGCTCCCGCAGCCGGTCCCGAGTGGCCTCGGAGAGCCCCAGCCCGTCGTGCAGATAGCTGTCCACCCCGCCCCAGGTCTCCTCGATCGCCGCGTACGCCGCGCTCAGATAGCTCACACGTGCGTCGAACAGCGGCGAGAGCAGCTCCGCGATCTCGGGCTCGATGCCCGGCTGCGTCGGGTCGCCCCGATGGACCTTGTAGCGCCTGCGCGGGTCTCCGGAGAGCAGGTAGTCGGACTCGATCGCGTCCCGCTCGACCCCGACGGCGAGCAGGGTGACGGCGACGCTCAGGCCCGCCCGGTCCTTGCCGGCCGCACAGTGCATCAGCGCGGGCACACCGCCCTCGGCCATGCTGTGCAGCACCCGGCTGTGGTCGGCGGTGCGCTCGGTGACGATCGTCCGGTACGTCGCCTCCATGTTGGCGGCGGCCTGTCCGTCGCCGAGCGCGGCCCGCAGCTCGGGCAGCGCGCCGTCGCGCACCAGCTGCCAGAAGTCGGCGCCGTGCGCGGGGTCGGTGAGCGGTATGTTCACGTTCCGCACGCCCGGCAGCTCGACGTCCGGGCCCTCCAGCGCCTGGTCGGCGGCGTTGCGGAAGTCGAAGACCGTGTGCAGCCCGAGGCCGGTGAGGAACGCCGTGTCCTCGGCGGTGGCGTGTGCCAGATGCCCGCTGCGGAACAGCACGCCCTCGCGGACCCGCCGACCGTCGGTCGTCGGGAGCCCGCCGACGTCACGGAAGTTGCGCACGCCGGTCAGACTGGGCTCGACGGCTTCGGACGTCACATGAACTCCTCGTGTTCGACGGTGCGGCGCCCCCGACGATACGACAACGATGCCTCCGGCAACCATGGGCCGTGGAGCGCACCGGGGCGGCCCGGGGGCGGCTGTCGTACCCGGCCGCCGGAGCCGGTTGTCGTACCCGGCTCCTACCCTGGAGCGATGACCGAGGGACTCTTTCCGGCCGAGCCGCGGGAGGTGGCACCGGGAGCGGTGCACCTGCCGGGCCGGCTCGGTCGCGAGGAGCAGCGCGAGCTGCTGGCTGCCTGCCGCCGGTGGGCGCTGCCGCCCGCGGGTCTGCGGACGGTGGCGATGCCGCGGGGCGGCCGGATGTCGGTGCGCCAGGTCTGCCTGGGTTGGCACTGGTACCCCTACGGCTACGCCCGGACCGTGGTCGACGGAGACGGCTCCCCGGTCAAGGAGTTCCCCGGCTGGCTGGGGGAGTGGGCGCGCGGCGCGGTGGCCGCGGCGTACGACGCGCATCCGGTGCCGGGCGGGCAGCCCGAGCGGCTCGCGTACGACATCGCCCTGGTGAACTTCTACGACGACCGCGCCCGGATGGGGATGCACCGCGACAGCGACGAGCAGTCGTCTGCCCCGGTGGTCTCCTTCAGTCTCGGGGACACCTGCGTCTTCCGCTTCGGCGACGCCGATGACCGGGGATCGCCCTACACGGACACCGAGTTGGCCGGCGGCGACGCCTTCGTCTTCGGCGGGCCGGCGCGGCTGGCGTACCACGGCGTCCCGCGCACCCGGCCCGGTACGGCGCCCGCCTGGCTGGGGCTGCGCGGCCGACTCAGCGTGACCGTCCGGCAGTTCGAACCCTCCTGATCCGCCTCGAACCCACCAACCCCGGCACCTCGGCCCTCGTTCCTGGGTCTTCGCCCCTCGGGCCGGCTTCACCGGCTCGCCCGACTCGCGCACCGGCGTACGGAGTTGGGGAGCGAGCGCGGGCGCGCGCCGGGGGAGCGCGGTACCCGGCGGTGCTCCCGCAAAGAGGCCGGACACGCGAGATTCACCCGTAGGGAGGTGGCGCGGGGTGGCGAATGAACCGAGTGCACCCTGCCGCCCCGAAGTGCGCCGCTAGCGTGAAACGCAACCCCGGCGTCGACGTGCGCTGAACCGTTTCCCCGCGTGCCCAGGCGGGGTTGACCCGACCTCCGAGGACTGCGATGCCTGAATCTGAGAGCTGTGCGGTGCGCAACGGAAGAGGGAAATCCGCTTCCGCGCGCGCCACCGCACCGGTCGGTTCCGTCTCTTCCGGCGCACCTTCCCGGAACGAGTCCGCGGCCGGCGCCCGCAGGCGCGGGCGAACCCCGGGGCGTACGCCGGTGGGGGAGGGCCGCCGACGGGGCCGTCCGGCCGTCCGGCTGACCGCGACCGAGGGCGCCTCCCGACGTCCCCTCGTACGCCTCGCGGTGGCGCCCGCCGCTGCCGCCACCGCAGTGGCCCTCCTCGCACTCGTCTACGTGCTGGCCACCGGGCCCGGCTTCGGCGCCGTCGGCGCGGACGGTTGGCTGGTGCTCGCTCTCGCGGTGCTGCTGTGCGCGGCAGCGGTCGCGGGGGCCGTCCTCCAGGCCATGGCGACGGCGCGCGCCACCGTGGACCGCTACACCGCGCTGCGTCGCACCACCGCTCGGCACCAGGCCGAACTCCAGGCGCTGATCCAGCGGTTGGAGCAGGGCGAGCGGCCCCCGCGCCCCGCGCACGGCCCGCTTCCCGACGCCGCCGCGGACGACGCCTTCGCCCTGCTCAACCGCGAGGTCGTGGCGGCGGCCAGGAGCGCCGAGACCGCCGTCGTGGACTCGACGGTGTTCGGCCAGCCCGCCGCCGGCGGCAGCGAGGAGCGGGTCGAGGTCTTCGTCAACCTCTCCCGCCGCCTCCAGTCCCTCGTCCACCGCGAGATCGAGCTGTTGGACGAGCTGGAGAACCAGGTCGAGGACCCCGACCTGCTCAAGGGCCTCTTCCACGTCGACCACCTGGCGACCCGCATCCGCCGTCACGCCGAGAACCTCGCGGTGCTCGGCGGCGCGGTCTCGCGGCGCCAGTGGGCGCGCCCGGTCACCATGACCGAGGTGCTGCGCTCGGCGATCGCGGAGGTCGAGCACTATCCGCGGGTCAAGCTCGTACCGCCCATCGAGGGCAACCTCCGCGGCCACGCGGTCGCGGACGTGATCCACCTGCTGGCCGAACTCATCGAGAACGCCTCGGTGTTCTCCGCGCCGCAGACGCAGGTGCTGCTCAGGGCCCAGCATGTGACGGCGGGTCTGGCCGTCGAGGTCGAGGACCGCGGGCTGGGCATGACCGCAGGCGAGCAGAGCCGGATGAACTCGCTGCTCTCCGACCCCGAGCACGTCAACGTCCAGGATCTGCTGCGGGACGGCCGCATCGGCCTGTTCGTCGTCTCGCAGCTCGCCCGCCGGCACGGCATCGTCGTACAGCTGCAGAGCAACATCTACGGCGGCATCCAGGCGGTGTTGATCCTGCCGCGGACGGTGCTCGGGGAGGACCCGGCCGACACCGGTGCGCAGCCCGTCATCATGCGACGGGATCAGGGCGCCGAGGACGCGGGCGCGCAGCCCGGTCCCGCCCGCAGGCCGATTCCGGCCCAGCAGACCGACACCGCGACCGCGGCGCACGGCGCCGGGAGCCCGCCCAATGCCCCGGCACCGCAGCCGGAGACCGCCGAGCCGCCGACAGCCCGGGGCGGGTCGGACGCCGTCGACCCGCTGGACCTCTCCGTGCCGCTGAACGGTTTCGCAGCCCACCCGGGGGCGACCGCCACCTCAGCGGAGGCCGCTGCGGAGGCGGCGTTCGGAGGCGGCTTCACCGACGCCGACCACCCGGCCACCAGCGGTCCGGTCGTTTCGGCGCAGAGCGCGGCCGCGACCGACCCGGCTGCCGCCGACGACCGGACGGGGACCGGCGCGCCCCACGGCGCGCACCGGTACGACGACGCGCTCGGGGAACCACGCCCGTACTCCTCCGAGGCCGAACACGACCGGCCGATGCTGCCGCGCCGCCGCAAGCAGGAGCACCTGGTGCCCGAGCTGCGCGAGGTGCCGCCGCACCGGGACGCCTCCGGCGAGTTCGACTTCCACGACCCGGATCTGATGGCGGCGTTCCGCCGGGGCACCAGCCTGGCCGACGGCACCCGCAGCACGGACACCCTCGGTGGCCGTGAGCGCCTCCTGGGCCTCGACGAGCCGAGCGGCCCCGTCCACTTCGCAGCCCCTCCCTCCGGCAGCACCGGCCCGGTCCTCGGCGCCGACTCCGGGCCCGACGAGGGCGGCCGGCCCTGACCCCCGCACCGGGCCCGGAAGTCGCCCGCCCGCACCCGTACGGCACGTACGGCGCGTATGCGTCACCTTCGTGGAACCCGTCAGGCACCACACAGCAAGGAGAGAAACCCATCATGGTGAGCGAAGCCCCCGTCGGACACAGCACCGACCTCTCGTGGCTGCTGACCGGACTTGTCCAGCGAGTGCCGCACTCCCGCAGCGCCCTGCTGCTGTCCTCGGACGGACTGGTCAAGGCGGCGCACGGCCTGGACACCGACACCGCGGACCATCTGGCCGCGCTCTCCTCCGGCCTGTACTCGCTGGCCCGCAGCGCGGGTGTGCGCTTCGGGGACGGGGGAGAGGTGCGGCAGGTGGTGGTCGAACTCAACACCGCGCTGCTGTTCGTCTCCACCGCGGGGCAGGGCGCCTGTCTGGCGGTGCTCGCCGGGCGGGAGGCGGACGCCGCTGTGCTCGGGTACGAGATGGCGATGCTGGTCAAGAGCGTCCGGCCCTATCTGGGCACGCCGGCGCGCCTGCCGGCCGGGCACTGAGCCCGGTGGCGGCAACCGCGGGTGACCCGTGGCTGGACGGGGACGCCGGCCGGCTGATCCGTCCGTACACCGTGAGCGGCGGACGGACCCGGCCGACGGTCAGCTTCGACCTGCTGACCCTGGTGATGGCGACGGGCAGCCGCCCGCACAGCCAACTCGGCCCCGACCACGCCCAGGTGCTCGGTCTGTGCGGCCGTCCGGTCTCGGTGGCGGAGATCGCCGCGCACATCCGGCAGCCCGCCGTGGTGACCAAGGTGCTGCTCTCCGATCTGCTCGACTGCGGTGCGGTGGCCACCAGGAAACCCACGCTGCTCGGCCCCGACTCTCCCGACCTCGCCCTCCTGGAGGCGGTGTTGCATGGACTACGCGCACGACTGTGACCCCTTTCCCACCGCGGTCAAAGTGCTGATCGCGGGTGGGTTCGGCGTGGGCAAGACGACCTTCGTCGGCGCGGTGAGCGAGATCGAGCCGCTGAGCACCGAGGAGTTGCTCACCCAGATCAGCAGGGCGACCGACAGTCTGGAGGGTGTGGAGGGCAAGGCGACCACCACGGTCGCCATGGACTTCGGCCGCATCACCCTCGGCGCGCAGCACGTCCTCTACCTGTTCGGCACCCCGGGCCAGGAGCGCTTCTGGTTCATGTGGGACGAGTTGTGCGAGGGGGCGCTCGGCGCGGTCGTGCTCGCCGACACCCGGCGCCTGGACCAGTGCTTCGCCGCGGTCGACTTCTTCGAGCGGCGTGGGCTCGGATTCATCGTGGCCGTCAACGAGTTCGAGGGCGCGCACCGCTACACCCACGAGGAGGTGCGTGCCGCGGTCGACCTCGCCGCGGACGTACCCCTGGTGATGTGCGACGCGCGGCACGCCAGCTCGACGACCGAAGTCCTGGTGAACCTGGTCCGGCATCTGATCGAAACGAGGAACGAGCATGCCACCCAAGGCGTACGACGCCACGAGCCATCTGCTCCTCACTCCTGAGGACAGCGAGGCGCCCCACCGGGTCGTGCGACTGCGCGAACTGGGCATCGGCGGGGCGCCGGTCGCGGAGTTCGACGAGTTCGCCCGCGACCTCGCGCGGCTCACCGGAGCGCCCTACGCGATGGTCAACTTCATCGACGAGCACCGCCAGTTCTTCGCCGGGCTGCACACCCCGCCGGCCTCCGGTGCGGAGCCGGGCACCGCGCCGGGGCGGAGCGTCCCGGGCCGGGTGATGCCCCGGGACCACGGCTACTGCCCGCACGTCATCGCGCGACGCAGGGCGCTGGTGCTGGAGGACGTCTGCGACTACCCCCGGTTCGCCGGGAACCCGATGGTCGACGAGATCGGTGTCCGCTCCTACCTCGGGGCGCCGCTGATGGACCGTACGGGCATGGCGCTCGGCACCGTCTGCGTGGTCGCCCAGGAGCCGCGGCCGTGGGGACTGCAGGGGCTGCAGACCATCAAGGCGAAGGCCGCGGACCTGGTCGCCGGAATTCTGCGGAGGGAACGGCGGTCGCCCTGAGCCGAATTGGCGGTCGTCCGGGGAAGCGGCCCCCGGGCCGACGCGGCTGCCGGTCCGGCGATCCCCGGGAGGCGGCCGGTGCAGTGGCCGGTGCAGTGGACGGTTCGCCGGTACGGGCCGCGGAGCCGCAGCGCCGGCCGGCAGCGAGGGCGTGCGCGGGGGCGCGTACCGGTGTCCGCGCGCCTGCCTCGGCAGCATGGCCGAAAAAGGTGCATCGCGACCGAAGCCGCGCGCGTCGGGGAAATCAGGCGGTACCGGGAGGCTTCACCGGTACCGTGGCCGGGCAGTGTTGGCTGACCGCCGGGCTCGACCCGTTCGGACGGCCGACCACACCGGGCAACCGACCGCGAACCGGCGGTGAAACCGACGCTCCGTCAACAGTGGTGGTGTGCGGGGGAAGTGGGGATACTCCCGTCGAGGTCGACCCGTCCAGGCATCGCGCCCCCGCCCGGTGCCCGTGCCCCCGTTCGAGGAGGACCTGTGCAGGAAGCCGCAGGAGTAGCCGAGGAGTTCACGCAGGCGTCGGACGGTGTGCCGGTGGCCACCCACAGCTGGCGACCACGCGGCGGCACCCCGAGGGCGCTGATCCAGATCGCCCACGGAGCGGCCGAACACGCCCTGCGCTACGACGGCTTCGCCCGTGAGCTGACCGCACACGGCTACGCCGTCGTCGCCTCCGACCACCGCGGCCACGGAGCCACCGCCCAGTACACCGGCGGCTTCGGCGCGGCCGGCGACGACGCCTGGCCCGCGGTGGTGCGCGATCTGCACACCGTGGGCGAACGCGCCCGCGCCGAGTTCTCCGGTGTGCCGCTGGTGCTGCTCGGCCACAGCATGGGTTCCCAGCTGGCCCGCGACTACGCCCAGGAGTACGGCAATCAGCTGGCCGGGCTGATCCTCTCCGGGACCTTCCGCTCGCTGCCGGGCTGCGAGTCGGAGTCGGTGGTGCGCGCCCTGGGCACGGAGATCGAGAAGAACGGCCGGGACGCGCCGTCCGACTTCGTCCCGCAGCTCTTCGGCGCCTTCAACGACCCCTACGAGCACCGCACCGGCTTCGAGTGGCTCTCCCGCGACCCCGAGCAGGTCGACCGGTACGCCGACGATCCCCGCTGCGGTTTCCCGTTCAGCGCGGGCCTGTCGATGGACTGGGTGCTCGGCTCGCGCAAGATCAACGACCCGGCTCATTTCGGCCGTATCCCGCGCACCCTCCCGGTGCACGTCGCCGTCGGCGACCAGGACCCCTGCCACCAGGGGATGACGCTGGTGTACGAGCTGCTGGAGGACTTCCGCTACCTCGGCACCCGCGATCTGACCTGGCGTGCCTACGAGGGCGCCCGGCACGAGATCCTCAACGAGACGAACCGCCGGGAGGTCTTCGCCGACCTGCTGGCCTGGCTCGACCAACGCTTCGCCTAGCACCGGCACTTGCCGCCCTCAGCCCCACGACCCCGGCGGTCCGACGACCCCGGCCGGTTGCCCGCCCCGTCCCGCCCCGTCCCGCCCCGTCCCGCCCCGTCCCGGCTCTGCCTCCGGTGCCGGTCGGGGGCGGGCGCCGCGGGTCAGGGGGCGGAGAAGGCGTTGATCCGCCGGCGCAGCCCCGCCGGGTCCAGTCCGTGGGCCGCGACGTGCTCCTCCCACTCGCCGTAGCGTCGCAGTTCCTCACGCGCGGTGCCCAGGGCGAGCAGGCGGTGGGGCACCGATTCGAGGGCCTCGGCCGCCCGGGCGGCGGAGGTGCCGCGCAGATAGGGCTCCACCAGCACCACGTCGGCGCTCGCCCGCCCTTCGACCGCCCGCCGCAGCGCCCGGTGGTCGAAGGGTCGTACGGTCGCGGCGTAGAGGACGGTGGCGTCCGTGTCCTCCAGGGCGGCGAGGGTGGCGTCCAGCATCGGCCCGACGGCGATCACGACGGGGGCCCGTGCGCTGCCGGTGCGCAGCGTGAGGAACCCGCCCGGCGTGCCGTCCCGGGCCGAACCGACGTCGTACGGCACGGAGTTGGCCTGGTTCGACAGGCGCAGATAGACCCTGCCCGCGCCCTGCGCCGCCTGCCGCAGCAGCGTCTCGGCCTCGTCCGGATGACCGGGCACATGGACGGTCCAGCCCTCCAGGGTGTCCAGCAGCGCGACGTCGCCGGGTGCCATGTGGGTGTAGCCACCGGCGGGCCAGTCGTAGGAGCCGTTGGCGCTCACCAGCACCGCTTCCGCGCCCTGGTGGCCCAGATCCAGCTTCAGCTGCTCGAAGGGCCGCTCGACGAGGAAGCTGGCGAAGGTGTGCAGGATCGGCCGCATTCCGCTGAGCGCCAGTCCGCCGCCGACGCCGACGAGCAACTGCTCCCTGATGCCGACGTTGACGACACGGTCCGGGTGGCGCCGTGCGGCCTCGGTGAAGCCGTCCGCGCTGATCTCGGCCAGCGCAACGGCCAACCGGGGCTGCTCGTCCAGGAGTTGGGAGGTGACGGTGGTGAAGCGTTCGCGCATGGTGTCCATGGGATCTCCTTCGTGGTGCGAACGTGGGCGTGGTCCGCGTCGCGGGGCGGGGCGTCGCGGGTCGGGACAGACCGGGCGCGGGCCGGCCGCGCGGGCCGGACGCGCGGGTCAGCCGTTCTTGGGCTCGACGCGGGCCACCACGGCCAGCGGGTGTCCTGGGTGGGGCGCGGTGAACGCCTCGTACAGGGCGTCGTGATCGCGCCCGTCCACGGTGCGCACCGCCCAGTCCGCGACCCGGAAGCGCTCCGGAATGCCGTCCGAACTGCGGTGCGTGGCGGAGGAGTTGTCGATCACCACGGTGTGCAGCGAGTCCAGGCCCAGGGCGCCGGCGAAGTCGATCGCCTCGTGGTTGCTGCCCTCGTCCAGCTCGGCGTCACCCACCAGCACCCAGACGTGCGGGTTCGTCAGCCGCTGTGCCCGCAGGCCGAGAACGGTGCCGACGGCCAGCGGCAGCCCGTGTCCCAGCGACCCGCTGCTGATCTCGACCCCCGGTACGAGCGTGCGGTCGGGATGGTGGCCGAGCGGCGAGTCGTAGCCGCCGAAGCCGGAGAGCCACTCCACCGGGAAGAAGCCCTTGGCGGCGAGGGTGGCGTAGTAGGCCATCGGGCCGTGGCCCTTGGAGAGCAGGAAACGGTCCCGCTCGGGGTGGTCCGCGGTGTCGGGGGAGAGCCGCAGCACGCGGTCGTGGAGCACCCACACCGCGTCGGCGGTGGAGGTGGCCGCGGGGCTGTGCTTCTCCGCGCCCGTCATCAAACTCATCAGGCGCGGGAGGTCCCGGAAGCCGAACGGGGCGTCCCCGCGGGGAGCGGGGGAGTCCTGCCGGCCGGCGTGCGCGGTGGTCGGTGGGGGCGCGGTGGTCCTGGTGTGCGGTGTCGTCGTCATGACGGCAGAGTGCTACTTGAAGTTCGGTTCAAGTCAAGCGTCGTCGGACGTGCCTCCCGCGCGGAGGCACCTCCTGCGGCGCAAGTCGGCCGCCGTCTCAGCTTCCCGAGGCGAGCGCCATGTCCGTGGAGAAACGCTCCGGCGGGCCCGGCCTGGCGTAGTACCAGCCCTGTGCCGAGTCACAGCCCAGCGAACGCAACTGGTCGGCCTGCGAAGCGGTTTCGACGCCTTCGACGGTCACCGAGAGCTCCAGCGCGTGCGCCAGCGAGACGATGCCCTCGACGACCCGCAGATCCACCGGATCGACCGGGTGCTGCTGGAGGCCCTGGGTGAACGAGCGGTCCAGCTTCAACGTGTTGGCCGGCAGTCTGCGCAGCGAGGCCAGATTGGAGTACCCGGTGCCGAAGTCGTCCAGGGCTATGCCGACCCCTAGGTCGGCCAGCTGCCGCAGCGGCTTGAGCTCGTCGTCGTCCGCCCGGATCAGCGCGGACTCGGTGACCTCCAGGCAGAGCGACTCCGGCGGCAGGCCCGCGTTGCGCAGCACCGAGACGGTGTCGGAGACCAGGTGGGGGTGGTGCAGCTGGCGCGGCGAGAGATTGACGTTCACCCGCAGCTGGCGGGTGCCGCCGATGCCGCGGACCTGCCATTCGCACGCCTGCCGGACGGCCTCCTCCAGCACCCAGCGGCCCAGCGGGACGATCAGCCCGGTGTGCTCCGCCAGCGGGATGAAGCGGTCGGGGCCCAGTACGCCGTGCCGGGGGTGGTCCCAGCGCACCAGGGCCTCGGCTCCCTCCACACAGCTGTCGGCCATGCGCACCAGCGGCTGGTACTCGATGAAGAACTCCGAGCTCTCCAGCGCCGTGGGCAGGCGGTTGGTGAGGCTGTGCCGGCTGATCGCGCGGGCGTCCAGGTCGGGGTCGGCGAGCTCGTACCTGTTGCCGCCCTGCGCCTTGGCGCGGTACATGGTGATGTCGGCGCTGCGCAGCACCTCGGCGGCCGTGAGATTGCCGATCGGGCCCTCGACGATGCCGATGCTGGTGCGCACCGACAGCTCCTTGCCGTCCACCAGCACGGGCGTGGACAGCGATTCCAGCGCCCTGGCCGCGAGGTCGGTGACCTCGGTGCGGCTGCTCGGGTCGCTGACCAGCGCCACGAACTCGTCCCCGCCGATACGGGCGACCAGCTGGCCCTGGCCCGTCACACAGCTCTGCAACCGCTCGGCCACCGCCACCAGGAGCTGGTCGCCGACGGAGTGGCCCAGGCTGTCGTTGACCGTCTTGAAACCGTCCAGGTCCAGGTAGCACAGACCGAAGCGGGCGTCCTCGGCGGAGCGGGCCAGGGTGTGCTCCAGGCGCTCGAAGAAGAGCGTGCGGTTGGGCAGGTCGGTCAGCGCGTCGTGGGTGGCCTCGTAGCGCAGCCGCAGATGCAGCAGACGGCGCTCGGTGATGTCCTCCATGAGCGCGAGCATGTAGCGGGCGGAGCCCTCCGCGTCCCGCAGCAGCGAGACCGTGAGATTGGTCCACAGCACGGTGCCGTCGGCGCGGTGGTAGGCCTTCTCGGTGTGGAAGTGCTCGCGCTCGCCGCGCACCAGCTCGTTGTACTTGCGCCAGACGCCGGGGGCGTCGTCCGGATGCACCCAGGCGGTGACGTTCCTGCTGAGCAGCAGCGCCTCGTTCCCGCCGAACATTCTGGTGAGTGCGGCGTTCACATCAATGACCTCGCCGTCCATGGTGGCGATGCCGATGCCGAGCGTGGCTTCCTCGAAGATCGTGCGGAAGCGGGTCTGGCTGTCGTACAGGGCTCGTTCGATCTCGTTCTGCGCCGCCAGCGCCGCGCGCGAGAGGGACTCCTGCTCGGCCAGGGTGCGCTCCTGCAGCGCCCGGGCGAAGCCGGCCGCGATGCCGTGCTGCAGCCGCGCGCAGCGTGCCCTGCCCTCCTCGGTGGGCAGCTCCTGCGGGTGCGAGCAGTAGAGCAGCAGATAGGCGTCGACCACACCGAGGATCTGCGGCAGGGCCTCGGGCGAGGTGCAGTGCGCGGCGACCAGCGCCATGCCGACCTCGCGCGCCGGGCCGGGATCGAAGGGCCGCTCGTGGAGCGCGGTGCAGAGCTTCTCGGTGAGCGGCACCAGATGCTGCTCGAACTCCTGGCGCGTCATGGAGGTCGCGGTCGTCGGATAGACGGCTCTGGACCAGATCGTCGCGAAGCGGCGCACCCCGTCGTGCTGCCGTCCGGAACCGGCCGGGTCGGCGTCCCCCGCCCCGGCCGGACCCTGTGCCGGTAGGTTCACGCCTTGCGTCCCACTCCTGCGAAGCCGGTGAAGATCACCGGATCGTCATTGTCGACCGGCCCGTCGGGGCGCCAGTTGGGCATGGCCACGATCCCCGGCTCCTCGATGGTGAAGCCGCCGAACAGCGCCTCCACCTCGGAGCGCGAGCGCATCACCAGCTGCGAGCTGGCGTTGCGGTAGACGTCCTGGATCCGGTCGCCCTCCTCGGAGGTGCGCGGTCCGCCGTCGGTCGAGGCATGGGTGAGCACGAGGAAGCTTCCCGAGGGCAGCGCCTGGTGGAAGGTCTCGATCGTCTTGGCCGGTTCCTCACTGTTCTGGATGAAGTGCAGCAGCGCCACCAGCAGCAGGGCGACCGGTTTGTCCAGGTCGAGCTGGGCGCGGACCTCCGGGCTGTTCAGAATGTCCTGCGGCGCACGGAAGTCCGCCGAGAGCACCGCCGCGTTGGTGTTCCCCTTGAGTACCGCACGGCTGTGGGCCACGGCTACCGGGTCGTTGTCCACGTAGACGACCCTGCTGTCCGGATTGGCCTCCTGGGCCACCTCGTGGACGTTGCCGAAGGTCGGGATGCCCGAACCGATGTCGAGGAACTGCGTGACGCCCCGGCTTGCCGCATGGCGCACGGCGCGGCGCATGAAAGCGCGGTTGGCCTGCATGATCTTCGGAAGCCCGGGGAACGCCACGATCGCCTTGCGGCCGGCCTCGCGATCGACCTCGAAGTTGTGTGAGCCACCCAGATAGAAGTCGTAGATGCGCGACACACTCGGTCGGGACAGGTCGATGCCCTGCGGGGCCCAATCGGGACGTTCCATCTCGTACTCCTCATCGCGATCGCCGACGCATTGACGTTCGAGGGATGAGGCTACTTACCTGAAGCGGATGGGAGTAAGGAAATGAACACTCAACCTCCCGACGCTGTCCTACTGTTGAGCTATATGCCCGGTTCGTGGAGACGGAATCCTCGAAGCGACCGATGGGTTTCAGCCCCATTCCGCGATGGACCCGCACGGAATCGCTGACGGTCCGTGAGATGTGCTGACGATCCGTGAGAACGCGTGGTGTCGGACGCCCTGTCGGCAGGCTCCCGGAGAGCTGCCGCGCACCGCCTCCGGACGCCGGGCGCAGAGGCGCCGGCGGCCCGGGTTGCGAGCCGACGGCGGTGCGCGGAGCCTCGAAGGGGAGTACCTGCGCACGGCGTACCGGAGGTGGCCGATGGCGGAGCGAGCGGGCGGCGGCGCCCGGGCCCCCGACCCCGACCGGGAGGGAATCCTCGGCCGCATCCTGCCGCGCACCGGCACCGAACCGCTGACCGCGCGCAGCGCACTCAAGCTGCGTCTGATCCTCTCGCTGCTCTTCACTCCACTCTTCGTGGCCGGGGCCGTGCTCTTCTGGATCTGGTCCGGCCGGGCGTCGCCCGACGACGTACCCAGCGCGGATTCGCTGCGCACGCTTGCCTGGATCAGCACGGCGCTGGCCGTTTTCGCGGTGCTCGACCTCGCCGTGGTGCTGTGGCGGATCTCGCGCGCCCGGCGGGCGGGGGCCGCTCCGCGCGGCGGGCGGTGAGACGCGGCGCAGGGCCGTGCCCGGTGGGCGGCGAGAGCGCACAATGTGGTGATGCGGATCATCGGGATGCTCAGCGGCACCTCCCACGACGCGGCCGACGCGGTGGTGGCGGACCTGTGGTGGACGGCGCCGGGAGAAGTGGCGCTGCACAGCCGGGGGATGGTCAGTGTGCCCTTCCCCGAGCGGCTGCGAGCCGACCTCGCCGACCGGCTCCCACCCGCGCACACAAATTTGGCCGAGATGTGTCAACTGGACACTGAACTGGGGCAGTTCTTCGGGTCCGTGGCGGCCCGCGCGCGCGACGAGCTGGGTGGGGGCGGGGCGCAGTGGGTCGTCTCCCACGGCCAGACCGTCTACCACTGGGTGCGCGACGGGCAGGCCCTCGGCACCCTCCAGTTGGGCGCCGCCGCCTGGATCGCCGAAGCGGCGGGACTGCCCGTGGTGAGCGATCTGCGCACCGCCGACATCGCGCGCGGCGGCCAGGGCGCTCCGCTGGTCGCGCTCCTCGACGCTCTGCTGCTGCCCGACGAGACTTGGGGCGCGCTGAACCTGGGCGGCATCGCCAATCTGACGGTGCGTCGGGTCGCCGCCGACGGAACTGCCGACGCCTCCGGCCGGCCCGACCCGTTCGAGGTGGCCGGCCCGGTCGGCCCGGGCGCCGGTGTGACCGCGTACGACCTGGGGCCTGCCTGCGCGCTGATCGACGAGAGCGCGCGCTGGGCGAGCGAGGGCGCGCAGCGAATGGACGTCGACGGAGCGCGGGCCGCCCGAGGGCGCGTCGACCGTCCGCTGCTGGAGCGGCTGCTCGCCGACCCCTACTACCGGCTGCCGCCGCCGAAGACCACGGGCAAGGAGCACTTCCACGCGGCGTATCTGCGCGAGCAGTTGGCCGCCGGAGTGCGGCCGGCGCCGGACGATCTGGTCGCCACCGTCACCGAGCTCACCGCCCGACTGGTCGCCGACGCCTGCCACGCACACGGGCTGGCGGAGCTCGCGGTCTCCGGCGGCGGCGTGCGCAATCCGCAACTGATGGCGCGCATCGGCGCGTTGGCGGACGGCGTACGGGTGCGGGACAGCGAGGTGCTCGGCGTGGCGCCGCAGGAGAAGGAGGCGTGCCTCTTCGCGCTGCTCGGCTTTCTGAGCGTGCACGGCGTACCGGCGAACGTGCCGTCGGCGACCGGAGCGCGCGGCCCGGCCGTCCTCGGCTCGCTGACGCCCGGCTCGGCGCCGCTGACACTGCCCGCGCCGGTCACCGAGCCGCTGCGGCGGCTGCGGATCGAGCGCACCCCGCCGGGCGAGCAGCAGCTCAGATTGTGACGCCCTTGCCGCGCAGATAGGCCAACGGGTCGACGTCGCTGCCGTAACCGGGGCCGGTGCGGATCTCGAAGTGCAGGTGCGGACCGCTGCTGTTGCCGGTGTTGCCCGAACGCCCCAGCGTCTGGCCGCTGTTGACCTGCTGGCCGCCGCGCACCGAGATCGCCGAGAGGTGCGCGTACTGGCTGAAGCGGCCGTCGTGGTGCCGGACCACCACCTGGTAGCCGTAGGAACCGGCCCAGCCGGCTGACACCACGGTGCCGGAGGTGACCGAGCGCACGGCGGTGCCGGTGGGCACCGCGAAGTCCACGCCGGTGTGGTACCCGGAGGCCCAGGAGGCGCCCGAGGCACGGTAGGAGGTGGTGGGGGAGTAGCCCTTTACCGGCGTCAGATAGCCGGGCGCCTTCGCCGCGGCCTGGCGCTTGCGCTCCGCCTCGCGTGCCTTGGCGGCCTTCGCCTCCGCCGCCTTCTTCTCCGCGGCCCGGGCAGCTGCCGCCTTCTTCTCCTGGGCGGCCTTGACCTGCGCCGCCTTGATCTGGGCGGCCTTCGCCTCCGTGGCCTTGCGCTCCCGCTCGGCCGCGGCCTTCTTCTCCGCCTTCTCGGCTTCCTTCGCCTTCGCCGCTGCTGCTGCCTTCGCCGCCGCTTCCTCTGCGCTCTTCTGCTCGGCGGCCGCCTTCTGCTCGGCGTCCTCGGCCTTCCGGGCGCCGTCGGAGGCGGACGCGTCCCCGGAACTCTTCTTCGCTCCCGACCCGCCCGCGTCGAGCGACAGGCGCTGACCGGGGATGATCAGGTCTGGGTCGGAGCCGACGACCCCGGTGTTGTTCTCGTACAGGCGCTGCCAACCCCCGTCCACGCCCTGGTCGGTGGCTATCGCGAACAGGCTGTCGCCGCGCTCCACCTCGTAGGTGCCGGACCCGCGCGCGGGCTTCTGCGCGACCCGCTTCTTCTCGCCGCTCGCGGCCGAGCGCTCCGGAGTGTCGGTCGTCGTGCGCGAGGCGGCAGGTCTCGGCGCCGGCTGGGCGGGGATGGTGGCGCGCTGGGGGCTGGTGTTGGCCATGTCGCCGGTGAGGCCGGCGCGCACGGAGCAACTCGGCCAGGCCCCCGGGCCCTGCTTGCCGAGGACCTTCTCGGCGACGGCTATCTGCTGCTCCTTGGTCGCCAGATCGGCGCGGGGCGCGTAGGAGGTGCCGCCGAACGCCTGCCAGGTCGTCTGCTTGAACTGCAGCCCGCCGTAGTACCCGTTGCCGGTGTTGATCTGCCAGCGGCCGGTGCTTTCGCAGGCCGCGACCTTGTCCCAGATGTCGACCGGGGCCGCCTGCACATGACTCACCCCCACCAGCGGCAGCGCTATGCCCGCACCGCCCGCCGTGACGGTGAGCGAGGCGCGGGAGACGCGGGCGATGGGTGAGGGCTTGATGCGCCGATGACGTCCACGAGGAGCCATGAGGGTCGTGTCCTCCTCCTGAGAGCCCGCGCGAGCGGTGCGCGGATACGATCCCGTTCCTTGGCCTCCTGGAGCACGGCCGGATTGGGCAGCCGGATCCAAGGTAGAGGCGGTCGCTCGGCAGCGGCAACCGGTTCCGGGTATTCCGGTGGCATCGGTGCCCCGGCGCCACCGGACGGGCGGGTGGCCCGAACCGCCGCACACGGCGGTCGATTGACGGGTCGTCAGATGTGCGGGAGTGCGCACACGGTCGCTGCGCCCGGCCGCCGGGCCGGGCGGTCAGCCCTGGCGTATGTCCGCGTGCCGCAGATGTCCGTGGCGCTCCGCCGCATCCGCGGCCGAGTCCTCGTCGGCGTAGAGCTCGCAGATCAGCTGGCCGTCCTCGGTGTAGTCGTGCTCCAGCTCGTAGAGGCTGACCTCGCGGTTGTCGGGCAGCAGAAAGGTGTGTTCGTAGACGGAGCAGAAGGAGTGCTGACCCAGGTCGGAGAAGCGGCGGGCGACCTGGGCGATGGTGTGCCGGTACGCGGTGCGCAGCTCTTCCAGTGTGTCCGGGTCGGGTTCCCCGGGCTGGCCGGTGTTGCGTGCGCGGCGCAGCAGCCGGCGGACGTGGTCGGCGGAGTCTCGTTCGGTGAACTGGCGCTGATGCGGCATCTCCACTGTCCCTGCCAGGAGTTCGGGAGTGAGTCCTGTGACGTTGGCGGCGATCACCACCCCGTGCGGATCGTCGGGCACGTCGCCCATGCGGCGGTGCACGCGCTGCTCGGCGTGACGCAGTGCGGTCAGGTCCGGGTAGACCTCCGAGACCAGCTTGCTGCCGCCGTCGGCGTCGTGCTGGAGCTCCCACAGGGTCAGCTCCACGGCGTCGGGCAGCACGAAGGTGTGCCGGTAGCTGCGGCAACGCAGCGCGGGCGGTGGTGAGTTGCGCTGGCGCCAGGACCGCAGGCGGACCCGGCACAGCCGGGCGCAGTCCAGCCTCGCCAGCAGTGCGTCACTCACCTCGAAGGGATTGCGTGCGTCATCGAGGAGCCGCGCCAGGTGCTCGCTGGGCGCGGCGTAGTCCCTGATCCGCGGCAGCTTGCTCATTGGCGCGCCTCCAGCCGGGTATTCGCCGTCCACCCTTGAATACCCTCTGTAGCGCTGCTTGCCCCTCGCCGTGGAATATTGGCTGACTTTCTACCGTGTGCGCATCGCTGGCCTGGCTATTCTCCGATCTGGCCGGAACTTTGCGATGCGAAATGACTACTATGAGTCACTTTCTGTGATGGTTCTCCTTGACGGCGCCGCCCCGTTGGGGGTTACTGCCGCGTACCGTCAGCGAGTCGAGCAGCTCGACGGTGGCGGCCGTCACCTGCTCCACCGCGCGGTCGAAAGCCGCGGTGTTGTGGGCGGCGGGGTGGTGATCCCGAGACCTTGCGTACGTACTGCAGCGCAGCCGCGCGCATGTCCTCCTCGGTGACCGATTCGGCATACGGCGGGCGCAGCGTCTTGATGCTTCGGCACATACCGAAAACGCTACGCCCGGCCACTGACAGCCGCCTCCGGCCGGCGCCCGGACTCAGCCGGGACGCGAGGACCGCGAGTCCCGCGCGGGTCGCGGGCGCTGCGGGGGCCGTGGGCCGCCCTCGCCGCGGAAGACGCAGTCCCCGCAGAGTCCGCCGCCCGCCCGGTAGTACAGACAGCAGGTGGTCCTGCGGAACTCCGCACCGGTCAGCGTGCCCGTGCCGCGAAACACCCGGTGTCGCAGGACGTCGCCGACCAGCGAGCGGGCGAGGGCGGCGTCGTCGGGCCGGTCCCGCTCCTGGCACCAGACGCGGAGCTGCTGGAGCGAACCGGCCAGCGCCGAGGCCGAGTTGCCCCACAGCAGACGCTCGGAGACCGGGGTGACCGTGCGCACCGCGGCGGCCAGTGGCACCAGGTGCCGCTCGGCGACGAGCGAGAACAGCCCCGCCGCCAGCTCCTCGCGCGACGGCTCCGGGGCCGCGACGCGAGGCCGGTCGGCGGCCGGAGCCGGTGGCACCGGACCCTCCGGCGCGGGGACGAGCCACAGGTCGTCCGGGGTGCTGCCGGCCGAGTCCCAGCGCAGCCGTACGGGGTCGAACTCCTCGGGCGGTCGGCGTTCGACCACCGTGACGGCCAGCGCGAGGGACCACAGCCGCGCAGCCAACCCCAGTTGTGCGATGGACGCGGCGACCCGTGGCTCCCGCGCGTCCAGGCGGGCGCCGACCCGGGCGATGCGCGCGGCGAGCGGAGCGCGGTTGCCCGCGTAGACCTCGGCGAGCGCGACGGCCGCACCGGGAACCGGGCCGTCGGTGCGCAACGCGAAGAACCCGCCGAGGTCCGCCGCGGGCGAAGCCGCGCGCCCGGGGGCCGGCGCGGTCCCGGAAGTCAGGGGCGGGCCGGAGCGCGGTGGATCGTCTCGCCTGGGCATCGCGCCACACTGTAGAGCCCCGTCGATACCGGCCGGCACCCCGTGCCCGTCAGTCGGCGCGACCGCTCAGGGCACCTCGCGCAGATAGACCGCGCCGCAGCTGTGACAGAAGGGCTCGGTGGTACTGCCCCACAGGTCCTCGGACTGGGTCGCGGCCCGGTCGCCCAGACTCCGTCCGCACAGCGCGGTGGTCGTCTCGCCGCGCACCATGTGCCAGATCTTGACCGGGGCGCCGGCGGTGGCCTCCGCGCCCGGCGCGTACTCGGCCCGCATCTCGTGTCTCATGAGCGCCACCTCCGGCAAACAGCATGCGCCGCTCCTCCCGCGCCCGCCACCGCGCCGGTGCACGGCGGGCGGCGCAGCTCCGCGGCCGACGGGAGCCGGGCGCGCGGAACGCGGGGAACGCGGGGAGCAAGGCCCGGGAGCGGTGCGGCCGGACCGCGGCGGGCTGGGCGAACAGCCGGGCGACGTAGTTCACTTGCCGGATGAGCTGTGTGTTCTGCGCGATCATCGCGGGCGACGAGCCGGCGCACTGGGTGCTTCGGGAGGGCGACACCCTCGCCTTCCTGGACAGTCGGCCGCTCTTCCCCGGACACGTCCTGGTGGTGCCCGCACGCCACGTGCCCACCCTCACCGACCTCGTTCCCCAGGAGATCGGCCCGTACTACTCGGCGGTGCGCCGGGTCACCGAGGCGGTGGAGCGCGCGACGCCGGCCCAGGGGAGCTTCGTCGCCTCCAACAACCGGGTCAGCCAGTCGGTGCCGCATCTGCACACCCATGTGGTGCCGCGCAACAGGGGCGACGGGCTCCGCGGGTTCTTCTGGCCGCGCCGCGGATACCGGGACGGGTCGGAGGCCGCGGAGACGGCCGCCCGGCTGCGCACCGCGCTGGGGGAGCCGGCGCCGGACCGGCCGTAGCGACGCTTCCGGCGCCCGGCAGCGCGGGCGCGCCGGGTCAGCGCGGTGCACCTGCCCACGCCCGGGAGGATGCGCCGCCGTCAGCGGAGCAGCCGGCGGACCGCGTCGACCCGGTCGGTCTCGGCCGCCGGTTTGTCCCTGCGAAAGCGCAGTACGCGCGCGAAGCGCAGCGTCACCCCCGCCGGGTAGCGGGTCGAGCGCTGGACCCCGTCGAACGCCACCTCGACCACCAGCTCGGGCCGGACCACCACACCCCAGTCGTGCCGTTCGACGGCGAGCTCGCCCAGCAGCCCGGTCTGCTCGGCGAGCATCGCGTCCGTCATCCCCTTGAACGTCTTGCCGAGCATGGTGAACGTGCCGTCCTCGGCCCGCGCGCCCAGATGCAGATTGGACAGCAGACCGGTGCGCCGCCCGTGCCCCCACTCCGCCGCCAGCACCACCAGATCCAGCGTGTGCACGGGCTTGACCTTCAGCCACGAGCGTCCGCGCCGGCCCGCCCGGTACGACGCGTCCAGCGCCTTGACCACCACTCCCTCCCGCCCGTGTGCCAGCGTCTGCGCCGCGAACGCCTCTGCCGCGTCCGCCGCGCTCCGGCCGTCCGGGCCGTCCTCGGCGTGCGGGTCCGGCACCAGCAGCCTGCGCACCAGCAACTCGGGCGGCACGAAGGACTCCAGCGCCTGCCGCCGCTCGGCGAGCGGTCTGTCCAGCAGGTCTTCGTCGTCCAGGGCCAGCAGGTCGAAGAAGACGGGCAGCACCGGCAGCGTGGTGCTCGCCGAGGAGACGTCGAGCCGCGAGCCGACCCTGCCGGCCAGCTCCTGGAAGGCGACCGGCACGCCCTGCGGATCGAGGGAGACCACCTCCGCGTCGAGCACCGCCGTGCGCCCGGGCAGCCCGCGCACCAGTCGCACCACCTCGGGCAGGCGGTCGGTGATGTCGTCCAGGCTGCGGGTGTAGATCGCGACGTCGGCGCCGTCCCGGTGGATCTGGGCGCGGATCCCGTCGAGCTTCTCCTCCACCGCGCACGGTCCCAGCTGCTCCAGCGCCTCCGTGACGCTCTGCGCCGAGTGCGCCAGCATCGGCTGCACCGGGCGTCCGACCGTCAGCCCGAACTCGCCGAGCGCCCGCGGCCCTTCGTCCAGCGTGCGCCGCGCGACCGCGCCCAGCGAGCCACCCAGCATCACCGCGCGCCGCACCTCCTGCGGGTCGGCCCCGAGCGCCCGGGCGAGTCCTTCCACGGCGAGCGCCTCCAGCGCGCCCTGCCGCAGCTCGCCCGCGATCAGCGCACGGAGGAACCGCTGCTCCTGCTCGGTGGCGGCGCCCAGCAGCTCCCGCAGACTGTCCCGACGTGCGCTCTGCGCGCCCTTGCCGGCCTTCGCCGCGATCCGCTCCAGTGCCCGGTCCACTTCCAGCACGGTCAGTGCGGGCTCGGCGGCGGGCCGCACGTGCTCGGAGAGCGAGCGGGGACCGAGACCGGTGCGGCGCTGGACGAGCCGGCCGGCGAGCCAGGTGACGGCGATCGGCGCCTCCGCCGGTTCGAGAGTGCGGAAGAGGGCCGCGAGCAGGGCCACTTTCGCCGACCGCCGCGAAGTGGTCGAGATCTCCCGCGAGGTGCGGGCGAGTTCGGCCAGGAGCATGCCCCCATGGTCACCCCCGCGGGGCTTTTCCGCAGCGTCCGGGCGGTTCGGCGGCGGTTGCCGGGCCGCGTACCGGCCGTACTGCGTCTGTTATACACAGGGCATGGCGCAACACGAGGAGAGCAGTCTTCCGGCCAATCTGCCACCGGGTGTCGCGGTGGCGTGGGGGCTCGGGAGCCCGCCGTCGAAAGGGCCCAAACGCGGTCTGAGCACCGAGCGCATCGTGGCCGCGGCGATCGACTGCGCGGCGCGGGAGGGCGTGGAGCGCCTGTCGATGAGCCGGGTGGCCGCGGCGCTGGACGTCTCCACGATGGCGCTCTACCGCTACGTCTCGGCCAAGAGCGATCTGCTGGTGCTGATGATGGACGCCGCGACCGGAAGACCGCCCGAGGACGTCGGCCGGCAGGAGGGCTGGCGGCCCGCGCTGGAGTCCTGGGCCCACGCGCAGCTGGAGGTCTTCCAACGGCATGTCTGGATGCTCGGCATCCCCATCGGTTCGCCGCCGGTGACCCCCAACTCCCTTGCCTGGATGGAGCGCGGGCTGCACTGCCTGCGCGACACCGGGCTGGAGATCGAGGTGAAGCTGAGCGTGATGACGCTGCTCTCGTCCTACATCCGCGGCGAGGCGCGGCTGCTGGCGGACCTCGAACACAGCGCGCGTGCCAACGGCACCACCGTCGCCGCCGCCACGGTCGACTACGGGGTGCTGCTGCACCGGCTCACCAACCCCTCGGACTTCCCGGAGATCACCGCACTGCTCACGGCTCGTGCCTTCGACGAGCCCGGGGAGGTGCAGGACAGCTTCGCGCTCGGACTGGACGTCGTGCTCGCGGGTACGGCGGCACTGGTGGAGGAGGCGGCAGACCGTGGCTGACGAACGAGTGCCCGCGCGGGATCAGCCGAAGGCGGACCGGAGTTCGGGGCGCCCCGCGCGCGGCGGCCGGGACCGCGACGAGGAGGGCCGCGCCCGCAACGCCAGGCCCCGGGACGGTCTCGGACGGCCGCTGCCGTACGGATCGCCCGGCGTGGAGCGCCAGCCCGAGGGCGTGGTGCGTGCCCCGCTGGAGTCGGTCGAGGAGGCGCAGCGCCTGCTGGACGAGGGCAAGCCCTTCCACGCCCACGAGGTCTTCGAGGACGCGTGGAAGAGCGGACCGCCCGAGGAGGAGCGGCTCTGGCGGGCGCTGGCACAGCTCGCGGTGGGCGTGACGCACACGGCGCGCGGCAACGTCACCGGTGCACGCACCCTGTTGCGGCGCGCCGCCGCCGGACTGGCGCCGCTGAGCGGGCAGCCGCCGTACGGGCTCGACCTCGGCGGGCTGGTGGCCTGGGCCGAGCAGCTGGCGAGCGGTCTCCAGGACGGGCAGCAGCCGCCCTCCGCGGCCTCTATGGCGCCGCGTCTGCGGGGCTGAGACCGCGAACTCCGCGCCCCGCGCGCGTGCCCGGGGGGCGCGTGGCGGGCCCTGTGTGCCAGGGCGCGGCAGCCCGTACGGCCCGTACGTGCCGTCCCGCGTGCGCCGTCGTCGGGCACGTCGTTGCCGTGCGCGGTGAACGGGCGTGCGTGGCGGGGCGGTTCGGGTGGAACGGTGGTCGGCGTGCGGCCGGGCGGCTGTGCGCGGGTCGGGGACCGTCACGGACAGTCTCCGTACCTGATCTATCCGTACCCTGTGCGGCTCGCGGTGCTGAGCTGCGGCGTTGCAGCTCGGAGAGGGGGTGGGGACGTCTCTTCTGTGCCGGGTGCACAGTGCGGCGATTGCCAACTGTGCACTGCGCACAGCGGGTTGGATCGCTTTCCCGCTACCGTCCAGTCGACTGATCGGACCGTTCGACTCGTCGAGGAACCGTCCGACAAGCAGTGCCAGCGAACTCCGCGGCATTCACAGGAGCGCCCAGAGCGCCACCGTTGAGCAATCAACTTACAACTGTGCGGGCCGAGTCGGAAGGGGGAGCGGAAGGGCGGCTGCGAGGCGACCGTCGTCCTCTCCGACTGCAGACCATGACCCACTCCGCCGAGTTGCCCTGGCTCGTCCGCTGCGGCGAGGAACCCCCCGCGGGCCTGGCCGGATACGCGGGCAGCGTGGTTCAGGCCCCGCGCCCCACCGCCATGGACGCCCTGACGGAGATGCGCTTCGGCGGATACGCCGTCGGTGCGGTCCTCGTCTGTCTCTCCCACGATCTGCTCCAGGTGCCCATCGGGCCCGACGACGGAGCCTGGCGCTGGCCGCCGACCCGTACGCTGTGTCGGGCCCGTTCCACCCGCTGCTCCTCGGCCGACGGGAACGCGGTGGGATACCGTCCGTGCCCCGGCCGGTTCTGGCTGCTGCCGCACGAGAGCAACGAGTTGGTCACTGACGGTGCCGCGCTGTACGACGTGCTGTGTACAGTCCGTTCACAGCGGCGCCTGGGCGGTACGAGCCCCGGGGCCCGGCATCGGCGGCGCCCTGCCGCGGCCGGGGAAGTGCCGGACGAGCTGTACGAGGGCTGGCTTGCGTGACGGGTGGCGCGGAGGCCGCCGTTGTCATGAGTCACTCAGGGAGAGTGCATGCGGATCGGCGTCCGGCTGGACACCTGTGGGGTGTACGGCGCGCTGCTCGACCGGGGAAGGGTGCTCCGCGCCCGCAGCACCCGGGCGTTAGGGGACCACACCGCCGACCGGTTGCCCGGCCCGCGCGGTGACCGGGCCCCGCTCCCCGAACGGTCCCACTCCGCCGCCGCGCCCCACTGCCCGCCGCGCGACCGCACCACCCCCGAACTCACCCTGCTCCGGGAGCTGTTGACGGCGGTTCCGGCCACCGCGCACCGGTCCGCCCCCACCGCACAGCCCGCCCGGGCGAAGTCGGTGACCTCGGTGACCTGGGACATCTCCGGAATCCTGGAGTCCGCGCTGACCGCCCCGAGCGGCAGCCGACACCGCGCTCAGCGCGTCGCCGCCGTACGGGTGCTGCCCCGCGTCCCGGTGGCGCCCGCGGGCGGCGGGCACCATTCGCCGGTCATCACCTCGCTGGTCTCCCGACGGGCCGTCGTGGCCGGTGGGCACGACCTGTTCGGCACCGAACTGGTCGCGCTGGAGGCGGAGTCGGTGAGCGCCGCGGTCGACGAGCTGCTGGCCGGGGGCGCCCGTGCGGTCGCGGTCACCGGCACCGGTGCCGCCGCCTGCTCCGACCACGAGGTCGCCGTCGCGGCCGAACTTCTGCGCCGCCGACCGGACATCAGGGTCTGCCTCTCCCACGAGGCGGGCGGGCTCGGGCTGTTGGAGCGCGAGGCGGCCACCGTGCTCAACGCCGCGCTGCTCGAGGTCGCCGACCGGCTGATCAGCCAGTGCGAGGAGGCCACCGAGGCGCTGGCCGGTTCTCCGTCCTGCTGGTTCGTCACCGGCGACGGCGGGCGGGTCACCGGCCGCAGACTGCGCTGGTCGCCGGTGACCGGGCTGGCGGCGGGCATCGCCGCGGCGCTGATCGGCGCGGCCCGGCTCGCCCGGGTCGGGGACGCGGTCGTCGCCCTGGCCGACGACCGGGCGCTGACCATCGGGCAGGTGCGCGACGGACTGCCGCACATCGAGGCGGACCTGGTCGGCAGCAACGGAATCCGCACCTCGGTCCCGCAGTCCGTCACCACCCGCATACCCGTCCACCACGCCTCCGCCGCCGCCCAGTTGGCGACCCGCAGCCGGCACACCTCGGACGTGGTCGCGGCGCTCCGCCCCGAGGGCGTCGAGCTCGCCGAGGCGCTGCCGGGACAGTCGGAGGGCGGGCCGCGCCAGGTGCGGCCGGACGCGGACATCACCGCGGTGGGGGCCGCGATGACCGAACCGAGCGCCTGGATCGACCTGTTGGTGCCCGCCGACACCCCGGAGGGGCTCGACCGCCACCAGGCCGAGGCCGAACAGCGCGCCCTCGGGCTGGTCGCCGCGTACGGCGCGCACCCCGGCAGCGCCTACCTGGTGCGCTCCACGGCCACCGCGGTGGGCTACCTGCGGATCTACCGGCTCCAGGTACGGGCGGGCAGCCACGGCACCCCCGACACCGGCACCCCCGACACCGGCAGTCCGGGGGCCGGCCGCGGGGACACCGGCCGCCCTGCACAGGGTGCCGCGACACCGGACCCGGCCGCCGGCGCGGCCCGCGGCCGGGGCACTTCGGGAGAGGCACGATGAACGGCGCATCCGCTCCGGCTCCGGCCACCGACGTGGTCCACCGCATCACCGCCGACGACCTGCCCGCCGTCGTCGCCGGGCACGCACTGCTCAGCTCCGGTGGCGGCGGAATCGACGGGCTGACACTGAGCGTCGCCGAACTGCTGCGCAGACACGGGCCGGTGGAGCTGGTACCGCTGGACGCGCTCCCGCCGGAGACCCACTGCGCGGCCGTCGGCCTCGCCGGTGGGTTCGCCCCGCTGCTCGAACTCCCGCCCGGCGGCGACGAGTCGGTGCTCGCGGTGCGCGCGCTGGAGGAGCGTACGGGCAACCGGCTGGGCGCCGTCGTCGCCCTCAACTCCGCCGGGCCCAACGCGCTCTTCCCCATCGCAGCGGCGGCCTCGCTGGGCCTGCCGCTGGTGGACTGCGACGGGATGGGCCGCATCCTGCCGCTGATCAACATGACGACGTACGCGCTCGGCGGGCTCTCCGCCACCCCGCTGGCCGCCGTCAGCCAGTCCGGTGACACCGCCGTGCTGGACTGCTCGACCGCCCGCTCGGACCGGTTGCTCCGCGGCATCGTCGAGGCGTCCGGCGGGGCGATGCTCTGCGCTCTCTACCCCACCACCGTCGGCCGGTTGCGCGGTGTGGCGATCGAGGGGGCGACCAGCCGGGTGATGCGCGTCGGCGAACTGCTCACCGGCGAGAACCGGCACGCCGCGCTGCTCGCGGGGCTCGCACGCACCGTCGGCGCCCGGGTGCTCGCCAGCGGGCAGGTCACCGCACTCGATCTGCCGACCCCGTCCGCCGGCGCGCGGCACTTCCCCTCGGTGCCCACCAGCATCGTGGTCAGCGATCCGTCCGGCGACGGCCCGGTGGTCCGGCTGGAGGCGCAGAACGAGATCCTGCTCGCGCTGATCGACGGCGCGGTCACCGCAGCCGTGCCCGATGTGCTCTGTCTGCTGGACCGGCAGCGGCTCCAGCCGGTCAGCCTGGAGAACGTGGCGCTCGCCGACCACGTCGATGTGCTCGTCGTCCCCGCCGCGCCGATGTGGCACACCCCGCAGGGCCTGGCCATGGCCGGGCCGCGAGCGTTCGGCTTTCCGGTCCGGCACCCCGGGGAAGAGGTCCCGCGATGAGCGCGCAGCGCGTCACCGGCCAACTGACCGTGGCCCAGCTCATCCGCTTCGGCCCGCTCGGCAGCGCACGCTGCTACTCCGAGGCGCACCTCGACCGTCAGGTCACCGGGGTCACCCTGGTCTCCGACCTCGACGAGGCCCGGCAGTGCGAGCCGAAGACGGCGATGGTTGTGCACCCGGTCGCCGCCCACGGTGTCTGGGCGCTGGAAGCCGCGCTGCGCTGCGCCTGGGAGCGCAACGCCGCCTGCGTGGTCGCCCCGGACAGCGTCATGGTGCGGGCCTCCACCACGCAGCTCGCCGAACGACTGCGGCTGCCGCTGCTGACCGTCGCCGACCCGGCGCGCATCGCGCTGGACATGGCGGTCGCCATCGCCGACACCGAGGCCGCGCGCGCCCGGCTGATCAGCCGCTGTGCGGTGCTCTTCGGAGAACGCTTCAGTCTCCGCGGCATCGTCGGGGTGATCAACGCCGAAGTTCCGGGTGTGATCGCCGCGTTGGTGACCAAGGACGGCCATCTGCTCGCCGGCAGAGCAGCCGCCGACACCTTCCCGCCCGAGGGGCCGCACGTACCCGCCGTGGATGCGACGGCGGGCGATGCGTCAGCCTCCACCGCCGCTGCCGCCACCGCTGACGGTGAGGTCGAGGAGCACCGCGTCGCCGTGGCCGTGCCCTCGGCGGACGGCCGAGCCTGGGCCACGCTCGTCGCGCGGGTGAGCGCACCGGGCCCGAGCTGGACGGAGACCGTCGAGACGATCCTGCGCCTGGCCCGCGCGCCGCTGGCCTCCGCGGGAGCCGGCAGCCGGCTCTCCCTCGCCCACCAGGGCAGCAGGGACCGCCTGCTGATGGAGACACTGCTCGGCGAAGGGCCCCTGCAGCACGGCCGGCGCCTGCTGCCCCAGCCGCGGGCGAACGGGGCGCACGGACCCGAATCCGCGGTGGCGCCGGAGGAGTTGGCACGGGACGCGGGCTGGCCCATCGACGGCCGTCTGGTGGCGGTCCATCTGCGGCCCGTCCAACCGGACCGCGACCTGGAGGCGGCGAGCCCGGCGATCACCGCCGCCTGGCGCGAGGACCTGGCGGAGGCTCCGCTCGTACCGCTGGCGAACGGCTGGGCCACCTGGTACTCCGGCGAGGACGCGCACCCGCGGGCCGTGGAGCGCAATGTGCGTCGCCGACTCGCCTCCAGCCGCATCCCCCTGCCGCTCTGCGCCGGCATCGGCACCGAGGGCGAGGGCATGGCCGGACTCCGGCGCTCCCTGCGCGAGGCGGAACTGGCGGCCGGAGCGGCGAGCGGGCGGGGCGACCAACGGGTCGAGTGCTACGGCGAGTTGGGGCCGCGCGCCGTGCTCGCCGCGCTGCCGGTGACCGAACTCGCGGTCGCGGCACGGACGTTGCTCGCCGCTCTGCTCGCCGACCCCAAGGCCGAGGTGCTGCTGCGGACGCTGGCCGCGCTGCTGGACTGCGCCGGCTCGACCGGCCAGACCGCCACCCGGCTCGGTGTGCACCGCAACACGGTCCTGGGCCGGATGGAACGCATCCGGGCCAAGGGCATCGATCTCGACAGCCCCGACCAGCGCCTGGCTCTGCACGTCGCCTGCCACGCCCTGCTCGCCACCGGCGAGGCCCGCGACAACGGCCGCCCCGCCCGTCCGCTCTGACCGGCGGCGGTACGGGGACCCGGGGACGGGTCCGCCCGTACCGTACGCGCCGGTCGCGCCGGCGCGTACGGGCAGCCGTGTGCGGTTCGCGCCGCGTCGCGGCCGGAGCCCCGAGTGCCGCGCCCGGGCAGCCGCGCCCCGGGCACCCCGCGTACGGCGGCGGGGCGCGCCGGGCGCGGGAAGGCGGCAGCGCGCGGCACGGCGGGCGGCGCGGGGCCGT
>NZ_JALLGK010000005.1 GCF_023072595.1 Streptomyces sp. XM4193
TCCGCCGTCGGCGCCGCACGCCGGGCACGCGCCGCCGATGCCGCATGCGCCCCAGGCGCCGCCCGCGCCTTCCTACGGCGGCAGCTTCGCTCCGCCCGCGCCCGGCGGCTTCGCCCCGCCGGGAGCCCCGACCGCGCCGCCGGGTGCGCACACCCCGCCGGGTGCGGGGCAGCAGCCCGGATACGGCGTACCGCAGGCGGCCGGCCAGGGCCTCGGCGTCACTCTGGAGAAGTACCGGGAAGCTCCCAACGGCCAGCGCTGGACGCAGCAGAACGCACAGCTCGTCCGCGTCGACCTCGGGATCGACGGCCAGCCCGTGCTCGCCAAGCAGGGCAGCATGGTGCTCTACCAGGGCAAGGCCGAGTTCGGTTACAAGGGCGCCGGGATCCGCGGCCGCATCGTGGGCAACGCCACCGGCCAGGAGATGCAGCTGATGCGCTGCAGCGGCAGCGGGCAGGTGTTCTTCGCCGAGGAGGCCGCCTATGTGCACCCGGTGGAGCTGCAGGGCGACGCCATCTGCGTCTCCGCCGAGAACGTCCTGGCCTTCGACGAATCGCTCCAGTACGAGGTTCGTCGGATCGAGGGACACGGCATCCCCGGCGGCGCCCTGTTCACCATGCAGTTCCACGGCACCGGCACGATCATCGTCAAGACCCGGGGCACCCCCGTCGTGCTCCCGGTGACGCCGTCCACCTACGCCGACGCCCAGGCCGTGATCGCCTGGTCCGCCGCGGCACAGGTCATCGTCAGCAGCCAGGTCCGCCTCCGCCGCCAGGCGTACCCGGGCCACAGCGGCGAGAGCGTCAACCTCCAGTTCCGGGGCGCGCCCGGGAACTTCATCGTCGTCCAGCCGTACGAGGTCTGAGGGAGCCCGTCATGCACCAGCAATCCATCGCGGGCTTCGCCCCGTCACCGCCGGCCGCACGTATGGAGTGCCACGGCAGCAGCATGCTCAAGGTCGCCATGGCCACCGGTCAGGACCTCTTCGCGCGCACCGGCTCGATGGTCGCGTACGAGGGCTTCGTCCAGTACGAGCCGAACCCTCCCGCCATCCGCCGGATGGCCTCGCAGTGGCTGACCGGTGAGGGCGCGCCGCTGATGCGCTGCCACGGCGACGGTCTGCTCTACCTCGCCGACTACGGCGCCGACGTCGTGGTGCTCCACCTCTCCGAGGACAGCCTCTCGGTCAACGGCACCAACATCCTCGCCTTCGACGCCCACCTCGACTGGGGAGTCGAGCGGGTCAAGGGGATGGCCAAGTTCGCCGGCCAGGGGCTGTTCAACGTCGCGATCTCCGGCACCGGTTGGGTCGCGCTGACCTCGCGCGGCACGCCCGTAGTCGTGGACTGCGGCCGCGGCGAGGACGAGACCTACGTCGACCCCGACGCCCTGGTCGCCTGGTCGAGCGGGCTGAAGATGAAGGGCAAGCGGAGCTTCAAGGCCTCCTCGATGATCGGCCGCGGCAGCGGTGAGGCGTACCAACTCGGCTTCTCCGGGCAGGGCTTCGTCGTCGTCCAGCCAAGTGAGGACAGCGCCGACCGCCTGCGGGCGCGCGGCTGAAGGGGAGCGAAGACACCATGCAGAGTCCGCTTTTCGGCCACACCGAGGTCCAGAGCCAGGAACGCTACGCGCTCCAGAACGACAAGATGCTGCGCGTGGCGCTCACCGGCCACGAGGACGTGCTCGCCCGCAAGGGCAGCATGGTCGCGTACCAGGGCATGATCGAGTTCGACGGCGAGTACCAGAGCCACCAGCAGCAGCACGCCCAGTGGTGGACCGGCGAGGTCATCGACCTGATGCGCTGCTCCGGCCAGGGCACGGTCTACCTCGCCAACCTCGCCCAGTCCGTGCACATCATGGAGGTCGACTTCCAGGGTCTGACGGTCGACAGCTCGTACGTCCTGGCGATGGACTCCCATCTGCACTGGGACGTCATCAGCGTCGACAGCCAGTACGGCATCTCCGGCTCGGGCAAGTACAACCTCGTCATCACCGGTCAGGGCAAGGTCGCCCTGATGACGTCCGGTCAGCCGCTGATGATGCAGGTCACTCCGGACAAGTACGTCAGTGCGGACTCCGACGCCGTCGTCGCCTGGTCGACCTCGCTCCAGGTGCAGCTCCAGGCCCAGACGAGCTCCTCGGGTGTGTGGCGGCGACGGGGCTCCACCGGCGAGGGCTGGGAGCTCAGCTTCATGGGGGAGGGCTACGCGCTCGTGCAGCCCAGCGAGTTGCTGCCGCCGCAGGGTGCGGAGATCGGCCAGGGCCTGCGCGCCCAGTACGGCATGGGCAACCAGGGCGCCCGCGGGATGAACCAGGGCCAGGGCTGGGGCCACTAGCAGCACCACTTTTCCGAGCCGGTGAGCCGGACGGGCGTGCGTGACGCGGCGCGCCGCTGCCTCGGCCGGGAGGGTGGGGCGCGTCGGTGGCGGGCGACCCGGGCGGGTCGCCCGCACCGGGCAGCCCGAAGCCGGACTCGAAGCCGAAAGCCGAAGCCGAAAGCCGAAGCCGAACTCGCACCCTTCCGGCTCAGCCGCGCCGGATCAGCGACACGGCCCGGCTCCGGACCAGCGACGCAGCCGACCCCGGATCAGCCGTCCCCGTCGCGGGCGGGCCCGCCCGGGCCGAGGGGCCGGCCCGCTGCGAGCCTGGAGCGGGTCGCCGACACCAGGCGCAGCACCGACCCGTCGGCCACCTCGGCCAGCCGTGCCCACCCGGCCGCGTCGCCGTAGCCGTACCAGCGCAGGTCGAGCGACTCCTCGCTGATCCGCTCGGCCGCGTCCGGCGGCGCCAACGCCGCGTACTGCACGTCCAGATGCACCGCGCACGGTGTGCTGTGCCGGTCCAGCCGCACCGGCCCGCCGGGCAGCAGGCGCAGGCCGACCACTCCGGACTCCTCGGTCGCCTCCCGCAGTGCCGCAGCGGCCAGGCTGTCGTCCTCCGGCTCGCAGTGCCCGCCCATCTGGAGCCACATCTCCAGCTTGCGGTGCAGCGTCAGCAGCACCCGCTCGCCCACGGGGTCCACCACCAGCGCGCTCGCGGTCAGATGGCCCTCCGCACAGGCTTTCCACATGCCGTCGCGGTGGGCGAGCAGGTGATCCAGATACGCCTGCCGCAGGGCGTCCTGCTCCTCGCTCGGCGCGGTCCACTCCTTGAGCGACCGCGCCGCCTCCGTGTGCAGGCTCACGAGTCCTTGCCGCTCCTGCCGCCGTCCGCGCCGCCGTCCGCGTCGTCCTCGTTGCTGCTGCCGTCCGTACCGCCGTCGTCCTTGCGCAGATCGGTACGGCCCTCGGCGCCGCCTTCGTCCGAGCCCCGGTCCGTACGGCTGTCCGCGTCCTTGCGGCCCTCGGCGGCGTCGCCGAGCAGACGGTCCAGCTCGGAGAAGTCGACGTGCTCGCGGTGCACGAAGCCGTCCGGATCGTCCAGGTCGGCAGCGGTGGGCAGCATGTCGGGGTGCTCCCAGAGCGCGTCGCGGCCGTCGGCGCCGCGGGCGTCGGCCAGCGAGGCCCACAGCCGGGAGGCGTCACGCAGCCGGCGAGGACGCAGCTGCAGCCCGATCAGGGTCGCGAACGTCTGCTCGGCCGGGCCGCCGGTCGCCCGCCTGCGCCGCAGCGTCTCGCGGAGCGCGCCCGCGGAGGGCAGGTGCGGCTCCGCGGCGGCGTGGACCACCGCGTCCACCCAGCCCTCGACCAGCGCGAGCGCGGTCTCCAGGCGGGCGAGCGCGGCCTTCTGCTCGGGGGTGTCCTCCGGCTGGAACATGCCCTGCTGAAGCTTCTCCTGAAGCTCCTCCGGGTTGTTCGGGTCGATCCGGCCGACCACGTCCTCCAGCTTCTCGGTGTCGACCTTGATGCCCCGGGCGTAGCCCTCGACCGCGCCGAAGAGGTGCGAACGCAGCCACGGCACGTGGACGAACAGCCGCTGGTGGGCGGCCTCCCGCAGCGCAAGGTAGAGCCGGACCTCCTCCTGCGGCACGCCGAGGCCCTCACCGAAGGCGGTGACGTTGCCCGGCAGCAGCGCGGCCCTGCCCGAGGGGCCGAGCGGCAGACCGACGTCCGTGGAACCCACGACCTCACCGGCCAGCACGCCGAGCGCCTGCCCGATCTGGGTGCCGAACATCGCGCCGCCCATGGAACGCATCATGCCGAGCAGCGGGCCGGCCATGGCCTGCATCTCCTCGGGCAGCACGTCGCCCATCGCGGCACCGACACGCTCCGCAACCGGGTCGACGAGATCGCGCCACACCGGCAGCGTCGCCTCGACCCATTCGGCGCGGCTCCACGCCACCGCCGACGTCGCGCCCGAGGGCAGGGAGGTCACGCCGTCCAGCCACAGGTCCGCGAGGCGTACGGCCTCCTCGACCGAAGCCTTCTCGGACGGGCCGACGCTGGCGTCCTTCGAGCCGTCCTCGGCGCCCTGGGCGACGGTCTGGCGGGCGATGTCCTTGGCCATGTCCCAGTTGACCGGGCCGCCCTCGTAGCTGAGCATCTGCCCGAGCCGCTGGAAGGCGGCGCCGAGGTCACCGGGGTTTCCCGGGCCGCCGGCGAGCGAACCGAACATCGCGGCGAGCGGGTTCTCCGCGCCCGAGCCCGTGCCGAAACCGAACGGGTCGCCCCCGCCCTGGCCCGACGAGCCGCTCTCGCCACGGCGCTTGTCCCGGCCGTCGTCGCCGTCCTCCGGCTCCTCCGGCGGGAGGTTGAATCCGAATGGGGTGTCACTCACGGGGTTCCTCGGATCTGTACGGTCGCGGATGGGTGGTCTGCCGGTGCCGGCGACACGGGCGGCGGACGCTGCCCGCAGCCCTCTCCTGTGACGAGCACTATCTCCAGCCTAGACATCCGTCGGCGCGGCGTCAGGCAGGATGGGTGCCGGTGGAGGCCGTACCAGAGACAACCGCGGGAGAAGCCTGGTGAGTTCCCAGGAGCAGTACGTTCGCGTTGCGCGAAACAACGGTGCCCACGCGACGATCGCGATCACCGGGGCGGCGACGGGGGTGGGGGCGCTGTTGACCAGGAGGCTGGTCGACTCGCCCGAGATCAAGGAGGTCCTGGCGCTGGACGACCAGCGCGGCGACGTCGCGGAGGCGCAGTGGCACATCACCGATGTCCGCGACCCGGGCATCGCCGAGCGCTTCCGCCGGGACGGCGACCCGGTCGACGCCGTGGTCCACCTGGCCGTCGACCTCGATCTCGGCACCGACCCCGCGGCCCGGACCGCCTACAACGTCCGCGGGGCGCAGACGGTCCTCACCGCCGCTGCGGCGGCCGGAGTGCGCCGTGTCGTGCTGTGCACCTCGGCGATGGTCTACGGGGCGCTCCCGGAGAACGACGTACCGCTCTCGGAGGACGCGGAGCTCTCGGCGACCGCCGACGGCACCGGCATCTCCGACCTGCTGGAGATCGAGGAGCTGGCCAGGCGGGCGCCCCGCGCGCATCCGGGGCTCAACGTCACCGTGCTGCGTCCGGCGATGCTGGTCGGCGGCACGGACACGGCGCTGACCCGCTACTTCGAGTCCCCGCGGCTGCTCGTGGTGGCCGGCTCCCGGCCATGCTGGCAGTTCTGCCACGTGGACGATCTGGCGAGCGCCCTGGAGTTCGCCGCGCTGGAGAAGGCCGAGGGCGAGCTGGCGGTGGGCTGCGAGGGCTGGCTGGAGCAGGAGGAGGTCGAGGAGCTGTCCGGTCTGCGTCGGATGGAGCTGCCCTCCGCGGTCGCGCTGGGTGCCGCCTCCCGGCTGCACCGCCTCGGGCTGACGCCCTCCCCGGCCGGCGACCTCGCGTACACGATGTACCCCTGGGTGGTCAGCGGCAGCCGACTGCACGCCGCCGGCTGGCGGCCCGAGTACACCAACGAGGAGGCACTGGCCGCGCTACTGGAGGAAGTCTCCGGGCACCACACGGTTGCCGGCCGCCGCCTGGGCCGCAAGGACGCCGCCACCACGCTCGGTGCCGCCGGCGCCACCGTCGCCCTGGTCGGCACGGCAGCCCTGGTGCGCCGCGCCCGCCGCCGCCGCGGCCTCTGACGCCCGGCCCGCCCCACCGGTCCCGCCCCACCGGCCCCGCACAGCGCGCGCCGATGCCCGGCGTACGGACTCCTGCGCCCGCGTACGGACCGACCCCCGCGCTCGGCGTACGGACCCCGCGCCCGGCGTACGGACCCGCCGGCCGCCCGAGACCGGCGCCCGGCCCGCGTCCCCGTACGGGCGCCCGCCCACCGGGCCGGACGCCCGGGGACGGGGCTCGTGCGGCAGCATTGGCGCATGGCAAAGAGTCACGACCACCCGGGCGAGCAGGCCGCGGAGCGACCGATCAAGCTGCTCGCCGTACGCGACACACCGCTCTCCCTGGACGAGGTCTTCACCGCCGTGGGTGACGACGCGGCCGGGGGCACCGCGCTGTTCGTCGGCACTGTCCGCGACCACGACAGCGGTGCCGATGTGGACAGGCTGAGCTACTCGGCGCATCCGACCGTCGAGGAGGAGATGCGTCGAATCGCCGAGCGCGTCTGCGCCCGGCATCCGGTCCGAGCGCTGGCGGCGCTCCACCGTGTGGGTGATCTGGAGATCGGGGATCGGGCGGTGATCGTCGCGGTCTCCTGCCCGCACCGCGCCGAGGCGTTCGAGGCCTGCCGCATGCTGATCGACGACCTGAAACACGAGGTCCCGATCTGGAAGCACCAGACCTTCGCCGACGGAACGCAGGAGTGGGTCGGCGCCTGCTGACAGCCCGGAGCGCTCCGGGCGGCCCGTCACCGGCTCCTGTCCCGGTTGCGTAACCCTCCGTGGCGCCGGACTGTTGACATCTCCGATGGACAACTCCTTCGCCCCCGTCGACCGCGGGGGCGAAGAGTCGGGAGGAACGGTCATGGCGTCACTTGTCTGGTTGCTGATACCCGTGATGGCGGTCTGCATAGCCGGGTTGTGGTCCTCCTGGGCCACCCGTCGACGTATGAACGGCGGCGGTGACGCCGCGGGCGTCGCCGGATACGACGCGTTCCGCAGCGCGATGGAACGCCCCCGCGAAGCGTGGGCAGCGGAGCCCGCGCCCGAGGCCGACAGCGCACCGCGGGCCGAGGACGAACCGCAACCCGACTGCGACGACCGGCCGCCGGCCCGGAATCGCCGTCGCAACCGCTCCGGGGTCGAGCTCAACTCCCCTGTCGAGCACGTCGATCGGCGCTCTCCCGCCACCACCCGAAAGGACCGTCGCTCGCGGCTGGAAGCCGTGCGCGAGCCGGTGGTGAGCGCAGCCGCCACGGACAGCCCGTCCCGGACGGCGGACTGAGGACGCCGCCCGTTAGTGTCGGGGCATGTCACGCCGTCATGCGACGATCTTCAGCTCGCTGTTCCTGCTCATAGGTCTGCTGTGCGCCATGCTGGTGGTGCGCGTGCCCTACTCCGAGCTCTCTCCCGGTCCCACGGTCAACACTCTCGGGGACCACGGCGGTGACCCGGTCCTGAACATCGAGGACCGCAAGACGTATCCCACCTCCGGCCACCTCAACATGACGACGGTCCGGGTCACCAGCGCCGACTACCAGATGTCGCTTCCCGAGGCGATCTACGGGTGGATCCGGGACGACAGCGCGGTCGTGCCGCACGACACGCTCTACCCGGACGGCAAGACCGCCGAGCAGGCGGAGCAGGAGAACGCCGAGGAGTTCAGCCAGTCCCAGGAGAGCGCCAAGGCGGCTGCCCTCAAGGAGCTGGACATCGAGGTGCCCACCCGCACGGTGGTGGCCGCGGTCGTCAAGGACAGCCCGGCCGAGGGTGCGCTGCGGGCGGGCGACGTGATCAAGGCCGTGGACGGCGAACCGGTGCGCAAGCCGGGCGAGGTCGCCGAGCTGGTGACCAAGCACAAGCCGGGCGAGGACACGGAGTTCACCGTCGTACCGGTCAAGGAGGCGGCGGCCGCGGAGAAGGACGGCGAGGACCCGACCAAGGGCAGGACCAAGAAGGTCACCGTCACCACCGCGGCGGCGGACGACGACAAGCGGGCCATCGTCGGGATCCAGGCGGGCAGCGCGTACACCTTCCCCTTCCCGATCGACATCAAGCTGGCGGACGTCGGCGGTCCGAGCGCGGGGCTGATGTTCTCGCTGGGCATCATCGACAAGCTGAGCCGGACGGACCTGACGGACGGCGAGTTCGTCGCGGGCACCGGGACCATAGACGCCGAGGGCAAGGTCGGACCGATCGGCGGCATCCAGATGAAGACCCTGGCCGCACGTTCCGCCGGTGCCTCCTACTTCATGACGCCCGAGGCCAACTGCCCCTCGGCGACGCGCAATGTGCCCGACGGGCTGAAGCTGGTGAAGGTCGGCACGCTCCAGGACGCGCTCGATGCGCTGAAGTCCGTGCGCGAGGGCAAGCCCGAGGAGATCCCGGTCTGCGGCAGGGACTGACCGGCCCGCCCGAGGCCGCGCCCGCGCGGCGACAACCCGGGTGCCGACAACGCGGGTGCCGCACGCAACATCGCGCGGCGCCCGGCATCCGGACACGCCTCCGCCCGCCGGCGATCGAACCGGCGGGCGGAGGTGTGTCGGCAGAGGTGCGTCGGCGACGGGGCGTAGACGACCGCGCCGGGCGGTCAGGAGAAGGTCGCGCCGAGCGCCTCGGCGAGCCCGGGGACGAGCGAGGAGCCGGTGAGCACCTCGGTCTCGCTGTCCTTCTGCTTCAGGCGCAGCGCCGAGTCGCGGGTGCCGTCCCGCAACACGGCCACGGTGATGCGTACGTCCTGGCGGTCCGGGTGCTCCGCGACCCACTTCGCCAGCTCGCCGTCGTCCAGCCCGGCGGGGATGGACTCCTCCGCGGTCGGCGGGAGCATCAGCCGCTCGATCGTCAGCGCGCAGCCCGCGACCGCGTCCGGCCAGGCGATCGTGGCGAGGAACTCGTCGAGCGGGACACCGGCGGGAAGTTCGTCCTGCTCCACCGGGGTGAGAGGTGCCTGTGCGCTGCCCTCGTCGCCCTCGGCGTCGTCGGTGAGGCCCAACTGGTCGGCCAGCGCCGGTTCCTGGGCGCGGAGCCGGGCCGTGTCGACCAGTGCGAAAAGTCGGGCGGGCTGATCCCAGCCCAGGCCCGAGGCGTAGCCGTCGATCTCTAGTACGGCCCTGGTCAGCGGGTTGGCGGCCAACGGAGTGCCGTTGTCGGGGAGGTTGCTCATCCCCATATCGTGCCTTGCCCTACCCCGGGAACGGGAACTGAGTAAAGCTTGAGTAAGTTGATGGGGGTGGGCCCTAGTATTCGGGGCTGCTTCATTTACTGCTTCACCCACTGCGATCTTCGAGGTGCGCACCTTGGCTTTCCAGATGCCGGACCGGGGCTCAGGAGGCCCCACCGGGCCACGGATCAGAGTCGGCCAGCCTTCCAGGCGCGCCAAGACGCTGCTGACGACAGCAGGCGTACTGGCAGTGCTGGCCATGCTCTTTGTCATGTTTGCCGGGTTCTGGACGGAATGGCTCTGGTTCCAGTCCGTCCAGTACACGACGGTCTTCACGACGACGTTGTGGACCAAGGTGGGCCTCTTCGCCTTCTTCGGTCTGCTGATGTCGCTCGCCGTGGGCCTCAACATCTGGCTTGCCCACCGGCTCAGGCCGCCGCTCAGCGCGATGTCGCTCGAGCAACAGAGCCTGGACCGCTACCGGATGGGCATCGCGCCTTTCAAGAAGTGGGTTCTCCTCGGGATCACCGCGCTGGTGGGGCTGATCTCCGGCGCCTCCGCCGCGGGTCAGTGGCGCACCTGGCTCATGTGGGTCAACGGCACCTCGTTCGGCAAGACCGACGCGCAGTTCGGCAAGGACATCTCCTTCTTCGCCTTCGACCTGCCGTTCTACCGCTTCCTGCTGAGCTTCGGCTTCGCCGCCGTGGTGCTCTCGCTGATCGCCGCCGCCCTGGTCCACTACCTCTACGGCGGGCTGCGGCTGACCACTCCCGGCGCGCGTGCGACCTCGCAGGCGACCGGTCATCTGTCCGTGCTGCTGGGGCTGTTCGTCGCGCTGAAGGCGGTCGCGTACTGGCTCGACCGGTACGGCCTGGCGCTGAAGTCCAGCAGCATCCGCGGCACCGACTGGACCGGCCTGAAGTACACCGACGCCAACGCGTACCTGCCGGCGAAGACGATCCTCTTCATCATCGCCGTGATCTGCGCGGTGCTGTTCTTCGCGGCCCTGTGGCGTCGCACCTGGCAGCTGCCGGTCATCGCCTTCGGCCTGATGGTGCTCTCGGCGATCCTGATCGGCGGCCTCTACCCGGCGATCGTGCAGAAGTTCCAGGTCCAGCCGAACGAGCTGGTCAAGGAGACGCCGTACATCAAGAAGAACATGGAGGCGACCCAGGAGGCGTACGGCATCAACGACGCCGACGTCTCCGACTACAAGGGCACGACTCCGGACAACGGCGACGAGAACGAGAAGCTGCGCGAGGCCGCGGACACCACCGCCAGCCTGCGGCTGCTCGACCCCAGCGTCGTCCCGCCCGCCTACCGCCAGCTCCAGCAGGTCCGCGGTTACTACACCTTCCCGGACACGCTGGACGTCGACCGGTACGCCGACAAGGACGGCAAGGAGCGGGACACCGTCGTCGGTCTCCGTGAGATCAACATCGACGGCATTCCCGAGCGGAACTGGATCAACGACCACTTCAAGTACACGCACGGCTTCGGCATGGTCGCCGCCAGCGGTACCGACGTGGACACCGACGGCACGCCGGTCTTCTCCGAGCGCAACCTGCCGCCCGAGGAGACCCTCGCGGGCAAGTACCAACCGCGCGTCTACTACGGCGAGAAGACGACTCAGTACTCGATCGTCGGCGGCCCCCAGGAGGAGCTGGACTACGCGGACGACGAGGGCGAGAAGACGTACAACTACACTGGCAAGAGCGGTGTGAGCATGTCCGGCCCGCTCAACCGGGCGGCGTACGCGCTGACCTTCGGTGAGCCGCAGTTCATGTACTCCTCGGCCATCGGCGACGGTTCGCGCATCCTCTACAACCGGACTCCCAAGGAGCGGGTGGAGGCGGTCGCCCCCTGGCTGACCATCGACGGCGACCCGTACCCGGCGATCGTCAAGGGCAAGATCCAGTGGATCGTGGACGCCTACACGACCTCGGACGGCTACCCCTACTCCTCGCGCACCACGCTCGGTGACACCACCGAGGACTCGCTGACCGCCGACGGCCAGCGCTCGGTGATCGCGCAGCAGGACGAGGTCAACTACATCCGGAACTCCGTGAAGGCGACCGTCGACGCGTACACCGGCGATGTGAAGCTCTTCGAGTGGGACAAGCAGGACCCGGTGCTGAAGACCTGGATGAAGGCCTTCCCCGGCACCGTCGAGGGCAAGGAGAAGATCAGCGACGAGCTGATGGACCATCTCCGGTACCCGCAGGACCTGTTCAAGGTGCAGCGCGAGCTGCTCCAGCGCTACCACGTGGACACGCCGGGCCAGTTCTACTCCGGCTCGGAGCGCTGGCAGATCCCGGACGACCCGACGCACAAGGACAACCCGTCGGTGCCGCCGTACTACCTGAGCATGAAGATGCCGGACCAGAAGGCGCAGACCTTCTCGCTCACGACGACGTTCAACCCGAACCGACGTGAGACTCTGGGCGCCTTCATGGCGGTGGACGCGGATGCGAGAAGCGACGAGTACGGCAAGATCAGAATTCTGAAGCTGCCGTCCAACACCACCGTCGCCGGACCGCAGCAGGTGCAGAGCAAGTTCAACTCCGATCCGGACATCGCGAGAGAGATCAACATCCTCCAGCGCGGTGACTCCGAGGTGGAGTACGGCAACCTGCTGACCGTGCCGCTGGAGGGCGGACTGCTCTACGTGGAGCCGGTCTACGTCCGCGGCGCCGGCACCAACTACCCGCGCATGCGGAAGGTGCTGGTGACCTACGGCGAGGAGATCGCCTTCGAGGACACTCTGGAGCAGGCGCTCGACAAGGTGTTCAACACCTCGGGCGGCGGCGACGAGGACTCCTCGGACGATCCGCCGGCCGAGGACGAGGAGGAGAACACGCCTCCGGACAACGACGGTCCGCCGACCTCCGTCGAGGACGCCCTCTCCGACGCCAAGGACGCCTACGAGGCGGGCCAGAAGGCGCTGGAGGAAGGCGACTGGGAGGAGTACGGAAAGCAGCAGAAGGCGCTGCAGGAGGCCCTGGAAGAGGCCGAGGGCGCCTCGGACCCGGGTGACTGACCTGCTCCTTCGGCTGCGATGAGCCCTCCCGCGCCGTGGTAGTGTTTGCACTGCTACGGCGCGGGGTGGAGCAGCTCGGTAGCTCGCTGGGCTCATAACCCAGAGGTCGCAGGTTCAAATCCTGTCCCCGCTACGAAGGAAGGGCCCGGAGTTTCGACTCCGGGCCCTTCGTCGTGTGTGCGCTCGCGGTCGCCGTTCCCGTCGGGCCCGGCAGTGCCCGGGGCCGGATGTGCTGCGTCCGACGGTGCCCGTCAACCTGTCGCACGGAAGTGACCCGAGTACGCCTGCGAGTCTGTTTTCGTCTCCCGCGCGACCGTATCGACCGCCGCCGTGAATGCGGAGATTTGGTGACGCCCGTATCCGGGTTGCCGGCGCCGGCGCTCTGAGCAGCCAGGGGGCGGGAGCGTCCCGCGAAGGTTGATGAACGCTCAACTGCCAAACCCCCAAACGTGTTTGAGCACCCGTGATGTCGGGAAGTCGACAAAACGCTGAAGTGACCTCCTGGCTGCGATATACCAGGTGTACGCCGGTTACGGGTGATGCGACGATGGAGCTTATGGGGGACAGGGCGAGATTCGACACGGCATCCTGCCCGGCCGTCCACGACGTCGACGAGACGACACGGAAGGCGGCCGAGCAGGGGGACCGGGCTGCCCAGAGCAAGCTCGGCGTCGCGCTGCTGCGCGACGGCGAGTTGGACGGCGCGGAGGAGATGCTGCGCTCCGCGGCGCTCGCGGGTGACCGCGCTGCCGCCAACAATCTGGGAGTGCTCCTGCAGCAGCGGGGGAACGCGGCCGAGGCCGCCGAGTGGTGGCGCACTGCCGCCGTTGCGGGCTCCGCCGCAGCGGCGCACGCACTCGGCCGCCACCACCGCGAGCGGGGGGACGAGCCCGCCGCCGACTACTGGTTGCGTCAGGCCGCCGAGTCCGGGCATCTGCTCGGCGCGTACGCGCTGGCGGACCTCCTGGACCACCGCGGCGAGGCCGGGGCCGAGGAGTGGTTCCGGGCAGCCGCCGAGCGTGGGCACCGGGAGGCCGCGTACCGCGTCGGTGTGCTGCTGCTGAACTCGCGCCGGAGCAAGGCCGGTTCGAGCGGCGGCTCCGGCTTCGGAGGCTCCGGCGGCTCCGTCGGGGCCGGAGGTTCCGGCGGCGGACACGACCGGCGCGAGGCCGAGGCCGAGCGGTGGTTCCGCCAGGCGGCCGCCCGGGGGCACCGCCTCGCGGCGTTCCGGCTGGGCACCCTGCTGGAGGAGCGCGGCGATCTGCGCGAGGCCGGCCGCTGGTACCTGATCGCGGCCAACGACGGTGAGCCCAGGGCCGCTTGTGCCCTCGGCTTCCTGCTCCGCGACGCGGGCAACGAGGAGGCCGCCGAGCAGTGGTGGCGCACCGCGGCCGAGGCGGGCGACGGCAACGCCGCCAACGCGCTCGGCGCGCTGTGCGCGGACCGCGGCCAGTTGCAGGCGGCCGAGCGGTGGTACCACGCGGCGCTCGACGCGGGCGACCCCAACGGCGCGTTCAACCTCGGGCTGCTCTGCGCGGGCCAGGGGCGGACCGCGCAGGCGGAGAGCTGGTACCGCAGGGCGGCGTACGCCGGGCACATCGAGGCGGCGAACGCGCTGGCCGTACTGCTGCTTCAGCGCGGCGACGCCCAGAGCGCCGAGCCGTGGTTCTCCAAGGCGGCCGAGGGCGGCAGCGTCGACGGTGCGTTCAATCTCGGCATTCTCTACGCGGGCCGACACGACCAGCGCGCGGCCGAGGACTGGTACGCCAGGGCGGCTGCCGCCGGGCACCCCGAGGCGGCGCTCCAGGTGGCCGTCACGCTGCTGAACGCCGGTGACGCGGCGGGCGCCGAGCAGCAGCTCCGCAAAGCCGCGGAGGGCGGCAGTGTGGAGGGCGCGTTCCGGCTGGCCGACATGCTGGAGCGCGAGGACCCCGAGCTGGAGGCGCGCAGCGGCCCCGACACCATCGGGTTCGGCGGTGGCCGCGACGTGCTCGGTGCCGCCTCGCGCGCGCCGGCGGGCAGGGCCTTCGGCCGTGCCGCCCTCACCGGTGACGGGGCGCCCGGAGCAGCGGCCGCAGGCGACGGCTCCGAGGGCCGACTCGACGGCGAGGGCGAGGCGTTGGAGCCCGGTCCGACGCGTCCGGCGGAGGTGCCGGAGTACGAGCGCTGGTACCGCTCGGCGGCCGAGCGCGGCCATCGCCGTGCCCAGGTCCGCCTGGGAATGTGCGAGGCGGGTCGAGGCGACGTCGTCGAGGCCGCGCACTGGTACCGCACCGCCGCCGAGGCCGGCAGCAGCCACGGTGCGTTCAACCTCGGTCTCCTCCTGGCCCGCGAGGGCGCGGAGCCCGAGGCGGCGATCTGGTGGGAGCGGGCCGCCGACGCGGGACACGGTCGTGCCGCGCTGCGTCTGGCGCTGCTCGCCGCCCGCCGGGGCGAGTTGACCGAGGGTCGGCACTGGTGCGAGCGCGCACAGGACCTCGGTCCGGCCGAGGTCGCGGGCCGCGCCGAGCGCCTGTGGGAGGCGCTCCGTACGGGTCTGAGCGCCTGAGCGCCGCCCGGGGCCCCGTGGGGCGGGGCACCCGGGTACAGCCGTGCCCGGCGCGTACGCGGCGCCCGTCGCGGTGGTGCGGACCGCGTGCGTCCGCCGCGACTGCCGCTGCGGGTACGACGCGTACAGGAGGTGGCCGGGGAGCACCCTCGGACGAGGCCGCACGGCGGGCGGTCCAGCTTCGGCCGCTTCGTTGGCAGGAGGTCCTGCTGAGACTGCGGATTCCGCGTCGCGTGGGCAGCGCGCCGATCGGCAGATCTTCAGCAATCGCGTGGCACGGCGGGGGCTGGGCGGAGTGGATCCCTGCCCCGGCTGGGGCTGTTCAGTCGGCAGTCTGGATCCGCTCCGGGCTAATGCCCAGGATGAGTTTCTCCAGCGCGTCGTGGGCAGAGCCGAACGTAGCCAGCCAGGTCTCGACCAGGTAGATCTCGCTGTTCTCGTCGATACCGAGGAAGAATCTGCCCTCATCGAGTTCTCCGATCGGGAAGATGACGCATCCGATGGTGTGACTCCAGCCCGCGAAGCGGTCTTCCTCGCCGCTCAGTTTGGCCGGGTCGAAGTTGAATGGGGTCTTGGCGCAGTTGATCCCGGGGCCGCGGATCTGGAAGTCCAGGCCGCCGAATTCTGCCAAGAAGGCTTCAGCGGCATCGTGCATGCGAACCAGGCCGGTCTTCTCGAGCGTCCTGCGCCAGTGGTCCGTCGGGACGCGCCGTCCTGGCCGCCAGCCTGCTGAGCGCAGTGCCTCCTCGATCACGCCGGTTTGCCGCGGATACGTCACCGTATCGACCCACCCCTGGTCCACGGGCACGTCTTCTGGCCAGCCGGGCCGCCAGGCTGCCTGCCAGCGGCCGAAGTCGTCCCGCAGGAACTGTGGGTCAACCGGCTTGAGCCGCACTTGCTGGCGCTCACCGGCCCACCAGACCTCGAACTCGGCCTCGGTGCCTTGGGTCGGCCAGTGTGCCGCGGCCGCCGGTAGAAGAAGAACATCGACGAACCCTCCGATCGGAAGGCCGATGTCGACGAAGATCCCGATCGCGCCCGGCCTCGGGACTGCCGTCACAGTCCCACGGAATCGTTGTCCGAACCTCAGGCTGCGACGGATTCGAATCCACTCCTCGGCGCTGACCACCCGGACATCCTGGCACCTCGCTCTCCGAAGCAGGGGCCGTTGCCGCCCACGACCAAGGGGTCCAATGACCGAGTGGTTCCCGGGCTGACCGCCACCGACCACAGCTGTCAATGCAGACGCACGACGAAGGCCCGGCTCCTGTGAGGAACCGGGCCTTCGACTTCAGTAGCGGGGACAGGATTTGAACCTGCGACCTCTGGGTTATGAGCCCAGCGAGCTACCGAGCTGCTCCACCCCGCGTCGGTGAAACCACCATATCCAGGCGGCGGTGAACAGCGCAAATCCGTTCCCGCCCGCCCTCCTGAGGGCGTGCCGTCGGTGCTGGTGTGTCAGGAGCGGCACGCGCACGGATCCGGACGGCGAGACCCGAACCGGCCCGCACGGAGCCCGGGGCGTTGGCGCGGCGTCGGGTGCGGTTCCACGCGGCGGACCGGCGCACGGGCGCCGTGCATGCACAAGGCCGCCGGCCCGGGGGAGGGGCGGCGGCCGGAGGGTCAACGGGGGTGCTGTCAGGTGCAGTTGGGGCAGACGCCGCGATAGGTGACGGTGGCCTCGGAGATCGTGAAACCGAAGCGCTCGCTCTCCGGGAGCGCGCCGAGCGGGTCGCCGAGCGGGTGCACGTCGCGGATGGTGCCGCAGCGGGAGCAGACCAGGTGCTGGTGCTTGTGGTGCGCGTTCGGGTCGTACCGCTTGGCGCGGCCGTCCGTGCTGACCTCCAGCACCTCGCCGAGCGCCACCAGCTCGCTCAGGGTGTTGTAGACGGTCGCGCGGGCGATCTCGGGGAGCCGCTCGACCGCGCGTGCGTGCACCTCGTCCGCGGTGTAGTGCACGTGCTGCCCGTTGAGTACTTCGGCGACGACTCTCCGCTGGGCGGTCAGCCGCCAGCCTCGTTCGCGCAGGCGTTCCAACAGGTCACTCATCACTCCACCCATCGCTTCAGGTAAGGGTCAGCTTAGCAGCGTTTCAAGTCATAACCGGACACGGTATCTTCTTCTCCGGCGTCTTGACTTGGACAATGTCCAATGTAGGCTCGGATCTCGGCGAAAGCCAAGGGACAGGACAGAGCGCAGGAGGCTCAAGTGAGTGCAGGGAACGACACGGCCGGTCCGCTGACGACGGAAGCCGGAGCGCCGGTCGCGGACAACCAGAACAGTCAGACCGCGGGGGCAGGCGGCCCGGTTCTGGTGCAGGACCAGCTGCTGCTGGAGAAGCTCGCCCACTTCAACCGCGAGCGCATCCCGGAGCGCATCGTGCACGCCCGCGGCGCCGGTGCCTACGGCACCTTCACGGTGACCGCCGACCTGAGCCGCTACACCCGTGCCAAGTTCCTCTCCGAGGTCGGCAAGGAGACCGAGACCTTCCTCCGGTTCTCCACGGTCGCCGGCAACCTCGGCTCTGCCGACGCGGTGCGCGACCCGCGCGGTTTCGCCTTGAAGTTCTACACCGAGGACGGCAACTACGACCTCGTCGGCAACAACACCCCGGTGTTCTTCATCAAGGACGCCATCAAGTTCCCGGACTTCATCCACACCCAGAAGCGCGACCCGTACACCGGCTCCCAGGAGGCGGACAACGTGTGGGACTTCTGGGGTCTGTCTCCCGAATCCACCCACCAGGTGACCTGGCTCTTCGGTGACCGCGGGATACCGGCCACCCTGCGCCACATGAACGGCTACGGCTCGCACACCTTCCAGTGGACGAACGAGGCCGGCGAGGTCTTCTGGGTCAAGTACCACTTCAAGACCGACCAGGGAATCAAGAACCTCACCCAGGACGAGGCCGACGTGCTCGCCGGCCAGGACCCGGACAGCCACCAGCGCGATCTGCGCGAGTCTATCGAGCGCGGTGACTACCCGAGTTGGACCGTCCAGGTGCAGATCATGCCTGCGGCCGACGCGGCGACGTACCGGTTCAACCCGTTCGACCTCACCAAGGTGTGGCCGCACGAGGACTACCCGCCGATCGAGCTCGGCAAGCTGGAGCTCAACCGCAACCCGGAGAACATCTTCGCCGAGGTCGAGCAGTCGATTTTCTCCCCGCACCACTTCGTGCCTGGCATCGGCCCCTCGCCGGACAAGATGCTCCAGGGCCGGCTCTTCGCCTACGGCGACGCGCACCGCTACCGGGTGGGCATCAACGCCGACCACCTGCCGGTCAACCGTCCGCACGCCACCGAGGCGCGCACCCACGGCCGGGACGGCGTGATGTACGACGGCCGCCACGGCCGCGCCAAGAACTACGAGCCCAACAGCTTCGGCGGCCCGACCGAGACCGGTCGCGCGCTCTGGGAGCCGGCCGAGGTCAGTGGTGTGACCGGTGACCACGTCGCGCCCTCGCACGCCGAGGACAACGACTACGTCCAGGCCGGAAACCTCTACCGGCTGATGTCGGACGCGGAGCAGGAGCGCCTGATCGCCAACCTGGCCGGTTTCATCTCCCAGGTCTCGCGGGACGACATCGCGCAGCGCGCGATCGAGAACTTCCGCAAGGCGGACGAGGAGTACGGCAAGCGCCTGGAGGCAGCGGTGCAGGCCCTGCGCTCCTGAGTACGGAGGCCGCCCGCCCCCGAGAGGCGGCGGGCACCTCGTGCGCGCGGACGGGTCACCGCGACGGAACGGCCCTGCGTCGCCGGTGATCGACCGCCGTGCCCGGAGGGGCCGGACGCCGAAAGGCTCCGGCCCCTCCGCGGTCCTGGCACCCGCCCGGGCCGCCGCGCCCCGCAGCTCCCGCGAACCGCCTGCTCCTCAGCGGTGGCCCCGGCCCGACCGGCGGGAACGCTGCGGGTCGGCGGTCAGCCTCCCAGGTACGTCAACACGGCATCGTGCAGCAGGCCGTTGGAGGCCGCCGCGTTGCCGCTGTGCGGCCCCGGCCGCCCGTCCAGGCCGGTGTACATGCCGCCCGCCTCCTGCACGACGACGGCCGGCGCCGCCATGTCCCACAGCGACAGTTCCGGCTCGGCGCACATGTCCACCGAGCCCTCCGCGACCATCATGTACGGCCAGAAATCGCCGTACGCCCGGGTGCGCCAGCAGTCCCGGCTCAGCTCCAGAAGCCCGTCGAGGTTGCCCTTCTCCTCCCAGCCGTGCAGCGAGGAGAACGCGAAGGAGGCGTCCTGGAGGCCGGCCACCCCCGACACACGGATCCGGGACGCCTGCGAGAGGCTGCGCCCGGTGAAGGCGCCGGTGCCCTCGGCCGCCCACCAGCGACGGTGCAGCGCGGGCGCGGAGACCAGGCCCACGACCGGCCGGTCGCCGCCCTCGCCGGCCTCCATGAGCGCGATCAGCGTCGCCCAGACCGGAACCCCGCGCACGTAGTTCTTGGTGCCGTCGATCGGGTCGATCACCCAGCGCCGGGGACCGGTGCCCTCGCTGCCGTACTCCTCGCCCAGGACCGCGTCACGCGGTCTGGCGCGCTTGAGCTGACTGCGCAGCAACTCCTCGACGGCCTTGTCCGCCTCGCTCACCGGAGTCATGTCCGGCTTGGTCTCCACCTTGAGGTCCAGCGCCTTGAAGCGCTCCATCGTGATGGCGTCGGCGGCGTCGGCCAGTACGTGGGCAAGACGCAGATCATCGTGGTAGTCGGGCATGGCCGAACAGTATCCAGTGCTCAGGTGGGGTACCACCAAGCACCCCCGGGCGCCGTCGCGCGGCAGATGACTGGCATATGTCTTGACACCATCTGGCGGTGCGTCAATTCTGTGCGCGGGCCCGCCCCCAGGGGCCCGGAAAGGTAGTGATGTCCACAGCGCGCGAGACCTTGCTGGACGCGGCCCAGGCCATCCTCGAGAACCGACCGTGGTCCACGGTGCGGATGGTCGAGGTCGCGGCGGTGGCCGGTGTGTCCCGGCAGACCCTGTACAACGAGTTCAGTTCCAAGGAAGGGCTGGGGAACGCACTGGTCAGCCAGCGGGTGGAGGTGTTCGTCCAGGGCGCCGCCGCCACCGTGGCAACCGCCCGCAGGGAGGGCGGCGAGCCCGCCGTGTGCTGGGCGACCGGCGTGGTGTGGATACTCCACCGGGCACGGGAGGAGGCGGTCGTACGGGCCGCCCTCACCGGAGGTTGGAGCGCCCGGCTGCCGCTGCCCCAGTTCTCGCCCGAGCAGCTGCTCGGCCAGCTCTGCGACCGGATGCTCGCCGCGCTGGATGCGGCGGGAACCGTACCGCTGGAGGATCCGCGGACGCTGCGCCGCGCCTGCGAGGCGGGGCTGCGCCTCGCGCTGTCCTATGTCGTCGCGCCACCGAAGGAACCCGAGGCGGCGGCGCGCGTCGCGGACGTGGTGACCGCGTTGTGGGTGCATCTGCGCGCGGACGAACGCGAGCGCCGCATGGGCAGCGCAGCGGAGGCCGCCCGGACGACCCGACCGCCCGAGCCCGGCCGGATCCCCGGTCCGGCGCGCGGCGGCGAACCGGGGCGGGGCGTCGGCCAGGGGCGTGCCGGGGTGCCCGAACGTCCTCGGGAGAGCTGACCGGCCGTCGGGCCGCGACCCCGTGAGGACGGGGGCGTCGATCGGCGGGACGCGCCGGGCAGCGCACGCGCGCAGGGACGAGCTCGCGCAGGGCAGGGCCCGAGCAGGCACTCGCCGGGCAGAAGCAGGGGCAAGAGGCATTGGCAGGGGGTTGGCGGGCCGGCTCAGTCGCCCTCGTGACGCTCGCGGGTCGCCAACAGCCGCCGCAGGGAGTCCAGCCGGGCCGGATCGGCGTGGCCCGCGGCGACCCAGGCGTCCAGTGCGCAGTCCCGCTCGTCGTGGCTGCACGCGCGGGGGCAGCCCTCGGTGCCCGCCTCCAGCTCCGGGAAGGCGTGGATCACACGTGAGGGATCGATGTGGTGCAGCCCGAAGGAGCGCACGCCCGGGGTGTCGATCACCCAGCCGTCGGAGTCGGGCAGCGGCAGGGCGAGAGCCGAAGTGGTGGTGTGGCGCCCGCGGCCGGTGACCGCGTTGACCACGCCGGTCGCCCGCTGGTTGGCGGGTACGAGCGCGTTGACCAGGGTGGTCTTGCCGACACCGGAGTGGCCGACGAAGACCGAGACCCGGCCGCTGAGCAACTCCCGCACCGCGTCCGGCTCCTCGTGGTGGTGCACCGCGACCGTACGCACCCCGAGCGGCGCGTAGGTCTCCAGCAGCGGGGCGGCGGGGGCGAGATCGGACTTGGTGAGGACGAGCAGCGGCTCCATCCCGGCGTCGTACGCGGCGACCAGGCAGCGGTCGATCATCCGGGGGCGCGGCTCGGGGTCGGCGAGCGCCGTGACGATGGCCAGCTGGTCCGCGTTGGCGACGATCACCCGCTCGAACGGATCGTCGTCGTCGGCGGTGCGGCGCAGCACGGAGGTGCGGTCCTCCACGCGCACCACCCGCGCCAGCGTGTCCTTGGCTCCGGAGAGGTCGCCGACCAGCGCGACCAGATCGCCGACCACCACGCCCTTGCGCCCGAGTTCACGGGCCTTCATCGCGGTGATGCGGCGGTTGTCGACGAGGCAGGTGATCCGGCCGCGGTCGACGGTGAGGACCAGGCCCTCGGCCGCGTCCTCGTGCTTGGGCCGGATGCGGGTGCGGGGACGGCTGCCCCGGCGGCTGGGACGGTGCCGGATGTCGTCCTCGTCGGTGTGCTTGCCGTAACGGCGCATGCCCCGGCCTCTCAGGCTCTCGTGCCGAGCATGCCGTGCCACATGTCGGGGAAGTCGGGGAGCGTCTTGCCGGTGGTCGCGATGTTCTCCACGCGGACGTCGGGCACCAGCAGTCCGAGCAGCGCCCCGGCGGTGGCCAGGCGGTGGTCGTCGTAGGTGTGGAAGACGCCTCCGTGCAGCGGCCGCGGACGGATGTGCAGCCCGTCCTCGATCTCGGTGACGTCGCCGCCCAGTGCGTTGATCTCACGGGTGAGCGCGGCCAGCCGGTCGGTCTCGTGCAGCCGGAGGTGGGCGACGCCGCGCAGTACGGACTCGGAGTCCGCGAGCGCGGCGACGGCGGCGATGCCCGGGGTGAGCTCGCCGACCTCGCCGAGGTCGATGTCGATGCCCCGCACCCGCCCCGATCCGGTGAACGTCAGTCCCTGCTCGGTGAGTTCGCAGCTGCCGCCCATCGCGGTGAAGATCTCCCGCAGCGCGTCGCCCGGCTGGGTGGTGTGCGCGGGCCAGTCCGTCACCGTGACCGCGCCGCCGGTCAACAGGGCGGCGGCCAGGAAGGGTTGGGCGTTGGAGAGGTCGGGTTCCACGACCAGATCGCGACCGAGCAGCGCACCCGGCGCGACCCGCCACACGTCCTGATCGCCGCCGGCCTCCGGGCTGTCCACCTGAGCACCCGCGGCGCGCAGCATGTCGACGGTCATCCGGATGTGCGGCATCGACGGCAGCTTCCCGCCGACGTGCCGCACCTCGACGCCGTGGTTGTAGCGGGCGCCGGAGAGCAGCAGTGCGCTCACGAACTGGCTGGAGGAGGAGGCGTCGACGGTGACCGGGCCGCCGGCCAGCGAACCGCTGCCGCGCACCGTCAGCGGCAGCGCGCCGCGGCCCTCGTCCTCGATGCCGGCGCCGAGGGCGCGCAGTGCGTCGATGACGCCGTGCAGCGGGCGCTCGTGCGAGCGCGGGTCGCCGTCGAAGTGGATCGGGCCGTCCGCCAGCGCGGCGAGCGGCGGGAGGAAGCGCATGACCGTACCGGCGTTGCCGACGTCCACGGTGACCGGGCCGCGCAGCTCGTCCGGGACGATGCGCCACGCCTCCCCGGTGCCGTCCGGGCCGACGCCCTCCTCGATGCCCACGCCCAGGGCGCGCAGCGCCTGCGCCATCAGCAGGGTGTCCCGGGACCGCAGCGGTCTGCGCAGCCAGCCCGGCTCGGAGGCCAGGGCGGCCAGCACCAGAGCGCGGTTGGTGACCGACTTGGAGCCGGGCACGGTGACGGTGGCCTTCACGGGGCCGCGGGCGAGCGGAGCGGGCCAGTGCGCGCTGTGCGTGGACTCGTCGGTCATGCCCACACTTTAGTGGGTGCGGTACGGGCCCGACCCGCCCTGTGGCCCCGCCTCGCGCCCCTCACCAGCCCAGCAGCCAGCGTGCGCCGCCGGTGAGCGAGCAGAGCGAGACGGCGTGGAAGAGCAGCAGCCAGACCACGGCCGGAGCGTGGGTCAGCCGCTGCAACTGGTCGGCGTCGGAGTCCCGGGCGCCGCCGTACCGCCGCTTGGCCTGGAGCTCGAAGACCGGCCGGACCCCGCCCAGCAGCAGGAACCACACCACTCCGTAGGCGAAGACCGACTGCACCTCGGGCTCGGTGAACCAGGAGACCGCGAAGAACAGACCGCCGGTGACGATCACGCTGAGCGCGCCGTAGACGTTGCGGATCATGATCAGCATCGCCAGCAGCAGCGCCGTGGCGCCCCACAGCAGCGCGGTGATGTGCCCGGTGGTGAGCAGCCAGGCGCCGAACAGGCCGAGCAGCGAGGGCGCGGTGTAGCCGGCGGCGGCGGTCAGCACCATGCCGATGCCGGTCGGCTTGCCGCGCGAGACGGTCAGCCCGGAGGTGTCCGAGTGCAGCCGTATGCCGTCCAGGCGGCGGCCGGTGAGCAGCGCCACGAGACCGTGGCCGCCCTCGTGGGCGATGGTCACCGCGTTGCGGGCGATGAGCCAGCTGGGGCGGACGCTCACCACCAGCAGCGCCACCGCCGCGACTGCGAGGACCAGCCAGGTCTCGGGTGCTGGTTGGGTGCCGGTCACTTCGTCCCAGACGTCCGTCATGACTGCGATGTCCCCCTCTGCTCGTCCATGCGTCTTCGCCGTTCCCCGTACCACCGCCCCAACGCTCGACACGGCCCACGAGTGCCGTGGCAGTCTGGCACTCATGTGCGGACGGTATGCAGCCAGCCAGAAGCCGGAGGACCTGGTCCGGCTCTTCGACGTGTCCGGGTGGGACCCGCAGGAGGCACTCGCGGGCGACCACCCGAACTACAACGTCGCGCCCACGGACCGCGTTCTGGCCGTGCTCGACCGGCCGTTGCGCCACAGCGAGGACCCGACCCCGGTGCGGCAGCTGCGCGAGCTGCGCTGGGGGCTCGTGCCGTCCTGGGCGAAATCGCCGGAGAGCGGGGTGAAGATGATCAACGCCCGTTCCGAGACGGTCGCGGAGAAGCCCGCCTACCGCAGGGCGTTCCTCTCCCGTCGCTGCCTGCTGCCGGCCGACGGGTACTACGAGTGGGTCACCGCGAGCGGCGAACTCGACCTGGAGCAGCAGGGCAAGCGCAAACGCCCGCGCAAGCAGCCGTACTTCGTCACACCGGTGGACGGATCGGTGATGGCCTTCGCCGGGCTCTACGAGTTCTGGCGCGACCCGTCGGTGCCCCAGGGCGATCCGAGCGCGTGGTGGGCGACCTGCACCGTGCTCACCACGGAGGCCGAGACCGATCCGCTGCCGGACGCGGCGGAGGGCGGTCCGCGTTCGCTCGCCGACATCCACCCGAGGATGCCGGTCGCGCTGCCCGCCGACCGTTGGGACAGCTGGCTCGACCCGCGGCACCAGAACCCCGACGAGCTGCGGGAGTTGACGAGCGCGCTGCCGGCCGGTCGGCACCGCGCGTACCCGGTCGGCACGGCCGTCTCGAACGTGCGCAACAACGGACCGCAGCTGAAGGACGAGTTGGCCGAACCGGAGCTGGGCACCCTCTTCTGATCCCGCGGCGGTCGCCGGCGGGGCGCCGGACGGACGCGGACGCGGGTGGAACGCGGGTGCGGGCGGCGCGGGTGTGACGCGGGCTCGGGTGGCCCGCGTCCTCGGCGGGCGGTCGGTCCCACGGCGGCGGAAGCGGCCAACCCGCCGTACCGCTGCGGGTGTTGGTGTGCCGGTCGGCCGCGGTGCTTCGATGGGGCCATGGTCTCCGAACCCACCCCCTCCCAGGTCCCCACTCCGGCCGGACCGGCCAGGATCCACTGGCACCGCGCCGCCTCCGCGCACACGCTGCTGGCGCTCGGCCACGGTGCGGGCGGCGGTGTGGAGGCCCGCGATCTGCGCGCGCTCGCCGGCTCCCTGCCCGCGCGCGGCGTGACGGTCGCGCTCGTCGAGCAGCCCTGGCGGGTCGCGGGCCGGAAGGTGGCGCCCGCGCCCAAGACCCTCGACTCGTGCTGGCGTGCGCTGTGGCCCGCGCTGGAACAGGAGCGGCTGCCGATCGTCGCCGGCGGGCGCAGCGCCGGTGCGCGGGTCGCCTGCCGCACGGCGGGGGAGCTGGGTGCCCGTGCGGTGCTGGCGCTCTCCTTTCCGCTGCATCCGCCGGGTCGTCCGGAGAAGTCCCGGATCGAGGAGCTGACCGCGGCCCGGAAGGCGGTCGGGGAGGTGCTGGTGGTGCAGGGCGCCCGTGATCCGTTCGGGCGGCCCGAGGAGTTCCCCGCCCGGGAGCGTCCGGTCGCGGTGCCCTTCGCCGACCACGGCTTCGCGGTGCTGAAGAAGGCGGACCTCTCCCAGGACGGAGCGATGCAGGTGGTCACCGAGGCGGTCGCCGGCTGGCTTGAGGGCCAACGGGCGTGACCCCGCACGGGGTTGGCGTTCTGTGAGCGAGGTCTCAGAGCCGGTTCCGGGCCGGTTCGCCGGATCGGGAATGAACGGCGGGTGAGGGCTGTTGTGCGGAGTGTCCGGTACGAGACCGGCCGGTTCGAGCCACCGCACTGAGAGGGAGCCGCAAGCATGGGTTCTGTAGCCTGCCCGCAGCGTCCCCAGGCCGCTGACCTGGACTGGGCCACGTTGGCGCTGGCCGGCGCCGCGCACATCCGGCCGGTGGACACAGCAGGCCGAGGGGTGTCCGATTCGCTATTCTCCGATGCCAGTGGGTCCGCGCACGGGCTCGCCGTCGCTACCGAGGAGGTGGGTCCGGTCACCGGTTCCGAGGACGAGGGCACCCGGGTGGAGAGCGAGAGCGAGCGCAGCGCCCGTTTCGAGCGCGACGCGCTGGGCTTCCTCGACCAGATGTACTCCGCCGCGCTCCGTATGACGCGGAATCCGGCCGACGCCGAGGACCTGGTCCAGGAGACGTACGCGAAGGCGTACGCGTCCTTCCACCAGTTCCGCCAGGGCACCAACCTCAAGGCGTGGCTGTACCGCATCCTGACCAACACCTTCATCAACTCCTACCGCAAGAAGCAGCGGGAGCCACAGCGCAGTGCCGCCGAGGAGATCGAGGACTGGCAGCTCGCCCGCGCCGAGTCGCACATGTCGACCGGTCTGCGGTCCGCGGAGTCCCAGGCCCTGGACCACCTCCCGGACTCGGATGTGAAGCAGGCGCTCCAGGCGATCCCCGAGGAGTTCCGCATCGCGGTCTACCTCGCGGACGTGGAGGGCTTTGCCTACAAGGAGATCGCCGACATCATGGGTACGCCCATCGGCACCGTGATGTCCCGTCTGCACCGCGGTCGCAGACAGCTTCGCGAAATGCTGGAGGACTACGCCCGCGAGCGCGGCATGGTCCCGGCAGGCGTCGCCGCCGGAGGGTTGGACGAGTCGCACAACCGGAAAGGCTCGGGCTCATGAGTAGCTCTGACCCGAAAGAGACGAACTGCTCTGAGGCTCTGGACCATCTCTACGAGTATCTGGACCAGGAGATGCCCGACGTCGATCGGGACAAGCTGGCCGAGCATCTCGACGAGTGCTCCCCGTGCCTGGAGAAGTACGGCCTGGAGCAGGCGGTCAAGAAGCTCGTCAAGCGGTGCTGCGGCCACGACGACGTGCCCTCGGACCTGCGCTCGAAGGTCATGGACCGCATCGACCTGATCCGGGCCGGCGAGGTGCTGCCCGAGGACACCGTGGTCGACATGGCCGGCTACCGGCACTCGCCGCCGGAGGGCGTCGCCGAGAGCATCCCCGAGGGTCGGAGCGAGCCGGACAGGCCCGCCGCGCAGGAAACGCCGCAGCCCGGCGGGACGCGCAAGCAGACCCACTGAGCGGCGGGCCCCGCGCGGGTCCGCCGCCGCACCTCCTCCGCGCCGCTCCGCTTCCCCCGCCCGGGCTGCCCGAAGCGTCCGGGCTTCCCGAAGCGCCTCCGCGCGGGGCGCGGTCGCTGGCGGCGCTGTCCGGGCGTCCTTCTGCCGCCGGCCCGGGGCGTGTACGCCTGGTGGAGCCGGTACGCCGCCACCGTTCGGTGTGCGTGAGCCGGGCGGCCTCTTCGGATTCCCGTGCCGAGGCTCCGGCCCGGAGCCTCTCGGGTGCGGCCCTCTGCCCCCCCAGACGCGGCTCTCTGCCCTCCACCGCTGCCCGAGCCCTCCCTGGCGCCCTTGGGTCGCCGCTGCATCGCCGCGTCCCCGCTGACCCGCGTCCCCGCTGACCCGCGTCCCTGCTGCCCCCGTTCCTCTCGCGTGCCTCCGTGTGGTGAAGCAAGCTGATCCCAGGACGTACGGCCAACTGTCGAGCCGGTGTCCGAATCGGGCCGCACGACTACCCCGTCACCGGTCCGGATCGGTTCGACTCCCGGGTAATGAGCACACCGCGAGGTGGGCATGGTTGGATGCGGGAACAGCGGCCCGAGCGAGCGAAGCGGAGTCCTCGGCGACTTCGGGAGCCCTCGGACGGGTAACTCCACTACCAACAGGCGGGAACCAGGCGGGATCATCGTGAAGTTCTTCGGCAGGGTGCGGCATCGGCCGTCCACGGACTGGCGGTTGGCCACCGACCGCGCGTTCACCCTCATCGGCGACGGCCGTTACGAGGACGCGGGCGCGTTGCTGACGCGTGCCGCCGATCTCGAACCCTGGCTGTCGGAGTCCTGGTTCAACCTCGCGCTGCTGCACAAGTTCCGGCACGACTGGGACCGTGCCAGAGTCGCGGGCCTGCGGGCCGTGGCGCTGCTGGACCGGTCCGCGGGTGCCCCGGACTGGTGGAATCTGGGCATCGCCGCCACCGCGCTGCAGGACTGGCCGCTGGCACGGCGCGCCTGGCAGGCGTACGGCCTGCGGGTGCCCGGTCCGGCGCCGGCCGAGGCGTCCCCGAACGCCGAGCCGACGGGCATGGGGCTGGGCAGCTCCGCCGTGCGGCTGTCGCCGGAGGGCGAGGCGGAAGTGGTCTGGGGCCGCAGGCTGGACCCGGCCCGCATCGAGGTGCAGTCCATTCCGCTGCCGTCCTCGGGGCGCCGCTGGGGCGAGGTGGTGCTACACGACGGCGTACCGCACGGTGAGCGCACGCTGATGTCCGGTGCGTCGCTCTCGGCCTACCCGGTTTTCGACGAGATAGAGCTCTGGGCGCCCTCGCCGGTGCCCACCTGGGTGGTGCTGCTGGAGGCGGCGGCCGAGGAGGACCGGGACGCGCTGGAGGCGCTCGCGGCCGAGGCCGGGTTCGCCGCCGAGGACTGGTCGTCCTCGGTGCGGCTGCTGTGCCGTTCGTGCTCGGAGTCGCGGATGCCCAGCGACCAGGGCGACGGCGAGCTGCGCCAGGATCCGCACGACCACAGTGCGCCGGGTCGGCCCGGCCCGCTCGGGCACATGGCGCCCGGAGGCCCGGGCCTGCTGTGGACCCCGGAGCGCGAGTGCGGGATCGCGGCGCCGCGCGGCCTGGTGAAGGGCCTGCTGGACAGCTGGGTCGCGGACAGTCCGGAATCGCGTGCGTGGCGTGATCTGGAAGAGGTCTGCTGAGGCGCTTCGCACGGCCCCGTACCCTGTAGGCCGATATCTGGTCGGTTGAGGAAGGCGTACGGCGGACATGGCCCAGCAGCAGGAGACCCGGTCTACGGACGAGACAGCCGAGGACGAGTTCATCGTCGACACGGAGGACTGCGAGGCGCGGGAGCAGGCGTACCGCGAGCGGGGCACGGCCCGCCCGATCACGGTGGTGGGGAATCCGGTGCTGCACCGCGAGTGTGCGGACGTCACCGAGTTCGGGCCCGAACTCGCGGCGCTCGTCGACGACATGTTCGCCTCCCAGCGGGCCGCCGAGGGCGTGGGGCTCGCCGCGAACCAGATCGGAGTGGACAGCAAGGTCTTCGTCTACGACTGCCCGGACGACGACGGTCTGCGCCACGTCGGTGTGGTCTGCAACCCGGTTCTGGACGAACTCCCGCCGGAGCGCCGCAATCTGGACGACAGCAACGAGGGTTGCCTCTCGGTGCCGACCGCGTACGCCTCGCTGGCACGTCCCGATGTCGCGGTGGTCCGCGGCCAGGACGCCGAGGGCAAGCCGATCGTGGTGCGCGGCACCGGCTACTTCGCACGCTGCCTCCAGCACGAGACCGACCACCTCTACGGCCGGCTCTACATCGACCGGCTCTCCAAGCGCGAACGCAAGGACGCGCTGCGTCAGATGGAGGAGGGCACGCCCCGCTACGAGACCGTGCCGAACGACTGAGCCGGGTTTCCGGTCCGCTGCGGCCGCCCGCGCCGATGCCCGGCGCGAGGCGGCCGCACGTCTGCCACGGCCTCGCCGCTCGGGGTGCGTTTGATTGCATCGGCCATGGTGGCAGCGGTGCCAATGGTCCGCCCACTGGTAGTTCTCCGCGCGTAGTTGACGCGTTGTGAGCGGTGGGCCAACCTCGGTTCCCATGTGGAGACGACGCGTGCCGAGGGCCCTTCTCGCATTTGTCATGGCCGCGACTGGCGTGGTGGGTTTCACGGCTGCCACCGCCTCGACCGCACAGGCCGACGAGTGCTTCACCTGGGACCGTACGCTCGCTCCGGGCGACACCGGCGCCGATGTGACCGAGCTCCAGATCCGGGTCGCCGGCCACCCCGCCCCCGGTGAAGTGCTCACCGTCGACGGCGACTTCGGGCCCGCCACCGAGGCCGCGGTCGGACGTTTCCAGAGCGCGTACGGGCTGGAGTCCACCGGCGTCGCCGACTCCGGCACCTTCGACAAGATCTACGAGCTGCAGAGTCCGGACTGTTCACCCGCGCACTTCGAGTTCAGCGAGCTCAACACCTGCAACTCCGACTGGAGCGGCGGGAAGGTGAGCGCCACCGAGGCCAGGGAGAACGCGAAGCGGACCATGTGGAAGCTGGAGGCGATGCGCAGGGCGCTCGGCGATCAGCCGATCCGGGTCACCAGCGGGTTCCGATCCGTCGCCTGCAACGACGCGGTGGGCGGCGCGCCCGACAGCCGCCATCTGTACGGCGATTCGGCCGACCTCGGTGCCTCGCCGCACTCCCTGTGCACCCTGGCGAAGGCCGCCCGCGACCACGGCTTCAACGGCATCCTCGGCCCCGGATACCCGGGCCACGACGACCACACCCACGTCGACCACCGGCCCGCCAAGTTCTGGTCGGCCCCCGGCTGCGGAATCTGAGCCCGGTCGGACCGACCCCTTCCGCGAGCAGCGCGCCCGTACGACCCGTACCGGTGCGCAGCCGCCCCCACGACCCCCACTTCACCACCGGAACCGGAAGGTACCCCCACATGAAGAAGCTCGCGAAGCGCACCGTCGCCATCGGCGCGGTGCTGGCGCTGCCGCTGCTCGTCGTCCCCGGCTCGGCCCAGGCCGACAGCGGGGCCGCCGGCGACGTCGGCAGCGCCGCCAAGATCAGCCACTCGCAGGCCGCCTCGATGTTCCAGGGCGCAGGCATCCCCTGGACCTCCAGCGGCAACTGCTCGGACCGCAACAAGCCCAACTGCACCTCGTTCGAGCAGATCCACGACCACACGGTGCGCGGCGCCATCACGCTGAAGTCGGCCAGCGGCTGCGCCATCAACGTGACCGGCGGCACCGAGACCGGCCACGCCGACGGCCAGTACAGCCACTGGAACGGCTACAAGCTCGACATGTCGCTCTCCAGCTGCATCCAGAACTACGTGGACGCCAACTTCGCCTACATCGGCGGCAACAAGTGGCAGTCGGGCTCCGGCAACATCTACTACCGCGAGGGCAACCACTGGGACATCACCTTCCACAACTGCGGCGGCTGCTGACCCCGGCGGTCCCACAGCGCGCAGCAACGCGGCCCGCCTCCCCGTGTGTCGGGAGACGGGCCGCGTCGGCCGGTGGGCGCGGGGCGTCATCGAAGGCTCAGGGATTCAGTGCTCCCACAGCCCTTTCATCACCCTCCGCAGCACCCACCGCCCTCTCAGCCTCAGAACTCGTCGTCGAAGCTGACCGAACCCTCGACGGCCACCTGGTAGGCGGAGGCCCGGCGCTCGAAGAAGTTCGTCAGCTCCTGGACGTTCTGGAGCTCCATGAAGCCGAACGGGTTCTCCGAGCCGAACACCGGCTCCAGCCCGAGGCGTACGAGCCGCTGGTCGGCGACGCACTGCAGGTACTCGCGCATCGACTCGGTGTTCATGCCCGGCAGTCCCTCGCCGCACAGGTCGCGACCGAACTGGAGCTCCGCCTCGACGGCCTCCTTGAGCATGGCGGTGACCTCGCGTCCGAGCTCCTCGTCGAAGAGCTCGGGCTCCTCCTGGCGGACGGTGTCCACCACGTGGAAGGCGAAGTCCATGTGGCAGCTCTCGTCCCGGAACACCCAGTTGGTGCCGGTCGCCAGGCCGTGCAGCAGTCCGCGCGAGCGGAACCAGTACACGTAGGCGAAGGCCCCGTAGAAGAACAGCCCCTCGATACAGGCGGCGAAGCAGATCAGGTTCAGCAGGAAACGCCGGCGGTCGGCCTTGGTCTCCAGCCGGTCGATGCTCTCGACCGAGTCCATCCACTTGAAGCAGAACTGCGCCTTCTCCCGGATGGAGGGGATGTTCTCCACCGCGGCGAACGCCTCGACGCGCTCGTCGTGGTCGGGCAGATAGGTGTCGAGCAGCGTCAGATAGAACTGGACGTGCACGGCCTCCTCGAAGAGCTGCCGCGACAGGTAGAGCCGCGCCTCCGGGGAGTTGATGTGCTTGTACAGCGTCAGCACCAGGTTGTTCGCCACGATCGAGTCGCCGGTCGCGAAGAAGGCGACGAGTCGGCCGATCATGTGCTGCTCGCCGGCCGACAGCTTGGCGAGGTCGGCGACGTCGGAGTGGAGGTCGACCTCCTCCACGGTCCAGGTGTTCTTGATGGCGTCCCGGTAGCGGTCGTAGAAGTCCGGGTAGCGCATCGGGCGCAGCGTCAGTTCGAAGCCCGGGTCGAGCAGGTTCTTCTGGTCGGACGCGGCGGAGGCGGTGTGGCCGGCGGAGGGCCTGGTCTCTTCCGGTGTGGTGGTCATTACTGGCAGGCCTCGCAGGACTCGGGGTTCTCCAGCGAGCAGGCGACGGCTTCCTCGGCCTCGGCGATCTGCTGCGCGGGGATGGGGGTCGGGGACTTCTGGCTCACCGTCGCCGCCCGTGCGGACTGGGCGATGCGGGTGGCCGGGCGCGAACGCAGGTAGTACGTGGTCTTGATGCCGCGCTTCCAGGCGTAGGCGTACATCGAGCTGAGCTTGCCGATGGTCGGCGCCGCCATGAAGAGGTTCAGCGACTGGCTCTGGTCGATGTAGGGCGTACGGGCCGCGGCCAGGTCGATCAGCGCGCGCTGCGGGACCTCCCAGGCGGTGCGGTAGAGCGCCCGTACGTCCTCGGGGACGCCGGGCAGTTCCTGCGCCGAACCGTTGGCGTCGCGCAGCGCCTGGCGGGTCTCGTCGTTCCACAGGCCGAGCCGCTTCAGCTCGTCCACCAGGTAGGTGTTGACCTGGAGGAACTCACCGCTGAGCGTCTCGCGCTTGAAGAGGTTGGAGACCTGCGGCTCGATGCACTCGTAGACACCGGCGATCGAGGCGATGGTGGCGGTCGGGGCGATCGCCAGCAGCAGCGAGTTGCGCATGCCGGTTTTCGCGATCCGGGCGCGCAGCGCCTCCCAGCGCTCGGCCCAGGCGGGCTCGGCGTCGGGGTAGTGGTCCGGGTGCAGCACGCCCCGGGCGGTACGGGTCTCGCTCCACGCGTCGTGCGCGCCGTGGCGCTCGGCGAGATCGGCGGAGGACTCGTAGGCGGCGAGCATGATGCGCTCGGAGATCCGGGTGGAGAGCTCCTTGGCCTCGGGGGAGTCGAAGGGCAGCCGCAGCCGGAAGAAGACGTCCTGGAGCCCCATCAGACCCAACCCCACCGGCCGCCAGCGGGAGTTGGAGCGCTCCGCCTGCTCGGTCGGGTAGAAGTTGATGTCCACCACGCGGTCCAGGAAGGTGACGGCGGTGCGCACGGTGGCGTCCAGCCGCTCCCAGTCCATCTCGCCGTCGTCGCCGAGGTGGGCGGCGAGGTTGACCGAGCCGAGGTTGCACACGGCGGTCTCGCCGTCGTTAGTGACCTCGAGGATCTCGGTGCAGAGGTTGGAGGAGTGGACGACCCGGCCGGACTCCGCGGTCTGGTTGGCGGTGCGGTTGGCGGCGTCCTTGAACGTCATCCAGCCGTTGCCGGTCTGCGCGAGGGTGCGCATCATCCGCGAGTACAACTGGCGTGCGGACACCTGCTTGTTGGCCAGCCCCGCCTCCTCGGCCGCCCGGTAGGCGGCGTCGAACTCGGCGCCGTACAGGTCGACCAGCTGCGGGACGTCGGCGGGGGAGAAGAGCGACCACTGGCCGTCCGCCTCGACCCGGCGCATGAACTCGTCCGGAATCCAGTGCGCGATGTTCAGGTTGTGGGTCCGGCGCGCCTCCTCGCCGGTGTTGTCCCGCAGCTCCAGGAACTCCTCCAGATCGGCGTGCCAGGTCTCCAGGTAGACGCAGGCCGCGCCCTTGCGGCGTCCGCCCTGGTTCACCGCGGCGACCGAGGCGTCCAGGGTGCGCAGGAAGGGGACGATGCCGTTGGAGTGTCCGTTGGTGCCGCGGATCAGTGAACCCCGGGCGCGGATGCGGGAGTAGGACAGCCCGATGCCGCCCGCGTGCTTGGACAGCCGCGCGACCTGGTGGTAGCGGTCGTAGATGGAGTCCAGCTCGTCCAGCGGCGAGTCCAGCAGGTAGCAGGAGGACATCTGCGGGTGCCGGGTGCCGGAGTTGAAAAGCGTGGGGGAGGAGGGCAGGTAGGAGAGCGTGCTGGTGAGCCGGTAGAGCTCGGCGACGTCTCCGAGCGCCTTCTCGCTGTGGTCCTCGGCCAGTCCGCAGGCCACCCGGAGCAGGAAGTGCTGGGGGGTCTCGATGACCTGGCGGGTCATCGGGTGGCGCAGCAGGTAGCGGGAGTGGACGGTGCGCAGGCCGAAGTAGCCGAAGCGGTCGTCGGCGCCGTCGGCCACCGCCCGGTCGACCAACTCGTCGAGCGCGGCGGCGTGTTCGGCCACGAACGCGGCTGTGCTGTCACCGATCAGGCCCTCGCGGTGGCCCACCGCCACGGAGGCGGCGAAGGACACCGCGCCCTGGCTCGCGGCCTCGTCCCGGATGGCCAGGGTCAGCAACCGCGCGGCGAGCCGGGAGTACTCGGGCTCGTCACCGATCAGGGCGGCGGCGGCCTCGGTGGCCAGCGACCGCAGTTCGGCGTCGTCCGAACCGGCGTTGCGACCGCGCAGCGCGGCGGTCGCCACCCTGTCGGGGTCGACGGCGGTCAGATCGGCCGTGAGATCGGTCAGCGTACGCAACAGCGTGGCTGATACGGGCTCCGTGGGGGCGATGGTCACGGGGCGGTCTCTCCCTCGCTCGGCAGTGGGCTCGAGGGACGAGGACAGCAGGGGCGCACACGGAAATGACGGCGCGGGGCCGCGGATTCACATGGCGTCCCGGAGTCCAACCCACGAGACCCGGACGTTTTGAGATGCTGCCGACAGGTCGTCGGACTCGCGCGTCCGGCCGTTGTGGGCCCGCGCGCACACCGTTGCGGGACAGTCCCGGATTCGCACCGGGTTCCCCTGCTGCGGCAGCGAGACCGAGCATACATCTTGTGGTGCGTGATTCACGTACCCCCATATGTTGTGTCTGTTGCTGACCCGGGGTCATCGATTTGCTGCTGCGTGCTCGGGCCGCGACAAGCCCGGAAGCGGCGCCCGAGGAGGGTTCGGGAAGTGTTTGCAGTGTCCTTCCGGACGATTGCCGAGCCTCGGCGTGTCGCCCGCGGGCGGGCTTCCTCTCCGCCGGCGGCGGCGCACACGACCGCGGGGCCCGCTCCGACGGAACGGGCCCCGCGGGCCGAGGCGTTGCACGGAACCGGGCAGTGCCGGTTCCGCGGGCGAGGGGTTCAGCAGCAGCGGAACCCCTCGCGGGGGTCGTCCTCCGCCGCGTCGGTGCGCCGGCGTTCGAACTCCCGGCGGCTGAGCGGGGACGCACCCGGATTGTGGGCGCGGGCATGGGCGAGGTAGCGGTCGTACGCGGACTCGCCGGTCAGCTCGCGCCAGTACCAGCGCAGCTTTCCGGCCAACACGCGCAACCGTCCTGTGCGTTCTCTCACTTCCACATCCGTGTCCTCACGCTTCCGAGTGAACTCCCGCTCCGGCAGGGGCTTTCCGCCCCCGCCGGAACGGGACTGCGGACCGGCGGCGTTCAGCCGGTCCGACGGCCGCGGCTCACCGTGCGCCGGTGGCCGGGTCGCCGCTGTCGGACCGGGAAGCCTCCGCGAGTTCGGCCTTCTCCTCGGCCGTCGGGAAGAATCCGGCCGGTGCGACGATCCGGGACTGCTCGAACTTCGCCTCGTGCAGCACGACCTGCTCCGGGTACCGGATCGCGCGGTAGCAGACCCGTCCGGCGTCCACCAGGATCACGATCACCAGCAGCGCGAAGAACGCGGCCAGCACGCCGTTGACGGTCGAGTTGAGCACGACCGTGTGCATGTCGTCCATGTCCTTGGCCGGTGCGATGACCTTGCCCGCGTCGATCGCGTCCGCGTACACCTGGCGCTGGGCGAAGAAGCCCACGGCGGTGTCCCCGGAGAAGATCTTCTGCCAGCTCGCGGTGAGGGTGACCGCCACGTCCCACGCCAGCGGAACCGCGGTGACCCAGGCCCATTTGAGCCGCCCGGACTTAACCAGCAGCGTGGTGCACACCGCGAGCGCGACGGCGGCCAGCAGCTGGTTGGCGATACCGAAGAGCGGGAAGAGCTGGTTGATGCCGCCGAGCGGATCGTGGACTCCGGCCCACAGGAAGTAGCCCCAGCCGCCGACCACGACCGCACTGGCGATCCACACCCCGGGCTTCCAACTGACCTCGCGGAACGGCTTGTAGACGTTGCCCAGCATGTCCTGGAGCATGAACCGGCCGACCCGGGTGCCGGCATCCACGGTGGTGAGGATGAACAGCGCCTCGAACATGATCGCGAAGTGGTACCAGAACGCCTTCATTCCGGCGCCGCCGATCACCGCGGAGAAGATCTCCGACATTCCCAGAGCAAACGTCGGTGCGCCGCCGGTGCGCGAGAGCAGGCTGTCCTCCTCGACCGCTGCGGCCGCGGCTGTCAGATCCTGCGGGGAGATGGTGAATCCGAAGTTCGCCACCGCCTCCGAGGCGGACTGGACGGTGTCGCCGATGGCTCCGGCGGGCGCGTTGATCGCGAAGAAGAGACCGGGGTCGATGATGCAGGCGGCGACCATCGCCATGATGGCCACGAAGGACTCGGTCAGCATGGCGCCGTAGCCGACCATCCGGACCTGGGTCTCCTTCTGGATCATCTTCGGCGTCGTGCCCGAGGCGACCAGCGAGTGGAAGCCGGAGAGCGCGCCGCAGGCGATGGTGATGAAGACGAAGGGGAAGAGCGAGCCGGCGAACACCGGTCCGTCCCCGCGCGAGGCGAACTCGGTCACCGCGGGCATCTTCAGCGTCGGCATCGCGACGATGACACCGATCGCGAGCAGTGCGATGGTGCCGACCTTCATGAAGGTCGAGAGGTAGTCGCGCGGCGCCAGCAGCATCCAGACCGGCAGCACCGAGGCCACGAAGCCGTAGATCACCATCCACACGACCAGCGCGCCCGGCGAGAGCGTGAAGGTCTCCGCCCAGGAGGACTCGGCCACCCAGCCGCCGGAGACGATCGCCAGCAGCAGCAGGATGACGCCGATCACCGACACCTCGGTGACCCGGCCCGGTCGCAGCACCCGCAGATAGAAGCCCATGAAGAGCGCGATCGGGATGGTCATCGCGATCGAGAAGACACCCCAGGGGGATTCGGCCAGAGCGTTGACGATCACCATGGCGAGCACCGCGAGCAGGATGATCATGATGGCGAAGACCGCGATCAGCGCCGCCGCTCCACCGACCGGACCGACCTCGTCCCTGGCCATCTGCCCCAGCGAACGCCCGTCGCGCCGCGTGGAGAAGAAGAGCGTGACCATGTCCTGCACGGCGCCGGCGAAGATGACGCCGACCACGATCCAGATCGTGCCGGGCAGATAACCCATCTGTGCCGCGAGCACGGGGCCGACCAGCGGCCCGGCGCCGGCCACCGCCGCGAAGTGGTGCCCGAAGAGCACCCGGCGGTCGGTGGGGTGGAAGTCGACGCCGTTGTTGAGGCGTTCGGCGGGGGTGGCGCGGTTCTTGTCGACCTTCAGGACCCGGTTGGCCAGAAAGCGCGAGTAGAAGCGGTAGCCGATGGCGTACGTACCGAGGGCGGCGACCACCATCCAGGTCGCCGACACCTCCTCGCCGCGCGCGAGGGCGAGCATCGCCCATCCGACGGCGCCGGCGATCGCGACCAGGGTCCACACGACGATCGACCTCGGACTGAGCCGCTCACCGGAGGACTGGTGCTTGTCGGGTGGTGCTGCGGCCGGTTCTGGCATGGTGGCGACTCCGTTTCCTGCGACTCCTGGGGTGACTCCTCAGTCAAACGCGCAGGAAATCTAAGGCAGAGTGCGCCGATCGTCACTAGGCCGTCCGCCGAGTGGAAGACGAGCGGTCGCGATGTGCGCCGAACGGCGGCGTCGGCGCGGGCCGTCGGCCGCCTGCCACGGCTGCGGGTACGCCCCTCCCGGCGCCGCCGCTACCGGTCCGGCCGCCTGAGCCTGGCCACGAACTTGTACCGGTCGCCGCGGTACACCGAGCGCACCCACTCCACCGGTCTGCCGTCCTTGTCGAAGGAGTGCCGGGAGAGCAGCAGCATCGGCAGCCCCACGTCGGTGCCGAGCAGACCGGCCTCGCGCGGTGTGGCGAGCGAGGTCTCGATGGTCTCCTCGGCCTCCGCGAGCTGGGTGTCGTACACCTCCGCGAGGGCGGTGTAGAGCGAGGCGTACTTCACCAGGCTCCGCCGCAGGGCGGGGAAACGGCGCTGGGAGAGGTGGGTGATCTCGATCGCCATCGGCTCGCCGCTGGCCAGCCGCAGTCGTTCGATGCGCAGCACCCGCCCGCCGGTGTCGATGTCGAGGAAGGCGGCGAGCCGGTCGTCGGCCGTGACGTAGCCGATGTCGAGCAGCTGCGAGGTGGGCTCCAGGCCCTGGGCGCGCATGTCCTCGGTGTAGGAGGTGAGTTGGAGCGCCTGGGAGACCTTGGGCTTGGCGACGAAGGTGCCCTTGCCCTGGATGCGTTCCAGCCGGCCCTCGACGACCAGCTCCTGGAGCGCCTGGCGCACGGTGGTGCGGGAGGTGTCGAACTCGGTGGCCAGGGTGCGTTCGGGCGGCACCGGGGTGCCGGGCGGCAGGGTCTCGGTCATCTCCAGCAGATGCCGCTTGAGGCGGTAGTACTTCGGCACCCGGGCCGTACGGCCCGCGGCGCCGGCCTCCGCCGGGGTGCGGCCCACGCCGTCCTCGCCGGCCCGTACGCGCCCGTTCGGCCCCTGCTGTGCTGCTGCGGTCACCGCATCCTCCGACTTCGCTGCCCGGCCGCCAGTCGCGACGCCGTCCGTTGCCCTGTGGGGCGAGAGTCTTCCACCGTGCCCGACGCGGGCGCGGTCGCCCGGTGCCGGAGCGGCTCCGGGCAAGGGGAAGCCCGGTGCGGGCGGTCGGGGTCGCCCCTTCTTATACACCTCGCCGGCCGCTCGGGTCTTCCCCAGGTCTCCGGGGCCGCCGACGGGCCACCATTCTGGTCTAAACCATTAAAGTGCTCCAGTCCGCGCGTGGCCAGGGGATACGCGCGTTTCCCGGTGCGCGGCGCACGGCGGGGAGGCGGCGCGCCGGCAGGGGGCGGCCCGCTCGTACGGGCGTCGACGGGGACGGGCGCCAAAGCGATGCCCGCCCGGGGGAGTTGGCCGCCCGCCTCGCGTTGGTGTCGTTCCCGTAACGGACATCGGAGCCACTCACCGGCACTCTTGACACCCTTAAAGGTCTAGGCCAGAGTGCGGGCACTGGTCCAGACCATTTGGGGCCAGCGCCCCAAGTTCCCCGCGGTGCCAGTGCGTTGACCGTCCGGTCGGGAGGGGCCATCCGACATCCTTGAGGAGGGTGTGACGTGCGGCGGAAGCTCACAGCGACCATTGGTTCCATGGCGATGCTCGCCACGCTCGCGGCCTGCGGTGGTTCAGGCAGCGACAATTCGTCGAAAGACCCCAAGGACCGGGACGACACGCTCACGGTCTGGCTGATGAACGACGCGGAGAGCACCTGGCCCGAGCTGGTCAAGGACGTCAACGCGCAGTTCAAGAAGAAGTACCCCAAGGTCAACGTCAAGGTGCAGTTCCAGCAGTGGGGCGACAAGGCCAAGAAGCTGGACACCGCGCTCGGCGGCAGCAAGTTCCCCGACGTCGTCGAGCTCGGCAACACCGAGACGATGACCTACATACTCAACGGCGCGCTGGCCGAGATCGACGAGAAGAAGTACGACAACAGCGACACCTGGATCCAGGGTCTGAAGGACACCTGCACCTTCGAGGGCCAGATGTACTGCGTGCCGTACTACGCCGGCGCCCGCGTCGCGGTGATGAACACCGAGATGTTCGAGAAGTCCACCGGCTCCGAGGAACTCCCGAAGACCGAGGACGACCTGAAGAAGGCACTGAAGAAGGTCGAGCAGGAGTACGGCTCCGACAAGGCCTTCTCCGCCCTCTACCTGCCGGGCAAGTACTGGTACGCCGCGATGTCCTACGTCGCCGGGTACGGCGGCCAGATCGCCGAGTTCGACGAGGGCGCCAAGGAGTGGAAGGGCACTCTCAGCAAGCCCGAGGCGCGCAAGGGCATCCAGCACTTCGTCGACCTGGTCAAGGACTGGAACAACGCCGACAAGACCAAGGACGAGCAGGACCACGCCAACGTGATGGCCAACGGCAAGGCCGCCGTGATCTACGGCAACGGCTGGGAGGCCGAGTCCGTGGTCACGGGCGAGAGCGGCAACCCGAAGATGAAGGGCAAGGTCGACATCGCGGGCATGCCCGGCCCCAACGGCAAGCCGCTGCCCTCCTTCATCGGCGGCTCCGACCTCGCGGTGATCGAGAAGTCCAACGTCAAGGACCTCGGCGAGGAGTGGATCTCGCTCTTCACCAGCGAGAAGTCCATGAAGGTGCTGTCGGCCAAGAACATCCTGCCGAACAACACCAAGCAGCTCGAACCGCTCCAGAAGGACCCGAAGACCGCACCGATCGCCAACGCGGTGCCGGACGCCTGGTTCACCCCCATCGCTCCCGGCTGGACGGCCGTGGAGAAGCAGCTGGTGCTGGAGAACATGCTGCTGGAGATCCTGCGCGGCGGTTCGGTGGAGTCGGCGACCAAGAAGGCCGACGACAAGATCAACGAACTGATCAACACCGAAGCCTGAGCCTCCCCCCATACGTACGCGCCGCGGGCCGGAACCGCACCCGAGCCCGCGGCGCGTACCCCACGCGGACGGTCGGCGCGCGGTTCAACCGCCGCCGCCCGTACTGCACTTGTGGTGAACTGATCGAACGGAAGGCCGTACAGTGACCGCCGCTGACACCGAAGCCGCCGCACCACCGGCCGACAGCGAACCCCCACCGCCCACCGGACGGAAGTCCGGCCGGCCCAAGGGCGGCGGCAGAGCCACCGCCCGCACCGGCGGGGCGCTGCTGCCGTATCTGCTGATCGGCCCCGCGATCGTGGCCATCGCCGCGATCTTCGCCTGGCCGCTCGTCAAGACCGTGATCATGTCCTTCCAGGACATGGGCCGCCGTGAACTGTGGACCGGCGACTCGCCGCCGTGGGTCGGCTTCGAGCAGTTCAGCACGATCCTGGGCGACTCCCACTTCTGGTCGGTGACGTTCAAGACCGTGCTGTTCATGGTCGTCTGCGTCACGCTCACCATGTCGCTGGGTCTCCTCATCGCCATGTCGATGCAGCGGATGTCCCCCTGGGTGCGACTGCTGCTCACCGGTGCGCTGATCGCCGCCTGGTCGATGCCGCTGCTGGTGGCGACCTCGGTCTTCCGCTGGCTCTCCGACTCCGACTACGGCGTCATCAACAGCACGCTGAGCAAGATCCCGGGGCTGGACTTCCAGGGACACAACTGGTTCCTCAACCCCTGGCAGGGCTTCACCATCATCGGCGCGGTGGTGATCTGGGGCGCGATCCCCTTCGTCGTCATCACCCTCTACGCGGCCCTGACCCAGGTGCCCAAGGAGCTCGAGGAGGCCGCCAAGCTGGACGGCGCCAACTCCTGGGGCGTCTTCCACCACGTGGTCTTCCCGGTGATCAAGCCCGTCTTCCAGATGGTCGCGACCCTCTCGGTGATCTGGGACTTCAACATCTTCGGCCAGGTCTTCCTGATGCGGGGCAACAAGCCGGAGCCCGAGTACGAGCTGCTGGGGATCTACTCCTTCCAGAAGGCGTTCACCAGCTCCTCCTTCAGCCAGGGCACCGCCATCGCCCTCATCACCGTGCTGCTGCTGTCCGGTGTGGCCGCGTACTACCTGCGTCAGCTGCTCAAGACGGGAGAAGTCGAGTGAGCACCACCACGACCGCGCGCACCTCCGAGGGCGCGGACACCGAACGGGCGCAGACCCCGCCGAAGAAGCCGGCGACCCGCAAGTACCGGGCCGACCGCCGGCCGAACCGGATCGGCTTCAACATCTTCGGGCTGGTCGCCTTCGTCGTCATGGCCTTCCCGGTCTACTGGCTCGTCCTCAGCGCCTTCCGCCCCAACAGCGAGATCCGCAGCTACGACCAGTCCCTCTTCCCGACCTCGGTCACCTTCGACAACTTCGTACGGGCCACCGAGACGCGGTTCTTCTGGACGGCAATCCAGTCCAGCCTGATCATCTGTGTCACCGCCGTGCTCGGCGCGATGGTGCTCGGCACGATCGCCGCCTTCGCCATCGGCCGCTTCAACTTCGTGGGCCGCAAGGCGTTCATGATGGTCCTGATCGTGGTGCAGGTGCTGCCGCCGACCGCGATGCTGATTCCCATCTACGTACAGCTGAACTCCATGGGCGCGCTCAACGAGTACTGGGGCGTCATCGTCGTCTACCTGGTCTCGGTGCTGCCGTTCAGCATCTGGATGATCCGCGGCTTCGTCATCAACGTGCCCAAGGAGCTCGAGGAGTCCGCGATGGTGGACGGCTGCTCCCGGATGCAGGCGTTCTGGAAGGTGATGTTCCCGCTGCTCGCGCCGGGCATCGCGGCGGCCTCGATCTTCTCGCTGATCACCGCCTGGAACGAGTACCTCTTCGCGTACGTCATCATGCAGGACAACGACAAGTACACGCTGAACGTGTGGCTGATGAACTTCACCACCGACCGCGGCACCGACTACGGCGGGCTGATGGCCGGCTCCGTGATCGTCGCCGTACCCGTCGTCATCTTCTTCATGATCGTCCAGAAGAAGATGGCCGCGGGCCTCACCTCCGGCGCAGTGAAGGGATAGCTCGACCGATGACCACCCTCACCTCCTCCCAGTCCACCCTCACCAGGAACGCGCTGGCGGTGCTCCAGCCCGGCTTCGTCGGGACGACCGCCCCCCAGTGGCTGCTGCGCTGTCTGGACGAGGGGCTCACCGCGGTCGGCCTGTTCGCCCGCAACATCGAGTCCCCCGCCCAACTCACCGAGCTGACGGCCCAGTTGAGGGCGGTACGGCCGGAGGTGCTGGTGGCCATCGACGAGGAGGGCGGGGACGTCACCCGGCTGGAGGCGCACACCGGCTCCTCCTTCCCGGGGAACCTCGCACTGGGCACCGTCGACGACCCCGACCTCACCCGCGACGTCGCGGCCGAGCTCGGCCGCCGGCTCGCCGAGTGCGGCGTCAACCTCAACTGGGCGCCGTCCGCGGACGTCAACTCCAACCCGGGCAACCCCGTCATCGGAGTGCGTTCCTTCGGCGCGGACCAGGAGCTGGTCGCGCGGCACACCATCGCCTACATCGAGGGCCTTCAGTCCGCCGGAGTCGCCGCCAGCACCAAGCACTTCCCGGGCCACGGCGACACCTCCGTCGACTCCCACCACGCCCTGCCCCGCATCGACGCCGATCTGGAGACGCTGCACGCGCGCGAACTCGTCCCCTTCCGCGCGGCCGTGGCCGCCGGCACCAAGGTGATGATGAGCGCGCACATCCTGCTCCCCGCCCTGGACGAGTCGCTGCCCGCCACCCTCAGCCCCTCCGCGCTCACCGGGCTGCTCCGCGCGCCGATCACCGAGGGCGGCCTCGGCTTCGACGGGCTGATCGTCACCGACGCGGTGGAGATGAAGGCCATCGCCGACCACCACGGCGTCGAACACGGCACCGTGCTCGCCATCGCCGCGGGCGCGGACGCGATCTGCGTCGGCGGCGGGCTGGCGGACGAGGCCACCGTGCTGCGGCTGCGCGACGCGCTGGTCGCCGCCGTGCACAGCGGCGAGCTCCCCGAGGAGCGCCTCGCCGAGGCCGCCGGCCGGGTGCGCGCACTGGCGGAGTGGACGTCCGCGCACGCCGACGCCGCGGCGCAGCGGCCGGTACGGGCCGACGTCGGCCTGGTCGCCGCCCGCCGCGCCCTGCACGTCACCGGTGCCCGCCGCGGGAACTCCGAACTGCAGGTGGCCGCCTTCACCCCGATGCGCAACATCGCCGTCGGCCACGAGACCCCGTGGGGCCTGGCCAACGAGCTGGAGCCGCTGCTGCCGGGCACCACCACCGCCGACTACCGTCGCGAGCACGCCGAGGCGGAGGGCACCGAGGCGCTGGCCGCCAGGGTGCTCGCCGAAGCGGGCGAGCGCACCATCGTCGGGGTCGTACGGGACGTGCACCGGCACCCGTGGATGGCCGAGGTGCTGGCAGCGGTGGTCGCGGCCAGGCCGGACACCGTGGTGGTGGAGATGGGGGTGCCGCAGGCACCGCCGACCGGCGCCCTCCACCTCGCCACACACGGCGCGGCCCGGGTCTGCGCCCGTGCCGCCGCCGAGGTCATCGCCGGTACCGCGAACGGGAGTTGAGCCCCGTACGCGGTGCGCCGTGACAAGTATTGAAGGCTTGTGGCGAGAGTCTGTTCAGAGCATGGACAGACAAGCCTGGTCTAGTCCACAATCGTGGGCACGCACAACGCTTCCGCTCTCCCCGCACAGGAGGGCGGAACGAGATCGCGGTCACTTTCTGCCCTGACGGTGCCGGGATCTCCGATCGCTCCGGGCTGCGGTGCCGGACGGGCTGAGGGTCCCGTTCAGGCGCCGCGGCCCGAAGTGCTTTCCGGGCCCGATCCGGCTCAATCCGGCCCGTGCTGCCCCGCCCGCGCCCACCGCGCCGGCTCCACGTGCGGCCACTCCCGGCGTCCCGCCCCGACGCCCCGCCGCTTCGGAAGTCGAACGAGAGCCCCTGGCAGGCCGTACGACAGCGACAGCGGCTCCCGCCGCGTCCACACGCAGCACGCAGCACGCAGCACGCAGCACGCGGCACGCAGCACGCAGCGCACGGCACGTCGCGTCCGCACCCCGCGTCCGCCCACCCCGTCTGCCGCGTCCGTGCCGCCCGTATCGGCGCACCGGGCTCACAGGCGGGCGGTACGGGGCCCGGAGGCGGCAGCGACTACGCTCGTCCGTGTGCCCTCCATGAACGATCTCGTACGGCAGCACACCGCCCTCGGCGAGGCCGACCTCGACTGGCTCCATCTGCTGGTTTCCGAGTGGCAGTTGCTCTCGGACCTCTCCTTCGCCGACCTCGTGCTCTGGGTGCCGACCAGCGACGGCACCCGGTACGTGTCGGTCGCGCAGATGCGACCCAACACGGGTCCGACCTCCCACCAGGACGACATGATCGGCCATCTGGTGCCGCGCGGTCGCAGGCCGCTGCTGGACTCCGCGCTCGACGGGGGCCGGATCGTCCGCGAGGGCGACCCGGAGTGGCGGGAGGAGGTGCCGGTGCGGGTCGAGTCGATCCCGGTGCGCCGGGCCGGCCGGGTCCTCGGCGTGATCGCGCGCAACACCAATCTGCTGACCGTGCGCACCCCCAGCCGGCTCGAACTCACCTATCTCCAGAGCGCTTCCGACCTGGCGCAGATGATCGCCGCGGGGTCGTTCCCCTTCGTCGACCAGCAGGCGGACACGGATGTCTCTCCCCGGGTGGGAGACGGGCTGATCCGGCTCGACGCCGACGGGCTGGTCCAGTACGCCAGCCCCAACGCCCTCTCCGCGTACCACCGGCTGGGCCTCGCGGCCGATCTGGTCGGCCTCCACCTGGGCCGCACCACCGCTCAACTCGCGCCGGTGCGTGGACCGGTGGACGAGTCGCTGGTCAAGCTCGCGAGCGGCTGGGCGCCCCGCGAGACGGAGATCGAGGGGAACGAGTGCGTGATCCAGCTGCGCACGATTCCGCTCAACCCCAAGGGCAACCGCATCGGTTCGCTCGTACTGCTGCGCGATGTGACGGAACTGCGCCGGCGCGAACGCGAGTTGCTCACCAAGGACGCCACCATCCGGGAGATCCACCACCGGGTCAAGAACAACCTCCAGACCGTCGCCGCGCTGCTGCGCCTGCAGGCCAGGCGGATCGACTCCCAGCGCGGACGCGAAGCCCTGGAGGAGGCCGTACGGCGCGTCGGCTCCATCGCCATCGTGCACGAGACGCTGTCCCAGAACCTCGACGAGCGCGTGGAGTTCGACGCCATCGCCGACCGGGTGCTGGCGATGGTCGCGGAGATCTCGCCCGGCCGGGTGGAGGCACGACGCAGCGGCAGCTTCGGCATTCTGGACGCGGAGGTCGCCACCCCGCTGTCCATGGTGCTGACCGAGGTGCTCCAGAACGCCCTGGAGCACGGTTTCGGTCCGGGGGAGCAGGGAGCCGTCGAGGTGGGCGCGGTGCGCGGCGCGTCTGCGCACACGACGCACCCGCAGCACCCGGCGCCGCACTCGCCGCATCCGGCGCGCTCCTCGCATCCGCGGCTGATCGTCACGGTGCAGGACAACGGCAAGGGACTGCCGGAGGGTTTCGACCTGGAGCGCACCAGCAGTCTGGGACTTCAGATCGTCCGCACGCTGGTGGAGGGGGAGTTGGGCGGGCTGTTCACCATGGCGCCGGGGGAGGAGCGCGGTACTCGCGTCACTTTCGACATTCCGCTCACCTCGGAGAAACGTTGATCGCCGTCCTGCTTCGCACGCGCGGGAAGTGAGGTTTCCGCGCACTCGCGGGAGAAACGGTGACCGCCCGGCGAAAGGGCGTCAGAACGCGGCAGAGCCCCGCCGTGAGAATCTCGGCGGGGCTCAACTCGCGTGAGTGTGTCGGGTGTTGTTCTTCACCCTGGCACTGCGTTGCTGCGGCTCGGGGGCAGCGGCGCGAAGGGGGCGGTGGGCGTCAGGCAGTTGCCTTGCGAGCCCGGTTGCGGGCGGCGCGGCGCTTCATCGCGCGGCGCTCGTCCTCGCTGAGGCCACCCCAGACACCGGAGTCCTGACCGGACTCCAGGGCCCACTGCAGGCACTGCTCCATGACGGGGCAGCGGCGGCAGACGGCCTTGGCTTCCTCGATCTGCAACAGCGCAGGACCGGTGTTGCCGATGGGGAAGAAGAGCTCGGGGTCTTCCTCGCGGCAAACGGCGCGGTGACGCCAGTCCATGGCTGCTCCATCTCCTACGTATTGCGGTAAGTACGTTGCGTTGCTTGTGAATGTGAACGCTTTCACGAATCCCCCAACAACGGAAGGTCCCGCAGTCGAATGTGACGCGGGTCCCAGGTGTTGGTAAGGGGGGTTGTGGCTCTCAAGGGGCCCGGTGAGGGGCTGTCCCGATCGCCATGAAGAGACTCGCAAACCTCGGCGTGGGATACAAGCCCTTCCGGCAATCTTTTTTTGATTCCTTGGTGTCGCATCGCTCACAGCCGTACTTCTAGTGGGTGGAGCATGGCCTAAACGTTCGAGTAGAAGGACTTTGGGTGCTTCTACTTACACAATCACACGCAGTGCGCGGCGTACGCCTGTGAAGGTAACGCTGCTTCGCAGTCCCAGGTGGTCGCCGTCCATCTGAAAGGGCAAAGGCGCCTGCGATTCCAAGGTGAAGTCCGTCAGGTCGTGACGGGTGACCGCGTGCTTGCCGCGAGGCCCCCGCTCGGGGGAGGAAAGCAGCAGTTGAGCGCCGTAACGCGTCACCGCGGCGGTGGACATGCTGGTCAGTCCGAGCACGTCCAGGGCGGTGTCGAAGGACGCCTGCGGGGCCGCGTACACCGGGCGATTGCCCAGGTAGGTCCAGGGGGAGGCGTTGCAGACTATCGACATCGCGAGCTCGTGGACCGGCTCGTGGCCGGGCTGGGAGAGCGTGATCGTGCCGCGGCGCCGGTGCGGTTCGCCGGCGAACTGGCGCAGCGCCTGGCGGATGTAGAGCGCGTGGGTGGAGCGCTTGCCGCGTTCCCGTTGCTGTTCGACCCGGCCGACCACTCCGGCGTCGAACCCGAATCCGGCGCAGAAGGTGAACCAGCGGCCCGGCACCTCCGCGTCCGCGGTGTCCGGGGTCCCGGTCGCCAGACCGAGACCGATCGTGCGCGAGCGCCGCTCGGCTATCGCGTCCAGCAGCGCGCCCGTCGCCTCCACCACGTCGTTGGGCATCCCCAGGGCACGAGCGAAGACGTTCGTCGAGCCACCGGGCACGACGGCGACACCGGGCAGCCGGTCGGGGTCGGGCCCCTCGTGCAGAAGGCCGTTGACGATCTCGTTGACCGTGCCGTCGCCGCCGAGGGCGATCACCAGCTCGACCTGTCCCTCGTCGGCCGCGCGGCGTGCCAGGTCGCGGGCGTGGCCGCGGTACTCGGTGGTGGCGACCTCCAGCTTGAGATCGCTGGCGAGCGCGTGGGTGAGCACGTCGCGGGTCCGCACACTGGTGGTGGTGGCTTTCGGGTTGACCACAAGGAGCGCACGCATGAGGTGCAGGGTACCCACCTGCGCGGGGAGCCTCCCAGCCCGTCCGCGGGAGGCCGCATCCCGGCTCGGGGGCAGGCCGGGAACGCCGGGCCGGTCGGTGTGGGCGGGGGAGGGGGTCGGCCTTCGGGCTACGCTGGCCGGGTGAGTAAGGAAGCCGCCGCCCCCGTGCCCGCCGAACCCGCCGAGCCGGGGCCGACCCGACCGACCCGGGTGACGGTAGCCGCCGTCCTGGTCGCGATCGAGGGCCTGGCGCTCGCCGGTGTCGGCGTCCAGACGCTCGTGATGCTGCTGGCGGGTTCCGAGCCGGACAGCGTCACCCAGGCCGTGACCGGGGCGATCACGCTGCTGGTGCTCTCGCTGCTGCCGCTGGGCACCGCGCGCGGGCTGTGGGTGCTGAGCAAGTGGAGCCGCGGGCCCGCGATCTTCCTGCAGTTGCTCGCGCTCCCGGTCGGCTGGCAGATGGCAGGCAGCGAAGGAGCGCTGTACGTGGCGGGGATGGCGACCGCTGTGGTGGCCGTCGCCGCACTGGTCTGCCTCTTCCACCCGAAGACGCACGCCGTGCTCCGGTCCGAGCCGGGGCCCGCGGAGACGGGCTGAGCGGAGTGTGCCGGGTCGCGTGCGCCGGAGTGTGTGGCGCGCGTACGCCGGGCTGAGTCGTGCGCGGCAGGGGCCGGTGTGCCGTGGGCCGCGCAGGGGTGCGGCTCGGGGCGCTGCGGGAGCCGAGGGGCAACGCCCGCTCGGCGGCGGTCTGTTGGGCCGGAACGGTGGGCACGTCGTTGGGCCCACGAGGCGTCTGGCGGCGGCTGTGCCCGCCTGCGCGACAGCGCGCCGACGGCGGGGCGTACAGACCGGTACGGGCCCTGCAGGATCGGTCCTGCGAGGCCCGTCGTGGTTACTCCTCCACCAGCAGCCGGTCGCGCAGCTGGGCGAGAGTGCGGGCGAGCAGCCGGGAGACGTGCATCTGGGAGATGCCGACCTCCTGGGCGATCTGCGACTGCGTCATGTTCCCGAAGAAGCGCAGCAGCAGGATCTTCTTCTCGCGCGGCGGGAGTTGTTCCAGCAGCGGCTTGAGCGACTCCCGGTACTCCACGCCCTCCAGCGCGACGTCCTCGGAGCCGAGGGTGTCGGCGACGGCCGGCGACTCGTCGTCGGTGTCCGGGACGTCCAGCGAGAGGGTGCTGTACGCGTTCGCGGACTCCAGCCCTTCGAGCACGTCCTCGTCGCTGATGGACAGGCGCTGCGCCAGCTCGTGCACGGTGGGCGCCCTGCCGTGCTGCTGGGAGAGCTCCGCCGTGGCGGTGGAGAGCGACAGGCGCAGCTCCTGGAGCCGGCGCGGGACCCGCACCGCCCAGCCCTTGTCGCGGAAGTGCCGCTTGATCTCACCCACGACGGTCGGGGTCGCGTAGGTGGAGAACTCGACGCCGCGGTCGGGGTCGAACCGGTCCACCGACTTGATCAGGCCGATGGTGGCCACCTGGGTCAGGTCGTCGAGCGGCTCGCCGCGGTTGCGGAAGCGGCGGGCGAGGTGCTCGACCAGCGGAAGATGCATCCGGACCAGGCGGTTGCGCAGCTCGGCGCGCTCGGGCGACCCGTCGGGCAGCATGCGCAGCTCGATGAAGAGCGCCCGCGCACCGCTGCGGTCATGAGGGTCGGCGGGGTGCCGACCCTCATGACCGGACCGGCCGTTCGGGCTGCCGCGGCCGTCCGTGGGGTGCTGGTCCTGGTCCATCGTTCCTGCCCGCTCCGGCTGCTCGGCTCGCTGACTCGGTTCGGCCGGGTGCGGCCTGGCCTGCTCCGGGATCGCCGGATCGGCGGCCATCTCGTGGCGGCCGACAGCCGAGTCGTGCTCCAGGTCGTTCATACCGGCCCCCTCGTCCGGTGCTGGCCCCTTGGCATTAGTCACGATGCCCCTGGGGCAGCGCCGCGCTTCTTGTGCAGGCTGATGCTGACCGTACGGTCCTCGGCCACTGCCGAGTCCACTTCGCCGGCCAGTGCGGAGAGCACCGTCCAGGCGAAGGTGTCGCGCTCGGGGGCGCGACCGTCCGTCGTGGGAGCAGAGACCGTCACTCTGAGTGAGTCTCCGACGAGCTTGAAGACACAGCTGAGGACGCTCCCTGTAACGGCTTGCTGGAGGAGGATCGCGCACGCCTCGTCGACCGCGATGCGTAGATCCTCGATCTCGTCGAGGGTGAAGTCCAACCGAGCTGCCAGACCGGCCGTGGCCGTCCGCAGCACCGAAAGATAGGCACCCTCCGCGGGCAGGCGGACCTCGACGAAGTCCTCCTCCCCACCTGCGATCTGGGACACCCTCACCTCCAAGGTGGCACACACTGGCGGAGCCGCCCGGGCGCGATCACCCGGCAACCCCGTGCGGGAGGCCGGCTGCGAGCCGAGGCAGCTGGTTCAGCTGCGACGCTATCGCGATCCACGGCATGCTGTCGCCCAGATGGAAGCAGCTCACCCCATACCGTGAACGTCACCCATAGTAAACACATATATACAGTGCGTGGCTAGGGGGGTGGAGGGACCAATTCCCGGCGGATTACCCTGCGTTGCGGCTTTGCCGCCCTCATGGGGGTTCCGTGAAGGTCACCCCGAGGCGCGTTCGCCGCTCGTACGCTCTTCCCGACACCGGTTGATCGACGACGCCGCCGCACTCAACTCCCGCGGTGGGTGCCGATCGCGCCCCCGCCGTCGTACGTGCTCCGCGCCGCCAGCGCCCGCAGCGGGGCGCCGCTGAGCCGGAAGACGGTCCACTCGTCCATCGGCTCGGCGCCGAGCGACTTGTAGAAACCGATCGAGGGCTCGTTCCAGTCAAGTACCCACCACTCGAAGCGCTCATAGCCGTGCGCCTCGCAGATTTGCGCGAGGGCGGCGAGCAGCGCCCGCCCGTGGCCGCCGCCGCGCGCCTGCGGACGCACATAGAGGTCCTCCAGATAGACGCCGTGGGTCCCGGTCCAGGTGGAGAAGTTCCGGAACCAGAGGGCGAATCCGACGGTCTGCGGGTCGGCGTCCGGCTGGGCGCCCGGCTCTTCGGCGATCAGGGCGAAGACCGCGGGGTGCGGGCCGAAGAGGGCGGCGTGCAGCTGCTCCTCGGTGGCCAGCGCGTGCTCGGCGGCACGCTCGTACTCGGCCAGCTCGCGGACCATGGCGAGCAGGGCGGGAACATCGGTGGGGACGGCGGCGCGGATCATGCCGTCGACTATAGGAAGCGGGGTCCGCGGACCCCGCGGGGCGGGTGCCGCGGCGGCGAACGACGCGCCGCGGGCGCGGCCGTCAGTGCGCGGGCGACTCGGGCGGTGTGGACGGCTCGGGCGGTGTGGACGGTGTGGATGGCTCGGACGGTGTCGGCGGCGCAGGCGGTGCGGGTGGCGGGGCGCCGGTGACGACCGCCGCGAGAGCGGTGCCCGGGGCGAAGCGGCCCGCCTCGGCGAGCGCGGTGAGACCGAGAAGCATCTTGGCGACGTAGATCCGCTCCACCGCGATTCCGTGCCGCTGCTCGAAGTCCTCGGCGTACGCGAGGAGTTCGGGCGTCGTACGGGCGTACCCGCCGCAGTGGAAGCCCTCCACGAGGCGCCAGTCGCCGCGTGGAGCGCCGAACGCGGCCTGTTGGAGGCCGGACACCTCCGAGGTCAGGAAATCGCCCCTGAGGACCGGGAAACCGAGCGAGGGCGGCCCGGTGGCGGCCATGCCCGCGAGAGTGCCTCCGGTTCCGCAGGCCACCGCGGCGAGGTCGGCCTGTCCGCGCAGCTCCGCACCGAGTGCGGTGCAGCCGTGCACGGCCGCCGCGTTGCTGCCGCCCTCGGGCACGACGAGCACGTCCCGGCCGAACAACTCCCGCAGCCCGGCGGCGAGTTCGGGCGTGCCGCGGTCCCGGTACTCGGCCCGGGTGACGAAGTGCAGCCGCATGCCGTTCTCCCGGCAGCGGGCGAGCACCGGGTTGAGCGGCCGGTCGGCGAGCTCCTGGCCGCGCACCACCCCGATGGTGGGCAGCCCGAGGAGCCGGCCGGCGGCGGCCGTCGCCCGCAGATGGTTGGAGTACGCGCCGCCGAAGGTGAGCAGCGCCGAGCGCCGCTCAGTGAGCGCGGTACGGAGGTTGGGCGCGAGTTTGCGCCATTTGTTGCCGCTGAGCTCGGGGTGGATCAGATCGTCCCGCTTGAGCAGCAGCCGCAGCCCGCGCCCGTCGAACCGCTCGTCCCGCACCTCCTGGAGCGGAGAGGGGAGTCGGGGTTCGAGGGCGTCGAGCTGCGGAAGCATGGCCCGATTGTGGCGGATCCGGTGCTCGGACCCGCTGTGCGGACCGGTGTGCTGTTCGGTGTGCGGTGTCGGCGCGCGGCGTCGGTTCTCGTGTGCCGTGCAGCTGTGCGGCGTCGGTGTTCCGTGTTCGGTGTCGGGCCCGTCGGGGGCGGGGGTCAGGAGAGCCGCTTGCGGATGCGGTCGCGCATGGAGTCCATGGTGAAACCGCGGGGGTCGACCTTCTGGTTGGTCCACTGGAGGTGGCCGATGACCGACATCTCGTTCCAGCCGTGGTGGCGGCAGATCGCCGCCGCGGCACGCTCGATCGCCTCCAACTGGGCGTCCGGCCACGGGTCCTTGCCGTCGCCGAGGTTCTCGCACTCGAACCCGTAGAAACGGGCGTTGCCGTCGATGTCGTGCTTCGTGGGGGCCGGCGGGCGCTTCTCGGCGACGACCGCGGCCATCACGTCGCTGTCCCCCAGGCCCGCGTGGTTCGCGCGCCCGTGGCCGACGAGGTGGACTCTGCCGTCCTTGGTGATCACGCCGTGGCACAGCGGCCCCGGCAGGGACGAGTAGCCGTCCCGGCAGATCTGCACGGTACGGGCGGAGCCCTTGGTGACGGTGTGGTGGATCATCACGCCGTTGACCCCGCCCCACGCGCCCACGTGGTTGCGGTTGTGCGTGCGCCAGTCGCCGACCTCGACGACGGTGACGCCCTCGTCGCGAAGTGCCGTCAGGAGTTTGCTCGCAGTAATCGGTGTCGCCATAACTCCTGTGTACCCACTTTGCCGCCGTTGCCTCCACTCGAACGGCAGTACTGCCCACCGCACTTGGGAGGGAACCCGGCGATACAGACACGCGGGTGCCCGGCCGCGGGCGGTGCGCGCGTCCCCGACGACCGCTCCGCGACCACGGTGCGTGAGGCCGACCCCGTGCGCCGGTCCCGCGTGCGGCCCGTACAGTCCTGCTCATGCCCGCACGCTCCGCCCCGCCTCCCGACCCGGCCGGTCTGCCGCCGGACGCCCGTCCCCGGCTGCTCTCGCTCAGCGCCGCCCCCGAGCCCCGCCGGGTTCTGGAGGTGGACGACTCGCTGCGCGCGGACGCCGCGTTCAAGCTGGTCTGCGAGGGGACGGCGCTGCTGTGGCGCGGCGACTTCCACGGGGCGCGCCAACTGCTCACGGCCCTGGGCCGCCGGGCCGACCGCAGCCCCGCCGGCAGGGGCGGGTCCGCCCGGGAGACCTTCCATCTGCACCGCCGGGCCCAGGGCCGACGGGCACGGCTGCTCGGCATGCTGCTGGTGCCGCTGGAGTCCGACCACAGCGTTCCGCTGCGCCGTGCGCCGGACGTGCGGGAGGCCTGCGCGCACGCGTACGGGCCGCTGCCGCAGGCCGGCGGGGACGGCGGGCGGGCCGGACACGCCGTCGCGCTGCGGGAGTTGCTCGGCGCGGTCGGCGGCTGGGAGTGGCGGCGCAAGGGCGTGGAGGTGGACGCGCTCGGCGGTGATCGCGTCCACCCGTACCACGGGGTCTTCTCCCCGCTGCGGGGCGAGTACGTCGATCTGGTCGCCCGGGCGCCGCTGCCCGCCGACCGCTCTCTCGCCCTGGACCTGGGCACCGGCACCGGAGTGCTGGCGGTGGTGCTGGCCCGCCGCGGGGTCCGACGCGTCGTCGCGACCGAACTGGACGTCCGGGCACAGGAGTGCGCGCGGGAGAACGTCGAACGGCTGGGCGTCGCGGACCGGGTGGAGGTGCGGGAGGCCGACCTGTACCCGGGAGAGCGGGCCCCGCTGGTCGTGTGCAACCCGCCGTGGGTGCCGGCGAAGCCGACCTCGCCGATCGAGCACGCGGTGTACGACCCGGGCAGCCGGATGCTGCGAGGCTTCCTGTCCGGACTGCGCGGCGCGCTGCTGCCGGGCGGCGAGGGATGGCTGATCCTCTCCGACCTGGCCGAGCACCTGGAGCTGCGCAGCCGCGAGGAGTTGCTCGGTCTGTTCGAGCGGTCCGGCCTCGAGGTGCTGGACCGACTGGACGCCAGGCCCCGCCACTCCAAGGCGCAGGATCCGGACGATCCGCTCGCCGCGGCGCGCGGCGCCGAGGTGACCTCGCTCTGGCGGCTGGCCGCGGCCCCGGCCTGACCGACGGCCCGGGCCCTGCCGGTACGGCGTGCGCGGGAGGCCCGCCGTACCGCCCGCGCGGGTGCGGCGGCAGGTCGGCGGCAGAGGTTCAGTGCCAGCCGGTCAGCAGCAGCCGGCGCTCGCCCGCGCGGTAGAGCCGGACGGCCTCGAAGGTCGGTGCCACGGCGTCCTCGGGCACCTCCTCGAAGGGCACCCAGCAGACCCGGGAGTGCTTGGCAGGCTCGGCGTTGACCGGTTCGCCGTTCCAGCGGTCGGCCGCGAAGACGACGGTCAGATATCCGTTCGGCGACTCCGCGCCGTGTGCGCCGTGCACGACGTGCACCAGCGCCAGATCCTCCTCGCGCACCAGCAGCCCGGTCTCCTCCCGCAGCTCCCGGACGGCCGCGGCGGCGACGGACTCGCCCGGATCGCATTTGCCCACCGGAAGGTCCCAACTGCCCCTGGCGAACTTGGCGTTCGGTCCGCGCTGGAGGAGTACGAGCCGGTCGTGCGCCCGGTCGTGCACGATCACCGCCGCGGCCAGCAGGGTCATCGAGTCGGTGGCGGGCGGCAACGGCTTCACGGCGGTCCCTCGCGGCTGGTGACGGTCTCGGCCCGTCACTCTCGCACCCCCGCCTCCTGGCGGCACACCGGTTTTCCCCCGGCCGCACGGGCCGGGCCCGCCCACCTGGTGGTGGACGGGCCCGGTCGGCGCAGCAGCGGGGAGGGCCGAACGGCCCCCGCCTCAGCGGAACTTGACGTCGAACTTCTTGGCGAAGGCGGAGACGCCGTTCGCCCAGTGCTGGTTGGTGCGGTTGATCTCGTTCTGGTCGGGCTGCGCGTTGGTGCAGGACGGGCCGGGGCCGCCGCCGGACATCAGCTCGCTGCACGGGCCGGAGTAGTTGTCCGGGAGGCCGAGGACGTGGCCGGTCTCGTGGGTGGTGACGCGGGTGGAGTCGTACTGCTGGTTCTGGGCGTAGTCCAGGAAGATGTAGCCGCTGCCCTTGCCGTCGGTGGAGGCGTAGGAGCCGCGCGGGTCGTTGCCCTCGCGGTAGTCGAAGTCGGCGTTGCTGCCCTCGGCCAGCTGGACGTTGCTGACGGAGGAGTTCCAGATCTGGGTGCTGCGGGCTATCTCGCTGGCGAAGGTCGGCGCCTGGCTGGCGTCGTAGGTGACGGTGACGGCCTGGGCGCCCGGGTTCTCGGCGTGCTTCTCGAGCGCCGACTCCATCACGGCCTCGAAGAACGCCTTGCTGTTGGCGTCGTTGGCCTCGGACTGGCTCCACGCGGTGTAGCCGGCGAAGGTCTCTTCGGCGGTCTGCGCCGAGGCGGTGGTCGGAACGGCGGCGAGCGCCGCGGCGAGGCCGAGGCCGAGTGCGGCCGAGATCGCGGTCCTGGTGCGCTTCATGGGGGGTCCCTTCTTCCGGCTCCCGAGTGGACGCACGGGGTGGGGGTGCGCGTCCGGGGCCGACCGGATGAACGTTGTCGCACTGAGTCTGGGTCAGGCCAAAGGTCCTGTGCACGATGCCATTTGGCGATAGCACCGGCCAATACCCCCGCGCGGTCGCCGAGTTCTGTGGACAAAGCGCAGGTCGGGGCCCCTGTTCGACCGGTGTGCGACGTGGATATCCTCACGCGGTGGAGCTAGAGGTGAGGCATCTGCGCGCACTGTGCGCCATCGCGGACAGCGGCAGCGTGCGCAAGGCCGCCCGCCATCTGGGTGTGACGCAGCCCTCGCTCACCACCCAACTGCGCCGTATCGAGCAGGCGTTGGGCGGGCAGCTCTTCGTGCGCGAGCGCACCGGCAGCGAGCCGACGGCGCTCGGCCGGACCGTGTTGAGCAGGGCGCGGCCGATCGTGGCCGAGATGAGCGCGCTGGTCACCGAGAGCCGGTACGCCGCGCTGCGGACCAGGAGCGGACGGCTGCGCATCGGCAGTACGGGAAGCACGGGCAGCCGCGCGGTCGCGGGCTGGCTGCGGCGGCTGCACGGCCGCTACCCGGACTGGGACACCACCATCCACATCGACGTCTCCGCCAACAAGCTGCTGCGGATGGTCGGTTCGAACCAGCTGGACGCGGTGTTCGTGCACGAGGTCACCGGCTGCCCGCTGGTCTTCCCGCCCGGGGTCGAGCAGTGGGTGCTGGTGGAGCGCGAGCCGCAGTTCGTCGCGCTCGCCGAGACCCACCCCGCCGCCGCCCGCACCGAGGTGGGGCTGTCCGAGCTGGCCGACGCGCGGTGGATGGTCGAGCCCCTCGCGGACGGCGAATGGGACGGCCTGCGCAGAGCGTTCGCACACGCCGCGCTCAACCCGCGGATCGTGCTGGGCGACTACATGACGGCCACCGATCTGGTCGCCGCCGGCGAGGTGGTGATGCCCTGCCAACCGACCTCCGGCCCGCGCCCGGGCGTCGCCATCCGTCCGCTGGCGGACCAGCCGCTCACCGTACGGCTGCTGCTGGCGTTCCGCGCCGGCGGCCGGGCGGACACGCGTCTGGACGAGGTCTTCGGCGAACTGCGGGCCGCCTACCGGGAGGTGGCCGCCGCGAGCCCCACGTACCGCGACTGGCAGTCCCGGCACGGGGGTTCGTTCCCCGGCTGAACCGGCGGGGACGGCTGAAGCGGACGGGGTCGCCTTCCGGTCTCCCGGCCTCCCGGCAGGCGGGTCGGCGGGCCGGCGGGTCGGATGGCGGCGGTAGGCGGTCGGTCGGTCAGGAGTCGCGGAAGAGGGTCTCGTACTCCTTGAGGAGCTGCGACTGGCGCTTGCCGACGGAGGACTTGGGCGGTTCGTCCGCGAGGGTGGACTTCAGCAGGTCCAGGCAGATGTGCCAGCCCGCGGCGTTCCGCACGGCCCAGTCGCGGCCCTCGAAGGAGGCGGTGAGCGCCAGCTGCGTCTTCTCCTCGCCCTCCTCGGTGAGTTCGATGCGGATCCGGTCGCCGTCCCAGGTGAACGCGAACACCGACGGCTCGACGACCTCGTCGACGGTGCCGGTGGACGGCGGACCGTCGTCGCCCTCGAAGGTGAAGGTCATCGGTGCGCCGGCGACCAGTTCCGGGCAGTCGACACGGGCGGGGAACCAGGCCGCCATCAATTCGGGGTCGGTCACGGTCTGCCAGACGTCGGCGGCGGGTTGGCGGTACACGCGCTCGAAGCGCAGTGTCTGCTGGTCGCCTTCGCTGTGCAGCGTCGCGGTCACGGTGCCTACTTTCGTCGCGCTCGGCTTCGGGTACGGGGTCCGCGGTCTGGTCCGACCCTGCTGGTGAACGGTCCACCCTAGGCGGTGCCGGACGTGCCGCCGCGGGGCGGTCGCGCGCCCGCTCCGTGTCCCACCGGTCGGGCGCGCGAGGACCCGAATCCGCGTCCGAATCCGGGTCCGAATCCGGGGCCATGCCCGTGTCCGTGTCCGCGGTCCGGGTCCGTGTCCGCGGTGAGGGTCCGTGATGCGGATGCGGTCGGCCGGTCGCACGCGGGGCGGTCCGCGGTGGGCCGGTCAGTCGCCGGCCTGTTCCCGGCGTTTGCGGGCGCGGTAGGCGGCGACGTTGGCGCGGGTGGCGCAGCGGTCGGAGCAGTAGCGGCGGGAGCGGTTGGTGGAGGTGTCCAGATAGGCGTTGCGGCACGGTTCGGAGCGGCAGATGCCGAGCCGGTCCACCCCGAGGTCGGCGAGGCTGAACGCCAGGCCCATGCAGGCGATCGCGGCGTAACCCGCGCCCGCGTTGGCGGGGTTCTCCGCGAGGTGGAGATGCCAGCGCGGGTTGCCCTGCTCGTCCCGGTAGTCGTGGCCGGCGATCTGCGGACTGGCCGGGTACTCCATCAGCAGTGAGTTGAGCAGGTCGACGGCGCGGAACTCGTCGCCCTCGGAGGCGGCGGCGAAGACGGCGCGCAGCCGGGTGCGCACCGCGCGCAGCCTCGGCACGTCGGCGTCCGAGGCGCGACGGGCGGCCTGCTTGCTGGCGCCGAAGAGCTCCCGGACCGTCTCCACGGAGGTGAGGACGTCGGTGCCCCGGTGCGGGTCCTCGGTGTTCACCAGTCGTACCGCGAAATCCGCGTAAGAGGTGAGCTCCACTTGTAGTCCTTACGAGAGAGGCGTTACAGTCGCTGGCAAGTAAGGGCTCAGCACTGTTGCAGGCTATTACATCCCCGAGGGGGAGACATGACCGATACCACCACACCTCCGGACTGGCAGGCGTGGCAGCGCAGTTGGGACCGTCAGCAGGAGTTCTACCTGCCCGACCGTGAGGAACGCTTCCGCGTCATGCTCGACACGGTCGAGGCCCTGGTCGGCCGCGAGCCGAAGGTGCTGGACCTGGCCTGCGGCACGGGGAGCATCACCGCGCGCGTTCTCGACCGCTTCCCCGGGGCACGGACCACCGGCGTCGACCTCGACCCCGCACTGCTGACGCTCGCGCGCGGCACCTTCGCCGACGAGCGGCGCGCCGAGTTCCTCACCCTCGACCTGCGCGACCCGAACTGGCGGGAGGCGCTGCCGCACCACGAGTACGACGCGGTGCTCGCCTCCACCGCCCTGCACTGGCTCCCGACCGGCGAACTGGCCGTGCTCTACGGCCGGTTGGCGGCTGTGCTCCGCCGGGGCGGGGTCTTCCTCAACGTCGATCACATGCCCGACCCGACCACACCCGCGATCGACGCGGCACTGCACACCCTGGACCGTGCGCGTCGCGAGAGCGAGAAGGAGCAGGGGGCGCAGGACTGGGTCGCGTGGTGGCAGTCGATGGCCGCCGAACCCGCGTTCGCGGAGGTGGTGGCCGAGCGGTACCGAATCTTCAACGACCCGGCCCAGGGCGACCACAGCAACGACCACATGCAGTCCCCCTCCTGGCACACCGAGGTGCTGCGCAACGGTGGCTTCCGCGAGGCCCGCACGGTCTGGTCCTCCCCGCTGGACGCCATGGTGCTCGGTCTGCGCTGAGCGGCGTCCGCCGCCCGCCCACTGCCGCGCGACGTGCCCGGGCCCGTCGGGCACACGTGGGGCGTACGAGGGGGCGTACGCGGCGTGGGCGCGCTCGGCGGAGTGCCGGGCGCGCCCACGGGCGTCGGTGCGGGTGTCGTGGTGCCGCGGGAGGGGTCCGCGGACTCAACGGCGGGTGGCGAGAGGGGGGGTTGGCGCGGTCGGGCGCGCACCGCGCCGTACCGCTCGCCGGGTGGGGGCGGCCCTCGATGGCCGTCGAGGGCCGCCCGTCAGGGAGTCAGCCGAGGTTGCTGACGTTCAGCAGCAGGTTCGGCGAACCGGCACCGGGGTTGCCGACCACACCGGACTGGGCGTTGCCCACCAGGGCGTCGGCGACCTGCTGCGGAGTGGCGGAGGGGTTCGCCGACAGGTAGATCGCACCCGCGCCCGCCGCGTGCGGCGAGGCCATCGACGTACCGCTCATGATCTGCGAACCGCCGCCGTTGGCGGTGGAGTTGATCTGGCCGCCGGGCGCGAACAGGTCGACGCAGGTGCCGTAGTTGGAGAAGGAGGAGCGGCCGTCGCCCTGGTCGGTGGAGCCGAGCGTGACCGCCGCCGGCACCCGTGCCGGGCTCGAACCGCAGGCGTCGGAGTTGTTGTTGCCGGCCGCGACGGCCATCTGGACACCGGCGTTGATCGCGCCCTGCACCGCGGCGTCGACCGAGTCGTTGGCGCCGCCGCCGAGGCTCATGTTGCCGATGGAGGGGCCGCTCGCGTTCTGCGCGACCCAGTCGATACCGGCGATGACCTGCGACCACTGGCCAGATCCGCCGCAGTCCAGGACCCGCACCGAGACCAGGTTGACGCCCTTGGCGACACCGAAGGAGGCGCCGCCGACGGTGCCGGCGACGTGGGTGCCGTGGCCCTGGCAGTCGCTGGCGTCGGCGTCGTTGTCGATGAAGTCGTAGCCGCTGGTGGCGCGTCCGCCGAAGTCCGGGTGGGTCATGTCGATGCCGGTGTCCAGGACGTAGGCGGTGACGCCCGCTCCCTCGTTGGGGTAGGTGTAGCTGCTGTCGGCCGCACCGTCCACCCGGTCCAGGCCCCAGGAGGGCGGGCTGGGCTGCGTGCCGGAGATCTTGGCGACGCCGTCGGCCTCCACATAGGCGACGTTCGGGTCGGCCGCGAGCTTCTTGGCCTGCGCCTCGGTGGCGCTGACCGAGAACCCGCGGAAGGCCGCCGAGTACACCTGCTCCACATCGCCGCCGTGCACCGAAACAAGGCTCTTGGCCTGGGAGTTGACCGCGGTGCGCACCGAGGACTTGGCAGCCGCCTCACCCTTCAGCGAGACGATGTACTGGCCCTCGACCGCGCCCGGCGCCTCCGCGCCCCGGATGGTCCCTTCCGCCGCACCGGGCTCCGCGGCGCCCGCCATCGCGACGCCACCGCCCAGCGACAGAACCAGGGCCGCGGCGGCACCGATACCGGTCACTCCGAGCTTTCTCTTCCCTGCGCGCATGCTCGCTCCTCTGTGGGGGTCCACCGGTCCGGTACCTGTCCGGGCCGGTTGAGGACACACCTTCGACGCGAAGCGCCCGGGAAACAATCCGGGATTCGATACGTAGACACCCGTAGCTCTGCGTTCGGCGCCGTCCCGACGGGACGCCGACAGGGGCGCCGACAGCGCGTCGACGGAACGCCGACAGCGCGTCGAGACGGTGCGTCGACGGCCGTACCGGGCGGGGCGGTTGAGCCCTGCCGAGCCGCGCCGCGCCGTGGCGCCGCGCCGCGCCGTGGCGCCGCGCCGCGCCGTGGCGCCGCGCCGCGCCGTGGCGCCGCGCCGCGCCGTGGCGCGGGCCGCCGTGGCGTACGGCGGTGGGCGCGGCTCGGTGGCGGGGCGGTGCACCGCGGCGGAGGCGGCCGGACGAGCGCCGCGCACCCGGCCGTGCGTTCCGCCCTGCGCTCAGTCGTGCACCCGGCCGTGCGTTCCGCCGCGCGCTCAGTCGCGCGGGACCTCCGCGCGCGAACGGACTCCGAGCTTGCGCAGCACCTTGGCCACATGCTGCTCCACGGTGCGCGGCGAGAGGAAGAGCACGTCGGCGATCTCGCGGTTGGTGTGTCCCGCGGCTACCAGATGCGCCACCTCCCGCTCGCGCGGCGAGAGTTGGTCCCCGTAGCCGCGTCGTCCGCGCCGCGAGGGCAGGGTCGCGCCCGTACCGCGCAGTACCCGGCGGCAGCGGGCGGCGTCCCTGGTGGCGCCGAGCGCGCCGAACTCCTCGACGAGCGCCACCAGTTCGCCCGCGGTCTGCGGTGTCGCGGCACCGGCGGCGAGCGCGCAGCGCACTGCGGCCTCCTTCGCCCGCGCGGCGTAGTACGGCTGCGGAAGAGCCCGGTAGGCTGCCGCCGCCCGCTCGAACTCCCGTACCGCCGCCGCCGGTTCGCCGGAGCCCGCGGCGACGGTGCCCCGGCAGGCGGAGAGTGCGGCCTCGGCCAACGGCGCGTCGCGGCCGGCGATCCCCTCGGCGAAGTCCGCGAGCACCTCCTCGGCACGTGCCTGCTCGCCGGTGCGCACCAGTACGGCCAGGGCGTCCGGCAGCAGGTTCCCCGCGCACGCCCACAGCCCCTTGCGGCCGGCCCGCCGCAGCGCGCGCAGCGCGAGCGAACGCGCGGCGGCCGGCTCGCCGCGTGCCAGGTGCAGCCGCGCCATCGCCCCGCTGCCCGCGGTGAGCACCGGGTCCATCGCGTTGGCCGGATCGGCCAGCCCCGCGCGCTCCAGCCGGTCGGCGGCCTCGTCCCACTCGCCGCCCGCCGAGGCCAGCAACGCCAGCACCAGATGCGCGTCCGAGGCGAGACCGGGTGCGTCGCGCGCCAACTCCAGGGTGCGGTGCGCCCGTTCGGCCAGGCCCTCCCAGTGGCCGGTATACCAGTCGATCCGCAGCGCGGTGCCCTCGACGATGCCCTCCAGGTACGTCGCCCCGCAGGCCGCGGCGAGCCGGCGGCCCTCCTCGCGGAAGCGGTGTGCTGCCGCGTAGTGGCCGGTGCAGGTGGCGGCGTCGGCCAGATTGGCGCAGGTGCGGGCGAGTTGCAGACGGTCCTGCTCGCCGGCGCGCGAGCCGAGCAGCTCCTCCGCCGCTCGCCACACCTGCGGATCGCCGGAGGCCACCAGCAGCGACAGGTGGTTGCCGCGCACGGCGGTGCGCAGTGCGCTGTCGGGCTGCCCGGCCGCCAGCTCCTCGGCCCGTTCGATCCACCGCTCGTAGACCCGGCGGGGGTGGTCGCCCCACATCGGCATCGCCAGTGCCGCCATCGCACGGGCGGCGAGTGCCGGCCGTTCGCGCAGCTCCTCGACCGCGAGTTCGGTGTCCACCCGCCCCTCCTCGTACCGGCCGGCCTGGTTGTTCAGCAGCAGTCCCAGGTTGAGCCGGATCTCGCCGCGCACCCCGTCCGGGAGCTGGGAGTCACCGACGACGCGGCGCAGCAGCGCGGTGACCCGGCGATGGGTCAGCCCGACCACCGCGTCACGGCTGAGCTCGACCGCGAGCCGTGCGTACTCCTCCCGGCCCAGCCGCTCGTCGCTGAGCAGCTGCTCCAGCAGCTCCACCGCGAGCGCCAGATCCCCCATGGACCGGGCCGCCGACGCAGCCTCCTCGGTGTACCGCCGCCACTGCGCGGGCGCCCCCGACTGCCGTGCGTGGTGGGCCAGTTGGACGTACGGTCTGGGATCCTCGCGGCGCAGTGCGCGGATCGCGCTGCGGTGCAGGGCGCGGCGGTCGGGTCCGGGCAGCCGCCGGTAGACGGCCTGTTGGGCGAGCGCGTGCCGAAAGCCGTAGGTGTCCTCGCCGCACTCGTGGAGCACACCGGCACGCAGCGCCTCGCGCAGCGCACGCGCACAACTCCCGGCGCCCCGGCCGGAGTTCGGGCCGGCCGAGTCCTCGGCGCCGCCCGTACCGCCCGTGCCGCCGGTGCCGTTATCCAGCACGGCGGCGATCAACTCCTCGCGCGCGGGCAGTTGGAGCACGGCGACGGCGTGCACCACTCGGGTCGCGGCGGCCGAGAGCCCCGCCATCCGCTCGGCGATCGCCTCCTGGAGGAGAGTGGGCACGGCGAGCGAGTCCAGCGCCGTGCGGTCCAGCCTGCGGCCGTCCCGGCCGTCCGCGGGCAGCGTCCGCACCACCTCCTCGATCACGAACGGGATCCCGGCCGTACGGCGGTGCAGTTCGGCGGCGAACTCCGTTGAGGCGTACGGGCTCTTGGTGATCGAGGCGACGAGACTGCGCACGGCGTGCGCGTCCAGCGGACGGAGCGGAATCAGCACACTGGTGGTGCCCGGCGGGTGGCGGTAGGCGCGGCCCAGCGGCAGTCCGCTGCCGGGAAGGTCCTCCCGGCGGTAGCTGAGCACCACCGAGAGCCGCGCGGGCGGATCGTCGACGAGGAAGCGCAGCAGATCCCTGGTGCCGTCGTCGGCCCAGTGCAGGTCCTCGACGACCATCACCGTCTCGCCGAGCGCGTCCAGCAGCGCCCGCACCGCCCGGAAGAGCCGGTGCCTTCCCGCGCCGGCGTCCGGCAACGGCTCGGGGGCGGGCGGCAGTTGGTGGGCCAGCTCGGGCAGATACGGACGCAGCGCCCCGCACACCGGACTCAGTCCGCCGGGCAGCGCGTCGGCGAGATGCCGCAGCAGATCGAAGACCGGCCCGTAGGGGAAGGGCTCGCGCAGCGGATGGCAGTGACCGACGACGGTCTGTCGTCCCCGTACGAGTGGATGGGCCAGCGCCTCGCGGATCAGTCGGCTCTTGCCGATACCGGCCTCGCCCTCGACCAGCGCGACCGACGGCGGATGCGTCACGGCGTCCAGCAGCGCGTGCAGTTCACCGGCCCGGCCGGCCAGCACGGGCGCCTCGGACGGCCGCGGGCCGGGCGCGGACGCGTCGGCCCGCCAGGGGCGCGGCCGTGCGTGCGAGCGGGTGTCCGGCTCGGCGGGTGGCTGTGGGTCCGACTGGGGCTGGTGCCCGGGGAGCAGTGAGGACATGGGGGCAGCGGCCAGGTGGGGGCCGTGACATGTGCCCTGCGACATGGGGACAGGGCTGTGCACCACCGTGCCGGAGTGAAGTCTTGCCCAGCGGCTCTTCGTTGGACAAGACCCGTATCACCGCCCGGACACCCGTGACGACTCTGCGTGCGCCTGCGGGGAGTCGCGAACGCGCGGTGGGCGGGACGAACCGTGTCCGTCCCGCCCACCGCGCACCCGGTCAGCGGGCCGCGACGCCCTCGGCGCGCGCGGCGGCGGCGACCGCGGCCGTCACGGCGGGGGCCACCCGCTCGTCGAACGGCGAGGGGATCACCTTCTCCGCGCTCAGCTCGTCGGCCACCACGGCGGCCAGGGCCTCGGCGGCGGCGAGCTTCATGCCCTCGGTGATGCGCGAGGCACGCACCTGGAGCGCCCCGGCGAAGATGCCCGGGAAGGCGAGGACGTTGTTGATCTGGTTCGGGTAGTCGCTGCGCCCGGTGGCGACGACCGCCGCGTACTTGCGCGCCACATCCGGGTGGATCTCCGGATTGGGGTTGGCCATGGCGAAGACGAAGGCACCGGGCGCGAGCCGGGCCACCGCCTCCTCGGGCACCGTGCCGCCGCTGACGCCGATGAAGACGTCGGCACCGGCGAGCGCGGACTCCAACGACCCGGAGAGCCCGGCCTTGTTGGTGAAACCGGCCACCTCGCGCTTGACGTCGGTGAGATCGGTGCGGTCCGCGGAGACCACGCCCTTGCGGTCGCAGACCGCGACATCGCCGATGCCCGCCTCGGTGAGGATCTTGGCGATCGCCACCCCGGCCGCTCCCGAACCGGAGATGACCGCACGCAGCTCACCGAGCGAACGACCGCTCAGCCGGGCGGCGTTGCGCAGCGCGGCGAGGGTGACGACGGCGGTGCCGTGCTGGTCGTCGTGGAAGATCGGGATGTCCAGCTTCTCCTGGAGCCGCCGCTCGATCTCGAAGCATCGCGGTGCGGAGATGTCCTCGAGGTTCACCCCGCCGAAGGAAGGCGCGAGACGCACGACGGTGTCGACGATCTCGTCCGTGTCCTTGGTGTCCAGCGCGATCGGCACGGCGTCGACCCCGCCGAACTGCTTGAAGAGGATCGCCTTGCCCTCCATCACCGGCAGGGACGCCTCCGGGCCGATGTCGCCCAGGCCCAGCACCGCGCTGCCGTCGGTCACGACCGCGACCACCTGCGACTTCCAGGTGTAGTCGTAGACCAGCTCCGGCTCCTCCGCGATGGCGCTGCACACCTTGGCGACACCGGGCGTGTAGGCCAGGGACAGGTCGTCGGCGTCCTTGACCGGGACCGTCGCACGCACTGCCATCTTGCCGCCGCGGTGAAGCGCGAACGCCGGGTCGATGGCGTCCTCGTCCAGTTCACCCTGCGGATTCACAATCTCCGCTGCCACTTTTGACCCCTTTATCCGTGTATCTACCGAGGGTTACCGCTGCCAGGTTGAGGAGCGGGCGGGCACTGCGTTCGTGTCCTGTTCGGCGGTTGGGCCGCCGTCCAGGGGGAGGACGAACGCCGGGCGCGCCGCACACGCGCCCTGTGTCCCCGGGTGAGGGGTGTAGCTGCCCTTTTTACCGGATGCCCGGGGTTCAGCACGAGTGAGTTGTGACTCTCGTCGATCACCGGCCGGGCCGACCGGTGCGGCTCTCCGTCGCTCGTACCGTAAACGGGCTGATGGGAGCGGCTCCGGAGCCGAAGCGGGCGTGGCAGGAAGCTGCCCGGGCCGATCGGGCGCTCGTGACGAAGGTCTCAGGGCTTTGTGGGACATCCACAAATGATCGATCGGCGGCGGAAGTTAATCGCGGGAAGACCGCCGTTATCCGATTTTGATATCGCTGAACCCCAAGGAGAGTGTGTCCGGATGGCAAGATTCGGGCACTACACAGGGTCGCGGTACTCGAAAGTGTGTACCGGCAGTCCCACCCCTCTTATGCCCCACCCCCAAGCAGGAGGCCCCGCATGACCGCACGCTCGATCCACCGCATGCCCCGGCGCCGCAGGATCGCCGCCGCCGGAGCCGTCGCGGTGGCGGCCTCCCTGCTGCTCAGCGCCTGTGGCGACCAGACCAACGACGCCGGCGACGGCGACACCAAGACCAAGGGGTCGGACGCCAAGTTCTTCGACCAGCTGCCGAAGAAGATCCAGAACGACGGCGTCATCAAGGTCGGCTCCGACATCGCCTACGCCCCCATCGAGTTCATGGACGAGGGCAACAAGATCGCCGGTATCGACCCGGACATCGCGAAGGCACTCGGCAAGGAGCTGGGCGTCGAGCTGAAGTTCAACAACGGAAGTTTCGCGCAGCTCGTCGTCGGCCTGAACTCCGGCCGCTACGACCTGGTGATGTCCGCGATGACCGACACCAAGGAGCGCCAGGAGGGCGTCAGTAAGGACGCCAAGGGCGGCGCGGACTTCGTCAACTACTTCCAGGCCGGCTCGGCAATCCTTGTTCAGAAGGGCAACCCGAAGAAGGTCGAGTCGCTGGAGGACCTCTGCGGTCTCTCCGTCGCCGCCCAGCGCGGCACGGCGAACGAGAGCCTGATGGAGGAGCAGGGCAAGAAGTGCGACGACAAGATCAAGCCGTTCGTCGCCGACAAGGACACCGACACCATCACCCAGCTCCAGACCAAGCGCTCCGACGCGGTGATCACCGACTACCCGGTCGCGGTCTACAACGAGCAGACCGCCGGCGGTGGCAAGCTCTTCGAGGTCACCGGCGACCAGATCGACGCCGCCCCCTACGGCATCGCCGTGAACAAGGAGAACCAGCAGCTGCGCGACGCCGTCCAGAAGGCGCTGCAGGAGATCATCGACAACGGTGAGTACGAGAAGGTCCTCAAGAAGTGGAACGCGCAGGACGGCGCCGTCGAGAAGGCGACCGTCAACGCAGGCAAGTAGTCCCCGGAGAAGGCCCCACAGTTAAGGCAACCCCTCGTGACCGAACCGACTGAACCGTCCGCACCCAAGGACACCGGAAAGGGCCTCACCAAGGGCCCGGACATGGGCAAGGGCCCGGGCACCCCGACCGGCCCCGCCTCCCGGGACAGGGTCCCGCCGGCGGCGATCAGGGCCATCCCCGTGCGCCACTACGGGCGCTGGGCCAGCGCCGCGGTGGTGCTCGGGCTGCTGGCCGCGCTGCTGTACGCGTTCGCCGGCGCCAAGATCAACTGGGGCGTCGTCGGCGACTACCTGTCCGACGGCACCGTCGTACGGGGCGCCTGGGAGACGCTGAAGCTCACCGTGCTGGCGATGGTCATCGGCGTCGTCCTCGGCATGCTGCTCGCCGTCATGCGGCTCTCGAAGAACCCGGTGCTCAGCGCCGTCGCCTGGGGCTACATCTGGTTCTTCCGCGGCACTCCGGTGCTGGTCCAGCTCTTCCTCTGGTTCAACCTGGCGCTCGTCTTCACCTATCTCGACCTCGGTCCGATCTACAAGGACGAGATGAACGACGTCATCACGCCGTTCGTCGCCGCTCTACTGGGCCTCGCGCTCAACGAGGCCGCGTACATGGCGGAGATCAGCCGGGCCGGCATCCAGTCGGTCGACCAGGGCCAGACCGAGGCCGCGCACGCGCTCGGCATGAGCTCGGCGAAGACCACGCGCCGCATCGTGCTCCCGCAGGCGATGCGCGTGATCATCCCGCCAACGGGCAACGAGTTCATCAACATGCTCAAGACCTCGTCGCTCGCGTACGCGATCGGGTTCAACGAGCTCTTCAAGGCCAGCGTGGACATCGGTGCCCGCAACCTGGCGAGCGTCGAGATGCTGATGGTGGTGACGATCTGGTACCTCGTGCTGACCACCGTGTTCAGCATCGGCCAGTTCTATCTGGAGCGGCACTTCGCGCGCGGCTCCGACCGTGAGCTGCCGCCGACGCCGATCCAGCGGATCAAGGCGCAGCTGACCTCGTTCCGTACTCCGAGCAAGGTGGGAGGCACCACCGTATGACCGCCCGTCCTGCCGAGCAGTCCGGCAAGCAGTCCGTGCAGCCGATGGTGAAAGCCGAGGCCGTGCACAAGTCCTTCGGCCCCGTCGAGGTGCTCAAGGGCATCGATCTGGAGGTGGCGCCGCAGGAGGTCTTCTGCCTCGTCGGCCCGTCCGGCTCCGGCAAGTCGACCTTTCTGCGGTGCATCAACCACCTGGAGAAGATCAACGCCGGCCGGCTCTCGGTCGACGGCCGCCTCGTCGGCTACCGCGAGAAGGGCGACAAGCTCTACGAGCTGAAGGACAGCGAGGTCGCGGCGCAGCGCAAGGACATCGGCATGGTGTTCCAGCGCTTCAACCTCTTCCCGCACATGACGGCCCTCGGGAACGTCATGGAGGCCCCGGTCCAGGTCAAGGGTGAGTCCAAGGCCGCGGCGCGCGAGCGCGCCGAGAAGCTGCTCGAGCGCGTCGGGCTCAGCGACCGCAAGCACAACTACCCCGCCCAGCTCTCCGGCGGACAGCAGCAGCGCGTCGCCATCGCCAGGGCACTGGCGATGGAGCCGAAGCTGATGCTCTTCGACGAGCCCACCTCGGCGCTCGACCCGGAGCTCGTCGGCGAGGTGCTCGACGTGATGCGCGACCTGGCGGAGTCCGGAATGACGATGATCGTCGTCACCCACGAGATGGGCTTCGCCCGCGAGGTCGGTGACGCGCTCGTCTTCATGGACGACGGCGTCGTGGTCGAAGCCGGCCACCCGCGCGACGTCCTGAACAACCCGCAGCACGAACGCACCCAGGGCTTCCTCTCCAAGGTGCTCTGAACAGCGGCGCACCGGCGGCGCGGCCCGTGGGCGGTGTCGGCGGGCCCGCGGACCTCGCGGCCCCTCACGGGGCGGCGCCGGTCGACGGGACTCGCGGGACTCGCTCGACGAGGACGCGGGTCCCTCGGCGGGCCGTCGGACTTCACGAAGCGGCCGGCGGCGACGCGGCCGGCGACGGCACTTCGGCGGGGTGGCGGCCTTCAACGGGCCGCCACCCCGCCGTCGCGCGTTGCCTGCGGCGCGACGGCGCGACGGCGGGGACTGCGGGACGGCGGGACGGCGGGAACTGCGGGACGGCGCCCGGCAGACGAGCACGTGGGCGTCCGGGCGCGAGCGTGCCGGCCGCAGCGGCGGGCACGTGCCGTCCGCCCCTCGGTACGCGTCGGCCGTCGGCCGGGGCCGTCGGGCGGCTGACGTCCTGGGCGCACCGGCGAGTGGTGTGACGCTTCGTACTACCCGTGGGTAGCTTGGGTTCATGTTCGCTGCCTATGCCACCGGAACCGATCGCGACGCACCTCTGAACGGGCTGGAGCTCGGTGAGCGCCCGGAACCCGACGTGCCGCCGGGCTGGACCGTCATCGACGTGCGGGCCGCCTCGATCAACCACCACGACCTCTGGTCCCTGCGCGGCGTCGGCCTCGGCGACGAACAGTTGCCGATGATCCTGGGCTGCGACGCCGCAGGAGTGGACGCCGACGGCAACGAGGTCGTCGTCCACGGAGTCGTCGGGCAGACCGGCCACGGTGTGGACGCCCGCGAGACCCCCACGATCCTCACCGAGAAGTACCAGGGCACCTTCGCCGAACGAGTCGCCGTACCGCAGTGGAACGTGCTGCCCAAGCCGTCCGGGATCTCGTTCGAGGAGGCGGCCTGTCTGCCCACCGCCTGGCTCACCGCGTACCGGATGCTCTTCGGCCGCGCGAGGGTGCGCCCCGGCCAGAGCGTGCTCGTCCAGGGGGCGGGCGGCGGAGTCGCCACCGCGGCGATCGTGCTCGGATCGGCCGCGGGTGTACGGGTCTTCGCCACCAGCCGCGACGAGGCCAAACGGGCGCGGGCACGGGAGTTGGGCGCGGAGGACGCCTTTGAGACCGGCACACGGCTGCCGCGCCGGGTCGACGTCGTGCTGGAGACGGTCGGCGCCGCCACCTGGTCGCACTCGGTGAAGTCGCTCAGGCCCGGCGGCACCCTCGTCGTCGCAGGCGCCACCACCGGGCCCGATCCGAAGAACGCCGAGCTGAACCGGATCTTCTTCCAGCAGTTGAACGTGCTCGGCTCGACCATGGGCACCAGGGAGGAGCTGGCCGATCTGCTCGACTTCTGTGCCACCAGCGGGGTGCGGCCCGTCATCGACTCCGTGCTGCCGCTGGCGCGTGCGCGCGACGGTCTGGCGAAGATGGCCGCCGGCGAACTCCTCGGCAAACTGGTCCTGACGCCGTGACGCCGTGACGCCGTGACGCCGTGACGCCGTGACGCCAAGTGGCGAAGGGCTTCGTGGTGTTCGGGGCCGCGCGCAGTGCGCTCCGACGCGCTGAACGGAACGCGAGCGCGGCAACGAAACCGGTTGCACGGCTGCGGAGAATGGCCGCATGACCTGGAAAGTGACAGCGGCCGACATCGACTCGCAGGCGGCACAGGGCGAACTCCGCGCCTACTACGCCGAGTTGGTCTCGCGCTACTTCGACCGTCCTGCCACCCCGGAGTCCGTGGACGCCGCGATGGCCGACGAACCCAGTGGCGATCTGACCCCGCCCAGCGGGCTCTTCCTGCTCGCCGAGCACGGAGGGACGGTCGGTGGCTGTGTCGGCGTGCGCCTCATCGAACGCCCCGACCGGGACGCGTCCCGGCCAGGGCGGGGAACAGCGCTGCCGTACGAGCCGCAAGTCGCCGAACTGACCCGGCTGTTCGTACGTCCGGAGCGCCGGGGGAGTGGTGGCGGCGCGGCGCTGCTGGCCGCAGCTGAGGAGGCCGCCCGCGGCCTGGGTGTGCATCTGCTGCGGATGGACACCCGCAAGGACCTCGTGGAGGCGCGGGCGCTCTACGCGCGGCACGGCTACGCCGAGGTGCCCGCGTTCAACGAGGGCCCGTACGCCGACCACTGGTTCGCCAAGCACCTCGTCTGATCCCGCGTCCAGGGCGGAACCGGCAGGCGGGACCGGTGCATCGGGACCGGTGCACCGCGGGGCCGACAACGGCGCCTCGGGCGGGAGCAGCGGAGGGGTGCCGCGCCGACTCGGTGCGGCACCCCTCCGGTCTGCGGTAGGCGCTCAGTCCTTCGGGCGCAGCACGCTTCCGATGCGCACCGCCGCGCCGGACAGCTCGCGACGGATCTCGTGCAGCTGATCCCGGGTGACCCCATGATCCCGAGAGGCGTCCCGGACATCGTCCCGGAAACGGTCGAGCAGCCGCTCCAGCGCGCGGGCCGGCTCCTCGTCCTCCCGAAGCGGCTCCGTGGCCCACTCCGGCTGCGGTGCCTCAGCGGCGGCCGAGCTGTCCGCATCGGCTGCTGTCTCCCCGGGGGCACCCTCGTCCGACGAAGCGCCGTCCGACCGGCCCCGGTAGGTCTTGCTGCTCCAGCCGGCGCCGAACGGCGGCCATGCGGTGGCCTGGCCGGTTATGCGGCCCAAGGTGCCCATCTCCTTGGCGAGTTCGGCCATGCCCTCGCGCACCGCCCCCTGCCAGTCGCCGGTCTTCGCGCGCTCCTGGACCTGGTCCTGCACGGTCCGGGCGATCCGCCTGACCTCCTCCTCGGCGGCCTCCCGGGCCTCCTGGTGGGCCTCCTGCCGCGCCTTGCGGTGGGCGCGGTCGGCCTCCTCCTCGGCGGCCTTTGCCTGCTGCCGCGCACGGCGGCTCTCGTCCCGCGCGCGCCGCGCCTGCCGCTGCAACTCGCGCTTGGCCTGCATCAGTTCGTCCTTGGCCCGCTGCCAGCTCTCCTGGTCGGGCCAGGAGGAGCGAGCGCCGGTGTCCTCCGTCGCACCGCTGCCGACGGAGGCGCCCGCCTGCGGCGCGGCGACGTTCCGCGTCGCCTCGAACACCTCGCGGCGCAGCTCGCTCGCGCTGTCCCGGACGTCCTCGCGTATCTCCTCGGCGAGCGCGGTCAGCGACTCGTGGATCTCCAGCTCCAGATCGGCCAACTCGCCCTGGCGGTCGGCCAGCTCGGCCAGCCCCGCGGTGGTGATGCTGTAGACCTTCCGGCCGCCCTCGGTGACGTGCTCGATCAGCCCCTCGGCCTCCAGCTTGGCCAGCCGCGGATAGACGGTGCCCGCGGAGGGCGCGTAGAGACCCTGGAAACGCTCCTCCAGCAGCCGGATCAGCTCGTAGCCGTGGCGGGGCGTCTCGTCGAGGAGCTTGAGCAGGTAGAGGCGCAGTCGGCCGTGGGCAAAGACTGGGGGCATGTCAGAGGTCCTTACCGGGAGTCGCGTGGTCCTGGGCTGCGTGGGCCGGCTCGGCCGGCGGACGTCGGAGCAGGGTGACGGAGCCGGAGACGCTCTTGGCCTGCAACCTGCCGCTTCCGCTGCCGAGCTTCCCGCTGATGCGGCGGCCGGCCCACTCGGAGGCGACCGCCAACTCGCCGAACGCCGACCGGACGGTGCCGCTCGCGGTGCTGGCGTCGACGGCGAGGTCCGGCTGGTCGGGCAGGCGCACCGAGATGGCGCCCGAGACGTTGGTCAGCCGCAAGTCCGAATCGGCACCGACCTTCGCCAGATCGAGCACGAGATTGCTGTCCACCGCCTCGGCCCGGACGCTGCCGCCGCTCTCCACGGCGGTGAGCGCGCCGGAGACGGAGTGGAAGCGCAGCGGGCCGGACAGCTGCTGTGTCTCCACATCGCCGGAGACGGTGTCGGTGCGCACTTCGCCGCCGAGCCGCACCAGAGTGGTGTCGGCGCTGACCGCACGCACCTCGGTGCCGGCGGTGATTCCGGAGACCACCGCGCGACCCGTCACCTGGCCGAGCTTCAGCTCGCAGTCGGCCGGCACCGCGAGCGTGAGCACGACATGGCGCTGCCAGTTCTTCGGCTCCAGCAGCTTCAGAAAGCCCTGCCAGGGCAGATCGGCGTGGGTGACCGTGAGGGTGCCGTCCTCGACGCTCACCCGCAGCGGCTCGCCCTCGATCGAGGTGACCTCGAGGCTGGCCTCGGTGATGCTCTCGCTGCCGACGACGTTCACCGTGCCGCCGACGACCCGGATCCGAGCCCGCCGCACGGGCGGCGGGATCGTGAGCTTCTGTGGTTCGCTGACGGACCACTCTGACCGGTCGGGCACTTGCGGCCTCCCTGACTGGGCTTGTGACGCGAGGAGTTGGGGCCGGCGGCGGACACGCCGAGAACCGGGCCACACGAGAACGCAACATATCGCGTCTCGTGAAAAACACGATACATCGCGTATCGCGAGCGTCAAGGGGCGGTTTCCGCGGTGCGGAGGTCACCGGTCGGTGGACGGCCGCCGCTGCGGGGTCTGCAGGGTCTGCGGGGTCTGCGCGTCGACGGCCGCGAGCACCGCGGCGGCCAGTTCCGCGGCGGATCGGCCGCTGCCCGCTTCCGCGGCCGACCTCCCGCCGCCCGCGTCGATGAGTGCCGGGCCCGGCCCGCCGAGGGCATCGGTCAGCAGCGCCTGGTAGCGCTCGCTGCGGGCCAGGAACTTGTCCATCAGCTCGCGTTCCCCACCCGTTGCTGTTTCGTAGTGGCCCGCGGCGTGAATGCGGGCGCGGATCAGGGAGGCGTCGGCGGTCAGCCACACGGCTGCCGTGTGCGGAGTCCGCAGTCCGGCGATGTGGGTGGGCCAGAGCGCCGAACCCTCCAGTACGAGCCCCGCGCCGCCGCGGTCGTCGGCGGCGCGGGCCGTGATCAGCTCCTCGACACGGGGCCGGAGCCGGTCGTAGTGGGCGCACACGGAAGTGATCAGTTCGTCCACCGACAGCGAGGCGTAGTGCTCCGCGACGTGCGCCGGCACCTCCCGGTCCACGGTCCGCCAGGGCCGCCCGGGGTGCCGGGCCAGCGCATCGGTGCTCAGACACTCGAACCCGAGCGTCTCCGCCACCAGTTGGGCGACGGTCGACTTGCCCACGTTCGACGTCCCGCCGATCAGCACCACTCGCAGCTCACGCACGCAAACCCACCGTTCTCTCCGGAGTGGTGCCCGAGGTCTACGACGACCGCCCGCGCGTGTGCAGTGTGCGGTTCGGGCGCCGGGCGCCGGGCGTCGGCGTCGGGCGGACGACCGGACGACCGGACGCCGGCTCGGGCAGAGGCCGCTACTCGTCGTCGTCCTCGTCGTCCAGGCGGGCCAGCCAGGTGGCGAGCCGTTCGACGGGCACCTCGAAGTCGGGGTTGAGGTCGACGAAGGTCCGCAACTGCTCGGCGAGCCAGCCGAGGCTGACCTCGTCCTCGCCTCGCCGGCTCTCCAGCTCCTCGATGCCGCGATCGGTGAAGTACAAGACGTGCTCCGGTGGTTGTGACGAATTCTCGGCAACTGCCCGCGGCCCGTGAGGGCCGCACCGGGAGGATTCTCCCGGACCGTGCCCCCGTACGAGCGCCGACCCCCACACCTACGGGTGGTCCGCCCTCCACGGCTCCGCGGACCCGCATCGCGGGAGAGCGTCCACGAGACGACCGCACCGCGCAGCACGGACGGACCCGACCCGCCTCCCGACCGCTTCTCGACCCGCTTCTCGACCCGCTTCTCGGCACGGCCCGACCGCCGCACCCCGCCGCCCCGCGTTCGCGGGACCACACGAACGAGTGGCCCGGGCCGAAGATCCCGGCCCGGGCCACTCGTCTGCAGGCGGTGTGCGCGCTCAACGGCGCGCTCGCTCACCGCACTTCACTGCTCAGAGGTCGAAGACCTCTTCGACCAGCGCCTGCTGCTCGGCCTGGTGGCGCTTGGCCGAACCGACCGCGGGCGAGGAGCTGGACGGGCGCGACACCCGGCGCAGCCGGTCCGCGTTGTCCGGCGCCGCACCCAGCACCAGGTCGAGGTGGTCGATCAGGTTGAGCGCGATGAACGGCCAGGCACCCTGGTTCGCCGGCTCCTCCTGGGCCCACACGTACTTCTGCGCCTTGCCGTACTTGGCCAGCTCCTCCTGGAGCTCGTGGCCCGGCAGCGGGTACAGCCGCTCGATGCGCACCAGCGCGGTGTCGGTCAGACCCCGCTTGGCCCGCTCCGCCTCCAGGTCGTAGTAGACCTTGCCGGAGCAGAAGACGACCTTGCGGATGTCGTTGGCGCTGACCTCGCCGCGCTCGACCATCGTGTCGCCGATGATCGGCCGGAAGCCGCCCGTCAGGAACTCCTCCGTCTTGGAGGCCGCCGCCTTCAGACGCAGCATCGACTTCGGGGTGAAGACGACCAGCGGCTTGTGGTGCGGGTTGTGCACCTGCCAGCGCAGCAGGTGGAAGTAGTTCGACGGGAGCGAGGGGTTGGCGACCGTCATGTTGTCCTGGGCGCACACCTGGAGGAAGCGCTCGATCCGCGCCGAGCTGTGGTCCGGACCCTGGCCCTCGTAGCCGTGCGGCAGCAGCAGCGTGACGCCGGAGGTCTGGTTCCACTTCTGCTCGGCGGAGGAGATGAACTCGTCCACCACGGTCTGCGCGCCGTTGACGAAGTCGCCGAACTGCGCCTCCCACATCACCAGCGCCTCGGGCCTGGCGAGCGAGTAGCCGTACTCGAAGCCCATCGCCGCGTACTCGCTCAGCAGCGAGTCGTAGACGTTGTAGCGGGCCTGGTCGTCGGAGAGGTAGAGCAGCGGCGTGTAGTCGTCCCCGGTGTTCTGGTCGAGGATGACCGCGTGCCGCTGGCCGAAGGTGCCGCGCCGCGAGTCCTGGCCGGACAGGCGTACGGGGGTGCCCTCCATCAGCAGCGAGCCGATGGCGAGCGTCTCGCCCATGCCCCAGTCGATCGTGCCGTCCTCGACCATCGCCATCCGCCGCTGCAGCTGCGGGCGCAGACGCGGGTGCACGGCGACGCGGTCGGGGATGTTGACCTGGGACTCGGCGATCCGCTTGACGACCTCGGCGCTCACCGCGGTCTCCAGCGGCACCGGGAACTCCGCCTGCGGGGCCGGCACTTCGGTCGGGGAGGAGGACACGTCCGCCTCCCGAACCTCGGTGAAGACCTTCTCCAGCTGCCCCTGGAAGTCTTGGAGCGCCTGCTCGGCCTCCTCCATGGTGATGTCGCCGCGACCGATCAGGGACTCGGTGTAGAGCTTGCGCACCGAGCGCTTCTTGTCGATCAGCGTGTACATCTGCGGCTGCGTGAAGTACGGGTTGTCCGTCTCGTTGTGGCCGCGGCGGCGGTAGCAGACGAGGTCGATGACGACGTCCTTGTTGAACGCCTGCCGGAACTCGAAGGCCAGCCGTGCCACCCGGGCGACTGCCTCGGGGTCGTCGCCGTTGACGTGGAAGATCGGCGCTTCGATCATCCGGGCCACGTCGGTGCAGTACATCGACGAGCGCGCCGCCTCCGGCGCGGCCGTGAACCCGACCTGGTTGTTGATGACGATGTGCACGGTGCCGCCGCAGCGGTAGCCGCGCAGCTGCGACATGTTGAGCGTCTCGGCCACCACGCCCTGGCCGGCGAAGGCCGCGTCACCGTGGAGCTGGATCGGCAGGACCGTGAAGTCCGTACCGCCCTTGCCGATGATGTCCTGCTTGGCGCGGGCGACGCCCTCGACGACCGGGTCGACCGCCTCGAGGTGCGAGGGGTTGGCGGTCAGCGAGACGGTGATCTGCTCGCCGTTGAGACCGGTGAAGGTGCCCTCGGCGCCCAGGTGGTACTTCACGTCGCCGGAGCCGTGCATCGACTTCGGGTCGAGGTTGCCCTCGAACTCGCGGAAGATCTGGGCGTAGGACTTGCCGACGATGTTCGCCAGCACGTTCAGCCGGCCGCGGTGGGCCATGCCGATGACGGCCTCGTCCAGCCGGGACTCGGCCGCCGAGTCGATCACCGCGTCCAGCAGCGGGATGACGGACTCGCTGCCCTCCAGCGAGAACCGCTTCTGACCCACGTACTTGGTCTGCAGGAAGGTCTCGAACGCCTCGGCGGAGTTGAGCCGGCGCAGGATGCGCAGCTGCTCCTCGCGCTCGGGCTTGGAGTGCGGACGCTCGACGCGGTCCTGGATCCACTTGCGCTGCTTGGGATCCTGGATGTGCATGTACTCGATACCGGTGGTGCGGCAGTACGAGTCGCGGAGCACACCGAGGATGTCGCGCAGCTTGAGCATCGACTTGCCGGCGAAACCGCCGACGGCGAACTCCCGCTCCAGGTCCCACAGGGTGAGCCCGTGCGAGGCGATGTCCAGGTCGGGGTGCTTGCGCTGCTTGTACTCCAGCGGGTCGGTGTCGGCCATGACGTGGCCGCGCACCCGGTAGGAGTGGATCAGGTCGAAGACACGGGCGGCCTTGGTGACCTCGTCGTCGTGGCTGACGTCGATGTCCTGGTTCCAGCGGACCGGCTCGTACGGGATCCGAAGCGCTTCGAAGATCTCGTCGTAGAAGTTGTTCTCGCCGAGCAGCAGCTGGTGCATGATCCGCAGGAACTCGCCGGACTGCGCACCCTGGATGACCCGGTGGTCGTAGGTGCTGGTCAGCGTCATGACCTTGGAGATGCCCAGCTTGTTCAGGGTGTCCTGAGAGGTGCCCTGGAACTCGGCGGGGTACTCCATCGCGCCGACACCGATGATCGCCGACTGGCCGGGCATCAGCCGCGGCACCGAGTGCACGGTGCCGATGCCGCCGGGGTTGGTCAGCGAGCAGGTGACGCCGGTGAAGTCGTCCATCGTCAGCTTGTTGGCGCGAGCGCGCCGGACGATGTCCTCGTACGCCTGCCAGAACTCGAAGAAGCTGAGCGTCTCGGCCTTCTTGATGCCGGCGACGACGAGCTGGCGGTCGCCGTTCGGCTTCACCAGGTCGATCGCCAGGCCCAGGTTGACGTGCTCGGGCTTGACCAGGGTCGGCTTGCCGTCCTTCTCCGCGAAGGAGTGGTTCATCGACGGCATGGCCTTCATCGCCTGCACCATCGCGTAGCCCAGGAGGTGGGTGAAGGAGACCTTCCCGCCACGGGCGCGCTTGAGGTGGTTGTTGATGACGATGCGGTTGTCGAAGAGCAGCTTCACCGGCACGGCGCGGACCGAGGTGGCGGTCGGCAGCTCGAGCGAGGCGTTCATGTTCTTCGCCACGGCGGCACCGGGGCCGCGGAGGGTGACCAACTCGGGGCCCGCGGGGGCGTCCTGGTCGGCCCGGCCCGCCTTGTCCGCGCTCTTGCCGCCGTCGCCCTTCGCGGGCTGCGACTTCGCGGCGGGCTTCGTCTCGGCGGGCTTCGGCGCGGCCTTGGCGGCCGGCTTCTGCTGCTCGGGCTTCGCCTCGGCCGGCTTGGCGGGCGCCGACTTGGCGGGCGCGGCCTCCGTTCCGGCCGTGCCCGTCGAACCGGACGGTGTGGTGGGAGTCGGAGCGGGTGCCGGCTCAGCCGCGTCGGCGGCTGGCTGCGGGGGCTCCCCGTCCGTCTTCCCCGGCTTGTAGTCGGCGAAGAAGTCCCACCATGCCCGGTCTACTGAGTTCGGGTCCTGGAGGTACTGCTGGTAGATCTCGTCGACGAGCCACTCGTTCGGACCGAAGGCGGCAGCGGGACTCTTCCCTTGCCCGTCCTGGTCGGTCGAGATGCTCGAGGTCTTCGGGGACTGTGACGACACGGCGGCAACCGCCCTCTTCCGCTTCACATGGTGATGGACAGCGGGAATTAAGGCTACGCCCCCCAGACGGTTCGGTGCAGTCCGCATGGGCCACACGTCACGTACGTCACACAAAAATGTGGGTTTCAGCGGTGCGGCCGCCGGGAATTTGAACCTGTTTTGCCTTGTCAGGGAACACGGAGCCGAGGCTCGGGCGCATCTTTGCGCGAGCCTTCCCCCTGTCCGTCCCCCTACTGACGCGTAGCGGGGGCGGAAAGGTTCCGTCCGGTTCGACTCTATGCCGTGCGTCACTCGGGCCGACGCCCACCCCCGTCGAGGACGACGGAGCGGGGTCGGAACGGGCTCCGGCCGCGCGTGAGCGGGTGCTGCGCCGGCTCAGTCCGCGGGCCGGGACGGGCCGGGCAGGGTGACGAGCATCCGGCAGCCCGTCGGTGATTCCGCCACCCGCACCCGGCCGCCGTGCAGATCGACCGCCCAGCGGGCGATGGCCAGGCCGAGCCCCGTACCGCCGTCCTTGCCGTGCGAGGCGATCGCCGCCCGGCCGAAGCGCTCGAAGACCCGGTCGCGGTCGCACTCGGGAATGCCCGGACCCTCGTCGATCACTTCCAGCTCAAGTCCCTGCGCCGGCCCGGTGCCTCGCGCCCGCAGCGTGACCCGGCCGTGCGGCGGGCTGTGCTTGACCGCGTTGTCGACCAGATTGGCGACCACGTGGTGCAGGCGTTCCACATCCGCGTGGGCGGTGAGATCGGGCGGGTGCACGTCCAGATGGAGGTGGACATCGGTACGGGAATGCGCGGGCCCCTTCGCCGAGTTGGCCTCGCCGAGCACGTTCGACAGATAGGGCCAGACCTCGAAGCGGCGTATCCGCAGGGGTACGACACCGTTGTCCAGCCGCGAGAGGTCCAGCAGGTGTTCGACCAGTCCGCTCAGCCGCTCGGTCTGGCGCAGTGCGGTGCGCATGGTCTCCGGATCAGCGTCCGAGACGCCGTCCACGACGTTCTCCAGCACCGCGCGCAGGGCCGCGATGGGGGTGCGCAGCTCGTGCGAGACGTTCGCGACCAGCTCCTTGCGGTGCCGGTCGACCGACTCCAGATCGGCGGCCATCCGGTTGAACGTGGCGCCCAGCTCGCCCAGTTCGTCCCTGCGGTCGAAGCGGACCCGCCGCGCGTAGTCGCCCCGGGCCATCGCGCGGGCGGCGTCGGTCAGCTCGTTGAGCGGGCTCACCAGGCCGTGCCCGACGAACTGCGTCACCAGCAGCGAGGCGATCACCGCGAGGATCACGATGACCTGGAGCTCGATCGCCGCGTGGAAGGCGACAAAGCTCAGGAAGGTGGTGAGCGAGACGGAGACGACCACCATGCTCGCCAGCCCCGCCTTGACCGAGCGCAGCGGGTCGAAGGGGCGCAGCGCCTCCCAGAGCCGGGTGAGCAGCGCGAACCGGCCGAGCCGTCCGCGCGCCTCCTCCCGTTCCTGATCGGTGCGCGGGCCGAAGCCCTCAGGCACCGTCGGCAGCCGGAGCGGGGGTCTCCAAGGCGTAGCCGACCCCGTGCACGGTGCGTATCCGCTCCGCGCCGATCTTGCGGCGCAGCGCCTTGATGTGGCTGTCGACGGTACGGGTGCCGGAGGCGTCCGCCCAGTCCCAGACCTCGGCCAGCAACTGCTCCCGGGAGAGCACCGCGCGCGGTGTGTGCGCCAGGCACACCAGCAGGTCGAACTCGGTCGGCGTCAGATGCACGTCCTCGCCGTCCACCCGCACCCTGCGCTGTGCGTGGTCGATCTCCAGCTCGCCGAAGCGCAGCGTGCCCGCCCGCGGCGAGGTCACGGCTATCGCGGCGCGCTCGACGCGGCGCAGCAGCACATGGACGCGGGCCACCAGCTCCCGCATCGAGAACGGCTTGGTCATGTAGTCGTCCGCGCCGACCCCGAGGCCGACCAGCATGTCCGTCTCGTCGTCGCGCGCGGTCAACATCAGGACCGGAAGCGGACGTTGGGCCTGCACCCGGCGGCACACCTCCAGGCCGTCGAAGCCCGGCAGCATGACGTCCAGCACCAGCAGGTCGGGCTGCCAGCTCTCGGCGGCCTCCACCGCGGCGGGGCCGTCCGCCGCGGTCTGCACGGCGAAGCCCTCGGCGCGCATTCTGGCGGCGATCGCCTCGACGATCGTGGGATCGTCCTCCACCACCAGAACGCGGCGTTGTGCGCCCGGGGTCACCGTGGTGTCCCCGCCCTGGGTCTGCGCCGTGTCCGTGTGCTCCATACGCCCCGCCCTGTGCCTGTCACGTGAAGTATCAGGGCAGCAGAGTAAGGGGCGGGCCGGTACGGCGGCTACGCAGGATCTACGCGGGTTTGACTGCGAGGTGTACGGCGTCGGGGACGCCTCGGACGACGGCGACCTCTTCGGTGCGAACCCCGCTGAATCCGGAATTCCGCATAGCTTCCTCGAAGTTCGACGAGGGGCGGGCGGACCAGACCGCCAGTACACCGCCCGGTGCCAGGGCGGCTGCGCAGGCGGCCAGCCCGGCGGGGGAGTAGAGCGAGCCGTTGCCCTCGGTGACGGTCCAGTCCGGTCCGTTGTCGATGTCGAGGCAGAGCGCGTCGTAACCGCCGTCCGGCAGCGGTCGGGCCCGTCCGCTCAGCTGGTCGAGCAGATCGGCGTGCAGGAGTTCGGTGCGCGGATCGGCCAGCGCCCGCGCGGTCAGCCCGCCGAGCGGGCCCGAGCGGTGCCAGTCGATGACCGCCTCCTCGCGTTCGACGACCGAGATGCGGCCCCAACTCGGCTCGTCGGCGGCCTCGATCAGCGAGAACCCGACCCCCAGGCCGCCGATCAGCACTCTGGGGGCGCGGGCCGGCGGGCCGTCGCGGAACAGCTCGGCGTGGGCCGCGCGCACCAGCAGGCGCTCGGAACGGCCGTCGGAGGTGTCCATCAGGAAGCAGCCGTTGGCGATGATCTGGAACCGGCCGCCATGCCGCCGCAGCACCACCTCTCCGTACGGTCCCTGGCGTCGGTCGAGGATCTCGGGCTCGGCGGCTGCACACTCCGGCCCCGGGCCGGCAGGCGGAAGAAGCGACATCCGTACATCCTGCGGCAATCGCTGCGCGAGTGCCGTGCACTGCCCTGACGTCGAGCCGGGTCGGCGTGATTGAATCGGTACGGAACATTCACGTGCTGTCGGGAACCCCGACCGTACGAGAGCGACCGCCGCAGTTCGGAGGGAGCCGGGCACATGGGTACCTGGGTACGGACACCGCGTTCGCACACAGTCGCTACCCTGCCGCACCCCGCGGCCGGGGGCGCCCCGCAGAGCGCGCGGGCACAGAGCGCCGATGCCGACGGACCCCCTCCGGGCGCGGCCGACCGCGCCGGCGCGGACGGCGACCGCGAGACGTCCGGCGAACCCGCTCCTGGCCCCCGTGCTGATTCCGACTCCGGTGCCGACACCGCTCCGCCGACCGGGTCCCGCGGCGACGGGGCGACACCGCCGCCGCACGTGTGGGCGCGCCGGCTCTTCCCGACGCCCCTCGGCACGCCCTTCACCTTCTGCTACGCGCTGACGCTCGTCGCGACCACGCTCTTCATCAGCTTCGGCGACCCCGCCGTGGTCACCCGCTGGCTCGCCGGCTCCAGCGCGGACGTCAAGAACCTCGCGCAGGAGCCGCTCTTCGTGCTCTTCGCGAGCGCGCTCTTCTACAAGGGAGCGCTGCTCTCGGTCTTCACCGTGGGCTTCGTGCTGGTGCTGACCGCGCTTGAGCGGCGCATAGGCGGCTGGCGCACCGCCGCCGTCTTCATCGCCGGGCACCTCTTCGCCACGCTCGCCACGCAGTTGACCGTCGCGGCGGCCGTCGCGCTCGGTCGGCTGCCGGACTCCTCGCGCAGCCGCTTCGAGTACGGCATCGACTACGGCGTGCTCGCCTGCGCCGCCGCGCTGGCCGGTGTGGTGCACCTGGTGTGGCTGCGCTGGGCGCTGATCGGCGGCATCGGGACGATGGTCCTGTCCAACCTGGTCACCCTCACCGATCCGGTGGTCGACTGGGGCCATCTGCTGGCCTTCGCGCTGGGTATCGCCCTGTGGCCGCTGCTGCGCCGCTACCAGCGCAGGGGCTCGGCGGTGGGCGGGCACTCCGCCCCGCTGCAGGGTCCGCGCACCCAGCCCGGCGGCGCCGGCGCGTAGCGGGCGCCCGGCAGCCCCGCGCTCCAGGCGGGCCAGAGCCCGAGACCGCGACGCCCGGCCCGTGACCCTGCCGAGCCTTCCGCGCCCGCCGTGCCCGAGGAGACGACGAAGCGCCCCGCCGAACCGCTCACCCGGTTCGGCGGGGCGCCTCTCGTCAGCACCGGTCGGCTGCCGCCAGGAGCGGACCGGTACTTCCCCCGTTGGTTCTGTGAGTTGAGGCACGCGGTGCGCGGGGAGGCGATCACCGCGTGCGTCGAACTGCGGCCCCGGCGCGGGAGCCGCGTGTGGCGCCCGTCCCGGGGGCCCCGACCGTACGCGCGTAGAGCACGGGCCGGAAGGGGCTCCGGCCACCGCCTGTGGTCTACTCCTGCGAAAGACCGGAAAAGCTGCGGATACGGGCACTTCGCCGGGAAACTTTCAGCCGACGAAAGGTGTCGCCGGACGCGGGACCCGCTTTCGGGCGCCGCATCCCGCCGCTCGGTGGGGTCGGTTCGGCGGCCGAGGACGCCGCACGGTGGCACTGTGCGGCGATGAGCACTTCGCGTATCCGGAAGGCGAGGACGGGCATGACCGAGGACGGGTCGCATTCCGAGACCGTGACGAGCCGGTCGGCGGCGACCGCCGGCCGGCTCCATCCCGAACTCCTCGACCTCGAAAGGGAGTTGTCGGTCTTCCTGCGCCGGGCCCGGGCGGCCTCCGGCGGGCTGGCCCGCGAGGTGCACCCCGAACTCGAACCCGCCGCCTACGGACTGATGATGCGTCTGGACGACGCGGGCGCCCAGCGGGCCACCGACCTCGCGGCCTTCTTCGGTGTCGGCAAGGCGACGATGAGCCGTCAGCTCCGCGCGCTGGAGGGCCTCGGGCTCGTCGTACGGGCACCCGACCCGGACGACGGCCGCGCCTCGCTGGTGGAGCTCACCGCGGAGGGCCGGGCGCGCTTCACCGTCGTCCGGCAGGCCCGGCGCGAGACCTTCGTCGCCCGGCTCGCCGGCTGGGACCGGGCGGACGTGGCCGAGCTGGCCAGACTGCTGCACCGCTTCAACACCCCGCTGGACGCCGAGGGATGACGCCCCCGGGGCCCGGCGCCGCCGAGTCCCGAGCCCCGACGGCTGAGGCTTCCGGCCCGGGCCCGCGGTGTTGAACGTCGAGGCCCCGTGCCCGAGGGGCCGCTGTCCCTCCGCCGGGGACGTCGCCGCAGGACGAACCCCCGGCCGGACCGGCCGTCCAGCGCCGGAGTCCCGTCTCGGCGCGCGCGGGGCCCGGCTCAGCGGGCCAGGTACACGGCCGTCGCGTCGTCGTGGGCCTTGCCGCGCGGATACCGATCGCCCAGCGGGTCGGCCCGCTCCGCCGTACGCACCTCCTCCAGAAGCGCGTTCGGCCCGGCGGTGCGGACCAGGGCGAGGAGTTCGCCCCAGTCGCCGCGTTCGAAGACCTCGGTCCACCGGCTCGCCCCGTCGGTGAGCGCGAGCAGCGAGCGCACCCGGTCGAACGGCAGCGAGCCGGTCACCGCCCGGGAGGCGACCGCGGGGTCGGCCGCGGCGGTGTGGAAGCCGCCCTCCGCGTTGCGCAATGACTCGATGCGGGCGGCGCGTTCGGCGCGCGGCACGGTACGGGCGAGGCGCCGCACCTCGTCCAGGGAGGTCTCCCGGACGGCGCTGACCCGCCCCTCGACGGACTCCAGCAGGAGCACCGAGTCGGAGAGCACCAGGTACTCCAACCGCCCGTGGGCCTCCTGCGCCGCCGGCCGCCCGGGAGCGTCGCCGGGGGACGCGGCGGCGTCGGCCGAGGGGGCAGCGTCGGGCGCGTCGGGCCGGGCGTCGGCAGCGGTGCCGGCCATCGGCGCGGGGGCGGGCGTGGATTCGCGCGGGGCGGCGGGCGGTCGTGCGTCGGCTCCCCAGCGCACGAGGACGACGGTCGCCTGCGGGGTGCGTTGGTGAGAAAGGTCACAGGTTTCGCGATGAACCTCCGCGGTACGTGAGATGGCGTCGGCCAGGCACTGGGGGAGCGTCAGATCGCGCCGGGAAACGGTCAGTTCGAGAAGCGCGCCGCCGAGGTTGGCCACGAACCACGGCACTCCGTGGACGCATCCGTCGGGTGCGGCGGGAGGGGTGACGCCGTCCAGGAGCACGAGCGCGCCACCCAGTCCTGAGGCGGGTGCGGCCATGGCCGCGTAGTCCTCGTTGGCGGCGTGCGGGAGGCCGGGCTCGGTGGCCAGTTCCATTCGCATGACGGCAGTCTGCCGGAGCTCGCGCGGAGTTCGACGGTGGCCGGAAAACGTCGGTGCGTGGTGCGCTGCGCCGGGGCGCGCGAGCGGTCGACGCGCTGCGGAATCACCGGAATTGAGGTATTCGCACCGCGGAGGGCGAGCATCCTGCCATGCGCCGGGCGTGCTTCCAACCCCCGGCCGACACGGGGGTCGGACACCGTTGTCCCCGGGTTTGTTCTGCCACTCCCCGTGATGTTCACTCCTTCAGGTGGCGCGGCGAGCGAAGTCCGTCCACCTCCTCTCGGCGCTTGAAAGGCTGCGGTCTAACGGAAGACCTCGGGCGGCCTGGCAGGTCGATGCGCCGCGAGTGAGGCGGGGCCGCACTGATGCCGCACAACTGCCGCTCAACTGATGGTCGTCGGCTGGCGCACCCGCCAGTCCGCGGTAGCGAGAATGCGAGCACGGGTGGGGACTAAGCGACTCCGCGAAAGCAGCCAGCACCAGCAGGACCAGCCCACCGGCGGCCGAACCCGACGCGCACGCGTACGGAACCGGCTCCTGGTCTGCGTCCTCGTCGGCACCCTCGCGGTTCTCGCCGCGGGCGCGCCGATGCTGATAGCCGCCTCCTCGGACCTGTCCGAGTCACAGGGCCTGGTCGAACGCGCCGAGACCGGCAAGCGGGCCGTATCGCTGGCCCATGCGCTGGCCGACGAGCGCGACGGCCAGGTACGGCGTCTGGCCGCCAAGGGCGCCGACGTCGACCCCGAGCCCCCGACCGGGCTCCCGGGCGAGCCGCCGCCGGTGGAGCAGCCGGCCGAGCCCGTCGACGTCGGCCCGCTGGAGAAGCAGGTCGACAGCCGGGTCCGCGAGTTGCAGGCCGAACTCCCCGCCGAGGTCGCCGAACTCGTCGACGCCATCCCCGAACAGCGGCGGCAGGCCCGCGCCGCGAACGGCAGCGCGGACTCCGTGCTGACCGTGCACGCCGCGTACACCGACGCCGTCCAGGCGCTGGGCGGCGTCACCGAGGACACCGCGCGCGACCTCCCGCCCAGGGCGACCGAGGACTCCGATCCGGCCGATCCGCACGCCCTGCCCTACCTGGGCCGCGGGGTCGAGCAGGCCGCGGCGACCCGAGGGCTGCTGCTGGCGGCGCTCACCGCCGGCGGCCCGCAGCCGGATCTCACCGCCGCCGCCCAGCAGGCCCGGGTGCGCGAACAGGCCGCCGACGCCGACTTCGAGCAGGCCGCGCACGAGGACACCCGCGAGCGGCTGAGCACCACGGTGACCGGCAGCGAGGTCACCACCGCCGAGCGGTACCTCGACCGGCTGACCGCCGACTCCCGCCTGAGCGAAGCCGCCCAGCGGGTCAGTGCCGACCGGGTCGAGACCAGTCTGACGGCCCGGGTGGACCGGATGCGCAGCGTCCACTCCTCGCTCGCGGGCGAGGAGGTCGAGCGGCTGGAGACCCTGCGCGACAACGATGTGACCGCGCTCCAGCTGGGCTTCGTCTGGGTGGGCGGGGCGCTGCTGCTGGCGATCGCCGCCGGCGTGTACAGCGCCCGCTCGATGACCAGGCCGCTGGCCGTGCTGCGGCTCGGTGCGGCCCGTCTGGCCGGCGATCCGGCGAACGAGCCCGAGGTGCGATTCACCGGCAGGAACGACGAGTTCGCCGAGGTCGTGCGCTCCCTCAACCAGGTCCGCGAAGTCACCGCCGAGCTGCGCGAACGCGCCGAGACGGCCGAGTCGGACGCGGTGCGCCAGGCCGCCGGGCGCAAGAAGCTCGCCGCCGACCGGGAGGCGCTGCGCACACGCACCGCCGAACTGGAGGCTCGGCTGGCTGAGTTGGACGGAGCCGTGCACGGCGCGTTCGTCCAGCTGGCACTGCGCAATCTGGGCCTTGCCGAGCGCCAGTTGAGTCAGCTGGAAGCGCTGGAGGAGCGCGAGCACGAGCCGGCCCGCCTCTCGACGCTCTTCGCCCTCGACCACCTCGCCACCCGGATGCGCAGGCACGGCGAGAACCTGCTGCTGCTCGCCGGAGCCGAGCACGCCACGCACCAGCACCCCGAGCCGGTCTCGCTGCTCGACGTGGTGCGGGCGGCGATCAGTGAGATCGAGCGCTACGAGCGCGTCGAGCTGGCCACCACTCCGCCGCACACCCAGGTCGCCGGATTCGCCGCGGACGACGTCAGCCACCTGGTCGCCGAACTCCTCGACAACGCCACCGCCTTCTCGCCGCCCGAGTCCGAAGTCCAGGTCTCCGGTTGGATGTTGGAGAACGGCGAGCTGATGCTCTCGGTCGCCGACACCGGCATCGGCATGACCGCCGAGCGGCTCACCACGCTCAACGAACGGCTGAGCGAGCCCGAGAAGCAGGACCCGCCCTCCGCCACCGGCGGTGACGCGCTCGGCGTCGGACTGTATGTCGTCGCGAAGCTGGCCGAACGCCACGGAATCCGGGTGCAGTTGAGGGTCCAGAAGCAGGGCGGAGTGACGGCGGTCGTCGTCCTGCCGCGTGCGCTGCTGCCCGACCGCCCGACCCCCGGACGCATCGGCCCCGCCGCAGCCGGAGCCGTCGACGGACCGTCGCTGCCGGGCACCGAGGCCGAGGCCAACTCCCACACACTGCCCGCGCGTCGGGGCCGTCTGTCGGCGGCCCGCGGGGCGAGCACGACCGCGGCCGGGGCCGCACCCGCCGGGGACGCGACGCAGAGTGAACCCGCCGAATCGGCGGCCGACGCGGACGCTCCCGCCGGTGACTCCGGTGGCGCGGCCACGAGCCCCGTCGCGAGCGCGTCCAGCCCCGTCGCCGACGAGGCGGTGGCAGGCTACCCGTCCGAGGACGCCGCGTCCGAGGAAACCGCGGCTGCGGGCTCCGCAACCGTGACCGCGGGCGAAGCCGAGGCTGCGACCGGGATTGCGGACGACACCGAAACCCCGCACGCCGGGGCGACTTCGGACGCCGCCGGCCCGCAGCCGGCCACGGATGCCGAAACCCCGGACACCCGTCCGGAAGCGGGCCCCGAGGCCGGCCCCGAGGCCGACTCCGATTCGGGCCCCGACTCCGACGTCCGGCCCGCCCCGGGCTCCGAGAGCGACATCGGGCAGGCCCCGGAGACGGACCAACTGCCGCGCACCGCACTGGGGTTGGCCAAGCGAACCCCGCGCGTCAGTCCGATGCCTCCGCCGGCCTCCGCCGTCCCTGCGCCGCGCGCCGGTGACGACCGGGCCGACGAACTGCGCCGGCGCATCAGCGGCTTCCGTTCGGGCTCCCAGCGGGGCCAGAGTGACGCGGCGGCCCTGCTCGCCGCTGAAGACAAGAGCGAGGCTGCCCGCCGCAATCCGCCGGGCACGCCGGACTCCGGCTCCGAGGAGCGCCCGGGCGCAGGCGGAACCACCACCGGTGGCACCGCCGACATCCCGGCCGCCCGCGCCGCGAGCGACACCGGCGCCGACACGTACGACACCGACACGACCAACGCCGGTACCGGTACCAACACCAACCCCGGCTCCGACACGACCGACACCGACCGCACGGCCGTGACCGGGCCGACAGAGAATGGCGACGACCACACCACACGTGACCACGGGAACCACCAATCGGGGGCGGACGAAGTGAGCCAAACCGCCGAGGAGGCACGTAAGTGAACGCGTCGAGCGCCGCACAACCAGCGGGCACCACCGCAGGAAAGGCGGACAGCCTGCGCTGGCTGCTGCCGAACCTGATGGAGGAGGTCCCCGGTATCCGCTCGGTTGCGGTCGTCTCCTCGGACGGCCTGCTGCTCCTCAGTTCGGACGCCGACGCCGGTGCCGATCAGGCCGGGAGCGAACGCGGACCGCGCGGTGCGAGCGCCGATCTGGCGACCATCATCTCCGGCCTCGCCTCGCTCACCAGCGGTGCCGCGGGTCTGATGGACGGCGGCGAGGTGAAGCAGACCATGGTCGCGATGGACTACGGCACCGTCTTCGTAATGGCCATCAGCGACGGGTCCCTGCTCGGCGTACACGCCGCGGCCGACTGCGACATGAGCACGATCGGGTACCACATGGCGCTCTTCGTCGGCCGGGCCGGCCACGTGCTCACTCCCGAACTCCGTAATGAACTGCGACTGTCGATGGAGCAGGAACAGTGACAGCGAACCCCCCTTTGCCCAGCCGAACCTCCGCCGACCGCAAACCGGCGCGGGTGCGGCCCTACAGCATCACCGGCGGCCGTACGCGCTTCGGCCATGTGCTGCTGGTGGAGACCTTCGTCGCCGCCGTGGAGCAGCCCGCGCTCCAAGCGCCCCCGGAGCGCGGCGAGTTGACCGGTCGCGAGTCCTCCGGGCACCGCGACCGGGTGATGCCGGAAATGCGGGCGATCATCGAGCTCTGCCGCCAGATGCGCACGGTCGCCGAGATCGCCGCGCTGCTGCGGATGCCGCTCGGTGTCGTACGGGTCCTGCTGAGCGATCTCGCGGACCAGGGGCGGATTCGGGTGTACGGAACCGGTCGGGAGGCCACGAGCCGTCCCGACCGCGCATTGCTGGAGAGGGTGCTGGATGGTCTACGCCGGCTCTGACGACAACGTGACGCAGGCATGGCAGCGGGACACCGGCAGAGCACCGATCGCCACCAAGATAGTGGTGGCCGGCGGCTTCGGTGTCGGGAAGACGACGCTCGTCGGCGCGGTGTCCGAGATCGAACCTCTGGTCACCGAGGCGGTGATGACGCAGGCCAGTGAGGCCACGGACGATCTGGCGGCCACGCCGGAGAAGACCACGACCACGGTGGCCATGGACTTCGGCCGGATCACCCTGGACGCCGGACTGGTGCTCTACCTCTTCGGCACGCCCGGCCAGCGCCGTTTCTGGTTCATGTGGGACGACCTGGTGCGCGGTGCGATCGGCGCCATCGTGCTGGCCGACACCCGCCGGCTGGAGGACTGCTTCCCCGCGCTCGACTACTTCGAGAGCTGCGGACTGCCGTACATCGTGGCCGTCAACCACTTCGAGGGGACGACGCGGTACGAGCCGGAGGACGTGCGCGAGGCGCTGTCGGTGCCCCCGCGGGTGCCGATCGTGGTGGTGGACGCCCGGGAGCGCGAGTCGGCGCTCGCCTCGCTCACCGAACTGGTGGGCCACGCCGTCGAACTCACCCCTGCGTGACGGGACCGGACGAGCGCCCCGCGGTCGCGATCGCCTCACCGCCGGGGACGCCGTCCGGCTCGACTCCCTGTGTGCGTACTCAACTCCCGCTGTGTGTACGCCGGTTGGCGCTCCGTGCGGCACGGTGCGGCTGTCCGTCCCGAGGTCACACCGCGGCCGACGCCGCCGCGCAACCGTCCCGCCGCTGCGCGCCGCCTGCTGCCCGCTGCAGTGTGAACGATGTGCGATCGCCCAACTACCGCCACTCGAACTGACGTTGGATCATCTAGGTCGGGCGCGGGTCCGCGTCCGACGCCACCGAGGAGCGTGAACCATGCGCAAGATACTGATCGTCGGGGCCGGCCAGTCCGGTCTCCAACTCGCCCTGGGCCTGCAGTCGCAGGGGTACGAGGTGACGGTGATGTCGAACCGCACGCCGGACGAGATCCGCGGCGGGCGGGTGATGTCGACGCAGTGCATGTTCGACCGGGCGCTCTCCCACGAGCGCGATCTGGAGATCAACTTCTGGCAGAACCAGGCACCGAAGATCGAGGGCGTCGGCATCTCGGTGGCGGGCCCCGACGGCTCCCGGCCGATCGACTGGCTGGGACGTCTGAAGGGCTTCGCCCAGTCCGTCGACCAGCGGGTCAAGATGGCCGGCTGGCTGGAGACCTTCGCCCAGCGCGGCGGCCAGCTCGTCATCCACGGCGCCGCCGTCTCCGACCTCGACTTCTTCGCCCGCACCTACGACCTGGTCCTGGTGGCGGCCGGCAAGGGCGAACTGGTGTCGATGTTCGCCCGGGACGCCGAACGCTCCCCCTACGACGCTCCCCAGCGCGCGCTGGCCGTCTCCTACGTCAACGGACTCGGGCCGCGCCCCGAGCACCCGGAGACCGAGGCGGTGCGCTGCAACCTGGTGCCGGGAGTGGGGGAGCTGTTCATCATGCCCTCGCTCACCAACAACGGCCGCTGCGACATCCTCTTCTGGGAGGGCATACCCGGCGGCCCGCTCGACGTCTTCCAGGACATCCGCGATCCGGCCGAACACCTCGCCACCACACTGGAGTTGATGGAGCGCTTCCTCCCGTGGGAGTACGCCCGCGCGACCAAGGTGGAGCTCACCGACGCCGGCGGCACCCTCGCGGGCCGCTACGCGCCCACCGTGCGCAAGCCGATCGGCCGGCTGCCCGGAGGCGGCGCCGTGCTCGGTGTGGCCGACGTCGTGGTGGCCAACGACCCGATCACCGGCCAGGGCTCCAACTCCGCCTCCAAATGCGCCGCCATCTATCTGGACGCGATCCTGAAGCACGGCGACCGCCCGTTCGACGAGGAGTGGATGCAGGCCACCTTCGACCGCAACTGGGAGAGCGTCCGGCACACCACTCGCTGGACCAACGCCATGCTCGCCCCGCCGCCCGAGCACGTGCTCAACATCATCGGAGCAGCAGGGCAGTCGCAGCAGATAGCGGACCGCTTCGTGAACGGCTTCGACGACCCCAGCGACCTCGAGGGCTACTTCTTCGAGCCCGAGAAGGCGAACGCCTTCCTCGCGGAGGCAACCGCCGCCGCAGGGCCCGCCGACAGCTGAGCGGACCCGCTCGACCCGCACGGTCCGCTCGATGCGCCCGGTCCGCTCGATGCGCCCAACTGCCGGGCGCACAGGGCCGACTGACCGACAGTCAGGTGTGACGCGACGATGGTGGCGGCGGTGCCGGAACCCGCCCGCCGCCACCACGGGTGGGCCCTCCCGCCGCCACGGCCGTGCTCCCGCCCTCACGGCGCGGACGCCTGCTCAGGGCGCGGTGGTGCCCGAGTGCCCGGTGTCGTCGCCGTCGGTGGCGCCCTTCGGCAGCGCAGGCGGCGTGTAGCGGTCGAGCGCGGTGTCGTCCGGGTCGGGTCGTACGGCGCCGAGCACCGGGTTCGCCGCGACCGGCGAGACCTTCACCCCCCTGCCGGGGCGCGGTGCGTGCACCACCCGCCCCTTCCCGAGGTAGAGCGCCACATGAGAGGCGTCCTCGAAGTACACCACCAGGTCCCCGGGGCGCAGTTGGGAGAGTTCGATCCGGGGGAGTGTCCGCCACTGCTCCTGGCTGGTGCGCGGCACCGTCCCGGAGTCCGCGCGGGCGCGGCCGACCGGAGTGCCGTCCCCGGCCGCCGCGGCCCAGGCCCTGCTGGTGAGGCCCGAGCAGTCGAAGGACCGCGGCCCGGTCGCGCCCCAGCGGTAGGGCTTGCCGATCTGCCGCACCGCGAACTCCACCGCCGCCGACCCCGCCGCCGACGGCGTCGAGCCTCCGCGCAGCAGCCCGGTTGCCAGGAACCTCTTCCCTCCGCCGCCCGAGCGCTTCGGCTTCAGCTTCGCCATCTCGGCCCGTTCACTCTCGCTGAGGGAACCCAGCAGCTCGGCGACCGAGTCGAGCCGGTCGCGCACCGAGTCCCGTCGCGCCTTCTGTTCGGAGGCAAGTGCGCGCTGTCGGGCAAGTGCCTTGCGGGCGCGAGCCGTCGAAGCGGTGAGCCGCTGCTCCCCGCCCCTGAGCCGACTGAGCGCCAGCGCCTGACCCTTGGCGGCGCGGCGCAGCAAGTGCCGCTGTTCCAGGGCCCGTTGAGGGTCGTCGGTGAGCGCCATGCGCAGATACGGAGTGAGCCCGGCCGTACGGTCCCGGTACTGCGCGCGGGCCAGTCGTCCCGCGTCCACCCGGCGCAGCCCCAGATCTGAACGGGCGCTCCTGAGCTGTTTGTCGAGCCGGGCCACCTTGCTGCGCTGGGCCCGCAGCCGCACCTGCGCAGCGTGGTACGCCCGGGTGGCGGCGCCGGCCGCCCGGTGACGGCTGCGCAGCTCGCCGAGAAGTTCGGCGACCGGCCGGTCGGGCAGTTCGGCGGCCGGCCGGTCCGGCGGTGCGGCGTGCGCCCGGTCGGGCAGCGGGCCGCCGTGCGCCACAAGCGCCAGCAGCATCGAAGCCGCCGCGCCACCGATCACTGCGGTGCGCCGCCGGCCGCCGCGCACCCACGGCCGACTCCCCGCCCGCGCCTCGCCCCGGCCCCCGCGGCCCTGCCCGCAGCGGCACGCGTGGCCGGGGCCGTGCACGGGCTCCGGGCCGTACGTGCCGACGGGCTTCGGGCCGAGTGCGCAGCTGTGCTCGTGTGCGGGGCCGTGCTCGCAGTCCGTGCCGCACCGGACCGCGCACGGGCCGACCGCGTCTTCGTCCCGACGTCGGCCGGTGGTCGCACCGGTCGCACTGGTCGCTCTGATCGCTGACACGTCATCACCTCCGGTCACGACGGTGATCGTGACAGGGGAGACGCCCGGGTTGTCGTATTTTCTGCCCGGGCTGAGTCGAACCGCTCGCCCGCTCAGCCGATGGCGCACCGCTCTCCGTCGCCGCCCGCGGGGCCGCCACCGGTGCCGCGCCGCCCCGGACCGCGTCCGCGCGCCGCTGCCGCCGGGCCGCAGCCCGAATCACCCGTGCGGGGAACGCCCATCGGGGAACGTGCGTCCCGGGACGCCGGCAGGGGAGCGTGCGTCCGGGGCCGTCCGGCCCGGGAACGTGTGGCCGAGAACGTCCGGGTGCCTCCGACAGCGGTCGGGCGCGTCCTCCGGTCAGTCCATTCGGGACCAGGGCCAGCGGAAGCGGCGCGGCCGGCCCTCGGGGTCGTAGACGTACCGGAAGTCGCGCGGCAGCCGCAGTCGGGGCGTGACCGTCGACGCCTCCAGCCGGTAGACGTACACCGTGGGCTCGCCGCCGTCCGGGTCCGGCACCGGCAGCTCGTAGACGGTGGGCGGTCTGCCCGTCGCGCCGACCAGTACGGGCAGTGTGCGCCCGTCCATCGGACCGCCCTCGAACCGTGTGTCCTCGCTCCTCATCGCCGCCCGCTCACAGCAGCCGTGCGGCCGGTGTCACGACCGGCAGGATCCGGTGGGCGAGCTGCGCGAGCTGACCGCCGGGCTCCTCCAGCTCGACGGCCAACTCGATGCAGGCGGCGGCCTGTTCGTCCCGCGCACCGGTCGTCACCAGCGTGCACATCAGCTGGTCGATGAGCCAGTCCCGCAACTCCTCGCGGGGCATCGGCCGACCGCCGTCCAGCCAGATGAGGGAAGCGGCCTCCACGGAGGAGATCCACGTCCGCACGGCCGTGCTCAGCAGCGGACCCGGATCGGGCACCTCCAGATGCGAAAGAATCTGCTCCGCCGCCTGGCGGCGCACCTCGTCGACTATGGCACTCGTACTGGAGGTCTCCACCACGCTGCCGCCGCGCAGCAGGGCGCTGAAACCCGCGTCGTGCTCGTCGATGAACAACAGATAGCGCCCGAGCGCGCGTTGCAGCCGGTCGGTCAGCGACCCGACCTTCGGCTCGTTGAAGCACGTCTCCAGCTCGTCGGCGGCGCTGCGCAGCGCCGCCTCGTACAACTGCTGCTTGCCGCCCGGGAAGTAGCGGTAGACCAGCGGCCGGGACACACCCGCCGCGGCGGCCACGTCCTCCAGCGAGACCTCCTCGGGCGCCTGGCCGGAGAACAGGTTGAGCGCCGTGGAGAGCAGCTGGCTGCGTCGTTCTTCCACGCTCAGTCTTCGGTACGCCGGGACGGTCATGCCAGGCAGCGTAACCGCACCCTGGTCCGTACCGGGGGTCGGATGCCGACGTCATCGCCCGGAACCGGGGTGCACGCACGGGCGCGCGCACCCGGACCGGTGCCCCTGGCACGGGCCCCGGCGCGAGAACCCGCTCGGTCCGGCCGGGGTGCCGCTCAGGCCAGCAGGCCGCTGCTCTTCCACATCCGCCGCCCGACGCCGCGCAGGATGCCGACGTCGTCGAGGAAGTCCGTGAGACGCTTCGCCCCTGCCTGCATCACCTCGCGACGATGGCCGCTCGCCTTCACCTGCGCCACGGCCTCGCGGCGGTCGAGACCCACGTTCGTGTAGACCTGCGGATTGACGAACGCGACGGAGAAGACGCGGGCCGCCTCGCCGCAACTGATCCTCGTCATCTCCTGCTGCCAGCGCGGCGCGGTCACCATCTGGCGCCTCAACTCCTCCCGCGCGTACCGCACATGGCGCGCCTCCTCCACTACGTGGATGCGCGTCACACCGCGCACCAGCGGCTGGATGCGCTCGTCCGGGAAGGTCAACCGCTGCATCCAGTCCAGCACTTCCTCGCCGAGCAGCGTGCAGGCGAACGAACCGGGCGTCGTCGAGACGGTCTTGAGCACCCGTGCCAGATTGTGGTTGAGCCGCGAGACCGGGTACGCGGGCGTACCGCTGTGGGTGATCATGCGCGCGAACATCATCGAGTGCCGGCACTCGTCGGCGATCTCGGTGAGCGCGTACCGCACATGGGAACTGGTCAACGACTTGTCGTAGATGTGCCGCACCAGCAGCTGCATCAGGATGATCTCGAACCAGATGCCCAGCGAGGCCAGCGAGGCGGCCTCGTGCCGGGCCAGCTCCATCCGCTGCTCCTGCGACATCCGCCGCCACAGCGGGGTGTCGTAGAGCGAGACCAGCTCCGGCGGCCAGAACCACTTGTCGGCCGGCATCGGAGCGTCCCAGTCCAACTCCTTGTCCGCGTCGAAGGAGTGGCGCCGGGAGGACTCCAGCAGGCGCTCGGCGACCTGCTCGCGGTCCTTGAGCAGCCCCAGCGCGTCGCGCAGCGCCTCGGCGGATTCCGGTGCGGGCTGAGGGGTGGTGGTCATGGCACCTCGCAGACGTGGACGGGCCGCAGGGCCGGGCCGCGGCGGGCGGACGGCCACCGGGCGGGCGGCAGGCTCACCCGCTTTATGAGACTGCGCGTCAGCAAGTCCGTCAATCCCCCGGACACGACTTGTTGGGGAACGCCGCCCCCGCCCCTGCCCGACGGCCGCCCAACGGCCGCCGATGGCCACGGACTTGGCGGCGGCGCCGGCCTGCGGACTCGGCTGCGCCGCGGGCGTGCCGCGCCGCACCCGCTTCCGGTCGCCCGGTCGTTCGCCGCGCCCGGTCGCCCGTTGCGCGCTCGTCGAGAGCTCGTCGCGACCGCTCTGCTCGGCTCGTGGCCTTCGTGCGCCCGGTCGGACCACCCGGGCTGCTCGTCCCTCCCGCGGGCCCCGGCGTCCCTCCCGCGGTTCCGGCCAGGACGGGGCTGCCGACCGAACCGCGCTCCCGGAGGGCGGTTCGGCCGTGCACCCGCAGTTCGGGAGTTGGGCGACATGTAGCAGGATGGGCGTCCGCACCCACGTTCGACAGAACGCCACACAGGTCCGAGGACTCACGATGACGACGCCCCCGTTCCCGCCGCCACCGCAACAGGGCCCGGGAGGGCCGCAGTTCGGCGGGCCGCCGCAGCAGCCGCCCGCCGGAGGAGCTCAGCCGCCCTACGGGGCGCCACAGCAGCCGTACGGCTCGCCGCCACCCGGCGGCCCCGGAGGCCCCGGTCAGGGTGGCCCCGGCGGCCCCTGGGGCGGACCGCCCGGCGGGCAGGGCCCGTACCCGCAGGGTCCCCAGCAGCCCGGGGGCGGCAAGGGCAAGGGCCCGCTGATCGCCGTCATCGCGGCCTGTGTCGCGGTCGTCGTTCTCGCGGTCGCGGTGACCTTCTTCGTTCTCGACGACCCCGACGACGAGGGCAAGGACGCCAAGGCCAGCGAGTCGAGCGAGGTCACCCCCTCCGACGACGCGTCCGACGGCGCGGACACCGAGGACGACTCCGACGACGCGGACGCCACCCCTGACAAGGAGCCCGGCGCCAAGGAGCTGGGCCTGCCGAAGACGCTCCTGGACCGCGAGTACCGGATGCTCCAGGACATGTCCGACCAGTTCCAGCGGGAGGCGCCCTCCGAGGACGTCACCGGTCTCGGCGGCACCTTCGCAGCCGGCGGCGGCGACACCCTCGTGGTCGCCGCGTACGAGGGCAACCTCGGCAACACCGCTGTCGCCAAGCGCGAGTTCCTCCAGGGCACCGGCTCCGGCGCGGGCGCCAAGATCACGGTGCAGCCCAAGGACTTCGACGTCGACGACTCGGACTCGCCCGTCACCTGCCAGGTGGTCACCCAGACCCAGTCCTCCGTGCAGGTCCAACTCCCCACCTGCGTATGGGCCGAGGGCGAGATCCTGATCTCGGTCATCCACAGTGACCCGGCACAGGTCGACACCGAGGCCAAGGGCATCGAACTCCAGCCCCAGGCGGACCGGCTGATGAAGGTCCTCGACGAGTTCCGCGACGCCGCGGCCTGACCGTCCCACCGCTTCCGGGCGGCGCCCCCACCACGCAAAACCCGGTGCTGGGCACCGTCCGGAAGCTGGTAGTGTTCTACCCGTCGCCACAAGGCGGCAGCGCCCCCGTAGCTCAGGGGATAGAGCAACGGCCTCCGGAGCCGTGTGCGCAGGTTCGAATCCTGCCGGGGGTACTTCCGGGTCGGCGACGCAGAAGTCGCTTCGACCGGGTTCGTACTCATTCGGGAACGGGCGGGACTCAGTTCAACTGGGTCCCGCCCGTTCCTGTTTTGTTGTGTCTGCACGCGGTCGCGAGTGAGCGCCGAGTGGGTTCCGTCGTCGTGCTCGGGTCGGTTGCGGCGGCCGGGGCGGTATGTGGGCGGTGGGGTGGGTACTCGGTGCGCGGAACTGCGGAGGGTCGGCGGAGCTTCCGGTCGGCCCCGTACGTGTGCGACGGACGGAGGAGCCTGTGACCAGCGAGAACATGGGTGACGAGGTCTATCAGCCCACCGGGGGCAACGAGGAGCAGGAGGACGCCGCTCCGTTGGACCTCCAGGACGCGGTGGACGAGCCCGACTACGACGATCTGCTCGACGAGGGGTACTCGCCGCCAGAGAAGCCGCTCGGTGTGGACAAGCCGGGCACCACCGCCGAGGAGCAGCAGCAGGGCGAGTCGCTGGACAGTCGGCTGGCCGAGGAGGTCCCGGACGTGACGGACGGGCTGAACGAGGAGTTGGACGCGGCGGACCGGATCGGAGACCTGCCCGGCGGCGAGGGCGAGCCCGTCGACCCGGAGGCGGGCGGTGAACGCGCGGGCCGCCTGGTCGCGCCGGACGGCGGGTTGCACCAGGACCGGGAGAAGGATCTGCTGGCGACCGATGTGGGCATCGACGCGGGAGCCGCGGGCGCGGAGGAGGCCGCCGTCCATGTGCGGGACGACGGGGAACAGCCCGCCGGTCCGGCCGTACGCCCGAACGAGTCCGGGGCAGCGGACGAGTCCGGCGGGGCGGGCGTGGACGGGGAGGCGGGCGAGGAGCGGGACGGTCGGCTCGACGACCTGCCCTGAGCACCTGCTGTGGACTGCCCGACCTGTCCCTGTCTCCAGTCGCGAACCGATCGGCGGCGGCCGGTTGCCGCACCTCGGCCTACGTGCGGGGCGTCGGCGGACGGTACGGGCCCGGCGCACCGCTTGTCCGGTCCGGCGGGTGAGGTGATGATCGGGCTGAGGGGCGTCGCCGAGTACGGGCGTACCGGCCGGCGGGCGCCACGAGCGCGTGGCCATGCGTCTGCGTCCCTGTCGTGGAGCGGAGACGCAGGCTCCGTTACCCGTCGGGAACGCTTCGGCGCCTCCGATCGTGGTTGATGAGTGTGGTTCCGAATCCCGCTCGACCGGAGCGGGCGGACAGAGGTGAGAGGGAAGAGATGCCGGCAGAGGATCTCGTCTCCCGTCCGGCCCCGAAGAACACGGCGGGGGAGGTTTCGCTGGTCGCGGGAATCGTCGCCGTGCTCTGCTCGATCGTCCCGATCGTCGGCGATCTGGTGGCCCTGCCGGCGGCGCTGCTCGCCGTCGTCCTGGGTGTGATCGGGATCGTCCGCAGCGAGCGGGGGCGGGCGACGAACTTCGGTCACTCGCTGATCGGCGCCACGCTCGGGGCTCTCGCGGCGTTCATGGTGGCGCTGATGTTCTTTGTCTCCAGCGGGTAGCGCCGCTCGTCCGCCTCCTGGGCGCCGCAGGTGCAACGGCCCGCCGCTGTCCCACGCCCGGCCGTCCCACCCCTCCCGGCTGTCCCACCCCGCCCGGAAGTCCGACGCGGGGCCGTGCGCCCGGCCGGGGCGTCGTGCGCGTCGGTGTGCGATACGGGGTGGTTCATTCGCGGCGGATCGTGCGGGTGCGGTCGGGTGGCGGGGTGGTGGGGGAGTCGGTCTCCAGCGGGACGGCCCCGGCGGGTATCAGGCCCAACTGCACCGCGTGGCGCGGCAGTACGGCGTCCAGCAGCCAGTCGGCCGAGACGCGGGCACGGTTGCCGGGCTGCGAGAACAGGTGGTACGCGCGCGTCACGGCGGCGGCCGGCAGCCCGGAGAGCGGTACGTGCAGCGGGTTGGCCGCCGCGTCCCTGCCGCCGAGGTCGACCATGAAGCCCAGATCGTGGTGGCTGTAGCGCTCGGGTCGGCCGCGGCCGAGCGAGGCCAGCACGTTGTGGGCGGCCAACTTGCCCTGGCGGTGGGCGTGTTGGGCGGTCATCGCGGTGTGGCTGCCGGGGTTGGTCGCGTCCGGTACCGCAGCCGCGTCGCCGCAGGAGTAGATCTCCGGCTGCTGCGGGACCCGCAGCAGGGGGTCGACGCAGAGCCGTCCCTTCTCGGTCGGCAGCCCGAGCGAGGCGACGAACGGGTCCGGCCGTACGCCCACGCACCACACCAGCGTGCGGCTGGGCACATGGGAGCCGTCGCTCAGCCGTACGCCCTCGGGTCCGGCCTCCTCCACGGAGACGCCGGTGCGTACCTCCACGCCGCGTTCGCGCAGCACCCGGTGCGCCTCGGTGGAGAGCCGCTCGTCGAGTTCGGGAAGGATGCGGTCGGCGATGTCCACCAGGATCCAGCGGGGTTTGGGGCCCGCGCCCAGCGCGGTGTTCTGGCGGTGCAGCGCGTCGGTCAGCCGTACGCCCTGTGCCGTGACCTCGGTGCCGGTGTAGCCGGCGCCGACGACCACCGCGGTGGTGCGTGCCTGGCGCTCGACCGGGGAGACCGCGGTGGCGGCCATCTCCGCCTGGCGCGTGAGGTGGTCGCGCAGGTAGAGCGCCTCGGCGATGCCGCGGAAGCCGAGCGCGTGCTCGGCGATGCCGGGGATGGGGAGCAGCTTGTTGACGCTGCCGACGGTGAGCACCAGCCGGTCGTAGCCGACCCGCCCCCGGGTGCCCTCGGGGTCGGTGTAGCTGACGGTGCGCTGTGCGGGGTCGATCCCGTCCGCCTCGCCCAGCACCAGCTGAACGCCCGGCAGGGTCGCCGGCAGCGAGACCGTGACACGTCGCGGCTCCAGCCCGCCGCCGGCGACGTCGGGGAGCAGCGGGAGGTAGAGGAAGTAGTCGTTGGGGTTGATCATCACGACCTCGACCGCGCCGCGGGTGCGGCGCAGCAGGGTTCGGGCGCACTGGTAGCCGGCGAAACCGGCGCCGACGATCACGATGCGCGGACGCCTTGCCACCATGGGGACTCCTCCGATTCGCCGCGTTCCCGGGCCGGCACCGGCCAGGGCGTCGCCCCGCCGCACCCCGACGGGGCACACCGACCCGCTCGACACCGCCGGGTGGCCCGTACGTGCGCATCCCAAACAACCGCGGACGGTTGGGAGACGCGTGGAGGTGAGGGGAGCCGCGGGGAGCCGGGCGGCGGAGGGCGGCGGAACGGATCGAGCGCCGCCGATGTGTGTAGCCCCTGCTCCGCCGAGGAACCCGGCGCCCGAACGTCGTTCGCGGCAGCGTTGCCGGTGGCGCGAGAACCGACACCGTCAGCGCGAACGCGTCCCCCGGCACCCGACTCCGGCGACCGACCCGCGAGACCGGTACCGGAGCCGGACACCGGGAGCGGACAGCCGGGAGCGCGGTTGCCGGAGAACCCCGGCGTCGACGGAAGAACTCGAAACCACCCACGGAGGTGCACGATCATGAAGGCAGCGGTGTGGAACGGGCGGCACGACGTACGCGTCGAGAACGTCCCCGACCCCTCGATCGAGAAGCCCACCGACGCGGTCATCCGGGTCACCTCCAGCGGACTGTGCGGTTCCGACCTGCACCTGTACGAGGTCCTGGCCCCGTTCATGACACCCGGCGACGTGCTCGGGCACGAGCCGATGGGGGTGGTGGAGGAGACCGGTTCGCAGGTCACCGGGCTGGCGCCGGGCGACCGGGTGGTGGTGCCCTTCCAGATCTCCTGCGGACACTGCTTCATGTGCGAGCGAGGGCTCCAGACGCAGTGCGAGACGACCCAGGTGCGCGATCAGGGCTCCGGCGCCGCGCTGTTCGGCTACACCAAGCTCTACGGCGCCGTTCCGGGAGCGCAGGCGGAGTACCTGCGGGTGCCGCAGGCCCAGTACGGGCCGATCAAGGTCCCGTCCGGACTGCCGGACGACCGCTACCTCTTCCTCTCCGACGTGCTGCCGACGGCGTGGCAGGCGGTCGAGTACGCGGAGGTGCCCGAAGGGGGCACGCTGGCCGTGCTCGGACTCGGACCGATCGGCGAGATGGCCTGTCGGATCGCGCTCCACCGCGGGGTCTCGCAGGTCATCGGCATCGACCTGGTGCCCGAACGGCTCGCCCGGGCCCGCTCCCGAGGCGTCCACACCCTCGATCTGCGTCAGCACGAGGGGAAGGGCGAACTGGGCGACGCGGTAAGGGATTTGACCGAGGGGCGCGGCGCGGACAGCGTGGTCGACGCGGTCGGCATGGAGGCCCACGGCAACGACGCGGCGCGCCTGGCCCAGAACGCCGCCGCGGTACTGCCCGGCAAGGCGGCGGAGAAGGTGGCGCAGAAGGCGAGCGTCGACCGGCTCGCCGCCTTCGAGGCGGCCGTCGACATGGTGCGCAGGGGCGGCACGATCTCCCTCAGCGGGGTGTACGGCGGCACGGCCGACCCGCTGCCGATGCTCACCCTCTTCGACAAGCAGATCCGCCTGCGCATGGGCCAGGCCAACGTCAAGCACTGGGTCCCCGACATCCTGCCGCTGCTCACCGACGACGACCCGCTGGGCGTCGACGACTTCGCCACGCACCATCTGCCGCTCGACGAGGCTGCCCGGGCGTACGAGATGTTCCAACGCAAGGACGACGGCGCAGTGAAGGTGGTGTTCCGGCCGTGAACAGGACGGAAGCGCATGGGAGTTCGGAGCGCGCCGGAGCGAAGATCGTCGCGGTGCTCTTCCCGGACAGCGAACGCGCGGGCTGCCAGGACGTGCCCGCCACCGCCGGCAACGTACTCGGGCTGAAGCCTTTCCTGGAGGAGCGCGGCCACACCGTCGTCGGCATCTCGGACACGGGCGAGCAGCTGGACCGTGAACTGGCCGACGCCGAGGTGCTGATCACCACCCCGTTCTGGCCGCTCTACCTCGACGAGGAGCGGGTGCGCAGCGCCCCGCGACTGCGGCTCGTCATCACCGCCGGTATCGGCTCGGACCACATCGACGAGGAGGTGGCGCGCCGCCACGGCATCGCCGTCACCGAGGTCACCGGCAGCAACGTGGTCAGCGTCGCCGAGCACAACGTGATGGCGATCCTCGCCCTGGTGCGCGGCTTCCTGCCCGCCCACCGCCAGGTCGCCGACGGCGAGTGGGATGTCGCCTCGGCCTCCTGCGAGGCCGAGGACCTGGAGGGCAAGACCGTCGGGCTGGTCGGCCTCGGCGCGATCGGCGCACGTACGGCCCTGCGGCTCGCTCCGTTCGACGTCACGCTCCTCTACCACGCGAGGCACCGGCGCACCGCGGCCGAAGAGGCCACACTTGGCGCGCGCTACGCCCGGCTCGACGACCTCGTCGCCCGCTCCGACGTCATCTGCCTCGCACTGCCCCTGAGTTCGGGCAGCCACGCCCTGTTCGACGCCGAGCGCCTGGCCGCCATGAAACCCGGCAGCCACCTGGTGAACACCGCACGAGGCGCCATCGTCGACCGCGACGCACTCGTGGACGCCCTGGAGCAGGGACGTATCGCCGGGTACGCGGGCGACACCTGGTATCCGCAACCCGCGCCGCCCGACCACCCCTGGCGCACCATGCCGCGCAACGCCATGACGATCCACTACTCCGGTATGACGCGCCAGGCGCAGCGCCGCATCGCGGACGGCGTACGGGAGATCCTCGACGCCCACCTCACCGGCGCCCCACTGCCCGACGACTACGTCCTCGTCGAAGCCCGTACGACGTGACCGCCCCCCCCGCGGGGGCGGGGCCTCGACATCGGGGCCCAGCGCAGTCACGGGACCATCCCTGCGTGCGACGAGCAGTGAAGTTGTCCCCCGAGGGACAACTCTGGCGGGGGCCATCCCCGCGTGCGCGGGGAGCAGGTGGCCAACTTCAGCCACATCTCGCGCGGGCCGGGACCATCCCCGCGTGCGCGGGGAGCAGGATGGTGTCGGGCCCCTTCTATGTCTGGAGACGGGACCATCCCCGCGTGCGCGGGGAGCAGAGGACGTCACGCGCGGCGCTCTGTACCTGGTAGGGACCATCCCCGCGTGGGCGGGGAGCAGTTACTCGTCCTGCCCACCTTCACGGTCCCCGTGGGACCATCCCCGCGTGCGCGGGGAGCAGGGCGTTCTCCTGGACAGCGATAAGTGGGGACCATTCCCGCGTGCGCGGGGAGCAGGCAATGCAGGCCACGAGGACGACGAGCCACCAGGGACCATCCCCGCGTGCGCGGGGAGCAGGATGGACTTCAACACGGCCTCCATCAAGGCCAGGGACCATCCCCGCGTGCGCGGGGAGCAGAGTTGCTGAGCTGGGACGTTACCGGGCCGGAGTGGTGTTCTGAGCAACTTTTAAAGATACGGACAATTCGGCCTCTGTGTGCGGCGGTTGGGCCCTCACCGTACGTGCTTCTGGTCCGGTCGTGCCCGGCTCGTAGCCGGCTGCCCCCGACGCCCGTTGGCGCCAGCTCGCCAGCTCGCCAGCTCGCCAGCTCGCCAGCTCGCCAGCTCGCCAGCTCGCCAGCTCGCCAGCTCGCCAGCTCGTGGCGCGGGGTGGGCGGACGGCTGGCGAGCTGGTGGGGGCGTCGGGTGGGTGGCTCAGGGGTGGGGGACGGGGTGTGGGGTGGTTCTTGGGTGGAGTGCTTCGTCGATGGACTTCTCCCGCCAGTGGGCGAGGAGTTGGTGGAAGGCGACGGCGCCGTGGGGGTAGGCGCTGGGGCCGTTGGGGCGGCCGAGGCCCTCGCGGTTGTAGTAGCCGGGAGTGCACTCGGCGTGGAACCACTCGTGGTCGGGGGCGCCGTCGGCGAGGACGGCTATCCAGGCGTCCTCGGCCTCGCGGGAGGGTTCGAGGAGGGCGTTGTCGGCCTCGGCGGCGGCGACGAGGGCGGCGGCGTGGCGGGCCTGTTCGTCCAGGATGTGGGTGAAGTTGACGCTGCTGGCGTTCTGGAAGGTGCCCATCTGGACGAGGTTCGGGAAGCCGTTGCTGGTGAAGCCGTGCAGGGTGCGCGGGCCTTTGCTCGCCCAGGTCTCGCGCAGTGCGGCGCCGTCGCGGCCGTGCACGGGCAGGCGGCCGGAGTGGATGCCGGAGGAGCCGACGAAGAAGCCGGTGGCGAAGATCAGGCAGTCGACCTCCAGCACGGTGTCGCCGACCCGTACGCCTTCCGCGGTGATGCGTTCGATGCCGTGGGTGTCGGCGGTGTCGACGAGTGTGACGTTGGGGCGGTTGAACGCCTCGTAGTACGCGTCCGAGAAGGTCGGGCGCTTGCAGGCGTAGCGGTACCAGGGTTTGAGCAGTTCGGCGGTCCGCCGGTCGGTGACGATCTGCTCGACGCGGGCGCGCAGTTCGTCCATCTTGGCGGCGTCGGCGACCTCGTACGCGGCCTCGAAGCCGGTTCGGTCGTCGGGGCGGCGGAAGCTCGGGAGCAGCTTCTCCAGGAGGGCGGCGGAGGCGGTCCACTGGTCGGCGACGAGGTCCCGGTCGGCGGGCTCGCCGGAGACGATCCTCAGGTAGTTCTCGCGGCGTTCGTGGGCCCAGCCGTCCCGGTCGGCGCCGACGTCCTGCGCGGTGGTGCGGCGGTTGGCGCGGATGTCGACGGTGGAGGGGGTGCGTTGGAATACGTACAGGTGGGCGGCGTCCTCGGCCAGCTTGGGGATGACCTGGATGCCGGTGGCTCCGGTGCCGACGATGCCGACGCGCTTGTCCGCGAGCGAGGTCATCGCTCCGTCGGGCGAGCCGCCGGTGTAGGCGTAGTCCCATCGGGAGGTGTGGAAGGTGTGGCCCTTGTACTCCTGGATTCCGGGGATTCCGGGGAGCTTGGGGTCGGTGAGGGTGCCGGTGGCGTTGATGACGTAGACCGCGCGGAAGCGGTCCCCGCGGTCCGTGGTGACGTTCCAGACCTCCGCGCTCTCGTCCCAGTCCAGTGAGGTGACCGCGGTGGAGAAGAGGGCGCCGGGGTAGAGGTCGAAGCGCCGGGCGATCCGTACCGCGTGCCGACGGATCTCCTCGCCGGGCGCGTACTTCCACTGCGGTACGTAGCCGGTCTCGTCGAGCATCGGCAGGTAGACGTGGGACTCGATGTCGCAGTGGACGCCGGGGTAGCGGTTCCAGTACCAGGTGCCGCCGAAGTCGCCGCCGCGCTCGACGATCCGCACCCGCTCCACGCCCTGCTGCCGCAGGCGCGCGCCGGCGAGGATGCCGCCGAAGCCGCCGCCGATCACGGCCACGTCGACGGTGTCCCGGAGGGGCTCGCGTTCGGCGGGGGCGTCGGTGTACGGGTCGGCGGCGTAGTAGCCGAACTCGGCCTCGTGGTACTGGGTGGCGCCGTCGGGCCGTACGCGGCGCTCGCGCTCGGCGCGGTAGCGGAGTCTGAGGGCGTGGAGGTCGTCGGCCGACGGTGCCTGACTGGGCGTCATGTGGGGGTCTCGATCCTGCAGTTGGGCTCGATGGGCCGCGACGGGCCGCGCGGCCGTCGGCTACGGTAGCAACTACCGGACAGTGGTGTCCGGTTGGATTCCCGGGACACCGCGAGTTCCGGCCACAGTCGAGCGCCGTCGAACCCGGGCGGTCCCGCGGCGGTCGGGAGCGCGCGGACCGTCCCCGCCCCCGCACCGCACACAGAGAGCCAACTCCCATGCGACGAAGCCCGATTCGACCCCTGGCCGCGCTCACCGCGGTGAGCGCGCTGCTGCTCACCGGGTGCGGAACACAGACCGCCAGCGACGCGCGCACGGCCGACGCGCGAGCCGACGCACCCGTCGCCGCGGGCAAGGAACTCACGCTGCGCGCGCAGAAGTTCATGAAGCTGACCGAGGTGCACGAGCAGACGGGGATGACCCTGCTCGAAGGGCCTGTCTTCGACGAGCGGGGCCGACTGATCGTCGTCGACGTCACCGCTCCCGAGGGCGAGCCCAAGGTGATGTCGGTCGACGTCGAGAAGAAGAAGTCCCGCCCGCTGCACACCGAGGGGCAGGCGGCCTACACCTCCGCGCAGTTCAGTCCCCACGACGGACGGCTCTATCTCAGCGACTTCGCCCACGGCGAGATCGTCAGCCTGGCGCCGGACGGCAGCGACCGGCGAACCTTCTTCTCCGGCGAGGTCGAAGGCGCGGTGATGAACCCCGACGACATCGCCTTCGACGAGAAGGGCAACCTCTACATCAGCGACTCGCGCGGCCTGACCGACGGCGAGTCCACGGGCCGCGTGGTGCGGATCAGCCGCGACGGCGAGCAGGCGGACGTGTTGGCCGGCGACCTCGCCGCGCCCAACGGGATCTCCTTCGACGCCGACTACCGCGGTCTGTGGTTCAGCGAGCTCACCGAGAACCGGATCTCCTACCTCGGACTGGACGACGAGGGCGCTGTCACCTCGCGGCACACCGCGATCCGGGTGGACGGCGGAATCGCCCAGACCGACTCAATCGCGGTCGACGCCGACGGCAACCTCTACCAGGGCCTGCACGGACGACCCGCGATGGCCGTCTACGCCCCGACCGGCGAACGGCTGGCGACGGTCGAACTCCGCGGCGCGACCAAGGGGTTGGAGTCGGCGACCAACGTCGCCATCACCCCCGGCGGGACCAAGGCGTACATGACGGTGAGCGGCCCGGCCGGCGGACACCTCTACACCTTCGACGCGCTCGCCGAAGGCACCCGCCAGTCCAACGGCGGCTGAGCGCCCCCTCGTTCGCGCCTGAGTTCGGTTGCCGGTGCCGGACGCGGTGTCGGTGTCGATGTCGGATCCGGTGTCGGTGCTTGGCCGGTGTCGGTGCCGGTGTCGGGTCCGGCGCCAACTCGGCCCGGTGGTCCGCCGGTTGACGGGAGCGGACCGTGGGCCCGTCGGGTGGCCGTGGTGTTCGTACGCCGACGGGCGCGGGCCGGGAGCCCGTGCGTTCGAGGGGTGCGGTGTCGTGAAGTGTCCGTGTTGCAGCGGCAGTTCGAGGAGCGGCGGCGGAACTCGGGCCGGACGAAGGGGGGTACGCGCGTACGGGCGCCCAAGTCCGTTCACAGACCGCGGAGTTCCGCGGAGTTCCGGACGCCGGACGCCTCGGCGAGCACGCATCGCCGAGCGCTGCGGCGCCGGGAAGGGCGGTGCGCTCCGAAACCCGCGGTGTCGGGGCACGGAGGCGCTCACGGTCCGAAGGGCCGTACCGGTCCCACCTCGACGCCGAGCAGCCGCCAGGCCGCGAGCGCGCGTCGTTGCCGCTCCTCCCGGGTCGGGCCGACGACGGTTGCCGAGACCATCGCGACCGCCAGCTCCAGATCGGCCGCGTCCAGCCGGTGTCCGGGCGGCAGATGTGCGCCGAGGCTGCGCTGCACCCGGCCGGAGAGCAGCGAGGAGTACGCCCGCAGCTCGGGGCCCTCGGCCCGGCCGGTGTGCAGCAGCCCGATGAAGGCGGCGGACTCGGCGAGGTGCCAGGTCACGACGCCGAGCAGGCCGGGGAGCGTCGCGTCCTCGGCCTCGGACGCCTGCTCGATCTGGCGCACGTTCTCCTCCAGCACCGCGCCGACCAGCGCCGTCCGGTCGGGGAAGTGCCGGTAGAGCACGCCCTGGCCCACCCCTGCCCGGCGGGCGACGGCGGACAGCGGTGCCTGGAGGCCGTGCTCGCCGAAGAGCTCCCGGGCGGCGGCGACCAGCGCGGCCCTGTTGCGGGCCGCGGCTTTCGGTCCCGGATTCGCGGGTCGCCGCACCGCAGGCCCGGCGTGCTCGGCGTGCTCGGTGTGGTCGGTCACCGGGGCAGGTTACCGCCGGTCCCGTTTCGCCTCGTGCCGGTCCCGCTCGCCGGCGCCGGACGACGGGCCGCGAGCGCACGGGCCGGACGCCTCACACCGGTTTCGTCGCGGCCCCGGAGGTCAACCCGGTCCTCGGACCGGCAGTACGAGCCGATCCGCCGCGACCGGACCCCCGCGGATCGGCTCGTACGGGCCGGACGGCCGCCGCGTCCCGCCGGGGCGCCGACTCAGGGAGCAACCCGTGCAGCGACAGAGTGACAAACACAGCGCCCTACGCGACGACGAGCTCAAGCAGGAGGTGGAGGGGCGCATGCGCTCGGGCCATCCGACCCGTGCCGACGAGGCGCTCGACGCCGAGCCCCCGGCCGACGACGACCCCGTACTCGCCGAGGACCCCGTGCACGGCGCCGGTTCCGACCGGATCTCCACCGACCCCGGCACGGATCTGAGGCTCGAACTCGCCCGGCACCTGCCACCGGACGGATTCCCCGCGGAGCAGTCCGAGTTGGTGGACCGGCTGCGGGGCGCGGAGGCCCCCGAGCGGCTGCTCGCCAGGGCGCGGGAACTGCCGGAGGGGCGGAGTTACACCGACGTCCAGGACGTCGTCACCACGCTGGAGCGACAGTGGGACGGCTGATCCGCATGCTGGTCCGTCTCGTCCTCCACGGTCTGCGCAGGCGCGGCCGGGGGAGTGCCGGCGGACCGGCGGGCGGTGCGGGTGCGGGCCGTGCGGGCGCGAAGGGAGCAGGGAGATGAACGACTCCGAACGGATGCCGCTGGGTGCCTGGGACCAGCAGCCGCTGGGCAGCATGGAACACCGCATCCGCAGCATGGACGCGAAGCAGCTGCGCACCCTCCAGGACCACGAGAGGACGCACGCGGCCCGTCCGGCGGTGTTGCGCCTGCTGGAGGAGCGCCAGTCGCAACTGGCGCACGGCGCCAAGCCGAGCCCCGGCGGGGAGGGCCCGCCCAGCGACAGCCCCGAACGACGCCGTGCCGGTTCGCCGGTGACGCCCTCCACCCAGGCTCCGCCGCGTCACGCGCCCCCGCACGGCACCCCCGACCAGCCCGGCCGGGGCGACCGGATGGGCCCCGGCGCGTAGCACGCACCTGAGACGCGTCGGTGGGGCCGCGCCGGTCGGCGGTGGCAGCGGTGGCAGCGGTCGGGTCAGGCAGTGCTCCGAGCGTCCCGGGAAGCCTGTCGGCGACGCTGCCGCCAGCGGGTGAGCGGGCCCACGACGCTCCGGCCCGCCCGCCGTCGCCACTCGTGCCCGGGCGCGCGACGGACAGTCCCGTCCGGTCCCAGCCGCCAACGGGGCCCGGACGGGTGATCCGCCCACTCAAGCCACATCGAGAACTCGAAGACGCCCTCGTCGTTCGGCATCAGCAGCGGCGGGGCGCAGCAGGAGGCGTGCCCGACGCGTCGCTCTCCCCAGTCATCCACCGAAGTTTCGCCGGGGCCCAGCGGGTGCCGGAGGTACTTCTCGTTGAAGCAGCCTTTGGCGAGGCGGCGCTCGTCGAGGCGGGCCTCCAGGCGCAGACGGACGTCGAAGAGCGGGGCGTTCGACCAGTTCCCGACGGTGCTGGTGCCGAGTGTGGCGTGTGGCCCGTCCGGGCAGGTGTGGTGGGGGATGACGCGCGGCGCGGTGAGGACCACGCGGCTGCGCTGTAGCCGGGCGTCCCACCATCGGAAGGCTCCTGTGCTCGCCGGGGACACGAAGGCCCTCGCGGCCGAAACCGGTTCGATCATGTGCCGATTCTGCGGCCGTGTGCTCTCCGGGGACGAGCTCTGGACGCCCGTGTCACCCGTACGGGGAGCGCCAACTCCCCGTACACCGCCGCGACTTCGAGCGAAGAGCGACCGAAGCGCGCCGGCCCGAAGTGCCTCGGCGTACGGGGAGGGCGGCGGGGGCGGCCGTCAGGGCAGCGGGGTGCCGCCGGTGGCGTTGACGATCTCGGCGGTGACGTAGCTCGCCTCCGACGAGGCGAGGAAGACGTACGCCGGTGCCATCTCCGCCGGTTGGGCGGCGCGGCCCAGCGGGGTCGAGGCCCCGAACTCCTCCGTCTCCGGCAGCGTCGCCGGGATCAGGGGCGTCCACACCGGGCCCGGCGCCACCGCGTTGACCCGGATTCCGCGCTCGGCGACCATCGCGGCCAGGCCCTGGGTGAAGGTGACGATCCCACCCTTGGTGGTGGCGTAGTCCAGCAGCGGCGGGCTCGGCTTGTAGCCCTGTACGGAGGCGGTGTTGATGATCGAGCCGCCCCCGGGCAGATGCGGCAGCGCGAACTTCGACATCCAGAACAGCGCGTAGAGGTTGGTCTTCATCACCCGGTCGAACTGCTCGGTGGTGATGTCCTCCAGCCCGCCCGGCTGTGCCATCTGGTACGCGGCGTTGTTCACCAGGAGGTCGAGTCCGCCCAGCTTCTCGACGGTGCGGTCCACCACCTCGCGGCAGACCTGCTCCTCCCTGAGATCCGCGGTGAGCACCAGCGCGGTGCGGCCGGCTGCGCGCACCAACTCGGCTGCCTCCTGTCCCTCTTCCTCCTCCTCCGGCAGGCAGGTCAGCGCCACATCGGCGCCCTCGCGGGCGAAGGCGAGCGCGACGGCGCGGCCGATACCGGAGTCCCCGCCGGTGACCAGGGCCCTGCGATCGAGCAGCCGGTCACTGCCGCGGTAGCTGTGCTCCCCGTGGTCGGGACGGGGCGAGAGGTTCCCGGTGTGCCCGGGGTACGGCTCGGACTGGTCCGGGAACGGCGGGCGCGGGTGCAGGGTGGTCGGGTCGTTCGGTGCGTTGTCGTCCGACATCTCTCTCCTCCTGGCGAACGGGCCTCGTGCTGGGGCGAATCGGCGGAGACGCGGTCTGTCGCGGCAGCTCCCGGGCCGGCCGATCCGCGCGTTCTGCGGCGCGGTGGTCCGCCGCCCGGTCCGACTTCCCGGCTGCTCAACTGCCGACCGCCCGGCGTGCTTTGCGGTCGGGCGGGCAGGTGCACCAGCGGGCGACGGTTGCCCGGCGGCTCGCCTGCCCCACCGGTCGGACCCGCCGGCCGGTCGGCTGAACTCGCCTGCCCCGCTGGTCGGTTCGACCGGTCCGCCGCGTGTCCGTCGATGCGTACGGCTCTCGGCGTGCGCGGGGTACGGGCAGCTGCACGGTGGATCAGGGAGCTGCGGTGCGCCGCGGAAGCGTACGGGCCTGCCGGGAGCGTCGTGTCGTGCGTCGTCCCGGCGGCCGGGCTTCGGGCGGTCCGGCGTCGTACGGCGGACTGCCGGACGTGGAGACGGGCGGCCGGGTGCGCCCGTGGGTGCGCAGATACGCGCCGATGCGTCGGCTGAGCACCAGCGCCGCGGCCTCGCGTACGGCGACCGGTCTGCTGTCGGAGCCGGGGCCGACGTTCGTACGGCGACGGAGGCGGTACGGCTGGAGTGCGACCGGTGGCGGCCGCAGGCGTTGCGCCGACCCGGTCGGGCAGCCGCCGCGTTCGGGTGCCGAGTCCGCCGCGCCGCTTCCCGGCGGTGCGAACGTTCCGTCGGCACCGCTCTGTCCCGCTGTGCCGCGCCCGGCCGGGCGCGGTCCCTCGACCGCCCGCGCGGCACGTGGTGCGCGGCGTCGGAACTCCGCGGCCGCGTAACCGAGTTGCCCCGGTGGCGTCGGCTTCCGGCGTACCGCCGGCGGCAGTTGGCCTCCGCGCTGCGTACGGGCACCGGCGCGCACACCGGCCTCGGCGGCGTTTGCCGACTGTGGTGGCGTGCGGCGGTCGAAGCGGCAACTCGGCTTGTCCCGCGGTGAGTTGACGGCCCCACGAGCGCCGACAGTGCGAGCGCCGGCAGTGTCCGTGCCGGCGTCCGCGTACACGCGAGCAGCGGAGCCTTGCGCGCCGGCCCGTTCGCTGGACCGCGCGTCGGCTCGTGCGTCGCCCCCGCGAGCGCCGGCTGCCCCGGCCGGGACCGCCGATGATTCCGCCGACGCCGGCCCGGTCGACGCGGAACCGGTCGACGCGGCAACGTTCGCCACGGGCCTGGCCGCCACGGGCCGTGCCTTGCGCGGCGCCGAAGTGGGCCCGGTGCCGGCGGGTTCGGTGGCGGAGTCGGCGGACGCGGGAGGTTCAGAGGCGGCTGGGGCCGTTTGGCCGGGTTCGGGGAGTCCGGCGTCGCGGCGCACCCGGGTGCAGATGCTGCGCAGGCTGCGGGAGATGTGCATCTGGGAGACGCCGAGTTCGCGCGCGATGTGGCTCTGTGCCATCTCGCGGTAGAAGCGGAGATAGAGGATGTGCCGTTCGCGCTCGGAGAGTCGGCGGAGCGCGGGGGTCACCGCTTCGCGTTCGACGACCAGTTCGTAGCCGGGCTCGGTGATGCTGAGGGTGTCGGCGAGCGGCCGGCGGTCGGTGTGCTCGGCGTCGGAGCCGGCGTCCAGGGAGAGCGAGCGGAAGCTCTCCATCGCCTCCAGCCCGCGTTCCACCTCGGACTGCTCGATGCCGAGATGGCGGGCGATCCGTTCGGGGGTCGGTGTGCCCGACCGCGGATCGGCCTCCAGTTGTCGGACGGCGGTGCGCACGGTGTTGCGCAACTCCTGGACGCGGCGCGGCACATGGAGATCCCAGGCGTGGTCGCGGAAGTGGCGTTTGATCTCGCCGGTGATGACGGGCACGGCGTAGCTCTCGAAGGCGTTGCCGAGGCCGGGGTCGAAGCGCTGGACTGCCTTGATGAGGCCGAGCGAGGCGACCTGCTCCAGGTCTTCGAGGTCCTCACCGCGTTCGCGGTAGCGGTGGGCGAGCCGTTTGGCCATGGGCAGCCACGCGCGGATGACGCGGTCCTCGGCGCGGGCGCGTTCCGCGCCCTGGGGGAGGACGGCCAGCAGGTCGAGGTCGGCCTCGGTGTCGGGCCGGTCGGGGTGTGGCCTGCGTGCGGTCTGGGTGCGCTGTGCGTTCACAGTTGATCACTCACCAAGGGTGTCCGAGGTCGGTCGGGCGGCGCCGTGTCGGTTGTCCCGCGAAACGTGCGGTTTCGCGTTCTGTGGCGACTGGCGCTCCTCTCGCTCGGGTGCTCCGAGGGTTGCGGTCCCGGTGCGGGTCGGTGGCCGCCCGGTTCGGGAGGGCCGACCCACATGGTTCGCGTTGCCGGGTGCGCCCGGCGGAAACCCGCTGCGGGCCCCTGTCCCGGGCGCCCGTTCCCCGTGCCTACCGCTGCGACGAACCGGAATCGGATACGTATCGCCTGCCGCGGGTTCCCGCACCGGGCACGGCCCGGAACCGGAATTCGTTCTCCGACCAGCGTCCCCGCTATCGTCGCGATCCGCGAGGCGTACGGGAGACAGGGCGGGAAACAGGAGGTCAGATGCCGTCGGACGGCACTTCGGGCAGCTCGGGAGACCGCGAGCCGCGCAAGCACGAGCCGCACAGGCACGAGCCGCGCGACTGCGAGCCGCGCCACCACGAGCCGCGCGACCACGAGCCGCGCGACCACGAGCCGCGCGACCACGAGCTGCGCGACCACGAGCCGCGCGGGCACCAGCACGAGCCGAGCGACCTTCGGCCGAACCGCCGGGAACGCGGCGAATCCGCGCCCGGCGTGGTGCGCACCGCCTGGTGGACGGTGCGCCAGGACGTGGGCCTGGCGTGGGCCGCGGCCGTACGGGCGGTGCGCCGGCCCGGCCGGGAACGCGATCTGGCGGCGCAGTCCCTCAAGAGCGCCCTCGCCGCGCTGATCGCCTGGGTGCTCGCCAGTTGGCTGTTCACCGACAGCCTGAGCCTGATGGGCCCCTGGGTCGCCGTGGTCCTCGTCCAGTCGACCGTCTACCAGTCGCTGTCGCAGGGACTGCGGCAGACGGTGGCGATCGTGATCGGTACGGTCCTGGCGACCGGCACCGCGCTCGTCCTGGGCAGCCAGGTGGCCGCGCTGCTGCTGGTGCTGCCGGCGGCGCTGCTGCTGGGGAATCTGCGGCAGTTCGGGGCGCAGGGCATCACGGTGGCGACGTCGACCATCTTCGCGCTGGTCGGCAGCCCGGTCACGCTCCAGATCAGTGCCGAGCGGGTGGGCGCGGCCGTGATCGGGGCGCTGGTCGGTATCGCGGTCAACGCGCTGGTGCGGCCCCCGCGCTATCTGCGCGATGCGCGGGCTGCGGTCAGGGACGCCACCGACACCGTCGCCCGTACGCTCGACGAGCTGGCGGACGCGCTCGCCGAGGGGGCCGACGCGGAGCGGGCGCGCTCGCGTCGCAGGGAGGCCGACCAACTGCCCGCCCGGGTGGAGGCGGTACGGGCCGCGCTGGCGTGGGACCGGGAGAGTCTGCGGCTCAACGTCCGCAGGCGCAGCACCTCCCCGCTGCTGCCGTCCGACTACACCACCCACGACGTCGTGCACACGGTGGACCAACTCGCCGACACCACACGCGGGTTGACGCGGATCGTGGAGGCGAGCGCCGAGCGCTCCGTCGGCGAACCCGCGATCCCCGACTGGCTCGCCCACGACTGCGCCCTCTGCCTGCGGGAGGCCGCCGGGGCCATCGAGACGTACGGGCACTACGTGACCGGAGCCGAGAGCGAGGTGCAGCACGAGCTGGCGGACGGGGTATACCGCGCGCGCACCGGGCTGGACCGGCTCGCCACCCGGATCGACCTCACGGCGGTACCGGACGTCGGTGCGATGGAGATCCTCGGCCCGCTCCTCGCCGACACCCGCCGACTGGTGCGCGCACTGGACACCGAATAGACACACCGCCCGGCCCCATCGCCCGGACGCGGGCCCCACCTCCGGGACGCCGTGTCCCGCGGCAGCCCGGAGGCAGCGGTCGCAGCGCCCGTCGCACGCGCGTACGGTTCCCGCAGAGAGGCGGTACGCGTCCCCGCGACGCCGCCGCCCGACGCTCTTCCGAGGAACGGGGTGTGCCATGGCCCGCCCGATCTGGACGGGAGCGCTGTCCTTCGGCCTGGTCAGCCTCCCGGTCAAGCTCTACACGGCGACCCGGAGCCACACGATCCGCTTCCACCAGCTGGAGCGCGGCACCGGCGACCGCGTCCGCAACCGCCGGGTGAACGAGCGCACCGGCGAGGAGGTCCGGCCCGACGACATCGTCAAGGGGCTGGACGTCGGCGACGACCAGTACGTCGTCGTCGAGCCCGAGGAACTGGACGACATCGCCCCCGGCCGCTCCAGGGCACTGGAGATCAGCGGTTTCGTGGACCTCGACCAGGTCGAGCCGATCTACTTCGACCGCACCTACTACCTCGGACCGCAGGGCGAGGAGCACCAGAAGGTGTACGCCCTGCTCCGCGACGCACTCGCCGAGTCGCACCGGGCCGGTATCGCCACCTTCGTGATGCGCGGCAAGGAGTACCTGGTCGCGGTGAAGGCGGAGGACGGCATCCTCGTCCTGCACACCCTCCACTGGGCCGACGAGGTCCGCGACCCCGGCCGCGAGGTGCCGGAGCTGCCCGGCCGCACCGAGCCCGGCAAGGGCGAACTGCGCACCGCGCTCCAGCTGGTGGAGACGCTCACCGTCGACTGGGACCCGGAGGAGTACGAGGACACCTTCCAGGAGTCCGTACGACGGTTGGTCGAGGCCAAACAGCGCGGTGAGACGGTGACGAAGGCCGAGAAGGCGCCCGAGTCGACCAACGTCGTCGACCTGATGGACGCGCTGCGGGCCAGCGTGGACGACGCCGAGGGCCGCGGCGGCAAGAAGGGTGCGCGTCGCGGACGACGCACCGCGAAGCGGGCCGGGTCCGATGCGAAACAGCAGACCGGCGGCGACACTGCTGCCGGCCCGCTCGAAGGACTCACCAAGGACCAGCTCTACGAACGTGCCACCGAAGCCGGCGTGCGGGGCCGCTCGCGGATGACCCGCGACCAGCTGCTCGCCGCGCTCACCGAGGACGACGGCCGGCCCCGCGCGAAAGCCTCCTGACCCACTCTCCCGGACGCCGTCACCCGCACCCGCCCGCAACCCCGCCCCGACACGCACTCCGCAACCCGCCCGCTCGTACTTCCCGCGTCCCGCTCGTAATCCCCGCGTTCCCGGCCACGACAGAAAGGCGGCAGAGGTGGACGACGACCGGCTCTCGACGTACCGCGCCAAGCGCCGCTTCGGCCGTACCCGCGAACCGCGCGGAGAGGCGTCCGACGGCGGCGACCGGCCCGTCTTCGTGGTGCAGATCCACGACGCCCGCCGGATGCACTTCGACTTCCGACTGGAGGTCGAGGGCGTGCTGCGGTCGTGGGCGGTGCCGCGAGGGCCCTCCGCCGACGTGCGGGAGAAGCGGCTGGCGATGCCGACCGAGGACCACCCCATGGAGTACCGGCACTTCGAGGGCGTGATCGCCGCGGGCGAGTACGGTGCCGGGCCGGTCATCGTCTGGGACGAGGGCACCTACGAACCGCTGCCGGGCAGCACCGGCGACCGGGGCCGTACGTTCCCCGAGGCGCTCGACCGCGGCCACGCCACGTTCGTTCTGCACGGCGCCAAGCTCCACGGCGCGTACGCGCTCACCCGCTTCCGCGGCGGCCACGACTCCGCCGAACGCGATGCGTGGCTGCTGGTGAAGAAGAAGGACGCCCGCGCCGACGGCGGCGACGCCCCCGACCCCCGCCGCGCCCGCTCGGTGCGCACCGGACGCACCCTCCGCCAGGTGTCCCGCGACGACAACGGCGACGAGGCGCACGACGGCGCCGGGGCGCGGGACGGCGCCGGGGCGCGAGACGGCGACGGGGAGCGCGGCGATGGCTGAGAACGCGTCCCGTCGCCCGGGCGCCGCGCGCCGTGGACCAGGCGGCGGCAGCGCGGACCGCCGAGCGGCCCAACTCCCGCCCTCCGGAGGGGAGAAGGCGCCTCGCGGCAGCCTGCTGGCCACGCTCGCGCCCGAGGAGGCGGCGCTGCTGGTGCCCGCCTCCGGGCCGTCGGCCTCCGCCTCCCGGCCGATGCTCGCCACCCCCAGCGAGCGGCGCACCTTCGGGCCCGAGTGGCTCTTCGAGCGGAAGCTGGACGGCGTACGCACCCTGGCCACGCGTGACGACGGCGAGGTGCGGCTGTTCTCCCGCACCGCCCGTCCGGTGGACCGCAGCTACCCGGAGGTCGCCGAGGCGCTCGCCGGGCAGCACGCCGACGCGTTCACCGTGGACGGGGAGATCGTCGCCTTCGACGACGCCGGCCGCACGGACTTCGCGCTGCTCCAGCGGCGGATGCAGATCACCGACGCCCGCAGGGCCCGGGCCACCGGCGTGGAGATCACCTACCACGTCTTCGATCTGCTGCGCCTGGACGGGATGGACCTCACCCGCCTCCCGCTGCGGACCCGCAAATCGCTGCTGCGCAGAGCGCTGGACTTCGGCGCTCCGATCCGCTTCACCCCGCACCGCAACGAGGGCGGCCAACCACTGCTCGACGAGGCGTGTGCCCGAGGCTGGGAGGGACTGGTCGCCAAACGTGCCGACTCCCGCTACCAGCACCGCCGTTCACCGGCGTGGCTGAAGCTCAAGTGCTCGGTCGGCCAGGAGCTGGTGGTGGGCGGGTTCACCGAGCCCGCCGGCTCCCGCACGGGCTTCGGCGCACTGCTGCTCGGCTACTACGAGCAGGGCGAACTGCGTTACGCGGGCCGGGTCGGCACCGGCTTCGACCACACCACCCTGCGGCTGCTCCGCGAGGGACTCGACCGCATCGCACGGCCCACCTCGCCCTTCGCGACACCGCTGCGCGAACGCGGCGCGCACTGGGTGGAGCCCGTGCTCGTCGCCGAGATCGGCTTCACCGAGTGGACCCGCGACGGCCTGCTCCGCCACCCCCGGTTCCTGGGCCTGCGGCAGGACAAGAAGGCGCGGGACGTCGTACGGGAGCGCCCGGCCCACGCCTGACGGCCGCCGGTCCGTCCACGTCTGCCCGCGACCGTCCGCCCGCGACCGGGACCGGCGCCCAACCGCCGACCAGCCCGCAGGTCGGCTTCGCGGACGGGCGCTCAGCCGCCGCCGTGCCCGCTGCCCGAGGCGGTCGGGGCGGTCCGGGCGGCCTCGACGGAGTCGGCCACGGACCTGTCCAGCGCGGCCCGCACCAGCGCGGCGGCGAACCGCGCCAGGTCCTCGCCGTCGACCAGCTTCGCCAGGTGGGCGGGATCGCTCGGCAGGCCGAGCCGTTCGGCGCCCTGTGTCGCCTTGGTGTCCAGATGCGGTCTGAACTCCGGCCAGACGCCCTGGACTTCGCGCAGGAAGATGTCGGCGCCGGTGGGTCCCAGGCCGGGTGCCTCCCGGAGCAGACGGCGCATCCGGTCGCGGTCGCCGTCGGCCTCCTCGCGCAGCCGGCGCAGATCGCCGCCGCAGCGTTCCCCGACGAACTCGGCACCGGTGCCGAGAGTGGTGGCGGTGCTCTCGTCGTAGCGGCGGTAGTGGCCCCGGCCCAACGCGTCGACCCGCTGCTGCCAGGTCGCCTCCCGCATCCGGTGCGGGGTGCTCATGCCGGCGTCGTACAGCGCACGGGCCGCGTCGACCGCGACCCCGGCCCTGATCGGGGCGCTGAGCAGACTTGTGAGGACCAGCAGCTGGTAGAGGGGTTTGGGGGTGTCGCGCATCCGGATCCCGGCCTCGGACGCGTACGTCCGCCCGTGCGTCCGCAGCAGTGCGTGTGCGGTCTCCTCGCGGGTGGTGGTGGCGCTGCTCATCTCTCTCACTCCTTCGCGCGCGGGGATCGCGGGTCCGGCTCGCGGGCGGCACGGGCCCGGTGCGGGAGCGCGCGGGTACCCGGGCGGCCGGGTGCCACACCCGGCGGGTGCCGCGGCTTCCTTCCCGGCGTGCCCGCGCACGGCCGAGCGCGGGAGTGGGAAACCTCCTCCGTTAGACCTCACCGGACCGGGGCACTCGGCTTCCCTCGGGCCCAAACCGGACCAAACCGGAGAGGAAAGTGGCTTCGATGATGAATCTGCACACCGACCCGACAGTTCTCGCCGTCCTCGCGGACGACGACGGCGGCTGGTCGGCGGGGAACTGGGCGTGGCTGATCGCCGGCCTGGTCGTGCTGGCGCTCGTGATCGGCCTGCTGTCGTGGCTGATGCGTCGCGGGCGGCAGTCCCGTCATGACGACTACACGACGCGCCGTTCGGGAGCGACCCCGCAGACCGACACCCGCCACACCCAGGACCCCCGCAGGGGCGACGACCTCGGTGGCGAGGTCCGGGGGTACGGCAAGAGCGCCGGCAAGCGCGGCATGGGCGGACCCCGTCACGGCAGGGGACGACCCCACACCCCGTGACGCGGGGGCGTGACAGGCGGAAGGCGGAAGGCGGACGCATGGCCGTGGCCCGGGGGTCACGGCCGCCGCCCCGCGCCCACGGGCCGCACCGCCGCACCGAACCGCCGTCGCGAGACGGTCGGGACCACCGCGAGTGAACGAGCCGCGACAGGAGGACACCATGCCCGCAGGCTCCAACAGGAAGCGTGAACGGCAGTACGAGCACATCAAGGAGGGCGCCGAGAAGCGGGGGACCTCCGAGGGGCGCGCCAAGGAGATCGCCGCTCGTACCGTCAACAAGCAGCGCGCCCGTTCCGGCGAGTCCGAACGGGCCTCCCGCACCTCCCTGCGGGACCCCAAGTCCGCCTACGAGCGCGGCGGCGAGCACTCGCACAGCGGCCCGCAGGGCCCGACCAAGAACCAGCTGTACGCGGACGCCCAGCGGCAGAACGTCAAGGGCCGGTCCTCCATGAGCAAGGAAGAGCTCCGCAGGGCGACGGGGCACTGAGTCCGGGAGCAGGTGGTGGGGATGCCGGTGCAGAACCCAGACCCCGACCCCCGCCGCTCCACGGGTCTGGAGCCGGGCGGTGGCGTGCCGCCCGGCGAGACCCCGCCCGCGGAGGCCAGCACCTCCTCGGGCGCGGGCCCGTGGGAGCGGCGCCGCGACGGCTGGGCGAAGGGGCCGCTGTTCGCGATCGTCCTGATCACGCTGATGTTCGCCGGCTTCTTCCTCGGCTACGCGTTCTTCCTCGCCCGTTGACCGGGCGGACGCCGCCGAGCGCCCGGCAACCGTTCGCCGCCACCACCGTTCCCGCGGTGGTGGCGGCGACGGTTGTGCCCGCGGCGGGGCGCGAGCGGTTCCCGCCGGCGAGGCATGATCCAACTCCGCACAGGGGAGGGACCGGTGGGCAGATCCGGATGACGGGCAGGACACTCCTCGGGGACGGGGAGATCACGACGCGCTCACGAATGAGTGCCGAGACGTGTGTACCGCACCACGAGGGGTGGACGAGCGGCGGAGGTATCCGGATAAAGTTCGGCGACCCGGGTGATGGCTGGGCCGCACCCCTGAGTGGATCACCTGGAGCTGGCAATGGCAGTGCGTACCCGGATAGCCGTGGTCGGGGCTCTTCTCGCCCTGCTGGCGGCGGGCTGTGGTGACGACTCGGAGTCCAAGGACAAGTCGATCCAGGTCGACACCGACGCCAGTTTCCCCGCAGGTTCGACCATGGCCGACCTCAAGGACAAGGGCACGGTCCGCATCGGGGTCAAGTACGACCAGCCGAACGTGGGCTTCCGCGAGTCCGAGGACAAGGCGCCCGAGGGCTTCGACGTGGAGATCGCCAAGATCCTCGCGGGCCGGCTGGGGATCGCACCGAGCGAGATCACCTGGGTCGAGGCGCAGTCCAAGGACCGCGAGTCGATGCTGAAGGAGGGCCGGGTCGACCTGATCGTCGCCTCGTACTCGATCACCGAGGACCGGTTGAAGCAGGTCGGCATGGCGGGGCCCTACTACGCGACCGGACAGCAGCTGCTGGTGCGCAAGGGCGAGGGCGACATCGACGGCCCCGAGGACATCGAGGGCAAGAGCATCTGCGCCGCCAGCGGCAGCACCTCCCTCGCGATGCTGGAGAAGAAGTACGGTGCGGAGTCGAGCCCGGCGAGCACGTACGGACAGTGTGTGAACCAGCTGCTGGAGAAGGAGGTCGACGCGGTCACCACCGACGGCGCGATCCTGCTCGGCTACGCCGCCGACCGGCCGGAGGAGCTGGAGGTCGTGGGCGAACCGTTCTCCGAGGAGAACTACGGCGTCGGCTACAAGCGCGGCGACTCCGCCATGTGCGAGTTCCTCACGCACGCCATCAAGCGCACGCACCGGGACGGCAGTTGGGCCCAGGCGCTCTCGCGGACGCTGTGGAAGTCCACCGGCGGCACCCCGGAGCCCGAGGTCGAACCCTGCCCCGAGGCAGCCGGCCGGTAGCCCCCGGCCGCGTACGGACACCCGCGCCCCGTGCCCCGTGCCCCGAGCCGGAGGCGCGGGCCGTGCCGCTCCTGCCGGACCGTGCCGCTTCCGCGCCGCTCCCGTGCCGTGCCGCTTCCGCGCCGCTCCCGTGCCGTGCCGCTTCCGCGCCGCTCCCGTGCCGTGCCGCTTCCGTGCCGCCCGGCCGTTTCCCGCCCGGACGGCGCTACATGACGCGTCTGCGCCGGGCGAGCCAGGTCTGCACGACCACCACCACGATCAGGAACGCACCGCTGACGACCTGTTGGTAGGCGGCTTCCAGCGAGCCGATCTGGTTGATGATGTTCTGGATGACCTTCAGCAGCAGCACGCCCACCAACGAGCCGCTGACGAAGCCGAGTCCGCCGGTCAGCAGGGTGCCCCCGATGACCACGGCGGAGATCGCCTCCAGCTCCATGCCCTGGCCGAGGATGGTGATGCCGGAGGTCAGCCAGCCCGCGTTGAGCGCACCGGCCAGCCCGGCGAGGAGCCCGGAGAGCACATAGACGGTGATCTTGGTGCGGACGACGGGGGCACCCATCAGGGACGCCGCGTCCTCGTTGCCGCCGACCGCGTAGACGTGCTGGCCGAACCGGCTGCGGCGCAGCGCCAGTCCGCCGACGGCGAAGAGCGCGACGGTGATCCAGATTGGGAGCGCGATGCCCAGCAGCGAGCCGCGGCCCAGTTCGCCGAGGAAGGAGCCCTCGGCGACGAGGTAGGTCTCGTTGCCCTCGTCGGTGATGTTCAGCATCAGCCCGCGGGCGCCGAGCATCGAGGCGAGGGTGACGATGAACGGCGCGAGCCTGGTGCGGGCGATCAGCAGCCCGTTGACCAGACCGAAACCGCCGCACACCAGCAGCGGCAGCAACAGCGCGACGAGGAAGCCGTGTTGGGAGCCCCAGGCCGCGAGCACCCCGCCCAGCGCGAAGACCGAGCCGACCGACAGATCGATGCCGCCGCTGATGATCACGAACGTCATGCCCAGCGCCACGATCGCCAGGAACGCCGAGGAGAGCGCCACGTTCTCCAGGTTGGCGCCGGTCGCGAAGGTCTCGAAGGTCAGCGAGGCGACCGCCACCGTCAGCACCAGCGCGACCAGGGCGCCGTGCCGCTGGGCGAAGGCGCTCAGCTGCTCGTTGCGTCGCGCCTTCGGCCGGGCGGAGCCCGGCGACCGGTCGCGGCCAGGCCCCTGTCCGCTGCGACCGGGTGCCGGTTCGGCCACCGTGGTGCCCGAACCTCCGCGCGAGAAGAGCGAGTTGCCCGTGTTCACCGCTTTCCCCTCTCCCGCGCCGCGTAGACCGCGAGCACGATGACGGCGGCCTGAGCCATCTGTGTCCAGGACGGCGGCAGATCGTGTTTGATCAGCGTCGCGGTCAGCAGCTGGATCAGTACGGCGCCGGCGACCGTCCCGGCGATCCGCACCCGCCCACCGGCCAGCGACGTACCGCCGACGACCACGGCGGTGATGGCGGACAGCTCCATCAGATTGCCGAGAGCGGTCGGATCGGAGGCTCCCAGTCGCGCGGTGGCGAGGAAACCGGCGATCGCGGCCAGCACGCCGGAGCAGACGTAGACGCAGATCAGTACCCGCCGCACCGGAAGTCCGGCCAGCTCGGCGGCGGGACGGCTGTCGCCGATCGCCAGCAGCTGCCGCCCGAAGGTGGTGCGCCGCACCGTGAAGCCGACCACCAGCACCAGAGCCAGCGCGATCAGCGCCGGATAGGGGATGCCCAGCAGGTCTCCGGAGCCCAGCGAGAGCATGCCCTCGTCCCGCACGTCCCGCAGCTGCGGCAGCAGGACGAGTGCCAGGCCCTTGGCGCCGACCATCAACGCCAGCGTGGCGACGATGGGTTGGACCCCGATGAAGGCGACGAGCGAGCCGTTCAGCACACCGACCGCCACGCCGCCGACGATCGCCACCAGCAGCGCCAGCCACGGCCCGTAGCCGAGGTAGAGCGCGATCAGCGAGGTGGAGAGAGCCATCACCGAGCCCACCGAGAGGTCGATGCCCTCGGTGCCGATCGCCAGCGCCATGCCCAGCGCCACAATGAGGATGGGCGCGACCTGCACGGCCTGGGTGCGGAAGTTCTCCGCGGACAGGAAGTGGTCAGTGAAGGCGATGTTGAAGATCAGCAGCACCGCGACGCCCGCGTAGACCCCGTACGTCTGGAGCCAGGCGGTGACGGCGGCGCGCTGCGGGAGAGAGGGCCGAGGTCCGGCGCCCCGCCCCGGGGGCGCCTGCTCTGCCGTACTGGTCGTCAAGACTGACCACCCTCTCGTGCGGTCTTCCGGCCCGGGTCATCGGTCGGTGCCGGGCCCGATTTCCGTGTGTCGGCGGCGGGTTCGCCGTGCTCGGCGGGTGCGGTGGACCCGGCTGGTCCGCCGGACGTCACGGGCCCGTCGGACGTCACGGGTCCGTCCGTCGGGCCGGGGTCCGCCCCGGCTGCCGTCTCCCGCCGGTCGGCTTCCTCGGCTTCCTCGGCTTCCTCGGCTTCGTCGGCCTGCTCGGCTTCCTCGGCGGCGGAGGCGATGGCCCGCATCAGCCGGTCCTCGGAGACGTCGTCGCCGGCCAGTTCCTCCACGACCGCGCCGTCGCGCAGTACCACCACGCGGTCCGAACCCTCGATCAGCTCCTCCAGATCGGAGGAGATCAGCACCACACCGAGGCCGTCCTCGGCGAGTTCGTCGATCAGCTTCTGCACCTCGGCCTTGGCGCCGACGTCGATTCCGCGGGTGGGCTCGTCGAGCAGCAGCACCCTGGGCTCCGCGGCGAGCCAGCGGGCGAGCAGCACCTTCTGCTGGTTGCCGCCGGAGAGTTCGCCGACCGGCTGACGCGGCGAGGACGCCTTGATGCGCAGCCGCCGGGTGAAGGTGTCGACGATGGCGTCGATGCGCGATTCGGAGACCAGCCCCGCGCGGGAGAGCCGGGGGAGGATCGCCAGTGCGATGTTCTCGCGCACCGACAGGCCGGGCCAGATCCCCTCGGACTTGCGGTCCTCCGGCAGCAGCGAGATGCCCGCGCCGATCGCGGCGGCGGTCGAGCCGGTGCGCAGCGGCCGGCCGGCGACGGTGACGCGTCCGGAGGCGAGGGGGAGCGCGCCCGCGACGGCCTTGACCGTTTCGGTGCGGCCCGAGCCCAGCAGTCCGCCGAGGCCGACGACCTCGCCGGGCCGCACCGAGAGGGAGACCCCGTGCAGCTTGTGCGGCACCGTCAACTCCGCCGCGTCCAGCACCGGTTCGAGCTCCGTGCTGTGGTCGCCGCCGAACTTGGTGGCGCCCTCGGCGCGCACCTCGCCGAGTTCACGGCCGAGCATCAGCGAGACGAGTTCCAGCCGCTCCAGTTCGGCGATCGGCCCGGTGTGCACCCGGCGGCCGTCGCGCAGGACGGTGGCCCGGTCGCAGACCGCGTACAGCTCGTCCAGCCGGTGGCTGACGTACAGCACGGCCACCCCGGCGGCGCGCAGCCGGCGGATGACGCCGAAGAGCGTCTCCACCTCGCGCGGTTCCAGCGAGGAGGTCGGCTCGTCCATCACCACGACGCGGGCGTCGACCGAGACCGCGCGTGCCAGCGCCACCATCTGCTGGGCGCCGACGCCCAGTTCGCGCAGCGGGCGCCGCACGTCGGCGTGCACGCCGTACTCGCGGAGGGTCTCGGCGGCCTCGCGGTGCATCCGGGTGAAGTCGATCAGGCGGAAGCGGTTGAGCGGTTCCCGGCCGAGGTGGAGGTTGCGGGCCACGCTCATCAGCGGGACGAGGTTGACCTCCTGGTAGATCGTGGAGATGCCCGCGCCCTGCGCCGCCAGCGGGGTGGCGAAGGCGGCCGGCTCCCCGTGGTGCAGCAGCTCGCCCTCGTCGGGGCGGTACACACCGGTGAGCACCTTGATCAGGGTGGACTTGCCGGCGCCGTTCTCCCCGATGAGCGCGTGCACCTCGCCGGGCCGGAGGGTGAAGTCCACGTCGTCCAGGGCGAGTACACCGGGAAAGCGCTTGGTGAGTCCGCGCACCGCGAGCACGCCGGTGTCCGACTCGGGCAGCACCGAGCCCGGCCCGGGGGACGCCCGGCCCGGCTCGGTGGATCGGGGGTGCGGCTCGGGGGTTCGCGGGCCCGGGCTCGGAGCCTCGGACGGCGGCGCGGGCTTCCGCGGTTCCGCGTCGGGGGCGGGATCGGTCACGGCACGCCTTCCGTACGTCTCGTCTGCGGCCGGTCCGGCTCAACCGGCCGTCTCCCACTGCGCGTTCGGTTCCTGGGCGCGCGCCGGTGCGGTGGCGCACGCCCAGGAAGTTCGCGGTGTGCCGCCGGGGCGGCCGACCGCCCTCGGGTTTCGGGGGTCGCGCCGGCCCGCGGCAGCGGCGGGGTGCGGGTCAGTACGCCCTGGACAGTCCGTCCTCGGCGTTCTCCCGGGTGTAGATGGTGTCCTCGATGAGGATGCTCTGGCCGACCTCGTCGCCCTTGGTGAAGGTCTCCAGCGTCTGGAAGGCGAGCGGACCGAAGCGCGGGTTGGACTCCACGACGCCGTAGATCCACTTGTCGACGATGCCCTGGACCGCGTTCTTGGTCCCGTCGACGGTGACGATCTTGATGTCGCCGGCCTTCTTTCCCGCGCCCTTGAGCGCGTTGACCGCGCCGAGCCCCATCTCGTCGTTCTCCGCGTAGACGCCGTCGACGCCCGGCCTGGACTGGATCAGCTGCTCGGTGACCTGCTGGCCCTTCTCGCGGGCGAACTCGCCGGTCTGCTCGAAGACCACCTTCAGCTCGGGCGCCTTCTCCTTGATCCGGTCCTTGAAGCCCTTGGTGCGCTCGGTGGTGACGTTGTTGCCGGGGCTGCCGAGCAGGATCGCCACCTCGCCCTTGCCGCCCGTCGCCTTGATCATCTGGTCGGCGGCGTGCCCGCCCTGGGCGACGAAGTCCGAGCCGATGAAGGAGACGTAGTCCTTGCACGCCTCGGCGTTGATCTGGCGGTCCACGGTGACGATCGGGATCTTGCGCGCCGCCGCGGACTTGAGCACCGGGCCCCAGCCGTCGCTGTTGAGCGGGGCGATGACCAGCAGGTCCACGCCCTTGGCGATCAGATCCTGCACATCGCTGATCTGCTTGGAGAACTGCGACTGCGCGTTGGCGGTGAGCAGTTTGACGCCGCGCTTCTTCGCCTCGGCCTTGATCGAGGCGGTCTCGGCGATCCGGAAGGGGTTGGCCTCCTTCTCGGACTGGGAGAAGCCGACGGTGGCGTTCTCCAGGTCGATCTTCTTGCCGCCGTAGCTGTCGACGGTGCAGCCCTTGGCGCCCGGGGAGGGCTCCACCGCCACCTGTCCGCCCTGGTCGGCGGAGTCGGAGGCCGAGTCGGAACCGGCGGCGTCGTTCTCGGACTTGGCGCAGCCGGCCGCCAGCACCAGGCTCGCGCTGAGGCCCAGCGCGAGGAGCACCCGGGAGCGCCGGGGCGCGCCGCCGGGACGGGACCCGGGCGTCGCGGAGGCGGCTGCTGCGGTGCGGACGGTGTGGCGACGAGCGTGCGGCTTCATGGCTACCCCACTGTGGAAGGTCTGCTGAGGACGACTTCTGTGAGGGTTTTTACATCGTTGGAAGACGCGTGTAAACACTTCGCGCACGATCTCCCGTACCCCGGGCGGGGGTTGAGCACACCGCCGCACCCCGCCCCGCGTGCCCCGAGGGCCCCGTACGTGCGCCCGCCTTCGGCCCGGCGGCAGGCGCACGTACGGTGCGGACCCCGACGCGGGTCTCCGGCGTGCAGCCCCCGCCGTACGGCCCCAGGCGCCCGGCTGCCGGTGTACGGCCGGCTGCCGCGCGCGTCGGCGGGTCGGCGGCGTCAGTCGGAGGCGGTCGCCCGGCCCAGCGTGCTCTCCCGCTCCACCAGCCGGAACCCGGGATCGATCTCCCGGCCGGGCCGGCCCCTGCCCGTCGCCCCCGTGGACCCGGCGCCCCCGTCCGCCCCGTCCGCCGCCCCGGAGGTCGCCGACTCGGCCTTTCCGTCGGCCAGTTGGTGCACCACCGACTCGACCGCCAGACGTGCGATGGCCTGCTTGTCCGGCGAGATCGTCGTCAGCGAGACCGTTCCGAAACGGCCCTCGCTGAGGTCGTCGAAGCCGACCACCGCGATGTCCTCCGGCACCCGCAGCCCGCGCTCGGCCATCACCCGCATGGCGCCGATCGCCACCAGGTCGTTGTAGGCGAACACCGCGTCCGGTCGCCGGCCCGCGTCCAGCAGTGCCGCCATGGCCGCGGCCCCGTCGGCCCGGCTCCATCCCTCGACCGAGCCGATCAGTGCCTGGTCGGCGGTCACCCCGGCCGCGGCCAACTCCGCCTGCCAGCCCAGCAGTCGCAGGTGGGAGGGTTGGCTCGGCCGGTCGCCGCGCGAGCCGAGGAAGGCGATCCGGCGCCTGCCCAGGTCCAGCAGATGCCGTACGACGGCGCGGGCGGCGGAGATGTTGTCGATCGCGATGTGGTCGTAGGGCAGGTCGTAGCTGCGTTCGCCGATCAGCACCAGCGGGGTGTCGTCGGCGCGGGCGGCCAGGTCCTCGGCCTCCAGTTCCAGCGGGTTGAGGATCAGCCCGTCGATCACCCGGGCGCGAAAGCCCTGGGTGACGAGGAGTTCGCGCTCCCTGCTGCCCTGGGTGTGGTCGAGCAGCACGGTGTAGTCGTGGCCGGCGGCGGCGTCGATCACCGCTCCGGCCAGCTCGGCGAAGTAGGGGTTCTCCAGCTCTGGGACAGCGAGCGCGATGATGCCGGTACGCCCTTTCCGCAGGTGGCGGGCGGTGAGGTTGGGCTGGTAGCCGAGCTCGTCGATGGCCTTCTGCACCTTCTCCCGGGTCGCCGGGGTGACGTGCTTGTAGTTGTTCACCACGTTCGAGACGGTCTTGATCGAGACCTCGGCACGCACCGCTACGTCCTTGAGACTGACCCTCACCTGGACTCCTCCGTTGTGGCCCGCCGTGGTCCGGCTTGAGGCTGTCGTGCACCTGGACAGGGCGCAGGAGGCGTGCTGTCATGCCAACTGCCCTTGTTTCTAACGTTATACAAGAGGGATCCGAGCAAGGGCAGAGTTCGTCACCGCCTCTCCCACACTCCTCCCGGAGGTACCGTGAGACGTGCACGTACCTGGTTGACGGCCCTGACGGCCGTCCTCGCCCTCCTCGCTCTCGCCCTCGGCGCCGGCCCCAGCGCGACCGCCGCCGACGAGGACCAGAGCACCGCGAAGAACCAGAGCAAACCCGACCGGAGCTCCGTGACCAACGGGCTCAAGGGCGAGTACTGGACCCAGTCCGCCCCCGGCGCCTACGACTTCGACAAGCTCCAGGCCACCGCGTACGACCCGGCGCTGGCCTTCAACGACCTCGCGCCCCGCCTCCAGGAGCGCGCCACCCGCACCGACCACACCACCGCCCGCTGGACCGGCAAGCTCACCCCCGAGGCCGACGGCGAGCACGTGTTCCACCTGGTCGGCGACAACGGCTTCCGCCTCTGGGTCGACGACGAGCTCCTCATCGACCACTGGGTCGGCGACTGGGACAACGAACAGTCCTCCGAGCCCGTCGAGTTGACCGGCGGCGCCACCCACGACCTGAAGGTCGAGTACTTCAACGAGACCGGCGGCTCCCACCTCACCCTCTCCTGGACGCCGCCCGGCGCCGAGAAGGCCAAGGTCCCGGCCTCCGCGCTCAGCCTGCCCGACGACTTCGAGTACGACGGCCCGACCACCGCCGACGTCGGCACCACCGGCCGCACCCTGGAGCTGGACTTCGGGCGTCCGATGGCGGCCCCGCCCGCCGATCTGACCGAGCACCTGAACGCGGTCATCGGTGGCGCGAAGTGGCCGCTCGCGGGCGTGACGCAGGACCCGGAGAACTCCGGACGGCTGCTGGTCACCCTGGAGCAACCCGTCGTCGGCCAGGGCGGATTCGCCGATCTGCGCTACGACGGCGAGGGCGGCCTCGCCGACGCCGAGGGCGAGGAGATCGGCGACTTCTGGACGTCCGGCGACAACAACTCCACGTACCAGCTGCGCACGAAGTGGGCCGACGAGGTCGGTCCCGACAACGCACTGCCCGAGTACCCGCGCCCGCAGCTCAAGCGCGAGCAGTGGCAGAACCTCAACGGCACCTGGCAGTTCTCCGGCGCCGAGGAGGGCGAGGCCCCGCCGATCGGCAAGAAGCGGAAGCTCGACGAGGAGATCCTCGTCCCGTACCCGGTCGAGTCCGAGCTGTCCGGCATCGAGCGGCACGAGGAGCGCATGTGGTACAAGCGCTCGTTCGAGGTGCCCGAGGGCTGGGAGGTCGGCTCCGGCAAGCGGTTGAAGCTGCACTTCGACGCCGTCGACTGGCAGGCCACGGTGCATGTCAACGGCGAGGAGGTCGCCACCCACAAGGGCGGGTACGACCGCTTCAGCGTCGATGTCACCGACGCGCTCAGCGGTGACGGCCCGCAGGAGCTGGTCGTCGGCGTCTACGACCCGACCGACTCCGCCGACGGGGAGAACCCGCCGGTCGGCAAGCAGCGGCTGAAGCCCGAGGGCATCTGGTACACCCCCTCCTCCGGCATCTGGGGAACGGTCTGGATGGAGCCGGTCGCCGAGAACCACACCACCCATGTGAAGACGACGCCCGACATCGACGCCGAGCGGGTCGCCGTACAGGCAAGGGGAGTTGCCGAGGGCACGACCGTGACCGCCGTCGCCCTCGACGGCGACAAGGAGGTCGGCCGCGCCACCGGCACCGGTGACGAGTCCTTCGACGTGGCGGTGCCCGAGCCCCGCCTCTGGTCGCCGGACGACCCGCACCTCTACACCCTGAAGGTGACCGTCGGCGAGGGCGATTCGGCGGACACCGCGGAGAGCTACTTCGGCATGCGCAAGATCACCGTCGAGACGGTCGACGGCGAGAAGCGCACCGTGCTCAACGGCAAGCCCGTGTTCTCCATGGCCACCCTCGACCAGGGCTTCTGGCCCGAGGGCCTGCACACCCCGCCCACCGACGAGGCGCTCGCCTACGACCTCGAGGTGCACAAGCAGCTCGGCTTCAACTCGGTGCGCAAGCACATCAAGGTCGAGTCCGACCGCTGGTTCCACCACGCCGACCGGCTCGGCCTGCTCGTCTGGCAGGACATGCCGTCGATGCGTTCGGACCGGGAGCCCGACGAGGCCGCCCGCGCCCAGTACGAGACCGAGCTCAAGCGCATGATCCAGCAGCACGACAGCTCGCCGTCGGTGATCATGTGGGTCACCTTCAACGAGGGCTGGGGCCAGTACGACCAGGCACGAATCGCCGACTACGCAAAGGAGTTGGACCCCAGCCGCCTCGTCAACAACATGAGCGGCCACAACTGCTGCGGCGCGGTCGACGGCGGCAACGGAGACATCTCCGACGCCCACGGCTATCCGAGCCCACTGCTGCCCGACTCCGACGGCACCAGAGCGCTGGTCACCGGTGAGTACGGCGGTCTCGGCCTGGCCATCCCCGGCCACGCCTGGCCCGTCCGCCACACCTACGTCGGCGTGGAGAAGGACATCTTCACCGAGGAGTACCTGACCAAGCTCGGCGAGGTCGAGCAACTGGCCGCCTGCCGGGCCAGCAGCGGCGCCGTCTACACCCAGATCTCCGATCTGGAGGGCGAGTTGAACGGTCTCCTGACCTACGACCGAAAGGTGCTGAAGGGCGACACGGAGAAGTTGAAGGCGGCGCACGAGGCCCTCATCAAGGGCGCCTCCGAGGGCACCCTCGACTGCACCGACTCCTGATCGACTCCTGATCGCCGGCCGGCCGGCTGCTGATCGCCCGCTGACCGGCTCCCGGCCGGTCACGGGGGAACGCTCCGCGGTGCGGGACCGGACCGAGTGTCCGGGCCCGCACCGCCGCGCCGGGCGGCCGACGCACAGGGACGGCTCGTACCCCGCCCGGGTACGAGCCGTCCGTCGTCGCGCGGGAAGCCGGCGCCGCGCGGGGGCGCCGCCCCGCCGCCTCGTCGGTGCGCGGCTACTCCGCGGGCGGCGGGGGCGGGACGGGAGCGCCGGCCGGCGGCGCGATCCGTACGGCCGTCCCCGTGGCGCTCCGCCCGGCCGACGATCCGGCTCCCGGCACGCCGCCCGACCCGTCGACACGGTCTCCTCCGCCGTCCGGGTCGACGTTCCCGCCCGCGCCGCCGCCCGCGCCCCGTGCTGGGGCGAGCGCGTCGCGGTGCGCGCCGGGGTCCCAGCCGGTGTCGACCACCCTGCGCTGCATCCAGATCGCCGCGCCCAGGATCACCGCTCCCAGCAGCAGCATCAGCACGACGCCACCGACCGTGCCGGCCTTGGCGGCGTACCCGGTGAGCGCGCCGAACCAGCCGAAGTCGGCGTCGCCGAACGTGGTGTTCTCCTTGCCGAAGGCGCCCAGCACCTTCAGCAGCAGGGCGGGCAGCATGGTGATCAGCACACCGTTGAGGAAGGCGCCGAGCACCGCGCCCCGCCGGCCGCCGGTGGCGTTCCCGTAGACGCCGGCGGCGCCGCCGGTGAAGAAGTGCGGCACGAGGCCCGGCAGCACCAGCGCCAGCCCGAACGCCGGCTCGAAGACCCAGGTCAGCAGCGCCAGCGTGAAGAGCCCGCCGGTGAAGCTGGAGAGGAAGCCGACCAACACCGCGTTCTGCGCGTACGGGAAGACGATCGGCGCGTCCAGCGAGGGCACCGCGCCCGGCACCAGCTTGGCCGCGATGCCCTGGAAGGCGGGCACCAGTTCGCCCAGGATCGTCCGGACGCCGAAGAGGATCACCGCGACCGCGATGCCGAACTGGAGGCCCTGCATCACCGACATCATCAGGTAGTTGCCGATGTCGGTCGCCTGCGCGCCGCCCGCCTCGGCGAAGACCGCCAGCGCCTCGGACTCGCCGACCCTGACCAGGTAGACGATCGCCACGGTGAGATAGATGACCAGCATCGAGAGCGCCGTGGCCACCATGGAGTCGCGCAGGAAGCGCAGCCCCTCGGGGAGGTTCATCTCCTCGGTGCTGCGGCTGCGCCTGCCGACCAACTGCCCGGTGGCGCCCGCCAGTACGTACCCCGCGGTGCCGAAGTGGCCGATCGCCACGGTGTTGTTGCCGGTCACGCGCTTGGTCCACGGATGCGCGAAGGCGGGCATCGCGACCAGCATGATCCCCATCAGCACACCGCCGACCACGACCACGATCCACGACTCGTGGCCGGCCGCGGCCAGCACCACCGTGAGCAGCGTCGCCATGAACAGCATGTGGTGCCCGGTGAGGAAGACGTACCGCAGTGGGGTGAAGCGGGCGAGCAGCAGACTGATGCCGAAACCGAGGATCATCAGCCAGGCGACCCGGGCCCCGAACTCGGCCTGGGCGATGCCGACAATCGCCTCGTTGGTCGGGATCACGCCCTGGGCGCCGGTCGCGCCGAGGATCATCTCGCCGAGCGGGGCGAGCGCGTCCACCACGAGTGTGGCGCCCGCGCCGATGAGCAGAAAGCCGAGCGTCGCCTTGATCGCGCCGCCCAGCACCTGCCCGGTGGACTTGCGCAGCGCGATCAGACCGGCTGCGGTGATGAGGCCGATGAGGTAGGCGGGTTCGCTCAGTACCTCGTTGACGATGAATTGTGCGGGTGTGACCAGCCAGTTCAAGAGTGGGGTTCCGTTCTGCTCCGTGGTGTGTGCCCGCCCGTCGCGGTGCGTGGTGCCGACGGGCCGGGAGAGGCGGTGCGGGGGAGAGGCGGTGCGGGGGCCGCACCCGGGAGGCTTCGGCCGCCCGGGGCGAGGTCCGCGTACGACGGCGTACGACGGCGTACGACGGCGTACGCGCGAGCCGGCGGAGCCGGTCCCGTGACCGGCCCCGTTGCCGTCGCCTGGTTCGGTGCCGGTGCCGGGCGCGCTGCCGGTGTGCGCTACACGTCGTAGGTGTCGCGGAGCACGGCGTCGACCTCGCGGGTGCTGGTGAAGTCCTCCACGACCTTCACCGGTACGCCGAGGTCGCCGAGCGCACGGGCGATCTCGCCCGAGGTGTAGAGGGCGACCGCTTCCGACGCCTTGCCGCGCGCCGAAATGGTGTCCGTGGCCTCGACGTTGACGTACGGGCTCCAGCCCCAACGGTCGAGGACCTGCTCCAGGGTGTTCTTCAGGAAGAGGCTGGTGCCGACGCCGTTGCCGCAGACCGTGAGGATCTTGTGCACCCCGGCGGGCGCCTGCTGCGCGGAGGGCCGCGCCCCGCCCCCGTCCGCCGGACGGGCGCCGCCGTCGGCCGAACCCCCGTACCCGGCGGGGCCCTCGGCGACCGGGCCGGTCGGCACCGCACCACGATCCGCACCGGACGCCGTGCGGTCCGCGGCCGGTCCCGAGTGCGCCGCGCTCCCGGGGCGGTCCGCCCCCTCCTGTCCGCTCAGCAGCGCGTGCAGTTCCCGGGGCGTACGGGCCGCGCGCAGCTGTGCGGCGCGCCCCTCGTCGGCGAGCAGACGGGCCAGACTGCCCATCGCGGCGGTGTGTTCGGACGCGTCCCGGGCCGCCAGTGCGACGACCAGTTCCACCGGATCATTCGATTCGTGGCCGAACTCCACCGGCTCGTCCAGCCGTACCCACGACATCCCCGTCCGGAGCACGGCGGGGGAGGGGCGGGCGTGTGCGAAGGCGAATCCGGGTGCGATGACGATGTACGGGCCGTTCTCCTCGACGTTGCGGATCATCTCCGCGGTGTACTCGTCGGTGCTCGTACCCGTCAGCGTCAGCAGCTCGCCCGCCGACTGAACGGCATCGCGCCAGTCCCGGGACGAAACCCCGAGGCGTACGGCCTCGACCGGAAGAATCTCACTGAGTGTCACCATCCCCCGATGGTGGCACGCGCCGGTCGCCCGGGCCCAGAGGTGCCACCGGGTGCAACGGGGTGCGGGGAGTGGCCCCGAGGTGTTCCCGGCCGCTAAGAAGCGACGATCCCTCGGCGGTGCGTCGGGCGGCCGTGTCCCATCCACAATGGGCGACACAAGCGCCAACTCGGCCATTTCGTACCCGCGTTGAAACTCTGTCCTGCCCTTGTCAGCTGCTTGTCGCAGTCCACATAATCCAAGGGCGCGTCGGAGACCCGCCCCATCGGGTTTCCGGTCACGTCGTGTCCTTTTCTTTCCGGATTGGCATGAGCGTGACATTTGCGTGCAACCCCCCACGAGAGGAATGCAAGTGGCCAAGACCCGGAAGTACCTCAAGAGAACTGTCGCCGTCAGCGCTGCCGCCCTGGCGGCTTTCGCGCTTCAGCCCGCCGCCTCCGCGGGTGCGGCCGAGGCCCCGGCCGACAAGGGTGGAGTCGACACCAAGATCGTCGGCGGCACCCCCGCCGAAGAGGGCGAATACCCCTTCATGGTGCGCCTGTCCATGGGCTGCGGCGGCTCCATCTACGCCCCGGACCTGATCCTGACCGCCGCGCACTGCGTCGACGGCAGCGGCCCGGACGACTCCATCACCGTCACCGCCGGTGTCAACGACCTGAACGACTCGAACGCCATCACGGCGAAGTCGACCGAGGTCACCGTCGCCCCCGGCTACAACGGCCAGGGCAAGGACTGGGCCCTCATCAAGATCGACAAGGAGCTCGACCTTCCGACGCTGAACATCGCGCAGGACGACAGCTTCAACGAGGGTGACTTCGAGATCGCCGGTTGGGGCGCCGACAGCGAGGGCGGCAGCCAGCAGCAGAAGCTGCTGAAGGCTACCGTTCCGTTCGTCGACGACGCCACCTGCGGCTCGGCCTACGGCAGCAGCTTCATCCCCGAGGAAGAGATCTGCGCCGGCCTGGTCGGCGAGGGCGGCGTGGACGCCTGCCAGGGCGACTCCGGTGGCCCGATGTTCCGCAAGGACGACAATGACGCCTGGGTCCAGGTCGGCATCGTCAGCTGGGGCCAGGGCTGCGCCCGCCCGGACTACCCCGGTGTCTACACCGAGGTGGGAGCCTTCGCCGGTGACATCGAGGAAGCCGCCGCCGGTCTCAGCTCCTGAACCGTGGTGACCCGCTGACCCCGTCAGCACCGCACCGAGAGGGTCCCGTGTCCGCCTACCCGGCCGACACGGGACCCTTCGCGTTCCCGCCGCCCGGAGCCGCGCCTCCGCCGGTGCGCAACTGCCGGTAGCCTCGGCGGGATCACGACCCGAGGACGGGCACATGCACCCCGATGTCGAGCGCATCCTGCACCACGAGTGCGACACACCGAACGCGGACGAACGCCGTCGCATCCACGCCGAACTCCCCGAACGCGTACGGGCGCTCGCCGACGAGACCATGCTGTGGGAGCTGATGAGCGCCTACAACTGGGACGACGGTTTCGCCGTGCCACTGGCCGTGGTGCGACATCCCCGCTGCGACCGCGCACTGGCGCTGCGGATGTTCTGGGAGCTCGACGACGCCGCCCGCATTCACCATGCCGACGAACAGCACGCCCTCCGCGAGCAGTACGCCACCGAAGCCGCCCACAGTCCGCAGGAGTTCGAGCACCTCCTCGCCTACTGCACCACCCTGGTGGAGCGCCTGCGCGACGGCTCCTTCCCGCTCGGTGCCAACTCCTGTGACACCGGCTTCTTCGGCCTGGACGACCCGGCACTCGGCCCGCACGCGGACGAGGGTTCCGGCGCGAGCCCCGGACCCGACCTCGGTCTCGAACTCACCCCGAGTGCCCGCCGGTTGCGAGTCGCCCGCACCAGGGCCGCCCGCCGCGAGTACGAGGACGCGTTCCTCCTCCCGGTCGTCGGCACGGCAGAAACGCCGACCGCCAACTGAACCGGGCCGGCGCCGGCCGCCTTCGGACCAGGACCACGGGCCCGGGACTACCGGCCGCGACCACGGGCCGGCCGAAGACCAACCGAGGCCGCACGCACGGACGTTGACCACGCACCGAGGTCAACCACCCACGCAGGTTCAGCGCACAGGGACGTGTCTGCCGCGCGCTCGCTCAGCCGCGCGACCCCCGCCCGTGTCGGCGAGGCGGCTACGACGGGTCCGCCTCGCTCCGCGGTGTGACGGGGCAGTCGGGCGGCGCATCCGCCGCGATGCTCGCGAGGACGTTCCGCAGCACCTGCCCGTCGATCCGGTTGGCCGGCCCGGGTCTCTCACCGGCCGCGCACTCGTGGACGGAGTGGTCCAGCCCCTCGACCAGATCGAGCGTCCTCCGAAGGCTTTCGGCGACCGAGGCGCCGTCGTTGCCGAACAGCTCCAGCTCGACCAGCGGCTCCTCGGCACCGACGCGCTCGCGAACCTCCGCGATCCCCAGCCCGAGCAGCCGGTGCAGGGCGAACAGCCCCCGCAGGTCGGGTACTTGGCGCAGCACGATGCACGCCCGTACCGCACCCGCGTCCACGCCCGGCCGGTGCTCCATCCGTGCTCTCCTCGTCCTCAGAGTGCCGCCGAGCCTCTGGTGCCTCGACTCAGTCCCAGACCAGCGACAGTACGCGGTGCCCCGCAGGCACCTCCGGCATCCCGCAGAAGTCCTCGAGCGGGTAGACCAGGCCCTCGAACACGCCCTCCGACATGAGGAGTTCGACGTCGAGGCGCGCGTCGACCTGCTCCTCGGCGAGGGCGGTGCATATCGCCACCCCCTCGGCCGAGAGCTCGCCGCCTCCGCTCCAGAACATTTCCTCGTGCGGCTGCACCCGTATCCAGGCGACCGCCGGGTCCTCGGAGAGCGACCGCAGCCGGCTCCCGATCTCCGCCAACTCCGGTCTCCCGAAGCCGTACTGGTTCGGCGCGATGGACTCCTCGGCGTCGTTTCCCCGGAAGAACTCCTCGACGGTCAGCAGCGGGTACCGCTCGCCGCCCGCCGTGAAACGCGCCCGCACCTCGTCAACTCCGATCACGCCCCGAACGCTAGCGCGACCCACTGACAACCGTCCCCGGTGCGTTCCTCGGGCCGACCCACGACCCCGGACGGCCCGTCGCTCGTCTACCGGCGGCCCCGGAGCGATCCGGCGGCCGGGTCGGGACGTTCCCGAGGCGGGCACATCCCGACCCGGCGGTGACGCGGCCGGGTCGGGTGGCGGTACGGGATCAGTCGCGCTGCACGCCGCGCGGCAGCAGCCGCAGCTCGAGCGGCGAGGCGGTCTTCTGCTTGAACGCCCAGTCGAGCATCCGCGTCGCGTCCCGGTAGCGGTCCTTGCCGTTGAGCACCACGCCCACCACGGTCCGCTGCCCGCGGGTCGCCGCGAACACCAGGCACGGGCCCGCCTTGCTGCCGGTGCCGGTCTTCACGCCGACGACCCCGTCGTACGCGCCGAGCAGCTGGTTGGTGTTGTACCAGGTGTACGTGCGCCCGTTGGTCGCCTTCTGGCTCGTACGGGTCGCGCCGGTGACCTTCCGCAGGTTCTTGCTGCCGAGCGCGTAACGCGTCAGCTTCGCCAGGTCCTGCGGCGTGGAGTAATTGTTGCCGGACTTCGAGATCCCGTCGAAGGAGTCGAACTTGGTGTCGCGCATGCCCAGTTCGGTGGCCTTGCGGTTCATCTGCGCGATGAAGGACTTGGTGCGCGCACCCCGGCTGCTGCCCTTGCCGAAGGTGTCCGCCAACGCGTACGCCGCGTCGCAGCCCGAGGGGAGCATCAGCCCGTACAGCAGCTGGCGCGCGGTGAGCTTGTCGCCCGTCCGCAGATCCGCCGTGCTGGCGCCCCATTTGGCGACATAGTCCCGGTGCTCCTTGCGAATGGTGATCCGGCGGCCCAGATCCACGCCCTTGGTGGTCACCACGACCACCGCCGTCATGATCTTGGTGGTGCTCGCCATCTCCCGCTTGGCGCCCGCGCCCTTGCCCCACAGTGCGCGGTTCGCCGTCCCGTCCAGCAGGAACGCCCCGCTCGCGGTGACCCCCGAGGGCCCGCTCTGCTGCGCCGCGCGCTCAAGTCCGTTCGCGCGCAGGGGAGTTGCCTCCTGCGCCTGCGCCGGCCCCTGCGCGTACGCCGGCAGCGCTCCGGACGCGACGACGGAGCCGGCTGTCAGCGCCACCGCCCCCACACGGCGCGAACCGGTACCAAGAAGTCTCACGAATCCTCCGTCGTCCCACGTCAACGCCCTTGCGGCGCCGACCCGTCCGAAGCAACGCGGCCGGCGCCGGGCCGACGGCACGACATCCCGTCGCGGCCCGGCTCGACCACCCGCACGGACCAACGGCCCGCCCGCTGCGCCCAGTACGACGTCCCCGGACCGGTGATGGATGTACCGGTTCACCCGCACGAGCGACCCCGTTCGCACAGCTCTCCGGTGCCGGCCCCATCGCTGCTCGCCGCCGAATCGCTCGGGCCCCGCCGCTCACGAACCCGTCCGATGCCCCGAGCGCCCGCCTCACCGGCCGAGCAGTTGCCTCAAATACCGCGTCTGCTCTGCCTGTTGAGTTCCGCGACCAGCGCGCTCAGCACTTCGGTCCGGCTCATCGGCCGCAGCTCGCGAGGCTCCGCGTCCCACTCACGACCACCGCCGAGCGGGCGCAGCTGGACGTACGGGCCCTCGCGACCCATGACCCGCCCCACACGTTCGCGGGCGAGGTCGCGCACGACCTCGCCGACGACGGCCACGTCACTGCAGAGCGGGCAGATGACGACGCCCCGGTGGTCGTCGCGGGCGGTGCTCTCGCGGTCCGGTGAGGGCCGGTCGGTACGGGACGTGCGGGCGGTACCGGATACGGGGTCGTTGCGGGATGTGCCGGACGGCCCGCCGACGGGTGAGACGTGGTCGGTCATCGGGCGGCGCCCCGGGTGATCACCTCTGCGAGTGCGCGGGCCACGGGCGCGGCGCAGACGCCGAGCTGTACGAGCGCGTACGGGGGCTCGCCCGAGCGCCCGTCCAGCCACGGCGCGCGGACGTCCATCGCGGGCAGTTGGATGCCCGCCGCGGTGAGGGCGGCGGCGAGGGCGTCCCGCGCGTTCATGGCTTCGTGGACCTTGGCGGACGGTCGTGTCGGGTGGGGTACAGGGCTCGGGTCGCTGCCTGCCGGTGGCCGGTGGGGGAGGCCGGGAGTGGTGGTCATGAGAATCCTTTGCCAATGGGTTCCGCTGTTCTCCTGCGCCGCGCTGCGCAGGTCGAACTACGCTGCGTAGTGCGGGCGTTACGAGAATGCGTCCCGGGTGACCGGCCTGTGGTGTGGGACGGGGCGTGCTGCCGCGCCGCACCGTGCCGGTTCCACGAATTCCACATCGACAGCTGTGCCATTGACCGTGCGACCAGCTCAGAGGGGAAGCGGTATGTCGCAACGACGCGTCATCACCGGCCGCAGCCAGGAACCGCGACAGCGGTTCGCGGAGGAACTGCGCAGACTCCGTACCGCCCACGGAGTCAGCCTGCGCAGACTCGGCGAACGCCTGGGCTGGGACTGGTCACTCTTCGGAAAGATGGAGAAGGGCGAGACGCTGGGCAGCCCGGAGGTCGTCCAGGCACTCGACACCTACTACGAGACGCCCGGACTCCTGCTCGCGCTCTGGGAGTTGGCGGCGGGCGACCACACGCAGTTCCGCGAGCGCTACCGGCGCTACATGTCCCTCGAAGCCGAGGCGACGAGTCTGTGGCACTTCGCGGTCAGCGTGCTGCCGGGCCTGTTGCAGACGCCCGGCTACGCGCGCGAAGTGCTGGCGGCGGGCGGCCTGAAGGGCAAGGAACTGGACCAGCAGGTCGAAGCGCGCATGGGGCGCCGCGAGCTGCTGGAGGCCGAGAACGCGCCCCCGTTCCGCACGATCCTCGCGGAGGCGGTACTCCGCACACCACTGCGGGACGCGGCGGAGTGGCGCGAACAACTGGAACACCTGTCGAAGATCGCCCAGCGCCCTGGTGTGACGATGCAGGTGCTCCCGCAAAGCGCAGGGATGCATGGGCTGGACAGCACCGCGCTGATGTTTCTACGGCTTTCTGGCGGACGCACGGTCGCTCACACGGAGAACGCGCACCGTGGCGAACTGATTGAGGCAGACACTCCGGTCGAACGACTCCAGCGCGCGTACGATTCGATGCGCGACTTGGCGCTGTCTCCGGTCGAGTCTCTGAGGTTCGTCCTGGCTGTTTTGGAGGAAGCATCGTGCGACGCGTCGATCTGAAGGCCGTTTCCTGGCGCAAGAGTTCCTACAGCAATTCGGACGGTGGTGAGTGTGTCGAGGTCTCCGACGATTTCGCCGCTGTCGTTCCTGTCCGTGACAGCAAGGTGTCGGACGGTCCGGTGCTGGTGTTCCCGGCCAGCGGCTGGGCCTGCTTCGTCACGTCCCTCAAGAGCGAGTAGCCGCCGACCTGCTCAGACATGCATCGCTGTACTTGTCCCGCACTACGCGATTCGGCGCTGAACAGAGCCGAATCGCTGAAGCTCATTCCGAGAGTCTTGGAGGAAGCATCGTGCGACGCGTCGATCTGAAGGCCGTTTCCTGGCGCAAGAGTTCCTACAGCAACCCCGACGGTGGTGAGTGTGTCGAGGTCTCCGACGACTTCGCCGCTGTCGTTCCTGTCCGTGACAGCAAGGTGCCGCATGGTCCGGTGCTGGTGTTCCCGGCGAGCGACTGGGAGTGCTTCGTCACGTCCCTCAAGGGCGAGTAGTCGCCGACCTGCTCCGCACGTTGGCCCCCGTCGATGCATCCATCGACGGGGGCCGACGCGTCCTCCGGCCGCCCCGCACCACCGCCTCGCCGATCCTCGGCTCCCGTCCCGAACCGCCGCTCGGCTCAATCGGGTTCGGACGCACCGCAGGGCTGCCGGGCGTCGGCTGTGGTGCGTGACAACTGGACTGAGCCTCAGGTGAGTTGGCGCAGCAGTCGAACGAACTGGCGCAGTTCCTCCGCGTACTGTGCGGGCAGCGGATCGGGGTCGAAGTGGGCGATCCGGTTGCGGATGTCGCGCACACGGTCCAGCTGGTGGACGAACTGGTTGCGGCTCACCGCCCAGCCCAGAGTCGCCCAGTTCTCGGCTGCCTTTGTGCAGAGCGCAGGGTCTTGCTGCGCCGTGTGCAACAGCTTCACGTAGCTGTTGCGCATCGAGAGTCGAATGGTCAACTGAGCATTGAAGCAACGGATCTGACAAGGCGTCTGCTGTTCGCGGCAAGTGCTCTGCTGTGCGCGCGAGTTGTCGAGAGCGTGCGGGCGCACGCGTCAGGACACGGACGGTGGCGAGGGCTTCCGACTCGTCGGCCGGGACTGCCTGGGGAGCTTGGCTTCCTGGGTGTGGCCCTCCGCGTAGGCGCGGGCCTGGAGGGCGTAGAGCTGGGCGAAGTGCCCGTCAGGAGTGGCGAGCAGTTCGTCGGGAGTGCCGGTCTCGATCAGACGGCCCTTGTCCAGGACGTGGACGAGGTCGGCGCTGCGTACGGAGGCGAGCCGGTGGGTGATCAGGATGACCGTCTGTCCGGCGTCGGCGAGAGCGCGGACCTGCTCGAAGACGCGCTGTTCCGCGCGGGCGTCCAGGGCGGCGGTGGGCTCGTCGACGATCAGGATCTCGGCGCCGCGGTGGTAGGCGCGGGTGATGCCGAGGCGTTGCCACTGGCCGCCGGAGAGCTGGTGTCCGCCGGAGAATCCGCGGGCCAACAGGGTGTCCCATCCCCGTGGGAGCCCGTCCACGATCTCGGTGGCGTCCGCCCGCTGTGCGGCGTGCGCGAGAGCCTCGTCCGTGCTCGGCCTGTCCGGCCGACCCACCGCCACGTTGGCGCGCGCGGTGAACGGCCACCGCTCGAAGTCCTGCGCGACGATGCCGACCCGGTCGAAGAGTTCGGCGCGATCGGCCTGTGCGGCATCGACCTCGTCCCAGCTGATCCGCCCGCTCTGCGGTGTGTAGAGACCGGCGAGGAGCTTGACGAGGGTGGTCTTCCCCGATCCGTTCTCGCCGACCAGCGCGACGATGCCGCCCATCGGCACGCTGAGGGTCACTCCGTCCAGCGCCGGGTCAGCCTCCCCGCCGGGGTAGGCGAAGACGACCTCCCGGAAGTGGATGGCGCGCGGCCGGACCGGCAGAGCCGAACCGCCCACCGGAATGGCCCTCTTGGTCGCCTCCCTGCCCAGTTCGTCGAGGTCCGCGACGAACAGGGACTCCTCCTGCAACGTGTTGACCTGCGAGACAAGCGTGTCCAGGCTGGAGGAGCCGGTACGGATGGCGATCACCGCGGTGCCGGCGACCGAGAGCGCCATCACGCCCGTCCACAGCAGCCACCCCAGCGCGAGATAGGTGAGTACGGTCGCCAGCCCGGTGAGCCCGGCGGCGACCAGACCGGTGAACGCCGCGCCCTTCGCCAACCGCGTCTGCTCGCGTTCGGCGTCCTGCGACATGGCGCGGAAGTGGTTCAGGAGGAACGGACCGATCCCGTGCACCCGTACCTCCGCCGCTGCACCGGGTGAGGTGAGGAGCTGGGAGAGCACGCGAGAGGCCCGCAGATGCTGCACCCACCGGTGGAACGATGCGTAGCGACGCCGTGCGATGACCAGGGCGCTCCACGCTCCCGGCACCGTCATCAGCAACAGAAGCGGCAGCAGCACCGGGTGGAGCACGGTCAGCACGCCCGCGACTGCCAGCAGCGACAGCAGCGCGCCGATGACCTGGGTCGAGGTTGCCACCATTCGCCGGGCCGAACCCGCCCCGTACTGGGCGGAGTCCAGCAGTCGGTGGAAGTCGTCGCTCTCGATGGCCGTCAGCTCCACGCGTGCCGCGTGGCCGAGGAAGCGTTCCGACGCCACCCGTTCGACCTTCGGCTGCAACCGCCCTGTCGCGGCTGTGGAGACCGCCCGCAGTACGGCCCCGACCAGCCCGGCCCCCGCCAACAGCAGCAGTACGGGCAGCGTTTGGCGCAACCGTTCGGTGAGCTCGCCCGAGGCGAGCAGCGTCGCCAGCACGCTGTTGGTGGCCACCAGCGCGACTGCCTGCGCGGCACCGCGTCCCAACTCGGCCCCCAGCACCTGCCGGGCCGCCGAGCGGTCCGCGGCCCAGGCCAGCCGGGCGGTGCTCGCGAGCAGTCCCGGCAGGCGCAGCACGATCTGCCACAGGCTCAGCCGGTAGGCCCCGGTCTCGTGTCGCGCGAATCCGCCGGCGTAGACCAACTCGCTGCCCCACAGGAAGCGTTGGGACTCCGAGAGCGGCGCGCCCTCCTCGGCGCCGCCACCGCTCCACTTCCGCCATCGGCCCATCGCCAACCGCCCCCTGTCCGAGTCGCCGTTTCCAGACCTCGTTCAGAACAGTCAACTGTCGACCCGCGCCCCCGGTGACGCCCGAAACAGGCCACGCCGGAGCGCGCCGCCCGCCTGGTCAGGGCGGGCGCGCCCCCGGCGTACGGCGGGCGCGGTGCGTGCCTGGGACGGCTTGATCCGGCGCCCGCACGGCGAGGGCGGCGGCCCGCCCTGTGGGGGTGGGCCGCCGCCCGGTGCGGTGTGTGCGGGAGCTGGGCCGGCTGCTCAACTCGCGGCTTTCACACGGCTGTTGCTCAGTCGCGCTGTGCGCCCTCGGGGAGCTTGCGCAGCTTGAGCTTGGTGGCGCTCTTCGTGTCGAAGGCCCAGTCGAGCATCTTGGCCGCGTCGGTGTAGCGCTCCTGGCCGTTCAGGATGGCACCGGCCACGGTGCGGCCGTCACGGGTGGCGGCGAACAGCAGGCAGGGGCCCGCACGAGTGCCGGTGCCGGTCTTGATGCCGATGGCACCGTCGTAGGAGCCGAGCAGCTGGTTGGTGTTGTACCAGGTGTACGTACGGCCGTTGGTGGCCTTCTGCACGGTGTCGGTCGCCTTGACGGTCTCCGCCACCGCGTCCTGGGTCAGTGCGTGTGCGGCGAGCTTCGCCATGTCGGCGGCCGTGGAGTAGTTGTTCGTACCCGTCGGGATGCCGTCGAAGGAGTCGAACTTGGTCCCCTTCAGGCCCAGTTCGGCGGCACGCTCGTTCATCTGCGTGATGAAGTCGGCGGTCCGCTCCTTGACGGTGTCGCCCTCGCCGAAGTGGTCCGCGAGCGCGAACGCCGCGTCGCAGCCGGAGGGGAGCATCAGCCCGTACAGCACCTGGCGGGCGGTGAGTTCGTCACCCACCTGGAGGTCGGCGGTGCTCGCGCCCTCCTCCGCCACGTAGTCGCGGTACTCCTGCTTGACGGTGATCTTGCGGTCGAGGTCGTCCTTCTCGTTGACCAGGATCGCCGTCATGATCTTCGTCGTGCTGGCCATCTCGCGCTGGGTGTCGGCATCCTTGCCCCACAGCTCGGCCTCCTCGCCCTCCTTGTCGGCGTCGAGGAGGTACGCGGACGCGGCGGTGACGCCCTCGGGGCCGTCGGCCTTCGGGCTGTCGGCCGCGTACGCGGGTGCGACCAGCGGGCCGGCGCCGAGCACCGCTCCCGCCGTCAGGGCCACAGCGCCTATTCGCCGCGTCCCGCTGTTCAGAACTCTCAACATGTATCTCCCGGTCCCGGTCGTCCTGTTTGGCGCGGGGTGAAGCCAACTGCCGCGCACAGCAAGCCTGTTGGTCGCCGCGGCCAAGGGCCCGGCGCGGCCGACAGGTACGACGCGACGTTACGTGACCGTTGAAGCCGCCCGGCCGACGGGTCGCCGACAGCGGACGACGGTTCTCGGGCCGGCGGGCGCTGTCGTGAGGAGCGAGGCGTGGCAGTGCGTACTTGCGTGGCGCTGTGCGCCCGCGTGCGCCCTGCCGCCGAGCCCGGGGGAGTACGTAGCTTTCCCTGCCATGATCTGGCGAAGCTTTTTCCCGTACTGGGGTCTCATCACACTGATCGTAGGCGTCGCCGGCTGGGCCACTGCGAGTGTCGGTCCTCCGGGGCTCGCGGTTCTCTTTGCGCTGAGCCTGCTGTGGTTTCTGTTCAGGGCACCAGTGCCGTGCGGGGCACCCACCCGGCGACGGGACGAGCTGTGCCGCAACAACGCACGGGGGATCCTGCGCGGATGCCGTATCGAGCAGCACAAGTGGCAGCGTCTGCGCAGCATCGTGGTGCGGCCGAGGATCTCGCGTGCGGTGCGTGAGCTGTTTCCGAACGCCATCACAGGTCTGGCCTCGTTGGGAGCGCTGGTGAGCCTGGTGTCGACGGTGACGGCGACGGTGCTGTCCCTGGTGCGCGGGCCCGGGTGAGGTGTCTGGGGGAGGGGCTGGTTGGAGGCGCCCGGGTCGGGGTTCTGCGGGCAACGCGGCGGCGGGGCGGGCCTGTTGGCCCGCCCCGCCGGTTTCGTCGCGGGACGCTTCCCGCGTGGGGCTAACTCCCGTTGACCGTGAAGGGGTTGCTGATGCCTTCGATGGGGGTGATGGTCCCGGTCAGGCTCTTGGCGTGGCCGTTGTAGCGGATGCGGTACTCGCCGGCTTCGGTGTCGGCGGGGATGTCCCAGCTGAGCGTGGTGTGCGAGGCGGCGACGCCTTCGCGCTTCCACTGGAACTTCGTCGACCAGTCGCCGTCGTCCGCGACGCGGGTCCAGCTGTCGCCGTCCTTGCGCTCGACGGTGAGGTAGGTGCCGCCGTGCTGGAGGTTGTTGTTGGGGTGGGCGCCGGCGAAGACGGCGGAGGCCTGCTGCCCGGTGCCGTACGAGGCTTCGGGCTGGGTCAGCACGTCACCGAACTCCTTGCCGATGGGCGGGCTGTCCAGGACGACGCCCGGAGGCCGGATGACCTGCTTGTCGGAGTGGTCCGGCGGCTTGGGGCCTTCTGGTGAGGGCTTGCCGTCGCGCATCCTGGTGGCGAGGTCGGCCGCGGTCTGCTCGATGGCCGGCAGCTGCCAGCGTCCGAACATGGTGCTGCCGCCCTCGTACTGCTGCTTGTCGTACTCCTCGGGCGTGGTGAGGTAGTGCCCGTAGGCGTTGGAGTGACCGGCGACCAGTACGTCCTTGACGTCGCTGCCGGTGATCTCCGCGACGGTCTGCCGCAGCCGCAGGCCGGAGACGATGCTGACCTCGTTGGCGACGCCGATCAGATGCAGATCGCCGATCCGCAGCAGCTGGACGGGGAGTTCCTCCTGCATCCACGGCATGATCTTGTTCATCTCGCCGAGCGGGAGCAGTGCGCCCTTGGGGGACTGGCACTCCTTCAGCTCGGGCGAGGCGTTGTAGAGGATGCTGTGCGAGATCCAGTCGAAGAACGGGTTCTCGCCCTCCTGGAAGACCGGCAGCGCGGGCCCGTCCTCGGTGCTGCCGGCCGCGGCGGCCGTGCCGTACATGGCGCCGCAGGTGCGGTGGGTCTGTCCGTCGCCGGTGAACTCGGGGGAGACCTCGACGTCGGAGAAGTCGACGTGGGTCAGGCGCGAGTCGACGCCGCCGGAGAGCGCGCGGCCCGGATCGTCCAACTGCTTGGCGGCGGCCTGGTACTGACGCTCGCCGACCTTCTTGGTGTTCTCGAACTCCTTGGCCGGCAGCTCCTCCGGGGGTGCGAGGTCGAGGTTGGGCGAGAGGTCCCCGGTGTTGGTCTGGGCGAAGGCGGCGACGAACTTCGGCGGGCCGTCGGCGAGGTAGTCGACCTTCTCCACCTCGCGCTCCCAGTGGAGCGCGGCGTACCCCTTGTTGTCGCCGCTGATCAGGGTGTTGGTGTTGGTCATCGAGGTGTTGTGGGTGGGGAACCAGTTGATGACGCCGACCGGTCGGCCCTCGCGTTCGATCCGCAGCAGCGAGGTCTGCGGGTCGATGCCTTCGGGGAAGAACTCGCGCTCCTCGGCGGGGTTGCTGTCGAACGCCTCCTTGGAGCGGTTGACGCTCGCGTTGTGCAGTTCGCCGTGGGTGAGCTTCAGGGCGGAGGGGGCGAGGTCCTCGTGCGCCTGGGCGACCGACTTGAGCATTCCCTCGGTGGTCGCCCGGAAGGTCTCCTCGCGGAATCCCATGGTGGTGACGTTGTAGAGCGCGTGGTGCGAACCGCCGCCGGGTCCGGCGTGGCTGTGGGTGGCGGTGATCATGACGTTCTCTTCGTCGTACAGATCGCCGTAGCGCTCCTTGAGGCCCTTCAGCACGGCCTGGCGCTCGCTGTCGAAGATCATCGCGGAGTCCATCACGATGAGCAGCACGCGGTCGTCGGTCTCCCGGTCCTGGATGACGAACGAGCGTGCGCGCTGCCGGGTGTGGATTCCGGAGGTGCGCTGATCGGGCTTGGCGTAGCCCATCATTCCGGCTTCGGCGACGCCTCCGGTGGCGTCGGCGATGCCTCGGCCCACCAGATAGGGCGCATCGGAGTCCCGGCTCTGCGCGTCGGCGTTCGACCCGCTGCCGTGGGCGGTCATGGGGGTGAGGAGGAGAGCGCCGGCGAGGGCAGTCGCGAGCGCTGTCCGTCTGTATGTGAGGGGCACACCGAATGTGGTACCAGTGGCAGCGCCCGATGGGTATGCATGTACGTGACAAGACCGTGGCGTACGGTGAAGTCCGAGACGTTTGGTCGGGCTGGCGCGGGGTGGTCGTCAACTCACCCCGAGCTGCGCGGCGTTGGGTGTGCGGTGCAGCTTCCGGTGGGCGCCGGTGGTTCGACCAATGCTCGTTACTCGTTCGTATTGTCGTGGACTTGGCAAGCCTTTTACTCTGGCCCCACCGCCCGTCCGGTGCGCGTCCCGGAGCAGTGGGGCCGCTCCGGCCTTCGCTTCCTCCACCTCAAGGAATCCGATGAGACGCAGACGCACCCTCACCGCTGTTGTCGCCGCCCTCGGCATCGCCCTCGCGGGCCTGACCTCCGGCACCGCGCAGGCCCGCGTGGCCGCACCCGACGACGCCACCGCCCTCGCCCCGAACTTCAAGGCCCCCTTCGCCTGCGGCGAGAAGTGGACCTACAGCCACCACTCCGCCGAGGTCCGCCGCGCGCTGGACTTCGTACGCTCCGACGGAGGCACCACCGCCGGCAGCGCCGTCACCGCCTCCGCGGCCGGTACGGCGACCCGCCACTCCCAGCCCAGCGGCGCCGGCAACTACATCGTCATCGACCACGGCGGCGGCTGGCAGACCTACTACTTCCACCTCCAGGCGTTCTCCGTGCCCAGCGGCGCACAGGTCGCCCAGGGCCAGCAGATCGGAACCACCGGCAGCACCGGCAACTCCTCCGGCGCGCACCAGCATTACGAGCAGCTGCTGAACGGCGTCGGCCAGAACATCCACATCAACGGTGCCGCGCTCCCGTACCCGCCCGTCTACGGTCAGCAGCACCTGACCAGCGACAACTGCGGTGGCGGCGGCGACACCAACTTCAGCACCTGGGGCAGTGGCGTCAACGTCCGCGCGGACGCCTTCCTCAACTCCCCGGTCGTCACCACGATCGGCGGCCCGACGCGAGTCTTCGTGGAGTGCCAGAAGGAGGGCGACACGGTCAACGCCGAGGGCTACACCAACCACTGGTGGAGCAAGCTGCGCGACCAGGGCGGCTTCATCTCCAACATCTACATCAACGATCCGGCCGCCAAGTTGCCCGGTGTGCCGATCTGTTGAGCGTCCCGGGCCTGCCGAGGCCGTGATGCGCCGAGGCCGTGATGCGCCGAGCGTGACGCGTGTCGAGCTGCGACGCGTGTCGAGCGTGACGCGTGTGAGTCGCTGTGTGTGCCGAGCGCGCCGAGTGCGAGTCGCGGCGTGTGCTGAGGCGCGGCGGCAGGTGTCGGGTCGCTGAACCGCGGTGGCCGGCACGCCTGTTGGGGCCGTGGAGCAGGTGACGACCGCCGGGGGCGGGTCCGTTGAAGGCGTTCGGCAGTGGCGAACGCACAACGGGCCCGCCCCCGGAGTCGGTTGAACGGCCGCCGGCCCGGGCCGGGAGCGGCGTCCGGCCCGTGCGCTCAGTGGTCCGTACCCGGCGGCCCGTACGCGGGACCGCCGCGTCCGCCGCGGCTCAGCCGTCGCCCGGCTCCGGCAGCGCCCGGGCGAACCAGCGGGTGAGCGTCGTCGGCATCGGCTTCTGGTCCGACGGCAGCGGCCTCAACACCCCCGACGACAAGGGGAGTCTGCACGTCCGGTACATCAAGAGCACCGACGACGGGCAGAGCTGGGGAGAGCCCGTCGAGCTCAACCCGCAGGTGAAGAAGCCGGAGTGGCAGCAGCTCTTCGTCTCCTCCGGGCACGGCATCCAGGCGAGCGACGGCCGGCTGATCCAGCCGATCGCCTACCGCGACGAGGAGGGCGTCAGCCACGCCGCGAACATCCACAGCGACGACGGCGGCGCCACCTGGACGCACGGCGAGTCCGCGGGCTCAACCATTAACGAGTCCAAGGCCGTTGAGCGCAGCAACGGCGACATCGTCCAGAACATGCGGCACGACACCGAGCCCCGCCGCCACTACGCCACCTCCCGCGACGGCGGCGCCACCTTCGACGAGGCCACTCCCACCGCGATCACCGACGCCCGGTGCAACGCCGACGAGATCAGCCATCTGCGTCCCACCGACGTCGGCGCGAACGGCGCACCGCAGCGCACCGCGACCGCCCTCTACAGCGGCAACCCGGGCGAGAAGCGGGAGGACCTCACCGTCCGGCTCTCCCGCGACGACGGCGCGACCTGGAACTCCGACGGCGCCCTGCTCGCCCCCGGCGAGGCCGGCTACTCCACGATGGCCGTGCTGAACGACGGTTCGGTGGCGAATCTGTACGAGGTGGGAGCCGACGGCGGCATCTTCTTCAGCCGCTTCACCACCGACTGGGTCGCCTCCGCCCACCGGCACTGACCGTCGGAGCCGACCACCGGCACTGACAACCGACAGCGGCCACCGGCGCTGACAACCGGCGCTGACAACCGGCACTGGCACCCGGCTCCGGTGCCGTTCCGCGGCTCGGCCGGTCCGGGGCGCTGCGGTCGTCGATGCGCACGGTGGCGTCGCGCCGGTGGTGGTGCGGGTGCCCGCCGCGACGGACTCGGCCCCGGTGCCGCTCGTGACTCACGCGAGCGGCACCGGGGCCTTCGCGTGAACTCCGCGGTGAGTGTCGGCGCGTGGGCGCGGGCGGCCGACGCGACGGGAGCACCGTGGGCGGCGCAGGGGTGCGGGGCGGCGGTGGTGGCGGGGAAAGTCGCTGGTGCGCGCGGGAATGCGAGCGGGGCCCCGGCTGTTGACGAAGCGGGTGCGAGGACGCCCATGTCCAGAATGTCGGCCGCGCGCGGTCGAACCGGTGCGGTGTTTCCCGTGTCGCACCCTTCTGTTCTCGCGGATTTCGTTCGCCCCCGAAGAATGTGCGGCAGATCACTCTCTTCCCCAACTGGCGGGAGGGTAAAGGGTGTTGGCGCAACTTCGGCGTGTGAAAGGACGCACACTCCGCGCCCCTGGGTGACGGAAAGTCCTTTGGTAGGCTAACTATTAACGTATCCTTGACGGGTCGTCCCCAACCCATGCTCCGGAGGAGATCTTCAGCTCGTGTGTGTCCCATGACTAACCGCTCCCAGCCGCATACGGAACGTCGTCCTCGAGAGGTTGTAGATGGGTCACGCTGAGACACTGATCGCCATGGGTGGTGCCTTTGTCGCCGCCGCCGTTCTTGCCCGCCTGGGCGGCCGAATCGGCCTTCCCACCATTCCGCTCTTCATCCTCGCGGGCATTCTGCTGGGTCCGAACACACCGGGCTTCGTGCTGATCGAGGACGCCCACGACCTGGAGATGCTCTCGGCGCTCGGGCTCGTGCTGCTGCTGTTCTACCTCGGCCTCGAGTTCCACATGGACGACCTCAAGACCGGCGGCAAGAAGATGGCCATTGCCGGCGCCATGTACCTCCTGTTGAACGTCGGTGTCGGCTTCGCCTTCGGGCTCGCTCTGGGCTGGGGGCTCTCCGAGGCGTTGGTGCTCGCCGGTGTGCTGGGAATTTCCTCCTCGGCGATCGTCACCAAGGTCCTTGTCGATCTTGGTCGAATCGGAAACCCGGAGACGAAGCCGATTCTCGGCATCATCGTCGTCGAGGACATCTTCCTCGCCCTCTATCTCGCCGCGCTTCAGCCCGTCATCTCCGGATCCGACGGTCTGGGCGGCACCATGATCCAGATCGGCAAGGCGTTCGCCTTCCTTCTGCTGCTCGCCGTCGCGGCGCGCTGGGGCACCAAGTACATCGGCCGGCTCTTCCGCATCAAGGACGACGAACTGCTGGTCATCTCCTTCCTGGGAGCGGCGGTCCTGGTCGCCGGTATCGGTGAGCAATTCGGCGTCGCGGACGCGATCGGCGCGTTCATGGTCGGCCTGATCCTGGGCAACACGACTTCCGGCGAGCGCATTCGGGAGATGGTGCACCCGCTGCGGGACGCCTTCGCGGCGATCTTCTTCTTCGCCTTCGGCCTCTCGATCGACCCCGGAGTGCTGCCCACGGTGCTCTGGCCCGTGCTCGCCGCGGTGGCCATCACCATCACGATGAACATCATCGCCGGACTGGTCACCTCGCGGATCTACGGCTTCGGCCCCGGCCAGACGGCGAACGTGGCGACCACCCTGCTCGCCCGGGGCGAGTTCGCGCTGATCCTCGCCACGATGGCCGCCGCGGCCGGTCTGGACGACCGGCTCTCGCCGTTCATCGCCGGCTATGTGCTGATCCTCGCCGTGGTGGCCCCGCTCGTCGCGGGACGTTCGTACTGGCTCGCCAAGGTGCTGCCCGGCAGTCGGCCGACCAAGAAGGCCGACGCCGCGGTGGCGGGCGAGACCGACGCCGACGAGGAGGAGCCGGTCAGCGCCAACCGCTGATCCGCGCGGCCCCCGCGCCCGGCGTCCCGTACGCCCGTACCTCCCCGCTCACGTCCGGCGCGCCCCGACGGCGGCAGGACCGGTTTCCGGCCTGCCGCCGTCGGGGCGTTCGGCGTCCGCGCCCGTACGGCTCCGAATGCACCGCGCGCCCCTCTGTGCGCCCCCTGGGCCGGGAACCGGTTCCGGGAGTCTCCGCAGATGGCGAGCGCGCGCCAGGCTGGAAATAGCCAAAACCCGGACGCGCCCCCTGAGCCCCGCCTAACCTTTGCCATGTGGCGGGAATGTCCAGCCGAGTCCTTGTCGTCGACGACAGCAAGGTCATCCGGCAGCTGATCAGGGTCAATCTGGAGCTCGACGGCTTCGAGGTCCAGGTTGCGGCCGACGGTGCCCAGTGTCTGGAAATCGTCCATCAGCTCTGTCCCGACGTCATCACGCTCGACGTCGCGATGCCGCGCATGGACGGTCCGCGCACCGCTGAGCTGTTGCGCCAGGACCCCCGTACGTGCCACATCCCGCTGCTGCTCGTCAGCGGCAGCGTGGCGGGGTGCGACCGATCGCGCTTCGACGCGGTGCTGCCCAAGCCGTTCGACCCGCTGGAGCTCGTGCGCACGGTGCGCAGGCTCGCCCACGGGGACCCGGCGCGTTCGGGATGTCCGGCCTCACGTTCGGTCACCGGTGATGCGGACAGCGTGCTGGGTCATTCCTGAGTGCGATACGGATTCGCCTCGTCCCGCCTCCGCTCCCTAGGCTTCCCCCGTGACCCCGAACCAGCTCCAGTGCGTTCTGCTCCAGACGCTGAGGCACGCGATCGCGAGCGGGGAGCTGCCGCCCTCCGCAACGGCGGAGCCCGAGCGGGTCACACTGCGTAAACCACCGCACGGCGACGCGGACTTCGCCTCCCCTCTCGCTCTGCGGCTGGCGCCGGTCACCGGCCACCCCGCCCGTGAGATCGCCGAGATCCTGCGCAACAGGCTGGCGCAGGAGCAGGGGATCGACAGCGTCGAGGTGGCCGGTCCCGGCTTTCTGAACATCACCCTGCGCCGGTCCGCCCACACCGAGCTGGTGCGCGCCCTCCTCGCCCGGGACGCAGACCGAGCCCCCGATACCCGTACGGCACACGGCACTTCACCGCCCGACCCGGCCGCGCCCGGCTCCGCGGCACCCGAGCTGCCGGAGGACCCGAGGGCGGACGCGACCCGCTGGGCGGCGCTCACCGGCCGCCCGATCAGCTACGAACGCCGCGACAGCCAGCCGCTGTTCCGCATCCAGTACGCACGCTCGCGCAGCCGGTCGCTGGCCGAGGGAGCCCGGGCGCTCGGCTTCGACGCCGAGCCCGGCGACTACCGGCGCAGGTCCGAACTCACCCTGCTCACCCTCCTCGCCGACACCGCGCAGCTGACGGACCGGGCCCGCGCCGACACCCGTCCCGGCCCCGGCCCCGAAACCCGCGCCGCCTCCGAAACCCGCGCAGACACCCGCGCCGAAACCGGCGCCGAATCCCGCGCCGAGACCCGGGTCGCAGCGCCCGCCGCCGCGCGGCCGGTCGGTGGGTCCGCGCTCGCGCTGGCCCACCACCTCACGGCCGTCGCCGACGCCTTCCTCGCCTTCACCTCCGCGCCCGACGCCCTGCCGGTGCTGCCCCGCGGAGACGAGAAACCCGAGGCCGCCCACCGCTCCCGGCTGGCCCTCGCCGAGGCCACCGGGACGGTGCTGGCCGGCGGCCTGACCCAGCTCGGCATCAGCGCACCGCACCACCTCTGACCTCCAAGGGGAATCTCCACCCATGAGCCGTTCCGCCCACCCCGCCGGGCCCCGCCACGCCGACGTGCTGCCCGAGGGCCACTACAGCCCGCCTCCCGCCGACCTGAACGCGCTCGACCCGCGCGTCTGGGCCGACTCCGTACGCCGCGACGAGCGCGGTGTGGTCACCGTCGGGGGCCGCGACGTCCTCTCCCTCGCCGAGGAGTTCGGCACCCCCGCCTACTTCCTGGACGAGGACGACTTCCGCGCCCGCTGCCGCGCCTGGCGCGACGCCTTCGGCGAGGAGGCGGACGTCTTCTACGCGGGCAAGGCGTTCCTCTCGCGCGCCGTGGTGCGCTGGCTGACCGAGGAGGGGCTGAACCTGGACGTCTGCTCCGGCGGCGAGCTGGCCACCGCGCTCTCGGCCGGGATGCCCGCCGAGCGCATCGCCCTGCACGGCAACAACAAGTCCACCCACGAACTGGAACGTGCCATCGAGGCCGGGGTGGGACGCATCGTGCTGGACTCCTTCCAGGAGATCGCCCGCGCCGCGCACATCGCCCGCCGCCTCGGCCGCCGGCAGCCCGTACAGCTGCGTGTGACGGTCGGCGTCGAGGCGCACACCCACGAGTTCATCGCCACCGCGCACGAGGACCAGAAGTTCGGCCTGCCGCTCGCCGAGGGCCAGGCCGCGGAGGGCGTACGGCGCGTACTGGGCCTGGACTCGCTGGAGTTGACCGGGATCCACTCCCACATCGGTTCGCAGATCTTCGACACCTCCGGCTTCGAGGTCGCCGCCCACCGGGTCGTCGGGCTGCTCGCGCAGACCCGCGACGAACACGGGGTGGAACTGCCCGAGATCGACCTCGGCGGCGGCCTCGGCATCGCCTACACCTCCGCCGACGACCCCGCCGAGCCGAGCGCGATCGCCCGTTCGCTGGCGCAGATCGTGGACCGCGAGTGCGCGTCCGCGGGACTGGCGGTGCCGCGGCTGTCGGTGGAGCCCGGGCGCGCGATCGTCGGGCCCACAGCCTTCACGCTGTACGAGGTCGGCACGCTCAAGCCGCTGGAGGGGCTGCGCACCTACGTCAGCGTGGACGGCGGCATGTCCGACAACATCCGCACCGCGCTCTACGACGCCGAGTACTCCGTCGCGCTCGCCTCCCGCACCTCACAGGCGCCGCCGATGCTCAGCCGCGTCGTCGGCAAGCACTGCGAGAGCGGCGACATCGTCGTGCGCGACGCCTTCCTCCCCGCCGACCTGGCCCCCGGCGACCTGCTCGCGGTGCCCGCGACCGGTGCGTACTGCCGGTCGATGGCGAGCAACTACAACCATGTGCCCCGACCCCCGGTGGTCGCGGTGCGCGACGGCGAGGCGCGGACGATCGTGCGGCGGGAGACCGAGGAGGACCTGCTGCGCCTCGACGTCGGCTGAGACCCGGCCCGGTGCGCACCGGGGTGCGCCGGCGCGGTCGGCGCGCCCGGCCGTCGCCGTCGCCAAACCCTGGTCGTAGCCTGGGATATCTGTCTCACGCACCGGACCGGCGCCGGTTTTCGCTGCCCGGTGCGTGAGACTTGGTTGACACAGAATGACGAGAATCGAGGTCGGATGATGCGTACGCGTCCGCTGAAGGTGGCGCTGCTGGGCTGTGGAGTGGTCGGCTCAGAGGTGGCACGCATCATGACGACGCAGGCGGACGACCTCGCCGCACGCATCGGCGCCCCGGTGGAGCTCGCCGGTGTCGCCGTGCGCAGGCCCGGCCGGGTCCGCGACGGCATCGATCCCGCCCTGGTCACCACCGACGCCACCGCGCTCGTCAAACGCGGCGACATCGACGTGGTCGTCGAGGTCATCGGCGGCATCGAGCCCGCCCGTGCGCTGATCACCACCGCCTTCGAGTACGGCGCCAGCGTCGTCTCGGCCAACAAGGCGCTGCTCGCCGAGGACGGTCCGACGCTGCACCGGGCAGCCGAGGAGCAGGGCGCCGACCTCTACTACGAGGCCGCCGTCGCCGGAGCGATCCCGCTGGTGCGCCCGCTGCGCGAGTCCCTGGCCGGCGACAAGGTCAACCGCGTCCTCGGAATCGTCAACGGCACCACCAACTTCATCCTCGATCGGATGGACTCCAGCGGCGCCGGCTATGTCGAGGCGCTCGACGAGGCCACCGCGCTCGGTTACGCGGAGGCCGATCCCACCGCCGACGTGGAGGGCTTCGACGCGGCCGCCAAGGCCGCGATCCTGGCCGGAATCGCCTTCCACACCCGGGTCGGCCTGGACCAGGTGCACCGCGAGGGGCTCACCGAGGTCACCGCGGCCGACATCGCCTCCGCCCGGCGGATGGGCTGCACCGTCAAGCTGCTCGCCATCTGCGAGCGCGCCGCCGACGGCCGTTCGGTCACCGCGCGGGTGCACCCGGCGATGATCCCGCTGACGCACCCGCTGGCCTCGGTCCGAGAGGCGTACAACGCGGTCTTCGTCGAGGCGGAGGCCGCCGGGCAGCTGATGTTCTACGGGCCGGGGGCGGGCGGTTCGCCCACCGCCTCGGCCGTCCTCGGGGATCTGGTGGCCGCCTGCCGGAACAAGGTCCGCGGCGCCCGCGGCCCGGGCGAGTCCGCCTACGCGCAGCTGCCGGTCAGCCCCATGGGCGGCGCCGTCACCCGCTACCACATCAGCCTCGACGTCTCCGACAAGCCGGGCGTGCTCGCCCAGGTCGCGATGATCTTCGCGGAGCACGGCGTCTCCATCGACACCGTGCGCCAGCAGGGCAAGAGCACACCCGAGGGCGGAACGCCGCCTGCGGGCGGGGGCGAGGCGTCGCTCGTCGTCGTCACCCACCGGGCCACCGACGCCGCCCTCAGCGCGACCGTCGAGGCCCTGCGCAAACTGGACACCGTACGCGGTGTCGCCAGCACCATGCGGGTCGAAGGGGAATGAACGCCATGCCGGGAACCAGCCACACCAGCGCCCAGTGGCGCGGCATCATCGAGGAGTACCGGGACCGGCTCCCGGTGAGCCCGGAGACCGAGGCGGTGACCCTCCGCGAGGGCGGAACGCCGCTGGTCCCCGCCCAGGTCCTCTCCGAGATGACGCGCTGCGAGGTCCACCTCAAGGTCGAGGGCGCCAACCCCACCGGTTCCTTCAAGGACCGCGGGATGACGATGGCGATCACCCGGGCCAAGGAGGAGGGCGCCAAGGCCGTCATCTGCGCGTCCACCGGCAACACCTCGGCCTCCGCCGCGGCGTACGCGGTGCGCGCGGGGATGGTCTGCGCGGTGCTCGTGCCGCAGGGGAAGATCGCGCTGGGCAAGATGGGCCAGGCGCTGGTGCACGGCGCCAAGATCCTCCAGGTCGACGGCAACTTCGACGACTGCCTCGATCTCGCCCGCGGGCTCTCCGACAACTACCCCGTGGCGCTGGTGAATTCGGTCAACCCGGTCCGCATCGAGGGCCAGAAGACCGCTGCCTTCGAGATCGTCGACATGCTCGGCGACGCCCCCGACATCCACGTCCTTCCCGTGGGCAACGCCGGCAACATCACCGCCTACTGGAAGGGGTACGGCGAGTACGCCGCCGACTCCGACGCCGGCCCCGCCCGGGCCGGCCGCACCCCGCGGATGTGGGGCTTCCAGGCGTCCGGTTCCGCGCCCATCGTGCGCGGCGAGCCGGTCAAGGACCCGCACACCATCGCCACCGCGATTCGCATCGGCAACCCCGCCTCCTGGCAGCAGGCCGAGCGGGCGCGCGACGAGTCGGGCGGCTTCATCGACGAGGTGACGGATCGTCAGATCCTTGCCGCCTACCGGCTGTTGTCGGCGCAGGAGGGTGTCTTCGTCGAGCCCGCCTCGGCGGCCTCGGTGGCCGGACTGCTCAAGGCGGCGCAGGAGGGCAAGGTCGATCCGGGCCAGCGCATCGTCTGCACCGTCACCGGCAACGGTCTGAAGGACCCGGACTGGGCGGTCGCCGGAGCCCCGCAGCCGGTGACCGTGCCGGTCGACTCCGCCGCGGCGGCCGAACGCCTCGGCCTGGCCTGACCCGCGCGTACGGCCCGCTCCGGCGTGGACCGGGCCGTACGCAGCCGCAACCGCGCCCGCAGCCGTGCGCCGGCCGGGAGAGCGGGTCGCGGCGAGTGGAAGCACAGAGCGCGCACGACACGCCTCGTGCGCCCGTCGTGCGCCCTGTGTCGCCGTTCACCCATCCACCGATAGGCTGGTCCCAGCCCCCACCCAGTGCGCACGACATGTGTCGTGGCCTGCCCGTCGGCGTTCGCCGCCGCGGCAGCCGCCCGGGGACGCCTCGTGCGACCCCACCCGCCCCGGCCCGGCGCCGGTCCGCCCCCGGAGGCGGGGCAGGTGCCGGTTCCGCGCAGCCGGTCGCCCGTCATGTCTGTGCAACTCCGAGCAAGGAGAGTCATCGAGCGATGGCCGGTCCAGCATTCCGAGCCGCCGCGGTACGGGTACGCGTCCCCGCGACCAGCGCCAACATCGGCCCCGGCTTCGACGCCTTCGGCCTCTCCCTCGGCCTGTACGACGACGTCGTGGTCCGGGTCGCGGAGTCCGGACTGCACGTCGACATCGCGGGTGAGGGCGCGGACAACCTCCCCCGCGACGAGAGCCACCTGCTGGTGCGCGCGCTGCGCACCGCCTTCGACGTACTGGGCGGTCAGCCGCGCGGGCTGGAGGTCGTCTGCGCCAACCGCATTCCGCACGGCCGCGGCCTGGGCTCCTCCTCCGCCGCCATCTGCGCGGGCATCGTGGCCGCCCGTGCGGTGACGACCGGCGGCGCCGAGCGGCTCGACGACACCGCGCTGCTGGAGCTGGCCACCGAGATCGAGGGGCATCCGGACAACGTCGCGGCCTGTCTGCTCGGCGGTTTCACGCTCGCCTGGACGGACTCCGGGGCGGCCCGGGCGATCCGTATGGACCCCGCGGACTCGGTGGTCCCGGTGGTTTTCGTGCCCGCGCGGCCGGTGCTCACCGAGACCGCGCGCGGGCTGCTGCCGAAGAGCGTTCCGCACGTCGACGCCGCGGCCAACGCCGGTCGTGCGGCGCTGCTGCTGGAGGCCCTGACCAGGCGCCCCGAGCTGCTGCTGCCCGCGACCGAGGACCGGCTCCACCAGGACTACCGCGCGCCGGCGATGCCGGAGAGCGTCGAGCTCGTCAACAGGCTGCGCGCGGACGGGGTTCCGGCGGTCATCTCCGGTGCGGGACCGACGGTGTTGGCGCTCACCGAGGACGGTTCGGCGGAGAAGGTCGCACACGCAGCGGGCGCGGAATGGACCGCCAACAGACTCGCGCTCGATCTGCGGGGCGCCGGAGTGCTGCCGCTGAAGGGCCCGGGAGCGGGCAGTTGATGTTGTCGCCGGTGGTGGATTGCCGGTGATGGAGAGGGGGAATGTTTGTTACGTCCGGTAGTGTTAACCTCAAGCCAGCACTCGCAGCCCTTTGCGGTGTGGTGCTTGGAGTCCCCAATCGGGGCAACTCATTCTTCCGGGAGCTTCCCACGCTGTCTGAGCTGCATGCCGAGCAGTGTTGACCACATCCCGGAGCGGCGTGAATGACGCACACCTCTCACGCCATTTTTGAACCGACCTCTCCGCCGTACGCACCGGCGGGACTTACCGCCACGGCGCGGTCTCAGCGAATCACGGACCGCAGCCGGACAGCACAACCGGTCGCCGAGCCAGACAGGCCGACGCCCGCTCCAGGGAAGGACCCTTCGTGAGCGACACCACCGATCTGATGGGCGTGAACGCCGACGCGCCTGCCAAGGACGCCTCTGCCGCGCCTGCCTCCGGTGCTGCCACCGGCACCACCGGGCGGCGCCGCCGCACCGGTACCGGTCTTGAGAGCATGGTCCTGGCAGAGCTTCAGCAGATCGCTTCCGGCCTCGGCATCAAGAGCACGGGCCGGATGCGCAAGAGCCAGCTGATCGAGGTCATCAAGGAAAAGCAGACCGCCTCGGGCGGTGGCGACGCGGGCGGCGCCAAGGAGAGCGAGCCCGCCGCCGACACCAAGAAGACCGCCAGGTCGGCCGGGCGCAAGAGCGCCGACGCCGAGGGCGGCGACGAGGCCGAGGCCAAGCCGAAGCGACGCAGCACCTCGCGGGCCCGTACGGGCGACGCGGAGGGTGCCGGCGACGCCGGGCAGGTCGAGATCCCGGGCCAGCCCGCCGGCGCTGCCCAGCCGGAGCAGAACGGCGAGGGCGACAAGCGCGGCCGTTCCGCGCGCGAGGGTCGCGCAGACTCCGCCAACTCCGGTGCGGGCAGGGGCGATTCGGCCTCCGAGAGCGCCGACCCGCGCCAGGACGGCAAGGACGGCAAGCACGACGGCGGTCGCGGTGACGGCCGTCAGCAGGACCGTCAGAGCAAGCGCCAGCGCGGTCGCCGGGGCGAGAACCAGGGCGGCCAGCAGAACGACCAGCAGGGCGGTCGCCACAACCGCGGCGACAACCGCGGTGACCGGGACAACCGCGGTGACCGGGACGACGACTTCGACGGCGGTCGCCGCGGTCGCCGCGGGCGCTACCGCGACCGTCGGGGCCGCCGCGGCCGTGACGACTTCGAGCCGCAGGTCAACGAGGACGATGTGCTGATCCCGGTCGCGGGCATCCTCGACATCCTCGACAACTACGCGTTCGTGCGCACCACCGGCTACCTGCCCGGGCCGAACGACGTGTACGTCTCCCTCGCCCAGGTCCGCAAGAACGGCCTGCGCAAGGGCGACCACGTCACCGGCGCGGTCCGTCAGCCGAAGGAGGGCGAGCGCCGCGAGAAGTTCAACGCGCTCGTCCGGCTGGACTCGGTCAACGGCATGGCGCCCGAAGAGGGCCGTGCCCGCGCCGACTTCAGCAAGCTGACGCCGCTCTACCCGCAGGAGCGTCTGCGGCTGGAGAGCGACCCGGGCGCGCTGACGACGCGGATCATCGATCTCGTCTCGCCGATCGGCAAGGGTCAGCGCGGTCTGATCGTGGCACCGCCGAAGACCGGCAAGACCATGATCATGCAGGCGGTGGCCAACGCCATCACCACCAACAACCCCGAGTGCCATCTGATGGTCGTCCTCGTCGACGAGCGTCCGGAAGAGGTCACCGACATGCAGCGGTCGGTCAAGGGCGAGGTCATCTCCTCGACCTTCGACCGCCCGGCCGAGGACCACACCACGGTCGCGGAGCTGGCGATCGAGCGGGCCAAGCGGCTCGTCGAGCTCGGCCACGACGTGGTCGTCCTGCTGGACTCGATCACGCGACTGGGCCGTGCGTACAACCTCGCGGCGCCGGCCTCCGGCCGAATCCTCTCCGGCGGTGTCGACTCGACCGCGCTCTACCCGCCGAAGAAGTTCTTCGGTGCCGCGCGGAACATCGAGGACGGCGGCTCGCTGACCATCCTGGCCACCGCGCTGGTCGAGACCGGTTCGCGGATGGACGAGGTGATCTTCGAGGAGTTCAAGGGCACCGGCAACATGGAGCTCAAGCTCGACCGGAAGCTCGCCGACAAGCGCATCTTCCCCGCGGTCGACGTGGACGCCTCCGGCACCCGCAAGGAGGAGATCCTGATGGGCAGCGAGGAGCTGGCCATCGTCTGGAAGCTCCGCCGGGTGCTGCACGCCCTCGACCAGCAGCAGGCGATCGAGCTGCTGCTGGACAAGATGAAGAAGACCGGCTCCAACGCCGAGTTCCTCATGCAGATCCAGAAGAACACCCCGGCGCCCGGCAACGGCGACTGAGGTCCTGGGCGGCCGGTGACCCCGGCCGCCCGGCCCCGCGCCCGCAAGGGCGTCAGGACGTGTGCGCACCTCCCGTCGGAGGTGCGCACATCTCTGTCGTGGGGCAGCCCGGAAGCTCTCCTCCCGGGCGCGGAATAATCACGGCCGTCCCCCGGTTTTGGGAGGTACGGCCAGTAATGGCAGACTGGTGCGTCGGTTCCGGTTCACGCCCCGCAAACCCGCGCGGGCGACCCGGCGCCCTCCCGAACCTAGGAGACACCTTGAAGCGCGACATCCACCCGGAGTACGTAGAGACCCAGGTCAGCTGCACCTGTGGCGCCTCGTTCACCACCCGTAGCACCGTCGGAGAGGGCGCGATCCGCGCCGACGTCTGCTCCGAGTGCCACCCCTTCTACACCGGCAAGCAGAAGATCCTCGACACCGGTGGCCGCGTGGCCCGCTTCGAGGCTCGGTTCGGCAAGAAGGCCGGGGCCAAGTAGCGACCCGACAGCGCCGGTTTCCGGCCGCCCTGCCCGGCGGTGCGGGACCGGCGCTTTGTCGTCCACGCCGTTCCAACCCGGTCCCGCCGGTGCCCGTGCCCCGTGCGGCCTCCGGCCCACTCCCTAAGGACAACCGATGTTCGAGGCGGTCGAGGAACTCATCGGCGAACACGTCGACCTCGAGAAGCAGCTCGCAGACCCGGCGATCCACGCCGACCAGGGCACGGCCCGCAGGCTCAACAAGCGCTACGCCGAGCTGACGCCGATCATCGCCGCCTACCGGGACTGGAAGCAGAACGAGGACGACATCGCCACCGCGCGCGAACTCGCCGCCGACGACCCGGACTTCTTCGCCGAGATCAAGGAACTGGAGTCCGGCCGCGAGGAGTTGACCGAGCGGCTGCGCCTGCTGCTGGTCCCGCGCGACCCGAGCGACGACAAGGACGTCATCCTGGAGGTCAAGGCGGGCGAGGGCGGGGACGAGTCCGCGCTGTTCGCCGGCGATCTGCTGCGGATGTACCTGCGCTACGCCGAGCGGCAGAACTGGAAGACCGAGCTGATCGAGTCCACCGAGTCCGACCTCGGCGGCTACAAGGACGTGCAGATCGCGGTGAAGGCCAAGGGCGGCCGGACCGAGCCGGGCCAGGGCGTGTGGGCGCGGCTGAAGTACGAGGGCGGCGTGCACCGGGTGCAGCGCGTACCGGCGACCGAGTCGCAGGGGCGCATCCACACCTCCGCGGCCGGTGTCCTGGTGCTGCCCGAGGCCGAGGACGTCGACGTGGAGATCAGCGCCAACGATCTGCGGATCGACGTGTACCGCTCCTCGGGCCCGGGCGGCCAGTCGGTCAACACCACCGACTCCGCGGTGCGCATCACCCACCTCCCCACCGGAGTGGTGGCCTCCTGCCAGAACGAGAAGAGCCAGCTCCAGAACAAGGAGCAGGCCATGCGCATCCTGCGCGCGCGGCTGCTGGCCGCCGCCCAGGAGGAGGCCGAGCGGGAGGCGTCGGACGCGCGCCGCAGCCAGGTCCGCACCGTCGACCGCTCCGAGCGGGTGCGCACGTACAACTTCCCGGAGAACCGCATCTCCGACCACCGGGTCGGCTTCAAGGCGTACAACCTCGACCAGGTGCTCGACGGTGAGCTCGACCCGGTCATCCAGGCGTGTGTGGACGCCGACGCCGCGGCGAAGCTGGCTGCGGCACAGTAATCCGGGGGAGCGAGTCCGATGGGGTGGGCAGGTAGTCGATCATGAACCTTCTGCTGGCAGAGGTGGCACAGGCCACCAGGCGCCTGGCGGACGCCGGTGTGCCGTCGCCGCGTTTCGACGCCGAGGAGCTCGCCGCCTTCGTGCACCGGGTCAAGCGCAGTGAGCTGCACCGCGTCGGCGACAGCGACTTCGACGCCTTCTACTGGGAGGTCGTCGCCCGGCGCGAGGCCCGGGAGCCGTTGCAGCACATCACCGGCCGCGCCTTCTTCCGCTACCTCGAACTCCACGTCGGCAGGGGCGTGTTCGTGCCCCGCCCGGAGACCGAGTCCGTCGTGGGCTGGGCGATAGACGCGGTGCGCGCCATGGACGTCGCCGAGCCGCTGATCGTCGATCTGTGCACCGGCTCCGCGGCCATCGCCCTCGCGCTCGCCCAGGAGGTGCCGAGGTCGCGGGTGCACGCGGTCGAGCTGGACGATTCGGCGATCGTCTGGGCCCGCAAGAACGTCGAGGGCTCCCGGGTGCGGCTGCACCACGGTGACGCGCTCGCCGCGCTGCCCGAGCTGGACGGCCAGGTCGACCTCGTCATCTCCAACCCGCCGTACATCCCGCTCACCGAGTGGGAGTACGTCGCCCCCGAAGCCCGCGACCACGACCCGCAGTTGGCGCTCTTCTCCGGCGAGGACGGGCTGGACCTGATCCGCGGGCTGGAGCGCACCGCGCACCGCCTGCTGCGGCCCGGGGGTGTGGTCGTCGTCGAGCACGCCGACACCCAGGGCGGCCAGGTGCCGTGGATCTTCGCCGAGGACCGGGGCTGGGCGGACGCGGCCGACCACCCCGACCTCAACAACCGACCCCGATTCGCCACAGCACGCAGGGAGGTGCCGTAATGGCACGGCGGTACGACTGCACAGAGGCCACCGACCGCAAGACCGGCCTGCGCGAGGCGGCTTCGGCCGTACGACGCGGCGAGCTCGTCGTCCTCCCGACCGACACGGTCTACGGAGTCGGCGCCGACGCCTTCAGCGGCGAGGCCGTCGGCGACCTGCTGGAGGCCAAGGGCCGCGGGCGCGGCATGCCCTCGCCGGTGCTGATCGGTTCGCCCAACACCCTGCACGGGCTGGTCACCGGGTTCTCCGAGGCGGCCTGGGACCTGGTCGACGCCTTCTGGCCCGGCGCGCTCACGCTCGTCGCCAGGCACCAGCCCTCGCTCACCTGGGACCTCGGCGAGACCGGCGGCACCGTCGCCGTGCGGATGCCGCTCCACCCGGTGGCGATCGAACTCCTCACCGAAGTCGGCCCGATGGCCGTATCCTCGGCGAACCTCACCGGGCACCCCGCGCCCCAGGACTGCGACAGCGCGCAGGACATGCTGGGCGACTCGATCGCCGTCTACCTCGACGGCGGTCCGACCCCCGACATCGTGCCGTCCTCCATCGTGGACGTGACCGGGGAGGTACCCACCCTGCTGCGGGCCGGGGCGATCAGCGCGGAGGAACTGCGCAAGGTCGTACCCGAGTTGAAGGAGGCCAGTTGACCGCGCCGCCGAGGCGCGAAGGAGGGGGCGACGCCCCCGCCGACACCTTCCGTATCCTCCATGTCTCCACCGGCAACGTCTGCCGCTCGCCGATCACCGAGCGGCTGACGCGGCATGCCCTGGCCGCGAGGCTGGAGGACGGGCTGAGCAACGGCCTGCTCGTGGAGAGCGCGGGGACCTGGGGCCACGAGGGCGCCCCGATGGAGGAGCACGCGGCCACCGTGCTCGGCGAGTACGGCGCCGACGCCTCCGGGTTCCTCGGCCGCGAGCTGCTGGACGAGCACGTCATCCGTGCCGACCTGGTGCTGACGGCCACCCGCGACCACCGCGCACAGGTGATCTCCATGGGCCACTCCGCGGGCCTGCGGACCTTCACGCTCAAGGAGTTCACCAGACTGGTGCGCGCCATAGACTCCGCGACCCTGCCCGCCGCGCACAGCGCCGACTCCGTCGCCGAGCGGGCCCGTGCGCTCGTACAGGCCGCGGCGGCGCTGCGCGGCTGGTTGCAGGCGCCCACCGCGGACGCCGACGAGGTCTACGACCCGTACGGCGCCCCGGTCTCGTACTTCAGGCTGGTCGGTGCCGAGATCAGCACGGCGCTCGATCCCGTGGTCACCGCGCTGACCGGGGTGCCGGCCCCTGCCTGACACCGTGGAACCGTTCCACCACCGGCCCGTGTCCTAAGGTGTGGGCCAAGGATGCTCGAATTACCTCTGGGGAGCCCGTGCGGGAGTATCTGCTGACGCTGTGCGTCACGGCCGCCGTCACTTATCTGCTGACCGGCCCGGTACGGAAGTTCGCGATCGCCGCCGGAGCGGTGCCGCAGATCCGCGCCCGCGACGTGCACCGTGAGCCGACGCCTCGGCTCGGCGGCATCGCGATGTTCGGCGGACTGTGCGCGGGTCTGCTCGTCGCCTCCCAACTGGAGAACATCAGCGACGTTTTCACGCTCTCCGACGAGCCGCGGGCCCTGCTGGCCGGCGCCGGCATCATCTGGCTGCTCGGCGTGCTGGACGACAAGTGGGGCGTGGACGCGCTGGTCAAGCTCGGCGGCCAGATGATCGCCGCGGGCGTGATGGTCTGGCAGGGCCTGACCATCCTGTGGCTGCCGATCCCCACCGTGGGAATGGTCGCCATCACCCCGCTCCAGGGCACCCTGCTCACGGTGGCGCTGGTGGTCATCACCATCAACGCGGTCAACTTCGTCGACGGCCTCGACGGCCTCGCCTCCGGCATGGTGTGCATCGCCGCGATGGCGTTCTTCATGTACGCCTACCGCATCTGGTACAGCTACGGCATCGAGGCTGCGGCGCCCGCGACGCTCTTCGCCGCCGTGCTCATGGGCATGTGTCTGGGCTTCCTGCCACACAACATGCATCCAGCACGAATCTTCATGGGCGACTCGGGGTCGATGCTCATCGGCCTGGTGCTCGCCGCCGGCGCGGTCTCGGTCACCGGCCAGGTCGACCCCGACGCGCTCAAGCTCTTCAGCGGATCGGAGCGGGCCGCGGTCCAGGCGACCGTGCCCGTCTACATGCCGCTGATCCTGCCGCTGACCATCCTCGCGGTGCCCACGGCCGACCTGATCCTCGCCGTCGTCCGCCGTACCTGGAACGGGCGTTCGCCGTTCGCCGCCGACCGCGGGCACCTCCACCACCGGCTGCTGGAGATCGGCCACAGCCACAGCCGCGCGGTGCTGATCATGTACTTCTGGTCGGCGCTGATCGCCTTCGGCGCGGTGGCCTTCTCGGTGCAGTCCTCCAGCCTGGTGATCGTTCTCACGATCATGCTGCTGAGCGTGGTGGGGCTGGTCGTCCTGCTGCTGCCGCGCTTCAACCCCCGGGTGCCGACGTGGGCCCAGCGCTTCACCCCGCCCCGCTACCGCATCCCCGCCGCGGCGGCCCGCAGGAACGCCGCGAAGTCCTCGGACGGGGCCGCGGAGTCGGCGGCCGGGGGAAGCGACGCCGCCGGGTCGGGCGCCGCGCAGAAGTCCGGCGGGGAAACCGGGCAGTCCGGTGAGCGCGCCACCGGCGGGACGGGTTCTGGCACGGGTTCGGGCGGGGGCTCCGCGAAGACCGAGAGCGGGCCGGAGGCTGCCCGGGCCGCTGGGCTGAACGGCGCAACGGCGGTGGGGGAGCGGCACCGCTTCCCCGGACGCGACCGGATCGAGAGCAACTCGTCCTGACAGGCCCCAACAGGGGCTCGGGGCGCGGCAGTTGGGGTGAGAGTGGCACCATGGGCGACGTCAACGCTCAGTTGATGAGGTTCGCTCTCAGGTGTGATTGTTGGCACTCGATGTAGGTAAAGACCTCATCAAAAAGTTTGTGATAGCGTTCACGAGAACCGGCGAGGGAGTCGGAGAGTCGTGGTGCGACGGCTCTCGCCCGCGTGGTCACGTAGCCGGTTGTGTTCACTTCGTGAGCCCCCTGACCTTCCGTTTCCTGTGCTGGAGCAGCCTTCATGCAGTCGAACGACGCCCGGATTCTCCGCGGCGCCGCGATTCCCGCCGCCGCGGTCGGCTTGGTGGCCGTCGTGGTCGCCGGATTCGTCGCGGGCGGCAAGGGTGCGCTCGGTGCCGCTCTCGGCGTCGCGGTGGCCATCGGCTTCTTCGCCGCCGGTCAGCACGGCCTGCGGATCGTCGGTGAGCGCTGGCCCGAACTCCTCATGGGGGCCGGGCTGTTGCTGTACATGACGCAGATCGCCGTACTCCTCGTACTGCTTCTTGTCCTGCGGGACGCGTCGTTCATGAACGGACGTGCCTTCGGTCTGGCTGCCCTCGCCTGCGGAATCGCCTGGCCGGTCGGTCAGGCGTGGATGCAGACCCGGGTCAAGACCCTCTACGTACAGCCGAATTCGGACGAAAAGCCCTCCGACGAGGGGCCTCGGTGATGAAAGCTACTCACGAGTGCTCCGAAGGTAGGGGCGACATAAAACCCCCGCGGACGGACTGCTATGGTCCGACGCCGAGAGTGCAACGGGACAAGCAGCGCGCGCTGAGCGGGACGGCGCGGTGCTCTCGTCACTCCTCTGCGGGCCGCCGCGCCGACCACGTCGGACAGCCCGGTCCCTCCCGCAATACCCAGTCCAGTGCCGCTAGGTGGCCCTGCGCCACTCCGACACCTCGAGGTAGCCGTACCTATGCGCCAGACCGAAGGAGCTCGCGGTGAGTAGTGACCAGATGCTCGCCCTTGAGGTCGACTGTCACCTTTTCCAGGGCTGCGGCTTCGAGGAGTCGGCCCCGGGCGTGCACTCGTTCTTCTTCAAGCCGATCGCGACAGTGGGAGGCATCGAGTTCACGAAGCCGATGCTGCTCGCGGTGCTCGGCACCGCGCTCATCATCGCTTTCTTCTGGGCCGCGTTCAGTAAGCCGAAGATCGTCCCCGGCAAGATGCAGATGGTTGCCGAGGTCCTCTACGACTTCGTGCGCAAGGGCATCGCCCGCGAGATCATGGGCAAGAAGGGCGAGCCGTGGGTACCGCTGCTGGTCTCACTGTTCTTCTTCGTCTGGATGATGAACCTGTGGGCGCTCATTCCGCTCGCACAATTCCCGGTCAGCTCCGTCATCGCCTATCCGGCAGCGCTCGCAGTGCTGGTCTGGGCCATCTACATGACGGTGACGTTCAAGACCAACGGCTTCGTCGGCGGTATCCGCAACCTCTGTGTGCCCAGCGGGCTGCCGAAGCCGATCTACTTCATCCTCACCCCCATCGAGTTCTTCTCGAGCATCTTCGTGCGGCCCTTCACGCTGGCCGTCCGACTCTTCGCCAACATGTTCGCCGGTCACATGCTGATCCTGATCTTCACGATCGCGACCTGGTACATGCTCGGCACTGTCCTCGGCACCGTCTACGCCTCGGCGTCCTTCGTGCTGACTCTGGTCATCACCGTCTTCGAGATGTTCATCCAGGCCCTGCAGGCCTACGTGTTCACGGTGCTGACCGCCACCTACCTCTCTCAGGCGCTCGAAGAGGCGCACTGAGAATCCCGAGCCGGTCCCGCACCGCTCACTCCCGAAACGTCCGGTGGACCAACCACCCACCGGCCCACCAAGAGAAGGAACCAAGGAATGTCTGCTCTCGAGACCCTCGCGGCTGTTGAAGGCAACGTTGGCGCCATCGGTTACGGTCTGGCCGCGATCGGCCCCGGCATCGGCGTTGGTTACATCTTCGGTAACGGTGTTCAGGCCATGGCCCGCCAGCCCGAGGCCGCCGGTCTGATCCGTCAGAACATGCTGATCGGTTTCGCGGTCGTCGAGGCCCTGGCCCTCATCGGCTTCGTCGTTCCGTTCATCCTCTAATTGACGGTCCGATCACACGCCTTACCCAGGAAAGGTCAACCATGTCCGACCTGCTGGCAGCAGAGAAGATGGACCCTCTGGCGCCTTACTGGCCCGAGATCCTCATCGGTACCATCTGCTTCGGCATCATCTTCTTCGTCTTCTACAAGAAGCTGCTGCCGTCGATCAACGCGGCACTGGAGAAGCGCCACGACGAGATCGTCGGCGGTATGGAGCGTGCCGAGCAGGCGCAGGACGAGGCCCAGCAGACGCTCGAGGAGTACCGCGAGCAGCTGAAGGACGCCCGTCACGAAGCCGCGCGTCTGCGCCAGGAGGCGCAGGAGCAGGGCGCCGTGCTCATCGCCGAGATGCGTGCGGAAGGCCAGCGGCAGCGCGAGGAGATCGTCGCCACCGGTCACGCGCAGATCGAGGCCGACCAGAAGCAGGCGTCGCTGGCTCTGCGCCAGGACGTCGGCAAGCTGGCCACCGAGCTCGCGAGCCGGATCGTCGGCGAGTCCCTCGAGGACCACGCCCGGCAGAGCCGTGTCATCGACCGCTTCCTCGACGAGCTCGAGGTCAGCGCGAACGACTCGGCCTCCGACGCGCAGTCCCACGGCTCGACGAACGCCGAGGCACGCTGATGAACGGGGCGAGCCGTACGGCACTGGCCGCAGCGAAGGAGCGTCTGGACGCACTGACGGACAACACCTCCGTCGACGCCGTCAAGATCGCCGACGAGCTGGCCGCCGTCACCGCCCTGCTCGACCGCGAGGTGTCGTTGCGTCGGGTCTTCACCGACCCGGCGCAGTCCGGCGAGGCCAAGGCCGAGCTGGTGGCCCGTCTGCTGGGCGACAAGGTCGGCGGCGAGACCGTCGACCTGGTGTCCGGCATGGTCAGGTCCCGCTGGTCGCGTCCGCGCGATCTGACGGACGCGGTCGAGGAGCTGGCGGACGTCGCCGACCTCACCGCGGCCGAGCGCGACGGCAGTCTGGACGACGTGGAGGACGAGATCTTCCGCTTCGGTCGGATCGTCGGCACCTCGCCCGACCTGCGGGCGGCGCTCAGCGGCAAGGGCGACCAGCCCTCGTTCAAGAGCGCGCAGACCGAGCTGCTTCGCCGGCTCCTCGGCGGTCGGGCCCGGCCCACCACCGAGCGTCTGGTGATCAGGCTGGTCGGTCAGCCGCGGGGACGTAGCCTGGAGGGTGGCCTCGACGCCCTCTCCAAGCTGGCAGCGGAGCGCAGGAACCGGTCGGTGGCCGTCGTCACCTCGGCGGTGCCGCTCAGCGACGAGCAGAAGCGGCGTCTCGGTGCGGCCCTCACCCGGCTGTACGGCCGTGAGGTTCATCTGAACCTCGACGTGGACCCCGAGGTCCGCGGCGGAATCCTGGTGAAGATCGGCGACGAGGTCATGAACGGCACCGTCGGCGACCGTATCCAGGACGTCGAGCGGCGGATGGCCGGCTGAGCCGGCCACACCAACTCAACAAGCAGTACTTAGCGGCCCGAGTTGGGCCGTAGCAGATATATACGGGCCCAACAAGGAGAGCAGGGAACCCAGATGGCGGAGCTCACGATCCGGCCGGATGAGATCCGGGGTGCGCTGGAGGACTTTGTCCAGTCGTACTCGCCGGACGCGGCCTCGCGCGAAGAGGTCGGCACGGTCAGCTATGCCGGTGACGGCATCGCCAAGGTCGAGGGTCTTCCCTCGGTCATGGCGAACGAGCTGCTGAAGTTCGAGGACGGCACCCTCGGTCTCGCCCTCAACCTCGAGGAGCGCGAGGTAGGTGCGGTCGTCCTCGGTGAGTTCAGCGGCATCGAGGAGGGCCAGCCGGTGCACCGCACCGGCGAGGTGCTCTCGGTTCCGGTCGGCGACGGCTACCTCGGCCGCGTCGTGGACCCGCTGGGCGCCCCGGTCGACGGCCTCGGCGAGATCGAGACCACCGGTCGTCGCGCGCTGGAGCTGCAGGCCCCCACGGTCATGCAGCGCAAGTCGGTGCACGAGCCGATGGAGACCGGCTACAAGGCCGTCGACACCATGACCCCGATCGGCCGCGGTCAGCGTCAGCTGATCATCGGCGACCGGCAGACCGGCAAGACGGCGCTGGCGGTCGACACGATCATCAACCAGCGCGCCAACTGGCGCAGCGGCGACCCGAAGAAGCAGGTCCGCTGCATCTACGTCGCCATCGGCCAGAAGGGCTCCACCATCGCGTCCGTGCGCGGTGCCCTGGAGGAGGCCGGCGCGCTGGAGTACACGACGATCGTCTCCGCGCCCGCGTCCGACCCGGCCGGCTTCAAGTACCTGGCGCCGTACACCGGTTCGGCCATCGGCCAGGAGTGGATGTACCAGGGCAAGCACGTCCTGATCGTCTTCGACGACCTGTCCAAGCAGGCCGACGCCTACCGCGCCGTCTCGCTGCTGCTGCGTCGTCCGCCGGGCCGTGAGGCGTACCCGGGCGACGTCTTCTACCTGCACTCCCGGCTGCTGGAGCGCTGCGCCAAGCTCTCCGACGAGATGGGCGCCGGTTCGATGACCGGTCTGCCGATCGTCGAGACCAAGGCGAACGACGTGTCGGCGTTCATTCCGACCAACGTCATCTCCATCACCGACGGCCAGTGCTTCCTGGAGTCGGACCTGTTCAACGCGGGCCAGCGGCCGGCGCTGAACGTCGGTATCTCGGTCTCCCGCGTGGGTGGTTCCGCCCAGCACAAGGCGATCCGGCAGATCACCGGTTCGCTCCGTGTGGACCTGGCCCAGTTCCGTGAGCTGGAGGCGTTCGCCGCCTTCGGTTCGGACCTGGACGCCGCGTCCAAGGCGTCGCTGGAGCGCGGTCAGCGGATGGTCGAGCTGCTGAAGCAGCCGCAGTACAAGCCGTTCCCGACCGAGGAGCAGGTCGTCTCCGTCTGGTCCGGCACCAACGGTCTGATGGACGAGGTCCCGGTCGGCGACATCCGCCGCTTCGAGACCGAGCTGCTGGACTTCATGCGCCGCGAGCACAAGGACCTCATGACGAGCATCCGCGAGGGTGCCAAGATGTCCGACGACACGCTCCAGAAGCTGCGTGAGACCGTCAACTCCTTCAAGCAGCAGTTCGAGACCGCGGACGGCAAGCTGCTGGGCGAGGGCTGACGATGGGTGCCCAGATCAGGGTCTACAAGAGGCGGATCAAATCCGTCTCCGCGACCAAGAAGATCACCAAGGCGATGGAGATGATCGCGGCCTCGCGCATCATCAAGGCGCAGCGGCAGGTCGCGGCGTCCACTCCGTACGCCGACGAGCTGACCTCCGCGGTCACCGCGGTGGCGCACGGTGCGGACGTCAAGCACCCGCTCACCACCGAGGTGGAGAACCCGAAGCGTGCTGCGGTGCTGCTCATCACGAGCGACCGCGGTCTGGCCGGCGGTTACTCCAGCAACGCGATCAAGGCCGCCGAGCACCTGACGAGCGAACTGACGCACGACCGCAAGGACGTGCAGACGTACGTCGTCGGACGCAAGGGTGTGGCGTACTACAACTTCCGTGAGCGCAAGGTCGAGGAGACCTGGACCGGTTTCACGGACAGTCCGACGTACGCCGACGCCAAGGCCGTCGCGGCGCCGCTGATCGAGGCCCTGACGCAGGACACCGCAGAGGGCGGCGTGGACGAACTCCACATCGTCTTCACGGAGTTCGTCTCGATGATGACGCAGACCCCGGTCGAGCGCCGGATGCTGCCGCTCAGCTTCGAGAAGACCGCCGAGGAGTCCGCCCAGGTCTTCATGAGCGACCGAGTGCACGCGCTGTACGAATTCGAGCCGTCGGCCGAGGAAGTACTGGACGCGCTGCTTCCGCGCTACGTCGAGAGCCGTATCTACAACGCCCTTCTGCAGGCGGCTGCCTCCGAGCACGCCGCCCGCCGCCGGGCGATGAAGTCGGCGACCGACAACGCGGAAGACCTCATCAAGTCGCTCAAGCGGCTTGCCAACGCGGCCCGTCAGGCCGACATCACCCAGGAAATCAGCGAGATCGTCGGCGGAGCCAGCGCGCTTGCCGACGCGTCTGCGGGGAGTGACCGATAACTATGACCACCACTGTTGAGACGCCCGTCGCCACGGGCCGCGTCGCGCGGGTCATCGGCCCGGTCGTCGACGTGGAGTTCCCCGTCGACGCGATGCCCGAGATCTACAACGCGCTGAACGTCGCGGTCCCGGACCCGGCCGAGGAGGGCAAGCTCAAGAAGCTGACCCTCGAGGTCGCCCAGCACCTCGGCGAGGGCGTGGTCCGCGCCATCTCCATGGAGCCCACCGACGGCCTGGTCCGCCAGGCCGCGGTGACCGACACCGGCGAGGGCATCACCGTGCCCGTCGGCGACGTCACCAAGGGCCGGGTGTTCAACACCCTGGGCAAGATCCTGAACGAGCCGGAGGCCGAGTCCGAGGTCACCGAGCGGTGGGCCATCCACCGCAAGGCCCCGGCGTTCGACCAGCTCGAGTCGAAGACCGAGATGTTCGAGACCGGCCTGAAGGTCGTCGACCTGCTGACCCCGTACGTCAAGGGCGGCAAGATCGGTCTGTTCGGCGGCGCCGGCGTCGGTAAGACCGTGCTCATCCAGGAAATGATCATGCGTGTGGCCAAGCTGCACGAGGGCGTTTCCGTCTTCGCCGGTGTGGGCGAGCGCACCCGTGAGGGCAACGACCTGATCGAGGAGATGGCCGAGTCCGGCGTTCTCCCGCAGACCGCGCTGGTCTTCGGTCAGATGGACGAGCCGCCGGGGACGCGTCTGCGCGTCGCCCTGGCCGGTCTGACCATGGCGGAGTACTTCCGCGATGTGCAGAAGCAGGACGTGCTGTTCTTCATCGACAACATCTTCCGCTTCACCCAGGCCGGTTCCGAGGTCTCCACGCTGCTCGGCCGCATGCCCTCCGCGGTGGGCTACCAGCCGAACCTGGCCGACGAGATGGGTGTGCTCCAGGAGCGCATCACCTCCACCCGTGGCCACTCGATCACCTCCATGCAGGCGATCTACGTGCCGGCGGACGACCTCACCGACCCGGCCCCGGCGACGACCTTCGCCCACCTGGACGCGACCACCGTGCTCTCGCGTCCGATCTCGGAGAAGGGCATCTACCCGGCGGTGGACCCGCTGGACTCCACCTCCCGGATTCTGGACCCGCGCTTCATCAGCCAGGAGCACTACGACACGGCCTCCCGTGTCAAGGGAATCCTGCAGAAGTACAAGGACCTCCAGGACATCATCGCCATTCTCGGCATCGACGAGCTCGGCGAGGAGGACAAGCTCACCGTCCACCGCGCCCGTCGTATCGAGCGCTTCCTGTCGCAGAACACCCACGCGGCGAAGCAGTTCACCGGTCTCGACGGATCGGACGTACCGCTGGACGAGTCGATCGCCGCGTTCAACGCGATCGCCGACGGCGACTACGACCACTTCCCCGAGCAGGCGTTCTTCATGTGCGGTGGCCTGGACGACCTGAAGGCCAAGGCCAAGGAGCTGGGCGTCTCCTGACCCCCGCTTCCGGTCGGGGGCGGGTCCGCCCGTCCCCGACCACGGCACACCCCCTATCCTGTGACAACCCCAGTTACACCCCTGTAGAGGAGCCACTGTGGCTGAGCTGCACGTCGAGTTGGTCGCCGCCGACCGCAAGGTCTGGTCGGGCAAGGCCAGCCTGGTCGTCGCGCGCACCTCGTCGGGTGAGATCGGCATCATGCCCGGCCACCAGCCACTGCTGGGTGTGCTGGCGTCCGGCCCGGTCACCATCCGTACGACCGGTGAGGACGAGCTGGGCAAGGACGGCACCGTGATCGCTGCGGTGCACGGCGGGTTCATCTCCTTCGCGGACGACAAGCTCTCGCTTCTCGCCGAGATCGCCGAGCTGTCGTACGAGATCGACGTCGAGCGCGCGGAGCGTGCGCTGGACGCCGCGAAGGCCGATCAGGACGCTGCCGCCGAGCGGCGCGCGGATGTCCGTCTCCGGGCTGTGGCGGTCGCACGCTGAGCCCGAATCGAGTCGTCAATCAGCCGCGGACGGGCCTGGAACACTGTTCCTTGCCGGTCCGCGGCTGAAGCCATCACAGATGCGTTCCGCACCGGGCGTGCGGATGCGCGGGATTGAGCGAGGAGGTCAGTGAACGATGGTCCTCGCTCTGCTGCTGTGCGGACTGTTCCTGCTGCTTGTGGTGCTGGGACTGTTCGTCTTCGGGCTGCGCCGCCGGCTCATCCAGCGTTCCGGAGGAACGTTCGACTGCAGCCTGCGCTGGGACATCCCGGCCGAGCAGTCCGTCGACTCCAAGGGCAAGGGCTGGAGCTACGGCGTCGCCCGCTACCGGGGCGACCGGGTGGAGTGGTTCCGCGTCTTCTCCTACGCGCCGCGCCCGCGAAGGCTGCTCCAGCGCGAGGCGATCGAGGTGCTGGAGCGCCGCACCCCGCAGGGCGAGGAGGAGTTGGCGCTCCTGTCCGACGCCGTCGTACTCGCCTGCCGCTTGCAGGGCACGCGGGTGGAGCTGGCGATGAGCGAGGACGCGCTCACCGGTTTCCTCGCCTGGCTGGAGGCGGCCCCGCCCGGCCAGCGCGTCAACGTCGCCTGAACCGACGGGGTTTGCGCACCGCGCCGCTGCCCGGCGCCGGTGTCGGCCGTACCGCTCGGGGCGCCGCGTCGGCCGTCAGCGGTCCGGACGGGTGCCGGGGCTGAGCGAGAGTTTCATGGTGTCCGCGTCGCCGTCCGCGCGCACGGTGGTGAACCCCTCGGAGAGATAGAGCTCGCGCGCTCTGTTGGCCCGTTCGACGCTCAGCGAGAGAGCCCGGTGGCCGGCCTCGCGGGCCCGCCACCGCAGAGCTCTGAGCAGCGCACGCCCCACACCCCGTCCCCGCCACGCCGGCACCACGCCCAGGCTCAGCTCCGGCACGTCCGGGCCGACGAAGCCGTAGCCGGCGTCCTCCGCGGGGAAGAGCCGCAACCAGGCCGCGCCCACCGGCTCCTGCCGCGCGGTCTCGGCGATCAGCCCGAGGTCGCCGGTGCGCGGCCAGCCCTCGACGTAGCGCGCGGTGGCCCGGTCGGCGAGCAGATGGACGCGGCTGACCCGCTCGCGCTCCGGCGACCAGTTGGCCGCGGCACCCAGCATCTCGACGAGGAACGGGCCGTCCTCGCCGACCGCTTCGCGCAGTCGTACGGCGGGCGGCGCTGTGCTGTCTGCGTCCACTGGCCGGTCCGCCTCTCAGTCGCCGCCGCGTACGCCCCATTCTCCGGCAAGCACCGCTGCCTGTGTGCGGCTTTTCAGGCCGAGCTTGTGCAGCACTCTGCTGACGTGGGTCTTCACCGTCGCCTCGGCCATCGACAGGGCGCCGGCCATCTGCGCGTTGGACAGGCCCTCGCCGAGCCGGACGAGCACCTCGCGCTCCCTGGCGGTGAGGGTGGCGAGCTCCGGCGGTGGCGTTCGGCCGGGCGCTGCCGCGGGGGAGGCGAACTGGCGGATCAGGCGCCGGGTGACGGCCGGGGAGATCATTCCGTCCCCGCGTGCCACCGTGCGTACCGCCTCGACGAGAGTGGCGGCGTCGGTGTCCTTGAGGAGGAAGCCGGCCGCGCCGGCGCGCAGTGCCCCGAAGACGTACTCGTCGAGGTCGAAGGTGGTGAGCACCAGTACGTCGCAGACGGCGTCGGCGGTGAGCGCCCGGGTGGCGGCGACCCCGTCCAGCCGGGGCATCTGGACGTCCATCAGGACCAGGTCCGGGCGCAGGCTGCGGGCGAGTGCGACCGCCTCCTCGCCGTCCGCGGCCTCGCCGACCACCTCGATGCCGGGCGCGTTGCCGAGGATGAGGACCAGCCCCGACCGGACGGCCGCCTGGTCCTCCGCGACCAACACCCGCACTGCGCTCACCTGTGTCCAGCTCCTTCGTCCAGCGGAAGTACCGCACGCACCAGCCAACTCCCCTGCTGCGGACCGGCGTTGAACTCGCCGCCCAGCAGGGCCACTCGCTCCCGCATGCCTACCAGGCCGGTGCCCGTACCCGGTACGCGCGGTCCGCCGTCCGGGCCGAGCGGGTTCTCGACGGTGACGACGAGAGTCTCCGCGGCCGTGCCGCCGCCGACCGTTGCGACCGGCGGCGTGCCGGTACCGGTGCCCGTGCCCGTGCCGGCGCGTTCACGGGCGAGGCGTACGGTGACCGTGCCCGGCCCGGAGTGCTTCAGCGCGTTGGTGAGCGACTCCTGGACGAGCCGGTAGGCGGCCAGTTCGACCGGCGCGGGCAGTCGCGGGGAGGCCGCGGAGCTGTCGCGCCCGTGGTCGAGCACGAAGCGCAGTCCGTGCTCCGTGCCGCTGCCGCGGGCCCGTTCCACCAGCGCGGGCAGCCCGGCGAGGGTCGGCACCGGCGCGGGTTCCCCGTCCTCGCCGCCGGTGGTGCGCAGCAGTTCGATCAGCCGCCGCATCTCGGCCAGGCCCTGCACGCTGTTGTCCCGGATGACACCGAGGGCGCGCTGCGTCGCGGCGTGGTCGTCGAGGGTCTGGGCCGCGGTGGAGTGCACCGCGATGGCCGACAGGTGGCCGGCCACCACATCGTGCAACTCCCGTGCCATCCGGGCCCGTTCGGCGTTCACCGCCTGGGTGCGGTCCATCTCGGCCAGCAGCGCCGTCTGTTCGGCGCGCAGCCGCTCGTACGCCGCCTCCTCGCGGTGCCGGCGGACCAGCAGCCCGGTGCCGGCGGGGAAGGTGGTGATCAGGCTGACCACCAGGCCGATCAGGAACGCCTCCGGATCGCCCAGTGCGGCGAGCGCCCCGATGGTGGTGGCCAGGGTCAGTGCGACGCTGGCCGGGACCATCGCACGGGAGAGTCGCGCGTTGCCGTACATCACCGCGGCGTAGACCAGGTCGGAGAAGAGCAGGATCGTCACCAGCAGCGAGGCGGTGAACAGATCACCGACCAGGGCGAGCAGCCCGACCAGCAGCGCCCACGGCTGCGCGGTGCGCCGGCCGAGCACCGCCAGGCACATCACCGCCAGCGGGATCAGGCTGTGCGCGCCGTAACGGTCGGCCTGCGGGACGTTGTTGAAGAGGCCCTGGGACCAGAGGAAGAGTCCGCCGAGCGCGCCGGCGAGCGCGATCAGCACATCGTCGCGGTGCGGGCGCAGCCGCAGGAGTCGGCGCTCGGTGGGCGGGGCACCGTCCGGTGCGGGGGTCGCGGCAGTCACATGGTCCATCCCAGCATGCCGCCGGTAGAGTCTCCGACGTTCCGCACGGCACTGGGGGAGGCACCATGGCGATGATTCTGATCGGGCTGGCCGCGCTGGCGTTCGGAGCCCTGGTGGCCTTCAAGGTCCGGGGGACCAACGAGCGAATAAACCGGCTGGAACGCACCGAGACCGTGACGATCAGCGATCTGCGCGCCATGCAGCAGGCCGCCGCGGAGGCCGCCGGGCCGGGCCACTTCCGCTACCCGTGCGAGGTGGTCGGGGTTGCCCGGGCGCACCGGGACGGGCTGATCACCTCGCAGCTCAAGGAGATCCGGTGCGTGTGGCACCGGCACAAGATCACCCGCAAGTACGAGGAGTTCCGCCGGGACAGCAAGGGCCGCCGCCAGAAGGAGACCCGCCACGAGGTGGTGTCCCAGCACCGCAGCGGCACCGCCTTCTTCGTCGAGGACGCGAGCGGCAAGGTGGTGGTCCGCCCCTCGGGCGCGGACGTCGTCGGTGCGGCGAAGCCGCTGAACAACTTCGTCCAGCAGCAGGGGGACAGGGGCGGCGTCAGCGTCGGACCGCTCACCTTCGGCGGCCACGGCGGCACCGTCGGCTTCAAGCACGAGGAGTGGGTGCTGCGCGAGGGCGTGCAGCTGTTCGTCCACGGCGAGGCGAGCGACGTCAACGGCTATCTGGAGATCGGCAAGCCGGCCGAGTCCGGCGAGTACATCGTCTCCGCCAAGTCCGAGCGCGAGCTGCTGAAGGACGAGACGCGCGAGCTGATGATCGGCGGCACGATGGCCGGGGTGATCCTGCTGGGCGGCGCGGTGCTGCTCGTCCTGGGCATCGTGCTCTGAGCCCGGTCTGAGCTTGGGCGCCGCTCGCACGCAGCCGGAGCCGGACTCGCAGCCGGAGGCCACCGCGGAGCCCTGCGGCACCTGCCCGCGCGGGGCGCGGGGGCACGCCGGGGCCGGGCGGGTACATCGAAGGATGCAGTACGGGATCGTCGCCGGTGACGACGGTTTCGGCCCGTTCGCGGAGGAAGCTGGAGACAGCAAACCCACTCCGCGAAAGGGCTGAGGCCGACGTGATCGTCGCTCTGATCGTCATCTGCGAGGTCGCCTTCTGGGTGCTCCTCGCCGCCGGGCTGGCGCTTCGCTATCTGGCACGGATGCCGCGCCTGGGCGCCGCCGTTCTGCTCTGCGAGCCGCTGCTGGAACTGCTGCTGCTCGCCGTCACCGCCGTCGACCTGCGCAACGGTGCGACCCCCGGCTTCAAACACGGGCTGGCGGCCGTCTACATCGGCTTCACCGTCACCCACGCCCACTACTTCATCCGCTGGGCCGACGGCCACTTCGCCCACCGCTTCGCGGGCGCCCCGCGTCCGGCGAAACCGCCCCGGTACGGGATGGCACGGGCGCTGCACGAGTGGAAGATGGCGGCGCGCGCGATCCTGGGCGCGGGCATCGCGGCGGTGCTGCTGCAGGCCGCGATCCTGTACGTGGGCGACGACGGCCAGTCGACGACGCTGCGCGACTGGCAGGCCAAGATGGGCCTCGTCTCGGTCATCTGCGTGATCTGGGCGGGGAGTTACACCCTGTGGCCCAAGCGCGGCCCGGAAGCCGTCCCGCCCGCCCACCACCACGACGGGGAGGCCGCCCGGCACCAGGGCCGGGAGAGCGCCCACCGCGACCGCGACACCGACCCGGCACGGGACCGCGCCGCGGAGCCGTACTCCGGTCCGGGCGGGCGCTGAGGCCCGGCCCGGAGCAGGGGTGCGTCAGCGGTTCTCGCCCGGCACCCACAGCACGTCCCCGACCGACTTGTTGGCGGTGCGGGCGAGGATGAACAGCAGGTCCGAGAGGCGGTTGAGGTAGGTGGCGGTGAGGGCGTTCATGCTTTCGCCGTGCTCCTCCATCGCCCGCCAGGTGGAGCGCTCGGCACGGCGTACGACGGTGCACGCCTGGTGGAGCAGGGCGGCGCCCGCGGTGCCTCCCGGGAGGATGAAGCTGCGCAGCTTCTCCAGCTCCGCGTTGTAGGCGTCGCAGTCGGCCTCCAGCCGGTCGACGTAGGTCTGTTCCACCCGCAGGGGCGGGAACTCCGGCTCCGCGACCACCGGGGTGCTGAGGTCCGCGCCCACGTCGAACAGATCGTTCTGCACCCGTACCAGGACCTCGCGTACGCCCTCGGGGAGCTCGCCGAGCGCCAGCGCCACGCCGATCGCGGCGTTGGCCTCGTTGGCGTCGGCGTACGCGGCGATCCGGGAGTCGGTCTTGGCGGTGCGGCTCATGTCGCCCAGGGCGGTGCTGCCCTTGTCGCCGGTACGGGTGTAGATGCGCGTCAGATTGACCATGCTTCGAGACTACGCGGGTGCCCGGGGCCGCTGCCGTCGCCGCGCACCCGGCCGGCCGCGGCCAACAGGGCCCGTGGAGGCCGGACTTGGGCGGTCGGGCGACCACTCACGGCGTTCACGGCGACACGGAGGGGACCAGCGGTCCACTCGTGGGTGTGATGTCCATCTGGTGAGACGTGACGCGCATCTCTTCGTTCCCCACCGGGCGCCCACGGACGCTAGTCTCCGCCTGAGAGCACTGACGCTCCGTCGCCCGGCCGCAGTTCGTGCGGGACCGGCGGACGTCGTGCACCGGGTCCCGCGCACGCGTGCGGCGGGCCGGTCAAGCCAGCACCACACCGGGCAACCGCCCCTGGCGCACCCGGTGTTGTACCCGACCCCGCGAGTCGGCGGGGACACGTAGAGGGGACGCACACGTGGCCAGGAAGCTTGCCGTCATCGGAGCCGGACTGATGGGCTCGGGCATCGCCCAGGTCTCCGCCCAGGCGGGGTGGGACGTGGTGCTGCGGGATGTCACCGATGAGGCGCTGGCTCGCGGCAGGAGCGGTATCGAGGCGTCGTACGCCAAGTTCGTCGCCAAGGAGAAGCTCGGCGAGCAGGACGCCTCGGACGCCCTGGCACGGATCACGACCACCACCGACCTCGACGCGGTGGCCGACGCGGACATCGTCGTGGAGGCGGTGTTCGAGAAGCTCGAGGTCAAGCAGGAGATCTTCCGGGCGCTGGACAAGCTGACCCGGGACGACGCGGTGCTGGCCTCCAACACCTCGGCCATCCCGATCACCAAGATCGCGGCGGTCACCGGGCGCCCCGAGCAGGTCGTGGGCGCGCACTTCTTCTCGCCGGTCCCGATGATGAAGCTCTGCGAACTCGTGCGCGGGCTGAAGACGAGCGACGAAACTCTCGCCACCACCAGGGAGTTCGCCGAAAGCGTGGGCAAGACCTGCATCGTCGTCAACCGTGACGTCGCCGGCTTCGTCACCACCCGCCTGATCACCGCCCTGGTGGTCGAGGCGGCCAAGCTCCAGGAGTCCGGCGTCGCCAGCGCCGAGGACATCGACATCGCCTGCCGCCTGGGCTTCGGTCACGCCATGGGGCCGTTGGCCACCGCCGACCTCACCGGCGTCGACATCCTGCTGCACGCGGCGGACAACATCTACGCCGAGTCGCGGGACGAGAAGTTCGCCGCTCCCGAGCGGATGCGCCGGATGGTCGACGCGGGCGACCTGGGGCGCAAGAGCGGCGAGGGCTTCTACCAGCACTGACCGGGCACTTCGGCCCATCGGCCCGCACGGTTGCACGGACCGTGCGGACTGTGCGGACCGCGTGGACGGCTCGGGCGGCCGGGACCGTTGACGCCGCGGACCGCTCGGGGCCGCGGCCGGCACGGGTTCCGTCGAGTTGTGGGCGGCGGCGTCCGCGCGGCGGCGGTGGTTCCGGCGACGGCGAAGCCACCGCCAAGGCCCTACCGGCGGTGGCCACAGCCCGTACGCGATCTCACTCGCGCGGGTGATTTCGGCGACGGTTCCGCCCTGAACAGGAACTTCGTCGGCTGAACCGCAGTCAGTCGGGTGGAGCCGCGCAACCGTCCGTGCGGCGCGATCCGTCGCGGCGCGGGCCGCGCGACAGTGGCACGAAGGCCATCGAGAGACGACAGAACGAGAACGCACAGGGAGCGTATATGCACATCAGGGGCGACCACGCCGAGTTGGTCGTCGGGGGGCGCCTCGACGTCCGCAGCGCAGCGGACGCCCGTACCAGCCTGCACACCGCGCTCGACGGAGGTCAGGGCGACCTCGTGCTCGACCTGGGCGCGCTGGACTCCTGGGACGCCACCGGGCTCGGCGTGATCATGGGTGCCCACCGCAGAGCGGGGCGCTGTGGGCGCCGGCTCGTGCTGCGCTCCGTGCCGCCGCAGATGCAGCGGCTTCTGGTGGCGACGCGGTTGCACCGCATCCTGGCCATCGAGGGCGCCGCCATCGGCGCACCGCGTGACGGCGGCGACACGGCGAGCGGGATGTTTCCGGGCGAAGTGCGCGAAAGCCAGCAGCACTTGGGGCAGGCGTACGAGAGCCGGAGCAACCGGCCCGAACGGTACGAGCGGTACAAACGGTACGAGCAGTACAACCGGTACGAAGGTACCCATGCGCACGCCGCCGGTGTGCACGAACGGCAGCGTGCCGAGTACCCAGCGCTGGACGACGGCGGCCAGGACGGCGGAACGCTCACAAAGCCGTGACGATTCCGGTCGCCGCCCGGGGGTGCCCTGTGGTCGAACCGAACAAAGGTCTAGGGTTCGGTTGACTGTCGCAGAAGGTGGCCCGGGAGTACGGCGACCACCACGTCTGGGGGGCTTGGAACCATGGACCCGACGCACCGGGGCCCGCAGGGTCGGGACGGCCGGGACAGCGGTGCGCTGGCCAGGACCGTGCAGCTGGTTGCGGACGAGTATCTGCTGACCGTCAACCCCGTCGACGGCAGCGAGATCGAGATCTGCCCGCCCGCGGACCTGCCCGCGCCGCCGGCACGTCACACCGCCGAGGCGCGCGAGGCGTACCAGCGGGCCGCCGCGCCCAGCCCGCCGGTCGGCCCGTCGGCCGAGATCACCGAGCAGCTTCCCCTGCTGGAGCGGCAGGAGGAGCGCGAGCGGCTGGTGCGGCTCCTCTCCAGAGGCCGTTCGGTACGGCTCGTGGGCCGGCCCGGATCGGGCCGCACCGCGCTGCTGAACGCCGTCGCCGAGGACTGCGCCGGCCTGGCGCCGGACGGGGTGATCCGCCTCGGCGGTCACCGCCGCACCCCCTCCGACCTGCTGCACGAGCTGTACGCGGCCGTCTTCCACGCCCCCTGGCACCGGCTGGGCCGCAGCGAACTCCTCGCCGCCGTCAGCGACATCGGCGCGGTCGTGGTCCTCGACGACGTGGCCTTCGGCGGCGCCGCGCTCGACGAACTGCTCCGGCTGACTCCCGAATGCGCCTTCCTGGTCTCCGCGACGCCCGACATCGCGGCGGGCTCCAGCGAGAGCACGCTCACCGAGGTCGTGCTGCCCGGGCTCAGCCGCGAGGCGAGCACCGGGATCCTGGAGCACGCCGTCGGGCGTCCGCTCCGGCAGGACGAGTTCGACTGGGCCGCGGACCTGTGGTTCGAGTCCGAGGGTCTGCCGCTGCGGTTCCTCCAGGCCGGTGCGGTGCTGCGGCACCGCGACGGGCTCGGTGCGCCGGACGGGCCCGAGGGGGCACAAGGGGGCTCGGGCGGACACCCCGAGGCACGGGATTCCGTGCCCGCGGCCGAACTCCCCGCGCTCACCGTGGGGTTGACCCCGCTGGCGGTGGCCGGGACGCTCAGCGGGCTCGGCCGCGAGTCGCTGCGCTACGGCGTCGCGCTGGACGGCGAGATGCCTCACCAGTCGCATCTGCCCGCCCTGGTGGACGATCCGCAGGGGGACGCGGCGCTCGCCGAGCTGACCGCCGCGGGACTGGTCACCGCCACCGGCAGCGGATACCGACTCTCCGGAGACCTCGCCGCCCAACTGGCCGCCGACGGTTTCACCGACGCCGAGGGCAACGCCGACCGCGCACTCCGTGCCGCCCAGCACTACGCCTGGTGGGCGGGCCACCCCTCGGTCACCCCGGATCGGGTGGCGGCCGAGGCCCCCGCCGTGCTCGCGGCGATCCGCGGCACCAGGACCGGCGGCCACTCCAGCTCCGCCGCGCTGCTCGCGCACACCACCGCTCCGGTGCTCGCCGCCGCCCTGCACTGGTCGGCGTGGGAGCAGGCGCTGCGCGGAGGTCAGGAGGCGGCGCGTCTCGCCGGCGAGGTGGCCGAAGAGGCGTACTTCCACCACGAGTTGGGCGTGCTCGCCCTGTGCCTGGGCAATGTGGAGCGGGCCCGTTCGGAGCTGGAGGCGTCGATCGCGCTGCGCGGCGCGCTGGCCGACAAGCGCGGCGCCGTCGCGGGCCGCCGTGCGCTCGCCCTGGTCGAGGACCGTTCCACGCTCGCTCTCGGTACGCCCTCCGTCGCTGCCGCGGCCGCACCGCAGGCGTTCGCCGGTGCGTCCGAGGACGGTACGGCCCCGACCGCCGTCGCCGCGGCGGTTCCGTTCGCGGGCGACCCGGGTGAACCGGACGCGTCGGACGCCACGGTGGTGGGCGCCGCCGTCCCCGAGCGCGAGCGACGGGCACCGGTGCTGGGCACCACGAAACGCAATGTGGCCGCGGTGGGCGCGGGCGCGCTCCTCGCCGTGGCGCTCGGCGCCATGTTCACCGTCGGGAACGTCTCCGGCGGCGAGGACCCCGGGGACAACGTCAAGCCCGACACCTCCTCCTCGCAGGACGCCGACGACGTTCCGGTGGAGGGGCCGGAGGACGATCCGACCTCGCGGGACCCGAAGCCCGAGCCCTCCGAGTCCGACGAGTCGCCGTCGCCGAGCGAGTCGCCCTCCTCGGACGACCCCACCTCGCCGACCCCGTCGGACGACCCGACCACTCCGACCGACGACCCCACCACGCCGACCGACGAGCCGAGCGACCCCGAGCCGACCGACGATCCCACCGAGCCGACGGACGAGCCGAGCGACCCCGAGCCGACCGACGATCCGAGCGATCCCACGGACGAGCCGACCGACCCGGAGCCGACCGACGACCCGTCGGAGAGCGAGTCCCTGCCGGGGCCCAGCGCTCCCTCGGGCCCGAGCCCGTCGTCCTCGCAGCCGGAGCAGACCGACCCGCAGTCTCCTCCGGCCGGCGACGGCGGCCTCACCATAGGCTGAGCCGCACCCGCCGGACGGCGGACGCGGCTCCGTACGGGCGGCGATGCGGCCTCGAACAGGCGGTGCGGGAAGCGAGTTGCGCCCACCGCGTGCCCGCGTGCCCGCGCACCCGCGTGCCCGCGCCACCGCCGTCCACCGCATCGGCGGAGCCGAGGTGAGCGCCGTGCCCGCGGCAGCCCCGTCGGCGGGGCCGCTCCCGGCGTGGGACGGCTCCCGGTGGCGCGTCCGCCGCGAGGCGTGTCAGCGGTGGCCCGCGAGTGGCGTCAGAAGAGGCGCAGCTTGTCGTCCTCGATACCGCGCAGCGCGTTGTAGTCCAGCGTCACGCAGCTGATGCCGCGGTCCGTCGCCAGTACGCGTGCCTGCGGCTTGATCTCCTGCGCCGCGAACACCCCCTTGACCGGCGCCAGATGGGGGTCGCGGTTGAGCAACTCCAGGTAGCGGGTGAGCTGTTCGACGCCGTCGATCTCGCCGCGCCGCTTGATCTCCACGGCGACCGTCACACCGTCCTTGTCGCGGCCGAGGATGTCGACCGGCCCGATCGCGGTCGGGAACTCCCGGCGGATCAGCGACCAGCCCTCGCCGAGCGTCTCCATCCGGTCCGCCAACAGCTCCTGGAGGTGCGCCTCCACGCCGTCCTTGATCAGACCCGGGTCCACGCCCAACTCGTGGGAGGAGTCGTGCAGGACCTCCTCCATCGTGATGATCAACTTTTCGCCGCCCTTGTTGACCACCGTCCACACGTTCTCCGCGCCGTCCCCGTCGCCCCCGCCCTCCTTCAAAGTGCACGGCGGGGACATCCAGTTGAGCGGTTTGTACGCGCGGTCGTCGGCGTGAATGGAGACCGATCCATCGGCTTTGACCAGGATCAGCCTGGGAGCGGAGGGCAGATGGGCGGTGAGCCGGCCGGCGTAGTCCACGGAGCAGCGGGCGATGACGAGACGCATGGTCGGCCACGCTACTTCAACCCGGGCGCGGCACGCGATTCGCCCCTGCTTCGCCCCGTTCATGCGTGGCTTGTAGACGCCGGAACCACATGAACCGGCCACTGTGGGTGGCCAGTTGTGCGCGCAATCGTATGGTCGGCCGGGCAATCCGGTCTTACCGTAGGTAGTGGAGGAATTGCCGAGCGAGACGGCAGCCGTCTGTCAGGCATGCCCTCGTCTCACTTTGCACCCTCTGCCCCATCCGTAAGGCCCCGTCAGGTCGGGGTCGCGAGAGGAGAACCACATGTCGCTCGACGTCTCACCGGCCCTACTCGAGCAGGCCGAGCGAGGCGAGGTCGACGAAGCCGCGTTCGTCGACTGCGTCAAGACTTCCCTCCCGTACGCCTGGGAGATGATCAGCTCCCTGGTCGCCCGACTGCAGGTCGACGGCGGGGAGTTCGCCGACAACCAGACGCCGCCTCCGGACGAGCAGGCGCGCGGCCAGCTCCTGCGCGCACTGGCCAGCGACGCCATACGCGGCGCGCTGGAGCGGCACTTCGGGGTCCGACTGGCGTTCCAGAACTGCCACCGTGTGGCGGTTTTCCCCCTGGACAGCTCCGTCGACGACCGTCTCGCCCGCTTCACCTCGGTGCGCGGCCAGCTGCTCAACCAGTCGCCGGTGCTGCGCGACTGCTGACCGTCCGGGACGCGTCGCCCGCAGCCACCGCCGCGCCCGCGGCCAGCCGTGGTCGCGGTGAACCGGGCGACGCGTCCGAGGCCGCCGGCGCCGACGAGTCCTCCGGCGCCGGGGGAGCCCGTGCGCCGACGGGTCGTCAGCGCTCGGTGCCGAGGAGGTCCGTGCCGCCGGTCAGCAGTGGCAGCACCTCGCCGCCGAGCCTCCGCAGATTGAGCTCGGTGGCGGCCAGATCGCCGGTGCCCTCGGCAAGCAGTGCGAAGTGCCGGATGCCGGTCCGTTCGGCCGTGGCCGAGAGCCGCTCTGCGCACAACTCCGGTGTGCCGACCGGATGCAGCTCGCTGAGGAGCTCGGTGTAGGCGAGCGGGTCGCGCATCGCCCGGGCCCTGCCGTCCACGGTGACGTACGCGCCCAGGCCATCCCGGAACCAGCCCGGCATCGCCTTGGTCAGCGCCTCGACCGCGTCCTCGCGGCGGTCGGCGATCTGCACCACCCCGACCGACACGTGCGGCGCGCCGGCCACCAACTCGGGCGGATGCCCTGCCGCTTGGGCCTCGCGCCGCCACAGCGCGACCATGCCGGCCTTCTCCTCGTCCCCGCAGTGCATGCCGAGCAGCATCGGCAGCCCGCGCCGCGCCGCGACCCGTACGCCCTGCGGCGAGATGCAGGCGACCGTCACGCCCGGGCCCGAATCCTCCTGCGGGTGCCCGCTGTCGACGAGGTCGCCCGCCCGGGGCACGACGCTGACGTCCCGGAAGCGGTACCGCCCGCTGTCCGAACCGACGGACTCCTCGCGCAACCAGCGCAGCAGCAGGTCCAACTCCTCGGGGAAACACCGCTCGTAGGCGTCGACGCCGCCGCCGAAGACCTCCAGATCGACCCATGGGCCGCCGCGCCCCACCCCCAACCGGAAGCGGCCCCCGGACACCAGGTGCAGCATCGCGGTCTGCTCGCCGAGCGCCACCGGGTGCAGATTCGGCAGCACGCTCACCGCGGTGCCGACGGTGATCCGCTCGGTCCGGCCGAGCAGGTAGCCGGCCAGCGTCGCGGCGTTCGGGCAGGTGCCGTACGGGACGAAGTGGTGCTCGGCCAGCCACACCGCGTCCAGACCGGCTCTCTCGGCCGCCTCGGCGCTGCGCACCGCCCGGTGCAGGGCCTCACCGTGCCCCTGACCGGGGAACTGCCCTGCCAGAACGAAGGCTCCCAGTTGCATTGTCAGCTCCTTCGGCCCGGCCCTGGGCCGGAGTGCTCACTCGATGCGGACGGGTGGCGCCGGTCCCGGACGTGTGGCCGTCTCCTCGCACACGTACGCGGTCGCGGGCGCCCGCGACCATGAGACGTGTGGCGCCAACTCCCGTTCCCTCTACGGCACTAACGGCTGACACGTGCCCAGGGCACGGCTTCGCCGCCGGGTTGTTGTGATCATCGGGCGCCGCCGGCGGCCCGTACGGTGCGTACCCTGGTGGGGAAGGCGGACGGAGCGGTGGGGGAGCGCCGCGTCCGCACAGCAGCCGGGAGCCCCGGCTCCGAGGACGATCGAGGTGTCGTGTGTCTCCCCGTCGCAACCGCCCGCGCGGTGCCGTCAAACCCGGTGGTGCCGAACCGGCCGTGCGTCACGGCCTGGAGCGGACCGAGAGCTGGCAGGGCGACGACTGGGCGGTGCGGCACATCAGCGGCGCCGCGGCCGTCAAGCACTACCGCTGCCCGGGATGCGAGCAGGAGATCCCGCCCGGAGTGCCGCATGTGGTGGCCTGGCCGCAGCACGGGGACGGCGACGACCGCAGACACTGGCACAAGGGGTGCTGGAACGCCCGGGACCGCCGCGGCGCCCGCCACGGCCGCTTCTGACCCGACGGCGCCCGATCGCCGGCCCGGCCGCGCACCGATCCGCCGCCCGCCGCGTACCCCTGCCGCGCGTACCCCGCGGTGCACAAGCCGCCGATCCGCCGCGCACGGCTGAGGCCGGACCGTTCACCGTGAACGGTCCGGCCTCAGCCGTGCGTTGACCCCGCGCCGGGGCCGCGTCCGGGCTCAGACGTCGCGGATGGCCAGCCGGGTGTACGCGGCTGCCAGCACCACGGCCGTCACCCCGGCCAGCAGCCCGAGCAGCGGCCAGCCGGTGGCGTCGCTGTCCCCGGCCATCGGGAAGCGGTGCAGCGTGGAGAGGCCGTTGAGCGGCGAGAACTCGCGGAACTTCTCGCTCAGATCCGCGGTCTTCTCGGAGATCAGCAGGAAGAACGAGATCACGATCGGCATCAGCACCAGCCCGATCATGATGGTGATGGCGGCCGGCGCACTGCGCAGCAGCGCACCGAAGGCCAGCGCCAGCACCCCGAGCAGCGCCACGTACAGGGAGGCGCCGACGGTCGCGGCGAGCCACTCCGCGCCGGTCGCGACGGCTTCGCCGGCCTCCTCGGACGCCTCGTTCGCGGCGAAACCGTCCAGCGGTTTGCCGCCCAGCATCATGTTGTTGAGCAGTCCGGTGACGCCTGTGGCCAGCAGCGTCATCATGAAGGACAGCAGGAAGAAGACGGTCGCCTTCGCGGTCAGCACCCTGGCGCGCTGCGGGCAGGCCGTCATGGTGGTGCGGATCATCCCGGTGGTGTACTCGGAGCTGATCACCAGCACACCCATCGAGATGATCGCCAGCTGGCCGAACATCAGCCCGTAGAAGTTGGGCCCGAGCACCGCCATGATGGCGTGCTCCTCGGTGTTGACGCCCACGCCGACCAGGAAGCCGATGCCGAGGGTGAGCAGGAACATCGTGACCAGCGCCCACACCGTCGACCGCACCGAGCGGATCTTGGTCCACTCCGAGGCCAGCGCATGGCCCAGATGCGTCTTGGGAATCGGCATCGAGGACTGGTACGGCGCCACCGCTGCGGCCGAACCCGCCTGCTGCGGCACGGCGTTCGGCTGTTGACCGCCCTGCGGGAAGCCGCCGGGCGGCTGGTCGGCGGGTGCCCGGCCGCCGTCGGTCTGCTGCGGCTCCTTCGTCAGGGTCGCCGGCGCACCACTCTGCCCCTGGCCGCCGTACCCGCCCGACTGCGGTGCGGGCGGCGGCTGTTGGGGCGCGTACGGCTGGGCGGCGGCATCCGGGGCCATCGGCGCCTGCGGCGGCGGTCCCGGCGGCAGCGAACCCGGCGGCGGCCCGTGCGGAGCGGCCGGCTGAGGAGCGTACGGCTGCTGTCCGTAGGGCTGCGGGGCGTACTGCTGCGGCTGCTGCCCGTACGGCTGCTGCGGTGGCGTCTGCTGCGGCGCGTACGGACCCGGCGGCGGTCCCGGCGGGGGAGTGGCGGCGCCCTGCGGCGGGGCCGGAGTGTCGAACGGGCTGCCCTGCGGCGTCGTCGTCGGCGGCTGCTGCGGTGCGTGGGGCGGTGCGCCGGGGTGCGGGTGCTGGGGCTGCCCCTGCTGGTGCGGCTGCTGCGGCGCGCCCTGCTGCGGGTGTTCGGGCTGCTGGGGCGTGGTCATCGGGCGGCCTCGCTGTCGGACGTGGGGGCACCGGTCGTCGGTGCGGCGTACGGCTGGGCGCCGGGGGCGCCACCGGGCCAGGGCTGCTGCTGCGGGTGCCCGCCGGGCGGCGGTGTGCCGTAACCGGCGCCGGGCTGCTGCGGCATCGGCTGCGGGGCGTACCCCTGCTGCGGATATCCCTGTTGTGGGTGTCCCTGTGCCTGCGCAGGGTGACCGGGGCCGGCCGGGTATCCGTGCCCCTGCGGGGCGTGGCCCTGTCCCGGCATCCCCTGCGGGACTGGCTGGAGCGAGCTGCGGGCGTCGACCGTGGCGCGGTAGTCCACCGCTCCCTGGGTCATCTGCATGTACGCCTCCTCCAGGGAGGCGTGGTGCGGCGACAGCTCCCAGAGCCGTACGTCCGCCTCGTGCGCGAGGTCGCTGATCTGCGGCAGCGCGAGGCCCGTCACCCGGAACCCGCCGTCCTCCTCGGGCAGCAACTGGCCGCCGGCGCGGGCGAGCGCGGTGCGCAGCTTCTCGGGATCGTCCGGACGGTCCTCGGGGACCCGGACGCGGGCGTAGCCCTGGGAGTTGTGCGCGATGAAGTCCTTCACCGACATGTCGGCCAGCAACTGGCCGCGGCCGATCACGATGAGATGGTCGGCGGTCAGCGCCATCTCGCTCATCAGATGGCTGGAGACGAGCACGGTGCGGCCCTCGGAGGCCAGCTGCTTCATCAGATTGCGGATCCACAGGATGCCCTCGGGATCGAGGCCGTTGACCGGCTCGTCGAAGAGCAGCACCGGCGGGTCCCCGAGCAACGCACCCGCGATACCGAGCCGTTGGCCCATGCCGAGCGAGAAGCCCTTGGACCGCTTGTGGGCGACCTCGCCCAGGCCGACGACGTCGATCACCTCGTCCACCCGGGAACTCGGCACCCCGGAGAGCTGGGCGAGGCAGAGCAGATGCTCGCGGGCGCTGCGTCCGCCGTGCACGGCCTTGGCGTCCAGCAGCGCGCCCACCTGGCGGGCGGCGTTGGGCAGCCGGCGGTACGGCAGCCCGTTGACGGTGACGGTGCCCGCGGTCGGTTCGTCGAGCCCGACGGTCATCCGCATGGTGGTGGACTTGCCCGAGCCGTTCGGCCCGAGGAAGCCGGTGACCACACCGGGACGCACCTGGAACGACAGCTGGTACACCGCCGTCTTGTCCCCGTAGCTCTTGGTCAGGCCGACGGCCTCGATCATCTCTCTCCGCCCCTGTGCCGCTCGCGGTCCGCCGGGTATCGGCCGACGGGTGGCCGGCCCGGTTCCCGGGCCCCGGGGAGCGTACTCCAGACGTGTGACAGCCGCTCCGACCGGCTGGGCGGGGAGCGGCTGTCAGCTGTGCGAGATGGACCGGGACGCGCGAATCGTCGGAAGTGCCCGCGTGCTCAGGCGTCCCGGCGCTTGAGCATGACGTAGCCGCCGATCAGCGCCGCCGCCACCCAGGCGAGCATGATGAGCAGCGCGCCGCCGGGCCCGTACGCCCGGTCGAAATCGGTGAGGTCGTTGACCGCGAGCATCGTCATCCCCGCCTGGTCGGGCAGGAACTGGGCGATCTTGCGGGTCGCCTCCACCACTCCGAGGATCCCGGAGACGATGAAGAAGAACGGCATCAGAATGCTGAACGCCAGCAGCGGACTGCGCAGCATCCAGGTCACGCCCATGGAGAAGAGCGCCATCAGCGTCATGTAGAGGCCGCCGCACACCACCGCGCGCAGCACGCCGTCGTCGGTGATCGAGGCCTTCTCGTCGCCCAGCACCAACTGGCTGCCGAAGAAGGTGACCACACTGGTCACCATTCCGACCACCAGCGCCAGCGCGGTGCAGGCGACGAGCTTGGCCGACATGAAGACACCGCGCTGCGGCACCGCCCCGAGCGAGGCCCGGATCATTCCGGTGCTGTACTCGCCGGAGACGACCAGCACGCCGAAGGCGACCATCGCCAACTGACCCATGCTCATGCCGCTGAAGCTGACATACGTCGGGTCCAGCGGCCCGCCGCGCTCCTCGTCGGAGAGGTTCTTCAGCAGCGCGCTGAAGGCGATGCCGATGGAGACGGTCAGGAAGAAGGCGAGGACGAGCGTCCACAGGGTGGAGCGGACGGTGGTGACCTTGGTCCACTCCGACTTGAGTACCCGCGTCAGATGGGCCATGGCTCTCAGAATCCTTCCTTCTGCTGCTGCGGTCCCCAGCCCTGCTGCTGCCCCGGCGGCGGTGGTGCGGCCGGCTGTCCGGGACCGGGCAGTGCGGTGTGCGCGTGGTACTCGACGGTCTGGGCGGTCAGCCGCATGAACGCCTCCTCCAACGACGCCTGTTGGGGACTGAGCTCGTGCAGCACCAGCCGGTGCTCGGCGGCGAGCTCACCGATCCGCACCGCCTGCGCGCCCTCGACCTCCAGTGCCCCCTCGGCGCCCTCGGCGGGCGCCAGCCCGTCGGCGACCAGCACGTCCCGCAGCCGCTCGGGCTCCGGCGTGCGCAGCCGTACGTAGGTGCGGGAGTTCTCCTCGATGAAGCTCTCCATCGTGGTGTCCGCGAGCAGCCTGCCGCGGCCGATCACCACGAGGTGCTCCGCGGTCAGCGCCATCTCACTCATCAAGTGGCTGGAGACGAAGACGGTGCGGCCCTCGGAGGCCAGATGCTTCATCAGATTGCGGATCCAGTGGATGCCCTCGGGGTCGAGGCCGTTGACCGGCTCGTCGAACATGAGGATGCGCGGATCGCCGAGCAGCGCCGCGGCGATGCCCAGGCGCTGCCCCATGCCCAGCGAGAAGCCGCTCGGCCGCTTCTTCGCGACGCCGCCCAGGCCCACCAGCTCCAGCACCTCGTCCACCCGCCGGGTGGGGATGCCGTTGGACTGCGCGAGGCAGAGCAGGTGGTTGCGCGCGGTGCGTCCGCCGTGGATCGACTTGGCCTCCAGCAGCGCGCCGATGTAGTTCAGCGGGTCCTTCAGCTGGTCGTAGTGCTTGCCGTCGATCCGGACGTCACCCGCGGTCGGCCTGTCCAGGCCGAGCATCATGCGCATGGTGGTCGACTTGCCGGCGCCGTTCGGCCCGAGGAAGCCGGTCACCACTCCCGGACGCACCCCGAAACTGAGCCGGTCGACGGCGGTCTTGGTGCCGTACCGCTTGGTCAGCCCCTCTAGCTCGATCATGCGCCGACGCTAGTCGATGCAAGGGACACCGTGCCAGCGGAACGTATGCCTCCGCCAAACTGCGGAGCCGGATCCGCCGGAATCCGCGGCCGGAGTCGGAACCCCAGCCGCTTCCGCAGCCGCAGCCGCAGCCGGAGTCCGAGCCGGACCGCACGGCCGCGGAACGGCACGCGGCGCCCGGCATCGTCCCGAACGGGACGAACCGGGCGCCACGGCGTGCGACCGACGAGCGGGCGTCAGCGGGTCTGCTGAGCCGGAACGCTCTTGGTGGCGCTGTCGTCCTCGTCCTCGGTCTCGACGCCGAGGCTGGCGGCGACCGAGGCGCCCGTGACGCTCGCCAGCATCTCGCGGACGTTGGTGAGCTGGGCGTTGATGCTGTCCCTGCGGTTGGTCAGCGCGGTCAGCTCGCGCTCGGACTCGCTGCGCACGCGGTCCGCCTTGGCGTTGGCGTCGGCGACGATGTCCTCGGCCTGGCGCTGCGCGGTCTCCACCGTCTGGCGCGCACGCCGCTCGGCGTCCGTGCGCAGCTTCTCGGCCTCCAGGCGCAGCTGCTCCGCCCGGTGCTCGATCTCGGCGAGACGCTTCTCGGCCTTGGCCTGACGCGAGGCCAGGTCCCGCTCGGACTGCTCCCGCCGCTTGGCGAGGTTCGTCTCGAAGTCGGTGGCGGCCTGGGCGGCCTTGGCACGGGTGTCCTCGAAGAGGGCGTCGGCCTCCTCGCGCTTGGACAGGGCGTCCTTCTCGGCCTCCGCGCGCAGCGAGGCCGCCTCGCCCTTCGCCTTCTCGGCGATCCGCCCGGCCTCTTCCTCGGCCTTCGCCTTGCGGTCGGCGGAGTACGCCTCGGCGTCGTCCCGGACCTGCTGCGCGGCGCTCTCGGCGAGCTCGCGGTGCTGCTCGGCGGCCCGACGGGCCTCCTCGCGCAGGTCCTTGGCCTCCTCCTCGGCGAGGCGGAGGATCTTCTCCACGCGGGCACCGAGGCCGGCGTAGGAGGGCTCGGAGTCGTTGACCTGGGCCTGGGCGTTCTGCGTTTCGAGGTGGAGCTCCTCGATGCGCTTCTCCAGGGACGTGATGCGCGCCAGCGCGTTGTCCCGGTCGGAGATCAGCTTCGAGATGCGCTCGTCCACCTGACCGCGGTCGTAACCACGCCGCACCTGCTCGAAGCCGTAGGGGGAGGAAGTGTCGCTCATGGGAATCCTGTCGAATGAGACCGGTGAGGTGATCGGGGAAAGGGGGTGAGCCGTCGCGGTGTCCCGCGGGCGTGCGCTGCCCGGCGCTGAAAGCTCAGGCCCCGGGCGGGAGTTGCTCCAGGCCGCTCCTCACCCACCACGGCGACTGACGGAAGGGTCGGTCGCCCGGGGACGGGAGGGAGCCGGCGATGCGCCGCGCTCCTCCTCGCGCCGGGAGGCGTACCCGCTCCGCGTCGGGTCGTGGCCCGCGAGGGGAGGTCCGTGGTGTCGTGAGACGTCGATCATGAAGTGCTACCTGCGCTGCTGCCGTTCTGCATCTGACGCTGAAGCACCTCCGCGCGCTCGTCCAACAGGCCCGTGCGGACGGGGGGTTGGTCCCGCTCGGACACCGACCGCACCCCATGCCTGTCCACCCGCTCGCGGTCGTATCCGCGCCGCGGGGGCGCGAATTCGGCAGCGAAGGTGTCACTCATGGGCTTCCTGTCGGAGAGAGCGTTGAGGGCTTGGGAGAATCCTAGGGGGAGGGGCGGCGTGTCATCGAGCGGATGTCCGTTTGATGTGGAGAATGCTCGCTCTTTCGGGTGGCTGCGAGGTGACTGGCACACTTACGAGCCCTTTCCACCCTTCGCCGGACGGCCGTTCTTTCCACCGCCGGCGCCCGCGCCGACGGCCTCGTCGCCCTCGGACTCGCGGTCCGCGCCCTTGCCGGACTTCTCCGCCGGGCCGCTCTTGGCGCCCAGATCGCCGCCCACGCCCAGCGATTCGAGCATCGCCTGGACGCGTGAGATCTCGGAGTTGATGTCCTCGCGGCGCCTGGCGAGCACGTCGAGTTCCTTGCGGCTCTGCTCGACGGTGCGCTCCGCCTCCTGCTCCGCCTCGTCGCGGATGCGCTGGGCCTCCGCGGCGGTCTCCGCACGCTTCTGCTCGGCCTCGTTGAGGAGTCCCTCGGCCTTCCGCACCGCTGCGATACGGATCTTGCCCGCCTCCGAACTCGCCTCCGAGAGCTGCTTCTCGGCCCGCTCCTTCGCCTCGGCGAGCTGCTCCTCGGCGGCCTTGACCAGCGCGTCGCAGCGCTCGCCGGCCGACTTCATCGCCTCGGCCGACTCCCGGCGCGCCCGGGAGTGCAGATCCTCGACCTCGCTCTCGGTGCGCTCGCGCAGCTCCTCGGCCCGCTCCCGGATCGCGGTGGCGTCCCGGCGGGCCTCCTCCAGCATGGTGTTGGAGTCCTCGCGGGCCCGCTCGACCAGCTCCGTACCGGCGGACCTCGCCTCGCGCTCCAGCCGCTCGGCCTCGTCGCGGGCGGCGCCGACCATCGAATCGGACTGCTTCTCGGAGGCGGCGACCGTCTTGAGCGCCTCCTCCTGCGCCCCGCTGACCAACTTGTCGGCCTGCTCCGCCGCTTCGGAGAGCTTGCGGGCGGAGTCCCGCCGCGCCTCGTCCCGCATCCGGTCGGCTTCCGACCGGGCCCGCTCCGCGTCGGCCTCGGCGCGCGCACGCTGCTCGGCCGCCTCCTCGATGGCCTCCGAAACGGTGCGCTCCGCAAGCGACTTGGCCGCCGCCGACTCCTCGTCGGCCTCGCGGCGCACCTTGAGCGCGGCCTGCTCGGCCGCCGACCGCTGCTCGGCGATCTCGGCCTCGGCCGCCTCGTGCAGCCCGGACACCGACTTCCGCACGGAGGCGGCGTGCTCCTCGGCGGCGGAGACCAACTCCGCGCCGCGGCGCTCGGCCTCCTCCACCAGCCGCGTCGCCTCGGCCTGCGCCTCCTCGACCCGCTTGTGCGCGGAGGACAGCAACTCCTCGCTCTGCTCCCGCGCCTGGGAACGCTCGCGATGCGCCTCCTCGCGCGCGTCGGCGAGCAGGTCGTCGGCCTCCCGGCGGCGCCGTGCCGCTTCCTCCTGGGCGTCGGAGAGCGCCTCGGCGGCCTCCGCGCCGGTCCGCTCCGCCGCCGCTGCCGCCTCGGTGCGGATGCGGTCCGCGGTGTCCTGCGCCTCGGCGCGCAGCTGCTCGGCCTCCGCCGCAGCCTCCGAACGCAGCCGTACGGCCACCGACTCGCCCTCGGCACGGGCGGTGGAAGCGTCGGCCGCGGCCTCGGTGCGCAGCCGTTCGGCCTCCTCGGACGCCTGCTGCTGGAGGGTGCGTACGCGCTCGGCGATCTCCGCGCGCTGGCGCTCCGTCTCGCTCCTGGCCTCCTCGCGCAGCCGCTCGGCCTCGGTGCGGGCCTCCCGCAGCGACTGCTCGGCCGCGGCGACCTTCGCCTCCGCGTCCTCGCGCAGCGCGGTGAGCTCCTCGGCGGTGCTCGTCCTGAGCTGCTCGGCGGCCTCCTCGGCCTCGGAGCGCAGCCGCTCGGCGGCCTCGGTCGCGTCCGTCCTGGTGCGGCCCGCGGCCTCCTCGGCCTCGGTGCGCAGCTGCTCGGCCTCGCTCCGGGCCCGCTCCAGCGCCTCCTCGGACTGCCGACGCAGGCTGGTGGCCCGCTCGATCGCCTCGGTGCGCACCCGCTCGCCGTCGGTGGTGGCCGCGCTGCGGGTCTCCTCCGCATCGGAGTTCGCCTGGCCGATCAGCTCCTCGGCCTGGCTCGCCGCCTCCTCGATCTGCTGGACGGCGTCCTTGCGCGCCTCGGCGCGGATCCGCTCGCCCTCCTCCACGGCCTCGGCGCGCAGTTGCTCGGCCTCGCCGCGCAACCGCCGTGCCTCCTCCTGGAGTTCGACCGTCTTGGCGCGGTACTCCTTGGTGTCCGCCTGGGCGGAACCCTTCAACTCCTCGGCCGTGTCGTGCGCTTCGGCGCGCAGCCGGTCGGCCTCCTCCTCGGCGTCCTTGCGCAGCCGCTCGGCGTCCTCGGAGGCGCTCCTGGTGGTGGCCCGGGCTTCCTCGGTCGCCTTGCTGACGATCTCCTCGGCCTTGCGCGCCGCCTCCGCCAACTGCGCGGCGGATTCCTCCGCGGACTTGGTGCGACCGCTCTCCCGGGCCTCGGCGAGCAGCCGGTCGGCCTCGGTACGGGCGTCGACGAGCTTCTGCTCCGCCTCGCTCTTGAGGGTCTCGGCCTCCTTGGTGGCGTCGCCGACCATCCGCGCGACCTCGGCCTTGGCCGTGCGCACCCGCTGCTCGTTGGTCGACTCGGTGTCCGCCGCCTCCTTGGCGGCGGCGCTCCTGGCCTCCTCGACCAGACGCTCCGCCTCGGCCCGCGCCTCGCGCACGGACCGGTCCGCCTCCGCTATCCGCTCCTCGGCCCGGGACTTGAGGGCTGCCGACTCCTGGCGGGACGCCTCGGACTCCGAACTGGCCGACTGCCGCAGCTGATCCGCGTGCTCGGTGGCCTCCCGGGCCTGCTCCGAGGCGGCCTTGAGCAGCCGCTCGGCGTCCGCCCTGGCACGACGGATCACCGCGTCGGCCTCGGCGCGCGCGGTCTCGGACTCGCTCGCCAGCCGCTGCCTGGCCTGCTCGACGAGCCGCTGGGCCTCCGCGCGGGCCTCGCTCAGCGACTGCTCGGCCTCGGTGCGGCTCTCCTCCACCAGCCGGCGGGCCTGCGACTCGCTGCGGGCGCGCAGTTGCTCGGCCCAGGCGACGTTCTCGTTGACGTGGGACTCGACGGTCGAACGGCGCTCGGCCAGCTCGTGGTCGAGCTGCTGGCGGCGCCGCACCGCCTCGCTGTGCAGCTCGGACTCCAGCCGGGAGCGCGCCTCCGACTCCTCCTGCTGCAGGCGCTGGGTCCGCAGACGTACGTCGTGCAGCTCGCGCTCGGCGTCGGCGCGCAGCTGCTCGGCCTGCAACTGGGCGTTGCGCAGCAGCTGTTCGGCCTGACTGGAGAGGTTGTCGTACCCGGCCGGGCGCGAGGCAAGGCTGCGCCGGGCCTCGTGCAGCTTGGCACGGAGCACTTCGACCTGATAGCCGAGGTCGTCGGCGTGGTCGACGGCCTTGTCCCGCTCCTTCTTCAGCCGCTCCATCTCGGCCTCGAAACGCGAGAGGTGGTCGTCAGCCTCGTAGCGGTCGTAGCCCCGCACTGCGCGGTCCCATCCGTCCCCTGGTCGACAAGGTGTGAACGTCCAGTCTTCCTGCTAGAAGCGTCGCCATCCCGAAGGATGTGAAGAACATCCCGGCGAGACGTTCCGAGGAAATGGTGTCAGATCATCGGCGGGAGGCGGAACGGGTGTGGAGAGCCAGTTCGTGCCGTACGCCGCTTCGCCACTCTACCGATGTTCACGGCGACCGGTCGCGCCTTGTTCAGACCCGCGGCCGACCGGGACCCCACGGTGCACAAGGCGTAGTGGTACGGCCGCATTTGGCGACTGTCCGTCACGTTCCGTGCCGGATCGGACGTCTTTCACCGATCGGTCGCAGACCCGCTCCCGTGCTCGGGCTCCGCGGGCTGCTCCGCACCGGCCGAGGTCACCAGTTCGGTGAGGACCCCGTGGCAGTCCTTCGGATGCAGAAACGTGATCCGCGAACCCATCGATCCCTTCCGCGGCTCGTCGTAGAGGACCCGTACGCCCTTGTCCCCGATGGACCGTGCGTCGCCGTCCACGTCGGCCGTGCCGAAGGCGATGTGGTGGACGCCCTCGCCGTTCTTCGCCAGCCACTTGCCGACCGCGGAGTCCTCGCGGACCGGCTCCAGCAGCTGGATCCAGGAGGCGCCGCCGTCGTCGGTGCCGTTGATCCTGAGCATGGCCTCGCGCACCCCCTGCTCCTCGTTCACCTCGCGGTGGAACACTTCGAAGCCGTAGGTCGCCCGGTAGAACTCCACGGTCCGGTCCAGGTCGTGGCAGGCGATCCCGATGTGGTCGATACGCGTCAGCATGGGACAAGCACATCGGTGCACGGCCGGTTGCGCAAGGTGCGCACGGTCACACCTCCAGAACGATGACCGCGCTCAGTACCGCTCAGTAAGCTGGAGGTTAACCCTCATTCACTTTTCCACCGAAGGGGCCTCGGCATGAGTGGCACGACCGGCACCACCTCCGTGATCGTCGCGGGCGCGCGCACACCCATGGGACGTCTGCTCGGCTCGTTGAAGTCGTTCTCCGGTGCCGACCTCGGCGGCTTCGCGATCAAGGCGGCCCTGGAGCGCGCCGGCGTCACCGGCGACCAGGTCGAGTACGTGATCATGGGCCAGGTCCTGCAGGCGGGCGCCGGCCAGATCCCGGCCCGCCAGGCGGCCGTCAAGGGCGGCATCCCGATGAACGTCCCGGCGCTGACGATCAACAAGGTCTGCCTCTCCGGGCTGGACGCCATCGCCCTCGCCGACCAGCTGATCCGCGCGGGCGAGTTCGACGTGGTCGTCGCGGGCGGCCAGGAGTCCATGACCAACGCCCCGCACCTGCTGCCCGGTTCGCGCGCCGGCCACAAGTACGGCGCGATGGAGATGCTCGACTCCATGGCCCACGACGGGCTCACCGACTCCTTCGACGGAGTGCCCATGGGCGAGTCCACCGAGCAGCACAACACCCGCCTGGGCATCGGCCGCGAGGTGCAGGACGGCATCGCCGCCGCCTCCCACCAGCGCGCGGCCGCGGCCCGCAAGAACGGCCTCTTCGAGGCCGAGATCACCCCTGTGGAGGTCCCGCAGCGCAAGGGCGAGCCCGTGGTGGTTGCCGAGGACGAGGGCATCCGCGCCGACACCACCGTCGAGAGCCTCGCCAAGCTGCGCCCCGCCTTCGCCGCCGACGGCACCATCACCGCCGGCACCGCCTCCCAGATCTCCGACGGAGCCGCGGCCGTCGTGGTGATGAGCCGCGCCAGGGCCGAGGAGCTGGGCCTGGAGTGGATCGCCGAGATCGGCGCCCACGGCAACGTCGCCGGCCCGGACAACTCGTTGCAGTCCCAGCCCTCCAACGCGATCCTGCACGCCCTCGGCAAGGAGGGCGCCGAGGTCGCGGACCTGGACCTGATCGAGATCAACGAGGCGTTCGCGGCGGTGGCGCACCAGTCCACCAAGGACCTCGGCGTCAGCGAGGACCGGGTGAACGTCAACGGCGGCGCGATCGCACTCGGCCACCCCATCGGCATGTCCGGCGCCCGGCTCGTATTGCACCTGGCGCTGGAGCTGAAGCGGCGCGGCGGCGGACTGGGCGCGGCGGCACTGTGCGGCGGCGGCGGGCAGGGCGACGCCCTCCTCGTCCGCGTCCCGCGGGCCTGACCCCGGCGGCGTACGGGCCGGCCCGCCCGTACGCCCGGTGCCGGCGCTTCCGCTCGCTCGGGGCGCCGGCGGTCGACGCTCGCGCTCGGGATGCGACGGCCGGGATCGCGGCGGCCCGGAACGTACGGGCCGGTCGAGGTGCGGCGCCCGGCGGTCCGGCGCGGCCCGCCGCCCGTCGCGGCGTCACCGGCTCACGCGACCGGCCGCCCGTACCCTGCTCTCACCCAGAGGGTTGCGGGCGGTCCGCTGCGTACGGCCGCGGGCCCGGCGCCGCACCCCGCCCCGACGGCGAGGAGCAGGCGGCGATGGCGGCGCAGCACACGGAGATCGCCCGGCTCGTGGAGCAGGCCCGTGCCGGGCGGCCCCGCGCCGTCGCCCGACTGATCACCCTGGTCGAGAACGCCTCGCCACTGCTGCGCGAGGTGATGGCCGCGCTCGCCCCGCACGGTGCGGGCGCCCACGTCGTCGGACTCACCGGTGCTCCGGGAGTGGGCAAGTCGACCACCACCTCGGCGCTCGTCTCCGCCTACCGGGCCACCGGCGCGCGGGTCGGAGTGCTGGCGGTCGACCCGTCCTCGCCGTTCTCCGGCGGCGCGCTGCTCGGCGACCGCATCCGGATGTCCGAACACGTCGGCGACGCGGGCGTCTACATCCGCTCGATGGCGACCCGCGGCCACCTCGGCGGGCTCTCCCGCGCCGCTCCCCAGGCGATCCGGGTGCTGGACGCGGCCGGCTGCGACGTGGTGCTGGTGGAGACGGTCGGCGTGGGCCAGTCCGAGGTCGACATCGCGGGCCTGGCGGACTCCTCGGTCGTGCTGCTGGCACCGGGGATGGGCGACGGGGTGCAGGCGGCGAAGGCGGGCATCCTGGAGATCGGCGACCTGTACGTCGTCAACAAGGCCGACCGCGAGGGCGCGGACGCCACCGTGCGGGAGCTGAACCACATGCTCGGCCTCGGCGAGGCCCGCGCACCGGGCGACTGGCGGCCGTCGATCCTGCGCACCGTCGCCAGCCGGTCCGAGGGCGTCCCCGAACTGGTGGCGGCACTCGACCGCCACCGGGAGTGGATGGCGGAGCACGGCGTACTGGCCGGACGGCGTCGGCGCCGCGCGGCCCGCGAACTGGAGTCGCTGGTGATCGCCGCGCTGCGGCAGCGCCTGGCGGAGCTGCCGTCGGGCGGCCGGTTGGAGTCCCTGGCCGAGGAGGTCACCGCCGGCAGACTCGACCCGTACACCGCGGCCGACCGGCTGCTCGACCGCGTCACCGCCGCACCGCCGGACTGAACGACGTACGGGCCGCCCCTCCGGCACCGCTCGTACGCGTGCGTACGGCTCGTGCGGGAGGGGCGACCCGGCGGGCGTCGGACCTCAGGAGCGGAGCGCGAGACGATCAGTCGTCGTCGCGGTCGTCCCGGTCGTCGTCCTTGTCGTCGCGGTCGTCGTCGCGGTCGTCCCGGTCGTCGTCCTTGTCGTCGCGGTCGTCGTCGCGGTCGTCCCGGTCATCGTCCCGGTCATCGCGGTCGTCGTCGCGGTCGTCCCGGTCGTCGTCGCGGTCGTCGCGGTCGTCCCGGTCGTCGTCGTGGACGGTGGCCTTGCCCGACTCGACGTTGACGTGCAGCTCCACATCGTCGTCGTCATCGCGGCCGTCGACCTTCTCGAAGTCGACCTTCCACACGGTGCCGCGCTTCTCCAGGTCGATCTCCTCGATCGTGCCGGGCACCCGCTCGTTGGCGATGCGTGCCGCGTCGGCCAGCGAGGTCTTGGCGTCCGCCAGTACGGCGCGGACCTGCTTGGCGGTCCGTTCGTTGCGGTCGTCGTCGTCATCGGCCCGGCTGGAGACGACCTCGCCGCCCTTCCTGGCGACGTCGACCTGGCGCCACTTGCCGTCCTCGGTGAGGATGTCGACCTCCCAGACCCGGTCGTCGTCCTCCAGCTCCAGCTTGTGGGCGTGGCCCGGCTCGGCCTTCAGCGCCTGGCCGATTGCCTGCTCGGCGCTGATCCACGAACCGCCGCTGCCCTTGCCGTCCTTGCTCCCGCTGCGGTCGTCCCGGTCGTCCCGGTCGTCCGAACCGGCGTCGTCCGCACCGGCGTTGAGGGTACGGGACGCGGGCTTGCGGTCGTCGCCGTCGTCGGCGAAGGCGGTGCCCGCGAGCACCGCACCCCCCGCCACGCCCGCAGCGGCCAGGGTCGCGATGATGACGTTGCGCTTCATGGTGTGCCTCCACAAGAGTCTCGCCCCCGAGCGGGGCTCCCGTCCGGCCTCGTCGACCGGACAGCACTCACACTGCCCGGTGCTGCCTGAAGGCTTCCTGAAGCAACCTGAAGAGGGCTTCAGGAAGCGTCTGCCACTCTTGCCCCATGCGCGTGCTGATCGTGGAGGACGAGCGGAGACTCGCGACGTCACTGGCCAAGGGCCTGACGGCGGAGGGCTTCGCGGTGGACGTGGCGTACGACGGCCACGAGGGGCTGCATCTGGCCACGGAGAACCCGTACGACCTGATCGTGCTGGACATCATGCTGCCCGGCGTCAACGGCTACCGGATCTGCGGCACGCTGCGCGCCGCCGGGGACGAGACGCCCATCCTGATGCTCACCGCCAAGGACGGCGAGTACGACGAGGCTGAGGGCCTGGACACCGGAGCCGACGACTACCTGACGAAGCCGTTCTCCTACGTCGTGCTGCTCGCCCGCATCCGGGCGCTGCTCCGCCGACGCGGCACCGGCGCCTCGCCCGTACTGCGCATCGGCTCGCTCACGGTCGACCGCGCGGCGCGCACCGTCACCCGCAACGACGTCCAACCCACGCTCACCGCCAAGGAGTTCGCCGTGCTGGAGCAGCTCGCGGTCCGTCCGGGCGAGGTGGTGTCCAAGTCCGAGATCCTGGAGCACGTGTGGGACTTCGCCTACGACGGCGACCCGAACATCGTCGAGGTCTACATCAGCACCCTGCGCCGCAAGCTCGGCGGCGGCCTGATCGTGACCGTGCGCGGCGCCGGATACCGGTTGGTCTCCGATGACCGCTAGGTTCTTCGCCTCGGTCAAGGCGCGCGCGGCGCTGGGCGCCACTCTCGTGGTCGCGGTCGCGCTGGCCGCGGCCGGCGTGGCGGTGGTCTGGCTGCTGGAGACGAATCTGGTCCGCGAGGTCGATCTCCAGGCCGAGGTGCGTGCCCGGGACGTGGCGGGCCAGATCGCCACCGGCACGGCGCTCGGCTCGATCGAGGTCGGCGACCAGCCGGTGCAGATCCTGGACGAGAACGACCGCGTGCGTGCCGTCAGCGACGGTCTGGACTCCATCACCGGTACGCCCGCCGGGGGCGTGAAGGCCGTCGGCCCCACCGCCTCGCCGACGCCGACCCGCCCCTCGCCGGAGAAGTCCGCGCCCTCGAACCCGGACGACGACGATGACGACGACTCCGACGACGACGATGACGACGACGACCGGGACCCCCCGCGCAACGGCGACGGCAACGGCGACAACGACGGCGAGGACCCGCTCGGCCCCGGAGAGGTGGACGACGATCTGGACTTCGTCGGCGGCAGCGCCGTCGTCGACGGCAGCGGCGGCGACTACCGCTTCGCGGTCGCCGAGGCCAAGACCCCGCGCGGCGAGGCTCTGACCATCTACGCCGGTGCCCCGCTCGATCTGGAGCGCGCCGCCGTGGACACCATCCGCAACGCGCTGCTCATCGGCGGCCCGCTGCTGCTGGTGATCGTCGCGGTGACCACCTGGCGCGTCACCAGGCAGGCGCTGCGCCCGGTGGACGGCATCCGCCAGGAGATGTCCGAGATCACCCGCTCCACCGACCTCAGCCGTCGGGTTCCCGAACCGCAGGTCGAGGACGAGGTCGGACGGCTCGCCCGTACGACCAACGAGACCCTCGCCGCGCTGGAGTCCTCCGTGGAGCGGCAGCGCCGCTTCGTCGCCGACGCCTCGCACGAGCTGCGCAGCCCGATCGCCTCGCTGCGCACCCAGTTGGAGGTCGCCGAGGCGCACCCCGAGCTGCTCGATCTGCCGGGTGCCGTCCACGACACCGTACGGCTCCAGGACCTCGCCGCCGACCTGCTGCTGCTCGCCCGCATCGACGCGGGTGAACGGCCGGTCGGCGCGCGGCTGGACCTCGCCGCCCTCGTCGACGAGGAGCTGGACCGCCGCACCGCCGATCCGCACCCCATCACCGCCCAGCCGTTGGAGTCGGCCGAAGTGACGGGATCCGGCGGCCAGTTGGCGCGCATCCTCGGCAACCTGCTGGACAACGCCCAGCGTCACGCCGCCGGGCGGGTCCGCGTCTCCGTGCGCACGACCGCGACCGGGACGGGCGACGTCCGGCACGCCGAGTTGGAGGTCGCCGACGACGGCGCGGGCGTGCCCGAGGCCGAACGCGACCGGGTCTTCGAACGCTTCGTACGCCTCGACGACGCCCGCAGCCGGGACGACGGCGGAGCGGGACTCGGACTGGCCATCGCCCGCGAGGTCGCCACCCGGCACGGCGGCACCCTGACCCTCACGGCGGCGCCGGAGGGCGGAGCGCTCTTCACCCTCCGCCTGCCCCTGGCCGACTGACCGAACCGGGCCCGGGCTCCCGGCCGTTCGGCCACACGCCGCTCGGAACCGCGAGCCCGCACACCCGCCCGTTCCGCTCGGAACCGGCCGCACCGCCCGGAGCAGCGACGCTCGGAACCGGCCGCGTTCCGCTCAGAACCGGCCGCGCCGCTCCCGCAGCCGGTCGACGATCGGGGCCATCGAGTCCTCCAGCGCGCTGAGGGCACTGGGCGGCAGCAGGTCGATGAAGTGCCTGCGCACCGACTCCACATGGTGCGGCGCCACCCGGCGCATGGTCGTCCAGCCGTGCTCGGTGAGCACCGCGAACAGCCCGCGTTTGTCGGTGTCGCAGTGCTCCCGGCGCACCAGCCCGGCTTTCTCCATCCGTGTGATCTGGTGGGAGAGGCGACTTTTGGACTGGAGCGTCGCGGTCGCCAGATCGCTCATCCGCATCCGGTGCTGGTCCGACTCTGAGAGGTTCACCAGGATCTCGTAGTCGTTCATCGTCAGATCGAAGGGCTGGAGGTCCTTCTCCAGTTGGTGCGTCAGCATCCGGCTGGCGTCCAGATGAGCCCGCCAGGCCCGCTGCTCAGCCGGGGTGAGCCACCGAGTCGCACCCTGCTCGGCGCTCGCGCCGTGGCCGTTTTCCATGTCCATAACGCGACTTTACCCAGCTCCGGCCGGTCCCCGGACCGCTGCGGTCCGTGATCACCCGCCACGGCCCGCGCTCAGCCCTCCGGGACCGGGACGACCCGGCGACCTGCCCCGAGGCCCGCGCCCACCGGCCCGACGCCCCCGTCGGCCGTCGCGCTACGGAGCCGTCGGGCGGGCCGTACGGGCGTCGTGGGCGGCGCGCGCCTCGTCGATGCGGGAGAGATGCGCGAGGCTCCAGTCCAGCAGCGGCTCGGTGGCCTCGCTCAGAGTGACGCCCATCCCGGTCAGTTCGTAGCTGACGTGCGGCGGCATCACCTCGTGGACGGTACGGGTCAGAATTCCGTCGCGCTCCAGATTGCGCAGCGTCACGGTGAGCATGCGTTGGCTGATCCCGTCGACGGTTTGCTTCAGCTCGGTGAAACGGCGCGGCCCGTCCTTGAGCCGGCGCACGACCAGCAGCGACCACTTGTTTCCGACGATGTCGAGGACGACCCGGGCCCGGCAGTCGTCGACGGGGTGCTCCGTCGGCCGCGGACCGCCCCGCGTCCCGTCCACCTCGTCCATGGTCACCTCCCGATAACCGGGGCACCGAAAAGTGCCTGATTGCCTGCTGTGCGTCGGATGCACAAGCATGGTCCCGGTACCCGAACAGTACCGAGGCACCGAAGGTAACCGCACCCGCCCGCCCCGTCGGCGGCGCCCGTGCGACGGTTCCCCACCGCACTCCCCGAAGGACGGTCGATGTCCACATACCTGCTCGTACACGGCGCCTGGCACAGCGGACAGTGCTGGGACCGGGTGGTGCCGCTGCTGGAGGCCGCGGGGCACCGGGTGTTCGCACCCTCCCTGACCGGATACGGCGACAGGCAGCACCTGCTCGGTCCCGAAGTGGGCCTCGACACGCACATCGACGACGTGGTCGGGCTGATCACCGAGGAGGACCTGGACGAGGTGGTCCTCGTCGGTCACAGCTACGCGGGGCTGGTGGTCTCCGCCGTGGCCGACCGGCTTCCGGAGCGCGTCGCGCACCTGGTGCACCTGGACGCCATGGTCCCGGAGGACGGCGAATCCGCGGCGGACGTGATCCCCGTGACGCGGCAGCTGATCGAACTCGCCGAGCGGTCGGAGAGCGGCTGGCGCGTACCGCCGATGCCCGAACTGCCCGCGCCCCTCGGTCTGTTCGGCGTCACCGACCCGGCCGACGTGGCCTGGCTGCGCGGGATGCTCTCGGACCATCCGGTGCGCTGCCTCCGGCAGAAGGTGCGGCTCGGCAACCCGGCGGCCGACGCGATACCGCGCACGCACATCCACAACGTCGGGGCCGCTCCCGCCGGCATCGTCCGCCGGCCCGTGCCCGCGATCCAGCCCAACGGCTCCGCCGCCAGGGTCCGGCAGCTGCCGACCGGCCACGACAGCATGATCACCATGCCGAACGAACTCGCCGGACTGCTCCTCGAACTCGCCCGGCCGTAGCCACCCGCCCAGGGCCTTCGCGGCCCGGCAACCCCCGCCCCGCCGCGCCCGGTCTACGGCTGCGGTGCGCCGCCCGGGACGCCCTGCTGCTGCGGTGTGCCGCCGACCGACTGCTCGTCCAGCATCTTCTCGGTCGACTGCACCAGCACCGTCCCCGCACCGGTGAACTCGAACTGGTGCTCCTCGCCGGAGGCCCCGCCGATGCCGGTCAGATGCCGTACGCCGCCGAGAAAGCCGCGCAGGTACTGGTGGTCGTAGTGGTGGCACGGGGAGGGGCAGTCCGCCCAGCCGACCAGCGCCTGCGGATCGACCCGGATCGGCGGCTCGACGAAGTGCACCTGGCCGTTGGAGGCGGCGACGAACTTGCCGGTGCCGATCAGTGTGACGAAGCCCGGGATGATCGACTGCTTGAGCGACAGAGTCGGTTCGAAGGCGAGCAGATTGCCGGAGCGGACGGTGAGGTTGCCGTCCTCCAGGTCGTAGGAGTTGATGTCGTACGCGCGGTCGGCCAGCAGCAGCTTGCCGTGGCCGTTGGCCACCACCCAGTCGGCGGCGTGCAGCGGGCTGTGGAAGCTGGAGGCGATCAGGCCGTCCAGCGGGCCGTGGCCGATCCCGTCGAAGCTGATCTGCCCGTAGTAGGCGATCATCTTGCCCTTCTGGAGGAACCACTGCCCCGCCAGCTCCACGCTGAAGGCGTACGGGTTGGCGTTGTCGTTGGACGGCAGGGTCCGTGCGTCGTACTCGACGGGGTCGCTCACAGCTTCTCCTCACTCGCCTGCACGAAGACCGTCCCCTGGCCGGACAGCTCCAGCTGGAACGCCTCGCCGGAACCCCGGCCCACCATGTCCCGCCAACTCAGCGCGGTGGTCAGCCGGTTGGTGAGCCGGCCCCGGTGGCCGACGTACGCCTGCGGGTCGACGTTGACCGGACGGTCCGGCGCGACGCTCAGCTCCAGCACGCCTCCGTGCGCGAGCACCGCGACCGAACCCTGCCCCTCCAGGGTGGTGGTGAACAGCCCCTGCCCGGTGGCCTGTCCGCGCACCATGCCCATCACTCCGCCCTGCGAGCCGAGGAAGACGGTGCCCTGGCGGAGCGCGCCGTCGAAGGCGAGCAGCCGGTCCGCCTCCACGTGCAGCAGGTCGCCGGTCAGGTCGATCACATGCACCTCGTGGCCGCCGTGCCCGAACATCACGGTGCCGTTGCCCTCGACGGTCATCAACGGTGCCGCCTCGCCGCGCACCCGGCGGCCGAGCGCCGACATGACGCCGCCCTGGCCGCTCATCAGGTTCGGGGTGAAGCTGACCTCGCCGCGGTAGGCGATCATCGCGCCCCGCTGGCTGAAGATCCGCTGCCCCGGGGCCACTTGGGCCTCGACCATCTTGGTGCTCAGCCGCCGGAACCCCATCAGAGCTCGCCCCCGATCGTGTTGCGCTCGCTGGGCTGTACGTAGACCAGGCCCTCGCCCTCGAAGCGGATCTGGAACGCCTCGCCCGATCCCTCTCCGATCGCCGTGCGGAAGGTGACACCGCTCTGGAGCTTCTGCGTCAGCTTGCCGGTGTGCGCGATGTACGCGCCCGGGTCGACCTGGAGCGGATTGTGCGCGTCGACCCGCAGCGCGAGCGCCGGGCCGTCGGACATCACCGCCGCCAGCCCCTGGCCCTCGACGGTCGTGGTGAAGAGCCCGTTGCCCTGGGAGGCGCCGCGCAGCCCGGTGAACGTGGTGCCGGTGCGCAGCCCGCCCTCGGTGGCGAGCAGATTGCTCGCCTCCACGTGCAGCTTGTCGCCGCCGAGCCGGACCAGGCTGATGTCGCGGGCCTCGTCGGCGAAGTAGCAGGTGCCCCGGCCGGTGACCTCCATCACCGCCATCTGCTCGCCGGTGAGTCTGCGGGTCACGATGCCGCGCAGGCCGTTCCCGCCGCCGGTCAGCTTCTTGAAGGACATCTGCCCCTCGTACGCGACCATCGAGCCGTTCTTCGCCCGAACCGCGTCCCCGGCCAGATCGACCGCCAGGACCTTGCTGCCCTCAACCCGGAAATGCGCCACGGATCACAACCTACCCCGGTCGGAGCAACGTCCGGGGTGCTGTCACAATGACAGTGCTTGTGCATTCGTTCACAAACCCGAGGACCTCTCATGGACCCCAAGACCAGCGCCGCGCTCAACCGACTCCGACTCGTCAGCTCGCCCGAGGCCATCTCCTTCCTCCTGCTGCTGGTCTGCTCCGTGCTCAAGCGCACGACCGACTTCAACGCGGTGCCGGTGGTGGGCGCCGTCCACGGTGTGCTCTTCATCGTCTACGTCCTCTTCTGGGCCGACGCCTGGAACCGCACCAAGTGGCCGCTGGGTCGCGCCGTCCTCTACTTCGCCCTCTCCGTGCTGCCCGCCGGCGGTTTCTACGCGGAGAAGCTGCTCCGCGAGGAGATCAAGTCCGGCGCGATCGCCGAGCGCGCCCGCAAGGAGCCGCAGCGCGAGGAGAGCGTCTGAGCAACGCCGTCCGAACGACGCCCCGTACCCCGGGTCCTGCCCGGGACACGGGAGCGAACGGCGGTGCGGCGCACTGCTGCCGGTGTCTCAGCTGACGCACCGGCAGACCCGTGCCTGCTCGTTGCACATCGAGTGGCCCAGCGGATCTGACGCTGGGCCACCTTTGCATCACCAACATTCGACACCCCGCCCGCTGTCCCTTTTGCTGAGAAATGTCACCCATCTCGGTTGAGCGGAGGGACCCGTGCGGCTGTCTGGCTACGACTACGAGACCTACAGCCGTCTCGCGGGACCACTCGCGCCGGCGGAGACCCCCTACCGAGTCAGGTATCAGAGCCTGCTCAGCGCGGAACCCCACCGGGTGCGCGCCGTACTGCTGATGACCGCGGCACCGCTGCTCTCCGGCGTGCTGCTGCTCTTCCTCGTCTGGCCCTCGCACTGGACCGACCGCGACAACGCCCCGGCGTATCTGCTGGTCGCCGACGCGGTCATGCTCGGCTGCATCGGGCTGATCGAGCTGTTCCGGCTGATCAACGTCATCTCCATCGCCCACGCCACGATGGTCGCCCGCGACCCCGTGCCGGTACATCCCGAGGCCGGGACCCGGGTCGCGTTCCTGACCACCTACGTGCCGGGCAAGGAACCGATCGCCATGGTCCGCGCGACGCTGGAGGCGGCGGTCGCGATGCACCACGACGGGCTGCTGCACGTCTGGCTGCTCGACGAGGGCGACGACCCCGAGGCCCGCGCACTCTGCGCCGAGCTGGGCGTCCACCACTTCACCCGAAAGGGCGTCCCCGAGTGGAACCGGGAGACCGGCGTCCACCGGGCCAGGACCAAGCACGGCAACTACAACGCCTGGATCGCCATGCACGGCGACTCCTACGACTTCTTCGCCTCCGTCGACACCGACCACGTGCCGCTGCCCAACTACCTGGAGCGGATGCTCGGTTACTTCCGCGATCCGGACATCGCCTTCGTGGTCGGACCGCAGGTGTACGGCAACTACGTGCAGCCGGTGACCAAGTTCGCCGAGAGCCAGCAGTTCCTCTTCCACGCGCTCATCCAGCGCGCGGGCAACCGGTACGGCTCGGCGATGTTCGTCGGCACCAACAACGCCGCGCGCATCAGCGCGATCAAGCAGGTCGGCGGCCTGTACGACTCGATCACCGAGGACATGGCCACCGGCTTCGAGCTGCACCGCACCCGCAACCCGATCACCAACCGGCACTGGCGCTCGGTCTACACGCCCGACGTGCTGGCCGTCGGCGAGGGCCCCGAGTGCTGGACGGACTTCTTCACCCAGCAGATGCGCTGGTCGCGCGGCACCTACGAGACCCTCATCCAGCAGTACTGGCGCCGGCCCCAGCGGTTCGCGCCCGGCAAGCTCCTCAACTACTCGCTGATGCTCGCCTACTACCCGATGAGCGCGATCACCTGGATGCTCGGCGCACTGAGCTGCACCCTCTTCCTGTGGCTCGGCGCCTCCGGCACCCAGGTCACCGCCGCCGTCTGGCTGATGCTCTACAGCGACGTCGCCGCCCTCCAGATCGGCCTCTACATCTGGAACCGGCGCCACAACGTCTCACCGCACGAGCCCGAGGGGTCCGGTGGCCTCGCGGGCATGGCCATGTCGGCCATCTGCGCCCCGGTGTACGCGCGTTCGCTGATCGCGGCGGTCTTCCGGCGCGCCTGCCGCTTCGTGGTGACGCCCAAGGGCGGCTCGGCCAGCCCCGACCGGCTGAGCACCTTCCGCATCCATCTCTTCTGGGCCGCGCTGCTCGGCAGCGGCTTCCTGGCCTCCGTCGTCCTCGACCACACCCATGTCGCCATGCGCACCTGGACCGTGCTCGCGCTGGTCATCACGGCCGCGCCGATCGCGATCTGGGCCTTCACCGAGTACCGCAGCAGACGGGGCAGCAGCGAGCCGCCCCAGGACGAGCCCCAGAAGGAGCTCGTCATGACCTCGACCGGGAGCTGATCCATGCCCTACCGTCCGAGCGCCAAGCTGAAGAAGACCGCGATAGGCACCGGCATCACCGTCGTCCTGGCCGCGCTCAACGCACCGGCGACCATCGGCTTCGCCTCCGAGCGGTACGAGGAGTACCGGATCTCGCGGCCGGAGTACAAGGCGGAGTACGGCTCGTGGTCGATGGCCAACGTGCCGAAAGAGTTCCGCAGCAACTCGATGCACGCGGCGCTGCTCCACACCGGCAAGGTCCTGCTGATCGCCGGCTCCGGCAACGACCAGAAGCAGTTCGACTCCGGCACCTTCGACAGCATCCTGTGGGACCCGGCGAACGACTCGTTCAAGAAGATCGACACCCCCGAGGACGTCTTCTGTGCGGGTCACGCCCAGCTCGGCGACGGCAAGCTGCTGGTCGCCGGCGGCACTGCCCGCTACGAGCAGCTCGGCGACAGCGTCAAGAAGGCCGGCGGCGGGATGCTCATCAAGAACGAGAACCCCGCCAAGCCCAAGACGCTCCCCGAGGGCACCCGCTTCCGCGGCCCGGACGGCGCCGAGTACGTCTCCGACTTCCCCGTGGTCGTGCCCCGGGCCGAGAAGGACGAGGACGAGGACGGCAAGATCAGCATCACCGCGAGCGAGGTGCGTGTCTTCGTCGAGGCGGTGGAGGAGGGCGAGGAGTCGGTCAGGGAGGAACCCGCCCAGTACGAGATCCTCGGGCTGAAGGGCAAGGAGGCCGACGATCTCTACGGCCTCGCGGAGAAGATCACCCTCGACGACCAGGACTTCCAGGGCATCAAGGACACCTTCGAGTTCGATCCGGTGGCCGAGAAGTACGTCCGGGTCGACCCGATGGCCGAGGCGCGCTGGTACCCGACGCTGGTGACGATGCAGGACGGCAAGGTCCTCTCGGTCTCCGGCCTCGACGAGATCGGCGACATCCTCCAGGGCGACAACGAGATGTACGACCCGAAGACCAGGAAGTGGTCCACCGCGCCCAAGCGCTACTTCCCCACCTACCCCGCGCTCTACCTGACCGGGGACGACAAGCTCTTCTACTCCGGCTCCAACGCCGGCTATGGCGACGCGGACAAGGGCCGGGACCCCGGCACCTGGGACCTGAAGACCAACACCTTCACCAAGATCGAGGGCATGACCGACACCGACCAGCTGGAGACCTCCAGCTCGCTGCTGCTGCCGCCGGCGCAGGACCGCAAGGTGATGGTGCTCGGCGGCGGCGGGGTGGGGGAGTCCGAGAAGTCCACCCCGCGCACCTCGATCGTCGACCTCAAGGCCAAGACGCCGGAGTACAAGAACGGCCCGGACCTGCCGCAGGGCACGCGCTACCTCAACAGCGTGATCCTGCCCGACGACACCGTCTTCACCACCGGCGGTTCGAAGGACTACCGGGGCCGCAGCAACAGCGACATCCTGAAGGCGCAGTTCTACGACCCGGCGAAGAACGAGTTCACCCCGGCCGCGGACCCGAAGGTCGGGCGCAACTACCACGCGGCCGCGGTGCTGCTGCCCGACGGCCGGGTCGCCACCTTCGGCTCCGACCCGCTCTACAGCGACAAGGCCAACACCAGGCTCGGCAGCTTCGAGAAGCGGGTGGAGATCTACACCCCGCCCTACCTCCAGGGCGAGCGGGGCGAGAACCGGCCGGTGATCGGGGAGGGTCCCGGGAAGCTCACGCCCGGCCAGGACGCCACCTTCGCCACCGGGGACGCGAAGCGGATCGACAAGGCCCGGCTCATGCGCCCCAGCGCGGTCACCCATGTCACGGACGTCGAGCAGCGCTCGGTGGAGCTGCCGGTGGAACGCAAGGCGGGCGCGGTGTCGGTGAGCGTGCCCGAGGACCGCTCCACCGTGCCGCCCGGCTACTACATGCTCTTCCTGGTGGACGAGGACGGAACGCCGTCCGAGGCGAAGTGGGTGCACCTGCCCTGACCCCGCGCCGCGCGCGCCTCCCGGCTCGGGTCGTACCGGCTCGGCGTCACGGGACATCGGCCCCCGGCGGCGAGCCGCCGTTGGGTAGGGTCGAACGGTGCCCAAGCCGCTCAGTCTCTCCTTCGACCCCATCGTCCGCGCCGACGAGCTGTGGAAGCAGCGCTGGGGGTCGGTGCCGTCGATGGCCGCGATCACCTCGATCATGCGCGCCCAGCAGATCCTGCTGGCCGAGGTGGACGCGGTGCTCAAGCCGTACGGGCTGACCTTCGCCCGGTACGAGGCGCTGGTGCTGCTCACCTTCTCCCAGTCGGGAGCACTGCCGATGTCGAAGATCGGCGAGCGCCTGATGGTGCACCCGACCTCCGTCACCAACACCATCGACCGGCTGGAACGGGCCGGTCTGGTCGACCGGCGTCCCAATCCCAACGACGGCCGCGGCACCCTGGCTTCGGTCACCGACCGGGGTCGTGAGGTCTGTGACGCCGCCACCTCCGACCTCACGGCGATGGACTTCGGGCTCGGCACCTACGACGCCGAGGAGTGCGACGAGATCTTCGCGCTGCTCCGCCCGCTGCGCGTCGCCGCCGGGGACTTCCAGGAGGGCTGAGCGGCGCTGCCGGGGCGCCGACGGGGCTGTCGGAGGGCCCGGTTACGCTCGTGGGCATGAAGCAGAGTGTGCTGACCCGGTACCGGGTGATGTCCTATGTCACCGCTGTGTGGCTGCTGGTCTTCTGCGGGTTCATGGTCGCCAAGTACGGCTTCGACACCGGCGACACCTTCGTCGTCTCCCAGATCCACGGTGTGCTCTTCATCGTGTACGTCGTCTTCGCCTTCGACCTCGGCAGCAAGGCGCGGTGGCCGTTCGGGAAGCTGCTCTGGGTGCTGGTCGTCGGCTGTATCCCGGTGGCCGCGTTCTTCGTGGAGCCCCGCATCAGCCGCGAGGTCGAGCCCCTGATCGAGAGGGACGAGCCGGAGCCGGTCGAGGCCTGAGCCGGCCGCGCCGGGTCCCGCGCACGGGCCGGGGCCTGTCCGGTCCGGTCCCGTACGGTCCGGGGGGTGGCTCGCGCCGAGTCGGTTCCCGGTGAGGTCGGTCGGTGTCGGCTCCGGGCGGTGAATCCGGCGGCTAATCCGGACATCCGCGTACATTCGGTTCATGGATGCTGAAGCCATGGCCGAGGCGCGTCGGCGCTGGCAGGAACGCTGCGACGCCGCGCACAAGCGGGACGCGGACTTCACGACGCTGAGCGGCGATCCGGTGGACCCGGTCTACGGCCCGCGCCCGGGCGACGTCTACCAGGGGTTCGAGCGGATCGGCTGGCCCGGCGAGTACCCCTACACCCGCGGTCTGCACTCCACCGGCTACCGCGGACGCACCTGGACCATCCGCCAGTTCGCCGGCTTCGGCAACGCCGAGCAGACCAACGAGCGCTACCGGAAGATCCTGGAGCAGGGCGGCGGCGGGCTCTCGGTCGCCTTCGACATGCCGACGCTCATGGGCCGCGACTCCGACGACCCCCGCTCGCTCGGCGAGGTGGGCCACTGCGGCGTCGCCGTCGACTCGGCCGCCGACATGGAGACCCTCTTCGCGGGCATTCCGCTCGGCGAGGTCACCACCTCGATGACCATCAGCGGGCCCGCAGTGCCCGTCTTCTGCATGTACCTGGTCGCCGCGGAGCGTCAGGAAGTAGCGCACGAGGTGCTCAACGGCACGCTCCAGACGGACATCTTCAAGGAGTACATCGCCCAGAAGGAGTGGATCTTCGGGCCCGAGCCGCATCTGCGTCTGATCGGCGACCTGATGGAGCACTGCGTGCTCGCGGTGCCCGCGTACAAGCCCGTCTCGGTCTCCGGCTACCACATCAGGGAGGCCGGATCGACGGCCGCGCAGGAGCTCGCCTACACCCTGGCGGACGGCTTCGGCTACGTCGAGCTCGGCCTCAGCCGCGGTCTGGACGTCAACACCTTCGCACCGGGCCTGTCCTTCTTCTTCGACGCGCACCTGGACTTCTTCGAGGAGATCGCCAAGTTCCGCGCCGCCCGGCGCATCTGGGCGCGCTGGATGCGCGAGGTGTACGGGGCGAGCAGCGAGAAGGCGCAGTGGCTGCGCTTCCACACCCAGACCGCCGGTGTCTCGCTGACCGCGCAGCAGCCGTACAACAACGTCGTGCGCACCGCGGTCGAGGCGCTGTCCGCGGTGCTGGGCGGCACCAACTCCCTGCACACCAACGCGCTCGACGAGACGCTCGCCCTCCCCTCGGAGCGCGCCGCCGAGATCGCGCTGCGCACCCAGCAAGTGCTGATGGAGGAGACGGGCGTGGCCAACGTGGCCGACCCGCTCGGCGGCTCCTGGTACGTCGAGCAGCTCACCGACCGCATCGAGGCGGACGCCGAGCGGATCTTCGAGCGCATCAGGGACCGCGGCGCCCTCGCACACCCCGACGGGAGGCATCCGATCGGCCCGATGACCTCCGGCATCCTGCGCGGGATCGAGGACGGCTGGTTCACCGGCGAGATCGCCGAGGCGGCCTTCCGCTACCAGCGCGCGCTGGAGAAGGGCGAGAAGAAGGTCGTCGGGGTGAACGTCAACACCGGTTCGGTCACGGGGGAGTTGGAGATCCTCCGGGTCGGCCACGAGGTGGAGCGGGCACAGGTCGCCGCTCTCGTCGAACGGCGCGAGCGGCGGGACGGGGCCGCGGTGGAGGCGGCGCTGCGCGGGATGCTGGCGGCGGCCCGCAGCGGCGCCAACATGATCGAACCGATGCTGGACGCCGTTCGTGCCGAGGCCACGCTCGGCGAGATCTGCGGGGTGCTGCGCGAGGAGTGGGGCGAGTACGTGGAGCCGCCGGGCTTCTGACCCGCCGGGGCCCCGCGGTCCGGAACCGACGCCCGGAACCGCCGCCCGGCCCCCGCGGTCCGGAACCGCCGCCCGGTCCCGCGGCCCGGCGCCGCGACGCGCGGGGGCGTACGGTCTGCCGGCGTGTTCCGGCCCGGGCGGGTTAGGCGGCGGCGGTCGGCTCGCCGCGGTAGTGGCCGAAGGACCAGAGGTTGCCCTCCGGGTCGGCCATCGAGAACTCCCGGTTGCCGTAGGGCTGTTCGGCGAGTTCGCGGACGATGTGCACTCCGGCGCGGCACACCCGCTCGTACACCTCGTCCACCCGGTCGGTGACCACATAGCTGCCGCAGGTGCCGGGCGGCTGGGCGATGGCGGAGCCGTCCGGGCGGTGGGAGCCGAGCATGATGCCGCCGCCCTCGGGCCAGTCCAGCTGGGCGTGGACGACCAGGTCGCCGTCGGCATACACGGCGGTTCTGACGAAGCCCACCGTTTCCACCAGGAAGTCGATGAGGGCGTGGGCGTCGTCGGCGAGCAGGGTCGGCCAGACGGTGGGGACGGGGGTGCCGTTCTGTGTGTTCATGCGTCCAAGTCTTCGCCCCGCTGGTGCGCACCGGCTTGGATGTTTCGGCGCTCCTCGGCCAACCACCCCGTCGGCGTGGTGCCGGCGTACTGGCGGAAGTCGCGCACCAGGTGGGAGTGGTCGTAGTAGCCGCTGGCGTGGGCGACCTCGCTGAGGTCCGGAGCCGTGTCCCGGCCGAGAGAGCGGACGATCTGCTGCCGGGCACACTCGAAGCGCATCAGCCGGGACGCCGCCTTCGGGGTGACGCCCAGCTCCGCCCGGAAGAGCTCGGTCAACTGCCGTCTGCTCAGCAGGACATGGCGCGCAAGCCCCTCCATCGAGCCGGCTCCCCGGTGCCGGGCGATCCACTGCCAGGCCGCGGTGATCTCCGGCCGGGGGCCGGGACGGCGGGCGGCGTCCTCGCTGCGGCGGCGCAGGAAGGCGGCCAGCAGCGCGTACCGCTCGGCCCAGCTCTGCGCCTCCTGCAGCTGCTCCCGGAGGCGGTCCGCGTCCGGGCCGAGCACCGCCCCGACGTCGTTGCCCAGCATCCCCAGCTCGCCGGCGGGCAGTCCGAGCAACTCCCGTGCCGCGCAAGGCCGTACGGCGAGCTGGATGCCCGCCTGCCGGCACGGCTGGGCGATGAACGCGGGGCCGGTGTGCAGTCCGCCGAGGACGATCGGTTCGCGGTGCGCCTGCGGCCCGGTGGCGTGCGCGGGGGAGCGCCCGGTGACGATCGGCTCGTCCAGGCTCAGTACGAGGGTCAGCGCGGGGGAGGGGAGGCCGCGGTGCACACGGGGGGCCGAGTCGGTCATCCGGTAGCCGACGGCCGAGACCACCGCGCCCGGCAGCAGCCCGGGCAGCGGGACGAACTCGTTCCGCGCGGCGTCGGCAGCCATGTGGCCCAGTATGGGCGCTCCGGCGCGGCGGCGCTCCGGCCGGGGCGGATGTGCGAGGGATGTCGAGGCAGGTCGGACGAGCGGGCCGGGGGCTGGGACGGTCGGCGGCGGCCGGGGCGGCCACCGGCCCGCGGCTCGGAGCCCGCGGCCGTTCCTGCTGCCCGGAGGTGTGCGGGGGCGGCCGGTCGTACGGCCCCTTCAGCCGTTGATCGCGGTGATGCCGCCGACCAGCAGCAGCGCGAAGGCCGCGGCCCACTGCTCGTCGACGGGCTCGTCGCTCACCAGCACCCGGTGGACGACGGCGCCCGCGACCACGTCGAAGGTGAGGTCGACGAGCTGCTCGTCCACGGCGGGGTCGGGGCCGTCGACGGGGAGTTCGCCGCGTTCCTGGGCGCGCAGCCTGCCCTGGCGCACCAGGCGCTTCTGCCGGTCGACGACGGTGGTGCGGATGCGGTCGCGCAACCGGGGGTTGTGGGTCGACTCGGCGACCACGGCCATCAGCGCGGTCTTGGCCTCCGGCCGGCTCATGAGCGCGGCGAAGGAGAGCACCACACCCTCGATATCGCTCTGGAGGCTGCCGCGGTCGGGGAGTTCGAGCTCGTCGAAGAGCACGGCCACCGCGTCCACGACCATCTCGCTGCGTCCCGGCCAGCGGCGGTAGAGCGTGGTCTTGGCCACACCGGCTCGCTCCGCCACGGACGCCATCGACAGCTTCGACCAGCCCTTTTCCACCAGTTCGGCGCGGGTTGCGTCCAGGATCGCCAGGTCGGTGGAGGCGTTGCGTGGTCGGGCCATGCGGTGACCTTATCGAGTACATCAGTTACGCTACGACCCGTAGCGAAAAGCTTTGCCTCTCGCTGCGACAACCACAGGCGCCGGGTGGGGACCCGGCGCATCGAACAACCCGCGACGGGCCCGAGCGGTACACCCGGCGCGGCAGCACCAACAGCACCGAGCAGCGCCCGGGCCGGAACGGCGAGAGAGGGCTGCGGGCGGGCGGCCCGTGTCGGCCGGCAGCCGGTCGACCGGACGGAGCGGCAGCCCGGGACGAGGGCGACGGCGTCTGCCTCGCGCCCGCTTCGGCACCGGCTTCCGGTTCGGCTACCACTTCGCGCCCGGAAGCAGGGAGACTGGACCCATGCAGCCAAGGAACATGCCCATGAGCGGAGTGGTCGACCTCGCTGCCGTGAAGGCGGCGGGAGAGGCCCGACAGAAGGCGGAAGAGACACGCGAGCGGAACGCCGCATCCGGTGAGCAGGGCGCACCGGCACCGAGCAGCCTCGTGATCGACGTGGACGAGGCCGGTTTCGAGCGCGATGTACTGCAGCGCTCGGCCGAGGTTCCGGTGGTCATCGACTTCTGGGCCGAGTGGTGTGAGCCCTGCAAACAGCTCGGGCCGATCCTGGAGCGTCTCGCGCAGGCGTACGCGGGGCGGTTCGTGCTGGCGAAGGTCGATGTCGACCAGAACCAGATGCTCTTCCAGCAGTTCGGCGTGCAGGGCATTCCGGCGGTGTTCGCGGTGATCGCGGGTCAGGCGCTGCCGCTGTTCCAGGGAGCGGCTCCCGAGGCCCAGATCCGCGAGGTGCTGGACCAGTTGATCCAGGCGGCCGAGGAGCGATTCGGCATCGTCGGGGCCCCCGTCGACCCCTCCGCCGAGGCGGAGGTCGAGCAGCAGGAGCCCGCGGCGCCGGTGGACCCGGTCCTCGCCGCCGCGGAGCAGGCGCTCGCGGCCGGTGACGCCGAGGGCGCCGCCGAGGCGTACCAGCGCGCGCTGGACGCCAACCCCGCCGACGCCGAGGCGAAGTTGGGTCTGGCTCGCGCCGAACTCCTGCGCCGCGTACGGGAGTTGGACGCCGCGACGGTGCGCAAGGAGGCCGCGGACAACCCCGGCGACGCGGCGGCGCAGCTGCGGGTGGCGGACCTGGACCTGTCCGGCGGGCACGTCGAGGACGCCTTCGGACGTCTGGTGGAGACCGTGCGCCGCAGTGCGGGAGACGACCGGAACGCCGCGCGGGTGCGGCTGCTCGAACTCTTCGAGGCGGTGGGCCCCGAGGACCCGCGAGTGGTGGCCGCGCGCAGCGCTCTGGCCCGGGTGCTCTTCTGACGTTCGCACGGCCGCCCGTCGGCCGCGGCGTGGTGCGTGCGCACTCCGAACCGGTGTGAGGCGGCCGCGAGTTGCGGTGAGTGGCCGGTGCCGGTGTTGGTGCCGGTGCCGGCCTGCGAGCCGTTCGCGCCCGTACGGTCCGACTTCTCTGCGTCCCCGTGTCCCTGTTGGTCAGGGGCACGGGGACGCCTTGTTGACAAAGCCATGTTGCGCCGGGGTTTTGCCAAAATTTGGCTGTCACAGAACGTTGTTACTCGCGGTAAGCGGAAACCGGCATTTCACCCGGCACCTGTCCGGTTTCACCCCCTGTGGGGCACTGTGCCGGGGCGACCCTGTGTGCTCGTTCACAGGAAAGACGTGTCCGCAGGACATCCGGCCGTTACTCATAGGTAACGAGCCCCTTGTGCGACACCGGGTAAATAGACGACGATCGCCACGCTCGGTCCGTTTCCCTGCCCGACATCCAATCGGTGCGGACGGGGGCGGAACCCCACCGGGTGCACCGCGAACCGCAGTTGAACGGTTCGCGGCTGCGGGCAGTGCTCACTCACCCGTGGGCGCGGCCCGTTCGGGCGCGTCACCGTACGCGGCCATGTGGTTGTCGCTCGGGGGGTGAGTGCCGTCGGCCGAGATGACCGGGTGTCATCCCTCGGCAAGCGGCGATCTTTCTCCCGAGGACGTAGCGCTTCTCCTGTCCCCGCCGGCCAATCCGCGTCACAGAGCCGGCTGGCAGATGTACGTCCGAGATGGAGGAAAGTCATGGAGTCTGTGGCTCGTGGCAAGACCAAGTGGCGGCGGTTCGCCGTCGTCATGGTCCCAAGCGTGGCGGCGACGGCGGCGGTTGGCGTCGCACTCGGCCAAGGTGCTTTGGCCGCGTCGTTCAGCATTTCCGGTCAGCAAACCAAGATCGCCGTCGACCGGCTCGAAGGCACTGGCTTCGTGCAGTACGGCACCGTCGCCAAGCAGCACGGCGGCAAGACAGTTCCCGTCGCGGTCTCCGCGTTCAAGAAGGCCGAGATATCGGGTCTGTGTCAGTCCGTCGTGATACCCGTGCCGGGCTTCGGCGACATGTCCCTCAGGCTCGCGGCCGGCGGCGGTTCCAAGAAGGTCGAGGCGTCGAACCTCTACATCGACGCCGACTCGCTCGGTGCCGAGGCCGAGTTCCGCAACATCAACATCGGTGTGGCCGCCGGTGACGCGTCGAAGGGCCCGTCCGTCGGCAAGGGCGACAACGTGCCCGGCGGGAACTTCGCCCAGGAGGCCGACTCGGCCGTACTGACCGATGTGCAGCAGAACGCGTGGGCGACCAACGCCGGCACCTTCAAGCTCACCGGTCTCAAGCTCGACGTCAAGAAGGGCAAGGACGAGTGCTTCTGAGGCACTGACGGGGAGGCGGGCGCGGTCCGCCTCCCCGCCGGTACCTCGCGAACCTCTACTTCCCGGCCCGAGGGAGCTGTATTTCAATGAGTGCCGAGTCCCCGGCAGCGCGTGAGCGCCTGGCCCGCTGGCGCGTGTCGTTTCGTCACTGGCGCTGGCAGCGCCCGTTCTGGGCGGGCCTGCTCACCCTGCTCGCCAGCGTGCCGATCGTCTACATCCCGTACGCCGATCCGAGCTTCAGCGACTTCTCGCTGCGACTGGCCACCACCACCGGATCGGGCTCGCTGATCATCGGTGTGCTGCTCATGGTGCTGGGCCTCACCTTCTGGTACCAGCGGCACGCACGGGTGTTCGCGGGCGTTGCCGCCATTCTGCTGGGACTGGTGTCCCTGGTGGTCTCCAACTTCGGCGGGTTCCTCGCCGGGTTCCTGCTGGCGATGATCGGCGGTGCCATGGGCATCGCCTGGGTCTCGGGCGAGGACCAGGAGGCCCCCGCGAACAAGCACCGCCGCGGCGGCGGGGAGCCGACCGGCTCCGCTTCGGACTCCGGCGGCCCCGAGGATTCCGGGACTTCCGCGGAGTCCGACGAGCCGGCGGAGAAGGCCGACTCGCGTGCCGAGGCAGGCCAGTTGGACGGGGGCTCGCGTGCCGGGTGAGGACCGTACGGCGAAGGGGCCGCGGCACGCGGCGCCCAGGAAGCCGCTGCTGACCCGACTTCCCTCGGGCGGCCGGATCGCGTTCATGGCGATGCCGTCGGCGCTGCTGCTCGGCGTCGGCCTGAGCCCGCAGCTCGCACAGGCCCAGCCCGGCGGACAGAATCCGTTCCGCGACGGCCCCTGTGTCTCGGCGCCCGACCGGGACCCGGAGGAAGCCGACGAGAAGGACGGCGACGACGGCGGGAAGGACGGCGAGGAGTCCGGCACGGACGGCTCCGAGGAGTCCGACGGCAGCGGTGACTCCGCGGGCGAGCGGCCCGACGGCGGCGACGCGGACGGCCCGCAGGACAAGCCCTCGCCCGGCGGTGACAAGCCGCAGGACGAGCCGGACAAGCCGCAGGACGAGCCCGACGAGTCGGACGAGGAGTCCGAGGACGAGCCGAAGCGCAATCCGCTCGACCCGCTGGGCATCGGCGACAAGCTCCGCGACCTCTTCAACCCGGACCGCGACAAGGAGTCCGAGGAGAAGAAGGAGTCCGACTCCGGCTCCGGGGACTCCGCCGAGGGCGGGGACGAGGGCTCCGGCGGCAAGTCCGGCGACGGCGGGTCCGCTGCCGAGAAGGCCGAGGAGAAGGCGGCCGAGGCGAAGAAGAAGCGCGAGGCCACCGAGAAGAAGATCAAGGAGGCCGCCGAGGAGGCGGCCGAGGCCGACCGCAAGGAGCGCGAGGCCGAGGACGCGAAGAAGGCCGAGGACGCGGAGAAGTCCGAGAAGGCCGACGAGGACGCGTCCGGCAAGAAGCCCTTCCCCTGCCCGGAGTTCGACAAGGAGGCCTTCGACGGCGCCGAGCGGGAGGAGACTCCCGCACTGGTGCCGGACGAACCCTTCAAGCTGAACACCACGCGGCTGGGTCTCGGCGGACTGAAGTACCACGGCATCGTCAAGGTGCGCACTTACAGCGGCATCGAGAAGCGGGTGCTGAAGTTCACCGCGGAGAAGGTCGACATCAAGGACCTGCACCAGATCGTGGTCGGTCCCGGCGGCACGGACCAGCACATCCGCAGCCGCGAGGGCAGCACCTCCACCTTCCGCGACAGCACCGTGACGATGTACACCGAGGAGCTCAAGGGCAATCTCTTCGGGCTCATCCCGGTCACCTTCAGCCCCGAGTCGCCTCCTCCGCTGGACATTCCGGCGGCCGTCTTCACCGACGCGAAGGTGACGCAGGCCGGCCAGTTCGGCGGCACGCTCAAGGTGCCCGGCCTCCGTCTCAGTCTGGAGTGAGGTCCGGACGCGACAGCACGCAGAACGCCTCGGGCCGTACCGCGCACATGCGGTACGGCCCGAGGCGTCTGCTGCCGGGTCCCGGCGACGCCGTGCGTACGCGGCCCGCCCGGCCCGCGTCGTACGGCGGCCGGTTCAGCTCTCCTTGCCCAGGTGCAGGATGCGCACCATGTTCGTGGTGCCGACCACGCCGGGCGGCGAGCCGGCGGTCATGATCATCACGTCGTCCTCGTTGTACCGCTGGAGCTTCAGCAGCTCCTGGTCGACCAGGTCGACCATCGCGTCGGTGTTCTCCACCCGCGGCACCACGAACGTCTCCACGCCCCAGGCCAGCGTCAACTGGTTGCGGGTGTGGGGGTCCTCGGTGAAGGCGAGGATCGGCTGCTCGGTGCGGTAGCGGGCCAGCCGCAGCGCGGTGTCGCCGGACTTGGTGAAGGCGACGAGCGCCTTGGCACCGAGGAAGTCGGCCATCTCGCACGCCGCGCGCGCCACCGAACCGCCCTGCGTGCGCGGCTTCTTGCCCGGCACCAGCGGCTGGAGCCCCTTGGAGAGGAGCTCCTTCTCGGCCGCCTGGACGATCTTCGACATCGTCTTGACGGTCTCGATCGGGTACTGGCCGACCGAGGACTCCGCGGAGAGCATCACCGCGTCCGCGCCGTCCAGGATCGCGTTGGCGACATCGGACGCCTCGGCGCGCGTGGGACGGGAGTTGGTGATCATCGACTCCATCATCTGGGTCGCGACGATCACCGGCTTGGCGTTCCGGCGGCAGAGGCTCACCAGGCGCTTCTGCACCATCGGCACCTGCTCCAGCGGGTACTCCACCGCGAGGTCGCCGCGCGCGACCATCACACCGTCGAAGGCGAGGACGACCTCCTCCATGTTTTCGACGGCTTGCGGCTTCTCGACCTTGGCGATCACCGGCACCCGGCGGCCGACCTCGTCCATCACCCGGTGGACGTCGCGCACGTCGGCCGCGTCCCGGACGAAGGAGAGCGCGACCATGTCGCAGCCCATCCGCATGGCGAACCGCAGATCGTCGATGTCCTTCTCGGAGAGCGCGGGGACGTTCACCGCGGCGCCCGGGAGGTTGATCCCCTTGTGGTCGGAGATCACGCCGCCCTCGATGACGATGGTGCGGACCTGCGGGCCCGCCACCTCGACGACCTGGAGCGCGACGTTGCCGTCGTTGATCAGGATCGGGTCGCCCTTGGACACGTCACCGGGCAGCCCCTTGTAGGTGGTACCGCAGATGGTGCGGTCGCCGGGGACGTCCTCGGAGGTGATGGTGAACTCCTCGCCGCGGACCAGCTCCACCGGTCCCTCGGCGAAGGTCGCCAGGCGGATCTTCGGTCCCTGGAGGTCGGCCAGCACGCCGACCGCGCGGCCGGTCTCCTCGGCGGCCTTGCGGAGACGGTCGTACCGCTCCTGGTGCTCCGCCTGGGTGCCGTGGCTCATATTGAATCGGGCCACGTTCATACCGGCTTCGATCAGCGTCTTGAGCTGCTCGAAGGAGTCGACGGCGGGGCCTAGGGTGCAGACGATTTTGGAACGACGCATGGGGGCGATCCTATCGTTTTGTTTAGACGCGAAACGTAGCTGGGGTGACCCGGCTCACCGATCATGACCTGACCAGGGCGTACGTCTGGGCTGCGATCTCCAGCTCCTCGTCCGTCGGGACCACGGCGACGGCGACCCGAGCGTACTGTGGCGACACCAGGCGGGCCCGGTCGCTGCGCGCGGAGTTCAGCTCCGTGTCGAGCTCCGGGCCGAGCCCCTCCAACCCCTCGATCGCCGCCTGCCGCACCGGTGCCGAGTTCTCCCCGACCCCGGCGGTGAAGGCCACCGCGTCCACCCGGCCGAGGACCGCCGTGTACGCGCCGATGTACTTGCGCAGGCGGTGCACGTAGATGTCGAAGGCCAACTTCGCCCGGGCGTCGCCCTCGTCGCGCCGGCGGACGATCTCCCGCATGTCGTTGTCGCCGCACAGCCCGACCAACCCGCTGCGCTTGTTGAGCAGTTCGTCCACCTCGTCGGTGGACATCCCGGCCACCCGGGAGAGGTGGAAGACGACCGCCGGATCGATGTCGCCCGACCTGGTGCCCATCACCAGGCCCTCCAGCGGCGTCAGCCCCATCGAGGTGTCCACGCACTCGCCGCCGCGCACCGCCGAGGCGGAGGCGCCGTTGCCCAGGTGCAGGACGATCGTGTTCGTCTCCGCGGGGTCCCGGCCGAGAAGGCGTGCGGTCTCCCGCGAGACGTACGCGTGCGAGGTGCCGTGGAAGCCGTACCGCCGCACCCGGTGCGCGTCCGCGGTCTCCACGTCGATCGCGTAGCGCGCCGCGTGCTCGGGCATCGTGGTGTGGAAGGCGGTGTCGAAGACCGCCACCTGCGGCAGCCGCGGGTTGAGTGCCTGCGCGGTGCGGATGCCCGTGAGGTTGGCCGGGTTGTGCAGCGGGGCGACCGGTACCAGCCGCTCGATCTCGGCGAGCACCTCCTCGTCGATGACGGTCGGCGCGGTGAACCGCCGGCCGCCGTGCACCACCCGGTGCCCGATCGCCGCCAGCCGGGGCGAGTCCAACCCTGTGCCGTCCGCGGCGAGTTCGGCGGCGACGGCGGTCAGCGCCGCGTCGTGGTCGCCGATCGGCGCCCGCCGCTCCCGCCGTTCGCCGTCGGCCGGGGTGTGCACCAGCCGCGAGGACTCCTCGCCGATCCGCTCGACGAGTCCCACCGCCAGCCGGGACCGGTCGGCCATGTCCAGCAGCTGGTACTTGACCGAGGAGGAACCGGAGTTCAGCACCAGCACCCGGCTGGCCGGGCTCGTGTCGCGGCCGCTCATCGGTTGTCGTTCCTCTCGGTGCGCGCCGCGGGGCGCTCGCCGCCGCCGGCGGTCCTGCCCTGCGACTGGATCGCGGTGATGGCCGCGGTGTTGACGATGTCCTGTACGAGCGCGCCGCGCGAGAGGTCGTTGACCGGCTTGCGCAGCCCCTGGAGCACCGGCCCGACCGCCACGGCGCCGGCCGAACGCTGCACCGCCTTGTACGTGTTGTTGCCGGTGTTCAGGTCGGGGAAGATCAGCACGGTCGCCTGTCCGGCCACCGGGGAACCGGGCAGCTTGGTCGCCGCCACCGAGGGCTCCACCGCCGCGTCGTACTGGATCGGTCCCTCCACCAGCAGGTCCGGCCGCCGCTCGCGCACCAGCTCGGTCGCCCGCCGCACCTTCTCGACGTCGTCGCCCGAGCCCGAGGTGCCGGTGGAGTACGAGAGCATCGCGATCCGCGGCTCCACCCCGAACTGGGCGGCCGTCGTCGCCGACTGGATGGCGATGTCCGCCAACTGCTCGGCGCCCGGGTCCGGGTTGACCGCGCAGTCGCCGTACACCAGGACCCGGTCGGCCAGGCACATGAAGAACACCGAGGAGACGATCGAAGCGTCCGGCTTGGTCTTGATCACCTCGAAGGCAGGCCGGATCGTCGCCGCGGTGGAGTGCACCGCGCCGGAGACCATGCCGTCCGCGAGGCCCTCCTGGACCATCAGCGTGCCGAAGTACGAGACGTCGGCGACCACGTCGTGTGCCAGCTCGTGGGTGACGCCCTTGTGCGCGCGCAGCCCCGCGTACAGCTCCGCGAAGCGCTCGCGCAGCGGCGAGGTCGCCGGATCGACGATACGGGCGGTGGCGCCGGTGTCCTCGGTGCCCCACCCGACGTCCTCGGGCCCCAGCAGATTGAGATCGACGCCGAGGTCGGCCGCCCGCTTGCGGATGACGGCGTCCTCGCCGAGCAGGGTGAGGTTGCAGATGTTGCGCCGCAGCAGCACCTCGGCGGCGCGCAGCACGCGCTCCTCGCTGCCCTCGGGCAGCACGACGTGGCGCCGGTCGGCCCGGGAGCGCTCGATCAGCTCGTGCTCGAACATCATCGGGGTGACCCGGTCGCTGCGCACCACCGAGATGCGCTCCGTCAGCTGCCCGGTGTCCACGTGCGACTCGAAGAGGCCGAGCGCGATCTCCGCCTTGCGCGGGTTGGTCGCGTTCAACCTGCCCTTGAGGGTGTGCAGTTCACCGGCGGTCGGGAACGAGCCGCCGGGCACCGCGACCACCGGTGTGCCCGGGGCGAGACGGGCCGCCAGCGCCATCGTCTCCTCGCCGGGCCGCTGGTCGAGGGTGAGCAGCACACCGGCGATCGGCGGCGCCCCGGCCGAGTGCGCGGCCAGCGCTCCGATCACCAGATCGGCGCGGTCCCCGGGCGTCAGCACGAGGCAGCCCTCGGTGAGCGCCGGGAGGAAGGTCGGCAGCATGGCGCCGCCGAAGACGAAGTTGCGGCAGTCGCGCGCCAGCCCGGCCGGGTCGCCGAGCAGCACCTCGGCGCCGAGCTCGTCCACGACCTGCTGCACGGTCGGGGCGGAGAGCGCCGACTCCTCCGGCAGCACGTACACCGGCTCCGGCAGATGACCGCCGAGCTCCTTGGCGGCCTGCGCGGCGTGTGCGTCGTCCACGCGGTTGGCGAGGGTGGCGATCACCTCGCAGCCCAGCGAGGTGAACGCGTGGCGTGCGTTGCGCACCTCGTGGACGACCGACTCGGCGCTCTGCCGCAGTCCGCCCACCACCGGCAGCACGGCCGCGCCCATCTCGTTGGCCAACCGCGCGTTGAGGGTCAGCTCGGCGGGGAGGTTGGTGCCGACGTAGTCGGTGCCCAGGACGAGTACGGCCTCGAAGTCCCGGGCGATCAGGTGGTAGCGGTCGACGAGCCGGGAGACCAGCTCGTCGGTGCCCTTCTGCGCCTGGAGGGCGGCGGCCTCGTCGTAGCCCAGACCGGTCATCGCCGCGGTGGACTGGCTGAGCCGGTAGCGGCTGCGCAGCAGGTCGAGCAGCGGGTCGGGGCCGTCGTGGGCCAGCGGACGGTACACCCCCACCCGGTCCACCTGCCGGGTGAGCAGCTCCATCACCCCGAGCTCGACGACCTGTCTGCCGTCGCCTCTACCGACGCTGGATATGTACACGCTGCGGGTCACGCGTGCTCGCTCCTTGGCTTGGGGACCACCGGGGCGGCCGGAGAACCACCCGGGGCCCGGCTGTGAGCGGGAGTTCGGCGGTGGCCGGTTCCCACGGGGTGCGCCCGTGGTCGGCAGCCGTCCGGAACCCTCCACTTCTCGTACCGAACCACCTCTCGACCGTACCTGCGCGCGGCTTCGCACCCGGTGCCGGGCCACAGCATATGGACAGGGTCACATCCTGCGTTCAACACATGAAACAATCCCTCCGCATCCGGACCGTCCCCCGATCAGGAGCAGGATCAGCATGCGCATCGGAGTCCTCACCGCCGGCGGCGACTGCCCCGGCCTGAACGCCGTGATCCGGTCGGTCGTGCACCGCGCCGTCGTGGACCGTGACGACGAGGTCATCGGATTCGAGGACGGCTTCAAGGGCCTCCTCGAGGGCCGTTATCGGCCACTCGACCTCAACTCCGTCAGCGGCATCCTCGCCCGCGGCGGCACGATCCTCGGCTCGGCCCGACTGGAACGGGACCGGCTGCGCGACGCCTGCGACAACAGCGAGGAGCTGATGGCGCGCCTGGGCATCGACGCGCTCATCCCGATCGGCGGCGAGGGCACGCTGACCGCAGCGACGATGCTCTCCGACGCGGGCCTGCCGGTGGTGGGCGTGCCGAAGACCATCGACAACGACATCTCGGCCACCGACCGCACCTTCGGCTTCGACACCGCGGTCGGTGTCGCCACCGAGGCCATGGACCGGCTCAAGACCACCGCGGAGTCCCACCAGCGGGTCATGGTCGTCGAGGTCATGGGCCGGCACGCGGGCTGGATCGCGCTGGAGGCCGGAATGGCCGGCGGCGCGCACGGCATCTGCCTGCCGGAGAGGCCGTTCGCGGTGGACGAGCTGTGCAAGATGATCGAGGAGCGCTTCAGCCGCGGCAAGAAGTTCGCCGTGGTCTGCGTCGCCGAGGGCGCCCGCCCGGCCGAGGGGTCGATGGACTACGGCAAGGGCACCATCGACCAGTACGGCCACGAGCGGTTCGTCGGCATCGGCAACCGGCTCGCCACCGAGCTGGAGCACCGCATCGGCACCGAGGCCAGGCCCGTCATCCTCGGCCATGTGCAGCGCGGCGGCACCCCGACCGCCTACGACCGGGTGCTCGCCACCCGCTTCGGCTGGCACGCGGTGGAGGCCGCCCACCGCGGCGACTTCGGCATGATGACAGCGCTGCGCGGCACCGACATCGTGATGACGCCGCTCGCCGACGCCACCCGCGAGCTGAAGACCGTTCCCCAGGACCGGATGGACGAGACCGAAGCGGTCTTCTGAGCAGCTTCCGACGGCCCGGCGGCGGTGCGCGCCTGCGCCCGCCGCCGGGGCCGCTCGGAGCCGGGTCGGCCACCGGTCGGATCAGAGCAGGTCAGGTCGGATCGGGTCCGGTCCGGTCCGGTCCGGTCAGGTCGGGTCCGGTCAGGTCCGGTCGATCAACTCCCAGAAGTGCGCCTCGATCCCGTCCAGATAGCGGTGTCCGGCGTCGGCGGGCCCGCGGGCGGTCTCGCTGTTGGTGTCGATCCAGCTGAGCGAGACGAAGCTGCGCCGGTGGTACTCGTCGTGCAGCCGCTCCAGCACCCGCTCCACGCGTCGTTTCGTCAGGCTCGGCAGCATCCGGTGGACGGGCCGCACGTACGCCTGCCAGCGCACGCTCGCGGCGCTCCGCAGCAGACCGGCGAGCTCCGCCTCCCGCCCGGTCAGCGCGATCCGCGCGCGCGGCGGCAGCCGCAGCAGCTCGGCGAGGACCGCCGCCTGCCGTTCGGTTCCGGTCCAGAGCCCGGTGCGTTCCACCCGCTCGTACTCGGTGAACGGCATGCCCAGCCGCATCGCCACGTCGGGCTGCGGCAGCCCGGTGGCGAGGCGGTGCTCGCGCAGGGTGCGCGGGGTGCCGATCAACTCCGAAGGGTCGCACCACAACGCCCCCGCGAGCGCGGTGAGTTCGGCGGAGCCCGGGGTGCCGTCGCGGTGCTCCCAGGCCCGTACGGTCTCCGGTCCGACGCGTACGCCGTAGGAGGCCGCCATGCCGTCGGCGACCTGGGCCTCGGTCATCCCGAGCGCCTGCCGCAGTCGGCGGGCGGCGTCGGCGTCGAAGGGCGGGGACTGGCGCATCCGTTCACGCTAGGCCGCTACCGGTCGGGAACGAGCCGGTGCGTTCCGCCGAAGCGCGGCCCCCGCGAACCGCCCGCGCTCGTAGGACCGCACAAGTGGCCGCCGCTCCGGGGAGGGTGCGCAGGGGGCGCACCGGCGGATGCGTCCACTCGCCCCTTCACCGCTCGCCCTTCGCCGCTCATCCCTTCACCGCGCCGCCCAGCGCGAAGCCCGAACCCAGGCGGCGTGCGATCAGCACGTAGAGCAGCACCGCGGGCGTCGAGTAGATCATCGAGAACGCGGCGAGCTGCCCGTACGCCACCTGTCCCGTGTTGCCGAAGAAGGTGAAGATGCTCACCGAGGCCGGCATCCGGTCCGGGCTGAGCAGCAGCATGAAGGGGACGAAGAAGTTCCCCCACATCGCCACGAATGAGAACACCGTCACCACCATCACCCCGGGCGCCATCAGGGGCAGCACGATCCGCCCGAGCGCCTGCATCGCCGACGCCCCGTCGGTCCATGCCGCCTCCTCCAGCGAACGCGGCACACCGTCCATGAAGTTCTTCATCAGCCAGATGGCGATGGGCAGTTGGGCCGTCGCGAGGAAGAGCGAGGTGCCCCACACGGTGTCGATCAGCTCGACCTGCACGAAGAGCCCGTAGACCGGCACCATGATCGCGGTGATCGGCAGGCTGGTGGCGAAGAGGATCGTCAGCAGGTACGGGCGGCTGAAACGGGCCCGGTGGCGGGAGAGCGGATACGCCGCGAGCGCCGCGCAGCACACCGTCACCGCGGTGGCGCTGCCGCACAGCAGCAGCGAGTTGAGCATCGGGGTGAAGGTGATCTCGTCGGTCAGCACGGCGCTGTAGTTGTCCAGCGTGGGGTCGGTGGGCGGACGCACCCGCAGGTCCGCGCCGCCGTCGACCGAGGAGAGCACCAGCCACACCAGGGGCAGCGCGAAGGCCGCCGCCACCGTCAGCAGTGCCAGGTTCGCCTGCCAACGGCCTTTGCGCGCACGGGTGTTGCGTTTCGGTGGACGGCCGGTGGTGCCGCGGTGCGGCTGCGGCCGGGCGCCCGTGCGGCCCCGCGGATCGGTCGTGGTCATGACGGGCTCCCCTCCTCGTCCTCGCGCAGCAGCCGCAGGTAGACGACGGCGAACAGACCGCCGACCACGAGCAGCAGCAGCGCCACCGCCGTGCCGTAGCCGATCAGGCTGTTCTTGAAGGCCTGTTCGTACATGTAGAGCGGGAGGGTCTGGCTCCGGTTGCCCGGCCCGCCGCGGGTCATCGCCCAGATCAGCCCGAACACCGAGAGCGTCTGGAGGGTGTTGAGCATCAGGTTGGTGCCGATCGCCCGGCGGATCATCGGCAGCGTGAGGTGCCACAGCCGCTGGAGCGCGCCGGCTCCGTCCAGCTGCGCGGACTCGGTCACCTCGTCGGGGATCTCCGAGAGCGCCGCCGAGTAGACGAGCATCGAGAACGCCGTGCCCCGCCAGACGTTGGCGAAGGCCACCGCGAGGATGGGCAGGGTGTAGAGCCAGTTCTGGCCCGGCAGTCCCAGGAAGGCGGTGACGGCGTTGAGCGTGCCGTCGTCCCGGAAGAAGGCGTAGAGCAGGAAGCCCGCCACCACCTCCGGCAGCACCCAGGCGGCGACCACGATGCCCCCGGTCAGTGACCGCACGGGCCGGGAGGCGCGCTGCATCAGTGCGGCGAGGGTCAGCCCGAGCACGTTCTGCCCGATGACCGAGGAGACGAGCGTGAAGACCAGGGTGAGCCAGACCGCGTTGCGGAAGCCGTCGTCGGCGAAGGCTTTGCGGAAGTTCTCCAGCCCGACGAAGGACGCCGACTCCTGTCCGGTCAGCTGCATGTCGGTGAAGGCGATGTAGGCGCAGTAGCCGATCGGGCCGGCCAGGAAGACCAGCAGCAGCGCCGTCGCCGGCCCGATCGGAAGCCAGCGCAGTCCGCCGCGCGGCGCGCGGGTACGGACCGGCCCGGGCCCGCCCGCGGCCTTCGGGAGCGCGTCGCGGGGCGGCGAACCGCCCTTGTGTGTCGGCGAGTCGGTGGTCACTTCCCGGTGACCGCCCCGTCGGTGATCGAACGCACCTGCTCGTCGTACGCCTTCGCCGCCTCCCGCGCCGTGGCGTCTCCGGTGGTCACCGACTCCATCGCCTCCTGCGCCGCCGTGGACACCTGCGGATAGGCCGGCAGCGCGGGCCGGTAGTGGGTGTGCTCGACCAGCTCGGTGAAGAAGTCGATCCCGGGCATCGACTTCAGGTACTCCGGGTCCTCGGCGACGTCCTCGCGGACGGCGATGCCGGCGTTGCTGACGTGCCAGTCCACGGAGTTCTGCCGCTTGCCCATCGTCTCGATGAACTCCCAGGCCAGATCCGGGTTTCCGGCCTTGTCCGGGATCGCCCAGGTCCAGCCGCCGGACATGCTCACCGCTCCCGGCTTCTGGCCGTCGCGGGTCGGCATCGGCGCCTGGCCGAGCACCTTCTCCCACTCGGGCCAGGGCGTACCGCCGTCCTCCACCCAGTTGTTGCCGAGCCAGGAGCCGTCCAGCGCGATGGCCATTTTGCCCTCGGGCAGCCATTCGCCCGGCACTCTGACCTGCACGTTGGCGTCGAGCGCCGCCGACGGCTCGGGGCCCAGCTTCTCCTTGAAGACGGTCTCGACGAACTCCAGCGCGTCCGTCATGCCCCGGCTCCCGGTCACCCACTTCTTGCTCCGGGGTTCGTAGACCGGATCGGCGCCGGTGCCGTAGAGCAGCATCTGCAGCCCCTGCATCGAGGCCGCCTCGCCCGCGCCCTTGCCGGTGAGCACGTTGAGCGGAATGACGCCGTCGACCTCCTTCCTGACGGTCCGTGCGGCGTCCAGCACCTCCTCCCAGTTCCGGGGCTTCCAGTCGGTCGGCAGTCCGGCCTTCTCGAAGATCTCCTTGTTGAACCAGAGCCCGCGGGTGTCCGTGCTGTCCGGAACGCCGTACGTCTTGCCGTCCTGGGCCTTCGCGGCCTGCTTGGCGCTGTCGATGTAGCGGTCCCAGGTCGGCCAGTCGTCCAGGTACTCGTCCAGCGGGCGCAGCAGTCCGGCGGTGATGTCCGCGTTGATCATGAAGGTGTCCTCGTAGACCAGGTCGGGCGCGGTCTTCGGGGAGCGCATCATCTGCTGGAGCTTGGTGTAGTAGTCCGAGTCCGGCGCCTTGATGGGCACGAGTTCGACCTTCTTGCCCGGGTTCTCCTTCTCGAACTGCTTCTTCATCCGGGCCAGATGGTTGTCCATGATGCGTACGTTGTTGTCCATCGACTGCTTGAAGGACACCCGCACGGTGTCCGGGTCGCTCCCCGAACCACCGCCGCACGCGGTGAGGGTGCCCGCCGCGAGAGTGGCGACGAGCGAGATGGTGGTCAGCCTGGCGTTGATGCGCACGGGACCTCCTGGAACTGCGTGAGCAGAGTTGGAGGGAAGGTACGAGCCGACCGAGGGCCGGTCAATGGCGCCTGTAGCAGCCGTTGTTGGCGTTCCCCGAGGTGCCGGCGGTGCGCACGTGGGTGGCTCTCCACGAGTACGTCACTGGACCAACGCACAGTGTTCACACCTCGGTGCCCCCTGGCGTGCGACGCTCCGATAGTCGAGTTCATGTCATCCGCGTAGCACAGTGCTCCCCACGCCCTGCGCTACGCGCGTCAACCCGGAGGACACCCCCACATGGTCATCTCCAAGCCCAGGCACTGGAAGGCGATAGCGCTCGTGTCGAGCGCCGTGCTGGTAGCCGGCATCGCCCCGCAGGCCCTCGCCGGTGAGAACGCCCCGAAGGGCGCCGACGCGTCGAACGTCGCACCGGCCGACGCACCCGCCGGCTACTACGACGCCGCCGAGGGCAAGACCGGCGACGAACTGAAGACCGCGCTCAACGGCATCATCAGCGAGCAGGAGGTCCTCTCCTACAGCGATGTCTGGGACGCCCTCAAGCAGACCGACGAGGACCCGGCCGACTCCAGCAGCGTCGTCCTCTTCTACAGCGGGGAGTCCTCCCCGAAGGACAACAACGGCGGCGACCAGGGCAACTGGAACCGTGAGCACGTCTGGGCCAAGTCCCACGGCGACTTCGGCACCTCGCCCGGCCCGGGCACCGACATCCACCACCTGCGTCCGACCGACGTCCAGGTCAACAGCATCCGCGGCAACAAGGACTTCGACAACGGCGGCGAGCCCGTCGAGGGCGCGCCGGGCAACAGCACCGACAACGACTCGTGGGAGGCCGACGACGAGGTCAAGGGCGACGTCGCCCGCATGATCTTCTACATGGCCACCCGCTACGAGGGCACTGACAGCTTCCCCGACCTGGAGGTCAACGACCAGGTGGAGAACGGTTCGGCGCCGCTGCACGGCAAGCTCTCGGTCCTCAAGGAGTGGCACGAGGCCGACCCGCCCAGCGACTTCGAGAAGAACCGCAACGACGTCATCTTCGACATCCAGAAGAACCGCAACCCCTTCATCGACAACCCAGAGTGGGTCGGCGAGATCTTCTGATCGCCCCTGCCCCACGGTGCACCGCCGCCCCGCCCGACTCCTCGGGCGGGGCGGCGGCGTCGTTGTGCGCGGACTCCGGGCCGTGGGCCGCCGCGGAGGGGGAGCGGGCGCCGCGGGGCGCGTGGAGAGGCGCCGCGGGCCGCTGGGGCGCCCGGCTCCGGGCGGGCCCGTCGGTGCGGTGCGAGGGGTGTCACGCGTACGGGTGGTGGTGCGTCGCGGCGCCCGGGCGCAGGGCGTGCGGTCGGGGGTGCGCGTCCCGCGCCCGGACGGGTTGGTTGCCCCGGGCTCCGGAGGCAACCGGACCCCGTTCGGACGCGTCTGCCCACACAGCGACGCACCCGGTCCCACTTGGTCACCGACGTGTCGCGGGCAGTCGCGAAAAGTGCGGGAAGTGGCTGCTTCTCGCAAGCTGAATTCCGCTTGTCGTACGTCACTTGTGGGCAGCTTGACTAGTGCGTAGGAAAGGCGGACAGTGATGCCGGTTCGTCACTCACTCAAGGAATCTGCGGAGCCATGAACAAGGGATATCGCATCTTCAAGGGCAGCCGGCGCGAAGCGGTGGCCGAGATGCCTCAGGCGCACGTGTGTCCCACCTCCTTCGGCCAGGCCGTTTACGATCGCCGTGCTCAACTGGGCTGGTCCCAGGGCGAGTTGGCGGAGCGTGCCGGGCTGACGGTGGCCGCGATCGACCGTATCGAGGAGGGTGGCGCGACTCCCAGCCTCCACCTCCTGTGCCTCCTCAACGAGGCCATGGGCGACCAGTTGACCCCCTCCTGACACACAGGTGCGGGCAGCCGCTCGGAGGGGCACGTTCCCTTTCGGGTGCAACTTCGGAATTTCTTCCAGGGTGAGGCGCTAAGAAAGCGTTAAAAATCTGTCGGGGTGTGCCGGTCACGGGCGCGGTATAAGTGACCTGAGCCACAGAAATACCCCCCACTTGCTTCAGAGGCAGGCCACGCCCACCTGCCTCTTTTTTGTGCCCGCGGCCCTCGGGCCCCGGTGCGCGGCCACGGCCCCCGCCGCCCGTCCCGCCCCGACCGCCTCCCGGCTGTCGTCGGTCCGCTGCCCTCGTACCTTGCCCGGACGCCCCTTGCCCGGACGCACCGCGGGGCGCCCCGGGCCTCGCGGTGCCCGGGGCGCCCCGACAGGGCCGGCGTGCCGGCTACGGCTGTCCGTCGTCCAGCCGGAAGCCGACCTTCAGCCCCACCTGGTAGTGGGCGACCGCGCCGTCCACGATGTGTCCGCGCACTTCGGTGACCTCGAACCAGTCCAGCCCCCGCAGCGTCTGCGAGGCCCGCGCGATGCCGTTGGAGATCGCGGCGTCCAGCCCCTCGGGGGAGGTGCCGACGATCTCGGTGATGCGGTAGGTGTGCTCACTCATCTGCTCTCTCCAGTGCTCGCGGTCCGACCCGATTCCGTGCGGCGCCGGTGCGCCGCGGCGCCGGCACTTGCGCGGGTGCTGCGGCGCGTACGCGTTCCACCCGCGCCCGGCCTCCCACGGTGCCTCAGCGGCTGCCGCCCCGCGAGGCGACGGCCCCGGCCGAGCCGCCGCTTCGGCCGGGGCCGGCACGGCCCGCCCCGCGCCGCCGGGTCAGGCCGGCTGGTACCAGGCCGTCGCCAGCGGGGGCAGGGTGAGCGAGAGGGACGCCCCCCGACCGTGCTGCCCGTGCTGCTCGGCCGGCACCGGGCCCACCTGTACGACGCCGCTGCCGCCGTACCTCTCGGCGTCGGTGTTGAGCACCTCGCGCCAGTGCGACGGCCCGTCCGGGACACCGATCCGGTAGCCGTGGCGCACCACCGGGGAGAAGTTGCAGACCGCCAGCAGTGGGCTGCCGTCGGCGGCGAAACGCAGGAAGGCCAGTACGTTGTCCTCGCCCGCGTCGGCCACCACCCAGCTGAAACCGGCCGGTTCGCAGTCCTGCTCCCACAGCGCGGGCGCGTCGGTGTAGCGGGCGTTGAGGTGCGCCACCAGGTCCCGTGTGCCGCGGTGGTCGTCCGCCGCGCCGTAGGCCGGGTCCAGCAGCCACCAGTCCGGCCCGTGGGACTCGGCCCACTCCGCTCCCTGCGCGAACTCCTGTCCCATGAACAGCAGTTGCTTGCCCGGGTGGGACCACATGAAGCCGAGGTACGCGCGGTGGTTGGCGCGCTGCTGCCACCAGTCGCCCGGCATCTTGGACACCAGCGAGCCCTTGCCGTGCACCACCTCGTCGTGGGAGATCGGCAGAACGTAGTTCTCCGAGTAGGCGTACACCATCGAGAAGGTCATCTCGTTGTGGTGGTACTTGCGGTGCACCGGCTCCTTGGACATGTAGACCAGCGAGTCGTGCATCCAGCCCATGTTCCACTTCAGGCTGAACCCCAGCCCGCCGTGGCCGAGTTCGCCGCCGGGCAGATGGGTGGGGCGGGTGACGCCGTCCCAGGCGGTGGACTCCTCGGCGACGGTGATCACGCCGGGGCAGCGGCGGTGGAGGACGGCGTTCATCTCCTGGAGGAAGGCGACCGCGTCGGGGTTGTCGCGCCCGCCGAACTCGTTGGGGCACCACTCGCCCTCCTCTCGCGAGTAGTCCAGGTAGAGCATCGAGGCGACGGCGTCGACCCGCAGCCCGTCGATGTGGAACTCCTCGCACCAGTACACCGCGTTGGCGACCAGGAAGTTGCGGACCTCCCGGCGGCCGTAGTCGAACTCCAGGGTGCCCCAGTCCGGGTGCTCGGCCCGGCGCGGATCGGCGTGCTCGTAGAGCGGTGTGCCGTCGAAGCGGGCCAGCGCCCACTCGTCCTTGGGGAAGTGCGCCGGCACCCAGTCCATCAGCACACCGATGCCGGCCCGGTGCAGCGCGTCCACCAGGTACCGGAAGTCGTCCGGGCCGCCGAGCCGCGCGGTCGGCGCGTAGTACCCGGTGACCTGGTAGCCCCAGGAGCCGCCGAAGGGGTGCTCGGCCGCCGGCATCAGTTCGACATGGGTGAAGCCCAACTGCTTCACGTACGCGGGCAGTTGTTCGGCCAGCTCGCGGTAGCCGAGCCCCGGACGCCAGGAGGCCAGGTGCACCTCGTAGACCGAGAAGGGCGAGCGGTGGACCGGCCGGGCGCCGCGCCCGCTCATCCATCGGGCGTCGTTCCACTCGTACGCCGACTCGGTCACCACCGAGGCGGTCGCCGGCGGGCACTCGGTGCGGCGCGCCATCGGGTCGGCGCGCAGGGTGCGGACACCGTCCGGTCCGCAGACCTCGAACTTGTAGAGCGCGCCGTCCCCGACACCGGGCAGGAACAGCTCCCACACCCCGCTGGAGCCCAGCGAGCGCATCGGGTGCGCCCGGCCGTCCCAGTACGTGAAGTCCCCGGTCACCCGCACGCCGCGGGCGTTCGGCGCCCACACGGTGAAGCGGGTGCCGGTCACGCCCAGGTGGACCATCGGGCGGGCGCCCAGCGCCTGCCACAGCTCCTCGTGCCGGCCCTCGCCGATCAGATGCAGATCGAACTCGCCGAGGCTGGGCGGCAACCGGTACGGATCGTCCACCAGAAGCGGTTCGTCGCCGTAGTCGACGAGCAGCCGGTGCGGGCCGGGCGCGGCGCCCGGCAGCACTCCGGCGAACAGCCCGTCGCCCAGCGGCAGCAGCTCAGCGTCCACTCCCTCGGCGACGATCCGCACCGACACGGCGTGCGGGCGCAGCGCGCGGAAGAGCGTGCCGTCCGGGGCGGGGTGTGCGCCGAGCAGCGCGTGCGGATCGTGGTGGGCACCGTCGAGCAGCCGGCGGCGCTCCTCCTCGGGGAGCGGCGGCGCGGGGCGCAGGGCTGCTTGCCCGGTGCTCCGTGTCCGGGAATGCGCCTCGGGGACGGCGGCGGGCGGGGCCGCCGGCCGGTCGGCCCGCGGTTCGCCGGCGAGGGCGGTGGAGTCCGCGAGCGTGGTGGCGTCGGCGAGGGCGGCGGGGTCGGCGCTTGCCGGGGCCGGAGCGCCGGTCGTCGGTGAACTCGCCCCGGCCGCCGGGGGGTTCGCGGTGCGCACGTTCTTCGTCGAGCGTTTGCGGTCCGTCGTGCGGGTGCTGCGTCCGGTGGTCGCGCGGGCAGCGGGGGGAGTCGATTCGGCGGTCTGCGGGGCCTTAGGGCGGGCGGTCACGGGGTACTCCCTGGGTTCGGCGTCGGCACGGCGTCGGTGGTCGCGGGCGCTGCGGCGACCGGTGGTGCGGGGATCGGGGAACGCCTCATCCGGGGCCGCCGGCCAGGCGGCGGATGGCGGCCATCGGGATCGGCAGCCAGCTGGGCCGGTGCCGGGCCTCGTACAGCACCTCGTACACGGCCTTGTCGGTCTCGAAGACCCGCAGGAGCGCGGCCTGTGCGCGCAGTTCGGTGCCGGCCGCCTCCTCGTACCCGGCCCGGTAGGCGCGGCGGTTGGCGCGCGCCCACGCGCGCGAGGCGGCGGTGGCGCCGCGGGAGTGGGCGGCGTAGTCGAACGAGCGGAGCATGCCCGCCACATCGCGCAGCACCGGTTGCGGGGTGCGCCGCTCGGCCAGGGACTTCGCCGGTTCGCCCTCGAAGTCGATGAGCGCCCAGCTGCCGCCGCCGGCCGAGTCACCGGTGCGCAGCACCTGTCCCAGGTGGAGGTCGCCGTGGATGCGCTGAACGGGCACCTGGTGTCCCGCGCGGGCGAGGTCGACCACGGCACGGAAGGCGTCCCGCAGGGCGGGCCGGTAGCGGTCGAGCTCCGGCACGGCCTCGGTGGCCCGGTCGAGCCGTTCGGTCATCTCCTCGGCCAGCGCGGCGAGTTCGCCGCCCGCCAGCACGTCGGTGGGCAGGGCCCGGGCGAGCGCGGTGTGCACGTACGCGGTGGCCCGGCCGAGCGCGTGGGCGGGGCCCTCGAAGCTCTCCCGGTCCGCCAGGGCGCGCAGCGCCAGCTGCCATCCGTCGCTGCTGCCGGTCAGATACGGCTGGAGGATGCCGAGCGTGAGCGGTCCGCCGCCGCCGGGCGGTTCGGCGGCCTCGAACCAGGCCGCGGGGGCCGGCACCTCCCGGCAGCCGGCTCTGGCCAGCGCGAGCGGCAGCTCCAGATCGGGGTTGGAGCCGGGCGCGACCCGTCGGAACAGCTTCAGGATGAAGGCGTCGCCGTAGACCACCGAGGAGTTGGACTGCTCGGCGTTGAGCGGACGCGGGCTCAGCCCGGAGCCGATCGCCGTCCCCGCCTCCCGCAGGAAGCGCAGCGCGCCCAGTCGGCCGGGTGCACGGAGTCGTTCGAGGAGCACGGCGGTCAGGCGCGGGTCGGGCACGGCGTCGTAGACCGCGCAGCCGCGCAGCGGTCCGGTCTCGGGACGGCCGATCAGTGCCGGGACGAGGGCGGGCGGCAGCACGGCCCGTACGCCGAGCAGCAGTTGGTAGCAGTCGGTGTCGCGGCCCTGGTGGGCGGTGACGAGCAGATGCAGCAGCCCGGGGGTGGCGCTGCCGGGACGGCAGGGGAGCAGTTCGGTGGCGGCGGCGAGGGTGAGCCCGTCGAGCGGGCGCCCCTTGCCGGCGAACCAGCGTTGGTTCGGCAGCCACCTGGTCAGCAGCGTGCTGAGCGAGCTGAGCAGCGTGGAATCGGCCGTCTCCGGCAGAGCGGCACCGAGCGGGACGCTGTCCGGGATTACGGTCATGGCACCTTTCACCGGGCTTCCTCCGGACACGACGGTGATACGCGGGACAGTCCCGTCGCCTCCGGCCCGGGGCCGGCCGCGACGGGACGCGCGTTGTGGGTTCGGACGTACGAGTGGTCACGCGGGGAGCGGGACGCGGCCGGCGGCCCGGCGGGTGGCCGGGCCGCCGGTGTGCTCACAGAGCGGACGTGGCGTCCGGGCACTCCTGCGGCTTGCGCAGCCGGAACCAGTAGAAGCCGTGCCCCGCCAGGGTGAGCAGGAACGGCAGTTCGCCGATCGCCGGGAAGGTCACCCCGCCGATCAGTTCGACCGGATGGCGCCCGACGAACTCGCGCAGATCGAGTTCGGTGGGCTGGGGGAAGCGCGAGAAGTTGTTGACGCAGAGCACCACGTCGTCCTCGCTCGCGCTTCCCTCCGGCAGTTTCATGTGCCGGATGTAGGCGAGCACCGCCGAATTGGAGGACGGCAGTTCGGTGTATTCGCCGAGCCCGAAAGCAGGATTCTGCTTGCGGATCTCGATCATTCGCCGGGTCCAGTGCAGCAGCGAGGAGGGAGAACTCTTCGACGCCTCCACGTTGGTGACCTGGTATCCGTAGACCGGGTCCATGATCGCGGGAAGAGTGAGCCGGCCGGGATCGCTGGAGGAGAAACCGGCGTTGCGGTCCGGCGTCCACTGCATCGGGGTGCGCACCGCGTCCCGGTCGCCCAGCCAGATGTTGTCGCCCATTCCGATCTCGTCACCGTAGTAGAGAATCGGCGAACCCGGCAGCGAGAGCAGCAGGGCGGTGAAGAGCTCGATCTGGTTGCGGTCGTTGTCCAGCAGCGGTGCGAGCCGTCGCCGGATACCGATGTTGGCCCGCATGCGCGGGTCCTTTGCGTACTCCGCGTACATGTAGTCGCGCTCTTCGTCGGAAACCATCTCCAGCGTCAACTCGTCGTGGTTGCGCAGGAAGATGCCCCACTGGCAGCCCGCCGGAATCGACGGTGTCTTGGCGAGGATCTCCGAGACCGGCAGGCGGGACTCCCGGCGCACCGCCATGAAGATGCGCGGCATGACAGGGAAATGGAATGCCATGTGGCATTCGTCGCCGCCCTTTTCGTAGTCGCCGAAGTAGTCGACGACGTCCTCGGGCCACTGGTTCGCCTCGGCGAGCAGCACGGTGTCCGGATAGTGCGTGTCGACCTCGGCGCGCACCCGCTTGAGGAAGTCGTGCGAGGCGGGGAGGTTCTCGCAGTTGGTGCCCTCCTGCGCGTACAGGTAGGGGACCGCGTCCAGCCGGAAGCCGTCGATGCCGAGGTCCAGCCAGAAGCGCAGGGCCGCGATCATCTCCTCCTGCACCTGCGGATTCTCGTAGTTGAGGTCCGGCTGGTGCGAGAAGAAGCGGTGGAAGTAGTACTGCTTGCGCACCGGGTCGAAAGTCCAGTTGGACTGCTCGGTGTCGACGAAGATGATGCGCGCGTCCGCGTACTGCGAATCGTCGTCGGCCCACATGTAGTAGTCGCCGTACGGCCCGTCCGGGTCGGTCCGGGACTGCTGGAACCACTCGTGCTGATCGCTGGTGTGGTTCATCACCATATCGATGATGACCCGGATTCCGCGGCGGTGCGCGGCGTCCACGAACTCCACGAAATCGGCGAGGTCGCCGAATTCCGGAAGCACCGAGGAGTAGTCCGCCACATCGTAACCGCCGTCTTTCAGCGGCGACTTGAAGAAGGGCGGCAGCCATACGCAGTCGATGCCGAGCCACTGGAGATAATCGAGTTTGGCGGTGAGGCCGCGCAGATCGCCCACGCCGTCGCCGTTGCTGTCCTGGAAGGAACGGACCAGGACCTCGTAGAACACGGCCCGCTTGAACCACTCGGGATCGCGGTCCTTCGCGGGAGTGTCCTCGAATGTGTCGGGGACAGGCTCATTGACGCTCATCAAAGGGTGACCCTCCGGTCGATGGGGACGGTCGCAGAGAGAGAATGTGCGCCGGGGCCGGAACATCGGCTCTGCCGGGCTCCAGGCGCACATAGTTGTCCCTGCCCCAGTGGTAGGTCTCGCCGGTGAGCTCGTCGCGCACCGGATACGGTTCGGCGCCACGTGCCTGAGCGGGGGTGAGGCCAAAACCTTCGAGTTCCTCGGTATCCAACGACACCGTTGCCTCGTGGGTGTGCTGCGGATCGAGGTTCACGACCATGAGTACCGAGTCGGCGTAGGGGACGTTGCTGCGCTTGGAGTAGGCGAGGACCTGGTCGTTGTCCGTGCGGTGGAAACGCACGTCGCGCAGCTGCTGGAGCGCGGGGTGCTCGCGGCGGATGCGGTTGAGCGCGGTGAGCAGCGGCGCCAGCGAACGTCCCTCCCGCTCGGCGGCGGCCCAGTCGCGCGGGCGCAGTTCGTACTTCTCGGAGTGCAGGTACTCCTCGCTGCCGGGCGCGGTGGGCTCGTTCTCGCAGAGTTCGAAGCCGGCGTAGACGCCCCAGGTGGGGGAGAGGGTGGCGGCGAGCACCGCGCGGACGCCGAAGGCGGCGCGTCCCCCGTGGCGCAGCGAGGCGGGCAGGATGTCGGGGGTGTTGACGAAGAAGTTCGGGCGCATGTACGCGGCGGCGGGTCCGCTCAGCTCGGTGACGTAGTCGGTGAGCTCCTGCTTGGTGTCGCGCCAGGTGAAGTAGGTGTACGACTGCTGGAAGCCGACCCGGGCCAGCGCGTGCATCATCGCGGGCCGGGTGAACGCCTCGGCGAGGAAGATCACGTCCGGATCGCTCTTGTTGATGTCCGCGATGACCTTCTCCCAGAAGGCGACCGGCTTGGTGTGCGGATTGTCGACCCGGAAGACGCGTACGCCCCGCTCCATCCAGAAGCGCAGCACCCGCAGCGTCTCCTGAACCAACTCCCGGTAGGACTCGCGGGAGTTGTCGAAGTCGATCGGGTAGATGTCCTGGTACTTCTTCGGCGGGTTCTCGGCGTGGGCGATCGAGCCGTCGGCCCGGGTGCGGAACCAGTCGGGGTGCTCCTTGACCCAGGGGTGGTCGGGGGAGCACTGGAGGGCGAAGTCGAGCGCGATCTCCATGCCGAGACCGCGTGCGGTGGCGATGAAGTGCGCGAAGTCCTCGAAGTCGCCGAGGTCGGGGTGGAGGGCGTCGTGGCCGCCGTCCAGCGAGCCGATCGCCCAGGGCGAGCCGACGTCCTCGGGGCCGGCGCTCAGCGAGTTGTCCGGGCCCTTGCGGTACGCCTCGCCGATGGGGTGGACCGGCGGCAGGTACACCACGTCGAAACCCATCGCGGCGACGGCCGGCAGCCGCTCGGCGGCGGTGCGGAAGGTGCCGGAGCGTGGCGGCCGGCCCTCCTCCAGCACCGCGCCCTCGGACCGGGGGAACAGCTCGTACCACGAGCCGTACAGCGCTCGGCGGCGCTCGACCTGGAGCGGCAGCGCCCGGGTGGCGGAGACCAGTTCGCGCAGCGGGTGGCGGTCCAGGAGCGCGAGGACCTCCGGGGTGAGCGCCGCGGCGAGGCGCGCCTCGGGCTCCAGGTGCTCCTCGCGCAGCGCGCGGGCCGCTGCGCGCACGGCGGCACGGCCCTCGTTCTTCGGGACCCGGCCGGCGGCCCGGTCCAGGAGCCGGGCGCCCTCGGTGAAGGTGAGGTCGACGTCGACCCCGGCGGGGATCTTCACCGCCGCGTGGTGGAGCCAGGTGGCCACCGGAGCGCTCCACGCCTCCACGGTGTACGTCCAGCGGCCCTCGCCGTCCGGGGTGACCAGTGCGCCGAACCGGTCGGTTCCGGGCGCCAGTTCGCGCATCGGCGTCCAGGGGGCGGTGCGGCCGTCGGGTCCGCGCAGCACCACGTTCGCGGCGACCGCGTCGTGCCCCTCCCGGAAGACGGTGGCCGAGACCTCGAACGTCTCGTCCGTCACCGCACGCGCCGGCCTTCGACCGCAATCGACGAGGGGCTGGACGTCCAGGATGGGAATACGGCCGATCATGGGCTCACCTGCGGTAGTTGGGGGAGTTTCGTCCCCCTTTGTAACCGCTGGAGGGGTGGGCCGTCCGGGTGCGTGCGGGGCGGGTGCCCCCACGTCACTCGTGTGGAGGTTCGAGCGCCGCCGACCCGCTCGGACGCGAAAGGCGAACGACCCCGGGGTGCGGGGTCGTTCGCCTCGGCCGCGGTGGGTCGGTCAGTCCTCGACCTTCCAGACCACCGGCTGCTCGCGGAAGTTGCTCTGGTACGCCACGTTGGCGGCCTTCTCGCTCTTGCCGACGAGGAAGACCCGGCAGCTGGTGAAGTCCTCGCCCTTGGCCAGTTGCTGCGGCCGGTTGTTGACGCACTGCGCGACATCGTCGTCGGTGGTGAAGATGCGGTCCGCCTCCTCGCCGCGGCCGTCCCGGAGCTTGGGAGTCACCCCCAGGGAGGGGACGCGCGGTGCGTCGCCGTCCACGTACCGGTAGTTGACGGTGACGTAGTACGGCACCATCTCGCGCTCCTTGCCGTCCAGGCGCACGTCCTCCAGATCGGCGACGTCGCCCTTGACGACCGTCCTGGTGGTCACCTCCATCGTGGTCTTGGAGGTGCCCGAGTCGTGGGTGACCAGCGTCGTCTCGCCGAGCTTCAGCGTCTTGCCGAGGTCGGCGTCGACCTCCTTCTCGGGGGTCTCGGAGGCTTCGGGCTGCTCCGGCTCCTCCGACTTCTCCGGCTGGTCGGGCTGCTCCGGCTGGTCGGAGGCGGGCGGCTTGGCCGGTGTGTCCGCCTCCGCCCCCGGGTCCTCGCAGGCGGTCGACAGGGCCGCCACTGCGGCGACGGATACGAGTGCGGCGATGGGCCGGATGCGCATGGTGTTCCCCCGTGAGATGTGGCATTGGTGCGACTCGTGCGCGGGAGTGCTCGCGGAGCGGTCCCGGCGCGCAGACATCATCATCCGACCTGTAGACCCCGATCCATGGCCCAAGGTTGTCTGGTACAGCTCTGAGACACCGCTGTTGCCGGGCAACGGGCCCGTTTCCAGGGCGAGATGAGCGGCCTGCGGCACCGATCCCGTACGGCGGAGCAGCGCTGTGCCTCCACCGAGTGAAGTAGTACGAAACGCACCAGACCCGCGTGAACCGGAAGAATGCGCCGTTACCTTCGAGGAGTGAAGGCCATTCGTCGTTTCTCCGTGCGTCCCGTACTTCCCGAACCGCTTCGACCGCTGGGCGAGCTGGCGCGCAACCTGCGCTGGTCCTGGCACAGCGGCAGCCGCGACCTCTTCCGTCACGCCGACCCCCAGGGGTGGCAGGCCGCCCAGGGCGACCCCCAGCGGCTGCTCGGCTCCCTTTCGGTGTCCCGCCTGACGGCCCTCGCCCACGACCGCGGCTTCCTGCGCCGACTGGAGGTGGCCTCCGGCGATCTGCGCGACTATCTGACCGAGCCCCGCTGGTACCAGCGCAGCGTCGCCGAAGGCGCCGAACTCCCCGCCGCCGTCGCCTACTTCTCGCCCGAGTTCGGCATCGCCGGCGCCCTGCCGCAGTACTCGGGGGGCCTGGGCATCCTCGCCGGCGACCACCTCAAGGCAGCCAGCGACCTCGGGCTGCCGCTGATCGGTGTCGGCCTGCTCTACCGGCACGGGTACTTCTGCCAGTCGCTCTCCCGCGACGGCTGGCAGCAGGAGCGCTACCCGGTCCTGGACCCCGACGAGCTGCCGCTGTCCCCGCTGCGGGAGGCCGACGGCACCGACGTCGAGGTGAGCCTCGCGCTCCCCGGCGGCCGTACGATGCGCGCCAGGATCTGGCAGGCCCAGGTCGGCCGGGTGCCGCTGCTGCTGCTGGACTCTGACGTCGTGCACAACGACGCCGCCGAGCGCGACGTCACCGACCGCCTCTACGGCGGCGGGCGCGAACAGCGGCTGCTCCAGGAGATGCTGCTCGGCATCGGCGGCGTGCGCGCGGTGCGCGCGTACTGCCGCATCACCGGGCACGCGGAGCCGGAGGTCTTCCACACCAACGAGGGCCACGCCGGCTTCCTCGGGCTGGAGCGCATCCAGGAACTGATCCGCCGGGGCAGCGACTTCGACGGGGCGCTGGAGGCCGTGCGGGGCGGCACCGTCTTCACCACCCACACCCCGGTGCCCGCCGGCATCGACCGCTTCGACCGGGAGCTGATCGACCGGCACTTCGGGGACGACGGCGAGCTGCCCGACATCACCGCCGAACAGGTGCTGAGCCTGGGCACCGAGGACGACCCGGAGACCGCCGGACTGTTCAACATGGCCGTCATGGGGCTGCGCCTGGCCCAGCGCGCCAACGGGGTCTCCACGCTGCACGGCGCCGTCAGCCGGCAGATGTTCGCCGGGCTGTGGCCGGGCTTCGACGCCGCCGAGGTGCCCATCACCTCGATCACCAACGGTGTGCACGCCCCCACCTGGGTCGCCCCCGAACTCGCGGCCCACACCGGCCCGTTGCCCGACAACAGGCTGTGGGAGCTGCGTCGCACGCTGCGCGAGCAGCTGGTCCAGGACGTGCGCGAGCGGCTGCACAGCTCCTGGCGCTCCCGCGGTGCGGCCGACGCCGAACTCGGCTGGATCGACAATGTGCTCGACCCCGACATCCTGACCGTCGGCTTCGCGCGCCGCGTCCCGTCCTACAAGCGGCTGACGCTGATGCTGCACGACCGCGAGCGGCTGATGGAGCTGCTGCTCCACCCCGAGCGCCCGGTGCAGCTGGTCGTCGCGGGCAAGGCGCATCCGGCCGACGACGGCGGCAAGAAGCTCATCCAGGAGCTGGTGCGCTTCACCGACGACCCGAGGGTGCGGCACCGCATCGTCTTCCTGCCGGACTACGGGATGCGGATGGCGCAGAAGCTCTACGCCGGCTGCGACGTGTGGCTGAACAACCCGCTCCGCCCGCTGGAGGCCTGCGGCACCAGCGGGATGAAGGCGGCGCTCAACGGCTGTCTCAACCTCTCCGTCCTCGACGGCTGGTGGGACGAGTGGTACGACCCGGACTTCGGCTGGGCGATCCCCAGCGCGGACGGTTCGGCCGCCGGTGACGACCGCCGGGACGCCATCGAGGCCGCCGCGCTCTACGACATGCTGGAGGCGCAGGTCGCGCCCTGCTTCTACGAACGCCCCCAGCGCTGGCTGGAGATGATCCGCCAGACCCGGGAGCGCCTCGGGCCCAAGGTGCTCGCCGACCGGATGGTGCGCGAGTACGCCGAGACGCTGTACGCCCCGGCCGCCCGCTCCCACCGCGAGCTCGACAGCACCGCCGCCCGTGAGCTGGCGCGGTGGAAGTCGGTCGTACGGGCGCAGTGGCCGAGCGTGCGGGTGGGCCACGTCGAGGCGCAGGGCCCGGGCGAGGACGGCATGGAGCCCGGTCCGGAGCTGGGCGCCTCGCTCTCGCTGCGGGTGCAGGTCTCCCTCGGCGAGCTCCAGCCCGCCGACGTGGAGGTGCAGGCGGTCGCCGGCCGGGTGGACGCCTCGGACGACATCGCCGACCCGGTGCGGGTGCCGCTGAAGCCGGTCGGCGGCGCGGACCTCGCGGGCAACTGGACGTACGAGGGGCCGTTGGCGCTGGACCGCACCGGCCCCTTCGGCTACACCGTCCGCGTTCTGCCCTCGCACCGACTCCTCGCCCACGGCGCCGAGTTGGGGCTCGCGGCGGGCCCGCAGGAGGTGTCGGCCCGGGACGAGGTCGCCGAGGTGGTGACGCCGTAGCGCCGGACGTCCCGCAGCCGAGCGGGGCCCGGCCACCGTGGTGTCGGTGGTCGGGCCCCGCTGCTGTGCTGCTGTGCTGCTCTGCCGAGCCGTGGTGCTGCTCAGCTGTGCTGCTGTGGTGCTCTGCCGAGCCGTGGTGCTGCTCAGCCGTGGTGCTGTGGTGCTGCCGAGCCGTGGTGCCGCTCAGGCGTGTTGCCGGATCAGCCGTTGACGTTGACTCCGGCCCAGGCGGCCTCCACGGCGGTGACCTCGGCGCTGTCCGCGCCGTAGAGGTCGGTGGCGGCGGCGACGGTGGCCCGGCGCGCGTCCGCGTAGTCCGTGGTGGAGGTCATCTGCTCGGTGAGGGCCTTGAACCAGATGTCCGCGGCCTTCTCGATGCCGATGCCCTCCAGCGTCGAGCCGTCGGAGGTCGGCGAGTTGTACTTGACGCCGTTGATCTCCTTCTCGCCGCTGCCCTCGGCCAGCAGGTAGAAGAAGTGGTTGCCGATGCCCGAGGAGTAGTGGACGTCGACGTCACCGGCGCCCTCCTCCCAGAAGTCCAGGGACTTTCCGTCCTTGGAGGGCTCGTCCATGTAGCGCAGCGGGGTGCCGTCGCCGTTGATGTCGATCATCTCGCCGACCATGTAGTCGGCCACGTCGGTCTCGCTGTTGACGTGGAACTCCACCGCGGCGGCGAAGATGTCCGAGGTGGCCTCGTTCAGACCGCCGGACTCGCCCTGGTAGACCAGGCCCGCGGTGGCGGAGGTGACGCCGTGGGTCATCTCGTGCGCCGCGACGTCCGTCGAGGTGAGCGGCTTCTCGTTGTTCTCGCCGTCGCCGTAGGTCATGCAGAAGCAGGCGTCGGACCAGAAGGCGTTGACGTAGTTGTCGCCGTAGTGGACGCGGGTCAGGGCGCCCTCGCCGTCACCGCGGATGCCGTCGCGGCCGTGGACGTCCTTGAAGTAGTCCCAGGTGGCGGCGGTGCCGAAGTGCGCGTCGACGGCGGCGGTCTCGCGGTTGGCGGGTGTGCCGTCGCCCCAGACGTCGGAGTCGTTGGTGAAGAGCTCGCCGTCACCGGACTGGCCGTTGTTGAGGTCGGTGGTACGGCCGCCGCCGCGCTCGCCGTCGGTCAGCGTGAACTTGCCGTCGGCCTCGGTGGTGCCGAGCTCCACCTCGCCGCTGTACTGGCCGGTCCCGGTGCCCTTGTGGATGCCCTGGTACTCGAAGAGCTTCTTGCCGGTCTTGGCGTCGGTGAAGACGTGCAGCTCGTTGGGGGTGCCGTCCTTCTGGACGCCGCCGTTGACGGTCTCCCAGGCGAGCACCGGCTTGCCCTTGACGGCCAGTACGACCTGGCGCGGCGCCTCGCTGCCCTTGGCGGCGGACTTCTTCGGCTTGTGCGCGGCGACGGCGGCGTCGGTGTCGACGGCTATCTTCGCGTCGTTGGCCTTGGTGACGCGCTCGGTGTCGCCGCCCTTGCTCTTCTGGACGACCAGGTCGCCGCCGATGACCGGCAGACCGTCGTAGGTGCGCTCGTAACGGGTGTGGGTGTCCCCGTTGTTGTTCTTGATGACGCTGCGGACCTCCAGCGCCTCCTTGGAGCCGAGCTTGAGCTCCTTGGCGACGGCCTTCTTCGCCGCGGGGGCGTCGGCGGCCTTCACCAGGCTGAGGTAGTCGCCGGCCGAAAGGCTGGCGGGCAGCGCGCCCTTGGCGTCGGACGGTGCCGCGCCGGCGGTGCCGGTGCTGATGCCGGCGGCCAGCAGAGCGGCCGAACCGGCAAGCGCCGCGCCGATCGTGACGGCGCGGCGGGAGGTGCGGTGTGCGCGGTGGGGTCTCACATGGGCTCCTTGAATGGGAGTGGGGGGTTTCCCAGTGCTTGGCGGCAGCCTGCCATGTGGGCCGCGTACATGTCAGGGGGGTAGCGGGCAGGGGAAAGGAATTCGTCCGTTCGCACAACTGCGCCGTATGCAGGGAGAATTGACCAAACCTTGACCGGGTGCGGGGCGTTCGCGGAGCGTTCCGAGACCGGTCCGAGCCCTGCCCGTGGCCCCCGTGGCGGCGGTTGCGCAGCGGCTCCGAAGGACGGCCCGGTCGCTCCGGGACGGACCGCGTTCAGGGTTGCTCGGTCACCCCGGGCGGACCGCGTTCAGTGCCGTTCGGTCACTCCGGGCGGACCGCGTCGAGGAGTTCGCGCACGAAGCGGTCGAGGTCGTCGAGACCCGCCGCGGCGATGGTCGCGGGGCCGCCCGCCAGCAGATGCGTGATCGCTCCGTGCAGAGCGAGGGTGACGGTGCGGGAGGCGGCCGGGGTGAGAGGGAGGCCCGCGGCTCGCTGGGCGGCCTCCATGCCGGGGAAGTCCGAGGCGGCGATCGGGTCGAGGATGTCGGAGAGCGCCGGCCTGCGTGCTGCCTCGGCCTGGAGCTCCAGGCAGGCCAGCAGTCGCGTCCGGCCCGGCCCCGCGACGTCGGCGAGCAGCCCGGTGAGCTGGGCGACCAGCGCCCGGCGGCTGTCCGGGGAGGGGCCGCGGGCGGCCAACTCCTCGGTGATCGCACGGTACTGCCGTACGCACTGCTCGGCCGCCGCGCGCAGCAGGGCGTCCCTGGTGGGGAAGTAGTTCTTCGCGGTGCCGGCCGGCACGTCCGCGACCGCGTCGACCGCGCGGTGGGTCAGCCCGCGCCCGCCGTGCTCCGCCAGCACCTCCATCGCCGCGTCGCCGAGTCGGGTCCTGCGGTCGGTGTTCACCACGTCGTCGCTCTCCTTCTCTGTCGTGCGGACATCATCCCCGTTGACCGTACTACCTCAGCTGTGGTACCACGTATGTGGTGGTTACTCGGCCGGGCACAGCCCCGTCGGGCGAAACGCGAAGTTCGGAGGAGTCATGGCACGACCGACCGACGGTACGGGCGAGCCCGGAAGCGCCGTCATCGTCGGCGCCGGTGTCGCAGGACTGGCCTGCGCGCTCGGCCTGCGCCGCGCCGGCTGGCAGGTGACGGTCCTCGAACGGCGCCCCGAACCGGCCCGCTACGGCACGGCGTTCGGCATCCACCCGACCGCCCAGAGCGCACTGGAACGGCTGGGCGTCGGAGCCGCACTGCACGCCCGTTCCCTCCCGTACCGCGAGGCGTACATCCGCGCGCCGCAGGGGCGGCCACTCGCCCGACTCCCGCTGGAACGCATCGAACGCCGCGAGGGCCGCCCGGAACTCCTCCTCTCCCGCCCCCACCTGCTGGACGCGATGCTCGGGGCGCTCGACGCCTTCGGCGACGTCCGGATCAGGCACGGCGAGCCGGTCACCGACGCCGTGGACCTCGCCGACCGGTACGACGTGCTCATCGGCGCCGACGGCATCGGCAGCACCGTGCGCACCGCCCACTTCGGGGACCGGAGCGCACCGCGGACGGCGGGGAACACGGCCTGGATCGGCATCGCCGACTTCGAGTCCCCGATCCACGGCGAAACCTGGGGCGCCGGCAGCTTCCTCGGCATGACCCCGATCGTGCCGGGCCGCACCAACTGGTACGCCGTGGTCCCCCGCGGCACCACGATCGACGAACTGCCGGGCCGGTTCGGAGACTGGCACGACCCCGTGCCCCGCCTGTTCGCGGAGACGGACCCGAGCACCTGGATCCGCTACGAGATGCGCCATCTCGCCCCGGCGCTGCGCTCGTTCGTCAGTACGCGCGGTCCCTGCGTCGCGCTCCTCGGGGACGCCGCGCACGCCATGACGCCCAACCTCGGCCAGGGCGCCTGCACCGCGGTGCTCGACGCCGAGGCGCTGGCGCGCGCCCTGGCCGCCCACGGCCGCGGCGCCCGCGTCGCCGCACTGCACGCCTACGACCGCGAACGTCGGCGCAGCGCCCAGCGGGTCGCTCTCGGCTCCCGCACCCTGCACCGCGTGATGTCCACCCGACATGTGCGACTGCGCGACCGGGCACTGCGCCTGCTGCCCTGAACCGGCGCTCCACGACCGGCCGTTGTGGGTGTGTGGCGATGGTGGGTGCGACGACAGGTGCGGTCCGGAGTGAAGTGCGGTCCGCCGGTGTGGGCTTGACCGCGGGGCCCGGGCCCCCTAGCGGAAGGAGCGGCGGTAGGCGTGCGGGCTGACGCCAGTGGTGCGCTTGAAGCGGTCCCGGAAGGCGGTCGGGGAACCGAACCCGACCTGAGCGCCCACACGTTCCACCGCGTGGTCGGTGGTCTCCAGCAGATGCTGCGCCCGGCGGATCCGTGCGCGGTGCAGCCACCGCAGTGGGGTCGTGCCGGTCTGCTCGCGGAAGTGCCGGATCAGCGTACGAGTGCTGGTGCCGGCGCGGTCCGCGATGTCGGGCAGGGCCAGTTCACGGCCGAGGTTGTCCTGAAGCCACTCCAGCAGCGGCTCCAGCCCCCGCCCGCGCGGGGTGGGCGGCAGGTCGTGGACGATGAACTGCGCCTGCCCGCCCTCCCGTTCGAGCGGCATCACCGAGAGCCGGGCCGCGTCCGCGGCGACCGCCGAACCGTAGTCGCGCCGGATCATGTGCAGGCACAGGTCGAGTCCGGCGGCGGCGCCGGCCGAGGTGAGGACGTGCCCGTTGTCGACGTAGAGGACGTCGGGGTCCACGTCGATCTCCGGATGGAGGTCGGTGAGGGTCTGCGCGGCGGCCCAGTGCGTGGTGGCCCGCAGCCCGTCCAGCAGACCGGTCGCGGCCAACGGGAAGGCGCCGGCGCAGATCGAGGCGATACGGGTGCCGCTCGCCGCCGCGTCGATCAGCGCCGCTCGGACGGCGGGCGACGGCGCGGCGAGCACGGCCGTACCCGGTACCACGACGGTGTCCGCGCCCTTGAGCCCGTCCAGTCCGTGGGGCGCGCGCAGGGTGAAGGCGCCGGCGTCGATCTCCGGCTGCTCCGCGCAGACGCGGACCTGGTAACCGGGGCGGCCGTCCGGCAGCCGGGTGCGGCCGAAGATCTCGATAGGGGTGGACAGGTCGAAGGGTATGACCTGCTCCAGGGCGAGGACGGCGACCGTGTGCATGCGTCGTAATCTACGCGGCCGGTCAAGAGCGGAATCCGGCGTCGGACGTTCTGCTGTGACAGATCAGTGCAGCTCGGAGTGGGTGCATGGGGTTTCCGCGAGGTTTGGCGGAAACCCGTTGAAGGGTGTCACTCCTGCCACTGGGGAGGGCGGAGGTGCGCGGCTACGTTCGAGAGCCGCAGCCGCTTGTGCGGTCGCCCGCCGTACCGTCGAACCACCGGAAGGCCCTTCCATGCATGCGCAGATCGTTCTCCTGGACGGCTTCGAGCCACTCGACGGCATCGGCCCCTGCCGGGTGCTCCCGAGCGGTGCGACCGGCTCCGCGAGCGGGTGCCTGTCGTGACCAAGCTGCTGCTGACCCTGCACGTGATCGCGGCCGTCGTCGCCGTCGGGCCGGTGACCGTCGCCGCCAGCATGTTCCCGCCCGCGCTGCGCCGTGCCGCCGCGGCCGGGAACCGGACGACGGGGGACGAGGGCTCACCGCGCGGAAGCGCACCGGATCGCGCCGCGGGTCGGGACGGGCTCGTCGTACTGCGGCTGCTGCACCGGATCTGCCGTGTGTACGCGGTGTTCGGCGTCTGCGTGCCGGTCTTCGGACTCGCCACCGCCAACAGCCTCGGGGTGCTCGGCAGCGCCTGGCTGATCGTCTCGATGGTGCTCACCGCAGCCGCCGCCGCGGTGCTGGGCCTGTTGATCCTGCCCGCACAGGAACGCGAACTCGACGCCCTCCAGGGGGAGTCCGCCGACGTGCGGGGCGCCGGCGCCGACGTGCCGACCCGTACGGAGGCACCTGCGCAGGCACGCCCGCAGGCGGGTGCGGAGATCCGTACCGCGGCCGTTCCGGAGGCGCGTTCGGTGCGGCGAGCGGCGGCCCGGTTGGGCATGGTCACCGGGATCTTCAACCTGCTGTGGGTCACCGTGACGATCCTCATGATCGTGCGACCCGGGTCCACGACGAGCGTCTGACGGGTCGCCGGCCGTCGCTCCGGACGCGTGCCGGGCGGCCCCGCCGTCGTGGGGGTTCGGCCCGTCGGCCGGGCCCGCCCCACGACGGCGGGGGTGCTCAACTCCCGGTGCGCACCGGGTCGTTGTCCGCCCCGGCCGAGGCGTCGCCCGGGCCGACGTCCGCGCCCCGGAGCGGCCCGGCGCCCGGACCCGAGCCCCGCCCGTTGCCCGTCCCCGCGCCCGGCCCCGTGTCCGCTTCTGCGTCCGCTTCTGTGTCCGCTTCTGCGTCCGGTCGGCCGGCCGGGGGCGCCTGCTGCGGGGCGGGGTCGGGGGCGGCGGTGTGGGTGTGCGGGATGAGGGTGGCGATGGCGGCCGAGGCGAGCGCCAGTACGCAGCCGATGATCAGAGCCGTGCGGAACCCGCTCTCCGAGGTGAAGGTGTACCCGCCGGCGGTCGTGGTCATCTGGGCGAGCACGACGCCGACCACGGCAGCACCCACCGAGGTGCCCAGCGAACGCATCAGGGCATTGAAGCCGTTCGCCGCTGCGGTCTCGCCGACCGGCACCGCGCTCATGATCAGCGCGGGCATCGCGCCGTAGGCGAGCGCGACACCACTGTTCATGATCATCAGAGCGGTCATCAGTCCCACCGCCGTACCGGTGAGCACAAGCGAGGCGAGATAGCCGGTCGCCAGGACGAGCGCGCCACTGATCAGCGTGGTCTTCGGGCCGCGGGCGTTGGTCAGCATCCCGCCGAGCGGCGAGACGACCATCATCATCAGTCCGCCCGGCAGCATCCACAGCCCGGCGGCGAGCATGGACTGGCCCAAGCCGAATCCGGTGGCCTCCGGATACTGCAACAGCTGCGGAACGACGAGCATGCTCGCGTACATGCCGAAGCCGATGAGTATCGAGGCGAGGTTGGTGAGCAGCACGCGGGGACGGGCGGTGGTGCGCAGGTCCACCAGCGGATCCCGGGTGCGCCATTCGAAACAGCCCCAGGCGACCAGAGTCACCGCGGCGAGAGCGAAGAGCGTCAGGGTGGTGGTCGAACCCCAGCCCCAGTCGGCGCCCTTGGAGACCGCCAGCAGCAGGGAGACCAGGCCGACCGCGAGCCCGACCGCACCCACGAAGTCGAAGCGCTGCCCCTTGGCCGCGGGCGGCGCCTGGGGCACCAGCAGATAGATCATCACCGCCACCAGCGCGGCGAGCACGGCCGAACCCCAGAACAGCGCGCGCCAGCTGGAGTACTGGGCGACCGCCGCGGCGACCGGCAGCCCGATACCGCCGCCGATGCCCATCGAGGCGCTGACCAGCGCGATCGACGAGCTGAGTCGTTCGGTCGGCACGACGTCCCTGAGCAGGGCGATCCCCAACGGGATCATGCCCATCCCGACGCCCTGGAGGCCGCGGCCGACGATCATCGGCACGACACTGTCGGACAGTGCGCACACCACGGAACCCACCATCAGCGGCACCGAGCAGGCCAGCAGCATGCGCCGCTTGCCGAGCATGTCGCCGAGCCGGCCGATGATCGGCACGCAGCAACCCGCGACCAGCAGCGTCGCGGTGATGACCCAGGCGGCGTTGGAGGGCGAGGTGTCGAGTATCCGGGGCAGTTCCGGGAGCAGCGGGGTGACCAGCGTCTGCATCACCGCGGCCGTGACACCGGCCAGGGCGAGCGTCGCGACCACTCCGCCGGTCCGCGGGCTCGTGGACGGTTGGGACATGGAGGTTTCCTCGGGTGTGTGACGGGCGGCGCTTCGGTCGAGGCGCCGGGGTTCGGACACCGCGGTGGCCGCTCCGCGCGGCTGCCGCCCGGCGGGACAGCGCGGGCCGTGCTCGTACGGGTCGTGCCGGTGCGGGATGTACTCGTTCGGGCCGTGCGGCGTGCGGGACGTGCGGTCGCAGGGGACCTGCGGGTGGTGCGGAACGCGGCGGGTCGGGTCGGGTCGGACGGTGTGCGGTGGTGGCTGGACGGGTTGGACGGCCTGAGCGGGCGGAACGGCGCCTCGGTGGCCCCGCTTGCACGGGTCCGGCCGCAGGTCGACGACCTGCGACCGACGGCTGTGGATCGCGGGGCCGTCCTGCGAGGCGTCGGAGGACGGCCCCAATCAGTAGCCAACTCTCACTTCGAGCGGGCCGACGAGTCAACTCGAAAAGATGGTGAACTATCACTTGTTAGGGTGGCCGTATGCCCACAAGCACCCCCAGACCGTTGCGTGCCGACGCCGCCCGCAACTCGGAGAAGATCCTCCGGGCCGCCCGCGAGGTCTACGCCGAGGTCGGGCCGGACGCCTCGCTGGACGCCGTCGCCCGCCGTGCCGGAGTGGGCATCGCCACTCTGTTCCGCCGCTTCCCCGACAAGAGCGCGCTGCTGCGCGCCGTACTGGACCGGCAGTTCGCCGAGCAGGTCAACCCCGCGCTCGACCGCGCCCGCCAGGACCCCGACCCGCTGCGCGGCGTCGCCCTCATGCTGGAGACGGCGCTCGCCTCCGCCATCGCCCACCACCACGTGCTCGTCGCCGCCCGGAACACCGGTGTGCTGACCAGCGGCGCGGGCGACCGGTTCTTCGATGCGCTCGACCCGGTGGTGCGACGCGGCCAGCAGGCCGGAGCGATCCGGCAGGACCTCGTGCCGGAGGACCTGCGCCGGATCATGACCATGCTGATCAGCGTCGCCTGGACGATGGAGCCCGGCGAGACCGGATGGCGTCGGTACGTGGCCCTGATCCTCGACAGCCTCTCGCCGGCCAACGCCGGCACCCTGCCCGAACCCGCGCCACCGATCCGGCGCCCCGACCTCTGAACGCCGCCTCGTGTACGCCGCCTCCTGAACTCCTGAACTCCTGAACGCCGCCTCCCGAGCGTCGCCCCCTGTACGCCGCCTCCCGGTTGCCGTTCCGGGAGGCGGCGCCTGCGGCTCGACGCCTGCGGCTCAGCTCAGGCTGTCGCGCCAGGCGCGGTGGAGATCGGCGAACCTGCCGCTGCCCGCGATGAGTTCGGCGGGCGGGCCGTCCTCGACGATCCTGCCGTCCGACATCACCAGCACCCGGTCCGCGATCTCGACCGTCGACAGCCGGTGTGCGATCACCATCGCCGTACGCCCGTGCAGCACCGTGTCCATCGCCTGCTGAACCGCCCGCTCGCCGGGCACGTCCAGCGAGGACGTCGCCTCGTCCAGGATGAGCACCGACGGGTCTGCCAGCAGCGCACGGGCGAAGGAGACCAACTGCCGCTGGCCCGCGGAGATACGGCCGCCGCGCTTGCGCACATCGGTGTCGTACCCGTCCGGCAGCGCACTGATGAAGTCGTGCGCGCCGATCGCCCGGGCCGCGTCCTCGATCTGCTCGCGGGTGGCGTCCGGACGGCCGATGGCGATGTTCTCGGCGACCGTGCCGCTGAAGAGGAACGCCTCCTGCGTCACCATCACCACACCGCGTCTGAGCTCGGGCACCGCCAACTCCCGCAGATCCACGCCGTCCAGCAGCACCCGGCCGTGGCTCGGATCGTAGAAACGGGCGAGCAGCCTGGCGAGCGTCGACTTGCCGGCTCCCGTGGAGCCCACCACGGCGACCGTCTGGCCGGCCGGGATGCTCAGATCGAACCTCGGCAGCACCTCGCCGCCGGTGCGGTAGCCGAAGCTCACGCCCTCGAACTCCACCGATCTGCCCGGCTTCCCGGCCTTCCGCTCCGGCAGCTCGCGCGGCTGGACCGGGTCGGGCACCGAGGGCTTCTGCGCCAGCAGGCCCGCGATCTTCTCCAGCGAAGCCGCCGCCGACTGGTAGGAGTTGAGGAACATGCCCATACGGTCGATCGGGTCGTAGAGCCGCCGGATGTAGAGCGCGGACGCCGCGAGAACGCCGAGCGCCAGCGTGCCGTCCGCCACCCGGTACGCGCCCCACACCACGATCGCGGCGACCGCGACGTTGGCGGTGAGCCGGGAGAGCACCACGTAGCGGGCCATCTCCAGGATCGAGTCGCCGTTCACCTGCCGGTGGCGGGAGTTGAGCTCGGCGAAAGCCGCGTCGTTCGCCCGCTCGCGCCGGAAGGACTTCACCGGGCGGATGCCGTTCATGGTCTCGGCGAACTTCACGATCACCGCCGCGATCGCCGTCGAACGCTTCCGGTAGACCCGCATCGAACGCTTCTGGAAGTTGCGCACCAGCATCAGCAGCGGCACGAACGACAGCACGGCGGCCCCGCCCAGCCCCACGTCCAGCACCAGCAGCATCGCCGTGATGTAGACGATCGACAGGACGACCTGGATCAGCTCCTGGAGGCCCTCGTCCAGCAGCTCCCGCAGCGCCTCCACGTCCGTGGTGGACCGCGAGATCAACCGGCCGGAGGTGTAGCGGTCGTGGAAGTCCACGCTCAACGCCTGGGCGTGGCGGTAGATGCGGCCGCGCAGGTCCAGCAGCACCCGCTGGTTGATGCGGGCCGCGACTCTGATGAAGACGTACTGCAGACCGCCGGAGGCGACCGCCGCCACCAGATAGAGCGAGCCCAGCAGCACCAGCGGTCCGTAGTCGTCGCCGCGCAGCGCGGGCACCGCCCGGTCGATGGCGAACGCCACCAGCAGCGGGCCGGCCTGCATCGCCGCCTGCTGGAACACCAGCAGCACCGCGGCCAGCGCCACCCACGGCTTGTGGTGCCGCAGCAGTGAAGCGAGCAGCCGCCGCGGCGCGTCCTTCGGCGCGGGCAGCACGTCCCGGTCGAACGGGTCGGCGGCGGTCTCCTCGCCGTCCGCCGGAGCACCGGCGTCGCCGTCCGCCGGAGTGCCGGTACGGGCGTCGGAGTCCGGATGTGTCCCGGTGTCGGGGCCGACCTCCGTGCCCGGGCGGGCCCGGGCGTCGACGTGCGCCGGGTCCTGCGCCGGGTCCTGCGCACGCTTCTGCGCGTCCGTGCGCGCTTCGGCGTCCGAGGACGAAGTGGTGTTGCTCGTCCGAGAGTTGGCGGTCGAGGGTGAGGTGGTCACCGTGCTCCCCACAGTTCTGGTTCACTCGGCGCCTGCTCGGGCGCGCCTGACATCAGATGGCGGTACTCCGCGTTGTCCCGCAGCAGCTCGTGGTGGGTGCCGACGGCCGTCAACCGCCCGCCGGACAGCAGCGCCACCCGGTCGGCGAGCAGCACGGTGGAGGGGCGGTGCGCCACCACCAGCGCGGTCGTGGTCGCCAGCACCTCGCGCAGCGCCGCCTCCACCAGTGCCTCGGTGTGCACGTCCAGCGCGGACAGCGGGTCGTCCAGCACCAGGAACTGCGGTCTGCCGACCACCGCCCGCGCCAGCGCGAGCCGCTGACGCTGCCCGCCCGACAGGCTCTGGCCCTGCTCGCCGACCTGCGTCTCGATGCCCTGCGGGAGTGCCGAGACGAAACCGTCCGCCTGGGCCACCCGCAGTGCGCGCCAGACGTCCTCGTCGCCGACCAGCTCGTCGGCCTCCGCGCCCGCGCCCATCGCGACGTTCTCCCGCACGCTCGCGGAGAAGAGCGTCGGCTCCTCGAAGGCCACCGCGACCCTGCGCCGCAACTCCGCGCCGGGCAGCGTCGCGACGTCCGTGCCGTCCAGCAGAATGCGACCGCCGGACAACTCGTGCAGCCGCGGGATGAGCGCCGTCAGCGTCGTCTTGCCGCTGCCGGTCGCCCCGACCAGGGCCATCGTCTCGCCCGGACGTATCCGCAGGTCGACGCCGTCCAGCACCGGCGGCGCCGACTCGGGCGCATCCGCGAACCGGAAGACGACCCCCTCCAGCCGCAGACCGTCCCCGCCCTCCGGCTCCAACTCCCGCTCGGACGGCTTCTGCTCCGCCTGCTCCGGCTCGGATCGCTGCTGCCCGGACGGCTTCTGCGCGGTGCGCTCAGGCCCGGGCTGCTTCTCCCCGGCGGGCCGCTGTGTCGCGGTCCGACCGGACGGGCCGTCCGCGCGCCCGGCAGCACCGGGCTTCGCGGGCAGGGTGTCCGGCGGCACGGGGGCGTCCAGCACCTCGTAGAAACGATCCGTCGCCGTCGCCGCCTCGTTGCTCATCGCCAGCAGGAAACCGATGGAGTCGATCGGCCAGCGCAGCGCGAGCGCCGTCGACAGGAAGGCCACGAGCGTCCCCGCGGACAACTCGCCGTCCGCCACCTGCACGGTGCCGAGCAGCAGCGCCGCGCCGAGTGCCAGCTCCGGCAGCGTCATGATCAACGCCCAGATGCCGGCGAGCAGCCGGGCCTTGCGCAGCTCGGTGCCGCGCAAACGGTTCGCCAGGTCGCGGAAGGCTCTCGCCTGGCTGCGGTGCCGCCCGAAGCCCTTGATGATCCGCACGCCGAGCACCGACTCCTCGACGACCGTCGTCAGATCGCCGACCTGGTCCTGCGCCAGCCGGGCCTGCACCGCGTACTTCCCCTCGAAGAGGGAGCAGAGCACGATCAGCGGCACCACCGGCAGAAGCAGCAGCAGCCCCAGGCCCCAGTCCAGCGCGAGCAGAATGCCGCAACCGACCAGGATGGTCACGCCGTTGACCAGGAGGAAGGTCATCGGAAAGGCCAGGAACAGCCGGAGCAGCTGGAGGTCGGTCGTGCCGCGGGAGAGCAACTGCCCGCTCGCCCAACGGTCGTGGAAACTCACCGGCAGCCGCTGAAGACGCTCGTACAACCGCGCCCGCATCGACGCCTCGACCCCGGCCAGGGGCCGTGCCACCAGCCACCGCCGCAGACCGAAGAGCAACGCCTCCGCCACACCGACCGCCAACAGCAAGCCGCCGCCGAGCCACACCCCCGCGGTGTCCCGATCGGCCACCGGGCCGTCCACGATCCACTTCAGCACCACCGGCACCAGCAGACCCGTGCACGACGCGATGATCGCGATGAACGCAGCCGTGAAGAGCCGCGCCCGCACCGGTTTCACAAAGGGCCACAATCGCAGCAACGATCGCACGGCCGACCGCGACGGGTCGGATTCCCGCTGGTCGGCAGGTTGGTCGGCTGCTCGGTCGACGGCCGCCTCGGTGACCTCGTCCGCCTCCACGGCGGCCGTCACGGCTGGGGGTTCGGTAGGCGCGTTCATCGGCACCGAGCCTACGGTTCACCACTGACAACTCTCACTCGGTTTTTCGGCCTAAGACCTCAGTCCGATTCCGCGTCCCGCGTGAGCCCCGCGTCCCGGCGCGACCCGGCGCGACCCGGCGCCGCACCGCGGTGTCCGCGGCCCGGCGTACGGGCGTGGGTAGGCGTACGGCGCGGCCCCGGCGTACGGCGCGGCCCGGAGTACGGGTGCGGGCTGTGTCCGTACGAACCGCAGCGCAGTCACGCATCGTGGCGTTCACGCGGGCTGCGGCGGCCGGGCGCCGTCGGCGTCCACCGGCGGGTGGTGCCGACGGGGGAGGGGCGTACGTCCCTGTTCCCCCTGCCCCCGCCGACAGCTCACTGACAGCGCACCGACACTGTCCCCGCCGACACTTCACCGAGCGGCCGAGAGTGTGGGTGCCGGGAGAGCGCGGGCGGTGAGGGTGTAGAGCACGCCGGTGTCCGCCGCGGTGACCGACACCAACTCCCGTGTACGCAGCCCGCGCAGCAGCTCCTCGTGCGCCGACCGGTCCTGCGCCCAGAGGCGGAGTCGGACCCCCGGCGACGGAGCGTCGTCCGGTGCCGGGCGGAGTGCGGCGGTCGGCCACGGACCCGCTCCGGGCTCCGGGTCGAGCGCACGGGAGAGCCGTACCGCCCGACCCGTCAGCCAACGCAGCACCAACCGGGGCGAGTTGAGACGGGCCGACGCCAGCAGCAACAGCGGCGAGGCGTCGAGGGGCTGCGCGTACACCTCGCACAGATAGCCCTCTCCGCACGGCTGCCGGGGCCACCGCGTCACCGCTTCCTCGCCGTACGGGTGCGAGGTGGGGTTCACCGGCGCAGCCGCGCCAGGTGCAGCCGAACCCGGGCTCGGAGCGCTGCCACCTCGACGGCCAACTCGTCCGCGCTGAACACCCGTTGACCGGTGGATGCCGCGATGTCCCCGGCGTCTTCGGCACTCGTGGTGGCAGTGCCGTGTGCGAGTTCCGTGGTGGTTGTTCTTGCGGGTGATGGCGGTGGCGGCGCGGGAGGTGTCGGCGGCGCGGGTACGGCCCCGTCGGCGTCGAAACCGTCGTCGGAATTCTTGTGCGGACTGCTCACGTGCGTCGCACCGCCGGGTGTTCCGAAACCATGTGCCGTTGCAACAGAATCGCGCAATCGACCTCGTGCGACAGCTCGCCCGCCAGGCTCGCGGCCTCCCGCTCGCGCCGCAGTCGCACGCACTCCGCGCACCCGTCGAACCCCGACTCGTCGGAACTGTTCACGCCTCCCACCCCCTGCGCGCCGCGCCGGTCAACTCCCGTGCGGAGAAGGGGTGTACGTCACCGAATCCGACCAGCCTCACCGCCTCATGAGCAGGGCACTCCCGGGCATCCGGCTCCTCATGCGCCCCGGACATGCCTACCCGGCTGCGGGCCGGTTCGGCCCCCAACTGCCTTATTCCGTCCGCTGTTCCACTCATGCGCCCCTCCACGATCACGTGCGCCTGCCTTAGCTCCCCGTTCCGGTCGCCAGAACCGGTCCGTCGAGGGGGTTCGTGGCGCTACGTTTACGAGAGTGCGCGTCGAGTGACCGTTCGCACCAGCGCATGAAGGGCTGTGCCGACGTCCTCCGCGACACGTTCCACAAAACCAACAACACGGCGTAGAAAAGGGAGAACCCGATGCCGATCAGAAGGGCCGTCACCGGCCGCTCGCAGGAACCCCGCGCCCGATTCGCCGAGGAACTGCGGTCCTGTCGCAGGCGACACGGAAAGACGCTGCGCGAAGTCGGGGCGGCGATCACCTGGGACCACTCGCACCTCGGCCGGATGGAACTGGGCGAGACCCTCGGCGGCCCGGAGATGGTCCAGGACCTCGACCGTCTCTACGGCACCGACTACCTCCTCATTCTCTGGGAGATCGCGCAGAAGGACCCCAGCCAGTTCCGCGCGCGATACCGCCGCTACATGGCGATGGAGGCCGAGGCCACCAGCATCCAGATCTACTCGCCCGCCGTCGTGCCCGGCCTGCTCCAGGTCGAGCCGTACGCACGTGCTCTGCTGTCCGCCGGCGGCCTCACCGGCAACTCGCTGGAAACACAGGTCAAGGCGCGCTGCGAACGCAGGCACCTGCTGCACGCCCCGAACGCACCGTTCCTGCGCGTCATCCTCTCCGAGGCCGTACTCCGCACCCCGACGAAGGATCCGGCGCACTGGGCACAACAACTGCACCACCTGCTGCGCACCACGGAGCTGCCCAACGTCTCCGTCCAAGTCCTGCCGCTGGCAACGGGTTTCCACGCCCTGACCAACATGTACGTCAATCTGCTGCGGACGCCCGACGCCAGAACAGTCGCCTGGATCGAGTCCGGCTACTCCGGTGAACTGGTCGAGGAAACCAGCCCGGTTGAGCGCCTCGTCCTCAGCTACGATCGACTCCGCGACGAGGCACTGCCGGTCGCCGAGTCGCTGAAGCTCATCGCCGATCTCATCAAGGAGCCGCCGTGCGACCCGACTTCAACCTGATGTCCGTTTCGTGGCGCAAGTCCAGCTACAGCAACCAGGACGGCGGCGACTGCCTCGAAGTTGCCGACGGTTTCGCCGGCGTCGTACCCGTCCGCGACAGCAAGGTGCCCTCGGGCCCCGCGCTCGTACTCGCACACGACGACTGGACGACGTTCCTCACCGCCCTCAAGTCGGGGTCACTGAACGGATAGGCGGCCTCGCCGTCCCGGACGCCGTGCGACCGCTTCCATCACGCCTGTCACCAGCGGATTTGCCCTACGGGGCGCGGACGGCTGGGATTGAGCCGAGTACGGGGCGTCACCTGCCGGGCTGTGCCCTGGTCGGAACGACGTCCGAGATCGACCACGACCGGAGGTAGCCATGTCGTCCAAGCGTCGCCGTAAGAAGAAGGCTCGTCGCAAGAACAGCGCGAACCACGGCCGTCGCCCCCAGTCCTGAGGGTAGCGACGCGCGACGGGCAGTAGCCCGCCCGGAGGGGGTTGGAGCCGCACCCGCGACCCCAACCCCCTCCGCGCACCTTGCCCCGGACTTCCTTAATGTCGAGATTATCAACTATGTCGCAATCCCCAATAGTTGCACCAAAGCCCCCTCCGCCGCCATAACACCCCAGGTCAACAAGACTGCTCCCCGCGCACGCGGGGATGGACCCGCGCTGCGCGCGGGCGGATACGGCAACGAGGCCTGCTCCCCGCGCACGCGGGGATGGACCCGAGACCGGGCCGCACTCGCGGCCCGGTTGGAGCTGCTCCCCGCGCACGCGGGGATGGACCCGTGCACAAAGTGCGGCGAGAACAAGCCGCTGGCTGCTCCCCGCGCACGCGGGGATGGACCCCACGGCATTGACTTCGCTGGTGCTGCCGGCGACTGCTCCCCGCGCACGCGGGGATGGACCCGGCCGACCCAAGCCGATTCCCATCCGCGCCGACTGCTCCCCGCGCACGCGGGGATGGACCCGACGTAGTCGAGGGGGGGTGCACCCGCGCCGACTGCTCCCCGCGCACGCGGGGATGGACCCAAGGACCGCCGCTACCCCACGGCCCCCGGCAGCTGCTCCCCGCGCACGCGGGGATGGACCCGCCATCGTCGGCCGGTGGTCCACCACGGACCAGCTGCTCCCCGCGCACGCGGGGATGGACCCGGTACAGCGCAAACTTTCTGCGCTTCGTGAGCCTGCTCTCCGCGCACGCGGGGATGGGCTCGCGAGGGCGAACTGCGTGTTTCAGCGGTTGAGCTGCTTTCCGTGTACGCGAATGCCCGGTGGAACTCGGGGTGTAGGGGTGGGTTGTGGGTGGGGGTGGTTGGGGTGAGGGTTGGGGTATGACGAGGGCGGATGTGCGGCAGGTGGTGGACGGCCGGTTCCGGCTCACCGTTCGGCGGGAGGGTCGGGAGGGTGAGGCGGCCGGGGAGTCGGCGGGGGACGGTGGCGAGCTCGGCAGGTGGGACGCGTACGACGTGCGGCGGAAGCGGCCGGTGGTCGTGGAGTTGGCGGAGCACACGCAGGAACGGGCGGAACGCGCGGCGACGATCGTTGCCGCGTACGCCACCGTGCAGCCGCCGCAGTCGGTGGTGGTGAGCGACCACGGTGAGTGGGAGGTCGGGGAGCGGCGGCTGTGTTATCTCGTCGAGGCGCCGACGTCGTACGGGACGTTGGCTGCGCGGCTGGCTGCGGAGGGCCCGGTGCTGCCGGAGGTGGTGGGCTGGGGGCTCGACCTCGTTCGCGGGCTTGCGGCGCTGCACCGTGCGGGTGTGGTCCACGGTTCGGTGCACCTGGACGGGGTGCTGCTCGACGGTGAGGGCGCGGCCGTACTGTCCGCACCGGGTCTGACGGTTGCTGCCGACGCGACGCCGGATTCCGATCTGTACGCATTCGGGCAGCTGCTCTACGCGCTGACCACCGGCCGCCCGCCGGATGAGGTGAGCCCCGAGCCGGCGTGGCGCCACGCGTCCCGGGTGCCGCAGCGGCTGGACCATCTGCTGCGGGAGCTGCTGGACCCGGTGCCCGGTCAACGACTGCGCAGCGCACAGGAGTTGGAGCTTCGTCTGCGGGAGATCGCGGAGGGCCCGCTGCCGGTGTCGGCGTTCGCGTCGGCCGCGCAGAACACGCAGAACACGCGGAACACGCAGAACGCACAGAACGCGCGGCAGAGCGCATCGGGCGCGACGGGAGGCGACGGGGTACGGGCTTCGAGAGCGGCGCGGAACGAGGACGCCGTACGGGCGGGTGTGCGGCGTGCGCGGCTGCGCGAGCCGGGGGAGCGGCCGGTCGTGGTTCAGGCCGGTGCGGTCGCGCTGGTGACGGCGGTTGCGGCGGGGTTGCTCCTGTCGCTGGCCACCGGGTTGTCGGCGCTGCTCGTGGCAGGCGGTACGGCGTTGGTGGTGGCCGTGGCAGCGCTGGTGTCGTTGGTCGTGGTGGAGGGCCAACGGGGCGCCCAGAGCAAGGAGTTGTACGGCGCGCTCACGCTCGGCGGTGTGCTGGCCTGGGCGGTGGCCGCCGGTGTGGCGCTTCCGGTGCCGTGGTGGGCGGCGATCGTACTGGTTCCGTTGGCCGGGATGGCGGGAGCGGTGGCGTCGGTGGTCGCGCTCTCGTTCATGGGCGCCGTTCCTCTGCGGATGGCGGCGTCCTGGCGCTATCCGCTGGTCTCGCGGTCGTGGATGACGGCGTCCGGTGTGGTCATGGGAGTGGCGTCCGGTGTCGTACTCGGCGCGGGCGGGCAACTGTCGTGGCCGTTGGCGGTGGTTGTGGCGCTGGTGGTGCCGTGGGTGTACACACTGGTGCTGCTGCCCTGCCTGCTGCCGCTGCGAGCGCAGCGGAGCTGAGGGGACGGGCCGGACCGTGAGGGCGCGCCCCTAAGCCGGGTTCGGGCGCCCGGCCGGAGGGGATGCTGCCGCCAACGTCCGTGCTGCGGTGCGCAGTTGGGAGGACGTTTCGGCGTTCGGGCCGTGGTGGAGTTCGGCGTCGGCGAGCGCGTGGCGAAGCATGGCCTCGCCGCGCTCGGTGTCGCCGGTCGTCGCGTAGGCGCGGGCCAGAACGCTGCGGGCGTACAGGCTGTCCGTGCGCAGGCGTCCGCCGTCGCGCTCCAGCAGGCTCAGGGTGTGCTCCATGAGGACGACGGCGCGTTCCGCGTCGCCGGACTCCAGGTAGGCGAGGGCGAGTTGGTGGCGTACGGCGACGAGCAGCGGGCCGACGTCCTCGGAGCCGGGTGCGTGCTCCAGGTCCGAGGCCAACTCCTCGTTGGCGGCGGCAGCGCGTGACCAGTCGCCGGTCCGCCCGTACAGCTGGTTGCGCAGGGCCTGCTGTTCGCGGGTGGCGGGGTGGTCGCGGCCGAGGTGTTCGCACGCGAGACGGACGTTCTCCTCCTGGAGGCTGAGCGCCCGTGCCGCTTCGCCGGCGGCGAGGTGCGCCCGTACGAGGTCGGCCCGTGCCCACAGGGTCGCCGGCTCGCCGGTGCCGACGGTCTCCTCCCGGCTCCGCAGGATCTCGGCCAACAGCGCGCACGCTTCCGCGTGTTGGCCGAGGCCGGACAGCGCCTCGGCCAACTGGGCGCGTGCGGCGCGCACTTCGGGGTGGTCGGCGGCGAAGACGGCGTCCATCTCCGCGAGGTCGCGCGCCAACTGCTCGCGTGCGGCCGTGAGTTCACCGCGCAGCCGGCGGTTGTCGACGAGTGCGGCGCCGATGTCCCTGGTGACCGGGTGGAGCGGCCCGAGCAGCCGTTCCGCCTCGGCGAGGGACGTGGTCAGCAGGGATTCGGCGCGCAGTACGTCGCCGGTCTCGTGCAGGGCACGGGCGAGATTGGTGCGGGAGACGAGAGCGTCCCGGCCCGAGTTCACGTCCTCGTGTGCGGCGCGGGCAGTGCGTGCGGCACGGGCCGTGCGGACAGTACGGCTCGTACGGGCGTCGGGGCCTGTGCCGCCTGTGCCGTCCGCGCCCGTGCTGCCCGCGTCCGCGCCCGTACCGCCGCTTTCGTCTGCCGCCGAATCTGCCTCCGCCTCCGAATCCGCCCCCGCTTCCGGTGGGTGGGTCGGCTGCGGCAGGTGGGCCGGGGCTGCGGTGTGCGCGGCAACCAACTCGTGTTCGGCGACGGCGAGTTGATGGCGCCCGACGAGGCGGTACGCGAGCGCCCGGTCGTTGCGGGCGGCGAGTGTGCGGTCGTGCAGTGGGCCGTGTCGCGCGGTGTGGCCTGCCACGGCGCGTTCCGCCCACCGCACCGCCTCCGCGCCCTGTCCGGCGTGGACGTGGGCGAGTGCGAGTGCGCCGGTTTCGGCCAGATCGGGCTGTCGTGCGTAAGGGGTACGGCCGTCGGCCGGCCCGTTGAAGACGTTCTCCTCGTGGAGCGCGATCGCCTCGCGCAGCCGGCCGGACTGCATCAGCGCGTCGGCGAGCAGCGTACGGGCGGCTCGCGTCGCCTCGCGTCGCATCCCCGGCAGCACCACCTGCCGCCGGAGCGCGGCGACGGCCCGTTCCAGCAGTGCCGCGGCCTCCTGGGCGCGCAGCTGCTCGGTGAGCAGGTAGCGCGCCGCGTGCCGCAGCACGACGGCGGTGTCGACGCGGTCCCGGGCCGGATCGGTGTGCCTGGCGTACGCCTCGATCTGCGGCAACAGGCCCTGCCAGTAAGGCTGTTGGGCCGCGTCGTCGTGGCGGTGCGTGCTGACCGCGGTGAGCAGCAGGTCGACGGCCTCCTGCCGTGCCGCCTCGACGGCCGAGGGGTCGCGGTGGGGATCGCCGGGTTGCGGTGTGCGCATCACGGTGGCCACGAGCGGATGGACCGCGATGCGGTCGCCGTCGACGCGTACGAGCCCGTAGGCGCGCAGCCGGCCCACCGCCCGTTCCCAGCCGGGGAGTGCGGTGTGCGCCGCGGACCAGGTTCCGGCGCCGCGCGGACGCTGCCAACCGGCGCGTTGCGCGAGGCGCCGCCGACCGTACGGGAGCGTCCAGCGCACCACCGTACGGGCGAGGAGGCGGCGCGAGGGGCGGGAGCGGTCCTCGCGCAGCGGACGCAGCAACCGCCGCGGAATCCGTTCCGCCGAGAACCAGCTCAGCACCCTCAGCACGTGCGCGCCGCGGGGGTCCTGCTCCTGGACCGCGGCCAGGGACTGCCGCAGCACCTGGGCGAGGGTGGCAGCGTGCGGGTCCTGCGGGTCCTGCGGGTCTTGCGGTGGGTGTGGGCGTTGCGGGTTCTGCGGGTCGAGGGCCTGTGCGGGGTGCTCGTGCAACAGGCGCAGATAGTCCGCGGGTTGGAGCTGTTCCTGCTCCAGGTACGCGGCGGCCTGCTCCAGCGCGAGCGGCAAGTGGCCCAACGCGTCGGCCAGTTGGACGAGTCCGGCGGTCTCGTGGTCCAGGCCGGAGAGGGCGGAGAGCATCGAGACGGCCGCGTCCGGCGGGAGCACGTCCAGGGCGAGCGTACGTGGCAGATGGCTCCAGCCGGTGCCGAGGCGGCTGGTGATCAGATGGTGCCCGCCGGTCAACCGGCCGAGTACCGGGTCGAGTTCGGCTGGTTGCTCGACGTTGTCGAAGACCAGCAGCCAGTCCGGGAAGCTCTGGAGCCAGCCGATCGCCCACGCCGCACGCTGCTGCTCGTCCAGCCCGCTCAGTCTGAGGTGGCCCTGGGTGCGGTCGGCGAGAGCCGCCAGACCGGAGGTGATCTGCCGCGGGCTGTCGGCGCGCATCCAGTGGATGAGCCGGTAGCGACCGGCCGGGCCGCGCCGGCGGCGTGCGTACTCCAGCGCGAGTGCGCTCTTGCCCACGCCGCCCAGACCGTGCACCACCTGGATGCTGCGGCCCGCCTCGAACGCGGCCTCGATGCCCGCCAACTCCTCCTCGCGCCCGGCGAATCGGGCGTTGCCGGGAAGCGGCAGATCGACGCGGTCGACCGGCGGCGGCACCTCGGCCGGCGGTCGCACGACGTCCGCGGGCAGCAGGTAGGTGTCGCCGGTGCTGATCCGCCCGTGGTTGTCACCGCCGACGAACACCGAACGCGAGCCGAATGCGCCCACCGGCCCCGGCGGCGTACGGTCGGCGTCCCCACGGCGGCCCGGCTGCGCTGCCCGGGCCCTGGCACTGCCGCGGTCCGTCGGCGTTCCGCGGTCGCGTCGTCGGGCCATCAGCCGCGCGGGTCCCGCTCGATCCTGGTGTTGTCGCCGGTGGCGATGACGCCGTTGTTGGTGGCCACGGCCACCGAGCGCTCGCCGGTGGCGTGGAAGCTGTTCGCGGGGGCCGCGGGGGCGTCGCCGAGCAGCTCGGCCAGGTCCCGCCGCAGCTCCTCGTCGTCCACCAGCATCCGGCGCAGCTCTTCCAACAGAGCGGTGCGCGCAGCCTCGTTGGCGGGATCGTCCGCCACCCCGCCGAGCTGGCGCAGCAGGAACGGACGGGTCTCTTCGCGCCGCCACAGCCTGTTCAGCAGACGGCGGCCGAAGGTGACGGTGGCGTCCGCGCTGTCGTCGCCGACACGGGTCACCACCGCGGTGCCGTACGCGCCGACCGCCGCGCCGATGTAGGGCCAGCTCTGCTGCACGATCCCCGCGACGTCCAGCTCCACGCGACCCTCCCCGGCCCCATCTCGCCCCAGAACGCGGCGAGTCGACCTCCCATCATGCCAGGGGCCGACTTGCCGCGTTCTTGCCACGTCAGGCGAGGCACGGCTGCTGAACGGTCAGACGGAGGCGGTCGTGGGAGCGGTTGCTCCCTGGGCGGGCGCGGCTCCCTGGGCGGGTGCGGGGGTGGGGTCGGGCGCTGTGGTGGGGCGGTCGAAGGCGTCGAGGGTGCGGGCGAAGTCGCGGGTGGAGAGCAGCAGTTTGTAGATGATCGCGAGTTCGAAGGCGAGCAGCAGCCCGCCGGCGACGAGAGCGACCGGGAGTACGGCGTCCACCAGCGGGCCGACGATGAAGACGGCCATCTGGAACTCGATCCCGCTGACCAGGTGCGGCCGTATCCGGTGCCGCAGCAGCGCCGAGCGGAACCGCAGGTAGAGCGGGAAGCGGCGGCGGAACTCCTGTTGCAGGTCGACCACTTGGGTCTTCTTCGCGGGTGCGGCGGTCGCCTCGTCGCTCTCGGGCGCGGTCGGCTGCTGCTCCGGGGTGCGGGCCTTGTCGAGGTCCTGCTCGATGTCGGCGGAGGGGTTCTCGCGGAGCAGGTCCTCCATGAAGGCCAGGGAGGCGGTGTCCTCGGCCTGCCGGGCGGCCCTGATGCGCGATTTGATCTGCTTGCGCATCGTGTGGCGGGTCTTGAAGATCTCCAGCGAGTTGATGTAGCGCAGCCCGTCGAGGAAGACGACGACTCCGGCGAGCCAGATGAAGTGGGTTTCGCCGGTGCGGCTGTACTGGCCCGCGCCGAGCGCGAAGGCGCAGGCCATGACCCGTATCCGGTCGAAGACGAAGTCCAGCCAGGCGCCGAAGACGGAGCCCTGGCCGGTGAGCCGGGCCAACTTCCCGTCCATGCAGTCCAGGACGAAGCTCAGGTGGTAGACGAAGGCACCGGCCACCAGCCAGCGCCAGTCGCCGAGCAGGAAGAAGCCGGCGGAGACGAGCCCCAGGAGGAACGCTCCCCAGGTGATCTGGTTCGGCGTGATCGACGTCCGTCTCGCCAGCAGTCGTACGAGCGGGGTGGCGACCGGATCGACCAGTATCACCGTCCACCAGGCGTCGCGCTTCTTCTCCGTGATCCGACGCACCTCGGCGAGCGGCAGGCTCTCAGTGGGCATTGTCAACTTCCCAGACGTTTTCAGTGATTTCACTGAAACTCTGTGAGTTGTTCATTCAAGAAACAAGACGACCCTCGTACAACCTTTCGTCTTCTGTGGGTGCTTCGCCCGTTCTGCTTGTCGCTCCTCTCGCTCCCGTGGCTCCCGTCACTCCCGTCGCTTCTGTGGCCGTGTCGGCCCGCCGGACGGGTCGCGTTCAGCGGGGCAGGGGGCTGAGGGTCATCAGCCCGCATCCGTACGCCTTGGCCTTGCCGAGGCCGCAGGTGAGGGTGCGGCGCAGCGCCTCGGGGTCGGTGACCTCCAACCGTCCGTCGAAGGTCGTGGTGACGAGGGTGGCCTTGGGTTGGGAGCGTGCCGGGCGGGCGGGAGCCGGTGAGGGGTGGGCGAAGGAGAGTTGGCGGCGGCTGTGCACGGTGACGGCGTACCTCTCCTCCAGGTGCAGGGCCTGGGCGTCGGCGCTGTGCAGCAAGCGGAAACCGCAGTGCTCCTGGCGTTGGAGCAGCCAGCGGAGCTGGTGGCGGGGGGTGAGGTGCGCGGTCCGTTTGGCGCGTTCGCCGGGGTGGCGCCGGACGCCGTGCACCGGGTTCGCGGTGAGCCGGAAGATCCAGCTCTCGCCCTTGGTCAGGCGGGAGAGGAACGGTGCGTACGGGCAGGTCTGCCAGCCGGGGGTGTGCCGCCCGGTCCCCTGCGGCCAGCCGGCCTGCTGTACGAGGTGGTCGAGGTCCGGTTCGGTGGGGCTGACGATGTGGAGGTGGGTCTCCGCGCGTGCGTTGCGGTCGGTCCGCCACAGAACTCGGGGCGCGCCGGTGCCTTCGTCCGGCAGTGTCCCGGAGGTGGGCGTCGCTTCCCGGGAGCCCGTCGTCTCCGGTGAGGGGAGAGACGCCTCGCCGGCGGGGAAGGACGTCATCACTGCCGCGTGCAGCGCCCGGGGTGAGGAGAGGAGCCGCTTGGCTCCGCCGCGGGTGGTGTTCACACGGAACCGGGTGAGATACATCGTTCGCCCTCCAGCGCCTCGCGCGCGTTGTGTCCGGCCGGTGGGCTGCGCGGTCGGCGGCTCTCAACCGCCGCCGGGCGTCGGCCTGTTCGTGTCCCGGGCACAGTTCAGCGCAGTGTCGGGGCAGTTGCCGCGTTTTTGCTGAAAACGGGCGGTGAGCCGCAGTTGATCACTAAGATTGACTTTGCGGCGATGTAAAGACGAAACGATTCTGGGGAGGTCGCCGCGGCGCCGGCGGGCACTCGCCGCACACGGAGACCTGGAACGGCGGCCGGGAACGGCGGCACACGCGCGGGGCGCCGGTGGCGCACGGGAGCGGAGTTGCCGGGGTGGGCGGGTGGCGCGGGCGGGGCGCGTGTCACCCGTACCCCGGCGCCGGCCGTACGCCCGCGCCGGCCGTACGCCCGCGCCGCCCGTACGCCCGCGCCGCCCGTACGCCCGCGCCGCCCGTACGCCCGTGCCGCCCGTACGCCCGCGCCCGCCGTGCGCCCGTACGCCCGTGCCACACGCCGGGACAGGCCCGCCCGGCCACCGGACCCGCCCGGCCACCGGACCCGCCCGGCCGCGCCACCCGCCCGCGCCGCTGCCGCGTCCGCTAGCGGGCCACGCGCCAGAGGTGCACGGTGCGGGGCGGCACCGTCACCTCCGTGCCGGCCGTCACCGCTCGTTCGGGCGCCGGGCCGGGCGACTCCGGATCGGTGTCGACCAGCAGCTCGTACGCCTCGGCCCAAGGGGCGCCGGGCAGTGGGAAGTCCAGCGGTTCGTGGCCGGCGTGGAGCAGCAGCAGGAAGCTGTCGTCGGTGATCTCCTCGCCGCGCGCATCGCGGCCGACGATGTCGTTGCCGGAGAGGAACATCGCGACGGTGGTGCCGGGCGTGTACCAGTCGTCCTCGGTCATCTCCGCCCCCTCGGCGGTGAACCAGGCGAGGTCGCGCAGTCCGTCCGGGCCCTGCGGGCGGCCGGAGAAGAACGCCTTGCGGCGCAGTACGGGGTGGGCGCGGCGCAGTGCGATCAGCCGCGCGGTGAGGTCGAACAGCTCGCGCCAACCGGGTTGGCGCAGCAACGACCAGTCGACCCAGCCCAGTTCGTTGTCCTGGCAGTAGCCGTTGTTGTTGCCGTGCTGGGTGCGGCCGAACTCGTCGCCGGCGACGAGCATCGGCACGCCGGTGGAGAGGAGCAGGGTGGTGAGCATGTTGCGCAGCTGGCGGCGGCGGAGCGCGTTGATCCGCTCGTCCTCGCTCTCGCCCTCCGCTCCGCAGTTCCAGGAGCGGTTGTCGTCGGTGCCGTCTCGGTTGTCCTCGCCGTTGTCCTCGTTGTGCTTCCCGTTGTAGGTGACGAGGTCGCGGAGGGTGAAGCCGTCGTGTGCGGTGATGAAGTTGACCGAGGCGTACGGGCGTCGGCCGCCCCAGGCGTAGAGGTCGCTGGAGCCGGAGAGGCGGTAGCCGAGGTCGCGCACGTCGGGCAGGGCGCCGCGCCAGAAGTCGCGGACGGCGTCGCGGTAGCGGTCGTTCCACTCGGTCCACAGCGGGGGGAAGGCGCCGACCTGGTAGCCGCCGTCGCCGACGTCCCAGGGTTCGGCGATGAGTTTGACGCGGCGCAGCACCGGGTCCTGGGCGATGACGGCGAGGAAGGGGGAGAGCATGTCCACGTCGTGCATCGAGCGGGCGAGTGCGGCGGCGAGGTCGAAGCGGAATCCGTCGACGCCCATCTCCTGGACCCAGTAGCGCAGCGAGTCGGTGATCAGGCGCAGGACCTGCGGCTGTACGACGTGCAGGGTGTTGCCGCAGCCGGTGTAGTCGGCGTAGCGGCGCGGATCGTCGCCGAGGCGGTAGTAGCCGCGGTTGTCGATGCCGCGCAGGGACAGGGTGGGGCCGAGCTCGCCGGCTTCCGCGGTGTGGTTGTAGACGACGTCGAGGATCACCTCGATTCCGGCGCGGTGCAGTGCGCGCACCATGTCGCGGAACTCGCCGACCTGGCTGCCGCGGCTGCCGTGCGCGGCGTAGCCGGCGTGCGGGGCGAAGTACCCGATCGAGTTGTATCCCCAGTAGTTGCGCAGGCCGCGGCGGAGCAGGTGGTCCTCGTGTGCGAACTGGTGGACCGGCAGCAGCTCCACGGCGGTCACGCCGAGCCGGGTCAGGTGTTCCAGCGCGGCCGGGTGGGCGAGCCCGGCGTAGGTGCCGCGAAGCTCTTCGGGGACGCCGGGGTGGCGTTTGGTGAAGCCGCGCACGTGCAGTTCGTAGAGGACGGTGTCGGCCCACGGGGTCTTCGGGCGGCGGTCGTCGAGCCACTCGTCGCCGGGGCCGCTGGTGTCGCCGCTGTGCACGACGACGCCCTTGGGCACGTGCCGCGCGGAGTCCCGGTCGTCTCGGACGGTGTCGGCGAGGTGCTGTTCGGGCCAGTCGCGCACATGGCCGTAGACCTCGGGCGGGAGCGTGAAGTCGCCGTCCACGGCCCGGGCGTAGGGGTCGAGGAGGACTTTGGCCGGATTCCACCGTGCGCCGGACCAGGGGTCCCAGCGGCCGTGCACCCGGTAGCCGTACCGCTGGCCGGGGCGTACGCCGGGCAGGAAGCCGTGCCAGATCTCGTGGGTGAGCTCGGTCAGCGGATGCCTGGTCTCGTGGCCGTCGTCGTCGAAGAGGCAGATCTCGACGCCCTCCGCGCCGCCCGCCCAGAGGGCGAAGTTGGTGCCGTGCACGCCGTCGGGGCCGGAGTGGTAGCGGGCGCCGAGCGGCTGCGGGCTGCCGGGCCACACGGACCGGGACCGCGGGGACGCATGCTCGGCGGGGGCGGTGGGACGCGTGCCGGGGGTCGTGGCGGGAGGCTCGGGGACCGGGCCGGGGGCCGGGCGCGAGGGGCGAGCGGGGTCCGCGGGGTGGCCGGTGGCCTGCGTCATGTGCGTCCTTGCCGGTGAGGTGCTCTGTGGTGCTTTCCTGGCGATTGTCCCCATACGCGACGTCTCACCCGCACGTACGAGCCGTACGTTTCTCGCCACCGGTGTGGTCGTTGGTGCGGATGTGATGGAACGAAGGCTGCGCGGTTCGATGCTGGTGGTGGTGCTGTGGGCGCTTGTCGGAAGCGGCCTGTCCGGCTGCGGTGCGGCCCCGGAACGCAGGGCGCCCGCGGACGCCGTTCGGGTGAGCCCGGCCGACGGCGCCCGGGGCGTGGCGGCGGGCGAGTCGCTGGCGGTGACGGTGCCGGACGGGCGCCTGGAGCGGGTGGTGGTGCGGCGGGAGGACGCGGAGTCGCTGGGCGTGCAGCGCGGCCCCGCCGAACGCGTCGCGGGCCGGCTGTCCTCCGACGGCCGTACCTGGCAGCCGACCTCCGGACAGCTGCTCCTCTCCAGCCGCTACGAGATCCGCGCCGAGGCGGTGGACGGCCACGGGCGGCGTACGGTCCGGCGCACGACCTTCGCCACCCGCGAGCCCGGCCCGCGACTGATCGGCCGCTTCACTCCGGAGGACGGCCAGACCGTCGGCACCGGCATGATCGTCTCGCTGAACTTCAACCATCCGGTGGTCGACCGGGCCGCCGTCGAGCGCGCGGTGACGGTGAGCGCCGAGCCCCGGGTGCCGGTGGTGGGCCACTGGTTCGGCAACCGGCGGCTGGACTTCCGGCCGCGGGAGTACTGGCGCCCCGGTACCGAGGTCACCCTCGACCTGCGGCTGCGCGATGTGCGCGGTGCCAAGGGCTCCTACGGGGCGCAGGACAAGAAGGTGCGGTTCACCATCGGCCGGGACCAGCGCAGTCATGTCGACGCCGATGCGGGCACGCTGACCGTACGGCGCGGCGGCGCGCATGTCCGTACGGTGCCGATCACCGCGGGGCCGCCCGAGTTCGCCACCTACAACGGGGCGATGGTGATCAGCGAGAAGCACACCGAGACGCGGATGAACGGCGCGACGGTGGGCCTGGCGGGGGAGTACGACTATCCGGACGTCCCGCACGCGATGCGCCTGACCAGCAGCGGGACCTTTCTGCACGGCAACTACTGGGCGGACGCGGGGGTGTTCGGCACGCAGAACACCAGCCACGGCTGCGTGGGGCTGGAGGACGTGCAGGGCGGCAGCGAGGAACTGCCCGCCGGCTGGCTCTTCCGCAGCTCGCTGATCGGCGATGTGGTGGAGGTGCGCGGCGGCGGTGGCGAACTCGTCTCCCCGGACAACGGATTGAGCGGCTGGAACCTCGACTGGCCGTCGTGGCGGGCCGGTTCGGCGCTGGGTCCGGAAGGCCGGAAGAAGTCCGCCTGGCAGCAGTGAACGACCGTTACCCTGCCGCCATGACAGCTGCCACCGTGAGTCTCACCGTCGCCGACCGGGTCGCGACCGTCCGTCTCGACCGCCCTCCGATGAACGCGCTGGACACCGCAGTCCAGGACCGTCTGGGCGAGCTCGCCGCCGAGGTGGGCGCGCGCGAGGACGTCCGCGCGGTGGTGATCACCGGAGGCGAGAAGGTGTTCGCGGCGGGCGCGGACATCAAGGAGATGCGGGGCATGGACATGGCGGCGATGGTCGCCCGGGGCCGTGACCTCCAGGCCTCCTTCACCGCCCTGGCGCGCATCCCCAAGCCGGTGGTCGCCGCGGTCAACGGCTATGCGCTGGGCGGTGGTTGCGAGCTGGCGCTCTGTGCGGACTTCCGGATCGCCGCCGAGGACGCCAGGCTCGGTCAGCCGGAGATCCTGCTCGGGCTCATCCCCGGCGCGGGCGGCACCCAGCGGCTCGCACGGCTCGTCGGGCCCTCGAAGGCCAAGGACCTGATCTTCACCGGCAGGCAGGTCCGCGCCGAGGAGGCGCTCGCGATGGGCCTGGTGGACCGGGTGGTGCCGGCCGCCGAGGTGTACGAGCAGGCGCACGCCTGGGCGGCGCGGCTGGCGGCGGGGCCGGCGATCGCGCTGCGCGCGGCCAAGGAGTCGATCGACGCGGGGCTGGAGGTCGACATCGACTCCGGACTCGCGATCGAACGCACCTGGTTCGCCGCCCTGTTCGGCACCGAGGACCGCGCGATCGGGATGCGCAGCTTCGTGGAGGACGGCCCCGGGAAGGCCAACTTCCGCTGAGTGTCGGTGAGTTGATGTCGTTCGGCTGCCGAGGCCCGCGGCGCGCGGACTCGGTGGCGCGCTGAGCTGGGACGAAGTCGAGGCGGACGAGGGAGGGGCGGGCACGGTCCGCAGCCGGGTTGCCGCAGAGGCAGCATTTCCTTGTGTCACGGTTCTGTCACACGGATGTTCGGGAGGTGAACCCCGGCTGACCGCCTCCCCTCTAGTCCCGCGCAACATCCGAACAGACGACACAAGGAGTTCGTACATGCCTCGAAAGCGCTCACGTCTGATCGCCGTGGCCGTGGCCGCCGCTGCCGTGCCCCTGGCGTTCGCCGGCTACCAGGCCGGTGCCGCCGGGACGAGCGACGCGAAGGGCGACAACTCGCAGCACTCCGCCGCCTCGACCGCGCCGTGCCTGGCCGACGCCACCACGCTGCTCGGCGACCTCGACGGCGACGGCCACGCGGACAAGATCGTCAACCCGGGTCACTCCGGCACCGCGATGACCGTCCAGTGGGGCAGCGCGGACGGCTCGTTCAGCGAGAAGCACAGCGTCAACGAGCTCGTGGGGGCCAAGGAGGCCGAGATCGCCACCGCGGCGGTCGCCGACTTCCAGAACGACGGCACCCTGGACCTGGTGGTCAACCTCGTGGAGCCGTCCCCCGGTGACGACCCCGAGACCGCCCGCCTCTCCGAGTACCGCCCGGGTCCGCTGAACCGCGCGGACCTGAGCTCCGACAACTCCCGCCACCTGGACATCGGTGACCGCGGCGAGGCGGAGGAGCTGCGCATCGCCAACTACGGCGACGACGAGTACCCGGACCTCGCGATCCTCAACGCCGCGGGCGACGGCCAGCTCGACCGGAGCGTCCGGCTGACCGAACCGGGCACCGGCCCCGGCGAGTTCGACCGCGAGGCGATGGAGGAGTACGGCGAGTGGGGCGCCAGGCCGCAGCCGCCGGCCATGCCCACCGACGGCTGGAAGCACTTCTACAAGCCCTGCTCCTGATCCGCGGCGGGTGCCGCCGACTTCCCCGCTCGGCGGCACCCGCTCCCGGCCGTGTCCGGCCGACACGCTTCGTGCGGTCGACACGTGTTTCCGGCCGACGCCGGCGTCCTCTGGGCGCCGGCGTTCGGCGTGTCGGCGGTGCCCGGTCCCGTCGGAGGCGTCCGGTGCGTCGGCGACTCCGGCTCCATCGGCGGCGTCCGCGCGATACGTGCTCGCTGTGGGGCGACGCGGGGGCGGGCCGGGGACGGTGGGGCCCGCGGACGGCTGCTGCGACGAGCGGGCCGGCGCCGGTGCGGCTGCGCGCGCGGGTCCTCGGGGTGGGTGCCGGCGGCGGGTCGCGCGCGGGTTCTCGGGCGATCAGTCGTTACCGCGGGTAAAAAATTTTCGAACCGCGATCGACCGCTGGTGATCGTGTGTGCGCGGAGCGTTCGCGGCGTCGTCGCAGGTCGTACGCAGTGTGCGGGGCAACCGCCCGGCGCGCGGGGCCGGTTGGCGCGCCGGGGCGCACTGCGGGACCGGCGGGCCAATACATCCGTCCGGCCGCGAGGAGTGTCCGGAACGGTCATCATGGTGGTCGTCGCAGGACGTGGGGCCGAGCCGGAAAGTGGGGCGGAACGGGTGTCAATCCTCGATCGAGAGGCGGGAATCCGCCTGCCGGCTCTGCTGGCGTCGCCCGACAGCGACCCCAGCGTGGACGAGGTACGACTGCCCAACCGTCCGGAGTCCGCCAAGACGGCCCGAATGCTCGCCGAGGCCGTACTGCGCGGCAAGTGGAACCTCCCCGCCGGGCTGACGGACCACGGCGTGCTGCTGGTCTCGGAGTTGGTCGGCAACGCCGTGTGCCACACCGGCGCGGTCCGCTTCGGACTGCGGATGTATCGGGGGCGTGGACGCGTACGGGTGGAGGTGCGCGACCCCTCGCGCGGACTGCCCTGCCTCCTGCCGGTGCAGGATCTGGACACCAGCGGACGAGGACTGTGGCTGGTGGAGCGGCTCTCCGACCGCTGGGGTGTGGACCTCCAACCGCACGGCAAGACCACCTGGTTCGAGATGCGGGTCGTCGAGCCGTCCTGAGAGCGAGCCCGAGACCGAGCCCGCGGCGGCCGACGTCGCGGCGGCCGTACCCGCGGCGCACGAATCCGCGGCGCTGAACCGTCCCGCACCGTGGGACACGTGCCGGCTGCCGGTACCCGTGGGAACGGTCTCGGGAGGGTCGGTCACAATGGCCCGGTGGACTACGCAGCTCTGTTGACCCGCGCACGGGAAGCCGCCCTGCCCGTACTGGAGCGGGGCCGGCCTGCTGGGTACATCCCCGCGCTGGCCTGCGCGGATCCCCACAGCTTCGGGATGGCGCTGGCAACCGTCGACGGCGAGGTGCACGGGGTCGGCGACTGGCGCAAGCCGTTCTCGATACAGAGCATCTCCAAGCTGTTCGCGCTGGCGCTCGCGCTCCACCACGGCGGCCCGTCGCTGTGGCGCAGGGTCAACCGGGAGCCCTCCGGGAACCCGTTCAACTCGCTGATCCAGCTGGAGGCCGAACAGGGCGTCCCCGCAACCCGTTCATCAACGCCGGCGCCCTCGTCGTCACCGACGCGCTGCTCAGCCTCACCGGCGATGCCGGCGGCTCGGTGCTGGACTTCCTGCGCGCGGAGTCGGGCAGCCCGGGCATCGCCATCGACAAGGACGTCGCCGCCTCCGAGGCCGAGCACGGACACCGCAACGCGGCTCTCGCCCACTTCATGGCCTCCTTCGGGAACCTCGAGAACCCCGTCGAGGAGGTGCTGGCCCACTACTTCGCGCACTGCTCCGTGAGCATCGACTGCCACGACCTGGCGCTCGCCGGTACGTTCCTCGCGCGGCACGGCATACGGGCCGACGGCAGCCGGCTGCTCGGCCGCAGCGACGCCAAGCGCGTCAACGCCGTGCTGCTGACCTGCGGCACCTACGACGCGGCGGGCGATTTCGCCTACCGCGTGGGGCTGCCCGGCAAGAGCGGAGTGGGCGGCGGCATTCTGGCGATCGTGCCGGGCCGCGGCGCGGTGTGTGCCTGGAGCCCGGGGCTCGACGCCATCGGCAACTCAGTGGGGGCGCTCGCCGCGCTGGAGGACTTCACCGAACGCTCCGACTGGTCGGTCTTCTGAGGCTCCCCACCAGCCCAGCCCAGCTCAGCCCAGCCCAGCCCAGTGCCAGGGGACGGCCGCGGTCCGGCCCGCGGAACCGCGCCTTCTTCGAACGCCCCGAACGCCCCGAACGCCCCGGGCGCCCGGGCGCTCCCCGCTCTCAGCGGTAGCGTCTGCCGCGGGCCGAACCGGCCTTGCGGCGGCGGTCGTTGCACAGCAGGCACTTGCCCCAGCCGGGCGGCAGCGGGTCGTCCTTGTCGCCGTACAGCGGATCGACCGCACCGCGCGGGTGCTCCCGGCAGCCGGTCGTCCCGCCGAGCTCGGACTCCATGGCGCGCACCGAGGTCAGGGCGCGCTGGAGCGCGTCGGAGAGGGCGTCCAGCTGGTCCATGGGCGGGGTGCCCTCCCAGCTGTGCGACGCGATGTCGGTGGCCGTGCGCAGCGCGTTGTTCAGCTCGCGGAGATCGGCGTAACTCATGCCTGCGAGCCTAGACCGTGGCACCGACAACGCCGTTCGCCCGGTACGGAGCCGGGCGAACGGCGTTCTCCTCGATCAGCGGACGGAGCGCTGGTCCGCCGGTGTCAGCGGTGGCGGAACTCCGGGTCGCGCTTCTCGACGAAGGCGGCCATGCCCTCCTTCTGGTCCTCGGTGGCGAACGTCGCGTGGAAGAGCCGGCGTTCGAACCGGACGCCCTCGGTGAGGGTCGTCTCGAAGGAGCGGGCCACGCTCTCCTTGGCCATCATGGCCACCGGCGCCGACATCCCGGCGACGGTCCCGGCCACCTCCATCGCGGTGTCGAGCAGCTCGTCGGCCGGTACGACCCGCGAGACCAGGCCCGCGCGCTCGGCCTCCTGCGCGTCCATCATCCGACCGGTCAGGCACAGGTCCATCGCCTTGGCCTTGCCGACCGCCCGGGTCAGCCGCTGCGAGCCGCCGATGCCGGGGATGACGCCGAGCTTGATCTCCGGCTGGCCGAACCTCGCGGTGTCGGCGGCGAGCAGGATGTCGCACATCATCGCCAACTCGCAGCCGCCGCCGAGCGCGTACCCGGAGACCGCGGCGACGGTCGGCTTGCGCACCGCGGCGAACTGGTCCCAGGCGGTGAACCAGTCGCTGACGTACATGTCCATGTAGTCGCGCGGCTGCATCTCCTTGATGTCCGCGCCCGCGGCGAACGCCTTGGCCGAACCGGTGAGCACCAGGCAGCCGATGTCCGGGTCGCGGTCCAGCTGCCGGGCGGCGTCGACGACGTCGTTCATCACCTGGAGGTTGAGCGCGTTGAGCGCCTTGGGGCGGTTGAGGGTGATCAGCCCCGTACGGCCCCTGCGCTCGACCAGGATCGTCTCGTACTCGTGCGTCATGGCTTGCTCTGGTCCTTTTCCTCGCCTGTGCGGTCGGCCGATCCGGCCCGTACCTCGTGGATGATCGCGGAGAAGTCCTTGCCCGCGCCGGCACCCTCGGCGAAGGCGGCGTACACCTCCGCGGCGCGCCTGCCCAGATCGGCGGCGACTCCGCCGGCCTGCGCCGCGCTCGCGGCCAGGCCCAGGTCCTTGGCCATCAGCGCGGCGGCGAAGCCCGGCTGGTAGTCGCGGTTGGCGGGGCTGGCGGGGACCAGCTCGGGCACCGGGCAGTAGGAGGTCAGCGACCAGCACTGGCCCGAGGCGGTGGAGGCGACGTCGAAGAGAGCCTGGTGGGAGAGGCCCAACTCCTCGCCGAGCACGAAGGCTTCACTGACCGCGATCATGGAGATGCCGAGGATCATGTTGTTGCAGATCTTCGCGGCCTGGCCGGAGCCGGCGTCCCCGCAGTGGACGACCTTGCCGCCCATCACGTCGAGCACCGCCCGTGCGTCGGCGAACGCGGCCTCCGAGCCGCCGACCATGAAGGTCAGGGTCCCGCCGGCCGCGCCCGCCACACCGCCGGAGACCGGTGCGTCCAGCGAGCGGTGGCCGGCCGCCGCCGCGGCCTCGTGGGCGGCGCGTGCGTCGGCGACGTCCACGGTGGAGCTGTCGATGAAGAGCGTGCCGGGCTTGGCGGCGGCCAGCAGACCGCCCTCGCCGGTGTAGCACTCCAGCACCTGCCGCCCGCTGGGCAGCATGGTGACGACGACGTCCACGTCGGTCGCCGACTCGGCCGCGGAGGCGACCACGGTGACGCCGTCCGCCTTCGCCTGCTCCAGAGCGGCCGGCACCAGGTCGAAGCCGAGGACGGTGTGGCCGGCCTTGACGAGGTTCGCCGCCATGGGGCCGCCCATGTGCCCGAGACCCGTGAAACCAATCCTGAGGGGGGAGTTGTCGCTCATCGGCTCTCCTTCGGTTCTGTCGCCGGGACGAGCCCGAGCTCGCGGCCCTCGCCCAGCGGGGCGAAGTACTCCTGGACATGCGCCTCGGTCACGTCCTCCAAGGAGGGCGGCGACCAGCTCGGCGAACGGTCCTTGTCGATGACCTGTGCGCGCACTCCCTCGATCAGGTCGTGGGAGCGCAGCGCCGCGCAGGAGGTGCGGTACTCCACCTCCAGCACCTGCTCCAGGGTCTGGAGCCGTGCTGCGCCGCGCAGTGCGCGCAGCGTCGCCTTCAGCGCGGACGGGGACTTGCCGAGGACGCGCTCCGCGGTCGCCTTCGCCGCGGTCGACCCGAGGTCGCGCAGTGCCGCGACGATGTCCTCGACCCGGTCGTGGGCGTAGGCGGCGTCGATCCACTCGCGCTGCGCGGCGAGCCGGCCCTCGGCCGGTTCGGTCGCGAACTGTGCGATCACCTCGTCCACTTCGCGCTCCCCGAACGCGGCGAGCAGCTCCTCGATGCGCTCCGATCGGACGTGGTGGTCGGCGAGCCCGCACAGCAGCGCGTCCGCCGCGCCGATCTGGTCGGAGGTGAGCGCGAGGTGGGTGCCCAGCTCGCCCGGCGCGCGGGCCAGCAGACGGGTGCCGCCCACATCGGGCACGAAGCCGATGCCCGTCTCCGGCATGGCGATCCGGGACCGCTCGGTGACGATCCGCACGCTGCCGTGCGCGGAGACACCGACACCGCCGCCCATCACGATGCCGTCCATCAGCGCCACGTAGGGCTTGGAGTAGCGGGCGATGAGCGCGTTGAGCCGGTACTCGTCGCGCCAGAAGTCGGCGCTGGCGGTGCCGCCCTCGACGGCGTCCTGGTAGATGGCGCGGATGTCGCCGCCCGCGCACAGCCCGCGCTCGCCGGCACCGGAGAGGACGACGACCTTCACGGTGTCGTCCTGCTCCCACTGCAGGAGCACCTCCTCCAGGCGGCGGACCATGGAGCGGTTCAGCGAGTTGAGCGCCTTGGGGCGGTTGAGCACGAGGTGGCCGGCGTGCCCCTCGCGGCGTACCAGCACCTCTGCCTCGGGGCCCTCGGACTCCTCGGCGGGGGGACGCGGGGTCTGGGAAGCCATCAGGCGGCCCCCACGAGCCCGCGGGCGACGATGACGCGCATGATCTCGTTGGTCCCTTCAAGAATCTGGTGCACGCGGAGATCCCGGACGATCTTCTCCACGCCGTACTCGCTGAGATAGCCATAGCCGCCGTGGAGTTGCAAGGCCCGGTTGGCGACCGAGAAGCCCGCGTCGGTGGCGTACCGCTTGGCCATCGCGCACTGCTCGGCGGCCTCGGGGGCGCCCGCGTCCAGGGCTGCCGCGGCACGCCACAGCAGCGCCCGGGCGGCCTCCAACTCGGTGGCCATGTCGGCGAGTTCGAACTGGAGCGAATCACGGCGGATCAGCGGGCCGCCGAAGGCGTGCCGGTCCCGGAGGTAGCCGAGGGCGCCGTCCAGCGCCGCCTTCGCACCGCCGACCGAGCAGGCCGCTATGCCCAGTCGGCCGCCGTTGAGGCCGGACATCGCCATCCTGAAGCCCTCGCCCTCGCGGCCGAGCAGCCGGTCGGCGGGAAGCCGCACGCCGTCCAGGATCACCTGGCGGGTCGGCTGGGCGTTCCACCCCATCTTCTGCTCGTTGGCGCCGAAGGACAGGCCCGGGTCGTCGCGGTCGACCAGGAAGGCGGAGACGCCGCGCGGGCCGTCCTCGCCGGTGCGGGCCATCACCAGATAGACCTGTGCGGCACCGGCGCCGGAGATGAACTGCTTGACGCCGGTCAGCACGTACTCGTCGCCCTCGCGCACCGCTCGAGTGCTCAGCCGGGCGGCGTCCGAGCCGGCACCCGGCTCGGTCAGGCAGTAACTGGCCAGCGAACGCATGGAACACAGGCCCGGCAGCCACCGGGCGCGCTGCTCCGCGCTGCCGTAGCTGTCGATCATCCAGGCGACCATGTTGTGGATGGAGGTGTACGCGGCTATCGAGGGGCAGCCGGTGGCCAGGGCCTCGAATATGAGGACCCCGTCCTGGCGGCTCAGCCCCGAACCGCCGTCCTCCTCACGGACGTAGATGCCGCCGAGCCCCATCTCGGCGGCCTTGGCGAGCACGTCGACGGGGAAGTGCTTGCGCTGGTCCCAGTCGACCGCGTGCGGCGCCAGGTGCTCCCTGGCGAAGTCCAGCGTCGCCTCGAAGATCGCGCGCTGGTCGTCGTTGAGCGTGTGCATCGGCTTCAGTCCATCGTGGGGATCGTGAAGCTCGCGCCCTCCTTGACCCCGGAGGGCCAACGGGAGGTGACGGTCTTCGTCTGGGTGCAGAAGCGGACGGCGTCCGGGCCGTGCTGGTTGAGGTCGCCGAAGCCGGAGCGCTTCCAGCCCCCGAAGGTGTGGTACGCGACCGGCACCGGGATGGGCACGTTGACGCCGATCATGCCGGTGTTGACGCGGCGGGCGAAGTCGCGCGCGGTGTCGCCGTCACGGGTGAAGATCGCGACGCCGTTGCCGTACTCGTGCTCGCTGGGCAGCCGCAGCGCCTCCTCGTAGTCCTCGGCGCGCACCACACAGAGCACCGGCCCGAAGATCTCCTCGCGGTAGATCCGCATGTCGGAGGTGACGCGGTCGAAGAGCGAGGCGCCGACGAAGTAGCCGCCGGGGTCGCCGTGATGGGCGGCAGTGCGGCCGTCGATCAGCAGCTCGGCGCCCTCGGCGACGCCGATGTCCAGGTACCCGCGCACCCGGTCCAGCGCGTCCTGGCCGACGAGCGGGCCGAAGTCGGCGTCCGGGTCGTCGGAGTTGCCCACGTGCAGGCCGGCGATGCGCTCGCGGAGCTTGGCGACCAGCGCGTCGGCGGTGGCCTCGCCGACCGGCACGGCGACCGAGATCGCCATGCAGCGCTCGCCGGCCGAGCCGTAGCCCGCGCCGATCAACGCGTCGGCGGCCTGGTCGAGATCGGCGTCGGGCATCACGATCATGTGGTTCTTGGCGCCGCCGAAGCACTGGGCGCGCTTTCCGTTGGCGCTGGCGGTGGCGTAGATGTACTGGGCGATCGCGGTGGAGCCGACGAAGCCGACGGCGGCGACGCGCTCGTCCTCCAGCAGCGTGTCCACCGACTCCTTGCCGCCGTTGACGACGTTGAGCACGCCCGGCGGCAGCCCCGCCTCCAGGAACAGCTCGGCCAGCCGCAGCGGTACGGACGGGTCGCGCTCGGAGGGCTTGAGCACGAAGGAGTTGCCGCAGGCGATGGCCACGGCGGCCTGCCACAGCGGGATCATCGCCGGGAAGTTGAAGGGGGTGATGCCCGCGATCACGCCGAGCGGCTGACGGAGCGAGTACACGTCGATGCCGGTCCCCGCGCTGTCGGTGAACTCGCCCTTGAGCAGGTGCGGCACACCGATCGCGAACTCCACGACCTCCAGGCCGCGCTGGAGGTCACCGGCGGCGTCCGGAACGGTCTTGCCGTGCTCGCTGGAGAGCAGCCTGGCCAGGGAGTCCCGCTCCTCGTCCACGAGCTGGAGGAAGCGCATCATCACCCGGGCGCGGCGCTGGGGGTTCCACGCCGCCCACTCGACCTGGGCGCGCGCGGCGTCGGCGATGGCGGCCTCGGTCTCGGCGCGGCCGGCCAGCGGAACGCGGGCCTGCACCTGGCCGGTGCTCGGGTTGTAGACATCGCCGAACTCCCCGGAAGTGCCGGGGACCTGCTTGCCGCCGATGAAGTGTGTCAGCTCGCGGATCATGGGGGACCTGTCTCTCGTCGGGGGTGGGACGCGCGGACGAGCCCGGGGTTGGCGGGCTGCTGCGGTTGGGCTCCGGCGTGGTCGGCCCTTGGGTGTGCGTGGCACCGAGTGTCGCTGCCACGCGCCGCGGGCCGAGTACGGATTGGCTCAATCGGGCACTGTCGAGGGCGCCTTCGTGGGTGGTGAAGTGCACCCTGCACTGCGTCGCGAAGGTCACCCCGACCATATAGTTGGACGTCCAAGTAAGTCCAGGGGTGCCCGGCCGGGTTCTCTCCCGTGCACCGGGTGTTCACTCCCCGTGCGGCGTGCGGCGCCGGAACGCCCGGCGGACGACGGGTGGTTGGGCTTGCGGGCTCGCGTTCGCCGCCGGTCGGGAGTGGGTGCGGTTTGTCGCCCGGAGACTCCGAACGCACATCGGCCCGGATCGGGTGAATCTTCGACCGTCGACGGCGCGACCGCCGAGCCGTGCAGGGGCGCGTCGGGGCGCGCCAAGGACCGGCGAAGGGCCGGCGAAGGGGGTGCAGGCGGAGGCGGAAGAGGGGTGGCGGGGCTTCCCGGCACCCCTCTCCCCGGCGGGAAGCGCCGTGGCCGTCGGCTTCTCAGCCGACGCCGGCGGCAGTACGGCGCCGGGGGTTGACCCGCCCGTTCGGAGAGCGACCGCCCGAACCCCTGCGGGTGGGCGGCACGCTGAGGTCGGCCACCACGGTGGTGCCCTGCGGCGAGGGGTGGGCCCGGGTGCTGGAGGCGTACGCGGCGACCAGGGTCAGCCCGCGTCCGCAGGCCGCGCCCTCGTCCAGCGGCTCCCGGCGCGGTGCCTCGCGCGGACGCCATCTGCCCGAGTCCCGCACTTCGATCGAGAGTGTCGTGCCGTCCAGGCCCAGCCGCAGCGACACCTCCGGACTCCCGGAGTGCAGCACGGCGTTGGTGACCAACTCCGTGACGATCACCGCGAGTGCGTCCTCGACATCCGCTTCGAGCCGCCACCGGCGCGCCACCCCTCTGGCGAAGGTGCGCAGAAAGGGTGGCGCCTCGGTGGTCGCCGCAAGACAGCACGACGCCCGTGTGACATCCCCGTCGGGTCTGACTCCGTCGCCGAGCGACGCGCCCTGGTGGGGGAAGGGCGCGGCGCTGCGCGGCGGCTGTGCGGTGGTGCTCATACGGGCTCCTCCGAGCTGGGTGGGCAGCTCTTGGCACACGACGCACCGTGGTGAGGGGTGTGCCGGACCGCAGGCTCCGTCGTCCCCCGCAGAACTGCTGGGAGCACGGGGGAAAACGTCACCGCCGGTAGTGCCAAGCTGGCGGCTGAGGGGGACACTGTGCAATCAGGGAGCCGGGAACTACGGATACGCAAAGAAAGCGGATCGCCCCTCATGACTGCACAGGAACGTGGAGTGAACACGAAGGGTGAGCAGAGTCTGCGTGCGTTGTCGGAAGCCCTGCACCGGGCCGTGCCCTCCCCGGTGCTGCTGCTGTGGGCCGGCGCGGCCGGAACCGGCAAGACCTGGCACCTGAGACGTCTGCTCGGGGAGCCGGAGCTGCGGACCGTGCGCACGGTGGTGCTGCGCTGCACCGCCGACGGCCTGGTGAGCGGGCAGCCGGTCGCGGGCCGGCGCCGTCCCGCACCGCGTGCCGGGTCGCAGCCCGTCGCCCATCCGATCGTGCACTCCGCCGCCCGGTCCTCCGCGCACTCCGCGTCACCGTCGGCGCCACCGCTCTCCGCACGGACGAACGGGGCCGACGAGGGCGCAGGGGGCAGAAGGGACGCGGGTGCCGAGGTGGTCGGCGCCGCGCGGCTGGCGGAGGTGCGGGCGGCAACCGGCCCGCTGCTGCTGGTCGTCGAGGATCTGCACCGGGCCGGCGCCGACGAACTCGCCGCGCTGCGGGCGCTGTTCGAGCAACCGCCCGCGAGGCTCGCGGCCGTGCTCACCTACCGGCCCGAGGAGCTGGCCTCGCCCGGGCTGCCGCTCGGTGCCGCCACCGACTACTCCGGCGAGCTCCTCGTGCTGCGTCGGCGCATCGAGCCGCTCGACCTCGCGGAGGTGGCGGAGCTGGCGGCGGCGAGCCTCGGCGAGGAGGCGTGCGGCCCGGGCTTCACCCGGAGGTTGCACGAGCGCAGCGGGGGAGTGGCGCGGGTCGTGGTCGACCTGCTCGCCGCGCCCGTGCTGCGGCAGGAGGGCCGCCGGCGCTCCGCACGCCATGTGGACCGGGCCGAAGTGCCCGTACGGCTGGCGGAGTTGGTGCTCGGCCGCTGCGCCCCGCTGACCGAGGAGGCCCGGGACCTGGTGCTCGCCGCCGGCGTGGTGGGTCGGCCCGCGGGCCTGCGGGAGCTGACCGAGATCGCCGGACTGCCGACGGAGCGGGGGAGCGCTGCCCTGGCCGAGGCGCTGCGGGCGGCGGCTCTGGTCCTGCTCGGCCCCGACCGCTACGGCTTCGCCGTGCCGCTGGCGGCCCGCGCGGTCTACGAGGACCTGCCGGGGCCGCTGCGGCAGGAACTGCACATCCGGGCCGCCGAGGTGCTGGCGCGCCGACAGCCCGTTCCCTGGGCGGAGTTGGCCGCGCACCGCCGCGACGGCGGACAGCTCGGCCCCTGGGCGAAGGCGGTCGAACGTGCCGCCCGCGACTCCGCCCGCAAGGGAGAACACCAGGTCGCGGCGCGTTTGTTGGAGGAGGCGCTCGCCCATCCGCAGCTGCCCTCCGCCACCCGGGTGCGGCTGGCCCCGCTTCTCGCCCGCAGCGCCGTGGTGGGCCTGCGCTCGGACCAGACGGTACGGGTGCTGCGCGGCATCACAGACGACGAGGCGCTGCCGCTCGTGGTCCGCGGCAAGGTGCGGCTGGACCTCGGACTGCTGCTCTCCAACCAGCTGGGCGACGCCGCCGAGGGCCGCCGGGAGATGGAGCGCGCGGTCCAGGAGTTGCACGACCAACCCGCCCTGACCGCACGGGTGATGTCGGCCCTGGCCATCCCGTACTGGCCCACCGCTTCCCTCTCGGTCTGCCTGCGGTGGCTCGCCCGGGCCGAGCGTGCCGCCGCGGACAGCGGCGACCCCGCCATCCGTCTCGCGGTGGCGGCCAACCGCGTCTCCGTGCTGCTCGGCACCGGAGACCCCGACGGCTGGCAGCTGCTGGCGGAACTGCCGCGCGACGCCGAGGACCCCGTACACCTCCAGCACGTCGCCCGAGGGCTGTGCAACTGCGCCGACTCGGCGGTGCTGCTCGGCTACCACGAACGCGGTGCCGCGCTGCTCGCCGAGGGCCTGGACCACGCGCGCCGCAGCGGGGCCCACTACCAGGAGCAGACGGGTCGCGGCACCGCGCTCCTGGTGGACTGGCTGACCGGCCGCTGGTCCGGACTGGCCGGGCGCTGCGAGGAGTTGGTCGACGAGTCCGGCCGGATGCCGGTCATCGCCGAGGACGCCAGAGTGGTGCTCGGGCTGCTGGCGCTGGCCAGGGGCGACTGGGCGCAGACCGCCAACTGGCTCTCCGGCGAGGACTTTCCGAGCCTGGAGGAGGGCTCGGTCCCGCTGGCCGCCGCCGCCTCGGGTGCGCTCATCCGGCTTGCGCTGGCACGGTCCGACCTCGAAGGCGCCCACGAGCAGGCGCTGGCCGCCTGGGAGCGGATACGCAGGTCCGAAGTCTGGGTGTGGGCGGCCGAGTTGGCGCCCTGGGCGATCGAGGCGATGGTCAGATCCGAACGCGCGGAGAGCGTGCGGGAGATGGTCGCGGAGCTGGAGGCCGGGCTGCGCGGACGGGACGCGCCGGCTGCGAGCGCCGCGCTGCTCTGGAGCCGGGCGCTGCTCGCCGAGTGCGAACAGCGGTGGGAGCGCGCCGCCGCGCTGTTCCGCGAGGCGGGCCTGGAGTACGGAAAGCTCGACCGCCCCTATCCGCGGGCGCTCGCCGTGGAGGCCGCGTTCCGCTGCGCGCTGGAGACGGACGCGGAGCCGGAGACCGCCGAACTCGCCGAGGCCGTCGAGCAGTTGGCCGAACTCGGCGCCACCTGGGATGCCTCGCGCGCCCGCGCCGTACTGCGCGCCCAGCAGCCCGTCACCGAGGAACGCCGCTCGCCGGGGCGTCCGGGGTACGGCGACCGGCTCTCTCCCCGGGAACGTGAGGTCGCCGATCTCGCGGCCGCCGGCCTGACCAACCGCGAGATCGCCGGCACCCTGCACCTCTCGCCGCGCACCGTCGAGCAGCATGTGGCGCGTGCGATGCGCAAGCTCGGCTCGCCCTCGCGGCAGGACCTCGGTGAGGCGGCGGAGCCCGAGAACGCCTGACCCCGGCCGGTGCAACTCCCGGCTGCCGCCGCCCGGTTGCTCACCGGGAGCCCTGCTCCCGTCCGTCCCGCCCCGTCCGTCCGGCGCCCGTCCATCCGGGTGACGGGTGTCGGCTGCCGCCGCCCGCTTCGGGTCGTGCGTCCGGTCGTGCACCCCTGCTTCCGTGTGCCGTGTGTCCCCGGTGGCGTTCCCGGTCCGGGCGGCGCTGTCCCGCAGCGATCCCGGCCTCGCGAGGTCGCCGACCCGTGTGCCGGTGACAGCGTGTCGGGCGAGAACACTCACGCACGGGCATTGTCACTGCGTACCGCCGGATCTACTGTCCACAACTGACTGGTCAGTAAGAACGCCGTCCGTGCGACGGCGACGCCGTCCTGCCCTGCCGTCCCCGCCCGCCCCGCCGCCCCCTGTGCGGTGTCGCCGCCTCGCTGTTCGAGCGAGCGCGGTCTGCGCCGTGCCGTTCCGCAGACACCGTCCCCGCGTGCGGCCGAGTCCGTGCGCTCGGCCGCACCGACGAAGCTGGAGTGAGTTCCGTGAACCCTCGTCACACCGAGCCCGCCGCCGCCCCGAAGCCCGCCGAGCCCGTGCCTGCGTCCGACCCCGCGTCCGTGCCCGAGTCCGGTCCTGCGCGGTCGAATGCGCGCCGCCGGAGGGGAGTCGCCGTCGGCCGTACGCTGCTCGCGGCCGCCCTGGTGGCGACGGCCGGAGTCGCCGTGCAGACGACGAGCGCGGGGGCCGGTGAACGCACCGACGCCGCCTCCGCTGCCTCCGCCGCCACTGCCGGCGATCCGGACTTCTACCGGCCGCCGGCCGAACTCCCCGCGTCCAACGGCGAGTTGGTGCGTACGGAGGAGCTGCGGCTCGGACTGAGCCTGCCCGGGATCGACGGACCGCTGCCGGGCAGCGCCACCCGGCTGATGTACCGGTCCATCGACTCGCGCGGTGAACCGGTGGCGGTGACCGGCGCGTACATCGAACCGGCGGCGAAGTGGAAGGGCGGCGGGGAGCGTCCGCTGGTCGCGCTCGCCCCGGGGACCATGGGCCAGGGCGACCAGTGCGCCGCCTCGAAGGCGTTGGAGAAGCCGCTGTCGCTGGAGTCGGGTTCGGTGTCCGTCGGCTACGAGAACCTGGCGATCTACCGCTTTCTCGCCAGGGGCGTCGCGGTCGTCGTCACCGACTACGTGGGCCTGGGCACCACGGACCGCCCGCACACCTACGTCAACCGCCTGGACGCCGGGCACGCCGTGCTCGACGCCGTACGGGCCGCCCGGTCGCTGCCGGACACCTCGCTGACCCCCGCCTCGCGGATCGGACTGTACGGCTACAGCGAGGGCGGGGGAGCGACCGGATCGGCCGCCGAACTCCAGCCCGGCTACGCCCCCGAGATCGAACTCGCCGGCTCCTACGTGGGCGCCCCTCCCGCGGACCTCACCGAGGTGCTCGCCGCCGTGGACGGCAGCACCCTCGCCTCCGCGCTCGGCTGGTCGATCAACGGGTTCCTCGACTCCGACCCCGAACTCGGCCCGATCCTGGACAAGTACACCAACGACAAGGGCAAGGACGCGCTGAGGAAGCTGTCCGAGGCATGCGTCGGCGACGGCATTCTTGGCTACGCGGGTGCCCGCAGCGAGGACTGGACGAAGAACGGGGAGTCGATCCCGGAGATCGTGGCCGCCGAGCCCGAGGTGGCCGCCATCCTCGACCGCCAGCGCATCGGCCGACTCGCGCCGACCGGTCCGGTACGGGTGGCGACCGGCACCAGGGACAACCTCGTCACCCACGAGCAGGCCCGCACCCTCGCCGCGGACTGGTGCGCGAAGGACGCCCGGGTCACCTACGTGCCCGTCCAACTGCCGGACGCCGGCGAGAAGTTGGTCAACCACTTCCTGCCGCTCATCGCCGACCAGGGGGCGGCCGTCAACTGGGTCACCAACCGGCTCTCGGGCGAACCGGACAGCCCCAACTGCTCCACGGTGCGCCGCTGACCGACCCCGGGTGCGGGGCGCGCCCGACAGCACGCCCCGCCCCGTTTCGCCGCGCAAAGCCCGGCTGTGCCACTGCTGCCGGGAGCGCGTACGCCGCAGGGCCCGTACACCGACGACGGTGTACGGGCCCCGAACCGCACGGCCCCGAACCGCACGGCCCCGAACCGCACGGCCCCGAACCGCACGGCCCCGAACCGCACGGCCCCGAACCGCACGGCCCCGAACCGCACGGCCCCGAACCGCACGGCCCCGAACCGCAGGGCCGCGAACCGCGGGCTCCGGCGGCGGGTGCGTGCCCGCCGCCGGCTCAGCCTGCCGCGCGGGCGCCCACCAGCAGTTCGGTCACGGCGGTGCCGGAGGCGGTGGAGGCGCCGTGGGTGCAGATGCCGACCGCGCCCGGGAGTTCGCCGGGCAGTCCCATCTCCACCACGATCGCGTCCGGGCGGGCGTGGGTCAGCTCGCCGAGGGCGCGGGACATCCACGAGTGGCGGGCCGCGTCGCGGACCACGACCACCAGCGGGCGGCCCTTTGCCTGGGTGAGCCCGCAGACGTCCGCTGTCGCGGCCGAGCCGAGGTCCTCCTGCCGCACCCGCACCGAGGTGGTGCTCGGCAGATGCCGCAGCAGCGAGTCGGCGACACCCCACGGTGTCTCCTGGGCGATGGCGAGGTGGGTCAGCGGGGCCAGCTCGACGACGTGCGGGGAGTCGGCCAGCGGCAGTGCGCTCTGCGCGGCGCCGGTGAGACGGATCGCGCGTCGCGCGCCGGTGAGGCCGATGCTCTCGATGTTCTCGGCCGGCGGCGCGGGGGTGCGGGCCAGGCGGGTCGACCAGTCGGCGAACTCCGCGACGCGGGCCGCCGCTTCGGCCAGGCGCTCCTCCGTGAGCCGGCCCGAGGCGACCGCGTCCACCAGTGCGTCGGCGATCCGGGCGGGGGTCTGCTCGTCCGCGTTCTCGCCGCCCACGCAGAGCGCGTCGGCGCCGGCCGCGACGGCGCGCACCGAGGCGCCCTCGATGCCGTACCGCTCCGTGACGGCGGCCATCTCGATTGCGTCGGTGACGATGAGCCCGTCGAAGCCCAGCTCGCCGCGGAGCAGATCGCCCAGCACCCGGCGGCTGAGGGTGGCCGGGACCTCGGGGTCCCAGGCCGGCACCAGCAGATGGGCGCTCATCACGGCGCGCGCGCCGGCTCCGAGCGCGGCCAGGAACGGGGGCAGCGCGTGGGCGGCGATCTCGGCGCGGTCGGCGTCGTAGCTCGGCAGTCCGTGGTGGCTGTCGACGGCGACGTCGCCGTGGCCGGGGAAGTGCTTAGCGCATGCGGCGACGCCGGAGGACTGGAGTCCGTCGACCCAGGCGGCGGCGTGCCGGGAGACGACCTCGGGGTCGGTGCCGAAGGACCGTACGCCGATGACCGGGTTGTCCGGGTTGGAGTTGACGTCCACGCTGGGCGCGTAGTTGAGGGTGACGCCGGCGGCCCGCAGGTCGCGGCCGAGGTCCCTGGCAACCTGCGCGGTCAGCTCGGTGTCGTCCACGTGGCCGAGGGCGAAGTTGCCCGGGCGCGAGGAGCCGGTGGCGGACTCGATGCGGGTGACGTCGCCGGACTCCTCGTCGATCGCGACGACGAGCTCGGGGTTCTCCGCGCGCAACCGCTCGGTGAGGGCGGCGACCTGCTCCGCCGATTCGATGTTGCGGGTGAACAGGACGACCGAGCGCAGCCCGTCCTGAATGTCCCGCAGCACCCAGTCCGGGGGCGTGGTCCCCACGAAACCGGGCTGCAGGAGGGAGAGCGCGAGTCGTCGTACCTCACTGCTGCGCCTGCTGGACACCATCGGCCCGCCTTTCGCACGGAAGTGCTGGGCACGCCGTGAGATCGTCGCGGCTACCCAACGGTAGGGATTGGTCTGTGCCAATGCTATTCCGCCTGTACGGAGCCGCTGTGTCAAGTGATCCGGTGTCATCACTCGTACATCTGTGAGCCGTTGTCGCGTTCACCGCGGCGGGTTCTCGCGGGTCGCGGCGGCGCCGTCCGATCGGCGTCCCGGGGTGTCGCGGCGGCGTCGGCGTGGTGGACGGACGGGGTGTCCGGTCGGTCGGGTTCGCGCCAACCGGACTTCGGGTGCGTGCAGTTGACACCGGTGCCGGGGCTGTGAAAGATGAGCCAACCTTGGTCTAGTCCAATGTGCCGGACGGAGCCTCCGACCTCTCGGAGCGGCGTGCCACCGCCCCGTCCTGCCCACTCCCCAACGGAGCCGCTCTGATGTCATCGGCTGACGCACACCTCCACCGGGCCGCCTCCGAGGTCCCCTACTTCAGCGCCGACGGCGAGACCTACCTCGCCCGCACCCGGCTGCGCGATCTGCACAAGACCCGGCCCCTGCGGGTGCTCTCGCCGGAGCAGTACGCCTTCTGGCAGACCTACGGGTACGTCGTGGTCCCCGAGGCGGTCAGCCCCGACCACGCCCGTGAACTCCTGGACTTCGCCTGGGACTTCCAGGGCCTGGACCCCGCCCGCCCGGAGACCTGGTACGAGGAGCGCACCTTCCGCTCGGACCTCGACCGCGAGCTGCACATCTACGGTTTCGTCGAGGCGTACCACCACCAACTGCTCTGGGACAGCCGCCAGTCCCGGCGCGTGTACGACGCCTTCGTCGACGTCTGGGACTGCGAAGAGCTCTGGGTCACCCTGGACCGGCTCAACCTCAACCCGCCCAACGTCCGCAACCGCGACCGCGCCCTGATCGAACACCGCGAACGCGGCTTCGACATCAATCTGCACTGGGACGTCGACACCACGCTCGGCATACCCCCGCAACGGGTCCAGGGCATCATCGCCCTCAACGACACCACCCCCGAGCACGGCGGCTTCCAGTGCTGCCCGGAGCTCTTCCGCACCTTCGACCGCTGGGCGGCCCTCCAGCCGGAGGACCGCGACCCGATCAGGCCCGCCGTCGACCACGACGAACTGCCCGTCGTCCGGCCGGAGTTGAAGGCCGGCGACCTGCTGATCTTCAACGGCCACCTCGCCCACGGCGTCGCCCCCAACACCGCGGCCACCGGCGCCCGCGCAGTGCAGTATCTGGCGATGATGCCCGCCCTGGAGGAGCACGCGGAGCTGCGCCGCTCCCGAGTCGACTCCTGGCGCGACAACACCACACCGACCTGGAACGCCACCCTCCTCGGCGACGCCGACCGCCCCGAGTCCGAGCGGTACGGGTCCGCGGAGCTGACCGAGCTCGGCGAGAAACTCCTCGGTCTGCGCCCCTGGCACCACCCCGACCCCGACCCCGCCACCGGTCACGACCCCGCCACCGGTCACGAGTCCGACGCCGTGTCCGTCGAAGCCGAGGGGGACCCGTGCGTCGCATCGCGCTGACCCTGCCCACCAACCGCCCCTGCGCCCCGGCGCTCACCGCGCTCGGGCACGAAGCCGCGTACGCCGCCGACCACTTCGGCGTCCACGTCGAACTCCTGGTCCTCGACTCCTCCGACGGCGAGCGCGCCGGGCCCGTCCACGCGGAGCACGCCCGTACCCTGCGCGCGCTGCCCGCCCAACCCCGCGTCACCGTCCGCCACCTGGACGAGCAGCGCCAACGCGCCTTTCTGGCGGCGGTGTCGGAGGCCGCCGCACCGGAGGGAAGCACGGCCACCGACACCGACGCGCTCCTCGCACTGCTGCTGCCCGCACGACTGTCCTACGGCGCCTGCACCAACCGGGCGTTCCTCATCGCCGCGGCGCTGGGCTGCGAGTCCGTGCACCGCCGCGACTCCGACAGCCGCTACCAGCAGGACCCCGCCGGGCGCACCGTCTTCCCGGTCCACCACGAGCTGGCCGCGCTCGGCCGTCCGGCCTCCGCCGCCGGCGAGAGCGTGTCCAAGACAGTGCTCGCCGAGGAGTTGGCCGAGCGTCCCGTCGCGCTGGTGGGGGGCTCGTTCATCGGCGAACCCTCGGTGGACATCGAGGAGATCGACCGGCTGGACCCGGAGGTGTACCACGAGGTGGTGAGCCTGTGGGCGCCGATGGACTGGTCGGCCGAGCGCAAGAGCGCACTGGTCGAAGAGTCCTTCCGGGGCGCGGGCAAAACCCCCTTCGTGGCCGACGAGTCGACGCTGACCCTGGTCGACCCGATGCGCGTGGACATGTGCAACATCGCCTTCCACGGCGTCCACGAGCAGGTGCCGCTGCCGCCGGCGACCGAGACCATCGGCAGCGACTACTTCCTGCTGCACCTGGTGCGGCACGCCGGGCTCCCCGGCGTCCTGCACAACCGCGACATCGTCAACTTCCACACCCCCGAGCGCCGCACGGACCGCGGGTTCGCCGCCTACCAGCTGCGTTTCGTGAAGTTCCTGCTCTCGATGCTCTATCTGAACCACCTCTACGACCGGCTCGCCGAGGATGGCCCCGTGCTGACCGACGACGCGGGCCGGCTGCGTGCCTCCGCCGTCGCCGACCTCGTCCGGCACAGCACCGCTCTGGACCGGTCCGAGAACCGTGAACGACTCGCCCGCGTCGACGCCGCCTACCGCCGACTCGGTGGCAGATACGAGCAGTTCGCCGACAGCCTGCTGCCCCGGCGCGCCGCGCTCCTGGACGAGGCCCGGGCCGACATGGCGCAGTTCGCCGAACTCATCGAGCACTGGGGAGCGTTGATCCACGCGGCCCCGGGCTGCGCCGGCCTGCTCGACCGACCGGACCCCGAAGACCGACCGGACCCCGAAGACCGACCGGACCCCGAAGGCCGACCGGACCCCGAAGGCCGAACCGGGCAGGCGGACGGATGACCGACGGCCTCCTCGCGCCGCCCGCCGCACTTCCCCGCCCGGGCGGCGAGGAGCGGGAGACGGACCGGATCGTCTACGACCTGAACGGCATCCGGCAGCGCTACGACACCCTCTGCCGCGAACTGCCGGGCGCCGACGTCCGGTTCGCGATGAAGGCGTGCCCGGTCGACGACGTGCTGCTCGCGCTGCTCCGCCGGGGAGCCGGGATCGACGCGGCAAGCGTGCCCGAGCTGCACCGGGCGCGGCGGCTCGGTGCGCCGCCGGACCGTACGCACTACGGCAACACCGTGGTCTCCGACCACGACATCGCCGACGCGCACCGGCTCGGCGTCACCGACTTCGCCGTCGACTCTCTGGAGACCGTCGCCGCCCTCGCCCGCCACGCCCCCGGCGCGCGGGTCTACTGCCGGCTGATGACCACCGGACGCGGCGCACTCTGGGCGCTGGGCCGCAAGTTCGGCTGCTCCCGCGAGGAGGCCGTCCGCGTCCTGGAGGCCGCCGACCGGGCCGGACTGCGGCCCTCCGGCCTGTCGGTGCACGTGGGTTCGCAGCAGACCGACCCCGCCGCCTGGCGCGCCGCCTTCGACTCCCTCGACGCGGTGCTGGCCGCGCTTGCCGGCCGCGGTCTCGTCCTGGACCACGTCAACCTGGGCGGCGGACTGCCCGCGCTCGGCGGCCTGGACCGCGACGGCGAAGCCGCGGCCCCGCCGATCGAGGCCATACTGCGCACCCTGCGCGAGGGCACGGCCCGGCTGCGCCGCCACCACGGCGAGCGGCTGCGACTGCTCGTCGAACCGGGCCGCCACCTCGTCGCCGACCACGGCACCATCCACGCCCGGGCGCTGCGACTGACCAGGCGCCGACTCCCGGACGGCAGCAGCCAGGCGTGGCTCTACCTCAGCGTCGGCCGGTTCAACGGGCTCTACGAGATGGACGCCCTGCGCTATCCGCTGCACTTCCCCACCCACCCCGCCGACGCCCCGACCGTCCCCGCGGTGGTCGCGGGCCCCTCCTGCGACAGCGACGACGCCTACCCCGCCACCCACGCCCCCGCGCAGGTGCCGGTGGATCTGGCCTCGGGCGATCCGGTGCACGTACTGCACTGCGGCGCGTACGCCGTCAGCTACATGACCGAGGGCTTCAACGGCTTCGCGCCGCTGCCCCGCCACTGCACCGGAGGGGTCGGGCGATGAGCGCCGACTGCGCCGTCGTGCCGGTCCAGCCGCGGCACTGGCCGGCGCTCGCGGACCTGGAGCACGAGGTGTACGCCGCCTCGGGCCTCTCGGAGGGCGGCGAGCTGCTGCGCGCCCGGGTCGGGTCCTCGCCCTCGACCTCCTTCGCGCTGGAGCGGCACGGCCGACTCGCGGGCTACGCACTGGCGTTCGCGCACCGTCACGGCCACTGCCCGGAGCTGCGGCGACACCGCGCCCCGGACGACGGCGGCACCCGCAATCTCCATCTCCACGATCTGGTCGTCGCCCCGGCCCACCGGCGCGCCGGGCTCGGCCCGCGGCTGCTGGCCCACCTCACGGCCGCCGCCCGGGCCGACGGCTTCGAACGGCTCTCGCTGGTCGCGGTCGCGGGCGGCCGGCGCTTCTGGTCCGTGCAGGGCTTCACCGTCGAACCCGAGGTGACGCCGCCCGCCGCCTACGGCCCCGGCGCCGTCTACATGTCCGCTCCGGTCACGGCCACCGCCGTGGACCCGTCCCCGCAGTGCGAAGTGAGGTAACACAAGGTGGCCCGTATCGACGATCCGTTCCGCAGAGGCCAGTTGGCCACCGCGGCGCTGTTCTGCGCGCTCGGTTTCCAGTACGCGACCTGGGTCTCGCGCATCCCGGCGCTCAAGAGCGACCTGGGGCTGACACCCGCCGAGGTCGGTGTGCTGCTGATGGCCGCGGGGGTGGGCGCCTCGGTGTCCTTCCCGGTGGTGACCCATCTGATGGGGCGGCTCGGCTCGCGGCAGCTCGCGCTGCTGTCGACCCTCGGGCTGGCCGCGGTGCTCCCCGCGCTCGCCCTGGCACCCAACTATCCGGTCGCACTCCTGGTGCTGTGCGTGGACGGTGTGCTCGTCGGCTGCCTCAACACCGCGATGAACGCACAGGGCGCCGCGCTGGAGGAGCGCCACGGCCGCGCCACGATGGCCAAACTGCACGCCACCTTCAGTGCCGGTTCGCTGCTCGCCGCACTCCTGGCGTCCGCCCTGCACGTCGTGACCTCCTCCGTCACCGCGCACTTCGCGGTGGGCGCCGCCCTGCTGGTGCTGCTCTCGGCCGGCGCCCGGGGCGGGCTGATGGCCGACCACGGCCGGCAGCCGGCCGCCGCGGTGCGGGAGAGGAAGACCCGCGCGGCGCGGCGACTGCCGAGCCGGCTCACGCTGTGGATGTGCGGCGCGATGGCCTTCGGCACCGTCACCGAGGCCTCCATGAACGACTGGTCGGCGCTCTACCTGGAGGACGTCGCCGGCGCCTCCGAGCAGATCGCCCCGATGGGCATCGCGGTGGTCTCCGGGATGATGCTCATCGCGCGGCTCTTCGCCGACAGTTGGCGCAGCCGCTGGGGCGACGGTCGGGTGGTGCTGGTGGGCAGTGTGCTCGCCGCCGCCGGACTGGCGTTCGCCCTGCTGACCGGCGGTGTGGTCACCGCGCTGCTGGGCTTCGCCTGCGTCGGCCTGGGCATCGCGGCGGTGACCCCGTGCGTCTACGTCGCCGCGGCACGGCAGGAGGCGAACGTACTGCCGCTGGTGGCCGCCACCGGCACCACCGGACTGCTGGCCGGCCCGCCGCTGATCGGCTTCGTCGCGGGGGCGAGCAGCCTGGTGTGGGGTTTCGCGCTGGTCGGCGTCTCCGCTCTGATCGTCGCGGTGTGCAGCACCCGCATCCGCTGGGAGCCGGCCGCCTCCGACGCCGACCCGGCGGGCGAGGCTCCCGACGGCCCGCAGGGCTTCGACGCGCGGGACGAGGACCGTCTCCCGGTCGGGGGCGACCGGTCGGGGGACGAGCAGCACGCCGCCGCGGACGCGTCCGCTCCCGTTCGCACGACTGCGGCCGCCGCCAAGTCCGCGCCCGCCGCGGGCGACGCGGAGGACCCGCGCTGACGCCGTCGGCCGTCACGGGGGCGGCCCGCTCCGTGCCGCCCCCGTGACGGTACGGAGCGGGCCGCTGCACCACCTCGTCTAGGAGGCGTCGGCGGCCACCCGGGCCAGCACCGCCTCCCGCAGACGCTCGGGCTCCGTACCGAGCGCCGCCAGCACCTCGGCGCCGCGGCCCTCCGCCACGGTCAGCAGGCCCAGCAGGATGTGCTCGGTGCCGAACTTCTCGTGTCCCAACTCCCTTGCCTCGGCCAGGGTTTGCTCCAACACCCGCTTGGCCCGCGCGGTGTAGGCGGGCCGGGGGAACTGGAACGATCCCTCGCCGAAGTTCTGCTCGGCCCGGCGCTTGATCTCGTCCACGTCGATGCCGAGCGAGGACAGTGCGTCCTTCTCGGGCTGCCCGCCGGTGGCGACGACTCCGGCGGCCCGCTGCACCCGCACCGTCTCGGCCCGGGCGCGGTCGAGGTCGATGCCCTGCTCCCGCAGGACGTCCCCGGCGGTGCTCCGGTCGGTGCCGACCAGCCCGAGCAGGATGTGCTCCGTACCGATGAAGTCGTGGCCGAGCGCGACGGCCTCGTCCTGCGACAGCACCACGGCGTGCCGCGCGCGGTGGGGTGAGGTGGCGATGCTCTGCCACGACCAGTTCTGCTCACGGGCGTTGTCAACGTGGACCCGCTCCAACTCCTCCAGGAGTCGGCGCAGGGCGAAGACCGCCCCGAGCCCCACGGCGGCGGCCCCACCCCGTGCCCGGCCGCCCCCTCGTACTTCCTGGCCATCCCGTGCCCGGGTACCACCCCGTGCCGGGCCGCCCCCTCTGCGGCCCGGCACGGGGTGCGGCGTCAGCGGGGCAGCGGCGCCGAACCGACCCCGCCCGCGGTGACTTTCGCGACGTTCGCGGCGGGGCCGCCGAACGGGAGGTCCAGGACCTCGTGCCACCGCCGCAGGGTCTCGGCCAGGACCTCGTGGCCGTCCCGCGCCCAGAGCTCCTCGTTGAACAGCTCCACCTCCACCGGCCCGGTGCAGCCGGCCCGCGCGACCTGCTCGGCGAACCACCCGAAGTCCACGCTGCCGTCGCCGAGTTGGCCGCGGCCGGTCATGACGCCGCGGGGGAGCGGGGTGATCCAGTCCGCCAGCTGGAAGGAGTGCAGCCGGCCCTCCCGGCCCGCCCTCGCGATGCCCTCGGCGGCCCGGTCGTCCCACCACAGGTGGTAGGTGTCCACCACCACGCCGACCTGGTGCGAGGGGAACGGTGCGGCGAGGTCCAGCGCCTGCTCCAGGGTGGAGACCACACAGCGGTCGGCCGCGTACATCGGGTGCAGCGGCTCGATCGCCAGCCGTACGCCGTGCCTCTCCGCGTACGGTCCCAGCTCGGCCAGTGCCTCCGCGATGCGGGCGCGTGCTCCGGGAAGGTCCCGGTCGCCCGGCGGCAGTCCGCCGCTCACCAGCACCAGGGTGTCGGTGCCGAGCGTGGCCGCCTCCTCGACTGCGCGCCGGTTGTCGGCCAACGCCTCGCGCCGCGCGGCCGGTTCGACGGCGGTGAGGAAGCCGCCGCGGCACAGGGTGCTGACACCGAGCGCGTTCTCGCGCATCAGCGCCGCCGCCGCCTCCACGCCGTACTCGCGCACCGGCTCCCGCCACAGCCCGACGTGTTCGACGCCCAGAGTCCGGCAGCTGCGCACCAGCTCCGGCAGGGAGAGCTGTTTGACGGTCATCTGGTTGACGGAGAAGGGGCCGAGCCGCCCCCGCGCGCTCATCCGCGGATCCCGTGGAGGGCCAGCAGCGTGCGCATCCGGTCCTCGGCCGCCTGCGGATCGGGGAACAGCCCCAGACCGTCGGCGAGTTCGTAGGCGCGGGCCAGATGCGGCAGGGTCCTGGCCGACTGCAGCCCGCCGAGCATGGTGAAGTGCTCCTGGTGGCCGCCGAGCCAGGCCAGGAAGACCACGCCGGTCTTGTAGTAGCGGGTGGGCGGGCCGAAGAGGTGGCGGGCCAACTCCACCGTCGGATCGAGGATTTCGCGGAACCCCCGGCTGTCGCCGGCGTCCAACCGCTCCAGGGCGGCGGCGGCCGTCGGCGCCAGCGGGTCGAAGACTCCCAGCAGCGCGTCGCTGGCGCCCGTCCCGTCGCCCTCGATCAGCTCGGGGTAGTGGAAGTCGTCACCGGTGAAGCAGCGCACGCCCGTGGGCAGCCGGCGCCGCAGCGCGACCTCCCGCCCGGCGTCCAGCAACGAGACCTTCACTCCCGCCACCGCCTGTGGACGGCTCGCGATGAGCGAGAGGAAGGTCTCGGTCGCCCGGTCGAGATCCCCGCTGCCCCAGTAGCCCTCCAGCGCGGGGTCGAACATCGGGCCCAGCCAGTGCAGTACGACCGGTTCGGCGGCCTGGGCGAGCAGCGGTTCGAGCACCGCGAGGTAGTCCTCCGGCCCTCGGGCGCGGGCGGCCAGCGCGCGGGAGGCCATCAGCACCGCCTGCCCGCCGGCCTCCTCGACCAGCGCCAGCTGCTCCTCGTACGCCTCCCGCACCGCCTTGAGTGCGGCGGTCGGCTCCTCGGGCAGGTCGTCGCCGAGCTGGTCGGTGCCGACGCCGCAGACGATCCGTCCGCCCTCACCGCGCGCCTCGGCGCAGGATCGGCGCACGAGCTCCGCCGCGGCCGGCCAGTCCAGGCCCATCCCGCGCTGAGCGGTGTCCATCGCCTCGGCGACGCCGAGACCCAACGACCACAGATGCCGTCTGAAGGCCAGGGTGGCGTCCCAGTCCACCGCGGCCGGGCCGCCCGCGCCGGACGCCGCCGCGGCCAGCGGATCGGCGACCACGTGCGCGGCGGCGTACACCGTGCGGGAGGCGGCCGGGCCCGAAGTCCTCGGCGGCGTACGGCCGTTGCCCGGTCGGTGGGTGCGCAGTGCGCCGCTCGCGTCCGGCAGCCGGATCATCGCGGCAGCTCCGGTACGTCCAGACGGCGGCCCTCGGCGGCCGAACGCAGCCCGAGCTCGGCGAGCTGCACTCCGCGTGCGCCCGCCCGCAGGTCCCAGTGGTAGGGCTCGCCGCGGGCCACATGCCGCAGGAACAGCTCCCACTGAGCCTTGAAACCGTTGTCGTACTCGGCGTTGTCCGGCACCTCCTGCCACTGCTCGCGGAAGGAGGTGCCGGCCGGCAGGTCCGGGTTCCAGACGGGCTTGGGGGTGGAGGCGCGGTGCTGGACGCGGCAGGAGCGCAACCCGGCGACGGCCGAGCCCTCGGTGCCGTCCACCTGGAACTCCACCAGCTCGTCGCGGTTGACCCGCACCGCCCACGAGGAGTTGATCTGGGCGACGATCGGGCCGTGCGGACCGGCCAGCTCGAAGATGCCGTACGCGGCGTCGTCGGCGGTGGCGTCGTAGGTGCGGCCCTGTTCGTCCACCCGATGCGGGATGTGGGTGGCGGTGTGCGCCTGGACGGAGGTGACCCGGCCGAACAGCTCGGCCAGCACGTACTCCCAGTGCGGGAACATGTCGACGACGATGCCGCCGCCGTCCTCCGTGCGGTAGTTCCACGACGGGCGCTGCGCCTCCTGCCAGTCGCCCTCGAACACCCAGTAGCCGAACTCGCCGCGCACCGACAGCACTTGACCGAAGAAGCCGCCGTCCAGCAGCCGCTTGAGCTTGCGGAGCCCGGGCAGGAAGATCTTGTCCTGGACGACGCCGTGGCGCACGCCCTTCTCCTCGGCCTGCGCGGCCAGTGCGAGCGCGGCCTTGGCGGAGACCGCGGTCGGCTTCTCGGTGTAGATGTGCTTTCCGGCGGCTATCGCCCGGCCGAGCGCGTCCTCGCGGGCCGAGGTGACCTGGGCGTCGAAGTAGATCTCCACACTCGGGTCGGCGAGCACGGTGTCCAGATCGGTGTGGACGGTGTCGGCGTCGAGGCCGTGGCGCTCGGCCAACTCCCGCAGTGCGTACTCCCGTCGGCCGACGAGTACGGGTTCGGGCCACAGCGTCTCGCCGTCGCCGAGGTCGAGGCCGCCCTGCTCGCGGAGCGCGAGGATCGAGCGCACCAGGTGTTGGCGGTATCCCATCCGGCCGGTGACGCCGTTCATGGCGATCCGGACGACTCTCTGTCCCATGGGCGGGCCCTTCGCGTGGAGGTCTGAGGCTGAGGAGCATGGGTGATAGAAAGCGCTTACTAGTGTGCTGAAGGGTAGTCTGCCTCTGTCCCTGTGTACAAGGGAGAGCGGCAGGCAAGCGCGGTCCCCGCAGCTGAGCGGGGCGGCGGAACGAACGGGAGACGGGCATGGCGGCGACACTCGCCGACGTGGCGGCACGGGCCGGGGTTTCCACGGCCACGGTCTCGCGCGTGCTGCGCGGGAACTACCCGGTGGCGGAGGCCACCCGCTCGCGGGTGCGCCGCGCGGTCGCCGAACTGGACTACGTCGTCAACGGCCCGGCCAGCGCGCTCGCGGCGGCCAGCTCCGACCTGGTCGGCGTGCTGGTCCACGACATCGCCGACCCCTACTTCGGAATCCTGGCGGGCGCCGTCCAGGAGTCGCTGGGCGAACCGGGCGCCGACGGCGGCCGGTTGGCGGTCGTCTGCGGCACCCGCTCCTCCCACGAACGCGAACTCGCCTGCCTCACCATGCTGCTGCGCCAGCGCGCGGCCGCCGTGGTGATCACCGGCAGCGCCCGGGACGACGCCGAAGCGGTGCGCGCCGTCACCACCCGGCTGCGCCGGCTCACCGAGGCGGGCACCAGGGTGGTGCTCTGCGGACGACCGCCGCTGCCCGAGGACATCGGCGCCGGCACGCTGACCTTCGACAACCGCGGCGGCGCCCGCAAGCTCACCGAGCATCTGCTCCACCTCGGCCACCGACGGATCGGATACCTGGCCGGGCCCCGCGGGCGTTCCACCAGCCGCCACCGGCTGGAGGGCCACCAGGAGGCGCTGGCCGCCCGCGGCGACGCCGACGGGCCGGTGGTGCACGTCTCCTTCGACCGGGCCGCCGGATACGACGGCGCCCGCGCGCTGCTCCAGAAGGAGCCCCGGCTGACCGCGGTGGTGTGCGCCAACGACAGTGTGGCGCTGGGCGCCTGCGCCGCGCTGCGCGACCTCGGGCTCCAGGTGCCCCGCGACGTGTCGGTGACCGGGTTCGTCGACCTCCCCTTCAGCGGCGACGCCATGCCTCCGCTGACCACCGCGCGACTGCCGCTGCAGGAGGCCGGCGCACGGGCCGGCCGGATCGCGACAGGCGCGGAGGAACCGCCGCCCGGCGGCCTGGCCAGCGTCTCGGCCGAGCTGATCGTCCGTTCCTCCACCGCGCCACCGCCCTCCTGAAGACACCCTTCCCGCACCCGGTGCCGACCGACTCGGCACGCCGCCGGCCGCGGGCCCCGCGGCGCGGACGGACGGGAGGCACCACGTCCGTACGCGCCGTCCAGCGCCCGCGCCGCGAGGGCCCGCGCCGCGAGGAAGCCGCCGCTGTCCGCGCGCCGGTGAACTCGCGCGCGGACAGCGGGGGTTGCGGCCGGTCGAGCGTCAGCCGAGATCCCTGACCTGGATGTTGCGGAACCACACGTCCGAACCGGTGTGGTGGTTCTGGAGCCCGATGCGACCGGAGCTGAGGTCCCGGTCCGGGTCGGCGCCCTTGCTGTCGTAGTCGTTGATCAGGACCTCGTTGAGGTACACCTTCACCCGCTGGTCCTCCACCACGATCTCGTAGGAGTTCCACTCGCCCGGCGGGTTGAGCGCCTTGTCCCGGGCCTCGATGTCGGCGCCCTGGAAGTTGTAGATCGCGCCGGTGGTGCGCTCCGGCTCGTCGGTGGCGTCGATCTGCACCTCGAAGCCCTTGTTGCGCGCCTCGGCGTCGCCCTCGGGGTCCGGCAGGCCCAGATGCACCCCGGAGTTGTCGTCACCGCCCATCTTCCAGTCCAACTTCAGGCTGTAGTCGGTCAGTTCGTCGGGATGGGTGGTCAGGCCGAGGCCGCCGACGGAGCGGATGGTGCAGTCGGCCTGGGTGATGAAGTCGCCGGGGCCCGCCTTCTCCCAGTCGGCGAAGCTCTCCTCGGTGCCGTCGAAGAGCATCCGGTAGCCCTCCTCGGGCTTCGCGGGGGTGCAGGCTTCTCGCTGGAGCCGCAGATGGTCCCAGTTGACATGCCGGTCGTCGTCCTCGCCGGCCGAGACCGTGATGGTGTTCTCGCCTTCCTTCAGGTCCAGTTGCTCGACGTGGTCGGCCCAGCGGTTCCAGACCTCGGTGGTCTTCATCTCGATCTGGCCCTTGTCCTCGCCGTTGACGTCCAGCGAGATCGTCTTGGTGCCGACGTAGGGGTTGGGGCCGTTGGCGTAGCGCAGGACCACCGGCTGGGTGCCGGCCCGTTCGGCGTCGACAGTCCAGGTGACCGAGGAGCCGATCTTGTCGAAGCCGTCGACGAAGCCCTCACCGGTGTGGTGCGCGTGCTCGTTGTCGATGTCGGCCTCACCTCCGAGCAGGGCCTCCTCGGCCTCGTAGAGACCGATCGGGTTGGGCGGTTCGGTGTAGTCGGGGATGTTGTGCACCGTGTACCAGGCCTCGGTGCTCCACAGCGCGGTGCCGTCGGCCGCGGCGAACGGCCGCGGGGAGCGTACGTGCGCAACCCGGTCCTCGCGCAGCCCGTCGATCTTCAGGCTCACCGTGGTGCCGTCGTCCGAGACCGTCGCGCCGCTGACCCGCAGCGTCTCCTGGTTGCGCTTGGGGCCGCCGTACTGGGAGGTGGGGTTGTAGGACCACTGCTGGACCTCGTACCGCTCGGCGAGGTTCTCGATCACCTCCTCGGAGACCGGCTTGGTGTACGTCAGGTCGAAGCCGGAGGAGGTCACCTCCATCGAGTGGATGTCCATCGCGTCCTCGGAGGTCTGCTTCAACTTCTGGAGCCCGTAGGGCAGTTTGCCCGGCTGCTCCCAGTTGCCGCCGCCACCGATGCCGCCGACGTAGAACGCGCCGTCCGGCCCGAGCGCCAGCCGGCTCACCCCGGACTCCAGGCCCTGGGTCATCCGGAAGACGGCTCCCTGCTTCTTCCCGTCGACCTCCTCCAGGTACGCACGCTGGAGACCGCCGTAGGTGACGTCGCCGAAGACCATCTGGCCCTTGAAGGGGCCCTTCTCCATCAGCACGGGATTGGTCGGGGAGTTGGAGATCTCGCCGTGCGGCAGCCAGAGCACCGGATCGGTGACGGGCTGGTCGTCGAAGGGACCGGCCGGGGTGGTGTGGTGGTTGTAGAAGCCGTCCTTCTTGATCTCCACCATCTTCGAGGACGGCAACCAGTCGCCCTGGTTGTCCATCACGAAGACCCCGTTGTCCGGCCCCCAGCCGATGCCGTTGGGGGTGCGCAGACCGCCGGCGACGTACTCGACCTCGCCGCTCTTCTTGTCGATCTTGATCGAGGTGCCGCGGTTCTCCACGTGCTGGGGGACGGTGGTCCTGCCGCCGGGCGTGATGGCGACCGAGAGGTTCAGGTAGTAGTGGGTCTCGTCGGCCAGCAGTCCGAAGCCGAACTCGTGGTACGTACCGCCGCTCGGCCAGGTGGCGATGGCCTCGGTGTCCTCGTAGAAGCCGTCGCCGTCGGCGTCCACCAACCTGCTGAGCTGGTGCTTCTCGGCGACGATGACCTCGCCGTCCTCCACCAGTACGCCCTGCGGCTCGTTCATGTCCTCGGCGACCACCTTGGTGGTGATCTTCTCGGGGTCGGCGTCGTCACCGACCGTTCCCTCGACGATCTCCACCGCGCCGTCGAAGCTCTCGCGCCCCGCCCAGGTGGTCAGCACCATCCGGTCGTCGTCGAACCAGTCCATCCCGGTGACCTTCGGCTCGAAGCCGTCGGGGCGGAGGTCGGTCAGGGTGAAGTCCGGGTGCAGCTCGGCCAGCGGTGCGCCGTCGCCGGGGCTCTGGTCGCCGTCCACACACGACTTCACGCCCGGGGAGGTGACCCGGGTGACGCCCGAGTCCGTGGTCAGCGCGGACTCGGGAACGAGGGAGAAACCGTCCTCGCCCGGCGGGCTCCACTCCAGCCGCAGCTCCTTGCCGTGCGCGCCCTGGAAGTAGTCGACCCGCAACGCGTGCGCGCCCTCGGTGAGTTCGGCGGTGCCGTCGGCCGGTGTCGGCGGCTGGCGCTGGTCGTTCTCGATGATCTGGTCGCCGTTGAGGTAGAGGCGCGAGCCGTCGTCGCTGATGATCCGGAAGTCGTAGCTGCCGTCCTCGGGGACGTGGATGTTGGCGATGACGTGCGCCATGAAGTTGTTGGCGATGCCGCCGAAGTCGTCGTCGGTCTTCCAGTCGACGGTCTTGCGCAGCACGTCGATGTTGGGGGTCTGGCCCTCGGTCAGGGTGCAGATCTTCTGCGGCTCGAAACCGACGTCGAAGGCGCGCAGCGTCACCCCTGGCTCCTGGGGCGGCAGTTCGTCGTCGGGCGCGGCGGCGACCGCCGTGCCCAGCGGGATGGTCAGGGCGGCGACCAGGGCGAGCCCCAGAGTCGTCGCCGGATATCGGCGTGATCGGCGTGGCCGGTGTGACCTGCGTGGTCCTGGCAGCATGCGATGCGACTCCCTCGGTGAGCAGTGATCGGTCTGCGGTCGGTGTCCTGCGGTGTGCGGTGTGCGGTGTGCGGTGTGTGCTCGTGTGCGGTGCGGTGCGGTCTGTGGTCCGCCGGTTCGCGGTCCGGCGTGTGCGGGTGCGCGGCGGCCCGGGCGGGGGAGCGGGGTGCACGGGCGGGCCTGAGTGCGGGCAGGGGTGAGCGACCGGGCGCCCGGAGCAGTCCGGCTGCGGAACGGGCGACGGTGAACGGGTCGGTCGGAAACGGCGCCGGGGTCGGCCGGACGGGCGTTGCGGGGGCGTGCACCGCGGGGCGGGCGTTGCGGGGTCGGGGCACGGGCGTGTTCGCGGGCCGGCTGCGCGGTGGTGCGCGGGCAGCCGCTCGTACCGGACGAGAACGTGCGGCAGTTGCTCGTACGGTTGCGCTGTTCGTCTCGGGGGCTGCGGCGCGGTGCGTGTCGCAGTGGCGCCGGTGCGGAGTGCCGCCGGGCGGTCCGGCGCCGGAGCGGTGTCCCGCGGTGCGGTCAGACGATCCGGGTGGTGCCTTCCCGGCTGTACTTGTCGAGCCGTCCGCACATCCCCCAGGCCGGTGCCGGGTCACCGCGGTGGACGGCGGCCGACCTCAGATGGGAGGTGTCGCCGGCGGCGAGTGCGTCGAGGTGTGCGGCGGTACGGGAGACCTCGGCGGCCGGTCCCTCGGCGAATCGGGCGCGCCAGTCCGGGAGTCGGTCGCGGACGATCCGCAGGGCCGCGTCGTGGAAGTCGGGCAGCGCCGCCGGGTCTTCCGCGTCGAGTCGGCGGCGCAGTTCGGTGAAGCCGGTGAGGGCGAGGTCGCGGCGGTTCCTGGCGTCGTGCGCCGGGTCCTCGCGACCGAGCGCCGCGGCGCGTGCGTAGGCGTCCGGGTCGGCCAGCACCTCGCTCGGAAAGGTGAACACCGCGTCGCCGGCCTCCGGCAGGCCGGAGTTCTGCATCAGCACCAGGATGCGCAGACCGCCGTCGTTGACCAGGCGGTGCACGGTCCCCGGGGTGAACCACACCAGATCGCCCTCGCGCAGCGGCGTCGAGGCGAAACCGCCGGTGGTCAGGGTCTGCACCGCTCCCCGGCCGCCCACCACGGCGTACGCCTCGGTGCAGGCGAGGTGCATGTGGGGAGTGCCGCCGCACAGGCCGTCGGCGCCGGGTGGGGCGGGCCAGTCGTAGACCCGCAGCCGGGACAGGCCGATACCGCCCGGCAGCGCTGTGCCGGGGTCGTCCGTTTCGGGGTCGGCGGTCATCTGCGCTCTCCCTCCGTCGCACTGCCTGTGTCCGCGACGCGCTGTTCCCGGCCGCGATGTCGGTGTCCGGGGCCGTGGCCCGGGGTGCGGGTTACGGCGGGCCGAGGCTGTGGTGGGGGCGTACGGCGGCGCTTCCGGCGGTGCGCACAGCGCTACCGGTGCACCGGGGGAGGCCGGTGCGGGCTGGCGATGGTGGATGCATGGGGATCCTCGATCGCTCGTAGAAAGCGTTTACTGTCGAGGAAAGTACGGACGCGCCCCGTCCGTTGTCAATGACACGGACACGCAAGGTTCTGACACGTGCTCAGAAGTCGCACAAAATCGGTCGCTGCCCGGGCAGTCGCCGTCCGAACGGCCGGTCTCCGGCCGGTCGTTGGCCGGAGGCCGAGGGCGTCGACGGCAGGCGCCCGCCTGCCCACCCGTCGCCGACCTGCCGGCTCCCGTGCGCCGGCTCCCGTGCGCCGCGGGGGAGCCGACCGCCTGTGCCTACGCCGTGCGGTGGGGGGTGCGCGGCGGGCAGGAGGCGCGCAGGATCACCTCGCCCGGTACGCAGATGTCCTCGGTGAGCGGAGTCGACGGGTCGAGCGCGAGGTCCGCACCGCGCCGTCCGATCTCGGCGAGCGGGAAGCGCACCGTCGTCAGCTGCGGGGTGACGTCCGCCGCCGTCTCGATGTCGTTGAAGCCGGTGATCGCGACGTCCCGGCCCGGCTGGATGCCGCTGTCCCGCAGCGCCGTCATCGCGCCGACCGCCATGAAGTCGTTGCCCGCGCAGAGCACGTCGACCTCCTCGATCCGGCCCGACTCGATCAGCCGCCGCGTCGCCCGGTAGCCGCCGGAGCGGTCGAAGCTGTCGCCCTCCACCAGCGCGATCTCGCCGCCGCCGGTCGCAAGTCCCCTGCGCAGCCCCTCCGTTCGCTCCGCGACGCTCTCCAGATGGGCGGCGCCGGTGACCACCGCCGCCCGGCGGTAGCCGAGCCTGGCGATCGCGGTGCCGAGGTCCTGGGCGCCGGTGGAGTTGGCCGGTCGCACCGCGCCGAGGCCGCCCACCGACTGGCTGAGGAAGAGGGTCCGGCCGCCGCCGGCGGTGAACGCCCGCAGCTCCTCCAGGAGTTCACCGGTGTGTGGGCTTCCCGAGATGCGGCTGCCGCTGATCAGGATGGCCCGCGGCCGCTGCCCCCTGATGGTGCGCACCGAGGTCAGCTCCCGCTCGCTGTCGCGCGCGGTGATCGCGATGGTGACGATGACCCCGTGGGCGTGCGCCGATTCGGCGACGCCCTCCGCGATGGCCGAGAAGTACGGATCGTCGATGCTGCTGACGAGGAGCGCGAGCACCGGGGCGCTGCCGCGCGCGATCGCCTGTGCCGAGAGGTCGGTGCGGTAGTTGAGCTCCCGGGCCGCACGGACCACCCGCTCGCGGTGCTCGGGTCCGACCTTCCGGGTGCTGTCGTTGAGCACTCGGGAGGCGGTCGCCAGGGAGACCCCGGCGCGGGCGGCCACGTCCGCGAGCGTCGGATTGCCGCTGCTGGATGCCCTGGGCCTCGTCCTGCGCACATCACTTCCCATCCTTCGCGGGGGCATTGACGCCCCTTGCGCGTCAACTTAATATCCCCGAAACGGGAAAGCGCTATCCCATTCTTCCAGCAGTTCGAGTAAGCGCTTTCTAGCAAGCTGTGGCTTCCCTGTCTTTTCCCCCGAGGCGCGACGCGAGGTCCGCATGGCTCCACAGGCACAGCACGTATCCGATCCTCCGTCCGCGGCCGTCGCCGACGACGACCGGACCGCCACCAAGCCCGTACGCCGTCGACGTCCGCCGAGTGCGGTCGCCGGCGCGGTCTACCCGATCACCTTCCTCGCGCTGCTGGCGGTCGCGTGGTTCGTGGTGACCGCCACCGAGCTGGTGCAGCCGTACATCATCCCCTCGCCGGGAGACACCTGGAGCACCTTCACCGACCACGGCGCCTACCTGTGGGAGCACACGCTCGTGACCACGGGCGAGACCGTCGCCGGCTTCGTGATCGCCGCCGTGGTCGGCATCCTGGTCGCCGTGCTGATGGTCTACTCGCCGGCGCTCGAGAAGACGTTCTACCCGCTCATCCTCTTCGCCCAGGTCGTGCCGAAGATCGCGATCGCGCCGCTGTTCGTGGTGTGGCTCGGCTTCGGCACCAGCCCGAAGATCCTCGTCGCCGTGCTGATGGCGTTCTTCCCGGTGGTGATCTCCGGGATCAGCGGGCTGCGCTCGGTCGACCCCGAACTCCTCGAACTCACCTCCACCATGGGCGCGTCCCGGGTGAAGACGTTCTGGAAGGTCCGCTTCCCCGCCGCGCTGCCCGAACTGCTCTCCGGCCTCAAGGTCGCCGCGACCCTTGCGGTCACCGGCGCGGTCGTCGGCGAGTTCGTCGGCGCCAACTCCGGTCTGGGCTACGTGATCCTCCAGGCCAACGGCAACATCGACACCCCGATGCTCTTCGCTGCGCTCATCATCATGTCCGCGCTCGGCGTCCTGCTCTTCGCGCTGATCCAGCTTGCCGAAATGCTCCTCATCCCGTGGCACGCCTCGCGCCGCAACCGGGTCTGAACCCACCGCCCGAGCCAACGGAAGGTATCCGTCATGGCCACACGCGCCTCCCGCACCCCACGCACCTCCCGAACCGCCCGCCGCGCCACGGCCGTTCTCCTCGCCGGCGCCTGCACCTGGACGCTCACCGCCTGCGGAGGCGGTGGCGACCCGGCCCAGAACCCCGATCTCGACCAGGTCAGCCTCCAGCTCAACTGGTACCCCTACGGCGAGCACGCGCCGTTCTACTACGGGGTCGACGAGGGCATATTCGAGAAGCACGGCATCGCCCTCAAGGTGGAGGCCGGGCAGGGCTCCGCCAGGACCGTGCAGTCCGTCGGCCAACGGGACTTCGACTTCGGCTGGGCCGACACCCCGGCCCTGCTCGCCAACGTCGACCAGGGCGTGAAGGTCAAGTCCGTCGGTGTCTTCCTCCAGTCCACCCCCTCGGCCGTCCAGGTCTTCAGCGACACGGGCATCAAGTCGCCGAAGGACCTCAAGGGCAAGAAGATCGCCACCTCCGCGGGGGACGCGGTCACCCTCACCTTCCCCATGTACCTCGACGCGGTCGGCCTGGCCAAGAGCGACGTCACCCAGCAGAACCTGGACTCGGCCGGCAAGAACGCCGCGATGATGCACGGCCGGGTGGACGGACTCATCGGCTTCGCCCACGACCAGGGCCCGAAGATCTCCGACGAGAGCGGCAAGAAGGTCACCTATCTGCGGTACAGCGACGCCGGGTTGAACTTCTTCAGCAACGGCCTGCTCGCCCACACCTCCACCATCGCCAAGGACCCCGACCTGGTGAAGCGCATGGTCGCCGCCACCTCCGAGTCCTTCGCCGCCGCCCAGAAGTCGCCCGAGGACGCCGTCGAGGCCATGGCGGGCGACGATCCGCAGATGCCCGGCACCAAGGTGCTCCTGCAGCAGTGGCAGGAGACGATCCCGCTGCTCACCACCGAGAACACCAAGGGCAGCGCACCGGGCAACGCGTCCGAGAAGGACTGGCGGGAGACCGTCGAGGTGCTCGCCGAGGCCGGACTGGTCAAACAGGCCAGGGAGACCGACACCTACTACGACGCCAACTTCACCACCGAGGGGAAGTGAGCATGTTCGCCAAAACCGCGGAGAACGCCGGAAGCGGCGCCGAACCCGCAGCCCACCGCCCCGGCGGCCCGATGGTCGAGATCCGCGGCGTGGACGTCGCCTTCCGCACCCGGGACCGTACGGTGCAGGCGCTCAGCGGCATCGAACTGACCGTGGAGCGCGGCGAGTTCCTCAGCATCGCCGGGCCCTCGGGCTGCGGGAAGTCGACACTGCTGCGGGTGGTCGCCGGGCTCACCGCGCCGACCGCCGGCGAAGTGGCGCTGCGCGGAAGCCCGGTGCTCGGACCCCGCCGCGACGTCGGCTTCGTCTTCCAGCGCGCCGCGCTGCTGGACTGGCGCACCGCCCGCGGCAACATCCTCTTCCAGGCCGAGATGCGCGGGCTGCCGAAGACCTGGGCCCGCAAACGCGCCGACGAACTCATGGAGCTGACCGGCCTCACCGGCTTCGAGAAGGCGATGCCCTTCGAACTCTCCGGCGGAATGCAGCAGCGCGTCTCGCTCTGCCGGGCCCTCCTCCACGAACCCGACGTACTCCTCATGGACGAACCCTTCGGCGCCCTGGACGCGCTCACCCGGGAGAACATGAACATCGAGCTGCGCCGCATCTGGGAACGGACCGGCATGACCGTCGTCCTGGTGACGCACTCCGTCGCCGAGGCCGTCTACCTCGCCTCCCGCACCGTCGTCATGGGACCCCGCCCCGGCCGTGTGATCGAGGAGTTCCCGATCGAACTGCCCGGCCACCGCGACTACGAACGCACCCTGGAGAACGCGGAGTTCCAGCGCATCACCAGCCGCGTCCGCGAACTCCTCGGCTCCACCGCCACCGCAGACTGACCACCCCCGGCCCCGACCCCCGGGTCGGACCGCCCGCGGACGGGACCGTAGAGGCGACGGGAGGGTTACGGACGGCGAGGGCGCACGGGGCACACGGGCCACGGGCACACGGGATCGGTCCCGTACCGGGGAGGGGGATGCAGGTGCGCGGGGGTACGGCGGCGACGTACCCCCGCGCACCTGCACCGACCGTGCGGGGTCAGCCGGCGCCGACCGAGAAGAGGAGGAAGAGGAAGCCGGCCAGCACGTGCCCCGCCACGATGTAGGCGAACAGCCGCAGCGGCAGCCCGCGGGGGAACCTTCCGTCGCCGCGCTCCAGCCCCGTGTTCCTGCTCCAGCTACCGCCCATGTCGCCCGTCCCTCCAGTCCTCGCCGCCCGACGGCTCGTCGGCGACGCACAGTTCGTCTCCCGCGCCGCGCAGCAGGGTGTGCACGAAGAGCAGCTCCGCGCCCTCCGCCGACACCGCGCTGAGCCGGTGCGGGGTGAGGCTGTCGTAGTGCGCCGAGTCGCCCGGCTCCAGCACGTACGACGTCTCGCCCAGCACCAGCCGTACGCGCCCCTCCAGCACATGGAGCCACTCCTCGCCGGGGTGGGTGCGGACCAGCTCGCGCTGGGTCTGCGGACTCAGGCGCAGACGCAGCGCCTGCATGGCGCGACCGCGCCGGGAGACCTCTCGGTAGTGCCACCCCGCCGCCGACAACTCGGCGGTGCCGCCGCCCCGCACCACCGGGGAGCCCTCCGGCGGCGTCTCGCCCAGCAGGTCCGAGACCGTGGTGCCGTAGCCGCGCGAGAGCGTGAGCAGCAGCGGCAGCGACGGCTGCCGACGGCCGGTCTCCAGACGCGAGAGATGCGCGGGGGAGAGGTTCAGCCGCCGGGCGGCGTCCTCCAGCGTGAGACCGGCGCGGCGGCGCAGCTCCCGCAGCCGCGGAGCGACGGCGGGGACCTCCTCCGGCCGGTCGGTCGGCTCGGTGGTCATGCCACCATTGAAGTCCCGCCCTTCCGCCCGGGCAACAAACTTGCCTCGGAGGCAAAAGCGCAGGCGGCACCGGGTCTCCCGCAGCGGGCTGAACGTGCTGCCGACGCGGGAAAGTCGTTTGCCTCCGGCCTTCCGCGGCATCCAGGATGCGGAGCCAGGCCCACACCCAGCGGGGCCCGGCAACCGGGCCCGAGCACGACGACGGGAGCGCACCGGCGATGCGACCAGCCACAGCCCCTGCCGACACCGGCCGAACCCGGCCCGGCGCGGAACACACCGCGAAGGCAGCCGGCGCGGCAGCCGCAGCAGCACCGCCTGCGGGCCCGGCGGACGTCCGCGCGGCGGCCGCGCATCCGGCCCACTCGTCGGGCGCCCATCCGGCGGACGCGCATCCGATGGGCGCGCATCCGATGGGCGCGTCCGGTCCGGTCGACGAGTGGTTGTGGTCGGGCTCGGCCGGACCGGGCCGGGGCCGGGCTCCACGCCGACACGCACGTACGCACCGTTCCGGTCGCGCCTCCCGTTCCGGTGGTGTCTCCTGCTTCGGTCGCGCCTCCCGATCCGGTCGTGTGCGCGTCAGCGGCGGTGGGAGATGACGGCGGTCGGGGAGCGCACCGGCATCGGCGCGGTGGCCGGGCTGCGGCTCGCGATCCTGGCGCTCGGCACCTTCGTCATCAGCACCGGCACCTTCGTGCTGGCCGGCCTGTTGCCCGCCATCCAGCGGGAGTTGGACGTCAGCGCCGCCCAGGTCGGCCGGCTGACCTTCGCCTTCACCCTGGCGTACGCGGTGTGGGCGCCGCTCTCCGGTGTGCTCACGCGTCGCTGGGACCGCCGTCTGACGCTGGTCGCCGGCCTGACCCTGTTCGCCGCGGGCACGGCGCTGACCGCGATGGCCTCCTCGTACTCCGACATGACGCTCTCCCGAGTGCTGGCGGGCGCCGGCGCAGGAATGTTCACCCCGGCCGCCAGCGCCTCGGCGGTCGAGCTGGTGCCGGTGCGGTGGCGGGCACGTGCGGTGGCGGCGGTGATCGGAGGACTGGCGGCGGCCACCGTGCTCGCCGTACCGGTCGGCAACGTTGTCGGCGAACTGGCCGGATTCCGGCCGGTGTTGTGGTCGGTCGTCGGCCTCTCGGCGGCGGCCTGCCTGGCCCTTGCCGCGCTGCCCGCCCTGACCCCCGCGCCGGGCAGCGGCGCAAGAGCCGAGGTGGTGGACTGCGCCCGAATCGCGGGCCCGCTGCTGCTCGTCTCGCTGCTGCTCTCGGTGGCCGACTTCGCGGTGTACACCTACGTCGTGCCGTTGCTCGACCACCTCATCTCCGCCGGTCCGGCCGTGGTCGCCGGGCTGCTCTTCCTGTACGGCTGCGCGGGCGTGGCGGGCAACCTGCTGGGTGGCCAACTCGCCGACCGCTGGGGGCCGCGCCGCACTGTGGTCACCTCGCTGGTGCTCCTCGGCCTGTCCACGGCGGCCATGCCCGGCGCCCGGCACCTCGCGCTGGTCGCCGTGGTCGTTTTGGTCTGGGGCGTCAGCGGCTGGATGGTCGTACCGGCGCTGCAGAGCGAGCTGTTGACGCTCCGTCCGGCCGCGGCCGGACTGCTCGCCACCGCCAACGCCTCGGTGATCTATGCCGGTATGGCACTGGGCAGTCTCCTCGGCGGCGTCGTCCTCTCCGTCGGCTCCGCTGCGGCACTCGGGCCACTCGGTGCTGCCTTCGCCCTGGCCGCTCTCCTCCTCCACCTCACCGGCCACCGCCGCGCCACGCGCAGTGTCGCGTTCACCGAAACCCCTGTGCTCGAAGGCGATTCCGTCCTCAAAGGTGCCTGTGCCGATGGGCTAAAGCGCTGAGCCGGGGCTGGGCGGGGCCGGATCGTCGCTCTGGGCCGGTGACGGGACCGTCCAGTACAGCGTGATTCCGGTTCGTACCGCGCCGATTCCGGGCGCATGTTCGGGGAACGACGGCTGCGGGTCGCCGCGAAGTGGGGCCGACGAGCGTGTCCGAGCGACCGCGGTGCTCACCCCTCCGCGTTGACGAGGCCCCTGAAGGACGCCACCGGGTTCGCTCAACCGCACGACGTGGCGGGCGGATTGGCGGCCGGTTGAGGGGTCGTCACTTGCAGAGCGGCGCGCGCCTGCGCGGGATTCGCCCCGGCGTACCCAGCCCTGCACGTCCGCCGAGAGGCGGTGCCGACGGTGGTGGTCGTTGGATAGTGATCCGGTTTCGCGGCGGAAGCTGATGCGGAAGTTGCCGGTGGTGCTCAGGCCGGAGGCTGCCGCGATGCGTTCGATGGGCCAGCCCGAGGTCTCCAGGAGGCGTCGGGCCCACCAGCACTCGCTGCGGCGTGAGCCGGGGCACGGGTGGAACTCCGGACCTCGCCGAACCGGCGGATGAAGGTGCGTCGCGGCATCGCCGCGTGGGTCAACCGGTCCACGGTCAGCGGCTGTTCCCGACGCTGCGGGGCCAGGTGTGCGTCTCGGTCAGGTCCGTACGGGGCGGGCTGAACACGTCCACCTACTGCGGCTGCTGCTTTTTTCTAGCATGGCGGTGCTAATATAACTCCACGCGGGTCCGCCGGTCGTGCTGCACGCGGCCGGCGCCACCGCGGTTTCAAGGAGCCGATCGACTTCAGCTGCGGGGGAGGAACGCTCGCCGGCTCCACGACAGCGCACCCACCATCTCGCGCGGCGCGTGCCGTACGAGTCGAGGAGAAGCACATGCCACGAGACCACCGCCGTCCCCACTCATCCGTAGCCGCGACGAACGGGAGCCTCGTTGACGGCGATCGCGAGGGCTCGGAGTCCCTGCCCTCGGGGCCGACCGAATACCACCGGTTCCTGCGTGCCCCTGGCTACCGCTGGTGGAAAGCGGTGCTGGCGATCGTGCTGATACCCGTCGCCTATGTCGTGAGCACCTTCACGCTCACCTGGGGACTTGTCTTCGTCTCGGAGTCGTTCGACCTCGGCCTGGTGCCGCCGGAGACGCCGGGCGACGGCGTGGTGACGATGAGCCCGGCTCGGCTGCTCGCCAGTAATCTCGCCATCGCACTGCTGATCCCGGTTTCCCTCGGTCTGCAGCGGCTCCTGTTCGGGCAGTCCGGGCGATGGATGCACTCGGTGCACGGCCGCTTCCGGTGGAAGTTCGCGCTGACCCTGGCCGCTGCGCTGGTGCCGGTGTGGATCGTGTACGGCATCGTCTGGACCACCCTGAATCGCGAGGCGGCCGGTGTCAGCGGGCCGCCGGCCACGCTGATGAGCACCTTTGTTCTGTTCGTGGTCGTGCTGCTCACCAGCCCGCTTCAGGCCGCCGGTGAGGAGTACGCCGCGCGCGGTCTCCTGGCGCGAAGCTTTGGCTCCTTCGCCAAGCGGCCCGCACTCGCCCTGCTGTTGGCTCTGCTTGTGCCGAACCTGATGTTCACCGTGATCCACGGTCTGGCAGACCCGTTGCTGGTTCTCTACACGTTCGTCGCAGGGTTTGCGTGTGCGGTGATCACCTGGCGCACCGGCGGGATCGAGGGTGCCGTCGTGCTGCACGCAGTGAACAACACCATCCTGTTCCTGGTCGCCTCCTTCTTCTCCAGCGAGGTCACCATCGACCGCAGTTCCGGACACGGTGAGGCGATGGTGCCCGGAATCATTCTGATGGTGCTGGCCGCCGCAGGGGTCTGGCTCTGGGCGCAGCGCCGCGCTGTCGCCCGCTCCGCGGATCCGTTCGCCGGTCACTCTGCGAGCCGTTGAACTCCCGCCTTCTCGCCGAAGGGCCTCGGGCGTGCGGCCCGTCGTCAGTGGCGACGACGGGCCGTCAGGAAGTCGGGGCGGACCGGTCGGCGATCGGATACGCGTCGCGGAGACGCTGTACGGATGACGCCACCACTGCGTGCACGTCGGACTCCTGCAAGGGTGCCGAGAGCAGTGCGGAGCTCAGTGAGAAGCCTTCGGTGAGGGTCACCAGGAGGAGCGCTTCCCGTCGCAGTGCTTCCTCGTCGACCGCCCGGTCGGCCAAGTACTCGCTCAGGATGGAACGAACCGCCGCCCCTGCTGCGGCGGATGCCGCAGCGATCTCGGCTCCGATCTCCGGGTCGGTGCGCCCCAGCACTCGGTATTCGACGAGGGCGGTGTTTTCCTTGCGTTCCTGGTCGCTCGTCGGTGCGGCGAATGTGATCAAGTTGATGATCCGGGTCGCCGGGTCGCTGGGCAGCTCGGGGGCGCGATTCTGTGCGCGCTGGATCAGGACGCTCAGCGTGAAGCGCATCACCTCGGTCAGGGTGTCCCCGAAATAGTGCCGGATGCTCCCGATCGCGAAACCACTCCGAGCGGCAATGCGGGCCAGGGTGATGGATCGGAGGCCGTGTGCGGCGATTTCCTCGATCACTGCGTCGGCGACTTGTTCTCTGCGGACGTCAGGATCAACTCGTTTGGGCACGCGCCCAGTTTAGCCGAAGCCAGCATGGGCGTGCTAGTTTTATGGCATGATCGTGCTACAAGGGGTGTGCCTCCCCTCGCCGACTCACCGGTGTGCGTCATGAGCGGGCGCGCCCCTCACGCGGACGACCCGTCGCCGCGGGACCCGTGGGGGCTCGGATCAATCGAGGGGAGCTCGGAGGAGGAGTGGGGCACACCTGCTCCAGGAGCGGAGCTTCCGCCGTTTCGGCCGTCCCTTTCGTTGCAGCGCACGCGATTCACGGCCGAGCTTGCTGACGAGTCGATCGCGACGGTCGATGTCGATCACGCGTCGGGCCGCGCGTCCCTCTACCGAAACAACCGGCATGTGCGCACCGCCGAGATGCCGACGCGGTTCACGCTCGGATCAGAGCGGATCGAGGTGGACGTGAGCCCGTACGGCATGCGCAGGATTCGGCTGACCCGTGCCGATGGCAGGCAGGAACGTCTCGACCCGGCGCCGGGTACGCCCGAGCACTGGCGCGAACGCCTCTCCCAGCGGCACCCGAAGGCCAGCCGCGCTACGGCAGTTGGTGCCGTGGTGGTGCTGGTGGTGAACCTGATCCTGCTCGCACCGCAGCTGCTCGAGGTGGTCACCCATCTGTCGATCTGGTCCGGTCGGTTCCCGTCGTTCGTCTCCCCGGTCGATCTGCCGGTGTGGTTGAACACGACCCTCACTGTCACCGCGGCGCTCGCGGCGACCGAGCGAGCGCTCACATTCCGGCACCACAGGATCGTGGACATCGAGACCGAGGGACTCAGTGCCTGACATCGCGAGATCGAGGGTCCGCGCGTACGGTTGGCGATCCCCTGCGGCCGGACGGCGCGCGTCGAGTGGCCGGACCATCCCCGTGAGCGGATGGAGAGGCAAACGGCGGACGTGTCCCGGGCTTCTCAGGAACTTCCGTGTCTGGTGCGAAGGCGCCTCCGGGGCCTTCTCTGCTCTCTGCCGGCGGAGGCGTTCCCGGAGGCGGTGAAGCGGTGAAGCGGCGAACGCGCCCCGCAGAATCCTTTGTTCAGCACTCGATGATGTTCACCGCGAGCCCGCCCCGAGCCGTCTCCTTGTACTTGACGGACATGTCGGCGCCGGTTTCCTTCATCGTCTTGATCGCCTTGTCGAGGCTGACGTGGTGGCGTCCGTCGCCGCGCAGGGACATGCGCGCTGCGGTGACGGCCTTGACGGCAGCCATGCCGTTGCGCTCGATGCAGGGGATCTGCACCAGACCGCCGACCGGGTCGCAGGTGAGGCCGAGGTTGTGCTCGATGCCGATCTCGGCGGCGTTCTCGACCTGTTCGGGGGAGGCGCCGAGGGCTTCGGCGAGGGCGCCGGCGGCCATCGAGCAGGCGGAGCCGACCTCGCCCTGGCAGCCGACCTCGGCGCCGGAGATGGAGGCGTTCTCCTTGAAGAGCATGCCGACCGCACCCGCGGTGAGCAGGAAGCGGACCACTCCGTCGTCGTCGGCGCCGGGCACGAAGTTGGCGTAGTAGTGGAGGACGGCCGGGATGATGCCGGCGGCGCCGTTGGTCGGGGCGGTGACCACTCGTCCGCCGGCGGCGTTCTCCTCGTTGACGGCCATGGCGTAGAGGGTGATCCACTCCATCGCCAGTGCGTCGGCGCGACCCTCGGCGCGCAGCTGCCGGGCCGAACTCGCGGCCCTGCGGCGGACCTTGAGGCCGCCGGGCAGGATGCCCTCCTGGCTCATGCCGCGGCTCACGCACTCCTGCATGACGCGCCAGATCTCCAGCAGGCCGGCCCTGATCTCGGCCTCGGAACGCCAGGCCTTCTCGTTCTCCAGCATCAGCGCGGAGACCGACAGCCCGGTGTCGCGGGTGAGCCGCAGCAGTTCGTCGCCGGTGCGGAAAGGGTACTTCAGCGGGGTGTCGTCGAGCTTGATCCGGTCCTCGCCGACCGCGTCCTCGTCGACGACGAAGCCGCCGCCGACCGAGTAGTACGTCTTCTCCAGGAGCGGGCGTCCGGCCTCGTCGTAGGCGAAGAGCGTCATCCCGTTGGCGTGGTACGGCAACGAGCGGCGGCGGTGCAGGATCAGGTCGTCCTGGAAGTCGAAGGCGATCTCGTGGCTGTCGCCTATGTCGGCGGCCAGCAGTCGCAGCCGCCCGGTCTCCTTGATCCGCGCCACCCAGGTGTCCGCCGCCACCACGTCGACGTCCTGCGGCGCGTGGCCCTCCAGTCCGAGGAGTACGGCCTTGGGGGTGCCGTGGCCGTGGCCGGTGGCGCCGAGCGAGCCGTACAACTCGGCGCGCACGGAGGAGGTGTGGGCGAGCAGGCCCTCGTTCTTCAGTCGGCGGACGAATATCCGCGCGGCCCGCATCGGGCCGACGGTGTGCGAACTGGAGGGGCCGATGCCGATGGAGAAGAGATCGAAAACGGAGATGGCCACGGGGGACTCCTTCGTCGGCTCGTGGACCGCAGGGGTGGTGCGGGGCGGTTCGGTGGTCTGGGCCCGGGCCGCTCCGCGCGGGAGGCGGAGCGGCCCGGAATGGTCCCGGCCGTCAGGGAGTTGACGTGTCAGCGTCCCTGGACGAGGTCCGGGTAGAGCGGGTGCTTCTCGGCGAGCGCCGAGACGCGGTCGGCCAGCGACTTGGCCTTGGCCTCGTCGAAGCCGGGCTTCAGCGCCTCGGCGATGACGTCCGCGACCTCGCGGAAGTCGTCGGCCGCGAAACCGCGGGTGGCGAGCGCCGGGGTGCCGATCCGCAGACCCGAGGTGACCATCGGCGGCCGGGGGTCGTTGGGGACGGCGTTGCGGTTGACGGTGATGCCGACCTCGTGCAGCCGGTCCTCGGCCTGCTGGCCGTCGAGCTCGCTGTTGCGCAGGTCGACCAGGACGAGGTGGACGTCGGTGCCGCCGGAGAGGACCGAGACGCCGGCGTCCACGGCGTCGGGCTGTGTGAGCCGCTCGGCGAGCAGCTTGGCGCCCTCCAGCACCCGCTCCTGGCGCTCCTTGAACTCCTCGGTCGCCGCGATCTTGAAGGAGACCGCCTTCGCCGCGATGACGTGCTCGAGCGGGCCGCCCTGCTGGCCGGGGAAGACCGCGGAGTTGATCTTCTTGGCGTGCTCCTTCTTGGAGAGGATGACGCCGCCGCGCGGGCCGCCGAGGGTCTTGTGGGTCGTGGTGGTGACCACGTCCGCGTGCGGCACCGGGTTGGGGTGCAGCCCGGCGGCGACCAGACCGGCGAAGTGCGCCATGTCGACCATCAGCAGCGCGCCGACCTCGTCCGCGATGCGGCGGAACGCGGCGAAGTCCAGTTGGCGCGGGTACGCGGACCAGCCGGCGATGATCAGCTGCGGGCGCTCGGCCCTGGCCAGGCGCTCGACCTCCTCCATGTCGACCAGGTTGGTCTTCTCGTCGACGTGGTAGGCGACCACGTTGTAGAGCTTGCCGGAGAAGTTGATCCGCATGCCGTGGGTCAGGTGGCCGCCGTGTGCCAGGTCCAGGCCCATGATCGTGTCGCCCGGCTTGAGCAGCGCGAACATCGCGGCGGCGTTGGCCGAGGCGCCCGAGTGCGGCTGGACGTTGGCGGCCTCGGCGCCGAAGAGCTCCTTGACCCGGCTGCGCGCGATGTCCTCGATGACATCGACGTGCTCGCAGCCGCCGTAGTAGCGGCGGCCGGGGTAGCCCTCGGCGTACTTGTTGGTGAGAACGGAGCCCTGGGCCTGGAGGGAGGCCACCGGAGCGAAGTTCTCCGAGGCGATCATCTCGAGGGTGGACTGCTGGCGGTGGAGCTCGGCGTCGACGGCGGCGGCGACGTCCGGGTCCACCTCGTGGAGTGAGCTGTTCAGAAGCGACATCAGAACTTCGAGTCCGATCTGGGTCGGCTGGACGGACGGGTTCGGCGAAGGCGGTCAGCCACCGGTGCGGAGGCCGAGGCGCCGGCGGACTGGATCAGCCCCCGGCGAAGGCGGTGTACTCCTCGGCGGAGAGCAGGTCGTCCGGCTCGCCGCTCACCTTCACCTTGAACAGCCAACCGCCCTCGAACGGGGCGGTGTTGACCAGCGCCGGGTCGTCCACCACGTCCTGGTTGACCTCGGCGATCTCGCCGGTGACGGGCGAGTACAGGTCGCTGACGGACTTGGTCGACTCCAGCTCGCCGCAGGTCTCGCCCGCGGTGACCGTGTCGCCGACCTCGGGGAGCTGCACGTAGACGACGTCGCCGAGCGCGTTGGCGGCGTGCTCGGTGATGCCCACCGTCGAGACGCCTTCCACGGCGTCCGACAGCCACTCGTGCTCCTTGCTGTAGCGCAGCTGCTGGGGGTTGTTCATGTCTGGATTCTCCCGGAAGAAGGATGGTGAGGGTGGAACGGTCTGCCTGCTGGGACGACCGCGTCGGTCAGCACGTGCACCCGCACGCGGGCACGACGGACGGCACCAGTCTGGCTCAGTGACCGCGTCCGTGTGACGCGCAGGTGCGCCGGGACCGGTCGGCCCGGTTCGTCCCCGGAGCGCGGTGGCTCAGCGCTGACGCTTGTAGAACGGCAGCGCGACGACGTCGTACGCCTCGTGGCTGCCGCGGATGTCCACCGCGACGCGGCTTTCGCCGTCCTCGTTCGGCTCGGCGAAGGCGGCGTCCACGTAGGCGATGGCGATCGGCTTGCCGAGCGTGGGGGAGGGGGCACCGGAGGTGACCTCACCGATGACCGCGCCGTCGGCGGCCGAGACGACCGGGTAGCCGGCGCGGGGCACCCTGCGGCCCTGGGCGACGAGCCCGACCAGCTTCCGCGGCGGGTTCTGCTCCGCCTGCCCGGCAGCCTCCTCCAGCGGGCCGCGGCCCACGAAGTCGCCGCCGTTGGTCTCCTTCTCGAACTTCACCACCCGGCCCAGCCCCGCGTCGAACGGGGTGGTGGCGCGGGTGAGTTCGTTCCCGTACAGCGGCATTCCGGCCTCCAGCCGGAGGGTGTCCCGGCAGGAGAGCCCGCAGGGCACGACGCCCGCGTCCCGGCCCGCGTCCAGCAGCGCGGCCCAGACCTTCTCGGCGTCGCCGGGGGCCAGGAAGAGCTCGAAGCCGTCCTCGCCGGTGTACCCGGTGCGGGCGATCAGCGTCTCGACCCCGGCGACGGTCCCGGGGAGCCCGGCGTAGTACTTCAGACCCTCCAGGTCCGCGTCGGTCAGCTGTGCCAGCACACCGGCGGCCTCCGGGCCCTGGATCGCCAGCAGCGCGTACGCGTCCCGGTCGTCGCGCACGGCGGCGTCGAAGCCGGCCTGGCGGGCGACCAGCGCGTCCAGCACGGTCTGTGCGTTGCCGGCGTTGGCGACCACCAGATAGCGCGGGGCGTCCTGCTCGTCGGCCAGGCGGTAGACGATCAGGTCGTCCATGATGCCGCCGCGCTCGTCGCAGATCATGGTGTAACGGGCGCGGCCCCGGGCCAGCTTGGAGAGGTTGCCGACCAGCGCGTGGTCGAGCAGCAGCCCGGCCTCCGGGCCGGTGACCGCGATCTCGCCCATGTGGGAGAGGTCGAAGAGCCCGGCCCTGGTGCGCACGGCCTGGTGCTCGTCGCGCTCGCTGCCGTATCGCAGCGGCATGTCCCAGCCGGCGAAGTCGGTCATGGTCGCGCCGAGGGCGCGGTGCACGGAGTCGAGCGCGGTGAGACGGGGATTTTCAGTCATTTTCAGGCTCCCAGGCAGGGGGCGGACATGTCCTCCCCATCTGTCATCGGAACCTGAGAGGTTCGCCTGATCCCCTGTCCGGGGCCGGCTTGCACCTTGGGTGGGACGCCCGGGGACGCCCGCTTTTCAGATGTGCCTCGCCCGCGCGGTACGGGGCCTGAGAGATTCAAGGGAGGACTTGCTCCTTCGGCGCCCCCGGCTCACTGGCGTGCAGTGGTGGGGGACTCTCCCGCGCGGATTCGAACGGCCGGTATGCAGTTGGCCGGTTCATCATGACACGGAGACGCACTGCTGCGGCACCCCCGGCCTGTGGCACGCTGCCCGAGGTCGACTGCAGCGGTCGGACACCGGGTCCGGCAGGCCACAAGCGCGACGCCCAACTCGTGCGTGGGCGGCGGGAATCGGCGGTGCGCATCATGCGAGCGGTGGGCGGGCGAGGACAGGACCGGCGCCCGGACAAGGGACGGGCGCACATACGGCGCTCCGCCGTGCCCGACTGCGCCGGGCGGCAGCCGGAGGCCGGCGGGCCCCGCCCGGCCGTCCGCGGCGAGGTCCGCGCGGCAGCGGTCCGGGAGGTGTCGGTGCGGGACGTCAGAGGCGTACGCGGTGCGGAGCTGTGCTGGCCACCGGGCGACATCGTGATCCTCTCCGGGCTGCCGGGCGGGGGGAAGTCGACGCTGCTGCGCCGCTTCACCGCACCGACGGGCCCGCTGCACCTCATCGACTCCCAGGACGTGCGCGAGGGGCTGGAGCGTACGGTCGGCCGGATGCCGTACGCCCTGCTCCGGCCGCTGGTGCGGGTGGTGCACTATCTGCGCCTGTGGTGGGTGCTGCGACTGCCGGGAGCCGGTGTCGCGGTGCACGACTGCGGGCAGTGGGGCTGGGTGCGCCGCTGGCTCGGCCGGGAGGCCGCGCGCCGCGGCGGCCGGGCCCATCTGCTGCTGCTGGACGTCAGCGCGCAGGAGGCGCGGGCGGGGCAGTGGTCCCGCAGCCGGGGCGTCTCCGAGGGGGCCTTCGACCGTCACGTACGGGCGATGGCGGCGCTCCACGCCGAGTTGTCGGCGGGGCGGCTGCCCGCGGGCTGTTCCTCGGCGCTGCTGCTGGACCGCACCGCCGCGGCGACGCTGCGCCGGGCCGCGTTCGAGAAGGGCGCGCACGCGGTCGGCGGGCCGCCGGGCCCCGTACTGGCGCTGCCACCCGTCGACGGTGAGGCCGGCGGCCCCGCACTGCCCGGCCCGCGCTGCTCCCGCACGCCCTGAGGCCCGGCGCCCGCCTGAGTCACGGCGCCCCTGAAGCCCGGCGCCCCCTGAGGCTCGGGCACCAGCCCGCGCACCGGCGCCCACCCGGTGCCCGAGCCCCGTGCGCGGGGCATCCGCCCGGCAGCCACGGGGCGGCGCGGCCCGCCCGGCCGACTCCCGTGAGGCGTACGGGAGTCGGCCGGGCGCGGCAGGGGCGCGTCCGGCGTGCGAACCCCGTGCCCGAAGGCGCTGCGCGCGGGCTAGGGTTTTGCCCATGACCGCATCACCGCAGCCCGCGCAACCGCAGCAGCCACACCCCGTCGGACCCGGGCACGGTGGCGGCTGGCCGGGGAACGAGCTGGAGGAGACGCTCGCGGCGGCGCTGGGTTCCGCGCACGCGGGCGGGCGTCTGCTGGAGGTGCTGGGCCGCAGCAGTTTCTGGGTGCCGCTGCCCGAGGGCGGGGGCCCGGAGAGCGAGAACCTGGACCTGCCGACCGTGGAGCTGGACGGCAACCCCTACGTGCCGGTGTACAGCTCGCTGCAGCAGTTCCAGGCGTGTGTGCGGATGGACATGCCGTGCGCCGTGGTGCCGGCCCGGGAGTTCGCCCGTGGGCTGCCGCCGCGGCTGGGCGTCGCCGTCAACCCCGAGGGTGCGGTGGGTGTTCCGCTGCCGCCGGAGGCGGTCGCCGAGCTCTGCAAGGAGGGCGGCGGGGACGTGCTGACCGGCGCCCGCGGCGGGGCGCGGGTGCGCCTCTTCGAGCCCGACTGGCAGGACGACCCGGTCGACTTCCTCTCCGCGGCCGGCCGGGAGTTCGCCGGTGTGAGCCAGGTGCGCACCGCCCGGCGGGGGTTGGCGAGCGTCGAGGGCGAGGCGCCGGCGCTCTTCGTCGGTGTGGAGCTCGACCACCTGGAGCCCGGTGTGCGGCAGCAGACCCACGACGCGCTCGCCCGGGCGCTGAACCTCCACCCGGTCAACTGGACCGTGCAGCTGGTGCTTCTCGACGCCGCCCACGACCCGGTGGTCGACTGGATGCGTCAGTGCGTACGGCCCTTCTACATCCGCGCGGACTGAACCGGTGCGGGTGGAGCGGGACTTCACCGGCCGACCGGGTCGGGATGCTCAGGCGCGGATGAGTATCCGAATGAGTACCCCGAGCCCGCGCCGCGCGCCTCGTAAGCTGGTTGGATGTCGGGGCGGGGGCACGCCGGTGCCCGGTGGCAGGTACGAAGCGGAGAAGGGCGGCCGACGTGAGCGCGGGTGAGAGCGTCGAACAGCTGCTGCACCAGGTGACTCCTGGCAGATACGACGCGTACGAAGCGCTGCTGGGCGCGTTGGGCGGCAGCAGGCTCTGGATGCTGCTCTGGCACGGCAGCCCCGGCACTCCGGACGCCCAGTTCGGCAACATGGAGGTGGCCGGCCACGGCTACGTTCCCTGTGTGACCTCCGCCCAGGAGCTCGCCGTCTCCGGCTGGAGCCGGTCCCACGAGGTGTCCACCGGTGCGGAGATCGCCGCCGCGCTCTACCCGGGGCGCTGGGGCCTGTGGATCAACCCGCACGCGCCCGGCGGCGGCGTCGGGGTGCCGTGGCTGGATCTGCGCCGGATCCACGGCGGGCTCGATCTGCTGCCCGCCGGACCGCTGCGGATCAGCGAACCGAGCCTGGAGATCCCGCACTTCTACGCCCAGCTCACCCATGGCGCGCAGTACACGCCCGCGGTGCGCAGCCTTCGTCGCGCCTGGGTGCAGCCCTCGGTCGGCGCCGCCTACCTCGCCATCGGGCTGGACCTGTACGACAGCGGCCCCCAGTCGGTGGAGGCCGTGCGGCAGATGATGCGTCAGGCGGTGACCTCGGTGCCCGAGGGGCTGCCGGTGTCCACCGTGGTGATGTCGGACGAGTACGACCAGGTGGCGATGTGGCTGCGGGCCAGCGCCCGGCCGTTCTTCGACCGCGACGCCCAGGGAGCGCCCGCGACCGCCGCGGCGCCCGGATATGGGTACGGCTACCCGCGCGCGTACTGAGAGCGGACGGCCCCGGGCGCGGGGGCGTCCCGCCAAACTCCTTGCACGGGGCACGGTTCGGGAATTCCGCGGCTTTCGGCCGAGGGTGTTCGGGCGGCCCGAAGGGCCTTTCATAACGGCTTCATTACTGCTCGCCGCCCTGCTCCTGACGGTCCGAATGGGCGGTATGGGCAGGTAAACGACAACTCTGCGAGGGCCTCTGGTCTCAGCTCGGTATCACCGACATGCGGACGGTTCACACCTATGTGGATGCGCAGTAATGTGCGGGCGACTAGAGCTCCTGCACCACCACTGACCCCTGAGGTGGACCCATGCGTAAAACCAGATCGAGGGTGGCCCGTACGCTCGCGGCAGCCCTTGCGGTCGGTGTGATCGCCACTGGTTGTGCCAGTGAACGAGGCGACGACAACGGCGACAAGCCGTTCGTGTTCGGCGCCGCTGGCGACCCCGATTCCCTTGACCCGTCCATCTCCAGTGATGGCGAGACCTTCCGGGTCACACGTCAGGCTTTCGAAGCCCTCATCGAACACGAGCCTGGCGGCACGGAGTTCAGTCCGGGCCTGGCCACGAAGTGGTCGAGCAACAAGGACGCCACCGAGTGGACCTTCGACCTCAAGAAGGACGTCGAGTTCCACGACGGCGAGAAGTTCAACGCCGACGCGGTCTGCGCGAACTACGACCGCTGGTACAACTGGACCGGCACCTACCAGTCCGACCTGCTGTCGTACTACTGGCAGAAGGTCTTCGGCGGATTCAAGAAGAACGAGAACGACAGCCTCCCGGCGTCGAACTACGTCGGCTGCGAGGCCAAGGACGAGCACACCGCCGTCATCAAGGTGAAGAAGGCGACCGCCAACCTCCCCGGCGGCTTCTCGCTCCAGGCCATGGCGATCCACTCGCCGAAGGCCATCGAGAAGTACGAGAAGGAGAACGCCTCCGGCAGCGGCGACGCGATCAGCCGGCCCAAGTACACGCAGGAAGCGGGCACGGTCGCGGGCACCGGTCCCTTCGAGATCGAGAAGTGGAACAAGGGCAACAAGGAGATCACCCTCAAGAAGTTCGACGGGTACCACGGCGACAAGGCCAAGACGGACACCCTCGTCTTCCGGACCATCGACACCGAGGACGGCCGCAAGCAGGCCCTGGAGTCCGGTGGCATCCAGGGGTACGACCTGGTGGCGCCCGGTGACGTGGCGAGCCTGGAGAAGGAGGGCTTCCAGGTCCCGGTCCGCAAGGTGTTCAACCTCTTCTACGTCGGAATGGCGCAGGAGAAGAACCCGGCGCTGAAGGACAAGAAGGTTCGCCAGGCCATCTCGCAGGCCATCGACCGGCAGAACATCGTCGACACGCAGCTGCCCGAAGGCGGAAAGATAGCCTCGCAGTTCGTGCCCGACACGATCGAGGGCTACTCCGACAAGGTTCCGGAGATCAAGCACGACCCGGAGAACGCCAAGAAGCTTCTGAAGGAAGCCGGCGAGGAGAACCTGACGGTCGACTTCTGCTACCCGACCGAGGTCACCCGGCCGTACATGCCGGCGCCCAAGGACATGTACCAGATCATGCAGAAGGATCTGGAGAACGTCGGCATCAAGGTCAAGACCCACCCGATGAAGTGGAACCCGACCTACTCCGACAGTGTCCGCGACGGCAAGTGCGGTCTGTACCTGCTGGGTTGGACCGGTGACTTCAACGACGCGTACAACTTCCTCGGCACCTGGTTCGCCGAGCCCCTGAAGGAGTGGGGCTTCAAGGACAAGAAGGTGTTCGACGCGGTGAAGGACTCCGGTGCCGAGCCGGACCTGGAGAAGCGTGTCGAGCTGTACAAGAAGGCCAACGAGGTCGTCATGGACTACCTGCCCGGCCTTCCGGTCTCCTCCTCGCCGCCGTCGATCGCGTTCGGCAAGGACGTCAACCCCCCGAAGGTCTCCCCGCTGACGCAGGAGAACTTCGCGGAGGCCTCCTTCAAGTAACAGCAGACTGCGCAGGTCCGCCCGGCCACGGCACCACTCGTGGCCGGGCGGACCTGCCTTATGACGAAAGAAAGGGGGAACGAGCGTGCTGCGTCTTGTGATCCGAAGACTGCTGCAACTCATTCCCACCCTGGCTGGCCTGTCGATCCTGCTGTTCCTCTGGGTGCATCGACTTCCCGGCGGACCCGCCGCGGCCATGCTGGGGGAACGCGCCACCGCCGAATCAAAGGCGAGGATCGAGGAGCAACTGGGCCTCGACAAACCCGTGATGGAGCAGTACTGGCTGTTTGTCCAGCGAATATTCCAAGGTGATCTGGGAACGTCGAGCCAGACCGGTCAGCCGGTTCTCGACGAACTCATGCTTCGTTTTCCGGCGACTGTCGAGCTCGCTCTCTCCGCGATGCTCCTCGCCGTTGTGGTCGGAATTCCGCTCGGCTATTTCGCCGCGCGCAGACGCGGTGGCTGGCTCGATGTCGCGGCCGTTTCCGGCTCTCTTCTCGGTATTTGCATCCCGGTCTTCTTCCTGGCATTCCTGCTGCGCGCCCTCTTCGCCGTGAACCTCGGCTGGTTCCCCGCCGGCGGTCGCCAGGAGACCGGAATGAACGCCACGGAAGTCACCGGGTTCTACGTCCTCGACGGTCTGCTGACCGGCGAGTTCGACGCGGCCTGGGGCGCCATCAACCACCTGGCGCTGCCGGCGATCGCGCTCGCCTCCATCCCGCTCGCCATCGTGGTGCGCATGACCCGGGCCAGCGTGCTGGAGGTGCTCGGCGAGGACTACATCCGCACCGCCGAGTCCAAGGGCCTCAACAAGAGCGTGGTCCGCGTCCGGCACGTCCTGCGCAACGCTCTGCTGCCGATCGTCACGGCGATCGGTCTGCTCACCGGCGGTCTGCTGTCGGGAGCGGTGCTGACCGAGTCGGTGTTCTCCTTCGGCGGCATCGGCTCCTTCCTCAAGGACGCGATCGACAACCGTGACTACCCCGTGCTCACGGGCTTCATCATGTTCATCGCCGCCACGTTCGTCATCATCAATCTGCTGGTCGACGTGGCGTACAGCCTGATCGACCCGAGAGTGCGGGTGCACTGATGAGTCTCGACACGAAAGCAGCCAAGATCGACCGGCTGGCCGAGCTCACCGCGAAGCAGGAGACCAGCACCGGTGCCAGCCTCTGGGTGGAGGCGTACCGTCGTCTGCGCACCAGCAAGATGGCCCTCATCGGTGCGATCGTCATCGGCCTCTTCGTGGTGCTGGCCATCGTCGGCCCCTGGGTCGCGCCGCACGACCCGACGCAGATGTGGCGCGGCGAGGTGTTCCGCAACCGGGGCATCTTCGTCGGCCCGCGCGACGGCAACTGGTTCGGGCTCGACCAGCTCGGACGCGACGAGTTCTCCCGGATGCTGGTCGGCGCGCGCCAGACGCTGATGGTCGGTGTCGTCGCCACCCTGCTCGGCCTGACCGTGGGTGCGATCCTCGGCGGACTCTCCGGCGCTGCCCTCACCCTGGGCGGCAACGCGGGACGCAAGGTCGACACCGTGATCATGCGTGTCATCGACATGATGCTCGCGATGCCCTCGCTGCTGCTCGCGGTCTCCATCGCGGCGGTGCTCGGACAGAGCCTGACCACGGTGATGATCGCCGTGGGTGTGGTCCAGATCCCCATCTTCGCCCGGCTGTTGCGCGGCGCGATGCTCGCCCAGGGCGGCGCGGACTACGTGCTGGCGGCGAAGGCGCTGGGCGTGCGCAAGCGCCGGATCGTCTTCTCGCAGATCCTGCCGAACTCGCTCAGCCCCGTGATCGTCCAGGCGACGCTGTGTCTGGCGACCGCCATCATCGAGGCGGCGGCGCTCTCGTACCTGGGACTGGGCAACCCCAACCCGGCGACCCCGGAGTGGGGCGTCATGCTCGCGGAGTCCCAGGCGTTCTTCGACGACGCGCCCATGCTCGCGGTCTACCCGGCGGTGGGCATCATCATCACCGCTCTCGGCTTCACCCTGCTCGGTGAGGCCATGCGGGAAGCACTCGACCCGAAACTGCGGAGCTGATGACATGGCACTGCTTTCCGTGGACGAACTGAGCATCACCTTCACCCGTCGCGGGCGCCGCGACGCGAAGGCGGTGTCCGGGGTCTCCTTCGACATCGATCCCGGCCAGGTCGTCGGTCTGGTGGGGGAGTCGGGCTGCGGCAAGAGCGTCACCTCGCTCGCGCTGATGGGCCTGCTCCCCGACAAGGGCGTACGCATCGGCGGTACCGCCGACTACGACGGCACCGACCTGCTCTCGCTCAGCAAGAACCGCATGCGCGACATGCGCGGCACCCAGCTGGCGATGATCTTCCAGGACCCGCTGTCCTCGCTGAACCCGGTGGTCCCCATCGGTGTCCAGGTCACCGAGATCCTCAAGCGGCACCGGGGGATGAAGGGTGAGGCCGCGCGCAAGGAAGCGGCCCATCTGCTGGACCGGGTCGGCATCCCCGACCCGACCCGGCGGCTCAAGGAGTACCCGCACCAGCTCTCCGGCGGTATGCGCCAGCGGGCGCTGATCGCGATGGCCGTGGCCTGTGCGCCGCGGCTGCTCATCGCGGACGAGCCGACGACCGCCCTCGACGTCACCATCCAGGCCCAGATCCTGGAACTCCTCAAGGAGTTGGTCGACCAGGAGGGCACCGGGCTGCTGATGATCACGCACGACCTCGGCGTCGTCGCCGGGCTCTGCGACAAGGTGAACGTGCTCTACGCGGGTCGTGTCGTCGAGTCCGCCGAGCGCAGACCGCTCTTCGCGGCGCCCACCCACCCGTACTCGCACGGGCTGCTCGGATCGATCCCCCGGCTCGACGCCCCGCGCGGCGAGAAGCTGAACCCGATCCGCGGCTCCATCAACGACAACATCGAGTGGGCGGACGGCTGCGCCTTCGCCCCGCGGTGCGACTACTACACGATGGAGTGCCTGACCGGTACGCCGCAGCTCACCGAGCCGCTGGCCGCCGGACACCAGGTGCGCTGTGTGAACCCGGTGGTGGAGGGCTCGACCCCGAACGACGACGGCGACGCGCACGACGACGGCGACGCGGTCCCGGCGGCGACCGCGGGCGAGGACACCGCGGGCGACGCCGGCGACGACAGGTCCGCGGACACCGAGAAGGCGGACACAACGGAGGCCAGCTCATGAGCCTGCTCGAACTCAAGGGCGTGAAGGTCCACTTCCCGGTCAAGAAGGGCATCATCTTCGACCGGGTGGTGGGGCACGTCTACGCCGTCGACGGGATCTCGCTGTCGGTGGAGGCCGGGCAGACCTACGGTCTGGTCGGCGAGTCCGGCTGTGGCAAGACGACGCTCGGCCGTGCCGTGCTGCGTCTGAACGACATCACCGAGGGCGAGGTCGTCTTCGACGGCACCGATCTGGCGAGCCTGCCCGACGAGGAGATGCGACGGCAGCGCCGACGTCTCCAGATGGTCTTCCAGGACCCGCTGGGCAGCCTCAACCCGCGGCAGAACATCGAGTCCATCCTCTCCGAGGGGATGGCGGCGCACGGCATCGGCGCCAACCAGGAGGAGCGGCGCGAGAAGATCAAGGCGATCCTCGCCAAGGTCGGCCTGCCCACCAACGCGCTGGCGCGCTACCCGCACGAGTTCTCCGGCGGACAGCGTCAACGCATCGGTATCGCGCGGGCCCTGGTGCTCGAACCGGACGTCATCATCTGCGACGAACCGGTCTCCGCGCTCGACGTCTCCATCCAGGCCCAGGTCCTCAACCTGCTGGAGGAGATCCAGGAGTCGATGGGGCTGACGTACGTCGTCATCGCCCACGACCTGGCCGTGGTCCGGCACATCTCCGACGTGATCGGCGTGATGTACCTGGGTTCGCTGGTCGAGGAGGCGCCGAGCGACCTGCTCTACGCGGAGCCCAAGCACCCGTACACCAAGGCGCTGATGTCGGCCGTACCGGTGCCGGACCCGGAGCTGGAGGACAACCGCGAGCGCATCCTGCTCACCGGTGACCTCCCCTCGCCGGCCAACCCGCCCTCGGGGTGCCGCTTCCACACCAGGTGCCCGTGGAAGCAGGACACGCTCTGCGCGACCGACCGGCCCGAGCTCAAGGACCTCGGCGACGGCCACCGGGTGGCGTGCCACTACGCGACCGAGATCGCCGAGGGCAAGCTCCGGCGGTCCGGCGAGTCGATCCCCGCGACGCTTCCCGGCCCGCCCTCGCTCACGCACGAGATGCACGAGCGCGAGGAGCAGGCGGAGCGCGAAGAGCCCGCACCGGCACGCGAGGGGTAGCCACTCCTCGACCGCGGCCCGGCAGCCCTCTCGGGGCGCCGGGCCGCAGCCGTGCTCAGCCGCAGCCGTGCTCAGCCGCAGCCGTGCTCAGCCGCAGCCGTGCTCAGCTGTTGCCGTGCTCGTCCTCGCGGTGCGGACGCGGCAGCGAGAGGCCGAAGAACATCGCACCCAGGCGCAGTGCGAAGACCAACCCCGCCGAGACGACTGTCGCCGGGGTCCGGGCCACGTCCAGGGTGTCCAGCAGCAGGTAGCAGAGCGCGCCGGCGAACGCCGCCGTCGCGTAGACGTCCTCGCGCAGCAGCAGCGGAGGGAACTCGCCGCACAGGACGTCCCGTACGACCTCGCCGGTCACTCCGGTCAGCACCGCGAGGATGAGGACGGCCAACGGCGTCACCTCCGAGTCGATCGCCGCGCGGGCGCCGATGACGGTGACCACCGCGAGCCCGATCGCGTCGACCACCAGCAGCGAGCGGTGCGGGAGCTTCCAGAACCGCAGGTAGCACATGGTGCCGACCCCGACGCCGGCCACGACGGTCAGCAGCACCCAGTCCTGGGTCCAGTAGAGCGGGTGCCGGTCCAGGATGAGATCGCGCAGGGTGCCGCCGGAGACGGCCGCGGCGAAGGCGAGCACCAGACCCCCGAAGGGATCCATGTTCGCCCGGTGCGCGGCGAGGACGCCGCTGGCGGCGAAGGCGGAGACACCCACCAGGTACAGGACGTGCAGCATGACCGGATCATCCCACCCGGCTGTGCGGATCCCCTTGTTGACCTACCCGTCAGTAAGGTGAGCGGGTACCGTCATCCGCATGACCCAAGCAACGATCGGATCGAGCGAGTTCGACCGTGACACCCGGGTGCGGCTCCGTACGGACGGAGTCTTCGACGCGGACCTCCCCGAGGGCTGGAGCGTCGGAGCCGGGCTCAACGGCGGATATCTGCTCGCCCTTCTCGGCCGGGCGCTGGGCGAGGCGCTGGAGCGGCCCGACCCCTTCACGATCACGGCCCACTACCTGAGCGGCACCACCCCCGGACCGGCCGTCATCCGCACCGATGTGGCGGCCCGCAGGCACAGCACCTCCACCGGCTCGGCCCGGCTGCTCCAGCCGGACGAGAACGGCATCGAGGTCGAGCGCGTACGGGTGCTCGGCACCTGCGGCGACCTCTCCGCGCTGCCCGCGGACGTCCGCACCACCGCCAAACCGCCGAACATCCCGCCCTGGGAGCACTGCGTCGGCGCGGAGCACAGCCCGGGCGACGCGGAGCGGATGCCGCCCATCGTGCACCGGCTCAGGCTGCGGCTCGACCCGGCCACTGTCGGCTGGGCGGTCGGCGCGCCCAGCGGCAAGGGGGAGATGCGCGCCTGGTTCGCGCTCCCCGACGGACGGGACCACGACCCGCTCTCGCTGCTGCTCGCCGTGGACGGACTGCCCTCGGTGGCCTTCGAGTTGGGCATCGACGCCTGGGTGCCGACCGTCGAGCTGACCGCGCACGTACGGGCCAGACCCGCGCCCGGCCCGGTGCGCGTCGCGCTCACCACCCGCAACGTGGCGGGCGGTTACCTGGAGGAGGACGCCGAGGTGTGGGACAGCGAGGATCGACTGGTCGCCCAGTCGCGGCAGTTGGCGAAGATCAAGCCGAAGCCCTCGCACTTCCCCGCCCGGTGACCGCAGCCGGCGCGGGCCGCCGATGAGGCGCCCGCGTCGGCCCCGCCGGGCGGCGGCGACCGGCCGGGAGGCCGAAGTGCCGTACGCGGCCGGGGAGTTCAGCCGCCGACCCGCTCCGGGCGGCGGGTGCGGGAGATGGTCGCCGAGCCGACGACCCGGGTGCCGTCGTACAGCACGATCGCCTGGCCGGGTGCGACACCGCGCACCGGCTCGGTGAAGTCGACCTCCAACCGATCCGCCACCAACTCGGCCGTCACCGTGGTCTCGCCGCCGTGCGCGCGCAGTTGGGCGGTGTACGTGCCGGGACCCTGCGGCGGGCTCCCGCACCAGCGGGGGCTGATCGCCGTGAGCCCCACGACGTCGAGCGCCTCCCGGGGACCCACCGTGACCGTGTTCTCCACCGGGGAGATGTCCAGCACGTAGCGCGGCTTGCCGTCGGCGGCGGGGTGGCCGATCCGCAGCCCCTTGCGCTGGCCGACGGTGAAGCCGTACGCCCCCTCGTGGCCCCCGACCCGGTTGCCGTCCTCGTCCAGGATGTCGCCCTCGGCGACGCCCAGCCGGCGGGCGAGGAAGCCCTGGGTGTCGCCGTCGGCGATGAAGCAGATGTCGTGGCTGTCGGGCTTCTTCGCGACCGCCAGACCGCGCTGCTCGGCCTCCGCCCTGATCTCCTCCTTGGTGGTCAGGGTGTCGCCGAGCGGGAACATCGCGTGCGCCAACTGCCGCTCGTCCAGCACTCCGAGCACATACGACTGGTCCTTGGCCATGTCCGACGCCCGGTGCAGCTCGCGGGTGCCGTCCTCGGCGGTGACCACGGTCGCGTAGTGACCCGTGCACACCGCGTCGAAGCCCAGGGCCAGCGCCTTGTCCAGTAGGGCGGCGAACTTGATCTTCTCGTTGCACCGCAGGCAGGGGTTGGGCGTACGGCCCGCCTCGTACTCCGCGACGAAGTCCTCGACCACGTCCTCGCGGAAGCGCTCGGCCATGTCCCAGACGTAGAACGGGATGCCGAGCACGTCCGCGGCGCGGCGGGCGTCCCTGGAGTCCTCGATCGTGCAGCAGCCCCGTGCGCCGGTGCGGAAGGACTTGGGGTTCGCGGAGAGCGCCAGATGCACCCCGGTGACCTCGTGCCCCGCCTCGGTCGCGCGAGCGGCGGCGACGGCCGAGTCCACGCCGCCGGACATGGCGGCCAGTACGCGTAGCCGCCCGGGCGGCACAGTCGAATCAGTCATAGCCCCTCAAGGGTACGGGGCCGTCCGGGGAACCCTGGGGGCGGCGCAGACGTCCTGCTTGCAGGAAGCACCAACACCACCGGCACACCATCACGGCAGGGGCGCGAGCCATGACAGCGGAGCCCGGGACGACCGAGCCCGAATCGGCGCGGTCCGGCAGCGCGGGACCGTCCTCCGAGCCGCCTGCCCGCAGCGGCCCCAGCCGTCGAGGGCTGCTGCTCGGCGGCGGCGCCGTGCTGCTGGCCGGTTCCGCGGCCTACACCCAGCGCGAGACCCTGCGGCGCTGGTGGTGGCGGCTTCCGGGGAACGAAAAGCCGCGCACGGAGGGCGAGGTCGACCACCGGGGCGCCGAATGGGTCGCCGCCTCCTCGGCCAACTGGCGCCGCGCAAACCGTCCGGACGACTACCGGATCGACCGAGTGATCGTCCACGTCATCCAGGGCGACTACGCGGTCGCGCTGAAGGTCTTCCAGGACGCCGGCCACGGCGCCGCCGCGCACTACGTGCTGCGCACCTCGGACGGCCATGTCGCCCAGACCGTGCGGGAGTTGGACGTCGCCTTCCACGCGGGCAACCGCGAGTACAACGAGCGAAGCATCGGCATCGAGCACGAGGGCTTCGTCGACCGCAGGGAGGGCTTCACCGAGGAGATGTACCGCGCATCCGCGAAGCTGACCGCCGACATCTGCGACCGGCACTCCATACCGAAGGACCGCCGTCACATCATCGGCCACCACGAGGTGCCCGGTGCCGACCACACCGACCCGGGGGAGCACTGGGACTGGGAGCGCTATCTGCGCCTGGTCAGGGCCGTCCCGCCGCGCCCCACCGCCGATCCGGGAGCGGCCGGCGGCAGCAGGGGCTGAGCCGCGCGCTCCTGGGCCCGCGCCCGGAGCAGCGGCGTCCGGCCGGTCGGTGTCCGACCGGTGGCGCGCGCCGCTCGGCGTACGGGCGGTGTGCGTGGCCGGGCGAAGCGGCTCGGTTTTCCGCGGCCGTGCGGCGCCGGGCCCGGGGCGTACGCGCGGTGGGGGCGGCTCAGCTGAGCCCTGCGGTGCGGGCGCGTTCCACGGCCGGGCCGATCACCTTCGCCAGCTCGCGCACGTCCTCCGCGGTCGAGGTGTGCCCCAGCGAGAAGCGCAGCGTGCCGCGCGCCAGCGTCGGGTCTGCGCCGGTGGCGAGCACCACATGGCTGGGCTGCGCGACCCCCGCGGTGCAGGCCGATCCGGTGGAGGCCTGGATCCCCTGGGCGTCCAGCAGCAGGAGCAGCGAGTCGCCCTCGCAGCCGGGGAAGGCGAAGTGGGCGTTGGCGGGCAGTCGGCCGGCCGGGTCCGGATCTCCGCCGAGCACCGCGTCCGGCACCGCGGCCCGGACCGCCGCCACCAACTCGTCACGAAGCCCCGCCACCCGCGCGGCGAACTCGCCGCGCCGCTGCGCGGCCAGCTCCGCCGCCACCGCGAAGGCGGCGATCGCGGGCACGTCGAGCGTCCCGGACCGTACGTCGCGCTCCTGGCCGCCGCCGTGCAGCAGTGGCTCCGGAGTCTGGTCTCGGCCCAGCAGCAGCGCGCCGACGCCGTACGGGCCGCCGATCTTGTGGCCGCTGACGGTCAGGGCCGCCAGCCCCGGGTGGTCGAAACCGACCTCCACCTGGCCGACCGCCTGGATCGCGTCGGAGTGCAGCGGAATGTCGAACTCGGCGGCCTCGGCGGCGAGTCGGGGGACCGGCAGCAGCGTGCCGATCTCGTTGTTCGCCCACATCGCGGTGATCAGCGCGACCTTCCGCGGATCCGCGCGTTCGACGGCCGCGCGCAGTGCCTCGGGCTCGACCCGGCCGTGCCCGTCCACCTCGATCCACACGATCTCCGCGCCCTCGTGGTCGGTGAGCCAGTGGGCCGCGTCCAGCACCGCATGGTGCTCGACCGGGCTGACCAGCAGCTTGCGCCGGGACGGATCGGCTGCCCGCCGGGACCAGTACAGGCCCTTTACCGCCAGGTTGTCGGCCTCGGTCCCGCCGGCGGTGAAGACGACTTCGGAGGGACGAGCGCCCAGCGCGGCGGCCAGCCGCTCGCGCGACTCCTCGACCGTCCGGCGAGCCCTGCGCCCGGCGCTGTGCAGGGAGGAGGCGTTGCCGGCGAGCGGCAGTTGCGCGGTCATCTCCCGTACCGCCTCCGGGAGCATGGGCGTGGTGGCGGCGTGATCGAGGTAGGCCATGATTCCTCGATTCTACGGTTCCGCTTGCGACCCCCGCGGGCGCCCGTACGGGGGAACGGCCCGGCAGGGAACAGGCGTTGCTGACGAGGCATCAGTTCCGGCGGGCTGCGGGCTGCGGGTGGCCGCCGGGGTCGGGGTCGCGTGGCCGGCTGTCGACGGTCGGGCCGGACGGGCGGTGGCCGAACCCCCCCCGCGGCCGTGGAGGTCGGCGCCTCGGAGTCGCGGTGCCGCGGAGTCGCGGTGCGGCGGTCAGGGCTTCGGCAGGGAGTGTGCCGTGTCCTCGTCGGTCAGCGGCGCGCAGAGGTCCCCGAGCCGCTCCAGTCGTTCCGGGACCGAGCGGATGTCGAAGCTCAACTGGTCGGGTTCGGTGCAGTCGCCGACCTCGTCCCAGGTCACGGGGGTGGAGACGGTGGGGGCGTGTGCGCCGGCGCGCACGGTGTACGGGGCGGCCGTCGTTTTGGCGCGGGAGTTCTGGCTGTAGTCGATGAAAACCCGGCCGCGCCGCAGTGACTTGTCCATCCGGTGCACCGCGAGCCCGGGCAGGGCGGCCTCCGCCTCCTGCGCGAGGCCGCGCGTGTACGCCACCACCTCCTCGGACGGAGTGGGGGCGATGGCCGCGAGCAGATGGAGCCCGGCCGAGCCGGATGTCTTGGGGAGTGCCGAGATGCCGTCCGTGGCCAGTCGCTCGCGCAGCCAGAGCGCGACCGTGCAGCACTCCGCGATGGTCGCCGGACTGCCGGGGTCGAGGTCCACCACGAGCCGGTCGGCCGCATCCGGCGACGCGGCCCGCCACTGGGGTACGTGCAGCTCGGTCACCAGATTGGCAGACCAGATCAGGCTCGGCAGATCGTTCAGCAGTACTTGGCGGGCGTGCGGGGCGTCCCGCCGCGGCACCTGCGCGGTGGCGACCCAGGAGGGTGTGCCCGGCGGCACGTTCTTGGCGAAGAAGCGCTGGCCGGAGGGGCCGTCGGGGAAGCGCAGAAAGCTGACCGGGCGGCCCGCGAGGTGCGGCAGCACGGCCCAAGCGCAGGCGGCATGGAAATGCAGCAGCTCCCCCTTGGTGGTGCCGTCCGGATACAGCACCTTCTCCAGGTTGCTCAGCGCAACCCGTCGACCCTCCACGACCGTCATCGGCGACATACCCTGAGAATCGCACAAAGCGGTCAAGTGAGGTGATCTCGTGCGATCGATCTGGAAGGGGTCTCTCTCCTTCGGGCTGGTCAGCATCCCGATCCAGCTGTACGGCGCCACCGAGAACCATCGGGTCAGCTTCCACCAGGTGCACACCAAGGAGGGCTGCGGCGGCCGTATCCGCTACCGGAAGTTCTGCGATCTGGAGGACGTCGAGGTCCAGTCCGACGAGATCGGCAAGGGCTACACGGCTGACGACGGGTCCACCGTCGTGCTCACCGAGGAGGACCTGGCCTCGCTGCCGCTGCCCACCGCCAAGACCATCGAGATCCTGAGCTTTCTGCCGGCCTCCGAGATCGACCCGATCCAGCTGGACAAGCCCTACTACCTGGCGACCGACCACGCGGCCGCGGCGAAACCGTACGTGCTGCTCCGCTCGGCACTGACCCGCTCGGGCAAAGCCGCCGTCGCCAAGTTCGCGCTGCGGGGGAGGGAGGCGCTCGGCCTGCTGCGGGTGGTGGACGACACGCTCGTACTGCACTCGATGCTCTGGCCCGACGAGGTCCGCTCCGCCGGCGGGATGGCGCCCGATGCCTCCGTGACCGTGCGCGAGGCGGAGCTGGACATGGCGGAGACGCTGATGGAGTCGCTCGGCGAGCTGGACTGGAGCGAGCTGCACGACGAGTACCGGGAGGCGGTGCAGGAGCTCGTCGCGGCCAAGCAGCAGGGCCGCTCGCCCTCGGAGCCGGCAGCGGCGCCGAGCGGCGGCAAGGTGATCGATCTGATGTCCGCGCTGGAGAGCAGCGTCGCCGCCGCGCGGGAGGCCAGGGGCGAGTCCGAGGCGACCGTGACGGAGCTGAAGTCGCCGCAGAAGAAGGCGACTTCGGCGCTGCCCTCGGCCGGCGGGTCGGGCGGGCGCGGGAAGAAGGGGGCGTCCGCGAAGACCGCCAAGCGGCCCGCCGCGAAGGCGTCCAAGGCGGCGAAGAAGTCCGCGACAGGCGGCGGGCGCTCCGCGACCACCAAGAAGGCCGCTGCCCGCGGCAGCGCCAAGAAGACCGCGGCCAAGCGCACCGAGCCGGCGAAGAAGGCCGCGAGCCGCAAGCGGGCCTCCTGACCGTGCGCCGCCGCGGCACACCTCCCGCCGAGGCTGCCGCCGGAGCGCCGGCGGGACGCCTCGCAGGATGCCCCCGCGGGCCGTCAGCACTGCCAGAGGAACGCGGCCTCGCCGCACGGCGAGCAGAAGAACGCGTAGCCGCACCCGCCACCGCCGAACCCCAGGTCCGACTCGTGGTCGTGGCCCTCCTCCAACTGCGCCGCGAAGGACATCCGACCCTCGCACGCCGGACACTCGGGCACTTCCTCGCCCTGGAGCCAGCTGGGCTCGCCGCCCCACGCTCCGAGCACCTGCCGCGGCGACACGCCTCGGCTCTCGGCCCAACTGCCTCTCGCCTCGTCGTAGTTGGCGGCCTCCACCTGCTGGTGGGCGACGGCGGCGCTCGCGGCCACCAGCGTCTCCCCCCGAGGCGGCTCGGCGGCCGTGAGCGCCGCCTCGGCAGGGAAGAGCCTCGCGGTGTTGCCGCCCGAGGCCGGGTCCCACTCGTCGCACATCCCGGGGTCGTTCTGGCACATCCAGACGGCGAGCGTGCCGCTGCCCTCGGCGGATCCCTTCGGGCCCTGCTCCGCCAGCTCGTCCAGGCGCAGTTGGGCGATGAACCGCATGGGCAGCCCGCACTCGCCGCAGGACGGCCACTCGAACCCCGGGGGCACCAGCGGGACACCGCCGGTGCGGGTCACATGGGCGGTGTCCTCGGGGCCTGCGTAAGTCATCAGTGTGAACACGCGACCCAACCTAGCCACCGCCACTGACAACGGCCCCGACGGGCGGTCGGCTCGCGCCGTCGTTTCCCGTGCGCCCCTGACGCCTCTGTCACTCCTGACGTCTCTGCCGCCGACCGCCCGCACGACCGCGCCCGGCGGCCGTGGTGTAAGCACGGCCGCCGGGCGCGGTCTCGTATCGGCCCGGCCGCTCTCGACGCGGCGAGCGCGGCGTCAGCTGCCGTTCTCGGCCTGGAACATCCAGTGGTGCTTCTCCAACTCGCCGGTGAGGCTGATGAAGATGTCCTCGGTGACCGGGTCGGCCTTGCCCGCGGCCTTCATCCGGTCGCGCATGCGGCTGACGACCCCGCTCAGCGAGTTGACCATCGCGTCGACCGCGTCGGTGTCCTGCTGCCAGCCCTCCGCGACGGTGCTGATGCCCGTCGTCGCGGCGACGGTCCCCACCCGGCCGTCGGGGGACACCCCGAGGGCCGAGGCGCGCTCGGCGACGGTGTCGCTGTACTGGCGCGCGGTGTCGACCACCTCGTCGAGCTGGAGGTGGATCGAGCGGAACCGCGGGCCGACGATGTTCCAGTGGGTCTGCTTGGCGACCAGCGACAGGTCGACGAGGTCGACCAGCGCGCCCTGCAGGACCCCGGCCACCACCTTGAGGTCTTCGTCCGGAAGCGTGCTCTTGACGGCGTACATCCTTGGACCACTCACTTTCGTGCTGCTCGTGGATTCTCGGACCCCGTTCGCCAGCGTACGACCTGCCGACGGCACGCGCGTGTGCGCGGCTCGTGCACCGGGCGCGCGGCGAGGGGGCCCGGGCCGGCGGGACGCAACCGGGGGAACGGCACGTCGGGGGACGGGGGCGGAGAGGCCGGGCGGTGGCGGCTCAGGCGGCGTGTGCCAGCAGTCGCGGACGGCCGAAGAGAGCGGCCAGTTGGTCGTACTCGGCCAGGCAGCGCGCGGTGCCCAGGGCCACGCAGGTCGTCGGATCGTCGGCGACCACCACCGGCATCCCGGTGGTGCGGGAGATGCGCTCGTCCAGGCCGCGCAGCAGGGCGCCGCCGCCGGTGAGGACGATGCCGCGCTCCATGATGTCGCTGTAGAGCTCGGGCGGGCACTCGTCGAAGGCCGAGGTGACCATCTCGGTGATGGCCTCCAGCGCCGGCTCGACGACCTCCAGCAGTTCGGCGGTGCTGAGGTCGGCGTACTTGGGCATGCCGGTCGACTTGTCGCGTCCGTGCACCTGGACGCCCGCGCCGCGGCCCAGCTCCAACTTGACCCGTTCGGCGGTGCTTTCGCCGATGGTCACGGAGTGCTCGCGGTCGGCGTGCGCGACGATCGCCGCGTCCAGCGAGTCGCCGGCGATCCGGCAGGACCGCGAGATGACGGTGCCGCCCAGCGAGATGATCGACAGTTCGGTGGTGCCGCCGCCCAGGTCCACGACCATCGACCCCTGGGGCTCGTACACCGGCAGACCGGCGCCGATCGCGGCGGCCATCGGCTGCTCCACCAGATGGACGGACCTGGCCCCGGCCCGTGCGGTGGTCTGGAGCACGGCCTGTCGTTCGACCTCGGTGATGCCCCGGGGGACCGAGACGATCGCACGGGGTGCGCGGGCGCGGGCGGTGCGGGCCCTGCGCAGACAGCGCCTCAGCAGCGCCTCCGCCGCGTCCAGATCGGTGATGACTCCTTTGCCGAGCGGCCGGGACGCGACCACCGAGCCCGAGGCGCGGCCCACCGCGTCCGCTGCTTCCCTGCCGACGGCCCTCACCTTGCCGTTCGCGGAGTCGACCGCGACGACTGACGGTTCGTTCAGGATGATCCCTCTGCCTCGGCTGCAGACCAGGGTGTTGGTGGTGCCGAGGTCTATGCCGATGTCCCGGGTGCTGAACGACGTGCGCTTTGCCATTTCGACCCCGCTACTCCGTGGGATTTGCGCTTTATGTCGGAACTGCTCGTGCAGCATACCGAGCGGGCCCGCGACGCGCTGGCTGACCAGCAAGTTGCTCCGCCTCCCGCACTCCGACGCCGCGCTCGCATATGGGTGCCCGTCACGACGCCGGCTGCCGGTGCGTCATCATGTGGACATGGCAACGCATCTGATCACGGGAGCCGGCTCGGGCATCGGAGCGGAGGTGGCGCGCGCACTGCTGGAGCGGGGCGACGAGGTCTGGCTGCTCGCCAGGGACGCCGGTCGGGCGAAGGAGACGGCGGCGCAGTTCGCGCCGGTGGCCGAGGAGCACGGCGGGCGACTGCGCACCCTCGTCGGCGATCTGGCCCAACCGTCCCGGCTCTCCTGGGCGTTCGGCCACCAGACGATGCCCGCCGAGCTGGACTCGCTGCTGCACATCGCGGGAGTCGTCGACCTCGGCCGGGTGGACGAACTCACCCCGAAGGTGTGGGACGCGACGCTTGCCGCCAATCTGGTGGCGCCGGCCGAGCTGACCCGCCTGATGCTCCCGCAGGTGCGACTGGTCCGCGGTCACGTCGTCTTCGTCAACTCCGGCGCAGGCCTCCACGCGCACCCGCACTGGAGCGCCTACGCCGCGAGCAAGCACGGGCTCAAGGCGCTCGCCGACTCGCTGCGGGGCGAGGAGGCAGCCGCGGGCGTACGTGTCACCAGCGTCTATCCGGGTCGCACCGCCACCCCCATGCAGGCCAAGGTGCACCGGCAGGAGGGCAAGGAGTACGACCCGCAGTCGTGGATCGACCCGGCTTCGGTGGCCAGGACCGTCCTCGCCGCGATCGACCTGCCGCGCGACGCTCACCTGACCGACCTCACGGTGCGCCCCGGCTCCTGACGGCGTCCGGCCGGATGGCCCGGCAGCGGGCGACCGTAGGCGCCCGGGCCGGCCGAACCGGTGGCGGCGTGCGTTCGGCGGGGCCCCGGCTGCTGCCGCGACCGACTGCCGGCGGGCCGGCCGAAGGGGCCGGTGGGGACGGGGCCGCTGCGGGATTCCGTAGGCTTCCGGGCGTGAGTGAGACAGGGAAGTTCAGCTGGGGCCCCGGCGCCGCCACCGGGATCGGTTCGATGCCGGGCGAGGACGTCAGAGAGTCGGTCAGGACCGTCGTCGAGAGCCTCGAGGCGCTGCCGTATCTGCCCGAACTGCCCTCCCGGGGGCCGGGCGCCGACATGGTGGGCCGGACCGCGGGGCTGCTGGTGGAGCTGTACGCGCACCTCCAGCCCAGCGGCTGGCGGATCGCCGACCGGCCCGGGCGGGACACCCGGCGGGCGCGCGCCTGGCTGGGCGAGGACCTGGACGCGCTGGAGGAGTTCACCCAGGGCTACCGGGGCCCGCTGAAGGTCTCCGCCGTCGGACCGTGGACGCTCGCCGCCTCGATGGAGCTGCGCGGCGGGGAGGCGATGCTCTCGGACGCCGGCGCCTGCCGGGACCTGGCCGGTTCGCTCGCCGAGGGGCTGCGCGGCCACCTCGCCGAGCTGCGGCGCCGGGTGCCCGGCGCCGAGCCCGTGCTCCAGCTCGACGAGCCCTCGCTGACCGCGGTGCTGGCCGGTCGGGTGGCGAGTGCGAGCGGCTACCGCACCCACCGTGCGGTGGACCGCGCGGTGGTGGAGGGCGTGCTGCGGGACTTCGTCGCGGTGGCCGACGGGGCGCCGGTGGTGGTGCACTCCTGCGCTCCGGACGTGCCGTTCGCGCTGCTGCGCAGGGCTGGGGTCACCGGCATCTCCTTCGACGCGGCTCTGCTGACCGAGCGTGACGACGAGGCGCTGGGCGAGGCCGTCGAGGGCGGCACTGCATTGTTCGCGGGCGTCGTACCGGGCGCCGGGAGCGACGCGGCGGAATTGTCAGACCCGGACGGTAGCGTCTCGGGAGTCAGGTCGCTGTGGCGCAGGTTGGGCCTGTCACCGGGGCTGCTCACCGAATCGGTGGTGGTCTCCCCCTCGTGCGGGCTCGCCGGAGCTTCTCCGGCGTACGCCCGGCGTGCCCTCGCCCACTGCGCCCGGTCGGCGAGATCCCTCGCCAACGACCCTGAGTAACGGGAGGAACAGACGGTGGCTGCCGAAGAGACAGGTGTACCGGCCGAGGCACAGCAGCGGCACGCGGCCCTGGCCGAGGAGGTCGACGAGCACCGCTTCCGGTACTACGTGAAGGACGCCCCGGTCGTCAGCGACGCCGAGTTCGACCGGCTGCTGCGGGAGTTGGAGGCGCTGGAGGAGCAGTACGGCTCGCTGCGCACCCCGCAGTCGCCGACCCAGCAGGTGGCCCGCCGCTACGAGACGGAGTTCACCGAGGTCGCCCACCGCGAGCGGATGCTCTCGCTGGACAACGCCTTCGACGAGGAGGAGCTCGACTCCTGGGCGGACCGGATCGCCCGTGAGCTGGAGGGGCTGTCCTACCACTTCCTCTGCGAGCACAAGATCGACGGACTCGCGGTCAACCTCACCTACGAGCAGGGCCGGTTGGTGCGCGCCGCCACCCGGGGCGACGGCCGCACCGGCGAGGACATCACCCCCAACGTCCGCACGCTGGAGGACATTCCGCACCGGCTGAGCGGCGAGCGGGTGCCCGACCTCGTCGAGGTGCGCGGCGAGGTCTACTTCCCGATGGAGAGCTTCGCCGACCTCAACGCCCGGCTGGTCGGCGAGGGCAAGACCCCCTTCGCCAACCCGCGCAACGCCGCGGCCGGTTCACTGCGCCAGAAGGACCCGAAGGTCACCGCCACCCGCCCGCTGCGCATGCTGGTGCACGGCATCGGGGCGCTGGAGGGCGAGAGCATGAGCCGGCTCTCCGAGGCGTACGAGCTGCTGGCCGAGTGGGGACTGCCGACCTCGCGGTACAACCGCGTGGTCGATTCGCTCGAAGGTGTGCGGAAGTTCATCAAGGACGCCGCCGCCAACCGGCGCGGCATGGCGCACGAGATCGACGGCGCGGTCGTCAAGCTCGACGAGATCCCGCTGCAGGGGCGGCTGGGCTCGACCTCCCGGGCGCCGCGCTGGGCGATCGCCTGGAAGTTCCCGCCCGAAGAGGTGAACACCAGGCTCGTCGACATCAGGGTCGGTGTCGGCCGGACGGGCAGAGTCACGCCGTACGCCGTGGTGGAGCCGGTGACGGTGGCCGGCAGCGAGGTGGAGTTCGCCACCCTGCACAACCAGGAAGTGGTGCGCGCCAAGGGCGTGTTCATCGGTGACACGGTGGTGCTGCGCAAGGCGGGCGACGTCATCCCGGAGATCCTCGGGCCGGTGGCGGACCTGCGGGACGGCAGCGAGCGCGAGTTCGTGATGCCCTCCCACTGCCCGGACTGCGACACCGAGCTGCGGGCGATGAAGGAGGGCGACATCGACCTCCGCTGCCCCAACGCCCGTTCCTGCCCGGCCCAGTTGCGCGAGCGGCTCTTCTACCTCGCCGGGCGCAAATCGCTGGACATCGAGCACTTCGGCTATGTGGCCGCAGCCGCTCTGACCCAGCCGCTGGAGCCCGCCGAGCCCCCGCTGCGCGACGAGGGAGGGCTGTTCGACCTGACGGTGGAGCAGCTGCTGCCCATCAAGACGTACGTGCTCGACCAGGACAGCGGGCTGCCCAAGCGCGACCCGGAGTCCGGCGAGCCGAAGGTCGTCACCCTGTTCGCCAACCAGAAGGGCGAGCCCCGGAAGAACACCCTGGCCCTCCTGGAGAACATCCGCGCGGCCAAGGAGCGTCCGCTCGCGCGGGTCATCACCGGGCTCTCCATCCGGCACGTCGGCCCGGTCGCCGCCGAGGCGCTGGCGCGCAAGTTCCGTTCGCTGGAGCGCATCGCCGAGGCGGAGGAGACGGAGCTCGCCGTCACCGAGGGTGTCGGACCGACGATCGCGGCGTCCCTCAAGAGCTGGTTCGCGGAGGAGTGGCACCGAGAGATCGTGGAGCGCTGGCGGGCCGCCGGAGTGCGCATGGAGGAGGAGGGCGGCGAGGAGAGCGGGCCGAGACCGCTGGACGGCCTGACCGTCGTGGTGACCGGCACCCTGGACTCCTACACCCGCGACGCGGCGCGGGACGCGCTCCAGCAGCAGGGCGCGAAGGTGACCGGATCGGTGTCGAAGAAGACCCACTTCGTCGTCGCCGGCGCCAGTCCGGGCTCCAAGTACGACAAGGCCGTCCAGCTCAAGGTGCCCCTTCTGGACGACGCCGGCCTCGGCGTCCTGCTGGCCGAAGGGCCCGATGCGGCCAGGGAAAGTGCGGTAAACCCGACTGAATAGCCTGGGCAGTTGGGTAACGTTCGACTGAACGGCCGTACGGAGCGCCCTGGTTGACTCGCCGTCACCTTTTTCGGTGGACGCGGGAGAGGGGCCTGGTGGAGCGCGTGTCCGGGTCCGCGGGGCCGGGCTTTCGGACACCCGGCGACTGCTGCCCCGAAGCGGGCGCCACCAGCAGCTTCCGCGCGCCCGCCGTGGCATGGCACTGAAGGCCGGGAGAGGGACGCATGCAGCAGAATCCGCAGGACCGGGCGGCGCGAGCGAGAACTCGCCCTCCCCGTCCCGGTTTCGCGGGTCCCCAGGAGCGGCACTCACAGAGAGTGAAGCCTTCTCGGTTGTACGGCGCGCGGGAGGATCAGCGCTTCGCGCTGCCCGCTCTGGTGGTCGTCGGTGCGCTCCTGGCGCTGCTGGTCGGCGTCCTCCGGGTGCTCGACGACGGCCGGGCGCTCTTCCCCGGCAGCACGGTCGGCTGGGGCCTGGCGATCCTGACCGGCATCATCGTCGGCCATCTCGTCGCGCTCGGGCGCGACCGCTGGTGGGGCGGCACCGGTTCGGGTGCCGCCCTCACCCTGGCGGTGCTGCTGCTGTACGGCTGGGTGCCGGCCGCGCTCGTCAGTCTTGTCCTGGTCGTCCTGGTCGCGGTCGCGCGCCGCAGTCGCCGTCGGGAGGCGCTGGTGCACGGCGCCGCGGACATCCTCGGCATCGGCGCCTCGGCGCTCACCATGGCAGCGTTCGGCACCTCCCACTCCGTGGAGTCGCCCTGGACGCCGGGGGACTGGCAGCCGGCAGCCGTGCCCGAAGTGCTCATCGCCGCCTGCACCTATCTGCTGGTCACCCGGCTGCTGCTCTGGTTCTGCCTCTCACCGCGCGGCGGCGGCCTGCCGACCGCGACCCGGGGCGCGCTGGTCCGCCAGGCCCTGCTCTGCGTCGCCCTGCTCGGCCTCTCGCCGCTGATCGTGGTGGTGGCGGTCCACATGCCGTTGCTGCTCCCGCTGTTCGCCATACCGCTCATCGCCGTCGACTCCACCCTGTGGATGGCGCGGGCTCGCGCCGAGGAGCAGCTGCGCGACCCTCTGACGGGTCTGCCGAACCGCATGTGGCTCATGGAGCGGGCCCGGATGGCCTTGGACGAGGCCGAGCGGCAGCAGACCAAGTCCGCTCTCGTCCTGATAGACCTCGACCGGTTCCGCTCGGTCAACGACACCCTCGGCCATCTCGCCGGCGACCGGCTGCTGTTGCAGATCGCCGACCGGCTCCGCCTCGCACTGCCCCGCGGCGCCGAGGCGGCCCGTCTGGGCGGCGACGAGTTCGCCGTGCTGCTGCCGCAGACCCATTCGGCCACGAGCGCCCAGCGCTCCGCCCGCACCCTGGTCGCAGCTCTCGGTTCACCACTGGATCTGGACGGGCTGACCCTGGTCCTGGAGGCGAGCGCCGGTGTCGCGGTCTTCCCCGACCACGCGGACGAGGCCGAGGGGCTGCTGCGCCGTGCCGACGTGGCCATGTACGCGGCGAAGCGGGACCGCAGCGGCGTGGAGGTCTACGACAGCCACCGCGACGGCAACACCCCGGACCGGCTGGGTCTGTTGGGCGATCTGCGCCGCGCCCTGGACGCCGGCGAGGTGGAGCTGCACTACCAGCCCAAGGTGCGGTTCAACGGCGAGGTGGCGGGGCTGGAGGCCCTGGTGCGCTGGCGGCACCCGGAGCGCGGCAGGGTCCCGCCGGACGAGTTCATCGCCATCGCGGAGAGCTCCGGGCTGATGCCGCGGCTGACCGAGTACGTGCTGGAGACCGCACTGCTCCAGGTCGCCAACTGGCGGGCGGCCGGCCTGGACGTCCCGGTCGCCGTCAACGTCTCCCCGAGGGATGTGCACAGTCCCGGCTTCGCCGGCTCCGTCGCGGCCCGGCTCGCCCGGCACGGCGTACCGGCCTCCGCGCTCCAGTTGGAGATCACCGAGCATGTGCTCCTGGAGGAGCCCCAGCAGGCGGCGGCCACCCTGGCGGCACTGACCGGCCACGGGGTGAAGATGTCGCTGGACGACTTCGGCACCGGTTACTCCTCGCTCGTGCATCTGCGGCGGCTGCCGGTCAGCGAGTTGAAGATCGACCGCTCCTTCGTCGCCCGGCTGGCGATCGACACTCAGGACGCCGAGATCGTCCGCTGCACCATCGACCTCGCCCACTCGCTCGGTCTGCTGGTGGTCGCCGAGGGCGTGGAGGACGACGAGACCTGGGAGCGCCTTCGGGACCTGGGCTGCGACGCCGTACAGGGCTGGCTGGTCTCGGCCGCGCTGCCGCCGGCCGAGGCGACGTCCTGGCTGCGCGCCCGCGACTCGGTGCGGGCGCCGGTGCCGCCCGCGCTCGTCCAGGACCCGGAGCGGGCCGAGCCCGCGTCGGTTCCGGCCCCGGCCGAGCCGCCCGCGGAAAGCGCCGGCGCGGAGCGGGACCCCTCCGAGACCCAGCCGATGCGCAAACCGCTGTCGCCGCAGGGCAGAGCGGGTCGCGGCCGGAGCTGAGGCCCGCGTCGGCTCCTTGCCGCGGCCCGCTCCCCACGGGCGGGCGGCATCCAGTGCGCCGCGCGCCATAGGATTGGGCAACCGATCCGGAGTCGCTCCGGACCAGACTGCCAAGAACCCCTAAGGATCGCCGCATGCCTGGCATTACGCGCGAGGAGGTCGCTCACCTCGCCCGGCTGGCTCGCCTGGAGCTGAAGGACGAGGAGCTCGACCACTTCGCCGGACAGCTCGACGACATCATCGGAGCGGTCGCCGCCGTCTCCGAGGTCGCCGACGAGGATGTTCCGCCGACCTCGCACCCGCTTCCACTGACCAACGTGATGCGCCCGGACGAGGTCCGGCCGAGTCTCACCGCGGACCAGGCGCTCTCCGGCGCCCCCGCGCAGGAGCAGCAGCGTTTCAAGGTCCCGCAGATCCTGGGCGAGGAGTGACCGGCATGGCTGATCTGACCAGACTGACCGCGGCCGAGACCGCGGCGCGCATCGCCGCCGGCGACGTCACCGCTGTCGAGGTGACCGAGGCCCACCTGGCCCGCATCGAGGCCGTCGACGAGAAGGTGCACGCCTTCCTGCACGTCGACCGGGAGGGCGCGCTGGCCGCCGCCCGCCGGGTGGACGAGAAGCGGGAGCGCGGCGAGAAGCTCGGCCCGCTGGCCGGCGTTCCGCTGGCGCTCAAGGACATCTTCACCACCGAGGGCGTACCGACCACGGTCGGCTCCAAGATCCTCGAAGGGTGGGTCCCGCCGTACGACGCGACGGTCACCCGCAGGCTCAAGGAAGCCGACGTGGTGATCCTCGGCAAGACCAACATGGACGAGTTCGCGATGGGCTCCTCCACGGAGAACAGCGCGTACGGCCCCACCGGCAACCCCTGGGACCTCACCCGCATTCCGGGCGGCTCCGGCGGCGGTTCCTCCGCCGCGCTCGCCTCCTTCCAGGCCCCGCTGGCGATCGGCACCGACACCGGCGGTTCCATCCGTCAGCCGGCCGCCGTGACCGCGACCGTGGGAGTGAAGCCGACCTACGGGGGCGTCTCCCGCTACGGCATGGTGGCCTTCTCCTCCTCGCTCGACCAGGGCGGCCCCTGCGCCCGCACCGTGCTCGACGCGGCCCTGCTGCACGAGGCGATCGCCGGCCACGACGCGATGGACTCCACCTCCATCGACGCCGCTGTCCCGCAGGTCGTCGCCGCGGCGCGGGAGGGCCGTGAGGGCGGCGTCAAAGGTGTGCGCGTCGGCGTCGTCAAGGAGTTCGCCGGCGAGGGCTATCAGGCCGGTGTGATGCAGCGGTTCGAGGAGTCGGTGGAGCTGCTGCGGGAGCTGGGTGCCGAGATCGTCGAGATCTCCTGCCCGTCCTTCATTAAGGCACTGGCCGCGTACTACCTGATCGCGCCCAGCGAGTGCTCCTCCAACCTCGCCCGTTTCGACGCCATGCGCTACGGCCTGCGGGTCGGCGACGACGGCACGCGTTCGGCCGAGGACGTCACCGCGCTCACCCGTGAGGCGGGCTTCGGCGACGAGGTCAAGCGGCGCGTCATGCTGGGCACCTACGCGCTCAGCTCGGGCTACTACGACGCCTACTACGGCTCGGCGCAGAAGGTCCGCACCCTGATCACCCGGGACTTCGAGCGGGCCTTCGAGTCGGTGGACGTGCTCGTCTCGCCGACCACCCCGACCACCGCCTTCCCGATCGGCGAGCGGGCGGACGACCCGATGGCGATGTACCTCGCCGATCTGTGCACCATCCCGTCCAACCTGGCCGGCAACGCGGCGATGTCCCTGCCGTGCGGTCTGGCGCCCGAGGACGGGCTGCCGGTGGGGCTGCAGATCATCGCCCCCGCCATGGCCGATGACCGCCTCTACCGTGTGGGTGCGGCCGTGGAGGCCGCTTTCCAGGCACGGTGGGGACACCCGCTGCTTGAGGAGGCACCGTCACTGTGAGCAAGATCAACAAGGCCAAGAGCTTCAAGAAGTCCAAGGCCGGCACCTACCTGTCCATCGGCACCACGCTGTTCGGCGCGGTGAGCATCGCCAAGCAGGTGAAGACCGCTCGCCTGGAGCACGACAAGCTCCAGCTCGTGGACGCGGTCGTCTCCGCGGCGGCCGTGGCCACCGGCATCGCGCTGCTGGTGCGCGAGCTGCGCCGGATCAGCAACGAGGGCGACCTCGATGTACTCGCGGACTGAAACGCCCGGCGCGTGGGGCACAGGCCCCGCGCCGAGCGTTTCGAGCAAGGTGAAAGGCAAACTTCCGTGACTGTCACTGACCTGGTGTCGTACGAGGACGTGCTCGCGTCCTACGACCCCGTCATGGGCCTCGAGGTCCATGTCGAGCTCGGCACCAACACCAAGATGTTCTGCGGGTGTTCGACGACGCTCGGCGCCGACGCCAACACCCAGACCTGCCCCACCTGCCTGGGGCTGCCCGGCTCGCTGCCGGTGGTCAACGCGACCGGCGTCGAGTCCGCGATCCGAATCGGCCTCGCGCTGAACTGCGAGATCGCGCAGTGGTGCCGCTTCGCCCGGAAGAACTACTTCTATCCGGACATGCCGAAGAACTTCCAGACCTCCCAGTACGACGAGCCGATCGCCTTCAACGGCTTCCTCGACGTCCAGTTGGAGGACGGCGAGGTCTTCCGCGTGGAGATCGAGCGCGCCCACATGGAGGAGGACACGGGCAAGTCGACGCACATCGGCGGTGCGACCGGCCGTATCCACGGCGCCTCGCACTCGCTGCTCGACTACAACCGGGCCGGCATCCCGCTCATCGAGATCGTCACCAAGCCGATCGTCGGAGCGGGCGCCCGCGCGCCCGAGGTGGCCAAGGCGTACGTCGCCGAGCTGCGCGAGCTCATCAAGGCGCTCGGAGTCTCCGAGGCGCGCATGGAGATGGGCCAGATGCGCTGCGACGTGAACCTCTCGCTGCGGCCGATCGGCCGGGAGAAGTTCGGCACCCGCAGCGAGACGAAGAACGTCAACTCGCTGCGCAGCGTGGAGCGGGCCACCCGCTTCGAGATGCAGCGCCACGCGGGCGTGCTGAACGCCGGCGGCACCATCCTCCAGGAGACCCGTCACTTCCACGAGGAGGACGGCTCCACCACCTCGGGCCGGATCAAGGAGGAGGCGGAGGACTACCGCTACTTCCCGGAGCCCGACCTGGTGCCGGTGGCGCCGAGCCGCGAGTGGGTGGAGGAGCTGCGCGCCACGCTGCCCGAGCTGCCGCGCCTTCGTCGCAACCGCCTGCGCGAGGAGTGGGGCATCTCCGAGCACGAGATGCAGTCGGTTCTGAACGCCGGGGCGCTGGACCCGATCCTCGCCACGATCGACGCCGGTGCGCCGGCCGACCAGTCCCGCAAGTGGTGGATGGGCGAGCTCGCCCGTCGCGCCAACGAGGACGGGGTCGACCTCGGATCGCTGCCGATCACCCCCGAACAGGTCGCGCGACTCTGTGAGTTGGTGGCCGAGGGCTCGCTCAACGACAAGCTGGCGCGGCAGACCATCGAGGGTGTGCTGGCCGGAGAGGGCACGCCCGACGAGGTCGTCGACAAGCGCGGCCTGAAGGTCGTCTCCGACGAGGGCGCGCTAGGCAAGGCGGTGGACGAGGCCATCGAGGGCAACGCGGCCATCGCGGACAAGATCCGCGGCGGCAAGGTCGCTGCGGCCGGAGCCCTGGTCGGTGCTGTCATGAAGGCCACCAGGGGCCAGGCGGACGCCGCGCGGGTCCGGGAGCTGATCCTGGAGAAGCTGGGCGTCGAGGGCTGAGGCTGCTGCCGGGACGTGGTCCCGGCGCGCGGTCGGCGAGGGTCGGGCGGTGTGTCGCACAGCGGCGCACGGTCCGGCCCTCGCGGCGTGGTGGGGCGGGAGTGGTGTGTGGGGTGGGGTTGTTGGGGGTGCAGGGGTGTGATGTGAGGCGTCAGGGGCGTCAAGGGAGGGGTTGGGTGTGAGTGCCGGGTTCGGGTGCCGGGTGCGGCTCCGCGCGCGTGTGGGTCGGGCGCTCGTGGTCGGTCGCGCTGGGCCGCGCCGGGTCGCGGTAAGGCGGTGGACACCAGGCCCTTGTCGGTCAACTAAGGAGGAGAAGCGGCTCAATGCCTAGGTATCTAAGGATGCTTACTCAGTTGATGCGCCTTCTCTAAGGCATATGGCGTCGATAGATCAGGCAGTCGCCCGATGTGACCGGGCCACCTCAGAGGGGATTCTTGAAGCATCGCAACGAGGATCCGGTGAATCCGGTGAAGAGGAGAGCCCGTCATGCAGCAGCACACGATCGTCTACCAGTCCCGTATCGCCGACCTGCACGCCGCGGCAGAGGCGGACCGCCTTGCCCGCGAGGTCGTGCGGGCCGAGGCGGCCCAGTCGCTTGCCGACCGTGTGGCCGAGCGCGTCGCCGAGCGCGCCCGTCGCTGGGTGAAGGCTGCCTGACCGGCGGTCCGGCAGCTCACCCGCGACAGGCCCTGCCGTGTTTCCTGTGCCCCATGCGATGCTCGGACCTGTGCAGGCATCGAGCATCAGCCCCGTATTCGTCGGCCGCCAGGCCGAGTTGTCCACCCTCGAACGAGCCCTCTCCCGTGCCGGCACCGGTGAGCCACAGCTCCTGGTCGTCGGTGGCGAGGCTGGAGTGGGCAAGAGCCGGCTCGTCGAGGAGTTCCTCGATGTCGTGCGGGCGTCCGGTGCCGTTGCCGCTGTGGGCGGCTGCATCGAGATCGGAGCCGAAGGACTGCCGTTCGCGCCGGTGTCGACGGTGCTGCGTTCGCTGCACCGGGAGCTGGGTGAAGAGCTCACCGACGCCGCCGCCGGGCAGGAGGGCGAGCTCGCGCGGCTGTTGCCCGAGCTGGGCGACGCGGCCCGGGAGTTCCGTGAGGAGGACGGCCGCGCGCGACTCTTCGAGTTGAGCGGCCGGTTGCTGGAGGCCCTCGCGCAGGATCGCACTCTGGTGCTCGTGATCGAGGATCTGCACTGGGCGGACCGCTCCACCCGCGAGATGCTCGCCTACCTCCTGCGATCGCTGCACCGTGCGCAGTTGGTGCTCGTCGCCACCTACCGCTCCGACGACATTCACCGGCGGCACCCGCTGCGGCCGTTCCTCGCCGAGCTCGACCGGCTGCGTTCCGTGCAGCGGATCGAGCTGCCCCGGCTCAGCCAGGACGAGGTGCGCGCCCAGATCGCCGGTATCCAGGGAGTGCGCGAGCCCGAGCCCGAGCTGGTGGAGCAGATATTCGAGCGCTCCGAGGGAAACCCGTTCTTCGTCGAGGAGTTGGCCACCAGCAGTGGCGACTCCGACATCAGCGATTCGCTGCGCGACCTGCTCCTGGTCCGGGTCGAGGCGCTGCCCGAGGTTGCCCAGCAGGTGGTCCGGCTGGTGGCCGAAGGCGGCTCCACTGTGGAGTACCAGCTGCTCGCCGAGGTGGCCGAGGAAACACAGAGCGAGTTGATCGGCGCGCTGCGTGCCGCCGTCGAGGCAAAGGTGCTGGCGCCCACTGAGGACGGCGAAGGTTATCGCTTCCGCCACGCCCTGGTCCGTGAGGCGGTCTGCGACGATCTGCTGCCGGGCGAGCGCAGTGCGCTCAACCGCAGATACGCCGAAGCCCTTGAATCAACTCCCGAGCTGGTCCGGCCCGATCAGCGCGCCGCCCGTCTCGCCAGCTACTGGTACTACGCGCACGATGTCGCCAAAGCGCTCCCCGCGGTGCTGGAGGCCGCGGTGCAGGCGAGGCGCCGCTATGCCTTCGCCGAGCAACTCCGCCTGCTGGACAGGGCTCTGGAGCAGTGGGAGGACGCGGACTGGGAGACTCGTCTGGATGTGCGCCCGCCCGATCAGGTCGGTGCGTACCCGGTCTGCGGGGCGACGGACGAGTCGGTTCGCTATCTGGACCTTCTCGCGGAGGCCGCCCATGCGGCGCTCATGGCCGGCGAGCGCAAGCGTGCGCTCGCCGTGATCAAGCAGGCCCAGCGGCTGCTGGACAAGCACGACGATCCGCTGCGCAAGGCGTGGTTCTGGATTCAGCGCTCGAAGTTGATGGAGGGCACCGGAAAGGGCGACGGCTGGCCGGAGTTGAGCCAGGCGCAGGATCTGGTGCACGGGCTGGACCCGTCGCCGGTGCACGCCGAGGTGCTGGCTCACACCGCGGCCTGGGAGGCCAACCACAACCCCCGCGCCGACAATCTGGCCACCGCCCAGCGCGCGGTGGAGCTCGCCTCCGTCGTCGGAGCCGAGAGCATCGAGCTGCATGCCAGGCTGACCCTCGGCGGGCGGATGGTCGACACGGGGGACATCACCGAGGGCCTGGAGGTGATGGCGGAGGCGGTCAGGCGGGTCTGCGAGCGCGGCTATGTGGCGATCCTGGGCCGTGCCCACATCAACTACGCGGGCACCCTGGACCACGTCGGCCGGTACGAGCAGGCACTGGAGGTCCTGGAGGACGGCATCGCGCGCGCCCACCAGTACGGCCTCCAGGACACCAAGGCGTGGCTGCACGGCAACCGCGCCGCGACGCTGTGCATGCTCGGCCGGTGGGACGAGGTGACCGAGGCGATCGAGCAGATCCGCCGGCTGGCTCAGGGGGTCAAGCCCCGCGCCTTCGCGGCGCTGCGTGCCGGTCAGCTCGCCGTCTACCGGGGCGACACCGGCCTCGCCTCGCAGGAGCTCGCCGAGGCGCGGAAGTGGTACGGCCCGCACGATCCGCAGCCGCAGTACGTCATCCCGTTGGCCCGGCTGGAGCTCGAGATCGAGGCGGCCAGGGGCAGGGTCGAGGAGACCCGGGCCATCCTCAGGCAGGCCGTGGAGAACGGCTTCCCCATGGGTATGGAGGGTTACGGCTGGCCGTTGCTCTTCGCCGCTGCCTCCGCCGAATCGGACCTGCGGGGCCTGCCGTCCGCGGAGCCCGGGCGGGCCGAGGTGCTCGAGCTGATCGAAGAGGCGGCTCGGCGGCTGCCCCGGCTGGTCCCGCTCTCCGCCGCCCACGGCCTGCTGACCGATGCGGAGCTGCTGCGGGCGGCCGGGAAGTCGCGTTCGGAGAGCTGGGCGCAAGCAGTGGAGGCGCTGGAGGCGATGCCCTGTCCGTTCCCGCTGGCCCAGGCGCGGTATCGCCTCGCCGAGGCGCTCCTCGGCGAGAAAGAAGGGCCGGAGTGGCGCGAGAAGGCCGCGCGGGTGCTGGTCGACGCCTACCGCGTCTCGTCCCGGTTGGAGGCCCGTCCGCTGAGTGAGCGGATCGAGCAGCTCGCGCTGCGGGCTCGTATCTCGCTGGCGGAGCCGGAGCAGGGCGCAGAGCGGATCGCCGAGACTCCGTGTGAAGAGGTGGAGGATTCCGGCGAGGAGCGGGAGAAGGAGCTGGAGTCGTTCGGCCTCACCCGCCGGGAGCGGGCGGTGCTCGCGCTGGTGGCCGTCGGGCGCACCAATCGTCAGATCGCCCAGGAGCTGTTCATCTCACCGAAGACGGCGAGCGTGCACGTCTCCAACATCCTGTCGAAGCTCTCGGTGACCGGCAGGGGAGAGGCAGCAGCGATGGCGCACCGCCTCAGACTGCTTCCGGCTCCTGCTGCCGAGGCATCTGGCCGGGCTCGGTCTCGGAGAGGCGGGGCCCCGGCAGCGCCGCCTGCTGCCCGGGCAGAGAAATGAGGATGCGGCCGGAGTCCAGATCAACCTGGCCTCTGGCCGGGTCGTTGTTGCCGTCTTCGAAGCGTGTGTGCTCCAGCCGCTGCTTCTCGTCCTCGGCATGCTGGGCACCGGGATTGAACACTTCCTCCATGGGACCGAACACTCTCGGGCTCCTTCCCGCTCGAGGCCGGCGTGGCTGTCCACAGTGCGCGGCCGGGGCCGCGGGCCGGTGTCGGAGTCAGCGCACCTTCAATTTCAGAATACGGTCGTCGCCCTTCTTGGGATCCCCACGGCCGTCTGTGTTGCTGGTCACCAGCCACAGACCGTCGCTTCCGTCCGACACCACGGTGCGAAGCCGCCCGTGATCACCCTCGAGGAACGCCTCGGGCTCGGCCAGTGGCTTCTCGCCGTCCAGAGGGATGCGCCACAGCCGCTCGCCGCCCAGACCCGCCATCCACAGCGAGCCCTTGGCCCAGGCGAGTCCGCTGGGTGAAGCCTCATCGGTGGTCCACTGCGCCACCGGGTCGGTGAAGCCCGACTGCTCGCCGTCGTTCTCGCCCTCGACCTCGGGCCAGCCGTAGTTCTTGCCGGGCTTGACGAGATTCAGCTCGTCCCACTCGTTCTGGCCGAACTCCGAGGCCCAGAGCCGCTTCTCGCGATCCCAGGCGAGCCCCTGCACATTGCGGTGGCCGAGTGAGAGGACGACCGACTCGTCCTCCGCGTTGCCGTCCTCGGGCGGAGATCCGTCCGGCTGCATCCGCAGGATCTTGCCGGCGGGGGATTCCTTGTCCTGGGAGCGGTCGGGCGCCCCCGCGTCCCCGGTGCCGACGTAGAGCATCTCGTCGGGGCCGAAGGCGATACGGCCGCCGTTGTGCGTGCTGGACTTGGGGAGGTCGCTGAACACCTTGCTGGGCGCGCCCAGTTGCTGGCCCTGCGACTTCTTGGGGTTGTAGAGCATCCGCACGATCCGGTTGTCGGACGCGCTGGTGTAGTAGGCGTAGACGTAGTTGTCCTTCACCGCGAGGCCCAGCAGGCCGCCTTCGCCCTGTGCCTCCACGCCGGGGACCTCGCCCAGCTCGGTCTTCTTGCCGCTCTCCCCGTCGACCCGGACGATCTTGCCGCTGTCGCGGGAGGAGACCAGGAGATCTCCTTCCGGCAGCGCGGCGAGTCCCCAGGGGGAGTCGAGGCCGGTGGCGACCGTGGTGGTGACCTCCACCTTGCCCTTGGCGGGGGGCAGGCTCCGGTCGGCGGAGGGGGAGTCCTCCGGGGCCGCCTCGGGGCTGCTCTGCTGCTCGGAGGGTTTGGGCGGGCTCTCGGCCTCGCCGTCCTCGTCCTTCGCGGCCGGACCGCCGGCGCACGCGGTGGCGGCCAGCATGACGGCGGCGGCCAGCAGCGCGGTCGAACCAGAGCGTCGCACAGCGTGATCCTCTCCTCGGGCGGTGGCCTCCAGCACACCACACGAGGGGTACGTCCGGTGGGCCTGCGGAAGTTCCCGAGCCGCGTCGCTCTCTGCCGCTCCCTTCCGGAGGTACGCCCCGTACGGCGCCGGCCCGGGCACCGCACGGGCTCCGGGGCGGTGCCGCACCACCGGACTGCCCCGGGGCCCGCAGCGCTCGTCCGGCAGCGGCGCTCATCCGACCCGCGGCGCCTGCTCGCCGCGGCGCTGACCGGCGTCGCGTCCGCTGGGGCACAACTGGGGCGGGGTGGTTCAGTCCCAGGAGCCGCGGGCGGCGGGGAGTTCGGCTATCTCCTGCAGATCGGCCTCGGTCAGCCGCACCGCGGCGGCCCCGGCGTTCTCGCTCGCCCAGGCCGCTCGTTTGGTGCCCGGTACGGGGATGACCGCCGCCCCCTGGGCCAGCAGCCAGGCCAGCGCGATCTGCGCGGTGGTGGTCTCGGTGCCGGCCGCGCTGTGCCGTTCGGCGATGCGCCGCAGACCGGCGACGATGGGCTGGTTCTCGGCCATCATCTCGGCGGTGAAGCGCGGGTGTCGGGCCCGCAGGTCGTCGGGTTCGAAGCCGCTGCCGGGTGTCAGCCGCCCGGTGAGGAAGCCGTTGCCGAGCGGCATCGCGGCGAGCAGCGTCACGCCGCGCGCCGAGCACCAGGGCAGCAGCGCCCCGAGGGCGTCCGGCGACCACACCGACAACTCGGCCTCCACGGCACTCACCGGGAACACCTGCTGGAGCCGTCCGAGCAGCGTCACGGTCGGGTCGTGCAGCGTGCCACCTCGTGCGCGGCGGTGCGCACGCGCACCGACCGCGCACAGGCCCAGCGCGCGCACCTTGCCGGCCTGTACGAGCTCGGCCATCGCGCCCCAGGTCTCCTCGACCGGTACCTCGGGGTCGACCCGGTGGAGCTGGTAGAGGTCGATGACATCCGTGCCGAGCCGTCGCAGGGAGGCGTCGCAGGCGCGCCTCACATGGCTCGGGCGGCCGTCGGCGACCAGATGCTGTTCGCCCACCAGGAGCCCGACCTTGGTGGAGACGAACACCTCCGACCGTCGCGCCCTCAGCAGCCTTCCCACCAGCAGCTCATTGGTGAACGGCCCGTACATGTCGGCCGTGTCGAGCAGTGTGGGCACCGCTGCGCCCTGCCGCACCCGCGCGTTGGCGTCCAGCATCGCGTTGAGTGCGCGCAGCGACTCCTCACCGCTCTGCTGGGAGGTCGTGTACGCCCAACTCATCGGCATACAGCCCAGACCGATCGCCGCCACCTCCAGCGCCCCCGCACCGATCGTTCTGCGCTCCACCTGGACGTGCTCCCTCCCTGGCCGTTCGAGGCCCCAAACTAACCGGTCGTTCCGCGCCGTCCCGTGGTGCCCTCGGGAGAGCCCGGGTGCCCGCCCCCGCACGCTCCCGTGCAGCCCTGCCCGCTGTCGGCAGGGACGGTTAGCCTGCTGGCATGTCCCCACTTGACGTATGGCTTCCGTTCCCGGCCTCTGAGACAGAGGGCCTGCCGTCCTCCTTCCAGTACCGCTTCTGGGACGGCTCGAAGGAGTTTCCCGCGGACCCCGCGGAGTGCGCGTTCTACGTGGTCCCCTACATGAAGGGGCCGGAGGTCGCGGTGCGTCCGCTGCCGGAGATGAAGCAGCTCCGGGTGATCCAGACGGTGACCGCGGGCATCGACCATGTCACGCCGGGGCTGGCGGGGTTGGCGCCGGGGGTGCGGTTGTGCAACGCCCGCGGTGTGCACGACGCGAGCACCTCCGAGCTCGCCCTCACGCTCACTCTCGCCTCGCTGCGCGGGGTGCCCGGGTTCGTGCGGGACCAGGCGGAGAGGCGCTGGCAGGCGGTGAGACTGCCGGCGTTGGCGGACAAGCGGGTGCTGATCGTCGGTTACGGCTCGATCGGCCGTGCGGTCGAGGAGCGGCTGATCCCCTTCGAGGTGGCCCGCGTCGACCGGATCGCGCGCACGGCCCGGGAGTCGGTGCACGGTCCGGTGCACGGTCTGGGCGATCTGGCCGATCTGCTGCCCACCGCGGACGTGGTGATCCTGGTGACTCCGCTCACCGAGCAGACACGGGGGATGGTGGACGCCGCGTTCCTCGGCCGGATGAAGGACGAGGCGCTGCTGGTGAACGTCGGTCGCGGCCCGGTGGTGGACACCGACGCGCTGCTCGCGGAGCTGCGTTCCGGTCGGCTGAGGGCAGCGCTGGATGTGACGGACCCCGAACCGCTGTCGGTCGACCATCCGTTGTGGGATGCGCCCGGTCTGCTGCTCACTCCCCATGTCGGCGGGCTGTCGTCCGCGTTCATGCCTCGTGCGCGGCGGCTGCTGGCCTCCCAGCTCGGCCGGTTCGCAGCGGGCGAGGAGCTGGAGCACGTGGTCGCCACGACCTGATGGGCCCGACGGACCCGACGTGCCCGACAGGCCGCCCGGAGCAGGGCCGGCCGCTCGGCTACCCGGGGCCGGGGGCGTGCGGACGGCCCCGAGACAGAGGCGCCGGACGCGTGACGGACCGTGCCGGGTGCCGTTGACCCGGTACGCGCGGTGACGAACGGCCCGCTGTCGAGGTGCCGTTCGCCGAAGCCCCGGCGGACGGGCACAGCGCGCTGACATGGGGCGGACGGGGGCTTACACCCGCCCCTATAGCACGCTTCGAACGCGAATGTGTGCGCTGCGTAGCAGAATACCCCGAGTAAGTCACGCTGCGTAGAGGTGCTATGTCCCTGAGTGACGGTTCTGGTGTATCGTCCGGACGGGTCGATACCGGGACACCCAGGGGGGCGACGGGCGAATGTGTGGCCAATGGACGAACTGCCGGATAAGGGCGGGCGGTTGGGTGACGCCAGGCGCACGTCCACCATGCGGGGAGGCGACGCGATGAGTGCTCAGCAGCCGGCCGTGGTGCGCCACGCAGTGGGCTTTCCGCCGCCGCTCGCGCTTCAGTGGATGCTGATCGTCGCCTGCGCGGGCTACGCCGCGGGCGCCTCGATGGGCTGGGGATCGGACCGACTCGCCCTGGTGATGGGCGACTTCGGCCTCGCTGCCGCGGCCCTGGTCGCCGCGTGCTCCTGCCTGCTCTACGCGCGCAGGTCGCGCGACCGTCACCGTACGGCGTGGCTGCTCTTCGGTTTCTCGTCCTCGATGGTCTGCCTGGGCAACGCCGTCTGGGGCTGGTACGAGGTCGTCCTCGGCCTGCCCGTGCCCACCGTCTCGCTGGCCGACTTCTTCTTCCTGGCCTTCGCGCCCTCGGCGGTCATCGGCCTGCTGGTGCTCGCCAAGCGTCCGGCGAACAGGGCCGGTTGGCTCTGCCTGGGCCTCGACGCCTGGCTGATCGCCGGCTCCCTGGTCACTCTCTCCTGGAGCCTGGCGCTCGCCCACGGCGACACCTGGCGGCACGGCTCGATGGTGCACGCCTCTCTTCAACTGGCCTACCCGCTCATGGACATCGCGCTGGTCAGCATGGTCCTGGCGCTGCACTTCCGACGCACCGGCGCACACCGCTCGGCGATCAACACCGCAATCGGCGCGCTCGCGCTCACGGTGCTGTGCGACGCCCTCTTCACCACGCCCCTGTTCCAGCAGAGCTACCAGTCCGGGCAGTTGCTGGACGCGGGTTGGTTCGCCGGTTCGCTGCTGCTGGCCTACGCGCCCTGGGCGGGCGGGCCCTCCGGCGGCTCGGGTGCGCCGGCCGGCGCCGAGCAGGCCGAGGCCGGCCCGGGCGATCCGCGGCCGGCGACCAGTCCGCTGGCCGCGCTCACCCCGTATCTCGCCGCCGCGGTCTGCACCCTGGGAGTGCTCTACAACTTCGGCGACGGCCGCGAGGTCGACCACGTCGTCATCGTGACGGCCTGCAGCGTCGTGCTGGCGCTGGTGGTCCGGCAGGGGGTGATGCTGCTCGACAACGTGCGCCTCACCCGTGAACTGGCCCAGAAGGAGAGCCACTTCCGGTCGCTGGTGCAGGGCTCCAGCGATGTGATCATGATCGCCTCCTCCGACGGCGTCCTGACCTATGTGAGCCCTGCCGCCGCCGGTGTGTACGGTCGCCCGGCCGACGAGCTGGTGGGCTCGCCGCTGTCCGTGCTCATCCACCACGAGGATCTGGGCCGCTTTCTGCACGAGGTGCGCCGCTACCTGACCACTCCGCCCGAGCGGGAGACCTCCGCCCGGATCGAGTGCCGTTTCCAGCACGGCAACGGCAGCTGGCTCAACGTCGAGTCCACCGTCAGCCGCTACCGGGACGGCCTGATCTTCAACAGCCGCGACGTCACCGAACGGGTCCGCCTCCAGGCACAGTTGCAGCACAGCGCCTCGCACGACGCGCTCACCGACCTCCCCAACAGGGCGCTGTTCACCGAGCGGGTCAAGCAGGCGCTGAGCGGACGCCGGGGCAGCGACGGCCCCGACCGGGACGCCGCCGTCCTCTACATCGACCTCGACGGCTTCAAGGCGGTCAACGACACCGTCGGCCACCAGGCGGGCGACGAGCTGCTGGTGCAGGCCGGCCGCCGGCTGCTGGACTCGATCCGCGCCCAGGACACCGCGGCCCGTCTCGGCGGGGACGAGTTCGCCACCCTGATCCTGGGCGAGGGCGAGTACGACCGGGCCGAGCGCGAGATGCGGGTGCTGGAGATCGCCGACCGGCTGCGGGTCAAGCTCAGTGAGCCCTACCGCCTGGAGGGCGACCACGAGGTGCGGGTCGCCGCCTCGATCGGTGTCGCCTTCGCCGAACCCGGCATCGAGCCCGCGGAGCTGACGCGCAACGCCGATCTGGCCATGTACCGCGCCAAGCAGGCCGGCAAGGGGCGCGTGGAGCTCTACGCGCCGCAGCTGCAGGCCGAGATGGCCCGTCGCACCCAGCTGACCAGCCGGCTGCGCACCGCGCTGAGCGAGGGCGAGTTCGTACTGCTGCACCAGCCGGTGGTCTCGCTGAACACCGGCGAGGTGTCGGCGGTGGCGGCCCAGGCGCGGTGGCGCTCCTCGCAGGGGGTGCTCTTCACCCCGGCCGAGTTCCTGCGGGAGGGGGAGCGGCGCGGCAGTTCGGGGCGTGCGGCGGACCGTGTCGCCGAGGTCGACCGGTGGCTGCTGCGGGAGGCGGTGGCGATGGCGGCCGCGCGCCGCGGCAGGGGTGCCGAGGTCCCGGTCGCCGTGCGGGTGCCCACCGCGCGGCTTGCCGACCGTGCGCTGGACCGCGCCGCCTTCGAGCAGCTGCTCACCCGCCACGGGCTGGCTCCGGAGTCGGTGATGCTGGAGCTGTGCGAGCACGATCCGCGGGTGCCGCTGGAGGACCTGGAGTCCAGGCTGACGGCGCTGCGCCGGCTCGGGGTCCGTATCTCCGTGGACGCGTTGGGCAGCGGCTACGGCACCGTGGCCGCGCTGCGGGCGCTGCCCGTGGACGTGCTGCGACTCGACCGCGACCTGGTGCAGGGCGTCATCGAGTCGCCGCGGCTGCGGAAGCTGACCTCGGGGCTGCTGAGGATCGCCGGCGAGCTGGGGGTCGACTCCTATGCCGACGGTGTCGATCTGCCCGAACAGGCCGCCGCGCTGCGGGCGATGGGCTGTACGCACGCACAGGGGGAGGTCTTCACCGGCCCGTTGGACGAGCATCGGCTGCGGCGGGCGCTGACGTCCGGCGTCTACCCGCTGCCGCCCGTCGGAGTGCCCACGCAGCCGGCCCGCGGCGGTGGTCGCTCGGTGGTGGTCGCGGGCGCGCTCCCGGTCCGCCGGGGCGGTGCGGCCAGCCCCGATCCCGTCATCCACTCCCCGCTGCGCCCACATTCTGAGACGCCGGTCCCACCCACTTGACACTGAGTGCCTGCTCAGAGGAAGGTCTGTGGCATGCGCACCCGACTTCTCGTAATTGGAAAGCGCGTCGGCTGAGCCGGACACACCCGTCTGGATCTCACAGCGGACGCGCTCCCCTCGCTTGCCTCACGGCACGAGGGGTTTTTTGTTGCACCAACGACCTGGAGCAACTACCCCAAACCACCATCCTTCACCCAGGGTTGGTCTCGAGGAGCCGTACGGTGCGTGACACTCGGTACCGGAGTTGTGCCTCACCGCAGTTTCGCGGCAGGCGGTTTCGGGAGAGCCGAACCACAGCGGCGGCTCCTGAAGCGCGGGTTCCGGTACCGGGAGCCCGAACGGGCGGTTCCGTACCGGCAGTTCGGGGTCCGCGGGCCGCACCCTCCGCAGCGCCGCGGCACACCTTCCGACCGCAACACCGCAACACACCGCGACACCGCAAGACACGGCAACACCGCAGGACACGGCAACACCGCAACACCGCAGGACCGAAGCGTCACCACCCTCACTCAGCCGGGAAGAGAAAAGCGATGACCGAGCAGGCCACCGGGGCACCGAGGCCGCAGCCGCGGGCCCGTAGCGGCGGACAGCAGTCCGCCCCCCTCGAGCACCTCACGGGCGCCCAGTCCCTCATTCGTTCTCTTGAGGAGGTCGGCGCCGAGACCGTATTCGGCATCCCGGGCGGGGCGATCCTGCCCGCCTACGACCCGATGATGGACTCGGCCAAGGTCCGTCACGTCCTCGTCCGGCACGAGCAGGGCGCCGGGCACGCCGCCACCGGTTACGCGCAGGCCACCGGCAAGGTCGGTGTGTGCATGGCCACTTCGGGCCCCGGCGCCACCAACCTCGTCACCCCGATCGCGGACGCGCACATGGACTCCGTCCCGCTGGTCGCGATCACCGGCCAGGTAGCGTCCCGTGCGATCGGCACGGACGCCTTCCAGGAAGCGGACATCTGCGGCATCACCATGCCGGTCACCAAGCACAACTTCCTGGTCACCGACCCGGCCGACATTCCCCGCACGATCGCGGAGGCCTTCCACATCGCCTCCTCGGGCCGTCCGGGCCCGGTGCTGGTCGACATCTCCAAGGACGCCCTCCAGGCCCGTACGACCTTCAGCTGGCCGCCCACGCAGGACCTGCCGGGGTACCGGCCGGTCACCAAACCGCACGCCAAGCAGATCCGGGAGGCGGCCAAGCTCATCGCCGAGGCCCGTCGGCCGGTCCTCTACGTCGGCGGCGGGGTGCTCAAGGCGCACGCCACCGCGGAGCTGAAGGTCCTGGCGGAGCTGACCGGCGCGCCGGTGGTCACCACGCTGATGGCGCTCGGCGCCTTCCCCGACAGCCACCCGCAGCACGTCGGAATGCCGGGCATGCACGGCGCGGTCGCCGCGGTCACCGCGCTGCAGAAGTCGGACCTGATCATCGCGCTCGGTGCCCGCTTCGACGACCGGGTGACCGGCAAGCTCGACTCCTTCGCCCCGTACGCCAAGGTCATCCACGCCGACATCGACCCGGCCGAGATCGGCAAGAACCGGATGGCGGACGTCCCGATCGTCGGCGACGCCCGCGAGGTCATCGCGGACATCGTGGTCGCCGTGCAGACCGACCACGCGGCGGACGGTCCGGCGGACTACTCGCAGTGGTGGGCGCTGCTCAACCGCTGGCGCGAGACGTACCCGCTCGGCTACGACCAGCCGGAGGACGGCTCGCTCTCCCCGCAGCAGGTCATCCAGCGCATCGGCCAACTCGCCCCGCAGGACACGATCTTCGCCGCGGGCGTGGGCCAGCACCAGATGTGGGCGGCGCACTTCATCGACTACGAGCAGCCGGCGACCTGGCTGAACTCCGGCGGCCTGGGCACGATGGGCTACGCCGTGCCCGCGGCGCTCGGCGCCAAGGCGGGCGCGCCCGACCGCACGGTCTGGGCGATCGACGGCGACGGCTGCTTCCAGATGACCAACCAGGAGCTGGTCACCGCAGCGCTGAACAACATCCCGATCAAGGTCGCCATCATCAACAACGGCGCCCTGGGCATGGTCCGCCAGTGGCAGACCCTCTTCTACAACCAGCGCTACTCCAACACCGTGCTGCACAGCGGACCGGGTGCGGAGCAGGCCGCCGACGCCCCGCCGCAGGGCACCCGCTGCCCCGACTTCGTCAAGCTCGCCGAGGCCATGGGCTGCGTCGGCATCCGCTGCGAGAGCCCGGACGACCTGGACTCGGTGATCGAGAAGGCGAACGCCATCAACGACCGTCCGGTGGTGATCGACTTCATCGTCCACGAGGACGCGATGGTGTGGCCGATGGTCGCCGCAGGCACCTCCAACGACGAGGTCATGGCCGCCCGGGGCGTGCGCCCCGACTTCGGCGACAGCGACGACTGACAGCGAGCGAGAGAGCAGACCGACATGTCCAAGCACACCCTCTCCGTCCTGGTGGAGAACAAGCCGGGCGTTCTGGCCCGCATCACCGCGCTCTTCTCCCGTCGCGGCTTCAACATCGACTCCCTCGCGGTCGGTACGACCGAGCACCCGGAGATCTCCCGGATCACCATCGTGGTGAACGTCGAGGGCCTTCCGCTGGAGCAGGTGACCAAGCAACTCAACAAGCTGGTCAACGTGTTGAAGATCGTGGAGCTCGAACCGTCAGCCGCCGTCCAGCGTGAACTCGTTCTGGTGAAAGTGCGCGCGGACAACGAGTCGCGTTCCCAGATCGTGGAGATCGTCCAGCTCTTCCGCGCCAAGACCGTCGACGTCTCCCCGGAGGCAGTGACCATCGAGGCCACCGGCAGCAGCGACAAGCTGGAAGCAATGCTCAAGATGCTGGAGCCCTACGGCATCAAGGAACTCGTGCAGTCCGGCACGATCGCCATCGGGCGCGGCGCGCGTTCCATCACCGACCGTTCGCTGCGCGCCCTGGAGCGGACCGCATAGCGAGACCTTCGACCGCGTCCGCCCCGGCCGGGCATACGGTGTCCCCAAGCGGCGGACGCGGTCGGCAATCTCGCGCAGTCCCTCGCGCGCCCGCGCCCGAGCGGCGCCCGGCGTGCGAGGACACGAGCCTCACCGAATCCCCGTGCAAGACGGGCACGACAATCAAGGAGACATCCCAAGTGGCCGAGCTGTTCTACGACAATGACGCCGATCTCTCCCTCATCCAGGGACGCAAGGTGGCGGTTCTCGGCTACGGCAGCCAGGGCCACGCCCACGCGCTCTCCCTGCGCGACTCCGGCGTCGACGTCCGCGTCGGGCTCCACGAGGGTTCCAAGTCCAAGGTGAAGGCCGAGGAGCAGGGCCTGCGGGTGGTCACTCCCGCCGAGGCCGCGGCCGAGGCCGACGTCATCATGGTGCTGGTCCCGGACCCGATTCAGGCCAAGGTCTACGAGGAGTCCATCAAGGCCAACCTCAAGGACGGCGACGCGCTGTTCTTCGGCCACGGCTTCAACATCCGCTTCGACTTCATCCAGCCCCCGGCCGGCGTCGACGTCTGCATGGTCGCGCCGAAGGGCCCGGGCCACCTGGTCCGCCGCCAGTTCGAGGAGGGCCGCGGCGTTCCGTGCATCGCCGCCGTCGAGCAGGACGCCACCGGCAACGGTTTCCCGCTCGCCCTCTCCTACGCCAAGGCCATCGGCGGCACCCGCGCGGGCGTCATCAAGACGACCTTCACCGAGGAGACCGAGACCGACCTCTTCGGTGAGCAGGCCGTGCTCTGCGGTGGCACCGCGGCGCTGGTCAAGGCCGGCTTCGAGACCCTCACCGAGGCCGGTTACCAGCCGGAGATCGCGTACTTCGAGTGCCTGCACGAGCTCAAGCTCATCGTGGACCTCATGTACGAGGGCGGCCTGGACAAGATGCGCTGGTCCATCTCGGAGACCGCGGAGTGGGGCGACTACGTCACCGGCCCGCGGATCATCACCGACCAGACCAAGGCGGAGATGAAGAAGGTCCTCGCCGAGATCCAGGACGGCACCTTCGCCCGCGAGTGGATCGCCGAGTACAACGCCGGTCTGCCCCGGTACAACGAGTACAAGAAGGCGGACAGCGAGAGCCTCCTGGAGACCACGGGCAAGGAGCTCCGCAAGCTGATGAGCTGGGTGGACGACGAGGTCTGAGCCTCGTAAGTCAAGCCCCGCACGGCCATGTGGCCTGTTCGTGCGGCGGTCCGGGGAATGCGTTCCCCGGACCGCCGCAGCTGACTACACTGCACCCCATAAAGCGCGTCACAGGCCCACAGCGTCGTGCGTCTCCACGCGGCTGCCAACCTCCACCGCCTTCGGCCGTCGGGACGCGGCCGTCCGCAGAGGACTGAGTGAGGACTGAGACCGAAGTGAGCAAGCCTGTAGTTCTGATCGCCGAGGAGCTCTCCCCGGCCACCATCGACGCCCTCGGCCCCGACTTCGAGATCCGGCACACCAACGGTGCCGACCGAGCGGAGCTGCTCACCGCCATCGCGGATGTCGACGCCATCCTGATCCGCAGTGCCACCAAGGTGGACGCGGAGGCCGTCGCCGCCGCCCGTCGCCTCAAGGTGGTCGCCCGCGCGGGCGTCGGCCTGGACAACGTCGACGTCGCCGCCGCCACCAAGGCCGGCGTCATGGTCGTCAACGCGCCCACCTCCAACATCGTCACCGCCGCGGAGCTCGCCTGCGGGCTGATCCTGGCGACCGCGCGCAACATCCCGCAGGCCAACGCCGCCCTCAAGGACGGCGAGTGGAAGCGCAGCAAGTACACCGGTGTCGAGCTCTCCGAGAAGGTCCTCGGCGTCGTCGGCCTCGGCCGCATCGGCGTGCTGGTCGCCCAGCGGATGTCCGCGTTCGGCATGAAGGTCGTGGCGTACGACCCGTACGTCCAGCCGGCGCGCGCCGCGCAGATGGGCGTCAAGCTCGTCACGCTCGACGAGCTGCTGGAGGCCTCGGACTTCATCACCGTGCACCTGCCGAAGACCCCGGAGACCCTCGGTCTGATCGGTGACGAGGCGCTCGCCAAGGTCAAGCCCTCGGTCCGCGTCATCAACGCGGCCCGCGGTGGCATCGTCGACGAGAACGCGCTGGCCGCGGCGCTCAAGGAGGGCCGGGTCGCCGGCGCCGGCCTGGACGTCTACGCCACCGAGCCCTGCACCGACTCCCCGCTGTTCGCCTTCGACCAGGTCGTCGCCACCCCGCACCTGGGCGCGTCCACCGGCGAGGCGCAGGAGAAGGCCGGTGTCGCGGTCGCGCGTTCGGTGCGGCTGGCGCTCGCCGGCGAGCTGGTGCCGGACGCGGTCAACGTCCAGGGCGGGGTCATCGCCGAGGACGTACGCCCCGGGCTTCCGCTCGCCGAGCGGCTCGGCCGGATCTTCACCGCGCTCAGCGGCGAGGTCGCGGTCCGGCTCGACGTCGAGGTGTACGGCGAGATCACCCAGCACGATGTGAAGGTGCTCGAACTCTCCGCGCTCAAGGGCGTGTTCGAGGACGTCGTGGCCGAGACGGTCTCCTACGTCAACGCTCCGCTCTTCGCGCAGGAGCGCGGCGTCGAGGTGCGGCTGACCACCTCCAGCGACTCGCCGGACCACCGCAACCTGGTCATCGTGCGCGGCACGCTCGGCAGCGGCGAGGAGATCTCGGTCTCCGGCACGCTCACCGGTCCCAAGCACTGCCAGAAGATCGTCGGTGTCAACGAGCACGACATCGACCTCAACCTCGCCGACCACATGGCGTTCCTGCGCTACACCGACCGGCCGGGAGTCGTCGGCACGCTCGGCCGGGTGCTGGGCGAGGCCGGTCTGAACATCGCCGGAATGCAGGTGTCCCGCGCGGAGGAGGGCGGCGAGGCACTCGTCGCGCTCACCGTCGACGACGACATTCCGCAGCCGGTGCTGGCCGAGATCGCCGAGGAGATCGGCGCCACCTCCGCCCGTGTGGTCAATCTGGACCGCTAGGCGCGTACGCACCGTCCACCGCCCCGGAGCCGAGAGGCGCCGGGGCGGTGTCGTGTCGTGCCGTTCCGGTGTCGGGCGGGCCGTGCCGGGCGGGCCGTGTCGGGGCGTGGCCGGAAACCCAACCCCCTGCCGGGGGCGGGGCGTTGGGCGGGCGTCCGCGTTCCGCGTGCGGGCGCGCTACTGTCGCACCGAGGCACCAGAACCGGATCCCGTTCGCACGCTCCAGGAGTGACATGTCCGTCTTCGACGTCGAAATCGATTCCCTCACCGGCGGCCCCGCCGCCCTCGACCAGTACCGCGGCAAGGCCGTACTGGTCGTCAACGTCGCCTCCCGGTGCGGTCTGACCCCGCAGTACGCCGCGCTGGAGAAGCTCCAGCAGGCCTACGCCGACCGCGGGTTCACCGTTCTCGGCGTGCCGTGCAACCAGTTCATGGGCCAGGAGCCGGGCACCTCCGAGGAGATCGCCACCTTCTGCTCCGCCACCTACGGCACCACCTTCCCGATGACGGCGAAGACCGACGTCAACGGCGAGAACCGGCACCCGCTCTACGCCGAGCTGACCCCGGCGGCCGACGCCGAGGGCCACACCGGCGACATCCGCTGGAACTTCGAGAAGTTCCTGGTCGCCCCCGACGGCTCTGTCGCCGCCCGGTTCGCACCGCAGACCGAGCCCGACGCCCCCGAGCTCGTGCGCGCCCTTGAGGACGTCCTGCCCGGCTGATCCGGACACCGCACCGGCGACCGGCACCAGCGGGTCGTACCCGCCGGACCTCAACGCCCCTGCAGCCGGGCCGACTTGAGCGCCATGTGGAGCAGCAGCCGGGCCTCGCCGTCGGACAGGTCCAGGTCGGTCAGCTGCTCGACGCGCGAGAGCCGGTAGTACAGCGTCTGCCGGTGTATCCCCAGCTGCGCGGCGGTGCGTCCGGCCTGGCCCGCGCAGTCCAGATAGATCTCGGCGGTACGTGCCATCTCGCGGTGCGCGGGCTCCAGCAGCCGCGCCACCGCGGGGTCGACCGCGCCGCCGGTGGGCAGCGCGGTGAGCATCCGGTACGCCCCCAGCTCGGCCCAGCGCGCCACCGGGCCGAGCTGCGGTTCGGCCCGTGCCGCCCGTGCCGCCGAACGCGCCTCGCGCCAGAGGGCGCCCAGCTCGCCGAGCCCCTGGCGGGGAGCGCTCACGCCGGCGAACGCCCGTACCCCCGCGGGCTGTTCAGGGGTCTGCACTGCTCGCAGCAGCCGCTGCGCGGCCCCCTGGGCGGCGTCGAGCGCGCCCGGAGCTCGCAGCCGTACCAGTGCGGCGACCAGCCCCGGCTGCTCCCGCCCGGAGGGCAGCACGGCGAGCACCGGCACCTGCGGTACGGCCGCGGGCCCCGCGGTGCCGGCGGCGAGCGGCCAGGGCCCGACCGCCAGCGCCGCGAGCGGGCCCTCCGCCACCGGACCGAGCGCGCGCCGCAACTCGTCCCTGGCCTGCTCCGCCTCCTGCCGGTCGGTGGCGGTCAGCGCCGCCCGCAGCAGATCGCCGAGCCAGGCGCCGGTGCGCGCCTGGGAGGCGAGCAGCGCGCCGATCCGCGCGGCGAGGTCCATGGCGTCGAGCAGCCGGGGGTCGTCGGGAGTGGGCAGCCCCTCGTCGAGCAGCCACACATAGCCGTGGACGACTCCGCCGTGGCGGGCGGGCAGACAGATCCGGCCCTTGACGACCCCGGCCGCGGGCTCTGCCGGGATGCGCACCGGGGCGGCGGCACGGGTGATGCCGAAGCGTTCGAACCAGGCACGCACCGCCGCGGTGGACCGCCGCTGCATGATCGTGCGGGTGCGCACCGGGTCCTGCACGAGCTCCGCGTCGTCGCCCGCGCTCTCGTGCGCGCCGAAGGCGATGAGCTCGAAATCGCGGTTCTCCAGCGTCGCGGGGGTGCCGAGCAGCGCCGACACCTCGTCGATCAGGGTCTGGAAATCCTCGCTCATGGGGTGCGTCTCTTCCTGCCAGGGGCGCTTCGTCGCGCCGTGCCGCTCGACCCATTCTCATACAGGTGTCTGAGATCGGGGACACGGATGCGTGACAGCTGTCGATGGCAGTACGACAGCGCGATCCTTAGGTTTCACGGTGGCTGACCTTGGCCGTTCCCGCTCGATCCTGGAGGTGCCCCGTGCTGGGTCCCGTGCTTCTCGCGGCCGCGCGCAGCGACAGCATCCGCCGGCTGGTCTCGGCCGCGCCCATCACCCGTCCCGTGGTGAACCGCTACATCGCGGGCGAAAGCCTCGACCAGTGCCTGGAGTCAGTGCGCACGCTCGCCGACCGCGGCATCGAGGTCACCATCGACTTCCTGGGCGAGGACATCACCGAACGCTCCGAGGCGCTGCGCAACCGCGACGCCTATCTCGCCCTCACCGAGGCGCTGGCCGTCGAGGGGCTGGGGGAGCGGGCCGAGATGTCGGTGAAGCTCTCCGCCTTCGGGCAGGCGCTGCCCGGCGGGCACGACCTCGCCCTCGCCAATGTGGTCCCGGTGGTCGAGGCGGCCGCCGAGGCCGGCACCACGGTGACCCTCGACATGGAGGACCACACCACCGTCGACTCCACTCTCGCGATCCTCTCCGAGCTGCGGCGCAGCCACCCGGAGACCGGTGCGGTGGTGCAGTCCTATCTCTTCCGGACCGAGGAGGACTGCCACGCGCTCGCCGGGGAAGGCTCACGGGTGCGGCTGGTCAAGGGCGCGTACAACGAGCCCGCCGAGGTCGCCCACCAGGACAAGCGCGAGGTGGATCTGGCGTTCGTCCGGTGTCTGAAGATCCTCATGGCGGGCAAGGGCTACCCCATGATCGGCTCGCACGACCCGCGGATGGTCGCCATCGCCGAGGAGCTCGCCCGCCGCCACGGCCGCAAGCCGGGCGAGTACGAGTTCCAGATGCTGTACGGCATCCGCGAGGCCGAGCAGGACCGCCTCGTGGCGGAGGGACACCGGATGCGCGCATACATTCCCTACGGCACCGACTGGTACGGATACTTCATGCGACGCCTCGCGGAGCGCCCGGCGAACCTCGCCTTCTTCCTCCGCTCGCTGGTCAGCCGGGGCTGATCCGGGGCCGCTGCCCACCCGTACAACGGAACGCCACAACGGAACACCTGTACAACGGAACACCTCCGGCGAGACACACCCCCGGCCCGCCGAGACCGCACAAGATCTGCTCGCACCCCCTTCCCGACCCCGAAGGAGACATGGCAACCATGGACGCTGTGACCCACGTCCCCGCTCCGTACAACGAGCCGGTGCACTCCTACGCGCCCGGCAGCCCGGAGCGCGCCCGCCTGGAGCGCAAGCTCAAGGAGCTCGCGGACAACCCGATCGATCTCCCGATGACGATCAACGGCGAGAAGCGCATGGGCGGTGGCGAGCGGTTCGACGTCGTACAGCCGCACAACCACCGCGCGGTCCTCGGCACGTACGCCAACGCCACCCGTCAGGACGCCCAGGACGCCATCGACGCGGCGCTCGCCGCCGCCCCGGCCTGGCGCGCCACCTCCTTCGACGACCGTGCGGCGATCCTGCTCAAGGCCGCCGACCTGCTCTCCGGCCCCTGGCGCGAGACGATCGCCGGCTCGACGATGCTCGGCCAGTCCAAGACCGCACAGCAGGCGGAGATCGACGCTCCCTGCGAGCTGGTCGACTTCTGGCGCTTCAACGTGCACTTCGCCCGCGAACTGCTCACCGAGCAGCCCCCGATGCAGCCCCACGGCATCTGGAACCGGATGGACCACCGTCCGCTGGAGGGCTTCGTCTACGCCATCACACCGTTCAACTTCACCGCCATCGCCGGCAACCTGCCGACCGCTCCGGCGCTGATGGGCAACGTGGTGGTCTGGAAGCCGTCCCCGACCCAGACCCACTCGGCGATCCTGCTGATGGAGCTGCTGGAGGAGGCCGGGCTGCCCAAGGGCGTCATCAACCTGGTCACCGGCGACGGCAAGGACGTCTCCGAAGTGGCCCTGCCGCACCCGGAGTTGGCCGGTGTCCACTTCACCGGCTCGACCGCCACCTTCCAGTACCTCTGGCAGCAGGTCGGCAACAACATCTCCGGCTACCGCTCCTACCCGCGCATCGTGGGCGAGACCGGCGGCAAGGACTTCATCGTCGCCCACCCGACCGCCGACCCGGCGATCCTGAAGACCGCCATCACCCGCGGTGCCTTCGAGTACCAGGGCCAGAAGTGCTCGGCCGCCTCGCGCGCGTACGTGCCGCGCTCGATCTGGGAGGGCGGGCTGCGGGACGAGCTGGCCGCCGAGACCGACAGCCTGACCATGGGCGACGTCTCGGACCTGAGCAACTTCGTCGGCGCCGTCATCGACGACCGGGCCTTCGCCAAGAACAAGGCCGCGATCGACCGTGCCAAGCAGGCCCCGAACTGCGAGATCGTCGCGGGCGGCAGCTACGACGACTCGGTCGGCTACTTCGTCCGTCCGACCGTCATCGCCTGCTCCGACCCGGACGACGAGCTCTTCAAACAGGAGTACTTCGGCCCGATCCTGGCCGTCCACGTCTACGAGGACGAGGACTACGACCGGGTCGTGGACCAGATGGAGTCCGTCTCCGCCTACGCGCTGACCGGCGCCGTGCTGGCCAAGGACCGGGCCGTGCTGGCCAGGACCTCGGAGAAGCTGCGCTTCGCGGCGGGCAACTTCTACCTCAACGACCGTCCGACCGGCTCCATCGTCGGCCAGCAGCCCTTCGGCGGCGGCCGTGCCTCCGGCACCAACGACAAGGCCGGCTCCAAGTTCAACCTGATCCGCTGGATGTCGCCGCGCGCCATCAAGGAGACCATGGTGGCGCCGACCGACTACCGGTACCCGCACATGGGCTGACCCCCCGGCCCGGTGCGTACCGAGGCCCGCCGTCGCGCACACCCCCCCGTGCGCCGCGGCGGGCCTCGCCTCTTGCCTCCCGGCCCGCGTCACGCCCGGCCTTTCGCCCGCCCGGCACCTGCCCGGCATCCGTACGGTGCGTCCGTCCCGCGTGCCGGCCCCGCGCTCGCCGTCACCCGCCGTGCGGGCGGAGCACGTGGACCTGTTCGCCGTCCTCCCACTCGCCGGTCGGGACGAAGCCGAGCGAGGGGTAGAGCCGCGCCGCCACCCCGTTCTCCGGGTGGTGGGAGAGCCGGATCTCCCGGCAGTCGGGTCGCTCCGCGAGCAGGTGCAGCAGCAGCCGCAGCGCGACCCGCCCGACCCCGTCCCCCTGGCGTTCGGCGTCGACCATCACGCCGCCGATCCAGTACGTGCCGTCGTCCGGGTCCCGGCCCCACATCAGATGCCCGACCACCTCGTCGTCGGCCAGGACGCCCAGGGAGTTCCACACCTCCTCGCGCAGCGAGAGCAGTACATAGCGCGCGGCCAGTGCCGCCACGTGCTCGCGCTGGTCGTCGCGGGGGCGCACATCGGCGATCGCCCGCCAGTTGTCCTCGTCCACCGGGACGAGCGTCACGGTCCTGCCCAGCCGGTCGTGCGGTGCGCCGCGGAAGGGGCCGGAGAAGTCGTCGTACGCGGTTGTCTCTGTCACGGCGAGGCATACGATCACAGGGGGAGCTCGTACGCATCTGCTTTACGAAGGGCGGCCAGACCTCCATGCCGATTCGCGCCGTGCTGTGGGACGTTGACGACACCCTCTTCGACTACACCAACTGCGACCGGGCCGCGGCCCTGGAACATCTGGCAGCCGAGGAGCTGCTGGCGCGCTACCGCTCGGCGGACGCGGCGCTCGGCCACTGGCAGGAGGTGATGCGGGAGTGCTACTCCCGTTTCGCCGCCGGTGAGCTGAGCTTCGCCGCGCACCGCCGCGAACGCGCCAGAGCAGTGGCTCGCGGACCTCTCACCGACACCGAGGCGGACCAGTGGTTCGGCCGCTATGTCGAGCGCTACGAAGCGCGCTGGGCGCTCTTCCCCGACGTGCTGCCCGCGCTGGACACGGTGGCCCGCACCAGGCGCCAGGGGGTGCTCTCCAACTCCTATGCGGCGAACCAGGACCGCAAGCTGCGCCGGCTGGGCATCAGGGACCGTTTCGAGGTGCTGGTCTGCTCCGCTGAGCTGGGGTGCGCGAAGCCGGAGCCGGAGGCGTTCGAGGCCGCCTGCCTGGCGCTCGGCCTGGAGCCGGACGAGGTGGCGTACGTCGGCGACCGGCTGGACATCGACGCGGGCGCCGCCGCGGAGGCGGGCCTGAGCGGGATCTGGCTGGACCGGTACGGGTCCTCGCGCGAGCCCGTTCCGACGGGTGTCCGGCGCATCGGGACGCTCGCCGAACTGCCCGCGCTGCTCGGTGAGTTGGACGACGACCGGCGGGCTTCCGAGGCGCTCCCGGACGGCTTCTGGGCCCGTACCGCCTCCGCGGAAGGCGTGGGGCCCGTCGAGCCCTCCGGGATCACCGCAGGTCAGCCGGGGTCGCGTCTCACATAGTAGGAAGGCCAACTAACTGGCGGGACATCGGGGCGATTCGCTTCTACCTTTGGAGACAGCCGAATGGCTCGCTCCACCAGCGACTGGCGGTCGAGGCGCGGTGCTCACGCGGGTGACCCCCGCAGCGCCGCACGCCCCCGCCCCTTTGCGGCACGAAACGAACCGCTTGTTCTCCGGTCCTTTCTGCTGAAGGAGCTCATCATGGATGCCACGACTCGTCGTCGTACCCGCCGCGTTGCCCGTACCGACCAGGCCGACCGCAAGAACGCCGCCGCGGCGCTGCAGCGGGCGCTGGACCGTCGCGACAACGGCGGCTCCACCGGCCACTGACGGCGGTGCGGCGCCGCCGCGCCACACGCACCGACACCGTGCGTCCGTATCGCGGACGCACGGTGTCACCACCTGGGACGAGGAGTAGGGTCGCCGCATGGCGCGCAGCATCAATCTCGCAGTAATTCCCGGCGACGGCATCGGCACCGAGGTCGTGTCCCAGGGGCTCAAGGTCCTCCGTGCGGTGCTTCCGCAGGAAGTGAAGCTGGAGACCGAGGAGTACGACCTCGGGGCGCGCAGATGGCACGCCACCGGCGAGACCCTGCCGGACTCGGAGATGGAGCGGCTGAAGGCGCACGACGCCATTTTGCTCGGCGCCATCGGCGACCCGTCCGTCCCCTCCGGGGTCCTGGAGCGGGGGCTGCTGCTCAAACTCCGGTTCGCCTTCGACCACTTCGTGAACCTGCGGCCGTCCAGGCTGTTCCCGAACACCGCGACCCCGCTGGCCGGTGACCCGGAGATCGACTTCGTGGTCGTCCGCGAGGGCACCGAGGGCCCGTACGTCGGCAACGGCGGCAGCCTGCGCACCGGCACCCCCGCCGAGGTCGCCACCGAGGTCAGCCTCAACACCGCACACGGCGTCGAGCGCGTCGTGCGCGACGCCTACGAGCGGGCGAACGCCCGCCCGCGCAAGAAGCTGACCCTGGTCCACAAGAACAACGTGCTCGTGTACGCGGGCCACCTGTGGAAGAACATCTTCGACCGGGTCGGCCGGGAGTACCCCGAGGTCACCACCGACTATCTGCACGTCGACGCGGCGACCATCTTCCTGGTCAACGACCCCGCACGGTTCGACGTGATCGTCACCGACAACCTCTTCGGCGACATCCTCACCGATCTCGCGGCAGCCATCACCGGCGGCATCGGCCTCGCGGCCTCGGGCAACATCAACCCCACCGGCGAGTTCCCCTCGATGTTCGAGCCGGTGCACGGTTCCGCGCCGGACATCGCGGGCACCGGCAAGGCCGACCCGACCGCGACGATCCTCTCCGTGGCGCTGCTGCTCCAGCACCTGGGGCTGACCGCCGAGGCGGCCCGGGTCGAGGAGGCCGTCACGGCCGATCTGCACGAACGTGCCGCGCTGGGCGCACGCACCACCGACGAGATCGGTGACGCCGTCGCCGTACGGGTATCCGGCTGACGCCGGCGCCGTACTGCGACCCCGTACTGATCGACGCGGATCACGTATCACTCACAGCACAGCAGCCGGAACCACGCCCTCCGGGAGGGCGAACGCATCCGGCTGCTGTGCTATTCGGCGGTTGGGTGCGACCATCAACCCGGGACCGCCACCCCACTCCCGTATGCGACCACCGGCGCGCGATAATCGAACCGCGGGCCGCGGCAACAGGAGACTCCCGGACGCCGAACACACGTGAGCGGTCCACAGGAACACGGAAGTGAAGGACGCGCTCATGACGACGGCCCGTATCGGATTCGACCTCAAGCCCTCCGCGCAGCCGCTGCCGGACGAGGAGCGGGAGGCGGTCCTCGCCAACCCCGGCTTCGGACGCCACTTCACCGACCACATGGTCACCATCAAATGGAGCGAGGGCAAAGGCTGGCACGACGCCCAGCTGGAGCCGTACGCCCCGCTGCAGATGGACCCGGCCAACATGACGCTGCACTACGGGCAGTCGATCTTCGAGGGCCTCAAGGCGTACCGGCAGACCGACGGTTCGGTCGCGCTCTTCCGTCCGGACGCCAACGCCCAGCGCTTCCAGCGCTCGGCCCGGCGGCTGGCGATGCCGGAGCTGCCGGTCGAGGCGTTCATCGAGGCGTGCGAGCTGCTGGTGCGCCAGGACCGGTCGTGGGTCCCCGGGGTGGGCGAGGAGTCGCTGTACCTGCGTCCGTTCATGTTCGCGAGCGAGGTCGGGCTCGGGGTGAAGCCGGCCAACGAGTACCTGTTCATGGTGATCGCCTCCCCGGCCGGTGCGTACTTCCCCGGCGGCATCAAGCCGGTCTCGGTGTGGCTGTCCGAGGAGTACACCCGGGCCTCTCCCGGCGGCACCGGTGAGGCCAAGTGCGCGGGGAACTACGCCGCTTCGCTCGTCGCGCAGGCCGAGGCCGCCCAGCAGGGCTGCGACCAGGTCGTCTGGCTCGACGCGGTGGAGCACCGGTACGTCGAGGAGATGGGCGGGATGAACCTGTACTTCGTGCAGGGTTCGGGCGCGGACGCCCGTGTCGTCACGCCCCGCCTCACCGGCACGCTGCTGCCGGGCATCACCCGCCACTCGCTGCTCACCATCGCCGAGGACCTCGGCTACGCCACCGGCGAGGTCCAGCTCTCCACCGAGGACTGGCAGCGCGGGAACGCCGACGGCAGCATCTCGGAGGTCTTCGCCTGCGGCACGGCGGCCGTCATCACGCCGGTCGGCACCGTGAAGTCGGCCCGGGCGCAGTGGACGGTCGGCGACGGCGAGCCCGGCGAGTTGACCCGCAAGCTCCGCGAGACGCTGCTCGCCCTCCAGTCCGGCTCGATCGAGGACCGGCACGGCTGGCTGCACCGGGTGGCCTGAGCGCGATCCGTCCGTGCGGGCGTCCCCGGCGCAGATGTGCCGGGGGACGCCCGCACGCGCACGTTCCCGAGTCGGCCGTGTCGCTGCACCGCCGCTTCGCCGCCGACTCGCGCCCGCCCGGGCCCCGTTCCGGATGATGAGACGTCGTCCCGGGGGCGGTTGCGGTGTGCAAGACTTCCCGTGTGCTTTCGACCGTCATGATTATTGGCGACAGCGCGCCGGTCCGCAGTGACCTCTGACCGCAGGGAAACCCAGGCGGCAGCGGACACCGTGCCCCAGACCCGCGCGCAGACCTCTCGCACCCGCGAGGGGTCTTTTCGTTTTACGGCCCACCTTCGCCGTACCGGAAAGCGCACGGGATGATGGGGCAAGTGGAGCCATCTATTCCGGTCCCACTCCCATCCGTAGGAGCCAGAGCAGCATGACCACGGACGTCACCGACTCATTCCACGTCTTCGACACCACGCTCCGCGACGGCGCGCAGCGCGAGGGCATCAACCTCACCGTCGCGGACAAGCTCACCATCGCCCGCCACCTCGACGACTTCGGCGTCGGCTTCATCGAAGGCGGCTGGCCCGGCGCCAACCCGCGCGACACCGAGTTCTTCCAGCGGGCCCGCGAGGAGATCGACTTCCGGCACGCACAGCTCGTCGCCTTCGGCGCCACCCGCAGGGCCGGTACGCGCGCGGCGGACGATCCGCAGGTCGTCGCGCTCGCGGACTCCGGCGCCCCGGTGGTGACCATCGTCGCCAAGTCCCACGACCGCCACGTGGAGTTGGCCCTGCGGACCACGCTGGAGGAGAACCTGGCGATGGTCGCGGACACGGTCGGCTACCTCCGCGAGCGCGGCTGCCGGGTCTTCGTGGACTGCGAGCACTTCTTTGACGGCCACCGGGCCAACCGCGCGTACGCCACCGAGGTCGTCGCCACCGCGCACCGGGCCGGCGCCGATGTCGTCGTCCTGTGCGACACCAACGGCGGGATGCTGCCCTCCCAGGTGCACCGAGTCGTCGCCGAGGTGCTGGCGGACACCGGCGCCCGCCTGGGCATCCACGCCCAGGACGACACCGGCTGCGCGGTCGCCAACACCCTCGCCGCGGTCGAGGGCGGCGCCACCCACGTCCAGTGCACCGCCAACGGCTACGGCGAGCGGGTCGGCAACGCGAACCTCTTCCCGGTCGTCGCGGCGCTCCAGCTCAAGCACGGGCGCACCGTCGTGCCGCCTGCCGCGCTGCCGGAGATGACACGCATCTCGCACGCCATCGCCGAGGTCGTCAACCTCACCCCCTCCACCCACGAGCCGTACGTCGGAGTCTCCGCCTTCGCCCACAAGGCCGGACTGCACGCCTCCGCGATCAAGGTCGACCCCGACCTCTACCAGCACACCGACCCCGAACTCGTCGGCAACTCGATGCGCATGCTGGTCTCCGACATGGCCGGCCGCGCCTCCGTCGAGCTCAAGGGCAAGGAGCTCGGCTACGACCTCACCGGCGACCGCGACCTCGTCGGCCGGGTCGTCGCCCGGGTCAAGGAGCAGGAGCTCAAGGGCTACACCTACGAGGCCGCCGACGCCTCCTTCGAGCTGCTGCTGCGCGACGAGGTGCACGCGAGCCCGGAGAGCGGAGGCAGCCGCCACGGCGGTGCCAAGCGCTACTTCCGGGTGGAGTCCTGGCGCGCCATCGCCGAGGAGCGGCCCGACGGTTCGCACGCCAACGAGGCGACCGTACGGGTGTGGGCGAAGGGCGAGCGCGCGGTCGCCACCGGCGAGGGCAACGGTCCGGTGAACGCGCTGGACCGGGCCCTGCGCGTCGCGCTGGAGAGCGTCTACCCGCAGCTGGCGCGGCTGGAGCTGGTCGACTACAAGGTGCGCATCCTGGAGGGCCGGCACGGAACGAACTCCACGACCCGGGTCCTCATCTCCACCAGTGACGGGAGCGCGGAGTGGTCCACCGTCGGCGTCGCGGAGAACGTCATCGCCGCCTCCTGGCAGGCGCTCGACGACGCGTACACCTACGGGCTGCTGAAGGCCGGCGTCGAGCCCACCGAGTGAACGGACGGGCCGGGCGCCGCCGGGAGAGAAGACGACATTTGTCAGTCCGTGGCGCGGCTGCGGGTACGGGCCGAGGGGCCGGGCGGGTTGTCGGGCTCGAACAAAGGGCTCCGAGCCCCGTCCGGCCCGGCGGCCCGGCCCGGTTCCCGACGTGCACGACACCTCCCGGGGCTCGGGCCGAGCCCGCTCGGCGTACCCGACCAGGCAGAACCGAGGGTTACGGTCCGGTGATCGGCAGCTGTGGAACCCCTACAGCGCAGATGACAGCGAATTGCAGATGTCCGGCATCGACCGTCCGCCCGTGCGGCGGTTCTGTGCAGCACAGCCATGAAAGCCCGGCCGAGACTGTACGAATCTGACGAGGGCGTTTGGCGAGCCTGTTTCGTAGGGTCTGTACATGACCGATCTCGCCCAGGACACCGCCGCCCCGATCGACGCCCGTGGCCGCACCGCAGAACTGCACGCCATCCGCGCGCAGGCCGTCGCGGGGCCCGGTGAGCGCGCCACCCAGGCGCAGCACGCCAAGGGGAAGCTGACGGTCCGGGAGCGGATCGCGCTGCTCCTGGACGAGGACTCCTTCCACGAGGTGGAGACCCTGCGCAGGCACCGGGCGACCGGCTTCGGCCTGGAGGACAAGAAGCCGTACACCGACGGTGTGGTGACCGGCTGGGGCACGGTCCACGGCCGCACGGTCTTCGTCTACGCCCACGACTTCCGCATCTTCGGCGGTGCGCTCGGCGAGGCGCACGCGCAGAAGATCCACAAGCTGATGGACATGGCGATCGCCGCCGGTGCGCCGCTGGTCTCGCTGAACGACGGAGCGGGCGCCCGTATCCAGGAGGGCGTCTCGGCGCTGGCCGGCTACGGCGGCATCTTCCAGCGCAACACCCGCGCCTCGGGCGTCATCCCGCAGATCTCGGTCATGCTCGGCCCCTGCGCGGGCGGCGCCGCCTACAGCCCGGCGCTGACCGACTTCGTCTTCATGGTGCGGGACACCTCGCAGATGTTCATCACCGGCCCGGACGTCGTCCAGGCGGTGACGGGCGAGGAGATCTCGCAGAACGGGCTGGGCGGCGCCGACGTCCACGCCGGCACCTCGGGTGTGGCGCACTTCGCCTACGACGACGAGGAGTCGTGCCTGGAGGAGGTGCGCTTCCTGCTCTCCATGCTGCCGCAGAACAACCGCGAGAACCCGCCGGTCGTCGAGAGCGAGGACCCGGCGGACCGCAGCGGTGACTCCCTGCTGGAGCTGGTGCCCGCCGACGGCAACCGCCCCTACGACATGCACAAGGTGATCGAGGAGCTCGTCGACGACGGCGACTACCTGGAGATCCACGAGCGCTGGGCGACCAACATCATCTGTGCGCTGGCGCGGATGGACGGCCAGGTCGTCGGCATCGTCGCCAACCAACCGCAGTCCCTGGCCGGGGTGTTGGACATCCACGCCTCGGAGAAGGCCGCGCGCTTCGTGCAGATGTGCGACGCCTTCAACATCCCGATCCTGACCCTGCTGGACGTGCCCGGATTCCTGCCCGGCGTCGACCAGGAGCACGGCGGCATCATCCGCCACGGCGCCAAGCTGCTCTACGCCTACTGCAACGCCACGGTGCCCCGGATCTCGGTGGTCCTGCGCAAGGCGTACGGCGGCGCCTACATCGTGATGGACTCCCAGTCCATCGGCGCCGACCTCACCTACGCCTGGCCGACGAACGAGATCGCGGTGATGGGCGCGGAGGGCGCGGCCAACGTCATCTTCCGCCGGCAGATCGCCGCCGCCGACGATCCGGAGGCGATGAGGGCGCGGATGGTCAAGTCGTACAAGGCCGAGCTGATGCACCCGTACTACGCGGCCGAGCGCGGCCTGGTGGACGACGTGATCGACCCGGCGCAGACCCGGCACGTGCTCATCAACTCGCTGGCGATGCTCCGCAGCAAGCACGCGGATCTGCCGTCCCGCAAGCACGGCAACCCGCCGCAGTGAGCGTGTCCGACACACACCCGCAGGAACAGGCAACACCGAGCAGCACGGACAGCGATCAGCTGTACAGCTGAAGAGCAGTCACCGCCGCGGCGCCCGAGCGTCGCGCACCGATCCTCATCACCGCCGCGCGAAGGAGAGCCGAAATGAGCGTTCCGCAGACGTCCAGCCTGGTCCGGGTCGAGAAGGGCACCGCGAGCGACGAGGAGCTCGCCGCCGTGACGGCGCTGCTGCTGGCCAGGGCGGCGCACGGCCGGCCGAGCGAGCCGCAGGGCCCGCACCGCCGCAGCGTGGCGGGCTGGCGTCGACTGGAGCGTGCCGGCGGCTTCCGGGCCCCGCACAGCTGGCAGGGCTGAGCGCCGGGTCCCACGAAGGATCCAGCACCGGGACCACACGAAAGAGCGGTGTGCGACGGCTTCCCCGCAGGGGCTGTCGCACACCGCTCTTTCGTGTCCCGCGGGCTCCGCGAGGCGGAGCCGAGGAGACTCTCAGCTGTCCGCCGGAGCCTCCATGAGTATGGTGCGCTCGGGATTGGCCGTGGCGGCCGGCAGTACGACACCCGGGGCCTCGTACGGGCTCTGGTGCGGGGTGAGCTCGTCGGCATCGGTGAGATGGGCCAAGGTGGTGCGCCGGGGGTTGGCCGTGTTGCGCATGATCATGGTCGTCTTCACTGGGAGTTATGCCTTCGCTTGTCTATGCTGGGCGAGCTGTAAATCTCGAGAATATGCCCGCTTTCCCGCTCGCCGGGCGACGCGGAGGAATCCCCGCCTGTGAGCTTCCTCACCAACAGGCGGGCATTCGCGTCAATTCGGACGGTATCCCGGAGGGCTCGAAGGGACATCCCCGTATCAATGCGCGCAGAACGCCGAGGGGTATCCCTACCGGGACAGCTTGCCACGCAGGTCGTTCGCTCGTAAACGCCCGAATTGCTCCTGGTTCATACTCACGATCCGTCACATCGTGATCTCTCAGTGTCACCTATGTCACAGGTCGATTCCCGGCCCTTGTTGGACATCCGGCACTGTGCTGGAATTCCACGGACCGCCGTGGGACAACAACCGGCGCGCACGGGGCGCAGAGCAGCGCCGCGCGGCGGCCCTGGGGAAGCACGTCGGTCACTCACGACCGCCGGAAGGCCCTGTGAAAGCTTCCGGCTCAACACCGTCCCGCCGCACTCCGGCGGGGCGCCCGGTCCAGAGGTTGCGACGCTAGTGCAGGGACGTTTCAAAAGGGACAGCAAGGCTGCAGCGGCTTCGGAGCTGCGCGGGTCCAACGACCGCGGCTCTGCTCCACAGCGTGCGCAGGAAGACGACCAGTCACCGCTCGTGCGGAATCTCGACGGTGCGGGCGCGGACAGCGCCGCCGCCGAGGAGAAACCCCAGGGCGGGGCCACGGCCGAGGCGGAGCCCAGCGCGGGCTCCCGGCTTCTGCTGCGCAACTGGCGGATCAGCACCCGGCTCGTCTCCCTGCTCGCACTGCCCGTCGTCGCCGCGACCGCCCTCGGTGCCTTCCGTGTCGTCGACGCCAACGAAGAGGCCGCGCAGCTCGAGAACATGCAGCTGCTGACGGAGATGACGCAGCAGGCCACCGCGCTGGCCGCCGCCCTCCAGGAGGAGCGCGACCGCTCCGCGGGCCCGATGACGGCGCACGGCAACGCCAAGGACGACGCGGTCGCCGCCCCCAGGGAGCGCAGCGACCAGGCGAAGAAGGCCTTCGACGAGAAGAGCAAGGAGTTCTCGGGCGACAGCCAGGAGCTGGCCGGCGTCCGGGCCACGGTCGTGAGCATCGGCAGCCAGCTCGGCCTGCTGAAGGACATCAGGGACCGCTCCTACGAGAACGACGCCGCGATCGCCGAGACCGTCAGCGACTACAACCGCATCATCGAGTCGCTGCTCACGCTCTCGCAGGACATGGCACAGGCCACCAGCAACCCGGAGATGATCAACAGCACCCGGGCGCTGGCCGCGTTCTCCACCTCCAAGGAGTACGCCTCCATCCAGCGCGCGATCATCAGCGCCGGACTGGCCAACCCCGACGGCGCCAAGCTCTCGGAGAACGACCGCCGCTTCGGCGGCACCGCCAAGGACAACGAGGACGCCGCCCTGGCGCGGTTCACGGTGATCTACGGCGACGGCGCGGAGCAGCTCATCAAGTCGCTGACCGGCGGCATCGTCAACATCGCCTCCGCGGACGCGTACGCCAGCCGGGTCTTCAAGAGCGCCGACGGCATCAGGGCCGACCAGCGCTCGTACATGGACTGGTACGACCAGGACCGCACGAAGATCGACGAGATGGAGAAGATCGAGACCACTCTCCTGACGGAGATGGAGCAGCAGGCCCGTCAGCTGGGCAAGGAGGCGGAGCGGGAGGTCATCCTCAACATCGCCTTCATCGTCCTGGTCCTCGGCATCTCGCTCATCGGCGCCTTCGTGGTGGCCCGCGCGATGGTCAAATCGCTGCGCCGCCTCCAGGACACGGCGCAGGAGGTCTCCCGCCGGCGGCTGCCCGAGCTGGTCAAGCAGCTCTCGGAGTCGGACCCGCAGGAGGTCGACACCACCGTCGAGTCCGTCGGTGTGCACAGCCGGGACGAGATCGGCCGGGTCGCCGCGGCCTTCGACGACGTGCACCGCGAGGCCGTCCGCCTCGCAGGTGAGCAGGCCCTGCTGCGGGGCAACGTCAACGCGATGTTCACCAACCTCTCGCGCCGCAGCCAGGGACTCATCCAGCGCCAGCTCTCGCTGATCTCCGAGCTCGAATCCCGCGAGGCCGACCCCGACCAGCTGGCCTCGCTGTTCAAGCTCGACCACCTCGCGACCCGTATGCGCCGGAACGGCGAGAACCTGCTGGTCCTCGCCGGCGAGGAGCCCGGGCGCCGCTGGACGCGTCCCGTACCGCTGGTCGACGTGCTGCGCGCCGCCGCGTCCGAGGTGGAGCAGTACGAGCGCATCGAGCTGAGCGGTGTGCCGACCATCGAGGTCGCCGGACGCGTGGTCAACGACCTCGTGCACCTGCTCGCCGAGCTGCTGGAGAACGCCACCTCCTTCTCCTCGCCGCAGACCAAGGTCAAGGTCACCGGGCACACGCTGCCCGACGGGCGGGTGCTGGTGGAGATCCACGACACCGGCATCGGCCTCTCTCCCGAGGACCTCTCCGCGATCAATGAGCGGCTCAACAGCCCGCCCACCGTGGACGTCTCGGTCTCCCGCCGGATGGGCCTGTTCGTGGTCGGCCGCCTCTCGCTGCGGCACGGCATCCGCATCCAGCTCCGCCCCTCCGACTCCGGCGGTACGACCGCGCTGGTCATGCTGCCCGTCGACGTCACCCAGAGCGGCCAGGCAGCCAGGGACAAGGCCGGACCCGGCGGCGCCGGCGCGCCCGCGCCCCGGCTCCAGAAGCCGCAGGGCGGCACCCCCGGCACCAGCAGGCTCGGCGCACTGCCCACCCGCGGCCAGGTCGGCGGCGGCGGAGCGCGCCCCGCGCTGCCCGGTGCCGGGCGGCTCGGTGGCGGTCCGGGCGGCCCGGGCGGGCCG
>NZ_JALLGK010000006.1 GCF_023072595.1 Streptomyces sp. XM4193
GCGTCCTCGCTGTGTATCTCTCAAAAGAACCACGTCTCCCACATGATGCGGGGACGGGGTATCAACATATCTGGCGTTGACTTTTGGCACACTGTTGAGTTCTCAAGGAACGGACGCTTCCTTTGTACTCACCCAATCTCTCGGGCTTTCCTCCGGGCTTCCCTTCGGTGTCTCCGACATTATCAGCTGTTCTCGTTTTCTCAGAATCCGGTACTCGGCGCAGCCGTGAAGGCATACGAAAAGCACTTCCACTGGGAAGGAGAACTGAATGATTCAGTCAGAAGCTGCCGCGCTTGGCGCTGGGCAGGCACACGACAGTACAGCGGGCCCGGACACGAGGCAAATCGCTTGCCGGGCACCGGTGTTCGGACCGGTGGTCCATCGAACCGGAATCATACGTTCCTATGACTTAGGCTTCTCAAACGGTACGGCGGCCAACGACGCGGTACCCCCTGTGCACCGCTCTTCGCCGGGAGGCTCCATGACCACTGTGACGTCCCCGCTGCCCGGCCGTGTCATCGGCTTGGCGGCGGTTCCCGACCCCGTGTTCTCGGGTGCGATGGTAGGCCCGGGGACGGCGATCGACCCGGTGCGGGAGCCGACCGAGGCAGTGGCTCCGGTCGACGGCGTCATCGTTTCCCTCCACCCGCACGCCTTCGTGGTGGTGGACGGCGAGGGCCACGGGGTGCTGACGCATCTGGGCATCGACACCGTCAAGCTGCACGGCGAGGGCTTCGAACTGCTGGCCGCCAAGGGCGACACCGTCACACGCGGTACTCCGGTGGTTCGGTGGAACCCGGCCGAGGTCGAGCGCGCCGGCAAGTCCGCGGTGAGCCCGGTGGTCGCGCTGGAGGCGACGGCCGAAGCACTGGTCGACCTCGAGCAGGACACCGACGTGGACAGTGGGGACCTGCTCTTCCGTTGGAGCTAGTGCACACATTCCACAGCGTGGTGGAGCCAGACGACGCGGTACCCACGAGGGCCGCGACAACCGGGGACGGGTGAGATGGACGCAAAGCTTCGAGGCGTCGGAGTCAGCCACGGTGTGGCGATCGGGCAGGTGCGGCACATGGGTACGGCCGTGCTGGAGCCCCCGGCGAAGCAGATCGCCGCGCAGGAGGCGCCGCGCGAGCAGCAGCGCGCCCGGCAGGCGGTGGATGCCGTCGCGGCGGACCTCAACGCCAGGGGCAACCTCGCGGGCGGTGAGGCTCAAGCCGTCCTGGAGGCCCAGGCGTTGATGGCGCAGGACCCCGAGCTGCTCTCGGACGTCGACCGGCGCATCACCGTGGGAAGCAGCGCGGAGCGGGCCGTCTACGACGCTTTCGCCTCCTACCGCGCGCTCCTGGCGGGCGCGGGCGAGTACTTCGCCGGTCGGGTCGCGGATCTGGACGATGTGCGCAACCGGATCGTGGCGCGGCTGCTCGGCGTGCCGATGCCGGGTGTTCCGGACAGCGACGACCCCTTCGTACTGATCGCGCGCGATCTGGCGCCCGCGGACACGGCGTTGCTCGACACCTCGCTGGTGCTGGGTTTCGTCACCGCCGAGGGCGGGCCGACCAGCCACAGCGCGATCCTGGCGCGGGCCCTGGGCGTGCCGGCTGTGGTGGCGCTGCCGGGTGCGGCCGACCTCCCCGAGGAGACCGTCGTCGCGGTGGACGGCAGCACCGGCGAGATCATCGTCAACCCCGACGAGGCCGAGCGGACCGCGCTCACCCGCGCCGCCGAGGAGCGCAGGGCCGCGCTGGCCGCGGCGAGCGGGCCGGGCGCCACCTCCGACGGACACAAGGTGCCGCTGCTGGCGAACATCGGCGGACCGGACGACGTCGAGGCCGCGGTGGAGGCGGGCGCGGAAGGGGTGGGCCTGTTCCGCACGGAGTTCCTCTTCCTGGACGACAGCAGTCGGGCGCCTTCCGCCGAGCGGCAGACCGAGGTCTACCGGAAGGTGCTGGAGGCGTTTCCGCAGGGGCGGGTGGTCGTACGGGTGCTGGACGCGGGCGCGGACAAGCCGCTGGACTTCCTGACACCGGCCGACGAGCCCAACCCGGCGCTCGGGGTGCGCGGTCTGCGTACGCTGCTCGACCATCCCGAGGTGCTGCGCACCCAGCTGTCCGCGCTGTCCGCGGCGGCGGAGGGGCTGCCGGTCTATCTCGAGGTGATGGCCCCGATGGTCGCCGACCGGGCGGATGCGAGGGCCTTCGCCGACGCCTGCCGGGAGGTGGGGCTGCGCGCGAAGTTCGGTGCGATGGTGGAGATCCCCTCGGCCGCTCTTCGGGCGCGTTCGGTGCTGCAGGAGGTGGAGTTCCTCTCGCTGGGCACCAACGACCTGGCGCAGTACACCTTCGCCGCCGATCGTCAGGTCGGTGCCCTGTCCCGGCTGCAGGACCCCTGGCAGCCCGCGCTGCTGGACCTGGTCGCGCTCTCGACCGAGGCGGCCGTGGCCGAGGGCAAGAGCTGCGGGGTGTGCGGCGAGGCGGCGGCGGACCCGCTGCTCGCCTGTGTGCTGACCGGTCTGGGAGTGACGAGCCTGTCGATGGGGGCCGCGGCGATCCCCTATGTGCGGGCGACGTTGGCCAAGCACACTCTGGCGCAGTGCGAGCGCGCCGCTGCCGCCGCGCGGGCCGCGGAGAGTGCGCCTGAGGCCCGGGCCGCGGCGCAGGCGGTGCTGTCCGGGGAGTGAACGAGCGCCGAGGCGCAAGCGGGGCCGGCCTTCCCCAGTCCGGGGGGGGCCGGCCCCGCTTTCCGTTCGGTCGCCGCTTTCTACTGGCGCGCCCGGTCTGTCCGCGCTGCGCGGGTGCTGCCCAACTCCTCGTAGAAGCGCAGGAGTTCGACGTTGTCGACGGAGCCGGGGTTGACGGCCTTCTCCAGTGCGGTGCCCTGCAGCAGGCGTTTGACGGGCACTTCGAGGCGCTTCCCGGTGAGGGTGTGCGGTACGGCGGCGATCTCGATGATCTCGTCGGGCACATGGCGCGGGGAGAGCTCGGCGCGCAGGGCCGCCCGTACCCGGTCGCGCAGTTCGTCGTCGAGGGCGGCGCCGGGGGCTAGTTGGACGAACAGCGGCATCCAGTAGCCGCCCTCGGCCTCCTCCACTCCGATGACCAGGGACTCCTTGATCTCCGGGAGGCGCTCGACGACCTCGTAGATGTCGGCCGAACCCATGCGTACGCCCTGGCGGTTGAGGGTGGAGTCGGAGCGGCCGTGGATGACGACGGACCCGCGCGAGGTGAGGGTGATCCAGTCCCCGTGGCGCCAGACGCCCGGATACATCTCGAAGTAGCTCTCGCGGTAGCGGGCGTCGCCGGGGTCGTTCCAGAAGCGGACCGGCATGGAGGGCATGGGGTTGGTGACGACCAGCTCCCCCACCTCGTCGACCACCGGTCGTCCCTGCGGGTCGTAGGAGCGCAGATCGGTGCCCAGACAGGGCGCCTGCAGCTCCCCGGTGTGCACCGGGAGCGTGGGTACGGCGCCGGCGAAGCAGCTGCAGACGTCGGTGCCGCCGCTGACCGAGGCGATCCACAGGTCCTCGGCGACCTCCTCGTGCAGCCAGCGGAAGCCGTCGGGCGGCAGCGGGGAGCCGGTGGTCGCCACGCAGCGCAGCGCGGAGAGGTCGAAGTCGCGTGCCGGGCGGGCCTCGGCCTTGCGGCAGGCCATGACGTACGCGGCGGAGGTGCCGTAGAGGTGGGCGCCGGTGAGCTCGGCGATACGCCACTGGGCGTCGGTGCCCGGATAGCCGGGGCTGCCGTCGTAGAGCACCACGGTGGTGCCCGTCAGGAGGCCGGAGACGAGGAAGTTCCACATCATCCAGCCGGTGGAGGTGAACCAGAAGAAGCGGTCGCCGGGGCCCAGATCGCAGTGCAGGCCGATCTGCTTGAGGTGCTCCAGGAGGATGCCGCCCTGGGACTGGACGATCGCCTTGGGTAGACCGGTCGTGCCGGAGGAGTAGAGCACCCACAGCGGGTGGTCGAAGGCGACCTGCTCGAAGACGGGTTCGGTGTCGGCGGCGGTGAGGTCCGCCCACTCCAGGGCGCCCTCGGGCGCGGCGGTGCCGAGCAGCGGGATGTGGACCGTCGCGCGCAGGGTGGGCAGACCCTCGCGCAGCTCGGCCACGGTCTGCGTACGGTCGTGGGTCTTCCCCCCGTACCGGTAGCCGTCGACGGTGAACAGGACGACGGGCTCCACCTGCTGGAACCGGTCGAGCACGCTGCGGGCGCCGAAGTCGGGGGCGGTGGAGGTCCACACGGCGCCGACGGTGGCTGCGGCCAGGAACGCGGTGACCGCCTGCGGAATGTTGGGGACGTACCCGCAGACGCGGTCGCCCGGACGTACGCCGAGGCGGCGCAGCTCGGCGGCCAACGAGCCCACCTGGCGGCGGAGTTCGGCCCAGTCGACGGGCTCGGGACGCTGCTCCTCGTCGACGTGGAGCAGCGCCGGGGTGTCGGCGCGCGCGGGGTCGAGGGCGGAGCGCAGGGCGTGCTCGGCGTAGTTGAGCGTGGCGCCGGGGAACCAGGAGGCGCCGGGCATTCCGCGGCCGGCGAGGACCGCGGTGGGCGGGGTGTCGAAACGTACGTCGAACCACTCGACGATCGACTCCCAGAACGTCTCCAGCTCCTCGACCGACCAGCGGTGCAGCGCCGCGTAACTCCCCTGCGGGTCGTCCGCGCTGCGCGCCGGCGCGCCGTGGCGGTCGACTGCCCAGTCGTGGAAGCGGGTCAGCCGGGCCTGCTCGATCCGGTCGGCCCCCGGTTTCCACAGGGGTTCTGGCTGCTGCGCTGCGGTCATTGCGGCTCCGGCTCTACGCGTCGTGTGCGTGCTCCGCGCACGGGCGAGGGTGTGCGCGTGACGCGGGGTTCGCAGGGGACGATGCCATGTGATCGTCCGCGCCGCCAGGGTGGTCCGCCACACATGGCGGGCACGGCCACGGGGTTGCCGCGCCACATGTACGGGCCGCGGATGCGCGTGCCGGACCGAACTCCGAACGCTCGTGCGGTGAACAGGAGTTGAACTGGTACCGGGTCGCGCCCGGGACGGTGGCAGGCTGAGCAGCATGAACGCAGGGGACCTGGTGCGGGCAGTACGAGGGGCCGGCACGGCGGGCGGGCCGCGGGCCGCCCTCGGCCGGTGGTGGAGGCTGCGCCCGGGCGCAGCGCGTCGGTCTCCGGACGCCGGGCGGGCCAGGGTGCCGGGGCTGCTGGAGCGGGTGGAGCCGGAGCCGGGCGGCGGTGTGGTGCGGTTCGCGCGTTCGTCGCTGCGCGTGCGGGTGGCGACGGGCGGCGCGGTCTTCCTCGGCTGGGACGGCGCCGAGCCGGCGCCGTCCAGTGCGGTGCCGGAGGTCGGTTGTCCGCCGGTGGACGCCAGAGTCACGCTGGAGCCGCACGCGGCGGGCGGATGGCGAGTCGTCTCGGAGCGGGTGTCGGTGGTGGTGGCGCAGTACGGCGCGGTGGAGATACGTACGCCGGGCGGTCTGCTGCTGCGACGGGACCTGCCGCCGCGCTGGTGGGAGAGCTCGGACCGGGCGGCTGACGGCCGTGTCGTCCAGCGATCGGTGCTGACCTCCGACGCCGATGTGTTCGGCCTCGGCGGCCGGGCGGCGGGCCCCGGGCTGCCGGACGGCGGGTACCGGCTGTGGCAGGTGGGCGAGGAGGTGGTCGACGGGCCGGGCGGACCTTCGCCGCTCGCCCTGCCCGTCCAGCTGGTCGTGGCGGACGCGGGTTCGCACCTGGTCTTCCACGATGTCGGCGGAGACGGGGAGTTGACGCTGCGGCACGGCACCACGGGCGAGGGATCCGGGCACGACCGGCCGGGCCGGTGCCTGCTGCGCCTGTCGGGCGGTACGGCGCGCTACTGGGTGCTGCCGGGCCCGCCGGCACGGGCGCTGCGCGGCTGGCGCGCGCTGACCGGAGCCGCAGCCGTTCCTCCGGTGTGGGCGCTGGGGTACCAGCACGCCGTCGGGCGCGGGGAAGCCGGCGAACTGCCCTCGCTGGTCGCCGCCTTCCGCGAGCGCGGCGTACCGCTGAGCGGACTGCATCTGGCGGGTTCGGACGGCCCACCGGCAGGCTCGGACGGCCCACCGGCAGGCAGCGGCAGCGGTGAACGAGCGGGCGGCGGGGACGAGTTGCCGGGGGTGCGGCTCGTACGGGGCGTGGACTCGCGGGTTCCGCTGCGCCCGGGTGCGGAGTTCTACGAGTCCGGGCTGGCCGCGGAGGTCTTCGTGCCGGCCGCGGACGGGACCGCCCGGCCGGCGGTCGTGGCGGGCCCCGAGGGACGTGCGGTCGTCCCCGACTTCACCGACCCGGGCGCGCGCAAATGGTGGGGCGAGTCGTATCTGCCGCTGTGTGCGCGGGGCGCGAGCGCGTACTGGCTGCGCCCGTTCGGCGCGCGGGCGGCGGGGCCGGAAGCTCGCGGTGGGCTGCCGCCCCGGTCGCGGCTCACGCGGGAGGGGCGCGGAGGCGAGCTGCGCGAGGCGCACCACGAGCTGCCGCTGGCGATGGCCCGTGCCACTCACGAGTACGGGGGCGAGGCGGGGCTCTGGTCGTTCTCCGACGGCGCGTGGGCCGGCTCGCACCGCTACGGCGGGGTGTGCGCGCGGGTTCCCGAGGGCTGGGAGGGGATGCGGGCCGCGGTCTCGACGGTGCTGGGGCTGGGTCTGTGCGGGGTGCCGTTCGCCGGGGTGGACGTGCGGGAGGAGCTGTCGACGGAGCTGGGGCAGCGGTGGTTCCAACTCGGCGCCTGGCTGCCGCTGTTCCGCACCTTCGCCGAGTCTGCGGGGGTGCCGCGCTGGCCGAGCGACCGGCGGGAGGCGGACGGGCTGGTTGCGGCCGTCGCGCGGCGGGAGCGGCTGCTGCCGTATCTGGCCACCCTGGCGCAGGTGGCGTCGGTCAGCGGCGCGCCGCCGGTACGGCCGCTGTGGTGGCACACGCCGGCCGACCGCGGGCTGCGGACGGCCCGGGAGGTGGACTTCCTGCTGGGTGACGCGTTCCTGGTGGCGCCGGTGTGCGAGCCGGGCGTCCGGGAGCGGCGGGTGCGGCTGCCGCGCGGCGCCTGGTACGACACCGCCACCGGCGAGGTCCGGTACGGGCCGGGGACGGTGACGGTCGCCGCGCCCGCGACCCGACTGCCGGTACTGGTCCGGGCCGGCGCGGTGGTGCCGGTGGCGGAGCCCGACGGCGGCGTGGCGCTGGAGGTGTGGGCCCCCGCAGCGGGACGTACCGGCGGCGGGCTGCGCACGGTGCCCAAGCAGCCGACCGGCCCGGGAGGGCAGCCGACCGGCCCGGAAGGGCAGCCGACCGGTGACGGGACGGCGGCCGGCACGCTTCGCAGATACGCGGTCGCGGTGCGGGACGGGGAGCCGGTCGTCACGCGGGAGGACGGTCGGGCGCCCGAGCTGCCCGTCCGGGTGCGCGGGCGGGGCGCGTAGCCGGCGGGACGGGGGTACAGCCGCCGGAGGGGCGAGGGTGACCGCGGCGGCACCGGCGTCGTTGGGAGGGGCATGCGACACAGTGCTGTCTGCCTGCTGGTCCTCGCCGCCTCGACGGCCGCTGCCGCCGCTCCGGACGGTTCACCCGCTCCGGTCGGCGCCCCTGAGCCGGTCGGCGCCTCTGACCGGAGCAGCGTCCCTGAGCCGGTCGGCACTCCTGACCGGCCCGACTCCGTCGACGCGTCGGCCCGCCCCTCCTCCGGCACGGCCCGCTCCCCCGGTTCCGTACCCGACGGCGAGCGGCGGGCTCCCGCGGAGTTCACCGCGCTGGAGTCGGTCGCCCCCTCGATCCTCCAGGAGATCCGCTACGCCGGGTCCCACAACTTCGTCGGCGAGCCGATCCCCGGCTACCGCGAGGCGCAGTGCCTGCTGACCCGGGACACCGCCCTGGCGCTGCGCCGGGCGCAGCGGGCGGCGCTGGCCGCGGGGCACAGCCTGAAGGTCTACGACTGCTACCGGCCCCAGCGTTCGGTGGACCGCTTCGTGCGGTGGGCGAAGGACCCCTCCGACATCCGGATGAAGCAGGAGTTCTACCCCCGGGTGGACAAGGAGCGGCTGATCCCGGACGGGTACATCGCCGAGCGCTCCGGCCACAGCCGCGGGTCGACGGTGGACCTCACGCTGGTGCCCGGGTACGGCGCGCGGCCGGGGCGGCCCGGCGGCCCGGGCCCGTGCGGCACGGGGTCGGCGGACCGGGGCGGCGACGGCTCGCTGGACATGGGCACCGGCTACGACTGCTTCGACGTGCTGTCCCACACCGACCATCCCGAGATCGTCGGCAAGCAGCGGGCGAACCGACAGTGGCTGCGCCGGCTGCTGGAGCGCGAAGGTTTCGTCAACCTGCCCGAGGAGTGGTGGCACTTCACCCACCGGCCGGAGACGTTCCCGGACCGGTGGTTCGACTTCCCGGTGGCACGCGAGGAGCTGGCCGGACGGCGCTGACCGCGCAAGGCCCCCGTCGGGGCGCACAAAACACGCGGGAGCCGGGCGCGACGAGGGCCGCGGGCGGCTCGGCATGCAGGTGCGCGGTGGTCGGGCGAGACTGTACGCGTGGGCCGCCGAGGTGTGCGCAGTTCGGCGGTCGGCGCCGCGAGCACAGGGGGTGCCCGCGGGTTCGACAGCAGCTGCATCGGTGGTCGCGGACATCCTTGACGGCCTCTCAGCAGCGGTGAACACTGCCGGGATCGAACGGATCTCCGCCCGCGCTTTCCCTGACCGCACAGCGGTGCACGGCCGCAGGCGGACGATTCCGGCGACAGGTACGTACGCCCGATCTCGAGGCCGGGCGGGCGCCCCGCGCTGCGGGTGCTCCGCCCTCCGTGGGCCGGGACGGGAGCACGCAGCCGCAGGAGGCCCGGCCCGCGCGGCCCGGGCGAGGGCACGTACGAGGAGTCGCAATGGACTTTCCCAACGGCGATATTTTCGTCGGCGAGATCATCGGAACGGCGATTCTGGTGCTGTTCGGCGTGGGTGTGTGCGCCGCGGTCAACCTCCACCATTCCAAGGCAAGGGCGGCCGGCTGGGTCGTCATCGCGTTCGGCTGGGGCTTCGGCGTGCTCGCCGGCGCCTACACGGCCGGCCCGCTCTCCGGCGGCCACATCAACCCGGCCGTCTCCGTCGCCATCGCCACCACCGACGACGGCAACTGGGCGAAGCTGCCGCTCTACATCGTCTCCCAGATGATCGGGGCGATCATCGGCGCCGTACTGGCCTGGCTGGTGTACTACTCGCAGTTCCGCGCCAACGGCGACGAGGACAAGGCGCAGGGCACGCTGGGCAACTTCGCCACCATTCCCGAGGTGCGCAACACCGCGGCCAACGTGACCACCGAGGCCATCGCCACCGCGGCGCTGATCCTCCCGCTGCTGGCGTTCGGCATGACCGAGGGCCTGGGCGAGCACGGCACCCAGACGCTGATCGTCTCGCTGCTGGTCGTCGGCATCGGCCTGTCCCTGGGCGGTCCGACGGGGTACGCGATCAACCCGGCCCGCGACCTCGGCCCCCGTATCGCACACCATCTGCTGCCGATCCCGAACAAGGGCACCTCCGACTGGGGTTACTCCTGGATCCCCGTGGTCGGCCCGATCCTGGGCGCCCTGGTCGGCGCGGGGATCTTCCAACTCGCCTTCTGACAGGGGGATCGAGCATGAGCAGCACCACGAGGTACGTCGCCGCGATCGACCAGGGCACCACTTCCAGCCGCTGCATGATCTTCAGCGACGACGGCGCGGTGGTCGCCGTCGACCAGAAGGAGCACGAGCAGATATTTCCGCAGCCCGGCTGGGTGGAGCACGACGCCACCGAGATCTGGGCGAAGACCCAGGCGGTGGTCGCCGGCGCACTGGCGAAGGCCGGGCTGCGCGCGGACGGGCTGACCGCGCTGGGCATCACCAACCAGCGCGAGACCACGCTGCTGTGGGACCGCGCCACCGGTCAGCCGGTGCACAACGCCATCGTCTGGCAGGACACCCGGACCGCCCAGCTCTGCACCGAGCTCGGCGGTCACATCGGGCAGGACCGCTTCCGCTCGACCACCGGTCTGCCGCTCGCGAGCTACTTCTCCGGACCCAAGGTGACCTGGCTGCTGGACAACGTCCCCGGGCTGCGCGAGCGCGCCGAGCGCGGCGAGCTGGCCTTCGGCACCATGGACAGCTGGTTGATCTGGAACCTCACCGGCGGCGTCGAGGGCGGCCGACACGTCACCGACGTGACCAACGCGGGCCGCACGATGCTGATGGATCTGCGGACCCTCCAGTGGGACCCGGAGATTCTGGGCGCGATGCGCATTCCCCCCTCGCTGCTGCCGGAGATCCGCAGCTCCTCCGAGGTGTACGGGACGGCCGTCGGGCAGCTCGACGGGGTACCGGTGGCCTCGGCGCTCGGCGACCAGCAGGCCGCGGTCTTCGGACAGACCTGCTACGGCGTGGGCGAGGCCAAGAACACCTACGGGACCGGTTCGTTCCTGCTGCTCAACACCGGCGAGCGGCCCGTCGCCTCGCAGAGCGGTCTGCTCACCACCATGGGGTACCAGCTGGCGGGAGAGGCCCCGGTCTACTGCCTGGAAGGGTCGATCGCGATCACCGGGGCGCTGGTGCAGTGGTTCCGCGACCAGCTCGGCATCATCGGGACGGCGGCGGACATCGAGCCGCTGGCGGCGAGCGTGGAGGACAACGGCGGGGCGTACATCGTGCCGGCCTTCTCCGGACTCTTCGCGCCGTACTGGAAGTCCGACGCCCGCGGCGTGGTGACCGGGCTGACGCGCTACGTCACCAAGGCCCATCTGGCCAGGGCGGTGCTGGAGGCGACCAGCTGGCAGACGCGCGAGGTCGTGGACGCCATGTACCAGGATTCCGGCGTGGAGATCACCACGCTGAAGGTGGACGGCGGCATGACCGCCAACAACCTGCTGATGCAGCACCAGGCAGACGTGCTGGACGTGCCCGTGATCCGCCCGGTGATCGCGGAGACGACCTGTCTGGGCGCGGCGTACGCGGCCGGTCTGGCCACCGGTGTCTGGTCGGATCTGGACGAGCTGCGCACGCACTGGAAGCGGGACGCCGAGTGGAGCCCGCAGATGGACGCCGAGACCAGGGACCGCGAGTACCGGCACTGGCGCAAGGCGGTGGAGCGCAGCTTCGGCTGGCTGGAGGAGTGAGACGCCGGCCCGGTCCGCGGCGCGGGGCGAGCGCACCGCGCGGGCGTACGCCCCGTCCGTCCGCGGGCAGGGCCCCGGGCGCGCTGCGAGGCCGGGTCCGCGACAGCCGGTCGCGGCGGGGCGGCGGGGTCAGCGAGGCGCGGACTGGCGGGCGGCAGCGGTGCGCATCGCGTGTTCGACCACCGAAATCAGTACGTCGCGGGCGGACTCGCGTCGCCGGGCGTCGCACAGCAGCAGCGGAACTCCGGCGTCCAGGTCGAGCGCCGCGCGCACGGTCTCCTCCGGGTAGCTCTGGGCCCCGTCGAAGCAGTTGACCGCCACGGTGAAGGGGATGGCGCGGCGCTCGAAGTAGTCGATGGCGGCGAAGCAGTCCTCGAGTCTGCGGGTGTCCGCGAGCACCACGGCGCCGAGCGCGCCCTGCGCCAACTCGTCCCACAGGAACCAGAAGCGGTCCTGTCCGGGGGTGCCGAAGAGGTAGAGCACCAGGCTGTCGCTGAGCGTGATGCGGCCGAAGTCCATCGCGACCGTGGTGGTGGTCTTGCGCTCCACCCCGGTGGTGTTGTCGTACGGGACGCTCGCCTCGGTGAGGGTCTCCTCGGTCCGAAGTGGCTTGATCTCGCTGACCGCGCCGACGAACGTGGTCTTGCCGACGCCGAATCCGCCCGCGACGAGCACCTTCAGGGCGACCGGGTCGGGAGCGTTGTTGCGGGCTCGTCCTCCGCGCCCGAAAACCATGTCATCTCCTCCCGCTCCTCGGGTCCGCGCGGCGGGCGGACGGGGTCGTGCGCTGCGCGTTCCGCCGGTGTGCCGTACTGCCGGCCGTCGTTGTAGACAGGGACTGTAGCCGCAGCGGAACGTGCAGTGACCGGCGGGGCGCCGGTCGTGCCGCTCGCGGGGCGGGACGTCGTGTTTCAGCCGTTCGGCCCGGTTCGGGCGTGGCGCGCGAGGGGTGACGCACCACCGGCGCCTCGGGGCCGGTGGTCACCGCGTACGCCGTGTCTCAACTCCCGGCGCCGGGCGGCGAGTCGAAGAGTCGACCGGCGACGGCGACGAACGGGCCGTGCAGCTCGCGGATCGCCTCGACATCGCCCTCCAGCAGCAGCGCCGAGACCTTGGCCCCGACCGCGGCGACCAGCACCTCCAGCGCGAACCGCTCGGCCGCCTCCCCGTAGAGCAGCGCCAGCGCGTCGACGAAACGGTGCTGGAGCGCCGCACGGTGGGCGATCGCCTCGGGTCCGGCCGCATAGGACTCGACCAGGAAGACGCGGGCGAGATCGGGCTCGTCGGCGATGGTGTCCAGGTAGATGCCGAGGAAGTCCGGGAAGAGGTCCGGAGTCAGCTCGACTTCGCCCAGCGCCGCGGAGAGGCGTTCGACGAAGAGGGCCGACGCCCTGTCCAGGGTCGCCAGAAAGCAGTCCTGCTTGGAGCCGAACTGCTGGTAGAAGGTTTCCCTGGAGACTCCTGCGCGTTCGAGGATCGCGGCGACGGGGGTGCCCGCGTACCCCTTCTCGGACATGGCCTGGGCGCAGGCGAGCAGCATGCGTTCGCGCTGGGTCGCCGCCACGAACTCGCGGGAGAGCTTGTGGCGGCCTCTGGGCAGGGGGTTGGTGCTGGTCATCGTGTCCCGGTCTGGTCGCGGACGTCGGCGGCTGGTCGTGCGGTTCGGCGGCGGAGTTGGCGGCGGAGTCGGGGGCGGGGGCGGTCGGGCTGGAGACGGAGTGTGGTGATGGTGGTGGCGAGCATTGAATAGTGCCCCACCAGCAGCAGGTACTCCAGTGCGAGCGGTTCGCTGAGGTGGCTGCGCAGCGACGCCCACGCCACGTCGTCCAGGTCGCCGTCGGCCAACAGGGCGTCGGCACAGGCCAGTAGCGTACGTTCGCGCGCGGACCAACCGGATGCTTCCGGCCCCTGCGTGACCCGCTCCACATCCGCCGCGGTGACGCCGGCCCGGCGGCCCAGACGTACGTGATGGGTGAACTCGTAGGCGCAGGCGCGGACATGGGCCACTCGCAGGATGACCAGTTCGGTCTCGCGCCGGGGCAGCCCGCCCCCGGGCATCAGGCGGCCGGCGAAGTGCAGCCACCCCAGGAAGAGCCGCCTGTTGCGCGCCAGGGTGAGGAAGAGGTGCGGGGGCCGGGTGCCGGCCACCCGTCCGGCGGCGCGGCTGAACATCCAGGCCGCCAGGCCGACTTGGCGCCGGTTGCCGGGTGCGATGCGCGGGCGGCTCAACGGTCCGCCCTCCCGGTGCGAAGGGCCGGCCCTTCAGGCTCGGCGGCCCGGTCGGGGGCCGGCCCCTGCGGGGTTCGTGCGGTGCTGGCCCGCGCCTCGGCGACCGCGGGCAGCGCCCGGTGCGCGAGCCCGTTGAGCACGCGCATCACCAGCGCGTAGAGCGGCGGCAGTACGCGCTGGAGGAAGTGCAGCAGACGGATCTCGCGCGAGGTGTGCACCAGGTAGCGGCCGGTGCGTATGCCTTCGAGTATCGCCTCGGCGACCTCCTCGGGCCTGGCCGCCCGCCTGCGGAAGCGGGCCTGCAACCGGCGGAAGGCGGGTGCGCTCGTGTCCGCCCCGACGATGTCGACGGTCTCGGTGAGCGGGGTGTCGACCGCGCCCGGGCAGACCAGGCTGACGCCGATCCGGTGCCGTCGCAGGTCGAAGCGGAGCACCTCGCTCACCCCTCGCAGTCCGAACTTGGCCGCGCTGTACGCCGCGTGCCAGGGCAGTCCGAGCAGCCCGGCGGCGGAGGAGACGTTGACCAGATGGCCGCCGCGACCGCCGTCGACCATCGCCGGCAGCAGGTACTCGATGATGTGGATGGGCCCCATCAGGTTGACGTCAACCATCCGTCGCCAGTGGTGGTGCTCCAGCGAACTGACCGTGCCCCAGGTCGAGACGCCGGCGATGTTCATCACCACGTCCATCGAGCCGTGCCGGGAGGTGAGCCGGTCCGCGAGCTCGCGGACGGCGGCGCAGTCGGCGAGGTCGGCGGGTTCGGCGAAGGGGACGCAGCCGCCCCGCGCCACGATCTCGTCGGCCACCTCCAGGAGGCGGTCGGCCTGGAGGTCCGTGAGGTGCATCCGCGCGCCGCGCTCGGCGGCGAGCAGTGCGGTGGCTCGTCCGATACCGCTGGCCGCGCCGGTGACGAAGACGTTCCGTCCGGTGAGGTCCTTCACATGTGATCGGGGCATGATCGGAGGCTAACCGATCCACGAACAGTGTTGTTTGTCATCAGGGTGAGGAAAATCGAGGCTTCTGCACACAGGGGCGGCGACCACCGCCGAAGAGGGGTCCCTACAGCGCCCGCAGGCCGCTGATCACTTCTCGCAGCACGGACTCGTCCGGCAGCTCGGCGGGCGGGACGGGCCGGGTCACCCGTACCAGTTCGACCTCCAGCAGGTCCTCGAGCAGCACTCGGACCACGCCCACCGGAAGGTCGAGGGCGGCCGCCAACTCGGCCACCGAGATCAACTCCTCGCGGCACAGCCGCAGGATGTCCAGATGTTCGGGCACGAGGCGGTGCTCGTGCTGGAGCCGTTCCTCGGCCCGGGCCCGGGTCATCCGGCCGCCGGCGCCCTCGGACCCGGGCTCCGCGGACTCCCCGGGCTCCGCGGCTGCCGGCGCGGTGGGCCGCTCGTCGTCCGCCAGGACCAGCGCGATCAGGTCGAGCGGCTCGTCACTGGCTCCGCGGGTACGGCCGCGCGTCATCGCGTACGGCCGTACCACGGGCCCGGCGGCGTCGTCGAACCATCGCTCGGTCATGCGCCCCGCTCACCCTCCGCCGGGATTGTCGGTGCGGGGCGCGGTCGCCAGATGGGCGCCGACGCGCTTGACCAGCAGTGTCATCTCGTAGGCGATCTGGCCGATGTCGGACTCCGCCTCCGCCAGGACCGCCAGGCAGCTGCCGTCCCCCGCCGCGGTGACGAAGAGGAACGCCCCGTCCAGCTCCACCACGGTCTGGCGCACGCTGCCGGCCTCGAAGTGGCGGCCCACGCCCTTGGCGAGGCTGTGGAAGCCGGAGGCCACCGCGGCCAGGTGCTCGCCGTCCTCGCGCGAGAGATCGCGCGAACCGCCCCTCGGCAGACCGTCGCCGGAGAGCACGAGCACCTTGCGGATGCTGCCGACCCGGTCGACCAGGTCGTCCAGCAGCCAGTTCAACTCGCCCGAACCGCCGGGGCCTTCGGCATACGCGCTGTCATTGGCGGCATTCGGTACGGTCATCGCCCGTTTCCCTCCGGTGTGCTTCCGTCATTGTGCTGGCGGCCACGTTGCCAGCCACGTTGCAGCGACGCCATACGGCTGCGGATCTCGTCCGGGTCACGCTCGGCCTCCGCCTCGCCCTCCCGGCTTCCCTCGCGCCCCTCGCTGCCCCGGCGCAGGGCCCTGAGGGCCTCGGCCGGAGTCTTCAACTGCGGCGCCAGGCTCGCCTGCCGCACTCGTCTGGGCAGTCCGTCCACCGTCTCGGGCGCTGTCCGGCCGGACTTGTCCGCCTCGGACCGGCCCGCGGCGACGGCGCCCTCGCCGGACGGTCCCGCGTCAGGACTCGGCACGGCCGGGTCGTCGTCTGCGGCCTCCTCCCTGGGCCGGTGTTCGCCGACGGTCCGCCCGTGGTCGGAGACGAGGACGGGGCCGCCGTGGTTCCCGGGCCGCCGGCGCGGCAGCGGGAGAGGGCCGTCGTGGTGGACGGGCCGCGCACCGCCGTCGCGCTCGGTGTCCTCGGCACCGGACTGCTGGTCGCCGCGGGGACGTTCGTGCTCGCCACCGCCCCGGAAGAGTCGGCCGAGTGAATCCTCCGGCTCGTCCAACTCCTCGAGCGCGGCGTCCAGTTCGACCGGGCGGCCGGTGCGCCGCGGCGCGGGCGGCTCGGAGGCGCCCAGCTGCGGCGGGCCCGAGGGGCCGCTCCCCGCGGGCCGCCTGCCGAGCGCGAGCCGCTGTGCGAGCGCGGGGCTGGCTCCGCGCCCGTCCTCGCGTCCGGTCTCCAGCGCCTCCCCCGGTGCGTCGGTCGACTCGTTGAGGATCGCGCCGGGGATCAGCACCACCGCGGTGGTGCCGCCGTAGGGCGAGGGCTGGAGCGAGACGCGCACGCCCTGGCGCTGTGCAAGCCGGGAGACGACGAACAGCCCCAGGCGGTCGGTGTCGGAGAGCTCGAACTCGGGTGTCTCGGCAAGCCTGAGGTTCGCCTCCAGCAGCGCGTCGGGCGTCATGCCCAGACCGCGGTCGTGGATCTCCAGCGTGAAGCCGTTGGAGACGCGCTCGCCCATCACCTGCACACCGGTGTGCGGCGGCGAGAAGACCGTGGCGTTCTCCAGGAGTTCGGCCACCAGATGGGTCAGGTCGGCGACCGCCGGCCCGTCCACCGCCAGGCGCTCCAGCCTGCGCACCTCGATGCGCTCGTAGTCCTCCACCTCGGCGACGGCCGCGCGCACCACGTCCATCAGCTGCACCGGTTTGCGCCACTGGCGCGAGGGAGCCGCGCCGGAGAGGATCACCAGGCCCTCCGCGTGGCGGCGCATCCTGGTGGTGAGGTGGTCGAGCCGGAAGAGGTCGGCCAGCTCGTCGGAGTCCTCGGTCCGGCGCTCCATCGTGTCCAGCAGGGTGAGCTGGCGGTGCAGCAGGACCTGGCTGCGGCGGGCGAGGTTGACGAAGACCTCCGAGACCCCGCGGCGCATGTCCGCCTGGCGCACCGCTCCCTCCACCGCCGCACGCTGAAGGGTGTTGAGCGCGTGGCCGACCTGGCCGATCTCGTCGTCGCCGTACTCCAGCCGCGGCGCCTCGGTCTCCACGTCGATCTGCTCGCCGGCGGCCAACCGCCGCTGCACGCTGGGCAGTCGGACCCCGGAGGCCTCCGTGGCCTCCTTGCGCAGCGCCCGCAGATCGCGCACCAGCCCGCGGCCGACCCGGAAGGAGATGACGATGGTGGCCAGGACCGCCAGCAGTCCGACGAAGGCCGCGACCCCGGCGCGCAGGAACACCCAGCGGGCCACCGGGTCCACCCGGTCGTCGTAGGTGTCGTTCGCGGCCCGGTCCAGCTCTTCCAGGTCCAGGAGGGCGGAGGCCGTCGCCGAGTCCCAGCGGTCCGCGTTCAGCACCCGGACGGCTTCGTCCGGTCCCGCCCGCAGTGCCTCGTCCTCGAAGGAGGTCAGCGTCCGGCCGTCGGGGCCCTGCCAGTACTCGCCGTAGCGCTTGGCCTCGGAGTCGGGCAGCGCCTCGAAGCTCTGCCGGTAGGTGATGCGGCGCTCGGCGATCCGGTCGGAGAAGGACTGGAAATCGCCCTGCGTCATGCGTCCCGCGGCGAGCGAGGCGGCCATCAGCGCGTCCTCGCGCGCCAGCAGCTCCCGCGCGCGCATCAGCCCGGCGATCGCCCGGGCCTCCTTGTCCAGGGTGGCGTGGTCCAGGGCGGGTATCCGGCTGAGCAGCTCGTAGGAGGGCTCGATGACGCCGTCGTAGCCGGTGGAGGCGTGCGGGCGGGAGACGGTGTTGCCCTCGACCTTCCCGCGCAGCGACTCCAGTCCGTCGATGTTCCGCAGGACGCCGTCCAGGCGCTCGCGGGACCCGGCGGAGAGCTTCCCCCGGACGGCTCGGGCGCTCTCGCGCAGGTCCATGGCGGCCTGGTCGCTGGCCCGCTGCTCCCGCTGGAACCGGGGCAGGGCGTCCGAGCGGCGCGGATCCGCGAGGTAGACCAGCGCCTGGCGTCGCTCCAACTGCACCGCGCGCACGGTCTGCTCGATCGGGCGGCTCAGCTCGTCGACGGTCTCCCGCACGTCCAGGATCTGCTTGGCGTCGCCCACCATCTGGTGGGTGACCATTCCCCACATGGAGACCAGTGCCAACAGGGGCACCAAGAGCAGCGCCACGATCTTCCGGCGGATGGTCTTCCCGCGAAAGCGCATGGCCTCCCCTACCTCGACGCCACGGCTGTGACGTGCCACTCGGCTCGACTGGCGTCCGCTCCGGGGCTCCCGGCGACCGGGACCGTCCGGTGTCCCGAGGTCGGAATCGTCCCGGTGCACCGGGGTCCCGCGGTCTGCTCGCCCGGAGGGAGAGGGAAACCCGCAGGTCCTGTGCCGAACGGTCCGCGTCGGTGGACCTCGCGAGCCTACTACTGCCGATGCGCCAACTCGTAGGCCCGCAGGACGGTTTGCAGAACCGTGGGAGAGGCTATCGTCCCGTTGTTTCCCGAGATACCAGCACATCGTCACCAGTTGGTGTGGTGCTGCACACGTGCACGTCGGGCCGGGCTTGCGGCATCCTGTGCAGGGGGAGTGAAAATTACATGTACGCAAAACCGCGGTTGCCCGATCCGGTGCGCCGTGCCGCAGTGCGCGCGGTGATCATCGTCGCGCTGACACTGATGCAGTTGACCGTGGCGGTGCTGTGCTCGCTGGCCGAAGTCTGGTTCGCGTTCCCGGCGCTGCTCTCCACGGTCGCCTCCACGGTGCTCGCCACCTGGGCCGTGCTCGACGTCTGGGTCACCAGGCAGGTGTGGATCCAGCGGCACGGAGTGGTGTCGACGCCGAGCAGCGCCGCCCGTCGGCGGGCACGCGCCGGACGGCACTGAGCCGCGCCCCGCACCCGGCGCGGGAGACGGGCACGGGCTCCGGGCGCGCGCCGGTGCTGCCTGTGGCGCGCGCCCGTACGGCCCGTGTCCCGTACGGCCCGTATCCCCGGCCCCCGGCCCCCGGCCCCCGGCGAACCGGCTCGGGGGCGGCGGGCGTGAGCCGGTTCAGCTGCTCTCGGTCGCCGTCGCTTCCGTCCTCTGCGCCTGCTCCGGCGGCCTGCGGAACATCCGCGTCGCGGTGATCTCGCCGTGCACCGGCTCCGAGTCCCGCTCCGGCTGCGGCAGTCCGGGACGCAGATGCTCCTCGACGCTGATGTACTTCAGCCCGGCGCGCAGGTCCGCGTCGTTGCGCAGCCGCACGACCAGCGGGAACTCGGCGAGTGCCGTCGTGTCGAACAGGCCGGTGGTGTAGATGAGTTGGACGCCGAGCGCGTCGGCGACCGCGCGCTGGAGCTCCAGCAGATACGTGGCGTTCGCCCGGCCGATCGGATTGTCCAGGAACAGCGTCCCGGCGAAGCGGTGGCGGTCCCGGCCGCGGTCGTTGCTGCGCAGCGCGGCCATGGTGCAGTACAGCGCGATCGCCGCGGTCAGCAGCTGGCCGCCGGAGAAGACGTCCCCCATCTGACCGACGGAGACCCGCTCGGCGCGCAGCACCGCGTCGGGCTTGAGGATCTCCACGGACACTCCGCGCGGCTCCAGCGCGGCGTGAACTCCGCCCAGCAGCAGCGTCATCCCGTCCCGGCGCAGGTCGCTGTTGCGGCGCACCGCGACCTGGGTGGCGTCGTCGATGACCTCGCCCAGCCGCTCGGTGAGCGTGGCCTGGTCGGGGTCCTCGAAACGGATGCGCAGGAACTCCTGACCCGACCACTCCCCCAACCCCTCGGGCAGCCGGGACAGCCGCTGCGCCGAGCGCAGGGTCGCCAGCGCGGCCTCGACCAGGCCGCGGAGCCGGTCGACGATGGAGTCGCGGTTGCGCTCCAGCTGGGTGAGCTCGTCGGTGAGCACCCGCAGGCGCGGTGCGAACGCCTCGGCCCAGGCGGCGGCGTGCTCGGGCAGCGCGGAGGCGGGCAGCTCCCGGATCTGCGCCCGGGCGGGCGTGCGCACCTGCTCGAAGCGGGTGGAGTTGGCGTGCCGCACCAGTACGTCGCAGGACTCGCGCAGTGCCGTCTCGGCGGCGGACAGATCGGCGGCGCAGCCGCGCAGCGAGCGCCGCGCCTCCGCCGCGGCGTGACGCGCCTGCGCGGGGGAACCCTCGTACGGGCTCTGCTCGGGCTGGTCCTCGCCCTCGCCGACGGTCGGGTCCCGCAGCAGATCCCGCAGCAGCGCGGCGGTCTCCTCGAAGGCGGCGGTGGCGTCCTGGGAGCCGCGGTGGGCCACCGTCGCCTCCTCGTGCGCCGACCTGGCCGTCTCCAACGCCTCGGTGCGGGCGGCGAGTTCCTGGTTGGCGCCGCGCAGCAGCCGCTGGGCGGACTCGGCGTCGGCGGGTGTCTGCTCGGCGGTGAGCTCGGTGTGGGCGGTGCCGGTGGTGGGCGCGAGGCGCTCGGCGTCGCCGCGCAGCCGGCCGAGCTGCTCGCTCGCGGTGGAGGCTCGGGTCTCCAGCAGGGCGACCAGCTCCTCCGCGCGGGAGGCGGCGGCCTGCCGGGAGGGCCCGTCGGCACCGTCGGCGGAGTCCAGCAGTACGGCGGCGCGGGTGCGCACCTTGTTGGTCAGCCGGTCCAGCTCGGCCAGCGCGCCGGACTCGTCCCCCTCGGCGCGGGCCTGCTCGGCCCGCAGATCGGCGCCGACGCCGACCTTCTCGTACAGCTGGGAGGCGCTCCGGTACGCCTCGCGCAGCGCCGGGAGCGAGACGGCCGTGCGCTCCTGCCCGCTCTCCTGCTGCTCCTCCTGCGGCGCGGCGTCCTCGGGCACACCGGCGATCTCGGCCCGCTCGGCGCGCAGCGCGCGGGCGGTGCGGCGGGCGTCGTCCGCGCCGCGCTGGGCGGCCCTGCGGTCCTCGTCCGAGGCCCGGGCGGCCTCCAGGCAGGTGGCGGCGCGCTGCTCCTGCTCGGCCTGGTCCTCCGCCAGCTCGCGCAGTATCCCCTGCCAGCGGGCACGCTCGCGCAGCCGTCCGGAGAGGCCGGCGAGAGCGTCGGCACGCCGGCGGGCCTGCTGTGCCTCCTCCTGGCGGCTGTCCCGCAGGGCCGTGCACTCGGCAGCGCGGGCGCGCGCCTCCGTGGAGGCGGTGACGGTCTGCTGGTGGTGGTCGACGGCCGCGTCGGCGGCCTCCTGCGCGGCCTCGGCCGCGAGCGCCAACTCGCCCAGGCGGCCGGTGGCACAACCGTTGCGCCAGGCGCCGAGGCGGGCGGCGAGGGCACGGTCGCCGGAGAGCCGGGAGGCCAGGCGCCGGATCTCCTCGTCCCGGCGCACCGCGCGCTCGCGGAGGCTGTCGCGCTCGCCGTCGGCGGCGTGCTCGTCGTGCATCGCCGGGTTCGGCGGCACCAGGAAGACCGAGCCGTCCCGGTCGGCGACCGGCGCCAGCAGCGCGGCGGCGGTGCCGACCGCCACCGCCGAGCGGGGCAGCAGCGCGGCCTGCTCCAGCGCCTCCCTGGCACGGCCGTGGCTGGCCTCGTCGGTGATGACCACCCCGTCGACCAACTCGGGCCGTGCGGCCAGCACATCGGCGTGCCGCGCCGGGTCGACGGACTGGGCCAGATAGCGCCAGCCGGGCAGGGCGGGGATGCCGTGTTCGGCGAGGAACTCCACCGTGGCGAGCACATCGCGGCCCGGCGGCAGCAGTCCGCCGTCACCGAGGGCGCCGAGGATGCGGGAGTCGTCCGCCGCCGCCGTGCGCAGGTCGAAGAGCTGGCGCTCGGCCTCACCGATCCGGCCCTCCAGCAGCTCGGTGAGCTCGTCGGCGTACCGGTCGACCTCCTCGGCCTCCAACGCCCCTTCCGCTCCGAGGAGTTCGACCAGCCGCGGCTCCGCGCCGAGCAGCGCGGCGGCCTCCCGCTCCACCCGGTGGGCCGCCTGCGCACTCTGGGCGGCGTCCGCGGCCCGGGCCGCGGCCAGCTCCGCCCGGCTGAGCTCGGCGGCGCACTGCTGGTCCTGGGCGGTGGCTTCGGTCGCGGCGGCGCGGGCCTCCTCCCAGGCGGCCGAGGCCCGAGAGCCCGCCTCCTGGGCGGCTTGCGCGGCGCGGGCGGGGTCGCTCTTGGACTCGGCCTCTGCCAGCCATCCGGCGCGTACGGCCTCGGCGGTCTCCTCCTCCAGCTCGGCCAGACGCTGCTGGAGGTACTCGCGTTCGCTGCGGGCGCGTTGGGCGGCGGTGGCGGCGGCAGTGGCGTCGCGGTGCGCCGTCTCGGCGGCTTCCTGGAGCGCGCGGGAGCGCTCCTCGCCGGTGCTCGCGGCCTCCTCGCTCTCGGCCGCGGCACCGTGCAGCGCGGCGACCAGGCGCAGCGCCGCCTTGGCGCGGGCGGCGAGGGCGGGGGCCGCGTCGCGCTCCGCCTCCTGGATGGCCTCGGCGACCCTGGCCGAGCGGTCGGCGGCGGCGCGGTGGCGCAGTACCACCTCGGCGGCCTGCCAGGCGGCGTGGAGGGTACGGGCGTCGGATAGCTCGCGCTTGCCCGCGGCGGCGGACTTCTCGGCGGCGGCGAGCGCCAACGAGGCGTGGCGGTAGGCGATTTCGGCGGCCACCTGAGCAGCCTGCGCGCGGGCGCCCTCCGCCGCGGTGACGGCCTCGGCGCTGTCGGAGACGCGGTCGGCGAACTCACCGGAGCGGTCCCGCTCCTGCCGGGCGCGGGCGGCGATGCGGGAGGCCAGTCCGCGGGTGCGCTCCTCCGCTCCGCTGTGCACCGCCCTGGCACGGTCGCGGGTGGTGGCGTGCTCGGCGATCCGGTTGAGCAGGTCCAACGAGCCGGCGGTGAAGTCGCGTTCCGCGGTGAGCTCGGCGCGGCGGCCGAGCTTGTGGGCGAAGCCGTGCACGAGGTCGGCCAGCCCGTCGGTGTCGCGGGTGTCGGTGACCGCGCGCAGCAGCAGATCGGTGAAGTCGGCGTCGTTCTTGACCGCGAACAGGCCCGCGGCCTCGCCCTCGTCCGCGTTCATCTCCCGCTGGTAGCGGAAGAGTTCGGGGTCCAGGCCGAGATTGCCCAGATGCTCCTTCCAGCGGTCGTGGATCTCCTCCCAGACCACGTCGAGGTTGGGGTACGCCTTGGCGGTCTCGGTGAGGACGTCGCGGAACCCCTTCATGGTGCGGCGCCTGCCGCGCGCGCCCGAAGCGCCCTCGGCGGCGGCACGCAGTGCGCTCGACTCGGCCACCGGAAGCGAGTCCAGGCTCATGCCGGGGCCGGGCCGGAAGCTGTACCAGGCCTCGGCGAACTTCCGCGGGTCGCCGGAGACCTGGCGTCCGCGCCACTCGCTGACCTTGCCCACCACGACGCTCTCGCCGGTGAGGGTGTGCTGCCACTCCAGCGCGACGTGCCCGCAGTCGTCGGCGAGCAGGAACTTGCGAAGGACGCCGGAGCTGGCGCCGCCCAGCGTGTTGCGGTGGCCCGGGAGCATGACCGAGAAGATCAGTTTGAGCAGTACGGACTTGCCGCCCCCGTTCTCCAGGAAGAACACGCCGGCGGGCGCGGGGCGACGGGGAGGGCCGGTCGGCTCGTCCTCGAAGAAGTCCGCCTGGGTGGGCGCGGGATCGGGTACGGGCGCACCGACTCCCCGCAGGTCGAGCACCGTGTCGGCGTAGCGCGCGCCGGCCGGGCCGATGGAGTAGAGACGGATGCGGGACAGCTCGTACATGGGGTGCGGACTCTCGTTGCGGGCGGTGCGGGTCGGTGGATGTCTGCGGGGTGCGGGGCTGCGGGTGCGGAGCTGCGGCGGGGTGGGCTGCGGGTACGGGGCTGCGGCTGCCGGCGCCGGGGTGCGGCGCCGGCGGCACCGCACCCGCGCGCCCGCGAGCGGTCGCGGCCCGCCCCGGGGCGGGCCCGGCTCAGCCGTGGCGCTGGGCGGGCAGCGCCTGACCGCTGTCCTGGTGGAACGGCAGCCCCGCCCCCTCGACGAGCTCCAACTCGTCCTCGGCGGGCGGCAGCAGACTGCCGGTGCCGTCGCTGACCGGCACGATGCCGAGCTCAAGCAGCTCGCTGAGGGCGGCGCTGCCCGCCATGTCGCGGACCTGGAGCTGGTAGCGGGCGGTGGTGCGGTAGGTGCCGCCGGAGTCGTCCCCGGTGCGCTGGAGGAAGCCCGAGTCGGTGAGGAAGGCCACGGCCTTGCCGATGATGCCGGTGGTCGAACCCGCGAGACGGCGGGCGTCCTTGGTGGCGCCGGTGGCGCTGCGGCGCGCGTACACCCGCCAGGCGGCCTCCAGGCCGGGGGCTTCGCTGCCGGGGTCGGTGTTCTCTCCCTGCTCGGCGGACCGCTCCTCCAACCGGCGGCAGGTCTGGCGCACGAAGGAGTCGACGCCGTTGACGGTGATCCGGCCGATGTAGCCGTCGTCGGCGAGGTCCTCGGGCCTGGGGAAGGCCATGGCGGCGACGGCCAGATGTGCGAGCCCGTGCAGGAAGCGGTCGGTGGAGTCGGTGCTCGCACGGCGGGCGTAGTCGCCCATGCGGACGGCGAAGACGGAGTCCTCGGCCGCGGTGACGACCATGCCGGCGCGCGGGGAGACCTCCAGGACGATCAGCCCGAGCCCGGTGGCGACGGCGTCGGTGACCCGGGCGAAGGCGGGCTCCTCGCGGTAGCGGCGCAGTATGTCGGCGTACTCGGCGTCCCGGGCGGGCAGCAGCTTGGGCTGCAGTCCGAAGGCGACCAGCTTGGCCGCGTCCGCCGCGTCCGCCGGGCTGAGTGCGGGGGGTGCCGCGGACGCCGCGCCCGCGCTCTGCGGGGACTCGGTGCCGTACTCGCTCACTGCCGGGACTCCTTGGGATCTGTGTGGGCCGGGACGGCCGACGTGCGGGGGCTTCGGTGGACGCGGACCTCGGCGGGGCTCATCCCGGGGTCTCGCTGCGGGCGGCGGCCATCTGCGCGGCGTCGAGCCGGGCGGTGCCGACCACCAGGTCCGCGCCGCCGAACTCCCGGTCCTCGAGCTCGGTGCCGTCGTCGACCGCGAAGAGCAGGCTCTCCTCGCCCTGCCGGTAGGCGGTGCCGACCGGCGGGGAGGCGGCGTGCACCGCCATCAGCGCGACCAGGTACGGGAGTTCGGGGTCGCTGCGCCGGGCCTCGGCGAGGAGCCCGGAGAGTCTGCGCGGTGCGTCGACGGGCAGGTCCAGCAGCTCGGTGGCGGCGGCCAGTTGCTCCTCGCTGAAGCGGCTGTCGTCCGGGGTGGCGATGAGGTCGGGCTCGGGCATCTCCGCGCCCAGGTGCTCGCGCGGGGCGGGCGGGGTGAACAGCAGGTCGGTCAGGTCTCCCAGGCGCACCGAGGACGGGGTGCGCAGCCCGGTGCCGCGGGCGAAGAACGCGTCGGTGACGCGCTGGGCGCGCTCGACGGGCTCGCCCAGCAGCGGGGCCAGGAGCTGGCCGTACAGGTCGAGGCCGGAGTGCGCGGTGGGCGGGGCGAACGCCTGGCGGTCCTGCTCGGCGCGGAAGACGGGCCCGGCGTCCAGCAGCCGCGACTGGAGCTGGGTGTGGCGCCGGATGCAGTCCTTGACTATGTCGACGAGCTCGGCGGCGCGGGCGCGGTGCTGCGGGGTGTCCTGGTGGCCCTGGTGGCTGGTGTCGTCGCGCACCCGCCGGATGTTGGTGAGGATGGCGTTCTCGTGGCGGTAGCGGTCGGCGACGTGGTCCAGCGCCTCGGTGATCATGTCCGGCACGGTCTCCAGCCAGTCCACCGCGCGTACGTTGCGACGGGTGGCGTCCAGGGTGCGGCGGAGGGTCTCGGCGTACTGGACGGTGCGGTAGCGCGCCTGCTCCGCGGCGAGTTGGGCGTCGGCCAGCCGCCCGCGGTTGACCAGGACCTCCAGCTTGACCTCGGCGGCGATCTGGGCGCTGGTGACGTCCGTGTCCAGAGCGCCGACCAGGACGTTGACCGCTTCGTCGGTGGTGCGCAGATAGACCCCGCCGCCGGGCCCGGGGACCTCCTCGATGAGCTTGAAGTCGTAGTCCCTGCGCACGTACTGGCCGTCCGGGCCGAAGGTGCCGTAGACGGCGCGGAAGCCGCGGTCCACGCTGCCGACGTTGATCAGGTTCTCCAGGACCCAGCGGGCGACGCGGTCATGCTCGGCCGAGGGGCTGCCGGGCGCCTGGGCGGCGATCCGGGGCAGCAGCCTGGCCACTATCTCCTCGTGGTCGGCGCCGGTGTCGAAGTCCATCTGGAGCGTGACGACATCGATCGCCGACAGCGCCACCTCGGCCATGGCGTACTTGCCGAACTCCCCCGCCAGATTCGCCTTGCGGACGTCCAGGTCGTGCAGCGGGGCGGTGCAGGCGAGCGCCCGCAGCCGACGGGCCAGGCCCTCGTCGGCCGCGGGTCCGGGAGCCGGATGGGGCCTGCCCGTGCGGGAGGTGGATGGTGCGGTGGTCACGACGGACAGGTTAGGCGCTCGCTGTGACATCGACCGAAACGGCGTGGGCGCGCCGCGAGCCGCGTGCGCCGGTCACTGCCCAACTGCCCCGTATCCGCCGCCGCCTGGCGTCCGTACGATCAGCACCTCGCCCTCGTCCGCGTGCGCGGAGGCGACGCCCGGCAGCTCGGTGACGGTGCCGTCGCGCCGCTGGAGGGCGTTGTGCCCCAGGCTTCCCGGCGCCCCGCCGGCCATCCCGTACGGCGCCACCCGGCGGTGGCCGGTGAGCAGCGCGATCGTCATCGGCTCCAGGAACCGCAGTCTGCGCACCACTCCGTCGCCGCCGCGCCAGCGGCCCTCGCCGCCGCTGCCGGTGCGCACCGCGAACTCCTCGACCCGCACCGGGAATCGCCACTCCAGCACCTCGGGGTCGGTCAGTCGCGAGTTGGTCATGTGGGTCTGCACGGCGTCGGTGCCGGCGAAGCCCTCGCCCGCGCCCGAACCGCTGGCGAGCGTCTCGTAGTACTGGACGCGGTCGTTGCCGAAGGTGATGTTGTTCATGGTGCCCGACCCCTCGGCCTGGACTGCGAGCGCGGCGTAGAGCGCGCCGGTAACGGCCTGGGAGGTCTCCACGTTTCCGGCGACGGTGGCGGCCGGGAAGTGCGGGGCGAGCATGGAGCCTTCGGGGATCGTGACGTCGATCGGCACCAGACAGCCGCTGTTGAGCGGGATGTCGTCGGCGACCAGGGTCCGGAAGACGTAGAGGACGGCGGCCATCACGACCGAGCGGGGGGCGTTGAAGTTGTCCTCGCGCTGTGCGGAGGTGCCGGTGAAGTCCACTGCGGCGGTGCGCCGTTCGCGGTCGACGGTGACCCGCACCTCGATCACCGCGCCGCCGTCGGTCTCGTACCGGCAGTGTCCGTCGGGCAGCTCGGCGACGATGCGGCGCACCGACTCCTCGGCGTTGTCCTGCACATGCCCCATGTAGGCGTGCACGACCTCGAATCCGAACTCCTCGATCATGGCGCGCAGTTCGGTGATGCCCTTCTCGTTGGCGGCGATCTGGGCGCGCAGGTCGGCGAGGTTGGAGTCGGGGTTGCGCGAGGGGTGGGGGCCGGAGGCGAGCAGCTCGCGGGTGGCCTCCTCGCGCAGCGAACCGTCGCGGACCAGCGGCCAGTTGTCGAAGAGGATGCCCTCGTCGTGCACGGTGCGGCTGAAGGCGGGCATCGAGCCCGGGGTGAGGCCGCCGATCTCCGCGTGGTGGCCGCGGGAGGCGACCAGGAAGAGCAGTCGGGTGCCGGCCTCGTCGAAGACCGGGGTGACCACGGTGACGTCGGGCAGGTGGGTGCCGCCGTGGTACGGGTCGTTGACGGCGTAGACGTCGCCCGGTCGCATCGTGCCCTCGTTGCGGCGCAGCACCTCCTTGATGGACTCGCCCATCGAGCCGAGGTGCACGGGGATGTGCGGCGCGTTGGCGATGAGGTTGCCGTCCGCGTCGAAGACGGCGCAGGAGAAGTCCAGGCGTTCCTTGATGTTGACCGAGTGGGCGGTGTTCTCCAGGGTGACGCCCATCTGCTCGGCGACCGCCATGAAGAGGTTGTTGAAGACCTCCAGCTTCACCGGGTCGACCTCGGTGCCGAGGGCTGCGGCGCGCGCACGGGCACGGACCCGGGTCAGCACCAGATGGCCGGCCTCCCCGGCCCGGGCCTGCCAGCCGGGGTCCACAACGGTGGTGGAGTCCGGTTCGGCGATGATCGCGGGGCCCTCGACGGTGTCGCCGGCGGCGAGCTCCGACCGCCGGTACAGCGGGGCGTCGCACCAGGCGCCGTCGGCGTACATCCGCACCCGGTCGGCGGGTTCGGGCCGGGCGCCCGGGTGTGCGCCGGCCGCGGTGTGCGGCGCGTGGCCGCCCGCGGCGCCGGCGGCCTCGACCACCACGGTGGCGGCGACCAGCGGCTTGTCCATGGTGAACCCGTACCGGGCGCGGTGGAGCGCGGCGAACTCCTCGGCCATGGCGCCGACTTCGGCCAGTGTCACGGGCAGTACGGCGTCGGTGCCCTCGTAGCGCAGATGGACCCTGGCGGTGGCGGTCACCGAGTGCGCGGGCACGCCGTCGGCCGCCAGCTCCCGGCGGGTGCGGGCCTCCAGCGCGTCGGCGAGTTCGTTCAGCCGGCCGAACTCCTCGTCGGTCAGGCGGCGTTCGACGGACTGCTCGCGCAGCGCGGTCGCGTCGGCGACCCCGATGCCGTAGGCGGAGAGCACCCCGGCCAGTGGCGGGACGACCACGGTGGCCACTCCCAGCGCGTCGGCGACGGCGCACACGTGCTGGCCGCCCGCGCCGCCGAAACCGGCCAGCGCGTAGCGGGTCACGTCGTGGCCGCGCTGAACGGAGATCTTCTTGACGGCGTTGGCCATGCCGAGCACCGCGATCTGCAGGAAACCGTCCGCGACCTCCTCGGGGCTGCGTCGCCGGCCGGTGCCCCCGCCGAGGGCCTCGACCTGCTCGGCGAGCGCGCCGAACCCCTCGGCCACGGCCTCGCGGTCCAGCGGCTGATCGCCGGATTCGCCGAAGACGGAGGGAAAGTGGGCGGCCTGCACCCGTCCGAGCATCAGGTTGGCGTCGGTGACGGTCAGCGGTCCGCCCCGGCGGTAGCAGGCCGGGCCCGGGTCCGCGCCCGCCGAGTCGGGGCCGACCCGGAAGCGGGCGCCGTCGAAGTGCAGGATCGAACCGCCGCCGGCCGCGACGGTGTGGATGTCCATCATCGGCGCACGCATCCGCACCCCGGCGACGCCGGCGTCGAAGGTGCGTTCCAACTCGCCCGCACAGTGCGAGACATCGGTCGAGGTGCCGCCCATGTCGAAGCCGATGACACGGTCGTATCCGGCCTCGGCGCAGCTGCGGACCATGCCGACCACACCGCCCGCCGGACCGGAGAGCACCGCGTCGCGGCCGCGGAAGTGGGCCGCCTCGCGCAGTCCGCCGCCGGACTGCATGAACATCAGCCGGATGCCGTCCAACTCCCGCGCCACCTCCCTCACATAGCGGCGCAGCACCGGGGAGAGGTAGGCGTCGACGACGGTGGTGTCGCCGCGCGGCACCAGTTTGATCAGCGGGCTCACCTCGTGCGAGACGCTGATCTGGGTGAAGCCGACCGTGCGCGCCAGCTCGGCCAGCGCACGCTCGTGCTCGGGATGTCGATAGCCGTGCAGCAGTACGATCGCCGCGGAGCGCAGGCCCCGGCCGTATGCCTCGCGCAGCAGCCGCTCGGCACATTCGCGGTCCAGCTTCAGGACCGTGCGCCCGTCGGCGCCCACACGTTCGGGAACCTCCACGACCTGGTCGTAGAGGACGCCGGGCAGCACGATCTCGCGGTCGAAGAGCGCGGGACGGTTCTGGTAGGCGATGCGCAGCGCGTCGCGGAAACCGGCGGTGGTCACCAGCAGGGTCGGCTCGCCCTTGCGCTCCAGCAGGGCGTTGGTGGCGACCGTCGTGCCCATCTTGACGACCTCGACGCGCTCCGCGGGAACCGGCCTGCCCTCGGGCACGGCGAGCATCCGGCGGATGCCCGCGACGGCGGCGTCCCGGTAGCGAGCGGGATCGTGCGAGAGCAGCTTCTCGGTGACCAGCCGGCCGTCGGGGCGTTTGCCCACGACGTCGGTGAAGGTGCCGCCACGGTCGATCCAGAACTCCCAGCGTCCAGTCATGCCGCCATCGTGCCAGGGCGGCGCCCGTCGCCGTCCGAGCCGGCAACGGGCGCCGCCCGCGCCCCGGTTGGACCGGAGCGCGGGCGGCGGGGCGGGGCGGAACCGGCGGGCGGGCGCGACGTGGCGGGCGCGTCTGTCGGCGCGCGGACGGCGTGCGCGACGTGGCGCGGCGGGCGGGCCGGGGTCAGCCGTGGCTGGGGTGGGGCCGCAGCCGACCGCGTATCGCGCTCTGCACTCCGGCCTCCTCGGCGGGGTCCGCGGCGAGCCGGCGCAGCCGCTCGACCACGCGCGCGTCCCCGGTGGTGGCGACGCGGGCGGCCAGCTCCCGGGTGCTCTCCTCGCAGTCCCACAGGCACTCCACCGCGAAACCGGCCGCGAACTTCGGGTCGGTCGCGGCGAGCGCGGCGGCGGTGCGCCCGCGCAGCTGCGAGGAGGCGGTCTCGCGGTAGAGGTGGCGCAGCACCGGCGCCGCGCACTCGATGGCCAGGCGTTCGGCGCCGTCGACGAGCGCGGGCAGGCAGGGGGCGTCCGGCCCCTCGCTGCGCACGATCCGGCGGAGCGCGCCGAGGACCTGGGCGGTGTCCTGTGCCCCGCCCCGGCGGGCGAGCATCACGGCGGCCTCGGTGGCGAGTTCGTCCTCGCCGTCGGCCCAGCGGCGGCTGCGCCGGAGCGCGGCCGGGCCCCGCATCCGGGCGAAGGCGGTACGGGCCGCTTCGGCGACGGCGGCGGGCGCGGTCAGGCAGGCGGCCTCGATCAGGTCGAGCACGGCCGGGTCGTCCCGCTCGGCGAGGTGGCGCAGCGCCGCACCGCGTGCCGCGTCCGGTCCGCGGTCGGCGGCGGCCAGCAGTTCGGCGCGGTCCTCGGGGCCCGCGACGGCTCCCAGGCAACGGGCCGCAGCCGCCTCGCGGGCGCGCCGCAGCAGGACCGGGTCGGCCTGGGGCGAGGGGTCGTGAGGTGTCTGGCCGGCCCATTCGAGCACTTCGCCGACGCTCCATCCGGGCCGCGGGCCCGGGGTGCGCAGCTGCCGCGACCAGCGGTCGAAGGACTGGGTCTCGCGCACCGCGGCGAGGCGGGCACGCTGCTCGGGGTGGCGCTCGTCCTCCTCCCACAGCCGCCAGGGCCGGGGCTCGTACGCCTCGCGCAGGGCGGTGGCGAGCTGCGCGTCCCCCTCGGGGGTGCGGGGGAAGCGCTCCAGTGTGCGGGGCCCGAGCGCGCGCAGGGCGTCGTCGTCGTCGCGCACGGCCAACTCGTCGAGCGCCCACTGCCAGTTGGTGCCCTCGGCGGCGTAGCGGCGCAGCAGGTCGCGGGCGCGGGTGTCGCCGTAGGAGGTGAGGTGCCCGAGCACGGAGAGGGCGAGGCCGGTGCGCTCCTCGCGCTGGTCGAGGCGGTCGGCGGGAGCGAAGAGGTGGGCCTCCAGCTCGGCCGGCCCCGCCTGGAGGTCGCGGTGGAGGCGGGCGTAGTAGAGGGAGCGGTTCTCGAGCTGCCAGTCTCGCCGTGGGTCGTGCAGCAGACAGTGGTGGAGTGCGGCCAGCGCCTCGGCGCGGGGTGCCGCCAGCGCGTGCAGGGTGCCGTCTCCGCGGCCCCGCTGCAGCAGGCCGAGCAGCGTGCCGCTGGGCGCTGTGTCTGGATCGACGTTTTCGGCGAACATAGTGGTCAGCATCCGGTGCGGAGTCGAGGGCTGGCAACGGGATTTCCGCCATGCGGACCCTGTGGTGGCCGATTGGCGCCGGTGGCAGGGGCCACCGCCGACGGGCCGGCAGGGGGCACGACTGGCGGAAATCCTACCGGTGCGACCGACCTCGCCCCGAGCCCGGCGGAGCCCGGCGGGAGTGTTCCGGACCGATGGGCAGGAATCCCCCCGGGCAGCCGCAGGCATATGCCAGATGCACCACCGTATCGGGTATTGCCAAACGTCTTACGGACCGTCGCAGGCTGTGCAAGAGTCGTTACCCGAAACCGGTTGACCGATGTGTTACCGCTGACCGCTCAATTCGGAGTACGCCATGCCCCAGCCTTCCGCGGAACGTCCCGCAACCCCCGCTGAGCACGGCACCCTGGACACCCTCATCTCCCAGGCGCGCAGACTGCGCGGAGGCATGGAGAGTGTCCGGAGGAACGCCAACGCCGCCACGAGGGACGGCGTCGGCACACCCGAGCACCGCTGGCAGCGCGCACTGTGCGAGATCGCCGTCCACCACCTCGAGGACTTCGGCCAGCACCTGGGCCTGCTGCGCGACGGTCTGCCGCCGCTGCGCACCCAGGCGCCGTCCGCCCCGCAGATCGCGGTGGCCGAGCCCGTGCCGGACGGCGACCCCCGTGCGCTCTCCTGCCGCGCGGGCAGCGCCGAGTGGAACCTGCGCACCGACGAGGTGAGCTGGTCGCCCGAGCTCTACACGATCTTCGGGCGCGACCCCGCCAAGGGCCCGGTCTCCCTCGACGAGTTGCCCGCCTGGCTGCTCCCCGAGGACCAGCCCTGGCTGATGGAGGCAGTGACCAACTGCCTGGTGGACGCGAAGCCGGTCGACGGCGAGTTCCGGATACGGCGCACCGACGATCAGGTGCGCACCGTGCACATGTCCGCGGAGCCCGTACTGGCGTCCGACGGCGGCACCGTCGCGATGTGGGGCGTGCTGCGCGATGTGAGCGAGATCCGGCGCAGCGAGCGGGCACTGCTGGAGACGCAGGAGAGCTACGCCCGCGACCGGCACCTCGCCCAGACCGAGCACCGGGTGGCGGTCGAGTTCCAGGCCGCGGTCCTGCCGCCCTGGCGCGAGACCATGCGCCACCCGGCGGCCACTCGCCAGGAAGGCGGCGCGCTGGAGCTCGCCGCGCACTTCCTGCCCTCCGCCACCAGCGCCCTGATCGGCGGTGACTGGTACGACGCCATGGAACTGCCCGACGGCTGCTCGATGTTGACGGTCGGCGACCTCACCGGCCACGGGGTGGAGGCGACCTCCGGCATGGCGATGCTGCTCGGCGCGGTGCGCGGCATCGCCCTGGCCGGAGTGGAGCCGGGCAAGCTGATGGGGCATCTGAACCAGCTCCTGGACAGCTCGGCCCAGCCCGCGCTCGGCAGCGCGCTGTGCTGCCACTACGACCCGCGCAGCCGCCGCCTGACCTGGGCGCAGGCCGGGCACCCCGCCCCTCTGCTCTTCCGCGAGGGACGGGGCCGGATGCTCGACCAGCCCGAGGGCGTACTGCTGGGCGCCATGGACGGCGTCCGGTACGGCCAGCGCACCGAACAGCTCGAACCGGGCGACCTGCTCGTCCTGCACACCGACGGACTGGCCCCGCGCAGCGTGGAGTTCGACAGTTCCACGCGCTCGGGGGCGGCCCGGCTGCTGGAGCTCGCCCCGCGCTTCAGCGAGGCGCGGACCGCACGGGAGTGCGTGCGCGCGGTGGTGGAGGAGTTCGGGGACACCGAGCGCGAGGACGACGCCTGCGCGCTGGTCGCCCGCGTCTGCGAGTAGCGGGCCGGTCCCGGGCGGCTGCCGGAGCATCGCGCGGATGCCCCGCCGCTGCAGTTCGCCCGGTGCGCGCCCGGACCCGAATCCGTGACCCGAAGGCGCGCGTCGAACCCATGACCCGAAGGCGCGCGTCGAGACCGGGGCCGGAAGCCGCGCGTCGAACCCGGGGTCGGGGCCCGAAGCCGCGCCTCGAAGACCGTTGCGATGGGCGCGCGAGCCGATCGGGGCCCGCAGCCGGTCAGACCTTCAGCCCGCGCGGAGAGGTGACCTGGCCGGCCGGCGGGGCCTTGGGTGCCTTGGGCAGCGCGAGTTGGATCTCCTCCCGAAGGATCTCGATCTTCGCGTCGCCCGCGTACCTGCCGGTCAGCCGGTACATCTCGCGCAGCCGGTGCCAGGTGCGGTGCGAGGAGTTCTCACCGATCGCCTCCAGCGCCAACCGCGCGTACAGATCGGCCTGTTCGGGATCGTCCGCGATGAAGCAGGCCGAGGCGAGCGAGAGATGGTCGAAGAGCTTCGAGCGCTGCCGTCCGTCCTCGCGCAGCTCCAGCGCCCGCTTGGCGTGGTGCTCGGCGACCGGTGCGGCCGAGGAGTCGGTGTCGGCGAGCGTGCGGTAGGCCAGCGCCTGCATACCGTGCAGATCGGCCTCGTCGAACATCTGCATCCAGCTCGGCGGCGGTTCGTCGCCGCGGTCGGAGACGAACAGCTCCTCCGCCTCGCCGAGTGTGCGCCGCACCGCCTGGCCCTGCCCCTTGGACGCCTGCGCCCACGCCTCGATGGTGTGGAGCATGGCGCGGGTGCGCGGCAGCGTCTCCTCCTCGGAACCGGCCCTGGCGACCTTCATCAGGTCCAACGCGTCGTCGGGGCGGCCCAGGTGGACCATCTGGCGTGCCGCGCGGGAGAGCGCCTCGCCGGCGCGCGGCCGGTCGCCGCCCTCTCTCGCGGCGTGCGCGGCGATCACGAAGTACTTCTGGGCGGTGGGCTCCAGGCCGACGTCGTGCGACATCCACCCCGCCAGCACGGCGAGGTTGGCCGCCACCCCCCACAGCCTGCGCTGAAGATGGGCGGGATGGTCCTGGTAGGCCAACATGCCGCCCACCTCGTTGAGTTGGCCCACCACGGCCTTGCGCTGGAGGCCGCCGCCGCGGGCGGCGTCCCAGGCCCGGAACACCTCGACGGAGCGTTCGAGCTCCTCGACCTCGGCCGAGCCCACCGGCGCGGCCTCGTAGCGGTCGGCGACGGCGTCCACCTGGGTCAGGCCCATGGAACTCGCCGGTGGGGGTGCCGTGGTGGGGTCGGTCTGGATCCATTCGTACAGGGAGCTGCTGAGTGCTGAGCCGGCGGCGAGCGCGGCACTCGCGCCCACCAAGCCGCGTCGGTTGAGCATGAGGTCCATTCCCGTGAATTCGGTGAGGACCGCTGCGGTCTGGTCAGAGTTCCACGGCAGTCCGGCGACGGACGGCCTCCTGCCCGGTGGTCCTGATCTGCCCATCCCCAGGTCCTCGATGGTCACGACACGGCCGAGTCGCTCGGTGAACAGGGCGGCCAGCGCTCGCGGCACGGGGTCGCGCGGGGTCTCGCCCCGTTCGATCCAGCGCCGTACGCGGGAGGTGTCCGTCGACAGATGCGCGTGGCCCATGGCCGCCGCCTGCCGGTTGACCAGCCGGGCGAGTTCGCCCTTGGACCAGCCGGTGAGGTCGAACAGGTCCGCGAGTCGGGCATTGGGCCCCTTGTTCACGTCAAGCCCCCAGGTTCTCGGCTGAGTTGACAGTAACGGCCGTCCGACCGGGGCTGCGAGCATTCGCCACCGTTCGCCAGGGTTCGCCATGTGGTCTGCCACCCGCGCTCGGGTGTGCTGTAGAAACGCGCCACCCCGCCCCGGGTGTCCGGGGCGACCGGGTCGGCACTCCCCAGGGTGCGGTCCCGGCCGCATCGGATGTCCGGGGCGGGGTGCGCAGTGAACTTGCCGGCGTGCGAAGGGATCTGGTTCGACTATGTATCACGCAACGTCACCCGTGGCCGCTCCTCCTCGGAGCCGGTCCTCGCAGACCTCCGCGAGCGCCATGGTCGCCCCCCGTCCCCGAGCGCGTACGGTGCCCGCTCCCCCCGGCCCGCGCGCGGGCCGGGTACGGCTGGACCTGTCCGGTCCGCAGGGAGTCGCCCTGCGCGCCGCGGTGGCGTCCGTGCACCGGGTGTGCCCGGACTTCCAGCCGACCGAACTGCTGCGCCGCAGCGGACGCACCGTCCTGCTCGCCGGGACGATCGGGCGCGGCCAGGCCGTGGCGAAATGTTTACTCGACCGCTCGCCGTCGTGGGCGGAGCGCTACCGCAACGAGGTCGCGACGTACCGCACCTTCGTACGGCACCGCCCGCCGGTACGGGTGCCGCGGCTGATCGCCGCCGACCCCGAGACCAGCACGCTGGTCGTCGAACGGATGCTGGGCAGACCGGCCGGCACTCCCCACCAGGCGATCGACCTGCCCGACCGCTCGCAGCTGCGCGCGGTGCTCGGCGCGGTCAACCGGCTCAACGCCTGGCAGCCTTCCCACGACCTCTTCGACAGCCCGCTCGACTACGGCAAGCGGCTGACCCGGTACCACGAGCTCGGGCTGCTCACCGACCGCGATCTCGACGATCTGCACAAGTTGCTGCGCTCGGTGGTGAGTTCGGGCGCCCGCAGCACCTCGCTGCGCCAGTTCTGCCACGGCGACGCCCGCCCGGACAACGTGCTGCTGGCGCCGAACGGACCCGTGCTGGTCGACTGGGAGCACGCCGGCTGGTACCTGCCCGGTTACGACCTGGCCACCCTGTGGTGCGCGCTCGGGGACTCCCTGGCGGCACGGCGCCAGATCAGCCAGCTCGCACAGCGCGGCGGCCCCGCCGGACGGGACGCCTTCCTGGTCAATCTGATGCTGGTGCTCACCAAGGAGGTGCGGGCCTGCGAGGCGGCCGTGCAGCGCACCATGCGCGACGAGGCTCCCGCCCCCGGCGACGCCGCTCCGGCGCCCGGCGAGGAGCAACGGCTGCTGCTGCGCCAGCTGCACGAGGACTGCGGCCTGGCCCGGCGGGCGGTGCGCGCCGCCGTCGGTACGCGCTGATTCACCGACCGCCCGCGAAGGTGCGTGTGCACGGCGCTCCCGGCGCCGTGCGCGCACCCGCGGTCACTGCTGGAAGAGCTTGGGGGGCAGCGGCTTGAGCAGCTGGTAGAGGTCGTCGGTGATCGGACGGTCCCAACTGGCGATCGTCACCAGCACGTTGTCGCTGCGGTCGAACTGCACGCAGGAGATCCGGCGCTCCGAGCAGGTGATCCGCCGCACGATCAGCAGATTGTCCTCGTGCATGACCGGGGTGTCCTCGCGGCCGGTCACGCTGACCGGCTCGTCCATCTCCAGCGCCAGCAGCAACTGCGCGACCTCGAAGGGCACCTCGTCGTCGGCGGTCTCGCGCGCCGGGCTGCCCTCGGGCAGGTTGCCGATGATCATGGCGGGGCCGTGGCCGCCGAAGAGGTCGTACCTGAGGAAGACGCCCTGGCAGCTTCCGTCGGCGGCGGGCAGGAGACCGGCGCCGAGATTTCCCGGCCAGTCACCCGGATCCATCGCGAGGACGTCGAAGTCTGGCCCTGCGGGTGTGGCACTGCGGCGGCGGAGGAAGGACATGCCGCCATGGTACGCAACCCCTCAGCCTTCCCGGGCCGCCAGGTCCTCCAGCACCGCGACCGCGACCGATGCCTGCTCGTAGGGAACGAACAGATGGTCGTGGTGGTAGCCGGCGACGACGTTGCACCCCAGACCCGCGCCGGCGAGCGCGGCGGAGACGGCCGCCGTAAGGCCGACGGCCTCCAGCGAGGAGTGCACGCGCAGCGTGATCCAGCCGAAGACCGAGTGGTAGCGCAGCCCGGCGGCGTCCGCCTGCGCGCGGGGCACCACCACTGTCAGGCCCTCGCGCTCCGCGACGGTGACGACCGGTTCCACCGAGTCCGGGACCGCGGTGCCCTCGATGCTGGTGAAGACGTACGGGCCCTCCCGCAGTTCCGGTCGCAGTCCGGTCAGGAGCTTCTTGAGGTCGCGTTCGCCAGTCATGATCGCCAGCGTACGGGCGGGCGGGGAGACCCGCGAGGCGGCTCCGGCCCCGTGCGAGCCGCCCACGGCGGCACGGCGGAGGGTGGGGCGCGGCGGGTGGTGCGCGGTGCGGTGGTCAGTCGTCCGCGGCGGGGCCGTCGGGGTCGACCAGGGGCGTTCCGTCGAAGTCGCCCAGTCGCTCGCGGTAGAGCTCCAGCGGAACGCCGTTGGGGTCCTTCAGGTACAGGCTCTCCTCGACACCGCGGTCCGGGCCGCCGTACTCCACGCCCGCCTCGTCCAACGCCCGCCTCGCGGCGGCGTGTTGGGCGTCGGTCATGGAGATCGCCAGATGCTGCACGCCGCCCACGTGCTCGGCCGCCGGCGGGTGCGGATGGCCGGGGAAGTCGAAGAAGCCGAGCAGGTTGCCGTGCCCGATGTCGAAGAAGAAGTGGGTGGACCCGCGGTAGTCGCGGTTCTCGACCATCTCCACCAGCGGGAAGCCGAGCAGCTCCTGGTGGAAGCGGACGGTCTCCTCGACGTCCGCGCAGATGAAGGCGACATGGTGCACACCGCGTGCCGTGCTCGCCGGACGTTCGGCGCGCGGGCGCAGCCAGCGCTCCCGCACCTCCTCCCGCCGCGCCCGGATCGCTTCCAGTTCCTCGCCCTGGGGCTGGGGCATGGCACCTCCTCGGCCGGTCCGGGCGGCAGGCACGCCCGCGATGCGGATGCGTCCGGCGCCGGACGGTGGTTGCGTCGTCAACCAGCCTCGCGCACAGCGTCGATCGGGGCCACCGGGCAGCGCCTGCCGTCCCGGCAGAGCCTTGGAGAGGGGCGCGTCGGGGGGGGGTGCGGGGCGCCGGGGTGCGGGGCGCCGGGGTGCGGGGCGCTGCGGTGTGCTGCGGTTCGGCAGGCTCAGCGCAGCCTGAGGAAGCCGTTGACGGTGGCGGTGAAGCGCTCGGGCTCGTCGAGCCAGGGGAAGTGCGCGGCGCCGGGGACCACCACCGCGCGTCCTCGCGGGAAGGCTGCGGCGATCTCGGCGGCGCGTTCGGGGGTCGGGCCGCCGTCCAACTCGCCCGCCACCACGAGCACTTGACCGGTGAAGTCGCGCAGCGCGGCGCGGGCGGCCGGTGGGTCGAACGCCTCGGGAGCGTAGTAGAGGGCGCCGCCCTCCTGGTTGCGCTCCTGGGGGCTGCGTGCGGCGTGCTCCCGGGCCGCGGCGTCCCAGCGCCCGTAGGTGAAGGGCCGTACCGCCGCCCAGTCCTCGTCCTCGGCCTCTCCGGCGGCGATCCGCTCCAGGGCGGCGTGCGCCGCCGGGTACCACGGCGGTCCGCTGCGCCGCTCGTACGCCCGCCGCCGTGCGGGGAAGTCGTCGCCGAAGCCGAGCGAGGCGGCGCTCGGGGTGAGGAGGACCAGCCGCGCCACCCGGTCGGGATGGCGCAGCAGGTACTGCACCGCGATCTCCGCGCCCGCGGAGTGCGCCAGCAGATCGACCCGTTCGAGGTCGGACACCCCGCGCAGCGACTCGATGTCGTCGACCTGCCGGTCGCACCGGTAGCTCTGCACGTCGCGCGGGCGCTCCGAGCCACCGGTGCCGCGCAGATCGAGCAGACGCAGTTCGCGGTGTGCGTCCAGACCGCCCAGCCCGCCGAGGTAGGCGGAGTCGCGCAGCGGCCCGCCCGGTACGCACAGCAGCGGCGGACCGCTTCCGCGGCGGTGGTGGGCGAGGCGGGTCCCGTCGGCGGCGGTGAGGAAGTCCATGGCCCGATCCTCGCGCAGGGCCACCGGGTTGGGCCAGGCCCCGCCACACGCCGCCGGGCCCTGGGCGCCGCCGGGCTCCACACGCCGCCGGGCCCTGCCGGCGCCGTCCGCGGCGAGCGGCACCGGGCGGGGCGCGGGGTCAGCGCGCGGAGCGGGGGTCAGCGCGCTGAGCGGGCCTCCAACTCCAGCAGCGCGCGGGCCGCGTTGTGTCCGGGGATGCCGCTGACGCCGCCGCCGCGCACCGCACCCGCGCCGCACAGCAGCACGTTCGCGCTCCCGGTGGCCACGCCCCAGCGCGCCTGCGGGTCCGCCGGGTCGCCGGGCTGCGGCGCGAGGCCGCCGGGCTCGGCCGTACCGGGGTCGGGCGCGTACGGGAAGGCGAGGTCGCGGTGGAAGATGTGCCCGCCGGGCATCCGCAGATCGCGTTCGAGGTCCAGGGGCGTCTTGACCTCCAGGCACGGGCGGCCCGCGGCGTCCGTGGCGAGGCAGTCGGACAGCGGCTCGTCCAGGTGTTCCTGGAGCTGCGCCAGGGTCGCCTCGCACAACTCCTCGCGCACCGCCGCCTCGTCGGTGCCGCGGAAGAGACGGGCGGGAGCGTGCAGCCCGAACAGGGTGAGCGTCTGAAAGCCCTCGCGGGCCGCTTCGGGGCCGAGGATCGAGGGGTCGGTCAGGGAGTGGCAGTAGATCTCCGAGGGCGGCGCCGAGGGCAGGACGCCGGAGGCCGCCTGCCGGTAGGCGTGCTCCAGCGCCTCGTAGCCCTCCGCGATGTGGAAGGTTCCGGCGAACGCCTGCCGGGGGTCGACCCGCCGGTCGCGCAGCCGGGGCAGCCGGCGCAGCAGCATGTTGACCTTCAACTGGGCGCCCTCGACACGCTCCTCGCCCCCGGTGTCCCGTCCGGCGCCCGAGTCGCCGAAGAGCGCGTCGGCCGAACCGCCCGCGCCGAGCAGCGATTCCAGCTCGGCGGGAGCCGCGCCGGACAGTACGTAACGGGCCGCCACCCGGCCCTCGCCCTCCCGGGTGCGGAAGGTGACCTCCGCCTGCCTGCCGTCGGTGGCGACCGCGGTCACCTCGTGCCCGGTGGCCAGTTCGGCGCCGGCCGCTGCGGCGGAGGCGGCGAGGGCGTCGGTCAGCGCGCCCATGCCGCCCACCGGCACGTTCCAGTCGCCGGTGCCGCCGCCGACGACGTGGTAGAGGAAGCAGCGGTTCTGGCGCAGCGAGGGGTCGTGCGCATGGCTGAAGGTGCCGATCAGCGCATCGGTCAGCACGACGCCGCGCACCAGGTCGTCCGCGAAGTGGCGCTCGATGCTCTCGCCGATGGGGCGCTCGAAGAACTCCTCCCAGGTGCGGTCGTCGTCCACCCTGCGGCGCAGTTCGCTGCGGCTGGGGAGCGGCTCGGTCAGGGTGGGGAAAACTCGTCGGGCGACCTGTGCGGCTCTGCCGTAGAAGCGCTGCCAGGACTCGAACTCCCGGTCCGAGCCGGTGAGTTCGGCGAACGCCCGGCGGTTGTGGGACGCGTCGTCGGTCACCAGCAGACCCTGGTCGCGGCCATCGCGCCGCACCGGTGTGTAGGAGGCCACCGAGCGTCCGCGCACCGAGAAGTCCAGCCCCAGGTCTCGCACGATGCTCCCGGGCAGCAGGCTGACCAGGTACGAGTAGCGGGAGAGCCGGGCGTCCACCCCCTCGAAGGCGCGGTCGGAGACGGCGGCGCCGCCGGTGTGGTCCAGCCGCTCCAGCAGCAGGACGCTCAGACCGGCGCGGGCGAGGTAGGCGGCGGCGACCAGCCCGTTGTGGCCGCCGCCGACGATCACGGCGTCGTACACGGCGTTCGGGCGCGCGGGCGGCGCGGAGGATGCACTCATGGCACCTGGTTAGCACGGCTTCCGCCACCGCGGCAGCAGTGCGTACACGCTCGGCCCGCACGTCGGCCGACGCGCACGGGGGCCGGGACGCACGGGGCCGTCGCGCACGGGGCGGATCGGGACGGTCAGGTGCGGGCGCTGCGGCGTATCTGCGCCACCCGGTGGTAGACGGCGGTGGCCTCGGTGTGCCGGCCCAGCTGCTCCAGGCAGTGCGCCTCGTCGTTTCCGCTGGTGAGCGCGTCCGGATGGGTGGCGCCGAGCACCCGGTCGCGGGCGGCGGCAACCTGCCGGTAGATCGTCAGCGCCTCCTCCCAGCGGCTCAACCAGCCCAGGGCGACGGCCACTTCCCGCAGGCTCACCAGGGTGTCGGGATCGGAGGGCCCCATGGTGCCGGCCCGCAGCGCGGTGACCTCACGGGCCTCCACCAGCGCCTCCTCCCACTGGCCCAGCCGCCCCAGGTTGACGCCGATGCCGTGTCGGGCGCGCAGCGTCTCGGGGTGCCCGACGCCCTGGGCGCGGCTGCGGGCGGCCGCCAACTCCCGGTACAGCGCGAGGGCTTCCTCGCTGCGGCCGAGCCGGCCGAGGCTGATCCCGGTCTCGTAGCGGGCGGCGAGGGTGTCGGGGTGGTCGGGCCCCAGGACGCGGGAACGGGCGTCGGCGACCCGGACGTACATCGCCAGCGCCTCCTCCCAGCGGCCGAGCCGCCCCAGCGCGTACGCGGCCTCGTACCGGGTGGAGAGGGTGTCCGGGTGGTTCTCGCCCAGCACCCTGGCGCGGGCCGCGGCGACGTCGTGCGAGAGTCGGCAGGACTCCTCCAGCCGCCCGAGACCGCTGAGGTTGAAGGCGAGGTTGTGGCGGCAGCGCAGGGTCTCCGGATCGTCCGGGCCCGCGCTCGCCTCGCGCGCGGCGAGCACCGCCGTGTACGTCCGGTGGGCCTCCTCGTGGCGGCCGAGGCCGTCGAGGACGTACGCCGACTCCTGGAGCGCGTCCAGCACTTCGGCGTGGGTGGCCCCGAACTGCCGCTCCCTGGCGGCCGCGACCTGCTCGAACTCGGTGAGCGCCGCGGCGTGCCGACCCTGCCGGGAGAGGGCGAACCCCAGCTCGTAGCGGCTGGAGAGGGTCTCGGGATGTTCGGGACCCAGGGCCGCGGCCCGCTCGGCGGCGACCTGCTGGTGCAGTTCGCCCGCTTCGGCCCACCGCCCGTGGTGCCCCAGGCTCAGCCCCAGTGCGTGCCGCTCCTCGACGGTCGCGGGCGTCGGCACGGCGCCGAGCACGGCGGCGTGGGGTTCGAGGCCGGGGCGGGGCAGCGTCCAGCGCGCGCTGAGCGGCGACGGCTCGGGGGCACGTCCGCGCGGCAGGCGGCCGGGCGCCAGGCCCGCCCGGATGCCGAGCGCCCAGCCCGGCAGCAGCTCCTGCTCCCCGCCGCGCGGGGCGGGAACCAGCGGGCCGGTGTCGAGCCTGGCCCGCTGTATCCACTCGACGACCTCGGTCGCCCCCTGCGGGCGGTCGTGCGGCTCCTTGGCGAGGAGCGCCAGCACCATCCGGTCCAGCTCCTCGGGCAGTCCCGGGCGCGCCTCGCGCAGCGGGGTCGGCTCGGTCTCGGTGTGGCCGATCAGGATGGACCAGGTGTCCTCCAGGTCGAACGGCGGTGCACCGGTGGCGAGTTCGTAGAGGACGCAGCCCATCGAGTACAGGTCGCTGCGCTCGTCCACCGCTCGGCCGCTGATCTGCTCGGGCGACATGTACGGCGGAGTGCCCATCGCGGCACCGGCGTTGGGCGTGCGTGCGGTGAAGCCCGGCTCCTGGTTCAGGTGGGCGATGCCGAAGTCGCAGATCTTCACGGTGCCGTCGGTCAGCCGCATCACGTTGGCCGGCTTGAGGTCCCGGTGGACGATGTCCTGGCCGTGGGTGTACGCCAGCGCCTCGCAGATCTGCTGTGCGATGTCCCAGATGTCGGCCACCGGCAGCGGATCGCCGTCGTTCTCCTTCAGCAGCTGACTGAGGTTCAGCCCTTCCAGCAGCTCCATCACCAGGAACGGCGTGCCCTCGGACTCGCCGAAATCGTGGACGACGGTCACTCCCCGGTGCTGGAGGGAGGCGGCCACCCGCGCCTCACGGCGGAAGCGCTGATGCAGTTCGTCGTCGAGTCCGCCGCCCTGACTGCGGCCCGCGCGCAGGCACTTGACGGCCACTCGTCGTCCCAACGACTCGTCACGGGCGCGCCACACCTCGCCCATGCCGCCACGACCGATCCGCTCCAGCAGCCGGTATCTGCCCTGGATCAGCGTGGTCCCCTCCATCTCTCCGCCCCCGTCGTGTGCCTCAGCTCCCCTTGCGCCCGAACAGTATGTCCGTCGCCGCTCGGCCTGGGTATGGCGGGCCCCGTACCGCGACCCGTACCGGGACGTGTGCCGCGACCCGTGCCGCGGGCACCCGCCGCACCCGTGCGGACCGGGCCGCAGGTGGCCCGGACCTGGCAGAACCGCGCCCGCGGCCGGTGCTCGGGCCGCGCGGGCGCCGCGTTCTCCGGGGGCGCGGGGACCCGTCCGGCGGTACCCCTGCCGGAGTGGCCGATTGCCGCGATACTGGCACGGTCGGCACCAGGCACGGACGCCGCTGCGGCGATCCGCCACTCGCGCCAGGAGGTCCCATGAAGCAGTTGATCAACGTGCCCGAGACGGTGGTGGCCGACGCGCTGCGCGGGATGGCGGCTGCCCACCCCGAGCTGAGTGTCGATGTGGAGAACCGGGTGATCACGCGCGCGGACGCCCCGGTCGCCGGCAAGGTGGCGCTGGTCTCCGGCGGCGGCAGCGGTCACGAGCCGCTGCACGGCGGTTTCGTCGGTCCGGGCATGCTGGACGCCGCCTGCCCCGGAGAGGTGTTCACCTCCCCCGTGCCGGACCAGATGACCAGGGCCGCGGCCGCGGTGGACAGCGGCGCGGGCGTGCTGTTCGTGGTGAAGAACTACACCGGCGACGTGCTCAACTTCGACATGGCCGCCGAACTCGCCGAGGACGAGGGCGTACAGGTCGCCAGGGTCCTGGTGGAGGACGACGTGGCGGTCACCGACAGCACCTTCACCGCCGGCCGCCGCGGCACCGGGGGCACGCTCTTCGTGGAGAAGATCGCCGGTGCCGCCGCGCAGGAGGGCGCACCGCTGGACCGGGTGGCCGCGATCGCCCGGCAGGTGTCGGAGTCCTGCCGCAGCTTCGGTGTCGCCCTCAGCCCGTGCACGACTCCGGCGAAGGGCAGTCCCACCTTCGAACTGCCCGCCGGCGAGCTGGAGTTGGGGATCGGCATTCACGGCGAGCCGGGGCGGGAGCGGCGCGGGATGATGACCTCGGGCGAGATCGCCGACGCCACCGTCGACGCGCTGCTCGCCGACCGGATGCCCACCGCTCCGGTCCTCGCACTGGTCAACGGCATGGGCGCCACCCCGCTGCTGGAGCTCTACGGCTTCAACGCCGAGGTCCAGCGGGCGCTGTCCGAGCGCGGTGTGGTGGTGGCCCGAACCCTGGTCGGCAACTACGTCACCTCGCTCGACATGGCCGGCTGTTCGCTCACCCTGTGCCAGGCGGACGAGGAGACGCTGCGGCTGTGGGACGCCCCCGTGCGGACGCCCGGCCTGCGCTGGGGTGCCTGAAGCGGGCGCTCGGGCGTCCGGAGCGGGCGCGCGGGCGGCGGAGCGGATCTCGTACGGCCGACAGGAGAGGCGGAGCGGCGTGAGCGACCGGAACACAGAGGCGAAGTGGGACTCCAATCGGGCCCGGCACTGGATGGCGGCGGCGGCCCGTGCGATGACGGACAACGAGCAGCGGCTCACCGAGCTGGACTCACCGATCGGCGACGCCGACCACGGCGGCAACATGCGCAGAGGCTTCCAGGCGGTGACCTCGGCTCTCGACTCCGCCCAGGAGGAGGGCCAACTCACCGGCCCCGGAGCCGTGTTGACACTCGCGGGCCGCACGCTGATCTCAAAGGTCGGCGGCGCCTCGGGGCCCCTGTACGGGACGCTGCTGCGGCGCGTGGGCAAGACGCTGGGCGACGAGGCCGAGGTCGACCCCTCGGTGCTGGGCGAGGGTCTGCGCGCCGGCGTGGAGGGCGTGGTGAAGCTCGGCGGGGCTGCCGTGGGCGACAAGACGATGGTGGACGCCCTGCAACCCGCGGTCGACGCACTGGAGAGCGGGTTCGCGGCGGCCTCGCAGGCCGCGCTGCGCGGCGCCGAGGGCACGGTGCCGCTGCGCGCCCGCAAGGGCAGAGCGAGCTATCTGGGCGAGCGCAGCGTCGGCCACCAGGACCCCGGCGCGACCTCGGCGGCCCTGCTGCTCGGCGCACTGGCGGAGGTGGCGGGCGATGAGTGAGCGCGGTCGGGTCGGACTGGTGCTGGTCTCGCACAGCGCAGAGGTGGCCAAGTCGGTCGCCCGGCTGGCACAGGACCTCACGCCGGGAGGCGGCCACGCGCCGCTGGCCGCGGCGGGCGGCACCGACGACGGCGGGGTGGGCACCAGCTCGGAGCGGGTGGTGGCGGCTGCCGGCGAGGTCGACCGGGGTGCGGGCGTGGTCGTTCTGGTCGACCTGGGCAGCGCCGTGCTGACGGTGCGCAGTCTGCTGGCGGACGAGGACGAACTGCCGCCGCAGACCGTCGTCGCGGACGCTCCCTTCCTGGAGGGGGCCGTCTCCGCACTGGTCACCGCCTCGGCCGGGGGCGATGTCGAGGCGGTACGGGCCGCGGCCGAGGAGGCGTACGCGTACCGCAAGCTCTGAGCCGGCGCGGCCGTCCCGGCGACGGGAAGCCGGAGCCGCGTTCCCGGCGCGCCGGGACGCGACGCCCGGGGCCGGGACGGGGCTGGAGCGTACGGCGGGCCGCGAGCGTACGGCGGGGCGGCGGGCAGGGCCGGGAGGCCGGGCCCGCGGTGCGGGGGCCGGGCCGCGCACGCGGCGGGCGTGGCGGCCCGGCCCCAGACGAGGCGTCACCGGCCGACGGTCTCCTCGATCCACTCCAGCTCACCGTGGGTGGAACCGAAGATCGCGTGCTGTTCGCGGCTGCCGCGGGAGACGACGCCGACGACGGTCCAGGAGTCGCCCGCCTTCACCAGCAGAGGGCCGCCGGAGTCCCCGGACCGCGTCGTCTGCGGCCACTTCCCCTCGCCGGGCAGAGCCTCGACGCACAACTCCCGCGACAGGATGGGCTCGCCGCTCATCCCGGGGCAGCGGTCGTCCTCGATGACGTGCGTGTCCAGTTGGCGCAGCTTGATCGGCAGCGGCGGCCAGGGACCGGTCGGGTCCTCCGGAATCTCGTGGTTGCCCCAGCCGATGGTGCGCACCGCCTGCCCCGGCTCGGAGGCCGTGTCGGGCAGGGTCGCAAGTGCGGCGTCGACCGGGGCGTCGAGCTTGAGGAGCGCCATGTCCTGGCCGATCTCGCCGTCCTTGGGCGCCACCGCGATCCTGGTGCCGTGGCGGATCACGCCGCCCTTCGTACGGTCGTTGCTGCCCAGCCGCACCCGGATCTGCTCCGGATCGGTGAGCTCGTTCCCGGAGGCGTCGTCCCGGGCGAGCAGGCAGTGTTCGGCGGTGAGTATCCACTGCCGGTCCACGAGCGTTCCGCCGCAGAAGTGCTCGCCGCTCTCGCGTTCCTGGAGCGACGCCATGAACGAGTAGGTGGCGGTTGCCTCCTCTCCCCCGCTGATCGCCTGCGCGGGAGCGACACCGGCCACCAGGGCGGCCACCACGCCGGAGGCACACAGGGCGCGCCGGGAGAGCGGGGAACGCCCGCCGCCCGGACGTCCGAAACCGCTGCTGTTTCTGGTCTTCGCTGGGATCTTCATGCGCCGCAGTCCAGCACGCCCGACCTTGCAGCAAAGTAAGCGTTCCTCGGCGGCGGCGAGAAGTTCCGTACGGCCTCCTCGGCCCGGCACGGCCGTCCGACCGCCTCCGGCCCGGGGCGAGTCGGGCAACCGCGACGGGTCGGCCCGGGGCCGCTCCCTCGCCGGGGAGCTGCGCCCCCGTCCGGTCTGACGGGGCGTGCTCCCGGAGGCGGGCTACTCGCGGGTGAGGAGCTCCACGGACAGTTCCATGCAGCGCAGACGGGCCGGGGAGAAGTCGTAGGGCATCTTGCCCGTCGCCTCGAACACGCTCATGGTTCTCTGCTTGCGCTCGGAGTCCGGGTCGTCCTCGTCGGCGTTGACGGGGTGCAGTGCCTCCCAGTCGTCGAAGAGCGCCTCGTCGCTCGCCGCCAGGCCGGACTCCTCGATGACGGCGTTCAACTCCGCCTCGAAGGCGTGCCGTTCGGCAGCCACCCGGGCCACCAGGGGGTCGTCGACGGCGACCGTGTCGTCCAGCGCCTCCTCGGCGGCGTCGACGCGGTCGGAGCCCTCCCGCAGTTCCGGGTGCGTGGCCAGGGCGATGAAGCGGGTGGCCTGGACCGCGGCACCGAGCGGGCCGAAGATGCGCTCGGTGACCAGCAGGCTGTCCAGGTCCGCCTGGCGCAGGGAGCCCTCGGGCAGGTCCGTGAGACGGCGGGTGACGAAGTCGGAGAGCAGGCCCATCCGGCTGCCCTCGGTGCGCATGCGCTGCACGGCCGTGCGTTGCCGACGGAGTTCTGCCTCCTGGGCGAGCAGGGTCTCCTCCAGCCGTTCCAGGATGCCGGCGAGGCCGTCCTCGCCGGCGGGGTCGGCAGGTGCGGCGGGACCGGCCGGATCGGCGGCCGCGGTGTCGGCGAAGGCGCCGCGGATGTCGTCCAGGGCGATCCCGGCGTCGGCCATCCTGCGGATCCACAGCAGCCGGATCATGTCCTCGTAGCCGTAGCGGCGGCGGCCGTCGCCGCCGCGCTCCGGCTCCGGGAGCAGGCCGATCCCGTGGTAGTGCCGGATCGCCCGGGCGGTGGTGCCGACGAAGGCCGCCGCGTCACCGATCTTGACCCGGCGCGGCGAGTTGATGAGGGGCGAGGACATGAACAGGGGCCTTCCTGGGCGAGGGGGAAGCTGCTCCACCGGCCTGGGCGGGGTGGGAGCCGGATCCCACCGGAACACATGCCGCTGCGGAAGGTGCAACCCGAGCGGCTGCGGCCCGGCGTGCCCCACCCCGGCACACGGGCCGAACGACGGCCCCGGACGTCCTGCGGTCAGGCGTCCTGCGGTCGGGCGTCCTGCGGCGCGGCCGGGGCGAACCAGGTCGGATCGTCGCCGGCGGCCAGCTTGATGCGGGTCAGCCCGAACTCCTCCAGCGGCGGCAGCGCGTCCCGCGCGAACCAGCCCACCTCCAGGGACTCGTCGTCGTTCACCCGGGCCTCGCCGCCGACCGCACGGCAGCGCAGGGTCACGTCCATGAACTGGCAGACGTCGCCGTTGTCGTAGGTGACCGGGTCCCGCGTCTCCACCAGCACGATCCGCTCGGGCACGCAGTGCACCGCGGTCTCCTCGTACACCTCCCGCACCGCGGTCTCGGCGGGCTGCTCACCGGGGTCGGGGATGCCGCCGATCACCGCCCAGCGGCCGGTGTCCGAACGGCGGCCGAGCAGTACGCGGCCCTCGTCGTCGAAGACGATCGCCGTGACGCCGGGCAGGAACAGCAACCGCGTACCGATGCCGGCACGCAGCTCGCGGATGAAGTCGGGAGTCGCCATGCCCCGACCCTACGTCGCCGCGGGCAGCCGCCTGCCGATGTCCACAGGCCCCGTACGGGGCTCGTACGGGCTCGTGTGCGGTCCGGTCGGGCGCGTGCGCGGCTCGTGTGCGGGCGCGCGTGCGGGCCGGTCGGGGCGGCGCACACGCCACCGCGTCACACCACCGGGCTCGGGGCTGCGAGCAGCCGGCCCTCGGCGTAGACCTGCGCGGTCCCGCCCAGCCCTGCCGGGCGACCGCTGTGCAGCACGGTCACCGTGCCCACCGGGTGTGCCGGCGATTTGGGCAGCGCGCCCGCGCGCCGCAGGGCCTGCGCGGCGACCGCCCGTGCCGAGCCGTGGGTGTCGGGCGCAGGACGGCCGTCGAGCCGTACGGCGCCGCGGATCCGCTCGCCGACCAACTCGTAGTGGGTGCAGCCCAGTACGACCGCGTTCACACCTTCGGGGGTGAGTTCCGCGGCGGCCGAGACGGCCCGGTCGATCGCGCTCTCGTCGCCGTGCTCCACCGCCTCGGCGAGGCCGTGACAGGGAACGGCGGTGATGTCCGCGCCGCCGCCGAACTCCTCGATCAGCCGTCGCTGGTACGCGCTGCCGGTCGTGGCCGGGGTGGCCCACACCGCGACCCGGCCGCCGCCGGCCGCCGCGGGCTTGATCGCGGGCACCGTACCGATCACCGGGATGTCGGGCTCCAGCTGCGCGCGCAGGGCCGGCAGTGCGTGCACCGAGGCGGTGTTGCACGCGACGATCAGGGCGTCCGGTCCGTGCGCCGCGGCGGCTCGGGCGCACAGCAGCGCCCGTTCCCGGATCTCGGCCTCGGTCCTGGGGCCCCAGGGCGCCCCGTCGGGGTCGCTCGAGAGCACGAGATGGGCGTCGGGCCGCAGCCTGCGTACGGCGGCAGCGGCGGCCAGGAGCCCGACGCCGGAGTCGATGAGCGCGATTTTCACAACACAGAGCGTACGTCGGCGGTGTCCGGCACCGGCTTCCGCGCCACCGCTGCCGCGCCGTCCGCGCCGGGCGCGGCCCCGAACCCGCCCCGCGCCTGCCCCGCCCGGGGGCGTGCCGCGCCGCCACGCCCCCGGACGGGGTGCGGCGGCGCGGAATGTGCGCGGACCGGTCGCGGTCGAATTCGGGATCAGCCCCGGCGGGGCTGCCTCACTTGCGGCCGGGGGTCCAGTTCAGTCCCCACCCGTAGGCGTAGTCCAGGGTGCGCTGCGGGCTGACGCCGCGCTCGGGGACGAGGTAGCGGGCCTCGCGCTGGACGACGAGCTCGCCGCCCTGGTTGGTGAGCAGCGCGAGCGCACAGACGGTGGAGGGCACCGTGCACTCGTCGAGGAAGAACTCCACCGGGGCGCCGTGCTGCGGCTGGAGGGTGACGGTCGCGTTGAGGTTGGCGAAGGACCGGGCCCCCTCGTAGACGGTGACGAAGACGAGGATGCGCTTGAAGTCCTGGACGTGGTCGAGGTTGACGTCGAGGTTCTCGCCGCTGGAGACGGCGCCGGTGCGGTCGTCGCCGTCCAGGTGGATGTAGGGCGGGCGGTCCAGCGCACCGAAGGTGTTGCCGATGGCCTGGACGACACCCTTGCGGCCGTCGTTCAGCTCGAAGAGCGCACCGAGGTCGAGGTCGAGGTCGTTGTGCTGGGCGATGGCGCGACCGAGCTTCTGGCCCCAGCCCTTGAACTGCTTGCGGACCTCCCAGTTGAGGTTGACCCGCAGATTGCCGGAGGTGCCGCCCTGCTTGGTGAGGGAGACGACCGGCGCCTCCTTGGTGAGCGTGATCTTGCTCAGGCTCACCGGCGCCGCGGGCGGGGCGGGCGGCGGGGTGGGCTGGGCCTGCGGTGCGGGTGGCGCGGGCTGCACGGGTGTGGGCGCGGGGGCCGCAGGGGCGGGGGCGGGCTCCTCGACGGAGATCCCGAAGTCGGTGGCCAGGCCGCCGAGTCCGGTGGCGTAGCCCTGGCCGACTGCGCGGAACTTCCAGGCGCCCTGCCTGCGGTAGAGCTCGCCGAGGACGAACGCCGTCTCGTTGGAGGCGTCCTCGCTGTCGAAGCGGGCCAACTCCGCGCCGTTCGCGCTGTCGAGGACGCGCACGTGCAGGCCGGGCACCTGCCCGAAGGTGCCGCCGTCGGCGGAGGCGACGAGCACGACCTTCTCGATCCCGGCCTCGACCTGTCCGAACTCGACCGTCAGCGCATCGCTGACCGCGCCGCCCGCAGGTGACTTGCCGGCGTGGCGGACCGCGCCGGAGGGGTGCTGCGCCTGGTTGTAGAAGACGAAGTCCTCGTCCGAGCGCACCTTGCCGGAATCCTGCAGCAGCAGAGCGGAGGCGTCGACGTCGGGCACCCCGGCGCCGGTCTGCCAGCCGATCTCCACTCGCACCGCCGACGCCGCGACCGGGACGTTCATGCCTTTACTCATCGTCATGGTGATTCCCCTCAAAACGGCCAACCCTCATGGCGCCGCCCGCTTGTTCACTGCTCGCCGACCACCCAACCTATGCCACCGCCGCCCCTTGCCGGACGGCGGCGGTCGACCGCGCACGGACCCCGGCCACCATGTCGCGACGGCCAACTCCTGGGCGGTTTGCGTCACTTCGCGGCGGTTCGAAGATCGTTGCCACCGGAACGGCGGCAAATGACCCCCTTGCCACCCTCCTCAGAAAGCCTTTCTTCGGTTTAACTTGGGCAGCATGACCTCCCCCTCCTCCCGCGGCGGATACGGCGGCGGCTACTACTCCGCCCCATCCTTCGCCGACACGCCTATCTACGACAGCCTGGTGGCCGAGCGGGGCACCCCGCAGATCGCGCCCATCCGGGTTCCCGCCGCGTACGAGAGTGCGAGCAATCTGCCCGCGCTCCCGGCGCTCGCCTCGGGGCCGAGTCAGGCCTCGCTGGGGCATCAGCGCGGCTTCCCCCAGCCCGTGCAGCACGCGGCGCCGCTCCAGCAGGCGCCCGCGCCCTACATCCCGCAGCAGGCGTCGGTGGGCGCACAGCAGCAGTACGGGCAGCCGTACCAGCAGCCGGGCGGGTACCCGCAGCAGACCCGGATGCGTCCGGCGGCGCCCCGGCCCGCCGCTCCGCGCCCGATGAACGCGCAGCCCGCACCCACGCGTTACGAGGACCCGTACGGAAGGCCGCACCCCGGCCACGGCTACTGAGCCGCAGACCACCGCACGCGTCCTACGCACCGCAACCACTGGGCCCAGCACCACGGGGGTGGTCCAGCTCAGCCGTCAGGGGCGGCGGCGGGGAACGACATCCGTTCCTCCGCCGCCGCCCCGTCGCGTGGGTGTCGCGGTTCGCGCACACCGGATCGGTGGCGCACAGGCCCTCGCCCCCACCGGGCGGCCGGCACCCGGCGGGCGCACGGGAGTTCGGGGAGACGCGGGAGTTCGAGGAGACGCGCAATTTCGAGGAGGAGGCCGCGCCCCGCTCGCACGAGGGGCGCGGCCTCGGGGCCGCCGTACGCCTGCCCGCCGCCGTCGGCCGTCGGTCCGCCGGCCTGTAGGAGCCGGCGGCCCGTGCACCACGGGCAGGCATACGACGGGGTATCGGGATACCGGGTCGCCGTCAGTCGGTCGTCAGCCGGTCGTCAGTCGCTCCGGCGGTCCGCGGGCGGCGCGGCGCGGTCGGTCCGCGACGCCTCGTCCCGCTCGTCCGCCGTCCCGTCCTCCGCCTCCAGCGCCCGCAGTTCCTCGTCGGTGAGCAGCCGGGAGCGGATCAGGAACCGCACCCCTTCCGGCGCCTCCACCGAGAAGCCGCCGCCACGGCCCGGCACCACGTCCACCGTCAGGTGGGTGTGGCTCCAGTACGCGTACTGGCTCGCCGACATCCAGAACTGCACCGGTTCCGGCACTCCCGGCGCTGTCAGCTCGCCGAGGAGCACGTCCGAGGCCCCGGTGCGGAAGTCGCCGCGCGGATAGCACATCGGTGAGCTGCCGTCGCAGCAGCCACCGGACTGATGGAACATCAGCGGCCCGTGCAGAGCGGTGAGCCGCGCCAGCAACTCGCCCGCCGCACCGGTCAGTTCGACTCTGGACACCTGCGCTCCTCCTTTCCTCCGTGCGGACCCGCCGCCGCACGAGCCCGCCGCGGGCCGCGGGCCGCGGGCCGCGGCGAGCCGGCACACACGCGGCCTAGAAGAAGCCGAGCTTCTTCGGGGAGTAGCTGACCAGCAGGTTCTTGGTCTGCTGGTAGTGGTCGAGCATCATCCGGTGGTTCTCCCGCCCGATGCCGGACTGCTTGTAGCCGCCGAACGCGGCGTGTGCGGGGTAGGCGTGGTAGCAGTTGGTCCACACCCGGCCGGCCTGGATCGCCCGGCCCGCCCGGTAGGCGGTGCTGCCGTCCCTGGTCCACACTCCGGCGCCGAGCCCGTAGAGCGTGTCGTTGGCGATCTTCATGGCATCGGCGTAGTCGTCGAACCCGGTGACGGCGACGACCGGTCCGAAGATCTCCTCCTGGAAGACCCGCATGTGGTTGGCGCCCTCCAGGATGGTCGGGCGCACGTAGTAGCCGCCGGCCAACTCGCCGTCCAGCTCCGCCCGGGTGCCGCCGGTGAGCACCTTCGCGCCCTCCTGCGCGCCGATGTCGAGGTAGGCCAGGATCTTCTCCAGCTGGTCGTTGGACGCCTGGGCACCGATCATCGTCTCGGTGTCCAACGGGTTGCCCTGGACGATCTGTTCGGTCCTGGCGACAGCCGCGTCCAGGAAGTCCCGGTAGTGGCCGCGCTGGATCAGCGCCCGCGAGGGGCAGGTGCAGACCTCGCCCTGGTTCAGCGCGAACATCGTGAAGCCCTCGAGCGCCTTGTCGAGGAAGTCGTCCTGCTCGGCGGAGACGTCGTCGAAGAAGATGTTCGGGCTCTTGCCGCCGAGTTCGAGGGTGACGGGCTTCAGGTTCTCCGAGGCGTACTGCATGATCAGCCGGCCGGTGGTGGTCTCACCGGTGAAGGCGACCTTGGCGACCCGCGCGCTGGAGGCGAGCGGCTTGCCGGCCTCGGCACCGAAGCCGTTGACGATGTTGACCACACCGGGCGGGAGCAGATCGGCGATCAGGCTCATCCAGTAGTGGATCGAGGCGGGTGTCTGCTCGGCCGGCTTCAGCACGACGGCGTTGCCCGCCGCGAGTGCCGGGGCCAGCTTCCAGGTCGCCATCAGCAGCGGGAAGTTCCACGGGATGATCTGGGCGACCACGCCGAGCGGCTCGTGGAAGTGGTACGCCACGGTGTCGGGGTCGATCTCGGAGAGGGTGCCCTCCTGGGCCCGGATCGCGCCCGCGAAGTAGCGGAAGTGGTCGACGGCCAGGGGCAGATCGGCGGCCAGCGTCTCGCGCACCGGCTTGCCGTTCTCCCAGCTCTCCGCGACGGCCAGCCGCTCGAGGTTCTCCTCCATGCGGTCGGCGATCCGGTTGAGGACGAGGGCGCGTTCACCGGCCGAGGTGGCGGCCCACCCCGGAGCCGCCGCGTGCGCCGCGTCGATCGCGGCCTCGACGTCCGCCGCCGTGCCGCGGGCGATCTCGGTGAACGGCTGCCCGTTGACCGGGCTCGGGTTCTCGAAGTACTGGCCCCCCGCGGGCGGTGCGTAGGCCCCGCCGATCCAGTGGTCGTAGCGGGACTGGTAGCTCATGACGGCGTCGGCCGTCCCGGGCGCGGCGTAGCGGCTCATGGTCGCCCTCCTGGCTGGGGTCGCCGCCCCACCCACTGCGGTGCGGCGGCCTGGGCCCAGAGCGTAGGTGCGGGGAGGTTGCACGGACGTTGCGCCGTGCGGACACGGGGAGTTCGGCGCCGGACGGGGGTACGGGGGCACGCTCGCCGGGGAGCGCGGCAGGTGGTGCGGACCGGAGTGTGCGCCGGCGGTTGCGACGGCAGCGCGCCCCCCCGGGGGGGGCGGGTCGGCGGAGCCGAGGGGCGGGGGCGTTTCGGTTCCTGGCCGGAGCGGGGCGTTCCGGCCCTGCGGGGTGTGGTCCTGCGCGGTCCTGCGGTGCGGCCGAGCGGGGCGGGGGGGGCGAGCGGGGCGGGGCGGTCGGCTGGGGCGGCCGTGCTCAGTGGGACGCGTCCAGTCCGTAGTCGGTCCGCAGTGCGGCGACACGGGCGGTGAGCACGGCGTGCTCACGGGTGGGGACGAGCGCCAGCAGCGCCTCCCACGCCTCGAGGTCGTCCTCGCCCCAGCCGGTGGCGACCCAGTCGCGGAGCAGAGCGGGATCGCCGGCACCCAGCAGCGCCTGCCGGAGCCCTCCCAGGAGGCGGCGGCGCATCCCGACGATGCCGGGCGCCTCGGACTCGGGCAGCAGCGGCCCGCGGTAGGCGGCGAGCGCCGCGGCGGGGTCGGCGCGCAGGGCCTCGGCGACGAATCCGGCGTCGGTGTCGACGGGTTGGGTCAGCCGGTAGGGCCGCGAGGCGAGGAAGGCGCCGAGCAGCTGCCTCAGCCGTGAGAGCTCCGCGCGCAGGGTGACGGGGTTGACCTCGCGCTCGCCGTACAGCTCCCAGGCCAGTGCCTGGCCGCTCAGGCCGTCGGGATGGGCGGCGAGCAGCGTCACGATCTCGCTGTGCCGGCGGCCCAGCCGCACGCTGCCGCCGCCTCGGTGGAGCACGGCCTCGTCGCGGCCGAGCACCTGCAGTCGGGCACGGTCGGGCAGGGTGCCGAGCGCCGCCAGCTGCGCTTCGGCCGCCCTGGCGGTCGCCTGGACCAGGGCCAGGCTCTGCGGGGCGGCGAGGTGGTCGCCACCGGTGATGTCCAGTACGCCGATGATCCGCCGGGTGCGCGGGTCGTGGACGGGGGCCGCCGCGCAGGTCCACTGCTGCACCGGGAGGCAGTAGTGCTCGGCGCCGAATATCTGCACCGCGTGGTCGACGGCCAGCGCGGTGCCGGGCGCGTTGGTGCCGACCCGGGCCTCCGCCCACCGGGACCCCGGAACGAAGTTCATGCGCTCCGCGCGCCGTCGGACCTGGGGGTGGCCCTCGACCCAGAGCATCCGTCCGTACTCGTCGCAGACCGAGAGCAGATGCTCGCCGTCCTGGGCGACGCCGCCCAGCAACTCCCGTACCAGCGGCATGACCTGGGCGAGCGGGTGCTGGGCGCGGTGCGCAGCGAGGTCGGCGTCGGACATGTCGACCTCGGCGACCTCGCCGGGGCCGACCCTGGCCCCGGCGCAGCGCCGCCAGGACTCGGCGACCACCGGGCGCACCCCGGGCCGCACGGTGCCGTCGCTCAGGAAGTCGGCGTGCGCGCGACGCACGGCGACGGCCCGCTCCTGCGGGTCCGCGCCGGCTGCCAGCGCCAGCCAGGGGTTCAGCACGTGCACATCGTGCGCCAGCGCGGGCGGGTGGGCAATGGGACCGTGTGTACGAACTGCGGGCGGAGCGGGGCCGCTGAGCCCGCGCCACTCCGGTTGGCGCTGGTCCCGCGGCGGGCCGGGCCGGCGGAACGGGCTCATCGCAGGCCCTCCGCGACCCGGCGGGGCGCCGGCGGAACCGGGAGGGGAGGCACGGCGGGCCGCCCCTCAGCCGTACAGATCGATCAGCCGGCTGCGGGAGCGCTGGAGGCGGTGCGAGACGATCTCGCCGACGGCCAGCGCGAGCGCGTACCCCAGCTCGTGGTCCCGCTCGCACAGCGCCCGCACCTCGGCGGCGTCGAACTCCAGGGCGCGCACCGGACTGCCCGCCTCGCCGCTCAGATGCCAGGCGAAGGGCGGGAAGAACCAGGACCAGCCGAGCAGTTCACCGTGGCTGATGTTCTCCACGACCTGGGCGCTGCGGCCCGGCACCCGCTGCTCCAGCGTCACGGACCCGGTGTGGACGATCCAGAAACGGTCGGCCCTGTCGCCCTCCTCGAAGATGCGCTCTCCCGAGGAGAAGGCCACCTCCCGGCCGAGCTGTCGCAGCCGCGCCGCGTGCTCGGGGCTGAGCGTGCCGAGCAGTCCTGTTCTGGTCCGCATGGCGCCTCCTCTCGCCGGGCTCTGCGTCCCCGGCACGGGGAGCCGCGGGCCCGGCCCCCGGCGCGGACTGCCGACGGGGTCGGGCGGTCACCACGGCCGCCCCTCCCCCAGTGTCACACCGACACCGTGGCGGGGACAGCCGTGGCGGAACGCCGCGGACGGGCCGCCGGTGCGGGCCGGGCACGCCGCGGGTGCGCACCGGACCGGCAACGGCAAGGACCGGTGCGCACCGCCGCGGGAGGCAGGTACGGGGACGGCCGCGGGAGGCGGGTGCGGGGACAGCCGCGGGAGGCGGGTGCGGAGACGGCGGCGGGAGGCGGGTGCGAGGACGGCTACGGGAGGCGGGTGCGGAGACGGCGGCGGGAGACGGGTGCGCGCGGTGGCAGCCGGCGCGGTGTCTTCGCGCCGGCTGCCACCGGAACCCGGTACCGCGCCCAGTGCTGCGGTCCGTGTCGAGTGCTAGATCTCCACGTCCTCCAGGATGCCGAGGGCGTCCGGGACCAGTACGGCGGCCGAGAAGTAGACGCTGACCAGGTAGGACATCACCGCCTTGTCGTTGATGCCCATGAAGCGGGCGTTCAGGCTCGGCTCGATCTCGTCCGGGATGCCGGTCTGGTGCAGGCCGACGACACCCTGGTTCTCCTGGCCCAGGCGCATCGCGAGCACCGAGCTGGTGTGGTTCTTGCTGATCGGGATCTTGTTGCAGGGCAGCAGCGGGATGCCGCGCCAGGTGCGGACCGCGGAGCCGTCGACCTCGGCGTGGCCGGGGTAGATCCCCCGGCTGCTGCACTCCCGGCCGATCGCGGCGATGGTGCGCGGGTGCGCCAGCAGGAACTGGGTCTTGCGCCGACGGGTGATCAGATCGTCGAGGTCGTCGGGGGTCGGCGGGCCGGTGCGGGTGTGCAGACGCTGCCCGAGATCGGCGTTGTGCAGCAGACCGAACTGCCGGTTGTTCACCAGCTCGTGCTCCTGCCGCTCCCTCAACGCCTGGACGGTCAGGCGCAGTTGCTCCTCCACCTGGTTCATCGGCTCGTTGTACAGATCCGCGACCCGCGAATGCACCCGCAGCACCGTCTGCGCCACCGACAACTCGTACTCCCGCGGCGACACGTCGTAATCCACGAACGTGCCCGGCAACTCCAGCTCGCCCTCATGGCCGGAGGCGAGCTCGATGTCCGCCTCGCCGCGCTTGTTCTGCCGGGGCATCAGCCGGCTCAGCAGGCCCTCCAGATGCGCCCGCAGGGGCGCGGACTGCTCGGCGACCGCCCTGAACTCGGTGACCGGCAGAGCCAGTACGGTGCAGCGGGTGAGCGAGCGCAACGAGCAGTCCCAGCGGCCCTCGCGATCGGTCAGCGCCTGATCGCCGGCCCAGTCGCCGTCCGCGAGCACCCCGAGGTTGGTCTCGCCGTCGTACTCGCCGGCACCGACCTTGTTGATCTTTCCGTGGGCGATCAGCAGCACCTCCTCGACCGGACTGCCGCCGTCCACGATGCGCTCCCCGGCGGCGTACTCGCGCTGCACACAGCGTGCGGCCAGCGCCTGGAGCTCGTCGGTGCCCTCGAATCCGTGGAGCGCGGGCAGTTCGGTCAACTCGGCCGGAATCACGCGGACTTCGGCGCCGGTGCTGATGAACTCCACGCGTCCGTTGCCGAGGGTGTGGGTGAGCCGCCGGTTCACCCGGTAGGTGCCGCCCGATACCTCCACCCAGGGCAGGATCCGCAGCAGCCACCGAGTGGAGATGCCCTGCATCTGCGGCGGGGTCTTGGTGGTCGTGGCGAGGGTGCGTGCCGCGGCGGTGTTCAGGCTGCTGCCGGGAGCGGTGTTCTGGTCGGTCAACGGCGTGCTGGTCATACGGTGTGGGGCCTTCCGATACGTGTGTGTCGCGCGCGGGACTCGTGGCCGCGCGCCGCCGCGGGGACGCGGCAGGGTTCAACTGGCGGCGGGACGCGGGGCGCTGCCCCTGAGCGGCGTCGGCGGATTCGCCGGAAACCGCACGGCCGGAGACCGGGAGGCCCGGCGGCGGCCGGTGAAGCCGCGGGCGCCGCCCGGCAGTCCCGGGCCGCGGGGGAACTCCGGGCCGGGCGCGAATAGCCGTTCGACACGGTTTCGGCACCCGACCCGACGCGGTCTCAGTGACCGACTTCGACGTCCTCCAGAATTCCCAGCGCGTCCGGGACGAGAACCGCCGCGGAGTAGTAGGCGCTCACCAGATAACTGATGATGGCCTTCTCGTTGATTCCCATGAAACGCACCGAAAGGCTCGGCTGGTATTCGTCGGGAATTCCGGTGCGGTGGAGTCCGACCACTCCCTGGTTCTTCTCACCGGTGCGCATCGCCATCATCGAGGTGGCACCGGCGGAGGTCACCGGAATCTTGTTGCACGGCAGGATCGGCACACCGCGCCAGGCGGCCGCGCGGTGGCCGTCGAGGTCGACGGAGTCGGGGTAGAGCCCCCGGCTGCTGCACTCCCGGCCGAAGGCGGCGATCGCCTTGGGGTGGGCCAGGATGACGCTCGGCTCCTTCCACACGGTGGCCAGCAGCTCGTCGAGGTCGTCGGGGGTGGGCGGGCCGGTGCGGGTGTGCAGACGCTGCCCGAGATCGGCGTTGTGCAGCAGACCGAACTGCCGGTTGTTCACCAGCTCGTGCTCCTGCCGCTCCCTCAACGCCTCGATGGTCAGGCGCAGTTGCTCCTCGACCTGGTTCATCGGCTCGTTGTACAGATCCGCGACCCGCGAATGCACCCGCAGCACCGTCTGCGCCACCGACAACTCGTACTCCCGCGGCGACACGTCGTAATCCACGAACGTGCCCGGCAGCTCCAACTCGCCCTCGTGGCCGGCGGAGAGCTCGATCTCGCGCTCCCCGCTGGCGTTGCGGGCCTTCGGGATGGCGCTGCGGAAGGCCGCGAGGTGCGCGCGCAGGCTGTCCGCGCGGTCCAGCACCTCGGTCAGCTGCGCCGCTCGGAGTGTCAGCACGGTGCCGCTGGTGGCGGCGCGCACGGTGTAGTCCCAGGTGCCGGGGTCCTCCTCGGTCAGACCCGCCTCGCCGAGGTAGTCGCCGTCGGCCAGCACTCCGAGCACCGACTCGCCGTCGTAGAAGCCGGCGGTCGTCTTGGTGAGCTTTCCGTGGGCGACCAGCACGAGCCCGTCGACCGGCCGCCCGGACTCGACGATCACCTCGCCGGGACCGAAGTCCCGCTGCTCGAAGCGGGAGGCGAGTTCCGCGAGCACCGCCTCGTCCCGATAGCCCTTCAGCGCCGGGATCTCGCCGAGCTCGGCGGGGATCACGCGCACCTCGGCACCGGTGGTGGTGAATTCGATCCGACCGTCGCCGAGAGTGTGGCTCAGCCTGCGGTTGACCCGGAACGTACCGCCCGAGACCTGCACCCAGGGCAGGACTTTCAGCAGCCAGCGGGAGGAGATCCCCTGCATTTGCGGGGGTGTTTTGGTGGTGGTCGCCAGCTGTCTGGCAGCCGACGTCGCCAGACTGAGTCGCGGGTGACTCGTATCTCCCGCAGAGGTCGTTTCGACCGGAGCCGTCACGCAGGACACCGCCAATCTTTGTCAGGCACCGAGCAGTTGCCCGGGATGCGCGTTGAAAGTAACGAGGTAATTCCGTCCCGTGCAATCACTCGAAAGAGAGGCCGGACGCAAGAATGTGGATTGCGGCGCCGGGGTACCCCCGCCTCTTCACGCCGACTTCCCCACGGACCGTGATAATCACCCCGCCGTCGTCACGTTCAGCTACGCGAAGGGGTGTTGACGGATCACGGGAGGCGGCGAAATCACCCTCGTCGTACAGAGGTGCGCGCCCCGGCGCGCGAGCATTCGTCCACAACCGGACAGACATCGCACGGGACAACTCGCCCCCGGCCCGCTACCGTTCACGTTGTTGCACCGGATACGGGTCAGGTCGTGGCTCGTACGGGCACGAAGCGCGGACACGCCCCGGGCACTGACAGCCCGCACCGGGACGGCACCGGGCGGACGTGCCCGCCGCCGACCGGCGGATGCGCCCGAAGCGGAGCGACAAGAGGAACGAGCGAAACAGCGAAACACGAGGGACAAGAGGAAAGAGGAGCAGGTGTTCCGGGCGATCGTCGGTCTGTGGCGTTGGCGCCGTAGCGCACTGTGCCGTCGTACCGACCGCGCCGAGGGATGGCTCGCGCTGGGAGCGCTGCTCCTGGTGCTGGTGGCCTGCCCGCTGGTGGCCGCCGCCGCCGGCGAGATCGCGCACCGCAAGCTCTCCGAGACCGTTCGCTCCCAGCAGCTCGCCCACCAGCAGGTCTGGGCCACCGTCGAGAAGGTGCTTCCTCGCCGCCCGGCCGGCGAGGAGTCCGAGGAGCTCTCCCACCAGCAGCAGGTGATGGCCAGTTGGCGCGCCCCCAGCGGCGCGCAGCGCTCGGCGCAGGTGACCGTGCAGCGCGAGGTCGTCACCGGTGACCGCTTCCGGATCTGGGTGGACATGGCGGGCGCCCTGACCACCCGGCCGATGAGCGCCGCCACTGCCAGTTCGCACGCCGCGCTGGCGGGAGTGGTGGTGGGCGTCGTGGCCGCGCTGGCCGTGGAGTTGGCCCGCCGGCAGGCGCTGCGGCTGCTGCTGCGTCGGCGCCTGGAGGAGTGGGAGCGGCAGTGGGCCAAGGTCGGCCCGGACTGGGGCCGCTCCTGGCCCGCCGCCTCCAGCTGACCCGCCCCGGCCGCGCCGCACTCCCAACTCCCCCTCGCCCGGGGGACTTTGCACCCGCCACCGCCCCAATCGGGCCCGGCTCGCCGCAGCACTTCCACATCGGTCATCCGCCCGCCCCGGTACGCGCTACGGTGGTGCGGCCGGCAGGCGTCGCCACCCACGGCGCCCCGTGAGACCGCGCCGACCAGGCTCGACGTCCACTGCCTCGGCCCGCCCGCGGCTCGCACGGACAGACCGGCACAGACGCAAGCACGTACAGACCCGTACAGAGCACACACGGAAACACACAGGCGCGTACGGCGGCGGCGCACGGCAGGTGCCGCGGCACGCGCTCGGTTCTCGCAGGAAGTTGGGGCACAGCGGTCCATGGCTCAGGGCTCGGTCCAGGTGACGCATACAGGTACGTCGCGGTGGCGGCGCCGGACAGGCGACTACCCCACGCTCGGGGCCGCGCTGGAGGCCGCGTCCGAGGGGGATGTGCTGACCCTCGCGCCGGGCACCTACCGGGAGAACGTGGTCGTGGAGACCGCCGTCACCCTCCGCGGCCCCGAGCGCTCCGGCGCCGGTTCGGTGCGCATCGCCCCGGACAACGGTGTGCCGCTGACCGTGCGCGCGGGAGCCCGGATCGCCGACCTCCAAATCGAGGGGCAGGACGCGGCCGCCCCCGCGGTGCTGGTCGAGGACTGCGCCGCCGAGCTCGCCGGGCTGCGGGTGGTCACCCGCTCCGCGGCCGGGGTGGAGGTGCGGGCGGGCGCCCGACCGGTGATACGCGGCTGCACGATCGACAATCCGGGCGGGCTCGGCATCAGCGTCTCGGGCGCCGCGGCCGGTCTCTTCCAGGAGTGCGAGGTGGTGGCCGCGGGCCAGTCCGGCGTCGCGGCGAGCGCGGGTGCCACTCCGAGGCTCGAACGCTGCCGCATCCACCACACCTCCGGCAGCGGGATCTCGCTGACCGGCGCGGAGACCTCGCTGGAGGCGCACGGCTGCGAGATCTACGAGATCAAGGGTTCCGGGGTGAGCGCGACGGCGCGCGCCCAGGGGCAGTTGACCGAGTGCCAGATCCACCGGACCACGGGCGACGGACTGACCCTGGACGCCGACGCGGTGCTCACCCTCACCGACTGCGAGCTGCACGACGTGCCGGAGAACGCGGTCGACCTGCGTTCCAGGGCCATCCTCACGCTGACCAGGACCGCGGTGCGCCGCTTCGGACGCAACGGCCTCTCGGTCTGGGACCCGGGCACCCGGGTCGACGCGCACCACTGCGAGATACAGGACTCCACCGGCGACTATCCGGCGATCTGGATCAGCGACGGCGCCTCCGCCGTGCTGGACAGCTGCCGGGTGCGCGAGGTGCCCGACGCGCTGTTCGTGCTCGACCGGGGCTCCAGGGCCGACGTCGTGGACAGCGATCTGAGCCAGATCCGCGGTACGGCGGTGTCGGTCAGCGACGGCGCGGCCGTCCAGCTCGACGACTGCCGCATCCGGGAGGCCGGCACCGGCGCGTGGTTCCGCGACCACGGCAGCGGCGGCGTACTGGCCGGCTGCGTCGTGGACGCGGTGGCCACCGGCATCATCGTCACCAAGGGCGCGGACCCCGCGGTGGAGCGGTGCACGATCACCGGCGCCGAGGAGGCGGGCGTCTACGTCTCGGCCGAGGGCCGCGGCACCTTCGAGGGCACCCGGGTGACGGGCGCCCGCGGCTTCGGCTTCCACGTCATCGACGGCTGCCGCACGGTCCTGCGGCGCTGCCGCACCGAACGCTGCGGTCGGGGCGGGTTCGAGTTCGCCGAGCCGGGGCCGATCGTGGAGGACTGCGACAGCGACGAGTCGGCGGCCGTCACCGAGCCGCTCGCCGCCGCGCCGGCGCCCGCGGTCAGCACCGCGGGACTGCTCACCGCGACGGCGGCGCTGCCTGCCGCCCGGCCCGCCTCGCCGCCCGCCGCCGCGCCCGCCGGGGAGGCACGCCCGGAGCCGCAGGAGGCCAGGCCGGCCGCCGAGGTGCTGGGCCAGCTCGACGCCCTCGTCGGCCTGGAGAGCGTCAAGCGGGAGGTGCGGGCGCTCACCGCGATGATCGAGGTCGGTCGGCGGCGCCAGCGCGCGGGCCTCAAGGCGGCCTCGGCCCGGCGCCATCTGGTCTTCACCGGTTCCCCCGGCACCGGCAAGACGACCGTGGGACGGCTCTACGGGGAGATCCTGCACAGCCTCGGCGTGCTGGAGCACGGCCATCTCGTCGAGGTGTCCCGGGTGGACCTGGTCGGCGAGCACATCGGCTCGACCGCCCTGCGCACCCAGGCCGCCTTCGACAAGGCACGCGGCGGTGTGCTCTTCATCGACGAGGCGTACGCGCTCTCCCCCGAGGACTCCGGCCGCGACTTCGGTCGGGAGGCCATCGACACCCTGGTGAAGCTGATGGAGGACCATCGCGACGAGGTGGTCGTCATCGCCGCCGGCTACACCGAGGAGATGGAGCGCTTCCTGGCGGTCAACCCCGGTGTGGCCTCCCGCTTCTCACGGACCATCACCTTCGGCGACTACGCGGCCGAGGACCTGCTGCGGATCGTCGAGCAGCAGGCCGAGGAGCACGAGTACCACCTCGCCGACGGCACCGAGGAGGCCGTGCTCAAGCACTTCGCGACGATGGAACGCGGCCCCTCCTTCGGCAACGGCCGCACCGCGCGCCAGACCTTCGAGGCGATGGTCGAGCGGCACGCGGGCCGGGTCGCGCAGGTGGAGGACCCGAGCACCGACGATCTGACGCTGCTCTACTCCGAGGATCTGCCCGCCCTGCCCTGACCGGGGATCCGGTCCGTGTCGACCGCGGTCGCCGTACCGCCGTCCCCGCTCTTCGCCGTACCGCCGCCCTTCACCGGGCCGCCGGCGCCTGCGGGCCCGCCCGCGTCCGCAGTGCGAGCGTCACCCGGTCCGCCGTCCGTCGCCGGGCTCTTCGGCCCCGGCTCCCCGACGTGCTCGTGGGGCCGGGCGACGCTCGCCAGCAGCCGGTCGCGCTCCTCGTCGAAGGCCGGGTCGGCGTGGTAGTCGGCGTGGCCGAGGATCGGCGAGGGCAGCGGGTGGCGCAGGGTGCGCCCGTAGGTCAACGGGTCCTTCAGCGGGCCGCGGTCCACTTCTCCGGTGTACGTGGTCGGCGGTGACTCGGTTTCGACGCGCGGCCCGTCGGCGTAGACCTTCACCGGGCCGCCGATCGGATCGGTCAGCCGCCACAGGTTCCGCCAGCCCTCCACCTCGCGGTGCAGCGCGTGCAGAGCCGTCGGTCCGAAGCTCTGCGGGAACCAGCGGCCGTACAGCCGCTCCAGCGGCGAGCCGTGGGTGAGCAGCGCGACCCTGCTGCGGGTTGCCGGGTCCAGCTGCCACACCGCGGCGGCGGCGAGCACGCTGCCCTGCGAGTGACCGGACAGCACGAGCCGGCCGCCGGTCAGCTCGGTCCAGGTGCCGATCCGCCAGCTGAGGTCGGGGACCGCGCGCTCGGCGTAGCACGGCGGTGCGAAGGGATGGGCGCCGCGGGGCCAGAAGGTGCCCACGTCCCAGAGGATGCCGACGGTGCGCCGCGCGCCCGGATCCCGGTACGCCTGGCGGCCCATGGCGACCAGGAGTATCACCAGCGCGCCCATCAGCCAGGAGCCGACGCCCTCGGCGAGCGCACCGAGCGCGGGCAGCGGAGCGGGGGCGCCGACCGCTGCCTGGCCGGGCGACTCGCCACTGATCAGGGCTCCGGCGACCGCACCCGCACCGAGGACGAGCGACAGGACGGTGATGGCGCCGATGAGCACCGGGGTGGAGTCGGTCAGCCCGGCGCGGGAGATGGTGCCCGCGATCTGCCCGCTGCGGGTGGGGAGTTCGGTGGTCTCGCCGGGGTAGCCGTCGACGATTCCGGGCGTCAGACGCTTGCGCAGCCGCATCACCCGTACCGCGGAGACCAGCAGGAACACCACGGCGGACAGCAGCACCAGCGGGATGACGGCGGCCTGCCAGACGAGCACCACGGGCGGCCCGGCGATCAGCTCGGAGTCGCCGACGGTCGAGCCGGTGGCCAGCCACTCCGAGATCCGCTGCGCCAGCCCACCGGTGAGCACCTGGCCGATGCCGCAGCCGATCAGCGCGACACCGACGCCGCCCAGGCCCCCCATCGCGCTGCGGTCGGCCGGGCGGGCCGCCCGGTTGAGCACGAGCGCGGTGACGGCGAGCGCGGTGAGCAGGGCGCCCTGGAGCAGTGCGAGGGAGGAGAAGACGCCGGTGCCCGGCAGCGCGCCGGCGGACTCCCACCCCGGCCGGTCCCAGGCGGCGTGCGCCACGATCAGGGCGAGCAGCGCGAGCGCCGAGCAGGGCAGCAGCCGGGTGACCGCCGGGTCGAGGTGCTCGTCGGCTTCGCGCTCGGTGCGCCCGCGCCGCACCACCGCCAGTACCGCGGCGCACCACAGGCCGGCGCACAGCACGAGCAGCAGTTGGCCGATCACGGCCCGGGCGCCGCCGGCCTCGGCGTCGTAGTGCCGGGTGGCCAGGGACAGCGCGGTGGCGATGGTCAGCAGGCCGGCGGTGGTGTGCGCCGCACGCAGCCGGGAGACGAGCCGGCGGCCGTACCAGAAGCCGGGGAGGCTCAACGGCGGGGGCTCCTCGCCCGGTTCGGTGTGCACGGTGCCCGGACGGCGCGGTGGTGGCGAGGCCGACTCGTAGGCGCTCCAGGTGCGGTGCGAGAGCCACCACAGCAGCAGCGTGACGAGCAGCGGGAGCAGAGCCGCCAGCGCCAGCCTGCGGCCGGGCACGCTCCACCAGCCCTCGCCGGAGACGGCCATGAAGGAGAGCCAGGAGGACCCCTCGGCGCAGGCCGCCGAGCCTGCGCACTGCCAGGCGACGAGGTCGAGCGCCAGCTCGCAGACGGCGGCGGTGAGCAGCACGGTCAGGCTGAGCGCGAGGAGTCTGGCGATCGCGGAGTAGAGGCGCTGCGCGGGGTGCCGCAGCGGGGCGGCCGGCCGCATCCAGTACGCGAGATTCGCGATCATGAACGGCAGCAGCACGAGCCACAGGGCCCGCGCGCCGTTGCCGGAGGTCAGGCCGGACCAGCAGTACGCCTCGCGGATCGGCCCGTCGCGGTAGTCCTCGGGACGCTCCTCGGCGTCCTCGTCGTCCGCCCTGCGGTGGATGCCCGCGGTGGCGTCCCCGGTGACCAGAACGGTGCGCGGATCGTCCAGCACGTCCTGGGGGGTGGCCCCGCCGACCCCGTGCACCATGAGCTCCAGCGCGGGGGCGGTCTGCTGCTTGTCCATGGTCTCCCCGTGTGTCGCTCCCGGTGGGGACATGCGTCAACCCTCCCCCGCATCATGGCAGTTGGCGACGGCCGGGCAACAGGAGGCGTCCCGGCGCGTTGCGGCCCGCGCGAGTTCGAACGGGCCCAACCTCCGCGCTCCGGAACGGACTTGACGGGGCATCGACGGCACGGCCGGACAACTCGCCGAGCACTGCCGGGAACTGATGCGGGGTCAGTGCCAGTGGGAGGTGGCCAGGAAGTGGTCGATCGCCTCGGTGTAGGGGGCGATGTCGAGGCCCTGCTCGGCGAGCCAGTCGTCCGAGTAGTACTTGTCCAGGTACCGCTCCCCCGGGTCGCACAGCAGCGTGACCACCGAGCCCGTGCGCCCCTCGGCGACCATCTCGCCGACGATCCGCAGCGCGCTCCACAGGCCGGTGCCGGTCGAGCCGCCGGCCTGGCGGCCGATCGCCCGTTCCAGGGTGCGCACCGCGGCGATGCTGGCGGCGTCCGGCACCCGCATCATGCGGTCGATGGCGCCGGGCACGAAGCTCGGCTCCATGCGGGGGCGCCCGATGCCCTCGATGCGGGAGCCGCAGTCGCTGACGACGTCGGCGTCGTTCTTCAGCCAGCCGTCGAAGAAGCAGGAGTTCTCCGGATCGGGGACGCAGACGCGGGTGTCGTACTGCATGTAGTGGACGTAGCGGGCGATGGTCGCGGAGGTGCCGCCGGTGCCCGCGGCGGCCACGATCCAGGCGGGCTCGGGATAGCGCTCCAGCCGCATCTGCTGGTAGATCGACTCGGCGATGTTGTTGTTGCCCCGCCAGTCGGTGGCGCGCTCGGCGTAGGTGAACTGGTCCATGTAGTGCCCGCCGGTCTCCTCGGCCAGGCGCTGGGAGACCTCGTACACGGTGCCCGGATCGTCCACGAGGTGGCAGGTGCCGCCGTGGAACTCGATCAGCCGGGTCTTCTCACTGCTGGTGGTCCGCGGCATGACGGCGATGAACGGCACGCCGATCAGTCCCGCGAAGTACGCCTCGGACACGGCCGTGGAACCGCTGGACGCCTCGATGACCGGCTTGCCCGGCCGGATCCAGCCGTTGCACAGGCCGTAGAGGAACAGGGAGCGGGCCAGGCGGTGCTTGAGGCTGCCGGTGGGGTGGGTCGACTCGTCCTTGAGGTAGAGGTCGATGCCCCACTCCTCGGGCAGCGGGAAGAGCAGCAGGTGGGTGTCCGCGCTGCGGTTGGCGTCCGCCTGGACCTTGCGCACGGACTCCTTGAGCCAGTGCCGGTAGGCGTTGTCGCTGCGGTCGACGTCGACTGTGGCCATCGGGGCGGGGGTGGTGCCGCAGGGCCGGTGCTCGCTGTTGGTCACCGGCCAATCGTATGGGGGCACTCTGGCCTGGCGCCCGGATAGGGTGCAGACTGCAGGAGGACGCTTGTCGCGGGAGCGGCGGGGAGGGCGGTGTGCCATGACGGAGCCGGATTTCGAGCTGACCGGAGTGCGGGTCGGACGACGGTGGCGCTCTGTTACCAGAGCAGGCCAAGTCCTTGTGCAGGACGGCCGGTTGACACTTCTGACCAGTTACGGCCGGGAGATCGCGAGTGCCTCCGTCGATCAGGTGCGGCTGAGCGGCCCGGTGCCGTTGAGCCGGGATCTGACCTTCGCCTCCCTGGACGGCAAGCGGTATTCGCTGCGGCTGGACGCCCCTGCGCACGAGCGGCTGGACCACGCCCTCGGGGACGCGCGGGAGCAGGCCGCCAAGGTGCGCGAGGCCGCCGGTCGACAGTCACAGTCGGTGACGACGCGCGAGCGGTCCACCCGGCTCGCCTCGGACCGGCGCACGGTTTCCACCTGAGCGCGCCCGCCTCGGGCCGAGCTCTTCACCTCGCCCGCCTGCGGTGATTTCAGTGGATTTGCGCGGCCGTGTGTCGTGAATCACTCTTGAGGCCGGGACACTCTCCCCCTTCCGCCCCCCGGCGGAAGGGAGCGTCCCGCGCGCATGTCGCCCCGGCCTCAGGGAGTCGCAGCCGTGATCAGTCATCCTTCTTCCAGCAGGCACTGCGCGGTGGAGTTCCAGGCGCTGCCTTCCCGCATCGGACAGGTGCGGCGCATCATCTCCGCCCAGCTGCACAGCTGGAAGGTGGATCCGCTGATCGACAGCGCCGCGCTCGCGGTGACCGAGCTGCTGGCCAACGTCCACCGGCACACCGGCCCCGACAAGCACTGCACGGTGGAACTCGTGCTGCTGTGGGACCGGTTGACGGTCTCGGTGCGTGATCACGACCCGCGGCTGCCGGAGCTTCGCACCTCCGGCACCTGGGCGACCAGCGGCCGCGGACTGGCGCTGGTGGCGGCGCTGAGCGCCAGCTGGGGCGTGCGGGTTCAGCGCGGCGGGCGGGGCAAGGTCGTCTGGTTCACGCTGCCCGCGCCGGTCGGGCCCGCGGCGGACGCCGCGCCGAGCCGTGCCGCCGGGCGCGGGGAGCCCGAGCTCACAGGCTGATCGCGATGCCCACATGGGGCCGCTTGCCGAGGCGCAGCAGCGCGCCGCCGCTGTCGGTGAGCCAGAACTGCCAGCCGTAGCGGGACTTCAACGCCCGGCGCACACGGTCGAGTTCACCCTCCCCGGTCATCAGCCGGGCGGTCCCCTCCGCCTCGGGCGCGTCCTCTGCGACCTTCCCGCGCACATCGCACGCGACGACCCGCACCCGCTGGTCGTTGCGCAGACGCTTGACCTTCCAGGAGTCCTCGCGGGTCCACACCAGCAGCTCCCCCTCGTCCTCGACCGCCCAGACCGGGGTGGCGACCGGGGTGCCGTCCCTGCGGTAGGTGGTCAGGCTGACGTAGCGGCTGCGGCTGAGCTCTGCGGGGATCATGCCTCCAAGGCTACGTCCGTGCGGGGAAGTCCGGTCCGCAGCATGCACAATCGGGGCCAGCGGTCCAGGCCGAGCTTTCGCTCCACCGTCCTGATGTGCCGCAGCCCGGGCGTGAGTTGGTCCTCCGGCAGCTCGCGGAAACCGAGCCTGCGGTAGTACGGGGCGTTCCACGGCACGTCGGCGAAGGTGGTCAGCGTCTGGTCGCCGCCGCCGTGGGCCAGCGCCGCGTGGTCGATCAGGGCCCGCCCGATCCCCCGCCGAGCCCAGCGGGGCCGTACGGAGACCTGTTCGATGTGGGTGCGGCCGTCCACGGGTGCGGCGAGCAGATAGCCGGCGAGCTCGTCGCCCTGCTGAGCCACCCACAGCGCGTTGTTCCTGCGGTAGGTCTCCAGATCGCCCAGCGTCAGCGGTTCGTCGTCGGCGACGGCGGTCATCCCGAGCGCCCGGAAGGGCTCGCCGGCCGCTCGTTCGATGTCCTGGCAGACCGCCAACTCCTCGGCGCGTCCTGGGCGGATCAGCATGGCACGTCCTCCTGCAACACCAACGGGTCGTCAAGTACAGGCTGCCAGGCCAACTCGGCCGCGCCCACCAGGCTGTTGTGGTCGAGGGTGCAGCCGAGGAGCGGCACCGCACCGCCGCGCCGCCACAGACTGCGTTCGGCGACGACGGCGCGCAGCCGCTCCTCGTCCACGCGCAGCAGCTCGCGGTGCAGCCCGCCGAGGATGATGCGGTCGGGGTCGAGGATGTTCACCAGTCCGGCCAGGCCCAGGCCGAGCAGGTCGATGAGCCGGTGCGCCGCGGCGCGGACGCTCTCGTCCGACTCGTAGGCGCCGCGCAGCAGTTCGGTCGACTGGTGCAGCAGGGAGCTCTCGGGCCCCGGTGTGCGTCCGGCCGCCTCGAGGAAGGCCAGCGGGTCGGTCTCCACGTCCAGGCAGCCGCGCGAGCCGCAGTGGCAGCGTCGGCCCTGCGGTTCCACCGCGAGGTGGCCGACCTCCAGGGCGAGGCCGGAGCTGCCGCTGTGCAGCCGGCCGCCCTGGACGAGCGCACCACCGACCCCTCGGTGGCCGGTGGCCACGCACAGCAGGTGCCGGGAGCCCCGTCCGGCGCCGTGCCGGTGCTCCGCCAGCGCGCCGAGGTTGACGTCGTTGCCGGTGAAGCCGGTCTCGGTGGGCGCGCGCACACCTGCCTCGGCCAGGCAGTCGCGGAAGATTCCGCGCACCGGCGCACCCACCGGCCAGGCCAGGTGCAGCGGGTTGAGCGCGGTGCCGTCCGGTTCGGCGACCGCGGAGGGCACCGCGAGGCCGGCGCCCACGCAGCGGCGACCGGTCCCGGCGAGCAGTCCGGCGCCCGCCGCGACGGCCTCGCCGATGACCTGGGCGGGGTCCGCGTCGACCGTTCCGCAACCGGGTGTGGTCGCGACGACCTGCCCGCCGAGGCCGACCAGCGCCGCACGGTAGCCGTCCGCGTGGACCTGTGCGGCCAGCACCACGGGGCCGTCCGGGGCGACGCCGAGCCGATGGGAGGGCCGCCCCTGGGAGGCGGCGCCGGTGGTCGGACTCGCGTCCACCGTGATCAGCCCCAGGTGCTGCAGCTCCGCCGCGACCGCGCCGGCGGTGGCACGGGTGACCCCGAGCTCCGCGGTGAGCACCGCGCGGGTGGGAGCCCGTCCGGTGTGTACGAGCTCCAGTGCGGGGCCGAGGGCGCTGCGACCTCTCTCCGGCCTGGTACGAATCTGGGTCACGTCCTCATTCTCGCTTTGTGTGGGAGTGGAACAAAATACGGCACCGCTCGCCCTTCCGGGGCGCCATCGGGGAGTTGACCCCGGCAATCCCTTCCCGCGCGGCACACGGCGGGCCACCCGCGGGCGGCGCACCCACCGCGCGCCCGACAGTCGGCGCGGGGCGGTGAGAGCCTGGTCACGGACGCATTACTCACGAGTAGCATCTCTGGTAGCTTCGCAGCATGGCCCGCCGACTCAGTCCCCAGACCCTTCGCCGCGGCATGTGCTGGTGGCCCCCGTACCTCTTCGCCGGCATCAAGGTGCTGCACATCGCCGACGACTGGAGCAGCGCACGCGTACGACTGCGCCTGGGCCGCACCAACCGCAACTACTTCGGCACCCACTTCGGCGGATCCCTCTTCTCGATGAGCGATCCGTTCTGGGCGCTGCTGGCCGTCTCCGCCCTGGGCAAGGACTACATCGTCTGGGACAAGGCGGCCGAGATCGACTTCGTCTCCCCCGGGCGCGGCGACGTCTTCGCCGAATTCTCGTTGAGCGAGCAGCAGTTGACGCAGATCCGGGAGGCGACCGCGGACGGCTCCAAGGCGCTCCCCTGGTTCGAGAACGAGGTCGTCGCTGCCGACGGCACGGTGGTCGCGCGAGTGCGCAAGCAGCTGTACGTGCGTCGCAAGCGGCCCGTCGGCACGCCCGGCACCGAGCAGCCGACCGTACAGCGCGAGGAGCGGACACCGGCCACCGAGGACTAGGAGCCCGTCGGCCGCCCTCCGGACAGGCCGACGGTGGCGGCCAGTTGATCCACGGCGTGGTCGAAGTACGCCTCGCGCCGCTCGATCACCCCGTGCAGCTGCCCGAAGACCTCGAAGCCGATGAGCCCGAACAGCTGCGGCCACACCACCAGCGCGCGCGACAGGAGCGGAGCGGGCAGTTCGAGCCCGATTCGCTCGCCCAACTCCCGCGCGTCGGCCAGGAGTTCGGCGGGCGGGACGTCGACGGGTTCGGCGCAGTCGCCGGTCGCCACCGCGTCGGCGACCACCCCGAACAGCGCCAGCGCGATCCGCGAGGCCGCCTCGGTCGTACGGTCGGGCGCCGCGTAGCCGGGCACGGGCGAGCCGTACACCAGGGCGTACTCGTGCGGATGCGCCAGCGCCCAGCGGCGCAGCGCCCGGCAGACCTCCCGCCAGCGCACCGCCGGGGCCGACCCGGCCGAAGCCGACGCCGCGGACTCGGCGACCGACCCGGCCGCACTGTAGGCGTCCACGATGAGCTCGGTCAGCAGCTCGTCGCGGCCGGGGAAGTAGCGGTAGAGCGCCGAGGACACCATCCCGAGCTCCCGGGCGACCGCGCGCAACGACAGTCGCGCCGCCCCTTCCTCGGCGAGCTGGCGCCGCGCCTCCTCCTTGATCGCCGCCGTGACTTCCGCCCGCGCACGACTGCGCACTCCCTCGATCCTGGCCATCGCCACAGTCTGCCCGAAACAGAGCACCGAACCAATCCGAGAGCACTGCTCTTGTTTTCGCGCGATCGAAGGTGAACACTGGAACACGACGAGAGCACTGCTCACGAAATGGAGCCCCGATCATGCCCTCCACCCATGCCCTGACCCCCGGACGCCTCACCCGCCGCGTCCTCAACCCCCTCGTGATGTGGCTCAACCGCCGCGGTCTGAGCCTGCACGGCGCCCACACCCTGGCCGTGCGCGGACGCACCAGCGGCGCCCTGCGCCACGCCCCGGTCAACCCCATGGAGCTCGACGGCCGCACCTACCTGGTCGCACCGCGCGGACACGTCCAGTGGACCCACAACCTTCGGGCCGCCGGAGGGGGTGAACTGCGGTTGGGAAAGCGGGTTCGGCACTTCACCGCCGTCGAGGTGGGCGACCGGGACAAGCCACGGGTGCTGCGCGCCTACGCCCGCCGCTGGTCCGAGGTCGGCCGCTACTTCTCCGAACTCGGAGTGGGCCGGGACGCCACGCTGCAGCAGTGGCACCGGAGCGCGGAGCACTTCCCGGTCTTCGCACTCACCTTCCGCTCCCCCACCGAGGAGGCCGGGAGGGCCGAGGCGGGCGGCGGCGCGGCACACCAGGAGGCCGTGGTCCCCCGGGAGAACACGGGGGACGCCGGAGGCCGGGCGACGGCCGACCCCGTACGCACCGGCGGAACGCGGCCGGAGGCCGGACGCCCCTGACCGGCGGCGGGGCCGGGCAGGTCGCCGGTCCCGGCGCGGACCCGCGCGCCGTCGCCGGCCCCGGCGGCCCGCCCCGCTCAGCCCCGGCGGTCCAGCGCCTCCAGCGCGCGCCGCGCCATCGGTTGGTTGCGCACGATCTCCGCAAAGGTCGTCGCCCCGCGCACCACCCTGGTGAACGCACGCCAGGCCGGCGGGAGCGAGGTCAGCGCGGTGTGCATCGCGCGCGGGTGGCGGGCGAAGACCTGGTGGAGCCTGCGGCCCACGCTCATCTCCGCCCCGAGGTCGGAGCCGATCGCGTGCGCGTATCCCAGTGCCTGGCGGCGGCTGTCCACGGCGTCGCCGGACTCGGCGACGCGCACCGCCCACTCCCCGGCCAGTCGGCCCGAGCGCAGCGCGAAGGAGATTCCCTCCCTGGTCCAGGGCTCCAACAGCCCCGCCGCGTCACCGCACACCAGCACCCGGCCCCGGCTGAGCGGTGAGTCCTCGGCCCGGCAGCGGGTGAGGTGCCCGGAGGAGACGCTCGGCTCGAAGCCCGCGAGCCCCAGACGCCCGACGAAGTCCTCCAAGTACCGCTTGGTGCGGGCGCCTTCGCCCCGAGCGGCGATGACACCGACGGTCAGCGTGTCGCCCTTGGGGAAGACCCAGCCGTAGGACCCGGGCAGCGGACCCCAGTCCAGCAGCACCCGGCCCGCCCAGTCCTCGGCCACCGTGGGCGGCACCGGGATCTCCACCTCCAGGCCGAGATCCACCTGGTCCATCCGCACCCCGACGTGCGCGCCGATACGGCTCGCGCTGCCGTCCGCACCGACCACCGCGTGCGCCAGCACCGACTCCCCGCCGGAGAGCACCACCGCGACGGTGCGGCGGTCCGGCACCGCCGGCCCGTGCTGCTCCACACGCGAGACCGTGACACCGGTGCGCACTCGGGCCCCGGCCCGCTCGGCCGCGGTCACCAGCGCATGGTCGAACTCGGGCCTGTTGACCAGGCCGAAGAGGGTGTTCTTGGACTTGCGGGTACGGGTCAGCCGGCCGCCGAGAGTGAAGGTGACGGCGTTAATCCGGTCGCGCAGGGGCAGTTCGAAGCCGGGCGGCAGGGCGTCCCGGGAGGGCCCGATGATGCCTCCGCCGCAGGTCTTGTAGCGCGGCAGCTCCGCCTTCTCCAGCAGCAGCACCCGACGTCCCGCCACCGCCGCGGCGTAGGCGGCCGACGCACCGGCCGGGCCGGCGCCGACCACCACCACGTCCCACACCGGCGTCCGCTCCTCGTCGGCGTCCTCCCGGGGCTCGACGTCGCGGGCGGCGTCCTCCCGGGGCTCGGCGTCCCCGGCGTCGGGGTCCTCTGCGTCGGCGTCCCCGGCGTCGGCGTCTCCGGACCGCTCGGGGCTCCCGGTGGCCCCGGACTCCCGGGAATCCGCCCGCCGTTCGGCACCGGACGGCCCTTCGCCGTCGCGCGGCCCGCCGCCGTCACCGGCTCCGCCGGCGCTCCCGGTGCCGCCGCTGTTCGCGAACTCCTCGCCGTTCTCGGTGTTCTCGCCGCTCACAGTCCCCACTTGCTCCCGCCGTCACGGCCGCCCCATGATCACGGAACGGCCCAGTGCCGCATCCTACGGCCCGGGGTCGCACAAGTGTCCCGTGGGAGGATCGACCCGGTCCGCAGCCGTCGCCGGACCGGCCGCAGCTGCGGTGATCCCGCACACCGGCCCAACGCCACACATCTCCAGGAGCGTTCCCATGGCGCACGAAACGGCGCACACCGCGCTTGCGCGCACCGTCGCCGACCTGCTGCCGCAGGCACGGACCGAGCTCGCCGAGCTCGTAGGGTTCGCGTCGGTGGCCGACGAGACCCAGTTCCCCAAGAGCGAGTGCGAGGCCGCCGCCTCCTGGATCGCCGACGCGCTGCGCACCGAGGGCTTCACCGAGGTCGAGACGCTGGAGACCCCGGACGGCACCCAGTCCGTCTACGGCCTCCTGCCGGGACCGGCCGGTGCGCCGACCGTACTGCTCTACGCGCACTACGACGTCCAGCCGCCGCTGGACGAAGAGGCCTGGCTCTCCCCGCCGTTCACCCTCACCGAGCGCGACGGCCGCTGGTACGGCCGCGGCGCCGCCGACTGCAAGGGCGGGCTGATCATGCATCTGCTCGCGCTGCGGGCGCTGCGCGCCAACGGCGGTGTCCCGGTCACCGTCAAGGTCATCGTCGAGGGTTCCGAGGAGCAGGCCACCAGCGGTCTGGAGGAGTACGCGCAGGCGCACCCCGAGCTGCTGAGGGCCGACACGATCGTCATCGGCGACTCGGGCAACTTCCGTGCCGGGCTTCCCACCGTGACCAGCGTGCTGCGCGGAATGACCGTGCTGCGGCTGAAGGTGGACACCCTCGCGGGCAATCTGCACTCGGGCCAGTTCGGCGGCGCCGCCCCGGACGCGCTCGCCGCGCTGATCCGCACCCTGGGCTCGCTGCACGCCGATGACGGCTCCAGCACCGTCGACGGACTCGACGCCGACACGGTCTGGGACGGACTTCAGTACGACGAGAAGCAGTTCCGCGCGGACGCGAAGGTGCTGGACGGTGTCGAGCTGGTCGGCGGCGGCACGGTGGCCGACCGCATCTGGGCCCGCCCCTCGGTGACCGTCCTCGGCATCGACTGCCCGCCGATCGTCGGCGCCACCCCCTCGGTGCAGGCCACGGCCGCGGCGCTGGTGAGCCTGCGGGTGCCGCCCGGGATCGACGCCACCGAGGCGACCGAACGCCTCGCCGACCACCTGCGGGCGCACGTGCCCTGGGGCGCGCGGGCGGAGATCGAACGGCAGGGCCAGGGCCAGCCGTTCCGTGCCGACACCGGCAGCCCGGCGTACACCGCGATGGCCTCCGCGATGCGCGAGGCGTACGACGGCGTGGAGATGGCCGTCGCCGGCCAGGGCGGTTCGATCCCGCTGTGCAACACGCTCGCCGCGCTCTACCCCGATGCGGAGATCCTGCTGACCGGTCTGAGCGAGCCGCAGGCGCAGATCCACGCCGTCAACGAGAGCGTCAGCCCGCAGGAGTTGGAGCGGATGTCGGTCGCCGAGGCGCTCTTCCTCCAGCGGCTGGCCGCCCGCTCCTGACGCTGCCGCCCGCCCTGCGCCCCCGGCACTGAGCCCCACCGCCGGACCCGCGCCGCCGCCCGCTCCGCCGCGGCAGCGCCGCTCTGCCACGACGCGCCGCCGTGCGCCGCCGACGCACCGGCCCGCCCGGGTCGCGCTCGCACCGCGAGCCCGATCCGGGCGGCACCCGTCGGCACACCGGTGGACGCGGCTACGGGAGCCCGCCGGTGGGCGTGCCCGATTCCAGATAGAGCGGTCGGCCCAGCTCTCGCGCGCGCAGCGCCCAACGCAGCCGCTGCCTGCGCAGCCCGGGCAGCAGGTTCGCCGCCTCGCTCTCCGAGACGAAGCGCCAGTCGCGCAACTCCTCGCCCGGCAGGCTCAGTCGGGCGATCTTCGCCGGGTCCAGCCGGCCCCCGTCGAACAGCAGCCGCAGACCGCCGACCGCCGGCGGCACGGGCCGCTCCCAGTCCACGACGAGCAGTTCGGGGGGCCTCTCCAGCCGCAGCCCGAGCTCCTCGGCCACCTCGCGCACCCCACCGCAGCCGGGCGCCTCGCCGGCCTCCACCACACCCCCCGGGAACTCCCAGCCCGGTTTGTAGGTCGGGTCGACGAGGAGCACCCGGTCCTCGTCGTCGAAGAGCAGCACCCCGGCGGCGACCGTCTCGCCCCGCGGCTCCGGGGTCTGCACGATGGCGCAGTCGCCCTCGCCGCGCGCCATCGCGTCGGCGACGGTGCGCGCGCTGGCACTCGGCGTACGGCGCGTGGTGTCGACGAGGTGTGCGTCCCGCGCCAGCCAGTCGTGCGCGGCACGGTATTCGGGCAACTGCCGCTGGTAGGTGTCGCGGGCCTTCTCCCCCACCACCAGGGCGAGTTGGTCCACCCGTTTGCGAAGGATCGTTTCCTCTGCGGTCAGCAGAAAGTGTCGTACGGGCACGCCCCGGGATGCCAGGGCACCGAATATCTCGTCGCGGTGCTCCTGGTGCGGCAGTGACACAGGGGCTATCAGCGGGCCCGGAACCTCGGCCAGCAGCGCGACCGCGGTCTCCACGAACAACCGCCGCCAGGACGGGAGTTCGCGGACCCCTTCGGCCAGCTCCTCGATTCTCGCCAGCCGCTCCTTGGGCAGCAGCTCGCGCAGGCCCGCGTCGACCGGCTCCGGGTCGTACACCGTGCTGCCGGCCACCAGCTGCCGCAGCTCCTCCGCGACGGCAGAGGCTCCGACTCCGTGAATCCCGTTCAGCCAGATGATCACCGTTCCCCCTTTCTCGCCCCGTTCAGTGACCGGTACACACTGCCACGGATGTGCGCCGGTCCAAGGGGAGCATGCGCCGGAGCGCGGGGGCACCGGGGCACACGCCCCGCGCACCTCAGGGGAGTTCGAGCAGTTCCGCGCGGCAGGCCGCGGCAGCGCCGACCAGCCCGGCGTCCGAACCGATGCGAGTGGGGAGCACCTGCACACCATGGGTGAAGGACAGCCCGGCGTACACGTCCAGAGAGGCACGCAGCGGCGCGAAGAGGAGCTCACCGGCCTGTGCCACACCACCCCCGATCACCGCGACCTCGATCTCCACCAGCGCCGCGGCGGCGGCCACCGCCGCGCCCAGCGCACGTCCGGCGCGGTCGAACGCCTCCACGGCCACTTCCTCGCCCCGTCCGGCAGCCCGCGCGACCGCCGCGGCGGTGGCCTCCTCCCCCGGGCCCGGCCGCCAGCCGCGGGCCAGCGCGCGACGCACGATGCTCGGTCCGCTGGCGATCGTCTCGACACAACCGCGTCCGCCGCAGGGGCACTCGTCCCCGTTCAGGTCCACGCAGATGTGGCCGATGTGGCCGGAGTTGCCGGTGGGTCCGCTCAGCGGTCTGCCGTCCAGCACCAGCCCCCCGCCGACACCGGTGGAGACCACCATGCCCAGCGCGTTGCGACGCCCCACCGCGGCACCCGCGGCGTGCTCGGCGGCCACCATCGCGACCCCGTCGCCGACGAGCGTGACCGGGAGTCCGCCCACCACCTGCCGTACGCCCTCGACGAGCGGAAAGTCGCGCCAGCCCGGGATGTTGACCGGGCCCACCGTCCCGGCGGCTGCGTCCACCGGCCCGGCGCTGCCGATCCCCAGTGCTCCCACCCGCGGCCACCGGCCGTCCTCGGCGAGCCGGCGCAGTACGTCCACCACCGCCGCCAGCACGGTCTCTCCCGGCGCCGAGGGCGGGGTCGGCACCTGCTGCCGCGCGTGGACGGTTCCGCGCTCGTCGACGAGCGCTCCGGCGATCTTGGTGCCTCCGATGTCCAGAGCCGCGACCAGGTCAGTAGTCATGGCGAGTATGTTCACCTCTTGCAGACAACGTTGTCTAGCCGTGATCACCAACTCGTATGCTCGGCATGGCAGTCCGCGTCCGGCAGAACGGAACCCCCGTGACACAGCGCAACGTCCCCACCTCCGGCGCCTCCGCGCGCTACGGCAGGCGTCCCACGATGAAGGACGTCGCCCACCGCGCCGGTGTCGGGCTGAAGACGGTCTCCCGGGTCGTCAACGGTGAGCCGGGCGTGCTGCCGGACACCGAGCAGCGGGTGCGGGAGGCGATCACCGCCCTCGGTTTCCGCCGCAACGACAGCGCCCGCACCCTGCGCAAGGGCAGGACCGCCACGGTCGGCCTGGTGCTGGAGGACCTCGCCGACCCGTTCTACGGTCCGCTCAGCCGCGCGGTGGAGGAGGTGGCACGCGGCCACGGCGCGCTGCTGCTCGCCGGCTCCAGCGACGAGGACCCGGTGCGCGAGCAGGAGTTGGCACTCGCGCTGTGCGCACGGCGGGTGGACGGGCTGGTGGTCGTCCCGGCCAGCGACGACCACCGCTACCTCGAACCGGAGATCGCCGCCGGAGTGGCGACCGTCTTCGTGGACCGGCCCGCCGGTCTCCTCGACGTGGACACCGTGCTCACCGACAACCTCGCCGGCGCGAAGGAGGCCACCGCCCATCTGATCGCCCACGGGCACCGGCGGATCGGCTTCGTCGGCGACCAGCCGCAGATCCACACCACCACCGAGCGGCTGCGCGGCTACCGCGAGGCGATGGCCGAGGCCGATCTGCCGGTGCGGCAGGAGTGGACGGCACTGGGCACCACCGACCCCGGCCGGGTGGAGCACGCCGTACGCACGATGCTCGCCGGGTCCGAGCCCGTCACCGCGCTGTTCACCGGCAACAACCGGGTCACCGCCACCGCCGCCCGCCTGCTGGCCTCTCACCCCCGGCCGACCGCGCTGGTGGGTTTCGACGATCTGGAGCTCGGCGAGCTGCTCGACCCGCCGCTCACCGTCGTTGCCCAGGACGCCGCGCTGCTCGGGCGCACCGCCGCCGAACTGCTCTTCAACCGTCTCGCCGGCGGCGCACCGGCCCCGCGCCGGGTGGTGCTGCCCGCGGGCCTGATACCGCGCGGCTCCGGCGAGCTGCCGCCGCACAGCTGACCCGGGCCCGCACACCGGGGGCCGACCCGACGCCGGGCACCTCCCGCGACCCGGCGCATCGAGTCGGCAGCGCATCGGACGGCACGGCGCACCGGACGGTCGACCGGCAGCCGCGCCGCGATCCGCGGAGCTACGGGTGGGACAGGGTCAGCGCCCCGCGCCGCGGGGCGGCGAAACCCTCCAACTCCGTGCGGGAGAGGCCGGTCAGCGCGCCCACCTCGTCCTCGCCGAGGGCGCCGCAGTCCAGTCCTCGCAGCAGGAAACCGCTGAGCGCCTTGGCCGTCGCCGGCTCGTCGAGCACCTCGCCGGTCCGCTGCTGCGCATAGGCGGCGATGCGGTCGGCGGCCGACTCGAGACCCTCGCGGTAGAAGGCGTAGACGGCCGCGTAACGGGTCGGCAGATGCCCCGGGTGCATGTCCCAGCCCTGGTAGTAGGCGCGCGCCAGGGAGCGGCGCACCAGGCGGTGGTGCAGCCGCCAGGCGTCGTGGACCTGCTCGCGCGAACCGACCGGCAGGACGTTCGTCGAGCCGTCGGAGAGCCGTACGCCGGTCCCGGCCGCGGCGACCTGCATCACGGCCTTGGCGTGGTCGGCGGCCGGATGGTCCATGGACTGGTGGGCGGCGCTGACGCCGCAGCAGGCGCTGTAGTCGAAGGTGCCGTAGTGCAGTCCGGTGGCGCGCCCGTCCGCCGCCTCGATCATGCGCGCCACGGTCGCCCGTCCGTCGCCGCCCAGGATCGACTGGCTGGTCTCGATCTGGATCTCGAAGCCGATCCGGCCGCCGGGCAGCCGGTGGGCCTGCTCGAACTGCTCGCACAGCCGCACCATCGCTGCGACCTGCTCGGCATAGGTGACCTTGGGCAGCGTCAGGACCAGCCCGGAGGGCAGGCCGCCGGCGTTGAGCAGCGCGGTGAGGAAGACGTCGAGGGTGCGGATGCCGCGGTCGCGGACCTCGGCCTCCAGGCACTTGAGCCGGATGCCGACGTACGGGGCGCGCTCGGCGCTCTCCCGCTCGGCCCACCCGGCCACCAGCGCGGCGGCGCGGGCGGCGTCGGCGTCCTCCTCGGCGTCGGGACGGTTGCCGTAACCGTCCTCGAAGTCGATGCGCAGGTCCTCGATCGGTTCGCGGACGAGCTTGGCGCGGACCCGCTCGTGCACCGCGGCGGCCAGCCCCCGGTCGAGATCCAGGACTTGGGCCAGGCTCGCGGCGTCGGGCGCGTGCCGCTCCAGCAGCGCGAGCGCCTCCCGGCCCCAGGTGCGCACGGTGTCGGCGGCGAAGACGTCACCGGGGACGTAGACGGTGTGCACGGGCTGACGGGTGCCGGGGTCGCCGGGGTAGCGGCGCTCCAACTCCGCGTCGACGGCCGCCAGCGCGGCGCCGACCTCCCGGCTCACCGAACTGGCGAAGGTGGTGGCGACCGTACTGGCCTGCGTCATCGGCACTCCCCTGGGAAATCAACAAAACGTTGAAGTTGTCACGGGGAAGCTAGCTCTCGCGCGCGGGGTGAGTCAACAGCCCTCCACCCGCCGGGACGTCACCGATCCCGCACGGAGACCGGCCGCTCCCGCGGTCGCGCACAGCGAGCGGGGACGGGCGACAGCGCCGGGGTACGGGTACAGCCGAAGTACGTGACCGGGGTACGGCCGGGAACGACGCCAGGGGCGGCGCCGCCGGACAGATCCGGTGACGCCGCCCCTGGCGGGACGCTTCGGCTCGCGCCGCTCGAAGTGGCTCAGCCCTTGCGGGTCTTGACCTCTTCGGTCAGCTGCGGGACGACCTCGAAGAGGTCGCCCACGACGCCGTAGTCGACCAGGTCGAAGATCGGCGCCTCGGAGTCCTTGTTGATCGCGACGATGGTCTTGGAGGTCTGCATGCCGGCGCGGTGCTGGATCGCACCGGAGATGCCGGCCGCCACGTACAGCTGCGGCGAGACCGTCTTGCCGGTCTGGCCGACCTGGCTGGTGTGCGGGTACCAACCGGCGTCCACGGCGGCACGCGAGGCACCGACGGCGGCACCGAGCGAGTCGGCGAGGGACTCGATGACGTGGAAGTTCTCCGCGCCGTTGACGCCGCGGCCACCGGAGACCACGATCGCGGCCTCGGTCAGCTCCGGGCGACCGGTGGACTCACGGGGCGTGCGGGAGGTGACCTTGGTGCCGGTGGCCAGCTCGCCGAAGCTCACCGAGAGCTGCTCCACGCTGCCGGCGGCCGCGGCGGCCTCGGGAGCGGTGGAGTTCGGCTTCACGGTGATGACCGGAGTGCCGTTGGTGACACGGGACTTGGTGGTGAAGGCGGCGGCGAACACCGACTGGGTGGCCACCGGGCCCTCGTCGCCGGCCTCCAGGTCGACGGCGTCGGTGATGATGCCGGAGTCGATGCGCACGGCAAGGCGCGCACCGATCTCCTTGCCCTCCGCCGAGGAGGGCAGCAGCACCGCGGCCGGCGAGACGGCGTCGAAGGCCGCCTTCAGCGCGTCGACCTTCGGCACTACGAGGTAGTCGTTGAACTCGGGGGCGTCGGCGGCCAGCACCTTCACCGCGCCGTACTCGGCGAGGACGGGGGCGGCGGTCTCGACACCGGCACCCAGGTGCACGGCGACCGGCTCGCCGATCCGGCGGGCGAGGGTCAGCAGCTCGAGGGTGGGCTTGCGGACGGAACCGTCCACGTGGTCGACGTAGACAAGGACTTCAGCCATGGAAATCTTCTCCCGGGAGGAAAGTTCGGCGCTTGGTGGCCTGGAGCAAGGGGGCGGGGCTCAGAGGAACTTCTGGCCCGCGAGGTACTCGGCGAGCTGCTTGCCGCCCTCGCCCTCGTCCTTCACCACGGTGCCCGCGGTACGCGGCGGACGGGCGTTGGCCTCGTCGACCGCGGTCCAGGAACCCTCCAGGCCGAAGTCGTCGCCGTCCAGGTCCAGGTCGTCCAGGTCCAGCTCCTCGACCGGCTTCTTCTTGGCCGCCATGATCCCCTTGAAGGAGGGGTAACGGGCCTCGCCGGACTGGTCGGTGACCGAGACGACGGCCGGCAGCGCGGCCTCGAGGTTCTCGGTGGCGGCGTCGCCGTCCCGGCGGCCGGTGACCTTGCCGTCGGCCACGGAGACCTCGGAGAGCAGGGTGACCTGGGGTACACCCAGGCGCTCGGCGAGCACCGCGGGCAGTACGCCCATCACGCCGTCGGTGGAGGCCATACCGCAGACGACCAGGTCGTAGCCGGTCTTCTCGATGGCGGCGGCCAGCACCTTGGAGGTGCCGAAGACGTCGGTGCCGTGCAGGTCCTCGTCGTCGACGTGGACGGCCTTGTCGGCGCCCATGGACAGAGCCTTGCGGAGCGCGTCGCGAGCGTCCTCGGGGCCGACCGTCAGCACGGTGACCTCGGCGTCGTCGGCCTCCTCGGAGATCTGCAGGGCCTGCTCGACGGCGTACTCGTCCAGCTCGGACAGCAGACCGTCCACGGCATCACGGTCCGTGGTCAGGTCCTCGGCGAAGTGCCGGTCGCCAGTGGCGTCGGGCACGTACTTCACACAGACAACGATCCTCAAGCTCACGCCGGCTCTCCTACTGCGTCGTTACGGGCTGCCTTGTGCAGGCAGCATAGGCGCCTGTCGGCACGGACTCCGGTCGGGTCGGACCGACGCTCCGCGCAATTTGTTACTCGCCAGTACATCGTTCCGGCGAAGAGTTAGCAAGCTGAGACGACTGTGACGTTGCCAACGTCGCACACCGCCTGCGCACGCAGGCACGCGCGGCCCGCTCACGTGCGCGGGAGAGCCTGTGCGGCGCCCCGGCCGGCGACCCGTGGCTGCGGTCGCGACCCCGTTAGTCGCGCAGGGCGGCGAACCGCTGGTCGTGGTGGACCAGGGGCCGCCCCGGACCCGAGGCGTCGCCCTCCAGCACCTGCGCCAGCACCACCCGGTGGTCCGCCGCCGGCACTCGCGCCACGATCCGGCACAGCATCCACGCGGGCACTTCCTCCAGCACCGGCACCCCCGCCGCACCCCGGTGCCACCGGGTCGGTGGAGCGAACCGGTCCGCGCCGCGGCGCGCGAACCGCTCGGCCAGCTCCTCCTGGTGCTCGCCCACCACGTGCACAGCCACCTGTGCCGCCGACTCCAGCACCGGCCAACTGGAGGAGGACGAACCGATGTTGAACGAGACGACCGCCGGCTCGGCGGCGACCGACGCCAGCGAAGTCGCGGTGAAACCCACCGGGGTGCCGTCCGGGGCCGAGGCGGTGACCACCCAGACACCGGCGGCCGAGCGGCGGAAGGCCGCGCGCAGCAGCCGCGACGCCTGCTCACCGCCACCGAGCGAGTCGGCGGCGTCCCCCGCGGCGGTCGATCGCGGCACACGCGGTGCCGTACGGGTCTCCGGTGTGCTCACCGCGCGACTCCCAGTTGCATCGCCCCAGGTTGACGATCTGTCGACAACCCCGTCAAGACAGCCTCCCCGGATGCGATCACTCTCACGCACGGCACACGACCGCGAACTCGGCGGGGGACGTACACGGACACGGACACGGACACGGACACGGATGCGGACGCGGATGCCGACGAGCGCACCGACATTGACGGCGCCGTGTACGCGAGCCCCCGCGCACTCGCACCGCGGCACCGGGCGGCACAGCGCCGGGCAACCGCGCCCCGCTCGGCCACCGCGCCCCGCCGGTTCACAGCGCCTCGCCGAGCGCCGCGATGACATCGGCACGGCGCGGCATCCCGGTGGCCCGGCGCACCACCTCTCCCGAGGCGTTCAGCACCAGCACCGTGGGAGTCCGCACGATGCCCAACCGCCGCACCAGCGCGAGTCGTTCCTCCGCGTCGACCTCCACGTGCGCCACGCCCGCCACCATCGCGGCGACCTCGGCGAGCACCCGGCGGGTGCCGCGGCAGGGCTGGCAGAACGCGGTCGAGAACTGCAGGAGGGTCGCCCGCTCCCCCAGGCTCGGCACTCCGATCAGGGCAGCCTCCACCCGCTCGACGCCCGCCGGCTCTCCCACCGCGCTCCTCCTCGCTCGCACCGCAGCCGGTGCCTCACCTTCGTACGCTCCGTCGCTCGGCCGTCCCGCGCACCGCAGCCCGGCCGTCCCCCACCGGCGCCCGCGAGTCCGCTCCGCGCCCGTGGCGCGCCTCGTCGCCCCAGCTGTCCTCCTGCTGGGCCCGGTGTCCTCGCAGCACCGCCGAGCGCCCCGATATTCCCGTCCCCGGCTTCACCGGGGCTCACCCACACACGCCCCACCCACCTCACCCGTGACCCCGGTCCCGGCCCGGCGGGGGTAGCCGAATCAACTTACGGTCGCGTAAGTTGAGCGCGATGTCCGCGCCGGGAGTACGTTCCCCAGGCAGTCTCACGTAAGGGTTCCCCCCGCATGGCAGAGCTTGTGTATCCACCCGTCGTCGGCGCTGCCCGGACCCTGTTCAAGGTCCTCGATCTGCGTTTCGACATCCAGGGCACCGAGCACATTCCGCGCCACGGCGGAGCCGTCCTGGTCAGCAACCACATCGGCTACCTGGACTTCGTGTTCGCCGGGCTCGCCGCGCGCCCGGCCAAGCGGCTGGTCCGCTTCATGGCAAAGGACCAGGTCTTCAAGCACAAGGTCTCCGGTCCGCTGATGCGCGCGATGAAGCACATCCCGGTGGACCGCAGCGCGGGCCAGGACTCCTACCGGCACGCGGTGCGCTCGCTGAAGGCCGGCGAGATCGTGGGGGTCTTCCCGGAGGCCACCATCTCCCCGTCCTTCACGCTCAAGCAGTTCAAGTCCGGTGCGGTGCGGATGGCCCAGGAGGCCGGGGTGCCGGTACTGCCGGTCGCCCTGTGGGGCACCCAGCGGCTGTGGACCAAGGGACGCAAGCGCGACTTCGGGCGGAACCACTTCCCCATCACCATCCGCGTCGGCGAGCAGATCCCGGCCCCGGCCGACGAGTCCCCCGCCGCGCTGACCGACCTGATGCGCGACCGTATGCAGGAGCTGCTGGAGGCGGCGCAGGAGGCGTACCCGGCCAAGCCCAGCGGCCCGGACGACACCTGGTGGCTGCCCGCCCACCTCGGCGGCAGCGCACCGCCCGCCCCGGGCGCCACCGCGGCCTGACGCACTGCTGCGGACAGCGACACCTCCACCGCACTGCCCGCCGGCTCCGTGAACCGGCGGGCAGTCGGCGCGCCGCGGGGCTCGGCGCACAGCAGGGCTCGGCTCCCGCGCACGCGGCGCGCGGGGCACGGCCGGAAACGCCCGTCGAGCGGCGTGCAGACGCGGAAACGCCCGTCGGCCGGGGACAGTTGAATGTCCGCGGACGACGGGCGGCGGTACTCCGGGCCACCGGTACGACGCTGCACGGTCTGCTCACAGACCCGGCTCAGGCCCTGCCGCGGGCTCAGTCAGGCGCCGATCTCCTCGCGGAGCGCGGCGAGGAAGCCGTCCACGTCCTCCTCGGTGGTGTCGAACGCGCACATCCAGCGCACGTCGCCGGCCGCCTCGTCCCAGAAGTAGAAGCGGTAGCGCTTCTGCAGGCGCTCGCTGACCTCCTTGGGAAGCCGGGCGAAGACGGCGTTGGCCTGCACGGGGTGGAGGATCTCCACGCCGGGGACCTGCCGTACGCCCTCGGCGAGCCGGGCCGCCATCGCGTTGGCGTGCCGGGCGTTGCGCAGCCACAGATCGCCGGCGAGCAGCGCCTCCAGCTGCACGGAGACGAAGCGCATCTTCGACGCCAGCTGCATCGACAGCTTGCGCAGATGCCGCATGGCGCGGGCCGCGTCCGGGTTGAGCACCACGACCGCCTCGCCGAAGACGGCACCGTTCTTGGTGCCGCCGAAGGACAGGATGTCCACGCCGGCGACGTTGGTGAAGCTGCGCATGGGGACGTCGAGTGCCGCCGCGGCGTTGGATATCCGCGCGCCGTCAAGGTGGACGAGCATGCCCCGCTCGTGGGCGTGCTCGCAGATGGCGCGGACCTCCTGCGGGGTGTACACGGTGCCCAGTTCGGTGTTCTGGGTGATCGAGACGACCTGCGGCATCGCGCGGTGCTCGTCGTCCCAGCCGTACGCCTCGCGGTCGATCAGCTCGGGGGTGAGCTTGCCGTCCTCGGTGGGCACGGTCAGCAGCTTGAGGCCGCCGACACGCTCGGGGGCGCCGCACTCGTCGACGTGGATGTGGGCGCTGTCGGCGGCGATCACCGCGCCCCAGCGGTCGGTGACCGACTGGAGCGCGACGACGTTGGCGCCGGTGCCGTTGAAGACCGGGTAGGTCTGCGCGTTGCCGCCGAAGTGCCGCCGCATCAGCTGCTGGAGCTGCTCGGTGTACTCGTCGTCGCCGTACGCGACCTGGTGGCCCTCGTTGGCCAGGGCGAGGGCGGCGAGGACCTCGGGGTGGGCGCCCGCGTAGTTGTCGCTGGCGAAGCCGCGCAGTGCGGGGTCGTGGCGCCGCTTGACGTCGGTCCTCACGGCTGGGGAGTGAGCCACAGGCGTTTTCCGTTCACTTCCTCGGTGGGCTTCTCCCACGTCCCGACGATGGCCTCGGCCAGGTCCTTGACGTCGGTGAAGCCGGCGAACTTTGCGTTGGGACGCTCGGCCCGCATCGCGTCGTGGACCAGCGCCTTGATCACCAGGATCGCAGCCGCCGCCCGCGGCCCCTGCTCGCCCCCCGCCTTGCGGAACGCGTCGCCGAGCGCCAGCGTCCACGCCTCGGCGGCGGCCTTGGCGGCGGCGTACGCGGCGTTGCCCGAGGTGGGCTTGGCGGCGCCGGCCGCGCTGACCAGCAGGTAGCGGCCGTTGCTACTGCGGTCCAGCGCGCCCTCGAAGGCAAGGCTGGTGTGCTGGACGGTGCGGATCAGCAGGTTCTCCAGCGCCTCCCAGTCCGCGAGGTCGGTCTCGGCGAAGGTCCGTGAACCGCGCCAGCCGCCGACCAGGTGCACCAGTCCGTCGATCCGGCCGAACTCCTTCTCCGTGCGCAGCGCCCAGGCCCGGGTGTCGTCCGGGCTGAGCAGGTCGACGGTGTCGCCGACGACGGTGGTGCCGCCGTGGGCGAAGCGGGCCGCGTCCACCCCGACCGCCAGCCGCTCGGGGTCGGAGTCGGAGGCCACCACGACCGCACCCGCCTCGGCGAGCCGCAGCAGCAGGGCCTGTCCTGCGGGTCCGCCCGCTCCGGCCACCGCCACCACTGCGCCTTCCAGCGCTCCGCCGTTGCCCTCGCTCGCTGTGCTCATGCTCGCCTCCACTGCCCGTGCCGTCCTGGTTGTCCCTCGTGCCGTGCCCGGGCCCTCACGCCGCAGCGGCCGCGGGGGGCTGCTCCGCCGTGATGCCCTTGGTCGACGCGATGACAGTGCGCAGCTTCTTCCCAAGTGCCTCGTAGAACATGCTCAGCGGGAACTCGTCGGGGTGCACCTCGTCGACGAGCTTGCGCGGCGGCAGCGAGAGGTCGAGGGCTTCCGCGCCCTTGGCCCAGGTCGAGCCGGGGTGCGGCGAGAGGTAGCCGGAGACCAGCTCGTAGGCCTTCAGCCAGTGCACGAGCTTGGGACGGTCGATGCCCTGGCGGTAGAGCGTCTCGATCTCCTCGCGCAGCTGCACGGTGACCTGCCGGGCCAGGTCCCAGTCGACGGTGAGGCGGTTGTCGGTCCAGCGCAGGGCGTTGTGGCGGTGGAGGTAGGCGAAGAGCAGCTGCCCGCCGAGACCGTCGTAGTTGCGGTTGCGCTCGCCGGTGACCGGGAAGCGGAAGATGCGGTCGAGGATGACGGCGTACTGCACGTCCCGGCCCTGCGGGTAGCCGTCCTCCTCCAGCTTGACGGCCTCGTGGAAGGCGGTGAGGTCGCAGCGCAGCTCCTCCAGGCCGTACATCCAGAACGGCTGGCGCTGCTTGATCATGAACGGGTCGAACGGCAGGTCGCCGTGGCTGTGGGTGCGGTCGTGGACCATGTCCCACAGCACGAAGGCGTGCTGGGTGCGCTGGAGGTCGGTGAGCAGGCCCTGCGCGCTCTCGGGCAGCTCCAGGCTGGTGACCTCGCAGGCCGCCTCGACGACGCGGGAGAAGCGGGCGGCCTCGCGGTCGCAGAAGATGCCGCCCCAGGAGAAGCGCTCGGGCGCCTCGCGCACGGCGATGGTCTCGGGGAAGAGCACCGCGGAGTTGGTGTCGTACCCGCTGGTGAAGTCCTCGAAGGTGATGCCGAGGAAGAGCGGGTTGTCGTAGCGGGTGCGCTCGAGGTCCGCGAGCCACTGGGGCCACACCATCCGCAGGGCGACGGCCTCGAAGTTGCGGTCGGGGTTGCCGTTCTGCGTGTACATCGGGAAGAGGACCAGGTGCTGGCGGCCGTCGACGCGGTCAGCGGCGGGCTGGAAGGCGAGCAGCGAGTCCAGGAAGTCGGGTACGGCGAAGTCGGAGGCGACCCAGCCGTGCAGGTCGGCGACGAGCGCCCGGTGGTACTCCCGGCCGTGCGGGAGCAGCGGGGAGAGCTGCTCGACCGCGGTGGCCATCCGGTCCACCTGGGCGCGCACCTGCTCGGCGGTGGGAGCGTCGGGTGCGGTGAGGTCGACCGAGCCGTCGGCGGACTGCCAGGGGCGGATCGTCTCGACCGCGTCCTTGAGCTCGCTCCACGCGGGGTGGGACACCACGGGCTCGGTCGTTGACTCGCTGTGGGCAGCACGAACGGCGCCGCCGGCGGTGGGTGACGAGAGGGTTTCCGTCATGAGCGTGCCTCCACAGGAAAAAATCACGTGTGGCCACGTTAACTGGTCAGCATTCCCCTACTCAAGACCAATGACTGCAAATCTTCCGGCCCTGGATGCGATCAAGGCAACGTTTTCCCGTCGAGAACTACTTCGATGCTACGTTCGCCCACATCTGTCCGCATCAGGATCATCGAGTCGCCGAACAGCCGCCCGCCCGGCCGCTCTTGGCGGTCACGGACTGTTCACCGCGGCTCCGGCCGACCACCGCCCGTACGCCGTCCGCCGGCCGGTTCGTGGATCTAGGGTGGTCGGACGAAGTCGGCACAGGCAGAAAGCGAGCAGCGGGTGTCCCTGATGACTGTCGGCCACCGCGGCGTGATGGGTGTCGAACCGGAGAACACCCTCCGGTCCTTCCGGCACGCCGACCGCCTCGGTCTCGACGCGATCGAGCTGGACCTGCATCTGAGCAAGGACGGCGCTCTCGTCGTCATGCACGACACCACCGTGGACCGCACAACCGACGGCACCGGCGCCATCGGTGACCTCACTCTCGCCGAACTGCGCGGACTGGACGCCGGATCGGGCGAGCAGGTGCCGGTCTTCGAGGAGGTCGTCGACGCGGTCCGGTCGCCTCTGCAGGCAGAGATCAAGGACGTCGCCGCGGCCCGGGTGCTCGCCGAGGTGATCACCCGCCGCGAGCTGCACGACCGGGTGACGGTCATCTCCTTCCACGCCGAGGCGCTGCGCGAGTCGTGCGCGCTGCTCCCGAAGATCCCGCTCGTGCTGGTCACCGGCCGCTCCACCCCCACCGCCGCCGTCCGCGCGGTGGAGCTGGGCGCGCACATGGTCTCCTGCGACCTGCGGCATCTGACGCCGGAGGTCGTCCGGGAGTGCCGCGAGGCGGGGCTTAAGGTCATCAGCTGGACGGTGAACACCGCCGAAGACCTCGCCCGCGTACGGGAGTTGGAGCTGGACGGCGTCGTCACCGACCTGCCGGAGATCAGCGCGGCGCTGCGTCCAGCTCTTTGACCAGCACCTCAAAGCAGAGGTCGGGCCGCCGCGGCAGACCGAAGCGCTCGTCGCCGTACGGGAAGGGCTGGAGCTCGCCGGTCCGGCAATAGCCGCGCCGCTCGTACCAGGCGATCAGGTCCTCGCGCGCGGAGATGACCGTCATACGCATCTCCCGCGCGCCCCACCGGTGCGCTGCGAGCCGCTCGGCCTCCGCGAGCACCTGCCGGCCGAGACCGCCCGCCTGCAGTTCGGGGCGTACGGCGAACATGCCGAAGTAGGCGCTCGGCCCCTCGGCGGACTCGCGCTGTTGCACATGGCAGCAGGCGACCGTCCCGCCGGACCGCTCGACGACCAGTACCAACCCGTCCGCGGCGTCGACCAGTTCGGCCACGCCCTCGTGGTCGGTGCGCCTGCCGTCCAGCAGATCCGCCTCGGTCGTCCATCCGACACGACTGGCCTCGCCCCGGTAGGCCGACTCCACCAGCGCGACCAGCGCGGGCACATCGTCGGCGGTGGCGGCCCGGAAGCTCAGCGCTGCGGCGAGGGGAGTCTCCATGGCGGCGAGCCTAGCGCGGTGCCGCGCCCTATCGTCGGCCGCATGGTTCACGTACTGAGCAGCCGCGTACTGCTGCGCCCGACCGATCCGGCAGCCTCCAGGGACTTCTACGGCCGAGTCCTCGGCCTGGCGGTGCAACGCGAGTTCGAGACGGGGCCGGGGCCGGAGGACCTCGGCACGGTCTACTTCCTCGGCGGCGGACACCTCGAGCTCTCGGGTCGGGCCGAGCAGCCCGCCAACCCGGGCCTGCGCCTGTGGCTCCAGGTCCTCGACGTCGAGGCGGCCCACCGCGAACTGCGCGAGCGGGGCGCGCGGATCACGCGTCCGCCGGTGCGCGAGCCGTGGGGGCTGGTCGAGATGTGGGTGGCGGCTCCGGACGAGGTGAGCCTGTGCGTCGTGGAGATCCCCGCCGACCACCCGTTGCGCTACCGGCCCGCCCCCTGAGCGGACCGGCACCCACGCCGTCTGCCGTCTGCCGCCACGGATGTGTCGGCGGGACCGGCCCGGGGAGTGCGCGCCCCCGCGCACGGCGCGAGCGGGTGTGCTCCTCTGCGCTCCCGTACGGCCTCGCCTCCCGGGTAGGTCGCCGGTGACGGGTGTGCAGCGACGGAGGTGGGGATGCACGGACCGCCGGTGGTGGGCTGGCTCCTGGTTCTGGTGTGCGCGACGGCAGGCGCGGTGTGCCTGGCGCGCTCGCGGCGCGGGACCGGCAGGCCGGAGCGCCGGAGCGCGCGACTGGAGACGGCGATGGGGTTCGCGATGGCGCTGATGGCCGTGCCCGGTTCGCCGGTTCCGGCCTCGGTGTTCGTCGTGGCCTTCGTCGGTGTCGGGCTCGTCGCGGTCCTGTTGTGGGCCCGTACCGCCCCCGGCCCGGACCGGCGGCATCTGCCCCACCATCTGATCGAAGCGGGCGCGATGGCCGCGATGGCGATGGGCGCTCTCGGCCCCGCTGCCGGGTCCGCAGGCCACACCGGGCACGGCGGTGGTGCGCACCCGGCCGGCGTCGGACTTCCGGCAGCGCTGCTCGCCTGCTACTTCCTGGCCTGCGCCCTGCGCCGCGTGGCCTCGCTGGCCGCCGTACCGTCCCCGGCCGCCGTCGCCCTGCCGACCGCGGCTCCCGCTCGCCCGGCAGGGCTCGCGGCGCTCCCGGAGACTGCGCACGCCTGCCGGGCGGCGCTGGCCCTGGCGACCGCGACGATGCTGCTGCTGTGAGCCGCTGCTCGTCCTCGCCATGTATCCCGGCCCGGACCCCCGCTCGGTCCCGCATCTCCGCGGGCCGCGGACTGCTGCCTGCTCGTCACCGAAAAGCCGAACCGGGCTGAGTCGTACGTCACTTCGTCTTCACCGTCGTACCTGCCGCGAGCGCGGGCGCCATAGGCTGGGGCCATGATGGTCGCGCTGGCGCTGCTGCTCCTGGGTGGACTGACCGCGTCGATGGCGCCGCGGATGCTGGCCCGGAGTGCCTGGCCCGACCGCGAACCGGTGCTTGCCCTGTGGGTCTGGCAGTGCGTGGTGGCCGCGGTCCTGCTGTGCTGCGTCCTGGCGATGGCGTTGAGCGCCGCCGAAGCGTGGCAGGCGGTGCGCGGACATGTCTTCGGCCCCGCCCCGCAGCAGGTGATCGAGGCGTACGCGCTGTCGGCCGAGGGACACACCTGGGCGGCCGCTCTGGCGGTGCTGCTGTTCTGCGGCGGCGCCTGGACGGCCGCGATGCTCACACGCGAGGTGCTCGCCGCCCGCGGTCGCAGGCGGCGGCGCCGCGAGGAGCTGCGCGAGCGGGTTCCGCTGCTGCCGGGCGAGGAGGAGGACACGGAAGGTCGCGTGATCGTCCTGGAGAGCGAGCGTCCCGAGGCGTGGTGGCTGCCGGGCAGCCCGCCGCGGCTGGTGGTGACCTCCGCCGCCCTGCGACGGCTGCGCGGACGGCAGTTGGACGCCGTGCTCGCCCACGAGGAGGGCCATGTGCGCGCCCGGCACGACTGGTTGCTGCACTCCTCCTCCGCGCTGGCGACGGCTTTCCCCCAGGTTCCGGTGTTCCGCGCGTTCCGGGTGCAGATGCACCGGCTCGTGGAGCTGGCCGCCGACGACGTCGCCTCGCGGCGGCACGGGCGCCTGACCACGGCTCTGGCGCTGGTCGGGCTGAACGAGGACCGCGGCGTCTTCGGCCCCTGCCCGCTGCCGCACGGCGGTGTGCCCCAGCGGGTGGACCGCCTGCTGGCACCCGCGGACCGGATGAGCCTGTCCCGGCGGGTGCGGATGACGGCAGTGGCCTCGCTGGTGCCGGTCGTACCGGTGATGGTCGCCTTCGTGCCGGGTCTGTACGCGCTCACCTGACCGCCGTCCCCGGCGGGTGAGCCGCGGTGCGTACGAGGCGCCCGGCCGCAGGCGCCGCACTCACCTTCTCCGCAACCGCCGGCGGCCTCGACGGCGTTCCCGGGTTCGGTGCGCCACGCCTCCCGTTCGCACGCCCAGCCGCAGCCGCAGCCGCAGCCGCAGCCGCAGCCGCAGCCGACGGACGGTGCGCTCTCTCGCGCACCGAACACCCCGAACGTGAGGCGAATCACAGTGCCGGATTCCGCCCGGCCGACCCGGGATCGGCGCGGACAGCGCTGAAGGGGGCGGCTGAACGCCGCCCCCTTCAGCGACAACCGGTACGGGCGATCCCCCGCGTCGCCCGTACCGGTTCTCATTGCCCCCGAAAGTCCGCACCGGGCGGAACTCCGCAGGCCCTGCTGAGTATATTGGCTGGGAGCCAGCCAACGCAGGAGCTACAGCATGTCGCCTAGAAGCGCCGCGGTCAACGAGGAGTTGCGCCGCCGATCCCGAGAACGCCTCCTTCAGGCGACAATCGAGCTGGTCGACGAGCGGGGTTACGAAGCAACTACTTTGGGCAGCATCGCCGATCGGGCCGGTACGGCGAGGGGGCTGGTCTCCTACTACTTCCCCGGGAAGCGTCAGCTGCTTCAGTCCGCGGTCCACCGGCTCATGCATCTGACGCTGGAGCGGGCGCTGGGCGCCGCGGCGCTGACCCCGGGCGCCGACGCGGGCCAGGACCAACTCGCCCGGGCGATCGACGCGATCCTCGGCCTCGCCGAGGTCCACCCCCTGCTGATGCGCACGCACATGGCCGGGATCCTCCAGCAGGAGGGCTTCGTCCGGTGCGAGGAGCAGCAGCGCCTGGCCGAGCTGCTGCGGCAGGCGATGGTGGACTACGGCTCCGACGATCCGGACGCCGACTACCCGCTGCTGCGAGCGCTGTTGATGGGTGCGATGGTCGCCGTACTGCTGCCGGGCGCCCCGATGCCGCTGTCGCGGCTGCGCGCGGAGCTGTTCGACCGGTACGGCCTGGAGTGGCAGTTGGGCGTTCCGCCGGGCGGGGCGACCCGCCCGGCGGAACCGGTCACCCGGAAACCGGGTGGATCCGCCGGCGACGACTGAGCGTCAGTGGCGGATGTGCGGCTGGGTCTGGGCGTTGAACTCGTCCAGCCTGACCTTCTTGGCACCGTCGGTGCGCCGGTCCTTCAGCTCCAGGACGTCGAAGCCGTTCTGGTCGTTGCTGTAGATGTGACCGTTGTACCAGTAGGCGCTCCAGGTGCCGCCGAAGGTGAGCTCGGAGGTGGACTCCGGCCCGCGCTCGAAGTAGCCGATCTCCTCGGGCTTCTTGGAGTCGGTGAAGTCCCAGACCGACACCCCGCCCTGGTACCAGGACTGCACCATGATGTCGCGGCCCTTGACCGGGATCAGCGAGCCGTTGTGCGAGACGCAGTTCTCGGTGTCCGCCTGGTGGCGGGAGATCTTGAAGTAGTTCTGGAAGGAGAGCTCGGTCTTCTTGCCCTTGCCCTTCAGGTGGTAGATCCCGTTGGCGCCCTTGTCGCTCCCGGTCTCCTCGTTGCACATGGCGCCGCCGCCACCACCGAGCTCGTCGGTGAAGACGACCTTGCGACCGTCGTTGCTGAAGGTGGCCGAGTGCCAGAAGGCGAAGTTCTCCTCGTCACGGACCCGTTCGACCACCTTGGGCCGGTCCGGCCTGCTGATGTCCATCACGATGCCGTCGCCCATGCAGGCGCCCGCCGCGATCTTGAACTTCGGGTACGAGGTGATGTCGTGGCAACCGGTCGTCTCGATCTTCTCGGGCCGGTCCGGGTTCCCGGGGAAGCCGCCGTCGGGGAACAGGCCCTCGAAACGCACCAGTTCGGCCTTCTGCGGGGACTTCTTGGGCACCTTCACGATCGAGATGCCGTCGTGCGGGGGCTGGCAGTCGGGGAAGGACTCATCCGGGAAGTACGAGGAGACGTACACGTAGACGTTCTTGCGGTCCGGCACCAGGGTGTGCGTGTGGGAGCCGCACGCGGTCTCCACGGCCGAGACGTAGCGGGGCTTGGTCTTGTCGCTGATGTCGAAGACCCGCACGCCCTCCCAGGAGTCCTTCTCGTCCGGCGGGCCGGAGGTGCTGTGGCAGGTGTCGTCGCTGCGCGAGGAGTCGACGGAGAGGATCAGCAGGTCGCCGGCGACGGAGATGTCGTTCTGCGAACCGGGGCAGAGCACCTGGCTGACGATCTTCGGCGACTTCGGCCGGCTGATGTCGTAGATGACGAAGCCGTCGTAGTTGCCCGCGAAGGCGTACTTGCCCTGGAAGGCCAGATCGCTGTTGGTGCCGAGGATGGCGCCCTTGGGCGTGTTCGACAGATGACGCATGTTCTTGCTCATGTCGATCTCGCCCGATCCGGGTATCTCACCGGACTTGATGGACTTCTCGACTTCCGCCTGCTCGGCCCTGGACACGTCCTCGGCCACCGGCGGGGTGTCACCGGGGTCGGGTGTGGCGACCGCGGGGTGTGCGGTCAGCAGCGCGGCGAGCATGCCGACCGCGGCCGCGGCCACTCCCAGGCGTCTGCGCCGCACGCGGGATGTGTGCAACGAGGTCAAAGCTTCCTCCTTGGATCGGCCCTGACCGGCCCGGACTTGGGCCCGCCGGGGACCCCGGCAGTATCCCGCTTCTCATGTACATTCCAATAGAACGAAACAAGGTTGTCATTTACACCGGTCTCACCGGCCGTCGACCACGTGCTAGGAACAGACGACTTGCACCCCTCGCCACAGGAGGATCTCGTGATGCGTCGTCACCCCACCCGGCGTACCGCCCGTACGGTCTGCGCGCTGCTGGCGCTCGCCCTGCTGACCGGCGCCGCGGGGTGCTCGGGTTCGGAGTCCAACGAGAGCGCCGGTCCCGACGTGATCGCTCCGGGCAGGCCGGGCGAGGAGGCGACCACCGTCTCCCCCGACGAGGCGAAGGCGGCGCACCGCAGGCAGAACCGGCCGAACCGGGCCGACTTCGAGTTCCACACCATGATGATCGTCCACCACCAGCAGGCGCTGGAGATGTCCGAGCTCGCCGACAAGCACGCGAAGGACGACCGGGTGGGCAAGCTCGCGGACCGGATCAGGACCGCCCAGGGGCCCGAAATCACCTTCATGCGCGCCTGGTTGAAGCGGAACTCGGCGAACGACCCGTCCGACTCCGCCAAGGGCCACGACCACTCCTCGATGCCCGGCATGGCGAGCGCGGAGCAGCTCCGGGAGTTGCGGGAGGCGCGCGGCAAGGAGTTCGACGAGCTGTTCCTCACGCTCATGAGCACCCACCACGAGGGCGCCGTGACCATGGCCCTGGACGCCCTGCGCGAGGGCAACGACATCACCACCTCGGAGCTGGCCACCGAGATCGCCGCCCAGCAGAAGGCGGAGATCGGCCGGATGCGCTCCCTGCGCTGACACCGCTCCCGCCCGTCCCGCTCCCCAGCCGCCACGCCTCGTTCCGCTCCCCCGCTGCCCGTACGCTGCCACGCCCTGCCCTGCCCTGCGCGTCCGCTCCCACGCCCGTACGCCCCCGTGCCGCCGTGGGACGGCAGGCTCCCGCCCCCGTCCCACCTGCGGGAACGCGTCGCCGGGGGGCGATTGTCAGTGGTCGGGGGCAGACTGCGGAACAGGTGCTGCGCCGTGCCCTGTGGGCCCGTCGTGCGGCGCCGAGCGCAGACAGCCAGGGCCGTACAGGGACAAGGGTGTCCCGGAGAGTTGGCAGCATGTCGCAGGTACTTCTCGCCGTGGGCACACGCAAGGGCCTCTTCCTCTTCTCGCGCGGGCAGGACGGGAGTTGGAGCCCGGCCGGCGGGCCGCACTTCGTCGACCAGGCGGTGTACGCCGTGGCCATCGACACCCGCGCTCCGGGCCCCCGGCTGCTGGTCGGCGGGGACAGCGCGCACTGGGGGCCGTCGGTCTTCCACTCCGACGACCTCGGGGCCACCTGGCACGAGCCCGCCAAGCCCGCGATCTCCTTCCCGGAGGACACCGGTGCCTCGCTGGAGCGGGTGTGGCAGCTGCGCCCCGCCGGCGAATCGGAGCCCGGCGTCGTCTACGCCGGCACCGAGCCCGCGGCGCTCTACCGGTCGACGGACCGGGGCGAGTCGTTCAGCCTGGTCCGGTCGCTGTGGGACCATCCGCACCGCCCCCAGTGGGAGCCGGGCGGCGGCGGTCTCGGCCTGCACACCGTGCTGCCCGACCCGCGGGACCCGCGTTCGCTGCTGGTGGCGATCTCCACCGGCGGCGTGTACCGCACCGAGGACGGCGGCGAGAGCTGGGCCGCGTCCAACTCCGGTGTCTCCACGGTGTTTCTGCCCGGCCCGGCGCCGGAGTTCGGCCAGTGCGTGCACAAGGTCGCGCGGGACGCGGCCGATCCCGACCGCCTCTACCTGCAGAACCACTGGGGCTTCTTCCGCAGCGACGACGGCGGGCGCCACTGGGCCGCCATCGAGTCGGGCCTGCCCTCCACCTTCGGCTTCCCCGTGGTCGCCCACCCGCACCGGGCGGACACCGCGTACGCCTTCCCGCTCAACGCCGACTCCGACCGGGTCCCGGCGGAGCGGAGCTGCCGGGTGTACCGCACCGAGGACGCCGGCCGCAGCTGGTCCCCGCTGGAATCCGGGCTTCCGCAGGAGCCGCACTTCGGGCCCGTGCTGCGGGACGCCATGTGCAGCGACGACAACGACCCCGCGGGCATCTACTTCGGCAACCGCAACGGCGAGCTGTACGCGGCCACCGACGACGGCGACAGCTGGCAGCAGTTGGCCGCCCATCTGCCCGATGTGCTCTGCGTACGGGCCGCGAGCGTGTGAGGGCAGCATGCGCCTCGGAGCGGCGTCGGCGCGGCATCGGCGCGGCGCCGGCGCGGCATAGGAGCGGCGCCGAAGACGGCTCGGCCCGGGCAAGTGGCCCGCGGGCGGGGCGAGTCGGCGGAGGTCCCACGGGTGGGCGCCCGGGCAGCGCCTGATCCGCCCGCCCCCGCCCGCGTCTTCCCTCCGCCTCCCCCGCAGCGCTTTCGCGGCAGTAGAGTGACGCCCCGTGGCACCACGACCTCTGCATGAAATCGTCGAGCCCGGCTGGGCCAAGGCGCTGGAGCCGGTGGCCGGGCAGATCGCCGTGATGGGCGACTTCCTGCGCGCCGAGATCGCTCAGGGCCGTACCTATCTGCCCGCCGGCGAGCACGTACTGCGCGCGTTCCAACAGCCCTTCCAGGATGTCCGGGTGCTGATCGTCGGCCAGGACCCGTACCCCACTCCGGGGCACGCGGTCGGGCTGTCGTTCGCGGTGGCCCCGGAAGTGAGACCGCTGCCCGGGAGCCTGGAGAACATCTTCCGGGAGATGCACACGGATCTGGGCGCGCCCCGCCCCTCCAACGGCGATCTGACGCCCTGGGCGGGTCAGGGCGTGCTGCTGCTCAACAGGGCGCTCACCACTGCCCCGCGCAAGCCCGCCGCCCATCGCGGCAAGGGCTGGGAGCAGGTCACCGAGCAGGCGATCAGGGCGCTCGTCGACCGTGGCACCCCGCTGGTGGCGGTGCTCTGGGGCCGGGACGCCCGCAACCTCCGGCCGCTGCTGGGCGGCGTTCCGTGCGTGGAGTCCGCCCACCCCTCCCCGATGTCCGCCGACCGGGGCTTCTTCGGCTCCCGTCCGTTCAGCCGCGTCAACGAACTGCTGGGCGGCCAGGGCGCCCAGCCGGTCGACTGGCGGCTCCCGTGAGCGCCTCCTGGGTCCTCGGAGTGGACTCGGGAGGGTCGGGGCTGCGGATCGCCCTGGCGCGCGCCGAGACGGCCGCCCTGGCCCGCTCCGGCGGCACCCCCGCGCAGCCGCCGCAGCCGGTCGGCCGGGTCCACCGGTTCGAGCCGCTGCGCACCGGCGCCGACGGCATCGACAGCGCTCAGCTGCTCGACCGGCTGCTGCCCGCCGCGCGCGAGCTGCTGGCCGAGGCGGGAGCCGAGCGTCCGGGAGCGGTGTGCATCGGCGCCGCGGGGCTGGCCACCCTCGGCGACGGGCTGCGCGCCGCCGTTCCCGCCGCCCTCCGGCGGGAGTGGGGAGCCGTACGGCTGGCGCTCGCCGCCGACACGGTGGCGGGGTACGCGGCGGCCCTCGGTGAGGAGCCCGGTGCGGTCGTCGCGGCGGGCACCGGGATGATGGCGCTCGGCACCGATCTGCGGCAGTGGCGCAGGGCCGACGGATGGGGTCACCTCCTCGGTGACTGCGGCGGCGGCGCGTGGATCGGCCGGGCGGGTCTGGAGTGCGCGATGCGCGCGCACGACGGCAGGAGCGGCGGCAGCGCCGCGCTGCTGGCCCGTGCCGAGCAGCGCTTCGGCCCGGCCGGCGAGCTGCCGAGCAGGCTCTACCCCCGTACGGACCGGCCCGCGGTGCTGGCCTCCTTCGCCCCGGACGTCGCCGATCTCGCCTCGTCCCGGGACCCTCTGGCGATGACGATCATGTCCGGGGCCGCCGAGGAGATCGCGGTCTCGGCCGTGGCCGCGATGCCCGACCTGCCCGGGGCCCGACTCGCCCTGACGGGCGGGCTGTTGGAGCTCGGCGAAGCCCTGACGGAGCCGCTGCTGCGGCAGCTCGCCGAGCGGCTGCCGGACACCGGGGTGAGCCGCGCCGAGGCGCAGCCGCTCGCCGGGGCACTGCGCCTCGCGGCAGCACTGCCCGGGGGGCGGCTTCGACTGCCCGTGGACCGACGGCTGTTGAGCGTGTTCTGAGCCGCCCGCGAGCGGGTCCGCGACTGCGCCGGTCGGCGCCGCGGTCGGCGCGGCGGCGGCAGGCCCCGTCCGTGCGGCACCGGCCGCAGCGGTGCGGCCCTCGACAGTGCCGGCACGGCGGTGGTGACCTCGGTGAACCACTTGGGCGGACCCACCAAAACGCAGACTCCGACTGCCGTGCGCCACGCGGGAGATAACGGGACAGAGGCCCCTCTAACACCCCCGGACCACGTGCTGGAGCCATCAAGGCATTAGCATGCGGCGCCATGAGCTCCTCTACCGGCCCCGACAATGGCCTGCCCGTCCGAATGCCTCGTCCCCGACAGTCGGGACGACACCGCCGCCCCGAGCCCGTCGTCGCCCCCGACGGCGCTCCCGCCCTGGTGCTCGCCGTACCCGGTGCGCCCAGCGGTGCGGTCCGGAGCCTGGCCGAGGAGATCCTGAGCATAGCCCGCTCGGAACTGCCGGGCATGGACGCCAGGATCGGCTATGTCGACGGCCAGGACGAGGAGTTCCCCGCGCTGGAGAACGTGCTGGCGCAGATCGCGGCGGAGCGCGCCGCGGCCGGGGTGGACGCGGAGGAGTCGCCGTCCGCGATCGTCATCCCGCTGCTGGCGGGTCCGGACGCCGCGCTGATGCGGCGGGTGCGCCAGGCCGTGCTCAACAGCGGTGCGGGCGCAGAGCTGACCGATGTTCTCGGCCCGCACCCCCTCCTGGCCGAGGGCGTCCACGTCCGGCTCTCCGAGGCCGGTCTCGCCCGCGCCGACCGGGCGCGGCTGTTCACCGTGGCCACCGCCGCCGACGGCATCATCCTGGCCACCGTGGGCGGCGAGGAGGCCGTCCAGGTCGCCGGCATCACCGGCATGCTGCTCGCAGCCCGCCTCGCGGTGCCGGTGCTGGCCGCGCCGCTCGACGAGGAGGGCGCGATCGCCCGTACCGCCGAGCAGTTGACCTCCTCGGGCTCCCAGCACCTCGCGCTGGCTCCGTGCCTGATCGGCCCGGAGGTCCCGGAGGGACTGCTCGCCTCCGCCGCGCAGGAGGCCGGCTGCCAGACCGCCGAGCCGCTCGGCGCCTACCCGGCGATCGGCAAGCTCGTCGCCTCCGCCTACGGCGCCAAGGCCGGTATCGCGGGTCCCGGGCAGCAGCAGGGCGCCGCGCTGCGCTGAGGCGCCCGCGGGCCACGTACGACAGTGCCCCCGAACTCTCGGAGCGATCCGGGGAGTTCGGGGGCACTGCCCCGTTCGGGGCTGGCCGGGCGCCGGATCAGCCGAACACGACGCAGCTGACCGCCGGTGCGGACACCGCACCGGCCCGCTTCGGTACGCCCGTCACCGGGTCGAGATCGAACCAGACCACTTCGCCGGAAACCTCGTTGGCGGCGTAGAGATGCCGTCCGCCCGGTCCGAGCACCAGGTCCCGGGGCCACCGACCGCCGCAGGAGACGGTTCCGACCAGCTCCGCGCCGCCCTCCTCGGGGTCGAGGCGGAAGACGGCGATGGTGTCGTCGCCTCGGTTGGCGACCCAGGCGGTGCTTCCGTCGGCGGAGAGCGTCAGCGCCGAGGGGTAGTTCTCGCCGTGGGCGCCGGGCGCACGGGTGCTCACGGAGCGGACCGGCCGCAGCGTGCCGCTCTCGCCGTCCCAGCGGCAGCCGGTCAGGGTCGAACCCAACTCGCTGACCACGTACACCACTTCGCCCGCCGGGTGGAAGGCCAGATGGCGCGGGCCGCCGCCCGCGGTGAGCTCGGCCTGTCCGTGCGGGATCAGGGCGGCTCCGGTGTGGTCGAGCCGGTAGACCCACACCGAGTCGGTACCGAGGTCGGTGGATAGCAACCAGTGCCAGCGCGGATCGGCGACCACCGCGTGCGCGTGCGGACCCGCCTGACGGTCGGCGTTCGGCCCGCTGCCGCTGTGCCGACGCACCGCGGGCTCCGCGCCGCCGACGCTGCCGTCGCTGCGCACGGGCAGCGCCGTGACGCTGCCCGAGGTGTAGTTGGCGGTGAACAACTGCCCCGCTGCGACGGTCAGATGGGTGGGCCCGCTCGCCCCGACCGACACCGGCCCGTCACCGAGCAGCCGCGGAGCGCCCGGCTCGGCGAGCGAGTAGGCGGCGACCGCCCCCTCGTCCTGCTCGCTGACCGAGTACAGGAACGCCGAGCCCGGGGCCAGCGTGAGGTAGGAGGGGTTCACCACCTCGTCGCAGTGCCCCCGCACTGTCAGCGCTCCGCTTTCGGTGTCGACGGCCGCGGTGGTGATGCCCCGCCCTCCGTCCGCGGTGAACGATCCGAAGTACGCCCACTGCCCGTTCCCCGTGCCGGCCACGACTGCCGCCTCTCCTCGAGCCCTGCTACCGCACTGCCCCGCGACCTCTGTGCGGCTGTACGGCTGTCCGGCGTGGACGCGGTACGGCGCGGGTCGCGGCTCCGCCGACGGTAGCAGTTGGTCTGGACCATGCCCCAGACATGCGCGCCCGCGAAACCGTCCGAAACCCGCCGTACGACCGGCGTCGGGCCCGCATCGGCGCCGGGAGACACCTCCGGCCGACTCCGGCGGCACCCGCGCGGGTCCGTCCGGGGGCGAGCGGGATGTCGACGGCGCCGGCTCCGAGTGCCGCCCGGCGGGCCGCGGGCGGGCGCCGGCTCAGCCGAACGCGGCCGCCCTTCGGCGTGCGCCGTGCGGCGCCGCTCAGCGCTGCGGCAGCGGGGCGCCCGGCTCGCTGTGCAGCGGCGCCGCGAGCCCGGCCAGCGCGGACTCCAGATCCCGCAGATGCACCAGCGCCCGGTCCGCGCCGGGGTGCTGCTGGGGTACGCCGGCGAGCCACGTCGGGCGCACCAGCGCCACCGCGCGGTCGCCCTCGCGCACCAGGTCCTGCACCGCGGCCTCCACGCGCCAGCAGGCGGCCATCAACCGGGCGTCGTGCGAGGCCGACGGGTCGGCGGCGACCTCGGCCAACCCGTGCACCTGCCGGGCGCAGTCGTCCAGCAGCGCCAGTACCTGACGGGCCCGCTCCTTGCGGGCGCGCAGCGGGTTGAGCGGGTGGACGAGCGGCGCGAGGGAGAGCCGAGCGCGGCCCAGCAACACCTCCAGCTCGGCGGCCCGGGCGGCCGGCGCGGCCTCCTCGTCGCCCGAAAGACGCGCGGCGGCCTCGGCGGTGCAGCGCTGCATGCACCGCAGGGCGCGGTGGATCCAGGCGTGCGTGGTCAGGTGGGTGGTCACCGGCAGTACGCACGCCACCGCCAGCACCGCGGCCAGCGCGCCGACCGTCGTCTCCACCACCCGCAGCGCCAGCAGCCCCGTGTGCAGCGCGCCCAGCAGCCCGTACAGAACGCTGACCATCAGCGTCACGAAGAACATCATCCAGCTGTAGGAGACCGCCGCCGTGTAGAAGATCCCGAAGACGCAGACCGCGACCACCAGCGCGGTGGGCACCGGGGAGCCGTCGACCGGGAGCGCCACCAGCAGCCCCGCCACGACGCCGCAGGCGGTACCGAGGAACCGGCGGAACCCGCGTACCAGCGTCTCGCCGCGGGACGAGGTGTTGACGAAGATCCACCAGGCGGCGCCGACCGCCCAGTACCACCGCTCCTGGGAGAGCGCCTGGCCGGCGGCGAGCGCCAGCGCGCAGGCCACCAGCGCCTGGAACGCCTGCCTGGTGGTCGGGCGGCGCAGTCCGCGGCCCGACAGCGGCGAGGGCACGGGCGGCAGCGGTCGTCCGCGCTCCACGCACCAGAGCCCGAACCGCACCAGGGAGGTCGCGGCCAGCGCGGTCGGTACGGCGACACAGAGCGCGGCGAGGTCCGCGGGCGCCGCCCGCAGGAACTGCGCGACGAAGAACATCATGAACGCGAAGATTCCGACCGCGTTGCCCCGCGGACCGAATCTGCGGGCGTACACGGTGAGGAAGACGACCACGAGGAAGGCGCCGTCACGCAGCAGCGGTTGGTCGTGGAGCGAGGCGGCGAGCGCGAGGGAGGTGAGCCCCACCGGCGGCAACAGCACGGTGGTGAGCGCCTGGGAGCGCACGGCCGGGTCGGTCACCGTGAAGAGCGCCAGCAGCGCGGCGACCCCGGCGACGACGCCCGCCTCGAGGCCGAGCCACGGCAGCGTCGCCGCCACCGCGAGCCCGACGCCCGCCACCGCACGCAGCGAGGTGCGAAGCCGTACCCGGCCCGGGTCGGGTGCCACGAACATCCGCTTCACAACTTGCCCACGCCTCCCGGTCCACATCCTGATACAGCAAGAGGAAAGCACCGCCTGTCGGCTACAGCAAAATCCGTCTCCCCTCCCGACCGCCCGGATTGGCATCCTTGGGCGCATGGCGCACTCCCCCACCCCCGCGGTGATCTTCGACCTGGACGGCACCCTCGTGGACAGCGAACCCCACTACTACGAGGCCGGACGGCTTCTGCTGGCCCGACACGGGGTGGCGGACTTCACCTGGCGCGAGCACCTGGAGTTCGTCGGCATCGGCACCCGCGAGACACTCGCCACACTGCGGCGCAGGCACCGTCTCGCCGCGCCCGTCGACCAGTTGCTGCGGGAGAAGAACGAGATCTACCTCGACCTCGCCCGGCGAGGCACCGCCGTCTTCCCGGGGATGCGGACGCTGCTGGAGCGGCTGCACGAGGCAGGCCACCCGCTGATCGTCGCCTCCGGCTCCTCGGCGGGCGCCATCGAGGCCGTGCTCGGGGGCACCGGGCTGCTCCCGCTGCTGCCCCGGTTCGTCTCGGCCGAGGAGGTGGGCCGCGGCAAGCCCGCTCCCGACGTCTTCGTGGAGGCGGCGAGACGACTGGGCGTGCGGCCGACGCGGTGTGCGGTGGTGGAGGACGCCGTACCGGGTGTGCAGGCGGCCCGCAGCGCGGGAATGCGGCGGATCGTCGTCCCGTACGCGGCACCCGACCGGCTGGAGGCGGACACCCCCGACGCCGCGGCGCACGAGGGCGGGGTCCCGGGCGGTCCGGCGGAGGGCCGGGCGCCGGGAAGCGGTGTGCGGGAGAGCTTCGAGGAGCTGGTCTTCCCCGGTGGGCAGCGGGAGTTCGACCCCGACCGCGCGTACGGGTGGCTGCTGCGGGAGGGCTGAACGCACCGCGGGCCCGCCCGCGAGCGTGAGGGCCGCGAGCGGGAGGGCCGCGGGTGGCTCAGCGGCTCAGGTACTTGCGCGGGGAGAGGATCTGGCAGGAGTACACGAAGCGCTCGTTGTTGGTGTACGTCGTGTACGCGTTGACGGAGCGCTTGCCGCCGGCGTTGACCGTCACCGAGTTCGGCCGGGTGGCGATGGTCCGCGTCGCGATGGTGGAACTGGCGCTGGTGCCGACCTTGAAGACCACGCTGTAGCTGTAGCGGAAGGACTGCTCGTTCGAGGCGTTCTGGATGTCCACCTCGTACGTCATCCGGCTGGAGTTCCGGTCGTACTTGCAGATCCCGCCGACGACCTCGCCGTTGGCGTTCGGGTTGTAGGTGGGCGGGGCGGAGTAGCCGCCCGTACCGCCCGAGGAGCCTCCGGAGGAGTAGCCGCCGGACGAACCTCCGGAGGACAGACCGCCGGAGGAACCGCCCGAGGACAGGCCGGAGGAACCGCCGGTGGCGTCGGGCCGCAGGGAGGGGTCGAGCGAGGGCATGGGCAGCGTCGGGAGCGTCGACGGTGCTTTCGGCAGATCGCCTCCGCCGCCGAAAGCCTTGTCCTTGGGATCGTCGGCGCAGCCGGCGAGAGCGGCGACGACGGCGAGGCTGAGCGAGGTGGCACCGATGGCGCGGCGAATACGCATTGCTGATCCCCCGGAGTGCTGCACCGCGGGCCGGCGGCGCAGGTCAGACGTTCACGAATGTGGCACGCGCTGTGCGGCGACGCCCCGTTGGCGGTCGCGCGACGGCAACTGCTGCACGCCACAAGCACACTAACGGATGACGGCTGCGCGACCACCGGCCCGCGAACCGCTTCGGCACAAGCTGTTGCACAGCCGTAGCCGGGCTGTTTCAGGGGCGGTTGGGCCGCGGCCCGAGCCGAACGGTACGCCGGTATCGACCTCCCCCGGGACGTGCGGTCTTGGTACTTTTGACGCTCACCCACCACGCTCCGCACGACTTCGCGCGCACTCCACCATCGGGGGACCAATGAGCCAGCCCTGGCAGCCGCAGCCCAACCAGTACGGACCGCCGCAGCCCCCGCCCGGCTACGGCTACCCGGGCCCGTATCCGCCGCCCCAGCAGCCGATGGGACCGGGCTACGGCGGCTACCGCCACCCCGGCTTCCCGCCGCCGCCCCGGCGCGGAAACGGCGGCAAGGCGTTCCTCTTCTCCCTGCTCATCGCGGGTGCGCTGATGGGTGGCTACGCGCTCTTCCTCACCGTCAGCTACGAGGACCTCTCCCGCGACGGCCTGCAGATCAGCTACATCGCCCTGGCGCTGGCGCTCGCCGTGCTCATCGGTCTGACCAGCGGCAACACCGCGGGCCGCAGCACCGGTTCGCACATCGGCGGCGCGATCATCGCCACCGCCGCGACCTTCTTCGCGGTGACCAACGGCTATGTCGCCGTCATCCTGGAGGCGGGCGGCACCGAGCTGCTGGAGGCGATGCTGGAGCACGACGCAGGGGCCCCGGCGGAGTTCTGGTGGGAGCGTCTGAGCGGCGGAGTCGCGCTGATCGGACTCGCCCTCGCGGGCGGCATCTGCTTCCTGACCGGCCACACGGTCGGCAAGAAGAAGCCCTACTGACCGCTTCGGCTCCGTCAACGCGCCTGCGGTGAACGCCCGTTCCGGCAACGACCTCGCCGTGTCTGCTGATCCGTCCGGAGCACCGCGCGGGAAGCTCTCCGCGTGGGGTGGTTCACAGGAAGCGGCGGATGGGACGTACGGCGGCTTCTCCCAGGCGATTCCGCACGGGCCTGCGCTTCCAGCGTCCGGGGGTGATGAGGTCGCCGCCCTGCCAGTCCTCGGCGTAGTGCTCGTCCAGCGTCGCGGTGAACGTCTCGTCCACCACCGCGAGCATGACCTCCTCGTCGTGTTCGAGTGAGCGGCGGTTGAAGTTGGTGGAACCCACCAGGGAGACGATGCCGTCGATGGTCAGGATCTTGGCGTGCAGCATGGTCGGCTGGTACTCGGCGATCCGGACTCCCGCGTCGAGCAGATCCTCGTAGGAGCGGCGGCCGCCCAGTTGCGAGACGCGTTTGTCCGTGTGCGGGCCGGGGATGAGGATCTCGACCTCGACCCCACGGCGAGCCGTGCGGCACAGCAGCTCGACGAAGAAGTCATCCGGGGTGAAGTACGCGGTCGTCACGCGCACCCGGTCCTGTGCCGACTCGAGGACGACCCGCATCAGGGTCTGCATGTCCTGCCAGCCGAAGCTGGCCGAGCCGCGGACGACCTGGACCACGGACCGACCGGTCGCGTCGTGCTCGATGAAGCGGTCGTTGGCGTCGAAGAGTTCCTGATGGCACTCCGCCCAGTTCTGGGCGAAGGCGGCCGTGATGCCGTCGACCGCGGGTCCGCGCACCTGGATGTGAGTGTCCCGCCACTCGCCCGGATGGCGTGCGTCCCCGCACCACTCCTCGGCGATGCCCACCCCTCCGGTGAAGGCCGTGTGCTCGTCGACCACGAGGGCCTTCCGGTGGCAGCGGTGGTTCTGCTTGAGCGGGGAGAGCCACATCGGCTTGCGGAACCACGCCACCTGCACGCCCGCCGAGGCCATCTCGTCGAGCAGGTTCTGCTGGATCGGGCTGCTGCCGAACCCGTCCAACAGCAGTCGCACGCGTACGCCCTGCCGGGCGCGGTCGGCGAGCGCGGTGGCGAATTCCCGGGCGATCTCACCGCGCCAGTAGACGAACGTCATCATGTCGATCGTGTACCGCGCCGACCGGATCGCTCCGAGCATCGCGGGGAAGATCTCGTCCCCGTTGCGCAGTACGCGCAGGTCGTTGCCTTCTGTCGCGGCGATGCCGATCAGCCGTTCCAGACGTCTGCGTATCTCCTGCTTCCGCTTCCCGACGTCCACGGCCGGGGGACCCGGTTCGGCGTCATCGGGAGGGGAGGGCTGCTGCACAACAGTCATGAGGGGACCATACGGCCACCTCCGGCAGAACGGAGCACCGCTGCCGCCTCGCAGGGGGCATCACCGGAAGCCGGGCGCCCGCGGACGCCCGGCTCTCCTTCCCTTCGGCGCCAGGCCCTCGCTACCGCGCGTCCTCCGCCACGGAGATCGTGGAGGTGGGGCAGACCGCTGCCGCCTCGCGCACGGACTGGTGCCGATCGGCCGGCGGGCTCTCGTCGAGCACGAGGACGATGCCGTCCTCCTCGCGCTGGTCGAAGACCTCTGGCGCCACCAGGACGCAGCTCCCTGCGCCGCAGCACCTGTCGTCGTCAACAGTGACCTTCATGGTGTCGATTCCCTTCGTGTTCCTGCGGGTTGTGGACGACGGCCTTCTCGCGTCCCGTCCGGGCCCGGTGCCGGCGAGGGACCGGGTGAGGCTCGGGGCGAGGGCTCGACGGACGGTCCGTCGGCCGGCGTCCGTGGTGACGGCACGGGGCCGAACGTCACTTGCGCCAGAAGAGGTGGTGCGCCACTCCGCTCGGGCTGGGCACGACCTCCAGGTGGAAGCGGTCGAGAAGCTGCTCCGGCGAATCCCACAGGCGCAGCCCCGACCCCAGCTCCAGCGGGGCGACCGCCACATGCAGGGTGTCGACGAGGTCGGCGTCCAGGAACTCCCGCACGGTCGCGATTCCGCCGCCGAGCCGTACGTCCCGGCCCTCGGCAGCCTCCCGCGCCCGCTCCAGCACCGCCGCCGGTTCACCTCCGACGAAGTGGAACGTGGTGTCGCCGAGCGCGAACGAGGGCCGCGGATGGTGGGTCATGACGAACACCGGTGTGTGGAAGGGAGGTTCGTCGCCCCACCAGCCGCGCCACTGGTGGTCCTGCCACGGCCCTCGCTGTGGGCCGAACTTGTTGCGTCCCATGATCTCGGCGCCGATGCCGCAGGCGAAGTCGCGCGTGAAGCAGTCGTCCAGCCCCCTGCTCCCGCCGGGCTCGGTGCGCCCCGGCCAGCTCGCCGTGGCGCTCGCCCAGGTGAAGAGCTGCGCCGGATCGACATGCCCGAACGGCCGGTCCGGGCCCTGATCCGCACCGGCGCCGATCCCGTCGCGGGAGACGGTGAAGTTCTGGACCCGCAGGAGCTGTGGCACGTTTTCCTCCAGTGCTGTCGGACGACGGTGTGCAGACTCCCCGTGCCTCGGCAACTCATCGCCGCAGCCGCGCCGGCGTGTGCGAACCCGCGCGACCGCGGTCGTGGGCTCGACGCGGAGAACGCGGGGGACGTCCGCTACCAGCGCACGGGCAGCGCGCTCAGACCGCCGACGCTCAGACCTTCGAGCTTCTCCAACTCCCCCACCGGCACAGCCAGTTCGAGCGTGGGAACGCGCTGGAGCAGCGTCTCCAGACTGACCTGCAGCTCGGTGCGGGCGAGCGACTGACCCAGGCAGGAGTGGGGCCCGGCACCGAAGGCCAGATGCGGGTTGGGACTGCGCGCCAGATCCATCAGCTCGGGCTCGTCGAAGGCGGTGGCGTCCCGGTTGGCGGAGGACATGTCGCAGAAGACGGTCGTTCCGGCCGGCAGCGTCCGGCCGTCGATCTCGACATCCTGGTCGAGATAGCGACGGGCCCCGAAGGCCCCGAGGTTGGCGTCGAACCGAAGCGCCTCGTCCGCCGTGGTCCGCACCAGCGAGGGCTCCGCGAGCAGCCGCTCCCAACGGCTGCGGTCGCTCAGCAGCATGGCCATCATCTTGGCGATCATGTTCGCGGTGGTCTCGTGGCCCGCGACCAGCAGCGCCATACCGGTGAACACCAGCTGCTCGTCGCTCATCCCCTCCCCCTCGGCCGCGCTCTCGGCGATCAGGGTGCTGAGCAGGTCCTCGCCGGGCCGACGGCGCTTCTCGGAGACCAACCCGGCCATGTACGCCGTGAACTCCTCGTGCGCGGCGGCGGTCTGCTCCCTGGTGTAGCGCGAGACGTTGAGGAACGAGTCCGACCAGTGGGAGAAGCGGTCGCGGTCCTCGGCGGGAGCGCCGAGCAGATCGCAGATGACGTACACCGGCAGCGGAAACCCGAAGGCGGCCTTGAGGTCGGCCGAACTTCCCCGCGCGAGCATCCGGTCGACCAGGAGATGGGCGGTGCCGGCCATCCCGGGCCGCAGGAGGTTGACGCGCTTGGCCGTGAAGTACCGGCTCAGCAGCCGCCGCCAGCGCTGGTGCCCCTCCCCCTTGGCGGGGATCACCGTGGGCGCCCCGTCGGCCGCGATCCCTCCACCGCCGGGCGGTGCGACGCGTGCGGCGTCGTCCTCGGCGGTGGGCCTGGCGAACCGCTTGTCGGCGAGCAGCGCACGCACATCGGCGTACCGGGTCAGATACGCGGCGGTGTCGCCGCTGGGCAGTACGGCGGTGGCCACCGGGCACTGCTCTCTCAACAGGGCCTGCTCCCGCGGCGGATCGAGCGGCCCGTCGCTGACCAGCGGCAGGCGAACGGTGTGCTCCTGGGACGACATGCGAATCCTCCGGGTGGGGGTGGACGGGAAGCAGGACAGGAGAAGCGGCGGTACTCACCGCGCGCCGCGCTGCGGCCCTGACGCGTGGCTGGTGGCTGGTGGCGAGGGAACGACATTGACCGGGCCGCAGGGCAGGCGCGGAAGCCGGAAGCCGAATCCCCTTTTAAATCAATGCATTTATTTAAAAGGCTAGCGCGGAGCACCCTGCCGTCAAGAAGCCACATCGATTTCCGGCCCCACCCCGGCCCACCCCGAGGAGTCACCGTCCCGACGCCCAACGCCCTCTGCACAGGCACACGCACCGTTCAACCGCCGCGCACCACCACGCCGTTCGGGCTGCCGCCAACGGCTTGATCGCATCGCTGCACACCGCCCCAACGAACACCGCCTGCGCCGATGCTGCCGCCAGGAACCCGCGGTCTCCGCCGACTCAACTCCTTCCGCCACCAACCCGTTGGCACCCACCCTGCGTTGCGTAAAATCAGCCCGGCCCGCTGCCGCGACACCGCCGAGCAACCACGCACCCCGGCGAAATCCCCGGACACCTCGGCCGACGCCGCCCGCACCCCCGACAACGGAGAGCCGCACCATGACACGGAACGAGCAGGTCGCCGCAACACGCGAAGCCCTGCTGCGGGCCGCGGAACGTCTCTTCGCCGAACGCGGAGTGCACGCGGTGGCCAACCGTCAGATCAGCGAAGCCGCCGGCCAGGGCAACAACGCCGCCGTCAGCTACCACTTCGGCACCAAGGCCGACCTGGTGCGCGCCATCACCCACCGCCACGCCGAGAGCATCGAGCGCAACCGGCAGCGAATGCTCGACACCGAAGGCGAGTTCACCGACCTCAGAGGCTGGGTCGCCTTCGCTGTACGTCCGGTGACCGAGCACCTCGACTCCCTCGGCACCCCCAGCTGGTACGGCCGCTTCATCGCCCAGACAACCGGCGACCCCGCCCTGCGCGCCCTCACCAGCGAGGCATCCTCGGCCGCCTCGCCCTTGATGGGCCGTCTCACCGAGGGCCTGAGCCGCTGCCTGCCCGAGCTTCCCGCCGAGGTCCAGGCCGAACGGGCCGCGATGACCCGCCACTTGATCACCTGCATGGTGGCCGAGCGCGAACGCGCACTGGCCGACGGCGAACCGACCGCCCGCACAAGCTGGCGCACCGCCGCCGACGGCCTGATCGACGCCATCACCGCCCTCTGGCAGGCCCCCACCACCACCGACAACTGACCCGCCCACCGGCCCACACTCACCCGGCGCTCCCCGGGACACAGACGCAGATCAAGAAGTGGTGGCGGAGAAGCGGATCGAGGAGCGGTGCCGACTGCGCGTGGCCTTCGAGCACAACGAGACCACCTGCGGTGACCGTGCGCGAACGCGATCAACTATTGCAATCAGGGCCTCACCAACGCGTTCGCATCTTTTCGCTGACACGACATCACCTGCCTGCCCGGCAGAGAAACGCTCAAGGCACCCCGTCCGAGCAAGCCCAGAAGGCTCCGATGAAATCGTCGTTCGTTCCGACCAAGAGCGGTGAGGAAAGACAGCGGATCCCTGGGCGGCTCCGGAGCAGATGCGAATCGGCCTGCGAATTCACCCACTTCGAGACCGGCGGGTCGTCCAAGTCAGTAAGCTGGCCCACACTCGTACGCGTACTTTTCAAGCCTGTGACCAGCAGAGATGCATCACCGCCGGATCGCTGCAAACAACGTCGCCACAAGCCCCGACTACACCCCTCCCAACCAGCTGTTTTACCCTCGGGTCGTCATCAGCCCTGGAGGGCTCGCAACGGCGCCGACGGGTCCACGTAGTGGGCGCTGAGCGGCGTCGTCATCAGCCCTGGAGGGCTCGCAACAGTGACCCCGTGGAGGCGGCAGACTCGCGGGACCGGGTCGTCATCAGCCCTGGAGGGCTCGCAACGCGCAGGTTCAGTGGACCGACCACGAGTCGCGATCCCGTCGTCATCAGCCCTGGAGGGCTCGCAACCGTGACTGCCGGCGCCGGCCCCGGATGATCAGCAGCATGTCGTCATCAGCCCTGGAGGGCTCGCAACTCCCGGCCAGCGGGCACGTCGGTACCGATGGCAGGTCGTCATCAGCCCTGGAGGGCTCGCAACAGGAGGCCCTGGCCGACCTCCCGGCTGCGCAGGCCCCGGTCGTCATCAGCCCTGGAGGGCTCGCAACTACGTCAGGCCCTCGAATTTCAACACCCTGAGTGCTGTCGTCATCAGTCCTGGAGGGCTCGCAACATCAGCGACTTCAGCGTGGCGGAGAGGCCGGCGTACTCGGGTCGTCATCAGCCCTGGAGGGCTCGCAACGAGTAGATGTCATTCACTGGTCGCCCCCAGGGTGTAGGTCGTCATCAGCCCTGGAGGGCTCGCAACCGGGTATCTGCCGGTGCGGCGTCCTCGGGCTGTTCGGCGTCGTCATCAGCCCTGGAGGGCTCGCAACATATCCAGCTCGGAGACGTGCGTGACGTAGGTCAGGGGTCGTCATCAGCCCTGGAGGGCTCGCAACTACCGTTCGATCTCCTCAACCGCCTGACGCAGCGCGGTCGTCATCAGCCCTGGAGGGCTCGCAACTCCCAGCACTCGGCGTCGTGCCACGTGGGGAGCCGCCGTCGTCATCAGCCCTGGAGGGCTCGCAGCTCAGCCGCGGCTGGCCTCCCGCTCCTCGCGGTCCGCGGTCGCCATCAGCTCTGGATGGTTACTTGGGCCGCCGCCGTCGAAGACGGTCCTGCACGACGGACGCTCAATCCGCCTGCGTTGCGAGGCCGTTGGCGTCGCTGCACACTGCCTGCGATCGGCTGCCGTCCGGCGGTTTCGTGATTTGCCCGCAACGTAAGTCGAGCGGCTCGTATGCTGCCTGACTGGGGGTCAGGTGGCCGCCTCGGGTCACTGGACGTTGGTGGCCGGGGTGCGGGGACCGAGGCGGGAGACAGAGCTGGTTGGGGGGGGCCGTGCAGGTCTGCTTGGTGTCGTTCGAGGCGTGGAACATCACGCGGTTCATGTTCGTGACGGGCAAGCGGCGGGAGATCGCCGGCGCGTCGGAGCTGATCACGTATCTGGACCGTCGATGGGTGCGAGAAGGGCTGCGGGAGGTTTTCGGCGCGGAGTTCGGCGACGGGTGGCGGATCGAGGAACAGCCAGTCGAGCTGCTGGAGACCGGAGCGGGTACGGCGAACGTGCTGGTACGTGACGCGGAGGCGGCTCGTCGGCTGGTGACGGCGGTGACCGGGCGCGCCTTGCGGGAGGCTCCGGGGTTGGAGGTGTGCGGTGTCGTCAGCGCGGGGTTCGGCTGGGAGCGTCCAGGGGCACTGCACGAGGCGATGGCCGGATCCGGGCGTGAACTGGCGTCGGTCCGCACGGCGTTGCCCGGCCCGGACGCGCGGTTCCAACGGCTGCCTCCGGTGGACTACTGCCGGGCGACCGGGCTGCCTGCCGCACGGTTGCTGCGTCTGCCGGACGGTTCGGTGGAGGCGCGTTCGGCCGAGGGGGTGGCGAAGTGGTGGGCCTACGGCAGGCAGGGCGAGGAACTGGGGCTGCAGCGGCTGGCGGAGCTGGCCGGGACGAGCCCGGGGCCGCTCAGGGACGTGGTGGAGCACCTGAACGACCGGGCGGAGTGGGTCGGCACGGTGTACGCCGACGGCAACGGGCTGGGGCAGATCTTCGGCGCGTTCGACCGGTGCGTGCCGGGTGCGTCGAACCGGGGGTACGCGGACACCTTCCGAGCGTTCTCCCAGGGCCTGCAGGCATGTACCCGCGAGGCGTTCGCGAGCGCGGTGTCCGAACTGGAGGCGCGTGGCGCGGCGTTGAAATGCGGAAGCGTGCCGGTGCTGCCGCTGATCCTCGGTGGGGACGACATGGTGGCGCTGTGCGACGGCGCCTGGTCGCTCTCGTTCACGGAGGCGTATCTGCGTGCCTTCGAGCGACTCACCGGTGAGCGCGAGGCAGTGGCGGGCCCATTGCGCCGGTTCGCCGAGGCGGACAAGGCGCAGTTCGACAGCGCCGAGCCGGAGAGCTCGCCGTCCGAAGGCCCTGCCAACGGGGTACGGCTGTCGGCGTGCGCAGGGGTGGCGGTGGTGAAGCGACACTTTCCGTTCGTGGGCGCACAGGAGTTGGCGTATGCGCTTCTGCGGGAGGCGAAGCAGGTCAAGGAGCATGTACCGGGGCCGTGTTCGGCGGTCTCCTTCCATGTGCTCTACGACAGCACCCGGCCCGATCTGGCCCGGCTGCGCGCGGAGACAGCGTTCGTCGCCGATCCCCGAGGTGACCGGGACGGCCCGGGGACTCGGCTGGTGGCACAGCCGTATGTGGTCGGTGACCGGGTACCGGCGGTTCCGTGGGTGCGCGGCCGCCGGTGGGGGGATCTGGTGGGCCGGGTGACGGCGCTGACCGCGCGGGGCGAGGACGCGGAGCGGCTGCTGCCGACGTCGCAGATGCACGGCCTGCGCGAGTCGCTGTTCGCCGGGCCGCAGGTGGCGGACGCGCTGTTCGCCGGTCTGCGCGTGCGGTACGACGGGCGCGGGCTGGACCGCATCGGCGGAGACGGGGACAGCCTGTTCTGGCAGGAGGAACCGGAAGGCGGGCGCTGGATCTGCGGACTCCTGGACGCGATGAACGCCGTGGGCTTCGTGCCGGAGACGGGCGACGCCACACCGGCCCCGGGCACGGGGAGCCGAGCATGACTCAGACGCCGAACACCGCCGACCGGCCGTCCGGATCCGTGCCGCTGCGCGTGACTGCGCACATGCTGGGCGACTGGCAGATCGGCTCCGGGGCCGGACGGCACGGCAGCGTGGACCGTGGTGTGCAGCGGGACGACGACGGTCTGCCGTTCGTTCCGGCGAAGACGCTGGTCGGGGTGTGGCGGGACGCCTGCGAGACAGCAGCCCGCGCGCTGGACGGCAGCGGATCGGGGTCCGAATGGCAGGCGTGGGTGGAGTTCCTCTTCGGCAGCCAACCGGTGTTGCAGGAGCGCGGGGTGTTGTCCGGGGACGGGACGCTCGGGCCGCCGCGTCCAGCGGCGCTGTGGGTGGACAGCCTGCACTATCCGCACGCGGTGCGGGAGTCGGTCCGCGGGCGGCCGCTGTTGGCGTCGGCCGCGGTATACATCCGGCCCGGAGTGGTGATCGACCCCGTCAGCGGGCGGGCCGAGGATGAACTGTTGCGGATGGAGGAGCGGGCCCGGGGCGGCGTGAGTCTGAGCGGCCGGGCCGAACTGAACGCGTCCGGCGCGGTGTTGAGCGAGGAGCAGTGGGCCTGTGCGGGTGCGCTGCTCGACGCGGGCGCACGGCTGCTTGAGGCCCTGGGCGGCAAGCGTCGTCGCGGGGCAGGGCGGTGCCGGCTGGAGGTGGCGGGCCTTCCGGCGGAATGGCGGTGGCTCGAGGGCAGGGCAGCTCCGCCACTGCCGGATCCGAGCGCCGCGCCCGAGGTGTTGCCCGTGTCGCCACGCGGGACCGACGCTGACGAGGAGTGGGAGGCGGCAGAGCTGCGTCTGGTCGTGCGACGGCCCCTGGTGGCCCACGAGCGCACCGTCGGCAACACCGTGCGCAGCGCGGGCCGGGTGGCGGGCCGTCGGCTGCTCCCCGCCGTGCTGGAGAAGCTGGGATCGGCCGAGTTGGCTGCGGCGGCACGCGGCGGCCGGCTCGTGATCACCGACGCGACCGTCGAGGTCGACGGCGCGGCGGGACGGCCGGAGCCGCTGGCCCTGGCACGGGCGAAACAGGTCCCGGGGCGACCGGTCAACCTCCTGCAGGAGCTGCCCACCGAGGCTGTCGAGTACCCGGACGGGAGCGGGTACGTGGGTCCCCACAGTCCGGGCCGGCCGCCCGAGCGAGGGGCCTGCGGGTACACCCAACTCACCCACAACACCGTTGACGACGCGCGGCAGAGGCCGGTCGAGGCGATCGGCGGTCTCTACACCTATCAGGCGATCGCCGCGGGCACGGTCCTCCGCGCACAGGTGCGTTTGCCGGCCGGGCTGCTTCCTGCGGGATGGCAGGAGCGACTGTCGGGAACCTGGCGCTTGGGACGCTCGCGAAAGGACGGCTACGGGCTGACCGACGTGACCGCGACCATCGTGCCCAGTCAACGCGGCGGCCCCGTACGACAGTTCACCGCACGGGGGCCGGGCGGACGGCTGCGGGTCTGGCTGCTGTCGGATCTCCTCGTCCCCGACGAACGCCTGCGCCAGAGCACCCGGCCGCAGGACGTGGCCCGCCATCTGGGGACAGCGCTCGGGGTGACCCTGGCCGCGGTGCCGGACGAGCCGCTGGAGCGGTTCCGCACCGCAGGCGCTGCCGAGGGTGCCGGGGGTGTCCGGTTCAGCGAGGTGAGCCGCGGCGACTCGTGGCACACCCGCTGGGGGCTGCCCCAGGTCTCCGTGCTGGGGCTGCGGGCGGGCAGCTGCCTGACGTTCGAGGTGGTCGCCGGCACCGTCACCGCGCAGGCGGTTGGGCGGGTGGAGTGCGACGGCCTGGGGCTGCGCCGCGCGGAGGGCTTCGGCCAGCTGACCATCGACGACCCGCTGCTCCGCGCCACATTCAGTGACCTCCAGGCGCAGGCCCGACCCGCCACAACAGGAGAGCCCGGTGCCCCGACCTGCAACGCGGCCGGAACGTCAACGGCCGGTCCAAAGGAGGGAGTTGAGCGCGGCGAGGCTGACGGGGCTGCGCTCCCGGCGCTCACAGTCCTGGAGGACGCTGCGTGGCGCGAGGCGTTGGGGCAGCGCAGCCCTGTCCTCGCAGAGACGGACCGCGACGCGGTGCTCGGGCCCGGCCACGGCAGCGTCCGCGCCTCACAGCTGGCCGGACTGCTCACCCTGATCGCGCATCTGAGCGGCCCCTCGGAACCGGCGGCGTCGGCGTGGCTGGAGCGCCTGCGCCGGGTACCCGGCGAGCAGCGCCGCCGACCCTGGCCGGACGCGGTGGTGGAGGCAGTGACGCGGCTGCTGAGCGAGCCGGGGCGGGTGTGGGAGCTGCTGCGGTTGCCCGAGGGCCGGCTGACAGCCGACCCGGACCGGGCAGCGGAGTCCCGGGTCCGGCTGTGGCCGGTCGCCGTCCGGATGGTGGTGGAGGACTGCCTGACCGCGCAGCGCCGCTCCCAGGAAGTCCCCGACGTTGGCGCGGACGGCTGAGCGCGCGGCACCCGGCTGTGAGGCCCGCCTCGGCAGCACCTGGCAGTTGAGCACGGCGGAGAGCGAGGACGGATGGTTCAGGACAACGGCGCAGCCGGCTCGGTGGTGCGGTTCCGCGTCGCCGGATGGCTGCGCACGGAGAGCGCACTGCACATCGGCGACTCCGGCCGGGACCCCAACGCGTCCCTGGCCACGGCGGTGGACGGGCGCGGAAGACTCTGCGTGCCGGGCAGCAGTCTGGCAGGAGCGCTGCGTTCACTGCTGCACCCCGATCCGGCCGCCGGTGACGGGCCTCGAGACGAAGCGGCCAACCACCGGTGGGGCTGGGCGGAACACGGCGGCCAGGACGGCGCGGTCTCCCGCATCGTGGTCGGCGACGCACTCGTGGCGGCCGGACCGGAGTTGGACGGGGACGGGCTTCCGACGCGCCCGCTGAGCCCGGCCCGGCTGGAGTCGCGCACGTCGGTGGGTATCGACCGCCGCCACGGTGCTGCCGCCCAGGGCATCCTCTTCACCCGGTCCGTCATTCCCCGCGGCGTCTGGCTCCGGCTGGAACTCGACCTGCGCAGCGACGCCCGGAACGCCGGCGACGACAGTGCGTACCTCGCCCGGCTTCTCGCGCTCCTCGCCGCCGGGCAGCTTCGGCTGGGCGCGGCCGTCACCTGCGGCCTGGGCCGTACCCGCCTCGCAGTCGACCGCACCACTGTCCGCACAGAGCAACTCGACTCCCCGCAGAGCCTGTTCTCCGTCCTGCGCGGCGACAGCGAACACCACACCGCCGACCGTTGGATACGGGACCACGGAACGGACACGCCTCACGCGGCGGCCCGGCACCTGGAGATCCGGGTGCGCTGGCGGCCCCTCGCGCCGGTCATGGTGCGCTCCGGGGCCGACGGCCTCACCGTCGACACTCTGCCGCTCACCACGGCCGGCCCGGGAGGCCCCGGGGACGACGGCGAAACGGTGACGCTGGTCCTGCCCGGCACCTCTCTCAAGGGCGCACTGCGCTCCCGCGCCGAGCACATCGAGCGCACCGCGCGCGGTACGGACGCCCCCGCCGCGGACACCGAGGCCACCCGGCACGACACCTCGGGCAGCACCGCCTTTCGTGAACAGCTCGACCAACTGCCCGCCGTTCGGGTGCTGTTCGGCTCGGCGCCGCGACACAAGGGAGACCGCGGACGGGGTCGCGGCGCGCTGCTGGTGGACGACTGCCACGCAGAGGCCGAGATTCCCGCGGAGCTCTGGGACCTGACCCACCAGCCGGATGCCGCTGCTGCTCTGGTGCAACTGCGCGAGTACGGGCTGGAACGCGCCGACCACGTGGCCATCGACCGCTGGACCGGCGGCGCCGCGGACGGTCTGTTGTACAGCGTCCTCGAACCGCACGGTCTGGCCTGGTCGCCGATCACGCTCACCGTCGATCTCCGCCGCCTGGCCGGTCACGCGGCGACCCACGCCACCGTCGCCGCCCCCGAAACCGGTCAACCAGAGGTGGCCGACGCCGCGTTGGCGCTGCTGCTGCTCGTCCTGCGAGACCTCAAGGCGGGCCGCCTGCCCTTGGGCGGCAGCACTCACCGCGGGATGGGCGAGATGGCGGTGGACGAGATCCTGCTGACCTTCCCCGACGACGACCCCGACGGTGGGACGCCCGTGGAACTCGACACCTTCTTGCTGGGCGAGCGGACCGGCCGCCTCACCGACGCCTGGAGCACCTACCTGGACGGAGCCGCCGTATGACCACCCTGTACGGCCGGGCCTGCCCTGCTGTCCCACTGGCCGAAGCCCTGGAACGCGCCGGCTTCACCGAGGCCACCGCGCTGCTCTGCTCTCCGCAGGACTTCCGGGTCGCCCGCTTCAGCCGGGGCCGCTGCCACACCCACACGGGCGCCCCCGCACCACTGGACACGGTCTTCGAAGCACGAGTCTTCGACGACCATCGCGAACTGCGCTGGCTGACCTTCGCCGGCCAGGACACCCAGTGCGTCCTGCTCAGCGAGGAACCGGCCGCCCTGCCCACCGAGTTCGGCAGCCCGCTTCCCGAACTGCACGCGCTCCAGACGCTGCCGGCGCACTACCTGCTCTGGGGCACCCCGGCCCCGAAGCCGATCCGCACGCCGGACGGCGCCTGGACGACCCTTCGCACCCCGCGCATCGGCAGCCTCCACGTTCCCGCGCCACCACCCCCCGACGGCCAACGGCTGCGCCTGGCTGCCCGCGAGTATGTCTGCGTCGAGCCTCGGCACGGCAACGCCCACGTGGCGGAGGAACGCCTGCTGCGCATTGAGCCGGCGGAGCCGCCCGACTCTGCGGCAGCAGCCGGCACAGTCCGTGAAAGGGAGCACGATGTCTGAGCAGACCCGCACCGGTGTCCTGCGCTGGAACGAAGCCAAGCAGCAGCTCCGGGTCATCCGCGACGATGCCCCCAAGAGTCGGCCCAAGGTCAACCCGGAGTACGACCTGGGCCCGGCGCTGGCCGACCATGCCCCCTCGGAACTCGACGGCCTCCGCGTCGAGTTCCGCTGGTTCGGCGGAAAGGCGCAGGACGTCCGCCCCACCGGCACCGCCGCCACCCCGAAGCCCCGCCGCGTCCCGGTGGACGCATTCGTCAACCCGTACACCTTCCTGCCCGCCACCCCGCGCCCGTCCCGGCCTGACGGCTCTGACGGCTCTGACGGCACCCTGGGCGAAGGCCCGCCTCCTGCCCAGGACCGCCTGCACAAAGGCCACTTCACCGGCCGGATCCCCGTACGCCTGACCGTGGTCACACCGCTGCTTCTCCTCGACCCCTCCCGCGCCGACCAGGCGGACAACGGACACCTCACCTACCCGCTGCTGCGCCGCGACGGCCGCCCCCACCTGCCCGTGACCACCGTCAAGGGCATGCTCCGCGCCGCATACGAAGCTGTCACCAACTCCCGCATGGGCGTCTTCACCGGCCACGACGAACGGCTCGCCGTTCGCATGCCCGCGGCGGAGGCCCAGCACATGGTCCCGGCCCGGGTCAGCGACGACGGCCGGCAGCTGGTACTCCTGCCCGGCGACACCCCGCCCGGCCACACCCCGCCCGGCGGCCAGGCCGACCAGCGGCCCCCGTTGCACGCCGCCTGGCTGCCTCGGTACGACGGTCCGGCGCTTCCCGTCACCGACACCGGAGGACAGGACCCCGTCCACGGCGACGCGTACGAAGCGTGGCTGGAACGCATCAGACACTGGAGATGGAACCGGCGCGACAAACAGCACACGCACGACTTCGACTACTGGCGCGTCCGCACTCTCGCCCCAGCCGACGGCCCACTCCCCGACCGACCTGAGCCGGCACAGAGCTCCAGTCGTCTCCATGGCAAGTCGTGGCACGAACCGACCGGCGAACTCAAAGCCGTCCGCGGCTGGGCCTGCCTCACCAACCGCAACATCAACGGCAAGCACGACGAACGGCTCTTCTTCGCCTCGTCCGCCCCAGAGCAGTCGACACCGCTGACCCAAGCGCTCAGGAACCAGTGGGAAAAGACCATCCGCAACTACCGGGCCGCCCACCGCACTGCGGAACTGTACGAGCGCACCGACAGGCAGGGGCAACAGGTCGGGCCGGACGCCCATCTCGGGCCAGAACCCGGACGTACCGCCTGGAGCCCTCACCAGTACGACGACTCCTGGCTCAGCCTCCGCCCCGGCTCCCTCTGCTACGCCCGCATGGCGCCGGACGGACGCACCGTGCAGGGCGTCTACCCCGTCATGATCGCCCGCAGGCTCTTCCCCCATGCGCCCGCCGAGTTGCTCGACCCGAGCCTGCGTCCCGCCACCTCGCGCACCGAACTCACCCCGGCCGACCGGGTGTTCGGCTGGGTCAACCAATCCGGCCACGGCGCCGAACGCGGTCGTCTGAGAATCGGCCCGGTCGACACCGCGGGCTTCGTCCCGGCCGATTTCGGCGAGGCCGGCGTACCCCTGGCCATCCTCAGCGGACCGAAGCCCCAGCAGGCCCGCTTCTACCTCGGCAACGGCCCCGACGGTACGACCCCGCTCCCCGACGGCGCGACCAACAACACGTGGTACACCAAGAACCAGCGCCCACGCGGCCGCAAAGCGTACTGGCACCACAGCGACCTGCCCGACGGCTACTGGGACGACCCGACCAGCGACCGCACACAGCAGCCCGACAGCACCCTCCGGTTCCAGGAGTACCGCCGGCCGGACCAGAACGGCCGGCCCCAGCGCGACAAGCAGAACCGCTCCGTCCGAGGCTGGATCACCCCGGGCTCGTCCGCCACCTTCACTCTCTCCGTCTCCGACCTCACCGCAGTCGAACTGGGCGCCCTCGTCTGGCTGTTGCAGCTCCCGGACGACCACTGTCACCGCCTCGGTCTCGGCAAGCCCCTCGGCTTCGGCAGTGTCCGCCTCGACATCGACCCGGAAGGCACCCTCGACCTCCGCACCGAGCAGCAGTGGCGTACCGCCTACCGAAGCCTCAGCCGTGAGTCCGACCGGCCCATGGACGACGCGCGGTCCGCGCTCACCCACGCCTGCGAAGCCTTCGAGGCCGACATGGAGAGGACCTACGGCGCCCCGGCGGGCCGGCCCCCGCACCTCGCCGCGTTCCTCTCCACCAGCGCCGGCCGGTCCGGCACCGCCGTCCACTACCCCCGAACGTACGTCGCGGACTCCGGAGACGGGCAAGCCCTCGCGCCCGATCCCGACGGCAACAACTACGCCTGGTTCACCGCCAACGAGCGCATCCAGAACAGCAAGCCAATGAAGGGCCGCGGCCTCAGCCTCCCCAGCTGGCACGAACCGAACCTGCCCCTCCGCCCCGGCCAGGACCACTGACACCCCCTTGCACCTCAACGCGAACGCCAACGCGAACGTGAACGCCAACGTGAACGTGAACGTCACCAGCCGACCTCCGGAGCGCCCACCATGACCACCCAGCCGGCCAACTCGCCGCCCCCTCAACCGCCGCCCGGACACCGGCCGATAGCCGAACACCAGCAGCAGCCGGACATGTTGCAGGCTCGCGCCGCCACCCGGGTCGCCTACGACCGGGCCGAGCACATCCGCGCCGTCCAGACTGCCGGCGCCGTCTGTCTGGCACTGCTCGCGCCCGTTCTTCTGGTGTTCTCGCCGGGCGCCTCCGGCGCACTGGCCGTCGCCGCCGTGCTCTGGCTACTACTGGCCCGTACCGCCCTCGACACCTGGCAGCGCAAGGCCCACCTCCAGGGCGTCCAGCGCAACGAGCTCTACGACACCACCCTGTTCACCCTGCCCTGGAACGCCTCCCTGTCCGGCCCCCTGCGCCTCGCCCGCGAACAGGTCCGTGCCCGCACCCATCCCACTGTCGACAAGGACCACGACTGGTACCGCGAAGTCCCGAACGTGCCCTGGCCGAACGACGTTCTCTCCTGTCAGACCCAGAACCTCCTCTACAGCCGCCGCAACCACCGCAGCTACGCCCGCCTGCTCGGGGCAGTGCTCACCGTGACCGTCCTCGCCGCGCTGGCTCTCGCCACAGTCCGGAACCTCACCCTTCAGCAGTGCCTCGTCCAACTCGCCGTTCCCCTCACCCCCGCCCTGCTCAACCTCTCGGACCTGGCCCGCCGCCACACCGAAGCCGCCCGTGCCCAGGAGCAACTCGAAGAGTCCGTCGACGAACTCCTCGAGCAACGCGCCAACGGGCGTCACATCACTGCCACCGACTGCCGCGAAATCCAGGACGGAATCTTCAACCGCCGCGCCCACCAACCTCCCGTCCCGTCCCGAGTCCACAACCGACTCCACTCCCAGAACACCGCCGCCGCCATCGCCCGCATGCACGACCTCCAAGAGGAGTTCAACCGCCCTCCGTCATCCTGACCCTGCGCCAGCCCACGTCCCACACCCTCGCCATCAGCCCGCTTCAGTGCCGTCTCTTGGGCCCGGTTGATTGGGGGGCTGTTGCTTCCCCACACGAAAGCAACGAGCGTTGCGGGCACCGAATCTTCGGCACCACGACACGGGCGATGGGAACGACCAGACAGCGAGAAGCAGTGCCACGGACCACCCGCCACCGAAGCTGGGCTCGCCGGCATCCGCACAAGGTGCTGACTCAGTACGCTGTCCAGAGCGACTGACTGGATTCTTCCCACTGGGAGCAAGGACTCGAAGCAACGCTTTGACCTGCACTGATGCACTACCGCCGGAATGCTGCACTAATTCACCCGCCAACCGCCAGAAGACCGGCTCCCACCTGAGGCTTTACTCTCGCCTCGTCATCAGCCCTGGAGGGCTCGCAACACAGCAAGGGCGTGTGGACGCTGACGGCCGACCAGGCTCGTCATCAGCCCTGGAGGGCTCGCAACCCCAGGTCAAGGGCGACGCGGACCGACTCCAGCGGCTGGCTCGTCATCAGCCCTGGAGGGCTCGCAACGGTACTCCTCGTCAGGTGAGGCCGAGCCCTGGAGGGCTCGCAACGCCATCACCGGCCCGAGCCCGGCGTTGTCTGCGATGAGCTCGTCATCAGCCCTGGAGGGCTCGCAACAGATGGATGACGCCTGGCCGCCCGGCACTTACGAGCTGCTCGTCATCAGCCCTGGAGGGCTCGCAACTCGGAGACGGCCTGCTGCCGTCCGGTGTCCGCCTCCAGCTCGTCATCAGCCCTGGAGGGCTCGCAACCTCCTCATGCTGTCCCGTCAGACCGGTACGCCGACTCGTCATCAGCCCTGGAGGGCTCGCAACGCGAACGCCACCCGCGAGTAGTGGTGGGCGCGGATGAGCTCGTCATCAGCCCTGGAGGGCTCGCAACATCTAGAGAACCGCGCCCACCAAGCAGGCGAACTGGCTCGTCATCAGCCCTGGAGGGCTCGCAACTTGTGGCGGACCTCGCGTGCGTGGGCCTGGCGCCATACGCGCTCGTAATCAGCCCTGGAGGGCTCGCAACTGATTCTCCAGGTAGACCACAGAGAAAGACGCCAGGCTCGTAATCAGCCCTGGAGGGCTCGCAACGTGAGCGCGCCAAGTTCGGGGTCGTAGAGCGGCCAGCTCGTAATCAGCCCTGGAGGGCTCGCAACGACAGGAGCACCTGCTCGCGGGTGACGCCGGGAGCAGCTCGTAATCAGCCCTGGAGGGCTCGCAACATGACGGATGGGTAGTCGTCGTCCGGGTCCACGGGCCCTCGTAATCAGCCCTGGAGGGCTCGCAACGAATCGAGTCCAGCAACGGCACCGGCGCGGTGGCCGCTCGTAATCAGCCCTGGAGGGCTCGCAACCCGGGTGGACACGGGCCGGTGGCGCGGATGCGCTGCCCTCGTCATCAGCCCTGGAGGGCTCGCAATGCTGGTTGGTCCGCCTCGTAGGAATCCAAGTCATACCCAGACGGTCAAACGCGACCGCACCCAGTGGCTGGCAGCGTCTCTTCCGCCGCTCCCGACCACCGCTACCCACTGATCGACGTACGGGCACAGGGCTCTAGAGCACACCAGAGCCACGACGGTGTGACCGACTGCAGGCTCAAGCAGCCGTGGAAGGTTCGCCATGAGGTCGGGCCGACCCAGCTGTGGTGCTTGGAGGGCATCGTTGGGAGAAGCCGCAACGCCCGACCTCGGCAGCGTCACAGGATGTCGCCGGGGCCTCCGAGGTCTATGCCGAGGGTGGCGGTTTCGACCAGGTCAGGTGACCTGGTCCGGTAGGTCACGATGCTGTCGTGGGTGGGGTCGATGACGGCGTTCAGGGCTGCCGTCAGGGCGCGGTACTGGGCGGTGGAGAGTTCGCCCTGGAAGACGCTTCGCTGTGTCCAGTGCAGGTATTTGCGGCACGTCTTCAGCACCTTGGGGTTTCGTTCGACGGCCGTGTCGTAGACGAGGATGACGAAGATCGTTGATCACCACCACGGGTGGAACGGCTTGTACGGGCTGCCTTCGAGGCACATCCGGACGATCTTGAGGGCTTCGAGGTGAATCAGTTCCTCGTAGCTGACCTTGCGCTTGAGTTTGCGGTGGTGGACGGAGGTGGCCAGTTCCTCCTTCATCAGCGCCGCGACCTTCTTGCGGCCGTCCTTGCTCAGAGATGCCTTGCCCACCTCGGTCTCGAAGTCGGACGGCTTCAAGGTCTTCTGACTTGCGGCTCGCTTGAGGAGGCGTTCGGCGAAGAGTGGCTTGAAGGGCTCGGCCAGGTCGAGCTCGAGGGTGTTGCGGCGCCGGTCGGTGTCGGAGTGCAGGAAGCCGATGGCGGGATGCAGCGGTGTGGTGCGCAGGGCGGTCAGGACGCGGGCGTAGACGAGTGCGTTGAGGTAGCTGACGAACGCGTTGCCGGCGTTGGTGGGTGGCCGGCGGGTTCGACCGTTCAGTCTTAGCCAGGCCGGCAGTTGGGTGTCCAGGACTGCCCAGCCGGTCCGTCGAAAGTTGCCTTCCTGTCCCATGATCTCCTCGCTGGTCGCGGCCTGCGGAAGCGCGGCTCGCAGGGTGTCCAGGGCAGCGTCGAGGAGGTCTGTGTCCAGGGCCCAGCGCAGGTTCTCCGCTGTTGCGAGAACGAGGGAACGTCCGATGTGGGCGCGTCCCTCGTCGTCCGCGGTGGCGAGGACCTGCCGTCGGACGACGCTCGCCGAGGCCATGGAGTCGGACGGTGCGAAATGTCCGGCGTGGTTGCCGTAGTGGTCAAGCACGTCCCCTTCGCGGCTGAGGCCGCGTTCACGACATCGGCCACGAGCCGCGAGACCACAGCGTCCAAGTCCCCACTCGTGACGTACTGCGGGCCATGCCTCTCAGCCAGTACTGCCACCGCCCAGGCACCTGCACGTTGCAGCGGATGACTCGTCAACGACAGCGGCGCCACCGCCTCCTTCACACCGCTCACCGAATCCACCCGAAGCCCTGGACCGTGTCCAGTCCCAGCCCCCACGACCGCAGACCGTCCACGAAGCGTGCGTCAGCCTCCATCGCGACCCGCACCTGAGCGCCGATACGAGGTGCTCCCCGCACGCTGAAACGACGTCGCGGGCCGCTCTCCAGAATCTGAAGCCCAGTAGGCGCCGGAAGCCCGAGAACGTCCGCCTTGTGCATCAGGTTGTGCTGCAGCCGCTCGAGATAGTGCTCGTCTCCCGGCAGGAGATAGCGGTTCTCGTGCTTGACGATCACAGGGGTGGCCGTGCGAAGCTCCACCGGCCCCTCCCCCGCCGGCGCAGAAACATCAACAGTGAATCCTCGGATGCCGAGACGAGCAGAGCCCCACACAAGCTCGGACCGGCCGGCCAGGGCGGCAATCAACACCGCCGCGATCTCCGGAACCGGCGAGCCGAACCACAACGCCCCATCCCGCGACGTCGTGTAAACGCCGTTCTTCCTCGGGGCACCCTTGAACTGCGGGCTCGTCGTTCCAAGCGGCTTCAGAGGCTGGCCCTTCCACCCGGTGTCGTGCAACGACTGTGCCAGTTCACGATTCTGGCTACCGATCAGGTCATAGACCACGCCACGGGCCGGCCCGTGCACTTCGTTCCACGGCAAGCTCGGAACGTTCGCGTCGACGTCCACCCTGACCCGCATCCCACTCCCAAGTCTTGCTGGTTCAGCGACAGTTGAGCCCTCGCGTACAGACCTCAATGGCTGCGAAGCACTGTATTCCGACACGGGAACAAAGGTGATGAGAATGCATAAATAGCCAGAAGTATCACTGCGCGTGACTGAGTGCCGCCACCTCAACCGACTGCCTGCCCTCACAGCGGTGAGCTCGTAAGCTAGTCGGTGGCACTGACAATGGCTCCGGGACGTCAACACGCGAACCAGCCCACCACTCTGACCTGCACTGATGCACTACCGCCAGAACGCTGCGGTAACCAGCCCGACAGCCCACCTCAAGACCGCCCCGACCAGCAGCTTTACCTTCGGGTCGTCATCAGCCCTGGAGGGCTCGCAACCTCTGTACGCTCGTCACGAGCAACGCGTCCTGTCGGGTCGTCATCAGCCCTGGAGGGCTCGCAACAGGCGCACGCGACCGCCGAACCGACCGCCACCAGCGTCGTCATCAGCCCTGGAGGGCTCGCAACGGCGCCGGCCGGGGGTTGATGACGCGGTCAACTGTCGTCGTCATCAGCCCTGGAGGGCTCGCAACCTCCTCACCCGCCACATGCTCGACCACAGCGTGGACGTCGTCATCAGCCCTGGAGGGCTCGCAACCTGTACCCGCCGGGCAGGTATTGGAGGGCGTCTATCACGTCGTCATCAGCCCTGGAGGGCTCGCAACCCCGAGACCGGATCGGCCACTGGCGGGACCACCACCCGTCGTCATCAGCCCTGGAGGGCTCGCAACACCATCAACGCCATCAGCCGAGCCTGGAGGCCGGACACGTCGTCATCAGCCCTGGAGGGCTCGCAACCCGCAGTTGGATCACCAACGGAACGCTCACCAGGACGTCGTCATCAGCCCTGGAGGGCTCGCAACATGTGCTCCTGGCCCTTCAGGACCCGGACAACGGGGCGTCGTCATCAGCCCTGGAGGGCTCGCAACCCGCAGGCGGCGCACACGCTGTAGTGCTCAGGCAGCAGTCGTCATCAGCCCTGGAGGGCTCGCAACAGTAGGCACTGCGCTACTGCATCACTGCGTTACTGCACGTCGTCATCAGCCCTGGAGGGCTCGCAACACGGGGCCCGCTGTCTCTACGGGGCCGTGCACACCGCGTCGTCATCAGCCCTGGAGGGCTCGCAACATGCAGGCGCCGACGACGCCGACCCACGGGAGGCCGTCGTCATCAGCCCTGGAGGGCTCGCAACACGAGACGCTCGCCGCTGCTCTTCACCCCACGCCCGAGTCGTCATCAGCCCTGGAGGGCTCGCAACGCACGAGGACGGGCCACTTCCGGACGAAGGGCCGACGTCATCATCAGCTCTGGAGGGGCGTACGCGCCCGTGACACCGGTGGCGGGCGGCCGTGGGCGTGAGGCGTACCGGTTCTGATTCGAGGCGCTGCCGGGCAAGACTCCCTGAGACTCCCCGGCGGGCGGTCGGGTCTGCCGGGGTGCCGTCTCGACTGCTTCGAGACGGCACCCCCGGCGGCTTCTCAGCGGATGCCGAGGTCTGCCAGTGCGCGGCGCTGGACTGCGCTCGGCTTGGCGGGGAGGTAGATGTAGCAGACGCCGCCGGAGCCGGACGCCTCCTTGCCCTCCGCGTTGTAGCGCTTGGTGCGCAGCCAGATATTTTCCCACTGCCTGCGCTTGTAGACGTGGCGGACGTCGCTGTTGTCGCTGCCGGCGGGGTCGTTGGCGATGACGTCGCCGTCCTCGGTGAAGCCGACGACGGTCATCAGGTGGCCCGCGGTGCCGTAGCCGGCGCCGTCCAACTCCTCGGCGAGGAAGGACTGGGAGGTGATCAGCGGGATGCCCGCGCGGATCAGGTGCTCCACGTCCGCGAGGGAGTCCAGCCGGAGCACGATGCCCTGCATGTCGCGGTAGGTGGCGGCGTAGGCGGCGTTGAACGGCCAGTTGCCGCAGCCCTGGTACTGGTAGTCGAAGGTCTGGCGGGCGGCGTGGCAGACCTGTGGGTCGTCGTACTCCGGCTCGACCCAGGCGAGGTCCTCCTCGCTGGGCCGGCGCCCCCAGTACTCGATGATCATCTGCGAGGAGGTGGGGCTGCACCATGCCTCGCCGCCGTTGTCGTACTCGGGGTAGCGGCCCACGTGGACGTTCTGGGAGTAGGTGGGCACGTCCAGTTCCACGCCGCTCGCCTCGCCGGGCTCGGAGGCCGGCACCTCGAAGCGGTCCGGCACCGCGGAGGCCATCACGCCGCCGCGCCACACGGTCGGGGTCGCGTCCGAGCCGGGTGTGCGGAGCAGTGTCAGCCGCAGCTGGAAGGCGGCCAGCAGCGGGCCGGCCTCCGCGTCGTCGACGGAGACGGTGTCGGTCCACACCGAGGTGCGGTCGTCGCCCTGGTCGTCGACGGAGGTGCGCCGCGGTACGTCGCTGCCGTCGCCGGAGGCCCAGATGCCGAGGGTGTACCACGGGGTGGTCTCGCCGTCGGTGTAGGTGCCCTGCACCTCGGTGCGCACCCAACTGCCTTCCGGCGTACGGGCGTTCCACGAGGCGATCAGCTCGGTGGCGGGGGTGTCCAGTTCGGTGACCGGGCCGGTCCAGCGCGCGTACTCCCAGCTGGTGGTCTCGGTGCCGCCGTGCGGGTCCTCGTACTCCACCGTGCCCTGCGCGCTGTCGATGACGATCCCGGCGCGCTTGACCGCCTCGACACGGGTGCCCTCGCCGGTGCCGGTGGCCCAGTCCGCCGCGGTCGTCCAGGCGTGGTAGCTCACTGTCGACTCCTCGGCGGCGTGGCGGGCGGCGGGTCCGGCGAGGCCGGCGGGGGTGCGGGGACCTGCCGGGAGGCGGGCCCCCGACGCGGACGCGTGCGCGGCGGACGCGGCACCGAGACCGGCGGCTGCTGCGAGCGCCGCGGTCAGAACGGTACGGCGAGTGGCGGAAGTTCGGCTCATGCGGTGGGGTCCCCCAGTTCGGTGTACGGGCGGCGGCCGGCCGTTGTGCGGCGGATCACTCCACTATCGCGAGCGGCGGGGTCGGGTACCAGTGCCCCCGCCCAACGGGTGCGCACCAATATTGGCGTGGACCAGTGTCAACGGGGCCGGTGCGGCGGGTGGGTGGGAAGTGCCGGTCGTCGGCCGGTAGGTCCCGGACACGGCCGTTCGAGCCGCGAGAGACGCCCGGACACGGCCGTTCGAGCCGCGAGGGACGCGCGGGCACGGCCGTTGGAGCCGCGAGAGACGCCCGGACACGGCCGTTCGGTGAACGAACCGCCGGGCCTCGGCTCTCCTCGCAGGTCGGGCACCGGGTTGCGGGCGCTGCGGTCCTACGGTCGCGGCATGCGCGACCTCCCCGTACTGCCCACCTCACCGCGTTTCTGGCGCAGCCCGCTTCGCGGCACCCGCCTGACCTCCGTGCTCGGCCTGGTACTGCTGGTAGGCGTCCCCGTGCTGTTCCTGACCGGCCTGCTCTCCTACGCCGCGTACAACCCGGACCTGTCGCCGGTGAACGACAAGACCCCCGACAAGGGGCTGCTCGGCTTCTACCTGTTCTCCTGGCCGACCGATCCGCACTGGCTGTACCGGCTGAACCAGGGTGTGCACGTGACCCTCGGCATCACCTTGGTGCCGGTGCTGCTGGCCAAGCTGTGGTCGGTGGTTCCGCGGCTGTTCGCGCTGCCGCCGGTTCGCTCCCTCGCCCACGGGCTGGAGCGGATCTCGCTGCTTCTGCTGGTCGGCGGCGGCCTGTTCGTCTTCGCGACCGGGGTGCTGAACGTCCAGCTGGACTACCTCTTCCCGGGCTCCTTCTACCCGCTGCACTTCTACGGGGCCTGGATCTTCCTCGCGGCGTTCCTCACCCACGCCGTGCTCCGCGTACCGGTCGCGGTGCGGAACCTGCGGACTCTCCGGAAGGCCGAACCGCGGGACCGTACGGACGTCCTGGCCGCGCCCGAGCCCGACCCGCCGACCGTCTCGCGGCGCGGCGCCCTCTGGTTCGCGGGCGGCGGCTCGGCGCTCCTGTTCGCCACCACTGTCGGGCGCAGCTTCGACGTCCTGCGACCGACCGCGCTGCTCGCCCCGCGCGGAGGGCCCGAACCGGGCGGCGGACCGAACGGTTTCCAGATCAACAAGACCGCTGCCGCCGCGGGCATCGAAGCCGCCGAGACCGCCGCGGACACCTGGCGTCTGACGGTCGTCGGGCGTACCGGGACGGTGCGCCTCAGCCGTGCCCAGCTCGCCGAAATGCCCCTGCACACAGCCGAGTTGCCGATCGCCTGCGTCGAGGGCTGGTCCACGGGCGACCAGCGGTGGCGGGGCGTGCGGCTGAGCGACCTCGCCGCCCTGGTCGGACACGGCGGCGACGGCCCTCCCCCGGACGTGATCGTCGAATCCCTCCAGCGGCGGGGCGCGTTCCGGCGAGGCGCGCTGCGGGCCAACCAGGTGGCCGATCCGCGCTCCCTGCTCGCGCTGTACGTCAACGGCGCGCCGCTCTCACCGGACCACGGCTATCCGGCGCGCGTCATCGTGCCGGCCGCACCCGGGGTGCTCAACACCAAGTGGGTGGCCCGGCTGAACTTCGAGAGGCTGTGACCCGTGTCGGACCGCAAGACCGTCAAAGGCACCTCCGGGCCGCGGCTGCCGCTGGGCAGTCCGTTCCAACTCGCCCTGCTCCCCTGCTCGTTCACGCTCTCCGCCTACGTCGGCATCCGGTTGCTCGCCGACGATTGGCTCGGCGTGGTCCTGTGGATCGTCGGGGCGGCGCTGCTGCACGACCTCGTACTGCTGCCGCTGTACTCGGCCGCGGACCGGGCCCTGCTGGCGACGGCCGGGGCCCTCGGTGAACGGGACCTCGCGGTGTACGTACGGGTGCCGGCCGCGCTCTCGCTCCTGTTGCTGCTCGTCTGGTTCCCGACGATCAGCGGGAGAACGGAGGACGCCTACCGAGCGGCCTCCGGCCTGTCCTCCGACCGTTTCCTGACCAACTGGCTGCTGGTCACGGCCGCGCTCTTCGGCGCCAGTGCGCTGGTGCTCGCCGCCTCGGCCCTGCGCGGCCGCAGCTCCCCCGGCCGGCACACCCGCTGAGCGGCGGCGCGCGGTGCCGTCGGCCGCACGCAACGGACGCGCGGCGGGACGAGTGCGGGTGACGAGTGCGGGCGTACGTGCGGGTTCGGGTGACGGGTGACGGGTGCGGGTGCGGCACCACGCGCGGCAGGCGACAGCGATCCGGTGCGCCTGCCGGGGTGTCCCGGGCGCCGTACGTGCATCGGCCCGTGTCCGGCCCCGCGGTGCGGCGCGAGCGTGACAGGTCGGGAGCGCGGGCCGGGCCGCCGCGGTCCTCCGGGGCGCATCGTGAACGGCCCTCCTGAGCAACGGAGTTCGTCCGGGCGACGCCACGCACCCTGCGACTCCGACCGCCCGTGGCCAGACCGCACGTGGCCCGCCCGCCACCGCCGTCCGACGGTGCCCGTTCGCCCTCGCGGGCGGCGCGGGCGGCGCGGGCGGAGGTCGACGGAACAGCCGCGTGCACGGGTCGTCCACGCACCGCCGCGTCGTGCCGAATGCTCTCGGTTGCGAGTTCGAATCGCCCGATTACGGTGTGAAGAGGTACGCGCTTTCGAGAGCGCGGGAGGCGTGGACACGACCCGACAACCGCTGCACCGAGAGCGGGCCCTTCTGCCGCGGTACCGGTCCGGCGAAGTTTCCGGGCGCCCGCCGAGCAGTGCGGCGCACCGCAGAGTCTCGGTCTCCCGAGACCGGCCGGGCCCGGTCGCGCAGCAACTCATGGGAGGAACGATGGTGCATTCCGAGGACAGGTCGAACGAGGAAGAGGGCCCCGCGGACGGCGGCGCGGCGGGCACACCCGGCGTCCACGACGGCGGCGCGGACGGAGGTGCGGACGGCGGCGCCGACAGCGGCGCCGAAGGCCCTGCGGACGGCGGCGCGGCCGGCACCCCGGGCGTGCACGACGGAGGTGCAGACGGCGGCGCGGAGGGCCCGGCCGACGGCGGGGCCGAGGGCACTCCCGGCGTCCACGACGGCGGCGCGGACGGCGGCGCGGACGGAGGTGCGGACGGCGGCGCGGACGGCGGCGCGGACGGCGGCGCCGACGACGGTGCCGAGGGTCCCGCGGACGGCGGCGCGGCCGGCACTCCGGGCGTGCACGACGGTGGCGCCGACGGAGGGGCGGGCCGCTCTTGAGCCTCCCGCGCACCGAAACCCGGGACGCCGCCCCGCGGGGTGGCGTCCTGGAGTCGCGTCTGACCGGGCTCGGCCGCGATGAGTTCGCGCGCGACGTCTGGGCCCGCAGGCCGCTGCTGACCCGGAGCGCCGACGACTTCTCGGACCTGTTCTCCGCGTCCGCCGTGGACGAGCTGGTGGCGCGCCGGGGTCTGCGCACTCCGTTCCTGCGCGTGGCCAAGAACGGGTCGACGCTGCCGGAATCGTCGTTCACCTCCCCGGCCGGTGTCGGCGCCACCGTCGCCGACCAGCTCGACGACACGGCGCTCTGGCGCGCCTTCGCCGACGGGGCGACGCTCGTGCTGCAGGCGCTGCACCGCACCTGGGAGCCGGTGGCCGAGCTGGTCACCGCGCTCGCCGGCGAGTTGGGCCACCCTGTGCAGGCCAACGCGTATGTGACGCCGCCGCAGAACCGGGGGTTCGACGCCCACTACGACGTGCACGACGTCTTCGTGCTCCAGATCGAGGGCGCGAAGCGCTGGGTCGTTCACGAACCCGTACTGCCCCAGCCGCTGCGCGACCAGCCGTGGACCGATCACCGGGCTGCCGTGGCCGAGGCGGCCCGGGACGACGAGCCCGCGCTGGACGCGGTGCTGCGGCCCGGCGACGTGCTCTATCTGCCGCGCGGCTGGCTGCACTCCGCGCAGGCGCGGGGCGAGGTGTCGATCCATCTGACGCTCGGGGTCCACGCCTGGACCCGCTACGCCCTGGCCGAGCAGCTCACCGGGGCCGCGCTGGCCGCGCTCAGGGACGACCCCGCGGCCCGCGGCACCCTCCCGCTGGGCTCCGAGGATCTGGACGCCGAGATCGAGGTGATCCGTACGCGGCTGCTGGCGGCGGTCGCCGACGCCGATCCGGCGCCCCGCTTCCACCGGGCACGACGTGCACAGGCACGCCCCGGGCCGCTGGGTCCGCTGGCCCAGCTCGCCGCGCTGCGCGCTCTGGGGCCCGCCACGCCGGTCCGACTGCGGCAGGCGGTCCAGGCCCGTCTCGACGGCACCAGGCTCTCCAGTCGGGTGGGATGGCTGGACTTCTCGGAGGCCGAACTCCCGCGCGTCTCGAGGCTGTTGGACGGCAGTGTGCACACCGCGGGCGATCTCGGTGTGGATCTCGCCGCCCGGCTGCTCCGCGCGGGCCTGCTGGTACCGGCGGACCGGTGAACGCGGTCCAACCGCCGTACGCAGGACGGTTCTTCTGCGCCGAGGCGGCCCGTGCCCGCGGCGATCCGTGTGCGGGCACCGCGCCGCACGGGACGGTCTGGGTGCTCGTCGAGCACCGGGGCGGCTGGCCCGCCAACGGCTTCGACGGGCTGGACCTCGATCCGGCCGTCAAGGCGCTCGTCCACTCCGCGGCCCGGGCGGCTCGGGCACGCGTCCTCCTGATCAGACGGCACGGCCGCCGCCGGGCCGACGGCAGCGACCGGTGGGCGGTGCTGCGCCACGGCGGACCGGACGGGCTGAGCCAGCAGTGGGGCAGTTGGCGGCGCGACCGCGACCTGGCGCAGATCGCGGACGCGCTGGAGAGCCCGGGCGAACTCGGCCTGCCGCCCGTCGTGCTGGTCTGCGCCCACGGTCTGCACGACGCCTGCTGCGCGGTGCGCGGGCGGCCCGTGGGCCGGGCGCTGAGCGAACGCTGGCCCGAGGCGGTGTGGGAGTGCACCCACGTCGGCGGCGACCGCTTCGCGGCCAATGTCGTCCTGCTGCCCGACGGCGTCTACTACGGCGGCCTGGACGCACGTTCGTCGCTCGCCGTGGTCGAGGAGCATCTGGCCGACCGCATCCACGCCGGCTATCTGCGCGGCTACACCACTCTTCGTCCGCCGCAGCAGGCGGCCGTCGCGGCGGTGCTCGAACGCTTCGGCCCGGCGGGACGGCACGACTACGCGATCGCCTCGACGGAGCGTTCCGGGGAGGGCTGGCACATCCGCGTCCTCGGCCGCCCCCCGCATCCGGCGGAGCTCGATGTGGAGATCGTCGCCCGGCGCTCCCCGCCGCGCCGACTCACCTGCCGCGGTCCCTCCGACGGCGTGGCCGTCCGCTACGAGGCGACCTCCGTCCGCCTGCGCTGACCGGACGCCGCGACCTCAGCCACGGGTGATGCGGCGGTAGCGGTGGATGGCCAGGGACATGAACAGCGCGGTGATCGCCGCGGTGGTCATCAGGGAGTACGGCAGGGCGTTCTGCACTGGCCAGGAGGCAGCGGTCTCCAGGCCGGGCGGAGGCTGGTTGCCGAACAGGTCGCGGGCGGCGGTGGCGGTGGCGGAGATGGGGTTCCACTCCGCGACGTGGCGCAGCGGCCCCGGCATGTCCGCGGTGGACACGAAGGCGGAGGAGACGAAGGTGACGGGGAAGAGCCAGATGAGCCCGGCGCTCTGGGCGACCTCGACGCTGCGCGAGGTCAGACCGATGGTCGCGCCGACCCAGGACATCGCGAAGGCGAAGGCGAGGATGACGAGAAAGGCGAGCGCTGCCTCCCCCGGCGACGCCTGCACCCGCCACCCGACGGCCAGTCCGCACAGCGCGGTAACCGTCAGGGTCACGGCGCTCATCACGAGGTCGGACAGTGTGCGGCCGAGGACGACGGACAGACGGGGCGTCGGCAGTGAGCGGAATCGGTCGACCAGGCCCTTGTCCATGTCGTTGGCCAGCCCGAGCGCGGTGAAGCTCGCGTTGAAGGTGACGGCCTGCACGAAGATGCCGCCCATCAGGTACACGCGGTAGTCGTCGCCGCCGAGGCTGCCGCCGAAGACATACGCCAGAAGCAGGACGAACATCAGTGGCTGGACGAGAGCGGCGACCACCGATCCGGGGGTCCGGCGCAGGTTGAGCAGATTTCGCCAGGCGATGATCGAGGCGTCCCGTCCGGCGTGGGTCATCGCGGCCATGTGCCGGCTTCCTCTCGGTGGTGCTGCGGGACGGCTGGTGGAGTCGCGGTGAGGTCGAGAGTGTCCGGGTCCGCCGGCTCCCGCGGGGCGGCCAACCGGCCCTGGTCGGCCGTGAACTGCTCCGGTGGCGCGTCGGCGGCGGGGCGGCCGGTCAGGGCGAGGAAGGCGTCGTCCAGCGTGGGCGGAGCGAGGGCGACGTCGCGGACGGGGATGTCCGCACGGCGCAGCTCGGCGAGCGCCCGCTCCAGAGTGTGCGCGCCGAGTTCGGTGGCCACGTTGAACCGGCCCGTACGGTCGTCGTGTTCGGGCATGTGCGGCCCCAGCGAGGCGAGGATCGTCCAGGCGAGGGAGCGGTGCCGCGGCTGGGGGACGGTCAGGCTCAGCCGTTCTCCGCCGACGGTCGCCTTGAGCTCGCCGGCCGTGCCGCGTGCGACGACACGGCCGCGGTCGATGACGGCGATGCTGTCCGCGAGCTGGTCCGCCTCCTCCAGATACTGCGTGGTCAGCAGGACGGTGGTGCCCTCGGAGACCAACTCCTGGACCGAGCGCCAGGTGTCGGCGCGTCCCCGCGGGTCGAGCCCGGTGGTCGGCTCGTCGAGCACCACCACCGAGGGGCGAACCACCAGGGCCCCGGCGAGGTCGAGTCGGCGCCGGGTGCCGCCCGAGAACGACCCGCTTAGCTGGTCGGCGACTTCCTCGAGCGCGAAGCGGGCCAGCAGCTCCCCGGCTCGGCGGCGCGCCTGTCTGCGGCGCATCCCGTAGAGGCGGGCGACCAGGTAGAGGTTCTCGCGCGCCGTCAGTTTGGGGTCGACGGCGGCGTACTGCCCGGAGAGTCCGAGCCGTCTGCGCACCGCCTCCGGTTCGCGCAGCACGTCGTGGCCGGCGACGTGCGCGGTCCCGGAGTCCGGCAGCAGCAGGGTGGACAGGACGCGCACCACGGTGGTCTTTCCGGCGCCGTTGGGGCCGAGCAGACCCATCACCGTTCCCGGCGGCACGCTCAGGTCGATGCCGCCGAGTGCCTGCTTGGCTCCGAAGCTTCGGGTCAGGCCCTCCGCGCTGATCGCGGGCGAGCTGTCCTGGCCGGTCATGGGTGCCCTTCTGGCTCTGTCGCGTCGGGTGGGAAAGGCGTCGTGCGGTGTGTCGTGCGGTGTGCGGTCACCGGGCGGCGACGGCGCTGCGCGGGGTGAGGTCGGTCCAGTTGCGGTCGACCCAGTCCAGGCAGACGGTGCGGTCCTGCGGGCCGAAGACCTCGGTCCAGCCCTGCGGTATCGCGGCGAAGGAGGGCCACAGCGCGTGCTGGCCCTCGTCGTTGACCACGACGCGGTGCTGGGTGCGGGGGTCGTCGAAGGGGTTGGTCATCTCGATCTCTCCTTGTGGTTCGGCACCGTGCGCCGGCGCCGGGGGTGCGGTGGTGTTGTCGGTGGTTCGCGGTCGGTGGTTCGGGGTCGGTGGTTCGGGGTCGGGAGTCGGCGTGCTCGGCGCGGTGGCGCTGTGCGAGAGGTCGACCGGCTGCCGTGCCGTGCCCGGTGGCCCGCCTTCGCTGTCAGGCGGTGGGCTCGTCGGGCAGTGCGCGGAGGGCGGCTGCCAGCAGCGGGACGATGTGCTCGGTGGCGCCGGGCTCGGTCAACCGGGCGTGCGCGAAGGGCACGTTGTGGTTGTCGAAGCGCCCGGTGACGTAGGGAGCCCAGAGCTGAGGCCCGGAGGCGGCTTCGGTGCGGCCCTCGGTGGCGGTGAAGAAGAGCACGTCGCGGTCGAGGACGCCGGGCGTGTGGTGGCGCATCACGCGCGCCTGACCGGCGAAGTTCTCCACCATGGCGTCGATCGTGGCGGGTTCGAGCGCACCCAGCGGGTTGCCCGTGCGCAGGAGTTCCCTGCGCACCACCGAGGCGTCGACGGCCTCGCTGCTCTCCAGCGCCGCAGCCTCGATCCCGAGGTTGACGAGGAGGGCGCGGAAGACCGTGTCGCGGTCGGCGTCCTCCAGCCCGTCCTGCGGTGCGAGCGGGAAGGCGTCCAGCAGAGCGAGGAGTTCGACCTCCTCGCCCGCCCGGCGCAGCAGCACCGCGGCCTCGTGTGCGACGTTGCCGCCGAAGGACCAGCCCAGCAGCCGGTACGGGCCGTGGGGCTGGACCGAGCGGATCGCCCGGATGTAGATCTCGGCCATCTCGGCCATGTCCGAGGGGTAGGGGGCCTCTCCTCGCAGCACGGGGCTCTGCAGTCCGTAGAGCGGCTGTCCCGGGTCCAGGTGGCGCAGGAAGCCCGTGTAGCACCAGGAGATGCCGCTGGCCGGGGGGAAGCAGAACAGCGGTCGCCGGTCGCCGCTGGTGCGCAGCGGCAGCAGTACCGCGAGCGAGTCCTCCTCGGCGTCCGTCTCCAGCCGGGCGGCGAGTGCCTCGACCGTCGGCGACTCGAAGAGGGCCCGGATGCCGAGCTCGACTCCGAGGACCTGCCGGATGCGGCCGATGAGCCCGGTGGCCAGCAGGGAGTGGCCGCCGAGCGCGAAGAAGTCCTCGTCGGCGCCCACCTGTTCACGACCCAGAGTCTCGGCGAAGAGGGTGCACAGCATCTCCTCGCGCGGGTTGCGGGGGCCTCGGCCGCGCGGGCGGCCGGTGACGGTGGGGGCGGGCAGCGCACTGCGGTCGAGCTTGCCGCTGGCGGTCAGCGGCAGCGCTTCGAGCACGGTCCACAGCGAGGGGACCATGTAGTCGGGCAGGAAGCACGCGGCGTGTTCGCGCACCGCGTCGGTGTCGATGCCGCCGTCACCGGCCGGGGACGGCTCGCCGTTCCCCTCGCCGGTACTCGCGGAGCTCGGGACGAGACAGGCCAGCAGACGGCCGCCGGCGGTCTCGTCCGCGTCGAGGACCACCGCGGCACGGGCGACGGCCGGGTGCTTCTCCAGTACGGCGGACACCTCCTCCGGCTCGACGCGGAAGCCGCGCACCTGGACCTGGGAGTCGGCGCGGCCCAGGAACTCCAGGTCTCCGCTGCGGGTGCGGCGGACGAGGTCGCCGGTGCGGTACATCCGCTCCCCCGCGGGACCGTAGGGGTCCGGCAGGAAGCGGGTGGCCGTCTCCGCGGGACGGTCGAAGTACCCGCGGGCGAGGCTGTCCCCGCCGAGGTAGAGCTCTCCGGGGACGCCGATCGGGGCCAGGCCCAGACGGTCGTCCAGAACATGGGCGCGGGTGCCGGTCACCGGTCTGCCGAGCACCGGTCCGGGGGTGTCGGTGAGCAGCGCCTCCAGGGTGTCGACGGTCGTCTCGGTGGGGCCGTAGAGGTTCCAGCAGGTCAGTCCCGGTGCCTCCCGCAGACGGCGCCACAGCGCCGGTGGCACCGCCTCGCCGCCCAGAGCGAGGTGGCTGGGGCGGTGCGGTGCGTCCGGGTCGAGCAGTCCGGCGTCCAGCAGCTGCCGGAGGTGGGTCGGGGTGGTTTCCAGAACGTCGATGCCGTGCGCTCGCACATGGTCCACCAGTGCCTCGGGATCGCGGCGGACGAGGTCGTCGACGACGTGGAGCACATGGCCCGCGACCATCCACTGCACCGGGTCCCAGGAGGCGTCGAAGGACAGGGAGGCGGTCAGTGCGACGTTCAGGGCTCCGGCGGCGGGGGTGAACAGGTGCCGCCGGTGGTGGTCGAAGAGCCGCCCGAGAGAACGGTGTTCGACCAGTACGCCCTTCGGCCGGCCGGTGGAGCCGGAGGTGTGCAGGAGGTACGCGGCGTCGCGGGCGCGCGGGCGCCTCCCGAGGCGGACTCCGGAGCGCTCGGCGATCGCCGCCGCGGTCCGGGGCTCGTCGAGGAGGCCCACGGCCGTGCCGGGCGGCAGGTCCGCGGCAGCGGCGGTCGTGGTGAGGACCAGCACGGGACCGGCGTCCTCCAGTACGGCCCGGACGCGCCGGGAGGGCAGCGCGGGGTCGACGGGCGCGTAGACCGCCCCGGACTTGAGCACGGCGAGCAGCGCGGCGATCGAGTCGGTGGACCTCGGAACGCGCACGGCGACGACATCGCCGGCGGTGACGCCCCGGTCGTGCAGCCAGTGCGCCAACGCCTCGGAACGCGCGTCGAGTTCGGAGAAGGTCAGGCTCCCGTCCGGCGCGGTGACGGCGAGGGCTCCGGCCCCCGCTTCACGCACGGAGCGGTCGAACCGGTCGATCAGGGTGGCTTGTTCCGCGGGGCCGGCACCGCCGTCGCCGAGGGCGCGCAGGGTCTCGCGCTCCGGCCCGCTGAGCAGGTCCAGCCGGGAGACCGGGGTGTCGGGGTCGGCGACGGCCTGCTCCAGCAGACGCAGGAACCGGTCCGCGATGTCCTGGGCGGTGTCGGTGTCGAAGAGGTCGCGACTGAACTCCAGCGTGCCCTCCAGACCTCCGTCCTCCGCCGGGCCGGCTGTCGGCGCCTGTCCGGTGAAGCTGAACGAGAGGTCGAACTTCGCTCCTCCGGTGTCGACTCCCTCCACCTCGGCGTGCAGGCCGGGGAGTTCGAGGCGGGGGCGTTCGGTGTTGTTGAGCGCCAACATCACCTGGAAGAGCGGATGACGAGCCGGCGAACGAACCGGCCCCACCTCCTCCACCAACCTCTCGAACGGCACATCCTGATTCCCGTAAGCCGCCAGATCCACCTCCCGCACCCGACCCAACAACTCACGGAACGACGGATCCCCCGACACATCCGCCCGCAACACCAACGTATTCACAAAGAACCCCACCAACCCCGCCAACGCCTCATCCGAACGACCCGCCACAGGCGAACCCACCACCACATCCGAACCCCCACCCAACCGACACAACAACGCCGACAACGCCGCATGCACCACCATGAACACACTCACACCCGACTCACGCCCCAACGCCACCACACGACCGTGCACCTCCGGCGACACCACCAACGACACACCACCACCCCCACCAACCGAACCCACCGAACGCACCCGATCCACCGGCAGGGGCATCTCCTCGGGAAGGTCGGCCAGAACGCCCTTCCAGTGGGCGAGCTGACGGGAAATCAGGCTCTGCGAGTCCGCCGCGGAACCGAGCAGTTCGCGCTGCCAGAGCGCGTAGTCGGCGTACTGCACCGGCAGTGGCTCCCACGACGGAGCCCGCCCCTCGGCGCGAGCCGCATAGGCACGGGCGAGGTCCTGTGCCAGCGGGCCCATGGACCAGCCGTCCGCGGCGATGTGGTGCACCGTCAGCAGCAGCACGTGCCGGTCGGGGGCGGTGGTGAACAGCTCTGCGCGCAGCGGCAGTTCGGTGGTCAGGTCGAAGGGACGGGCGGCCGCGGTCCGCAGCTCGCCCGGAAGGGCGGCGGCCGTGGTCGTGGTGCGGCTGAGCGAGGGGCCCGCACCGGGCTCCCCCACCACCTGGAGGATCTCCGTCCGTGCGGCCCCCGAAGCTGTGGTGACGCTGGCGGGGTCGGTCGCGGCCGGATCGTGGACGGAGGTGCGCAGAGTCTCGTGCCGGCTCACCACGTCGGCCAGCGCGGCGTGCAGCGCCTCGACGTCCGGGGTTCCGGCGAGGCGGACGGCGATGGGGAGGTTGTAGGACGGGTCCTGGGGGTCCATGCGATGGAGGAACCACAGGCGGCGCTGGGCGTGCGAGAGCGGGACGCGGTCGGTGCGGTCGGCGGGCCGCACGGCGGGGCGGGCAGCCGCTGCCCCGTCCAGCCGGCGGGCGAGCGCCGCGGGGGTGCGGGCCTCGAAGAGTGCACGGACCGGGAGTTCGACCCCGAACGCCGTACGGATGCGGCTCGCCAGCCGCGTCGCGAGCAGCGAGTGGCCTCCCAGCTCGAAGAAGTCGGCGTCCCGGCCGACCGCACCGTGTCCCAGGCTGTCCGCGAACAGCGCGCAGAGGGTCTCCTCCTGGGCGGTCCGGGGCGGGGCGCCGGCTTCGCCGCCGGCGGGGCGGGGGTCGGGCAGGGCGTCGACGTCGACCTTGCCGTGCACGGTGAGGGGCAGTTCGGCCACGGCCTCCACCGCGGTGGGCACCATGTAGCCGGGGAGCTGCTCGGCGGCGAAGTGCCGGATGTCCTCGGTGGTGCGTCCCGGTCCGTCGTCGCGGACGACCCAGGCGACGAGGGCTCCGGCTCCGGAGCTGTCCGGCCGCACGGCGACCGCGGCCCGGACGACGCCCGGGTGACGCAGGAGTGCGGCCTCCACCTCCGCGATCTCGACGCGGAAGCCGCGGACCTTGACCTGGTCGTCGCTGCGCCCCAGGTACTGCAGGCTTCCGTCCGGGTGGCGGCGCACCAGGTCGCCGGTGCGGTACATCCGGGTGCCGGGCGGGCCGTGGGGGTCGGGCAGGAACCGTTCGGCGGTCAGTGCGGTCCGGCGCTCGTAGCCGCGGGCCAGTGAGGCGCCCGCCAGGTAGAGCTCGCCGGGGGCACCGGGCGCGACCGGTTGAAGCCGGGCGTCGAGCACCCGCGCGAAGGTGCCGTCCACGGCGTAGCCGATGCGGGGGCTGCTGCCGGGGGTGATCCGGCAGATGACGCTGTCGACCGTGGCCTCGGTGGGGCCGTACAGGTTCCACACGGCGATGTCCGTCTGCGCCGCGAGTGCGTTCCACAGGGCCTCGCCCACGGGCTCGCCGCCGAGCGCGAGCAGCCGCAGTCGGTGGCGTTCCGCTGCGAACAGACCGCAGGCGCGAAGCTGTTCGAGGAAGGAGGGGGTGGTTTCGAGCATGTCGACGCGGTGGGAGTGGACGAACTCCGTGAGGGCTTCGGGGTCGCGGCGGGTGTCGTCGTCGACGAGGTGCAGCTCGTGGCCGGCGACCATCCACAGGATCGGGTCCCAGGAGGCGTCGAAGGTGGCCGCGGCGGTGAGGGCCACCCGCAGCGGACGGTCGTCGTCGGTCGCCGCGCTCTCCATGAGGTGCGCGCGGTGGCCGGCCAACAGCCGCGTCAGCGACCGGTGTTCGACGACCACGCCCTTGGGTGTGCCGGTGGAGCCGGAGGTGTAGAGGACGTACGCCGGGTCGTGCGGGGCTGGCCGGTGCCGGAGGGGAGCGCTCCCCCCGACGGCGTCGCCCGGGTGGGACCCCACCTCCAGCAGCCGGTGGCCGCCGGCCGGGAGGCGACCTGCGGAGGAGGAGTCGACCAGTACGCACGAGGGCCGGGAGTTCTCGAGGACGACCCGGTTGCGTTCGACGGGGTGTGTGGGGTCGAGCGGCACGTGTACGGCGCCGCAGCGCAGCACCGCGAGCAGAGCCTCGATCTGCCGGGTGGTGCGCGGCAGGGCCGAGGCGACCCGGTCCCCCGGCCGTATGCCCTCCTCGTGCAGCCGGGTGGCGAGAGCCTCGACGCGCTGGAGCAACTCGCCGAAGGAGACCGGGCCTTCGGCGTCCACGACGGCGGTGCGCTCCGGGGCCACCAGGGCCTGGGTGGTGAAGACGTCGGTGAGCGTGCACGGCGGCGCCTCACCCACGGCGGTGCCTGCTCCGTCGCTGTGCGGTGCGCGCGGGGCCAGGTCCAGTGCGGCGCGGCGCTGGGCGGGCCGGAGGAAGTCCAGTTCGGTGAAAGGCAGTTCGGGTTCGTCCAGGGCAGCGGTCAGCAGCCGGCCGAAGTGGTCCGCGAACTGCTGGGCGGTGGCACGGTCGAACAGGTCGGTGCTGTACTCCAGTTCGCCGGTCATACCGGCGGGGGCGCCCTGGGCGGTGTGGTGCTCGGTCAGGTCCCAGGTCAGGTCGAACTTGGCGCCGATGCGTCCCACCGACGGCTCGTGGCGCGTGGTGAGGCCGGGGAGTTCGAGGCGGGGAGGTTCGGTGTTGTTGAGCGCCAACATCACCTGGAAGAGCGGATGACGAGCCGGCGAACGAACCGGCCCCACCTCCTCCACCAACCTCTCGAACGGCACATCCTGATTCCCGTAAGCCGCCAGATCCACCTCCCGCACCCGACCCAACAACTCACGGAACGACGGATCCCCCGACACATCCGCCCGCAACACCAACGTATTCACAAAGAACCCCACCAACCCCGCCAACGCCTCATCCGAACGACCCGCCACAGGCGAACCCACCACCACATCCGAACCCCCACCCAACCGACACAACAACGCCGACAACGCCGCATGCACCACCATGAACACACTCACACCCGACTCACGCCCCAACGCCACCACACGACCGTGCACCTCCGGCGACACCACCAACGACACACCACCACCCCCACCACCCGAACCCACCGAACGCACCCGATCCACCGGGAACGTGACCTCGGCCGGCAGCTCCTCGAGGACGGACCTCCAGTGGGCGAGCTGCGCCGCGAGCGGACTCCGCGGGTCGTCGGGGTCACCGAGCGTCCGCTGCTGCCAGAGGGTGTGGTCGGCGTACTGCACCGGCAGCGGCTCCCACGACGGAGCACGCCCCTCGGCGCGGGCCGCACAGGCACGGGCGAGGTCGTCCAGCAGCGGCCCCATGGACCAGCCGTCCGCGGCGATGTGGTGCACCGTCAGCAGCAGCACGTGCTCGGTCGGTTCGAGGACGAAGAGCTCCGCACGCACCGGCAGGGAGTCGGAGAGCGAGAAGGGGCTGCGTCCGGGCGCCGGCGGCAACCCGTACGGGGCGGGTGTGACGTCGAGTTCCAAACGGGCCGACTCCGGCGGGAGCACTTGCTGGCGGGGCCCCTGCTCGTCCTCGGGGAACACGGTGCGCAGGCTCTCGTGCCGGTCGACCAGGTCCTGGAGCGCACAACGGAGCGCATGCCGGTCCAGTGAGCCGCTCAGGCGCAGCGCGAGCGGCAGATGGTAGGCGGCTCCGCCCTCGCCGATGCTCTCCAGCAGCCACAGACGGCGCTGCGCGAGGGAGAGCGGTATGCGCTCGGGGCGGGGGTGCGTCGCCACGAGGGCCGCGCGGGCGGGTGCGGCCTGCTCCAGACGCTCGGCCAGCGACGCCGGAGTGGGCGCCTCGAAGAGGGCACGCACGGGCAGTTCGACCCCGAAGGCGGACCGGACACCGCTGATCAGACGGGTGGCGAGGAGCGAATGCCCGCCCATGGCGAAGAAGTCGTCGTCGCGGCCGACGCTCTTCGCGTCCAGGCCCAGAGCTTCGGCGAACGCGGCGCACAGAGTCGCCTCGCGCTCGGTGCGCGGCCCCTCGCCGCCTCCGGTGCGCGGAGGTGTGGCCTCGGGCAGCGCCGCGATGTCCAGCTTGCCGTTGGGGGTCAGCGGCAGCCGGTCGACGACGGCGTAGAGCACGGGGACCATGTGGTCGGGCAGTTCGGCTGCCAGCAGGTCGCGCAGAGCGACCGCAGCGCTCGTCCCCTGGTCCCGCGCACCGCCGGGGGCAGCTCCTTCGGCGGCCGAGTCGTCGCCGGTTTCGAGGACGACGTAGGCGGCGAGCCGGTCGAGTCCGTCGGGCCCGGTGCGCGCGACCACCGCGGCCTCGCGGACCGAGGGCAACCGGGTCAGGGCGGACTCCACCTCTCCGAGCTCCACCCGGAACCCTCTGACCTTGACCTGCCCGTCGGTACGGCCGTGGAACTCCAGCGAACCGTCCTCGCGCCAGCGGGCGAGGTCGCCGGTGCGGTACATGCGTGCGCCCGCGGGCCCGAAGGGGTCGGGCAGGAACCGGTCGGCGGTCAGCCCGGTGCGGCCGTTGTAGCCGCGTGCGACGCCCTCGCCGGAGAGATAGAGCTCGCCCGCGGTGCCGACCGGCAGCGGGTGCATGCCGGCGTCCAGCACATAGGCACGGGCCCCGCTGACGGGGCGTCCGATGACCGGTGTGCCGCCGGAGATGCGGGAGGTGACGGCGTTCACTGTGGTCTCGGTGGGGCCGTAGAAGTTGAAGACCAGAAGGTCGGGGTGGGCGGAGAGCTGCGCCCAGAGGGCTTCGTTGACGGCTTCGCCGCCCAGCGCGATCACGCGCGGCCGGTGCACGGCGTCGGCCAACAGCCCGGCGGCCAGCATCTGTTGGAGGTAGCTGGGCGTGGTTTCGATGACGTCGATGCGACGGGAGCGGAGGAAGTCGACCAGCGCTTCGGGGTCGCGGCGGGTCCGGTCGTCGACGATGTGCAGCTCGTGGCCGGCGACCATCCACAGCACCGGGTCCCAGGCGGCGTCGAAGGAGGTGGCGGCGGTCAGCGCGACACGGAGGCCGCGCCCGAGCGATCGGGCGGCGCCCGCGTGGGACTCGCGGCGGTGGTGCTCGAGCAGGTTGCTCAGGGAGCGGTGTTCGACGATGACGCCCTTGGGTGTGCCGGTGGAGCCCGAGGTGTAGATGACATAGGCGGCGTCCCGGCCCGAGGGCGCGTCGAAGGGAGCCCAGGACTCGACGTGCGGGGGCTGGTCGTCGGCTGGGTCGATCCGGACGAGGCGTCCGTCGGGGTCGGCCGCGGTCGCCGTGGCCCGGTCGGCGACCAGCGCCACGGGGGCGGAGTCGGCCAGCATGAACGCGATGCGGTCGGCGGGGTACGAAGGCTCGACCGGCAGGTAGGCAGCGCCCGCCCGCATGACCGCGAGCATCGCGACCACCAGCTCGGTGGAGCGCGGCAGCGCCACGGCGACCCGGGTGCCGGCCCCCGCTCCGGCCCGTGCCAGGCGGTGGGCCAGCCTGTCCACCCGGCTGTCCAGCTCGGCGAAGGAGAGACGGGACCCGCGGCAGACCACCGCCACGTCCTGGGGTCTGCGGGCGGCCTGCCGGGAGAGTTGGACGGGCAGCGCCGCCGGGTCGCCGGGAGCGACCTGCTCCTGACCGTCTACGGCCTCGGCCCGGGGCGGTCCCGCCGCGAAGCCCGTTATGCGGCTGTGCTCCTCGGCGTCGAGGAGCCCGATCGCGCCCAGATGGCGCGAGGGGTCGGCGATGAACTCGTCGAGCAGACGCAGAAACCGGCCCCGGTGCGCGTGCAGCTGCTCCTCGGTGTGCAGATCGGGGTTGGCCAGCATGTCCAACCGCAGTCCGCCGTCGGCGAACGAGGCGTGCGCCGCGACCACCAGGTCCTCGACCGGGCCGATGGAGAGGTTGTGGAGGGTGGCCGTGGCCGGGCCGAACGCGAGCGTGTCGTCGAAGGCGAGCACGTTGACCGCGGGGCCGGTGAGCCGCTCGCGGCGGCGCAGGAGCCCACGGTCGCGGCGCAGGTCCTCGGCCGGGTACCGCTGGTGCCGCAACACCGTGCGCACCTGCCGCGAGGTGCGCCGCAGCAGCTCGTCGACCCGGTCCGCCGGGGACACCTCCACCCGCAGTGGCAGCACGTTGGACAGCATGGTGGGGGTGGACCGGGAGATGTCCGTGCGGCGAGCGGTCACCGGCAGACCGAGTACGACCTCCCCCACGCCCCTGATGCGGTGCAGATAGGCGGCGGTGGCGGCGATGAACATCGAGGGCCAGCCCGCACCGGCCGCCTTCGCGGCGTGCTTGAGCCGCTCCAGCCACTGCGCGTCGCGGTCCTCCCCCGTGGCATGGAAGACGTGTGCGGGCACTGCGGAGCCGTCGCGCAGCCCGACGGGCTCGGGGGCACCGGCCAGGTACTCCGACCAGAACTCCCGGTCCGCGAGGAACTTCTCGGAGTCGCGGTACTCCCGCTCCTCCTCCAGAACGGGGAGCAGCGGAGCAGGTCGAAGCGGCACCTCCAGGTGCGGAGCGCTGGTGAACTGCCCGTACACCTCGGCGATCCTCATCAGGCCCAGCGCCGCACCGTAGCCGTCCAGCGCGAGGTGGTGGACCTGCTGGTGGAAGAAGAACCTCGTCCGCTCCAACCGGTAGAGCGTCACGCGCACCAGCGGTCCCGCCGCGGTGTCCGCGGGCCGCGCGAGGTCCCGGCGCATCCGCCGCATCGCCTCGCCGAACGGATCGGGCCCGTCGCGGAGATCCACGACCGGCAGCGGTACGTCCAGGCCGGAGTGGAGGAGTTGGTGCGGTCGGCCGTCCTGCTCTCCGAAGGTGACCCGCAGCGCCTCGGTCTCGCGCACCACATGGCCGACGGCCCTGGTGAGGGCTTCGACATCGACCTCGCCCCGCACGTCGGCGTACTCGGCGATGTTGTAGGCGGGGCTGGCGGGGTCGAGCTGCTGCGCGAACCACAGACCCTTCTGGGCCGAGGTGACGGGAAGTTGACTCTTCTCGTTTTCAGGCACGCGGATAACACCTTGCTCTGGACTGCCGCGGCTGGTGGTGGCGGCGGTGGAATGGGCCGTGACGGTCGGTCGGGTACGACGGCTGCGATGGTCGCGGGTATGTCATGCATTCGGTGGCCGGCGGGCTTCGGATTGGCCGTGTGACGCGCATCACACGACCGCTCGCAACGACGCGGACTTCCCGGGATCCGATGCGGAAGAAAAACCGACGGGTAACCAATCCGTGGGACGCGCGGCTCCGTAGAGACACTGTGCACCGCGCACGAACAGACACCTGGGAGTCATCGTGAAACACCGTGCGACCATGCAGCGTTGGGCGATCGTCGGCACCGCGGCGGGAGCCCTGATGCTCTTCTCGGGAACCGCCGCCCAGGCCGCTCCCGCCCAGAGCAAGAACACCCAGAACGTCTCACAGAAGGCGGCATCCGCCGACCGCGAGGGCCGTTCCACACAGGGAACGAATTTCTGCCTGCTCTCGATATGCAGTGTCGGCGGAAACGAGAACGGCAACGAACAGGGCGGAATACTCGGGCTTCAGGGAATCAACTTCTGCCTGCTCTCCTCCTGCGAGGTGCGCCCCTGAGCGACGCGCCCATGAGCGGCGGTCGCGGCACAGCACGTGCCGCGACCGCCGCTCAACTGCCGCCTGACTGAGGCGCGTCCGACGGCGGCGCACGCCCGGCCCCCGCGGCGGACGACGCGCGGACCGGGTGGGGCAGCACTGCCCACGGCTCGCAGGCGGCATCCGGGTCGCGTCATCCGGGTCGCGCCGGGCTCCACATCGTTCGGAGACCGGCGCGACCCGCCCCCGCCCCCTCGGCCCTCCTGTGCGAACTTCCCGGCCGAGACACCGCGTCGAACTCCGACCGGCTCCGCGCGAGCAGACAGCGCGACGGCACCCACCACACGCTCCTGCTCGCCGCCCGAATTCAAGGGTTCACGGATACTCGGATCGAAACACCCCCGCGAACCGGAGGACGGATTATCAGCGCCGTGCCGTCCATCTCGACCGACCGCGCCTCCTTCGCACGTCAGCCACTTACTGAGCGACCGATTCCACTCACCCGACAGCGAGTTGACGAACAGAGCAATCGACGAACTCTCTGCCTTTGCGGAACCGTCGGCCCACTGTTCGCCGGATCGGCGCAGAACTGTCGCGAACGAACGGGTCGATGGACTCGCGGTCACCCGCCTTCATTCTCCGGCGAACAAGCTGGCGGTGCTCGGCGACACGACTGATTTCGGTGGCGACTCGGAGGCCGCCAGCACCGCCTCCACCCGCACTTCTTCGCCCGCACGGCACCCCGAAAAATCGTTGGCCACCGCACGGTCCGTTCAGAACTCAGCCTCGTCGACTCGTGATCCGAAAAGCAGCATGCACCGAGCAATTAATTGGCACAACAAGGCACTTGCGAGTGAAATCAACGCTGCTTCGGCGGACAGTGACGCGCAGGCACACACGTCCCGGCGGAGCCAGGCCTCGAACGCCGCAGCCGGTGAGGGCGGGCAGCCCGGAGACCTGAACAGGAACGCATATCCGGCTCGGTGATCGGGCCCGCCCGCGCTGTCGGATCAGTCGAGGTGGACGCCTCCGTGGATGGAACCGGCTTGAATCGCCGTGCCGTTCACATCGCCGCTGAGTCGGTTGGTGACGTGACGTGGGCGAGCACCGCCCGCGCCCTCGCCCTCCAACGGCCAGACCCGTTCGCCGTCGATGTTGACGCCGCCGTCGAGCTGCCCGGTCTGCACCGAGACACCCGGCGAGTGGCCGGGCACGCCGGTGACGTTGCCGGTGATGGTGTTCGCACCCGGCGGGCCCTGTTCACCGATGACGTTGTGGCCGCCGATCTGCACCGCGTTCTGCACATTGCCGTTGACCGTGCCACCGTCCACCACGACCGCGGTGCCGTGCACATCTCCCTCGACCGTGCCGCCCTGCACGACGACGTCCCCGTGGACGTCTCCCTGCCACACCTCGCTGGGACCGACGGCCGGCAGCGGGTTCTGCTCCCCTTCGCAGGGTGCGAGTCCGAGGGGGTCGGTGTGGGTGTGGGGGTTGTGGACGTAGGTGGTGGGGTTGGGGGCGGGGGTGAGTCCGAGGGGGTCGGGGGTGGTGTAGCGGGCGGTGTCGGGGTCGTAGTGGCGGTGGTGGTTGTAGTGGAGGTTGGTTTCGGGGTCGGCGTATTGGCCGGGGAAGCGGAGGGGTGTGTGGGCGGTTGCGTCGCGGTTCCAGCTGGTGGTGCCCCAGAGGGTGGTGCGTGCGTAGGCGGCGATGTGGCCGGTTTCGTCGACGAGTTCGGTGGGGGTGCCGACGAGGTCGGTGATGATGGCGAAGAAGCGGGAGTCGTACTCGTCCTGAGTGCGGGGTTTGCGTTCGAGTTGGGTCAGAGGGCGGTGGCCGTGGTGGTCCCAGGTGAGGGTGATGCCGGTGGTGGTGTCGGTCTGTTCGGCGAGGCGGGTGCCGTCCCAGGTGAAGTGGGTGGAGGACACCGTGGTCGTACGGTCTGGGGACCATTGGTGTTTGGCGGTGCGGCGGCCTAGGGGGTCGTAGGTGTAGGTCCAGAGGGTGCCGTCGGGGGTGGTGCAGGTGGTGAGTTGGTCTTCGGTGTTGTAGGTGTAGCGCCAGATGTGGGGTGCGTGGGAGAGGCGGGTTTTGCGGCGGACGGTGGTGCGGCCGGCGGCGTCGTGGGTGTAGCGGATGCGTCCGGCGGATTGGATGCGGGTGCCGACGTAGGTGCGGTTGCCGCGGGCGGCGCGGTTGGGGGTGCGGTCGGGCCAGGTGGCGTGGGTCTGGTTGCCGGCGCTGTCGTAGGCGTAGGACTCGGTCCAGTTGTCGGCCGTGACGGTCAGGGGGCGGCCGGTGGTGTCGAGTTGGTAGTGGGTGGTGTCGCCGGTGTGGTGGTCGGTGGTGGCGGTGAGGTGGCCGTCGGGGCGGTAGGTGTGGGTGCGGTGGCGCAGGGTGTGGTCGCCGGTGGTGAGGTGTTGGTCGGTGAGGCGGCCGAGGGGGTTCCAGGTGTGGGTGAGGGTGACGGGGTCGAGGTCGCCTGTGGTGTGGCTGGTGGTGGCGGGGGTGAGGGTGCGGGTGGTTTCGCGGCCCAACTCATCGTGGGTGAAGGTGAGTTGGTGGCCTTCGGTGGTGAGGGTGGTGGGGTTGCCGGCGGTGTCGTGGGTGTAGGTGGTGGTGGCGCCGGTGGGGGTGGTGCGTGAGGTGCGGCGGCCGAGGATGTCGTGGGTGTAGTGGGTGGTGTGTCCGTCGACGGTTTCGGCGGTGAGGCGGCCCAGCGTGTCGTAGGTGCGGGTGAGGGTGGAGTGGGGTGCGGCGGCCCCGGTGAGGCGTCCGGCGGTGTCGTAGGTGTAGGTGGTGGTGCCGTCGGGGGTGGTTTTGGTGGTGGGGCGGCCGACGGTGTCGTGGGTGAAGGTGACGGTTTCGCCGAGGGGTGTGGTGCGGGTGGTGAGGCGGCCCGCCGCGTTGTGGGTGTACTGCTGGGTGCGGTTGTCGAAGTCGGACTCGGCGATGAGACGGCCGGCCGGGTCGTAGCGGTAGTCCCAGCTCAGACCCTGGGGGTTGCGGACACCGGTCAGACGCAACTCGGGGTCGTAGACGAACTCGTAGCGCGCGCCGTCGGGATCGGTACGGGCAGCCAGCCTGTCGAAACGGGTGTACTCGAAAGTGGTGACCGCGCCCGTGCTGTCCGTGTGGCTGAGCCGGTTGCCCTCGCCGTCGTACGTCCAACTCTGTGTGCTGCCCTCGTCGTTGGTGCGCGAGAGTAGCCCGCCCTCTGGTGTCCAGACGAGTCGGGTGGTGCTGCCGAGCGGGTCGGTCGTCTCCACCGGGCGGCCGAAGGCGTCCCGGTGGAGAAGGGTGGACGCACCGAGCTCGTCGGTGAGCCGGACGGGCAGGCCCGCGGCGTCGTTGACCGCGTACCTGGTTCCGCCCGCCGGGTCGACGATCGAGGTGACGGCGCCTGAGCTGTCGCGGGTGAGGCGGGTGGTGGCGCCGTCGGGCCCGGTCACGGAGACGGTGTTCCCGCTCTCGTCGTGTTCGAAGGTGATCGTGCTGCCGTCGGGGTTGGTTCTGGTGGTGGGCAGGTGCAGATGGTTGTGGGCGGTGCGGCTGACGGTGCCGTCGCGGTGGTGGACGGCCACCGGATTGCGGTGCTCGTCGTACTCCAGGGTGGTGGTGTGGCCGAGCGGATCGGTACGGCTCAGAAGCAGATCGTCTCGGGACCAGGTCGAGCGGGTGGTGTTGCCGAGCGGGTCCGTCTCCGCGACGACCTGGTGGAGTTCGTTGTACTGGTAGGTGGTGGTGGCGCCGCAGGCGTCGGTGTACAGCGTGACGCGGGCGTCGGTGTCGTACTCGAAGCGGCTGGAGAGCGCACCGTCGGGGCCGACCGTCTCGTGGACGCGGCCCTCGTGGTCGTAGAGGTAGCGGTAGGTGTCCTCGTTGCGGTCGGTCCAGGAGGTGATGCGGCGGTGCTCGTCGTAGGTGTAACGGAGCGGCCGGCCACTGGAGTTCACGATCTCGGCGAGGTTCCCGGCGTCGTCGTAGGCGTAGGCGGTCACCGGGGTCGTCTCGTCGGTACGGGTGTCGCGCACGGCGAGGGCGGTGACGCGGCCGGCGGTGGTGGCGACGTCGACGTGGTAGCCGCCGGTGTGGGTGACGGCGGTGGGCGAACCGTCGGGGGTGCGGTGGAAGGTGATGGTGTTGTGGTTGCGGTCGGAGAGGTGGGCGAGCCAGAGGCGGCGGTCGTCGGCGTCGCCGGTGAGGAAGTGGCGGGTGATGCCGCTGCGCGGCTCGGTGACCAGGTAGGTGGTGACGCCGTTCTCGTCCGGGCCGGTGAGGGTGAGGTGGGAGAGGTCGCCTTCGAGGGGGGTGACGGTTTCGTCGGGGGTGGTGGGGAGGGTGGGGTAGCAGAAGACGGCTGAGTCGTGGCGGGACCACTGGGCGCCGCCGTGGGCGTCGAGTTCGAGGCGTTCGTCGAAGGTGGAGGACCAACTCGGGCCGTAGAACTGGCCGTAGCGGTAACCGGTCTTGTGCTTGCGGCGGACGACCAGCGGAAGGATGCCGGGCAGCGAGAGGTCGGTCTCCTCCATCAGCATCTGGCCGGTGGCGGCGTTGACCGGGTCCGTCGGGCACTCGGTGGCCCGCTCGTGCTGCGACGCCTCCTGCGGATCGGCCGTCGCATCCGCGAGAGGCTCGGGGCTCACCGGAGGAGGCGGCGGCGCCGCATCGCTCTCGGGGCTGTCGAGTACCGGGGAGTCGGAGGCGTCCGCACTGTCGGTGTCGGAGGCGTCCGACACGTCGTCGGAGCCGTGGCCGTCGCCGCTGTCCGCGGTGGCGGGCCCGTCGTTGCCGGGGGTGTTGCCGGTGCCGGCGTCGGCGGGCGTCGGACCGGACGGCGATGTGGCCGCCTCGGGCCGGGCCGATCCGGTCGGCGGCGCGGAGTCGGACTGGGTCGGAGCGCCGCGGTCGCTGCCGGAAGGAGAGGCGGAGGCGGACGCGTCGGACGGGGACGCGGAGCCGGACGGGGACGCGGGACGGGACGGGGACGCGTCGCCGGACGGGGAGGCCGGGCCGGACGCCGAGGCGGGCTGCGCGCTGCCGGGCTGCGCACCGTCGCCGCCCGTCGTTGTGGGGGCGACGGTTGCCTGGCTCGGGATCTGGGAGCCGGCGGCAGGTGCGTCGGCGGCACCCGGGGCACCTGCCACGGGCGGGGCACTCGCGGCGGTGGCGGCCGGTTGCGGGGTCGTGGACGGGGCAGCGGCGCCTCCGTCCGGCCCCGGACGACCCGTGGGCGCGGCGCTGTCGGCGCCGGTCGAGGCGTGGGCCGGTGCCGGTGCCGGCTCGCGAGCGGTGTCAGGAGCCGGGCCGTCCGAACGCGGCCCCTCCGGAGCCGGAGCCGGAGCCGGCCGGGGCGCGTCGCCCTCGGGCGCGGGCGGCACGGGTGCGGGCCGTACGGAGTCGCCGTCCGGCGCGGGCCGGGGAACGTCGTTGTCGGGCACGGTAGTTGAGCGCGGACCGTCCGCCTCGGGGGACGTGCGGGGCGCGTCCGGGCCCGATGCTTCCGGGCTCGACACAGCTGGGCTCGACGGGCCCGGTGCGGGCCCGGCTTCCGGTGCGGGGCGGGGGCTCGGGTCCGGCGCGGGCCCGGGGTCCCAGGCAGCCCCGGGGTCCGGCGCGGGCCGGGAGTCCGGTGCGGGGTCCGGTGTGGAGTGTGCGCTGCGATCGGTGGAGGGGCCGTCGGAGGAGGACGCGGACGGCTCGGGTGATGTCGCGGAGTTTCCGGGGTCGGGCCGCTGGGTGGTGTCTGCGTCCGGGGCCGGCGACGCTGAGGGCGAGTCGGCGGCGCTGTCGGCAGAGCTCGGCGGCCGGCTGGAGTCGGACGCGGCGGGATCGGAGCCCGACTCCGGGGCGCCGGGGGCGTCGAAGGGGTTGTCGGGGTAGGACCGGTCGCTGGTGTCGGCGGGGCGCGGGTAGTGGCTGGCGCCGTCCGAACCGTCACCGCCGTCCGAGCGAGTGCCGTCCGAACCGCTGGGTGTGCCGGCGCTGTCCTGCCCGCCGCCGGGAGCGGTGGCGCTGGAACTGCCGTCACCGGGACCGGAGTTGGGCGAGGCCGCACCGGACGGGGCGCCGCTGCCGCCGGGCGCACCCGAGCCTGCCGGCGCACCGGAACCACCAGGCGTACCGCTGCCCGAGGGTGCGGTACTGCCGCCGCCCGCGCTTGTCGAACCGTCGGAGCCGGTGGAGCCCGTCGACCCATCGGAGCCGGTGGAGCCCGTCGACCCATCGGAGCCAGTGGAGCCCGTCGAGCCGTCGGAGCCGGCCGCACCGTCGCTGCCGGTGGAAGCGGGCCCGTCGGAGCCGGTGGAGCTGTCCGCGCCCGAGGCTGTGGTGTCGGCGCCGTCCGTGCCGGAGGTGGTGCCGTCACCGGCGGAGTCGCTGTTGCCGCTGTTCTCGACCCCTCGACGCGCCGAACTCCCGGCCTGCGAGGCGAAGTTGTCGACGAAGTTGGACCCGGCGTTCTGCACCTGGTTCCTGGCCTCGTTCAAACCGGCTTCGCCGCCCTTGTCCACGGCGCTGCCGAAGTCGATGCCGTCCTGGGCGCCGAAGTGCTGGTTGGTGAACTGCCGCGCCAGGTCCTGGACCATTGCCTGGATCGCCTTCATCGCCGTCTGTTTGAGCGCGTCGACGATCGTGTCCAGCAGCGCTTTCGCCGCCCACTTCAGGACTTGCGTCAAAATCGTGCGCGCCGCCGCGTAGAAACCACCACTGGCCAGCGCCGACAACCCGAACGTCGGCGCCGCAGCAGCCGCCGCAGCCGCCAACTGCACCAGAAACACGATGACCTGAATGATCACCGCGATCTTCAACCCGATCACGATCCCGGCCGCGACCTGCAACGTCGTCGCCAACACCGTCGCCGCCGTACGGGCATCATCCAGATAACCGCTGCCCGTCCCCGAAAACTCCCGCCACGACTCGTTGAAACCCTCGATCGAGGTACCGAAGTTCTCCGAGGTGACGTTCCCCGCCGCCTTGCTCCCCGCCACCTGCAACGCCTCGAGATCCATCGCGAACTGGATCCACGCCTGCGCCGACTCCATCAGCTTGGACTCATCGGCCTCCGGCCAGTTGAACCCCAGCATCCCCAGGCCCTTTTCGACCTCGGCAGGCAGCATCATCCCCACGGCCGGTTTCCCCCTCGCACTACAGACACGGCTGCTTCACCGACACCCTAACCGGGCCTCCCTGACCAGCCACAAGGCCCGGAGACCGACCGCCGTGCACTGGCGGCGCCCGAGCCGACCGGCGCCCGTCACTCCTCAACCGACGGTCGCTCGGGGCCAGTTGGGGCAGTCCGAAGCGGTGGCCGCCACAACTGCGGTACGCGGGACTCGGGCACGTAAGGGGGGTACGCGGGTGTACGGCAGCGCCTCAGCCGGAGGCGGCCCGGGCGAAGGCGCTGTCGTCGAGCGAGTCCAGCAGTTCGGCCGGGTCGCGGTACACCTCGGCTGCTCCCGCCTCCACGAGGTCGGCCTCGGGCAGGCCGCCGCTGAGCAGCCCGATCGCAGTCACCTCGGCACGGGCGGCGGCGCGCATGTCCCACACCGAGTCGCCGACGAAGACCGCGTGGCCAGCCGGGACGGAGGCCATCCGCAACGCGCGTTCGACCTGCTCGGGGTGGGGTTTGCCCCGGGTGACGTGTGCGCCGCCGGCGATGTCGGTGATGGCGTCGTCGGCGTCCAACGCCCGCAGCAGCGCGTTCAGTTCGGTGTCTCCCGCGGAGGTCACCACGACGATGCGCCAGTCGCGGTCGGCGAGCTCGCGCAGCAGGTCGCGGGCTCCGGGCAGGACGGGGATGCGGCCGAACCAGGTGCCATAGAGCACGGTGTGGGCGCTCTTGAGCGCTTCGTCGCGATCGGTGTCCCGGTCGGGGCCGAGGAGACGTTCGAGGAGGTCGGTGGCGCCCAACCCGATGGCGCGGTGGATGGCGGCGGTCGGCACCGTGTGGCCGGCCTGACGGAAGGCCTCCCACCAGGCCACCACATGGAGTGCGTTGGTGTCGGTGAGGGTGCCGTCCATGTCGAAGAGTGCGACGCGGTCGGTCATGGTGCTGTTCCGTTCAGTGGTGCCGTTCCGTTCACTGGTGCTGTTCCGTTCGGTGGTGCTGTTCCGTTCACTGGTGCTGTTCCGTTCGGTGGTGCTCCGTCGCCTCCGGGTGCGCGCCCGGGGTCGTGGAGGTCTGCGGGTGTCGCGGTGCCCGGAGTGCGTCCCGGCGGGTTCACGGGTGGCCCGGGTCGAGGTGCAGGGTGTCGTCGAGCGAGAGGAACGCGCCGCGCGTCCGGTCCCGGGGCACCGCTGCCCGCACCGGGTCCAGCAGAAAACCCTCGTGGTCGCCACCGTCCACGCGGCCGAGCACCGCGCCGACGCACCACGCCGCGGCCTCCTCGAGGACTGGTACCCCGCATGGGCCCCAACGCCACTGCACACGGGCGAACTTGTCGGTCTCGTCGCCCGTCTCGCCGCCGAAGAGCCGTGCCAGGTCGAGGCGTTCGGGGTCGAGCAGATGGACGCCGAGGTGGTCGGCGCGGTCGGCGATCCGCCAGATGCGGTTGACCCGGGAGAGCCAGACGGCGAAGCGCACCGGCCTCAGCGAACACTGCCCGGCGAAGCCGACCAGGCAGCCGGCGCGCTCTCCCCCGGCCGCGGCGGTGACGATCTGGACCGGCTGGTCCAGCAGCGCGGCGTACGCCTCGGCGCTGCTCGATGCCTCCGCGGCCGGCGAAGACGGGGCCGACGAAGGCGGTGCCTGCGACGACGGGGCCGGCGAGGGCTCGCCGCGGGCTCCGTCCGGTGGGTCCGGCACGCTACAACCTCCGCAGCGCGGGCAGGAGTTCGCGCTCGGCCCAGTCGATGAACGGCTGCTGGTGCGCGCCCCCGACCTGGACGAGCGCGATCTCGGTGAACCCGGCCGCCGCGTACGGGCGCACGGCCTCGACGAAGTCCGCCACATCGTCGCCGCAGGGCACCGCGGCGGCGACGTCCTCGACGGTGACCTGCTCGGTCGCACGGTCGAAGGCGACCGGCCCGGGCAGCTCGGAGTTGACCGGCCAGGCCCCCAGGGCCCATCGGAACTGGTCGTGCGCGCGGGCGCGGGCCGCCCGCGGGTCGGGGTCGTAGCAGACCGGGAGCTGGCCGACCCGGGGTTTGCCGGCGCCGCCCGCGCGGTCGAAGGACTCCAGCAGCTCGGCGCGCGGCTCGGTGGCGATGACGAGGTCGGCCACGCGTCCGGCGAGCTTCGCCGAGCGAGCGCCCGAGACGGCCAGGCCGATGGGCGGCAGCGTCTCGGGCAGGTCCCACAGCCGGGCGTTGTCGACGTCGAAGTGGGTGCCGCGGTGGTTGACGTTGCCGCCCCGAAAGAGCGCGCGGATGATCTCCACGGCTTCCTCCAGCGCCTCCAGACGGGTCTGGGCGGACGGCCAACCGCCGCCCACCACGTGCTCGTTGAGGTTCTCCCCGGAGCCGAGGCCGAGGCGGAACCGTCCCTCGGCCAGGAGCTGGGTGGTGGCGGCCTTCTGGGCGACGACCGCCGGGTGGTAGCGGGTCGTCGGGCAGGTCACGTACGTCATCAGCGGGATGCGGCTGGTGGCCTGGGCGGCGGCCCCGAGGACGCTCCAGGCGTACGGGGCGTGGCCCTGCGAGGCGAGCCAGGGGAAGTAGTGGTCGGAGGTGACGGAGAAGTCGAAGCCGGCCTTCTCCGCCGCCACCACATGGGCGACGAGCTCACGCGGCCCGGCCTGTTCGGTCATCATCGTGTATCCGATTTGCACCATATACCCCGCTGTAGCCCGCTCCGGACCGGGTGAAACATCCCCTTCACAGCCGACGGCCCAGGCCGCACCGGGGCACGTCCCGGCGGCGAGCGGGCCGACTGCTGCACCCTGGGCAGGGCACTGCCGGGCCCGTATCTTGGGGTCGACCCGAGGCATCTGCGCACACCCCGTCCGCGACCGCACCGGCCAACCCGAGCAGGCGACATCGACATGAGCACTCAGCCCTTCGACCGCGATCCCGCCGCCTGGAGCGTCGGCGAGCTGGCCTCCTGGCTGGCCGGGGCACCGCCCTCGTGCGGGCCGGTACGACTGCTGAGCATCGACGGCCACGCGGGTTCCGGCAAGACGACGCTGTCCGCCCAGCTGTCCACGCTGCTGGGCGGGGCACCGGTGCTGCACCTGGACGACCTCAGCCGACACCAGGAGCTCTTCGACTGGACCGAACGCCTCGGCGACCAGGTCATCCGCCCGCTCTCCCGCGGGCGCACCGCCCGGTACCAGGTGTACGACTGGGTGCATCGGCACGCGATCCACAGCGCCGAGCTGCCGCCCGCCCCCGCGGTGCTGATCGAGGGCGTCGGGGCGGGCCGACGAGCACTGCGTCCCCATCTGTGCGCCGTGCTCTGGTTGGACCTGCCGCGCGAGACCGCCTGGGAGCGGGGCCTGCGCCGGGACGGCGAGGAGCTGGCCGACTTCTGGAGCGAGTGGACGGCCGAGGAGCGAGCACACTTCGCCGACGACCCGACCCTGCCGTACGCGCGCTATCTGGTGCGCCAGTCGGAGGGAGATTTTCAGGTTCTTCCCGGGCCCGCCCACCCGCTGCAATCGGTGCGCACCCGACCGTGAGCGCCCGGGACCGAAGCGGCGCGAACCGGAGGGTTCAACTACGGAGAGTGTCCAACTGTCAGCTCCCCGTGGCGTCTTCGGTGGCCAGCGCACAGCGCCCGCCGGCGGTTCCGACCGGCACTGACTCTGGGTAGCGAAGTCCACTCGTCCGAGTGCAATCGCGAGCGCATCGACCCGCGCCCGGCAACGCGAAACGCCTGCTCCGGCCGCCTCATCCGGCCGGTCCTGGCACCACTGAGCACCCCGCGGGGCGGGTAACATGCCAGCACGCCGGGCCTTGAGGGTGCGTCAACAACCCTCCCTGGCACCGCTGTTGTACGCACCACCCGTGTGCACGCACGTGGTCGGTACCGGGTCGCCGGCGTGGGGGAGGTCCATGGATTTCGGCACGCACGACGCGCTCGAACCGCACGCTCCCGCCGATCTCGCCTGGCTGCGCGGAGTGGAGGCGTACACCATCGGCGGCTACACCCAGGCCGAGGAGGAGTTCCGCACCGCGGTCCAGCTCGACCCGGGCATGGCGGACGCCTGGCTGGGTCTGCACGCGCTCCGCGCGGACACCGTCACCGCGCTGCTGCGGATGTACGAGCACCGCGACCGCTTCGGGGAGCAGCGCTCCCGCCACCGTCGTACCTTCAACTCCTGGTACTGGCTGGGCTGGTGGGTCCAGCCGGTGCTGGAGTCGGGGCGGGACCTGCTGCTCGCGCACGCCTCGCACTGGCTGGACGGCCGCCATCTGGCCGAGCTGGACCGGGCGCTGGCCGGCTGCCCCCCGGTGGAGGCCGACGGCCAGGTGCGGTTTCTGCACGCCTGCCGCGCCTACCTCGCCAAGGACTGGGACACCCTGGTCGCGCACACCGAGCCGCTGGTGGGCGACACGATCCTGGGCATCGAGGCGGGGCTCTTCGCCGGGATGGCCCGGGTCCGGTTGGAGATGTACGGCCAGGCCGAGCCGCTGCTGGCCTCCGCGCTGATGCGGTGCCGCAGCGAGCAGCCCCAACGCAAGGAGCTGCGCTACTGGTTGGCGCGCGCCCGCGAGGGCACCGGACGCAGCGCCGCCGCACTTCCGCTCTACCGCGCGGTGCACCGCGTCGACCCGGCGTTCATGGACACCGCCGCCCGGCTGACCGCCATCACCGACGCGGACGGCCTCGGGGACGCGCACGGCCTGGCCGCGGTCGCCATCGGCGGATTCACCGGCGGCGTCAGCGCGGACGGCACCGGCCCGGTGCCCGGCGGCCCGCTCGACGGCGACGGACTCGGCGGCGAGAGCGGCGACCTCGTCGAGGGAACGGACCGCTCGGACCCGGGCGAGGGGGCGGACCCCGTGTCGGACACCGTGCTGCTGCCCGGAGAGGGACGCGGCGACCCACCGCCCGCGCTCGCCGACGCGGTGCGGGAGAGATCCGCGCGGCTCTTTCCCGGGCGGCAGAGCAGTGCGCAGCGCTGGCCCGCCGGGCCGGCCGATCCGGTGCTGCTCGGCCAGGCCCTCGCCGAGCTGGAGCGGATGGTCGGGCTGGACCCGGTCAAGCGCCAAGTGCGGGCGCTGTCCGCCCAGTTGCACATGGCCAGGCTCCGCGCGGAGCAGGGTCTGCCGGTGCACCCGCCCAAGCGCCACTTCATCTTCTCGGGCCCGTCGGGCACCGGCAAGACGACCGTCGCCCGCATCCTGGGCCGGGTGTTCTACGCGCTGGGGCTGCTCGGCGGTGAGCATCTGGTGGAGGCGGGCCGGGCCGAGCTGGTCGGCGAGTTCCTCGGCCAGACCGCGGTCAAGGCCAACGAGCTCATCGACTCCGCGCTCGGCGGTGTCCTCTTCGTCGACGAGGCCTACAGCCTGGCCAACACCGGCTACGCCAAGGGCGACGCGTACGGCGACGAAGCGCTCCAGGTGCTTCTGAAGCGGGCCGAGGACAACCGCGACCGACTGGTGGTGATCCTGGCCGGCTATCCCGAGGGCATGGACCGGCTGCTCGCGGTCAACCCCGGGCTCGGCTCGCGCTTCACGACCCGTATCGACTTCCCGAGCCACCGGCCGCTGGAGCTGACCTCGATCGGCGAGGTGCTGGCCGCCGACAGCAACGACCTGTGGGACGAGGAGTCGCTGGAGGAGCTGCGCAGCATCGCCGGTCACGTGGTGGACCAGGGCTGGATCGACGAGCTGGGCAACGGCCGCTTCGTGCGCACGCTCTACGAGAAGAGCTGCGCCTACCGTGATCTGCGGCTGGCCGGTTACACGGCCGAGCCCTCGCGGGAGGATCTGGCGACGCTTCGGCTGCCCGATCTGATGCAGGCGTACGGCGAGGTGCTCTCCGGCCGGGGTCCCGGCGGGCGGGGGCCGGGGGGCGGCGGTATGCCGGGCGGCGGTCTGCCCGGTGACGGGATGCCGGGCGGCGGAATGCCCGGCCCCCTCGGCTGACCGCCACGGCCGGTCGGACGCCTCCGGGAAGCACCGGCCGCGGCGGCGCGGCGCCGCACGGGCACCGAACGCGGCACCGGACCCGCCGCTCTCGCGCGCCCCGGCGCACCCGTCGCCCCCTGCGGGAGCCGACCGGGCGGCCGGGGTCAGGGTTGGGGCGCCGGGTCCCCGCCCGTGCCGCTGCCGTGCTCCTCGACGAGCGCGCGCAGCGCCCTGGCGTCGTTGATCGCCTGCTCGCGGCCGATACCGGGTTGGATGCCCATCGCGGCCAGGCTGGTGCCGTCGGCCAGGTCGAGGAAGACCCAGGGGTCTCCGGAACGGAGGTTGACCCGCAGGATCTCCGCCCACTCCAGACGCCTGACGCGGGTGAGGTTGACGACGGTCACCCCGTCGCGGTCGGCGGTCAGATGCGGCCTGCCCAGCAGGGCGAGCACACCGAAGAAGAGCAGTCCGGTCAGGACGAACGAGGCCCGCTCCCCCGGGTGCAGCCGCTCCAGCACCAGTCCGACCGCGGCGAGCACGGCGAACATCGCGAAGCCGACACAGAGCAGCACCACCCTGGTGCGGGTGGGACGGAAGGTCACCGGGAGCGCGGGCAGCGGTGCGGATGCGGCGGGCACGTTCGTACTCCCGGGGCAGGTGTGGAGCGGGCTCGGTGCGGAGCTGGGCGGGTGCGGGGACTCGACGGGCGCCGGGCGCCGCCGTCAGATGCGGCAGGCGTGGATGTTGGTGGTGAGGATGGCACGCGCGCCGAGGTCGTAGAGGTCGTCCATGATCCGCTGCGCCTCCGAGGAGGGGACCATCGAACGGACTGCCACCCAGCCCTTGTCGTGCAGCGGGGAGACCGTCGGCGACTCCAGACCCGGGGTGAGCCGGACCGCCTGCTCCACATGCTCGGCGCGGATGTCGTAGTCCATCATCACGTACCGGCGGGCGACCAGGACGCCGTGCATCCGGCGCAGGAACTGCTTGACCTTGGGCGTTTCGACGTCCGTTCCGCGGCCCCTGATCACCACGGCCTCGGAGAGGAGGATCGGGTCGCTGATGATCTCCAGACCGGCGTTGCGCAGCGTGGTCCCGGTCTCCACCACATCGGCGATGATCTCGGCCACACCGAGCTGGATCGCGGTCTCCACCGCGCCGTCCAGCCGGACGACCGAGGCGTCGACCGCGTGCTCGGCGAGGTGAGCGCGCACCAGGCCGGGGAAGGAGGTGGCCACCGTCATGCCGCCGAAGTCGGTGACGTGCTGCGCGGTGCCCGGGCGGGTCGCGTAGCGGAACGTCGAGCCGGCGAAGCCCAGTTGGAGGATCTCCTCCGCCTCGGCGCCGGAGTCCAGCAGCAGGTCGCGGCCGGTGATGCCGATGTCGAGCTTGCCCGAACCGACGTAGACGGCGATGTCGCGCGGGCGGAGGAAGAAGAACTCGACCTCGTTCGCGGCATCGACGAGGACCAGCTCCCGGCGGTCCTTGCGCTGTTGGTACCCGGCCTCGTGCAGCATCGCCGACGCAGGCTCGGACAGTGAACCCTTGTTGGGGACGGCGATGCGCAGCATGGTGTCTTCCTTCGTGCCTTGTGCGGATGGTGGTGCTGTTCAGGCCGTCACGGGCGTTCGGCCCGTGCGGTCACCCGGTCTGCGGGGGCGGTGCGGGGCGGCGGGCACCGGCGGAGCGGCTCGGCGAACCGCCGGGACGCCGCTCAGAGATGGGCGTAGACGTCGTCCAGGGAGATGCCCCGGGCGACCATCATGACCTGGAGGTGGTACAGGAGCTGCGAGATCTCCTCGGCGGTGCGGTCCGCGCCCTCGTACTCGGCGGCCATCCACACCTCTGCGGCTTCCTCGACGACCTTCTTGCCGATGGAGTGCACACCGGAGGAGACGAGCTCGGCGGTGCGGGAGGTGATCGGGTCGCCGGTGGCGGCCTTTGTCCGGAGCTCCTCGAAGAGCTCCTCGAATGTCTTGTTCGCCATGGTGACCCCAAGCCTACGCGCTCGCGCCTCGCGGCTCAGCGCCAGGGCTCGGCGACCGTGCGCAGCGTCACCGCGGTCGCCACGGCCGCGGTGACCGCCTCGCAGCCCTTGTCCTCGCGCGAGCCCTCCAGCCCTGCACGGTCCAGCGCCTGCTCCTCGGTGTCGCAGGTCAGCACGCCGAAGCCGACCGGTACGCCGGTGTCGACACTGACCCGGACCAGCCCGTCGGTGACGCCCTGGCAGACGTAGTCGAAGTGCGGTGTGCCACCGCGGACGACCACGCCGAGCGCGACCACCGCGTCGTACCCGCGCGCGGCCAACGCCCCGGCGACGACGGGGAGTTCGAAGCTGCCGGGGACGCGCAGCACGGTCGACTCGTCGATGCCCAGCTCGCTCAGCGCGCGCAGCGCGCCGCCGAGCAGACCGTCCATGATCTGCTCGTGCCACTGCGCCGCGACGACGGCGACCCGCAGGTCCTGGCAGTTCTTGACGGTCAGCTCCGGTGCGCCGTTGCCGCTCACGTGTGTGCTCCTCGGTTGTGGTGGTGCGGTGGGACGGGTGGTGCGGTGGGACTGGTGGTGCCTGGTGCGGTGGGACGGGTCGGGCGGGTCTGCGGTGAGCTACCGGCTGCCCGCGGCGGGGAGGATGAACGCGGTGCGGTCCGGATGCTCCTCCCCCGGGCCGGCGGGCGTCGGCCCGTCCTGCTCGACGGCGTACTCGGCCGGGTACTGGTCCGGGCGCGGCTGCCGCTGGTCGTCCAGCCAGGGCAGGTCGTGGCCCATCCGGTCCCGCTTGGTGCGCAGATAGCGGATGTTGTGCTCGCCGACCTGTACGGGGACGGCTTCGCGGCCGGTCACGCGCAGGCCGTTGCGGATGAGGGAGTCGGCCTTCTCCGGGTTGTTGGTCAGCAGCCGCACGGAGCGGACGCCGAGGTCGTGGAGGATCGAGGCGGCTGCTGCGTAGTCGCGGGCGTCGGCGGGCAGGCCCAGCTCGGTGTTGGCGTCCAGAGTGTCGCGCCCGCGCTCCTGGAGCTCGTACGCGCGCAGCTTCGGCAGCAGCCCGATGCCGCGGCCCTCGTGCCCGCGCAGATAGATCACCACGCCGCGGCCGGCCGCCTGCACCCGGCGCAGGGACTCCTGGAGCTGGGGTCCGCAGTCGCAGCGCTGCGAGGCGAGGATGTCGCCGGTCAGGCACTCGGAGTGCACCCGGACCAGGACGTCCTCACCGTCGCCCGGGTCGCCCACGACCAGCGCGACATGTTCCACCCCGTCGACCGCGGAGCGGTAGCCGAACGCCCTGAACTCGCCGTACAGCGTGGGCAGTCGGGTCTCCGCCTCGCGCCGCACCGCCGCCGGGGCGGGGCTCGCGGCCGGGGCGGTTTCGGCAGGGGCTGCTTCGGCGGGAGGGGTTTCGGCGGGGACGCGCCCGGCCGCCGTGTGCGCGGCCGCGCGCTCCGGTGCTTGCGCGGCCCCGCGCTCCGCCTCGTCGGCCGGGGGCTGCTCGACGGCGCGGCGGTGGGCGACCAGGTCCGCGATGGACACGATCGACAGTCCGTGCTCGCGGGCGAACGGCACCAGCTGCGGCAGCCGCATCATCACGCCCTCCTCGTCCGCGATCTCCACGATGGCGGCGGCCGGGCGCAGTCCGGCGAGCCGGGCGAGGTCGACCCCGGCCTCGGTGTGGCCTCGCCGGGTGAGCACCCCGCCCGGCTTGGCGCGCAACGGGAAGATGTGGCCGGGACGCACGAAGTCGGCCGCGCCGAAGGCGGGGTCGGCGAGCATGGTGATGGTCGCCGCCCGGTCGGCCGCCGAGATGCCGGTGGTCACCCCGTGCGCGGGAGCGGCGTCCACCGAGACGGTGAAGCCGGTGCCCATCGACTCGGTGTTCCGCTCGACCATCTGCGGCAGCTCCAGCCGGTCCAGCTCCTCGCCCTCCATCGGGACGCAGATCAGGCCGCGGCACTGGGACATCATGAAGGCGACCAGCCGCGGAGTGACCTTCTCGGCCGCGACGACCAGATCGCCCTCGTTCTCCCGGTCCTCGTCGTCGACCACCACGACCGGACGGCCGGCCGCGATGTCCTCCAGTGCCTGCTCGATCGGGTCCAGACGCAGCGAGGGCGCGCCGTGCTCCGTCAACTGCCCGCCGGGGGCCGGTTCCTGGGAGGTGCTGAGCGCGGTCATGCCACCGCTCCTTCCGATGCTCGGACCCGCGGGGCCGAGGCGGCTTCGGCACTGCGGGTGCGCAACCACCAGTCGCGCATGCCCCACAGGACCAGGACGAGATAGACGAGATAGACCAGGCCGGAGAAGGCCAGCCCGCTGCTGAAGGCGAGCGGCACCCCCACCAGGTCGACGAGCAGCCAGGCGAACCAGAACTCGACCAGCCCGCGCGCCTGGGCGTACATCGCGGCCAGCGTGCCCACGAAGATGTACGCGTCCGCCCAGGGGCTCCAGGACAGCTGCGGAAAGAGCGTGAAGAGCCCGCCGACCGCGGCGGTGCCCAGCGCCGTACCGGCCACCAGCAGCAGCCGCTCCCGGCCGGTGCCGAACCGCACGCGTACGGCGCCGTCGTCGCCCTTGGCGTCCCGGGCCCGCCACTGGCGCCAGCCCCAGACGGCGACCGCGATCACCAGCAGCTGCTTGCCCACGCCCCCGCTGAGCTGTGCGGAGTGGTACGCGACCACGAGCACGACACCGGCGGCGAGCTGCACCGGCCAGGTGAGTATCGACCGGCGCCAGCCGAGCGCGAGCGCCGCCAGGCCCAGCAGGTTGCCGATCATGTCCGACCAGATGACCTGCTGGCCCAGGAGCTGGAACGCCTCCTGGTGCAGCCCGTCCAGCGCGCTCATCGCCGCTCCTCCGCGGTCCGCGCGCCGACGCCCGGGGCCGTGTTCGGAACGGCTCCGGCGGCCAGCAGCCGCTCCACGTACTTGGCGAGCACGTCGACCTCCAGGTTGACGGGGTCGTCGGCCTGCTTGCTGCCCAGGGTGGTGAGTTCGAGCGTGGTGGGGATGAGGCTGACGGTGAAGTCGTCCCGACCGACGGCGGCGACGGTGAGGCTGACGCCGTCGACGGTGATCGAGCCCTTCTCCACGACGTAGCGCGCCAGTTCGGGCGGCAGGCCGATGCGCACCAGTTCCCAGTGCTCGGCCGGGGTGCGCTCCAGCACGGTGCCGGTGCCGTCGACGTGGCCCTGGACGATGTGGCCGCCCAGCCGGCCGCCCGCGGGCACCGCACGCTCGAGGTTGACCGGCGATCCGGCGCGCAGCGCGCCCAGGCTGGTGCGGCGCAGGCTCTCGGCCATCACGTCCGCGGTGAACCCGCCCTGCCCGAAGGTCACCACCGTCAGGCAGACGCCGTTGACGGCGATCGAGTCGCCGTGCTTCACGTCCGCGGTGACCAGGGGCCCGCGCAACCGCAGCCTGCTGGAGTCGCCGAGCTCCGTCACCTCGGTGACCTCGCCCAGCTCCTCGACGATTCCGGTGAACACTTCAGGACTCCTCGGTGGTCCGGGGCACGGCGGTGATCCGCAGATCCGGCCCGATCGACTCGGTGCCGGTCAGGGTGAACCGCTGTGCCTGCGTGATGGTGGTGATGCCGGCGTCGGCGAGCACGGAGGGGCCCGCGCCGAGCAGGGCGGGAGCGAGGTAGCCGGTGATCCGGTCCACCAGGCCCTCGGTCAGGAAGGCGGCGGCCAGCGTCGGGCCGCCCTCCAGCAGTACCGAGCGCACGTCGCGGCGGTACAGCTCCGCCAGCAGCGCCCGAAGGTCCACTCCGACGCCCCCGCGCGCCGACGGCAGCCGCAGAACGTCGGCGCCGGCCTCCTCCAGCGCGGCGGTGTCGGCGGTCGTGGAGGTGACGACGAGAGTGGGCGCCAGGCCGTCCAGCACCCGGGCGCCGGGCGCCACCGCGGTGGCACTGCTGTCCAGCACCACGCGCAGCGGCTGCTCGGCGCCGGGCACGTCCCGGACTGCCAGGTGCGGGTCGTCGGTGCGCGCGGTGCCGGAGCCGACGAGCACGGCGTCCGATTCGGCGCGCAGCCGGTGGACGTCGGCGCGGGCCGGCGCGGAGGTGATCCAGCGGCTGGTGCCGTCGGCCGCCGCGGTCCTGCCGTCCAGCGTGGCGGCGTACTTCCAGTGCACGTGGGGGCGTTGACGGCGTACGGCGGTCAGCCAGGCGGTGTTGACCTCCTCCGCCTGTGCCGCGAGTACGCCCGCCTCGACGTCGATCCCCGCCTCGGTCAGGGCCTCGGCGCCGCCGCGGGCGGTGGGGTTGGGGTCGGCGACGGCGTACACGACCCGTACGACTCCGGCCTCCGCCAGCGCCCGGGAGCAGGGACCGGTGCGGCCGGTGTGGTTGCAGGGCTCCAGAGTGACGACCGCGGTGCCGCCGCGGGCGTCGTCGCCGGCCTCGGCCAGCGCGTGGATCTCCGCGTGCGGCCCGCCGGCCCGCTTGTGCCAGCCCTCCCCGACGGTGCGCCCGGCTGGGTCCAGAATTACGCAGCCGACGACCGGGTTGGGGCTGGTGCGGCCGAGCCCGCGGGCGGCGAGGTCGACGGCACGGCGCATGGCTTCGCGCTCGCGCTCGTGGTGCGGTGCTGCGGTGGCCACCGGGTCCTCCTGCCAAAGGGCACGGACTCCGGGGTACGAGAAGGACAACAGCGGGCGCGAACGCCGTACGGAGGCCGCCGGGAGCCCTGCCGCCCGGCCGTCACGACCGGACGCGGGGCACGCCGCGGACCGAACGCCGCAACTGCCCGCCGCGCACTGCCTCCCATCCGGACTTTCACCGTCGGTCCAGGAATCTCACCTGGTCAACCGGCCGCTGGCTGCGGCCGGGTCGCGGACTTTAACCGCCGGTTCGGACTTTCACCGACCCCGGAGTGCGCTGACGTCACTGATACGGGCCAGTGTGCCACGGAGTGCGCGTCCGGGTGCGGCGCGATCATGTGCGGTCTCTCACAGGCCGGGACGGAAGAGAACCGGACCCGGGCTCGCAGCCGGGCTCGACCTGTGGCACGGCCGGTCCCCCTCGGGCGCGCGGGGGCCCGGTTGCGCGCCGCGCGCCGCGTCGGACGAGCAGGTGCGGCGGGGGTGCGGTGCGTCCGGCGGGGCCTGCGGGCACGGGGCTCTCCGGGGCACGGGGCCGGCGGGGCACGGGCCGGCGGGGCACGGCGTGGGTCCGCAGCCGCGTTGCCGGCGGCCGGGCGCGGGGACGGGGCGGGAAACCGGGCCGCGCGCCGGGGTGCGAGCGGGCAGGCCGTCGCCGCCCGTGTGCCCCGCCTCCCCCGTGGGTACGGGGTGAGCGGCGTCGCGCTCAACCACCCCCACCGCCCGAGGAGTTCGCCATGTCCCAGCCGGAGATTCCCGGAGCGCGGCCCCGGCGGGCGCGTACCGCGGTCGGGGCGGTCTTCGCCGCGCACGGTGTGGCCAGCGGCACCTTCGCCACCCGCATCCCCTGGATCCACGAGCGGTTGGACATCGGTACCGGACTGCTCGGCCTGGCGCTCGCCTGCGCCACCGTCGGCGCGGCGCTGGCGATGCCGCTGGCGCCCCGGCTGGCGCTCAGACACGGGCCGCGGGCCGGGCTGCGGCTGCCGATCGTGTGGTGCTTCGGGGCTCTGCTGCTGCCCGTGCTGGCTCCCGGGCTGCTCTGGCTCTGTCTGGCGCTGCTGGTGCTCGGCGCGGGCCTGGGCCTGCTCGATGTGGCGATGAACGCCCAGGGGGTCGAGGTGGAGCGGGAGTTGGGCCGCTCGGTGATGTCGGGGCTGCACGGGATGTGGAGCGTCGGCACGCTGCTCGGCGGAGCCGTCGGCGCTCTCACCACGCATCTGGAGCTGGACGGCAGGCTGCACACCGCGCTGGTGGTGCCCGTGCTGCTGACCGTGCTGCTGGTGGTCAACCGCACCCCCGACCACCGGGTCACCGAGCCGGTGGAGCCGCAGCCGCACTTCGTACGGCCGCCCCGCGCGGTGCTCGCCATCGGTCTGGTGGGGCTGTGCGCGGTGTTCGCCGAGGGGGCGTCGATGGACTGGTCCGGCGTCTATCTGCGCGATGTCACCGGCTCCTCCCCCACTCTCGCGGCCGGTGCGTACACCGCTTTCGCCACCACGATGGCGGTGGCACGGCTGTCGGGGGACGCGGTGGTGCGCCGCTTCGGAGCGGTGGCGACGGTGCGCGCCGGGGGCGTCCTCGCGGTGGTGGGGGCCGCGGTGGTGACGGCGGCCCGGGTGCCCGCACTCGCGGTGGCCGGTTTCGCGCTGGTGGGCGTCGGTATCGCGGTGGTGGTGCCGCTGTGCTTCGCCGCCGCGGGCAGGGTCGGGGACGTACCGGGCCGGTCGATCGCCGGGGTGGCGACGCTGGCCTACGCCTCCGGTCTCGCCGCACCCGCGCTGGTGGGCTGGATCGCCGAGGTCAGCAGCCTCTCCTTCTCCTTCGGTCTGGTGACCGTCCTGGCCTGCGGCCTGGTGCTCGGCGCCGGCCTGCTGCGCACCGCACCGCACACCGCCGCCGCCTCCCCGCCCGCCCCGTCCGGGGCCGTCGACGGGCCGCACACGAAGGCGGTCCGTGCACCGGACGGCGACGGGAGGATTCCCGCACGGGAGGGCGACGCGGCCGGCTGACGGCGGCACCGCGCAGCCGCACCGCACGCGCCCCTCGGATGCTTCAACGCACCGCCGCGCGCTCCCGTTTGGTCGAGCGTGCGCGGCGAAGACGTCACGCGCGCTCCCTCGAACGAAGCACATCGCGGCCCGCAGGCCACACGGGGGCCGCCGCCCTGCCAGCCTTTCGGCTCATGAAGGCAGCTCCCTGGGCACCTCCCCCACACCAGGTACCTCCGCAGTCGAACTGCCCCGCGGCCGGGGCCGGTTCGTCCCCCTCCGCCACGGCCCCACCCGCGTCGGCCGCCACGGTGGTGGCGCCCGTGCCCGATCCGCTCGTCCGGCTGCGCATCCGCGCCGCCGCGCTCGCGCCCGAGGACGGGATCGCCGTGTGCGCGGGCGTGCTGCTCGCCGCGGTGGACGACCCCGAGGGGGTCGCGGAAGCCCCCCATGCACGCGCCCTCGCACGGGAGTTGGCCGACCGCCTGCTGGCCGCGCTGGACGCGGAGGCGCGCGGAGACCCGCTCGCGGCGTGCTGGCGGCCGGTGTTCCGGCTGCGCCGCCATCCGCGGCTGACCCCGCTGCAGTTCGCGCTGGCAGGGCTCAACGCGCAGTTCGGGTACGACGTGCCGCTGGCGCTGATCGGCAGTACGGCGCGGCTGTCGGGCGGTGAACTGGGCGCGGTGGAGCGGGAGTTCCACCGCGCCGCGCAGCCGCTGCTGCTGGCGCTGGACGACGCCGTGCACGACTGGCTGGCGCCGCACTGGTCCGCGCTGCGGGTGGCCGATCCGCTGACCCATCTGGTCGGTGTCTGGAACGCGGACCGCGCCCGCCAGGAGGCGCTGACCAGCTGCCGCCTCTACGCTCAGCTGGCCGAACGCCCCACCGGGGCAGCCGAGTTCACCGAGCAACTGGCCGCGCGGGCGGGCACCGTCGCCGCCCTGCTGCTGACCCCGCTGACGCACCCGCAGTAGCCGCCTCGGCAGCGCTCCGACACCCAACCCGTCGGCACGACCGCCCCACCGCGGCAGCTCGCCGCAGGACGCCGCGCACCTCGCCGCGACCCGCGCCGTGTGCCCGGCGGCAACAGCCGGGCACACGTCCGGGGCCGGGCGCGCAGTCGGGGCCGACAGCCCCGCCGCCGCTCAGTCCTCCGGCAGTTCCACGGGCGCGATGCTGTCGTACACATCGCCGGGCCCCGGGTTGGTGGCGTCCGTGGCGCCGCCGAACTGGTGCATCACGCCCCAGACCGCGTTGAGCGCGGTCTGCACCGCGCCCTCGGCCCAGCCGGCCGTCCAGGACACATCGTCGCCGGCGAGGTAGAGCCCGCGTTTGTCGGACGGCAGCCGGTCCTGCATGAAGTGCGTGAACAGCCGCCGCTGATAGCGGTAGTGGCCCGGCAGGTTCGCCTTGAAGGCGCCCATGAAGTACGGCTCGTTCTCCCAGGAGACGGTGACCGGGTTGCCGATGATGTGGCTGCGGATGTCGACGTCCGGGTAGATCTCGCCGAGCGACTTGAGCATGACCTCCATCCGCTCGCCCGCGTCCAGCGGCAGCCACTTCAGGCTGTCGTCGCACCAGGTGTAGGAGAGGCAGATGACGGCGGGCTCGTCGGGCCCGTTGTCCAGCAGATAGGTGCCGCGGGTCATCCGGTCGGTGAGGGTCATGCTCATCGTGTCCCGGCCGGTCTCCCTGCCGTTGCGGTCGACGGCGGCGTCCAGCCAGAACGGCCGGTCCACCGGCACGAACAGCTTGGAGGACTCCATGTAGTGGGTGCGCTCGACGGCCGTCCAGTGGTCGATCGGCAGCAGCGACTCGTCGCAGTCGATCTTGGAGAGCAGCATCCAGGACTGGGCGGTGAACACCGCGGCGCGATAGGTGCGGATGTCCCCGTCGGCGTCGGTGACGGTGATCCGGTTGCCGGCCGTGCGGGCGAGCCGGGTGACCGCGGGCCGGTGGCCGCGCTCGTGCAGCGAGTCGAGCGAGGTCCCGTGCGGCCAGTGCACGATCTTGGCGGGTTCGCGCTCCCAGAGCATCCGCGGCAACTGCTGGCTGCCGCCGACGATGCCGCGGTGGTCGTCGTCCGCGCCGGTGTAGACCACGCGCAGGATCTCCAGGATGGAGTTGGGGAAGTCGGTGTCCCAGCCGCCCGTCCCGAAGCCGACCTGTCCGAAGATCTCCCGGTGGCGGAAGGAGCGGAAGGCCGCCGAGTCGCAGAGGAAGCCGTAGAAGGTCTGGTTGTCGAGCTTCTCCACCAGCTGCGACCAGATCTCGCGGATGCGCGGTACGTCCCGCTCGCGGATGGCGCTCTGCATGGCGGTGAAGTCGGCGCCCTCCTCCAGAGTGGAGTTCCAGGCCCGCATGACCTCGTGGTAGACCTCCGGCAGGTCCTCCACCGTGCGCGCGTAGTGGCTCTCGCCCTTGAGGTCGACCACGGTCGAGGGGGTGTCGGCAGCCAGCGGGTTCGGGAAGGGCTTGGTCTCCAGCCCGACGAGATCCAGATAGTGCTGGAAGGCGGTCGAGGACGGCGGGAAGCGCATCGCGCCCATCTCGGCGGTGAGTTCGCCCTCGCACCCCTCGAAGGTCGCGGTGCGCAGCCGGCCGCCGATCTCGTCCGCCTCGTAGACGACCGGGCGCAGGCCCATCTTCATCAGCTCGTAGGCGGTGATGATGCCGGACAGACCGCCGCCGACGACCGCGACCTCGGTGCCGTGCTCGGTGGCGGGCAGCGAGCCGATACCCGCCGGGTGGGCGAGGAAGTCGTCGTAGGCGAACGGGAAGTCCGGTCCGAACATGGTGATCGGCGCCTGCGGCTCGGTGGCGTCGGCGTGCTCGTCATGGACGGCGGCGGGCACGTTGGCACTCATCGGGGCGTCTCCTTGCGGGTGGTGCGTGGGCGGGTCTGCGGTGCGCGTACGCACGGAGGTGCTGCGGCGCGCACGGGCCGGCGCCGGGCGGGCCGGTGCGCGGTTCTGGGCACACGGGTGTGCGGTTGGGGGCGTACGGACGGGCGCGGGGCTCGGCGGGCGTGTGTGCGGCGTGCTGCGGGGCCCGGCGGACAGACCCGGTTCGTGGGATCGGGTCAGCGGTACAACTCGGGCCTGCGATCGACGAGTTGGGTGTTCTCCGCCCGCACGGCGGATAGCAGTGCGAGGTCGACGTCGGCCACCACAAGGTCCTCGCCGACACCTGCCCTGGCGCGCACGGTGCCGTCGGGCGCGGCGAGCGCGCTGAGGCCGGCGAAGGTCAGGTCGCCCTCCGTGCCGTACCTGTTGGCGTAGGCGAGGTAGAGCTGGTTCTCCCAGGCACGTGCCGGGACGAGGGTCTGCGGCACGAACTCGTAGGGGCGCATCAACGCGGTGGGCACCAGCAGCAGTTGGGTGCCTGCCAGTGCGTGGGCGCGCACCGTTTCGGGGAACTCCACGTCGTAGCAGATCAGCAGGCCCAGCCGGACGCCGGACAGCTCCGCCTGGACGACCGGTTCCGCGCCGGGGGCGAAGGCCGACTTCTCGAAGTCGCCGAAGAGGTGCGTCTTGCGGTAGTTCGCCAGCGTCGTGCCGTCGCCGCCGATGAGCTGGGCGCTGTTGTAGACGGTGTCGCCGTCGAGCTCCGGGTAGCCGTGGACGAGCGCGATGCGGTGGCGGGCGGCGACAGCCGACAGCGCCCGCGCGGACGGCCCGTCGGCGGGCTCGGCGGCGGCCCGCACACCTTCCCCGAGGGCGTAACCGGTCAGCGACAGCTCCGGGGTCACCAACAGCGCCGCGCCCGCGGCCGCGGCCTTCGCCGCCGCACGCTCCAGCGCGTCCAGCGCCGCGTGCCTGCTCTCGGGTACGCCGCCCGGACCTTGGTACAGGGCGATGCGCAGCACTGTCATGGAACCTCGTGACCTGGGAACTCTCGGCCGGCGGGCGTTTCCCGGGCACCTTCGACGGTACGGGCGCCGCACCCGCCGCAACAAGATGCCTTCCTTGCGCATCCACACCGCCTTCGTTGCGTCGGACGGCAGTTGGACGGCGATTCGTTGCGCGACCCCGCACGCACCCGGCGCGGACGGCAGTACGGCAGTACGGGCGGCACCCCGTCTCGCGACTCCCGACCCCCTTCGGCGCTCGGCCCCTTTCGGTGCTCGGCCCTTCGGTGCCCAGCCCTTTCGGCGCTCGGCCCTACTCCGGGGTGCCCGCGCCGAAGCGGCGCAGCAGCGGGGAGAGCACCAGCACCGACTTGGTGCGCTCGACGAAGGGCTCCCCGGCGATGCGTTCCAGCACCCGCTCGAAGTGGCGCATGTCGGCGGCGTAGATCTGCACCACGGCGTCCGCCTCGCCAGTCACGGTGGAGGCCGAGACCACCTCGGGGTAGCGCGAGAGCGCCTGCCGGATGTCGGCGGGCGAGGTGTTGTGGCGGCAGTACATCTCCACGTGGCCCTCGGTCTCCCAGCCGAGCGCCGCCGGGTCCACCCGTACGGTGAAGCCGGTGATGGCGCCCTCGGCGCGCAGCCGGTCCACCCGCCGTTTCACGGCCGGGGCGGAGAGGCCGACGAGGCCGCCGATGTCCGCGTAGCTGCGGCGCGCGTCCTCCGCGAGGGCGTGGACGATGCGTTCGTCGAGTTCGTTCAGTCGCACTGCGGGTCGTTCACTTCTCTGCGTTCGGCGAGGTGGCGGCGGTGTCGCCGCCTGTGCGGGAGGCCGGTGCCGCCCGCCCCGGAAGTAGAACACGGGGCGGGCGGCGGTACGGCGACCGAACCCTCGCCACCCGGTCCGCCGGCACCGGGACGCGCGCCGGCGGACGGCGGGATCAGCTCCAACTGGCGTGCAGCGGCTTGCCCTCGGCGTATCCGGCCGCGCTCTGCACCCCGACCACGGCGCGCTCGGCGAACTCGGCGAGCGAGCCCGCGCCGGCGTAGGTGCAGGAGGAGCGGACCCCGGCGATGATCGAGTCGATCAGGTCCTCGACACCCGGCCTGGCCGGGTCCAGGAACATCCGCGAGGTGGAGATGCCCTCCTCGAAGAGCGACTTGCGCGCACGGGCGTACGCCGACTCCTCGGCGGTGCGGTGCCGCACGGCCCGCGCGGACGCCATGCCGAAGGACTCCTTGTACAGCCGGCCGTCGGCGGACTGCTGGAGGTCGCCCGGCGACTCGTAGGTACCGGCGAACCAGGAGCCGATCATCACGTTCGACGCGCCCGCGGCCAGTGCCATGGCCACATCGCGGGGGTGGCGCACTCCGCCGTCGGCCCAGACGTGCTTGCCGTGCCTGCGCGCCTCGGCGGCGCACTCCAGCACCGCGGAGAACTGCGGGCGGCCCACGCCGGTCATCATCCGGGTGGTGCACATCGCTCCGGGGCCCACGCCCACCTTGACGATGTCGGCGCCCGCCTCGATGAGGTCGCGCACGCCCTCGGCGGCGACGACGTTGCCGGCCACGATCGGGACCTGCGGGTCGAGCGCGCGGACGGCCTTCAGCGCCTCGATCATGCCTTCCTGGTGGCCGTGCGCGGTGTCCACCACGAGGGTGTCCACGCCCGCGTCCAGCAGTGCGCGGGCGTGCGCGGCGACCTCGCCGTTGATGCCGACCGCCGCGGCGATCCGCAGCCGCCCGCGGTCGTCGGTGGCCGGCGAGTAGAGGGTGGCGCGCAGGGCGCCCCTGCGGGTGAGAATGCCGACGAGCCTGCCATCGGCGTCGACCGCGGGAGCGAGCCTGCGGTGCGCGGCGTCCAGCCGGTTGAACGCCTCGACGGGCTCGATGTCGGCGTCCACCAGCAGGAGTTCGCCCGACATGACCTCGCTGAGCTGGGTGAACCGGTCCACGCCCACCAGGTCGCTCTCGGTGACCACACCCACCGGACGCCCGTCCTCGACCACCACCGCGGCCCGGTGGGCCCGCTTGGGCAGCAGTGACAGCGCGTCGGCCACGGTCGCGCGCGGCGCGAGGGTGATCGGGGTGTCCAGCACGAGGTGGCGCCGCTTGACCCAGTCGACCACGTCGGCGACGACCGGGATCGGGATGTCCTGGGGGATCACGGTGAGCCCGCCGCGCCTGGCCACGGTCTCGGCCATCCGGCGGCCGGCCACGGCGGTCATGTTCGCGACGACGAGCGGGATCGTGGTGCCGGTCCCGTCCGGTGCGGACAGGTCGACCGCCTGCCGGGAGCCGACCGCCGAACGGCTCGGCACCATGAAGACGTCGTCGTACGTCAGGTCGTACGGGGGCCGCTGGTCATTGAGGAATCGCACGTGCTGAACATCCCAGTCGATCGGAGGGCCTCCGGCCTGCCGCCGGAGGAAGACGCACGTACTTCATTCTCCCACGGCACCCCCGGCGAACACCCGGGGACGATCCGCCAGAGCGCCCGCGCCCGCCCTGGTAGGAACCCACGAGCCGCGGCGCACACCACCGGTCGCGCCGCCGCTCCGGCCCGGCGGGTCCTGCCGGTCCGCAGCGCGGGGCCGAAGCCCCCGCCGGGCTCGGGACGCAGCTCCGAGTCCGGCGGGTGCGGCGGCGTACCACCGGGTTCGGCGGGAACGGCTCGACCTCGTCGGGGGTACGACTGAGCGCCGCCGAGAGGCCCCGAGAGCTGCCGAGCCCGGGTCAACGGGTCCTAGTCGACGGCGAGTTCGCCCATCCTGCTCCAGCCGTCGGCGCCCTCGATGGTGGTGCTGACGATGTCGGGCGTCCGGCTGACGAGCGGACGCAGCTCGGTCATCGCGGTGCGGAAGTGCTCGGAGTTGACGTGCGCCTCGGCCGCGTCGTCCTCGAACGCCTCGACCAGTACGAAGGTGTTCGGGTCGTCCACGCTGCGGGACCACTCGAACCACTTGTTGCCCGGTTCCGCCCTGGTCGCCCGGGTGAACGTGTCCACCCTCTCCAGCCACTGCTCGGCGTACTCCGGCTTCACCGGGAACTTGACCGTGATGAAGATCATGCGCTGCTGCCTCCTGGCCGTCTGGGTTCGGGGCCGGGCGCCGGAGCCGAGGGCACCGGCGGTCCTGCCGCCCCGAGCCTTTCCCGAACGACCGGTCGTCCGCAAACCGCGCCGGGGCCGACACGGGAGGCGCCCGGGAGGGCGAGCCCGGGCGAGGGGCCTGGCGAGCGCACTGAGCAAGCGCTTAGCATAAACGCCGCCAACACCGCAGACCGGTGCGCGTCCACCCCGTGCGCCGCCACCGCCCAAGCCCGTGGAGAGTGCGCATGTCCCTGCTCCTGTCCCGCCGCGACCTCGACTTCCTGCTCCACGACTGGCTCCGGGTGACCGACCTGACCTCTCGCGAGCGGTACGCCGAGCACTCGCGCGAGACCTTCGACGCCGTGCTCGATCTGAGCGCCCGGCTGGCCGAGGAGCGGTTCGCCCCGCACAACCGGAAGGCGGACGCCCAGGAGCCGACGTTCGACGGCGAGCGGGTGCACACCGTGCCCGAAGTCGCCGACGCGCTGCGGGCGTTCGGCCGCTCGGGACTGACCGGCGCGACCATGGACGCCTCGGTCGGCGGCGGACAGCTGCCGAACGTCGTGGCCAACGCCTGCTTCGCGTGGTTCCAGGCCGCGAACGTGGGCACCAGCGCGTACCCCTTCCTGACCATGGGCAACGCCAACCTGCTGCTCGCGCACGGGAGTCCGGAGCAGATCGGGACCTACGTCCGGCCGATGGTCGAGGGGCGTTTCTTCGGCACGATGTGCCTGTCGGAGCCGCAGGCCGGCTCCTCGCTCGCCGACGTCACGACCAGGGCGGAGCCCAGGCCCGACGGCGGCTACCGGCTGTTCGGCAACAAGATGTGGATCTCCGGCGGCGACCACGAACTGTCGGAGAACATCGTCCACCTGGTTCTCGCGCGCATCCCCGGCGGCCCGGCCGGGGTGAAGGGGCTGTCGCTGTTCGTCGTGCCCAAGTACCTGGTGCGCGAGGACGGTTCGCCGGGCGAGCGCAACGACGTGGTGCTCGCCGGGCTCAACCACAAGATGGGCTACCGGGGCACCACCAACACCCTGCTCAACTTCGGCGAGGGCGCCCACACGCCCCGGGGCGAGCCCGGCGCCCTCGGGGAGCTGGTCGGCGAGCCGCACCGCGGGCTGTCGTACATGTTCCACATGATGAACGAGGCTCGCATCGGTGTCGGGCTCGGTGCCGCCGCTCTCGGGTACACCGGCTATCTGCACGCGCTGGACTACGCCCGCAACCGCCCGCAGGGCCGCCCGCTCGGCGCCAGGGACCCTCAGACCCCGCAGACGCCGATCATCGACCATGCCGACGTGCGGCGGATGCTGCTGGCCCAGAAGTCCTACGTCGAGGGCGCGTTGGCGCTCACGCTCTACTGCGGGCGGCTGGTCGACGAGCAGCGGACGGCCGAGGACGCCGAGGACCGGGACCGCGCCAAGACGCTGCTGGACGTGCTGACCCCGATCGCCAAGAGCTGGCCGAGCCAGTACGGGCTGGAGGCCAACAGCCTCGCCATCCAGGTGCACGGCGGGTACGGCTACACCCGCGAGTACCCGGTCGAGCAGTTCTACCGCGACAACCGGCTCAACCCGATCCACGAGGGCACCCACGGCATCCACGGCCTGGACCTGCTGGGCCGCAAGGCGGTCATGGACGGCGGCGCCGGACTGCGGCTGCTGGCCGAGCGGATCACGGCGACGACGGCCCGCGCGCACCACGCCGGCGGAGCGGCGGCCGGGTACGCCCGGGAGCTGGACGGGTGCGTCGCCCGCACCCTCAAGGTGACGGCCAGACTGTGGGCCGACGGCGATCCGGCGACCGCACTGGCCAACGCCACGGTCTACCTCGAAGCGGTGGGGCATGTGGTGGTGGCCTGGATGTGGCTGGAGCAGCTGCTGGCCGCCGAGGGGCACGACAGCGCCTTCCACGACGGCAAGCGGGGCGCCTGCCGGTTCTTCTACCGGCACGAACTGCCGCGCGTACAGGCCCAGTTCGACCTGCTGGAGAGCCTGGACCGGACCGCCGTCGACTTCCCCGACGACGGCTTCTGAGCAGCTCCCCGCCGCACGCACGATGCCCAGGGACGACTCCGGACCCGGCGTCCCGGCTCGGGACCCGGCGTCCCGGCCCCCGACACGGGCCGGGACGGCCCCGGGCCGCGGGAGACCCCGGCGGTTCGGGGCCGCGCCGCAGCGAGCGGCTACGCGGCGGCGTCGGGGTCGGTGCGCTCGCGCGCCGGGTGCGGGCCGGGTCTGAGCTCCTTGAGCAGCCGGTCGGCGGCCGCGGTGTCGGTGACCAGGCTGGTCACCAGGCCGGAGCGCAGTACGGCGTTGATCGCCTCGGCCTTGCGCCCGCCGCCGGCGATCGCCACCACCTCCGGCACCCGGCGCAGCCGGTCGGCCTCCACGGTGATGCAGCGCTCCCCCAGGTCGCGCCCGATCCGGCGCCCCTCGGCGTCGAAGAGGTGCGCGGACATCTCCGCGGCGACACCGAGCGAGGCGTAGTGCGCCCGCTCCTGCTCGGAGAGCATGTCGTGCACGGTGGAGACGCCCGGCTCCCAGGAGCCGATGGAGACGGCCGCGACTGTCACCTTGTCGAAGTACTCGAAGGCGGCGGCGATCCCGGTCTGGTGGCGCAGCGCCTCGGCGGTCGCCGGGTCCGGCAGCAGCATCGGCGCGTAGATCGGATGCGCCTCCCCGCCGGCGACCTCGGCCGCGCGGCGGACCGCCTCGACCGAACCTCGGTCGGCGGTGCCCGCGTCGTACACGCCGGTGAGCTGGACGACGGTGCAGGGCGGCAGCCGGCGCAGCGCGGTGGCCATGTGGATCGTCGAACGCCCCCAGGCGAGCCCGAGCACATCGCCCTCGGTGACCAGCTCGCCGAGCAGGTCCGCGGCCACCTCACCGAGGTTCTCCGGGTCGGCCGCGTCCTCGGCAGCCTCGGCGGGCGCCTCGACGACGACCGCGTGCCGCAGTCCGTAGCGGGCGCGCAGTGCGTCCGAGCGCTCGGCGTCCAGCTCGGCCGGCACCCGGATCTCGATACGGATCAGATCGCGCTCCAGTGCCGTCTCCAGCACCCGGGCGACCTTGAAGCGGCTCACCCCGAACTCGTCGGCGATCTGGATCTTGGACTTGCCCTCCAGATAGAAGCGCCGCGCCATCGCCGCCGCCTGCATCAGCTCGGCGGGCCCCATCCTCGTCGCCGCCCGACCCGTCGACACTGCAACTCACCTCACTGTTAGCCGCCCTCGCGCGTCAACGCACGGACGTCATCCTCGCAGATTCGCCGGGACCATGATCAGTACCGGCCGGGGCGCCCCGCCGGTGGGCGGCGGGGCGTACCGCTTCCGCAACTGCGCGGCTCGCGCGGGTGCGAGGTGCCCGCGGGCGCGGGCGCGGGCCGGTGGCCCGCACTCACGACGCCGGCACCGCTTCCCGCGCGCACGCTCCGCGCGGGGTCGGTGCGGGAGGGGTTCAGTGCCGACAGGCACGCACCCCGGCCTCCTCGGCCTGCTGCCGCAGCATGCGCACCGCGGCGGCCGGGTCGTCCGTGCCGTAGACGGCGTTGCCCGCCACGAAGACGTCCGCGCCGGCCTCGGCGCAGCGCTCGATGGTCTCGGCGGAGACACCGCCGTCGACCTGGAGCCACATCTCCAGCCCGTGCTTCTCGATCAGCTGCCGGGTGCGGCGGATCTTGGGCAGCATGATGTCCAGGAACGCCTGCCCGCCGAAGCCGGGCTCGACCGTCATCACCAGCAGCATGTCCAGCTCCGGCAGCAGGTCCTCGTACGGCTCGATCGGCGTCGCCGGCTTCAGCGCCATGGAGGCGCGGGCACCCTTGGCCTTGATCTCACGGGCCAGCCGCACCGGAGCCGCGGCGGCCTCCGCGTGGAAGGTGACGGAGCCGGCGCCCGCTTCGACGTACTGCGGCGCCCAGCGGTCCGGTTCCTCGATCATCAGATGGCAGTCCAGCGGGATTTCCGTCGCCCTGCTCAACGACTCGACCACCGGCAGACCGATGGTGAGGTTGGGCACGAAGTGATTGTCCATCACATCGACATGGAGCCAGTCGGCGCCGTCCTGGCCACCGATCCGTTCCGCGTCCTGTGCGAGCCGGGCGAAGTCGGCCGAGAGAATGCTGGGATTGATCTGAACCATGGCCCCAGTATGTCCCTTGGAGGGCCCGACTCCTCAACCGGTGCGACGCAGCAGCGCCAGATACATCGCGTCGGTGCCGTGCCGATGCGGCCATAGTTGGACATCCGGCCCCTCGCCCAACTCCGGTACGCCCGGCAGCAGCGGCCGGGCGTCGATCCACTGGGCGGACTCGCTCTTGAGCACGTCGTCGACGACGGCGCGGGTCTCGGCCAGATGCGGCGAACAGGTCGCGTAGCCGACCACGCCTCCCGGCCGGGTCGAGCGCAACGCCTCGGTGAGCAGGCCGCGTTGGAGCGGCGCGAAGCCGTCCAGGTCCTCCGGGCGGCGGCGCCAGCGCGCTTCGGGACGACGGCGCAGCGCGCCAAGTCCCGTACAGGGCACGTCGACCAGCACCCGGTCGAAGGTCCCGGGACGCCATGCCGGCCGGGTGCCGTCGACGGTCACGACGCCGTGGTCCCCCGGGCCGCCGGCCAGCGCCCGGGCCACCAGCCCGGCACGGTGCGGCTGTTTCTCGGCGGCCAGCAGCGACGCACCGCGCTCCGCGGCGAGCGCCGCCAGCAGCGCCGCCTTGCCGCCCGGCCCCGCGCAGCCGTCCAGCCAACGGCGGTCGGGCCCCTCCAGCGGAGCCGCAGCCAGCGCCAGCGCCACCAGCTGGCTGCCCTCGTCCTGGACGCCGGCGCGGCCCTCGGCCACCGCGGGGATCGCGCCCGGCTCACCGCCCTCGGAGAGCCGCACCGCGTACGGCGACCAGCGTCCGGGCTCGGCGTCCGGCTGCTCCAGCAGCTCAGCGGAGGTGGAGCGACCGGGACGGGCGACCAGGGTGACCGCGGGGCGGGTGTTGTCCGCCTCCAGCAGCTCCTCCACTCCGGAGCGACCGCCGCCGAGCGCGTCCCACAGCGCGGAGACGATCCAGCGCGGGTGGGCGTGGACGAGGCCGAGGTGGTCCTCGGGGTCCTCGTCGTAGGGCGGGGCGACGCGCTCCAGCCAGCCGTCCAGATCGTGCGCGGTGATCCGCCGCAGCACCGCGTTGACGAACTTCGCCCGACCGTCGCCCAGCACACAGCGCGCCAGCTCCACGGTCGAACTCACCGCGGCGTGCGGCGGGATCCGGGTGCCCAGCACCTGGTGCGCGCCCAGCGACAGCACGTCGAGCACCGGCGGGTCCACCTCCCGCAGCGGGCGGTCCACGCACTGGCCGATGATCGCGTCGTAGGTGCCCTGCCTGCGCAGAGTGCCGTAGACCAGCTCGGTGGCGAGCGCCGCGTCCCTGCTGTCGAAGGCCGAACCGTCCGGACCCGGCGGTGCCTGGCGCGCCTTCCGCAGCAGCGGCGGCAGGACGAGGTTGGCGTACGCGTCCCGCTCGTCCACCGCCCTCAGCGCCTCGAAGGCGAGGATGCGCACGGGGTCCCGCTGCGGACGGCGGTAGGGCTTGCGGGGGCGACGGGATGACTGGTCGGTCAAGGGAAAGGTGCTCCGGAGCGTGGGTCGGTGCGAACCCGTTCAGCGTACGCCGCGCCGCCCGGCCGGTACGCCGCGGTCACCGGCCGGGAGGCGTGGCGGGGCGGAGGCCCGACCGCACGGCGGCGTTCGCGCGGCGGAGTGCGTGCCGTGGCGTTCGCGCGGCGGCAGATTGGCCGGGGCGGCAGCTTCGGGTCGGCGGCAGTGGGGGCCGGGCCCGGTCGGCGGTGTCGGGCCGGACGGGGTGGGCGGTCAGTCGCCCAGGGTGCTGCCGGAGGCCAACCGCGCTCCGCGGGCCCAGTCGGCGGCCTTCATCGGCCGCTTGCCCTGGGGCTGGACCCACAGCAGCTCGACCGCGTGCGATCCCGTACCCACGTGCACCGTGTGCTTGCCTACCGCCAACTCCCCCGGCGCCAGTCCGGTCACCGCCGGATCGGGGGCGGCCTGGATCAGCTTGAGCCGGTCGCCGCCGAACCGCGTCCAGGCGCCGGGAGCGGGCGAGCAGCCGCGCACGACGCGGTCCACTCTCAGCGCGGGAGCCTTCCAGTCGACCCGGGCGTCCTCGACGGTGATCTTCGGCGCGTGGGTCACCCCGTTCTCGTCCTGCGGCACGGGGTGCAGCGTGCCGTCCTCGATGCCGTCCATGGTGGCCGCGAGCAACCCGCTGCCGGCGAAGGCGAGTCGGGTGAGCAGGTCGCCGCTGGTGTCGGTGCGCCGCACCTCCTCGGTGACGACCCCGTAGACGGGACCGGAGTCCAGCGACTCCTCGATGCGGAAGGTGGCCGCACCGGTCATCTCGTCGCCGGCGAGCACCGCGTGCTGCACCGGCGCGGCGCCGCGCCAGGCGGGCAGCAGGGAGAAGTGCAGGTTGACCCAGCCGTGTGCGGGGATGTCCAGCACCGGGCGCGGCAGCAGCGCTCCGTAGGCGACGACGGGGCAGCAGTCCGGGGAGAGTTGGCGCAGCCGCTGCTGGAACTCCTCCTCGCGGGGGTGACGGGGCTTCAGCACCTCGATGCCGGCTTCCTCCGCCCGCTCGCCGATCGGGCTCGCCACCAGCCGCCGACCCCGGCCCGCCGGCGCGTCCGGCCTGGTCACCACCGCGACCACCTCGTGGCGTTCCGAGGCGATCAGTGCGTCCAGTGCGGGTACGGCAACCTCGGGGGTGCCGGCGAAGACAAGCCTCATCGGTGCGGTTTCACCTCTCCAACTGCGCGGGCGGGCGCATCAGTCTACGGTCCCCGCACACCGGCGCCCGGGGGGCGTGCAGGGGTGCGGACGTGGTGCGCGGCAGGCCGTGCACCACCTGAGCGTGACCGTGTGCCGAGTGAGGCGTTTGTCAGGACGTTCTCCCGGTCAAGTCCCCTTGACCGGCGGCATCCCCGGGCCCGACCACCGGGCCGACTCGCAGAACCGCACACCGCTCGCACCCGTACACCGACCGTCGCACCGATCCGTCGGAGCACATGTACGGGGCAGTCATCACGCAGCACCGGGACGCCGACAGCGCCCCGCATCCGACGCAGGTCCGAGAGGCTAGTCCATGTCCGACCACGCCACGTTCGACGCCCAGGCACGCGCAAGTCTGCACCTGTTGGTACGGGACATCGAGCGGGTCCGCCGGCAGGTGGAGGCGATGCGCACCCTCACCTCCCAGCTCGGCACCGTCTACCGGCCGCGCCGCACCAGCCCGTCGACCGGTTTCGTCGTGTACGGCCGCGCCCCGGCACCCACCGTCGCCCTCGCACAGGAGCTGCGCGAGCACGTCGAGACGCTGGTGACGGCGGCGGTCGACTTCGACCGTTCGCTCGGCTTCTCCTGGGACTCGGTGGGCTCCGCACTCGGCGTCACCAAGCAGGCGGTGCACCGGCGTTACGGTGCCCGGCGTTCCGAGCGGGCCACCTACCCACCGCCCGGCCCGCCCGGCAGGCCGGTGACCACCGCCGAATCGGCAGAGGCCGCCGGACCGGCGGGCGCCGAACCGCAGACCGACCGGGCGACACAGGGCGAAGGACGCCCCCAGGTGGTGCCCAGGCCGCGCAACGGCTGAATCCCCGCTGCCCCTGCTCTCCCCCGGCCGCATCCCGCCACCCCTGCCGTACGCGCGCCCGGCAACCGAACCGGGCGGCGCGGCCGGCCGGCACCGACCCGCCGCACGTCAACCCGACGCCGCGGCGGGCCCGTTCGCCCATGTCGGCCCCTTCTTCCCGAGCCGGCTCCTCCCTCGAGAACGCCCGCCCCACCCGACGCAGGCTCTCTCGCCCCACCGCGCGCCACACCCGCGCCGGGCGCTCGACCCGACACCGCGCCCCACCCGACGCCGGGCGCTCACCCGATGTCGGGCGGGTCGACCCGGATACGCACCGGCGGCCCCTCCCGCTTGGCCAGCCGCGCCGCCTGCGCGGTGCGCAGTGCCAGCGCCAGTGCGGCCCCCCTGCCCGGCGGCACCCGGACGAGCGCGCGGTCCCACTTCTCGCCCACCGGCGGGTCCCCGACCCGGCGCGGACGCCCCGGCTCGACCACCGGCAGCTCCACCGGGCCCAGCACCTCCGCCTCCTCGGGCAGCTCCGTGCGCGCCAGCAACTCCCGTACGGCGGCGGGCGGTCCGCTGAGCGCGGCCATTCTGGAGACCGGCGGATAGCCGAGCTCCGCCCGGTCCGAGAGCTCCGCCGCGGCCAACCACTCCGGCGCCCAGCGCAGCAGGGCCTGCACCGGACGCAGCGACGGCTCCGCGAGCGCGACCACGGTGCCGCCCTCGCTGCCGGGCCGCACCAGCGCCGCCGCCGTCAACCAGCGGCGCAACGCCTCCTCGGCCGCCCGCAGATCGGGGCGGGAGAGCAGCGCCCAGCCGTCCAGCAGCAGCGCCGCCGCGTAGCCCGGGCCCTCCGCCACCGGCTCCGCGCCGGGGGTGCTCACCACCAGCGCCGGCCGGTCCGGCACGGTGTCGAGCACATGGTCGCGCCCCGAGGTGCGCACCTGCACACTCGGGAACGCCCGGCCGAGCTCCTCCGCCGTGCGCCGCGCACCGACCACGCTGGCCCGCAGCCGTACGCCGCCGCACACCGGGCACTGCCGGCCCGCCGCGTCCAGACCGCACCAGGAGCAGCTCGGCGCACCGTCCGCCTCGCCCGCCATCAGCGGGCCCCGGCACCGCGCACAGCGAGCCGGCTCCCGGCACCGCGCGCAGGCCAGCCGGGGCACGTAACCGCGGCGCGGCACCTGGACCAGGACCGGGCCGAGCGCGAGCGCCTCCCGGGCCACCTCCCAGGCGAGCGAGGGCAGTCGGGCGGTGCGCGCGGCGACGTCCCGGGCCTCCTCCCGGTCTCCGACCGTACGCATCCGGGGCGCCCGCGCCCGCACCGTCTCGCGGGGCGCGGACAGCTCCGCCGCCCAGGCGGTCTCCACCAACTGCGCGCCCTCCACCGAGCGTTGGTGGCCCCCCAGGAGCAGGCCGGCGTTCTCGTGGGCGGCGCGCAGCAGCAGTACGTCCCTGGCGTGCGGCTGGGGGGCGTGGTCGTCGCTGTGCGCGGCGTCGGCGTCGTCCCAGATCGCGGCGAGACCGAGGTCGGCGACCGGGGCGAACATCGCCGCCCGGGTGCCGACCACCGCGCGAACGGTGCCGCGCTTGACCGCCAGCCAACGGCGGTAGCGGCTCTCGCTGCCCGCGTCGGCGGTGAGCAGCACATGGTGGCCGGGGCCGACCAGCTCGGTGAGCGCGCGGTCCACCCGCGCGGCCGTCCGCCCGTCCGGCAGCACCGCCAGCGCGCCGCGCCCGGACGCCAGCGCCGCCGCCATCGCCAGCGCCAGCTCCTGCGGCCACCGGGGGCCGGGCAGCGCGCTCCACACCGCGCGGGGGGCGCCCCCCGCGGCGAGCGCGGCGAGGAACTCCGCGCCCTGGCCGTAGCTCTGCCAGGTGCCCGGCTCCGGCGGGGCGGGCGGCTCGGGGGGCTGCCCGCCGCCGCCCTTCTCCGCCCGCGCCACCCTCGGCGGCACCGCCAGCTGTACGACGTCGGCCAGGGCGCCCGCGTACCGGTCGGCCACGGCGCGGCACAGCTCCAGCAGCTCGGGCGTCAACACCGGCTCGGCGGAGAGGACTTGGGCGATCGGCGCCAGCACGCCGGGGAACTCGCTGTGCTCCACCCGCTCGACGACGAATCCGTTGATCAGCCGTCCGCCCTCGCGGCGGCCGTCCCGCTCCCCCGCGCCGAAACGCACCCGTACCCGCACGCCCGGCTGGGCCTCGGCGTCCAGCGCCGCCGGCACCGCGTAGTCGAAGTAGCGGTCCAGATGCACCAGGCCCTTGTCGACCAGCACGCGGGCGACGGGCAGCGACTCCGCCGTCGCCGCACCGCGCCAGGTGCGGGGCTTGGCCTTCGGCAGCTTCCGGCGCTCGCGCACCGTCTCCCGGATCAGCGCAAGCTGCTCCGGAGGGCCGCTCTCGGCCGCCGCCCCCTCGCGATCCCCGTCCGTGCTGCTCACGGGCTCAAGTCTGACAGAGGCCACCGACAACCGGCCGCGCACCGACCGTCGTCCACAGGCTCGTCCGGGCCGGTGGGTGCGTGCCCACACCGGCCCGGCACGGCGTGCGCACGCGGGCCGGTGGGCGGCCGGCGAGAACTGGTCCGCACGCACGTCACCCGCCGGGCGGCAGCCGCGGCGGGTGACGGTGGAGCAGGTGCGGGACTACAGGCCGGCGGCGACGCGCAGGGCGTCCGCGCGGTCGGTCCGCTCCCAGGTGAACTCGGGCAGCTCGCGCCCGAAGTGGCCGTAGGCGGCGGTCAGCGAGTAGATCGGACGCAGCAGGTCCAGATCGCGGATGATCGCGGCCGGGCGCAGGTCGAAGGTGTCGGCGATGGCCTGCTCGATCCTGGCCACGTCGGTCTTGGCGGTGCCGAAGGTCTCGACGAAGAGACCGACCGGCTCCGCCTTGCCGATGGCGTACGCGACCTGGACCTCGCAGCGCGAGGCGAGGCCGGCGGCCACGACGTTCTTGGCGACCCAGCGCATCGCGTACGCGGCCGAACGGTCCACCTTGGACGGGTCCTTGCCGGAGAAGGCGCCGCCGCCGTGGCGGGCCATGCCGCCGTAGGTGTCGATGATGATCTTGCGGCCGGTGAGGCCGGCGTCGCCCATCGGGCCGCCGATCTCGAAGCGTCCGGTCGGGTTGACCAGCAGGCGGTAGCCGTCGGTGTCGAGCTTGATGCCCTCGTCGACGAGCTGGCCGAGGACGTGCTCGACGACGTACTCGCGGATGTCGGGGGCGAGCAGCGAGTCGAGGTCGATGTCCGAGGCGTGCTGCGAGGAGACCACCACGGTGTCCAGGCGCACGGCCTTGTCGCCGTCGTACTCGATGGTGACCTGGGTCTTCCCGTCGGGCCGCAGGTAGGGGATGGTGCCGTTCTTGCGGACCTCGCTCAGCCGGTTCGACAGCCGGTGCGCGATGGTGATCGGCAGCGGCATGAACTCGGGGGTCTCGTCGCAGGCGTAGCCGAACATCAGGCCCTGGTCGCCCGCGCCCTGCTTGTCGAGGTCGTCACCCTCGGCCTCGCCGCCGACGCGCTTCTCGTACGCGGTGTCCACGCCCTGGGCGATGTCGGGGGACTGCGCGCCGATCGAGACCGACACTCCGCAGGAGGCCCCGTCGAAGCCCTTCTTGGAGGAGTCGTAGCCGATCTCCAGGATCTTCTCGCGGACAAGCGAGGGGATCGGCGCGTACGCCTTGGTCGTCACCTCTCCGGCGACGTGGACGAGACCCGTGGTGATGAGCGTCTCCACGGCGACGCGCGACGACGGGTCCTGGGTCAGGAGAGCGTCGAGAATGGTGTCGCTGATCTGGTCAGCGATCTTGTCTGGGTGACCCTCGGTGACAGATTCCGAGGTGAACAGGCGGCGGGACACATCGCTCCCTGAGGTTGCAGCGGCTGCTGGCTGATCATTAACGGACCGCCGGGGGCTGCGCCCCTTCGGTGGCGGTCCTGCGACAGCTTATCGGTAGTACTGCCGTACGGGCCGGGTGTCTCACGAACCGACACCGAACCGTCCCACGCCCCGACAGGGCGTGGGACGACTCATCATGCCCTGACCGGCGCACCTGTCAAGACGCTCCCGTCACGCGGCCACCACCCGCACCACCGCTCGTGCGCCCCGCCCAGCAGGGCCTCAGCCGGCACTCGCACCCGCGAGGCGGTCGGCCACCAGGTCCCACACGGTGTCGGCGAGCGCCTCCTTGGGACCGTGCGGCACCGGGACCTCGGTGCCGTCGGCGGCCAGGACGATCGCCTCGTTGTCGCTCGAACCGAAGGTCTTCTCCGCACCGACCTCGTTGACCACCAGCAGATCGCAGCCCTTGCGGGCCAGCTTGGCGCGGCCGTTCGCGAGCACCTGGTCGGTCTCGGCGGCGAAACCGACCACCACCTGCCCCTCGCGGCCGCGCTCGGCGGAGAGTTCGGCCAGGATGTCGGGGTTGCGCACCAGCTCGATCGGCGCGGGACCGCTGCCCTCCCGCTTCTTGATCTTGCCCTCGGCGTACACGGCCGGCCGGAAGTCGGCCACCGCGGCGGCCATCACCACGGCGTCGGCGTCGGACGCGGCCGCCAGCACCGCCTCGCGCAGCTCCAGGGCCGTACCTGCGCGGACCACGGTGACGCCCTCGGGGTCTGGCAGCGCGGAGTTGGCGGCCACCAGCGTGACCCGGGCACCGCGCGCCGCCGCGGTGGTGGCCAGCGCGTACCCCTGCCGACCGGAGGAGCGGTTGCCGAGGAAACGCACCGGGTCGAGCGGCTCACGGGTGCCGCCGGCGCTGATCACCACATGTCGGCCGGCCAGGTCCGCGGCGCGGTCCCCGCGCGCGAGCACCCGCCGGCAGACGTCGAAGAGCCGGGCGGGGTCGGGCAGTCTGCCGCGACCGGTGTCCGCTCCGGTCAGCCGGCCGACCGCGGGCTCGACCACGGTCGCGCCGCGGCGGCGCAGCGTGGCGACGTTCTCCCGGGTGGCGGGGTGCTCCCACATCTCGGTGTGCATCGCCGGCGCGAAGACGACCGGACAGCGGGCGGTCAGCAGTGTATTGGTCAGCAGATCGTCCGCCAGCCCGTGCGCGGCCCTTGCGAGCAGGTCCGCGGTGGCCGGGGCGACGACCACCAGGTCCGCCTGCTGGCCGATCCGCACATGCGGTACGTCCTGGACCGACTCCCACACCCCGGTCGCGGCCGGCTTCCCCGACAGCGCGGCCCAGGTCGCCTCGCCGACGAAGTGCAGCGCGGCCTCGGTGGGGACGACCTGCACGTCGTGCCCGCTCTCGGTCAGCCTGCGCAGCAGCTCGCACGCCTTGTAGGCGGCGATCCCGCCGCTGACACCCAGAACGACCTTGGGCTTGTCCATCGTTGGTCTCCCCGGAGCGGGTTGCGCGATCGAGCGATCGCTCGGCGGGTGGTGCTCGTCTGCGCGACTGCGCCCCGTTCCGGCCACGCACCGGGACACACCTCGGGCCCGGCAGCGACGCTACCGGGCCCGGGGCGGTCAGGCATGGGCGCCTGCCGCGGCGCTGTGCGCCTACTGCGGCGGGGCGTCGATCTTCTCGGAGGTCAGCAGGCCGGCGTTGATCTCGCGGAGCGCGATCGACAGCGGCTTCTCGTGGACGTGGGTGTCCACCAGGGGGCCGACGTACTCGAGCAGGCCCTCACCGAGCTGCGAGTAGTACGCGTTGATCTGACGCGCGCGCTTGGCGGCGTAGATCACCAGGCTGTACTTGGAGTCGGTGGCTTCGAGCAGCTCATCAATCGGCGGGTTGATGATGCCCTCGGGCGCGGTGATGGAAGAGGACACTCTGTGCCTTCCGAAGGTGGTGAAAGAGATCAGCTGACGCGCATCAAGGCTAGCAGCTCGGCTGCCACGTCCTCGACGGAGGTGTTGGTCAGGGTGGTGTCGAACTCGGGCTCGGCCGCGAGCTCGGTGCGCGCCGCGGTCAGGCGTCGCTCGATGACCTCGGGCGTCTCCGTGCCTCTTCCGGTGAGGCGGCGCACCAGCTCGTCCCAGCTGGGCGGCGCGAGGAAGACCAGACGTGCCTCGGGCATGGAGTCGCGCACGAGCCGTGCTCCCTGGAGGTCGATCTCCAGGAGGACCGGTTCACCGGCGTCCAGGCGGTCGAGGACCGCCCGCCGGGGAGTCCCGTAGCGATTGCCGGCGAACTCGGCCCATTCGAGCAGCTCGCCGTTGGCCACCAGCTTGTCGAACTCCTCGTCGTCGACGAAGAAGTACTGGACGCCGTGCTGCTCGCCGGGGCGGGGCTTGCGCGTCGTGGCCGAGACGGAGAGCCAGACCTCGGGGTGGACGGTGCGGAGATGAGCGACGACCGTGCTCTTGCCGACCCCGGAGGGGCCGGAGAGCACGGTCAGCCGCGGGCGTTCACTCATACAGCGATTATCCCGGTTTTCTGGAATGCCTGGGCCCGGGGGGTGCCCCGGAGCCGCACTCCGACCTCACCCCACGGTGCCCGTACGGGTGGGACTCAGCCCGCCGGGGTGCCGAACTCCCGCTCCAGGGCGGCAATCTGGTTGGAGCCCAGACCACGGACACGGCGGCTCTCGGAGATGCCGAGCCGCTCCATGATCTGCTTGGCGCGGACCTTGCCGACGCCCGGCAGGCTTTCCAGGAGAGCGCTGACCTTCATCTTTCCGATGACGTCATTCTCCTGGCCCTGCTTGATGACCTCCTGGAGCGAGGCTCCGGAGTGCTTAAGCCGGTTCTTGACCTCGGCGCGCTCCCGGCGAGCCGCGGCGGCCTTCTCAAGCGCGGCTGCGCGCTGTTCAGGGGTAAGGGGCGGAAGAGCCACGCCTTCGTCACCTCAGATTTGAACGGTCGGATACATGGATCGCGTGAGCCTTGCGACTCGGACGCGGGACCCGGCAGGCCCCGCACCTGCGGAACTGTGGACATCGCACCTGTGCGCGGTGTCCACGTCGGAGACTAGCGCCAGACTCGCCCGGAGTCAGCGAGAACAGCGGAAAAGTCCTGGTCAGACTCAAGTCGACCTGGACATATCGGGACAGAACCGAGCAGGAAGTTTTCCCTGTAAGGGGCAGCGACCACCGCGAACCGTCCGACGGCGCAGCGGACTTGGGTTTTCTACGCGCCGGTAGCCCTCGTTGCGGGTGCTGCCCCGGCCTTCTCCGCCCCCTTACGGACCGTCCGACGATTGTCGCCGGGGCCGTCCCCGACCGGCACGCCCCCGCGGCGCCGCGGCGAGGACGGGCGGCGGCGAGCTCCAGCCGAGCCGGGCGCAGGCCGGCCCCGCCGTCGATTCCCGCCGCCGGTCCCCCGCCTCCGCGGCCGGGGCGGGCGTCAGCCCAGAGCGCTCGCGAGTTCCTGCACCGACTGCTCCGCAGCCGCCCGCAGCGCCCGGGGTTCGGGTCCGCTGCGCAGCACTCCGCGGCTCACCGAGGGCAGTACGTCGCGCACCCGGTCGCCGAAGACCTTCGGCAGATCGGCTGCGGTCGCGCCCTGCGCGCCGAGGCCGGGAGCGAGCAGCGGCCCGTTGATCGCCAGATCGGCGCCGGTGTCGCCGAGTGTGGCGCCGACGACCGCGCCGACCGAACCGAGCGGCGTCGCGTCCGCGTTCTCCCGGGCGATCCGGTCCAGCACCCGCTGGGCGAGGAGGACCGGGCCCCCCGAACCGTCGTCGGCCACGGTGGCCCGCTGGACCTCGGCGCCCTCCGGGTTGCTGGTGAGTGCCAGTACGAAGACGCCGGCCCCGCTCTCGCGCGCCGCGTCCAGCGCCGGGCGCAGGGAGCCGAAGCCGAGATAGGGGCTGACGGTGAGCGCGTCCGAGAACAGCGGGCTGCCCTCGGTGAGATAGGCGGAGGCGTACGCGCCCATGGTCGAGCCGATGTCCCCGCGCTTGGCGTCCATCAGGACCAGCGCACCGGCCGCCCGGGCGTCGGCCACCGCGTGCTCCAGGACCGCGATCCCGCGCGAGCCGTGGCGTTCGAAGAACGCAGACTGCGGCTTGAGCACCGCCACCCGGTCGGCCAGCGCCTCGACGACGGTGCGGGTGAAGCGCTCCAGACCGGCGACGTCGTCGGACAGGCCCCAGTCGGCGAGGAGTTCGGCGTGCGGGTCGATGCCGACGCACAGCGGGCCGCGGGTGTCCATGGCCCTGCGCAGTCGGGCGCCGAAGGGTTCGGGTGCGGTGGGTGCGGTGTTCATGCCGCGGACTCCGCCTTTCTGACGTCGGCGCCGACGGCGTCGGCGAGGGTGCGGTACCGGCTGTTGCGCAGCCGTGCGGCCAGCCCCTTGTGGATGCCGCGGCACCACAGCGGGCCCTGGTAGACGAAGGCGCTGTACCCCTGTACGAGGGTGGCACCGGCGAGGATCCGCTGCCAGACGTCCTCCGCGTCCTCGACGCCGCCGACGCCGATCAGCGTGACCCGGTCCCCGACCCGCGCGTAGAGGCGGCGCAGCACCTGGAGCGAGCGCTCCTTGAGCGGCGCGCCGGAGAGCCCGCCGGCCTCGGCGGTCTGCTCGGGCGGCGAGGCCAGGCCCAGCCCCTGCCTGGCGATGGTGGTGTTGGTGGCGATGATGCCGTCCAGGGCGAGCTCCACCGCGAGGTCGGCGACGGCGTCGATGTCGCTGTCGGCGAGATCGGGTGCGATCTTGACCAGCAGCGGGACCCGCCGGTCGGTGACGGCGGCGGCCGCCGCCTCGCGCACCGCGGTGAGCAGCGGGCGCAGGGAGTCCACGGCTTGGAGGTCGCGCAGTCCGGGCGTGTTGGGCGAGGAGACGTTGACGACGAGGTAGTCGGCGTACGGGGCGAGCCTGCGGGTGGAGGTCACGTAGTCGTCGGCGGCCTCGGCCTCCGGCACCACCTTGGTCTTGCCGATGTTGACGCCCACGGTGGTGCGGAAGACCTCGCGGCGCGCCGCCAGTCGTTCGGCGACGGCCTCGGAGCCGTCGTTGTTGAAGCCCATGCGGTTGATCAGGGCCCGGTCCTCCACCAGCCGGAAGAGCCGCCTGCGCGGATTGCCGGGCTGCGGACGGCCGGTGACCGTACCGATCTCGACGTGGTCGAAGCCGAGCATCGACAGCCCGTCGATGCCGACCGCGTTCTTGTCGAAGCCCGCGGCGAGCCCGAACGGGCCGTGCATGCGCAGACCGAACGCCTCCACCCGCAGTTCGCGGTGGCGCGGGGCGAGGAAGGCCGCGGCGAAGGTGCGCAGCACCGGCACCCGGGCGAGCAGCCGGATCCAGGAGAAGGCGAGGTGGTGCGCGCGCTCGGGGTCCATGCGGCGGAAGAGGAGCTGGAAGAGGAGGCGGTACATGGCTGGTCTGCCTCTCGGCGTCGGAGGAGGAGGGAGGCCGGGCGCCCGCCCGGCGCGCCGCCGCCGAAAGGCGAGCGGCGCGCGGGCGGGCGCCCGGGCCCGGGGCGCGTCGGTCGGTGCACACCGGCCCGGCACCGCGGCACGGCGCGGGCCGGGCGGGGCGGCGTACGGTCCCGGGCGGGCGTACGGGCCCGGGGCCGGGACCCGGGTGGTCAGCCGCGCGAGGCGGTCAACTGCGCGGCGTGCTCCTGGAGCGAACGCACGCCTATGGCGCCCCTGCCGAGCGCCTCGATGCCCTGCACCGCGGCGGCCAGCGCCTGCACGGTGGTCAGGCACGGCACGCCCCTGGCCACGGCCGCGGTGCGGATGTCGTAGCCGTCCAGGCGTCCGCCGGTGCCGAACGGGGTGTTGACGATCAGGTCGATGCCGCCCTCGTGGATCAGCTGGACCACCGTCGGCTCGCCGTTCGGCCCGGTGCCCTCGGACTGCTTGCGCACCACGCCGGCGTTGATGCCGTTGCGCTTGAGCACCTCGGCGGTGCCCGCGGTGGCGAGCAGTTCGAAGCCCAGTTGGACGAGTTCGCGCGCCGGGAAGATCAGCGAGCGCTTGTCCCGGTTGGCGACCGAGATGAAGGCCCGCCCCTTGGTGGGCAGCGCACCGTACGCACCGGCCTGGGACTTGGCGTACGCGGTGCCGAACACCGAGTCGATGCCCATGACTTCACCCGTGGAGCGCATCTCCGGACCGAGCACCGTGTCCACGCCGCGACCGTGCACGTCGCGGAAGCGCGACCACGGCATCACCGCCTCCTTCACCGAGATCGGCGCGTCCATCGGCAGGGTGCCGCCGTCGCCGCCGGCGGGCAGCAGACCCTCCTGCCGCAGCTGCGCGACGGTGGCGCCGAGCGAGATGCGGGCCGCGGCCTTGGCCAGCGGTACGGCCGTCGCCTTGGAGGTGAAGGGAACGGTGCGCGAGGCGCGGGGGTTGGCCTCCAGCACGTAGAGGATGTCCCCGGCCAGCGCGAACTGGATGTTGATCAGACCCCGTACGCCGACGCCGCGTGCGATCGCCTCCGTGGAGGCGCGCAGCCGCTTGATGTCGTGACCGCCCAGGGTGATCGGCGGCAGCGCGCAGGCGGAGTCGCCGGAGTGGATGCCGGCCTCCTCGATGTGCTCCATCACGCCGCCGAGGTAGAGCTCGGTGCCGTCGTAGAGCGCGTCGACGTCGATCTCGATGGCGTCGTCGAGGAACCGGTCGATCAGGACGGGGTGTTCGGAGATCAGTCCGGCGTGCCGCTCCAGATAGGCGCCGAGCGAGGTCTCGTCGTAGACGATCTCCATGCCCCGGCCGCCCAGCACGTAGGACGGGCGGACCATCACCGGGTAGTTGATCCCGGCGGCGATGGCCCTGGCCTCCTCGAAGGAGTACGCGGTGCCGTACTTGGGCGCGGGCAGCCCGGCCTCGGTCAGGACGCGGCCGAAGGCGCCGCGGTCCTCGGCGGCGTGGATCGCCTCGGGCGAGGTGCCGACGACCGGTACCCCGTTGTCCTTCAGCGCCTGGGCCAGGCCCAGCGGTGTCTGACCGCCCAGCTGGACGATGACGCCCGCGACCTCGCCCGCCTGCTGCTCGGCGTGCACGATCTCCAGCACGTCCTCCAGGGTGAGCGGCTCGAAGTAGAGCCGGTCGGAGGTGTCGTAGTCGGTGGAGACGGTCTCGGGGTTGCAGTTGACCATCACGGTCTCGTAGCCGGCCTCGCTCAGCGCGAAGGAGGCGTGGACGCAGGAGTAGTCGAACTCGATGCCCTGGCCGATGCGGTTGGGCCCCGATCCGAGGATGATCACCGCCGGCTTCTCCCGCGGTGCGACCTCGCTCTCCTCGTCGTAGGAGGAGTAGAAGTACGGGGTCCGCGCGGCGAATTCGGCGGCGCAGGTGTCGACGGTCTTATAGACGGGGCGCACGCCCAGGGCGTGCCGCACCTCGCGCACAACGTCCTCGCGCAGTCCGCGCACGGCCGCGATCTGCGCGTCGGAGAAGCCCACCCGCTTGGCCTCGGTGAGGAGTTCGGCGTCCAGGCGCTCGGCCGCGGCCAGCTCGTCGGCGGTCTCCTTGATCAGGAAGAGCTGGTCGACGAACCAGGGGTCGAGCCGGGTCGCGTCGAAGACCTCCTGCTGGGTGGCGCCCGCGCGGACGGCGGCCATCACCGTGTTGATCCGGCCGTCGGTCGGCCGCGGGATGTCCGCCAGCAGCTCGGCCTTGTCGCCCAGCTCCGCCACCGGGGTGGCGAAGTCGAAGGAGCTGCCCTTCTTCTCCAGCGAACGCAGCGCCTTCTGGAGCGCCTCGGGGAAGTTGCGGCCGATCGCCATCGCCTCGCCGACCGACTTCATCGTGGTCGTGAGCGTGCTGTCGGCGGCCGGGAACTTCTCGAAGGCGAACCGGGGCGCCTTGACCACCACGTAGTCCAGCGTCGGTTCGAAGGAGGCCGGGGTCTGCTCGGTGATGTCGTTGGGGATCTCGTCGAGGGTGTAGCCGACGGCGAGCTTGGCGGCGATCTTGGCGATCGGGAAGCCGGTGGCCTTGGAGGCGAGCGCGGAGGAGCGGGAGACGCGCGGGTTCATCTCGATGACGATGACCCGGCCGTCCGCGGGGTCGACCGCGAACTGGATGTTGCAACCGCCGGTGTCCACCCCGACCTCGCGGATCACCGCGATGCCGATGTCGCGCAGCGTCTGGTACTCGCGGTCGGTCAGCGTCATCGCCGGGGCGACGGTGATGGAGTCGCCGGTGTGCACGCCCATCGGGTCGAAGTTCTCGATGGAGCAAACGACCACGACGTTGTCGTGCTTGTCGCGCATCAGCTCCAGCTCGTACTCCTTCCAGCCGAGGATCGACTCCTCCAGGAGCACCTCGGTGGTCGGCGAGAGGGTCAGGCCCTGGCCGGCGATCCGGCGCAGGTCCTCCTCGTTGTGGGCGAAGCCGGAGCCGGCGCCGCCCATGGTGAAGGAGGGGCGGACCACAACCGGATAGCCGCCGAGCGCCTCGACGCCGGCGAGCACGTCGTCCATGGAGTGGCAGATGTGGGAACGGGCGGACTCGCCGTGGCCGATGTCCCGGTTGACGGCGGCCACGACCTCCTTGAACAGGTCGCGGTCCTCGCCCTTGTTGATGGCCTCGACGTTGGCGCCGATCAGCTCGACGCCGTACTTGTCCAGGGTGCCGGAGCCGTGCAGCGAGATGGCCGTGTTCAGGGCGGTCTGCCCGCCGAGCGTGGGCAGCAGCGCGTCGGGGCGCTCCTTGGCGATGATCTTCTCGACGAACGCGGGGGTGATCGGCTCGACGTAGGTGGCGTCGGCGATCTCCGGGTCGGTCATGATCGTGGCCGGGTTGGAGTTGACCAGGATGACGCGCAGGCCCTCGGCCTTCAGCACCCGGCACGCCTGGGTGCCGGAGTAGTCGAACTCGGCGGCCTGGCCGATGACGATCGGTCCCGATCCGATGACCAGGACGGACTGGATGTCGGTGCGCTTAGGCACGCTGGCCCTCCATCAGGGAGACGAAGCGGTCGAACAGGTAGGCCGCGTCATGCGGGCCCGCCGCCGCTTCGGGGTGGTACTGGACGCTGAAACCGGGCTGGTCGAGCAGCCGCAGCCCTTCGACGACGTTGTCGTTCAGGCAGACGTGGGACACCTCGGCACGCCCGTAGGGGGTGTCGGAGACGGTGTCCAGCGGCGCGTCGACGGCGAAGCCGTGGTTGTGCGCGGTGATCTCCACCTTGCCGGTGGCCCGGTCCTGGACCGGCTGGTTGATCCCGCGGTGGCCGTACTTCAGCTTGAAGGTGCCGAAGCCCAGAGCCCTGCCGAGGATCTGGTTGCCGAAGCAGATGCCGAACAGCGGCGTCCTGCGGGCGAGCACGCCCTGCATCAGGGCCACCGGGTGCTCGGCGGAGGCCGGGTCACCGGGGCCGTTGGAGAAGAAGACGCCGTCGGGGCCGACCGCGTAGATGTCCTCCAGCGAGGAGTCGGCGGGCAGCACATGGACCTCGATGCCGCGCTCGGCCATGCGGTGCGGGGTCATGCCCTTGATGCCGAGGTCCACCGCCGCGACGGTGAAGCGTTTCGCCCCGATCGCGGGCACGACGTACGGCTCCTTGGTGGCGACCTCGCCGCACAGGTCCGCGCCCTTCATCTGCGGCGAGTCCTGCACCCGGGCGAGCAGTGCGGCCTCGTCGGCGAGCGCCTCGCCGGAGAAGATGCCGGCGCGCATCGCGCCGCGCTCGCGCAGATGGCGGGTGAGGGCGCGGGTGTCGATGCCGCTGATGCCGACCACGCCCTGGGCGGTCAGCTCCTCGTCCAGCGAGCGCTGCGAGCGCCAGTTGGACGGTACGCGCGCGGGGTCCCGCACGACGTAGCCGGCGACCCAGATGCGGGACGACTCCGGGTCCTCGTCGTTGACGCCGGTGTTGCCGATGTGCGGGGCGGTCATCACCACGACCTGGCGGTGGTACGACGGGTCGGTCAGTGTCTCCTGGTAGCCGCTCATGCCGGTGGAGAACACCGCCTCGCCGAACGTCTCCCCCACCGCTCCGTAGGCGCGGCCCCGGAAGCTGCGCCCGTCCTCCAGAACGAGTACGGCGGGAGCGCTCCTGGCTCTGCGGGTGGCGGTCGTCATTGCGGGCCTTCCTGGTGCTGCGGTTTGGCTGCCACGTCTGCGGGGCTGCCGGCGAGTTCGTTGACGGCCTCCACCCAGCGGTGGTGCTCGGCGGGGTGGTCGGCGCGGAAGCCGGAGTCGAGTTGCTGGTCGCCCAACTGCCAGGTGATCACCAGCAGTCCGCCCTCGGTGAGGACCTTGCCGGCGATCCCGGTGTCGAGCCGGGCGCCGCGCAGCTGGTCGGCGGGGACGAAGAAGTCGGCCGCTCCGGGCCGCTCGATGCCCAGTCCCTCGGCGGTGAGGGTGAGCGTGGCCTGGCTCCTGGTGCCCAGGCCGTGGGCGACGACGCGGTCCAGCCACTGGCCGGCCGTCGTGGAGGCGTGGTACCTGCCGGTGAGGGTGAGCCGGGCGGCGCCCTGCTCGGTCGGCAGCGCCTCGGGCGCGGGCAGGTCGCCGTGCAGGGTCTCCCGCCGCTTCCAGCCGGTGCGCATCAGCCAGTAGACGAGCACGATGAACAGCAGCGTGCCGACGGCCCAACCGATGTGCGCGCCCCAGTTGGTGACCTCCTTGGACTTTCGCTCGACGTTCTCGTCCGCGAGGAGGGTGAGGAGAGCAGAGTTCACGTGAGGTTCCCGTCCATGACCGTGGCCCGGCCCCGCAGGAAGGTGTGCGTCACACGGCCGGGCAGGTCACGTCCACGGTAGGGCGTGTTGCGGCTGCGGGACGCGAAATGTACGGGGTCCACCGCTCCACGGTAAGCGGAGTCCAGCAGGGTGAGGTTGGCGGGCTCCCCCGCGGCGATCGGTCGGCCCTGCCCGGCGAGGCGGCCGATCTCGGCGGGGCGGAAGGACATCCGCTCGGCGACCTGGTTCCAGGTGATCAGCCCGCTGTCGACCATGGTGTGCTGGACGACCGAGAGCGCGGTCTCCAGGCCCACCATGCCCATGGCCGCCGCACCCCACTCGCAGTCCTTGTCCTCGTGCGGGTGGGGGGCGTGGTCGGTGGCGACGCAGTCGATGGTGCCGTCGGCCAGCGCCTCGCGCAGCGCGGCGACGTCGGCCTCGGTGCGCAGCGGCGGGTTCACCTTGTAGACCGGGTCGTAGGAGCGCACCAGGTCGTCGGTGAGGAGCAGGTGGTGCGGGGTGACCTCGGCGGTGACGTTCCAGCCCTTGGACTTGGCCCAGCGCACGATCTCCACCGAGCCCGCGGTGGAGAGGTGGCAGATGTGCACCCGGGAGCCGACGTGGGCCGCCAGCAGCACGTCCCGGGCGATGATCGACTCCTCCGCGACCGCGGGCCAGCCGCCGAGGCCGAGCTCGGCGGAGACGACGCCCTCGTTCATCTGGGCGCCCTCGGTCAGCCGCGGCTCCTGGGCGTGCTGGGCGACGACGCCGTCGAAGGCCTTCACGTACTCCAGCGCGCGCCGCATGATGACCGCGTCGTGGACGCACTTGCCGTCGTCGGAGAAGACGGTGACACCGGCCGCCGACTCGTGCATCGCTCCCAGCTCGGCGAGCTGCTTGCCCTCCAGCCCGACGGTGACCGCGCCGACCGGCTGCACGTCGCAGTAGCCCGCCTCCGCGCCCAGCCGCCAGACCTGCTCGACGACGCCCGCGGTGTCCGCCACCGGGAAGGTGTTCGCCATCGCGTGGACGGCGGTGAAGCCGCCGACCGCCGCGGCGCGGGTGCCGGTCAGGACGGTCTCGGAGTCCTCCCGGCCGGGCTCGCGCAGGTGGGTGTGGAGATCGACCAGTCCCGGCAGCAGGATCTGCCCGTCCGCCTCGACGACCGTCGCCCCCGCCGCGTCGAGCCCCTGGCCGACCTCGGCGATCGTCTCGCCGTCGATCAGTACGTCCTGGGGCCGGTCGCCGAGCACCTTGGCACCGCGGATCAGGGTCTTGTGCTGGCTCATGCGTTCTCCTCGGTACGGGTGGCGGGGCCGGGTGCGGCGGCGGTGTTCTCGCTGGTGTCGGTGACGGCCGGCTCGGCGCCGCTGAGCAGCAGGTAGAGCACCGCCATGCGGATGCTCACGCCGTTGGTGACCTGCTCGACGGCCGTGCAGCGGGGGGAGTCGGCGACCTCGGCGGTGATCTCCATGCCGCGGTTCATCGGCCCGGGGTGCATGACCACCGAGTGCTCCGGCATCCGCGCCATGCGCTGGCCGTCGAGCCCGTAGCGGCGGGCGTACTCGCGCTCGGTCGGGAAGTACGCGGCGTTCATCCGCTCGCGCTGGACGCGCAGCATCATCACGGCGTCGGACTTCGCGAGCTGGGCGTCGAGATCGTAGGAGACCTCGCAGGGCCACTGCTCGGTGCGCACCGGCACCAGCGTCGGCGGCGCGACCAGGGTGACCTCGGCGCCCAGCGTGCTCAGCAGGTGGACGTTGGAGCGGGCGACGCGACTGTGCAGGATGTCGCCGACGATGGTGACGCGGCGCCCGGCCAGGTCGGTGCCCGGCCCGTCGCCGAGGCGGCGGCGCAGTGTGAAGGCGTCCAGCAGCGCCTGGGTGGGGTGCTCGTGGGTGCCGTCGCCGGCGTTGACGACCGAGCCGCCGATCCAGCCGGAGGTGGCGAGCCGATGCGGCGCCCCCGAGTCGTGGTGCCGGATGACGACGGCGTCGGCGCCCATCGCCTCCAGGGTCAGCGCGGTGTCCTTCAGCGATTCGCCCTTGGAGACCGAGGAGCCCTTCGCGGAGAAGTTGATCACGTCGGCGGACAGGCGCTTGGCGGCGGCCTCGAAGGAGATGCGGGTGCGGGTGGAGTCCTCGAAGAAGAGGTTGACCACCGTACGGCCCCGCAGTGTGGGGAGCTTCTTGATCGGCCGGTCCGCGACCCGTCCCATCTCCTCGGCGGTGTCGAGGATCAGGACGGCGTCGTCGCGGCTGAGGTCGGCGGCCGAGATGAGGTGGCGCTTCATCTGTTGCCTTCCGTGAACTGGGTTGGCTGGATGCGGGCAGGCGCGGGCCGCCGAACGCACCACCGGGCGCGGGCGCCGGTGCGCTTCGGGGCGTGCGGAGGAGCTACTGCTCGGCGGTGGGCGCTGCGGCGCGCTGGCCGAGCAGCACGCCGTCCCGGCCGTCCTCCTCGGTGAGCCGCACCCGCACGGTCTCGCGCAGCGAGGTGGGGAGGTTCTTGCCGACGTAGTCGGCGCGGATGGGCAGCTCGCGGTGGCCGCGGTCGACGAGCACGGCCAGCTGTACGGCACGGGGCCGGCCGATGTCGCCGAGTGCGTCGAGCGCGGCGCGGATGGTGCGCCCGGAGAAGAGGACGTCGTCGACGAGGACGACCAGGCGGCCCTCGATGCCGTCGCCGGGGATCTCGGTGCGGGCGAGGGCGCGGGCCGGGCGCAGCCGCAGATCGTCGCGGTACATGGTGATGTCGAGCGAGCCGACCGGCACGGGATGGCCGGTGATCTCCTGGAGCTTGGCCGCCAGGCGCTGGGCGAGGTGTACACCTCGCGTCGGAATGCCAAGGAGCACGACGTCGTCGGCGCCCTTCGCGCGCTCCACGATCTCGTGGGCGATACGGGTCAACACCCGTGCGATGTCCGGAGCTTCGAGCACCGGACGGGCGGGAGGCGTCGGGGCGGCCGCGGAGCCGTCCACGGGCACGCCTGCGGCGCCCTCACTGCTGCTGTCCATGCGAAACGGACCCCCTTCCCCGCCTCACGGGACGGGTCTTAAAGGACGTCTGGGTTGACTTCCACCACCGTACCAGCGGGGTTTCCACCCTCCGTATCCGGCCTGGTGGGCGGCGGAAGTCCTGCCCTCAGCTTGACGGCGGACATTACGCTGCGTAACCTCACAGTGAGTTACGAGAACCTCATCCGGGGAGCCTTATGTCCAGCGAATACGCCAAGCAGCTCGGGGCCAAACTCCGCGCCATCCGCACTCAGCAGGGCCTGTCCCTCCACGGAGTCGAGGAGAAGTCGCAGGGCCGGTGGAAGGCCGTCGTCGTCGGCTCCTACGAGCGCGGCGACCGTGCGGTGACCGTCCAGCGTCTCGCCGAGCTGGCCGACTTCTACGGCGTTCCGGTCCAGGAGCTGCTGCCGGGCACCACCCCCGGCGGCGCCGCCGAGCCGCCGCCCAAGCTCGTGCTCGACCTGGAGCGACTGGCCCACGTGCCGGTCGACAAGGCCGGCCCGCTCCAGCGGTACGCCGCCACCATCCAGAGCCAGCGCGGGGACTACAACGGCAAGGTGCTCTCGATCCGCCAGGACGACCTGCGCACCCTGGCCGTCATCTACGACCAGTCCCCCTCCGTCCTGACCGAGCAGCTGATCAGCTGGGGCGTGCTGGACGCCGACGCCCGGCGCGCGGTGGCCTCCGAGGACATCTGAGCAGCTCCGGACCCAAGGGGAGACCGAGCCACCGTCGAGGGGCCCGGTGGAAGCCGACAGCTTCCACCGGGCCCCTCGTCGCGTCTGCGGGCCCTGCGCGCGCACCTCAGGCACCAGCGGGCGGGGCTCGGTGGGTGGTGCAGCGGGCGCGGTGGGCGCCAACCGACCGCGCCCGGCGCGCAGTTCGCGCTCCCGGTGAGCGCCGGACACGAACTGTGCGCACCCGGCCGCCCGTTCGCGCCCCGTCGAAGGCCACGGGACTACTGCACGTGATCGTCGGCGACACTTCGCAGCCGCCGACCGAGCCCCGTTTCCGTCGACATGTGCCCAGAGGTGTCCCGGAACGCACAAGGGCCTTCCGACGGCCGTGCCGGGAGGTCTCCCTCCGCACGGCGCCGAAAGGCCCCGGTCGTCAACTCGCCTAGACGCGGCGCAGGTTGGGACCCAGCTCCTTCAGACGGCCCAACAGGCCGTTGACGAAGGACGGGGAGTCGTCCGTGGAGAACTCCCGCGCGAGCTGGACGCATTCGTCGATCACGACCGCGTCCGGTGTCTCCTCCACCCACAGCAGCTCGTACGCCCCCAGGCGCAGGATGCTGCGGTCGACGACCGGCATCCGGTCCAGGGGCCAGTCGACCGTGTAGGTGGAGAGAAGCTCGTCGATCCGGGCGACGTGCTCGGCGTACCCCTCCACCAGCTCCATCGTGTACTCGCTGACCGGTGGCTGCCGGCTGTCGGTACGGGCGTGCCGGATCCAGTCGGCGAGCACGTCGTTGACGCCGCTGCCGCGCTGGTCGGCCTCGAAGATGATCTGGAAGGCGCGCTTGCGGGCCTTGCTGCGGGCTGCCACGGTTAGCTGTTCACCCGGCCGAGGTACTCGCCGCTGCGGGTGTCGACCTTGATCTTCTCACCGGTGGAGATGAACAGCGGAACACCGATCTCGTAACCGGTCTCCAGCTCGGCCGGCTTGGTGCCACCGGTGGAGCGGTCGCCCTGCACACCGGGGTCGGTGTGCTTGATGACCAGCTCGACCGAGGCCGGCAGCTCGACCGAGAGCGGGTTGCCCTCGTACATCGCGACGGTGGCCTCGAACCCCTCGATGAGGTAGTTCGCCGCCTCGCCGAGAGTGGGTGTGTCGACGTGGATCTGGTCGTAGGTGTCCATGTCCATGAACACGTAGTACTCGCCGTCCACATAGCTGAACTGCATGCTGCGGCGGTCGACGGTGGCGGTCTCGACCTTCGTACCGGCGTTGAACGTCTTGTCCACGATCTTGCCGGAAAGGACGTTCTTCAGCTTCGTCCGCACAAAGGCGGGGCCCTTGCCGGGCTTGACGTGCTGGAACTCAACTACGGACCAGAGCTGGCCCCCGTCGAGCTTGAGCACCATGCCGTTCTTGAGGTCGTTCGTACTGGCCACGGTGGCGGATTCTCCTGAGACTGCTGCTCGGACGACCGGGGAACTGGATTCACCCGCCATGTGCAGCGGGGCGCCTCAGAGGGCGAGCAGCTCCTTGGTCGTGATGGTAAGTAGCTCCGGCCCGCCGTCCGCGAGAGAGCGGACAACGAGTGTGTCATCGATCCGGACCCCGCCCCGGCCCGGCAGATGTACCCCGGGCTCGACGGTGACCGGTACGCGAGCGTCAAGTTTACTCATGGCGTCCGGCGACAGCTGAGGGTCCTCTCCGATTTCCAGCCCCACCCCGTGCCCGGTGCGCGCCTCCACCGCCCCGCCGTGCCCGGCCGCGGCCAACACCTCACGGGCTGCACGGTCCACCGCGCGGCACTCCGCACCCGGCACCAGCGCCTCGCGCCCAGCGCGCTGAGCTGCGAAAACCAGCTCGTAGAGCTCGATCTGCCAATCCTCGGGAGCGGTGCCGATGACGAAGGTGCGGCCGATCTGGCAGCGGTAGCCGCGGTAGCGGGCGCCCATCCGTACGGAGAGGAAATCGCCCTCCTCGACCCTTCGGTCGGTGGGAACGTGCGTCGGGACGCCCGCATTGGGGCCGGTCGCCACGGAGGTGGGGAAGGCGGGGCCGTCTCCTCCGTGGTCGATCAGGCGCCGCTCCAGCTCCAGCGCGAGATGACGCTCCGTACGGCCGACCAGGATGGACTCCAGCAGCTCGCCGAGCGCCTGGTCGGTGATCTCCGCGGCGATGCGCAGACAGGCGATCTCGTCCTCGTCCTTGACCAGCCGCTGATGCTCCACCGCGCCGCTGAGATCTCCCAGCCGCACCTCGGGCGCCGCCTCGACCAGCGCGCGGTGGCGCCGCACGGTCAGATGGCTCTCCTCGACCACCAGCAGCTCGGTGCCGACCGCGACCGCCGACCGCGCTGCGGCCAGCAGCGGATCGCCTCCGCCGGGCAGCAGTTCGTGCCGCAGTTCGTCCTGCGCGCCGGGGAGCCACAGCGGGCGCTCCCCCAGGTCCGCGGCGAGCGCGGCCGTACCGCCCGCCCCCGCGGCCACCGGCGCGGGCAGGGTCGGCTGCACGAAGAGAGTGTCCCGGCCGTCGTGTCCGACCAGCAGGACGGCGTACGGCGGCGCGCACCCGGTGAGGTACCGCAGGTTCGCGGGTTGGGAGACGACTGCGCCGGTGCGCCCTTCTCCGGCCCCGTCGGCGGCCAGCGCACAGCGGTCCCGCAGTCGGGCGCGACGGGCCATGTGTACCTCGGACATGTCGCGAGCGTACGGCCGCACGGGCCGCCCGGCCGGTCGAGGCACTCCGAGTGGGCGGCGGACGCCCACACCGGACCGGCGGACCGGCGGAACGGAGGCCGCGGGGCGGCGCGCGAACAGCACGTCCAGCGGTGCGACAGCGGCACGGCCGCGGCGTACGGGCGCGGAGGCGACGCGGGGCGTACCGCGGTCGAGGCAGAACAGGCGGGGAGGCGGGCAGTGGTCAGGCAGGGACGGACGGGCCGCCGGGTGCGGGAGCGCGGACCCGACGGGCGGGAGCACGGGCACGTCGCTGCACGACCGGCGGGAGCGCCGGGCCCGACGGGCGGCGGTGCCGGTTGAGGCGCCCTGGGCGCTGCTACCAGCTGGGCGGGCTGGCGAGGCTGCGCGAGACGGCCTCGTCGAGCAGCCGCGCGGTGGTCTCCACATCGTTGCGGGAGTTGTCGATGATCGGCAGTCCCGACCCGTACCAGCCGGCCATCCGCCCGTGTATCCGGGCCACTTCCTCGTCGCTCAGACGCCGGTTGCCGCTGCGCTCGGCGTTGCGCTCGAGCACGATCTCCAGGCCCGGCAGCAGCACCACCGGGATCAGGCCGGGACCGACGTGGCGCTTCCAGCCGCCGAGCCCGATGACGGGACGGTCGGGGAAGACGGCGTCGTCGAGGATGCAGGAGATGCCGTTGGCCAGGAAGTTGCGCGCGGCGAAGCCGCAGGTGCGGCGGGCCAGGCGGTACTGGGCCTCGGAGTTGTCGTCCCAGCCGCTCTGCGGGTCGGCGAAGCCCGAACGCACCCACTCGCGCACGTCGTCCAGGCTGATGTGCGCGGTCGGCACCTGGCGGCGGTCGGCCCAGTAGCGGGCGACCGTGGTCTTGCCCGCGCCCGCCGGGCCGATCAGGAGCACCGCCACGGCGGTGTGCGCCACGTCCGGAGCGGACTGGTCGGCCGTCTGATGGGGTGCCAACACCGGGTCGCCGGTGGGGAGTTGGAGGTGGCCGGTCAGCTCACCGGCCGACTGCTGGGGCGGGGCGGGAGGCGGAGCCCAGCCACCGTGCGGCGGCTGCGGCGCGTGCGGCTGGGGCTGGGGCGCGTGCGGCTGGGGCTGCACGGGCGGCGGCTGCGGGTGGGGCTGCATCGGTGGCTGCTGCGGATGTGCGTGGGGCGGCGGGGGCCCGGGGTGCTGCCCGGAGGGCGGCTGATGGCCGGGGACGGCCATGGAGGGGGGAACGGGCTGCTGCGCCCCGTAGTGCTGCATCCGGTCCCACTCCGATCTTTCACGCACCCGCTGTGCGCTGGGTCAACGGTACCGAACCGTACCGTCCACCCGAACGGGTGGGAACGGTGCACCCGCCACCGGCCGCCCCGCCCCGGTGCCTCCGGACCGCCCCGCCCCGGTGCGCACCTGCGGAGAGGGGCGGCGGAGCTGCGGGGCAGGGCGGAGCGGACCTGCTGGTTCTCTCAGCCCCTGGCGTCGCCGCGGACCTGCGCGGCAAGCGAACGCAGGGCCAGGAGATAGGAGTCGATGCCGAAACCGGCGATCGTCCCGGAGGCGACCGCGGCGACGACCGAGGTGTGCCGGAAGCTCTCCCGGGCGTGCGGGTTGGAGATGTGCACCTCGATGAGCGGTGCGGTGCGCTGCGCCGCGGCGTCCCGCATTCCGTACGAGTAGTGGGTGAACGCGCCCGGGTTCAGCACCACCGGCAGCCGTCCGTCGGCCGCCTCGTGCAGCCAGCGGATCATCTCGCCCTCGTCGTTGGTCTCGCGGACCTCCACCTCCAGGTCCAGTTCGCGGCCGAGCGCGGTGCACCGTTCGACCAGGCCGGCGTAGGAGGTGGCGCCGTAGACATCGGGCTCGCGGGAGCCCAGCCGGCCGAGGTTGGGACCGTTGAGGACCAGGACGCGGCTGCCGCTCACGCCGCGATCTCCGCGTGCGCGGCCAGCAGCATCGCCGGGTCGGGACTCTCCAGCACGGTCGGCGAGGCCAGTCCGTTCAGGACGATGAAGCGCAGCCGGTCGCCGCGGGTCTTCTTGTCGACCTTCATCGTCTCCAGCAGCATCGGCCACTGGTCGCCGCGGTAGGTGACGGGCAGCCCGACGGACTCCAGTACCGCACGGTGGCGCTGCGCCGTCGCCTCGTCCAACCGGCCCGCGATACGGCCCAGTTCGGCCGCGAAGACCATGCCGACGGAGACGGCCGCACCGTGGCGCCACTCGTAGCGCTCGTTCTTCTCGATCGCGTGGGCGAGCGTGTGGCCGTAGTTGAGGATCTCGCGCAGGCCGGACTCCTTGAGGTCGCTGCCGACCACCTCGGCCTTGACCCGGATCGAGCGCTCCAGCAGTTCGGTGGTGTGCGGACCGGCGGGCCCGCGGGCGCCCTCGGGGTCGCTCTCGATGAGCTCCAGGATCGTCGGGTCGGCGATGAAGCCGGCCTTGATGACCTCGGCGAGGCCGCTGACGTAGTCGTGGACAGGCAGGCTGTCCAGCGCCGCGAGGTCGCACAGCACCCCGGCCGGCGGATGGAAGGCGCCGACGAGGTTCTTGCCCTCCGCGGTGTTGATGCCGGTCTTGCCGCCGACCGCCGCGTCGACCATGCCGAGCACGGTCGTGGGCACGGCGATCCAGCGCACTCCGCGCAGCCAGGTCGCCGCCACGAAGCCGGCGACGTCCGTGGTGGCGCCGCCGCCGACCCCGACGATGACATCGCTGCGGGTGAAGCCGGTCTGGCCGAGCGCCTTCCAGCAGTACGCGGCGACCTCGGCCGTCTTGGACTCCTCGGCGTTGGGCAGCTGGACCGCGATGGCCTCGTACCCCTGCTCGGCGAGATCCTCGCGCAGCACCTGCCCGGTCTCGGCGAGCGCCTCGGGGTGGAGCACGGCGACCCGCCGGGCCTGCTTTCCGATCAGGGCCGGCAGCTCGCCGAGGAGTTGACGGCCGATCAGGACGTCGTAGGGCTCGGTGCCCGCGCTGCCGGCGACCGTGACGCGTACCGGGGTTTCGTTGCTCATGCCTTCCTCAGCTCCAGGGCGTCCATGATCTCCTCGACGACCTCGTCGGGGGTGCGTTCGTCCGTGCTCACCACGACCCGGGCCACCTCGGTGTACAGGGGGCGGCGCTCCTCCATCAGCCGGCGCCACTGCTGGCGGGGGTTGACGGCGAGCAGCGGCCGGGCGACGTCGAGCCCGGTGCGACGCGCGGCTTCGGCGACGCCCATCTCCAGGAAGACCACCGGGCGCCCGGCGAGCAGTTCGCGGGTCTCGGCGGCGATGACCGCACCGCCACCGAGCGCGAGCACGCCCTCGTGCTCGGCCAGGGCGGTGCGCACCGCGGCGCGCTCCAGGGCGCGGAAGTGGTCCTCGCCCTCGTCGTAGAAGATCTCGGCGATCGGCTTGCCCGCTCCGCCGACGATGTCCTCGTCGGTGTCGCGGCAGACGGCGTCCAGGCGTTCGGCCAGCAGTCGGCCGACGGTCGACTTGCCGACGCCCATCGGGCCGACCAGGACCACCGCCGGGCCGGCGTTCGCGGCGCTCACCGGATCGCCAGGTTCTCGAGGTAGCCGGAGACGTTGCGGCGGGTCTCGGCGACGTTGTCGCCGCCGAACTTCTCGGCCACCGCGTCGGCGAGCACCAGCGCGACCATCGCCTCCGCCACGATGCCCGCGGCCGGCACCGCGCAGACGTCCGAGCGCTGGTGGTGCGCTCTGGCCGTCTCGCCGGTGCTGACGTCGACGGTCGCCAGGGCCCGCGGCACCGTGGCGATGGGCTTCATCGCGGCCCGTACGCGCAGGAGTTCGCCGGTGGTCAGCCCGCCCTCGGTGCCGCCGGAGCGGCCCGAGGCGCGGCGGATGCCGTCGTCGGTGACGACGATCTCGTCGTGCGCCTTCGAACCGGGGACCCGCGCGAGGTCGAAGCCGTCCCCGACCTCGACTCCCTTGATCGCCTGGATGCCCATCAGCGCACCGGCCAGTCGTGCGTCCAGTCTGCGGTCCCAGTGGACGTGCGAGCCGAGGCCCACCGGCACACCGTGGGCCACGACCTCGACCACCCCTCCGAGGGTGTCCCCGTCCTTGTGGGCCTGGTCGATCTCGGCGACCATCGCCTCGGAGGCCGAGGGCTCCAGCGCGCGCACCGGGTCGGCGTCCAGGCGCTCGACGTCCGCCGGCACCGGCACCCTGCCGTACGTCGCGCGGGCCGCGCCGAGCTCCACCACGTGCGAGACGATCTCGACGCCGCAGGTCTCCTTCAGGTACGAGCGCGCCACCGCGCCGAGTGCCACCCGAGCCGCGGTCTCGCGGGCCGAGGCGCGCTCCAGGATCGGACGGGCCTCGTCGAAGCCGTACTTCTGCATGCCGGCGAGGTCGGCGTGGCCGGGCCGGGGGCGGGTGAGCGGGGCGTTGCGGGCCAGGTCGGCGAGAACCTCCGGATCGACCGGGTCGGCCGCCATCACCTGCTCCCACTTGGGCCACTCGGTGTTGCCGACCATGATCGCGACCGGGGAGCCCAGGGACAGGCCGTGGCGCACACCGCCGAGAAAGGTGATCTCGTCGCGCTCGAACTTCATCCGGGCGCCGCGTCCGTAACCCAGACGGCGCCGGGCAAGGGCGTCCGCCACCAGCTCGGTGGTGATCGGCACACCGGCCGGCAGCCCCTCCAGCGTCGCCACCAGTGCGGGGCCGTGGGACTCCCCTGCGGTCAGCCAGCGCAACCTGCTCAACGGTTCTCCTCAAGTCCTCGACGCGTCGGGTCCTGGCGCGACGTGTGGTGCAGATCCTGCCACGGACCGCCTCGCGCTCCGGGCGGAGGTCCGTCAGCCGGACAGCCCGCCGGACAGCGTGCCGCGGGCGGTCAGCGCGGCCTCGCCGGCGCGGCGCATCGCAGCCAGCGGCCCGTGCTCGGCGCCGGTCATCAGCTCCACCTGGAGCACGGCCTGGTGGACCAACAGGTCGAGGCCGCCCACGAGTTGCCCGCCGCGCTGCTGCCAGGCCGCGGCCAGCTCGGTCGGCCAGGGCTCGTACAGCACGTCGAAGAGCGTGCCGGGGCGCTCGGGCACGGAGCCGGCGAGTGCGTCGGTGGCGCCCGCGGGGGTGGTGGCGACCACCAGCGGTGCGCCCAGCGCCTCCGCCGCCCGGCTCCAGTCGGTGGTGGTGACGCAGACGCCCAGCCGCTCGCCCCAGCCGCGCATCTCCCGGGCGCGCTCGGGGCTGCGCACATACGCGGTGATCTCGCCGTCGCAGATCCGGCCGAGGGCGGAGAGCGCGGAGGCGGCGGTGGCGCCGGCACCCAGAACGGCGGCGTGCGGCACCCGTTGCACACCGCGCTCGCGCAGCGCGGCGAGCATGCCGGGCACATCGGTGTTCTCGCCGACCCGGCGGCCGTCCTCGGTGAAGACGACCGTGTTCACCGCCTCGATGTCGGCCGCGGTCGGACTCACCTCGTCCAGCAGGGGGATCACGGCCCGCTTGAGCGGCATGGTGAGGGAGAGGCCGGCCCAGGAGGCGTCCAGCGTGCCCATGAACGGCGCGAGCGCCCGCTCGTCGACCTCGAACATGTCGTACGCCCAGCCGCTGAGCCCCAGCGCCCGGTACGCGGCGCGGTGCAGCTCGGGCGAGAGCGAGTGGGTGATGGGCGAGCCGAGAACCGCGGCCCTTCGTTCTTCGGTCATCAGTCGTTCCTGCGTTGTTCCTCGTTGAACTCCCGCACGTGCCGCGAGTGTTCCTCGAAGGTCTCGCTGAAGCGGGTATCGCCGGCCCGGACGGTGACGAAGTAGAGCCACTCCCCCTTGGTCGGCTTGAGGGCCGACTCGATCGCCTGGTGGCCGGGGTTGTCGATCGGGCCGGGGGGCAGCCCGGCGATGCGGTAGGTGTTGTACGGGTGGTCGAGCTTGGTGTCGGTGACGCTGACGTCCAGGGTGGAGCGGCCGAGCGCGTAGTTGATGGTGGAGTCGAAGTCCAGGCGGCCGTTGGTGGCGCTGTTGCCCGGCTTGATCCGGTTGTAGACGACCCGGGAGACCTTGCCGAACTCGTCGTCGGACTGGGCTTCGGCCTGGATCAGCGAGGCGATCGTGAGCACCTCGTAGGGGGTGCGTCCGACCTTCTTGGCGTTCCCCTCCAGATCCACCTTCTTGAACTCGGCGTTGGCGCGCTTGACCATCTCCTTGAGCACGGCCACCGGTTCGGTCTTCTTCGAGACGCTGTACTTGGACGGGAAGAGGAAGCCCTCCAGCGGGTCCCCACCCTCCTCCGCCCAGGACGGCAGGTCGAACTCGGTGCTCTCGGCGACCTTCTCGGTGGTGCCCTCGGGCGATTCGGTGCGCTCGTCGATGAGTTCGTAGATCTTGCTGGCCCGCAGCCCCTCGGGCACGATCAGCCCGCTCTGGCTGGCGGGGTCGAGCATCAGCTTGATCGCGGCCTCGGCGGACATGCCCTTGCGCAGCAGATACGTGCCCGCGTGGATCTTGGCCGCGTCGCCGTTCTCCCCGCTCGCCTCCACGAAGGCGTCGTGGCTCTTGACGACACCGGCCTTCTTGAGGATGTTCCCCATGTCGGAGAGCGAGGACGCGGTCGGGATCTCGACCTGCACCTCGCCGCTGCCCTCTCCCGAGTAGTCGGGCGCGGAACCGAACTGCCCCTGGAGGAAGTCGTACGCCAGGTAGCCCGCGCCGCCGACACCGCCGACCAGGACGACCGCGGCCGTCAGACAGGCCATGCCGTTCTTCTTGCGCCCGCCGTCCTTGCGACCGCCGTCCTTGCGCCCGCGCCCGCGCCTGCGGCCCGGCTCCCGCTCGTCCGGATCGTCGTCGAAGTCGTCGTCCTCGGCTGCTCCGGCACGGCCCCTGCGCCCCGAACCCTCGCCGCCCTCACCGCTGTCCGCACGCTCGCCCCGGCCCGCGGCCCGCTCCGCCCGCGCCTGCCCCCGCCCGCCGGAAGCCGCGGGGGCGGCTTCGTCCGAGAAGAAGGCGTGGTTCTCCAGGCGGGAGTCGCTGTCCCACTCCTCGGGCGCCGCCGGCTCGGGCTGCCGCGCCTGTGCCGCTCCGCGCGCCTGCGCGCCGGCCGCCCCCGCGTACGGGGCGCCCCGGCCCAGGGAGGCGTCCTGGCCGTACGCGGTGTCCGCGCCGTACGAGCTGTCCTGCCCGTAGGAGGTGTCCGCGCCGTAGGCGGCGTCCCGGCCGTGCGGATCGCCGTGTCCGTACGAGGGGTTCTGCGGGTGTCCGGCGGGGCCGCCGTAGGACTCCGCGCCACCGTAGCCCTGCTGCTGCGCGTACGGATCGCCGGCCGGGTAACCGCCCTGCTGCTGCCCGGCCGCGATGCCGCCGCCGTAGGAGTCGTGCTGCTGTGCGTACGGGTCCTGGCCGTAGGCGGAGCCTGCCCCGTAGGCGTCCTGGGGTGCGTAGGACTGCCGGCCGCCACTGGTGTCGCCGTAGCCGTAGCCGCCCTGCTGGGCGTGCGGGTCGTACTGCGACTGGTGTTGCTGCTGCTGTTGGTACTGCTGGGACGGGTCCTGGTACTGGCCCTGCTGCTGGTTCATGCCCAACGGGTCGTCACCGTACGGCGACTGGGGCGCGGCCGGCTGCTGCTGCCAGTCGGCGTAGCCGTAGGGGTCCTGCTGGGGCCCGCCCTGCTGCGGGTGGCCCCGGTCCGGCGCCCGGTGCGCCTGCTGAGTACCGTCCCAGCCCTGGTCCCCGTACAACGGGTCCTCGGGATGCCACGGTTGGGAGCCTGGGCCCCGGCCATACTCAGTCATCGATCCCCTATGCCGCGCTTCGGCTTCCGCCATCGAGAGCTCGACGCTCGGTCGGCCGCCGTGTCGCCCGGAACGCTACCGTATTGCGATCACACAACCACCTGAGCCGGACCCTTGCGGGGCGTGCCCCTCCCCCGGTCGGGCCCGCGCCGACGAGCGGTCGCCCGAGTCCGCGGACCCGGCACCCGTACACGCCAACGAGCCCCGGGAGCACGACGTTCCCGCAGGACCGGGCCCCGCGGGCGGAATCGGCCCGGGACCGATCGCGTGCGGGCGCACTTCCCACCAAACCCTGCTCCGCCGCCCCCGCGGGCCGGCTCAGACGCTGTGGCCCGGCGGCTGACCCGATCCGCGCTCCGCCTCCAACGCGCTCTGCAGGATCACCACCGCCGCGGCCTGGTCGATACGGGACCGGCCCTTCTTCGCGCTCACCCCGGACGCACGCATCGACTGGGCGGCGGTCACCGTGCTCATGCGCTCGTCGACCAGCCGCACCGGCACAGGGCCGACCAGAGCGGCCAGCCGCTCCGCGAAGGACCGCACCTTCGCCGCGGCCGGCCCCTCGCCACCGCTCAGCGAACGGGGCAGCCCGATCAACACCTCCAGCGGCTCGTACTCCTGGACGAGCTGTGCCAGGCGACGCTGGGCGGCCGGTACGTCCTTGCCGGGCACGGTCTCGACCGGAGTGGCGAGCACCCCGTCGGGGTCGCAGCTCGCGACCCCGATCCGGGCGTCCCCCACATCGACGGCCAACCGCCGTCCCCTGCGCATCAGTTGACTTCCAGCGGGCTCACGCGACCTCGGCCACCTGACGCTCGACGGCGGCCAGCGCCTCGTCGACCGCGGCCGGGTCCTGCCCGCCGCCCTGGGCGACGTCGGGCTTGCCGCCGCCTCCGCCGCCGAGGGTCTTCGCCGCGACGCGCACCAGATCGCCGGCCTTCAGTCCGCGCTCACGAGCGGCCTCGTTGGTCGCGACGACGGTGAGCGGACGGTCCTTGACCACGGTGAAGAGAGCCACCACCGCTGCCCGGTCGCCCGCGATACGGCCGCGCACGTCCAGTACGAGCTTGCGCAGGTCGTCGGCGCTGGTGCCGTCGGGCACCCGCCCGGAGGCCAGCGCGACGCCCTTGACGTCCTTGGCCTGCTCCACGAAGGAACCGGCGGCCTGGAGCACCTTCTCGGCACGCAGCCGGTCGATCTCCTTCTCCGCCTCGCGCAGCCGCGTGATCATCCCCGAGACGCGCTCGGGAAGCTCGTCGCTGCGGCCCTTGACCAGCTCGGTGAGCTGGGAGACGACGGTGTGCTCCTTGGCGAGGAACTTGTAGGCGTCGGCGCCCACCAGCGCCTCCACCCGGCGCACGCCGGAGCCGATGGAGGACTCGCCCAGCAGCTTGACCAGACCGAGCTGCGAGGTGTTCGAGACGTGGGTGCCGGCGCACAGCTCCTTGGAGAAGTCGCCGATGGTCACGACGCGGACCTGCTCGCCGTACTTCTCGCCGAACTCCGCGATGGCGCCCTGCTTCTTGGCCTCGTCCAGCGTCATGACCTCGGCCTGCACGTCCAGATCGCCGCTGAGCACCTCGTTGATCCGCTGCTCGACGTCGAGCAGCACCGAGCCGGGCACGGCCGTCGGCGAACCGAAGTCGAACCGGAAGCGGCCCGGGGAGTTCTCCGAGCCGGCCTGGGCGGCGGTGGGGCCCAGCGCGTCGCGCAGCGCCTGGTGGGTGAGGTGGGTGGCGCTGTGCGCGCGGGCCACCGCCCGGCGGCGGCCGACGTCGATGGCGCAGTGCACCTGCGCGCCGACCGTCACCTCGCCGACCTGGACCACGCCCTTGTGCACGCTGACGCCCGGCACCGGACGCTGTACGTCCCGCACCTCCACGACAGCCCCGCCGGTCAGCCTGATCCGGCCGGTGTCGGCGAGCTGGCCGCCGCCCTCGGCGTAGAACGGGGTGCGGTCCAGGACCACTTCGACCTCGTCGCCCTCGTGGGCGGCCGGCGAGGAGGCCCCGCCCACGAGCAGGCCGACGATGCTGGCCTCGCCCTCGGTGTGGGTGTAACCGGTGAAGTCGGTGGCGCCGGCCGCGTCGGCGACCTCGCGGTAGGCGGAGAGGTCGGCGTGGCCGGTCTTCTTGGAGCGCGCGTCGGCCTTGGCCCGCTCGCGCTGCTCCTTCATCAGCCGGCGGAAGCCCTCCTCGTCGACGCTGAGCCCCTGCTCGGCCGCCATCTCCAGGGTGAGGTCGATGGGGAAGCCCCAGGTGTCGTGCAGCAGGAACGCCTGGTCGCCGGCGAGCACCCGACCGCCGGACGCCTTGGTCTCGGTGACGGCGGTGTCCAGGATGTTGGTGCCGGCCCGCAACGTCTTGAGGAACGCGACCTCCTCGGCCTGCGCCACCGTGGAGATCCGCTCCCGGTCGGTGACCAGCTCGGGGTACTGCTCCCCCATCGTGCCGATCACGGTGTCGACCAGGGTCTGCACGACCGGCTCCTGCGAGCCGAGGATGCGCATGTTGCGGATGGCGCGGCGCATGATGCGGCGCAGCACGTAGCCGCGGCCCTCGTTGCCGGGGGTGACACCGTCCCCGATGAGCATGACCGAGGTGCGCAGATGGTCGGCGACCACCCGCAGCGAGACGTCGCCGTCGTCGCTCGCGCCGTAGCGGACACCGGTGAGCTCGGTGGCGCGGTCGATGACCACGCGCAGGGTGTCGGTCTCGTACATGTTCCGCACGCCCTGGAGGATCATCGCCAGTCGCTCCAGGCCGAGCCCGGTGTCGATGTTCTGGGCGGGCAGGTCGCCGAGGATCGGGTAGTCCTTGCCGGAGCCGGCGCCGCGCTCGTACTGCATGAAGACCAGGTTCCAGATCTCCACGTAGCGCTCGTCGTTGACGGCCGGGCCGCCCTCCTCGCCGAACTCCGGACCGCGGTCGTAGTTGATCTCCGAACACGGTCCGCAGGGGCCGGGGACGCCCATGTCCCAGTAGTTGGGGCCCATGCCCAGGCGCTGGATGCGCTCCGAGGGGACGCCGACCACCTCGCGCCAGATGCGCTCGGCCTCGTCGTCCTTCTCGTAGACGGTGATCCAGAGCTTCTCCGGGTCGAGGCCGTAACCCCCCTCGGCCACCGGGGAGGTGAGCAGCTCCCAGGCCAGGGTGATGGCGCCTTCCTTGAAGTAGTCGCCGAAGGAGAAGTTCCCGCACATCTGGAAGAACGTGCCGTGCCTGGTGGTCTTGCCGACCTCTTCGATGTCCGGTGTGCGCACGCACTTCTGCACGCTGGTCGCCCGCGCGAACGGCGGCTTCACGTCGCCGAGGAAGTAGGGCTTGAACGGCACCATGCCGGCCGGGATGAGCAGCAGCGTCGGGTCGTCGGCGATCAGCGACGCGGAGGGCACGGCCGTGTGTCCGCGCTCCTCGAAGAAGCTCAGCCAGCGGCGACGGATTTCAGCCGACTCCATCAGAGGTCCTCTTTCCCTGTCCTGCGGTGTCCGTTGGTGCGGTTCGTGTGGGCGCCGGGTGCCGGTCCCAGCTGGGCGCGCTTCCCGCCGCCCGGCAGTTGACGGATCGTCACCGGCTCGTTCGGGTCGGCGGTCAGACCGAGTGCGTCGTTGAGCTCCTCCTCGCGGCGCGCCATCTGGTGGCGCACGTCGACGGCGAACTCCCGGACCCGGTGGCCGGTTTCGAGCGCCTTGTCCGCGGCGCGCGCGGCGAGCGACTCGGGGGTGAGGCTGCGCAGCTTGCGGTTGACCTTGGTGGTGGCGTACACGCCCGCGGCGGCACCTGCGCTGAACCAGAAAGCTCGACGGAACATCGCTGTCGTCAGTCCTTTCCACCGCGCCGCCGCCGACCGCCTCTGGCGAACGGCACGGCGGCACCCGGCACTACGGTCACTCGGCGCCGCTTCTGCGGCTCGGTCCTGCGCGCACCCAGGGCTCGGCGCACGCCGTAGCCAAAGGCGGCGACCTTCACCAGCGGGCCGCCGAAGGTCGTGGAGACGGTGGAGGAGAGTGCGGAGGCGTTGGAGGTGACCTCCTGGACGTCGGTGGCGATGGCGTCCACCTTCTCCAACTGCGTCTGGGCGCTGCGCACCGTCTGCGACGCCTCCCCCAGCAGCGGAACGGCCTTCTCGGTGACGTCCGCCACCAGCTTGGTCGCCGCTCTGAGCGTCTGCGCGAGCCTCACCAGTGCGACGGCGAGGAACGACACGAGAATCGCCCAGAAGACAGCCACGAGGATGCCGGCCACCTCTCCACCGGACACGCTGCACCGCTTCCCTTGATCGGTATGGGTTCGGCCGCCTCCCCGACCCGGGTACGCGCGGCAGGCCACGACCCTATCGCGCGGCGGTGACAGCGACGGACCGGATGAGCCGCGGACCGGAAGTCGGGCTTCGCCGCGGAAGCCGAGCCGTGCCCCGGGAGTTGGGCCGCACCCCCGGGAAGGCGAGTCGCACCCCGGCCCTGCCGGAGTCGAACCCGATCCGCCCCAGCGGACCCGCCCCTGCCCCGGGGAACGCAAACGCCCTCCGCCGCGGCCGGGGCCGACGGGCGGAGGGCGTCACCGATCACGGGACGGGCGGAACCCGTCCCGGACGATCAGCGGGCGTAGTACTCGACGACGAGCTGCTCGTCGCAGATGACCGGGATCTCCTTGCGGTTGGGGTCCCGGTCCATGCGGAACGCCAGCGCCTGGAGGTTGACCTCCAGGTAGCGCGGGGTCTCGCCCTCACCCGCGTAGCCACCCTCGCGGGCGACCAGGAACGGGTGCTTGGCGCGGCTGCGCTCGCGCACCGACACGACGTCGTCCGGACGGACGCGGAAGGACGGCTTGTCGACCTTGCGGTTGTTCACCGCGATGTGGCCGTGGACCACCATCTGGCGGGCCTGGTAGATCGTGCGGGCCAGGCCGGACCGCAGGACGAGCGCGTCCAGACGGCGCTCAAGCTCGATGATCAGGGCCTCGCCCGTCTTGCCGTCGACCTTCCGAGCGCGGTCGTAGGCACGCACCATCTGGCGCTCGCTGATGTCGTACTGCGCGCGCAGGCGCTGCTTCTCCAGCAGACGGACCTTGTAGTCACTGTTCTGCTTGCGGCCACGGCCGTGCTCGCCCGGCGGGTACGGGCGCTGCTCGAAGTACTTGACGGCCTTCGGGGTCAGCGCGATGCCGAGTGCACGCGACTTCTTGACCTTGGGACGCGACTGGTTCACGTTGAACAGTCCTCCGTGTAAGTTAGGTGAGGCTTACCTTAGTAGAGGAGAACGCATGTTTCGTCCTGGGAACCCCCTGCCCGGAACCGTTCACGATGACCAGGCGTCCCCCCACGTCGAGCAGGGGGAGGGGCAGCCGCGTCCCATGGAAGACCTCCGGCAGCCGTCGGCCGCCGAGCGGGTGCGCACCCTCGTTGAGTCCAGGGTATCCGCAGCACTGAGCATTCCGGGAATCGAGCCCGACGAACTGGGCTCGGGGGTACCGGAATCGCGCGCTGTGAACACCGATGGAGACGTCATCCTACTGGTCCCCGCGGACTCCCCCGCAGCCAGGGCCGTCACTCACGCCCAGGACGACGAGGCCACCGCGGTGATGGAGATCACCGATGTGGCACCCGTCTCCGTGCCGCACCGGATCCGCGGCCGGGCCTGGGTCGCCGGCTGGCTCACCGCGGTGCGCGGTCCCGCCCTGGGCGAGGCCGCGAAACTGCTCGCCGCACACGACCCCACCAGTCCCTCGGCGCACAGTCGGCGCTGGTCGGTGCTGAGGCTCGAGGTGGGCGAGGCGTATGTGGACGATCTGTGGGGCGAGACGCACATCGAGCCCGAGGACTTCCTCACCGCCGAGGCCGACCCGCTCTGCCGCCACGAGGCCGAACTGCTCCAGCACCTGGCCACGGCCCATCCCGAACAGGTCGAGCGGCTCCAGCACCTGCTCGGCGAGGACGCCCTGCGCCTGGTCGACCGCAGACGAGCGGTGCCGCTCGCGCTCGACCGCTACGGGATGCGGGTGCGCTTCTGCGGACCGCACGACGGCTTCGACGTGCGTTTCGAGTTTCCCGAGCCGGTCCGGGACGTGAGCGGGCTGCGGCGGGAGATGCACCGGCTCTTCGAAGCCGCGCACTGACCGGGCCGGCCGGGACCGGGAACCTCGTCGGGACCGGGAGCGGGGCCGGGAACCTCGTAGGGACGGGACCGGGACCGGCGACGGGACCGGGAGCGGCGCGGCGCCGAACTGGCGCCGTCCCGGGGCCGGTTGGGCGTCAGCCCGTGCTTTCGCCGCCCTCGCCCCGCAGTCTGGCCCTGACCCGCTCCGCGACCTCGGCGTAACGCGCCTCGGCGCCGTACCGCGTGGGCTCGTAGTAGCGGCGGCCGTGCACCTCGGTCGGGGCGTACCGCTGGGCGGCGATCCCACCCGGTACGTCGTGCGGGTACTGGTAGCCCTCGCCGTGGCCGAGCTTCTGCGCGCCCTTGTAGTGGGTGTCGCGCAGATGCGACGGCACCGCGCCGGCCAGGCCCGCCCGCACATCCGTGAGCGCGGCGTCGATCGCCCTGATCGCGGCGTTGGACTTCGGTGCGAGCGCCAGCGCGAGGGTCGCCTGCGCCAGGATGATGCGTGCCTCCGGGAAGCCGACCATGGCCACCGCCTGGGCTGCGGAGACAGCCGTCTGGAGAGCGGTGGGATCGGCCAGGCCGATGTCCTCGCTCGCGGAGATCATCAGGCGTCTGGCGATGAAGCGCGGGTCCTCGCCCGCCTCCACCATGCGGGCCAGATAGTGCATGGCCGCGTCCGCGTCCGAGCCGCGGATCGACTTGATCAGCGCACTGGTGACGTCGTAGTGCTGGTCGCCGTCCCGGTCGTACTTGACCGCCGCCCGGTCGACGGCCTCCTCCAGGGTGGCCAGCGAGATCTCGCTCTCGCCCTTGGCCAGCGCCGATCCGGCACCGGCCTCCAGCGCGGTCAGCGCGCGGCGTGCATCGCCCCCGGCGATGCGCAGGAGGTGGTCCTCCGCGTCCTTCGGCAGCGCCACGGCGGCGCCGAGCCCGCGCTCCTCGGACACCGCTCGGCGCAGCAGCGCCCGCAGGTCCTCGTCGGTCAGCGGCTCCAGGGTCAGCAGCAGCGAGCGCGAGAGCAGCGGGGAGATGATCGAGAAGTAGGGGTTCTCCGTGGTCGCCGCGATCAGGGTGACCCAGCGGTTCTCCACGGCGGGCAGCAGCGAATCCTGCTGCGCCTTGCTGAAGCGGTGGATCTCGTCGAGGAAGAGGACGGTGTCCTTGCTGTACGCGCCCGAGGACCGGCGGGCGCCCTCGATGACGGCACGGACCTCCTTGACGCCGGCGGTGATCGCCGACAGCTCGACGAAGCGCTTGTCGGTCGCCTTGCTCACGACGTACGCGAGTGTCGTCTTGCCGGTGCCCGGAGGTCCCCACAGCAGCACCGACGACGAGCCGGCCGGGCCCGCCCCGCCCTCCCCCACCAGGCGGCGCAGCGGTGAACCGGGACGCAGCAGATGCTGCTGGCCCACCACCTCGTCGAGGACTCGCGGGCGCATACGGACGGCGAGCGGGCTCGCGGAGGGGTCGCGCTCCTGGCGCTCCTCGGCGGCGGCGGTGAACAGGTCGGGCTCCACGTCCCCGACCCTAAGTCACCCCACTGACAGCGCGGCCCGCCCCTTGCCCCGCCCCGTCCGCGAGCGGTGTCGGTGGCCGGGGCCGGGCCGGGACCGGTCAGCTGGTCCAGAAGTCCCACCAGTTGGTCAGGATCAGCAGGCCGATGATCCCGGTGTGCAGCACCGGCAGCATCCACGGGAACTCCAGCACGATGCTGCGCACGCTCTCCGGGGCCGGGATGAAGCGGTGCCTGAGGTTGTGGGCGAGGGTGAACCAGAACATGAACAGGGTCGCGACCCAGGTCAGCGTGCACCACAGGCAGAGCAGGCCGATCTCGTACAGCGACTGGTACATCAGCCAGGTGCAGAAGACGACACCGAAGAGGGTGCCGGCCTGCAGCCCGAGCCAGAACCACCGCCGGTAGCGGGCGCCCGCCAGCACGCCGACCCCGATGGCGACGACGACCGCGAACGTGACCATGCCGAGCATCGGGTTGGGGAACCCGAAGGCCTCCGCCTGGTCGCTCTCCATCACGCCCTTGCAGGCGACGATGGGGTTGAGGCTGCAGCCGGGGGTGTGGACCTCGCCCACCAACTCGGCCTGCATCAGCCGGAACTTGTCCAGCGTGATCATCCAGGCGGACAGGAGCCCGGCCGCGGCAGTGATGATCAGGATCCAGGCGAAGGGCTTGGTCGCCGGAACGGCACCCCCCGAACCGTCGTCCAGGCTGCTGCCCGCGGAGCTCTCGGAGGGTGCCGTGGTGGTCATGGCGTCGTCATCCCGTCAGGTGGTCGTGTGTGGCGCTCATTGTGCCTCAACGACCACGACCTCAATGGAGTTTCGTCAGCACGTGATCGACTGCCGAATCGAGGGCGACGGCGGTCTGTTCGCCGCTCTCCAGGTCCTTGAGCTGTACGACGTTCTCGGCGAGGTCGCGCTCACCGAGAACGAGCGCGTAACGGGCGCCGGAGCGGTTCGCGGACTTCATGGCGTTCTTCATGCCTTTGCCGCCGTACGCGAAGTCGGCCGCCACGCCACCGCGGCGCAGCTCGGTGACCACCGAGAACAGCGACCGCCTGGCCTCCTCGCCGAGCGGCACCGCGTACACCTCGGTGGTGTCGCCGGCCGGCAGCTCCACGCCCTCGGCGCGCAGCGCGAGCACCGTCCGGTCGACCCCCAGCGCCCAGCCGACCGAGGGCAGGGCGGGGCCGCCGATCATCTCGGCCAGGCCGTCGTACCGGCCGCCGCCGCCGATCGCGGACTGCGAGCCCAGACCGCCGTGGACGAACTCGAAGGTCGTACGGGTGTAGTAGTCCAGCCCGCGCACCAGTCGCGGATCGTCGCTGTACTCCACACCGGCCGCCGTCAGCAGCTCGCGCACCTGCTCGTGGTAGCTCTTGCAGCCCTCGCAGAGGTGGTCGCGCATCAACGGCGCATCGGCCAGCTGCAGTTGGACGCTCTCGCGCTTGTCGTCCAGCACCCGCAGCGGGTTGATCTCGATCCGGGCGCGGGTCTCCTCGTCGAGGTCGAGGCCGCGCAGGAAGTCCTGGAGCGCCGCACGGTAGACGGGGCGGCACTCGCGGTCGCCCAGCGAGTTCAGCAGCAGCGTGAACCGGCGCAGACCCAGCGTGCGGTACGCGTCGGCGGCCAGGATGATCAACTCGGCGTCCAGCGCCGGGTCCTCGGCGCCCAGCGCCTCCGCGCCGACCTGTGAGAAGTGCCGGTAGCGGCCGGCCTGCGGGCGCTCGTAGCGGTAGTAGGAGCCGGAGTACCACAGCTTCACCGGGAGGGCTCCGCGGTGCAGGTTCCCCTGGAGTGCGGCGCGCAGCACCGAGGCGGTCCCCTCGGGACGCAGTGCGAGCTCGTCACCGCCCTTGGTGGTGAGGGTGTACATCTCCTTGGTCACGATGTCGGTGGACTCGCCCACGCCTCGGGCGAACAGCTCCACCTGCTCGAAACCGGGTGTCTCGACGTAGCCGTAACCGGCCCGGCGCAGCGGTGCGGAGATCGCCTCGCGCACCGCGAGGAACTCGGCGGACTGCGGCGGCAGCAGATCGTAGGTGCCCTTGGGGGCGGAGAAGGTGTTCACGGAAGGTCTCGTCACATTCCTCGTCGAGGCGCGGACGGCAGGTCCTCGCCTCCGGCGGCCAGCTCCCGCAGGAAGGGGTTGGTGGCGCGCTCACGGCCGATGGTGGTCTGGGGACCGTGCCCGGACAGGACGACCGTCTCGTCGTCCAGGGGGAGGCAGACGCGGGCGAGGGACGCCAGCATCTCCTGGTGGTCGCCGCCGGGCAGGTCGGTGCGTCCGATGGAGCCGGCGAACAGGAAGTCGCCCGCGAACATGATCGGCGGGATGTCCGCCTGCTCGGGGAGACCGTAGGTCACCGACCCCTTGGTATGGCCGGGCGCATGCGTGACGGTCAGCTCCATCCCTGCCAGCTTCAGCACGGCGCCGTCGGTCAACTCGTTGACCTCGTCCGGCTCTCCGACGGTGAGCTCGCCGAGCAGCCGGTCGCCGAAGCTGCGGCCCAGCGCCTTCTCGGGCTCGCTCATCATGTACCGGTCGGCGGGGTGGATCCAGGCCGGGGTGTCGTGGCTTCCGCAGACGGGCACGACCGAGGCGACGTGGTCGATGTGGCCGTGGGTGAGGATGACCGCCACCGGCTTCAGCCGGTGCTTGGCGACGGCCTCCTCGACGCCCGCGGCGGCCTGGTGGCCCGGGTCGACGATGACGCACTCCTCACCGGCCGCCGGGGCGAGAAGATAACAATTGGTCCCCCAGGAGCCTGCTGGGAACCCGGCAATGAGCACGTTCGTCCTTCAGTCGTCCGGCAGAGAATCGCGGTGACCGCGAGCTTACCGGCGGCGGCGGTGCCGGTGCGAACCAGTTCGCTCCCGGCCCGTCCAGGCTGTTCCCGATTTTGCGTGGACGCCCCGCGGGGCGTTCGGAGTTCGAAGGAGTCTTCTCGTGGTCAGCGGTGAGCAACGGCGGAAGCAGCTGGCGCGGGAGAAGCGGCAGCGCAGGCTGGACAAGGAGCGGGCCGCCCAGCGCCGCAGGAAGGTCCGCAACGCCTCGGTCGCGGCCGTGCTGGCGATGGTGCTGGCCGGATCGGTCGTGTGGGCCGGGGTGTCCGCGTTCACCGGCACCTCCGACCCTGCGGACACCGCGGCCACCGGGGACGGCGGTGAGGAGCGCGAGGCGAAGGACCCCTGCGAGAAGCCCGCCGGCGGCGAGCCGAACGGCAAGCAGTGGGACAAGGAGCCCAAGGTCTCGATCGACGAGGACGCCTCGTACCGGATGAAGCTGGCGACGACCTGCGGCGACATCGAGCTGACCCTCGACGCCGAGAAGGCGCCCCGCACGGTCAACTCCTTCAACTTCCTCGCCGGCGAGGGGTACTTCGACCACACCCGGTGCCACCGGCTGGTGGACCAGGGCATCCATGTCCTCCAGTGCGGCGATCCGACCGGCACCGGCCAGGGCGGCCCCGGTTACAACATCCCGGACGAGAACCTCGACGCCCCCGAGGTGCAGGACGACGTCTACCCCGCGGGCACCGTCGCGATGGCCAACACCTACAACGCCCAACAGGACGAGGGGCGCGACACCGGCGGAAGCCAGTTCTTCCTGGTGTACGAGGACAGCCCGCTGCCGCCCGACTACACGCCGTTCGGCACCATCGGCGAGGGCGCGAAGGGGATGGACGTACTGCGGAAGATCGCAGAGGCTGGTTCCTACGACAACGAGGAGATCAGCGCGACCTCGCCGAACGCCACCGTGGTGATCAACAAGGCGACGGTCAGCGCGGACTGACCGTCCGCACGGCGGGCCGCGCCGTGCCGGGCACCGGCAGTCGGCTCGCGCGCTGTGCGGACAGCCCTTCGTGCTTCGCCTATGTTGGGCGTTGCGCAGGGCGCGGCCGGCCCGCCTCGGCGGGCGCGCCGCTCTGCCGGACGACAACTGTGGACGATGCCGGGGGTCTTGGGGCCCGCCGGCGTCATGTGGAGGAGGCGCTGTGAGCAGCGACCCGTGGGGCCGCGTCGACGAGACGGGGACCGTATACGTGAGGACGGCCGACGGCGAGAAGGTGGTCGGGTCGTGGCAGGCCGGCTCTCCGGACGAGGCCCTCGCCTACTTCACGCGCAAGTACGAGGGTTTGGTCGTGGAGATCGACCTCCTGGAACGGCGTGTGAAGACGACGGACCTGTCCGCCAAGGACGCGGAGACGGCCGTCTCGCACATCCGCGAGCAGGTGGACGCCCACCACGCCGTCGGCGACCTCGAGGCGCTGCGCCGGCGCCTGGACAAGCTGACGGAGACGATCGAGTCGCGCCGGACGGAGCGCAGGGCCGCGAAGGCCAAGCAGTCCGAGGAGGCCAAGCAGCGCAAGGAGGAACTGGTCGCGGAGGCGGAGCAGTTGGCCGCCAGCGAACAGTGGCGGGTGGCCGGTGAGCGGCTGCGGGCACTGGTGGACATCTGGAAGGGCCTGCCCCGGCTGGACCGCAAGAGCGACGACGAGCTGTGGCAGCGCTTCTCGCACGCCAGGTCCGCCTTCTCCAAGCGGCGCAAGGGCCACTTCGCGGCGCTGGACAGCCAGCGCGAGGAGGTCAGGAAGCGCAAGGAGAAGCTGGTCGCCGACGCCGAGGCGCTCTCCGGCTCGCGCGACTGGGGCCCGACGTCGGCCAAGTACCGCGAGCTGATGCAGGAGTGGAAGGCGGCCGGCCGGGCGCAGCGCGAGCACGAAGAGGACCTGTGGCAGCGCTTCCGCGGCGCCCAGGACGTCTTCTTCCAGGCGCGCAGCGAGGTGTTCGCCGAGCGGGACGCCGAGCAGCGGGAGAATCTGACCCGCAAGGAGGAGCTGGCGGCCGAGGCCGAGAAGCTGCTCCCGGTCACCGACCTCAAGGCGGCCCGCAACGCGTTCCGTCTGGTCAACGAGCGCTGGGACGCCGTCGGTCACGTGCCCAGGGACGCCAAGGCCGGTGTCGAGGGCCGGATGCACACCGTCGAGCGCGCCATCACCGAGGCCGAGGAAGCCGAGTGGCGGCGCACGAACCCGGAGGCACGGGCGCGCGCCGCGGGTCTGACCGGTCAACTCCAGGACGCGGTCGACAAGTTGCGCGGCCAGATCGAGAAGGCGCGGGCCGCCGGCAACACCGCCAAGGCGGAGAAGCTGGAGCGCGAGCTGGAGGGCCGCCAGGCGCTGCTGGACCAGGCGCTGAAGGGCCTGGAGGAGTTCGGCGGCTGAACTGCCCGTACTGCGTGCGTGTGTGGGGCCCCGATCGCGGATCGGGGCCCCACCGCGTTTCGCGCTCGCGCCGCCGGGCGAGGGTTCGGTGAGCGCCCGGGTCCGGCGAGGGCCCGGTGAGCGGCGTCCGTCCCCGGGAGGCTGCCGAGCAGCGGCCCGCTGGGGCCCGGGTCCGGTGAGGCCCGGGTCCGGTGAGGCCCGGGTCCGGTGAGGCCCGGGTCCGGTGAGGCCCGGGTCCGGCCAGGAGCCGCGCTTCGGTCAGGGGCGGCGGGCGGAGGTGACCCGGTAGACGTCGTAGACACCCTCCACCCGGCGCACCGCCTTCAGTACGTGGCCGAGGTGCTTGGGGTCGCCCATCTCGAAGGTGAAGCGCGAGGTCGCCACCCGATCCCGGGAGGTCTGCACCGCCGCCGAGAGGATGTTGACGTGCTGGTCGGACAGCACCCTGGTGACGTCCGACAGCAAGCGGGAGCGGTCCAGCGCCTCGACCTGGATGGCGACCAGGAAAACCGAGGACTGCGTCGGCGCCCACTCCACGTCGAGCATCCGCTCGGGCTCCCGGGCCAGGGAGTCGACGTTCAGGCAGTCCGCACGGTGCACGGACACTCCGCTGCCCCGCGTCACGAAGCCGATGATCGGGTCGCCGGGCACCGGGGTGCAGCAGCGCGCGAGCTTGACCCACACATCGTCGACGCCCTTGACGATGACGCCGGGGTCGGCGTTCGAGCGGCGCTTCTCGCCCCTGCCGCCGCGCATCGGCGGCGAGGTCTCGGCGATGTCCTCGCTGGCCTCGTCCTCGCCGCCCAGCGCCTGGACGAGCTTCTGCACCACGCTCTGCGCGGTCACGTGCCCCTCGCCGATCGCGGCGTAGAGGGAGGAGATGTCCGGGTAGCGCATCTCGTGCGCCAGCGTCACCAGCGAGTCGCCGGTCAGGATGCGCTGGATCGGGAGGTTCTGCTTGCGCATGGCGCGGACGATGGAGTCCTTGCCGTGCTCGATCGCCTCGTCGCGGCGCTCCTTGGAGAACCACGCCCTGATCTTGTTGCGCGCCCGCGGGGACTTGACGAAGCCCAGCCAGTCCCTGGACGGGCCCGCCCCGGACGCCTTGGAGGTGAAGACCTCCACGGTGTCGCCGTTGTCGAGGGTGGACTCCAGCGGCACCAGGCGACCGCCGACCTTGGCGCCGATCGTGCGGTGCCCGACCTCGGTGTGCACCGCGTACGCGAAGTCGACGGGGGTGGCGCCGGCGGGCAGCGCGATCACGTCACCCTTCGGGGTGAAGACGAAGACCTCGTTGCGGGAGAGGTCGAAGCGCAGCGACTCCAGGAACTCGCCCGGGTCCTCGGTCTCCTTCTGCCAGTCCAGCAACTGCCGCAGCCACGCCATGTCGTTGAGCGTGTCGCCGCCCTTGCCCGCCTTCTTCGGCACGTCGGTGCGGACCTTGGAGGCGCCCGCGACGGCCTCCTGCTTGTACTTCCAGTGGGCCGCGATGCCGTACTCGGCGCGGCGGTGCATGTCGAAGGTGCGGATCTGCAGCTCGACGGGCTTGCCGCCGGGGCCGATCACCGTCGTGTGCAGCGACTGGTACATGTTGAACTTCGGCATCGCGATGTAGTCCTTGAACCGGCCGGGGACCGGGTTCCATCGCGCGTGCACGGTGCCGAGAGCCGCGTAGCAGTCACGGACCGTGTCCACCAGGACGCGGATGCCGACCAGATCGTAGATCTCCGCGAAGTCCCGACCGCGGACGATCATCTTCTGGTAGACGCTGTAGTAGTGCTTCGGTCGGCCCGTGACCGTCGCTCTGATGCGGGCCCCGCGCAGATCGGCCTGGACCTCGTCGATCACGGTGGCCAGGTACTCGTCCCGCTTGGGCGCACGCTCGGCCACCAGGCGCACGATCTCGTCGTACATCTTCGGGTAGAGGATGGCGAAGGCCAGATCCTCCAGCTCCCACTTGATGGTGTTCATGCCCAGTCGATGGGCGAGCGGGGCGTAGATCTCCAGCGTCTCGCGGGCCTTCTGCTCCTGCTTCTCACGCCGCAGAAAGCGCATGGTGCGCATGTTGTGGAGCCGGTCGGCGAGCTTGATGACCAGTACGCGCGGGTCCTTGGCCATCGCGACGACCATCTTGCGGACCGTCTCGGCCTGCGCCGCCTCGCCGAACTTGACCTTGTCCAGCTTGGTGACACCGTCGACCAGCAGCGCCACCTGGTCGCCGAAGTCGCGGCGCAGGGTGTCCAGTCCGTACTCGGTGTCCTCCACCGTGTCGTGCAGCAGACCGGCCATCAGGGTCGCCGGGTCCATGCCGAGCTCGGCGAGGATCGTGGTGACCGCGAGCGGGTGGGTGATGTACGGATCGCCGCTCTTGCGCTTCTGGCCGCGGTGCCACCGCTCGGCGACCTGGTAGGCGCGTTCGAGCTGGCGCAGGGTCGCGGTGTCGGCCTTGGGGTCGTTGCCCCGCACTATCCGCAGCAGCGGCTCCAGCACCGGGTTGTACGGGCTGGAACGGTGCACGCCGAGCCTGGCCAGCCGGGCGCGCACCCGGTTCGAGGAGCCGTAGCGCCCGGAGACGCCCGAGACGGCCCGGCCCTGGTCCGCGGCGGACGCGGGCTCGGCGGAGGACTCGGCGGACTCGGTCGGCGACGCCTGTGCACCCTGCGCCCTGCGCTTGGCGCCGCGCGCGGCGGACTGGTCCCCGCGCGTGCTCGCCCCGGAGGCCGGGCGCGGGCCCGCGCCCGTCGACGTCGCGTCGGAGTTCACGTCCGGTGCGTGCGCGCCACTGCCCGTGGGCGCACCGGAATCCGGTCGCTGGGTCGCGGTGGGCGGCTGGGCCTCGTCCGGCAAGAGCACTCCTCTAGCTGTCCCGGCCAGGGATCGGTCGGACAGCCATGGTAGCGAGCCGTGCTCCACACCACCCTGGCCGGTGCCCCGGGCGTTCTCCGCCGCTGGTGGGCAAGGTGTTCGGCGGGCGGGGCCGCGGGCTTCGGATGCGCCGCACGGCTCGGGAGGCCCGGTGGCCGGGAGCGGCGGTGGCCGGGAGCGGAAACGGAGAAGGACCGGGGGAAGCGGGCCGTGTGGCCGCCTCCCCCGGTCCTTCGTCCGGCTCAGCAGGTCAGATGCGCACCAGTGACTCCAGCGCGGCGCCCTCCAGCGCGGGAGCAAGCCGCTCCCGGCCGTCGAGGAACCCGAGCTCGAGCAGCACACAGACGCCGGCCACCTGCGCACCCGCCCGACGTACCAGCTGCACGGACGCTTCCGCGGTGCCACCGGTGGCGAGGACGTCGTCGACGACCAGCACACGGTCCTCGGCGGTCAGCGCGTCGGCGTGGATCTCGATCTCGGCCGTGCCGTACTCCAGGGCGTAGCTCTGGCCCAGGGTCGGACCGGGCAGCTTGCCCGCTTTGCGCGCCGGAACGAAGCCGACACCGGCTTGCAGTGCCACCGGCGCCGCCAGGATGAAGCCGCGGGCCTCCAGGCCCACCACCTTCGTCGCCCCGTGTGCGACGCACCGCTCGACCAGCGCCTCGGTGAGCGCGCCGAACGCGGCCGGGTCGGCCAGCAGCGGGGTGATGTCCTTGAACACCACACCGGGCTTCGGGTAGTCGGGGACATCGCGGATACGACTGAGCAGCAGATCGCCCAGCCCTTCCGCAGAGCCCTCGGCGGTGGCTGCGGGGCGGGTCATCGCCGCTTCCCAGAGGACTTGCCCCGGCCGCGCGACCGGGATCCCGACCGTGTGGAGCGGCCCGCGCCGCTACCGGCCGTCGCCCTGGCCCGAGGCTCCGGCACGTCCTCGCCGGAGGCGGCAGCGCCCTCGTCGCCCTCGTCCTGCGCGTCGTCCTCGTCAGTCTCCGCCTCGTCCGCGCCGGCGTCCTCGGCGGTGCCGTCCTCGGCCTTCTCGGCCTTGGCACGCTTGGCCAGGATCCTGCGGTCATGGGCCTTGATGGCCGACTCGCGCGACTTGAGGTCGGAGACCAGCGGCGTCGCGATCATGATCGAGGAGTACGCACCGGCTGCCAGGCCCACGAAGATCGAGAGCGCGATGTCGTTCAGCATGCCGCCGCCGAGTACGCCGCCGCCGATGAACAGCAGGCCGGCGACCGGCAGCAGGGCCACCACCGAGGTGTTGATCGAACGCACCAGGGTGGCGTTGAGGCTGCGGTTGGCGAGCTCCGCGTAGGTGAAGCGGGTCTGCTTCCGGTAGTTGTGCGTGGTCTCCTTCAGGCCGTCGTAGACGACGACCGTGTCGTAGAGGGAGTAACCGAGAATCGTCAGCAGGCCGATCACCGTGCCCGGCGTGACCTCGAAGCCGACAATCGCGTACACGCCGACGGTGATGGTGATGTCGTGGATCAGCGCGATCAGCGCCGCGACCGCCTTTCGCCATTCGAAGGCGATCGCCAGGTAGATCACCACCAGCACCATGAAGATCGCCAAGCCCTGCCAGGCCTTGTTGGCGATCTGGGAACCCCAACTGGGGCCGACCAGCTCGGCGTTGATCTGCTGCGGGTCGAGGTCCATGCGCTCGGCGAGCTGCTCGCGGACCACGGTGGACTCCTCGGTGTCCAGGTCGGAGACCTGGATCCGCAGCGAGCCGTTGCCGAGCTCCTGGACCAGCGGGAGGTTGCCCGCGGCCTCTTGTGCCGTCTCGCGGGCTTCCTCCACCGAGATGCTGCTGCCCTCCGGGGTGGTGAAGACCGCACCCCCGGAGAACTCCACGCCCATGTGCAGGCCCTTCAGGCCCAGACCGGCGAACGCCAGGATCGTGATGAGGATCGAGACGCCGTACCAGATGAAGCGCTTGCCGATGAAGTCGTAACCGGCTTCGCCGCGGTAGAGGCGAGCACCGAGGTCACCGAGTCGTGACATCTCACGCCTCCTTCGGGTCGGAGGAAACGGCGGCGGCGGGACGACGCGTCCGCCGGATGGGAGGCGAAACGCCGAGGCGCTTGGGGTCGAGCCCGGACCACGGGTGACCGCCGGAGAAGAACTTCTTCCTCGCCAGCAACGTCATCACCGGCTTGGTGAAGAGGAAGACCACCACCACGTCGAGGAGCGTCGTCAGGCCGAGGGTGAAGGCGAAGCCCTGCACCTTGCCGACCGAGACCACGAAGAGCACGACGGCGGCGAGCAGGGAGACGAAGTCCGAGACCAGGATGGTGCGTCGGGCGCGCGGCCAGGCCCGCTCGACGGCGGGCTTGAGCGTACGGCCCTCTCTGACCTCGTCCCGGATCCGTTCGAAGTAGACGATGAACGAGTCCGCGGTGATACCGATGGCCACGATCGCGCCGCAGACCGCCGGGAGGTTCAGTGCGAAGCCGATGGCGGGCCCGAGCAGCGACATCAGCGCGTAGGTCAGGACGCCGGAGACGATGAGGCTGGCGAGCGCGATCAGGGACAGGCCGCGGTAGTACAGGACCATGTAGACCACGACCAGCGCGAGGCCGATGCCGCCCGCGATCAGACCGGCCTCGAGCTGCTCGCCACCGAGCATCGGCGAGACGGTGCTGACGCTGGACTCGTTGAAGCTGATCGGCAGCGCGCCGAACTTCAGCACGTTGGCCAGGTCATCGGCCTCCTGCTGCTTGAAGCTGCCGGAGATCTCGGCGCTGCCGGAGATGCGCTCGCTGACGCTCGGGGCGGAGACGACCTCTCCGTCGAGGGAGATGGCGAACTGGTTCTGCGGCTGGGGCAGTCGGCTGATGCGCGAGGTGGTGTCGGCGAACTGCTTGGAACCGGCGGAGGTGAACTCCACGTTGACGACCCACTGGCCGCGCTGCTGGTTGAAGACGGCGCTGGCGCCGTCCACGTTGGTGCCGGGCACGGCGAGCGGGCCGAGGATGTACTTGGCCGCGCCGCCCTCCTCACAGGCCGCGACGGTGTCCTTGTTCTCGGCCTCGGCGACCGCGCGGTTGATCTTCGCGCGGGCCTTGTCGCTGGTGCAGTTCAGCTTCTCGAACTGCTTGCCCACCTCGGGCGGCACTCCGCCGTCCTCCTGCGCCGGCGGGTCCCTGCTCTGCTCCTTCTCCTTGTCGCTCGGAGAGGGGGAGGGGGAGTCGTCGGCGCTGGGCGACTCGGTCTCGTTCGCCTTCAGCGCGGTCTGCTCGGTGACGCCGCCCTGGGGGCTCGGGCCGGAGGAGGAGTCGTCGCCGGCCTTGTCACCGTCGGCCTTCTCCTTGTCGGTGTCCTCGTCCTTGTCGCCGGACTTCTCACCGTCGCCCTTGTCGCCGGAGCCGTCGCCCGACTTCTCGCCGTCGCCCTTGTCGCCCTCCTCTGCGCCGTCATCGGCGCCGGGGGTCTCCTCGCCGGGCGGGGTGGCCGGTGCTGCTGCCAGCACCGGTCTGAATCCCAACTCGGCCGTCGTACCCACCTGCTCGCGGGCCTGCTTCTCGTTGGTGCCTCGCGGGATGTTGACAACGATGTTGTCGCTTCCCTGCGTCTGCACCTCGGCCTCCTGCACACCGAGGCCGTTGACACGGCGCTCGATGATGGAGACCGCGGTGTTCATGTTCGCGGCGTTGACCGCGTCTTCCTTGCCGGGCTGCTTCTGCGCGGTCAGCGTGATGCTGGTGCCGCCGGCGAGGTCGATTCCCAGGCGCGGTGTGGGCGTGCCGGCGAGGAACATGCCGCCGACGAGGATTCCCATCAGCGCGAAGATCAGCAGCAGGGCACGCACCGGTGCTCCCTGCCCCCCGGTCGCCCTGCGGCGCTTTTTCGGTGTTGCCACCTTCTCGTGTCTCCCTGTCCAGCCGCCCGCGCACGGTGACTACCGAGCCGGAACGAAGCGGTGTGCGATACGACAGCGGGCCGCGGCGCTCGACGAACCCGCGGCTGTCGACGGCTACTTGGAGTCGTCGCCCTTCTTCTTGGTGTCGTCGGACGAGGCGTCCGTGTCGGTGGCGTCCGCCGCGTCGTCGTCGCTGTCCTTCACCATGTTCGGCTTGGAGGTGTCGGAGTCGGTCAGAGAGGAGGCGTCGTCGGGAACGACAGTGCCGTCGCTGTCGAGCTCGGCGGCCTGGGGGTTGATGATCGCGTTGTACTCGTCGTCCTCCAGCACGGCGCCGATGGCGTTCTTGGCGAAGTGCGCGTGCACACCGGGGGCGAGCTCGAGGAGGACCGTGTCGTCGCCGATCTCCTTCACCCGGGCGTACAGGCCCCCGATCGTCCGGATGCCGGTGCCGGGCTGCACCTGGTCGCGCATCTCCATGGCCTGCTGCTGCTTTTTCTTCGCAGACCTCGTCATCATGAACATGGCGCCGATGAGCAGGAGGAGGGGGAAGAGAACTACGATATCCACGGCGGAAGAGGTCCTTAGTGTGACCGCCAGGGAGCGGTCTGGGGGTTTGGGTGGTCGGTCGCCGCCCGAGGGAGGCGGCATCGGCGGAGTCTAAGCGAGCCCACGCCTGTGGAACAACGTCCAGCAGGCGCCCAGGGTTCCGCGGAGGTCGATCTCCACGACTCGCGGTCCGCTCACATTCCGAAGAGTCCGGTCTGTCCCGTGCTGTTCGCCCGGCTCGACGCCGGCGGGGTCAGGTTCAGGTGGGCCCAGGCGGCGGGAGTCGCGACGCGGCCTCTGGGCGTACGGGCCAGCAGCCCCTCGCGCACCAGGAAGGGCTCGGCCACCTCCTCGACGGTCTCGCGCTCCTCCCCCACCGCGACCGCGAGCGTCGACAGGCCGACCGGGCCTCCGTTGAAGAGCTTGAGCAGCGACGACAGAACCGCTCGGTCGAGTCTGTCGAGCCCGCGTTCGTCAACCTCGTACACCGCCAGCGCCTGGCGGGCGATCTCACTGGTGATGACGCCGTCGCTCTTGACCTGGGCGTAGTCCCTGACCCGGCGCAGCAGCCGGTTGGCGATCCGGGGCGTGCCCCGCGAACGGCCCGCGATCTCGCGCGCACCGGCCTCGTCGGTGCTGACGTCCAGCAGCCGGGCGGAGCGGTGCAGCACCCGCTCCAGCTCCTCCGCCTCGTAGAACTCCATGTGCGCGGTGAAACCGAACCGGTCCCGCAGCGGGGGCGGCAGCAGGCCGGCCCGGGTGGTGGCGCCGACCAGGGTGAACGGGGGCAGCTCTAGCGGAATCGCGGTCGCGCCCGGGCCCTTGCCGACGATCACGTCGACGCGGAAGTCCTCCATCGCCATGTAGAGCATTTCCTCGGCCGGTCTGGACATCCGGTGTATCTCGTCCAGGAAGAGCACCTCCCCCTCCTGGAGCGAGGAGAGGATCGCGGCCAGGTCCCCGGCGTGCTGGATGGCAGGGCCCGAGGTGATCCGGATCGGGGCGCCCATCTCGGCGGCGATGATCATCGACAGCGTCGTCTTGCCCAGGCCCGGCGCTCCGGAGAGCAGTACGTGGTCGGCGGTGGCCCCGCGCTGCCGGGCGGCGCGGAGCACCAGGTCGAGCTGCTCGCGCACCTTGGGCTGACCGACGAACTCGCCGAGGTCCTTGGGCCGCAGCGCCGCCTCCACCGCGGTGTCCTCACCGTCGGCGACGCTGCCCACGAGCCGCTCGGCACTCGCCTCCGCGCCGCCGGTGGTGGCGGTCGCGCTCTCGTCGGGGCCGGTGTCGTCCCAGTTCATCGGTGGTCTTTCGTCGAGGCGGGCTGTACGGGCTGCGGCACCGGCGGGTGCGCCGCGGGCAAGCGGGCCGCGGGCAAGCGGGCCGCGTACGAGCGGCGCCGCACGGCGGTCGTGCGGTGCGGTACGGGGCGGGGGCCCGCCGGCGGCGGGTCCGACGGGCGCCTCATCGGGCGCGGTTGAGACTCTGCAGTGCGGCCCGCAGCAACTGCGGCACCGGCGGGACGCCTCCCTCGGCGATCGCCGCCTCGGCTCTGGGCGCCACCGTCGCGACGGCCTCCTCGGCCTCCCTGCCGGCGTAGCCGAGGCCGAGCAGTGCGTCCTGGAGCTGCTCGCGCCAGCCCGCGGCGGGCGTCTGCGCGGGCGGGACGCCCCGCGCGGGGGAACCGACGGGTGGGCCGAGCCGGTCCTTCAACTCCAGCAGCAGCTTCTGGGCGCCCTTCTTCCCGATGCCGGAGACTGCCGTGAGCGCCTTCTCGTCGCCGACGGCGACGGCGGTGCGCAGCGCGTCGGGGCTGTGGGTGGCGAGCATCGCCTGGGCCAGACGCGGCCCGACGCCGCTGGCGGTCTGGAGGAGCTCGAAGACCTGCCGCTCGTCGTCGTCGGCGAATCCGTACAGCGTCAGGGAGTCCTCGCGCACGACCAGCGAGGTGGCGAGCCTGGCGGGCTCGCCCTGGCGCAGCCCGGCCAGCGTCGAGGGGGCGCACTGGACCGCGAGGCCGACGCCTGCGACCTCGACGACGGCGCTGTCGGGCGCGAGCGCCGCGATCGGCCCCTGCACGAAGGCGATCATGTGGTGGTGCCTTTCCGGGTACGTGCCCGCGGGGACCGGGAGGGCGAACCCGCCCCGGAGCCGCGGGAGTTGGGGGCTGCCGCACGGCGGGCGATCTCGTGTGCCTGCTGGAGGCGGTTGAGGGCGGGGGCCCGCCAGATGTGGCAGATGGCGAGCGCGAGGGCGTCCGCGGCGTCCGCCGGTTTGGGCGGCGCGTCCAGCCGCAGCAGGCGGGTGACCATGGCGCCGATCTGCGCCTTGTCCGCCCTGCCCGAGCCGGTGACGGCGGCCTTGACCTCGCTGGGGGTGTGCAGGGCGACGGGCAGTCCCCGTCTGCCGGCACAGAGCATCGCGACCGCGCTCGCCTGGGCGGTGCCCATCACGGTGCTGACGTTGTGCTGGCTGAACACCCGCTCCACCGCGACGGCTTCGGGCCGGTACTCCTCCAGCCACTGCTCCAGCCCTCGCTCGACGCCGACCAGCCGCTCGGCGATGTCGGAGCCGGGATCGGTCCGCACCACCCCCACCGCGACCATCCGCAGCGGCCTGCCCGCCGTGCCCTCCACGACGCCCACCCCGCAGCGGGTCAGCCCCGGGTCCACGCCGAGCACACGCACGATGCCCTCCCCTGTCGTCCACGGCCGCCGTCCGGCCGTCGGCTGCTGGGCAGGCTACCGGCCGGCACTGACAACACCGACGGGCCGGTGCGGGTGTGTCATCCCGCCCGGCCCGACCGGGAGTTGGCGCGCCCGGCCCGGCAGAGCCGGCCGCGCGCCCGTGGCTCAGGCGTCGACCTTGGCCATGACCTCGTCGGAGACGTCGAAGTTGGCGAAAACGTTCTGCACGTCGTCGCTGTCCTCGAGGGCGTCGATCAGCTTGAAGATCTTCCTCGCGCCCTCCTCCTCCAACTCCACCTGCACGGAGGGGACGAAGCTGGAGTCGGCCGAGTCGTAGTCGATGCCGGCTTCCTGGAGCGCGGTGCGTACCTGCACCAGGTCGGTGGCCTCGCTCAGCACCTCGAAGGACTCGCCGAGGTCGTTGACCTCCTCGACGCCCGCCTCCAGCACGGCGCCGAGCACGTCGTCCTCGCTCAGCTCGCCCTTGGGCACGATGATGACGCCCTTGCGGCTGAACATGTACGAGACCGAGCCCGGGTCGGCCATGGAACCGCCGTTGCGGGTCATGGCGACGCGCACGTCGGAGGCGGCGCGGTTGCGGTTGTCGGTGAGGCACTCGATGAGCACCGCGACACCGTTGGGGCCGTAGCCCTCGTACATGATCGTCTCGTAGTCGGCTCCGCCCGCTTCAAGACCGGCACCGCGCTTGACCGCACTGTCGATGTTCTTGTTCGGAACCGACTGCTTCTTTGCCTTCTGGATCGCGTCGTAGAGCGTCGGGTTGCCCTCGGGGTCTGCTCCACCCATCCGGGCCGCGACCTCGACGTTCTTGATCAGTTTGGCGAAGAGCTTGCCGCGCTTGGCATCGATCACGGCCTTCTTGTGCTTGGTGGTTGCCCACTTGGAGTGGCCGGACACGCCTGGCTCCTTCGATGTCACCTACAGAAACAGTGCGCTCGATCCTACCGTCACGCCGCGACCGCCCCGCGGCCCGTCGAGGACCCGAATCGCCGGATACGTGCGGTCTCGTCACCTCTGCGGACGCGCGGCGAGCACCATCTCGGTGAACAGCCGGTGCACCCGGTGGTCGCCGGTCAGCTCCGGGTGGAAGGAGGTGGCCAGCAGCGGCCCTTGCCGCACGGCGACCGGGTGCCCCTCGACGGAGGCGAGCACCTCGACCCCCGCGCCGGTCGACTCCACCCACGGTGCACGGATGAAGACGCCCTCCACCGGCCCGCCGTCCACCCCGGCCACGTCCACGGCGGCCTCGAACGACTCGTTCTGCCGGCCGAAGGCGTTGCGCCGCACGATCATGTCGATTCCGCCGACCGTCTCCTGGCCGGAGCGGGGATCGAGGATCTTGTCCGCGAGCATGATCATTCCCGCGCAGGAGCCGTACGCGGGCATCCCCGACCGCACCCGCTCGCGCAGCGGTTCGAGCAGGTCGAAGATGCGTGCCAGCTTGAAGATGGTGGTGGACTCGCCGCCGGGGACGACCAGTGCCTCGACCGCCGCCAGCTCCTCGGGGCGGCGGACGGAACGTGCGTCGGCGCCCGCGCCGGTCAGCGCGGCGAGGTGCTCGCGCACGTCGCCCTGGAGGGCCAGCACGCCGATCACCGGCGCGGCGGGGGGAGTTGGGGTGTTCACAGAGGTCGCCTCATCGTTCGGGGACACATCGGTCTTGCGGTTCTCCTCGCCGGCTCGGGAGCCGGCGGTCCGTGCCCGCCGAGCGCACGGCGGACGGCGGACGCAGCGGCACGCGGACGCACGCACCGGCACGCGGCACGCACACGGCGGGCAGCCGCACACGCGGCGGGCGGCCCGCGCTCCGACAGGAGTTCGGACCGCCCGGATCTCGCTCGGCCCGTACGCCGCTCAGGTCGTACGGGCGCGGATCACCAGCCGCGGGAGGCGTAGCGCTCGTTCTCCGGCAGGGTGTCGCAGTTGATGCCGACCATCGCCTCGCCCAGGTCGCGGGAGGCGTCGGCGATCACCTTCGGGTCGTCGTAGAAGGTGGTGGCCTTGACGATGGCGGCGGCACGCTTGGCCGGGTCGCCGGACTTGAAGATGCCCGAGCCCACGAAGACGCCCTCGGCGCCCAGCTGACGCATCAGCGCGGCATCGGCGGGGGTGGCCACACCGCCCGCGGAGAAGAGAACGACCGGCAGCTTGCCCAGCTCGGCGACCTCGCGCACCAGCTCGTAGGGGGCGCGCAGGTCCTTGGCGGCGGCGTACAGCTCGTTGTTGTCGTAGCCCTTGAGACGGGCGATCTCGCCGCGGATCTGCCGCATGTGCCGTACGGCCTCGACGACGTTGCCGGTGCCGGCCTCGCCCTTGGAGCGGATCATGGCGGCGCCCTCGGCGATCCGACGCAGCGCCTCGCCGAGGTTGGTGGCGCCGCAGACGAAGGGAGTGGTGAAGGCGAACTTGTCGCTGTGGTTGACCTCGTCGGCCGGGGTGAGGACCTCGGACTCGTCGATGTAGTCGACACCGAGCGCCTGCAGCACCTGGGCCTCGACGAAGTGGCCGATGCGGGACTTGGCCATCACCGGGATGGAGACGGCGCCGATGATGCCCTCGATCATGTCCGGGTCGGACATCCGGGCCACGCCGCCGTCCTTGCGGATGTCGGCGGGTACGCGCTCCAGCGCCATGACGGCCACCGCGCCGGCGTCCTCGGCGATCTTGGCCTGCTCCGGGGTGACCACATCCATGATCACGCCGCCCTTGAGCTGTTCGGCCATGCCGCGCTTCACGCGGGCGGTGCCGGTCTCGGGAGCGGCTGCGGACGTGCTGTTGGGCGTGCTCGACACGGTGTGACCTCACTCGACGAAGAAACCAGGGGCCGGACCCATCACAGATCCGCTCGGTGCAGCGGCCGACGGACCGGGCGGACCGCCTGCACTGCTACCTCAGAGGGAAGCCGACCGGGGCGGCCGCAGGAAAGGGCCAATTGAGCACAGGTGGACCGCAGCCGGTTCGAAGTGGCAGCCCGACCACAGTGTGGGGCGGCTCGCGCCCGCCGGGGCGCAGCCCCGCCGAGGTGGCGCCCCGCCGCGGTCGCGCGCACTCCATGGCGGAGCCGGGCCCGAGGGCGTGCCGGTGCGCACCCGCGCACGGCACGGGGGCGAAGCCGTGCGCCGAGAAAGGCCGGACCGACGCGCGAGGTGTCAGCCGTGTTCGGCGAGCACCACCGGCGGTTCGTCGTCCATCTCGAAGGCCAGCGGGAACGGCGCGTGACCGGCCAGCCGGAACCAGCGCACCTTGCGGTGGCGGCGCAGCGCCCGCGCGGCACGTACCGCGTCGTTGTGGAAGCGGCGGGCCATGGGGACGCGGCGTACGGCGGCGAGGAGTTCACGGGCGCTCTCCTGTCCGCCGGGCGCCTCTCGCACCGCGACCAGTTGCTCGCGGTCGTCGAAGACCGCGCGCAGCGCCTGGCTCAACTCGCTCTCGGCGACCTCGCGTCCGTCCTCGTCGGCCTGCCTGGCGTGGTGCGCCGCGTCGTAGAGCACCATCGAGGCGGCGGGGTCGAAGACCCCGGAGGTCGCCAACTCCTGGGCCACCGAGGCCCGGCGCAGCAGCTGCGCGTCAAGTGCCGCGCGGGCGGCGTCGATTCGGGTGTGCAGCCGGTCCAGACGGCCGGCCGTCCAGCTGAGGTAGACACCGATGAACGCGAGCGCCGCGGCAGCCCAGAAGATCCAGTAGAACGTGGTCACGGCGGGCCACAGTACCCGGCACCACCGGCGCCCGGTCCATCGGAGCCCGCCGCCTCAGGGCCTGGGGCGCAGCCGGCCCAGTGCACGCGGCCGCTCGTCCGCCGCCACCGTCGAGGCGCCCTCCGTCACGGTCTCGTACACGGCGAGGATGTCGGCCGCCACCGTCGACCAGTCGAAGCGCCGCACGTGGCGGGAGGCCTTCTCGCGGAGCTCCTCGCGCCGTTCGGGGTTGGCCAGCAGCTCGACGGCCGCGGCCGCCAGATCGTCGGCGTCCTCGTTGCGGAAGAGCTGACCCGCGCTGCCGCCGTCCAGCACCTGGGCGAAGGCGTCCAGATCGCTGGCCAGCACCGGTGCCCCCGCCGACATGGCCTCCACCAGGATGATGCCGAAGCTCTCCCCGCCGAGGTTGGGCGCGACGTAGACATCCACACTGCGCAGCAGCCGGGCCTTGTCCTCGTCGCTGACCATGCCGAGGAACTCGACACGGTCGCGGTACTCCTGCGGCAGCTCGGCCAGCGCCTCCTGCTCGTCGCCGCGGCCCGCCACCAGGAGCCGGGTGCCAGGGCGTTCGCGCAGGATCCGCGGCAGTGCGCGCATCAGCACCTGGAGGCCCTTGCGGGACTCGTCGATGCGGCCGATGAAGCCGATCGTGCCGTCCTGCCACTCCGCCTTGGGCTCGGCGTCGGCGAAGAAGTCGACGTCGACACCGTTGGGGATCACCACTGCGTCCCCGCCCAGATGCTCCACCAGGGTGCGCCGGGCGTACTCGCTGACGGCGATGCGGGCGCTGATCTTCTCCAACGCCGCCTGGAGCATCGGGTAGGCGGCCATCATCGCCCGCGACCGCGGGTTGGAGGTGTGGAAGGTGGCGACGATCGGGCCGCGCGCCGCCCAGCAGGCGAGCAGCGCCAGCGAGGGCGCGGCCGGCTCGTGCAGATGCAGCACCTCGAAGTCGCCCTCGTTGACCCAGCGTCGGGTGCGGGCGGCCGACAGGACACCGAAGTTCAGCCGTGCCACCGACCCGTTGTACGGCACCGGCACCGCGCGGCCGGCGGAGACCACGTACGGCGGCAGCACGGAGCCGTCGTCGGCGGGGGCGAGCACGGAGACCTCGTGGCCGAGCTCGATCAGGTGCTCGGCGAGGTCGCGGATGTGGAACTGCACTCCGCCCGGCACGTCCCAGGAGTAGGGGCAGACGATGCCGATCCTCACGGCAGCTCCCTCTCCCCGGCCGCCGAGGGCCGCGCCCCGCGGTCCGCAGCCGCCGTGCCCTGCGCCTCGGAGCCCGGCCCCTCGGAGCCAGGGCCCTGGGTACCCGGGCCCCGGGTGCCTTTCGCCGCAGGGGCCTGCGCTGCGGAGTCGGCCGCCTCGGAGTCGCCCGCCCCGGGGGTGCGGCGGCTCCCCAGGTCGGCTGCCCACAGCCGCTGGAGCATGTGCCAGTCCTCGGGGTGCTCGGCGATGCCGACGGCGAACCCGTCCGCCATCGACTGCGTCATGGCCGCCGCCTTCTCCGCACGAGTACCGGTCTCGGGGACCTCCACCGGCGGGTGCACCCGGCCCTTCATCACCTCGGTGCCGTCGAACCAGAGATTGACGGGCAGCAGCACCGCGCCGGTCTGGAGCGCCAGCAGCGCGGGGCCCGCCGGCATCCGCGCGGTCTCGCCGAAGAACCGGACCTCGATGCCCGAGGAGGACAGGTCGCGGTCGGCGACCAGTGCCGCCACTCCCCCCGCACGCATCCGCCTCGCCAGGGTGCCGAAGGCAGCGCCGCCCTCGTGCGGCAGCACCTCCATGCCCAGACCCTCGCGGTAGGCGACGAACCGGTCGTAGAGGCTCTCCGGCTTCAGCCTCTCGGCGACGGTGGTGAACGGGATGTTCTTGTGGGTGGCGAGCCAGGCGCCCGCCAGGTCCCAGTTGGCCATGTGCGGCAGTGCCAGCACGGCGCCGCGGCCCTCGGCGTGGGCGTCGGTGAGGTGGTGCAGCTCGTGGATGAAGACGCTGCGGGCGATGCGCTCCTGACTCCAGGCCGGCAGCCGGAAGGACTCCATCCAGTACCGCAGATACGAGCGCATCCCGGCCCTGGAGAGCTCCCTCAGCTCCTGCTCACCGGCTTCCGGGCGCACCCGCGCCAGGTTGCGCTCCAGCTGGGTGACGCCCTTGCCGCGCTTCTTCCAGGTGCGGTCGGCGACGCGCTCCCCCAGCCGTACCGCGGTGCGTTCGGGGAGGCGTTTGACGACGCTCCAGCCGAGTCCGTACAGGCTGTCGGTCAGACGTTCCTTCACGCGGTGCCACTCCCCCGGTCTGCGTCGGGCTTCGCGGCCCGGCGCCGCGCCCCGTTGGTCCCCGTCCCCGTGCGGTGCTGCGTCTCGCGGCGCCTCGCCTCGCGCTCCTGCGCGGCTGACTCCCGGCTCTCCGTCCGTGCCTGGGCCGCGTCCGCGGACTCGGCCTCGCGGCGCACGGTGACCACCCGCTGGGCGAGCGTGACGCAGCTGCCGGCGGCGACCACCCACAGCGCGGCCGGCAGCAGCACCTCGATGTAGGGCACGCCGAACGCCTCGAAGCCGGCAAGTCCCGTGCACACCAGGGTGATCACCAGGCGTTCGGAGCGCTCCACGAGTCCGTTGACGTTGACGGGCAGCCCGATGCTCTCGCCGCGCGCCTTGGTGTACGAGACGACCTGGCCGCCGGCGAGGCAGAAGATCGCCACCGCGCACATCATCACGCTGTCGCCGCGGCCCGCGTACCACAGCGCGAGGCCGCCGAAGATCGCCGAGTCGGCGACCCGGTCGAGGGTGGAGTCCAGGAAGGCGCCCCAGCGGGTCGACTTGCCGGACTGCCTGGCCATGTTGCCGTCGAGCATGTCCGAGAACACGAAGACGGTGATCGCCACGGTGCCCCAGAAGAAGGCGCCCTGCGGATAGAAGACGAGCGCTCCGGCGACCACCCCGCCGGTCCCGATCAGGGTGACCGCGTCAGGGCTGACTCCCAGCCGCAGCAGCAGCGCGGCGAGTGGCGTGAAGACACGCGTGAAGAACGCACGCGCGTACTTGTTCAGCATCGTTGTCCCGGAGTGTTGGTTCTGCCCGGTGGCAGTGGGCCGCCGGGTGGCCCATCGTAGCCAGCGCCCGCCCGGCCGCTGCTGGCGGATCGCCTCCGGCCGTCCGCGGGCGCGGGGTGCGTGCCCCGTACCGGCGCCCACCAGGACGTCCCCGGGCGTCCGGTTCGTCACCGCCGCACACCGCGACCGCCGACCGGACCGGACCGCTCACCGCACGCCGACCGGGCCCGCGCCCCCGTGCGCTCCCGGCTCGTGCTGCCGGGTTTCGCGAAGCCCGGCAGCACGAGCGGCTGCGTCGATACCCTGACGGTCCGGCAGGATGTGTGCGACACCCCCGGGTTGGGAACTGGCTGGGTGCGGACGCGCGGACAATGTTGGGGGCTCCAGGTGGCAGGTTTCGACGACGGCAAGCAGCAGGGCGTGGAGGTGGACTTCAGCCCTGGCGCCCAGATTCCGCTGTCCGGTTCCTCGGGGCAGACCGCCGTGACGCAGGCGCTCGCCTCCGCGGCCTATCAGGACTTCCCGGTGCAGAAGCTGGTCGACGCGAACGACGCCGCCACGGTCAAGCCGCCCAAGCTCTCGCTGTTCGAGCCCAATCTGGGCGAGGCGTACGCGCGCGCGGTGCAGGTCCGGATGCTCGGCGGCGCCAGGGCGCCGCTCATCCAGTCCTTCGGCACCGACCCGCAGGTCATCGTCGACCACTGCCTGGCCGCCAGCCGGATCCGCAAGGCCAGGGACGCCCGGCTGACCGCGGTGATGATGCTGCTCGGTGTGCTCTTCCTGCCCGGCGTACTGATCTGGCTGCTCGGCTTCCAGCTGCGCCGTTGGCTGGCCGGCGCACAGGACAAGCGCGCCGGAGCGATCGGTTTCGCGGCGCTCGCGCTGCTGGCCGGTGTGGTGATCCTCGCCGCGATCCAGCTTCCGGTGAACGGCGTGCTGGCCATCTATCTGCGGGTCATGTTCGTGGCCCCGATACTCGGCTGGTTCCTGGCCAAGCGGATCAGCGAGCGCTACGCCCGCGATCTGCGGGAGTTCTGGAGCGGGTTGCTCTCGGGCGGCGGCCCGGGCGCGCGGATCCCCGAGGCCGTTCCGCAGGACCCCAACGACGAGGAGGCCGAGCGGCTGCGCAAGGCGCTGACCAAGCTCGCCGCCGAGCAGAACAGCAACATCGTCTTCTACGCGGGCCCCAAGGGGATACTCGGGATGGGCACCCGCTGGGGCAGCTGGCAGCTCGCCGAGGAGCTGACCCCGGCCGCGGGTGTCGACGAGATCAACCCGTTCCGCAGCTGGGACGTCATCCAGTCCATCCACGACCAGTTGCGGATGCTGGAGCGCGGGCCGTTGCACACCGGCGGGTTCCCCACGCCCTCGATACGCCACTGGGTCGTCTCGCCGGTGCCCGAGGGCGCGAAGGGCGTGTCCAGGCCGGAGGGCCAGGAGATCTCCTCCTTCCAGGTGCGCGACCACGAGATCCAGCGCATCTGCAACGAGCAGCAGTTCGGCAGCGGCAACCGCCACTACCTGGGTGTCCAGTTCGTCCTGTGGGACGGGCAGTTGGTGCTGACGCTGCTCATCACCGTCACGGTCCTGCACCACACGCTGCGCATCGAGGTCACCGGTCACGCGCTGGGCCCGGTGCACCCGCTCTTCACCACGAAGCCGTCGCCGAAGTCCAAGCAGGTGTCGAAGACGGTCAAGTTCTGGGAGACCAAGAGCGTGCCGCTGCCGCTGGTGGACGCCAAGGAGGTCGTACGGCTGGCGGCGCGGGCCCCGTTGACCTGGTTCCCGCCCGTACTGGACTACCTGGGCGGCAAGTTGGCGCTGCCGGAGCCGTTCGGGCTGCGCCACTCCTGGGCGGACAAGCCGTGGCGCCACCGCTTCATGGCGGACGACGCGCTGCGCGCTGCGACACCGGTGCTGCGGGTGGTGCACTCGGCCGCGATGAAGGTGCTCGCCGAGAACGGCGTCGCCACGGAGAAGTTCGGCGCGCGTTCGCAGTTCCTCAGCGGACAGGTGCAGGGCGCCACCCCGGGCAAGCCCGACGAGTACGGACTCTGATCCCCCCGCCGCGCAGCTGAGGCGCGCTCGCCGCGAGCGCGCCGGCACGACTGCGAAACGCCGAACGCCGCTGTCGGGAAGGGGCAACTCCCCTCCCGGCAGCGGCGTTCACGCGTCTGACCAGCTCAGTCGGTCGGCCATGCCTCGGCGATGAGCCGACGGGTGTCGGCGAGCAGCTGCGGCAGGATCTTCGTGTGCCCGACGACCGGCATGAAGTTGGTGTCCCCGCCCCAGCGCGGCACCAGGTGCTGGTGGAGGTGGGCGGCGATTCCGGCGCCGGCCACCGTGCCCTGGTTCATGCCGATGTTGAAGCCGTGCGCACCGGACGCGGCCCGCAGCGCGGTCATGGCCCGTTTGGTGAAGTCGGCGAGCTCCGCGGTCTCGCCCGCGTCCAGCTCGGTGTAGTCGGCGACGTGCCGGAAGGGCACCACCATCAGATGGCCGCCGTTGTACGGGTAGAGGTTCAGCACCGCGTAGACGTGCCGCCCTCGGGCGATGACCAGCCCGTCCTCGTCGTCGCGTTCGGGGATGGCGCAGAAGGGGCAACCGTCTCCCGGTGCGGAGCCGGTGGGTTTGTTCTCGCCCTGGATGTACGCCATGCGGTGGGGAGTCCACAGGCGCTGGAACGCGTCCGGTGTCCCCACTCCGATCTGCTGCTCCGGCTCGCTGGTCATGTCGGCCAGCATATGGCGTCCGTCGCACCGGCAGGCCCGGGGGTCGTTGCCCCCGGGCCTGCCGGTGAACCTGCCTGTGTCCGCGCCCTGGTGGCGCGGCCGTCAGATCTGCACGCGGTCCCGGACCGCGGTGCGGATTTCCGCCAGCGCCTCCTCGCGCGGGATCCCGTTCTTCTGGGAGCCGTCGCGGTAGCGGAAGCTGACGGCCCCGGCGGCGACGTCGTCGTCACCGGCGATGACCATGAAGGGCACCTTGGCCTTCTGGGCGTTGCGGATCTTCTTCTGCATCCGGTCCGAGGAGGCGTCCACCTCGACCCGCAGCCCCTCGGCCCGTGCCTGTGCGGCGAACTCGCGCAGGTAGGGGACGTGGTCGTCGCCGATCGGGATGCCGGTCGCCTGGACCGGGGCGAGCCACGGCGGGAAGACGCCCGCGTAGTGCTCCAGCAGCACGGCGAAGAACCGCTCGATCGAGCCGAAGAGCGCCCGGTGGATCACCACGGGACGCTGGCGGGAGCCGTCCGCGGCGGTGTACTCCAGGTCGAAGCGCTCGGGCATGTTGAAGTCGACCTGGATCGTGGACATCTGCCAGGTGCGGCCGATGGCGTCCTTGGCCTGGACGGAGATCTTCGGGCCGTAGAAGGCGGCGCCGGCCGGGTCCAGCACCAGTTCGAGCCCCTGCTTCTGGGCGGCCTGGCGCAGCGCCTCGGTGGACTCCTCCCAGACCTCGTCGGAGCCGACGAACTTCTCCGGGTCCTTGGTGGACAGCTCCAGGTAGAAGTCGTCGAGTCCGTAGTCGCGCAGCAGGTTGAGCACGAAGGTGAGCAGCGAGTCCAGCTCGTCGGCCATCTGCTCGCGGGAGCAGTAGATGTGCGCGTCGTCCTGGGTGAAGCCGCGGGCGCGGGTCAGCCCGTGCACCACACCCGACTTCTCGTAGCGGTAGACCGTGCCGAACTCGAAGAGCCGCAGCGGCAGTTCGCGGTAGGAGCGGCCGCGCGCGTCGAAGATCAGGTGGTGCATCGGGCAGTTCATGGGCTTGAGGTAGTAGTCCTGGCCCTCGTCCAGCTGCATGGGCGGGTACATGCCGTCGGCGTACCAGTCCAGGTGGCCGGACTTCTCGAAGAGCGTGCCCTTGGTGGCGTGCGGGGTGTAGACGAACTCGTAGTCCGACTCCTCGTGGCGGCGCCGCGAGTAGTCCTCCATCACCCTGCGGATCACGCCGCCGCGGGGGTGGAAGACGGCCAGCCCGGAACCGATCTCCTCGGGGATGGAGAAGAGATCGAGCTCGGTGCCGAGCCTGCGGTGGTCGCGCTTCTCGGCCTCGGCCAGGAACTCCAGGTGCGCCTTGAGCTCGTCCTTGGTGGGCCAGGCGGTGCCGTAGATCCGCTGCAGCTGCTTGTTCTTCTCGCTGCCGCGCCAGTACGCGGCTGCCGAGCGCATCAGCTTGACGGCCGGGATCAGTCGGGTGGTCGGCAGGTGCGGGCCGCGGCAGAGGTCCTTCCAGCACAGCTCGCCGGTCTTGGCGTCGATGTTGTCGTAGATGGTCAGCTCGCCGGCGCCGACCTCGGCGGAGGCACCGTCCGCGGCCTCGGCGGCGGAGCCCTTGAGGCCGATCAGCTCGAGCTTGTACGGCTCGTCGGCCAGCTCCGCGCGGGCGTCCTCGTCGGTGGTGACCCGGCGGGAGAAGCGCTGGCCCCGCTTGATGATCTCCTGCATCTTCTTCTCGATGCGCTTGAGGTCATCGGGGTGGAACGCCTCCGCCACGTCGAAGTCGTAGTAGAAGCCGTCCTTGATGGGCGGGCCGATGCCGAGCTTGGCCTCCGGATAGAGCTCCTGCACGGCCTGCGCCATCACGTGCGCGGCGGAGTGGCGCAGGATGTCCAGCCCATCGGGGCTGGAGATCTCGACCGGCTCGACCTCGTCGCCGTCGGCGAGCTCGTACGCGAGGTCCTTCAGCTCTCCGGCGACTCGGGCGGCCACGACACTGCGCTCCCCCTCGAAGAGTGCGGCGGCGCTCGTGCCCGTGGTGACCACGCGCTCTTCCCGCTCGGAATCGCGTTGAACGGCCACACGCACGTCTGACACCGGATCTCTCCTGTTTCGCCGGGGAAGCGGCGGCGAGTGCCGACCGCCGCAGGAATCGTACCGAGCCGCGAGCGGTGGACGCGAAGCAGTTCCCCGGGCGGCCGGGAGCCGCGGCGCACACGACGAAGGCCGGTCAGTCGCGAGACTGACCGGCCTTCCGGGGGTGGGCGATACTGGGTTCGAACCAGTGACCTCTTCGGTGTGAACGAAGCGCTCTCCCACTGAGCTAATCGCCCCCTGCGCCCTGCGGCACGGACAGAACCATACAGTGCGGTTCGGCGATCATCCAAACCGCGCCGGACCCGGGTACGCACGGGCACGCAGAAGGCCGGAGACGCTGGTCCCCGGCCTGTGGCGGTGGGCGATACTGGGTTTGAACCAGTGACCTCTTCGGTGTGAACGAAGCGCTCTTCCGCTGAGCTAATCGCCCTCTGCTCGGCACGAGACTACCCCACCGCGACACCCCCGGGTGACCAGGTGCTCACCGGGCGACCGCACACCGAGATTTGACGCGTTCACACCATGCGGCAAAAGCGACTTTCATCACCTCTCAGTACGCACGTCATAAACGCCCAATCGGCTTGCTCTCCGTCTGAAACAGCCCGATATCCGGCGGAGGGGTTTACAACCGTCTGGTAAGTGGCATGTCGATTTCGCCGACGTGCGAATCCCCGAGCGCACACTGAGCGAAAGGCCCTGGCGCTTATGAACACCACGGTCAGCTGCGAGCTGCACCTGCGCCTCGTTGTATCGAGCGAGTCCTCCCTTCCCGTCCCTGCGGGTCTGCGGTATGACACGGCCGACCCCTACGCGGTGCATGCCACCTTCCACACCGGTGCCGAAGAGACGGTCGAGTGGGTCTTCGCCCGCGACCTTCTCGCCGAGGGGCTGCACAGGCCCACTGGCACCGGCGACGTACGTGTCTGGCCCTCCCGGAGCCACGGGCAGGGTGTCGTCTGCATCGCCCTCAGCTCACCCGAGGGCGAAGCACTGCTCGAGGCCCCGGCCCGCGCGCTGGAGTCCTTCCTCAAGCGGACCGACGCAGCGGTGCCCCCGGGCACCGAGCACCGCCACTTCGATCTCGATACGGAGCTCTCCCACATCCTCGCGGAGAGCTGAGGCAACCGGGACAACCCAAGACCCCACCGCTCGTGCCGTCCGACTCGGGGCGATGGCACGGGTCCGGTGGGAACCACCCCGAAGCGACGACAGACGTCGCCCGACCAGGCAGGGCCGTCGCCACACTCACCGTGGCGGCGGCCTTCCTCTGTGCAGCGGGATAGAGTCCTCGGTCAGCGAGCACCCACTGGAACCGAGCATTCCCACCGGCCTGGAGCGACACCGTGCTGATCAACCACGACACCAGGTTCGCCCTCGACGGTGTTGTCGACCTGCTGAACACCGCGCCCGACCGGGACGTGCCGGAGGGGCTGCCCGATCTGGACGCGCTGCGCGAGTTCGTGAGGCGCAACAGCATCAGCGGCGCCGAGCGGCTCTGCGAAGCAGACCTCCTCGCGATCCGCGAGGTCCGCGAGGACTTCCTGCGGATCGTCGCCGCGCCGGACGACCGCACCGCCGCCGGGCTCGTCAACGCACTCGTCGCCCGGGCCGGTACGACTCCGCAGCTCACCGACCACGACGGCTACGACTGGCACGTGCACTACTTCGCACCGGACTCGGGCATCTCGGACCACCTCGCCGCCGACGGCGGGATGGCGCTCGGTTTCCTGCTGGTGGGCGGCGAACGCGAGCGGCTGCGCCGCTGCGGCGCCCCCGACTGCCGCCGCGCGTTCATCGACCTCTCCCGCAACCGCTCGCGCCGCTACTGCTCCAGCCGCACCTGCGGCAACCGGCTGCATGTGGCCGCGTACCGAGCGCGCCGACGCGAGTCCGCGGAGAACGCCGGCGCCGGCGGGGACGCGAAGGCCTGACACCGGCCGTCCGGTGTCAGGGCGGCAGCCGGCCGTACCGGCGGGCCCGCTCCAGGCCCGAGCTCCTCCACCGTGCGAGGGCGCCTCACAGCAGGAAGAGGTCGTGCATCGCGGCAAGGAGGAACAGCAGGCCGATGAATGCCAGGAAGAGCATCAACGGCGGCTGGGAGAGTGCGTAGAGACAACCTCTGGGCTCCGGTGCACCGGGCTGTGAGGAGGTGTCCGACTCGTCTTGTGCTGGCGGAAGCTGGTCCGCGGGGTAGTGCTGCATCTCGCCGCGATGATCGCGCAGGCCAGACCCACCGCGCGCTCAACACGCCCGGCACACAACGGAGTTCGTCAGATTCCGTGCTTTTTGAGGATCGCCTCGATATCGCTGAAGTCCTCGGTGCCGGACTGCTGTGCGGGCGCCTTGCCCCGCCCCGAGCGCACGGCCGGCGGGTCCGCGGTCGGCGCGGGTGCGGCCCGGCCGCCGGCGGGCGCGGAAGCAGCGGGCTCCGCCGCCTGCGCGGGAGCGCCCACGGACCGCGCCTGGGCGAAGCGCGCGATCAGATAGAGCACCACGGCCAGCGCGAGCACGGCGAAACCGGCCCACACCGTCGGCTTGAACACCAGATCGGCCGCCCAGGAGGAGAACGCCCGGACGATCTTTCCGCCGAGCCCGATCAGGCCGGCCATCGCCAGGCCGATGGGCACCAGGGACAGGGCCGCCAGCCGGGTGGCGGCGACGAAGCGGCGGCGGTAGGCCGTCAGGAAGGAGACGGCCAGCCCCGCCGCGGAGAGTGCGGCACACACGGTCACGGTCAGCATGTCTCCATCCTGCCTTCCCACCGGGGGCGGATGCCAAGCCGTGGGCGAAAACTTCAGGGTCATCCCCGGGGTTCCTCCTCCGCGGGACCGAGCACGGCAGAACGCACGGGCCCCGGGCCCTGCTGCCGGGAGTGGCAGGGCACAGACGGGCAGAGGGCCGGACCGGGCGGGGGTGCGGGGCTGGGAGACTGGGCGCATGGACAACGACAGCGCGTCGCGCGCCGTACTCGAGACCTGGTTCGATCTTCAGTGTCCGGACTGCCACGCGGCGCAGGGCGACGTCGACGCCCTGCGGGAGCAGTACGGCGACGGACTGGAGATCCGGCTGCGGCACTTCCCGCTGCCGAAGCACAAGTACGCGTACGCCGCCGCGCAGGCCGCGGAGGAGGCGTACGCACAGGGCGGCGGCGAGCGGTACGTCCGTGAACTCCTGGCACGCACCGCGGAGTTGGGCGAGCGCGGTGAAGCACTGCTGGTGGAGCTGGCACGGGAGTCGGGGCTCGACGCGGACGAGGTGGAGAGCGCGCTGTTCGACGGGCGCCATCTGCTGGCGGTGGACGCCGACCAGGCAGAGGGCAAGGCGCTGGGGGTCACCGGTACGCCCACGTATGTGATCGGCGGACAGCGGTTGGACGGCGGGAAGAGCCAGGAGGGACTGCGCGAGCGCATCGGGGAGCTGGTGGAGGCCGCCCACGGCTCCTGACCGCCTGCCCGACCGCCCGCGCCGACCGCGCCGACCGCGCCGCGGGGCGGGACCGGTCCTCCCCCGGTTCCGGGGGGACCCGCGGGGCGCGGGCTCGGGGCGCGTCGACCGTGGTGCTGGGTGCCGGGCAGCGCGAGCTCAGAGCAGTGGCTTGGCGTAGTGCGAGAGCATCAGCTCGTACCCGAGCCCGTCGTAGAGGGCGCGGGCCGTGGTGTTGTGGGCGAAGACGTTGAGCGCAAGTCGGCTGCCCCCGGCGGCCAGGACCTCGCGCTCTGCGATGTGCATGAGCGCACGGCCGTGCCCCCGGCCGCGGTGCTCCTCGACGACCGCGACGGAGTAGACGAAGCCGCCCCGGTCCACCGGCTCGTGCAGGGCCAGCCAGAGGGTGCCGACGTCCTGGCCGCGGTGGTTGGCGACGAGCAGCAGCACGTCCGAGGAGGCCGGGCCCCGGGGCAGCAGTTCGGCGAAGTCGGAGCGCGATCTGGCCTCGGAGTGGGCGCGGTCCAGGCCCTGAGCGACGCAGCTCTCCACGAACTGCGCGTGCGAGGCGGCGCTCCAGGCCGGGAACTCCTCCTCCGTCAACGGACGGACGGTGGTGCCGGGCGGCAGTTCCGGCGGGGCCGAAAGCGCCTTGGTCAGATGGCAGTTGGTCTCGCGGTAGCCCAGAGCCTGCGCCAACTGCCGCGCCTCGACGGCCGTCGCGGGCACCGAGACCCACATCCGGCGGCAGCCCCAGCCGCGCAGCACCTCTTCGCCCGCAAGCGCCGCGACCGTCGCACGTCCGCGGCGTCGGTCCGGCTCCTCCACCCGGAGCCGGTCCATCCGGCCCACCGAGCCCGGGCCGGCCAACTCCGGTTCGGCGCGCAGCCGTACGCCTCCCACCACCCTGCTGTTGACGCAGATGTCGTAGGAGCGCGAGCGGGTGCCGTCCCGCAGCACATGCTCGGGCTCCGCGGGGCGCAGTGTGGTGGTCATCGACAGTGTTCTACCAGTGGCGCGCGGTGCTGCCCAGTGCGCCCGTCACCGCGGACGGTCGGGGTGACCGGCGGCGACGGTCCGGACGCCGCCGCCGGGAGCCGGTCGAGTGCCGACCGAGCGGGCCGGTACCGACCGTGGTGGCGTCACGGGTCGATGTCGGCTGCCGAACGTTCGGCGAAGACGCGCTGCGCCTTGGCGGTCAGCGGTCCGGGTGCGTCCGGCAGATCGCGGCCGTCCAGCCGGCGCACGGCCTGGACGTCCCGCAGCGAGGAGGTCAGGAAGATCTCGTCGGCGCGTTCGAGCACGTCGAAGGGGAGGTCGGTCTCGTGGGCACCCACCCACTCGAGCACCAGCGCCCGGGTGATGCCGGCCAACGGGCCCGCCGCGAGCGGTGGGGTGTGCAGCTCACCGTCGACGGCGACGAAGACATTGGTGCCGGTGCCCTCGCACAACCGCCCCGCGGTGTTGGCGAACAGCGCCTCGGACGCCGCGCTCCGGTGCGCCTCGGCGAGCGCGACGACGTTCTCCGCGTACGAGGTGGTCTTCAGTCCGGTGAGCGCGCCGCGCTCGTTGCGCACCCAGGGCACGGTGATCGCCGCGGTGCTCGGCGCCGCCGGCTCGCAGGGATCGACGGCGGCGACCAACGAGAGCTCCTCGCCGCCGCGTTCGGAGCTCAGCGGCGAGCGTCCGGCCGTACAGGTGAGCCGCAACCGGCCGTGTGCGACGGGGTTGGCCTCCAGCACCGCCTCGCAGGCGTGACGCACCAGCGCGAGATCGGGCGCCTCCAGACCGAGGCCGCGCGCGGAGACGGCGAGCCGGTCGAGATGACGAGTGAGGGCGAAGGCCCTGCCGTCCTGCACCTTGAGGGTCTCGAAGACCCCGTCGCCGACGGTCAGTCCGTGGTCGAGCACCGACAGACGTGCGCTGTCGCGGTCGTGCAGCGCACCGTTCACCCAGATCAGAGCCACGGTTCCACCTTTCGCTCGGGCACGGGAGGCAGTGCGCCCGCCGTACCTGTCGTGCTTGCTTTGCCTGTCGTGCCTGTCATACGTGCTGTTGAGCCTGTGTCCCGGGCGCGGCTTCGTCCGGTTGCGGACGGGCCTCCCCCGACGCCACCCGCAGCAGCCGGGCGGCCTTCAGCTCCGTCTCGGCCCACTCGCGGTGCGGATCCGATCCCCAGGTGATGCCGGCGCCGGTACCGAATCGCAGGGCGGGGCCGCCCGGGGCGTCCCGCTCGATCCAGAACGTCCTTATGCCGACCGCGAGTTCACCGGTGCCGCGGTCCGCGTCGACCCAGCCGATCCCTCCGCAGTACGGGCCGCGCGGCGAGGTCTCCAGCTGCTCGATGATCCGCAGCGCGCTGCTCTTGGGCGCCCCGGTGACCGAGCCGGGAGGGAAGGTGTCACGCAGCAGCTCCGGCCAGCCGGCGCCGGGGGCGAGTTCACCGCGCACCGTGGAGACCAGGTGCACGAGTCCCGGGTGGGGCTCGACCTCGCAGAGCGCGGGCACGGTGACGCTGCCCGGGGCGCAGACCCGCCCGAGATCGTTGCGCACCAAATCGACGATCATGACGTTCTCGGTGAAGTCCTTCTCCGCCAGATCCGCCTCGGTGCGGCCGGTGCCCTTGATCGGGCCGGACCAGACGGTGCCCGAGCGCCTGCGCAGATAGAGCTCGGGCGAGGCGGTGGCCACCTCGACACCGTGTGCGGGCAGCCGCACACAGCCCGCGTACGGGGCGGGGTTTCCGGCGGCGAGGACGTCGGCGAGCGCGGCGATGTCGGCGCGCGCGGGGTCGGGCAGCGGCGCGCTCAGCACCCGGCACAGGTTGGCCTGGTAGACGTCGCCCGCGGCGATGTGCTCCCGAATGCGCCGCACCCCGTCGAGGTAGGCGCTCCGCTCCAGCGAGGACGTCCAGCTTCCGGGGCGGGGGCCGCGCCAGCGGTGCGGGCGGATCGCCGGAGCCGGTCGGGTGTCGCCGAAGCGCGCACACCGCACCCCGCCCTCGAAGTCGGCGACCACGGCCCACCAGCCACGCGATTCCAGCGCGGCGGGGTCGCTGGTGACGTCCCGGAGGTCCGAGGCGACAACTCCGTTGAAGGAGGCGAGAGGCGGTTGGTCGGGCACGGCTTCGAGTCTAGGCATGTCCGAGAACGGAAACGGAATTTGAGCTGGCCGAGGAATCCGCTAGAGTTCACCACGTCGCCAGGTCACACAGTGGCCCGGGATCACGGCAAACTGCGGACGTAGCTCAGTTGGTAGAGCATCACCTTGCCAAGGTGAGGGTCGCGAGTTCGAATCTCGTCGTCCGCTCGTGGGTACGGGGTTGCACCCCGCACTCCTGGTGGAGTGGCCGAGAGGCGAGGCAACGGCCTGCAAAGCCGTCTACACGGGTTCAAATCCCGTCTCCACCTCCAAGGACGATTAGCTCAGCGGGAGAGCGCTTCCCTGACACGGAAGAGGTCACTGGTTCAATCCCAGTATCGTCCACTGCCCCTCGGGGCCCCGCGCGATTAGCTCAGCGGGAGAGCGCTTCCCTGACACGGAAGAGGTCACTGGTTCAATCCCAGTATCGCGCACCGCACGCACCTCGTGTCCTCGTCGGTTTCCACGACGGGGCGGTGGGCGCCGCGGACGATTAGCTCAGCGGGAGAGCGCTTCCCTGACACGGAAGAGGTCACTGGTTCAATCCCAGTATCGTCCACCGCACATGAAGGCCCCGGTCGCAGAGACCGGGGCCTTCGCGGCTTTCCGGAGCTTTCGCGCCGTCCGGGGCCTTCGCGCCATCCGGGTCGAGGCCGTGTCGGGCTCGGCGGGGGCGCGTGAGCAGGCGAGCGCTGGGAGCAAAGGTTTGAGGGCCAGGCGGCTCCCCAGCCGCCTGGCCCTCCGTGCCGTCCGCCGCACCCCCGTCCCCACGGGGTTGTCAGCCGGAAGTGCCCGGCGCGGGCCGCTCTCCCGCCCGGGTGCGCAAAATCAGCGCTGCAACATTCCCGCTACGGACGACGCCTGGGTGGCCACCGCGTCGAAACCGCCGAAGAGGGCGGCCAACAGGAGTGCCACTGGGAGAACCATGGCGGTCGCGACGAGCGGGTGCCGCTGTCCGGAGGGCTGGGTGCCGAAGGTCGCCACCGCGGTGGTGATCCCTGCTGCCCGCGCCTGCAACCGGCTCGGTGTCCTTGCCTCTGTTGCTCGCGCCATGGTTTCCCCTTCTGGTCGGAGCGGTGAGCGACAAACCTCGGGGGACGAGCGTGTCCCTCACCGCTTGGAATCAACAGTAGGAGCGCGGCCGTCGGACGGCGTCATGCCGGCGTACCGACCGTGGGCATCCTCCAGAAGGAGCGATCTCCACCCCGGGTAGTACCAGGGGTGGAGGGAGACCCTGGCCGAACGGCAGAGTCCGGGGACGTCACTCGGGGTCGGTCGGGCCCGACAACGGGTCGTGCGGGGTGTCGCGGAGGCCGTGATCACGCCTCTCACGTGCACAAACCACGCCCGGGACACGTGACTTCACTCACCTCGGGGCGCCCCGACAGCCGCCCCGGGGCACCGATGCGCCCGGCGGGGCGGGACGCCGGGAGGGGGTGGACCGCTGGTCCCCCGGACGGCGCCAGAACGCGTGGACGAAAGGTGGCGTCGCGTCATATCCCTTTGCAGCAGGGGGTGTTGGGGGTGAGAGTGGCCGCAGCCGCGACGGGAGTGCGGCCGGGGGCGCACAACTCCCGTTCTTCGCCGCGCACTCGCAATCGGTCCGCGCGGACGTGCGCGGCATCTGCGCAGACGCACCTGGCACTCCGTAAGCTGTGGACATCCGCGCACAGGCAGCAACGCGAACCGGTATCGAAGCAGTGGGGCCTCCCCACCGGAGGTAGGGGAAGGACAATGGCGATCATGCGGCTCCGACGCGAAGACCCGCGCGTCGTCGGCTCGTTCAAGCTCCACCGGCGGCTGGGAGCGGGCGGGATGGGCGTCGTCTATCTGGGCTCCGACCGGCGCGGCCAGCGAGTCGCGCTGAAGGTGATCCGGCCCGATCTGGCCGAGGACGAGGAGTTCCGGATCCGGTTCGCCCGGGAGGTCTCCGCGGCCCGGCGCATCAGGGGCGGCTGCACGGCACGGCTGGTGGCCGCGGACCTGGACGCGCCGCGACCGTGGTTCGCCACCCAGTACGTGCCCGGGCCCTCGCTGCACGACAAGGTGCACGACGGCGGCCCGCTGCCGGCCTCGCAGGTGGCCGCGGTCGGCGCGGCGCTCTCCGAGGGGCTGGTGGCGGTGCACGAGGCCGGTGTGGTCCACCGCGACCTCAAGCCCTCGAACATCCTGCTCTCCCCCAAGGGCCCGCGGATCATCGACTTCGGGATCGCCTGGGCGACCGGTTCCAGCACGCTCACACACGTGGGCACCGCCGTCGGCTCACCCGGCTTCCTGGCCCCGGAGCAGGTGCGGGGAGTCGCCGTCACCCCGGCGACCGACGTGTTCGCGCTCGGCGCCACCCTCGCGTACGCGGCGACCGGCGACTCGCCGTTCGGACAGGGCAGTTCGGAGATCATGCTCTACCGGGTCGTCCACGAGGAGGCACAGCTGCAGGGGGTGCCGGCAGCGCTGACACCGATCGTGCACGCGTGCCTGGCGAAGGACCCGGAGGAGCGGCCCACCACTCTTCAGCTCTCTTTGCGCCTGAAGGAGATCGCCGCGCGCGAGGCACGTGCGGTGCCCGAGAGCCGGCTGCCCCCGGCACCGGCCCGCAGCGCCGCGGAGCCCACCGTACGGGCCCGGCAGTCCACCGCGGGGCGCAGCAGCGCGCAGCGCACGGGCGGCGGGCAGGAGGCGCGGCGCACCGGCGCCGCGTCCGCCACCCGCCGTCCCCGCCCGCAGTCCGCCCCCGGCGGTGCGCGCAGGTCGGCAAGCAGGCCGAGGACCGGGCCCGGGCGCACCGGCTCCGGTTCGAGCAGGCGCACGGTGCCGCCGGACCGGAGGCTGCTGCGTCAGCGGCTCTTCGTCTTCGTGACGGTGACGCTGCTGATGGCGTTGGGCATCGCGCTCGCGCAGGGCTGTGAGAGCGAGGTCCGCGGGGCGCCACCCTCGGAGCGGGCCTCCTCGGAGCAGGTGCCCTCGGGCGGGAGTCCGGGAGTCGGCTCTCCTCCGGCGCCGCGCTGAGGGAGCCGCTGCGGGCTGCCCGCAGGGCGGTGGCCGGGCAGGAGCCTCAGCTGCGGAGTTCGCACCGGTGAGCTGCCCGTCCAGCACGAAAGGGCCTGGCGACGCCGGAGTCCAATGGGTCGGACACTGCTGCGAGCAGGTGGCCCGCGCTGTGGTGACAGGCCGTTGCGACAGGGGGTTTCGTCCGGTCACCTCCGCGACCGGGGAGACACTTGCTCGTCTTCCGACCCGAAGCCGGCTTCCGCTCTGCGCGGGAGGTGCGCCGGCCGGACCTCAGAGCCTCGTCGCGTAGAAGGCCACGGCGGAGGCTGCTGCGACGTTGAGGGAGTCCACTCCCGCGACCATCGGGATGCGGACCCATTCATCGGCTGCCCGCTGGGCGCCGACCGACAGGCCGTCGCCTTCGGTGCCGAGCATGAGTGCGAGGTTCTCGTAGCGGCGGGCGGCGAGTTCGTCCACGGTGATCGACTTCTCGTCGAGGCAGAGGGCAGCCGTCACGAAACCGCTGCGGCGAAAGAGGTCGAGGTCCTTCGGCCAGGAGGTCAGCCGGGTCCAGGGAACGCGGAAGACGGTGCCCATCGACACCTTCACGGCCCGCCGATACAGGGGGTCGGCGCAGCGCGGGGTGAGGAAGACGGCGTCCACGCCCAGCGCAGCAGCGTTGCGGAAGGCAGCGCCCAGATTCGCGTGGTCGACGATGTCCTCGAAGATGGCGACACGACAACCTGCGCTCTGCCGCGGGGCCGCCGCAGAGCTCGTACCGGTGTCCGCGCGGTCCACGACCGGTTCCGGGGCCACCACAGAGCTCGGTGCGGCACGCAGCAGCTCCTCCGGTTCGGGGAGGGGTTTGCGCTGCATCGAGGCGAGCGCGCCGCGATGGACGTGGTAGCCGGTGACACGTTCGGCGAGCTCCGGCGAGACGAGGTACACCGGCGCGCTCGCCTCGGCGATGACGTCGCTCATCTGCTCGGTCCACTTCTCGGAGAGGAGCATCGAGCGCATCGTGTAACCGGCGTGCAGGGCCCGCCGGATGACCTTCTCCCCCTCGGCGATGAACAGCCCCTCGGCCGGCTCTCTGCGACGGCGCAGTTCGACGTCGGTCAGGTCGGTGTAGTCACCGAGCCGGGGGTCGTGCGGATCGTCGACGGTGATGAGTTCTGCCTTGCGGTGAGCCACGGAACGATACTGCCCTGCCCGACGGGCGGCGGAATACGCGGGGTGCGCGCGGGGTGCGCGGGGTGCGGGGTGCGCGGCCACCGCCGAGGTGTCGGGCCGCCCGCACCGCAGAGCGCGACGAGCCGCAGACGGCGCCACCGGGCCGTACGGCAGTCCCGGCCGCGCGGGACCGGGACCGCGACCCGGCCTGCCCGCGGCTCCGCGCGGCTTCGGCCGCCGACGGCTACGGCGCCGGACTCGCGGGCGGCTCCTGGGTTCGGGGGGCATCGGCGGTGGTCCCCGACTGCTCGTCGGGGCCCGTGCCGCTCCCGTGGCGGAGCCATCCCGAGCGGCCGACGTCGACGACCGGGCCGATCACGATCACGGCCGGCGGACGTACGCCCTCCTCCCGCACCCGGTCGGCGACGTCGGCCAGTGTCGCGACCACCCGCCGTTCGTTGGCCGTGGTGCCCTCCTGGATGACGGCGACCGGGGTCTGAGGCGCACGTCCGTGGGCGAGCAGGGCCGCGGCGATGGCGGCGAGCCGCTCCACCCCCATCAGGACGACCAGGGTCCCGCGCAGCCGGGCGAGCGCCGACCAGTCCACCAGGGACCGCTCGTCCTCGGGCGCCACATGACCGCTGACCACGGTGAACTCGTGCGCGACACCGCGGTGGGTGACCGGCACACCGGCCAGTGCGGGCACGCTGATCGCGCTGGAGATCCCCGGCACGACGGTGACCGGCACACCGGCCGCGGCGAGCGCCTGTGCCTCCTCCATTCCGCGGCCGAAGACGTACGGATCGCCGCCCTTGAGACGTACGACGGCGCGGCCGGCCCGGGCGTGTTCGACGAGCGCGTCGTTGATCGCCTGCTGGGCCATCGCCCGGCCGTACGGGATCTTGGCGGCGTCGATCACCTGTACGTGCGGCGGGAGTTCGTCCAGCAGGTCGCGCGGACCGAGGCGGTCGGCGATCACCACATCGGCGGCGGCGAGCAGCCGCCGACCGCGGACGGTGATCAGATCGGGATCGCCCGGTCCTCCGCCGACCAGCGCCACCCCGGCGGTGCGGGAGCGGTGGGAGGGTGCGGCGAGGCTGCCGTCCTGGAGCCCCTCGACGACCGCGTCGCGCACCGCGGCCGAGCGGCGCGGATCACGGCCGGTGAGCACGGCGACGGTGACGCCGTCGCTGCGGCCGGTGGCCGGGGTCCAGGCGGTGGCGGCCTCGGCGTCGTCACTGCGCACCGCCCACACCCTGGCCGCCTCCGCCTCGGCCGAGGCCGCGACGTTCGCCTCGTGGTCGCTGGTGGCGATGAGCGCGTACCAGGCGCCCTGCAGGTCGCCGGAGCGGTATCCGCGGCGCTCCCAGCGGATCTCGCCGCCGTCGGCCATGGCCTCGACGGTGGGCGTGACCCGCGGAGAGATCAACTCCACGGCCGCGCCGGCGGCGATCAGCGCCGGCAGCCGCCGTCCGGCGACGGTGCCGCCGCCCAGCACGACGACCCGGCGGCCTTCAAGACGCAGTCCGACGGGGTAGGCGGGTAGCTCGGACATCGTGGTGCTGCTCCTTGCACATGCTGCGTGGGCCGCTGCGGCGCCGGAGCGGCGGGTACGGGCACTGTGGACGGCCGGTTGCGGGTTTCAGTTCTTCTCCGTGACGCCTGCCGCGTCGAAGGTTGCCACGTCGTGCATGGCGCGGGCCGCGCTCTGTACGACCGGCAGCGCGAGCAGCGCCCCCGTGCCCTCACCGAGGCGCAGCTCCAGATCGACCAGCGGGCGCAGGCCGAGCGTCGAGAGCGCGGCGTGGTGGCCGGGCTCGGGGCTGCGGTGGCCGGCGATGCAGGCGGCGAGCGCCTCGGGTGCCATCGCCCTGGCCACCAGGGCCGCGGCGCCGGCGCTGACGCCGTCCAGCACCACTGGTGTGCGCAGGGAGGCCCCGCCGAGGATCAGTCCGACGAGCGCGGCGTGCTCCAGCCCGCCCACGGCTGCCAGCACCCCGATCGGGTCGGCCGGGTCGACCTGGTGCAACTCCAGTGCGCGGCGCACGACTTCGGCCTTGTGGGCGTGCATCTCGTCGCTGATGCCGGTGCCGCGACCGGTCACCTCCAGCGGGTCCACGCCGGTGTAGACGGAGATCAGCGCGGCCGAGACGGTGGTGTTGGCGATCCCCATCTCACCGGTGAGCAGCGCCTTGTTGCCGGCCGCGACCAGATCGCGCGCGGTCTCGATGCCGACCTCGACGGCCCGTTGGGCCTCCTCGCGCGTCATCGCGGCGGTGGTGGTGAAGTCGGCCGTACCCGCGCGCACCTTGCGCGGCAGCAGCCCGGGCGTGGGCGGGAGCTGCTGTGCGACACCGACGTCCACCACGCAGACCTCGGCGCCCACCTGCTTGGCGAACGCGTTGCAGACCGCGCCGCCGGAGAGGAAGTTGTCGACCATCTGGGCCGTCACCTCCTGCGGCCAGGACGTGACGCGTTGGTCGTGCACCCCGTGGTCACCGGCGAAGACCGCGACCGCGGCGGGCTCCGGCACCGGCGGCGGGCACTGCCGGGCGAGGCCGCTCAGCTGCGCGGAGATGATCTCCAGCATGCCGAGGGCGCCGGCCGGCTTGGTCATCCGCTTCTGCCGCTCCCACGCCTCGCCGAGCGCCTTGGCGTCCAGCGGGCGGATGGCGGCCAGGGTCTCGCCGAGCAGATCGTGCGGTTCGGCGCCGGGCAGCACCCGGCGGCCGTAGGACTCCTCGTGGACCACCCAGGACAGCGGGCGCCGCCGGGACCAGCCGGACTGCACCAGCTCCGGCTCCTCGGGGAAGGCGTCCACATAGCCGACGCAGAGGTAGGCGACGACCTCCAGGTGCTCGGGCAGGCCGAGCTCGCGGACCATCTCCCGCTCGTCGAAGAAGCTGACCCAGCCGACCCCGAGCCCTTCGGCGCGCGCGGCGAGCCAGAGGTTCTCCACCGCGAGGGCGGAGGAGTAGGGGGCGGTCTGCGGCTGGCTGTGCCGGCCCAGGGTGTGGCGTCCGCCGCGGGTGGGGTCCGCCGTGACGACGATGTTGACCGGGGTGTCGAGGATCGCCTCGACCTTCAGCTCCTTGAACTGCTTCGCCCGCGCCTTGGGCAACGACTGGGCGTAGGCGTCGCGTTGGCGCAGGGCCAGCTCGTGCATCGTCTGCCGCGTCTCGGGAGAGCGGATGATGACGAAGTCCCAGGGCTGGGAGTGGCCGACGCTCGGCGCGGTGTGGGCGGCCTCCAGGACCCGGAGCAGCACCTCGTGCGGGATGGGGTCGGCGCGGAACCCGTTGCGCACGTCGCGGCGCTCGCGGATGGCCCGATGCACCGCCTCGCGCTCGGCGTCCGGGTAGCCCGGCGCGGGCGGCCCCGCCTCCTCGACGGGCGCAGGCTCCTCGGCGGGGGCGGACTCGGCGGCCGGGGTCTCGGAGGCCGCGGACTCGGTGCCTTCGGCCGGCGGCTCCGCGGAGTCCTCGGGCACGGTGGCGCCGTCGGGGGTCCGGTCGTCGGGAGCCTGGGCCTGTGGCGCGGCGGGGTCGTCTAGCTCCGGCTCGGCTGCGGCATCGGGCTGTATCGCGTCGACCTGTGGTGCGGCGGGAGCCTCGTGCGCCTCGGGCTCGGCGGACGGCACCGGGTCCGGGACGGGCTCGGCAGCGGCGTGCCGGGGCTCGCCCTGCTGCGGCGCCGCGGCCGAATCGCCGTCGGGCTGCGGGAGTTGCGCGTCGAGGGGCTCCTCGGCGGGCGCCTCGTCCGGGCCGGAGGCGGCGGCGTCCTCGGAACTCGCCGCGGGGGCCTCGGCCTCGCGCGGTGCGGGCACCGGCTGTGCGGCGGCGGGGATCGGATCGGGATCCCCCGCCTGGGCGGGGATGGTGGCGCCCGGGTCCTGCACGGGCGCACCCTCCACCGCGGCCTGCTCCTGGGCGCCCTGCGGCGCGGGCTGCTCGCCGGGCTCGGCCACCGGCTCCGCGACGACCCCGGGCTCGACGACGACTCCGGCCTCGGCGACGACCGGCTCCACCGGACCCGGCTCCGTGGCGACGGGTTCCGGGGCGAGGGTTTCCGGGGCGACCGGCTGATCGGCGCCTGCCGGCCCGTCGGGGGCGACGGGCTGCGGGGCGTCGTACGCCGCTGCGGGCGCGGCGCCGCCCTCCTGCGGCCCGGACGGGTCGACCGCCGCGGGAGCCGTCACCGGCTCGGCGGCCAGATCCGGTCCGGCCAGCGGGTGCTCGACGGGGTGGACGGCCGCGTCCGGGTGGACGGCCGCGTCCGGGTGGACCGGCTGCGCGGACCAGGCTCCCGGATCCTGCGGCGGCAGCGCGCCGAGCTGCGGCCCGGGCAGCTGCGAGGGGTCCTCGAAGTGCTCGGGCTGCTGCGGGAGTTGATCGGCCGGTGGCACGTCGAGGTACTCCGGCTCGGCCGGGAGGCCGTGCTCGGTGCTCGGCGCCGGCGGCGCGGTCTGGTTCAGCGAGGCGTCGTGCGCGCCGGGAGCGGGCTGCGGTGCGGCGGCGGGCTCGGCGACAGGCCGGACACCGCTGTCGACCGGGCCGGCGAAGGCCGTGCCCGGCTGGGTGCTCGGCCCGCGCTCGGCCAACGACCGTACGGCGCCGGACTGTTCGGGAACGGGCGGTCCCAGGTGCAGCGGACGGCGCGGAGCGGCCGGGGTCGGCTGCGTCTGCTGCCCGCCCCAGCTCTGCGCGGGCACGGGCTGCTGCGGCACGTCGCCCGGCGCTCCGCCGCCGGCTGCTTCGCCGGACAGCGGCTCGCCCGGGAGGGCGCCCTCGGGCAGCGGGTCGGACAACGGGTCGGCGAGTGCCGGATCGGCGGGTACGGCACCGGCCGGCGCTTCCCCGAACGAGGGCTCGCCGGGGGCCGGTTCACCGGGAACGGCGGTCGTGCCCGTGTGGGCGGCGTGCTCCGCACCGGGTACGGGCGAGCCGGCGGGCGGTGTGCGCACGGCGCTGTAGTCGTGCGCTCCCGAGTCCCTGCCGTCGGCCTCGTGGCCCTCCGGAACGTGCGGGCCCTGCTCGGGGTGCTGCGCCGCGGCGGCAGCCCCGTCGTAGCCGGCGTCGGCCGGTACGGGCTGCGGGGTGAACGGCTGGACTCCCGGGTCTCCCCAGGCACCCTGCGAACTCGGCATCAGCAGCAGGTCGTCCTGTGCGTGGCGACCCGAACCCGCGGTGCCGGGCCTGCCGTTGCGCTGCGGAGCGTAGGTGTGTCCGACAGGCGCCGGCGCGCCGGGCTCCTCCTGCGGTGCGCCTGCGTTCTCCGGCTGCCCCTCGCCGGGCATTCGGCCGGTGTCAGTCATGCGTACCCCTCGCCCATTGCTCGTCTTCCTTCCAGCCCGACGGGATCGACGCCCCCACGGAGAAGAACGAGCGCGTCAGGCGCACGGCACGTCTCCGCCCGTGTGTCATCCGCGGGTTGACGGGTGCGCCATCGCTCCGGCCGGTCCGGCGGGTGCCGTCGAAACCGAAGCAAGATGGTGCGAAACCGCCCGGCGGGCTGGACACACAACGGTCCATAACCCTACCCGCAGCCGCTGGTCGGACCCTCCACGGGGAGGTGACTGGACCCGGTTGGTCACGGTTCATTCCGGACAGATCACATACGACTTCCGGACAGCAGAAAAACGACCGTCCGATCCCTCTCGGTCCAGTCCACGGTGTCCATCTCGACCGACTGCAGCAGTGCGCACTCGACGCGGTAACCACGGTCGGCCAACGCCCGTCCAGTGGCCTCTGCCTCATCGCGGGTAGTCGCGTGCGTCACGATGCGCTCGGGCCGGCGGTCCGCGCACGCCTCGACCGTGCGCAGCCCGCCGCCGCCGATCCGTACGACGTCGGGCTCGGGCAGCCGCTCCAGCACCTGGGGAGCGCCGCCGTGGACGACCTCCAGCATCACCCCGGACTCGGCCGCGCGGGCGGTGGTGCGGGCCAGCGCCTCGGCGTTGCGGTCGACGGCGATCACGGCGGCGCCGAAGCGCGCGGCGTCGGCGGCGATCAGTCCGGGGCCGCAGCCGATGTCCCAGACCAGATCGCCCGATCGGGGGCCCAGACGGGCGAGTTGAGCGGCCCGCAGCTCCTGGGACCGGCCGTCCGTGCGCGCCGCGTGGTCCGGCACCGGCCCGTGTCCGGCCCAGCCGCGGGGCCCGTCCGGGTAGCCGGGCGTACGGCCGGCGAGCCAGCCGTCGCCGCTCCTGACGGGACGGCCGGCCGCCGCGGGGTCGGGGTCCACGGGTGCCTGGGGCCGGGTGTGGCCGCCGACGGCGATGACCACGTTCGGGTCGCGCCAGAGGTAGTCGACGGCCTTCTCGGAGGTGAGGACGGTGACGCGCTCCTCACGGGTGCCGAGCGCCTCGCAGATGACGAAGGTGCGGTGCACCTCCCCCAGCAGCAGCGCCAGTTCGGCCGGGCCCGCGCCCGGCGAGGTGAGAACGGCGACCTTGGGGTGGGCCCGGCAGATGTTGACCGCGCGCCGCAGGTTGCGGCTGTGCGCGACGACGACCTGCGCGTCGTCCCAGGGCATCCCAGCTCGGGCGAAGGCGGCGGCCACGGCGGAGACGGCGGGCTGGACCTCGACCTCGAGTCCGTGCTCGGGAGCGCGCAGTGTGCGCACCACACCGAAGAACCCGGGATCGCCGTCGGCCAGCACCACCGCGGTGCCGCGGTGACGGGCGATGCGGCGCGCCGCCAGGGCGACGCTGCCCAGGCGAATGCGTTCGGCCCGCTCGGGCACGTCGTCCAGCGCGAGGTGGTGGGCGGCGCCGGCGACCAGGCTCGCGGCCTGAAGTGCGGCGCGCGCGGCGTCGGTCAGCGGCGAGCCGTCCCACCCGATCACGGTGACACGGTCGGCCATGGGTGGGGTCTCCTGGAGTCAGCGCAGGTGGGGGCAGAGCGACACTACCCGAGCCGCCGGGTGTGCGCCGAGCCGTCTTTCGGCCGACCCCCGGTGCGGCGCGACAGGGGCGCCGGCGCGGGCGCCGGGCGGGAGGTCCGCGGCGTCAACCTCCGTGAACGCCCGGCCAGTTGGGGTAGTGGGAGTAGGTGCCTCCCTGGTCGAGCTCCTCGGCTATCCCGTCCGTGTCCTCGGGCAGCAGGCCCCACACGATCAGATCGCCGCGCAGCTCGACCCAGCCGCCGTCCTCCGTGCGGCTGCGGGCTATCCACGCGTTGCGCAGTACGCCCTCGCTGATGCTGCCGACCTTCTGGGCGACCTGCTGGGCCGCGGTGTTGTCGGCGGCCGTGCGCAGCTCCAGGCGCTCGAACTTCTGGTCCTGGAACAGCCAGCCCGCGATGACCAGCAGCGCTTCGCTGGCGTATCCCTCGCCCCTGGCCCACGGGGCGATCACATAGGTGGCCTCGGTGGACAGCAGCCGCCAGTCGGTGTTGCTCAGCCGCAGGCTGCCGACGAGGCGGCCGGTGAGGAACTCCGTGATGGCGAAGGCGATTCCGGTGCCTGCGGTGCGCTGGGCGGGCGCGGTGAAGGTGACCCAGCGGCGCGCGTCGCTCTCGGTGAACGGCACGGGGACGTCCGTCCACGCCGCCACCAGCTCGTCGTTCATCATCTCGGTGTGGGCGGGGATGTCCGCTTCCTCGAACGGTCGCAGTACGAGACGTTCCGTACTGATGGATACGTCCGGGAAAGTCGAAGTCATACGCCGCTCCAGCCTGCGAGGGGTCAAGTGCACCAGCATGCCGCATGCGCGGGCGCGCACGAAGCGGTGGGCCCCGCAAGTGGGGCCCACCGCTTCGCCGTTGGCGCGGTGGAGCACGGTGCGCGCGGGGATCCGCGCGCCGCGGCCGGTCCGCGCCCGGGTCGGTCCGCGTCCGGGTCAGTCCCGGACGGCGCCGAAGACCGGGAGCACCGAGTCGTCGTACTCCTTCTCGATGTACTTCCTCACCTCGTCGGAGTTGAGGAGCTTCGCCAGCTTCTCGACCCGCTCGTCGTCCTCGTTGCCCTTCTTGACCGCGAGGAAGTTGGTGTACGGGTTGCCCTCGGCCTTCTCCAGCACGAGCGCGTCGTCGGCCGGCTTGAGGTCGGCCTCCAGCGCGTAGTTGCCGTTGATGACGGCCGCGTCGACCTCGCCGAGGGAGCGCGGCAGGGTGGCGGCCTTGAGCTCCTTGAACTTCAGGCCCTTGGCGTCGGCGACGTCGCGCAGGGTTCCGGTGGTGCCGGTGCCCTTCTTCAGTTCGATCAGACCGTTGTCGGCGAGCAGCTTGAGGGCGCGTCCCTCGTTGGTGGCGTCGTTGGGCACCGCGACGGTCTGGCCCGGCTTGATGTCCTTGACGTCCTTCGCGGACTCGGAGTAGAGGCCGAGCGGCTCCAGGTGCACGTTGACCACCGGGACGAGACTGCCGTCGCGCTGCTTGTTGAAGTCGTCCAGGTGCGGCTTGTGCTGGAAGAAGTTGGCGCCGATCTCGCCCTCCTGCGTCGCCGTGTTGGGCAGCACGTAGTCGTCGAAGACCTTGATCTTGAGGTCCAGGTCCTCGTCGGCCGCCAGGTTGTCCCGGACGTACTCCAGGATCTGGGCGTGCGGGGTGGCGGAGGCGCCGACGGTGAGCGGCTTGCTGCTGTCGGAGCCGGCTCCGCTGTCCGGGTCCGAGGCGGTGCCGCAGGCGGTCAGGCCCAGGGTGAGGGCGGCGGTGGCCGCGGCGGTGAGGGTGAGCTTGCGGGTGTGGCGGTGGTTGATGCGCACGAAGAGTGCCTCGTTCCTGTGTGGGTGGTGCGTGCCCGACGAAGGGTTCGGGACAGGGGTCGCCCGACGCGGTGGGCGGGGGCGGGCGGTTCAGCCCGCCTTCCGCTCGTGCCGCGTCAGCAGTCGTACGGCGAGGTCGCCGATCAGTTGGACGAAGGTGACCAGGACGATCAGCACGCCGACGGTGGCGAGCATCAGTCCGGTCTCGAAGCGCTGGTAGCCGTAGGTCAGTGCCAGGTCGCCGAGCCCGCCGCCGCCGACCGCGCCGGCCATCGCCGAGTAGCCGAGCAGCACGATCACGGTGGTGGTGAGGCCAGCGACCAGCGAGGGCAGCGCCTGCGGCAGCAGGACCTTGAAGACGGTGGTGCGCGTACCGCCGCCCATCGACTGGACGGCCTCCACCAGCCCGTGGTCGACCTCGCGGATCGCGGTCTCCACCAGCCGGGCGAAGAACGGAATGGCCCCGACGGCCAGCGGCACGATGGCCGCGGTGGGCCCGATGAACGTGCCGACCAGCAGCTTGGTGAACGGGATCAGGGCCACCAGCAGGATGATGAACGGCAGCGAGCGCCCGACGTTGACGATCGCGCCGACCACCTTGTTGACCGCCGTGTTGCGCAGCATCCCGCCGCGGTCGGTCAGCACCAGCAGCACGCCGAGCGGAAGTCCGCCGAGCGCCGCGATCAGGGTCGACCAGCCGACCATGTACACGGTGTCCACCAGGCCCTGGTTGAGCAGGGGCTGCATCTGGGACCAGGTCACTTGGCCGTCTCCTTCGTCAGGTCGGCGGCGGGGGCGGAAACGGGGGCGGCGGGGTCCCCGGGGAGCTCCACGGTCAGCCCCTGCTCCCGAAGATGGGCCAGCGGCAGGGCGTTCTCCTCGCGTCCGCCGGGCAGTTCGATGCGCATCCGGCCGATCTGGCGGTCGCCGACGGTGTCCATGGCCGCTCCCAGAATGGAGACGTCGATGTCGTGGGCCCGGGCGAGGTGCGAGACGACCGGCCTTGCCGCGGCCTCGCCGTGGAAGGTGATGTCGACCACGGTCGTGCCGGGTCCGGTCGGGACGCCCCCGACCGGGAAGAGCTCGGCGGCCAGTTCCGAGCCCGGGGTGGCGAGCAGCCGCTGCACCGTGCCGGACTCCACGACGCGGCCCTCGCGCATCAGCGCCGCGCTGTCGCAGACGGTCTTGACCACGTCCATCTCGTGGGTGATCAGCAGCACGGTCAGACCGAGTTGACGGTTGAGATCGCGCAGCAACTGGAGCACCGAACGGGTCGTCTCGGGGTCGAGCGCGGAGGTCGCCTCGTCGGAGAGGAGCACTTTCGGATCGCCCGCCAGCGCCCGGGCGATGCCGACGCGCTGCTTCTGACCGCCGGACAACTGGGCGGGATGGGCGCGCGCCTTGTCCGCCAGGCCGACGAGGTCGAGCAGTTCGAGTGCCTTGCGCTCCCGCTCGCGGCCGGAGTGGCCGAGGATCTCCAGGGGCAGTTCGACGTTCTTCAGCACGTTGCGCGAGGAGAGCAGGTTGAAGTGCTGGAAGATCATGCCGATTCCGGCACGGGCCCTGCGCAGTGCGGCGGGCGGGCGGGCGCCGGAACCGGTCACCAGGGCGGTGAGGTCCTGGCCGTCGACGCTCACCGTGCCCGAGGTCGGGCGTTCCAGGAGGTTCACACAGCGGATGAGGGAGGATTTCCCGGCTCCGCTGCGGCCGATGACGCCGTACACCTCGCCCTGTTCGACGTGCAGGTTCACGCCGTCCAGGGCGGTGACCTCACGGTCTCGGCTTCGGTAGACCTTGGTCAGGTCCGTGGTGGTGATCACTGGCTGTCCGTCGCTGTCGAGTGCGCGGCACCGGGTCGCGGAGCCGCACACGGGGGCTCCCTGCGGTCACGGCTGCGCAGTGCGCAGCCGGGCACGCGGGAAGAGGGGCGGGAGGAGGTGAACACCCGTGGCCCTGCTCCGCTGTCGCGGCGGGCCGCACGGGACGAGCCCTGCGCACGGAACGGGCGCGGTCGGGCTCTCGCTTCGGGGCGCGAAGTGGTTCGGTCGGGGGCCCTCAGCGCTCACACATTCGGCACCGACAGCAGCGAGCGCTCGGGGTGGTGGCCACCTCGGCTGCGGCTGGACTGCGGTGCGTCGTGCTCATGTTCTTCAGTAAAACAGAACCGACCGGCGGCTTCCCGCGAAGTGGGACGCCGGTCCGAATGCTGGACGGCGAGGGCGGGGAAGCGCGGCGGGCCGCACCCGGCGACGACCGAGGCAGTCCCGGCTGTTGTCCACCGCGTAAACCTGATCTGAGCTGCGAGAACCTCCCTCGGCCGGCAGTGCGTTCGGGCGCCCGCGAGGAGTCGGCCGTCAATGGCTGCTGTGGCCAAGCACACGCTCCGGGGACCCGGCGTCTCAGCCGGCGTTCCGGCAGACGGTCGGCCGGCAGCCGCGCGGTCCTGCCTCGCCCACCGCTTCCCGGCCCGCCCGAGGAGCGGCGCGGGGGCCGTACTAGAGTCGGCGCCATGCTCACCCCGCTGACGGTCGCGGTCGCCGTGGCCGCGCTCGCGCTGGCCGCCTGGTGCGGCTTTGCGGCCTACCGGGACCAGCCGACCAAGGACTGGCACTTCATCGGCATGGCCGTCGTCACCGTGCTCGCCCTGGTGCAGCTGGTCGTCGGCATCGTCCAGCTCGCCCGGGGACAGGAGGCGGACGAGGGCGCGGTCGTCTTCGTCTCGTACCTGCTCGGTGCCGCCGCGTCGATCCCGGCGGTGGCGATGCTCTCGCTCTCCGAGCGGACCCGCTGGGGGTCGGCGACCGTGGCCGCCGGCGCCGTGGTCCTGGCCGTGCTCCAGGTGCGGCTGCATGACATCTGGGTGGGCAGCGGTGTCTGAGAACGAACGCACGAGCAGCGCCGACCGGGCCGAGGAGACCGCCCGGCCGACCGAGTCGGGCGACAGGACCGGCGGCCGGGGAGCCGCGACGCACGCTCCGGCCGGCCGGGACTCCGACGGGGACATCGACGGGGCCGGGGCGTCCCGCGTCGAGGGCGGTCTGGGCAAGGGGCCCGGACTGCTGCTGATGACGCTCTACGGCATCTTCACCGTCGGGGCGACCTCCCGTGCGCTGTACCAGCTGACCACCCGGTTCGACGAGGCTCCGCTGGCGTACACGCTCTCCGCTCTGGCTGCCGTCGTCTACGGCTTCATCACGGTCGCGCTGGTGCGCGGCGGTGAGCGCGCCCGCCGGATCGCGGTCGGCTGCTGCGCGGCCGAGCTCATCGGCGTACTGGTCGTCGGCACCTGGACCGTGGTGGACTCCGACGCCTTCCCGGACTCCACGGTCTGGTCGACGTACGGGCAGGGCTATCTCTTCATCCCGCTGGTGCTGCCGGTCGTCGGGCTGTACTGGCTGCGCCGCGACTGAGCCGCGCCCGAACCGCGCGGGCCCGTCGGGCCCCGGCCCAGGGTCGACCGCCGCCGGGTTCCGGGTCGACCGGATGCGGCGGGAGCGCCGCCCCGCGGTGGCGGTTGCCTCGCCCCTCGGTGCGGGAGCATCGGACGCGCCCCGGCATCGGAGTAGCCCCGGAGCGGACGGCCCCGGAAGCGGGGTGGGATTCCCCGGTGCCCGGCCGCGGGCGCGCGGCGGACAGCGAAGGACGGCCGGGGGCGGTCGTCCACCGTCGCCCGGCCGCCCCGTGTCGCGGTCGGCCCGTCGCCGCGCTCAGGCGCTGGCGACGTACGCCTGCGCCACCGCCTCCTTCTCCAGGGTGATCAGGCTCAGCCGCGGCGAGACCCGCTCGGTGTTGCTCGGTACGTAGCCGCAGCGCCGGTAGAGCCGGATGTTCCCGTCGCTGCGGTGGCCGGTGATCAGCCGGAAGCGGCGCGCGCCCTGCTGCTCGGCGAGCTCGGCCTCCAGGGTGCTCAGAAGTCGTGCGCCCAGCCCGTGCCGCTGGAGGCGGGGATGCACGATCAGCTTGTTGATCAGCGCCATGCCTTCGCCGTCGACGACCGCTCGCACGGAGCCGACGACCTCCTCGCCGAGACGGGCCACCAGCACCCGACCCGAGCCCAGCTCGATGCGGAGGTCCTGGAGCGACTGGGTGAGAGGTTCGATGCCGTAGTCGCCGTACAGCTGCGCCTCGCTCTGATAGCAGAGGTACTGGAGCTTGAGGATCTGCTCGGCGTCCTGCTCTGCCGCTGTAGAGATGGTCACGCTCATGCCCACGTGCGCACGCCTCTCCCTTGGTTGTCGCGCCAGTCCGCACCGGATTGAGGGTCGCGCGGCCGGCCTGTCTGCCCTGCTGACGCCGGATTGTGTCGCGCGCCAGTCCCCAGGGTTCCCCGGAGCGGGCGTATCCAACCGTTGTCCCCGGCATTCTGCGCAGACATCACAGGCGGCGGGAACGCGAGAGCCCTGAACTTCGCTGTGAGAAACCCAACTCGCCTGCGATTGCCTGGCGATGAGCGTCGGAGCAGCACCACCGACACGGCAGCTCGGGCGACCGCGCGCCGCCCGGTGGGACGGCTCGTCCCACCGGGCGGCGCGGCCGGAGCCCGCGGACCACCGGGCTGTCGGGCCGTCGGGCCGTCGGACCACCGGGCTGTCGGTGACGCTTTCAGCCGCGGGCGCGGAAGTCCGCCGCGGCGTACAGCGCGGTGTCCGGGTGGTCGGCGAAGATCCCGTCGATCCCGGTGTCGAAGTACGCCCGGAGCGCACCGAAGGCGTCGCCGAAGGCGTTCGGGTCCTCGCCGCGACGGAACTCGGCGGGCAGGAAGGAGTTCTCGTTGCGCAGGGTGTACGGGTGCAGCACCAGCCCCTTGGCGTGCGCGTCGCGCACCAGGTTGGTGGGCTCGCCCAGGCTGCCGTCCTGGCGGCGCGGGATGACCAGGCTCAGTTCGGGGCCGATGCCCTGGGCGTAGGAGGCGATCTCCCGCAGCCCGGCGGGCGTGATCAGATCGCGCACCGTGCGCGGGTCGCCGGACTCGACGAAGTCCCAGGGCCGGGAGTCGATGGTGGACAGCAGCACCACACCCGGAGTGTCGACCTGCTTCCTGAGCCGCTCGATGCTGCTCGGCTCGAAGGACTGGAGGAAGAGCGGGGCGCGACGGCCGTCCAGCCCGTACTTGCGCAGCAGCCGTACGAGGGGCTTCTCCAGCCCGAGGCCGAGCTTGCGGAAGTACGTGGGGTGCTTGGTCTCCACGTACAGCCAGACCGGGCGGCCCCGCTTACGGCCCTCGGTGCGGGCCCAGCGCAGGACCTCCTCGAAGGTGGGTACCTCCCAACGGCCGTTGTAGAGGGTGTTGTTCGGGCGCTGCTTCGGGATGCGCTCGGTGGCGCGCAGGGTCTTGAGCTCGGCGAGCGTGAAGTCCTCGGTGAACCAGCCGGTGTACTCCACCCCGTCGACGGACTTGGTCGTCCGGCGATCGGCGAACTCCGGGTGGTCCGCGACGTCGGTGGTGGCGGTGATGTCGTTCTCGTGGCGGCAGACCAGGTGGCCGTCCTTGGTCGGGACGAGGTCCTGCTCGATCACGTCGGCGCCCATGTCCAGGGCGAACTGGTAGGAGCCGAGGGTGTGTTCCGGCCGGTAGCCGCTCGCACCGCGGTGCGCGACCACGGTGGGCACGGGCAGCTTCGGCGGGCGGCCCGCCTGCGCGGGGCGGCCCTCGGCGGCGGCGCTGCCGGTCGCGGCGAGAGTGGCACCGGCGCCGAGAGCGGCAGCCGCTCCCAGCAGGGCCCGTCTGCCCGGACGGCTCTCCGGTCGCTGCACCTGGTCCATGAGCTCTCCTCACTGCTGGGTCGGTCCCAACGACGCACCTTCGCTGCGGAGTTGGGCCTCCGAGTCACTCGCGCGCCGTGGTGGGCGCCGCGCGCTGAAGGTTAGAGGGGAACGGCTTACACCGGGGAGACGTTCGTCGGAACATGACAGAAACACACGTCACACGGGTTCCGGGCTCATCCGTGCGGCGGACACCCGCGACACGAGGGAAGATGGACGATGAGTATCGTCCAGGGCGGCGCGCACCATCAGCCGCCGCCCGGACGTCCGGTACCCGGGCGACCCCCGGGACGACCGCGGCAGGCCGTGCGGGACCGACGTGGATCCACGGAGGACCGGCACGTACCGCCCAACGACCTGACCACAGCGGCCGAGACGGCCGAGACCTGTCGCGAGTGCGCGACAACCGGAGGCGAAAGAACCGTGAAGGCCCGATTCCTTCTCATCAAGGTGCTGTGCAAGCCGCTGCTGCGCGTGCTGTTCCGGCCCCGTGTGGAGGGCATCGAACATGTGCCGGGCTCGGGGCCGGTGATCCTCGCCGGCAACCACCTCACCTTCATCGACTCCGTGGTACTGCCCATCGTCAGCAGGCGGCAGGTCTTCTTCATCGGCAAGGACGAGTACGTCACCGGGCGCGGGATCAAGGGCCGGCTGATGGCCTGGTTCTTCACCGGTGTCGGCATGGTCCCGGTCGACCGGGACGGCAGCCACGGCGGTGTCGCGGCGCTGATGACCGGGCGGCGCATCCTGGAGGAGGGCCGGGTCTTCGCGATCTACCCGGAGGGCACCCGCTCCCCCGACGGCCGCCTCTACCGGGGCCGTACCGGCATCGCGCGGATGGCGCTGATGACGGGTGCGCCCGTCGTCCCGTTCGCGCTGATCGGCACCGACCGGGTGCAGCCGACGGGCAAGGGGATGCCCCGGCTGGGCCCCGGCCGCAGCATCACCGTGCGCTTCGGCGAGCCGCTGGACTTCTCCCGCTACGAGGGCATGGACCGCGACCGCTACGTGCTGCGCGCCGTCACCGACGAGGTCATGAGCGAGGTCCGCGAACTGTCCGGCCAGGAGTACGTGGACATGTACGCCACCAAGGCGCGGGCGGCGGGCGCCGCGAGCCGCGCCGCCTCCGAGCGCCGGGGCGGCTCCGAGGGCCGGGGCGGCTCCGAGGGCCGGGGCGACGCGAAGGCCGCCTGAACCGGCTCCGCCGCAGCCGCGGTACGGGGCGCGCTCCCCGCCCGTACGGGCCGGCTGCCGCCACGGCGCGTCGGCCCGTACGGCCGCGGGGGTCCGTGAGGTGCTCAGGGGCAGCGCGGTCGGGGGCAGCGCGGGCGAGGGCAGTGCAGTCGGGGTGCTGGGCTCAGTGCCAGGGCAGAGCGGCGCGCGTCTGCCAGTAGGCCTCCGGCTCCTCGGCCAACTCCGTGAGTGCGGCCAGCTGTTCGTCGTCGAGGTCGACCGTGACCGCGTGCAGGTTGGCGAACAGCTGCTCGGTGGTGACGGCCCCCGACAGCACCGTCGTGACCCAGGGCCGGTGGAGCATCGCCGCCATCGCCACCGCGTCGGTGGTGGCGCCGCACTCCTCGGCGACGCGGTGCAGCGCGGCGGGAGCGGCCTCGGGAGCGAGCCTGCCGTTGGCCATCGCCTCCTTGACGATGACGTACAGCCCCGCCTCGTGCGCTTCGGCCAGCGCCTCGCCGACCGAGGACTCCAGCAGGTTGCAGGTCGCCTGGACGCTGCGGAACAGCCGCTCTCCCCCGGGCGCGACGCGCAGTGCGGCACGCACCGCCTCCGCCTGCCGCGGCCCGCTGACCGACAGCCCGACCGAGACACCGTCGGCGGCCTGCTCCGCCAGCCGCTCCTGGAGGGCCGCGTCGGTGAGCACCGGACTGTCCGGGGTGACGGAGTGCACCTGGTACAAGTCCGGTCGGCCGCCGAGGAGTTCGACGCTCTCCGCGTACTGCGTCGTACACATCGCGGCCGAGTGCTCCTTGACCTCGTGCACATCGGCGACCACCCGCCAGTTCGCGGTGTAGGCGTAGCCCCATTTGCTGCCGACCACCACGTCCCGCGCCTCGGGACGGTCGGCGAGCCACTGGCCGAGGAACTCCTCCGCCCGTCCGTAGCTGCGTGCGGTGTCGACGTAGCGGACGCCCTGCGCGTACGCCGCGTCCAGCAGCTGGTGGGTACGGGCGCGCAGGGCGTCGGGCGAGCGGTCGTCGGGAAGGTCGCGGTCGCGGCCGAGGTTCAGATAGCCGGGTCTGCCCAGGGCCGCCAGCCCGAGCCCGATCTGTGCGGTGGGCGTGGTGGCTTCGGCGAGTCGGGACAGCGGCATCGCGTACTCCGGTGGGACGGCGTGGACGGCTGACTCACTCCACCGTAACCGCGCCGCTCCACCGGGGTCCGCCCGCCGGGACCGGTGCCGCCGGGACCGGCGGGCACGGCTGCGCGGGTCCCGGCGGGGGCGGGCCGCCGCTACCGCACCTGGTCGGCCCACCGGCGCTGGACGGCGAGCTCCGCCCTGACCTCCTCCAACTGCACGGCGACCGCGGCCGGGGCCGTGCCTCCGCGGCCGCTGCGGGAGGCCAGCGCGCCCGGAACGTTCAGCACCGTGCGGACCTCGGGGGTCAGATGCGGCGAGATCTTCGCGAACTGCTCGTCGCTCAGCCCGTCCAGCTCGATCCCCTCCGCCTCGCAGACCTTGACGCACTCCCCCGCCACCTCGTGCGCGACGCGGAAGGGCACTCCCCGCCGCACCAGCCACTCGGCGATGTCGGTGGCCAGCGAGAAGCCGGCCGGCGCCAGCTCCGCCATCCGCTCCGCGTTCACCGTGAGGGTCGCCATCATCCCGGTGAACGCCGGGAGCAGCACCTCGAGTTGGTCGCAGGAGTCGAAGACCGGCTCCTTGTCCTCCTGGAGGTCGCGGTTGTAGGCGAGCGGGAGCGCCTTGAGGGTGGCGAGCAGTCCGGTCAGATTGCCGATCAGCCGGCCGGACTTGCCGCGCGCCAGCTCGGCGATGTCCGGGTTCTTCTTCTGCGGCATGATCGAGGAGCCGGTGGAGAACGCGTCGTGGAGGGTGACGAAGGAGAACTCCTTGGTGTTCCAGATGATCACTTCCTCGGCGATCCTGGAGAGGTCGACCCCGATCATCGCCGTGACGAACGCGAACTCGGCGACGAAGTCGCGCGAGGCCGTTCCGTCGATGGAGTTCCCCACCGAGCCGCGCTCGAAGCCGAGGTCGGCGGCGACCGCCTCCGGGTCGAGGCCGAGCGAGGAACCGGCGAGCGCACCGGAGCCGTAGGGCGAGACGGCGGTGCGCTCGTCCCACTGGCGCAGCCGCTCGCCGTTGCGGCCCAACGCCTGTGCGTGGGCGAGGACATGGTGGGCGAAGAGCACCGGCTGCGCGTGCTGGAGGTGGGTGCGGCCGGGCATCGCGACGTCGGGGTGCGCCTCGGCGAGGCCGACCAGGGCCTGCTGGAGGTCGGCGAGCAGACCGCCGACGATCCGCGCGTGGTCGCGCAGATACATCCGGAAGAGGGTCGCCACCTGGTCGTTGCGCGAGCGCCCGGCGCGCAGCTTGCCGCCGAGGTCGGGGCCGACGCGCTCCAGCAGGCCGCGCTCCAGGGCGGTGTGGACGTCCTCGTCGGCGACGGTGCCGGTGAAGGACCCGTCGGCGACGTCCGCGGCGAGCCGGTCCAGACCCTCGTGCATACGGGCCAGCTCGTCCTCGGTGAGCAGCCCGGCCTTGCGCAGGACCTTGGCGTGCGCCCGGGATCCGGCGATGTCGTAGGGGGCCAGACGCCAGTCGAAGTGGACCGAGGCGCTCAGCCGCTCCAGTGCCTCGGAGGGCCCGTCCGCGAAACGGCCGCCCCACAGCCGTACGTCGCCCTCGCCGCCGGGCCGGGGTGCCTCTGTCATCTCGCTGTGCTCCTCGTGGATGAGTGTCGGCCGCCTCCCCTGCTCGCGGGGGAGACGGCCGAGGCCCTGTACGGGCGTTGCTGTCGTGAGTTGCGAAGTGCGGCGCGGGCCGCGGGACTTACTGTGCCAGATCCCGCTTGGCGGCGATCTTGCTCGACAGGCCGAAGATCTCGATGAAGCCCTTGGACATCGACTGGTCGAAGGTGTCACCGGTGTCGTAGGTGGCGAGGTTGAAGTCGTACAGCGACTGGGCGGAACGCCGGCCGGTGACGGTGGCCCGACCGCCCTGGAGCGTCATCCGGATCTCACCGGTGACGTGCTCGTTCGCCTCGGCGACGAAGCCGTCCAGCGCGCGCTTGAGCGGCGAGAACCACAGGCCGTCGTAGACCAGCTCGGTCCAGCGCAGCTCCACCTGCCGCTTGTAGCGGGCCAGCTCGCGCTCGACGGTGACCGCCTCCAGCTCCTGGTGCGCGGTGATCAGCGCGATGGCGCCCGGGGCCTCGTACACCTCGCGGGACTTGATGCCCACCAGGCGGTCCTCGACCATGTCGATCCGGCCGATGCCCTGGGCGCCGGCGCGCTCGTTGAGCTGCTGGATCGCCTGGAGGACGGTGACCGGGCGGCCGTCGATCGCGACGGGCACGCCCTTCTCGAAGGCGATGACGACCTCGTCAGACTCCTGGGCGGTGGCCGGGTTGGAGGTGTACTCGTAGAGGTCCTCGATCGGGGCGTTCCAGATGTCCTCCAGGAAGCCGGTCTCCACCGCGCGCCCGAAGACGTTCTGGTCGATGGAGTAGGGCGACTTCTTGGTGGTGGCGATCGGCAGGCCCTTGTCCTCGCAGAACGCGATGGCCTTGTCCCGGGTCATGGCGTAGTCCCGGACCGGCGCGATGCACTTGAGCTGCGGGGCGAGGGACTGGATGCCGGCCTCGAAGCGGACCTGGTCGTTGCCCTTGCCGGTGCAGCCGTGCGCGACCGTGCTCGCGCCGTGCTTCTCGGCGGCGGCGACCAGGTGCTTGACGATGGTCGGCCGCGAGAGCGCGGAGACCAGCGGGTACTTGTCCATGTAGAGCGCGTTGGCCTTGATCGCGGGGAGGCAGTACTCCTCGGCGAACTCGTCCTTGGCGTCGGCGACTTCGGCCTCCACCGCGCCGCAGGCGAGCGCACGCTTGCGGATCACATCGAGGTCCTCGCCGCCCTGGCCGACATCCACGGCGACGGCGATGACCTCGGCTCCCGTCTCCTCGGCGATCCAGCCGATGCAGACGGAGGTGTCCAGGCCACCGGAGTAGGCAAGTACGACGCGCTCGGTCACGGTGTTGCTCCTTACGATCCATGCGGTGACAGGTATAAGTATGCATCGACTCGTATGGAACGTCAAAGCGCCTGATGAAGAGGGGTATAACAGCCTGCGGACGGCGGATACGGCGCCCGGACAGGGAGTGCCGACGGGCAGCGGGTTCGCGTGGGCCACGCGGGTCAGCGGCGCGAACCGGTGCGCGGTGCGGGTGCGGCGGGTGTGACCGCGCGGGTTCGCGGTGCGGGTGGCGCCGTGGTGGCGGTCAGCCCGGGAGGTCGCCGTCGCGGTGGTGCAGCACGTCCGCGAGTACGGCGGTGTGGGCGTGCTCCAGATCCTTGGTCGCGGTGAGCAGGGTGAGCGGACCGTCCTGCGCCAGCTCCGCGAGACGCTCGACCGCCTCGCGGGCCCGCGCCGTCTCCAGCTCGGCACGGTATCTGCGGGCGAACTCCGGGTAGCGGTCCACCCGGTGGCCGTACCAGCGGCGCAGCTCCGGGCTGGGCGCGACGTCCTTGGCCCACTCGTCCAGCGCCGCGGCCTCCTTGGACAGGCCCCGCGGCCAGAGCCGGTCCACCAGAACCCGCCGGCCGTCGGCTGTCTCGCGGCGGTCGTAGACCCTGCGCACCCGCGGTTCTCTCCTCATACCACGAGGCTAGGGCCCGCCGCCGGAACCTGCCGGACCGACGAAGGCCCGCACGAGCCGCGCCCGGAACCGACCGCACGAATCCCGGTGCGTACCGCGTCGACCGGCGGCGGACGGCGGCCGTCCACTCCCCGGGGAGTGGACGGCCGCCGCGGAGGCTCCGTACGCGGTCAGTCCCAGCGGTCCTGGTTGAGGAAGCGCGCGACTCCGCGCCAGGAGTTGGCCCCCATCGCGCCGTCGATCGGGCCGGTGTAGCCGTGTTCGGCGGCCAGCCGCTGGAGCGCGGAGTAGGTGGCGGCGCCGGGCACGCCGTCGATGGGACCGGTGTAGCCCCAGCCGTCGCGCAGTGCGCGCTGGAGCGCGGAGTAGGTGCCCTTGCCGGGGGCGCCGTCGACGGGACCGGTGTAGCCGGCTTCGAGGGACAGCCACTTCTGGGCTCGCTGCCAGAAGATGACCCCGGGCACCCCGTCCTGCTCCGTGCCGGTCTTGGGCAGCTTCCCGCCGCCCCCGCCGACGTACTCGACCGGGTTGATGCGGGTGCCGTTCGGGTTGATCATGTGCCAGTGCAGATGGGGGCCGGTCGATTCGCCCGAGCCCGGGGCGCCCGGTTCGCCGCCGGAGAGCCCGACGATCGCACCGGCGGCCACCCTTGTGCCGTTGTCCAGGACGAACTGCGAAAGGTGCATGTACTGGGTGCGGTAGCCGTTGTCGTGCGCGATCGTCACGGTGTGGCCGCCGGTCCCGTTCTCGGGGATGTTGGTGACGACTCCGCCGCCGCAGGCCGGGAGCCCGGTGCCCACGCCCATGCCGAAGTCGATGCCGCCGAGCGATCCGCGTCCGATGTGGTCCTGCCAGGTTCCCGTCACGGGGTAGCCGGTGAAGGGGTGGTAGAAGTCGGAGGCGGTCTGTACGGCGGCGGCGTTGCGCGTCGCGGCGAAGACACCGCCGACCGCGAGCGCCGCGGTGGTCGTCACCGCGGCGGACCCGCGCAGCAGACCTCGTCTGCTGAGGACGAACTCACCCGACGAAGACTCCGATGTGGGCATGACAACCTCCGGTGTGGGGACCGCGGAAGGTGAAAGCTAGCCGAATCCGCTTTCCCGCGGAAGGCCGTCCCGCAACCACCCCAACCGGAGCGCCACACTCCGCCGCCTCGCCCCCGCACACTCCGCGCCGCGTCCTTCCCCGCTGGTCAGCGCTCCTTCTGGGCGAGACGCAGCATGTGGTCCGCCAGCTCCTGACCGCCGCTCGGATCGCGGCTGATCAGCAGCAGGGTGTCGTCCCCGGCGATGGTGCCGATGATCTCGAAGAGCTCCGCCGCGTCCACCGCCGAGGCGAGGAACTGCGCCGCCCCCGGAGGCGTACGGAGCACCACCAGATTCGCCGACGCCTCGGCGGAGATGAGGAGTTCGGCCGCCAGACGGGACAGCCGGCCCTCGGTGGCGGACTCCCCCAGCGGCGCCCGGGGCGTACGGAAACCGCCCTCGCTCGGTACTGCGTAGATCAGCTCGCCCTGGGAGTTGCGGATCTTCACCGCCCCCAGCTCGTCGAGGTCGCGGGAGAGCGTGGCCTGGGTGACCGAAAGGCCGTCGTCCAGCAGCAGCTTGGCCAACTGGCTCTGGGAGCGCACCAGTTGGCGTCCCAGGATGTCCACGATGCGGCGGTGGCGCGCGGTACGCGTCTGGGGCACGGCGGGCCCGACGGTCTGCCCTTCGGTCATCGTCACTCTCCGGCTCGTTGGCTGCGGTGCACTGTGTCCAGGACCGCGGGCAGTGCCCGGACGAGCGCATCCGCCTCCTCCACGCCGAGGATCAGCGGAGGGGCGAGCCGCAGAACGTGCGGTGCGACGGCGTTGACCAGGAAGCCCGAATCCTGAGCCGCTTGCTGCGCCTGCGGCGCCACCGGCTCGGTGAGCACGATACCCAGCAGCAGTCCCTCGCCGCGCACTTGGTCGACCAGCGGGTGGCCGAGGGCGTGCACCGACTCCTTCAGCCGGGCGCCCAGCCGCTGTACGTGCGCCAGCAGCCCTTCGCGCTCGATGGTCTCCAGCACGGCGAGCGCCGCTGCGCAGGAGACCGGGTTCCCGCCGAAGGTCGAACCGTGCTCACCGGGGCCCAGCAGGCCGGCGGCCGGGCCGAAGGCGAGTACGGCGCCGATCGGCAGCCCGCCGCCCAGCCCCTTGGCGAGGGTGATGACGTCCGCCTCCACGCCCTGCGCCAGGCTCGCGAACCAGTGCCCGGTGCGGCCGATCCCGGTCTGCACCTCGTCGACCACCAGCAGGGCACCGGCGGCGGCGGTGATCTCCCGGGCCGCGGCCAGGTAGCCCGGCGGCGGGAGGACGACTCCGTTCTCCCCCTGCACGGGCTCGACCACGAACATCGCGGTCTCCTCGGTGATCGCCGCGCGCAGCGCCTCGACGTCCCCGTAGGGCACATGCGTCACCTCGCCGGGCAGCGGCAGGAACGGCTGCTGCTTGGCCGGTTGTCCGGTCAGCGCGAGCGCACCCATGGTGCGGCCGTGGAAGCCGCCCTCGGTGGCGACCATGTGGGTCCGGCCGGTGCGGCGGCCGATCTTGAACGCCGCCTCCAGCGCCTCCGCCCCGGAGTTGCCGAAGTAGACGGCGCCCGGGCGGCCGGCGAGTTCCAGCAGCCGTTCGGCGAGCGCTACCGGGGGCTCGGCGACGAAGAGGTTGGAGACATGTCCGAGCAGGGCGACCTGCTCGGTGACGGCGCGCACCACCGCCGGGTGGCCGGTGCCGAGCGAGTTGACGGCGATCCCGCCGACGAAGTCCAGGTACTCCCTGCCCTCGGCGTCCCACAGCCGCGCGCCCTCGCCCCGGGCGAGCGGCAGCCGCGGAGTGCCGTAGTTGTTCATCAACGCGCCCTGCCAGCGGGCGGTGAGCGCCCCGTTGCCCGCGGTGCCTGCGTTGCCGGCAGGCGTCGGCGCTACGGCGGTGGTGGGCGTCTGCGCAACGGCGGCGGGCTCCTGGCCCCGGCCGGTCGCGGTGCGTGCGTCGGTTGCCCGGTGTGCGGACGTCATGCCCGGTCCCCCTCGGTCGCTTCGGTCTTCCCGTGGTGCCGGCTTCCCCCGGTGCCGGGCGGAGCCGGCGGACTCGGGGCGTCCTCCGGGCCGCCGGGGTCGTCCGGCACCACCATCGTGCCGATGCCCTCGTCGGTGAAGATCTCCAGCAGGATGCTGTGCGGCACCCGCCCGTCGATCACGCGGGCGGTGCGCACACCGTGCCGCACCGCGTACCGGCAGCCCTCCATCTTCGGCACCATGCCGCTGGCCAACTCCGGGAGGAGGCGGTCCAGCTCGCTCACGGTCAGCCTGCTGATGACGTCGTCGCTGTGCGGCCAGTCCGCGTACAGCCCCTCGACGTCGGTGAGGACCATCAGCGTCTCGGCACCCAGTGCTGCGGCGAGCGCGGCGGCGGCCGTGTCGGCGTTGACGTTGTAGACGCCGGGTCCGGCGGAACCCGCGGGCTCGTCGGCGCTGCGGGCGATGGAGGAGATGACCGGGATGCGGCCGTCGTCCAGCAGTGCCTCGACGGCGCCGGTGTCGATCTCGGCGATGTCGCCGACCCGGCCGATGTCCACGCGCTCGCCGTCGATGTCGGCGAACCGCCGTGTCGCCGCGAAGAGATGGGCGTCCTCACCCGTCATGCCGACCGCGAGGGGGCCGTGCTGGTTCAGGAGGCCGACCAGCTCGCGCTGCACCTGCCCGGCCAGCACCATCCGTACGACGTCCATCATCTCCGGCGTGGTCACCCGCAGCCCGGCCTTGAACTCCGACTCCATCCCGAGCCGGTCGAGCTGGGCGCTGATCTGGGGTCCGCCGCCGTGCACGACGACCGGGCGCAGGCCCGCGTGGCGCAGAAAGACGACGTCCTGGGCGAAGGCGGCCTTCAGCTCCTCGTCGATCATGGCGTTGCCGCCGAACTTGACGACGACGGTGCGGCCGTGATGGCGGGTCAGCCAGGGCAGCGCCTCGATGAGCGTGCGGGCCTTGGGCAGGGCGGTGTGGGCTCGGGTGCTCATGAGGAGTACGCGCTGTTCTCGTGGACGTAGTCGGCGGTCAGATCGTTGGTCCAGATCACCGCGGTCTCCTGGCCCGCGGCCAGGTCGGCGGTGATGCGCACCTCCCGGTAGCGCATGTCCACCAGCGAACGGTCCTCCCCCACCTGCCCCTTGCGGCAGACCCAGACGTCGTTGATGGCCACGTTCAGCTCGTCCGGGTCGAAGGTCGCCGAGGTGGTGCCGATCGCGGACAGTACGCGGCCCCAGTTGGGGTCCTCGCCGTGCAGCGCGCATTTGAGCAGGTTGTTGCGGGCGATCGAGCGGCCGACCTCGACGGCCTCGTCCTCGCTCGCGGCGCCGACCACCTCGATCCGGATGTCCTTGGAGGCGCCCTCGGCGTCCCGTACGAGCTGGAGCGCCAGATCCGCGCAGAGGGCGCGCACCGCCTCGGCGAACTCGTCCTGCTCCGGGCGGACTTGAGAAGCACCGGAGGCCAGCAGCAGCACCGTGTCGTTGGTGGACATGCAGCCGTCGGAGTCCACCCGGTCGAAGGTGGTGCGGGTGGCGGCGCGCAGCGCGGAGTCCAGCTCGGCGGCCGGGACCTCGGCGTCGGTGGTGAGCACGACGAGCATGGTGGCGAGTCCGGGGGCCAGCATGCCGGCGCCCTTGGCCATGCCGCCCACCGTGTAGCCGTCCGCCTCGACGACCGCGGTCTTGTGCACGCTGTCGGTGGTCTTGATGGCGATGGCGGCCTTCTCGCCGCCGTGCGGGGAGAGCGAGCGGGCCGCGGCGTCGACACCGGTCAGCAGGCTGTCCATCGGCAGCCGCAGTCCGATCAGCCCGGTGGAGGCGACGGCCACCTCGGCCGGGCTGTGCCCCAGCGCCCCGGCGACCCGCTCGGCGGTCGCGTGGGTGTCCTGGAAGCCGGGCGCACCCGTACAGGCGTTGGCGCCACCGGAGTTGAGGACGACCGCGGACACCTGCCCGCCGCGCAGCACCTGCTCGGACCAGAGCACCGGCGCCGCCTTGACGCGGTTGCTGGTGAAGACCCCTGCGGCGTCCAGGCGCGGCCCGCCGTTGACCACCAGGGCCAGGTCCGGGTTGCCGTTCTCCTTGATCCCGGCGGCGATGCCCGCTGCCGTGAATCCCTTCGCCGCGGTCACGCTCACGGTGCCACTCCGATCGTGGGAAGTCCGAGCTCCTCGGGGAGTCCGAGGGCGAGGTTCATGCTCTGCACCGCGCCGCCCGCGGTGCCCTTGGTGAGGTTGTCGACGGCGCTGACGACGACGACCCGATCCGCGTCCGGGTCGTGGGCGACCTGGAGCAGCACCGAGTTGGAGCCGTACACCGCCGCGGTGGACGGCCACTGGCCCGGCGGCAGCAGCTCGACGAACGGCTCGTCGGCGTACGCCTTCTCGTACGTCTCGCGCAGCCGGTCGGCGGTGAGGCCGGGCAGCGCCTTGGCGCTGCTGGTGGCGAGGATCCCGCGGGACATCGGCGCGAGGGTGGGGGTGAAGGAGACGCTCACCGGCCGGCCTGCCGCCGCGGAGAGGTTCTGTGCCATCTCCGGGGTGTGCCGATGCACACCGCCGACGCCGTAGGGGCTCATCGAACCCATCACCTCGCTGCCCAGCAGATGCGGTTTGAGCGCTTTGCCCGCCCCGGAGGTGCCGGTCGCCGCGACGACCACGGCCTCCGGCTCGACCAGCCCGGCCGCGTGGGCGGGGGCCAGGGCGAGCGTCACGGCGGTCGGGTAGCAACCCGGCACGGCGATGCGTCTGGCGCCGCGCAACTCCTCGCGCGCGCCGGGCAGTTCGGGCAGTCCGTACGGCCAGGTGCCGGCGTGCGGGGTGTCGTACCAGCGCTGCCAGGCGCCTGCGTCGACCAGCCGGAAGTCGGCGCCGCAGTCGACGATCAGCGTCCGCTCGTCGAGCAGAGCCGCGAGCTCGGCGGACCGGCCGTGCGGCAGGGCGAGGAAGACCGCGTCGTGCCCCGCCAGCACCTCCGCGGTGGTGGGCTCCAGCACTCGGTCTGCGAGAGGTCGCAGCTGCGGTTGCAGCGCACCCAGTCGCTGCCCCGCGTTGGACCCGGCGGTCAGCGCCCCGATCTCCACCCGCGGATGCTGGACGAGCAGACGCAGCAGCTCACCGCCCGCGTACCCGCTCGCCCCCGCCACCGCTACACGTACCGTCATCGTTCCTCCCTTGAGACAGCATGACTATACGAAGCGATGCACTTCTATGCAATCGACATCTCAGCAGGTGACACGGGGCTGCGCGGCAGAGCGTGCCTGCCCCGGCCCGCGGGCGGTCCACGGCGGGCGGGGAAGGCGGCAGCGGTTCCTCGCGTGCGGAGGAGGGCCGCCGATGAGTTTCCGGCTGCCCTCCGGTCCGTACAGCCGACACCTCGGGAAAGGACACCACCATGTCGGAGCTTCTCGTCGACTTCATCACCTCGCTCGACGGCTGTGCCTCGGGAGAGGGCTGGCCCGGATTCTGGGGCCTGGAGAGCCCGGAGTACCTCGCGTGGCTCGGCGAACAGCCGGAGCCCACCCACCTGATGGGGGCGAACACCTACCGGCTGATGTCGGGCTTCGCCGCGGGCGAGGTCCCGGACGGCCAGGACGAGTTCAGGCCCGAGGAGGAGGAGTCCGTCGACGGGCTCACCCGGGCGGCCAAGGTGGTCTTCTCCTCCTCGCTGGAGGCGCCGCTGACCTGGGCCAACTCCACGCTGGTCCGTGACGACGCCGTCGAGGCGGTCCGTGCCATGAAGTCGAGCGGCACCGGCCTCCTCAGCACGATCGGCAGCCTGAGCCTGTGCCGGTCCCTGTTGCGCGCCGGGCTCGTCGACCGCTTCCGGGTCGTGATGTTCCCCGTCATCACCGGCACCACGGGCTCGGAACGCATCTACGACGGCTATCCGGACGTCGCGCTCGACATGACCGACCACCGCACCTTCGAGGGCGGCATCCAGCTCGTCGAGTACGCGCCCCGGGTGCTCGAACACCCGCCGCTCGGCGGCCCCGCGTGACGGACGCGCGGGCCGACGGGCGGGTTTGGCGCGCGTGACGGACGCGCGGGGCCGACGGGCGGGGCGGCTGCGTGTGCGTCAGCCGGCCCGGTCGGCCCGGTCGGGGGCGCCGAACCAGCGGGTCAGCCGGGAGTGCAGCTCCGAGCGGTCCTCGCCGGCCCAGGCGACGTACCCGTCGGGCCGCAGCAGTACGGCGGGCGCGCCCAAATCCGCGCACGGGTCCACCACATGGTCCACCCGGCCCTCCCAGCCCGCCGCCGACAGACTGCCGGCCGGGTCGAGCAGCAGCCCGCGCCCGGAGTGCATCAGCCCGTACAGCCGGCCGCTCCCGAGCGGCCGGTCGCGCAGCCGCAGACCGACCGACTCGTGCCCGCCGCCGAGGTCGTAGCGGATCCCGAGGGCGGTGATCTTCTCGATCAGATACCGGTTGACCTCCTCGAACCCGGCCAGCTCGACGAGGAGTCGGCGCACCGCGCGCGCACCGGCGTCCTGCGACATCAGGTGCATCTGCGCCCGGGTGTTGTCCAGGACGGCTTCCGCGACGGGACGGCGTTCGCTCTCGTAGGTGTCCAACAGGCTCTCGGGCGTCCGGTGTCCGAGGACCGAGGCGAGTTTCCAGCCGAGGTTGAAGGCGTCCTGGAGACCGAGGTTGAGGCCCTGGCCGCCCGTCGGCGGGTGGATGTGCGCGGCGTCGCCCGCCAACAGCACCCGGCCCACCCGGTAGCGCTCCGCCAGCCTCGTCGCATCGCCGAAACGAGAGATCCATTTCGGCGAATGCGCCCCGAAGTCCGTCCCCCCGTACGCCCGCAACTGACGTTGGAACTCCTCCAGCGTCGGCGGGACGCTGCGGTCCTCGGCGACGCCCTCGGCCGGCACCAGGAAGCGGTACGACCCGTCCGCGAGCGGCATGCCGCCGAAGCGCCGCTCGGTCTTGCGCACCTCGGCCGTCACCGCCTCCAGCTCCTGCGGCGTCGCGGTCAGCCGGATCTCGCTCAACAGCGACTCGACGCGGCTGGGTTCGCCGGGGAAGCCGACGCCCAGCAGCTTGCGGACCGTACTGCGCCCACCGTCGCACCCCACCGCGTACCGCGCCCGCAGCCGGGTGCTCCCGGCGCCCGGGCCCCGCGCGGCGTCCGCACCGGACAGCTCGACGGTGACCGCCTCCGCGTCCTGCTCGACGCCGATGACCTCGCTGCCGCGGCGGATCTCGACGCCGAGGCCCAGCGCGTGCTCCAGCAGCAGCCGCTCGGTGGCGGGCTGCTGGATGCCCAGCACATAGGAGTGCGCGGTGTCCAGATCCGCCGGCCAGTGGCTGCCGATCCCGGCGAACATCCCGCCCACACGGTGCTGCGTCCCCTCGGCGAGGAACTTCTCCAACAGCCCGCGCTGGTCCATGATCTCGATGCTGCGCACATGGAGTCCGAGCGCGCGCACCTCCCCCGTCGGCTCGGCCAGCCTCTCCAGCACCAGCACCCGGCGACCGCGCAGTCGCAGCTCCGCGGCCAGCATCAGACCGGTCGGCCCGCAGCCGATCACGATCACGTCGTACATCGAACCCCCACCCCGGGCTCCGCGGAGCCCTCGAAGGGGCGCCCCGGAACCTCGTACACGGACACCGGTCGAACCTGCGACAGAGCATGGCAGAACACGCATTCGTCACAAGGGTGCGAATGCGCGGTTACCGGCTTTGGAGCGACGATTCTGCGCCGCACAGGGGGCCTTGCCGCAAGCCCCCCTGTGCGCTATACGTTGAGAGTGGCAAGGAGCGCGCGCTCCTTGCCTTCGGTGTTTCACGGGCACGCTTCCCCAGGCCCCGCACGCCGGTCGCGGCCCGCCGGTGTCCGAGCATGCCGACGGCCCGCGCAGCCGCCGGTGCGAGCGGGCGGGTGCACGGGCCGAGCGGCGCCTTCGCCGCGGACCGGCGGCGGGTCAGTGGGTCGGGGCGCCGAACCAGCGGGCGAGCCGGTCCCGCAGCTCCGCCTGGTCCTCGCCGACCCAGGCCACATGCCCGTCGGGGCGCAGCAGTACGGCCGGAGCGTCCAACTCCTCGCTGGTGTCGGCCAGTTGGTCCACCCGACTGTGCCATCCCGCGGCCGAGAGCCGACCGGTCTGGTCGAGCAGCAGACCGCGGCCCGCGTGCAACTGCCCGTACAACCTGCCCGCCTTGAGCGGGATGTCCTTCAGCCGGCGGCCGACCAGCTCGTGGCCCCCGTCGATGTCGTAGCGGGTGGACAGGGCCGTCACCATCTCGATCAGATGGCGGTTGACCTCGTCGAACTCCATCAGCCGGGACATCAGCGCACGCAGCGCCAACGCTCCGGGACCGGTGGACATCAGCAGGGTCTGGGCCCGGGTGTTGTCCAGCACGTCCGCGGCGACCGGCCGACGCTCGCTTTCGTAGGTGTCCAGCAGACCGTCGGGTGCCCAGCCGCCGACGGTGGCGGCGAGTTTCCAGCCGAGGTTGAAGGCGTCCTGGAGACCGAGGTTGAGGCCCTGGCCGCCGGCCGGCGGATGGATGTGCGCGGCATCGCCCGCCAACAGCACCCGCCCCACCCGATAACGCTCCGCCAGCCTCGTCGCATCACCGAAACGAGAGATCCACCTCGGCGAATGCGCCCCGAAGTCCGTACCCCCGTACGCCCGCAGCTGACTCCGCAGATCCTCCAGCGTCGGCGGGACGCTGCGGTCCTCGGCGACACCGTCCGCGGGCACGACGACCCGGTGGACCCCTTCGCCCACCGGCATCGCGCCGAACTTCAGCTCGGTCCTGCGGACCTTCGCCATCACCTCGGCCAGCTCCTGCGGGGAGGCGGTCAGCGACACCTCGGCCAACAGGGTCTCGACCCGGCTGGGTTCGCCGGGGAAGTCGACGCCCAGCAGCTTGCGGACCGTACTGCGCCCGCCGTCGCACCCCACCACGTACCGCGCCCGCAGCCGCGTGCTCCCGGCGCCGGAGCGCGCGCCGGGGGCGGGGCCGGACCGGCTGTCCTCACCGGGTCCGGACAGTTCGACGGTCACTCCCTCGGCGTCCTGCATCAGCCCGACCACCCGCCGGCCGCGGCGCAGCTCGACTCCCAGTCCGACCGCGTGCTCGGTCAGCAGTCGCTCGGTGACCGGTTGCGGCACTGCCAGGACGTAGGAGTGCGCGGTGTCCAGCCCCTCGGGCCACTCCTTGCCCAGCCCGGCGAACACGCCGCCGGTCCTCACCTGTTGGCCGACCTCCAGGAACTTCTCCAGCAGACCCCGCTGGTCCAGCACCTCGGCGCTGCGCGCGTGCAGACCCGGCGCGCGCACTTCAGCGGTCGGCTCGTGCTCCTTGTCCAGCACCAGGACGTCTGCCCCGTGCAGGCGCAGCTCCCCCGCGAGCATCAGCCCCGTGGGCCCGCTCCCGACCACGATCACATCGAACATGAATCCCCCACCCACTGACGATGTCGACGTCGCCGCCCGCTGCGGCTGTCGGCCGCGCGGGCGTCGAGCATGGCCGAGATTCTGCGCCGCCGACGGGGCACCTCGACAAGACCTCGCGCAATTGGTGCGGACAGTGGCAACACCTCTGGACTCACGCCCCCGGATGCGTTACGGGCGCGACCCGCCGGAGCCCGCGGTGTTCCGCCCGGTCCGCCCGGTCCGCCCCGCCTCAACCGGTCCCGCCGCATCGAGGGCAGCGGGGCCGCGGCGGGAACGTGCGAGGTCCGGGGGTTCGGACGTGCGCGAACGGCCGTGAAAGGATCGCGCCATGACCGATTTCGCCACTCCGAAGCAGCTCGCCGACCGCACCGCCGCCGCGGTGGAGGCGGCCGTGACCGCCGGGCGGGAGCTGGGCCTGACCGTGACGGACGCCAGGGTGCTGCACGACGTCTTCTCCGTGGTCGTCCACCTCGCCCCCGCGCCGGTGGTGGCCCGGGTCCCCACCGTGCTGCCGGAGTCGACCGACCTCCTCGCGCTGGCCCGCCGCCAGCGCGAGGAACTGGCGGTCACACGCTGGCTGGCGGATCGCGGAACGCCGGTCGTGCCGCCCAGCCCCCTGGTCCCGGCCGAACCGGTGCAGCGCGGCGGCTTCTCCATGACGTTCTGGGAGTTCCTGGAGGAGGACCGGGAGGCGGAGCCCGACTACGCGAGGAACGCCGAGCTCACCGCCGAGCTGCACGCGGCGCTTCGGGACTACCCGGGCGAGCTGCCCTTCCTCTCGGCCGCCGAACCGGACTACGTCGAGGACAGTCTGGCCGCGCTGGAGGGCCGCACCGATCTGATCGACCCCGCGCTGCTGGAGCGGGCGCGCCGGGAGTGGGAGGTGCTGGGGCCGCTGGTGCGGTCGCGCGCGGCGTTCGAGGAGGCGTTCCCGGGCGCGGAGCTGCAACCGGTGCACGGCGACTGCCCGCCCGCGAACATCTTCCAGGGCGTCGACGGCCACCGCTTCGCCGACTTCGAGCTGATCACCCTGGGCCCCGCCGAATGGGACCTGGCCTCGCTCGGCGCGGAGTTGGGCGCGGCGTACGACCGGGGCGCTCGGCACCACGGCCTGCGCCCGCTGGACCCGCGGGTACAGCGCTTCGTCGATGCGGTCGGCATGTTGCGGGTGGTGGCCACCCTCACGCTCGTGCCCCAACTCCCCGTGCTGGCGGACTACTTGAAGCCGGCGCTGGAGCAGTGGCCGACGATGCCGTTCGCCGGCGGCCTGGCGGACTGACGGCCGTCCCGCGGGAGTACGGCGCGACCGGCGGTGGCACGCGCCCGGCGAGGCGGTGGATACGGGTGCCCGCGGGCCGGGTGCGGTCGCCCGTGGGACGGGCCCCTCGCGGGCCGGGTGCGGTCGCTCGTGGACGGGCCGCTCGCGGGCCCGGCGCGGGCGGCGCGGCTAGAGCGTGATCAGCAGGAGCAGCAGACCGCAGGCGATCGCGACGATGAACGCCAGGCCGAGCGGGTTGCGGTGGTTGACGATCCAGCCGCCCCCGAAACGCCAGTAGACGAACAGTGGTTCGCGCGAGTGTCGGGACATGGCTGAAAGCGTAGTGGAGTGCTCCGGGTCTGACAGGAGGGCCTCGGCGGCGCCGGGCCCGGGTCAGTCACAGGACAGGCACCAGTTCCGCGGACTGCCGGTGAGGGTGACGGTCGCCAGGGCGTGCGCGTCGATGCGCCAGTACGTGTCCGGGGGAACGCGCAGCGCGTAGCAGAGCGCGGCGCGTACGACGGCGGGTTCCGCGACCGCCATCATCCAGCCGTCCTCCTCCAGCGGCCGGGTGTCCAGCCAGCCGCCTATCCGGGTGATGAAACCGGTCAGTGTCTCGCCGCCGTGCGGAGCGGCCCGGGGGTCTGCCAGCCAGGCGTCGAAGGCCTCCGGTTCGGCGGCGGCGACCTCGCGCAGCGTACGACCGCGCCAGCGGCCCATGTCGCAGTCGCGCAGGGCCGGTTGGGCGAGCGGGGCGAGGCCCAGCGCATGGCCGGTCTCGCGGCACCGTTCGGTGGGCGAGCGGTAGCGCAGCCCGGCGGCGGCGAGTCCGTGCAGCACCGGCGCGCGGTGGTGGATCTCCTGCCAGCCGGCGTGGTCCAGCGGTCGGTCGTCGTCGAAGCGTGCGTCGAGCAGGGGGGAGCTGCGGGCAGCGGTCAGCAGCGTCAGACGGCAGCGCATGGCCGGATCGTAGGGCGGCGCGACCGAATGTTCGATACCGCGCGCAGCGCCGTGCAGCCGGCGGGACGCGGTTGGCCGGAAACGAACGTGCGCCCTTGCGCACCGCGGCCCTCGCGTCGCGCACCGCGCCCACCGGGCCGACCTGTGCCCGCGGCGGCGGCCCGGATCCCCGTACAGCCGCGGACCGGCGCCGCGGTACGGCGAGCAGGGCGGGACCGGCCCCGCCGAGAACCCGCCGGTTCTCCGCACCCGCGTACAGGCTTGTCGACCTCGACGCCGACACCGACGCCGAGCCCCCCGGGGCTGCGGTCACTCCGAGATGCCCAGCCGGCGGCAGGCCGCGGCGAGCCGGGCGATGCCCTCGGTCAGCTCGCCGACGCTGTCGGGGGTGGCGATGCTCAACCGCAGGTGCGGTCCGGGCGCCTCGGCCGCGAAGTAGGGGCGTCCCGGGGCGAGCGCGACCCCCTCGGCGAGGGCTGCCGCCAGTACGGCCTGCTCGTCGCTCCCGCCGGGGAGCGCGAGCCACAGATGGAAGCCCCCGCGCGGCACGTGCTCCAGCCGCAGCGCGGGCGCCATCCGCAGCAGCGCGGCGACCGCCGCCTCCCGGCGCGTCCTCAACTCCGCGGCGACCGCCCGCAGATGACGCGGCCACGCGGGCGTACCGACCAGCTCGATCGTCGCTTCCTGGAGGGGCCTCGGCACATAGAAGCTGTCGACCAGCTGAATCGCCCGCAGCCGTTCCACGACCGGGCCGCGGGCGGCGAGCGCGCCGATCCGCAGATTGGGCGAGGTGCTCTTGGTCAGCGAGCAGATGTGGACGACCACTCCGTCCTCGTCGTCGGCCGCGAGCGTACGGGGCAGCGGGCCGGCGTCCTCGTGCACCAGCCGCCGCGCGTAGTCGTCCTCGACGACGAAGGCGCCGGCGGCGCGGGCGGCGGCCAGCACCGGCCGCCGCCGGGATTGCGCGAGCACTCCGCCGCCGGGGTTGCGGAACAGCGGCTGGCACAGCAGCACCCGGGCACCGGTCGCGCGGAACGCCTGCGCCAGCAGATCCGGGCGCACGCCCTCGGCGTCGGCGGGCACCGGGACCGGCCGCAGACCGGAGGCCCGCGCGACCGCGAGCATCCCCGGGTACGTCGGCGACTCGACCAGGACCGGAGCCCCGGGCGGCGCCAGGGCGCGCAGCGCGGTGGTGATCGCGCTCTGTCCGCCGGCGGTGACCAGTACGTCGGAGGGGTCCAGCGGCCCGCTCGCACCGCCGATCTCCCGCGCGAACCAGCCGCGCAGCTCGGCCACGCCCTCCAGGGGCGGCGGCCCCCACACGCCGGGGCGCCGGGCCGCCCGGGCGAACGCGGCGGCCATCGCCCGCTCGGGCTGGAGCCGGGTCGGCAGATAGCCGCCGTGCAGCGGGATGACGCCCTCGGGCGGAGTGCTCAGGGTCGCGAGCAGCCCCGAGGCGTCCACCGTGCGCGGCACCTGGTCCGGCGCGGACTCGGCGGAGAGCGCCACTTCCTGCCAGGAGGTGTCGGCCGGCGGACGCGGCGTCACCGACCCGGGGGCGGCACGGAAGGCGCCCGCTCCGGGCCGGGTGACCACCAGCCCCTCGGCAGCGAGCTGCGCCAGCGCACGAGTAACGGTCACCGGACTCACACGGTAGCGCTCCATGAGAGCGCGACTGGACGGCAGCTTCCCACCGGGTGCGTAAAGCCCCAGCTCCGAGCGGAGGGAATCCACCAGATCGCGCACGCTGCTACTGTGACCCATGAGAGCAGAGGATAGCGCTACCGCACACAAGTCGATAGCAATAGCAGAGCCGGGGCCCCTGTCGCGCACACTCTCCGACCGCCGGGGCACGGCGCTCGCGGCCACCGGCGTCATCGCCTTCTCCCTCACCTTCCCCGCCACCGCCTGGGCGCTGGAGGGGCTCGGCGCCTGGTCCGCGACCGCGCTGCGCATGGCACTCGCCGGCCTCCTCGCCGCGTCGACCCTGTGGTTCGCGGGCGCGAGGCGGCCCGCGCGGCGACACTGGCCGGCACTGGCGACCGTCGGCGGCGGCGTGGTCCTCGGCTTCCCGCTGCTGACCACGCTCGCACTCCAGACCTCCAGCACCTCGCACGCGGCGGTGGTCGTCGGCCTGCTGCCCATCACCACGGCCGCCTACAACTCCTGGCGGCACGGCATCCGCCACAGCACCCTCTTCTGGGCGGCGGCGGTCGCGGGCGCACTGCTCGTGGGCGGCTTCGCGCTCTGGGAGAGCGGCGGCGGGCTGACCACCGGCGATCTCTTCCTCTTCGGCGCGCTGCTGGTGTGCGCCGCCGGGTACGGCGAGGGCGGCCGGCTCGCCCGCGAACTGCCCGGCTGGCAGGTCATCGGCTGGCCGCTGGCGGTGGCGCTGCCGTTCGCGGTCTGCGCCGCGCTGGTCGCGCTCAGCCTGGAGCCCGCGGAACCGACGCTGCGCACGGTGGCGGGCCTGGCCTGGCTGGCCTGCGGTTCGCAGTGGCTGGGCCTGGTGGTCTGGTACCGGGGAATGTCGGTGATCGGCGTCGGACGCGCCAGCCAACTCCAGCTCGCCCAGCCCCTGCTCACCCTGGTGTGGTCGGTCGTGCTGGTCGGCGAGCACCTCGGGCCGCTCGCGCCGGTTGCGGCGGTGGGCGTACTGGCGTGCATCGTCGTGACGCAGCGCAGCGGCTCCCCCGCACAGCGATCCCCCGCGACCCCCGCGGACACGGCACCAACGGCGGGCACGACTCCGACGGCGGGCACGGCTCCGGCGGCAGCCACAGAGCGCACGGCCCCGGAAGCGGGCGCGGGGTCACCCGAGGGGCGTCACCGGGAGAGGAAAGTAGAATCGAACATCGACGCACATTGACCGATATGGACTGACTCGTTCACTCGAGAGCAACCCACTCCGAACAGTCGGCGAAGTCCCGGCCGGCGGAAGTGCCGGCCCACCCACCGCTCGCGCAGGAGGCCCGTCATGCACGCGGAGAACGGCGACAAACTGCTGGTGCACGGCCGTACGGTCGGCCACGGCGACCAGGTGGCCGAGATCGTCGAAGTCCTCGGCAGCGGCGGCGAACCGCCCTACCGGGTGCGCTACGAGGACGGCCACGAGACGTTGATGTCCCCCGGACCCGACTGCGTCGTACGGCGCGGAACGGACCACGAACGCGGCTGAGCACGACAGTGCGCCGCCCGCCGCGCGACGACCGGGGCCCCGCGCGGCGGGCGGCGCATGTGCACGCGCGCCCGGCGCCGCGGCCCGACCGCGTACGGGTCGGTGCTGCCGACGGCGCCGGTGCGACGGCTACCGGTAGTGATCGTCCACGACGCGGCTCATCGCCCCGAGAGGGTCGCTCGCCACGTGCACGGCGGAGAAGTAGGCGTGCCCCTTGACCTGGTCGTAGTCGCCGCAGAAGGTCAGATGGCGGGACAGCTCGGCGGGATCGCGCCACTGCTCCGGCTGGGCCGGATCGGCCACCTTGTAGAGCGCCTCGCCGACGTAGAGGTCGACTCCGGTCCCGCGGACGACCTCGTTCCACCAGGGCACCAGCTTGGCGTAGTCGGCGGCCGTGAAGCCGATGTGCCAGTAGAGCTGCGGGGTGATGTAGTCGACCCAGCCCTCGCGCACCCACTTGCGGCAGTCCGCGTGCAGATCGTCGTAGGTCTGCACACCGGCGTTGGTGTCCGAACCCTCCGGGTCGGTCGCCTTGTTGCGCCAGACGCCGAAGGGGCTGACACCGAAGGGCAGCGGCGCGCGGCGCTTGCCGAGTGCCTCCTTCATCCCGCGCACCAGCAGGTCGATGTTGTGGCGGCGCCAGTCCGCCTTGTTGTCGAAGTCGCCGCCGTGCTCGGCGTAGGTGGCGTCGTCGTCGAAGACCGCGCCCTCCACCGGGTAGGGGTAGAAGTAGTCGTCCCAGTGCACGCCGTCGATGTCGTAGTTGTCGACCGCGTGCAGCATCGCCTTGGTGACGAACTCCCGCACCTGCGGCAGTCCGGGGTTGTAGTAGAGCTTGCCGCCGTAGGGCACCGCCCACTCCGGGTTCTTGCGCACCGGGTGCTCGGGCGAGAGCTGCGCCGGGTCCTCGGAGTTGGCGACGCGGTAGGGGTTGAACCAGGCGTGCAGCTGAAGTCCGCGCGCGTGCGCCTCCTTCACCGCGAACGCCAGCGGGTCCCAGCCCGGGTCCTGCCCCTGGGTGCCGGTCAGCACCTTGGACCACGGCTCGTGCGGCGAGGGCCAGAGCGCGTCGGCGGTGGGCCGCACCTGGAAGTAGACGGTGTTGAGCCGGCGCTCCACCGCGGTGTCCAGATGGGCGATCAACTCCCGCTGCTGGACGGCTGCTTCGAGACCGGTGCTGCTCGGCCAGTCGATGTTCTCGACGGTGGCGATCCACACACCGCGCAGCTCGGCTGCGCGGCCTCTGCCGCCGTCGGCCGGCCGAGCGCCGGCCGCCACCGCGGGTACGGCGGTCAGCAGCCCGGAGAAGGCCCCGGCCGCTGCTGCCGCGAAGGTCCTTCGAGTGATGCGGCCCATACTGCCCCCTGACAGTTCGTGACTGTTGCCGGCTGTTGCGTCCGAGTTCGCCGGCAGATCGGCGTGGTGCAGAGCACAGCATGTACCGCCCGGCGCTGGGAAGGGCGCATGACACGTACACGGGTGTTCACCGACAGCTGCGCGAAACTGCGCGACGACTGGGCTACCCGGCAGTACAACGACGGCCGCCGACGGGTAACGTCGTGCGGCGAGGCGCCGCGACCGCGTACGGCAGAGGTTGGACGCGGCAGTGCGCCGCGGACCGGAAACCCAGCGAAAGGCACGTTGTGACCGACATCGAACGCGTCGGAGTGGTGGGCTGCGGCCAGATGGGCGCCGGCATCGCCGAGGTGTGCGCCCGCGCCGGACTCGAGGTCAAGGTCGCCGAGACCACCGGCGAGGCCCTTGAGTTGGGACGCACCCGACTGCTCAACTCCCTCGACCGCGCGGCCCAGCGCGGCAAGATCACCGAGGAGGAGCGGGACGCGACCGCCGAGCGCCTCACCTTCACCACCGATCTCGGCGAGTTCGCCGACCGCGATCTGGTCATCGAGGCCGTGGTGGAGAACGAGCAGGTGAAGACCGAGATCTTCCAGGTGCTCGACCAGGTGGTCACCCGCCAGGACGCGATCCTCGCCTCCAACACCTCCTCCATCCCGCTGGTCAAGCTCGCGGTCGCCACCTCGCGCCCCGACCACGTCATGGGCATCCACTTCTTCAACCCGGCCCCGGTGCAGAAGCTGGTGGAGCTGATCCCCGCCCTCACCACCAGCGAGGGCACGGTCGCCAGGGCCGAGGCCATGGTCGCCAACGTCCTCGGCAAGCACTCCATCCGCGCCCAGGACCGCTCGGGCTTCGTGGTGAACGCGCTGCTCGTCCCGTACCTGCTCTCCGCGATCCGGATGTACGAGAGCGGTGCGGCCGGCCGCGAGGACATCGACAACGGCATGGAGCTCGGCTGCGCCCACCCGATGGGCCCGCTCAGACTCTCCGACATGGTGGGCCTGGACACCATCGTGGCCATCGCGAACTCGCTCTACGACGAGTTCAAGGAGCCGCTGTACGCCGCTCCCCCGCTGCTCCAGCGGATGGTGGAGGCCGGCCACCACGGCCGCAAGACCGGCGTGGGCTTCTACTCCTACGACAGCTGACACCCGGCGGGGCCGCCGCGCACGACAGCCCCGCACGACACGAGAAGGGGTTCCCGATCGGCGATCGGGAACCCCTTCTCGTGCGTCTCGGAGCACTTCGGCCCGACGGCCTCAGACTCCGCGCAGCTCGGCTCCGGTGCGCTCGGCGGCCACCGCCACCGCTGCCTCGCGGGCGGCACCGACCTCCTCCGCGGTCAGCGTGCGGTCGGGCGCGCGGAAGCGCAGCGCGTACGCCAGCGACTTGGCGTCGCCGCCCAACTGCTCACCGGTGTAGAGGTCGAACAGCCGCAGCGACTCCAGGAGTTCGCCGGCGCCCTCGCGCAGCGCGGCCTCCACCTCCGCCGCCGGGACGTCCGACCCCACGACCAGCGCGACGTCCTGGGTGGCCACCGGGAAGGTGGACACCGCGGGAGCCGTCACCAGCCGGCCGCCGGCCCGCTCCACGGCGTCCAGGTCCAGCTCCATCGCGCCGGAACCCGCGGGCAGGCCGAACGCCTTGATCACCCGCGGGTGCAGCTCACCGGCGTGGCCGACGAGCTGCTCCTCGCCGTCCACCACCACGCTCAGCGCGGCGCAACGGCCCGGATGCCACGGCCCGTACGCCCCGCGGCCGACACGCAGCTCGGCGCCGAGCGCACGGGCGACCGTGCGCGCGGCCTCCACGGCGTCCGCCCACAGCGCCTGACGCCCCTTGCCCCACCAGCCGTCCAGCTCGCGCGCGCCGCTCAACACGACGGCGGCGTGCCGGGGTTGCACGGGCAGGGCCGCGTCCAGCGCCGCGATCTCCTCGTTGCTGGGCCGACGCTCCGCGGACAGCCCGGCCGAGGCGTCGGCGACGGCCGCCGTCCCGTCCGCACGCGGGTGGAAGACCAGCCCGGTCTCGAAGAGCGCCACGTTCTGCGCGCCCCGCCCCTCGTTGCGGCGCAGCGCGCCGAACAGGCCCGGCAGCAGCGTCGTGCGCAGCCGCGGCTCCTCGTCGGAGAGGGGGTTGACGATGCGCACCGTGCGCCGTGCCGGGTCGTCCTCGGCCAGCCGCAGCCGGTCGAAGACGCCGTCGCCGACGAACGGGTAGCTCAGCGCCTCGGTGTACCCCTCGGCCGCCAGTGCCCGGCCCACCCTGCGGTGGGCGCGCTGGCTCTCGGTGAGCCCGCGGCCCGCCGGCGGCCTGGGGAGCGTGGAGGGCAGGCTCTCGTAGCCCTCCAGCCGGATGACCTCCTCCGCGAGGTCGTTGGGGTCGTTCAGGTCGGGACGCCAGCTGGGCACGGTGACCGTCAGCTCGTCGGAGCCGTACACGTCGCAGCCCACCTGCTGGAGCCTGCGGACCACGGCCTCCCGGCCGTACTCCACACCCGCCACCCGGTCGGGGTGGTCGGCGGCCATCACCACGGTGCGCGGACCGCCCGGGGTCACCACCTCCGTCACACCGGCCTCGGCGCTGGCGCCGGCCAGCAGCACCAGCAGATCGACCGCCCGCTGGGCCGCCGCCGAGGCGGCCTGCGGGTCGACACCGCGCTCGAAGCGCTTGGACGCCTCGGAGGTGAGGCGGTGCCGGCGTGCGGTGCGCGCCACCGCGACCGGGTCGAAGTGCGCGGCCTCGACGACGATCTCGCGGGTGCCGGCCACCTCGCCGGTCTCCGCGTCCTGCTCGGCGTCCGCGATCTCGGTCTCCGCACCGCCCATCACACCGGCCAGCCCGATCGGGCCGCGCTCGTCGGTGATGACCAGGTCCTCGGGGTCCAGCTCGCGCACGGCGCCGTCGAGGGTGGTGATCTTCTCGCCGGCCTCGGCACGGCGCACCCCGATGGTGCCGCGAAGGCGGGACCGGTCGTAGGCGTGCAGCGGCTGACCGAGCTCCAGCATCACGTAGTTGGTGATGTCCACGGCGAGCGAGATCGGGCGCATGCCCGCCTTCTCCAGCCTGCGCCGCAGCCAGATCGGCGAGCGCGCCTCGGGGCGCACCCCGTGCACCGCACGGGCGGTGAAGCGGTCGCAGCCGACCGGGTCGGCCACCTCGACGGCCGGGCCGTGCTCGTTGGCGGCGGGGGTGTCGATCAGCGCCGGATCGCGCAGCGGCACGCCGTACGCGGTGGCCGCCTCGCGGGCCAGGCCGCGCATCGACAGGCAGTAGCTGCGGTCCGGGGTGACGGCGATGTCCAGCACCTCGTCGACCAGCTCCAGCAGCTCGATCGCATCGCTGCCGACCTCGTGCTCGGGCGGCAGGACGATGATCCCGTCGTGGTCCGTGCCCATGCCCAGCTCGGCGGCCGAGCAGATCATGCCCTCGGAGACCCTGCCGTAGGTCTTGCGCGCGGAGATCTTGAAACCGCCGGGCAGTTCGGCGCCCGGGAGCACCACGACCACCTTGTCGCCGACGGCGAAGTTGCGGGCGCCGCAGATGAGGTTCTGCGGCTCACCGGTGCCGTTGGCGTCGCCGACGTCGACCTGACACCAGCGGATCGGCTTCTTGAACTCCGTCAGCTCCTCGACGGCCAGCACCTTGCCGACCACCAGCGGGCCGCTCAGGCCCTGGCCGAGCTGCTCGACAGTCTCGACCTCCAGGCCCGCGGCGATGAGCTTGGCCGCCACGTCACGACCGGTCTGCCCCTCGGGCAGCTCGACGTACTCCCGCAGCCAGGAAAGCGGGGCGCGCATCAGATCTCCATCCCGAACGGCTGGGTGAACCGGATGTCACCCTCGACCATGTCTCGCATGTCCTCGACGTTGTGGCGGAACATCAGCATCCGCTCGATGCCGAACCCGAAGGCGAATCCGCTGTACTTCTCCGGGTCGACGCCGCAGGCCACCAGGACCCTCGGGTTGACCATGCCGCAGCCGCCCAGCTCGATCCAGCCCTCGGAGGAGCAGGTGCGACAGGGGCGGTCCGGGTTGCCGACGGACTCGCCGCGGCAGACGTAGCAGACCATGTCCATCTCGGCGGACGGCTCGGTGAAGGGGAAGTAGTTCGGCCGCAGCCGGGTCTTCATCCCCTCGCCGCCGAACAGCGCCCGGACCATGTGGTCCAGAGTGCCCTTGAGGTCCGCCATGGTCAGGCCCTCGTCCACCGCGAGCAGCTCGACCTGGTGGAAGACCGGCGTGTGGGTGGCGTCCAGCTCGTCGGTGCGGAACACCTTGCCCGGGCAGATCACGTACACCGGCGGCTCGCGGTCGAGCAGCGAACGGATCTGCACCGGCGAGGTGTGGGTGCGCAGCACCATGCCGGAGTCGCCGACGGCCGAACCGCCGCGCGTACCCGCCGCGTCCGCGGGCTCCTGGCCCGAGTCGACGAAGAAGGTGTCCTGCATGGTGCGCGCCGGGTGGTCCGGCCGGATGTTGAGGGCGTCGAAGTTGAACCACTCCGCCTCGACCTCGGGCCCCTCGGCGACCTCGTAGCCCATCGCGACGAAGACGTCCTCGATGCGCTCCATGAGGGTGGTCAGCGGGTGGCGGCCGCCGCGCGGCGCACGCTCGCCGGGAAGGGTGACGTCCACCGCCTCCTCGACGAGCACCCGCTCGTCGCGCTCTGCCTCCAGCTCCTCCTTGCGGGCTCCGAGCGCCTTGCCCACCGCTCCGCGGGCCTGGCCGACGCGCTTGCCCGCCTCCGCCTTCGCGTGCGGCGGCAGGGCGCCGATCTCCCGGTTGGCGAGCGAGAGCGGGCTGCGGTCGCCGGTGTGGGCGATCTTGACCTCCCGCAGCGCCTCGAGGTCGCCGGCGGCGGCGATGGCCGACAGCGCCTCGTCCCGCGCCTGGTCGATCGCTTCCGGTTTCAGTGCTGCGACCTCGACTGGGTCGTACGACTTATTGGGTGCGGACATCTCTTCCCGTGCTTCCGATTGGCTGGCTGCGCGCATACCCCGTGACACATGGGCGCCAAAGGTGCCAAGGAGGCAGTCTAGTGCCCCTGCGGAGAGGTCACCGAGGGCAGCGCACACGGACTGCTCTGCGAGGAAGCCCGTGGGGCGGGCCGCCGTACGCCGCTGGCTGGCAACCTCAGGAGAGGACGGCGGGGGCACCCACGGGCAGGGTAAATCGGAACTCCGCGCCGCCGGCGGGCGAGCGGCCGACCGTGATCGTGCCGCCGTGCGCCTCGACGATGCCCTTGACGATGTAGAGCCCCAGGCCCGTGCCGCCGCGCTTGCTGCCCCGCCAGAAGCGGGTGAAGACGCGGCCCAGCGACTCCTCGGGAATACCGGGGCCCCGATCGCTCACCGTCACGGTCGTCCCCTCCTGGGCTCGGCGCACCGGGCCCGCGGAGGAGCCCGTGCCGCGACGCTCGCGGCGCATGCCCGGACGGCTCTCCAGCACGGCCGGGGCGACCTCGATGGTGACAGGTCCCTCGCCGTGCCGCACCGCGTTTTCCAGCAGGTTGCCGAGCACCTGGTCGATCTTGTCGGGATCGGCCCACAGCGCGGGCAGCGACGGCTCGACCCGGACCTCGAACCGCTCGGCGGCCGTCCCGCCGGCCCGGTGCGCCTCGACGTGCCGCCGGACCGCGGCGACCATGTCCACCGGCTGCTTGCGCACCTCCAGACGACCGGAGTCGATCCGGGAGATGTCCAGCAGCTCGGCGATCAGCCGGGTGACCCGGTTGGCGTCGGCGTCCACCGTCTCCAGCATCAGACGCTTCTGGTCGTCGGTGAACCGCTCCCACTTGGCCAGCAGGGTGGCCGTGAAGCCCTTGACGGAGGTGAGCGGGGAGCGCAGCTCGTGGGCGACCGTCGCGATCAGTTCGGCCTGGTCGCGTTCGCCGCGACGACGCGCCTCGGTGCCCCGGACGGCGACCACCAGCCGACGTATCGGACCGGTCGGATACTCCCGCACGTAGCTGGCGGAGACCAGGACTTCACGGCCGCCGGGCAGCAGCAGATTGCGCTCGGGCTGCCTGGTCCTGGTGGCGAGGCCGCCGTACGGGTCGGTCACCTGCCACCAGCGGCGCCCCTCCATGTCCTCCAGCGGCAGCACGCGCTCTATCGGCAGGCCCAGCGCGCTGGCCGGGTGCAGTTCGGTGATGCGGGCGGCTGCGGCGTTGAAGCAGACCACCCGGCCCTGCGGATCGGCGATGACCAGGCCGTCCGGCAGATCGTCGGGAGTGACGGCGCACTCCCCCTGCCGCCCGGCGTCGCCGGATGTGCCCGCGTGCGCCTCGAACCGGGCGGTCCCACCGGCCGGCTCGCCGGGGGCGGGAGTCTGCTCCGCCCCTCGCGCCCCGTGTGACGTCCCCACGTCCACCCCCCACTCACCCCCGCCGTACGGCCCGCGGTACGAACCGCGCTGCGGGCCCGCAGGTCACGTCACCCTACTAGCTGGAGGTGACAGAGCGGCACCCTCCGGAGGCGCGCTGTGCTCGCGCGGAGGCGTAGAGGCAGACGGCTGCGGCGGTGGCCAGGTTGAGGCTCTCGGCGCGGCCGTGGATCGGGACCCCGACGACCCGGTCGGCCAGCGCCCTGGTCTCCTCGGGCAGGCCCCACGCCTCGTTGCCGAAGATCCATGCGGTCGGCTCGCCCATGGTGCCGCGATCGAGCTCGTCGTCCAGGTCCGCGGCGCCCGCACCGCCGTCGGCCGCCAGCACTCGTACGCCGTGGGCGCGCAGCCCCTCGACGGCGCGCTCCACCGGGACGCCGACGGCGACCGGAAGATGGAAGAGCGAACCGACCGAGGCCCGTACCGACTTGGGGTTGTAGAGGTCCACCGAGGCGTCCGTCAGCACCACCGCGTCGGCGCCGGCCGCGTCCGCACAGCGCAGCACGGTGCCCGCGTTGCCCGGGTCGCGGACGTGCGCGAGCACGGCGACCAGACGCGGCCGGGCGGCGAGGATCTGCTCGAAGGGCGAGTCCAGGAAGCGGCAGACACCGATCAGGCCCTGCGGCGAGACGGTCTGGGAGATGTCGGCCATGGTGGCGTCCGAGGCGAGGCAGACGCGCGCGCCGCTCTCCGCGGCCCGGTCGACGATGTCGGCGTACCGCTCGGCGGCCTCGGCCGTGGTGAACAGCTCGGTCAGAACGGGCAGTTCGGCGCCGTCCTCACCGGAGCGACGGTGCGCCACCGCCTCGCGCACGGCCTGCGGTCCCTCTGCCAGGAAGCGCCGCTCCTTGCTGCGGAAGTTGCGGCGCGCCAGACGCCTGGCTGCGACGACGTGCGGGTTGCGCGGAGAGATCGGCTCGTCCGGGGCCATGGCGGGGGCGTACTCGCTTCCGGTCGGGAACAAAGCTGACCCGCAGGCGCGGTGGCCTGCGGGTCAGCTGAGGAACGTCCTCTGGCTCAGGCGGCCTTCGGGGCGTTGACGTCGCTCGGGAGCGCCTTCTGCGCGACCTCGACGAGCGCGGCGAACGCGTTCGGGTCGTTGACCGCGAGGTCGGCGAGCATCTTGCGGTCGACCTCGACCTCGGCTGCCTTCAGACCCTGGATGAAGCGGTTGTAGGTGATGCCGTTGGCGCGGGCAGCGGCGTTGATCCGCTGGATCCACAGCTGACGGAAGTCGCCCTTGCGCTTCTTGCGGTCGTTGTAGTTGTAGACGAAGGAGTGGGTGACCTGCTCCTTGGCCTTGCGGTAGAGGCGCGAACGCTGACCGCGGTAGCCGCTGGCCTGCTCGAGGATCGCCCGGCGCTTCTTGTGGGCGTTTACCGCCCGCTTGACGCGTGCCACGTGTTAACTCCTTGAAGCGGGGCCGGAGTTGACTCATCCGACCCGGAAATCGATGGGGTCCCGGTTCTGCTGCCGCCCCGGTGCGTGTCCACGCACGGGCGGCAGCCGGCTCACTTGCCGAGAAGCTTCTTGATCTTCTTGGCGTCGGCAGGAGCCATCTGGGTCTTGCCCGCAAGGCGACGCGTCAGCGTGGACGGCTTGTGCTCGAGAAGGTGGCGGCGGCCGGCGCGCTGGCGCATCACCTTGCCGGAGCCGGTGATCTTGAAGCGCTTGCTCGCACCACTGTGCGTCTTGTTCTTCGGCATGGTCGCCGTTCTCTCCTCGTCGGTGGCGTTTCCGCCCGTCCTGCGCGCTGTGCCAGCGGCTCCGGCAGGCGGAAACGTCAGCTGTCTTCGTACTGTGTTCCGGTCGGCCGGGCTCGCGCCCGGCTCTCCGGAGAAGGCTCACGCCTCGGCGGGCTCCTGCTCGGGTGCCTCGACCGCCTCGGGCGCCTCGGCGGACTCCGGCGCGTCGGCCGACTCGGTGCCGCGCTGCCGCTCCGCCTTGCGGGCCGCCTGCGCCTCACGAGCCTCGGCCATGGCCTCGGTCTTCTTCTTGTGCGGGCCGAGAACCATGATCATGTTTCGGCCGTCCTGCTTCGGGTTGGACTCCACGAAGCCCAGGTCCTGGACGTCCTCCGCGAGCCTCTGCAGCAGTCGGAAGCCGAGCTCCGGCCTGGACTGCTCACGACCGCGGAACATGATCGTGATCTTGACCTTGTCACCCTGCTTGAGGAACCGGACGACGTGACCCTTTTTGGTGTCGTAGTCGTGCGGGTCGATCTTCGGCCGGAGCTTCATCTCCTTGATGACCGTGTGCGCCTGGTTCTTGCGCGCCTCACGGGCCTTCATGGCCGACTCGTACTTGAACTTCCCGTAGTCCATGAGCTTGCACACGGGGGGCCGCGCGTTCGCGGCGACCTCGACGAGGTCGAGGTCGTACTCCTGGGCGAGCTCCAGTGCCTTCGCGAGCGGCACGATGCCGACCTGCTCGCCACTGGGACCGACGAGTCGCACCTCGGGGACGCGAATCCGGTCGTTGATACGGGGCTCGGCGCTGATGAGGCCTCCTCGGATTAGCACCGCGCGGTTGTCTGGCGGACAGCCGCACAACGTCTGTTCGATCGACCGCCTCGCGGCACCCGTGACGCACAAAACGCCCCGGACGAGGACACAGGTGAGGGCTCCTACAGACGGAGCACCACCACGGTCTCGCGGGGCGCGGTCTGACCTTTGACCTGCCGACCCGGGGGTCGATCAGGTGGGAGCTTGGAGCCTCCACTTGAGGGCCGGGCACAGTGATGCCCAACCGGTCGGACTCCATGCTACAACACCCGCCGGACGGTCGGAGCCACCCCCGTACGCGCCCGGTGCGCCCGGCCCGCACGCCTCGCGCGCCCCTCCTCCGCACGCCGCACGCGCGCCCGTCCGGATCCCGCGCCCCGTCCGCGCGCGGCGTGCACGGGCGCGCGCTTCTCGCGGCGACGCGCATCTCCGGGCCGGCGTCGGGGCGTCGGTGCCGGGCGCGGAGGTCCGGACGCACTCGCCTAGGCTGACGTCGTCCCCCGGGCGCATCCGCCCGACCGCCGCGCACAGACCGTCCGCACCGCCGTCGCCGCGGCCGGACGAGACGAGAGAGCCATGACCGACGCCACACCCCAGCCGCAGGACTCGCCCGAGGGCGAGACCGCCCAGTTCGACGCGATGACCCGGGACATCGCCGATGTCCCCGCCGTCGAGGTGATCACCACCGTCGCCGTGCACCTCATGAGTTCCGCCGCGGTCAACCTGGGCCTCGCCGAGGAGGGCGAGCAGCACAAGGACCTGGACGAGGCCCGCAAGCTGATCCACGCCCTCGCCGGGCTGGTCACCGCCGGCGCCACCGAGATCGGCTCGTACCACGCCGCGCCGCTGCGGGACGGGCTGAAGTCGCTCCAGCTGGCCTTCCGCGAGGCGTCCACCGTGCCGGACGAGCCCGGTCAGGGCCCCGGTGAGAAGTACACCGGTCCCGTCCACGGCTGAGCCGGCCGCGCGGGAGAACGTGCCGGCCCGGGACCGGAACGTGAGGGACGGGAACGTCGGGGCGGAACGTCAGCGGGTGTAGACGGGGTCGCCGGGCAGCCTGCCGTCCGCGGGCAGCAGGGCGAGATCCAGTCCGCGCACCAGCCGCTCACGCAGCGTCGGGTCCGCGGCGAGCGCCCCGGCCAGCCGCCGCACCACCCGGCCGGCGTCCGCGGCGTCCGCGGCGTCCGCGGCCTCGTCGAGCTGCAGTGCGAGGGTGCCGTCGCTGTCCCGGCCGGCGCCGAGAGTGGCCGCGCGCACCCCGGGCTCGGTCGACAGCACCTCCCGCAGCGCCCGGTGCACCGCGGCGTCCCGCAGCGGGTCGCCCACCTCGGTGCGGCCCTGGGCCAGCGCGCGCAGCGCAGCGCCGCTCAGCTGGTAGGTGACCGGCCCCGCCAGATCGAGCACCAGAGTGTCCGCGCCCTCCTGGACCGTGGCGCGCAGCGCCTGGTGCAGCGGCACCGCCACCGGGCGGGCGTCGGCGCGCCAGCGGGCGAGGTTCTCGGTGCAGGTGAACGCCGGCAGCGCCCGTCGACCGCCGGGCGCGGTCAGGGTCGGTACGGCCATGTCGCTGCTCTTGTCCCGGCGCAGCCCGTCGGGGCCGGTCTCGGCCTCGCCGAGCACCGCGACGACGGGCACCAGCAGCCGCGCACGGGCCAGCGCGGCGAGCAGCCGCGGCTCCGCGGCGCGGTCCTGGTGCCAGGCCGCGAGTGCGCGGGCCAACTCCGGGTCCGCGGACCCGTCGTCGTCGGAGAAGCCGGAGTCGGGAATGTTCTTGAGCGCCACCCGAGGAGCGTAGCCGCGCCGGGGGCCGGCGGGGCGGCCGGGTTCAGTAGCGGCGGAGCCCGCCCGTACCGCGGTAGAGGAAGACCGCCACGGCGACGAAGAGCGCGCCGAGCGCGGCGGCTGTCGGGGCGAGCCAGGCGGTGGAGGTCTCGGTGCGCTCCGGGCCGCTGCCGAAGTACTTCTCGGCGTACGGCTCGGCGACCGGGCGCTGGGCCTCCGCCTCGATCGAGGCGCCCACCTCAAGGGCCGCTGCCGCGTCCACCACGCCGGTGCCGAGCGCGTCGCTGCGGCCACCGGCGGGGGTCTTGTCCGCCGTGTCCGCGAGCAGGGTGCGGACCTGGGTGGGGCTCAGGTCGGGGTGCGCCGCGCGGACCAGCGCCGCGGTGCCGGAGACCATCGCGGCGGCCACGCTGGTGCCCCAGCCCTGGTAGTAGCGGGTGTCCGGGTCGGCCATCACGACGCTCTTGCCCGGCGCGCTGACGGTCGCGTACCAGCGGCGGGTGGAGAAGGCGGCCCTGACCCCGTACCGGTCCACCGCGGTCACCGCGATGACTCCGGGGTAGGCGGCCGGGTAGGAGACCGGGTCCCCCTTCTCGCCGCCGTTTCCGGCGGAGGCCACCACGACGACGCCCTTGCTCAGGGCGTAGCGGACCGCCGCGTCCTCCTTGGGGTCGGGCTCGGCCGAGGCGCTGTCGTCCCCCAGGGAGAGGTTGATGACGTCGGCACCCTGGTCGGTGGCCCAGCGGATACCCTCGGCCAGCGCGCCCGCCCTGGTGGAACGCGCCTTCTTGCGCTGCGGGTCGTCCTGTTCGAGCAGTACGCGGACCGGGAGGACGTCCGCCTCCGGGGCGACGCCGAGCACGCCGTTGCCACGGCCCGGCCCGTGCCCGCGGCCGGCGATGATGCCAGCCATCGCGGTGCCGTGCTTGGCCCAGGCCGCGTCCCCGCGGGCGGCGCCGAAGCCGACGACGTCCTTGCCGCCGAGCACCGCGCCGCGCAGGTCCGGGTGTTCGGCGTCCACACCGGTGTCCAGCACGGCGACGGTCACGCCCTCGCCCTTGGTGGTCTTCCACGCCTCCTGGGCCCCGACCACCTCCAGCGCCCACTGGCGGTCGCGAATGTTGTCCGCCTGCGCCGCGGGCATCGGCAGCACCAGCAGCAGCGCGGCGACCAGCGTCGCCACGGTGGCCCGACGGGCGGTCATTCGTCCTCCACGGTGTCCGCGACGGTCCTGCGTACGCCCCGCTCCACGCGGTCGGCGATGCCCTGCGCGTCGTGGCCCAGTCCGGCCTGCGCGGGTGCGGTCTTCTGGCCCTTGCGGGTGGCGTCGCCGGCCGGTTGCGGATCGCTGACGGCACGGCCGTCGGCGAACCCGCTGACGGCGAACACCACGACGGGTGCGTCGGTCAGGACGCGGATGGTCCAGCTGGCGCGCTGGGCGTCGCCGAAGTCGGCGGCGAGGGTGCCGCGCACGGGGTGGGTGCGCGGCATCAGGTCGGTGCGCTGGGTGAGGTTCTCGGTGGCGAAGCGGTTGCGGAGCTTGTCCATGCCGCCCGCCCCCGCTCTGGTGAAGACCATGCCCACGGTGGTGACGGTGCTGGAGGTCTCGTCGAGGTAGGTGGCGCGCACCAGGCGGCGGCAGCCGACGGGTGAGAGCACCTTGCTCAGCAGCTCGTCGAAGGCGCCCTCGCAGGTGCTGTCCGGGGCGGCCGCCAGCCGGATCCAGCGCCGGTCGGCGCCGCCGGGGCCCGCGCCGTCGCCGGGGAGATTGCGCGGGAACAGCTCGTCGACGGGGGTCTCCCGCCACAGGTTCCCGGCGGCGCGGAAGCCGGTCGGCCCGGAGTCCTCGGAGCCGGTCATCCAGGTGCCGGCCGCGGCCCCGCCCAGCAGCCCGGCCCCCAGCACCATGCACAGCGCCGCGGCGGCGAACCGCGGCCGTCCGGTGGGCAGTCGGCGGTACCAGGGCGGAGGCGCGCCCTGGGTCGCCGGCGGATCGGTGCGCGGCGGGGCGGGCGGCGGCATCGGGCCGTCGGGGTGGTACGCGGGCTCGCCGAACGGCGCGGTGTCCGGTCGCGGCGGCAGCGGCCCGGCCGGAGCGCCGGCCGAACGGACGGCGGTGCGGGCCGACTTGGGGCGCTCACCAACCGCCGCGTGCGAACCGGCCGCCGCGGGAGGGGAGTCGGGCGGCACCGGCGCGGACTTCCGGGCGGCGGGCGGCGATTTGGGCGCCTCTGGCCGTGAACCGGCCGCCCCAGGCGGGGAGTTGGGCGTCTCGGACCCGGCTGCCGCCGGTGCGGGCTCGGGCGCGGAGGAGGGCGGTACGGCGGGTGGCGGGCCGCTCGGCGCGGCCGGCGCGTCATCGCGCGACGTCGGTACGGAGGGCGGCTCCGCAGGTACCGGCGGGGACTTGGGCCGCTCCGCGCGACCGGCGACCGCGGAGGCGGGCGAGGTCGTGGACGAGGAACGGGGCGGGGACTTGGGCGCGGACCCGGGCGGGGTCTTCGGCGCGGACCCGGGCGGGGACTTGGGCGCGGACTTGGGCGGGGCGGCGGGGCCCGCCGCGGACCGGGGGACCTCCGGCCGACGGGCGGGCGGAGCACTGCGCGCAGTCCCGCCCGACGCGCCCGTACCGGCGGGCGGGGTCTTCGCGACGGGCCCGCCGCCGCGGTCGGTCGACGTGCGCGGCCGCGGAGGGCTCGCCGTCGGGTTCGGCGGCGCACTGGGCCGCGGCGGATTCAGCGGCGGCATCGGCGGACGTGCTGAGTCGGCCTCAGTGCTCACCCGCTCCCCCTCGCACTTCCCTGGAGGCACCGCCCGGTTGGGGAGCGGGGCCTGGCTCGTGTGGACAACACCGCTTCAGCGACCGGCATGCCGGTGGAAGGCGTGCGCGTCACTTTACGTGGAGTGCGCAGTGGTCCGACAACCCGCTCGTACCAGGACTGTCCTGAAGCGCCGCCCTCTGGCAAGCTGCGTGCGTGTTCGCCTCCGCCTCGCACCCCTCAGCCGACCGGGCCCGATACGACCGTGCCACCGCTCACCTCGACGCCCCGCTGGCGCTGGTGGACCTGGAGGCCTTCGACGCGAACGCGACTGACCTGGTGCGCCGGGCCGGCGGCAAGCCGGTACGGGTCGCCTCCAAGTCCGTACGCTGCCGCGCACTTCTGGAGCGGGTGCTGGAGCGCCCCGGTTTCGCGGGCGTCATGAGCTTCACTCTGGCCGAATCCCTGTGGCTGGCGAGGTCCGGGATCTCCGATGTGCTCCTCGCCTACCCCTCGGTGGACCGCGCCGGCTACGCCGAGCTGGCCGCCGACCCCAAGCTCGCCGCCTCCGTCACCGTGATGGTCGACGACCCCGCTCAGCTCGCGATGATCGACCAGGCCCGGGACGGGGGTCGGGAGGAGATCAGGGTCTGTCTTGAACTGGACACCTCCTACCGGCTGTTCGGCGGCCGGGTCCGGTTCGGGGCGCGGCGCTCCCCGCTGCACTCCCCCGGCGCACTGGCCGAACTGGCTCGGTCGGTGACGCGCCGGCCCGGGTTCAGCCTGGTCGGACTGATGGCCTACGAGGGGCACATCGCGGGCGTCGGCGACGACGTGCCCGGCCGGCCGCTGCACTCGCGCGCGGTGCGGCTGATGCAGCGCGCCGCGCGGCGGGAGTTGGCCGAGCGGCGGGCCGCGGCGGTACGGGCGGTGCGCGCGGTGGCGCCCGACCTGGAGTTCGTCAACGGCGGCGGCACCGGCAGCGTCCAGCACACCGTCGGTGAGGAGTCGGTGACGGAAGTGGCCGCCGGTTCCGGGCTGTTGATGCCCAGGCTCTTCGACCACTACACCGGCTTCTCCGGCCGCCCGGCCGCGCTCTTCGCGCAGCCCGTGGTGCGCCGGCCCGGCGTGGGTGTGGTGACGGTGCTCGGCGGCGGCTACCCCGCCTCCGGCGCCGCCGGACCGGACCGCCTGCCGACGCCGTACCTCCCCGAGGGCCTGCGGTACGACCCGTTGGAGGGGCCCGGCGAGGTGCAGACACCGCTGCTGGGCTCCGCGGCGGACGATCTGCTGATCGGCGACAAGGTGTGGTTCCGGCACGCCAAGGCGGGCGAACTGGCCGAGCGGTTCGCCGAGATGCACCTGATCGAGGGCGACCGGATCACCTCGGTCGTACCGACCTACCGGGGCGAGGGCCACACCTTTCTGTGACCGGTCGGGCCGACGGCCGCGGGCGCGCACCGCGGCAGTCGGCCGACGCGCAGCCCCGCTGCTGCCGTGGACACGCGGTCACCGCGGCCCGTCGCCCCGGACCGCGGCACGGCGCACCTGCGCGTGCCCGCATCGGTGCGTGCCCGCATCGGTGCGTGCCCGCATCGGCGCGACGGCGTTCCGGGGCGGCCGGGAGCCGACCGTACGACCGGCTCTCCGCCGGCCCGACGGAGCCGAACCCGGCTACAGCGGCGTCACGTACGCCCCGGCGATCCCGCCGTCCACCAGGAACTCGGCGGCGTTGACGAACGAGGCGTCGTCGCTGGCCAGGAACGCGACCGCGGCCGCGATCTCGGTCGGCTCCGCGAAGCGCCCCACCGGCACGTGCACCAGTCGGCGCTGGGCGCGCTCGGGGTCCTTGGCGAACAGCTCCTTGAGCAGCGGGGTGTTCACCGGTCCCGGGCACAGCGCGTTCACCCGGATTCCCTCGCGGGCGAACTGCACGCCCAACTCCCTGGACATCGCCAGCACTCCGCCCTTGGAGGCGGTGTAGCTGATCTGCGAGGTGGCCGCGCCCATCACGGCCACGAAGGAGGCGGTGTTGATGATGGAGCCGCGTCCCTGCTCGCGCATGTACGGGATGGCGTGGCGGCAGCAGAGGTAGACGGAGGTCAGGTTGACCTCCTGCACCCGCTTCCACGCCTCCAGTCCGGTGGTGAGGATGGAGTCGTCGTCGGGCGGTGAGATCCCGGCGTTGTTGAAGGCGATGTCGACCGAGCCGTAGGTGCGGTGGGCGGTCGCGAAGAGCTCCGCCACCTGGTCCTCGTCGGTGACGTCGGTCTCCACGTACAGGCCGCCGACCTCCTCGGCCGCGGCCCGCCCGCTGTCGGTGTCGACGTCGGCGCAGACCACGTGGGCGCCCTCGTCGGCCAGTCTGCGCGCGGTGGCCAGCCCGATGCCGCTGCCGGCACCGGTCACCACGGCGGTGCGGCCGATCAGTCGCCGGCACACTGCTGCTTCGGTCATCTGCGGTCCTGCCTTTCACGAAGTCCCGCCCCCGGGTACGGAGCCGGGCACGGGTGCGAGGGTTCGGTACGGGGGCCCTGGTGCGGGCCCTGGCACGGGCGCGGGTGTGAGTCCTGGTCCTGGTGCGGACCGCCGTCAGGTGCTGAGGAAGACGTTCTTGGTCTCGGTGAAGGCCGACAGTGCGTCGGGGCCGAGCTCCCGGCCCAGGCCCGAGCGCTTGAAGCCGCCGAAGGGCGTCCAGTAGCGCACCGCGCTGTGGGAGTTGACCGAGAGGTTGCCCGCGGCGACCGCACGGGCGACACGCAGCGCGCGGGCGCCGTCGCGGGTCCACACGGAGGCGGCGAGGCCGTAATCGGTGGCGTTGGCGAGGGCGACGGCCTCCTCCTCGTCCCGGAACGGCACCACCACCGCGACCGGGCCGAAGATCTCCTCGATCGCCGCCCGGTCACCGGGGTCGCGCTCCAGCACGGTGGCCGGGTACCAATAGCCCCTGCCCTCCGGCGCGCTGCCCCGGATCGCCGCGGGGCCCTCCTGCGGAACGTACCGGCGCACCCGCTCCCGCTGGGTCTCGGAGATCAGCGGGCCCATGTCGGTGTCCGGGTCGTTCGGGTCGCCGCAGCGGAAGGCCAGTACGGCGGGCTCCAGCAGCTCCATGAACCGGTCGTAGACGCCGCGTTGGACGAGGATGCGGCTGCGGGCGCAGCAGTCCTGGCCGGTGTTGTCCAGGAAGGAGCCCGGGGCGGCACTGGCTGCGAGCTCCAGATCGGCGTCGTCGAACACCAGGTTGGGGCTCTTGCCGCCGAGTTCGAGTGTCAGCCGCTTCACTCCGCGGGCGCAGCGCGCCATGATCTCCTGCCCGACGGCGGTCGAACCGGTGAAGACGACCTTGGCCACCCCCGGGTGGTCGACCAGGGCGCGCCCGGTGCCGGCCCCGGCGCCGGGGAGCACCTGGAACAGGCCCTCGGGCAGCCCCGCCTCCAGGCCGAGTTCGGCCAGCCGCAGCGCGGTCAGCGGGGTGGTCTCGGCCGGTTTGAGGAGTACGGCGTTGCCGGCCGCGAGGGCGGGCGCGGTGCCCCAGGCGGCGACCGGCATCGGGAAGTTCCAGGGCGCGATGACGGCGACGACGCCGAGCGGTTCCTGGAAGGTGAGGTTGACTCCGCCGTCGACCGGGATCTGTTGGCCCGTCAGGCGCTCGACTCCCCCGGCCGCGTACTCCAGCAGATCGCGTGCGTTGCCGGCCTCCCAGCGGGCGTTGCCGATCGGATGGCCGGCCTCCCGCACCTCCAGCAGCGCCAGTTCCTCGAGGTTCTCGTCCACCCGTGCGGCGAACCGGCGCAGCTGTCGGGCCCGGTCGCCGGGCGACAGCGCGGCCCAGCGGCGCTGTGCGTCGGCGGCGCGGCGCACGGCCCTGTCCACGCCCGGGGCGTCGACGGCGGGGACGGTGGCGATCAGCTCCTCCGTCGCGGGGTTGCGGACCTCGTGCGCGGCGGGTGCGTCCGGGTCGGCGGGGGGCTCACCGGTGCGGTGCGGATCGGTCACTTCTCGGCCTCACATGCGTTCGAAGGAGCGGTAGCGCTCCCAGTCGGTCACCGCGGTGTCGTATGCCTGCTGTTCGACCCGCGCCATGTTGCGGTAGTGGTCCACGACCTCGTCCCCGAACGCCTCCCGGGCGAGGGCGCTGCCGGCCCAGAGCTCGGCGGCGTCGCGCAGGGTGGCCGGCACCTGTTCGGCGTCGCCCGTGTAGGCGTTGCCGGTGCACTCCTGCGGCAGCTCCAACTCCCGGTCGATGCCGTCGAGTCCGGCCGCGATCATCCCCGCGAGGGCGAGGTAGGGGTTGACGTCGCCGCCGGGCAGCCGGTTCTCCAGCCGGTGGGAGTGGCCGCGGCCGACGATGCGGTAGGCGCAGGTGCGGTTGTCGGGGCCCCAGGCGACGGAGGTGGGCGCGAAGGATCCGGGGCTGAAGCGCTTGTAGGAGTTGATGTTCGGGGCGTACAGCAGGGTGAACTCCCGCAGCGCGGCGAGCTGTCCGGCCAGGAAGTGGCGCATCGTCCGCGACATGCCGTACGGCCCGCTGTCGTCGGCGAGCAGCGGCGCGCCGTCGGAGTCGCGCAGCGAGAGGTGGATGTGGCAGGAGTTGCCCTCGCGCTCGTCGTACTTGGCCATGAAGGTGAGCGAACGGCCCTCCTGGGCGGCGATCTCCTTGGCTCCGGTCTTGTAGACGGAGTGCTGGTCGCAGGTGGTGAGGGCGTCGTCGTAGCGGAAGACGATCTCGTGCTGGCCGAGGTTGCACTCGCCCTTGGCCGACTCCACCGCCATCCCGGCCCCGGCCATCTCGTTGCGGATGCGGCGCAGCAGCGGTTCGACCCGGCCGGTGCCGAGCACGGAGTAGTCGACGTTGTAGAGGTTGGCCGGTGTCATGGTGCGGTAGCCGCCGGTCCAGGCGTCCTCGTAGGAGTCGCGGAAGACCATGAACTCCAGCTCGGTGCCGGCGTACGCGCTCCAGCCGCGTTCGGCCAGCCTCTCCAGCTGGCGGCGCAGGATCTGCCGCGGCGAGGCGGGTACGGGCGTGCCGTCCAGCCGGGCGAGGTCGGCGGTGACGAGCGCGGTGCCGGGGTTCCAGGGGGTGCGGCGCAGGGTGGCGAGGTCGGGGTGCATGGCGAAGTCGCCGTAGCCGTGCTCCCAGGAGGACATCGCGTAGCCGTCGACGGTGTTCATGTCGGCGTCGACGGCCAGGAGGTAGTTGCAGCCCTCGGTGCCGTGGCCGACCACGTCGTCCAGGAAGAAGCGGGCGGCGAAGCGTTTGCCCTGGAGTCTGCCCTGCATGTCGGTGAAGGCGAGGACGACGGTGTCGATCTCGCCCTGTTCGACGAGCCGGGTCAGCTCCTCGAGGGGCAGTGGGGGCGTGGCTTCCGCACCTGCCGCGGTTACGCGCTGTGTCACAGGGCCTCCTGTCCGTACACCGGAGGCTCTAAGGTAGTGGCGCGTACCTTTGGGAGGGAAGTAGCGCGATGGACGAGCGTCGGTCGGCCGAGGACGGGAAGGGCCTGCTCTCCCCCGTGCTGCGCCCGGTGCGCAGCGGCAACGGGTACGAGGAGGCGCTCGAACAGATCCTGCGGGTCATCCGGCTCGATCTGCTCTCCGAGGGAGACCGGCTGCCCGCCGAGCGCGAGCTCGCACTCCGGCTCGGCGTCAGCCGCGCCACCCTGCGCGAGGTGCTGCGCACGCTCACCGAACAGGGCCTGGTGACGAGCGTGCGCGGACGCTACGGCGGCACGTTCGTCCGCCGTCCCGCGACGGATCCGCAACTGCCGCAGGGCCCGGGCGTGTCGGCGGCCGATCTGGAGGACACCCTGCGCTTCCGCGAGGTGCTCGAGGTCGGCATCGCGGAACTGGCCGCGCGCGGACGTCCGTGCCCGGCCGCACGGGACCGCCTCGCCGAGGCGCTGGCCGCGACCGGGGACGCCTCCCCCGACACCTACCGGCGCTACGACACCCGCTTCCACCTCACGCTCGCCGAACTCGCCGGCTCGCCGTCGCTGACCGCCGAGTACGCCACGGTGCGCGCCCGGCTGAACCAACTCCTGGACCGCATACCCCTGTTGGTCCGCAATCTGGAGCACGCACAGCGCCAGCACACGGAGTTGGCCGAGGCGGTGCTCGCGGGCGACGCCGAGAGCGCCCGCTCGGTGATGCGGGAGCACTGCGCGGGCACGGCGGCGCTGCTGCGCGGCTTCCTCCCCTGAGCACCAAAGGTCTCCAGCACAACCTTTGACCGCACGACGTTCGACCGTACGACCGGCCACTGTCCGCGGACCACACCGCTCCGGAAGGGACCACCACCGTGCCCACACCGCTCGTCGGCATCAGCACCTACCTCGAACCCGCGAGATGGGGCGTCTGGGATCTGCCCGCCGCGCTGCTGCCCGCCGGCTACCACCAGCTCGTCCAGCGCTCCGGCGGTGTCGCAGCGCTGCTGCCGCCGGACGAGAACCCGCACGCCGCCGCACACGCGGTGGCCCGGCTCGACGCGCTGGTGGTCGCCGGCGGCTCCGACATCGCGCCCGACCGCTACGGGGCCGAACCCGGACCGCACACCGGCGCGGCCCATCCGGCGCGCGACGCCTGGGAGACGGCGCTGATCGAGGCGGCACTCGACGCACGACTGCCGCTCCTGGGCATCTGCCGCGGCATGCAGCTGCTCAACGTGGTCTGCGGCGGCACGCTGAACCAGCATCTGGAGGGCCACGGCGGACCGCCCGGCGTCTTCTCCTCCCACCTGGTCACCCCCGTCGAGGGCACTCGCCTCTCGGCGCTGCTGGACGGGCCGCTGGAGGTGCCGACCTACCACCACCAGGCCGTGGACCGGGTCGGCGATTCGCTGACGGTGAGCGCGTACGCGCAGGACGGCACCGTCGAGGCGCTGGAGATGTCGGTGACGCGCGGGTTCGTGCTCGCCGTCCAGTGGCACCCGGAGGCGGGCGAGGACCTGCGGGTGATGCGGGGGCTCATCGACGCGACGCGCTGACGGGCCGAGCCGCCCGCCCACCGGGACGCCCCCGACGGGCCGACGGACTGTCGGGCTGTCGGGACGCCGGGCTGTCGGGACGCCGGGCTTGCCACCGCGCCCCACGCCCGACACCGCGCGCCGCACACGACGGTGGCCCCGTGTCGACCGGCCGGTCGACACGGGGCCACCTCTGGGGCAGGGGGCGTACACCGCCCGGTGGGTCAGCCCTTCTTGCTCAGATCGGTACGGGCGTCGTCCGGGCCGCGCCCGCCGTTCCCGCCGCCGGAGTCGGAGAACGTGCCGTTCTCCATGCCCTCCTCGATGGCGGCGACCGTGTCACCGATGATCTTCTCGTGCTGCTTCTTGCGCTGGGCGGCCAGATAGGCCTGCCGTTCCTGGTGGAAGGACTTGATCGTCGCGAAGCACATACCGATCATCACCACACTGAACGGCAGCGCGATGAGGATCGCCGTCGTCTGCAAGGTGTCCAGCGCGGCCGTACCGGTACCGCTGGCCACCAGCAGTGCGATCGCGACCGCGCCCTCGGCCATCGACCAGAACACCCGGCTCCAGGTGGGCGGGTCGGGGTCGCCGCCGGAGGACAGCATGTCCACCACGTAGCTGCCGGAGTCGGAGGAGGTGACGAAGAAGAGCACGATCAGCAGCAGCGCGAACCCTGCCACCAGCGCACCGCCGGGCATGGTGTCCAGCAGCTGGAAGAGGGCGCTGTCGCGGTTGACGGCGGTGTCAGCCTCGGAGTCGATCAGACCGCCGGCGCCGAACTCCTCGCGGTGGATGGCCGCGCCGCCGAAGACGGCGAACCAGAAGAAGGTGAGCACCGTCGGGACGAGCAGCACACCGCACACGAACTCACGGACCGTACGGCCGCGGGAGATCCGTGCGATGAAGATGCCGACGAACGGCGACCAGGAGATCCACCAGCCCCAGTAGAAGACCGTCCAGTCACTGACCCACTGGGTTCCCTCGTCGCCCTGGGTGGCGCCGGTGTCGAAGCTCAGCGAGAGGATGCTCTGCAGATAGCCGCCGATGTCCTCCACGAAGCCGTTCATGATGAACAGCGTCGGCCCCGCGATCAGGACGAAGAGCATCAGGATCAGGGCCATCACCATGTTGATGTTGGACAGCCACTTGATGCCGCGGGCGACGCCGGAGACCACGGAGATCGTCGCCAGGAGCGTGATGCCGACGATCAGCGCGACCAGCACGCCCTTGCCCGGATCGTCGATCCAGCCCTTGAAGTCGATGCCCGCGGAGATCTGGAGGACACCCAGGCCCAGCGAGGTCGCCACACCGAAGAGGGTGCCGATGATGGCGACGACGTCGATGACGTTGCCCCAGGCGCCCTTGATCTTGTCGCCGAAGATCGGCTCCAGCGCCCAGCGGATCGAGACCGGACGGCCCTTGCGGTGCACCGCGTAGGCCACGGCGAGGCCGACGACCACGTAGATCGCCCACGGGTGGACGCCCCAGTGCAGGAACGTCTGCACCATCGCGGCCTGGTTCTGCTCTGCCGGGTCGTCACCGGTGCCGGGCCGCGGGCTGTCGAAGTGGGTGAGCGGCTCGGCCACACCCCAGAAGACCAGGCCGATTCCCATGCCGCAGGCGAAGAGCATCGCGAGCCAGGAGGCGATGCCGAACTCGGGCTTCTCGTCGTCCTTGCCCAGCCGGATGTCACCGTAGCGACCCACTCCGACCCAGATGGCGAAGATCACGAACAGCGACACCAGGGCGGTGTAGTACCAGCCCAGGCCGCCCACCACGTTCTCCTGAATGGAGCTGACGTGGCTCGCGGCCTGGTCTCGGAAGAGGGTGGCGTAGATGACGAACGCGACGATGATGATCGCCGCCGGGAAGAACACTCTCGGTTCGATCGTCGCCAGACGCCCTTGCCCGGCGCCCTCCTGACGAGCCGGACCCTCGTCCGTGCTCTCTTGACTCTGCTGCGCGGCCACGCACTCGTCCTCTGCTCTCGGTTTCCAGTTTCGGCCGCCGGCGCCCCATTGGCCGGCTGGCCGCACCTGCCCAGAAGGCATGATCCCATGCGTCCCATGATTCAGTTCTTCTCCCACCGCCGGATTCACGGCGGTTCGCCCCGCTGCCTTGCGGCAAAATCGGGGCTGTGACGACGACACCGCACCAGATGCTGCTGGACACTTCCTCGCTCTACTTCCGCGCCTACTTCGGGGTCCCCGAGTCGGTACGGGCCCCCGACGGCACCCCGGTCAACGCGGTGCGGGGGCTGCTGGACTTCATCACCCGCCTCGTGCAGGACCACCGGCCCGACGAGCTGGTGGCCTGCATGGACTTCGACTGGCGACCCGCCTGGAGAGTCGAGCTGATCCCCTCCTACAAGGCGCACCGCGTCGCGGAGGAGGCCGCGAGCGGCCCGGACGCCGAGGAGGTCCCCGACACCCTCGCCCCGCAGGTGCCGATCATCGACGAGGTCCTGGACGCCGTCGGCATCGCCCGGGCAGGCGCAGCGGGCTACGAGGCGGACGACGTCATCGGCACCCTCGCCGCGCGGGCGCGCGGCCCGGTGGACATCGTCACCGGGGACCGCGACCTCTTCCAGCTCGTGGACGACGAGCGGCGGGTACGGGTCCTCTACCCGGTCAAGGGCGTGGGACAGCTCGACGTCTTCGACGGCGCCGCGCTGGAGAGCAAGTACGCGGTCGACGGCTCCGGTTACCTCGATCTCGCCCTGCTGCGCGGCGACCCCAGCGACGGCCTGCCCGGTGTGCCCGGCATCGGCGAGAAGACCGCGGCGAAGCTGCTGGCCGCACACAAGGACCTGGCGGGGATCCTGGCCGCGGCCGAGGACCCGACCTCCTCGGTCACACCGGCGCAGCGCCGGCGTCTGAACGAGGCACGGCCCTATCTCGCGGTCGCCCCCAAGGTCGTCAGGGTCGCGCACGACGTTTCCCTCCCCGCCCTGGAGCCGGCCCTGCCCCGTACGCCCCGCGACCCGGAGGCGGTGCGGGAGCTGGGCGAGCGCTGGGGGCTGGGCAGCTCGCTGCGCCGACTGCTGGAGACCCTGGAGCAATGAACTGTTAGGTTAGGCTCCCCTAACCATTCATGCAGTCCTGTCCCGGTAGGAGTCCCCGTGTCCACACGTCCGGTACGCAGCCGACCGACGAGCCGCCTTCTGACCGTTGTGCGCACCCAGTGGCTCACACCCCACATGATCAGAGTGGTGCTGGGAGGCGAGGAGTTGGCCGGGCTGCCCGTCGGCCAGTACACGGACCACTACGTCAAACTGCTCTTCCCGCAGCCCGGCTTCAGCCACCCGGAGCCGTTCGACATCGCGCGCATCCGCGAGGAGCTCCCCCGCGACCAGTGGCCGGCCATGCGGACGTACACCGTGCGCCGCTTCGACCCGCAGGCCGGGGAGCTGACGATCGACTTCGTCGTGCACGGCGACAGCGGCCTCGCGGGGCCGTGGGCGAGAGCCGCGCAGCCCGGCACCGCCATCCGGATCCTCGGGCCCGGCGGCGGCTACTGCCCGGACCCGAGCGCCGGCTGGCATCTGCTGGTCGGCGACGAGAGCGCGCTGCCCGCGATCGCCGCGGCGATCGAGCGGATGCCCTCGGGAGCGCGGGCCGAGGTCCTGCTGGAGGTCGAAGGGCCGCAGGAGGAGCAGGAGTTGGCCACCGCGCCCGGCACCAGGGTGCGGTGGCTGCACCGCGGGCCCGGCCGCACCCGCAGCGCCCTGCTCGAGGCGGTGCGCGGAATCGAGGACTGGACGGGCGATCCGCAGGTGTTCGTCCACGGCGAGGCCGGCTGGGTGCGGGAGATCCGCCGCCATCTGCGGATGGAACGTCTGGTGCCCCGCGAGAGGCTCTCGGTCTCCGGCTACTGGCGCCTCGGTCACGACGAGGACGGCTGGCAGGCGGCCAAGCCCGAGTGGAACGCCCAGGTCGAGGCCGAGCAGGAGCGGCGGCCGGTCGGTCTGTCAGCGGCGAGCTAGCCGGTCCCGCTCCAGGTCGCGCCCCGGACAGCGCTCGGCGGACACGCTGACCGGATTGCACCGCACGGTGGCGCCCTCGGGCAGCCGTGCGGTGTAGTCCGAGCCGTAGCGGGCGGCCATGCCGGGCGAGGGGAAATCGGTGGAGACCATCTGGGCGCCCGAGGCCAGGGCGGCCCGCAGCATCGTTCGGTCCCCGGTGCTCGCCTGCTCCAGCGGGATGTCGGAACGGGTGCGCACGTAGTAGCCGCGCTCGACGAGCTCGGTGATCTTCGCGCCGCCCGCACCCGTCGGATCGTTCTCCTTGACGAACGCCGCGTCCGGGCGGCCCGGTTCGGCGTCGGTGAACAGCACCCGGCCCTGAAGGCTCTCCCGGCCGCCCGCGCGGTAGGCGTCCTGGATCGCACGGTCGTCGTTGTCCATCAGGAACATCACCTGTCCACGGGTGTCGGCGACCTTCGGCCAGCCGTGCCGCAGCACCGACTCCTCCAACGTCCGCCCCTCCCTGCGCAGATCGTCGGGGGTGACCGTGCGGTCCTCGCCGAAGACCGTACGGATCTCCGCATCCAGGGCGTCCAGCATCCCGGTGGTCCACTCCGGGCTCACCGCACCGCCGAGCTTCTCGAACTGCGGATCGGTGCGCTTGAGCTCCAGCAGGATCGGGACGGTCACATGGCCCGGGTTGGCGTCCGACCACCGCTTGACCTGGCGCAGACAGCCGCGCAGGCTCGCGCAGCTGCTCGCGTAGTCGAAGTCCGCCCAGTGCAGCACCTTGAAACCGGGTCGCTCCAACTCGGGCTCCGCGAGCGGCGGTCGGCCCGCGAAGTCACGGATCAGGGGATCGGCGTAGAGCCCGCCACGCGGGTCGGGGAAGACGTCCAGCTCGATCCCGCGCACCTTCTGCTCGGCGAACTGCACCGGGAGCGAGGCGTGGCTGTAGAGCAGATTGCCGAAGTTCGCGTCGTACTCCCCCATCACCCGCTGCTCCGCGAAACCGACCTCGCGGTGGTAGCTGTTGTGGGTCGCGACGGTCTGGACCTGGTTCAGCCGCAGCCCGCCCGCGGGGTCGCGCGGCGGTCCGGCCTGGGCGGCGGTGGTGAGCGCGGCGGCGGAGGCGAGCCCGGTGAGGGCTCCCACCAGCCGGAGAAAACCTCGGACAAGCGGTCGACTGCGCACAGCGTCCTCCCCTGGAGCAACGGATGTGCAGCCAACATCCCGCCACCCGATCGGGTGGTCAACCGCCCCCGGGCAAAGGGAGGTTGACCACCCGGACAAGGGACGGCGACTAGCCCACCGAGGTGTAGGCGACAACGCCGCGCTGCATCGCCTCCACCGCACGACGCGCGTTCTTCGCCACCGTGCCGCCACTGCCCGCGGCGACCGCGACCTGCTGGAGCACGTCGATCACCTGCTTGCACCAGCGCACGAAGTCGCCCGCCGGCATGTCCACATCGCGCAGCACCACGTCCAGCCCGTGCCCCTCGGCCCACAGATAGGCAGCCCAGGCGAAACCGAGATCCGGCTCCCGCAGCCCGACGCCCTCGGACTGGGTGATGCGGTGCTGGTCCTCCAGGGAGTCCAGCCTGCCCCAGATGCGGACCATCTCGCCCAGCGCCTCCTTGGCGCGCCCCGTCGGCAGCCGCGGCGGCAGCGCGTCGTCGGCGGCACGGGCCTCGAAGACCAACGCCGAGACGCAGGACGCCAGTTCGGACGGCGGCAGACCCTCCCAGACGCCCTCGCGCAGACTCTCGGCGGCGAGCAGATCGAGCTCGCCGTACAGCCTCGCCAGCCGCTTGCCGTCGACCGTCACCTCGTCCCCGCTGAGATAGCCCAGATCGGCCAGCAGCGCGTACACCCGGTCGAAGGTGCGCGCGATGGTGTTGGTGCGGCCCTCGATACGGCGCTCCAACTGACGGGTGTCACGCCGCAGTCGGTGGTACCGCTCCGCCCACCGGGCGTGGTCCTCCCGCTCGTCGCAGCCGTGGCAGGGGTGTGCGCGCAGCTCCGCGCGCAACCTGCTGATCTCGTGGTCGTCCGCGGCCGCGGCCCGCTGTCTGCGGTGGCGCTGCGGCTCGTGGTGGCCCGCCCTGGTGCGCAGCGCCGAGGCGAGGTCCCGACGGGACTGCGGGCTGCGGGCGTTGAAGCTCTTGGGGATGCGCATCCGGTCCAACGGCTCGACCGCCACCGGGAAGTCGATCCCGGCCAGCCGCTTGACCTGCCGCTGCGCGGTGAGCACCAGCGGCCGCGGACCGTCGTGGTGGTCCGTGCCGCGACGGCCCTGGGCGCGCCCGGACGGCAGACCGGGGTCCAGCACCAGCGCCAGGCCCGCGAAGCGGCCGGTCGGCACATGGATGACATCGCCCGGCTTGAGCTTCTCCAGCGCGGCGGCGGCCTGCGCCCTGCGCTGGGCCACGCCCTCCCTCGCCAGCTCGTTCTCCCGGTCCTTCAGATCGCGGCGCAGCCGGGCGTACTGCTCGAAGTCGCCGAGGTGGCAGGTCATGCCCTCCCGGTAGCCCTCCAGCCCCTCCTCGTTCTTCTGCACCTGGCGGGAGATGCCGACCACCGAACGGTCCGCCTGGAACTGGGCGAAGGAGGTCTCCAGCAGCTCGCGCGAGCGGTGCCGGCCGAACTGCTCGACCAGGTTGACCGCCATGTTGTACGACGGCTTGAAGGAGGACCGCAGCGGATACGTACGGGTGCCGGCGAGCCCGGCGACCGCACCCGGGTCCATACCGCGCTGCCACAGCACGACCGCGTGGCCCTCTACGTCGATGCCGCGCCGACCCGCCCGGCCCGTCAGCTGCGTGAACTCACCGGGCGTGATGTCCGCGTGCTGCTCGCCGTTCCACTTGACCAGCTTCTCCAACACCACCGAACGCGCGGGCATGTTGATGCCGAGCGCCAGTGTCTCGGTGGCGAAGACGGCCTTGACCAGCCCCTTGACGAAGAGCTCCTCCACCACCTCCTTGAAGGTGGGCAGCATCCCCGCGTGGTGCGCGGCGATGCCCCGCTCGAGGCCCTCGAGGAACTCGAAGTAGCCGAGCACGTGCAGGTCTTCGTCCGGGATTGCCGCGGTGCGCTCCTCGACGATCGCCCGCACCCGCGCCCGCGCCTCGGTGTCGTTGAGCCGCAGCCCGGCGTAGAGGCACTGCTGCACGGCCGCCTGGCAGCCCGCCCGACTGAAGATGAACGTGATCGCGGGCAGCAGGCCCTCGGAGTCCAGCCGGTCGATCACCTCCGCGCGGCTGGGTGTCCAGATCCGCGTGCGCTGACGGCGCTCGCGCTCCCGGTCCGCCTCGCGCCGCGGGCCGCGCCTGCGGTCCCGCGGGCCGGACACGCGGCTGTTCTCCATCCGGGCCATGCGCAGCAGGTCCGGGTTGACCTCGCGGCGCCCGCTCTTCTCCTCGAAGAGGTCGTACATCCGCCGGCCCGCCAGGACGTGCTGCCACAGCGGCACCGGGCGGTGCTCGGAGACGATCACCTCGGTGTCACCGCGCACCGTGTCCAGCCAGTCGCCGAACTCCTCGGCGTTGGAGACCGTCGCGGAGAGCGAGACGAGGTTGACCGACTCGGGAAGGTGGATGATCACCTCTTCCCAGACGGCGCCGCGGAAGCGGTCGGAGAGGTAGTGCACCTCGTCCATCACCACGTGCCCCAGGCCCTCCAGGGCCCGCGAACCCGCGTAGAGCATGTTCCGCAGGACCTCGGTGGTCATGACGATCACCGGGGCGTCGCCGTTCACGCTGTTGTCGCCGGTCAGCAGCCCGACCCTGTCCGCGCCGTAGCGGGCGGAGAGATCGTTGAACTTCTGGTTGGACAGCGCCTTGATGGGGGTCGTGTAGAAGCACTTGCGCCCCTGGCTGAGCGCCAGATGGACGGCGAACTCGCCCACGATGGTCTTGCCCGAACCGGTGGGCGCCGCCACCAGCACTCCCTTGCCGGCCTCCAACGCCTGGCATGCCTGGATCTGGAACTCGTCCAGCTCGAAGTCGTACATCTCGCGGAAGGGGGCGAGCGCCGTCGCCTGGTCGGCGTTGCGCTTCTTGGCCGCCGCGTACCGCTCAGCGGGGGACTTGTCGTCGGTCATCGTGGTACGAGACTACCGGCCACCCCTGACAGTCACCGAGACGTTTTTCGCTCTGCCCGTGACGCCGCCGGCAACCGGCCGTTCACCACTGCCGCCGCTCCCGACGGACGCGGGTGCGGGCGGGGCCGGGCGTCATCGCCGGCTCCCGCCCACCGCTCGTCAGGTCGCGTCGTCCAGGCCGCCGCGGTGGCGGTCGGTGCCGTTGACGTGGCCGTTGCCGTGACGTCCGTCGTCACCCTCGACCTCGCTCGCGCCTCCGATGGTGGAGGGCGTCAGATCGATGTCGGAGGCCTCGTCGTCGTCGAGGTCGGCGTCCGGGTCGGCCTTGGCCTTGCGACGGTCGTTGAGCATCGCGAAGCCGGTGGCGGCGAAGTAGAGCCCGATGATCGGCACCGCGAGCACGATCATCGACAGCGGATCGGTCGGGGTCACCAGGGCCGCGAAGATCGAGATGCCCATCACCATGCCGCGCCACCAGCTCAGCATCCGGCGGCCGGTGAGCACACCGCCGAGGTTGAGCAGGGTGAGCACCAGCGGGAGCTGGAAGGCGAGCCCGAAGGCAAGCGTCAGCTTCACCGAGATGTCGATCATGTCGTCGGCGGTGATGTAGTTCGTCGAACCGTCGATGCTGAAGCTCAGCAGAACCGGCACGGCGTGCGGCAGCACCCAGTACGCCAGGTAGGCGCCGGTGAGGAAGAGCGGCGTGCCGAACGCCACCGTGGAAAGCGCGTACTTCTTCTCCTTGCTGTGCAGACCGGGCGCGAGGAACGCCCACATCTGGTACAGCCAGACCGGCGCCGCGGCCACCAGGGAAGTGATCAGCGACACCTTGATGAACGTGGTGAAGGGCGAGGTCAGACCGACCTGGGAGAGCACCGCGCAGCGGCCCTCCTGCGCTGCGGCCTCCAGCTCGCTGGTGCACTGCGGGACCGGGTCGGTGATGAACTCGATGATGTCCTTGGCGAAGAACAGCGCCACCACCATCAGCGGCACCACGGCCAGCAGCGACTTGACCATCCGGTTGCGCAGCTCGCGCAGGTGCTCCACCAGGGGCATCCGCCCCTCGGGGTCCTTGCTCTGCTTGCGCGCGGAGCTCTGCTTGCGGGCGGACTTCAGCAACCCACGTCCCTATCTCACGACGCGGCCCCCGTCCCACGGGGGCCGCCGGGAGGCCGTAGGGCCGCCCGCTGCCGACGATGACTTACTGCTGGTCTCAGCCCTGGCTGGTGCGCTTGGGCTCGTCGACCGGGCGGGCGCTGCTCACATCGCCGGGGGCGGCCTGGATGGTGCGGGAGGGGGTGGCGGCGTCGGCGTCGGTGCGCGCCTCGGTGGACTCGGCGCGGCCGGTGTCCGAGGAGGAGCCACCGTCCTTCTTCATCGCGGCGGTCTCACTCTTGAGGATGCGCAGGGACTTGCCGAGCGAACGGGCGGTGTCCGGAAGCCGCTTCGCGCCGAAGATCACCACGACGAGGGCAACCAGAATCACCAGCTGCCAAGGACCGACCTGACCAATCATGTGTCTACCTTCTCACCGAGGCTGTGGTACGTAGCGGTTTCGACGATACGTGTGCGGTATCGACCGGTCGCCAGCATGCCCGACCGTATCCCGACGGAAATCATCGTAACGCGGGAGGGTAAACGCCTGGCAATCCCCGCGCATCCCCCGGCTGACCGGCCGGGTCACCCGACATCGGCCGCAGCGCGCAACGGCCGGCCCGCCGCCCGGCCCCGCCTCGTGCCCGGCACGCGCCCGAAGCGGTCGCCCGTACTGCCCGGTTGGGCGCGAACCGGCCCGCTCAACCCCGCCGGGTGAGGGCAACATGGCCGCTCAGAGGCTCGGCGGAACGCTCCAGCTCCTCCGCGGCACGGGCGATGCGCTCGGCACTGTCGCCCACCGCGCGGGAGAAGCGCCGGACCTCCAGTCCCACACGGACCGCCAGCACGCCCAGCACCGCGACGCCGAGGAAAGCGCAGACGAGAAAGAACATCGGCCAGAACATGCCACGAGCCTAGTGGACCGCGTCGTCCTCGTACGCCGCCAGGGCGGCCCTGGCGGCATCGGCGGCGGCGTGCGCGAGCTCCTCCGGCTCGGTGATCCGGCCGTCGCGGCCGAGTCGCAGCGCCAGCCTGCGAAGTGACGCCGGGTCGGGCGACCTCAGCACGATCCGCAGGCCGCCGTCGGGGCGCTCCTCGGCGCTGTCGTGCGGGTAGTACTCGGCGACCCAGCGACCGCCGGGGCCGACCTCCACGACGACCTCCGGGTCGTCCTCCGAGGGCTGGACCAGGCCGGCGGACAGATCGCGCGGCTCGATCGACGGCGGGTCGGCCGGCTTGTCGAGCAGTGCGATCTCCGCGACGCGGTCGAGCCGGAAGGTGCGCCGGGCCTCCGAGAGCCGGCACCACGCCTCGACGTAGGTGTGCCCCAGCACGAAGAGCCGGATGGGGTCGACCTCGCGCTCGGTCAACTCGTCGCGGGAGGGCGAGTAGTAACGGAGCCAGACCCGGCGGCGCTCGGCGATGGCGCGGTCGAGGTCGGCGAAGACCCCGCCCTCGGACTCGAAGGTCACCGCCAGCCGTGCGCTGGCCGCGGCACTGTCCCCCGCGGCGGTCTCGAGCTTGGCGGTGGCGCGCAGCAGCGCCAGCCGGTCGCTCTCGCGCAGGCCCGGCAGGGTGGCCACCGCGCGGGCGGCCACCAGCAGCGCGGTCGCCTCGTCGGCGGCGATGCGCAGCGGCTCACCGCCCGTCACCGCCTCGGAGTTGTGCCACCAGATGTGCTCGCCGTCGGTGTCGATGTCCAGCAGGTCACCGCCGCGAAAGCTGGTCCCGCACATCGGCAGCACGTTGAGGTCGGAGATCAGCTCGTCCGGGGTCACGCCGAAGGCGCGCGCCACGTCCTCGACGCGGGCGCCCGGACGCTCCCTGAGATACGTCACCAGCGAGAGCATCCGCCTCGTCTGGTCGATGGCGTTGGTCGCCACGTCCCGCCCCCTCAGCCCTTGGCCACGGCACGCAGCCGGTCGACGATGTCCGCACGCAGCTCGGCGGGCTCCAGCACCACCACATCGGGCCCGAACTCCGCCAGCCAGGCGTCCAGCCCGTGCCCGTACGGGATCTCCAACTCCTCCCAGCCGTCGCCGAGTTCCCGCACCCGGGTGGCTCTGGCGCGCAGCGGGTAACCGCAGCCCCGGCGCAGCCGGATCAGCGCGCTCTCGGTGGTGGCGCCCTCACCGGCCCAGCGCTCGGTGGTCTCCCGCACCCGTACCTGCTCCGGCACCTCTGCGGTGTACTCGCCGACCCGCGAGCGGACCGGCCCGGTGATGCGGGAGAGGCGGAAGACCCGCTCGGCCCGGCGGTCGCGGTCCCAGCCGGCGAGGTACCAGTGCCCCCGCCAGCACTCCAGGATCCAGGGCTCGACCTGGCGCCGCTCGGCCTTGGCGGAGTTGGACTTGCGGTAGGCGAAGACCACCGGCCGGCGGTCGCGGCAGGCGAGCATCAGCGGTTCGAACGCCGCCTCCCTCGCCGGGATGCGCGGTTCGAGCGCGTCGTAGGAGCCGGCGCCCGCCTCGCTGTCCGGCATGCCGGCGGCGCGCAGCTTCTGCAGCGCCCCGCTCGCCGCTCCGGCGAGTCTCGCCTGCTGCCACACCTTGGCCGCGAGTTGGAGCGCCGCGGCCTCCTCGGCGTCGAGCGAGACATCGGGCAGCCGGTTGCGGTCGCGGCGGGCGTGGTAGCCGACCTCGCCCTCGAAGTTCTCCACGGTCTCGATGACCAGGCCCAGTTCGCGCAGATCGTCCTTGTCGCGCTCGAACATGCGGTTGAAGGAGTCCTCGGACCCGGCCTCCAGATACGCCTCGATCGAGGACCTCAACTCCCGCTTGGTCAGCGGCCGTCCCGTACCCAGCAGACACAGCGCCAGGTTCATCAGCCGCTCGGCCTTGGCGATCGCCATGGGCGCCCCTTCTGCTACCGGTATCGACGCCGACCGTACCGCCACCAGCACATACCGACCAAACAGACGACGGAGGCCCCGCACCCTGTGGTACGGGACCTCCGGCACTGCCTCGTGCAGCGGACGCCTCAGACGGAGACCAGATCGCAGACGAAGATCAGCGTCTCGCCCGGCTTGATCGCGCTGCCCGCGCCGCGGTCGCCGTACGCCAGGTGCGGGGGGATGGTCAGCCGGCGGCGACCGCCGACCTTCATGCCCTGGACGCCGCGGTCCCAGCCGCTGATGACCTGTCCGATGCCCAGCTGGAACTGCAGCGGCCGGCCGCGGTTCCACGAGGCGTCGAACTCCTCGCCCGTGCTGAAGGCGACGCCGACGTAGTGCACGGAGACGTTGTCCCCGGCCTTGGCCACCGGGCCGTCGCCCTCCCAGAGGTCCTTGACCTCGAGGTCCGCCGGCGGCTCGCCCTCGGGAAAGTCCACCTCAGGCTTGTCGATGCTCACGTGAATGCTCCTTGGAGAGTTACGGGGAGACCCGGGCGAACGTCACATGGCCGCCAGGATGTCGACGCTGAAGACCAGCGTCGAGTTCCCGGGGATCTTGTCGCCCTGGCCCTCCTTACCGTAACCCTGCTCCGGCGGTACGACGATCAGCACCCGGCTGCCGGCCTTCTTGCCCGCCAGCCCCTTGGACCAGCCCTCCACGACCTGCTGGAGCGAGAACTGGGCGAGGGTGTTGTTGTTGTACGAGGCGTCGAACTCCTTGCCGCCGTCCCACAGCACGCCTCGGTAGTGCACGAGCACCGAGCCGCCCTCGGCGACCTTCGGACCGTCGCCCTCGATGACGTAGCTGGAGACCAGCTTCTTCGGCGCCTTGGTGTCCGGCACCTCGATGGAGGGGGCCTTGCCGTTGGTGTTGGTGCCGACCTTCGGCAGGTCGACGTCGTCCTGCGCGACCTTCTCGCCCTTGGCCGAGCTCTTGGCGTTGAAGGTGTCCACCACGTCCAGGACCCAGACCGAGGTGTCGTCCGGCTTGATCTTCAGCTGCGGCTGGCCCTGCTCGCCGAAGCCGTACTTGGGCGGCACGGCCATCTGGACGCGGCTGCCGACGGTCTTGCCGACGAGCACCTGGTCCCACGCCGGCAGGATCTGCTGCTGCCCGATCGGGAAGACGGCGCTCTGGTCCTTGCCGAAGGTCGACTCGAAGGTCTTCTCCGCTCCCCAGACCTGGCCCAGGTAGTCGACCTGGACGTAGTCGCCCTTGGCGACCTTGGTGCCCTTGCCCTCGACCGGCACCTGCACCGCGATGTGCGGGGAGGGCTTGCCGGTCGCCTTGGCGAGCTTGGGGGTCTCGCCGAAGCCGGTGCCCTCGGTGATCTCCGGCAGCGGGCCGTCGACCACCTTGCCGGGCTTGGCGGCCTCCGGACCGGGGCTCGAGGCGTCGGGGCTGGGGCTCTCCTTGGAACCGGAGTCGCCGCTGTCGTCACCGCAGCCGGAGAGGGCGACAAGGCCAGCGGGGAGAGCGAGTAGGAGGGAGCGTCGGCGCACGGTGTCCTCGTTTGGTCGAACGGCGGATGGACAGTGCGCGCCACTCTACGACGTGGTGCGGGCCGCACAACCAGCGCTGTGCGGCCCGCGTCGGGACGGTGTGGACGAGATGTCCTACATGCCCGCGATCAGCTTCTCCACTCGCTCGTCGACCGACCGGAAGGGGTCCTTGCACAGCACGGTGCGCTGCGCCTGGTCGTTGAGCTTGAGGTGCACCCAGTCGACGGTGAAGTCCCGGCGCTGCTCCTGTGCGCGCCGGATGAAGTCGCCGCGCAGCCGTGCACGAGTGGTCTGCGGCGGAACCGACTTGGCCTCGAAGATCTTGAGGTCGTTGCAGATCCGCTTGGCGTGCCCCTTGCGCTCCAGGAGGTAGTACAGACCGCGCCGGCGGTGGATGTCGTGGTAGGCCAGGTCCAGCTGCGCGACCCGGGGGTGGGACATCGGCATCTGGTGCTTGTTCCGGTACCGCTCGATGAGCTGGTACTTCATCACCCAGTCGATCTCGGTGTTGACCCGGTCCAGCTCCTGGGTGCGCACGGCCTCCAGGGTCCGTCCCCAGAGCTCCAGGACCTGCTCGATCAGACCCGTGCGGATTCCCCGGCGGTCGGCGAAGTCGGCGGCCTTCTCGTAGTACTCCTGCTGCACCTCGAGCGCCGAGGCCTCCCGGCCGCTGGCCAGACGCACCTTGCGCTGACCGGTGATGTCGTGGCTGACCTCCCGGATCGCCCGGATCGGGTTCTCCAGGGTGAGGTCGCGCATCACGGTGCCCGCCTCGATCATCCGCAGCACGAGGTCGGTGGCGCCCACCTTGAGGAGCATGGTGGTCTCGGACATGTTGGAGTCGCCGACGATGACGTGGAGTCTGCGGTAGCGCTCCGCGTCCGCGTGGGGTTCGTCCCTGGTGTTGATGATGGGTCGGGAACGGGTGGTCGCCGAGCTGACGCCCTCCCAGATGTGCTCGGCTCGCTGGCTGACGCAGTAGACGGCGCCGCGCGGCGTCTGCAGCACCTTGCCGGCGCCGCAGATCAGCTGACGCGTGACCAGGAACGGGATCAGCACGTCGGCCAGCCGGGAGAACTCGCCGTGGCGGCCCACGAGGTAGTTCTCGTGGCAGCCGTAGGAGTTCCCCGCTGAGTCGGTGTTGTTCTTGAACAGGTAGACGTCGCCGGCGATCCCCTCCTCGTGGAGCCGGCGCTCCGCGTCCACCAGCAGACCTTCCAGGATGCGTTCGCCCGCCTTGTCGTGGGTGACCAGCTCGGTCACGTTGTCGCACTCAGGAGTGGCGTACTCCGGGTGCGAACCCACGTCGAGGTAGAGACGGGCGCCGTTGCGCAGGAACACGTTGCTGCTGCGGCCCCATGACACGACACGGCGGAAGAGGTACCGCGCCACTTCGTCCGGCGACAGCCGACGCTGCCCGCGGAACGTACATGTGACGCCGTACTCGTTCTCCAGCCCGAAGATTCGGCGGTCCATGCATGAACATTACGCCTGATGACCGGTCTTGAAACCGGGTTCGGCCGCGCGGCTGGGATCACTTTGCCCGGCCACCGGCGGCAGCCCGGTCCGGCGGGGAGCGGCGAGCGCACGGCGCGTCAGCACCAGGAGCAGGAAACCCGCCACTCCCGCGGCGCCCGGCACGGCGAATCCCCCGGTGACTCCCCCGCTCTCGATGGACGGTCCGACGACGGCGGTGCCGAGCGCGGCGCCCACACCGAAGGTCGTCACCAGCCAGGAGAACGCCTCGGTGACCGTACCAGCGGGCGCGTGCCGGTCGACGACCACGAAGGCGCAGCTCAGAGCCGGCGCGAGGAAGACGCCCGCGAGGCAGGTGAGCACCGTCATCGCAACGTAGGAGGGCGTCAGCATCAACGGCAGATAGCCCAGTGCCAGCAGCCCGATCAGCACCAGCAGCCGCGGCTCCGGTGCGCCCGCCCACTCCCGGGCGCCGTACGCCAGCCCGCCCACCAGTGCGCCGAAGCCGATCCCGGACATCAGCAGCGCGTACACGACGTTGCCGCTGACGCCGGTCTGCTCGTCGGCGTAGGCGACCGCGGCGACCGTGATCGAGCCGAGCGCCATCCCGACGAACACGAAGGCACCGAGCAGCGCGAGCAGGCCCGCCGAGCGCAGCGCCCCCAGCCAGTGCGCCTCGCGGGGCGCGCTGCGCCAGGAGCGCGAGGGCTGCGAGACCGCGACCGAGAGGGCGCCGAGCACCCCGATCAGGTTGATCACCAGCAGCGCGGTCGCCTCCGACCACAGCGCCACGCACACCGTCACCGCCAACGGGCCCACGGTGAACATCACTTCCTGCGCCACCGAGTCGAGCGCGTACGCCTTGTGCACCCGGTCCTGCCGCTTGAGGACACTCGGCCACAGCGCGCGCAGCCCGCCCTCCAGCGGCGGGGTGAAGACACCCGCAACCAGCACGGCCAGCGCCGCGGCGCCCAGCGGTTCGACACCGACGACGGCGAAGGCGACCATGCCGAGGGCGGAGACGACCGCGGCCGGCAGCATCACCCGCGGCTGGCCGTGGAGGTCGACGGCCCGCCCGAGGAGCGGCTGGCCGATCGCGGTGGCCAGTCCGTACACGGTCGCGAGCACGCCGGCGAGGGTGTAGCTGCCGCCCTCGGCGCGGACGAAGAGAACGATCGCGACGTGCGCGGTGGCGTTCGGCAGCCGACCGACCAGGGTGCCCGCAAGCAGCCTGGCGGCGTGCCGTGTGCGCAGTAGTTCGCCGTACCCGGTCGGCTTCCTCGCCACTGTGACTCCTCGCGTGTTACGTATAACGTCGTCGCGCTCATACGTACCATGACCGCAGTGTCCAGGTCCATCTCTCATCCGCCGGAGCCCCGCGACGTGAAGCCCTCTGCCTCCAGGCCCACCAGTCGCGACGTGGCGCGCGCGGCAGGCGTCTCACAGGCCAGCGTCTCCCTGGTGCTCGGCGGGAAGTGGCGGGGCCGCGTCTCGACCCGGACCGCAGAGACCGTCCGCGAGGCGGCGCAGCAGCTGGGATACCGCCCCAACCTGGCGGCCCGCAGCCTGCGCACCGGCACCGCGCGCACCGCGATGCTGGTCGTCCCCGCGCTCACCGGCGACTTCTTCGCCCAGGTGCACACCGGAGCAGCCCGCGTGGCCGGCGAGCACGACTTCGGCGTGGTGCTCTATCCCTCGCCGGAGGGGATCGGCCGCGCCCCCGACCCGTTCGACTCAGCGCGGGCGGCGCTGGACGGAGTGATCGCCTCCTCGATGGCGGCCGAGGCCCTGAGCGCGCTCCAGGACGGCGGCCTCCCGCTGGTCATGCTGGACAGCGAGCCCTCGGACCCGATGGCCTCGGCCGTCGTCAACCCCGACATCGCCGACGGGATGCGCCGGGTCGCCGACCATCTCCTCGATCTCGGCCACCGACGGGTGGCGCATCTGGCGGCGGACGTGCCGAGCTGGACCTTCCGGCTCCGTGCCCGCGCCCTGCACGAGGCGCTCGACAACTTTCCGGGCGCCGAGCTCGTCGCCACCCGCGCGGCGGCGCTGAGCGTCCAGGACGGGCAGCGGGCGGCCGCCGAGCTGCTGGCCCTGTGCCCGGCACCCACCGCGATCGTCTGCGACGACGACGTACTGGCGGCCGGCGTCTGCAAGGCCGCGCGGCGCGCGGGCCTCTCGGTGCCGGGCGAGCTGTCGGTGACCGGCTTCGACGACCTTCCGCTCGCCACCGCCCTGGAGCCCGAGCTCACCACGGTTCGGCTGCCCGCGCAGGAGGTGGGAGCGGCCGGGATGCGCGCCCTGCTCGCCGTACTGGACGGGCTGCGACCGGACACCACCACGCTTCCGGTCTCACTGGCGGCGAGGGCGTCGACCGGGCCCGCCCCGCACTGAGAACGCCGCCGCCGCGAAGGGCACTCCCTTCACGACGACGGCGTCTCGGGTGGGCCGCTTACGCCTTGTCGTCGTCCTCCGACTCCTCGGCGCTCCCGCTGCCTGCATCCTTCGAATCGGCGGCGGGCTTCTTCCCCTTGGCGCCGGGGCGCGCCTTGCTCTTCGGCGCACTCTCGGCCGCGGCGCCGCCGGAGCCGGTCGCGCCCTCGTCGTCCGCATCCGCGTCGTCCGAGGCGGACGCCGAAGCGGCCGAACCCGTCTCGGCCTCCAGCAGCCGGGACAGCTGCCGGCCCAGGATGCGCTTGAACTTTCGCTGCTGCGGTCGGCTGCGGTCCAGGACGGCGACCTCCAACTGGTCGGCCGTCAGCGAGCGTTCACCTCCGGTGCTGTCCCGGCCCAGCGCCTCGACTGCCAGTTGCAACGCCTCTGCCAGGCTCATGTCGTCGCGGTGGCGCTGGTCGAGGTGGCTGCCGATCTGGTCGGAGTTGCCGCCGACCGCGACCGAGCCGTGCTCGTCGACGATGGAGCCGTCGTGCGGCAGCCGGTAGATCTGGTCGTCCTCGGGCGCCTCACCGACCTCCGCGACGATCAGCTCCACCTCGTAGGGCTTCTCCGCGCCGCTGGAGAAGATCGTGCCGAGCGTCTGGGCGTAGACGTTCGCCAGGCCCCGCGCGGTGACGTCGTTGCGGTGATAGGTGAAGCCGCGCAGATCGGCGTAGCGCACACCGCCGATGCGCAGGTTCTCGAACTCGTTGTACTTGCCGACGGCGGCAAAGGCGATGCGGTCGTAGATCTCGCTGACCTTGTGCAGCGCGCGCGAGGGGTTCTCGGCGACGAAGAGGATCCCCTCGGTGAACTGCAGCACCACCACACTGCGGCCCCGAGCGATGCCCTTGCGGGCGTACTCGGCGCGGTCCGCCATGGCCTGCTGGGGCGATACGTAGAACGGCGTGGACACCGGCTTTCCCGTCCCTTCCTGTGCTTAGAGAACCGGGGCCTGGGGCCCGTTGGGGTGCTGGAGGCGGCCTTCGTGGATCGCCCGCGCGATCTCCGAGACCTCGGCCTCGGTGAGCCGTTTGAAGCCCTCCTCGGTGATCACCGTGACGACGGGGTAGATACGGCGCGCGAGGTCCGGGCCGCCGGTCGCCGAGTCGTCGTCGGCGGCGTCGTAGAGCGCCTGGACCGCGACCGTCGCCGCCTGCTGCTCGGTGAGCTCCTCGCGGTAGAGCTTCTTGAGCGCGCCCCGGGCGAAGACCGAGCCCGAGCCGACGGCTGCGAAGCCGAGCTCCTCGGAGCGCCCGCCGGTGACGTCGTAGGAGAAGATCCGGCCCTTCTCGCGGTCGACGTCGTACCCGACGAAGAGCGGGACCACTGCGAGGCCCTGCATCGCCATGCCGAGGTTGCTGCGGATCATGGTGGAGAGCCGGTTCGCCTTGCCCTCCAGGGAGAGCTGTGCGCCTTCGACCTTCTCGAAGTGCTCCAGCTCCAACTGGAAGAGCTTCACCATCTCGACCGCCAGGCCCGCAGTGCCGGCGATGCCCACCGCCGAGTACTCGTCCGCGGGGAAGACCTTCTCGATATCGCGCTGGGCGATCATGTTCCCCATGGTGGCGCGGCGGTCGCCGGCCAGAACGACGCCGCCGGGGAAGCCCGCGGCGACGATCGTGGTGCCGTGCGGCGCCTCGACGGCCCCCTGCACGGGCGGCAGCTGCCGCCTGCCGGGCAGCTGCTCCGGCGCGTGCTCGGACAGGAAGTCCATGAAGGAGGACGAGCCGGGCGTCAGGAAGGCGGCCGGCAGACGCCCGGTGCTACCAAATTTGGCTTCCACACGTTTCCTTCCACGTAGTGGGGCCGCCGCCGTCCGGCGTCCGGCCTGTCCTTGAACTGCCCCACTGCCGCGGCGCCATGGAAGCGTCGCCGGTGGAGCACGGTACGCCTCGGACCTTACCCGCCCGGTGATCTCTATCCACCTCTTCCGCCCATGACGAAAAGTGGATTCGAGGACTCGACGAGGGCTCAACGTGCGCACCGGCCACCGCACTTGGCAATTCGGGGCGCGCATGCCCGGCGGAACGCCGCAGAAAGCGGCGCCCGCGGCGGAGAGCGAGAGCGCCGAGAACGGAGAGAGGTGGAGAGGGCCGACGCGCTGCACCGTGTGCGATGCGCGGCCTCTCCACCTCCCGCCCTCGGCTCAACCGGGCCGGTGGCGCGCCGCCACTGCCCGAACACGCTCGACACCCCACCGCGTCACCGCGGTGAGAGCGCCGAGGGGACGGTTATTGGCCGCCCTTCTGGACGAAGCTGCGAACGAAGTCCTCGGCATTCTCCTCCAGGACGTCGTCAATCTCGTCCAGCACCGAGTCGACGTCCTCGGAGAGCTCTTCCTGGCGCTCCTTGAATTCTTCGGAGACCTCGGTCTCCTGCTGTTCCTCGGTCTCCTCGGTGGACCTTGTCGCCTTCTGCTGTCCGCCGCCGGTGTCCCTGCTCGCCATGTGCCTCACCCCGCTCGGATTCGAAGTACAAGATCAGACCCTAAGGGTTGGGACTGACATCGGCCCTTTGGTTGTTCAAGCTCCTGGCCGTCTGGATCATTCCCGGATACTCGCCCGGGAATCAGTTGCCGGACAACGCTTTCAGCAGGTCCTCCGCGGTGCGGCAGCGGTCCAGCAGGTCCTTGACGTGCTTACGGGTGCCCCGCAGCGGCTCCATGGTCGGAACGCGCTGGAGGGTGTCGCGGCTCGGCACGTCGAAGATGACCGAGTCCCAGGAGGCCGCCGCGACGTCGTCGGCGTACTGCTCCAGGCAGCGGCCCCGGAAGTACGCCCTGGTGTCGGCGGGCGGCTTGCCCACGGCCCGCTCCACCTCGGACTCCTCCAGCAGCCGCGCGACCTTCCCCCGGGCGACCAGCCGGTTGTACAGGCCCTTGTCCGGTCGGACGTCGGCGTACTGCAGATCCACCAGGTGCAGCCGGGCGGCGTCCCACTCCAGCTTGTCCCGGCGGCGGTAGCCCTCCATCAGCTCCAGCTTCGCCACCCAGTCCAGCTCGCCGGACAGACTCATCGGATCGCGCTCCAGGCGCCCCAGCACGTCCTCCCAGCGGTCGAGGACGTCGAGCGTCTGCTCGTCGGCGTCGGCGCCCCAACGCTCCTCGACGTACTTGCGGGCAAGCTCGCAGTACTCCATCTGCAGTTGCACGGCGGTGAGGCTGCGTCCGCTGCGCAGGGTGATCTGCTGCCGCAGCGAGGGGTCGTGGCTGACCCGGTGCAGCGTGCGCACCGGCTGGTCGACGGCGAGGTCGACCGCGATGAACTCGTCCTCGATCATCGACAGGACCAGGGAGGTGGTGCCGAGCTTCAGATAGGTCGAGATCTCCGACAGATTGGCGTCGCCGATGATCACGTGGAGCCTGCGGTACTTCTCGGCGTCTGCGTGCGGCTCGTCCCGGGTGTTGATGATGGGGCGCTTGAGCGTCGTCTCCAGCCCCACCTCGACCTCGAAGTAGTCGGCGCGCTGGGAGATCTGGAAGCCGTGCTCGGAGCCGTCCTGGCCGACACCCACCCGGCCGGCCCCGCAGAACACCTGCCGGGAGACGAAGAACGGCGTCAGATGCCGCACGATGTCCGAGAAGGCGGTCTCGCGCTTCATCAGGTAGTTCTCGTGGGTGCCGTAGGAGGCGCCCTTGTTGTCGGTGTTGTTCTTGTAGAGGTGGATCGGCTGGGACCCCGGCACCTCTGCTGCTCTGCGGGCGGCCTCGGCCATGATGCGCTCGCCCGCCTTGTCCCACAGCACCGCGTCCCTGGGGTTGGTGACCTCGGGCGCGCTGTACTCGGGGTGTGCGTGGTCCACATAGAGACGGGCACCGTTGGTCAGGATGACGTTCGCCAGACCGATGTCCTCGTCGGTGAGCTGGCTGGAGTCGGCGGAGTCCCGGGCGAGGTCGAATCCGCGCGCGTCGCGCAGCGGATTCTCCTCCTCGAAGTCCCACCGGGCACGGCGGGCGCGGTGCATCGCGGCGGCGTAGGCGTTGACGACCTGGGAGGAGGTGAGCATGGCGTTGGCGTTCGGATGCCCTGGTACGGAGATGCCGTACTCCGTCTCGATGCCCATTACGCGCCGTACGGTCATGCGACCTCCTCGCCCTTGCGACGGCCCGCCCCGGGCCGTCGCTCAAGTCCCGCCGCGTCGCCACCCCGCGTCCTTCGGTGCGCTGCGCGTGCACCGAGCCTAGAACGCCGTGAGGCTGCTGGGGAGGGCGAAGCGGGCTCCCGGTGAAATGCTCCGGCTGCGACTGCCCGTGCAAGGGCAGCCGCAGCCGGGCGGTGTGTGCTCTTTACAGGTACTGACCGGTGTTCGCCACCGTGTCGATCGACCTTCCGGTGTCGGCGCCCTGCTTGCCGGTGACGAGCGTGCGGATGAAGACGATCCGCTCGCCCTTCTTGCCGGAGATGCGGGCCCAGTCGTCCGGGTTGGTGGTGTTCGGCAGGTCCTCGTTCTCCTTGAACTCGTCCACGCAGGCGGCGAGGAGGTGGGAGACGCGAAGGCCCTTCTGGTTCTGGTCGAGGAACGCCTTGATGGCCATCTTCTTCGCCCTGTCCACGATGTTCTGGATCATGGCGCCGGAGTTGAAGTCCTTGAAGTAGAGGACCTCCTTGTCACCGTTGGCGTAGGTGACCTCCAGGAAGCGGTTCTCCTCGGACTCCGCGTACATCTGCTCCACGACCGACTGGATCATGCCGGACAGCGCGGCCTCGCGGTCGCCGCCGTTCTCGGAGAGGTCGTCGGCGTGGATCGGGAGCCGGGAAGTGAGGTACTTGGAGAAGATGTCCTTGGCCGCCTCGGCGTCCGGACGCTCGATCTTGATCTTCACGTCGAGACGGCCGGGGCGCAGGATGGCCGGGTCGATCATGTCCTCTCGGTTGGAGGCGCCGATGACGATGACGTTCTCCAGGCCCTCCACACCGTCGATCTCCGACAGCAGCTGGGGCACGATCGTGTTCTCCACGTCCGAGCTGACGCCCGAGCCACGGGTGCGGAAGAGCGAGTCCATCTCGTCGAAGAAGACGATGACGGGCGTGCCCTCGCTGGCCTTCTCCCGCGCGCGCTGGAAGACCAGCCGGATGTGCCGCTCGGTCTCGCCGACGTACTTGTTGAGCAGCTCGGGGCCCTTGATGTTGAGGAAGTAGCTCTTCCCCGCGGGCTGCCCGGTCACCTCGGCGACCTTCTTCGCCAGGCTGTTCGCGACCGCCTTGGCGATCAGCGTCTTTCCGCAGCCGGGCGGGCCGTAGAGCAGAACGCCCTTGGGCGGGCGCAGCTCGTGCTCCTGGAACAGGTCCGGGTAGAGGTACGGGAGCTCGACCGCGTCGCGGATCAGCTCGATCTGCCCGCCCAGGCCACCGATCTTGGTGTAGTCGATGTCCGGGACCTCTTCGAGGACGAGCTCCTCGACCTCGCTCTTGGGCACGACCTCGTAGACATAGCCGGAGCGCGGCTCCAGGAGCAGCGCGTCACCGGCCCGCAGCGTCGCCGCGAGCAGGGGCTCGGCGAGTCGTACGACCCGCTCCTCGTCGGTGTGGCCGACCACCAGGGCGCGCTCGCCGTCCTCCAGGACTTCCTTGAGGGTGACGATGTCCCCGGCGCGCTCGAACTCCATGGCCTCAACGACGTTGAGGGCCTCGTTGAGCATGAGCTCCTGGCCGCGCCGGAGCTCCTCGAGCTCCACGCTGGGGCTCACGTTGACCCGGAGCTTGCGGCCACCGGTGAAGATGTCCGCGGTGCCGTCCTCGTTGGCGTGCAGGAAGACACCGAAACCCGCGGGCGGCTGTGCGAGCCGGTCGACCTCCTCCTTGAGCGCGACGATCTGGTCGCGTGCCTCGCGGAGAGTGCCGGCCAGTCGTTCGTTCTGCGCGGACACACCCGCGAGATTTGTTTGGAGCTCGACGATCCGCTCTTCGAGAACTCGAGTGTGCCGCGGAGAGTCGGCGAGCTTGCGGCGCAGGACGGCGATCTCCTGCTCAAGATGGGCGACCTGGCCTGCCGGGTCTTGTGAACCCCGACCGGGCCGGGCGCCGTGGTTCTGGTCGTCGTCGTGGGCTGCCACGGTCCTCACCTCCTCCAGGGGGAGCTGGACGCATCCAGACCCTACCTGGGCCTGGTGGGGTTGAAACCCCTAGATCACAAAGACATCGGGGTGTGTCTGATCTTCACTCCTGCGCACCCCTCACGCCAGGGCAATACCCATCCCGTCGCACCGGAACAACATCGGAAGTGGGCCAGTTGTATCGTCGATGTGGTCAACACCCTTCCCGGGTGGCACCAATTGATGAAATCCCCGTGCAGGAACGGCAGGCGAGATGACTGTGCAGCACGAGACGGACACCGGCGAGCTGGAGGTCTGGATCGACCAGGACCTCTGCACGGGTGATGGCATCTGCGCCCAGTACGCGCCCGAGGTCTTCGAATTGGACATCGACGGCCTGGCGTACGTGAAGGGCGCGGACGACGAGCTGCGCACCGAGGCGGGGGCCACCGCGCCGGTGCCGCTTCCGCTGCTGACCGAGGTGGTGGATTCGGCCAAGGAGTGCCCCGGCGACTGCATCCATGTGCGCCGGGTCGACGACGGCGTCGAGGTGTACGGACCGGACGCGGACTGACCGCGCCGGCGCCCCCTTCCGGCGTCCCGGGCACCGGCGCCCGGCGCCCGGCGGCGCGGCGCCTCAGACGCCCAGCGCCGTGGGGGCCGCCTTCAGCGCGAAGTCGCCGTCGGTCCACTGCCAGCTGACCGAACGCTCCTGGTCGGGGCAGCAGCGCGGGACCTTCTGCGAGGAGTAGCCGCGCAGGGTCGCGGAGATGACTTCCCCTCGCACCGCGAAGTCGTCCACGCTCAACCGCTCGGCGGGATCGAGCAGTGTGCGGACCACCCGCGGCGGGGCACCGGCCCGCTCCCCGCGGGCGAGTACGAAGACCCCGCTCGGCGGCGTTCCGCCCTCGGTCGCGCAGCGGACGACCGCGATGGTTTCAGCCACTCCGTCGCCGTCGAAGTCCGCGGCGCCGTGCTCGACGACACCCGCCTCCCAGGGACCGCAGTCGAGCGGATAGTTGGCCTTCTCCGGATCCGGGGCGCCCGCTCCGGCCTGCCGGTGTGCGGCGAGAGGGGCGGTGTCGCTGGTGGCGGTGGCGTCGGTCGGCTGGATCATGACGGTCGTCGCGACGACCGCCGCGAGGGCCGCGGCGGTGGCGAGCCAGTGCACCGGGCGTGTACGGGTGTGCGGAAGGTCCGGGCCTGCCGAGGGCTGCACTCGGGACGTCTCCAGTGTGAGCAGGGTTACGGGAGTGGGCAGCATCGTGCCATACATCACACCGGCCCGGAACGGCCGGGGTGCGCAAGGAAGTTGGGCCCGACCGCGCCTCGGCCACAGCACCCGGCGGGCATGTGCGAAGGGCGCCACCGGCGGCCGGGCCCTCGAGGGGGCTCCGGCGGGCCGATGGCGCCCTGGAGCGGAAACGGTGGGACGGGCGGGCCGTGCGTGCGCGGACGGACGCACAACTCGCCCGGGACGTGCGGAGGAGTGCTCGCGGCTCGCTCAGGAAGCGGAGCGCGGGGAACTGTCGCGACCCTCGGCGCTCTTGCCGCCGGGCCCCGTGTAGTCCTCGCCGTACGCGCCCTTGGCCGGACGGCGACGGCGCAGCGGCGGCTCGACACCGTCCGCCAGCCTCCGCGCGGTCAGCAGGAAGCCGGTGTGGCCGATCATGCGGTGGTCGGGACGGACCGCGAGGCCTTCCACGTGCCAGTTGCGCACCATGGTCTCCCAGGCGGCCGGCTCGTTGAAGGTGCCGTGCTCCCTGATCGCCTCGACGGTGCGCGCGAGTTGCGTGGTGGTCGCGACGTACGCGCAGAGCAGGCCGCCCGGCACCAGAGCCTTGGACACGGCGTCCAGGCACTCCCAGGGGGCGAGCATGTCCAGGATGATCCGGTCGACGTCGGTGTCGCTCAGATTGTCCTGGAGATCGCCCACGGTGAGCTGCCAGGCGGGGTGCGGGCCCCCGAAGTAGCGCTCGACGTTGTTGCGGGCGATATCGGCGAAGTCTGCCCTGCGCTCGTAGGAGTGGAGCATTCCGTGGTCGCCCACGGCGCGCAGCAGGAACATGCTGAGCGACCCCGAGCCGACACCGGCCTCGACGACGCGTGCGCCGGCGAAGATGTCGGCCATCGCGAGCACCTGGCCGGCGTCCTTGGGATAGACGACGGCCGCTCCGCGCGGCATGGAAAGGACATAGTCGGGGAGCATGGGGCGCAGCGCCAGATAGGCGACGTTTCCCGTGGTACGGACGACACTTCCCTCGGGGGCACCGATCAGCTCGTCGTGGGGGAAGGCTCCCTTGTGCGTGTGGAAGCTCTTCCCCTCTTCGAGAGTGAAGGTGTAGTGGCGGCCCTTGGGATCGGTGAGCTGAACCTGGTCCCCGACCTGGAAGGGCCCGCGGCGGCGGGCGGCACCGGTCGGTTCGGACATGCGCTCCAGCCTAGTCCAGACCGCGGCGGGCTCCGCACCGAGGTGGCCGTGCCGACGCGCACGACCGGCCCGAGGCCGAGGCCGGGGACGTGCGGTGCGTGCGGTGAGTGCGGTGCGTCAACGGGCCGTGTCGGGCTTGGACATGGCGTCCACGAACGCGCGTTCCACGTCGTGCGTGGCGAGCACGCCGTAGATCTCACCGGTCTCCTCGACCACCAGGTACTCGGTGGCGGGGAACTCCCGCAGTCGCTCGATGAGTTCCTCGCCCGCGAGCTCGGCGGAGATCCGCAGATCGTCGCCCAGGTCCTGGCTCAGGGTGCCGACCGCGACCCAGGGGCGGCGGTGCTCGGGGACCTCCACGATGCCCGACTCGCGCACCACCGCGGTGGGCGCGCCGTGGGCGTCGACGACCACCAGCGCGCGGGCGCCGGACTCGTTGGCCCGGCGCAGCGCCTCGGAGAGCGGGGTGTCCGCGGTGACCGGCACGGCCCGGCGGGTGAGCGTGCGCGCCCGCAGCTCGGGGAGCCGGGCGCGCAGCCGCGCGGAGCGCAGGCTGTTCCCGGCGCCGGTCCAGATGATGGCGGCCAGGATCGCCGCGAGCAGCGCGTCCGTCAGCGAGTTGAGGTTGCCCACCGACTCTCCGCGGGATAGCCCGCTGGCGTGGGTGGCGAGGGGCAGGCCGATGAGGACGGCGACGGCGAGCCCGCGGCCGGTCCACGCCGCGGCGACCGTCCCGGTCATCGGGTTGCCGCTGAGCTTCCACACCACCGCCCGCAGCATCCGGCCGCCGTCCAGCGGCAGGCCGGGCAGCAGGTTGAACGCGGCGACGATGAGGTTGGAGATCATCAGTCCGGCGAGCAGGACTCCTGGGACGGTGCGCGGTTCGACGGCGAACATCGCGAGATAGAAGACCGCTCCGAGGAGGAGCGAGAGCAGCGGCCCGACGAAGGCCAGCACGAACTCCCGTCCCGGCGTCTCGGACTCCTTCTCGATCTCGGACACGCCGCCGAAGAACTGGAGTTGGATACGGCGCACCGGCAGTTGGAAGCGCAGGGCCGCGACGGTGTGGGCGAGTTCGTGGACGAGCACCGAGGCGTAGAAGGCGACGGCGAAGAAGAGCGCGATCAGGTAACGCACGGCGCCGAGGTCGGGCAGGATGCGGTCGAGCTGACCGCCGAACACCCAGGTGATCAGCGCGGCGACGAGGAACCAGCTCGGCGCGACGTACACGGGCACCCCGAACGGGCGGCCCATCAGGATGCCTCCGCCCGGCTTGCGCCCCGGCGGCTTCCCGCCCCCGCCCGGTGCCCCGGGCTGCCGGTTCGATTTCTCCGGCTCGGCGCTGTTGTCCGTGTCTCCCACGGGGTCCTCTCGTCGCGGTCCGCCCGCACCCGCTCGTGCGCATGTCCCGCCGGGACACCGCGGGTTGCCGGTGCTGACGTCGATGGTAAGTCTCCGGCTGTCAGTGCGGCGTCGTAGGGTCGTTGTCCATGGGAAACAGCGCTGAGCCGCGGGCCGTGGCGGCCGAGGAGACGACCGGGCAGGTGCTGCCGCGGCAGCAGGAAGGCTCCCCCGTGCCGGAGCCGCCCATGCCCGGAGGGCCGTCCTCGCTCTCGCCCTCGCGTGCGGCGGACTTCATGCGCTGTCCGCTGCTCTACCGGTTCCGGGTGATCGACCGGCTGCCGGAGCGGCCGAGCGCGGCGGCGGCCAGGGGCACGGTGGTGCACGCGGTGCTGGAGCGGCTCTTCGAGTCCCCGGCCGCGCAGCGCAGTGTGCCGAGGGCGCGGGGCATGGTGGCCGGCGAGTGGGAGCGGCTGCTCGCCAAACGACCCGAGCTGGCCGAGCTGTTCGCCGGGGACACCGCGGACGGAGCGGAGCTCGCCCGCTGGCTGACCGAGGCGGAGTCCCTGGTGGAGAAGTGGTTCACGCTGGAGGACCCCACCCGTCTGGAGCCGGCCGAGCGGGAGCTGTTCGTGGAGACGCGGCTGGAGTCCGGCCTGCGGCTGCGCGGCATCATCGACCGGGTGGACGTCGCCCCCGACGGCCAGGTGCGCATCGTCGACTACAAGACGGGCAAGGCGCCCCGGCCCGAGTACTCCGGCGAGGCGCTGTTCCAGATGAAGTTCTACGCGCTCGTCCTGTGGCGGCTGCGCGACCGCGTCCCGACCAGGCTGCAGCTGGTCTACCTCGGCAGCGGCGATGTGCTGACGTACGACCCGGACGAGTCGGACCTGCTCTCGGTGGAGCGCAAGCTGCTGGCGCTGTGGAGCGCGATCCAGCAGGCGACCGAGACGGGCGAGTGGCGGCCCCGGCGCAGCAGGCTCTGCGACTGGTGCGACTACCAGGCGCACTGCCCCGAGTTCGGCGGCACTCCCCCGCCGTATCCCCTGACGCTCCAGCCGAAGCTGCCGCTGGAGGTCGAGTGCCACGGCAGTACGCCGGCGGCGCCCGGGAGCGGCGGCGCGAGCGGGGCGCCCGGGCCGGCGGCGGACGCGTAGAGCCGCGCGGGCGGCGGTGCCGGGCCCGGCTCGCGGTGGGAACGCCCGCTCGGGCGCGGGGTCAGCCGGTGCTTCGCCGCGCACCTGAGTGAGAATGGCCCGGACCGACAGACCGGCCCGTGAAGGGGAGTTCCTGTGGCCATGGCAATTCGAGTCCTGCTGGTGGACGACCAGCCGCTACTGCGCACCGGGTTCCGCATGATCCTGGAGGCGGAGCAGGACATCGCCGTCGTGGGTGAGGCCGGGGACGGCCAGCAGGCCCTGGACCAGGTGCGCGCGCTCCAGCCCGACGTGGTGCTGATGGACATCCGGATGCCGCGGATGGACGGCGTGGAGGCGACCCGGCAGATCTCCGGCCCGGAGAAGGACGGGGTGGCCAAGGTCCTGGTGCTGACCACCTTCGATCTGGACGAGTACGTGGTCGAGGCGCTGCGCGCGGGTGCCAGCGGCTTCCTCCTCAAGGACGCGCCCGCCCAGGAGCTGGTCCAGGCGATCCGTGTGGTGGCCGGCGGCGAGGCGATGTTGGCGCCCTCGATCACCCGGCGGCTGCTGGACCTCTACGCGGAACGGCTGCCGGCCGGCGAGGAGCCCGTACCGCAGACGCTGCACACTCTGACCGAGCGCGAGGTGGAGGTCCTCAAGCTGGTCGCCAAGGGTCTGTCGAACGCGGAGATCGCCGCCGACCTGTTCGTCAGCGAGACCACCGTGAAGACCCATGTCGGGCATGTGCTCACGAAGTTGGGGCTGCGCGACCGGGTGCAGGCGGCGGTGTACGCGTACGAGAGCGGGCTGGTGCGTCCCGGAGCGCAGTAGCCCCTCGCCCGCTGCGCCCGCCGCGGCGGGCGACACCTCGCCGCACGCCCGGACTCAGCCGGTTCTGCCGATCTCCCAGAAGCGGAAGACCGTCGAGGCGTCGAGGGTCCATTCGACGCCGGTGACGTCCTTCTGCGCCACGGCGTACTGGCGGCCCTGCCACACGGGCAGGATCGGCAGGTCCCGCGCGACCTGGTCCTGTATCGCGCCGAAGTCCTCCACCGTGTCGGCGCGGCGGCTCTCCCGGGCGGTGCGCGGCAGGAGTTCGGCGGTGATGCGGCCGGCGTCGTAGCGGTTGTCCAGCACGTTCCCCTCGCCGAAGAAGGGGTCGGTGAAGTTGTCCGCGTCCGGATAGTCGGGGACCCAGCCCTTGACGTACACGCCGTACTCGCCCGCCGCGATGCCCTTCTCGTACCGGTCGAGCTCCGCCACCCGCACGTCCGCGTCGAAGAGTCCGCTGGCGTTGAGCTGCCCGGCGACAGCCCTCAACTCCCTTGTGGTGTCGGGTCCGTAGCGCACCGGGGTGGACCAGAGCGTGAGCTCTGCCTTCCCCTCGATGCCGGCCGACCTCAGCGCGGCGGCGGCCCGGCCGCGCTGCGGGCGCTCGCCGTAGCGGTCGAAGAAGGCGGTGTTGTGGCCGGTGACGCCTGCCGGGACGACGGAGTAGAGCGGCTCGGTGGTGCGCCGGTAGACGTCGCGGGTGAGCGCCGGGCGGTCCAGGAGGTGGGCGACAGCCTCTCGCACGGCCCGCTGCGAGGTCTGCTCGTGGTCCAGGTTGAAGACGAGGTGGTGCACCTCGGCGCTGGTGCCGCGAACGACCTTGAAGTCGTCGAACTCGCTTCTGCCCGCGTCGTCGAACGCGGCGAGGTCCTTGGTGGCCAGCCCGCGGTAGGCGAGGTCGATCTCCTTGGCGACCAGCGCGCCGCGCAGTTTGGACTGGTCCTCGAAGAACCGCATCCGCACGCCGGAGTTGTCGGTCTCGGCAGGGCCCCGGTAGTCGGGATTGGTCCGGAAGACCGCCTCCTGCCGGTCGTGGCTCTCCAATGTGTAGACGCCGGAGCCGACGGGATCCCCGTCCTCGCGGAGCCGATCGGCGGGGTAGACGCGGTGGTCGACGAGGGACCCGGCGCCGGAGGCGATCTTCTGCGGAAAGGTCGCGTCCGGCTTCTTCAGGTGGAAGACGGCGGTGAGTTCGTCGGGCGTCGAGACCTTGCGCAGCGATTGCAGCATCACCGCGGGGCCGTCCGGATCGTCGATGGCCAGCGTCCGGTCGAAGGAGTGCTTGACGTCCTTCGAGGTCAGCTCGTTGCCGTTGCTGAAGCGCAGTCCCTCGCGGAGTGTGCAGGAGAAGACCCGGCTGTTGCTGTCCCGGAAGCCGCACCGCTCGGCGGCCTCGGGCTGTGGGCCGCCGCCGCCCTTGGGGAAGCTGAGCAGGGACTGGAAGACGTTGTTGAACACCAGCCAGGAGCCCGGGTCGTAGCCGGAGGCGGGATCGACGGACTGGACCGTGTCGGTCATCCCCAGCACGATGCTGTCGTCGTCGCCGGATCCGCCGGTGACGCCGCAACCGCCGAGCAGCCCCGCCGCCAGCGCCACGGCCGTCAGCGGCGCGATCAGCCCGTACCGCTTTCTCACGCGCACGCTCCCACCCTGTCCCTCGCGCGGCCACCCACCCGGACGGGTGCCCGTACGACGCTCGGGGACGCTGCGCTCCCGCACCGGCGTCCGGCACTCCGCGCGTCCTCTGCGCCGGTCGGACGAAGCCTAGTTGGCCTCTACACCCGTTTACCAGGGGGCGGCCGGTGCGACCGCGTCACACGGTGCGCCCGACCGGATCACGAATCGTCGGGTGACACCGGCCGGCCGCGGGCAGGTGGCGGGGAGCATCATCGGCCGGGTGGGCTCGGGGCGCCGGGGCGCGGGCGATCCCGGAGGCCCGGGTCCGCCGGAGGAACGTCGTGGCGGGGCTCCCGCTCCGTGGCGTCGGGCGTGCTGTGCCGCCGCCCCGGCCTCAGCTCACCACGGCGATCATCGACCGCAGAAAGCCCAGGTCGATCTCCTCGATCGAATCGACGACCAGCCGCTCGGGCGTCCTCTCGATGGGCGCGACGGACGGTACGGCGACCACCCGGCAGCCCGCCGCCTCGGCCGAGGCGACACCGGTGGCGGTGTCCTCGATCACCGCGCAGCGCGCCGGATCGGCGCCCAGCCTGCGGGCCGCGGTCAGATACGGCTCGGGGTGCGGCTTGGTGTGGCCGACCTCGTCACCGGCGACCGAGAGGGCGAAGTTCTCCGGCCCGAGCGAGCGCAGCATGCAGTCGATGTTCACCCGGTGCGAGGCGGACACCACCGCCGCGGGCACCCGGTGCGCGGCGAGCTCGGTGAGCAGCCGCCGCACCCCGGGCATCAGCGGCACGCCGCCTTCGACTCGCGCGGTGAAGCGGGCCTTCAGCTCCTCCGAGAGCTCCGGCACGGAGATGTCCGCCCCGGTCACCTCGATCAGATACGCCGCGCTGCGGCTCATCGGCCCGCCGACCACGACCTGGCGGTGCGGCTCGGTCAGGACGTGGCCCAACTCGGCGAAGACCTCGCACTCCACCTCCCACCAGAAGCCCTCGGTGTCCACCAGCGTCCCGTCGAGGTCGAGCAGTACGGCCTGCAACGCCGAGCCTTCGGCGGTACGGGTGGCGAGAGCGGGAGTGGAGCTGGTCATCCGCGGCACCTCCAGGGCTTCAGGGGCCGGTCGAGGGCCTGGTGGCCCAGGCGTCGAGCGGCCCCTGTCGGGTCGGACAGTGTACGCCCGCCCGTCCGCGGTCACCCGGTCCGCGCACGGCGGGTCCCGGCGGGGTGTACGCGCTCCCCCGCTCACCCCGCCGCAGGTCGGCGGGGCTCGGGACGGTCAGCGGGCGTTGAAGTACTTCGCCTCCGGGTGGTGCAGCACGATGGCGTCGGTTGACTGCTCCGGGTGCAGCTGGAACTCCTCGGAGAGCTTGACCCCGATCCGTTCGGGCTGGAGCAGCTCGGCGATCTTGGCCCGGTCCTCCAGGTTGGGGCAGGCGCCGTAGCCCAGCGAGAAGCGCGCGCCGCGGTACTTCAGCGCGAACATGTCCTCGATCTCGGCGGGGTCGTCACCGGCGTAGCCCAGCTCGGAGCGCACCCGGGCGTGCCAGTACTCGGCCAGCGCCTCGGCCAGCTGTACGGAGAGCCCGTGCAGTTCGAGGTAGTCGCGGTAGGAGTCGCTGGCGAACAGCTCGGCCGTGGCCTCGCCGATCCGCGAACCGACCGTGACGACCTGGAGCCCGACCACGTCCCGCTCGCCCGTCTCGGCGGGACGGAAGAAGTCCGCCAGGCACAGCCGGCGGCCGCGCCGCTGCCGTGGGAAGGTGAAGCGGGTCAGCTCCTTGTCGTCGTCGCCGAAGAGCACCAGGTCGTTGCCCTCGGCGTGGCAGGGGTAGTAGCCGTGGACGACCGCCGCCTCCAGCAGGTTCTCGGTGTGCAGCTGGTCCAGCCAGCCGCGCAGCCGCGGCCGGCCGTCGGTCTCGACCAGCTCCTCGTAGCTGGGGCCGTCTCCGCTGCGGCTCTGCTTGAGTCCCCACTGGCCCTTGAACAGCGCGCCCTCGTCCAGCCAGGACGAGTACTCCTTGAGCTGGATGCCCTTGATGACCCTGCTGCCCCAGAACGGCGGCTCGGGGACGGGGTTGTCGAGCGCGGTGTCGGAGCGGGTGTTGTCCACCGGCTCCTCCTCGGCGACCGCCAGGTCGCGCTTGGGCACCCGGCGCTGCTTGAGCGGCGGGAGCTCCGCACCGGGGACTCCCCGCTTGACGGCGAGCAGTGCGTCCATCAGCCGCAGGCCCTCGAAGGCGTCCCGGGCGTAGCGGACCTCGCCCTGGTAGATCTCGTGCAGGTCCTGCTCCACGTACGCCCTGGTGAGCGCGGCGCCGCCGAGAATGACGGGGAAGTCGGCGGCCATGCCCCGGGTGTTCAGCTCCTGCAGGTTCTCCTTCATGATCACCGTGGACTTCACCAGGAGCCCGGACATGCCGATCACATCCGCCCGGTGCTCGTTGGCGGCGTCGAGGATGGCCGAAACCGGCTGCTTGATACCGAGGTTGACGACGTTGTAGCCGTTGTTGGACAGGATGATGTCGACGAGGTTCTTGCCGATGTCGTGCACATCGCCGCGGACCGTGGCCAGGACGATGGTGCCCTTGCCGTCGTCGTCGGTCTTCTCCATGTGCGGTTCCAGGTGCGCGACCGCGGTCTTCATCACCTCGGCCGACTGGAGCACGAACGGCAGCTGCATCTGGCCCGAGCCGAACAGCTCGCCGACGACCTTCATCCCGGCCAGCAGGGTGTCGTTGACGATCTCCAGCGCGGGACGCTCGGTCAGCGCCTCGTCCAGGTCCGCCTCCAGGCCCTTGCGCTCGCCGTCGATCACGCGGCGCTGCAGGCGCTCGTCGAGCGGCAGGGAGGCGAGCTCCTCCTGCTTGCCGGCCCGCATCGACTTGGCGTCCACGCCCTCGAAGAGCTCCAGCAGCCGCTGCAGCGGGTCGTAGCCCTCGCGGCGGCGGTCGTGGACGAGGTCGAGCGCGACCTCGACCTGCTCCGGCTCCAGCCGGGAGATCGGCACGATCTTGCTCGCGTGCACGATCGCCGAGTCCAGCCCCGCCTTGACGCACTCGTCGAGGAAGACGGAGTTCAGGACCATCCGGGCGGCCGGGTTGAGGCCGAAGGAGATGTTGGAGAGCCCGAGGGTGGTCTGCACATCGGGGTGGCGGCGCTTGAGCTCGCGGATCGCCTCGATGGTGGCGACGCCGTCGCCGCGGGACTCCTCCTGGCCGGTGCAGATCGTGAAGGTCAGGCAGTCGATGAGGATGTCGCACTCACGGATGCCCCAGTTGGTGGTGAGGTCGGTGATCAGCCGCTCGGCGATGGCGACCTTGTCCTCGACCGTCCTGGCCTGGCCCTTCTCGTCGATGGTGAGCGCGATGAGCGCCGCGCCGTGCTCGCGCGCCATCCCGGCGATGCGCGCGAAGCGGGACTCGGGGCCGTCGCCGTCCTCGTAGTTGACGGAGTTGATGACGGCCCGGCCGCCGAGCTTCTCCAGACCGGCCTCGATGACCTGGGGCTCGGTGGAGTCCAGCACCAGCGGAAGCGTGGAGGCGGTGGCGAACCGGCCCGCCAGCTCCTTCATGTCGGCGACGCCGTCGCGGCCGACGTAGTCCACACACAGGTCGAGCATGTGCGCGCCCTCGCGGATCTGGCCCCGCGCGATCTCGACGCAGTCGTCCCAGCGGGCCTCCAGCATCGCCTCGCGGAACTTCTTGCTGCCGTTGGCGTTGGTGCGCTCGCCGATGGCCAGGTAGGAGGTGTCCTGGCGGAACGGCACGGTCTGGTACAGGGAGGCGGCGCCCGGTTCGGGCCGGGGGTTGCGCTCGGCCGGCGCCATGGCCCGTACGCGCTCGACGAGTTGGCGCATGTGCTCGGGGGTCGTGCCGCAGCAGCCGCCGACCAGGGAGAGGCCGAACTCGCGGACGAAGCCCTCCTGCGCGTCCGCGAGCTCCGGCGCGGTCAGCGGGTAGTGCGCCCCGTCCTTGCCCAGGACCGGCAGGCCGGCGTTGGGCATACAGGCGATCGGGGTCCTGGAGTGGCGGGCGAGGTAGCGCAGGTGCTCGCTCATCTCGGCCGGGCCGGTGGCGCAGTTCATCCCGATGAGGTCGATGCCCAGCGGTTCCAGCGCGGTGAGGGCCGCGCCGATCTCCGAGCCGAGCAGCATCGTGCCGGTCGTCTCGACGGTCACCGAGACGATCAGCGGTACGTCCAGGCCGGTGGCGGCCAGCGCGCGCTTGGCGCCCAGCACCGAGGACTTGGTCTGCAGCAGGTCCTGGGTGGTCTCCACCAGCAGTGCGTCGGCGCCGCCGGCGAGCATGCCCTCGGCGTTGCGCTGGTAGGCGTCGCGCAGGACGGCGTACTCGGCGTGGCCGAGCGTGGGCAGCTTGGTGCCCGGACCCATCGAGCCGAGCACCCAGCGGGTCCGGCCGTCCTCGGCGGTGAACTCGTCGGCGACCTGGCGGGCGAGGGCGGCTCCCGACTCGGAGAGCTCCTCGATCCGGTGCACGATGTCGTACTCGCCGAGCGCCGCGTGGTTGGCGCCGAAGGTGTTGGTCTCCACGCAGTCCACGCCGGCGGCGAAGTACTCCCGGTGGACCGAGCGGACGATGTCGGGACGGGTGACGTTCAGGACCTCGTTGCAGCCCTCGAGATTCTGGAAGTCCTCCAGCGAGGGGTCCTGGTCCTGGAGCATCGTGCCCATCGCGCCGTCGGCGACGACGACGCGGGAGGTCAGTGCCTCCCGCAGGGCTGCGGCACGCTGTGCCTGGTCGAGGGGCTGCGCGGGCGAGGACATACGAGTGCTCCCTGGAGTGCGACGGCTGTCGGCTTTACCTCCCGCCGCATCCACGGCGGAGGTACGCGGACCAGCGTATAGGTCTCGGTCGCGTGTGCGGTCAGTCATTTCGCTTCCTGGACCGCCGTAGACTCGGATCGGCTGTCGCTGAACGACATGATCCGATACCGTTCGACATGGTCGACCGCTGTAAGTGACGAGCGTGCCTTGGGGTCGATACCGCTCAACGGCCCGTACGGCGAGGGAGGAAGCCCGATGGCCCGCAGCATCCAGTCCCTGGAACGGGCCGCGGCGGTACTGCGACTCCTGGCCGGCGGCGAGCGCCGACTCGGGCTCTCCGACATCGCCTCGACCCTCGGACTGGCCAAGGGCACCGCGCACGGCCTGCTGCGCACACTCCAGCAGGAGGGCTTCGTCGAGCAGGACGAGGCGTCGGGCCGGTACCAGCTGGGCGCCGAGCTGCTCAGGCTGGGCAACAGCTACCTCGACGTCCACGAGCTGCGCGCCCGCGCCCTGGTGTGGTCGGACGATCTGGCCAGGTCGAGCGGCGAGGCCGTCTATCTCGGGGTGCTGCACCAGCAGGGCGTGCTCGTCGTCCACCACGTCTTCCGCCCGGACGACAGCCGCCAGGTGCTGGAGATCGGCGCCATGCAGCCGCTGCACAGCACGGCGATGGGCAAGGTGCTGGCCGCGTACGACCCGGTCGCCCACAGCGAACTGCTGGACGGCGAGCGGGAGGCGTTCACCCCGCACACCACCACGGAGGCGCCGGAGCTCGAGGCGACCTTCGAGCAGACCAGGAAGCACGGCTGGGCCTGCGACACCGAGGAGTCCTGGGAGGGCGTGGCCTCGGTCGCGGCGCCGATCTTCGACCGACGGCGGATGCCGGTGGGCGCGGTGGGCATCACCGGCGCGGTGGAGCGGGTCTGCGAGGACGGAACGATCCGCCCCTCGCTCGTCGCCGCCGTACGGGGATGTGCGCGCTCGGTCTCCCGCGATCTGGGCGCCGGCCGCTTCTGAACGCACCCGGGCACCGGGACTCGGCACCGCCGCACCGCCGCACGGGGCACGGCCTCGCTGCCCGGCCGCACCGCCCAGCCGTACCGCCCGGCCGCACCGCCGCAGCACCCGTGCACCGGACAGCCGCACCAGTGCCCACCCGCCCCCTTGACGGAAATCCATTCGAGGAGAAAACTGCCGTGCGACGGTCGACATTGTCGAACGCGAGACGGGATCGGTTCACTCGTCCACTTCTGCACGTCTCTTGAATCTCCCTGACAAAGGAGTCGCGGGTGTCCAACGCAGACATACTCACCGGCGAGGTCATCGGCACCGCCGTGCTCATCCTGCTCGGCGGCGGCGTGGTGGCCGGTGTCGTCCTCAAGCGCTCCAAGGCGTTCAACGCGGGATGGCTGGCCATCACCTTCGGCTGGGGCATCGGCGTGCTCACCGGTGCCTACATCTCGACCACCCTCTCCGGTGCGCACCTGAACCCGGCGGTCACCGTCGGCATCGCGATCAAGGAAGGCGCCTGGGACAAGGTGCCGTTCTACTTCCTCGGCCAGATGATCGGCGCGATCATCGGCGCCACCCTGGTCTACGTCGCGTACTACGGCCACTTCCTCGCGCACCTCAACGACCCGGAGACGGTCAAGGCGCAGCAGGAGGCGCAGAAGAACGCCCCGGCGGGCACCACTCCGCCCGGCCCCGTGCTCGGCGTCTTCTCCACCGGCCCCGAGATCCGCAACCCCGTGCAGAACGTGGCGACCGAGACGATCGCCACCACCGTCCTGGTCCTGGCGATCCTGGCGCTCAACCTCACCGAGGGCCTGGCGGTCTCCGGCACCGGTGTGCTGATGGTCGCGCTCGTCGTGGTCGGCATCGGCCTCTCGCTCGGCGGCCCCACCGGCTACGCGATCAACCCGGCACGCGACCTCGGTCCGCGAATCGTGCACGCGGTGCTCCCCCTGCCGAACAAGGGCGGGTCAGACTGGAGCTACGCGTGGGTGCCCGTTGTCGGCCCACTGCTCGGCGGTGCGATCGCCGGCGGGATCTACCAGCTCGCCTTCGCCTGACCACCGCTGACGGGCGCTCAGCCGCCGCCCGCGCCAGCCACCGAATCGACGTCACGGAGCCGCACTCATGACCGAGAACACCACAGCAGCAGACACCTCCCGCGCCTACATCGCGGCGATCGACCAGGGCACCACCTCCAGCCGCTGCATCATCTTCGACAAGGACGGCCGCACTGTCGGGGTCGACCAGAAGGAGCACGAGCAGATCTTCCCGAAGCCGGGCTGGGTGGAGCACAACGCCGCCGAGATCTGGACGAACGTGCAGGAAGTGGTCGACGGAGCAGTGCGCCAGGCGGGCATCTCCGCCGACGACGTACAGGCCATCGGCATCACCAACCAGCGCGAGACCACGGTCCTGTGGGACAAGAACACCGGCGAGCCGGTGCACAACGCGATCGTGTGGCAGGACACCCGCACCGACGCGATCTGCCGGGAGCTCGGCCGCAACGTCGGCCAGGACCGCTTCCGCCGGGAGACCGGGCTCCCGCTCGCCTCCTACTTCGCCGGCCCCAAGGTCCGCTGGCTGCTGGACAACGTCGAGGGGCTGCGCGAGCGCGCCGAGCGCGGCGAGATCCTCTTCGGCACCATGGACTCCTGGGTCATCTGGAACCTCACCGGCGGCACCGAGGGCGGCGTGCACGTCACCGACGTCACCAACGCCTCCCGCACCATGCTGATGAACCTGCGCTCCATGGACTGGGACGCCAAGATCTGCTCCTCGATGGGCGTGCCCACCGAGCTGCTTCCGGAGATCCGCTCCTCCGCCGAGGTGTACGGGACCGCGGCCGGCGGCGTGCTCGCCGGCACCCCGGTCGCCTCCGCGCTCGGTGACCAGCAGGCCGCGCTCTTCGGCCAGACCTGCTACGCCGAGGGCGAGGGCAAGTCGACCTACGGCACCGGCACCTTCCTGCTGATGAACACCGGTCACACGCCGATCAACTCCTACAACGGCCTGCTGACGACGGTCGGTTACCAGATCGGGAACCAGAAGCCGGTGTACGCGCTGGAGGGTTCCATCGCGGTGACCGGGTCGCTGGTGCAGTGGATGCGCGACCAGATGGGCCTGGTCTCCACCGCCGCCGAGATCGAGACCCTTGCCAGCACGGTCGAGGACAACGGCGGCACGTACTTCGTCCCCGCGTTCTCCGGGCTGTTCGCCCCGTACTGGCGTCCCGACGCGCGCGGCGTGATCACCGGCCTCACCCGGTACGTGACCAAGGCCCACCTGGCCCGCGCCGTCCTGGAGGCGACCGCCTGGCAGACCCGGGAGATCGTCGACGCGATGACGAAGGACTCCGGGGTGGAGCTGACCGCGCTCAAGGTCGACGGCGGCATGACCTCCAACAACCTGCTCATGCAGCAGATCTCGGATGTCCTGGACACCCCCGTGGTCCGTCCGATGGTCGCCGAGACCACCTGCCTGGGCGCCGCCTACGCGGCCGGTCTGGCCGTCGGCTTCTGGCCGGACACCGACGCGCTGCGCGCCAACTGGCGCCGGGCGGCCGAATGGACCCCACACATGGACGCGGCCGTGCGCGACCGCGAGTACAAGAACTGGCTCAAGGCCGTCGAGCGGACCATGGGCTGGATCGAAGAGGAGAACTGATCGCAATGAACACCCTGCCCCGCGTCCCGTCCCTGGGGACGCATCCGACTGCCGGTACCGGCCCCGACCGCGCCGAAACCAGGGAAGTGCTCGCCGGTGCGCACTTCGATCTGCTGGTCGTCGGCGGCGGCATCCTGGGCACCTCGGTCGCCTGGCATGCCGCGCAGTCGGGGCTGCGGGTGGCGATGGTGGACGCCGGCGACTTCGCCGGCGCCACCTCCTCCGCCTCCTCCAAGCTGGTCCACGGCGGTCTCCGCTACCTCCAGACCGGCTCGGTCAAGCTGGTGGCGGAGAACCACCACGAGCGGCGAGTGCTCGCCAAGGACGTGGCACCGCACCTGGTCAACCCGCTCACCTTCTATCTGCCGGTCTACAAGGGCGGGCCGCACGGCGCCGCCAAGCTGGGCGCCGGCGTCTTCGCCTACTCGGCGCTCTCCGCGTTCGGCGACGGAGTCGGACGGGTCATCTCGCCGTCCAAGGCCGCCGCCGACAACCCGGGGCTGCGCACCGAGAACCTCAAGGCGGTGGCCGTCTACGGCGACCACCAGATGAACGACTCACGGGTCGCGATCATGACGGTGCGGGCCGCGGTGCAGTCGGGGGCGGTCGTCCTCAACCACGCCGAGGTCACCGGCCTGCGCTTCACCGGCGGCCGGGTCACCGGCGCCGAGCTCAAGGACCGGGTGGACGGCGCCGAGTTCGGCGTCAACGCCCGGCTGGTGCTCAACGCCACCGGCCCCTGGGTCGACCACCTGCGCAGGATGGAGAACGCAGGCGCCGACCCGAGCATCCGCCTCTCCAAGGGAGCCCACGTCGTACTGCGCCGCAAGGCGCCGTGGCGGGCGGCGATGGCCACTCCGATCGACAAGTACCGCATCACCTTCGCCCTCCCCTGGGAGGACCAGCTGATGCTCGGCACCACCGACGAGATGTACGAGGGCGATCCCGCGAACGTCGACGCCACGGACGCCGACGTCGACCAGATCCTGGACGAGGCCGCGGTGTCGGTGAAGGACGAGCACCTCTCCCGCGATCTGATCACCTACGCCTTCGCCGGTCTGCGGGTGCTACCCGGCGGTCCGGGCGGCGTGGAGTCGGCCAAGCGGGAGACGGTGGTCTCCGAGGGCCGGGGCGGCATGCTCTCGGTCGCGGGCGGCAAGTGGACGACGTACCGGCACATCGGACGCACCGTCATGAACCGCCTGGCCAAGCTGCCCGGAGCCCCGCTGGTCGACGACATGGAGCCGGTGCGGTCGCTGCCGCGACGGCTGCCCCTGCCGGGCGTCGCCAACCCCAACGCGGTGGCCCACCGACTGCTGGTGGACCGCGAACCGGACGGCGGGATCGACGTGTTGACCGCGCGTCACCTCGCGACCCACTACGGTTCGCTGGCGTTCGAGATCGCCCGGCTGGTCAGCGAGGACCCCGCCCTCGGGGAGCGCATCCACCCCGACGGTCCGGAGATCTGGGCGCAGGCGGTGTACGCCCGCGACCACGAGTGGGCGCAGACCGCCGACGACATCACCCGTCGGCGCACCACGCTGACGGTGCGGGGGCTGGACACCCCCGAGGTCCGCGCCCGTATCGAGGAGCTGCTGGAAGCCCGCTGAGGCTCCGGCGAAAGTCGCGACCGGTCCCCCGCCGGTCGTGGCACGGGCCCGTGCGGCGGACCGCCTCCATCGAGGCGTCTGCCCCGCACGGGCCCGTCGCCGTGCCCGCGGCCGTCGCGGGCGCGGGTGCGCGGGCGTGCGGGCGCGGGCGTCGCGGGCGTGCGGCGGGTGCCGTACTTTCGTGCGGCGGTCCGCTGCGTCGCCGGTACCCGCCGGGCCTGCGGCCCGATCCGTACCGCGCTCGACGCCGCGGGCTGCAACGAGGGGCCCCGCACGCCGTAGGCTGGGCGGGCAAACGATACGTAGGTGAGCCGTACGGGGCGGAACGCGCAGCGTCGCCCCTACCGGCCGGAAGGAGGCGCTGGGTGATCGAGCTCGAGGGGATGCCCGAGCTGGTCGACCCGGTCATGGTGGCCGCGTTCGAGGGCTGGAACGACGCCGGCGACGCCGCCTCCGCCGCGGTCGCACATCTGGACCGGGAGTGGAAGGGCGAGGTCTTCGCCGCGCTGGACGCGGAGGACTACTACGACTTCCAGGTCAACAGGCCGCACATGTGGCTCGACGGCGGGGTCCGCAAGGTCACCTGGCCCACGACCCGGCTCTCGGTGGTGCGCACCGGCGGCGACAAACCCCGTGACCTGGTGCTGGTCCGCGGTATCGAGCCCAGCATGCGCTGGCGCTCGTTCTGCAACGAACTGCTGGGGTTCGCCCACGAGTTGGGCGTCGAGATGGTCGTGGTGCTCGGCGCGCTGCTCGGGGACACACCGCACACCCGCCCGGTTCCGGTGACCGGAATGACCTCCGACTCCGACCTGGCCAGGACCATGCAGCTGGAGGAGTCCAAGTACGAGGGGGCGACCGGCATCGTCGGCATCCTCCAGGAGGCGTGCACCCACGCGGGGGTGCCGGCGCTGAGCCTGTGGGCCGCGGTGCCGCACTACGTCTCCCAGCCCCCGAACCCCAAGGCCGCGCTCGCGCTGCTCAACAGGCTGGAGGATCTGCTGAGCGTGCGCATTCCGCTCGGTGAGCTCACCGAGGACGCGCGCGCCTGGCAGTTGGGCGTCGACCAGCTCGCGGCGGAGGACAGCGAGGTGGCCGAGTACGTCCAGGCGCTGGAGGAGGCGCGGGACACCGCCGAGCTGCCGGAGGCCTCGGGCGAGGCGATCGCCCAGGAGTTCGAGCGCTATCTGCGCCGCCGGGACGGTTCGCCCGGCGGCCGGGCCGCCGAGAGCGGGTACAGCGGTCGCACCCGCCGAACCGCGCGCTCCCCGGAGGAGCCCGCTCCCGGTGGGGACGCCGATGCCCGTCGCACGGACGAGTCGACCGCCGCCGAGGACTCCGGCCGGGACAACGCCTCCGCCCCGAAGGACGGCCCGCGCAGGAAAGCCGGCCCGACGCCCGACGGCGACTCGGCGCCGGACAAGACCTCGGCGACGGAGGAGGACTCCGCGACGGACGGGGACCGGACACGGGACGAGGACCCGGACGGGGACTCCCGCGACGGGGACCGGGCGGACGCCGAGGGCGCCGGGCACGGCGAGCACGACGGCGACAGCGGCGAGGGCCAGGGCGACGGCGACCAGAGCGACGGGTCGGGCGAGGGAGGCCGGGGCGGGTCGGACACGACCGGCTGAGGCCCGCTCAACTCCCGTCCACCACCCGCGGGTTGGGCGCGACAGGAGCGGCGCACGAAACGTGGCGCCGGGAACACGGCCCGGGAGACATGGCGCGGCGCGCGGGGCCCCGCACCGCCGGGTGCGCCCGCGGACAAGTGCGGAACGACCTACCGGTGTACGGCGCGGCTGCGGACAGTCGCGCCGTACACCGGCGGTGGTTCAGAGCGCGACGCCGAGCAGCGCGTCCACCGCGCGCGAGACCAGTCCCGGGGCGCCCTCGTCGGAGCCGCCTTCGCGCTCCTGCAGGTCCGCCCAGCGGTCGACCGCGGCCAGCGCGGCCGGGGTGTCCAGATCGTCGGCCAGCGCTGTGCGCAGCTCCGCCAACAGGCCGTCCGCGGACGGGCCGTCGGGCCGGGAGACCGCGGCGCGCCACCGGTCGAGCCGGGAGGTGGCGTCGTCGAGAACGGACTCGGTGTACTCCCAGTCCGCGCGGTAGTGGTGCGCGAGGAGGGTGAGGCGGATCGCCGCCGGGTCCACCCCGTCGCGCCGCAGTGCGGAGACGAAGACGAGGTTGCCCTTCGACTTGGACATCTTCTCGCCGTCCAGCGCGACCATTCCGGCGTGCACGTACGCCTTGGCGAAGGGGTGTTCCCCCGCCAGTGCCTGGGCGTGCGAGGCACCCATCTCGTGGTGGGGGAAGGCCAGATCGGAACCGCCGCCCTGGATGTCGAAGCCCATGCCCAGGTATCGCAGTGCGATCGCCACGCACTCGATGTGCCAACCGGGGCGGCCCCTGCCGAGCGAGGCGCCGTCCCACTCCGGCTCGCCCTCCCTGGCGGCCTGCCACAGCAGGGGGTCCAGCGGGTTCTTCTTGCCCGCGCGCTCGGGGTCGCCGCCGCGCTCGGCCGAGAGCAGTCGCATCGCCTCGGCGTCCAGCCCGGAGACCTCGCCGAAGTGCGGGTCCGCCTCGACGGAGAAGTAGGTGTCACCCTCCAACTCGTAGGCGGCGCCCACCTCTCGCAGCCGCTCGACCAGCGGAACGATCCAGTCGATCGCCTCCACCGCGCCGACGTACTCCTTCGGCGGCAGCATCCGCAGCGCGGTCATGTCCTCGCGGAAGAGCGCCGTCTGTTCGGCCGCGAGGTCCGTCCACTCCACTCCGGTGGCCTTCGCCCGCTCCAGCAGAGGATCGTCGACGTCGGTGACGTTCTGCACGTAGTGCACCTGGCGTCCCGCGTCCAGCCAGATGCGCTGGACGAGGTCGAAGGCGTTGTAGGTCGCCGCGTGCCCCAGGTGGGTCGCGTCGTACGGCGTGATGCCGCAGACGTAGAGGCGGGCGACGGGACCGGTGTCGGGGGTGACCCTGGTGCCGGTCGCGGTGTCGTGAATCCTCAGGTCGCGGCCCTGACCAGGCAGGGCGGGGACCTCGGAAGCAGGCCAGACATGCATGGACACGAGCGTAACCGGATGGGTGTTCCAGGTACGAACGGGAGCCGGTCACAAGGCCGGTAAGGCACTCTTGCGCCGACGGCGCCGCTGTGCCGCGTTCCTCGGGTGCCGGGGGCGGTTTGCGCCGCACAGCCAGGGTGCCGGCCGTCGCCCTACACCGGCGGCCAGGGGATCGCCGGCCAGTCGCCGCTCGGCAGCGGGTGCCTGCCGGAGGAGACAAGTGCGGCGACGCGCTTGCGCAACGCCTGGATCTCGGCCTCGCTCAGCAGTCCGTCCAGACGCTCGGTCAGCGCGCCCCCGTGCTCCGCGAGCGCACGGGAGAGCTCGCGGAGTGCGACGGTCGCCTCCTCGGGCAGCGGCTCCCCGGCCCAACCCCACAGCAGGGTCCGGAGTTTGTCGTCCGTGTGAAAGGTCACTCCGTGGTCGATGACGCTCAGCCGCCCGTCGGGCCTCGGCAGCAGGTGCCCGCCCTTGCGGTCGGCGTTGTTGATCACCGCGTCCAGCACGGCGGTGCGCCGCAGCCGCTCGTCGTCGGCGTGCACCAGGAGTGCGGTGCGCTCCGCTCCCGACTCGTCGGGTACGGCCGCGAAGCCGATCGCCTTCCACCCGGGCCCGGGCTCCTGGGCGTCCACCAGCGCCAGCAGCTCGCCGAGCCGCCCGAACCCGCCCGGCGCGTCGGCGCTCTCCGGCCCCGCGGCCCCGTGGGGCTCCGCGTCCGCCGCCGGGTCCGCGTCCCTCTCCGGGTCCGCGTCACCGTCCGGCCCCGCGCGCCCGTCGGGTCCCGGCCGCTCGGCCGAGGCGGGCCGGCCCGGGCGGGGGCCGATCCACTGCTGGCACATCCCTCTGCCGTGCGGTCCCTCCCGCAGAACGGTGGGAGGGACCAGGTCCCAGCCCATCGCCCGGCACACCTCGTAGGCGGCGACCTCGCGGCCCGCGAGGTCCCCGTCGGGGAAGTCCCACAGCGGGCGCTCCCCGAGCACCGGCTTGTACACGCAGTCCAGTTGCTCCCCGCCGCGGGCCACCGTGGCGAACAGCACCGCGTTCGAGGCGTTGGGAATGCGGCCGTGCACGGTCAGTACGCCCTCGGCGAGCAGCGCGGGGACGGTCAGTCCGCGCTCCTGCGGTAGCCGTTCTGACGCGGGCATACGTGTCCTTCCGGGTCGAGCGGGAGGCTGCACAGCGGGCACGGCGGGCGGCCCGCGTTGACGACGTCGATGGCCCGCTTGGCGAACGCCCGCGCCATGTCGCCGGTGATCCGCACCCGGAGCATCGGCGGGCCGTTCTCCTCGTCCTGGAGCAGCCGCTCCTCGGCGTCCGCGAGGTCCTCCTCGGAGTCCGCCTCCAACTCCACCAGCGCCTGCGCCTCGATCACCATGCGATCGCTCTCGCCGTCCCACGCCAGCGCCATCGTGCCGACGCGGAACTCCTCGTCGATCGGCGCCTCCAGCGGATCGGTGTCGGGCGAATCCGCGGCCACCGCCGGGACCGGGGCGTCGCCGCCGCTGCGGCGGACCACCTCGTCCAGCAGCTCGTCGATCCGCTCCGCGAGCGCCTCCACCTGGGCCTTCTCCAGGGAGACGCTGGTGGTGCGCCCCGCACTGGTCGCCTGCAGGAAGAACGTACGCCGTCCGGGAAGGCCGACCGTGCCGGCGACGAACCGGTCCGGGGGGTCATAGAGAAAGACCTGACGCGACACGTCCTACTCCAACAGCTGGGCTACGGGGATACAGCGGCACCCTACTTGTCGCGCCGATCAACTCGCCCACGCACCGGGGGAACCCGGCTACCGACCACCCCCGACGGCCGCCTGCGAGCCCTGGGAACCGCCCCGATCGGACTGCTCCGGCGCGCTCTCCCCCGCCGGCGGCGCGAGCGAGCCGAGGTCGCCCGTCTCGCCGAGCCGGACCACGTAGGGCCGTGTCGGGGTGTAGCGGACGGCGGTGACCGAGCAGGTCTCGACCGCGATGCGCTGGAAGAGGTCCAGATGCATTCCGAGGGCGTCGGCGACCACCGATTTGATGACGTCGCCGTGGCTGCACATCAGATAGACCGCTTCCGCGCCGTGCTCGGACTCGATCCGCGCGTTCCACTCGCGCACCGCCTCGACCGCGCGCTGCTGCATGCCGCGCATCGACTCGCCGCCCGGGAAGACGGCGGCGCTGGGATGCTGCTGGACGGTGGCCATCAGCGGCTCCCCGCCGAGCCCGGCGAGATCGCGGCCCGACCACTGGCCGTAGTCGCACTCGTTGATCCGCTCCTCGATCTCCACGGCCTGGCCCCGCTGCTCGACGAGCGGTGCGAGCGTCTGGCGGCAGCGCAGCATCGGACTGCGCACGACGGCGGCCAGCGGGATGCCGGACAGTCTGTCGGGGAGCGCGCGGGCCTGCTCCGCGCCGAGGGCGTCGAGTTCCACCCCGGGGGTGCGGCCTGCGAGCACTCCGGAGGTGTTGGCGGTGGACCGTCCGTGCCGGACGAGGAGGAGCGTGGGCATGTCTGCCAGCGTACGGCCGGGCTCTCGCGGCGCGGAGCCCTCCGGCGCCCGTAACTCCGGGACGGGTGCGAGCGTTGTGCCCCGTGACGGCCGTGGCGGGGAGACCCCGAGCCCCCACCACGGCCGTGGGACTTCACTCTTTCCGGGCCAAAACTCCTCCCGGGTTCCGGGCCGAAACTCCTCCCGGGCCGGTCCTCGCGCGGGACCTCCGCCCCGCTGCATTCGCCGCGCCCGGCCGCGGCGCTCGCGAACCGCTTGCGCAGCACCGGACTTCGGCTGCTCGCGCGGGGCACCGTGCGGCTCAGGCCGTGCCGGACCGCTCCAGCGCCTCCACACCCGCCCGCAGTGCGGCGATCCGCTCCTCCAGGCTGAAGCCCGCCGGCGCCAGCGACAGGGTGCCGACACCCGCCTCCGCGTACGCGCGCATCCGGTCGGCGATGCGGTCGACCGGGCCCAACAGCGTGGTGGAGTCGATGAGTTGCTCCGGCACGGCGGCGCCCGCGGCCTCCTTCTCGCCCGCCAGGTACTTCTCCTGGATCTCGGCCGCCTCCTGCTCGTACCCCATGCGCTGGGCGAGGCGGTTGTAGAAGTTCTGCTTGCGGCTGCCCATACCGCCCACGTAGAGCGCGGTGTAGGGACGGAACATGTCGGCCAGCGCGCTGACGTCCTCGCCCACCGCCATGGGGACCGTCGGGCAGACGTCGAAGCCCTCCAGCGTCTTTCCGGCCTTCTCGCGGCCCGCGCGCACCGGGCCGAGCGTCGTCGTCTCGGCGTGCTCGGGGGCGAAGAGCACCAGCAGCGCACCGTCGGCGATCTCGCCGGTCTGCTCCAGGTTCTTCGGGCCGATCGCCGCGATGTAGAGCGGAATGCGCTCGCGCTCCGGGTGCACGGTGAGCTTGATCGGCTTGCCCGGGCCGCCCGGCAGCGGCAGTGTCCAGTGCTCGCCCTCGTGGGTCAGCCGCTCGCGGGCCATCGCCTTGCGGATGATCTCCACGTACTCGCGGGTGCGGGCGAGGGGCTTGTCGAACTTGACGCCGTACCAGCCCTCGGAGACCTGCGGGCCGGAGACGCCCAGTCCCAGCCGGAACCGGCCGCCGGAGAGCGCGTCCAGCGTGGCGGCGGTCATCGCGGTCATCGCGGGGGCGCGGGCGGGGATCTGGAAGATGCCCGAGCCGACGTCGATGCGTTCGGTGTGGGCGGCCACCCAGCTGAGCACGGTGGGGGCGTCCGAGCCGTACGCCTCCGCGGCCCAGCAGACCTCGTAACCCAGCCGGTCCGCCTCCTTGGCCACCTCCAGGTTGTCCCGGTCCATGCCGACACCCCAGTAGCCGAGGTTGATGCCGAGCCGCATGAGGGCTCCTCTCGTCGTTGAGCCTTACCCATCAGTAACGTTGCTGCCCCTGGGACTGTAGCGACTGCCCGAACTAGTCTCAACGCCCATGGAGCTAAGGCAACTGGGGCGCACCGGCCTCCGTGTCTCCAGGGTCGGCCTGGGCACACTCACCTGGGGCAGGGAGACCTCCGACCAGGAGGCGGCGACCCTGCTGAAGACCTTCTGGGAGGCCGGCGGCACGCTGGTCGACACCGCCGACGTCTACGCGGACGGCGGGGCCGAGTGCCTGCTGGGGCGTCTGATGGAGACCCTCATCCCACGACGCGACCTGGTCATCGCGACCAAGGCGGGCTGCGTACCCGACCCCCAGCGGCCCACCGACGGTTCCAGGGGCCATCTGCTGGCGGCGCTCGACGCCTCCCTGCAACGGCTGGGCACCTCGTACGTGGACCTGTGGCAGGTGCACGCCTTCGATCCGCACACCCCGTTGGAGGAGACGCTCCAGACGGTCGATCTCGCGGTGCGCAGCGGACGGGCCCGGTACGCCGGGGTGTGCGGGTTCAGCGGCTGGCAGCTCGCGAAGGCGGCCACCTGGCAGTTGGCCGGGGGCGAGTCGCGGATCCGGCTGTCCGGTGCGCAGTTGGAGTACTCGCTGCTCCAACGCGGCCCGGAGCGCGAGGTGTTGCCGGCCGCGCTGGACCTCGGCGTCGGTCTGCTGCCGTCCTCGCCGCTGGGACGCGGGGTGCTGACGGGCAAGTACCGCGAGGGCGCCAGGCCGCAGCACTCGCGCGGAGCGTCCGAGCGCATGGCCGGATTCGTCGGCCCCTACCTCGACGCCGCCTCGGAACGGGTGGTCGAGGCCGTGCGCACCGCGGCGGACGGACTGGCCGTCAGTCCGCTGCACGTGGCGCTCGCCTGGGTCCGCGACCGGCCCGCGGTCGCCGCCCCGCTGGTCGGCGCGCGCACCGCGAAGCAGCTGGGACAAGCGTTGTCAGTGGAGGCACTTACGCTTCCTGACGAGATAACCAGGGCGCTGGACGACGTGTCGGCGCCCGAGCACCGCTATCCCGATCAGGACTGGAGCACGCAGTGACCACTCCTCCCCCGACTTCCGGCTCCGGGGCCGGGCCGAGCGACGCCGCCCGACCGCCGAGCGACGGCGCGGCGGCAGGCACGGCGGACGGCGAGGCAGGCACCGCCGAAGAGCGGAGCGCGCCGAGCGGACGGGCCGCCGAGCTGATGGCGGCGGTGCGAGCGGTGGAGAGCGGGGAGCGCTCCGCGACCGACTTCTTCGCCGCTCCCGCGCCGCCGCCCCGTACGGCTCCGCGCGCCGCACCGTCTGCGGCCCCCGCCGCGCCGCACGCCGCCGCGCCGCAGGAGGTGCCCGGCGAGGTCCACGAGCTGTTGGCGCGCGCCGGCGCCCCGGCCGCGCTGGCCGCCCCGGTGGTGCTCGCGCTCGGCCCGCGGGCGGCGGAGGTGCTGCTGGAGGACCCGTGGCAGCTGCTGCTGGTTCCCGGCGTGCGACCCGAGCAGGCAGACGCGTTCGCCCGGGCGCTGCCCGGCGAGGAGCACGGGCCGGACAGCCCCGCGCGGGGCCGGGCGCTCGCGGTGTGGCTGCTGGCCCGGGCCGCCCGCCAGGGCCACACGGTGCTCGAAGTGAGCGCGCTGGCGCAGCAGTTGGCCGCCTTCTCGGTGAGCGAGGCGGAGGCCGCCGTGTACGCCGCGGCCGAGGAGGGCCTGCTGCTCGCCTTCGCTCCCGAGCAGCCCCCGGCGGACGGCACTCGGGCGGGCAGTGCGGGCAGTACGGAGGCGGGCAGTGCGGAGGCGGACGGCGAGGGCGGTGTGGCGGAGCCCGCGGGCCCGGTGCTGGTCGGTCTGGAGCGCTGGGCGCTGGCCGAGGAGAGCCTCGCCGAGGGCGTACAGCGGCTGTTGACCACCTTCGCCCCGGACACCGAGGGCCGTGAGGAGTGGGAGAAGGCGGCAGCGTCCGTCTCCGGGCCCTCCGCCCGCGAGTTGATCGGCGCGGTCGCCGGCGCGGCGCTGGTGCTGCACTCCGGCGGCGAGAGCGCCAAGGCCGAGCCCGCCGCGCTGGCGGGTGCGGCTGCCGCGCTCGGGCTGCGCGTCTGTGTGGCCGCGTGGAGCGAGGAGGACCGCGAGCGGCTGGGGACAGCGGCCACCGACGGGTCGGTGCGCGAGGACGCCTGCACCGCGGTCACCGTCGCCGGACTGCTCGGCGGGAGCGAGGGGCCCGGCCGGGACGAGGAGGGCTGCTTCACCGTCGATCTGCTGATCGTCACCGACGCGGGTCTGCTGGGCACCGAGACGGCCGCCGCCCTCGTCGAATCGCTGCCCGAGGGCGCGCGGCTGGTGCTGAGCGGCGATCCGCAGCTGCTCGGTTCTGCGGGCGCGGGGCAGGTGCTGGCCGATCTGTTCGCCGCGCGGATCTGCCCGCAGGTCGTCTCCCGCACTCCCGACCCTGGCCCGCTCGGCGAGTTGGTGTCGAGCATCGGGATCGGTGAGCTGCCCCGGGTGGAGGCGCCCGACCGCGAGGTGGTGATCGTGCCGGTGCGGGACGCGGGCGAGGCGGTGCACCGCACCGTGCAGCTGGTGGCCGATTCGGTGCCGCGGGCGGTCGGCGTGCCGGCCGAGCAGACCCAGGTCGTCACCGTCGGCCCGGAGGGCGGCGCGGGCGCCAGGTCGCTCAACGCCGCGCTCAAGCAGCGTCTCAACCCCGGCCCCGGCGCCTTCGACGGCTTCGACGCCGGGGACCGGGTGCTGCACACCCCGCAGCCGGGCCGCTCGGTTCCCGCCACCGTCCTCGGCGCCGACGAGAGCGGTCTGCGGTTGGAGTGCTTCGGCCAACAGATCACCGTGCCCAGGGAGTTGCTGGCGGAGACCGTGCGGCACGGCTGGGCGATCACCGCCCACCAGGCTGCCGGCAGGCGTTGGCCCGCCGCGGTCGTCGTGCTGCCGGGGGACGCGGGTGCGCTGCTGGACCGCCGCTGGGTCTACACCGCCTTCGGGCGCGGCGCACGGCACGTCTCGGTCGTCCAGGGGCTCGGCCCCGAGCTGGACCGGATCGTTGCGGAGCGGCCCAGCACGACGCGCCTCACCCGGCTGCGGTCCCTGCTCAATGCCCAGCGGGCGGAGCAGCAGCGAGCGGAGCAGCAGCCGGCGGAGCAGTAGCCGGCGGGCGTCCGGGTCGGGTCACCGCGGTGACCCGAGCCCGGCCCGTCGAGCGTGCGAGCGGGGCCGGTGCGGCGGCCGTACGACCCGGTGCGGCGCTCGGCTCGCCCGACCCGTCCGGCCCCAGCAGCCCCGGGAGTTCAGTGCCGGCGGTCCCGGGAGTCGTAGAGCTCGTCCTCGTCGAAGACGGAGCTGACGTCGAAGCGGCAGATGACGCGCTCCGGGTCGGCGGCGTCGAAGGGCGCGCTCAGCCACTCCCCCGCCTCGGCCGGCTCGTCCGCCGCCAGCACCCAGAGCGTGGAGTCGCCCTCCTCCAGCCCGAACTCCTTGTGCCTGGTGGAGATCTCGTCCGGCTCGAACTCCCCGAACAGCACGCCGAGCGCGGCGTGCACGCTGCTGCCGGCGTCCTCGCCGTCCTCCTCCTCGGCGTCGACCGAGTCGGGATCGAGTTCGCTGATGCGCCGTGCCTGCGCGAGCAGCCGCAGCGGCTCGGCGACGGTGTAGTCCCGGCGCACCAGAACGCTCACCGCGCTCGGGTCGTCCGGCCCCATGTACGGCGGGAGGCTGTCCGCGCCGGGGATCTCGAACGGCGTGACCTCGTCGTGGGCGTCGTAGAGCAGCGCGTCGTACACCTCGCCGGCGGCGGCCAGTTCGTTGAAGGCCGCGTAGACGGCGGCGTCCTCCTCGGGGCCGGCGGCTTCGGAGCCGTCCCGTTCCTCGATGGCGTCGAGGTGACGGTCCAGCGCGGTCTTCAGGGCTTCGACGGCGGCTCGTACCTCGGCAGCGGCGGGCTGCGCAGCATCAGACATACAGCAGACGCTATCCGCAACGGGGCCCCGCCCGCACAATAGATGCGATGCCGGAACACAAGAATCGTCCGGCAGGCTCCGGCCCGACCCGCCACCGAGCCCCGGAGAGCCGTTCGCAAGCCCTCCCGGAGCAGCCGGTCGCTGATCCGGCGGACACGGCCGGCGCGCACGGCTGCCGGACACTGCAAGCGGACACGACGGGCCGGCATGCTTTCGGCCACTGTCCGGATCGCGCAGACTTGGCCCCGGCCGGCACGTGTACCTTCGCCCGGACCGGGAGAGTCTGAGGGAAGGTGCCGAGAAGCTGGACGATCTCCTGCGACGTCTCTACTGGCCCAGCGCGGGACGACCCGAGCGGATCGTGGTCGCACGTCTTCGCACTGGGAGAATGGATCGGTTTCACGTTCGATGCCGGAATACGAGTTTCGCGATGTGTACGTCCCCCGAGGTGTCTCCCGGAGCGCCGCGACGCGTCTGCTCACCGAGCACGCCGAGTACGGGCACTGGGAGCTGGACAGGTTGCGGCTGCATCCGGACGGGAGTCGGCGGGTGCGACTGCGCCGGCGGATCATCCGTCAGCTGCGCGCGACCTGGTGAGGCAGGAGCGCGGACAGCGGAAGCGGGCCCCGCGACTGCGGGACCCGCTTCCGGTGTGCTTGCGGGCGCCGCGTCCGTTGCCGGCCGGGCGCGTCCGCGACGCCGGTTGTGTCAGCGCTGGGCGACGCGGCCCCGCCTGAACAGCACATAGCCGCCGAGCATCATCGCGACGGCCACGGGAGCCGCAGCGCCGAGGGCCGGGGCCCCGGTCTGCGCCAGCTCGGGCTGCGACTGCTCGGTCTGGGGCTCGACGACCCGCTCGGGGGTCTCCTTCTCCGGAGTCTCGGGCTTCTCGGGAGTGGGCTTCTCCGGGTGCTCCGGCTTCTCCGGCTTCTCCGGGTGCTCCGGCTTCTCGGGGGCCGGCTTCTCGGGGGTCGAGTCGTTGACGCACTCGTTGCCGATGGCCGGGTTCAGCGCGCCGACGACGTTGATGCTGTTGCCGCAGGCGTTGACCGGTACGTCGACCGGGACCTGGACGTTGTTGCCGGACAGCACGCCGGGCGAACCCTTGGCGACGCCCTGGGCCCCGGCGCCGCCGGAACCGCTCTCGTTTCCGCCGCCGGACCGCGTCTGGGTGGCGGAGGAGTCAGAGCCCTGGGCGGCGCGCTGCTCGCCGTGGCCGCCCTTGTGCGAGCTGTCGCTCACGTTGGCGCAGAAGTTGCCCACGGCCGGGTTCAGGAGTCCGATCACGGACACCGTGTTCCCGCAGATGTTCACCTGCACGTTCACGGGTACCTGGACGTTGTTGCCGGACAGCACACCGGGAGAACCCTCGGCGACTGACTGGGCACCCGAGTCCGCGTACGCGGTACCGCTCGCCAGTGCGAGCACGCCGCCCGCGGCGGCAACGGACACCAAGCTCTTTCTGGTGACCTGTCGCATGGTTGTTTCCTGCCTTATCTGCTTGCGAATACGCGAGCGGGGCGCGGCATTGCGCCGGCAGTCGCACCTGCTCGCCCGGAACCCGGCGACCCCGGAGCGCATGGCGCGCGCTCCGGGGTCGCGGCGTTAATCCCTGTGGGATCGAGTCAACAGATCTCAGTCGTTGACGCAGGTGTTGCCGAAGGCGGGGTTCAGCAGCCCGATGACGCTGATGGAGTTGCCGCAGACGTTCACGGGCACGTGGACCGGAACCTGGATAACGTTGCCCGACACGACGCCCGGGGAGTGCACAGCGGCACCCTGCGCGCCGGAGTCGGCGACAGCGGCACCCGCGCCGGCGAGAACCAGACCACCGGTGGCAGCCGCGGCGGCGACGACCTTCTTGAGCATTTTTCCTCCTAGTTGGCAAAGCGATCCAACCTGCGGACCGCATCACGTGTAACGAGGAGTACGGGGGCGGGCTACGACCTGCCGCCGCGATTCACTCTTCCTGAGTAAGCACGCACACCCGCCCGAATTCGCCTGCCGTGCACGGCACTTCGGCCCCGGGCCGGTCCGCCGCGGGCCTCACGCCTGGTCGAGGAAACGGTCCAGGACGCGTACGCCGAACTTGAGCCCGTCCACCGGTACCCGCTCGTCGACCCCGTGGAACATCCCGGCGAAGTCCAGCTCCGGCGGCAGTTGGAGCGGGGCGAAGCCGAAGCACCGGATGCCGAGGTCGTCGAAGTGCTTGGCGTCCGTACCGCCGGAGAGCATGTACGGCACCGCGCGGGCGATCGGGTCCTCGGCCCGCAGCGCGTTCTGCATCGCGTCGACCAGGGCTCCGTCGAAGGTGGTCTCCAGCGCACGGTCGGCGTGCTCGTCCACCCGCTTGACCCGCGGACCGAGCACCTTGTCCAGCTCGGCGAGGAACTCCTCCTCGTGGCCGGGCAGGAAGCGGCCGTCGACATGCGCGGTGGCCTGGCCGGGGATGACGTTGACCTTGTAGCCGGCACCGAGCTGGGTCGGCGCGGCGGTGTTCTGGAGCGTGGCGCCGATGATCTTGGCGATGCCGCCGAGTTTGGCGAGCGTCTCCTCCATGTCCTCCGGGTCGAGCTCGGTGCCGAGCGCGTCGGAGAGCTCGTCGAGGAAGGAGCGCACGGTCTTGGTCATCCGGACCGGGAACTTGTGCCGGCCGAGACGGGCGACGGCCTCGCAGAGCTCGGTGATGGCGTTGTCGTTGTTGGTCATCGAGCCGTGGCCCGCGGTCCCCTCGACCGTCAGGCGCATCCAGTGCATGCCCTTCTGGGCCGTCTCCACGAGGTAGAGGCGGAGGTTCTCGTTGACGGTGAAGGAGAAGCCGCCGACCTCGCCGATCGCCTCGGTGACCCCCTCGAAGCGGTCGCGGTGGTGGTCGACCAGGTGCCGCGCCCCGTAGAGGCCGCCCGCCTCCTCGTCGGCCATGAACGCGAGCACCACGTCGCGCGGGGGCTTGCGCCCGCTGCGCATCCGCTCCCGCACGACCGCCAGGGTCATGGCGTCCATGTCCTTCATGTCGACCGCGCCGCGACCCCACAGACAGCCGTCGGCGATCTCGCCGGAGAACGGGTCGTGGGTCCAGTCCGCCGCGTTCGCCGGGACGACGTCGGTGTGACCGTGGATCAGCAGCGCGGGGCGGGAGGAGTCCTCGCCCTCGATGCGGGCCACGGTGGACGCCCGCCCGGGGGCGGACTCGAAGATCTCCGGATCGAGGCCGACCTCGGCCAGCTTCTCGGCGACGTACTCCGCCGCCGCGCGCTCGCCTCTGGCCTCCCCGCCGCCGAAGTTGCTCGTGTCGATCCGGATGAGATCCCGGCACAGGTCGACGACCTCGTCCTCACCTGTGATGTTCCCACCGGCCGAAGGGCCCGATGCGCTCACGCTGCCTCCCTGAAGTAGCTTCTCGCCCCATCCTCCCGCTTTCCCCCGCACCGCCCAAGAGCACCCGTGATCGAGGACGTCGATCGCAGTGTTATCGTTGACCGCGTCGCAGGCCAACGGCCTGTGGACCACCGGTCCGGGTGGCGGAATGGCAGACGCGCTAGCTTGAGGTGCTAGTGCCCTTTATCGGGCGTGGGGGTTCAAGTCCCCCCTCGGACACAGCAGAGCGGCCGGTCGGGAGAGATCCCGACCGGCCGCTTCGTCGTGCGCCGGGAGCCTTTGCTCAGCGCTGGCGGGCGAGCAGCTTCACCGGTTCGGCGGGGCGCGGCAGCCGGGCGGCGCGCGGGCCGGCGAGGTGGCGCCGCACGTCGCGCACCAGACGCTCGGCGGTGAACGTCGCGCCGTGGACGAAACGCATCGCCGGTCCGAACGCGGGTGCGGCGAGCAGCCCGGCGAAGTAGAGCCCGGGGAGCGAGGACTCGAAGCCCGCGCCCAGCTTCGGTGCCCGGCCCGCTCCCAGCTTCCGGATCGCCGCCCGGGTCGCCGGGTTGAGCAGCGTGAGCCGGTCCAGGTCGGGTGTGAAGCCGGTGGCCGCGACCACGTGGTCGGTCTCGATCCGCTCCCTGCCGCCGTCGGCGGTGCGCAGCTCCAGCCCGACGCGGCGCCCGCGCAGTGCGGCGCTGCGCAGCACACGTCCCAGCCGCACCGGTACGCGGTCCTCGCAGCGGTCCCTCAGCCACCAGGCGCCGGCCGGGCCGAGCGCGCGGTCGGCGATGCGCAGCCGCGCAGCAGCCGGCAGTGCGCGCACCGCCCAGGGTGCCTCGGACCAGACCCAGCTCGGCCAGCCGGTGCCCAACCCGCAGTGGGGGTCGCGCAGTCGGCGCACCAGCGGGCGGTCCAGCGGCTGCGGCACGGTGTTCCAGGCCAGTGCGCGGGAGCGGGCGACGATGCGGGGGCGCGCGCCCTCCTCCGCCAGCAGGGTCGCGGTCTCGAGCGCGGCCTGCCCGGCGCCCAGGACGGTGACGTCCAGATCGCGGAAGGCGGCCGGATCGCGCAGATCGCTGCTGTGCGAGACATACTGCGCGGGCAACTCCCGCACCTCTTCGGGGAGATGGGTGAACGGCAGCACACCGACGGCGAGCGCGACGGTACGGGTGTAGATCACCTCTCCGTCGTCGGTGCGGGCCTGGTAGTGGTCGAGGTAGGGCCGCACCGAGGTCACGGTGCGCTCCTCGACCGGCGGCACCGCCTGCTGGGCGAACCACAGGCCGTAGCGGGTGAAGGTGTCGATCGGCAGCGGTCGGCCGTGTTCGGCGGCGACTCCCCGGTCGGCGCAGTAGGCGGCGAGCGTGTGCACGGCGGCGGGGTCGGAGAGGTTGGAGGACCAGGGCTCGGACTTCAGGTACATCCCGCGCGGCATGTGGTCGCGCCAGGCGGCCATGGGACGGCCGAAGATCCGTACCCGCAGCCCCGCACCCGCGGCGTGCGCGGCGATGGACAGGCCGTAGGGGCCGGCGCCCACGACTAGCAGGTCATGCATCGGTGTTCTCCTCCTGGAGGTGGTGCCGCCCGGTGTGCGTACCGGGACGGACGGATCGGGACGGGGCGCGGCGGGAATCCGCGGCGGGCGCTCCGGTCTCCCCCGACGCCCCGGACGCCCCTGACGCCCCGGGGAGGCGGGGGCGCGGCGCCCGCAGCGCGGGGTCGGCGGGCGCGCGCCTCGCGGTTGCCGGCGCACGCCGGCCCGGGCCGCGCCCGGCGCTGCGGGTGCGGGACGGCGGGCCGTCCGGCCGGCTGCGCCGCAAGGCCCTCCGGAGCCGGCCCAACAGCCGTGCGGCCAGGCGACGTTGAAGCGCCGCGAGCAGCGCGAGGAACGGCAGCGGATCGTCCCGTGCGTACCAGGCGGTCTCGCGACCGGCCGCGCGCGGAAGCCGACCGGCCGGTCCGGAGCGGCGCACGGGGGCGAGGAGGGTGGCGGCGAGGGCGTACTGCTCGACCACCAGCCGCCGTCCCGGCACCGGAATGTGCACGGGCACGGGGTGGCCGCTGAGGTCGAGGTGGGCGGCGCGCACGACGTCGAGGCCGTTGACGTCGGTGAAGAGCCGGAACTGCGCGCCGGGGCGGGGGTTGAAGTCCAGCAGGTGGTACGTGTCGCCGGCGGCCTCGTGGCGGAAGTCCAGATCGAGGATGCCGCGGTAGCCGATGGCGGCGGCGAAACCGGTGGCGATCCGTTCGAGGCGGGGGTTGGGGACCCAGCGGCCGGTGGCGGTGAGCCCGGCCGACAGCGGCCAGCAGCGTTCCTTCCGGCCGGTGCCGCCGGCCAGCAGCCGGCCCGTCGCGTCGATGTAGCCGTGGAAGAACCAGTCGCAGCCCGGCCCCGCGGGCAGCCGGCGCTGGAGCAGCAGCCGGCCGCCACCGGCCGCCCCGCGGGCACCGCTGTTCCGGGCCGCGGCCTCGCCCGGCCCGTACGGCGTGCGGGCGGCACCGGCCTCGTGGAGCGCGTACGCCTGGCGGGGCTCGTGCAGCACGGTCGTGCTGCGCAGGCCGGAGCCCGGGGGCAACAGCCAGGGCCTGCTCCACTTGGCGACCACCGGCAGTCCGAGTTCGCGGGCGGCGCGCGCGGCCTCGGGGGCGCTGCGGGGGCTGCGGGTCTCCGGGTGGGCGATGCCGTGCTCGGCGCAGAGCGTGGCCAACTCCCCCTTGTCCGCCACCCGTTCGAGCAGCCCGGGGTCCGGGCGGGGCAGCAGGTAGTGGCCCGCGAGGTGCTCGGAGAGCCGGGCCACGGCGAGCGCGCCGCGGTCGTCCAGGGGCAGGAGTACGGCCGGTCGGCCGATCTCCGCCGCGATCTCACGCAGTCGGCGCAGCAGTTGGACGGTCCCGGTGGTGCCCTCGGGTCCCGGGCGGTGGACGCGGGTGAGGTGGCGGGAGCGTCCGAGCGGGCCGACCGGGCCGTCGAGCAGCACGTGCGTCTGGACACCGGCACGCCCAAGTGAGCGGACGGCGGCGAGAGTTCCGTGGTGGAAGGGGTTCGCGTCGAGACGCAGCAGCAGTGCGGGCACCGGGTTGTCGTACGACGGCATCGCGTCGGTCCTTCACGTCAATGGGCCGGGTGGGGGACACATTCCTCGAATGGGCTACGGGGCGCAGAACCGAACAGCCCATTAGGGCGATCGGCTGATTACGTTCAGTCGTGCGCCGAACGGTGCAACAGCCGGTCCGGAAGGAGTCCCACATGACCCAGAGGCGTCGCTGGTTGACGGGCGGCTGCGCGGTGGTCGCGGCAGCCGGTCTGCTGTTCGCGGGCCCGTACGACCTCGACCGTGACCGGGACGGGCTCGGTGAGACCCGCAGCGACGCGGCTCCCCCGCCGAACACGGCGAACCCACCCGGCGGGCCGGCGGTCGCGCCGGGCGGGCCGAGGACGGGCGGCGGACAGCAGCTCTCCGGCGCGGTCGGCGCCTTTCTGGCCTCCGGGCCGGAGACCATTCCGCGCATCGGCGCGATGGAACGCTGGCTGGGCGACTCGGGGCTGCGCGTGGGACACACGTACCTGCCGGGCGATCTGTGGTCCAACATCGAGGGCACACCGGGGCTGCTGGAGGGCTGGGCCCGCTGGCGGCAGGAGAAGCAGGACCGGCTGTTCGTGCTGAACGTGCCGATGCTGGAGCGCAACGAGGAGAACGTCCCCGACCACGAGGTGCGCGCGCTGCTCCGGGCGGGCGCCGACGGGCGGTTCGACCGGCACTTCGAGAAGCTGGCCCGGCACCTGGTCGACCTCGGTGTGCCGGACACCATCGTGGTGCTGGGCTGGGAGATGAACGGTACGACCTACACCCACCGCTGCGGGCCGGACCCGGAGGCGTGGAAGGCGTACTGGAAGCGCATCGTCGGCACCATGCGCGCCGTGGAGGGCCAGGACTTCCGCTTCGACTTCGCCCCCAACCGGGGCACCGACGACATCCCGTGGACCAAGTGCTACCCGGGCGACGACGTCGTCGACATCATCGGCATGGACTCCTACGACCAGCCGCCGGGCGAGGACTTCGACGACCACGTCGACCAGCCCTACGGCCTGCGGCACCAGGTCGAGTTCGCCGCCGCCCGCGGCAAGCCGATCTCCTACCCGGAGTGGGGCCTCTTCCGCAACGGCGACAACGAGGAGTACATGCGGCGGATGCTGGACTGGATGAAGCAGCACCGGCCGCTGTACCAGACCATCTCCGACTACTGCCCGCACGGAGTCTGGCAGTGCTCGGAGAACCCGCGCTCGGCGGCGATCTTCCGCAAGGAGATCGCCGAGCGGCTGGTCGAGGACGCCGGGCGCGAGGCAGGCGGGCGCCCCGAGCCGTCCGCCTCCGGCGCCGCCCGCTGTCCGACGCTGCCGCTGCACGAGTGGGCCGGGCGCGGTGACGAACAGGGCTGCGCACGACCGGAGTTGCCGGCCGAGAGCCCCGGGGCGGGCCGCCGGGACGCCTCCGACTGAGCCCGCGCACCCGGCCGGTGCGGCTCTGCGCCCGGGCGTCGGCCGCACCCCGCCGGGGGCGGGCCGACCAGCCGGGCGCGGCGCCGCCTCGCGCCGGCCGACCGGCCGCCGGTCGGCCCCGTACGGACCGTCCGGAAGCAGGTCGGCCCCGTCCGGACCG
>NZ_JALLGK010000007.1 GCF_023072595.1 Streptomyces sp. XM4193
CGACGCACGGGCCTACGGCCCGTTGCATGCGAATTACTCCGTAATTCGCATGTGCAGGCACTCCGTGCCTGCACGGAATTCCTCCGGAATTCCAGAACAATTCCTCCGGAATTGTTCACACATCGCTGACGCCGATAATCGCTAACCTTGGTGGCAAGCTACCCGTTGTGGTCTAAAAGCAGCTTCCTAAAGGAAGGTTGGCCTCCGTGCACGTCCAGCAAGACTGACACCGTGAAGGGGAGCAAACCACTACCAAAAACCAAGCCAAAGCCCTCACCAAGGGCACCTGAATCACTCCCCAGAAAGCGAATCAAACTACGCTAAAGAGCGTAGAATTCCTACTCGAAATGCAATTAATAACCCCCATAAAACAAAACTCCTAAACGAAAACTAAACCACCCACAAACCCTTGCCTCGAAAACACCAACCCCTCACTCCCCCACTACCCGTCACCGCACCGCACCGCCACCCACGCCGTCCCCACCCGGGCCCGGTCATCACACTCACGAAGGAACCCACCACGCTCATCGCCACCACGCGGACCACAGTCGCCGACGTCACGGCGGAAGTCCGGCGTCCGCCTTGCAGGCTCGAACCCCCGTCCCCTCCACCGCAGAACTCGCCACCCCCTCCAGGCCGTTGACAACCAAACTGCGCCCCTCACCCCAACAGACATCCAGCTCCACCCCACACCACCACCCACCCCACACCACCGCCCCAACAATCAACGCCCCCAACACCACCACCACTCAACACAGTTCACGATCCCGACCAAAGCTGTCCACCCGCCTGGCCCTACCGCCTGCGCCGCCGCCTACCCCTCCCAGGGGCAGCCTTTCAGGCGTTCCAGCCCACGGAGGCAACATGCGTGTACGAGTCGTAGTCGCTGCCAAGGCCCGTGATTGCTTCGTCCCAGATCGCTCCCAGGTCCTCGATGTCGTCCGCCACCCAGGCGTCAACTGCCGCGTCCCAGATGTGAGGACGGAGGGTGATGCGGCGAACCTGGAGGTCCCGGCGGTACTTTCCGGGCACTTCTCGCTGATCGACGGGGTCGATCTCAACTCGGGTGCCGCCACCGCGCGAGAGGCGTCGCTTCAGCTCGGCGACTACGCGCTGGCGCCGCAACGCCCAGTAGGCAGCGTCGAGTTTGGAACGGTTGGCAGGGGAGGGTGAGCGTTCTTCGGCCAGCCAGGCATAAAGGGTGCGCCGTGTGACGGAAATGCCTGCCTGGTCCATCGCGGTGTAGCCGGCAGAGGAGGCGGTGAGGTAGCGCAGCCGGGCTGCGATGCCTCGTGGAGTGTCGGGCGGGGAGCTGATGCCCGTGACCATGCCGTCCAGACCGAGAGCGAGTGCGGTGCCACCGGGGATGCCGTCGGCGCCGTGCTCGCCGAGGCGGCGCCAGCGGTAGTCCTGAGCCATCAGGCCGTCTCCTTGACCGTGTAGTCCACCGGGTGGCCCTCGCGGTCGTGCTTGATCTTCATGTCTCCCAGCCCGCGTCCTTCGTTGAACGCCTGCCGCCAGTCGCCGGCGACGTGCAGTTCGTCGGTGCCGAGTACGGCGACGACGCCCAGGCCTGCTTCGTGGGCTTTGTGGGCGCGGTTCCAGAGGTTGGCGAACGCCTGGGAGCGGATGAGATGGGTCCAGTCGGGCCGTACGATCTCTCGGTTGTGGACGCTCTCGCCGAGAGTGGAGACGAACTTGGAGTACATCGCCTTGATGTACTCCAACTTGACGTCGTTGTCGGCCTCCAGGGCTTCGGTTCGGGCGTCGGCGAGTGTGGCGCGCAACTGCTTGAGGAGGCCCTCGGAGGAACCGGAGGTCCACGACTCGTGGATGGTGGGCGCTTCGAGCAGTCCGTGCTTCGGGCCGGCCAGGCGCAGCAGGAGCCGCAGCGTCGGCTCTCCGATCCACAGCGGTCCGGGTTCCTCGCGGTTGCCGAGCGGGTGGGGCAGGTCGGGGTGGAACCAGGCGGGCGGGTCGATCAGGTAGAACCCGGCGCGCTTGGGGTCCCTCGTGCCGTCGGCAGAGTGCTCCAGGCGGCCGATGGGCAGGTGGGTGGTGAACGCGGCCAGGTAGGCGGCGTTCACGTCGAGAGCGGTGACGTGGAAGGGCCCGTCGGGGCTGCGGCGCAGCTGGGGATGACGCCAGGACGGGCGGGCTTCCCAGATCAGGTCCGGGTCGTTCTTGGTGGGGCGCTGGAGGATGGCCGGCAGGCGGGGGTAGGCGGTGTGCTCGTACCGGGCCTGCTTCCGGGTGTGGTGGAAGAGGGCCATGACGTCGGGGATGGCCCTCTTGACGAGTGCTTGTGCGGCGGCGTCCTGATCGCCGGCGGCACGGGCCAGCTCGGTCTCGATCGTGTCGTCGATGTGTGCGGCCAGTTCGCTGCGCGCTTGCTCGGCGCTGGTCGTTCGGCGAGCGGCGTGGTGCCTGTGGTGGGCGGTTCGGGCCTGGCGTGCGGCCGGGCTTTCCGCGGTCACGGTCGGCGTGGGTGCCTGCGCGGTCTGCCGGCGGGGCGGGGCGACGGGCGGCGGAGCGGAGGCCGTGTCGGCGGGGCCCTGTGCGGCGGCCTCGGCGGCGGCGTCCCGGTGTGGTGACGCGGGGGGCGGGTGGATCTCGGCGAGGCCGCTCAGCAGCCGTGCGTAGCGGGTGCGTTGGTCGCCCCGCGGCTCGTTTCCGCCTTCGGTCCGTGGTTTCTCCCAGCTGGACACCGCGGCCCTGGTGACGCCCACCGCCGCGCCGATCTGCTCGAGGCTGAAGCCGGCGGCCTTGCGCAGTCGTACGCGCTCCTCGTGCGGGGGGATGGAGGCTTCGAGGCGGGCCTGTGCGAGGAGTTGGGCCACGGAATCATTCGCGTCACTCACCCCTCCAACTATACGTTCGCGGTGAGTGGGTTCGATGAACCCACTCACCGTTGGAACGTGGCCTCGACAAGGGGTGCTGTGCTGGTCAGCGGCGAGGTGAGGGCTGCCGTCATCGCCTCGGTCGGAGTGTGCGTCAGCGGTGCGGCGATCGGGCGCGGTGGCGCTCACGGCTTGGGCAGTGAGCACTTCGGGGTGCGGTCACCGTGTCGTTCGCTCTTTGTCGGTGCGGCGGTTCGGAAAGGGTCAGGCCGGGACGGGCCTGTTGTCGAAGCTTTCCACGGGGTGGCAGAAGTCGAGGTCGTGCCATTGGCCTTCGGAGCAGAACCGGGCCACCAGTTCGGCGAATTCCGCGACTCGTTCCACGGGGGCGAGGTGGTCGGCCTCGCGGATCGTCGTGAAGTGCGCGAGAGGAAGGCCGGCGGCGAGCGCACGGGATTCTTCGGGCGGGGTGAGGATGTCGTGTTCGCCGGTGACGACGAGGGTCGGTACGGGTGGCATCGGTTCGGTTCGGTACCAGTCGTGGGCGACGAGTCGCTCGTTGTGCTCCACCCATTTGGTCAGGCCGTCTTCGTCCATGTCGAGGAATTCGCGGCGCAGGAATCGTGCCACGGCCGAGAGGCGTCGTACGTGTTCGGCGCCGGAGGCTGCGGTGAAGCGGGTGACCAATTCATCGGCGATATCGGTCAGTTGACCGGTCTTCACCTGTTCGCGCCACCGGTCGACGACTTCGGCGTAGTCGCGGGGAAGTTGGCGTGCCATTCCGACCAGTAGCAGTCGGCCGATGAGCGAGGGGTGCTGCTGGGCGAGGCGCATGGCAATGGCTCCCCCGAAACATGCTCCGACGAGATTGACGCGTGGCATTTCGAGTGAGGCAAGCATGTGGTGGACCGCGGCGGCCAGGAAGTCCATGCCGTGTTCGACGGGGAGGAAATCGGAGTCGCCGTATCCCGGGAGGTCGACGGTGACGACGCAGGCGATCTCTGCCAGCCGGCGTTCGTGCCGCACCCAGGAGTTGCGGTCCTGCGAGGAGCCTCCGAGGATCACCAGCGGTTCGGTTGTGGGGTGTTCGGGCTGCGCCACGCGGCAGGTGAAGCGGTATCCCCGGTAGCGCAGTTCCCGCTCGGTGACGCGGGGTTCGCTCCGCGCGTGGGGCACCCGGGGTGTGACCGGGTCTGTGTCGGGACTCGAGAAAGACGGGCGTTCCGGCACTGCGCTACTCCTGACGGACGTGAATCGGCGAACTACGAGGTGTAGCACCGCAGATGGCGTCGCGGAGCGTTTCCCACTCCATTGAGGGCGAGCCTCTGGAGGCCGTCCGACAATGCTTGCGAACGATCTCGGGTCGGCTCTGCGGGAAACGAACACAGCGCTGATCCGGATTCAAGTGAATCGAACAGTTCGGAGTGGTCGAGGTTTGTTCGAGAACGGGTGACGGCGCGTGCGAGAGGCCGCGCTCCCGTGTTTGTCGTCGGGTGCGCGGCCTCTCGCTACGGCTTGGGGTGTGCTGCGGTCAGCGGATGGATACGCCGGAGACGGTGCGGGAGATGACCAGGCGCTGGATCTCGCTGGTGCCCTCGAAGATGGTGTAGATCGCCGCGTCGCGGTGCATGCGCTCGACGGGGTATTCGCGGGTGTAGCCGTTGCCGCCGAGAATCTGCATGGCCTGGGCGGTGACGGTCTTGGCGGTCTCGCCGGCGAACAGCTTGGACTGGGAGCCCTCGGCCGCGGTGAACGGCTTCTGCGCGGCGGCCATCCAGGAGGCGCGCCAGACGAGGAGTCGGGCCGCGTCGACCTTGGTGCGCATGTCGGCGAGTTGGAAGGCGACGCCCTGGTTGTCGATGATCGGGCGGCCGAACTGCTCGCGGGTCTTGGCGTAGTCGAGGGCGACTTCGTAGGCGGCGCGGGCGATGCCGACTGCCTGGGCGCCGACTGCGGGGCGGGACGCCTCGAAGGTCGCCATGGCGGCGTTGCCGCCCTTGCGCTTCTTGCCTTCGCGGACGCGGGCGAGTCGCTCGTCGAGCTTGTCCTTGCCGCCGAGCAGGCAGCTGCCGGGGACGCGTACGTCCTCGAGCACGACCTCGGCGGTGTGCGAGGCGCGGATGCCGTGCTTGAGGAACTTCTGTCCCTGGCTCAGGCCCGGGGTGTTGGGCGGAATGATGAAGGAGGCGTGGCCGCGGGAGCCGAGCTCGGCGTCGACGGTCGCGACGACGACGTGGACGTTGGCGATGCCGCCGTTGGTCGCCCAGGTCTTGGTGCCGTTGAGGACCCACTCGTCCTTGGCCTCGTCGTACACGGCGCGGGTCCGTATCGCGGAGACGTCGGAGCCGGCGTCGGGCTCGGAGGAGCAGAACGCGGCGAGTTTGACGTCGTTCTCGTCGCCGTACATCTGCGGGATCCAGGTGCCGACCTGCTCCTCGGTGCCGTTGGCCAGTACGCCGACGGCGGCGAGACCGGTGCCGACGATGGACAACGCGATGCCGGCGTCACCCCAGAAGAGCTCTTCCATGACCATGGGGATGGAGAGGCCGGTGGGGTCGAAGTACTGCTGGGCGTAGAAGTCGAGGGAGTAGATTCCGAGCTTCGCGGCTTCCTGGATGATGGGCCAGGGGGTCTCCTCGCGCTCGTCCCACTCTGCCGCGGCAGGGCGCATGACGTCGGCGGCGAAGCCGTGCAGCCACTCCTGGACTGACTTCTGGTCCTCGTTGAGATCGAATGCGAACTCCGCCATCTTGCGCCTCCACGTATTTGTTACTAGCGGTAACCGCAGTTTGTTACCCATCAGTATCGGCTGTCAACTCCTCCGTCCGTCTTCCTCCGAAACCCCGAGTCGAGGCCCCGGCCGACCCACGGGTGTTACGTTTCCGAACCGTGGAACTGCACAGGCCGAAGGGACACGGAATGGAAACCCGCCAGCGAGCGGCTCAGCGGGACGCGGCACAGAACAGACGGCAGGAGCTGCTGGAGGCCGCCGACCGGGTCGTGCTGCGGGACGGCCCGAGTGCGTCGATGAACGCCATCGCGGCCGAGGCCGGGATCACCAAGCCCATTCTCTACCGGCACTTCGGCGACAAGAGCGGCCTCTACCGGGCTCTCGCCGAACGGCACACCGACGCCCTGCTGGTGGCGCTGCGCGCGGCGCTGGACGCCCCCTCGGACCGGCGTGAACGCCTGGCCTCGACGATCGACACCTATCTGGCCAGGATCGAGGCGCGTCCGCAGGTCTACCGTTTTCTGATGCACCCGGCCGAGAGCGAGCAGGGTTTCGACTCGGGACGGCACACCGCTCCGTTGCTGCGCAGGCTGGGCGAGGAGCTGGGGAAGTTCGTCGAGGACCGGCTGGAGCTCGGGCCGGGCAGCGAGCAGCGCGCACGGGTCTGGGGGCACGGCATCGTGGGGATGATGCACGCGGCCGGGGACTGGTGGCTGGGCGAACGGCCCTGCCCGCGCGAGCAGTTGGTGGCACACCTGGTCGACCTGCTGTGGGGCACGCTCGCGACCGCCGAGGACCGGCCCCGTACGGCGCGGACGGAGCCGGCGGGGGTCGGCCCTGTGGAGGGCGGCGCGAAGGGCAGCGCGAGCGATCGGAGCAGCGGGGAGCGGTCGCGGGCCTGACGGGGTCGGGCCTTGCTCAAGTGGCTGCGGGTGGCGGCGAGTCGGGGCTGGGGTCGCGCAGCGGCATGCGCTCGACGGCGCCGGCCCAGTCCGCTCGCGCTGCCGCGCGCAGCAGTCGGCGACGGCGCAGCGCGCCGAGACGGTCGGCGTAGACGAGGCCTTCCAGATGGTCGTACTCGTGCTGGAGGCAGCGTGCGAAGAAGCCCTCGCCCTCGACGGTGACGGGGCTGCCGTCGCTGCGCACGCCCTCGATACGGGCGTAGGCGGCGCGTGCGGTGCGTGCCTCGAGTCCGGGCAGCGACAGGCACCCTTCGGGGCCGGTGATGTCGCCGTACTCCAGGGCTGCCAGATGGGGGTTGACGAGGTGTCCGCGCTGCTGGACGTCCTCGTCGTCGGGGCAGTCGTAGACGAACACCCGGGCGGGGACTCCGACTTGGTTGGCGGCGAGGCCGACGCCGTCGGCCGCGTACATGGTGGCGAACATGTCCGCGATCAGCTGCTCCAGCCCGGGCCCGAACTCCGTCACCTCCTGGCACGGCGTGTGCAGCACGGGGGCACGGAACAGACTGACCGGCCGTACCGCCCCGGCGGGTTCACCTTCTCGCATGACGCTCAGACTACGGCCCGCCACCGACGGTCGCGGGCGGGGTGCGGGGCGCTGCTGTGGTGCGGTTCGGGAGTGGGCGGCATATCTCGATAGGCTGCGGCATGAGCGAAGCGCAAGGAGGACCAAGGACGATGACAGGTAATTCGGACCCGCTGTCGCCGCGCGCCAAACTGGCCGTGACGGCGGGCAGGGCTGCGGCGGCGGTGTCCCGAGCCGCGGGCCGCGGCAGTGGATCGGTGATCGGCGGCCGGGTGGCGCTGAAACTCGATCCCGACCTGTTGGCCCGGTTGGCGTCGCACCTGGACGTCGTCCTGGTTTCCGCGACCAACGGCAAGACGACCACCACGCGGCTCATCGCCGAGGCGCTGCGGGCCACCGGCGAAGAGGTCGTCTCCAACGCGCTGGGCGCCAACATGCCCGCCGGTATCACCTCCGCGCTCGCCGGGGGTTCGCGGGCGCGGTACGGCGTGATCGAGGTTGACGAGAAGTACCTGGCCGGGGTCGCGCGTGATGTGACGCCGAAGGCGATCGCGCTGCTGAACCTTTCGCGGGACCAGTTGGACCGGGCCGGTGAGACGAGGATGCTGGCCGAGCACTGGCGGGAGAGTCTGGCCGGTTCCAAGGCGCTGATCATCGCGAACGCGGACGATCCGCTGGTGGTGTGGGCCGCTTCGTCCTCGCAAAACGTCGTATGGGTCGCGGCGGGCCAGGAGTGGAAGGACGACGCCTGGTCCTGCCCGGCGTGCGGCGGTGTGATGCAGCGCCCGGGCGACGACTGGATGTGCGGCGAGTGCGGGTTCCGGCGTCCGACGCCGACGTGGGCGCTCTCGGGCGACCACGTCCTGGACCCGCACGGCGCCGCGTGGCCGATCCGGCTGCAGCTGCCCGGCCGTGCCAACCGTGCGAACGCCACGACCTCGGCGGCGGTCGCCGCTGCGTTCGGGGTGCCGCCGCAGGTGGCGCTGGAGCGGATGTACGAGGTGGCGGCGGTTGCCGGCCGGTACGACACGGTGACCTACCAGGAGCGTCAGATCCGGCTGCTGCTGGCGAAGAACCCGGCCGGTTGGCTGGAGACGTTCTCGCTGATCGACCCGCCGCCGGCTCCGGTCATCCTGGCGGTCAACGCCCGTGGCGCGGACGGCACCGACACGTCCTGGCTGTGGGACGTGGACTACTCGCGTCTGGCCGGGCATCCGATCTGTGTGCTCGGTGACCGCAGACTGGACCTCGCGGTGCGTCTGGAGGTCGCGGGCGTGGACTTCCAGGTCTTCGAGCGTCTGGACGACGCGCTTCGGGCGCTGCCGCCGGGCCGGATCGAGGCCATCGCGAACTACACCGCATTCCAGGACCTGCGCCGCGTCGTCGGCAACTGACCGGCTGAAGGGTGACCAATTCATGAGTGACACGAGTCTGCGGGTCGTCTGGGTCTACCCGGACCTGCTGAGCACCTACGGCGACCAGGGGAACGTGCTGGTGGTCGAGCGGCGCGCGCAGCAGCGCGGCCTCAACGTGCAGCGGGTGGACGTGCGTTCCGACCAGCCGGTGCCGACGTCCGGCGACATCTATCTGATCGGTGGCGGCGAGGACCGGCCGCAGCGGCTGGCGGCCGAGCGGCTCCGGCGTGACGGCGGGCTGACCCGGGCCGCCGACAACGGGGCGATCATCTTCTCGGTCTGCGCCGGCTATCAGATCCTCGGCCAGGAGTTCATCAACGATCTGGGGCAGCGCGAGCCGGGCCTGGGTCTGCTGGACGTGGTCAGCACGCGCGGCGAGGCGGAGCGGTGCGTGGGGGACGTCCTCGCGGACATCGACGAGAAGCTGCGTCTGCCCCAGCTGACCGGCTTCGAGAACCACCAGGGCATCACGCACCTGGGCCCGACCGCGCGTCCACTGGCGCGGGTGCGGCTGGGCAAGGGCAACGGGACCGGTGACGGCACCGAGGGCGCCTGGAACGACACCGTGTTCGGCACGTACATGCACGGCCCGGTGCTGGCGCGCAACCCGCTGATCGCGGATCTGCTGGTGAAGCTGGCGCTGGATGTGAACGCGCTGCCGCCGGTGGACGACCGGTGGTACGAGGAGCTGCGGGCGGAGCGCATCGCCGCCGCCACGGCGGCTCCCTGACCGGCGGGTTCCGGCGACCTGCTCGCAGTGCAGGAGGAACCGCCCCCGGCCGTACCCGCGGCCGGGGGCGGTTCTACTCTTTGAGCGGGCAATCGGTACGAAGCAGGAGAGTGACGGATGGACCACGGCGACCACGGCATGCCCGCGGACCTGCCGCCGTTCACCTTGGCGCGGGGTCTGGAGTTCACGGGCGAGCCGGCGTTCCTGGTGGGCTGTCTGGCGATGCTGGCGCTCTACGGCTGGGGTGTGCTGCGTCTGCACCGGCGGGGCGACCGCTGGCCGGTGCGGCGCACGGTCGCGTTCGTCGCGGGCGTGCTGACGATCGCGCTGGTGACGTGCACGGCGTTGAACGAGTACGGCATGGTGCTGTTCAGCGTGCACATGGTGCAGCACATGGTGATCAGCATGCTCTCGCCGATCCTGTTGCTGCTGGGCGCTCCGGTGACGTTGACGCTGCGGGCGCTGCCGTCGGCCGGTCGGGGGCGGCGTGGCCCGCGGGAGCTGCTGGTGGCGCTGCTGCACAGCCGGTACCTGCGGGTGATCACGCATCCGGCGTTCACCATCCCGTTGTTCATCGCGAGCCTGTACGCGCTGTACTTCACTCCCCTCTTCGACTTCCTGATGGAGTCCAAGGCCGGGCACGTGGGGATGATGGCGCACTTCCTCGCGGTGGGGCTGATCTTCTTCTGGCCGATCATGGGCGTCGATCCCGGTCCGCACCGGCCCGGTTACGTGATGCGGATGCTGGAGCTGTTCGCCTCGATGCCCTTCCACGCGTTCTTCGGGATCGCCATCATGATGGCGTCCGAGCCGATGGTGGGGACGTACTCCGATCCCCCGGCCTCGCTCGGGGTGGACGCGCTCGCGGACCAGAACGCGGCCGGCGGGATCGCCTGGGCGTTCAGCGAGATTCCGTCGGTGATCGTGCTGATCGCGCTGATCTACCAGTGGTACCGGTCCGAGCAGCGTCAGGCCCGGCGTCAGGATCGGGCGGCGGACCGCAACGGCGACCGGGAGCTCGCGGAGTACAACGCCTACCTCGCCTCGTTGAACTCGCGCGCAAGGTAGCGGAAAAGTCCGTATTCGCGCGACTATGGGAGGAGTCAGTCGCGCGTGCTGCGGTGACTGCCGCAGCGGCGGCCCCTGGGAGGTGGCAGCCATGCAGGAATCCGTGAGGAACTCTCCGGAGCCGTCGACGAGGCAGACGTCGGGCGCCGTGAAGGGCATGACGGTCGCGACGGTGACGGCGCTGGTGGTGTTGACGGCGTACAGCGTGGCGATCGGCGGGAGCGGCCTGGCGTGGTTCGCCTGGATCGTCCTCGGCCTGCTGACGCTGGCGCTGGTGACGGCGGAGAGCGGTTGAGCGAGGCGCGCGGGCAGGGCTCCGGCGACGGGGCGGCGCCCCGGGGGCCGGCGACGGCTCGATGGCGCCGGAGGTGGTGTGCGCGTGTTGTGTGGAAGGTGTGTGCGTCGCTCGTTCCCGATGTGACGTAGCCGTACCCAGCGAGCGTGTTCATGTCGTATCGCTGTACGCTCTCGGCTTCGGGTGAGCGGTCCGTTCCGAGGACCAGCGGTCGGTCAGCCCCGCTTCGTCAGACTCGGCGGGAACGCAGCGCACCCGCCTGCCAGGGAGTGTCCGTGTTTTATTACGTGTGCAAGTACGTGCTGTTGGGGCCGTTGCTGCGGTTGCTGTTCCGTCCGCGGATCGAGGGCCTCGAGCACATTCCGGCCGACGGCGCGGCGATCGTCGCCGGCAACCACCTCTCCTTCTCGGACCACTTTCTGATGCCGGCGATGCTCCGTCGGCGGATCACCTTTCTCGCCAAGGCCGAGTACTTCACGGGTCCGGGGATCAAGGGACGTCTGACTGCGGCGTTCTTCCGCAGTGTGGGCCAGATTCCCGTGGACAGGTCGGGCAGGGGCGCGGGCCAGGCGGCGATCGAAGAGGGCATCGGCGTACTGAGCAAGGGCGAGCTCCTGGGCATCTACCCGGAGGGCACCCGCTCCCACGACGGCCGGCTGTACAAGGGCCGGGTGGGTGTGGCGGCGATGGCGCTGCGATCGGGCGTCAAGGTGGTGCCGTGCGCGATGGTGGGCACCTTCGAACTCCAGCCGCCCGGCCGCCGCTTGCCGCGCATCGGCCGGGTGACGATCCGCTTCGGCGAGGCGCTGGACTTCTCCCGGTTCGAGGGCATGGAGTCCGAGCGAGCGGTGTTGCGCGCGGTGACCGACGAGATCATGTACGCGATCCTCGGACTCTCCGACCAGGAGTACGTGGACCTGTACGCCCCGGAGGCGAAGGCGCTGGACCAGCAGAAGGACCAGCAGCACAAGGACGCGAAGGGGAAGCAGAGCCCCGAGGGGAAGCAGGGGGAGCCGGAGGTCGGGCGGCCCGCGGAGGGCGCGGGCTGAGGCTGCGGCGACGAGCACACCGGCGGTGGGGCCGGGCGGACCGACAGGTCTGCCCGGCCCCACCGCGTTGTCCGGCCCCGTGCGCCGGGTTGCCCGCACGGCGCCGCCGCGTGGCGGCGGGCGGACCGGGCCGGCGGTGGGCGGCCGGGTCCGCAGCCAAGGCCTGCCGCTCGGGTCTCGCGGGGGCGAGGGGGCGGTGACTGACGAGGCCGCAGGGGACGCACGCGCCGGGCGCCGCGCGCCCGGTGACGACCCGAACGACCGAAGCTAGCCGTTGCCGTGGGAGCCGCGGTGGTGGGCGGCGATGCCGAAACGGCTCGGGCTGCCGGGGGTGGAGTCCAGGGGGTGGACGGTGGAGAGGGTGCTGAGGACTTCCTGCTCGGCGGTCTCCTCCGACGCACCGCTCTCGGGGGCGTCGGTGGCGGCGCGCCCCTGAGCCTCGTCGAGCCGCTCCAGGTCGGCGGCGGACACGAGGGCGACCAACGGCTTGCCGTGACGGGTGACGACCACGCGCTCGTCGCCGTAGACGACTCGGTTGATCAGGTCGGCGAACTCGGCTCTGGCGCGGGTCACCGGAATCTCGTACGTCATGGACCCAGCATAACCGCGGGTACGTCCTGTACATTTTGTACAGAACAGCTTCCGGTCGTCCGAGGAGGACGCGATGCACCCTGCCCAGGCACGCCACGTACTGCCCGAGTTCACCGAGCGCACCGGGGACGGCACCCGCACGCTCGACCCGTACTCCAAACTGCTCGGGGAGCGCATCATCATGCTCGGCACTCCCGTCGACGACGCCTGCGCCAGCGATGTGGTCGCGCAGCTGATGTACCTGGAGCACGCCGCCCCCGACCGCCCGATCTCGCTCTACCTCAACTCCCCCGGCGGCTCCTTCTCCGCGATGACCGCCGTCTACGACACCCTGCGGTACGTGACCTGCGAGGTGGAGACGGTCTGTCTGGGGCAGGCGGCGTCGGTCGCCGCCGTCCTCCTGGCGGCCGGTACGCCGGGGCGGCGACTGGCGCTGCCAGGCGCCCGTGTGGTGCTGAGCCAGCCGGCGCTCGCCGAACCCGTCCAGGGCCAGCCGAGCGATCTGGCAATCCAGGCACAGGAGTTGCTCCGCGCCCGGGAGACACTTCAGACGCTGCTGTCCCGGCACACCGGCAGGTCGCGGGAGCAGATCGGTCGTGACGTGGAACGGGACACCGTCCTGGACGCGGCCGGCGCGCTGGAGTTCGGGCTCGTCGACCGGATCAGCGTGCCGCGCGCGCAGCAGTCCGGTACCGGGCTCGGGAGCTGAGGGCGTGCTGCCCGACCTGCCGCCGCTGCCGGCGCTCACCGCCGCCGAGGGCGAGCTGGTGGACCGTTATCTGGAGGCCGCGGACCAACTGGGCCGCGCCAACCCGGCACGCGCACGTCACACCCTCTCCGCACTGCGCGCCGCCCAGGCCCTGGTGACGGCCGCCACGGCGCTGCGCACGGCACTGGAGACGATGCACGCGCGCGGTGAACACGACCTGTACGAGGCGGAGTTGGCGCGGGCGCTGCGGGTGTTGGACGGTGAGCGGCGCACCCGACGGGTGCTGCTGCCGCCCGAGTGAGGCCCTGCGCGAACGCAGGTCAGCGGTGTGACGTGCCGCCCCGCCGAGCGGGGTCAGACGGGGCTCGGCGCGGTGGCGGTGATGACGCGTACGGCCTCGGCGAGTTCGGCGTCCTCGAGGTCGGCTCGGAGCGTCAGCCGCAGCCGTGAGACGCCGTCCGGGACCGACGGCGGTCGGAAGCAGCCCGCGCGCAGCCCTCTGTCGCGGCAGTCGGCGGCCCAGCGGACCGCGGCCTCGGGCGAGGGTGCGCGCACCGACAGGACCGCGCCGGCCGGCGGTGCGGCGTCCAGGCCCGCGGCGGTGAGGCGGTCGTGGAGCAGGCGGGTGGCCGCGGTGACGCGGTCGGCCCGTTCGGGTTCGCGGCGCAGTACGCGCAGCGCGGCCAGGGCCGCCCCGGTGGCGGCCGGGGCGAGGCCGGTGTCGAAGATCAGGGTGCGGGCCTCGTTGACCAGGTGGTCGATGACATGGCGCGGGCCGAGCACCGCGCCGCCCTGGCTGCCGAGCGCCTTGGACAGAGTCAGGGTGAGGACGGTGTCGTCGCTGCCGGCCAGACCTGCCGCGTGCGCGGCGCCCCGGCCGCCGTCGCCGACGACGCCGAGACTGTGCGCCTCGTCGATCAGCAGGCCGGCCCCGTGGCGGCGTACCAGCGCGCTCAGTTCGGGCAGCGGCGCCGCGTCCCCGTCGACCGAGAAGATCGATTCGGTGAGCAGCAGCGCGGGGCCCCGGTGGCCTTGCAGCGCACGGCCGGCGGCGTCGGTGTCGGTGTGCGGGACGACCGCGGTGCGGGCGCGGGCGAGCCGGCAGCCGTCGATGAGCGAGGCGTGGTTGGCCGCGTCGGAGACCAGCAGTGCGTCGCGGCTGCCGAGCGCGGTGGTGGCGGCGAGGTTGGCGCAGTACCCGGAGGACAGTACGAGTGCGGCTTCGAACCCGCAGAAGTCGGCGAGTTCGGCCTCCAGTTCGGCGTGGAGCGCGGTGGAGCCGGTGACCAGGCGCGAGCCGGTGGCGCCAGCTCCCCAGCGGTGCGCTGCGTCGGCGGCAGCACGGGTGACCTCGGGGTGCCGGGAGAGGCCGAGGTAGTCGTTGCCTGCCAGGTCCAGCGCGCGTTCCTGTCCGCTGCGCGGTCGCAGCGTACGGACGAGTCCCGCCTTCTCGCGCAGCCGCCGGGCGTCGGTGAGCCATTGGAAGGGGTCTGCGGGCATCGGTCCGTCCCTGGTGATCTGTCGGGTCCCCACGAACCTAGTGGGCCCGAACGGCGTCGGCGGTGTGGCGATACACACACCCCCGCGCTGCCTTCTTGTCGACTCTCTCCTTGGCCTGCCACCGGGACGTGGGTGAGGATCAGCGGCATGGACCTGTTGAACACGCTGGTGGACAAGGGGCTGCGGCGCGAACTGCCGACGCGCGACGAAGCGCTCGCAGTTCTGGCGACCTCCGAGGACGAACTGCTCGACGTGGTGGCCGCGGCCGGACGGGTGCGCCGCCACTGGTTCGGGCGGCGGGTGAAGCTCAACTACCTCGTCAACCTGAAGTCGGGGCTCTGCCCGGAGGACTGCTCGTACTGCTCACAGCGGCTGGGCTCCCGGGCGGAGATCCTCAAGTACACCTGGATCAAGGCGGAGGAGGCCACCGAGGCGGCGCGCGCGGGGGTGGCCGGGGGCGCCAAGCGGGTCTGCCTCGTCGCCAGCGGACGCGGGCCGACCGACCGCGACGTGGACCGGGTCTCCAGGACGATCTCGGCGATCAAGGAGGAGAACGCGGACGTCGAGGTCTGCGCCTGCCTGGGGCTGCTGACCGACGGTCAGGCCGAACGGCTGCGGGAGGCGGGGGCGGACGCCTACAACCACAACCTCAACACCTCCGAGGCCACCTACGGCGACATCTGCACCACGCACGACTACGCGGACCGGGTCTCCACGGTGCGGCAGGCGCAGGCGGCGGGGATGTCGGCGTGCTCGGGGCTGATCGCCGGCATGGGCGAGAGCGACGCCGACCTGGTGGACGTGGTGTTCGCGCTGCGCGAGCTGGACCCCGACTCGGTGCCGGTGAACTTCCTGATCCCCTTCGAGGGCACGCCGTTGGAAGCCGAGTGGAATCTGACGCCCTCGCGTGCGCTGCGCATTCTCGCGATGGTGCGCTTCGTCTGCCCGGACGTGGAGGTGCGTCTGGCCGGCGGCCGGGAGGTGCAGCTGCGGAGCATGCAGCCGCTCGCGCTGCACCTGGCCAACTCCGTCTTCCTCGGCGACTACCTGACCAGTGAGGGGCAGGAGGGCAAGGCGGACCTGGAGATGATCGCGGACGCCGGCTTCGAGGTGGAGGGCTCCGACACGGGCACGCTGCCCACCCACCGCGCGGACGCGCTGGCCGCGGCGGGTGGCTGCGGACCGCTGACCGGCGGCGGTTGCGGCTCCCACGAGGAGGGGCAGGGCTGCGGCCCGTGCGGCAGCGCTCCCGCCACTGGCACGGACGCGGACGCGGCGACCGGCGACACGGCCCCAACAGCCGCCGCTCCGGGACGCGGCGAGCGTACGGGCGCGGGGGCCGGCGCCGACGCGCAGCCAGCCGCCGGGGCGCGTGCGGACCTGGTGTCGGTGCGACGTCGCGGGGCGGGTACGGAGCTGCCGCCCAATGCCTGACCCCCGCTCCGCCCGACTGCCGCTGTCCACCGGGGAGTTGCTGGAGCTCGACCGCCGCCATGTGTGGCATCCCTACGGCCCGATGCCGGGCCGGCAGGAGCCGCTGGTGGTGGAGTCGGCCTCCGGCGTACGGCTGCGGCTGGCCGAACCCGTGCACGGCCGGCGGGAGCTGGTGGACGGCATGTCCTCCTGGTGGTCGGCGGTGCACGGCTACAACCACCCGGTGCTCAACGAGGCGGTGCGCGGGCAGCTGGAGCGGATGAGCCATGTGATGTTCGGCGGGCTCACCCACGAGCCGGCGGTACGGCTGGCGAAGCAGCTGGTGGACCTCTCGCCGGCCGGGCTGGAGCACGTCTTTCTCGCCGACTCCGGTTCGGTGTCGGTCGAGGTGGCCGTCAAGATGTGCCTGCAGTACTGGCGTTCGCGCGGCCGGCCGGAGAAACGGCGGCTCATGACCTGGCGCGGCGGCTACCACGGAGACACCTGGCAGCCGATGTCGGTCTGCGACCCGGACGGCGGGATGCACCATCTGTGGGCGGGGTCCCTGCCCCGCCAGGTCTTCGCCCCCAGGCCGCCGGACGGTTTCGAGGAGCCCGTCGACGAGGCGTACGCGGACCGGGTGCGGGAGCTGGTGGCGCGGCACGCGGACGAGTTGGCGGCGGTCGTCGTCGAGCCGGTGGTGCAGGGCGCGGGCGGTATGCGGTTCCACTCCCCCGGCTATCTGAGGGTGCTGCGGGAGGCGTGCGACGCCAGTGGAGTGCTGCTGGTGCTGGACGAGATCGCGACCGGCTTCGGACGCACCGGGCGGATGTTCGCCGCCGATCACGCGGACGTCGCCCCCGATGTGCTCTGCGTCGGCAAGGCGCTGACCGGCGGCTATCTGACGATGGCGGCGACGCTGTGCACCACCCGGGTCGCGGAGGGGATCTCCGGGGGCGAGGTGCCGGTGCTGGCCCACGGCCCGACCTTCATGGGCAATCCGCTGGCCGCCGCGGTCGCCGGCGCCTCGCTGGACGTGCTGCTCGGCCAGGACTGGGCCGCGGAGGTCGGCCGTATCGAGGCAGGTCTGCGCGCGGGGCTGGAGCCGGCGCGACAGCTGCCGGGAGTGCGTGGGGTACGGGTGCTGGGCGCCATCGGCGTGGTGGAACTCGACCACGAGGTGGACGTGGCGGCGGCGACGCGTGCGGCGGTCGGCCGGGGCGTGTGGCTGCGGCCGTTCCGCGACACGGTGTACACGATGCCGCCGTACGTGACCGGGGACGAGGACGTCGCCGCGATCGCCGGGGCGGTAGTCGCCGCGGCCGCGGCGGGGTGAGCCGTGGACGAACACAGTGGGCTCGGCGTGCCCGGCGCGGACCGCGAGCGCAGCGGACGCCGCGGGCACAGCGGTCCGGGCGCAGTGGGCGACCGCGACAGCGCCGGCGGTCGTGGCAGCCCCGTCCCGCAGGACGGTCGGCACGACGATCGGTGTGGCGCTGCGCGCGGCGGTCCGCGGTCCGCCGGGACCGTGGGCGGTGCGCCGGCGGCGGGTGAACCGGGCGCCGGACGCCGGACGTTGGTGGTCACCGGAACGGGCACCGGAGTCGGCAAGACAGTGGTAACCGCGGCCCTGGCCGCCGCCGCAGCGGCACAGGGCCACACGGTCGCGGTGCTCAAGCCGGCTCAGACCGGGGTGTGCGCGGACGAGCCCGGAGACGTCGCCGAGGTGGTGCGGCTGACCCGGGGCACTGCGCACGGCGTGGAGTTGGCGCGTTTCCCCGACCCCCTGGCGCCGGCCACCGCGGCGCGCCGCGCCGGGCTGCCACCGGTGGGTCCCGAACAGGCGGCGCACGCCGCACGGGAGTTGGCGCGCACCCACGATCTGGTGCTGGTGGAGGGCGCGGGCGGACTGCTGGTGCACCTGGACGACCGCGGCGGCACGGTGGCCGATGTCGCCGGGCTGCTCGGCGCCCCCGTACTCGTGGTGGCGGCGGCGGGCCTGGGCACGCTCAACGCGACGGCGCTGACCGCCGAGGCGCTGCGGGCCCGCGGCCTGGAGTGTGCCGGGGTGGTGGTCGGAAGCCTGCCCGAGAGCCCCGGTCTGGCGGAGCGGTGCAACCTCACCGATCTGCCCACGGTCTGCGGGGCGCCGCTGCGTGGCGTACTGCCGCAGGGCGCGGCGGAGATGGAGGACTTCTCGGGGCGCGCGCCGGGCTGGTTGGCGCCGCAGCTGTACGGGAGTTGGCACGCCCCGTACGCACCGCGCGCCGCGTACGACGAGCCAGTCTCCGCGGGCGGCGTGCGGCCGGCGTGACCCTCGGGGAGCCTGCCGCACGCGCCCTCGACAGGCCGCACGCCCGTGCGACGGACGCCACGGACGGCGCACACCGCGCGGGCCGCGGTCAGGGGTGGCCGGCGATCCAGCTCCGGAGTTCGGCGGTGATGACCGGCAGTTCGGCGGCGTCCTGCTTGACCAGCTTGGCCAGGTCGCGCACCTGCTCCGGGGAGGTGGTCACCCTGAGGCCGCTGGCGACGAGGTATCCGTAGGCCACGGCGGTCGCGAACATCGCGTTGGAACGCTCCAACGCCGGGATGTGCAGGAGTTGTTGGAGGAGGGCTGCGGCGCGCTCGACGGGGTCGCGGTAGACCGGCTGGTCGAAGACGGCCGCCTGGTGGCGGCTGACGGCGGCGATCAGGGCACCGTAGTCGGTGATCCTCGGATCGCCGGGTGTCCGTCCCTCGGCCACCATCAGCAGCCAGGCGAGGTCTATGCGCAGCGTCACCCGTGCTGTCGCCCCTCGCCCGCGCTGCCGAGCTCGTCGGCGAACACCGACTCGTACTGCTTCATGAAGTCGGCGGCGGAGTCGACGAAGGTCTGCCCGGCCTCGCCGGCCTCGCGTAGCACCAGCTCTTCGATGTAGCGATTGACGCTCACACCGCGCTGGAGTGCGCGCTCGCGTGCGGTGTCGGCGGTGGATTCCTCCACGCGGACGTTCAGCTGTGTCTTCGCCATGACTCGATGCTAGCGCCGAACCGCTATCACGGGCAATGCCCGCCTCCGCGGCCCCGCACACCCGCGCACCCGCGCCGCGAGCCGGCAGGCGGCCGAGGCCGGGCAGAGGGTACGGGCGCGTTCACTCGCGGCGGACCGTGCACGGGTGTACGAGTGTCCGTTCGGGAACAGGACACCGTCGTGGGGAGCTGTCCCTCACGACGCCCGTGCCCCGACTGACTGCGGAGTTGAACCGATGACCACACCCTTCCGCTTCGGCATCAACATGCTCGCGCCTCCGGACCGGGCGGCGTGGGCCGCGCAGTGCCGTACGGCGGAGTCGATCGGGTTCGACGTCCTGCTGGTGCCGGACCATCTGGGGATGCCCGCGCCGTTCCCCTCGCTCGTGGCGGCGGCCGAGGCGACGGAGCGGCCAAGGGTGGGCACCTTCGTCCTCAACGCCGGTCTGTGGAACCCCGCCCTGCTGGCGCGCGAGGTGGCGACCACCGACCGACTGACCGGCGGTCGCCTGGAGTTGGGGCTCGGCGCGGGCTATGTGAAGGCGGAGCACGACGAGGCCGGACTGCCGTTCGGCACCCCCGGCGAGCGGGTGGACGCCCTCACCCACCTGGTGACGGAGCTGGAGCGGCTGCTGGACGATCCCGACCATGCGCCGGCGCCCGTGCAGTCCCCGTTGCCGCTGCTGCTCGGCGGCAACGGGGACCGGCTGCTCCGGCTCGCCGCACGGCACGCCCGGACCGCGGCCTTCACCGCCGCGCGCCAGGTGCCGGGAGCCGCGCCCGGCACGCTCGGGCTGATCGCCCCGCAGGCCCTGGCCGAACGCCTCGCCGTCTACCGCGGGTTCGAGGCCGGCAGGAGCCAGCCGGCAGAGCTCAACCTGCTGGTGCAGAAGGTCGAGATCACCGGCGACCGGCGCGCGGCGGCCGAACGGCTGGCGGAGCTGGGACCTGGGCTGAGCGTGGACCAGTTGCTGGACCACCCCGGGCTGCTCCTCGGCACCGCCGCGCAGATCGCCGAGCAGCTGCGGGCCCACCGGGAGCGCTTCGGGTTCTCCTACTTCACCGTTCTCAGCCCCGACATGAGGGCGTTCGCCCCGGTCGTCGAGGAGCTCGCCGGGCACTGAGACGGGTGCGAGGCGCATCAACTCGCTCGACAGGGGCGGGCCGACGGTGCTGGGATCGGCGGTATGCACAGCGCACGCCGCACCGCCTCCGGCCTCCCCCAAGGACCCGGCCCCGCCGAACCGGCCGCTGCGGCGGGCCCGCCCGATCCCGGCCTGGCGGCCCGTACGCCCCCGGCAGAGGTCCGGGTGCGCCCCGCCCGGGCCGACGAGGCGGCGCAAATCCTCGCCTTCTGGCGCCGCGCGGCCGAGGGCGTGAGCATCAGCGACGACGAGGACGGTGTGCTGCGGCTGATCACTCGCGATCCGCAGGCGCTGTTGCTCGCGGAGTCGGAGGGCGAGCTGGCGGGGACGGTCATCGCGGGTTTCGACGGCTGGCGCTGTCATCTGTACAGATTGGCCGCCGCTCCCGAGCTGCGGCGCAGGGGCGTCTCCTCGGCGCTGCTGGCGGCGGCCGAGGAGCGGTTCGCCGCCCTCGGGGGCAGGCGCGGCGACGCGATGGTGCTCGACCGCAACGAGGGAGCGCACCGTGCCTGGCACTCGGCCGGTTACCGGCGGGAGCCGCAGTGGTCGCGCTGGGTCAAGCCGTTGTGACGCGCACCGTTCGCACCTCCTCCCACCGGCGGCGCATCGGACAGCTCCCGTACTCTGGTGCCGTATCACTCCTGCGGATCATGTGAAAGGGGTCGGCGTCCGTCCATGGACGAGCTTCCCAGTCCCGGTAACCCGCTTCCTCCCGCACCTCTCCCCCGTGCGGCCACCGCTCTGCCCCCGCTGAGCGCCGAGCCGAGGGGGGTGGCACGGTGACCGAGATGCTGCTGCTGGCTGTCGCCCTGCTGCTGACGCTGGCGTGCGGACTGTTCGTGGCGGCCGAGTTCTCGCTGACCACCGTCGAGCGCAGCGTGTTGGAGAAGGCCGCCGCCGAGCACGAGGCCGGCGCGGAGAGCGCGCTGAAGGCCGTGCGTTCACTGACCTTCCAGCTCTCGGCCGCGCAGCTGGGCATCACGGTCACCGGGCTGCTGATCGGCATGCTGGCCGAGCCCTCCATCGCCGCGCTGCTGTCGGGTCCGCTGCGTTCGATCGGCCTGCCGGCCGCTGTCGCGTCCTCCACCGCTCTGGTGCTGGGCGTCGTCATCGCAACGATGGTGCTGATGGTGATCGGCGAACTGGTGCCGAAGAACTGGGCCATCTCGCAGCCGCTGCCGGTGGCGCGGCGGATCGCCACTCCGCACCGTGCTTTCGCGACGGCCTTCCGCCCGCTGATCCGGCATCTGAACAACACGGCCAACCGCACGGTCCGGGCCGCCGGTGTGGAGCCGACTGAGGAGCTGGCGTCGGCGCGTTCGCCGCAGGAACTGGTGGCGCTCGCCCGGCACTCGGCCAAGGAGGGCGCGCTGGAGGCGGACTCCGCGGAGCTGTTCGTGCGCACCCTGCACCTGGCGGAGCTGACCGCGGAGAACGTGATGACTCCGCGGGTGCAGGTCACCGCGCTGGAGGTGCAGGCGAAGGCTGAGGATGTCGCGAACGCCACCCGCGCCACCGGTCTCTCCCGCTTCCCGGTGTTCCGGGAGAGCCTGGACACGGTGGTGGGGGTCGTGCACATCAAGGACGTGCTCGCCGTCCCGGCCGAGCTGCGCGCCCGGCAGCCGATCACCGAGCTGCTGCGCGAGCCGCTGCTGGTGCCGGAGTCGCTGACCGTGGACCGGTTGCTGGATCGGCTGACCGAGGCCCGCAGTCTCGCGGTGGTCATCGACGAGTACGGCGGCACGGCGGGTGTGGTCACGCTGGAGGACATCGTCGAGGAGGTCGTCGGCGAGGTGCGGGACGAGCACGACCCGCAGGAGACCCCCGATCTGGCGCCGCTGGGCGCCGACCCGCAGGGGCAGGAGCGCTACGACGCGGACGGCGCGGCCCGCACCGACCAGTTGGAGACCATCGGACTGCGCGCGCCGGACGGCCCGTACGAGACGTTGGCGGGTCTGGTGGCGACGGAGCTTGGCCGCATTCCGCGGGTCGGGGACGAGATCGTGGTGGCCGGTTGGCGGCTGTCGGTGACCGACGCGACCGGTCGGCGGGCGGCGCGGGTGCGGCTGGTGGCGCCGGTTGCCGAGGACGGGCCGGAGTCGGCCGGGGAGGTCGGGGCATGACGTTCGTGCAGTTGTTCCTCGGTGTGCTGATGATCGTGCTGGGCGGGTTGTTCGTCGGCGCGGAGTTCGCGTTGATCTCGGTGCGCAGGAGCCAGATCGAGCCGCGGGTGGAGGAGGGCGAGCGGGGGGCGCGGAGCACCCTGTGGGGCCTGGAGCACCTGTCCGCGGTGATGGCGACGGCGCAGTTGGGCATCACCCTGACCACTCTGGTGCTCGGCGGTGTCGCCGAGCCGGCGATCGAGCATCTGTTGGAGCCGGCGTTCCACGCGATGGGTGTGGGCGGGGCGCTGGGCCACACGATCTCCTTCGTGGTGGCGCTGTCGCTGGCGACGTATCTGCACATGCTCTTCGGCGAGATGGTGCCGAAGAACATCGCGCTGGCGGAGCCGGTGCGCACCGCGCTGGTGCTGGGGCCGCCGCTGGTGGCACTGACGCGGGCGCTGCGTCCGGTGGTCTTCACCGTCAACGCCTTTGCGAACGCGCTGCTGAAGCTGTTGCGGGTGGAGCCGAAGAACGAGGTGGAGGCGACGTTCTCGGACGACGAGCTGGCGCGGATGGTCTCGGACTCCCGCGCCGCCGGCCTGCTGGACGAGCGGGCCACCGAGCGTCTGCGGGACGCGCTGGAGCTCGGTCGCCGTCCGGTGGCGGAGGTGGTGCGGCCCAGTGCGCGGGTGGTGGCGGCACGGCTGGGCGTCACTCCGGAGCAGTTGGAGCGGCTCTCGGCGAGCTCGGGCTTCTCCCGGTTCCCGGTGGTCGACGGCACCGGGCGCGCGGTGGGCTATCTGCACGTGAAGGACGCGCTGGAGTCGGAGAACCGGCAGCAGCCGTTCCCGGTGGGGGCGCTGCGTCCGATCGCGCGGGTGCGGGCGCAGACGCCGCTGGACGACGTACTGGGCGCGATGCGCGGCAGCGGTACGCATCTGGCCGCCGTGGTCGGTCAGGACGGACAGCCGGCGGGTCTGGTGACGATGGAGGACGTGCTGCGCGAGCTGGTCGGCCACACCCCTCCGGGGTAGCGGGCCGGGGCCGGGCTTGTGGATGCTGCCTGGCTTGTCCGTGCTTCGGGGCGTGTGCGTGCTGGGAGCGGGACCGCGGAAACCGGTTGACCGAGGCAATTGGTTAGCATGGCCGGGCCATGGAGAAGACACCTGAAATCCGCAGTTTCGTCGCTCTCGGTGACTCCTTCACCGAGGGCATGTCCGATCACGCGCCGATCGGCGACGGTTACCGGGGCTGGGCGGATCTGCTCGCCGCCCGGCTCGCCGACCGCACCGAGGGAATGCGCTACGCGAACCTCGCGGTGCGCGGCAAGCTGATCGGTCAGATCGTCGAGGACCAGGTGGCGCCGGCAGCGGCGATGAACGCCGACCTGGTGACGCTGGTCGGCGGGCTCAACGACGTGCTGCGCCCGAGCTGCGACATGGCGCGGGTGTGCGGTCTACTGGAGGAGGCGGTCGCCACTCTCGCGCCGACCTGCGGGCAGCTGGTGCTGATGCGCAGCCCGGGCCGCCAGGGCCCGGTGCTGGAGCGCTACCGGCCGCGCATGGAGGAGCTGTTCGACTTCATCGACGGTCTCGCCGTCGAGCACGGGGCGCTGGTGGTGGACCTGTACGCCGCCGGCGCGCTCAGCGATCCGCGGCTGTGGTACGAGGACCGGCTTCATCTGACGACCGAGGGGCACCGGCGGGTGGCCGAGGCGGTGTGGGAGCGGCTGGGGCATCCGGCGGAGTTCGACTGGCGGCAGCCGGTCCCCGACGAGCCGGCGGCCGGTTGGGGCGCACGGCGCCGGGCGGACGCGCAGTTCGCCCGCCAGTATCTGCTGCCCTGGGTGGGGCGGCGGCTCACCGGGCGTTCCTCGGGTGACGGGCGGGGGCCCAAGCGGCCCGACCTCGCGCCCGTGGCCTGCGAGGACACCCCGTAGAATCCCCAGTCGTGACTGACAAGCCGCGTATCCCGAACGTCCTGGCCAACCGCTACGCCTCCGCCGATCTGGCCCAGTTGTGGTCTCCCGAGCACAAGGTGCGCCTGGAGCGCCGACTGTGGGTCGCGGTGCTGCGGGCCCAGCAGGACCTGGGTGTGGAGGTGCCCGAGTCGGCCATCGCGGACTACGAGCGGGTGCTGGACAGTGTGGATCTCGCCTCGATCGCCGAGCGCGAGCGGGTCACCCGGCACGATGTGAAGGCCCGGATCGAGGAGTTCAACGCGCTCGCGGGCCACGAGCAGGTCCACAAGGGAATGACCTCGCGGGATCTGACCGAGAACGTCGAGCAGTTGCAGATCCGGCTCTCGCTGGAGCTGGTGCGCGACCGCACGGTCGCGCTGCTGGCACGCCTGGGGTCGCTGGCCGGTGAGCACGCGGCGCTGGTGATGGCGGGCCGTTCGCACAATGTCGCGGCGCAGGCGACGACTCTCGGCAAGCGTTTCGCCTCCGCCTCGGACGAGCTGCTGGTGGCGTACGAGCGGGTGGAGGAGCTGCTGGCGCGCTATCCGCTGCGCGGCATCAAGGGCCCGGTGGGCACCGCGCAGGACATGCTGGATCTGCTGGGCGGCGACGAGGAGCGGCTGGCCGAGCTGGAGCAGCGGGTCGCCGCGCATCTGGGCTTCGGCCGGTCCTTCACCTCGGTGGGTCAGGTCTACCCGCGGTCGCTGGACTACGACGTGGTGACCTCGCTGGTGCAGCTTGCCGCCGCGCCCTCCTCGCTGGCCCGGACGATCCGGCTGATGGCCGGGCAGGAGCTGGTGACGGAAGGCTTCAAGGAGGGCCAGGTCGGCTCGTCGGCGATGCCGCACAAGATGAACACCCGTTCCTGCGAGCGGGTCAACGGCTTCGCGGTGATCCTGCGCGGCTACGCCTCGATGGTCGGCGAGCTCGCCGGCGACCAGTGGAACGAGGGCGATGTGTCGTGTTCGGTGGTGCGCCGGGTGGCGCTGCCGGACGCGTTCTTCGCACTGGACGGCCTGCTGGAGACGTTCCTGACGGTGCTGGAGGAGTTCGGCGCCTTCCCCGCGGTGGTGGAGCGGGAGCTCGACCGCTATCTGCCGTTCCTGGCGACCACCAAGGTGCTGATGGCCGCGGTGCGGGCAGGGGTGGGCCGGGAGACGGCGCACGAGGTGATCAAGGAGCACGCGGTGGCCTCCGCGCTGGCGCTGCGCGCGGGTGCGGAGCGCAACGAGCTGCTGGACCGGCTCGCCGACGACGAGCGGATCCCGCTGGACCGCGCGCAGTTGACGGAGCTGCTCGCGGACCGGCTGGCGTTCACCGGCGCCGCGGCCGGCCAGGTGGTGCAGGTTCTGACCCGGATCGAGGAGATCACCGCGCGGCACCCGCGTGCCGCGGCGTACCGCCCGGGGGCGATTCTCTGAGCCCGCGCGGGGCCGGAGGGGAGCGGACCGCCGGCGGCGCGGCGCGGGCGGACAGTGCGGTGCAGGCCGGCGGCGAGGTCCCGGACGTGCTCGGCGAGGGGTTGCGGGTGCTGTTCTGCGGCATCAATCCGGGGCTGCTGTCGGCGGCGACCGGCCACCACTTCGCCCGTCCCGGCAATCGCTTCTGGCCGGTGCTGCACCGCGCCGGCTTCACCGATCGGCAACTGGAGCCCGCACAGCAGTGGGAGTTGCCCTCGTACGGCGTCGGCATCACCAATGTGGTCGCCAGGCCCAGTGCCAAGGCCTCGGAGCTCTCTGCGGACGAGCTGCGAGCGGGCGGCGAGCGGCTGGTGGCGACCGTCGGGCGGTGCGCGCCGCGATGGCTCGCGGTCGCGGGCATCGGCGCGTACCGGACTGCCTTCGGGGAGCGCGGGGCGCGGGTGGGGCCGCAGGAGCGGACGATCGGCGCCACCGGCGTGTGGGTGTTGCCCAACCCCAGTGGCCTGAACGCCAGTTGGACCATCGAGGCTCTGGTGGCGGCGTACGGGCGGCTGGCGGCCGTCGCGCTGGGCGACCGCTCGGACGACAGCGGGTGACACTTCTTCCGGCTCTCGCTCCCTCCGCCCGTAGCGGATACGATCCCGCAACACGTGTGCAGGTCAGGAGGCGGAAAGTTGGGGAGGCTCACCGGCGGGGATCCCTCGCTGTTGCGGCGCATCAACGCCACGGTCGTCCTGCGGGCGCTGCGGTCGGCCACCGACGCGTTGACGCTGACGGAGCTGGTGCGCGGCACCGGGCTCTCGCGTCCCACGGTCGAGGGCATCATGGAGGGTCTGCAGGTGGCGGGCCTGGCCGCGGAGTGTGCCGACGCGCCCGGTGAGCTGCGTCGGCAGGGTCGTCCGGCCCGCAGGTACCGCTTCCGCGCGGAGGCGGGGCATCTGTTGGGCATCGAGATCGGCCCGCACCGGGTCTCGGCGGTGCTCTCCGACCTCGCCGGGGCGCGGCTGGACCGTGCGGAGCGGCCGGTCTCCGAACAGGCGGACGCCGAGGAGCGGTTGGAGCTTGCCGCGGCCAACGCGCTGGAGCTGGTGAGCAGTTGCGCCGTGGCCCGCTCGACGCTGCGGGCGGTGGGCGTGGGCACCCCCGGGATCGTGCGGGCGGACGGCAGCATGCGGCTCAGCACCGCGCTGCCGGGGTGGACGGGGCTTCCGCTCGGCGAGCGGCTGAGGCGGACGTTCCGCTGCCCGGTTCTGGTGGAGAACGACGCCAACGCCGCGGTGGTGGCCGAGCGTTGGCAGGGGGTGGCGGCCGGTTGCACCGATGTGGTGATGGTGATGGCCGGGCTGAGTCCGGGCGCGGGCTCGCTCATCGGCGGGCGGCTGCACCGCGGCTTCGGCGGCGCGGCGGGTGAGATCGGGGCGCTGCATCTGCTCGGCCGCGAGGCGTTCCCCGAGCGGCTGCTGTCGACGACGGGCGAGCCGCTGCATCCGCTGGACGAGGCAGCGGTGGCCGAGGTGTTCGCGCTGGCGCGCTCGGGGGACGAACGGGCCGAGCAGGCGGTGGAACGATTCATCCACCGCCTGGTGCACGATGTGGCGGCGCTGGTACTGGCGCTGGACCCGGAGCTGGTCGTCGTGGGCGGGTGGGCGGCGGGGCTGGACGGCCTGCTGGATCCGCTGCGGACCGAGCTGGAGCGCTACTGTCTGCGTCCGCCGCGGGTGGCGCTGTCGGAGCTGGGCGAGGACGCGGTGGCTGTGGGGGCGCTCAGGCTGGCGCTCGATCTCGTGGAGGAGCAGCTGTTCGTGGTGGAGTCCACCTAGGGCCTGGAGTCCGCGAGGAGTACGACTTCGGCCGCCCACCGCGTGTGCGGTGGGCGGCCGAAGGCAGGTCGCTCGGGCGGCCGGTGACGAGCGGTCAGCCGGCGAGCAGCCGCATCGCGCCGGAGTCGCCGAAGGTCAGACGGCAGGTGTCGGCCCGGTAGGTGGCGACGGCGACCGCCGCGGTGCCCTGCTCCGTGAGGTAGCGGGTGGTGACGACCAGGACGGGTGCGCCCGGCAGCCGGTCGAGCAGCCGTGCGTCCTCGGCCTTGGCGGAGCCCAGCTCCACGGTGCGCTCCTGGCCCTTGAGGTCGCGGCGGTGCAGGGTGGCGAGGATCGCCTCCGCCTCCTGCCCCGCGGGCAGGTCGCGGGTGGGCACGTAGACCAGCTCGGTGGCGACGGACTGGCTGTGTGCGGCGCGGGTGCGGCGTACGGCGTGGACGGGCTCTGCGGTCGCGAGGCCGAGCAGCTGCGCGATCTGGGCGGGCGCGGCGGGGCAGGACGCGCTCTCCGTCTGCCAGGCGTCCCCCGGCTCTCCGGGCCAGCGGTCCGGGGCGGGCGAGACGTCGACGCCCACGCGCGGCGGCGAGACGGTGGTGCCCACGCCTCTGCGGCGCTGCAGTCTGCCTTCGAGCTCCAACTGCTCCAGCGCCTGGCGCAGGGTCGCGCGGGCGACGCCGTAACGCGCGGCGAGATCACGCTCGTTGGGCAGGATCTGGCCGACCGCGAACTCGGTGTCCAGCGCCTCGCTCAGCGCTGTCTTCAGATGCCAGTACTTGGGCTCGGGAAGTGCCTCCAGCTGTGTGGTCGCCACCTGTGCCTCCGCTGTCGCTGTCGCCGCCGCGATATGTGAGCTTGTTTCTTAAAGGTTGTTGCGTATGCCTAGGACGATAGGTCGGGCTGTCAACTTGGTCAAGACCAATTCCCTTCCTCCCAACGGCCGATGGGGCGCCGCGGTGTAGCGTCGCTGCGTCGACGGGGCCGGCGCGGCCCCGCTTGCTGAGGAGGTTCAGGGATGACGCGGCAGGTCACGGTGGTCACCGGTGGCAGCAGGGGAATCGGCGCGGCGATCGCCGTCCGGCTCGGTCACGAAGGTCACGATCTGGTCATCGGGTACGAGCGCGATGAATCCGCCGCCGAGAGCACGGTCGCGCGGGTACGGGAACTCGGCCGTCGCGCGTACGCCTTCCGGGTCGACACGGGGTCCGAGGAGGAGGTCGAGTCGTTCTTCGACCGGGCCGTGGAGGCGCTCGGCGCGCCCACCGGGTTCGTCAACAACGCGGGGATCACCGGGCCGTTGGGCGCTTTCACCACGACGCCCGCGTCCACCATGCGGCGTGTGGTGGAGGTCAATGTGCTCGGTGCCCTCTACTGCGCCCGGCGGGCGGCGCGGGAGATGTCGCGCGAGTGCGGCGGGCAGGGCGGCGCGATGGTCAACATCTCCTCGGCGGCGGCCACGGTCGGCAGTCCCGACGAGTACGTCCACTACGCCGCGAGCAAGGCGGCGGTCGACGCACTGACGGTGGGTCTGGCCAAGGAGCTCGCGCCGCAGGGAGTGCGGGTCAACTCGGTGCAGCCGGGCATGATCCTCACCGACATCCACGCCGCGATGGGGGACGCGCAGCGACCTTGGCGCAAGAGCGACCGGGTGCCGATGGGGCGGCCCGGTGAGGCCCAGGAGGTCGCGGGGGCGGTTGCGTGGCTGCTCTCGCCGGACGCCTCGTACACCAGTGGCGCGGTGCTGCGAGTGGCCGGAGGTCTGTGAGCGCGGCTCGGCGCCGGCTCAACTCCACCGCTGCAGCTGGACGTTGATGGGGCCGACCTTCTCGGGGTTCGTCCACAGGTAGAGGCGCTGGATCAGACCGTCGGCGACCTCGATCTGCGCGGCCTGCCGCACCCGGCCATCCACCAGGAAGACGACCGCGGTGGCGCAGTTGAACTCGACGAGGCGCACCTCGCCGTTGCCGACAGCCTGCTGCGCCACGGCGGCGATGAACCGGCCGACCTTGTCCGCGGTCTCGATGATGCGGCGCGGGGCCTTGGCGTTGCCACCGCCGTCGCCGACCAGGCTCACGTCGGGGGCGAGCAGGGCGAGCAGCGCCTGCAGGTCCCCGCCGGCGGCCGCGCTCAGGAAGCGCTCGGTGAGGTCGCGGCGCTCCTGCGGATCGACGGTGTAGCGCGGGGTGCCGGATTCGACGTGTCGACGAGCCCGGGCGCCCAGCTGCCGGACTGCCGGCTCGCCGCGCTCCAGGATGCGGGCGATCTCGGCGTAGGGGTAGCCGAACGCCTCGCGGAGCACGAACACCGCGCGCTCCAGCGGGGAGAGCGACTCCAGCACGACCAGCATCGCCATCGACACGGACTCGGCGGACAGCAGGCGCTCGGCGGAGTCCTGGACGGTCGGCCCGGAATCGGTCACCAGCGGCTCGGGCAGCCAGGGGCCGACGTAGCTCTCTCTGCGGGTCTGTGCCTGGCGGAGCCGGTCCAGCGCGAGCCGGGTGGTGATCCGCACCAAGTACGCGCGCGGCTCGGCAACGTCCCCGCGGTCGGCGGAGGCCCACCGCAGCCACGCGTCCTGGACGGTGTCCTCGGCGTCCACGATCCGGCCGAGCATCCGGTAGGCGACCGCGGTGAGCACCGCGCGATGCTCCTCGAACTCGCGGGTCAGCCCGTCGGTGGAGTGCAGGTCGGTCGCCATCGGGCCATCTCACCGCAAGGGCGGACGGCCTGTCCACCGCGTCCGCCCCGAACGTCCGCAGAACACTGCCGGGGCGTGCCGCCAGGTGACCGCCGTGCGCGCGCAGCGGGCGGGCGGGGTGCACGGGCACGGGACGGGCGACGGCTGCGAGACGGTCGCGGCTGCGGCGGTCGCGGCGGTCGCGGGCCTGTCAGGCGGGCGGCGGGCGCAGACCCAGCAGCCGGACCGCCTCCGCCCGCATCTCCACCTTGCGCACCTTGCCGGTGACGGTCATCGGGAAGTCCTCGACCAGGTGCACGTACCTGGGGATCTTGTGCCGGGCGAGGCTTCCGTCGCAGAAGGCGCGCACCGCCTCACTGTTCAGTGGCGGTGCGCCCTCGCGCATCCGCAGCCAGGCCATCAGCTCCTCGCCGTACTTCTCGTCCGGCACTCCGACGACCTGGGCGTCGACGACGTCGGGGTGGGTGATCAGGAACTCCTCGATCTCACGGGGGTAGAGGTTCTCGCCGCCCCTGATCACCATGTCCTTGATGCGGCCGGTGATGCTCGCGTACCCGTCGTCGTCCATCACCGCCAGGTCGCCGGTGTGCATCCAGCCGTCCGCGTCGACGGCCTCCGCGGTCATCCCGGGCTGGTCCCAGTAGCCGAGCATCACCGAGTAGCCGCGGGTGCAGAACTCGCCGGGCACTCCTCGCGGCACCACCGCGCCGGTCTCCGGGTCGACGATCCGGACCTCGATGTGCGGGCCGGGCCGGCCGACGGTGGCCACCCGGCGTTCCAGGCTGTCGTCGGTGCGGGTCTGCATGGAGACGGGCGAGGTCTCGGTCATGCCGTAGCAGATGGAGATCTCCTCGACTCCCATGCGGGAGATGACCTGTCGCATGGTCTCCACTGGGCAGGTGGAGCCCGCCATGATGCCTGTCCGCAGGCTGCTCAGATCGTGGTCGTCGAAGTCGGGCGCGGCGAGCATGGCGATGAACATCGTCGGTACGCCGTAAAGAGAGGTGCAGCGCTCGGCGGCGACCGCGGCGAGGGTCGCCGCCGGGTCGAAGGCGGGGGCCGGGATCACCAGCGCCGCACCGTGGGAGGTGGCGGCCAGGTTTCCCATGACCATGCCGAAGCAGTGGTAGAAGGGCACCGGGACGGCGATCCGGTCGCGTTCGGTGTAGTGCAGCAACTCCCCCACGAAGAAACCGTTGTTGAGGATGTTGCGGTGGGAGAGGGTGGCGCCCTTGGGGAACCCCGTGGTGCCGGAGGTGTACTGGATGTTGACGGGGTCGTCCGGGTGCAGCTGCCGGCCGATGTCGGCCAGTACGGCGGGGTCGGTGGAGCGGCCGGACTCCAGCAGCGTCTCCCAGGACTCCTCACCGATGAGGACGACGTCGAGCAGGTCGGGGCACTTGGGCGCCGCCTGCGCGAGCATCGCCGCGTAGTCGGAGGTCTTGAAGGCGGGCGTCGCGATCACGGTGCGCGTCCCGGACTGCCGCAGCACATGGACGAGTTCGTGGGTGCGGTAGGCGGGGTTGACGGTGACCAGTACGGCGCCGAGGCGGGCGCAGGCGTACTGGGCGAAGACCCACTCGGCGCAGTTGGGCGCCCAGACCGCCACCCGGTCGCCGGGGCGCACGCCGTCCGCCCACAGGCCGAGCGCCACGGCGTCGACCTCCGTGAGGAACTCGCGGTAGGTCCAGCGGCGGCCGGTGGCGCGCTCGACGAGCGCGTCGCGTGTTCCGTGCGCGCCTACGGTCGCCAGGAGGTCCGCGCCGATGGTGTGTTCCCGCAGCGGGGTCGTGGTGGGGCCGGCTTCCTGGCTCGGGCGTGTGCTCACGCTGTCTCCCTGCCTCGCACGTACGCGGCCCGCCCCGCACCCGCGGGGCCGGCACTCGGGGTGAGTACGGCAGAGGCTAACCAGCCGGAGCGCCGGGAGACAGCCCTTTGTCCCCCCGAGGGTCACTCCCCGGTCAGGAGGGCTCCGGACTCGTCGGGCCCGGGGTGCATCTTCATCGGCTCCTGCATCTCGTGGTCGCTGGGGCGCGGCGGTTCGGGACCGTCGGGCCCGCAGCGCACCATGCGCTCGATGCGGCACAGCCGCAGCAGTCTGCCCTCGACCGTCAGCTCGTTGGCGGTTCCGGCCTCGCGGAAGCTCTGCGCCGCTCGCCCGTAGCGGGCCGCGCGCTGCTCGTCGAAACCGTGGATGAGGGGCCAGGTGCGCGCCATCATCCCGTACAGCAGCCGTCTGGCGTCGTGGGGCGTGGGCATCAGCGGGCCGTGCGGACTCCAGCCGCTCTCCTCGCGTTCGATCACCCCGAAGCCGACGGGGAGCTGCGCGATGTCGGGGTGGGTCGTGACCGCCTGCTCGGAGTGGCGGCGCACCTCGGCGGGGAAGCGCGAACCGGTGTAGGCGAAGACGCGCAGCCCCAGGCGGGTGGCGTGTGCGTGCGACGCGCTGTCTGCGGCGTCGGGACGCAGTGTGAAGCCGGGGTCGGCGGAGAGGGTGTCGCGCCGATCCTCCCAGGAGGGATCGTCCGGTTCGCGGTCGGTGGGCCGTGGCGGCTCCAGCCCGTCGGGGCCGAAGCGGGCCCACTCGTCGGCCCGCACCACGCGGTAGCGGCAGCCCAGCACTTCGAGCTCGTTGACGGGCTGGTGCTCCAGTACGGCCACGGCGGCCAGGAGTTCGCGGCGCACGGCGGGGTCGCGGGCGTCGTCCCGGGCGCGGAACCAGAGCAGGGAGTTGAGCGCGTCCCTGGACTGTTGCGGTGTCCCGTCCATCACCGGGGTCTCCAGCCGCCAGTGCGGGCCGGCTGCCGGGTCGAGCACGGCGAGGCCGAAGACCGGTCCGCGCACCGCGAGTCGGGGGTGGGTGGGGGGTTCTGTCTCGACGACGAGCTCGGCCCGGACGCCGCCGCGGGTCGGATTCGTCCGCACGGGGCCCGACTGTCGCCTCCAGTCATCAACCATGTTCATATTGTGACGCGCCTGTGGGGTTGTGGAGGTGCTGATGCACGAAGTCGTCGGCCCGCGCGGCTGCTTGGCCCGGTCCGCCACACGGCGCCGCGGGAGCGCGCCGCCGACGGGTGTCGTCCTCCCTCGGACGCGGCGGCCGGGGCTCGCGTCGCCCGAGGCCGCGCACGGAGATTCCCGGGGCCGGGCGCCGGGCGCCCGCGCCGAGCGGTGTGCTCGACGCGGGCGCTGGGGTGGGACGCTGATGGCGGTGCGGCGGACGTCGGCCGATGACCGACGGGACGCGCGAGCCGTCAGCGGGAGGTGCCGGCCGGACCGTCGCCGGAGTTCGACTCGCCGGCCGCGGCGGCGGCGACCACCGGCTCGGCGTCCGAACGCCGGGCGTCGGTCGACTCGCTCTCGCCGGTCGCGGAGTTCTCGCCCTTCTCCAGGGACGGCGCGGACTCCTCCTTCATCCACTCGTCGACGTCCACCGTCGTGGGGTTGTCGAGCACGTAGCTGAGTCGTTCGCGGTCCAGGTCGCCGGTCCAGCGGGCGATGACCAGGGTTCCCAGCCCGTTGCCGGTGAGGTTGGTCAGCGCGCGGCCCTCGCTCATGAAGCGGTCGATGCCGACGATCAGCGCGATGCCCGCCACCGGGATGACCGAGTCGAAGGCGGTCAGCGAGGCCGCCAGCGTGACCAGTCCGGCCCCGGAGACGCCCGCGGCGCCGTTGGAGGAGATCAGCATGAACAGCAGCAGACCGATCTGGGTGGCGATCGGTACGTCGATGCCGAAGGCCTGCGCGATGAAGAGCGCACCCATCGACATGTAGATGGCGGTGCCGTCCAGGTTGAAGGAGTACCCGGTCGGGATCGTCATGCCGACGACGTGCTTGGGCGTTCCCGCCGCCTCCATCTTTCCGATCATCCGCGGCAGCACCGTCTCGGAGGAGGAGGTGCCGAGGACGATGAGCAGTTCGTCCTTGATGTAGCGGATGTACTTCAGGAGGTTGAAGCCGGCCGCGTAACAGATCGGACCGAGCACCAGGAAGATGAACAGCAGGCAGGTCAGCCAGAAGGAGAGCATGAAGGAGGCGAGCGAGCCGAGGATGGAGCTGCCGTGCTCACCGATGGTGAAGGCGATTCCGCCCATGGCGCCGAGCGGGGCGACCCACATCACGAGCTTGATCACACCGAACATGATCTTCGCGAAGGTGTCCAGGGCGCGGACCACCGGCTCGGCCTTGCGACCGATCATGGTGATGGCACAGGCCACCAGGATCGCCAGCAGCAGCACCTGGAGGAGCTTGCCGTCGACGAAGGCGCTGGCGAACGACTCGGGCACCAGGTCGAGGACGAATCCGGTGAGGCCGCCCTGGTCGGTCTCGCCCGCGGACTTGATGGTGTCGTCGGCCGCAGAGGTGTCGAACTTGGCGATGTCGTAGCCCAGTCCGCTGCCGGGCTGGATCACGTTGACGACGACCAGGCCGATGGCGAGGGCGAAGACGGTGGTGATGTTGAAGTAGAGCACTGTGCGCAGAGCGAGTCCGCCGGCCTTGGCGAGGTTGCCCATTCCGGCGATGCCCACCACCACGGTGGCGAAGATGGTCGGCGCGATCACGACCTTGACGAGCTTGATGAAGAGGTCGGCCAACCACTTCATCTCGGCCCCGACGCCGGGCGCCAGGAGACCGATGGCGATACCGACGCTGATGCCGAGCAACACCCAGAAGTACAGGTGCTGGTATATCCGCTTCTTCTTTGGTGCAGCCGCAGTGTCCGCTGCTGTCTCCTGCGTCATGGGCGTCCCATCCCTGTGACTGTTATGGTCGAGATCACAGCACGTTGAGGGTTGAGGGTGCGTCGCGGCAACGAATCCGGGTAAATCTTGAGGTTGATCTGACATTGGCCCGCTCGTCACGACCCACCAGACGCACGGTTGTGCTCGCCGCCCTGGGAGCGGCGCTGGCCGCCGCCTGTGACCGGCAGCCCGACCTGGACGTCTCCCGCCTCACGCTCGCCACCGGCCCGGCGGGCGCGACCTACCGCGAGTCCGGCGCCGCACTTGCCCGGGTCTGGAACAAGGCGCTGAACGGCCCCGTGGTGGAGACGCTGTTCACCGAGGCCGGTGTGGACAACAGCCGGATGCTGCGCGCCGGCGAGGTGGATCTGATCTTCTCCAACGTCGACATCCTGCGTCGGCACGAGGAAGTCGCGGCGCTGCTGCGGATCTTCGACTCGGTGGTGCATCTGGTGAGTCTGCGCGGCAGCGGCATCCGCTCGTTGACGGATCTGCGCGGCCGTCCGGTGGCGCTGGGGCTGCCCGGCTCGGGCACCCGCTTCACCGGCACCCGGCTGCTGGAGGCGGCGGGAGTGGAGGTCGCCTCGCGCGACCTCGGCCAGCAGGAGGCCGCCCAGGCGCTGGTGGACGGCGAGGTGGACGCGGTCATGTCGCTGACCGCGATGCCCACCCCGGCCATCAGCTGGCTGCTGGAGTACGCGCCGCCGATCCGCTTCATCGATCTGGCCGCCGAGACGCGGACGTTGCAGAAGGCGCACCCGGGCGAGTACCTGCCGGTGACGATCTCCAGCACCGTCTATCCCGGTGTGCGGACCACCAGCACGGTCGCGGTGCCGACGCTCATCGCGATGTCCCGGGACTTCCCCGCCGACGTGGCGCGGGTGCTCGCGCGGGCGACGGTCGAGGAGGCCGACACCCTGGCCCGTACGCGCCCGGAGGCGCACCAGATCAACCCGCGCACGGCGGCGGCGACCGCGCCGATCGCGCTGCACCCGGGGTCCGCCGACTGGTTCCGTTCGCAGAAGCCGTAGCGCGTGTTGCGGGAGTCGGGCCCCGGTGATGGTCACGGCCGCGGTTCCGGCGGCAGCAACTCGCTGTCCGCCGCGGAGCCGACGTGCGGTCCCTCCCCCGGTGCGCCCGACCGGTTCTGCGTACTCGTGCCGCACCCGTCCGACGTGCACGCTCACCCCGGGGTAACCACCCACTGTCAAGTGCGTACTTGATCATCACCGGTCCTGTGACCAGCCTGATCGGTATGGAAAAGAACTCTGCGGAGAAGAATCCCGTCACGCTGCTGGGCCTCGGGGCGATGGGCACCGCGATGGCTCGCACCTGGCTTGCCGCCGGAAACCCGCTCACCGTCTGGAACCGCACCCCGGCCCGTGCCGCGGCGCTCGCCGCCGACGGCGCAGGACTCGCGGACACCGCCGCCGAGGCGGTCGCGGCGAACACCCTGATCGTCGTCTGCCTGTTGGACGACACCTCGGTCGACGAGGTGCTGTCCGGTGTCGACCTGGCCGGCAAGGACCTGGTCAACCTGACCACGAGCACTCCGGCCCAGGCCAGCGCACGCGCGGAGTGGGCCCGGGATCGCGGTGCCCAGTACCTGGACGGCGGGATCATGGCCGTCCCTCCGATGGTCGGCGTCCCCGAAGCAGGCGGATACGTCTTCTACAGCGGCTCGCAGCAGCTGTTCGAGCGGCACCGGGAGACCCTGGCGGTCCCGGTGGGCACTGCCTACGTCGGTGAGGACGCGGGCTTCGCGGCCCTGCACGACGTGGCCCTGCTCAGCGCCATGTACGGGATGTTCGCCGGTGCCGCGCACGCTTTCGCCCTGATCCGCAGGGAGGCCATCGACCCCGCGGCGCTCGCCCCGCTGCTCGCCGACTGGCTCGTCGCGATGGCCCCGGCGGTTCACCAGACCGCCGAACAGCTGCGCAGCGGCGACTACACCAATGGCGTCGTCTCCAACCTCGCCATGCAGGTGGCCGGCACACCGACGTTCCTGAACACCGCCCAGCAGCAGGGAGTCAGTCCGGAACTGCTCACCCCCTACTTCGAGCTGATGCGACGCCGTCTGGCCGAGGGCGACGGCGAGGAGGATCTGACGGGCGTGATCGACCTGCTGGTGCGCTGACCGGCCGCCCGCCGCCGAAGCGCAAGTGCCGGTGCACAGCCGTCAACGGGGCGCTGTGCACCCGCCCTTGTCGCCCCACGCTCCGGTCGTGCTCGGCCGTGGCGCAGGTGAGGCGGCGCTACGGCGGCGGGGGTTGGGCGCCCGCTGGCTCGGAGACGAGCGGGAGACGCACGAGTACGCGCAGACCGGTCGGTGTGTTGGCCTCCAGGCGCACGGTGCCGCCGACGTCCTCCACGACGTCGTGGATGATCGCCAGGCCCAACCCGGTGCCGGGGGTGTTCTGGTGGTGCTGGGCGCGCCAGAACCTGCCGCGGGCGGCACGGCGTTCGCTCTCCGAGAGACCGCGGCCGTCGTCGGCGACGGTCACCGTGCCGCTGCCGTCGCCGAGGGTTCCGGTCCTGCCCGCCCGGCTCCTGGTCTCGCGTTCGCGTTCGCCGTGGTCCACGGACCAGGTGACGGTGACGGTGGTGGCGTCGGAGAGCCGGGCGGCGTTGTCGACGAGCTCGTTGAGCACCGCGACCAGCCCGCCCGGCGGTTGGCGCAGCACCAGCTCCAGATCGGGTTCGACGACGTGCAGGGCCAGTCCGGCGTCGGAGGTCGCCTGTTCCCAGTGCGGGCGGCCGGCCGCGAAGACCTGTCGGAGCGTCCACGCCTCGCTGTCGCGCACGCGCTCCTCGCTGGCCACCGCGGTGGCGGCGAGCATCGCCTCGAACATCTCGCCCATCTCGACGACTTCGGAGACCGCCTCCTCCCCCGCCTCGCGTGCCTCGCGCTCGTGCAGCCAGGGACGGAGGTTCTCCACCGAGAGTCGCAGGCTGGCCAGCGGGTTGCGCAGCTGGTGCGCCGCGTCGGCGACGAACGCGCGCTGCCGCTCCAGCGAGCGCTGGACGGTGTCGACCATCGCGTTGAACGAGGAGGCCAGACCGCGCAGTTCGGACGGTCCGTGCTCGACGGCGGCCCGTGCGTTCAGATCGCCGCCGCGCACGTCGGCGGCGATGCGTTCGAGGTCGCGCACGGGCCGCAGGATCCACCTGGTCAGCGGCCACAGTCCGGCCAGCAGCGCACCGACCGGGACCAGCAGCATCGCGGCACCGACCGTCCACTGCCGCACGGTCGTCTCCCGCAGCCCGTCGGTGGGGGCCTCGATGACGACGACGGCGGTCACCTGCGAGTCGCGGCCGACCGGTTCGACCACCCGCAGCGGTGCGCGGGTCCAGGGCCACACCACGTTGGTCTCCACCGCGCGGCTGCCCGCGAAGGCACGTTGGATCTTCTGGTCGATCCTCTCGTCGGCGGGCACCGGCCGGCCGGGGTCGTGGACGAGGCTGCCGTCCAGCCCGATCACCCACACCGGGGAGCCGTACAGCTCCTCGTAGGCGTCGAGTTCGGCGTCCAGCCGGGAGGAGTCGCCGGAGGTGATGGCGGCCTCGGCGAGCGTCGCGAAGCGCACCGCGTCACCGCTGCGGTCGATGAAAACCTGCTGGGTGGAGCGCTCACCGACCACCACGGCGTAGGACAGTCCGACCCCGGCCACCAGCAGGACCAGGACCGGCAGCAGGGCGACGACGATACGGCGGCGCACCGGGCGGCTACCTGTCCGGCTTCTCGACGGGCTCCAGCCGGTAGCCGATGCCGCGGACGGTGGAGATTCTGGCCGCGTCGCCGAGTTTGGCCCGCAGCGAGGTCATATGGGTGTCGAGCGAGCGGCTGCTTCCCTCGAAGGTGGAGTGCCACACCTGATCCAGGATGTGGTCGCGTTCGACGACCGAGCCGACGCTGCGGGCGAGCATCACGAAGACGTCGAACTCCTTGCGGGTCAGCCGCAGCAGTTCGCCGTGGAGGTGGACCTCGTGGCGGTCCCGGTCGATCACCAGGCCGCCGTGGTCGATCACCCCGTGCGTCTGCGGCACGCTGCGCACCACGCGCAGCCGGCGGGTGACGGCTTCGATGCGGGCGAGCAACTCGGCGACGCCGAACGGTTTGACCAAGTAGTCGTCGGCGCCGGCGCGCAGCCCGCGCACCCGGTCGGCCTCCTCGCCGCGGGCCGTCACCGCCAGTACGCCGGTGGACGCCTTCTCGCGCAGGGCGCGGATGACGTCGACGCCGTCGCCGTCGTCCAGTCCGAGGTCGACCAGTGCGACGTCGAACTCCGACCGGGCGATCGCCTCCACGGCGTCGCGTACGGTGCCGGCCCGTTCGATCTCGAAGCCCTCGGCCCGAAGCGTCCGGCTCAGCGCACGGGCGACCTTGTCGTCGTTCTCGACAATGAGGGCGCGCATGGGCCAAGACTAGAGCCTGCGACCAGGATCCCCGCCGGGCTCGCTGCGTGCCACCTCGGAGAACGTCATCGGCCGGGCCGGCCGCCGGCCCGCGGTCGGGCGGGTCGGCGGCCGGCCCGTGTGCTGCGGGACGCCCCGGGGTGTACGCGGTCCGTGTCGGTGGGGATGGGGACTCGGACGCAGAACAGCGGCGGGTCCGCGGGGTGTTCGGGGCCCGGGGAGGGTCAGGGGGCCATCTCGTAGGCGCCGGAGAGGTCCTCCACGCGCTGCCAGACCCGGTCGGTGCGGGCCTCGTCGACGACGGGACGGCGGAGCGCGGCGAGGGCCCACTGCTGCTGCTTCTGGGTGGCCGAGTCCTTGCCGTACAGCTCCACGCAGTGGGCGGAGAAGTCTCGTACGAGCACGGCGAAGAGCTCGTCGAGGACGTCGTTGTCGCAGTCGGTCAGCCGGGCCTGTTCCAGGATGAGCTGGGCGTGCACCACGAGCGCGAAGAGCTGGCCGACGGCGAGCAGCAGGTCCAGGTCGCGGCTCTGCTCCTTGTCGGGTGCGGCGGTGGTGACGAACTCGCAGAGCGCGTCGGCCTGTTCGCGGAAGCGGGCGACGTTGGGCAGCTCGCGGTAGCCCTGGAAGGCCGTGCGCCAGTCGTGGAAGCGCACCGAGCCGAGGCCGCGGGCCGGGCCCTGGCGGAAGAGGAAGGTGTCGTCCGCGGCGTCCAGCCGGGTCGCCACCTCGGGGTACTCGGCCGGGGCGAGGAGGTGGTTGGCCATGAACTTCAGGATCAGCGCGAGGTTGACGTGGACGGTGCCCTCCAGCTTGGGCAGGCCCCTGATCTCGGCGGACGCCTGCGCGAAGTAGGTGTCCTTCTCGAAGCCCTTGGCGGCGATGACGTCCCACATGAGGTCGATGACCTTCTCGCCCTCGGTGGTGACCTTCATCTTGGTCATCGGGTTGAACAGGAGGTAGCGGCGGTCCTCGGGGCCGGCGGTGCGGAAGTAGTCGACGGCGCGGTCGCTGAAGAGCTTCATCCCGACCAGGCGCACGTAGGCGTCGGTCAACTCCCTTCGTACGTGCGGGAAGGCGGTGACCGGGCGGCCGTAGAGCACACGGTTGTGGGCGTGGGTGACGGCCTCGTACATCGCGTGCTCGCAGATGCCGATGGAGGCGGTGCACAGGTTGAACTTGCCGACGTTGACCGTGTTCAGCGCGGCGTCGAACGCCTCGCGGCCGGTGTGCAGGACGTCGGCGGCGGTGACCGGATACTGCTCCAGTCGGAACTCGCTGACGTACTTGGAGGAGTCGACGACGTTCTTGACGAGGTGGTACGCGTCGTGGCGGCTGTCGGCGGCGAAGAAGACGTAGCCGTCGGGGCCCTCGATGTCGGTGCGGCGGCCGAAGACGGAGACGAGTCCGGCGGCGTTGCCGTTGCCGATGTAGTACTTGGAGCCGCTCGCCCGGAAGCCGCCGTTCCCGTCGGGCTCCAAAAGCATGTCGGTGGAGTAGATGTCGGCGCCGTGGTCCTTCTCGGAGAGACCGAAGGCGAACACCTCGCCCTGTTCGAGGAGTTCGGCGGCGCGGGCGCGGGCCTCGGCGTTCTCGCTCTGCCAGACCGGGCCCAGTCCCAGGATGGTGACCTGCCAGGCGTACCAGTAGTCGAGGCCGTAGAAGCCGAAGATCTCGTTGAGCGCGGCGATGCGGGCGGTGTCCCACCGCTTGTCCGGGGCGCCGTCGGCGGCGGCCTCGGGGGTGAGGAAGGTGGCGAAGAGGCCCTCCTCGGCGGAGAAGGCGAGGAAGTCCTCGAGCCAGGCGCGGGTGCGGTAGTCCTCGATGAGCCTGCGCTTGCCGCGGGACTCGAACCAGTCGACGGTGGCGCGCAGCAGCCTGCGGGTCTCCTGGTCGAAGTGCGCGGGGTCGTAGGTGCGCGGGTTGAACAGCAGGGAATCCGCCATGACTTCGCCTTCCGGGGTGGGGTTCGCGTCCACGGGTGGTTCCGCGCGGCGCCTGCGGCGGATGCGCGTCTCCGCCAGGAATCCTCTCTGCAACTTGTTGCACAAACAAGGCGGACCCGAGTGTTGAGACGAGCTTCACCCTTCCGGACCGGCCGTGCCGTGCGGATGGCGCCGCCCGACCCGCGGCCGCGCTCCGCCCGCCGCGGGCGGAGCCCCGTTGTCAGAGCTCACTGCTAGCTTCCGACCATGTCAGCCAGCAACGAGGCGGTACTCGCCGGCACCGCGCGCACCGTGTTCGCCCTCCTCACCGAGGGGCCGAGCGAGATCACCTCCGTGATCAGCGCGGACGGGGACGAGCGCGACCACCGCCGCGAGCTGCTCTGTCTGTTCGCCGCAGGGGTGCGGCCCGGCTCGTTCCGGGACGTATGGGTCGACTGGCCGATCGACCTGATCGACGGAGCGGCGGTCACACTCGCCGACTGGCTGGTCGCCCGGCACCGCGCCTGGCCGCAGCGCGATCCCGGGGCGCTCTTCGAGAGCGTCGGGGTGTGCTTCCCGACCGGCGGCACGCGGCAGGACGGCTCCAGGCGGATGCCGCGCGGCGAGTCCCGCACCGTGCTCCGGGGCCGGGAGTGGGCACGGGCGCTCGCCGAGGAGCCGCGCGAGGCACAGCTCGTGGCGGCGGGAGCCGCGCTCGGCCTGCTCGCACAGTCCCTGCTGCCGCACGAGGGCGACCTGCCCGTCCGGGACGACGGCGTCTGGAAATTCCCGGGCCGGGAGAGGGACGTAGGAGCGCGGCTGCGGGAGTTTCTGGCCCGAATGCTTTCCGACGAGCGGCAGATCGAGGAGGCGGTGGAGGTGGCGAGGCGCGCGTGGTCGACCGCCGTCGGCGTCGAGCAGCCGCCACCGGCTCGCCGCTCCACCCGCAGACCCGGGAACCGGGACGGCGTCGACCGGGCCGCTGCCGGAGCTGCGCTGCCGTGGGCACGGCATGTGCTGGAAACCGCCGAGGAGGCACGACGGTCGGGATCGGTGCGGCCGGCCGAGGTGTTCGGGCCCGTCGATGCCGCCTTCCCGGCCGAAGCGGGCACCGAGGCGGAGCCCGTCCGCCGCGCGGTGCTGGCCGGTCTGGTGGTGGCGGGGGTGCGGCCCCGGACGGTGAGAACCGGGGAGCAGGAGGTCCGGGCGCTGCAGGACCGCTTCGACCGGCTCGCGAGCGGGTCGCCGGACGCAGAGGAGGCGTTCGTGCCCTTCGAGGACGCCGGCGATCCGCTGGACGTGCGGCACGACCCGCACAGCGGTTCGTGCGAACCGCTGACCCGTTACGCCTGGCTCTGCTCGTGCGTGCTCCTGGACGCCGGCGGCAACCACCGCAGGAGGGACGGGGAGGCGGTCCCTCTGGCGCTGCTCGTCCCCGCGGCGGTGGCCCTGGTGGAGTCCCACCGCAGATCCGGCGACTGGTGGCGGCGGACCGCCTTCCGTCTCGACCGCTTCTACGACGCGTTGGACCGCGAGGCGACGGGGCGGGCGCAGCCGTCGGAGGAGATACGCACCACCGACCAGCTCGACGCCGTGCGCACCGCGGACCTGCTGGAGCACCGCGCGGACGCGGCCGGCCGCCCGTACCCGTCGGGCTGCCTGGCCGCCCGCGCCTCGCAGGCGGCGCAGGACAACTGGGGCACCCGGCTGTCCGACACCGCGCTGGCGACTGCGCTGCTGGTGCTCGACTCCCCCGCCCCCGGGGCGGTTTGAGACGCCGGGTGCCCGACCGCCGCTCACCGACCCGGGCGGTGTGCGCGACTGCGGACGCCTGGATGCCGCCCGCCGCCTGCCGCCTGCCGCCTGCCGCCTGCCGCCGGGAGGGGGCGCACCGGTGAAGGCGGGCGAACACGGAGCGTCCACGGGGGTGTTCGGGCGTCGAAGCGTGCGCGAAGCCTTGACAGTTTGATTGGTCTGGACCAAATTCACCGGTGACCGTCGCACCCGTGACCCGGAGGTAGCCGTGAGTCGATGGAGCAGTTTCCGCAGCGCGCCCGGAGTCGCCTTCCGGCCACGTCGACGGCTCGGCGCCGCACTGCTCGCGGCAGCGCTCGCGGGCGGTGGCCTGGCCGCCATGGGCCAGACCTCCCAGGCCGCCGAATCGGCACCCGCCGCCGCGGCGAAGACGGCGGGAAGCACGGCAGAGCTGCCCGAGCGCGCGCTCGCCGGCTATCTGCACTCCAGCTTCGCCAACGGCTCGGGCTACACCCGCATGGCAGACGTGCCCGACTCCTGGGACATCGTCAACCTCTCCTTCGGCGAGCCCACTTCACCGACCTCCGGCGACATCCGCTTCGAGCTGTGCCCGCAGACCGAGTGCCCGGAGGTGGAGAGCGAGGACGAGTTCAAGTCCGCCATCGAGGCCAAGCAGGCCGCCGGCAAGAAGGTGCTGATCTCGATCGGCGGCGCCAACGGCCAGGTGCGGCTGGAGACCGAGGCCGCGCGCGACGCCTTCGTCGACTCGGTCGGCTCGATCATCGACACCTACGGACTCGACGGCCTGGACATCGACTTCGAGGGCAACTCGCTCGCACTGGACGAGGGCGACACCGACTTCAAGAACCCCACCAGCCCGGTCATCGTCAACCTGATCTCCGCCGTGGAGACGCTGGCGGAGAAGTACGGCGACGACTTCGTGCTCACCATGGCGCCCGAGACCTTCTTCGTGCAGCTTGGCTACCAGTTCTACGGCTCCGGCGAATGGGGCGGCCAGGACGCGCGCGCCGGAGCGTACCTGCCGGTGATCCACGCGCTGCGCGACCGGCTCACGCTGCTGCACGTCCAGAACTACAACTCCGGCCCGATCATGGGGCTGGACGGCAAGCAGCACACCATGGGCACGGCCGAGTTCCCGATCGCCATGACCGACATGCTGCTCGCCGGCTTCCCGGTCGCGGGCAACGAGGACGCGATCTTCGAGCCGCTGCGGCCCGACCAGGTCGCCATCGGCCTGCCGGCCTCCACCAACGCCGGCAACGGCCACATCTCCCCCACCGAGGTCACCCGGACCCTGGACTGCCTCACCAAGGGCACCGACTGCGGCGGCTACGAGCCGCACGGCACCTGGCCGGACATGCGCGGCCTGATGTCCTGGTCGATCAACTGGGACGAGTTCAACGACCGGGAGTTCTCCCGGAACTTCGACGCCTACGGGGACTGATCCGGCCGCCCGGCGCACCGGGTTCCGAACGCCCCCCGTAGGCCGTTCCCGCCCATCCCGAACAGCTCGTTCCCACGACGGCTGCGCGGTCGCGTTCCACGCGATGTCTGCGCAGCCGTCGTACTTTTGCCGTAGTACGCGTACGATGCACCCGCAACTCCCCACTTTTCAGGACGAGTTCGCCGAGGCGGCTGCTGCCCCCGCGTGCGGACGGTGGTGAGCCCGCACGCACCGGACGAACCCCGACGGGGATGAGAGCAGCCATGGCGCACACGGACCGCCGCTTCGCCGCGGTCGTCGCCGCCTATTCCGTCTCCTCCTTCGGTACGTATCTCAACCTGATCGCACTCAGCCTCTTCTCCTACGAGGTCACCGGTACGGCGCTGGGCGTCGGGCTGATGATGGCGCTGCGGCTGTCGGCCGGGTTCGCCGCCGGAATGACCTCCGCGGCTCTGACCGCCCGTGTCGCGCGGGCACACGTGATGTACGGCGCGCATCTGGCGCAGTGTCTGACGCTGCTCGTCCTGGCGCTGTTCGCCGGGAACGCGGCGCCGGCGCTGCTCGCGGTGGCGGTCGTGGTGCTGGGGGCGTCGAGCACCTGGTTCTCGGTCTCGCTGCGCAGCTCGGTGCCCGCGATGGTCGGTGCCGAGCTGCGCGGCCGGGCCAACGGCCTGCTGGTGACGGCCCGTTCGATCGCCACGGTGCTCGGCTTCGCCTCGGCCGCCGTCATCATCGGCTTCGGCGGCTACGCACTGGCCTTCGCGGTGAACGCGGCGAGCTTCGCGCTGGCCGCGGCGGTGCTTCTGGCGGCGCGGCCGCGGACCGAGGAGGAGCCGGACGGGGCCGATCACGGCGCTGTCGAGAGCGGGCGGTCGGCGGCGGACGGACAGCCGGCGGCGGACGGGGAGCCGGACGCGGAGGGGCGGACCCGTGCCGGGCTGCGGCGGCTGGGCTCGACGCTGCCCGCGGTGCTGCTGGCCCTGGTCGCACTGCGCGGGCTCGACGCGCTGGCCTCCTCCTCGCACAACGTCGCGCTGCCGGTGGTGGCCCACTCCGAGGCCCCGGACAACCCCGCGCTGCACATGACCCGCTTCTGGGTCGCCTGGGCGGTCGGCACCGTGCTGGCGCATCTGGTGCTGCGCCGCCGCCGGGGCGAATCCGCCTGGGGTGTACGGGCGTTCGCGCTGGGCACCTGTGCGATGTCGGCGGCCTTCGTCGCCGCCTTCCTCGGCCTGCCCGCGATCGGGCTCGTCCTGGTGGCGACCGCCGCCGGCTTCGCGGACGGCTGGACCGAGATCGTCTACACCTCGCGGTTGCAGGCCGCGCCCGAGCCCGAGCGCACCAGGCTCTTCGGGCTCTCCGCCACCGCCGAGCAGTCCGGTTTCGCGCTCGGCACGGTGGCCGCCGCCGGGGCGCTCGAAGCGCTGCCGGCGCTCGCCGTCGTCGGCCTCTTCCACGGCACCGCCGCCTGCGGCGCCCTCCTGCTGTTGCTGTACGCCGTCCGACGGCACACCCCCGAACGACCGTCCCCCGAGGCGGACCGCGGATCAGACGAGAGAGGCGCGCATGGAGCACGTGCGAGGGCAGGACCTGTGTCGGGGCCCTGAACCGGAGCGGGACGAGCGGGACCCGGTGGACGCGGTCGACGCGCTGCTGCGTGCCGCGGGAGCCCGGGGGCCCGCGGGAGGCGGCGGCGTCGGGGGCGTCGCCACCGTGGAGAGCGACGGCACCGGCAGCAGCCGTGGCTACGGCCGACTCCTGGAGGACGCACGGCAGTTGCTCGGCGGACTCCGGGCGCACGGGGTCCGCCCCGGCGATCCGGTGGTCCTGTGCGGACTGCCGCTGGAGGACTTCTTCACCGCGTTCTGGGCCTGTGTGCTCGGCGGCGCGCGGCCCGCGGCCATCGCCGAGAGCCCACTGCCCGGTACGCCCGCCCGCAGTCGGCTGCTGCACACCGTGCGGCTGCTGGGCTCCCCGCTCGTGCTGACCGACGCGGCCGGTGCGGCGGCGTCCGCGGACGGCGAGGGCCCGGACCGGCTGCGCACGCTGGAGCTGCGTCAGTGCCTCGGGACCGCGCCCGCAACGGAGTTCCACACGCCGCGCCCCGAGGACACCGCGCTGCTGATGCTCTCCTCGGGCAGCACCGGCGAGCCCAAGGCGGTACGTCTGACCCACGGCGGGCTCGCCGATTTCGCGGCCGGGACCCGCCGCATCCTGGACGTACAGCCGGGCGACACCCTGGTCAACTGGCTGCCGCTGGACCACAGCGGGGCCTTTCTCATCTACCACCTGCTGCCCGTCTTCACCGGCAGCACCGGGGTGCACACGGCCACCGACGCGGTGCTGGCGAACCCGCTGCGCTGGCTCGACCTGCTGCACGAACACCGGGCGCAGCACGGCTGGGCGCCGACCTTCGCCTACCGGCTGGTCGCCGAGGCGCTCGCCGAGCGCGAGTCGGACACCGGCTGGGACCTGGGCGGCCTCAAGTCCCTGGTCTGCGGCGGCGAACGGGTGGCACTGCCGGTGCTGCGCGACTTCCTCGCGGCGACCGCCCCGTACGGCGTGCGCGAGGAGCATCTCGCCCCGGTGTGGGGAATGGCCGAGACGGTCACCGCGATCACCTGGGGCAGGCTGGACCGCCCGGGGACGGTGCACCGGCTGCGGCGGGACAGCCTCGCCGGCCGGCTGGTCCGGGCGGACGCGAGCACGCCGGAGGAGGAGTGCGCCACCTTCGTCGCCTCCGGTTCACCGGCCCACGGCACCACTCTGCGCATCGTCGGCGAGGACGGCGCCCCCGCCGGCGCCGGGCACATCGGCCGCCTCCAACTGCGCGCTCCCGCACGGCTGACCCCCGGGTACGTCAACAACCCCGCCGCCGACGCCGAGGCCTACCCGGAGGGCCGCGAGTGGCTGGACACCGGGGATCTCGCCTTCCTCGACCAGGACCAGGTGGTCGTCACCGGCAGGCGCAAGGACATTCTGGTGCTCAACGGCCACAACGTCTCCTGCCACGAGGTGGAGGACGCCGCGGCGCGGGTCCCGGGCGTACGGCTGGGCGAGGTCGCCGCCTGCGGCGTGCCGCATCCGACCAGCGGCACCGAGGAGTTGGTGCTGCTCTTCGTCAGCCGGGGCGCGGCGGAGGACGAACGGATCGCCGGCGAACTGCGCGCGACGCTCTTCGGCCGGTTACGACTGACCGTCGGCCGGACCGTGCCGGTGGCCGAGTCCGACTTCCCGCGCACCCCCGCGGGGAAGGTCAGACGCCAGGAGCTGAGGTCCCGGCTGCTGACGAAGCAGCCGCCCCCGGCGGATCGGGACGGCGGTGCGCCGCAGGCCCGGTCGGAGACCGCGACCGCGCCCCGCTCCGGCGCCCCGGCGGATCGGGACGCCGACTCGCGGCACAAGCCCGCGGACGTACCGCCGCGGGCGGACGGCGTGGCGCGGGTCGTGCGCGAGGAGCTGGCCCGGCTGGTCGGACGGCCGGTCGAGGCGGGAGTCGCCTTCTACGAACTGGGGCTCACCTCGGTGCTGTTGGCCCGGCTGCGCGGACGGCTGGAGGAGCGGCTGGGCGTCGGTGTTCCGTCGACGGCTGCGTTCGCGCACCCCACCGCCGAGGCGCTCGCCGCCCGTCTGACGGCGCTCGGCGCCCGCGCCGCCGAACCCCGCACCGCCGAACCCCGCGCCACGACGGCACCGGCACCGGCCCCGGCCGGCGACAAGGCCCCGCCCGGGAGAGGCGGTGCGGCGGTGGGCGGCGCGGCGGGTCGGCAGGACGCGGGCGACGCGGGCGGCGACGACCGTCGGCTGGCGGTCATCGGCATGGCGTTGCGTTTCCCCGGCGCCCGGACTCCCGAGCAGTTCTGGGACAACCTGCGCGAGGGGGTCGTGAGCCTGCGCCGCTTCGACGAGGACGAACTCGCCGCCGCCGGCCTGACCGCCGAGCAGCGACAGTCGCCCGAATTCGTACCGGTGGCAGGGGTGTTGGACGAGGCCGAGGCGTTCGACGCGGAGCACTTCGGGATCGCCCCCAAGGAGGCGCGGCTGACCCATCCCGCGCACCGGCTCTTCCTGGAGGTGTGCCACCGGGCGCTGGAGGACGGCGGGTACGCCGGCGAGGGCGGCCGGGAGCGGATCGCGGTCTTCGCCGGTTCCGGGATGAACCTCTACGACCACCAGGCTCCGGGCCCCTCGCCGCACTCGGCGGGTCGGCCGAGCGACCCCGCCACCGAGATGCAGACCGCGATCGGCCGCGAATCGGACTTCCTGGCCTCCCGGGTGGCCCACCGGCTGGGCCTCAAGGGGCCCGCGGTGGGTGTGCGCACGGCGTGCTCCAGTTCGCTGGTGGCCGTGCATCTGGCGGGCCAGGCAGTGCTGTCCGGCGACGCCGATCTGGCGCTTGCGGGCGCCGCGGCCGTACATCTGCCGCAGGAGAGCGGCTACCGCACCGGTCCCGGTTCGGTCCTCTCCCCCACCGGCAGGTGCCGGACCTTCGACGCCGAGGCCGACGGCACGGTCGGCGGCAACGGGGTCGCCGTCGTGCTCCTCAAGCGCCTCGACCGGGCGCTCGCCGACTCGGACACCGTGCACGCCGTCGTGCTGGGATCGGCGATCAACAACGACGGACGGGAGAAGGTGGGCTTCACCGCACCGGGCGTGCCCGGCCAGGTCGAGGTGGTGCGTCAGGCGCTCGCTCGCGCGCGGGTGCCGGCCGATTCCCTGTCGTACGTGGAGGCGCACGGCACCGGTACACCGGTGGGCGATCCGGTGGAACTGGAGGCGCTGTCCGAGGCGCTGGGCGAGCAGACCGACCGCACCGGTTTCTGCGCGGTCGGCTCGGTCAAGCCGAACATCGGCCATCTCGACAGCTGCGCCGGTATGGCCGGGCTGATCAAGACGATCCTGAGCCTGCGCCACCGCACCCTGGTGCCGACCCCGGGGCTCACTCGGCCGCACCCCGAACTGCGTTTGGAGAAGGGCCCGTTGACGCTGGTGCGCGAGCTGCGCGCCTGGACGGTCGAGGACGGTGTGCCCCGCCGGGCCGGCGTCAGCGCACTGGGGGTGGGCGGTACGAACGCCCATGTGGTGCTGGAGGAGGCGCCGGAGCGCCGGCCCGGGGCGCCCGACGGGCGGCCATGGCTGATTCCCCTCTCCGCACGTTCGCCCGAGGCGCTGGTGCAGCTCGCGGGCGCGCTCCGCGACCGGCTGCGGCAGCGGCCCGCACCGCATCCGGCGGATGTCGCCACCACGCTGGCCCTGGGACGGCCGCACCATCCGGTGCGGGACGCCGTCGTCGGCAGCACCGCGGACGAGATCGCCGACGCGCTGGAGGCCGTCGTCCGGCGGGCCGGGAGCGGGGACCGGCGTCCCGGCGGGGGCGGGTCCCGGGAGACGGGCCCGTCTGCTCCGGTGTGGGCGTTCGCCGGTCAGGGCAGCCCGCGGCGCGGGATGTCGGCGGGGCTGTACGCCGCCTTTCCGGCCGCGCGGCGGACGCTTGAGCAGTGTGCGGATCTCTTCCGCCGGGAGTTCGGCGGTGAACTGCTGCCGCTGCTGCTCACCCCCGATCGGCCGGCGCACGGAACCGGCGACCGAGAGGGGCGGGAGGCCGGCGCGGTGGGCGACCCCTGGCCGACGGACACCGCGCAGGCGGCGCTCTTCAGCCACCAGGCCGCACTGGTCGAGGTGTGGCGGGGCGCGGGCGTGCAGCCGGCGCTGCTGCTGGGTCACAGCGTCGGCGAGTACGCGGCGCTGTACGCGGCGGGCGCGCTCACGCTGGCGGACGGGGTGCGGCTGACGGGCTGGCGCGGCGGGCTGATGGAGAGCCTCGGTGCGCGAGGAGCCATGCTCGCCGTCCGCACCGACCGGGAACGGGCGCAGCGGTTGGCGACCGTCTGCGGCGCCGAGGTGGCCGCGGTCAACGGACCGGCCTCGGTGGTGCTTTCCGGGGACCCGGCCGCGATCGACTCGGCCCGAGAGCTGTGTGCGCAGCAGTCGCTGGAGTGCCGAACGCTGCCGGTCGACCGGGCCTTCCACTCGGCCGCGGTGGAGGCTGCGTTGGCCGAGTTCGCGGTACGGGCACGGCGGGTGCGCATCGGCCCGCTGCGGGTTCCGCTGGTGAGCTGCGTCGACGGGGCCGTGCTGGAGGTCGGCGCTCGGGTGGACGCGGAGCACCTGTGCCGCCAGGCCAGGCAGCCGGTCCGGTTCGACCTGGCGATGGCTGCCGCCTCCCGGCGCGGCGGCCGGGACTTCGTCGAGATGGGCGCCGATCGGACGCTCACCGGCCTCGGCCGGCACTGTCTGCCCGGCAGCCGCTGGGTCCTGGCACAGGGGGCCGGCGAGGCGCACGAGCAGGTGAACGGGCTGCTCAGCGGCCTCGGTTCGCTCTACCGCTCGGGCGCCGAGCTGCACTGGGGGGCGCTGTGCACGACGGGCGGCCGGGTGCCGCTGCCCGGCCACCCGATGCGTGCCCGGCATCTGCCGTACGGCGCCGCGCCGGACGATCCCGCGGTCGGCGAAGAGCGCGCCGGATCGGCCAACCGCGCGCCCGTCGACCGCGGGACGGAGGACCGCGCGGACGCCGCCGAAGCGGGGCCCGTGGACGGCGGCCGCGTCAGTGCCGCGCAACAAGCGCAGAACTACACCGAGGAGCCGGACGTGGACGCCGAACTGCTCATCTCCATACGGCGGTTGACAGCAGACAAGCTCGGCCGCGAGTTGGCCGAGGTCGGCCCGGACAGCTCGTTCTTCGAGCTGGGCGCGGACTCGCTGTCGCTGATGGGGATGACCGCGCGGCTGCGCGAACTCCACGGAGTGCGCGTACCGGTGCGTGAACTCTTCGAGACGGTCGACACCCCGCGGCGGCTGGCCGAGCGCGTACGCCCGCAGGCGTCCGCCGAGCCAACACCGGTCGGGGCGGCCAACGTCGCGCCCGGCGACACCGCGGCCCGGGACGGCGAGGCCGCGGATACGCGGGCGGCTGCGAATACGGATGCGGCTGCGGGGCCTACGTCGCTGCCGCCCGTACCGGCGCGCCGTGAGTCGACGCCGGACGCGGCGTCCGTGGTGACGCGGCACGTGCCGCAGCAGACGCAGTCGGAGCGGCGGGAGCCGTCCGGGGCGGAGGCGGCAGCACAGGCACCGGGGGCTCCCGGCCCGGTCGGCGGCGCTGCGGAATCCGCGGAGGCCACCGCGGCCGATCAGTCGCCGACGCATGCGCTGCTGGGGCGTCAGCTGGAGGTGGCCGAGCAACTCGTGCGCCAGGTGGGCGGGTTGCTCACCGGCCAGCTGGAGGTGCTGCGCGCCGCGCCCGGACCGGCCGGTGCGCCAACGGCTCCGGCCGCCGAGCGGACGTCCGGCGCCACGGACGGCTCACGCGCCGTAGCCGCGCCGCCCCTCCGCGGGGCGGGCGGTGCCGAAGCGCGGCAGGAGGCTCCGCCGGAAACGGACGCCGCGCCTTCCACCGCCCACGCGCCCACCGCCCCCGCGCCCACCGCCTCAGGGCCCGCGACCTCCGCGCCCGCCGTCGCCGGGCCCACCGCGCCCGCGCCCGCCGTCGTCGCCGCGGCCGGCCCTCGGGGTGGCGCTCAGCAGGACGGCGGTGCCGTGGCGCCGCCGAAGCCCCCGCCACCGCCGGCCCCCGCCCCGCAGCCCGGCGCCCGGTCGACCCTCGGTACCGGGGCGCGCTGCGACTTCAGTCTGTACTTCTTCGGCGACTACCCCCAGGACACCTCCGACCGGGCGCCGCAGGAGGACCCGGACCGCTACGGACTGATCCTGGACGCCGCCGAGTTCGCCGACCGGCACGGCTTCCACGCGCTGTGGTTCCCCGAACGCCACTTCAACTCCTTCGGTTCGCTCTTCCCCAACCCTTCGGTGCTGGCCGCCGCACTGGCCACCCGAACCCGCCGGATCCGACTCCAGGCCGGTTCGGTCGTACTGCCGCTGCACCACCCGATCCGGGTCGCCGAGGAGTGGTCGGTGGTGGACAACCTCTCCGGCGGACGGGCCGGACTGTGCATTGCCGGCGGCTGGCACGCGACGGACTTCGCGCTCGCCCCGCAGCACTACGGCCGCCACCGCGAGGTGTTGTACGAGCAGCTGGCGGACGTACGGACGCTGTGGTCCGGGCGCCCGCTGGCGACCGCGGCGGGCGACGGCAGCCCGGTCGAGGTGACGCTGCACCCGCGTCCGGTGCAGCGTGAACTGCCCATGTACGTCGCCGTGGTGAGCAATCCCGACAGCTACCGCAGGGCCGCCGCCGAGGGGCTGGGTGTGGTCACCAATCTGATGACGCAGACCGTGGAGCAGCTGGCGCAGAACATCGCGCTCTACCGTCGCACCCGCGCCGAGCACGGGCTGGATCCGGCACAGGGCCGGGTCGTGGTGCTGGTGCACACCTACCTCGGCGAGGACGGCGAGCAGGCTCGCGCCCAGGCGTACCGGCCGTTCGTCTCCTATCTGCGCTCCTCGCTCTCCCTCTTCGACCAGGTGACCAACAGCCTGGGTTTCGATGTGGACCTGGAGGGCGCCTCGGAGGAGGACGTGGACTTCCTCCTCTCCCGCGCCTACGACCGCTACTGCTCCTCGCGGGCGCTGATCGGTGACGAGCGGGAGGCCGCCGAGGTCGTCGAGGGCCTGGTGGCGGCGGGGGCGGACGAGATCGCCTGCTTCGTCGACTTCGGTGTCCCCCGCGAACAGGTCGTGGCCGCGCTGCCGGTCCTGGACCGGCTCCGCCGCGCACAGGTCCGGCCGTCCGGGCCGAGCGCCCCGCAACCGCCGGTTCCCGACTCCCCGCGGGCCGACTACACGCGTCCCCACGCCCGCGTGCCCGAGGTGCGACCGCTTCCGGCCGGGCCCGACGGAGCGCCGCCGCAGCCGGCCGGCGACCGGGACCCGAGCACCGACCACCGGCCGTCCCCCGACGTCACGGCGACGGGTCGAGGCACGGCGGAACCAGGCGTCACGGCGAAGCCCGGCAGGCAGACGACCGGGTTTCCGCTGACGCCCGCGCAGCGGCGCATCTGGTTCCTGGAGCAGCTGCATCCCGGCAGCAGCATGTACCACGAGCCCAAAGCCGTACTGCTCGAAGGCGCCCTGGACACCGGGGCGTTGCGGGAGTCGCTGCGGATGGTCGTGGCCCGCCACTCGGCACTGCGCACCGTCTTCGGCGACCGGGAGGGCGTGCCCTTCCGTGAGGTGCGGACGGACATGGCGGCGCACTGCCCGGTCGAGGACCACGACGGCGCCACGGTGGAGGAGGCGCTGCGCGCGGTGCTCGACACCGCGGGGCGGCAGACGTTCGACCTCGCCGAGGGTCCGCTCTTCCTCGCCCGCCTGCTGCGGCTCTCCGACGAGCGCCATCTGCTCTTCCTCCTCGCCCACCACATCGTCTTCGACTCCTCCTCCACCGCTGTGCTGGTCGGCGAACTCGCCGCGCACTACCGCGTGCTGACCGCACCGGGTTCGCAACAACCCGTCGACCTCGGGGAGTTGGCCGCGCCCGAGGCCGTCGCACCGGACGAGCGGGAGGTCGCGGCCTCGCTGGAGTTCTGGCGCGACCGGCTGGCGGGCGCCCCCGAGCTGGAGCTGCCGACCGATCGCCCGCGGCCGGCGGTGCGCACCGGTCGGGGCGCGAGCCTGACCCACGAGCTGGACGGACCGCTCGTCGCCGACGTCTGCGCGCTGGCCGCCGAGCGACGGGCGACGCCGTTCATGGCGCTGACCGCCGCGATCGGCGCGGTGTTGGCCCGCTTCTCGGGGCAGCGGGACCTCGTCGTCGGCACCGCCGTCTCGGCGCGCTCCGCCGGGCAGGAAGAGCTGATCGGTCTCTTTCTGGACACCGTGCCGCTGCGGCTGGACTTCACCGGTGATCCGGACTTCCCCGCACTGCTGCTGCGGGTGCGGGAGGCGGGCGCCGATGCGTACGAGCACCGGGAGGTGCCCTTCGAGGAGCTGGTGGAACGGCTCAACCCGCGCCGCGACCCGGGCCGGAACCCGCTCTTCCAGGTGATGGTGGAGTACGAGCGCGAGTCCGCGGTCGACTTCGACCCGCCCGCGGTCCGCGCCGCGCTGATCGACGTGCCCAGCGACCGCGCCCCGTTCGACCTCAGCTTCTACCTGACGCACCACGCGGACGGGGTGCGGATGATGGTGGAGTACGACACGGCGCTCTTCGACGCCGTGACCGTGCGGCGGCTGGTGGCGTATACGGAGCTGGTGCTGCGGCGGGCGGTGGAGTCCCCGGCAGCCTCCTTCGGGGAGCTGACCGCCGTCTCGGACGCCGACCGCACCCTGCTGGACGGGCTCGGGCGCACCGCGGGGACGGCGACGTACGAGGACGCCACCCTGCACGCGCTGGTGTTGCGGCAGGCCGTCCTGACACCGGGTGCGGTGGCCGTCGAGCACGGCGAACAGCGGCTGTCCTACGGCGAGTTGGCGCTGCGCATCGACTCGCTGGCGCGTCTGCTGCGGGCTCGCGGGGCGGGACGCGGCAGCCGCGTCGCGGTGCTGCTGCCGCGTGGCGCGGGCCTGATCGTCGCGCTGCCCGCGGTGCTCGCGTCCGGCGCCGCGTACGTGCCGCTTGACCCCGGAGCGCCGACGCCGCGGCTGGCGGACCAGCTTCTGGACTCCGCGCCCGTACTGCTGCTGGCCACCGAGGAGTTGCTGGGTGCCCACCCGGGCCTCGGGGACGGCGTGCCGGTCCAGCACCTCGACACGGACGGTCGCTTCGGCCCCGTCGAGCCGGCGTCCCGCGGGGAGTCGGACGACGGCGGGGCAGTCCCCGAGGAGCGGGCTCAGGAGCCGGCCGGAGGCGAGGTGCGGCCGGAGGACACCGCGTATCTGCTCTACACCTCGGGCTCGACCGGGCGGCCCAAGGCGGTGGTGGTGCCGCACCGGGGGCCGGTCAATCTGGTGCGCGCGCAGCTGGCGGCCCACCCGCCGCTGCGCACCCTCCAGTGGACCTCCGCCGTCTTCGACGTGAGCGTGCAGGAGATCTTCACGACGCTCGCCTCCGGCGCGGCGCTGGTGCTGGTCGACGACCGCGACCGCCACGATCCGGCCGCGCTGGCCGAGGTGGTGCGGCGGCACGGCGTGAACCGGATGTTCATGCCGTACACCCCGCTCAAGCACCTGGTCGACAGCGGTGTGGAGCTGCCCTCGCTGCGGGAGCTGATCTCCGCGGGCGAGGCGCTCGAAGTGGGCGCCGCCCTGAAGGAGTTCCTGGCCGCCCACCCCGGCCTGACGCTGTACAACCAGTACGGGCCCACCGAGGCCTCGATCATCGTCACCTCCCAGCAGGTGGACCCCAGGGGTCCGAGGTGGGCGCCGATCGGACGGCCCGTCCCGGGCGCGGTGGTCGAACTGCTCGACGACGCGGGGCGACCGGTGCCGGTGGGGGTGACCGGCGAGATCCATCTCGGCGGTGTTCCGGTGGCCCACGGGTACCACGCGCGCCCGCAGGAGACCGAGGCGGCGTTCACTGCCGGGTCGGCCGGCGCTCGGTACCGCACCGGCGATCTGGGCCGGTGGAACTCCGACGGCACTCTGCAGTTCCTCGGCCGGATCGACGACCGGGTCAAGATCCGCGGCCACCGGGTCGAACCGGGCGAGGTGCAGGCGGCACTGGCCGCGCTCGCCGGGGTCCGCGACGCGGTGGTGCTTCCCCGCCGCGACCGGCACGGGCAGTGGGAGCTGGTCGCCCACGTGGTCGGGGCCGATGCGGACATCCGGGTCGAGACGCTGCGCGAGGCGCTGGCCGAGGCGCTGCCCGACCACCTCGTACCCCGCGGCTGGGTGGTGCTCGACCGGCTGCCGGTGAACGCCGCGGGCAAGCTCGACCGTGCGCGGCTGCCCGAGCCCGGGCGCAGCGGCGACGCGGGCGGCGAGGACGGCGACACACCGGCGTCCACCGACTGGGAGAGGGCGTTGCACGCGGTCTGGTGCGAGGAGTTGGAGCTCGGCCGGATCGGCGTGACCCGCTCGTTCTTCTCGGTGGGCGGCCATTCGCTGAGCGCCGTGCGGTTGGTGAACCGGATCTCCGCACTGTGGAAGCCGGGCCTGTCCATGGCCGACTTCTTCCGCGCACCGACCATCCGCGCGCTGGCGCGGATGCTGGAACAGCGGGCGGCGGCGCCGGAGTTCGGCGCGGCCCCCGGGCCGTACGAACCCGCCCGGACACCGGACACCGCACCGGAGCCCGAAGCCCCGGCGGCACCGTGGCCCGCGGCACGAACGGCGCCCGCGGCCCCGGCGGACTCCGCCGAGGCGGCGAACGCTGCGGAGGGGGCCGCGCCGCAGCGGGGCGACGCGGGGACCGACGGAACGGCGGAGGTGGTGGACTCGGCGCCGATGCCGGCCACGATGCGCAGGCTCTGGCTGCGCCACCACCAACGGGAGGACGCCAGCGTCTACAACATCGCCCAGCGGATCGATCTGGAGGGCGCGCTCGATCCGGAGGATCTGCGGCAGGCCCTCGCCGGGCTCGTCGCACGTCACGGCGCGCTCCGCAGCCGGGCCGTACGGCGGGCGGGACGGCTTGTGGTGGAGGAGCTCGCGCAGGTGCCGGTGGAGCTGCCGGTCACCGAACTGCCGGACCGGCAGCGCCCGTCGGACGGACCGCACCGGGCGGAGGCGCCCGGCGACCCGTCTGCGCGGTCTGCGCGGTCTGCCGACAGCGGCCCGCGCGAGTCGGCCGACGCACCGTCGGACGCCGTGGAGCGCTGGTGCCGCGAACAGGTGGCGCAGGTGATCGCGATGGACCGGGCGCCGCTCTTCCGCTTCCGGCTGGCCCGCCGCGGACCGAGAAGCTGGACCCTGCTGACCGTCTGGCACCACGCAGTCTGCGACGGGTGGTCCTTCGGTGTGCTCTGGCGGGACCTGGGCGAGCTCTACCGGGCCCGTGTGCGGGGCGAGGCGCCCCGGTTCGCCGTTCCCGCGGGCCGGTTCACCGAGCTCGCGCGGGCGGAGAGCGAACGGGACGCGGATCGCGGGACGGAGCTGGAGGAGTTCTGGCGTGCCGAGCTGAAGGGGACGTCGACCGTGCTCGCACTCCCCCACGACCGGCCGAGGCCCCCGGTGCTCTCCGGCCGTGGAGCGCTGTGTGTCGGGGAGCTGGAGGGGGACTTCGGCGCGCGGCTCGCGCAGACCGCACGCTCGCTCGGTGCCACGCCGTACTCGGTGCTGGCCGGCGCCTTCGCGGTGTGGGCGGCACGCCGTCGCACTGAGGCGACCGGCCGCGCCTTCGACGAGGACCTGGTCCTCACCGTCTCCAACGCCAACCGGCTGGGCCGGGGCCGCGAGCAGGTCGTGGGCCTGGTCGGCGACGCGGTGCCGCTGCGGGCCGGGCTCGGCACGCTCGACGACTTCCCGGGCCTGGTGCGGCAGTTGGGCGGAACGCTCTTCTCGGTGCTGGACCACCAGGACCTCCCGCTCGGGGAGATCGTCGACCTTCTGGAGCCGGGGCTGCCCGCCGCGCTGGTGCCCAACGTGCTCTTCACCGTGGTCACCGCGGAGCCGCAGAGCATCGAGCTGGCAGGGCTCTCCAGCACGGTGCGCACGCTGCCGACCTCGGGTGTCGCGCGCACCGAGCTCTACGTCGTCCTGGCCCCGCACGAACAGGGGCTCACGGTGACGTTCGAGTACTCCACCGACCTCTTCTCGGCGGCGACCGTCGAGTCCTGGTCCGCGGAGCTGCTCGCGCTGCTGCGCCGGATCGTCCACGACCCGGAGCTGCCGCTGTCCGAACTGCTGCGCCCGGCCACGGAGTTCGACCACCGGTAGCGCCCGTTCCGCCCGTCGGCCCGGCGTCAGGGGATCGCCCCCTGGCCGAGCCGACGGGTTCGGGCTCCCACCACGGCGGCAGGGGGCGGGGGCTGCGGTCGCTCGCCCACGGGCACGGGCCCGCCGCCCTCTGCCGGCACCGCCGCCGCCTCCGCCTCCAGTACCGCCTCCGCCGGGCATCGGACCGCGGCCGGGCGGGAGTTGACGACAGCGCCGGCTCGGGCTGAAAGTTTCTGCCACCGGGCGGCACAACACCAGGTCAGCACTTGCTCAACTGGTGTAGACCACCGGGGGTGCGCCCGTGGTCTTTACGGGTGGTACTCGCGCCTGCGTTACTCATGCCCAACCCCGACCACCCCGGTCGGCGGTCCCGCCGGTCCGGCCGCGCCCGTACCGGCGAAGGCCGCTCCCCACTCCCGCCCGCATCCGCGGTTCCGCACCGAGCACCACCGGAACCCCCGGCCGACTTCCCTGCCGGCCCGCCCTGTTCGGCGGAGCCGCGCCCCGCCCGGCGACGACCGTCCGCTGCCCGCACCGCGGACTCGCCCCGCACCGCCCCGCCGACAACCCGCCCGCCCCGGCTCGATGCGCCTCTCCACTCCCCTGCCCGGTTTCGGAAGGAGCGTTCCATGAACGCCACGCGGCACCACCGAGTGCGCGGCCCGCGCCGCCGGCTGATCACCGGCGGCGCGGTGGCCGCGCTGCTGCTGACCGCCTCACCGGCCCAGGCCGCCCCGCCGACGCATCCGCCCGCCGCCGACACCCCCGCCGTCGACGCATCGGCCGCCGAGAGCCGGGGCCAGGCCGCGCGCTGGGCCGAACGGCAGCTGCGCACGATGTCGTTGGAGCAGAAGGTCGGACAGCTCTTCAACACCTACGTCTACGGCGAGAGCGCCGACACCACCGACCCCGAGGACGTCGCGCGCAACCAGAAGTGGCTGGGCGTGGACAACGGCCGCGAGGCGGTCGAGAAGTACCACCTCGGCGGCGTCATCTACTTCGCCTGGTCGGACAACCTGGCACAGCCGGCACAGGTCGCCGGCCTCTCCAACGGGCTCCAGAAGGCCGCCCTGGGCGAGCGGAAGTCGGGCGTTCCGCTGCTGGTCTCCACCGACCAGGAGCACGGGGACATCAGCAGGCTCAGCACCCCGGCCACCAGGCTGCCCGGCGCGATGGCGCTGGGCGCCACCCATCGGCCCGCCGACGCCCGGAAGGCCGCACGTGTGTCCGGCAGCGAGCTGCGGGCCGTCGGCATCAACCAGAACTACGCGCCGGTCGCGGACGTCAACGTCAATCCGGCCAACCCGGTCATCGGCACCCGGTCGTTCAGCAGTGATCCACGGCTGACCGGAACGCTCGCGACGGCCCAGGTCCGCGGCTTCCAGTCGGGCCGCGAGGGCGTCGTGGCAACGGCCAAGCACTTCCCCGGGCACGGCGACACCGATGTGGACAGCCACACCGCCCTGCCGGTCATCCACCACACCCTCCAGGAGTGGCGGAAGCTGGACGCGCCGCCGTTCCGGCAGGCGATACGCGCCGGCGTCGACTCGATCATGAGCGCGCACATCCAGTTCCCGGAGCTCGACCCGACCGGTGACCCCGCCACGCTCTCCGAGCCGATCATGACCGGGCTGCTGCGCGAGGAGCTGGGCTACGACGGCGTCGTGGTCACCGACTCGCTGGCGATGGAGGGCGTGCGGGAGACCTACCCGGACGAGGAGGTGCCGGTGCGGGCGCTCAAGGCCGGGGTGGACGTCCTGCTGATGCCGCCGGACCTGCCGGGCGCCCACCGCGCCGTGGTCGAGGCCGTGAAGTCCGGTGAGCTGACGCAGAAGCGCATCGACACCTCGGTGCGCCGGATACTCAAGCTCAAGCACGAACGCGGCGTCGTGCAGCAGCCGTTCGTCGATCCGGACCGGGTGGACCGACGCGTGGGCACACCGGCGAACCTCAGGGCCGCCCAGCGGCTGAGCGACCGTACGACCACGTTGATCCGCAACGAGGACGGGCTGCTGCCGCTGGACGGCGGCGCCCGGGAGCGCGTGCTGGTCACCGGGTGGGGCGAAGCCGCCACCGAACAGTTCGCCGACCGGCTGACGGAGCACGGCGCCGGAGCCGCACACCACTGGCCGGGCGACGACCCCACCGCCGACGCGGTGGCGGCGACCGTGCGCGAGGCGAAGGGCCACGAGACCGTGGTGGTGCTCACCAACGGCACCGGCAAGGCACCCGGACAGGCGCGGCTGGTGCGGGAGTTGGAGGCCGCCGGCGCGGCGGTGGTGACGGTGGCCGTCGGCACGCCGTACGACATCGCCCACTACCCGGACGCCGGAACCCATCTGGCGACCTACTCGCGCAGCCCGGTGGCGGTGGAGTCCGCGGTGCGTGTGCTGCTCGGCGAGAGCGCTCCGCGCGGCAGGCTGCCGGTGACGGTGCCGAGCGCGCAGGATCCGCAGAAGCCGATGTTCCGTTTCGGGCACGGTCTGCGCTATCGACGATGAACCGCGGAACCGGCAGGGTTCGCAGCGGAACGAGGACGACCGACACCAGGGAGCAAGGGTGCGACGCAGAAGTCTGTTGACGGGTTCGGTGGGGCTGGCCGCCGCCGGGGCACTGGTGCCGGGAGCGGGCGCTCTGGCGGCCGGCCCGGAGGCGGCGCACGCCTCCGGGCGCCGAGTGCGCACGGGGTTCGACGCGCTGCGCCGCAGCGGCTACGCCTCGCTGCGCGGACGGCGGGTGGGCATCATCTCCAACCCCACCGGTGTCGACGAGCGGCTGCGGCACGTGGTGGACGTGATGGTCGGCGACGGGAAGGTGGACCTGGTCGCCGTCTTCGGTCCCGAGCACGGCTTCCGCGGCACCTCGCAGGCGGGCGAGGGCGAGGACCACTTCGTCGATGGGAAGACCGGGCTGCCGGTCTACAACGCGTACAACGACACCTCCACGATGCGCGAGCTCTTCGCCGAACTGCGCCTGGACGCGGTGGTGTTCGACATCCAGGACGTGGGTTCGCGCTTCTACACCTACATCTGGACGATGTACCTCGCACTGGAGGCCGCCGCCGAACTGGGGCTGCGCTTCGTGGTGCTGGACCGGCCCAACCCGCTCTCCGGGCGGGAGGCCACCGGCCCGGTGCTCGATCCGAAGCACTCCTCCTTCGTGGGGCTCAAGCCCATCGCCCAGCAGCACGGGATGACGGTCGGTGAGCTGGCGACGCTCTTCAACGCGACGTTCGTGCCCGAGGACACCGGGGGCAAGAAGGCGGAGCTGCACGTGGAACGCCTCACCGGCTGGCGCCGCCGGGACCGCTGGGAGGACACCGGCCTGCCGTGGGTCGCGCCGTCGCCGAACATGCCGACGCCGGCCACCGCGCGCCTCTACCCCGGCACCGGCTGGTTCGAGGCGTCCGCGCTGTCCGAGGGGCGCGGCACCACCCAGCCGTTCCAGCTGCTGGGCGCCCCGGACGTCGACCACCGCTGGCAGGAGGCGCTGTCCGCCCGCAAGCTGCCCGGAGTCGCCTTCCGGGAGGCGTACTTCAAGCCCACCTTCTCCAAGTGGGCGGACAAGTCCTGCGGCGGCGTCGAGGTGCAGATCACCGACGACGATGCGCTGGACCCGATCCGCACCGCGGTGGCGCTGCTGGTGGACCAGCGGCGGCTCTTCCCCGACTACGGATGGCGCAGCCAGGACGGCGACGGCGCGTACTGGCTGGACAAGCTGAGCGGCAACACCAAGGTGCGCCTGGCGATCGAACAGGGCGCGGACGTCGACGACGTCACCGCGATCTGGCAGCGCGATCTGCGCGCTTTCCGCCGGCTGCGGGAGGAGCATCTTCTCTACCGCTGACCCCCCGGATCGGCGCCGCTGCCGACCGCGCCGCTGCCACCGCAAGCCCCGCTCCCCTCCCCCGCATCGCCGAGAGAACGGTCATCGCCTCATGAACGGTCAGCAGGATCCGTCGGGTTCGCACACGGACGCAGTGGGGCGGCGACGTTTCCTGTACGGCGCCGGGGCGGTGGGCGCGGGGCTCGCCGGGCTGCTCGCGGCCACCGGCCCGGCCGCCGCCGCGGGTGCGGGTACGGGCGCCGCGAGGGCTTCCACGGGCGGGCCGGGCGTAGTCGAGGGGCCGCCGGTGCTCACCCCCGCCGACGTCCAATTTCCGCGCGTCGCACGGCGGTTGCGCCGCGGCAGACCGCAGCAGGTCGGGCTGGTGCCGGGGCACATCGCACGCATCGCCGAGGAGGCCGAGACCTTCCTGAGCGCCGGTCCGGGACGTCCCGCCCCCTCGTTCCCCGGATGTGTGCTGCTCGCGGCCAAGGACGGCGTCGTCGTCACGCACCGGGCGCTGGGCCACGCGGTGCGCTACGAGCGCTGGGACGAGGAGCGCGGGGAGGCCGTCGAACTGCCGCCCGGCAGCCGGGTTCCGATGACCGAGGACACCGTCTTCGACCTGGCGTCGGTGACCAAGCTCTTCACCTCGCTGCTCGCCGTGCAGCTCGCCGAGCAGCGGCTGATCTCGCTGGACGATCCGGTCGCCCACCATCTGCCCGAGTTCGCCGCCACCGACAGCGCAAAAGCGGCGATCACCGTACGGCAGCTGCTGACCCACCAGTCGGGCATGGTGTCGTGGATCGACCTGTACGCGCTGCCGGACAACGAGGCACGGTACGCCGCGATCCACTCCTCCGAACTGGAGACGCCGCCCGGCACCGCACACACCTACTCCGATCTCAACATGATCTCCCTCGGCCGGCTGATGGAACGCGTCACCGGCCGCACCCTGGACACGCTGGTCGCCGAGCGCCTGACCGGTCCGCTCGGGATGCGCGACACCTGCTTCAACCCGCCCGAGGCGCTGCACCCGCGGATCGCCGCCACCGAGTGGCAGCCGGGCACCGATCGCGGCATGGTCCGCGGCACCGTGCACGACGAGAACGCCTATGCGCTGGGCGGTGTCGCGGGCCACGCCGGGCTGTTCTCCACCGCCCGCGACCTGGCCGTCTTCGGTCAACTCATGGCCAACGGCGGGCGTTACGGCCGTACCAGGATCCTCTCCGAGGAGTCGGTGCGCGAGGTGCTCACCGATCACAGCGCACCACTGGGTGCCTCGCCGCGCGGCCTGGGTTGGCAGGTGGACCAGCGTTTCTACATGGACGCCCTGACCACCGCGGTCACCGCGGGCCACACCGGCTACACCGGCACCTGTCTGGTCGTCGACCCGGTCGCGGGCACCGTCTTCGTACTGCTCACCAACCGCGTCCACCCCACCCGCGAACGCGGCACCGAGAGCGTCTACCGGCGGCTGCCCGCCCGGGCCTTCGCCCGCGCCGCCCCCGTACGCCCGGTCTCGGGCCGCACCTCCTGGCGCGCGGAGCCGACGGCGGAGGCCGCGGCGACCCTCACCGCACCGCTGCCCGCGCTGCGGGCGCCGGCACGCGCGTACTTCCGGCTCTGGTACGACACCGAACCCGAGGTGGACCGGGGCGCGTTCGAGCGGTCCGAGGACGGCGGGCGCAGCTGGACACCGGTGCCGTTCACCCTGCGCGGCGGGGCCCACCGCTGGCGCAGCGAGGGCGGGTTCGACGGCTGGTCCGGTCGACGGTGGCTGGTCGCCGCCGCCGACCTGCCGGCCGCCACCACCCATCTGCGCTGGACGTACACCACCGACGGCGACAACCAGGGGCGCGGCGTCCACGTCGACGGGATGCGGGTGAGCGTCGCCGGGCGTCCGGTCTTCGACGAGGCCCGCCCGGCCGACGCCGCGCTGCTGGAGGCCGACCGCTGGCGCCGCTCCACCGACTGAGGCGCCCCGTACGGGACTTGGGGACGGCCCCCGCGTGCGGGAGGGGCACCAAGGCGCGGGCCGTCTTCCGCAACGGCCTGTGGGACGGCCCACGCGTGCGGGAAGAGCACCGGGCGACTGCGCGACGGGCGACCGTGCGACGTCGAAGCGGGCCCGGGAGAGTCGGGACGGCCCCGGGAGACCGCGGACGCCCACGGGCGGGCACGTACCGCTCACGGGGCGGGCCGGCGTCCGACTCGGGGCCGTACGCGCCCGCGGTGACGCCTCGTCACAGACCGGGCAGTGCGTCCTGCTCGACCTCGTGCTGCTCCGGTGCGGGCGCCAGACGCATCCGCAGCTTCCTTCGGCAGTCCCTGCCCAGCCCCCACCGGCGCGACATCGCGTCCCGCAGCGGCTGGCCGCACATCCGGCACGGCACCGGGGCGGTTCTGGCCGCCCTCGGGGCGTCGACGGGCAGTTCGTCGGGTGAGGACATGAGCCCAGGATGACCGATCACCCCCGCCCCGCAAAGCCCTCGCCGCCGGTGGGCCGCCCGACGGCGGTCCGCATCCGCGGGAGGAGGCGGGAGAGATCGCGGACTGTCCCCGGGCCGAGCGCGGTCGCGGTGAACAGACTCCGGCGCGTCACGGCGGTACGGGCACACTCGGCCCGAGCCGGACTCTCGCGGGCGGCGGGAAGTCGCGGGCGGCAGGCTGCGCGGAGCCGGTTCGAAGCGCCGGGTCCCGGCACTCCCCGAGAACTCCCCCGGAAGCCCTCAACTGCCGTCGGCCGCCCTCGGTTCGCCCCGTCGGGACGAGGCCGAGAGCGGCCGAATCAGCCGGAACGCCTGGTCAGCACATGGTGGGGCGCATGACCTCGTAGGCGCTGCCCCAGTTGGCGCAGCCCGGGTCGGAGTGGCCGTACCAGTTGTGGCCGAACTCGTGGGCCGCCAGCAGCGCGAAGTCGCTCACCATGGTGGAGAGCATGATGCGCTGGCCCTGGCCCCAGTTGCAGCCGACCACGTTGGTGGCGTCGCCGCAGCCCTGGACGTAGCCGCCGGTGCACTCGACCGGAGTGCCGCTGGAGGGTGTCTCGTTGGCCTCGCCCCAGAAGTTGGCGCCCTGACGGATCGGGGCCTCCATGCCGGCGCAGGAGGCGGTGATGTGGTAGCTCCAGGCTGCCTTGGTCTTCTTGGCCTCACCCTTGGCCGGAGGGGCGGCGTCGGTGAGGTTGCCGGTGGCGAAGCCCTCGCCGGCGTCGGACACGACCGTGGCGTGGGCGGTGCTGCCCGGCGCAACGGCACTTGCGGTGCCCGCGAAGGCGAACGCCATCGCGACCGCGAGGAAGGGGGTGACGAGTCTTCGAACCAGTTTCGACATGGTGTCGACGTCTCCTCGACTAGTGGGGGGAGGACGTCGTCCGCGATGGTTCGGGCCCTGGACGACATCGCACGAGCCGGGCCCGAACTGCTACCCGTTGTTGGATCGGACCGCACAGTACCGGCGCCGGGAGCGGTCGCCAAGACGTCTCACCGAATCAGTTTTTGCATTCAACTCCCTTTGCGTTAAAGGGAGTTCACATCTATCTCACGCTACGGACCGGTACCGGGACGGAGCGCCACCGGATGGAAGAAAGCGCCTGCATTGGTCTATGCCAAGCAGGTGGTCCTCGGTACTGTCGACATCGGCCGACGGCCCCCACCCGAACCCGCCACGCGCCCACTTCTGCCGGATGCGCCGCTGCCGGCAGCCCGGCGGTTTCTCCTCTCCCCACTCGCCCCCACCGCCGCCGGTCAGAGAGGAACACAGTGAAGTTCGGCAAGAAGAGTTCGGCCGTACTGGCCGCCGCCTGTCTGGTCGCCTCCCTCGGGATAGCGTCCTCGTACGCCGACGAGCCCACCACCGCGCCGCAGTCCGCACAGGCCGCACAGGTGGCGCTGGAGGAGGTGGCGGACGCGGAGAGCCCCACCGCCGGCGCCCCGGGCCCGGACGACTCGCTGTGGATCGCCGAACGCGCGGGCACCGTACGGGTGCTGGGCGACGGCGGTCTCGGCGAGCCGGTGCTCGACATCAGCGAGGAGACCACCATCGACGCCGAGCGCGGCCTGCTCGGCATCGCCTTCGACCCCGACCTCGCGCACTTCTACATCTCCTACACCGACCTCGAGGGCACCAGCACCATCGACGAGTTCGCGGTCGTCGACGGCGCGTTGGACAAGGACTCGCGACGCACCGTCCTCACCCAGGAGCAGCCGTACAGCAACCACAACGGCGGTGACATCAAGTTCGGGCCGGACGGCTACCTCTACATCGCCTTCGGCGACGGCGGCTCGGGCGGCGACCCGCACGGCTACGGCCAGAGCCTGGACACCCTGCTCGGCAAGATCCTGCGCATCGACCCCAGCGGCGGCGACCCGTACGCCATCCCGGAGGACAACCCCTTCGTCGACAACGCCGACGCCAAGGACGAGATCTGGTCCTACGGTCTGCGCAACCCCTGGCGGTTCTCCTTCGACTCCGCGACCGGCGACATGCTGATCGGCGACGTCGGCCAGACCGACTGGGAGGAGATCGACTGGGCCCCCGCGGACAGCAAGGGCGGGGAGAACTACGGCTGGTCCGAGATGGAGGGCACCCACCCCTTCCGCGGCGGCACCGAGCCGGAGAACCACGTGCCCCCGGTGTTCGAGTACGACCGCAGCGGCCTCGGCTGCTCGGTGACCGGCGGCTTCGTCTACAACGGCTCGGCCATCCCGGACCTGGTCGGCCACTACGTCTACAGCGACTACTGCGACGGCACCGCCCGCACGCTGAAGATCGAGAACGGCGAGGTCACCGAGGAGGGCGACCTCGGCGTCAACGGCGGCGAGGTCATCTCGATCGTCCAGGACGGCGACGGCGAGCTGTACCTGCTGGCCATCGGCGGCACCATCAGCCGCATCACCCCGGCCTGACGCCCGTGCGCGCCCGCCGCGGACGGCGGCGGGCGCGCACGGTACACCGGGACGAGCACACCGATCGGGCGCGCGGTCGCGGACAACTGCGGCCGCGCGCCTGCGTGTTGACGCACGTTGACGCGTGTTGCCGACGCTTCGGGCGGCCCGGCCAGGAGATGTCGGCCCGGCAGGAGCGGGAGGCGCCCCGGCAGGATCAGGCGGCGGCCCGGCAGGAGCGGGCGCCCCGTCAGGAGCGGGTACGAGCCGACGCGTCGGCGTACCCGTCCGGCTGCTCGGCGGCGCGTCCTCTCGTCGGCGCGGCCCGGGCGGCGTCCGGCTGCGACCACAAGCGGTCCGCGACCGCCGGCTCGACACCGGTGGTCGCGGACCGCTCGTCCCGCGCACATGGCTGTGCGTCCGGCTGGAGCCGGAGACAGCGACCGTCCCGCGGCGCGTCACGCCACGGGCAGGTGCCCCCGTACGGTGTCGACGAACTCGCCCGTCCTCTCGGGCAGTTCGTCGCCGCGCCAGGCCACGTGGCCGTCGGGCCGCACCAGCACCCAGCGCCTCTCGTAGAGCGAGGCGAGCTCGTCGCGGTCGGTGCCGCCGGTGGTGCCGGCAGCCCGGCTCAGGTGCACCGCCAGCGGGACGCCCCGGTCCGCGAAGGCACGCTCCAGCCCCGCGGTGTCCGCACCGTCCGCGCCGCCGTCACCGGATCCGGCGGGGCTGAATCCGAGCAGGACGTAACCGCTGCCGAAGAGGTCGAGGGTGGAGGTGGAGTCGTCCCACCAGGCGTGGGCGGCGCGGTAGCCGGGCTCGCTGCCGGGCCGCCAGTCCTCGTCGGGCTTGCCCTCGCGGACCGGTACCCGCGGGTCCTCGACGATCGTCGAGGAGCGGTAGCGCAGGCCGAAGTGGATCTGCGGGGCGTCGAACTCCCTGGGCGCGCCGCTGTTGCGCAGGCGGTCGGCCATCGCGGCGCGCGCCTGCTCGCCCTCGGGCCCGTCGAGGTGGATCTCTGGGGGCACCTCGCGGCGCATGGTGCGCTGCAGGTTCGCGTTCGCCTCCTCCAGGCTCTCCACCGCGATCGGCCTGCGGTCGGCGTCGTAGGTGTCGAGCAGATGGTCGCCGCCCCAGCCCCGGAGGGTGGCGGCGAGCTTCCAGCCCAGGTCGGCGGCGTCCGCGATGCCGGTGTTCAGGCCGAACCCGCCGGAGGGCGAGAGGGTGTGGGCGGCGTCGCCGGAGAGGAAGACGCGACCGGCGCGGTAGCGGTCGGCGACCCGGTGGGTCAGATGCCACTCGCCGTCGCTCAGCAGCTCCACGGGGGTGTCGAGCGCGAGCGCGTCCTTGACCAGGGACAGGGCGTCGGCGCGGCCGGCGGAGTTCTCGTCGTCGGTGGTGTCCGGGTCGACTCCGACCACCAGGTTGTACAGGTCGCTGCCGTTGAGCGAGCGCAGCGGGAAGCGCAGCGTGGTGGAGAGCATCAGGAAGTACACCAACGCGGCGCGGTCGCCGAGCTGTTCGGCCAGTTCCGGAGCGCGGAAGAGGATGTTGCGGAAGATCTGCTTGCGGTGCCGGGCGGGGGCGTCGATGCCGCAGGAGCGGCGGATCGGGGAGGACGCTCCGTCGCAGGCGACCAGGTAGCGGGCGCGCAGGGTGTGGGTGGTGCCGCTCGCGTGGTCGGTGACGGTGGCCGTCACATGGTCCTCGCCGTCGGTCACGTCGTCGACGGTGGTGCGCAGCCGCAGCGGCCCGTCCGGATGGACGCCGACGGCCTTGGTGAGCACCGGGTTGAGCCAGTGGGCCGGGCAGATCTGGTCGGGCTCGGGGGTGTGCGCGAAGGCGGGGCGGTCGGCGGCGGTGCCGCGGCGGTAGCGGAACACCTCGTGCCCGCCGACCTGGGTCACCCAGGCGATGTCCAGCGGGTGGTCGGCCGGCCAGCCGGCGTTGCGCACGGCGTCGGCCACTCCCCACCGGCGGAACAGCTCCATCGAACGGGGGCCGATCGTGGAGACCTTGGGGTGCCTGACCTCGCCGTCGCCGGCGTCGGCGATCACACAGTCGATCCCCCGGTACTTCAGGTCGAGCGCCAACGCCATCCCGACCGGGCCTCCGCCCACGATCAGCACGTCGGTCCACTCATCGGAACGCGTCATCTGCTCTCTTCCTCTCTCCTGCTTCCGTCCAGCTCCGTCGGGGCCCGGCAGCCGCGCGGTCGACTCGCCGCGCACACCGGGCAGTCGGCGCACCGGGGGCGGCCGGTGCGCCGGGAGAGCCCATCCCTCCCGGCGCACCGGCCGCCGCCCGTCACGCCGGGTGGGGCGTGGGCCTCACGCGGTCTTCGGGCGCTCGGCGGTGACCAGCAGACAGCCGAAGTCGTCGACGCCCTCCAGGTCGGACGGCTTGAACGTGCCGTCGTCGAAGAAGTTGCCCTCGTCCAGGGCCACCGGGCGGTCCTCGACCGCGCCCAGCTTGGCGACCTCGTCGGCCAGGCGCAGCGTGGTCTCCTCGGTGACGTCGACCACGGCCAGCGAGCGCAGCCCGGCGCGGTGCAGCATCGGGATGTAGTCCTCGAGGTCGGCCGTGGTCGACATCAGGCCCTCGCAGAACTTGTCGATGCCCTCGTGGCGCACCTCCTTGCGCGGGAAGCGCTCGAAGATGTCGGTCAGGACGAGCCGGCCGCCCGGGCGCAGGACCCGCCGCACCTCGCGGAGCACCTGCTCGCGGTCGGGCATGTGGCACAGCGACTCCAGCGCCATCACGGCGTCGAAGGAGTCGTCGGGGAAGTCCAGCTTCATCGCGTCGGCGTGCTGGAAGACGGCACGCTCGGAGGCGCCGGCCTCGGCGGCGAGCCGGTTGGCGGCCTTGATCTGCTCCTGGCTGATGCTGATGCCGGTCAGTCGGGCGCCGGTGCGCTCGACCAGTCGCAGGCCGGGGCCGCCGACGCCGCAACCGAGGTCCAGCACGTGGGAGTTCTCGTCGACCTTCAGCCGCTCGATGAAGATGTCGGTGAGCCGGTCCATCGCCTCCTCGATGGTGGCGGTGGAGTCCGGGGTGTCCCAGTAGCCGATGTGGACGTTGGTGTTGAAGGTGCCGTCGCTCATCGCGCTCACGGTCAGCCGGTCGTAGAGCTTGCCGACATCTCCGGGAACGGGCAGCTTCTGGGCGGTCTCGCTCATGGGGTGGGCCTTTCTCGGTTCGGGTGGTGCGGTGCGAAGGGTGGTGGTTCGGTCGCCGCCGGACCGGCAGGTGCCGGCCGGCGGAGCAGGTGCCGGGGCGCGTTGCTAGGAGCCGGAGTGCCAGCTCTTCTCGATGCGCAGGCAGTGGTCGTACTCCGGGAGCAGTCCGCGCTCGCGGGCCTCCTCCAGGGTGGGAGCGGCGCGGTCCCGGTCCGAGAGCACCGGCTCGACTCCGCTGGGCAGCGGCAGGTTCAGCGCGGGGTCCAGGAAGTCGAGGGCGAGTTCGTTGGCCGGCACATAGCTCTCGGAGAGCATGTACGACATGACGGTGTCGTCCTCCAGCGCCACGAAGGCGTGGCCGACACCGACCGGGATGTAGCTGGCGCGGTGGTGCTGCTGGTCCATCAGGACCGAGTCGCAGCGGCCGAAGGTGGGTGAGCCGACCCGTATGTCGACCACGATGTCCAGTGCGCTGCCGCGGGCGCAGTAGACGTACTTGGCGGTGCCCGGAGGCGTGAGGGTGTAGTGGACACCGCGCACCACGCCCTGCCGGGACACGCTGTGGTTGGTCTGCGCGACGGGGAACAGCGGGCTCCCATGTGCGCGGGTGAACGCCTCCTCCTGGTAGGGCGAGAGGAACTGCCCGCGTGCGTCGGGGAAGACGCGCGGCGTGAACTCGATCGCGCCTTCGACCGCGAGTGGCCGTGCTTCCATCACTGCTCCCGTGACTCGGTGTGGGACTGGACTGCTGCGTGGACTGGACTGCTGCGGTGTACCGGACGCGCGACCCGGACCGCGGTCGCCGGCCGGGTGGTTCAGAGGGTCTCCAGGACTTCGCGGACCGCGTGGATGACCTTGTCCTGACGGTCGGGGTCCAGGGCCGGGTACATCGGCAGCGAGAAGATCTCGCCGGCCAGCGCCTCGGTGACGGGCAGCGAGCCGGCCCGGCAGTCGAGGTGGGCGAAGCCGGTCATGGTGTGGATCGGCCACGGGTAGCTGATGTTGAGGTTGATGTCGTACGTCTTCAGCCGCTCGATGATGTCGTCGCGGCGCGGGTGGCGGACGACGTAGACGTAGTAGACGTGCTCGTTGCCGGGGACGATGCGGGGCAGTTGGAGCGCGGTGTCGCCCAGGCCCTCGGCGTAGCGCCTGGCGACGTCCCGGCGGCCCTCGACGTAGCTGTCCAGGCGGGTGAGCTTGCGCCGCAGGATCTCGGCCTGCACCTCGTCCAGGCGGCTGTTGTGGGCCGGGGTGCTGACCGTGTAGTACTGCTTGTCCATGCCGTAGTAGCGCAGCCTGCGCAGCCGGGCCTCGACCTCGGGGTCGGAGGTGATGGTGGCACCGCCGTCGCCGTAGGCGCCCAGCACCTTGGTGGGGTAGAAGGAGAAGGCCGCCGCGTCCCCGGTGGAGCCGGCGACGACACCGCTCTGCCGGGCGCCGTGCGCCTGGGCGCAGTCCTCCAGCACCGCCAGCCCGTGCCGGTCGGCGATCTCCTTGACGGCGGTCATGTTGACGCACTGCCCGTACAGGTGCACCGGCAGGATGCAGCGGGTGCGGTCGGTGATGGCCGCTTCCAACTGGTCGGTGTCCATGAGGAAGTCGTCCTCGCGGACGTCGACGAAGACGGTCCTGGCGCCGGTGGAGTCGATGGCGACCACGGTGGGCGCGGCCGTGTTGGAGACGGTGATGACCTCGTCTCCGGGGCCGACGCCCAGGGCCTGGAGGCCGAGCTTGATGGCGTTGGTGCCGTTGTCGACGCCGACGCAGTGGTCGACGCCGTGGTAGGCGGCGAACTCGCGCTCGAAGCCGAGCACGCTCTCGCCGAGCACGAGGCGGCCGGAGCCGAACACCTGCTGCACGGCGCCCAGGATGTCCTCGCGCTCGTTCTCGTACTCCGTCAGGTATTCCCAAACCTGGGTCGTCATCTCTCCGCCTTTCCTGAGCTGTGGTGACTGCCTGCGCGTTGCGCCCGGCGCCGGCCGGGGCCGCGCCGGGTCGGTCCGAGGGGGTGCTGCGGGTCGCTCACCGGTGGTCCGACTGCCGCACCAGTGCGCGCACGGTGCGGCGGATGCCTTCGTCGAGCGGGATGCGGGGCTGCCATCCGGTCGCCGTCCGGAAGGCCGTGGAGTCCAGGGTCACGCTGGCGAAGTCCGTCGCGGGGGCGTGCCCGGGCGGCTCCACCGCCTCCACCGCCACGGGCGGGCGGCCGGTCTCCTCGGCGACGGCGGCGGCGATCAGCCGGAAGGCGTCGCCGAGTCGGTCGCCGCGGCCGGCCCCGATCAGGTGGTGGCCGCCGATCAGCGCGTCGGGGTGGTCGAGGGCGGCGACGAACGCCGCCGCCACGTCCTCCACGTGCACCAGGTCGCGCCGTACGGTGCCGTCGTGCCACATGGTCAGGGTCTGGTCGGCGACTGCCCGCCGGGCCATTCCGGAGATGACGCCGCGGTCGCCGCCGCCGGCGCTCTCGCCGAAGATCGTGGGCAGCCGCAGCGCGATGCCGCGCACCAGACCCTCGGCGGTCGCCTTCTTCAGGATCTCCTCGGCGGCCAACTTCTGCCTGTCGTACGCGGTTTCGGGACGGTCCGGCTCCTCGCCGTCGAGCGGCTCCCTGGGCGGGACGCCGACCTGCGAGGCGGCGCCGCCCCAGAGGACCAGCGGCGCGGGGCCGTCGGCCCGTGCGGGCCGCAGCACCTGGACCAGATCACGCATGACGCCGACATTGACCCGTTCCACGGCCGGGTCGCTCTCGGCCGCGCGCCAGCCGCCCTCGCCCAGCAGCAGGTGGACGACCGCGTCGGATCCGGCCACGGCCTCGGCGAGGGCGTCGCGGTCGGTCAGGTCCGCGGTGAGCGCGGTCGACTCGGCCGGCCCCTCGGGCAGTTCGCATTCCCGTCGGGCCACCGCCCGCAGCCGGACCGGCCGCTGCGCCAGCGCGCGCAGAACGGTCGAGCCGACGAAGCCGGAGGCACCGAGCACGGTGATCAGGGGCGGGAGTTCGGGTGTGCGCGGCATGTCACTTCCTTCCTCGGGTCCCGGCCGCCAGCGCGTGCAGGCAGGCCAGGAGGGTGCGGGCCTCGACGTTGACGTAGTGGCCGTGGTCGGTGAGAGAGCTGAGCTGTGCGGGGGTGACCCACAGGAAGCCGGGGGGCGGGTCGAGGGCTGCCGGATGCTCGCCCGCGTCGACGAGGAGGTAGCTGCTGCGGGCGTTGAGGAACCGGCCGCCCTCCTCGGAGTGCACCGCGCGGTAGAGCACGCGCGAGTCCGGTGCGTCCAACACGTGGTCCAGGAAGAGCGGTTGGTCGGCGGCGGGCAGATGGGCGTGGTTGCCGGGCGTGGCCTGCACGGTCGGTGCGAGCTCGACGGTGTCGAGGAACCCGCCCTCGGCCACGGCCCGCACCAGTACGTGCCGCACACCGGCGATCTCCCGGGTGAGGAAGGCGGTGACGCCCAGGCCCACCGGCTCGATCAGCGGCTGGGTCCAGCTGACCCGCTCGCGGTTGCTGCCGCGCACCGCGACGGCGACGACCCTGAAGTAGCGCCCCTCCTCGTGCTCGATCGTCTCCGCGCCCTGCTTCCACCCCTCGACGGAGGCGAGCGGCAGTCGTCGCACCTGGATGTCGTGGCGGGAGCGCTCGCCGGTGAACCACGAGAGCAGCTGGGTGTCGGAGTGCAGCGCGCGCCCGTCGGTGTCCTCGGTGGGCAGGCAGGACAGCACGGTCCTGGCGTTCATGTTGACGGTCTCGTCCGCGTGCAGGAGGTCCGCGATCTGACCGAGCGTCAACCAGCAGTAGTCGTCCGGGACCTCGACCTCCTCGACGGTCTCGACGCACATGTTGCGGTTGGTCTTGCGGTAGAACCAGGAGCCCTGCTCGGACTGGAGGACATCGACGACGACCCGGTCGGGATCGGGCCGGAAGAAGTGGTCGATCAGCTTGACGTCGGTGCCCCGGTGGGCCCGGGTGTAGTTGCTCCGGGTGGCCTGCACCGTCGGCGAGAGCTGGAGGACGTTGGGGTTGCCGGGCTCCATCTTGGCCTGCATCAGGAAGTGCAGGACCCCGTCGAACTCCTTCGCCAGGATGCCCAGGATGCCCACCTCCGGCTGGCGGATGACGGGCTGCTGCCACCGCCGGCTCGGCCCGTCGCCGTAGGGGCCGTCGCGTTCGACGACGTCCATGCCCTCCACGGTGAAGAAGCGTCCGCTGCGGTGGACGAGGTTGCCGGTGATCTCCTCGAAACGCCACTGGTCCAGTTCGTCGAAGGCGATCCGGTCCACGTGGAAGACGCCCGCCGCGCGCCGCTCCTCCAGCCAGGGCTGCACGTCCGCGGTGCGCATGTGCGCGCCCTCGGTGGCCGCTGCCGACAGCGCCAGACGTGCGGCGAGCTCGCGGTGGTGCCGCGGGCGCAGGGTCGCGGCACCACCGTCGAGCACGGCGCGGTGCGACGTGCCGTGCGGCTGCGCGTCCGGTGGTGCGGGCGGCGGACTGTGGCGGAGTGTCATCGGAAAGCTCCCTGTCTGCGGTTCGGCGACCGCACGGGGTGCGGTACGGGAGGAGCGGCGGATCGGTGGCCGTGGCGCGGGACGGTGCTCCGCGCCGGGCCGCGGGACCGGCGCCCGGGCGGTCGGCTCAGCGGCGCCTGGCCGTGATCAGTGCGTAGCCGGCCTGCGGATGCGCGCCGAAGGTCTCCATCAGGTCGGCGGCGGAGGCGAGTTGGGCAGCTCCCTGCGGGTCGGGCAGCTGCCCGGCGAGTCCGCGGAACGCCTCGGCGGCGTGCCCGAAGCTGGGCCTGACCTGCTCGCCGATGTCGGTGAGTTCCAGGACCTCCCAGCCGGTGGACTCCAGCTGCTCGCGGTGCTCCTCGACGGTGCTGATGCGGGCGATCTCGTATACGTCGAGCATTCCCTCCAGCAGCTCCCGGTCGGCTCCGACGAAGGGTTCGCGCAGGCACAGGTCGGCGATCACCAGCAGGCCGCCCGGCCGTACGACGCGGTGCAGCTCCCGCAGCGCGGGTGTCTGGTCGGCGAGGTGGAGCAGGGTCTCGATGGCCATCGCGGAGGCGAACCCGCCCTCCGCGAAGGGAAGTTCACGCACGTCGGCGAGGCGGAACTCCAGGCGTTCGGCGGCCGGGGACTTCTCGGCCAGCCCCGTGGCGTCCGCCACCTGCTGGGCGTTGACGTTGATGCCGGTGACGTGGACGTCGTGCGCCTCGGCGACGCGCAGCGCGGGGTGGCCGTTGCCGCAGCCCACGTCCAGCAGGTGGTCTCCCCCGGCAGGTGCCAACCGGGCGGCTACGAGGTCGGTGAGCCGGTCGGTGGCCTCGATCAGGGACAGGCCCCGGGTCTCGTCCGTCCAGTAGCCCACGTGGATGTTGCCGCCCAGCGCGGTGGTCGCGCCCGCGTCGGCGAACACGTCGTAGGTCTCGCTGACCGCCCCTGCCGGGGCGTCGGACTGCTGGCTCATGGTCGGTTCCTCTCGTGGGCCCGCGGGCCGGGGTGGGGCGCTGTCGGGGAGTGCTGGGGGTGGTGGCCGGTCGACCGGCGACACGGCCGCGTCAACCGGCCGCATCCGGTGGGGCGTTGGGGTCCAGAACGAGCCGGGCGGGGCCGTGGAAGATCATGTCGTCGGCGTACTCGGCCTCGGCCGTGCCGTCGCAGAGCCCCGGCAGGCGCTCGAGAACCGCTCGCAGCCCGATCTCGGCCTCGACCCTGGCCAGGGTGGCGCCCAGGCAGTAGTGGATGCCCAGGCCGAAGGTGAGATGCCGGTCCGCCGGGCGGGTGATGTCCAGTGCGTCGGGGTCGGGGAAGCGTGCGGCGTCGCGGTTGGCCGAGCCGAGCATCGCCACGACCCGGCTGCCGCGCGGCACCGGGACGCCGCCGAGCACGGTGTCCTCGTAGGACCACCGGGTCACCGCCTGCACCGGGGCGTCCCAGCGCAGGATCTCCTCGACCGCGGCGCCGGTGGCCGCCGGGTCGGCCAGGAGGGCCTCGCGCACCCCGGGACGGGCGCGCAGCGCGAGCACGGCCTTGGAGAGGAAGTTGGTGGTGGTCTCGTGGCCGGCGGTCAGGAGGTGGACGCAGGTGCCGACGATCCCCTCCTCGCTCACCGGCGCACCGCTGTCCCTGGCGCGTACGAGCAGCGTCAGCAGATCGTCGCTCTCGGACTCGCGGCGACGGCCGATCTCCCGGCGGAAGTAGAGGTCGAACTCGGCGGCTGCGGATTCGGCGCGCTCGCGTCCGCCCTCGGCCAGGCGGCTGGAGCTGGCCTCCTGGAGCGCCACCGCGCGGTCGCGCAGCCAGTCGCGGTCCTCGCGGGCGATGCCGAGCAGTTCGGAGATGACCAGGATCGGCAGCGGTGCGGCGAAGCTCTCGACGAAGTCGACCGGCCCGCGGGCGCGGGCGATCGGCTCCAGCAGCGAGTGGGCGATCTCGGCGATGCGCGGGCGCAGCCCGGCGACGACCGAGGGCGAGAACTCGCGGTTGAGCAGCGAGCGCAGCCGGGTGTGCTTCGGCGGGTCGAGGAAGACCAGCCAGTTCTCGACGATGGTGCGCAGCGCGCGGAACTCCGCGGGCACCGGCACGGGTGCCGCCTGCGGATCGCCGGAGGCGACACGGGCGTCGCGGCCGAACCGGCGGCTGGTGAGCACCCGTGTGCAGTCCTCGTAGCCGAAGAGGTAGTAGGTGTCCGGCTGTCCCGGCCCCGACTCCGTGCGGTGCACCGGCGCGCTGTCGAGGTAGCGGCGGTAGACCGGGTACGGGTTCGCGAGGTCCTCGCCGCTCCAGCCCTTCAGGCCGAACCGAGGCAGCGTCCCGGGTGGTGGCATGCGATCTCTCCTTCGGACAACGTCTTGGGCTGACGGGCGGGTCGGGGTGTACGGGCGGGTCGGGGCCGGTGGGCGGGCGGGGCGCGGCGGACTGGCCGGGCGCCGGGCCAAGGCGCCGCTAGGGGCCGGCCGCCGGTCGGAAATGGTCGGCCCAGAAGGCGCTCATCTCGCCGACCCGGGCGGGCACCACGGGCAACTTGGCGCAGTCGGCGGCGAGTTGGTCCAGTCGGGCGGCGATGCTGCGACGGGCGACGTCGGGACGGGCCAGGGGCACCGGCACCTCCGTCAGCTCGAAGGAGGGCCCCGCGGTGCGTCCCCTGCGGCCGGAGGGCATGGTCACCAACAGCTCGGCCAGCGGCCGCATCAGACCGGTCATCATGTCGATCGCGCCGTTCATCAGGTCCGACCGGCGCAGGCTGGCGTCCGGCTGCTCGCCGAAGTGCTGGACCATCAGCTGCAGCGCCATGAAGTACGCCCGGTTGAACAGCTCCATCACCGCGCGGGCGTCGGGGTCGGTCACCGTCTCCTTGGCCGGATTGCCGCGCTCCAGCGTCGGGTTGCGGAGCACCGGGTACGCCGGGTTCCAGGGTTCGCGCAGCCGTCCCTCGGTCTTCGCCTCGCGCAGCAGCGCGGCGATGCGCAGGAAGGAGACGTAGTGCGACTGCTCGGGCGCCTGCTCGTCCTGCGGCCCGAGGACACCGCCCTCGCCCTGTTCGGTGATGACGTCGATGGCGAACAGCGCGCTGGACAGATCGTCGACCTCGAGCTGGTAGTCGGGGTGGTCGCGGTTGACCGACTCCCGCAGGAAGAGGTGGTGTTCGCCGCCTCCCCTGCCCCGCTCGACGAGGAACAGGCCGGGCACCCGCCGCAAACCCTCCCGGATCTCGGCGTACAGCTCGCTGAGCGAGGCGTACCGGAGCCGCTCGTCCTGCTCGGCGTCCGCGGCCCGCTCGGCCACGGAGGCACGGCCCTCGCCCGGCCCGCCGCGGCGCACGTCCTCGACCAGCTCCTCGGGGCGCTCGATCTGCAGGAACCGTTCGACGCTGCCCGGCCCCAGACGCTCCAGGCAGAAGTCCAGCGGGACGGGGAGCTGCGCGTTGACGGTGCCGAAGTCGATGCGGGGGATGTGGAAGGGCTCCCCCACGGCGGTCAGGATGTTGTTGACCAGGAGGAAGTGGATCATCTCCTCCCGGGCGATGCCCATCAGCATGCTGCGCAGGCCCTCGTCGAGGGTCTCGCCGCCGTCGCCGCAGGCCAGCCGCAGCTGTTCGGGCGTCCAGGTCCCCCTGCGGACGTACTCCGCGCCCGCGCCGTGGGTGGGCACCGAGTAGGCGGCGTAGAGGTACTGGACCATCACGGCCAGCTCGATGGCGGCGGCCTCGCGCAGCACCCGCACCAGCTGTTCGCGGGTGGTGATCCGCTCGCCGGCCGGCAGGGTCGCGGGCTCGGTGGTCAGCAGCTGCTCGGGCGCCTGCTGGGCGCGCAGGAAGGCGAGCAGCAAGCGGGACTTGGGCGCCGACAGGTCACGGGTGGGCGGCATGTAGTACGTGGTGGCCTTGTTGCGCGGGTCGCACATCTGCCAGATGAGCTTGGCGTAGGTCTCCACCTTGCAGCGGTCCGCGAGGCTGAAGACCTCAGCCTTCATGAACGAGTAGAGGTGCTCGTAGTAGGCGAAGACCTCGCGGTAGACCAGGTCGAAGTCGGCCTGCTCGGGCCCGAGTCCGTCCAGGTGCCAGTCGTCGGGCAGCACCCGCAGCGAGAGGTGGCCCGCGCCGGACCAGTAGCCGAGCGCGTCGTCGTGGTCGAAGGCCAGCCGCGCCGAGCCCTCCGCCGCGGGATCGCACGGCAGCTCCTGGCCCTGGACGGAGAACAGCAGCCGCGAGGTACCGGCCCGTGCGCCGCGCAGGGTGAACAGGGCGCGGCCGTGCCGGTCGGTGTCCAGGGTGCAGCCGCCGGCCCAGTCGCCGTCGGCGTCCCGGCCGCCGGCGCGCATCCGGACGATCTCGACATCGGTGCTGCGCGCCGCGGCCGAGCACGCGGCCGGATCGCGGGGCAGGGCCCGGGGGTTGAAGAACTGGCGCACCGCGATCCCGTTCACCGGGGCGGGGCGACCGCGGACGAAGGCCCGCAGCTCCACCTCGACGTCGTGCTCGCTGTCGGTGCCCCCGGGGTCTCTGGGGTGTTCCAGGATGAGGGCGGCCTCGTCGGCCTGGAGGTTGACCTCGCGCTCGCGCAACAGCGTCACCGGCCCCTGCGGGCCGTCGCCGACCAGGCAGAGCGCCCGGTCGGCGACGGCGGCGCCCGGAAGCAGGGCGGGCACCGACACGACGCCTGACGCGCGGTCGTACTCCTGCCCCAGGTACGCCGATCGGGGGATGCGGGCGACCAACTCGCCGTCCGCGGTGCGCAGTTCGAGGTCGCCGAGGTCGACCCGCGCGGGAGCGGGTACGGGAGCGGGCGGTGCGCCGGCGGCGGACGGTGCCGCCGGGGGCAGCGGCTCGGTCGGCAGCGCGGTGACCATGTTCAGGGTGACGCGGTCGTCCGTCACCTCGACCGTGAGGTTGTGCGGTCCCCCGGCGGGCCGCTCCGCGCGGCGGCCGGGGACCAGGAGACGGCCCGCGGGGTGGGTGCGCGGTTCGCTCCGGTGCCAGGGCGCGATCGTGCCGCGCAGCTGCCGGCGGCCCGGCACGTCGGGAACCTGCGGCGCGGCGAGATGGCTGAGCGCGAACTGGACGACCAGCCCGTCCGCCCCGCCGCCCTCGACGAGTTCGCGCAGCCGGGTCACCACCGGGGAGGCGTCGGCCTCCTCCAGCCAGCGCAGTTCGTCCTCGCGGTCGACCACGAACTGGTGGACCACCGAACGGTTCAGACTGTCGGCGAGCCAGTGCCCCTCGCTCTGCGGGCCGGTGCGCACATGTCCGGTGTGGTGCCAGCGCGGCGGGTGGAAGCCGCGCACGGCGCCGCCGGCCATGTAGCCGACGTCGTGCGAGCGGCCCGAGCGGCCGAAGGAGAACTGTCCGACCATCAGCGTGGTGGTCCAGGGGGACGCGGGGTCGAGGTCGAAGACCCGCGCCCGGTTCACCGTGGTGGCCAGGTACTCGTTGTAGTGACCCCACATGTCGACGGCGCGGCCGACGGCTGCGTCCTCGGTGTCGAGCGCGCCCGCGCGGCCCTCGACGGCCGCGATGCGGGCGTCGACGGCGAAGTGGCCGTTGCCGGCGAAGTCCTCGCCCTTGGCCGCGTTGAACGGTCCCTCGGGCGCGGGGCGCCCGGTGGCGTCGTAGCGCGTGCCGATGCGGTCGAGGTGGTCGTGGTACTCGGACGGGGGGCGGTCGGCGGGGAAGGGCCGGCCGTCCTCGGTCAGTGCGGTGTTCGTCGCGAGGTCCACCAGACCGCTGCGGGGGCCGGTGGGCAGATGCGTCGTCGCGGTGCCGCGAAAGTGCAGCCGCGGCAGGTCGAAGAGGCTCACGGGCGCTTCTCCGTTCCCGTCGCCCGCACGGCGAACACCCGGCTGGTGCGCGGCTCGTACCACTCGATCTGGTGCGCCACGTCGATGGCCGACTCGATGGCGCCCTCGATCCAGGCGGGCTTGGAGGAGCAGTGCTCGCCGGCGAAGAAAAGGCCGCGCTGCGGCCGGGCGGCCTCGCGCTGCTCCGCTTCGCGCAGCGACGCCTCCTGCCGCCAGCGCACGGTGGCCGCGCCGCGCGACCAGCGGTGCGTGCCCCAGGCCCGGCCGCTGATCGCCAGCACCATGCCGGGACGGCGCAACTCCGGGTGCATGACGCTCAGTTCCTTGACGATCAGGGCGTCCCGCTCGGTGTCGCTGAGCTCGCTCAGCGCGTCGGCGTCCGGGCCGAGGGTGTAGCTGGCGAGCAGTACGGCCCCGCCCTCGGGGTCGCTCTCCACCGGCGGGTAGTAGGTCTGGCGCACATGGCCGCCGGTGAAGGAGGCGCCGCCGGTGATGCCGTCCTTCTCCCAGAACGGCTCGCGGCAGTGGAAGGCGATCTTCGTGCCCGGCCAGTACTTCGTCCCGTTGACGATGTCCAGCTTCTCCTGGTCGAACCCGGTCAGCCGCATGCCCTTGAGGACGGAGAAGGGGATGGTGCACACCACGTAGTCGCATTTGCGCACCACGGTCCTGATGCCCCGGCGGATGCGCAGGTCGACACCGTCCTCGCGGACGTCGATGCCCACGACCTCCTGACCCGTCATCACGTTCCCCCTGATGCGGGAGGCGAGGCGGCGGGGCAGGGCGTCCATGCCGCTGCCCAGCCGCACGATCGTCGTGGAGGTCTCGTCGAGCACGTCGTCCAGGAAGCGCTCCAGGCGCGGCGGGCAGAACGAGCGCACCTGCGGGTGGTCGGAGAAGAAGGAGTGCAGGTCGATGCGGTTTCCCGCGGCGCCGGAGAGATAGGGCTTCAGATCGATGTGGTCGATCAGGTTGAGCAGTTCCACTCCGATCTCGTGCCGCAGCTCGGCGTAGAACTGGCGGGGGGCGATCGCGCGGATGCTGGCGTCCAGCCAGGCGCCGAAGAGCAGGGTGCGCTCGTCGTAGTCGCGGCGGGGCAGTCCGGCCGCGAACTCCTCGATCAGGGGCTTGTGGGCGTCCCGCACACGCAGGTAGCCGTCCGAACTCGGCAGGTAGGCCGAGTCGTCGGAGAAGATCGTGCGGAACTCGCGCACCTGGTTCTGCAGTCCGAGCTCGGCGATGTAGTGCATGGTCAGCCGGTGGCCGGCGGGGATGCGCATCGCGCCCAGTTCGGCGGCCGGGCCGTTGCGTCCGCGGTGGGAGAAGCGGTGGGTGTGCACCCTGCCGCCGATGTCGTGGCTGCCCTCGATCACTTCGACCTGGTGGCCGAGGCGCTCCAGCTCGTAGGCCGCGACAAGTCCGGCGACACCGGCGCCGAGGACGGTGACCCGCTTCGGGCCGTCGAACGTGCTGTTCAGCCCGTCGATCTCCTGCAGGGATGCCGTCACAGGTGTCCTCCAGTACGCGGTGTCCTAAGGCCGGGAGCATGTCCTGGGTGCCGGCGGAGCCCATCTGGGCCTGCGACGGTCTGGGCGCTGCCGGGAATGCCTGGTCGTCATGGTTTCGCGGGGAGAGCGCTCCCATATCCCCCAGCCGAACCGCGGACGCATGGTTTGGCCGGCCCCTCGAACCTGCGCACCAACCGTTCGAACGGTCCCACCCTGCGCGATCGTGCGGGATTTTCCGCGGACGCGCCGGTAGCCCCTGTTCGGGGGTGATGCTGGCGGCCGAGGCCGGACGGACGCGCCCCCGCAGGGCGCCGCCGACCGCCACGGTGAAGGTGACCCACGGACCCGACGGAGGCGACGTTGACGCGAGTGTTGATCGCGACCACACCGGCACAGGGACACGTCGTCAGCATGCTGGAGGTGGCGCACGAGCTGACCCGCCGCGGTCACGAGGTGCGCTGGTACACCGGGAGGGCCTTCCGTCGGCAGGTGGAGCAGACCGGCGCCCACTTCGAGCCGATGAGCGAGGAGTTGGACTTCGGCGGCAAGAGCCGCGAGGAGGCCTTCCCCAGCCACGCCGGCCTGAGCGGGCTCAAGAACTTCAAGATCGGCGTGCGGGACATCTTCTACCGCACGGCTCCCGCCCAGATGGAGGAGCTGCTGGCGATCCTGGAGCGCTTCCCCGCGGACTGCATCCTGGGCGACGACATGTGCTACGGCGCCGCGTTCGCCAGTGAGCGCTCCGGCGTGCCGCTGGGCTGGCTGGCCAACTCCATCTACATCCTGGGCAGTCGTGACACCGCCCCCATCGGCCGCGGGGTGCCGCCGAGTTCGACGCCGCTGGGCCGGATCCGCAACGCCCTGATGACCTTCGTCAGCGACCGGATCGCGATGCGGGACATGCGCAGGGAGGCGGACCTCACCCGTGACTCGGTGGGTCTGCCCAGGCTCACCACCAGCGCGATGGAGAACATCGCCCGTCCGCCCGCGCTCTATCTGGTGGGCACCGTCCCCTCCTTCGAGTACCCGCGCAGCGATCTGCACCCCGGGACCCACTTCGTGGGCGGGCTGATCGGCCTGCCGCCGGAGGACTTCGAACCACCCGCGTGGTGGGGGGAGTTGGAGGAGGACCGCCCGGTCGCCCTCATCACCCAGGGCACCACCGCCAACGACGTGGAGTGGCTGCTGGCCTCGGCCGTGCGGGCGCTCGCCGACCAGAACGTGCTGGTGGTCGTCACCACCGGCACCGACCTGGACGTGGACAAGCTGAGCCCGCTGCCGGACAACGTGCGGCTGGAGCGCTTCGTCCCGTACCACCACCTGCTGCCGCACGTCGACGTGATGCTCACCAACGGCGGCTACAACGGCGTCAACGCGGCGCTGGCCCACGGCGTTCCGCTCGTCGTGACCCCCAGCTCCGAGGAGAAGCCCGACGTCGCGGCGCGCGCGCAGTGGGCCGGCGTCGGGGTCGTGGTGAAGAAGGCCGCCGTGTCCGAGGAGAGCCTGAGCAAGGCCGTGCGGACCGTGCTGACCGACGAAAGCTACCGCCGGCGCGCCCAGGAGCTGGCGGAGGAGTTCCGCAACAGCGACGCCCCGAGCAGGGCCGCCGATCTCATCGAGTCAATGGCCGATTCACAGGGCCAGATTCCCACCGGAGGTGTCACACATTGAACGCCAGGACCACGACCGAGAAGCAGGCCTCGGGCTGCCCCGTCGACCACTCGGGTGCGACGGGGGCGATCGAGCCTCCGATCACCGACATGCCGGTGGACCCGGGCCCCTTCGACGTCATGCCGGCGCTGCTGGTCGCCGCGAAGGTGGCACCGGTCATCAGGATCCCCTATCTGGACAAGCAGGCGTGGGTGGTCTGCGAGGAGAAGCTCGTCCGTGAGGCGCTGACCCACCCGCAGCTCGCCAAGGACATCACCCTCGTACCGGAGTGGATGCGCAAGCCCGGCCTGATGCTCGGCTCGCAGCCCGACCCCGAGTACGCCCGCACCATGATCATGAGCGACGGCGAGCACCACGCCCGCATCCGCCGTCTGCACTCCGGTGTGCTGAGCCCGCGCAACACCGAGAAGTGGGGCGAGCGGGTCGGCGAGAAGGTCGACGGCTTCCTGGACATCCTGGAGGCGTCCGCCACCGGCGATGCCGCCGAGGTCAACGTGGTGACCGACTACACCCACCACATCCCGCTGGCGTTCATCTCCGAGATGCTCGGTCTGCCGTCCGAGGCGCGCAAGCAGCTGCGCGACATCACCGACGTCATCCTCTACTCCTCGGACTACCCGGCGCGCACCGCCTCGGTCCGTGCGCTCTACGAGGCCGTCGAGGGCTGGGTGCACAACCCCGAGCCGCTGGAGGAGGGTGTCATCACCGGCCTGTTGGCCGCCTCCGACGGCCCGGACGCCAAGGTCACCGAGGGCGAGGTCGTCGTCTGGGCGCTGGCGATGATCATCACCGGTTACGAGACGACCGGCAGCCTGATCTCGGCCTCCATCTACGAGGCGATCCGCCGCCCCGTCGAGGAGCGTCCGAAGACCGACGACGAGATCAACGCCTGGGTGGAGGAAACGCTGCGGGTGCACCCGCCGTTCCCGCACCCCACCTGGCGCTTCCCGCTGGAGGACGTCGAGCTGGGCGGCTACCTCATCCCCAAGGGCGAGCCGGTGCAGGTCAACCTGGCCGCCGCCAACCGGGACGAGGACGAGGGCGCGGACTGCTTCGACCCGGCCCGCGGCGGCCAGGGCCATCTGACCTTCGGCCTGGGCATGCACTACTGCATCGGCGCCTCGCTGGCGCGGCTCGAGGCGCAGATCGCGCTGCGCGGCTTCCTGCGCCGCTTCCCCAACGCCCGTCTGACGGACGAGGGTTCGGTCCAGTGGGAGTCGGAGTGGATGATCCGCCGCATGGCGGTGCTGCCCGCGACGCTCGGCTGATCCACCGGCAGCACCACCCGCCGCTCCCCCGCCTCCCCGGACGCCCACGCGGCTCCGGGGAGGCGCCGGGGCGTCCCGGTCCCCGCGCACGGCGCCGTGCGGACCGCGCGCGGCAGCCGCGCACCGACGCCGTACGCGGGTCGCGCACCCGTCTCCCGTTGCCCTCCCCCACCGCACGCACCGCACGCACCCAGCTCCGCCGCACCACGCTCCACGGTCAGCACCGGCGGATCCCCCTCGCTCCCGGCCGGACACTCCGTACGGGCAGCTTCCTTCGACCTCCAGGGGCGCAGATGAAGGCTCTCGTACTCGCCGGCGGGTCCGGCTCACGGCTGCGGCCGATCACCCACACCTCGGCGAAGCAGCTGGTTCCGGTCGCCAACAAGCCCGTTCTCTTCTACGGGTTGGAGTCGATCGCGCAGGCGGGCATCCGCGAGGTGGGCGTCGTCGTCGGTGAGACGGCGCCGGAGATCGAGGCGGCGGTCGGCGACGGTTCGCAGTTCGGGCTGGAGGTCACCTATCTCCCGCAGGAGGCACCGCTGGGCCTGGCGCACGCGGTCCGCATCGCCCGCGACTACCTGGGCGAGGACGACTTCGTGATGTACCTCGGCGACAACTTCATCGTCGGCGGCGTCAGCGACCTCGTGCAGCGCTTCCGCGAACGCAGGCCCGACGCTCAGATCATGCTCACCCAGGTCTCCGACCCGCGTGCCTTCGGCGTCGTCGAGCTCGACGAACGCGGGGCGGTGATCGGGCTGGAGGAGAAGCCCGAGCACCCCAGGAGCGATCTCGCCCTGGTCGGCGTCTACCTCTTCACCTCCCGGGTGCACGAGGCCGTCGCCGAGCTGAAACCGTCCTGGCGCGGCGAGTTGGAGATCACCGACGCCATCCAGGAGCTGATCGACTCGGGCTGCCGGGTCGAGGCGACGCAGGTGTCCGGCTACTGGAAGGACACCGGGAACGTGGCGGACATGCTGGAGGTCAACCGCCTGGTGCTGGACGGTGTGCCCGCGCGTTGCGAGGGCCGGGTCGACTCCAGCGAGCTGGTCGGCCGCGTCGTCGTCGAGGAGGGCGCGACGGTGACCGGGTCGCGCATCGTCGGGCCGGCCGTCATCGCCTCGGGCACGCACATCCGCGACTCCTACATCGGGCCGTTCACCTCCATCGACCGGAACTGCTCGATCGTCGACAGCGAGGTGGAGTACTCGATCGTGCTGCGCGGGGCCTCGATGACGGGCGTACGCCGGGTGGAACGCTCGCTGATCGGCCGCGAGGTGGACGTCACCGCCTCGGCCGGGGCGCTGCGCGCACACCGGCTCGTACTGGGCGACCACAGCACGATGCAGGTGAGCTCATGAGGATCCTGGTCACCGGCGGCGCCGGATTCATCGGCTCGCACTTCGTGCGCTCACTGCTCCTCGGCGCGGACCGGGACCCGGCCGCGCAGGTCACCGTGCTGGACAAGCTGACCTATGCCGGCAATCTCGCCAACCTCCAGTCCGTGGAGGGGAGTTACACCTTCGTCCACGGCGATCTGTGCGACGCCGGGCTGCTGCGCACAGTCGTGCCCGGGCACGATCTGGTGGTCAACTTCGCCGCCGAGTCGCACGTCGACCGCTCCATCGAGGGCGCCGCGGACTTCGTGCACAGCAACGTCCTGGGGGTGCAGACCCTGATGGAGGCGTGCCTGGCCGCGGGCACCCCGAGAGTCGTCCACGTCTCCACCGACGAGGTGTACGGCAGCATCGAGACCGGCTCCTGGGACGAGAGCGCACCGCTGAGCCCCAACTCGCCGTACGCGGCGTCCAAGGCGGGCGGCGACGTGCTGGCTCTCTCCTACGCGCGCACCCACGGGCTGCCTGTGCTGCTGACCCGCTGCGGCAACAACTACGGGCCGCACCAGTACCCGGAGAAGGTCATCCCGCTCTTCGTCACCCGCCTCACCGACGGCCGGAAGGTGCCGCTCTACGGCGACGGGGGCAATGTGCGCGACTGGATCCACGTCGACGACCACTGCCGTGCCATCCGGCTGGCGGCCGAACTCGGCGAGCCCGGCGAGGTCCACCACATCGCCGGAACCGCCGAGTTGACCAATCTGGAGCTCACCGAGCGCCTGCTGGCGGCGACCGGATCGGGCTGGGAGCGGGTGGAGCGGGTCACCGACCGCAAGGGCCACGACCGCCGCTACTCCCTGGACGACAGCAGGCTGCGCGCGCTCGGCTACCGCCCCCGGGTCGGTTTCGACGAGGGCCTGGCCGAGACGGTCGCCTGGTACACCGCTAACCGCGACTGGTGGGAACCGCTGCTGAAGCGCTCGCAATGACCTTCCGCGGCGGCGCTGCTTCGGTCCGGGGCTCCTGTTCGGCCCTGGACCGGACCAGCGCCGTGCGGGACTGGATGCCGAGCTTGCGGTAGATCTGCCGCAGATGGAAACCGACCGTGTGCGGCGAGACGAACAGATGGCGGGCCGCCTGACGGTTGGTGAGGCCCTCGGCGACCAGCTCCGCCACCTTGCGCTCGGTCTTGGTCAGGCTCTCCCAGCCGGAGACCGGGCGTTTGACGTGGGTCCAGTGCCGGCGGCGCACACCCAGACTGCGCAGCCTGGCGCGCACCCGCGCGGCGTCGCGTTCGCTGCCGAGCGCGGCGTAGGCGGCCATGGCGCGGTCCAGTTCACCGATCGCCGCCTCCTCGGCGCTCTTCTCCCCGGCGCCGTGGTCCTCGTCGCGGCCGGTCGGCCGGTGGTCGCCCGCCTCCTCGAACGCGCCCGCCGCCTGCGCTCCGGGCTCCTGCGCCGCACGGTCCTCGTCGGCAGTGCTGCGGGAGCGTTCCAGCAGCAGGCAGGCGAGGTCCTCGGCGGCCGCCGCGCGCGCCCAGGGGTTGCGGTGCAGCTCGGCCGCCTCTGCGAGGGCGGCCCGGTCCTCGGCGGCGAGCGCCCTGGCGTGGACCGAGGCGGCGACGACCGCCGCCACATCGGCGTTGGTGCAGCTGAGCCGTTCCGTGGCGGCCAGTACGGTGCGCGCCAGCTCGGGACGGTCGGCGGCGCGGGCGATCCGTACACAGAAGGCGGCGGCGGTCGAGTCCTCCAGCACCAACTCGCGCAGGGGCTCGGGGTGCTTGGCGATCTCGGCGAGCATGTCGGCGGCGGAGCGGCTGTCCTCCCGTGCCTCGGCGAGTTGGGCGGCCAGCATCAGACGGGTGGACCACCAGGGGCTGGAGGCGTCCTGCGGGTAGGAGTCCGCCAGGGTCCTCAAGTGCTCCTCGGCCTGGGCGAGTTCACCGGTGCGCAGAGCGACCGCGGCGAGCACCAGCCACGCCTGCGGCGCCAGCATCGGCACCTGCGTCCCGTGGTCGGCCACCACCGACTGCGCGGCCTGCGCCGCCTCGCCCAGTCGACCCTGTGCCAGCCTCAGCGAGGCCCTGAGCACCGCCGGTACTCCGGCGGCGAGCGTCCCGTCTCCGGCGGGAGTGGTGCGTTCGCAGCGCTGGATGACGGCTTCGGCCAGCTCGAACTCGTCGGTCCGGGTCAGCGCCAGCGCGAGGAACCAGTTGGGGTCCAGTATCGGAGCGCCCTGGTCGCCGCAGTCCAGCGCACAGGCGTCGGTCAGCGTGCGCACCGCCTCCCGCACCTGGCCCTGGCGCCACTGCCCGAAGGCGTAGAAGGTCATCGCGCCGACCAGCACCGGGGCCTCGTAGTCCTCGGGCGAGCTGAGGATGCGCCAGGTCTGCTGGGCGACGCTGCTGTGGCCCGTGAGGTAGCCGGCCGCGAGGTAGGTGACCACGGCGTCGTGCTGGCCGCAGCCCTCCAGCGCGCCCGCGGCGGCGGCGCGCGCCGGGCCGGTGTCGCCGAGCAGCAGCAGGGCCGTCGACATCGAGGCGCGCAGTGCCACCAGGTCCGCCGTCAGCGCCTCCGAGCACCGCGCGGGAAGCAGCTCGGCCTCCTCGATCGCCGCCCTGGCCAGGGCGATCGCCCGGTCCAGCTCGCCCGCCCTGGTGTACGCCTCGACGCCGGTGCGGGCCAGCCGGGTGCGGTCGGGGTGCTCGACCGACACCAGCCCCATGCAGTGCACGGCGAGCGCCGCCGCGGTCGAGGGGTCGCCGGTGACCATTCGGCGGGCGCCCTCGGCGATGGTCCGCAGGGTCTCGGTGTCGCCGGGCTGGGCGACGTGGATCAGCTGGAGCGCCGCGCGCTCGGTGCCGTCGGGCCGGGACAGGAGCGACTCCGCCACCTGACGCCGCAGCAGCGCGCACACCGGAAGCGGTACGGAGTCCAGCAGCACCCGCCAGATCGGCTCGCTGCTGAAGGCGAGATCGTGCTCCCCGCACACCAGCAGGCCGTGGGCGACTGCCTCGTCGACCGCGACGAGCAGTCCCACCGGTCCCTCGGAGAGCATCGCGGACAGATCTTCCGGGGAGAACGGCGAGCCCAGTATCGCCGCCAGCCGCAGCGCCTTGACGGTCGGATCGCTGAGGTTGCGCAGCTCCTGGTGGATCAGGGCGCTGAACCGTGCGGGCACGGGCGCGGGCAGTCCGGCCCCGGTGGAGGTGCGGTCGGCGGTGGCGACCGCTAACCGGGCGGTGCCCTCGAAGACCTGTATGTCGCCGTCCTCGACGAGGCCGCGGACGAGTTCGCGCACCGCGCGGGGGGTGGCGTTCACGCTCTCGGCCAGGCCCAGCAGCGCTTCGTCGGGTGCACCCCCGGCGTCGTCGGCGACCAGTTGGGCGAGCGCCTCGCCGTTGAGCGGTTCCAGCGCGGTGAGTTGTTCGGCGGCGATCCGGCCGCGCAGTCGCTCATGCGCCGCCTTGGCCGATTCGGAGGTCGGCAAGCTCGGGTCCGGGGCGGTGCCGGCGAGACCGGTGGCGCTGTCGCGGTTCCGGGTGAAGGCGAGGAGCCACAGGATGGGACGGCCGCCGCGGGCCACCACGAGGTCGCAGAGCTTGTCCAGAACGGGGAGCGAGACGACGTCGAGGTCGTCGAGGACGACCACGGTCGGGTGCTCGGAGTCGTTGCGCAGACCGGCCCTGGCGGCCTCGATGGCGAACGAGACCCGTACCGGGAGCGATCCGGAGTCCTGCCCGGGAACGCCGCTGTCGGGAGCGAACCAGCCGGTCGCGGGCGTCTCCCCGGACGGCCGGGACGCAGCCGGTCCGGCTTCGGAGCCGCCGACGGCGAAGCCCTCGGTTCTGGCCATCGCGACGGCCTCCCGCAGCAGACGGGTCTTGCCCGCGCCCACCGGCGCCTCGGTCAGCAGGACTCTGCTCCGCCGGGAGGTGGCCACTGCCCGGATGGCGTCCTGGATCTGTGCGAGCTGCGGTTCACGGCCGTGAAGCCGCGTCGAGGGTTGTGCGTGGGGGCCCATATCGCTCCGTATCAACGAATCGTGGGGTGGCGGCGGAACGTTTCTCGCCCGGTGGCGGGCGGACTCGACGGTGTGCGGGCGACCGCGCGGGGCCGCGCGAGTGCGGCGGCCGGGACGGTCAGACGTGCGCGCTGCGACGGTGGGTCTGCCGCGGCGGGCCGGGTGGCCCGGGCACGGTGTCCGGTGCCGGGAGTGACGCACCCGGCGCACCGACGGCGGGCCGCGCCGGACGGTCGGCGGCACCGGCCGGAGGCCGCAGGCGGATCCCGGCCCCGGCGGTCGGGCGCTGAGAAGCGAGCGGCGCGCACGGCGACGGCTCGACGGGTGGAAGTGGTCTGCTTCCACTGACGGTTGCGGACAACTGGGTGGCGTGTCCGGGAAGTTGCGCCCGCTCGGGCAGGGCGGCCGCGGCTCGGCTGCGGCCGGGCTCCGGGTTCGAAAAGCGGACGGCGACGGTGACGCTGCGGCCGGGCACGCGGTCGACGTGCGGCTTCGGCTTCCACTCACGGCTCGGGCTGTGCCGTCGCGCAGAAGCATCGGGGGCGACGTACGGCCCACGACGGGCGGTCTTCACGGGTTCTGCTCCTTTGCAGGAGGCCCTTGGTCCCCGATACACGGACATTGGTCCACACCAAGAGCTGCCTTGAGCACAGTCTCCTGACAACATCCGCCGCGGAAAAGGGGCAACGACCCTTTCGCCCCGCCGTGCCCGTTCGGGCATCGAGTGGTGGAGACGGTCGGGCACATCCCGTCGCACAGCGCCACAATCGGCCAAGTCCCTGGTTGTACGGTGATTTGATGTGGCCGCGCTGTGTAGATCGCTGACAAAACAAGGGCGCCCGAGTACGACCGAATTTGATCGCTCGGGCGCAACTCGGTCTGCAATTCACCACGTTCGCGGTCACTTTCGGCAACACCGGCGGCACTTTCGGAAACGTTTACAGAAGCTCCACCCCCACCGTCCGCTCGAATCAGGGGAGTTGAAGCCCTCAGGATCGACTCAAACTCGAACACAATCGGTCACACCATCGACACAACCGGGTCAACGGAGATCGATCAATCAGTCATCAAGCGGTCCCGCGCGCTGTTGAAGACGAGACGGTCGCGACTCCGAACAAGGGGCGGCAACCCCTGGGACACGCCGCAGACAAGCAAGTTGACGAGATTTCACCGCCGCGGCCGTCCGGCCCGCACGACGGACAGCACACAGTCGCACCTTCGCCGGGCACTCCGGGGAGGGCGGGCCGGCCGGGGCGACCGCACGCCGGCGACAGCCACCGGACACTCAGCGAGAAGTATGCCGGTCCTCCCGCCGCCCGAGCCCGGAACCTCACATTCCGGATTTGGGCGGACCGTCCGGCGTTGTCTCCTCATGAACATGCTGAGCTAGGATGTGCCCGGTCATGGGCTCCCGACGGCGCAGCGGTGGCCGAACTCGCCACCCGCAGCAGCGACTTCGGACGCCGGGGCAGCCGCGCGAGGAAGGGCGGGGACGGTGTCGTCGCGATTATCGCGATTGACCGGGCCGAGAACACCGCCCGATTCGACGGCGATCGGCTCCGGGCTCCAACGTGCCCAGTCCTTCATGCTCCTGGCCACCATGCTCTACCGGGTCAGCCATCTGACGGTGGGTCTGCTGGCCGTACTGCAGCACCAGCGGGACCAGCCGGCCCACTACGCGGCGCTGCTGATCGCACTGGCCCTGAGCGTGCTGCTCTTCGGAACGGCCCTGCGCCGCGGCTGGTTCGACCGCCGGTTCCTGTGGGCCGACATCCTCGTCAACGGCGCCGCTCTCCCGCTGGTGCTGTACGCCTGGGGCGGGGCGGACCAGTCCGCCGAGCTCGGCTGGGTGATGCTGCTCGGCACCTCCTCCAGCGCCGCCGCCGCGGTGGTGCTGCGGCGCTGGACACTGCTCGGCGCCGTCGCGCTGCTGGCACTGACCCATCTGCTGGGGTACCGGCTGGTCTCGGCCGGCACCGCCGTCATCCTGGGCCACACCAATTCGCTGCTCTTCTCCGCCGCGATGGCGTGGACCTTCTGGTGGTACCTGCGCCGGCAGGGCCGGATGCTCGACGACGCCAACGCGCGCGCCCTGGCCGCCGAGGCGAGGAAGGCGCGTTACGCCGAGCGCCTGGAGCACCATCTGATGCTGCACGACACCGTGCTGGCCACCCTCACCACCCTCGCCTCCGGCAGCGTGGACGCCAACTCCGCGCATGTGCGCGAACGTTGTGCCCGGGAGGCCGCGCGGCTGCGACGCCTCGTCCAGCAGACCGCCGACGAGGAGGCCCACCGGAGCCTCGCCGAGGCTCTGGAGGGCGCGGTCGCCGACGCAGAGCGGCTCCGACTGCGCGTCACCGTCCAGTGCCACACCCTGCCCGAGGTCCCCTCCGAGGTCGCGACAGCCCTCGCCGACGCGGTCCGCGAGGCGCTCAACAACGTGCGCAGGCACGCTGGCACCGACCACGCGTACGTCACCGCGACCGGCGACACCTCGCGCCGGAGCGTACAGGTCACGGTGGTCGACCGGGGGCCCGGCTTCGACCCGAGCGACTACGAGCCCGGCCTCGGGCTGCGCCGCTCCGTGCACGACCGGATGGCGCAGGTCGGTGGACGAGCAGTGCTCGACACGGCGCCGGGAGAGGGCGTACGGGTGGAGCTGAGGTGGCCGGGGTGATCACCGTCGCGCTCGTCGACGACGACCGGATGCTGACCGACGGCATGCGGTCGTGGCTGGGGCAGGCCCCGCAGCTGAGACTGGTCGCCACGGCCACCACCGTCGCCCGGCTGCTGGACCCCGCCCCGCCGGCCGCGCCGTACGAACCGGCGGACGTGGTCCTGCTCGATCTGCGGCTGCGCGACGACTCGACGCCCGGCGAGAACATCCGCCGCCTGCTGCGCTCCGGCAGCCGCGTCCTGGTGATCAGCACCGTGCCCGACCGGACCCAGGTCATCGCCTCGATCCGGGCGGGCGCCGACGGCTACCTGACCAAGGACAACGACCTGCCCACCCTGGTCGCCGCCATCGAGGACGTCGCCGCCGGCCGCGGTGCCCACTCCCCCGAACTCGCCTTCGCCTGCGCCCACGACGACAGCCCGTCCCGGCCCCGTCTCTCCCCCCGCGAACGGCAGGTGCTGCTCGACTACGCGTCCGGGATGACGCTGAAGTCGGCCGCGCGGCGTGCGGGCATCACGGTGCACACGGCCAAGGACTACCTGAACCGCGTCAAGGCCAAGTACCGGCAGGCGGGCCGACCGGCGTACACCAAGATCGACCTCGCCAGAGTCGTGCGGGAGGACAGCCTCGACGACGGCTGAGGCACACGGCTCGTACGGCTCGTACGGGTCGTACGGCGCCGCACGCGCCGGAGGCGCCGAGCCGCGGTGCGGCCCCGCCCGGAGGGGGACGGGCGCCGCGGCAAGCCCCCCAAAGAGACGGCTGGGAACGGCTGTCGGCGCTCCCTATCGTGAGCCGCGCACCCGCGTGCCGCACCGGAGAACCGCGGTGGCCCGGGCCGGACCCGGCCCGACGCCGAAGCCGTGCCCCCGGTCCCGCCGCGGAATCGATCGAGTCGAGCTTTCTCTTCCCGGACCAGGAGAGACCGATGACGCAGACGCCAGTCCGTTCCGAAACCGTCGCAGCCCTGCACCTCCGGCCCCGGGACCAGAGCCTGCCGGACCACCGCGCCCCGGACCAGGGTGCCCCGGGCCACCGTGCCCCGGGCCACGATGTCGCGGACCGCCGGGCCCCGGACCGCCCCCGCCCGCCGGACCAGTGGGTCCAGAGCCCGCGGGCGCCTCAGGAGTGCGCCGACGGCGGGCGGGCGGCGGACGGCAACCGCCCCGCCCGCACCGCCTGCCCGCTCGTCGGGCGCGGCCCGGAGACGGCGCACCTGGCAGCCGTGCTCGAGGAGGCGAGGGCCGGCCGGGGAGGGGCCGTGTTCCTGACCGGCGAGCCGGGCGCCGGCCGCACCCGGCTCGCCGCCGAGGCGGTCGCGCTGGCCGGCGACCGGACGGCGACCGGAACGGGCCGGGCCGGCACCGTGGGGCCGCAGGTGCCCTACCGGTCTCTGGCGGCGGCGCTGCATGCGCTGACCAGGTCCGGGCTCCCCGCCGGGCAGGCCGGGACGGACCGGTACGGACGTGTGCTCGCGCGGCTGCTCTCGGGTGCTCCGCACCCGGCCGGATCTCCGGTGGTGGTCGCCGAGTCGGTGCTGCGGCTGCTCGCCGACGCGGGACGCCGGCGCGGGGTGCTGCTGGTGCTGGACGACCTCCATGACGCCGATCCCGGCACGCTGGCCGTGGTCGAGTATCTGCTGGACCATCTCGCCCGGCTGCCGGTGGCGCTGCTGCTCACGGCGCGGACGGAGAGTGCGGTGGCGCAGGAACTGGCGCCTCGGGCCCGTCAGCGCGGAGTGGCGACGGTGCTGGAACTCGGGCCGCTGACCGCCGCGCAGGTGCACCAACTCCTCGTCCGCACCCGGGCGTCGGCCCGGTCCGAGGTCTCCGACGCCCGGGTGCGGACGGTGATGGAACGCAGCGGCGGCATCCCCTTCGTGGTGACCGAGCTGCTCCACCGGCCGGACGGTGAGGGGCGGGACCCCCGCGCGATCCCGGCAGCGGTCGCCGCCGATCTGCGCTGCCGGGTGGCCGGACTGGGACCGGACGGTGCGGACTTCCTGAGCGTCGCCGCGCTCTTCGGGTCGCGCTTTCCGCTCTCCGTCCCGCGCCGTGCGCTGGGTTGGGACGACGACCGGCTCTCCGCCGTCGTACGGGCGCTGTCCGCCGCCTCGCTGATCGTCCCGGACCGGGCGGACCCGAGCTGGTACGCCTTCCGGTACCGGCTGGTGGCCGAGGTGCAACTGGCCGGGCTCGGCCCGCTGGACCGGGCCGCCCGGGCCCGGCAGTTGGCGCGCGCGCTGGTGGAGCTGGGCGAGTCGGGAGAACCGGTTCCCGGTCTGTGGCGGGTGCGCGCGGCCGAGCTCCACGAGCTGGGCCAGGACCCCGCCGCGGCCGTGGACCTGTACTGCCGGGAGGTGGCGTGCGCCCTGCCGGCGGGCGGGGGCGACCGGGTGCCGGCGCTGCTGGGACGCGCCAACCGTCTTGCCGCGAACGCCGGTTCGGCCGCCCGGGGCAGGGCGCTGGAGTCGGTGCTGGAGGCCGTCGCCCACACCGCGCGGCTCGCCCCGGTCGCCGCCCTGGTCAACAGCGCCCAGTCGCTGCCGGACGATCTGTCCCCCGCGCACCGTGCCCGGCTCCACGCCCGGCTGACCGAACTCGCGCTGCTCGCGGGCCGACCCGACCGCGCGCTGGCCCACCTCGAACTCGCCTGCTGGTCGCTGCCCGGTGGAGCGCGGGGTGCCGAGGCGGCCGTCGTGGACCTGGCCGCCGCGCAGGTCGAACCCCACCGGTTGGGCCCCACCCGGCTGCGCACGGCCCGGGAACTCGCCCACCGCGCACTGGCCGGCGCCCGTCGCGCGCAGCTGCCGCAAGTCGCCTGCCGGGCGGCGCTGCTGCTCTCGCGGCTGACCGCCGACAGCGAGGACTCGGCCGTACTGATCCAGCTCGCCGCCGCCCGCAGCCTGGCCCTCGCCCACCGGCTTCCCGCCGAGGCCGTGCTCGCCGAGGCGCGGCTGGCGCTCGTCGAGGCCGAACGGGGCGGTGAGCAGGCCGGCGTCGAACAGGCTCTGCGCGAGGCGCAGCGGCTGGGCATGCCCGCGCTGACGCAGGAGATCGGGCTGTCGCTGGCGCGCGAGGAGATGCGCCGGTGCGAGTTCGCGTCGGCGGGTTCACGGCTGCGCGCCCTGGAGACCGAGGCCCAACGGCTGGGCCTGGCAGGGGCGTTGGCCCGGATCGGGCTCGCCCGGGCCACGCTGCTGGCGCACCGCGGCCGGCGTGCGGAGATGGAGGAGGTGCTGTCGGGCCTGTGTCCGCCGGCCGAGTCGGTGCCGGGACTGGACCCGATGGCGTACGGGGCGGCGCGGGCGTTCTGCTCACTGCTGGAGGAGCGCCGGGGGGACGCCGACCGGGAGTTCGCCCGAGCGCAGGTGCACGAGGCCCAGAACCCCAGCGTGGAGGATTTCGGCCGATACGGGCCGGTCCTGTTGCTGGGGGTGCTCGAGGGCCGGCTCGGCAGCGGACATCACAGCGATCAGCAGGGCGTGCACCACGCGAGCACGCACTGGAACCAGTTCTTCGCCCGGCTGGCGAAGGCGGTGCTGCTGGGCAGGGAGAAGCAGCGCGACGAGGCGACCGCGCAGGCCCGGCTGGCACTGGAGGCGGCGGTCCGCTACCCGACCGCCCGTGCTCTCGGTCTGCGTCTGGTCGCCGAGGAGGCGCATCTCAACGGGTGGGGTGAGCCGGTGTGTTGGCTGCGCGAGGCCGAGGAGCACTTCCACGGCGCACGGCTCGCGGCCGCGGCCGGCGCCTGCCGGGCGCTGCTGCGCGGCATGGGCGCCCCGGTGCGGCAGCGGCGCAAGGGGGTCGAGCACGTGCCGCCGACACTGCGCCGCCAGGGCGTCACCGCCCGGGAGTACGAGGTGGCGCGGCTGCTGGTCGAGCGGACCGCCAACAAGGACATCGCCGCGGCGCTGCACATCTCGCCCCGCACCGTCGAGAAGCATGTGGCGAGCCTGCTTCAGAAGACCGGGCACCCCAACCGCACCGCCTTCGCCGGGGCGGTGCGGTCGCAACACGGTCCGGAGCACGGCCGGCTCCCCGTGCACTGAGGCTGCCGACCGGCGGCGGGGCGGCGCAGGCGTCCGGTTCGCCCCGCCGCGCACCGCCGCGCCCGGGGAGCCGGCCGCGCCCCACCGGTGCGGCCCCGAGCGCTGCGGCTCCTGCGGTGGGGCGGGGTGTCAGTCGGCGTGGTCGCCCCGTTGTGAGGGCGCGAACTCGCGTGCGAGGGACGGCTCGACGGTCGCCGGCGACGGCTCCGTCGCCGAGGTCGTGGCCGGTGCCTCGTCGGCGGGCGCGGGGCCGGTCGGGCGGCGCAGGGTGACCACGCGGTCGAAGCGGACGTCCAGTCCCTCCTCGCCGTGGTGGACGACCAGCAGCGCCCGCCCGGCGGTGCGTTCGACCAGTTCGCGCAGGACGGTGTCCCGGCCGTGCTCGTCGAGATTGGCGAACGGCTCGTCGGCGAGGTAGACGTCCGCCTCCTCGCCGAGCAGCGCTGCCACACCCACGCGTTGGCGCTGGCCGGAGGAGAGGTTGGCGGGCAGCTGGTCGAGGAGTCCGTCGAGCATCAGGGCGCCGCGCAGTTCGGCGTCGGGCACCAGTTCCCCGACCGGCAGCGGGGGGAGGTTCACCGGCGCGGTGAGGGCGGCGACCCGTGGCGGAAGGGTGACCGCACCCGTGTCCGGGGCCAGCGTTCCGCCGAGCACGTGCAGCAGCGTGGTCTTGCCGCAGCCGTTCGGGCCCCGGAGCAACACCTTCTCCCCGGCGGCCAGTTCGAAGTCCGGCAGGCGCACCTCGGTGGCGGACCGCGGGTCGTGGCGCACGCTCGCCCCGCGCAGTCGCACCTGCGCGCCCTCTCGGTGGCAGGGCTCGTGGCGGCTCTCCCGGAGGCTGTGGATGCGCCGGAGCACGGCGGTGTTGCGGCGGACCTGCGGGATCAGGTTGATCAGGTCGAAGATGCCGGTCACCGCCCGCCAGAGCGAGTTGACGAAGGCCAGGAAGCTGCCGAAGGTCATCCTGCCGCTGAAGACGAAGAACGCGCCGACGACCATGGAGGCGGTGTCCGAGAGGTTCATCGTCACATTGCTCAGGGTGCGCTGTTTGACCGTCAGCCGGTAGTTGACGTAGGTCAGGTCGAGGTAGCCGCCGAGTCCGCGTCGGTTGGTCTCCCGGGTGGCGGGCATCAGCGCGGGCATGCCGCGCAGCGCGTGGAAGGCGCCGAGGGTGGCGCTCAGCCGGTTGACGTACCCGGCCTCCGCCTCGCGTTCGGGCCCGGTGTTCTTCTCGATCTGCTTGGCGAGCCGGTTGCTGACCAGGACCAGCGGCGGGACGACCAGCAGCAGGACGAGGCTGGCCTGCCAGGAGAGCCAGAGCAGCACCCCGAGGAAGACCACCGAGGTGACCAGCAGTTTGCCGACGCGTACGCACACGTCGATGGAGGGCAGTACGCCTTCCTTGACGTCGTTGTGGATGCGGCTGACGTACGAGGCGTGTCCGGGTCCGGAGAGTCTGCGTCCGTCCAGTGCCAGGGTGCGGCCCAGCAGTTCGCTCTCCAGGCCGAGCATGACGGTGTTCTCGAACCGCTTGCGCCAGGTGGAGATCCAGAACGCCGCGAGGTTCAGGGTCAGTCCGAGCACCAGGTAGCAGCCACCGAGCAGCGCGAACCGGTGGAAGTCGCCGGCCAGGATGGCCTGGTCGAAGATCGCCTTCAGCAGGAGCGGGTGGAGCAGCGCCTCGATGCCGCCGGTGCCCGCCTCGGCGATCATCAGCGCGAGGAACCTGGGTCGGTGGCCCCGCAGCGTCTGCCACAGCTCCTTCACGGCGCCGCCTCGTCGAGCAGGAAGTCCGCCCCTCCCGCGTTGTTCACCCGGTGCAGTACGCGCAGCACCCCCGCCGAGCCGGTCAGGTAGTCGGTGGCGCAGCGCGTCATCCCCTCTCCCGGCACTCCCAGCAGCCGCTGCCCGGCCTCGCGCGGCAGTCCGAAGCGCGGGTCGGGTTCGAAGAGGAACGTCGAGCGCACGTAGTCGAGTTGGCGCAGCGCGATGGTGCGGTAGGAGGGGTCCCCGGTGAAGTCGGCGGCGTCCAGCAGCGCGTCGGCGACGCCGCTGATGCCGAAGCCGTACGCCGGGAGCACCGAGAACCGGAAGTCCAGTCCGCGTGCCACCGCGCGTGCCCGGTCGAGGTCGCCGTAGCGCAGCAGGACCTGGAGCACTCCGGCTGCGCCCACCTCGACGTAGGGCTCGACGGTGCCGCCCTGTGCGAAGGTCACCATCTCCCGGTCGTCGGAGGCGGCGCCGCCCGCGCCGGCCCGGGACATCTCGAAGGCGAGGGCCTCGCGGCCGAGTCGCAAGTACCCGTCCTCGCCGGTGATCTGGTGCATCCGCAGGAGGAAGAGCGCCACGCCGGCCTGCCCGTAGCCCAGTCCGCTCAGTGGCTCCTCGCGGGTGAAGGCGTTGCGCCAGTGGGCCGTTCCGTCCTCGCGCACCGCCGACTCCCGCAGCGCGCGGGCGCATTCGCGGGCGGCCTCCAGATGGCGCGGGTCGCCGTCGCTCAGGTGGAAGCGCAGATTGGTCATGCCGACGCCGGACAGCCCGTAGTAGAAGGAGTGGTCGCCCACCTCGGGGGCGCGCTCGTTGGCCCGGGCCAGCAGCCGTCGGGCCTGCTCCCGGAGTCCGAGCGAGTCGGCCGCCCAGGCGATCCCGGCCAGTCCGGTCATCAGCCCGTCCGGGTGTGCCTCGGTGCGCATGTCGTCGACGGCCCGCTCCAGCCAGTCGCGCCACTGCGGCTCGATCGGGGCACCGCTCGCGTTCAGCGCCCAGAGCACACCGCTCGCTCCGAAGCCGAGGCTGAGGGGGTTGCTGATGTGGGTGAAGGGGTCGACGGGGAAGAGGGTGGCGCGCTCGGGGTCGGCGACGGCCGCGACGAACGCCGCCACCTCGGCCTCGGTCCGTGCCCAACCCATCCGCTCCTCGTCGACCACGGGGACTGCGGGGGCGCGCACCGCGCCGAGCAGCGCCTCCTCGTCGGACAGCGCCTCCAGCACCTCGGGCAGACCGACGCGTGCCGCGGCGAGGTCGGTGACCAGCCGGTGGACGCTCTCCGGCCAGCCCAGCGCCTCGAAGAAGACCCCGAAGTTCTCCAGCACGTTCTCGCGCAGATAGGACATGGCGGCGATCGGGAAGACGAAGTACGCCATCGAGGTGGCCAGACCGAAGAGGTCGCTCTCGGGGCCGGTGAGACGGTACTTGTTCCTGGAGAGGCTGAAGCCCGGGGTGAACAGCTCCACCGGCCGGCTCAGCGCCTGCTCGGCGGCGGCGTGCTCGGGCTCCAGGAGCCGGCACGCCTCGAGGTCGACGATGCTCACCCGGTGGGTCTCGGTGTCGATCAGCACGTTGGCGGGGGTGAAGTCGCCGAGTACGACGCCGCGTTGGTGGGCGGCGTGGATCGTGGTGGCCAGCTCGCGGAAGACGTCGAGATAGAGCTTCAGGAACTCCGCCGAGCGTTCGGGGTGCGAACCGGGCCGGGTGAGCGGGTTCCGGTCCAGCAGCACCGCCCGGATGTCGGCGCCCGGCAGGAACTCCATCGCGATGAAGTGGTGTTCCCAGTGCTGGAACCGGGCGATGGGCACCGGGAAGGAGCCCTCGTCGGCCAGCCGGTTGAGGAACTGCCACTCGCGGGCCTGGATCTCCACCGCGTCGTGCGCCTGGCGAAGGTTCGGATTGGTGTGCGGACGCGCCTCCTTCAGCACCACCTTGCGGTCGCCGTCGAGGGTGTCCTGCGCCGTGTAGACGCCGCCGCTGTTGGAGAACTGGATCGCCCCGGTCACCCGGAAACGGCCGCCGAGCAGTCCGTCGCCCTCGGGCTCCTGCTCGGGCTTCCAGTCGTCGAACGGCCAGGCGACCCAGTCCGGATGCGCGTTGCCGGGGCGTCGGATGTCCTGGACGGGTCCGTCGGGGCCCTGGATGTGCGGCACTCTGCGCCCGAGCACATCGATCTCGTGGGTGTCGAGGAACTGCCCGTAGCGGAAGTAGAGCGTCCGGTGGTCCTTGTACCGCAGGTCGGACAGGACGTAGGGGCCCTCGATGCCCTCCAGCCGCTCGGCGAGGTCCGCCAGGCAGCTGCGGAACTCCTCGTCGTCGCGCGGGTAGACGGTGACGAGCTTTCCGCCACCGCCTCGTGCCATGGCCTTGGAGTTGAGGATCTCGTAGATGTTGACGTCGAGCGCGATCTTGAAGTCCACCCGCCGCGCCGTGAGGCAGTCGATCACCTTCGCGGCCACTTCGCGCACCCGGCCGGGCTCCGCGGACACATGGATCTTCCAGCCCTGGGCGGGGAGTTCGCGGTTGTGCCGGTGACTCCACCAGATGCCGCTGCGCCGGAACAGCGCGCGCTTGTGCTCGTCCAGCGAGGCCAGGAAGTGATCAGCCCGCGGCTCGTAGTACACATCGAGCGGGTCGAAGAACAGTGTGTTGTTCCAGGCGTAGTGGAAGCGGTTGACCCAGCGTTCGTTGCGCATCTGAAGCCTCTGTGAGTCCGGGAGCGTCTGGTGGCCGGCGCGGGGAACGGCTCGTGCGGAGGCGAGACTCACCTCCGCACGAGCCGGGGAATCACTGCTGCTCGAGCTCCGGCTCGTTCTTGCAGCAGTCGCTGGAGCTGCTGGTGACGCTCCAGGAGGCGGCGTTGAAGGCGTTGAGCTCGGGCTCGAGGTGCTGCAGGTCCAGAACGCTCATGGCTGTTCCTCTCGTGTGGTCGGGTGCCGCGGTACACCGGGTGGTGTGTTCGGGCCGACAGAGGTGAGTCAACTCGCCCCGGGCGCCAGGCACATGAGTGCTCACCACCCGTCTTCCGCACACCGCTCCCCCATCGGCGCGGACCGGCCGGCGGCCGGGAATGCGGGTGGCACCGAACGTGCGGCGCCACCCGGGCCGGCGCGGGGTCCGTCGGCAACGGTGCGGGTGGACGCCCCGCAGGCCGATGTCGGCGGGGCTCCGGCCGGTCGCGGCGGCGCACGGCCGAGGGGTTGACAAGGTGACGGGACAGCGCGAACGTACATACATAACGTACGGACAAGTTGTCCGACTTCCTGGCGTGATCACGGAGAGCCCATGAAACCTTCACCCCACGAGGACCGCACGATCGTCCCGCTCTTCGACGCCATGAACCGGCTTCCGGGCGGCCTGATGCTGGTGCCCCTCATCCTCGGTTCGGTCATGGGCACCTTCGCCATGCCGGCTCTGGAGATCGGCAGCTTCACCACGGCGCTGTTCAAGGACGGCGCCATGGCGCTGATCGCCCTGCTGATCTTCGCCACCGGGACCCACGTCACCGCCCGCACCAGCGGACCCGTACTCGCCCACGCCGCGGTGATCCTCACCGCGAAGTCGCTGATCCCGGCGGGCGCGGTGGTGCTGCTCGGCCTCGTCGTGGGCATCGACGGCGTCGCCGGCGTCTCGATCCTGGCGCTGCTGGTGGCCATCGACAACTCCAACGGCGGCCTGTGGCTGGCCTTCACCGGTCGCTACGGCGACAAGCGGGACCGAGGCGCGTACCTGGCCTCCGCGATCAACGACGGCCCGTTCTTCTCCATGCTCTTCCTCGGCATGTCCGGTCTCGCCGCGATCCCCGGGACCCTGCTGCTCGCGGCGGTCGTGCCGTTCCTGCTCGGCATGCTGGTCGGCAACCTCGACCCCAAGTGGCGCGACATCATGCGCGCCACCCCGAACATCGTCATCCCCTTCTTCGCCTTCGGTCTGGGCACCGGCATCGACCTGGGCGCGGTCGTCAAGGGCGGAGCCTCCGGGCTGGTCGTCGGCGCGATCGTCGCCCCGTTCACCGGCGCGCTGGTCTACTTCGGCTACCGCTTGGTGCTGCGCCGCGGCAACAAGAGCGGCCTCGGTTTCGCCGCCGCCACCACGGCCGGCAACGCCATCGCCACCCCGGCCATCGTCGGGGCGGCCGATCCCAAGTTCGCGCCGTACGTGGAGACGGCCACCGCCCAGGTGGCGGCCTCCGCGCTGATCACCGCCGTGCTGGCCCCGCTGCTCGCCTCCTGGGTCCTCAAGCGCGAGGGCGGGCTCACCGTCGTCGACGAGGACGGCAACCTCCTGGACGAGGAGTCCGGAGCGGATCCGAGCGGCAACGGCGGCCCGCCCGAGGCCGGAGCCGCGGAGGTCGGCCCCGGAGCCGGCGGAACCGCACCGGACGGCGCCGCGGACGCCGGGCCGGGCGCCGGGCACGGCGGTTCCACGGCCGCACCGCCCTCGCCGGACTCCGGCCGGACGGACGGGCAGGCGCGCACATGAGCGGGCGGGTACTGGTGGTCGCCGACGATCTGACCGGCGCCAACGACACCGGCGTCCAGTTCGCCCGGGCCGGCTGGCCGACCGTCCTCCGGCTCCCGGGCAAACCCGGCCACGCCGGCTCCGGTCACACCCCGACGCACGACGAGCCGAAGCCTGACGACCCGAAGCCTGACGCCCCGACGCTTCAAGGTCCCGCCCGGGGAGCGACGGCGGTCTCCACCGACGCCCGCGCGCTGGGCCACGAGGAGGCGCGGCGTACGACCCGCGCGGCGGTCGAGCGCGAGGGCCTCGCCGCGGACGACCGGCTCTACCTCAAGGTCGACTCCACGCTGCGCGGCTCGGTCGCCGGCCAGCTGTCCGGCGCCCTGGACGCGCGCCGCGCCGCCCACCCCGACGCCCTGGTGGTGCTCTGCCCGGCCTATCCGTCGATGCACCGCACGGTGGTGCGGGGCCGACTGCTGGTGCGGGACGTCCCCGTGTCCCGGTCCCCGGCCGGTCGCGATCCGGTCACCCCGGTCACCCTCGACGCGCTGACCGAACTGGTGCCCGGCGCGGTCGGGTTGGGCACCTTCCCGACCGCGGCGCAGTGGGCCGCGGCACTCGAGGAGGCCGGCCGGCGCGCGCCGGTGGTCGCCGTGGACGCCCGCACCGACGAGGAGTTGGCCCGTCTCGCCGAAGCCGTCGACCTGCTGGGCCCGCGCGTCGTACCCGCGGGCTCGGCCGGACTCGCCGCCCCGCTGGCCGAGTTGTGGGCACGTCCGGCGGACGGAGGGGCCGCGCCCCGGCGCACGGCCGACGCGCCTCCCTTCGCACGCCGTCCGCTGGTCCTGGTCTCCTCGCACCACGCGGTGGCCCGGGAGCAGGTGGCGGCCCTCGCCGCCGCCGGGACCGCGCCCGGCGCGCCGCCGCGCGGCGACAGCTCGCACGGCGGCACCCCGACCGCGGACGCCCCGCACGGCGCGTACGCCTCACCGCACGAGGCGGTCACCGTCGTACGCACCGACGCCGACGAGCTGCCCGAGGACATCGCCCGCCCGCTGCCGTCCGGCAGCGGCGCGGTGGTCCTGCTCTCGCCGGAGGAGCGCACCGACTCGCTACCCGGCGCCCGGTTGGCGACCGCGCTCGCCCGCCGGGCCGCGCACGCCCTGACCCTGCCCGACCACGGTTTCGACGCCGTCGTACTGGTCGGCGGGGACGGCGCCGGCGCGTTCCTCGCCGCGGTGGGCGCGCACGGCGTCACCGTCCGCGGGCTCGTCACCGAAGGCGTCCCCCACGGGCAGATCGCCGGCGGCCCGCTGCACGGGCTGCCCGTGGTCACCAAGGCCGGCGGCTTCGGCGACCGCACCACCCTCTCCCTGCTCCTGCGCACACTGCGCACCCCGAACGATTCGGAGAATCCTCGATGACCAGGCCCGTGCTCGCACTCACCCTCGGCGACGTCGCCGGGATCGGCCCCGAGATCACCGTGCTCACGCTGCTCAACCACCCGCAGCTGCGCGAGCGTTGCGTTCCCGTGGTGATCGGCACGGCGGACGCCCTGCGGCGCGGCTGCGAAGCGGTCGGCGCCGACCCCTCGGTGGTCCGGGTCCTCTCCCACCCCCGCGAGGCGACCAACGACCCGGGGCTGGTCGAGGTCGTGCAGACGGGACCGGAACTGGACCACGTGCCCTTCGGCCGGCTCCACCCCGACGCGGGCGAAGCCGCGCACCGCTACGTGGTGGCAGCCGTCGAGCTCGCCAAGCAGGGTGCGGTGCAGGGCATCGTCACCGCGCCGCTCAACAAGGCCGCCATGCACGCGGCAGGCCACCAGTTCCCCGGCCACACCGAGCTGCTGGCGCACGAGTTCGGCGTACGGAACTTCTCGCTCGTGCTCTCCGCGGGCGACCTCTACGTCTTCCATCTGACGACGCACGTCTCGCTGCGCGAGGCGATCTCCGGAGTCACGCCCCAGCGGACCGACTCGGTGCTCGCGCTGGTCGGGGCGTTCACCAGGGCGCTGGGCCGCCCCGGCGAGCGCATCGGCGTGGCCGGCCTCAACCCGCACGCCGGTGAGAACCGGATCTTCGGCCACGAGGACGCCGACGTACTGGCGCCCGCCGTCGAACGGGCCCGGGCCGCGGGCCTGGACGCACACGGGCCGCTGCCCGCCGACGCCCTCATCCCCCAGGCGGTGCGCGGACGTTGGAACCTGGTGGTCGTCTGCTACCACGACCAGGGCCACGCCCCGTTCAAGGCCGTCTACGGCGACGACGGCGTCAACATCACCGTCGGCCTCCCGGTGGTGCGGGTCTCCGTCGACCACGGCACCGCCTTCGACATCGCCGGCAGCGGACAGGCGCGCGAGGCCAGCCTCGTCCTGGCGGCGGAGCGCGCGGCGGAGTTGGCGCCGGGCTGGGGCCATGTGTGGGACGCGGCCCAGGAGGCCGAGCGTGCCCTAACCTGAGCCTGCCGACAGGAGAGCGGGCCGCGTGTTCGACGCAGCGGACGCACGGGACAGGAGAGGGCGACGTGGCCAGGACGCCGTTGCACACCCGGATCGCCGCGGATCTGCGCGGGCGCATCCACGACCGCGAGCTGACTCCGGGTGATCTGCTGCCCAGCGAGAGCGAGCTCCAGGAGCGGTTCTCCGTCTCGCGTTCGGTGGTGCGGCAGGCGCTGGCGACGCTGGAGTCCGAGGGGCTGGTGCGCCGGGCGCGCGGGCGCGGAACGGTCGTGGCGCCGCGCGCCGAGATGCACCGCGACGTCGACCTCTCCTCCGGGCTGATGGCGCAGCTGCAGCAGCGCGGCGCCCGGACCTCCACCCGGGTGCTGCGGCTGGAGCCGGCCTCGGCGCCCGGCCACGTGAGCGAACTCGGCGACGAGGTCTGGGTGTTGGAGCGGCTGCGCAGCGTCGACGACCTGCCCGCGGCGTTCATCCGCACCCATCTGCCCGCGGAGGTGGCGTCCGGCCTGGACCGTGAGGCGCTGACGCACGGCTCGCTGCACCAGCTGGTCACCGAGACCACCGGTCGCCGGATCGCCGACGGCCGGCGCACGATCCGCGCGGTCGCGGCGGCACCCCCGCTGGACGCGGCCCTCGCGGTGGCCCCCGGGACTCCGCTGCTGCTGCTGGAGGGCACGAGCACGGATCAGGAGGGCAGGCCGGTCGAGGTGTTCTCGACCTGGCACCGCTCCGACCTCATCGCCTTCGACCTGACGCTCCAGCCCACCGTGCCGGGAGTCCCGTCCGGGCCCGCGGTGGGTTCGCCCGGCTCCGCGACCCCGGCCGTACGCACGGACGTCGCGGGAGCGGCGCGGGTGCCGATGGGCGGCTCGCTCGCCGAGCGGGTGGAGCGCGCCACCGCCCTGGCCGAGGAGGCACTGAGCGAGCTGCGGACCATCCGCACCCGGCTGTGAACCGCCCGGGCGCTGCCGGTCCGCGGCCCGACCGCCGCGCCCCCGCGGCCGGTTGACCGTCCGCGCCGCTGTCGCGGGAAGAACGACGCCGCGTCCCGTCCGCAGCGCGGGGCGTCGGAACGAGGGCCGTGCCCCGACGCCTCCCGGCCCGCGCCCCGGCCCGACGGACCTCAGTGCGCGTGGTCGGAGGAGCCTCCGCCGTCCCCGTCACCCGCTTCGCCGGTGGAGACCTTGATCTCCTTGCTGAAGCCGCCCCAGTTTCCGTCCAGCAGCTTTCCGCGCACCTTCACGGCGTAGGTCTTCGCCGACTTGCCCACCGGGAGGCCGAAGTTGGCGGTCGACTTGGGCGCCGACTCCCCGAGCGTGAGCTTGGAGCGGAACTTGCCGTCCACATGGATCTCGTACTCGGTGACCTCGCCGTCGACGCTCGGCGCGTTCCAGGTCAGCTCCAGGTGGTGGCCGTCCTTGGCGTGGCGGACGGTGGCCTGGAGGTCGGTGGGCACCTCGGAGCCGGAGTCGTCGGCGCCGGCCTCGGTGGTGACGCGGGCCGAGGGGCTGTCCTTGGAGGCGTTGTCGGCGGCGTCGCGGGCCCGGACCGTGAAGGTGTAACGGGTCTCGGGGCGCAGCGTGGTCACCGACGCCGTGGTGCTCGCTCCGTCGACGCTGTGGATACGGGTGCCGGCCTGGTAGATGTCGTAGCTGGTCACCTTCTTGTTGTCGGTCGACGCCCCCCAGGTCAGCGTGGCGGAGTGCGGGCCGTCCGCCCGGGCCTTCAACCCCGTGGGCGCGGTGGGCGCTTCGCTGTCGTCCTCGGCCGCGGAGGGGGTGGTGACGCGCTCTGCCTCTCCGGGCTTGGAGAGGTTGCCCTCGGCGTCGCGGGCGCGCACCGAGAAGGTGTAGGCGGAGGAGGGCTTGAGCCCCTCGATGTCCACCATGTGGCGCTTGCCCGGCACGGTCTCGACCTTCTCGCCGTTGCGGTAGACCTCGTAGCGCCGGACCTTGTCGGCGTCCGACCGGTTCCACATCACGTGCACCGTCGTGGAGCTGCTGGTGTGGGCGGTCACGCCGGTCGGCACCGGAGGCAGTGTCGGCTTGTCGGCGCCGCTGTCCTCGGAACCGCCGCAGGCGGTGAGGGCCAGGAGGCAGGCGGCGGTGCTCAGCGCGGAGAGCCTTGGGGTGGGCCTCACGAGGACACCTCTCATCGTGCGAGTAATGGTCTAGACATTCATGCCACAGTGACCGCGTACGCACAAGATCTCGTTCGCGTCCGACCCGACTCGCCGCCGACACGCACCAATTCGGTGCCGGACTCAACTACCGGTGAACGGATTCGCGTCCTCCACTTCGTCGGAGCGGCACCCGGCACCCCGTCGTGCGCCGCGAACCGGCGGCGGAACAGCCGCGGAACAGGGCGCACGGATGCCAACTCCCTTTGTCCGGAAGCCAGTTGAGCAAGTTCCGCTTGACTGTGCCGCAACGGCATGGTTTCCACTGAGTGCTCCGGTGACGCACCCGCGTCCCCGGTGGATCGAGGGGCGGGGAACGTCGTGGGGTGGAGCACCAAGCAACTGGCCGACCTGGCCGGGACCACCCTGCGCACGGTCCGGCACTACCACGACGTCGGGCTGCTCAAGGAGCCCGACCGTCGCGCCAACGGCTACAAGAGCTACGGCGTACCGCATCTCGTACGGGTGCTGCGCATCAGGCGACTTGCCGACCTCGGCCTGTCGCTGCCGCAGATCGGCACCCTGGAGGAGGACACCGAGCATCCCGGCGAGGCACTGCACGAGCTGGACGCGGAACTCGCCGCGGCCATCGAGCGGATGCAGCGCACCCGCGCGGAGCTGTCGGTGATCCTCCACCAGAAGGCCCCGGTGGAGCTGCCGCCCGAACTGGCGGCGGCCTTCGACGGGGTCCGGGTCTCGGAGGCGGACCGTTCGCTGAACGTGGTGCTCGCCCACCTCCTGGCACCCGAAGTGCTCTCCCGGTACGCCGAGTCCGTGCGGGAGCACGCGGAGGACCCGGTGCTGCTGGAGTTCGACGAGCTCCCGCCGGACGCGGACGAACCGACCCGCCGGGACCTGGCCGCCCGTCTGCGCGATTTGCCCGTGACCAAGGAGCTGAAGGAGACCTTCCCGGCACCGGCCGGAGTGTGCGCCGACGCACCGCGCGGCGAGAAGTTCACCCAGCGAGCCCTGGTCGAGGTCATCACGGAGCTCTACAGCGACGCCCAGCTCGACGTGCTGCGCCGCATGACCGTCTGAACCGACCCTCGTCCGAACCCCATGGGGTGGCGCTGCCCCGCGCCACCAGGAAGGCATGTGCACATGCGAAAGCTGTTGTCCCTCGCCGTGGTGATGGCCGCCTCCACGGCGACGCTCACCGCGGTCCCCGCCTCGTCCGCCGCGACGCCCGCCCCCGGCTCCCCGGGGACGGGCTCGATCAAATGGGCCGACTGTCCGGAGGACGTCGCCGCCGACGGCGTGGAGTGCGGCACGCTCGACGTGCCCCTGGACTACAAGAAGCCCGACGGCCGCACGATCGAGGTGATGATCAGCCGACTGGCGAGCAAGAACCCCGACAAGCGCCGCGGCGTGCTGCTCACCAACCCCGGCGGCCCCGGCGGCGCAGGGCTCTCCTTCCCCGCGCAGCTCAAGGCGCTGGGCCTGCCCCAGGACGTGCTCGACTCCTACGACGTCATCGGTGTCGATCCGCGAGGGGTCGGCCGCAGCACCCCGGTGACCTGCGACCTCACCGACGAGCAGCAGGCCAAGGGCAACATCCCGCCGTACGCGGCCACCGAGGCCGATGTGGACGAGTGGGCCGCAGAGAGCGAGAAGATCGCCGAGCAGTGCGCCAACTCCGAGACCGCGGACATGCTCCCGCACACGACCACCGCCAACACCGCACGCGATCTGGACCGGATCCGCGCCGCACTCGGTGAGCGCACCGCGTCCTTCCTCGGATACTCCTACGGCACCCACCTGGGCGCGGTGTACTCCTCGCTCTTCCCGGAGACCACCGACCGCGTCGTGCTCGACAGCAGCCTGGGTCCCAACGGCTGGGACTCCGAGGCCGGCCGCGACTTCGGGCGCGGGATGGAGGACAGGTTCCCGGACTTCGCCGAGTGGGCGGCCGAGCGCCCCGAGTTCGGGCTCGGCACCACCGCGAAGCAGGTGCGCGCCAAGTACTTCGAGCTCGCCGAGCGGCTGGACGAGGCCCCGGAGCAGGAGATCGACGGGGTCGGCTTCCGCCACATGACCTTCGCCCAGCTCTACGCCGACGACGACGCGTCCCTCACCCTGCTGGCCAAGACCTGGCAGGCACTGGACAAGGGCACCGAGCTGCCCCCGTTCCCCGAGCCGCCGACGATGAACCTGGAGAACGCGATCGCCGGCCGGCTCCACGTGGTGTGCGCCGACTCGCGCTGGCCCACCTCGGTGGACTACTACAAGCGCAACGTCGCCACCGACCGCGAGCGCTACCCGCTCTACGGTGCGGCAGCAGCCAACATCCAGCCCTGCGCCTTCTGGCAGGACCCGGTCGAGAAGCCGGTGGAGATAACCGACGAGGGCAAGCGCAACATCCTCATCGCGCAGAACGACCGCGACCCCGCCACCCCGCTGGCCGGTGCGCAGAAGATGCGGCGCGCGCTCGGTGACCGGGCGGCGCTCGTCACCGCCGACGTGGGCGGCCACGGCACGTACGTGCTGGCCGGCAACGCGTGCGCCGACGACCGGGTGACCTCCTACCTGGTCGACGGCGAGTTCCCGTCGGACGACGTCGCCTGCGAGGCCGACGCCCCGGCCGACAAGTGACGGCCCGGTAGCCCCGGCCGGGCTCCGCGACCCACCGCGGTCGCGGAGCCCGGCCCCGAACACCGGCCGTGCGCAACGGAGTCGGGCGCACCGGGACCCGACTGCCGCCCCCGCCCGCGTACGGACCACCCGGGCGCGCCGGGAGGCGGCCCTCAGTCGAAGGCCGGCGGCAGGGACCGGGCCCGGCGACCGGCACGCCGACACTCACCGCGCGGCCCTCCCGAACGACCGTGAAAGCCCCTCCAGAACGACCGCGACACGGCGGCGGGACTCCCGCGCGCCGCCGACTGCTTGAGCGCGCGAGTGCTGCGACCCGCGCACGGAGCGCCGAACGCATGCCCGGCGCGCGCGGCCCGAAGCACCGCTCACCCGACCGGCGCCGTCCGGCGCCGACCGTCGGTCGCCTCCGGACCGGGCAGACCCCGGCCCGCCGCACTCTCCTTCGCACCTGAGCTTCGCCCCCGACACGGGACGATCGGCGGTCGCGTTCCGGCTCGGCGTCAAAGGGCCGCGTCGACCGCCCAGTTGGCGCCCGGCGCACGAGGCGCTCGTCACGTCCTTTGCCCGACCCACCCCCTCGCAAGAAGCGTAAGGTGAGGCTAACCTAAGCGATGCTGTGGCGGTCTCCTCCGCCGCGGCCGAACAGGGAAGCAGTCCGCGCCTCAAGGAATCGGGGGAGATGGCAGCCATGCCCGACCACCCACAGCCGGGCGAGTTCGCCGGGCGCACCGCGCTGGTGACCGGTGCCGCCCAGGGCATCGGTGCCGCCGTCGCCGAGGCCCTGGCTGCCCGCGGCGCCCGGGTCCTGGCCACCGACCGCAACGGCGAGGGCGTCCAGCGGCTCCAGGACGCCTGGGCGGGCCGCCCGGGGCCCGGCACGGTGCGCGCCCACCGCCTCGACGTCACCGACGCACCGGCGGTCGAGGACCTCGTCGAGAGCTGCGAACAGCGCGCGCAGCCGGTGGAGTTGCTGGTGAACGCCGCGGGAGTGCTGCACACCGGCAGCGCCGCGGAAGTCTCCGACGCACACTGGGCGGACACCTTCGCCGTCAACACCACGGGGGTCTTCCACGTCTCACGCGCCGTCACCCGCGGGATGGCGGCGCGGCGTTCGGGCGCCGTGGTCACCGTGGGGTCCAACGCCGCGGGCGTGCCGCGCACCCGGATGGCGGCCTACGCGGCTTCCAAGGCCGCGAGCGAGATGTTCACCAAGAGCCTCGGACTCGAACTCGCGCGCCAGGGAGTGCGCTGCAACGTGGTCGCCCCCGGTTCCACCGACACCCCCATGCAGCGGGCCCTGTGGAAGGACGGCAGCGGCGAACGCCAGGTGGTGCAGGGGTCGTTGGAGGCGTTCCGCACCGGCATCCCGCTCGGACGCATCGCACAGCCCGAGGACATCGCCGACACCGTGGTCTTCCTGCTCTCCGACGCCGCACGCCACATCACGATGCAGACGCTCTACGTCGACGGCGGCGCCGCGCTGCGCTGAAAGCCCAGACCGCGACGCTCCCGTTCCCGCGCACCGCGCACGGCGGAGCAGCGCGCGGCACCCGGAACCGAGAATGGAGAACCCGTGTCCACCGCACCGGAAGTCGCCCCACCGTCGTCCGCGTCCCACCACCACCCCTCGGTGGGGACTGCGACGGTGCTGCTGGACGCCTACACCCCTGGCACCGACCGCTTCCTGGCCACCCCGACCCGTACGCTCCTCGCCCGGGGCACGGCGCACGAAGTGCCGCACGGTTCCTCGCCGCTGGCCGAGCGCGTCGGCCGGACGCTGGAGGCCGCGCGCGGCCCGAACACACCGGTGCCGCTGGTGATCGGCGCCGTCCCCTTCGACCAGAGCGCGCCCGCGGCGCTCGCCGTGCCGCGCACCCTGCGCGGCGCGCCGCCGCTGACCAGCGATCCGCTGGTCGCGCTGCCTGCCGAACCGCCGTCGGGCGGCGACTGGTCGATACGCGCGGTGCCCGAGCCCGAGGAGTACGGCACCCGGGTCAAGGAGGTCGTGGACCGCATGTGGCGCGGGGAGTTCAGCAAGGTCGTCCTCGCCCGCACCCTGGAGCTGTCCTGCGGACGCGCGCCGGACCTGCCGGCGATGCTCCAGCGGCTGGCGCGCCGGGACCCGGGGGGCTACACCTTCGCACTGCCCACCCACCCCGGCCGCACCCTGCTCGGTGCCAGCCCCGAACTGCTGGTCTCCCGCGCGGGCGGCCGGGTCGTCGCCAACCCGCTGGCCGGGTCGACGCCGCGCAGTCCCGACCTGGCCGAGGACGTGCGCCGTGCCGCCGCGCTGCTGCGCTCGGCCAAGGATCTGCACGAGCACGCGGTGGTCGTGGACGCGGTGCACCAGGCGCTCGGGCCGCACTGCCGCGATCTGGTGGTACCGGCCGAACCGACCCTGACACGCACCGCCGCCATGTGGCACCTGTCCACCACCGTCACCGGCACTCTGCTCCAACCGGACCTGTCCGCACTGGAGTTGGCCTGCGAGCTGCATCCGACACCGGCGGTCTGCGGAACGCCCACCCACACGGCGCGCGAGGTGATCCGCGACGCCGAGTGCTTCGACCGCGGCTTCTTCACCGGCATGGTCGGCTGGGGCGACGCCAACGGCGACGGCGAGTGGGTGGTGACCCTCCGGTGCGCGGAGGCCGAGGGTGACGGACTGCGGCTGTTCGCCGGCGCGGGCATCGTCTCCTCCTCCCGGCCCGAGGACGAGATGGCCGAGACGGGCGACAAGTTCCGCACCTTCCTGGACGCGGTGGGAGCGCAGCTGTGAACCACGACTCCTGGGACGGGGCGGTGCCCTGGCCCGCCGAGTTCGCCGACCGCTACCGGGCCGCCGGACACTGGCGCGGCGAGACCTTCGGCGGAGTGCTGCGCGAGCGCGCGGCACAGCACCCCGAACGGATCGCGCTCGTCGATCCCGCGGCCGGCCTGCGCTGGACATACCGCGAACTGGACCTGCGTGCCGACGCGATGGCCGCCGGGCTCCGCGCGCTGGGCGTGGCGGTCGGCGACCGGGTCGTCGTCCAACTCCCCAACACCGCCGCCTTCTTCGAGGTGGTATTCGCGCTGTTCCGGATCGGCGCACTGCCGGTGTTCGCACTGCCCGCGCACCGGGACACCGAGATCTCCTACTTTTGCACGTTCACCGAGGCGGTCGCCTATGTGATCCCCGGCGAGCACGAGGGCTACGACTACCGCGCGCTCGCCGACCGCGTACGCGCCGACGCCCCGGGGCTGCGCCATGTGCTGGTCGCCGACCCGGATCCGGGAGCGCACCGGGCGCTGGCCGACGTGCCTGTGGCCACCCCGGCCTCCGAGGCGGCGGGCCCCGGCCCGGCCCCCGAACCCGAGCCCGGCGACGTGGCGTTCCTCCAGCTCTCCGGCGGCAGCACCGGGGTGCCCAAGCTGATTCCGCGCAGCCACGACGACTACCTCTACTCGGTCCGCGGCTCCAACGAGATCTGCGGGGTGGACGCCGAGAGCGTCTACCTCTGCGTGCTGCCGGCCGCCCACAACTTCCCGCTCTCCTCCCCCGGCACGCTCGGCGCGCTGTACGCCGGGGCCAGGGTCGTGCTCTGCCCCCACCCCGGACCGGACACCGCCTTCCCGCTGATCGAGCAGGAGGGCGTCACCCTCACCGGACTGGTGCCGCCGCTGGCGCTGGTGTGGACCGAGACGGCCGCGGCCGGCACCCCGCACGATCTGAGCAGCCTGCGGGTGCTGCTGGTGGGCGGCGCCAAGTTCGCCGAGGAGGCGGCACGACGGGTGCGGCCCGCCCTCGGATGCACCCTGCAGCAGGTCTTCGGCATGGCCGAGGGGCTGGTCAACTACACGCGGCTGGAGGACCCCGAGGAACTGGTGGTCACCACCCAGGGCCGTCCGATCTCGCCCGACGACGAGATCCTGGTGGTCGACGAGGAGGACCGCGAGGTCGCCGCGGGCGAGACCGGTCACCTGCTCACGCGGGGCCCGTACACCATCCGCGGCTACTGGCGGGCGCCGGAGCACAACCGTCGTGCGTTCACCCCGGACGGCTTCTACCGGACCGGCGACCTGGTGCGGCTGACTCCCACCGGGCATCTCGTGGTCGAGGGCCGGGCCAAGGACCAGATCAACCGCGGCGGCGAGAAGATCGCCGCGGAGGAGGTGGAGAACCACCTCCTCGCCCACCCCGCGGTGCACGACGCCAACATCGTCGCCGAGCCCGACCCCTATCTCGGTGAGCGCACCCGTGCCTACGTCGTGCTGCGCCGTGGCGCGGCACCCGTGCGGGCGGCGGCGCTTCGGCGCTTCGTGCGCGAACGGGGCCTGGCCGCCTACAAGGTGCCCGACCGGGTCGAGTTCGTCGAGGAGCTTCCGCGCACCGGCGTGGGGAAGATCTCCAAGAAGGAGTTGCGCGCCGACGCGGCGGCCTCGGCCGACCCGGTCGGGGCCGGGCTGCGCGACGCCGCCGAGCCCCCTGCCCGGCCGACTCCCACCACCGCCACCACCGCCACCACCAGATCGGACGACGCCCCACGATGACCCTTCCCGCGATCCGTCCCTATCCGCTGCCCACCGCCGACCGGCTCCCGGTCAACCGGGTGGAGTGGCGTCTCGACCCGCGCCGCTCGGTGCTGCTGGTGCACGATCTGCAGAACCACTTTCTCTCCGCCTTCGACCGCACCGCCGAACCGGTGACCGGGATGCTCACCGGGGTGGCCCGGCTGCGCGACGCGGCGCGGCGAGCCGGTGTGCCGGTGCTCTACACGGCGCAGCCGGGCGGCCAGAGCCCGGCCGAACGCGGTCTCCAACAGGACTTCTGGGGCCCGGGGTTGCCCGACGACCCGTACGCCGCCGCGGTCGCGGACGAAGTCGCTCCGGGGCCGGAGGACACCGTGGTGACGAAGTGGAAGTACAGCGCCTTCGTCCGTACCGACCTGCACGAGCGGATGCGCGCGGCGGGCCGCGACCAGCTCGTGGTGACGGGCGTGTACGCGCACATCGGAGTCCTGATGACGGCGTGCGACGCCTGGATGCGCGACATCCAGGCGTTCGTGGTCGCCGACGCGGTCGCCGACTTCTCCGCCGAGGACCACGATATGGCGCTGAAGTGGGCTGCCGGACGGTGCGCCCGAGTGCTGAACTGCGACGACGCAGAGAAGGAGTGGTGAGCCCGATGGCCGACGCACAACCGGCGGACTCCGCCCTGACACCGGAGCGGATCCGGCAGGACGTCGCCGAGATCCTCGGCGAGGAGCCCGACGAGATACCGCTGGACGAGAACCTCGTGGACTACGGGCTGGACTCGGTGCGGCTGATGACGCTGCGGGAGCGCTGGCAGCGCGAGAACGGCGTGGAGGTCGGTTTCGCCGAACTCGCCGAGCGGCCCGCGGTGGAGGAATGGGCCAGACTGCTGGCGCGCTGAACGACCGGGCCCCGGTGTCGGCGACGGATTCGTTGCCGACACCGGGGCTTCGTGCTGCACGGCCCGAGCAGGACCGGCGGCCGACGGCGCCCGAGGTCCGACGGCGAAGCCGGGTCGGCCCAGAGGCCCACCCGGCCCAACCCGGTCCGCCCGGTCCGCCCGGTCCGTCGGCGCATCGGTCCACCGGCGCGCCCGGTCCGCCCGGTCCACCGGTCCACCCGGTCCGTCGGCGCGTCAGCCCACGGGGGCCAGTGTGCCGCCGGAGAGGCGCACGACTCGGGGCAGCCGCTGGATGGTCGCCTCGCGGTGCGCGATGACCAGCAGCGTCCGATCGCGCCGCAACGCGTCGATGGCCGCCTCCAGTTGGCGCGCGGTCTGCGGATCGATGTCGGCGGTCGCCTCGTCCAGCACCAGCACCGCCGGGTCGAGCAGCGCGGCCCGCACCAGTCCGACGAGCTGGAGTTCACCGGCCGACAGCTGGCCCTCCCCGCCTCCGAGGCGGGTGTGCACTCCGTCGGCCAGACCTGCCACCCAGGCGGTCAGCCCGAGTTGTTCGACGGCCTCGGCGATCTCCTTCTCGCCCGGTTCGCCCGGCACCAGGCCGAGGTTGTCCAGCAGTGTTCCGTCGATCATGTGGACCCGCTGCGGGATCAGCACGATGCGCCGCCGCAGCTCGTCCTCGGGCAGCTCCCGCAGATCCCGGCCGTCGTAACGCACGGTGCCGCGGTCGGGGGTGTAGAGGCCGGTCACCAGCTTCGCCAGCGTGGTCTTCCCGGCGCCGGTCGGTCCGACCAGGGCGACCCGCTCGCCCGGTTCGACCCGGACCGTCAGACCGTGCAGCACCTCGGTGCCGTCGACATAGGCGTAGTGGACCTCCTCCACCTCCAGCACACCGCGCTCGGCGGTGAGCGGATCGGCCTCCCGCTTCTCCTGTCCGGCCCCGGCCACGGCTTCGGGCGCGAGTGCGGGCGCGGTCGACTCCAGCAGATTGAGCAGTCGGGCGAGGCCGACGAGCGAGGTCTGCATCTGTCCGACCAGATTGGACGCCTGGGTCGCCGAGTCGAAGAGCTGCCGGGTCGCCAGCACGAACACCACGACCGTGCCCACGCTGATCCGCCCCTCGGCGGCGAGCCAGCCGCCCACCAGCAGCAGCACCGCGGTGGTCGCGCCCTGCACGATCCTCGCCAGGCTGATCACGAAGAGCGCGCGTTGGCTGCGGCGGGCCGCCCGGTAGCGCGCGTCGTTGTCGTCGACGAAACGCTCGCGCCAGTAGTCGGTCCCGCCGGCGGTGCGCAGCATCTCGCGCGACTGCACCAACTCCCGGTAGGTGGTGGCCACTCGGCCCGCCGCGGCGGCCTCGGCGGCGAACGCCGGCGCGGCGGCCTTCTTGAACTGCCTGAGCACGGCCACGATCGCCGGGACGAAGACCACCAGCAGCGCGAGGGTGAGCAGCGGCGAGTAGCTCAGCAGGAGCACCGTGGTGAAGAGCAGATAGCCGCCGACCGTGAGCACGTCCGGGAGTTGGCCGCGGACGAAGTTCGCCAGATCGGCGATCTCGGTCGTGGTGCGGCGCAGCAGGTCTCCCGAGGGGTGCGCCTCCAGGAATCTCAGCGGTGCCCGGGAGAGTCGTTCGACCGCGAGGTCCCGCAGCCTGCGCACGACCCGCTCGCCGACCGTGGTCAGCAGCACCTCGGACTGGCGGAAGAGCACCAGCCGCGCCACCGCCAGGGCGGTGAGCACGCCGACCGCGACGAGCAGACCGCCGCGGTCCTCGGCGAGCAGCCGGTCCACCCCGGCGCCGATCACCGCGGGCACGGCGACGGTGGTGGCGGTCGCCGCCGCACTGGCGGCCAGCGCCAGCAGGATTCCGCGGCGGTGCGCGCGCATGTACGGCCAGGCGCGGCGCAGTGTGCGGCGCTGGTCGGGGCTCGCGGAGAGCCGCTGCTGCTCAGCCACTTGTGGTCACCCGCTCCTCGGAGTTCTCGTCGGTGCCGGCCGCACGGCCGGGCGGTACGGTCGCGGCGTCGTGCTCGACCGCGGTGCCGGTTTCGGTCTCGGCGCCGGCCGCGCTCAGGGTCACCACGCGGTCGGCCGCCGCCAGCAGCGCCGGCCGGTGGGTCGCGCAGACCACCGCGGTGCCCTCGGCCCAGGCGCGCAGCCGCTCCAGCAGCAGCCGCTCGGTGTCGGCGTCGACGGCGGAGGTGACGTCGTCCAGCACCAGCACCGCCGGGCGGCGCAGCACGGCACGGGCCAGTGCGAGCCGTTGGAGCTGCCCGCCGGAGAGGGTGGAGCCCCGCTCCCCCACCTCGGTGTCGAGGCCGTCCGGAGCCTCGGCGACGAACTCGTCCAGCGCGGCGACCCGGCAGGCGGCCAGGAGTTCGGCGTCCTCGAAGTCGGCGCCCAGGCGGAGGTTGTCGGCGAGGGTGCCGCTCAGTGTCACAGGCCGCTGGGGCACGTATCCGATACGGGCGTGCACCGCTGCCGGGTCGGCCTCCTCCAGTGGGACCCCGCCGTAGCTCACCGCGCCGGCGGTCGGCTCGCTCAGATGCGCCAGCACACGCAGCAGGCTGCTCTTGCCGGAGGCCATGGGCCCGGTGACCGCGACCAGCTCTCCCGGGCGGACGAGCACGTCGACGGGCGCGAGCACCCGCCGGTCGCCGTGCTCCAACGCGACGCCGCGGGCGCGCAGTTCGCCGCTCTCGGGCAGCTCGCGGCTGCCGGGGGCGGTCTCGCCGTCGGCGGGCAGCAGGACTTCCTGGAGGCGCCGGGCCGCGGTGGTGGCCTGGCTGAGCTGGCTCAGCCGCATGGTCAGCACGCCGACCCAGAGCACCAGCATGCTCATCCAGCTGGTGAAGGCGACGATCCCGCCGACGGACATGGTGCCGCGCAGCACCGCGAGGCCGCCGGCGCCGAGACCGACACCGATGGCCGTCGCGGGGACGAAGGGCGAGAGCGCTGCCCAGTTGGCCGAGATCCGCGCGGTGACCAGGGTGTGGTCGGTGACCGCTTCGCTGCGCTCGTCGTGCCGCCGCACCAGTGCCGGCTCACCGCCCAGGCCGCGGACCGCGGCGCTGGCGGAGAGCAGCTCCTCCACGGCGTCGGCGCGCCGGCCGTGGGCCGCGGAGAGCTTGGTGTTGGCGGCTCCGAAGCGCTTGGGGAACCAGTAGGTGTTGATCCAGACCAGGGGCGGGACGCACAGCAGGCACACCAGCGCCAGCATGGGGTCAAGCCGCATGATGGCGCCGATCATGACGGCGAAGCCGATGACGCCGGTGACGAACGAGGCGGCGCCCATCAGCCAGATCCGGACGAGGTCGACGTCGCGGGTGCCCCGCATGCCGAGGTCGCCCTCGCCGAACCGCTCCAGGGTGCGGGAGTCCAGGGCCGCGACGCGGTCGGCCAGCGCGATGTAGAGCCGGTTGCCCTGGACGGTGCCGGCCAGCGTGGAGAACCAGCCCATCGTCACCTCGGCGGCGGCGGCGACCAGACCTGCGGCCAGCACGATCACCGCCCAGGTGCGCAGGGCGTCGCCGTCCTCGCCCACGATGCCCTGGTCGACGGCGCGTTCGACGAACCACGGCAGCGCGATCAGCGACAGCTGGTAGGCGAGTCCGCCGAGCGCGGCGAGGGCCACCAGCGGGCCGCCGGCGCGCAGACAGCCGGCGAGCAGGCGCAGTCCGTCGCGGGTGGTGGCGCCGTTCTCCGACTGCCCGCTCGCGGTTTCCTTGCGACCGCGGCTCATGCGGCACGCTCCTTCGGGTCGCTCGTCCGCGCGGCGCCGAAGAACTCCAGCAGCGCGGCGTTCACCTGCTCGGGGCGCTCCAGGTGCCCGTAGTGGCCGCAGTCGGCGATCTCGCGGTGCGCGGCACCGGGTATCGACTCCGCGATCTCGGCGGCGAGATGGGGCGGGCAGAGGACGTCGTCGGCGAAACCGATGGAGAGCACCGGCGTGGTGACGGCGGCGTACCGCTCTCGCCGGTCGCCGTGGTCGTCCAGGTCGAGTTGGGCGCGCACGCCGGCACCCACCACGGGTGGGGCGAAGGCGAAGACCTCCAGCCAGTCGCGCACCGCCTGGTCGTCGCGGCGGGTGCGCGGGGAGAGGTAGCTGAGCGCGGCGTGCACGGCGCGGTGGGTCGCCGGGGGCTCGCAGCCGCTGTCGTACATCTCGCGTTCGGCGGCCAGCAGTGCGGCTCCGAACGCGTCCAGTCGCGCGCGGCCGGCCATCAGCACCGCCGAGTGCACCAACTCCGGTCGTGCGAGCAGCAGTTCGGCGACGACGGAGGCGCCCATGGAGAACCCGACCACGCGGCAGGGTGCCAGGTCCAGATGCTCGATGAGGGCGGCGGCGTCCCCCGCCATGGCGTCGAGGGTGATGCCGCCGGGCGGGTCCTCGTTCGGTGCGATGCCCCGGTTGTCGAAGGTGACGACGCGGTGGCCGGCCCGCGTCAGTCCCGGCACCTGGTGGAGGTGCCAGGCCCGGCGGGTGGCTCCGGTGCCGGTCACCAGGAGGACGGGATCGCCCTCTCCGGTGTCGTCGTAGGTCAGGGCGATGCCGTTGAGCGTGGCGACGGGCATGGGGCTCAGACCTCGCTGTCCTGGGTCTCGCCCGCGGTCCAGTAGGCGGTGAGGTGGGTGTCGGCGCGGTCGACGCCGAGGCCGTCCACGAAGTGGCGACGCAGGGCACGCATGGTGCCGCGCTCGGCGCCGCCCCAGATCCGGCCTCGGCCGGCGGGCAGGGAGAGCTCGGTGGCGTGCCGGTGCAGCAGCGTGCCGGCCGGCGCCCCGTCGCGGTGCAGCCAGGTGATCCGGGCGTCGGCGTCGGTCGGCAGCGGCTGCTCCTCGGCGGAGTCGGCGACCTCGACGAGCACGAACACCCGGTGTCCGGGCGGGAGTTCCTCCAGCAGGACGGCGATCGCCGGGAGCGCGGTCTCGTCGCCGAGCAGTACGGTCCACTGCGCGTCGGGCGCGAGGACGTACGCGGGGCTGGGACCGAACCAGATGGCTTCCTCCCCCGGCTTGACCCGCTCGGCCCATCCCGAGGCGAGCTGGTCCTCGCCGTGCAGGACGAAGTCCATGTCCACTTCGGCCAGTTCGGGCCGGTGGGCGCGGATGGTGTAGCGCCGCAACCGCGGTTTCGCGGTCGGCAGCAGGGCCTTGGCGGCCTCTCCGGTGAACGGGCGGGGCAGCACGACGTGCGGCTCGTAGAAGTACATGGCGACGTGCTGGTCCGTGCCGTTGCTCTGGAAGTCGGCCAGCTCCTCGCCGCCGAATGTGATCCGGACCATCTGCGGGGTCACCCGGCGCACTTGACGCACCGTCGTGACACGCATCCGTCCCGGTCGTCGGCCCTGCTCACGGTGCTCACCGGTCGACGCCCCGCTCATGTGGTCGCACTCCTCGCTGCCGGCCTCGCTGCCGACTTCAGTAACGGTCGCGGAAGGATTCCTCGCTCAACTCCCTAGATCTTGCGCTGAAGAGATAGCTTAGGCAAGCCTTACCTTTACTTTGCGCCGCGGTGCCGTTCACCCGCGGGTCGCCTTGCCCCGACAACGGAGGATATTGACATGTCCAGATCGCACGTGACGCGCCTTCCCCTGGCTCGCAGACAGCTCCTGGGCGGCCTCACCGCCACAGCGGCCGTCCTCGGGCTCTCCGCCTGCGGGGTGAGCGGGTCCGGCGACCAGGACGGCGACTCGGCGAAGTCCGACGGCGGGGACGGCGGCGGCACCCGGAAGGTCAAGGCGGACAACGGCACCATCGAGGTTCCGGTCGATCCGCAGCGGATCGTGGTGCTGGAGAACTACGACGCGCTGATGCTCGTCGAGCTCGGCATCGTCCCGGTCGGCGTGCCCGACGGCGCCGCGGCCGAGAAGCTGATGCCCGCGGAGATCTACGAGAAGCTCAAGGGCGTCAAGACCATCGGCGCCTCCGGCTCGCCCAACTCCCAGGCCATCGCGGCCCTTGAGCCCGACCTGATCATCGATCAGTTCTGGAAGGACAAGTCCGCCGGGCTCAAGAAGATCGCGCCGGTCGTCTACTTCGACTGGCACACCAGCGGCAGCCTCTGGCACGAGCAGATCGCCAAGATCGCCGGCGCGGTGGGCCGCGAGGACCGGCTGACCAAGCTCAAGAAGCGCTACGAGGCGCGGTTGGAGGAGGTGCAGAAGAACTACCGCAAGCAGATCGACTCCACCAAGTGGATCTCGCTCAGCGGCGGTCCGAACGGCAAGTTCTTCATCGGCACCCCGATGGCCACCGTGATGCGCGACGTGGGCCTGACCATGGGCGCCGGACTCCCCGACAAGGAAGCCGGGTTCGTCACCAAGAGCTACGAGGAGATCGAGGACCTGCGCGACTGCGACGGCATCATCTACTCGGTGCAGTACGACGACCGTCCGACACCGCCCACCCAGGCACTGCTCGACCACAAGCTCTGGAAGCAGCTGCCCACCGTCAAGGGCGGGCGCGCCTTCCCCTCCAAGCACTTCCTGATGGCCAACTACACCTTCGCGCTCGGCGCGGTGGACGAGATCGAGGCGGCGCTCAAGAAGGTCTGACCCCTGACGCGGTGTGCGGCGGTCCAGGCCCTCCGCCGCACACCGGCCCCGGAGCCGGGCGGCCACTCCACCGCGTGGAGAGGCCGCCCGGCTCCGTCACTTCCCGCCGTCAACCGCCCGCGGACATCCGCCCGTCCGCGGGACCGTTCTCGTGGGGCTCCAGCCGCTGTGCCAGCGCCACCGGGGTGGGATGGGTGAAGACGTCGCGGGGCGAGAGCCGCCAGCCGCCCGCGCGCAGCCGCGTGACCAGGCGCACACTCACCAGGCTGTCCCCGCCCAGCGCGAAGAAGTCGTCGTCGGCGCCGAAGCGTTCGAGCGAGAGCGCGGCCGCCATCGCCTCGCACACCGCGCGCTCCCGCTCGCCGGACGGCTCCCGCCCGCCCGCGGCAGCGCCGAAGTCCGGCGGGGGCAGCCGGTCGCGGTCCAGCTTCGCGTTGGCCGTCAGCGGCAGCGCCGGCAGCACCACGACCGCGGCGGGCACCAGGTACGCGGGCAGCCGCTCGGCCAGATGCGCCCGGATCGACGCCGGTTGGGGCTCCGCGCCCGGCCGCGGCTCGACATAGCCCACCAGGCGGCGCACTCCGCCGTCCTCGCGGGCGACCACGACAGCTCTGCCCACCTCGGGGTGGGCCGCGGCGGCCGTCTCGATCTCGCCCAACTCCACCCGGAAACCGCGGATCTTCACCTGGTCGTCGACCCGGCCGAGGAACTCCACCGCACCGTCGGCCGTCCAGCGGGCCAGGTCCCCGGTGCGGTAGAGCCGTCCGCCGTCCGGAGCGAAGGGGTCGGCCACGAAGCGTTCCGCGGTCAGCGTCGGGCGCCCGAGGTATCCGCGGGCCAGTCCCGGGCCGGACAGATACATCTCGCCCGGCACTCCGGGCGGTACCGGCCGCAGCGCCGCGTCCAGCAGACGGACCCGGGCGTTGTCCACCGGGCTGCCGATCACCTGGCGTTCGCTGTCGGCGACCCAGGCGGCGAGGGAGTCGACCGTGCACTCGGTGGGTCCGTAGAGGTTGACCACCTCGGTGTCCCGCAACTGCTTGAGCCGGGCCCACTGGGCGTCCGGCACCGCCTCGCCGCCCACGCCGAGCAGCGGAACCGGGCAGCTGCCGTCCTCGGTCAGCCCCAGTGTCTCCAGCTCGGCCAGCACCGAGGGCGCCACCTCGATGAAGTCGATCGCGCGGGTCCGCAGGTACTCCAGAAGCGCGCCGGGGTCCCGTTGGACGTTCTCCGAGAGCACATGGACGCAGTGCCCGTGGTAGAGCCAGAGCTGCGGCTGCCAGGAGGCGTCGAAGGAGAAGGACCAGGCGTGCCCCACCTGGAGGCGCCGCCGTCCCGTCCGCTCGACCACCGGTTCGTAGAGCGCCCTGCGGTGGCTGTGGAAGAGGTTGGCGATGCCCCGGTGCGTGGCCACCACGCCCTTGGGCCTGCCGGTCGAACCAGAGGTGTAGATGAGGTAGGCGGGGTGGTCGGGGTGCAGGGGGCGCAGCCGTTCGCCATCGGTGGGGGCGATGGCCGGACGCCGGTCGAGCGCCGTGCGCGTCGCCGGGTCGTCGAGCGCCAACTCCTCGGTGGCACCGGCCCGTCCGCTCAGGGACCCGGTCGTCAGCAGCAGCCGCGGCGAGGAGTCGGCGAGCATGAACTCCAGGCGCTCGGCCGGGTACTCGGGGTCGAGCGGCAGATAGGCGGCTCCTGCCTGCAGTACCGCCAACTGGGCCACGAGCATCTCCTCGGTGCGCGGCAGCAGCAGCGCCACCACGTCCTCCGGCCCGGTGCCGCGTGCGATCAGCTCGTGCGCCAACCGTGCCGCCCGGGCGCCGAGTTCGGCGAAGGTCAGCTCCCGCTCCCCGCAGACGACGGCCGGCGCGGAGGGATCGGCCGCGAGCCGTCCGGCGAACAGCTCGGGCAGCGTGTCCCGGGGGTGGGCCACCCGCGTGCCGCTCCACTGCTCCAGCAGCCGTTCGCGCTCCGGCGCAGGAAGCGCCTCCATCCGGTGCACGGGCGCGTCCGGACGGGCGGTGAGCGAGGCCAGCAGCGTGGCCAGCCGGTCCAGCAGCGCCTGCGCCCCGTCCCGGTCGAAGAGGGAGGGCAGGTACTCCAGGGTGAAGTGGCCCCCGGGCACGACGGTGAGCGTGAGCGGGTAGTGGGTGGCGTCCTGGTGGCTGCCGCCCACGACCGCGAGCCCGCCGCTGTGCTCGGCCTCCCGCAGCCCCCGGGAGTCGACGTAGTAGTTCTCGAACACCACCAGCGTGTCGAAGAGTTCACCGGCGCCGACCATGCGCTGGATGTCGGCCAGCCCGTGGTGCTGGTGCGCGGAGAGCCGCGACTGCGCGTCCTGGAGCGCGCGCAGCGCCTGCCGTACGGTCCCGCCGCCGCGCAGGTCCACCCGGACCGGGAGGGTGTTGACGAAGAGGCCGGTCATGGTCTCGACCCCGGGCAGCTCGGGCGGCCGGCCCGAGACGGTCGCGCCGAACACCACGTCCTCGCGGCCGGTCTGCCGCGACAGCAGCAGCGCCCAGGCGAACTGCACCACGGTGTTCACCGTGACGTCCGTCGCACGCGCCAACTCCTGTACGGCCTCCCTCAGTTCCTCCTCCAGGAGCAGCGGCGCGCGGTGCGAGAGCGCCGGGGTGCGATCGGTGCGGCCGGGAGCGATCAGGGTCGGCTCCGCGACGCCCTCCAGCGCCTCGGCCCAGGCCCGGTCGGCGGCGTCGGGGGCGAGCGCGTACTGCCGCTCGCGCCAGGCGAGGAAGTCGCGGAAGGACCTGCGCGGCGCCGGTGGCTCGGCGGCGCCGGTGCCCGCGGCGTAGAGGCCGAAGAGCTCCTGCACCAGCACCGGCACCGACCAGCCGTCGAGGACCGCGTGGTGGTTGGTGAGGATCAGCGCGTGCTCCTGCGCGCCGAGCCGCACCAGTCGCAGCCGCAGCAGCGGCGGCTCGGACAGCTCGAAGGGGCGCTGCCGGTCGGCGTCCGCGAGCGCCCGCAGCGCCTCCTCCCGCGCCCCGGACGCGGTCGCCGCGGTCTGCGGGTCCGCTGCTCCGCCGGGCTCCTGCGGATCGGTCAGATCGGTGACCGCCCAGTCCGGCTCGACGCCCTCCACCACGACCTGCACCACCGCGGATCCGTCGGCGGTGGGGACGAAGGCGGTGCGCAGACCCGGGTTGCGGACCAGCAGCTCACGCGCCGCCCCGTGCAGCGCGGACGCGTCCACGCTGCCGGCGAGCCGCAGGACCAACTGCATGGTGTAGACGTCGAGTTCGTCGCCGGCGAGCCGGGTGAGGGCGTAGAGCCCCTCCTGGAGCGGGGTGAGGGGCCAGACGTCGGACAGCGACGGCCGGCGGAGCTGCACACTGTCGACGTCCCGCTGGTCGAGCCGGACCAGCGGGAAGTCCGAGGGCGTGTGCACCGGTTCGGCGGCCTGCCGCGACCCGTCCGCCAACACTGTCAGCGCACGGAACCACAGCTCCAGCAGCCGGTCGGCGTCCGCCTCGGGCAGCACGCCGGTGGCGCAGGACCAGCGGGTGGCGAGCACGGGACGGCCCTCGGGCCCGTCCACGGTGGAGGCGATGATCTCCAGCGGGAAGAGCACCGGGAGCCGGTTGCGCGTGGTGCGCAGCCGCGGCAGGGCCTCGGGGGCGGGCGTCCAGGCGGCCGGGGTGTGCGGGTCCGCGTCCCGCTGTCCGCCTGCCGGCGCGCCGACGCCGGCGGAACCGGTGAACCTGCCGAGGTAGTTGAAGACCGCCTCGGGGGTGCGGAAGCGGCCGGCGTCCTCGGACTCCTCGCCGAAGCCGCGCAGCAACCCGTAGCCGATGCCGTTGTCGGAGGCGGCGCGCAGCTGCTCCTTGAGCGCCATCAGCACCGGGCGCGCGTCCGAGCCCGGTGCCAGCAGCGCCCGCGGGTCGCGGCCCGCCGTCTCCAGCACCACCGGGTACCAGCTGGTGAACCAGCCGACCGTGCCGTCCAAGCGGGCGCCCCGAACGACGTCCTCCTCGCGTCCGTGGCCCTCGGCCGCTATCACATCGGTGCCGGGCTCCTCGCCGCGTTCCGCGCGCCAGGCGCCGAAGGCCAGAGCCGCGCCGGCGAGCAGTACCTCGTGCACCGATCCGTGCACGCTCGCGGGCACTTCGGTGAGCAGGGCGCGAGTGGTTCCGGCGTCCAGGGTGCGTTCGAGGTGGACGACGGTGTCGCCGGTGTCGACGGCGGTGTCCAGCGGGCGGACGCCGAGCGGCGGCGCCTGGCGGTGCCGCTCCTCGCGCTCGCGCCACAGGGCGTCCTCGGCCCGGCGGCCGGGCTCGCGCGCGGCGTCGGCCAGGCCGAGCGCCCACTGGCGGAAGGAGGTTCCCGAGGCGGCCGGTGCGGCTTGCGCACCGGTGAGCACCTCGTGGTGCGCGGCGGCCAGATCGGCTCCGATGATCCGCCAGGAGACGCCGTCGACCGCGAGGTGGTGCACGACCAGCAGCAGCCGTCCGGGCCGTCCCGCTCCCCGGTCGCTCCACAGTGCACGGACCATCCGGCCGGCGGCCGGGTCGAGCGCGTCCACCGCCTCGGCGGCGTGCGCGGCGGTCAGCTCCGGCACCTCCTCCTCGGCCGCGCCGGACAGGTCGGCACGGGTGAGGACGTCGGCGGCGCGGACCGTGCCCGGCTCGGGTATCTCCAGCGCCTGACGGCCCTCTTCGCCGACCAGCCGGGCGCGCAGCACCGGGTGGCGGTCCAGCAGCCGCTCCAGCGCCGCGGTCAGCGACTGCAGGGTCGCGTCGGCGGGGGTCACCAGGTGCAGCGACTGGTGGAGGCCGTCGATCGGCCCGCGTGCCAGTGCCCACCGCATGATCGGGGTGAGCGGCAGCCGGCCGGTCGCGGGAACCGCGGGCACCTCGTCGGTGTCGGCCACCGTTCCGGCGGCGTCCGCCAGCGCGGCGGGTGTTCGGCGCTCGAAGACGTCGCGCGGGGTCAGCACCATGCCGGCCCTGCGGGCGCGGGCGACGAGCTGGATGGAGAGGATGGAGTCGCCGCCGAGCGCGAAGAAGCTGTCCTGCGCACCGGCTTCGGGGACGCCGAGGAGTTCGGCGAAGAGCTGGACGAGGGTCGCCTCGCGGATGCCGCGCGGAGCCACTCCGGTCGCGGCCGACGCGAGGTCGGGCGCGGGCAGCGCGGCCCGGTCCAGCTTTCCGCTCGGGGTCAGCGGCAGGGCGTCCAGGGTGGTCAGCGTGCCGGGCACCATGTGCTCGGGCAGCCGCCTGCCGAGGCGCTCCGCCAGCTCCCGGTGCGCGGGGGGCTCGACCCCGGCCGCGGGCACCAGATAGCCGGCCAGCAGCTGCCGGCCCGGCTCGTCCTCGCGGAGCACCACGGCCGCCGCGGCGATCTCCGGCTGCTCTCCCAGCACTGCCTCGATCTCGCCCAACTCCACGCGCAGACCGCGCAGTTTGACCTGACCGTCGGCTCGGCCCACGAACAGCAGCGTGCCGTCGGGGCGGCGGCGCACCAGGTCGCCGGTGCGGTAGAGCCGTTCGCCCGGCTCGCCGAAGGGGTGGGCCACGAACCGCTCGGCGGTCAGCGCGGCCCGGGCGTGGTAGCCGCGGGCGAGCTGCACGCCGGAGAGGCAGAGTTCGCCGGTGACGCAGTCGGGCACCGGTCGCAGCCAGCGGTCCAGCACGTGCGCTCCGGTGTTCGGCACGGGTGCGCCGATCGGTACGGAGCCCTCGTCGGCACCCGTCACACGGTGTGCGGTGACGTCGACGGCGGCCTCGGTGGGCCCGTAGAGGTTGTGCAGCTCGGCGCCGGGCAGGGCGCGGCGGGTGGCGGCGGCGGTCGCCGCACCCAGCGCCTCGCCGCTGGAGAAGACCAGACGGAGCGTGTCCGCAGCGGATTCACCGGCGCCGTCCGGAAGCTGCCGGACCTCGGGGTGGGCGGCGAAGGCGCCCAGCATGGAGGGCACGAAGTGCACGACGGTGACGCCGTGCCGCCGCACCGCTGCGGCGACCAGGGCCGGGTCGGTGTGGTGGCCGTCCGGGAGCACCACGAGCGCCGCGCCGGTGAAGGCGGGCAGGAAGAACTCCCACACCGACACGTCGAAGCCCACCGGCGTCTTCTGCAGCACCCGGTCCTCGGCGGTGAGCGGATGTTCTGCCGCCATCCAGGCGATCCGGTTGAGCAGCGCCGCGTGGTCGACGACCACGCCCTTGGGCCGGCCGGTGGAGCCGGAGGTGTAGAGCACGTACGCCGCGTTGGCCGGCGCCAACCGCGGGTGGACTCCGACCGGTTCGGCCTCGGCCAGCTCCCGCAGCACCGCCGGGTCGTCCAGGACCAGCGGCAGGACTCCGTCGGAGGGCGGCAGGCCGGCCCCGGTCGCGCGGTCGGTCAGCAGCACCTGGGGTGCGCTGTCGGCGAGCACATGGGCGATCCGCTCGGCCGGGTGGCCGAGGTCCACGGGGACGTACGCGCCGCCCGCGCGGTGCACCGCGTGCAGCGCCACCACCAGCTCGGCCGAGCGCGGCAGCGCCACCGCGACGCGTGTCTCCGGTCCGACGCCGCGGCGGCGCAGCAGCGCGGCCACCCTGCCGACTCGCTCCTCGAACTCCGCACGGCTCAGGGTCCGTTCACCGTCCAGCACGGCCGGGGCTCCGGCCTCCTCCGGTGCGGCCCGCTGCGCCAGCAGGGCGGGAAGGGTGGGCCCGGGCAGTGCGCGGCGTTCGCCGGTGCCTGCTGCCAGCACCCGGGCGCGTTCCGCCCGGGTCAGGACGGGGGCCCGGTGGAAGGGCACGTCGGGCCGGTCGGCCAGGGCCGCGAGCAGTCGGGCGTAGCGGTCGGCCAGTGCCTGGGCGGTGGCGGTGTCGAAGATGCTGGTCTGGAAGGTCAGCATGCCGTTGATGCCCCTGCCGCCCGGGAGTTCGGCGAGGGTGAGGAGCAGGTCGAGCTTGGCGGTGCCGGGGTCGGCGCCGACCGGTGTCACGGTGAGCCCGGGCAGGGTCAGCTCTTCCTCCGAGACGTTCTGGAAGACCAGCAGCACCTGGAAGAGCGGGTTGCGGGCGAGGGTCCGCTCGGGCGCGATCTCCTCGACCAGCTGCTCGAACGGCAGGTCGGCGTGGTCGAAGGCGGCGAGGTCCACCTCCCGTACCCGGGCCAGGAGTTCGCGGAAGGTGGGCTCGCCGCTCACATCGGTGCGCAGCACCAGGGTGTTGACGAAGAAGCCCACCAGCTCGTCGAGCTGGGCGTCGGTGCGTCCGGCGACGGGCGTGCCGATCGGCAGGTCGGTGCCGGCGCCGTGCGCGGCGAGCAGCACCGCCAGTCCGGCCTGGGCCGCCATGAAGACACTGGTGCCGGTCTCCGCGGCCAGCCTGCGCAACTCGCGGTGCACCCGCGGTTCCACGGCGAAGGTGACGGTGGCGCCCTCGTGGAGCTCCTCGGCGGGCCGGGGCCGGTCGTAGGGCAGCGCCAGTTCCTCCGGGGAGCCGGCCAGCCGACGCTTCCAGTACGCGGCCTGCCGCGAGACGGGGCTGTCGGGATCGCTCTCGTCGCCGAGGACCTCGCGCTGCCACACGGCGTAGTCCGGGTAGCCGACCGGCAGCGGACGCCACTGCGGTGCGGCGCCGTGCAGCCGTGCGGTGTACGCGGTCCGCAGGTCCTCGGTCAGGGGACGCATGGACCACTCGTCGCCGGCGATGTGGTGGAGCGTCAGTGCGAGCACGTGGTCGGACTCGGTGCGCAGCAGCCGGGGGCGCAGCGGTATCTCGCGGACGATGTCGATCGCGGAGGTCACATGTGCCCGCAGTGCCGACTCCAGGTCGGCCTCGGCGACCGCGACGGGCCTGAAGTCGGCCGCCTCGCGGGCGGCTTCCTCCGACAGCACCTCCTGGTACGGCAGTCCCTCGGTGTCGGGGTAGACGGTGCGCAGACTCTCGTGCCGCACCACGACGTCGCCGATCGCCGCGCGCAGTGCGTCGATGTCCAGGTCGCCCCCGAGCCGCAGGACGACGAAGAGGTTGTAGGTGGCGCTCGGTCCGTCCAGCCGGTGCAGGAACCACAGCCGGCTCTGTGCGTAGGACAGCGGCAGCCGCTCGCCCGGGGTGCGTTCACGGCCCTCCAGCGGTGCGCGCACCGCCTCCCGTGGCAGGACCGCGGCGGCCAGCGCGGCCGGGGTGGGGTGGTCGAAGACGTCGCGCAGCGCCACCTCGATCCCGAGGGTGGAGCGCAGCCGGTTGGCCAGCCGCATGGCGAGCAGCGAGTGCCCGCCCATGGTGAAGAAGTCGTCGTCGGGGCCGGCCCGGTCGACTCCGAGGACGTCGGCGAACAGCTCGCCGAGCACCGCCTCCCGCGGGTCCCGGGCCGAACGGACCCGTCCCGCGGTCGTCGTGGGGTCCGGCAGCGCGGCGCGGTCGACCTTTCCGTTCGGGGTCAGCGGCAGTGCGGGCAGCGGCATCAGCACCGACGGGACCAGGTACTCCGGGAGCCGGTCCGCAAGGGCGGACCGCAGCGCCGCGGTGTCCCCGGCCGACTCCCCGGTGACGTAGCCGACCAGCCGGGTGGCGCCGCCGGTGTCGCCGGGGCGGTCGGCCCTGCCCACCACCACGGCGTCGGCGACTCCGGGCAGCGAGCGCAGCACGGCCTCGATCTCTCCCGGCTCCACCCGGTGGCCGCGGACCTTGAGCTGGTGGTCGACGCGGCCGAGCACGTCCAGGGTGCCGTCCGGTCGGCTGCGGGCGAGGTCGCCGGTGCGGTAGAGCCGCGCACCGGGCGGCCCGTACGGGTCGGCGACGAACCGCTCGGCGGTCAGTGCGTGCCGCCCGAGGTAGCCCAGTGCCACCCCCGCGCCGCCGATGTAGAGCTCGCCGGCGGTGCCGGCCGGCACGGGCCGCAGCCAGCCGTCGAGCACCCTGAGCACGGTGTTGGCCAGCGCCGTGCCCACATGCGGGTCGGTGCCCTCGGGCAGTACCGCGGCGGTGGACCAGACGGTGGTCTCGGTCGGCCCGTAGAGGTTGTGCAACTCCGTTCCGTGCCGGGCCAGTTGGTCGGCGAGGTCGGCGGGCAGCGGCTCGCCGCCGCTGAGCACCCGCAGCCCGGTGACGGTGTGCGGGGCGGTCTCCAGGATGCCGCGCCACAGCGAGGGAGTGGCCTGGAGGTGCGTGGCGCCGGTGCGCTCGGCCAACTCGGCGAGCAGCAGCGGGTCCCGGGCCTGTTCGCGGTCGGCGAGGATCACCGTGCCACCGGTCACCAGCGGGGTGTACAGCTCCAGTGCGGCGATGTCGAAGCTGATCGTGGTGACGGCCAGGAGCCGGTCCGCCGGGCCCGCGGAGAGCCGGTCGGCCATGGAGTCCAGCAGGTTGGCGAGGTTCTCGTGGGTGACGACCACGCCCTTGGGCCGGCCGGTGGAACCGGAGGTGTGGATCACGTACGCGGTGCCGTGCGGCCGGACCTGCGGCAGGCGGTCGCCGACGCCGTGCGGGCGCTCGGCCGGGTCTGCCGCGGCGCTCTCGGCGCCCTCCGGGCTCTCGGCGCTCTCGGCGCTGTCCGCGCTCTCCGCGAGCAGCGGGCTGTCGCTGTCCAGGACCAGGTGCGGATCGGCGTCGGCGAGCAGATGGGCGATCCGCTCGGCCGGGAACTCCGGGTCCACCGGCAGGTAGCCCGCGCCGGTGGCGCCCACCGCGAGCAGCGCGGCGACCAGGTCGGCGGTGCGCGGCAGCAGGACGGCGATCAGCGTGCCCTCCCCCGCTCCGGCGCCGGCCAGCCGGTCGGCCAGCTCGGTGGTGCGAGCGGCCAACCGCGCGTACGTCCACTCCTGGTCGCCGGCGACCAGCGCGGTGGCCAGCGGGGTGGCCTCGGCCTGCCGCAGGAAGCGGGCGGTGACCCCGAGCGGGGTGACGCGGCCGCGCGGTCCCTCGAGGGACGGCCGGCCGCCGTCCAGCGGCACGAGGCTGCGCAGGCCGGCGTGGGGCGCCTCGGTCATCTGCCGCAGTACGGCGCGCAGTTGGTCGCCGACGGCGGTGGCGCCGGCGGTGTCGACCAGCTCGGGCCGGTGGTCCAGGGCAAGCGCCAGACGCTCGCGGCCGGGCAGCGCGACGAGCACCAGTGGGTAGTGCGTCGCGTCGTGCCCCTCGGCGCCGACCACACGCAGTCCCGCCCGCTCCTCGGTGCGGCGCAGGTCCTCGGCGTCCACCGGGAAGTTCTCGAACAGCACCAGAGTGTCGAAGAGTTCACGGTGGCCGGCGAGCCGCTGGAGCTCGGCGAGCGGCTCGTACCCGTGGTCGAGCAGCCGGACCTGGTCGGCGGCGACCTCGCGCACCAGCTCGGCCGCGGTCTGCTCCGGCCGCAGTCGGACCCGTGCGGGCACGGTGTTGATGAACAGGCCGATCATCTCCTGCGACCCGTCAAGATCTGCGGGCCGGCCGGAGACGGTCACGCCGAAGGTGACGTCGGTGCGCCCGGTGAGCAGCCCGAGCAGTGTGCCCCAGGCCGCCTGGACGACCGCGCCGACCGTGGTCTGCTCGCGGCGCGCCAGCGCGAAGAGGGCCGCCTCCAGTTCCCGCGGCAGCTCGATCTCCACACGTTCGGGGACTCCGGCCGGCATTCCGGCGGCCTGCGGAACCAGCCGGGTCGGCCCGTCGACGGCCGCCAGCTGCCGCTGCCACAGGTTCCGGGTCTCCTGCCGGTCGCGCCCGGCCAGCCAGCGCAGATAGTCCCGGTACGGGCGCGGGGTGCCGGCCGCCGAACCGCCCTGGTAGAGCGCCATCAGATCGCGCACCAGCAGCGGCCCCGACCATCCGTCGAGCAGGATGTGGTGCGCGGTGACGGCCAGCAGCAGCCGTCCGCCGCCCAGCCGCACCACGGTCAGCCGCAGTGCCGGCGGCTCGGCGAGGTCGAAGCCCAGTGCGCGGTCCTGCTCCAGCAGCGCCCGCGCCCGCTCCCGCGCGACGGGCTCCGGCTCGGCGGACAGCTCGTGCTCCACCAGAGGTACGGCCGTCTCGGCGTGGATGACCTGGAGCGGATCGGCGCCCCGGCGTGCGTGGAAGGCCGCCTTGAGGTTGGGGTGCCGCTCCGTCAGGCGGTCGGCGGCGCGGCGCAACCGCTCGGTGTGGAGTTCGCCGTCGATCTCCAGCACGGTCTGGGTGGTGTACACGTCCGGGCCCAGGCCCTCGCTGCCGAGGCCGGCGAGGAAGAACATCCCCTCCTGCAACGGCGAGAGCGGCAGTACGTCCGCAAGCGGGCCGCGCCGCTCCAGCGTCTCGATCTCGGCCTGGCTGATCGTGGTGAGCGGGAAGTCGGAGGGGGTGTGCTCCGCGGTGCCCGCCGACGCCGGGTCCCCGGCGAGGCCGCGGCGCAGGGTGCGCAGCGCGTCGAGCCAGAGCTCGGACAGCCGTTGCACCTCTTGGCGTCCCAGGAGCCGGCCGGCGAAGGTGAACCCGGCGTGCAGCACGGGCCCTTCGGCGCCGTCCACCGCCGAGACGTCGAGTTGCAGCGTGTGGTGGGCGGGCAGCGCGTCGTCGGCGCCGCCGCCGAGCGAGCCGCTCAGCGCGGCGCTCCAGGGCACGGGGGCCGCGTCCGTCTCCTGGGCGGCGGGGAACCGTCCGAGGTAGTTGTAGCCGATCTCCGGCTGCGGCAGCGCCGCCATCGCGGTGCGGGTCTCTTCGTTGAGGTGGCGCAGCAGCCCGTGTCCCAGGCCGCCGTCGCGCGGGGCCCGAAGCTGCTCCTTGATCCGCTTGAGCGCGGCACCGGCCTCGGTGCCGTCGGCGGTCTCGTGTCCGCCCAGGTCCAGGCGAACGGGGTGCACGCTGGTGAACCAGCCGACGGTGCGGGAGAGTTCGGCGCCGGGAACCAGTTCCTCGCGGCGGCCGTGGCCCTCCAGGTCGACCAGCACGGGGTCCCGGTGTCCGCGCCAGGTTGCCACCGCCATCGCCAGCGCGGTCAGCAGCACGTCGTCGGGGCCCGCGTGGAAACGCTCGGGCAGGGCGCCGAGCAGCGGGCCGGTGGTCGCGGGGTCGAGGGTGACGGAGACGGTCTCCAGGGTGGCGAGGGTGTCCCGGGCCGGGTCAAGGGGCTCGGCGAGACGGTCGTCGGCACCGGTCAGCCGGGCGGCCCACTCCTCGCTCTCCCCGGGGCGTTCGGCGGCGGCCCGGCCCAGCGACCGGGCCCAGGCGATCAGAGTGGTGCCGACGGGCTGCAGCGGCGCGGCACGGCCGGCCCGGGCGGCCTCGCACGCCTCGGCGAGGTCGGAGGTCAGCACCCGCCAGGACACCCCGTCGACCACCGCGTGGTGGATCAGCAGCGCGAGCAGACCCGGGCGGTCGGGGCCGGCGTCCAGCCAGACGGCTCGCAGCATCGTGCCGCCCGTCGGGTCCAGTCGGCGGGCGGCGTCGACGGCGTGGCCGCGCAGGGTGGCGAGCAGTTCGCCGGCCTCGGTGGTGAGCCCGTCGACACGGGTGAGGAGGTCGTGGGCGGCGACGGTGCCGGGAGCGGGGATCTCCAGGGCCCGGTCGGTGAGCCGGGCGCGCAGCCCGTCGTGGTGGTCGAGCACCTGCTGGAGCCCTGCGACCAGTTGCTCCGCACGCAGCCCGGCCGGAGTGTGCAGGACCGTCGACTGGTGGAAGTCGGCGATCGGGCCGCCGCGCTCCACCAGTGAGCGCAGGATCGGGGTGAGCGGCGCGCTGCCGCTGACCGGGCCGGCGTCGGCCGCTCCCGCGGAGGCGGGCCGGGCGAGTGCCGCCAGGGCGCGCACCGTGCGGTGCTCGAAGACGTCGCGGGGGTGCAGCAGCAGTCCGCGGCGCCGGGCGGCGCCCACCAGTTGGATGGAGGAGATGCTGTCGCCGCCGAGCGCGAAGAAGCTGTCGGTCACGCCGACGTCGGGCAACCCCAGTACGGAGGCGACCAGTTCGGCGAGTTCCTTCTCGGTGTCGGTCTCCGGCGCGGCCCGTTCGCCCTCGGTGTCGAAACGCGGTGCGGGCAGCGCAGCGCGGTCGATCTTGTTCGCGCGGGTCAGCGGAAGGGCGTCGAGCACGATGACGGCGGAGGGGACCATGTGGTCGGGGAGCGCCGCGGCCACCCAGGCCGCGATCTCCTGCTCCGCCGGCCGCTGCGCGCCGTCGGCCGCAACGACGTGCGCGACCAGCCGCCGGGTGCCCCGCTCGTCGCGGTGGTCGGTGACGACCGCGCGGGAGAGGGCCGGGTGGGCGGTCAACCGGGCCTCCACCTCGGCCGGTTCGACCCGGAAGCCGCGGATCTTCAGCTGGTGGTCGACGCGGCCGGCGTACTCCAGCTCACCTGCGGCGTTCCAGCGGGCCAGGTCGCCGGTGCGGTACATCCGGGCGCCCGCCCCGGCGAAGGGGTCGGCGACGAAGCGCTCCGCGGTGGTGCCCGGCAGGCCGAGGTAGCCGCGGGCCAGGCCGGGCCCGCCGACGTAGAGCTCGCCGAGCGCGCCGGGTGCCAGCGGACGCAGAAAGGCGTCGAGCACGTACGCCCGCTTGTTGACGTCCGGCGGCCCGATCGGCACCGGGCCGCCGGTCCAGCTCGCTGGCACTCGCCAGGTGGCGGAGTTCACGACGGCCTCGGTGGGCCCGTAGGCGTTGAAGAGCCGGTGGCGTCCCGCCCAGGCGCGGATCAGCTCGGGCGGCAGTGCCTCGGTGCCGACGATCAGGGTCATCCCCTCCGGCAGCGCGGCGTCCTCCGGCAGCGAGGCCACCACCGAGGGCGGAATGATGCCGAAGCTGATCGATGCCTCGACCAGGAAGTCGGCGAGCGGTTCGCCGGCGCGTCGCTCCTCGGGGACCACGACCAGAGTCGCGCCGCAGAGCAGGGAGTTGGCCAGCTCGGCGAGGGTGACGTCGAAGCTCGGCGAGGCGAACTGGGTGACCCGGTCGCCCGGTGCGGCCCCGAAGGCGGCGCCGGCCCAGGCGACCAGGTCGGCGAGGGGCCGGTGCGCGACGAGCACGCCCTTGGGGGTGCCGGTCGACCCGGAGGTGTGGATGAGGTACGCGGCGTGGTCCGGCAGCAGCGGTGCGCGGCGGTCGGCGTCCGCGGGGTTGTGGTCGGGCAGCCCGGCGGGCAGGCGGTCCGCCAGGACGACCGGGCGCCCGCCGGCCCAGCCGCCGGTGTCGACCGAGGAGTCGGAGAGGACCACGGCGACACCCGCGCCGCGCACCAGCGCGCTCAGCCGCTCGTCCGGATGGCCGGGGTCCAGCGGGGCGTAGACACCGCCGGCCTTGGCCACCGCGAGCTGTGCGATGTGGAGCTGAGCGCCCCTCGGGAGCGCCACCGCGACGATGTCCTCGGGCCCCACGCCGTGGGCGATCAGTTGGTGGGCGAGGGCGTTGGCGCGGGAGTTGAGACCCGCGTAGGTCAGACGTGCGGCGCCGTCCTCGACGGCGGTCAGCTCCGCGTGCCGTGCGGCCTGCGCCTCGAAGAGGGCGCCGAGGGTGGCGGGTTCGGTGTCGGCGGTGTCGGAGTTGAACTCCTCCAGGACCGTGCTGCGCTCCTCCTCGTCCAGGAGCGCGGTGGCGGCGAGTGTGCGGTGCGGGTCCGCGACGAACAGCTCCACCGCCCGCCGCATCCGGTCGGCGATCCTCGCGGCTGCCGTGTCGTCGAAGGCGTCGGTGCGGTGGGACAGCCGGAGCGCGACGCCGCCGTCGGGGGCGGGAGCGGCGACGAGGGTGAGCGGGTAGTGGGTGGCGTCCTGGCCCGTCAGCCCGCGCACCCGTACCCCGCCGAACTCCTCGGCCGTCGAACCGGTCTGCTCCACCAGGTAGTTCTCGAAGACGCAGAGGGTGTCGAAGAGCGGGCTGCCGGCGTCGGCGAGCTGCTGGATGCGGGCGAGGGCCAGATGGTGGTGCGGCAGCAGCACGGCCTGCTCGTCGGCGGTGCGGCGCAGCAGCCCGGCGAGGGTCTCGGCGGGGCGCAGCCGCACGCGCACCGGCAGGGTGTTGATGAAGAGGCCCACCATGTGCTCGGCGCCGGGCAGTTCGGGCGGGCGGCCGGAGACGGTGGTGCCGCTGACCACGTCCCGGCGGCCGGTCAGTTCCGCCAGCACCAGCGACCAGAGGGTCTGGACGACCAGGGGTGCGGTCAGGTCCAGCTCGCGCGCGCGGGCGGCGAGTGCGGCGCCGACGCCGTCCGGCAGCTCCACCTCCCGTGCGCGCGGCGCGGACGCGGAGCGGCTGTCCAGCGAGGGCGCGGCGAGCGTCGGCCCGTCGAGGTTCGCCAGCGCCGCGGTCCAGGCGGCTTCGTCGGCCGCCGCGTCGCGGCCCGCGGCCCAGGCGAGGTAGTCGCGGTAGGGGCGGACCTGCGGCAGGCCGTCCGCGCCGCCGTCGGCCGCGTACAGCGTGAAGAGCTCCTGTACGACGCGGGCGGTTGACCAGCCGTCCAGCAGCAGATGGTGGTGGGTGAGCAGCAGCCGGTGCCGGTCGGCGGCCAGCCGGATGCGGGTGAAGCGCAGCAACGGCGGCACCGCCAGGTCGAAGCGGGTGTGCCGGTCGGCCTCCAGCAGCCGCTCCAGACGGCGTTCGCGCTCGGCCTCCGGGTGGCCGGAGAGGTCCGCCTCCTCCCACGGCAGCTCCGCTTCATGCGGGATCAGGGTGACGGGCTCGCCGTTCTTGCGCTGGCGGAAGGCGGCCATGAGGTTGGGGTGGCGGCGCAGCAGGGCCGCGCCGGCCCGGCGCATCCGTTCGTCGTCCAGCGGCCCGTCCAGGTCGAAGGCCAACTGGACCTGGTAGACGTCCGGTCCGCTCCCGTCGTAGGAGGACAGAAAGAACAGGCCCTGCTGCAACGGGGACAGCGGGAGTATGTCCTGCAGACCCGAACGGGCGCTGGAGCCGGTCACGAAATCCTCCACTCGTCTTCGAACTCGTCGATCTCGTCCTGGCTGAGTGACACCAGTCCCAGATCCGACGGGGTGTGGCCGGCCGCCGTGCCTCGTGCGGCGGCGACCAGGGTCTCAAGGGCGGTGCGCCACGCCGCGTCGATCGCGGCGGCACGCTCCTGGTCCACCAGCGGCTGCACGTACTGCCAGGTCACCGACAGTTCGGTGCCCCCGGGGCGGCGCAGGGCGGTGATGTTGAGGTCGAGCGCGGTGTCCGCGCCGATCGCGGCCGGTTCGCGCCAGAGCGCGCCCGACTCCGGTGCGGGCTGCCAGGCGGGGGGTTCGGCGTGCTCGGCCCGGCCGTCCGGTGCGGCGTCCGCAGCGTCGTGCGGGTCCGCGTCGGACCGGTCGGCGACGTCGAAGCGTCCGAGGTAGTTGAACGCGGCTTCGGGGCGCGGCAGTCGGGCCAGTCGCGGTCCGGCGTGCGCGTCCAGATACCGCAGGCGTCCGTAGCCCGCGCCGCCGCCGGGAACCGCGCGCAGCTGCTCCTTGAGCGACTTCAGCAGCCGACCGGCCTGCTCCGGATCGGTGAGCGCGGTCCTCGGGTCGATGCCCTCCAGCCGCAGCCGCACCGGATAGAGGCTGGTGAACCAGCCGACGGTGCGGGCCGGTTCGGCAACCACCCCGGCCGGACCGGCGTCCCGTCCGTGGCCCTCCAGCAGCACCGGAAGCGAGTTCTGGCCGCCGTGCGCGGCGTGCGCCATCGCGAAGGCGGTCAGCAGCACGTCCTGCTCGCCGCAGTGGAAGGCGGCCGGGACCTCGTCGAGCACGGCCTCGGCCACCTCTGCGGCGACCGTGGCGGTGAGCGTCCGCGTCCGTCCGGCGCTCGGGACGGCGGCGTCCTCTTCGGCCGGCAACCCGGCGGCGTCGGCTTCGGTCGACACCCCGGCGGTGACGGCGGTCCGTTCGCCGGTGCCGGGCTCCGGCGCCAACGTCTGCTCCCAGTGCGGGAGTTCGCCGTGCAGCTGCTCGGTGTCCGCCGCCATCGCCGTGGCCCAGCGGACGAAGGAGACCTCCACCGCCGGCAGGGTGCTCTGCGGCGCCCTGCACAGCTCGGCCAGGTCGGGCAGCAGCACCCGCCACGAGACTCCGTCGACCACCAGGTGGTGGGCGACGAGCAGCAGCCGGCCGGGCTGTGCGGGCCCGCGGTCGAAGAACACGGCCCGCAGCATCGCGCCGTGCACGGGGTCCAGTTCCGCGGTGGCCCCGCGCGAGGCCGCGTTGATCGCTTCCCGCGGTACGGCCGTGCCGTCCACCGCTACGCGACGCAGCGCCTCCGGGGGCAGTTCGGCGTCCTCCGGCACCAGCAGCCGCCACGACGGCTGCGTCACCAACCGGGCCGCCAGGACCGGGTGGTGGGCGACGAGCGCGCCCAGCGCCCGGCGCAGCACGCCCTCCTCGATCCCGGCCGGGAGCGTGATCAGGACGGACTGCGCGTAGCGGCCGAAGTCGCCGCCGCGTTCGCGCAGTGCGTGCATGATCGGCGTCGCCGGAGCCTCGCCGGCCCCGGGGTCGTGCACGGTCTCCACCTCGGACTCGCGGCGGGCCACCGTCGCGAGCGCGGCCGGGGTGCGGTGCTCGAAGACCTCGCGCGGAGTGAGGACAAGTCCGCGTCTGCGCGCGGCACCGACCAGCTGGATCGCCGAGATGCTGTCGCCGCCCAGCGCGAAGAAGCTGTCCCGGGGGCCCACCTCGGGCAGCCGAAGCAACTCGGCGACGAGCGCGGCGAGTTCGGCCTCGGCCTCGTTGCTCGGCTGCTCGCCGCCGGCCTCGGGCGCCGCGGGCAGCGGCAGCGCCGAGCGGTCGAGCTTGCCGCCCACGGTGAGCGGGAAGCGCTCCAGCACCACCACGGTGTGCGGCACCATCGACGGCGGCAGCAGCCTCGCGCTGTGCCTGAGCACCTCCTCGGCGTCCGGGCCGTCGGAGCCGGCGAGCGCGGCGGTGACGTACCCGACCAGGCGGGCCGCACCGCCGGCGCCCGGAAGGTCTTCGCGCACCAGCACCGCGGCGTCGCGCACCTCGGGGTGGGCGAGCAGCGCGGAGCGCACCTCGCCCGGTTCCACCCGCACCCCGTGCAGCTTCACCTGGTCGTCGGCGCGGCGGAGGAACTCCAGCTCGCCGCCGCGGTTCCAGCGGGCCAGGTCGCCGGTGCGGTACATCCGCAGCGACGGGCCGCCGAACGGGTCGGCGACGAACCGCTCGGCGGTACGGGCCCCCTCGCCCCGGTATCCCAGGGCCAGTTGGGCGCCGGCCAGGTAGAGCTCGCCGACGACTCCCGGGGGCACCGGGCGCAGCCGCTCGTCCAGGACGTAGGCGCGGGTGCCCGCGCCGGGCGCGCCGAGCGGCACCCAGGGCTGCTCCCCCGGCACCGCGGTGCGGGCGGTCACATCGATGGCGGCCTCGGTCGGGCCGTACTGGTTGACGAGCTGCGCGTCCGGCAGCACGCGGGCGAGCTCGCGCACCGGGCCGTCGGCGAGGGCTTCGCCGCCGCTGAAGACCGTGCGCAGAGCGGTGCAGTCGGCCGCGGCCGGTTCGGCGGCGAACAGGGTCAGCAGTGAGGGCACGAAGTGCGCCGTGTCCACGCGGTGTTCGCGGATGAGGGCGGCGAGCACGGCCGGGTCGAGTGCGCTGTCCCCCTCGGCGACGACCACCGCGGCGCCCTGCGCGAGCGGGCCGAATATCTCCCAGACCGAGACGTCGAAGCCCGGTGCGGCCTTCATGAGCATTCGGTTGCCGGGGCCGAGCGGGTGGCGCCGCCGGGTCCAGGCGAGCCGGTTGGCGAGCGCGCCGTGCGGCACGACCACGGCCTTCGGGCGTCCGGTCGAGCCCGAGGTGTGCAGTACGTACGCCGGTTGGGCCGGGTGGCAGGGCTGCGGTCCGACGTCCGCCGAGGTGTCGTGCGGCGCCGCGTCGACCAACAGGACGGGCGCGGCGAAACCTGCGGGCAGCAGATCGGCGTGCTCGGTGTCGGTGATCACCGCGGTCGGCGGGTTGGCCGCCAGCATGCCGGCGATCCGCTCGGCCGGGTGGGCCGGGTCCAGCGGCAGATGGGCGCCACCGGCCCGCAACACGGCCTGGGCCGCGATCACGGTGTGTGCCGAACGCGGCAGCAGCACCGCGACCGGCTCCCCGGGACCCACGCCCCGCTCGCGCAGTCCGGCGGCCAACGGCCGCACTGCGTCGAGGAGTTCGCCGTAGCTCCAGCTGCGGTCCGCGGTCAGTACGGCCGGCGCGCCCGGTGTCCGTTCGGCGTGTTCCGCGAAGGCGGCGGCCGGCGCGAGAGTGGTCAACAGGGGCGGCTCGGCGGCGTTCCAGGTGCCCAGGACGGTCCGCCGCTCCTCTGCGGAGAGCAGGTCGACGGTGCTCAGCGGGGTGTCCGGCCGCTCGGCGAAGGCGGCGAGCACGCGCAGGAGCCGCTCGGACAGCTCACGGACCGTCCGTTCCTCGAAGAGGTCGGTGCGGTAGGTGAATCCACCGGTGACGGGGCCCGGCTCGCCGTCCGCCCCCTGCTCGTCCTCGACCAGTGTGAGGGTGAGGTCGAACTTGGAGGTGCCGGTGTGCACCGGAAGCGGTTCGGTGGCCAGATCGCCCAGCCGTGGCCCGGCCGGGGTGCGCCTCTGATGGGTCAGCATCACCTGGAAGAGCGGGTGGCGGGCGAGCGAGCGTTCGACGCCCAGCAGGTCGACCAGCTTCTCGAAGGGCACCTCGGTGTGGTCCAGAGCGCTCAGGTCCGCGGCCTTCACCCGCTCCACCAGCGCCGCCGGGGTCGGGTCGCCCGAGGTGTCGGTGCGCAGCACCAGGGTGTTGACGAAGAAGCCGACCAGATCGTGCAGGGCGGCGTCCTCCCGGCCGGCGGCCAGGGTGCCCACCGGGATGTCGGTGCCCGCGCCGTGCCGCTGGAGCAGCACCGCGAAGGCGGCGTGCGCCACCATGAACGGGGTCGCCCCGGTACGACGGGCCAGCTCGCGCAGTCCGGCGGCGACCGCGGTGGGCACGGTGAACTCCACCACCGCGCCGTCGTACCCGGTGTCCGCGCGGCGGGGCCGGTCGACGGGCAGGTCGATCGCGTCCGGCAGGCCCTCCAAGGTGCCGCGCAGGTGGGCGAGTTGGCGGGCGAATCCGCTGTCGGGGTCCGCCTCGCCGCCGATCCGCTCGTGCTGATGGAGCGTGTAGTCCGCGTACTGGACCGGCAGCGGGGCCCAGCGGGGCGGTGCCCCGGCCAGGCGCGCCCGGTAGGCGGTGGACAGATCGGTCAGCAGCGGGCGCAACGACCACTCGTCACCGGCGATGTGGTGCAGCACCAGCAGCAGCACCTGGCTGCCGCCCGCCTCCGCAGCCGTGAACAGCACGGCGCGCAGGGGCGGTTCGCTCTCGAGTGCGAACGGCTCGGTGGCCGCGGCGTGCAGCACCGCCTCCTGCTCGCCGGGGGCGCCCGTGCGCACCTCGAAGGGGATCACGGTCTGCTCGGCGGTCAGCACCCGCTGGTACGGGAGTCCGTCGCGTTCGGGGAAGACCGTCCGCAGCGTCTCGTGGCGGGCCGCCAGGTCTCCCAGGGCCGCACGCAGCGCCACGGGGTCGACGGTGCCGTGGACGCGCAGCGCGAGCGGCACGTTGTACGCGGCGGTCGGCTCCTCGCTCAATCGGTCCAGCAGCCACAGGCGTTGCTGGGCCGCGGAGAGCGGGAGTTCGGCGGGACGTTCGGCACGGGCGGTGAGCGGCGGTGCGGCGCCGGCCGCGCGCCGCAGCAGTGCCGCGACGGCAGCCGGGGTGCGCGCGGTGAACAGGTCGCGCACCGAGAGCTCGGCGCCCAGGGCGGCGCGCAGTGTCCCCGCCAGCCGCATCGCGGCGAGCGAATGGCCTCCGAGGGCGAAGAAGTCCTCCTGCGGGCCGAACCTCTCCAGGCCCAGCGCCTCGGCGAAGAGCCGGCACACCAACTCCTCGCGCTGGCCCAGCGGACGGCTGGGTGCCGGGTCCGGTGCGGGTGGTGCGGGTGGTGCGGGCAGAGCGCGGTGGTCCACCTTGCCGTTCGCGGTGAGCGGCAGCTCCTCCAGCTCCACCAGCACCGACGGCACCTGGTGCGCGGGCAGCGAGGCACGCAGCTCCTCGAGCAGCGCCGCACCCGACAGGGCGCCGGCAGGGGTGGCGCCGGACCCGGACGCGGTGGCCGGGCCCGTGGTGGGCGCGGTGTCGGTGATGGGCGCGGTGTCGGTGGCCGGCGCGGTGTGCTGGTGCGAACGGCCGTCGTGGTGCGGGCCGTTCGGGACCCAGTAGCCGACCAGGGCCGGCCCGCCGGGCAGATCCTCGCGCACGACTGCGGCGGCGCTCGCGACCGCGGACAGGGCGCGCAGCGCGGACTCGGTCTCGCCGGGCTCCACCCGGTGGCCGCGCAGCTTCACCTGCGCGTCGGCGCGGCCGAGGAAGTCCAGCGCGCCGTCGGGCCGTATGCGCACCAGGTCGCCGGTGCGGTACATCCGGCTGCCGGGCGGCCCCAGCGGATCGGCGACGAACCGCTCGGCGGTGCGCCCCGGAGCGCCGAGGTAGCCCCGGGCCAGTCCGGTGCCGGCGAGATAGAGCTCGCCCGCCGCGCCGGTCGCGACCGTCCGCAGCGCGGAGTCCCGTACGGTCGCGGTCATCCCGTCCAGCGGGACGCCGATCGGCAGCGCGCCGGAAGCCGGCCGCACGCCGGCGGCGGCGTCGACCAGCAGCGCCGAGGTGGCGAAGGTGGTGGTCTCGGTGGGGCCGTACCCGTTGACGAGACGCAGTCGCGGTGCGGCGGCGCGCACCGCTTCGACGGCCTCGGGCGGCACGGTGTCGCCGCCCGTCCAGACCTCGCGCAGCCCGGTGAACGCCTCCGGGGCCTCCTGCGCCAGCAGCGCGAAGAGTCCGGCGGTGAACCACGCCGCGTCCGCGCCTCCGCCCGGCCGGGTCAGCAACTCGCGCAGGCGGCCCGGGTCCAGCGGCTCGTCGGGGAGCAGCACCGTGCGCCCGCCGCGCAGCAGCGGCAGCCACAGCTCGTAGTGGACGGCGTCGAAGGAGTGCGGCGAGTGCATCAGGACGCTGCGGTGGGCGTCGCCGTCGAAACGGCTGTCGGCGGCCAGGGCGAGCAGCGCGCCGTGGCTGACCGCCACCCCCTTCGGCGTGCCGGTGGAGCCGGAGGTGTACATCACGCAGGCCAGCTGGTCCGGCCGGACGGGCACCGGTGCGGGCAGGGCGGCGCGCTCGTCCTGCGGCGGTGCGGACGGGGCGGGCCGCAGCACCGGGTGGTCGGCCAGGAGCGCGTCCCCGGCCGCGGCGGAGCCGTCGTGGACGAGCGCGACGGCGCCCGAGTCGGCGAGCAGTTCCCTGATCCGTGCGGCCGGCCAGTCCGGGTGCAGGGGCAGCTGGGCGGCGCCCGTCCACGCGACCGCGAGCAGCCCGACCACCAGCTCGGGCGAGCGCGGCAGCAGTACGCCGACCACGCGTTCCGGGCCCGCGCCCAGGGCCCGCAGCTCGCGGGCGAACGCGGCCGCACGGGCGGTGAGTTCGGCGTAGTCGAGGGAGGCGGCGCCCCGGAGGGAGTCGGACCCGCCCGGGGACGCGGACGGGGACGCGGCGCCGGCCAGTGAGCGGACCGCGAGCGAGTGCGGGCTGTGCTCGGCGTGGGCGGCGATCGCCGCCGCGAGGCCGGGTCGGTCCGTCGGCGGGCCGGTGGGCGCGGGGGCGCCGGTGAGGGTCCCCTCCGCCGGGTTGACCCGCCCGGTGAGGCTGCCGATCGGCGCGTGGGGCCGGTCGGCCGAGGCGTCCAGCGCGGCTGTCAGCTCGGCCAGTGTGTCGCGGGCGGAGTCCGCGTCCCACAGGTCCGGGCGGTACTTCAGGACCAGCCGCAGCCGGCCCTCGCGCAGCGTCACGGCGAGGGTGAGCGGGTAGTGGGTGGCGTCCCGGCCGCCCACTCCGCGCACCTGGAGCCCGGCGGCGTCCTCGCTGGCGCCGAGCGACGCCTCGTCGAACGGGTAGTTCTCGAAGACGGTCATGGTGTCCAGCAGCACCGGCAGGTCCACCGCGCGCTGGATCTCGGCGAGGCCGAGGTGCTGGTGGTCCAGGAGCGCGATCTGACGCGCGTGCAGTTCCGCCGCGGCCTCGGCCGGTGAGCTCCCGGGAGCGAGCCGGACGCGGGTGGGCAGGGTGTTGACGAAGAGCCCCAACATCCCGTCCACACCGTCCAGTTCGCCGGGTCGGCCGGAGACGGCGCTGCCGAAGACGACGTCGTCGCGGCCGGTGAGCCGGGAGAGGGTCAGCGCCCAGCCGGTCTGCACCACGGTGTGCAGGGTGGTGCCGGCCGAGCGGGCGGCGGCCTCCAGGGCGGAGGTGCGTGCGGGGGTCAGGGTCACTTCGACCTCGCCGGGCGGCTGCTCGCCCGCCGCCGCGGCACCGGGCGCCACCAGGGTGGGGGCGTCGACGCCGTCAAGCGCCTGACGCCAGGCGTCGACGGCTGCGTCCCGGTCCTGTTCGGCGAGCCAGCCCAGGTAGTCCGCGTACGGGCGGCGGGCAGCGGGACGGCGGCCGGCGTAGCAGTCGAAGAGGTCGGTCAGCAGCGACGGCGTGGACCAGCCGTCCAGGAGCAGATGGTGGTGGGTCAGCAGCAGCCGCCACCGGTCGTCGGCGACGCGCACCAGGGTGCAGCGCAGCAGCGGCGGCCGGTCCAGCTCGAAGCGGTGTGCGCGGTCGGCGGCGGCGAGGGCGGCAAGTTCCGTCTCGGCCGCGGTGCCGGAGCGGCGCAGGTCGTGCTCCTCCCACGGCAGCGGGGCGCGGGCGGTGACGAACTGGACCGGCCGGCCCGAGGCCAGCTGCCGGAAGCCGGCGCGCAGCACGGCGTGCCGGTCGACCACCGCCTGCGCGGCCCGGCGCAGCCGCGCCGGTTCCAGCGGGCCGGTCAGCTCCAGTTCGAGCTGGACGAGGTAGACGTCCGCGGCGTCCGGCTCGGCGAGCGCGTGGTACGCCAGGCCCTCCTGGAGCGGCGAGAGCGGCAGCGCGTCGGCCAACGCGGGTACGGCCGTCTGCAGTTCGGCCACTTCCGCGGCGGTGGGCCGCAGCAGGGGGAAGTCGCCCGGACTGTGGCCCGCGTATCCCTCCTCGGTGTGCCGGCGGGCCAGCTCCTCCAGCACCGCGGTGAAGCGGCCGGCGAGCGCGTGCACGGACTCCTGGTCGAACAGGTCGGCCGCGTAGGTCCAGCGCACGGTCATCTCCGGGCCGTCCTCGCCGTCCAGGGTGGCGGCGTTGACGTCCAGCAGATGGCCGTCGAGCAGGGTCGGCAGACCGCCGGTGTGCACGGAGTCGGACTCCGGGGCGGGGGCCCAGTGCCCGGTGGACGTCGCCGCACCGAAGCGGCCCAGGTAGTTGAAGGCCACCCGTGCGCCGCTGGGCGCCTGGTCGTGGAGGACGCCGTACCCGCTGCCGTGCCGCGGCACCGCGCGCAGGGCGTCCTTGACCCGCTTGACCGTCTCGCCGGCGTCCGCTCCGGGCAGCGCGGTGCGCACGGGGTACTGGGTGGTGAACCAGCCGACGGTGCGCGAGAGTTCGGCGCCCGGCAGCAGGTCCTCGTGCCGGCCGTGCGACTCCAGGTCCACCAGCGGCGGGCCGGACTCGCCCGCCAGGGACGGTTCGCCGGCCAGGGCGGTGGCGAGCGCGGCGAGCAGCAGATCGTCGGGGCCGGCGTGGAAGGCCGCGGCTACGGAGGTGAGCAGCGTCCCGGTCAGTTCGGGGCGCAGCACGGTGCGCAACTCGCCCTCGGGGCGGGGCGGTCGGTCGTACGGGTCGTCGGCCGGCCGGGCGTCGTCGGAGGCGCCCGGTTCGGCGCCGAGGGTGTGACGCCAGTGGTCCGCCTCGTCGGCGAAGTGCTCGGGGCGGGCGGCCGTTCCCGCGCTCCAGCGGGAGAAGGGCGTCGCGGGTCGCAGCGGCGCGACGCCGGCCACCGCCTGGGCGAGGTCGGGCAGCAGTATCCGCCAGGAGACCCCGTCCACCACGAGGTGGTGGACGACCAGCAGCAGCCGTCCCGCGCGGTGGGGGCCGCCGCGGAACCACACCGCGTACAGCAGCCGTCCGGTGTCCGGGTCGAGCGCGTCCACGGCGGCGGCGGACCGCCGGGCGATCTCGGTGCGCAGCGCGTCGGGGCCGGCGTCCGCGGTGTCCACCACCGTCAGCAGTTCCTCGGGGTGCGGCACGGTGTCGGCGATCACCAGCACCGGGGCGTCCGGCCCTTCCCGCACGGCGCGGGCGCGCAGCAGTTCGTGTGCGGCGACCAGGGCGGAAAGCGCCTCGCGCAGGGCGGGTTCGGTGAGCTCGGCCGGTGTGGTGACCAGCATCGACTGGTGGAAGGTGCGCCGGAGGGCGGGCTGCCGGAGGAGTCGGCGCATCAACGGGGTCGGGGTGACGGTCCGCTCCCCCGCGCCCGTCGAGCCCTCGTCCGGGTCGGGGCCCCCGCCACCGCTCGCGCCGGCGGCGTCCGGGTCGAGGCGTTCGGCCGCCTCCGCCAGCCCGGCCGGGGTGTGGTGCTCGAAGATCTGCCGGGCGCTGAGCACCCAACCGGCCCTGCGCGCACGGGAGACGAGCTGGATGGAGGAGATGCTGTCGCCGCCGAGGGCGAAGAAGGAGTCGTGGGCGCCGGGCGGGGTGTCCAGGCGCAGCACCTCGGCCACCAGGGCGGCGAGTTCGGCGGCGACGCCCTCGGCCGCCGCCTCCTGCGGTGCGGCGGCCGGTGCGGGCAGCGCCGCGCGGTCCACCTTGCCGTTGGGACTCAGCGGCAGCGCGTCCAGCTCCAGCAGGACGGCCGGCACCGCGTAGTCCGGGAGTTCGGCCGCCAGGGTGCGGCGCAGCGAGACGAGCGTGGGGCGGGGCCCGTCGGCCGGCTCCTGCTCCCGCACCAGATAGCCGGTGAGCACCGGCCGGCCGGGCCGGTCCTCGCGCAGTGTCGCGGCGGCCTGCCGGACGCCGGGCAGCGCGGCGAGCGCGGACTCCACCTCTCCCAGCTCGATCCGGAAACCGCGCAGTTTGACCTGGTGGTCCGCGCGGCCCAGGTACTCCAGATCGCCGTTTCGGTTGCGGCGGGCCAGGTCGCCGGTGCGGTACATCCGGCTGCCCGCCGGGCCGTGGGGGTCGGCGAGGAAGCGTTCGGCGGTCAGCCCGGGCCTGCGGTGGTAGCCGCGGGCCAGGCCGGACCCGGCGACGTAGAGCTCACCCGTGGTGCCGGGAGGCACCGGCCGCAGGGCGGCGTCGAGCAGGTACACGCCGGTCTCGGCGACGGGCGTGCCCACCGGGACGGCGCCGTGCGCGCCGCGCAGCGCGCGCGGGTCGCACGCCCACAGGGTGGCGTCGACGGTGGTCTCGGTGGGGCCGTAGGAGTTGAACATCCGGCGGTCGCCGACCGCCCGGTCGCGCACCAGATCGGGCGGGCACGCCTCACCGGCGACGATCAGCGTGCTGTTGTCGGCGATCGCGTCGGAGGGCAGCGCGGCGAGGACCGCGGGCGGCACGGTCAGATGGGTGACGCCGCGTTCGGTGAGGAACTCGGCGAGCGGTTCGCCCAGTCGGCGTTCGGCGGGGACGATCTCCAGGGCGGCGCCGCTCAGCAGCGCCATCACGATCTCCCAGATCGAGGTGTCGAAGCTGAGCGAGGCGAACTGGAGCACGCGCGAGCCGGGTCCGGTGCCGAAGTGGTCGACGACGGTGCGTGCCAGCGCCGGCAGCCCGCTGTGCTGGACGACGACGCCCTTGGGCCGGCCGGTGGAGCCGGATGTGTAGATCATGTACGCGGCCGACTGCGGCGACAGCTCCCGCCACGGCTGCGGCTGCGCGGTCGGCTCGCCGGCTGCGGTCGGCTCGTCGACCGTGGTCGCGTCCAGCTCCAGCAGCGGCGCCGGGTCCGGCAGGGGCGGCACCGACTGCGTCGTCGAGGCGGTGGTCAGGACCAGGGCCGGCCGGGCGTCGCGCAGCATGTGGGCGACGCGCTCGGCCGGGTAGTCGGGGTCCACCGGCAGGTAGACGCCGCCTGCGCGGACGACGGCGAGCAGCGCCACCACCGCTTCGACGGTGCGCGGCAGCACCACCGCCACCCGGTCCTCGGGGCGGATGCCGTGCGCGGTCAGCCGCGCGGCGAGGGCGGCGCTCTCGCTGTCCAGTTCGCGGTAGGTCAGCTCGCGCTCCCCGGCGTCGAGCGAGGGGCCGCGCAGCGCGGGCAGTTCGGCGTGCTCGGCGGCGCAGGCGGTGAACAGGCCCGGCAGGGTGGCCTCGGCGGTGCCGCTCGGGCGCACCTCCGCCTCGGTCGGCGGGGCGAGCTCAAGGGCGCGTTCGGCGGCGGTGAGCAGCTCCGGGCGGTGCAGCGGGGCCTGCGGGTCGTCGGCGATCGCGGCCAGCAGCCGGGCGAAGCGCAGCGCGATCGCCTCGGCGCCGGCCGGGTCGAAGAGATCGCGGGCGTACTCCAGCACTCCCTCCATGCCGTCGCTCCCCTCGCGCTCGGCGAGGGTGAGGGTGAGGTCGAACTTGGCCGCGTCACCGGTCGTGGGCACGGTCGTCGTCGTCACACCGGGCAGGCCGATCTCGCCGCCGACGCGGTTCTCGTGCGCGAGCATCACCTGGAAGAGCGGGTGGCGGGCGAGCGAGCGCTCCGGGTCGAGCACGTCCACCAGGTGCTCGAAGGGCACGTCGGCGTGGGCGTAGGCGGCCAGGTCGGTGTCCCTGACCCGGCGCAGCAGTTCCAGGTGGGTCGGGTCGCCCGAAGTGTCGGTGCGCAGCACGAGGTTGTTGACGAAGAAGCCGACCAGATCGTCCAGCGCTCTGTCGTGGCGGCCCGCGACGGGCGTGCCCACCACGATGTCCTCACCGCCGCCGATGCGGGTGAGCAGTGCGGCCAGCGCCGCGTGCGCCACCATGAACATGGACGCGCTCTCGGACCTGGCCAGTTGCCGCAGCCTGCGGTGCACACCGGCCGGCACGGTGAAGTGCACAAAGCCGCCCCGGTGGCTGGGCACCGCCGGGCGGGGCCGGTCCACGGGCAGCGGCAGCTCCTGCGGCAGCCCTGCCAACTGGCGGCGCCAGTAGTCGAGTTGACCGGCGATGACGCCGCCTTCGGTCGGCGCGTCCTCCTGCCAGCCGAGGACCTCGCGCTGCCACAGGGTGTGGTCCGCGTACTGCACCGGCAGCGGCTGCCAGTTCGGGGCGTGTCCGGTGCGGCGGGCGTCGTAGGCCCCGGCGAGGTCGCGCAGGAGCGGTCGGGCGGACCACTGGTCGGCCGCGATGTGGTGGACGACCAGCACGACCAGGTGCTGGCGGGCGTCGGCCGGGGCGGTGTGCGCGTCGGCCGGGCCGGGGTGCGCGTCGTCGTCGAGTCGGATCAGGGTGGCGCGCAGCGGGATGTCGCGTTCCAGGTCGAAGGGCGCGCGGACGAGGGCGTCCACCGTCCGCCCGGTGTCCGCGGCGGCGCTCCGGGCGTCCGGGGTGCGCACGGTCAGCGGTTCGGGCAGCTCGGAGAGCGCCAGCACCTGCTGGCGCGGACGGCCGTCGGTGGAGGGGAATACGGTGCGCAGGCTCTCGTGCCGCTCCAGCAGGTCGGCCACCGCCAGGCGCAGTGCCGGTACGTCCAGCGCACCGGTCAGACGTGCCACGAACGGGATGTTGTAGTCGCCGTTGGGGCCGTGCAGCTGCTGGAGGAACCACAGCCGGCGCTGGGCCGGCGAGAGGGGCAGCACCGCCGGGCGCGGGCGCGGACGCAGCGCGGGCTGTACGGACGCGGTGTACCCGCGCGCCTCGACGAGGCAGGCCAGTGCCGCGACGGTGGGGCTTTCGAAGACGTCGCGCACCGAGAGCGCGACGTCCAGCACCGAGCGCAGCCCGGAAGCGAGCCGGGTGGCCAGCAGCGAGTGCCCGCCGAGCGCGAAGAAGTCCTCGTCGGCGGCGACGTGCGGGCGCTCCAGCACGGCCGCGAACTCCGCGGCGATCCGCTCCTCCAGCACTCCCGCCGGGGCACGGCCGGTGGAGGCGCGCTCCTCCGGCTCCGGCAGCGCCTTGCGGTCGAGCTTGCCGTTGCCGGTCAGCGGCCATCCCGGCACCACCAACACCGCGGCGGGCACCAGGTGTTCGGGCAGCCGTCCGCGCAGCGCCGCGCGCAGCTCGTCGGGCTCGGGGGCCGTGCCGGGCGCTGCGGTGACCCAGCCGAGCAGCCGCTGTCCGCCGCCCGGCGCGGGGCGTGCCAGCACCTCGGCCTCGGCGACCTCCGGAAGCGAGGCCAGGGCCGCCGCGGCCTCCGCGGGTTCCACGCGGTAGCCGCGGATCTGCACCTGCTCGTCGGCGCGGCCCGCGTACTCCAGATCGCCGTCGGCGGTCCAGCGCGCCAGATCGCCGGTGCGGTACATCCGCGTTCCGCTCTCGCCGAAGGGGTCGGCGACGAAGCGGGTGGCGGTGAGCGCGGTGGCGCCGAGGTAGCCGCGGGCCAGGCCGTCTCCCGCGACGTACAGCTCGCCCATGACGCCCGGCGGTACGGGACGGAGCGCGGAGTCCAGGACACGCACGGCGAGGTCGGCCAGCGGCCGGCCCACCGTGCTGTGGGCTTCCGGCTCCTCGCCGGGCTCCGGCAGTTCGTGGTGGGTGACGTGCACCGTGGTCTCGGTGATGCCGTACATGTTGACCAGCTCCGGCCCGTCCGGGCCGAAGCGGCGCTGCCAGGGAGCCAGCCGCGCCGGATCGAGCGCCTCGCCGCCGAACACCACGGTGCGCAGGCAGAGTTCACCCGTCGATCCGCCGGTCTCCTGCGCCACGGGCGCCTCCTCGGCGAGGATCGTCTCGGCGAGCTGGTGGAAGGCGGAGGGCGTCTGGTTGAGCACCGTCACCCGCTCCCTGCGCAGCAGCGCCGCGAACTCCTCGGGCGACCTGGTCACCTCGCGCGGGACCACGACCAGCCGTCCGCCGGTCAGCAGTGCGCCGAAGATCTCCCAGACGGAGAAGTCGAAGGCGTAGGAGTGGAAGAGCGTCCACACGTCCTCGCCGTCGAAGGCGAAGTCCTCGGCGGTGGCGTCCAGCAGTCGCAGCACGTTGTGGTGCTCGATTGCGACGGCCTTGGGCCGGCCGGAGGAGCCGGAGGTGTGGATCACGTACGCGAGCGAGCGCGGGTGGACCGGGACCTGCGGAGCGGTGCCGGGTCCGTTCTCCAGCAGCTCCGCGGTCGGGGGCGAGTCCAGCGCCAGCCAGGTCGTGGACGGGGGCAGGTCGGCGACGCGTTCCGTGGTGGTGAGGCCCAGCACCGGTCGTACGGCGCCGAGTTGGTCGCGCACCCGCTCCGGCGGCGCGTCCGGCAGCAGCGGCAGGTACGCCGCGCCGGCACGCAGCGTGCCGAGCACCGCGACGATCTGGAGCGCGGAGGGCGGCAGCGAGAGCGCCACCAGGTCCTGCGGCCCCACGCCGTGTTCGACCAGCAGCCGGGCGAGCCGGGCGGAACGGGCGTCCAGCTCGCGGTAGTCGAGCGAGAGGGCGCCGTCGGTGACGGCGACGGCGTCGGGGGTGAGGCGGGCGCTTTCGGCGAACCGCTCGGCGATGCCGCCGGGACGGGGAGCGAAGGTCTCGTAGGCCTCGCCGTCCTCCAGCACCCGCCGCCGGTCGAGTGCGGAGATCAACTCCACCGCGCCCACCGGCTGTTCGGGGTCCTCCACCAGCGCGGCCAGCACCCGGCCGTACGCCGCCGCGAGAGCCTGCACACGCGACGCCGGCAGCAGATCGGGTCGGTACCGGAAGGCGGCACGGGGCTGCGGGCCGGGCTGGACGACGACGGTCAGCGGGTAGTGCGTGGCGTCCTCGCCGCGCACCGATTCGACGGTGAGACCGCCGGCCTGCTGGGCCCGGGCGAGACCTTCGTCGTCGACGCCGAAGTTCTCCACCACCAGCAGGGTGTCGAAGAGTTCACCGAGCCCGGCCGAGGCGGTGATCGCGGCGAGGCCGAGGTGCTGGTGCTCCAGCAGCGCGGTCTGACTGCCGCGCACGGCCAGGGCGGTCGCGCCGAGCGCGGCGTGCGGCGGTGCGTGCACGGCCACCGGCAGGGTGTTGATGAACAGGCCGATCATTCGCTCGACGCCGTCGAGTTCGGCCGGGCGGCCGGAGACCGTGGTGCCGAAGACCACGTCGGAGCGGCCGGTGAGGCGGGCCAGGGTGATGCCCCACGCCGCCTGGTGGAGGCCGGCGGCGGTGTGGGCACCGGAGGAGACGAGCCGGGCGAGGCCCTCCGCGGTCGCGGCCGGCAGCACCAGTTCGTACTCCGACGGTGCCTGCGGTACGGCGGCGCGGCCGGCGGCGGGTACGAGCAGGGTCGGCTCGGTGACGCGGGCCAGCTCCCGACGCCAGGCCAGCTCGGCGGCCGGCCGGTCGCGGTCCGCGAGCCAGGCCAGGAAGTCCCGGTAGGGACGCACCTCGGGCAGGCTCGGAGCGTCGGCGGCTCCGCGGTGGTGCGCGTAGGCGGCGAAGAGCTCCTTGCCGAGCAGCGGCATCGACCAGCCGTCGAGCAGGATGTGGTGCGCGCTCAGGACCAGGGTGTGCTGTTCGCCGCCGTGGTGGAGCAGCGTCGTGCGCAACAGCGGGGGCGAGGCGAGGTCGAAGCGGTGGGCCCGCTCCTCGGCCAGGATCCGCTCCTCGGCCAGGGCCCGTTCCTCCTGCGACGATCCGGAGAGGTCGATCTCGCGCCAGGGCAGCGTCCAGTCGGTGGGCACCGCCTGGACGGGCCGCTCCAGTCCTTCCCGCAGGAAGGCCGCCCGCAGGTTGGGATGGCGGGTGAGCACCGTGTCCACGGCCCGGCGCAGGGCGGTGGAGTCCAGCTCGCCGCGGAGCCGGAAGACCAGCCGCACCGTGTACACGTCCAGCCCCTGCGGGCCGGCCGCGGGTGAGCCGTCCCCGGCGGCGGCGTCGTCGAGCGCCGTCGCCCCGGAGAGGTCGGCGTGGAACAGCAGTCCCTCCTGCAGGGGTGTCAGCGGAAGGATGTCCTCCAGCCCGTTCTCCACGCTCACCTGTTCCTCCATCGCTCTCGCAACCGTGCGGTCTGTTCGGGACTGAGCGGCGACAGCGGCGGCCGGGCGCTCGAAGTGGTGGGCGCCGGGCCGGTGTCGGCCGGGCCCGGGTCGTGCGGGTCGTGCGTCTCCGTGGCCGCGGCGGGCTCGGCGTACGGGCCGGTGGGTGCGTACGGGCCGGTGGGTGCGTACGGGCCGGTGGGTGCGGCCAGTTCGGTCAGCGCGGCGGCCCAGTGCGCGGCCAGTCGGCGCACGGCCTCGGCGCCCGAGGCGCCGAGCGCGATGGGCGCCCAGGTGAAACGGGTGTGCAACTGCGGGCCGTCCGGCGTCTCCCGGGTGACGGCGTTGACCTCCAGGGCGTGGGCCATCGGCAGCTCCGGGTCGATGGCGCCACCGAGCACACCGGCTTCGGGCGCCGGCGTCCACGGCCGCTGCGCGGCGGCGGTCGCCGCCCCGAACCGGCCCAGGTAGTTGAAGGCCAGTACGGGCGCGGGGAGTTGGTCGAGTCCGGCCGGGTCGGGGGCCAGGTGCCGCAGCAGTCCGTGCCCGATCCCGCTGTCCGGGAGCCGTTCCAGCGCGTCCCGGGTACGGGCGACGGTGCGGCCGGGGTCCTCGTCGGCCCGGGCCTCCAGGCCGACCGGGTAGAGGCTGGTGAACCAGCCGACCGTGCGCGAGAGGTCCGCGCCGCCCAGGATCTGCTCCTCGCGCCCGTGGCCCTCCACGTCCACCGGGAAGCCGACGTGCTGCTCGCCGCTCCAGGCGCACACGGCCCGGGCGAGCGCGGCCAGCAGGACGTCCTGCACCCGTGCGCCGTGGCGCGCGGCGGCGTCCGCGAGCAGTGCGCGGGTGACCGGCGCGTCGAGTGTCTGGCTGTGGTGCATCGCCTCGCCCACGGTCCCCCAGGCGCCGGGCGCGGCGGGCGGCAGTGGACCGGTCGGCGACGGGATCGCCGCGCCGGCCCGGTACTGGGCCCGCCACAGCTCCGCCTCATCGCTGCGGCCGGGGGCGAGCCGGCCCAGTTCCTCGGCCCAGACACGGAACGGGGTGGAGGCGGCCGGCGCCACGGGGCCGGGCCCCGTTCGCAGCTCCTGCCACGCCTGTGCGAGGTCGTCGGCAAGCACCCGCCAGGAGACGCCGTCGACCACGAAGTGGTGGATCACCAGCAGCAGTCGGCCGCAGCCGCCGTCGGCCGGGAGGTGGGCGCGGGCCCGTACGGTGCGGCCGGACTCCGGGTCGAGCCCGTCGGCCAGCTCCTCCACCGCCGCGGTGAGCGCGGCCTCGTCCGCGGGCGCGGCCTCCCGGATCTCCAGACTCGGCGGTTCGCTCTCGGCCGGGACCTCGAAGGTGTCCTGTGCGGGGTGGAAGCGGGCGCGCAGCACCTCGTGGCGGCCCACCGCCGACGCCAGCACCCGGTGCAGCTCGTCGGCGGTGATGCCGGCAGGCAACGTGAGCAGCATCGACTGGCTGAAGCGCCGGACCGGCCCGCCGCGCTCCAGCAGCCACCTCATGACCGGGGTGAGCGGTGCGCGTCCGGTGGCACGTCCCAGGGCGGACCCCTGCGCTCTCGGGCCGCCCACGGTCTCGCCCCGGGCGGCCAGCAGCGCGGCGAGACCGCGCACCGTGGGCTCCTCGAACACCTCGCGCGGGGTCGGCGAGAGCCCGGACTCCCGTGCTCGGGAGACGAGTTGGATGGAGAGGATGGAGTCGCCGCCCAGCGCGAAGAAGCTGTCCCGCGCGCCGACACCGGGCAGGCCCAGCACCGTCGCGAAGGCTTCCGCGAGCCGCTCCTCCACCGGTCCCCGCGGCGCCTCGGCGCCGGTGGCGGCGGCGAAGTCGGGGGCCGGCAGCGCCCGGTGGTCCAGCTTTCCGTTGGGGCTCAGCGGCAGCGCGTCAAGCACCACCAGGGCACTGGGCACCATGTGGTCGGGCAGTGCGCGTGCCAGCGCGGAGCGCACGGACTCGGTGTCCACGCCCTGCGGTCCGGCCGGTACGAGGTAACCGACCAGTCGCCGCGGTCCGCCCGGCTCCTCGCGCACGACCGTGGCGGCGGAGCGGACCTCGGGAAGGGCGTGCAGCACGGCGGTGATCTCGCCCGGCTCGATCCGGAAGCCCCGGATCTTGACCTGGTCGTCGCTGCGTCCGTGGTGGTGCAGCACACCGTCCGCGCCCCGGGAGACCCGGTCACCGGTGCGGTACATCCGGGCGCCGGGCGGACCGTCCGGCTCGGGCACGAAACGTGCCGCGGTCAGCGCCCGGCGGCCGAGGTAGCCCTGGGCGACACCCGGTCCGGCGACGTACAGCTCCCCCACCACATCGGCCGGTACCGGCCGCAGCAGGTCGTCGAGGACGTGCAGCCGCACTCCGTCGGTGGCGGTGCCGATCGGCGCGCCCGCCCCGGGGACGAGCGGAGCGCTCATCGTCACACAGGCGGTCGCCTCGGTCGGGCCGTAGGCGTTGACCATCCTGCGGCCCGGTGCCCACCGGGCGACGAGCGGCGGCGGGCACGCCTCGCCGCCGACGATCAGGGTGCGCAGGCACTCCAGGCCCTGCGGCTCCAGTCCGGTCAGCGAGGTGGGCGGCACCAGCGCGTGGCTGATCCTCCGGGCGGCCAGCGTCTCGCCGAGCAACCGCCCGGCCAGCGGCCCCGGTTCGGGCACCACCAGGGTGGCACCGCTCGCCAGCGCCATCAGCGTCTCCATCACGGAGGCGTCGAAGGACGGCGAGGCGAGTTGCAGCACTCGGCTGTCGGCGTCCAGCGCGAAACGTTCGATCTGGGCGGCGGCCAGGGAGGCAAGCCCGCGGTGGGTGGTGACCACGCCCTTGGGGCGTCCGGTCGAGCCGGAGGTGTAGATGACGTACGCGGGGTGGTCGGGCCCCGGTGCCTGCGCCGCGTCGGGGACGGCCCGGGTGCCCGCGGTGGTGGGGGCCGGGGTCTCGGCGGCGTCGGCCCGGGTGTCGGCCGCCGTGGTGGAGGTGTCCGGCTCGTCGACGAGGAGTGCGCCGGGGAAGCGTGCGGCCAGGTCGCTCGCGGTGACGAGCAGCGCGGGCCGCGCGTCGTGCAGCATGTGCGCGATCCGCTCCGGCGGATAGTCGGGGTCGATGGGCAGCTGCGCCGCGCCGAGGCGCTGGACGGCGAGGCCGGCGACCACCAGTGGCACCCCGCGCGGCAGCGCGACCGCGACCAGCTGCCCGGCGGCGGCGCCCGCGGCGCGCAGCCGCTGTGCCAACCGGTCGGCGCGGACGAGCAGTTCGGCGTAGCTCAGCCGCTCGTCGGGGCTCTCCACCGCGGTGGCGTCGGGCCGTGCGGCCGTCTGTTCGGCGACCAGCTGCGCCCAGGTCCTGGGCGGTGCCGCGGCGGGTCCGGTGCGCAGCGCGGGCAGTGCCTCGCGTTCGCCGGCGGTCAGCGGGTCGAGGGCCGCGAGCGGGAGTTCGGGTGCCTCGACCAGGGTGCGCAGCGTTTCGCGCACCCGTTCGCACAGCAGCGCCGCCTGTGCGGCGGTGACCGCGCGGGGCCGGTGGGAGACGCGCAGGGTCAGTTCGCGGCCGGGCACGGCGACGAAGGTGACCGGGTAGTGCGTGGCGTCCCAGCCGTCCACGCCGCTGAGTCCGAGGCCCGCGGCCTCTCCCAGCCGGGACGGGCTCTCGGCCGGGTAGTTCTCCAGCGCCGTGAGGGTGTCGAAGAGCGGCCCGCGGCCGACTGTGCGCTGGATGTCCGCAAGCCCCAGGTGCTGGTGCGGCAGCAGCGCCGTCGACTCGTCCTGGACGCGTTCGAGCAGCGCGCGCAGGCTCTCGCGGGGCCGCAGCACCACCCGTACGGGCACGGTGTTCACGAAGAGTCCGACCATCGCGTCCGCGGACTCCACCTCCGCGGGGCGGCCGGAGACCACGGTGCCAAACACCAGGTCGCGGCGACCGGTCAGCGAGCCGAGCACGAGCGCCCAGGCGGTGCGCAGCAGCGTGGCCAGCGTCAGCTCGTGCCGACGTGCGAACTCGCCCAGCGCACCGGTGAGTTCGGCGTCCAGCCGCAGCGTGTGCTGCTCCGGCAGCTCCGGTTCGCCGCGGTCCCCGGGCACCAGGCGGGTGGGTTCCTCGACGCCCTCCAGCGCCGTGCGCCAGGCGGCCGTGGCGGCGTCGCGGTCGCGGTCGGCGAGCCAGCGCAGATAGGACGGGTAGTGCGGCGCCGGGGGCAGCGCCGCACCGCCGTACGCGTACAGCAGCTCGCGCACCAGCAGCGGCATCGACCAGCCGTCGAGCACCAGGTGGTGACCGGTCAGCACCAGTTCGGCGGCCTGCGGCCCGGTGCGCAGCAGTACGGCGCGCAGCAGCGGGGGTGCGCCGAGGTCGAAGCGCTGTACGCGTTCGTCCTCGATCCGGCGGCGCAACCGGCGTTCTCGGTCCCGGGGCTTGCGGCGGGCGAGGTCGACCTCCTCGAAGGCGGGTTCGACGTCGTGCATCGCCCGTTGGCGGTGGCCGTCCGCGTCGGCGGTGAAGGCGGTGCGCAGCGGGGCGTGCCGGTCCATGACGGTCCGCAGCGCCGCCCGCAGGCGGGCACCGTCCACGTCGCCGGTGAGGTGGAGCACCGCCTGCACCTGGTAGACGTCCAGGGCTGCGTCCGGCTCCTGTGCCCCCGGCGCGCCCTCGTCGGTGGCGTACCGGGAGAGGAAGAACAGGCCCTCCTGGAGCGGGGTGAGCGGCCAGGGCCCGTCCTCGTCCTGCCCGGCGGCCGGGGCCGGGGCCGGGGCGGCGGAGCGCTCGGCGACCGCGAGCAGGCCGGCGACCGTCTTGCGGCGGAAGACGTCCTGCGGGGTGAACCGCAGGCCCGACTTCCGTGCGGCGGAGACCAGTTGGATGGACAGGATGCTGTCGCCGCCCAGCGCGAAGAAGCTGTCGTGCGCTCCCACCCGGTCGGCTCCCAGCAGCTCGGCGACGAGACCGGCGAGCAGTTCCTCCTCGGGGCCGGACGGCGCGGTCCAGGGCTCCTCGGAGCGCAGGACGGGCGCGGGGAGCGCCGCGCGGTCGAGCTTTCCGTTGGCGGTGGTGGGGAGTTCGGCGAGCGCGATCAGCGCGGTGGGCACCATGTGGGCCGGAAGCCGTTCGGCCAGATGCTCCGGAAGCCCCTCGGGGACGGCCGGTTCGGCGTTTGCGCCGGCTCCGCGCGGCACCACGTGCGCCACCAGGTGCTCGGCCCCGGTGGACTGCTCGCGATGGACGACCACGGCGCTGTGCAGTACGGCGGGGTGGTCCTCCAGCACGGCGCGTATCTCTCCGGGTTCGACGCGCTGGCCGCGCAGCTTGACCTGGTCGTCGACTCGGCCGAGGTGTTCGAGCACCCCGTCCCGCCGCAGCCGCGCGAGGTCTCCGGTGCGGTAGAGCCGGGAGCCGGGCGGGCCCCACGGGTCGGCGGTGAAGCGTTCGGCGGTCTGGGCCGGACGCCCGAAGTAGCCGAGCGCCAGCTGTGTTCCGGCGAGGTAGAGCTCGCCCGGGACTCCCGGCGGCGCCGGCCGCAGGCGGTCGTCGAGCACCAGCGTCCGGGTGTTCCACACCGGTCGGCCGATCGGCACCCGGCCGGCGTCGACGTCCTGCCGGGTCACGGTGTGCGCGGTGACGTCCACCGCGGCCTCGGTGGGACCGTACAGATTCTCCACCCGCACGTGCGGGGCCGGCTTCCACAGGGCCGCCACGGCCGCGGCCGGCAGCGTCTCGCCGCTGCACAGCACCCGGCGCAGGGTCGCGCAGTCCTCGGTGGTGGCGACAGCGGTGAAGGCGGTCAGCATCGAGGGCACGAAGTGCACGGTGGTGACGCGGTGTCGACGCACCAGCGCCGCGAGGGCGGCCGGGTCGCGGTGGTCCTGCGGGCCGGCCACGACGAGCACGGCACCGGACAGCAGCGGCCAGAACAGCTCCCACACCGAGACGTCGAAACCGGCCGGGGTCTTCAGCAGCACCCGGTCCGAGGCCGACAGCCGATGGCGGTCCTGGGCCCAGCGCAGGCGGTTGACGATCGCCGCGTGGCTCACGGCCACGCCCTTGGGCCGGCCGGTGGACCCCGAGGTGAAGAGCAGATAGGCGGGGTCCTCGGGCCGCGGTCCGACCGGGCGGGCGGAGGCCGCGGGCACCCGGTCGGCGGCGGGGTCGAGGTGCTGGAGCCGCCGCTCGGGGTCGAGCGTGCGGGTGTCGGCCGGTGCGCCCATCAGCACCCGGGCGCCGGAGTCGGCGAGCAGCGCCGCGTTGCGCACGAGCGGCTGCTCGGGGTCGATCGGGAGGTACGCGGCGCCGGCCCGCTGCACGGCGTGCAGCGCGAGCACCAGCTCGGCGGAGCGAGGCAGCGCCACCGCGACCACGCTGCCGCGTCCCGCGCCGCACTCGGCGAGCAGACCGGCGAGCCGGTCGGCCTCGGTGTCGAACTCGGCGCAGGTCCAGCTGCGTTCGCCCGCGCGCAGCGCCTCGGCCTCCGGGGTGCGGGCGCACTGGGCGCGCACCAGCTCGGGCAGCGTGGCGGGCTCCTCGTGGACCGCGGGGCCCGTGGCCTCGCGCAGCACCCTGCCGCGCTCGGACTCCTCCAGCACCGGAGCCGAGCCGATCGGGCGGTCGGGGTGGGCGCACAGCCAGTTGAGCAGCAGGGTGAACCGGCGGCCGAGGGCCTGCGCGGTCGCCCGGTCGAAGAGCGCGGTGCGGTGGTTGAGCGCCGCACGGAGCCCGTCGGTGCCGGCGCGTTCGACCACCGCGAGGGTGAGGTCGAACTTGGCGCCGCGGGTCTCCACCAGCTCCACCCCGGCGGCGCCGTCGGACGTGGCGGCGATCAGGGCTCCGTCCGCCGACTCGCCCGCGGCGGGCTCGCGCTGGTGCACCAGGGCGACCTGGAAGAGCGGGTGCCGGGAGAGGGAGCGTTCGGGGGCGAGCGCGTCCACCAGCTGCTCGAAGGGCAGTTCGGCGTGGTCGAACGCCTCCAGGTCCCGGGCGCGCACCCGTTCGAGGAGTTCGCGGAAGGTCGGGTCGCCGGAGGTGTCGGTGCGCAGCACCACGGTGTTGGCCACCAGGCCGACGACGTCCGCCAGCGCCGGGGCGACGCGTGCGCTGACCACGGTGCCGATCGGCAGGTCGGTGCCTGCTCCGTGGGCGGTCAGCAGGGCGCCCAGGGCCGCCTGGAGCGTCATGAACAGGGTGGCACCGCTCTCCTCGGCGAGGCGGGCGGCTGCCCGGTGCACGGCCGCGGGGACCGTGAACTCGGCCGAGTCGCCCCGCTGGTCGACCTCCTCGGGCCGGGGCCGGTCCAGCGGCAGCGCGATCTCGGCCGGCGCCCCCGCCAGCGCGGCGCGCCAGTGCGCGAGCAACTGCTCCTGCGCGGCGTCCAGATGGCGCCGCTGCCAGAGCGTGTAATCGGCGTACTGGAGCGGGTCGCCGGGCGCGGTCGCGGTGCCGGTGCGCACCGCCGACCCGTAGAGCGCTTCGAGGTCGCGCACGAGCGGGCCCGTGGACCACTCGTCGAAGGCGAGGTGGTGCAGCACCAGCAGCAGGCTGCGCCGTGCGGTGGCCGGTTCGGTCAACAGGTGGGCGCGCAGCGGCGGTTCGGTCTCCAGGTCGAACTCGTCGGCGGCCAGTGCGCGAGCGAGGTCGCGGACGTCCTGTCCGGCGCTCACCTCGTGCGGGTGCACCGTCGGCGCGAAGGAGGGCAGGACGACCTGTGCCGGCCGGCCCTCGTGCTCGGGGTGGACGGTCCGCAGGATCTCGTGCCTGCCGGTCAGCGCCGCGAGCGCCGTCGTCAGCGCCGCGGTGTCGACGGTGTCCCCCAGCCGCAGCAGCAGCGGCACCGTGTAGGTGGGCGCGGAACCGGCGAGCCGGTGCAGGAACCAGAGCCTGGCCTGTGCGGGAGCGAGCGGCAGCGGGTCGGGCCGCTGCACGGCGCGGGTGAGCGGGGGCGGTACGGGCCGCCGGTCGCGCTCGGCCTCCAGGAGCCGCTCGGCCAGTGCGCCGACGGTGCGCGCCTCGAAGAGCGTGCGCACCCCCACGTCCGCTCCGAACCGCTCGCGCACCAGCCCCGCGAGGCGGGTGACGAGCAGCGAGTGGCCGCCTAGCGCGAAGAAGTCGTCGTCGGGGCCGACCGGTCCGCAGCCGAGCACCCGTTGGTAGAGCTCGGCGAGCACCCGCTCGTTCTCGGTGCGGGGTGCTCGGCCGCCGGTGGTCCCGGTGCGTTCGGGCAGCGGGAGCCTGCCGCGGTCGAGCTTGCCGTTCGCCGTCAGCGGGAGGGTCTCCAGCGCGACGAAGGCGGTGGGCACCATGTGGTCGGGCAGCGCGTCCGCGCAGGCCCGGCGCAGCGCGGGGCCGTCCGGCCCGCCCACGGTGTAGGCGACCAGGCCGGGTCCGGTCGGCAGGTCCTCGCGCAGGACGACGGCCGCCTGGGTGGCGCCGTGGGCGCCGAGCACGGCCTCGATCTCGCCGGGTTCCACCCGGAAGCCGCGCAGCGAGATCTGGCTGTCGGCACGTCCCAGATAGTGCAGCCGGCCGCCGCGGGACCAGCGCGCCAGGTCGCCGCTGCGGTACATCCGGGTTCCGGGCGCACCGAACGGGTCGGCGACGAAGCGCTCGGCGGTCAGGCCGTGGCGGTCGCGGTAGCCGCGTGCCAGTCCCGGCCCGGCGACGTACAGCTCGCCGGTGACTCCCGGCGGGACCGGGCGCAGTGCGGCGTCGAGCACGTACAGCGCCAGGTCCGGCAGGGCGCGTCCGACGGGCGAGACGCCCAGCGCCTCGGCCTCGCGCACCGTGCCGGTGGTGAGCTCGAACTCGGTGACGTGCACGGTGGTCTCGGTGATGCCGTACATGTTCAGCAGTCGCGGCGCACCGGGCCGTCCCAGCCAGGGCAGCACGGTGGCGGGGTCCAGGGCCTCGCCGCCGAAGACGATCCAGCGCAGCTCGGGCGCAGGGCCGGGCGAACCGGGCGCGGCAAGCGCTTCGGTGAGCTGCCGGAAGGCGGCCGGGGTCTGGTTGAGCACGGTGACCCGCTCGGTGTGCAGCAGCGCCAGCAACTCCGGCGCGGAGCGGGTGGTTTCGCGGTCGACCACGACCAGTCGGCCGCCGTGCAGCAGCGCGCCCCACATCTCCCAGACGGAGAAGTCGAACGCCTGCGAGTGGCACAGGGTCCACACGTCCCGCTCGCCGAAGGCGAAGCGTTCGGCGGTGGCGTCGAAGAGCCGGGCGAGGTTGCGGCGGGTGACGACCACGCCCTTGGGCCGGCCGGTGGAGCCGGAGGTGTAGATGAGGTAGGCGGCGTTCTCGGGGCTCACGGGCGCCCGGAGTTCGTCCTCGCGCAGCGGGCCGTCGGGGTGGCTCTCCGCCGTCCGCGCCCCGCCGGTGGCGGTGGCGGCTTCGGTGGCGGCCCCGGTACCGGTGGCGGCTTCGGTTCCGGTGGCGGCCGAGGTGGCGGAGGAGCCGTCGGAGTCCAGGATCAGCAGCGGCAGTCCCTCGGGCACGGCCGCGGCGGTGACGGGGTCGGCCACCACCAGCGCGGGAGCGGCGTCGGCCAGGATCTCGGCGATCCGCCGCGCCGGCTGTGCGGCGTCGACCGGCACATAGGCGGCACCGGACTTGGCCGTGGCCAGCACCGCTTCGACCAGCGCGGTCGAACGCCCGACCAGCAGGGCGATCCGCTCCTCGGGCCCGGCGCCGCGGGCGATCATCCGGCGGGCGAGCACATTGCTGCGCCGCTCCAACTCCCCGTAGGTCACGGTGGTCGTGCCGTGGGTGAGGGCCGGCGCCTGCGGCCGGGCGGCGGCACGGGCGGCGAAGCGCTCCACCGGGTCGGGCGCCGCGGCGGGCGCGCTGCCGTCGGGGTTCCACTCGCGCAGCAGGGTGCGGCGCTCCCCCGGCAGCAGTACGCCCAGTTCGCGGAGCCGGGCGCCCGGCTCCGCGACGGCCTGCGCCAGCAGCCGGGTCAGGCGCTCGGCGAACTCGGCGGCGGTCGACTCCTCGAAGAGGTCGGCGCTGTAGTTGACCGCGCCGTCCAGGGCCCCGGTGTCCAGGTGGTCGGTGAAACCGACGACGAGGTCGAACTTGGCAGTGGGGGTCTGCCTCAGCTCCAGCTCGGCGTGCACGCCGGGCACCTCGAACGGCGGTGCGGTGCGGTTCTGGTGGGTCAGCATCACCTGGAAGAGCGGATTGGCCGCCGAACGGGCGGGGTTGAGCTCCTCGACCACCTTCTCGAAGGGCACCTCGGCGTGGTCGAAGGCGTCCAGGTCCACCGCGCGCACGCGTTCCAGCAGTTCGCGGAAGGAGGGGTCGCCGCTCAGATCGGTGCGCAGCACCAGTGTGTTGACGAAGAAGCCGACCAGCGGCTCGGTGCTCGGCCCGCGGCCGGCCGTCGGCACACCCAGCGGGATGTCCTCGCCCGCGCCGAGCCCGTGCAGCAGCGTCACCAGCGCGGCCTGCGCCACCATGAACGGGGTGACACCCGCTTCGCGGGCCAACTGCCGCACGCCTTCGGCGACTTCGCCGGGCACGGTGAAGGGGACATAGCCTCCCCGGCCACTGGGCCTCGCGGGGCGGGGGCGGTCCGCCGGAAGCCTCAGCTCCGCGGGTGCGCCCGCCAGGACCTCGCGCCAGTGGGCGAGCTCGTGCGCGTGGTGGCCGCCGTCGGCGAGTTCTGCGCACCAGCGCGCGTAGTCGGCGTAGTCGACCGGCAGCGGGGCGAAGTCCGGGCGCTCGCCGCTGCGGCGCGCGCGGTGCGCGGTGGCCAGATCGGTGAGCAGCGGTCCCGCCGACCACTCGTCGCCCGCGATGTGGTGGAGCAGCAGGAGCACGGTGACGGTGCCCGGGGCGCGCAGGACCGTGATGCGCAGGGGCGGTTCGACGGCCAGATCGAAGGGAGTTCGGCTGAGCCGGTCCAGCAGGGCGGCACTGTCCGCGCCGGCGTCCTCGTGCACCTCCACCGGCGCGCCGCGGGTGAGCACGCGCTGGTACGGCACACCCTCCGCCTCCGGGAAGACCGTGCGCAGCACCTCGTGCCGCTCCACCAGGTCCTCGCAGGCGGCGAGCAGCGCGTCGAGGTCCACCTCGCCGGTGAGGGTGAGCACGAAGGGAAGCAGGTACGCGTCCGGCGCGGGGAGCTGTTGCGACTGCGATCCGGCCTGCTCCCGGCGGAACCGGTCGAGGAACCACAGCCTGGACTGCGCGGGCGAGAGCGGCGGACGCCCCGGGCGGGGTCCGCGCACCAGCGGCGGCAGTTGGCCGGCGGAGGAGGCCGTCCGGGCCGCCAGACCGGCCACCGTCGGGCTGTCGAAGATCTGTCGCACGCTCGGGGCGTGGCCGAGCACCGAGGCGGCGCGGCCCGCGAGCCGGGCCGCGAGCAGCGAGTGTCCGCCGAGTGCGAAGAAGTCGTCCTCGGCGCCGACTGTCTCCACGCCGAGCAGTTCGGCGAAGAGCGCGGCGAGCAGTTCCTCGCGCTGGCCCTGCGGTGCACGGCCGGCCGCGGGTGCGGCGGCGCGCGGTGCGGGCAGCGCCGCACGGTCGAGCTTGCCGTTGGGCGTGAGCGGCAGTGCGTCCAGCGGCACGCAGAAGGCCGGCACCAGGTACTCGGGCAGTCGTGCGGTCAGCGACTCGCGGACCTCGCGGGCGGCCGCCTCCCGAGCCGCCCCCTCACCGGGCAGCCCGACGAGGTAGGCGACCAACTGCGGTGCGGGCGCGCCCGGTTCGTGCCTCGCGAGGACCGCGGCGTCCGTCACCCTCGGGTCCTCCCTGAGCACGGCGGCGACCTCGCCGGGCTCGACGCGGTGGCCGCGGATCTTCACCTGGTGGTCGGCGCGGCCGAGGATCTCCAGGGTGCCGTCGGGACGGCGGCGGGCCATGTCGCCCGTGCGGTAGAGACGTGCGCCGGGCGGGCCGAAGGGGTCGGCGACGAAGCGCTCGGCGGTCGCGCCGGGGCGGCCGAGGTAGCCCAGCGCCAACCCGTCGCCGGCCAGGTGGAGTTCGGCTGCCACCCCGTCGGCGACCGGGGCGAGCCCCGGCCCCAGCAGCCGGGCCCGGGTGTTCCACAGCGGCTCCCCGATGTGCGGGGCGTGCGAGGCGTCCGCGTCCAGCGCCGCCACCGTCGACCAGATGGTGGTCTCGGTCGGGCCGTAGAGATTGACGAGTTCGGCGCCGCACTCGTTCAACCGCCGCGCCAGGTCCGGCGGCAGGGGCTCGCCGCCCGCCAGCGCGAGCACTCCGCGCAGCGTCTGCGGCGCGGAGTCGACCAGGGCCCGCCACAGCGACGGGGTCGCCTGGACGACGGTGGCGCGCGACGAGGTGAGCCGGGCCGCGAGCAGCGCCGGATCCAGTACCTCCTCGCGGTCGGCGAGGATCACGGTGCCGCCGGTGATCAGCGGCAGGAAGAGTTCCAGCACCGCGATGTCGAAGCCGACCGTGGTCACCGCGAGCAGCCGCTCCCGTCCGCGGAACTCCAGCTCCTCGGCGAGGCAGAGCAGGAAGTTGACCACCGCGTGCTCGGTGACCACCACGCCCTTGGGGCGACCGGTGGAGCCGGAGGTGTGGATCACGTACGCGGGCCGGTCGGGGTGTCCTGCGGGCGCGGGCGGGAGCGGACGGCAGCGCTCCACCGCCGCGGCGGTGCGCGGATCGTCCAGCAGCACGGTGCGGTCCGCCGGTGCGTCGGCCTCCGTCGACTCCAGCGCACGGGAGGTGGCGAGGTCGGTCACCAGCAGCGCCGGGTCGGCGTCGGCGAGCAGCAGCCGGATCCGGGCGGCGGGGAAGTCCGGGTCGACGGGCAGATAGGCCGCGCCGGTGCGGCCGACCGCGAGCAGGGCGACGAGCAGTTCGGGGCCGCGCGGCAGCGACACGCCCACCAGAGTGCCGGGGCCGGCTCCGCGCTCGGCCAGCAGCCGGGCGAGGCGTGCGGAACGGTCGTCCAACTCGCGGTAGCTGTACCGGGTTTCGCCCCGAACCAGGGCGGTGCGGTCAGGGGTGCGGGCGGCCTGTTCGGCGCAGAGCAGCGCGGTGCGGGTGCGCGGTACGGGGTGCGCGACGGCGCGTACGGCTTCGTCCTCCCGCGCGCGCTGGGCCGGCGTGCGCAGATCGGCCTCGGCCACCGGGCGTTCCGGCGAGCCGACGACGTGCTCCAGCATCCGCAGATAGGCGGCGGCGAACGCGTCGGCGGCCTCGTCGTCCCACAGTGCGGCGCGGTACTCCAGGCTTCCGGTGACGCCGCCGGCCGCGTGCTCGGTCAGGGTGCACTGGAGGTCGAACTTGGCAGCTCCGGTGGACACCAGCCGCGGTCTGCCGACCTGACCGGGCAGCACCGGTGTGTCGCCGAACTCCTCGCGGACCGCGAAGAGCACCTGGAAGAGCGGCGTCACCCCGGGCCGCCTGGCCGGGTTCAGCTCCGCCACCACCCGCTCGAAGGGGATCTCCTGGTGGGCGAGCGCGCCGAGGTCGTCCTCGCGGACGCGCTCCAGCAGCGTGTGGAAGTCGGGCGTGCCGGACAGGTCGGTGCGCAGCACCAGGGTGTTGATGAACAGGCCCACGCTCTCGCGCAGCGCCTGGTCCTCGCGTCCGGCGACCGGGGCGCCGAGCACGATGTCCTCGCCGCAGCCCAGTTGGGCGAGGGTCGCGGCGAACGCGGCGTGCAGCACCATGAAGTGGCTGGTGCGGCTGCGCAGAGCGAGGTCCGAGACCCGTGCGCACAGCGCCGGCGGGAGGGCGAAGTCCGCGGTGCGCGCCGCGCCTCCCGCCTCCTCGGGACGGTCCGCCGCCCACGGCAGGTCCAGGTGCTCGGGGGCACCGGACAGACGCTCCCGCCAGTACGCCGCCTGGTCGCGCTCCACCTGTGCGGAGTTGCGGTGCTGCCAGAGGGTGTAGTCGGCGTAGTCGACCGGCAGGGGCTCCCGGTCAGGGCCGCGGCCGGCTGTTCGGGCCTCGTACGCCGCGGCCAGATCGCGCAGCAGGACGGGGAGCGACCACTCGTCGCCCGCGATGTGGTGGAGCACCAGCAGGAGCGTGTGCACGGCGGTGCCGCCGGCCTCCGCGGACGCCGCGTCGGAGCCGGTGTCGGTGTCGGAGACCGGGCCGGAGTCGGGTCGTGAGCCGGTGTCGGGCGAGAAGAGTGCGAGGCGCAGGGGCGCCCGGGACTCCAGTGCGAAGGGACGTACCGCCTCCTGTCGCACCGCGTCGGCGCGTTGCGCGGGGTCGGCGGCCACCTGGGGCGACAGGGTGTGCACCGTGATCTCCGGTCGGGCGAGTTCCACCGGCAGCACCTGCTGGTGCGCCTGGCCGTCCTCGCTGGGGAAGACCGTGCGCAGCACCTGGTGGCGCTCCAGCAGATCGTCCAACGCCCGGCGCAGCGCGGGCAGTTCGGGGGCCCGAGCCAGATCCACCGCGAGCGGGACGTGGTAGGAGCCGTCGGACCGCTCGGCGGTGTGGTGCAGGAACCACAGCCGCTGCTGCTGCGAGGAGAGCGGCAGCCGGGCGGGACGTGCCAGGCGCCGCAGCGGCGGGCGGGCGGCGGACGCCCGCTCCACGCGCGGCGCGAGGCCGGCGGCGGTCGGCAGGTCGAAGAGGGCGCGCACTGGCAGTTCGACACCGGCTGCCGCGCGCAGTGCGGTCACCAGCCGGGCGGCGGTCAGCGAGTCGCCGCCGAGCAGGAAGAAGTCCTCGCCGGCGCCCACCTCCGGGCGGCCCAGCACCTCGGCGAAGAGTCGGCACAGGAGCGCCTCGGTGGCGGTCGCGGGCGCGCCGGGTTCGCGCGGCGACGCGGTGGTCGCGGGGTCCGGGAGCGCGGACCGGTCGATCTTCCCGTTCGGGGTGCGGGGCAGTTCGGGCAGTTGGACGAAGGCCGCGGGCACCAGGTGACGGGGCAGCCGCGCGGTGAGGTGCGCACGGAGTTCCGCGATGTCGGCGGTGCCCGTGTGGTGGGCGACCAGCACGTGCTCCCCGCCGGGCGACGGCCGTGCCACCACCGCGGCCTCGCGCACGTCCGGGTGTTCCGTCAACGCGGCCTCGATCTCGCCGGGTTCGACCCGGTGGCCGCGGATCTTCACCTGCTGGTCGGCGCGTCCGACGATCTCCAGGGTGCCGTCCGCACGGAGCCTGGCGAGGTCGCCGGTGCGGTAGAGGCGGGAGCCGGGCGGACCGTAGGGGTCGGCGACGAAGCGTTCGGCGGTCAGCGCCGCACGGCCGAGGTAGCCGTGCGCGACTCCGTCGCCGGCCAGGTGCACTTCGCCGAGGGCGCCGGTCGGCAGCGGTGCGAGGGTGCGGTCGAGCACATGGACACGGGTGCGGCGCACCGGGCGGCCCGCGTGCGGGGGCTGGTGCCCGTCCAGTACGGCGGCGGTGGACCAGATCGTGGTCTCGGTGGGCCCGTAGAGGTTGACCAGTCCGGCGCCGAGGGCCGCGAGGGTGCGGCTCAGGTCCGGCGGCAGCGCCTCGCCGCCGCTGATCACCACGGTGCCCCGCAGGTCCTCGGGCCCGGCCACCTCGGCAAGCACCCGCCACAGCGAGGGGGTCGCCTGCATCAGCGTGGGGCCGGTCGCACGCACCAGCGCGGCGAGCGCGAAGGGGTCGCGGACCTGTGCGGTGTCGGCCAGCACGACCGTGCCGCCGTGGTGCAGCGGGAGGAAGAGCTCCAGCGCGGCGATGTCGAAGGAGACGGTCGTGACGGCGAGCAGCCGCTCGTGCGGCGCGGGTCGGAGCACGGCGGCCATCGCCGCGAGGAAGTTGGCGAGCGCACCGCGCGGAACCACGACGCCCTTGGGCAGCCCGGTGGAGCCCGAGGTGTAGATGACGTACGCGGGGTCGGCCGGGTGGTGCGCGCCGGGCGCGCCCGAGTCGGCCGCGGCGCCGTCCGCGGTCCGGTCGGGACTGTGTGCGTCGTCGGTGCGCACGGTGTTGTCGTGCGGCGGGCGGTCGGTCGCGCCCTGCGGGTCGCGGTCGGCCGCGCCGTCCGGGCCCACGGTCAGCACCGGCGGTGCGGGCGCCCAACGGGCGGCGCGCTCGCGGCTGTCGGTGACCAGCAGCACGGGGTCGCTGTCGGTGAGCATGTGGCGCAGCCGCGGCGCGGGGTAGTCGGGGTCGAGCGGCACATAGCCGGCGCCGGTTCGGGCGACGGCGAGCAGAGCGATCGGCAGCGCTTCGGTGCGCGGCAGCGCGACGGCGACCAGCCGGCCCCGCCGGGCGCCCCGGTCCCGCAGCACGGCGGCCAGTCGGCTGACACGTTCGTCCAACTCCCGGTAGTCCAGGCTTCGTTCGCCGCAGCGCAGGGCGACCGCCCGCGGTGTGCGCCGCACCTGGGCGGCGAATCCGTCCACCAGGTCGGGAGCCGGCGTCTCCTCGGCACCCGCCTCGGGAGCGGCGAGCGAGAGGGCCAGCCGCTCCTCCTCGGGGGTCGCGGTGCGCAGCGCGGCGACCGGCTGCCGCGGGTCGGCGTCGGCCAGACGGACCAGCAGCGCGGCGAACCGGGCGGCGTGCACGGCGGTTTCGGCCGCGCCGTACAGCTCGGGGTTGGCGTCGACGGTCAGTTCCAGTCCGCCGGCGCCGCCCGTTCCGGTGTCCTGCGTCCGGGCGGTGAGGTTGACGGTGAGATCCTCCACCGCGCCCGCGGCGAGGTAGTGCGTGGTGGCGGTGCACTCTCCGAAGGAGAGCTCGGCCGGGAAGGGCTTGATGTTGAGCTGCGGGCCGACCAGGCGGCGGCCGGAGCCGAACAGCCCCAGATCGCGCCGGAGTTGTTCGCCGCGGTAGCGCTGGTGTCGGCGCTGGCGCCGCATCCGGCGGACGACGTCCCGCAGCAGTTCCTCCAGCGGCCGGTCCTCGCGGACCACGACACGCAGCGGGAGGACGTTGACGGCGGTGAGCGGCGTACGGGTCAGGGAGCTGCCGGACCGGTTGGTGACCGGCATGCCGAGCACCGCCTCGGAGGTCTGGGCGTGCCGGGCCAGGTAGAGCGCCCAGGCAGCCGTTACCGCCTCCGGCCAGGTCGCCCTCGCCCGGTCGGCGAGCGCCGCGAGCCGGGTGGCGAGGTCCGGCGGCAGGTCGGCTGCGGCACGGTGGAAGGTGTGGGCGGTGCCGGTGGTCTGGGTCGCGGCGAGGGTCGCCGGGCGCGGCCGGTCGGCCAGCTCCTGGTGCCAGAACTCCGCGTCCCGGTGCGGCTGTTCGGAGTCCTGGTAGGCGGCGTCGGCGGCGAGCGCCTCGGCCAGCGTGCCGAACCACGCCGCAGGTGCGGGCACACGGGCGGTACGGGCCCGGTACAGCTCGGCGACCCGCTCGGCGAACCGGGCGAATCCGTAGCCGTCCAACAGGATGTGGTGGGCACGGTGGTACCAGAGTGTGCGGTCGTCCGCGACGCGCAGCAGCGCGTGGCGCTGGAGCCGGCCGTCCAGCAGGTCGACGGCGGTGGTTCGGTCGGCGGTCATCCAGCGCAGTGCGGCGGACCGCGGCTGCGTCTCGCCGCGCAGGTCGACCTGTTCGGGCGCCGACGGCGCCAGCGCGCCCGGCACCTGGCGGACCAGCGCGGCCTCGTCCGGGTGGTCGGCGTCCCGGCCGCCCGTCGCCGCCCCGCGCGCTGCGCCGCTTCCGCCGGCGGTCTCCAGCACGAACCGCGCGGTGAGTCCTTCGCACTCGCCGACGGCTTCCGTGATCGCCCGGGCAAGCGCGTCCCGGTCCAGCGGCCCGGTCAACTCGACGTACTCGGCGGCGAGATAGACCGGGTTCGCGGGGTCCAGCCGCTGCGCGGACCACAGTCCGCGCTGCGCCGCGGTGAGCGGTGAGCGGTCGCGGTGGATGCGCATGCTGGTCTCCCGTCGAGGGACTCCGCGGGGAGTCCGGTGGTCGTGTGCCACAGGTCGTGTCACGGGTGTCCACGCCCGTACCCGGCCGGTGCAGGGCAGGGTTCGGCGGGCGCGCGACCGGAATCGCGCGCCTGCTGTCGGCGCGGTGGTGGTGCGGTGGGTTGGCGGTGCGGTGGGCGGCGTCGCGGTGGGCGCGCGGCGCGGAGGGCGGGCGGGCTGCCCGGCGGCGAGCCCCCGGCCGCGGCGGACCGAGGGCTCACGGGCTGCCGGGCAGCCCTCCCGTCAGTGGGCGTGCCCTCCGGCGTCCGGTTTGCCCGCTCCGCTCTGCTGCTTGCCTCCGGCGCCGGCGTGGTGCCCGCCGCCGTGGTCGTGGCCCATCGCCTCCGCGATGGCGAGGACTTCCTTCGGCTGCACGACGAAGGGCCGCATCATCATCATGTCCTCGTGCTCGTAGATGTGGCAGTGGTGCATGAAGCGCCCCGGCGGAGCGTCGAACTCGGCCGCCACCGTGATGAGTTGGGCCGGATGCAGCGCGATGACGTCCTTGGGTCCGCGCTCGGCCGCCGTCAGCTCTCCCTGCTCGGCGCGCTTGAGCGGCTTGCTGGTGCCGGCGCCGTAGCCGCCGCCGTCCAACTCGAAGTATTCGAACGCCTCGACGTCGTAGACGTCCCTGCGCAGTCCCTGGAACGCCACCGCGTGGATGTGCATCGGGTGCGGGTACGCACCGGGCGACTTCTCCAGGCTCAGGAAGCGCCAGCGCTCCGTCGACCCGGAGGGCACCGTGAAGCGGACCGGGTCCTCGAAGCTGGAGGCGACCCGTTTGAAGGTGCGCACCTTCCCCTTCTCGTCCTCGAACTGGACGATGCCGTCGATCGGCAGCTTCCCCTCGGGAGCGTCGACCTCCTCCATCTCCCACAGTTCGGGGTCCTTGGGGTAGACGGGGGTGACGACGACCAGGCGCTCGGCGCCCGCCTCGGCCTTCGCGGCGGGAATCGACTCGAAGGTGCGCGAGAGCGTCTTCGGCGGGGTGAAACCACCGCCCTCGGCACGCGATCCGACGCGGAACTCCATCATGTCCGGACGGGCACCCGGCTCGGGAAGGTCGTTGACCAGCCGCAGCCTGCGACCGCGGAAGCGACTGAAGTCGATCAGCAGATCGGCACGCTCCCCCGGTGTGAGCGGCACACCCGCGGTGACCGGGTCGGGCCGCGGCAGCAGGCCGGCGTCCGTGCCGATCAGGGTGAACGCCTCGGCGGGGATCTCCTCGCCGTCCTCGTCGAGGACCTTGAGCAGATACGGCCTGTTGTTGGCCGCGTTGAGCGCGCGGAAGCGGTACCAGCCCGCTTCCACCTCCAGATGGGGCCAGATCACGCCGTTGACCAGGGTGAAGGGCCCGGTGAAGGGCCGCACCAGCTCGTAGGGGTCGTCGGCCACGACGATGCCCTTGTACAGCAGGTCGCCGGTGAACTCGCCCTCGGAGTCCAGGTCCAGGTTGCGGTCGAAGAACACCAGCGGGATCTCGCGGTCGCCGGAGGGCAGCCGCAGCCGGTCCTCGTCCTCGTCGCGGATCAGGTAGCTGCCGGCACCGAGCCCGGCCATCACGTTGAGATGGGTGATGTGCATGGCGTGGTCGTGGTACCAGAGACCGCCCGCCGCCTGCTCGTTGGGGTATTCGGCGAGCTGGGAGGCGCCCGGCAGGACCGCGTTCTCCGCCCAGCCGTCGTTGCCGCCCCCGGTGACGGCGCCGTGCAGGTGGACCACGGCCCACGGCGGCAGCGCCGCGACGTCCTTGCGCGCCGGCGCCCCCTCACGGCCCGGCCGGTCCCACATCAGCGGGAGGTCGGGGTCCAGCTCGAAGGGGACGCGGATCGCGGGCAGCGGGAAGTCGCCGCGCAGCTCGTTCTCCCACGCGATGCGCAGCCGCCGGCCGCTGCGGGCCTCGATGGTCGGCCCGGTGTGGCCGCCCTCGTAGGTCCACAGGCGGGTGGCGGGCAGGCTGCGGTGCAGCTTGACCCGGGCCTCCTTCATCGCGACCGTCAACTCGCCCTTGCGGGCCCGCAGTCGCTTCGGCACGGGCAGCGGGTCGAGGAAGGGCTTGATGCGCTCGGCAGCCTTCGCGGCCGCGCCGGCGGCCGACTTCGCCGCCCGGGTGCCCTCGCGGGAGACGTCCCGCTCCAGGGCCGGAAGCTTCTCCAGCGGGGTGCCCAGCGCCAGCGTCATCGCGTCCGGTCGCTGCGGCAGTGCCGCCGCGCGTCCGCCGCCCGCGGTCAGGCTGATGCCGGTCCCCAGGACGAGACCGCCGCCGACCACACCGGCGCCCGCGAGGAAGCCGCGTCTGCCCAGCATGTCGCGCAGCCTTGAGGTCTCTGTCATGACGAGCTGTTCGCCATGCTCTCGATCAGAGACTTGGGCCGCATGTCGGTCCAGTTCTGCTCGACGTACTCCAGGCAGGCCTGGCGGGTGTCCTCCGGGTGTGCCACGGTCCAGCCGGCGGGCACCTCGGCGAACGACGGCCACAGCGAGTGCTGGTTCTCGTCGTTCACCAGCACCAGATAGGTGCCGTCTTCGTCCTCGAACGGATTGGTCACAAGATCCTCCTTCAAGTTAGGCAAGGCTAACCTCAGAATCCCGTTGCGGGCAATACCCGTCCCGACCGCTCCCCCGCCCCGCCACGGGACGTCAACTCTGTTGTCGGGCATGGCGGTTGAAGTGGTGTCCAGCCGGGACAAGAACGGTCATCGGCCCGCGCACCGGACGCCGTGGCGCGGGGAACGCGGGCCGAGGGGAACACGGGCCGAGGGGCGCAGATGCAGATGCGGGGCGGGGTGGAGTTCGCCGCACGGCCCAGCACGGGCCCGCACCACCCAGTACGACCCCGCACGGCCCCGCGGTGCCCTCAGGCCCGCCCGGAGCCCCGCCGCTTGAAGAGCACCCAGGCGAGATAGGCACCGCCGAGGACCGCCGTCGTGACGCCGACCGGCAGCAGGTTGTTGCGCTGCGAGTCGTCGACCAGATTCACGAAGCCGATCCGGTCGTCCAACCACACCAGCCCGGCGAAGAACTGACTGGAGGCCAGATGCGCCGCGGACAGCAGCGCGGCACCGGTCGTCCCGGCCGCGAGCAGACTCACACCGGGGCTGCGGCACAGGAGCCCGGCGATCTGCGGCGCCGCCAGCGCGACGAACGGGATCGGCCCCGCGCTCGCCACCGCGACGCCGCACAGCCCGATCCCCAGGACCGTCAGCGCGATCCGTGAACGGTTGGTCTCCACGCCGAGCCCGACGGCCAACTCGTCGCCCAGCTCCAGCATCCGCAGGCGCCGGCCGAGCAGCAGCGCGGGCGGCAACAGCACCACCAGCGCCACCGCCATCAGCTCCACCGAGGACCAGCCGCGCCCGTTCAGCGTGCCCACCAGCCAGATGTGCGCGTTCTGGGCGTCGTTGAGGCTGGAGCGGGTCAGCAGATAGGAGTTGACCGAGTTCAGCATCGCGGTGCAGCCCAGGCCGATCAGCACCAGCCGTACGCCGTGCACACCGCCCCTGCTGGCGAGCAGGAAGACCAGCACCGCCGTCACCAGACCGCCGAGGATCGCCCCGGTGGCAACGGCACCGGCGGCTCCCCCGAAGGTGACGATCACCAGGATCGCCCCGGTCGCCGCACCGCTGTTGAAGCCGATCACGTCCGGACTGGCCAGCGGATTGCGGGAGAGCGACTGGAAGATCGCCCCGGAGACACCGAGCGCACCGCCGACCATGATCGCCAGCAGGGCCTGCGGCAACCGCTCCTCGTTGACGAAGTGCACCGCGAGCCGGTCGCCGGTGCCGTGGAAGAGCGCTTCGGCCACCTCTCCCGGAGCCACCGCGTACGCGCCGACGCACAGACTGACCGCCAGCAGCAGCGCGGCCAGCACCAGCGCCGCGACGCTGACCGAGACCGTTCTGCGGTGCAGGCGGAAGCTCAGGCGCTCCCCCCAGAGCCGAACCGGACGCGCGCCAGCACTCGGCCGCACCTGCTCCCGCTCCTCGGGGCGGATCCCGGTCGCCGTCACAGCGATATCTCCTTGCGTCGGCGCACCATGGCGATGAAGACCGGAGCCCCGATCAGCGCGGTCACCGCGCCGACCTCGAGCTCGTCGCCCGGCAGCACCACTCGTCCGACGATGTCGGAGGCGAGCAGCAGCACCGGGGCGAGCAGCATCGAGTACGGCAGCACCCAGCGCAGATCGGGCCCGGTCAACCAGCGTGCCACCAGCGGCACGACCAGCCCGACGAAGCCGATCGGTCCGGCCGCCGCCGTCGCCGCGCCGCACAGCAGCGTCACCGCGACCACGGAGGCGATCCGGGTACGGGCGATGTGCGCGCCCAGCGCCTCCCCCAACTCCTCGCCGAGACCCAGTGCGTTGAGCGGACGAGCGAGCAGCAGCGCGATCACCAGACCCACCACCACGAACGGCAGCAGATCCATCACCAGCGCGGGCTCCCGGCCGGCGAGCGAGCCGATCATCCAGAACCGCATGTAGTCGTAGGTCGCCGAGTCGAAGACCGTCAGCCCGGCGATGACACCGCCCAGACTGGCGCTGACGGCCGCTCCGGCCAACGCCAGCCGGACCGGCGTCGGCCCGGCCCGCCCGGAGGCGCCGAGCACGTAGACGATCACCGTCGTGAGCGCGGCGCCCACGAAGGAGAACCACACCAGTGAGGCGAAGCCGGCCATGCCCAGCACCCCGATGCCGAAGACGACCGCGGCCGAGGCGCCCGCGTTGACCCCGAGCAGCCCCGGGTCGGCGAGCGGGTTGCGGGTCACCGCCTGCATCACCGCGCCGGCCGTTCCCAGCGCGGCACCCACCATCAGCCCCACCAGGGTGCGCGGCAGGCGCAGTTCGCGCACGACACCGGTGGCGTACGAGCCGTCGTCGGACCAGATCGCCGACCACACCTGGCCGAAGGAGGTGTCCCTGGTGCCGATCCAGGTGCTGAGCACCACCAGCAGCACCAGCAGTGCGCCGAGCACCAGCAGTCCGCCGCCGCGCAGCGCGAGGCGGGAGCGGGTGGGCCTGCCCACCGCCACCGGATCGGGGTTCGGGTCCACGGCAGACGCGGCAGCGCCGCCGGGCGGTGTCCGTACGCCCTTCACCGGAGGCCGGACGACGGGACGGGGGCGCAGGGGCGCGCCGAACCGACGGAGGCGGCCGTCCGCGGCCTCCCGGAGGCGGCACCGCCGGGCCGATCCCCGTACGCACCGTTCGGCGTCGTCCGCACGGCGCGGGCCCTCCCGCGCCCGGTGGCCGAACACAACACGCTCATCCCGCTTCCTCCCGCTCGCCGCGCAACCCGAGAAGCCACCGAATGCCGCAACTTGCCTGATTGCTCCGGTGGTTCGAGAGGGCGCAGCTTGACATCCTCTTGAAAAGTAAGGCTAACCTTACCTACGATCTCGGCGGCTGAGGAGGCGATGCTGCGGTGAATCGAGTCCGCCGCGAAGACAAGACCGTCCACGACGTGCTGGGGATAGGTTACGGCCCGTCCAACCTGGCGCTCGCGATCGCGATCGAGGAGCACAACCGACGTTCGGCCCCGCAGGACCGCCTGCAGGCGGCCTTCCTGGAGAAGCAGCCGGAGTTCGGCTGGCACCGGGGCATGCTGATCGACGACGCGACCATGCAGGTGTCCTTCCTCAAGGACCTGGTCACGATGCGGGACCCCACCAGCGACTACAGCTTCCTGTGCTATCTCAAGGAACGCGGCCGGCTGGTGGACTTCCTGAACCAGAAGACGCTCTTCCCGCTGCGCATCGAGTTCCACGACTACTTCGAGTGGGTCGCCGCGCGGCTGGAGCACATGGTGCGCTACGGCCACGAAGTGCTCAGCGTGGAGCCGGTGTTCGACGGCGCGGAGGTGGCCTGGTTCGACGTCGTCAGCCGGGTCGGCGGTCCGGACGGCGAGCAGGTGACCCACCGGGCCCGCAACCTCTGCCTGGCCACCGGCCTGACACCGCGCATCCCGCCCGGCGCCGCCCGCAGTGAACAGGTGTGGCACACCCAGGAGTTGCTGCCCCGCACCCAGGCGTGGTCGGGCCCCGACCCCAAGCGCGTGGTCGTGCTCGGTGCCGGACAGAGCGCCGCCGAGGCCGTCTCGTATCTGCACCGCTCCTTCCCCGGGGCGGAGGTGTGCGCGGTCTTCGCCAAGTACGGCTACACCCCGGCCGACGACAGCCCGTTCGCCAACCGGGTGTTCGACCCGGAGGGAGTGGACGTCTACTACCGCTCGCCGCGCGAGGTGAAGCAGTCGCTGATGGACTACCACCGCAGCACCAACTACTCCGCGGTGGACCTGGAGTTGATCGACTCGCTCTACCGGTCGCAGTACCAGGAGCGGGTGCAGGGCCGGGAACGGCTGCGCTTCCTCAACGTTTCCCGGATACGCGAGGTGGCGCCCGCCGAGCAGGAGACCGGACCGCTGCGGGTCACCGTGGAGTACCTGCCCACCGGCGAACGCAGCGTCCTCGACACCGATCTGCTCGTCTACGCCACCGGCTACCACCCGGCCGACCAGGACGCGCTGCTCGGCCGGGTCGCCAAGCTCTGCCTGCGCGACGAGGAGAACGCGCTGCGGCTCGACCGGGACCACCGGGTCGCCGTCGCACCGAACGTGAGCGCCGGGATCTACCTCCAGGGCAGCACCGAGCACACCCACGGGCTCACCTCCACCCTGCTCTCGCACACCGCGGTGCGCAGCGGGGAGATCCTGGACTCCCTGCTGGGACACCGCACCCGCGAGGACGCGGCGGCGTGAGACCGCCGACCCACGCCCCCCGCCACGCCGTTCGACGACAGGACAGGGACCGATGATCGAGCACCGGCTGGAGCTGCCCGACCCCTGGACGGCCCGGTACACGGACGGCACACCGCAGAACGGGGCACGGCTCTCCGCCTGGATGAACCAGGACTACCTCGCACGCACCTGGAAGCAGGACTGGCCCGCCGATCGCTGGACGGAGCTGCTGCGCGAGCACGAGGAGCGCAGCGACGTCGGCTCCTTCACCGTGGACCACCGGGGCCGCCCGTTCGCCTACATCGAGGTGTACGAGCCGGCGACCTCGGTGCTCGCGGACCACGGCGACTGGGCGAAGGAGGATCTGGGCTTCCACTTCGCCGTGGTCGAGCCGGAGCTGCTGCGCCGCGGGCTCGCCAGGGACCTGATGGGCGATCTGTGCGCCACACTCTTCGCGCAGTACCCGGGCGCGCGGCTCATCGCGGTGGAACCGGACGTGGCCAACACGGCGATCGCCCGCCTCTTCGAGTACACCGGCTTCGCTCTGGCGAGGACCGTTCAACTGCCGCACAAACAGGCCGCGTTGATGGTGCTGCCGCGCGAGGCGCACGGACGGTCGCGCAGCACCGCCCGGACCGGACCGGCAACCGCACCCGACCCGCGGTAGCCGGGCCGGCCGGCGCCGCGCACAACCGGCTGCCTCGCACCGCCCGGAGACATCCGGGGGCGGCGCTCCGCCCACGCCTCGGCCAGGTCCGCGGACGGGCCGGTGCGCATCGGCCGTCCGTGCGCACCGGCCCGTCCGCCGAGCTCAGCCGTGGGTCTTCTTCAGATACGCGCCGAACTTCTCCAGCCCGTCGACGTTGCGCGGACCGGAGATGCCCTCGTTGTAGTCGAGGACGAAGAAGCGGTCGTTCTTCACCGCGGGCAGGTCCCGGGTGCGGGGCGACTTCTTCAGGAAGTCGATCTTCTCCTCGGCGGGCTTGTCGCCGTAGTCGAGAATGATGACGACCTCGGGCGCCCCCTTGGCCACCGCCTCCCAACTGACCTGCGTCCAGCGCTCCTTGAGGTCGGCGAAGATGTTCCGCCCACCGGCGAGGCGGATGATGTCGTTGGGCGGCACCTGGTTGCCTGCGGTGAACGGCTGGTCGGTGCCGGAGTCGTAGAGGAAGACCGGCGGGCCGTCCTCCACCGCCTCGTCCGCGACCGCCGCGACCCGCTTCCTGAGGTCGGCGACGACCTTCTCGGCGCGGTCCTCCACGCGGAAGATCGCCCCGAGGCGTTCCAGATCCTCGTAGAGCGCCTCCAGTGGCTCCGAACGCACCGGATGGCCGGGGTAGTTGTAGCAGCTCTCGGTGTGCATGAAGCTCTGGATGCCGAGCTTGTCGAGGATCTTCGGGGTGATGCCGCGCTGGTCGCTGAAGCCGGAGTTCCAGCCGGCGACGACCAGATCCGCCTTCTGCTCGACGACCAGCTCCTTGTTCAGCAGGTCCTCACCCAGCTTCTCGACCTTGGCGTACTCCTCGGCCCAGGGCGACTGCGAGACCGGCGGGTTGGCCGGCGGCATGACGTAGCCGAGCACGTGCTCGGTGAGACCGAGGCTGAAGAGCTTGTCCGCGCTCCCGCCCTCGTACGCCACCACGCGCTCGGGCACGGTGTAGGCGACCTTCTCGCCGCAGCGTTCGACCGTGGCGCTGCCCTTGTCGTCGTCTCGTTTCTCCACGTCGGCTCCGCAGCCGGTCAGGAGCAGGGCTCCCGCCAGGGAGGCGGTCGTGATCCGCCCGCGGGAGAGTGGTGTCCGCATGGTTGTCTCCAGTTCACACAGAGGGGTTGAGGGTGTAGAGCAACTGCGGTCCGCCCGTCTCCGGATGGGGCACGATCCGCGCCCGGACTCCGAAGACGTCGGCGACCAGCTCGGCGGTGAGCACCTCGCGCGGGGTGCCGACGGACACCAGCGCTCCGCCGCGCAGGACGGCGATGCGGTCGCAGGCGGCAGCGGCGAGGTTGAGATCGTGCAGGACGACCAGCACGGTCGCCCGAGTTCCGCGCAGCAGCGACAGCAGCTCGATCTGGTGGCGGATGTCGAGGTGGTTGGTCGGCTCGTCGAGCACGATGATCTCCGGCTCCTGAACCAACGCCCTTGCGACCAGCACCCGTTGGCGTTCACCCCCGGAGAGGGTGAGCACTCCCCGGTCCGCCAGCGAGAGCAGGTCCAGCCGGCGCATCGCCTCGCGCACCAGGCCCTGTTCGCGCGCGCTCAGCGCCTGGGCGCCGCGCTGATGCGGTGCCCGCCCGAGGGCGACCACCTCCTCGACGGTGAAGTCGAGGTCCACCGAGCCGTCCTGGGTGAGAGCGGCCACCCTGCGGGCTCTGTCCCGCAGGGCAAGCGCGCGCAGATCCTCGCCACCTGCCATGACCGTCCCCGAGCCGGGCCGCAGCGCGCCGTAGACGCAGCGCAGCGCGGTGGACTTGCCGCTGCCGTTGGGCCCGACCAGGCCGACGACCTCGCCCGTACCGGCCCGCAGCGACAGCCGGTCGACCAGGGTCCGGCCTTTGATCCGGACGGTGAGGTCGGTGAGTTCGAGTTCCATCTCAGCGCCCTCCGAAGACGTGGGCGCGACGCCTCATCAGCACCATGAACACCGGGACTCCGACGAGCGCGGTGATCACCCCGAGCGGCAGCTCGCGAGGTGCCACAACCGTCCGGGCGAGCAGATCGACCCAGACCATCAGGACGGCACCGGCCAGCGGCGCCACCAGCAGTACACGCCGGTGGCTCGCCCCCACGACCAGCCGCACCACGTGCGGCATCACCAGGCCGACGAAGCTGATCGCACCGCTGGCGGCGACCATCACCCCGGTCACCAGCCCGGCGAGCAGCAGCAGGCGCTGCCGCTGCCGGTCGGGGTGGACCCCCAGACTGGCGGCGGTCTCGTCGCCCAGCGCCATCACGTCCATCGACCGGCTCCAGCGGTGCAGCAGCACACAGCCCAGCACCACCACTGCGGCGACCAGCGGCAGCGTCCCCCAGCTCGCCGCGCCGAAGCCGCCCATCGTCCAGTACAGAAGGGTGGCCGTCGCCTCGCTGTTGGGCGCGAGGTAGATGAGCACGCCCATCACCGCCTGGAGTGCGAACGACAGGCTCACTCCCGTCAGCACCAACCGCAGCGGCGCCAGTCCGCCTCCTCGGGCGACGGACGCGACGTACACCAGCACCGCCGCCAGGAGCGCACCTGCGAACGCGCCGGCCGACATCGCGTAGATGCCGAGCCCCGCCAACCCTCCGACCAGGGACACGCTCACCGCACCCACACCGGCGCCCGAGGAGACGCCCAACACGTACGGATCGGCAAGGGCGTTGCGCACCATCGACTGCATCGCCACACCGACCGCGCTCAGTCCGGCGCCGACGAAGGCGGCGAGCAGGACGCGCGGAGTGCGGATCTCCCAGACGATCTGGTACGTGGGACCGGCGTCCGCCGACACCCTGCCGCCGGTCACCGCCGCCCGGAGCAGTCGCACGGTTTCACCGGGCGGCACCGCCGCGGGGCCGAGGCCGATGGCCAGCAGCACCGAGAGGGCCAGGGCGAGGAGCAGGGCGAAGCACAGCAGCAGCGGGGCCGCTCTCCGCCGGCCCGAACTCCCGGCGCCGGGCGGCCCGTTGTCCTCGGAGCCGGAGAGGGACGCCCCTCGGCTAGCCCTCTCCTCCGAGGCGGCGCCCGTCCGGCCCGCACTCCACCCCGCCATTCGGACCCCCGACATCACACGAACATGAAAACGATTACCATGTAGATATCACGTTCACTCCTTCGGACCAAATCCGCCGCGACCGCCGACCGCCGCACACCCCCAAGCCGCACACCGGCGACCGCGAAGCCCTCGCACCCGCCGACCGGCACCGCCCGCACCGCTGCGAGACTGAGTCCATGGACACCGCGGGCCGCAGCGAGAGCGCCGACTGCCGACCGAGCCCCGGACGAAAGCCGCACCGGCACCGCACATCCGCCCCCGCAACCGGCACAGCCGGGCGGCGCGAACGCCGAACCCGAGCCGGCGCGCCACCGGAGATGCGTACGCTGCCGGCCCTGGCTCCGGGCTCGACCGAGCCGCAGTTCGGCATCCACGGATACGACGAGCTGGTCGAGCGCGACACGCAATGGGGCGCACACTCGCACGCCTTCCACGAACTGCTGTGGAACGAGCGCGGCGCCTCCACCGCGGTGATCGGGACGCGCGCGTGGACCATCACCCCCGCGGTCGGACTCTGGATGCCGGCCGGAACGCTGCACACCGGCGCGGCCGTTGCCGGCACCTGGCTGCGGGCGGCGTTCTTCGGCTTCCGGGACACTCCCCCGATCTCCGACACCCCGGTGGCCGTCGAGATGACACCTCTGCTGCGGCTGCTGCTCAAACGCCTCGGCGAGGAGCAGCTCTCCGCGCACTCGCGCGCGGTCACCGAGGCGATGGTGCTCGACGTACTGACGCCCTCGCCCTCCGAACTGCTGGTGCACATCCCGCAGTCGGCGGTTCTGCGGCCGATCGTGGAGGCGGTGCGCACACACCCCGGCGATCCGCGCACCCTCGCCGACTGGGCACAGGAGCTCGACGTCAGCCCGCGCACGATCACCCGCGCCTTCACCACCGAGACGGGCGCCGGCTTCGCCCGCTGGGTGGCGACGGTGCGCGCCCAGCGCGCGGTGGAACTGCTGGTGGGCGGCCAGGAGGCGGACGAGGTCGCGGGGCAGGTCGGCTACCGCTCGACGAGCGCCTTCGGAGCCGCCTTCCGGCGCACGACGGGCCGCACCCCGGGAGCGTTCCGCACCCCCTGAGGGGCATCGCCTCGACGGGCGCCGCAGCGAGGAACGTCACGTCGGGGGACATCACGCCCGCGGGCGGGGACGCCCAGCCCGACGCATCTCCCGTCGAGGCACGCCCCGGTCGGCGCCGGACTCGCCGCGCACCGCACGCAGGGGCGCGCGCTCGACGGGTACGCCCACGCGCCCAACACACCCGGGGCCGAGCGGAGTTGGTCGCTCCGGACCGCGCGAGGAACGCCGCGCACCCGCCGCCGCACCCGCCCACCGGTGCGACACCGGCTCGTCCGGCTGTCCGTTCCCCTACACGCACTGTCGCATGGGCGTGATTGCGTCACACACGGATCTCGACCTAGATTGAAAAGGCAAGGCTTACCTAACTTCAGGTCGCGCCCCGTCTTCGCTGTGCCTCTCTCCCCACGCGGGCACGCGAGTTGGGCGCGACCGGCCGTCCGTCCCGAAAGTGGAGCAACAGCCCATGCGTGCATCCCGCACCTCCCTCGCCCTCCTGGTGGCCGCCGCCCTCGTCGGCGTCGCCGGCTGCGGCGGCCCCTCCGACTCCGACTCCGAGACCGCCTCGAAGAGCGGCGGCGAAGGGCAGTTCCCGCTCACCGTCGAGCACGCGCTGGGGAAGACCACCATCGAGTCCCGGCCCGAGCGCGTGGCCACCGTCAACTGGGCCAACGACGAAGTCCCGTTGGCGCTCGGCGTCGTACCGGTGGGCATGGCGAAGGCGACCTTCGGGGACGACGACGATGACGGCATCCTGCCCTGGACCAAGGAGCGTCTGGAGGAGCTGGACGCCGAGACCCCCGTCCTCTTCGACGAGACCGACGGCATCGACTTCGAGGCGGTGGCAGACACCGAGCCGGACGTGATCCTGGCCGCGTACTCCGGACTCACCGAGAAGGACTACAAGACCCTCAGCGACATCGCCCCCGTCGTGGCGTACCCGGACGGGCCGTGGGCCACCTCCTGGCGGGAGTCGATCGAGCTCAACAGCAAGGCGATCGGCCGGGCCGAGGACGGCGAGAAGCTGATCGGCAGGCTGGAGAAGCAGATAGCCACCACCGTCGCCAAGTACCCGGAGCTCAAGGGGAAGTCGGCGATGTTCATGACGCACGTCGACCCGGGCGATGTGAGCGAGGTCGGCTTCTACACCGCGCACGACACCCGTGCCAAGTTCTTCGAGGACCTCGGGCTGAAGACCCCCGGCAGCATCGCGAAGAAGTCCGAGGGGACCGACAAGTTCGCCCTCTCCCAGAGCGCCGAGCGGATCGACGTGTTCGACGACGTCGACATCATCACCGGCTACGGCGACGGCAAGGACCTGGTCAAGATCTTCCAGAAGGACCCGCTGCTCTCCAAGGTCCCCGCCATCGACCGCGGTTCCATCTACCTGCTGCCGAACGGCACCCCGCTGTCCACCGCGGCCAACCCGACCCCGCTCTCGCTCTCCTGGGTGCTGGAGGACTACGTCGCCGCCCTGGCCAAGGCCGCGGAAAAGGTCAAGTGACGGTGGGCCGCTCCCCCTCGGCCGAGTCCGGTACGGCCAAGTCCCCCTCGGCCGGCCCCGCTTCGGGCGGCTCCTCCCCGGAACGCTCCTCCCCGGGCGGCTCCCCGGAAAGCTCTTCCCCCGCCGATCCCCCCTCCGGCAGCTCTGCTCCGGAGGGGGCCGGCGGGGCCGGTACTGCGCCCGGGGCCGCGGGCGTGCGCGGTGCGTCCGGCCGGGCCGGGCCGCCGGACACCGAGGTGGTCCGGCGTCCGGCCCGGGTGCGGCTGCTGTGGCTGGTCGCCGCGCTGCTGGTGCTGGCGGGGCTGATGGTGGCGTCCGTCGCGCTGGGTTCGCGGGAGGTCGCCTGGTCCGACGTGTGGGCCGCGCTCCAGGGCGCGGACAGCTCGATGGAGCAGGCTGCGGTGGCCAAGCGGCTGCCGCGCACGGTGCTCGCCGTGCTGATCGGTGCCGCGCTCGCCCTGGCCGGTGCCGTGATGCAGGGGGTGACCCGCAACCCGCTCGCCGACCCGGGCATCCTCGGCGTCAACATGGGCGCCTCGCTCGCGGTCGTCGTGGCGATCGCCTTCTTCGGGCTCTCCTCGCCCACGGGCTACATCTGGGTCGCGATGCTCGGCGCCGGACTCGCCGCGACGTTCGTCTACACCGTCGGCTCGCTGGGGCGCGGAGGCGCCTCACCCCTGAAACTGGCGCTCGCCGGCGCCGCCACCTCGGCGGCGTTCGCCTCGCTGGTCACCGCCGTGGTGCTGCCGCACAACGACATCGCCGGCGGCTTCCGGCTGTGGCAGATCGGTGGCGTCGGCGGCGCCTCCTTCGAGCGGATCGGCCAGATGCTGCCGTTCCTGCTGGCGGGTTTCGCCCTCTGCCTGCTCTCCGCCCGTTCCCTCAACTCACTGGCGCTCGGCGACGAGTTGGCCGCGGGTCTCGGCGAACGCGTCGCGCTGGTGCGGGCGGTCGCCGCGCTCGGCGCGGTCGTGCTGTGCGGCGCGGCCACCGCGGTCGCCGGGCCGATCGCCTTCGTCGGACTGGTCGTTCCCCATGTGTGCCGGCTGCTGGTCGGAGTGGACCACCGCTGGCTGCTGCCGTTCGCCGCGCTGCTCGGCGCGTCCCTGCTGACCGCCGCCGACGTGGTCGGACGGCTCGTGGCGCGGCCCTCGGAGATCGAGGTGGGCATCGTGACCGCGCTGATCGGCGGCCCGTTCTTCCTGTACATCGTCCGCCGCCAGAAGGTGCGTGCCCTGTGACCGCCGAACTGCTCACCCGCCGCCCGGAGTTGGCCGCGGTCGCCGCGGGCCGGATCCGCCGGGCCTCGCGCCGGCGCCGGGTGGTTCTGGTGCTGCTCGTCCTGGTCGCGGCCGTCTTCGCGACGAGCCTGATGGTCGGCCGCACGTACTACCCGCCCGGCGAGGTGCTGCGGGTGATCCTCGGCGAACAGGTGCCCGGCGCCTCCTTCACCGTGGGACAGCTGCGGCTGCCGCGCGCCGTGCTGGCGGTGCTCACCGGTTTCGCCTTCGGACTGGCCGGCGTCACCTTCCAGACAATGCTCCGCAATCCGCTCGCCAGCCCCGACATCATCGGCATCAGCTCCGGGGCGAGCGCCGCCGCGGCGCTCGCGATCACCACACTCTCGCTCGGCCCGACCCAGGTCTCGATCTTCGCCATCGCCGCCGGACTCGCCGTCGCACTGCTGGTCTACGGACTGGCGTTCAAGGGCGGCGTCGCCGGCACCCGGCTCGTACTGATCGGCATCGGCATCGCCGCGATGCTCGACAGCATCACCTCCTACGCCCTCTCCCGGGCCGCCGAATGGGACCTCCAGGAGGCGATGCGCTGGCTGACCGGCAGCCTCAACGGCGCCGGCTGGTCGCAGGTCACGCCCACACTGATCGCCGTACTGGTGCTGGCGCCGGTGCTGCTGTGGCGCAGCCGGGACCTGTCCGCGCTGCAACTGGGCGACGACACCGCCGCCGCGCTCGGCGTACGGCTCGAACGCACCCGGCTGCTGCTCATCGTCGCCGCGGTCGGGCTGATCGCCTTCGCCACCGCCGCCACCGGCCCGATCGCCTTCGTCGCCTTCCTCTCCGGCCCGATCGCCGCCCGCATCACCGGCCCGAACGGCTCGCTGCTGGTGCCCTCCGCGCTGGTCGGGGCCCTGCTGGTGCTGGTGGCCGACCTGTGCGGCCAGTACGCCTTCGACACCCGCTTCCCGGTCGGTGTCGTCACCGGCGTGCTCGGCGCCCCCTACCTCGTCTACCTGATCGTCCGCACCCATCGGGCCGGAGGCTCGCTGTGACCACCACCCACACCCTCGCCGCCGAGGACCTGCGCCTTGGCTACGGCGACCGCACCGTCATCGAGGACCTCACCCTCACCGTCCCGCCGGGGCGGATCACCGCGATCGTGGGCGCCAACGCCTGCGGGAAGTCGACCCTGCTGCGCTCGATGTCCAGGCTGCTCGCGCCCCGCGGGGGCCGGGTGGTGCTGGACGGACGTGCCGTCCACCGGCTGCCCGCCAAGGAGTTGGCCCGCACCCTCGGCCTGCTGCCGCAGTCCCCGATCGCGCCCGAGGGCATCACCGTCGCCGATCTCGTCGGCCGCGGACGCCACCCGCATCTGGGCGCCTTCTCCCGCTGGAGCCTGGAAGACGACACCGCCGTCGTCGACGCCCTGCACGCCACCCGTACGACCGCGCTCGCCGACCGGCCGGTGGACGAACTCTCCGGCGGCCAGCGCCAACGGGTGTGGATCGCGATGGCCCTCGCCCAGCAGACCGACCTGCTGCTGCTCGACGAGCCGACGACGTTCCTGGACGTCAGCCACCAGGTCGAGGTGCTCGACCTGCTCACCGACCTCAACCGAAACAGCGGCACCACCATCGTGATGGTGCTGCACGACCTCAACCTCGCCGCCCGCTACGCCGACCACCTCGTCGCCCTCGCCGACGGCCGACTCCACATCGCCGGCGAACCGGAGCAGGTGCTGACCGAGGAGAACGTCCGCGCGGTCTTCGGACTGGACAGCCGCGTCATCCCCGACCCCGTCTCGGGCCGGCCGCTGATGCTGCCGATCGGCCGCCACCACGTACACGAGTCCGCACAGGCCGGGCAGGCACCGGAGGCGGACCCCGCGCCGCTCCCCGCCGCCGACCGCCCCGAGAGCCGCCACGAGCACGAGCCCCGAGCTGCACACGAGCACGAGCCCTGGGACGGACGGCGGCACGAGCACGAGTCCCGGCCCGACCACGGGCACGAGCCCCGAGTCGAACAGCGACACGAGCACGAGCACGAGCACGCCGCCAACCGCCCTGCGCAGAAGGAGAGTTCCCGATGAGCCGCGCAAGTGAGCGCCCCCAGCCGATCCGTCCGCGCGACGCTGTCGTCACCCGGCTGCGGGTGGTGCGCACCGCCCGGGTGAGCCCCGGTTTCGTCCGGGTCACCCTGCTCGCCGACGACCCGGCGTTCACCGCCTCCTTCCGCAGCCTCGGCCACGACCAGTGGTTCCGACTCTTCTTCGACCACGCGAAGAACGGCCCGCTGCTGCTGCCCGACGGCGGCGCAGAGGGGTGGCACAGCCGACTGCTGGCGATGCCCGAGGACCGACGCTGCACCGTGCGCAACTACACGGTCCGCGACGCCCGGCGGCTGACCGGACGGCTCACCGACCGCTGGGAGTTCGACGTCGACTTCGTCGTCCACACCGGCCCGGACGGCGAGGTCGAGGGCGCGGCGGCCAACTGGGCGCTGGGGCTCCTGCCGGGTGACGAGGCCGGACTCCTGGACCAGGGCCTCCTGTTCACCCCGCCGACCACGCCGGTGCCGATGACGATCGTCGCCGAGGAGACCGGGCTGCCCGGCGTCGAGGGCATCGCCCGCTCGCTGCCCGCGGGCGTACGCGCCACGCTGCTGCTGGAGGTGCCGCACCCGGACGACCGCCGCGAACTGCACTCGGCGGCGGACCTGGACGTGCACTGGCTGCCGCGCGCCGATCCGGCCGACGCACCCGGGCAGGCCGCCCTCGCGGCCCTGGCCACCCGCCCGCCGGCGCCGGAGAGTTACGTCTACGCAGCGGGTGAGGCCGGCTTCGTACGGGAGGCCAAGCAGCTCGCCCAGCACGCCGGCGTACCCGCCGACCGTATCGACGCCCGCGCCTACTGGCGCCTCACCCGCCCCCGCACCACCACCCCCGCCTGACTCCGGCAGGACGGGCAACGCAACTCAGCCGTCCCAACTCGGCGGCAGATGGCACCTGTTGACCGGGTACGGGCAAGGCGACTGCCTCCACAGCTCGCGGCCGGTCCGTATCGCGACGCACCGCGGACCAACCCGTGCCTCGGTGCACTCGCCCGGCACGTCCACCGCTCTGCGTGCCCCTGTGCACCGCCCTGCCGGGAATACAGGGGCACGCCCCCGGTCGGACGGGCTCCCCGGCGCCGCCGCGTCCGCCTCTCCGGTCGTCCTTGCGTCCGGGTGCGCACAGACGCTCCTCGGCGAGTGACCCGTCCATCGTCTCGGGGCCGGACACGCAGTTCGGCGCCGGACAGGCCGTACGACCGGTGCCGACCCGGGGCCCGGGATCCGCCGCGCCGCTTGGGTCGCCACGACCTGACGCTCCGTGACTGCGTGAAGTGTTGACGGGTCCTGCGGGCGTTTCTATAGGGGCGGCCAAATCGATTTGGCTCCCCGTTCGGGGCTGGATCGGCCGGAATCTCGAGCGCACCGAACCGAACGGAGCTCGCCATGCCCGATCCCCGCCAACACCTTCGTCACGCTGAGCAACCACCGGCACCCGAGCCGGTCCATCCGGTCGACGAGTCCCGCCCGCTGGGGCGGATCATCCTCTTCGGCATCCAGCACGTGCTCGTCATGGCCGCGACCCCCATCTCGGCCATCTTCCTGATGAGCGCGACCCTGAAGCTGGACCCCGGCCTCACCGTCGACCTGCTGTCCGCCGCCTTCGTACTGTCCGGCGTCGGCTCGCTGATCCAGTCGCTCGGCCCGTGGAAGTTCGGGCCGCGGCTGCCCTTCGTGATGCTGCCGGGCGGCGCCCCGCTCATCCTCTTCCTCGCCATCGCCGAGCAGCACGGGGTGCGCACCGCCACCGGCGCGGTCATCATCACCGCTGTCTTCTACTTCGTCGTGCTGCCGGTCTTCTCCCGGCTGCTGCGCTTCTTCCCCGCGCTGGTCATCGGCACGATGATCGTGATCGTCGGCGTCAACCTGGTGAAGGTGGGCGCCGTACTGGTCACCGGGCGGCCGGGCGAGCCCGGGTTCGCCGACACCACCAACCTCGCGCTCGGCGCGGCGACGATCGGTTTCACCGTCGCCCTCTACCTCCTGTCCAGTGGCATCGTGCGCCAACTCGCCGTGATGCTCGGGCTGTTGGCGGGTACGGTGCTGGCCGTAGTGATCGGCCAGGCCGATTTCGGCGGGGCCGGCTCAGGCCCGCTGTTCAGCGCTCCGCAGCCGATGCCGTTCGGTTCGCCGGAGTTCAATCTCATCGCCGCTCTGCCGCTGATGCTCTACAGCCTGGCCTCGATGGCGGAGGCCACCGGTCAGACCGTCATCAACGCCGAGGCCGTGGGCAAGGAGATCGACCAGCGCGCCGACGTGCCCAAGACGGTTCGCGGCGACGCGGTCACCTCGCTCTTCGGCGGCTTCTTCGGGCTTCCGCTGATGGTGACCAGCGGCGAGAACATCGGCATCGTCCGGGTGACCGGTGTGCGCAGCCGTTTCGTCACCGCGGCGGCCGGCGTGGTGCTGATCGTGATCGGTTTCCTGGCGCCGGTGACCGAGGCCATCAGCGTGATCCCCTCGGCCGTGGTCGGCGGCACCGCCATGGTCGTGTTCGCGGTGATCACCGTGCTCGGGGTGCAGATGCTGGCACGTTGCGATCTGAGTCAGCACACCAACACGTTCATCTGCGCCGTCGCGCTCGCGCTCGGTCTGCTGCCGATCCTGATTCCCGGCGTCTACCAGGGCTTCCCGCCGAATGTGCGGATCCTGCTCGAAAGCGGCGTCGCCGTCGGCGCGTTCGTCGCCGCGGTCCTGAACATCCTCTTCCACCATGTGCGGCCGGCCGTGGTGGCCCGTTTCGCCTCCCGCACCGAAAGCGACCGATGAATCTTCTCTCCCCCGAACTCCTCCAGGGCGCGGGTCCCCGTCTCCTGGTCCCCGACGCCGTGTTCCTCCCCGAGGGCCCGGTCGAGGGGCACGCGGTCCTCGTGCTCGACGGCGTCTTCGGCGACGTCGGCCCGGCCGACGCGCTCACCGCCGCCCACCCGCACCTCTCCCCCGTACATCTGCCCGGCCATCTGCTGATGCCCGGCTTCGTCGACGCGCACCACCACCTCACCCAGAGCTTCGGCGCGGCTCTCGCCTTCGGGGAGCCCTCGGAGATCTTCCGCCGGGTGTGGGTGCCGCTGGAAGGCGCGCTGGACGAGGAATCGGCGTACGTGGCGGCCAAGTTGGCGGCGCTGGAAGCGCTGCGCGGCGGCTTCACCACCGTCGCCGACGCCGGGACCCGCGCCTCGGTGGACCACGGCGTTCTGGCAGCCGCCACCCGTGAGGCGGGCATACGCTGCGTGCTCGGGCTCGTCTGCGGCGACGCGGAGAGCGGGGACTCCGCGGAGGCGCTGGCCCGCGCGGAGGCCCATCTGGCGCGGTACGCCCAGGACCCGCTGGTCCACCCCTCGTTGGCCGTTCCCGTGCCCGAGGCCGCCACCGCCGAGGTGCTGCGCGCCACCGCCGCGCTGGCCGCCGACGCCGGAGCGGTCGTCCAGATCCATGTGAACGAGCATCTGGCCGGGGTCGAACGCTCCCTCGTCCAGCACGGGTTGCGGCCCCTGGAGTACCTGCACCACGTGGGCGCGCTCGGTCCGCAGCTGCTCGCCGCGCACGCCACCCTGCTCACCCCGCGCGAGCTGTCGCTGCTCGCGGAGACCGGGGCGGCCGTCAGCTACAACCCGGTCGCCAGCGCGTGGAAGGGGAACGCCGTCGCGCCCGCCACCGCCATGGCCGAACGCGGCATCCGCTTCGGGCTGGGCACCGACGGCACCCGGGCGGACGGCTTCCGGCTCGTCGAGGCGGCGGAGTTCGCCCAGCGGCTCACCCACGGTCTGACCACCGGCGACTCCTCCTGCGGCGCCGGCTGGACCTGGCTGGACCGCGCCGCACGCGGAGGCGCCGACGCGCTCGGCCTCGGCGCCCGCACCGGAACGGTCGCGCCGGGGATGGCCGCCGACTTCCTCCTGGTCGACATCTCCACCCCCGAGCTCGCGCTCTCCTGGGACGTGCCGTGGGAGCTGCTGCGACGCGGCAACCGCGACCAGATCACCTCGGTCCACGTCGACGGTCTGCTGCGCATGTGGCGCGGCAGGCCCACCGGTTGGGACGCCGACACGCTGGTGCGGCAGGCCGTCGCACACTCCCGGGAGACGGTCCGCCGCGCCCGGATCACCCAGGCGCACCCCACCTCCGCGGCGGCTCGGGAGCGGAGCGGAGCACAGTGACGGTGATGACGCTTTCGCTGCTGGCCTGCACCGTCGCGCTCGCCGCCTTCGTCCAGGGCAGCAGCGGCCTCGGCTTCGCGCTGATCGTCGCGCCGGTGACGGGAATCCTCGCGCCGGAGCTCCTCCCGGTGTTCGTCCTGGCCGCGATGATCCCGCTCAACGCCTACGTCGCCTGGCGGGAACGCTCCGCGCTGGATCTGCGCGGCGCGTCCTGGATCTCCGCGGCGCGGCTGGCCGCCACACCCGGCGGGCTCGCCCTGCTGTGGCTGATCCCCGAACGGGGGTTGGGCCTGTTCGTGGGGGTGGCCACCGTGTTGGCGGCGGTGGTGAGCCTGGCGGCCCCCGCCTTCACCCCGGGCCGCGCGGCCTATCTGGGAGCGGGCGTGGTGACGGGGCTGACCGAGACCGCCACCGGTGTCGGCGGGCCGCCGCTCGCGCTCGTCTACCAGCACCGGCCGCCGTCGGAGCTGCGCGCCACCGTCGCGGCCTGCTTCCTGGTGGGCGAAGTCGCCTCGCTGGCGCTGCTGTTCGGCACCGGGGTGGGAAGCGCCGAGGACCTCGGCCCGGTGCTGACGGTGCTCCCGGCGATCGCGTTGGGGGCGTGGCTGAGCCGTCTGGTGCACCACCGGCTGGACGCGCGCCGGATGCGCCTGTTCGTGCTCGTCTTCGCGCTGGTCTCGGGGGCCGCCCTCATCCTGGGCATGTGACTCCTCCGAAAGAGTGCGTGGCCAGGTGGTCGCGCCCGTGCGACACGGCCGGGACGGCCGGGCGCGCGGGCGCGGGCGGTGGGGGCGTCAGTGCGCGCGGTCGCCGGCAGGTGTGCGCGAGGAGGACTCGCGCGCGATCACCCTCGGCCGGCTGGAGGCGGCCGGTTCCGGCGCCGGAACAGGGTTCCCGCGCAGCCGTCCCAGCAGCAGCTCCACCGCGGCGAAGGCGGCCCGGTCCAGTTGCAGGTCGACGGCGGTCAGCGGCGGCCGGCTGGTGCGCGCGCGCAGCCCGTCGTACCGGGTGACGACCATGACGTCGGCCGGGATCCTGCGCCCGCTGTCATGGATCGCCCGTACCGCGCCCACCGCGAAGGCGTCCACCATCGCGCAGACCGCGTCGATCTCGGGATGCTCGGCGAGCAGCGCGGCGCACCGGTCGTAGCCGGCCTGCTCGCCCCCGGCCTCCGGTTCCGCGGCCACGATCGGCTCCCAGCCGTACTCACCGGCCGCCCGCTCGTACGCGGCGCGCGCATCCACCGCGGAGTGGCGGGAGTTGGCGCCGACGATCAGCGCCGGGTGCCGCGCGCCCTGCTCCCGCAGATGCTCCAGCAGCGCCTCGGTCACCGCCTCACCGCGCAGATCGACGTAGGGGCACTCCTCCTCGGCGGCGACCGGCCGGCCGAGCGCCACGCAGGGCAGTCCGCGCTCGCGCAGCTGCGCCACCGCGACGTCGGCCACGTCCGGCTCGACGACGATCGCGCCGTCGATGTCCACCGAGTACAGGGCGGAACCGGACTCCACCGGCGGGACCAGCACCAGCGCGTAGTCGTGCAGCAGGGCGCTCTCGGCAGCGGCGGCGGCCACCTCCATGTAGAACCCGAGCCGCGACGGTCCGCCGGCGACCGCGAAGGGCATCGAGGAGGCGAGCGCGATGGCCCTGGCCTCTCCGCGCCGCAGCCGCTGCGCACGCAGATTGGGCCGGTAGCCGAGCTCGGCGGCCACCTCTTTGATCCGCGCCCTGGTCCGCGGGTCGACCTTGCCGAGCCCGTTCAGTGCGTGCGAGACCGTCGTGCGCGACACCCCGGCGGCGCGTGCGACATCGGCGATCGTCGGCGGCTTGGGGCCTGAACCGTTGGGACCTGAACCGGAAGTGGGCATCTGCGCGGACCGCTCCTCGCTCGGCAGGACGTGGCAGACCCATCCTCGCCCCCGGCGACCGAGATGCGGCACCCGGGCCCGAACCGGATCAGGCGCCGGGGCCCGTGCCGGAGCCGGACGCGGGCGCAACTGCGGCCGCGCGGAAGCCGGGCCCGTACCGCTCGGATGCGGTACGGGCCCGGCCCACTGCGTTCCTGCGGTGCGTCAGCTGCGCGCCGCGTCCTCGCCGGACGACTCGGTGCTGTCGGCCGCGCCGGTCTTCTCCCGCATCTTGCGCACCAGCTCGGCCTTGCGGTCGGCGGCGCCCTGACGGTCGAGGTTGCGGTGCGGGCCGTTGTTCTGGCGTTCGGTGCGCGAGAGCCTCTTGCGCTGGCCGCCGCCCATGCCCACGGGGTTGTTGATGTTCTTGCTCACGGGTCCTCCCGGAGTGATGTGAAGTGATTCTGCGGGTTCTTCGCCGGCGGGCGGGCGGCGACGTCGAAGCACGTCAGCGGCTGCCCGTCACGCTCTCACTCGTCAACAGGTGTCTGGGAGAACATGGACGGGACGTTACCCGTTCGCGGCGGCCGCGCGCACCACGGTTTTCCGGCGCCGGGCAGCGGGGCGCGGTAGCGGTCGGCTCGCGGCGGGTCGGTGGCCGGCTTCGCCGCTCGCCCCCTCGGAGCCGGTTGTCGGTGCGAGGACGGACAATGGGGAGTGCAGCGGTGCCGAAGCCGTCGGCCGAGGGTCCGAGCAGGTTCGGGACGGGTGCGCACGGGACGCTCGGCGGCAGCGTCCCGGCTCTCGCCACGATTCGTCGAGCACCACCTCAGGAGGGAACGCGTGACCGAGACCAGCGACGCCAGATCCACCGACGGACAGGGACAGAAGGCACCGCGCAGCCGAATGCAGCTGCTCATGCGCTGGGTCCCGCTGGTCGCCCCAATCCTGCTGTGGGCCGTGCCGTACTGGGTGCTGCTGCACACGGGGCAGGGCTGGCCGCTGTCCGTCACGCTGATCGGCACCGCGCTCTTCGTGCTGGGCCTGGTCGGTATGCCGCTGGCGATGGTGCGCGGACACGGGCGGCGCCAACAGGACGGTGCGGCGATCGTGGGCGACACGCTGCTGGGCGCCGTCTGGGTGCTGTTCACCTGGTCGGTGCTGCTAGGGACGCTGTTGCGGCTCGCGCTGGTCGCCGGCGGAGTCGGCGACGGGCAGGACCGGGCGCGCATCGTGACCTGGGCCGTGCTCGGCACGACCGCCGTGCTGCTCGCGTGGGGGTACGCCGAGGCACGGCGTGTGCCGCGGGTGCGCCGCCTGGAGGTGGAACTCCCCCGTCTGGGCGCGGGGTTGGACGGCACCAGGGTCGTTCTGATCACCGACACCCACTACGGTCCGCTCGACCGTGAACGCTGGTCGGCGCGGGTCTGCGAGACGGTCAACACCCTGGACGCCGACCTCGTCTGCCACACCGGCGACATCGCGGACGGCACGGCCGAACGCCGCCGGGCCCAGGCGGCTCCGCTCGGCACCGTGCAGGCGACCCGCGGCCGTGTCTACGTCACCGGCAACCACGAGTACTACAGCGAGGCCCAGGGCTGGGTGGAGCTGATGGACGAGCTCGGCTGGAAGCCGTTGCGCAACCGCCATGTGCTGCTGGAGCGCGGCGGCGACACCCTCGTCGTCGCCGGTGTCGACGACGTCACCGCCGAGTCCTCCGGCCTGCCGGGCCACCGCGCCCACCTCGACGGCGCTCTGGAGGGCGCCGACCCGGACCTTCCCGTGCTGCTCCTCGCCCATCAGCCGACGTTCGTCGACCGGGCCGCGGCCCACGGCGTCGACCTCCAGCTCTCCGGCCACACCCACGGCGGCCAGATCTGGCCCTTCCACTACCTGGTCCGTCTCGACCAGCCGGCCGTCGCCGGGCTCAGCCGCCACGGCGATCGGACCCAGCTCTACACCAGCCGCGGCACCGGCTTCTGGGGACCGCCGTTCCGTGTGCTGGCCCCCAGCGAGATCACCCTTCTCGTGCTCCGCTCTCCCGGTCGGCCCACCTCTTCCTGAACCGCCGCACGGCGGCCGTGCCGGGGCGGGCCGGAGTCGGGCGCGGGGCAGGGTCGGGGTCGGGGTCGGGCGCGGGGTCGCGCGCCCGGTCCGCTATTTGACGCTGCCTGCGGTCAGCCCCGAGCGCCAGAAGCGCTGGAGCATCAGGAAGGCGACGACCAGCGGGAGCAGCGCCAGCAGCGAGCCGATCACGACCAGCGGGTAGAAGTCCGGGTCGATGGGTGCGGCCGCGTTCCAGCTGTAGAGCCCGAGGCTGAGCGGGAAGAGGTCCTCGTCGGAGAGCATCACCAGCGGGAGGAAGAAGTTGTTCCAGATCATGGTGAGTTGGAAGAGGAAGACGGTGACGTAACCCGGCGCCAGCATCTTCAGCCCCACGCCGAAGAAGGCGCGCAGCTCGCTCGCCCCGTCGACGCGGGCCGCCTCCAGCACCTCGTCGGGGACGTAGGAGGTGGCGAAGATCCTTCCCAGATAGACCCCGAACGGGTTGAAGAGAACCGGGATCAGCACCGACCACACGGTGTTGGCCATGCCGATCTCCGAGGCGAGCAGATACATCGGCAGCGCCAGCACGGTGGCGGGCACCATCACCGAGACCAGCACGAGCGCGAACAACTGCGCCTTGCCGGCGAACTCGTACTTGGCGAAGACATAGCCGGCCGCCGTGCTCAGAAGGGCGCCGACGGCGGCGCCCACCACGGCGTAGAGGAGGCTGTTGCGGTACCAGGTGAGGTAGATGCCGTCGCCCTGGTCGAGGAGCGCCTCGATGTTGCCGAGGAGCGAGAAGCCGGACGGGTCGAAGAAGTCCGAGGAGAAGAGCGCTTCGGAGTCCACGCTGGCGGCGAACAGCAGCCAGAGCAGGGGCAGCAGCGCGTAGAGCACGCTGATGCCGACGATGACGTTGGCCACGGCGCGGCCGGCCCACAGGGGCCGCCGGGCGGATCGGGCCCGGGCCCGACGTCGGTCGGGGGCCGCGGCGGGCGGGCGACCGGGGTTCTGGGTGGTGCTCACGGCTTCGCCTTTCGGGATCTGGGTGCCGAACCGCGGGTCACCGCGTAGGACAGGACGCAGCAGACCAACAGCAGCAGTACGGAGGCGGCGGCGGCGAGGCCGTAGTTGTTGCGGGTGAAGGCCGCGTCGAAGATGTACATGTTCGGGGTGAACCGCGGGCCGATGAGCGGCGAGGCCCTGCTCAGCAGCATCGGTTCGGTGAACAGCTGCAGGGCGGCGATCGTGGTGAAGATGCCGACGGTGACGACGGTGGCACGGATCATCGGGACCTTGATGGTCATCGCCGTGCGCACCGGTCCGGCGCCGTCGATCGAGGCGGCCTCGACGACGTCCCGGGGGATCGCGCGCAGGGCCGCGAAGAAGATGACCGCGGTGTAGCCCAGTCCGCTCCACAGCGCGATGTTGACCAGGGAGGGGACGATCATCTCCAGCGCGAGGAAGTTCACCTCGATGTCGCGGTCCGCCAGCACCTTGAGCACCGGCGAGATGCCCGGTGTGTAGAGGTAGAGCCAGATGACGGTGGCGATGATGCCGGGCACCGCGTGCGGTACGAACAGCACGGTCTGGCTGAGTTTTCGGGCCCGCACCAGTCCGGAGTCCAGAAGCAGGGCGAGCACGAGCGCACCGAGGACGACCGTGGGTATGAACACCACCGCGTAGAGCAGCGTGATGCCCACACCGCGTACGAAGCTGGGGTCGGAGAGCACCGCGGCGTAGTTGCGCATCCCGGCGAACGTCGTCTCGGCGTTGCCCAGTCCCAGGCCCGAGTGGGTGGTGGAGAAGAAGCTCAGATAGACGGCGTACAGCGTGGGCACGAGGAAGACGCCGACCAGGAGGACGGCGAACGGGCCGAGCAGTACCGCGACGGCCAGCTGTTGGGGCCGTCGGTTGCGTCCCGTGCGGGTAGCGGGCCTGGCGGGGGTGCTGTCGGTGGTGGCGGTGGCACGTGCGCCGGAGTTGTTCATGGTTGCCTCACAGACAGCCCCAGGCTGCGCATGTCCGGCAGCGTTTCGGCTTCGGTGGTCCTGAGCGCTTCGGTGATCGTGCTGCCGTACGGCAGGCGGGCGAGCGCGTGGTGCAGTGAGGTCGCGGTGGCCTGCATCCGCGGGCCCCAGGTCCAGCCGATCCGCAGCAGTCGCGACTGCTCGGCGACGAGCCGGTAGAGGTCCTGGCCGCCGTAGTAGTCGGTGGAGAACTGCTCGGAGGCCGGCTTCACCAGGTTCTCGGCGGCGGGGAAGAGGCTCGAACGTCCCCCGGAGAGACGGGCGGTGATCGCCTCCGGGGCAGTGGAGAGCCACTCCAGGAACCGCATGGCCCGTTCCTTCTTGTTGCTGGCGGGCGAGATGGTGTGCAGCGAGACTCCGTCGGTGCCGAGCACCGGGTTCTTCGGGTCCCACTGCGGCAGCGGGGCGACCCGCCACTTGCCGGCCCCGCCGGGCACGGAGGCGGCCAGGGCCGCGAGGCCCCAGGGGCCGACCACATGTCCGGCGACCCGGCCGGAGGCGAGCGCCGAGAACCACTGCTGGCTGCTGCCGGGAGCCGTCAACAGCAGCTCCTCGTCGAGCAGTTGCTGCCAGTACTCGGCCACTTTGCGGGTCGGTCCGTCGAGGAAGTTCACCGTCCAGCTGTCGTCCTCGGCGGTGAACCACCGTCCGCCGGCCTGCATCGCGTGACCGGCGAGGACGTTGTACGCGTTGGGGTGGAAGGTCAGCAGGTCGATGCCCGCGACGCGCTTGAGTCTGCGGGCGGCCTCGTGGAACTCGGCCCAGGTCGTAGGCACTTCGACACGGTGGCGGCGCAGCAGATCGGCGCGGTAGGCGAAGAGCATCGGACCGAGGTCCAGGGGTACGCCGTAGACGCGCCCGCCCAGCTCGGCGTTGGTCCACGCCCTCGCACCGATCCGTTTCCGCAGCCGCTCGGTGACGAGGTCGGTGATGTCGCCGCAGACGCCGTCGATGGCGAAGCCGGGCAGATCGGCGTCGACGACCGAGACGATGTCGGGCGCGTTGCCGGCGCGGGCGGCGTTGGCGAGCTTGGCGTTCCCGCCGGCCAGGCCGGACGTCATCATGTCGAACTTGACCGGGTCGCGCGGATTCCGGGAGTTCCACGCGGCCACCAGCGTGTCCGTACCGCGCAGCGAGGACCAGAAGGTCAGTGGCCCGTTGGGTCCGCTCTGCGTCCCCGAGGCGGAACAGCCGGTCGTCGCGCCCGCCGTGACACCCGCGAGCGCCGTCCAGGCGCCGGCGGTCAGGACGCTGCGTCTGCTGGGGCGGTGCCTAGCCACGGCGCGGGCCCGGGTGCGGGATACGGGCCATGGACAGGGACAGGGGTACGGGCGTGGCAGGAGGCAGGGGTGGTGAACTCATCGGGCAGCTCCAGGACTTCAGCGCCGGTCGGATGCCGGGCCGGTGGAATGTGGCGATGCGTCGAGTACGCGGTGGAAGGCGGCGAGCGCCTGCGGAAGAGGAGCGGCGTGCGGGAACCAGGCCCGCTCCCACTCAAGGCTGATCCAGCCCCGGTAGCCGATCCCGGCGAGCTCGCGGAGCACCTCGTGCAGCGGGAGCACGCCGTGGCCGGGCAGTACGGGGCTCAGCTCGGTGGCGGAGGCGACGTCCTTGAGTTGTACGTGCCGCAGCCAGGGGGCGAGCAGCTGCGCGGTGCGGCCGACCGGCTCCCCGGCGCGCCAGGGGTTGACGGCGTCCCAGACCGCGCCGACGGCCCGCGAGCCGACCGCGGCGAGGATGTCGGCCACGGCCTGTCCCGACAGGAACTCGTCGTGTGTCTCCAGGACGATGGTGACGCCTGCGGCCTCCGCCACGGGGGCGGCCGAGGCGAGGTTCCGCACCGCCCGCTCCCGCCCGCCCTTCGGTTGCTCGGCGCCGCCCCCGAAGACCCGGAGCCGGGCGGCGCCGAGCCGGGCGGCGAGCCGCAGATGGTTGCGGAGGTCGTCGACGACGCCGGGCGCCGTCGAGGCCACCTGGACGTAGGAGGCCAGACAGACGACCTCCACTCCGGCCACGGCGAGCCGCCGGGCCAGCACCCTCGCTTCCTCGGCACTGGTCCCGGGTTCGACCAACTGGCCCGGGGCGCAGCGCAGTTCGACGCCCTCGCAGCGGCCGCCGGTCGCCGCGAGCCGGATCACCTCCTCGATGTCGGCACCGGGGCAGCCGAGTGTGCTGAAGGCGCGCCGGTCGACCGGGCTCACGGGAGGACCACCTGCTCGTCGGACATCTCGACCGGTCCGCCCAGGCGTGCCGAGTCGTAGACGGCCAGCGCGGCCGAGACGACCGAGCGCCCGTAGGGACCGTCGCAGTACTGCCCCGGCCGGCCGCGGGCCGCCGCGGCGAACCCCTCGAGCTGGGCGCGGAACGCCGAAAGCGTCTGGCTCAGGTCGGGAGAGCAGACATCGACGGTCTTCCCGTCGCGCAGCAGGGCCAGCCCGTTGGTGCGCGAGAGCCGCAGGGTCGCCGTCTCCATCACCACCTCGGTCTCGTCGAGGTAGGGCGCACCGCGGCTGGTCAGCGTGAGGTTGGCGCCCACACCGTTGGCGAGTTCGAGAAGGGCCAGCGCGTCCGTCTCCACCTCCATGCCCGGGCGTCCGCGCACGATCGCGCTGACGCGCCGTACGGGTGCGCCGCCGAAGAGCTGGATGCGGTCCAGGCCGTGGGTACCGACGTTGAGCACGATTCCGCCGCCCGCCAGCGCGCGGTCGAAGAACCAGGCGGGCCGGGACCCGGGGTCGTAGTGCGAGGAGCGCTGATGGGTGACGAGCAGCGGCGCACCGTACTCGCCCGAGTCGATCAGCCGCCGGGCCTCGCGGACCATCGGATCGAAGTGGATGACGTGCGCGACCGCCAGCAGCGTTCCGGCTCGCCGGCAGGCTTCGATCATGCGGGTGCAGTCCTCGGCCGTGGTCGCCATCGGCTTCTCGACCAGTACGTGCAGCCCAGCCTCCGCCGCGTCCAGCACCATCGGCGCGTGCAGCGCGTGCGGCGAGGTGACGACGACGGCGTCGAGTCCGGACCGGGCGAACATCTCGCGGTGGTCGGTGTGGACCGGGACGCCGAAAGGCGCGGCGAGCCGCGCGGCCGCGGCACGATCGATGTCGCACACGGCCGCCGGCTCGCAGTCCGTGCTCTCGGCGAGGGCACGGACATGCTCGGTGCCGACGATCCCGGCACCGATCACACCGACACGGAACGGGAGTTCGGGGCGCCCGCCGCTCATGCCGGCACCACCGGCCGGTTGGCGGGCGCGGACCGCTCGGCACCGCAGGAGGCGCGGATGACCAGACGCGGTTGGAGCTGGACGCGGTGGGTCGGCGCCGTCGCGCCCTGTTCGAGGCGGTCCAGCAGCAGCCGTGCGGCCAGGCTTCCGACCTCCTCCTTCGGCGGGGAGACCGCGGTCAGCGGTACGTCGCCCACCTCGGCCACCTCGTCGTCGTACGCCACGACGGCGAGATCCTCGGGCACCGCCAGGCCGTTCTGCCGGGCGTGCACGACGAGCGCCGCGGCGTCCCGGTCGCCGTGGCAGAAGACGGCGGTGACGCCCTCGCCCGCACAGTGGCGCACATACTCGGCGGTCTCGGCGGGGGTCCACTCGTGCCGCCGCAGGACCGAGCCGGCGGGCGGCTCCACGTCCAACAGCCGGACCGCGTCGGTGAATCCCTCGGCGACCATGTCGCTCGTACCGGTGTGCAGCCGGCCCATGAGGCCGATGCGCCGGTGGCCGAGCGTGCGCAGATGCTGGATCGCCCGGTAGACGCCGCCGCCGTGGTCGGTCTTGACGTAGGTGGTGGGGTCGTCGGGCACCGGGTCGGTGGGCCTGCGCTCCGCGAGCACGTACGGCACCGGCAGCCCGCGCAGGCGGTCGACGTACCCCTGCGGGTCCTCCATCAGGTGGAGGTTCGGCACGAGGAGCAGCCCGTGCACACCGGTCTCGCACATGGCCCGCAGCTCGCTGTCCTCGATGGCGAGGTCGTACTTGGAGGAGGCCAGCAGAACGCTCGCCCGCGCCTCGCGCAGCACGCGCTGTATTCCGTCGACGACGCGCGGATAGTAGTAGGTCGTCGACGGCACCAGAACGCCGATGAGCCTGCGCTCGGCAGAAGCCGACTGCGTTTGTGCCGCCGCCGGTTCGTCGTCCGGGCACACAAAGGTGCCGGCCCCCTGGCGACGCTGGACGACGCCTTCCTCGACGAGTCGACTCATCGCTCTGCGCAGTGTGTTGACGCTCACCGAGAGCGAATCGGCGAGCTCCCGCTCGACCGGAAGCTGCTCCCCGGGAGCCCAGGCACCTGCGGATATGTCCCGGCGCAGCCTTTCCGCGATCTGGCGATACTTGGGACCTTTGAGGAATGAATCCTCACCCTCAAGTGATTTCATGCCGACGAGATTGCAGCAAACAATCTATTGCGTCAACCAGTTGGCGGTGCTTTCGTGGACGCAGTCTTCAACTTTCGAAGAATTCATTCCTTTTCAGGGAATGAATCTGCGTTCAGGGGATTCGATGAACGAGCATGATCTCGAACGAGAACTCAGCCGGCCCGGACCGGACCTGGTCGAGGAAGCGGCCGGATGGTCCGGGGACGTGGTCGTACTCGGCGCGGGCGGCAAGACCGGAGCCGGGATCGCCACCATGGCGCGCCGCGCGCTGGACGCCGCGGGCCACGAGTCCTCACGCGTCCTCGCGGTGTCGCGCTGGTCCGACTCCGCCGGCCGGGAGCGTCTGAAGGAGAACGGCGTCGAGACCGTTCGGGCCGACCTCTCCGACCCGGCCGCGGTCGACACACTGCCCGACGCCGCGAGAGTGATCCATCTCGTCGGAGCCAAGTTCGGCACCGCGCACGCCCCCGAGCTCGCGTGGATGACCAACACCGTGCTGCCGGCCCACGTCGCCCGCCGCTACCCGGCGGCCCGGATCGTCGCGCTCTCCACCGGAAACGTCTACGGGATGACCTCGCCGGTCGGCGGCGGCTCCCTGGAGACCGATCCCCCGCGCCCCGAAGGCGACTACGCCGTCACCTGCCACGGCCGTGAGCAGGTCTTCACCCACGCCGCCCGGCAACGGGGCACCCCGGTGGCGCTGATCCGCCTCAACTACGCCTGCGAGCCGCGGTACGGAGTCCTCGCCGACCTCGCCCGAACGCTGCTCGCCGGCGCTCCCGTCGACCTCTCCCCCGGCGCGGTGAACGTCGTGTGGCAGCGCTACGCCAACGAGGTCGTGCTGCGCTCGGCCGGCCACGCCACCGGCGAGGACCCGTTCACCCTCAACCTCACCGGGCCGGAGACCGCGAACGTGGGAGTCCTCGCGCGGGGGCTGGCCCAACGCCTCGGTCTGGAGGCGGAGTTCACCGGCGAGTCCCCGTCGACGGCGCTGCTGAGCAACGCGGCCCGCTGCCACAAGCTCTTCGGCTACCCCGACCTCACCCTGGAGCAGCTTCTGGACCGCCAGGCCGAATGGCTGCTCGGCGGCGGGAAGTTGTGGGACAAGCCGACCCTCTTCGAGCGCCGCGACGGGCGGTTCTGATGACCGACCGAGCCGAGCGGGCAGCACCGGTCGACCGACCCGAGCGGGCAGCACCGGTCGGGCGGGCGTCGCCGGTCGAGCGGGCATCGCCGGACGGTCGGGCAGAGCAGGCCGGTGGGCTGGACGGACCCGCGGGGCAGCTGCTCCGCAGGGGCACCGTCATACCCGCGCATCCGCTCGCGCTGGACGCAGGTCGCCGGCTGGACGAGCGCCACCAGCGGGCCCTGACCCGCTACTACCTCGACTGCGGCGCGGGCGGCCTCGCCGTGGGCGTCCACACCACGCAGTTCGCGATCCGCGAGCACGGTCTCTACCGGGCAGTGCTCGAACTCGCCGCCGAGGAGATCGCACACGGCACCGCGGGCAGGCCGTTCGTACGGGTCGCAGGCGTCGCCGGGCCGGTCCGGCAGGCCGTCGCCGAGGCCCGGTGCGCGCGCGAACTGGGGTACGACGCCGTACTGGTCTCCCCGGGCGGGCTGCCGCACCTGTCCACCGCCCGGCTGCTGGAACGCTCGGCGGCGATCGGCGAGGTGCTGCCGGTGATCGGCTTCTACCTCCAGGAGGCGGTGGGCGGACGACTGTTGCCGCGCGACTACTGGCGCGGCCTCGCGGACCTGCCGTCCACGGTGGCGGTGAAGGCGGCGCCGTTCGACCGCTACCGCACCCTGGAACTGGTCCAGGGCGTCGCCGAGTCCGACCGCGGGCAGGAGGTGGCGCTCTACACGGGCAACGACGACAACATCGCCGCCGACCTGCTCACCCCGTACCACGTGCAGGGGCCCTGCGGGCCGACCGTGCGGCACTTCGTCGGCGGGCTGCTCGGCCACTGGGCGGTGTGGACCCGTTCCGCGGTCCGCCTGCTGCGGGACGCGCACGCCGCACGCGAGGGGGACGGCGCCGCCCGACAGCGCGTGCTGGCCAGGCTCGCCGGTGACACCGCCGCCAACGCGGCTGTCTTCGACGTGCGCGGCGGCTTCGCCGGAGTGATCGCCGGCGTCCACGAAGTGCTGCGCGGGCAGGGCCTGCTCGCCGGCACCTGGTGCCTGGACCCCGGGGAAGGGCTCTCGCCCGGTCAGGCAGCGGAGATCGACCGGGTGCGCGCCTCCTGCCCGTGGCTCGAGGAGGAGGACGCGTTCATCGCCGACGCCCTCCCGCGCTGGCTCGCCTGACCCCAGCGTCTCCAACTCCGCCCGCCCACCGCCCGTTTCGGCCACCCCGCACCGACCGACCCCGCATCCACCGCCCCAATCCCCGCACCGCCCCACCGACAGGGAAACGAGGAACACCATGAAGTCCAGGAAAGCACTGCTCATCGGCGTGGCCGCCGCCGGACTGCTCGCCCCCGCCGTGCTGGTGCCGCAACTGGCCGGAGCGTCCACCGACTCCGGAAAAGCGGCCGCCGCCAAGAGCAACGGCTTCGAGGCGCCGGCCGCCGGAGGCCCGTACACCCTCGACAAGTGGGCCCAGGACGGCTGGAAGGCCCCCTGGTCCCTCGGCATGGACAACCGGACCGTCATCGACGACACCGAACCGGCGCACAGCGGCGACAAATCGCTTCGGGTGCTCTACCCGAAGGGAAAGATCGGGCCCGAGGACTCCGGAGCGCAGGCCCCCTTCGAGTTGGAGAACGCGCAGGAGTACTACCTGTCCATGTGGATCAAGTTCGACGAGGACTTCAGCTGGGGCACCACGCTCTACTCCGGCAAGCTCGGCGTCGGCCTCGCCGGCGGCGGCGCGTGCTCCGGAGGCATGGACTGCGACGGGACCAACGGCTTCAGCTCCCGCTTCATCTGGCACCGCGAGAACGGCGAAGCGGCGCTGTACTACTACCACATGGACAAAAAGGACACCTACGGCGACTACATCACGCTGACCCAGGACGGCTCGACGGTCGAGTGGCCCAAGGGCGAGTGGGTCAACGTCGTCCAGCGCGTCAAGGTCAACACCGTCACCAACGGGGAGGCCAACAAGGACGGCGAGATCGAGCTGTTCTACAACGGCAAGCCCGCGGGCGAGGTGAACGGGCTGCGGTTCGTCACCAACGACGACAAGGTGGACAAGGCGTACTTCAACAGCTTCGCGGGCGGCGCCACCACCGAGTTCGCCCCGAAGAACGACAGCTACATCTGGTACGACGACATCAAGGTCTCCACCGACCCCTCGGAGATCTGCGAGGTCGACAACAGCTGCGGCTGACCCGGGGTCTCCCGTTCCGGGAGCGGGCTGACCCCGCTCCCGGAACGGCGCCCCGCCGGCGCGTTCGCCGGCGAGAACACCAACTCCCCCGGCCATCCCGCGACTTCGAGCCCGGAGCCCCCGCTGTGCCTGTGACGCCCTTCCCCAAGCCCCGTTCGATGACCACCACCGCGGGCGGCGCCCCGTACGACGCGCCCGTGACCGCGACCGTCGACGACACGACGCCCGCCCAGGGCTACCGCCTGCGCACCGGCCCCGAGGGCGTGAGCGTCCACCACCGGGACGCGGCCGGGCTGCGCTACGCGCTGGACACCCTCGACCAGCTCCGGGCCGGACCCGACTATCCCGAGGTCGGCTACGAGATCGTCGACGCACCCGACTTCCCGGTCCGCGGCTTCCATCTGGACATCAGCCGCGACCGGGTGCCCACCCGCCGCACCCTGGAGCGCTGGCTCGGCATTCTCGCGCGGGCCCGCTTCAACCACCTCGAGCTCTACTGCGAGCACACCTACGCCTACCGCGACCACCGGGAGGTCTGGCAGGACGCCTCCCCGCTCACCGCCGACGACCTGCGCTGGCTCGACGCCCGCTGCGCCGCGCTCGGCATCGATCTGGTGGCCAACCAGAACACCTTCGGCCACATGGAGCGCTTCCTCGCCCACCAGGACCACGCCCACCGGGCCGAGAACCCCGACGGCTTCGAACGCGGCGGGCAGCACCGCCCGCCCAGCACGCTCGAACCCACCGAGGAGAACGCCGACTTCGCCAACGGACTGCTGCGGGAACTGGCGGGCAACCTCCGCACCCGACGCGTCAACATCGGCGCCGACGAACCCTTCGAACTCGGCACCGGGCGCTCGAAGGAGCGGGCCGCCGCGGACGGCCTCGGCAACGTCTACCTCGACTACGTGACCTCGGTGATGCGGCCCTGGCTGGAGGCCGGTTGGACCGTCCAGTTCTGGGCCGACGTCTTCGGCAACCACCCCGAGCTGATGGACCGGGTGCCGCCGGGCGCGATCCCCGTGGTGTGGCAGTACGACTCGCCCCGTGCGGCGGCCGAGGTGCTGGCCGAGGGCTCCGAGGAGCTGCGCTCCTGGACGCGGGTGGGCTCGGACGTCGAGCGGCTCAGCGCGGGCTTCCGCGGCCGGGCGAAGCTGCTGCGCGAGGCCGGCGTCCCGTTCTGGGTGGCACCGGGCACCGGCAACTGGAACTCGATCATCGGCCGCCTCGACAACGCCGTGGAGAACATGATCGACGCCGCCGAAGTCGGCCTGGAACAGGCGGCCGAAGGGTTTCTGCTCACCTCCTGGGGCGACCACGGGATGTGGGACCCGCCCTCGGTTTCCTTCGGACCGGCCCTGTACGGCGGTGCGGTGAGCTGGTGCCTGGAGGCCAACCGTGACCTCGACATCGCCGGAGCCCTCAACGACCATGTGCTCCTCGACCCGACCGGACGCGCCGGAGCGGTGCTCGACCGCTTGGGCAGAGTGGCGGAGGTTTTCGGGGTCCCGCTGCTCAACGCCTCGCCGATCGCCCGGGCGCTCTTCCCGCAGACGGGACCGCTGCCCGCCCTCCCGACGCTGCAGGCACTGGCCGAAGCGGGCGCCGTGCTGGAGAGCTGCCGACACGATCTGGCCGCCGCCGACCCCGCCGCAGCCGACCGGGACGTACTGCGCCGCGAGCTCGAACACGCCATCGCGCTCTCCGAGTTCGCCGTGCGGCTGCTGCACGCCCGGGCGCGCAGCAACTCCCGGGCGGACGGGATCGACCCGTCCGCGGCCGAACGGCTGCTGCTGGAACTCGACCCGCTGCTCGCCGAGCAACGGGCGTGCTGGCTGCTGCGGTCCCGTCCCGGAGGGCTCGACGACAGCCTCGCCCGTATCGACCTGGTCAGGCACGAGCTCGTCAGCGCGGCACAGCGGTGACGGCGGCGCACCAGCAGCACGAAGAGCACGGCGCGAGTGCAGGCGCGAGTGCGAGTGCAGGCGCGGGCGCGGGCGCCGGAGGGCGCTCCGGGGCGGGGACGGGCGGAACCGCGGGTGAGGACGTCGGGCGGTGGCTCGCCGTGCTCAACGGGCAGACGGGGCGGGCCGAGGTGCCGGACCCCGAGCCGCCGGACCCGTCCGAGCTGCGCGCCCGGCTGCGACTGCTGGCGATCCCCGAGGCCGACCTCGCCGACGTCACCGCCACGCTGCCGGACCCCGTGCACACGCCCGAACTGTGGCGTGCGCTGCTCCACTGCCACCGGGCACTCTTCTCCGACGAGCCGGTCGACTGGCCGAGCGCCCCCGCCGAACTCGGCGCTCAGGGACGCTACTTCTACGTCCACCTCTATCTGATGGCGCTGCCCGCGGCCCTGGCACGACAGGCCCGACACGGCGTCCCCGACGACGTGGTGCACGCGACCCTCGCCGACCTCGGCGCGAAGTCGGTCGCCCACCGCAGGGCGTTCGGCGTCGGCGGCTTCGACAAGCAGAGCTGGATCGTGCACCACTTCCGCGGGACCCTGCACCGGATCGGCCGGCTCCAGTTCGAACGCTCCGTGCTGGACGCCGCCGCCTGCGGGGGTCTGCCGCCGACCGGCGGACCGGCAGCAGGCCAGCCCGTGCTGAACGTCCACATTCCGGGCGACGGTCCGATGTCGCCCGCGCTGTGCGACGAGTCGTTCGCGGCGGCGCCGGCGTTCTTCGCACGCCACTTCCCCGGCACCCGGTACCCGTTCGCCACCTGCCACTCGTGGCTGCTCGACGAGCAGTTGGCCGACGACCTTCCCGCGACCTCCAACATCGTCCGGTTCCAACAGCGTTTCCGCCCCTTCGGCGCGCGTCCGGTCTGCGACGACGACGTGCTGGAGTTCGTCTTCCACGTGCGGCGCGACACCGCCCGACCGACCCGCCTCCCCCGCGACAGCACCCTGCAACGCGCCGTGCTGGACCGGATCGCCTCCGGCGGCCACTGGCATCTCGGCCACGGCTGGACCGCCCTGCCCGCCGCTCGATCCGCCGCTCGATGAGGCACGCCCGGCCACGGACCGCGGGCCGGCCCTCCGTCGCCGCGTCCGACAGTGCCTGCGCGGGCACGTCCTACGGCGGGTCTCCCCGGTCGACGAGTCGATGAGGCCACCGGGTCCGTGGGCCGGCACCGACCCACGTCGACAAGTCGGCGGAGCAGGCCGCGAACACGCTCGCCCGCGCAGTGCGGCGACGCCGACACGGCGTCGCCCGACGCCCGTCGGGCATTGCGAACACCGCAGGACGAAGGACGCGTCGGCCCGCCTTCCGCGGCGGCTGCCGGTAGGGTCTCACCGTTTGTCCGCGGAACCGCCGGGTACGCGAGTCAGTTACGTCGCCGATGCGCGCAAGCGCCGAAGGAGAGGAATATATGCCGGAGCGCGAACTGGGCACCAGAAATCCCGACAAAGGATACGTGGCGCTTCTCGGCTGGAGCCTCAACGCAGTCGAAGCTCTCGACCGGTTCGACCGCAGATACATCGTCGTGGCGCCGGAATGGGCCGAGGAGTACTGCGTCGAGCACGACATCCCCTACGTCCCGTGGAATTTCGAACGGCTCAATGACCGCTCCATGGAGATCGCCGAAACCCTCCAGAAGGAGGGCGTCGACGTCGCGATCCCGTTGTTCGAGGAAACGGTGGAATGGGCCGGGGCGATCAACTCGGTGCTGTTGGACGACCCGCGCCTGTACGGACAGGCCATGCTGCTGCGGGACAAGGCGCTGATGAAACGCCGTGCACAGCTCGGCGGCATCCGGGTGGGGATCTTCGAGGAGGCGCACGACCGGGACGATGTGATTCGCTTTCTCAAGCGCGTCAATCAGACGCTCCTCAAGCTCGACGGCGACCCGAACGACCCCATCCATCTGAAGGCGTTCGACAAAGCAGGCTGCCTCGGGCACCGCGTCATCCGCACTCCGGACGAAGTGGACACAATCCCGGAAGAGGAGTTCCCGGTCCTCATGGAGTCCCATCTCGACGGCTGGGAGTTCGCGGTCGAGGCATGGGTGCACAACGGGAAAATCAAGTTCCTCAACATCTCCGAGTACGTCACTCTGGGGTACTCGGTCTTCGTGCCCGCGACACCGGAGCTGGAGCGGTACCGACCGCAGATCACCGCACAGATCGAAAAACTCATCAAGGCGTTCGACATCGAGTTCGGATTCGTGCACCCGGAGTATTTCGTCACCAGTGACGGAGAGATGTACTTCGGCGAAGTCGCCTACCGGCCACCGGGCTTCAAGGTGTTCGAGCTGCTGGAGCGGGCGTACGGATTCAACGCCTACCATGGCCTCGTACTGGCCTTCGACCCGAAGACGACGGAGGAGGAGATCGACGCCTTCTTCCCCCGGGAGGTCGTCGACGCGTCCGGAGTCGCCGGCTGCTTCGGTGTCTACCCGCGCCGCCGCGTCGTCAGCGATCTGCGGATCCCGGAGGAGACGGAGGACGACGACTACTACGAGTCGCACGACCTCTCGAAGCCGATCGAGGAGACTGTCACCAAGAGGACCGCATTCGGCACCCACTGGGGTCTGGTGTACTTCTTCGGTGAAGACCCCTACCGGATGCGCGACCTGCTGAAGCAGCAGGAAGAGCTCGACTTCTACGTCTGACGACCTCGCGGACGCGGAAGACCTGATCGAGGGAAGCACCTGTGGAACCGACCGTCGACAACATCAACAGTGAGGCCGCGAGACTCGGCAAGCGCCTGGCCTCACTCGACGACGCCATCCGGGCCATGGCCGAAACCCGCGACTTCGGCAAGCACACGAAGCTGCGGCGGGTCCTGGAAGCCCTGCGGCGGGTACTCCTGCTGCAGGGCGGCGCCGCCGCAGTCCAGGAGAGGGCGCAGGCCCTCGAGGAGGCCGGGCTCTTCCTGGAGACCGACTGGGCCTCCCCGGAGATCCTCATACCTTCCCTGGTCGGACCGAGTCTGCACAGCGGGGACGCGGACACCGTCGTCATGGAGGCGGCCAGCGAGCTGCGCATGCTGGCCGTCGCCCGCGGCGACTTCGCACATCCGACGCTCTCCGCGGAGGAGGCCCGTCTCTTCCTCTCCCAGGTGCTGGCGACCAACCTGGAGCTGCTCTTCGCTCCGATCAGCGAGGCCGAGCGGGCCCGGGACGGCCGGACGGCGGAGCTCGTCCGGGACCTGTTCCGCCACCTCGCCGACGAGATCGGCTACGACAGCATCCTGGACAACCTGGTCGACGAGATCTGGCGGATCCTGCGGCAGCGGCCGATCCAGGTCGAGGAAGTGCAGTCCCTGATCACCCGCATCGCGGTCTACCGCAACGACCCGGAGGTGGCTCTCGGCGTCTCCTCGGGGCAGGGCATCGACCGGCTCATCACCAGCCTCTTCGGGACCACCGAGGCGTGCCGGGAGGATCCCGGCTTCGACGTCTTCCACTCCCGGCTCGAAGCGATGGACGCCGGCGGCCTGCAGTACGAGGCGTCGGGGTTCGCCCGGGCGATGCACGACACCGGCCTGGTCTCGCCGTACCACGCCCAGCTGCTCCGGTTCCTTCTGCGCGAGAGCGACTACCTTCTCGGTGAGGCTCTCGGGCTGTCCGACACCGGCCGGAACTGCCTGCTGCGCTACAGCGAGCTGGTGCACCGGCTGATCGAGGTCGCCGTGCACCCGCAGACGGCACAGAGCGTCTACGGGCTCGCACTGCTCCTGGACCGCGGCATTCTGCACGAGCCGCCGATCGTGCCCGCGCTCTGGCGCCAGCTGTCGCTCGAGCTCTCCCCCGTCGCCCAGGACCGGCTGACGGCGGCCTTCGGCGACGTGCCGGACCCGCGGGCGCGGCTGGTGGCGGGAGTGCTCTCCGTGCTGGGCCAGCCACTCGGTGTCGGCCAGGGCGACAACCCGACCTGCCAGTCGGCCCGCGCGCTGTCGATGTGGTCGTACAACGACCCGGACTACCTGCTCCAGATGGTGGTCTGGGCGGCCCGCGACGACGAGGTCATCATGCACTTCGAGGGCCAACCCATCTCCTCGAAGGACAGCGCCTCCGGAGTCTCGAGCACGCTGCCGACGGATCTGGACCCGGTGTCGCTGCTGGTGGTACCGCATCTGGACCGGATATACGCCGAGATGGGACGCCGCTGCGCCGGCCGACCCGGGGATCCGCACCGGTGGGTCAATCCCGAGTTCCACGGCTGGTGGGCGGGCCGCGGTTTCCACATCAACGTCGACGTCGAGACCGGGAACCTGGTCGAACTCGACGACTTCCTGCGGCAGTTCCACGCCAGCTACCACCCGTCGTACAACGGCGAGCAGCCGCTGATCCATCCGCAGCCGGCCGGCGTCGCCGTCACCGACAGCGCGGCCCGCTACGTCGGCTGGCACGCGATCACGATTCTGCGGGCGGCACCCGACCCGCAGGACGTCATGCGGGTCTACTTCTTCAACCCGAACAACGACAGCGGCCAGGACTGGGGCGACGGTGTCGTCGTCTCCACGGCGGGCAACGGCGAACGGTTCGGCGAGGCGTCGCTGCCGTTCGACCAGTTCGCCTCCCGGCTCTACATATTCCACGCCGACCCGCTGGAGCGCGGTGAGCCGGAGCGGGTGCCCGCCGAGGACATCACCGGGATCATCGGCTACATCGAGCGAAGCTGGGGCAACGACCGGCTGCCGGCCGGATCGCTGCAGGCCCTCGAAGGCCCGCGAGCCTGAGAGGCCGCGAGCTGCGCGGACCCGGGAGGGCCGAGCAGACCCGAGAGGGCCGAGCGGACCCGGGAGCCGGCCGCCGGCCGAGCGCACGGTGGCGGCCGTCCCCGCACCTCCCCGGTACGCGGACGGCCGCCTCCGACGGCGTTGCTCAGCTGCCCCGGGCCACCGCGATGACCCCGTTCAACCGGTCGCCCGCCTCGTACACCATGTACGGCACGCCCCGGTCGGTGCCGAAACTCGGTGCGGCCACGCGTCCGTTGTCCGGTGCGCCGTCCATCGAGGCGTGGAAGACACCGAGGTGCTCGCGACGGGAGAAGTCGGCGCCGACCTCGGTGATCAGCAGGTTTCCTCCGCTGCCCTTGTCGGTGTGGTACACGACGTACGCGCTGCCGTTGCGGGTCAGCAGATGCGGACTGCTCAGGTCCCGCATCCCGACGTCCGAGTGGCGGACGAGTGGCTCCTGGGCGAAGGACCAGGACCGTCCGTCGGCGGACCAACCCCAGCCGATGTCACGGTGGTTCACCTGGGGCCTGCGCATGAACAGCATGACGTAGCGTGCCCCTCGGTCCGGCAGGTCGTGCCGGAAGACCCGGGCGTAGGAGGTCTCCTGCGTTCCGCTCGGGAGCATCGATCTGTCGAGCACCACCCGGTCGTAGGTGAAGTCGACGCCGTTCTTGGAGCGGGCGAGACGGGTGGTGTGGTTCTCGCCGTGGAAGTAGAGCCACAGCTCCCCCGCGTCCTCGTTCCACAGCACGTGCGGCGAGGAGACGTGGGAGACGTTGTAGTGCGGTGCCCAGTCCTTCGAGACGATCGGGTTGTCCGGGTACTCGGTGAACGGCCCCTCCAGGGAGTCCCCGTAGGCGAGGCAGATGCCACCGGGCGGGTCGTGCGGCGCGTAGTAGAGGTAGTAGCGGCCCAGCGGGTTGGACAGCCGGTCGTACACGCCCCGGATGCACGGGAAGATGATCTCGCCGGTGGGCCGGTACTTCAGCTCCGAGGGGATCAGCAGCGTCTTGACGTAGCTGTAGTCGGGAAAACCGCCCGGTGCGGCGGCGGCCGTGGACGTCGTGGTGGCGCCGACCGTCGTACCGACCGCGAGGACGGTGCCGGTGGCGGCGGCCCCGCGCAGGAAGTTCCTGCGGTTGAGGCCGGACATGGAGGTGGACTGCTCGGTGTGGTGGTGCTGCGGCTCCTTCAACTGTTCTCTCCGTTCGGGGAGTCGGGTCCTGCACGTGACCTACAGATAGGTGGCTGCGGTGACGGCGAAGCCGCCCAGGGCGACCGTCCAGACGTACGGCAGGGTGCGCACCATCACCTGTTGCGGACTCACCCCCGCGTACTGGGCGCTCCACACCGTCTGGGTGCTGGTGGGGTCGGACACCCCGAAGACCTGGTTGTACGAGGCGGCGATGCCGAGCACCGCCATCGCGGGATAGATCTGGGCCGCGATCAGCACGCCCGCTATGCCCGCCCCGAGGCCGTAGATGTTGAGCGGGCCGCGGTAGAGGCAGAGCGGCACCAGCAGGGTGAAGACCAGCACGAACACGATCGGGTTCTGCGGGCTGACCGCCTTCACCAGCGGTTCCAACGCCTGTACGGCGCCGGGCAGTTGGACCGCCGCGAGCAGCATCCCGATCGCGATGAACAGGGCGATGGGCGGCGCGGCCACCTCGAAGCCCCCGTAGAGGGTGCGCAGCAGCCGCTTGTTCATGTCCCGGGGCCTGGTGGTGGTGACCAGTCCGTACAGCACTCCGGCGAGCAGCGAGGGGATGATCGCGAGTTCGAAGCCGAGCGCCAGCACCAGCGGGACGACCGGGGTGAGCAGCGCGTACCAGGGCGCGTCGCCGAGTCGCTCGCGGCGCGAACTCGGCTTGGTGGAGGCCGGTTTGAAGGCCCAGGCGTGTTCGACGCCGCGCCGCCGGGACTCGATCAGCACGTACCCGACCGCCGCGACCAGCGCGAACGGGAACAGCTTCACCATGAACGAGCGCACCTGCGGCACCGACAGATCGAGCGCGGAGGAGAAGAACTGCCAGATCGGCAGCTCGAAGGGCACACCGACGGCGATGCCCATCAGGATGGTGCCGGCCGCGGTGACCTTGGGGATGCCCACCGCGATCATCGCGGGGATACCGATGATGCCGGCCATCATCGCCGCCGGCGCCGAGCCCGTCACCGTGCCGATGAGCGCGGAGACGCCCAGCACACCGAGGGCCACCACGGTCGGCCGGTCGCCGCCGAACTCGACGATCTTGCGGACGATGGTCGAGGCGACGCCCGTCTCGTCGAGCAGTTTGCCGAGCCAGGAGCCGAGCAGTACGGCGATCATCGTCGAGGCGAGCATCGGCGCGCCCTCCTGGAGCACCGTGTCCAGCACGCTCTCCTCGCCGGAGAACGCGGCTCCGGCGGCCACCGCGATGGCGACGGCCATACCCACCAGGGCGAAGGCGGTGGGGAGTTTGCGGCTCAGCATCGCGGCCACTCCGACCGCCATGATGAGCAGGATGACAACGCCCATGACGTCACTTCTCTCTGTGGGTGTCCTTCTGGGTGAAGACTTCGGCGAGCGCGGCGGTCAGCAGCAGCGGGCTGCGTCCCAGGCCGCAGACGGTGCGGGCGTACGCGTGCGCGGCGACCTCCTCGGCGCCCGCGACGTGGCCGTACCACCGCAGTCGGCCGCAGCGCAGCAGCACATGGCCCAACTCCCGCTTGAGGGCGAGCCGTTCGGGACCGTGGTGGAGCCGCTCGTGGACGGTCTCGTGGGCGAGTGCGGCCGCGCGAAGCGTGCCCGGTGGGTACCAGTGCCGCCAACCGCGCCGGTCGACCAGCTCCTCGGCGGCGTCCAGGGTGTCGGTGAACAGCTCGACGGTGGGTGTGGGGCGGGAGCGGTACTTCGCGAGCAGGCCCTGCCGGAGACCGTCGGTGCGTTCCACCACCGTGGAGGTGAACTCCACCCGCGGCAGCGCGGCCCCGAACCCGTCGGCGCGGCGGGCCCACTGACGCAGCAGCTGCGGGTCACGGCTCTCGTGCGTCGGGGTGCCGGCCAGCAGCCGTACCGCGAAGTCCAGATCGTCGGTGGCCTCCAGCGCGGGCCCGGCGGGCCGACCCGCGGGGCTCACGACCGCACCTCCACGACCGCCACCACCGGCTCCGCGCCGCCGCGCGAGCGCAACTCCCCACGTGCCAGGGCCAGTAGCGGTTCGGGTTCCAGTACGCCGGAGAGGTCCGCTATCCGGGAGCCGAGCAACAGTCGTACCGCCGGCGCCCGTACCCCGCCGTCGCCGTAGGAGGTCTTCTCCTTCACCAGTCGGGCCAGTACGCCCGGGGCGTCGGCGACCGTGGTGGACTCCACATGGGCGTCCGCCACATGCAGCCGCACCACTCCGTCGGCGTCCACGACCCGTACCGGACGGCGGGTGGCGCGCAGTCTGCGGCGCACCTCGGTCCCGTACACGGTGTGGGCGCCGGTGCCGGCGAGGACCTCGACGGCGGAGGAGTCGGCCTTGAGGCTGGCCGCGGCGTTCCGCAACCGCTCGCCGTCGTCCGCCCGGTGTGCCCGGTCCTGGGTGCGCAGCTCCGTGGCCCCGGTGGCGACCGCGCGGACCTTGCTCGTCTGCGGGTCCACGGTGACCTCGACCTCCACTCCCTCGGCCGCCGCTCCCTGCGCCAGGACCGCGGCCTCCGCCTCGGCCCGTACCGCGAGGATCTGTTCCTGGCCGGCGCCCGGGATGATCCGTTCGATCTGCTCGCGGACCAGTGCCAGGGCGACACCGATCGGGCTGATCACCTCGCTGTGCCTGGCGATGCGGCCCTCGAAGCCGGTGACGCGGGCCAGATGCGGGGTGACCGAGGCGGCGCCGCCTCCCCCGCCGACGAGCACGGCGGTGTCCTCGTCCAGCCGGTAGTCGTCGACCATCGCGTCGACGACCGTCCGCACCTGTTCGACCCCGGCGTCCAGCAGGCGCGTCGCGGCACCGCCGACGTCCGTGCCGAGCAGGGCGGCGAGCGGCGCGAGCGCGGCCCGGGCCACCTGCGGGTCGCATCGGGCGAAGTCCCCCTCGGGGACCAGGCCGAGTGCGTTGGCGGCGCAGGTCATGGTGATCGCGAACCTGCCGCCGGCGGCGTCGAGCACGGCGTAGTCGGCGGGGTCGTCGGCCATCGGCCGGATGGTGCTGACCGTGGCGTCCCGCAGGTCCTCGACGGAGGCGAAGCAGGCGTACGGCAGTCCGGCGATATGGGCGCTGCGCGGTCCGACGCCGGTGACGGCCCGGTTGGCGCCGTCACCGACGCGCACCATGGAGCCGCCGCCGACGCCGACCGTACGGACGTCCAGCGCGTTGAGGTAGGACTTCTTGCCCAGCACCGTGGCGTGCTGGACGGCGACCTTGCCGCGGCGCACCACGCTGATGTCGGTGGACGTGCCGCCCGTCTCCAGGAACACCCCCTCGCTGATGCGTTCCTGCATGAGCGCGCCCGCCACCCCGGCCGCCGGGCCGGACAGAATCGTCAGCAGCGGGCGGCGGCGCATCTCGTCCAGCGACATCACGCCACCGTCGCAGCGCATCACCATCAGCGGGGCACTCACCCCGGCCCTGGTGATGGAGGCGTCCACCAGATCGGCGGTCGCGAGCATCCGGGGCAGGATCGCCGCGTTGACGACGGCGGTACGGGTGCGCTTGTGCAGTCCGTAGAGCGAGGTGATCTCGTGCCCGGCGGTCATCGGCAGACCGTGCCCGCGCGCCGCCTCCAGCACGGCCTCCTCGCCCTCGGGCCGGTCCACGCTGAACGGTTCGCTGGCCACCAGGACTTCGGCGCCCTGGCGCACCAGCGCGTCCGCCGCCTGTTCGACCGCCTCCCGGTCGCGGTGGTCGGGAACGTGGGCGTAGACCAGCGGCAGCCGTTTGCCCGGGGTGAGTTCGAGCTTGCCGAGGGCGGCGAGCCGGCGGGTGAGGATCGCACCGGGCCCGGTGCCGATCCCGATCAGACCGGTGGTGGCGACATCCCCCTCCAGCAGCGCGTTGGTCGCCTGGGTCGTTCCGTGGGCGAGGAAGGCGACATCCTGCGGATCGCAGTCGATCTCCTTCAGCAGCCTGCCGAGTGCTTCCACGATGCCGTGTGCGACACCGTCCTTGTGGTGGTGGCTGGTGGGGACCTTCACCTGGCCCAGCAGTTCGAGCGTCGCGGCGTCGACGGCCACGGCGTCGGTGAAGGTCCCGCCCACGTCGATGCCGACGCGGACGCGAGGGGTGGTCATACGGTGCACCTCCTTGTGCGGTGGAGCGCGAGCGGGGCGGAGCGCGAGGGTGGGGCGCGTACGGGTGGGGGCGCGTACGGGTGGGGCACGTACCGGTGGGGCACGTACGGGGCAGGTGCGCGGGGCGCGTGCGGGTGGCGCGCGTGCGGGACGCGGTCTGCCGCCGCGGGATGTCAGTAGCCCCGTACGTCGGGCCAGTGCCGCTGTACTCCCTCCCGGTCCAACTGCCGGGCGAACTCGGCGAACCGCTTGTCCTCGGCCTGGACCTGGTGCGGTTCGGCGCCCTGGTTGAGGCAGTGCGCGGCAAGCGCACCGGCGACCTCGCCGATGTTCCACTCGACCGGGTGGAGCCGGTAGCAGCCGTTGGTGATGTGGGTGGTGCCGATGTTCTTGCCGGCCGGCAGCAGATTGCGGACCCGGCGGGGTATCAGCGCCCCCAGCGGGATCTCGAACGGCACCGAGCCGACGTCGATGTAGTTGTCGCCGCCGGTGGACGGGTGCAGGTCGATGCGGTAGTTGCCGACGCCGACCGAGTCCCGGTAGCGGGTCCGCCCGTACGGCCCGACCACGTCGATCGCCACGTCCTGCTCGGTCACGGTGGTGACGGCCTTGATCCGGCGCGACTCACGGATGTACGGCGCCTTGGCCAGTCCGTCCTCGGTGCCGGTGATGTCGGGGCGGATGCGCAGACCGGGGAAGCCGGTGCCGCCGTCCTCACGAGGCGCCTCGGTCTGCAGCCAGTACAGGACCGAGAGGGACAACTGCCGTGCCTCGGCGACCGCTTCGGCCGACGTCTGCTCGCCCGCGCCGATCAGCGGTTTGAGCCAGTAGTCGTTGAGCGGCCAGTTCACCAGGGTGATGTCGGAGTCGAAGGCCCCCGGACGGTGCAGCTTGCGGGCGAGGATGCGGCGGAACCCCCACAGCTCCTTGTCGCCGGCGTCGGCGCTCTGGTCGGCGCTGACGGCGAGCGGGTCGGTCGAGGGGTTCGGCCGGAACGTCCGGGGCACCGCCTCCAGCGAACGCGGGTCGGGGGCGAGGAAGCCGAGCAGCGGGCCGGGCCAGAAGTCCGGCTGGTAGGTGCGCCAGAAGTCGTAGTCGGCGGGGCGGTCGATGACGTGGTTCTCGCCCTCGTGGTGGGAGAGCGCGAAACAGACGGTGATGCCCTGCTGGTTGAGCGGCTGTGCCTGCTCGGGCGCGTTCGGCTCGTCGAACTCGGCGCGTGCCTCCGCGCCCAACCCGTGTTCCACATCGGCGAGTTCGAGCAGCTCGCCGGTTTCTGTGGCGTCGATGACGTAGGGGGCACGGAGCGTACGGCGTACGCCCGCACGCCGGTCCTCGACGGTGACGGAGGTGATGACATCGTTGTCCGTCGCGGCGGCGACCGGAACGTGCTCGGTGAGCACGGTCAACCGACCCGCCGACCGGTGCGGCGCGAGCAGCCCCTCCAGCACGGCGAGCGCGACGCGCGGCTCGTGGCAGAGCTTGCTGACCCGCCCCGCGCCCGGGTTCAGCCCGGGAAGGTCGCGCGCCTCGGAACGCAGCGGATACCACTGCCGGTAGTAGTCGCGGATCGACTCGCGCATCCGCCGGTACGACGCGGTCGTACCGAACTGCTCGACCCACGGGTGCTCGTCCGGCGGCACCGCCTGCGAGGTGAGCTGGCCACCGATCCAGTCCGTCTCCTCGGTGAGGACCACGGTCCGCCCGGCCCGGCAGGCCGCGAGCGCGGCAGCCACGCCGCCCAGGCCACCGCCGACGATGAGGATGTCAGGTTCGGGTGTCACTGCGTTGGTTCTCCTTGTTCGGTACGGGTGTTGCGGTTCCGGCCGCGCCCCGGGGCGCTGGGCCCCGGCGACGGGTCGGGTGCTTGCGGCTGCGTCCGCCGCGGTGGCGCCAGCGTGTCGCCGGGCCGGAAGGTGCACGCCACCAGGGGTTCGCTCGCCTGCTCCCCGGCAACCAGCGCTGCGAGCAACCGGACGGCGGCCGCGCCGAGTTGGGCCCGGGGGATGTCGAAACCGGCCGGCGTCGGACCGTCCGCCGCGTCCGGCGGCGGACTGCCGAGAAGTGCGAGCGACACATCACCGGGGCAGTCGAGCCCCGCTCCGGCGAGCGCCGCGTTCAGCGCCCGCCAGGCCGCCGAGGTGTCGGTCTCCTCCGCCACGAACGCGGTCGCGCCGCCCGCCACCCACTCGCGGACCCGGTCCGACGTCAGTTCCCGCGCCGGATCAGCGCTGCGGAACACCGTCTCGGGCCCCACCGGCAACCCGGCTTCCTCCAGCCCCTCCCGGAACCCCTGTTCACGGTCGGTGGACGCCGGCGCCTCGTCGTCGTCGCGCACCAGGACGATCCGGCGATGCCCGAGCTCCACCAGCCGTTGCACGACCTCCCGGCTCGCACTGACGTAGTCGGCACCGACCCAGGCAGGCCCCTCCGGCTCGTCCCGACGACCGAGGTGGACAACAGGAAACCCCTCCTCCACCAGCCTGCACAGCTCGGCAGTGGGTGCGTGGCGCCCAAGGATCAGACAGCCGTCGGCCAGCCTCGCCCGGTGCAGCGCGTGCGTCCCCCCACCGGTGCCACCCGGGCTGGAACCGGTGAACAGCACCAGGTCGTACCCCTGTGCCGCCGCCTCCTGCTCCACACCCACCAGAAACGGGTAGTACGAGTGCTGCACGTCCGTGGGAAAGGTCGCCGTGAAGCTGAACACGCCCAGCAGGTTGTTCCGCGCCGCCGCCAGCCTGCGAGCCGCCGGGTCCGGAACGTAGCCAAGGCTCTCGGCCGCCCCGACCACCTTCTGCCGGGTCTCCTCGGAGATCGCCGCGCCGCCCGTCTTCCCCCCGAGCACCAGCGAGACCGTGGTCTGCGAAACGCCGGCCAGCCGTGCGACCTCAGCCTGCCGCGGCCGCCCCTGCCGAACCGCCGCCCCCCGGCCACGCGTCCGCTTACCGGCTTCCCTCACGACGTCCCCTTCACTCGGCTAATGCGCATTAGTGATGCGCATTAGCCCGCACTCTGGAGGACCCCACGAACACCGGTCAAGGGGGGTGCACGGAGGAATCACCACCGCAGCGCCATCCCGCTCCCCCGACCGGACCCGGAAACAGCACGAAATCCGGCGCCGCCACCAGTGCAACCACCTGGCGACATCGACACCCCGGAGCTGTGGCGGACTGCCGTCCGCGAACCTCAAGTGCCGCACCACGGCCAATATTTGACTGCCCGTCAGCCACCGAGGCTTGTCGGGACGGCCGACCTCACCGCCTCGGGTGTCGCACCGCTCGGAGCAGCGCCAGACGCATACACATCGCCGCACCGCGGCGCACCTCTCGCTGCACGGAACCACCAGCCGGCTTCCCACCGCCGACACCCCGAGCGCAGATCACTCCCCTCACTCGACGCCCCCAGAGAGACGCCGACAATGGTGGCTCATTGCGTTCGAACGACCACGCAGAGTTTTGCTTGTGGGCTTCCATGCGTCGACCATGAGAGCTTCCGCAGTTTCGTGGAAGGACGCCCAAGCATGGCTCATCGCAAGGTGCATCTCGCGCCGGCAGGACGCACACCCGGATCCTCCAAGCCCCGAGCAGGTAGAGCGGGGCGGGGCGAACACGGCAGATCCACCTCGGCCTGCTGACAGCGCCGGGCACGAGCGCTGAGGCATCGGGCTTGCGCACCCTCAACCAGGACGACAGACCTGACTGGACTCCGAAACCCACCGCTTACCGGCCCACAGGCACGTTTCGCCCCATCGCCGCGCAGATCACCATTCCGGGACGAACCCGCGCGCAGGCCACCCGAGTTGCCCCGCGCACGCCTCAAAGGCACGCGCCCACCCAGCAATTGACCACCTCCGCACAGGACCGACCACCTCGGGGCACACGCAGGCCCGCGCGTGCCCCGAGGGCGAGACAAAGGAGCTGGCGCATGAGCCTGCCCACCACCCAGCCTCCCGCCGATGTACAGGAGTACGGCAGGGCGCGGCACCCGTTCCACATCACCGCCGAGGAGGAACGGCAGTTGCGCCTCGCGGGCGCCAAGGCCGTACCGTCGCTGGTGATCGGACAGGCCACCACCTTCGACGAGTACGCCCGTCAGCTGATGATCCCGCCGGCCGTCATGGACCTCGCCCGCAAGGCCGAGGACCTGCGCCTGTCCGCGTGGGAGATCGAAGCACTCCGCACCCACCTCGCCCCTGCCGGCGCTCCCGGTGACAAGGTGGGCCTGCTGCGCCAGATCCTCGTGGAGAAGTACAGGCACGACCAGTCCCACCCGCCCTACATCCGCGTCGCCTGCTCCGGCCGGGGCGACTACGACCACCTGGCCACGGAGCACGGCCACCTCGACCCCGACGACCACCCGAAGGGCGACATCGGCTCACCCGTCGTCCTGGAGATCTGGCCGGCACAGCACTACTCGCCCATCCACTCGCACGGCCACACCACAGGCATCGTCTTCTGCCTCGCCGGCCAGCTCGACGTCATGGTCTACGAGCACCTCGACTGGGATGCCCGCAAGCTCGGCCTCCTCACCCTCACCCCCGGCCAGTGCGCCTGGCTCTCCCGGGACAACTACGCCGTACACCGCGTGTACTGCCCCATGGACGGCGGCAGCGGTGCCACCGGCCCCGGCTACATGAACTCCACCTCCGATTTCGGCGCGAGCTTCCACGTCTACCTCAACCCGGAGCAGACCGCCGTCCACGACCACGACGGCGACAGCTACAACCGCGACTCCTTCGACTACATCGACGAGGAAACCAAGGACAGGCGCGCCTTCGCCACCGAGTCCGACCTCTCGTGGGAGGTGCTCCGCCGGGTTCTGGCCAACACCCCGCAGACCTGAGCCCGGGCGACCCTTCGCCGTCGGGCGGAGACCTCGCAGTACTCCGGAGGCGCCCAACCCGGTTCACCACGACCGGGTTGGGCGCGACGAAAGACCCCTGAACTCGACCCCATCCCGACGGACGACCAGAAAAGCCCCACGCCAACAGACCCGACACCGCCACGCCCTGCGACAGAACCCGAACCCGAGCCCGACTCAACTCACGCAGAAGAAACGGCACACGACTACACCGCTCCCTCCAGACTCGTGAACGCGACACCGAACCCCGGATACCGCCTGGGACGCGTCCCCTTGGCCATCCGCCCGGGTTACCAGCGCACAACGAGCGACGCCGAGCTGAAGCAGATCAGCGCTCTGACGCCGTATGAAACTCCGCGCCTTACATAGGCGAAACTCGCACAGCACAAGATCGTCGTACGTCCCGCAGCCATGCCCCGGCTCTGTCGGATAGGCCGATGATGTGGAGTCTGTACCGCGCACGCGTCTGCGGTCGAGCAGGCACAGTACGGAGATCCGGTCGGGCGGGGCGTTTCAGCCTAAGGAACTGAGCCGCACCTGTCGTCGGTCGAGGTGTCTTTACAAACGTCATAGCCTCTCCACCGACAAGAAACGACACACCATCCGCCTTGCTCAGTGTCTGATGGCTGCTGTACCTGGTCTCGCTTGGCCACTCACACGCCCAACAGGTCACGTAACGGATTCCGGCCGCTGCTTGCCCAAACCCTTCCCAACCCGAGGCTCACTAAGGGCTGTCCCGTAACGCTGGCCACGGGCGAGATGATCTTGGCGTGGCTGGTCTGATCACGGCGTCGGAGCCCTCCTGGATAGCCCCGTTCACCGGGTTGAGCCCGCGCCGCTTCGGCAAGTTGATGATCGTGGTGCGCCGCGAGATCACCGACGAGCCTCGATGCGGGCGGCCGTGGAGCCTGCCATTGTGAGAACCGGGTACTGCTTCTCGCGGCGTGCTGGCGCACGAACTTGACGCTGCGCCAGTTGGCCCCGTTCTTCGGCGTTTCCATGTCCACGCCCAACAAGATCATCGGCCATCTCGGCCCGAAGCTCGCGCTCAAGCCGCGCAAGCGGTTCGCGAAGGACACCGTGCTCATCGTGGATGGCACCGTGGTGCCCACCCGCGACCACACGATCGCTGAGCAGTCGAAGAATTACCGCTACTCGGCCAACCACCAGGTCGTCATCGACGCCGACACCCGACTGGTTGTCGTAGTAGGCCCCGCCGCTGCCCGGCAACCACAACGACTGCCGGGCCTGGCAGGACTCCAGCGCGAAGACCGCCGTCGGCACTACCCCCACGGTGATCGCCGACGGCGGCTACCGGGGCACCGGGCTGACCATCCCGCACTACCGCGGGCACAAGGACGAGGAACTGCCAGCCTGCAAGGAGGAGCACAACTCCTCCCACTGCAAGGTGCGAGCCCGCGTTGAGTACACCTTCGCCCGCATGAAGAGCTGGAAGATCCTCCGCGACTGCCGCCTTAAGGGCGACGGCGTCCACCACGCCATGCTCGGCATCGCCCGCCTGCATAAGCCTCGCCCTCACCGGATGACAGGCAACAAGCAGGTCAGCCAACATGCTCCAGCCCCATTGCGGGACAGCCTCTTAGTTGTGGAGCGAGCCGAAGTCGACATCTAGTTTTCTTGGGGGCGCGCCTGGGGCTGGATACCGGGCTCGTGCAGTACGTGACCCGCGAACGGTCGGACCGCACGGACCCGTGCCGCACCGTCTGCGGCCATCGGAGACAGCCAGGGGCGCTTCTCACTATCGCTTGATCGCGAACGATGGCCTCGGCGTCGGCAGTTGAGTGGAGTTACTTCACTCGCAAGCGCAAGGTGCCTGCTCCCACATGCCTAACTTGCCTCACGTCTATCGAGCGGGCCGGCCCGCTCCAAGAGTTGACAGCACTAATAACGCTCGCCGGCGAAGTCCACCGGCACACTTCGCGCCGACGGGGTGTCCTCACCCTCGCCAACTCACTGCTCAGCGTGGCGAGGTGCTGAGCGGCCCTCTAGCTGATGAACGTCCACGGTGACACCATGAGTTGGCACGACCACAGAGAGATGACGGGAGCTTTTGTGCATGCTGACAGGCGGCGGATCCAGACGGCGGTGCTGAGCAGTGCGGAGTCGGAGGAGCCGCTGATGCTGCCGATAGAGGCCATCGAGCTGGACATGTTCCGCCATCGTTACGAAGGCGAGACCTTCTGGTGCGGGACTTTGCTCGGTGGCTGCGGTGGCCAGTTGACCACCAAGTTGTACACGGATCGCGCCTGCCATTTCGCCCATCACCCAGATCCGGACGGGTTGCCGCACGTGTGCGGGCGTCGCGCCCGCGGCGTGAACAGTGCAGATCACCTGTATGTGCGGTCGGCAGCCGCGGCCTGGCTCGCCGGATACGGCGAGGAAGCGGGCTTCGAGTACACCGGCTCGGCCGGGGCTCAGATCGGCTCCGTTGTCGACATCCGCTGGTCGCGCGGCGCGCTGCGGGTGCACCTGGACCAGGCGGTGGCGCCGGCGTGGGACGACGGCCTGGAGCCGGTCCTCGGCCTGGGCGTACCGGTCGATCGGAACACGCTGATCCGGCGTTGGTACGTGCACAGGATCCGCCTGGACAGCGAGGGCACGAGCAGACGGGTGTGGATCGGTACCGAGGCCTTCGCCCGGCCCACAGAGTGGTTCGCCCTGGAAGAGTGCGAGGTGACGGAGCGCGGGCTGTCGACGCCGGCGGTCCAGCGGATCATCCAGGCCCGCAGCGCGACCGTGCCCGCGAAGTGGACGCCGGGTCAGAACACGGACACAGCGCAGGACACCCGGGCGCGAGAGTTGCTGCGCAAGCTGCTCTACGCCCGCCGGACCGAGTCCATCGCCCTGGCGGATTCGGTGTGCCGCGAGATACCGGAACTCACCGGCGTGAGCCCGCAGCTGCACAAGCAGTTGGACGCAGCCCTGCGCTCCGGCCTTCTCTGGATCGAAAAGGGAATCGGGGCCCGCAGGGCACTGTTCGCCAGCCTGGAACAGGCGGTGGCCGAGAAGCGGGCAGGGAAGGTCAAGAAGCTGCTGCGACATGCTAAGACGGCCACCAAAGACGCGTGTTCCAAGGAGGAGAGCCGCGTGATCGACGCGGCTGACGGCTGCCTTACCGCCATCGCGGCGGCAAGGAGCAAGCGCCTGAACACCCTCCTCGACGACCTTGAGCAACTTCCTCCCGACCCAGACCCGGCCATACTGCAGATCAAGGTCCGTGAGCTGCTTCGGGCAGCGAGCGAGGCCGGCAGTATCGGACCGCATCGTCAAGCAAGGGTCAAGGCATGGAGGGAACGTGTACGTCACACAGCAGGCCCTCGACAGACCAGACAAGGGCAGCGGCTTCCGCAGCTCCATCGGCAAGTTTCCCGGAAGAGATGGCTGGAGAGGCACTGCCCGCGCTGCGGAGCGAACAGCGGCCAGCAATGCGCCATCGACACCACGCCCGGTGACATGCGGCGAGTGCCGCACGACGAACGGCTGAAGCCGATCATCGACGAACGCAGGGAACAGCAACGGTCGCGGCGCCCGTGGCGGGTGTACGAGGTGACCTGCCCCGCTTGCGGGCAAGAACCCGAGCAGCGGTGTACCACGTCGGGCGGCCCACACCGCTCACGGGTTGAACTGGCAAAGGAATACACCCGATTGAAGAAGGCTCGCTCGTAGAACACAGCCGAGCTCCACTGTGACGGTCTCGTCGGGACAGCCGGCGGCACGCTGGCGCAGCGTGCTCAACTCAGCGTCATTGAATGCGAGTTGCCAGCGTAGATCCCGTCAGGTGGTCCGCAGCTACGGCATCGCCGGTTCTGGATCAGCAACCACCTTGCTTGCCCGCTGACCTCGCCGAACGTTGCGGCAGCCAGCAAGTGAGGGACCCGCTCGTGACCTTTCGGCTCCGGTGTGCGCGGTGTTCTCGCCTCGATCCGCTCCAGTCGCGGCTCCCCCGACGAGGTCGGACGCGTGAGTCGTCACGGTGAGTGGACAGCGACCCGTGGTCAACCAAGTCACACCCCAACGTTCCGGCTTCGCGGACGGGGAGTAGGGCTACTTCTAGGCCGTGCTGATGAGCGTTTGGCGCAGCCGGACGCCACCCCTACAGTGGCGGCTGACTCACCTCTACCCCAGGAAGCTGAGCCGCACCTGGCGGTCGGGGTTGTCGACGTTGGTGTCGACGAGGCAGACGGACTGCCAAGTGCCGAGTTCGAGGCGGCCGTTGACCACCGGGAGGGTGGCGTGCGGGGCGACGAGGGCGGGGAGCACGTGGTCGCGGCCGTGGCCGGGGGTGCCGTGGCGGTGGCGCCAGGGGTGATCGGCGGGCAGCAGCTCGTGGAGCGCGGAGAGCAGGTCGTCGTCGCTGCCGGCGCCGGTCTCCAGGATCGCGATGCCCGCGGTGGCGTGCGGGACGAAGACGTTGAGCAGCCCGTCGCGTCCGCGGGCGACGTCTTCGAGGTACGCCTCGCAGTCGCGGGTGAGGTCGGCGACGGTCTCGCTGCCGCCGGTGGTGATGTCGAGGATGCGGGTGTCGAATCGGTCGCTCATGCCCCCATTGTGGCGTCGACGGCGGGAAGAATCGGGGCACCGGCGCTGTTGAGCCGTACATGAACGAAGTGTCGGTGCTGGTGATCGGCGCGGGTCAGGCGGGCCTGTCCGCCGCCTATCATCTGCGGCGGGTCGGGTTCGTCCCGTGGCGGGACTTCCTGGTGCTGGACCACTCGCCGGCTCCCGGCGGAGCATGGCAGTTCCGCTGGCCGAGCCTGACGTACGGACGGGTGCACGGGATGCACGCGCTGCCCGGGATGGAGCTGACGGGCGCCGACCCGGACCGGCCGTCCTCAGAGGTGATCGGCGAGTACTTCGCGTCCTACGAAAGCACTTTCGGGCTGCCGATCCGCCGGCCGGTGGATGTGCGCGCCGTTCGGGAGGAGCGGGAGGCGGGGCGCGGGCTGCTGAGGGTGGAGACCGACGTCGGGGTGTGGCACACCCGGGCGTTGATCAACGCCACCGGCACCTGGGACCGCCCGTTCTGGCCGCGCGTGCCCGGCCAGGACCGGTTCTCGGGGTCGCAGTGGCACACCTCGCGCTATCCGGGCCCGGAGGCTTTCCGCGGTCAGCGCGTGGTGGTCGTGGGCGGGGGCACCTCCGCGGTTCAGCATCTGTTGGAGATGTCCGAGGTTGCTGCCGAAACGGCCTGGGTGACGCGGCGACCGCCCGAGTTCCGGGAGGGGCCGTTCGACTCGGAGCTGGGCCGAGCAGCCGTGGCGCGGGTGGAGGAGCGCGTACAGGAAGGGCTGCCGCCGCGCAGCGTGGTTTCGGTGACGGGCCTGCCGATGACCGAGGCGATGCGCGCGGCCCGCGAGCGGGGCGTGCTGGTGCGCAGACCGATGTTCGAGCGGGTGACCGCGGAGGGCGTGCGCTGGCCCGACGGCACCGTGTTCGAGGCGGACGCGATCGTCTGGGCCACCGGTTTCCGTCCCGCGATCGGGCATCTGGCGCCACTGGGGCTGCGGGAGCCCGGAGGCGGCGTACGACTGGAGGGCACCCGGACGGTTCGCGATCCGCGGGTGCACCTGGTGGGCTACGGGCCCTCCGCAAGCACCATCGGGGCGAACCGTGCAGGCCGGGCAGCGGTGCGGGACGTGCGCAGGCTGCTTGCCGGCGGAGCGGCTGGTCGGGGCGGTCCCGGGGAGCGCGGGCTCGTGTCGGCCGCGAGTTCGGCGGGGTTGCAGCGGGGCGGGCGGTGAACGGCGTGCCGGAATGACCGCTCAAGCGTGGGCGGCGGTACGCGACTTGGGGCCGGATACCGACTGCGTGGCGTCGAGGCGTTGTGGGGCGGGTCGGGCTGGGAGAGGTGCGTACGGGTGGGGCGGTGGACACTCGCGCGAGCACTCGCTCGTGGGGGTGATGGTGCGGAATATGGCTGCCGAAACTCCGCATCAGAGCTGATGATTACTTTGTGCGATCGACGGGATGCATACCGCGACCGCACCTCCGTCGCGAATCCCATGACACGACGGAGTTGTCCCGAGCAACACACAAGGAGAACGCACAGATGGACCTCATCACCAACCTGCTTGCCGGTGTCATCCACTTCGTGGGTTGGCTCGTCTGACGGACCATCGGCCGGCCCGCTGAGGCCAGGCCCTGTTCGTCGCGGCGCCGTTGCTCCTCGTCCCAGGGAGCAGCGGCGCCGCCGCGTTCCTGCGGGAAACCGCATGGTGCGGTGCCGCGGTTGCTGCGTACGGTGCGTGCGTGCCCCTGAAATTCCATGAGTACCAAAGCAGCATCACCTCCGAGACCGCCGCGTTGTGCGGTCTGCTGGAGTCCGCCGACCTCCGTGCACAGGTGCCCAGTTGTCCGGACTGGTCGCTGGAGGAGTTGGCCGTCCATGTCGGGCAGGCCCACCGTTGGGCGGACCGAATAGTGCGCACTCGCGCCACCGGGGAGGTGGCGGACGAGGAGGTGCCCGCGTTCACGCCCCCGGTGGGCGGCGTGCGGGAGTTGACCCAATGGTTGACCGAGGGCGCCGCACTTCTCGTGCAGGCGTTGCAGGAGGCGGGCGAGGATGCCCGCGTGTGGTCGTGGTTCACCGACCCGACAGCAGGGTTCTGGGCCCGCCGGATGACTCACGAGACCGTGGTGCACCGCGCGGACGCATGCCTTGCCGCCGAGGTGCCCTTCACCACCGCGCCGAGCGTCGCGGCCGACAGCATCGACGAATGGCTCACCCTGGTGTGCTCACCCGCCACCTGGGAGGAGGACGAGGAGGTTCGTGAGCTGGCCCGATGGGCGGGCGCCTCACTGCGGTTGGTCGCCACCGACACCGCCGAGGAGGTCGGCGGCCAGTGGCTGATCGAGCTGGGCCCCGACGGGGTGCGGTGGCAGCGCGGCGGGCGGGAGGAGGCCGATGTGGTCCTCAGCGGCCCACTGGACGAAGTGCTCAGAGTCTTCTACCGCCGTCTCCCTCCCCACAGCGAACTGGTGGAGGTCCGGGGCGACATGAAGCTGTTGGAGGTGTGGTTGGAGCGGGTCTCCTTCGGCGGCTGACCTGCGGGCCGTAGAGCGCGGAGCGGGCGTGGAACCGGAAGCGGGAGTTGCCGAGCCGGCGGACGGGCGAGTGTTCGATCTCCCGGCTCTCGGGACCCGGAGTACCGGCAGTCGGGGCACCGGGAGCATCGACACCCGGGATGAGAGCCCACGGGCAGTCGGCGGAGTTCCGCACCGGACCGGCAGCGGGTCGTGCGCCCGCCCGCATCCGTCAACCGGCGTGCGCACGACGGGTGTTGAGTTGAGTATCCGTACTCAGGCGGCAGCCGCCCGGCTCCCGCACTCTGTGTCCATGACGAACAACGCGCCCGTACGACCCCAGATGACCGCGGCCTACTTCCTCCAGGCGGCACTCTCCTTCGCGGTGGCGCTGGCCGCCGTGACGATCGGTGTCGCCTATATGCCGATGGGGGCGTGGGAGCGCGGCTTCCTCGCCATCGGCGTCCTCTTCCTCGTCTCCTCGTCCTTCACCCTCGCCAAATGCGTGCGGGACAGACAGGAGGTCTCCCAGGTGACCACCCGCGTCGACAAGGCGCGGCTGGACAAGCTCATCAGTGAGCACGACCCCTTCGACGTGAAGAACCTCTGATCCGGCGAATCCGGGGCGTCGGCCCGTCGAACGTCTTCGGAGCCCGGCCTGACGCACGGGCGGTGCCGCGGTGCCGCAGGAGGCAGTGGCGTCAGCCGGCTTCGGGGCGTTCGCGGTGGAGAGCTCGCAGCTCCGCCTCGAACGCATGGTGGGCCCGCTCGTCCAAGAGCACGAAGGTCACCTGCTCCACCGCGGTGCTCGCAGTGCTCACGGTCCGTACCGCGATGCGCGCGGCGTCCTCCAGGGGCCAGCGGTACACGCCGGTGGAGATTGCCGGAAAGGCGACGGTGCGGGCGCCGAGCTCGTCCGCGAGGAGCAGGGATTCCCGGTAGCAGGAAGCCAGTTCCTGTCCATCGGCACTCGGCCCGTGCACCGGTCCGACGGTGTGCACGACCCAGCGGGCCGGCAGGCGTCCCGCGGTGGTGGCCACGGCGCGGCCTGTCGGCAGTCCGCCGCCGTAGTGCCCCGCACGCAAAGCCCGGCACTCGGCGAGGATCTCGGGGCCGCCCTTGCGGTGGATCGCGCCGTCGACTCCTCCTCCGCCGAGCAGTGAGGAGTTGGCCGCGTTGACGATGACGTCGACGTGCTGTCCCGTGATGTCACCGAGCAGCATCCGGATTTCAGGCATGCGGCCAGGATAGGACGGAGGGTCCGCGCCCGGTCGGGCGGCGCGTTCCCTGCGGGGCTCGGGGCGCTGATTCCGGGGAGCGCCGAGCGGGTCGGCGCAGCCCGGATCGGGCTCAGCAGCGAGAGCCGGGCGTGCGGCCGGCGAGCAGGCGGGTGACTGCGGGGCGGCTCGCGAAGCAGCCCGGTGCTGCGGCGGTGCGCAGTGGGTTGGGCAATATGACGGGCTCGGAGCGGCGTTGACGAGCAATCGGGCCCTTCGGACCGCTCGGCGCGGGCTCGGGGCACGGCCGTTGCGACTCACGGCGTGCACACGGCCATTGCACTCGCCCCTTGCGTACGATTTGCCCATGGGTGTAGCGGAATTCAAGGATTTGGCGCTGGACGCGACGGACCATCAGGCACTCGCCGACTGGTGGTGCCGCGTACTCGGATACACCCGCAGGCCGGCTCCTGCCGGCGGCGAGGGATCGCGGCCGGAGTACCCGGTCCCGATTCACGATCCACGCGGGCGCGGGCCGGTCATCTGGATCAACCCGGCGGCGGAGTCCAAGTCGGCGCAGAATCGTATGCATCTCGACGTGTGGGGCCGCACCGAGGATCTGTTGGAGCTCGGAGCGACGATGGTCCGCCGTGGGGATGCCGAGCAGTGCTGGGACGTGATGGCCGACCCCGAGGGCAACGAGTTCCATGTGTTCGCACCCGACAGGCCGAGCCGTCCGGTCATCCGCCTGCGCCCGCGTTAGCGGCAGTTGGTGCCGGCCGGCTGCGCGACACCACTCGTCGACCGCGTCGCCCTACCGAGCGCACGGCGGGACATCTGCAGCGGGTCCGCAACCGCCGCATTCGCGAGGACCGAGCATTGTCGGTACGGACCGGAGCCAGCTTCGACTCGCGAACCGGTTCCGGGCCGGCTCAGCCGGTCGGCCGCCAGGTGCGGCGGTCGCGGGCCAGCGCATGGAGCCCGGCCGCTTCGGCCGGGCCGAGCACTCCCCCGCGCCGCAGAAAGTGGCCCCGCACATTGCCGTCGCTGAGCACCGCGACGTCGTCCGACGCGCCCTCGGTTCGTTCCACCCGGCGCGCGCCGACCAGCACCAGCACCGCGGTGACCGGCACTTCGGCTCCCACCGCACGGGACAGCACATGACGGGTCTGCGCCGCGTCGCGGCGGCTGTGGCGCACCAGTGGCAGCGGCAGCGCGGCCCCGTGCACCGTGTCCCCGTCCCGCACCCGTGCGCGGGCGGCCGGATACCAGTGGGAGGACACCGCGTACGTGCCGCCCGGACCGACCAGCAGATGGCCGAGTTCGGTGCCGTCGGGCAGCGGCAGCGAGTGCAGTACGTACCAGCCGCCGAGTTCGAGTTGCTCCAGCTCGTCGGCGACCCGTTCGGCGGCGAGCAGCGCGCTCGCGGCGTCGCGTTCGGGCAGCGGCCGACCCAGCAGTCGCGCGACCGACCGGGCGAGGGCTCCGCGCTGCTCCGACTCCTCCTGACGGGGAAGCCACTCCCCGGGGCGGTTCGGGGCGAGGTCGTCGTCCGGATGCAGCCAGAGTCGGCCGTCCTCGGGTGTTCCACGCATCTGCGCCCCCTCTCCCGGCTCCCGCACATGACAGCATGGCTGCTCGTCACGGCCAACAGGTCGGGGACGGCAGGCATTTGACGGGCCGCGGCGCTCCGACCCCAGCGGGCGGGACGCGCCGTTCCCGAGTACCGGCGTGCCGCCGCGGTGCACACGCCGCCTCCGCGCCGACCGACGAACCACCGGAGCCACGGGAATGCACGAGTTGATCGACACTGTCGCCTGGATCCACCTGCGCGGGCGCCTGGTGCTGGGCACCAGGTCGCGCGGCAAGGATCTGTTCTTCATTCCCGGCGGGAAGCGCCACCCCGGAGAGAGCGATCTGGACACGCTCGTCCGGGAGACCCACGAGGAGCTCACAGTGCGACTGGACCCGGACACCGCCCGCCACTTCGGCACCTACGAGGCTCCGGCAAGCCCCCACTCGCCCGTTCCCCGTGTACGAATGGCCTGCTACACGGCGGCCTTCTCGGGAGAGCCGGAACCCTCTGCGGAGATCGAGGAGATGGCCTGGCTGGGGTACGCGGAACGCTTCCGCACACCGCCCGTGGATCGGCTGGTCTTCGACGAGCTGCTGGCACGCGGCTGGATCGAGGGCTGAACGCCCGTCCTTCCGGGCGAGGTTGACGCCCTGGCAGCGCAGAGGCGCTGCGCATGCGACGCCAGCGCCGATCGGCCCTCCGTTCGGGGCCGCTCGGGGTCCGCTACGCCGGGCTCCTGCCGATCGTCGCCTCCACCGGCTCCCGGCCGCCCGTCTCGCGACGCACCAGTGCCGCGTATCTGCCGTCCCTGGCCAGCAGCTCCTCGTGCGTGCCGCGCTCGACAATGCGCCCCTCGTGCAGGACGACGATCTGGTCGGCCTGGCGGACCGTGGAGAGACGGTGCGCGATGGTCAGTGTGGTGCGGCCCGCGGACAGCGCATCGATCGCCCGCTGCACCGCGTGCTCGGTCCGGGTGTCCAGCGCACTGGTCGCCTCGTCGAGGATGAGGACGGGCGGATCGCGCAGGATCGTACGGGCCAGTGCGAGGCGCTGCTTCTCGCCGCCGGAGAACCGGTAGCCGCGTTCGCCGACCACGGTCTCGTAGCCCTCCGGAAGGGCCGCGATGTGGTCGTGGATCTGGGCCGCTTCGGCGGCCGCGACCAACTCGGCGTCGGTGGCGGCGGGTTTGGCGAAGCGCAGGTTCGCCGCCACGGAGGCGTGCAGGAGGTAGGTCTCCTGGGAGACGACGCCCACCGCAGCCGCGAGCGAGGCGAAGTCCAGGTCGCGCACGTCGATTCCGTCGAGGGTGACGCGGCCGTCGCTCACGTCGTAGAGCCGCGGCACCAGGTAACTGAGGGTGCTCTTGCCCGCTCCGGTGGCGCCGACGACGGCCAGGCTGGTGCCGGCCGGAACGGTCAGGTCGACCGCGCTGAGGGTGGGGCGCCCGGACGGTTCGTAGCCGAAGGTGACGTTCTCGAAGCGGACCTCGCCGCGGGCGTGGTGCAGGCGGCGTGGCTCGGCGGGCTCGGTGATGGTCACCGGCAGGTCCAGATACTCGAAGATCCGGTGGAAGAGGGCGAGGGAAGCCTGTATGTCCACACCCGTGTTGAGCAGGGAGGTGGCGGGCCGCAGCAGCCCCTGCTGGAGCGTGACGAAGGCGACGAGTGTGCCGATCGAGAGCGTGGGCCCGCCGATGAGCAGCAGCGCGCCCGCCGCCCAGTAGAGCAGGGCGGGGATCGCGGCCATGATGATGCCGATGGTGGCCATCCGCCAGCGCCCGGCCATGCTGGAGCGCACCTCCAGGTCGGCCAGCCGCTGGGACTCGCCGGCGAAGTCCCGGCTGAGCGACTCGCTGCGGCCCATGGTGCGACCGAGCAGGATGCCGCTGACCGAGAGCGACTCGGTGACCGTGGCGGCCATGGTGGCCATCTGCTTCTGTCGCTCGGCGGTGATCCGCTTGCGCTCGCGCCCGACCCGCCGGCTGATCCAGACGAACAGCGGGAGCAGTGCGAGCGAGACCAGAGTCAGTCGCCAGTCCAGCGCGAGCATCGCCACGGTTGTCGCGATCACGCTGGTGGCGTTGGAGACCAGGGAGGTCGCGGTCGAGGTGACGGTCGCCTGCATGCTGCCGATGTCGCCGGCGATGCGGGACTGGACCTCTCCGGTCTTCGTTCTGGTGAAGAACTTCAGCGGCATCCGCTGGAGCTTCGTGTAGACGCCGGTGCGCAGATCGTGCATGACGCGCTGCCCGACGGTGGTGGAGATCAGAGTCTGGAGAACGCCGAAGATGCTCGTGAGCACGGCGGCGGCGATCATGCCGAGCGCGAGGAGCGTCAGCAGGCCGGTGCGCTGCTCGGGAATCGCCACATCGAGGATCTCCCGCAGCAGGAACGGCGTCGCCACCGAGACCAGGGAAGCCGCCGCGACCAGCACCCCGACGAGCGCGAGCCGGGCCCGGTAGGGACGGAACAGCACGAGGATGCGGCGCAGTTGTCCCGGACGGGTCTCCGGGTCGTGGTCGGTGGCCTGCTGCGGCACGGGGGTGGTCGGCGGGCTGGGCAGCACGTCGTTCTGCACGGATTGACCTCCTCGGTACGGGACGGCGCTGTCCGTCGACCACGCTGTCCGATGTACGTCCCGCCCTTGTCGGGCAGGCGCACGCAGGACAGAGTGCCGGACACTCCCGCGTCACCGAGCATAGGACACAGTTACCTATGTTCACAATGAAGTGGGTCCTGTTATGCTCCCGTCATGAGTTCCGTCGACTCCTCCGGCCGGCTGGCCGACCAACTGGCCGACCTCACACGTCGGTTGCACCGCGCTCAGCGCCGTCGGCTGGAACCGCTCGGCGTGACCCCGGCCCAGGCCCGGCTGCTGCGCACCCTGGAGCGCTGCGACTCACCGCCGCGCATGGCCGACCTCGCCGCGCTGATGGATGTCGTGCCGCGCGCGATCACCAGCCTCGTGGACGCGCTCGAGGAGCACGGCGCCGTACGCCGGGCACCGGACGCGGCCTCCCGGCGGGTCACCCGGGTCGAGATCACCGAGGAAGGGGCGGGGCTGCTGCGGGAGCTCCGGGAAGCTCGGCGCTCCGCCGTGCGAGAGCTGCTGGCACCGCTGAGCGGGGCCGAGCAGGAAGAGCTGAGCACACTGCTCTCCGCGCTCGAACCCGAGACCAACGCCCAGCCCTCGTCCGGCTGTTGAGCCGGGACCGAGCGGAACCGGGAGCTGCGGGAGAACGCCGCCGCTGCGGGCCGGGCGCACCGGCAGGTGGCCTGATCCTCGCCCCACAGACACTCGGTCGGCGTTCAGCAGGGGCTTGACCGTGCCTCGTCGCTGTCGGCACTGCCTCTCTCGCACTCGCCGGCGCCTCCCGGCACCGGGACCCGGTCGCAGCGGATCCCGGGCCGGCTCGCTCAGCCGACCACGCCGAGGGCGATCAGCGTGCTGCCTATCCCTATGACGCCGAAAGCGGGCATCAGCACACGCGTCTCGACCCAGGTGCCGGCGCGAAAGCGCATGAAGCGCGGGGTGCCCAGCGGGTACCAGCGCTTGCGGGCTATGGGCAGCGGCCAGAGCATCGGGCAGCCCGAGATCGTGATCGAGTCACCGATGGTGTGCACGATCGCGCCCAGTACGATCGGCAGCCCCAGCCACATGTACTCCTGGCCCTCGGCGCCGAAGAGCCAGTTCGCGCCGTTCCCCGGCTGGTCCAGAACCTCGGCCAGGATCCAGGCGGTTGCCGCCCCGAGCAGCCAGACCAGGACGTCGCTGGAGACCCGCGCCATCCGCCACAGCAGGCCCTCCACAGCGAGCACCATGTGGATGAAGAGGATCACCAGCACCGCCCAGCGACCTCCGGTCACCGCCGCCACGGAGAAGCCCGCACCGACCATCACCGCCCATATCCAGGTGTGGGTGAGGGTGCGGTGGCCGCCGGACCGCTTCCGCTCGGCCTTGCCCCGGGTCGCGTTGAACACGGCGGCCGACAGCTTGTCGACCACGCCGCACAGGATCTTCGAGAAAGGCCCGAACGCCCTGGATATCGTCGCCGACTTGTGGTCGAGATCGGGTGCAAGAGCGGCACCGGCACAGATCAGGGCGCCGACCACCAACACGGTCCAGGGCATGGGGCGATCGAGCGCCGCCGCCACCGCCCCCGCTCCCAGCCAGGCCGTGGCCCCTGACAGAGAGTGCGCCGGTCCCATCATCTGTACTCCACCCCATCGCTGTGTAGTTGAGCCGCCCCGAACACGTGGCCGGCGCCACAGCGTACTGCCGCGTGATCTTGCTTCCGCGCTCGCCTCCGCTCTCCGCCTTCCCCGCCGGTTCCCGTCCGGGCGCTCCCGGAGGGCAGTATGGAGACCGTGACCCTTATCGATCAGATCCCCCGGCCCGCAGACCCCGACGCCCTCTTCGACGCTTTCTCGTCCTGGGCCGAAGAGCGGGGCATCAGCCTCTACCCCGCGCAGGAGGAGGCCCTGATCGAGGTCGTGTCCGGGGCGAACGTGATCCTCTCGACCCCGACCGGCTCCGGGAAGTCCCTGGTGGCGGCCGGCGCCCACTTCGCGGCCCTCGCGCAGGACAAGGTCACCTTCTACACAGCACCGATCAAGGCCCTGGTCTCGGAGAAGTTCTTCGATCTCTGCAAGATCTTCGGCACCGAGAACGTCGGCATGCTGACCGGCGACGCCTCCGTCAACGCCGACGCACCGGTGATCTGCTGCACCGCGGAGGTGCTCGCCTCGATCGCGCTGCGCGACGGCAGGCATGCCGACATCGGCCAGGTGGTGATGGACGAGTTCCACTTCTACGCGGAACCCGACCGCGGCTGGGCCTGGCAGATCCCCCTGCTCGAACTCCCGCAGGCGCAGTTCGTGCTGATGTCCGCCACGCTCGGCGACGTCAGCCGTTTCAAGGACGACCTCACCCGCCGCACCGGGCGCGAGACCGCGGTGGTGCGCTCGGCGACCCGGCCGGTGCCGCTGAGCTACGAATACCGCACCACGACGCTCACCGAGACGCTCACCGAGCTCCTCCAGACCCACCAGGCTCCGGTCTACATCGTCCACTTCACCCAGGCACAGGCGGTGGAACGGGCGCAGGCGCTGATGAGCATCAACATGTGCAGCCGCGCCGAGAAGGACGAGATCGCGCAGGTGATCGGCAACTTCCGCTTCACCACCCGCTTCGGCCGCAACCTCTCCCGCTATGTCCGGCACGGCATCGGGGTGCACCACGCGGGAATGCTCCCGAAGTACCGCAGGCTCGTGGAACGGCTGGCGCAGGCCGGTCTGCTCAAGGTCATCTGCGGCACCGACACCCTCGGCGTGGGCGTCAACGTCCCCATCCGCACGGTGCTGTTCACCGCGCTCGCGAAGTACGACGGCACCCGGGTGCGGGTGCTTCGTGCCCGTGAGTTCCACCAGATCGCGGGGCGCGCGGGGCGCGCGGGCTTCGACACCTCCGGCTTCGTCGTCGCCCAGGCGCCCGAGCACGTGGTGGAGAACGAGAAGGCGCTGGCGAAGGCGGGCGACGACCCGAAGAAGCGCCGGAAGGTGGTGCGCAAGAAGGCTCCCGACGGCTTTGTCGGATGGGGCCAGAACACCTTCGAGAAGCTGATCGCCGCCGAGCCGGAACCGCTCAACTCGCGCTTCCGGGTCACCCACGCGATGCTGCTCTCGGTCATCGCGCGGCCCGGCGATCCGTTCGTCTCGATGCGCCGGCTGCTGGAGGACAACCACGAGGACCGGCGCTCCCAGCTGCGCCACATCCGGCGGGCCATCGCGATCTTCCGCTCCCTGCTCGACGGAGGCGTGGTGGAGCGGCTCGAAGAGCCGGACGCACAGGGCCGCACCGTGCGCCTGACCGTGGACCTCCAGGAGAACTTCGCGCTCAACCAGCCCCTCTCCACCTTCGCACTGGCCGCCTTCGACCTGCTGGACCCCGAATCCCCCTCCTACGCACTGGACATGGTCTCGGTCGTGGAGTCGACGCTGGACGATCCGCGCCAGATCCTCGCCGCACAGCAGAACAAGGCCAGGGGCGAGGCCGTCGGCGAGATGAAGGCGGACGGGATCGAGTACGAGGAGCGGATGGAACGGCTGATGGACATCAGCTACCCCAAGCCGCTGGACGAACTGCTCTGGCACGCCTACGACCTCTACCGCCGCTCGCACCCCTGGGTCAGCGACCACCCGCTCTCGCCGAAGTCCGTGGTGCGGGACATGTACGAACAGGCCATGTCCTTCTCGGAGTTCGTCTCCCACTACGAACTCGCCCGGACCGAGGGCATCGTGCTGCGCTACCTCGCCAGCGCCTACAAGGCCCTCGAGAACACGGTCCCCGACGACCTGAAGTCCGAGGACTACCAGGACATCGTGGCCTGGCTGGGCGAGATGGTCCGTCAGGTCGACTCCAGCCTGCTCGACGAGTGGGAGCAGCTGGCGAACCCGGCCGAGGAGACCGCCGAGGAGGCGCAGGCGCGCGCCGACCAGGTGCGCCCCGTCACGGCGAACGCCCGCGCCTTCCGGGTGCTGGTGCGCAACGCACTCTTCCGGCGGGTCGAGCTGGCCGCGATGGACCGGGTCGACGAACTCGGCGCGCTGGACGGCGAATCGGGCTGGGACTCCGACGCCTGGGCCGCCGCGATGGACGCCTACTGGGAGGAGTACGACGAGCTCGGCTCCGGACCGGACGCGCGCGGTCCCAAGCTTCTGCAGATCGAGGAAGTACCCGAGGACCGGCTGTGGCGGGTGCGGCAGACCTTCGACGACCCGCGCGGGGACCACGACTGGGGCATCTCGGCCGAGGTGGATCTCGCCGCCTCGGACGAAGAGGGCCGAGCGGTCCTGCAGGTCACCGGAGTGGGGCCGCTCTAGCACCACTCGGCCGGGAGCACGCGGCTCGCGGTCTTTTGCCCTCCTCTCCACTGCCGGCAGCCGCGGAGCACGCACACCGGGGCACCGCGGCTTTCGGCGCGGGCGCCGAGCCGGCCGCGAGCACCGGCCCCCGCGCCGCCGGCCGGGCGGCGAACGTCGGGGAGAAGTCGCCGCGCCCCGGCCGCTTCCGCACAGCGGGAGCGGCCGGGGCGCCCCTGCCGCGATCACACCTCGGGGAGACACACGGGGACACACGCCGACACGGGATCGCGGACACGGGCGGACACCTCCACTGCCGAAAGGGAACCTTGGAGAGCAACGCTATCCGAATCCGCAATGTCCCGCGGCGGGCCTGTGGAAAACTCCGAACCGGCCCTGCCCGAGGAGCTGTTGACGCCGCTCAGGGCTTCTCACCCCATGGGGAGGACACCGGACGTGTTCCGCTCCCGGCCCTGGCCTCACACCGCACCCGCGCAGCACACCCGCACACCGCACACCACCGCTCTCACCCGCGCGGCCCGCCCCGCCGCGCCCGTCCCGGCCGAGGGACACGGGCGCGAGGGCAGGCCGCACACCTCACGGTTCCTGGCGCGCCTCCACTCCCAGATGCTCCCCGACGCGATTGACCAAAAGCGTCATCTCGTACGCGATCTGCCCGACGTCCGCGTGCGCGCCGGTCAGCACGCACAGGCAACTCCCCTGCCCCGCAGCCGTCACAAAGAGCAGACCCTCCTCGAACTCGATCATCGTCTGCTGGACCCGTCCCGCGTCGAAGTGCGTACCGACACCGCGGGCAAGGCTGTGCAACCCGGAGGCCACCGCCGCCAGATGCTCACTGTCACCGCGGTCCAGCTCCGCATCGGAGCTGGTCACCAGACCGTCGGTGGAGAGCACCAACGCATGCCGCACACTGGACATGCGCTGCTTCAGGTCGTCGAGCAGCCAGTCAAGGCTCGCGCTCAGCGCCATCCCGTCCCCTTCGTTCCATCTCATGGCAACCGCCGTGGCTCACCTACCCATCTCATAAGCCTGTCCAACCAATTGAGGCGTACGGGGTGGCGGTTGCGGCACGTGGGGCCGGGGCCAAGGATGGGCACATGGCACAGCAGATGACCGAGGATCAGTTGCGTTCCTTCCTCTCCGAGGGAACCAGGACCGGCAAGCTCGCGACGGTCCGCGCGGACGGCAGCCCGCACGTGGCGCCCGTGTGGTTCGTGCTGGACGGCGCGGACATCGTCTTCAACACCGGCGCGGACACGGTCAAGGGCCGCAATCTCGCCCGCGACGGGCGAGCGAGCCTGTGCGTGGACGACGAGGCACCGCCCTTCTCCTTCGCGGTGGTGACCGGGCGGGTCGAGCTGGTGGAGGAGCTCGAGGAGGTCCGCCACTGGGCGACGCGCATCGCGGCGCGCTACATGGGCGAGGAGCGGGCGGAGGAGTTCGGCGCGCGCAACGGCGTACCCGGCGAGCTTCTCGTCCGACTGCGCATCGACAAGACGGTGGCGCTGGCCGGCCTCGCCGACTGAGCGGCGTTCCGGTCCGGCCCACTCCGGCCGGACCGGGGCGTGCGCCTCACGGCAGCGCGGTGGTGGTCACTGCTCCTCGTGCTCGGGGCCACCGGTCGTCACGGCACCGTCCGGACCGGTGGCGGGGCTCCCGCCCTCGGCAGCCCCGCCGAAGCGATCGGCACGCTCCTCCATCGCTGCACGCTCCTCCATCGCTGCACGGCCCTCCCGCACTCCACGGCTCTCCTGCGCTGCACGCTCTTCGCGATCGGCAGGGGATGCCGGGTGCGGTACCGGGCACGCCCCGGGGAAAGTGCCGAGCTCGGCCAGCGCGTACCCGTTCGGGTAGCCCCTGATCTGGGAGTTCTGCCGGGCGAAGTGGGGATGACGGCGGGGCGGCAGCACCAGACGTACGGCTCGGCCGCGCAGCCTGAGCGCACCGCGCGCGGTGTGGCGCAACCATGCCGGCGGAGTGCGGTAGTCGAAGGCCCGCAGCAGTGGCTCGTCCATCAGGGCAAGAGCGGCTCGACGCGCGAACGGCGCGAGGGGCCCCGGATACCAGGAGGCCATCAGATCGAGTGTCGCGTCGGAGACGGCGCGTCCGCCCTCGTCGTATCCGAAGTGCGCGGCCTCGTACTCGTCCAGAAAGCGCGCGAAACCCTCGTAGTCCTCGGGTACTTCGCGGATGCCCATCAGCTTGCCCAGCTGGCGGTAGACCGTCGCCACCGCGGTGCGCTCGTGCGCGGTGAGGGCGCGCCAGCCGTAGCTCTCCAGCCAGCGCACGGGGACGACGACGAAGGTGCACAGCACGTATCGCATGTCGTCGTTGGAGATGTCGTAGGAGCGGTGCATCTGGTTGACCCGGCGGATCGCGGTCCGGCCCTCCGGCGAGGAGTGGCCGTGCTCGATCAGCGCGTCCAGCAGCAGCGCGGTGTCGTCGTACCGCTTCTGGCTGCGCTCGGTCAGCTCCGCGGTCTCGGCGAGCAGCCGGCCGATGCTGGGCACGGCGTAAGTGCGGTAGAGCGCGAACTCAAGGGCGCGGGCGGTGTCCCACGGGAACTCGCGGGTGACGATGAGGCGGAAGATCTCCTCGCAGTCCTCGACCGGGTCCAGCCGAAGGATGTGCCTGAGCCGGTCGTAGCGCCGCATCCGGAGAACTCCTCTGCGCAGGACGGTGGGACGGACGAAGGCTACCTTCCCGCCCCCGCCCGCCGTCCTGCTTCAGCGGCTTCCTCGGCCGTCAGCGTCCGATCTGCTTGCGCGAGACTCGCTTGAGCCTCGAACGCTGCGAGGGGTCGAGTGTGAGGTACGCGATCGCCGGCACGCCGAAGACGATCAGCAGAACCGCCCAGAACGGCAGCCAGATCAGCAGCAGCAGACCGATCGCGACGCCTCCGATGGCGACTTTCCCCTGTGTGCTCATGCCTTTCGCCTCCCAGTGCGCGCGGGCCGTGACCGGTCGGTCCGGCGCCGCTCCCTCCATTGAACGCCGTCAGCATCTCTCGCGTTCCCGCGCGGGAGGCCGCGCCAACCCCTCGCACTCCACCGAAGCACGACCGTGACCTCCCGGCTCCGGCGGTTCCCGCCCCCGGCGGCCGGGCCCAACAGTGCGCCCGAGCCCGGCACCCGCCGAAAATAGCTGGTCGGAGCGGAACCGACGCCATGTGCCCCGCGTCGTCGACTGCTGTACCCTCGGCGACCCGCGCCCCTGATAGTCAAATTTGAGGAGAGCCGAAGCGCCGTGTCGTCGCCCCGGGCAACCCCCGCCCAGATCACCGCTCTCGCTCAGTGTGCGGCCGTACTGCTGCCCGGCGATCCACCGCGCACCTCGCAGATCGCCTTCTGGCATCCGGACGGGGAACTGCCCGAGGAGGTACGGGCGATGGGTGGCACACCGCCGCTCACGGTCGCCCTGCCGGACGGCACGGGCGGGATCGTGGTGCGGGAGACATCGGCGCTGCGGATGCCCGTCGCCGCGGCGGTACCGGTGCTCACCAGGGCCAGAGCGGCGGCGACCGGTTCTCCGTCCGGTGCGCATCCCGCGGCCGCCCACTGGGGTGCGGCGGCCGTTCTCGCGCTCCAACTGGCCGCACGCGGACGGCTGCTGCCGGTTCTGGACGCCGAGGACCACGACGTCTGGCGGCTCGCTCCGCTCGACCCCGAGGACCTCCGCCGCGTCCAGGAGCTGGCGCAGACCATGCCTGCGCACGCACACGCGGTCCCGGTGACGTCCGAGGGGGACGGCGCACCCGCCGACGGCGGGGCGGTGGAGCTGACCGAGCCCGAGTCGCTGCTGCGCGGGTTCCTCGCAGCCGTGGCCGACGGGCTGCCGCGCACGCCCGCCGCCGCTCTGGCCGCGGGCTCCCCCGCCTACGCTTCCCCCGCCGTGCACAAGGTGCCGGCGGTGCGGCCGTGGGCGCAGGAGGTGGTGGCCCGCCACGACAGCGCGGTGCGCCTGTCTCTGCGCATCGAGGCACCTGCCCTGATCCGCGAGTCGGGAGCGGACGGACGCGAGTCGGGAGCGGACGGACGCGAGTCGGGAGCGGACGCACCGGACGACGCGGACGGAGCGGCGCAGTCGGCCGGGGACGCGAACGGGCCCGACGCCCCCGCGGTCCGCGGCATGAGCGCGGTCCTCCAGGTGCACAGCGTCTCCGACCCCTCGGTGGTGGTGGACGCCCGTGAGCTGTGGCAGGCGGGCGGCCCCGCGCTGCGCACCTTCGGGCCCCGTGCGCAGCCCGAGGTGCTGGTGGCGCTGCGTCGGGCCGCGGCGGTGTGGGAGCCGCTGTCGCCGCTGCTCACCGCCACCGTGCCGGACAGCGTGGAACTCGGGCCGGAGGACCTGGCCGGCCTGCTCGCCCCGTCGGTCGCGGCCGCGCTGACGGCTGTGGGCATGCGGGTGCACTGGCCCAAGGGCCTGGTGCGACGGCTGACCACGCGCGCGGTGGTGGGGCCCGACGAGGTCCGGGGGCGCCGTGAGGGCCCCGAGTCGGCGATGCCCTCGCTGCTCGGGCCCGACGCGCTGCTGAGCTTCGACTGGCGCTTCGCGGTGGGCGATCTGGAGCTGACGCGGGCCGAGTTGGACCGTCTGGCGGAGGCGGACCGGCCGCTGGTGCGGCTGCGCGACCAGTGGGTGCTGCTGGATCCGCAGGAGGTGCGGCGGGCCGCGGAGCGCAAGGCCCATTCGGTGGCGCCCCTGGAGGCGCTGCGCGGTCTGCTCAGTGGCGAGGTGGACAGCGGCGGCGAGCGGGTGGAGGTGACCGCTCGCGGCTGGCCGGCACAGCTGCGGGAGCGGTTGGCCCGGTCGCCCGAGGACGCGCCCCCGGTGCCCCAACCGGCCCTCCTGCAGGCGTCGTTGCGCGACTACCAGCTGCGCGGTCTGAACTGGCTGCACCAGCTGACCTCGTGGGGACTGGGCTGCTGCCTCGCCGACGACATGGGCCTGGGGAAGACGATCACTCTGATCGCCTTCCATCTGCACCGCCAGTCCCTCGGCGAGGGTGCCGCGGGCCCGACACTGGTCGTCTGCCCCGCCTCGCTGCTCGGCAACTGGCAGCGCGAGATCGAACGTTTCGCTCCCGGCACGCCCGTACGGCGCTTCCACGGACCGGGCCGCACGCTGGAGCGGACGGCGGCGGACGAGTTCGTGCTCACCACCTACGGGACGATGCGCCTGGACGCCGCGAAGCTCGCGGACGCCGACTGGGGGCTGGTCGCGGCCGACGAGGCGCAGCACGTGAAGAACCCGTTCTCCGCGACCGCCAAGGCGCTGCGCACCATTCCCGCGCGCTCTCGGGTGGCGCTGACCGGCACCCCGGTGGAGAACAACCTCACCGAGCTGTGGGCGATCCTGGACTGGGCGACGCCGGGCCTCCTCGGCGGTCTCACCGCCTTCCGCCGGCGCTGGGCGGACCTCGTCGAGGCGGGCGCCGAACATCCCGACAGCGCCGCGGCAGCGGAGCAACTCGGCCGTCTGGTACGGCCGTTCCTGCTGCGCCGCCGCAAGAGCGACCCGGGCGTGGCGCCGGAGCTGCCGCCGAAGACGGAGACCGACCGGGCCGTCTCGCTCACCCGCGAGCAGGCCGCGCTCTACGAGGCGACCGTGCGCGAGGGCCTGGCGGAGGTCGCCGGCGCGGACGGGCTGGCCAGACGCGGGCTGGTGATCAAGCTGCTCACCTCGCTCAAGCAGATCTGCAACCACCCCGCACAGTTCCTCAAGGAGGAGGATCCGGTGCTGGCCGGCAGGTCCGGCAAGTGGGAGCTGTTCGACGAGCTGCTGGACACCCTGCTCGCCGAGGACGCCTCCGTACTGGTCTTCACCCAGTACGTGCAGCTCGCGCGGCTGCTGGAGCGGCACCTCGCCGAGCGCGGCGTGGCCGCTCTGCTGCTGCACGGCGGAACGCCGGTGCGCCGACGCGAGCAGCTGGTGCGCGATTTCCAGGAGGGCCGGGCGCCGGTCTTCCTGCTGTCGCTCAAGGCCGCCGGCACCGGTCTCAACCTGACCCGGGCAGAGCATGTGATCCACTTCGACCGCTGGTGGAACCCCGCCGTGGAGGCGCAGGCCACCGACCGCGCGCACCGCATCGGGCAGCAACGCCCGGTGCAGGTCCACCGGTTGATCACCGAGGGCACCATCGAGGACCGCATCGCGGCACTGCTCGCGCGCAAACAGGCGCTGGCCGATTCGGTGCTGGAGTCGGGCGAGGCCGCCCTGACCGAGCTGAACGACCGTGAGCTGGCGGAACTGGTGAGTCTGAAGGGAGTCCGCGGTGAGTGAGGACGGTACCCGGGAGACGGAGGTCGAGCGGGTCTTCGAGGCGCTCGCACCGCTGCGCACCAAGGGCTTCGCCCGCACTCCGTGGGGCGCCGCGTGGCAGCGTGCCCTGGAGGACTCGGCCCTGGACTCGGGGCAGTTGCGCAAGGGCCGGCAGTGTGCGAGGTCGGGCGCGGTGGGCGCCGTCGCGGTGCGTCCCGGCCGGATCACCGCGATGGTGCGCGAGTCGGGCGGGGAGGTCCACCGCGCCGACGTGCTGGTGCCCCGGCTGGACGACGCCGCCTGGGAGAGGCTGCTGGAGGTGACCTCGCGCACCGCCGGGCACCTCGCCGCGCTGCTGGACGGCGAACTGCCGCCCGAGCTGGTGGAGGACGCCGACGCCGTACAGGTGCAGCTGCTGCCCGGCATGGGCGATCTCCAGCCCAGCTGCGACTGCGGCGAGTGGGACCACTGCACGCACACCGCGGCGGTCTGCTACCAGCTCGCCCGGCTGCTGGACGAGGATCCGATGATCCTGCTGCTGCTTCTGGGCCGCGGCGAGCGCAGGATCCTGGCGGAGCTGCGCGAGCTGAGCTTCGTCCGGGCGATGGGTGAACTCTCGGAGGAGGAACGGGATTCGAGCCCTCGCGCCGTCGGGGAGTTCGGCACCGTTCCGGCGGCCGAGGCGTACGCGCGCACGGCGCTCTGGGAGTTGCCCGCGCCTCCGGCCGCGGTGCGGGAGTCCGCGGAGCTGCCCGAGTGGGTGCGCCAGGAGGGGCCGTCGGCGCCGGGCGTGGACGTCGACGCGCTCGGACTGCTGGTGTGGGACGCCGCCCGGCGGGCCCGTGAGGCGCTGGCGGAGGCGCTCTCCCCCGGCCACGCCACGAGCGTGCCGGCGCCCGCTGCCGATCTGCGGGAGGACGCGGTGCGGATCGCGGCGCGGCCGGTGTGCCCGGATACGGTGCGGCGCAGGATCCTCGCGGAGGGCGGTTTCGACGCGAGGGCGTTCGAGACGGCGGTCCACGCGTGGCGGCTCGGCGGACGGGACGGGCTGCTCGTGCAGGAGGGCTCCGCGCTGGAGGCGGACGAGACGCAACTCGCGCGCGCAGGCAGCAGATTGGCCTCGGCGTGGGGCGAGGGCGAGCGGATGCCGGAGTTCAGCCGGGAGGGCAACCGCTGGACTCTCCTCGGGGCGGGGGTCCAGCTCCGCATCGGTACCGACGGTCGTTGGTGGCCCCTTCGGTGGGACGGGGAGCGCTGGCTTCTCAGCGGGCCCGCCGGCCACGATCCGGCGGTGCTGCTCGCCGAACTCGACGGCCTCGGGCCGCGCTGACGGCAGTCGGCCCCGCGGGGCGCGCGGGATGCGACACGGAGGCTCCTCGGGCGCCTGCTGCGGGCCCGCACCCCGAACGCCCGGCCCGCACACGGACGTCCGGCCGCGCCCGGCCGTCGGAGCGCCGGCCCCGAAGCGGCGGAGACGGGAGCAGCAGCCGGGCGTCGCCGTACGCCGGGTCGGCAGGAGGCACGGAAGTGCCCCGCGACCGCAGAGAGCCGGTCGCGGGGCACTTCAACGCCGCGTGGACTGGGGCGGGTTCACCGGATGGGCGCCCGCCCCGCCGCCGTGGGGACGTTCCCGGTCAGACCGCCGACCTGAACACCGGCAGGTAGCCACCGGACTGCCCGGCGGCGGTCGGGTGGTAGGAGTCGCCCAGCGGGAAGGTCACGCTGTGCAGCCAGGTGTCGGCCGAGCAGATCTCGTGGCCGGTGAAGGCCGAGCGCACGTCACCGAAGGTGAAGCCGTGGTCGGCGGCACGCTTGTTGGTGACCTCGTTCAGCTCGTCGGCCACCTTGTTGAGTGCCGCACGGGCGGCCTCGCTGATGCCGACGGAGCAGCTGCCGTTGAGCTCGTAGAGACGCGAGTAGCCGAGCACGACGACCTTGGCGTTCGGCGCCTTGGCGCTGATCGCGTTGTAGGCCGTGTCGAGCTTCCCGGGCAGGGTGTTGTTGATGTAGCCGCGGGCCTCCTCGGCGGCGCTGATGCAGGCGCTCTCGCCCTGCAGGACGCAGGTGGTCATGACGCCGGCGAACCCGGCGTCGTTCCCGCCCGCACTGATGCTGACCAGGCTGGTGCTGCCGCTGAGCGGGCCCAGCTGGTTGTTGACGACATCGTCGGTCGTCGCGCCGGAGCAGGCGGTGAAGTCGAAGGAGCTGGGCGAGTTGGCGTTGCTCCACAGCACGGGGTACGCGTTGTTGCTGCGCTTGCAGCCGCTGTCCTGGTAGTCGCCCGCGCCCGCGCCCGAGGAGTAGGAGTCGCCGACGGCGACGTAGGACTCGGCCGCGCGCTCGTCCGCGAGCGCGGTGCCGCTGCTCGCCAGTGGCAGCGTAACGAGCGCCGCGAAAACGGCGGTTGCCTTGATGAATCTGGAGGGTCGCACAGGATCTCCCTTGTGGGGGGTCAAGAAGAACTGCTGTGGTCCCTTGTCCTAGCAACAACCAGCGGTTTCGAGAAGTGGTCCTGCCGGTTGTTCCGTGCAACGACCCCTGGGATTGGGCCGATTGATCCTCTTGCACACCAATGGGGCGGGTGAGGTGACCTCACCCGCCCCATCTGCCCGCGTCGCTCCGTGCGACCGCGGGAATGAGATTCCACGCACCGTCAGCGCCGAGGCACGAGGCCCGACGACCGCCGTGGCGTGCCTAGTTCAGCTTCGCGCTGAGCTTCTCGCCCTCCTCGGCCACCAGGCTGCACGTGACCGTGCGCAGCCCCGTCAGGTAGCCGGTCCGCTTCGGGAACTGCGAGAGCGTACGGAACTTGGTGCCGGCGGCCTGCTTGCGCGCCTTGGCCTCGAGCTTGCTCTTGCAGATGCCGTTCGCCTCGGTCTGGAGCGCGGAGTCGGAGGCGTACTCCTTCTCCTTCAGCTTCTCGCGGTGGACGACTTCGCCGTCGTGCGACTTGGAGCAGCCGAGCTTCTCGTTGTAGCCCTCCTGGCTCTCCGACATGTCGAAGCAGTCACCGACCTTGAGCTGGTACGCGGGCCGGGGCCCGGTGCTCGGGGTCGGGCGGTCCTCCGGATCGAAGTCCGGCAGGTCCGTCTCGGTCTCGGAGGGGTCGACCCAGGGCTCGTCCGACTCCTCGTCATCGGTCTCCGACTCGCTGGGAGTCGGCGAGGGCGATTCGCTGGTCGCCGACGGGGACGGGGAGTTCTTCGCCTCGTCGTCCTTGTCGCCGTCACCACCGGTGAACAGGAACGCGCCTCCGATGATCAGCGCACCCGCGACCACGACGGAGACCAGGGCGATGATCACCGCCTTGCGGTTGCTGCCGCCGCCAGAGGGAGGCGGCTGCTGCCAACCGCCGGACGGCGGACCGGGAGGACCGGGAGGGCCGAAACCGCCGCCCTGACCGCCGCCGGGAGGCGGGCCGTAACCGCCCTGTCCGCCGCCGGGCGGGCCGGGAGGGCCCTGCGGTCCGGGAGGACCGAAACCGCCCGGCTGCGGCGGGCCGGGGTATCCATAACCTTGGGGCGGGCCGAAGCCGCCGGGGCCCGGCGGGCCACCGGCCGGGGGCTGCTGACCTGGGGGTGGAATCGTCATGCGCCAACTCTGTCATGTTCCCAACGGGCGCAGGAATCGAGGTCCTCACAGCTCTGCTACAGGAGTGTCATCATCGGTGGATCTTGTGGAGCCGGACACCGGCGCAGCCGACCACTGACCGCATGACGACGAACAGGCGTTGAACAGGGACTTGTTGGCTTTTGTCCCGATTGTTGCCACCCGTGCGATCCCGAGACGGAGGCTGTCCGTTCGCGCATCCTCCGCGGCGTGGCCCGCACTGGCCCCTGCCAGAGGCCGACCCCGGAGAGCATCGAGCACTCACGACGCACTGCTTTCCGCCGCATCCTGCAACACCGAAAGCGGCCGAGGACGGCCGAAGCGACCGGGCAGTGCGAGGCTTCGACTCCCCCACGGGCCGCAGGCCGCGCGGCAGACACACCGCCATCGCACGACCACAGACCGGGACGACCCCTCGGAGAACCGAGCAGCCCCCTGGCCTCCGAGGCTCAGTCCTCGTTCTTGCGACGTCTCCAGCGGCGCGTTTTGCGCGTCTTGCGGGCCTTGCGTCTGCTCTTGCTGAAGAACCAGCCCGCAGGCGGCTCGTCGGCCCGCCACGGCTGGGGCTCGGGGGGCTGATTCCGCCAGCGCTCCTGCAGCATCCTGGTACGCGCGGCGGGCTCGCTGACCTCTGCGCCGCGGATGAAGTTCTCGTCGAGGACCAGATCGTCCCAGTCGGCGCTGCCGCCCCTGCCTCCGGCACCGCCGGAGCTTTCGTCCTCGCCCTGTCCTCGCGGCTCGGTGCCCACTCCAGCCTCCCGTCGCCGATCACGGCTTCCGCACACTGCCTGAACGCGTGGCGCACCGTGATGGTTCCCGCCACGACGGGGCCCTACACGATCCGCGGCGCCCGCATCCGGCCCGGTCCGGTGGCACGGACGGGGCAGCCGCCCGGCCCGTACCACCGACTGCCGCCGTCGTCCGTCACGCGCCCCGCACGCCCAGCAGATGGTCCATCGCGAGCTGGTCCAGCCGCTCGAACGCCATTCCGCGCTCGGCCGCCGCGTCGGGGTCGAACTGCTCGAAGGCACCGACGTCGGCGAGGAGTTGGGCGGGCGTCTCGCCGGGCTCCAGCGTCGGCCTGGCCAGTTGGTCGAGCCGGGAGTCCGCCAGCGCCTGGACGACGTCCGGGTCGGCCCGGAAGGCGGCGGCACGGTCGCGCAGGATCAGGTAGTTGCGCATGCAGCCGGCGGCCGACTGCCACACACCGTCGACGTCCTCGGTCCTCGGCGGCTTGAAGTCGAAGTGTCGCGGCCCGGTGTAGCCGGCGGTCTCCAACAGGTCCACCAGCCAGAAGGCGGCGCGCAGATCACCGGCTCCGAAGCGCAGGTCCTGGTCGTACTTCACCCCGTTCTGACCGTTGAGGTCGATGTGGAAGAGCTTGCCCGCCCACAGCGCCTGGGCCGCTCCGTGCGGGAAGTTGAGGCCCGCCATCTGCTCGTGGCCGACCTCGGGGTTCACGCCGAAGAGCTCGGGCCGCTCCAGCCGTTCGATGAACGCCAGCGCGTGGCCGACGGTGGGCAGCAGCAGGTCGCCGCGCGGCTCGTTGGGCTTGGGCTCGACGGCGAACCGCAGCGCGTAGCCCTGCTCGTGGACGTACTCGCCGAGCAGGTCGAAGGCCTCCTTCATCCGGTCCAGCGCGAGCCGGATGTCCTTGGACGCGCCGGACTCGGCGCCCTCCCGGCCGCCCCAGGCGACGTAGGTCTGCGCGCCCAGTTCAGCCGCCAGATCGATGTTGCGCATGGTCTTGCGCAGGGCGTAGCGGCGCACGTCGCGGTCGTTCGCGGTGAAGGCGCCGTCCTTGAAGACCGGGTGGGCGAAGAGGTTGGTCGTTGCCATCGGCACGGTGAGCCCGGTGGAGGCCAGGGCCTTGCGGAAGCGGCCGAGCTGCTCCTCCCGCTCGTGGTGCGAGGCACCGAAGGGGATCAGGTCGTCGTCGTGGAAGGTGATGCCCCAGGCGCCGAGTTCGGAGAGCCGGTGGACGGCCTCGACGGCGTCGAGCGCGGGCCGCGTGGCCTCGCCGAAGGGGTCCCTGCCCTGCCATCCCACCGTCCACAGCCCGAAGCTGAACCGGTCCTCGGGGACGGGCACGTAGTCGCTGTGTGCTGCCGTCGTCGCCATCGGCATGCTGCCCTTCTCTCTGCTTATTTCGTCATCGGCGTTAACAAATTAGTATGCGAGGCATCCTGAGGAAACCCCGCGACGCCCTCCGTCGCGGAACGAGAGCACAACAGGCACAAGAAGGAGCAGGCATGGCCGAACCGCAGGGCCCGCTGGTCATCGGCGTCGACAGTTCGACCCAGTCGACCAAGGCGCTGGCGGTGGACGCCTCGACCGGCGAGGTGCTGGCCCAGGGCCGCGCCGCGCACACGGTCGGCGCCACCCACGAGAGCGATCCGGAGCAGTGGTGGCGGGCGCTCGTCTCGGCGATCGAGCAGTGCGGGCCCCACGCGCAGCGCGCCGCCGCGATCTCCGTGGCCGGCCAGCAGCACGGCCTGGTCACCCTCGACGAGAACGGCGACCCCGTACGCCCGGCGCTGCTGTGGAACGACGTGCGCTCGGCGCCCCAGGCGGAGCGGCTGGCAACAGAGCTGGGCGGACCGCAGGCGTGGGCGCGGCGCACCGGCCTGGTGCCCGCACCCTCCTTCACCGCCTCCAAGTGGCTGTGGCTGGCGGAGCACGAGCCGGAGTCCGTGGCACGGACCGCCTCGGTGCAGCTGCCGCACGACTATCTGACGGGTCGCCTCACCGGTGCGGCGACCACCGACCGCGGCGATGTCTCCGGCACCGGCTGGTGGTCGAGCGAGAGCGGCGACTACGACGGCGAGGTGCTGGCCCATCTCGGCCTGGACCGGGAGATGCTGCCCCGCGTGGTGGCTCGCGGCGAGGCGGCGGGGACCGTACGGGGCGGGCTCGAACTCCCCGTGCCCGCCGGGGCGTTGGTCGCCGGCGGCACCGGGGACAACATGGCCGCGGCGCTCGGTCTGGGGCTGCGCCCGGGTCAGCCGGTGCTCTCCCTCGGCACCTCCGGAACGGTCTACGCCGTCGGTCGGCAGCGCCCCGTCGACCCCTCCGGCACGGTCGCAGGCTTCGCCGACGCGCTCGACGGCTGGCTGCCGCTCGCCTGCACCCTCAACTGCACGCTGGCGGTCGACCGCATCGCCGCGCTCCTCGGCCGGGACCGCGAGCAGGTCGAGCCCGGCGGCGGCGCGACGGTCCTGCCGTTCCTGGACGGCGAACGCACCCCTGCCCTGCCCTACGCCGGCGGCCTGCTGTACGGACTGACCCACGACACCACCGGCGGCCAGGTCCTCCAGTCCGCCTACGACGGGGCGGTGTACGCGCTGCTGCGCGCCGTCGAGCTGGTGCTCGACCCGGACAGCCCCTCCGACTCCCCGATCCTGCTGATCGGCGGCGGCGCCCGGGGAACCGCCTGGCGGGAGACCGTGCGCCGACTGTCCGGCAGGCCCGTACAGGTGCCGCACGCCCAGGAGTTGGTGGCACTCGGGGCAGCCGCCCAGGCCGCCGGACTGGTGCTCGGCGAGGACCCGGCGGCGCTGGCACGCAGCTGGGGCACCGCGGACGGTGCGCACCACCCGGCGGTGGAGACCGACCGTGCCACCCTCGACCGGCTCGCCACCACCCTCGCCGATGCGGATACGCTGCTGCGCCGGCAGTGAGCGCGGAACCACGGCGCGTCATCGGGAGCAACGGGCGACCCGCTCGGCGCGCACCGGTCGCCCGTGCAGCCGCAACCGAGCACCGCAGGCCCGGGCCGCGAGGAGGCGGCGGACCGCCGATCACGCCGCACAGCCCGAACAAGCCCCACGGAAACCGAGGAAGGGGAGCCACCCGATGGCCGTCGCGCCCAGGCTCCACACCCAGCAGGACATGCGCCGCCGCAACCTCGCGGCCGTCCTGTACGCCGTGGCGGACGCGGGCCCCGCGTCCCGGGCGAGCGTCGCGGCGCGGATCGGCCTGACCCGCGCCGCGGTGTCGACGCTGGTGGACGAGCTGCTCACGGCCGCCCTGCTGGAGGAGCAGGGGCCCGGCCGGTCGGGCACGGTCGGGCGGCCCGGGACCGTACTGGGCCTGAGCGAACGCGGACCGTGCGGGGTCGGCGCCGAGATCGGCGTCGACCACCTCGCGGTGTGCGCGGTGGACCTGCGGGGCCGGGTCCGGGCCCGCACGGCCGTGGACGCCGCCAACCGGGAGAGCTCGCCGGAGCTGGTGCTGCGCAGACTGGCCGAGCTGACCGCACGTCTGGCCAAGGACACGGCCGCACAGGGGCTGCGGCCCGCGGGGGTCTGCGTGGCGGTGCCGGGCCTGGTGGCGCGCAGGACGACACGGGTGGTCCGCGCCCCCAACCTGGGCTGGCAGGACGTGGAGCTGGCTCCGTGGTTCGCGGAGCTGGACCGGGAGTTGGGGCTGTCGGCCGCTCAGCGCAGGACGCCGTACTTCTTCGTCGACAACGAGGCGCACCTCGGCGCCCGGGCCGAGGTCTGGACCGAGCCCCCCGGCGACGGCGAGGACGAGGGCCCCGACGGAGCCGCGCCGCGGTCCGCGAGCGCGCAGGAGGCCGCGGCGCCGGGCACCTCGCAGGAGACGCCGGGCGAGATCCTGCACGTCTCGGCGGAGGTCGGTATCGGTGCGGCCGTCCTGGTCGACGGCGAACTGCTGCGCGGCTCACGGGGGTTCGCCGGCGAGCTGGGGCACGTACCGGTGCGCCGCCGCGGCCGTCCCTGCGGGTGCGGCAGGAACGGCTGCCTGGAGCAGTACGCCGGCGAGGAGGCGGTGCTGCGCGCCGTGGGGCTGGACCCCGCACGGGCACTGGCCGAACACCCCGGGCCCGGCGGCCGGGTGGAGATGCTCGCACGCCGGGCCGAGGACGGCGACCGCCAGGTCCTCAGGGCGCTGCGGGCGGCAGGCGGCGATCTGGGGGTTGCCCTGAGCGGCGCCGCGAGCCTGCTGGACCCGCGGACCATCGTGCTGGGCGGCGCCATGGCCCGGCTGGCTCCGTGGCTGCTGCCCCCGCTGGAGGAGGAGTTGGCGCGCGGCCCCGCGGGAGGTTCGGTGGTCGCGGTCGCCCGGCTCGGCGCGGACGGGCCGCTGCTCGGCGCCGCACACGCGGTGGTGCGGGCCGTCCTGGACGATCCGTTGGGCACCGCCACCCGCAGGCCGCTCCTCGCCGAGGAGAGCTAAGCCGGGTGCACGCATCCGCCGAGACGCGGACGGACGGCTCGTACGCCCTGGTCGGGACGCCTCCGGTGGTACGCACTCGTTGAGCGGTACGCGCCCACGGGACACGCCCGGAGCCGGGCACGCGCCCGCCAGGCACACGCGGAGCCGGCAACCTCGGAGGCCCACCGGAGCGCGGGGGCGTGGACGCGGGCGCGCGGCGACGGCCCGGGCGCCGATCGGAGCGGCCGGAAGCAGCGCTGATCCGACGCGTTGTGCTCCGCCGGCGGCCGCGAAGGCGGGTAGGTACCCACCGAACGGCCAACTCCCACCTCTGCGACGGGAGTTCACCGGATGCGGCGAACTGTGCCGATCGGCCTCATGAACCGCCGACGCACCGAGCAGGGTCAGCGCCATGACCCCAAGTGCGAGGCGAGCCGGGCGACAGCTGCGGCCGGGAACGCTCCTGGCCGGCGCGGTGTGCGGAACCGCACTCGTCCTCGGCTCCGCCCCTGTGGCGTTCGCGGCACCCCACGAGGCCTGTGCGTTCGCCGACTCGGACCGCTCCGTGAAGGAGCTGATGGAACGGGCGCTGAGCGGTGAACCCGTGGCCCAGCTCTGTCGGCAGGCGCCACCGGAGCCCACACCGCCACGTCCGACCCCGCCGACCCCGCCCGCACCCACACCACCGCCGCCACCCGCGCCCCCACCGCCGCCCACGCCCACGCCCGAACCGCCGCCACCACCGGCCACCACTCCCCCGCCGGCACCCACCCCCTCGACGAGCAGGCCGACCGTCCGCCCCACACCCTCCACTCCCCCGCCGAGCCGGTCGCCCTCGCCGCTTGCCGCACCGCTGCACGCGCCGGTGGAGAACAAGCCGGCGCAGCAGGGCAGTTCGCTCATGGGCCGGATGCTGCTGATCCTGGCCCCCGCCGTGCTGGCGGCCGCCGCACTCAAACCGCGCGGTGGCGGCTCGTCCTCCTCGTCCTGAACCGACCCAGTCCTGAACCGACCCAGTCCTGAACCGAGCACAGCCGCGAGGCGGCACGCGGCTGCGCACCCGGCGTCCGTCCGCCCACCGCCGCGCCCGCCCACGACGCCGCGGCCCGTCCGCCCACGCACCGCACACCTATCGCCCGCTTCGCCGTCCCGCGCCGGCCTCGGCACCCCCGACGCCGGTGCACTCCCCCCTGCCGACAAGGAGCCCCCGTGTCCGAGTGGCTTGTCCTCGCGCTGGCCATGGCCGCCTCGTGCGCGGTCGTACTGAGCGTGGCGCTGCTGCGTCAACGCAGGCTGGGCGACGCCGAGGAGGACACCTCACAGACCCCGGACGTCATCGAGTACATCACCATGATGATCGGCGTCGTCTACGCGATCGTGCTCGGACTGGCCATCGCCGGCGTCTGGGAGGAGCGCAACGCGGCGGAGGACCTCGTCGTGCGGGAGGCTCAGGCGCTGCACGAGGTCGGCGCACGCTCGGAGGTCTACCCGGCACAGGTGCGCGAGGACATCCGCCGCGACGTGGACCGGTACGTCGAACACGTCGTGGGCACCGAATGGTCCCGGATGGTGGAGGACGGCGAACTGACCGAGCGGGGCGACGAGTTGATCGCGGCCGTGCGTTCCCACGTCAGCGGCTTCGAGCCGCGCACCACGCTCCAGTCCCATGCCTACCAGGGCATGGTCGACCAGATCACCGCGGCCGAACAGGCCCGGATCGGCCGCGGACAGAGCATCGAACCCACCCTGCCCGCGGTGGTCTGGTTCGGTCTGGTGGTCGGGGCGGTGGCGACCGTGGGCATGGTCTTCGCGTTGCAGATCCGCCGCTCCGCGCGGGAGTTGGTGCTCGCCGGCCTCTTCAGCGCGCTCATCGCGTTTCTGCTCTTCCTCATCTGGGTCTTCGACGAGCCGTACGCGCGGGGCCTGGCAGATCCGGCCGAGGCGTTCCACACCCTCTTCCCCGACGTGACCGGAGGCTGACGCGACGCTGGAGACCGACGCGGCACGGGAGACCGGCCCCGCGCTGGAGACCGCCGCCGCACGGGGCCGACGCGGCCGGAGGCGGAGGCGCCCGCGGTACGCGCAGCCCGACCGCGCGTACCGGGCAGTCGTGGGCGGGACCGACCGGCTTCGGACGGCCCTTGCCCCCGCCGGGCACTCGCTGATGAGATCGTGACGCACAGCCATCGCGACACTGACCACCAGCGAAGGAGTCCAGGTGTCACACCTGCTGCCCACTCTGGAGACCGAGCCAGCCAGGACCGCCGTGCGCGTCGGGGACCGGGCACTGGACTACTCCGAACTCGCCGCCGCCGCGCGGACTCTGGCCGGCAGCCTCACCCATCCGGCGCGGGTCGCGGTCTGGGCCACCCCGTCGCTGGAGACGGTCGTCGCGGTGGTGGCCTCGCTGCTGGCCGGGGTCCCCGTCGTGCCGATCAACCCCCGCTCCGGCGAGCAGGAGCTGGCGCACATCGTCAACGACAGTGCGCCGGGGCTGGTCCTGGCAGCCGCCGACGACGAGCTGCCGGCGCCGCTCGCCGAGCTCTCCCGGATCGACGTGCAGGTGCACGTGAGTCCCGAAGAGGCGGTCTCGCACCGCGAGTTCGGCGCTGCCGCCGCCTCCGCCACGCCCGCGCTGATCGTGTACACCTCGGGGACGACCGGTGCACCCAAGGGCGTGGTGCTGTCCCAGGAGGCGATTGCGGCCTCCCTGGACGACCTCGCCGAGGTGTGGGAGTGGACGCAGGACGACACTCTGGTCCACGCCCTGCCGCTGTTCCACGTGCACGGGCTGATCCTCGGCGTACTGGGCCCGCTGCGGCGCGGCGGCACCGTGCACCACCTGGGTCGCTTCTCGACCGAGGCCGTGTCCGCCGGGCTGGACGGCGGCGGCACGATGCTCTTCGGCGTACCGACCATGTACCACCGCATCGCCGAATCGCTCGACAGCGAGCCGACGCTGGTGCGCGCGCTGCGCGGGGCGCGCCTGCTGGTGTCCGGCTCGGCCGCGCTGCCGGTGGCGGACCACGAGCGGATCACCGCGGCGACCGGACGGCACGTGGTGGAGCGCTACGGGATGACCGAGACCCTGATGAACACCAGCGTCCACGCCCGCGGCCCCTATCTGCCGGGCAGTGTGGGGGTGCCGCTGCCCAGCGTCGACGTACGGCTGGTGGACGAGGAGGGGCAGCGCATCGAGGCGTCGGACGGGGTGACGATCGGTGAGATCCAGGTGCGCGGCCCGCAGTTGTTCACCGAGTACCTGGGACGTCCCGAGGCGACCGACGCCGCCTTCGCGGGCGGCTGGTTCCGCACCGGCGACATGGCGACCCGGACCGCGGAGGGCTTCTACCGGATCGTCGGCCGCGGCTCCACGGACCTGATCAAGAGCGGCGGTTTCAAGATCGGCGCCGGTGAGATCGAGAACGTGCTGCTCCAGCACCCCGGGGTGGCCGAGGCGGCCGTCACCGGCGAACCGGACCCGGACCTGGGCGAGCGGATCATCGCCTGGGTGGTGCCCCGGGACCCCGGGAGCCCGGTCTCCGCGACCGAGTTGGTGGAGCTGGTCGCGGGTGCGCTCTCGCCGCACAAGCGGCCCCGCGAGGTGCGTCTGCTGGACAGCCTGCCGCGCAACGACATGGGCAAGGTGCTCAAGCGGGAGCTGCGGTGAGCCGACGTACGGGCGCGCGGGAGCTGGTGGGCTCGCTGACCGAGCAGTTCACCGAGCTGCCCGTCGACCACCTGCCCCAGTCCGCCGACGGACCGCTCGGCTGGCCCGGCTACGACGCCGCGCGCGCACGTGCCGCCGAGCGCACCGGCGAGAGCGAATCCGTCCTGTGCGGTGTCGCCACCGTGGGCGGAGTCCGGACCGTGCTGATCGCCTTCGAGTTCGGCTGGCTCGGCGGCTCGCTCGGCGAGCGCACCGGCCAGCGGCTCGCCGCCGCGCACCGGGCGGCCAGAGCCGAACGACTCCCGCTGGTCTCGCTGATCGCGACCGGCGGGAGCCGTATGCAGGAGGGTATGCGGGCGCTCGGCCAACTCCAGCTCGTGGCGGCCGAGTCGGCCCGCACCAGGGCCGCCGGCCTGGCGCAGCTCGCGGTGCTGCGCGAGCCGGCCACCGGCGGCGGCTGGGCGACGCTCGGCGCGGGTTCGGACGTGACGCTGGCTCTGCCGGGCGCCCAGGTCGCCTTCGCCGGCAGCCGAGTGCGCCCGGCGGACGCCGATCCGCTCGCCTACCTCGCCGAGAGCCGGCATCTGGCCGGGCAGCTGGACCGGATTGTCCCGCAGGAGGAGCTTCCCGACGTGCTGGGCCGGTGGCTCTCGCTGCTCGGCCCGGCGGGCCGCGACCGGGCCCTCACCGAGCCGGCACCGGTGCCACCGCCCGCCGCGCTGGGAGGGCAGGCGCTGCCCGCGGACGGGTGGCAGGCGGTCGCCGGCGCCCGCGCTGCGCACCGGCCGCGCGCCGAGGCGTATCTGGACGCCCACCTCACCGACCGGGTGGAGATCAGCGGCGACCGCAGCGGCGGCGTCGACCCCGGTATGCGCTGCGGCTTCGGCCGCCACGACGGCCGTACGGTCGCCTACGCCGCACAGTGCGGCACCGCCAACACCCCGGCCGGTTTCCGCACGGCCGCGCGGCTTCTGCGACTGGCCGACCGGCTGCGGCTGCCCGTGCTCACCCTCGTCGACACCCCCGGCGCCGCCAACGACGCGGAGGCGGAGCGGCTGGGCGCGGGCGCAGCCATCGCGGACTGCTTCGCCGCCGTCGCCGAGGCGAGCGTGCCGCTGACCACGCTGGTGGTGGGCGAGGGCGGCTCCGGCGGCGCGCTGGCACTCGCGGCACCCGGCAACACCTGGGTGACGCCCGACAGTTACTTCTCCGTCATCGCCCCCGAGTCGGCCGCCGCGATCCTCAAGCTGCCGCCGCAGGAAGTGCCCGGGCTCGCCGACCGGCTGCGGCTGCGTCCTCAGGACCTGGTGGAGCTGGGCGTGGCCAGAGGAGTGGTGAGCGCTGCCAACCGCCGATAGGAGTCCAGGCGGTCGGCCGGATCGTGGGTGTTGAGCGTGAGCATCAGCTCGTCGGCGCCGGCGGCCCGCACCAGAGCGTCCAGCTCCTCGGCCACCTGCTCCGCGGTGCCGTGCACCTGACCGCTTCGGGCCTGCCGGAAGTACCGCTCCGCGCGCTCGCCGCGCGGCTGCTCCAGCACCTGCGCGGGCGGCAGCAGCGGAGGGAAGACGCCGCGTACGCGGGACTCCGTCATCGCCCACGCCTCCGGGACCTGCAACAGCGCGGCCTCGCGCTCGGTCGCGCCGACCGCGGCGTTCACCGCGACCACCACGAACGGCTCCGCGGCCCGGGAGGACGGAACGAAGGCGGCGCGGTACCGCTCCACCGCCGCCAGGACCGCCTCCCGGTCGGGCCCTCCGACGACCACGGGCAGCCCCAGCCGCCCCGCGATCTGCGCTCCGGCGCCCGTCGCCAGCACGAACGCCGGCACCTGCGCCCCCTCGGCGGGCAGCGCGGGGACCGGATGGACGCCGTCGAAGTAGCCGAGCAGCTCCACCACCGCGGGCTCGAACTCCTCGGCGGCGGCGCGGTCGGTGCGCAGCGCTCGTCGCACCTCGGCGGTGAAGCCGACCGAGCGCCCCAGGCCCATGTCCACCCGCCCAGGATGGAGCGCCTCCAGCACGCCGAACTGCTCGGCGACCACCAGGGGTTGGTGGTTGGGGAGCATCACCCCGGCGGTGCCGACCCGGATGCGCGAGGTCGCCCCCGCGACCGCGGCCGCCAGCACCGTCGGAGCGGAGCCCGCCACTCCCGGCACCCCGTGGTGCTCGGAGACCCAGAAGCGGTGGTACCCCAGTGCCTCGATCTCCCGGGCGAAGGCCACGGTCCCGCGCACCGCCTCCCCCGGCGCCCTGCCCGCCCGCACCAGCGAACGGTCCAGCACCGACAGCCGTGCCGAGGCCAGGCCCCGCGAAGAGGCGTACCCGGGCCGCGGGCCCCGTGCGTCCGTCCCAGTCATGTCCGGCACAACGCCGGAACCGGCGTCCCTCATTCCCCGGGCGCGGCCGGGCGCCGACGTACGGTCTCCCCCGGCCCCGCCGGTCATCGGCCCACCGTGGCGGGGACGTGCGTGGTGCGGGGAGGTGCCCGGCGGGTACGTGCGGCGCGCGACGAAAGTCGACCGTCGGCCGCGACCTTCCGCCGACGCCGCGCCCCTCGCCGCTGACTACCGTTCGGGCCCATGAAGAAGATCCTGGAGTTCCTCGCGTTCGTGCTCTTCCTGCAGGGCGCCGGGCTGCTGGTGCACCATTTCGTCGGCTGGTTCGATCTGCTGCCTCTCGCCCACCGCCTGCCGTTCGTCGAGGGACACGAGGTGCCGGCAGCGGTGCTGCTGCTGGCGGCGGCGCTGGGGGTCGGAATGGCGTCCGACCGGGTCCGCGGCTGAGGCCGTACGCACCGCACGGATCGCCGCCGACAGCCCCGGCGGCCCGAGCTCCCGGACCGAACGGCACTCCGGTCCTACCGTGGGCGGGTGAAGCCCGCTCCCCACCGCCGCCGCGCGGTGGCCGCCGATCTGCTGGCGGCCACCGGAGCCGTACTGCTGTTCGTCGTCGCCGCGCTCGTCGGCCACGCGCTGGAGAACGACCACGGAACACTGCGGCTGCACTGGCCGCCGCTGTACGCCTACGCCGACCCCCACTGGGGCCCCGGCACACCCGCCGCGCTGATCGTCGCCGCGCTCGTCGTCGTCTGCGGTCCGACCGTCGCACGGCGGCTGAGCTGGCGTGCGTTGCTGTGGGCGAGCTGGCTGGGGTCGATGGCGTGGATCTGGTCGCTGGCGCTCGTCGACGGCTGGCACCGCGGCGTCGCCCGGCGCCTGACGACGAGCTACGAGTACCTCCAGTCCGTCGGGGAGGTCGACGACATCCCGGCGATGCTGCGGGAGTTCACCTCACGCATCCTGATGGACGCTCCGGACAACTGGCCCCCGCACGTGGCCGGCCATCCGCCGGGCGCGCTGCTCACCTTCGTCTGGCTGGACCGCATCGGGCTCGGTGGCGGCGCCTGGGGCGGGGTCTGGTGCATCACCCTCGGCGCGACGGCGACCGCGGCCGTCCTTGTCACCCTCCGGACGCTCGGCAACCACCGGCCGCCGTCCGGCCCGGAGGCGCTGGACGGGGAGCAACTGGCCCGGCGCGCCGCGCCGTTCCTCGTGCTGGCACCCGCCGCGGTGTGGATCGGCGTCTCGGCCGACGGCTACTTCACCGCGGTGGCGGCCTGGGCGGTCGCGCTGCTCGCGCTCGCCGCGACCCGTACCGTCCGGCACCCGCGGTGGGCGGCGCTCGGGTCGGGACTGCTCTTCGGCTGGGTGCTCCATCTCTCCTACGGGCTGGTCCTGTTGGCGCTGCTGGTCGCCGCGGTGCTGTGGATCGCCCGTACGCTGCGGCCCGTCGGCTGGGTGGTGCTCGGTGCGCTCCCGGTGGTGGTGGCGTTCGCGCTGGCCGAGTTCTGGTGGTTCGAGGGGTACTTCACCCTGGTCGAGCGGTACTACCAGGGCGCCGCGAGGGTACGACCGTACGGGTACTACGTGTGGGCCAACCTCGCCGCGCAGGTCGTCGTCATCGGGCTGGCAACGGTCGCAGGACTGCGGCGGGCCGCGACGAGGCGCTCCCGGCGCAGGGCGCTTCCGCTGGTGGTGCTGCTCCTCGGAGCACTGTGCACCGTGCTGGCGGCCGACCTCTCCGGCATGAGCAAGGCGGAGACCGAACGGATCTGGCTGCCGTTCGCGCTGTGGCTGCTGCCGGCGGCGGCGCTGCTGCCGCTCCGCGACCACCGCTGGTGGCTCGCGGCGCAGGCGGCGCTCGCCCTCGCGGTCAACCACCTGCTGTTCACCGGTTGGTGAGACACCGGGCGGCGAGCGCCTCGCGCCCGGGTGCCCCGTCGCAGAGCGCCGTCCGTGCGTGGCAATGCGCCCCGTCGGACGCGAGGGCCGAGCCGGGCGCGGCAGGGCTCCGGGGCTCCGGTGGTCCCGGCCGCCGTGCGGCGGGCGGCGGCCGGGAGCCCCTACGGTGCGGACTCCCGGACGGCTGCGCGGTGTCTACCCGGGCTCGACGGCGCCCCTGGCGGCGTCGATCGGCCGCAGGTTGAAGAAGTAGCGCTCCCGGCTGGACCACTCCTCCAGCACCTCCCAGCCCGCCGCGAGCGCACGCTTGCGCAGCGCCGGTACGCCGATGCGGGCCCACGGGAAAACCGGACCGCTGCCGCCGTTGCCGTCGTCCAGACGCACCTCGACGCGCTCCTCGACCTCGGTGGGGGCCGCCTCGGCCAGCAGGGTGCCCTCGGGCGCGAGGATGTCGCGCACCCGCCCGAGCAGCATCTCGGGATCACCGCCGATACCGATGTTCCCGTCGAGCAGGATCGCGCTGCCCCAACCGCCTTCGGCCGGCAGCGGGTCGAAGACGGAACGGCACAGCGCGGCGCCTCCACGGCGTCTGGCCTTGTGCACGGCGGCCGGTGAGGCGTCGATGCCGAGCGCGGGATGGCCGAGCGCGGCGAGCGCGGCGACCAGCCGGCCGGGCCCGCAGCCCAGGTCGACCACCGATCCGCGGCAGCGCCGCAGGACCGTCATGTCGGCGGCGTCCGCACCCCCGCACCAGCGCTCGACCTCCAGCGGCAGCAGCCAGCCGTCGCTGCGGCGCAGATACAGCGGGCCCCGGCCCTCGCGCAGGGCGTCGGAGTAGGGGTCGGTGCGCCAGGAGAGTTCGTCGCCCGGCTGCTGCGGCGAGGTGGCGGTCATCGGGTCTCCGAGGTGGTCTCGGCGGCTGGGTACGGGGCTTCGGCCCGGAGGGAACGGGCGGTGGGCCGCTCGGCGCCGGACGCGGCGGGAGGCTCGGCGCCGGGACGGTCGGCGAGCAGTGCGCGGTGCACGGCGGCGAACTCGCCCGAGCACAGCGGTGCGACGTCGGCCGCGTCGGCCGCGGTGTCGACGTCGGTGAGCGCCGGCAGGTCCGCGACGCGCAGCCCCTGCCCGGTCAGTCGCGACCGCTGGAGCGCGCCCGTGTCCGGCCGCGACATCGGTACGCCGCGCACCAGTCCGGGGCGCGGCTCGCGCAGGGCCAACGCCCAGAACCCGCCGTCGGTGGCCGGCCCGTACCAGGCGTCGCAGCTCTCCCAGGCGTCCGCGGCCAGCAGCGGGGCGAGGTGCCCGGCGTGCAGTTGCGGGGTGTCCATGCCCAGCAGCAGGGTCGGCCCCACGCAGCGGGCGAAGGCGCGCTCGATGCGTTCGTCGAGTCCGCCCGTGCCCTGCGGCACCACCTCGAAGCCGTCCGGCAGCCACGGGCCGGGCTGCCCCTGGAGTGCCACGATGCGGTGGGTGCACGGCAGTGCGCGCACGGTTGCCAGGGTGTCGGCCAGGGCGGCGCCTGCGAGCAGCGCGGCCTGTTCCGCGGTGAAGCACGGGGTGAGGCGGGTCTTCACCCGGCCCGGGACCGGTTCCTTGGCGATGACCAGGACCGTCAGGTCCCGGCCCGCGGTGTGCGGAGCGGGGGCGGTGCGGCGGTGCGGCGCGGGGGTGGTCATCGCAGCACCGCCCGCATGTCGCGCACCGCGTGGTACGTGCCGCGCCAGGTCCCGGTGACCTTCGAACGGCCGGTGCGCGGCCGGTAGGCCACGGCGGTCTCGCTGATCCGCCAGCCCCGGTCGGCGGCGCGGACGACCATCTCCAGCGGGTAGCCGCTGCGTCTGTCGTTGAGTCCCAGCTCCAGCAGTTCGAGCCGGCGGGCGGCGCGCAGCGGGCCCAGATCGTGCAGCCGTACGCCGGTGCGCCGTCGGACCATGCGGGAGAGCGCCAGGTTCCCGGCGCGGGCGTGCACCGGCCACGCGCCGCGCCCGGTGGGCCTGCGCCGGGCGAGCACGAGGTCGGCTCGGCCCGCGGCGACCGGTTCGGCGACACGGGTCACCTCACCCGGGTCGAGCGAACCGTCGCAGTCGCAGAACGCGACCAGATCGGCCTTGGCCGCCAGCAGCCCGGCGTGGCAGGCCGCGCCGAAACCGCGTCTGGACTCGTGCACGACAGTGGCGCCCAGCTCGGCGGCGATCCGCGCGGAACCGTCGGTCGAACCGTTGTCGACGACGATCGCCTGCCAGTCGACCGGCACCCGCGCCAGGACCCAGGGCAGCGCCGCCGCCTCGTCCAAGCACGGCAGCACCAGATTTCCTCGGGGTGTTGGCGTGGTGTTCATCTCCCTCAGAGTACGAGGACACAACGCCATAATCAGGGCGTAAGGACGTACGAAACGCGGACGGGCCGCCCGCACAGCGCCTCCCGGCGGCACCAGTGCCGCCCGGTCGGACCTCCGGTGCACCTCGCCGGGGCCGCCCGGATCCGCTCAGGGTCCGCCCGGGGCTGCGGTGGCGGGCGGGTCTGCACGCAGGTCCGCGCGCCACCGGCCCGGAGCCACGGGTGCGCGGCGGACCGTCGCCACTGTCAGTGACGCGCCGCAGCGAAGCCCTCCATGCCCTCGCGGAAGCCCACTTCGGGCCGCCAGCCCAGTTCCCGGCGCAATCTGGCGGAGTCCGCCGTGATGTGCCGGACGTCGCCGAGCCGGTACTCGCCGGTCACCACCGGGGCGGGGCCGCCGTGGGCGTCGGCGAGCGCGGTCGCCATCTCGCCCACGGTGTGCGGATCGCCGCTGCCCGCGTTGTACGCGCGCAGCCCGCCTGCGCCACCGGCCGCCAGCTCCTCCAGGGCGGCGACATTGGCGCGGGCGACGTCCGCGACGTGGACGAAGTCCCGGCGCTGGCCGCCGTCCTCGAAGACCCGGGGCGCCTCGCCGCGGGCCAGCGCCGACCGGAAGAAGGAGGCCACACCGGCGTACGGGGTGTCCCGGGGCATCCGGGGGCCGTAGACGTTGTGGTACCGCAGGCTGATCGCGCCGCCGCCGGTGGCGCGCGCCCAGGCGGCGGCCAGATGCTCCTGGGCGAGCTTGGTGGTGGCGTACACGTTGCGCGGGTCCACCGGTGCGTCCTCGCCGACCAGTCCGGGACACAGCGGCGCCGAGCAGCGCGGACAGGCCGGTTCGAACCACCCCTGGCGCAGGGACTGTTCGGGACGCGGGCCGGGACGCTGCACTCCGTGCTCGGCGCATTCGTAGCGCCCCTCCCCGTAGACCACCATCGACCCGGCGAGCACCAGCGGGCGCTGCGGCCCGTCCGCCATCCGCTCCAGCAGTACGGCGGTGCCCAGGTCGTTGGTCGACACATAGTCCGCGGCGTCCGAAAGCCCCTTGCCCAACCCCACCTTCGCGGCCTGGTGGCAGACGGCGTCGACGCCGTCCAGCGCCCTGCGGACGGTGTCCGGATCGCGCACGTCCCCGCTCACCTCGCGGTCGGCGCGCGCGTCCGGCGGCGAGGGCCGCAGATCCAGTACGACGGTGCGATGGCCCGCCTCCCGCAGTGCGTTGACGATGTGCGAGCCGATGAAGCCCGCTCCTCCGGTGACCAGTACGTCCATCGCTCCACGCTAGGACCGCACGCCCGTTGCGCCGGGAAGCGCGCGGGTGCGCCCGCGGCCGGTGCGTTCCCGACCCGGGCGTCTGGTCAACTCCTCCTGCTGCTGACACGATCCGGTTCCATGACCAACGACCGTCTTCGCGATGTCTATGTAGTCGACGCCGTCCGCACGCCGGTGGGCAAGTACGGCGGCGCGCTGTCCGGGGTGCGGCCCGACGATCTGGCCGCACATGTGCTGCGGGCACTGGTGGACCGGACTCCCGACCTGGACCCGGCCCGGATCGACGATGTGGTGTTCGGCAACGCCAACGGCGCCGGCGAGGAGAACCGCAACGTCGGACGGATGGCGGTGCTGCTCGCGGGGCTGCCCGTCTCCGTTCCCGGAGTGACGGTCAACCGGCTGTGCGCCTCCGGGATGGAGGCCGTGCTCCAGGCGGCCCGTACGGTGGCCTGCGGCGACGCGTCCGTGGTGGTCGCGGGCGGAGTGGAGTCGATGAGCCGCGCCCCGTGGGTGGTGCCCAAGCCCGAGCGGGCGTTCCCCGCCGCCGCCCCGCAGATGCACTCCACCACGCTGGGCTGGCGGATGACCAACCCGGCGATGCCCCCGCAGTGGACCGTCTCCCTGGGCGAGGGTGCCGAACTCGTCGCCGACCGCCACGCGATCACCCGTGAGCAGCAGGACGAGTACGCCGCCGCCAGCCACCGCAAGGCCGTACGGGCGTGGCAGGAGGGACTGTACGACGCGGAGACGGTGGCGGTGCCGGGAGTGGAGCTGCCGCGCGACGAGAGCGTGCGGGACGGCAGCACCCCGCAGGCGCTGGGCAAGCTGAAGCCGGTCTTCCGTCAGGAGAACGGCACCGTCACCGCGGGCAACTCCTCACCGCTCAACGACGGCGCGGCGGCGCTGCTGCTGACCGACGAGGACGGGCTCGCCGCCACCGGGCGCGAGCCGCTGGCCCGTATCCGTGCCTCGGCCACCACCGGGATCGAGCCGCAGCTCTTCGGGCTCGGCCCGGTGGAGGCCGTACGGCGGGCGCTGGCCCGGGCGGGGACCGATTTTGCCGCGCTGACCACCGTGGAGCTGAACGAGGCGTTCGCCGCGCAGGTGCTGGGCTGCCTCGCCGAATGGCCCGAACTGGACCCGGAGTCGGTCAACCCGCGCGGCGGCGCGCTGGCTCTCGGCCACCCGCTGGGTGCCTCGGGCGCGCGCATCGCGGGCGCGGTCGCGCACCAGCTCGCCGCGGCCGGCTCGGGCACCGGACTGGCCGCCCTGTGCATCGGCGTGGGCCAGGGCCAGGCCCTCGTGCTGGAACGCTGAACCCGCCCCCGGAGCCCGGCGAAACGGCCCGGCGCACGGGCGCGGGGGCGGCCGGGGCGGACCGACGGCGGCCGGGGCGGGACGAGGGCTCGACCGTCGCGGAACGCCGGGCCGGGCCGGCGCGGAGCGAGAGCGGGCCCCGGTCGACATGTGCCGACCGGGGCCCGCTCCCCGTTCACCTGCTCACTGCCCGCCGTACGGCCGGGCGGCGGTGGTTCAGGGCACCACCAGCACCTTGCGGCCGATACCGGCCTTGAACTGGTCGATCGCACGCGGGTACTCGGCCAGCGGAATGCGGTCGCTGATGAACACCTTCGGGTCGATGACCCCGGTCGCGAACAGCTCGGCCGCCCGCTCGTAGCTGTGCAGGACCGCCATCGAGCCGGTGATGGTGATCTCCTGGTTGTAGATCTTGTACGGCTCGATGGTGGCGGTCGTGGCGTAGTCGGAGACACCGAACTGGAGGAAGGTGCCCGCCTTCGCCACTCGGCCGAGACCGTCCTGGATGGCCTTGGCGTTGCCGGTGGCGTCGATGACGATGTCCCAGCCGGTGGGCCGGTCCAGCTCGTCGGCGTTGGTCGCGCTCGCGCTGCATCCCAACTTCTCGGCGGTGGCGAGGCGTTCGGCGTTGATGTCGACCATCTCGACCGAGGCCGCGCCGGTGCGCTTGGCCAGCTCCAGCATCATCAGGCCCATGGTTCCCGATCCGTAGATCAGCACCTTGGAGGCCATCTTGGCCGAGAGGATGTCGTAGCCGCGCACCGCGCAGGACAGCGGCTCGATCAGTGCGGCGTCCTGGAGGCCGACGTGGTCGGGCAGGCGCACGCAGTTGGCCACCGGTGCGACCGCGTACTCGGCGGCCCCGCCCGCGGTGGTCACGCCGATGGCGTTCCAGCGGTCGCAGAGGTTGTTGTGGCCCTCACGGCAGTAGCGGCACTCGTGGCAGTACAGCGAGGGGTCCACCGCGACCCGGTCGCCGACCGCGACCTCGGTCACCCCGGTGCCGATCGCCGCGACCTCGCCGGCGAACTCGTGGCCCGGTACGACCGGCAGGGTCGGCGCGAACTCGCCCTCCATGATGTGCAGATCCGTCCCGCACAGCCCGCAGGAGGCGACCTTGACGACCACCTCTCGCGGACCGGGCGTCGGGTCGGGCACCTCGGTGACGGTGACGACGCCGGGGGCTTCGATGAGGGCGGCTTTCATTTCACGGCTCCAAGCGACAGGCCCTGGACCAGCTTGTCCTGGGCGGCGAACCCCGCGGCGAGCACCGGCAGGGAGATGATGAACGAGGCTGCGCACAGCTGTGCGAGGAAGAGCCCCTGGCTGGTGATGAACATCGTCAGGAAGGCCGGCGCGGTCTGGGCGGTGACACCGGTCAGCACCCGCGCGAACAGCATCTCGTTCCAGCTGAAGATGAAGCAGATCAGCGCCGTCGCCGCGATGCCCGGCCCGGCGATGGGCGCGATGACTCGGAGCAGGATCGTCGACAGCTTCGCACCGTCCAGCTGCGCGGCCTCGATCAGCGACACCGGCACCTCCGCGAGGAAGGAGTGCGTCATCCACACCGCGATCGGCAGGTTCATCGAGGTGTAGAGCAGGATGAGCAGCCAGATGTTGTCCAGCATCCCGGCGTTGCGGGCGAAGAGGTAGATCGGCAGCAGACCGGCGACCACCGGCAGCATCTTGGTGGACAGGAAGAAGAACAGGACGTCGCGCCACTTCTCCACCGGACGGATCGCCAGCGCGTACGCCGCCGGAATGGCCAGCAGCAGCACCAGGGCGGTGGAGATGAGCGAGGCGCCGACCGAGTTCAGCAGCGGCGGCCAGGGGCTGGCACCGCCGCCCGCACCGAAGAACTCCCGGTAGCTGTCCAGGGTCAACGGGGCCATCAGCGAGGGCGGGTTGGTCGCGGCGTCCGACTCGGCGTGGAAGGAGGTCAGCACCATCCACGCCACGGGCAGGAAGAACATCAGGGCCACGGCCCAGGCCAGCAGGCCGAGCGCCGCGTTGCGCCGACGCTGCGAGCGGGTCCGGGGATCGGGGCGGACCTTGTCCGCGCCGCGAGGTGTACGGGTGACTGTCGCGGTACTCATCACCGGGACGCCTCCTCACTGAACAGGGACGAAACCACTCGCAGCGCGAAGGTGGCGAGGATGATCGAACCGATGACGACCAGTACGCCCGCCGCGGAGGCCAGTCCGTACTCGTGCGCCTGGTAGAAGGTCTCGTAGATGGTGTAGGGCAGGTTCGCGGTGTCCAGGCCACCGCGGGTGATGGTGTAGACGGCGTCGAAGTTCTGCACGACGTAGATGGAGCCGAGCAGTCCGCCGAGCTCCAGGTAGCGGCGCAGATGCGGCAGCGTGATGTAGCGGAAGATCTGCCAGTTGCTCGCGCCGTCGATGCGGGCCGCCTCGATGACGTCCAGCGGTCGGCTCTGGAGGCCGGCCAGCAGGATCAGCATCATGAACGGCGTCCACTGCCAGATCAGCGAGGCCTGCACCGCCACCAGCGGCATCTCCGAGACCCAGTCGGGCTGCACCGGGTCCTCGACCCCGACCAGCGAGGCCAGCCAGTTGATGGCGCCGTTGAACAGGCCGTACTCCGGGTTGTACAGCACGTGCTTCCACAGCAGCGCCGCGGCGACCGGGACGATCAGGAAGGGCGCGATCATCATCGTGCGGACCAGGCCCCGGCCGCGGAACTTGCGGTCCAGCAGCAGCGCGATGGCCAGACCGAGCGCCAGCGAGACGATGACGACGGTGGCGGTCAGCAGCACCGTGTTGAGGACGGAGCCGCGCATGGCCTCGTCGCTCAGCACCGTGCCGTAGTTGCCGAGTCCGCTGAATTCGCGGGCGTCGGGGTAGAGCGAGTTCCAGTCGAAGAGCGAGATGACCAGCGTCGCCACGAACGGCAGCTGGGTCATCACGATCAGGAAGACCAGCGCGGGCAGCAGCGGTGCCCTGGTCGACCAGCGGCTGAGCCGGCGGGCTCCCCCGCTTTCGGCGTTCTTGCGTCCGCGTCCCGAACTCCCGCCGCCCGGAGGCGACTTCGGTGCCTCGGCGGTGGCCTCGGTGGAGGTGGATGTGGCTGTCATCGGTTCTGGTACTCCTTGCCCACCTTGTCGGCCAGCTCCTGCGACTTCTTCAGCGCACTGGCGACGGACTGCCGGCCGGCTATGGCCGCGCTGATCTCCTGCGAGACCTTGGTGCCCAGATCCGTGAACTCCGGGATTCCGACGAACTGGATGCCGGGGGCGGGACGCTTCTGGACTCCGGGCTCACGCGGTTTGGCCTGGTTGATGGCCTGGAAGGTCACCTCGGAGAACCCGTCCGCGGCCTTCTTGTACTCCTCGTTCTGATACGTCGAAGCACGCTTGCCGGCCGGTACGTTGGCCCAGCCGCGCTCCTTGCCGACCAGCTCCTCGTACTCCTTGCTGGACGCCCAGGAGATGAACTTCCACGCCTTGTCGCTGTTGTTCGACGCCTTCTGCATGGCCCAGGCCCAGGTGTAGAGCCAGCCCGAGCTCTCGGTCTTCTCCACCGGCGCGGGAACGTAGCCGATCTTGCCCTTGACCGGGGACTTGCCGTCCTCCAGCGAACCGGCGCCGGCGGTCGCGTCGTACCACATCGCGCTCTTGCCCTGCGTCATGTTGTTGAGGCACTCGGCGTAGCCGGACTGCGCGGCGCCGGCCTGGCCGTGCTTGCGCAGCAGGTCGACGTAGAACTCGGTCGCCCTGGTGAACTCCGGCGAGGTCAGCTGCGCCTCCCAGTTCTCGTCGAACCAGGTGCCGCCGAAGGTGTTGACCACCGTTGTCAGCGGCGCGGTCAGCTCGCCCCAACCGGGCAGTCCGCGCAGGCAGATGCCCTTCATGCCCTTCTGTTCGCCGTCCACCTCCGCAGCGAGGTCGGCGACCTGCTTCCAGGTGGGCTTGTCCGGCATTTCGAGCCCGGCCTTGTCGAAGATGTCCTTGCGGTACATCAGGAACGAGGACTCGCCGTAGAACGGCTGCGCGTACATCTTGCCGTCGTCCCCCGTGAGGGACTGGCGCATCGGGTCCAGGACGTCCTTCTCGTCGTACTTCTTGTCCTTGCCCAGATACGGGTCCAGCTCGTGCAGCCAGCCGTTGCGGGCGTAGATCGGCGTCTCGTAGTTGCTGATCGTCGCGACGTCGTACTGGCCGGCCTGGTTGGCGAAGTCCTGCCCGATCTTGTCCCGCACGTCGTTCTCCGGCAGCACGGTGAACTGCACCTTGATGCCGGTCTTCTTCGTGAAGTGCTTGGCGGTGAGTTTCTGCAGGTCGGTCATCTGCGGGTTGTTGACCATCAGCACGTTGATCGTGTCACCACCACCGCCCAACAGGTCTCCCGCGCCCGCACAGCCGCTGACGACCACAAGCCCACCGGCGGTCAGGAGGGCGAGTGCTGCGCGGTTGCGATGTCGGCTCTGACTGCGCATCGAGAGCTCCGTTCACATTTCTCTCAGGCAGACGGAACAACGCCGTCTGCCGGCTGGGGAGTCGGACCGACGACCCGTCTCGTCCGGATGGGTCGCCATCGTGGAATTGCGGTATGGGGGGTTGCGGGTACGCCTTCTCGTACGGGTGGTGCGGTGTCCGGCGCGGACGTCGCCGGCGCGTGGGGTGCCGGCGCACCGGATCTGCGGCACGAAGTGCCCGGGCGCTCGCCGGTCGGACGCCCCGGGCCGCGGAGGGGTGGTGCGGCCCGGACAGTCCGGTCGGCTCAGACCCGAATGACCTGCGGGCCCAGCAGGGAGTAGCGCTGCGCCTCGGCGGTCGAAAGGCCGCTGCTGGTGACGATCGCCTCGAAGTCGGAGACCTCCGCGAACCTCGCGAAGCTCACCGCGGCGAACTTGGTGTGCATCCCGACCAGGACCCGGCGCCGGGAGACCTTGATCGCCTGGGCCTTGACCTCGCCCACGGCCGGGTCCGGAGTGGTCAGGCCCAGCTCGCGGGAGATGCCGTTGGCCCCGAGGAAGGCGAGGTCGATGACGAAGCCGGAGAGCATCCGCACCGCCCAGTGCTCGACCGTGGCCAAGGTGCCGCCGCGCACCCGGCCGCCGAGCAGCAGCACGGTGCACTCCTCGCGCTCGGCGAGCACGCCCGCCGTCGCCAGCGAGGTCGTCACGATGGTCAGCGGTCGCCCGACGGGCAGTTCCTCGGCGATCAGCTGGGGCGTGTACCCCTCGTCGATGTAGACCGTCTCCGCGTCGCCCAGAAGTCCCGCCGCGGCGCTGGCGATCCGGCGTTTCTCCGGGACGTTCATGGTGGTGCGGAAGGCGAGGGTCGTCTCGAATCCCGCACTCTCGACCGGGTAGGCGCCGCCGTGGGTACGGCGCACCAGCCCGTGGTCCTCCAGCAGCCGCAGATCGCGGCGGACCGTCTCCTTCGCGACGCCCAGCTCGGTCGCCAGCTCGCCGACGTCCACTGAGCCGGCGCTGCGTGCAGCGGCAACGATCGCCCGCTGTCTGTCCTCCGCGCTCACCGGCCACCTCGGTATTTCTTCGCGACTTTCGTTGCGCCCGCCGGTCGTCCGGCCGGTCCGCGCACTGATGCCGTCCGACCGCCCAACCGGCCCGCGACCGCCGCTGTCCGGCGCTGTGCGCGGTACGGCCGGTCGCCGGGTGGGGCACGCACGGGCCGCGTTCGACCGTTCGTGCCCGTTCGGGCTCCTTGCCACAGAGTTTTACCGTGCAGTGACGGGCGTCACCAGACACACAGTGAGATCGATCATGCCCGAGTCTGCCCGTTTCCGTACGAGCAAGTAATGCCGGAAAGCGCGACCACCCAGCGCCGGCAAGGGTCTCCCGAAGCGACGGTCAATCGACGGAGCGCCCGTTCAGCCATCCGAACCCGCCCGTTCCCTGCCCGCGAGTCGGGCACCGAACCGCCCGCCCGGGCACGAGACGCACACCGGCACTCCCCGAGCGACGCCCAGCGACTCCGCGAACCGGCCCCGACACAGGCAACGATTCGAGAACGCTCGACGTCCACCGTTCCGACATGCCCGAACCAGAGCCCTCTGAACCGGAGTTGGCCCGCCGCCCTTCCGCCCCGGTACACACCCGCACCCCGCCGCACGAGCGGAGTCCCGGCCGTACAGGCCCCAGGACCTCAGGCGGGCAGGCGGGCAGGCGGGCAGGCGGGCAGGCGGGCAGGCGGGCAGGCGGGCAGGCGGGCAGCGAACGGTCAGCTCCGCCCGAGGTTCTGCGCGAGGTTCTGCGCGAGCATCACGATGATTCCGCTGGGTCCGCGGACATACGCGAGCCGGTACACGTCCTCGTAGTTCGCCACCCCTCGAAGCGGGTGGCACCCGTGCCCCGCGGCGACCTCGAGCGCCGCGTCGATGTCGTCGACGGAGAAGGCGACGCGGTGCATACCGATCTCGTGCGGCCGAGTGGGCTCCGTCTCGACGGCTTCCGGATGGATGTACTCGAAGAGCTCCAGAAACCCCTGGCCGTCTGGAGTGCGAAGCATCGCGATCTTCGCGTGATTGCCGTCGAGTCCGACGGCGGTGTCGGCCCATTCGCCGCTGATCGTGTCCCGACCGGCGACCTCGAGACCGAGGTCGGTGAAGAAGGAGATCGCGGCTTCGATGTCGCGAACGGCGATACCGACGTTCTCAAGTCTGATGGCCATGCTCGGCATGCTACTGAGCAGACAAGGAGGAACCCGGCAGGCGCCGAACCGCCCCGTCGCACCCGCCGGTTGACCTGCGCGCGCGGTCGCGCGCGGGCCTACGCGACGTGGGGGTGGGACGCCGGGCGGCGGCGCGGACGCCGGCGAGCTCTCGCGCCTTTGCGCGGACCTCGTTCAGGTGCCGAGTGCGCCCGGCGCATGCCCCTGTTCGGCGCCGCTGCTGCTCTCGCGGCGGCTGGAGCCGGGCCCGTACCAGTCCAGGCAGACGACGGTGGCGTCGTCGATGATGTGGCCGCCGGTCGCCTCCCGCAGCGCGCGGGCGAGGAAGCGGACGGCCTCGCGGGGGTGCAGCTGCGCGTCCCGCTCCAGCAGAGCCGGCAGGTCCAGAGCCTCGGTGTTGCGCTCGGTCACGCCGTCCGTGAACAGCAGCAGCCGGTCGCCGGGGTCCAGATCGACCACCTGCGTCCGGTATTCGCCGCTCCAGGGAGAGCCGAAGGGGAGGTCGACCTCCGGCTCGATCTCCTGCGACCTGCCGTCGCGCAGGCGCAGTGGCCACGGATGGCCGGCGTTGACCATGCGCACGCCGCCGGTGGTCAGGTCGACGCGCAGCAGCAGTCCGGTGGCGGTGGCGTCCGGCCTGTGGTCCAGGAGGGCCCGGTGGGCGGCACGGGCCTGTTCGGCCAAGGTGGCACCGGAGCGGCGGGACTGGCGCAGAGCGCCTGTCACCAGGGTGGCGAGCAGGGCGGCGTCCTCGTTGTGGCCCATGGCATCGGTCACGGCCACGTGCAGGGTGCCCTCGTCGAGGCTGAAGTCGTAGGTGTCTCCCGCGACTTCGGCGGACGGCTCCAGCGCGGCGGCGACCGTTGCCTGCCCCGCCTCCACGGTCAGCGCCGGAGGCAGGAGGTTCTGCTGGATCTCGGCGGCCAGGGTGGGGGTCACGCTGCGGCGGCCCCACTCGTACAGGTCGGTGAAGCGGCGGTTGCTCGTCACCACGTACGCCAGCGCGTGAGCGGCCTGCGCGATGTACAGCTCGTCCTGGGTGCTCGGTCTGCCGGGCATCAGCAACTCCAGCACCCCGATGGAGTCGCCGCGGGCGGTCACCGGGGCCACCGCCCGACTCATCTCCCCGCCGCCGCCCGCAACGGCCTCGGGAACGACGCGCAGGCTCTGGGCACGGATCACCTCGTCGTACAGGGTTCCGCGCAACGACTCGGGGCTGCCGTCCGTGTGCCTGTTCGCCCACGCCGCCGGCAGCCGCCAGGCCACATTGCCCCCGACGTCGGTGATCAGGAAGCACACTTCGGTGGCCCGGAGCTGCTCGGCCAGCAGGCCGGCGACCACCAGCACCGAGTCGACCGGCGGCGCCTCCTCCACCGCCGCCAGCAACCGCGCCATGCTCGTCGAGGTCCCGCTCATCCCCGCGCCACCTCCTCAGACGGAACCGCGGCCCGCGGACGACGTCACGAGTGGGGTCGCCGCACGACGCCCGCAGGCACTCCGTGGCGTGTACATCGTCCCAACTCCGCGGAGAAGCCGCACGGGCGCGGAGCAGGTCGCGCCCGTGCGGGACTCCCGGTGGACGAGCACGGGTGGGTTGGGTGGGAACCGCCGCTCCTCGCACTCTCCTGTTTCTTCCGCCTTCCCGGCGGGCACCCGGCGTGCGCAGAAGGCCGCACTGCCTCGGGCCCGGGGCCGTCGGCAGCGGCGACGTCGGCCTCGAGCCCGCACCAACACGCGGCAGAGCCGGTACCGAGGGAGGCACGCGTCCGATGACCGCATCGAGCACGAGCACTGGTGTGCCGTACCGGGGCCGAGGTCCACACGGCCCCGGTCCGCGCTGGGCGCACGGTCCCGGTCCGCACAGGACGGCGCAATGACAACCGCGGGCTCGGCCGCGGCCCCGGCAGCGGTTACGGCAGGAAGCCCGACGCTCGGCGTCGAGGAGGAGTTCTTGCTGGTGGACCGGGAGACCGGTCGGCCCTGCGGGAAGGCGCCGGAGGTGCTGGAGTTGGTGGGGCGGGCCGGCGGCGACCCGGCCCGCTACCAACCGGAGCTGCTGACCAGCCAGGTGGAGTCGACCACGGCCGTCTGCGAGGACATCGCCGAGGCAGCCGGGCAGCTGTGGGACAACAGACGTGCCCTGGCGGAGGCCGCACGGAGTGCGGGAGCGGCACTGCTTCCCTCCGCCACCGCCCCGTTCCCCGGTGGCCGGGTGCCGTTGAGCGCGGGTGCGCGCTTTCGGCGCATCCACTCCGCTCACCGCGAGGTGGTCGCCGACTACCAGGTGTGCGGTTGCCACATCCATGTCGGTGTGCCGGACACGGAGACGGCCGTGCAGGTCGTGGACCGGGTGCGCCCGTGGCTGCCGACTCTGCTCGCGCTGTCCGCGAACTCTCCGTACCACCTCGGCAGGGACACCGGTTTCGTCTCCTGGCGCCTGCTCGAACAGGCGCGGCTGCCCGGCTCGGGCGTCCCTCCGCTGTTCGGCTCGGCCGCCGGCCACCGGGAGGAGGTCGCGCGCCTGGCTGCGTACGGATGCCTCGTGGACGAACGGATGAGCTTCTGGTTGGTTCGGCCCTCCCCCGCCTGGCCGACCGTGGAGTTCCGTGTCGCGGACACCGCGGCATCGGTGGACGAGGCCGTACTTCAGGCAGCGCTCGCCCGGGCCCTGGTCACCACCGCGCACATCGCCGCGCAGGAGGGACGGCCGCCGGCCGACTTCGGCGCCCAGACGGCCGCCGCCGCGGTGTGGGCCGCCGCCCGGCACGGCTTGCGGGGAGCGGGGGTCGACCCGTGGGCGGCTCGCCCGGTGCCCGCCCAGGAGCTGGTGGAACGCCTCCTCGCCGAGGTCGACCAGGCGCTGCGGGTGAGCGGCGACCAGAAGTGGGTTGTCGGCGCGGTCGAAGAGCTCCTGGCTCGCGGCACGGGCGCGGAACGGCAGCTGCGCGCCGGCGCCCGGGGGCGGCGGGCCCTGATGACGCAGCTCAACCGGGAGCTGCTCCGGCCCGTGACCGGTGCGCCGGCGGTCACGGCCCCGGCGGGGACCGCACCCGTACGACGTCCGCACCCGAAGGGAGACCGCACATGACCACCCTCACCGACCCCGCCCCGCCCAAGGCCGCGCTGCCGCCGGCCCGTGGGCCGCTGTCGTCCGCAGTGCTCTCGACACTGACCGGCGAACCCCGCGTCGGCGCAACCGCACTGCCCAGCCCGGCCGGCGCCGAACCGTTCGGCGACGACCTTCAACTGGCCCTGCTGCTCTGCTACGAGCTGCACTACCAGGGCCTTCCCGGAGTGCCGGACCAGTGGGAGTGGGACCCCGAGCTGCTGCGCTTCCGCGGCGAGGTGGAGGCGGTGTTCCTGACGGGGCTCCGGGCCCGTCTGCCGGAGGGCGACGACGTGTCGGCCGTGGTGGAGGAACTGCTCGTGGAGCCGATCGGCGGTGGCGGCCCGTCCCGACACCTCGCCAGACGCGGTGAGTGGTGGCAGATGCAGGAGTTCCTGGCGCACCGCTCCGTCTACCACCTCAAGGAGGCCGATCCGCACGCCTGGGTCATCCCCCGTCTGCGGGGGCGGGCCAAGGCCGCACTGGTGGCAGTGGAGTACGACGAGTTCGGCGGCGGTCACGCCGAGCGCGCACACTCCCGGCTCTACACCGACCTCCTGGAGGGCGCGGGGCTCGACCCCGGCTATCTGCGCTATCTGCCGCACGTACCCGCGCCGACCCTGGCCTGGGTCAACCTGATGTCGCTCCTCGGTCTGCACCGGTCGCTGCGCGGCGCGCTGGTGGGCCACTTCGCCGCCGCCGAGATCACCACCGCCCCGAGCGCCCGGCGGATGGTCAACGCACTGCGGCGCTTCGGCGCCGACAAGGCATGTGTGCACTTCTACGCCGAGCACATCGAGGCCGACGCCGTCCACGAACAGGTGATGCGGCACGAGGTGATCGACGATCTCCTCACCCAGGAGCCCGCGCTCGCTCCCGACGTGGTGTTCGGGATACGCGCCGCCGAGCTGGTCGAGGACGACTTCGCCCGCCATCTCAACCACGCCTGGGAGCAGGGCAGTTCGTCACTGCGGGTCCCGCTGCCCGGCTCCCTCCCCGTACCGCTTCCCGCCGACTGAGCCGCAACCGGCACCGGTCCGAAATCCCGTCCGGGCGGCGCCGGTCCGGTCCCACGCCGATCAGGTCGCGTCGGCGGCGGGGCCGGCTCGTCGCTGCCGACGACGGTGGCTGGTGTCGCACCAGGGGTAGCAGGCGCTCCTACGGCACATGCAGATCGCCACCAGAAAACGGTCGGAGCGGGCAGTGCCGCCGTCCGGCAGGCGCACCTCCACCGGCCCCTCCACCAACGCCGGACCTCCCGGTTCGGTGCGGACCCGCCTGCCTTCGGACGCACACACCGGCACCGGGTCCGCCTGCGGCCCCCCGGACACCTCCCACACCGCAGGCACGTCCCGCGCCCCGGGTCCGTTCTGCTCCTCTGGCGCGGACCGCGGCTCGGACGGCTCCTCGGGTGCGGGCCGATCGACGGGTACGGGCTGCCCGGCAGGGACGTCGGAGCCTGCGGGACACCTCGCGGGCCCGTTCGGCTCCGCAGGCGGCAGCGCGCTCTGCCCCTGGCCCTCGGTGGGGTTGGTCGGCACGGATCACCACCCGTTCTCGGCGCGTCCAAGGGTCATCGCCCCGGCCGCCGCTTCCGCGGCCTCGGGTACGTCGGCCAGCAGGTCGGAGGCGGTCTGCCTGGCACACCCACCCGGCGGTCGCAGCAGAGACATCTGCCCCGGGTCCCCCGCATCCATGAAGTCAAACGGCAGGGCGCCCCTGCCGCCGCCACGGAGCGGACCATTACCTCGCGACCGTTGGCCGGACAGCCCGACCCGCGACAGTCCGGTGACGCCGCACAGCGAACGTGCACACGCACCGGCCCCGCGAAAATCGCACGCCGGGGTATGCGCGACCATCCAGGGTGCACGCCGGCTCGCCGCCGCTCGGACGGGTGCACGGGTGCCGCCAGGCTCCTCGGGGCCGCCTTGCGCACACTCGATCAACTCCCCGTGGTGTGAACGCCGTCGGCCGAACTCGTCGTTGACGTGGACGAAGGAAACGTTCGCGCGGCGTGCCTGCTCCAGCAGCTCGACAATCCCGGGCAGCGCCCTGCGCACCGAGGCGTGCAGAGCATCCGCACCCAGGTGGTCATAGGTGTCGATCAACACCAGGGCCTGCCGGGCTGTCGGGATTCACACGCCGGCGATGTTCTCGACGGAGGTTCCCGCCGCTTGGCAGGCTCTCCGAGGCTCCGGGCGCCTCACCGCCGGCTCGGGAGAGCATCTCCCGACCCACGTTCGGCTCTTGATCGTTCTGCTTGCCGCACCCCCGCCCGTACCGCTGTTGAGCGGCCCCGACGCTGTGCGCGAGCACCCCCGGAAGTGAGGTATTGTTCTCGTGCACGGCCGGTCAGGGGCAGAGCCCAGGACCGGAGCAGCACCGGGACGTGGCGCAGTTTGGTAGCGCACTTGACTGGGGGTCAAGGGGTCGTGGGTTCAAATCCCGCCGTCCCGACGGTGATCAGAAGCCCTTTGCGATCTTCGCAGAGGGCTTCTGGCGTGAGTGAGTGACATTGCCCCGTCGTTCACACGGCTCCTGGCGCTCCGACTGCAGCGCGATCGGGATCTGCGCGCGCAGGGGTGTCCTACGCTGGCCTTCATGATCGCCAAGCTGCAGTGTGTGGTGCTGGACTGTGCGGATGTCGTCGAGCTGTCCCGGTTCTACCAGTCGCTTCTCGGCGGTGTGGTGAACCAGCCGGATCCGCGGTGGTCGGTCGACGACGACTGGGCGACGCTCCACACCGACAGTGGGTTTGTGCTGTCCTTCCAACGCGTGCAGGACCATCAGCCGCCGAGGTGGCTGGACCCTGCTCGCCCCCAGCAGTTCCACCTCGACCTGGGGGTCGAGGACCTGGATCAGGCCCAGCAGGACGTCCTCGAACGTGGCGCCACACTGCTCGACGAGGGTGACGGCGCTCGGAGTTGGCGCATCTTCGCGGACCCGGCAGGCCACCCGTTCTGTCTCGTACGGGACTGACCGGCAGCCCGAAGTGGCGCAGACACCTCGGACCGTCGTGAGTTGTGCGGACGCCGATCGATGCGGTGGCCGCGGGCCGCAGCGCCGCATCCAGCCCGACGGCGGGGAGTGTGCGAGGGCTTGGTGAGCCTCGGGTTCCACAGCTGGAGTTGAGAGGTGATCAGGGCCGTTCGGCGGCTCTCGGTCCGGCGTATGACGGGCAGTTGTCACAGCGGACGAGGCCCCGCCATCCGTCGGTTGTCGCCGGGGTGCCGCGTGGTTCGGATAGCCGGCGGGGGCAGTGGTGGGGGCGATCGTTGCCCGGTGTGGCATACACCGGCCGGGCGGGCGCAGCCACAGACTGTCCGCATGGCAACTTTGGTCACCGTGTTCCCGCCGGACTCCGACGGGCGCCGCCGGGTGACGTGCGCGGGCGAGGAACTGGGGCGGGCCGGCAGCCTCTACGAGGTGATGGACCTGCTGAACGGGGCGGGGCTCAACGCCGCCGCCACCGCCTTCGAGGACACGGACATCTTCGACTGGCAGGGCGGCGGCCCCTACGCGTGGGCGCCGGCCGCTCCACCCGAACGGGGCGGCACCTCACAAGAGGGGTGAACAGTTCCGCAAGCCGCCAGCCGTCCCGTGCCGCGCTGTTGCGCGGTCGAGCCGTGTACTGCCACGGTCGGTCGACCCTCTGAGCAGCGGCCTCACGGGGCAACGCAGGGTGGGCGCCGCGTGCCCGGCATGTTCCCACAGCGTCGAGAAGGGGCCGGAGCCTCGCCCCCGACGCCCACCCGTACGTGACATGTGGTGAAGGGTGAGCCGGGTTTCCCGATCAGCGGGCAGGAACGTCGAGCCGTCCGACGGGGACGAGGGCACTCTGCCTGACCGCAGGGGCGGCGCCCCGTGCGAGCCGGCGCTCCTCGGCGCACATCTGACGCTTCGGCTGCGAGCCGCACATCGACCGGTGCCGGTGGCGGGCGGGGAGTCGAGGCAAAAAGAAAGTCGCGGATGAATTTGACATCCACGACTCGATTCAGCGTATATTCAATGTTTCATTTGCCTGCGATCGGCACATTGATTAATGCGCTGGAGTCAGCCTAACTCGGCGGGAGCGGAATTGTCAAACAGTGAAATCGAGCGGGAGCAGCAATTCGTCAGTGCGCTCCACGAACGTCTCGACGTGCTCAGGGCGCGGGCTCAGGAGTCCGCGCGCGGGGCGCTTGCGCAGGTCGGGAACGCCTACCAGGCCAAGCTGGAGCGGGAGGTCGCGGTCTCGGAGGGGTCCCGTCGGCTCGCGGCGATCAATGCCGCCGAGCACGGCCTGTGCTTCGGTCGGCTGGATTTCGGGGACGGTCGAACACATCACATCGGACGCATGGGAATTCAGCACGAGGAGCTGACCGGCGAGCCGATGCTGATCGACTGGCGGGCCGAGGCGGCACGTCCCTTTTATCTCGCGACGGGCCACTCCCCGATGGGGCTGCGACGCAGAAGGCATCTGACGACCGAGGGTCGTACCGTCACCGCGCTGCACGACGAGCTGATGGACATCAGCGACCCGACCCGCACCGGGCACGAGAGCAGCGACGCCGACGCGGTGCTGCTCGCCGCACTGGACGCGGCTCGCACCGGCCGGATGCACGACATCGTGCGCACCATCCAGGCGGAGCAGGACCGGATCATCCGCGCACCGCACCGAGGGGTGATGGTCGTCGAGGGCGGGCCGGGCACCGGGAAGACGGCGGTGGCGCTGCACCGGGCGGCGTTCCTGCTCTACGAGCACCGTGAACTGCTCGCCCGCCGGGCCGTGTTGATCGTGGGCCCCAACCCGGCGTTCCTCGACTACATCGGCGAGGTGCTGCCCTCGCTCGGCGAGACCGGGGTGCTGCTTGCCACGCCCGGTGAGCTCTTCCCCGGCGTGCGGGCCACCGGGGAGGAGAGTCCGGCCGCCGCCGAGGTGAAGGGGCGCCCGGAGATGGCCGATGTGCTGGCGAAGGCGTTGCGGGGCCGGCAGACCGTTCCCGAAAGGGTGCGGGAGATCGACCACGAGGAGTACGGCACGCTCCTGCTGCACCGCGAGACCGCCGAGGACGCCCGGCACGCCGCACGCGAGAGCAGCCTGCCGCACAACCTGGCCCGTCCGGTCTTCGCGTTCCGGATCATCGACGAGCTGACCTCCCAGCTCGTCGAGCGGATCGGCGCGGACCCGCTGGGCGGGGAGAATCTGCTGGGCCCCGACGACATCGCCCAGCTCGGCCGGGACGTGGCGACCAGCCCCGAAGTGCACGACGCCGTCGAGGAGTTGTGGCCGCAGCTCACCCCGCAGCGCTTCCTCGCCGACTATCTCGCGGAGCCGGTGCACCTGGACGAGGAGTCCGCGGAGCTGATCCGGCGGGAGGGCGGTCCGTGGACCGAGGCGGACGTACCGCTGCTGGACGAGGCGGCAGAGCTGCTCGGCGAGGACGACAGCGCCGCGCGCGCCAGGGCGGAGGCCGGCCGTCAGGAGGAAATCGCCTATGCGCAGGGCGTGTTGGAGGTGTCCGCCGGATCGCAGTCCTACGAGTTCGAGGACATGGAGTCCGAGGTGCTGGCCGCGCACGACATCATCGACGCCGAGCGGATGGCCGAGCGCCAGGAGGAGACCGACGACCGCAGTGCGGCCGAGCGGGCGGCCGGAGACCGGACCTGGGCGTTCGGCCACATCATCGTCGACGAGGCGCAGGAGCTGTCCGCGATGGCGTGGCGGCTGCTGATGCGACGGGTGCCGACTCGCTCGATGACGCTGGTCGGGGATCCGGCGCAGACCGCCGCCCCGGCAGGGGTCGGGAGCTGGGCGCGCGCACTGCGTCCTCATGTGGGCGACCGCTGGGAACGGGTGCGGCTGCGGGTGAACTACCGTACGCCGGCGGAGATCATGCAGGTCGCGGCCGATGTGGTGCGGGCGCACGACCCGGACTTCACCCCTCCGGAGTCGGTCCGTTGGACCGGAGTGCGGCCGTGGGTGCGGTCGGTGGGCGCGCAGGAACTGGCCGGCGCGGTGGCCCGGGAGGCGTACGGCAGGAGCGGCCGAGGGCGGACCGCGGTGATCGCCCCGCAGGAGCTGCACGCCGCGCTCCTCGTCGAGCTGCCCGACGCCGGTTCCGGAGCACAGCCCGACCTCACCCGCGAGGTGGTGCTGTTGACGCCTCGGGGCGCCAAGGGGCTGGAGTTCGACTCGGTGCTGGTGGTCGAGCCGGCTGCGTACGCGTTGAGCGACCTATACGTCGCGCTCACCCGCGCAACCCAGCGCCTGGGAGTACTGCACACGGGGCGGCTGCCGCGCGGGCTCGAAGAGCAGGCCGGGACGGAGGGCGAAGGCCGACGGGCCGGCTGAGCTGCGCGGAGGGGCGGTGGCGCAGCCGGGTGCGAGACAACGGCGTCAACTCCCCTTCTTGGGCAACGGGTTGGGCGCACACGGGTTGCTGTCGACGTACCCCGGGCGTCTCCACGGCGAGGCCACTCGCACGGGTGAAGGCGTACAACCTTCGCTCGGGTTCGGGTGTCTTCTGTGCACCGCTCCACGCAACGCCGTGCCCGCCCGCCTCCGGGGCAGCCGGCAGCGGGGGCGTCACTCTCAACGCCGCGCGGAGGCCCGGCGTCCCAGTGGTCCCGGCCGCGCCTTCGCGTGCTCGGCCGTGCCTTCACCAGCCCAGGGGGCACCGTGAATCCGTACAACCGTCCGAGTCCGCCTCCCCGCCCGCCGGACCTGCGACCGCTGAGCCGCCGCAAGCGGGTCTGGGGCGGCGGGATCGGGCTCCTCATGTTCGGTGTGCTGGTGGGCGGCGCCGGTGAACAGCCGGACACCACAACGGCGTCCGGGAACTCCGCCAAGCCCGCCTCGACGGTCACCGCCACGATCGAGGCCACCGCCACCGAGCGGGTGACTGTCGAGCCCGAGCCGGCACCGACGGTCACCCGGACCAAGACCGTCAAGACCCCGGGCCCGACCGTCACGGTCACCTCAGCCCCGGGCGGCTCCGGCTCCGGGGGCGGTACCGGCAGTGGCTCGGGCGGGAGCGCGAGTGGCGGCGGTACGGGAGGCGGCGCGGCGGCGAGCTGTTCCCTGGTCTCCAACGCGGGCAACTGCTACAGCCCGGGCCAGTTCTGCCGCAACAGCGACCGCGGCGCCAGCACCACCACTTCCTCCGGCGCCCGCATCACCTGCAGGCAGAACGGCGACTCCTGGCGGTGGACGCGTTCCTGACTCCGGAGCCCGGGCCGCGTCGACGGCGGCCCGGGTCCGCATCCTGCCGACACGGCCGCGAGCGGTGTGCCCCGCCGAGCGTACGAGCGGTGTGCCGGCGTGGTGCGCCGGGGTGGTGTGCCCGAGCGATGCGCCCCGCCGGGCGCTGGAGCGCCCCGCCGAGCGCACGAGCGGTGCGCCGGGGCGGTGAGCGGCGCACGGTGGGGCAGGCTGCCGGTGCGGGCGCGCACACGCGGCGCGCCCGCACCGGTCCGAGTGCACTGTGCAGGATGCCGCTCCCCCGGTCGCCGTCCGGTGGCTGCCGAGGCCGCGCCGCGCGCGGGGCGACGCGGCACACCGCCACGAGTCGGCGGGCGGGTGCGGCACGGAGAGGAGAGGCCATGCGGGTCGCACTGTTCATCACCTGCGTCAACGACACGCTCCACCCCGCCACGGGCAGAGCGGTGGTGACGCTGCTGGAGAGACTCGGCGTACGGGTGCACTTCCCCGAGGAGCAGAGCTGCTGCGGCCAGCCGCACTTCAACACCGGCTACCGGCACCAGACCGAGCCGCTGGTGCGGCGCCACGCCCGCGTCTTCGCCGAGTACGACTACGTCGTCACGCCGTCCGGCTCCTGCGCCGCGATGGTGCGCGACCACCATCCGCGGGTGGCGCGGCGGGCGCGGGAGGAGGGACGTGAACTGTCGACGGCCGCCGTGCAGCGGGCCGCCGACCGGACGTACGAACTGACCGAGTTCCTGGTCGACGTGCTGGGGGTGACCGATGTGGGCGCCTGGTTCCCGCACCGGGTGACGTACCACCCCACCTGCCACGGGCTGCGGATGCTCGGCCTCGACGACCGGCCCCGCCGACTGCTGGAGAACGTACGGGGGTTGGAGCTGCTGGAGCTGGAAGGTGCGCAGGAGTGCTGCGGCTTCGGCGGCACCTTCGCGCTGAAGAACAGCGCCGTTTCCACCGCCATGGGCAGGGACAAGGCGCGCAGTGTCGAGGCCACCGGCGCGCAGGCCGTCTGCACCGTCGACAACTCCTGCGGCATGCACATCGGCGGTCTGCTCGCCCGGCGCGGCTCCACCGTGCGGCCCGTGCACATCGCCGAGATCCTGGCGTCGACCGCCGACGCACCCTACGCGGAGGCAGCGGTATGAGCAGTACGTATCTGGGGATGCCCGCCTTTCCGGAGGCAGCCGCCGCCTCCACCCGCGACGAGCGGTTGCGGGCGAATCTGCGGCACGCCACCCACACGATCCGCGACCGCCGTGCGAAGGCCGTCGCCGAACTGGAGGACTGGGCCGAACTGCGCGCCGCGGGTGCGGCGTTGAAGAACCGGGTGCTGCGGCATCTGGACCACTACCTGGAACAGGTGGAGGAGAAGGTGACCGCCGCCGGCGGTGTGGTGCACTGGGCCGCCGACGCCGCGGAGGCCAACCGCATCGTCACCGGGCTCGTACGGGCGACCGGCGAGCGCGAGGTGGTCAAGGTCAAGTCCATGGCGACCGAGGAGATCGGCCTCAACGAAGCGCTGGAGCGCGAGGGCATCCGCAGCTACGAGACCGATCTGGCGGAGCTCATCGTCCAGCTCGGCGACGATCTCCCCTCGCACATCCTCGTGCCCGCGATCCACCGCAACCGGTCCGAGATCCGCGACATCTTCCGCGAACGGATGGCGAGTTGGGGCCGTGCGGCGCCCGAGGGCCTGACCGACAGCCCCGAACAGCTGGCGGACGCGGCCCGCCTGCATCTGCGGGAGAAGTTCCTGCGGGCCCGGGTCGGGATCAGCGGCGCCAACTTCCTGGTCGCCGACACCGGGACGGCGGTGGTCGTCGAGTCCGAGGGCAACGGCCGGATGTGTCTTACGCTCCCGGAGACGCTGATCTCCGTGGTGGGCATCGAGAAGATCGTGCCCAGCCGGCGGGACCTCGAGGTCTATCTGCAACTCCTGCCACGTTCCTCGACGGCCGAGCGGATGAACCCCTACACCTCGATGTGGACGGGAACGACGGACGGCGACGGCCCGAGCACCTTCCATCTGGTGCTCCTGGACAACGGCCGCACCGACCCGGGCCGATCGGTGCCATCCTCACACCCCAACTGCGCGGGACGTCAACCGCCTTGGACGCCTCGCTGCCGTACGCCTCCACGCTGTGCGGAGCCTGCTACGAGGTGTGCCCGGTCGCCATCGACATCCCCGAGGTGCTGCTCCACCTTCGTGAACGGGTCGTGCAGGGCGGGCGGGTGACCGTCCGCGGCCGCCGCCGCACCGTACGACCGGCGCGCGGGCACACCAGCGAACGGGCGGTGCTGCGTGCCGCCCAGTGGGTGCTGGAGCGTCCGCGCGCGCTGCGCGCCGCTCAGCGCCTGGCCTCCCGCACCCGCGGGCTGCATCCTCGGCGGCTGCCCGGACCCGGCCGCGCGTGGACGGACAGCAGGGAGCTGCCGCAGGTGCCGCCGGAACCGTTCCGCGACTGGTGGCGGCGCACCCGGGGCGAGGCTCGGGAGAGCCCGGACCGCGGCGGCGAGGCCGGCCCACTACACGGCCCGCACGGCACTGACGGCACGCGCGGTGGCGAGGGACGGCAGGAGGAGGAGCGATGAGCAGTCGTGAACGCGTACTGGCGCGCGTGCGGCGGGCGTTGGCCGACGTACCGCGGGAGGAACGACCGCAGGACGTCGCGGTGGACCGCGGGTACCTGGAGGTGCACGGCAGCCGTACGCGGGCGCAGACCGTCGACCTGCTCGCGGAGAACCTCGCCGACTACCGCGCCCGGGTGCACCGCACCGGCGCCGCCGACCTGCCCGGACTCCTCGCACGGCTGACCGCCGAACGCGAGGCGCGAACCGTGCTGGCCGCCGCCGGGCTGCCGCCGGCCTGGGTCTCGGCCGTCGGCTCACCGGGCGGCGCGGCCACCGTCGTCACCGAGCACGACGGACTGACGCTCGCGGACCTCGACAATGTCGACACCGTCGTGACGGGCTGTGCGCTCGCCATCGCCGAGACCGGCACGATCGTCCTGGACTCCGGGCCCGGGCAGGGGCGTCGGCGCAGCACGCTCGTTCCCGACCACCACGTCTGTGTCGTGGACTGCGGGGCCCAGGTGGTGGACTCGGTGGTGCGGGCGCTGGAACGACTGGACCTGACCAGACCGCTGACCTGGATCTCCGGCCCCTCCGCCACCAGCGACATCGAGTTGGACAGGGTCGAGGGCGTACACGGCCCGCGCACGCTGGAGGTCGTACTCCTCAACCCCCGCTCTGATTCGGGATTCGGCCGAGCCCGCCAGGCGGGCTCCATCAGGCGCGCTCGATCAGGCGGGCTCCATCAGGCGGGTCGGAGCCGGACGGGCCCCGGTCGGACGGACCTGGGGCTGAACGCCCGAACGCCCGAACGCCCGGGGGCGGATCGCCGCGCATCGCGCTTCTGGGGCGACACACCGCCCTTTCGGGCGGCCGAACTCCGAGGCGCAGGTCGGCTCTCGCACCACGCGCGGCGCCCCCGCTGCCGGATCCGGTCCGGCGGCGGGGGCGCCGCGAGGCACGTGGGCCTCAGAGTTGCTCGCCGGCCGGATCGGCCGGCCCGGGCCAGTAAGCCGGACAGGCGGCAGCGGGTTCGCGCCCGGAGTCGGACAGCTCGACCGCGGCGGTGTACGCGCCGTTCGGCGGGTTGTACCCGGCTGTTTCGGCGAAGTGGCCGCCCGCACCGGACGCGGGTGCGGCGGTCGGCGCGAAGGGTGCGGGCTCCTCGTGGCGAACCGGCTGGACCGGCTGGACCGGCTCGGCCAGCTCGACGATGGCGGGCCCGTCCGGCTCGATGAACGGCTGGCCCTGCGGCGTCGCCGGGTACAGGTCCCGGTACGCGACGGCCTCGCCGTACTCGCGGATCATGCGCTGGGAGTTCTCGCGGGCGAAGAGCACGCCCGCGGTGCGCATCGAGGTGCCCGTCCGGTCGGCCCGGCTCATCAGCCCGCGCACCAGCGGACGGATCTCGTCCGACAGCCGGCTGCAGGCGCCGCCGGGGCTGACGACCTCGCCCAGGATCACCCACCAGGCGCCGGCGGCTGCTCCGGTGTTGGCGATGAAGTCGGGCACGACGGTCACGCCCCGCTCCAGCAGCCGCTGTTCGGCCTCGGGGGTGGTCGGCACGTTGGCCGCCTCGGCGATGATGCTGCCGCGGATCCGGTCGCAGTTCTCGGCGGTGATGGTGTACGAGACCGCGGCCGGCACCAGCAGGTCGACGTCCTGGTCGAGCCAGCTGTCGCCGGGCAGCTCCTCGTCGTCCGCCCGCAGTACCGAGCGGTCGATGAGACCGCCGGGGCTGCGCGCGGCGAGCAGCAGATCCACGTCCAGACCGCGCTCGGTGTTGCGGATGAGCCCCTGGGCGTCGGTGATGCCGACGACCTTCACTCCGGCACGGTCCAGATAGCGGGCGGTCGAGCCGCCCATGGCGCCGAAGCCCTGGAGGACGGCACGGGCGGAGCCGGCTGCGATGCCCCGGTGTTCGAGGGCGGCGAGCGCCGCCTCGGCGACTCCGTAGCCGCCGACCAGCTCGGAGAGCTTCAGCCCTTCGGTCTCGGCGGTGAAGGCGTGGCGGATTCGTGCGCTCACCTCGTCCGCCGCGGGGGCGCGAACCACAGCGGCGTGGAAGGAGTTCTCGCCGATTCCCACACGGGAAAAGGCACGGTCCAGTTGCTCCTGCTGGGTTCCGAGGTCACCCGCGGTGACCCAGAAGCGTTCGAGCAGGGGACGTACCGCTTCGAGAAAGCGCTCCCGCACTTCCTCCGCTCTCGGATCGGTCGAGTCGAAGTCGATTCCGCCCTTCGCGCCGCCCACGTGAATTCCGAAGGCGCCCATCTTCAGGGTCATCTCACGGGCGAGTTCGGTGACCTCGTTGAGTGTGCAGCCCGGCCGCATTCGCAGACCGCCGGTGGCGATGCCCGTCACCAGCTGGTCGATGACGACGTATCCACGGGCCGAGGTCACGGTGTCACGCCAGGTGACCTGGAGGTAAGGTTCATGCTCAAGAACCTGCATTGGCGTCTCGACGGCAGTTTGCGTCACTTGGCACTCACCCTTTCCTGTCACTGATAGGCACGTACAGTCAGCGCCTTCGGGCACACCGGAACCGGCCGCGGAACCAGCGACGGGTAAGCCCGTTCGACAACTGTGCGGAATTCATCCGCAATGTGAGCGGAAACCCTCGGCGGGGAAACCGCAGCCATACGGCGGGACGGATTGCGCCGGGTGAAGAGCACACCGAAGCGGACCCTGGACGGGGCGCAAAAAGGTTCTTCAGGAATACGCAGAGAACGCATTCGGATGCGTTGTGCGTAGCGCCCACTGTGAGGTCGGCAGAGATCCCTTGTCAAGGCGTGACTTGGGTCCGTTCTGTCATCAACTTTCGGGGTGCTCGGCGACCTTCGGGATGGGTGAGAAATGCCAGCTCAGAGCGGTGTTACGGCTGGCTAAGGATTTAGCTGACAAAGCGTCGGAGCGCGCCGCGTCGCGCCGCCGGCCTCCTCGCACCCCCTCCTGCGCCGCGCGCGCCGCCCGCGCGGGGTCCCGGCGCGGCGGAAGACGGACGCTCCGGTTCGACCAATCGCGTGGTGACCGGGCAATATCAGACCCCTCGGGCCGCGTCGGGGACGCGCCCGCGCACCCGGTCGACGGCCGGGTGCTCCACATAGCCATCGAGAGTCTCCTCGGGAGGAGCGCCGTGAGCGGCAAGGTCGAGACGTACGAGTTCCAGGCCGAGTCCCGCCAGCTGTTGCAGCTGGTGGTGCACTCGATCTACTCCAACAAGGACATCTTTCTCCGTGAGTTGATCTCCAACGCGTCCGACGCCCTGGACAAGCTCCGCCTCGAGTCCCTGCGCGACGGGGAGCTGAAGGTGGACACCTCCGATCTGCACATCGCCCTCGAGCCGGACGAGGAAGCGCGCACGCTCACCGTCCGCGACAACGGCATCGGAATGTCCCGCGAGGAGGTGGTGGCGCTCATCGGCACCATCGCCAAGTCCGGCACCGCGGAGTTCGCCAGAAAGCTCAAGGAGGCGAACGAGAACCGGGACGGCGCCGCCTCGGCCGATCTGATCGGCAGCTTCGGCGTCGGCTTCTACTCCAGCTTCATGGTGGCCGACCGGGTGACGCTGGTGACCCGCCGCGCCGGCGAGGAGACGGGCACGCGCTGGGAGTCGGCGGGCGAGGGCACCTACGACCTCCAGACGCTCGACGACGCCCCGCAGGGAACCTCGGTGACCCTGCACCTCAAGGAGGTCGACACCGAGGACCACCTGTACGACTACACCAAGCCGGACACCCTGCGCGCGATCGTGCGCCAGCACTCGGACTTCATCCCCTGGCCGGTGCGGCTGCCCGTCGAGAAGACCGGCGAGGACGGCGAGACGGAGTCGACCGTGGAGACGGTCAACTCGATGAAGGCGCTGTGGTCGCGCTCGCCCGAGGAGATCACCGCCGAGGAGTACGGCGAGTTCTACCGGCACGTGAGCCACGACTGGTCCGACCCGCTGGAGACGATCCACACCAGGGCGGAGGGCACCTTCGAGTACCAGGCGCTGCTGTTCATCCCCTCCCGCGCGCCGCTGGACCTCTTCCACCAGGACGCACGCCGGGGCGTGAACCTCTACGTCAAGCGCGTCTTCATCATGGACGACTGCAAGTCGCTCCTCCCCGACTACCTGCGGTTCGTCAAGGGCGTCGTGGACGCCCAGGACCTCTCACTGAACGTCTCGCGGGAGGCCCTTCAGCAGGACCGGCAGATCCAGTTGATGCACCGCCGCCTGGTCAAGAAGGTCCTCTCCACGGTCAAGGCGCTGCGCGGCAAGGACCCGGAGAAGTACCGCACCTTCTGGCAGGAGTTCGGCCGCGCGGTCAAGGAGGGGCTGCTCAGCGACTTCGACAACCGCGAGACGCTGCTGGAGGTCTGCTCCTTCCCCTCGACCGAGGACCCCAAGGAGGAGACCGGGCTGCGCGCCTACAAGGAGCGGATGAAGGAGGGGCAGGAGCACATCTACTACCTCACCGGGCCCTCCCGCGCGCGCCTGGAGAGCTCCCCGCACATCGAGGCCTTCCGCGAGAAGGGGTACGAGGTGCTGCTGCTCACCGACCCGGTCGACGAGGTGTGGGTCGAGCAGGTCACGGAGTACGACGGCACCCCGCTGCAGTCGATCGCCAAGGGCCAGGTCGACCTGGAGAGCTCCGAGGACGGCGAGGAGGCGGAGGAGGAGACCGCGCGCCGCACCGAGGAGTTCGGCCCGCTGCTCGCCTGGCTGGGCGACTCGCTCGGTGAGGACATCAAGGAGGTGCGTCTGTCCTCACGGCTGACCACCTCGCCGGCCTGCATCGTGGGCGACGCGGGAGATGTGACCCCGACCCTGGAGAAGATGTACCGGGCGATGGGCCAGGAACTCCCGCACGTCAAGCGCATTCTGGAGCTCAACCCCGAGCACGCGCTGGTCGTGGCGCTGCGGGAGGCGCACACCAAGGACAGCGAGGACCCGGGCCTGGCGGAGACGGCCGAGCTGCTGCACGGCATGGCGCTGCTGGCCGAGGGCGGGGAGCTGAGCGACCCGGCACGCTTCAGCAGGCTGCTCGCCGGACGGCTGGCCGCGGGCCTGTAACCCGCACCGACCGCTGCTCCTCCACGAGCGGCGGTCGGCTCGTCGAGGAGCAGCGCGGAACGTCGAGCGGCGGCCCGGCACCGGTGGCACACGGCCGACCGGTGCCGGGCCGCCGCGTTTCGCCGCGGTCCCGGGGCGTGTGCGGGGGCGTGCGTACGTGTCCGTATGTGTCCGTACGCACGCGCTGCCGGAAGGCCGGGCGGGCGGAGTCGTGCGGACACCGCCCGTACGGCGTAAAAGGGTTGGCCCCCGCTGCCGCCGCGCGGCTACGGTCGGCGCTCCACTGCGCGCGCACGAACCGAGGGCCCAAATGACCGACACAGCCGACCCGTCTCCGTCCCGGCCCCAGCCGGAGCCACGGGAGACCGGCGGGCTCCGGGCGGAGTGCGGGGACTGCTTCGGGCTGTGCTGTGTGGCGCTCCCGTTCTTCGCCTCCTCCGACTTCGCGTTCGACAAGCCGGCGGGCAGCCCCTGCCGCAACCTCCAACAGGACTTTCGCTGCGGCGTCCATCCGCAGCTGCGCGAGCGGGGCCTCGCCGGCTGCACGGTCTACGAGTGCTTCGGCGCGGGCCAGAAGGTCTCCCGGGTGACGTTCGGCGGCGTCGACTGGCGTGGGGACGCCGGCCGGGCGCGCGAGATGTTCGAGGTCTTCCCGGTCATGCGGACCCTGCACGAGCTGCTGTGGTACCTGACCGAAGCGCTCGGGTTCCCCGGCGCGACTGCGCTGCGCGGGGAGTTGCGCCGGGCACTGCGCCGGACCGAGCAGCTCACGCTGGGCACCTCGCAGGAGCTGCGTGCGCTGGACGTCGAGGAGCACCGCGCCTCGGTGGGCGCGCTGCTGCTGCGGGCCGGCGAGCTCCAGCGCTCCCGCACGCCGGGCAGGAAGCAGAACCGACGCGGTGCCGATCTGGCCGGGGCGCGGCTGGAATCGGCCCGGCTCCGTGCGGCGAACCTGCGCGGAGCACTGCTGGTCGCCGCCGATCTGCGGCACGCGGATCTGCGCGGCGCCGACCTGATCGGTGCGGATCTTCGTGGCGCCGACCTGTGCGGGGCGAACCTCGCGGGCGCGCTCTTCCTCACCCAGGCGCAGATCGACTCCGCACGCGGCGACGCGGACACGGTGCTGCCCGCCTCGCTGACGCGCCCCGCTCACTGGTAGGACCCGCCCGGCGTCCGCACATCCGCGCGTCTGCACGTCTGCACGTCCGCCCAAGAGCGTCTTCCTCAACCGCGACTGTCCCTGCCCCGCACGGGGCGGGGGAGCTCGCGGTCCCCTCGATTGCCCCGCAACCCTCTTACTGCGTACGCTATCCACACTCGAGTTTATGGCATACACAGAAAGCGGGTGGCCGCCGTGCCCAACCCTCGTGACCCCGTCGAGGTGCACGACCTCCACAAGTCCTACGACGGTCGACCCGTGCTGCGCGGCGTGGACTTCACCGTCGAGCGCGGCCGGATGTACGCGCTGCTCGGCCCCAACGGCGCGGGCAAGACCACCACCGTGCGCATCCTCGCCACGCTGCTCGACCCGGACGGCGGAGCCGCACACGTCGGCGGATTCGACGTGGTGCGACAGGCCCGGGAGGTCCGGAACACCATCGGCCTGACCGGGCAGTACGCCGCCCTCGACCTGCTGCTCACCGGCCGGGAGAACCTGGTGATGATGGGCCGGCTGCACCGCCTGGGCCGGGCCGAGGCGCGCCGCAGGGCGGAGGACCTGATCGAGCGCCTCGACCTGGGCGCCGCCGCCGACCGGCCGGCACGGACGTACTCCGGCGGCATGCGCCGGCGGCTGGACCTGGCGGCCGGGCTGATCGCCGGGCCGCGGGTGCTCTTCCTCGACGAGCCCACCACCGGTCTCGACCCCCGCAGCCGCGCCACCATGTGGGAGCTGATCAAGGGGCTCCTCGGCGACGGCACCACCATCCTCCTCACCACCCAGTACCTGGACGAGGCCGATCAACTCGCCGACCGGGTGGGGGTGTTGGACGCCGGTGCGGTGGTCGCCGAGGGCACCCCCGAACAGCTCAAGGAACGCGTCGGCACCGAACGGCTGGAGCTGTGTTTCGCCGATAGGGACGAACTGCGCGACGCGCTGCGGGTGTTGGACGGTCTCACCGACTCCCACGACGAGGAACGGCTGCGGCTCACCGCTCCGGTCCTCGGCCCCCGCCAACTCCACGGCGCCCTCGACGCGTTGTACGCGCACGGCATCGAGATCGAACGGGTCGGCCTCAGCCGGCCGACCCTGGACGACGTCTTCCTCAGCCTCACCGGCGGCGCCCCCGCCGACACCGCACAGGACCACCGCTCCCCCGCGCAACCCGCCGCGACCGACTCCCACTCCGCCGAAGGGCCGGTGACCGCACGGTGACCACGACCACCAGCACCACCGCGCTCCCCCGCCCCGAGGACACGCCCCCCGGTACGGGCCGGTCACCGGTGGAGCGGGTACGCCTGGGCCTGAGCGACACACTGGTCCTCATCGGCCGCAGCATGCGCCATCTGACCCGCAACGGCGAGCAGTTGGTGGTGGCGATGGTGCTGCCGCTCGTCCAACTGCTGGTCTTCCGCTACCTGTTCGGCGGCGCGATCGACACCGGCACCACGGAGTACGCCAGTTACGTCATCGCCGGGCTGGTGGTGGTCAGTGTCTGCTTCAACGCCTCCAGCACCGCGGTGAGCATGGCCAACGATCTGCAGGAAGGCATCGTCGAACGCTTCCGCTCGATGCCGACGCTGGAGATCGCCGTACTGACGGGGCACGTCGTCGCCTCGGTCGCACGGAACTTCCTGTCGATCACGATCATCATGGCGGCCGGAGTGGCCGTCGGCTTCCGGCCCCAGGCGGGCCCCGGCCAGTGGCTCGGCGCGCTGGCGCTGCTCCTGCTCTTCGTCACCGCCGTCTCCTGGCTCGCAGTGATCTTCGCGCTGGTGACCGGCACTCCGGAGGGCGCCAGCGGACTGGGCCTGATCATCGTCTTCGTGCCGTATCTCAGCAGCGGTTTCGTCCCGGCCGAGACGATGCCGAGCGCGCTGCGGGGCATCGCCGAGCACCAGCCGTTCTCGCCGCTGATCGACGCGGTGCGCGGACTGCTGCTGGACATGCCGATCGGCGACTCGGCGTGGCTGGCCACCGCCTGGTGGACGGGCGCGCTGGCGCTGCTCGTACCGCTGGCGGCGGCGCTCTTCCGCCGCCGACGCGCGACCGTGTGAGGCAGCCGCGCTGCTCCGCCCCCGGGGCCGACCGTGCCGGTCTGCCTGGCACGCCCCGTCGCGGGTCCCTAGATTTGATGGTGCCCGAGTGGGCAGGCCCCGGGGATCGGACCGTACGGAACGGCTGAACGGAGCGTGGGGTATGAGCGGCGAGAGCGCGATGGGCGACGACGTCCACCAGCCCGACGGCTCGGAGGTGCAGGACGACGCGGGGCTGCTCGGCCCCGAGGACACCCTGATCGACCGCGGCGTCGACCCGGAGATCGAGGGCTATTCGCCGCCCGAACGCCCTCTGGCGGTGGAGAGCTGGGGCACCACGGCCTCCGAGCAGCACGACGGCGAGCCGCTGGAGGTGCGGCTCTCGCACGAGGTGCCCGAAGTCGGGGTGCCCGACGGCGACGGCGTCGGCGACCTCCCCTCCGGCGAGGGCGAACCGATCGACGACGAGGTGGGCTCGCTGCGCTCCGGGCGGATCGTCGCGCTGGGCGAGGGCGTTCGGTCCGATGCCGAGGGCGACGTGTACGCCACGGACGTCGGGATCGACAGCGCGGCGGCCTCCGCCGAGGAGGCCGCCATGCACACCGTCGTCGACGACCCCGACGAGCCGGAGGACTCCGGCAACCCGTACCGACTCGACTGACCCGCCCCGAGCGGGCGACGGTCGCGGTCGGGTCGGCGGGGGGTGCACACGCCGTACGCGGCGCAGGGCGGTGCCTCAGCACGGTGGCGCGGGGCGGTGGCACGGGGCGGTGGCACGGGGCGGTGGCACGGGGCGGTGGCACGGGGCGGTGGCCCGGGGCGGATGCTCCGACGCGGCCGATCCGGCGCGGGGGCGGCGGCCCACTGCGGGTTGTGGCCGGTGCGAGTCGCGGCCGGTGCGCGGATGGGCGTGACGGGCGTATGGCGATCGTGTTGCGGGGCGCGGCGGGCGCTTCCGGGACGGCCGCGGAGCCGGTTAGCGTCGGACCACTCGTCGGGGCGGAACCTGGCCGCCGGCCACCGGCCGGCTCTCCCCGGCGCAGGACCGTGTGCCCGAGTGGCTCAGGGGCCCGCCTGCAAAGCGGGTTACGCGGGTTCGAATCCCGCCACGGTCTCGGGTCGCGTCAGCCGGGCCGGAACGCTCGTCCGGACCCGGCTGACGCGCACCGCCGCCCGGCCGCGCGGCGCCACCCGCGGCAGCCGGCACAGTCTCCGGCGACCCGCGAGGACACGCCGGTCGAGCAGCCCGCGGCTCCGGCTAGCGGCGGCTTCCGGCGACGGGGCTGCGCTGCTCGGAGCGCGTCTCGGGCGGCGGGGCGGGACGCTGCCAGTCGATGATGCGCACCGCCGCTCCGGCCGCCTCGAGACCCCGGCAGTGCACATGGTGCCGGGAGAGGATGTCGGAGGTGCGCAGCTGCTGCCCGAACTCCGGCAGAGCGAGCAACCTCCTTGCACAGGACCAGAGTCGGGGGTGCGCGGCGATCCGGCGGGTGGCCGCGGCGTCGAGGTGCCAGCGGTCCACGTGGTCCAGCCGTACGAGGGTGGTCCACAGATGGACGTCGGTGGTCGTCAGTCGCTCCCCCAGTGTGTACGGGCGGCGTTCCAGCAGTGTTTCGAGCGAACCGAGTGCGGTCAGCAGCCTTTCGAGTGCCTCGGCGGCCCCGGGGCCGGCCTCGCCCGCGAGTCCGGCGGCCTCGCCGATGTCCCGGTCGAACAGTTCCGCCAGCTCCCGCGCCAGGGACCGCTGCGAGGCGCCGACGGGCAGGAGTTCACGCGCGTCCCCGTAGTGCGTGGCGAGGTCGGTGACGATGTCGCCGGGCCGGTCGCTGACGATACGGCCGGTCCAGGCGTCGGTGAGCAGCGGCGCGGTGTACGGGCCGGGATGGCCGTGGCGGGACGCCTGGTACCAGGGGCGCAGCTCCGGATGGTCGCCGCCCTCCCCCGGAACCGGTGGCAACAGGTGCAGTGCGACTCGGTCCTCGAGCCGCAGCAGCGCGTGGGTGATCGCGATGCGCAGCCCGGACGGGCAGGAGAGTGCGAGATGGAGCCCGTACCGCTGCGGAGCGGGATAGAAGCCGCCGCTTCGGGCGTCACCGAGGCGGCCGTTGAAACCGGGGGTGGTGGGTGCGGGTGCGTTCTTTCCCGACATGACTGGCTCCTTGGAGAGGCGGGTCGAGACACGGGTTCGCATGGCGGCTGCGGACAGCGGGCGGGCACGGACGACGGGTGGGGACGGACGACTGGCTGACGGGGCGGTCGGCAGGCGGGTGCGCGAGTCGGCCGGGCACGCGACGGCGAAGCTGCGTCGACGCGTACGGGCACCGCTGCCGGAGCGGTGGGCGCGCCGTGGCGCCAGGTGCGCGGAGGTCGGAGCGGGACGGGCCGAACCGGGCGGGGCAGGGAGGGGCGAAGTGTGGAACCCCCGCGTGCCGCGTCGAGATGCGCGGGCTCTGCTCGCCCGGACACGGGCGGCGTCGGGGCGCACGCACGCCTCCCCCTCCGCCCGGAAGCGGAGGGGGAGGCCGATGCGGGGCCTAGCTCGCGCCGGCGACCCGCAGCAGATCGATGTGGCGACGACAGGTCAGCAGCGGACACACGGGCGGCTTCTCGACCGCCTCGCTGTGCGTCTGTGCCGGTGCGCCGGTCATGGCATCCCGTCTGTCGGTCGATGCCGAGCCCGGAAGGGCTCGGCGGCGGACGGCCCTCGTCGGCCGCCGAAGCCCGTACCGGCGCTTCCTGCCGAGTCTCCGTGAGTCCCGGGAACCGGTCAAGAGCGCCTGTTCACCGTCGGGCGCCCCTGAACTCCGGTGCCGCCGGCCGCGGTTGATCGACCGCGGCCGGTGCTTCCCGTCGCGAGAAGCCGGCTGTCACCGCGGTTGCGGCGCCCCGACGACCCTTCGAGCCTTGCCCGTCGGATGCCCGGAACCCGGCGGCGGTCCGACCGGTCCGCCGCCGGCACCCGCGGCCGGCCCGGCGGCGGCCCGGAGCCCGGCGGGCGGTTCAGCCGCCGGAGGCCTCGTCGGGTACGGCTACCTCGTCGAGCACGGCGAGGACGGACTCGCGGTCGCCGGGGCCGGAGAGCCAGAGTTCGGCGTGGTAGTAGCCGTCCGCCTCGTACCCCTCGGGCGTCAGACCGGCCGCCCGGACCGCCTCGAGAGCGTGCCGCTGCTCCTGGGCGGAGGTGAAGCGGCGCTGTCGGTGGGTGCCCGGGCCGCGGACCGTGGTGAGCCCGTGCTCGGCGAGGGTGCGGACGATCCCGCCGTAGTCGACCGTGCGCAGCACCAGCGCCAACACCCAGGCGTGCGGCGGCAGATGGCGCACCAGCCGGGCGAAGGTTCGTTCGGTGACGTAGCCGACGCCACCGCTGACGGTGACCAGCGAGACGCCGCCGAGCGCCGCTTTCAGTGCCTCGCTGGGTTCGTTCCGCTCCAGGTCCTCGTGGTGGCTCCGCTCCAGGAGGCCGGCGTCCCGGGCGTAGCCGACGGCGTTCGCGGCGGCGTCCAGGCCGAGGGTCCGCACGGCGTCGTAGCGGCGGTGTGCGGCGTAGAACTCCCGGTCGACGGCGAGGAGTTCGGCCGGACCGGGCCGGGTGGTCGCGCTGCCGCCCGGGTCCGCGGCCTCGGCGCCGGTGTCGTGCCGTGCGTAGTGGCGGTAGAGGTCGTCCAGGGTGAGCGCGTGGTTGAGCAGGGCGGCGTTCAGCCCGTAGGAGCAGCACAGGTCGAGCACTGCGAGGGGGCCGCGCTCGGCAGCCGCAACCAGCGGCTTGGTGCCCAGCAGACGGCGGGTCAGTTGCTGTGCGTGGTGCGGGATTCGGTACTCGTACGGTCGCAGGGTGCGGTAGTACGCACGGGGGTCGGGCTGGTCGTAGATGTCGTCGAACGACGATTTTCCGCCGGTCGCGGACGCGCTGTCGGGCACGGCGGCCGCCGGGTCGGTCTGCCTCGCGGGTTGCTCCGTGTCATTCCGGTTGCTCCTCATCACTGCCTCGCTGTCACTCGTGTACGGGACAATCACTGGCGCTTGTCATGCTCGCAGCAGTACGGATCCGTGAAAAGCAGGCAGGTTCAAGCCACTCGGGGAGCACGGACCGGCCCCGAACCACGAGCGGACCGGCCCGAACCACGAGCGGTGCGGCACCCCGGGGGACGCCGCACCGCTCTTCGTGCCCGAGTGGTCAGCGCCCGTAGAGCGCCTCGATCTCCGACTCGTGCGCCTTGAGCACCGCGGCCCGCTTCACCTTCAGCGAGGGCGTGAGCATGCCGTTCTCCTCGCTGAACTCCCCGTCTATGATGCGGAACTTGCGGATCGACTCCGCCTTGGAGACCGCCTCGTTGGCGTAGTCGACGGCCTTCTGGACGTCCGCGATCAGCTCCGGGTCCTCGCGCAGCTCGGAGAGCGGGGTGTCCTTGGGCCGCTTGCGCACCGCCAGCCAGTGCTCCCTGGCCTCCGGCTCCAGGGTGACCAGGGCGGAGATGTAGGAGCGTCCGTCGCCGAGCACGATGCACTGCCCGACCGGCGGACGGCTGCGCAGCCGGTCCTCCAGCACCGCGGGCGAGACGTTCTTGCCGCCGGAGGTGACCAGGATGTCCTTCTTGCGACCGGTGATGCTGAGGTAGCCGTCCTCGTCGAGCGCGCCGAGGTCGCCGGTGGCGAACCACTGGTCGTGCAGCACCTCCTGGGAGGCGGCCGGGTTGTTCCAGTACTCACCGAAGACGATGCCGCCCTTGATCAGCACCTCGCCGTCGTCCGCGATCCTGATGGTGGTGCCGGGGACCGGCTGGCCGACGGTGCCCGGACGCGGGCTCAGCGGCGGGGTGATGGTCGCCGCGGCGGTGGTCTCGGTCAGTCCGTAACCCTCGTAGATGACGATGCCCGCGGCGTAGAAGAAGAGACTCAGCCGCTTGTCGAGCGGAGAGCCGCCGCTGATGGCGTAGCTGAGCCGACCGCCGAGCTCCTTGCGGATGCGGCGGTAGACCAGCAGGTCGTACAGGCCCGCCGCCAGTCGCAGCCCCAGCTTCGGGCCGGCGCCCGTGCCCAGGTACTTCGCCAGCGACGCCTCCCCGAAGTTGACGCCGATCCGGTCGGCGCGCTCGAAGGAGGCGCCGCGCCCCAGGTTCTCCGCGGTGGCCCGGCCGGCGTCGTGGATCTTCTCGAAGAGGTACGGCACGCCGACCACGAACGTCGGCCGGAAGCTGCGCAGTTCGGGCCGGAGTTCGTCGGGCTTGATGCTCGGGCAGTGCCCGACCTCGATGCGCGCCATCAGGCAGGCGATCTGGATGGTGCGACCCAGGATGTGCGCCAGCGGGAGGAAGAGCAGCGTCGAGGCGTCCTGCTTGGTCACCTCGCGGAAGACCGGATGCAGCAGCTCGATGGTGTTCGCGGCCTCGGCGAGCAGGTTGCCGTGGGTCAGCACGCAGCCCTTGGGACGGCCGGTGGTGCCGGAGGTGTAGCAGATGGTGGCGATGGAGTCCGGGGTCAGCGCCGCGCGGCGGCGGGTGACCTCCGCGTCGTCGATCTCCCGCCCGGCGGCGGCCAGTTCGTCCATGCCGCCGGCGTCCAGCTGCCAGATCCGGCGGTCCTCCTCCAGCGCCTCGGCCGCCAGCTCCACCGTCTGCGCGTTCTCCGGGGTCTCGGCGACCACCAGCCGCGCGTCGGAGTCCTGGAGGATCCAGCGGACCTGGTCCGCGGAGGAGGTGGCGTAGATCGGCACCGTCTGGCCGCCCGCGGCCCAGATGGCGAAGTCCAGAACCGCCCACTCGTAGCGGGTGCGCGACATCAGCGCGACCCTCCCGCCGGGCTCCAGCCCGGCGGCGATCAGGCCCTTGGCCGCGGCGTTCACCTCGTCGGCGAAGACCTTCGCGTTGACCTCGTCCCAGCCGTCGGCGGTGCGGCGGCGCAGCGCGAGCGTCCCGGGCTGCTCCTGGGCGTTGGTGAACGGGATGTCGGCGGTGCTGCCGCTCGCCGGCGGCTCGACCAGGCGGGAGGCGCGCGCCTCCCGTACGACGCCGCCCTCCTTGACGGTCTCCACCTTCACCCGGTCGGCGAGTTCGGGATGCTGTTGCGCCCTCTTGAGGTCCTTGCGTACGCCCATCCTGTGGCTCCTGTTCGCGGCTCGTGCGTCGGTCTGCGGGTCGCGGTCGTGGTCGATGAAGTGCCCGCCGCCGGTGTGCGGCGGGCTCCCCCGGGCGGTCCGACTCAGCGCTCCAGTACGGCCGTCACTCCCTGCCCGCCGGCGGCGCACAGCGAGATCAGTCCGCGGGCGACCGGGCCGCCGTCCTCGGCCGGACCGCGCTCGCGGGCCTTCTGGTCGAGGAGCTTGGCGAGGTTGGCCACGATCCGTCCGCCCGTCGCGGCGAAGGGGTGACCGGCGGCCAGCGAGGAGCCGTTGACGTTCAGCCGGTCGCGGTCCACGCTGCCGAGCGCCTCCGGCAGACCGAGCCGCTCGGCGCAGAAGTCCGCGTCCTCCCAGGCCGCGAGGGTGGCCAGCACCTGGGAGGCGAACGCCTCGTGGATCTCGTAGTAGTCGAGGTCGCCCAGACGCACGCCGACGTCCTCCAGCAGCCGGGGCACCGCGTACACCGGAGCCATCAGCAGACCGTCCCGGCCGCCGACGAAGTCCACCGCGGCGGTGCGCGAGGCGCGCAGATAGGCGAGCACCGGCAGTCCGCGCTCGGCGGCCCACTCCTCGGAGGCCAGCAGTACGGTGGAGGCGCCGTCGGTGAGCGGAGTGGAGTTGCCGGCGGTCATGGTGCCGCCGGAGCCGCCGAAGACGGGCTTGAGCTTGGCGAGCTTCTCGACGCTGCTGTCCGGACGCAGGTTCTGGTCGCGCTCCAGGCCGCGGAAGGGCGTCACCAGGTCGTCCTGGAAGCCCTGTTCCCAGGCGGCGGCAAGGCGCTGGTGGCTGGTGGCGGCGAGCAGGTCCTGGTCCTCGCGGGTGACGCCCCACTGCGCGGCGGTGACCGCGGCGTGCTCGCCCATCGAGAGCCCGGTGCGCGGCTCGGAGTTCTGCGGGATCTCGGGCACCACGTGACGCGGCCTGATCCCGGCCAGCGAACCGAGCCTGGAGGGCACGCTCTTGGCCCGCCGGGTGCGCAGCAGCACCTTGCGCAGTTGGTCGTTGAGGGCGAGCGGTGCGTCGCTCGCGGTGTCGACGCCGCCGGCGACACCGGCGTCGATCTGGCCGAGCGCGATCTTGTTGGCGACCAGGACGACCGCCTCCAGGCCGGTGCCGCACGCCTGCTGGAGGTCGTACGCCGGTGTCCGCGGGTCGAGTTCGCTGCCGAGGACGACCTCGCGCACCAGGTTGAAGTCCCGGCTGTGTTTGAGGACCGCGCCCGCGGCGACCTCGCCGAGCACCTCTCCGGCCAGGTTGTACCGGTCGACCAGCCCGCCCAGGGCAGCCGAGAGCATCTCCTGGTTGGAGGCGGTGGCGTAGGCACCGTCCGAGCGGGCGAACGGAATGCGGTTACCGCCGATGATCGCGACGCGGCGCCCGATCGAAGCCATGTCTGCTGCTCCTTGTGGTCTGACCGTACAGTTCTTACTGTTGGGTAAACTTACTCACGCGTAGGGAGAAATCAATGGCTGACCGCTACCAAAAACTGACCTCCGGGGGTGCGGGAGGCTTCCTCGCCAAGCGGCTGGGCCTTCCCCAGCCCGAACCGCTGCGTCGCCATCTCCCCGGCGCACCCGCCTTCCCCGGCCCGATCGTGCTGGGCGGTCAGCCCTCCGGGCGCGTGCTGAAGTCGCTGCACAGCCAGCTGGAGGCAGCCGGTGCCCAGGTCGAGAGCGGCACCGAGCCGCGCGCCGACCACCGCCCCGACGCGCTGGTCTTCGACGCCACCGGCATCCGCCACAGCGACGAACTGCACGCGCTGCACACCTTCTTCCACCCGCGCATCCGCTCGCTGGCCCCCTCCGGCCGGCTGCTGGTGATCGGCACTCCCCCGGAGCACACGACCACCGCCCGCGAGGCCGCCGCCCAGCGCGCGCTGGAGGGCTTCGTACGGTCGGCGGGCAAGGAGCTCAGGCGCGGCGCGACCGCCCAACTGCTGCTGGTGGCACCCGGTTCGGAGGAGGCGATCGAGTCGACCACGCGCTTCGTGCTCTCGCCGCGCTCGGCCTACGTCTCCGGCCAGGTCCTCGTGGTGGACGGCGACCGGGGCAGCGCCCCGCAGAGCTGGGACCTGCCGCTGGAGGGAAAAACCGCCGTGGTGACCGGCGCCTCGCGCGGCATCGGCGAGGTCATCGCCGCGACACTGGCCCGCGATGGCGCCCACGTCGTCTGCCTGGACATCGCAGCCCAGGGCGAGCAACTGCGCGCGGTGGCGCAGCGGATCGGCGGCAGCGCACTGGAACTGGACGTCACCGCCGAGGACGCCCCGCAGGAACTGGCCCGCGAGCTCCTGGAGAAGCACGGCGGCGCGGACATCGTCGTGCACAACGCCGGCATCACCCGGGACAAGACCCTGGGCCGGATGAGCCGCGACCGCTGGGACTCCGTACTGGCCGTCAACCTCTCCTCCGTCGAGCGGCTCAACGACCGGCTGCTGGACGAGAAGGACCCGGTCGTCGCCGAGGGCGGGCGCATCGTCTGCGTCTCCTCCATCAGCGGCATCGCGGGCAACGTGGGCCAGACCAACTACGCCGCCAGCAAGGCCGGCCTCATCGGCCACGTCCGCTCGCTGGCGCCGTACACCGCGGACCGCTCGGTCACCGTGAACGCGGTGGCGCCGGGCTTCATCGAGACGCAGATGACCGCCCAGGTGCCGCTCTTCATACGCGAGGCCGGACGCCGTCTGAACAGCATGAAGCAGGGCGGGCAGCCGGTCGACGTCGCCGAGGCGGTCGCCTACTTCGCGTCCCCGGCCAGCGGCGCGGTGACCGGCCAGGTCCTGCGGGTGTGCGGCCAGGGCCTGTTGGGGGCGTGAGGGGATGAGCGCGTACACCACACAGGAGCTCACCGGGGCGCCGGGACTCGCCGGCATGTACCTCAGGGCGGTGCTGCCCAAGAAGGGCGCACCGCGCGAACTGCCGGACAGGCGACTGGTGTTGCGCGGCCGGACCGCGAGCGAGAAGCACCTGGCCGAGTACGCCCGGGTCTGCGGCTTCCAGGAGCACTCGGTGCTGCCGGCCACGTATCCGCACATGGTCGCCTTCGGGCCGTCGATGGCCCTGATGACGGCGGCGGACTTCCCCTTCCCGCTGCTCGGCCTGGTGCATGTGTCCAACACGATCGAGCAGCTGCGCCCCCTCCGGGCCGGCGAGACTCTCACGTACCAGGTGTGGGCGCAGGACCTGCGGTCGCACCCCAGGGGCAGGGTCTTCGACATCAGGGCCGAGGCCGACGACGGCACCGCCACCGTCTGGCGTTCGACCAGCACGTATCTGCGCCGGGGCGGGGACGGGGAGGAGGCCGCCGGATCCGGGCGCGCCGAACCGCCCGCGGCCTCCTTCGAGGACGCCGGACTGACCCAGGAGTGGCACGTGCCCGGTTCGGTCGGACGCCGGTACGCCTCGGTCTCCGGCGACCGCAACCCGATCCACCTCCACCCGCTGGCCGCAAGGCCGTTCGGCTTCCGCAGCTCGATCGCACACGGCATGTGGACCAAGGCCCGCTGCCTGGCCGCGCTCTCGGAGCGGCTCCCGGAGGCGTACCGGGTGGAGGTCGCCTTCAGGTCTCCGGTGCTGCTTCCGGCCTCGGTGCGGTTCGCGGCCGCGCAGACCGGCCGGGACTGGCACTTCGGGCTGCGCGGCGCGAGCGGCAAGGAGCGCGAGCATCTGCGCGGCTCACTGACGGCGCTGGACTGACAGGTCTCCGCCGGCCGCGACCGGAGGACTCGGCCGGAGGCCCCGGCCGGAGGGCTCGGCGCCGTACGGGTCGTCAACTCCGTACGGCGCCGCCCCCGTTGGCGGGCGCGGGCGGCGGGCCCGGAGTCTGGGTCTGGCCCGGGGTCTGGGCCTGGATCGGGTCCGGCGTGGGGGCCGGGGTCACTGCGGCGGGTCCGGTGCGACCGGCGGCAGCCACGCCTCTCCGTTCAGGACGTTGCGCATGCCGACCCAGAGCATGTTCATCAGCCGCAGGGTGACGGCCTCGGGAGCCTGGCCCGGATGGCGCTCCATCCAGTCGGTCACGTAGTCGGCGGCGCCCACCAGCGCGTGCGCGACGAAGTCGGCGTCCTCCTCGCGCAGATCGGCGGTGCTGCCGCTCTCCGCGATGCCGTCGCTGATCAGCCCCGCGACCTGCTCCATCACCGCCCGCCTGGCGAGCGCCACTTCGCCCGCGATGGTCTCGCTCAGCTCGGACGCCTGACGGTGCAGCACCACCCAGCTGTCCCGGTGTTCGGAGACGAAGCCGAAGAAGGCCCCGAGCCCTGCGTACAGCCTCGCGTCCGGCCCCTGCTGACCACGCGCAGCGGCCTGGAACGCCGTCACCAGGCGCTCGGCCTCGCGCCGCAGACAGGCGACGAACAGACCTTCCTTGGACTCCAGGTAGAGGTAGACCATCGGCTTGGAAATGCCCGCGAGGTCGGCGATCTCGTCCACCGAGGCGGCGTGGTAGCCGCGTTTGGAGAAGACCGTCACCGCCACGTCGATGATCTGCTGTTCGCGGATCCTCCGTGGCACTCTGCGCTTGCGTTGCTCCTTCACCCTTGCCAGCCTACCCAGCCCGAGCTACCTTACTTCGCAGTAAGATTACTTCTCAGTAAGGATCGGTCATGGCTGACGACATCACCAGCGATCTGAGCAAGCTCGACTTCGCCAGCGTCTCCCCCGAGGAGTTCGCCCGCATCGTCAAGAAGCTCTCCACCAAGGAGATCAAGGAGCTGGCGCAGGGCGAGCTGCGGACCCGCGTGCTCAGCGAGGTCTTCGGCCGCATGGAGAAGCAGTTCAAGGCGGAGGCGGCGGGCTCCACCGAGGCCCTGATCCGCTGGAAGATCGACGGCGAGAGCGAGGTCGTCTACGAGACCCTGATCTCGGGCGGCACCTGCACCGTCACCGAGGGCCGCAGCGACGCCGAACCCCGCGTGACCCTGCTGATGGGCGACGCGGAGTTCCTCAAGCTCGTCTCCGGCAACTCCAGCCCGGTCACCATGTTCATGACCCGCAAGCTGAAGATCGCCGGCGATGTCGCGCTCGCCTCCGGTCTGACGCGGCTCTTCGACATCCCCAAGGCCTGAGGGGCGCACCGCACATGAGCTTCTCTCTCGAACTCGACGAGGACCAGAAGGACCTGCGGGAGTGGGTGCACGGCTTCGCCGCCGACGTCGTACGCCCCGCCGCGGCCGAATGGGACGAGCGCGAGGAAACCCCCTGGCCGGTCATCCAGGAGGCCGCGAAGATCGGCCTCTACGGCTTCGAGTCGCTCGCCGAACTCTTCGGCGACCCGACCGGGTTGTCGCTCCAGATCGCCAACGAGGAACTGTTCTGGGGCGACGCCGGCATCGGCATGTCGCTCTTCGGCACCTCCCTCGCGGTCGCCGGGATCTTCTCCGCCGGCACTCCCGACCAGCTCGCCGAGTGGGTCCCCCAGTGCTTCGGCGACGAGTCCGAGCCGCAGCTCGCCGCCTTCTGCGTCTCCGAGCCTCAGGCCGGCTCCGACGTCTCGGCCATGCGCACCCGCGCCCGGTACGACGAGGCCAAGGACGAGTGGGTCCTCAGCGGCCAGAAGGCGTGGATCACCAACGGCGGCATCGCCAACATCCACGTCGTGGTCGCCTCCGTCGACGCCGAACTCGGTGCGCGCGGACAGGCCGCGTTCATCGTGCCGCCCGACACTCCGGGACTGGAGGGCAGTCGCAAGATCAAGAAGCTGGGGCTGCGCGCCTCGCACACCGCCGACGTCTTCCTGGACGACGTACGAGTGCCGGGCAACTGCCTCCTCGGCGGCAAGGAGCGCCTCGACCGCCGACTGGCAGCCGCCCGCGAGGGCAGGACCTCCAAGGGCCAGGCGGCGATGGCGACCTTCGAGGTCAGCCGACCGACCGTCGGCGCCCAGGCGCTCGGCATCGCCCGCGCCGCATACGAGTACGCGCTGGAGTACGCCGGTGAGCGGGAGGCGTTCGGCCGACCGATCATCGACAACCAGTCCATCGCCTTCACCCTGGCCGACCTGCGCACCGAGATCGAGGCCGTACGGCTGCTGATCTGGCAGGCGGCGTGGATGGCGCGCACCGAGAAGTCCTTCACCGCGGGGCAGGGCTCGATGTCCAAGCTGCGGGCCGGCGAACTCGCCGTCAGCGCCACGGAGAAGGCGATCCAGGTCCTCGGCGGCGCGGGCTACAGCCGGGAGCACCCGGTGGAGCGGATGTACCGCGACAGCAAGATCTACACGATCTTCGAGGGCACCAGCGAGATCCAGCGGCTGGTCATCGCCCGAGCCATCTCCGGGCGGCACATCCGCTGAGGTCGGACGACATCGCACCTCTCCGCGGACGCCTGAACCCCGCGGAGACTCGACTGGCGTGTCGCGTCCTGTCGACGGGCGTCGGGAGGGTTCTGGGAGACACACCGCGTCTCCTGGTTGAGCGGGGGTACAACTCGTACCCCCGCTCAACCACGTCCGGACGCATCCGCCGCCCGCCGCACCTCCTCCAGACGCGCGACGATCCGCCGCCCAGTCGCCGACGTCGCCTGCGACCGGGCGCCTCCACACCCTGCGGGGTGATGCGCGCCCAGCCCGGGAATCTCCTTCCGAGCCCCGTTCGTCGGCAGCCACTGTCCGACGCGTGGCCCGGACCCGGGGCGACGCCGTCGCGCGCCAGGACCGCCACGGGCCGGCACCGCGCCGACGGGAGGACGGCGAACTCGTCACAACGGTGCTGGAACTGCGCGCCGACGGTCTTGAGCTGCGAGCGTTCGAGGCCGTGAACCGGTGTGTGATGGGGCTGCGTTCACAGGCGACACCCAGACCGGAGGTGCCCCATCCAGCTGGATGGGGCACCTCCGGTCTGGGCATCAGGCTGCCGAGCGTGTCTCCCCGCGGGGTGCGGACTCAGGTGCAGCCGTTTCCTCCGCCCGATCCGACTCGGCCCGGCGTGAGCCGCGGTTGGTCTTCGCCCCCTCAGCCTTCAGCGCTTCACCCTTGGAACGTTCCTTTATCAACTGGGAGACGCGCTGGAACGAGACGCCGAGGATGCGTCCAGTGTCCCGCTGACTCAGCCCTTCGGCGAGCATCGCCGCCGCGGACTGCATGGCTTCGCGCTCCTTGGCCGCGGCCCTCTCCGATTCCGCCCGCGCCTCTCGGACTCGCGCCAGGGCCTCTCGCTCCTCGGCGGAGAGCACCGGCGCAACACGGACCCGCACATCCTCGGGTTCGACGTCGGTCATGGCAGCAATGGCTTCCCGCACAACCTCGTCGGCTTGGTCGAGGCGTTTCGCCTGGCTGAAAACTCCGGGAAGTTCGGGTACTTCGAGCGCCCACCAGTCGCCGGAGCGGCGGGCCGTGACTTCGTAGGTTCTCATCGCCACCAGTCCTTCCCAAGCGCTGTCTCCAACCGCTTGCAGATCCCCTCGGCTGTCATCTCGTTGACCTCGGCGTGCTTGGGGATCACGACGGAGATGTCGCCGCAGCACCACATCTGGTGGCTGCCCTTCTGGCGCTTCATCTCGAAGTCGATGCCCTGAGCACTCGCGGCGTCTCTGATCTTCTTGACCAGAACTCCGTGCTTCACAGATAGGTCTAGGAACACTGGACAAGTCAAGTCAATTTGAGCCAGACAGGCCGATTCCGGATGCGACGCCCCCGTGTCCTTGCCTGACCGCGTGGTTGGGCTCTCCGCGTTCAGCGCCGTGCCCAAGTGCGCCCTCGCCGGACTCGAGACCGCGCCGTCGGCGAAGCTTCGGCGGATCTGCGAGTGTGCCCGGTTCCCGGCCCGCCTCAGGGGCGAGATCGAGCAGGACGCACTGCCGGGATGTGGCGGCCGCACGCAGAAAGCGCTTCGACATCAGAGCGCCCCGGGGCTCATCACCCCATCCAGCTGCACTCGGCCGGGGACAGTGCTTCGCGCACCGACCAGCCGCTCACCCGCTGCGGGTGCGGGCGCCGGCAGGGCGGCCAGTACGAGTGGGCCTTGCCCTGGCATACGAAAGGGCCGCCCACTCGGGAGGACGGCCCTTTCGGTGCAAGCAGCGGCATACCGCCGCTGCTTGACGGCCCCGCACGTGCGTGTGCCGCAGGTGCGCACGCCGCCGCGCGGGCTGCGCGGAGCCGGACAGTGCGCCGTGGCGGGGTCAGAGGCGTTCGAAGCCGCGGACGCGCTCCCAGTCGGTGACCGAGCGCTCGAAGGCGGCCAGTTCGGTGCGTGCCGCACGCGCGTAGTGCGCCACCACGCTCTCGCCGAAGACCGCGGCGGCGATCTCGCTGGACTCCCAGCGGTGCAGCGCTTCGGTGAGGGTGCGCGGCAGCTGCGGCACCTCGGGGTCGGCCAGCGCGTTGGAGCTGTGCGGCGCGGGCAGCGGCAGGGTGTTGTCGATGCCGTACAGCCCCGCGCCCACGGCCGCGGCCACCGCCAGATAGGGATTGGCGTCCCCGCCGGGCACCCGGTGTTCCAGGCGCAGCGAGTGGCCGCTGCCGACGACGCGTACGGGGCAGGTGCGGTTGTCGCGGCCCCAGCCGATGCCGGTGGGGGCGAAGGCGCCGGGCTGGAGGCGTTTGAAGGAGTTGATGTTCGGCGCCATCAGCAGCGCGAAATCGGCCATGCAGGCCAGCTGCCCGGCGACGAAGTGCCGCATCAGCGCGGACATCTGCGCCGGATCGTCCTCCTCGGCGAAGGCCGCGCTGCCGTCGGTGCCGCGCAGCGAGAGGTGCAGATGGCAGGAGTTGCCCTCGCCCTCGTCGAACTTGGGCATGAAGGTCAGGGCGTGGCCCATCTCGGCGGCGATGTGCTTGGCGCCGTTCTTGAACACGACGTGGTTGTCGCAGGTCTCCATCGCCTCTGCGTAGCGGAAGACGATCTCGTACTGGCCGGGGTGGACCTCGGCGCGCGCGGTCTCCATCCGCAGCCCGGCGCGCACCATCTCGCGGCGGATGCGCCGCACCACGGGCTCGATGGAGGACAGGCCTTGGAGGGCGTAGTCGACGTTGTACCGGGTGGCGGGGCGCAGCCCGTGGTAGTTGCGGTCCCAGGCCTGCTGGTAGGTCTCGTCGAAGACCAGGAACTCCAGCTCGGTGCCGGCGAAGGCGGTCAGTCCGCGGTCGGCCAACCGGTCCAGCTGGGTGCGCAGCACGCGGCGCGGGGCTATCTCCACCGGATCCCCGCCGGGCCAGGTGGCGTCCGCGATGACCTGTGCGGTGCCCTCGTCCCAGGGCAGGAACCTGAGGGTGGCCGGGTCGGAGCGCAGTACGAAGTCGCCGAAGCCCGACTGCCAGGCGTCGATGGCGTAACCGGGCCCGGTCTCCATCTCGGCGTCGGTGGCCAGCAGGTAGACGCAGGCGCCGAACCCCTCCTCGGCGGCTTCGTCGAGGAAGTGCTCCGCCGAGAGCCGGCTGCCCTGGAGACGTCCCTGGAGGTCGGGCACCGCGACGATGACCTCCTGCACCCGGCCGGCGGCGACCTCCGCGCGCAGTCGTTCCAGGGGCGGGGCGTCGGTGGTCATCGGGTCTCCCGGGGGGACGTGCCGGATGCGGCGGCGGACGTGGCGGGTGCGGCCGAAGTGCCTGCTGCGGCGAGCGGGTTGGCGATACGGCCGTGGACGACGTCGAACCCCTCGTCGCGCTCGGCGCGGTCGTGGAAGCCGCCGCCGAGCAGCTGCTCGCGGTTGAGCGCCACCCGGTCGAAGTCGGCGGCCAGCAGCCCGAACTCCGGGAAGCGGTCGGCCAGTTCGGGCCGGCTGTCGTGGTAGCGCTCGATCTCCCGGCGCACCATGGACCAGAACTCCGGCTCCGGCACGTCGAGTTCGTCTGCCAGCAGCGGGGCGAAGAACCGGAAGTGGCCGGCGAAGACGGCGCTCAGCAACGAGTGCGCCAGCTCGTGCGCGGGCCAGCGCAGCAGCACCTCGCGGGCGCGGTCGGTCAGCGCGGCGTACTCGGGCAGTTCGCCGGGGAGCAGGTTGACGTCCTCGGCGAAGTCCTTGACCGCGATGCCGATCGGGACGTCCCGGGCGTCGTAGAGGATCACCGTGTTCTCGCCGTGCGGGCAGAAGGCGACACCGTACCGGTAGAGGTGGTGGAGCAGTCCCGGCAGCAGGGCGCGGAGGAAGCGGTCGAGCCACTGCACGGCGGAGAGCCCGGAGCGGTCGACCAACTCGCCCACCAGGGTGGCCCCGTCGGAACCGGTCTTCAGCAGCGCGGCCATCGTGCGGGCCCGCTCGCCCTCGCCGAGCAGCTCGCTCACCGGTTCGCGCCACACCGCGCCGAACAGCTCGTGGTAGCGGTAGGGGGCGTCGGCGACCGACTCGTAGAGCGGGTGGCGCACCGAGACGGCGGCGACCTCGCCGAGCGGGTGGAAGCGCAGCTCCTCGGAGAGGAAGGGGTCCTCGGCACGGAGCCGGTGCAGCCAGTGGCTGATGTCGGGTGCGGCGTGCGTGGGCGCCGGCGAGAGTCCGCGCCAGACCAGGGTGTTGCGGATCATCAACGGCACCTTGACGTTGCGGCGCCCGGGGTGGTCGAGGTTGGCCAGGGTGCGTATGGACTGGAGGGGCCGGTAGCGGTCCGGCCCCTCCCCCAGGTGGACGATGCGTCCCTCGGCGAGCTCCGCGCAGTAGAGGGTGGAGACGGCCTCGTCCCAGTGGAAGGGGTGCACCGGCAGCCAGACGAAGTCCTCCGGCTCGAGACCGCCGACCGCGCACGACTCGCGCAGCGCGTCGGCGAAGGCCTCTCGGACGGCGGGGTCCAGCTCCTCGCCGAGCAGGGTTTCGGCGTCCAGCCCCGGGACGCCCGAATAGGCGGCCAGCGAGGTGTGCGCGGCGACCCACACCAGCCGTACCTCGCCGGCGGACTCCGGTGCGTAGGCGGCGGTGTCGGAGGCGGAGAAGCCGAGTCTGCCCTTGTTGAGGAGCATGCAGGGGTGGCCGTCCTGGTGGGCCTCCAGATCGAGGTGGTCCAGGTCGGCGAGCGCGGCCGCGGGCAGCGCGGTGGCCAGCGAACGGGCGTCCGCCCGGCGGGTGGCGGTGAGTTCGCGCAGCACCTCGGCGGTGGTGGGCCCGTCCCAGTCGAGCACGGCGCGGGCGTCCAGCAGCAGCCGTTCGGGTCCCGCCTCGCCCTCGGCGACGGGGTGGCGGGCCAAGCTGCCGGACGTGACGCGCCAGGTGCCGAAGGTGCCCCGACGGGCGCGGAAGGTCCAGCGGACCGGCCCGAACTCCAGCCGGTACGACGCCTCTTCGCCCTCGGACTCCTCGGCGGGATCGTCCGCCACTGGGACGAGCAGCTCCTCGTAGGCGAACTCCTCGACCGCCTTGAGCAGCAGCCGCTCGCCTGCGCGCTGCCATGCCTGGTGGGTGGATGGGTTCACTGCTGCTTCTCCTCCGGAAGGCCGCGGCCGGGACGTACGCGGACGGCGACGGGTGCGGACACGTGGGCGGTCGGGGCGGACGCTCCGGGAGCGCCGGCGGGCACGGGCGGGGCGGACGCGGACGTGCCCGGGGCCGCCGAACCCCCGCCGCCGGTGGGCGTGTTGACGTTCTCGGGGCGGGTGGAGCCGGAACGGGCGCCGGGGGCGTCCGGGCGGGGGACGTCCCGGCGACGGGGGTCCGGGCGAGGGATGTCCGAGCGGCGGGCGGCGCCGGGCCGCAGAGCGGCGAGCAGGCCCGCGACCACCAGGGTGAGCGCGGCGAGCGCGAGCGGCAGGGCGAGGTCCCGGGCGACCGCGGTGGCCGCGATCAGCGGCGCCGCGATCAGGCCGGCCGACCGCACGGTCTGGACCACGGTGAACGCCGGGCCGGCCGTACCGGTGGCGCGGAACATCCGGAGCTCGACGGCGACCTGCGCCAGCCCGAGCCCCAGGCCGAACAGCAGCCTGCCGCAGACCAGTCCGGGCACCGAGTCGGCCGCGTACTGCCACCAGAGCCCGGCGGCGGTCAGCAACAGGCCGGCGGGCAGCAGCCGTTCGCCGAGCAGCCGCCGACAGCGCGCGGCCAGCGGCAGCACCGCCAGCGCCGCCACGCTGGGCAGGAAGAACAGCACGGCGGCGCCGGTCGCCCCGCTCTCCAGGTCCAGGGCGTACGCCGTGAAGAAGGGGCGCACCAGCGCCGCGGCGAAGTCGAACGCGACGCCGATCAGGGCGACCTGGGCGAGGAGCAGCAGCCAGCCGCGCCGGCCGGGACGCAGCGCGCCGGCGGGCGGGTCGGCGGGCGGCGCGACGGACGAGTCGGCGGGTGTGACCGGCGCACCGGGCGCCGCCGCGGTGGTCGCCGGGGCCGCGGCGGGGGCGGCCGTCGTCGCCTCGGGGCGTGCCGGCAGGCGGCCGAGCGATCGGTGGATCAGGACCGCGAGGACCACGTCGAGCAGCGCGAAGGCGGAGATGCCGATACGGGGGTCGGGCAGGGCCAGCACTCCGGCGCCGACCATCGTGGAGGCGACGATCGACAGGTGGAAGACCACGACCACCGCGCAGATGCCCGCCAGTCGCGCTTCGTCGCCGTCGTCCGCGGCCTTCGGCAGTCCGGCGCTCCGCTGCCGGCTGTGGTGCCGGGCGTGCTCGGCGATGAAGGCGGGATAGGCCAGCAGCAGCGCGGCGTTGGTGGCGACGGAGGCGGCGGAGAGGGCCGTGAACGCCGCGTGGCTCGGCGCCAGACCGAGCGAGAGGTCGAGCACCGCGGCCCCGCACAGCCCGGTGAGGACCAGTCGGTGCAGCGGCCAGCGGCGCGCGGCCAGTCCCCACAGCGGGAGCGCCGCGAGTCCGACGACGCGGCAGACCCAGAGGTAGACGCCGGTGGCCGAGGGGTCGTCGATGTCGTAGAGCCGTTCGAAGAGCTGCGGCAGGAACGGCGCCAGCGCGGTCTCGGAGACCAGGTAGAGGCCGATCACCGAGATCAGCACCAGTCGTGCGCGGCGCCCGCCGCCGGTCTCCGGTGCGGGTGCCGCGGCCGGGGAAGCGGTCACGGGTGGCTGCCCGTCTGCTCCTCGGCGCCGTCGCGCGCGGTGGGCACCGCCCGGACGCCCGGGTCGGGGGCACCGAAGGTGGTCCAGGCCGCCCGCTCGGGAACGGGCAGCACGACCCGGTCGGCGGCCGAGTTGAGGATGGTCGCGGCCCGCCAGGCGCCGAGGGTGAGGTCGGGGGCGCCGACGCCGTGGGTGTGCATCTCGGCGTTCTGCACGTAGAGGTTGCCGACCACGCGGGCGTCCAGCGCGACCCGGTACTCCCCGTCGACCCGGTAGCGTCCCCGCTCGTCCCAGTCGACCAGCTCGGCGAGGCCGTCCAGGAAGTCCGGGCGCCGGGCGGCGTATCCGCTGGCCGAGACGACGGCGTCGGTGCGCACGGTGAACTCGCTGTCCTGCTGGCGGTGGCGGCAGGTGAGCAGATACCCCCGGCCCTCCCGCTCGGCGGTCAGCAGCTCCACTCCCGGGTGCAGCCCGGCCCGGGGTGCGCCGCCGCCGATGGTGCGCTCGTAGAGCTCGTCGTGGATGTCGGCGAGCGTCTCGGCGCTGACGCCCTTGTACAACTGCCACTGCTGGGCGACCAGTTCCTCGCGCCGCTCCTCTGGCAGCGCGCGGAAGTAGTGGATGTAGTCCGGGGTGAAGTGCTCCAGCCCGAGCTTGGAGTACTCCATCGGCGCGAACGCCGGGGTGCGCGCGAGCCAGCGCACGTACGGGCCGCCCGAGCCCTCGCCGTCCTGCTGCCGCACGAGGTCCAGCACCACTTCGGCGCCCGACTGCCCGGCGCCGATCACCGTGACGTCCTCCGCCTGCGCCAGAGCTGCGCGGTGGTGTCCGTAGTCGGCGCTGTGCAGAACCCGCCCGCGGTGCTCCTCGGTGAGGAACTGCCGCAGCGGCGCCGGGAGTTGCGGAGTGGTGCCGACCCCGAGGACGACCTGCCGGGCGTACACCAGCTGCTCTGCGCCCTCCGCCGAGCGGTGCACCAGCGCGAACGCCTGCTCCGACTCCTCCCAGCGCAGCTCGGTGACCCGGGCGTCGAAGCGGCAGGAGGGCAGCGACTGCGCCACCCAGCGGCAGTAGTGGTCGTACTCGCGGCGCGGGATGTGGAAGCGCTCGGAGAAGAAGAAGGGGAACATCCGGTCGTGGGCGCGCAGATAGTTCAGATACGACCACCGACTGGTCGGGTCCGCCATCGTCACCAGGTCGGCGAGGAAGGGGACTTGGAGGACGGTGCCCTCCAGCAGCAGGCCGGGGTGCCAGGAGAAGGCGGGCCTGGCGTCGAGGAAGAGCGTGCTCAGCCCGGGGGCGCCGTCGGCGAGCGCGGCCAGCGACAGGTTGAACGGGCCGATGCCCACGCCGACCAGGTCGTAGCGGGGGTGGTCAGTGGAAGCGGTCACCGCGTGGCCTCCGCGAGAGGGTTGGGGAGATCGACGTAGACGGACTGGGTGTGGACGTCGCCGACGAGCTCGTCGAGGCCGTCGACACAGGTGAGGTAGTTGCCCTTGCAGCGCAGGGTGGGAGCGTCGAGCATCAGGTCGAGCACCCCCCGTACGCCGGGCTCGGTGGCGCGCAGCTGCTCCAGACGCGCGCGCAGCCGCCGGAGCAGGTCCTCCTCGTGGGCCAGCCGCAGGGCGCCGAAGGCACCGATCAGACCGAGCAGGTTGTTGATGCCCAGGTAGTAGACGACGCGTTCGTCGACGAGGGCGTCGTCGAAGACGAGCTCCACCCCGTCGGCCACGCCGGGCAGCAGCGCCTCCAGCTCCTCGGCACGGGAGGCGGCCAGATAGTAGCCCTGGCTGTCCCGGTACCAGCCGGCCTCGGGAAGTCCGTCCCGGCCGAGGGCGACCAGGGTGTTCTGGTGGTGCGGTTCCAGCGCGAGGCCGTAGCGGGCCTGGAGCCGCAGCAGCGGTACGGCGAGCACGTCGAGGTAGCGATCGAGCCAGCGCGCCGACGCCTGGCCGGTGGACAGTCCGTGCCGGGCGGCGGTGTGCTCCACCGCGCGGCACAGCAGTGCGCGGTGGCGGGGAGGCGAGCCGTCGCCGGGGCCGGTGCGTTCGGCCAGCAGGCCGGCCACGCACAGGCCGGCCGGGCCGCCGGAGGTGAACGGGTTGTCCCGCAGCGACGTCTCCAGTCCGGTCTCCTCCCGGCCGGGACCGGCGGAGAACCACCCGTGGTCGCGCAGCACGGTGAACTCCGGGTGCTCGCGGCGCAGCCAGTCTGCGGGCCCGGCGGCCAGCAGCCGCGCCGCGCCGACGCCCAGGCGCATCTCGCCGCGCAGGTTGTTGCGGCGGGAGTTGGTGATGCGCATGCCGAGGGAGAGCTTGAGCATCGTCTCGCTCGCCCGGTGGTGGACGGTGCGCAGCGAGGACGTGGGCGACCACCGGGGCCCGTGTGCGCCCAGTGAGCGCAGGGTGCCGTCGGCCAACAGGCCCTGTACCGCGGGCCGTTGCAGGATGTCCCTGGCCTGCCAGGGGTGGGCGGGGAGCGCCAGCATCCCCTGCGGCAGCAGTCCGTCGCCGTCGAGACCGGCGAACCGGCCCAGCTCGCCGAGCAGTTCGGCGGCCTCGCGTCCGTCCGCGGACTCGCCCACGACGATCGACGGATCGGCGGCGAACCAGTGCAGCGCGAAGGAGCCGCGCAACTCGGGCGAGCAGTCGCGCAGTTCGGCCTCCGACGCCTCCTCCCGGCTCTTGGGGGCGGGGTGGAAGGGGTGGCCGAGCAGCAGCGCCTGCTCGCTCTCCACGAACCCCGGCTCCGCGGCGCCCGGCGGGTCCGGCTCTGCGCGGCGCGCGGCCAGATGGGCGGTGGTGCGCTGCGCGGAGTTCAGCACCCGCGCCACCGCGTCGGTCCCCAGGTGCGGCGGCACTCCGCGGGTCACCGTCGTCTCGCGGACCGCCGCCGCGGCGACGAGCGCCACGTCCGCGGGCGCGGCTCCCGCCGGCGTGACCACGGTGGGCGTGCCGAACCGGTGCCAGCCGGTGCGCGAGCGGTGCCGCACCGGGACGCTCAGCCCGAACCCGCTTGCGGGCAGGGCGAGTTCGAGCGGCGCTCCGGCCACCGGCACCTCGGTGCCGGTCTCCCGCACGTACGCCCGCAGCAACGACTCGCAGGCCGCCGAGTCACCGGCGCGCGCCGGGTCGGGGTCGTCCAGCGGATCGGGGCCGTCCAGCGGGCGCGGGTCGTCCAGCGGGTCGGGGGCCTCCGGCGGGTCGGGGGCCGTGTGCTGTTGTGGGGCGAGCGGTGGGTGCGAGGCGTTCAACGGGGCGGGGAGGGGCGGCGGTTCGGGCGCGGCGGCGGTCCGCTCGGGCGCGGGCTCGGTGGCCTGCGGCCGAACGGGCCGGGGGCCGGCGGTCACAGCATCGTCCGCTCGGCGGCGGGGTGGCCGAGGAAGTGCGGCATCGCGAACTCCCAGCCGTAGGAGCCGGAGTACGGGAAGACCACCAGGTCCCCCGCCCGTACCCGGTCGATGTGCACCTCCCGCAGCAGGGTGTCCTCGGGGGTGCACAGCTCCCCGACGACGGTCACCCGGGTCCGGGCGGCCTCGGGGCGCGGCAGCCCGGCCGGCCACGCGTCGATCGGCAGCACCGCGACGTTGTGCACGATGTCCCAGGAGGTGGGCAGCTGGAAGTGGTTGATGCCGCCGCGCAGCATCGCGTACGCATGCCCGTAGGAGGACTTCACATCGGTGACCTCGGCCGCGTACCAGCCGCAGTCGGCGACCAGGAAGCGGCCCGGCTCCATGATCACGCGGGCCCCCTCGGGCGGCGCGGACCGAGCGATGAGTTCACCGAATCGGGTGGTGTCGAAGGGCTCCTCGCCCTCGAAGTTGACGCCGATGCCGCCGCCGATGTCGATCTGGCGCAGCTCGATGCCGTGCGCGGCAGCCGTCGCGGCGGACCACTCGACGCACCAGCGCAGATACGCGGCCTGGCTGACGGCGTCCAGGTTGTTGGAGGCGGCGTGGATGTGGAAGCCGACGAGGTCGAGCCCCGGCAGCCGGGCGGCCTCGGTGAGCACTTCCGGCACGTCCGGCTCGGGGACGCCGAACTGCGAGGGCTCCCCGCCCATGTGCAGGGAGCCGGTGACCGGGATGTTCTGGGGGTTGACCCGCAGCGCGACCCGGGCCGTGGTGCCCTGCTCGACGGCGACGGCGCTGATCCGGTGCAGCTCCAGCAGGCTCTCGGCGTTGATGGACTCGACCTCGGCGCGCACCAGGTCGGTCAACACCGGCACGGATTTGGCGGGGCCGGCTGCCACCACCGCGAGCGTCCCCGCCGGGCCCGAACCCGATCCCGTCGCGCCGGGCGCCAACGCCTCGCGGGCCAGGGCAAGTTCGGAGCGCGAGGCGACCTCGAACCCGTCCACGTGCGGGGCGAGCGCGGCCAGTACGCCGGGGAAGGAGTTCGCCTTCACCGCGTAGTAGACCTGCGCCCACTCGGGCAGTGCGGCGCGCAGTTCGCGGGCGCGTCCCGCGGCCACCTCGCCGTCGTAGAGATACGTGGCCAGCGGCTCCTCGCTGCGCGCGGAGAGCTCCCGCAGCCGTTCGCGGACGGCCTCGGGCAGTGCATCGGCGGGGTACGCGGAACGCGGGGCGGCGGACGGGGGGAACTCAACGGACACGGTGCTGCCTTCGAGTCTCGGTGACGGAAAGGACGAGTGGGCCGACTGGTGCGTCGCCCGACGAGTGCTGACGGACCGGCCGCGGGAGACCGGCTGACGGACAAGGACTGTACGGAGGCCACGGACCGTGCGGGCGAGCGGGACGCGGTGCGGGCGGCGCACCGCCCACGGAGCCGGTCCCGCACGCACCGCGCGACCGGTACCGTACGTCCGCGCCGGCGGGCGGTTCAGCCGGTGCGCAGGGAGCGGACCACCATGTGGTGCGGCCGCCAACCCGGGTAGGGCTCCATCGTTCCCACGTGCGCGAAGCCGTACTTCTCGCAGCGGTCGAGGATCACGTCGTTGCCCTCCGCCACCAGTGCCGCCGCACGCTCCTCGGTCCGTCCCCGCAGGAATCCGTCGAAGAGCTGCGCCCCCAACTGCGAGCGCCGCCACGGCCGTCCGACCAGTAGCTCGCAGACGCCCACGGTGCGGCCCGGCCATTCGCGGATCAGCTCGGGCGCGGGCGCCGGGGCGAGCCCGTCCCACCAGAGGGTGTCGACGGGGAGGGTGTAGCCGTAGATGTAGCCGGCGACCCGTTCGCCGTCCATGGCTGCGAGGAGCTCGAAGCCGGGCCGGTCGCCGTGCCGGATCAGCCGGTCGCCGATCGGCGGGTCGCTGTGGTCGCTGAGCTGCGCGGCGTGTGCGTAGCACTGCTCGTAGGCCCGGGCGAAGGGCTGCGGGTCCGCGGCGACGGCCGGGCCGTCCAGACGGACGAAGGTCGGTGCTGCGCCGGCGGGTCTCTCGGTGGTGGCGTTCTTCATGCGGCATCCCCTTCGGGCGGTGGCAGGGTCGGTGAGCGGGCGGCCGGGGCCGTCGCTCAGCGGCGACGACCCGGTGCGGCCCGGCGGGTCGGGGGGTGGGCTAAGAGGCCGGTCATCTCAGAGCGTCACCGACTGCAGACGGGTGGCGGCGGACGAGCCGGGCCCCTCCAGCGGCGCGGGCTGTCCCTGCCGCGGCGCGGGCTGTCCCTGCCGCGGTCCGGGCACCTGCCCGGCCAGGAACTCCGCGCGCTCCACGACGAGTTGCAGCAGTCCGCCCAGATCGTCGGCGGTGGTGCGCGGGTGCAGCAGCGTCGCCTTGAGCCAGACCCGCCTGACCCCGTCGGAGTCCGGTACGGTCGCCCGGCCGAGCACCGCCAGCCCCTCGGCGAGCAGCTGCCGCCGGATCGCCGCGACGAGCGCGTCACCGGCCTCGTCGGGCAGTCGGTCGGCCGCGACGGGCCGGAAGAGCACCGTGGAGATGCCCTCAGCCCCCGTCCGGCGGCGCAGCGCCTCGTTCCGGTCGATGTCCTGACCGAAGCGGGTCGCCGTGCGCACGCAGTGCTCGACGGTGCGGCCGAGACCGTCGCGGCCCAGCGCGCGCAGGGTGGCGGCGATCTTCAGCACGTCCGGGCGCCGGGAGGTCTTGATGGAGCGGCCGAGCAGGTCGGGCAGGCCGGCTTCGGTGTCGTCGTCGGCGTTGAGGTAGTCGGCGCTCAGCGAGAGGAACTTCAGGCTGTCCGCCTCCGCGACCGCGAGTACGCCCGCGGCGACCGGCTGCCAACCGAGCTTGTGCAGGTCGTAGGTGACCGAGACGGCCTCCTCGATGCCGTGCAGCCGGGGCGCCAGCTCCGGACTGAACAGCAGCGGTCCGCCGTACGCGGCGTCCACATGCATCTCGGCGCCGAACGCCCGGGAGACTCGGGCGATTTCGGCGAGCGGGTCGATCAGGCCCTCGTCGGTGGTGCCGGCGGTCGCCACCACCAGCGCGGGACCGCCACCGAGCGAGGCGAGCGCCCGGTCCAGGGCGGCCGGCACCATCCGCCCCTCCACGCACTCCACCGTCACCGGTACCGGAAGCCCCAGCATCCAGGCGGCCCGTCGGACGCTGTGGTGCGCGTTCTCCCCGACCAGCACCTGCACGGTGCGCTCGCCGCGCGCCTGGGCGCGCTCCCTGGCCAGCAGCAGCGCCACCAGGTTGGACTCGGTGCCGCCGCTGGTGATCACCGCGTCCGGGGCGGACTCCCGGGGGTAGACCAACGAGGCCAGTTCCGCGGTGACTTCCTCCTCGATGACCGCGGCGCCCGGCGCCTGGTCCCAGGAGTCCATCGAGGGGTTGAGCGCGGAGGCCGCCAGGTCCGCGGCAGCGGCCACGGCCAGCGGCGGGCAGTGCAGGTGCGCGACGCAGTAGGGGTCGGCCGGGTCGGCGGCGCCCTCGGCGGCGGCCCGTACGACGTCGTACAGCGCGTCCTGGGCACCGACACCCTGCTCGGGAAGGAGCGGAGTGATCAACGCCCGGGTCCGCCGGGCGACTTCCTCGGGACCGCCGGCGGGCAGCGGGCCGTCCCGTCGGGCGGCGCCGTCGGCGAGCGCCTCGAGCGCGACCGCGGTCAGGGCACGCAGCGCGGCGGGGTCGCCGGCCCCCGCCGCGACGGCGGTGGCGTCCGCGGCGGCTCCGGCCGGGGCTGCTCCGGCCGCCGGAGCTGTCACGGAGCGGTCCCGGCTCTCGGTGCGGTGCGCGAACCCGCCACCGTGTACGGGGTCGGCGCCGTGTACGGGGTCGGCGTCGGTTGCGGGGCGCTCGGCCCCGGCTGCGTACTCGCTCACGCGGCAGGCTCCTGATCCATGGGTACGACGGCCTCGGGCACCTCGGGTGTCCCGGTTCTGCCGCCGTGGGCGGCGGAGCCGGGGCGGGAAACGGCGCGGACGCACGGTTTCCGGCACGCCGAGGAGGGAGAACGCAGCATGAGCGAACCCTTCGAAGAGGTGGGCGAGTTGGCGGGTCAGTGCTGCTGTGCAGTGTGCCCGGACTGCCGCGGTATTACGGATCGACCACGGCCGTTTTGGTGCCATGACTCGTGCGCGACAACCGACCGACGCAGGTACTTAGGCTACCCTAACCGCCTTGGTCGTGGATCTCGGAACGCCATGGCGGTGGTCACATCCGAGCCGCGTCCTGCCGCGGGCCCACGGCCCGTCAGTCGCTCCTCACCGCCTGCCTGCTGAGCGGTATGACCAGCGGCACGCCGGTCTCCTCGTCGTGGCGCACCCGCGCCCGGAGGCCGAAGGCGTCGGCGAGCAGCTCCTCGGTCAGGACGTCGGCGGGCGCCCCCTGCGCGACGATCCTGCCGTCCTTCATCACCACCAGGGTGTCCGCGCAGCGGGCGGCCAGCGAGAGATCGTGCAGCACCACCACCACCGTACGGCCCGTCTCCCGGTTCAGCTCGCCCACCAGGTCCAGCACCTCGACCTGGTGCGCGAGGTCGAGGTGGTTGGTGGGCTCGTCCAGCAGCAGCAGCTCGGTCTCCTGGGCCAACGCCATCGCGATCCAGGCGCGTTGGCGCTGACCGCCGGAGAGTTCGTCCAGGGTGCGCGTGGCCAACTCGTAGGTGCCGGTGCGGCGCAGCGCCTGGGCGACGGCCTCCTCGTCGCCGGCGTCCCAGCGGCGGTACCAGGTCTGGTGGGGGTGCCGACCGCGCGCGACGAGGTCGGCGACGGTCAGCCCCTCGGGCGCCAGCGGGGTCTGCGGCAGCAGGCCGACCGTCTCGGCGACCCGACGGGTCGGCAGCCGGTGGATCGGCGTTCCGTCCAGGAGCGCGCTGCCGCTCATCGGCTTCATCAGCCGTCCGAAGGCGCGCAGCAGTGTCGACTTCCCGCAGCCGTTGGGGCCGATGATCGCGGTCACCGAGCCGTCGGGGATGTCCAGATCCAGCTCGTGGACGACCGCCCGGCCGCCGTAGCCGAGCGTCAGCCGGTCGGCGCGCAGCCGCACCGCCCGGCCGTCCGCGGTGCGGGGCGCCTTCGCCTCCTCCGGCGAACGGCGTGCGCGCGGGCTGCCGTCGGGGACACCGCCGTTCTTCGGGGCGCCGCGGTCACCCGGGGTGCCGCGGTCCTTGAGGATGTCGGTCACGACGTACGGGCCTTTCCGCTCCGGATGAGCAAGTACAGCAGATAGGGCGCTCCGAGAGCCGCGGTCAGCACACCGACCGGAAGCTCCACACCGCCGAACGCGGTGCGGGCGAGCACGTCGGCCCACACCGTCACCGCCGCGCCGAGCAGCGCGGAGGTCAGCAGCGGCGGTGTGCCGGACCGCAGCAGCCGCAGGGCGAGTTGGGGGCAGGCGAGCGCCACGAAGGCGATCGGCCCCGCGGCGGCCGTCGCGGTGGCCGTCAGCAGCACCGCGGTGATCAGCAGCGCACCGCGGGCGAGGGCCAGCCGTACGCCCAGCGCGGTCGCGGTGTCGTCGTCGAAGGCGAGCGCGCCGAGCTGGAAGGTGAGCACCGCACCGAGCGGCAGCAGTACGGCCAGTGCCAGCGCCGCGGGTCTGGCGGTGTCCCAACCCGCGCCGTTGAGGCTGCCGTTGAGCCAGATCAGCGCGCGTCCGACGTCCACGATGTCGGCCTTGAGCAGCAGCCAGGAGAGCACGCTGGTCAGCACGGCGTTGACGCCGACGCCGATCAGCAGCACGCGGTAGCCGCTGAGTCCGTGCCGCAGGGACAGCGCCGCGACCACCCCCGCCGCGGCCAGGCCGCCCGCGACTGCCGCCAGCGGAACGCCCACCTCGGCCAGCAGGCCGCCCACTCCCCCGTTGGCGCCCCCGATCACGATCACCGCGACCGCACCGACGCCGGCGCCCGAGGTGATGCCGAGAATGTCCGGGCTGGCGAGGGGGTTGCGGGCGATGCTCTGGAAGATGGCGCCGGCCAGGCCGAGCGAGGCACCGACCAGCGCCCCCACCAGGGAGCGCGGCAGCCGCAGTTCGTAGACCACCAGCCGGTCGATGTCCTCGCCGCCGCCGAGCAGGACGGCGATGACGTTCGGCACCGGCACGGAGATGTCGCCGCGTCCGACGTTCATCACCACCGCCGCGCACAGCAGCGCCGCGACGACCATCGGCAGCAGCACCGCACGGGGGCGCCACACGGTGGAAACGGGCCCCAGCCGCACCGGTCTGCGGCCGGGTACGGCGACGGCGCCGCGCGCCTTCGCGCTCGCAGGCCCGGCCTTCGGGCCGCCCGGAAGCCCGGTGCTCGGAGGTCCGGTGGTCGGGGGTTCGGTGCTCGCAGGCCCCGATTCGCCGCCGGTTCCGCGCTGGGCTCCGCTCACGGTCTTCTCCGTCGTCGCGTCTGCTCCGTCGTCGACGGGCGCAGCGGCCCGTCCACCCGTACCGGTGGTGTCGTCGTTCACAGCCTCACCGGCTTCACACGGCGCACCAGGTAGACGAAGACCGGCCCTCCGAGGAGCGCCAGCATGATGCCCACCTCCAACTCCCCCGGCCGCGCCACCAGTCGGCCCAGGGTGTCGGCGGCGACCATGAGCGCGGCACCCAGCAGCCCGGAGTACGCGACGATCCACCGGTAGTCGGGGCCGGTGAAGTGGCGCGCCACATGTGTCGCCACCAGACCGACGAATCCGATGGGCCCGCACACCGCGACCGCCGCGCCGGTGAGCAGAGTGATCGCGGCCATCCCCGTTGCCCGGGTGGCGCCGATCCGTACGCCCAGCGAGCGGGCGACGTCCTCGCCCAGCGACAGCGCGTTCAGGCCGGGTGCGTTGGCGGCGGCGAGCAGCAGTCCGATCGCGATGAACGGCAGCAACTGGACGGTCGTCTCGATCGGGCGTCCGCTGACGCTGCCGACGGTCCAGAAGCGGTAGGTGTCCAGGGCCGCGCGGTCCATGATGACCATGCCCGCGGTGAGAGCGGTGAAGAGCGCGTGCACCGCGGCTCCGGCCAGGGCGAGGGTGATGGGGGTGGCACCGCCGCGTGCGAGGGTGCCGACGAGGTAGACGATGGCGCTGGCCACCGCCGCACCGACGAAGCCGAACCAGATGTAGCCGTAGAGCCCCCCGATCCCCAGCAGCGAGATGGAGGCGACCACGCACATCCCGGCCCCCGCGCTGACGCCGAGCACCACCGGGTCGGCGATCGGGTTCCTGGTGTGGCCCTGCATCAGCGCCCCGGCGACGCCGAGCGCGAGTCCGGCGACGAGCGCCAACGCCGTGCGCGGCAGCCGGAGTCGGCGGACCACGATGTCGCCCTCGGTGCCGTTCGGCGACCACAGTCCGTGCCAGACCTGCCCGAGAGTCAGCGAGTTGGCCCCGTAGGCGACGCTCAGCAGCACCGCCACCGCGACCAGCGCCGCCAACACCAGCAGCCCCAGCCACCGTTTGCCCCGCTGCCCCCTCGCGACCTGCGACGTCACCCGTTCTGCGGGCGGCGCAGATAGCGCTTGCATCACGATTCCCTCCGCGGCGCCGTGCTTTAAGTTAGGCGAGCCTATCTTTAGGTCGCGCAATCCCATGAGAGAGGGGACCCCTGATGAGAGCCCGTTGGCTCAGTCGCTTCGGCCGTACCGTCGGCGCCGTCGCCATCACCGCCGGACTGCTCGCCACCGCCGCGTGTGGCAGCTCGGACTCGGACAAGGATACGGACGGGTCCAAGGGCGGCTCCTCCGGCTCCTCAGGCTCCGCCTTCCCCCGCACCGTCGAGCACGCCATGGGCGAGACGGAGGTCAAGAAGGTCCCCGAGCGCGTGGTCGCCCTCGACATGACCTTCGTCGACGCGACGCTGGCCCTCAAGACGGACGTCGTCGGCTACACCACCTTCGCCGCCCCCGACGAGCCGCTGCCGGAGTACTTCGGCGACGACGCCCGCAAGTACGGCAAGGACGCCAAGCCCGTCGGCCTCCTGGAGGAGGTCAAGCTCGAGGAGATCATCAAGCTCAAGCCGGATCTGATCCTCTCCGCGAAGGTCCGCCACGAGAAGATCTACAAGCAGCTCTCCAAGATCGCCCCGACGGTCTTCACCGAGACCACCGGGGCCACTTGGAAGGAGAACCTGGAACTGGTGGGCGAGACCCTCGGCAAGGAGGACCTGGCCAAGGACCGGATCGAGGGCTTCGAGAAGCGGGCGAAGACGATCGGCGACGCGGTCCGCAAGTCCGAGGACGGCAACCCGACGGTCTCCGTGGTGCGCTTCGTCGACGGCCCGACCCGCCTGTACAAGGAGGACACCTACACCGGCGTCATCGTGGGCGACCTCGGCTTCGAGATGCCCGAGGACGCCCGGGGCAAGGGCTTCAACGCGGACATCTCCGAGGAGGAGATCAAGCGGATCGACGCCGACGACATCTTCGTCACCGCCTTCCCCGACCCCGAGGGCGCTTCGCAGAAGTCCAAGGACAAGTTCCAGGCGAATCCGCTGTGGAAGCAACTCAAGGGCGAGGTCCACGAGATGAGCGACATCACGTGGATGCTGGCGGTCGGCCTCTACGGCGCCGACTCGGTGCTCGACGACATCGCCAAGACGTACAAGGTGGACGCCGCCCGCAACTGACCCCGCCGCAGCGCCCGCGAGGGCCGGGACCGGACCGCCGGTTCCGGCCCTCGCGCCGCGTCCGGGCGGGTGCACGGCGCACGAGGGCGTGCGGCCGGGGACGTGCGGGGGCATGCGGACGTGCGGCCGGCCGGGTGGGGACGGGCGGGCGTGCGGGCGTGCGGGACGGGCGTGAGCGGGAGAGTGCGCGCGGGGTGCGCGAGCGATGCGCGTCCCGATGTGCGGGGCGCGTGACCCCGGGCACCGGTGGGGCGTTGAAGAAACGTGACTTCCACCAGTACCCCACAGTCCGCGACCCGCTGGCGGAGCGAACGACCCGAGGAGCGAAGGCCCGACGCCCTCCTCGCGGGCGAACGGAAGCCCTCCGGGTCTGCAGCAGACGAAACGGTTCAGCAGGCCGCCCCGACCCCCATCTACGCCGCACTGGCGCGCCAGTGGAGCGCCGAACACCGCACCGTCCCCGGCGACTTCGACCAGGAGTGGACCACGCTGGTGGACTACGCCACCTGGCGACGCCGCCAACCTCGTCTGCCTCGCCAGTAGCACCGGACCTGTGCCCGCACCGCCACCGCACCCGCACCCTGCGACACTTCTCTCCGCCGCGTCCCCCACACCCCGTTGCCTCCGCCTTCCCCACCGGCTCCACCACTCCCACGGCCCCCACCTGCATCTTTCCGGTCGCAGTCATGGCCGACAACCCGCTTGACCCCTGACGAAGTTGTCGCGATTCGCCTAGCCTGAGCGCGTTCATGCCACCGAGAGCACAAAGCGAGGGCTCGAAGATGAGCGGGTTGCGTGTGTCCATGGACATCGGGGGCACCTTCACCGATGTCGTGGCCTACGACGAGAGGACCGGTCGCTATCGCGCGGGCAAGGCGTCGACCACTCCGCACGATCTGACCGAGGGCGTCATCGCCGCGCTGTCCACAGTGTTACCGCCCGGGGAAGCGGGTCCGGCCGACATCTCCTTCCTCGTCCACGGCACCACCCAGGGCCTCAACGCCTTCCTCCAGCGCCGCGGCACCCGTGTCCTCCTGCTCGCGAGCGAAGGCGCCTCGGACACGTACCACATCGCCCGGGGCCCCCGGACGAGGCTGTACGACCTGCACTACCGCAAGCCCGAACCGCTGGTGCCGCGCGGTGACATCGAGCCGATCGGCGGCCGACTCGCCGCCGACGGCAGCGAGTTGACGCCGCTGGACGAGGACGCGGTGCGCCGCGCCGCCCGCCGCTTCGGGGACGAGGGTTTCGAGGCGGTCGCCGTGGCGTACCTCTTCAGCCACGCGAACCCGGCACACGAGCTGCGCACCCGCGAACTCCTGCGCGAGGAGCTGGGCGAGGACGTCACCGTCTCGCTCTCGCACGAGGCCGCCAACGAGTGGCGGGAGTACGAGCGCACCTCCTCGGCCGTGCTGGAGGCGTACATCGGGCCTGTGGTGCAGCGCTATCTGAGCACGCTGGGCGCGACCCTGAAGCAGCGCGGGCTCGCGGTGCCACTGCACGTCATGCAGTCCTCCGGGGGCGTCAACACCGCCGACTCCGCACGTCATCGCCCGTTGCAGACGCTGCTCTCGGGACCGGTCGGCGGCACCATGGGCGGCGTCGCACTCTCCCGGACGCTGGAGCGGCCACATCTGATCTGCATGGACATGGGCGGCACCTCCTTCGACGTCTCGCTGGTCGTGGACGGCCGACCGGATGTCACCTCCGAGGCCCGGCTGGAGGGGCTGCCGGTCCTGATGAGCGTGGTCGACATCCACACCATCGGCGCCGGCGGCGGCAGCGTCGCCTGGCAGGAGGCCGGCGGGCTGCGGGTGGGCCCGCGCTCCGCCGGCGCCACTCCCGGCCCTGCCTGCTACGCGCGCGGCGGAACCGAACCGACCGTCACCGACGCCGACCTGGTGCTCGGCAGGATCGACGAAGCCACCTTCGCCGGCGGGGAGTTCGCGCCGCGCTCCGAACTCGCCCTGGAAGCGGTCGGATCGCTCGGCGAGCGGCTGGGCCTGGACACGGTCGCGATGGCCGAGGGCATCTGCGAGGTCGCCGGAGCCAAGATGGCGCAGGCGGTCAGGACCATCACCGTCTCCCGCGGCATCGAGCCGCGGCAGTTCTCGCTGGTCGCCTTCGGCGGCGCGGGGCCGATGCACGCGGTCGCCCTGGCACGGGAGTTGGGCATCCCCGAAGTGGTCGTCCCGCGCTTCCCCGGCGCCTTCTCTGCCTGGGGAATGCTGGAGACGGAGATCCGCCGGGACTTCGCGGAGCCGTTCTTCCGGCCCGAGGAGGACCTCGACCGCGCCGAGATGGCCGAGCTGCTGGAGAAGACCGCGGCGGAAGCCCTCGGCTCGCTGGACAGCGAGGGTGTGCCCGCCGCACGCCGCCGCACCGAGTGCGCCGCCGACATCCGGTACCAGGCGCAGGAGTACACGCTCACCGTGCCGCTGACCGACCCGCGCGAGCCGCTGCACGAGGACTTCCCGGCCAGGATCGCCGCGCGCTTCGCCGACCTCCACCAGGAGCGGTACGGCCACGCCAACCCCGGCGCCCCGCTGGAGTTCGTCGCGCTGCGCACCACCGCGCTGGGTGCGCTGGACGCAGCGCCGCCCGAGCTGCTGCCCGCGGCCGCGCACCAGGATTTCGCGCACCGCACCCGTCCGGTGGTCTTCGACGGCCGACCGCTGGAGACCGTCGTGGTCGACCGCGAAGTGCTCGCGCCCGGCCACGAGTTGAGCGGCCCCGCACTCGTGCGGGAGCCGACCGCGACGACCGTCGTACCGCCCGGACACCGGCTGCGCCTGGACGCGCACGGTTCGCTCGTCATACGCGAGGAGAAGAAGTGACCGCTCCGGACACCACACTCGACCCGGTCACCGTCGACCCGGTCACCGTGGAGATCATCCGCAACGCCGTGATCTCCGCCGCCGACGACATGAACGCCACCCTGATGCGCTCGGCCTACACCCCGATCATCTACGAGTGCGGGGACTGCGTGGTGGCGCTGCTGGACGACGAGCACCAGGTGCTCGGCCAGTCCGCCGGACTGCCCATCTTCCTCGGCAACCTGGAGAGTTGCACCCGCGCCACCGAGGAGCGCTTCGGGCGGGAGGTGTGGCAGCCCGGTGACGTCTGGATCCTCAACGACAGCTATCTCGGCGGCACCCACCTCAACGACGTGACCATCTTCGGCCCCGTCTTCACCGACGAGGAGTTGGTCGGCTTCACCGCGACGCGTGCGCACTGGATCGACGTCGGCTCCAAGGACCCGGGCGGGTCGATGGACTCGGTGAACATCTTCCAGGAGGGTCTGCGGATGGGGCCGCAGAAGCTCGTCGAGGGCGGCGAGGAGGTCAAGGGCGTCATCGACACCATCGCCACCAACGTGCGCTTCCCGTACCCGACCACCGGCGACATGAACGCCATGATCGCCACCATCCGGATGGGCCAGACCCGGCTCGCCGAGCTGGTCGACCGCTTCGGCACCGCACGGCTGCGCGCGGCCCGGGACGAGATCTTCCGCCAGACCGAGGAGTTGGAGCGCGAGGTCGTGCGCGGCATCCCCGACGGGGTGTACACCGCCGAGGGAGTGCTCGACAACGACGGCATCGACCTGGACACCACCGTCCCGGTGCGGCTGCGCGTCACCGTCAGCGGCGACCGGCTGGAGTTCGACATCACCGAATCGGCCGACCAGACGGTGGGGCCGATCAACTGCGGTGCCGCACAGGCCGTCTCGGCCTGCCGGGTCGGCTACAAGCTGCTGGTCAGCCCGGACGTCCCCGGCAACGGCGGCTCCTTCCGACCGCTGTCCGTACGGGTCCGGGAGGGCTCGGTCTTCGGCGCCCTGCCGCCCGCCGCCTGCCAGTGGTACTTCTCCCATCTGGGTCTGCTCATCGACCTGGTGGCCAAGGCGCTCGCACCCGTGCTCCCCGACCGGGTCGCCGCGGCCAGCCACGGCGACTCGATGATCGTCATGTTCGCCGGCGTCGACCCCCGCAACACCAGGCCGTACGTCAGCCTGGAGGCCACCCTCGGCGGCTGGGGCGCCTGGGAGGGCTCGGACGGCCAGGACGCGTTGATCAACAACGTCAACGGCTCGCTCAAGGACATCCCCGTCGAGGTCCTGGAGAGCCGGTTCCCGCTGCGCGTCCGGGAGTACGGCATCCGCCCCGACTCCGGCGGAGCCGGTCGGTGGCGCGGCGGCAACGGGGTGGTCCGCGAGTACGAGGCACTGGCCGACTGCACCGTCTCGCTGTGGTTCGAGCGCTCGCTGACCCCGGCCTGGGGGCTCTTCGAGGGCCGGGACGCCGCGCCGCCGGAGGTGGTCGTCAACCCCGGCCGCGAGGACGAGCGCCGACTGCTCAAGTGCAACGGCATGGCGCTGCGCGCGGGCGACGTGGTGCGGTGCGCCACCGGCGGCGGCGGGGGCTTCGGTCCGGTCGAGCAGCGCGACCGGACCGCGGTCGCCGCCGATCTGCGGGACGGTCACATCACCCCGGAAGCCGCGCGGACCGCGTACGCCGCCCCCGCGGACTGACGCACGGCGCGGACTGACGCGCGGCGCGGGCGGGCCGGCGGGGACGAGCCGCCGGGGCCGCGGGGACGCTCGGGGCGAACGGCGGGGCGGCGCACGGCGGTTGGGCACGGCGGTTGGGCACG
>NZ_JALLGK010000008.1 GCF_023072595.1 Streptomyces sp. XM4193
TTCGGACACACCAGAACAGGCATACCGAACAGAGCCTCGAAAGAGGAACTGCTGCAAGAGGTGACGCCACCGGAGAGGTGGCAGAAGCGCCGCACACAAAACCGCGCAGGTCCGTGGCAACTCGGAGGACACTACACGAGGCCCGGACGGTCATCAAACGCGGCCCGAGAGGTCGGTCGGGCCGCTTCTCGTCCCGGTGTCAGCCCTGGCCCGAGGCGAGCTCGCGGCTGCGGTCGCGGGCGGCTTCGAGGGCTGCGATGAGGGCGGCACGCACGCCGTGGTTCTCCAGCTCACGGATGGCGTTGATCGTCGTTCCCGCGGGAGAGGTGACGTTCTCCCGGAGGGTGACCGGGTGTTCGCCGCTGTCGCGCAGCATCACCGCGGCACCGATCGCCGCCTGGACGATCAGGTCGTGCGCCTTGTCGCGGGGCAGCCCGAGGAGGATGCCCGCATCGGTCATCGCCTCGACGAGGAAGTAGAAGTACGCGGGACCGGATCCGGAGAGCGCGGTCGTGGCGTCCTGCTGGGACTCCGGTACGCGGAGCGACTTGCCGACGCCGTTGAAGATCTCCTCGGCGTGCGCCAGGTGGGTCTCGGTGGCGTGCGTCCCGGCGGAGATGACGGACATCGCCTCGTCGACGAGCGCGGGGGTGTTCGTCATGACGCGGATGACGGGGGTGCCGGGCGCGAGCCGTTCCTCGAAGAACGTGGTGGGGATGCCGGCCGCACCGCTGATGATCAGTTTGTCGGCGGGTGTGTGCGGGGCGAGCTGGTCGAGGAGGGCACCCATGTCCTGCGGTTTGACCGTGAGGATGAGGATGTCGGCCTGCTGTGCCGCCTCGGCGTTGCCGACCGCCGCCACTCCGTGGCGTCTGCTGAGCTCGGCGGCGCGCTCCGGGCGGCGCGCGGTGACCATCAGGTCGTCTGTGGAGCGGCCACCGCGGATCATTCCGCTGAGCAGCGCCTCGCCGATCTTTCCGGTGCCGAGCACGGCGACTTTCTGAGCCATGGCCCCATCCTGGCAGGTGTCCCGGGCGCGGAGGGGGCGTGTCCGGTGCGTGGTACACCCGGCGGGGCAGGGGCCGCGGGGTGTCAGGTCGTGCGGCGCCGGAGCGTCGCGGCGCCGACGACCAGGACGAGCAGTGCGCTGCCGGCGACGACGAGGGCGTCGCGGACGAAGTCGCCGGTGACGTCCGGGTGGTGCAGCACTTCGGTCATCCCGTCGACCGCGTACGACATCGGCAGTGCGTGGGAGACGGCCTCCAGCACGGGCTGCATGGAGTCGCGCGGTGCGAAGAGGCCGCAGAGCAGCAGCTGCGGGAAGATCACCGCCGGCATGAACTGCACCGCCTGGAACTCGGAGGTGGCGAAGGCGGAGACGAAGAGCCCGAGCGCGGTGCCGAGGAGGGCGTCGAGCAGGGCGATGAGCAGCAGCAGCCAGGGGGATCCGGCGAAGTCGAGGTCCAGCGCCCAGACGGCGACGCCGGTGGCCAGCGACGCCTGTACGACGGCGAGCACACCGAAGGCGAGCGCGTACCCGAGGACGAGGTCGGCCTTGCCCAGCGGCATGGCGAGCAGTCGCTCCAGGGTGCCGGTGGTGCGTTCGCGCAGGGTCGCGATCGAGGTGACCAGGAACATCGTGATCATCGGGAAGATGCCGAGCAGTGAGGCGCCGATGGAGTCGAAGGACCGGCGGTCGGCGTCGAAGACGTAGTAGAGGAGCACCAGCAGCAGTACGGGGAGCAGCAGCAGGAGCGCGATCGTGCGGCGGTCGTGGCTGAGCTGGCGCAGCACGCGGCGGGCTGTCGCGAGAGTGCGGTGCGGGCCGATCGCGCGGGTGGCGGGCTCGGCGGTGCGGTTCGGGGTGCGGGTTCGGGTGCTCATGGTGTGGTTCGGCCTTTCTGGCCGGTGTGCGCGGGCCGTGGTTCGTCGGCTGCGCGGTCCCGGTCGACGAGGTGGAGGAAGGCCGATTCGACGGTGCCCTCGGCGGTGGTGCGGCGCAGCGCCTCGGGGGTGTCCTCGGCGAGGAGTCGGCCGGCGCGCATCAGCAGAAGGCGTTCGCAGCGGTCGGCCTCGTCCATGACGTGGCTGGAGATGAGCAGGGTGGTGCCGCGCTCTTCGGCGAGGCGGTGGAAGAGCTGCCAGAGGTCTCGGCGGAGCACGGGGTCGAGGCCGACGGTCGGCTCGTCGAGCACCAGGAGTTCGGGGGTGCCGAGGAGTGCCACGGCCAGGGAGACGCGGGAGCGCTGGCCGCCGGACATCCGGCCCGTGAGGGAGTCGGCGTGGCCGGTGAGGTCGACGTCGTCGAGTGCGGCTTCGACCTGTCGGCCGCGTTCGGCGCCGGGGATGCCGAGCACGGCGGCGAAGTAGTCGAGGTTCTGGCGCGCGGTGAGGTCGGCGTAGACGGAGGGTGCCTGGGTGACGTAGCCGAGCCGGGGCCGCAGGTCGGCGCTGCCGGCGGGTCGGCCGAGGACTTCCAGGGTGCCGGTGACCTTGGCCTGGGTGCCTGCAATGGCCCGCATCAGTGTGGTCTTGCCGCAGCCGCTCGGGCCGAGGAGTCCGGTGACGGAGCCGCGGGGGACGGTGAACGCGAGGTCGGTGAGCACCTGCCGGCCGCCGCGCACGACGTGGAGTCCGTCGGCGCGGACGGCGGGAGGAGGATGGTTATTCATCATGTGATGAATACTCCTCCGGCGGTGGTTCCGCGTCAAGTGCGGACACGCCTGTGCCCGGCTCCGCGTCGCGGGCCGGGCACAGGCGGGGCTGGTGGGATCAGACGCGTTCGGGGTGGTGGCGGGGGAAGCCGTCCGGCGCGTACTCGGACACGGGCTCGGACGCGGACTCGGCGGTGCGGCGAGGGCGGGAGAGCCGACCGGGCCACCAGGTGCGGTCGCCCAGGTCCAGGGCCAGCGCCGGGACCATGACCGTGCGCACCAGGAAGGTGTCCAGCAGGACGCCGACCCCGGCCAGCACACCGAGCTGGGCCATCGTCACCAGCGGCATCGAGCCGATCACCGCGAACGTGGCGGCCAGCACGATGCCGGCGCTGGTGATCACACCGCCGGTGGAGACCAGTCCGTTGCGCACACCTCGTTCGTGGCCGTGGAGCGCGGCCTCCTCCCGCACCCGGGTCATCAGGAAGATCGTGTAGTCGATGCCCAGCGCGGTGAGGAAGACGAAACCCATCAGGGGGATGGACCAGTCGATGCCCGCGAAGCCGAGAACGTGGACGAAGAGGAAGTACGAGGCACCGAGGGCCGCGAGGTTGGAGGCCACCGTGCAGGCCAGCAGCAGTACGGGCGCCACCAGCGAGCGCAGCAGCCAGATCAGCACGCCGAGCACGACCAGCAGCACCACCGGGATGACGACCACCAGGTCGCGGGCGGCCGCCCGCTGGGTGTCGACGGTCTCGGCCGTCACACCGCCGACCAGCGCGTCCGCGCCGTCCACCGCGTGCACGGCGGTGCGCAGTTCGGCGACGGTCTCCTTGGCGGCCTCGCTGTCCGGGGCGTCCTCCAGCACGACGTCCAGCGAGACGAGCGCACCGTCGGCGGTCCGGCGGCTGCCGGAGACCTCGTCGACTCCGTCCACCCGCTCGACGGCGGAGGTCACCGCGCCTTCGGCGTCCGCCCGCGCGACCACGACGGCGGGGTCGGAGGCGCCCGAGGCGTAGTGCGCGGAGACCCGCTCCTGGGCCACGACCGATTCGGGCTCGGTCTGGAACTGCTCGGACTGGTTCAGGCCGAAGGACATTCCGACCGCGCCGAGCGCCAGCACGGCGGTGAGGCCGACCGAGAGCAGCCACGACCTGCGCGGACGCGCCGCCACCAGATCCGCGATCCGCGCCCAGCCGGACCGACCGCCCCGAACCGGCGCGCCGCAGCGCGGGATCAGCGGCCAGAAGACCCACCGTCCGGCGACGACCAGCAGCGCGGGCAGCACCGTCACCAGTGCGAGGAACGCGCAGGCGGCGCCGACCGCGGCGACCAGGCCGAGCGACCGGGAGGAGTTGATGTCCGCCAGCGCCAGAGCGCACATCCCGGCGGCGATGGTGCCGACGGAGGCCAGCAGCGCGGGGAGGCAGCGGTGCAGGGCGAGTTGCATCGCCTCGTGGCGGTCCTCGTGCCGATGCAGCTCCTCGCGGTAGCGGGCGATGAGCAGCAGCGCGTAGTCCGTGCCGATGCCGAAGACGAGCACCATGAGGATGCCCGCGGACTGCGGGTCGACCGGCAGCCCTCCGTAGCGGGCGAGCAGATATGTGCCGACCTGGGTCAGCACCGCGGCGAAGGCGACCGCCACGAGCGGGACCAGCCACAGGACCGGGCTGCGGTAGATGAGCAGGAGCAGCAGCGTGACGACGAGGGCGGAGGCCGCCATGAGCGTGCCGTCGATGTCGTCGAAGACGGCGACGGAGTCCTGCAGGGAGCCGGCCGGCCCGCCGATGTGGGCCTCCACCCCCGGCGGGGCGTTGGCGGCGGCGATCTCGCGGATCTCGTCGAGCGCGCCGAAGGGGTCGTCGTCGTAGGAGAGCGGTACGACCGTCATCTGCGCCTCGCCGTCGCGGGACTGCGCGGGAGGTGCGATCCGCTGACCGGTTGCGGCGTACTCCTGGAAGGCGCGACGGTCGGCGGCGGCCTTGGCCCGGCGCTCGTCGCTCTCGCCCCCGGTGTAGACGACCAGCGCCGGGATCAGCTCGCCCTCGCTGCGGAACTTCTCCAACTCCGTGTTGACGGCGGCGGATTCGGAGGAGCGCGGGAGGAAGGCGTTGGAGCCGGCGTCCTGCACCTCGCCGAGCTTGCCGGCCAGCGGGCCGAGCGCCATCACCGCCAGGAGCCAGACGGCGAGCACGATCCACTTGCCGCGCCGACCGGCCAGGAAGGCGAGCGGGCCGGAGCGCGGTCCGGGAGGCGGCGCGGGCGGCGAGGGGTGTGCGGGGCGGGGAGGCGGCGCGGGCGGCTCATGCCGCTGGGTTCTCTTGCTCGGGGCGGCCATGGGGTGTTCTCCTTCGGGCGGGAGCGCACGCTGCCGCCGGCGGCGCCTTGTGCGCGGGGCCGGGGCAGTCGTGGCAGAGCGGTGCCCGCACCGCGGCGCACGAGGTTTGCCGACCTGGTCGCGGTGTACGGGTGTTGTGGACTTGTCAGTGCTTCCGGGTTGCCACGGCCGGGAGTTGCCGCTCCCGGCCGTGGCCGTTACGAGTGCGGTGCCGCCTTCGCGACAGCGGGTTCACTCGATCTCGCGCATCATGCGTTCCATCGAGCTGACGGACTTGCGGGTCTCCCCCAGCTCCTCCAGGAGCCGGTTCTGCATCAGCTGGTTGTCCTCCAGCAGCTGCGCGTACTTGCGGGCGAGCGCCCTGTACTCGTCCTCGCGTGCCGCGAGCATCCGGGCGCGCCAGGTCGCGGCGATCTGCCAGACGAGGACGATCATCAGGAGGAAGACTCCGCCAGTGCCGAGAGCCGCCGCCCAGACGCCGGCGGGATCGGCCGCCGCCGTCACCAGTGAGTCGTTCACAGCAGGTCCTCTTTCTCGGTGTGCTCGGTGGTTTGGGTGTGCTCGGTGTGCTCGGTGGAGCGGGTGGGTCCGGGGTGTTCGGGGTCCGGGGTGGTGGTGCGGCGACCGCGGGCCGCGGTGCGCTGCGGGTCGGGTCGGACGCCGGACGGGTCGGTGGGCCCGGAGGGCTCAGCCGATCTGCGGTCGGTGTCGTGCGTCAGGGTCGATGCCGCCCGGGCGAGGGTCTCGGGCGTCAACTCGTAGGCGAACGGCGCCACTTCGAAGTAGCGCGTCGCCTTGCCGCCGGCGGACAGCTCCAGTGAGCCGACGATCAGGCCCGCCGCCTCCAGTCGCTGGAGGTGCATGTGCAGCAGCGGTCGGCTCATCCCGATCTCGCGCGCGAGCCTGCTGACGTAGTTGCGGCCCTGGAACAGTGCGCCGATGATCCGCATCCGGTGCGGATTGGCGAGCGCGGCGAGGGCCTTCAGCAGTTCGTCACCGGTCGGGGGCCGGCCTTCGGCCATGTTCTGCTCCCCTTCGTTCTTCTTCTGTGCGTAAGAAGAAGTTGACACACCGGGGAGGGTGCGTCAAAGAAATCTGACACATCTCCGGGGCGTCTCGGGGTTGGCCCCGACAGGAACGAGGGGCGACCCGCACAAGCGCGGGAGGGACAACCCCGTGGCGGGCCGTCCGAGCGGCGGCGGCCGGGAGAGGGGATGCCCGGAAGAGGAGGCGGGCCGGGAGAGGGCCGGCCGGAAAACACCTCCGGGGTGCCGCTTGAAGCGGCACCCCGGAGGTGTTGGCTGCGATGAGCGGTCAGCGGCGCCTTCTGGCCCTCGACCCGGCCCGGAGCGCCGGATTGCCGGTACGCGTCACCCGACGCCGCTCGTACGCGCGGCGCTCGGCGTCGTACGCGGTCCGGCGCAGCTTCTCGCCGGGCGCCTCGACCAGGCTGCGCAGCGCATAGGCGAACAGGCCGCCGACGAACCCGATCATGCGCAGGCTGCGCATCGAGCTCTCCACGCTCTCGTCCCGGCCCTCGGCGGGGCTCACATAGCCGTTCCAGGACTTCACGAAGGCGATCGCGGTGCAGATCCCCACGGCCCCGATGACCAGCCAGTTCACCCAGCCCGGAGCCTCGGAGAACGCGAGGCCCTGCCAGGCGAGCAGATAGAGGCAGGCCCCCGCGAAGGTCGCGAGGAAGGCGCCGAGGCCGAGCACGATCCGGCGCGGCACGTACCCGTCGGCGCGGTCGACCCAGCGGGTGCCGTAGAAGAGGATCGGCTCCGGCTGCGGACCGTCCTTCGGCGGTCGACGGTCCTGCTGCGGCGGAGAGGTGCGTACGTCCATGCGACCGATTATCGCTCGACCCAACCTGCCCGGGAATATGTGGTGTTGGTCACGGTGCGGTTGGTCGGCGGCGGCGCGCCACCGGGCCCGGGTCGCGGACCTGCGGCGGTCCTCGGGGTACGCCGTGCCGTCGGCCGGCGGCGGGCGACCGCCCGTGGTGCCTGCGTACCGCACCGACTACGCTGCACTCGCCCCGTGGGAGAAGCCGGTCGAAGTCCGGCGCTGACCCGCAACGGTGGGCGGCGGCCGTCCCGGTCGCCGCGAGCCCGATCGCCCGCGGCGGCCCAGATGCCCTGTCAACTCGCCGCGGACTGCGAGGGGGTGCGGCCCGGCCGTGGCCCGCACCGTCGCGCACGAACCGGCCGGAGCCCAAGGCGAAACGCCATGTCCGCCACGTCCTCCACGGCCGCGCCGAGCGCCCCGCCGCCGCAGCACGAACGTCCGGCACCGGGTCGGCGCCGTGTCCCGCTGACACCGCTGCTCTGCGCGCTCGCCGTCCTGCTGCCCCTCTCCCTCGGGGCGGCGGTCTCGCTGGGCTCCTCCGAACTGGGTGCGGCGCGGGCGACGGGGTATCTGTGGGCCGGTCTGTCCGGCGGCGGCATCGCACCGGAGGAGGTCGCGGCCTACACGATCGTGTGGGAGATACGGCTGCCGAGGGCGCTGCTGGCCGCTGTGGTCGGAGCCGGCCTGGCCGCGATCGGGGTGGCGATCCAGGCGATGGTGCGCAACGCCCTCGCCGATCCGTTCGTGCTCGGCATCTCCTCCGGAGCGGCGGTCGGCGCCAACTCGGTGCTGATCTTCGGGGCGTTCGGCGCGCTGGGTGTGTGGGCGATGTCCACCGCGGCGTTCGTCGCCGCGATGCTCGCCATGGCGCTGGTCTACGCCGTCGCCGCCTCCGGGGGCCGGCTGACGCCGCTGCGGCTGGTGCTGACCGGTACGGCCATGTACTACGGCTTCTCCGCGCTCACGACCCTCATGGTCTTCCACGCCGAGCACGGCGAGGCCGCCCGCTCGGCGATGATGTGGATGCTCGGGAGCCTCGGCGGTGCCACCTGGCAGTCGCTGCCCGTGGTCGCCGCCGCGGTGCTCTTCGGCATCGGCCATCTCCTCGTCTCCGCCCGCCGGTTGAACGCGCTGGCCATGGGCGACGAGACCGCCGCGGCGCTGGGGGTGCGGGCGGAGCGGCTGCGGCGGGAGCTGTTCGTCCTCACCGCGCTGGTGGTGGGCTGCGCGGTCGCGGTGAGCGGCGCGATCGGGTTCGTCGGGCTGATGGTGCCGCACGCGGTACGGATGCTGGTCGGCGCGGACCACCGCCGGGTGCTCCTGGTCGCCCCGCTGGTCGGCGCCGTGCTGCTGGTCTGGGTCGACGCCCTCTCCCGGGTGCTGCTGGCCCCCGTCGAACTTCCCGTCGGGGTGCTCACCGCGGTGATCGGCGTCCCCTGCTTCCTGCTGCTCATGCGACGTCGCGGCTACACCTTCGGAGGCACCGGATGAGAGTCGGCATCGACGCGTTGACGGTCGAGCGCTCCGGCGCCCGTCTGGTGCACGAGGTGACGATGGAGGCCCGCAGCGGGACCGTCGTCGGCCTGGTCGGGCCGAACGGGAGCGGCAAGTCGACGCTGCTGCGCTGCGTGTACCGGGCCGACCGGCCGAGCTCCGGAGTCGTACGGCTGGACGGCGCGGACCTGGGCTCGATTCCCGAGAAGCAGGGCGCGCGGCTGGTGGCGGCGCTCCCGCAGGAGTCCGGCTCGGAGTTCGACTTCAGCGTCGAGGAGATCGTCGCGATGGGACGGATTCCGCACCAGCGGTCCGTTGCCCGGACGAGCGCGGAGGACGAGCGGTTGTGCGCGCTCGCCCTGGAGCGGGTCGGCGCTGCGGCGCTGCGCCGCCGCAGCTTTCTGACGCTGTCCGGCGGCGAGAAGCAACGGGTGCTGATCGCCCGTGCGTTGGCCCAGCGTCCCCGGGTGCTGGTGCTGGACGAGCCGACCAACCACCTCGACGTCGCCCAGCAGTTGGAGGTGCTGCACCTCGTGCGGCACTGGAGCGACGGGAACGACGGGGACCGGGCGGCCGGCCCCGACGCCGCGGAAGGCACCTCGGAAGGCGCCGGGGGCGGGGACGCGGACGGCGACAGGGCCGGCCACGGACGGCCGACGGTGCTGGCCGCGCTGCACGATCTGAACCTCGCGCTGCGGTACTGCGACGAGCTGTACGTCATCTCCGCCGGTCGCATCGCCGCGCACGGACCGCCCGCCGAGGTGCTCGACGCCGAGCTGCTGGCCGGGGTGTTCGGGGTGCGGGCGCACCGGGTCACCCACCCCGCGTCGGGCGCCGTACAGCTGCTCTTCGACCGGCTGCCCAGCCGCGCCGCGGCACCGGCGGCGAGCCTCCCGACCGCCGCCGGCCCGGTGCCCGCGTCGGAGAATCCGCTCCGTTCCCTCTGAAGGGCTCTACCCATGCGTACTTCTGCTCCCCGCGCGCTGCGGGCCGGCGCGCTGCTCGCCGCGTTCGCGGCGCTCGCCACGCTCACCGGCTGCGGCGCCGAGATCGACGAGTCCGGACGGGACGACGCCCGAGCGGGCGGCAACTACCCGGTGACGATCACCAATTGCGGTGAGCGCAAGACCTTCGACCGGGCACCGCAGCGGGTGATCACCAACGACATCGGGATCACCGAGATCATGTTCGCGCTCGGGCTGGAGGACCACATGGCCGGCTATGTGACGCCCGAGCGCAAGAGCGGCGACCGGGACGTGCCGTGGCGGGACGGGTACCGGAAGACCGAGTGGCTCTCGAAGAAGAAGGTGAACAAGGAGCTCGCCGTCGACCACCGGGCCGATCTGGTCTTCGCCGGCTGGAACTACGGCTTCAGCGAGGCGGACGGTTTCACCCCGGCCACGCTCGACAAGCTCGGCATCGACTCGTACCTCCTGACCGAGTCCTGCCGCAACGGCAGCGGAAAGGCGCGCGGGGTGATGTCGCCGCTGGAGGCGCTCTACACCGACCTGAAGACGCTCGGCGCCCTCTTCGACGTGCGGGACCGGGCGGCGAAACTGGTCGAGGACTTCCGCGAACAGGTCGCCGCGACCGAGGAACGGGCGCCGACCGGCAAGGACCGGCCACGGGTCTTCCTCTACGACGCCAACGAGGACAAGCCGTTCACCTCGGGGAAGTTCGCGGGACCGCACGACATCATCACCAGGGCCGGCGGCGACCACGTCATGAAGGATCTGGCGGACTCCTGGGTCAGCGTCGGCTGGGAGACCGTGGTCGAGCGCGATCCGGAGATCATCGTGATCAACGACTACGGCGAGGTCTCGGCCGGGCAGAAGGAGCGCTTCCTCAAGTCCTTCCCACCGCTGCGGAACGTCTCGGCGGTGCGCAACGACAGGATCTTCACCCTGGACTACGTCGATCTGGTGGAGAGCCCGCGCAACCCGCAGGCGATCACCGAGCTCGGCGCGTACATCCGGGAGACCGTGGACAGGCGCGCGGAACGCGACTGACGCCCGCCGTCCGGCGCGGCGGGCCCGCCCGACCGGTTCGGTGAGCGAGTCGACGCGGGCCGGGCGGCGGGACGTAGGCTGGACGCATGTCGTATGTGAGTCCGCTGCTTTCGCTTCCCGGCGCCGTGCCGTCCGAGGGACCCGACGAGGGTGTCGCCGCCCACTACGGCGATCTCTTCAAGGAACAGCGCGCCCTGGCCGACGGCACCGGTTTCGTCGACCTCTCCCACCGCGGTGTGCTCACCGTCAGCGGGCCGGACCGGCTGACCTGGCTGCACCTGCTGGTCACCCAGCACGTGAGTGAGTTGGAGCCGCGGCACGCGACCGAGGCGCTGGTGCTCACGGCCAACGGCCACATCGAGCACGGTCTCTCGGTCGTCGACGACGGCGAGACGGTGTGGCTGCACACCGAGCCCGGCGGGCAGCAGGCGCTGCTCGGCTATCTGGAGAGCATGAAGTTCTTCTACCGGGTGGAGACCGCCGACCGCACCGAGGACTACGCGCTGGTGCTGCTGCCGGCCGGCTCCATCGCGACGGTCCCGGACGGCGTCATGACGCGTGAGACCTCCTACGGCCGGGAGCTCTTCCTGCCCCGCGAGCAGCTGCGCGACCTCGCCGAGCGCGGCGAACACGGCCCGCCCATCGGGGCGTTGGCGCTGGAGGCGCTGCGGATCGAGGCTCACCGGCCGCGGGTCGGCATGGAGACCGACCACCGCACGATCCCGCACGAGGTGGGGCTGATCGGTTCGGCCGTGCACCTGCAGAAGGGCTGCTACCGGGGCCAGGAGACCGTCGCCCGGGTGCACAACCTGGGCAAGCCGCCGCGTCGGCTGGTCTTTCTGCACCTGGACGGCAGCGAGGTCACCCTGCCCGCCCACGGCGACCCGGTGCGGCTGGCCTCGGACGGGCCGGAGGGACGCCAGCTCGGCTTTGTCACCAGCGCCGCCCGGCACTACGAACTCGGCCCGGTCGCCATGGCGTTGGTCAAGCGCAACGTCGCCGTGGAGGCGGATCTGCTGGTCGGCGGCGGCACTGCGGCGGCGCAGGAGCCCATCGTCCAGCCCTGACCGCGCCCGCGTCCGCACCCGCGGCGCGTTCCGCGAGCGGCGCCCGCCCGGCCCCGCCGCTCAGGGCGCGAGGCCCGGCCGCACCGCTCAGGCCACCGCGCTCAGCGTGTCGGCGAGACGGCGCCTGCCCACCCGTACGGCCGGTGGCAGCGCCGCGAGCAGCGCGCCGCCGACGACCGACGAGACCACCGCGGCCAGCATCCACAGCGGTGGGCCGACGGCCAGCCCGGCGCCGATGCCGCTGGTGCGGCCCTGCATGTCGATCAGCCACTGCCCGACCACGGTGCCCAGCGCCGTACCGGCCAACGCCGCGGCGAGCGCGGTGAGTCCGACGGCGGACAGGATGACCGCCGTCACCTGACGGGGCGTCAGGCCGATGGCCTTCCAGGCCAGCAGATCGCGTTCGCGCTCCTTGATGCGGGTGGCGACCGCGGTGAGCAGCTCGGTCAGCCCGATGAGCGCGAGGACCCCGATGAGCCCGAGGAGAACGCCGCGCATCGACTGCATCCCCTCGACCGGCGCCCCCGCCTCGCGCAACTCCAGCCGGTTGTCGGAGCCGTCCGCCAGGCGTTCGCTCACCTCCGAGGGGCGGGCGCCGTCGCGCAGTTGGAGGTGGTGGGAGTCCGCGACGACGGTGGGGTCGCGCTCGCGCAGGGTGTCCAGCGAGGTGGCGATGACCCGGCCGCCGCGTTCGGGCTCGACCGTGCGGCCCACCACGTGCAGCACCTGCGGATTGCCCTCGACGGTCAACCGCACCCAGTCGCCGACCCCGAGGTCCAGCAGGTCGAGCAGCCCCTGTCCGGCCACCGCCTCGTCCGGGCCGTCCGGCGCGCGCCCCTCTGCGACCCGGAAGGGGTAGGGCTCGCGGTCCGTGCCCAGACCGCGCAGGGTCAGCGTGCTGGTCTGGCCCGGTGCGAGCGCCGCGACCTGTGCGCCGGGGTGGACGGCGAGTACGTCCGGGTCGTCGGCGAGCATCGCGGCGGCGGCCCGTTCGCCGAGATCGTCGGTGGCCCGGGCGGTCAGTGCGGTGGCGAGCAGCTCGCTGGGGCGGGTCTCGACCCGGTCGATCGTCGACCAGGCGCTGAGCGCCGCGGTGATCAGCAGCAGCGGCAGGGTCAGCCGGGCGAGGGTGGCGAACGAGCGCCCCCGGTGGTGGAAGGCGGCGCGCCAGCCGAGCACCAGCGCGGGCGGCAGTCGCATACCGAGCGCGGTGCGCGCGACCCTCGACATCCGCACGGCCGGCGGCACGGCCGCGCGCGCGGCGGGCACCGGCGGCACCCGGCCCGCACGCCAGGCGGCGAGCGAGGTGGCGGCTGCGATGAAGAGCACCGCAGCGCCCGGCACCAGCACCATCGCCGCCGTGTGTCCCGGCAGCTCCCGCCAGACCTCGACAACGTCGCCGAGCCGTCCGGGCAGGGCGGCGCCGAAGAGCTGGAGCGCCGCGACCCCCAGCACCGCGCCGAGCAGCGCGAACGCCACGTGCTGGACGAGGAAGATCCGCACCACCTGGCCCGGCGTGAAGCCGATGGCCTTCAGAATCGAGATGTCCCGGAGCTGGCCGCGGACGCGTCCGCTGATCGCGCCCGCCACCGCGACCGAGGCGGCGAGGAGCGCGCCCACCCCGAACACCGCGAGGAGCGTGCCGAGCAGCCGGTCGTCGCTCTGGGCGTCGTTGCGGGCCTGCTGCCAGTGCGAGACCTGGGTGACGCCGTCCGCGCCGAGCAGTGTGACGGCCCGCTGGACGGCGAAGTTGGTGTCGCCGGGGTCGGCCAGCCGCAGGCCGACCACCTGACCGCGCTGGTCGGTGTCGGTGGCGACACGGTCGAGGGTGGCGGGCAGCACCCAGCCCAGGCCCGGCCGTTCACCCTCCTGGTAGCGGGGTTCGGCGGTGTCGGCGATCCCGACGACGGTGAGGGTACGGGCCGTACGCCCCTGGCCGCCGAGCGTGAGGGTGTCGCCGGTCTCCGCCCACAGCGCGTCGGCGAGGCTGCTCTGGAGGACGACCCCGTCGCGCGAGGAGTCCGTCAGCCAGCGTCCCTCGGTGAGCAACGGCCGTGCGGTGCGCGGTGGTTCGGCCGTGACGCCGCGCAGCTCCACGGCTGCCCGGCCGCGCAGCTTGGCGTTGACGCGCAGCGTGCGGTACGGGCCGGCCACGGCGGTGATGCCGTCCATGCCGGTGAGCCGGTCCAGCTCCTCGGCGTCGGTGTGCGTACCGGTGTGCATCCACACATGGGCGCCGGTGGACTGGGTGAAGACCCGCTGCCAGGGGTTGGCGGCGTAGCTGAACAGCGCGGTGGCCAGCAGCAGGGCGGTGATGATGCCGGCCGTGGCGAGGACGCTGAACAGCGCCTCGCCGCGGTGCGTCCGCAGGTCGGCGTGGGCCCAGCGCAGGGTGGCGCGCATGTCACTCCTTCAGTTCCAGGAGTGAGGAGACCCCGCCGCCGTCGCCGGCCCCGCGCCCGCCGCGGCCGGGTCGCGCGCCGGCGTCGGAGCGCTCGTCGGCGTCGGGGCTCTCGTCGGCGTCGGGGTGCTCGTTGTTCTCGGGCCGCTCGTCGCCGTCGGTGGTCGGGCGGCGGCCGGGGCGGCCGGCTGCGGTGCGGGCCGTACGGTCCTCGGGGCGGACGCCCGTACGGTCCCCGGCGAGGTCGGCGTCGTCGACGACGCGTCCGTCGAAGAAGCTGACGACGCGGTCGGCCGCGGAGGCCAGCCGGGCGTCGTGGGTGACCAGGAGGATGGTCTGGCCGCGCCGGTGGAAGCGGTTGAGCAGCCGCATGACCTCGCGGGTGCCCCTGCTGTCCAGGCTGCCGGCCGGTTCGTCGGCCAGGAGCAGTGCGGGGTGGTTGACCAACGCGCGGGCGAGTGCGACGCGTTGCTGTTCGCCGCCGGACAGCTCGCCGGGCATGCTGCGGGCCCGGTCGCCCAGGCCCAGCTCCTCCAGGAGGTCGGCGCTCTCCCGGCGGGCCTTGCGCGGGGAGGTGCCGGCCAGCAGGGCGGGGAGCTCGACGTTGTCGGCGACGGTGAGGTTGGAGACGAGGTTGAAGAACTGGAAGACGATGCCTATTCGCCGCCGGCGCAGCACCGCCCAGCGCGCCTCGCTGTAGTCGTCGACGCACTCGCCGTCCAGCCAGACGCTGCCCGCGTCGGGCCGCTGGAGCCCCCCGACCAGGTGCAGCAGCGTGGACTTGCCGGCGCCGGACGGACCGGTGATCGCCACGAACTCGCCGCGGCGGACCGTCAGATCGACACCGCGCACCGCTCGGGCCGCGCCGCCCTCGCCGCGGTGGGTCTTGACCAGCCCGGTGGCCCGCACGGTCTCCTCGGACCGCGGTGCGGCCTTGGGGCCGTTGCCCTGCGCTGCGGTGTCGGTGCCGGTGTCGGTGTCGGTGTCGGCGGTCTGCCGCGTGCGGCCGGAACCCCGCGCGGGTTCGGAACCCGGCGCGGGTTCGGAGCCCCGCGCGGGTTCGGGCGTACGGGGATCGGGTGCGGGGTCGGGGGCGTCTGTCATTCCAGCTCCTCCTGGCAGCGCTCGAGCCAGTCCAGGTCCGCTTGCAGATGCAGCATCGCACCTTCGATGAGCAGCTGGGAGACGCGGTTGTCGGGATCCTCGGCGGCGGCGAGACGGGAGAGCTCGCGCATGGCGTTGAGGTACTGGCGGCGCTGTTTGTTGATCAGTGTGATCTGGTCGGCGAGGCCGGTGCTGTGGGCGAGGGCGAGCTTCATGAAGAACTCGTCGCGCACCCTCGGTTCGTGCGAGGTCTCCTCGAACCACGCCAGGGCGGCCTCCTCGCCCGCGGCGGTCAGGCGGTAGGTCTTCTTGTTGGGCCGGTTGTGCTGGCTGACCTGCTCGCCCTCGATCAGTCCGGACTTCTCCAGCCGGGAGAGCGTCACGTATATCTGGCCGACGTTGGGCTGCGGATACGCGGCGCCGAGCAGGCGCTCCAGCGCCTGCCCCAACTCGTAGCCGTGCGCGGGGCCTTTGGCCAACAGGGCGAGGAGCGCGAGTCGCACGCGTGCTCTCCCCTCTCCCCGTCTCCCCGGACCGGCCGGTCCGCTCGTCTTCCGGCGCGGCCGTCGGCGTCCGGTGCCGGGTGTCCGCGGCCCGGGCCCGGCTGCCGCTCGCGGCGGCCCCCCGGCCGGCCGCTCGGCCGTCGGCGACCGGCTCGCTGCCGGTTCGGCAGCACCGGTATCCGGCAGCGCGGGCACCGCCTAGTATCCCCCATACCTAACAGGTAACTATGGGCCAGGGCCGAAGGAACACAGCGGGGCCGGGGCTCGGGGGACGCGGGGAGGAACGATGCGCTGGCTGCACACGGCGGGCAGGGTGCTCCTCGTCTGCGCCGTACTGCTCACCGCGTACGCCGGCGCGGCGCCGCGGACCGAGGACGGCGGACGCGGCCCGATCACCCTGGTGACGGCCGGCGACCTCACCGACTACCTGGAGCTGGTCCTCGCCGACTGGAACCGCGAGCACCCCGACGAGCGGGTCACCCTGATCGAGCTGCCGGACTCGGCGGACGAGACCAGGGCGCAGATGATCACCGAACTGCGGTCCGGCAGCGACCGGTTCGACGTGCTCAACATCGATGTCGCGTGGACCTCGGAGTTCGCGGCGGCCGGCTGGATCCGGACGATGGACCGCGACCGCTTCCCCTTCGACTCCTTCCTGCCGCCCGTCGAGGACACCGCGACCTTCGCCGACCGGCTGTACGCGGTCCCCTACGTCACCAACGCCGGGCTGCTCTACTACCGCGCCGACATCCTGGAGGCGGAGGGGGTCCGGCCGCCGCGCGACTGGGCCGAGCTGGAGCGGCTCGCCCGCACCCTCGCCCCCAAGCACGAACTCGACGGCTACGCGGGCCAGTTCCTGCCGTACGAGGGGCTGGCGGTGAACGCGACGGAGGCCGTCCACTCGGCGGGCGGCTCGATCCTGGAGGACGACGGCGCGAAGGTCACCGTCGACTCGGCGGCGGCGCGCGAGGGGCTGGGCTTCCTCGCCCGCGGCGTGCGCGAGGGCTGGATCCCCCGCGCGGCACTCGACTTCAAGGAGGAGGAGTCCCGGCAGGCGTTCCAGGACGGCGAGCTGCTCTTCCTGCGGAACTGGCCGTATGTGTACGCGGGCGCCAACGCCGAGGAGTCGGCGGTCGGCGGCCGGGTCGGCACCGTGCCGCTGCCGGGCCCGGACGGGCCGGGGGCGAGCGTGCTCGGCGGCTCCAACCTCGCGGTCAGCACCCAGTCGCGGCACCCGGAATCGGCGGCGGATCTGATCGCCTTCCTGACCAGCGAGCCGGTCCAGCGGCGGGTGTTGACGCTCGGTGCGCTGCCGCCGGTGCGGGCCGGCCTCTACAGCGACCCCGAACTGGTGCGACAGTTCCCGTATCTGCCGACGCTGCGGCAGAGTGTGCTCGCGGCGGAGCCCAGACCGAAGAGCCCGCGCTACGACCAGGTGACGCTCGCCGTGCAGGCGGTGGTGAGCGACACGATGGCCGGCCGCCAGTCGCCCGACTCCGCGGTGGCCCGGCTCAACCGCGAGCTGGAAGCGATCGCCCGCCGCGGCTGAGCGTGCGACGGGCCGCCGAGGACCGCCGCGCACTCGGCGCCCGCACACGGGCGGCACCGCGGGAGGCACCGCGGGCGGGTGCGCCGCGAGCCGCGCGGCAGCGGGGCGGGTGCGCCCGGGCGCACGGCCGGTTTCGCACTCCCGGCGATGACCGGCTGCCGCAGATACCTGCACGTTAAGTACCGACGGCTGTCTTTTTCTGGCACTTTCCGGCCAACAGCCCAGCCCATGCCGTCCCGTGCATTGACACGGGGACGACACGCTTACTTAACATGCATGTACGTCATACCGACGTGTCGGTGATCACGTTTACGCCGCGGCACAGCGGCTCGTCGCCACGTCACTCCGCACACGCACCAGCGCATCGCAACGGCTCCGCGCGGCGACCCCGCCCGGTCCGGGTCGACCCGTCCGGTACGACCCGCACCGGCTTCCCGCGCCCAGCCCGTACGCAATATGTGAGAACAGGTCTCCACGATGTCCACAGCACCGGCCCCCGACGGCCTCAGCCCGCGCTCCACCGACAACTGGTGGCGCGATGCGGTGATCTACCAGGTGTACGTCCGCAGTTTTCTGGACAGTACGGGCGACGGCATCGGCGACCTCGCCGGTGTCCGCGCGGGGCTGCCTTATCTGAAGAAGCTCGGGGTGGACGGCATATGGCTGAGCCCCTTCTACCCCTCGCCGCAGCACGACCACGGCTACGACGTGGCCAACTACCGTGACGTGGACCCCATTTACGGCGACCTCGACGAGTTCGACCGCCTGATGGCCGACGCCCGGCGGATGGACGTGCGGGTGCTGCTGGACATCGTGCCGAACCACTGCTCCGGCGAACACCCCTGGTTCCAGCAGGCGTTGACGGCGGCCCCCGGCAGCGTCGAGCGCAGCCGCTTCCACTTCGCGGACGGCCGCGGCGAGTTCGGCGAGGAGCCGCCGAACAACTGGCGTGCGATGTTCGGCGGCCCGGCGTGGACCCGGCTGACCGAGCCGGACGGCACCCCCGGCCAGTGGTACCTGCACATGTTCACCCCCGAGCAGCCGGACCTGAACTGGCGGCACCCCGAGGTGCCCGAGCAGTTCGACGACATCCTGCGCTTCTGGCTCGACCGCGGTGTCGACGGCTTCCGCATCGATGTCGCCGCCGGCCTGTACAAGCACCCCGACCTGCCGGACTCCGACGACCCGGGCGCCGACGAGCGCTCCCGCGACTCGGTCAACCCGCTCGCCTGGAACCAGCCCGAGGTCCACGAGGTCTGGCGCCAGTGGCGGTCGATCTGCGAGGAGTACACCGCGCGCGACGGCCACGACCGGCTGCTGGTCGGTGAGGTGTCGGTGCCCACCGCCAAGGAGCACGCGCTCTACGTCCGCGAGGACGAGCTCCACCAGGCGTTCTTCTTCGACCTGTTGAGCGCGCCGTGGGACGCGGACGCGTTCACCAAGACCATCAGCGAGGCGATGCGCGACATCGCCGGCACCGGTTCCACCGTGACCTGGGTGCTCAACAACCACGACCAGGTGCGGACGGTCACCCGGTACGCCGGGGAGGGCGGCGCGGACAGCCCGGGCCTCGGTTCGGCCCGTGCCAGGGCGGCGGCGCTGCTGATGCTGGCGCTGCCCGGCGCCGCGTACATCTACCAGGGCGAGGAGCTCGGCCTCCCGGAGGTCGTCGACCTGCCCGACGAGGTGCTGACCGACCCGATCTTCCACCGCACCGGCAGCCGCAAGCACGTGCGGGACGGCTGCCGCGTACCGCTGCCGTGGTCCGGCCACGCCTCGCCGTTCGGCTTCAGCTCCTCCGCCGAGGCGACCCGGCCGTGGCTGCCGCAGCCCGAGTGGTTCGCCGAGCACGCCACCGACCGCGCCGTGGCCGACACCCGCTCCTTCTGGCACCTCTACCGGGACGGGCTCCAACTGCGCCGGGGCATGCCGCAGTTGGGCGAGGGCGATCTGCGCTGGCTGGAGACCGAGCCGCAGGTGCTGGCCTTCGCCCGCGGCGACGGGCTGGTCTGCGCGGTCAACTTCGGCACCGCGCCGGTCACCTCGCCGGTCGCCGGTACGCCGCTGCTCGCCTCCGGCCCCTGCCCCACGGGCGTGCTGCCCGGTTCCACCACAGCCTGGTGGCTGAGCGACGGCGACACTCCGTAGCCGCCGCACCTCCACCGCACCCCAGCACCACCCGCAACACACGCACGACAGGCAAGACACGCACGACAGGCAACACCCGCACCACACGCACTCCGTGGGTGCGCCGTGCTCGGCGCACCCACGCACCGATGGACATCCGAGGATTTCGAGAGAGGGACCACCACCATGAGACGCACGCGACGCAGCGGCACCGCGAAGGCCACCCGAATAACGGCGGCGGTCGCCGGTTCCATGGCGCTCGCCCTGGGCGCCACCGCCTGCGGCGGGGACTCCCCCGGCCCCGCGAGCAACGACGGCGAGCTGAGCGGCCAGACCGTGACGGTCTCCGCCGTGTGGACCGGCGTGGAGGCCAAGAACTTCCAGAAGGTGCTGGACGCCTTCAGCGAGGAGACCGGCGCCAAGACGCAGCTCGTCGCGTCCGGTGACAACGTCTCGACCTTCGTCGGCAGCAAGATCGAGGGCGGCCAGGCACCCGACGTGGCCATGGTCCCGCAGGTCGGCGTGGTGCAGCAGTTCGCCCAGAAGGGCTGGCTGGTCCCGCTCTCCTCCAAGGCCGAGATGGAGACCACCCGGAACTTCGCGGGTGTCTGGAAGGACTACGGCACCGTCGGCACCAAGTTCTACGGGCTGTACTTCAAGGCCGCCAACAAGTCGACCGTCTGGTACAGCCCCGACGCGCTCGACCAGGCCGGCGTGAAGCCGCCGAAGACGTACGCCGAGATGCTCAAGACCGCCGGCACCGTCTCCGACTCCGGCACTCCCGCCTTCGCGGTCGGCGGCGAGGACGGCTGGACCCTCACCGACTGGTTCGAGAACGTCTACCTCTCCCAGGCCGGCCCCGGCAAGTACGACAAGCTCGCCTCCCACGACATGCCGTGGACCGACAAGAGCGTGGTCGAGGCGCTGGAAACGCTCGGTGAGCTCTTCGGCGACAAGAACCTGCTCTACAACGGCTCGGCCGGCGCGCTGCGCACCGACTTCCCCACCTCCGTCGAGCAGGTCTTCGGCCCCGAGCCGAAGGCCGCGATGGTCTACGAGGGCGACTTCGTCGGCGGTATCGCCAAGGACCAGTTCGACCGCACGCTCGGCGAGGACGCGAAGTTCTTCCCGTTCCCGGCGGTCGGCAAGGGCGACGCCCCGGTGGTCAGCGGTGGCGACGCGGCCGTGGTGCTCAAGGACGGCAAGAACCAGAAGGCCGGGATGAAGCTCCTGGAGTACCTGGCGACCCCGGAGGCCGCGGCCATCTGGGCCGAGGCCGGCGGCTTCCTGTCCCCCAACAAGGAGCTGGACCTGGAGTCCTACAGCGACGACACCACCAGGGCCGCGGCCAAGGAGCTCGTCGACGCGGGCGACACCGTCCGCTTCGACCTGTCCGACCAGGCGCCCGCGTCGTTCGGCGGCACGAAGGGCACCGGCCTGTGGAAGCTGCTCCAGGACTTCCTCGGCGACCCGTCCGACCCGAAGGCGACCGCCGCCAAGATCGAGACCGCGGCCAAGAAGGCGTACAGCAAGAGCTGACGGCGAACACGCAGTGACCCCAAGGAGATTCAAGGGCATGTCGTCAGTCAAAGCCCCCGCGCGCGGAGCCGTCACCCCCCGGCTCCGCGCCCAGCGGCGAAAGCGTCTCGTCGCCGCCGTATTCGTGTTCCCCGCACTGCTGTTGCTGGGCGCGCTCGTGCTCTACCCGGTGATCTTCTCGATCGGTCGAAGCTTCTTCGACGCGAGCGGCGACACCTTCGTCGGTGCCGACAACTACACCGAGATGTTCCGCGACCCGGCCACGCTGAAGGCCATCCGGAACAGCACCATCTGGGTCGTCGTCGCGCCGGTGCTGCTGACCGGACTCGGGCTCGTGCTCGCCGTGCTGACCGAGAAGATCAGATGGGCGACGGCGTTCAAGCTGGTGCTCTTCCTGCCGATGGCGGTGTCCTTCCTGGCCGCCGGCATCATCTTCCGGCTGGCCTACGAGCAGGACCCCGAGCGCGGTGTGATCAACGCCGCGGTGGTCGGCGTCCACGACACCTTCAGCGAGAGCTCGCCGTACCCCAACGCCCGTTCGCGCGACGGCGAGACGCTCGTCAAGGACGGCGACGGCTACCGCAGCAAGGACACGGCCGGTCCCGGCGACACCGTCAACCTCGGCTTCGTCGGCGTACCCCCCGGCGAGATGCCGGGCGAGGCGAAGCCCGCCGCGGACGCCGCCAAGTCCACCGCCGGCCAGGACGAGCTGCGCGGCGTGGTCTGGCTCGACTTCACCCCCGGCGGCGGAGGCACGGCCGGGGAGGTCGACGCCAAGGAGAACGGGATGCCCGGGATGAAGGTCTCGGCCGTCCGCGACGGGGAGACCGTCGCCTCCACCACCACCGGCGACGACGGCGCGTACAGCTTCAGCGGGCTCGACCCCGGCTCGTACACCGTCGAGGTCCCGGCGTCGAACTTCGCGGCGCCCTACCAGGGCGTCTCCTGGCTCGGCCCCGCACTCATCACTCCGGCGATCATCGGCGCCTACCTGTGGATCTGGACCGGCTTCGCCATGGTCCTGATCGCCGCGGGCCTCGCCGCGCTCCCCAGGGAGACGCTGGAGGCGGCGCGGATGGACGGCGCCAACGAGTGGCAGATCTTCCGCAAGATCACCGTTCCGCTGCTCGCACCGGTGCTGACCGTGGTGTTCGTGACGCTGGTGATCAATGTGATGAAGGTCTTCGACCTCGTCTACATCATCGCGCCCGGACCGGTGCAGGAGGACGCCAACGTGCTTGCCACCCAGATGTGGCTGGTGTCTTTCGGCGGCGGCAACGATCAGGGCCTGGGCAGCGCGCTCGCCGTGCTGCTGCTGGTGCTGGTGGTGCCCGCGATGATCTTCAACATCCGACGCTTCCGCAGGAGCGAATCATGAGCGCCCCCGGTACGACGACGCGTCCGGCCGAGGACGGGCCCGCACCGGTCTCCACCCCCGCGCGCAGCACCCCCGAGAAGGCCCGCAAGGGCCCGGTCGACTGGCTGACGAAGCGGCTCGGCAACGGACTCGTACAGGTCTCCCTGCTGCTGGTCGGTCTGATCTGGATCACCCCGCTGGCCGGTCTGTTCTTCTCGTCGATGCGCGACGACAAGGACAACTCGGCGAGCGGCTGGTGGACTTCGCTGGTCCGTCCCGACCAGCTGTCGTTCGAGAACTACACCACCCTGCTGGAGAACAGCGGCATCACCACCGCCTTCTGGAACACGGTGATGATCTCGGTGCCGACCACCGTGCTGGTCGTGGTGATCTCGGCACTGGCCGGATACGCCTTCGCCTGGCTGGAGTTCCCCGGCCGGGACGCGATCTTCCTGATCGTGGTGGGCCTGCTGGTGGTGCCGATCCAGATCGGTCTGCTGCCGGTGGCCAAGCTCTTCGGCGAGATCGGCCTGTTCGGCACGATCCCCGGCGTGGTGCTCTTCCACGTCGCGTACGGGCTGCCGTTCGCGGTCTTCCTGCTGCGGAACTACTTCGCGCAGATCCCGCGCGAGATGCTGGAGGCCGCCCGGATGGACGGCGGCGGCGAGTGGCGGATCTTCGCCCAACTCGTCCTGCCGCTCGCCCGTCCGGCCATCGCGAGCCTGGGCATCTTCCAGTTCCTGTGGGTGTGGAACGACATGCTCGTCGCGCTGCTGTTCGCGGACAGCTCCGCACAGCCGCTGACGGTGGCGCTCCAGCAGGAGATGCGGCAGTTCGGCAGCAACATCTCGGTGCTCGCACCGGGCGCGTTCCTGTCGCTGATCGTGCCGCTGATCGTGTTCTTCGCCTTCCAGAAGCACTTTGTGCAGGGGGTGATGGCCGGATCGGTGAAGTAGACCGGTCCACAAGGGGTCCGCGACGGACCCGCAAGGGATCCGCGACGGCGGCGCCGGGGCTGTCTCTTCGAACGACAGTCCCTAGACCTCCAGCAGCACGGTGAACGGCCCGTCGTTCAGCAGTGAAACCTTCATATTCTCGCCGAACCTCCCCTCGGCGACGTCTGCGCCCAACTCCCTGAGTTGGGCGCAGACTTCATTGACCAGCGGTTCGGCGACCGGGCCGGGAGCGGCCGCGTTCCAGGTGGGCCTGCGGCCCTTGCGGGCGTCGCCGTACAGCGTGAACTGGCTGATCACCAGCAGCGGCGCACCGATGTCCGAGCACGACTTCTCACCCTCCAGGATGCGTACGCTCCAGAGCTTCCTGGCCAGTTGGGCCGCCTTGGCCGGGGTGTCGTCGTGAGTGACGCCCACGAGCACGCACAGCCCCTCGCCGACGATCTCCCCGACCGTCTCGCCGTCAACCGTCACGCTTGCGCCGTTCACCCTCTGAACTACTGCTCTCATGCGTCCATGATGCGCCGGATGGGTGCCAAGCCGCTGCGCGCGGCCGGAACGGAGTGGCACTATGCCAGGGCATCACGAGCGGATAACGGAGTGTGCGCGTTCCTGCGCAACTCGCGACGGGGACAAGGGGATCAGATGAGCACCGCCTCCATCCAGCCGGCGGGCGACGCCGTGGCAGCCGTGGCACCCGCCGCGGCCACCGGCGCCACCACCAGCACTGTGCTGACCCGTACCGCGCTGCCCTCGCTCGACGGGCTGCGGCTGCCCGCGCTGCGCGACCTGCGCCGCTCCGCCCAGCAGGAGGAGGCCGATCTCAGCTATCTGCGGCGGCTGTTGCAGGGGCGCATCGACATTCTGCGGGCCGAGCTCAACCGACGGGCGGGTACGGACTCGTCCCCGTCCGCCGCCGGACCGCCTCGGGCGCGTACCGGCGGCGGTGCCGCGGGAGCGGCCGGCGGTACGGGAGCGGCGGGCGGTACGGGAGCGGCCGGGGTTACGGGAGCGGCGGGCGCGGGGACGGAGTCCGGGCTCGTCAACCGGCTGATCGTCGACCGGCTGCCCGAGATCCTCGCCGACGCCCCGACCGCGCACCGTGCCTCCGCACGGCATGTGACGGTCACCACCCCGCTGCGCGCCCAGTACCGGGAGCTCGCCAGCTCGATGCTCGCCGAGGTGGAGCTCTCCGACCTCACCGCCCGCACCGACGAGGAGCTGCGGGGGGCGATGAGTCGCCTGGTCCGCAACGAGCGGCGGATCTCCGGGCAGCGGCAGTCGCTGCAACGTACAGCGGACGACTGCGGCGCGGAGATCGCCCGCAGGTACCGTGAGGGAGAAGCGCAAGTCGACGACCTGCTGCCCTGAGGCGATCCCTCGCACCGGCGGGCGTCCCCGACACAGAGGTAAGACCGCCGATGTCCTCGCCGATACCCACGGCGCCGAGTGCGTCCTCCGCAGCCGCCCCCTCCGCGGGGGCGCCCTCCGCAGACGCGCCCGCCGCGCCACCCGTACTGGCCGAGATCGTTCGCTCGGGTTTCGTCGAGGGGTACCACCGCGGCTCGATGGTCGTCACCGCCGCCGACGGCAGCGTGGATTACGCGCTGGGCGATGTCGACTCGCCGATCTTCCCGCGCTCCTGCAACAAGCCGCTCCAGGCCGCGGCCGTACTGCGCGCCGGGCTCGACCTGGGGGGCGAACGGCTCGCCCTCGCCGCCGCCAGCCACTCCGGTGAACCGTTCCAGCTGGAGCTGGTCGAGCGGATGCTGGCCGAACACGGCCTGCGCGCCGAGCAGTTGCGGTGTCCGGAGGACCTGCCGCTGGACCGGGAGGAGGCCGACCGCCGTCTCGCGGCGGGCCACTCGGCGAGCCGGGTCGCCATGAACTGCTCCGGCAAGCACACCGCGATGCTCGCCGCCTGCCTCCACAACGGCTGGCCGCTGGACAGCTACCTCGACCCCGCCCACCCCCTCCAGCGGTCGACCGTCGAGACGGTCGAGCAGGCCGCCGGCGAACCGGTGGCGCACATCGGTGTGGACGGCTGCGGCGCACCCCTGATGGCGATCTCCCTGACCGGCCTCGCCCGCGCGTTCAGAACCCTCGTCACCTCCCCCGCCGGCAGCGCCGAGCGCAGGGTCGCCGACGCCATGCGCGCCCACCCCGAGTACGTGGCCGGCACCCGTCGGCACGACACCGCGCTGATGCGCGCGGTGCCGGGCGCGCTGGCCAAGATGGGCGCCGAAGCCGTGCAGGCCGTGGCTCTCGCGGACGGCAGGGCGCTGGCGTTCAAGATCGAGGACGGCGGCACCCGGGCGCTGGGCCCGGTCCTCGCCGCCGCGCTGCGCAGACACCTCGCGGTCGACTCCGGCCTCCCGGAGACCCTCCCGCTGCTGGGCGGCGGCCGACCGGTGGGCGAGGTCCGCGCGGTCCGGTAACCGCCGCGCCCGGCCGCCGCGGACCGGCCCACGGCCCGGCGCCGCAGCCGTACGGCAGCCCGGCGCCGCAGCCGTACGCCGGCCCGCGGGGCGCCGCCCGCGGCACCCCGCGACGCGGCCGAATAATCATGTGCGACGCACGGTGCGCACTTCTAGGGTGACGAAGATGCCACGCGACGAGATCACCCTGCGCACCCTGTCCGATCCGGCCCAACTGCCCGACTGGTTCAACGCGGTGGCCGCGGGCTTTCTGCTGCCGCGTCCGATGGACCGGCAGGAGCGCGAGGCCCGCGGCGGCCCGGTCGTGCTCGACCGCCTCCAGGGCGCGTACGACGGCGACCGCTGCGTCGCTACGTTCCGCACCTTCCCCCAGGAGGTGACCGTGCCCGGCGGAGCGCGGGTGCCCTCCTGCGCGGCGACGAGCGTGACGGTGCAGCCCACCCACCGCCGGCGCGGCCTGCTCGGCGGGATGATGAAGCGCGCGCTGGACGCCGCCAAGGAGCGCGGCGAGCTGTGCTCCACACTGATCGCCGCGGAGCAGCCGATCTACGGCCGCTTCGGCTACGGACCGGCGGCCTGGTCCGCCGACTTCGAAGTGGACCTCACCCGCGCCGGACTGGACCGCAACCGGCCGGCCGACACCGGCGACGGCCGGATCATCCTGGTCACCCCGGAGGAGATGCGCGAGGCCGGCCCGAAGCTGCACGACCGCGTGCGCGCCCTGCCCCGGCACGCCGGACACATCGACCGCACCGCGCACTACTGGCAGTTGGCGACCGGCGGGCTGCGCTACCCGGACGACGGTTTCCAGGAGCGGTTCAACGCGCTGTACCTGGACAGCGCGGAGCAGGTCCAGGGGCTGGCCCTCTACCGCGTGGAGAGCCGCTGGGAGAACGGCGCACCGTGCGGCACCGTGGAGGTCCCCCGCCTCCAGGCGGCCACCCCGGAAGCCGAACGAGCCCTGTGGGACCACCTGTTCCGCGTCGACTGGACCACCTCGCTGCGCGCGCCCCAGCGCGCTCCCGACGACGTGCTCCAGCTGCTGCTGCCCGACGGACGTGCCGCACGCACCACCGAGTGCGCGGACTTCCTGTGGCTGCGCCCGCTCGACACACCCGCACTGCTGACCCGGCGCACGTACCCCACGGCAGGCAGCCTCGTACTGGAGGTGCGGGACCGGGCGGGGTACGCGGCCGGCCGCTGGCGGCTGGACGCCTCACCGGAGGGCAGCACCTGCACGCCCACCACCGAGTCGGCCGAGCTCACGCTCCCGGTCGAGCAGTTGGGCGCGCTCTACCTGGGCGACGAGAGCGCGAGCCGCGCCCATTGGCTGGGCCGGATCGACGAACACCGCGCCGGCGCCGTGCAGTTGGCGGACACCCTGCTGCACACCCCGCGCCGCCCCTGGTGCCCGGACAGCTTCTGACCCGCCCCCTCCCACCGGGCACGGCCCCGCACGGCCACCTCCCCCATCGGGCACGGCCCCGAAAGTGAGGCGGCCCCGGACTGACGCAGTCCCAAGCCAGTCGCTGTCGGTTGCTGTCCCCGGCCGGGGACAGCAACTCCCGGCCGGGCGCTGCCTCCCCGGGGCGTGGCCCGAGCTCCGGCTGCCGGGCGGCACGGCGGTCCGACGCGAAGTCCGCCGCCACGAGCAGCCGCGAGCCGCCCGGACACCGCCGGACAGCCCCGACACCGACCGGACGGGACCGGCGGTCGGGCTGTGCCGCGTCCTGTACGAGCCGCCGCGCGGCGACGATAGTGGGTCGGGTCAGTGGGCCGGGTCCGTCTGGACCCGCCCTGTGCCCCGCTTCCCTGGACGGCAGCCATGCGTGAGCTTCTGGACTCGACGGACTGCGTGCTCTTCGACTTCGACGGCCCGGTGTGCCGGCTGTTCGTGCGGCACCGCGCAGCCGATGTGGCCGCCCGTCTCCGCGCACTGCCCGCACTGCGCACCGCCGCGCACCCTCTCACCGAGCCCGACGACCCGTACGCCGTGCTGCGGGCCGGAATCGGCCGCACCGTCGGCGGCGACGACGGCATCGGCCGGGACAGCGCGCACGGTCCGGAGGGCGGCGAGGTGTCGGCCGAGCTCACGGAACTGCTGGACGCACTCACCGCCGAGGAACTGCGGGCCGCCGAGAGCGCCTGGCCGACCCCGTACGCCGACCAGCTGCTCCAGACCCTGCACGCCACGGACCGCCGGCCGGCGATCGTCACCGACACCTCCGAGGAAGCGGTGGAGCGCTATCTGGTCAGCCGGGGGCTGGACCGGCTGTTCACCGGACGCGTCCACGGCCGCGGCGGCAGCCCCCGAGCCCTGAAGCCCGATCCGGCGGCGGTGCACCGCGCGCTGGCCTCCACCGGTGCGGCGGCCGAGCGGGCGCTCCTGATCGGCACCTGCGCGCGGGAGAAGGAGACGGCGGACGCCGCCGGGGTCCGCTTCGTCGGCTACGCGCCGAGCGAGGAAGGCGCCGCCGCACTGCGGGCGGCGGGTGCCGAGCACGTGGTCGGCTCGCTGCTGGAGCTGGTCGACGCCGCGCGCGTACCGCATTTCAGCTGACGCGCGCCGCGACCCCGGGCCACCGCCCGGGCAGGCGGCGGCTACGTAGGCTGTGGCCGGCGCGACGAGAAGCCGCACCACCGCTCACCAGGCGACAGAGGAGCAGGACATGATCGACGAGCCCGCGCACGACCCCGAGGTGCTGCAACTGGCCGCGAAGATCTTCGATCTCGCCCGCCACGGGGACCGGGACACCATCGCCGCCTACGTCGACGCAGGCGTCCCGCCGAACCTGACGAACGACTCCGGCGACTCGCTGGTCATGCTCGCCGCCTACCACGGCCACGCCTCCTCGGTACGAGCCCTGCTGGAACGCGGGGCCGAGCCGGACAAGGCGAACGACCGGGGCCAGACGCCGCTGGCCGGCGCGGTGTTCAAGGGCGAGGACGAGGTCGTACGGGCGCTGTTGGACGGCGGCGCCGACCCGGCAGCCGGGGCACCGAGCGCGATCGAGACCGCGCGGATGTTCGGCAAGCAGGAGCTGCTGGTGCTCTTCGGCGCCGCCTGACACCGCTGCGCGGCCACCCCGCCCGCACGCTCCCACTCCCCGCGGCCCAGTTCAGCTCCGCAGGCCCGACAGATCCGCAGGCCGGACGGATGGCCCGGGGGACGGGCGGCCGGGCCGGACAGACGCAGAGGCGCCGAAAGACACGTGTGCTTCCGGCGGGCTCGGCCCGCCGGAAGCACACGTCAGAGCGGCGCCTCGTCGAGCTCGCGGAACGACGGGCCGGCTTCCTTCGCGAGACCGACGCCGTCCCGCTGCTCGGCGGCGCCGGCCGCCACCGCCGCACCGTCCGCTGCCACGCCCTCGGACGCCGCGCCGTCCGCGGCCGGCCCGCCGGAGGCCACCGGCTCCGCGCCGTGACCGCCCTCGGCGGGCCTGTGGTTGCGCAGGAGCAGCGCGACCATGACGGCGATACCGGTGATCATCACGGCGCTGACCAGCGCGGTGAGTGCCATACCGCTGACGAACGCCCGGCCCGCGGCCTCCATCAGCGGTGAGCCGAGCTGCTCGGGCAGCCGCGCCGCCACCGCGTTGGCGCCACCGATCGTGTCCCCGGCGGCACGGGCGAACTCGCCGGGCAGGCCCTCCGGCATCGTCTCCTCCATCTCCCGGCGGTAGACGGCGGTGCCCGCGCTGCCGATCACCGCGATACCGAGCGCCATTCCCATCTCCGTGGAGGTCTCGGAGAGGGCCGAGGCGGTGCCCGCCCGCTCGGGCGGGGCTCCCGCGATGATCAGGTCGGTGCCGAGGGCCATCGTCGGCCCGAAGCCCAGATGCATCACGACCAGCGCGGTGATCACCACCCAGGACTCGGAGTCGACGGTGATCCGGGCGAGCATCACGATGCCCACCACCGAGACCAGCAGGCCGGCCGCCATCACGTACGCAGCGCGGAACCACTTCAACAGCATCGGCGCCAGCATGATCGTCACCATGCCTGCGAGCACTCCGGGCAGGCCGTAGAGACCGGCCTTGAACGGCGAGAGGTCGAGAACCATCTGCAGGTACTGGCCGATGAAGAACATCAGCCCGCCGCTGGCGAACACCGCCAGGCCGACGGCGCCGATCGAGACCGCGAAGCCGCGGTTGCGGAAGAGCCCGAAGTCGACGAACGGCTCCGCCTGCTGCCGCTGCCGCCGCACGAAGAACACCCCGATGCCGATGCCCAGTGCCATCGCGGCGAGGGTCGGCGCGCTCGGGCCGTTCTCGGCGGTCTTCTTGATTCCGTAGACGAAGGAGAGCACCGTCGCCAGCGAGAGCACGGCGCTCAGCAGGTCGATCCGGCCGCGGCCCGGGTCCTTGAACTCGGGCAGCAGGATCGGCCCGGCGACCAGCAGCAGCACCATGACCGGAACACCGAGGAGAAAGACCGATCCCCACCAGAAGTGCTCCAGCATCGCGCCGCCGACCAGCGGCCCGGCGCCCGCGCCGAGCATGAAGCTGGACATCCACACGCTGATGGCGACCGTGCGCTGCCGGGGCTCGTGGAACATGTTGCGGATCAACGACATGGTGGACGGCATCAGGGTCGCGCCCGCCAGGCCGAGCAGCGCCCGCGCGGCGATCAACTCCCCCGCGCTGCCCGCGAAGGCGGCCAGCACCGACGCCGCGCCGAAGCCCGCGGCACCGAGCATCAGCAGTCTGCGCCGGCCTATCCGGTCGCCGAGCGTGCCCATCGTGATCAGTGAACCGGCGATCAGGAAGCCGTAGATGTCGACGATCCAGAGCAACTGGGTGCTGCTGGGGCTCAGATCGGCGCTGAGCTGCGGCACCGCGAGGTGCAGCACCGTCATGTCGAGGGAGATCAGCAGGGTGGGCAGGGCCAGGACGAAGAGGCCGATCCACTCCCGCTTGCCGGCACGGCGCACCGGCGAGGATTCGGGCCCGGAACCGGGCCCTTCGGTGATCTTGGTATCAGTCATGGCTCTCACGCTAGAAGTTCAACACAGCTTGAAGTCAAACGAATTCCTGCGGCCTCCGGGCCGGTGTGCACCCGTCGAACGCCCCCGCCGGACGTCTCCGCCGAGACGTCCGCACACCGGGCCGTCCGCGCGGGGACGCGCTCGACCCGACGTCCCCGGCAGCAGCGCGAGAACGCAGAAAAACCCTTGGCACCGCAGCCGAGCGAATTGCTAGCTTGCGTGGCCTGTACGCCTGATGACGCGCCCACCCGACGGGCCCCTCCCCACGGGCCGCACGAGCCCCGGAAAGCAGATGTCTATGACCCGCACCGCGCCGAGCGCGCCTCTCCAGCCATCGGAAGTCACCGTAACCCCCGGCACTGACAACGCCGCCGGCTGAGCTGTTTCCGCAGGTGAACGCACCTGCGGCCGCAAGGCGACTTTCGACCCGCGGATCGGGGATCCGAGGGGCCCGCTCGGCCTGCTCCTGCTGTTCTCACACATGCCTCAGCGAGGAGTACCGGGTGTCCAACAACCCCAACAACCAACCGAGTTCCGTCCTGCGCACCGACACCTTCGACTGTGTGCGCTGCGGGCTCACCGTCACGACCCACGCGCCGGACGGCGGCCGTCGGCACCACTGCCCGAGCTGTCTGCACTCCCGCCATGTCACCGACCAGGTGGCCGGTGGGCCGTCGGACTGCCGGGCCAGGATGAACCCCATCGCCATCGCGGTTCTGCGCACCGGCGACTGGACCGTCGTCCACCGCTGCACCCGCTGCCGGGAACTGGCCGCCGGCCCGGTCCGCGGCGACGACAACCAGCTCATCCTGATGCGGATGGCGGTGCGTCCACTGGCCCAACCACCCTTCCCGCTCGAAGCCTTCGGCGACATCTGAGGGGCGGGGAAGACATGCCACGACGCACCAACGACCGCCGCGCCCGGGACACCGCCGGACGCGGACGCGGAGGCGGACGCCGACAGCGGCCCAAGGACGTACGGCACCGGCCCGGCGGCGAGCGCGGCGACGCGTTCCGCTGCGTGGGCTGCCGCCTCGACGTACCGCTGACGGCGCCGGGCACCGCGCACCGCAACCACTGCCCGCACTGCCTGGCCAGCCGCCATGTCGACCGGAGCACTCCAGGCGACCGGGAGAGCCGCTGCCGCGGCCGGATGACCGCGCTCGGCCTCTCGGTGCACGAGAACGGCGAGTGGCAGCTCATCCACAGCTGCGAGGTCTGCGGCGCGCTCAAGCCCAACCGGATCGCCGGTGACGACAACGCGCTCGCCCTGATACGGCTCGCGCTGCGTCCCCTCGCCGACCCCCGGTTGCGCGACCGGGCGCTCCTCGCGCTCTGACCCGCGGGGGTGCGGCCGGGCCGGCCACCGTGCCGACCGGCCACACCCCCGCGCCCACCCTCCGCCGGCCCGAGCACCGCCGGTGCAAGCTCCGCCCGTGCGAGCACCGACGGCCCGAGCGCCGCCCGTGCTAGCACCGCTCGTACGAGCACCGCCGGTACGGCCCGAACTCCGCGGCCCGTACACGCCTCTGCCGCCGACCGGCACGCCTGGCCGCCGCCCCGTCCGCCGCCTGCCACGCGTACGCGGTGCGCCACGCGCCGCCGGCCAGGCGTACGACGCCGCTCAGCCGGGCCTCTCGCCCTCGCCGCTGCCGGGCGCCTCGCCGCCGCTGCCTACGTCCGCGGCGGCCTCCGTCCCGTCGGCCTCCGCCCCGTCGGCCGCGCCTCGTTCCGGGCTTCCGCCCGCGCCTGCGCCCGCCTCCTCGGCCGCGCGGGCGGCGCAGTGGTCGGCGCGGGAACGGAGCAGGTCACGCTCCCGTTCGTTGCCGGCCAGTTCCGCGGCCCGCTCGAACTCCGCCCGCGCCGCGGCGAATCGGCCGAGCCGCTCCAGCAGATCGCCGCGCACGCTGGGGAGCAGGTGGTAGCCGCGCAGGGCCGGTTCGTCCGCCAACCCGTCGAGCACGCGCAGACCCGCCGCCGGACCGTCCGCCATGGATACGGCCACCGCGCGGTTGAGCTCCACCACCGGCGAGCCGGTCAGCGCCGCGAGTTCCCGGTAGAGCGCGGCGATCGCCCGCCAGTCGGTGTCCTCGTAGCGCACCGCGTACGCGTGGCAGGCGGCGATCGCGGCCTGGAGCGCGTACGGCCCGCGGCCCGCGCGTTCCAGCGCGGCCACGCCCCTGCCGATCAGCAGCCGGTTCCAGCGGGTGCGGTCCTGGTCGGCGAGGAGCACCACCTCACCGTCCGGACCCACCCGGCCCGGCATCCGGGCCGCCTGGAACTCCAACAGCGCGGCGAGGCCGTGCACTTCGGGCTCCTCTGGCATCAACTCGGCGAGCACTCGCACCAGCCGCAGCGCGTCCTCGCACAGTCCCGGGCGCAGCAGGTCGTCGCCCGCGGTCGCGCTGTACCCCTCGTTGAAGACCAGGTAGACGACCTCCAGCACCGAGCCCAGCCGCTCCACCCGGTCCGCACCGTGCGGCACTTCGAACGGCACCCCGGCCGTGGCCAGCGTCCGCTTGGCCCGGGTCACCCGCTGGGCGACGGTGGGCGTGGAGGTCAGGAAGGCGCGTGCGATCTCCTCGGTGGTCAGCCCGCCGAGGAGCCGGAGCGTGAGGGCGATCCGGCCCTCGGTCCTGAGCACGGGATGGCAGGCGGTGAAGATCAGACGGAGCAGATCGTCGTCGATGTCGTCCGACTCATCGGGCAGGTGGTCCTCCGGCGACGGAACCTCCTCCAACTCCCGGCCGACCTCGGCGAGCTTGCGCACGTACGTCTCCCGACGGCGCAGCAGGTCGACCGCGCGGTGCCGGGCCGTGGCCATCAACCAGGCGCCCGGCCTGTCCGGTACGCCCGATTCGGGCCAGCGCTCCAGAGCGGCGACCAGTGCGTCCTGGGCCAGTTCCTCGGCGATACCGACATCGCGCACGATCCGGGCGACGCCCGCGATGATCCGCGGCGACTCGATCCGGTAGACCGCCTCGACCGCACGCCGCGCACCGGCCGACCCGGCCGGGACTGGCCCGGTTGGGACTGGCCCGGTTGGGACGGACCCGGACGGGACGGGCCCGGGCTCCGGCGGAACGGGCGCGGGCGGGTTCTCTGGGCTCACGGAAACTCATCACAGCACTCCGCCCCGCGACCGGCAAGCACGGCCGACCGGCCCCGAGCGGGAGCACAGGCGGACGGCGCGCCCGGACGGACGGAACGCTCCGGCCCCGGCCCGCCCGCGTCGCCGTCCCCGTGCGCAGCCCCACCGCGCAGCCCCACCGCCGACCCCGCCCGCGCAGGACCCCGCCCCGGTCCGGGGTGACGGGACGAGACGGGCCCGCCCCGTCCCGTCCCCCCTCGAACGCGCCTGTGCTCAGGCGCCGTTCGCCTCAGCCCTCGGCGATCTCCCGGACCTCCGCGGTCAGCGACCAGTCGGCGGGGTGGACCTCCAGAAAGCGCCGGGCCCACTCCAGCGCCTCGGCCTTGTCCTTGGCCTGGATGATCGAGTATCCGCCCACCACCTCCTTGGTCTCGGTGAAGGGCCCGTCGGTGGGGGTGACCCGGCCCTTGGACCAGGTCAGCCTCGTGCCCTCGGAAGTGGGCATCAGACCGGCGGTGTCCAACATGACCCCTGCTCTGGTGATCTCCTCCAGCAGAGCGCCCATCCGGCCCTCGAAGTCCGGGCACGGCTCCCCGGCGGGGCTGTTCTCGTCGACGTGGATGATCGTCATGTAGCGCGGCACGGTGGCTCCTCGGTCTCGGCGGGCGGGGGCTGTCCCCGCCTCTCACCCGTGCGTCGAACGGGCGGCGGCGAACTCGACAGTCCTGCCGAAAGTTTCTCGGGATTCCGCGAATTTCTCCCGGCAGGCCGTCGGACACGGACTCGACTCACCCGCCGTCGGCCCGCGTCGGCGCCCGACTACCGCTCGCGGACCGCCCTCCCCCGGCACCCCGCATCCCCCTCGCGGACCGCATCCCCCTCACGGGCCGTCTCCCCGCTGCGGCCGATCTCCCACTCGCGGCCGATCTCCCGCACCAGCGCGCGGTAGACCCCGAGGTGGCGGAACGGCTTGATGAGCGCCATGTACAGCGAGCCGAGCCGTCCGTTCGGCTTGACCAGCACCGTCATCACACCGTGGTGGCCGCCGCTGCCGTCCTGCACCCAGCCGATGTGCATGACGCCGTGGACGGTCGCGTTCCCCATCTCCGCGACCCACTCGTCGTGCGTCTGGAAGACCGACGTCATCGGGAGCGTACGCAGGTCGGGGCCGCGCTCGCCGTCCCGCAGGTCCCGCGGCAAGCGGTCGCGCAGACTCGGCACCCGGCCGCCGACGCCGCTGCCAGGCCGGTCCCAGCCGAGGATCCGCCCCAACCGCCACCGCACCGCGAAGAGCAGCCGGGAGGTGCGCGACGCCAGATGACCTTCGTTGCCGTTCGCGAACTGCCGCACCAGCCGGTCGAGTTCGTCCGGGCCACCGGGTGTCGGCAGACGCCAGACGTCCTCCACCCGGAAGTCCCGGACCAGCGCACGGGCCCGCCAGGGTCTGGAGGTGAACGCACTTCTCGGGAGCCGCACGGCTAACCCTCCCATCTATACGGTGGCGTACAGTCAGCGTAGAGCAATCCATACGCCCCCGTATACACATGGGGCGGCCGGATCGCCCGGGAGCGATCCGGCCGCCTGCCGGGGAGCGGGTGCGCGCGGCTCAGCCGTTCACGTACTCCGCCAGATGTTCGCCGGTGAGGGTGGAGCGGTCCGCGACCAACTGCGCCGGAGTCCCCTCGAAGACCACCCGGCCGCCGTCGTGACCGGCTCCGGGGCCGAGGTCGACGATCCAGTCCGCGTGCGCCATCACCGCCTGGTGGTGCTCGATGACGATCACCGACTTGCCCGAGTCCACCAACCGGTCGAGCAGGCCCAGCAGTTGCTCGACGTCCGCCAGGTGCAGACCGGTGGTCGGCTCGTCGAGCACGTAGACGCCGCCCTTCTCCCCCATGTGCGTCGCGAGCTTGAGCCGTTGGCGTTCGCCGCCCGAGAGGGTCGTGAGCGGCTGGCCCAGGGTGAGATAGCCGAGTCCGACGTCCGCCAGCCGCAGCAGAACGCGATGAGCGGCAGGCGTACGCGCCTCGCCGGCACCGAAGAACTCCACCGCCGCCGCCACCGACATCCCCAGCACCTCGCTGATGTCCCGGCCGCCGAGCCGGTACTCCAGCACCGAGGAGTCGAAGCGCTTGCCGCCGCACTCCTCGCAGGGCGAGGCCATGCTCGCCATGATCGCCAGATCGGTGTAGATCACGCCGGCGCCGTTGCAGGCCGGGCAGGCTCCCTCGGAGTTGGCGCTGAACAGCGCCGGCTTCACCCCGTTGGCCTTGGCGAACGCCTTGCGGATCGGCTCAAGCAGCCCGGTGTACGTCGCCGGGTTGCTGCGCCGCGAACCGCGGATGGCGCCCTGGTCGACCACCACCACTTCCTCGTCCGCCGGCAACGACCCGTGCACCAGCGAGCTCTTGCCGGAGCCGGCCACACCCGTGATCACCGTCAGCACGCCCAGCGGGATGTCCACGTCGACGTCGCGCAGGTTGTGGCGCGACGCCCCGCGGATCGCCAACTCACCGGTCCGCTCCCGCACTTCGTCCTTCAGCGCGGCGCGGTCGTCCAGATGGCGCCCGGTCACGGTGCCGGCGGTGCGCAGCCCCTCGACCGGGCCCTCGTAGCAGACGGTGCCGCCCTCCGAACCGGCACCGGGACCGAGGTCGACCACATGGTCGGCGATCGCGATCGTCTCGGGCTTGTGCTCGACGACCAGCACCGTGTTGCCCTTGTTCCGCAGTTGGATCAGCAGATCGTTCATCCGCCTGATGTCGTGCGGGTGCAGGCCGATGGTGGGCTCGTCGAAGACATAGGTGACATCGGTGAGGCTGGAACCGATGTGCCGGATCATCTTGACCCGCTGGGCCTCGCCGCCGGAGAGGGTGCCCGAGGGGCGGTCGAGCGAGAGATAGCCGAGCCCGATCGCCACGAACGAGTCGAGGGTGTGCAGGATCGAATCGAGCAGCGGCCGGACCGAGGGCTCGTCGAGACCGCGCACCCACTCCGCCAGATCGTTGATCTGCATCGCACAGGCGTCGGCGATGTTGAGCTTCCGGATCTTCGACGAACGCGCGGCGGCGTTGAGCCGGGTGCCGCCGCACTCCGGGCAGTCGGTGAAGGTGATCGCCCGGTCCACGAACGCCCCGATGTGCGGCTGCATCGCCTCCCGGTCCTTGGCCAGGAACGACTTCTGGATTCGCGGAATCAGCCCCTCGTAGGTGAGGTTGACCCCGTTGATCTTGACCTTGGTCGGCTCCAGGTGAAGGAAGTTGTGCAGCTCCTTCTTGGTGAACTTCCGGATCGGCTTGTCCGGGTCCACCAGGCCCGACTCCGTGATCACCCGCATCGACCAGCCGCCGCCCTTGAAACCGGGGATGGTGATGGCGCCCTCGTGCAGGCTCAGGGTGTCGTCGTAGAGCTGGGTGAGGTCGAAGTCCGAAACGGTGCCGCGTCCCTCGCAGTGCTGGCACATCCCGCCGGCCCGGGTGAACTTCGTCTTCACCGCCTTCGCGGAGTCGCCGCGCTCCACGGTGATCGCCCCCGCCGCCCGCACCGTCGCGGTGTTGAACGAGAAGGCGGTCGGCGGGCCCACGTGCGGCTTCCCGATCCGACTGAAGAGGATGCGCAGCATCGCGTGGGCGTCGGTGACGGTGCCCACCGTCGAGCGCGGGTTGGCGCCCATCCGCTCCTGGTCGACGATGATCGCCGTCGTCAGCCCGTCCAGCACGTCGACCTCGGGGCGGGCCACCGAGGGCATGAAGCCCTGGACGAAGGTGCTGTACGTCTCGTTGATCATGCGCTGCGACTCGGCGGCGATGGTGGCGAACACCAGCGAGCTCTTCCCCGAGCCGGAGACCCCGGTGAACGCGGTCAGCCGTCGTTTGGGCAGCTCGACGCTGATGTCCCTGAGGTTGTTCTCCCGCGCGCCGTGCACACGGATCAGGTCGTGGCTGTCCGCCTCGTGCGGCTCGGACGGCTTGCCGCCCTCTCTCGGGGTCTTGCTCATCGTCTCTCCATGTGGTGCGCGGCGTGGCCCTCGCGGGCCGAGCCGCCGGGGCCCGGCCCGCCGACGGGCAGTGTGTCGGGGCCGGCCTCACACCGGCACTCGTCGGGTCACTCCACTTCCTGGATGCGGATCATGTTCCCGGCCGGGTCGCGGAGCGCGCAGTCCCGCACTCCCCACGGCTGGTCGGTCGGCTCCTGGACGATGTCGACGTCCTTCGCCTGGAGCCGGTCGAACGTGCCGTTCAGATCCTTGGTGGAGAGAAGGAGACTCGCGTACGTGCCCTTCGCCATCATCTCGCCGATGACCCGCTTCTCCTCCTCGGTGATGCCCGGGTTCGCACCGGGCGGGTCGAGGACGACGTTGATCTCGGGCCGCCCGACGGGGCCGACGGTGATCCAGCGCATCCCCTCGTAGCCGACGTCGTTGCGCACCTCGAAGCCGAGGACGTCGCGGTAGAAGCCGAGCGCCGCCTCCGGGTCGTTGTGCGGCATGAAGCAGGAATGAATGTTGATGTCCATGCCTGTCAGGCTATGAGCGCTCCGTCGGCCGCGCTTCTCGATTCCTGATCGGTCTGGTGACCTGCTTCGCGACGCACGCCGGAATGCCCGCGGCCTCCCCGCCCGCCTCCCGCCGATAGCTGCTCGGCGACATCCCGACCAGCTCGGTGAAGCGCGTACTGAACGTACCGAGCGAGGAACACCCGACCTCGAAGCACACCTCGGTGACACTGCGATCCCCCCGCCGCAACAGCGCCATCGCCCGCTCGATGCGGCGGGTCATCAGATACGAGTACGGCGACTCCCCGTACGCCTCGCGGAACCTGCGACTGAGGTGGCCGGACGACATGTGCACGCCCCGGGCCAACGCCTCGACGTTCAACGGGCGGGCGTACTCCCGGTCCATCCGGTCGCGCACGCGCCGCAGCAGCACCAGCTCGCGCAGCCGGGCTTCGTCGGCGGGTGAGGCAGTCATCCGGAAATCGTGCCACCCACCACCGACACCGCCCACCGCCCACCGCCCACGCTGCGGGGCGGGACGGGACGGCCCCGGGGAGACGGACGCGAGGAGATCACCGGCGGCCGGGCACACAAGGGCCGGTACGGGCAGACGGCCGCACACGGCACCGGCACGGGGAGACCGAGAACGGGCCCGGACACACGCAGGCCAGCACACACGCGGGCCCCGGAAAACGCGGGCCCCGGAAAACGAAGAGGCAAGGGGCTCACCGCCTCCTTGCCACTCTCAACGTATAGCGCACAGGGGGGCTTGCGGCAAGACCCCCCTCATGCCGCAAAATCGCCGACCTGAGCGAAATCACCGCGGTACGCCGTTCCTTCCGCTTCATCCCGTTCACCCCACTCCTCCCCTGCCCCTGCTCTGCCCTGCCCGCCCCCGCCCCTGCTCTTCCTTCTCCCCGCCCTTCCCCCTCCTGCCGCCTGCCGCCTGCCGCCTGCCGCCTGCCGCCTGCACCACACCGCCGTTCCGCCCGCCGCGTCCACTCCCGGAGACCGCCCCGTGAACTCCCGCACCACCAGCGCTTTCGACCTCCCGGCCCGCCGGGCCGCCAAGTCCGACCCCGCCCTGATCGGCGGGGACGAACGCCACTTCGAGGCTGTCGCGGCCACGCTGCGGCGCTCCGTCGCCGAGTTGAACGAACAACTGGACACCGTCCGCCGGGCGCCGGGCGGCGCGGGCCGTTCTGCGATGGACCGCGACATCGAGGTGTACCGGCTGACCGCCCGGCTGCGCACGCTGCAACGCTTCGGGCTCGATCTCTGCCTCGGTCGGATGGTCGGCGCGGACGACGAGGAACCCGTGTACGTCGGACGGCTCGGACTGACCGACGGCGACGGCCGCCGGCTGCTGGTCGACTGGCGGTCGCCGGCAGCCGAACCGTTCTTCGGCGCCACCCACGCACAGCCGATGGGCCTGCACAGCCGTCGCCGCTACCGCTGGACCCACGGCCGGATCAGCGACTACTGGGACGAGGTCTTCGCCGCGGACGGGTTCGAGGGCCACGCCGCCCTGGACGACCAGTCCGCCTTCGTCGCGAGCCTCGGCGAGGCGCGTTCGCCGCGGATGCGCGATGTGCTGGGCACCATCCAGGCCGACCAGGACTCCGTCATCCGCGCCGGTTCGCGCGGCGCGCTGGTCGTCGACGGCGGACCCGGCACCGGCAAGACCGTGGTGGCGCTGCACCGCGCCGCCTACCTCCTGTACTCCGACCCACGGCTGGGACACCGGCGCGGCGGAGTGCTGTTCGTGGGGCCGCACCAGCCGTATCTGGACTACGTCGCCGATGTGCTGCCGAGCCTCGGCGAGGAGGGCGTGCAGGTCTGCACCCTGCGCGATCTGGTGCCGGAGGGCGGCGCGGCGGCGCCCGAACGCGACCCGGAAGTGGCCCGGTTGAAGTCCTCGGCGGAACTGGTGCGGGCCGTCGAACCCGCCGTCCGCCTCTACGAGGAGCCACCGAAGGAGGGACTGGAGATCGAGACCGAATGGTCCGAGCTGTGGGTCGAGCCAGCGGACTGGGCGGTGGCGTTCGAGGCCGGCGGGCAGGGCGTCCCGCACAACGAGGCGCGCGAGCCGATCCTCGAGGAACTGGTCGCGCTGCTCGTCGAGAAGGACGGGAGCGACGCGCCGCCCGAGGCACTGCGCGCCTCACTGACCCGCAACCGTGAACTGCGCGGCGCGCTCGCCCGCGCCTGGCCGCTGCTCGTCCACACCGACCTGGTCGGCGACCTGTGGACCGTGCCGGCCTACCTCCGGATGTGCGCTCCGGGCCTCTCGCCCGAAGACGTACGGAAGTTGCAGCGGCCGGACGCCCACGCCTGGACGGAGTCCGACCTGCCGCTGCTGGACGCGGCCCGCCGACGCCTCGGCGACCCGGCCGCCTCCCGGCGCCGAAGCGCACAGCGGGCCGCGGCCGGTGCCGAACGGGCGCGGATGGCCGAGGTGATCGACAGCATCGTCGAGGCCGACGCCGACGGGGAGGGCGCGGTGACGATGCTGCACGGCCAGGACCTGCGCGACTCCCTGGTCGACGACGCAGCCGTCCCGGACGCCGAACGGGACCCGCTCGCCGGTCCGTTCGCCCACATCGTGGTGGACGAGGCGCAGGAACTCACCGACGCGCAGTGGCAGATGCTGCTCCAGCGCTGCCCCTCGGGCAGTCTCACCGTCGTCGGCGACCGCGCCCAGGCCCGGCGCGGCTTCACCGAGTCCTGGCAGGAACGGCTGGGCCGCGTCGGCCTCGACCGGGTGCGGCAGACATCGCTGACCATCAACTACCGCACGCCGAAGGAGATCATGGCGGAGGCCGAACCGGTCATCCGCGCCGCCCTCCCGGACGCCAACGTGCCGGTCTCGGTCCGCGCCGGCGGCGTCCCCGTGCGGCACGGCACGGTCGACGAACTCCACACGATCGTGTCCAACTGGCTCGCGGAGCACGAAGAGGGCACCGCCTGCGTCATCGGCGATCCGACCCACCCGGACAGTCCACGCGTACGGTCGCTGACACCGGAGTCCGCCAAGGGGCTGGAGTTCGACCTCGTCGTACTGGTCGCACCGGAGCGCTTCGGCCCGGGCACCGAGGGCGCCGTGGACCGCTACGTCGCCATGACCCGCGCCACCCACCACCTCGCCCTCCTCACCACCCCACCCCAGCCCCAGCCGTAACAACCCCCGAGCGTCCTCGACGTGAGCGGGAAGTCGGCAACCTGCCCTCCCGGCCCGGACCTTCTTGAGTTCCGCGCGCAAAGTCCGTGCCGAAATCGCCTCTCCCAGAAGGAGTCGGACCCCCTCTCCCGGGAGGGCGTCCGGATTCCTCACTCGGCCCGTGCACATGCAGGGATTGGGGCCACGAAGGCACGGCGGGGGGCAGCAGCCGTGACGCTCGACTCTCGACGCGACCCGTCGAAGGAGGGCAAGAAGAAAGGGGCAGTGGCCAGAACTGGCGAGTGCCCCTTTAAGTCTTTCAGGAGATTAACACGCCGGCAGAGAGCTCCACTACGGTACTCGGCGTGAACGCATCATCACACCATGCATCCAGTGTCTATGCGCGGCACACGCTGGCACGCATGATCGACTACTTCACCGACGAAGGCACTCCTTGGGCCCGCAGATTGTGGGACATCGGGTCAGTGTTGGCGCTGGAGGAACTGTGGGAAGCCGGCGCCTGGGAAGCCCAGGGCGTTCTGTCACCTGCGGCCTGCGCCTGGCAGCGTGCCGAACTGCGCACCCTCATCGGCCCGGACCGAGGACTGGGCGAGCGTGAACTCCGCAAGGAGATCACCGTGCTGCTGAGCGCCCCTCTGCCCGACCCGAGTCCAGCCAGACGCCGCCTGCGGGAGATCGTCGACCACTCGCGCGCTGGCTATCTGGAGCGCTGGACCGCCGCCGTCACCGACTGCAGTCACCCCGGACCCGAGCGGTTCTCACGCACCATTGTCGCGCATCTACTGGACCTGGGGTACAGCGCGAGTCACCTACTGACGTGGGCACAAGGTCTGTACGCAGAGCGAGCGGACACAGTCGGCATCGCCGAAAGCGCCGCCGCCCTCGCGCGATCCTCGCCCCGCTCGTTCAACGTCCTGGTCGCCCTGCACAGCGTTCCACAGCGAGATCTTGCTGAACCATTGGCGAACTGGATGCCGAAGGGGAAAGTGACCGCCTGGCTTCGCGAACACGGATACGACACCGCCGGCATTCGGTCCGGCGGTGGATTCCTGTACCGGTTCACCGCACTGGATGCCTATGGAGCCGCCGAGCAGGCTCGCCAGATGATCGAGCGCATGGTCGCCCGATCCTCGTTTCTGCGCCGGAATCGTGGGGGCATCCTCCCCCTGCCGCACATCTGGGTAGCGGGACACCCACGACCGACCCCCGTCACCCCGCCGGCCAGGGGCGCCGATGTACTGACGACCTGGCCGCGCGCGCCGAAGTCGCTCTGCGCCTGGTAGGCGGCGAGACGAGGTTGCCCGTCGTACAGCTTCTCGAACCGGCGCACCCGTGAACGCACCCCCTTCCGCAGGGTCCACCACGCCAACCATCACCCAGCCCTGCCTCCCAACGAGCCCTCGACGTGAGCGGGGACACTTTTGCAAGCAGGCGCTTGCAAAAGCTAGCAAGGTTGGGGCACGGTAGGGACATGGCTTCACTTCACCCCGGAGACATCGGCGAGTTCCTGCGGGAGCAGCGGCGCAACGCCCAGCTCTCGCTGCGGCAGCTCGCCGACGCGGCCGGGGTGTCGAACCCCTACCTCAGTCAGATCGAGCGGGGTCTGCGCAAGCCGAGCGCGGACATCCTCCAGCAACTCGCCAAGGCGCTGCGGATATCCGCCGAGACCCTGTACATCAGGGCCGGGATGCTCGACGAGCGCGACCGGGACGAGGTCGAGGTCACGGCCGCGATCCTCGCCGACCCCTCGATCAACGAGCAGCAGAAGCAGGCGCTGCTCCAGATCTACGCCTCGTTCCGCGCACAGAACGAGGCCGGCGGTGCGGAGTCGGCCGACGGGCCGGCGCCGCAGGACCGTGCCGCGAAGTCGCCCACCGCGGCGGGCGGTTCCGGCCCGACGTCCGGGCCGGACGCCGGCTAGCCCGGCCGGAGAACGACAGCGGCACGGGCACAGGCGCGGGGCGGCGCGGGGCGGACAACTGCACACGGCGTGCGGCGAACCGGCCGAGCCGGCGCGGCCACGGCGGTACGACCGCACCGGCGGCGCTGCCGAAGACGTCGACACGGCAGGCACGGCAGACACGGCAGGCACGTCGACAGACCGAGCACGACAGGTACGTCGGCAGGAACAGAGCACGACAGGTACGACCGAGCACTTCAGCAGGACCGAGCACCACACGGCGCACGGCAAGACACGGTCACACGGCACACCACGGCAACACAGCCAGCGAGCTGTCCGGGAGGAACCACAGATGCCCAGCACCACCGACTTCCGCAAGACCCTCACCGACCCGACCCCGCTCTACTTCGCCGCCGGTGTGATCGAGAAGGTCCGCGCCGAGGCCCCCGAGCGCATCGCACAGGTGCGGGCGACCGACCCGAAGGCCGTGCAGGAGCGCGTCCAGGGCGTTCTGGCCAACCTGGACGCCGACCTCAGGAAGCTGCGCGACCAGGCTCAGCACTTCGCGCTCCAGGGCGTCGGGTACGCCGCCGAGTACGCGGTGAAGGCCAAGGAGGGCTACGACTCCCTCGCCGAGCAGGGCAAGAACGCGGTGGAGAACTGGCGCGACCAGGGCGGCACCGCCGACTCCGTCACCTACGAGACGACCATCGAGCGCGAGCCGGTCACGGTCGCCGACAAGGGCACCGCGTCGCAGGACCGCGGCGAGACGAAGACCGCGCCCAAGAGCAGCACCGCCGGCACCGCGTCCAAGAGCACCACCGCCAAGAGCACCTCGAAGGCCGCGCCGAAGAGCACCGCCAAGACCTCGGCCGCGTCCTCCGCCACCTCCTCGAACGGTGTGTCGGCGAGCACCTCCGCGACCGGCGCCGGCGGGAGCCGGAAGACCACCGCGAAGAAGTCGGCACCCCGCAAGTCCGCGGCCCCGAAGTCCGACTCCTGACGGAGCCGCGGCGCGAAGCCGACAACCGAAGAGCAGCAGCGGGGCCGGGCAAGCAGGTGTTTGCCCGGCCCCGTCTGCGAGTAGCGTGGACGTAACGTACGCACGTTTCTGTGAGCAGGGTGGTGGCCGGAGTGCTGTTGCAGGGTTTCAACGACCTGTTGTTTTTCGTCTATCTGGCGATGCTGGTCATGGCCATCTTCTGCCTGGTGGACGCCCTGCTGCGGCGGGATGACGCCTTCGTCGCCGCGGACAAGAAGACCAAGAGCTTCTGGCTGATCATCATGGGCGTGACGGTGGCCGTGCACCTGTTCATCCCGTTCTTCTTCCTCAAGATCATCGGCCTGATCGCCAGCATCGTCTACATCGTCGACGTGCGCCCCGCGCTCATCCAGGTCGGCGGCGGCCCCGCCGGCGGGCGCAGGGGCAGCAGCAGCGACGGCCCGTACGGTCCGTACAACGGCGGTCGCTGACACGGCAGTTCCGAGCCCGGGCCCGGCCCGTGCGGCAGCCGGGGACGGCAGCTCGCACGGCAGCCGGGCCCCTGCGTTTCAGCGCCCGGCACCGCCGAGCGCTACGGCCGGTCAACGCGTCAGCCGGTCCGGTCAGCGAGTCAGCCGGTCGGCCGGTCCGGTCAGGCGGTCGCGCCGTCGTCGGTTCGACGGGCGGGGGCACGGCCCAGCAGCAGTACCGCGAGGTCGTCGGACTGCTCCCCGCCGTTGAGGCGGCAGACGTCGCCGACCAGTCCGTCGAGGAGTTCCTGACCGCACCGGCCCTCGGCGACTCCCCGCCCGACGAGCCCCAACATCCCGTCCTGGCCGAGGCGTTCGCCCTCCGGCCCGGTACGGCCCTCGATCAGCCCGTCGGTGTAGAGCAGCAGGCTCCACCCCTCGCCGAGCCGTACCCGGGTGTGCGGCCACTGCGCCTGCGGCAGCAGGCCGAGCGCCGGTCCGGCGAGGTCCTCGCGCAGCAGCCGCGGCCCGCCCTCGGCGTTGGCGAGTACGGGCGCCGGGTGTCCGGCGAGCCAGACGGTGGCCTCCGTTTCCTGCGGCGCGATGTCGACCATGCACAGGGTCGCGAAGATCTCCTCGCTGGCGCGCTCGTGCTCCAGCACCCGCTGGAGGGTGCCGAGCAGCTCCGCCCCGAGGATGCCCGCGAAGACCAACGCGCGCCAGGCGATGCGGAGTTCGACGCCGAGCGCCGCCTCGTCCGGGCCGTGGCCGCAGACGTCGCCGATGACCACGTGGACCGTGCCGTCGGCGGTGCGGACGGTGTCGTAGAAGTCGCCGCCGAGCAGGGCCCTGGAGCGGCCCGGCCGGTAGCGGGAGGCGAAGTCCAGCCCGCTGCCGTCCAGCAACGGGGTGGGCAGCAGCCCGCGTTCGAGCCGCGCGTTCTCCTGGGCCCGCAGCCGGGACTCGGAGAGCTGGCGCTGGGCGAGGTCGGCCCGTTTGCGTTCGACGGCGTAGCGGATGGCACGGGTGAGCAGTCGGGCGTCCAGCTCGTGCCGGAAGAGCTGGTCCTGTGCCCCGATCCGTACCGCCTCGGCGGCGCGGTCCGCGTCGTCCTCGCCGGTCAGCACGAGTACGGCCTGTCGCGGCGCCATCCGCAACACCTCGCGCAGCACGTCGAGATCGCCGGTGGCGAGGTCGAGCAGGATGCAGTGGACGTCGTCGGTGAGCAGGCGTTCGGCCTCGGTGAGGTTGCGCGCGGTACGGACCCGCACCCGGCCGCCGCCCTCCCCCTCGGTGTGCAGCAGATCGGGCAGCGAGGCGGCGCCCGAGGGGTCGCCCTCGATCACCAGCAGCGTCTCCGCCTGGCGGGGCAGCAGGCCGGAGGCGGTCGCCGGCCGGTCCTCGGCCCCGTCGGGCCACGGGCCGGGCGTACGGCCGCGGGTGGGGGCGGGGACGAGGGCAGCGGTGGCCGTGCCCGGAGCGCCGTCCGCCCGGGGAGCACCCGAGGCGTCGGCGTCCGTCGCCGCGGCCGAGCCGGGGGCTCCGCCGGGCGCGGTGTGCGCGGTCCGGTCCTCGCGCGTGCCGTGGGCACCCGGCACGTCGCCGCCCGCTGGCAGGGGCATCGCGTTGTCCTCTTTCCCTCCCCCGAGGGGCACCGGCACCCGGCTCGTCGCGGGTGCCTCGTTCATCCTGGGGGACCATACCGGCCGGGGCGCCGCCGGTGGAACGGTCGCGCGCATCGTTTGCGGCACACAGCGGGGGCATATGCGGGCAGGTCGCCCCGAGTCGTTCCGCAGCCGCGGCGACAGGCCCGGCCCGACCGTTCGGGGACGTACCGGCCGGGAGGGGCGCCGCTGCGGGCTCCCGGCGCGGGAACGGCCGGTCCGCGCACCACCTGCGGCAACCCCCGTGCCCCGACTGCCCGTTCGGGCCCCGACCACCGACCGTCGACGGCCGCCCACTGGCCACCGACCAGCGACCGCCCACCGTCCACTGGTCACCGAACCGGCGTCGACAGCCGGGTCACCGAACCCGAACCACCGGGCCGCCGAGGCGGGCCGGGGTTACGCGTCGGGTCGGACGACGCCCTTGATCGGCAGCACCCCCACGCCCTCTATGCGTATCTGACGGCCGGTGCGGGGCGCGTGCACCATGGTGCCCTCGCCGACGTACATCCCGACGTGGCTGGCGTCGCCCTTGTAGATGATGAGGTCGCCGGGCCGCATCGAGGTCAGCTTCACCCGGTCCAGGCCGGCCCACTGCGCCTGCGAGGTGCGGGGTATCCGCAGGCCCGCCGACTCCCAGGCGCGCAGGGTGAGACCGGAGCAGTCGAAGGTCCCGGGGCCCGTCGCCCCCCACTTGTAGTCCTTGCCGATCTGGTCGAGCGCGAAGGCCAGCGCCCGCTTGCCCTTCTTGGACGCCTTGGCGGTGATCTCCTCCAGCACGCCGCTGCGCAGCCACTCCAGCTGGCGACGGTGGGCCGCGTCGTCCTCCAGGTCGAGCAGCAGCTCGCGCTCCTCCTCGGCGAGGTCCGCCTCCAGCTTCTCGGCCTTCTTCAGCTTGGCCTGGATCTCCTTCTTCGCCGAGGCGCGCTTCTTGCGTCCCGCCTCCAGCTTCTCCCAGTGCTCTGCGGCCTTCTTCGCGGAGCCCCGGAGCGACTTCTGGGTGCTGTCCAGCCGGTTGATGACGCCCTTGGTCGCCTGCTGGCCCTTGTAGAGCAGGCCGACCGAGCGCAGGAACTTCTCGGGGTCGCGTTCGAGGGTGAAGCGGCTGCTCACCGGCAGGCCGACACCGCGGTACTGGGCCCTGGCCATGGCGCCCGCACGGTTGCTGAGGTTCTGCAGTCGGCCCTCGTTGTTCTCGATCTTCCGGGCCAGATCGGCGATCGCCTTCTCCTGCTTCTTCACCTTCACCGCGGCGGCGTTGTACGCGTCGGTCGCCGAGCCGGCCTGGTCGTGGAGCTTGTCGATCTCCTTGCGGACCTTCTGGAGCCGCTTCGCCAACTCGGGGTCGATCTCCACCGGTTCGTCGGCGTCGTCGGCGTCGGCGTCGGAGCCGGGCCCGGACTCTCCGGCGCCGTTCTTCGGGTCGTCGGCCGGAGGGCTCGGGTCGCGGGTGCCGGGGGGCGGCGAGGGCTCCGCGTGTGCGACCCCTCCCGACGGTCCCGCCGGAACCAGCAGTACGGCCAGAGCGCAGACCAGGACTGTCCCCTTGCGGATCACCGACGGCTCCCCTCCCCCGCGACGGGGGCGACGGCGCGACAACCCCCGCGCGGATCGTGTCATGTCGCAGGAGAATCCGACAGGGACGGCCGTGGACCGCGACAGTTCCGGGACAAAGGCACGCAGCGTCGTACACCACCGCCCGGAGGCCCGATGCAGTACCGCAACCGAGGCAACTGCACCGTCCGCCGAGGTTCACCTCGCGTTCACTCTCGACGGTCGGCGGCTTCACTTGATCTGCCTAATTTCGGCAGTACGGAGTGCGCGTCTCGCGCTTTCAGCGACGTTCACGCCCCCTAGCTGATGAATGAGCACCCAGGACCGCGAGGTCCGAACCCACTCAATATCGTCCGCTTGCCGTCCCCACTCGGCGGGCTCAGGAAGGAACTGAACCAAGTGAAGCTCCAGCGCAAGAACCGGCTTCGCGCCCTGTCTGTCAGCGCTCTCGCGGTCACCAGCGCCCTGGTGCTGTCCGCCTGCGGTTCGGACGACAACACCGGGGGCGGCGGCTCCGAGGGCGGCCAGAAGGACGCCGGGGCCGCGGACATCAAGTGTGACGGCGACGGCAACCTCATCGCCTCCGGCTCCAGCGCGCAGAAGAACGCGGTGGACGCCTGGGTCCAGGCCTACCAGCAGGCGTGCTCCGGCACGAAGATCAACTACAAGGCCACCGGATCCGGCGCGGGCATCCAGGAGTTCCTCCAGGGCAAGACCGCGTTCGCCGGTTCGGACTCGGTCCTCAAGGAGGACGAGGTCGCGCAGTCGGCCAAGGTCTGCAAGTCCGGCAAGGCCGTCAACCTGCCGCTGCTGGCCGGACCGGTCGCCATCGGCTACAACCTCTCCGGTGTGGACGACCTCGTCCTGGACGCCTCGACCCTCGCCAAGATCTTCGACTCGAAGATCACCAAGTGGGACGACGCGGCCATCAAGAAGCTGAACCCCGACGCCGACCTGCCCTCGACCAAGATCCAGGCGTTCCACCGCTCGGACGAGTCGGGCACCACCGACAACTTCACCAGCTACCTCGCCGCCGCGGCGTCGAGCGACTGGAAGCACGAGCCCGGCAAGGCGTGGGCCGCCAAGGGCGGCCAGTCCGCCGACGGTTCCGCCGGCGTCGCCAGCAACGTCAAGCAGACCGAAGGCGCCATCGGCTACTTCGAGCTCTCCTACGCCACCGGCAACAACATCCCGGCCGTCCAGCTGGACACCGGCGCCGGCGACCCGGTCGAGGCCACGGTGGAGAACTCCTCCGCCGCCGTCTCCGCCGGCAAGGTCGTCGGCAAGGACGGCGACCTCGCCATGGAGCTGGACTACGCGACCAAGGAAGAGGGCGCGTACCCGATCATCCTGGTCACCTACGAGATCGCCTGCGACAAGGGCAACAAGGCGGAGACCCTGCCCGCCACGAAGTCCTTCCTGAAGTACGCGGCCAGCGAGGACGGCCAGAAGCTCCTCGCCGACATCGACTACGCGCCGATGCCGGAGGAGATCATCACCCAGGTCCGCAAGGCCGTCGACAGCCTGGCCTGACCCGGCCGGTCGGGGGCCGTCAGCCCACAGCCCGCTGACGGCCCCCGCGCCACGCCGCGCGGCAGCCCGCGGCCTCCGCGCCCGCCACGCACAACCCCCACCACCCATCCGGTGCACCGCCGCCAGAGTCCGCCGCACTTCCCCGTCGGCGAGGCTCGCACCAGACCGGAGAAACCATGGAAACTGGCTCCACAAAGACCACCCCGCCGCCGGGCTCGCAGGATCCGGCGGCCGAGGGCGGTCCCAAGTCCGCCAAACGTCCCGGCGACCGGATCTTCCTCGGTCTGTCCAAGGGATCCGGAATCGTCCTGCTCGCGATCATGGCCGCGATCGCCGTCTTCCTGACCTGGCGCGCCGTGATCGCCCTCGGCGAGAACGAGGGCAACTTCCTCACCACCTTCGAGTGGAGCGCCAACAGCGATCCGCCCGTGTTCGGCATCGCGGTGCTGGCCTTCGGCACCATCGTGAGCTCGATCATCGCGATGCTCCTGGCCGTACCCGTCGCCGTCGGCATCGCCCTGTTCATCTCGCACTACGCCCCGCGCAGGCTGGCCGGCCCGCTGGCGTACGTGATCGACCTGCTCGCCGCCGTTCCCTCGATCGTGTACGGCCTGTGGGGCGCGCTCTTCCTGGTCCCGCACCTGGCCGGCCTCTACGAGTGGCTGGACGACTACCTCGGCTGGACCGGGATCTTCGAGTACGGCGGCGGCGCCCCGCGCTCGCTGTTCACCGTGGGCATCCTGCTGGCGATCATGATTCTGCCGATCGTCACCAACGTCTCCCGCGAGGTCTTCAAGCAGGCCCCCAAGATGCACGAGGAGGCCGCGCTCGCACTCGGTGCCACCCGCTGGGAGGTCATCCGGATGTCGGTGCTGCCCTTCGGCCGCTCCGGCGTCATCAGCGCCGCGATGCTCGGCCTGGGCCGTGCGCTCGGCGAGACGATGGCGGTCGCCACCGTGCTCTCGCCGAGCTTCGTCATCCACGCCTCGCTGCTCGACCCGGGCGGCGGCACCTTCGCGCAGAACATCGCCGCGGCGTTCAAGGAGGCCGGTGACATGGGCCGCAACGCCCTGATCGCCTCCGGCCTCGTCCTGTTCGTCATCACCCTGGTGGTCAACGGCGCGGCCCGACTGATCATCGCCCGCCGCAAGGAGTACTCGGGGGCCAACGCATGAGCAACACCGTTATGGACAAGCCCCCCGTGAACTCGTCGCTGCCGCCCACCACGCTCAAGCAGCCGAGGCTGCCGCGCTGGGCACCCGTCGGGATCGCGCTGGTCTCGCTCGGTCTGGGCACGGGCCTCGGCCTGGTGGCCGGCTGGGAGAGCCAGGTGCAGTGGGGCCTGATCGCCGCGCTGCTCTACCTGCTGATCACCTACGTCCTCACCACCACCATCGAGGGCAAGCGGCAGGCCAAGGACCGGTTCGCCACCAGCCTGGTGTGGACGTCCTTCCTCATCGCCATCGTCCCGCTGGCCTCGCTGATCTGGGAGACCGTCGCCCGCGGTTCCAAGGTGGTCGACGGGTACTTCCTGACCCACTCCATGTTCGGCGTGCCGAACATGTCCGAGGGCGGCGGCATCTACCACGCCCTGGTCGGCACCCTCCAGCAGGTCGGGATCGCCACGGTCATCTCGGCACCGATCGGTCTGCTGACCGCGATCTACCTGGTCGAGTACGGCACCGGCAAGCTCGCCAAGGCCGTGACCTTCTTCGTCGACGTGATGACGGGCATCCCCTCGATCGTCGCCGGTCTGTTCGTCCTCAGCTTCTGGATCATCATCCTGGACTTCGGCTACAGCGGGTTCGCCGGTGCGATGGCGCTGTCGATCCTGATGATGCCGATCGTCGTGCGGTCCACCGAGGAGATGCTCAAGCTCGTACCGAACGAGCTTCGCGAGGCGTCGTACGCGCTCGGTGTGCCCAAGTGGCGCACCATCCTCAAGGTCGTGCTGCCGACCGCGATCGGCGGCATCACCACGGGTGTGATGCTGGCGGTGGCCCGTATCGCCGGTGAGACCGCCCCGGTCATGCTGCTGGTCTTCGGCTCCCCGTCGATCAACACCAACCCCTTCGAGGGCGAGCAGTCCTCGCTGCCGTACTTCATCTTCGAGCAGTGGGGCGCGGGCAACGACCCCAGCTACGACCGCGCCTGGGGTGCGGCTCTCGTGCTGATCGCCCTGGTGATGATCCTGAACCTGGCCGCCCGCGGGATCGCCCGCTGGAAGGCACCCAAGACCGGCCGCTGACCGGCCACGAAGAAGCAGAAGTGAGTGATTGACATGGCCAAGCGCATCGACGTCAGCGGCCTGACCGCCTTCTACGGCAGCCACAAGGCCATCGAGGACATCTCGATGACCGTCGAACCCCGCTCCGTGACGGCCTTCATCGGCCCGTCCGGCTGCGGCAAGTCCACCTACCTGCGCACCCTGAACCGGATGCACGAGGTCACCCCCGGCGGCCGCGTCGAGGGCAAGGTGATGCTGGACGGCGAGAGCCTCTACGGGCCCGGGGTCGACCCGGTGGCCGTGCGGCGCACCATCGGCATGGTCTTCCAGCGGCCGAACCCCTTCCCCACGATGTCCATCTACGACAACGTCGCCGCCGGGCTGAAGCTCAACGGTCTGACGAAGAAGTCCGAGCTGGACACGGTCGTGGAGAAGTCCCTCAAGGGCGCCAACCTCTGGAACGAGGTCAAGGACCGGCTCAACAAGCCCGGTTCGGGTCTCTCCGGCGGTCAGCAGCAGCGGCTGTGCATCGCCCGCGCCATCGCGGTCGAACCGCAGGTGCTGCTGATGGACGAGCCCTGCTCGGCGCTCGACCCGATCTCCACCCTGGCGATCGAGGACCTGATCGGTGAGCTGAAGGACCAGTTCACGATCGTCATCGTGACGCACAACATGCAACAGGCCGCGCGTGTCTCCGACCGCACGGCGTTCTTCAACCTCGCGGCCATCGGCCAGCCCGGCAAGCTGATCGAGATCGACGACACGGAGCGGATCTTCTCCAACCCGTCCGTCCAGGCCACCGAGGACTACATCTCCGGCCGCTTCGGCTGAGTGGTTCCGCGACCGCCGGTCGCGCACACGTCTGCGGTGCTGCATGGCGGTGCCACCGCAGGCAGAGGGCCCGCCCCCGTTCGATCCGGGGGCGGGCCCTCGTGTTCACCGACACGCGGCGCGGTGCCTGTGGTGTGGCGTGACGCGGTGCCCGAGACGCGATGTGCGCGGAAGGCTACGTCAGCCGAAGGCGAGGTTGACGATCCAGAAGCTGACGGCGGCGACCGCAGCGGCGGCGGGCATGGTGATGAACCAGCCGGCGACGATGTTCTTGGCGACGCCCCAGCGGACCGCCTTCACCCGCTTCGTGGCGCCGACACCCATGATCGCCGAAGTGATCACATGCGTGGTCGAGATGGGCGCGTGGAACATGAAGGCGCTGGTGTACATCACCGAGGCCGCCGTCGTCTCCGCGGCGAAGCCCTGCGGCGGGTCCAGCTCGATGATCCGCCGGCCCAGGGTGCGCATGATGCGCCAACCGCCCGCGTACGTACCGGCCGAGAGCATCAGCGCGCAGGCGATCTTCACCCACACCGGGATCGCGTCGCCCTCCTCCTCGACGCCGGCGATGACCAGCGCCATCACCACGATGCCCATCGTCTTCTGGGCGTCCTGGAGACCGTGACCCAGCGCCATGCCGGCGGCCGAGACGGTCTGGGCGATGCGGAATCCGCGCTGGGCCTTGTGCGGGTTGGCGCGACGGAAGATCCACATGATCGCCGTCATCACCAGATAGCCGATCAGCAGACCGACCAGCGGGGAGAGGAACATCGGAATGACGATCTTCTCCAGCACGCCGGACCAGTACACGGTGCTCGAACCGGCCAGCGCCGCACCGACCATGCCGCCGAAGAGCGCGTGCGAGGAGGAGGACGGCAGGCCGAAGTACCACGTGATCATGTTCCAGGTGATCGCCCCCGCCAGCGCGGCGAAGAGGATCATCATGCCCGTGGAACCCGTCGGCGTCGCGATCAGGCCCTCACTGACCGTCTTGGCGATGCCGCTGCCCATGAACGCGCCCGCGAGGTTCATCACCGCGGCCATCGCCAGCGCCGCCCTGGGAGTCAGGGCGCGGGTGGAGATGGAGGTGGCGATGGCGTTCGCGGAGTCGTGAAAGCCGTTGGTGTACGTGAAGAAGAGCGCGACGCCGATGACGACGACGAGAGCGAGGGTGTCCACAGCGGGTCAGGACTCCTTGACGGCGATGGTCTCCACCGTGTTCGCCACGTGCTCGAACGCGTCGGCGGCCTCCTCGAGGACGTCCACGATCTGCTTGAGCTTCAGCACCTCCATGGCGTCGTACTTGCCGTTGAAGAGGTACGCGAGCAGCTTGCGGTGGATCTGGTCGGCCTGGTTCTCCAGGCGGTTGACCTCGATCCAGTACTCGGTGAGGTTCTCCATGGTGCGCAGCTGCGGCATCGCGTTCGCGGTCAGCTCGGCGGCTCGGGAGAGCACCTCGATCTGCTGCTCGACTCCCTTAGGGAGCTTGTCGATCTGGTACAGCACGACCAGGTCGACGGCCTCCTCCATGAAGTCCATGATGTCGTCGAGCGACGAGGCCAGCCGGTAGATGTCCTCGCGGTCGAAGGGCGTGATGAAGGAGGAGTTGAGCTGGTGGAAGATCGCGTGGGTCGCGTCGTCCCCCGCGTGCTCCGCCGCCCGCATCCGTTCGGCGATCTCGGCGCGCGCGGAGACGTCCGCCCCGAGCAGTTCCATCAGGAGCTTGGAGCCTGTCACGATGTTGTCCGCGGAGGCCGCGAACATGTCGTAGAAGCTCGTCTCCCTGGGGGTCAGACGAAAGCGCACTGGATTTCCTCGGGGTGCATGGGCGTTGGTCTCGTTGATGCTAGGCGCATCATCCAGCCACTGCGAAGTGGCGTTCCCCAGTGTCACCCATCGAATCCGCGGCGGACCACGGGCCCCGACGTACCGGATCGGCGACGGACGGCGAATCGGTACCATATACCCAGCTGGGGTATATCCCCAGGAGTTGACTCCAGGAGTACCCCATGACGACCACCGAGCCCGAGAGCGCCGCGAACGCGGGGAGCGACGCACCGGCCGCCTGCCACCAGGCCCCAACCACCGCCCCCGCAGGGCCACATGGGTACACCGCGAACAAGGACGCGCACCTCAAGAGGTTGCGCCGGATCGAGGGCCAGGTCCGCGGCCTGCAGCGGATGGTCGACGAGGACGAGTACTGCATCGACGTGCTGACCCAGGTCTCCGCCTCGACCAAGGCGCTCCAGTCCTTCGCGCTCCAACTCCTGGAGGAGCACCTGCGACACTGCGTCGCCGACGCGGCCACCAAGGGTGGCGAGGAGATGGACGCCAAGGTGGCGGAAGCCACAGCGGCGATCGCCCGCCTCCTGCGCACCTGACCACCCACCGGGGCCGTTTCGCAACTCTCCGCACGCGATCACCAACAGAGGGTCGTCGAGCGTGAGTTGGGGCACACAATCACCGAATCCTGGCCACCCGGCATTCACCCCAAGCCCGCACCAACCCCGTGGCCACCGCCCACCGCGGGCACGGCGAACCCGAGGTGGGGACAGGCGAAGGGGTGCCGGGCACCTTCCGTCCACCGAGCCCGAAGTCGGCCGAAAACCGCCCCTCGGGACCGCCCGCGGGAGACCGCGTCAGCGGTCGGCACCGCCGGCGGGCTCCCCGGCGAGCAGCACCTCGTCTATCCGGTCCCGGCTCAGCCGGTCCTCCGGCTCGGCGGCGGCAGCGATGATCAACTCCCCGTACAGCTCTATCTCGGCGAGCGCCTCGTGCTCGTACGGGTTGTACTCCTCGGCCGACGACGTCGAGGCGGCCGTCCCGGCCGACGAGGTAGTCCCCTCCGTTCCCGCCGCCTCCCCCGCGGCGGCGAGGCCGGTCGGCGCACCCGGCCCGAAGGGGGTGAACACCCTTGTCGGCGGCCCGTGTTGTCCCACCCTGTACCCCCTCGACCTCTGCGCTCGGCGCAACCGCACACGTCCCGTGCACCGGCGTACGCCCCCGGGCGGCGCGACGAGCGGCGCCGGGACGCGAGCGACGCCTCCCCTGGCAGGCATGCCGGTTTCCCAACCATCAGAGTAGGAAGGTCCGATACCCGCCCGCACGGCTTTCGGGGTTATTGACGCCCGCGTTGCCCGCCCTGTCCGGTTTCGACGGCCTGTCCGTCCGCCTCGGAGGCCACGATCCGCCCGGTGTAGATGTCCGCGCGGCGCGGCATGTCCACCCGCACCGGCGAACCGAAGCCGTACAGCACGGTGGTCGAGTCGACCCGCACCCCGCGCCCCTCGCTGTTGTCGAAGACGAACTCGTGCCGGACCTTCCTCGGTCGCCCCTCGCTGTCCAGATAGGCGTCGAAGGGGACGAGGGTGGTCGAGAAGCCCTTGGCCGCGGCGGTGAGCTGGGCCCGCATCGGCGCGGTCGCTCGCCTGGCCGCGGCGACGAGGTCCGTGGTGCCGCGGTAGTGCCGCACTCCGACGCCGTCGAGATCCAGGCTTCCGACATAGCTCACCCCTCCGGCCCCGCGCAGCAGCTCGGTGGCGCTCAGCGGATCGGTGACGCCGCCGGTGACCAGATTGCCGTCGCTCAGCTCCGAGGTGTCCACCCGTACCCACTTGTCGGAGGGAACGCCGGCGCCGCGGTTCTTCATGTACAGCAGACCGGGCTTGATCACCTCGGTCACCGGAAGGCGACCCGCGTCCGGCAGGACGACCGTCAACTCCCCCACTCCGGCGCGGTAGTCGAAGCCGCCGGTGGCGCGGATCGTCAGCCGGGTGCCGCCGCTGTCCATCTCCATCGCCGTACGCGCCCTGGAACTCCCGGTGCGGACGAGCACGTCCGCGGCGGAGCGGATCGCGTCCGTCGCCTCGGAGGTCTCCGCGCCGCCCGAGGCGCCGGTGCCGCCCGACGGCTGCGGCGACGGGGCGGTGACCGGTGCCGCGTCGTCGCGCGGGCCCCCTCCGTCCCGCGCGGTGCACGCCGTCACCGTCAGCACGGCGGCCAGCACCGCGGCCGGTACGGCGGTCGCGACCGCCCACGGGCGCGACCGGGGGCCGGCCGTCCGGCTCGTATCAGCCCGTCCGACCATCTCAGAAGTCCCCCCAGCCGACCGTACGCACCTCACGAGCGGCCTAACGAGGGGTCGGGCGGACCGTCACGTTCCGGCCGACGCGCCGCCCGGTACCGTGGTGACGTGCCCCAGGAGCCCGACCGGTCGGAGTTGACTGTGCCCTCCGAGCATCAGCTCGCCACCGCGGAGAACGGCCCGTTCACCCACGCCTGCTGCAGCTGCGGCTGGCGCGGCCCCGCCCGGCGCGCCCGGTCCAAGGCCCGGGACGACGCACAGGAGCACGTCGGCACCGTCTGACCCGCCACGCACCTCCCGTCGGTCCGCCGCGCACGGCCGGCCGCACCCGACCGCGCCGCCGCAGGCCCCGGTACGTTCCGGTACTCCCTCGCGCACGGAAGGCACGCGTCGCTGTCCGGGAGCACGGGCCTCCCCGGGTTCGACACCGCGCGACGGCCCGGCGGCGCGTCTCGACCGGGAGCCGGATCACGCACCCGCGCCTGCGCCGCAGGCCCCGGGCAGGACGGGTCCGGGTGCCGCGGAGCCGGGCGCAGCGGGTCCGGGTGCCGCCGAGCCGGGCGGGAGACAGCTGTGGCGGGCAGCGCGCCGCGGGTGCGGTGCGCTGCCCGCCACAGACGCGGTCGGTGCGGGCCCGGCGCGGGCAGCCGCGCGAGTGCGCCGCGGGTACGGGCCTCGGGCCGCGGGCCCGAGCCGGTTTCCGTCGGACGGCCGGGCGGGCCGGACCTCCGTCAGACGACTGCGTCGCGGTGCTTCTCCGGCGCCGATCCGCCCGCCGTGCCTTCGCCGCCCCGGCCGCGCGCACGCACGCCGCGCCGACCGCGACCGGACCGGCCTCCGCCGGCCGGACGGTCCGCGGAGCCCGCCGGCGACGACTCGTCGCCGTGCGGCCGGCCGCCGCCCTGGCCGCGGTCCTCGCCGTTGCGCTCGGCGTTGCGGGCGCGGGCGGCCTCCGCACGCGGGCAGGTGATCAGCCAGCCGCCGCGCGGCGAGGCGGCGACGGCCCGGGTGAGCGGGGTGAGCAGCATCATCGCGAGCGGCGCCAGCAGCAGCACCACCGCCGTACCGAGCGCCACACCGCCGACGACGTCGGTCGGGTAGTGGACGCCGGCGTAGATCCGGCCGAAGCCCTGGAAGAGGGCGAGCAGTATCGCCACCGCGCCCCAGCGGCGGTTGACCATGAAGATGCCGACCGCCAGCGCCATCGTGAGCGCCGAGTGGTCGCTGACGAAGGACCACCCGCCCTTGCCCTCGACCAGCACGTTCAGATCGGGATGGTCGACCAGCGGGCGCGGTCTCTCGACCAGCTCGCGGATCGGGTAGTTGGCCGCGTACGCGGCGACGGCGCCGAGCGGCGCCCAGAGCAGGCCGGCGACCGCCGTGACGGATCCCGGCCGCTGTCGTGCGGTCCACCAGGTCCACAGGCCGAGGGCCATGAGACCGAAAATAACGCCGTACTCGCTCATGAAGCCCAGTACGGAACTGACCCACTCCGGGGTCTGCTCCGACCAGCCGTTGACGCGGTACAGCAGGTCGACGTCGGGGTCTTCCCAACCAGCCATGTGACGACCCGTGCCCTTCACACCTTGTTACGCGTACAGCCGGTACGCGCGTCCGACCCCCGTGATTGAGCGTGGCGGTGGTCCCGCGCCACGTACTGGCAACGGGACGGCCTCGTCCGACGTTCCGCCTCCGCCGGAAGATCACCCGGATGTTACTGAAGGGTGACACGTACATTGTCCGGCCGACACTGCTGTCCAGTCCGGCCGGGTGACGTCCTCACACGGCCGGCTGCCCTCATGCAGCGGGACTGTCCCGCGTCAACCGGCAGTTGGCCGGGTGGCGCCGAAGTAGTCCGGTGTGTCGATCGGATCGAAGCGGATGACCGCTCCTGTGTACGGTGCGTCGATCATATAGCCGCCGCCGACGTAGATGCCCACGTGATAAATCTGCCGGCTGTCCTTCAGGTCGTGGCTGAAGAAGACCAGGTCTCCCGGGAGCAGTTCGTCGCGGGCGGGGTGCGGCCCGGTGTTCCACTGGTCGTTGGCGACGCGGGGGATCTCGACACCGACGTCCGCGTACGCGGCCCTGGTCAGCCCCGAGCAGTCGAAGCGGCCGTTGTCGCCCGGTCCGCCTTCGCCACCCCACAGGTACGGAGTACCCAACTTCCCCTGTGCGTAGTCGATCGCGCCCGCGGCCTTCTTGGAGGGGTCGACCCGCGAGGTCGGCGCCGCGAAGCTCTTCTCGCCCTCGCGGATGACCTTCACGTAGTTCTGCGTCTCCTTGTAGGGCGGTATGCCGCCGTACTTGATGACCGCGTAGGAGCCGGCGTTGTAGGCGGCGAGCATGTTGTCCGTGTTGTCGCCCGGCACGTCCTCGACGTATCCGGCGATCTTGCAGTCGTAGGAGGCCGCGGAGGGGATCGCGTCCTCCGGGTCCCAGACATCGGCCTTGCCGTCGTTGTTGGCGTCCATCCCGTGCGCCGCCCAGGTGCCCGGGATGAACTGGGCTATGCCCTGCGCCTCGGCGGGCGACTGGGCACGCGGGTTCCAGCCGCTCTCCTGGTACAACTGGGCCGCCAGCAGCGCCGGGTTGATGGCGTCGCAGAGGTTTCCCCACTTCTGGACGAGCGCAGAGTACTGAGCGGGCACGGAGTTCTTCGCCAGGGCGACCGACTTCCCGCCGCCCCCGCCCAGTTGGGTGGCGGCGCTGTACGTGCCCACCACGAGCAGCGCCATGAACCCGAGCACCATCGTGAAGCCGACTCCGGTCGCCACCCACATCTTCCGCACCCCCCAACCATCCCATCTCGTGGCAGAATTCAAGAAGGGTTACTCATATGAGAGGGCCTCGGACACGGTCGGCCACCATCGGCCGTCCGGATCTGACGGACACCCAACACATCTTTCTGGGGCGGTGAGTTCACATGTTTCTGGCGGCTGACGAGGGCGACATCAACACCATCATCGGCGGAATCGCCCCCGACTGGGGTCCGTTCGGGTCGCTCGGCACCGAGGCGCGCGTGATGATCGAGGTGGTGATGGCGATCGCCATCCTCATCTGTCTGGGCATAGCGATCTGGGGAGCGGCCAAGCAGCGCATCGGCGCCACTGCCCTGCGCGACACCTTCAGCGCCGAGCAGGGCAAGGGCCTGATCGTCGCCGGTCTGGCGGGTGTGTTCATCATCGGCTCGCTCGGCACCGTCTTCACCATCGTCTACGGTATGGCCGTATAGCTGACCCTCTGTCACTTCTGTTGGGTTCGGCGGTGTTTGGGCCACGGGGTTTCGTCCGGCCCGCCGTCGCACCCGGTGACCCCCGCGCCGAACGGAGCACAACGCCGTGCAGATCGTGAACCCGGCCCTCGACGACTACCTGAACGACCACAGCAGCCCGGCCGACGAGCTGCTGCGGGAGCTCGCCGAGGAGACCAGGAGGGCGCTGCCGGACAGCGCCCAGATGCAGGTCTCCCAGGACGAGGCCGCGCTGCTGACCATGCTCACCCAGCTCACCGGCGCCCAACTCGCCGTCGAGGTCGGCACGTTCACCGGGTACTCGTCCATCGCGATCGCCCGCGGCCTGGCGCCGGGCGGTCGCCTGATCGCCTGCGACGTCAGCGAGGAGTGGACCTCGATCGCCCGCCGCTACTGGGAGCGGGCCGGCGTCGACGAGCGCATCGACCTGCGGATCGCACCGGCCGCCGACACCCTGCGCGCGCTGCCGGCCGAGGAGACGGTGGACTTCGCGTTCATCGACGCCGACAAGGTCGGATACCCGGTGTACTACGAGGAGTTGGTCACCAGGCTCCGGCCCGGCGGGCTGATCGCGCTGGACAACGTGCTCCAGGGCGGGCTCGTGGTGGACGAGAGCGAGCAGAGCGAGTCCGTGCGGGCGATCCGCGCCGTCAACGACACCATCGCGGCGGACGAGCGGGTCAGCTGCGCGATGCTGCCCGTGCGCGACGGCGTGACGCTCGTCCGCAAGCTCTGACGACGGGCCCCGGCCGGCCCCCGGTGCCCCGCGGGGTGCACCGCGGGGCCCGTGCGCGCCGTACACGGACCCGGTGCGAACCCGGACGGGCTGCGGGCGCCGGTGGTGCGTCCGTAGCCTGGGCCCCATGACGACACCCCCCGACCCGGGAGCGCTGGAGTGGATCCGCGCCTCCGACGATCCCTCGCAGGAGTGCTTCGAAGTCGCCGCGGGCGAGGGCGGGTTGATCCACATCCGGCAGAGCGACGAGCCCGAGCGGATCGTGACGACGACGAGGGCCAAGTGGCGGGCCTTCGTCCTCGGCGTGCACAACGACGAGTTCGACCACTTCGTCCGGGAGGGGCCCGGGAGGGCGACCGGAGGCGGTGCCGGCGGGGCGCACACGGACGGGAGTTGAGACCTCCGGCCCGACCTCGACGAGGAGGTCGGAGATTTTACGGTTCCATTAAGATCCCGCACATGCGAATCACTCGAACACTCGTCGGCGCCGTGGCTGTCGCCGTGCTGGCGGTCGGCTGCGGAGGAAGCGGGTCCGGCGACGGCACCGAGCCCGGTGGAAACGCCGCTTCCGGCTCCGGCGGAGTGGACGAGGGCGACGAGGCGCAGACGGACGGCGGCGAGAGCGAGGAGCTGCCGGTCAAGATCGACGCTCCGGTGGAGGAACTGCTGGAGGACCGTCCGAAGATCAGCCCCGAACCGCCCCGGGACGCCTCGGAGACCGAGCGAGTCGTGCACGACCTGCGCGAGAAGACGCTGGCCATGGCCGGTGTCGAGGGCAGGACGGCGGGCTCCTGCGCGGGCGGGGACGTCACCATGAAGGCCGGCGCCACCACCACCTGCACGGTGACCTACGAGGGCCTCAAGGTGCCCTGGGAGGTCACCATCAGCGACCGGTACGAGCCCGGCAGCTTCGTCTTCACGTACCAGGCGAAGCCGCTGATGGGGCTGCTGACCGCCAGGGGCGTGGGCGGCGAGTTCTTCAAGCAGCAGAACCGGCGCGGCGTCGACCGGGTGCAGTGCAGCGAGATCCCGGACGCGGAGCTCGTCGAGCTCAACGTCCAGACCGAGCACCGCTGCCAGTACCCCCTCGACGAGGACGGCGAGGAGCGGTGGAGCGTGCGCGCGGTGGAGGTCCAGCCCTCGGGCCTGAGCTTCGGCCTGCCCCGCGACTGACACCGCCCCGCAGCCCGGCGGTGCTGGCAGTCCCGGCGGTGCTGGCAGCACCGCCGGCCCCGGCGGCCGATTCCCGCCGCCGGTGCGCGAGTTGCCCCCGCCCGTGTGTCGGCGGGGGCAACCTGCGGGGCTCGGCCGGGTTCAGCCCCGTTGCGGATTCGGGCGTGCGTGGGGGTGCGGCCCGAAGGTGCGGCGGGACCGTGCGTCCGCCGGGAGGAGCGGGGTCACGAGTTGACCAGGCTCATGTAGAAGTCCCAGTCCCAGTTGGGGCCGGGGTCGGTGTGGTCGTTGCCGGGCACCTCGTGGTGGCCGACGATGTGCTCGCGGTTCTTGGGGATGCCGTGCTTGTCCGCGAGGTGCTTGGTCAGCGCGGCCGAGGACCGGTACATGGCGTCGGTGAACCACGCGGGGTCGTCGACGAAGCCCTCGTGCTCCAGGCCGATCGAGTACGGGTTGCCGCCCCTCGCGTGCCAGCCGGTGTCGGCGTCGCGCACCATCTGGGTGACCTCCCCGTCCTGGGAGCGGATCACGTAGTGCGCGCTGACCTGGGCCTCGGGGTTCTGGAACCAGCTGATGGTGCCGGCGTACGAGCCCTGGGTGACGTGGACGACGACCGTGGAGATCGCGGCCGTACGGCCCTTGGTGTAGTTGCCGGCGTTGGCCGGGACCCAGGCGGCGGGCGGGTAGTCCTCGCTCGCGGCGCCCGCGCCGTGCGGACGCACGTCGGCCAGTTCACCGCGCTCGGGGCTGACCTCGCGCGGGGTGACGGTGACCTTCTCGCCGCCCTGGACCTTCGCGCTGATGCCGTCGGAGAGCAGCTCGTAGACGGTGTCAGCGTAGAGGCGGGCCGTCGAGTCGTCCTTGGCGCCGCCGTAACGGGCCACGGAGGTGTACCAGTTGTGGACGCCGTCGCGCTCCTCGGCCTCCAGGCCCTGGGCGTCCGCGTAGTCGCGCAGCACGGCGGCGGCGCCGAGGATGTTCGCCTCGCTCTCGCCCCGGAGGTCGGCGAGCGGTTCGCCGGTGAGGTCTGCGGCCTCGTTCAGCGTGGTGTGGCCGGGGTTGCCGACCAGGTGCATGACGCCGTAGCCGTTGGCGTGGCTGGGCTTGCCGTCGTGGTCGTTGAGCCGGGTCTCGCCGTAGCCGACCGCGACCAGCAGATCGCGCGGCACGTCGTACTTCTCCGCCGCGTCGGTGAAGGCGGCGGCCAGGGTCCCGCGTTCGGAACCGGTTTCGGCGGGGGCGGCGCCGGCCAGGTTTCCGGTGGCGACCAGCGCGGTGGCGGCCAGACCGCCGAGGACCGGGATGACCACTCGCTTCCTCAGCGAGGGGGTGCGCACGGTGCGTCGTGACATGTCTCCTCCGTTTTCCACTCGGGGCCGACGGCGCAACCTGCGGACGGTTTACGCGCGTTGACCACTACGACGGTGCGGGCAGCGACGTGTACACGTCAACCATTGGTGCAGAAAACACGGGAGTGGCGACGGGGCACCGGGGGGGGGCCGACGGCACGGGCGGAGCCCGGCGCGCCACTCAGACAAGCACAGCGGCGATCACCAGCAGCGCAGGCACGGACAGGATCGTCGAGACGAAGATGGAGTCCCGCGCCAACAGCACCCCGGTGCCGTAGCGGCTGGCGTGCACGAAGATGTTCTGCGCGGTCGGCAGCGCCGCGATCACCGTCACCGCCAGCACGCCGGCCTGGTCGAGATCGAGCGCGTAGCGTGCCAGCAGGAAGGCGACGAGCGGCTGCATCACCACCTTCAGCAGCACGATGACCGCCACCTCGGGCGCGTGGGTACCGCGTCCGGGCAGCGGGCCCAGCCGCAGCGATATCCCGTACGCGATCAGCATCGCCGGGATCGCCATCCCCGCCACCAGCGTGAGCGGGTCCTGGACCGGGGCCGGGAGACTCAGATCCAGTACCGAGAGCAGCACACCGATCGCCGAACCGATCAGCAGCGGGTTGGTCAGCGGCCGGCGCACGATCGTCCGCCAGGAGTGCGGCCCCTCGCTGGTGGCGATGTCCAGCACCGTCAGGCCCAGCGGCTGCATCAGCAGCAGCTGGATGAGGAGCATCGGCGCGATGAGCGCGGCGTCGCCGAGCACGTAACCGGCGATCGGCAGCCCGAGGTTGCCCGCGTTCACGTACGCGGCGGAGAACGCGCCGATCGTCGTCTCGGCCGCGTTCCGCTTCCACACCAGACGGGCCAGCAGGATCTGCGCCACCCCGACCACCAGCACGCTCCCGATGGAGGCCAGCAGCGGCGCGGAGAGGACGTCGGAGATGTCGGTGTCGGCCAGCACCGTGACCAGCAGGGCGGGGCTGGCGACGTAGAACGCCAGGCGGGACAGGAGGTGTTGCGCGCTCTCGTCCATCATCCGGATGTGAGCCAGCAGCCACCCGAGCGCGACGATCGAGCCGATCGTCGCGAAGCCGGTGAGCAGGCCGTTCATCGCGCCCCCGCCCGCGCCTCCGCCTGTCGCGGGCCGCCGTCAACATACCGCTCTTCCTGTTCACCCGTACCGGTGTCGCCGCGTCGCATGCGGCGATCCTCGCAGGCCGGGGCGGTCGGCCGTCGCCCGGGCGCACTGGGTGAGACAGGGCTCCGGCGGTGTTGGACGCCGCCGAGGCAGGCGCCATACGCTGCGGGGAGCGGACATCGGGCACGGGCACCCGTACCGGCGGACCACCGGCGGGCCCGCGCCCCACTCCGGCACCGACCCGCTGGCGCTCTCACCAGAAGGAAGCCCGACGTGACCGAAGCAGCGACTCCCCCACCGAACATCACCCTCAACAACGGCGTCGAGATCCCCCAACTCGGCTTCGGCACCTACCAGATCGACCCGGCCACGACCGGGGACGTCGTGGGGGAAGCGCTGCGGATCGGCTACCGGCACATCGACACCGCTCAGCTCTACGGCAACGAGCGGGGCGTCGGCGAGGCCGTGCGTGCCAGCGGGCTGCCGCGCGAGGACGTCTTCGTCACCAGCAAGCTCGCCAACGACGCCCACGCCTACGACGACGCCATGCGCGCCTTCGACCGGACCCTCGCCGACCTGGACATCGGCCATCTGGACCTCTTCCTCATCCACTGGCCGATGGCCGACTCGCCGGTCACCTACACCGAGACCTGGCGGGCGATGGAGGCCATGCACCGCAGCGGTCGGGTCCGCGCGATCGGCGTGTCCAACTTCGAACCCGCCCATCTGGAACGACTGATGGACAGCAGCGACACCGTCCCGGCCGTCAACCAGATCGAGGTGAACCCGTACCTCACCCAGCACACGGTCCGCGAGTTCAACAAGAAGCACGGCATCGCCACCGAGGCCTGGTCGCCCATCGCGCAGGGACGCTCGCTCGACGATCCGGCGATCACCGGCATCGCCGAGGAGCACGGACGCACCTCCGCCCAGGTCACACTGCGCTGGCACGTCCAGCGCGGGGACATCGTCTTCCCGAAGTCGACCACCCCGAGCCGGATGCGGGAGAACTTCGAGATCTTCGACTTCCAGCTCTCCCCCGACGAGATGGCGCTCATCGCCGCCCTCAACCGGGACGAGCGCACCGGCCCGGCGCCGAGCGACATCAACTGACAGCCGCACACGGGCCGTTCGACGGCCTTCGACGGCCTCCTCCGGGCGCGGCAGACGCCCCGGAGGAGGCCGTCGTCGTCCCCGGGGCCCGCTGTCGGGCCCGGCGCGCGAGTTCGGTGCGCGAGTTCGGTGCGGGGCGCGATCGCGTGTCTCGGCGCGTGAGTTCGGCGCCTGATGTCGGGGCGGGGCGCGATCGCGTTCCCGGGGGCGGTGGGACCCGATCGCGGCGGGCACGGTCTGTCGGGTGGCGCGGGCACGCTGCTCCCTAGCGTGGTCTCGAAAGGAAGGGCGGGCAGGGATGCTGGAGCGACTGAACGAGGCCCTGGACCACATCGAGCAGCGGCTCGACCAGCCTCTGGACGTGCGTGAACTCTCGCGCATCGCGATGACCTCGGAGTACCACTTCCGCCGGATGTTCTCGGCGCTCGCCGGGCTGCCGCTCTCGGAGTACGTGCGGCGCCGCCGTCTGACCGTCGCGGGGGCCGAAGTGCTCGCGGGCGAACGGACGTTGCTGGACGTCGCCGTGCGGTACGGCTACGGATCGGGCGAGGCGTTCGCCCGGGCGTTCCGCGCCGTCCACGGGGTGGGCCCCGGCGAGGCGAGGCGTACCGGCGCGGCGCTGCAGTCCCAGCCACGGATGTCCTTCCGACTGATCATCGAAGGGAGCAGCAGCATGCGGTACCGCATCGTGGAGAAGGACGCGTTCCGGCTGGTGGGCCGGTCGGCCCGGGTCAGGCAGGTGCACGAGGGACTGAACCCGCAGATCGTCGCGTTCCTCCAGGGGCTCGGCCGCGAGACCCTGGACCGGATCGAGGCCCTTTCCGACGGCGAACCCACCGGCGCCGTCGCGGCGACGGTCAACTTCGAGGACGAGCAGCGCCACGAGGGCACCGGGCTGGACTACCACCACTGCGCGGTCAGCTCCGCGCCGCCGCCGGAGGACATGACGGCCCTGGACATACCCGCCGGGACGTGGGCGGTCTTCGAGTGCGGGGGCGAGTTCCCGGCCACGCTCCAGAACATGTGGCGCGACGTCTACACCCAGTGGTTCCCGTCGAACCCGTACGAGAGCAGACAGGGGCCCTCGCTGGTGCGCGTCGAGGAGTCGGAGGACGGCGAGACCGCGGAGTCCGAGCTGTGGATTCCGGTGGAGCGGACCACGTCCGCGGGCTGAACCCCGGTCCCGCACACGGGAGTCGGGCGTGGGAGGGCGCGGGGCGTTACGACGCAGGGGCGTTACGGCCGTCGGGAGCATTACGGCCGTCGGGGGTCCGGGAGGCGGGGGTGCGTTCCGCACCGGCGAGCACCGCGGCGGCCGTGGCCCGGGCGTCGTCCGCCGCCCCCGGGTTGCTCTGGACGGAGCCGACGGTGATCGCCCCGTCGAGGAGCACGACCAGTTGCGAGGTGACGGTCTCGACGTCGCACACCCCGGCGTTCCCCACCAGCGAGGCGATGAACTCCCGCAGCCTGCGCTTGTGCTGGAGGACTACGGTGGCCACGACCTCGCTGCCCGGGCCGAGTTCGCCGAAGGCGTTGTTGAACGCGCAGCCGCGGAAGCCCGGTTGGGCGAGCACGCCGCGCAGCCAGACGTAGATGCCGAGCACCTTCTCGTCGGCGTCCGGCAGTTCGTCCACGAATTCGGCGAGCGAGGCGCGGGCGTCGCGATCGCGTCTGCGCAGATACGCCTCCACCAGCGCGGCCTTGGAGGGATAGCACTGGTACAGGCGTTTCAGCGACACCTCGGCGGTGTCTCTGATCCGGTCCATTCCGACGGCCTGGATGCCGTGGGCGTAGAAGAGGCCGTCCGCGGCGTCGAGGATGCGCAACGCGGTGCCGGAGTCGGTGGGTGCACTGCTCACGATCGGCTCTCCCCCGTCCCGGTGGCTCCCCGATCCCCTTCTTGAGAACCGGAGTTGCCGACGGTACGGTACTACATGGAGAACGGTCGTTCTCCATGGGTTGCCCCCGCCTCGCAGGCGAGAGGAGCAGGTGGATCACCGGACGCCCGGCGGGGGGAACCGGACGTCCTTCCACCTGCCCGGGGCGCCCGGCCGCCGCCCGGAGGTGCGCACAGGGGAGGTGCGCAGACCTCCGGGCGAGCGGACCCGGACCGGGCCACGCGGATGCGCGCACCCCATGCCCGCTCGCCGCGACCACAGCACGCCCCCGCACACCCCCGCCCGACCGCGCACACCGGCCATGAGCCCCGCCGCGCACGCCCCGCGCACTCCGCCGCACGCGACCCGCACATCCTCGGAGTTCGCGCGCATTCCCCTCAATTCTTCTCGCGCCGGCGCTTTTCGCCGCCCATTCGCTCCAAGAGGCCACCACGCGCCGGGCTTTACCTCCACCAGTGGTTCAACCAACGGAAATCCGGCCCGATTCGGTCTGCTACGCGGCTAATAGCCGGGCCGCTTTGTTTCAGGGAGCCAAGAAATCAGGGACATTTGTCCTTGCAGGGTTGTCGCGTACATGGCTCGCTGCTTCGCTGGCTGGTGCGCGGCTCGTACGCACCCCGCCGGCGTCGGCAGAATCGGCGCGCCCCCACACGGCGAAAGCGCAACGAAACACCGCGCGAAGGTGACACAACGCCGAAGAATTGGGAGAGCCGAATGCACTTCCCCACAGTGCTCCGAGGCAACAGTGTCCGACGCCGAGTTGTGGCCGCCGGAGTGGCAGCCGGTTGTGCGGCACTCACCCTGACGGCCGCGGGCCCCGCCTCGGCCGCCGAACCCGCTGCCTTCGAGGCCGCCTGCCCCGCGGCCGGTGTCATCAGCCAGGGCCACCACAGCGGCCACGACGGTGTCGACATCGCCAACGAGCTCGGCACCCCGCTGCACGCAGCGGGCCCCGGAGAGGTCACCCACTCCGGCGAGGCGTCCGGCTACGGCCAGTGGATCCGCATCCTGCACCCCGACGGTTCGGTCACCGAGTACGGGCACATGTACGAGCGCTTCGTGCAGGTCGGCGACCAGGTGCAGGCGGGACAGCACATCGCCTCCATGGGCTCGGAGGGCCAGTCCACCGGACCGCATCTGCACTTCGAGGTGCACCTCGACGGCGGGTTCGGCTTCGGCGAGGACCCCGTTCCCTACCTCGGCGACCGCGGCGTACCGCTCCCCTGCACGCCCTGACTCCGAGTCCGCCGGACCTGCGACCGGTGGCCGACCGCCCGCCCCACACGGGTGGTTGACGCCGCGCACCGCGCCCGGCCCGCATCCCGACCTCCGGAACCGTCCCGGTCCCGGACCCCCGTCCCCGGAACTTCCCCCCACTTCTCAGGGAGACCTCCATGAGCTCAGGCTTCAACCGCAGAGCCCTGATCCGCGGCGGCATCGGCGCCACCGCCGCCGCCGGTGTCGGCCTCGGCATCCCGCACCTCGCCTCGGCCGGCCAGTCCGACAAGGCGCCCGCACCGGCGAAGAAGGCGGCAGGCGCCAAGGCGGCACCCGAGCCCCGCATCCACAGCACCGCCGAGTGGGGCGCACGCCCGCCGAACGGCCAGATCGACATCCTGGACCGCACACCGCTCCACATCGTCGTCCACCACACCGCGGAGCCCGGCAACAGCGAGGACTACTCGCTGGAGCACGCGAAGAAGATCTGCCGCGACATCCAGAACTTCCACATGGACGGCCAGGGTTGGGGCGACAGCGGCCAGCAGTTCACCAACAGCCGCGGCGGCCACATCCTGGAAGGCCGTCACCACAGCCTCGATTCGGTGCGGGCCGGCAACAAGCACGTGGTGGGCGCCAACGTCGGCGGCCACAACAGCGATGTGATCGGCATCGAGAACGAGGGCATCTACGTCGACGTCGACGTGCCGCAGGCCCTGTGGGACTCGCTGGTCGACCTGGTCGCCTGGATCGCGGTGCGCTACAGCCGCCCGGTCAGCGACATCATGGGCCACCGCGACTTCAACTCCACCGAGTGCCCCGGCACCGTCCTCTACGGCCGGCTCCAGGAACTGCGCGACGCCGTCGCGGGTGCGATCGGTGTGGCAAGGGTGACCGCCCCCGACGTCTGGCCGCTGCTGCGCCCGGACGCCGTCAACGCCCAGGTGCGCGCGGCCCAGCACCTGCTGCGCGCCAAGGGGTTCAACGACGTCGGGACCACCGGCGTCTTCGACGCGGCGACCAAGCGTGCGGTCGTACGGCTGACCGAGACGCACAGCATCGAGCAGCACACCTGCTCCGCGGCGTACCACTCCACGACCGACGAGACGGGCTACCTCGGCTCCGACATCTGGCCGTTGATCACTCCGAAGGTCGCCCCCGGCGACAACAAGGACGTCGCCGCGGCGGTGGAGACGATGCGCCGCGCCGGTGCGAAGCACACCCTCAGCGGCCGGGAGTCGCTCAGCAGCACCGACTGGAAGCGGCTGCTGGCCTGAGGCGAACCGACGTCGGCAACCGCGAACCGGAACCGGTGAACGGCTGATCGGGGCCTGTGGTCAAAAACTGACCACAGGCCCCGCCCCCTCTCCACAAGCCTCCCCAACCATCCACACGCTGTGGTCAATCCTTGGCCACACGCGCCCGATCTCCGCCGCCGTGGCGGCCGTTTTGTCCACAGACCCGCGGTACGTGCTGCACAGCCGCCTTCCGGAGCCCACCGGTCGCCGTACGCCCGGGACCGAGCGCTGTTACGCCGTCCGGAGCCCGCCGTCCACAGTGCGCCACCGGGCGCCGTAGGCCGTGGTGTCCACAGCCGCGGACCGCCGGCAGAGGTGCTCGGCGACCGCAACACCCCGAACGGAAATCCGTTTCCGGACGTCAGCCTGCGTCCTCTCCCGGCCCTTCGTACGAGGGGTTCCGGTCGGCCACTCACTGTGATGGGGTGTGGTGTCATCAGGCTTGCTCACGACGATGTGAGGGTGTGGCCATGACTGTCAGCAGCAGTGTCAACAGCGGTGTGACGGCGGAGTTCCGCGAGGCGCGGGACTTCCTGCTCCGGCACCGCGAGGACTGCGCGAGGGCCGCCGAGGAGTTCGTCTGGCCCCGTCCCTCGCACTTCAACTGGGCACTGGACTGGTTCGACCGGATCGCCGAGGGAAACGCGCGCACGGCCCTGCACCTCGTCGAGGAGGACGGCGCCGAGACCCGGATCAGCTTCGCGGCGATGTCCGCCCGGTCCGACCAGGTCGCGAACTGGTTGCGCGGCCGGGGAGTGGGGCCGGGCGACCGCGTGCTCGTCATGCTGGGGAACCAGCTGGAGCTCTGGGAGACGATGCTCGCCGCGATCAAGCTGCGAGCCGTGCTGATCCCCTGCACACCGCTGCTCGGCGCCCCCGACCTCAGCGACCGGGTGCAGCGCGGCGAGGTGCGGCACGTGGTGGTGCGCGCGGCGGACACCGTCAAGTTCGACGAGGTGCAGGGCAGTTACCAGCGCATCGTGGTCGGCGGCGCCCGGCCGGGCTGGGTCAACTACGCCAACTCCTACGCGGCGCCCACCGACTTCGCCCCGGACGGCCCGACCCTGGCCGACGACACCCTGCTGCTCTACTTCACCTCCGGCACCACCGCGCGCCCCAAGCTCGTCGAGCACACCCACGTCTCGTACCCGATCGGGCATCTGAGCACGATGTACGGCCTGGGTCTCCAGCCCGGCGACACCCATCTGAACATCTCCTCGCCGGGCTGGGCGAAGCACGCCTGGTCCAGCTTCTTCGCCCCGTGGAACGCGGAGGCGACGATCTTCGTGTACAACTACCACCGCTTCGTGCCCGCCGCCCTGATGGCGCAGATGGACCGCTGCGGTGTCACCACCTTCTGCGCGCCACCGACAGTCTGGCGCATGCTGATCCAGTCCGACCTCGGCCGGCTGCGCAAACCGCCTCGCGAGGCGATCGCGGCGGGTGAGCCGCTGAACCCGGAGGTCATCGAGACCGTCCGGGACGCCTGGGGAGTGACCGTCCGGGACGGCTTCGGCCAGACCGAGACCACGCTCCAGATCGCCAACTGCCCCGAACAGCCGCTGAAGAGCGGCTCGATGGGGCGGCCGGTGCCCGGGTACTCCGTCGAGCTGGTCGACCCGGTCAGCGGCAAGGCCGGCGTGGAGGAGGGCGAGATCTGCCTCGACCTCGCCCAGCGCCCGCTCGGGCTGATGACCGGCTACCACGGCGACCCGGCGCGCACCGAGGAGTCGATGCACGACGGCTACTACCACACGGGCGACATCGCCTCCCGCGACGCCGAGGGCTATCTGACCTACGTCGGAAGAGCGGACGACGTCTTCAAGTCCTCCGACTACAAGATCTCTCCGTTCGAGCTGGAGAGCGCCCTGCTGGAGCACGAGGCGGTGGCCGAGGCAGCGGTGGTGCCCGCGCCCGACCCGCTGCGGCTGTCGGTGCCCAAGGCGTACGTGGTGCTCGCCGAGGGCTGGCAGCCGGGCCCCGAGGCGGCGAGAGCGATCTTCGCGCACTCCCGGGAGCGACTCGCGCCCTACAAGCGGGTGCGGCGGCTGGAGTTCGCACCGCTGCCGAAGACGGTCAGCGGCAAGATCCGCCGGGTGGAGCTGCGCGAGGCGACCGCGAGCGGAGCCGCGGCGGAGTACGCGGAGGCCGACTTCCGCTGACCCCGTGACTCCGGCGCGGGCACGGCGCTCAACGCCGCGGCCCGGTCGGGAGTGCTCGGCCGGACACGCCCGGTCGGAGGTGCTCGGTCGGTCAGCTCTCCGGCTGCGTCAGATGGGAGAAGGCGTCCAGGTTGCGGGTGGACTCACCGCGCGAGATCCGCCACTCGTACTCCTTGCGGATCGCCGAGGCGAAGCCGAGTTCGAGGAGTGTGTTGAAGGGTGCGTCGGCGTTCTCCAGCACCGTGCCCAGGATGCGGTCGATCTCCTCGGCGGTGACGGCCGGCAGCGGCAGCCGTCCGACGAGGTAGATGTCGCCGAGCTTGTCGATGGCGTAACTCACCCCGTACAGCCGGGTGTTGCGCTCCAGGAGCCAGCGGTGCACGGCCGCGTGGTTCTCGTCGGGGCGACGGATCACGAAGGCGTTCACCGACAGGGAGTGCCGGCCCACGATCAGGGAGCAGGTGGTGGAGAGCTTGCGGGTGCCGGGCAGCTTCGCGACGTAGTTCCCGGGCGACGGGGTCTCCCAGTCCAGCTCGGAGTCGTTCAGCGTCTGCTCGATGACGGCGGACGCCTTGGCAAGTGGGGTCTGCTCGGATACCTCAGACATGTACCGATCGTAGGTGACCGCCCCGCTCGGCGATGACGTCGGCGTACACGTCGAGGGTGCGGCGCGCCGCGGTGTCCCAGCCGAACCCCCGGGCGTGCAGTGCGGCTGCGACGCCCATGCGGGCGGCCAGCTCGGGGTGGTCGTCGAAGCGCCGGAGCGCCCGCGCGTAGTCGGCCGGTTCGTGGCCGGATATCAGGAAGCCGCTCTCGCCGTGCCGCACCGCGACCGGCAGCCCGCCGACCTCCGCGGCGATCACCGGGGTGCCGGCCGCCTGGGCCTCTATCGCGACCAGACCGAACGACTCGTTGTAGGAGGGCATCACCAGCACGCTCGCCGCGCGGTACCAGTCGGCCAACTCCTCCTGGCCCACCGGGGGCCGGAAGCGCACCACATCGCAGATGCCGAGCCGGGCGGCGAGCTTGTGCAGCTCCTCGGGCTTCGCCAGTCCCGAACCGGACGGGCCGCCGACCACGGGCACCACCAGGCGCTCGCGGAGCGCGGGACGCTCGTCGAGCAGGATGCGCACCGCGTGCAGCAGCACGTCGGGGGCCTTCAACGGCTGGATGCGGCCGGCGAACAGCGGGATCAGGGCGTCCTGCGGAAGGCCCAGGCGGGCTCGGGCGGCGGCCGTGCCGTCGGCGGGACGGAAGCGGTCGAGGTTCACGCCCGGGTGGACGACGGCGGTGAGCCCCGGGTCGGCGTCGTAGTGGTGGACCAACTGGGCCGCTTCCTCGGCCGTGTTGGCGATCAGACGGTCGGCGGCGTCGACGATCTGCGTCTCGCCGATGACCCGCGCCGCGGGCTCCGGACGGTCCCCGGCGGCGAGCGCGGCGTTCTTCACCTTCGCCATCGTGTGCATGGCGTGCACCAGTGGGACGCCCCAGCGCTGCGCGGCCAGCCAGCCGACGTGGCCGGAGAGCCAGTAGTGCGAGTGCACCAGGTCGTAGTGGCCGGGTCGGTTGCCGGCCCATGCCTGCATCACGCCGTGGGTGAAGGCACAGAGCTGGGCGGGCAGCTCCTCCTTGGCCAGCCCCTCGTACGGGCCGGCGTCCACATGGCGCACGAGCACTCCGGGCGCGAGCTCCACCGCGGGCGGGAGCGCACCGGTGGTGGCCCGGGTGAAGATCTCCACCTCGGTGCCGACTGCGGCCAGCTGCCGCGCGAGCTCGACGATGTAGACGTTCATCCCGCCGGCGTCGCCGGTGCCCGGCTGGTCCAGCGGCGAGGTGTGGACACTGAGCATCGCTATCCGGCGCACCCTGCTGGGCAGACCGAAACGACGGCCGATCCGCGCTGCGTACGAGCTCAAGCCCGGCACCTCCCCTTTCTCCAGCCCGACCAACACGCCACACGCCGGCAATCTTCCCGATACAGCCACCGTGTTATCGAATCGTAACCCGGACCGGTCAGGCAGAGAGGCCCCGCAGGAGTCCGGGCCGGTGGCCGCGCAGCGCCGCTCTCCCCGGCCCCGCGGGTGCGCCCGGGCCGACGGCCGCGCCGTACGCTGGCCGGGTGACGGTACGGCGGGACGCACGGGCGGGACGTCCCGAGGGGACGGCGACCCGCGGCACCACCAACCCCAACCGGCTGCGGCGGATGGACCGCTGGATCGCCGCCGTGCACGGTCCGGCCCTGCTGCGCGCCGCCGCGCCACCGGTGGCCGTCGACCTCGGTTACGGCGCCGCCCCCTGGACCGCCGTCGAGCTGCGCGACCGGCTCCGGCGGGTGCGCGCGGACGTACGGGTGGTCGGCGTGGAGATCGACCCCGCGCGCGTCGCCGCCGCGCAGCCGTACGCGGGCCCGGGCCTGGACTTCGTGCGCGGCGGCTTCGAGGTGCCGGTCGCCGGCGCACCCGCCCTCATCAGAGCGGCGAACGTGCTGCGACAGTACGACGAGGAGCAGGTCGGGCCGGTGTGGCGGCGGCTATGCGACCGCCTCGCCCCCGGCGGCCTGCTGGTCGAGGGCACCTGCGACGAGATCGGCCGCCGGCACGTCTGGGTCGCGCTGGACCGCTCCGGACCGCGCACCGTGACCTTCGCCGCGCGTCTCGCCGAACTGGACCGCCCCTCCGATTTGGCCGAACGCCTCCCCAAGGCGCTCATCCACCGCAATGTGCCCGGCGAACCGGTCCACGCCTTCCTGCGGGACTTCGACCGCGCCTGGCTCGCCGCCGCCCCGTACGGCGCGCTCGGCGCCCGTCAGCGCTGGCTGCGCGCGGTCGGTGAGCTGGCCGGGACCTGGCCGATCACGGACCGTCCGAGCAGATGGCGCCAGGGCGAGGCCACCGTCCGCTGGGACGCACTGTCCCCGCGCACTCCCGGCGACTGACCGGGGGCGCTCCCGGCGACTGACCGGGGCGGCGGTTCACCCGGAGCGGGACGCCGGGCGGGCGGTGCCCGAGGTGGAAAGCCGGGCGGAGCCGGGCGGGGCGGGTCAGTGAGGGCCGGGGATCGTCGTGAGGGCCTCGGCGAGCACGTCCACGTCGCGGGCGCGGGTGAGCAGTGCGCGGGCCGCGTCCGGGGCGAGCCAACTCACCGCGTCCACCTCGTCGTTGGGTTCGAAGCGGCCGGAACGGGCCTCGGCCGCCCAGTAGTCGACCTGCTTGCGTCCGCCGTCCGCCGGATAACGGACGGTGGTGAGAGCGGCGCCCGGGACGCAGGCCATGCCGGTCTCCTCGCGCACCTCGCGGACGGCCGCGTCCCGCGGTCGCTCGCCGTGTTCGAGCTTGCCCTTGGGGTGCGACCAGTCGTCCCATCTGGACCGGTGGACCAGGGCGATCTCCACTCCCCCGCCCGCGGCGCGACGCCACAGCACACAGCCTGCGGCACGCACCAGCCCCGCGGCACGCTCGACCACCGGCCCCGCGCAGGAAGCCGGCCCCGCGGCAGACGCAGACCCGTTGGAAGACGCCGTTCCGGCGGAAGACGCCGGTCCCGCGGAGGACGCCGGTCCCGCGGAGGAGGCAGGCCCGGCGGAAGCGTCCGGCCCGGCGGAGGACGCCGTTCCGGCAGCCGGCGTCGAACCCGCGGAAGTCGTCGGTGAGATCTCGGCCCGTTCCGGCATGGGCTGCACCTCCCTCTCTCGCTTCGGCGGTCTCGCCCCGGCGGCCCGACCGGGCCCGGCAGCGGCACCGCCCTTCGACCCGTACGGCTGCCGAACCGCGCCGCCTGACCGCCGCACCACCGGACGCCACGGATGCCGCCGGCGGCTGCGCGACTAACGGTCGCCGGTGGGCGGCCAGGTGCGGCAGAAGGCCAGTCTGGCCGCTTCCACCTCGTGCCGCTGGTCGGCGTGGAGCACACCGAGCGCGTACGCGGTGGCCGGGGCGATCCGCGGGGTGCGTCCCGCGGCCGACGCGGCGGCGGCGGCCTCGGCCGCGTCGCGGTGCCGGGTGAGGTGCCGGCCGACGAGTGCGAGCGCGGTGTGCAGAGGAGCCGCGGCCCCGTCCGTGCCCGGGCCGGGGGTCGGCTGCCGGGGGCCGTCCAGCACCTCCAGCGCGTAACGGGTCTGGCGCGCGAGGTGCCGTACGTGGTGCCAGCCGGAGTCGTGCCGGCCCTCGGTTCCGGTGAGGGTGTGCGCGAGGGCCTCCGGGCCGTGCGGCAGCGCGTCCACGGCCTCGGCGAAACGGCGGTGGGCGAGTTCGGCGAGCGGGCGCAGGGTCAGCGCGGCGGGCCGGTCGGCGGACCGCTCGTCCAGCGGGGCCTCCGAGGCGAGCACGGCGATCTCGTCGGCGACCGCGTGGAAGCGGCCGGAGCCCAGTGCCCGCAGCGCGGCCGAGTGCGCGCGGGTACGGGCGAGGGTGAGTTGGCGCTCCAGCAGCGCGCCGGCCTTCGCGGCGCCGACGCCCGGGCGGCCCGTACGCGCCTCGGCCGGGCCCGCGCTCTCGCCGTCGGGTCCGGCGGCCGGCGCGGAGAGCCGGTGCAGGGCCGTGAGCAGCCGGTCCAGCCGGGCGGCGTACTCGTGTTCCTTGGCCAACACGTCCGCGAGCCAACGCAGTTCGGCGCCGACGCGGTCGGACCAGCCGGTGTCCAGCAGCGGCCGGAAGGTCTGGAGGGTGCCGCAGATCCTGCGCGCGGAGCGGCGCAGCAGCCGTACCGCCTCGGCGGCCTCCGCCGCGGTCTCGGCGCTGCCTGCCGCCTCGTCGTGGGCACGCAGACCGCGCAGCAACTCGCCCGCGCGCTCGTGCAGATACCCGGCGAGCACCTCCCGGGTCGGCTGGGCCTCCCGGGTCGGTCGGCCGTCCGCGGCGGGTTCGGCGCCCGCCCGCTGGAGCGGTGGGGCGGCCGGGGGACCTGCCGGGCGCTGCCCGGTGGCGCCGGAGGCGTGCGCCGCCCGCCGCTGGTCCGTCAGGTCATGTCGTGGGACCACGTCGGCGCCTCCGGGCGTCGATGAGCATTTCCTGGACGTTCTGAAGCGGTCGGCCCTCGGCGTCGTGGGCGTGCCTGGTCCAGTCGCCGTCCGGGCCCAGGTGCCAGGAGGCGGTGGAGTCGGCGGCGCCGGTTTCCAGCAGCCGGTCGATCGCCGCGCGGTGCCCGGGGTCGGTTACCCGGACCAGCGCTTCGATCCTGCGGTCGAGATTGCGGTGCATCAGATCGGCGCTGCCGATCCAGATCTCCGGATCGCCGCCCCCGCCGAAGGCGAACACCCGGGAGTGCTCCAGGAAGCGGCCGAGAATGCTGCGCACCCTGATGTTCTCGCTCAGGCCCGGGAGTTGGGGCCGCACCGCGCAGATGCCGCGCACCCAGATGTCGATCGGCACACCCGCCTGCGAGGCACGGTAGAGCGCGTCGACCACGGTCTCGTCGACGATCGAGTTGACCTTGAGGCGGATGTACGCCGGGTGGCCGGCCTGGTGGTGGGTGATCTCCTTGTGGATACGGGTCACCAGCCCGTCGCGCAGCGAGGTCGGCGCGACGAGCAGCCTGCGGTAGGTCTCCCGGCGGCTGTAGCCGGAGAGCCGGTTGAACAGGTCGGAGAGGTCGGCGCCCACCTGCTGGTCGGCGGTGAGCAGCCCCAGGTCCTCGTAGAGCCGGGCGGTCTTGGGGTGGTAGTTGCCGGTGCCGACGTGGGCGTAGCGGCGCAGCCCCTCGCCCTCCTGGCGGACCACCAGGGAGAGCTTGCAGTGCGTCTTCAGCCCGACGATCCCGTACACCACGTGGCAGCCCGACTCCTCCAGCTTGCGGGCCCACTTGATGTTGGCCTGCTCGTCGAAGCGCGCCTTGATCTCCACCAGTACGAGAACCTGCTTGCCGGACTCGGCGGCGTCTATCAGGGCGTCGACGATCGGGGAGTCGCCGGAGGTGCGGTAGAGGGTCTGCTTGATGGCGAGCACGTCGGGGTCGGCCGCCGCCTGCTCCAGGAAGGTCTGAACGGAGGTGGAGAAGGAGTCGTAGGGGTGGTGGAGGAGCACGTCGCGCTCCCGCAGCGCCGCGAAGATGTCGGGCGCGGAGGCGGACTCGACCTCGGCCAGATCGCGGTGGGTGCCGCCGATGAACCGCGGGTACTTGAGCTCCGGCAGCTCCATGGCCCGGACGATGCCGGAGAGCCCGGTCAGGTCCAGCGGACCGGGCAGCGGGTAGACCTCCGCGTCGGAGATCTTGAGCTCCCGCACCAGCAGGTCGAGTACGTACGGGTCGATGGTCTCCTCGACCTCCAGGCGCACCGGCGGCCCGAAGCGGCGGCGCATCAGCTCCTTCTCCAGCGCCTGGAGCAGGTTCTCCGCGTCGTCCTCCTCGACTTCGAGGTCCTCGTTGCGGGTGACCCGGAACATGTGGTGCGCCAGCATCTCCATGCCGGGGAAGAGCTCCTCCAGATGCGCCGCGATCACGTCCTCCAGCGGCACGTACCGCTGCGGGGACGCCTCCAGGAAGCGGGAGAGCAGCGGCGGCACCTTGACCCGGGCGAAGTGCTGGTGGCCGCTGAGCGGATTGCGGACGACCACGGCGAGGTTCAGCGAGAGCCCGGAGATGTACGGGAAGGGGTGCGCCGGGTCGACCGCCAGCGGGGTGAGCACGGGGAAGATGCGCTGGCGGAAGAGGGTGAACAGGCGGGCCTGCTCCTTCTCCGTGAGGTCGTCCCAGCGGATCAGGTGGATGCCCTGCTCGCCGAGCGCGGGGGCGACGTCCTGTTGGTAGCAGGCGGCGTGCCGGGCCATCAGTTCGCGGGAGCGGGTCCAGATCAGCTCCAGCACCTCGCGCGGCTGGAGCCCGGAGGCGGACCTGGTGGCGACGCCGGTGGCGATCCTGCGCTTGAGCCCGGCGACGCGCACCATGAAGAACTCGTCGAGGTTGCTGGCGAAGATGGCCAGGAAGTTCGCTCGTTCGAGCAGTGGTGTGTCGGGGTCCTCGGCCAGCTCCAGCACCCGCTCGTTGAAGGCGAGCCAGCTGCGTTCGCGGTCCAGGAAGCGGCCCGCCGGGAGCCGGCCGTCGTCCTCGCCGGTGTAGCTGTCGGGGTCGGCGTCCAGCCCCGCGTCCAGGCCGGTGACCAGCTCGGCCTCGGCGGCCACCGTCCTCGGCCGGGCCGCGGCGATCGAGCCGACGGAGGGCTGGCCCCTGCGGTCGCTTCCGGGCGCCTCGACGGGCCGACCGCCGCCCGGCCGGGCGGACGAGGCGGCCCCCGTACGGGTCCGACCGCTCTCGGCCTGCTTCTCGGACGGGTCCGGCGCTGAGGGCTGTGCGGGCTGCTGGCTCATCCCGCCATTCTTCCGCGCACGCCGCGAACCGGCCTCCCCCGCGGGAACGGAGGAGAGCTCGGCGCGGGAGGCGTCGGACGGCTGCATTCCGTGATGGTCGCAACCGAGTCTGAATCGGTGGTTACGTCGACATGGCCGTCAGGGGATGCGCGCGGGGCCGCTCGGGCGGCCGGGGTACGCGGGCGCGGGCGCGAAGGATCGAAGCGGCCCTGGCCGTGACCGATGCCATCGAGCAGCGCGCTGGGTGAAGTTGTCCCCCGGGGGACAACTCTGGCGCACGCGGGGCAGGGCGGCCGGGGTACGCGGACGCGGCCGGCCCGGGCGCGCGGCACGGTGCTCCCCGCCGGGAGTGCGCGCCGGGGCGGGCGCACGCGCCTCCGGCCGCCGTACGAGCCCGGGCGGGGCGGGGTCAGCCCTCGGTGCGGTACATCAGGTCCACCTCGTGGGTGCGGAAGCCGAGCCGCTCGTACACCCTGACCGCCGCCGCGTTGTCCGCGTCGACGTACAGCATGGCGGTCGGCAGTCCGCGCGCGGCGAGGTGCCGCAGCCCGCTCAGGGTCAGCGCCCGGCCGAGGCCGCCGCCCTGTGCGCCCGGCACCACGCCGACCACGTAGACCTCGCCGAGTCCCTCGGCCGCGTGCTCCTTGGTCCAGTGGAAGCCGACGATCTCCCCCCGGCGCTCGGCGAGGAAGAACCCGGCGGGGTCGAACCAGGGCTCCTCCTTGCGGGCGTCCAGATCGCGCCGGCCCAGCGAGCCCTGCTCCGGGTGGTGGGCGAAGGCGGCGGCGTTGGCGGCGAGCCAGGCGGCGTCGTCCTTGCCGGGCACGAAGGTGCGGACGGTGACGTCCTCGGGGTAGGACGGCTCGGCGAGCGCGGCGGAGTCCAACGGCATGCGCAGCTGCCGCAGTTCGCGGAAGAGAGTGAGGCCGAGCGTCTGCGTCAGATGGCGGGCGGCGGCGTGGCCGCCGTGCGCCCAGATGCGCAGCCGGCGTCCGGAACTCACCAGCAGCGCCTTGCCCAGCGCTCTGCCGAAGCCCTGTCCGCGGTGCTCGGGATGGACGACGAACTCGCCGACGGGGGCCTCCACCGGGTCCGCGTCCTCGAGCTGGCCGTACCCGACGAGTCGTCCGCCCGAACGCAGCAGAAGGTGCGAGACGCCCTCCCGCGGCCCGCCCCGCAGTTGGAGCCTGCCCTGCTCGGAGACGGCGGGCTGGCCGTCGACTCGCGCGGCCTCGTCGATGAGGGCCAGCGCCTCGTCGACGATGCTCTCGGACACCTGGTCCACCACCACAACGTCACTCATGGAGACGAGCCTACGGCGCACCGTCCCGATACCCAGTGGTTACCGCGAGCCCCCTGACGCGCTACGCGCGTTGACCGTAGGCTCGGTCCGCCCGACCACGGTCCGGGCTGCCCAACTCCCACTCCCACAAGGGGTAAAGACGACATGCCCACTCCTACCGACCGCCGGCGGAGAGTCAGGATCGGCGTCGCGGCGACCGGCATCGTGACGGTGGCCGCGCTGGGCGCCGCCGCCCTGCCCGCGTACGCCGGCTCCGACGAGGCCGCCGACGGCAAGCCGGGCCACGGCCGCACCGTCGACCTCCAGATGCTCGCCATCAACGACTTCCACGGCGCGCTCGAACCGCCGGAGGGCTCCGGCGGGCAGGTGACGCACGAGCACGAGGACGGCACCACCGAGCAGATCGACGCCGGCGGGGTGGAGTACCTGGCGACCGCGCTGCGCAAGGCCCGCAAGGGCCAGGACCGTTCGGTGACGGTGGCGGCGGGCGACATGGTCGGCGCCAGCCCCATGCTGTCGGGCATCTTCCACGACGAGCCGACCATCGAGGCGCTCAACAAGCTCAAGCTGGACGTCGCCGGAGTGGGCAACCACGAGTTCGACGAGGGCGCCGAGGAGCTCAAGCGCAAGCAGAACGGCGGCTGCCACGAGGAGGACGGCTGCTACAACGACGGCAGCGAGTTCGCCGGCGCCGACTTCCCCTTCCTGGCCGCCAACGTGGTCGACGAGAAGACCAAGAAGCCGCTGCTGCGCCCGTACACCGTCCGCAAGATGAAGGGCGCGAAGGTCGGCTTCATCGGTGTGACGCTCAAGGGCACCGCGGGCATCGTCGCGCCGGACGGCATCAAGGGACTGGAGTTCCTCGACGAGGCGGAGACGCTCAGCAAGTACACCAAGGAGCTGCGCCGCAAGGGCGTCAAGGCGGTCGTCGCGCTGGTGCACGAGGGCGGCTTCCCCTCCTCGCCCGCGTACAACCACGACTGCGACTCCGGCGACGGGCTCAGCGGGCCGATCGTCGACATCGCGAAGAAGACCGACGCCGGCGTGGACGCGCTGGTCACCGGCCACACCCACGAGGCGTACGTCTGCTCGGTGCCCGACCCGAAGGGCAACGACCGGATGGTCACCTCCGCGGCCTCCAACGGCCGGCTCTTCACCGAGCTGAACATGGAGTACGACCGCAAGACCCGCGACATCGTGCGCACTTCGGTCCAGGGCGTGAACAAGGTCGTCGACCGCGAGCAGAACAAGGCCAAGGACCTGAGCCGGCTCATCAAGAGCTGGGACAAGCTGGCCGCGCCCATCGCCAACCGTCCGATCGGGCACATCTCCGAGGACATCACCCAGGACCGCACCGCGCCCGAGTCGCCGCTGGGCGACCTCATCGCCGACTCGCAACTGGCGTACGCCAAGACCGAGGACGACACCGCGGAGCTGGCCCTGATGAACCCGGGCGGCATCCGCACCGACCTGGTGCACAAGGCGTCCGGCGACGAGGGCGACGGAGTGGTGACGTACGGCGAGGCCTTCGAGGTGCAGCCGTTCGCCAACACCGTGGACCTGATGGACCTCACCGGTGAGCAGCTGCTGAAGGTGCTGCGCGAGCAGGTCAGCGGGGACAACGCGGACGTGCCGAAGATCCTCCAGGTCTCGGACGGCGTGACGTACACCCTGGACCTGACCAAGTCCGGCGAGGACCGGATCGTCGCCGACACCGTGAAGATCAACGGCGAGGCGCTGGAGGCGGACCGCACCTACCGGGTCGCCGCCAACTCGTTCCTGGCCTCCGGCGGCGACGGCTTCCCGACCCTCGCCGAGGGCGCCAACCACCACGTCGGATCCGTCGACCGGGACACTCTGGAGACGTACCTGACGGAGAACTCCTCCGAGGCGGAGCCGCTGGCCGCACCCGCCGCGGACCGCATCACCGTGGTGGAGTAACCGCCCTTCGCCGGCAGCCGACCGGTACCCGCGCAGAGGTCCGGCCCTCCCCCGTGGAGAGCCGGACCTCTGTGCGTACGGGCGCGTACGGCGGGGTGCGCGCCTGGCGCCGGCGGGCACGGGCGGCCCGGGTGCGTACGGACACGGGCGGCCCGGGTGCGTACGGGCGCGCGGGCGCGGGCGGTTGCGGGCGCCGGGCGTCAGGCCGGGTAGGGGCGGGAGGCGCGGGCGTCGCGCAGCGCCGAGCCCCACCAGTCGAGTTGCGCGAGCACGCCCTTTGCGGCAGCGGCACTGCCCTCCAGGTCCTCGGGCTCGCCGTCCTCGCCGAAGGCCTCCCAGGCGTTGTGGAAGCTGAGGCCGGCCCGGACCGTGGTCGCGTGCATCTCCGGGAAGATCTGGCGCAGTTGCTCGGCGGCGCGGATGCCGCCGCTCTGACCGCCGTAGGAGACCAGGCCGACGGGCTTGGCCCGCCACTCCTCCCGGAACCAGTCGACGGTGTTCTTCAGCGCGGCCGGGAAGCTGTGGTTGTACTCGGGCGTGACGATCACGAACGCGTCGGCGGCGCCGAGATGTTCGGCGAGCGCCCTGCGGTTCCGGCCGGACTGCGGGTCCAGTGCGCCGCCCGGGCCGGGCATCACCAGGGGCAGTGCGTACTCGGCGAGGTCGACCACGTCGACCTCGAAGCGTCCGTGCCGCTCGGCCTCGCCCGCGAACCAGTGCGAGACGGTGGCCCCGAACCTCCCCTCCCGCACGCTGCCGATGATCACCGCGAGGCGCAATCTGTCGTCCGTCATGGCTGTCTCCTGAGGTCGTCGAGGTGCCGGCGCGGGCGTGCCCTGCACCGTTGTGCCGTCGACCACGAGCCTCGTACTTCAAGTTAAGTTGAAGTCAAGCTACGCTGGAAGGCATGACCCCTGTCTCCTGGAAAACCCGCGAACTCACGGTCGGCCAGGTCGCCGAACGCAGTGGGGTCGCCACCTCCGCTCTGCGCTTCTACGAGAAGAACGGCCTGATCCACAGCACCCGCACCTCCGGCAACCAGCGCCGCTACCACCGCGACACCCTGCGCCGGGTCGCCTTCATCCGCGCCTCCCAGCGGGTGGGCATCACGCTGGAGAAGATCCGCGGCGCGCTGGAGCTGCTGCCGGAGAACCGCACCCCCACCCCGTCGGACTGGCAGCGCCTCTCCGAGTGCTGGCGCGATGACCTGAACGCCCGCATCCGGGAGTTGGAGGAGCTGCGGGACGATCTGACGGACTGCATCGGCTGCGGTTGCCTCTCGCTCTCCGCCTGCGCGCTCGCCAACCCGCACGACGTCGCGGCCGAGCAGGGCCCCGGACCCGCCCGCCACCTCACCGGCGACGGCTGCTGCCCCTGAGCGGTACGCCGTGGTGTGCGGCCCCGCGCCGCCGTACGCCGGTGCGGGACCGCGCCGCCGTACGACGTCGGGCGGGCGCGCGGCCGGTTCAGCTTCCCGGCGTGGCGCCCGGTGCCTCCTCCGGCGGTGGGGCGGGGGCGCCGGGCAGGCTGAGCAGCGCTCTGGTGCCGCCGCCGTCGGCCCCGCGAAGCTCCACCGTGCCGCCCGCCCGCCGGGCCGCCCGCGCCACGATCGACAGGCCGAGGCCCGAGCCGGGCAGGCCGCGCGCGGACGGCGAACGCCAGAACCGGTCGAAGACGTACGGGAGTTCCTCGGCCGGGACGCCCGGCCCGTGGTCGCGCACCTCCAGCGTGCCGCCGGCCAGCGACACCTCGACCGCACCGCCGGCCGGGCTGAACTTCACCGCGTTGTCCAGCAGGTTGACCACCGCACGTTCCAGCGTGGCGGGTTCGGCGCGTGTGTACCAGGGGGCCAGCTCGCTGGTCATCGTGATGCCGGTGCCGCGCAACCGGGCGCGCTCCACGGCGCGTTCGGCCGCCTCGTGCAGCGCGATGACCTCCAGCGCGCCCTGCGCCGGCATCGCCTCGGGGCGGCTCAGCTCCTGCAAGTCCTTGATGAGCAGCGAGAGTTCGGCCATCTGCGCCTTCACCGAGCCGAGCAGCTCCGCGCGTTCGCCGTCCGGCAACCGGCGGCCGGACTGCTCGCTGCGGACCAGCAGATCGATGTTCATCCGCATCGAGGTCAGCGGGGTGCGCAGCTCGTGGCCCGCGTCGGCGATCAGCTGCTGCTGAAGCTCGCGGGACGAAGCCAGCGCCGCGGTCAGGGAGTTGAACGAGCGGGAGAGCCGGGCGATCTCGTCGTCGCCCTCGACCGGGATGCGCACCGCCAGGTCCTCGGTGCGCGCCACGTGCTCGACGGTCTGCGCCAGCCGGTCGACCGGCCGCAGCCCGGCGGCGGCGAGCGCCACTCCGCAGGCTGCGGCGCCCAGCACCCCGGCCGCGGCGACCAGTCCGAGCACCAGCGCGAGCCGGTCCAGCGACTCCTCGACCTCGGTGAGCGGGCGGGCCACCGTCATGGCCGCGTCCGTGCCCTCCAGCGGGAGGGTGAGCACCCGGTGCTCGACCCCGTCCTCGCCGGTGGCGTTGTGCAGCGACTCGGCCAACTCACCGCGGGCGACCGCGACATCGTCCGCGGAGACCGCCACCCGGTCCTGGCCGAAGACGATGCAGTCGGTGCCGTTGCGGTCGACGATCTGCACGGTGGAGTCGAAGGGGTTCGGCACCGCGGCGCGCTCCTCGGAGGACACCGCCGTACAACCGCCCGCCTTGACCTGCTCGACCACCAGGGCGGGCGGCACCCGGTTGTCGCGGAGCGCGTCGTCCAGCGAGCCGTAGAGCTGGCCGCGCACCAGCAGCCAGGCCGAGAGAGCACAGGCCGCCACCGCACAGGCCACCACCACCGCGGTGAGCAGCGCCAGCCGCGAACGCAGCGGCATCCCGGCGAGTCGGCCCCTCACCGCAGGTGCCCGGGCGGCTCACGCAGCACGTAGCCGACGCCGCGCACGGTGTGCACCAGCCGCGGTTCACCGCCCGCCTCGGTCTTGCGGCGCAGGTACATCACGTACACGTCCAGGGAGTTGGAGCTGGGCTCGTAGTCGAAGCCCCACACGTCGTGCAGGATCTGCTCACGGGTGAGCACCTGCCGCGGGTGGCCGAGGAGCAGTTCGAGCAGGGTGTGCTCGGTCCGGGTCAGCTGCACCGGCCGCTCGCCCCGGTGGACCTCCCGGGTGGCCAGGTTCATCCGCAGATCCTCGAAGGCGAGCACCGGCTCGGGCGGCGCGGCCGGGCCCTGATCGTGCTCGGGCTCACCGCTCGCGTACGCGCCCCGCCGCAGCAGGGCGCGTACCCGGGCGAGCAGTTCGTCCAGCTCGAAGGGCTTGACGAGGTAGTCGTCGGCGCCCGCGTCCAGGCCGCTGACCCGGTCCCCGACGGTGTCGCGCGCGGTGAGCATCAGGATCGGTACGCGTTCGCCGCGCGCCCGCAGCCGGCGGGCGACGGTCAGCCCGTCCATCCGGGGCATCTGGACGTCCAGCACGATCAGTTCGGGCGGCTCGGCGGCGCTGTCGAGGACGTCCAGGGCGTCGAGCCCGTCGACGGCCGTCTGCGTCCGGTACCCCTCGAAGCCGAGGCTGCGGCGCAGCGCGTCCCGTACGGCGGGCTCGTCGTCGACGATCAGGACTGTCATGGTCGTCGAGTCTGCCACCGCGAGCGGAAGGCGGCGGCGCGGTGAGGGTTCACAGCCCGATCCGGTCGAAGCGGTCGAGGCCGCTGCCGTCCTGGCCGCCGCTGTCGTTGCCCCGGTCCTCGGCGCCCTTGCCCTCGCGCAGCTCGGGGAGGATCTTCTTGATGTCGTTGATCGGGATGGCGAAGCCCAGGCCGACGCTGCCGGGCTTGCCGGAGGCCGAACTGTTGTCGTAGATCGCCGTGTTGATACCGATCACCGCACCGCCGAGGTCGGCGAGCGCACCACCGGAGTTGCCCGGGTTGATCGAGGCGTCGGTCTGGATCGCCTTGTACGTGGTGGTGTCCCCGTCGCCCCGACCGCCCTGGCCCTGGCCGCCCTGACCGTCCTGGCCCGGGCCGAGACCGAACGGCCAGTCCGGCCCGCCCTGGCCCTGGCCCTGCTCCTGCGGCGGGCGCTGCTCACCGCCGCCGCTCTTCGGAGTGGTCACCTCGCGTTCGAGAGCGGAGACGATGCCGCTGGTCACCGAGCCGGTGAGACCGTTGGGCGAACCGATCGCCACCACCTGGTCGCCGACGCCCACCGCGTCGGAGTCGCCGAGCTGCGCCGGCTTCAGCCCGCTGACGCCCTCGACCTTCAGCAGCGCGGTGTCCAGATCGGCGTCCGTGCCCACCACCTCGGCGGTCGCCTTCTCGCCGTCGCTGAAGCGCACCTGGATCTCGTCGGTCCCGTCGACGACGTGGTTGTTGGTCAGGATCTCGCCGTCCTCGGAGATCACCACACCGGAACCGGTCGAGCTGCCCGCCTTGATCTCCACCGCGCTGGGCCCGAGTCGCTTGGCCGCGCCCGCCACCGTGCCCTCGGTGGAGGCGTTGCGCGCCTGGGCCGCGCCGGTGGCGGAATCGCCCCGCTCACCGCCCCACTGCTGACCCACCAGCGCGCCCGCGCCGCCACCCACGACCGCCGCGACCAGCGCCGCGGCGGCGACCAGCGCCACCGGACGACGCACCCGTCGCCGACGGCCCTCGGCCCCCGGCACCTGCTGCACACCCGGCTCGGGATGCACACCCGGCTCGGGATGCACACCCGGCTGCGGCTGCGCGCCCACCGTCGGCTGCTCGGCCGTGTCGGCGAACGGCGCCCCGGCGGGACGCGGCGGTACACCCGGACGGTTGTGGCTCTGACCCTGCTGCTCACCCTGGAATTCGCTCATGCACCGGACTCTCCCCGGCGCGGATGAGAATCCTCTGAGACGGCCCTTAAGCCTCCACTGCAATTCCGGGAGCCGCCCAACTCCCGGCGCCCGCACGCGGGTTGACGGCGCGTTCGGCCGCGCAGAGATGAAGGCGCGCGGTCGGCGCGCCTCCACCGGACCGGCCGGCCCGCCTCCCGGCCACAGGTGCCTGCTCGGGGCGAGGGGCCTACTTGAAGAAGGCGATGCCGTCGTCCGGCAGGTCCGCGATGTCCTTGGCCCAGGTCGAGGGGTCGACCGTCTTCTTCAGGTGCGCGGACATGTACGGGCGCATCGGCACCTCGGGGGTGGCCTTCTCGCCGACCCACATCAGGTCGCTCTTCACATAGCCGTAGAGCCGCTTGCCGCCGCTGTACTCACCGGCGGAGGCGAGCCGCGCGACGGCGTCCGTGGCGAGGTCGATCTGCGGCTTGCCCTCGGCGAGCTGCCCGTACCAGACCTCGACGACGCCGCGGTCGCGGACCATCACGATCTCGATCTGACGGTTCTCGCGCACGTGCCAGAAGCCGGACTCCGACTCCAGCGGGCGGACCTTCTCGCCCTTCTCGTCGAGCACCCAGCTGTGCGAGACGTACTCCAGGAAGGGGCGGCCGTCGTGGCTGAAGGTGACCTCCTGCCCGAAGTTGCACTTCTCCTCACCGGGGAAGTCGGCAACCCCCGCACCGGTCCAGTCGCCGAGCAGGAAGACGAGGGGTACGAGGTCGGGGTGCAGGTCGGACGGAATCTCGATCATGGAGAATCAGGCGCTCTGTCTGTGCGGGGACGGCTGTCTGTACGGGTGGTGCGGTCGCGCTGGTGCTGCCGGGTTCCGGGAGTGCTCCCGGTCAGCGCTGGCCCTGGTAGAGCTTCTTGACGGTCAGGGCGGTGAAGGCGAGGGTGCCGACGGCGACCAGGACCATCAGGAAAATGAAGAATGCCTCTAGCACGGCTGCGCTCCTTGCGAGGTTGGCGCGCCCCGGGCGATCGGGGACGCCACGGGACGGACGGGCACGTCGATTCTAGTCGGCGCACCCCGCGGCGGCGCTGAGAGGTCCGGCACGGTGGCCCGCACCGTCGCAGGGCGGCGCACTACGGTGGTTGCCCATGACGGAGAGCGCGCAGAACCAGAGACTCGTGATCAAGGTGACGGCCGGAACGGACGCGCCGGAACGCTGTTCACAGGCGTTCACGGTGGCGGCGGTGGCCGCCGCGAGCGGGGTGGAGGTCTCGCTCTGGCTGACCGGCGAGTCGGCCTGGTTCGCCCTGCCCGGCGGGGCGGCGGAGTTCGAACTCCCGCACGCCGCACCGCTGCCCGACCTGATCAACGCCGTGCTCGCCGGCGGACGGATCACCCTGTGCACCCAGTGCGCGGCCCGCCGGGACATCGAGGAGAAGGACCTGCTGGAGGGCGTGCGGATCGCCGGCGCCCAGGTGTTCGTCAGCGAGATCATGGAGCCGGGCACCCAGGCCCTCGTGTACTGAGCAGCACGCGCCCCGCGTACGCACCGACGCACCTTCCGCGCGCGGGGCGCGTACGCGGGCAGAGCCCCGGGGCGTACGCGGGCAGAGACGCGGCGCGTACGCGGGCAGAGCCCCGGGGCGCGCACGCGGGCGCGCGAGAAGGGCCGCACCCCCCTGGCGTCCAACCCGGGGGCACGGCCCTTCTCCGTGCAGCCTCACCGCGCGTGCGTCACACGGCGATGGCGACCTCCGTCAGCCCACCGGTCTCGGCGACGACCTTGCGGTCGGCCGTACCGCCGGGGACCAGGGCACGCAGCGTCCAGGTGCCCTCGGCCGCGTAGAAGCGGAACTGGCCGGTCGCGGAGGTCGGGACCTCGGCGGTGAACTCGCCGGTCGAGTCCAGGAGGCGTACGTAACCGGTGACGGGCTCGCCGCCCCTGGTCACGCTGCCCTGGATCGTGGTCTCGCCGGGCTTGATGGTGGAGGCGTCGGGGCCGCCTGCCTGTGCTCCGCACATGGGGATGTTTCCTTTCGAACCGTCAGGTCTCAACTACCCTGAGGCCAGGGCGGGTTGACGCACTCAGTCGTTGGCGCCGAGCTCGATCGGCACGCCGACGAGGGAGCCGTACTCGGTCCAGGAGCCGTCGTAGTTCTTGACGTTCTCCTGGCCCAGCAGCTCGTGCAGGACGAACCAGGAGTGGGCCGAGCGCTCGCCGATGCGGCAGTAGGCGATGGTGTCCTTGCCCAGGTCGACGCCCTCGGACTCGTACAGCTCCTTGAGCTGCTCGTCGCTCTTGAAGGTGCCGTCGTCGTTGGCCGACTTCGACCAGGGGATGTTGCGCGCGGTCGGCACGTGGCCGGGACGCTGCGACTGCTCCTGCGGCAGGTGGGCCGGGGCGAGCAGCTTGCCGCTGAACTCGTCGGGCGACCGCACGTCGACCAGGTTCTGCTCGCCGATCGCGGCGACGACGTCGTCGCGGAAGGCGCGGATGGCGAGGTTCTGCGGCTTGGCGCTGTACTGGGTGGCCGCACGCTCCGGCACCTCGGTCACCAGGTCGCGGGAGTCCAGCTCCCACTTCTTGCGACCGCCGTCGAGGAGCTTGACGTCCTCGTGGCCGTAGAGCTTGAAGTACCAGTAGGCGTACGAGGCGAACCAGTTGTTGTTGCCGCCGTACAGGACGACCGTGTCGTCGTTGCCGATGCCCTTGGCGGAGAGCAGCTTCTCGAAGCCCTCCTGGTCCACGAAGTCGCGGCGGACCGGGTCCTGGAGGTCTTCGCGCCAGTCGATGCGGACGGCGTTCCTGATGTGGTTCTTCTCGTAGGCCGAGGTGTCCTCGTCGACCTCGACGAGCACCACCTTCGGGTCGTCGATGCGGGCCTCGACCCAGTCGGCGTCCACCAGGACGTCACTGCGGCTCATGGGATCTCCTCCGGAGCGGGGTGCGGTAAATGGTGTGCGTACGTCGGATCACCGCTCGTGTTCGGCGGCGCCCACGGAACGCACGGCGCTGTGCGGCGCGGAAGTCGATGGGTTTCGGGGCGGCGCACCGGGATCCGGTGCGCGCGGAGCGTCCGGCAGCCGAACTCCCCGCTGACGGCGGCGGGGCCGTCAGACGGTGGGGCGACAGAGCATGGCGGCGATACGGCACAGATCAACTGCCCGTCGCTTCGTGAGGTCCGCCTGTCGCTTCATGCCTCGATCGTAAGGATGGCCGCGCCATGTGTCACCGACGTTCCGCATGTCGAGACACGACCGCCTGGAATATGGGACGCGAGGCGGTTTCCGAAGCGTCCCGCAAGCCCCCGACCCGGGCGTTCGGGGGCTTCCGCCCGGCCCGTGACCGGACAATTCCAGATGTTGGACACCGTCTCACGGACAGCGGCGCACGGGCGTCGACCGAAGCCCCCCTCGGACTTCCGAGGTACCGCACCGGCGTGGCACGGCGCATGGTTCCGGGCAGCGCCGCTCGAAGGGCGGCGCCCCGGGCCGGGGGAACCGGCGAAGGAGAACACCATGGCACGTATGCAGGAACGCGCCCGCCGACTCCGCACCGGGCTCGCGATGGCCGCCGCCACGGCCGCCGGTGCCGCCGTCATGATGGCCCCGGGCACCGCCCAGGCCGCACCCGCACCGTCCTACAGCAACTGCCCCACGGGCGACGTCTGCTTCTACACCGGCTCCAACGGCACCGGAAAGATGTGCAACTGGGCCGGCAACGACAAGGACTGGCGCTCGGGTTCCGAGGTGTGCAGCTGGTCCGCGACCACCAACGTGAGGTCCATCTACAACAACGGCAGGCGGATGGACGTCGCCTACTACAAGGCCGCCGACCACAAGGGGAATCGCATCGGCTGCACCAAGAAGGGCAAGCAGGGCAACCTGGCGGGCACTTACACTCTGCGCTCGCACAAGTGGCTCGACAAGTGCTGACCGACTGACCGGCTGACCGTCCGGGCCCCGGCACGACCGGCCGGGGTCCGGACGTGTTTCCGTGCGTCGAGCGCATGCGGCACCTCCTGCACCACCGCCCGCCGGGCGCGGACCGGACCGGGCGTCCCGGCCGGGGGTGGTGGGGCAACCGACGTGCTACTCGGTGACGTTGACCTTCTCGCCGGAGAAGGTGATCTCCACACCCTGCTTGGTGGCCCGCACTCCGTTCAGCTTGACGCCGGCGGGCAGTCCGTCGATCTTCCTGGTGTAGTCGATCTTCTTGCGCACGATGTCCTCGATGCCGGGCAGATCGGAGCCGGGGATGGCGTCCGCGTGCAGGCGCACGGTGTCACCGTTCTCCACGCTGACGGTGCTGGTCGTGGAGCGCTCCACCTCACGGCCCACCAGCGGCAGTTCGATGCTGCCGGTCACCTTCACCTTGGCCTCGCCCTCCTCCTCGGCCGCGCCGCCCCAGCCCACGGTGACGCCCTCCTCCGCGGCGGCGGAGAGGTCCTCGTACGTCAGGTACGCGGTGCCCTCGGCGGTGCGGGCGACGCCGCTGGAGAAGTCCGCGCCGACCTCGATGTTCCGGGCCTGGAGCTCGAACTCGCTGACCCGCAGGGCCTTCTCGCCGTCACTGGTGGTCACCCCGGTGAGCTTGGCCTCCACGTCGTCCAGCTCCTTGGTGGCGACCTGGGTGAGGAACGGGAAGCCGTTGATGCTCACCTGTGCCTCCGACGCCCCCTGCGAGGCCTTCAGCTTCTCCGCGAGCCGGTCCTCGACGAGGCCGACGGAGATCCGGTCCGCGCCGACGAACAGCCCGCCGAACACCAGCAGCACGATCAGTGTGATCCGCAGCGCTCGCATTGCCGTCTTCCCATCCCCCAGCCACAGCGGGCCGTGATCATCGACATCGGCCGGCGTTCGCCGACCGCGTTCCTCCCCCGGGTGTCAGCCGACGACCCGTCCGAGCAGGTAGACGACGGGACCCGCCAGCGCCAGTGGCAGAGCGACCCCCGCGGTCAGGTGCACGAACCGCGACGGCCAGTCGTAACTCGCCGCACGCAGGCCGATCAGCGCCCCGCCGCCGGCCCCGAGGCCGAGCAGCGCGCCCGCGCCGGCGCCCAGGTCCGTCCAGGTGCCCGCGGCGGCCCCCGCGCCGGCGGCGACGACCAGCGCCGCCGCGAGGGTCAGCAACCCCGGCAACGGCAGCGCACGTACGCACACCGCGACGGCCACCGCGACACCACCGACGACCACCGCGTCCGAGCTGACCGCCTGGGCGGCCAGATGTGCGGCAGCGAGGACGGTCAGCACCGTGGCGCCGACCGCGACCGTCAGCCCGTAGAGACGCTCGTCCGGTGCTCCGTGGTTGCGCAGCTGAAGCAGGAGCACCAGCAGGACCCAGATGCCCAGCACGCCCGCCACCGCCGTCGCGGCGTTGCGGTCGCTGGAGAGGAACAGCGCGACGACCGCGCTCAGTCCGGCGAGGAAGCCGAGCGCGATGCCCTGCCGGGCCGGCCACATGCCGTTCAGCCGGTACCAGCCGGCCGCGGTGACCGCTTGGAGGAGGACCACCACCACCGCCACAGCGGGCCGGCCGATCGCCGCGGCCGCGGCGAGGGCGAGGGCGAGGGCCGCGGTGAGCGCGGCGCTCTGGCCGCCCGGCGGGATGATCGGGTCGCCGGTGCGGTGCTCGGGATGGCCCGGCACCCCTCGGTTCGGCGGTCCGCCCTTCTTGCGGCGCCGGCCCCGACGGCCGCCCGGTGCGCCGTCCGAAGTCCCGTCCGTACGCGGTGCGTTGCCCGTGCTCGGCACGTCGTCCCCTCCTGTGCCGGGCGCCCGGCCCGGCCCCGTACCCGTTGCCGCGCGGCCCGTGCTCGCGCCAGTTGCGTGTCCTGTGCCCGTTGCGTGTCCCGTGCCCGTCGCGTGTCCCGTGCCCGTTGCGTCGTGGCTGCCCGCGGCGGCGTTGCTTCCCGGCAGGTTCATCGTGCGCCTCCGGCGAAGGGCGGGAGGACCTCGACCGTGCCGCCGTCGCTCAGCCTCACCGACTCCGGGTCCCGGGTGCCGACCGGCCGTTCGTCGACGAGGTAGGAGCAGCGCACCAACACCCGGGCGAAGTCCGGACGTTCGGCGTGCCGCTCCCTGGCGTCGGCCAGCGCCTCGGCGAGCGTCGCGGCCTCATAGGTCTCCTCCGCCACCCCGGCCGCGGCTCGCGCCGCCGCCCAGTAGCGGATGGTCCCCTTCACGGGCATCTGTGTCTCCCCAGCGGTGTGATGTGCCGCTCCCATCATCGCCTGTCCGTATGGCGGACCGCGCACCCGTGCGCCCGCTCTCCGCGATGACCGGGAAACCTCCTGGTCACACGGTGGTCGGCGAATTATGCGCAAGCAATCGTGAGGTTTCTCGCTCGTGTCGAAAGCGCCTTGGTGAGCTATCGTGCTGCGCAGAAGGACTCGGGCGACGACGCCTCCGAGTCCTTTCGCGCTTTCACGGCACGGTCGCAACGACGCGTCACGCCGAAGCACACGCCACGCCTCGCCGAGAGGCGTCACGTCCTCGAAAGGGACTGAGGAAGGAACTCACGATGAGCTCGCTACTCCTCCTGACCAACGCGCTCCAACCCTCCACCGAGGTGCTGCCCTCCCTCGGACTGCTGCTCCACAACGTCCGGGTCGCCCCCGCCGAGGGCTCCGCGCTCGTGAACACCCCGGGCGCCGACGTCGTTCTGATCGACGGCCGCCGCGATCTGCCGCAGGCGAGGGCGCTGTGCCGGCTGCTGCGTTCCACCGGCCCCGGCAGCCCGCTGGTCCTGGTCGTCACCGAGGGCGGAATGGCCGCGGTGACCGCCGACTGGGGCGTGGACGACGTCGTCCTGGACACCGCGGGACCGGCCGAGCTGGAGGCCCGGCTGCGGCTGGCCACCGGCCGCCGGCAGGTCGTCGACGACGACGCCCCCACCGAGATCCGCAACGGTGACCTCTGCATCGACGAGGCGACGTACAGCGCCAAGCTCAAGGGCCGTGTGCTTGACCTGACCTTCAAGGAGTTCGAGCTGATCAAGTTCCTGGCGCAGCACCCGGGCCGGGTCTTCACCCGCGCCCAGCTGCTCCAGGAGGTCTGGGGCTACGACTACTTCGGCGGCACCCGCACCGTGGACGTGCACGTACGACGGCTGCGCGCCAAGCTCGGCCCCGAGCACGAGTCGCTGATCGGCACCGTGCGCAACGTGGGCTACCGCTTCGTCTCGCCGGAGAAGCCGGAGAAGACGGCCGAGCAGCGCAGGGCCGAGGCCGAGGCCAAGGCGGTGACCGAGGCCGCCGAGCAGCTGGCGCAGGAGGCCGTGGAGGGCACCTCATCCCGCTCGCACAGCACCCGCTCCTGACCGCGCGGGCCCGCCGCTGAGCGCGGGCCCGTTCCCGACGGGCGGGTCCGCTCCCGCGTGCGACCGGGCCCACCCGCGCGCCCGACCGTGCCCGGGCCGCCCGTACCCGCTCGGTGCCGGGCCGGCCGAGAGCGCCCGCGACCGTACGCGCCCGGGGCCCGTCCTCGACGGCCGCCTTCCGCACGCCGGGACGCGGCTCCCCGGGTGCGTCGCACCCCCGCGCCCGCGTGTACGGCACACGGGTCGCCGGACCGGCCCCGCCCGGACGCGGTCCGAGTGCCGCACCCGGCCTGCCCGAATCCGGTCCGATGCGCCTGTCGGCGGGCGTTCCCGGGCCCGACGCGGGGCAGCCGTGAAAGGTCACCCCGCGTAGACTGCCCGGCGTGGCGAAGGTGACGCGAGACGACGTGGCAAGGCTGGCGGGTACCTCCACCGCGGTGGTGAGCTATGTGATCAACGACGGGCCCCGCCCGGTCGCCCCGGCGACCAAGGAGCGCGTCCTCGCCGCGATCAACGAGCTCGGCTACCGGCCCGACCGTGTGGCCCAGGCGATGGCCTCCCGGCGCACGGACCTGATCGGCATGATCCTCCCCGACGCCCGCCAGCCCTTCTTCGGCGAGATGGCGCACGCCGTCGAACAGGCCGCCGCCGAGCGCGGAAAGATGGTCCTGGTCGGCAACTCCGACTACCTCGACGAGCGCGAGGTGCACTACCTCCGGGCCTTTCTCGGCATGCGGGTCGCCGGGCTCATCCTGGTCAGCCAGGGACTGAGCGAGCGGGCCGCCGTCGAGATCGACGCCTGGGACGCCCGTGTGGTGCTGCTGCACCGCAGGCCGGACGCGATCGACGACGTCGCGGTCGTCACCGACGACGTCGCGGGCGCCCAGCGCGCCACCGAGCACCTGCTGGACCACGGCGCCGCGTACGTCGCCTGCCTCGGCGGCGTGGAGTCCACCCCCACCATCGGCGACCCGGTCACCGACCACGTCGAGGGCTGGCGGCGCGCGATGAGCGCCTACGGCCGCGAGACCGAGGGCCGACTCTTCCAGGCCCCGTACAACCGCTACGACGCCTACCGGGTGGCGCTCGACCTGCTGGAGCGGACGGACCGGCCGCCGGCCATCGTCTGCGCCACCGACGACCAGGCGATCGGAGTGCTGCGCGCCGCGCGCGAGCTGCGGATCGACGTGCCCGGCGAGCTGCTGGTCGCGGGCTTCGACGATGTGAAGGAGGCGGCGCTCACCGATCCGCCGCTCACCACCGTCGCCTCCGACCGCCCGGCCATGGCGCGGGCAGCCGTCGACCTGCTGCTCGACGACGGGGTGCGCACCAACGGCAGCCGCCGGGACCGGCTGCGGCAGCTGCCGTCCACCCTGATCCGCCGGCGCTCCTGCGGCTGCGGCTGACACCCGGCGGCACCGGCGTTCCGGGCCGACGTTCCGAGCCCCCGCTCCGGGCCCGCGCCCCTGCGGCGCCGGGTGACACCGGCACGGGTCAAAACCGTGCGCGACCGGCGGGCCCGGACAGCGGAGCCGTCACCGATACCCGCAGGCTGCGCCGCCGCCGGCGGACGGACCCGGCGGGACGCGTACCCGCGCCTCCGGCGCACGGCCCGCGCGCGCCCGGCCTCGGCTGCCTAGGGGCGGCCTTCCGCCTCCGGGGGCGGCCTTCTCGGCTCAGCCGAGCTTGCTGACGTCGCGGACCGCGCCCTTGTCCGCGGACAGGGCCATCGCGGCGTACGCCCGCAGCGCCTGCGAGACCTTGCGCTCGCGTGCGACGGGCGCGTACCGGCCGCCCAACTCCTCGCGCCGGGCGGCGAGTTCGGCGTCCGGGACCTTGAGTTCGATGGTGCGGTTCGGGATGTCGATGGCGATCGGGTCGCCGTCGCGGACCAGCGCGATCACGCCGCCGGCCGCCGCCTCCGGGGAGACGTGCCCGATCGAGAGTCCGGAGGTGCCGCCGGAGAAGCGTCCGTCGGTGATCAGCGCGCACTTCGCGCCCAGCCCGCGGCCCTTGAGGAACGCCGTGGGGTAGAGCATCTCCTGCATCCCCGGGCCGCCCTTGGGGCCCTCGTAGCGGACGACCACGACGTCGCCCTCCTTGACGCGCTTCTTCAGGATCGCGTCGACCGCGTCCTCCTGGGACTCCACGACCACTGCCGGGCCCTCGAAGGTCCAGATCGACTCGTCGACGCCGGCGGTCTTCACCACGCAGCCGTCGACGGCCAGGTTGCCGCTGAGCACGGCGAGGCCGCCGTCGGCGGAGTAGGCGTGCTCGGCGTCGCGGATGCAGCCGTTCTCGGCGTCGGTGTCCAGGGTGTCCCAGCGCTCGCTCTGCGAGAAGGCGGTGGCCGAACGCACGCAGCCGGGCGCCGCGTAGAACATCTCCACCGCCTCCGGCGCGGGCGAACCGCCGCGGATGTCCCACTGCTTGAGCCAGTCCGGGAGCGAGGCCGCGTGCACGGCGTGGACGTCCTCGTGCAGATAGCCGCCGCGGTGCAACTCGCCCAGGATCGCCGGGATTCCGCCCGCGCGGTGCACGTCCTCCATGTGGTACGCCCCGTTGGGCGCGACCTTGCACACGCAGGGCACCCGGCGCGAGACGGCGTCGATGTCGTCCATCACGAAGTCGAGCTCGGCCTCCTGCGCGGCGGCCAGCAGGTGGAGCACGGTGTTGGTGGAGCCGCCCATCGCGACGTCCAGCGCCATGGCGTTCTCGAACGCGGCGCGGGTGGCGATGCTGCGCGGGAGGACGGAGTGGTCGTCCTGCTCGTAGTGGCGCAGCGCGATGTCGACGACGGTGCGGCCCGCGGCCTCGTACAGCTCCTTGCGGGCGGTGTGGGTGGCGAGCACCGAGCCGTTGCCGGGCAGTCCGAGGCCGAGCACCTCGACGAGGCAGTTCATGGAGTTGGCGGTGAACATTCCCGAACAGGAGCCGCAGGTCGGGCAGGCGGCCTCCTCGATGCGCTGGAGGTCCTCGTCGGAGGTGGCGTCGCTGACCGCCTCGGACATGGCATGCACCAGGTCCAGATTGGAGCGGACGGTGCCGTCGACCAGCGTGGTCTTGCCGGCCTCCATCGGGCCGCCGGAGACGAAGACGGTCGGGATGTTGAGCCGTAGCGCGGCGTTCAGCATGCCGGGGGTGATCTTGTCGCAGTTGGAGATGCAGATCAGCGCGTCCGCGCAGTGCGCCTCGGTCATGTACTCGACGGAGTCCGCGATCAGGTCGCGGGAGGGCAGCGAGTAGAGCATCCCGCCGTGGCCCATCGCGATGCCGTCGTCGACCGCGATCGTGTTGAACTCCCGCGGGATGCCGCCGGCTTCCTTGATCGCCTCGGAGACGATCCGGCCGACCGGCTGGAGGTGTGTGTGGCCCGGCACGAACTCCGTGAAGCTGTTGGCCACGGCGATGATCGGCTTGCCGAAGTCCTCCCGCGCTACGCCGGCGGCGCGGAGCAGGGCTCGGGCGCCCGCCATGTTGCGGCCGCGGGTGACGGTGTTGGACCTCAGCTCGGGCATGGTGCTCCACTCCCTGGACGGCGTTGTGCGCGTTGCTGCGCGCGGCTTCCGACGCGCCTGTCGGCCCGGTCGTCGCCGCGACGGCAGTCGCGTCGGAGACCTACGAGCGTACGCCCGAAGATCCATGATCCGGACACGGCACCCACATCATGAGACACCTGGTCGACGTCCGGTCGACAACCGGTCGACGAGCGACCGGAAGTGGGCCGACAGTCGGTCGTCGGGCGTCAGAACCGGTCGGTTCCTGCTCCGGACCCGTCAGCGGCGTCGGAGCCCGCCGCGTCCGCCTCCGGCCCCAGCAGGTGGTGCTGGACGACCGGCGCCAGCCGGCGCACCAGCTCCCGCGGGTCCGCGTCCGCCAGCGGCTCGATCCGTATGACGTAGCGCAACAGCGCCGTGCCGACCAGCTGCGCGACCGCCAGCTCGACCCGCAGCTCGCGCTCGGCCCGGTCGACCGCCCCGGCGATCCGCGGCAGCAGCAGCCTGGTGACCACCCCGCGGAAGATCCGGGCCGCGGTGTCGTTGTTCACCGCGGAACGCACCAGTGCGATCAGTGGCTCGCGGGTGTCCGGGTTCTCCCAGACACCCAGGAAGAAGCCGGTGACCTGCTCGCCCAGCTCCTCCGGCGGTACGGCGCGCAGCCGGCCGAGCCGTTGGCGCAAGGGCGCCAGCGCGGTCTCCACCGCGGCCTCGAAGACCCGTTCCTTGGTGCCGAAATAGTGGTGGACCAGCGCCGGGTCGACCTCCGCGCCGCGGGCGATCGCCCGTACCGAGGCCTTGTCGTAGCCGCGGTCGGCGAACTCGGTGCGCGCCGAGCGCAGGATGCGCGACCTGCGGTCCGCCCCCACCGAGTCCTCGGCGCGCGGACGTCCCCGGCGGCGCGGGCCCTCCGCGCCCGTGCGGTCGCTCACGAGTCCAGCCCGGGCGAGGAGAGGTGGAGCCGGGTGAAGGCGAGCGCCTCGGCGAGGTCGGCCTCGCGCTCGGCGGAGGTCATCGCCCTGCGGGTGTTGACCTCGACCACGACGTGGCCGTCGAAGCCGCCCGCGGCCAGCCTGGCGAGCACCTCGGCGCAGGGCTGCTTCCCGCGGCCCGGCACCAGGTGCTCGTCCTTCGCCGAGCCGTTGCCGTCGGCGATGTGGAGGTGGCCGAGCCGGTCGCCCATGGCCTCCACCATCGCGAGGGTGTCGCTGCGCGAGGTCGCGGTGTGCGACAGGTCCAGGGTGAAGTGGCGGTAGTCGTCGGTGGTCGGGTCCCAGTCGGGCGCGTACGCCTGGAGCTCGCGGTCCCGGTAGCGCCACGGGTACATGTTCTCCACCGCGAACCTGACGTCCGTCTCCCCCGCCATGCGCCAGATCCCGGCCACGAACTCCCGCGCGTAGGAACGCTGCCAGCGGAACGGCGGGTGGACCACCACCGTCGAGGCGCCGAGCGTCTCGGCCGCGCTGCGGGCGCGCTTGAGCTTCGTCCACGGGTCGGTCGACCAGACCCGCTGGGTGATCAGGAGGCAGGGCGCGTGCACCGCGAGCACGGGCACGCCGTGCTGGTCGGAGAGCCGCCGGAGCGCGTCGACGTCCTGGCTGACCGGATCGGTCCACACCATGACCTCGACCCCGTCGTACCCCAGACGCGCGGCGATCTCGAAGGCCGCCGAGGTCGACTCGGGGTACACCGACGCCGTGGACAGGGCGACCTTCGGCTCCGGGGCCCGTGCCGCACCTGTGAAGTCCTCTGCCACCCGCTCAGCCTACGGCGAAGCGGGCCCCGGTCCGTACCTGGGTCGCGCGCCGCCGCGCCCCGCGCCGGAACGCCACGGGCTCGTGCCGACGGACGGGCGTACCTCCGGACGGGCCCACCGCCGGCGTCCCGGCCCGGCACCCGAGACGCCGACGCGCCCGGTCACCGGCTGTGCGCACCGCCGGGCGGCCGGTCGCGGTCAGCCGTTGCGCAGCCGGTCCAGTCGGCGCAGGATCACGCCCTCGCGCAGCGCCCACGGGCACACCTCCAGCATCTCGACGCCGAACAGGTCCATCGCGCCCTCGGCCACCAGCGCGCCGGCCAGCAACTGCCGCGCCCGGCCCTCGGAGACGCCCGGCAGCTCCGCCCGCTCGGCGGCCGTCATTCCGGCCAGCCGCGGCACCCACTCCTCCAGCGTCTTGCGGTCCAGATCCCGCTGGACGTACAGGCCCTCGGCGGAGCGGGCCGCGCCGCCGAGCCGGGCGAGCTGTTTGAAGGTCTTGGACGTCGCCACCACGTGGTCCGGCGCCCCCAGACGGCTGAACTCCCCGACCACCCGCGCGATCTCGGCCCGCACGTGCCGCCGCAGGGCGCGCACGTCGTCCTGGTCGGGCGGGTCGCCCGGCAGCCAGCCGCCGGTCAGCCGCCCCGCGCCCAGCGGCAGCGACACGGCCGCGTCCGGCTCCTCGTCCAGGCCGTACGCGATCTCCAGCGAACCGCCGCCGATGTCGAGCACCAGCAGCCGGCCGGCGGACCAGCCGAACCAGCGGCGCGCCGCCAGGAACGTCAGCCGCGCCTCGTCCGGCCCGGAGAGCACCCGCAGCTGCACCCCGGTGTCGGCGGCGACCCGCTCCAGCACACGGTCGGCGTTGCTGGCCTCGCGGACGGCGGAGGTGGCGAACGGCAGTACGTCCTCGACCCCCTTGTCCTCGGCGACCTCCAGCGCTTCCTTGACCGTGTTCGCCAGCCGGTCGACGCCCTCGGGACTGATCGCACCGCCCTCGTCGAGGAGTTCGGCCAGGCGCAGCTCCGCCTTGTGGGAGTAGGCGGGCAGGGGGCGTGCGCCGGGGTGCGCGTCCACCACCAAAAGGTGAACGGTGTTGGAACCCACGTCGAGGACACCAAGTCTCATGGGACAGCACGCTAACGCGGTCGGCGCGTCGCGGGGGCCGTCCCCCGTACTCTGGGGCACGTGGGCAAGACGAAACACTCGAAGCCGGGAGAAATCCGCAACCTCGGTGGTAAGAAACAGCGGCGCCGCGGCGAGGAAGTGGACCTCGACCACGCACGGGCGTGGGTGGAGTTCCCCGATCCCGCCGACGACGAGCAGGTCTTCCGCTGCGACCTCACGTGGCTGACGTCCCGCTGGTCGTGCATCTTCGGCCAGGGCTGCCAGGGCATCCAGGCCGGCCGTGCCGCGGACGGCTGCTGCACACTGGGCGCGCACTTCTCCGACGAGGACGACGAACGCCGGGTGGCCGCGCACGCCGCGCGACTCACCCCCGAACAGTGGCAGTTCCACGCCGAGGGCAACGAGACCGGCTGGGTCGAGACCGACGACGAGGGCGAGCGCAAGACCCGCCGCTGGGAGGGCGCCTGCATCTTCAACAACCGCGCCGGCTTCCCCGGCGGCGCGGGATGCGCCCTGCACCTCCAGGCGCTCCAGGCCGGCCGCGAACCGCTGGAGACCAAACCGGACGTCTGCTGGCAGCTCCCGGTCCGGCGCACCTTCGAATGGGTCGAACTCCCTGACGGCGAGCAGAAGTTGTACGTCTCCATCGGCGAGTACGACCGCCGCGGCTGGGGCTCGGGCGGACACGACCTGCACTGGTGGTGCACCGGCGCGACCAGCGCGCACGGCGCCGGCGACCCGGTCTACGTCTCCTACCGCCCCGAGCTGATCGAGCTGATGGGCAAGGACGGCTACGACAGGCTCACCGAGCTCTGCGAGCAGCGACTGGCCGCCGCCCTCCCGCTGGTGGCCGCGCACCCCGCCGACCCGGCCCCGAGCCGAACCGACTGACCACCGCGGCAACCCCGGCCCGACCCGCGCCCACCGGCGCAGGCCGGGCCGGTTCGGTTCGCGCCCACGTCGGGCCGGTCCGGTTCACGCCCACAGCGGCCAACTTCGGTGCCGGCGCGGCCGGTTGCCACCGATCGGTGGCAACCGGCGTACGAGCCGGTCCGGTTCGCGCCCAGGTCGGCCAACTCCCGCACCTGCGCGCCCGGTTCACAGCGCCCCGCGGGCAACTGCCGTACGCCAGCACCCCGTTCGCCGCCGTCCGCGTTCACGACGCGGCTCTGCGACGCGGCACGGGCGCGTCGCGCGGCACGGGCGGCGCCGAGCGGGCTCAGGCGGAGGGGACCGGTTCGGAGGGTTCGGGGTCCGGGGCGGGCTCGGAGGGCTCCGGCTCGGACGGTTCGGGGGCGGGCTCGCGGCCCTGGCCCTGGATGGTGATGACGGTGCCCGAGGGGGCGAAGTGCACCCGCGCCGTCCACGGACCCTCCGGCTCCCAGCGGCGCACGTCGACCCGCACCGTGTACGACTCGCCCGGCGACAGCTGGCCCGAGAGCTTGCTGACCCGCAGCCATCTGGCGTCGGTGGCCGCGGACCAGTCGAGCTTGGAACCGCCGGTGTTGGTCAGCGTGATCAGCGTGACGTCGCCCGCGGGCCTGGCCTGGACGGAGAGCCGGCCCGGCGATTCGCTGGGGCTCTCGTCGGGGCTCTCCGAGCCCTCGTCCGGGGAGCTGTCGGGGTCGTCCGAGCCGCCGGGCAGCTTGGTGCTCCCGCCCGGCTTGCCGTCGTCCTCCTCGCCGTCCCGGTCGTCCCCGGTACGGCCGTTGGGGCTCTTGCGGTCGCCGGGCGCACGGTCGGCGTTGCCCGCGTTCTCGTACGGGTAGCTCTCCTCCGCCGCCGGGTCGTCGGCGTCGCTGGTCGCCACCGAGCTGCCGTCCCGGCCCTCGCCGACCAGCGGCGCGCCGCGGTACGCCGCCCACAGCGCCAGCACGGGCGCCGCCACCACCGCGGCGGCCACCGTCGTCGTCACCGCCCGGGCGCGCAGCTTGCCCATCCGCGCGGTGCGCTCCTTCGCCTCCGCCGGGAAGCCGTGCCGGTCGAACCGCGGCGCGGGCTGCGCGCGCGCCCGGAGCGCGGCCACCAGCGCCGCGTGCACCACCGGACGGGACGCCTTCAGCACCGCCAGCTGCCGGGAGCGGCCCGGCGCCGTACCGGGCCACGGCTCGCCCGCCATGTGCTTCTCGGCGGCGAGCCGGCACTCGCCGCACTCGTCGACGTGCCGCACCAGTTCGCGGCGGAGCGCGGCGCTGAGCACCACCTCGGTGTCGCCGCCCAGCCTGCTGACCGTTCCGCAGCCGCCGCTGTTCACGACGGACAGCGCGGCGCGGGTCCGCTCCACCTCGCAGGCCGCGCCGGACAGCAGCATCCGGGTCGCGGCGGACTCCATGGAGAGCACCAACGCGACCTCGTCGACCGGGAGTTGGTGGCGCACCGCGAGCTCCAGGGCCTCGCGCTGCTCCGGCGTAGTACCCGCCGCCTCGGGCCAGCCGAGAGCGGCGAGCTCCTGGCGGCGCCGGGTGGCGAGCGGACCGTCGAGCTTGATGGGCTCCCGGGGGCGGGCGGCCTCGCGCAGGGTGGCCAGGCGCCGCAGACAGGCCCAGCGGGCGAGGGCGTACAGCCAGGGCCGCTGGTGCGCGGGGTCCTGCGGCGCACGGTCGCGCTCCCGCTGCCGTTCGGCGACGGAGAGCGCGAGACCGAGCGCGGAGACGGCCTCGTCGTGCTCGCACATGATCGACAGGCAGTAGGTGAACAGTCCGTCGAGGTACGGGTCGTCGCCCGCGCCGTGGACGTCCTGGACGGCGGCAGCGGCGCCGGAGAGGGCCGCGGGGGCCGGCCCGTTCCCGGGGTGCCGCGAGCCACGGCGCGCTTGGCGTGCGCCGGTGGAGTTCGTGGGGTGTTCGCGCCTGCTGCTCATCACCCCGCGACGCTAGGCGGCGCGAGGGGGCGGACCGGGATCGGTGGCGAAGGTTTAACCCTAATGAGTGACGATCTCACTCGAAAGGGGACAGCTCCGACCAGCCGAAACCCTCCGCCCCGACACCTCGCCCGGCCGCGCGCCCCACTCGTGGGCCCGGCCCCGGCGCACCGGAGGAGTCCGCGCTGTCGGTGGGCACGGCTACGGTGATCGACATGGCTGCCCGCAAGTCGTCCGCCAAGGACCGCCCCTCGTACCGCTGCACCGAATGTGGCTGGAGCACGGCCAAATGGCTGGGCCGCTGCCCGGAGTGCCAGGCCTGGGGCACCGTCGAGGAGGTCGGTGCCGCCCCCGGCGTGCGCACCACCGCCGCCGGGCGGGTCTCCACGCCCGCGCTGCCCATCGGCCAGGTCGACGCCCGGCAGGCCGAGGCCCGCAGCACCGGGGTGGACGAGCTCGACCGGGTGCTGGGCGGCGGTCTGGTCCCCGGCGCGGTGGTGCTGCTGGCCGGCGAGCCCGGAGTGGGCAAGTCGACGCTGCTGCTGGATGTCGCGGCCAAGGCGGCGGCGCCCGCGCACCGCACGCTGTACGTCACCGGCGAGGAGTCGGCGAGCCAGGTGCGGATGCGCGCGGACCGGATCGGCGCGCTGGACGACAACCTCTTCCTCGCCGCCGAGACGGATCTGTCGGCCGTGCTCGGCCATCTCGACGCCGTACAGCCCTCCCTGCTGGTGATGGACTCGGTGCAGACCGTCGCCTCGTCCGAGATTGACGGCGCGCCCGGCGGTGTCTCCCAGGTCCGGGAGGTGGCCGGTGCCCTCATCCGGGCCTCCAAGGAGCGCGGGATGGCGACGCTGCTCGTCGGCCACGTCACCAAGGACGGCACGATCGCCGGGCCCCGGTTGCTGGAGCATCTGGTCGACGTGGTGCTGCACTTCGAGGGCGACCGGCACGCCCGGCTCCGGCTCGTGCGCGGCGTGAAGAACAGATACGGCACCACCGACGAGGTCGGCTGCTTCGAGCTGCACGACGAGGGCATCGTCGGGCTGGCCGACCCCTCCGGGCTCTTTCTGACCCGCAGGGACGAGCCCGTCCCCGGCACCTGTCTGACCGTGACGCTGGAGGGTCGCCGGCCGCTGGTGGCCGAGGTGCAGGCGCTCACCGTCGACTCCCAGATCCCCTCGCCCCGCCGCACGACCTCCGGCCTGGAGACCTCCCGGGTGTCGATGATGCTGGCCGTGCTGGAGCAGCGCGGCCGGATCAGCGCGCTGGGCAAGCGGGACATCTACAGCGCCACCGTGGGCGGGGTGAAGCTCACCGAGCCGGCCGCGGATCTCGCGGTGGCGCTGGCGCTGGCGAGCGCCGCGAGCGACACCCCGCTGCCGAAGAACCTGGTCGCGATAGGCGAGGTCGGGCTCGCCGGCGAGGTCCGGCGGGTGACCGGGGTGCAGCGGCGGCTCGCGGAGGCGGCGCGGCTCGGCTTCACCCACGCTCTCGTGCCCTCCGACCCCGGGCGGGTGCCGGCCGGGATGCGGGTCAAGGAGGTCGCCGACGTGGGTGAGGCGCTGCGCACCCTGCCGCGGCTGTCCGGCGGCGGGCGGCGGAGCGCCGGCGGGCGCGAGGAGCGGCCCGGGCGCGCCGAGCGGGAGGAGCCGGTGCCGGGCGCCCACTGAGGCGGGCGAGCGGGGCGTCGGAGCGCGCCGTCGCAGGTGAGTCGCGGGTGAAGCGGAGGCGTACTCGGGCCGTCGGGCGGGTGAGTCGTTCCCGTCGGCGCGGAGTGGACCGTCGGGCGCGTACGGACGCCGGTAGACTTTGGCGCGGTCACGCCCGTCCACCAGTACGCCGAACGTACGTCGAGGGGCACCCGCACTCACGACCGAAGGAGCGCCGTGGCAGCCAATGAACGGGCAGGAACCGCGGACGGCCTGCTGCGGGCTTCACTCAGCGCCGTCGCCCCCGGAACCGCACTGCGGGACGGGCTGGAGCGGGTCCTGCGTGGCAACACCGGCGGCCTCATCGTGCTCGGTTTCGACAAGACCGTGGAAGCGCTCTGTTCGGGCGGCTTCGTACTGGACGTCGAGTTCAGCGCGACGCGGCTGCGGGAGCTGTGCAAGCTCGACGGCTCGTTGATCATCGACCGGGACGTCACCAAGATCGTGCGGGCGGGCGTGCAGCTCGTGCCGGACGCCTCCATCCCCACCGAGGAGACCGGCACCCGGCACCGCACCGCACAGCGGGTGTCGATCCAGACCGGTTTCCCGGTCGTCTCGGTCAGCCAGTCGATGCATCTGATCGCGCTCTACGTCGACGGTCAGCGGCGCGTGCTGGAGGACTCGGCGGCCATCCTCTCCCGCGCCAACCAGGCGCTCGCCACTCTGGAGCGCTACAAACTCCGGCTGGACGAGGTGGCGGGCACGCTCTCCGCGCTGGAGATCGAGGACCTGGTGACGGTCCGGGACGTGGCGGCCGTCTCCCAGCGTCTGGAGATGGTGCGCCGCATCGCCACCGAGATCGCCGAGTACGTCGTGGAGCTCGGCACCGACGGGCGGCTGCTGGCGCTTCAGCTGGACGAGCTGATTGCCGGCGTCGAGCCGGAGCGCCAGCTCGTCGCCCGCGACTACGTGCCGGAGCCGAGCGGCAAGCGGACCAGGACGGTCGGCGGCGCGCTCGGCGAGCTGGACCGGCTCAGCCACACCGAGCTGCTCGAACTCCCCACCGTGGCACGGTCCCTGGGCTACAGCGGCGCGCCGGAGACGCTGGACTCCGCGGTGTCGCCGCGCGGTTTCCGGCTGCTGGCGAAGGTGCCGCGGCTGCCCAACACCGTGATCGAGCGGCTGGTCGACCACTTCGGCGGACTCCAGAAGCTGCTCGCGGCGAGCGTGGACGACCTCCAGGCCGTGGACGGCGTCGGCGAGGCCCGGGCCCGTTCGGTCCGGGAGGGGCTGTCGCGGCTCGCCGAGTCCTCCATCCTGGAGCGCTACGTCTGACGCCGGCGGGCGACGAGGGCCGAGAGGCGACGGAAACAGCGCGAAGGCCGTGAACCCGGGTGGGGTTCACGGCCTTTTCGCTGTGGTGACGGCCTTCGCGCTGCGGTGCTGCCGGCTCGGTCGCCGGCCGCCCCGGCTCAGTCCTTGGCGAGGACGAAGGAGGTCTGCGCGGTGCCGAGGCCGGGGATCTCGACCTCGACCAGGTAGGTCCCGGCCTTCGGCGCTCCGCCCGACGGCGTGGCGCAGGAGGCGGCGCTGCGGTCGCGCTTCCAGGTGAGCGTGTGGGTCGTCTTCTCCCGTGCGGCGACCCGCAGTTCGTCGCTGCCGTCGGCCGCGCAGTGCTCGGAGGACCAGATCGTGCTGTCGTCGCTGTCGACGATGGTGAAGACCGCACGGTCGCCGTTGACGTCCACCTTGCAGGGGGTGCCGCTGGTGTTCTCCACCGTCAGGCGCAGCTTGGGTCGCTCGCCGGGCGCGTACTCGTTCCGCGCGGCGACCAGGCTGACCTTCGCCTGGCCGGAGCGGCAGGCATCCAGCCCGTCGACGTCCCCGCCGCCGCCCGAACCGCCGGAACCGCCCGAGCCGGCGTCCGAGTCCGATCCCTCCGACTCCTCGGACCCCCCGGAACCGGAGCCGCCCGTGCCGCCCTCGTTGTCGTCGTCGGCGCCGCCGGAACCCTCCTCGTCCTCCTCGTCCCGGCCGCCGGGGCGGTTGTCGGGTACGGACTCGGAGCTGGTGGGCCCGGGCGTGATGGAGCTCGCCGCGCCCTCACCACGATCGTCCTGGCCCGCCTTGCCCGCCTGATTGCCGCCGCCACCGCCCATGCTGAGCGCCCACACGACGAGCATGACCAGCATCGCGACAAGCGCGAGTGCCACCGCCCTCCGACGCCAGTAGATGGAGGAGGGAAGCGGCCCGACCGGATTGCGCATAGATCCCACGCGGAAACCTTACGAGACATCAGCCCTCGGACAGGGCCGTACCCGCCGCCGAAGCGAGCAAGTTGTGAACCTTTTCGAACTTTCGCCTTGTCTCGTTGTCCTACGAGCTCTGCGGGCGTCCGGTTCGTCCGGTTGCGACACCCCGGAGCGGGCGTTGTCCGGCTGCGGCGCGGAGTTTTCACCACTGCTGCGCTCCGTGCCAGGATCGGAAGGCCATGACTGCTACCTCTGAATGCCACGCGACCGACGACCACCGCGCCGCCCTGCGGCTGCACGCTCCCGTCAACGAATGGTTCACCGAACATGCCAGGGAGCTGCCCTGGCGACGCCCCGAGGCCGGAGCCTGGGGCGTGATGGTCAGCGAGTTCATGCTTCAACAGACGCCCGTCTCACGGGTGTTGCCCGTCTACGAACAGTGGATGGCCCGCTGGCCGCGCCCCGCGGACCTCGCCGCCGAGGAACCCGGGGAGGCCGTACGCGCCTGGGGCCGGCTGGGCTATCCGCGCCGCGCACTGCGGCTGCACGGCGCCGCAGCGGCCATAGCGGAACGCCACGGCGGCGATGTGCCCACCGGGCACGCCCAGTTGCTGGCGCTGCCGGGTGTCGGCGAGTACACGGCGTCGGCGGTGGCGTCCTTCGCGTACGGCCAGCGCCATCCGGTGCTGGACACCAACGTGCGCAGGGTCTTCGCCCGGCTCTTCCGCGGCCAGGAGTTCCCGCCGAACGCCACCACCGCCGCCGAACGCAAGCTCGCCCGTGCGGTGCTGCCCGAGGAGGAGGCGACCGCGGCCCGCTGGGCGGCGGCGACGATGGAGTTGGGCGCGCTGGTCTGCACGGCCCGCAAACCCGACTGCCACGCCTGCCCCGTCGCCGCCGAGTGCGCCTGGAAGATCGCCGGTTCACCGCCGTACGAAGGGCCGCCGCGGCGCACCCAGACGTACGCCGGCACCGATCGCCAGGTGCGCGGACGGCTGCTCGCGGTGCTCCGGGAGACCTCGGCGCCGGTGCCGAGGGAGCGCCTGGACGAGGTCTGGCACGAACCGGCCCAGCGCGCACGGGCGCTGGACGGGCTGGTCGCGGACGGACTGGTGGAGCCGCTGGCGGGCGGCGTCTACCGGCTGCCGCGCAGTCGGCCGCACAGCGCAGCCCGCTGAGGCACCGGACACCGCGCCCCGCCGGGGCCGGTGAGCCGGCCGGGCGCGGGCCCCGGGGGGGAACGACCGACCAGAGACGACCGAGCAAAGGGTGTGAAGCGGGACACAACATCAGTTGTCGTCCCGCTGTTACACAACCGATGGGTGCCCGTGCGCCGTCCGTGCGCTGTCGAGCAAAGCCCCGCAACACCGCCTCCCTACTGTCCTGTCCGTACCGCCCGCATCCGGGCAGGGGGACGTGACAGGGGAGGCGAAGATGACGGCGACGGCACAGGTGCTCGACTTCGAGGAGTACGTACGGACGCGGCAGGACGCACTGCTGCGCAGCGCACGCCGTCTGGTCTCCGACCCCCTGGACGCACAGGACCTGCTCCAGACCGCACTCGCCCGCACCTGCGACAAGTGGGACAGGATCGCCGACAAGTCGCTGGCCGACGCCTATCTGCGCCGAGTGATGATCAACACGCGTACGGAGTGGTGGCGTTCGAGGAAACTGGAGGAAGTGCCGACGGACGTGCTGCCCGAGGTGATCGGCGTCGAGGACGGCATCGAGCAGTGCGCCGACCGCGAGCTGCTGCTGGAGCTGCTGTGGGCACTGCCGCCCAAGCAGCGCAGCGTGGTCGTCCTTCGTCACTGGGAGCAGTTGAGCACCGAGGAGACCGCTTCGGCTCTCGGAATGTCGGTGGGTACGGTGAAGAGCACGCTGCACCGGGCACTCGCCCGGCTGCGCTCGGAGCTGTTGAGCAGGGAGCAGCAGTGGCAGCAGGACACACACGAGGAGCCGATGAGCCGGCCGACCGATCTCGCCTGCCTGCCGTCCGCGTGCGCGCGGCCCGTCGCACCACCGACCGTGTGCGCCGCCTGAGCCCTCTGCGCGCGGGCGTCCTCGGCGGCGCCTCCGCCGGTTTCGCCGCGCTGCTGGTCGTCGCGGTGGCCGGCTGCGGCGCGACGGGCGAAGGCGTACGGGTCGAGCAGCCCGCCGCCGCGGACGCCGGCCCCGAGGGCCGTGCCTCCCCGCTGCCGGCCGCCACCGTCACACCGAGCGAGACACCGCCCTCCCCTTCGGGCTCCAAGAGCCCCGGAGGCAAGCCGGACAAGTCCCACAGCCCCAGCCCGGTGGCTCCGAGCACCAGCTTCTCGGCGCCCGAGGTGTCGCCGCCCGGCGCCCGGCGGCAGTTGGACGTGATCACGCTCGTACGGCAGGACCCCAGGGTCGGCGCCGAGGTCAAGGAGAGCCTGGTGCCGTGCTCGGGGCAGTGGCCGGTCGACGTGGCCTACGGTCGGCTCACCGGCGCGGGCGCCTCCGACGTGATCGTGAACGTCACCAGCTGCGCCGACGGCAAGGGGCTCGGCAGCTACGTCTACCGCGAGACCCGGGACGGGCGCTATGTGAACGTCTTCGCCGAGGAGGAGGTCGCGGTCTACGCCCAGGTCGACAAGAGCGCCCTCCGCGTCGACCAGCAGATCTACCTGGACGGGGACGCCATGTGCTGCCCCACCGGTCAGGATGTGGTGACGTACATGTGGCGCGGTGGCAAGTTCGCCGAGATGGACCGCGTCTACAAGGACTATCCGAAGCCGACCGACGAGGGCCGGGACGACGGGGAGGGCTGAGCACGCGGTGGCCGACACACATGTGCTGTTCGTGGAGGACGACGACGTCATCCGGGAGGCGCTGCAACTGACGCTGGAGCGCGACGGGTTCCGCGTCACGGCGGTCCCGGACGGGCTCGCCGGCCTCGACGCGTTCCGCGCCGACCGTCCCGACGTGGCGCTGCTGGACGTGATGGTCCCCGGGCTGGACGGCGTGAGCCTGTGCCGGCGCATCAGGGACGACTCGACGGTGCCGGTCATCATGCTCTCGGCCAGGGCCGACTCCATCGACGTGGTCCTCGGGCTGGAGGCCGGCGCCGACGACTACGTCACCAAACCGTTCGACGGCGCCGTGCTCGTCGCCCGCATCCGCGCGGTGCTGCGCCGCTTCCAGCACTCCCGGCAGGAACCGGACCCGGGCCCGGGCGCCCCGGCCGAGGCGGGAAGCGGCGAGAGCGTGCTCAGCTTCGGCGATCTCGAGGTCGACACGGAGGGCATGGAGGTGCGCCGGGACGGCAGCCCCGTACCGCTCACCCCGACCGAGATGCGACTGCTGCTGGAGTTCTCCACCGCGCCCGGCACCGTGCTCTCCCGCGACCAACTCCTCGAACGCGTCTGGGACTACGGCTGGGGCGGCGACACCCGCGTGGTGGACGTCCACGTACAGCGGCTGCGCGCCAAGATCGGCCAGCAGCGCATCGAGACCGTCCGTGGCTTCGGCTACAAACTGAAGGGCTGAGCCGGTGCGGGTGAGACTGCGGCCCTCCCGCACCGCGCTCCGGGTGGGGCTGCGCTGGAAGGTCAGTACGGCGATCGCGGCGGTGAGCGCGCTCGTCGCGCTGCTGCTGAGCCTGATCATCTACAACGCCACCCAGGTCTCCATGCTCAGCAGCAGCCGGGACGTGCAGGACGAGCGGCTCCAGTCCGCCCTGCGCATCTACGAGTCCACCGAACGCGTCGCGCTCGGCTCCGCCCTCAACGACCCCGATCTGCCCGGCCCGCTGCGCCGCGCGGTCCTGCGGGGCGAACGCGCCACCTACGTCAGCAACGGCAACTCCGAGGTGCCCGACGTCTGGGCCGCCACCCCGCTGCCCGACGGCGGCATACTCTCGCTGCACTCCCGCTTCACCGACCGCTACTCGGTCCTGGACGACCTGTCCAGAACGCTGATCCTCGGCTCGCTCTCCGTCGTCGCGGGTTCCACCGCGCTCGGCGTGCTCATCGGCAGTCGCCTCTCCCGCCGTCTGCGCCGGGCGGCAACCGCCGCCGTACGCGTCACCGAGGGCGACTCCGACGCCCGCGTACGGGAGTACATCGGCGAACGGCCGCGCGACGAGATCGCCGAACTCGCCCGCGCCGTGGACGAGATGGCCGACGCGCTCCAGGCACGGCTGGAGGCGGAACGACGGGTGACCGCCGATATCGCGCACGAGCTGCGCACCCCCGTGACCGGGCTGCTCACCGCGGCGCAACTGCTGCCCGAGGGCCGCCCCGCCGAGTTGGTGCGCGACCGGGCCGAGGTGCTGCGGACCCTGGTGGAGGACGTGCTGGAGGTGGCACGGCTCGACGGCGCGGCGGAGCGCGCGGAGCTCCAGGAGATCGCCCTCGGCGAGTTCGTGACACGGCGGGTGCGGGTGCTGGCACCGGACGCCGAGGTGCGCGTCGAACAGGACGCGCACGTCACCACCGACCCGCGGCGGCTGGAACGCATCCTGGGCAATCTGATCGCCAACGCCGTCCGGCACGGATCGCCGCCGCTGCGGATCGAGGTGGCCGAACGCGTCCTGCGGGTGCGCGACCACGGGCCGGGCTTCCCCGAGGAGCTGCTGGCGGAGGGGCCGAGCCGGTTCCGCACCGGCACCAGCGACCGGGCCGGACAGGGGCACGGCCTCGGCCTGACCATCGCCGCCGGCCAGGCCCGGGTGCTCGGCGCCCGCCTCGTCTTCCGCAACCTCACACCGGGCGCGCTCGCCACCCTCCGACTCCCCGCCACCCCGCACGGCAGCGCCCCGCCGGACCTCCCCGCCCCGCAGCGTCCCTGAACACCGCCGCCCCGGCCGTGCGCACGGTCGGTCGCTCCGGGTCTACTGCTCCGGCTCCTCCGGAAGCCGGTGGAGCTCCACCGGAGTGTTGTACGGCTCGCCACCGGGCCCCGGGCAGGCCGAGATACGGGCGGCCAGCTCCACCGCACGCTCCCGGCTCGCCAGGTCGACGATCCAGTAGCCGGAGAGGATCATGCCGCCGGCCCGCTGCGGCCCCTTGGTCACCCGGGGCTCGCCGCCGGGCGTCGCGGAGACGCTGAGCACGGCGCTCGGGCCGCCGAGGCCCCGGGCCTCCACCCATTCACCGTTCGCCTTCAACTCCTCGTTGACCGATTCCATGTGGGCGAACATCCGCCCCATGTCGTCACCGCTGAGCCGGGACATCTCCGCCTCCCAGGTCTCGGTGTCGTCGAGCAGCTGGATCATGTACAGCATGGCCGCCTCCTGAGGTCTCACGGGCGCCTCTCGCGGCGCCCACACAGTCAGACCCCGCACCCGCCGGAAACTCATCGCCCGACCCGCCCGACCCGCCCGCGCGCCACCCCGGGGCCGGCCCCCGCGCCGACCGCGCACGCCGGCCGGCCACCCGCCGGCCTCCGAGCACCGCCCGCGCGCACGACGAAGGCCGGCCCGGACACGCGGTACGCGTCCGGGCCGGCCTGCCGTGCTCCGTGTCGGCTCAGCTGTCCTTGGTCAGGTTGGGACCGCCACCGGCCGCCTCGATGGGCGGAACGTCCGGCAGGGCCGCCTTCTCCTCACCGCGGAAGGTGAACTTGGCCTGCTCGCCCTCGCCCTCGACCTCCACGACCACGATGTGGCCGGGACGCAGCTCGCCGAAGAGGATCTTCTCCGAGAGCGTGTCCTCGATCTCGCGCTGGATCGTGCGGCGCAGCGGACGGGCGCCCATGACCGGGTCGTACCCGCGCTTGGCGAGCAGCTCCTTGGCCTCGCCGCTGAGCTCCAGGCCCATGTCGCGGTCCTTCAGCCGCTCATCCACCTGCGCGATCATCAGGTCGACGATCTGGATGATGTCGGCCTGCGTCAGCTGGTGGAAGACGACGGTGTCGTCGACACGGTTGAGGAACTCCGGCCGGAAGTGCTGCTTCAGCTCTTCGTTGACCTTGGCCTTCATCCGGTCGTAGCCGGCCTTGACGTCGCTCTGTGCGGCGAAGCCGAGGTTGAAGCCCTTGGAGATGTCCCGGGTGCCGAGGTTCGTCGTCATGATGATGACGGTGTTCTTGAAGTCCACGACCCGGCCCTGGGAGTCGGTCAGCCGACCGTCCTCCAGGATCTGCAGCAGCGAGTTGAAGATGTCCGGGTGGGCCTTCTCGACCTCGTCGAAGAGCACGACGGAGAACGGCTTGCGGCGGACCTTCTCGGTCAGCTGGCCGCCCTCCTCGTATCCGACGTAGCCGGGAGGCGAACCGAACAGCCGAGAGACGGTGTGCTTCTCGCTGAACTCGGACATGTCGAGCGAGATCAGCGCGTCCTCGTCGCCGAAGAGGAACTCGGCGAGCGTCTTGGACAGCTCCGTCTTACCCACACCGGACGGGCCGGCGAAGATGAACGAACCGCCGGGCCGCTTCGGGTCCTTGAGACCGGCACGCGTACGCCGGATCGCCTGGGAGAGCGCCTTGATGGCGTCCTCCTGGCCGATGACGCGCTTGTGCAGCTCGTCCTCCATGCGCAGCAGCCGGGAGGACTCCTCCTCGGTCAGCTTGAAGACCGGGATGCCGGTGGAAGCGGCGAGGACCTCGGCGATCAGCTCCTCGTCCACCTCGGCGACGACGTCCATGTCGCCGGCCTTCCACTCCTTCTCCCGGGTGGCCTTCTGGCCGAGGAGCTGCTTCTCGGTGTCGCGCAGGGACGCGGCCTTCTCGAAGTCCTGCGCGTCGATCGCGGACTCCTTCTCGCGACGCACGTTCGCGATCTTCTCGTCGAACTCGCGCAGGTCCGGCGGCGCGGTCATCCGGCGGATGCGCATCCGGGAGCCGGCCTCGTCGATCAGGTCGATCGCCTTGTCCGGCAGGAAGCGGTCCGAGATGTACCGGTCGGCCAGCGTCGCGGCGCCGACGAGGGCGGAGTCGGTGATGGAGACCCGGTGGTGCGCCTCGTACCGGTCGCGCAGGCCCTTGAGGATCTCGATGGTGTGCGAGAGCGAGGGCTCGGCGACCTGGATGGGCTGGAAACGACGCTCCAGCGCCGCGTCCTTCTCCAGGTACTTGCGGTACTCGTCGAGCGTGGTGGCACCGATGGTCTGGAGCTCACCGCGGGCCAGCATCGGCTTGAGGATGCTGGCGGCGTCGATCGCGCCCTCGGCGGCGCCGGCACCGACCAGGGTGTGGAGCTCGTCGATGAACAGGATGATGTCGCCGCGGGTGCGGATCTCCTTGAGCACCTTCTTCAGGCGCTCCTCGAAGTCACCGCGGTAGCGGGAACCGGCCACCAGCGCGCCGAGGTCGAGGGTGTAGAGGTGCTTGTCCTTGAGGGTCTCGGGCACCTCGCCCTTGACGATGGACTGGGCCAGGCCCTCGACGACCGCCGTCTTGCCGACGCCGGGCTCGCCGATGAGCACCGGGTTGTTCTTCGTGCGGCGCGACAGCACCTGCATGACCCGCTCGATCTCCTTCTCGCGCCCGATGACCGGGTCGAGCTTGGATTCACGGGCGGCCTGGGTGAGGTTGCGGCCGAACTGGTCGAGCACGAGGGAGGTGGAGGGCGTGCCCTCTGCGGGACCACCGGCGGCGGCTGTCTCCTTGCCGCCCGAGTACCCGGAGAGCAGCTGGATGACCTGCTGCCGCACCCTGTTCAGATCGGCGCCCAGCTTCACCAGGACCTGGGCGGCGACGCCCTCGCCCTCGCGGATCAGGCCGAGCAGGATGTGCTCGGTGCCGATGTAGTTGTGGCCGAGCTGAAGGGCCTCGCGGAGCGAGAGCTCCAGGACCTTCTTGGCACGGGGCGTGAAGGGGATGTGGCCGGACGGGGCCTGCTGGCCCTGGCCGATGATCTCCTCCACCTGCTGGCGGACAGCCTCAAGCGAGATCCCGAGGCTCTCCAGGGCCTTAGCGGCGACACCCTCACCCTCGTGGATCAGGCCCAGGAGGATGTGCTCGGTGCCGATGTAGTTGTGGTTGAGCATCCGGGCTTCTTCCTGAGCCAGGACGACAACCCGCCGCGCGCGGTCGGTGAACCTCTCGAACATCGTTAATCGCTCCTCAGAGCGGTCAGTCAGCTAGGGGACGCTCCCCTCTCTGTCCTTCCGCAGCTTAGTCCCGCAAGCGGGGACCGCTCATTCCAACTGCCGACACCCGTCCGGATACCGCCGTCTCCGCCGGAGGGCTTTCGGACCCTCCTCGCACGAGGCGACGTCCACCGGTTCTGAACCGCTGTCCCGAACGGACGACAACAGTTCCAACCCGATGGTGCGAGACGATGTTCCCGCAGGCCAGGCGGATCAGACTCCTTTGAGTACGCCGAGCGCGAACGTCGGCCTCCGCACCGGCCGTTCGCGCCGCCGCACCACTGCCCCGGCACCGCCCTCACGAGGAGCTTTCCCCGCGGCGCCCGGGATGTGCACACAGGACGGGCCCGAAGGGCCTCCGCTTCTGGCGAACAAGGTCTTCACCGGTCCGGAAGATCCAGCATCACGGTCAGTCACAGAACCGGAGAGAGCGGAAACCCTCGGTGAACGACCGGGAATGCGACCCCGGAGCCCCGAGGAGTCGTCAATATTCACATATCGGACATCAAGTGCTCCGGATCCGGCGAAGTCCCGCCGGGCGGCACGCGGATGCGTCCCGTACCGGTCGGCGCGAGGGAAATCCGGCCCCCGGGAAGCCGGCCGATTCGCCCCGTCCACTGCGAACAGTGTCGAATCGGCTTCCCGGAGTCGGATAAGCGTGAGCCCCGCCCCGGCGGAGGTGGCGGATTTTCCTGCAAGAAGACCGGTAGTGCTTCGGTGGCACAATGCCACCGCCACCGGCCCGGAGGCGTACCGAAGTCAGCCGTTGGCCTTCCGGTAGGCCTCCTGGATGTTCGTGGGAATACGGCCGCGCTCATTGACGTCGTAGCCGTTCTCCTTGGCCCATGCGCGAATCTTCGGGGTATCGCCGCCCGCGGAAGCGGCAGCGGTACGGCCGGACTTACCGCGGCCCCCGGACGAGCGGCCGGTACGACGGCCCGCCTTCACGAAGTCTTCGAGTGCGTCCCGCAGCTTGCTCGCGTTGTCGGCGTTGAGGTCGATCTCATAGGACTTGCCGTCCAGTGCGAACGTCACCGTCTCATCGGCTTCGCCACCGTCGATGTCGTCAACGAGAAGAACCTGAACCTTCTGTGCCACCGGCTTACTCCCATTCGCTGCGTCGCCGCCCCGTTCTGGATGACAGGCCGACATAACCGATTACCGATATTGACGACGACAGCAAACCCCTTTTCTCGTGGAAATTCAAACCCTCGGGAGGGCTTGACCCGATCCGGGGCTGGGCAGCGAGTGGACCTTTCGGACATAGTCGCCGGTGATCCGGGGAGTGGCAATGCCCGTATCAAAGGTGCAGAAGCATCCTGCTGTTGCCCAGGGTGTTGGGCTTCACCCGCTCCAGGCCGAGGAACTCGGCAACCCCTTCGTCGTACGATCGCAGCAGCTCGCTGTACACGTCGCCGTCCACCGGAGCCTCACCGATCTCGGTGAAACCGTGCTTCGCGAAGAAGGAGACCTCGAACGTCAGACAGAAAATACGGCTGACTCCGAGCCCGCGCGCCGTCTCGACCAGCTTCCCCAGAAGCCGGTGCCCCACGCCTGTTCCTTTGAGTGCCGGATCCACGGCCAGGGTGCGCACCTCTGCGAGGTCCTCCCACATCACATGGAGCGCGCCGCAACCGACCACTTCACCGTCGCTGTCCCGCTCCGCGACCCAGAACTCCTGGATGTCCTCGTAAAGCGTCACCGTCGCTTTGTCCATCAGGATGCGATCGCCGGCGTAGACGTCGATGAGGCGGCGTACGGCGCGCACGTCGGTCGTACGGGCCCTGCGGACATGGAGCGCGGTTATGGCTTCTGGCATGAGGGAACGCTATCGCTCACCCGGTTCGGTCAGACGTTCGCCATTGAGTTGCACGACGCGCAGGGCATCACGCAGGGCTTCGGTCTGTTGCGGCGACATCATGCCGAAGAAGGCGACCAGTGCGGCGGCCGGGTTGTCACTCTCCGACCACGCCTCGTTCATCAGTGCGGCCGCATAAGCGGCGCGGGTGGAGACGGCCTCATATCGATAGGCACGCCCCTCCTGCTCCCGTCTGAGCCATCCCTTCTGGTGAAGGTTGTCCATGACGGTCATCACGGTGGTGTAGGCGATCTGCCGTCCCTGCTGGAGATCCTCCAGGACTTCTCGGACGGTTACCGGGCGGTTCCACTCCCACACCCGCGTCATCACGGCGTCTTCGAGGTCACCCAATGGTCGCGGCACAGCTGAAGGATATGGGTGCGGGAAACACGCGGCACGGCCGTGGAGGCCGTCCGTGCGGCGAACGGGAAAGGGGCGGCTCAGGCCGCGGGGCCGCCGTCGGCGGCGCTCTCGCGGCGGCTCGCCTCGGCGCGCGCGAAAGCGGCGTCGACGGCGGCGTCCTCCTTGGACTTGTTCGGCCCGCCCTGCGTCTTGACGATCGTCACGATCAGCGCGATGAAGGCGATGGCCATCACCACGGAGGGGGTCAGTGCGGCGATGTAGTCCATTGCTCCCGGCCTCCTGCTGCGGTACGTGCTGTCGCCGGACCGGCCGCGCACGGCGCACGGGGGTCCGGGCACCAGAGTAGGCCAGCGCCGGAACGCCGCCGCGCGGGCCCCTGGAGAGCGGGCCCGCGCGGCGGCGCACGGCGTACGGGTGTGCGGTCGGGCGGCCGGGCGGTCCGACCCCCGTCCGCACCGCGGAGGGCTCAGGCGGACAGGGCGTCCGTCCGGAGGTGCTCCTCGGGCGGGACGGACCGGTCGCCGGGCGGGGGCTTGGGCCGGCGACGGGGCGGAAAGACCTCGCCGGGCGTCGGTACGGGCCTCGTCGGCCGCGGGCCGGAGGGCCCGGGGGACTTGGGGCCCGGGGCGGGCGCGGGGCGCGGGGTGCGCTCGCGGTCGTCGCTTTCCTTGGCAGCCATGTGTTCCCCACCGTCCTTGTCTGTGTCGTCGCGGAGATCGGCGATGTGGTCGGTTTCGGCTGGGCACCCGGCGCGGCCGGGTGCCGGGGTGCGGCCGGACGCGGCTCGGACCGCCGGGCCGGGCCCGTCGGCGGCCGGGCGGGAACCCGGTACGGCGGCGCCCTCGGCGCCCCGTCCGTTCCGGCAGGGGTACGGCGGGGACGGCACGGGCACACCTCCGGCGAGGCCGCTCGGCACGACGAGGAGGTGACGGGCGCTCCCCTCGCGGCGCGCGGGCAGGGCGGCGGGAGGAGCGGCGGAGAGCCGGTCGAGGAGCCGACGGGCCCGCTGCCGGTCCGCGGTGCTGCCGGCCGCGCCGAAGGCGATCCGGCGCAGGCTGGCCAGATCCTCGGAGCCGGTCGGGCAACCGGCGCTCAGCGCCTCGTCCAGGCTCTCCAGATAGCCGCGGGCGGAGCCGGGCAGCGCGGCGCGGTAGCGGCGCAGGTCGGCGACGAGGAAGGCGCGCCGCCGGGCGGCCTCGCCGTCCGCCTGGTCCACCGCCCGGGCGAGACGGCGGCAGGCGCGGACCTCGCGTTCCGGTACGAGCGCGGGCCGCACCACTGCTTCCAGGGCACGTCGCAGCACGCGCAGCTCGTCCGCGCTGAAGGCCATACCGCCTCGGGAGCCATGTGGAATGGGCATAACCCGACGATAGGCGCTAATCGGACGAAATGGCTCGAACCACGCGCTCGTTGCCCGCTCGGCACGGGCCGGCCGGTGCGCCGGTGCGGGCCGGCCGGCCGGAAGCGGATCCGGGCGGCCGGACCGCCCGTACGGGTGTCCGCGGGCCCGCAGGACCCCGCCGGGCCCGCGGTCGGCGGTCGGTCGGCGGGGCCTCGGTGGACGTCGACGGGCGGGCCTCGGTGGACGGGGCCGCGGCCCGGGTCGGGCTCGGTGGGCGGGGCCGCGGCCCGGGTCGGGCTCGGTGGGCGGGGCCCGTCCGGGCGGTCGGCGGCGGACGGGGGGCGGGCACGGAAACGGTCAGAGGCGGCCGAGGTTGCGCTCGTAGACCAGACGGAGCCCGATCAGGGTCAGCCACGGCTCGTGCTCGTCGATCAGCTCCGCCTCCCCCAGCACCATCGGGCTGAGCCCGCCGGTGGCGATCACGGTGACGTCGTCGACGTCGCCGTCCGGACCGACCAGCTCCGCGGCCATCCGGCGGACCACTCCGTCCACCTGGCCGGCGAAGCCGTAGAGGATGCCGGACTGCATGGCCTCGACGGTGTTCTTGCCGATGACACCGCGGGGCTTGGCAAGTTCGATCTTGCGCAGCTGGGCGCCGCGCACTCCGAGGGCCTCGACGGAGATCTCGATGCCGGGCGCGATCACACCGCCGGTGTACTCGCCGCGGGCGGAGATCGCGTCGAAGGTGGTGGCGGTGCCGAAGTCGACCACGATGCTCGGCCCGCCGTAGAGCTCGGTGGCCGCCACCGCGTTGACGATGCGGTCGGCGCCGACCTCCTTGGGGTTGTCCATCAAGACCGGCACACCGGTCTTGACCCCGGGCTCGACCAGCACGGCCGGAATGTCGCCGTAGTACCGGCGGGTGACCTCGCGCAGCTCGTGCAGCACCGAGGGGACGGTGGAGCAGATCGCGATTCCCTCGATGCCCTCGCCGAGCTCCACGCCGAGCAGCGGGTGCATGCCCATCAGGCCCTGGAGCAGTACGGCGAGTTCGTCGGCCGTGCGGCGCGGATCGGTGGAGATGCGCCAGTGCTCGACGATCTCCTCGCCGTCGAAGAGGCCGAGAACCGTGTGGGTGTTACCGACGTCGATGGTCAGCAACATGGTCAGTTCCCCCCATCGGCGGACTCGCGCAGGTCCAGGCCGATGTCCAGGATCGGGGCGGAGTGGGTCAGCGCCCCGACCGCGATGTGGTCGACACCGGTGCGGCCGTACTCCTCGGCGTTGGCGAGCGTGAGACCGCCCGAGGACTCCAGCCGCGCGCGCCCGGCGACCAGGGCGACGGCCTCGGCGGTGAGGGCGGGGGTGAAGTTGTCGAGCAGGATCAGGTCGGCGCCCTCGGCGAGCACCGGCTCGATCTGGTCCAGCCGGTCCACCTCGACCTCGACGGGCAGATCGGGGTACGCGCTCCGTACGGCCTTGAAGGCGGCGGTCACCCCGCCGGCCGCGACGACGTGGTTGTCCTTGATCAGCGCGGCGTCGGAGAGCGACATCCGGTGGTTCTCGCCGCCGCCGCAGCGGACCGCGAACTTCTCCAGGGCGCGCAGTCCGGGGGTGGTCTTGCGGGTGTCCCGCACGGTCGCCCCCGTGCCTTCCAGCGCGTCCACCCAGGCGCGGGTGGCGGTGGCGACCCCGGACAGGCGGCACAGCAGGTTGAGCGCGGGACGCTCGCCGACGAGCAGGTCGCGGGTACGGGTGGTGACGGTCAGCAGCCGCTGTCCCGCCTCCACCCGGTCGCCGTCGGCCACGTGCCGCTCGACCTCCAGATCAGCGGTGGCGGCGACCGACAGCACCGCCTCGGCGATGTGCAGACCGGCGACCGTACCGGCCTGACGGGCCGTGAAGTCGCCGACGGACACCGCGTCCTCGGCGATGGTGGCGAGCGTGGTGACGTCACCGGTGCCGTGCTCGTCCTGGTCCTCCGCGAGGGCGACCAGCGCGATGTCCTCCACCAGCAGCGGGTCGAGTCCGTCCGCGTACAGCACCTCCGCGAGCGCCGGGTCGAGCCCGCTCTCCTGGTCGGCCTCGCCGTCCGCGCAGCCGCAGCCCTCGCCGCAGCCGGACTGCCGGTCCGACTCCGCGTCGAGCAGGGGCAGTCGGTCCGGGGACGGATCGCCGGCGGCGGCGCGGGCGGGCTGGTCGTTGGGGGTCACTGCTACTCCTGGGCGGCTGCGTGGTCGGCGGCTCGGGCGTCGGTGGGACGGCCCGGGGCGGAACGGGTGTCGGTGGCGTGCGGTTCGACGGCGGTCTGCTCGGTGCAGTGCGGTTCGACGGCGGTCTGCTCGGTGCAGTGCGGTTCGACGGCGGTCTGCTCGGCGGCGGGCGGATGCGTGGCGCGCACCGGCGGGAAGGCGGTCGACCCGGTGGCGCGCAGCACCGGGTGCGCGGAGCCGGTTCGGTCCGCCCTGTGCTCGAGGGTAGCGACGAGATGGCGGCGCCACTGCCGGTCGTCACGATCCGGGAAATCCTCCCGCCAGTGGCAACCGCGGGTCTCCTCGCGCTCGGTGGCCGCACGCACGAGTACCTCGGCGACGAGCAGCAGGTTCGCCGTCTCCCAGGTCTGCGTCCCCGGTTCGGCGGGCCCGCGCCCGGCGCCGTCGGCGCTCCGGAACCCGGCCGATCCATCGGACGCAGGCGGCACGGGCGAACCATCGGACACGACTGAGCCACCGGACGCAGCCGAGACACCCGACGCGGACGGCACAGGCGAACCAGCGGGCCCGGGCGAGTCAGCCGCGGCGGCCGGCGGGTCGGCGGCCGGCGGGTGGAGGGCGGCGAGGCGGCGGGCGGCGGCGGCGAGGCTGGCGGCGGAGCGCAGTACGCCGGCGCCCTCGGTCATGGTGCGCTGGATGGCGGTGCGCAGCTCGGCCGCGGGCAGCGGCACCACCGCCCGGTCGGTGACCGGCGCACCGGCGCGCAGCCGTCCGGCACGGAAGTCGGCGGTGAGGTCGGCGGCGATGCGTTCGGCGAAGACCAGGCCCTCCAGCAGCGAGTTGGAGGCGAGCCGGTTGGCGCCGTGCACACCGGTGCAGGCGACCTCGCCGCAGGCGTAGAGGCCCGGCACGGTGGTGCGTCCGTCCAAGTCGGTGCGGACGCCGCCCGAGGCGTAGTGCGCGGCGGGCGCGACGGGGATCGGCTCGGTGACCGGGTCGAATCCGTGGGCACGGCAGGCGGCCAGGATGGTGGGGAAGCGCTCCTGCCACATCCGGGCGCCGAAGTGCCTGCCGTCGAGGTACATGTGCTCGGCGCCCTGCTCCTGGCAGCGGCGCATGATGCCCTTGGCGACGATGTCGCGCGGGGCCAGTTCGGCCAGTTCGTGCCGGCCGACCATGAAGCGTTCGCCGTCCGCGTCGACCAGCTTGGCGCCCTCGCCGCGCACCGCCTCGGAGATCAGCGGCTGCTGGCCCTCGGCGTCCGGCCCGAGGTAGAGCACCGTCGGGTGGAACTGGACGAACTCCAGGTCGCTGATCTGCGCGCCGGCCCGCAGCGCGAGGGCGACGCCGTCCCCGGTGGAGACGGCCGGGTTGGTGGTGGCGGAGAAGATCTGTCCCATGCCGCCGGTGGCGAGCACGACCGCGGGGGCGTGCACCGCGCCGACCCCGTCGTGCCGGCCCTCGCCCATGACGTGCAGCGAGACGCCGGCGGTGTTGCCCTCGGCGTCCTTCAACAGGTCGAGCACCAGGGCGTGTTCGATGGTCTCGATGGTGCCGCCGGCGGCAGTGCCCTCGCGCTGCACGGTCCGTACCGCCTCGACCAGGGCCCGGGAGATCTCGGCCCCGGTCGCGTCCCCGCCGGCGTGCGCGATGCGGCGGCGGTGGTGGCCGCCCTCGCGGGTGAGCGCGATCCCGGCGCCGTCCTCGTCCGGGTCGAAGACGGCGCCGGAGGCGATCAACCGGCGCACCGCGTCCGGCCCTTCCGTCACCAGGGTGTGGACGGCGGCCTCGTCGCAGAGGCCCGCGCCGGCGACCAGGGTGTCGTCCAGGTGCTGCTGCGGGGTGTCGCCCTCGCCGAGCGCGGCGGCGATCCCGCCCTGCGCCCAGCGGGTGGAACCGTCGTCCAGCAGCGCCTTGGTGACGATGACGGTGCGCAGCCCGGCCGCGGCGCAGCGCAGGGCGGCGGTGAGACCGGCGACGCCGGAGCCGACCAGGGCGACCTCGGCGTCGATCGCCCAGCTGGGCTCGGGCGCGTCGAGCCGTACGGCGGAGCCGGCGCGTACGGCGGCGGAGTCGGCGCGTACGGCGGCGGAGTCGGCGCGTACGGCGGAGTCGGCGCGTACGGCGGCGGAGTCGGTTGCGGGGGGTATGGCGCCGCCGGTCATGCCGGACCGCCGAAGGTGAGTCGGACGTTGTCGATCAGGCGAGTGGCGCCCACCCGGGCGGCGACCGCGAGCACGGCCTCGCCGCGGTGATCGGCGGCGGCGTCGGCGAAGGTGGCGGGATCGACAAGCGCGACGTAGTCGATTTCCAGCCCCGGTGCACCGGCCAACTCCCGCTGGGCACGGGCCAGTACGGCGTCGGGGGCCGACTCGCCACGGGCGGCGAACAGGGCGCGGGAGAGCGCCGCGGCGTGCCGGCGCTCCTCCTCCGAGAGGTAGCGGTTGCGGCTGGAGAGCGCGAGGCCGTCCGGCTCTCGCACGGTGGGTACGCCCAGCACCTGCACCGGGAAGTTGAGGTCGCGCACCATCCGCGTGATCAGCGCCAGCTGCTGGGCGTCCTTCTCCCCGTACAGCGCGATGTCGGGTGCGGTCAGGTGGAGCAGCTTGGCGACGACGGTGAGCACGCCGTCGAAGTGGCCCGGTCGCGAGGCGCCTTCCAGCCGGTCGCCCATCGGTCCGGCGCCGACCCGCACCTGTGGTTCGCCGCCCGGGTAGACCTCCTCGGCGGCCGGTGCCACCACCAGGTCCGCACCGGCGTCCGCGGCGACGGCGAGGTCGGCGTCCAGGGTGCGCGGGTAGCGGTCCAGGTCCTCGCCGGCCCCGAACTGGAGCGGGTTGACGAAGACGGTGACCACGACACGCCCCCGGGCGCCGACGTGTTCGCGGGCGGCTCGGATCAGCGCGGCGTGGCCCTCGTGCAGCGCGCCCATCGTCATCACCGCGGCGAGGCGGCCGGCGGGCCGGGGCTGCTCGCGGAGCTCGGCGAACCCCTTCAGCAGCACCGCCCCGCCGACGGCTCCGTGGCTCGAAGCCCCGGCGGGCACGGCGGCGGACGCGGCGGACGCGGGTTCGGTCTCGGCGGCGGGCGCTCCGGCGGCGGGATCGGTCATCGTGCGGACTCCTCGTCTGCCAGGACACCCAGCAGGTCTTCGGCCAGCTCCGGCTTCAACAGCCCCTGTGCCAGGGCCCGGTCGGCGGTCGTACGGGCCATCGCGAGGTAACCGGCGACCATGCCGGGCGCGTGCTGCCGCAGTTCGGCGACGTGCGCCGCGACCGTACCGGCGTCGCCGCGGGCGACCGGGCCGGTGAGCGCGGCGTCGCCGGAACGCAGCGAGTTGTCCAGCGCGGCACCGAGCAGCGGGGCCAGCATCAGGTCGGGCGACTGGACCCCGGCGGCGCGCAGCAACTCCTTGGCCTGGGCGACCAGGGTGACCAGATAGTTCGCGCCGAGTGACAGTGCCGCGTGGTAGAGCGGGCGCACCTCCTCTGGCACCCACTCCGGCTCGCCGCCCATCTCGATCACCAGCGCCTGCGCGGCCAGCCGCAGCTCCTCCGGAGCGGTGACGCCGAACGCGCAGCCGCCCAACCGCTGCACATCGACGGAGGTGCCGGTGAACGTCATCACCGGATGCAGCGCCAACGGCAGCCCGCCGGCCCGCAGTACGGGATCGAGGACGGCGACGCCGTACCGTCCGGAGGTGTGCGCGACCAGCTGCCCGGGACGCACCGCGCCGGTCTCCGCGAGGCCGCGGACCAGGTCGGGGAGCGCGTCGTCGGGCACGGTCAGCAGTACGAGCTCGGCGCGGGCGAGCACCTCGGCGGGCTCCACCAGCGGTACGCCCGGCAGGAGTTCGGCGGCGCGGGCGCGGGACGCCTCGGAGACTCCGGAGGCGGCGACCGGACGGTGCCCGGCACGGGCGAGCGCCGCGGCCAGCGCCGCACCCACCCGGCCGGCGCCGACGACTCCGACGCGGAGCCTGGCGGGGCGGTCCTGCGGATGTGCTTCTTCGTTCACGATGCGCTGCGCCTTCCGTTCCAGTCCGCGCTGATGTGTCGGTACCGGACGTTCGCAGCCATGCTACGTCGTGGGAGTCGGACCCGTTTCCGGGGTCGCGGCCCGCTCCCGGCACAGCCCGCACCCGCCGTCCGCACCGCTTCCCGAGCCTGTTCCGCAGCCGCCTCCGGAGCTGCCTCCCGCACCGGCGCTCCGCCGCAGGAACCGGCCCGCCGCCCCCGCACGCACCGAAGCCCGCGCGCCCCTGCACGCTCCGGAGCCCGGCACGTCCCGGAGGGGACCGGCCCGCTTCACCCGCCTCGGGCACGGGCGCGCGCACCGCTCAGCCGGCGCCGCCGGCGCGCACCAGGCCGCTCTCGTACGCCAGCACCACGGCCTGCACCCGGTCGCGCACCTCCAGCTTGGTGAGGATCCGGCCGACGTGCGTCTTGACGGTCGCCTCCGAGAGCACCAGCTTCGCGGCGATCTCGCCGTTCGACAGGCCCTGGGAGATCAGCACCAGCACCTCGCGCTCCCGCTCGGTCAGCCGCTGGATCTCCTTGGACGTGGGCTCGGGGCCGGAGGACGGAAGCATCGGCGAGAACTGGTCGATCAGCCGCTTCGTCGTCGAGGGCGCCACCACCGCGTCGCCGCTGTGCACCGAGCGGATCGCGGCGAGCAGTTCGCCGGGCGGCACGTCCTTGAGCAGGAAGCCGCTGGCTCCGGCCTTGAGCGCGGCAAAGGCGTACTCGTCGAGGTCGAAGGTGGTCAGGATCAGGACCTTGGGATCGCCGGGGCCGCCCTGGCCCTCCTCGCAGATGCGGCGGGTGGCCTCGACCCCGTCGACGTTCGGCATCCGGATGTCCATCAGCACGACGTCGACGGTGGTGGTGCGCAGCCGCTCCAGCGCCTCGGCCCCGTCTGCCGCCTCCGCCACCACGTCCATGTCCGGCTGGGCGGCGAGCACCATGCGGAAGCCGGTGCGCAGCAGCACCTGATCGTCGACGAGCATGATGCGGACGGTCATGTGGCGTTCTCCCGGGTCTGCGTTGGGCCGGCCGCCGTCGGCGGTGACCGTCTCTGTCGGTTCGTCAACGTGCACCGCGCGTGCTGCGGTTCCGGCCCGCACCGGTTCCGGTCGCGGATTCCCCCGTACCGGTGCCGAAGTCGCGCGGGAGCGGGTCAGGCGGCACCCCGGAACGGCAGCTCGGCACAGACCCGGAAGCCGCCGCCCGCACGCGGGCCCGCCTCGAGTCTGCCGCCGACCATGCCGATCCTCTCGCGCATGCCGATCAGGCCGTGCCCCATCCCGTCGGCCCCGCCGCCCTCGTACAGCTCCTCCGGCGAACCGCGGCCGTCGTCCTCGGCGAGCAGCGTCAGCGCGCCCTCGCCGTAGGTCAGCTTCACGGTCGCGCCGACGTGCGGCCCGCCGTGCTTGCGGGTGTTGGTGAGCGCCTCCTGGACGATCCGGTACGCGGTCAGCTCGACCCCGCTGGGCAGCGGCCTCGGCGTGCCCTCGACGGTGAAGTCGACCATCATCCCCGTGCCGCGCACCTGCTCCACCAGATCGCTGAGCTGCTCGACGCTCGGCTGCGGCACGTACTCGCTCGCCGGCGCGTCCTCGCTGCGCAGCACCCCGAGCAGTCTGCGCATCTCGGTGAGCGCCTGGCGGCCGGTGGTGGAGATGGTCTCCAGCGCCTGCCGGGACTGGTCCGGCGCGGTGTCCAGCACGTACGCGGCGCCGTCGGCCTGGACGACCATGACCGAGACGTTGTGCGCCACCACATCGTGCAGCTCGCGGGCGATACGGGCGCGCTCGGCGGCTATGGTCGCCTGCGACTGGGCGGCCCGCTCGCGCTCCAACCGGGCCGCGCGCTCCTCCAGTTCCGCGTAGTAGGCGCGGCGGGTGCGCAACGAGTCGCCGAGCAGCCAGGCGAAGCCGAAGCACACGGTGTAGAACGCGGCCTCCGCGAAGGTGCTGAGCAGGCTGCTCCCGTCCGAGGGCCAGCGGATCACCGCCAGCAGCGGAGCGAGCAGCGCGCAGACCAGTGCGTACCGCGAGGCCCATCTGACGGTGCGCGCGGCGACCGTGTAGACGATCACCAGCAGGGCGAAGTCGGCGGGCAGCACGAAGGCGTCGGTGGCGAGTTGGGCGAGCCCGGCGACCGTCGCCAGCAGCAGCATCCGCTCCGGGTGGCGACGGCGCAGCGCCACCACCAGCGCGAGCGCGCAGGCGATCACGGCGGCGGCGGCCCGCTGCCAGGTGGCGGGGCCGATGACGCCGGCCGGCGGGTTGGCGACCCAGGGCACGCAGATCACGAGGATGGCCAGAGCCCACGAGCCGTCCACCCATGTGGGGTGCCTGCGCAGCAACTCATAGACCCGGTTCACGTCACCCAGCGTAGGCGTCCGTTCCGGGCCCCCGGGTCCGTCGAGGGGTCGATCCGTGGTGACTCCGCCTACTCCCCAGGGTGGATGCGGCACAAGACCGTGAACGGACAACCCGGCGACGCGTTCGCAGTCCGTCCCCGCGCCCCCGGTCCCGAGCCGTCCGCCGGCGCCGCCCGGGGGGTCGGTTGCGGGAGTGCCCCACGCCGTACGGCACCCAGCGGGCGGCGGGCGGCGGGCGGCGGGCTCCGGGCGGCGCCGGTCCGGGAGAGGGGGCCGAGGGGCCGAGCGGGAGGGCCTAGGGTCAGCCCGTGACCGACGACAACAGCGCACCCCGCCTCCTCGGCTGGCGCGAGGCCACCGAGCGGGCGCTGTACGGACCGGACGGCTTCTTCGTGCGGGAGGCGCCCTCGTCCCACTTCCGCACCTCCGTGCACGCCTCGCCGCGGTACGCGCAGGCGGTCGCGGAGCTGCTGCGCCGGGTCGACGCGGCGCTCGGCGAACCGCCGGAGCTGGCCGTGGTCGACGTCGGAGCCGGTCGCGGCGAGCTGCTGACCGGCGTGTTGGCGGCGGTGCCGGAGGCGCTGGGCCGCCGGCTGCGCCCCCACGCGGTGGAGCGCGCTCCCCGACCGCCGGGGCTCGACCCCCGTATCGCCTGGTCCGCGCACCCGCCGAGCGGGTCGACCGGGCTGCTGTTCGCCAACGAGTGGCTGGACAACGTGCCGTGCGAGGTCGTCGAGACCGACGGGGAGGGCGTGTGGCGCCGGGTGCACGTCGATCCCGCCGACGGACGCGAGGAGTTGGGCGCACCGGTCGCCGGCGACGACGCCCGGTGGCTGAGGCGCTGGTGGCCGACCGGGGAAGCGCCCGAGCCCGGGCTGCGCGCCGAGATCGGCCGTCCCCGCGACGAGGCGTGGCGCACCGCCGTCGCCAGTCTGGCGGCAGGTCTCGCGGTGGCCGTCGACTACGGGCACACCCGGGCGGACCGTCCGCTCTTCGGCACGCTCACCGGCTACCGGGACGGTCGCGAGGTGCGCCCGGTACCCGACGGAAGCTGCGATCTGACCGCTCATGTCGCCATGGACTCCTGCGCCTGCGCACCGGACGCCGCGGACGACGCCGCGGAGGGGACGTACGCCACGACCGGTGGCGGCGGGCGGTTGCTGCGGCAGCGGGAGGCGCTGCGGGCGCTCGGACTCGCGGGCCGACGACCGCCGATGGATCTGGCGCGCACCGACCCGGCCGGCTATCTGCGGGCGCTGAGCGCCTCCGGCGAAGCGGCCGAACTGCTCGACCCGGCGGGCCTGGGCGGACATCTGTGGCTCGCCCACCCCGTCGGCATCGACAACCCCCTGAGCCTCCCCGCCACCGAAGCGTCGGCGCGCTGACGTGCTGATGCACGGATGTGGTGACGTGCCGAGCCCGGTGCCACGGCCCGGGCGGGTTCAGGTCAGCCAGCGCTCCGGGCCGGCGGTGCGGCGGCCGGTGCGGGAGCGCTCCGCCTGCGCGGAGACCAGGGCGTGCGCCTCCGTGACGTCCCGCAGCCCGGCCTTCGTCGAACCGTTCGCCCCGTGGTCGGCGTACACGTCGGCCAGACGCAGCCGACGGGCCCACGGCCCCTGCCGCAGGCGTACGCTCTGCACCTTCGCGTGCGGCACCAGGGTCCACTCGCGGCGCAGCAGGCCGCGCCGGGTGACCAGCACCGCGCCCGTCACCCCGAGCCCGTAGCCGCGCCACCACAGCGGAACGGCCCAGCGTGCCCGACCGGGCACCGGCTGCACCCCGGCCACCGCCTCCGAGAGCCGTACGCCGGGCAGCACTCTGGCCAGCACCTCCTCGGCCACGGCCCGGTCGGCGACCGGCAGCAGGACCGACTTGCCGCCGTCCGAACCGGCCACGCTCAACTCCATCCGCAGCCAGTCGCGCGACCGCCACAGCCTGGGTTGCAGCACCCGTACGGCCTGGACCCGGCCCGGTGGCACGGTGGCGTGCTCCCGGTCCAGCAGCCCGTGGTCGATCCGCAGCCCGTCCGGGGACTCGGCGACCTTCCAGTCGTACTCGGTGAGATAGCGGCCCAGGGTCGAGACCCAGGCGCCGCCGAGCATCGGCACCCCGGTCGCGATCGCGGCACCCGGGCTGCCGGTGAACCACCACATGCCCCACGGCACCAGCAGCGTCGCGGCGACGAAGCTCCAGCCGGTGCCGACGAGCAGCAGCGCCACCGTCAGCATCCGGGTCGGCACCCGCACCAGCAGCCGCTCCGGCGCCTCGCCGGCACGCGGCGCGACCTCGGGAGCGATACCGGCGGCACGGGCGAGCAGTTCGGCACGGAGCGCGACGGCGTCGGCCTCGCCGAGGAACGCCAGCTCGTCCTTGGCCTCGGTGCCGACGACGTCGAGCTTGAGCTTGGCGACGCCGGCGACCCTCGCCAGGAGCGGTCTGGTCACGTCGACCGCCTGGATGCGGTCCAGCCTGATGTGCGCAACCCGCCGGAAGAACAGTCCGCTGCGGATGCGCAGTTCGGTGTCGGTGACCTGGTAGCTCGTCACCCACCAGGACAGGAAGCCGTACGCGGCGGCGAACGGCAGCAGCACCACCATCGCCAGCAGCACCCAGCCCAGGGTGAGTTGGGTGATCCACTCCCGGGCGCGGTTGAGGTCCTGCACGGCGAAGACGGCGAGCGCCGCGATCGGCGCCCAGGTCCGCCGCCACGGCGTGATGGGGTGCAGCCGGGTGCCCTCGGGACGGCGCGGCAGCCATCGCGACCGCCCCGGCCCCCGCCGGTCCTCGCCGAACCGGTCGGCGGCGCCGGGACGTTCGGCGGCGCCGGGACGTTCGCCGGGGTCGCGCTGCTCGCGTTCGCCGCGCTGCTCGTGCTCGCCGCTCATCGGGACCGTCACCGCGTCACAGCCCGGCCGAACGGGCTTCGCCGAGCTCGGTCAACCGGTCCCGCAGCCGTTCCGCCTCCGCGGGCACGAGCCCGGGGATCTGCGCGTCGGTCGCGGCGGCGGCAGTGTGCAACTGGAGCCTCGCCAGCCCGTATCTGCGCTCCAGCGGACCGGAGGTGACCTCGACCAACTGCATCCGGCCGTACGGGACCACGGTCAGCTCGCGCCACATCACCCCGCGGCTGATCAGCAGATCGTCGGCACGCTCCGCGTACCGCCAGGAGCGCCAGTTGCGGGCGAGCGCGAACCAGCCGAAGGCCGCCGGAACCAGCGGCAGCAGCACCAGCAGCGCCCAGTACGGCCCGGCGAGCCAGCCCAGCAGCACGGCCGCCGGCACGAGGAGAGGCGGCAGGACCATCAGCAGCACCGCGCGTCTCATCCGCAGCAGCGCCCGCTCCACTCCCCGCCACGCGTAGCCGCTCCCGTCCGGGGAGCCGTCCGCACCGTGCACCTCCGCACCGGTGGGAGCCGGTTCGGCGGCGGCAGGCGCCGGATCGTGCTCGGCGACGTCGGCAGGCACCGGATCGTGCTCCGCGGCGGCGGGCACCGGATCGTGTTCGGGCCCTCGCTCCGTCCGCGGCGACGACGGGCCGACATCTGCGCTGTGTCCGGGCTCCATGGCCCAAGAGTAGGCGCAGCTCCCGACCGCGCGTGCCCACCGGGCGAACGGGTGAGAGCCGACGGCGCCGGGCTCCGGCGAGCGCCCGGGGGCGAGCTGACAGACTGGCCCCATGACGGAGACGACTGTCGGCATCGGAGGCGCGGCCGAGAGCACGGACATGGTGCTCAACATCGGACCGCAGCACCCCTCCACACACGGTGTGCTGCGGCTGCGGCTCGTGGTGGACGGCGAACGCATCAGCTCCGCCGAACCGGTCGTCGGCTATATGCACCGCGGCGCCGAGAAGCTGTTCGAGGCGCGCGACTACCGGCAGATCATCGTGCTCGCCAACCGGCACGACTGGCTCTCCGCCTTCTCCAACGAACTCGGGGTCGTCCTCGCCGTCGAGCGGATGCTCGGCATGGAGGTGCCCGAGCGCGCGGTGTGGACGCGCACGCTCCTCGCCGAGCTCAACCGGGTCCTCAACCATCTGATGTTCCTCGGCTCCTATCCGCTGGAGCTGGGCGGCATCACGCCGATGTTCTACGCGTTCCGCGAGCGCGAGGACCTCCAGCACGTGATGGAGGAGCTCTCCGGCGGCCGGATGCACTACATGTTCAACCGCGTCGGCGGGCTGAAGGAGGACCTTCCGGCGGGCTGGACACAGCGCGCCAGATCGACGGTGGCCGCGCTGCGCTCCCGCATGGACGTCTTCGACGACCTGGTGCTCGGCAACGAGATCTTCCGCGCCCGCACCGAGGACGTCGGCGTGCTCTCCCCCGAGACCGTGCACGCGTACGGGGTCAGCGGCCCCATCGCGCGCGCCTCCGGGGTCGACTTCGACCTGCGCCGGGACGAGCCGTACCTGGCCTACGGCGAGCTGGCCGACACCCTGAAGGTCCACACCCGTACGGCCGGCGACTGCTGCGCCCGCTTCGAGGTGCTGCTCGCCCAGACCCACAACGCGCTCGACCTCGCCGACGCCTGCCTGGACAGGCTCGCGGAGCTGCCCCCCGGGCCCATCAACCAGCGGCTGCCCAAGGTGCTGAAGGCGCCCGAGGGCGAGACGTACGCCTGGACGGAGAACCCGCTCGGGCTCAACGGCTACTACCTGGTGTCCAAGGGCGAGAAGACCCCGTACCGCCTGAAGCTGCGTTCGGCCTCGTACAACAACATCCAGGCGCTGACCGGACTGCTGCCGGGGACGCTGGTGGCCGACATGGTGGCGATTCTGGGGTCGTTCTTCTTCGTGGTCGGCGACATCGACAAGTAGCGGGCGCCGACCGGGAGTTGTGGCTCGGCGGGTGCCGCGGGAACGCCGCCCACGCCCGCACGGTCTGGCTGTCTCGCCGTCTTCCCGTCTCGCTGTCTAGTCGGCGACGTCGATGACCTTGCCGGCGACCTGCTGCCACAGATCCCGCGATTCGGACTCCGGCGGCGGTGCGGCCCGCCCGTTTCCGGGCCCGCCCTCCCGCCGCTCCCGGCTCTGCTCCGACTGCGCGGACGGCGCCGACGGCTGCCCGGCCGGTGGCGGCGCGGAGGCCGAAGTCGGCGGCGGAGTACGGGAGTCGGGGGCCCGGTGCGCCTCGTCGGACGAGGACGCGCCCTGGCCGCTGCCGAAGAAGTCGAAGCCGCCGACGGGGCGTCCCGGCGCGGCGCCGCCGATCTGTCGGCGCCCCTCCCGGCCCGGCTCCCGCACCGGCAACCGATGCCGCCTCGCGTCGTACTTCTGCCCGCCCTGCCCTGCTCGATCGGCCTGTCCGGGCTGTCCGGGCTGTCCGCCCGGTCCGCCCGGTCCGTCCTGCCCGGCGGTGCGGCGCGCGGTCGGCTCGGCGCGGTGGCCGGGTTCCGTGTCCCGCCGGGCGTGCCGAGGCGCGGCGGTGCCTGCTGCCGAGGGCTCGTCCCCCGGTGCCTGCCGCGCTGCGGCCGGCTGCTCCGCCTCGCCGCGGTCGGCCTCCGCCGTCTGCTGCTGCCGCGCGCCCGATCTGCGCAGGTTCGCCAGTGCCTGGTCCGCCTGGAGATAGGTCAGCCGGCTCGGGGCGCCGGAGGCGGCGCGGTGGTCGGCGGCACCCGTCGTCAGCGCCTTCACCGGCTCCGCCGCCGCGATGGCGAGCTGCCGGCGGCCTTCCAGTGCGCTGGCCCGCTGGGTCTCCGCGTTCGCGTACCGCCTCAGCAGGGCAGCGTGTTCGGTGCGCAGTGCGGCCAGTTGGGCGCGCTTGGTGCGCAGGCGCTTCTCCAACTTGGTGCGCAGCTCCCGGGACTTGCGCAGTTCGGTCGCCGACTCGGCCGCCCGCTCGTCGGCGAGCAGCGCGGTGTTGGCCCGCTCCGCGTGCGCCTCGGCGGCCCGGCGGCCGGCGGCGCTGTCCCAGCTCCGCAGCAGCACCGCACCGACGACCGCGGCGACGGCGGCTGCCGCGGTGAGCACCCGCAGCACGGCGGCGTCGCCGACGAACAGCGCGCCGACCGCGCACAGCAGGGCGAACGCCGCGACGCCCGCAGGGACGAGCAGCCGGTGCAGCGGCAGCTCTTGGCGGTGACGTCCTCGGGGCATGGCCCGAAACTTACCGTGCGTGGCGATGCGTTGGGAGAGCGCCAGGAAAACTGTTTTCCGGTGGTTACGGTGCACGCGCACGTCGTATGCACCGCACACGCACCGAGTCCGCCCAACGCCCCCACAACCGCGCCGCACGCCGCCCGCGCGACGCCGCACGCACGCCGGGACACCGCCCGCGCGGCAACGGGTCGCCGCACAGCGGCAGTCGGCACCGCGCGCCGCTCAACACGACCCGCCGGGCCGCCGGTTCACCCGAGCCCGCGCCGAACCTCCGGCGCGTACCCCGACCCACCGCTCACGCCGACCCACCACGTGCGCCGATCCCGCACGCACGCCGATCCACCACGTACGCCGACCCACCCGCGTGCGCCGAACTACCCGATCAGGCCCTTGGACTTGAGGTACTCCTCGGCCACGTCGTCGGGCTTCTGCCGCTCGGAGTCGACCTTGCGGTTCAACTCGATGAGGTCCTCGGTCGTCAGCACCCGGGTCAGTTTGTCCAGCGCGTCGGTGATCCGACGGTCGCCGGCGTCCTTGGTGTTGACCACCGGCAGTACGTTGTCGGCGTTCTGCAGGTCTTTGTCGTCCTCCAGCAGCACCAGGTCGAACTCCTCCATGGAGGCGTCGGTGGTGGTGGTCAGCACCATGTCGTTGTTGCCGTTCTGCACCGACTGCTTGGCCTGCACGGTGCCCACGCCCTTGGGGTCGAGCCGTGTCACGTCGATGTCGTAGCGGCTCTCCAACCCCGGCTGGCAGAACGGCCGTTCAGCACATTCGTCGCCCGCGGCCAGCTTGATCCTCAGGCCCTTCTCGCCGACGTCGGTGAGCGTCTTCAGACCGTGCTTCTTCGCGAAGTCCTCGGTGACCGCGAACGCGTTCTGGTTCACCGCGTCGCCGGCGGCGAGCACGCTGATGCCGCGCGGCTCGGCCAGCTTCGCCAGCGCCTTGACGGTGGCGTCCGGATCGGCGGAGGCGACGGGCTTCTTCTCGGCCGCCTCCGCGCCGTTGACCTTGGCGTTGAGGAACTCGGCGAGGGTCGCCGCGTACTCCGGCACGACGTCGATCTCGCCCTTCTCCAGGGCGGGTTCGTAGAGCTCGCGGTTGGCCAGGCGCTGTACCCGGGTGCTGTAGCCGGCGTCCGAGAGCAGCTGGGCGTAGAGCTGCGCCATGATCTCCGACTCCGAGAAGCCGGCGGAGCCGACCACCAGACTGCCCTCGCCGCCGCCTCCCGACTCCTCCAGGCTCTGGCCCGCACACCCGCCGAGCACCACGGCGAGGGCGACGACCGCGGCCGGCGCGGCTCGGCGCCCGCCACCGCGCGTGAACTGCTCGAACACTGCTGCTCCTTGGGGACGAACCGCACGGGGCGGTGGGGGCTCCGGGCGCATGGGCGACTCCGGTGCGCGATCGTGGGCGGCGAGTACGGGTACGGGCGCCGGCCCGGGCCGGCGTACGCGGCTCGCGGACTCTGCCGCCGCCGACCGAAGCGCCGGCCGACGGGCTTCGCCCGCGGCGGGGTCGGTCAGGAAGTGGCGGACACCGGCACTCCCCTGCCCGCCGCCGCGTCCGCGTCGGCAGCGCCGCTCGCGGGACCGCCGGCCGTACGCCGCCGCATCGGGTCGAGCCGGCGGCTGAGCAGCACCAGGGCGCCCTCGACCAGCAGCGCCAGCACCGCGACCAGCACCGCGCCGGCCACCACCTGCGGTGTGCGGTAGGTGTTGAAGCCCTCGGTGATGATTCGGCCCAGCCCGCCGCCGCCCGCGATCGCGGCCAGGGTGGCGGTGGCGACGACCTGCACGGTCGCCGTCCGCACACCGGTCATGATCAGCGGATACGCCAGCGGCAGCTCCACCCGGGTCAGCAACTGGCCGCCGGACATGCCCATTCCGCGCGCGGCCTCCACCACGTCGCGGTCCGCCTCGCGCATCCCGACGTAGGCGTTGGTCAGCAGCGGCGGAATCGCGAAGAGGACGAGTGCGATCACCGTGGGCCACAGCTCGGAGCGGCCGAGCGGGCTGATCGTCAGCAGCACCAGCACGGCGAGGGTGGGCACCGCACGGCCCACATTGGAGATGTTGATCGCGAGCGCCCCGCCACGACCGATGTGCCCCAGCCACAGCGCGATCGGCAGCGCGACGGCGCAGGCGATCACCATGCAGACGAGGGTGAGGAAGAGGTGCTCGCCGAGCCGGTCCCACACCCCGCCCGTACCGCTCCAGTTCTCGCCGGTGGTGAGCCAGCTCCAGGTGTCGGCGACGACTCCCACGGTCAGACCGCCTTTCCGGCGAGCGGGGTGGCACCGGTCGGCGCCTCGGCCTCGGCCGGATCACGCGGAACGTCGTCGGCACCGGTGCGGACCGGCTTGCGGGAACGCGATCTGGCCCACGGGGTGAGCAGCCACTGGAGTCCCAGCAGCAACAGGTCCGCGACGACGGCGAGCACCACGCAGATGACCGAGGCGGTCAGCACCTGTGCCTTGAAGACGCTGTCGAGGCCGGAGAAGAGCAGGTTCCCCAGACCGCCGAAGTCGATGATGCCGCCCACGGTCGTCATCGCCACGGTGGAGACCGTGGCGATCCGCACGCCGGCCATCAACGCCGGCAGCGAGAGCGGGAGTTCGACCGTCAGCAGCATCCGCAGCGGCCCGTACCCCATGCCCCGCGCGGACTCGCGCACCTCCTCCGGCACGGCTTCGAGACCGGCAAGGATGTTGCGAAGGAGGATGGTCAGCGAGTACAGCACCAGCGCCGTGACCACCACCGAGACCGAGATGCCCAGCATCGGCACCAACAGCGCCAGCATCGCGAGCGAGGGCACGGTGTAGAGGATCGTGGTCAGCGCGAGCAGCGGGGAGGCGGCGAGCCGGTACCGCCGGGCGAGGAACGCCAGCGGCAGGGCGATGAGCAGCCCGATCCCCACGGAGGCAACGGTGATTCCGATGTGCTGAAGCGTCGCGTCCGTCAACTCCTCCTGGCGGGAGCGGACGTACTCGCCACAGATCCACTCGTTGGCGGCGAGACAACCTTTTGACATCACGTTCGCGACCCTAACCGCTGACGCTGACAGAATCGGGACCATGTCGCAGCCCACAGAGCACCGCAACGAGAACTTCATCAAGTTCGACCAGGTGACCAAGCGTTACGCCGATGGCACGGTCGCCGTGGACAACCTCTCCTTCGACGTCGCCGAAGGTGAGCTGGTCACTCTTGTCGGTCCGTCGGGCTGTGGCAAGACCACGACCATGAAGATGGTCAACCGCCTGATCGAGCCGACCGAGGGCACGATTCTGCTCGACGGCGAGGACATCGCGACCGTCGACCCCGTCGTGCTGCGCCGCCGCATCGGCTACGTGATCCAGCAGGTCGGACTCTTCCCGCACAAGACCATTCTGGAGAACACCGCCACCGTCCCCCGGCTGCTCGGCTGGCAGAAGGCCAAGGGCCGGTCGCGCGCGGCCGAGTTGCTGGAGCTCGTCGGGCTCGACCCCTCGGTGCACGGCGACCGCTACCCCGACCAGCTCTCCGGCGGGCAGCGCCAACGCGTCGGCGTGGCACGGGCGTTGGCCGCCGATCCGCCCGTACTGCTGATGGACGAGCCGTTCGGCGCGGTCGACCCGGTGGTGCGCGAGCACCTCCAGAACGAGTTCCTCCGGCTCCAGGCCGAGGTGCGCAAGACCGTCCTCTTCGTCACGCACGACATAGAGGAAGCGGTGCGTCTGGGCGACCGCATCGCGGTCTACGGCTCCGGCCGGATCGAGCAGTTCGACCCGCCGGCCAAGGTGCTCGGCGCACCCGCCACCCCGTACGTCGCGGACTTCGTCGGCGCCGACCGCGGCCTCAAGCGGCTCTCGGTCACCCCCATCGAGCTCGACGATCTGGAGCAGCCGCCGCTGGTGCGCCTGGACGACACGCCCGCCCGCGCCGCCGAGAAGATGTCCACCGACCAGGCCCGCTGGGCCGTGGTGCTCGACGACCGCGGCGCACTGCACGGCTGGGTCTCCGCCGACTCCGTCAACGGGACGGGTGAGGGCACGGTGCGCGACCGGGCCCGCCGGATGGACGCCTGGCTGCCGCTCGGCGCACCGCTGAAGCAGGCGTTCAGCACCATGCTCCAGTACGACGCCGGCTGGGTGGCGGTCGAGGAGGGCGAGCGCTTCGTCGGCGTGCTCACCCCGGCCAAGCTCCACGAGGCGCTGCGGCGCTCCATCGACGCGGAGGAGCGCGAGATCCCGCGCTCCGCCGTCGAGTTGGAGACGGTCACCGACATCTGAGCGCAGCCGTCCTCCGGGGCCGCCGGTGTCCGGCATCGACGGCCCCGGGGCGTACGCGGCCCCGCGGGCGGCGCCGGCGGGCGGGTACGGCGGGCGGGCACGGAGCGGGGACGGCGGACGAGTACGGAGCGGGCCTCCTCGGTGTCGCATTTCCGCCAGCACGGTCCTGCGCGCGCGCCATACTCGACGTATGAGCACCACAGCCGCACCCGCCGCAACCGCCGGGCCCGGCGGCCCCGCACGTCGTACGCACACCGTCGTGGAGAGCCCGATCGGGCCGCTGACCCTGGTCGCCACGGACGGTGTGCTCTGCGGCCTCTACATGGAGGACCAGCGCCACCTGCCGGCCCGGGAGACCTTCGGCGCGCCGGATCCGGACGGATTCGACCCGGTGGCGCAGCAGCTCGCCGAGTACTTCGCGGGCGAACGCACCGAGTTCACCGTGCCGTTGACGATGGAGGGCACCGAGTTCCGACGCACCGTGTGGACGGCGCTGCGGGACATCCCGTACGGCCGCACCGAGTCCTACGGCGAGCTGGCGGCCCGGATCGGCCGGCCCTCGGCCTCCCGTGCGGTCGGCATGGCCAACGGCAGAAACCCGATCAGCATCATCGTCCCCTGCCACCGCGTCATCGCCGGCAACGGCAACCTCACCGGTTACGGCGGCGGGCTCCCCCGCAAGCGCCATCTGCTCGCCCTGGAGTCCGACCGGACCGCCGCCCGCTGAAGCCAAGAGCGCCCCGGGCGGTGCCGCCGCGGCCGTACGCGCACTCGGTGTGCGTTACGCCGCCGCGCCCTCCGGGCCGGACTCCTCGTCCTCCGGAAGCCGGCAGATCCGCTCCAGCCACACCGCCACCGCCATCAGCGCGACCGCGGCAACCACCGACAGCGCGGCGTACAGCGCCTGGTCCCGCCGGGCCGGCACATCCGCCAGGTGCGAAGTGACCACGAAGAGCCCCACACCGCCGTAGACGCCGCCGATCAGCGCCGCCACCAGCGCGCTCGCCTGCCCGAACACCACCGCGCGCGCCGCCATCATCGGCTCCACCGGCTTGCTCACCGGGCGGCGCTCGCGCTGCGCCCGCAGCCGCGACCGCAGCGAGACGGCCGTCGCCAGCAGCACCGCGGCGATCAGCGTCAGCACCACCGGCGCCAGCAGCGGAACCGCGGGCAGGGTGCCCAGCTGGTCCCACAGCCGGGACCCGGACCAGCACAGCACTGCGCTGACGGCGAAGATGCCCGCGAGTGTCCCGATACGCAGCTGCTTCACGATGCCCTCAGTGTCCTGTCCCTGCCGGCGCCCACCGGGCCGCGCGAAGCCCCTGCCGCGCGCGCCCTTCCGGCAGACCGCCCTTTCGCCCTGCCGCGCCCCACTGCCAACGACTAGTCGGGCAGCACGAGTTCCAGGTCCTCGCGCACCACGACCTCGCCCTGGCCGTCCTCGTCGATCTCGGCGAGCAGCTCGACGATCGAGCCGCGCCCCGGCACCGTCCCGGACGGGTCCACATCGTGCCACGGGATCAGCACGAAGGCCCGCTCGTGCGCGCGCGGGTGCGGAAGCTCCAGGCCCGGGTCGGACTGGACGACGTCCTGGTACGAGACGATGTCCACATCGATGGTGCGCGGGCCCCAGCGCTCGTCGCGCACCCGCTCGAAGGCCTCCTCGATGGCCTGGCCCCGCTCCAGCAGCGAGGCGGGCGGCAGCGTGGTCCTGATCAGCACCACCGCGTTGAAGTACGAGGGCTGGGTGTCCGGTTCGACACCCCACGGCTCGGTCTCGTAGACCGGCGACACCGCCTTCACCCGCAGGCCGGGGGTGTCCTCCAGCGCGTCGACCGCGCCCTGCAGGGTCTCCAGGCGGTTGCCGAGGTTGCTGCCGATGGAGATCACGGCGTACTTGGGGTTGTGCAGGGTGCTGTCGGCGGCGTCCACCTGGCGGACCACCGAAGCGGGCACCGGCTGCACGGTCGGGTCACTGTTCGGCGTCATCATCGGCTCCGCTTGATCGTGAGGGTCACATCGTCGAAAGGCACAGTGATCGGGGCGTCGGGCTTGTGCACGACGACCTCGACCTCCTGCACCGCCCGATGCGTCAGGCACTGGTCGGCGATCCGCTGCGCCAGGGTCTCGATGAGGTCGACGGGCTCGCCCGTCACCACGGCGACGACCTCCTCGGCCACCTCCCCGTAGTGGACGGTGAGCGCCAGATCGTCGTCGGCCGCCGCGGCCCGGGTGTCCACACCCAGCTCCACGTCCACGACGAACACCTGGCCCTCCTCGCGCTCGTGGGCGAAGACGCCGTGATGCCCCGTGGCTCTCAGGCCGCGCACCGCGACTCGGTCCATCGCGCATCACTCCCTGTCGTCAGTTGTGGATCGTTGCGGGCGCCTGCGCGCGAACCGCGCGCCCGAATCTACCCACGCGCCCTGAACACGCCCGCTCTCGGGGGTGACCACCGCCCGTACACCCGGGTGCGGCGGCGCACCGACACCATCAGCGAAACCCGCTTACCCAGCAGCAGTTGGGGCCACTCATCCATTCCCCGCCACACACTCCGACGAGTGACCACATCGCGTCAAGACTGACGGGGAGTGCCGAATTCCACGGTTGCCCGGCTCACGCACTCGACCGTTCAGGCCGGGCCGAAGGCCGTGCCGCCCGCGGTGTCCTCGCCGTCCTCCGACTCCTCGTCCGACTCGTCCGGGTCGTCCTGGTCGACGAGCACCGGAGAACCGTGGTGCGCCCACAGCTTCCAAGTGCCGTCCCCGGCACGCCTGAAGACGTTCGTCGCCACCACCAGCCCGCCGACGAGCGGCCCCACCGAACCGTCCTCCTCGGCCGGCCCGCCGCTGAGGATGTTCTCGGTGCAGGTCACCAGCGCGGTGTCGCCGAGGACCGAGATCTCGACATCCGTGAGGAAGAACTGGATGTACTCGGTGCTGGCCATGATCAACGCGTACGACCGCAGGACCTCGCCCCGGCCGGTCAGCACCGGCCACCCCGGGTGCACCACGCTGACGTCCGCGTCCGCGGTGTGCTCGCCTCCCTGCGCCTCGTCCAGCGCCGGATCCAGCCAGCGCTCCTCCAGCGCCTCCAGATCTCCGCGCTCCAAGGCTTCGTAGAGTCCGGTGTTGGCGGCCTCGACCGCCTCGATGTCCGTACCCGGCCCGCTGCTCACTGGGCTCCCTCTGCTGTCGCCCGGCGGACCTCGTGGGCCACCCGTACCGCGTCCGCGCTCGCCCGCACTTCGTGCACCCGCACCGCCCAGGCTCCGTCGCCGGCCGCCAGCGCGGTCACCGCCGCGGTGGCGGCGTCGCGCTCCCTGGCGGGGGGCGGCGCCGCGTCCGGACGGCCGGCCAGCACCCGACCAAGGAAGCGTTTCCGGGAGGCGGCGACCAGCAGCGGCAGATCGAGTTCGCGCCCCAACCGGTCGAGCGCGCCGACCAGGGCGAGATCGTGCTCGGCCTCCTTGGCGAAGCCGAGGCCGGGATCGACCACCACCCGATCGAGCGCGATTCCGCCCTCGGCCGCGCGGTCCAGCGCGATCCGCAGCTCCTGCAGCACCTCGGCGACCACATCGCCGTACACCGCACGGGAGTTCATCCCGGCGGACTGCCCGCGCCAGTGCATCACCACGTACGGCACACCGGCGTCGGCCACCACCGGGATCATGCGCTCGTCCGCCCAGCCGCCGCTGACGTCGTTGACCAGCCGGGCACCGGCCGCCACGGCCCGCTCCGCGACCACGGCGCGCATGGTGTCCACGCTGACGACGACGCCCTCCCCGACCAGCCCGCGGACCACGGGAAGCACCCGCCGCAGCTCCTCGTCCTCGTCCACCCTGCTCGCGCCGGGACGGGTCGACTCACCGCCGACATCCACCAGGTCCGCGCCCCGGCCGACCAGGTCCATACCGTGCTTGACCGCCGCCGCGGTGTCGAAGAAGCGACCACCGTCCGAGAAGGAGTCGGGCGTCACGTTGACGACACCCATCACCGCGCACCGCCCCCACGAGGGCAGCCCGCTCACTTCACGCCGTGGTCGCCGTTCAACACTCATGCGCCCACCCTAGGCGGCCGGACGACCGCCCCTCGCACGGAGCCGCCGCGGCTGCCGCGACCTCCCGACGCTCAGCGCGCCATGATGAGGCTCATCGCCTCCGAGCGCGTCGCCGCGTCCCTCAGCTGCCCACGCACCGCGGAGGTCAGCGTCTTGGCGCCGGGCTTGCGCACCCCGCGCATCGTCATGCACATGTGCTCGCACTCGATGACGACGATCACTCCGCGCGGCTCCAGGATCCGCATCAGCGAGTCGGCGATCTGCGTGGTCAGCCGCTCCTGCACCTGCGGGCGCCGCGCGAAGACGTCCACCAGCCGGGCCAGCTTGGACAGACCGGTGATCTTGCCGCTGGCGGACGGGATGTACCCGATGTGGGCCGTCCCGACGAAAGGCACCAGGTGGTGCTCGCAGGAGCTCATCACCTCGATGTCCTTGACCAGCACCATCTCGTCGTGACCGAGGTCGAAGGTGGTGGTCAGCACGTCCTCGGGCCGCTGCCGCAGCCCGGCGAATATCTCCTGGTACGCGCGGGCCACCCGGGCGGGCGTCTCGCGCAGCCCCTCGCGGTCCGGGTCCTCCCCGACCGCGATCAACAGCTCGCGGATCGCGTCGGCGGCACGCTTCTCGTCGAACTCGCCGATCGTGGATTCACCGTCGAGCGTCACGGGGTCGGTCATGGGGGCCTCGTTCCTCGTACCTGGCGTGATCGTGGCTTGTTCGCCACGCAAAAGCCGCGCCCCTCAGCGTAGACCTGAGGGGCGCGGCGATGCTCTGCCGGACAGTTGTGACCTGCGACTCGTCCGCTGCTGCCGACCGCGGCGCGGCCGATCCGGCCCACCTTTCGAGCGGGCGGGCCGGTCAGCCGGACACGGGCAGCCTCAGCGCTCCTCGCGCGGCTCGTCGTACGGGCGCGGCGGGGTGGAGAAGTCGCTCTCCGGCGGACGGACCTCGGAGCCCGCCGGCGTCGAACCGGTGGTGCCACCGCCGTGCGCACCCGTGTCGGCGGGCGCCTTCTCCAGCGAAGGCGTGCCGTTGGCCAGCGAGATCTCCTTCGGCGAGGAGACCGGCGGCCTGGTCGAGGGCGTACGGCGGGCGGAGCCGGTCCACGCGGGGCGGGCCGGACGCTTCACGACGGAGCGGAAGACCACTTCCAGCTCCTCCTTGTTGAGCGTCTCCCTCTCCAGGAGCTCCAGCACGAGGTTGTCCAGGACGTCGCGGTTCTCGACCAGGATCTCCCAGGCCTCGTTGTGCGCGGTCTCGATCAGCTTCTTGACCTCTTCGTCCACCAGCCCCGCGACCTCTTCCGAGTAGTCGCGCTGGTGGGACATCTCCTTGCCCAGGAAGGGCTCGGACTGGTCGGTGCCGAACTTGATCGCGCCCAGCCGCTCGGTCATGCCGTACTGCGTGACCATCGCGCGGGCGGTCGAGGTCGCCTTGTCGATGTCGTCCGCCGCACCCGTGGTCGGGTCGTGGAAGACGAGCTCCTCGGCGGCGCGGCCACCGAGCATGTACGCCAGGCGGTCGAGCATCTCGTTCCGCGTGGTGGAGTACTTGTCCTCCTCGGGCAGCACCATGGTGTAGCCCAGGGCCCGGCCGCGGGACAGGATGGTGATCTTGTGCACCGGGTCGGAGTTGGGAGAGGCCGCCGCGACCAGGGCGTGTCCGCCCTCGTGGTACGCGGTGATCTTCTTCTCCTTCTCGCTCATGATCCGGGTCCGCTTCTGCGGTCCGGCCACGACCCGGTCGATCGCCTCGTCCAGGAACTTGTTGTCGATGAGCTTGGCGTTCCCGCGGGCGGCCAGCAGCGCCGCCTCGTTCAGCACGTTGTTGAGGTCCGCACCGGTGAAGCCGGGGGTGCGCCGCGCGACGGCGCCGAGGTCGACGTCCTGCGTGACCGGCTTGCCCTTCTGGTGGACCTTCAGGATCTCCAGACGGCCCTGCATGTCCGGGCGGTCGACCGCGATCTGACGGTCGAAACGGCCGGGACGCAGCAGCGCCGGGTCCAGGATGTCGGGGCGGTTGGTCGCGGCGATCAGGATGACGCCGCCCTTGACGTCGAAGCCGTCCATCTCGACGAGCAGCTGGTTCAGCGTCTGCTCGCGCTCGTCGTGGCCGCCGCCCATGCCGGCGCCGCGGTGCCGGCCGACGGCGTCGATCTCGTCGACGAAGACGATGGCCGGCGCGTTCGCCTTGGCCTGCTCGAAGAGGTCACGGACGCGGCTGGCGCCGACACCCACGAACATCTCGACGAAGTCCGAGCCGGAGATGGAGTAGAACGGCACGCCCGCCTCACCGGCGACAGCCCTTGCCAGCAGCGTCTTTCCGGTGCCGGGCGGGCCGTAGAGCAGCACGCCCTTGGGGATCTTGGCGCCAACCGCCTGGAACTTCGCCGGCTCCTGGAGGAACTCCTTGATCTCGTGGAGCTCCTCGACCGCCTCGTCCGAACCCGCCACGTCGGCGAAGGTCGTCTTGGGGGTGTCCTTGGTGATGAGCTTGGCCTTGGACTTGCCGAAGTTCATCACCCGGGAACCGCCGCCCTGCATCTGGTTCATCAGAAACAGGAAGACGATGATGATCAGCAGGAACGGAAGCAGCGAGAGCAGCATCCCGACGAACGGGTTCTGCTTCTTCGGGGAGACCGTGTAGCCGTCCGCGAGCTGCTTGTCCTGGTACTTGGTCTGCAGGGTCTGGGCGAGCTCGACGCCCTGCTGGTCGATGTAGCTCGCCTTGATCTGCTCGCTGTCCTCGACCTTGGTGCCGTCCTTGAGCTGCACCTCGATGATCTGCTCGTCACCGGTGGTGAGCTTGGCGGACTTCACCTTGTTCTCGTTGATCGCCTGAACGACCTGACCCGTGTCGACCGTCTTGGCACCCTCGGAAGAGCTGACGACCTGCATCAACACGACCACGGCAAGGACGGCCAGCACGATCCACATGACTGGCCCACGGAAGTATCGCTTCACGTCCATCCACACGAGGCGTGTACGCCCCGTCCCTCCTGCCATAGTGAGTTGAAAAACCGACCCTCGGACGGTACCCCAGCATTGTCACCCGGCGTCGCCGGGCACGGTGAACCGGCCTCCCCCTGCTCCAACGGCGGGGATCGGCCCGGTGTTCCCGGGCCGACGCCGGCGCGCGGCAGGGGTGGCCGGTGCCCGAATACCGGTCAGCCCCCGTAGACGTGCGGCGCGAGAGTGCCGACGAACGGCAGGTTGCGGTACTTCTCGGCGTAGTCCAGGCCGTACCCGACGACGAACTCGTTCGGGATGTCGAAGCCGACCCACTTGACCTCGATGTCGACCTTCGCGGCGTCCGGCTTGCGCAGCAGGGTGCAGACGTTCAGCGACGCCGGCTCCCGCGAACCGAGGTTGGACAGCAGCCAGGACAGGGTCAGACCCGAGTCGATGATGTCCTCGACGATCAGCACGTCCCGGCCCTGGATGTCGGTGTCCAGGTCCTTGAGGATCCGCACCACACCGGAGGACTGGGTCCCGGCGCCGTACGAGGACACCGCCATCCAGTCCATGGTGACGTTGCCGGAGAGGGCCCTGGCGAGGTCGGCCATGACCATCACCGCGCCCTTGAGGACACCGACGATCAGCAGGTCCCGGCCCGCGTACTCCGCGTCGATCTCCGCGGCCAGCTCGGCCAGCTTCGCGTCGATCTCTTCCTTGGTGATCAGGACCGACTTGAGGTCGGCACCCATGTCCTTCTCATTCACGCTCTGCAGCTGCTCTCGCTCGATCGCCGGTGCGCGCTCACACGTCGCTCTGCCGAAGGAACAGTGTGCCACCCGTCCGTCCGGCCTCCACCCGCCCGGGCAGGTTGATGGCCCGCTGCCCGCGCCAGGCGGTGATCAGCCGGTCGGCCTCCTCGATGTGCCGGGCGTACAACGACCCGGCGGGAGCGCCCGCTTCGACGGCGGCGCGGCGCAGCACCCGCCGTCGCACCGCGGGCGGCAGCACCGCGAGGCGGCCGATGTCCAGGCCGATCCGGGGCCGCGCGCCGGCCGGCGGGCCGCCCTGCTCCGGCACCCGCGCGGAGCGCTCCGCCTCGGCGGCCCAGGCGTCCAGGGCGTCGGCGTCGTCGCGGGCGAGCTGCGCGGTACGGGCGAGCGCCTCCACGACGCCCTTGCCGAGCGCCTTCTCCAGCACCGGCAGCGCCTCGTGCCGAACCCGCGAACGGGTGTACGCGGGGTCGGAGTTGTGCGGGTCGTCCCAGACCGGCAGGGCCTGCTCCATGCAGGACGTGCGCGTCGTCTGGCGGTCGATGCCGAGGAAGGGCCTGCGGTAGCGGCGCAGCGCCTCGGCCGCGGGGGCGTGGGCCGCGGCCGGGCCGGCGGCACCGGACCCCGGCACCGCGACGATCGAGCCGGTGCAGGCCGCCATCCCGGACAACGAGCGGGTGCCGGAGCCGCGGGCGAGCCCGAGGAGCACGGTCTCCGCCTGGTCGTCTCGGGTGTGGCCGAGCAGCACGGCGCTGGCGCCGAGCCGGCCGGCCACCTCGTCGAGCGCGGCGTAGCGGGCGGTGCGGGCGGCTGCCTCGGGCCCGCCGTCGCCCCCGACGCGCACCCGTACGCACTCCACCGGATCGAGCCCCAACTCCCGCAGCCTGGCGCTCACTTCCTCGGCGCGGCCGGCGGAGCCCTCCTGCAGGCCGTGGTCGACGGTCACGCCGCCCGCGCGCACTCCGCTGCGGGACGCCTCGAAGGCGAGCGCGGAGGCGAGCGCCATCGAGTCCGCGCCGCCGGAGCAGGCGGCGAGCACGAGGGGCGGCCGGTCGGGGACGGCGCGCCGCTGGCCCGGGCGGCGGGTGCCGGGCTCGTTCAGGGCGGCGTTGCCGACGTGCCCGGTGCTCGGGCCGCCGAGGCCGGTGCCGGGCTCGCTGCCGGCGTCGGCGAGGACTTCACGCAGTGCGCGGCGGACCGCCAGACGTATCGCGGCGACCGCGGGGTGAGGACCCATGTCCGTTCCACTTCCTCAGAGTTGCTGGGTCGAGGGACCCGGCCGGCTGCTCGGCTGAGCAACGGCGCTCCCGCGGAGGCGGCCAGGGCTGCCCGCCGGGCTCTCGGCTGTGTGCGATGTCGGCTCGGCGCGACGCGGGCGTCGCGGCAGGACCCGACCACTCCGTCACACTGAGTGCGTTGATGGTGACAGAGGTCGAAGGCTGCTCAGAGCATCGCATGCGCCCTGCACGGGCCAGGGTCCCTCGGAAGGGTGATTCCCGAGGCGTACCGGCTCAGGAATCAGCCGTACGGTGCACTCTGGCGACCCACTCGTGCGGATCGGCGATCTCCGCCTTGGTCGGCAGGGTGTTGGGCGAGGTCCACACCTTGTTGAAACCGTCCATGCCGACTTCCCGCACCACGGCCCGCACGAACCGCTCGCCCTCCCTGTACTGCCGCAACTTGGCGTCCAGACCGAGGAGTTTGCGCAGCGCCTGGTCGAGCCGGCCCGCGCCCGCCTGGCGCCGCTTCTGGAACTTCTCCCTGATCTCCGCCACCGAGGGCACCACCTCGGGCCCGACGCCGTCCATCACGTAGTCCGCGTGCCCCTCCAGGAGCGACATCACCGCGGTCAGCCGGTCGAGGATCTCGCGCTGGGCGGGTGTCTGCAGCAGCTCGGCGATGCCCCGGCCGCTCTCGCCACCCGTGGAGTTCGCGCCACTGTCGCCGCGCTCGGAGTCCGGCCGCGCGCCGGTGACGCTCTGGGCGACCTCGCGCAGCCGCTCCAGCAGCATCGAGGGGTCCACGTCCGTCTCGCCGAGGAACGACTGGATCTCGCCCTCGAGATGGTCCTTCAGCCACGGCACGGCGGTGAACTGGGTGCGGTGCGTCTCCTCGTGCAGGCTCACCCAGAGCCTGAAGTCGTGCGGGTCCACGTCGAGTTCGCGTTCCACGTGGACGATGTTCGGCGCGACGAGCAGCAACCGGCCGCCGCCCGAACCCGGCAGATCGCGCGAGGAGGGCGCGAAGGTCTCGTACTGGCCGAGCACCCGGGAGGCCATGAAGGAGAGCAGCATCCCCACCTCCACGCCGGTGATCTTCCCGCCGAGCGAGCCGATCAGCGCCCCGCCCGGCACCGCGGTCCGCTTGGCCCGCATCTTCTCCAGCATCGGGGTCAGCAGCTCGCGGAAGCCGGCCACGTTGGCCTTGATCCAGCCCGCCCGGTCGACCACCAGCACCGGGGTGTCCCCGGCGGCACCGACCGGCACCAGCCCGGTGAAGCCGCGCACATGGGCCTCGGATGCCTCGGCGTGCCGACGGAGCTCGGCCACGACGGCACGCGCCTCGGTCCGGTCCACCTCGGGGCCGGACTTCACCAGACGCGTCGCGGTCGCCACCGCGAGGTCCCAGTCGACGAGGTCCGCGCCCTTGCCCGCGCCCCTCCCCCGGGAGGAACTGCTCTCGAAGCCGCCACGGTCCGTACCGTCTGAACGCCCCATGCTCGTCATGGCTTCACGGTACGGCTTCCGCTGCGTACGGCACAGCGGTGCGAGCGGCACGGGGGAGGCCCCGGGCGCGGGTCCGGCCCGTGCCGCGCGGGGCGGGCTCGTGCGCGGGCGGGGCGGGCTCGTGCGGGGCGGGCTCGTGCGGGGCGGGCACGTGCGGGGGCGGGCTCGTGCGGGGCGGGTCAGCGGCAGCCGCAGTCCGCGAGTCTGCCGGCCAGCGCGTCGAGGGCGTTCTGGGCGGCCCGGGAGTCCTTGGCTCCGGTGGTGACGAGCGCGAACGTCAGCAGCCGGCCCTCGGCGTCGACGACCGTGCCCGCAAGGGAGTTGACCCCGGTCAGGGTGCCGGTCTTGGCGCGCACCAGACCCGCGCCCCGCTCGGTTTCGGGGGTGCCGTAGCGACCGCCCAGCGTGCCGTTGAAACCGGCCACCGGCAGACCGGTCAACAGCGGCCGGAGCGCGGCGCGGTCGGGCTCGGCGGCACGGGCGAGCAGCGCGGTGAGGAAGGTGGCGGAGACCCGGTCGGCGCGGCTGAGGCCGCTGCCGTCGGCGAAGCGGGTGCCCTTCATCGGCAGGTCGAGCTTCTTCAACTGGCTTCGCACGGCCTTCTCCGCCCCGCCGAAGTCGGCGGTGCGGCCGGTGGCCAGCGCGGTCTGACGGGCGAGCGCCTCGGCGATGTCGTTGTCGCTGTTCAGCAGCATCCGTTCGACCAGCGAGGACATCGGCGCGGAGCGGTGGACGCCCAGTTCGGTGCCCGGCCGGCCGTCGTCGCCGCCGTCCCCGTCGTTTCCGGGGTGGTCCTTCTCCCGGCCGTCGATCGCCTCGGTCCAGCCCTTAGCGACCTTGGCCGAGACCGTGCGTTCGGTGGCCACGCCGCGGTCGCGCAGCAGTCCGGCGAACCGCTCGGCGGCGTCGGCGGACGGGTCCAGCGCGCGGGGCGCGGGGCCCTTGACGGAGTCGTCCGTACGACCGGAGTTGACCATCAGCGGGGTGAGCGGGGCGATGTTGTCGTTGACCCCGATGGGGTGGCGGTCCGGCCCGGAGTAGCGGGAGGTGTCGTAGCCGAGCGCGGTCGGTTTCAGGCCACGCTTCTTCAGGCTGCGGGCGGTGGCGGTCGCGAGGGAGGCGAACTGCTTCTCGGTGAGCGTGGGGTCTCCGCCGCCGACGAGGACGACGCGCTTCTTCTTCGCGTCCCACACCGTCCGGGTGGGGATGCGGTGCTCCGGGCCGAGCGCGGTCAGTACGGCGGCCCCGGTGGCGATCTTGATCGTCGAAGCGGGCACCACCGCGTCGTCGCCGCCGCCGGCGTACAGCTCCTTGCCGGTGAGCGCGTCCCCGACCGAGAACGTCGTGCGGTTGCCGAGCGCGGGGTCCTTCAGCAGCTTCTTGAACGCCTTGCCCAGGCCCTTGCCGCTGGGCGGGCTGCCCTCGCTGCCGAGCGCGCCGAGCACGGGCGGGGCGCCGGGCCGCGGCGCGGCGCCGTCGTCCGGGCGGCCGGGGCGACTGTCGTCCGAGTGCCCGTCGCCGGTGTGGCCCTGGCCACTGTCGGGCTCCCGGTCGGCTGCCCAGCCGCGTTCAGCCGTACGCTGACCCGAGTCCCAGGGGCCGGTGGAGGCCACCGCGGTCACCGCGACGGTCAGGCCGACAACAGCGGAACCGGCCACCGCCTGCCAGTCACGACGCCGCGGAAGCGGGGTCGCGTACCAACGTCGGCGGACGGCACGCACCCCCGTGTCCACCGCGTCCAGTGAACGGACCCACCGGTTCATGGGCGTACCCCGCACCTAGGACCAGCCCCTTTCGCGAGCAGACACCAGCGTGAGGGACACTTAATCACCAGACATGTGTGTTGATCACGGAGGAGCCTCCCAGTGGAGTTCGACGTCACCATCGAGATCCCGAAGGGATCGCGGAACAAGTACGAGGTGGACCACGAGACCGGTCGCATTCGACTGGACCGCCACCTCTTCACTTCGACCGTGTACCCGGCCGACTACGGTTTCGTGGACGGCACCCTCGGCGAGGACGGCGACCCGCTGGACGCCCTTGTGCTGCTGGACGAGCCGACCTTCCCCGGCTGCATCATCAAGTGCCGGGCGATCGGCATGTTCCGGATGACCGACGAGGCGGGCGGCGACGACAAGCTGCTCTGCGTACCGGCGTCCGACCCGCGCATGGAGCACCTGCGGGACATCCACCACGTTTCGGAGTTCGACCGGCTGGAGATCCAGCACTTCTTCGAGGTGTACAAGGACCTGGAGCCCGGCAAGTCCGTCGAGGGCGCCAACTGGGTGGGCCGCACCGAGGCCGAGGCCGAGGTCGAGGCGAGCGTGAAGCGCCTGGAGGCCAACGGCGGCCACTGAGCCCCGAAGACAGCAGACGAGAAGGGCGCGTCCCTCGGGACGCGCCCTTCTCGTCTGCACGGACACAGCCACCGGCTCCGGGTGACGCCCATGCCGCAGACAAAAGACGCGCGTCGGAGCCGGGTGTCGTACGGGCCGGGGCTGCGTCAGAAGCCGCGGGTGCGCTTGGCGGCGCGACGGCCGGGCAGCGGTGTCTCCAGACCGGGCGTCTTGATGAAGAGCCGGGCCAGCTCGCCGCCCAGGTTGACGCCGATGGCGATGGCGAGCGCCAGCGCAGCCGCCGTGGCGAGGTACTGGAAGCCCTTGTCCGTGTTGCCCTGGGCGATGCCGAGCAGCCCGAAGTAGGTGGCGCTACCGGGCAGCAGCGGGCCGATCGCCGCGGTGATGTACGGCATCGCGGAGGCGAACTGGTACCGGGAGAGCAGCTGCCCGAAGAGTCCGACCAGTCCGGCGGCGGCGACCGTCGCCGGTACCGGGTCGATCTCCACCGTGTGCGCGAGGGTCGCGAAGATCAGCCAGGCGACACCGCCGTTCAGGGTGGCCCACAGCACCGTGCGCAGCTCCTGCTGGAGCAGCACGCAGAAGGCGAACGCCAGCAGCATCGCGGCGAACAGCTGGGTGACGGGGCGCTCGATGGAGTAGACGGTGTCGGGATCGAATCCCGGCCCGAACTGCTCGCCGAGGTAGAGCACCAGCAGCACGCCGCAGACGATGCCGACGATCAGGTACATGACCTCCAGTAGTCGGGCGGCGGCGGTGATGTAGTAACCCGTCAGGCCGTCGTGCACGGCCGCGACCAGCGCCCTTCCGGGAATCAGGGCGAAGAGCCCACCGGTGATCACCGCGGAGGCACGCACGCCGTCGAAGACCTCGTGGAGGCCCATGGTGACCATGACGCCGATGGCGGCGGGCGGCATCGCCGCGGCCACGAACTGGTAGAACTCGGGCAGCCCACGGCTTGAGCACAGCCAGGCGAGGCGGTCGCCGGCCATCGCGCCGAGCGCGGCCAGTACGAACACCAGCGGACCGCCGCCGACCAGGGTGGCGGCGGCGCCGGCGAGCAGCCCGGTGGCCATGGTCAGCTCGTTCTTGCTGAACGGGTGCCGGTTGCGGCGGATCTCCGCCAGCGTCCGGTACGCCTCCTCCAGCGTGACCTCGGAGGAGGTGATGTCGTCCACCAGCCGGAACACGGCGGCCAGCCGGGTGTAGTCGGTGCCGCGCCGGCGCACCGTACGGCTCAGGCTCACCGGGTCGTCGACCAGCGAGGGCTGGTAGGTGACCGAGAGAAGCGTGAAGGTGACGGTGGGTTCGCAGCGGTCGAGCCCGTAGGCGTGCGCCACGGCGAACATGGAGGTCTCCACGTCCTCCGCGCCCTCACCGCCCGCCAGCAGCAGCTCCCCGATGCGGAGCGTGAGGTCGAGCACACGAGGCGCGGCCGGGCCGGTCTCGTCCTCGCCGCGGGGCGAGGGCTCGGGCGCGGGCCGCTCGGCCAGCGGCATCCGGACCATCGTGCGCATACGGTCCTGCCAGGGCGCCGCCCGCCTCGCCATCGGCCCACGGCCCGCGGTCGTCGGCACACCCCCGGCGGGAGTGAACTGGAAGGCGCTGCCCGGCTGTTCGCGCTCGGGCAGCCGGAAGCCCTCCGGTACGGCGAACTCCGACGTCGGGTGCTCGTCCACCGGTTCCGGTTCCCGCGCCAGCAGGCCCTTGGGCACGGCGAACTCGGACGTGGGGTGTTCGTCCTGCGGAAGCGGCGGCATCGGCACCCCGAAGGGCGGGGTGAAGGTGCTGTGGCCGTCCTCGTAGTCGTCGTAGTCGTAGAGGGAGTCCGCGTCGTCGACCGGGCCCTCCGGCCACTCCTCGTCGAAGTCCTCGGCGAGAGCCCGCCGGGGGACGCCGGCCGGCAGTCCCACGGCGCCGTCCGGCTCGGCGGCACCAGGCTCGTCCTCCGGTTCGGCGTCCGGCTCGTCGGCCGGTTCCGCGGCGGCAGGTTGGGCGTCGGATTCGGCGGCGACCTCCTCCGCGATGGCCTCCTCGACCGCGGCCTCCTCGGCCTCGGCGGCCCGCTCCGCGCTCTCGGCGTCCTCCGCCGACGGGGCGTCGGGCGACGCGTCCGCTCCGCGCGCGTGCTCCCGCTCGGACTCCGGACGCCCGGCGGCGTCCGGCCCGGCAGCCGGCCTGCGGCTCGTCGCGGGGGTCGCGCCCCCGGACCCCGGACGCTTCCCGCGTTTGTCCCCGACCACGTCCTGCCACTCCTCCGTCACGCGAGACCCGTCGGCTTCGGACCTTCCCAACTGTCCACTGTTTCACCAGGTGGCGAGAGGTGCCTCTCCCCTGCTGGGTGCCCACGAGGCGCAGCATAGGATGTAGCCCGTTCAACCGCCTGTGGAGCCCGTACGGAAACAGGAGATCATGGCGCCGAGCAACAGCAACTCCCTCGGGACACGCGCGTTCAATGTGTTCAGGGGCGGCCTGATCGGCGTCGTCGAGGTCGTACCGGGGGTCAGCGGCGGAACGGTCGCGTTGATCATCGGTGCCTACGAGACGCTCATCAACGCCGCCGGTCACATCACCAGCGCCGTGCGGCTCGCGATCTCCGATCTGCCGCGGGGCAGGGGCGGTGCACGGGCCAAGGAGGAGCTGCGCCGGGCGGACTGGCCGATGGTGCTGCCGATGATGATCGGCATGGTGTGCGCACTGGCACTCGGCGCCAAGCTGGTCGCCCCGCTGGTGGAGAACCACCAGCAGTACGCGTTCGCGCTCTTCTTCGGGCTGGTGCTGGCGTCGCTGTACATCCCGTACACGCACTCCGGTCAGCGCTGGAAGCCGCTGAACTACCTGGTGGCAGCGGCGATGGGGCTGGGCGCCTTCTTCCTGACGGGGCTGACCCCGGCGGAGGTGACGGCGAACCCGCTGACCGTGTTCTTCGGCGGCTCCATCGCGATCTGCGCCCTGGTGCTGCCCGGACTCTCCGGCTCCTTCCTGCTCCTGACCATGGGCCTCTACCAGCCGGTCATCGACGCGGCCAACGACCGCGACCTGGCGCTGCTCGGCTCGTTCGCACTCGGCTGCGCGCTCGGGCTCGGGCTCTTCGTGAAGGTGCTGAAGTGGGTGCTGGAGCACCACCACCACATCGCGATCGTCGTCATGACCGGTCTGATGGCCGGTTCGATGCGCGCGCTGTGGCCCTGGCAGGACGACGACCGGAACATGTACGCGCCGGGTGACGGCGCCCCCGCGACCTTTACCCTGATGGCTTTCGGCTTCGCGCTGGTCGTCACCGTGATCGTCGCCGAACGCCGTATCCGGCAGGCGAAGGAGCGCCGGGCGGCCCTGCCCGAGCGCGGCCGCCGCAAGCACGCCAGGGTCTGACCCACCCGCCCGGCGCCGGACGCCCGGGCGAGGCGGCCGGACGCGTACGAGCCCGGCCCGTACTGCCCGCGCGCGGGTGGCACCGGCGGTCCGTACCCGCGTCGCCCGCGTCGCCCCCGCGTCGCCGTCCGGCTCAGGAGCGGCGGTCGGCGTTCGCGTGCACCGCTTCCCGCAGATACGTCGCGAGGCCCGGCCCGAAGGCGTCGTACGTCGCGGTGAACCGCTCGTCGGCGACGTACATGTCGGCCAGCCCGCGGTGCATCTCGTAGCCGCACTCGTAGTGGTGGCCGATCCAGGCCCGGTGCTCCTCCGCCAGATCCATCGCCCGTACGGAGTCGGCGGGTTCGCCGGACTCCCGCAGCGCGGCGAGGCGGCGGCACAGGCCGTCGTGCTCGGCCATGATCCGCTGCCAGTCCTCCTTGGTGTACGAGGCGGCGCAGCGCCGCGACTGCCGGTACGCCTCGGTGCCGCCCCAGCGTTCCTCGGCCTCGGCCTCGTAGAGGTCCGGATCGTGGTCGCCGAAGACCTCGAACTTCTCCTCGGGGGTCAGGTTGACGCCCATCGTCTGTGCCTCCAGGGTGCGTTGAACGGCGGCGGCCATCTTCCGCAGCTGCTCGATCCGCCCGGTGAGCGCGCGGTGCTGACGCCGCAGATGTTCGAGCGGGTCGGTCGTCGGATCGTCGAGGAGCAGTGCGATCTCTTCGAGCGGGAAGCCGAGCTCCCGGTAGAAGAGGACGCGCTGCAACCGGTCGAGGTCCGCGTCGCTGTACCGGCGGTGTCCGGCAGGGGTGCGTTCGCCGGGCGTGAGCAGGCCGAGTTCGTCGTAGTGGTGCAGCGTGCGCACCGTGACCCCGGCGAGACTCGCGACCCGGCCGACGGAATGGCCCATGTGCGCCTCCTTGGTGAGTGGAACGGCACCACTGTCCGTCCTCACGTCGCGTGAGGTGCAAGCCCGGCGCTCACCCCGCCCGGCGCTCACCCCGCCCGACGCCCGTCCGCCCCTCGGCTGTCCGGATGGCAAAACGCCGTTTTGGTCCTTACCCGCCGCGTGCCAGGCTACGACCCATGCTGGGTATCACCGACCTTCCCACCTACCTCGTGGGTCTCGCCCTCATCGTGCTGCTCCCCGGGCCGAACTCGCTCTACGTCGTCTCGGTCGCGGCCCGCCGCGGGGTGCGTCCGGGGTACCAGGCGGCCTGCGGGGTCTTCTGCGGGGATGCGGTGCTGATGGCGCTCTCGGCGGGCGGCGTGGCCTCGCTGCTGCAGGCGAGCCCGTTGGCGTTCTCGGTGGTGAAGTACCTCGGCGCCGGCTATCTGAGCTGGCTGGCGATTGGGCTGCTGCGGGGCGCGTGGCAGCTGTGGCGGCGCCGCGCGGAGGCGCCGGAGTCCGCCGCCGCGGGCACCGAAGAGGGCACCGGGCAAAGCACCGGACCGGCCGCGGCAGGTACGAGCGGCCGCGGGCCGGCACGTGAACTCCCGTTCCGCCGGGCGCTGTTGGCCAGCCTGCTGAACCCGAAGGCGATCCTCTTCTTCGTCTCCTTCTTCGTCCAGTTCGTCGATCCGGCCTACCCGTACCCGGCGCTCACGTTCGTGGTGCTCGGGCTGTGGGCGCAGCTGTTCAGCTTCGCCTATCTGTCGCTGCTGATCTTCGGCGGTACGCGGCTGGCGGCGGCCTTCCGCAGCCGGCGGCGTCTCCAGGCGGGCGCCTCGGCGGCGGCCGGCACGGCGTTCCTCGGCTTCGCGGCGAAGCTTTCGCTCACCAGCGGCTAGCGGGGCCGCCCGGAGCCAATACGCTGAAGGGCATGGCCCGACCCCGGAAGTTCGACGAAGACCGCGTCCTGCTCGCCGTCCGCGACGAGTTCTGGGACAAGGGCTACGCGGCGACGTCGCTGGAGGACCTGCTGCGCGTCAGCGGACTTGGCAGGGGCAGCCTCTACGGCGCCTTCGGGGACAAGCGGCAGCTGTTCCTGCGGGTGCTGCGCGAGTACGACGACGCGAACCTGCTGAGCCTGCGCGAGCGCCTGGAGTCGGCGACACGGAAGATCGACGCGGTGCACGAGTTCGTGCTCGGCCCGGCCGCCGATCCCACCGGGGCGGCTGCGCGCCGTGGGTGCCTGCTCGCCAACAGCAACGCCGAACTCGCCTCCGCCGGCCCGGAAGTGGCCGCCGAGGCCCGCCGCAGCCACCAGGCGATCACGGACCTCCTCACCGAAGCACTGGAGCGCGCCCAGCGCGAAGGCGACCTCGACCCCGGGGCGGACCCCGCCGAGACCGCCCGCACCGTGCTCGTGGCCCAGCTCGGTCTTCTCGCCCTGGGGCGCACCGGCACGGACGTCGACACCCTGGCCTCGGCGGCCCGGTCGACCCTGGCGCGCATCCTGCCCGCCCCCACCCGGTAGCGCGGCCACTCCCCCGCGCACTCTCCCCGATCGCCCCGAGCCCGGTCGCCCCGAGCCCGGGCCGCTCCGAGCCCAACCGCGCCGAGACCGGGCCGCGCCGAGCCCAACCCGCCCCGGGCCAGCCGCGCCCGTGTCCAGCCGCCCGCGCCGAGCCCGTCCGCCAGGAGCGCTCCGGCCTCCGGGAGCGCGGCTCGCTCACGGCGCTCGTCCTGCTCCTCCCGCCCGGGCCGCCTCCTGCCCGACTCCGGCCGCGCAGCCCCCAACCCTTATTCTTGACCGATCAGTCCATATCCCGGAGAGTTATTGACTCAACGGTCCACAATTCTTGAGGAGGACGGCATGGCCGTCTTGGCAGACAAGGTCGCGGTGATCACCGGAGGCAGTACCGGCATCGGTTTCGCCACCGCACGCGCGTTTCGCGACGAAGGCGCGCAGGTGTTCATCACCGGCCGCCGCGAGGCGGCGCTGGAGACCGCGGTCGCCGAACTCGGCGACGGAGTCACCGGGTTGGTGTGCGACGTCGCGGTGCCCTCGGAGCTCGACGCGCTCTATCGGACGGTGCGCGAGCGGGCCGGCCGTATCGACGTGCTGGTCGCCAACGCCGGCATCGGCACCGCGGCACCGCTGGGCGAGGTGACGGAGGAGCTGGTCGACTCCCTGTTCGCCACCAACGTCAAGGGCACGATCTTCACGTTCCAGCAGGCGCTGCCGCACCTGAACGCCGGTGCGTCGGTGGTCCTCACGGGCTCGACCGCCGCGACGCGGCCCGATGCGGGACTGGAGGTCTACGCGGCGTCGAAGGCCGCGGTGCGCAGCCTCGCCCGCGGTTGGGCCCTGAGTTCGCGTGCGCACGGCTTCCGCGTCAACGTGGTGTCGCCGGGCGGCACCCGCACTCCGGGCCTGTTGGAGCTGCTCCCGGCCGAGGTGCTGAAACAGGCCGAGGGCGACGTCCCGCTGGGCCGGCTCGCCGAGCCGGAGGAGATCGCCGCGGTGACCGTGTTCCTCGCCTCGGATGCGGCGAGCTACGTCAACGGCGCCGAGTTCTTCGCCGACGGCGGCTACGCGCAGGTGTGAGCGCCGCGCACCGCACGGCCGGTGCGCGGCCGCTCGGGTCCGGACCCGGGTCCGGACCCGAGAGCGTGCCGCCCCGGACGGGTTCGAAGTGCCGTGCGGGACGGCTCAGTTCGGGAGGATCTCGATCCGTACGTCGTCGCCTTCGCAGAAGCAGAGGTGGTCGCGGACCGCCGCCACCAGCGGTTTGGGACTGGGGTAGCTCCAGGCGATCTCGTCGCCCGGCGTCTCGCGCGGCGCCCAGTAGCGGGCGTCGCCCTTGAACGGGCAGTGGGTGCGCCGCTCGGTCTCCACCAGCTCCGCGGTGCGTACGTCCTCGGGCGGCAGGTAGTAGCGGTCCGGGTAGCCGGTCTCGGTGAGCAGCAGCGGCCGTGCGCTGTCGGCGATCTCGGCCCCGCGCCACGTCACCCGCACCCTGCCCGCGCCGGCCGGTTCGGCGGTCACCTCGATGCGGTGGCTGTGCCCGTCGGCGTACGGGTTCGCCGTGCCCTCGGGCAGGACGTCCGCCTCGCGCTCTCCCTCACCGGCCATCACGTATCTGCCTTCCTCGAGTCGGGCGATGAGCCCTTCGGTCCATGCGGCGGCGCTGTCGGAGGTGTGCACCCACAGGTCCATGATCTCGCCGATGTGGCCCATCTCCGGGGCGGTCGGCCCGCCGGGGCTCCAGTGTGCGTCGACCTCCGCGCGCCAGGCGCGCAGTGCGGCCACCCGGGCGCGCAACAGCTCGATCGCCTCGGCGCGCGGCAGGTCGACGATGAAGCCGACGGCCGAGGTGAGCACGTCCGGCTTCTCGTCGATCGCGGTGAGCGCGTGCCGCAGCAGCCGCAGGAACTCCTCCTCGCCGGCCCCGGTCAGCTCGTACTCGGTGCGGGGCGGTCCGCCGTCGGGGCTCGGCGAGGTGGTGTGGGCGGTCAACAGCTCCTGTTTGGCCAGCTGTTTGAGCGCGTGGTAGATCGATCCGGGCTTTGCGTTCGACCACTCGTGGGCGCCCCAGAACTCCAGGTCGTTGCGGACCATGTAGCCGTGTGCCCGGCCGTGTTGGCGCACGGCGCCGAGCACCAGCAGACGGATCGCGGACATTCCCGGGCCACTCCCTGCAACTTGTGCGGCTCGCCGCGAGGCGCAACGGCGACAGGCACACACCCTAGTCGGGACGATCACCGGGGTGCCGGGACACCTGCCGCACACCTCGGTGCGGCAGGCGCGCGCCGGTCGGACCGCTCAGCGCCGCCGACCGCTCAGCGCCACTCCTCGGGGAGGGTGAAGTCGCCGTTGGCGATCATGAGGTCCACTGCGGTCCGGCCGTCCAGGGTCTCCCGCACGAGGTCGGCGTGGCCGCTGTGCCGTGCGACCTCCTCGATCAGGTGCAGCAGCGCCCAGCGCCAACTGCGGGTGCCGCCCGCGTCCCAGGGCGCCGGCGGCACCTCGAACGTCTCGTCCAGGGACGGGAGTTCGCGGACGGTGCGCTCCGTCTCGGCCGCGATCTCCTCGTACGCGGCCAGGAGCGCCTCCAGGCTCTCCTCCTCGCCCTCGGCGGTGAAGGACTTCTCCTGCTGGGCGAGGACCTCCGGGTCGCTGTAGTCGACGGTCTCCTTGCCGCTCATCAGCCGCAGCCAGTCCGCCTCGCCCTGGCTGACGTGCTTGAGGATGCCGGCGAGGGAGAGTGCGCTCGCGCTCGGCGTGCTGCGGGCCTGCTCGTCGGTGAGTCCGTGGACGGATCGTCGGACCGACTGCCGCTGTGCGTCGAGGTAGCCGAGCAGCGCGCCGGCTTCGTCTCCGCGGGCCTCTGGCTTGGTGGGGATGGCGCTCATGGGATCGACCTTTCGCGTGGGCGTCGTGGCGACAGGCGTCGGGGGCCGGTCCGGCCCTCACCACTGATCAGCACGCTACGGACCCTTGCGGTCGACTTCTGTCCGCAAGGGTCCGGGGTCGGGAAACCGCTCCGTCGCGGGCGGGGCTCAGCACCCGCAGCGGGCGGTGCGCCGGGCGAACGCCGCGCGGGGGCCGGGGCAGCGCGGCGGCGTCAGAACGGGAAGCCGCTGCGGCCGTGCTGGATCGCGATCCACTTGGTCGTGGTGAACGCCTCCACGAACTGGTCGCCGTTGAGGCGGCCGAGGCCGGAGTGCTTCTCCCCGCCGAACGGGACGATCGGCTCGTCCGCCACGGTCGAGTCGTTGACGTGCATCATCCCGCTGCGCACCCGGCGGGCGAACGCGACGCCGCGCTCGACGCTCGCGGTGTGGACGGCGCCGCCGAGTCCGTAGGGCGTGTCGTTGGTCACCCGCAGGGCGTCCTCCTCGCCGTCGACCGCGATGATCAGCGCCACCGGCCCGAATATCTCCTCGCGGCGCAGCGCGGAGTCCTCGGGGATGTCGGTGAGCACGCTCGGCCAGACGAGGTTGCCGTCGGACTCGCCGCGAAGCAGCGCGGTCGCGCCTTCGTCGACGCCCTGCTGCACGGCCGCGGCGACCCGCTCGGCCTGGCCGGAGTTGATCAGCGGACCGATCAGGGTGTCCGGGTCGCCGGGGTCGCCGACCTTGAGACCGCGCACCTTGGCGACGAACTTCTCGGTGAACTCCTCGGCCAGCGAACGGTCCACGACGATGCGGTTCGCGGCCATGCAGACCTGGCCCTGGTGGACGTACCGGCTGAAGACCGCCGCGTCGACCGCGTAGTCGACGTCCGCGTCGTCCAGCACGACCAGGGCGCTGTTGCCGCCGAGTTCGAGCACGGTCTGCTTGAAGTGGCTCGCGGCGACCGTCGCGACGTGCCGGCCGACCCGGTCGGAGCCGGTGAAGGAGATGACCTTGGGCACCGGGTGCGCGATGAAGGCGTCCCCGACCTCGGCGATGTCGGTCACGATCACGTTCAGCAGGCCGCCCGGCAGTCCGGCCTCCTCCAGGACCCTGGCGACCAGCGTGCCGCCGCAGATCGGGGTGTTCTGGTGCGGCTTGAGGACCACGGCGTTGCCCAGGGCGAGCGCGGGGGCGACGGTCTTGAGGGAGAGCAGGAAGGGGAAGTTGAAGGGCGAGATGACGCCGATGACACCGACGGGCTCGCGGTAGACGCGGTTCTCCTTGCCGTCCACGGGCGAGGGCATGATGCGGCCCTCGGGGCTCAGCGCCAGGTGCACCGCCTGCCGCAGGAACTCCTTGGCCAACTGCAGCTCGAAGTCCGCCTTCAGCCGGGTTCCGCCGAGCTCGGCGACGATCGCGTCGGCGATCTCCTGCTCGCGGTCCTCGATGACGCGCAGCGCACGCTCGAAGACGAGCCTGCGGGTGTACGGACTGGTCTCGGCCCAGACGGCCTGCCGGCGTTCGGCCGCCCGGTACGCCTCGTCGATCTCCTCGACGGTGGCGACGGTGATCGAGCAGAGCTTGTCACCGTTGTACGGGTTGAAGTCGATGATGTCCCAGGAGCCGCTCCCCTGACGCCATTCGCCGTCTATGTACTGCGAGGCCAGATCCGTGAAGTAGGGCATGCCGGTCCTTCGAAGAGTCACGTGGTCAGCAGTCGATGGTGCGTCATCGTAGCCACGGGTCAGGTGAGTTGACGCAGCTTGTGGAGGTAGACGCGGGTTTCCTCCGGCGAGAGGCAGTTGTCGGTGAGGCGACGCATGACGCCCGCGTACTGACCGACCTCGTCGGGCTTGTCGAGGTAGAGCGAGCCGGTGAGCTGCTCCAGGTAGACGACGTCGGGGATCTCCGGCTCGGGGAAGCTCAGGACGGTGAACGCGCCGCTCTCCGCGGGGTGTCCGCCGAGCTCGAAGGAGGTGATCTGAAGCGTGATGTTGGGCAGCTCGGACAGCTCCGCGAGGTGGGCGAGCTGGGCGTCCAGGATGGCGTGGCTGCCGAAGGGTCTGCGCAGGGTGGCCTCGTCCAGCACACAGCGCAGCTGGGCCGGGTTCTCCTGGTGGAGGAGCTTCTGGCGGGCCATCCGCAGCGCCACCCGGCGCTCGACCTCGCTCTCGGCCACCTGCTCGCGGTGGCCGCTGGAGACGACGGCGTGGGCGTAGGCCTCGGTCTGCAACAGGCCGTGCACGAACTGGACTTCATAGGTGTCGATGGCGCAGGCGGCGCCCTCCAGGCCCACGTACGTCTGGAACCAGGAGGGCAGTACGTCGCTGTAGCTGTGCCACCAGCCGGCGATGCTGGACTCGCGCGCGAGGTTGAGCAGGGGCTCGCGCTCCACGTCCTCCACCACCCCGTAGAGCGTGAGCAGGTCCGCCACGTCCCGCGCCTTGAAACTCACCCGTCCCAGCTCCATCCGGCTGATCTTGGATTCGGAGGCGCGGATCGCGTAGCCCGCCGCCTCCCGGGTCACCCCCCGCGCCTCCCTGAGACGGCGCAACTGGGAGCCGAGCAGGATGCGGCGGACCATCGAACCGCCTGTCCCGCTCGGGGCGTTCACTCCACTTGCCCCAGTTGATCCGATCACTCCACCTGTCACCGGATTTGCTCCTATACAGATAAGACGCCCGCCCAGATTCAGCTTGCAGTCTGCCATCTTTGCGCTTCGTTGAGTGCCCGCACGATTACACACGATCGAAAGTTACGCGTGCACGTGCATCTGCCCTTGCATCCGCCGACTGCATTGGCAACCATGGAGTCAGCCCAAGTGCACCGTGTGCGCGACCAATTGGGCTCCCGAGCGATCGGGAGTGCGCCGTCATCGGATCCGCGAGGATCTGCGCCGCCGTCCAGCCAGGGGGACCAACGTCATGGCGACCAAAGGACAGACCGTGCTCGAGCCCTTATGGCGAGGGCATTCGTCATCCAGCCACGACCCGCTCTCCGGTTCCGCCACCTGCATCCTGTCCTCGCACTACGAAGCGGTCGGCACCGCGCGGGAGTTCGCCCAGACGACACTGGCGAGCTGGCAGCTCCCGCGGTACTGCGACGACGTCACCCTCGTCGCCTCCGAGCTGGTGACCAACGCGCTGCGGCACGCGGTTCCCAGCAGGTGCCGCACCCGTTCCGCCCCGTCCGACGAGCCCCTGGTGCGACTGCATCTCATGCGCTGGGCCTCGCGGTTGGTGTGCGCGGTCCGCGACCCGAGCCTGCACGCGCCGATCACCGAGGACGGCAGCGCGTACGGGACCGAGCGGCTCGCCGACTACGCCGACGACGACGCGGAGTCGGGCCGCGGCCTCTTCCTGGTCGAGGCGTTCAGCGACAGCTGGGGCTGGGAGACGGTCGAGGGCAACCCCTCGGGCAAGGTCGTGTGGGCGCTCTTCCGACTGCCCGGAGCGGGAAGCTCCGGGATGTCCGCCTGAGGCGGCGGACCGCACAGCAGGTGTGGCGCACGGAACGGGGGCTGAGCCGCGGGGGCCGGCGCCACACCTCACCCCCCGCGCGCCCTGCGGCCGGTGCGGCCTGCGCGCAGGGCGGTTCGCGCGCGCGTGACGGACAGGATGTACGTGCCGCGCGGGCGCGACGCGTGGATGACGAGCCCGACGCGCCTGCCCGACCGGGCCTGCGGGACACGGGCGTTGGGCCGGACACGGGCGTCGAGCCGGGTGCAGGCGTTGAGCCGGAGGCGGGTCGCGGGCGCTCGGCGCGACGGCGATCCGTGCACACCGCCCAACGGGCGCCGACGCCCGCCCGTACGGGCTCAGTCGACGATCAGATGGTCGAACTCCCCGTCCTTGACGCCCAGCAGCAGCGCCTCGACCTCCGCCGGCGTGTAGACGAGCGCGGGGCCGTCGGGGAAACGGGAGTTGCGCATGGCGACGTCCCCTCCAGGCAGCTTGGCGAACTCCACACAGGTGCCCTGGGAGTTGCTGTGCCGACTCTTCTGCCACACGACCCCGTGGAGATCCTTGGACGCCATGCCGTTGTGTGCGTGGTGCATCGGACACTCCCAGGTAGTTCAGGACCCAACTTCCGGGGATGATAGCTGCGTTCACGTGCCAATGCATTTGCCAATGCACGTGCACGACAGCCTGTCGTGACGCCATCACCCCCGGTCAGAGGCATGGAAGCCGAACCAACCCCTGTGTCGTCCGATGACGAACTCCGGGTAACCATCAGCACCCCGCCCACTACTGACACTTGCTTAGACGCGCGAGGCGGCCAACAGGTTCACCCCGCGGCGCCGCGCACTGCGGACGGGTCTCGTCCGGGCGTGGCGCCGCGGGGCGGCAGGTGCGCAAATCGCGCACGGGCAGGGTGGGTTCAGCGGGACACGTACGGCAGCAGCGCCATCTCGCGAGCGTTCTTGATCGCCCGCGCCAGCTGTCGCTGCTGGCGCCGCGTCACCCCGGTCACGCGGCGGGCACGGATCTTCCCCCGATCGGAGACGAACCTCCGCAGCAGATCGGTGTCCTTGTAGTCGATGTACGTGATGCCGGCCGCGTCCAGGGGGTTGGGACGCGACTTGGCGGGGCGGCGGGCAACGGAGCGCGTGGGCACGGGCGTTCCTCGATCTGTACGGGACGGGACGGGCTGTACGGGACGGGACGGGCGGTACGGGACGGACGGGCGGGCGGATGCACCGGCAGGCGGGGACGGTGGGGCGTTCCGGACGCGAGTGCGGGTGCGAGCGCGGGTGCGAGCGCGGGTGCGAGCGCGGGTGCGAGCGCGGGTGCGAGCGCGGGTGGGGGCGCGGACGGGGGCTATGCGGCCTGGTCGAGCAGGTCGTCGAAAGCGGTCGACAGCTGCTTCCAGCCGACCCGGCCGGCCGCGTACTCGGCTTCGGTGAGCAGACAGGACTCCAGCAGCGCCGCGAGGTTCTCCCGGTCCAGGTCCGGCGAGACGAAGACCAGATGCTGTACGCGGTCGCCGTGTTCGGGGTCCCAGTCCAGGGCCGCGGCGGCACGACGCACCGGCGGGGCCAGATCCCAGGCGGCGTCCGGAAGCGAGGCGAGCCAGGGGCCGACGCTCTCGACGCACAGCGCGCCGCCGGCGCAGTCCCAGTGCAACAGGGTGTCGGGACGGTCGGCGAGCCAGAACCGGCCACGGCTGCGGGCGGCGGCGCAGCACAGCTCCTCCAGCGCCGCGTACAACCGTCCCGGGTGGAAGGGGCGGCGACTGCGCCAGACCAGGGTGCCGACCCCGTCGGCGGATCCGTCCTGGGGCAGCAACGCGCAGGCGGGGTGCTGCCGTTCGGCGGCTTCGGCGACACCGAAGCCCGCGGTGGCGGCGGAGGGGAAGTCGGGGTGGGCCACCGGCAGTCGACGCGCGGTGGGGTGGAGTTGGGCGAGCAGCGCCCGGTCGGTCTCGTCCGGCACCTCCTCGCCCTCGACGAGCGCCAGCACGTTCGGGTACTCCAGCTGCCTGGCGAAGGTGTCGGCGACGGTGCGCTGGTCGGAGGGTGCGGCGGCGAGCCCGGCCTCGGCGAGATCGTCGCCGTTGGCGAGAGTGGGGAGCACCAGGGCCGGGTCCACGGCCACGACGACTCCCGCCAGGCGCAGTTCGTCTCCGGCGTGCGCGGCGACGACCTCGGCCATCGCCTTGGGCTCGACCGAGTCCCACAGCTCGACGATCGCCAGCCGGCAGACCCCGACCCCGGCGAGCCGAAGCAGCTCGGGCACCAGGTCCTCGCGGAGCGCGCAGCAGGCACAGTCGTTGGAGAGCGGGACGTGACCGGTGTCCAGCAGCCCGCCCCGCTCGCGGACGGTGCGGCGCACCGAGCCCGCGGTGGCGTCCGAGAGGTCGTGGTGCAGCGCGACGCTGCCGGGCACCGCGGTGAGCAGCCGCTCCACGGCGGCGCTGCGGGCGTCCCGGTGCAGCCCTCCGACCACGACGACCGGCAGCGCTCCGCCGCGGTCGGAGGGGCCGGGCCGCCGGCCGTGCGCGGTCGGGTCCGGCGGCGTCATCGGCCGCCCTCGCGGCGGGCGTAGCGGCGCTGGAAGCGCTCGACGCGTCCGGCGGTGTCCATGACCTTGGCCCGCCCGGTGTAGAAGGGGTGGCTCGCCGAGGAGACCTCCACGTCGATGACGGGGTAGGTGCGGCCGTCCTCCCACTCGACGGTGCGCTCGCTGGTGGCCGTCGAACGCGTGAGGATCGCGAAGCCGGCGGACCGGTCCCGGAAGACGACGTGCCGGTACGGCGGGTGGATGTCGGGTTTCACAAGCGGACTCATTCCTGGTCTCGGCCCCCGGCCGCGTGCTTCGCGCGCGGCGGGGGTGCGGTCTCGGGTCGATGCGGTCTCTGGCCGATGCGGCCACAGGGTGAGGCGGCCATGGGGTGAGGCGGCCCCGCGGCGGGGTGCGGCCGGGCGGCTGCTCAGCGCTGCTCGCGGAAGAGGACGTGCCGGCGGGCCACCGGGTCGTATTTGCGCAGCTCCAGCCGATCGGGACTGGTGCGGCGGTTCTTGCGGGTCACGTACGTGTAGCCGGTTCCCGCGGTGGACCGCAGGCGGATGACCGGACGGAGGTCGTTGCGTGGCATGGGGGTACTATACACAAACGACAATCGTTTTCATTAAGGAAGAGAGGTGGCCCGATGTCCGCCCACTGCCAACTCACCGGCCGCGCACCGACGTTCGGCAAACAGATCTCGCACTCGCACCGGCGCAGCTCACGCCGCTTCGACCCCAACATCCAGCGCAAGCGCTACTGGCTGCCCTCCGAGGGCCGGCACGTGCGGCTGACGCTCAGCACCAAGGGCATCAGGACGGTCGACACCATCGGCATCGAGCGGGCGGTCGCCCGAATCCGCGCACGCGGCGGGAGGGTCTGATGGCCAAGCGCAGCAAGATCGCGAAGAACGAGCAGCGCAAAGCCGTCGTCGAGCGGTACGCCGCCCGCAGGTCCGAGCTGAAGCGGATCATCCGCGACCCGGCGTCCGGGGAGGGCGAAAGGGCCGCTGCCCAGCGGGAGTTGCGCCGCCAGCCGCGCGACGCCTGTGCGGCCCGGGTGCGCAACCGGGACAGCGTGGACGGCCGTCCACGCGGGCATCTGCGGGCGTTCGGGCTCTCGCGCATCACGATGCGCGAGCTTGCGCACGCCGGCAAGCTGCCCGGCGTGCGCAAGTCGAGCTGGTAGCCGCCCCGCCGGCGCGGAGCCCGGGGTCGGCGGTGCCGCCGCGCCGCCGGCGGTGGCCGGATCCGGTCGGCCGCGTTTACGGGCGGGGCAGGACGCCGTCGTACGCTCCTGCCCCGCCCGGCCCGGACGCTGTCGGCGGCCGGTCGCTGTCGGCGGCCGGTCGGGGTCAGCGGCCGGTCGCGGTCAGCGGCGGTCGGGGTGGACCACCATCGCCGAACCGCCGCCGCCGCGTGTCTTCTCCGCCGCCGCCAGCCACTTGCCGCCGGGCAGCCGCTGGATGCCGGTGGCCCGGCCGATCGAGGCGCTGCGGCTGAACTCGTGTCCCAGCGCCTCCAGTTCGACGCGCACCGGGCTCTCCCACAGCTCCGGTTCGAGGTCGGTGCGCGGGGTGTCCCGCTGGCTCGCACGCGGGGCGTCGATCGCCTCGGGGAGCGACTGGCCGCGGTCGAGGACCCCGGTCAGCAGCTGGAGCACGGTGGTGATGATGGTCGCGCCGCCCGGGCTGCCGACGGCGAGCACCGGGCTGCCCCGCTCCAGCACGATCGTCGGCGCCATGGAGGACCGCGGACGTTTGCCGGAGCCGGGGAGGTTGGGGTCGTGCACCTCGGGGTTGACCGGCTCGAAGTTGAAGTCCGTCAGCTCGTTGTTGAGCAGAAAGCCGCGTCCGGGGACGGTCATCGCACTGCCGCCGGTGGACTCGATGGTCAGGGTGTAGGCGACCACGTTGCCCCACCGGTCCGAGGTGGTCAGATGCGTCGTGCTGACGCCCTCGCGCCCGGAGGGCACCGGCGTGCCCGTACCGCGGTCGCAGTCCTGGGGAGCGTACGGGTTGCCGGGCGCCAGCGGGCTGGTCAGCGCGGCGTCGTCGTCGACGAGACAGGCGCGGGAGTCGGCGAAGCGCTGGGAGAGCAACTGGCGGGTGGGCACCCGCTCCTGGGCCGGGTCGCCCACCCATCGGCCGCGGTCGGCGAAGGCGATCCGGGACGCCTCGATCGAGCGGTGGCGGTGGGTCGTCTCGTCCAGGTCCGACAGCTCGCCGGTCGACTCCAGGATGTTGAGCGCCTCGCCGACCGTGGTGCCGCCGGAGGAGGAGGGCGCCATCGAGTGGACGTCCAGACCGCGGTAGCGGGTGTGGCTGGCGCGCTGCTGTTTGGTCGCGTACCGCCGCAGGTCGCGCAGCGACAGCTCGCCCGGCCGTACGGTCCGCTCGGCGTCGGGGTCCACGCGCGGCGCGTTCACGGTGCGCACGATGTCCCGGGCCACCGGGCCGCGGTAGAAGTCCCGTACGCCCTTGGCCGCCATGCGCCGGTAGGTGTCCGCGAGGTCGGGGTTCTTCAGGGTGCTGCCGACGACGGGGAGTTCGCCGTCCGGCAGGAAGAGGTCCGCGGTGTCGGGGAAGTCGGCGAACCGTTCCTCGTTGGAGGCGGTCTGCTCCCGGAAGTTGTCGTCGACGGTGAAGCCCTCGCGGGCGAGTTTCTCGGCGGGGGCGAGCAGTTCGGCCAGCGGCCTGCTGCCCCAGGCGCGCAGCGCCGCGTCCCAGGTGGCGGGCGTACCGGGGGTGCCGACGCTCAGTCCGCTGTTGACGGCCTCGTCGAACGGCAGCGGCTCGCCGTCCTCCAGGAACAGCTCGCGGTCGGCGGCCAGCGGCGCGGTCTCCCGGCCGTCGACCGTCCGCACCTGACCGGACCGGGCGTCGTAGTGGACGAAGTAGCCACCGCCGCCGATCCCGGAGGAGTACGGCTCGGTGACCCCGAGGGCGGCGGCGGTCGCGACGGCCGCGTCGGTCGCGTTGCCGCCCCGGCGCAGCACTTCGAGACCGGCGGCGGAGGCGTCCCGGTCGACGCTGGCGACGGCGCCGCCGTGGCCCGTCGCGACGGACTCCTTCGGCGGTACGGGTGTCGCGGTCTGCCCCGGCGTGACGGCCGGCTCCGGGGGCGGTCCGGGCGGCGGGGGCGCCGCGGCGGCGACCGTGGCGACCAGGGCCGCCACCGCGACCGACGAACAGCTTCGGGCGAACGAACGACGCATCCGTACCTCCGTTTTGACGGCCCGTGGGCGCGTGAGGGCTGAGCGCGGGGCCAATGTTCCTCCCTTTCGCAGCGGACATGCCGTACATGGAAGGAATTGGGCCGGGTGGACGCGATGACGACCCGAACCTCCCCAATCGGCCCGCCCCGCCCAACCGGCCGACCCGTTGTCGCTGGTCAGTGCAGCTACCGACCAAGCGGTGCGATGGTCTTGACGATTGCCGCGAACCGCTGTGGGGTGTCCCTCTGCCGCCCGCATCCCCACACCGGAAGGCTTGCCATGTCGCGCACCACTCCCCCCACCTCCGCCGAGCCCCGCCGGACCGGCGGCCGCGTCTCCCGCAGGCGGCTGGTCCTGGCCCTGGCCGCCACCGGCGCACTGCTCGCCGGCACCGCCGCCACCTCCTACGCGGGCGAGGACACCACCACGCCCGCCGAGCAGACCTCCCCGTTCACCGGCCTGCCGGCCGAGCCCGCCCCCGTGCTCGCGGTGAAGATCGACAACGCCTCGGGCGCCCGCCCGCACACCAACGTCGAGGACGCGGACATGGTGTACGTGGAGAAGGTCGAAGGCGGGATGAGCCGGCTGATCGGCATCTACTCCAGCCAGCTCCCCGACACCATCGGACCGGTGCGCAGCGCCCGCGAGTACAACGCGGAGCAGCTCCAGACCTTCGACCGCCCGGCCCTGGCCTACTCCGGCGCGCAGAAGGGCGTCGACGAGATCCTCGACAAGTCGCCGATCTTCAACCTCTCCAACGACAACTTCCCCAGCGCCTTCCGCCGTGCCGACGACCGCCCGGCGCCGCACAACCTCTACGTCGACCCGCAGGCCATCCTGGACGAGGCCGGCGAGGCGAGCCTGAGCGCGGACATCGGACTGCGCTTCGGCGACAAGCCCGAGGGCGGCGCACCGACCGAGGAGCGCACGGTCAACTACGGGACCGCCGAGATCGGCGTCAAGTGGTCGGCGGAGGAGGAGCGCTGGCTCGCCTCCTTCGACGGCGAGCCGGCCATGAGCACCGACGGCGAGCAGCTCGGCGGCAAGACGGTGGTGGTCCAGAAGGTGGACATGCCGCCGTCCGACTTCCAGGACCCGACCAACACGACACCGTTCATCGAGACCGTCGGCGAGGGCGAGGCCACGGTGCTGCGCGACGGCGAGGCGTTCGAGACGACCTGGAAGCGCGACAACGAGAAGGACGGCACCACGTACACCCTGCCGAACGGCGAGCCGATGCCGTTCGACCCGGGCCAGACCTGGGTGGTCTACGAGGAGCGCTGACCCCGCCCCGGTGTCCCGTGCGTGTCCTGTGCGCAGCCGCCGCGCCCGGTGGCTGCGCACAGGACACCGCCCCGGGCCCGGCTCGCGCGACCGTGCGCGCGGCGGTCTGCGGGCGGCGTGCACCGGCTGCGCACGGCGTGCAGCGGGGGTCGTGCGGTCAACTGCGTGCGCTTATCCAGGAGTTGGCGGCAGGGCGGAACATCAGCGGGACGGCTGCCAGCACCGCGAGCAGATGCAGCGTGCGGCTCGCCCCGAAGAGCAGGTCGACGGCTCCGGCCGAGGCCAGCGCGTCGCCGACACCGCCGCCGTCCAGAAGGTGTCCCAGCGGCCCGGCCACCAGGGAGAGCGTGCCGAAGACGCCGAGCCCGAACGCCAGCAGCAGCCGCGCCCGGTTGCTGCCCGCGCGCAGCCGCAGGACGAGCCACACCACCGCACCGTAGACCGCGCCGCGAACGAGCAGACCGAGCGCCAGCTCGACGCCGGACGAGTCCGCGTCCGCCGCCAACTGACCGGCGCCCAGCAGCGTTTCGAAGACACCGGCGGCAACAGCCAGCAGCCACAGGGCACTTGAGGCGCGGATCGACGCCGGTACGGGACCGGCCGGCGCGCGCCGCGCCCCGCCCCGTCCGTCCGGGTCCGGGCCCCAACCGCCGTACGCACCAAGGCTGTTCGGGGCCGCGAGAACACCCCGGAGCCCGCCGCGCGTCCGGTGGACGCGCGGCGTCTGCCCGGGACTCTGCCCGGGGCTCGGTCCGGGCCGGTGGTCGGTCGAGCGGGGCTGCGGCATGGCGGGCCTCCCGTGGTCGGGGTCCGGGACGACGTCGGAGACCGGGACGCCGGCGGACCGACGCCGGCACCCGGCGTGTGGTGCCCTGCCATACTCCGGCCCGCTCCGTACCCGGCACACGCCGGTGGGCCCCCGATCCCGTACGGGTGCTGGCCACAGGTACGGCGGCGGGGCTGCTCCCACCGCCGCCGTGTCTGCGCCGGCTCGCCGTCAACTCCCCTCGGGCACCAGGCAGTTGAGCGCTCCGGGACGGATGGTGACCTCGGCCGGAAGGGTGGTGACCTCGTCCCCGTCCACACAGACCGGGACCGGGCGGTCGGCGTCGATGGTGACGGTCCGCACCCGCTCCACGGTCACCTCGGGCCGGTCGACGTGGGTGCCGTCCTTGACCTTGTTCATGAACCGAACCACCTGGCGCCGGGGGCCGTCGCCGACCGTCAGCAGGTCCAGTTCCCCGTCGTCCGGCACGGCGGAGGGGACGATCCGCAGACCGTGGCCGTACGCACCGGAGTTGGCGACGATCACGGTGTGCCCGGTGAGGCGACGGGTCTCGCCGTCGACCACCAGCTCGTAGCGCACCGCACGCCACTTCATGATGGCGCGCACCGGAGCGAGCCGATAGAGCAGCAGCCCCGGCATCCAGCGGTTGTCGTTGATGATGCGGGTGGCCATCGAGTCGATGCCGACGTAGACGTTGCCGGGCGCGATCACGCCGTTGACCTCGGCCACGTCCAGCGCCGTGGGCGCGCTGCGCAGCAGCAGCTCGGCGAGCGCCGCCGCCTCCCGGGGCACCCCGAGCGCCTTGGCCAGGTCGTTTCCGCGTCCGGCCGGGGCGATGGCCAGCACGCCGCCCGAGGCGACCACGCCCTCGGCCGCGTCGCGCACCAGGCCGTCCCCGCCGACCGCGACGACGATGTGCCCCTGCGCCGCGGCCCGTTCGGCACGCTCCACCGCGTCCTCGCGGCCGGTGGTGCGCACCGAGTGGACGGTGGCACCGGCGGCGCTCAGACGCCCGGCGACGGGCTGCCAGTACTGCCAGGCGGTGCCGCCGCCGGAGATCGGGTTGACGAGCGCGGTGAACGTGCGCGCGGCACCGGCGGCTCCGTCCGCGCCCGCACCGCTGCCCGCTCCCGGGCCCGTACCGCTGCCCGCGCGCGTACCACTGCCCGGACCGTCGGGGCCGGTGTCGGCCGGGCTCATGCGCCGGCCTCCGGGTGCTCCGGGGCGATCAGCACACCGGGGTTGAGGATGCCGGTCGGGTCCAGCGCCTGCTTGGCCGCGCGCAGCGTCTCCACCGCCAGCGGGCCGATCTCCTGGCGGTAGCTGTCCCGGTGGTCGGTGCCCACGCCGTGGTGGTGGGTGATCGCCGCGCCGGACGCGCGGATCGCGTCGTTGGCGGCGGTCTTGGCGGTGCGCCACTGCCCGACCGGGTCCTCCGCCTGGGCGCAGGCGACGGTGAAGTAGAGCGAGGCGCCCGTCTCGTAGACGTGCGAGATGTGGCAGAGCACCAGCGGCGGAGTGCCCTGGTCGGTGAGCGCCGTGGTCAGCGCCTGGGTGACGGCGGCGCGCAGCGCGTGCAGGTTCGACCAGAAGGTGACGGTCTCCAGCGTCTCGATCAGGACCCCGGCCTCCAGCAGCGGGTCGCGGTAGTAGGGAGCACGGAAACGTCCGGTGCGCCACGCCTCGCCGCCCTCGGTGCCCTCCGGCACGCCGCCCGCGGCGCGCAGCACGGCGGTGGCGCCGGCTCGGCGGGACTCGACCTCCGCCGCCGCGCCCTCGTACCCGGTGACGGCCAGGCAGCCGCCGGGACCACCGCCGTTGAGCGCGGAGGGGTCGGCGAGGTTGATGGAGGTCTCCGCCTCGTCGGACAGGCGCAGCACGGTGGGCACCGGGCCGTCCTGGACGAGTCGGCGCAGCGCCTCGGCGCCGGCCTCGAAGGTCTCAAACCGCCAGGTCTCGAAGACGCGGACCGCGGGCGCGGGACGCACCCGCACCGTCACCGAGGTGATGACGCCGAGCGCCCCCTCGGAGCCGAGCACCAGCTGCCGGAGGTCGGGTCCGGCGGCGGACTTGGGGGCGGTGCCCAGCTCGACGGTTCCGCGCGGGGTGGCCAGCGTGAGGCCGACCACCATCTCGTCGAAGCGTCCGTAGCCGGCGGAGGACTGGCCGGCCGAACGGGCCGCCGCGTAGCCGCCGATGCTCGCGCCCTCGTAGGACTGCGGGAAGTGACCCAGCGTCAGATTCCGTTCACGCAGGGCCTTTTCGGCCGTCACGCCGCGCATGCCCGCCTGGAACGTGGCGGTGCGGGAGATCTCGTCGACGGCCACCACCGCGTCCAACCGGCCCATGTCCAGGGCGAGTACGCCGTGGAAGCCGTCGCGCGCGGGGGCGAGCCCGCCGACAACGGAGGTGCCGCCGGAGTACGGGACGACGGCGACGTGGTGCTCGGCGCACGCGGCGAGCAGAGCGACGACCTCCTCGTGGCTGCCGGGCAGCGCGACCGCGTCCGGGGCGTCGGAGGCGTCGCCGGAACGCAGCCGCAGCAGGTCGGGGGTGGACCAGCCGCGGGTGTGGCCGACCCGCGCCTCACCGTCGTACCGCACGTACTGGGCACCTACGGCCACCTCCAGCGCGGCCCGCGCGCCGTCGGTGAGCACGATCTCCGGCAGCCGCGCGTCGGCCGGTTCGACCGGCTCGCGTGCGGGCGCCTGCACGCCGAAGGCGGCCAGCGCCTCGTGCACCGCGTCGGACAGCTCCGCGGGGTGTGCCGGGTCGCCCCAGCGGTACGGGTGGAAGTCCACGACGGGGAGGTCTGACTCAGTCATCTGGCGGTCCCTGGTTTCCTGCTCGGCGGGCACGCGGCCTGCTCGGTGCGATGGCGGTACGGACGTACGGGTGGAACGGACGTACGGGTGGAACGGGTGCTCCGCGGCTTCACGGACGCGGCCCCGGGGCACCTGCGCCAACCCCGCGGCCGGGGGCCGGAGGCCCGGCACCCGGGAACGTCGCTGATACACTTCTACATGTGATGTCGCAGCGAAGCAACGGGGCGGACACTTCGCCCACCCACCCCAAGCCGGCCAACGCCATCCCCGAGGAGCAGATCCTCGACGCGGCGTACGAGCTGCTGCTCGCGATCGGCATGCAGCGGATGACCATGGCCGACATCGCCCGGTACGCGGGCGTCTCGCGGGCCACGCTGTACCGCCGCTGGGGCGGCGTGCGCGAGGTGGTCGGCGCACTGATCACCCGCGAGTGGGCCGCGCTGAGCCAGGACGTCACGACCCGGGTCGAGGCACAGCCGCCGGAGCCCGCGAACGGCGCCAGGAGCCTCCTGGTCGCCACCGTCGTCGAGATGGCACGGCGGATCAGGACGCACCCGATCCTGCGCAAGATCGTCGACCTGGATCCGGACTTCCTCCTCCCGTACCTCCTGCGCCGCCGCGGAACCAGCACCAACGAGCAGCTGGAGCTCCTGGAGGGCGGGCTGAGGGCCGGGATGGACGACGGTTCGGTGCGCACCGGCGACCCGGGACTGCTCGCCCGCTCGGTACTCCTGGCCACCTGGTCCTTCACTCTCACCGCTCCCGCGCTGGTCGACGCCCCGGACGGCACCGGAGCCGAACTGGACCGGCTCGACGCCGAGTTGACGCTGATGCTGGACCGCTACCTCTCCCCCGCGACCCCGCCCACCACCGCCGGCACCACCGACCCGGCCACAACTCTCACCGGACCCCCGACCGAGACCCCGCCCGCAGTCCCGCCCGCCGCCCCGACGCAAGGGAGCAACGAGTCGTGACCACCGCCCGTCCGCACTCCGCCGACCTCAACTCCGCGCGCCGCAGCCGGGAATGGTCCGAACTGCCCACCACCGAACCGGTCGACCTGCTGGTCGTCGGAGGCGGCGTGACGGGTGCCGGCATCGCTCTGGACGCCGCCTCGCGCGGACTGTCGGTCGTCCTCGCCGAGAAGCACGACCTCGCCTTCGGCACCAGCCGCTGGAGCTCCAAGCTGGTGCACGGCGGGCTGCGCTATCTGGCCTCCGGCAGCGTGGGAATCGCCCACGAGAGCGCGGTCGAGCGCGGTGTGCTGATCGAGCACACCGCCCCGCACCTGGTCCGCGCGCTTCCGCAGGTGATGCCGCTGCTGCCCGGTGTCAGCCGGCCGAACGCGGCGCTGGTGCGGGCCGGCTTCCTCGCCGGTGACGCGCTGCGGATCGCCGCCCGCACCTCCGCCACCAGCCTGCCGCGCTCGCGACGGCTGCCGGCCGAGCGGGTGCTGGAGTACGCCCCCGGGGTCGCGCGGTCGGGTCTGCGCGGCGGGCTGGCGTTCTGGGACGGCCAACTCTCCGACGACGTACGGCTGGTGGTCGCCCTCGCACGTACCGCGGCAGCGTACGGCGCCCGGGTGCTGACCCGCTGCGCCGCCACCGACGTCACCGGCGGCGGCGCGGTGCTGCGCGACGAACTCACCGGCGGGACTGCGCAGTTGAACGCGCGCACGGTGATCAACGCGGCCGGTGTCTGGGCCGGAAAGGTCGCCCCCGAGATCGGACTGCGGCCGAGCCGGGGCGCCCATCTGGTCTTCTCCCAGGAGGTGTTCGGCCCGCTGACCGCCGGACTCACGGTCCCGGTGCCGGGCGAGACGAACCGCTTCGTCTTCGCGCTGCCCGCGCCCGAGCGCCGGGTGTACGTCGGGCTCACCGACGAGGAGGCGCCCGGCGAGATCCCGGACGTACCGCACGCCACCGACGGCGAGATCGACTTCCTGCTGGCCACCCTCAACACCGCCCTGCACCAACCGCTCGGCCGCGAGGACCTGCTGGGCACCTTCGCGGGGCTGCGCCCCCTGCTGGACAGCGGTTCGGGCCGTACCGCCGATGTCTCGCGCAAGCACGCCGTGATCACCGGCCGGGACGGGCTGGTGTCCGTGGTGGGCGGCAAGCTGACCACCTACCGGCGGATGGCCGAGGACGCCCTGGACGCGGCCCTCGCCCGGGCGGAGCGGGCGGGCCGCCCCCTCGCGGCCGGGCCCTGTCGCACCCGCCGACTGCCGCTGGTCGGAGCGGCCGACCGACCGACGCTCGCACGGGTCGCCGCGCCCCCGCGGCTGGTGGGCCGGTACGGCGTGGAGGCCGTCGACGTACTGGCGGAGGCCGAGGGCGAGCCGGAGCTGCTGCGGCCGGTCGCGGACGACGTGGAGACGATCGGCGCGGAGCTGCGGTACGCGGTGCGCCGCGAGGGCGCGCTGGACGTGTCCGACCTGCTGGACCGCCGTACCCGCGTCGGCCTCGGCGCGACGGCCCGCTCCCGGGCGGAGCAGCTCGCCCGCGAACTCCTGGGCCGTTAGAAGTTGTCTTCAAATGTCGCGCCCACATCAGGAGCGAGGCGAGGGTGACGGCTGCTTGGTAGGACTCGGCGGTCTTGTCGTAGCGGGTGGCGATACCGCGCCACTGCTTCAAGCGGTTGAAGCAGGTTCGACCACGTTGCGCTGCTTGTAGAGCTGCCTGTCGAAGGCTGGCGGGCGTCCGCCGAGGCTGCCGCGCCGGAACCGGTTGCGGATCTGGTCGGCCCGCTCCGGGGTGGTGTGACCGATGCCCCGCTGTCTGAGCCAGGCCCGGATGGCCCTGGAGCTGTAGCCCTTGTCGCCCAGCACGTGAGCGGGTCGGACCCGTGGCCGTCCCGCCCCGAGCCGGGGCACACGGATCGCCTCCATCACGGCGGTGAACGGGGTGCAGTCGTTGGGGTTCCCGCCGGAGACGGTGAAGGCGAGCGGACGCCCCAGGGCATCGCAGGCCAGATGGATCTTGCTGGTCAGTCCGTCCCGGGAACGTCCGAGGGCGGGCTTGCGGAGCCCCCTTTTCGGGCCCCGGCGGCGTGCTGGTGGGCGCGGACGACGGTGGAGTCGACCGACACGAGCCAGTCGATGTCCCCGGCGGCGTCCGCCTGCGCCTGGGCGGCCCGGAGCATCCGCTCGAAGGTGCCGTCCAGGGCCCACCGGCGGAAGCGGGTGTGCAGCGTGGCCCACGGGCCGTATCGCTCGGGCACATCCCGCCAAGCGGTCCCGGTACGGAACTTCCACACGATCCCGTTGAGTACGGTGCGGTCGTCCAGGCGCTTGCGGCCCCGCAACGAGGCGGGCAGCAGCGGCCGGACGAACTCCCCCTCAGCATCGGACAGTTCATGGCGACGTATCACCCGACCATGATCCACCACCCAAGATCAATTGAAGACACGACCTAGACCGCCCACAGCCTCCCCGGTCGCTGACCTGGGGACTGTCTGCCCACCGACTCCAGGAGAGGTGACACCCTGGCGAGAGAGGTTGAGATGTGAGAGCGCGATGGCCGGGAAACTCACCTTGAGGTAGGAGCCGACGCCTATGCTAACCGGGTAGGCAGATGAAGCTACCCACGGTGAGGACAACGCTCGGTGGAACCCGCAAATATTGGTGCCCGCATTGCATCGAGCGCTGTCATGCCCTTGATTAAAAAGCTCTTTCTTCCTGGAGGGCGGGGTGCCGGACTGGTCGACAAGCCTGTGCGTATGGAACATCTCGTCTCCTTCAAGGGAGAGAAACGCACGCTTACCGATAAGGACCTGCGCAAGTTGGCTGAGGAGCTTGTGGGGCGGGCTGTGAGTTCCATGGGTGCGCACGATCGATTACACGAATACGAATTTCGTGCTGTCGTGAATGCTGTTAGCCACTCACTGCGCCGAGTGGGAGATCTGGACATGGATGATGTGCAGATCGTTCGCCTGGGGTATCGTAGTCTCGCGGCTCACCTGAAAGGAAAGAGTGACGCTGCTACGAATGGATTGTCGGCCGATGCGGTCCTGCTGCACGCCAGCATCCTGGAGACTTGCTGTCTCCATATCTTGCACTTCTTTACTCAGCGATCCACATTCATCGCTCGCACACTGGTTGAGCAGAGTCAGCAGTTGGATGAACTCACTCGTAAAATTGACCAGTTGATTGCACGTACACCTTCGCCAGCCGACGCGCCTTTCGAGCAGCGTTATACGCGATATGTTGCTAAGAAGTATCGAGAATTAACTATTTTCGGCTTGGATCTTAGCGACTCGCCTGACCGCTGGCCGCTCGACGTTGCATATCTGAGCCTGAATGCGACTGCCGACTCGACAAGCGCCGTTCCTCTCCATCTTCCGGCAGAGCAGGCGCTCGCGTCGAACGATCGGGTCCTCCTTCGAGGAGTGGCGGGATCGGGAAAGACGACGTTGGTTCAATGGCTTGCAGTGTCGGCGGCAAAGAAGAAAATGCAAGAGAGCTCTCTCTACCTGCACGGCTTAGTTCCCTTCGTTCTCCCGCTGCGCACCTTGACTCGAGAAGGTAAAGGGCTACCAACTCCGGCTGAATTTCTCTCGGCGATCCGCTGCCCTCTTTCTGGTAGCGAGCCGACAGGTTGGGCTGACAGGGTGCTCTCTAGTGAGCGTGGGTTGCTACTGGTCGATGGTATCGACGAGGTTCCCGAGGACGAACGCAACGGAGCACGTGATTGGCTGCAGGACCTCATTGCAGCTTTTCCAAACAATCGATGGCTAGTTACATCCCGTCCGTCGGCGGTGCGAGGGGAGTGGCTCTCCGCTGATGGATTCACTGAGCTCGATTTGGTTCCGATGAGTCGCGATGACGTGGCTTCCTTTATTAATCGATGGCACGAGGCCGCTGGCGCCAGCGACACCTATACTCGGTCATTGCTGAAGGCGGTATGGGGCAAGCAGGACCTGGGCAGGCTTGCCACGAACCCGCTCATGTGCGGCCTGATCTGCGCTCTCCACCGTGACCGACGAGGATATCTTCCAGACGGACGCAAGGAATTGTACGATGCAGCACTTTCCATGCTGTTGTCTCGACGTGATCGGGAACGTGGAATTCAGAAACCTGGAGTGATTCGCATCGGCGAGGCGCATCAAATCCAGTTGTTGCAGAAACTTGCCTACTGGATGATCCGAAATGGTCGTTCAGAGATGAGTCGAGTCAACGCTGTCGAGTTGGTTGCTCTGGCCTTGCCAGGAATGCCGCAGGTCGCAGATCAAGCAAACGCGGAGCGTGTCTATCGCCACCTGCTGGTTCGGAGCGGTGTGATTCGAGAGCCCAGTACGGAGACTGTGGATTTCGTGCACCGCTCCTTCCAGGATTATCTAGGAGCCCGTGCAGCCGTAGAAGGAATCGACTTCGGCCTTCTCGCCAAGAACGCCCACCTGGATCAGTGGGAAGACGTTATTCGTATGTCGGTGGCCCATGCGCGCCCTAAAGAGCGAGCAGATTTTCTAGAAACTCTGATCGATTTCGGCGATCAACGCGCGGGAGACGCCCAGCGGCTACATTTGCTGGCCGCAGCCTGCCTCGAACACGCTACAGAATTGGACCCGGCGATTCGAAGTGCAGTGCAGCAGCGAGCTGCGGCACTGATCCCTCCTCGGTCGAGAGAACAGGCACGCGCGCTGTCTGAGGTCGGGCCGTTTGTTCTGGAACTGCTGCCAGGCCCTCAGGGTCTTTCTGATGATGAAGCGTTTTATACCGTTGTCTGCGCAGTTCGTATCGGGACTGACGCCGCAATTTCTGTGCTTTCTCAGTACCGCCACCTCTTCGACATGCGCGTAAAGACCGAACTAGTTCACGCCTGGAGTCGCTTCGACACCAGGCGGTATGCAGAAGCGGTCATCTCCCACTTGAACGGAGACGATCTGTATTTTCCCGTATCTAACGCAGAAGAATTGCACGCACTGGGGCAACTAGGTGGCAGATCGCACGTTCAGGCCGCCGGTACCTTTTCGATGGACGATTTTAATAGAGCAGGCGATGCTAAATTGCTGACGCACTTGCGGCTAAGTCCTGAGCGCGGCGACACGTTGGACTGGATCGCTGGCCTTCGTCGTCTACGCACTGTCGTCCTCGACAGTGCGTACTCCCAAGTGGATGTCAGCCCGTTGGCCAAATCGAAGTCGCTGCGAGCTATCCGAATCCAACACGGATTGACTCTTGTAGGCGCCGACCTGTTGCCGTCGCACGTGAGAATCGTGTCGGACGAGCTTGATGCGTGACGCCTGCGGCTTACATTGCAACTCTACTCAGGCAGTCTCGGCCTCAAAGAGACACGGCTTCTTGACCTCTGCTGGAGTGCAACAGGGCTGCCCGCGGCGGGGCTAGAACCTGCCGACTCCCGGGACCGCACGCGCCCGAAACCGCACGCGCCCGGACCGTCCGCTCCGTCGCGGGCGGGTCCGGCGGCGCTTGTCGCGCCGCCCGACCGGTGTCCGACGCGCACCGCCCGGATCGGGTGACGCCCACGGCGCGGACGGCGGTGCCGGTGCAACACGGGCGGCCCCGCGCGGTACGTCTGCCTCGGTAGCCCCGTACGCGCCCGCGTACCGTCTCGGAAGGCAACCGGCATGGCAGCTCCTCCCACCGGGTTCGGCAACCGGCACCGCTCTCCCGCGCCCACGGCACGCACCGCGAGGGCCGGCGCCGCGACCTCCCCGCGTCCCCGCCCGCGCTCCGCGGTGCTCGCGCTCGCACTGGCCCTCGTCGGCTCGCTCGCCCTCGCCGGAAGCTCCTCGGCGGACGGGTCGGCCGACACGGCCGCGCTGCGGTCCCCCTCCCCCTACACCGGCGAGTCCGCCCTTCCGGCGCCGGTGCTCGCGCTCAAGGTCGACAACTCCGCCCGCGCCCGGCCCCATGTCGGCCTGGAACGGGCCGACATGGTCTACGTGGAGAAGGTCGAGGCCGGGATGAGCCGGCTGATGGCCGTCTACGCGAGCGAGCAGGCCCCGGTGGCCGGGCCGGTGCGCAGCGCCCGGGAGTCGGATCTGGAGCTGCTGCGGCAGTTCGGACGGCCCGCGCTGGCGTACTCCGGCGTGCAGAAGAAGCTGCAGCCGCACATCGAGCGGGCGCCGCTGTACCCCGTACCGCAGGAGAAGAACCGGGACGCCTACTTCCGCGACCAGGACCGTCCCTCGCCGCACAACCTGTTCATGGAGTCCGAGAAGGTGCTGGCCCTCGCGCCGCGGGCGAGTCTGAGCCGGGACATCGGACTGCGCTTCGGTCCGGCTCCCGCGGGCGGACGACCGGCCCGGCAGGCGAGCGTCAGCTACGACGCGGCGAAGACCTCCTTCGAGTGGTCCTCGAAGCAGCGGCGCTGGCTCGCCTCCTTCGACGGTGAACCGGCGATGAGCGCCTCGGGTGCACGGCTGGGCGGACGGACGGTGGTGATCCAGCGGGTGACGATGCGCGATTCGGACTTCGGCGACTCCACCGGCGCGATCACCCCGTACATCGAGACCGTCGGCGAGGGCACCGCCACGGTGCTGCGCAACGGCCGGGCGTACGAGACGCGCTGGAAGCGGGCGACGCCGCAGTCCGGCACGGTGTACCGGCTGGCCGACGGCAGCCGGATGCCGTTCGCCACCGGCCAGACCTGGGTGGTGTACGCCGACCGCTGAGCCCCGCGGGCGGGCGCCCGGGCCGCACCCCGTACCCGGCACCCGGCACCCGGCACCCGGCACCCGCCCGCACCGGCCCACGGCACCGCACCACGCCCGCACCGCCCCGCACACCCGCACCGGCCCGCACGCAGCACCGACCCGAAAACGGCTTGACTTAAAGCTTCCTTCAACTTCTATCGTCGTGGCATCAACGACGACCGAAGGTGGCAGTCATGTCGATGGAGATGTCCGCGTGGAGCTCGCTCTACAACGCGAACCACGCGCTGGAGGACCAACGCCCGTTCTCCCGCGCCGCGTTGCGGCGCATCGGGCGGTTCGCCGCGCCGCATCGACGGCAGATCGGGCTCTTCCTGGTCTTCAGCACGATCACCGCGATGCTCGCGGTCGCCACCCCGCTGCTGGCCGGACGCGTCGTCAACGCGATCACCGGCTCCGAGGAGCAGCGGGTGGTGGTGCTCGTCGCCTCGCTGATCGCGCTGATCGCGGTGGCCGAGGCGGGGTTCGGGCTGCTGACGCGGTGGCTGTCGGCGCGCATCGGCGAGGGGCTGATCCTCGATCTGCGGACGGCCGTCTACGACCATGTGCAGCGCATGCCGATCGCCTTCTTCACCCGGACCCGCACCGGGGCTCTGGTGAGCCGGCTGAACAACGACGTGATCGGCGCGCAGCGCGCCTTCAGCGACACCCTCTCCGGTGTGGTCGGCAACATCGTCACGGTGCTGCTGACCCTGGTCGTGATGCTTCAACTCTCGTGGCAGATCACCCTGTTGTCGCTGGTGCTGCTGCCCGCCTTCGTGGTGCCGGCACGACGCATGGGCGCCCGCCTGGCACAGCTCAGCCGCGAGGCCGCCGATCACAACTCGACCATGAGCACCCAGATGACCGAGCGCTTCAGCGCCCCCGGCGCCACCCTGGTGAAGCTCTTCGGCCGCCCCCGCGAGGAGTCCCGCGAGTTCGCCGCGCGCGCCGGACGGGTACGGGACATCGGGGTGCGCCGCGCGATGCTCCAGATGTACTTCGTGACCGCGCTGACGCTGATGTCCGCCCTGGCGCTGGCGCTGGTGTACGGGCTCGGCGGCTGGTTCGCCCTGAACGGCACGCTCGCCGCGGGCACGGTGGTCTCGCTGGCGATGCTGCTGACCAGGCTGTACGCCCCGCTGACCGAACTGGCCGGCGCACGGGTGGAGGTGATGAGCGCCTTCGTCAGCTTCCAGCGGGTCTTCGAGGTGCTGGACCTCAAGCCGCTGATCGAGGAGCACGAGCACGCCGAGCCGGTGCGGGAGGGCCCGGTCTCGGTCGAGTTCGACGCGGTCGGCTTCGCCTACCCGTCCGCGGACCAGGTCTCGCTCGCCTCCCTGGAGGAGGTCGCGACGCTGGACAGCAGGGGCGGCGAGCAGGTGCTCTTCGACATCGACTTCCGCGCGGAACCGGGTGAGTTGGTGGCGCTGGTCGGTTCCTCGGGCGCGGGGAAGTCGACCATCGCCCAACTCGCGGCCCGCCTCTACGACACGGACAGCGGCGCCGTACGGGTCGGCGGGCGCGATGTGCGCGAGCTGACCGCGGAGTCGATGCGCCGCACCGTCGGAGTGGTGACGCAGGACGGCCACCTCTTCCACGACACGATCCGGGCGAACCTGCTGCTCGCCGCACCCGAGGAGGACGACCGGGCGCTGTGGGACGCGCTGCGCCGCGCACGGCTGGACGGGCTGATCGCCTCACTGCCGGACGGTCTGGACACGGTCGTCGGCGAACGCGGCTACCGGCTGTCGGGCGGCGAGCGCCAGCGTCTGACCATCGCCCGGCTGCTGCTGGCACAGCCGCGCGTGGTGATCCTCGACGAGGCGACCGCACATCTGGACTCGACCTCCGAGGCCGCGGTGCAGGAGGCGCTGACCGAGGCGCTGGAGGGACGCACGGCGGTGGTCATCGCACACCGGCTGTCCACCGTGCGCGAGGCGCACCAGATCCTGGTCCTGGAGCAGGGTCGGATCGTCGAACGCGGCACCCACGAGGAGCTGTTGGCGCTGGACGGCCGGTACGGGGAGCTGTACGCGACCCAGTTCGCGGGAGCACCGCCGGTACCCGCACCCGCCCTGGAGCGCTGACCCGCCGCACCTCGTCCCGCCCCGCACCGACCCGTCCCGCTCTCCCTCCCCGCCCCCCGTCCCGCCCCTGCTCCGCGCCACGCCGACCGGCGTCCGCGGGCCCCCCGTCCGGCCCAGCTGAGCGGGCAGGCGGGGCGGGGCCGCCGGACGATGAGACCTACCGATCGACGTCGTCCGCGGGGAGACCGCCGTGTATCTCAGCCCAGACCAACTGCGCCGCTGCACCGTCGCTGTCGACCTCGGCGCGTCCAGGACGAGGATCCACCTCAAGGGTGCGGGGCTCGTCGTGGACGAGCCGTCCATCGTCGCCGTGAACGTGATGTCCGGCGCGCTGATCGCCGTCGGTACGCCGGCCGAGCGGATGTCCGGCCGCACCCCCGCGCACATCCGGGTCGTGCGCCCGATCAGCCACGGCACGGTCGTGGACATCGTGATGGCGCAGCGCATGCTGCGGGCGATGGTCGGCGAGAAGACCGTGCGGTCCTGGCGGCTCAACCCCCGGCTGCGCACCGCGGTCTGCGTACCGCACGAGGCCGACCCGCTGGCCCAGCGCGCCGCGATCGAGACGCTGACCGGGGTGGGTGCCAGACGCGTGCTGCTGGTGGACACGCTCATCGCGGCGGGCATCGGGTGCGGGCTCCCGGTGGAGGAGCCGGAGGCGACCCTGATCGTGCTGTGCGGCGCGGCGGCCACCCAGGTGGCGGTGCTGTCGATGGGTTCGATCGTCGCCGCCGCGAAGGTGCCGGTCGGCGGGGAGACCATCGAGCAGGCGATCATCCAGCATCTGCGGAACCACCACGAGCTGGTGCTGCCCAGTCAGTCGGTCCGTGCGCTGCGGCTCGACGTGGCGACCGGTGGCCTGAACTCGCCGCTGGGAACGGTCGTGCACGGAAGGGACGTGGCGACGGGCCTCGGACGGAAGGTGCAGATCGACCCGGCCGAGGTGCGCGAGGTGATGGCCACTCCGCTGACCTCGCTAGTGGACGCGATCCGCAGCGTGCTGCACCGCTGCCCGCCCGACCTCGTGGCCGACCTCGCCGACCGCGGTGTGATGCTGGCCGGCGGCAGCGCGCTGCTGCCGGGGCTCGACGAGCGGCTGCGCCAGGCGACGCACATGCCGGTGCGCATCGCCGAGGACCCGTCGACCGCGGCCGTCAACGGTCTCGCCGCGCTGATCGAGGGCAGGGTCAAGCCGTTGAACCTGGACGCCATGGCTCTCTGAACCGACCGGTCGAGCCGGACCCGCGGAACGCCCGTCACCGCCGCCGAGCGGAGGCGGGCGTTCCGCGTGCGCAGGTCAACCGGCCTTTGCGTCGCCCGCGTTCAAGCCTTGGAGTCGACGGCGGCCGACGGAGCCGAAATCCCGCCCCGAACAAGCCCGTGCGCAGGTTATTGACGTGCTCTCCTCAAAGCAGTTAACTCACAGGGCCGGCAAAGGTCCGTACCTTCATGGATCGCGCGAGCCGTACGCGAGACGGCTCTCCCCCGCGTTCCCCCCACCACACACGAGGTCACCGACATGCCCGTTTCGCTCACCCCACGCAAACGAAGGAAGCGCTCCACGGCGCTGGTCACCGGCGGCATCGCCGCCGCGCTGTGCTGGTCGCTGCTCGGCTCCGCGGGCCCGGCCGCGGGCGAGACCGAGCCGAAGGCCGACGCCAAGCCGATGGAGGTGCTCTTCGAGGACCAGTTCGACGGCGCCGCCGGCTCGGCGGTGGACGGCTCCAAGTGGCAGCTGGAGACCGGCGACAACGTCCACAACCAGGAGCGCCAGTACTACACCGGCGGCACCGACAACGCCGCGCTCGACGGCAACGGCAACCTCGTCATCACCGCGCGCAAGGAGAACCCGGGCAACTACCAGTGCTGGTACGGCACTTGTGACTACACCTCGGCCCGCCTGAACACCTCGGGCAAGTTCTCCGCCCAGTACGGCAAGGTCGAGGCGCGCATCAAGGTCCCGCGCGGCCAGGGCATGTGGCCGGCGTTCTGGATGCTCGGCGACCGCTTCAGCGAGATCGACTGGCCGTACTGCGGCGAGATCGACATCATGGAGAACGTCGGATTCGAGCCGTCCACCGTCCACGGCACCCTGCACGGGCCCGGCTACTCGGGCGGCGAGGGCATCGGTTCCAGCTACACCCTGCCCGACGGCCAGCAGTTCGCCGACGACTTCCACACCTTCGCCATCGACTGGGCGCCCGACAAGATCGAGTGGTCGGTCGACGGGAACGTCTTCCAGACCCGCACCCCGGCCGATCTGAACGGCAAGGAGTGGGTGTACAACCAGGGGTTCTTCATGATCCTGAACCTCGCCGTCGGTGGCCTGTGGCCGGGTGACCCCGACGACTCGACGCCGCTCCCGCAGGAGCTGGTGGTCGACTACGTGCGGGTCAGCGGCTCGGAGTAGTCCGCCTCGGACAGGTTCGGAGGACAGTGCCTCCGGGGGCCACAGCGACGCACACGCAGCTCAACCGTGCATCGCGGGCGCCCGGAGGCTCCGAACAGCCCGTCGTCGTGGCCGCGCCGCCACGGCGACGGGCCCTGTCTCGAAACCGATGTCCGCACCCTCCTCGGTGCCGGTGAGCACCTGGTACAGCCGCTGCACGTCCTCGGGCAGATCGCGACGCCACCCCAGCGAGACGACCGGCCACAGCATCACCATCCCGCCGGCCAGCCACGAGGTGACCTGCACACCCACCCGGCACCCCGACCCCTGCGGCCAGACCCGGAAGTCGAAGCGCGGCATCTGACTGCCCAGCGGCGTCCACATCCGCTGGCCCAGGTAGCCGACGCTGACGTTGTGTTCGTAGGCGCAGCACTCCAACCGGAAGCTGCGGTGGCGACCGGGAAAGCGGTACTTGTACGCACGGCGTTCGGCCAGCGCGGACTCGTCCGGCTCCTCGGGCCCGTCGGGGCTGATCTCCGTCACGCCGCTGTGCCAGCGTGGCAGATTCCTGCCGTCGGCGAGGAAGTAGAAGACCTCGTCGATCGGCAGCGGGATTGAGACATGGACCTGCACCTGCGGCATGTGGCACCTCCTACGAGCGGGGCGTCGGATCGGCTTGCGACCCGTACGCCCGGCTCCCCGTCCCGCGTGTACCTCGATAAGTCAAGCGTGGTCGGATATGAGATATATGTCCCTTTGGGGTCGGCCATTCGAGCGACCCGCCGACGGGGGTGCGGACCGTCGGCCGGTCAGGTGGCGAACCCGTTCGACCGCAGGGCCGTCCGGGACCGTCCGACCCGTCCTCAGCACGCTCGGGGCGGGTGCTCGGAACGGGCGGACAGGGCGGGCGGATCGGGCGGGCGGATCGGGCGCGCGCGTCCCTCGGACAGGTGACGGCGGACGGTCGGAGCCGGCTGCGGGCCGCCGGTGGGGACGGTTGGCGGTCTGACGGTCTGGCGGTCGGCGGTCTGACGGTCTGGCGGTCGGGCGGGGCGGGCTTCCGACAGGGGTTGTCAGAACGGCTCGGCGAGCAGCAGACCGAAGCCGTCGCCCTGCCACCACTGCCGCACCTCGAAGCCGGCCGCGGCCAGTTCGCCGGTCAGCCCCTCCCGGCTGAACTTCACCGAGATCTCGGTGCGCATCTCCTCGCCGCGCTCGAACTCCGCACGCAGCGGCGGATCGGTCAGCACGACCCGCTGCGCGACGCGCGAACGCAGCCACATCTCCACCCGGGACCGCTCCGCGTTCCACCGCGCACGGTGGTCGAAGGCGTCCGGGGCGAAGTCCGCGCCGAGCTCCCGGTTGAGGACGTGCAGCACGTTCTTGTTGAACTCGGCCGTCACACCCCGGCTGTCGTCGTAGGCCCGCACCAGAACGTCCGGGTCCTTGACGAGGTCGACGCCGAGCAGGAGGGCGTCGCGTCCGGGGGTCAGCAGCCGGCGCAACGAGGCGCAGAAGACGCGGCGTTCGGCGGTGTCGAGGTTGCCCAGGGTGCCGCCGAGGAAGGCGACCAGGTACGGGCCGCTGCCCGGCGGCGTCAGATCGGCCTCGTAGTCGGTGACGACGGCGGAGACCTCCAGTGAGGGGTAGTCCCGGCACAGCGCCCGCCCGGCCTCGGCCAGCGCGTCCGGACTGACGTCCATCGGCGCGTACCTCTCAAGTGCGCCGTGCGCCGGCAGCGCGTCCAGCAGCAGCCGCGTCTTGCGCGAGGAACCCGAGCCCAGCTCCACCAACGTGGCTGTGTGCGGGGCCAGTTGGGCGATCTCTACGGCGCACCGCTGGAGCAGGCGCTGTTCGGCCCTGGTCGGGTAGTACTCCGGCAGCTCGGTGATCCGCTCGAAGAGCTCGCTGCCCCGCGCGTCGTAGAACCACTTGGGCGGCAGCGTCTTCGGGACGGCGGTCAGGCCCTTGAGCGCGTCCGCACGGAGCGCGTCCGCGAGGTGGCCCGGGGGAAGTCGGTGGCTGAGCGAGAAGCGCGGCTGCGCGGCGTTCGAGGCGGTCATGGCGTGGCGGTCCTCTCGGTGGCAGCCACCTGGGCGGGCGGCACGGCGGCGGGGGCGAGGGGGCGGAACTCCACCGGCTCGTCGGGGGCGACCGAGACCAGCGTGTGGTCGGGCACCTCCCGCCAGCCCGAGCTCGCGTCCGGTTCCGAGGCGAGCACCACCCCGTCCTCGTCGGAACGGCACCAGAGGGTGTCGCCGTGGCGCACGGCCGTGAGCCGCACGCCGTCGGTGAGCAGGACGTTGAGACGTACCCCGGGCCGCAGCGCGGCGATACGGGGCACCAGCTCGGCCAGCACCTCGGCGGCCGGCTCCCCCGCCCGCAGTCGGCGGTGGATCAGCAGCCAGAGCAGCGCGCTGTCGCACCGCGCCTCCAATCCGAGCAACTCCTCGGCGGAGAGCGGGAGTCGGAGCTCGTCCGGCAGCTGCTCCCAGCGCGGCACCGCGCCGTTGTGGCTGAAGAGCCAGGGCCCGCACCGGTACGGGGCGGCGGCGGACTCGTCCTGGCTGGTGCCGGGCGTGGCGTCCCGCACCGCGGCCAGTACACAGCCCGAACGCACCGCGCGGGCCAGGTCCGGGAGGTTCTGGTCGGCCCAGATCGGTACCGCACGGCGGTAGCGGGCGGGCGGCGGGGCGGCAGGCGGGCGCCCGTCCGGCGCGGCGTCGGTCCAGGTGGACGCGGGCGCTCCGGGCGGGGGCGCGGGCGGGTACCAGCCGAGGCCGAAACCGTCGGCGTTCACCGTGCCGTACCTCTGCTGCCGCGGCGCCCAGGACTGTTCGTACAGGCCGTTCGGGGAGTGGATCAGCTCGGCCGGCGTCAACTCGCGTCCCAGATACGCGAGATGACGGCACATCAGCTCACGGTCCGCTCGTCGGCCGCGCTGTCGCCGCGGGACTCGGGACGGAAACGGGGGTCGGGACGGAAACGGGACTCGGGGTCGCGGCGGGACTCGGGGTCGTGGCGGGGGTCGGGGTCGCGGCGGGGGGCGGGCTCGGCGTCGCGTGCGGTGCGGAAGCCGGCGAAGATCTGGCGGCGGATCGGCAGGTCCCAGTTGCGGAAGGTGGCGCGGCAGGCCACCTCGTCCGTACCGAAGGAGCCGCCGCGCAGCACCTTGTAGCGGCCGACGCCGCCGCTGCCGCCCGGGACGGGGTCGGCGGCGGGGAAGAAGACCTCGGAGTACTCGGCGTAGGGGTGGGCCCTGAAGCCCGGGTAGGCGGTGAAGTCCGAGGAGGTCCACTCCCACATGTCGCCGAGCAGCTGCCGTGCTCCGGTGGGCGCCGCGCCCGCCGGATAGGCGCCCGCCGGGGCGGGACGCAGATGTCGCTGGCCGAGGTTGGCGTGCCGCACCTGCGGCGGTTCGTCGCCCCAGGGGTGGCGGCGCGAACGGCCCGCGGCGGGGTCGTGGCGAGCGGCCTTCTCCCACTCCGCCTCCGTCGGCAGCCTGCGGCCGGCCCATCGGGCGTACGCGTCCGCCTCGTACCAGCAGACGTGGAGCACGGGCTCGGCCGGCTCCACCGGCTCCAGCCGGCCGAAGCTGCGGCGCAGCGTGCGTCCCTCCTCGACGCGCCAGAAGAGCGGGCCCCGCAGCCCGGCCCGGTGCACGTACGCCCAGCCCTCCGGCTGCCACCAGCGCGGATCGTCGTAGCCGCCCGCGTCGACGAACTCCTGGTACGCACCGCAGGTCACCGGTGCGGTGTCCAGCCAGTAGGGCCCCAACTCGACGAGGTGCGCCGGGCGTTCGTTGTCCAGCGCCCAGGGGTCGGTGTCGGTGCCCATGGTGAACGGCCCACCGGGGACGAGGACTTCGGGCGGCAGCGGCTCGTCGCTGCCCTCGTCCGGAGGAGGCGGGGCGTGCAACACCGGTTCGCCGCGCCGCAGTTGATGGGTGGCGAGCATGGTCTCGTCGTGCTGCTGCTCGTGCTGGGCGACCATCGCGTGCAGAAAGCCGTGCGCGGACAGCGTGTCCTCGTCGTCGAGCGGAAGGTCCGCCAGGATCTCGAACGAGAGCCGTCGCACCTCGTCCAAGAAGGCACGGGCCTCGTCCGGTGAGAGCATCTCCAGTGCGGGACGGTCCGCCCGAGGGGTGCGGAACGCGTCGTAGACCGCGTCGAGTTCGGGGCGCAGCGCGGGCCGGTCGCCGGCCGCACGGACGAGCCAGATCTCCTCCTGGTTGCCGATGTGCGCGAGGTCCCATACCAGCGGAGACATCAACGGCGAGTGCTGCGCGATGAGTTGCTCGTCGTCCAAGCAGTCGGTGAGCTGCCGGGTGCGGTCGCGGGCGCGGACGAGCGCCGACCGTACGGCGGAACGGGTGCGCTCGGCGTCCCCCACCGGCGGCGCGGTCTCGGCGGGAACGGCCCCCGGGCCCGCGACGCGGGACGCGGCGGTGCGGTCCGTGGTCGTGCGGCCTGCGGAGGGGGCGGCTGTTTCGGGGGCCGCGGCGGGGGTGTCCGGTGCGTCGTGGGTCGTCATCGGCGGGCTCCCGTCAGCCGGTCCAGGCAGTCGTCGGCAGGGCATCGGCCGCGCTCGGAGTAGCGCTCGGCGAACTCGGCCACCGCCCGGTGCGCCGTACCGCCGGGCTCGCTGCGGGCCAGCGCCAGCTCGGCGGCGGCGACGCAGGCGCGTACGGCAGGCCCCAACTCCGGGTCGGCGGGGCCGAGCCGGGCGGCACGCAGCCACAGGTCGGAGGAGTCGAGCCCCTCCAGCGCGCGGTGGGCGGCACCGGCCGCGTACGGGTCGTCCAGCAGGGTGGCCGTGACCGCGGCCGCGGCGATCCAGCCGTCGCCGTACTGGGCGTCGATCATCCGCAGCTCCATCCACCCGCGCGGCCGCACCGGCGGGAAGAGGGTGCCGAGGTGGTAGTCGAGGTCCGCGCGGGTGGGCGGCCTGATCCCGCCCCGTCCGCGCAGCCAGTCGCGGAAGGTGAGTCGCGGCGGCGCCGCCCAGTCCGCGCCGCCGCCGTCCTCCGGCCGACCGAGCAGGCAGAGCAGGGAGGCGTCCAGCGCGTAGCGGGTCCACTGTTCGCGCGGACAGGCGGAGGAGCGGGGAACGTGGCCCGCGGGGGAACGGCCGGACGGGGAACGGTCGGCGGGGGCCCGGTCGGTCGGGAGGTGGTGCGCGGGGCGGGTGCGGGGTGGGTCCATCCGCGCCCAGATGCTCTGCCGCGTCGATGCCCACCCGGTCGGACGGCCGCGCCACACCGGCGAGTTGGCGAAGGCGGCGACCAGTACCGGGCCGAGACGGTGGGCGAGCAGCCAGCGCTGCCGGTAGCCGGTCGGACCCTCGGAGTCGTCGCCCGCGTCCAGACTGATCTGGAGGGCGGCGGTGGCCCGCATCATCACCCGCCCCCACGGGCCGCCGCGGTCGAAGTGCGCCTCCATGGCGCGGTAGCGGGGGCTGTCCAGCACCCTCGGCGGGGTGCGGTACGGGTCGAGGCCCCGGCCGTGCAGGACGGCTCCGCCTCGGGCCAGGGCCGCGCGGAGCAGTTCGAGGTCGGCGGCGGTGCGGTTCAGGCAGTCGCCCAGCGACTCGCCGGGTGCGCTGCTCAGCTCCAGCTGCCCGCCGGGCTCCCTGGTGAGTCTGCTGCCGCCGGGGAGCCCGTCCGCGGCGTACAGCGGTGCCAGCACCGGATCGACGCGTTCGGAGGCCACCGTCGACGACGGGTCCCCACGGTCGCGCACGAGCCACTCCAGCTCGACGCCCACCCGGGTCGGCGGGCCGGTCTTGAAGCAGATTCCGTTGATGTACTGCTCGGCCTCGGGTTCGGACAGCACCGTGTCCGCACCGGTGGGCCCTGCTGTTCCTGACAACGCGGCGTCCATGTCCGGCTCCTCGCAGCGGGGGGCGGTCAGGCGTGCGGCACGCGGTCGACGTACGGCGTACGCGTCGACGTACGGCACAGAGGTCTGCCTGCCCGTACCGCTCTGTCGGCGAAACGTCGGTTTCGCGACACACCGCCGCCGTACGCCTGTACAGCGTCTGCCTGCCGCGGACGCCCGTGTGCCGCCCGCGGACCGGGCTTCCGCCGTCCACCCGGCCGCCCGGCGGGCGCTCGTCCACGGTAACCACGCCGCGGACGACCCGCGCGGCGACGGAACCACCCGGGCACGCGCACCGGGCGGCGGGCGGTGCCGGGGGTGGGCAGGCGTACGCGTGCGGGCGGGGTGGGGCCCGCGGTGCGGGGCGGGCGTACGCGCGGGCGGGGCGGGTCAGACGGGCAGGTTGCGGGCCGGGCGGAAGCCGACGTCCTCCAGCCGGAGCGTCGGGTGGCTGCGTCGGCGCACCGAGGCGCGGCAGCTCCAGTGCTCGTCGAACCAGCCGCCGCCGCGCAGCACGCGGTAGGTGCCGTAGACCTCCGGGTCGTAGAGGTCCCAGCACCACTCCCAGACGTTGCCGAGCATGTCGTGGAGACCGAAGGCGTTGGGCCGCCGACCGCCGACTTCGTGCGGGCGTTCGTCGGAGTTGCCGCGGTACCAGGCGATCTCGTCCAGTTCGCCGTAGCGGGCGGCGTCCGTGCCGGCACGGCAGGCGTGCTCCCACTCGGCTTCGGTGGGCAGCCGGTATCCGTCGGCGTCCGCGTCCCAGTCGGCGTGCTCGGCCTCCGGGTCCAACCGGTAGGCGGGGGTGAGCCGTTGCTCCTCCGACAGGGCGTTGCAGCAGCGCACCGCGTCCCACCAGGAGACACTCTCGACCGGCAGCCGGTCGCCGGTCGAGGCGCTCGGACGTTCGCCGGTGAGCCGTGCGTAGTCGTCCTGGGTGAGGGGGTGGACCGCGAGCGCGTACGGGGCCAGGTCCACGCTCCAGGTGCGCTGCGTCCGCCGGTCGGCGAGCGAGACCCGGCCGGGCGGTACGGCGATCAGATTCGGCCGTCCGTCGGAGTCAACTCGTGTCTGTCGCAAGGGAGTTCCATCTGTCGAACTGTTGCAGGCCCCGTACAGGACATCTACGGGACCGTCGGCCGCCACACCTATTCTGAGGCACCTCACGACCGGCGCCGTGACCGGGCGCACGACGAGGAAACAGGGGATCAGCGGTATGTCGATGGCTCGTGCGAACCGGGGTGTGCAGGCGCTGGCGGCACACGATCCGAACACCGTCGGCCCGTACACCCTGCTCGGACGCATCGGCGCCGGCGGCATGGGACGCGTCTACCTGGCCCGTTCCGACGACGGGCGGTTGGCGGCGGTCAAGGTCGTGCACGAGGAGCACACGGCCGTCGGGGAGTTCCGCGACCGCTTCCGCCGCGAGATCCGCGCGGCGCAGCGGGTCGGCGGCGAACACACCGCCGCCGTGCTCGGTTCCGACGCCGACGCCGACCTGCCCTGGATCGCCACCACCTACGTTCCGGGGCCCTCGCTCGAAACGGTGATCCGCGAACACGGCGCCCTACCCACCGAATCCGTCCACGCGCTCGCCGAAGGACTCCTCAAGGCGCTTCGCGGCATCCACGACGCCGGGATCGTCCACCGCGACCTCAAGCCGTCCAACGTGATGCTGACCGTCGAGGGCCCCCGCGTCATCGACTTCGGCATCGCCCGCGCCGTCCAGCCCTCGGCGGAATCCATGCTCACCAGCACCGGCATGGTCATCGGTTCACCGGGCTTCATGGCCCCCGAGCAGGTCCTGGGCGAATCCGTCGGGCCGCCCGCCGACGTCTTCGTCCTCGGCTGCGTCCTCGCGTACGCCGGTACCGCCACACTGCCCTTCGGCAGGGGCGCCACCAACCAGCACGCCGTCATGTACCGCATCGTCGAGCAACCGCCGGATCTGGACGGCGTCGACGACGAGGCGTTGCGCGACCTGATCACCCGTTGCACCGCCAAGGACCCCGACCAACGTCCCACGGTCGCCGCCCTGTTGGCCCAGTGCGCGGAACAGGAGTGGGGCGAGGACGGCCAGTTGTGGCTGCCGCCCGAACTGGTCGGCCAACTCGCGCGGCGCGCCACGGAGTTGCTGGCGATCGACGCACCCATCCGCGCCCGGGAGGAGAGAGTCGGCACCGCCCCGGACCAGCCCCGGCAGCGGAAGCGTGAACACCGAGGACGAGGACGGGCAGCCCGATGGGGTGAAAGCCGGAGGCAGACCCGTCGGAAGCGGCGGTGAGGGCGACGGAAGCAGTGGCGGTGGCGGCGCGGGAGCCGGGGCGACGGACGGGCCGGACGAGCCCCGAGGCTCCTCACGACGACGCGGGGCGCTGATCGCCACCGCTGTCGCCCTCGTTCTCGCCGTCGGAGGCACCGCCGCGTACTTCGGTCACTTCCGGGACGGCGACACCGGACGGGACGGCCGGGCCGCCGCCCCCTCCGACCCCTCGGACCCCTCCGACTCCGGGAAGAACGGCGGCGCCGAGGAATCCGAGGACGACAAGGACAAGGACAAGGGCGACAAGGACAAGGACGACGACAAGGACGACGCGAAGGACAAGGACGCGAAGGACGGCAAGGACGGATCCGACGGCAGGGACGGCGACAGCCCCGACGCCGGCAACGGCGGTACGGGCGACGGGAGTTCGGCCGCCGGCGGAGGCGGTGGATCCGGTGGCTCGGCGGGCTCGGGCAACGGTGGCGGTGCGGGCGGAGGGGCGGACAAGCCGTCGAATCCCGGCGGTGGCGTACCGGCGAGCTTCGTCGGCACCTGGACACGGTTCACGCACTTCGGTCCGTATCCCCACATCATCGAGATCCTGCCCGCGTCCAAGGGCCAGCGCGCCGTGATCACGACCGACAACACCGGCGACCGCCGATGCGTGCGCGCCGGAAACCTCACGCAGATGAGCGAAGGCGGCAAACGGCTGGTCGTCGGACCGCTCAAGGTGATCGAGAAGGGCGACCAGGCGGCCACCAACTGCACGGACAGGGCAAGCGAGTCCTATGTGCACAACGGCAGCGACCTCAACCGCTGGACCGGCTTCCCCGACGGGCAGGTCTACAACCGCGGCTGACGGTCGCCCCGTCACGCTGGTGGCCACCCCCCGCCCGAACACGCCGGTCCGCTGTCGGCGCGACGTCCGCCGCCGTCCCAGAAGCGCACCCCTGCCGTACGCGTCTCCGCAGGTCGGAAGGGCCGCGGTCCCGATCCGTCCCAGATTCGGCGGGAAGTGCGCGGGATCGCGGCCGTCCACCGCAGGATGGTCGGCAGACGGACGGCCCGGGGAGTGGCCGTCCCACGGGTTCACCCGAAGGGGATCTCATGAGCATGAGCATGCGCAGGCAGTTCGCGGTCGTCGCCGCACTGGCCGTACTGGGGGGCGGGCTGGCGCTCGCGCCGGGAGCCGGTGCGGCGCAGACGTCCGCGCCGAAGGCGGACGGGGTGAGCGCGGCGAGCTGCCTCGGGAACGCGAAGGGGTACTTCAAGGACGCCAACAACAGCCCCTTCCACCCGATGAGTGGCTGGTACAAGACCACCAGCGCCTGCAACGACATCCAGATCAAGCCCAACACCAACCGCTACGTCGCCGTCTGCCTCTACAAGGGCGGCTGCCGCGGCCGCAAGCTCGCCAAGGCCGGCGAGTGGACCGTGCTGGCCTCCAACGTCGCGACCGGCACCCAGTACCACTTCAGCTTCCGGTCGACGGCCCGTTCCACCGGCAAGTACGCCGCCTGATCCCGCCGCGCACGCACCACCCGTCGGGTACGTGTCCGTGCCCGACGGGTGTGTGAGAGCGTGGTGGGGAGCCCCGCGACGGTGGCTTCCGGACGAGGGGCGCCGTACCCGGTGTGCGACAAGACGGCCCGTTGGAGGCTGTGATGTCGTGGCTCGTTCTGGTTGTCTCGGGCGTTCTGGAAGCCGTGTGGGCGACCGCCCTCGGCAGGTCGGAGGGGCTGAGCAGGCTCGGCCCCTCGGTCCTCTTCTTCACCGCGCTGACCGCGAGCATGGGCGGACTCGCGTACGCGATGCGCGATCTGCCGGTGGGCACCTCGTACGCGGTGTGGGTGGGCATCGGCGCGGTGCTGACGGTCGTCTACGCGATGGCGACCGGGCAGGAGTCGATCTCCGCGGCGAAGGTGCTCTTCCTCACGCTGATCATCGGCGGTGTGGTCGGACTCAAGGCCGTCCACTGATCCGTCCCTTGGGCCGCCGACCCGTTGGTCGGTCGATACGCGGACGGTCGCGGACGGTCCGCGGCGGGGCGTTCGCAACCCCGCCGCGGGCCGTCAACAGCCCGGTCTCGTAAGTCAGTTGATGCGCCGGCCGTATACGTGGTCGACGGTCGCCGACATCAGTACGCGGCGCTCGGCGACCATCGCCGCCCGGTACTCCGCCCAGTCCGGATGCTCGCCGGAGGCACGCCGGTAGTACTCGACGAGCGCCTCGACCTCCGGGCCGTCCGGGGCCTCGCCCGGGCCGGTGAGCGTGGCGACGCCCTCGGCGGTCGCCCACGACCGGCCGTCCGGGGCCGTGACCTCCAGGGTCACACGGGGGTCGCGGCGCAGGTTCGCCGTCTTCGCCCGCCCGTCGGTCAGGGAGACGTACAGCGTGTTCGCGGCGGGGTCGTAGTACGGCATCACGGGCGACAACTGCGGACGGCCGTCCGCCTTGATGGTGGCCAGAACGCCGAGGCGGCTTTCGGCGAGCAGTGTGCGGGGGTCGAACGCGGGACTTCCCACGGGTCGTCTCCTTCATCTCGGGGGCGGTGCTGCTGAGTTGACGGCGCTGGAGGGCGGCACTGCCGGGTTCGTGACGCCGGGACGGTGCCGCCGGGTTGGTGGTGGCGTTGCACGGGTTCGGGGACGGGGCTGCACTTCGGGTGCGGAGTCCGGCGCCCTCCCGTTGTACCTGTTCGTCCCCCGCCCACCGACGATCGACCGTCTTCGACACCCGCGCCGACGCCGCCGCCGACGCCGACGACGCCGCCCGCATGACGCGGGAATCCAACTGTCCCGGGGCACCGACCGGGCCGACTTCCACCTTCGTGCCCGGGCGGCCGGCACCGAGGCTCCCACCGCCTTCGTCCCGCCGGCCGGACGCGCGCTCGGCCCGCCGGCCGGGCGCGACGAGGGCCCGTGCCCCGTGCGAATGGTCCCGACTCCGCTGCCGCGGACCGCAGTTCGTGAGCCGGAGGTACCAAGTCAGCGCTACGTACGCCCCGTTCGGGTGCCGACTGCATGAACTCCCGTCTGTGCAGGGACCGTTCAGCAGTCCGTCAGAGCCTCACGAGGGTCACCTCGGTCGCCTTCACCGAGGCCCAGACCAGCACGCCGTCGGCCAGCCCGAGGTCCGCGGCAGCGGCCGGAGTGACCTCGGCGACCAACTCGACCGCGCCCGTACCCGCACCGACGTTCCCGGCGTCCTCGGCGGCGTCCCACTCCGGGCCGTGTGTCGGCTCCAGCACGAGGAGAACCCTCAACCGGCTGCCCACACCGGTGAGTTCGCGGACCCGGCCGCGCCAGACGTTGCGCGGACTGCCGTCCGGGCGGTCGCGGTGCAGTGCCACCGCCTCCGGGGCCACCACGGCGAGCGCGTCGACACCCGGTCGGGGCAGCGGCTCCGCCGCGACGATCGTGAACCCGCCAGACGCTGCGGGCAGTTGGAGCCCGTCGCGGGTGGCGGTGCCCGGCCAGGCGTTGCGCCCGAGCATCCGCGCCACCCACGGCGAACGCGGGTGGCGGGTCACCTCCGACGGCGGGGCGTCCTGCACCGCCCGTCCGTCCTCCAGCACGAGCACGCGTCCGGCCAGCGTCACCGCTTCCACCGGATCGTGGGTGACGATCAGGCACACACCGCCGAAGTCGGCGAGATGGGAGCGCAGGGTGTTCCGCACATGGGCACGGGTGGTCTGGTCGAGCGCGGCGAGAGGTTCGTCGAGCAGCAGCAGCCGCGGCCTGGACGCCAGCGCCCGCGCCAGCGCGACCCGTCCGGCCTGGCCGCCGGAGAGCCCGGCCGGTCTGCGGTGTGCGAGGTGGCCGACGCCGAGCCGGTCGAGCCAGCTCTGCGCCTCCGCGCGGGCGGCGGACCGGGAGTGGCCGTGCGCGCGCAGCCCGTACGCGGTGTTGGCCAGAGCGCTCAGATGCGGGAAGAGCGCGCCGTCCTGCGGCACCCACGCGACGTCGCGCCGGTGCGGCGGCAGGTCGGTGACGTCCCGGTCGCCGAGCCTGAGGACGGCGTGGGCACGCGGGGTGAGACCGAGCAGGGCGCGCAGCAGGGTCGTCTTCCCCGCGCCGTTGGGGCCGACGACGGCCAGGGTGGTACCGGGTTCCGCGGTCAGCACGAAGCGGGTGTATCCGGTCAACTCCGCGCTCAGGTTCGAGAGTTGACGCAACTGCGCGGCGGGAGTCGGCGCAACGGGCATCGGCGCGGCGGGCTGCGCCGCGGACGGACGCGCCCCGCCGTCGGGCCCGTCCTCCGCCGTGCCGCGCGGCTCGTCCTCCGCCGAACCGCCGGTCGTACCCCCCGCCGTACCGTCCCGCGCACCGTGCCCCGGGCCGCTCGCCGCGCCGCCCGTCCAGCGCCCGCGCAGGGCGACCAGGGTGGCCATCGCGATCGCGAGCAGCAGCAGGGAGACGCTCGTCGCCGCTTCCGGCGAGTCCTGGAGCAGCAGATAGACCTGGAGCGGAAGGGTCTGCGTCTCGCCCGGCAGATTGCCCGCGAAGGTGATCGTCGCGCCGAACTCGCCGAGCGCCCGCGCCCAGGTCAGCGCCGCCCCGGCGGCCAGTCCGGGTGCGACCATCGGCAGCGTCACCGTGCAGAAGACCCGCAGGGGCGAGGCGCCGAGCGAGGCGGCGGTCTCCTCGTAACTGGGGCGGAGGCCGGCGAGGGTGCCCTCCAGGCTGATCACCAGGAACGGCATCGCCACGAAGGTCGCCGCCAGCACCGCCCCCGCCGTGTGGAAGGGGAGAGTCACCCCGAACGTGTCCTCCAGCCACGGACCCAGCAGCCCTCGCCGCCCGAAGGCGAGCAGCAGCGCCACGCCCCCGACCGTCGGCGGCAGCACCATGGGCAGCAGCACCAGCGAACGCACCACCGCCTTGCCGGGGAAAGGCACCCGGGCCAGCAGCCAGGCCAGCGGTGTGCCCAGCACCAGTGCGAGGGCCAGCGACCAGAGCGAGACCACGAGCGAGAGCCGGAGCGCCTCGGTCGCCGCCGGCGAGGTGAGGTGACCCGGGAGTTCCCGCCAGGAGGTGCGCGCCAGAATCCCGACGAGCGGCAGCAGCAGAAAGCCGACCGCCAGCAGCGCCGGCACCATCAGGGCCACCGGCGGCGCCCCGCCTCCCGTACGACCCGCAGGCGTACGACCCGCGGGCGCCCCGCCTCCCGTACGGTCCGGGCGGGTGCGGCGCGGGCGCCAACGGGCCGTCGCCGCAAGGGAGTCGGCGAGGCGTCGGCCTGTCGTACGGGTGCCCGCGGGTCTGCTGCTCATCGTCTGCCCTCGCTGCTGGTGCGTTGCGCCGCCAACCGACGGCCGGCTCCCGCGGAGCGGCCCGCCCGGAGCGGCGGCGCGGTGCGGTGGCACGGTGGCGGCGCGGTGAGAGCACCTCCCCCACCGCTCGGCCGTCACGGCAGCCACCGTCCGGAGGTCACCGTCCGGCGGTCAGCGTCCGGAGGTCGCTGCCGACGAACCACCCGGGCGGCGCCCTCCGCCGGGCGTCAGCGCTCGGTCGTCACGGCTTCTGGAAGCCCGCATCGGTCAGGATCTTCCGTGCGTCGGGCGAAACGAGCCATTTCACGAACGCGTCGGATGCGTCCTTGTCGCGGGTGCCGTTCAGCGTGGCGGCGGGGTAGGAGGCAACGGCGTTCTGGCGGTCCGGGATCTCGACGGCCTCGGTGCGGTCGGTGGCGGTCGCGGCGTCGGTGGCGTAGACGATGCCGGCGTCGGCCTCGCCGAGCGCGACCTTGCTGAGCACCGCGCGCACGTTCGCCTCCTGCGAGACCGGACGCACCTCGACGCCCTGCCGCTTCAGCACCTCGCGGGAGTAGCGGCCGACGGGCACCTCGGGGGCGGCGAGCACGACCTTCAGTTCGCTGTCGTCCAGGTCCGACAGCCCGCCGACCTTCTCCGGGTTGCCCTTGCCGACGGCGATGACCAGCCGGTTCGCGGCGATGACGGTGGGCTTGCCGGTCTCGCCGTCCAGATCGTCCATGGTCTTGGTGTCGGCGGTGACCAGTACGTCGGCCGGGGCGCCCTGGTTGACCTGCGCGGCCAGCTCCTGCGAGCCGGCGAAGGAGAACTTCAGACGGGTGCCGGGATTCTCCTTCTCGTAGCGCTTGCCCGCGGTCCGGAAGACGTCCTGGAGCGAGGCGGCGGCGAGCACGGTCAGCTCGACGTCCTTCCCGCCGTCACCGCCGTCGCCCCGGTCGGTGCCGTCACCGCCGTCACCGCCGCAGGCGGCGAGCGGGACGATCAGCGCGGCGGCCAGCAGTGCGGCGACGCCGGTGCGTCGGAGGGATGCAACGGTACGGATCATGTCGAGGTCTCCTCGGCGTAGGGGCCGCGCCGGGACGGCGACGCTGCTGCGGAACTGGTGACTCGGGGTGCGCGCGGGCACGGCCGCGGCCCGACTGCCGGACGACGTACGGCACTTCGACCGACGGGCCCTGAGCAGACGAGCCCGACCCGACGGCCCGGAGCCGACGGGCCGTCGGCGGTGCGCGCGGCTGACGGCCCGGAACGGCACGCGCGGGAACGGCGGGTGCTCAGGTGCGGTCGACGTGCACGCTGGTGGACTTCACCCGGGCGGTGGCCCGCATGCCGACCTCCAGACCGAGCTCCTCCACGGCTTCGCGGGTGAGGAGCGAGACCAGGCGGTGCGGGCCCGCCTGGATCTCCACCTGGGCGGCGATGTCGCCGAGTTTGACGGCGGTGACGATGCCGGAGAAGGAGTTCCGCACGGAGGTGTGCGGCTCCTCGCCCTCCTCGGCCTGTCCGGGGAGCTGCTGGGCCAGCTCCACGGAGAACGCCGCCAGGTCCCGTCCGTCGATCAGCCGTCGCCCGGACTCGTCGCGGTGGGTGCGCACCCGCTCCGCGTCCGCCCAGCGTCGAGCGGTGTCCGGGCTGACGCCGAGCAACCGCGCCGCCTGGCCGATGGTGTAGGTCTGCATACGCCGCACGATAGAGCGATTATCAACGCATCCACAATGCTTTTGGGGCTACCCACATGGCATCTGCGACCCGCTGGTGCGAACGCACCAGAGGCGCCGGCCGACCTCAGGGCAGGGTGAGAATGCGCGGTCCGTCCTCGGTGACCGCCACGGTGTGCTCGATGTGCGCGGCGCGGCTGCCGTCGGTGGTGCGCAGCGTCCAGCCGTCGGTGTCCTCGTAGTAGGAGTCGCGACCGCCGGCCATCATCATCGGCTCGATGGCGATCGTGAGTCCGGGCCGCAGCGGGTAGCCGCGTCCGGGGCGTCCGCGACCGGGCACGGGCGGGTCCTCGTGCATCTGCCGCCCGATGCCGTGGCCGCCGAAGTCGGCCGGCATGCCGCAGCGGGCCTCCCTGGCGACGGTGTCGATGGCGTGCGAGATGTCCCCGATGCGATTGCCGGGGACGGCGGCGGCGATGGCCGCGTCCAGGGCCCGCTGCGCGGTGTCGATGAGCTCCCGGTCACCGGGCCGCGGAGTGCCGACGATGCAGCTGATCGCCGCGTCGCCGGTCCAACCGTCCAGGGTGGCCCCGCAGTCCAGGCTCAGCAGATCGCCGTCGCGCAGCCGGTAGTCGCCGGGGATGCCGTGCACCACCGCGTCGTTGACCGAGGCGCAGAGCACCGCGGGGAAGGGCGTGGCCGCGAAGGAGGGCCGGTACCCCAGGAAGGGCGAGGTGGCGCCGGCCGCGTCGATCACCGCGCGGGCGACCTCGTCCAGCTCGCGCAGCGCGACCCCGACCGCCGCCGCCTCCCGGGCCGCGTCGAGCGCGTGGGCCACCACCCGACCCGCCTCACGCATCGCTTCCAGAGCTTCGGCGTTCTTCAACTCGACCATCGCGCACATCTCCTGTCGCCCACCTTGAACCAATACTTATACCGGTATTAGTATCACGTGCATGGTACGAACCCCCTTGACCCCCTGGGAGCGCGCACGCGGCGAGCAGTTCGGCGCGCTGCTCCGCGAGGCGCGCGGCGAGCGCAGCATGGTGGAGGTCGCCGCCGCGGCCGGCGTCTCCGCCGAGACGCTGCGGAAGATCGAGACCGGACGCGCCCCCACCCCGGCGTTCTTCACCATCGCCGCCGTCGTGCAGGTGCTCGGCCTCTCACTGGACGAGTTGGCGACGGCGAGCGCCGAAGGGCTCGACGAGGAGGGCGAGTCGGCGCCGGCGAAGGCGTCCGCCGCCTGATCCCGCCGCCCCGACACCCCTGCGGTGCGGGCGGATTGACGGGCGGATTGACGGGCGGACGCCGCGGGGCGGCCCGCATGCGCCCGCCCCGTGCGCGGAATGAGAGCGTCCGAGGGAGGTGGGGACGCGAGATGTCGGCCCGGTGAAGGTTCGGTTCGAGGCATCGGCCAGCCATCGGAGCCTGGGCAACCATGAGCGGGAGTACGGGAGTCGGCACCGCGCCGCCGGTGCGAACGGCCGCCCCCGTCGGACAGGCACTCGTCCCCCCCACTTCTTGGAGGCGCCATGTCGCTGCTCTCCCGAATGAATCGCAAGGCCCGCATCTCCCTGGTCGCCGCCGTCGCCGGTGGTGTGGCCCTGACCGGTCTCACGGTCGCTCCGTCCTTCGCCTCGACGACCGCCCCACCGGCCGTCACCCAGAGCGCGGACGAGGTCTCGACGCAGGCCGCGCCGGTCACCCGGGCCGAGATGCTGCGCCGCGCGAAGGTCTGGCTCACGGCCAACAACGGGGCCCAGGTGCCCTACAGCCAGACGTCCGTCTGGAAGGACGGGTACCGCCAGGACTGCTCCGGCTACGTCTCGATGACGCTCGGCCTGTGGAAGTCGGGCCCGAACACGGTGGAGCTGGCGGGCAACCGCGATCTCACCACCCCGATCAAGCTCGCCAACCTCAAGCCCGGCGATCTGCTGATCGACGCCGACGGCTCCAACACCACCCGGCACGTCGTGATCTTCGAGGGGTGGACGGACGGCTCCAAGAGCGCGTACACCGCCTTCGAGCAGCGCGGCGGCCACGGCACCGACCACCGCACGCTGAAGTACGGACTCGACGCGGGCAGCGAGTACAAGCCCTACCGTCCGGTGAACCTCAGCGACTGACCGGGCAGACCGGTCGGCCCGACGGGTTCCTTCCGCCCGGGCCGACCAACTCCCGTGTCGCGGCGGGCCGTTCGCCGCGCTCCGTTCGCGGCGGTCCCGCGGGGCGACACACGACACACGACACACAGAAGGCGCGGTGCGCGACCGCTGTTCGTCGCACACCGCGCCTTCTCCTCCAGGCCCCTCAGCCCGGGCCGGGCCGGTGGGCGGGCCACCGGCCGCGGTTCTCGTGGTCCCGCCGCCCCACTGCGCTCCCGCGCCGCACACGCGGTGTGCGCAGGGGGCGGCGGACATCTGTCGCTCAGACGGTCACCAGGTTCGACCTGCGCACCAGGTGGCGGGCGTAGGCGTCGGTGGTGAAGAACGCCGGCAGCTGCTCACCGAGGGCGGTGCGCTCGAAGATCGCCGCCGCCTCCGCACCGAGCGAACGCGGGTCCTCCTTGCCGAGGGCGAGCACCTCCTCGTGCAGGTGCTTGCGCACGATCTCCTCGCCGACCAGTCCGTGCCGCAGCCACTGCCAGATCTGGCAGCGCGCGATCTCGGCGGTCGCCGCGTCCTCCATCAGCCCGTACAGCGCGACGGCGCCGCTGCCGCGCAGCCAGGCGTCGAAGTACCGCAGCGCGACGGCGATGTTGGTGCGCACGCCCTCCTCGCTGGGCGGGCCGGCGTTGCGGTGGACGGCGACCAGTTCCTCGGCGGAGACGTGCACGTCCGAGCGCATCCGGTCCAGCTGGTTGGGACGGTTGCCGAGGACCTCGTCGAAGACCTTGCGGCAGACCGGGACCAGACCGGGGTGGGCGACCCAGGAACCGTCGAAGCCGTCCTCGGCCTCGCGCTCCTTGTCCAGCCTGACCTTGGCGAACGCGGCCTCGTTGGCGTCCGGGTCGTGGCTGGGCACCTGCGCGGCCATCCCGCCGATGGCGTGCGCTCCGCGCTTGTGGCAGGTGCGCACCAACAGTTCGGTGTAGGCGCGCATCATCGGCGAGGTCATGGTGACCTTGGCGCGGTCGGGCAGCACGTACGCCGGGCGGTGGGCGAAGTTCTTGATGAGGCTGAAGAGGTAGTCCCAGCGACCGGCGTTCAGACCGGCGGCGTGCTCGCGCAGCTCGTAGAGGATCTCCTCCATCTCGAAGGCGGCGGTGATCGTCTCGATCAGCACGGTGGCGCGGACCGTGCCCCGCGGGATGCCGAGCAGGTCCTGGGCGACGATGAACACGTCGTTCCACAGGCGGGCTTCGAGGTGGTTCTCCAGCTTCGGCAGGTAGAAGTACGGGCCGCTGCCGCGGTCGATCTGGCGCTGGGCGCAGTGGTAGAAGTACAGCCCGAAGTCGACCAGCGAGGCGGAGACCGGACGGCCGTCGATGGTGAGGTGCTTCTCGCTCAGGTGCCAGCCGCGCGGGCGGACGACGATGGTCGCCGGGTTCCGCGACAGCTCGTACCGCTTGCCGTTGTCGGCGGTGAAGTCGATGCGCCGCTCGATGGCGTCCAGCAGGTTGAGCTGACCGTCGATGACGTTCTGCCAGGTCGGCGAGGTGGCGTCCTCGAAGTCCGCGAGCCAGACGCGGGCCCCGGAGTTGAGCGCGTTGACCGCCATACGGCGGGTCGGCGGCCCGGTGATCTCCACCCGGCGGTCCTCCAGACCCGGCGCGATCGGAGCGACCCGCCAGTCCGGGGCCTCACGGATCTCGGCAGTCTCCGGACGGAAGCCGAGGGCAGCGCCGCCGGTCAACTCCTCGGCGCGGCGGCGGCGTTCGGCCAGCAGCTCGACGCGGCGCTGCGCGAAGGCGGCGTCCAGGCGGAAGATGAAGTCCAGAGCGCCCGGGGTGAGGATTTCGTCGAACCGGTCGCCCGGCTCACCGACCACGGAGATCTCTCGGGTCCGGTCCATCAGTGCGGTACTGGCCATGGGTGGTCACTCCTTTGGTTGCTCGTGGACCACCCCCTCGACGGGTGGTGGGTCCGCGATCGCCGGTCTGGCTGGAACGTGTGGCTCGCCCTCTTCGTTGGCGGCTTTCCAGTCCTCCGGGGGTTGCGGGGAGGGACTGCCTTCGGTGGGTCTCCGTGACGGTGGAGACCCGCCCGAACGGGTCGGTACTCGCCCTGAGTCGGCGGGTTCCGTTTCTCCCGGGGTATCGGGAGCGGGGTGGTGCGGTGTCGCAGATGGTGCGGTGTCGCAGATGGTGCGGTGGCGCGGTGGTACAGGTCGTGCGGTGGTGCTGTCCGGTGTCGTGGCGGGCCGCGGGGTGGACGCTCGCGGGGAGCGCCGACTCCCGCGGCCCGCCGGCGACTTCGGTGCCGCCGCGGCGGACGCGCGCGAATTGCGAAAGGCGCGGCGGCACCTGTCCGGGTTGTCGGCCGGCCCCCGGAGGAAGGACGGAACCGGGGGCCGGCCGAGGAGCGCGAGGGGGCCCCGAGCGCGCGCCACACCACACAGCGCGCGCCGCCGGGCCCACCCCGCCGCCTTCGGTGAGGCGGAGCAGCAGCCGATGAGGCTTAGTGGAACTGCTCTTCCTCGGTGGAGCCCTTGAGGGCCAGGGTCTCGCCCTGCGGGTTCAGCGCGGTGCTGATCCCGTCGAAGTAGCCGGTGCCGACCTCGCGCTGGTGCTTGACGGCGGTGAAGCCGTCCTTCTGCGCGGCGAACTCGCGCTCCTGGAGGTCGACGTAGGCGGTCATGCCCTCGTCGGCGTAGCCGCGGGCCAGGTCGAACATGCCGTAGTTCAGCGAGTGGAAACCGGCCAGCGTGATGAACTGGAAGCGGTAGCCCATCGCGCCCAGCTCGCGCTGGAACTTGGCGATCTGGTCGTCGTCCAGCGACGCCTTCCAGTTGAAGGAGGGCGAGCAGTTGTACGCGAGCATCTTGCCCGGGTACTGGGCGTGGATCGCCTCGGCGAACTCACGGGCCTGCTCCAGGTCCGGCGTACCGGTCTCGACCCAGATGAGGTCGGAGTACGGGGCGTAGGCCAGACCGCGGGCGATGACCGGGCCCATGCCGGGCCGGACGCGGTAGAAGCCCTCGGCGGTGCGCTCGCCGGTCACGAACTCCTGGTCGCGCTCGTCCACGTCGCTGGTCAGCAGGTTCGCGGCCAGGGCGTCGGTACGGGCGATGACCAGGGTCGGGACGTCCGCGATGTCGGCGGCCAGACGGGCCGCGTTCAGGGTGCGGATGTGCTGACCGGTCGGGACGAGCACCTTGCCACCGAGGTGGCCGCACTTCTTCTCCGAGGCGAGCTGGTCCTCGTAGTGGATGCCGGCCGCACCGGAGGCGATCATGGCCTTGGTGAGCTCGAAGGCGTTCAGCGGGCCACCGAAGCCGGCCTCGGCGTCGGCGACGATCGGGGCGAGCCAGTCGGTGGTGTCCGTGCCGCCCTCGGCGACCGCGATCTGGTCGGCGCGCAGCAGCGCGTTGTTGATCCGACGGACCACCTGGGGAACGGAGTTCACCGGGTAGAGGCTCTGGTCGGGGTAGGTGGCGCCGGCCTGGTTGGCGTCGGCGGCGACCTGCCAGCCGGAGAGGTAGATGGCCTGGAGGCCGGCCCGCACCTGCTGCACGGCCTGGCCGCCGGTCAGGGCGCCCAGGGCGTGGACGTAGTCGCGCTCGTGCAGCTGACGCCACAGACGCTCGGCACCGCGGCGGGCCAGGGTGTGCTCCTCGCGGACGCTGCCGGAGAGCCGAACGACCTCTTCGGCGCTGTAGCTGCGCTCGATGCCGTTCCAACGCTCCTCGGTCGCCCAGCGCTCTGCCAGCGCCTTGGCCGCTTCGCTCTGTCCTGCAGTCATGCCCGCTCCCATGATTGTTCGGCAACCGCCCCTGCGCGGGGCGGCCCCAGCGTCCTGCTGTGCTGCTGGTACTTCCTGGTGCTCGTGCTGCTTCGCGGCCGACCGGAAGCCGTACTTCCGGTACACGATCAACCGGTGCAGTAGCACCGACCCTGAGGTCCGGGATTGCCGACGTCAGGGCGGGGTCGGTCCCCGCTAATGCCGGGCCGGTGCGTGTGCTCCGGTCGGCCGCAAGTACGAATGTGGCACTGAGTGCCAGCCCCTGTCGAGGGTTTCCAGGGGGTAAATTTCTGTGAAGTATCCAGAGCCGTTTGCCAACTCTGCGAAGATTGAGCAAACAAGCTGGCCACAGCATCGAGAGGGTTTCGAACCCTCCTTGCAGATACCCGATGATCGATCAAAGCAAGTCTCTGAGCTGCGGCGCAGCTCCACGAAGGGGAGGTGGGAGACCGATGGCGAAGACCTGGGCGGGCGCTCGACTGCGACGACTCCGCGAAGAGCGCAAACTCAACCAGGCCGCTCTGGCGAGGACGCTGGGTATCTCCCCCAGCTACCTGAACCAGATGGAACACGACACCAGACCACTGACCGTTCCGGTGCTGATGAGGCTCACAGAGGCATTCGGTGTCGACCCCGGATTCTTCTCCGAACGGGACACCACGCGACTGGTCGCCGACCTTCGCGAGTCACTCGCCGACGAGGTCACCGGCGGCAGGGTCTCCCCCGCCGACCTCGCCGACCTCGCCTCCCGGCTGCCCGCCGCCGCCGAGGTGCTGCTCGACCTCACCCGCCGCAACCAGGCCCTGACCGAGCAGGTCGGCAGGCTCGCCGGCGACGACCGCGACGGCACCCTCGCCGGTGTCGACGCGGCCCGCACCCCGCACGAGGAGGTCCGCGAGTTCTTCTACCGCCGGCAGAACTACCTGCACGAACTCGACGTCGCCGCCGAGGAGTTGGCCACCCGCGTCGGCGTGCGGCGCCGCGATGTGCGCAACGCGCTCTCCACCCACCTCGCCGACCGGCACGGCGTACGCGTGCTGCACGACGAGAACGAGCAGCTGCACCGCTACGACGCCGAGGCCCGCGTGCTCCACCTCTCGCCGCGGCTCAAGCCCGGCCAGCAGAAGTTCCGGATGGCCACCCAGCTCGGACTCCTGGAGTTCGGCGAGGAGTTCAGCCGCCACGCCTCCGAGGACGCCGAGGAGGGCAGCCCGGGGTGGTCCCTCATCCGCATCGGAGTCGCCAACTACTTCGCGGCGGCGGTGGTGCTGCCCTACGGCGCGTTCCACCGGGCGGCGGAGGAAATGCGGTACGACATCGAGCAGTTGAGCGACTACTTCGCCATCGGCTACGAGACGGTCTGCCACCGGCTCAGCACCCTCCAGCGCCCGCGCGCCCGTGGCGTCCCGTTCTCCTTCATCCGCGTCGACCGGGCCGGCAACATGTCCAAACGGCAGAGCGCCACCGGCTTCCACTTCTCGCGCACCGGCGGCACCTGCCCGCTGTGGAACGTCTACGAGGCGTTCGCCGCCCCCGACCGGGTCAACGTCCAGGTGGCCGAAATGCCCGACGGACAGCGCTACTTGTGGACCGCGCGCACCGTCACCCGGTACCGCGGCGGCTGGGGCGAACCGGGCAAGACCTTCGCCATCGGCCTCGGCTGCGAACTGCGCCACGCCCATCGACTGATCTACAGCAAGGGCCTGGACCTCGAGGACCGGGACGCGGCCATGCCGATCGGCATGGGCTGCACCGTCTGCGAACGCCTCGGCTGCCCCCAGCGAGCCGTCCCACCGCTCGGCCGCCGCCTGGAGATCGACGAACACCGCACCACCTTCATCCCGTACCCGGTGGCACGCTGAAACCGGCGGCGGGGCGGGCCTCCCGACCTCGGGTGCGTACGCCTGCCGGGGGCGGCGCCCGGCATGATGCCGCCGCCCCCGCCGGCCTCACGCGCCGGGGCGTGCACCGTCCCGCGCGCCGGGCGCGTCGGCTGCCGGGGCGGCCGGGTCCGGGCGGCCGGGCCACCAGGCGCGCGGGCCCAACTCCCGTACCAGCGCGGGCACCAGCAGCGACCGTACGACCAGGGTGTCCAGCAGCACACCGAAGGCGACGATGAACGCGATCTGCACCAGGAACGCCAGCGGGATCACCCCGAGCGCCGCGAACGTCGCCGCCAGCACCACGCCCGCGGAGGTGATCACACCGCCGGTGGCGGTCAGCCCGCGCAGTACGCCGAGGCGGGTGCCGTGCCGCAGCGTCTCCTCCCGGACGCGGGTCATCAGGAAGATGTTGTAGTCCACGCCGAGCGCGACCAGGAAGACGAACCCGTAGAGCGGCACCGAGGCGTCGGTTCCGGAGAAGCCGAGCAGGTTGTCGAAGACCAGCGCGGCGACACCGATGGTGGCGAGGAAGTTCAGCGCCACCGTGGCGACCAGCAGCAGCGGCATCAGCAGCGAGCGGAGCAGCCCGATCAGGATGACCAGGATGATCAGCAGCACCACCGGGGCGATCAGCGCGCGGTCGGCGGCGGCGGTCTGCTGGGTGTCGTACTGCTGCGCGGTGTATCCGCCGACCAGCGCGTTCGCCTCGGGGGCCTGTTCGTCGAAGGTGTCGCGGAGCCGCTGCACGGTCTCGCGGGCGGCGTCGCTGTCGGCGGCGTCCGCGAGGGTGGCGTCGATCCGCACGCGGTCCGCGCCCTGCGGCCCGCGGTCGCCCGCCGGGCGCACGGAGGCGACGCCCTCGACGCCGTCGGCGGCCCGTACCGCGTTCTGCGCGTGTTCGGCGTCGGCGATGATCACCGCCGGGTTCCCGGCGCCGCCGGGGAAGTGCTCGCTCAGCCGCTCCTGCGCCGTGACCGACTTCGCCTCTCCGACGAAGAGCTCCTTCAGCGGTACGCCCTGGGAGTTGAGCATGGGCGAGAACGCGGCGGCGGCCAGCAGACCGGCGAGCGAGAGCACCCACACCCTGCGCGGCGAGCGGTCGACCAGCGCCGCCACCCGTCCCCACAGTCGTCCGCTGCGGTCGCGCGCCACATGCGCACCACCGCTCGCCGCACCCGCTTCAGCGCCGGCGCCCGCACCTGCTTCAGCACCAGCACCCTCGCCCGTACCTGCTTCGGCGCCCGCACCAGCACCCTCGCCCGTGCCCGCGGCAGGAGCGGAGGCGGCGTACGGCTCCCCGGCGGGGCGGGGGCGGGCGGGCCAGTAGGCGGCCCGGCCGAGCAGTACGAGCGCGGCGGGCAGGAAGGTCAGCACGCTCAGCACCGAGCAGACGATGCCGATGGCACCGACCGGTCCGAGCGCGCGGTTGTTGGTGAGGTCGCTGAGCAGCAGCGCCAGCAGGCCGAGCGCGACGGTCGCGGCCGAGGCGGTGATCGCGCCGGCCGAGCGCCGCAGCGCCGCGCGCATCGCGCCGAACCGGTCCGTGTCCGGCGCCGCCAGCTCCTCCCGGAAACGGGCGGTCAGCAGCAGCGCGTAGTCCGTCGCCGCTCCGATGACCAGGATGAACAGGATGCCCTGCACCTGTCCGTCGACCCGCAGCACGTCCCGGTCGGCCAGCAGGTAGACCACCGCACAGGCCAGCGCCAGCGCGAAGACCGATCCCATGATCACCACGAACGGGAGCAGCACGCTGCGGTAGACCAGCAGCAGGATCAGCAGCACCACACCGAGCGCGACCGACAGCAGCAGTCCGTCGATCCCGGCGAACGCCTCCGAGAGGTCCGCGGCCGTGGCGGCCGGGCCGGCCACGTACACCTCGGTCCCCGGCACCTTCTGCGCCGCCTGCTCGATCAGTTCCACCGGTTCCGGCTGCGTCTCCTCCTCGCTCTCCGGGAGGTCGGCGCGCACCTGCACCACGGCCTGGAGGGCGGAGCCGTCCTCGGAGACGATCGGCGGCGAGGCGGGCCCGGCGCTCCACCGCGCCTCGCCGAGACCGCTCAACGCCCGTGCGGCGGCGGCGCGTTGGCCGTCGGTGATCTCGCCGTCGTCGTCCGCGACCCAGACCACGATCGCCGGTGTGGCGTCGTCGCTGCCCGGTTGCCGCAGTTCGCGCTGTTCCTGGAGGACCCTGGTGGACTCGGCGCTCTGCGGCAGGAAGTTCGACTGGTCGTTGGTGGAGACCTCGCCGAGCTTGCCGGCGAACGGGCCGAGCCCGCCGCCCACCGCGAGCCAGACGACCAGCAGGACGCAGGGAAGAAGCCACCTCAGGCGGCGGGTGGTGCGGGACTGCATGTGCTCCCCAGACGTCGGCCGGCCACTGTACGAGCCAGTCACTCAAGAATTGAACATCTCAATCATTGAGTTTATATATCGTGGGGCCGTGCCGGAACAACACGAAGAGCCCGCGGACCCCTGGAAAGGTGACGGCGGCCCCGCCCCCGACCTCCAGACGTACGCCGTCCTGCTGCGCCGGATGAACGCCGAGTTCAACCGCCTCGCCCAGCACTTCGCCCACGAACACGGCCTCCATCTCACCGATGTGCAGGCGCTGATCGAGATCCTGGACGCCGACCCCGGCACCGCCGTGACCCCCGGTCGACTGCGCGAACGTCTCCAACTGACCTCCGGCGCCGTCACCGCCTGCCTGGACCGGCTGGAGAAGGCGGGCCACATCCAGCGCGTCCGCGACGCCCGCGACCGGCGGGTCGTCCACATCCACTACGCGGGCCGGGGGCGCGAACTCGCCCGCTCCTCCTTCCGCCCGCTCGCCCGCAGCACCGAAGCCGCCATGCGCGGGCTCAGCGACGACGAACTGCGCACTGTCGCTCGCTTCCTGGCCCTGATGGGCGACGAACTCGACGCCCTGTCCCGCTGACGACGGCACCGGACGGCAGACGGCAGACGGGGGCGAGCGCTCGGATCAGGCGCCCGCAGCGGGCCCGAAAAGCAGGTGCGCACCGGCGTCGGCTCCCGCCAGACTGCCGGTATGAGCCCCGCCACCACACCGGAGTGGGAACGCCGGTGCGCCGCCCTCTGGGAGAGCTTCGACGACCACTCCCCCGCCGAATTCCGCGCGGCGGTCGACGCGTTGACGGCCGAGCTGCCCGACGGCCACCCGGTGGCCCTCTTCGAGCGCGCCTCCGCCCTGGACGCGACCGACCGCGGCGAGGACGCCGTCGCGCTCTACGAACGCGCGCTCGCCGCCGGCCCGGCCGAGGACCGTCGCCGTCAGGCGGTGATCCAACTCGCGAGCACGCTGCGGTCGCTCGGCCGCCCCGCGCCCGCTCTGGACCTGCTCACCGCGGAGCGGCGCTCGCACCCCGACCGGCTCGACGACGCCCTCGACGCCTTCCTCGCCCTGACCCTGATCGACCTCGGCCGGGAACGGGAGGCAGCCGCGCTCGCACTCGGCGCGCTCGCCCACCATCTGCCCGAGTACGGCCGCTCGGTCGCCGGATACGCGGCAGCGGTCGGCCGTACGGACACCGGGCACGACGCCGCGGCCCCCGCGGCGCCCTGACCCCGCGCCCGTCCGCCCCGCGCCCGCGCCCGAACCGACGCCCACGCCCCGGCCCCGCGCGCACCCGCGCCCGCACCCGCACTCCGGTCCCCGGGCGGGCCGCCTCGGAGGCACGCCCCGCCGCGGGTGCGTGCACGCCTCTACACTCGAAGCCCAAGCAGACGCAACACCTGGAGGCCCCCATGCGCGGCTCACCCGTCGTACTCGGCATCGAGTCGTCCTGCGACGAGACCGGCGCCGGCCTCGTGCGCGACGGGAAGCTGCTGGGCCACGCGGTCGCGTCCAGCATGGCCGAGCACGCGCGGTTCGGCGGCGTCGTACCGGAGATCGCCGCCCGCGCGCATGTGCACTCCATGCAGTCCGTGGTCGACAAGGCGCTCGCCGAGGCGGGCCTGTCCTTCGGCGACATCGGCGCCGTCGCCGTCACCTCCGGGCCCGGTCTCGCCGGGGCGCTCCAGGTGGGAGTCGCCGCCGCGAAGGGTTACGCCTACGCGCTCGACGTCCCGCTGTACGGCGTGCACCACCTCGCCGGGCACGTCGCCGCCGACACCCTGGAGCACGGTCCGCTGCCCGAGCCGTGCATGGTGCTGATCGTCTCCGGCGGCCACACCTCGCTGCTGCTGGTGCGCGATCTGGTGCGCGATCCGATCCTGCACCTCGGGGACACCATGGACGACGCCGCGGGTGAGTGCTTCGACAAGGTGGCCCGCGTCTTCGGGCTGTCCTACCCGGGCGGGCCGGCCATCGACCGGGCCGCGCAGTCGGGCGACCCGAAGGCGGTGGCGTTCCCGCGCCCGCTGACCGCGCCGCGCGACCGGGAGAACCGTTTCGCGTTCTCCTTCTCCGGGCTGAAGACCGCCGCGGCCCGCTGGGCGGAGAAGCACCGGGCCGCCGGTCTGGAGCTCCCGGTGGCCGACGGCGCCGCCTCGCTCCAGGAGGCCGTGGCCGATGTGCTGACCCGCAAGGCGGTGGCCGCCTGCCGCGAGCACGACGTACGGACCCTGGTGGTCGTCGGCGGCGTGGCGGCCAACTCCCGGGTGCGTTCGCTGGCGCAGGCGCGCTGCGCGAGCGCCGGCATCGAGCTGCGCGTCCCGCCGCTGGGGCTCTGCACGGACAACGGCGCGATGATCGCCGCCGTCGGCGATCTGCTGGTGCGCTCCGGCGCGCAGCCCGCGCCGCTGGACCTCGCGGTCGACCCGTCCGCACCCCTCGAGTACGCGGCCCTGACCCCGCTGCCGCTCCCGGCCGCCGGCTGACCGCCGACCACAGACGTACCGCCCGCCAACTCCCCGCATCCATCGGAGACTTCCGTGCGCACCGCCGACATCCGCAGCCGCTACCTCGACTACTTCGCCGAGCGCGGGCACACCGTCGTGCCCAGCGCCCCGCTGCCGACCCCCGACCCGACGCTGCTCTTCGTCAACGCGGGGATGGTGCCGTTCAAGCCGTACCTCACCGGCGAGGACGTCGCGCCGTGGAACCGGGCGACGAGCGTGCAGAAGTGCGTGCGGACGCTGGACATCGAGGAGGTCGGCGTCACCACCCGGCACGGCTCCTTCTTCCAGATGAACGGCAACTTCTCCTTCGGGGACTACTTCAAGGAAGAGGCGATCGCCTACGCCTGGGAGCTGTCCACCGCCGAGAGCGGCTACGGCCTCGACCCGGACCGCATCTGGGTCACCGTCCACCACACGGACGACGAGAGCCGCGAGATCTGGCGCCGCGTGGCCGGTCTGCCGAACGACCGCATCGTGGCCCGCGGCGACGAGGACAACTTCTGGTCCATGGGCGTGCCCGGACCGTGCGGCCCCTGCTCCGAGCTGTACTACGACCGGGGCCCCGCCCTCGGCCGCGCGGGCGGCCCGGAGGTGGACGAGGACCGGTACATGGAGTTCTGGAACCTGGTCTTCATGCAGTACGAGCGCGGCGACGGCCCCGGCAAGTCGGGCTACCCGATCCTCGGCGAACTGCCGCGCCGCAACATCGACACCGGCATGGGCCTGGAGCGGATGGCCACCCTCCTCCAGGGCGTCGACAACCTCTACGAGATCGACGAGACGCGCCCGATCCTGGACCGCGCCGCCGAGCTCACCGGCACCCGCTACGGCGCCGCCCAGGAGGACGACGTACGGCTGCGCGTCGTCGCCGACCACGTCCGCACCGCGCTGATGCTGCTGGCCGACGGCACCGCTCCCGGCAACGAGGGCCGCGGCTACGTGCTGCGCCGCATCCTGCGCCGGGCGGTGCGGGCCGTGCGGCTGCTCGGCCACCAGGACCCGGCGCTGCCCGAGCTGCTGACGGTGGCCCGGGACTGCATGTCGCCCAGCTACCCGGAGCTGGTCGCCGACTTCGACCGGATCTCCCAGCAGGCGTACGGCGAGGAGGACGCGTTCCGCACGACCCTCAAGCAGGGCACGGTCGTTCTGGACACCGCCGTCGCCGAGGCCCGCGCCGAGGGCGTGCGGACCCTGCCCGGCGCCAAGGTCTTCCAACTGCACGACACCTACGGCTTCCCCATCGACCTCACCCTGGAGATGGCCGCCGAGCAGGGCGTGGACGTCGACCGCGAGGGCTTCACCACGCTGATGAACGAGCAGCGCGAGCGCGCCCGCGCCGACGCCCGCGCCCGCAAGACCGGCTCCGCCGACACCACCGAACTGCGCTCGGTGCTGGACGCCAACGGGCCCACCGACTGGCAGGCGTGGACGACCCTGGAGACCGAGTCCCGGGTCCTGGCCCTGCTGGGCCCGGCCGGCCCGCTGCCGGTCGCGGCGACCGGCGACATCGTCACCGTCGTCCTGGACCGCACCCCCTTCTACGCCGAGTCCGGCGGCCAGGAGAGCGACGCGGGACGGCTGACCGGCAGCTCCGCCGAGGCCGAAGTCCTCGACGTGCAGCGGCCGTTGCCCGGACTGGTGGTGCACCAGGTCCGGGTCACCGCGGGCGAGCTGGCCAACGGCGACACCGTACGGGCGGCCGTCGACGCCGAATGGCGGCTCGGCGCCCGGCAGGCGCACTCCGGCACCCATGTGCTGCACGCCGCGCTCCGGCAGATCCTCGGCCCGGCCGCCCTCCAGGCCGGCTCCTACAACCGGCCGGGCTATCTGCGGCTGGACTTCCCCTGGCGCGGCGCGCTCGGCACCACGGTGCGCTCCGAGGTCGAGGAGGCCGCCAACCGCGCGCTCCGCCACGACCTGCCGGTCTCGGCGAGCTGGATGACCCTGGCCGAGGCCAAGGAGATCGGCGCGCTCGCCCTCTTCGGCGAGACCTACGGCGAGAAGGTGCGTGTCGTGGAGATCGGCGGCCCCTGGTCGCGCGAGCTGTGCGGCGGCACCCACGTCGAGCACTCCTCCCAGGTCGGCGTCGTCGCGCTCACCGGTGAATCCTCGGTCGGCGCCGGAATGCGCCGTGTGGAGGCGGCGGTCGGCGTCGAGGGCTTCGGCTACCTCGCCCGCGAACGCGATCTGGTCGCCCGTATCGCCGAGCAGCTCCAGGCCCCCAAGGACCAGTTGCCCGACCGTGTCGCCGCGCTGCTGGACCGGCTGAAGGCCGCCGACCGGCAGTCGGCGGAGCTGCGCCGCAAGGAGGCCGTCGGCCGGGCGGCCGAACTGGCCGGTGCGGCAAGGGACATCGACGGCACCCTCGTCGTCACCGGTACCCTGGAGGGCGACGGCGGCACCGCCCGCGAACTCGCCCTCGCGGTGCGCGACCGGCTCGACGCCCGTACCCCCGCGGTCGCCGCGATCGGCGCGGAGGCGGAGGGCAAGGGCGTCATCGTCGTCGCGGTCAACCGCGCCGCCAAGGACGCCGGCACCTCGGCCGCCACCCTCGTCAAGGCGCTGCTCTCCGGACGCGGCGGCGGCAGCCCGGAGGTCGCCCAGGGCGGCGGCCTGCCCGCCGCCGAGCTGCCCACCGCACTGGACCGGCTGCCGACCGTCCTGCGCTCCAACTGACGTACGCCGTGCGGCTGTCCACCCCCGAACGGGCCGTGGACAGCCGCACGACGCGTCGTGGGGGACGTCGGCGCCGAGCGGGTGCGGGCCGGGTGTCAGCGTCGAGCGCGGGCGTTGGGCGTGTGTCGGCGTTGGCCCTGTGCGACGCGGGCGGTGCGGGAGCCTCGGCAGACAGCGCAGGCGCGTCGGGACGGGGCGGGTTGCGTCGCTCCAGCAGCGTCGGGTCGGCCCGAGGCCGGCGGGATGGTGTCCATGACGGACGGCGTCAAAGCTGCGCCCCGGCCCGCACCTGTCCCCCCGAGGCGCGGGCCGGGGCGGCGTGTTCGGCCGGCCCGAGGTCCGCGGCGCTCGGCGGCCCCCACCGCCCGCCCGGGCGCCCCCGCGCCCCGGGCCTCGCACCTCGACCTCGCCGTGCTCCGGTCTCCCCGGCCGGAGTCACGTGCGCCTGCGGCCTCGACGCCCCCCACGCAACGCCGAGGCCGGCACCGAGCACCTCCCCATCCCCGATCTAGAAGTATTTTCTAGATTGACCCGAAGAGCAAGCCCGGGGCGGGAGTGCGATCCGGCCGCTGTTCGCCCAACCGGCCGGGCTCCGCGGCCCCTTGTCCGACTGTCGCGCCAACTCCACGCGGACGGCCGGGAGTTGGCCGGTGACCGTGACGCACAGCCGATCGGACGCGGCGTCCGCCGTCGCGACCGCCGGGGCCGGCCGCCGCAAGAACGGCGGAACGGCGACGCGTCGTTCAACCGCGCACGGGCCCGGCGTCCGCTGCTCCGTCCAGCAACCGGGAGACGTGGGCGTCCAGTTGGGCGCGGAGCTCCTCGCGCGTTGCGCCGTCCTCGCCGACCAGGAACTCGACGAGGTCGGCCCGGACCGCGGCGAGCAGGGCGTGCGCGGTGAACGAGGCGTGGCCGCTCCCGGCCCACCCCGGGAGCTGTTCGAGCACGGACCTCAGCAGGCCGTGCCAACTCCGGTAGTGGTCCGCCGCATACGGGCTCACCCCGCCGGACTCCTCCAGCGCCAGGGCGAGATGGCGATTGTCGACCTTGAAGCAGAGCGCCGCGTCCAGCAGGGCGCGAACCCGCTCGCGGGGCGGCGTTCCGGGGCCGAGCGGCGGCGGGCCGGCCTCGACGGCCTCCCGGAGCGGCTCGAGTCGCGCCCCGTAGAGCGCCCTGAGCAGTCCCGCCCGATCGCCGAAGGCGCGGAAGAGAGTCCCCTTGCCGACGCCCGCCGCCGCCGCGATACCGGCCATGGTGACGTCCTCGGGGCGGCCGCCCTCCGCGAACAGGGCGTCGGCGGCGGCGAACACGGCCTCCCGGTTGCGCACGGCGTCCCTGCGGGACCTGGGCTCGGGCACGGGCTCCCCCTCTTGCAAAGCGGACCATCGGTCCGTATCTTCAAAGCGGACCTACAGTCCGGATTCTACGAGAAGGGCCCGCACATGCCCACACCGTCCACTCCCGACCCCTCCGCACCGCACCGGGCCGACCCGTCCGCCACCGGCCCGTACGCGACCGAGCCGTCCGCGACCGAGCCGTTCGCGACCGGCCCGTCCGCGACCGCCGCCGACCCGTCCGGCACCGGCACCGTGCTGGTCACCGGCGCCTCGGGCACCACCGGTTCGCGCGTGGTCGCAGGGCTGGTGGCGGCGGGAGCGCCGGTGCGCGCCGCCACCCGCCGGGGGACGACTGTCGCGGGCGCCGAGAGCGCGGCCTTCGACTGGTACGACCCCGACACCCACCCGGCCGCCCTCGACGGCGTCGACCGGATCTACCTCGTCGCCCCCACCGGCGACCCCGAACCGGCCGCCGTCGTCCGGCCGTTCCTGCACCGGGCGCGCGCGAGCGGGGTACGTCGCGCGGTGCTCCTCAGCTCCTCGGCGATCGCCTCGGGCGGCCCCGCGCTGGGCCGGATCCACCTGGCCCTGCCGGAGTTCTTCGAGGAGTGGGCGGCGCTGCGGCCGTCGTGGTTCATGCAGAACTTCCTCCACCCGCCGCACCCGCACGCGGTGAGCATCCGCGAGGAGGGCGTCATCCGCACGGCGACCGGCGACGGCCGGGTGGGGTTCGTCGACGCGGACGACATCGCCGCGGTCGCCGTCCACACCCTGTGCACAGAGGTCGGCCCGGCCGACGAGTTCGTCATCACCGGGCCCGAAGCGCTCAGCCACGACGATCTCGCGGCGCTGTTCACGGAGTCGACCGGCTCGCGGGTGACCCACCGGAGACTGTCCGAGGCGCAGCTGGCCGAACGGCTCGCGGCCACGATGCCGAGGGAGTACGCCGAGGTGCTCGCCCGTCTGGATCAGGCCATCGCGGCGGGAGCCGAGGACCGGGTGACCGACACCGTCCAGCGGCTCACCGGCCGTCCGCCGCGCAGCTTCCGCTCACTGCTGGCGCAGCACCTCCGGTGAACGAGGCGCCCGCACACCGCAGTTGACGCCCGCCACGGCACCCTCGGTGCTCCACGTCCGGCGCTCGAACCGGCGGCTCCGCGCCCCGGACCGCGGCACCGCCGTACCCGGCCCGACGGCTGCACGGGCCCGGCCCGCCTGCCCGAACCGACCGCCCGAACCGACCGCCCGAACCGACCGCTCAAACCGACTGCTCAGCGCGTGAGTTCGGCGAGCAGTTCGGCCCCCGTTCGGGTGCGGCCGTCGCCGCTCTCGGCCTCGCGGACCAGGGCGATGAGGCGTTCATTGGCGGTGGCTCGCTGCCCGTGGCGGGCCGCGAGCGTGACGATCTCTCCCTGAAGGCTGTCGATCTCGGTCGTCCGGCCGCGCTGGAGGTCCTCCCACATGGAGCTGCGGGCCTGCTCGTCGATGGCGAGCGCGGAGGCGGCGACCCGCCGGAACACTCCGTCCGGCAGCCCGAGCAGGGTGGGCGTCAACCGCGGTGCGACGAGCCCGAGTCGGGCCGGGCGGATGCCGGCGGCCCGGTAGGCGGCCAGGGCCTCTCGCTGGAGGACGGCCAGGCAGCGGCGGTGGTCCCGCTGTCCGAGCTGCTCGCGCAGCGGCAGGCCGGAGAGCGCGTTGAGCGCGTTGTTGAGGTTCATCAGCAGCTTGGCGTACTGCACCCCGCGCATGTCGGGGTGCTGCTGCGCCGGCAGCCCGGCCCGGCGCAGCAGCGCCGCCAGCGGCGCCGCGTCGGGCCCGGCGTCGAGCAACAACTCCCCGCCCGAGCCCTGGTGGTACGTGCCGGGCTCGGTCTGCACGATGTTGTACGGGACCATCCCCGCCACGACCGTCCGCTCGGCACCCAGAACCGACCGCAGCGTCTCCGCGTTCCGCAGCCCGTTCTGGAAGCTGACGACGACCGTGCCGTCGTCCAGATGCGGCGCCAGCTCGCGCGCCACCGCCTCCGTGCCGGCCGACTTCACCGTCACCAGGACGAAGTCGGCGCCCGCGACCGCCTCGGGGCCGGTCGCGGTGCGTACGCCGCCCGGCTCCACCAGTGTCTCCGGCTGCCCGCCACCGGTCAGCCGCAGCCCCCGCTCGTCGAGCACGGCCATCGCGGCGGCCCGTCCGATCAGCGTCACCTCGGCGTGCGGCGCGAGCCGGCCGCCGAGTTGGCACCCCACGCTGCCGGCGCCGAGCACGGCGATCCTCAACCGTCGTCCCGCGTCCATCGCTTCACCGTCTGCCATGCCGCCGATCCTCTCCCAGCCGGCCCGCCGTTCCCACCCCGGGGACCGAGCGCGCCGAGGCGGCGGGCCGGAGCGCGGCCGGCTGTCAGTGCCGGGTCCTAGCCTGGAGCAACAACGAGTGGCGGCGGATGTTCCGCCGCCGGGGGCGCCGTGGAGGAGTGGTCGTGACCGAGGAGTGGTGGCAGCGATTCGCCCGCGAGCGGCTGGGCGGTCGGGAGGTGCCGAGCGATCTGCGGGCCCTCGGCACGGCGCGGCAGCAGAGCGGGCGGCATCCGCTGGAGGAGTACGGCATCACGCTCCTGGAGCCGGACGCGCAGCACCCGCTGACGGACGTCAGCTATCTGACCGAGCAGGACCGCGCCAACGCCGACATCATGGCCAACTGCGCCGCGTTCGAGCAGATGGCCCCGTACGTCAGCGTCGTCGCCGTCGACGACAACAGCGGTTGCATCGGCTACTGGCACCACCCCGACCAGTCGCCGGGAGCGCCCACGCCGATCGTCATGGTCGACTCGGAGGGTTCGTACCGCACGCTTGCCGGGCGGAGCTTCGTCGAGGCGTGCCTCGACGAGATCGCCTATGACGACGACGAGACCTACCTCAGCCTGGCCTCGGAGCTCGCGGCGCTCGGCATATCCGTGCCGGGATCCTCGACGGAGGACCTGGAGCTGCTCACCCCCGACCCCGACCCGGAAGAGGTCCACCACCGCTTCTACACCGCGGAGCGGAGCCGTCGCGGGCTCCCGGTCTAGGGTCAACTACCCTGTTTCCAGGGCTTGTTGGGCCCTGGAGTGTTTGACGGGCGCCCGGTCGGCCGTATCACCGGCTGCGTTTCGGCGGCTCCGGCGGCACTGGGGCCGTACGGGTCGTCGGGCTGTCCGAGGCAAGCTGCGAATCCGATGCATGATCGGTGCAGGTGACGCGGCACGCGGTGCCATTGCCGGGCGCAGGCCCTCTGGACACCGTCCGATGTGCCGGGTTCAATCCGTCGCATCCTCGCCGTCTCCGGGCCCATCGGTGCGAGGGCGTCAACGGGGAAGAGCGCGGAGGAAACTGCATGTCGCTGACCGAGCGGTACGCCTACTATCTGGCCGTTTTCCAGAAGGTCGCGCAGGGTCAGATCCGGTTCGCACTGCGCGCCGGTGACCTCGGCACGCTGCGCAGCTTCGAGCTGCGCGAGGACGGGCGCGGGGTGTGGGCGGAGGTCGTCATCGAAGTGCGCGGCGTCGTCGGCCGCCCCTACGAGCGCAGCACACGGATCATCGACGCCACCGAGCATCCCCCGGAGAACCCACCGGACTTCGCCGCCACCCTGTTCGCCGCCGATGTCGTGCAGGAGGACCTGGACACCCCCGGTCTGCGGCAGCAGTGGGGCGAGAGCTGACGACCCGCGAGGCACAGGCGGACGGCACGGACCCCCGGACTGCACGGACCCCGGACGGCACGGAGCCGCCGACGTACGCACCGGCCGTACGTCTCCGCACTCCCGTGCTCTCTCCGCGCGGTGCGTCCGACGCACGGTGCGTCCGACGCGCAGTGCGTCGGACGCGCGGGGGTGGGGCGACGGGCCGGGGTGGGGCGACGGGCCGGGGCTACCGGCGGGTGCGCCAGAGGTCGCGGAGAAGTGCGATCTCGGCCATGTGGTGGATGAGTTCGAGGTTGACGCCCCACAGGGCATCGACATAGCGCTCGTCGGCGTCGGAGGAGTACGGATAGCGGGAGAAGCCGACGGTGTCCAACTGCTCGTCGGTGACGTTCTCGGCCGCGGCCCGCCAGCGATCGACGGACGCCCAGAAGCGCGTGACGGCCAGAAAGGCGTCGGGGGTGAAGTCCACCATCAGCCTGGGGTCGCGGCGCCGCTCGCCGAAGGTCCACTCCCAGCTGCCCTCGAACTGCACGTGCAGATGCCCCAACCGCCAGGCGATGGTGGTCAACGGCGCGACATCGGGTTCCACCGGACCGGTGTGGCGCAGTACCTCGCGGACGCGTTCGACGCTCACGCTCCAGTCCTGCGCGATCTTCTCGACGCTCATCCCGCTCTCGGCCTGCCGGGCGACCTCCTGGTACTCGCTCCCCGGTATGTCCGGCACCTCCCGGTCCAGCAGCCACTCGCCCGGGCCGAACGCACACGGGGTGCGTGCCAGGCCACGCGGACGGACGGACCAGCAGTCGGGCGCCGGCTCCCACAGGTACTCGTCGTCGCCGAGTCCGGTGAGCCGCAGCTCGGCCATCTCCCTGGCCCGGTCGAACTGGTCGAGCATCAGACGCAGTCGCTCGGGTCGTACATCCTTCGTCTTCACGGTCCGCTCCTCCCGCGGCCACGCCCTCGCAGCCGCCCGGCGGAGGCTAGCGACCGCCCGGGCAAGCCGCGACTGCTTTTCGCGGCGCCGAAGGCCGCCGGCACGCACCTTCACAGGGCCGGTGCGCACGGCGTGCCGCACGTGGGTTCGCCGGTCAGGCGCGCGGTTCGCGGAAGGCGGAGAGAGTGAGCCAGAGGGCGGCGAACGAGCAGCACACGGCGGGAAGTTCGGCGCCCGCGAGCCAGAAGAGCGCGACCAGCATCCAGGCACGCAGGGCGAAGGAGAGCAGCGCTCGGGCAGTGGTCGGCGGAGTGGTTTCCATGTGCCTTCTCCTTCGCGATGGTGGCCGCCGCCCGGTTCGCCGAGCGGACTCGGACGGACCCGTCGGGCCGTGTCGGCCGACGGAACCCGGCGGCGCGGGTCAGCGGGTCAGCGGGTCAGCGGGTCAGCGGGTCAGCGGGTCAGCGGGTCAGCGGGTCAGCGGCCGAGGAAGTACAGGACGGTGGTGGTCGCGGCGATCAGCAGCACGGTGCGGCGCAGGAACACGGCCGAGAGGCGGCGGGCGAGGTGCGCGCCCCCGTATCCGCCGACGACGGCGCCCACCAGCAGTGCGAGCAGCAGCGTCGGACTGCCCCGGACACCGAAGGCGAGCAGGAAGAGCGCCGACGCGCTCAGGTACATCGCAGCGAGCTGCACGATGCGTGCCGGATTGCTGGTGGCTGCGTCGATCCCCAGCCCCACGCTCCACAGCGACAGCATCAGGATGCCTACGGCTCCGCCGAAGTATCCGCCGTAGACACCGAGGACGAACTGCGCCGCGAGCAGGGCGGGTTGGTTCATGCGGACGGGCCGACCGACGAGCGCGCGGAGCATCCGGGGCAACCGGTTGCCGAGCGCGAGCAGCAGTGTGGCGAACGCCAGCAGCCACGGCACGGCCGCGTCGAAGGACGCCGAGGGGAGGGTCAGCAGCAACAGCGCACCGACCGCCCCGCCGAGCACACTCGTGACGGTCAGGGACCGGGTCGAGACCGCCGTGCCAAGCCCGGCTTCGCGGCGGCTGACAAAGGCGGAGGCACAGGCTCCCGGCGTCAGGGCGATCCGCGAGACGATGTTCGCCTCCACCGGCGGCACCCCGAAGGCGACCAGCGCGGGCAGCGCGACAAAGGTGCCGCCGCCGCCAACCGCGTTCAGCGCACCGGAAAGAAGGCCCGCGAGCAGGACCGCAACCGTGACATCCACTCTCCGAGGATCGCTCTGGGGAGCGGAGCCGCACAATGCGCAATCCCCGAACTCAGCCTTAGGCTGGAGCAGAGGCTGACCGGCCACGAGGGTCGGCGACAGCGCCGGGTACGGCCCCGAGGACGGCGGCCGGGAGAGCGCCGGCGGCGCGGACCGGGGAGAGGCTGACCGATGCGGTACGACCTGGACGATCTGCGGCTGTTCCTGCACACCGTCACCGAGGGCTCCATCACCGCGGGCGCGCGGCGGATGCGGTTGAGCCTGCCGTCGGCCAGCGCCCGGATGCGCGCGCTGGAGCGGCACGCCGGGGTCGAGCTGCTGGTGCGCGGCAGGCGGGGCGTACGTCCCACACCCGCCGGTTCGACCCTGGCCCGCTACGCACGCGAAGTGCTGGATCGCACGGCGGAGTTGGAGAGCGCGGTGGCCGGCTACGTACGGCCGTCGACGGCTCCGCTGACCCTGCTGGCCGGGGGTTCGGCGATGCACCGGCTCGTCCCCCGGGCACTGGCCTCCTTCCTCCGGGAGCATCCGGACGTGGATGTCACCGCCTCGGAGAGCCGTACGCCGCACACGATGCGCCGCCTCGCCGAGGGCGGGGTCGACCTCGGGATCGTGCTGGACGACGAGGTGCGGGAGGGCGCTGCTTCTCTGGAGGTCCTGGGGGACGACTCGCTGGTGGTCATCGGCCGCCGCGGCGGGCCTCTGGCCGGGCGCTCGGCGCTCACCCACGACGAGGTCGCCGAGCATCCCCTGGTGGGCCTCAACCCCGATTCGTCACTGCGCCGCTGGATCGAGGCCCATCTGGAGCCGCACGCGGTGGCGCCCCGCTACCGCACCACGGTCGCGGGGCTGGGCGCGGTGGTCTCACTCGTACTGGCGGAGGTGGGCCTGGCCGTCGTGCCACGACGCACCGTCGGGTCCGATCTGCCCCTGGACATCTGCGAGTTGCGCGAGCCGTGGGCACGTCGCACCCATCTGCTCGCGCGCGGGATCTCCGCGCCGCCCGCCGACGCGGACACCGCGACGGGGGCCTCGACGTCCGTCTCGGCCACGGTCGACGCCCTCGCCGACCACATCCGCCGTGCCGCACGCGCCGAACCGGAACCGCCCTTCCGCCACGACGAAGACCGGCACGGCGGCGGACACGACAGCGGGGCGGGCGGGACCGAGGGGACCGACGACCGGGACGGCCCGGACGGCGGCGGAGGTGGCGGCGGGTCTGCCCGGAAGCGGTGAACGGACCGCCCGTCCGCGGGCGGGCGCGTACGAGCGCATCAGGAGTCACGGGGCGGCGCATCAGGAGTCACGGGGCGAGCGGGCAGGTGGCCAGGCAGGCAGGCAGGTGGTTAGCGGGGCAGACGGGCGGGCGGCTCAACGTTGTCGCAGCGCGAGCAGCGCGTTCCAGGCGTCCAACGGGCCGCGGAACAGCGCCTGTTCGGGCTCCGCGGGCCGGCGGAGCAGGTACCCGGTGGCGTGGAAGGAGAGCTCGCCCCACGGCTCGCGGACGTGCAACCGGTCGAGCGCCCAGCCGCGTTCCTCGCACACGATCCACGGCACCACGGCCGTACCCGCCTCCGGCGCCAACTCCCCGCCCGCAGCAGCCCGTTGTACGACGCTCTCCTCGATCGGCAGCGGTTCGACCGCACTCGGCGGCAACACCCGAAGAGTCGAAACGTCGTCGGCCGCCCCCGCGCACCGGTCGAGCCGGTCCGCCAACGCCTGTCGGCAGCCCCAGAGTTCGGCGACCACCGACAGGCCGGCCCGCAGCTCCCCGCCGATCGCCACGCCGTGCGCGCACAGCCCGCGGATCGCGGCCTCGATGGCCGCCTCCTGCTCGCCGATGTCTGCCCACTCCTCGACCGCCGCCACCTCGGCCTCGGGCAGCAGCGCCACCGCCGCCCGCCAGACCGCCCGCTCGGTCTCCCGCTCGCCGCTCTCCCCCGTCACGCCGTCAGCGTAGCCACGGCCCGCCCCGAACGGCCCCGGACCGTCCTCGGCCCCGGCGCCGCTCCGGCGCCGCTCCGGTCAGGGGGCGGTGGGGAGCCTGGGCAGGCCGTAGGCGTCGGCGATCAAGTCGTAGGAACGCAGCCGGGCATAGGCGCTGTGGGCGTTGACCGTGAGCATCAGCTCGTCGGCGCCGGTGCGCTTGACCAGCTCGTCCAGCCCCTCCCGGACGCGGTCCGGCGTGCCGTGCACGACATTGCCCAACCAGGCTTCGGCGTATGCGAGTTCACCATCGGTGTAGGGGTGGGACTCGGCCTCCTCGGGGGTCGGCACCAGACCCGGGTTGCCCCGGCGGAGCCGGATCATGGAGAGCATGCCGGTCATCACCTGGCGCCTGGCCTCCCGCTCGTCCTCGGCCGCGAGGGTCGCGACACCGATCTTCGCGTACGGCCGGTCGAGGATCGCCGACGGCCGGAAGGACTCGCGGTAGAGATCGAGCGCCGGGACGGTGTTCTGCGCGGAGAAGTGGTGCGCGAAGGAGAACGGCAGCCCCAGCGAACCGGCGAGCTGCGCACTGAAGCCGCTGGACCCCAGCAGCCAGATCTGCGGCCGGTCGGAGGACTGCACCCCACCGGGCGAGGTGCCCTGCACCGGCCCCGGAACGGCGTGGATGCGGTGGTAGCGGTGGCCGGAGGGGAAGTCGTCGTCGAGGAAGCGCGTCAACTCCGCGAGCTGCTGCGGGAAGTCCTCCGCGCCCTCGCGCAGCCGATCGGTACGGCGCAGCGCGGCGGCGGTCGCTCCGTCGGTGCCCGGTGCCCGCCCGAGCCCGAGGTCGATCCGGCCCGGCGCGTACGCCTCCAGGGTCCCGAACTGCTCGGCGATCACCAGCGGCGCGTGGTTGGGCAGCATGACCCCGCCGGACCCCAGACGGATCCTGGTGGTGTGCGCGGCGAGGTGCCCCAGGATCACGGCGGGTGAACTGCTCGCGATACCCGGCATCGAGTGGTGCTCGGCGACCCAGTAGCGGGTGAAGCCGCGCCGCTCGGCGAGCCTGGCGAGGTCGACCGAGGTGCGCAGCGCCTCGCCCGCGGTGCTGCCGGCGCCCACCGTGGCCAGGTCCAGCACGGAGAGCGGCACCGGAGCGCTGCCGTGTGCGGTGCCCCGCACCCGGTCCTCGCCCTGGGCGGGCCCGCCCGTGACGGGCTCCCCGCCCGCTCCGCGCTCCTCGGCTCCGCGAGGGGCATCGCTGCTGTTCCTGTCGTCGGTGCCGGCCATCTGGCCTTCCTTTCCGCTGGTGCGCCCTGGCGCGCGGCACAGGCACTCCCCGGGCGCGCGACTACACCGGGCCAACCACCGGGTGCGGCATCCCTATTCCGCACCCGAGGCGTCGCCCGCTGTAGAACGGGTCACAGGGCTCGCTCGGGACGGGGAGGGGCAGCCGGGCCGCTCCCGCCTCGGGCTCACGCCTCCAGTCGACGACGCCACTCCAGGGGCGAGAGCAGGATGGCCCGGTCCGGGCTGCCGTCCCAGTCGCTGGTGAGGCCGACCGACTCCGCCGCGGCGACGATCTCCCGGCCGACGGCGACGGTGGTGCTCTCCGAGCCGTCGAAGCCGCCGTAGTGGAGCGTCAGCCCGCCACCGCCCGCCGCGCGCTCGGTGGACTGGGTGTGGAAGTAGACGAACCCACGGCTGCCTGGGGCGCGTTCGGCGCCTATCTCGGCGTTCCCGCAGGTGCGGCAGCAGGTGAAGTGCTCCCGGGCGGTGATGCCCGCAGCCTCCAGGGCGACGAAGGCACGCGTGAGCCGCTCGGGGTCCGTCTCGCCCCGCCAACCGGCCTGCTCGGCGAGCCGCTCCCGCCATCTGCGCTCGACCAGCGCTTGCGCCGCGCCGTCCGGCAGCGAGTCGTCGAGCTCCTCCTCCAGATGCTCCTCTACGAGGTCCAGCAGGTCGTCGAGGTCTGTGTAGCCCGCCACCAGCGCCTCACGGATGCGCTCCTCCAACTCCTCGCGCTCCTCGGCGTCGAGATCGTCGAAAGCGGCGAGCGCGTCGAGATCGTCGGGGTCGTCCGGTTCATCGGGGTCGTCGAGCGCTGCGGGATCGTCGGGGGATGCGGGAACCGCGTCGGGGCTCTCGGGTCTGCGGGCCTCGGTGGCGTCCGCTTCGAGGGGCGTCCACTCCAGGCCGGTGTCCCATCCCGGTGAGCGGCGCGCCCAGCCCTCCAGGGCGGCGACCACCGGCTCCGGGCGGTCCACCGAGGTACGGAAGTGGCGGTCGGCCGTGCCCTCGCGGTGCTCCAGCGTGTATGCGCCTCCGGACTCGTGCCAGAGCTGGGCGAACACCCCGGCCTGCTCCGGTGTGCGGCCGAGCACCAGAAACCGGTCCGCACGCGCGCCGATCCGCCGGACCAGCCGGCCCAACTCCTCGGCGGAGACGTGCTCCAGCCGCTCCCCGCGCTCGGTTTCCACCGTGATCTCCAGCATGTCGCCGACTCTGCCACGCCCCACTGACAACCGGCGCCGCGGGTCGGGCCGTGGCCGGCGTCGGGCGGCCGGCCCGGCGCGGGGTACGGCTCCGACTCGCGCCGCGGGCCGGGCGCTCGCACACTCGGGGGATGGAGAAGTTCTCGCTGGAGGCACAGGGCAGGGAACTGCTCGCGGACGCGGGCGGGGCCGCCTCCGGGCGCAGCGCGAAGACGGTCTACGGCGGCCACGAGCACGTACTGCGGCAGACGCTGATCGCCCTGCTGGAGGGCCGCGAACTGACCGAGCACGAGAGTCCGGGCGAGGCGACGCTGCTGGTGCTGCGGGGTCGCGTACGGCTGCGCGGCGAGTCGGCCGCCTGGGACGGGGTCGCACGCGACCTGCTGGTCGTCCCGCGCGAACGGCACGGTCTGGAGGCGCTGGAGGACTCGGTCGTCCTGCTCACCGTCGCCAAACCGGGCTGACCTCCGCCCTCACCCCGGACCCGGCGTCGCCCTTCGACGGGCCACCGGTCCGCCGACGCGGTTGCCGCCGGCCCGCGGCGATTGTCCGGCCGCCCGTCGCCGAGCCCGCTCAGCGGTCCGTGGGACCGTTGCGGGGCGCCGTCGGCACGGAGGGGGCGGCAGCGGCGGGCAGGCAGGTGATCTCGGCGAGTTCGGGCACGGTGTCCGCGTTGTCGATGTCGCCGAGCGCTCTGCCCGCGAGGGCGGGCACGACCTGTGCGGTGGCGCGCAGCGCGGCACCGTCGACGACGGGTTCGAGGTAGCCGACCGCACCGCGTTCGTCCTCGGGTGCGTCGCAGCCGAGCTGTACGCCGTGCAGCCAGCCGACTCCGATGTCCGCGGCGGCGGTTCGGCCGCCGGCGGAGAGCGCCTGGACGGCGAGGGCGGTGCTGTTGGAGTTGGCGGCCGTCGCGCCCGTACCGGCGTAGTCGAAGCCGCCGCTGTCGTGCTGGCGGGACTCCAGCCAATCCAGGGCAGGGGTCGCGTCGGCGGTGCGCCCGGCGGCGAGCAATGCCTGGACGGCCATGCCGGTGCTGTCGACGTCCGCGGTGCACCGGTCGGGGTCGGAGCCGAGCGAGAGCGGGTAACCGCCGTCCGCGCAGCGGGTGTCGGCCAGGAAGTCGACGGCCCGTACGGGTGCCTCGCCGGCGCGGACCAGGGCCAGCACCGCCAGAGACTGGGTGAACTGGTTGGACCTGTCCCCCGAGACGGTGTCGTCGGTGAACCGGCCGTCGTCCTGGAGCCGGGCGCGGAGCGTGGCGAGGAGATCGACGCCGCCGAAGTCCTCCGCGTCGCGGTTCGCGCGGTCGACCCCCGCCACCAGTGCGAGTTTCGCCGTCGCGCCCGCGTTCACGTCGCCGCTCACCCCGCGGCTGATGTACTCCTCGGCGCCCTCCTCCAGCCAGTCCCCGGCGGCGGCGACCGTGCGCCCGCCGGTGGACGTGGACGCGAACGCGAGCACCAGGTCGGCGGTGAGCCCGTGATCGCCGGAGGCGTGGCTGCCGTCGGTGAGTCGGGAGGCCGCCCAGGTGGCCGCCGCGGTGGCCGGTGACTCCAACCGCGCCGCCGCCGGAACGCCGACGGACCCGGCAGGTGCGGCCGTTCCGGCGGGTACGGAGAGCCCGGCTCGGGCGGCCGTTGCGGCGTGGGCGGCCGTTGCGGCGTGGGCGGTTGCCGAGCCCGTGCCGCCGAGCACGAATGCGCCGACGAGCACCAACGCCGTGGCCCGGGCGGTGAGTCGGGCGCACGGACGGCGCGGGGCGGTGGTCGATGGCTGCGTCATCAGCCGGTCTCCTTCTCGGATGCGAGCGGCGGAAGCGGCGACGGGTCGGCCCGATCGGCGGACGCCGGCTGCTCCCGCGGTGGCTGTTCGGCGGGGGTGTGCAGTTCGGTGCGGGTGTGCAGTTCGGCGGGGGCACGCTGTTCGGTGGCGGGCCGAGGGGCTTCGGACGGTGCCCGGAGCCGGAGGCGTCCGAGCCGGCGGAGGTGTCCGATCCGGCGAACGGGCCCGGGTGTTGCGGGAGTTGGCGCCGCGGCTGCTGCGGGAGTGCCGGCGAACCCCGGTGCTGCCGTCGGTGCGACGGCGGGACCGAAGCTGACCGGCGCGTCGAAGGCGGCCCGGCGGGCGGCGCGGCGCAGCGCGGCGAGCACGGCCGGGCCGACGAGCAGGATGGCCGCGAGGTTCGTCAGCGCCCGCCCGGTGTCCCACCCGAAGGTGGAGGTGGCGAGGGTGAAGATCAGAAAGGTGTGGAGGTTCTGCGGCACCGAGGCGTCCGGGTCGAAGGACAGCTGGGTGTCGATTCCGGCCGTGAACGGCCAGAACCACATGTTCATGATGAAGCCGAAGAGGTACGCGGCCACCACCCCGTACGCGGCGAGCATCGCGATCTCTGCGCGTCCGGTCACCCGGCGCGGCAGCAGCCCGGCGCCGAGTCCGATCCAGGCGGAGGCGATCATCTGGAACGGCAGCCAGGGGCCGACGCCCGCGGTCAGCAGTGCCGAGGCGAAGAGCGACAACGAGCCGAGCGCGAAGCCGAATCCGGGCCCGAAGACCCGTCCGGCGAGCACGAGCAGAAAGAACACGGTCTCGATGCCCGCGGTTCCCGCGCCGAGCGGCCTCAGTCCGGCGTTGATCGCGCACAGGACGCCCAGCAGTGCCAGCGCCTTGGTGTCGATGCCGCCCGAGGACAGCTCGGCGAGCACGACGGCGAGGATCACCGGCATGGCGACGATGAAGATCAGCGGCGCGTCGGCCGAGTGCGCCATCGCCTCCGGCTGCGGGGGCGCGAAGAGCGGCCAGAAGAACATGGCCAGGCCGGCGACGCTCGCGAGCGTCAGCACCGCGGCGGTGCGGAGGCTGATCCTGATGGCGGAGACCCGGTGGCCGCGAGGGAAGCGCGGGCCGGGTTCCGGCGCCCGCGCCCGGGGTGGTGCGGTGCCCTCGCCGCGACGCCGCGACGCTTCGGCCAGCGCACCGGACGGGCGCTCGGCGGACAGGCGCTCGGGAGACGGGCGCTCGACGGACGGGCGTACGGCGGACGGGCGCTCGCCCGGACGGTCTTTCACGCGGGCACCTCCGAGGTGTTCAGCGCCCGGGCGACCTGTTCGACCGTGAGCCACTCCCCCGGGCTCAGGACCTTCGCCACCTGAGGCGCGAACGCCGGTGAGGAGACGACGACTTCGGCGGTCGGGCCGTCCGCGACGACTTCGCCCTCGGCCATCACCACCACCCGGTCGGCCGCCCCTGCCACGAACTCCACGTCGTGGGTGGCGACCACCACCGCCCGCCCCTCGGCGGCCAGGCCGCGCACTACCTCGGTGAAGCGCTGCTTGGCCCGGTAGTCGAGCCCTCTGGTCGGCTCGTCGAGCAGTACGACTCCGGGGGCGGCGACGAGCTGCACCGCGAGGACGAGCGCGAGCCGCTGCCCCTCGGAGAGGTCGCGCGGATGACGTTCGCCGGGAATCCCCGGGGCCAGGGAGTCCAGCAGCTCCCGGCAACTGCCGCCGGGCGCACCGGACTCCAGGTCGCCCTGTGCGCACTCGGCGTCGACGCTCTCCAGATAGAGCAGGTCGGCGGCGGTCTGCGGCACGAGGCCGACCAGTTCGCGCGCCCGGGCGGCGGAGACCTCGGCCGGGTCCTCGCCGGCCACCCGTACGCTGCCCGACCGCCGGGGGCCGGAGCCCTGGAGCGCCCAGAGCAGGGAGGACTTGCCGGAGCCGTTCCGGCCCATCAGCGCGACCACCTCACCGGGCTGAAGGCGCAGGTCCACCTCCCGCACGGCGATGACGGGACCGTAGGAGACGACCACCGCGGCTGCCTCCAACACCGTTGCCGCGGCGCTGTGTTCGGGCCTCGCGGACCGCCCCCGCCCCGCGGCGGACGGGCCGGCGGGCAGGGCGGCGGGTGGGCCGGCGGGCGGGGCGGCGAGTCGCTGACGCAGCTCGGCGGCCGACCGGCGGGCGTCGCGGACCGACAGCGGCAGCGGCTGCCACCCGGCCAGGCGCCCCAGGCGCACCACGGGCGGGGCGATGTCGCGGTGCACGCCGCCGCCCAACTCCGCCATCAGGGAGGCGGGTTCGCCGTCGAGCACCCGGCCGTCGCCGGGCAGGTACAGCAGTCGGTCGGCGTACTGCATGACCCGCTCCATCCGGTGCTCGGCCACGAGCACCGTGGTACCGAGGTCGTGGACGAGGCGGATGATCGCGGCCAGCACGTCCTCGGCCGCCGTGGGGTCGAGCGCGGAAGTCGGCTCGTCGAGGACCAGTACGGCGGGGTGGGCGGTGAGCACCGAACCGATGGCCACCCGCTGCTGCTGCCCGCCGGAGAGCGTACGCAGCGCCCGGTGCCGCAGTTCAGCGATGCCGAGCAGGTCCAGGGTCTCCTCGACACGTTTGCGCATCACCTCCGCGCTGACGCCCAACTGCTCCATTCCGTAGGCGAGTTCCTCCTCGACCGTGTCGGTGACGAAGCCGGCGAGCGGGTCCTGTCCGACGACTCCGACCAGATGCGCGAACTCCTGGGGCGGCTCGTCCTGTGTGCTCTGCCCGGCGACGCTGACCCGGCCGCGGAGGTGACCGCCGGTGAAGCGGGGCACGAGCCCGTTGACCGCACCGAGCAGCGTGGACTTGCCGACCCCGGTGGGCCCGGCGATCAGGCACAACTCCCCTTCGGGTATGTCGAGTTCGACCGATTCCAGAGTCGGCCGCTCGGCGTCCGGATAGACGAGCGTGACTTCTTCGAAGCGGATCACTGCACGTTCTCCTTCGTGGGCGCGGCCTCGTCGGCGGGCCCGTCCGCGGCGGCTCGCGGAGGTGAACTCCCGTACCGATGCGCGGTGTTCGCACCGGCGCCGGCCGTCGACCGTCCGACTTCGGTTGCCGGCGGCCCGGTGGGGTGTGTGGGCGGGGGCGGCGGTGCGAGCCAGGCCGGGAGGACGCCGAGCAGGACGGCGACGGCCGGCAGCAGGGAGACCTCGGGCCAGCTGAGCGGGGACAGCGAGGGATAGAGGTTCGCCGGGTCGACGCGGGTGGTCAGGTACATCAACGCACCCGTCCCCAACCCCGCGCCCACCACCAGGAGTTCACCCGCTCGCCAGCCGTCCGGCCGGTAACGGCTGCGACGCACCCGGCGACCGCCGAGCAGAAAGCCGACGACGGCGACCGCGAGCCCGGCGACCAGGAGCGGCCCGCCCATGTAGACCGGGGTGGAGGAGTCCATCACCCCGTACAGCCCGGCGCACACGCCCAGCAGTCCGACCAGCACCAGGAAGCCCGTCAGCAGCCGGGTGCGGGCGGGCACTCGTCCGGTGCGCCCGTACCCGTGCGAGGCCATCGCGGCGGCCAGTGCCAGCGAACGGTTCAGTGCGTCCTCCAGCACCGGGATGACGATGCCGCGCAGCGCCCGCATGCCCTTCTGCCGCCCGCCGCGCAGCCGTCGGGCCCGACGCACCCGGGCGACGCTCTCGATGAGCTGGGGCGCGACCGTCAGCGCCACCACGACCGAGGTGCCGACCTCGTACAGCGCGCCGGGCAGCGCCTTGAGCATCCGCTTGGGGTTGGCCAGCGCGTTGGCGGCGCCGATGCAGATGACCATGGTGGCCAGGCGCAGCCCGTCGTAGAAGCCGCCGAGCAGCTGCTCGGCGGCGACCGGCCCGAACAGCCGTATCCCCGCCGCCCATTCGGGCAGCGGGATCTGCGGCAGGGTGAAGAGCACGGTGTCGCCCTGGCCGCCGCCGAAGACGATCCGGAAGCCCACCCGCATGACCACGATGAACGCGCCGAGCATCAGGTACATCCGGAACGCCAGCGCCCACGGTGCGTCCGTGCGGCGCTGGACGACGACAAAGCCGGCGACCGCGAGGATCATCGCCAGCAGCACCGGGTTGGTGGTGCGGCTGGCCGCGGTGGCCAGGCCGAGCGCCCACAGCCACCAGGCACCGGGGTGCACGGCGCGCGGCAGCTGTGGGCCCAGGAGGCGGGGCCGGACAGCGCGGTCCCGGCCGGGGCGCGGGTCCGCGCCGTGCGGAGCCCGGCTCACGCCGGTGTGCCGGTGTCCGCGCTAGCCCTGCGCCTGCGCCAGGCGCCGAAGCCGGCGGCGGTCGCCAGCAGCGCGACCGCGCCCAGACCGGCCGCGGTTCCCATGGGCAACTCCCGCTCGGCAGCGGTGGGTTGCAGCCCGTCGTCCCCCTCGCCGGTCCAGGCGGCGTCTTCGGTCGGCTGCTTGTCGGCCCCGCCCAGCGGGGTGTCGGAGGCCGTGGGCTCGTCGCCCGGGCCGCTCTTCCCGGCGTCCCGGTCCTCGTCGGTGTCCTTGTCGGCGCCGTCGTCCTTGCCGTCCTTGTCCTTCTCCGCGGCGCCGGCGGTGCCGGTGGTGCCGTCGTCGGAGTTCGCCTTCCCGCCGTCGGACGGGGACCCGTTGTCGCCGCCGCCGGACGTACCGCCGGTCCCCGCGCCGCCGGTGCTGCCCGAACCACCGGAGCCGCCGGCGGAGTTGCCGCCCGAACCGCCGGAACCGCCGGAGCCGCCGGAGCCGTTGCCGGCCGGACGGGTCGGGGAGACGCCGGGCGGCGGGTTGGTGTCGGCCGTCTTGTCCTTGGAGAAGGACCAGCCCTCGAAGCTGCCGGGCGGCGGCTTGCGGTTGGTGACGCCCCACTGGCTGTAGGTCCAGTTGCCCGCGTTCGGCGAGTGCCAGTACGACCAGTAGGCGCTGGCGGGCGGGGTGTCGATGCACGGCTCGCTGTCCGGGCCCGGCTTGCCCTCGATGCGGCAGATGAACGATTCGCCCCAGCGGTTGGTGCCGGTGATCTGGATGCCGGCGTTCTTCAGCGCGGTGAGGCCGGTCGCCTGGTCACCGGGTGCGCACCGCACGATCGTGGTGCCGCCGAGCTCCTGGAAGTCGATCACGACGGTGACTCCGTCGCTGTCGGGGCAGAAGCCCGCACTGCCCCGGTCAGGGTCGACCGCCACCGCGGCGGGCGCGCTGACCAGTCCGAAGCCGGCCGATCCGACGACCAGCGCGAAGGCCGGCAGCAGCGACCGGAGCCCGTGGCGCCACCCGCGGCGGGCGCGGACGCCCGGCCTGCGGTCGGGAGAGGAGGAGTGGAGGTTCATGCGCGGCCGCCCTTCGCGGTGGACCTGGTCTGCCGGGTGACGCGGTGGAGCACCGTTCCCAGGAGGAGGAGCACCACCGCGGCTGCCGCGTACGGGAGCGTGCCGGTGCCCGACTTCGCGAGGGCGCCGTTCCCGTCCGTCGGGTTCGCCGCCGGGTCGTGGCCGCCGACGGTGTTGGTGCCGGCGTTGGTGCCCGAACTGCCGTTCACCGCACCGGAGTCGGCGTCCGGGGCGACGCCGCCCGTACCGCCCGTACCGTCGTCGCCGCCGGGGCCGGCGGAGGCTCCGCCCGCGGCCGTGTCGCCGCCGCCCGCGGTGCTGCCGCCCTCGGAACCACCGTCCGCGCCGCCGCTGTCCGTACCGCCGCCGCTCGTACCGCCGTTGCCGCCGCCGCTGTTGCCGGGGCCGGGGTCCGGGTCGGTGGTGCCGATCTCGGCGAGCGAGAGGCCCGTGGTGACCAGCAGCGCCTGCGGGGTGGCACGTCGCCACTGGTCGCGCTGGAACTCGGCGATCCCGTCCGTCCGGGCCGACTCCAGGGACTCGGTGTTGTAGGCGACGGCCCCGATGTCGTCGGCCGCCTTGCCCGCGGTGTCGGCGGCGAGTTGGTGTTCCAGCACCCAGTCGGCGGCACGGTCCGCGGCGTCCTGCTCGCCGCCGGCGGCGAGCGCCTGCCCGGCCAGCCCGGTGCTGTTGGTGTTGGAGCCGGTCGTGGGCCCCGATCCGCCGAACGAGCCGTCCGCGCGCTGCTGTTCGAGCAGCCAGCGCACCCCCTGGCGGGCTGCGGCGTCGGCGCCGTCCGCGCCCTCGTCCGCGGCTGCCAGCAGTGCCTGGACGGCGATGCCGGTGGAGTCCGGGTCGAGCACGGCCTCCGCGCCCTGGCTGTCGCAGTCGCCGGTGACCTCGGAGCCGCCGAAGGCGTAGGGGTAGAGCCGGAACCCGCCGGCCGAGCACTGCTGGTCGACGAGGAAGTCGACGGTGCTCTGCGGGACTTCGCCGCTGCGGGCGAGGCCGAGGACGGCGAGCGCCTGGGCGAAGGTGTTGCTGTTGTCGGTGGACGGCGGGTCGACCCGGTCCTTGACCCGTCCGTGCTCCGGGCCGGCCTCGGGGCCGGCGATCAGGTCCAGCGTCTCCTGCCGGAGGTCGTACTCGCCGAACGCGCTCGGGTCGGACTCGGTGACGACGGCCGCGTAGAGCAGCTTGGCGGTCGCGCCGGCGATGCGCTGACCGGGCTCGCCCCAGGCGTCGTTGCTGTTGTAGTCCCGCACGTGCAGCTTGAGTTGCTCGGTGACGCGCTCGGCTGCCGCCCGGTCGGCGCCGGTCGCCTCCAGCGCGATCAGGGTGTCGATGGTCAGGCCCCAGTCCGGGCCCGCGCCGAGTCCCGGGATCCCGCCGTCGACCAGTTCACCGGCCTGCCAGCGTGCCGCCGCGACCGCGGCGTCCGTGTGTTCGGCGGGGCCGGCCGCCGCGGCGGGGGCGGTGAGAACCGATCCGGCGAGCAGCAGCGAGGTCGCCGCGGCGGCGACAGCGGCCACCGCGGCCCTGGGTCTGACAGTGGTCATCGGGGCCCCTTCGGGACACTCGGGGTCCACACCGAGTGCCGAATCCCCCTGTCGCACCGGAAGACCCCGGCGCGCGTCCCGTGGCGAGAGCACGGGGCGGAGCGGCAGGGGTCCGTAGCGGCCGGGAGGGCCGGACTCCACGCTGTAGACCTGACAGTGGGAAGCAGTGCACGTCGCACGGCAGGTAGCCCGACTCGCAGCGGTGTTGCGCTGCTCACGGTTGCAGGTCAGCGCCGGATTCCCACCGGCTTCCCCTGGCCATGTACGCATGGAGTTGTGTGACGCGGACGGCGGAACACCGCCCTCCGTTTTTGTCTGTCCACGGACAGACGTAACAAGCCATACCGTACAGCCGCCCTCATCCCGCCCGCCAGAGCGGCCGACCGGCCGACATCGAGCCGTGATCCGGCGAACCTCCCGGTGCACGACCGGACTTCGGACCCCGCTGAACGGTTCCGGCGGGAGAATTTTGCGAACGCGGGCATAGACAGCGGGAGTTGGCGACGTCTGAAGGGTGACCCAATGGCCACCACCCTCTTCAGGGAGTCCGCAGATGACCGAGCACCGTCCCGTCCACACCCGTCGGCGCGCCGTCCGAGGAGCGGCAGCCGCGGCGGCCGTCGCCGCACTGCTCTTCGGCGCCGCCGCCCCCGCCGCCGCCACCCCCGCCGGCGCCGCCCACCCCCACGGCCACTCGACCGAACGCGCCGGAACCGAGGCCGGCGGTACACAGGTCGACGGAGCGGCCTCGGTGCGCGGCGGACTGGAGGTGATCGAGCTGGAGCCGTACGAGGCGCTGGACATCGCCGACGACTGGCAGCTCGGACTGCTCCCGGAGGGCCGGCAGAACTATGTCCTCTCCTCTCCCGGGCAGTTCGAGGAGAGCGTCGAGAGAGCGAAGCAGCAGATCGGCGACGACATCCGCCCCGACAGCACCAGCCTGCACGTCGGCAGCGAGCAGGGCGAGGTCCAACTCATCGCGGGCGCCTGGCGGTTGGCCGAGGCACCGATGGAGATCACGGTGTACATCGAGGAGGGAATCGGCTACACGGCACAGCTCGTGCAGCTGCCCGGCAACCCCGGCTGGGGCACCTTCCACCTGGACACCTCCGGCATCGAGGGCCTGAAGAGCTTCGAGGTGGTCGCCAAGGACGCGGACGGCAAAGTGTTCTCCCGGCACTCCTACTCGCCCAGGGGTGGCGTGAAGTAGCAGTCGGATCAGGGGAGTCGGGCACGGAACAGGGGCGTGCCCGACTCCCCGCCGCACGGGCGCCCGGCAGCGCCCGCGAAGTGCCGAACGTACGGACCGGACGTCCGAGGTGTGGAGTTGCGCAAGGGTGAAGACAGACACGGAGGACGACTTCCGGTCGTTCGTCACCAGCCGCTGGCCGCGAATGGTGCGCACCGCGTACCTGCTCACCGGGCACCACCAGGACGCGGAGGACCTGGTGCAGACGGCGCTGGTCAAGGCGTACACCCGGTGGTCGCGGGTGCGGGAGTCCCAGGACCCGGACGCCTATGTCTGGCGCATCATGATCAACACGAACATCGACAGGCTGCGCCGGATCCGGCTGCGCGAATGGCTCACCCACTTCCTGCCGGACACCGCGGGCCCGGACACCACCGATCAACTCGCCGAGCGCGGCGTGGTGTTGGCGGCTCTGCGGCAACTGCCGCCGCGCCAGCGGGCAACGGTGGTGCTGCGCTATCTGGAGGACCGCAGTGAGAGCGAGGTGGCGGCGCTGCTGGGCACACACGTCGGCACCGTGCGGAGCCAGACCGCCAAGGCGCTCGCCCGACTGCGGCGGGAGCTGCCGGCCATGACGGCGGCGGGACAGCCGTGACGGCGCGGAAGCACGATGGCGCGCACGGCCCCGGCGACGCGCGGGGACCCGGCGACGCGCGGGGACGACGGGACACCCAAAGGCGGCGGGACGCGCACGGGCACGGCACCGCGCGGGGGCGACGGGACGGAGCGGAGGAGCACGTCATGGAAGAGGAAGACCGGGCCGACAGGTCCGAACTCGACGCGCTCGGTGCGGCGTTGCGCAGTGAGGCGGACGGCGTACGTGCGGGAACTCCTCCGGTGGAGGCGGTCCTGCGGCGCGGAAGGTCGCGGCGGGCACGGCGCCGGGCAGCGGCGTGCGGTGCCGTGTTCGCCGTCGCCACGATCGCCATGGCCCTCACCGCGGGCCCGCGGCTGCTCACCTCCGAACCGGCGCCGCCGCCGTCCGCCACCTCCACCGCCGACGACGGTGACGGTGACGACAGCGGTCGGGACGAGCGGGGCGCCGACACCGACCGTCCCGACAGCGGTGACGCGAAGCCTCCGACTCCCGTCGCGCCAACGGTGGTTCAGCCCGACGAGGCGTACCCGGTGCCCGGCGGCGGACGCCTCGCGCTGCTCTCCACCGGCGCCCAGAACTACCTGCTGGAGCCGGGGCAGATCGACGAGGAGGAGTTCGCCGGGCGACTCGACGCGCGCCGCAGCCCCGCGATCGGCGACAACATCCGCCCCGACAGCATGAGCGGCTCGTCGGCGGGCTCCACCGGCCGAATGTGGGGCGCCTGGCGCCACGAAGGACCGCTGACCATCACGGTGGACATCGGCGGCGAGGAGTTCCCGGCGGAGCTCTACTCCCTGCCCGGCAGGCCCGGTTGGGGCGTCTACCACGTGGACACCGGCCTGGGGGAAGGCGTCGACAGCTACACCGTCACCGCCCGGGACGCCGACGGCGAGGTCTTCGACGTCATGACGTCCGGGCCGCCTCCGCCGGACGGCGAACGGCAGCCGTGAGCGGGCGGGGTGGACCGGTCAGGCTGAGCCGGACCTGACTGAGGCGCCCGCGGTGTTCTCTAGGGTGGCCCGATGAACGCACCTCGTGCACAGGACGGTTCGACGACACCGTCCGGCCCGCCCGCGAGCAGAACCGACGCGGACCGACCGGACCCGGATGCGGCAACGGACCCGACGGACCCGGAGCCGACGGACCCGGGTGCCGCAGCCCGGCACGGCGGCGAGCGGCCCGAGCCGGCCCCGGAGCCGGTGGAGCGTCCCACCGCGCGGGTGGTGCTGCTGGACGACCGGGACCGGGTGCTCCTCTTCCGGAGCGTCTCCGAGGGCTCCGGGAAGGTGCTCTGGTTCCCGCCGGGCGGCGGGGTGGAGCCGGGCGAGAGCTACGAGGAGGCGGCGCTCCGCGAGCTGCGCGAGGAGACCGGGCTGACGGATGTGGAGCTCGGGCCCGAACTCTGGCGCAGAGAACCGGTGTTGCCCTGGAACGGCGTACCGCACCGGTTCGTCGAACGGCACTTCCTGGCGCGTACGGAGCGCTGCGAGATCGACACCGGGGGCTTCAGCGCGCAGGAGCGGCTGAGCATCCACGAGCACCGCTGGTGGACGGGGGACGAGCTGCGCGCCGTCCACGCGCTGCTCGTCCCCCGCGATCTGCCGGACCGTCTCGCCGAACTGCTGGCGAACGGGCCGCCGGACACACCACCGCTGATCGGGACCTGAGAGGCCCGGCCGGCCGGCTCGCACAGGCACGAACGGCCGGACCGGTACGGGCTCGCACGACCCGTACCCGTACGGTCCCGACTGCGGGGTGCCGCCGGGTCAGCTCATCCGGTCGCGGATCCAGACGCCCGCTTCCTTCAGAACCTCGGGACCGGCCCACGGGCCGCCCGCGTTGCAGGTGCCCTCCTTGAAGACGGCGCCCGAGCGGTGGTCGTCGGAGAAGTTCCAGTTGATCCAGCTGATGTTCTTCTGCTGCATCAGGTCGAGGTAGCGCTGGGACATGTCGAAGTCGTTGGCGTCCTCACCGGCGTGGTCCTGGGTGCCGAACTCCGTCACGAAGATGGGGAGTTGGTCGGAGGCGCGGTCGAGCGCGGAGAGGTAGGAGTCGCCGTGGGAGGCGGCGTAGAAGTGGAAGGTGTACATGATGTTCTCGGCGTTGACCGGATCGTTGATGATCTCCTGCTCGTCCGCTCCCTCGGACAGGCCGAGCGAGGACCAGGCCCGGGTGCCGACCAGCACGACGCCGTCCGGGTCGCCGGCGCGGACCGTCGGGATGACCTCTTCGGCGTAGGAGCGGATGCCCGACCAGCCGACGCCGTTGGGCTCGTTGGCGATCTCGTAGATCAGGTTGTTCTGGTCGCCGTGGCGCGCGGTGATGTCGGTGAAGAACTTCTTGGCGCGCTCGGTGTTGTGGTTCGGGTCGCCCGGGGTCAGCTGGTGCCAGTCGACGACCACGTACATGCCGCGCTCGGTGGCCTGGTCGATGATGCGGCTGGCCAGGTCGGTGAAGCCCTCGGGGTCGGTCTCGTAGCCGCCCTCCTGGACGTAGGTGGAAACGCGCAGGACGTCGGCGCCCCAGTCGTCGGCCAGCGCGTCGAGCGAACCGTCGGTGACGCACTGGGAGTACCACTGCGTGCCGTGCGTGCTCATGCCGCGCAGTTGGACGGGCTGGCCGTCCTCGCCGCAGAGCTTGGTGCCGCAGACCTCCAGGCGGCCGTGCTCGGCGAACGCGGTGCCCTCCTCCGCCGCGGCGGGGGCGGGCCCGGCGGGCTTGCCGGTCGCGGGAGTGTCCGCACCGGCTGCGGCAGCGAGCCCTGCCGAGGTGCCGGCCGCCAGCAGCGCGGCGGCACCGAGCAGCGCACCGAGGCGTCGCGAGCGGCGGTGCGGCCGGGCGGCGGTGGACCCTGCGTCCGCGACGGCGTCGGGACGGCGTGGGGGGAGGCTGGAGCGCATGAGACTCCGTTCCGCCGGGCTACGGCACGCCCGGCTGCGAGAAGCGGGGGGATTGGTCTGAACCTAAGGCGGTGATCGCGGAGGGTCAAGGTGCGTGCGCGAGTTGCACAGGGAAGGCGGAAGCGACCACCGCTCGACCGACCCCCGCCCAACTCCCGGCGGAGCGAAGCCGATTGCGGGTGCGCGACGGAACCGGCGGAGCCCGGACGGGCCGCACCGACCCGCGGCGGGGACGAGTTTCGGACAGTCGCGCAGGTCGCGGCACCGAACGGGGCGTCGCGACAGCACAACGAGACCAACATTCCGCTCATTTCCGACAACTGCACATGTTCGCCCAGAACCCTCGAAGCGCACCAAAGCGCCGTCGCGGAGTGACGTTGGGGTGCCCGCCCGTCGCAGCGGGTCCACACCAGGTGACGAGGCGATAACGCTGCGCCCGCCACGGTCGAGAGCGGAGCCGGGGCGTGGGTAGAGTCGGCCAACCGCGACCCCAGGGTCGTCGCACATGTCCCCGGCCCTGGTGGGTGTTTGTCCGTTTATGGCTGAAGACTGGGTTTCCAACGCCTTGTTCGGCGTCCTCGTTGCCGTCTGGGTCGGCTACTTCCTGCTGATCTCACTGCGTCGCAGTCGAAAGACTCAGAAGCGACACAACGCCTGAAACCCTCGCAGTCCGGGTTCACCGCCCGGGCTGCCCGCCGAACGGCCCGCCCGCGCCGTCGCACCGACCCCGAGTCGGACGACGCGACCGGCGGGCCGTCCGACGTTCGGGGCCGACGCGAGTCGCAGGCCGACGACTGAACGCACGGGCCGGCGCGTACGTACGACACAGGGCGCGGTGGTGCCGGCACCTGGCCGCCGGCACCACCGCGCCCCGACGCGCCCGCGCCTGACTTACGCGCCCCGACGCCCGCGCACCGCACCCGCACCCGCACCCGCACCCGCACCAGGGATCACGCGCCGCGGTGTCGGACCGCACGGGCCGATCCGCCTCCGGCCGCCGACGCGCCCGCGCCGACCTACACACCCCGACGCCCGCGCACCGCGGGCGGAGCCGACGGACGAAGCCCCGGGCCTGCGACGGCGGGCCCAGGGGCGTGACGGCGGGCGTCGGCCACATCCGCGTCCGTTCCGACCGGTGTTTCGCTCCGCGCAAACCCTGTTGCGATCCGGTCGGCGGCTGGGCATGGTCACGTGCACGAGACCGACGAGGCAGACCACCTCCTCGGCGACTGGAGGTTCCCACCGTGTACAGCTCCGACGCCCGCACCGTCGAGGAGTTCCCCGTGACCGACCCGGGTGCCGGCCCCTACGGGCTCACCGCGGGGCCCGACGGCGCACTGTGGATCACACTCGTGCACGCCGGGAGAATCGCCCGGTTCTCGACCGACGGGGAGGGTCCGCCGCGAACCACTGTCCACGCGCTGGACGGCGCCCCCGACTGCCTGCCCATGGTCATCACCCCGGGGCCGGACGGCGCACTGTGGTTCACCAGGGCCGGCGATCACCGCATCGGCCGGATCACCACCGACGGCGAGGCCGTCTCACACCCGCTTCCGACCCCGGACTGCGGCCCGTACGGCATCACCTCCGCCGCCGACGGCGGCCTCTGGTTCACGATGACCAACGCCGACCGCGTCGGCCGGCTCGATCCCGCGGACGGCACCGTCACCGAGTACGCGCTGCCCGTCGCGGGCGGGTTCCCCGCGATGATCTGCGAAGGCCCGGACGGAGCCCTGTGGTTCACCCTCAACAGGGCGAACGCGGTCGGCCGACTCGCCCCCGACACCGGTGAGGTGGCGCTCCACCCGCTGCCGACCGCCGACGCCGGTCCGGTCGGCATCGCCTGCGACGGCGAGGCGCTGTGGTGCGTCGAGTTGACGGCCAGTCAGGTCGCACGGATCGCGACCGACGGACGGGTCGAGGAGTTTCCGCTGATCGACGACGCCGCCAAACCCCACGCGATCGTCTCGACCGCGCCCGGCGAATGCTGGTTCACCGAGTGGGGCGCCAACCGCGTCACCCACTTCCGCGCCAACGGCGGCACCACCCCGTACGCGCTCCCGACGCCCTCCAGCGAGCCGCACGGCATCGCGGTGGGCGCGGACGGCGCGCTGTGGACCGCGCAGGAGATCGGCACCGTCGCCCGCATCACGGCCTGAGCCTCCCGGGCCGGGTGCCTCGCGCACGGCTTGCGCACGGACGTACGGACGCAGCCGAGCACCCGCGGGCACGCACGGCTTGCGGGTGTCTTGCGCACGGCTCGCGCACGGCTTGCGGGTGTACGGCCGCGTCCGAGGCGCAAGCCCCGCACGGGGACGTCCGGTTGTGGTTGGCTCGGGTGGCGAACGGCCGGCACTGCGGACGGTCACCACCAGGAGAGGGCCGGAATGGCGAACACCACGGAAGGCGGCGCGCTCACCGCCGCCGAACTCAACCGGGCCACGCTCGCCCGCCAACTCCTGCTGGAACGCGTCGAGTCGGCACCCGAGGACGCCGTGGCACAGTTGGCCGGCCTCCAAGGCCAGGCGCCCGCGTCCGTGTACCTCGCGCTGTGGAACCGGCTCGCCGATCTCCAACCGGCCGCCGTGGACAAACTGTTCGCGAGCGGCACGCTGGTGCGGGCGACCCTGATGCGGATGACGCTGCACGTCGTGCACCACGCGGACCACCCGGTGTTCCTCCAGGCGATGCAGGGCACCCTGCGGGCTCGGCTCAGGCATGAACGCTTCCGGTCCTCCGGCGTCACGACCGAACAACTCGACGCGCTCCTGCCGCAGTTGCTCGACCACCTCGCCCGGCCGCGCACCGTCGCCGAACTGCAGACCTGGCTCTCGACCCACTTCGCCGAAACCCTCACCGACACCCCGGCCAACACCCCCGCCGGCCCTCTCTCCGGCACTGCGGACGGAACCGCGGGGGCCGGCGGAAGGGCGGACACGTCGGACACCGCCGACGCCGAGCGGGCGAACGAGGCCGTGCGCGGCGCGCTTTGGGCAGCCCGGCTGGTCGCTCCGCTGCTGCGCACCACCGACTCCGCCGAGCCCTGGTACTTCCGCACGGCGGGCAGCGTCTCCTACGTCGCCGCCACAGCACGCCCCGATCCGTACGACGGGGCAGCGGGCGACGAGGCACTCGGCACACTGCTGTTGCGCTATCTCCGGGCCTTCGGCCCCGCGTCGGTGGCGGACGCCGCACAGTTCCTGACGGTCCCGCGGCGGCAGGTGCGCCGCGTGCTCACCGGGCTCGAAGACGCGCTGACGACCCGTCGGGGCCCCGGCGGCGAAGAACTCTTCGACGTACCGGACGGCGAACTCCCGGACGGCGAACTGCCTGCTCCACCAAGGCTGTTGGGCATGTGGGACAACGTGCTGCTGGCCCACGCCGACCGCAGCCGCTTCGTACCGGACGAGTACCGGAGGGTGATCACCCGCGTCAACGGCGACCAGTTGCCCACGGTCCTCGTCGACGGCAGGGCGGCAGGCGTCTGGCGCCCCACCGAGCAGGGCGTCGAGGTGACCGCCTTCCACCCGTTGAGCGACGCCGACTGGGAGGGCCTTGCCGCCGAGTCGCGCCGCCTGCGCGACTTCCTCGCCGACCGCGAACCCCTGGTCTACCGCCGCTGGTTCCACTGGTGGCCGAAGCTTCCGGCCGGTCACGTCCGCATCCTGCCCGGCGACTGACCCGGACCCGCCCACCACCGCCCGCCGCGCGACCCGATCGCCCCGGAACGACCCGGCCGGCCCCGACAGGCCCGGATTCGACCGGACGACGCAGATCCGGACGACGCAGAAACCGCCCCGAACCGGAGGAACCGCGATGCCCCCGACCGCCGCCGTACAGCCCTCGGACGTCACCCACCGGATGGTGCCCACCCCCGCAGGCCGCGCCCATGTCGCCGAACTCGGCGCCGGGCCACTGGTGTTGCTGCTGCACGGCTTCCCGGAGTCCTGGTACTCCTGGCGCCGTCAGCTGCCCGCACTCGCCGCCGCCGGCTACCGCGCCGCGGCCGTCGACGTACGGGGCTACGGGCGTTCCTCCCGGCCGACGGACATCGCCGCGTACGGACTGCGGTCGCTGGCGGAGGACAACGTCGCCGTCGTGCGGGCACTCGGCGAGGAGAGCGCCGTGGTGGTCGGCCACGACTGGGGTTCGCCGATCGCGGCGCACTCCGCGCTGCTGCACCCGGAGGTCTTCCGCGCCGTGGGGCTGCTCAGCGTTCCCTACTCGCCGCCCGGCGGACCGCGCCCCGGCGACGTCTTCGCCAGGATGCGCGAGGACGGCGGCCCCGGCAGCGACGAGTTCTACGTCTCCTACTTCCAGCAGCCCGGCCGCGCCGAGTCCGAGATCGAGCCCGATGTGCGCGGCTGGCTCGCCGGGATCTACGCGGCCCTGTCCGCCGAGACCATGCCGCCGCCGGACGGCCCGCACCCGCTCTTCGTCCGCGAGGGCGGCACCATCCGCGAACGCCTCCCGCACGACCGGCTGCCGAGCTGGCTGACCGAGGCCGAACTCGACTACTACGCGGGCGAGTTCGAACGCACCGGCTTCGGCGGCGCGCTCGCCCGCTACCGCAACATGGACCGCGACTGGGAAGACCTCGCCGACCTCAACGGCGCGGTCCTGTCCCAGCCCTCGCTCTTCCTCGGCGGCTCACTGGACTCCTCGACCACCTGGATGGGGCCGGCGATCGAGGCCCACGCGCACACGCTGCCCGGCCTGCACCCCGCGTCCCGTCTGCTCGACGGCTGCGGCCACTGGATCCAGCAGGAGCGTCCGGAAGAGGTCAACGAGACCCTGATCCGGTGGCTCGGCGACCTGGACCACCCCACCCGCCCCCGCTGAACCGGCAGCGGCCTCCGCCGCCCCGCCTCGGAGAACGGGGCCGCCCGCAGGAAGACCTGCGGTCCCGGAGAGCGGGCGGCACCGGAGGCGCCCGCCGGCTCAGAGAGACGACAGGCCCTCCGGGGCGACCGGCCTGCCGAGGAAGGCCGCGAGGCGGTCCAGCGCCGGGGCGTCGTCGGCGACCGGCTCGGGCGAGGCGAACGGCATCGACTCGCGCGCCGCGCCCGCCATCGCCTCACTGCTGAACAGCAGCTCGGCCTCGGCCAGTTGCTCCGGCACCTCCAGCCGCCGACCGATCGCACGCGCCACGTCCCAGCCGTGCACCAACGCCTCCACGGTCCGCACATGGACGATCACGAAGCCCGGTACGGTGCCGATCGGCAGCTCGAAGCTCTGCTCCAGCACACCCGGCTGCCGCAGCGCGGCGAGCAGCTTCACACCGGCGCTGCGGTACGACGCCACCTCCTCGTCGCCGAGGGCGTCCTCCTCCGTCGGGTCGAAGGCGCCGACGGCGAGTCCCGGACCGCCGCAGAGCACCTCGGCGGTGCGCAGATCGCCCAGCACCATGTGGTTGACGACTTCGCGAACGTCCCACTCCCGACTGGGAGTCGGCGCGTGCCACTGGTCCTCCCGCACCTGCGTGAGCACATCGCCGACAGCCCCCAGGACCGTCGCGAGATCGTCGACTGGTGTTGCGTTCATGGCGCTCCCTCCGGGTCCGGCCGAATACGACGTCCGGCCGAGTACGACCGTCGTAGGGACCGCACCGTACCGGCGCACCGGGTGGCTGCGCCCGGCACCCCGCCGGGCCGCCCGCGTTCCGGCCCGCGGACCCGGGCTGCCCACGTTCCGGGCCGCCTACGTTCCGGGGCCGGGTACGTTTCGGGGCCGCCTACTGCGGGCGGGAGTCGGCGCGGCGCTGGTTACCGGTGCCGCACTCCAGGCAGACCTCCCAGGAGAGCCAGCCCGGCCGGCCGCCCATCACCCCCGTGTTCGCCGACCACCAGGGCTCGCTGACCACACAGCACTGGTCCCAGCCGCAGAACGGGCAGTCGCCCTCGGCGCCTTCCAGCCGTCGCATCGCGTTCAGCGACTCGCCCCGGTTGCGCTGGTAGCCCACCCATCGGCAGTGCGCGCAACTCCACCACAGCTCCGGCCTCGGCCGAGGCTCGCCGCCGCCCCAGGACTGACGCGTACGGACCACCGACAGCACCGTCAACGACCTTGCGCACGCCGGGCATTCAGGCGCTCCCGTCACCAAATCCCCCTCCTCGCCCCACCGTTGAACGCCGTTCGACTCGGCGGGAGTCTGCGCCCGAACAACCCCGGGCACAGACTCCCCTTGCATCGGTACGTTCTGCTCGCCAGGTCAGGCAGCGAGGTCGTCCACCTTCAGACCTTCGAGAAAGGCCGCCCACGGGGTAGCGCAAAACACGACGGCACCGCCCCGGGGGTTCTTCGAATCGCGCACCGACACAGCGGACGAGCCTTGGGCCACCTCAACGCAATCGCCGTTCTCCGACCCGCTGTACGACGACTTGCGCCACTCGGTATCGGGCAGATCAGGGCTCTTCCTCATCCTCGTACTCCTTCAGGTATCGCTGGATCAGTGCCAGGGATTCGGTCTCGCAGAGCGCTTTGGACCGTGCCATGTCGTAACGCTGTTGCAGAAGGAGCACTCGACTCGGCTCTTCAACGGGCGTGCCGGTCGCGAAGCTCTCGATCACGGCAATCGTCTCGCCGTTTCCCAGGGTGTGCAATGTCAGACTGCCTCCCAACATCGAGTGAGCGCCCTGCTCGAACGGCACCACCTGCAAGGTGGTTCGGGGTCTGCGACTCTCCTGCACGAGGTGACGCAACTGCTCCCTCATGCATTCCCGCCCTCCCACCTGACGACGCAGCGCAACCTCGTCCATCACTGCCCAGTAGTACGGCGGCGACTCGCGGGCGAAGATCTGCTGACGATGGAGACGCACGACGACTCGTTCCGCCACCTCCTCCCGCGTGATACCCGGCACGCTGGCCAGGAACAGCGCGTCGGCGTGCGCCTTCGTCTGAAGCAGGCCCGGAACGATGCTGCTGGTGAAGACCTGAATACGGTGCGCCTCAGGTTCCCTCTCCACCACGGCGCGGCTGTAGTCCGCGATGAGGTGGTTGCGGCTCATCGCGAGGAGTTCGCCGAACAGCCCGTCCGTACCGAAACGTCCGTCGAGTGCCTCCGCGAGTGCGTCGGAGGGCAACTGCCTGCCGTTCTCGACCCGGGAGAGATAGCCGTACGGATAGTCGATTTCCTCGGCGAGCGCCCTCACTGTCAGGTTCGCGCGCGCTCGGGCTGTCCGAAGTCGGCGCGCCAGTATCGCCCTTGGCGTGTCACCGTCATTCTCGTCGATCGGATTCACTTCCATTTTCTGCGCACCACTCCCCCTGTGCCCGGAATGGGCCGGGCACAGCTCTGACCTTTCCCGGCGCCCCCGCAAACGCAATGCTGTAACCACTCCACTACGGAATGCAATAGGTCATCAACTGCGGGAAGGTAAAAAATGATTGCTGCCGGAGCAGCCCCCGACGCGACGGAAGCCGCCCACCTTTTGGCGAGCGCGCTTGCCGACGCGGGAATCTGCCTGCCCGGGCTTCGGCTGGATCCACACGTCTGGGACACACCCGACGAGGGGCCCGGCCGACTTGTCGCCCTCGGCGCGGTGCATCCCCGCACGGCGGTGGAGTTGGCGACCGTGATCCGCCGGGGCGCCGCATCATGAGCGCCCTGCCGACCGTCGACGGCTGCGGGGCATGCAGGCGCCTCGCACAGGCGGCAGAGCACGCCCGTGCCGTCGGCGACCGTTCACTGGAGACGGACTGCGTTGTCCTCCTCGGGCGCCACGCCGCCCGCGTCCACCTGGGAGATGTCGACTCGTGAGCACCTCGGAGCCGCACCCTGCGCCCCACGGCGGCGAAGCCTCGTCCGATCCTTCCCGAGCCGTGCGGGCGGTAGCGGAAACCGCGCGCGGAGCGCCCCCATCCGGTAACACCGGGACCGAAGAGACCGAGCACGAGCCCGAGCAGGAGCCCGAGCACGAGGGGGACGAACTCGACGTCCGGGTGCGGGCGTTGTGCGCGCGCGTTCGGGCTCATCTGGCCTCGCTCGGACCGCCCTGACCCCGCGTCCCACCACCCCGTGACGCACTTCTGCCCGGGTCGGCGAGGTGTTCCTTCGCCGCCCGGGCAGAGAGCTCAAAGAATGTGGCGCGCCTCCGAATTCGGAACGCGGACGGGTTCAGAACCCGTCCGAACCCGGAACGCGACCGGGATCAGACGGCCCAGTAGTAGCCGCTCGAACCGTAGGAGTACTCGGCTCGGTTGTCCACGTGGGTGAAGGTGCTGTAGCGAATGATTCCGGAGAATCCGGAGGTCTGCGCGTAGGAGATCGTCTGGCTCACCGTACGGCCGCTGACGACGATGTCCGCCGCGATTCCGTACATGTGCTGGCTGTTGGAGGCACCGCCGACGTTGGAGTTGTGCTTGATGCTGCGGAATCCGCTGTTGACGGTGATGGCGCGGTCACCGGCCTTCTTGCGGATGGCCTCCAGCTTGTACATCATCCGGCGCACGTTCTCCTTGACCGTGGAGGCGCCGACCTTTCCTCCGTTGAACTGCGAGCCGTCCTTGGAGTAGAACTCCGAGAAGTTGAAGTTCTTGGTCGAACCGTCGGAAGCCTCAAGAGCGTTGAGGGCCTTGTGCGTGTTCGGTCCTGCGACGCCGTCGGCGGAGAGGCCGTAGGCGCGCTGGAAGCGGGTCACCGCCGCCTTGGTGCCGGGTCCGAACTGGCCGTCGACGGCGACGTGGGTGCGCGAGGCGCTGTCCGCGGCCCATCCGGCGACCCTGATCTGGAGCTCGCGGACGTCCGCACCGCTCGACCCTTCCTTCAGCGTGCGCGACCAGCCGTACGCCTGCGCCTCGGAGGGGGCGACGATCTGCGGCACGCCGAAGCTCAGCATGGCCGCGAGAAGGATGATGAACGATCTGACGGCCCAGCGGTTCCTGGTTCCGGCAAGCATGGAGAGGTCCCTTCGACGGTGCGTTCTGTGGACGCGCCGGCCCCGGCCGTGCGGGCGGTACGGGTGCGGACGGGCGGCGGTGGCTCTGTCGATCCGGCTCACCGCGGATGCGTTCCCGCACCTGGACACCCGGGGCGCGAAGGCGGTCCGGGCAAGCCGGTGGCCACGTCCGAGGGGTTGGCGGACGAGGCCGGTTCTCGGCGCACGCCGGGGCCGACCTGCCGGAACACCTCCCGTCAGGCCCTTCCCGCCATGAGCACGCCACAAGTGAGCCATGCGCCCGGCGCCGTGTAAAGAACCGTTAAAACAGCGCCACTGGTCTATGCCGCGCACAGGCGGCCTGAGCTGTGACTTTCACCGGCATGCCCGGAAATGTTTCCGCCACCCGTCAACTTTCGTATATGCCGCCGCAACCGGGGCGCCCTGGTTTCCCAGAGGCTCGAACGGGGCACTCGCGGCGGCCGGTTCGGAACTTCCCCGCGCCGGTCGGCGGCGAGCACCCGTCGGTTGGGTTCGCTCCACCCGCCGGTTGGCTTCGTGCACCCGCCGGTGCGGTCCGGGCAGTCAGACCTGACCGTAGGTGAGGTGGAGCACGCCGTTGTCGAACCGTTCCTGGTCGAGGAGGGTCAGCGGGACGCGCGGCGCGCCCTCCGGGAAGAGCCTGGCGCCGGTGCCGAGGACGACGGGGTAGACCAGCAGGTGCAGTTCGTCCACGAGTCCGTCCGCGAGCAGTGCGCGGACCAGGGTGCCGCTGCCACTGAGCCTTTTCCAACCTCAGGTTGAGGCGTGACGAAGGGCGGGGATCGTCTTCACGATGGCGGTGACTCGGTTGGTGCTACAGCGGAGTCTCCGCCGGGGGCGCCAGCCCTTCAGGGCGGCCATGGCTTGCTCGCATGGCGGCGCCGACCCGGTTGGGAGCTACAGGGGAGCTGCGCATCGGCCGGTGAGCGGTCGGTGCGGGCTCGGTCTACCGGTTCGCGGCTTCGCGAGTGGCGCTCCGGTGCGTGCGGCTGACCGCGCGGCCCACCGTATTGCGCGCTGCGAGGCCCGGCCGGGTGCGGGGCACCATGAGCCTGGAGAGCGGACCGACGCGTCGCTGCCGTGGGCCTACCTCGCGGCGGAGACGGGACTCGTAGGCGGCGAAGGCGCGGGCGTGGTCACCGGGTTGGGCGGCGAGCTCTTCCGCGAGGGCGTACGCGCCCGCCATCGCCATGCTGGACCCGTCACCCAGCAGGGCTGTCGCCGCCGCCGCGTCCCCGAGCAGGACGACCCGTCCGCGGGACCACGAGGGCATCCGGAGGGTGGTCAGGGGGTCGAAGAACGGGGCCGGGTGGTCGAGAAACGCCGACACGAGTTCCGGTGCCCGCCACCCCACGCCGGCGTAGGCGTCGGCCACGGTCTGCTTGTGAAGGGCAATGTTCTTGCGGTCGTGGGGCGCCAGCCGTGCGGCCCGGAAGGTGAAGATCGCAAGCGGAGTGGTCCGCGAGGGATGGACGACCAGCATCCGGTTCGGCACAGTCAGCATCGTCATCTCACTCGGGTCCTCGACGGCGTCGGGTTTCAGCGGCACGGTCGCGCCGTACAGGCCCAGGTCGCTCGCGAACTGCCGCTCGGGTCCGAATACCAGGCGCCGTACGGTGGAGTGCATCCCGTCGGCACCGACTACCAAGTCGAAGCGCCGTGGCGCGGACCGCCGGAAGGTGACGTCCACCCCGCCTTCGTCCTGGTCGAGAGCGGTGACCGTGTCGTCGAACAAGAACTCGGCCTCGGTCTGAGCCGACCGGTGGAGCACCTCGGACAGGTCGGCTCGGGTCACCTCGACCGTCGGAGCCTTGTCCGAGGTGAGCGGGAGATGCAGGATCCGCCTGCCGCCGGGGTCGAGCAGGGTCAGTGACCGATTGCGGGTGGCGAGCCCGCGCAGCTGCGGGAGGATGCCCATGCGGTCGGCGACCGGGGTCGCGGGCCCCTTCACGACGACCGCGCTGCCACCGGAGCGCAGCTGCCGGGCATGTTCGACGACCGTTGGCCGGTAGCCGTTCCGGGAGAGCCAGTATGCGAGCGCGGGCCCTGCGATTCCGGCACCGACTATCAGCACCTCGGGCTTCTTCATGACGATGACCTCTCGGAGTGTCGAGGATGACCAGCTCCCCGGCGAGTGCCGGGGCCGGCTCTCAGAGCGCGGCGGGACGGGCAGCGCAACCGGAACCAAGGTACGAAAGAGTTCGTACCTCAGTGGAGCACATTCTTCAGGTACGATTCAAGTCGTACCTGAAGGAGGTGCCGCGTGGCCGGGAGGAACCTGGTCGGCCCGGAGGCCGATGCGCTCGATCTGGGGACGGTGTTTCGCGCCCTCGCAGACGAGCACCGTCGTTCGGTGATGACGGAGTTGGCCGCCGACCGCAGCGACAGCGAGCGGGGCTGCAACTCGTTCGATCTTCCGATCTCGAAGCAGACCCAGACCCACCACTTCCGGGTCCTGCGCGAGGCAGGTCTCATTGACGAGATCGACTACGGCAACCGCAAGGGCGTCCGACTACGACGCGCGGACATCGACAAGAGATTTCCCGGGCTGCTCACGCTCCTGGGCGCAAAGTCCCCGGGCGGTACTGCTCCTCGCTGAGCACAGCTGAGCACGCCGGAGGGGAGTCCGGGTTGAGCCGCGAGCCCGGCCGAATCCAGCCCGCGCCCGGCTCGCAAATAGCTGGACACGACGCGGGCACAAATGGGATCGGTGTCGCTTCGACCACCGTCCCGCGCTCGTTAACGGCGCCGAACTCTTCCGCACATTGAGCCCTCTCCATCTTGATCAGCTGGTGAGTTCGAGAGTGACGATGGCGCGGACGACGGTAGTGATCCTCGTGGTGCTGCAGCGCAGTTTGCGGAGTACTCGCCAGCACTTGAGGGTGGCGATGGCGCGTTCGCCGAGGCTTCGGATCTTTGCGTGATCGCGGTTGTGGCGGCGGCGCCAGCCGCGCAGGTGCTTGCCCCGGATCGGGACGCGGACGGCGGGTCCGGCGCCCTGGTATGCCTTGTCCGCCCAGCACTTGATGCCGTCGGCGGGGATGCCGTGGGTGCGGGCCGCGGTCAGATCGTGGACGGCGCCGGGCAGGGCGTCCGAGACCCAGAGCAGTCGTCCGGCCAGGTCGGCGAGGACCTGCACGTTCATCCCATGATGCTTCTTCTTTCCCGAGTAGTACGGGCGGTCGGCCGCAACACGGTCGATCGGCAGAAGTGTGCCGTCGAGGATCACGTACACCTTCCTGCGGATGGTGTGCATGGCCTGCTCCAGTGTCGGGGCAAGGGTGGCCAGGAGGTCGACGGCCTCGCGTATGTAGCGGTAGACCGTCGCGATTCCGACCTGGAAGCCGGCGGCGAGGCGGTTGTAGGTGTCGCCGCAGCGTAGGTGAGCGAGTACGAGTAGAGCCTGTCGGCCGCAGCTCAGGCGGCGCCAACGAGAACCGATCCGGCGTCGGTGACCTGCCAGCAGACCGGAGAGACAACGCAGGGTACGGCTGGACAGATCGATGGCAGACGGGTAGACAAGCACACGAGCTCCTGGCGGATGCGGTGATCTTGGTCGTGAACCCGTCTACCAGGAGCTTTCTTCATGTCCGCCGCCGGGCCCGCAGCTCGACCACCCGTCAGGTTGGAAGGGGCTCACTGACGTAGATGCCCGTACTGCGCGCCTTGAGCGCACGGACGGCGTCGGCGTCGTAGGGGCCGAGCACCGAGGAGTTCTGCCACTCGTCGGCCGCGGTGCGGGTGGCGGAGACGACGTGCTTCGGAGTGTCGTTGAAGAACGGCGCCCTCGGGTCGTCCGCCGCGGTGCGCGTCGACCAGGCGGGCGCGAACATCTCGTACGTGCGCCGTCCCAGCAGGATGGCATCGCTGCCACCGGTCAGCGCGCCGAGTGCCTGCGCCATGCCGTCGGTGAACCCGTACGCCGCCGTGAAGCTCGGGTCCTCGAAGCTGCCGTCGAGACTGACGAACTCGTGCACCGCGATCCTGCCCATGGCCCGTTCTCCCTGCTGTCGGCGGAGCCCGACCTCGGCGGCCGACTCCGGATGTGACGTCCCGGAGGGTGACGTCCCGGTGCTTCAGACCTGCCGCGGGAGAAGAACTCATCGCTGCGGAGACGGCGGCTTTCGGCGGATCACCGGATCGCGACCGCAGGGCGCAGGACCCAGCGGGGCGGAGAGGCGCGGGTCCGGTCAGTCGCGCAGCAGGTCCAGGGCGTGGTGGGTGGCGGTGACGAGGTGGGCGAGGGCGTGCGGGGCGAAGAGGACGGTGTAGTGGTTGGTGTCGTCGATGCGGCGCTGCGGCAGCCGGGCGTTGTCGAGGCCGGCCCCGGCGAGGCGGTCGGCCTCGTAGAGCGCCCGGTCGTCGTCGAGCAGCCCGCGTTCGGCCCACAACAGCACGCCGTCCACCTGCGGTTGACGTGCGGCGGCGAGGGTTTCGTCGTGGCACAGGACATCGGCGCCGTCGGCGCGCACCGCGTCGGGGACGCAGCTGCTGCGGAAGGCACCGCCGTCGGCCACCAGGTCGTGGTCGACGTAGGCGGCGATGTCCGGGCCCCAGTGCTCCGCGAGGGCGGGATGGGCGCGGAAGAAGTCGCGGTAGCTTTCCGGGTCGGGAAAGGTCATGGTCAGACGGCGGACCGCGGGGCCGAGCACCGCGTCGAGCTGGGCGTCGATGTCCGCGCCGGGCGGCGGCGGAAAGCCCACGCCGCCGTCCACGAGCACGACGCGGGGGAAGCGGTCGGGGTGGCGGGCGGCGGCGAGCGCGGCGACGAAGGCGCCCATGGAGTGGCCGACGAGCACGGCCCGCGGCCGGTCGAGGTGGTCGAGCAGCGCCAGCACGTCGTCCACATGGGCGGAGAGCCCGTACGGCCCGGGCAGCTGCGCGCTGTCGGCGCGCCCGCGCAGATCGGGCGCGAAGAGGTCGGCGACGGGTCCTGCCGGCGAGAGACTCGCCTCGGAGCCCGCACGTCCGGAGTGGGCGAAGGCGTCCCAGGCGCGGCCGTTGGCGGTGATGCCGTGCAGGGCGATGACCGGAATCCCCTCGCTCCCGGACAACTGCCAGTGGTGGCAGGCGAGTTCACCGCCTGCGACCGGGACGCGGATCTCCGTGGGTCGTTGCGTCATCGGTGCTCCTGACTCCGGCTGTCGGCCCGTGCGGCGGACCGTCGGGTGCGGTGGAGGCGGATCGAGGTGAGTCCGCCGGGTGCCACGTATACCGCGAGGATGAAGAGCGTGCCCAGGATCAGCATGGGCTCGCTGCCGATGCCCCAGCTCGCCAGACGCTGGTCGAGGTAGGTGAAGAGCACTCCGCCGACGATCGGGCCCCAGCGGGTGCCGGCTCCGCCGAGCACCACCATGACCAGCAGTGTCAGCGTGAACTCGGGTGTGCTGGAGTGCGGGGTCGCGCCCGCGGTGACCAGCAGGTGCACGATGCCGCCGAGCAGCGCGAGCGCGGAGGCCAGGACGAACGCGCCGAGCTTGTGGCGGAAGGGGTCGCGGCCCAGCACGGCGATGCGCTGCTCGTTGTCGCGCAGTGCCTGCCACACCCTGCCGACCGGGCTCGCGGTCGCGCTCCACACGACGGCGGCGACCAGGGCGAGGTAGGCCAGCGCCAGCCAGTAGACGTTGACGGTGTTGGCGACGCCGACGAACGCCTCCGGCACTCCGGCGGTGTGCAGCGGCAGGCCCTCCTCGCCGCCGGTGAGGCCGCCGGGGTTGCGCTCGATCCAGATGGCGCCCGCCTGCGCGAAGGCGAGCGTGACCATGGCGAAGCCGATTCCGCCGAGCGCCAGCGTACGGAGGGAGATCGCGCCGAGGACCACGGCGGCGAGGGTGCCGAGCACCAGGGTGAGCAGCGCGGCGGGCAGCAGCCCGAGGCCGAGCTCGGTCATGGCGAGCTGGGTGCCGTACGCGCCGCCGGCGATGTAGAGGGCGTGCCCGAAGGAGAGCAGCCCGGTACGGCCGAACATCAGGTCGTAGCCGAGTGCCAGTCCGGCGAACACCAGGCAGAGCGCGATGAGTTGGAGCGAGCCGGGCGAGTTGAGCCGGCCGTCGAAGAGGACCGGGATCTCCAGGGCGGAGTACGGCAGCAGCGCCAGCACGACCAGGACCACCGCGGGCACCGCGTACGGGCGCCAACGCGCCGCGGAACGTGGGGAGTCGGGCGTCCGGGGCGCCGGGGTCGCGTCCGGCGCGGGGAGGTGGGTGAGGGTCACGGCGTGCCTCCCGTGGGCCGGACGGATTCGGCAGGTGCCGCACGGAGCGATTCGAGCCGGCGGCGGATGCGGTCGACAGGGCTGGTGCCGCTGCCGGTGGGACGTGCGAGCACCACCAGCGCCAGCAGGACGATGACCGCGAGATCCCCGTATCCGCCGACGTAGTAGTTGGCGTACTGCTGGGTGAGCCCGACAGTGAGCGCGGAGAGTGCGACGCCGGGCATGGAGTGCAGTCCGCCGATGATGACCACGACGAAGGCGAAGATCAGCAGCGAGGTGCCCTGGTGCGGCGAGACGGAACCGAAGTAGAGCCCGCCCAGCACGCCCGCCAGCCCCGCGAGCGCGCCACCGAGCGCGAACACCAGAGTGAAGGCGCGGGTCACGTCGACGCCCAGCGCGGTGACCATGGCGCGGTCCTCCACGCCGGCCCGGACGATCAGCCCGTACCGGGTGCGGGTGAGGAAGAGCTGCACCCCGACCAGCACGAGGACGGCGGCGGCGATCAACACCAGCCGGTTGACCGGGACTTGCGCGCCTGCGAGGGCGACGGTGCCGTCGAGCGCGTCCGGCACCGGGAAGCTGCGGGCGTCGGCGCTCCAGAGGCTCTGCACCAGCGCGGGAACGGCCAGTGAGAGGCCGACGGTGACCAGAATCTGGTCGCGCGGCCGGCCGTACAGCCGGCGGATCAGCACGAACTCCACAACCACCGCCAGCAGCAGGCCCGTTGAGGTGCCGACAAGCAGTGCGAGCAGCAGCCCGGGCATCCCGCCGACGGAGTCCAGCACCTGCCAGGCGGCGTAGGCCGAGACGGTGAGGAACGCACCGTGGGCGAAGTTGAGGACGTCCATCAGCCCGAAGATCAGGGCGAGTCCGGAGGCGATGAGGAAGTAGAGCGCACCGAGGCCCAGACCGGTGAGCGTGAGGAGTACGAGCGTGTCCATCAGTGGGCCCCTCCCGGAACGTCGTCGTCGTGCGGCGCGCGGTCCCGTCCGCCGGCCGCTCGGCTGTTCGCCGGGTCGCCGCTCGCGGGGGTGCTGTTCGCCGCCCGGCTGTTCTTCGTCACGTCGCCGCTCGCCGCCCGGCTGCCGACGCCGAGGAGTCCGGTGGTCAGCTCGCGGTCGGCGAGCAGCGAGGCCGCGTCGCCGCTGTGGACCACCCGGCCCGCGTCCAGCACGGCCGCCCGGGTGGCCAGCCGACGCACGACGGCGAGGTTCTGTTCGACGAGCAGCAGCGGTACGCGCGCGGCGGCGCGCTCCAGCACCTCGGCGACCTCGGTGACGACGCGCGGTGCGAGGCCCTTGGTCGGCTCGTCGGCGACCACAAGTCGGTTGTCGTTCAGCAGTGTTCGGGCGATGGCGACCATCTGCTGCTGACCGCCCGAGAGCGTCCCCGCCAACTGCCCGCGACGGGCCAGGAGTTCGGGAAAGAGGTCGTGGATCAGCTCGTAGTGGAGGGCGCCGCCCGGGCGTTTGGCCAGGGCGAGGTTCTCGGCGACGGTGAGCCGGGTGAAGACTCCCCGGTCCTCGGGCGCGTAGCCGATACCGCGCCGCACGGTGCGGTGGGTGGGCTCGGCGGTGACGTCGACGCCGTCGAGGGTCACGGTGCCGCCGGTGATCCGACCGCCTTCGGGCAGCAGCCCGAGCACGGCGCGCACGGTCGTCGTCTTGCCGACGCCGTTGCGGCCGAGCAGCGCGGTGACGCCGCCGGGGTCGGTGTCGAAGGTGACGCCCTGGAGGATGTGGGAGCCGCCGATCTCCACGTGCAGGTCCCGCACGGAGAGCACCGCACCGGACGCGGAGTCCGTACGGTCGCGGGGGCCCGTACCCGCACGGGGGCCCGTACGGTCGCGGGAGTCCGTACCCGCACGGGGGCCCGTACGGTCGCGGGGGCCCGTACGGTCGCGGGGGCTCACAGCTCCTCCCCCACGTACGCCTCCTGCACGGCGCGGTCGGCCATCACCGCGGCGGGTGTGCCGACAGCGAGCAGCGTGCCGTGGTGCATGACGGCGACGCGGTCCGCGAGGCCCAGAACGATGTCCATGTGGTGCTCGACCATCAGCACGGTGCGGCCTTCCTCCCGGTGCAACGCCCTCATGACGTCGGTGAGTTCGGCGGTCTCCTCGCTGGCGACCCCGGCCATCGGCTCGTCCAGCAGCATCAGCCGCGGCCCGTCGCCGGCCACCGTGGGGGCGAGGAGCATGGCGAGTTCGAGCTTGCGCTTGTCGCCGTGCGAGAGGCCGGCCGCCTCGGCCGCGGCACGGTGGCCCAGCCGTACGCGCTCCAGCACCCGCGCCGTGTCGGCGGCGGTGACGCGTCGTACCCCGGCGGCGCGCGCGGCGAGTTCGACGTGCTCGGCGACCGTCATCGTCGGGAAGACCGAGGAGGACTGGAAGGTGCGGCCGATGCCCCGGCGGGCGCGGCGGTGCGGCGGCAGCGTGTGGACCGCCGCACCGTCCAGCTCCACCCGGCCTGCGGTGGGGCGGGTGACGCCGGAGATGAGGTTGAACAGTGAGGTCTTCCCGGCCCCGTTCGGACCGATGAGCGCCAGGAACTCGCCTTCTTCCAGGGAGAGTTCGATCTCCTGCACGATGTGCACGGCGCCGACCGACCAGCTGAGCCGGTCGAGTCTGAGCACCGGCGGGGCGGCTGTGGTGTCCGTCATCGCCGCTCAGCCGATCTTCCGGGCGGCCGGAGCGACCTGCTTCGGCTCGAAGGCGGTGACGACGGCCGGCTTGCCGCTGCCGTCGAACTCGGCCTGGAACATGGGCTGGAGCAGCGCGTGGTCCGAGGCCCGCACGGTGTTCTCTCCCTTGACCCCGGCGAAGCGGAACCCCTCCAGCGCCTCCACCATCGCGTCGGTGTCCAGGTCCTCACCGCCCTCGCGCACCGCCTGCACGACCATCTGCGCCGCGTTGAACCCGTCCGGCGAGAACAGGTCCTCCTGCCACTTCTTCTTCTCGAAGTAGGCGCGCATCGCCTCGGCCTCGTCGTTCTCGGTCGCGCCGGGCACGTAGTGGGCGAGCAGCGTCAGCTTCTCGCGGGCCTTGCCGAAGACCGGGTAGCTGGCCCTGATGTCGAGTCCGGTGACGACCGTCGAGGAGTCCAACACCCCTTGCTGGTCGAGGGTGTTCCACATCGACTGAGCGGTGTCGCCCGCCCAGGCGACGAAGACCATGTCGGGCTCGGCGGACTTCACCCGGGACGCGGTCGGAGTGAGGTCGGTGGCGCTCGGCGAGGCCAGTACGGGGGTGACCCGCGCACCGCCGTCCGCACCGAGGACCTGCCGCACCGCGGCGACGTTCGCCTGACCGAAGGCGTTGTCCTGTGCGAGGACGACGACCTTCTGCTTCGTTCCGCCGCCCTTCCCGCCGCTCCCGCTCTTCCCGTCGGCTTCCGCGTCCAGGATGGCCTTGGCCGTCACCACGTCCTGGTGGGTCTGCCGGCCGGTGCGGAAGGTGTACTTGTTGACGCCGGTCAGCTCGTCGGTCGCGGCGGGGCCGGAGAGGAAGAGCGTCCTGTTCTGCTCGGCGACCGGCGCGATCTGCGTGCCCACGCCCGAGACGACCGAACCGGCGATGATCCGCACGTCCTGGCCGATGCGCTTCTTCGCCAGGCTGACGCCCTTGGCCGGATCGCCGCCGTCGTCGTCCTTCAGCACGGTGATCCTCCGGCCGTCGACCTCGCCCGTCCCGCCGGTGGCGTGGTCGAGTCCGGCCTCGAAGCCCTGGAGGTACTGCTTGCCGTAGCTGGCGAGCGGGCCGCTGGTGGAGGTGACCAGCGCGACCTTCACCTCCTCGGAGTCCGCCGCGGCGCTGTCGCCGGGACTCGCACAGGACACGGCCAGCGCCGACGCCAACGCGACTGCCGCGACGGTGGGTACGAGGGTTCTGCGCATGGCGGGCCGCTCCTCAGCAGGCAGACGTTGGCTGACAACTGGCAGCGTCCGCCCACCGTCCGGCGCCGACAATGTCGGTCCCGCACAGCGTGGGCACCCCGCGGATGGGCTGCCGCCACATTCGCCGCGGCCTCCGCCGGCCCTACGGTGCCACCACCCCCTTCCGCCGAGAACCGCAGAGGAGACCGGCCATGCACACATCCCTGCGCCTGCTGACCACCCTCGTCGCCGCGCTGGCAGCCGCCGCGGCGCCGACCGTCGTACTCGCCCAACCCGGGCAGCCCGGCCAACCCGGACACTCCGGCCAACTTCCTTCCGAATCGCGGCAGTTGCAGCCGCGCGCCGCGCAGCTGGAACCCGTCGCCGACTTCGGCAGCAATCCCGGCGCACTGTCCATGTACCGCTACGCCCCCGACGGGCTGCCCGCCGGGAGCCCGGTCGTGGTCGTGCTGCACGGCTGCGGCCAGGGCGCCGCCGACTACTTCGACGGCGCGGGTTGGCAACAGGCCGCCGACACCCACAAGTTCGCCGTCGTCGCACCCCAGCAGCAGTCCGCCAACAACGCCACCCGCTGCTTCAACTGGTTCGAACCGGGCGACACTTCGCGCGACAGCGGCGAGACGGCGTCGATCCTGCGGATGGTCGACCACACCCTGGAGGCGTACGGCGGCGACGCCACCCGCGTCCATGTCACCGGGCTCTCCGCGGGCGGTGCCATGACCGCCTCGCTGCTCGCCGCGCACCCCGACCGCTTCGCGGGCGGCGGCATCGTCGCCGGCATCCCGTACGGCTGCGCGACCTCCATGCCGACGGCGTTCACCTGCATGAACCCCGGCGCGACCAAGACACCCGAGCAGTGGGGCGACCTCGTGCGCGCCGCCCACCCGGGACACGACGGCCGCTACCCGACCGTCTCGATCTGGCACGGAAGCGCCGACTACACCGTCGCCGCGGCCAACGCGTCCGAGTCGGTCAAGCAGTGGACCAACGCCCACGCCACCGACCAGGAACCGGACGCCACCGCCGAACTCCCCGGCGACACCGTGCGGAACGACTACACCGACGCCTCCGGCGCCACCGTCGTACGCGACTACCGCGTCGCCGGGATGGGCCACGGCACCCCGGTCAGGCCCGCCGAGAACTGCGGCACGGCGGGCACGTACTTCCTCGACCGGATCTGCTCCACCGGACAGCTGGTGACCGACTGGGGCATCGGCTCCTGACCCCGCACCCCGACTCCGGCCCTGGCGCCGGCCCTGCCCCGGCCCTCGCCCCGGTCCGATCGGCGGGGGCCGGTGGTGTCACGGGCTCGGGGCTCGGGGCTCGGGGCTCGGGGCTCGGGGCTCGGGGTCTCGCGGGCAGGGTCGCGATGGTCGGGGCTCGGTACGGGGGTCGAGGTGCTCAGCTCCGCAGGGGCCACACCTCGACCACGCCGTGAGCCACCGCGCACGGCGTGCCGGAGACGAGCCGCACCGCCTCCTCCAGATCGGCCGCCTCGATCAACGCGAAGCCCGCGACGGGGAGTTCGGACCGCAGATACGGCCCGTTCGCGGTGCTCACACCGGCTCCTTCGGGGTTGCGGACCTGTACGGGAGCCTCCGCGACGCCCATCACGGCGCCGCCCGCCCGCAGGCTCTCGTCATGCGCGTGCGCACGGTCCCGCACGCTCTCGTCGGTGCGCTCGTACCCGGCGCGATCGCCGTAACCGACAGTGACGAACAGGGGCATGACCTACCTCCGATGACGGGCCTGTGGTGCGAAGAGGCAGACGGCCGGCACGCCGAGAAGTCATCGCCGCACGAGGACGCGGGCGCCGGCCCGCCACCGGGCGCGCGGCCGAAGGCACCCGGGCGGGTGCGAGGTGATCGGGGAGCGGCTGGGTAGGGCCTCGGGGACGGTTCACGGGCGAGGAGAGTCGTATGGCGAGGTCGAAGTCGGGTTTCGTGCTGGACCTGAAGCTGGTGAACGCGCGGATCCGCACGATGGACGAACATCGGCCCCTCGCGCGTGAGTTGGGTGTGTGGCAGGGCCGGGTGGCGGGCCTCGACGAGGCGATCGCGGGGCTGCCCGCGCGCCGGGTGGTGGACGTGGGCGGGGCGACGGTGCTGCCGGGTTTCGTCGACCCGCACGTCCATCTGGCGTGGACTGGACTGAAGGCACGTACGGCGAGTGTGGCTCCGTGCGAATCGGTCGACGGGGTACTGGCGGGGGTGGCGCGGGCGGTGCGGGAGAGCCCGCCCGGCGGCTGGGTCGACGTGGCCGGCTACGACCAGCGCCCACTGGGACGACATGTGACGGCCGCCGAGTTGGACACCGTGGCGCAGGGGCGGCCGGTGATCCTCACACACGATTCGGGGCACTCGTGCGTGGTCAGCTCGGCGGTGCTGCGGATGCTCCCGGACGGTGTGCCGCACCGGGAGGGCGTGCTGGTGGAGGCGGGGGCCGCCGCGGTGCGCAAGCTGCGAATGCCTTACTCGACGGACGAGTTGGCCGGTGCGGTGCGCGAGGCCGCGCTCGAATGCGCGTCCCAGGGAGTGACGACGGCGGCGGAGGCCGGTATCGGCGGCGGGCTGGTGACGCACAGCCCGATCGAGGCAGCGGCCTACCAACTGCTGCTGGAACGCGGAGAGTTGCCGCTTCGGATGCAGCTGATGGTGGCGGCGGCCGCGCTGCACGGGGTGGGCGGGCACCGGGAGGACGGGCCGGACGCGGGGATCGACCTGGGACTGACGACGGGCTTCGGCGGCGACCGGCTGGGGCTGGGCGCGCTGAAGATCTTCACCGACGGCGGGATGATGCCGCGCACGGCCGCACTGACCCGCCCGTACGTCGGGCTGGACCACAGCGGTGAACTCTTCGCCGACGAGGCGGAGTTGGTGGAGACGATCGTCCGGGGCCACTGCGCGGGCTGGCAGTTGGCGATCCACGCGATCGGCGACCGCGCGGTGGACGTGGCGCTGGACGGGCTGGCAGCGGCCCGACGGAAGCGGCCGACGGCCGGGGCACGGCAGCGGCACCGGATCGAGCACGCGGGGCTCGTGCGGCCCGAACAGCTCGCCCGGTTCGCGGAGTTGGAGGTTGCGGCGGTGGTGCAACCCGGCTTCCTCTGGCACTTCGGCGACGACTACGCCGCGCTGATGGGCGAGGAACGCGCACCGTGGCTGTACCGGGGCCAGGGGTTCCTCGACCACGGCGTGGTGGTGGCCGCGAGCTCCGACCGACCTGTGACCGAGGGCGCGCCGCTGCGGGCGGTGCAGGCGATGGTGGAACGCGCCGCTTCGAGCGGCCTGGTGATCGGTCCGGCCGAGGCGATGAGCGTGCCGGCGGCGCTCCGCGCACACACCCGCACCGGGGCGTATCTGTGCGGCTGGGAGGACCGCGTGGGCTCGCTGGCGCCGGGAATGTGCGCGGACTGGGTGGTGCTGGAGGACGACCCGTGCGCGGTGCCGACCGCGGCGATCGGCGACATCGGCGTACGCGCCACGTATCTGGGCGGCGAGGCCACCTTCGACGCCGACTGACAGCCGGCTGCGACAGGCCGGGCGCGCGACAGCCCGGGCGCGCGACAGCCCGGGCGCGCGACAGCCCGGGCGCGCGACGGTCTGGCGCGCAACGGTCTGGCGGGCAGTGGCCGGGTGAGCGACGACCGGGTGCGCAACGGCCGGGCGGGGCGTCCCGCGACGACGGGAGCGGGCAGCCCTCGCGACGGTCGGGCGGGCAGCCCGGCGGCGGGGTGAACCACCGGCGTACGCCTCCGGGGTGAGGCGGTACGGGTTGCGGGCTCCGTCGCGGTGCGCGCTCGCCCGCGCGCTCCGTGGCGCGCAGGAGCGCACGGAGGCGGGCGGACCGTGACGCGCGCGGGCCGTTCGGGTCCGAGACGGTCGACGGACGCCCGGACGGGCGGTACCGGCCGATGAGCGCGGGCGCGCGGGCCGCGCCAACCCGGCTGCGCCTCCGGCTCGGTGTGAGTATTTGGCATGACTTGTCTCGAATACCCGATTGGTCATTCCGCCATGCCCCGCACCTCGGAGGTCTCCGCGTGAGCGCCGCGCCGAATCCGTCGACCGCCGCCGCCCGCGGACAGCAGCAGACGGGGGCTCCCGCCGCACCCGGTTCGGCCGCGGGTCCACCGACCGCGGGCGAGTCCGCGGCCGGCCCGTCGGCCGCGGACGCGTCCGCCGGCGTGCCCACGGACATCTCCCCGGCCGCGTCCGCCGATGCGTCCGCCGATGCGTCCGCCGACGCAACGGCCCACGCATCGGTCGGCGGGTCCGCGGACAACGCGGTTGGCCCGTACGGCGATCGGTCGACGACGGGTGCCACGGCCGCGCTCGACGACCCGCTCCCGATCGAAAGCGCTGCCCCCGCCCACGCCGCACCCGTACACGCCCCGCACGCAGCGCCGACGCACGCGCACGCCCCCGCGGCGCCGCGGCTCGGTGCGCGCCGGTACACCGCCGCCGGTCCGCGCAGGCCACAGCCGCGCGCGCACCGTGCGCTGCTGGCGGTCTCGGCCGCGGTCGCCGTGCTCGCCGCGTTCCTGGTGCCGTTGACGCTGCCGCTCGGCTGGGACGAACTGGTCTACGCGAGCCGTTTCCCGCACTTCGACCCGGCGACGCCGTTCAGTTCACCGCGCACGCGCGGAGTGCCGATGCTGCTGGCACCCGTCGCGATGTGGACGGACTCGGTGCTGCTGCTGCGGATCTGGTTGACGCTGCTGGCCTCGGCCGCGCTCTATCTGGGCTTCCGGCCGTGGTTGCGGGTGGTGCGACGGCAACGGGCCGTGCCGCTGGCGGCCGCTGCCTACGGAACGTTGTGGATCTCGCTCTTCTACACCGGTTCCGCCATGCCCAACCACTACACCGCGATGGGCTCGCTGGCCGCAGTCGGCTACTTCCTGGGCCGCCGCCCGTCCGCCACGGGCATCGCGGTGGGTCTGGCGCTCGCCACTGTGATGCGCCCCAACGACGCGGTGTGGATCGCCGGTCCGCTGCTGGTCGGCGCGGTGCTGGTGCCGGCGTGGCGGCGGCGTTCCGCCGTGCTGGGGACGGTCGCCGGGGTGGCGATCGGCGCGCTGCCCTGGGTGGTGGAGGCGTATGTGCGCTTCGGCGGCGTCTTCGAGCGGCTCTCGGACGCCAGCGACGTACAGGGCGGAATGCGGCCCGTGGTGTCGCTGATCGAGCACGCCACCGCGCTCGACGGCCCGCTGCTGTGCCGCCCGTGCGGCAACGACTCGCTCGACGCCACCGCCCTCGAACTCTGGTTGCTGCTCCCGGTGTTCACGGTGCTGGGCATGCTCGCGCTCCGGCGCGCGGGGCAGGCGCGGGGCCCGTACTGGATGGCCGTCGCGGTCGCACTGGCCTCCGCCGCCCCGTACTTCTTCCTGCTCGACTACGCCGCACCGCGCTTCCTGCTGCCGACCTACGCGCTGCTGCTGATCCCCGCCGCCGTGGGCATGCTCGCCGCCTGGGACGCCGCGCGAGGTGCGAGGACCCGGTGGCCGCTGGTGGGGCTGGCACTCGTACTGGTGGCGCATCTCGCGGTGCAACTGCCGCTGGCGCGCACCCATGCGAACGTCCAGATCGGCGCCCGGGGCGACTGGGTGCGCGTCGCGGAGGTGCTCCGGGCCAACGACGTGCGCCCGCCCTGCACCCTCAAGGCGACCACCCGGGCGATCCCGCTCGCGCACACGGCCGGTTGCCAGGTGCTGGAGTCCCGCAGCCCGCGGGTGCCCGACGTGGTGGTGTACCGGGGCGACACGCCCCCTCGGGTGGCGCGCGGCTGGCCGAGCCAAGAGGTGCCGGACGTCTACGCGAACGGGTGGATGGTCGCGTTCCGTCCCTCCGACGCGGGATAGCGGCGGCCGGCCCGGGTGCACGAGGCGTCCGGGAGCGGGCCGGGGCCCGGGGGCGGGCCGGAGCGGACGGGTCAGCCGAGGATGCCGCGGTCGTAGGCGACGGCGACCGCGGCGGCCCGGTCGCTGACGCCCAACTTGGTGTAGATGTGGGTGAGATGGGTCTTCACCGTCGCCTCGCTGATGAACAGCGTCCGCGCGGAGTCGCGGTTCGAGCTTCCCTTCGCCACCAGCCGCAGCACCTCCAACTCGCGTTCGCTCAGCGGCGGTTGTGCGTCCGTAGCGGTGCGGGGCGCGCGTACGCGGGAGATCAGCCGGGAGGCGACGGCGGGCGAGAGCACCGTACGGCCCTTGAACGCGGCCCGGACCGCGGCGAACAGTTCGTCGCGCGGGGCGTCCTTGAGGAGGTAGCCGGTGGCGCCGGCCTCGATCGCGGGCAGGGTGTCGGAGTCCGTGTCGTAGGTGGTCAGCACCAGCACCCGGCAGCGCAGCCCGCGGCGCACCAGCTCGGTGATGGCGTCGATGCCGCTGCCGCCGGGCATCCGCAGGTCCATCAACACGACGTCCGGATCGAGGGCGGCGGCCAGCTCCACGGCCGCGATTCCGTCGGCGGCCTCACCGAGGACGCTGAAGTCGGGATCGGCCGCGAACATTCCGCGCAGTCCGTCCCGCACGACCGGATGGTCGTCGACGATCAGCAGCGTCACCGGACGATCCGACCCGGCCGTGTCGCCGGTCACGTCGGCCGGACGGCCCGACCCGGCCGCGTCGCCGGACGTGTGCCCGGCCGCGTCGCCGGTCGGGGGCGGGACCGGTGCCGTGTGCGCCGGGTCCGGCACGGGGTCGGACGCGGGCGGGATCTGCTCAGACATGGCGCACCAACGGTACTCGGACGGACAGGGCCGTACCCTGTCCCGGTTCGGACTCGATCTCGAACGTCCCGGCCACTCGCTCGGCACGCGCCGCCATCCCGCCCAGCCCGAACCCACTGCGGGTGTGCGGGCGTTGGGCCGCTGCCGGCAGAGAACGCGACGGATCGCCATCCGGAACGGAGCGGCCCGGGGTCGCGTCGGACACCCCGGACTCCCCGGACTCCCCGGACGCGTGGTGTGGGCGGGACGGGTCGAAGCCGCAGCCGTCGTCGCGCACATCGAGGGTGACCTCGTCGTCCATGTAGGACAGGGTGACGCCGACCCGGCGGGCACGGGCATGACGTGCGATGTTGGCCAGCGCCTCCTGGGCGATGCGCAGCAGGGTCGCGGCGACCTCCTCGTGCAGCGGCTCGACCTCACCGGTCACGGTGAACTCCGCCGGCACCGCCTGGCCGCGTGCCCACTCGTCCACCAACTCCCGTACCGCGCAGGGCAGTTCAGCATGCTCCAGAGCAGCCGGGCCGAGCCCGTGGACGGAGCGTCGGGCCTCGCCGAGGCTGTCGCGGGCCAGCGCGAGGGCACGCAGCCGGTGGGTCTCCGCGGTGGCGGGGTCGGGTGCGTCCGCGGTCGCCTGGAGCTGGGTGATGATGCCGGTCAGCCCCTGGGCGAGGGTGTCGTGGATCTCCGCGGCGAGCCGACCGCGTTCGTCGGCGACACCCGCCTCCCTTGCCTGGAGGAGGAGTTGGGCGTGCAGATTGGCGTTCTCGCGCAGTGCCCGGGCGAGACGGGCGTTGGCACGTTCCAGCTCGGCGATGGCGGCGACCCGGGACTCGTCGCGTTCGCCCTCGCGCATCGCGATGCCCCAGAAGACGAGCACCAGCAGCCCGTTCAGCGCGAAGAGGCCGAGAAAGACGACCCAGTGCTGGAGGTCGCGCGGCGGCAGGCCGCTGGACTGCGAGCCGGCCAGCGTGACCGCCGTGGCGAGCAGGCCGAGCTTCTGTGCACGGGCGCGGGCGAGCAGTGGGGTGGCGTCGAAGTAGCCGCTGACGGCGAAGAGCGCCCAGAACGGATTCAGCCAGGTCAGCACGAACGCGAGCGCCGACCGCACCACGTAGTACGCCGCCGAGCCGTGCGGCACCGACGGTTGTCCGGGAGGACGGCTGTACCCCCGTGGACAGCCGTCCTCCCGGTCCCCCTGCGCCCCCGCTTCGCGCCGGTGGCGCTGCCACCGGCGGTCCCAGACCACCTGGAGCACCACGGCCAGCGCGAGCAGCGCGCCGGCGAGTACCCGTTCGCCGGTCGTCTCGAGCAGTTCGACGGTGACCAGCGACATCAGCGTGCCGAGCGCCAGCAGGCCCGGCGGGCCCCAGCGCAGGAAGCGGTTCCAGTTGATCTCGGCGGTGACCTGGTGGCGCAGGGCGAGCTGTCCGTCGAGGGCGACGACGGACTCCCCGGGGCCGGTCGGGGAGTCCGCGGGGATCGTGTCCGGCATGGGAGGAGTCTCGCCGGAGGACGCGGCAGCCCGCCACTCGCGCCGAGCCACCCCGTTCGCCCGGCCGTCCGTCGCCACCTGGCCACGCCGCACGCTCCGCACCTCCGCCGTTTCCGTTCCGCCGTGTCCGTCGGTCCTCGTTCCGCGTTGCTGCCGGCCCGTCGTCCTGCCGTCCGTCGTTGTGCGGGCCCGTCACTCCCAGCGGAAGAAACGGACCGCGACCGCGGTGGTGAGCACGGTCCACACCGTGATCACCAGCAGATGACCCGTACTCGGCCAGTCGCCGAGGGACGCCTGGTCGAATGCCTGGGACGCGGCACCGAACGGCGTGAACTCGACGATGCTCTGGAAGATGTCGGGCATCGCCTGCACCGGCAGCCACACGCCCACCGTGAACATCGCCGGGAAGTAGACCAGCAAACCGAGCGTGGTCGCGGCACGTGTGGTGCGCGCCAGCGCCGAGAGGGCGGCGCCGAGCGAGAGCGAGCAGGCCAGCGAGAGCAGCAGGACGAGGACGTGGCCGACCGGATTCTGCGGCATGGGCACGTCGAAACCGACGCCGCCGACAACTGTCGCGAGCACCGCGGCGACGAGCATCGCGACGCCGTTGATCACCATCTGCGCGGCGAGCAGCACTCCCGGACTCACCGGGGTGGTGGACATCCGCCGCAGCACTCCCCGTTCGCGGTAGCCGGCGAGCAGCGGCGCCATCACCTGCACTCCGGCGGTGATCATCGCCAGCAGGATCACGACGGGCAGATAGATGTCGACGACGCGGCGGCCGCCGAGATCCTCGGACACCTCCCGCATCGAGGGGATCAGCCCGATGATCGTGAGCAGCGCGGCCGGGAAGAGCAGGACCCAGAAGGCCGAGCCCGGTTCGCGCAGGAAGAGTCGCCCTTCGGCGCGCAGCACGGCGAGCAGCGATCTGGTGCGCGGCACCGCGGAGGGCGCGACGCCAACGTTCTCGGTGGTCACGGCAGTGGGCATCTCAGGACCTCTTCTCGTGCGTGCCGGCGACCGCCGGTCGTGGTGCGAGCGCGTCCCGCCCGGTCTGCTGCGCGCCGGTGGTCTCCCCCGCATGCGGCCCGAACTCGGCGGTCCCGCCGGTCAGATCGAGATACGCGTCGTCCAACGTCGCTTCGGTGACCCGGAGTTGGTGGGCCCGCAGACCGCGTCCGACCAGCAGGCCGATGACCGCGTTGACGGTCTCGTCGGTGCCACCGACGATCAGCCTGCCGTTCGACTTCCGCTGTACGGAGGCGACTTCGGGCAGTGCTTCGAGCTCGGCGACCTCCAGCGGCGCGGAGGGCAGAAAGCTGATCTCGGCCGTCGCGGACGCCCGGCCGACCAGTCCTTCGGGGGTGTCCAGTGCGACCACCCGGCCGGCGTCGATGACCGCCAGCCGGTCGCAGAGCCGCTGGGCCTCGGCCATGAAGTGGGTGACCAGCAGGACGGTGACGCCGGCGTCGCGCAGTTCCTCGATGAGCTGCCAGGTCTCGCGGCGGGCCCGCGGGTCGAGCCCGGTGGTCAGCTCGTCCAGCACCACCACGCGCGGATTGCCGATCAGCGCGAGCGCGATCAGCAGCCGCTGCTTCTGGCCGCCGGAGAGCTTCTGGAACCGTCCGTCCAACTTCTTGTCCAGGCCCAGCCGTTCGGCCAGCGGACGCCAGGGCGCGGGGCCGGGGTAGAAGGCGGTGTAGAGCTCCAGCACCTCCCGCACGGTGATCTTCGGCGGCAGCTCCCCCTCCTGGAGCTGAGCGCCCAACACCCGGGTGAGCGCGGGGCGTTGAGTGACGGGATCGAATCCCGCGACACGGATGCGCCCGGTGTCGGGAGTGCGCAGCCCGATGACGCACTCGACGGTGGTCGTCTTGCCGGCTCCGTTGGGGCCGAGCACGCCGAAGATCTCCCCCTCGCGCACCTCGAAGGAGACGTCCTGGACGGCACGTTTGGGCCCGTACGCCTTGCTCAGACCGCTGACTTCGATGATGGACATGACCGAAATCCTCGTTCGGAGCCAGGCTGCGCCACATCGCCCAACGCGCTCGCACGGCCATCAACCGATCGGTTGATGCGCCCCCCGGGCACCCCCTACGGGCCGGCGGCCACCGCCCCCGACCCCGTTTCGGCCCGACGCCCCGCGGCCGGGGCCGCGGGGCGCCAGTCCGCAGGCCCGGTCAGCGCTCGGCCCGACGGGCCGCGGCGGGCCCGTGGGTCGCAGGCGCGGTCAGTGCTCGACCTCGACGGGTTCCTCGCCGTTGCCGCGGCGGATCGTGACCAGTCCCCGGGCCGGCGTCCAGCTGCGCAGCACCAGCCGGTCGCCGTCCACCCCGGTGGTGACCACCTCGGTCGGCTCCACGCGGAACAGGTGGAAGACCTCGGGAGCGGGCTCCTGGCCCCGGAGGTAGCGCCGCACGGCCGCCTCGTCGGTCGTCTCCACCGCCCGGCCGGCGATCCGTGCGTCACCGTCGGCGAGCATCGCTGCGGTGTCCGGGCCCGGGTTGGCCATCAGGGAGCACCGGCCGTCCCGCCGCAGGTCCAGCGCCTTGCGCGAACCCGGCATCATCCCGAGCCACAGCTCGCCGTCCCGAAAAGTCGCCTCGATGCCGGTGAGCCGGGGCGACCCGTCGCGTCGCAGGGTGGCCAGCACATGGTGGGTGTACGCGGTGAACCGCCGCTCCACGGCGGCTGCGAAGTCGCGCTCGGCAGCGGCGAAGCCCGCCCAGTTCGTTCTCTCCATACGGCTAGGGAAGCGCAGATACCTGACATCCGCCGTCCGGTATCGGGTGGCGAACGGCCCGATCGTCGGACCGCGTCCGCACGGCCGCGGGGCTGACACACGCGCCGAACCGCACGTACGCTCCGGTAACCCGCCCGCACCCCCGTACGCACGTCCGGCACGGGCCGGTGCGCGCCGCGGTCCGCCCGCGCCCGCCGTTCGTGCGCGCTGTACGCGACGTGTTCGTACGCGACGTGTTCGTACGCGTCGCGGCTCGTACGCGCGCGCCGTACGCCGCCGTCGGCCGGGGCGGGGTGCGGCTGTTCCGTTCCGGTCCGAGGAGAACCCCGTGGAGTACGCCGAGTACCGCCGTCACGATGCGACCGGCCTCGCCGAGCTGGTGGCCGGCGGCGAGGTCGCAGCCGGCGAGCTGCTGGAGACCGCCATCGCCCGCACCGAGGCCGTCAACGGCCGGGTCAACGCGGTGGTGCGCCCGATGTACGAGACCGCCCGCGCCCGAGCGGGGACAGAGCTGAACGGGCCGTTCGCCGGGGTGCCCTTCCTGATCAAGGACCTGTTGCAGGACTACGAGGGCGAGCCGACCGGCAGCGGTTGCGCCGCCCTGCGGGACGGCCCGCCGGCCGGGCGCAGCAGCGAGCCGGTGCGGCGCTGGCTCTCCTCCGGCCTGGTGGTGTTCGGCAAGACCAACACCCCGGAGTTCGGCATCAAGGGCGTCACCGAGCCCCGCGCGTACGGGCCCACCCGCAACCCCTGGGACACCGCGCGCACTTCGGGCGGGTCCTCGGGCGGGTCGGCGGCGGCGGTCGCGGCCGGGATCGTGCCGGTGGCCGGCGGAAACGACGGCGGCGGCTCGCTGCGGATACCCGCGGCGTGCTGCGGACTGTTCGCGCTCAAGCCGGGGCGCGGCCTGGTCCCCTGCGGACCGCTCCAGGCCGAGTACCTGCACGGCGCCGCGACCGACGGCGTGATCTCGCGAACCGTACGGGACTCGGCGCGCATGCTCGACGTGCTGACCGAACTGCCGGACCCGGGCGGACCGTTCGAAGCCGCACGCCCCGAACTGCCGTACGCCCAGGGTGCGTTGCGTGCACCGGGGCGGCTGCGGATCGGCTTCAGCACGCAGTCGCCGATCGGCACCGAGGTGCACCCCGAGGCAGTCGCGGCGGTCGAGTCGGCGGCGCGCTTGCTCAGCGGGCTGGGGCACGAGGTGGAGGAGGCCGAGACCGGCGTCGACGGACGCCAACTCGCCGAGGACTTCCTGGACATGTGGTACGGCCAGGTCGCCTTCACCCTCGACCACCGCCGACGGGAGACCGGCGCGAAGAGCAGCGCCTTCGAGCTGGACACCCGGCTGCTCGCCGCCGCGGGCCGGGCCACCCGCGCGCACCACTCCTTCGGCAGCCACCAGCGCTGGAACACCCACACCCGGGCGCTCGCCGACTTCCACCAGCGCTACGACCTGCTGCTCACCCCCTCGCTGGCCCGCCCGCCGGTGCGGGTCGGCGAGTTGGACACCCCCTCCTGGATGCAGACGGGCAGCAGGGCGCTGCTGGCGCTGGGGCTCGCGGGCAAGCTGGCCCGCACGAAGCTCTGGCGGGACGTGATCGTCGAGAACCTGGCCGCCACCCCGTACACGCAGCTCGCCAACATCACCGGACGCCCGGCGATGTCCGTACCGCTGCACCGCACCGCGGAGGGGCTGCCCCTGGGTGTCCAGTTCGTCGGCCCCTGGGGCAGCGAGACGACCCTGCTCGCGCTGGCCACGACGCTGGAGGACGCGAGCCCCTGGGCCGACCTCGAACCCCCGCTGTAGCGCGCGTCCGAACCGGCCACGACCAGCTGCGGAGCCGGGCGGTCGGGGTGCGCCGGGCGGGCGGGGTGCGGAGCCGGGTGGGCGGGGTGCGGCGGGCGGTCGGGGTGCGGCGGGCGGGTTCCGGGGGCCGAGCGGAGTAGCCTCGACGGCCATGAGCTGGCTGCCCGCGGACTTCGTCCACCCCGTCCATGTGCCCGTTCCCGGGACCGATCTGCATCTGCGGCCGATCCGCGAGGCGGACACCGCGATCGACCACCCCGCAGTGATGGGCTCCCGCGAGCGGCTCTGGGAGATCTTCGGTCCCGCCTGGGGCTGGCCGGCCGAGTCGCTGAGCCTCGAGGACGACCGCGTGGACCTGCTGCGCCACGAGCGGGAGATCGCCGCCCACCAGTCGTTCAACTACGCGCTGTTGGACGCGCACGAGTCGGCGCTCCACGGCTGCGTGTACATCGACCCGCCCGAGCGCACCGGTGCCGACGCCGAGATCGCCTGGTGGGTGGTGGACGAGCTCGTCGGCAGCGCGCAGGAGCAGGCGCTGGACGCACTGGTGCCGCGGTGGATCGCCGAACAGTGGCCCTTCGAGCGACCCCGCTTCCTCGGCCGGGACATCTCCTGGGAGGAGTGGCTCACCCTGCCGCGAACCGCCTGACCGGCGACGGGCCGCGAGCCGGCCGGGGCGCGCGACTCCCGTACACACCTGTGCACCACGCACGCACCCCGCACCGTGCGCGGGCCCGGCCCTCGTACGACACGTGCGCGGGCCCGGTGCGTGCGCGGGCCCGGCGCGCGCGACTCCCGCACCGTGCGCGGGCCGGCAGGTGCGCGCGTACGGCCCGGTCAGCCGGTCGCGGTGTCGGTGCGGGATGCCAGGTGGTCCGCCAACGGCCGTACGAGTGCGCGCAGTTCGGGCGTCCAGCGCTCGTCGGCGTAGGTGGTGGAGCGGTAGAGGTCGCGTGCGTGGGCCAGCGCGGGACGCAGCTCGGCGGGCAGCCGGGGCAGCGCCCAGTCGGCGGCCGCGTCCTTGGCGAGGATGCCGCCGGTGTCGACGGTCGCCCACACCCGGGCGAGCGTGAGCAGGACGTTGCGGGTGTCGTCCTCGACCTCCGCGAGCAGGGCCGGGACGCCGGCGACGCTCGCGCGGACCACGTCGGCGTGCGGGACCCGCGGCAGCAGTTCGGCGGGCGGCGCCCCGAGGAGCGTACGGCCGTCGGCGCGGGCCATGGTGATCAGGAGCGCAAGGTCGGGCATCGGCTCCCGGGCGGGCACGACGCCGGCCTCGTACTCGGCGCGCAACCACTCGCCGTAGAGGTAGTCGGCGGTGGGCGGGTGGCTCCAGGGGGTGAGGTCGGGGGCCGCGAGCACCAGGAGCTCGACCGGCCGCAGCCGCTCCGAGATCCCGGACAGCCGCAGCAACTCCGCGGTGAGCGTGCGCCGTTGACCCGGCGAGAGGGAGGTGCCGACGACGGCGAGCACGTCCAGATCGCTGGCGGGTCGGAGGCCGGAGGTGGTGGCGGAGCCGTGCAGATGGACGCCCCGCAGTTCCTGCCCCAGCGTCTCGTCCAACAGCTCGGTGACACGGTTGAGTTGGTCCACGGAGGTCGAGCCTAGGGGTTCGACCGGCGCTCGGGCACGCACCGGCGTCCGGTCGGCTGGGCGGACACCGGACGACACGTGCACGAGCAGCGTCCGGACCCGTGACCTGCGCGGTATCGCGGTCCGATGGAGAATCGAGGCAGCCGCCCGCCTACAGTGGCACCAGTCCCAGAACGTCGAGGTACCGGCATTGAGCAGCGAGAATCCCCACCCGGTGACAGTCGTCGGCATCGGCGCCGACGGCTGGGAAGGGCTCTCCGAAGCCTCCCGTGACGCGCTGCGCGCCGCCGACGTCATCCTCGGCGGCGCCCGCCAGCTCGCGCTGGTGCCGCCGCGGGAGTGTTCGGCCACGCTGGAGGCCTGGCCCTCGCCGCTGCGCAGGGCCGTGGTGCCGAGGATGGCGGCGCTGGCGGGGCGACGGGTGGCGGTGCTGGCCAGCGGCGACCCGATGTTCTACGGCATCGGCCGCACTCTGGGCGAGGAGCTGGGCTACGAGCGGCTGCGCGTGCTGCCGCATCCGTCCTCGATGTCCTACGCCTGCGCCCGGCTCGGCTGGCCCTCGCAGGAGACCGACGTGGTCTCGGTCGTCGGCCGCCCGCTGGAACGCGTCGCGGCCCGGCTCCACGACGGGCGCCGGCTGCTCGTCCTCAGCTCCGACGCGCAGACCCCCGCACGCCTGGCCCGGCTGCTGCGCGAGCGCGGGTTCGGACCGAGCAGCATGTGGGTGCTCGAACAGCTCGGCGGCGCCCGCGAACGCCTGCTCCGAGGCACCGCCGACCGGTGGGACGCCGAGCCCGGCGACCGTCTCAACCTCGTCGCCGTCCACTGCGCACGGGCCGAGGGCGCGCTGCGGCTGGGCGCGGTGCCGGGGCTGCCGGACGAGGCGTACGAGAGCGACGGCCAGCTCACCAAACGCCATGTCCGCGCCGCCACCCTCACCGCACTCGCTCCCGCTCCGGGCGAGCGGCTGTGGGACGTCGGCGGCGGCTCCGGATCGATCGCGATCGAGTGGCTGCGCACCCACCCCAGCTGCACCGCGCACACGGTCGAGCGCGACGCCACCCGCTGCGAGCGCATCGTGCGCAACGCGCACCGGCTCGGCGTCCCCGAACTGCACGTGCTCACCGGCCGGGCGCCCGAGGCACTCGACCAACTCCCCACTCCGGACGCGGTGTTCGTCGGCGGCGGAGTGACCACACCCGGCCTGCTGGAGACCTGCTGGCGGGCGCTGCCGCCCGGCGGCCGACTGGTCGCCAACGCGGTCACCCTGGAGTCCGAGGCGCTGCTGGCCCGGTGGTACGCACGACACGGCGGCGAACTGATCCGCCTCGCGGTCAGCCACGCCCGGCCGGTCGGCGGCTTCACGGGCTGGCGGCAGGCGATGCCCGTCACCCAGTGGGCCGCGGTCAGGGGCGACGACGACCCCGACGACGGCCCCGGCACCGGGCCGGAGGCCGGACCGGGCGCGCGGCGCGGTGCGGCGGTGGAGGGCGAAGTGCGGGGCGCGCCGGGCCCGTTGACCGGGCGCGGTGTGAGCGGCGAGAGCGGCGGGACCGACGAGCACGACGCAACGGCAGCAGAGGAAGTGGAAGACCGACCATGACCGTGTACTTCATCGGGGCGGGCCCCGGCGCCGCCGACCTCATCACCGTGCGCGGCGCCCGCACACTCGCCTCATGCCGGGTCTGCCTGTACGCCGGCAGTCTGGTGCCGAGGGAGCTGCTGGCCGAATGCCCGGACGACGCGCGGCTGGTGGACACCGCCAACCTCGATCTGGACCGCATCACACAGGAGTTGACCGCCGCCCACGAGGCCGGACACGACGTCGCCCGGCTGCACTCCGGCGACCCTTCGGTCTTCAGCGCGGTCGCCGAGCAGATGCGGAGACTGGACGAGGCCGGCGTGCCCTACGAAGTGGTCCCCGGCGTACCGGCGTTCGCCGCCGCGGCCGCGGCGCTGAAGCGGGAGCTGACCGTTCCGGAGGTCGGGCAGACCGTGATCCTGACGCGTATCGCCCGGCGCGCCACCGCCATGCCGCCGGGCGAGGACCTCGCCACCCTGGGGCGCAGCGGCGCACTGCTCGTGCTCCATCTGGCCACCCGGCACGTGGAGGCGGTCGTCGAGGAGCTGCTGCCGCACTACGGACCCCGGTGCCCCGCCGCGGTCGTCGCCATGGCGAGCCGTCCCGACGAGGTCGTACTGCGCGGAACCCTGGCCGACATCGCCGAACTCACGCAGGAGGCAGGGCTGTTGCGCACCGCGGTCATCATCGTCGGACGGACGCTCGCCGCCGAGTCGTTCCCCGACAGCCACCTCTACTCGCCGGACCGCGACCGCCCCGCGGAAGGCTGCGCGGCGCTGTGAAGCATGTGCTGATTCTGGGCGGCACCGCCGACGCCCGTCATCTCGCCGCCGAACTCCTCGCACAGCGACCGGAGTTGAAAGTCACCAGTTCGCTCGCCGGACGGGTGGCCCGCCCCCGGCTGCCGAACGGCGGCGTACGGATCGGCGGTTTCGGCGGAGCGGCCGGCCTGGCGGCCTGGCTCCGGGCCCACCGGGTGGACGCCCTCGTCGACGCCACCCACCCCTTCGCCGCCACGATGAGCCGCAACGCGGCGCGGGCCGCCGCGGACACCGGCGTCCCGCTGCTCGCCGTACGCCGCCCGCCCTGGCGCCCGGAGCCCGGCGACCGCTGGCACGAGGTCGGGTCGCTCGACGAAGCCGCCGCTCTGCTGCCGGAGCTGGGCCGCCGGGCCTTCCTCACCACCGGACGCGGCGAACTGCGCCCCTTCCGCGACCGCGCACCCCTGCTCTGGTACCTCATCCGCTCCGTCGACGCCCCCGACCCGGCCGACTGCCCACCGCACCACCAACTCCGGCTCTCCCGAGGCCCGTTCACCCTGGAGGGCGAAAGGGCCCTGCTCGCCGACCACCACATCGACGTGCTCGTCACCAAGAACAGCGGCGGCTCCGCCACCGCCCCCAAACTCCTCGCCGCACGCGAACGCGGCATCCCCGTCGTGCTGTTGAGCCGGCCGCCGAGCCCCGACGGCGTACCAGCCGCCTCCGACGTCCAGGAAGCGCTGCGGCTGCTCCTCTCCCGGTGAACACCGCGAGGGCGGTGGGCGGTTGGTGCGGTGTGCGGTTGGTGCGCGGTGGGCGGTTGGTGCGCGATGGGCGGCGTGTGGGTGGTGCGTGGCGGGCGGCGCACAGCCTCGGAGGCCGAAGTCCGTTCGCCGGGCGGGGAGTTCAGTGGCGGCGGCGCGCGGCATGGGGTCGACCGCTGCCCGGCGGCGCAGGTGGACGGTGTCGGGGTTCGTCGTCTGTGGACGGCTCCGGCTCACCGGCCGTGGCGGCGCCTACAGGGGCGTTCGCGTGCCGTCGAGGGACCTTGAGCCTTGACGCCGGGTCGGCCGAAGCAGCCCGCGGGACGCCGCGGTTCACGCGCCCACGACGCGTACGGCGATGCTTCCCGCAGCGCGAGAACGCACAGCGTCGGCGTACGGGTGACGGGTTCGTGCGGTGAGCCCGAACCGCCCCCCGAGCCGGGAGCTTCGAACCGGTTCGAAGCTCCCGAGCCGGGCCGGCCCGGCCCGGCCGCGGGCGTGAACGGGCCGGTCAGGCCGGGTAGTTGCGCGGGGTCCAGACGGCGGGGGCGTCCCGGTCGCCGCGCCGTACGGCCCGGGTGCGCGAGCTGCCGACGAGCAGGATCGTGCGCATGTCGACGTCCTGCGGGTCGAGTTCGGCCAGCGGTACGGTCCGTACGCGCTCCCCGGGCCCGCCCACATCGCGGGCGAGCACCACCGGGGTGTCGGGGGCACGGTGCTCCAGCAGCAGCTCACGCGCCTTGGCCACCTGCCAGGTGCGGCTGCGCGAACCGGGGTTGTACAGCGCCAGCGCCAGGTCCGCCCCGGCGGCGGCACGCAGCCGTTCGGCGATGACCTCCCAGGGCTTGAGGCGGTCGGAGAGCGAGATCGTCGCGTAGTCGTGGCCGAGCGGTGCGCCGACTCTGGAGGCGGCGGCGTGCGCGGCGGTGACCCCGGGCACGACCCGCACCGGTACATCGGTGTACGGCTCCGCCGAGGCGGCCTCCAGCACGGCGGTGGCCATCGCGAAGACCCCCGGATCGCCCGAGGAGACCACCGCGACACGTCGGCCGCGACGTGCCAACTCCAGGGCGTACTCGGCGCGTTCGGCCTCCACCTTGTTGTCGGAGGCGTGCCGTCCCTGGCCGGGGCGGCGCGGTGTGCGGTCCAGATAGGTGGTGTAGCCGACCAGTTCCTGTGCTGCGGCGAGCTCGCCGCGCGCCTGCGGCGTGAGCCAGTTCGGCCCGGCCGGCCCCAGGCCGACGACCACCACCTCCCCGTGCGACGGCGCGGGCGGCGGGTTGGAGACGCGCGAGGGCAGCACGGCGACGGAGAAGTACGGAACCGTCGACTCGTCCGCCTCCACCAGCGGCCCGGTGCGCTCGCCCGCCATCGTCGCCCGCTCGACGTACCGCGCCTCCGGCAGCCGCCCGGCGGCGTCGAACGCCCTGCGCACCGCGGGGAAGGTGCGGCCGAGCTTCATCACCACCGCGGCGTCGGTGGCGGCCAGGCGCGCGGCCAGCTCCTCCTCCGGGAGGGTGCCGGGGAGGATCGTGAGGACCTCCTCGCCCTCCGCGAGCGGCGTACCGAGCCGCGCGGCCGCGGCGCTGACGGAGGTGACCCCCGGGATCACCTCGGTCGGATAGCGGTCCGCCAGGCGCTTGTGCATGTGCATGTAGGAGCCGTAGAAGAGCGGGTCGCCCTCGGCCAGCACCGCCACCGTGCGGCCCGCGTCCAGATGCGCCGCGAGCCGGGCGGCGGACTCGGCGTAGAACTCCTCCATCGCGCCCCGGTAGCCGCCCGGGTGATCGGTGGTGCCGGTGGTGACCGGGTAGACCAGCGGCTCCTCGATGTGGTTCTCGGTGAGGTGCCGGGCCGCGATGGAACGCGCGATCGAACGCCCGTGCCGGGCACTGTGGTACGCGACGACGTCCGCCGCGGCGATGACCTCCACCGCGCGCAGGGTCATCAGCGAGGGATCGCCGGGACCGAGCCCGACGCCGTACAGCCGGCCGCGGCCCGACCCGTCGACCGCACGCGGGTCGGGTGCGGTGGCGGGTGCGGTGGCGGAGCCGGGGGCGGTGGCGGAGTTGGGGGCCGCGGCGGATGCGGCAGCGAGGGCGGGTGCTGCGGCGTCGGGGGCGGCTGTGGCGGCGTCGGGGGTCGGCGAGTTCGACGGGGCAGGGGTGCGGGAGGCGTTCATGTCGGTCATTCCGTCTCGCTCGCGATCGCGTTCAGGGCGGCGACGGCGATGGCGCTGCCGCCGCGTCGTCCACGTACCACCAGGTGTTCCAGCGGCCCCTGGGCGCCGGAGTACTCGGCGAGGGCGTCCTTGGACTCGGCGGCTCCGACGAAGCCGACCGGGACGCCGATCACCGCCGCCGGACGCGGCAGTCGACCTGCGTCGATCAGCTCCAGCAGGCGGAAGAGCGCGGTCGGCGCGTTGCCGACGGCGACGACCGAACCGGCCAGGCGGTCGCCCCACAGGTCGAGGGCCGCGGCGCTGCGGGTGGTCGCGTGCCGTGCGGCGAGTTCGGGCACCCGGGGGTCGGCCAGCGTGCAGACCACCTCGTTGTCGGCCGGCAGCCGCTTGCGGGTGACACCGCTGGCGATCATCGCGACATCGCAGAAGATCGGCGCACCGGCGCGGAGCGCGGCACGCGCGTCGGCGACGACTCGCGGCGTGTGGACGAGGTCCCGCACCAGGTCGGTCATGCCGCAGGCGTGGATCATCCGCACCGCGACCTGCGCCACATCGGCGGGAAGCCCGGCGAGATCCGCCTCGGCACGGATGGTGGCGAAGGACTCGCGGTAGATCGCCGCGCCGTCCTTCTCGTACTCGAACACTGTGGAGTCGCTCATTTCGTGCCTGACGTGGTGCGTACGGGCTGCGGGGCGGGTATCGGCTCGGGCGCCCCGTGGCCGTGCGGAGTCGGCGGGGCGCCGACAGGGGCGGTGGTGCGGGCGGGAACGCGTGCGGGGGCGCGGGCTTCCGCGAGGTGCAGGGCGAGCTCCTCGGTCTCGACGGCGCCCGGGGCGGCCGGGGCGCCCAGGGCTGCCGGAGCGGCCGGGGGCGGATCGTCGCTGCCGCGCACCGCGATCCGGTACCCGCCCGACTCCTCGGCCAGGACGTCGACCCAACTCCCCGCCGGGTGGCCGCATCTGCGCGCACAACCGGACCAGTGCACCGGCAGCGCCGTGGCGCCGGGGACATCGACGGGAGCAGGCGCGTGTACGGGGCGGGGGGCGGCGTCTCTGCCGGCCGGAACGGAACCGTCCGGCTTGTCAGCCGGCGCGGGGGCGGCGTCTCTGCCGGCCGGCGCGGGACCGTCCGGGTCGGGTGCGGCGGTGTACGTGGCGAGCACCGCGGCGGCGTCCGCGCGTACGTCGGCGAGGGAGGAGGCACAGCCGGGGCGTCCGGTACAGGCGGTCACGCCGTGCCACGGGGAGCCGGGTTCCGTGACGAGGCCCGCCTGCTTCAACTCCTCTGCTGTGCGCGGATCCTCGACGCCCGGCAGTACGACACCGCGCCAGGGTGTGATGCGCAGCCGCCCGCCGGAGGACGCAGCCGAGGCGCTGCGGGCCAGCAGTCGCCACTGGGCCACGGAGAGCCTGCCCAGCGGGGCGAGGACGTGCAGCGAACGGCCGCCGTCGGGGTGGAGAAGGAAGCCGGGCGGCGGTGTCAGGAAGGGCGGAACGGCCTGAGACGGCAGGGCGGCCTGCGACGGCGGAACGGGCGTCGAGACGATGCCCAGCTCGGCGAGCGCCGCACTCAACCCGTCCGAATCGGGAGTGAGTCGAGGAGGCAGCTCGCGCACGCGCCACGCGCCGGCCGGTCGGGAAGCGCGGGCGGCGGCGACGAACATCTCGACTGCGCACAGCGCCGCACGCGGACCGTCCGCCCGCCGCAGTCGTACGGTCGCCTCGGCGCCGAAGCTCAACACCGCTTCGTCCGCCTCCTCCTGCCCGCCTCCGGCCGGGAGGAGGCACACATCAGGGTCGAGGCTGGCCACATCGCCGCGGCCGTCGTCCAGCGCGATGAGGAAGCGCCCCGAGAGCGACACCGCTTCTTCGCTGTTGCACAGCAGTTCATCGAGCTCGACAAGGGCGTCGTCGAGCGAACCCGCCCCCGCGCCGTCCAGCCCCGCGAACGGGGAGGCCACCACGTTCCGGACCCGCTCGTGGCGCCGCGAGGGCATCAGCCCACAGGACTCCAGCCAGCGCCCCAACTCCCGCCCCGCACTGAGGCCGAGACCGCGAAGCTGGACATTGCCACGAGAGGTCAGATCGAGGCGGCCGTCACCCATCGCCTCCGCGACCATGGCCAGCACCTCCGCCTGACCGGCGTCCAGCCGCCCGCCGACGATCCTGATCCTGGCCAGCTCGCCGTCGGCAGCGGTGTGCAGTCGCAACACGCCGGGACAGGCGTCGTCGCGCTCCCGCGAGGGCGGCTGCTGGGCGCGCGCGGAACCACGGCCGGGCTGGTCTGCTGACATGGCCGCGAGCATACGACGCGTCCGGCGACGGCCCGTTCGCGAGGTGGCTGCATCCGCCCCGTACCCGCCCCGACCACCGGAATCACCGGGGTCCGGCGCTGTGACCGCCGCCGGGAACGAGCGCCGCTGTCGGACGCCGTTGTCGGAACGGTCGGGCCGCCGTCGACGGGCGGCGGAGCCCCGGCCGATGGTCCGCGACGGACCGCGGGCCGGGGCCGTACGGGCCCGCGCGCGTCAGTCGAGGTTGACCATGGCCGTCTCCAGCGTGCTGTGGAACGCCTTCGACGGTGCGTCGTCGAAGGAACCGTACTCGCCCCAGCCGACGACCGTGACCCGGTCGCCGTTGAGCCCGACGCCGATGAGGTGGACGTCCTTGGCGGAGTTCGGCACGTCCGTGGTCACACCGTGCACCCAGCCGCCTCCCCGGACCGGGACGGCCCCGAAGTCCTTGTACTCGGCGGTGGCGTCCGGGTTCTCCTGCTCGAAGCCGGAGGCGCACTTCTCGACGGCCGCGTTCAGCCGGTCGGCGAGCTCCTCCGCGGCCTCGGCGTCCTCGGCGCGCAGGACCAACTGGTGGGCCGAGGTCTCCAGTTCGGTGCGGAACTCGCGGTGGTGCGAGCCGTCCTGAGGCAGCTCCTCGGGCAGGCAGAAGCGCGGATCGCCGGTGCCCGCACCGACCTCGCCCGCGGTCCAGCCGGTCGAGGCGGGCGGCAGCTCGTCGGCCTCCAGGAAGGTGGGAGCGGCCGCTCCGCCGTCGACACCGGGCAGCTGGGCCGCGTGGGCCGTGGCGCCGACCGCGACGAGTGCGCCCGCCGCGGCAAGAGCCGCTCCCGCCCGGATCAGGCTGCGGCCGGCGGACCGCCGCGGGGCGAGCGGGGTGAGTGCGGTGAGCGGCTGGGAGGTCTGGTGCAGAGACTGCGTCCTCGGTGCGGGCAAAGCGGACTCCTTGTCGTACGCGTGTGGTCCCGGCCGGCCGTGGTCGTCGGGCGGCTCCGGGGCGGCCGTCGAGGCCCGGAGCCGATGCGTGAACACCGAGCCGTACGGGCCGTACCGCCTGCCGCGAGTCTCCGGCAGACGTCCCGAGCGGAACAACAACCACCTGTGGACAGCGACCGAGTCATGACACAAATGCGCCGCCGTCGGCGCTCCGGAGCAGAACCTCACGCACCGGAGTCTGCCTCCGCACCGGCTCTGCACCCTTGCGGCGACGGAGCGACATCCGGTTGTCCACAGGCACCCGGCCCGTCCGTCCAGGAGGGTTTTCCACAGGCCGGAACAAGGAATTCGATCTGGTCGTACGATGCTCTGTGGCAGGCCAGGAGGCCCGCCGCCGCCAAGACGGCACCCAGGGGAGGAAGCCCGGTGAGATTCCGGCGCGGTCCCGCCACTGTGTGCCCGGCCCGGTGCGCGACTCAGGACGCTCGGCGTCCCGTCGCCCTCCGAGCCGGGTGAGTCAGGAACTCCCGCCGTCCGACCACCGCCCGGGGCGCGGACCCCGAGGAAGGCTTGACGCTGCGATGATTCTGCTGCTGTCGACGTCCGACACGGACCTGCTGTCCGCCCGAGCCGCGGCGGGCGGCCCCGTCAACTACCGTCTGGCCAACCCCTCCCGCATCGAACTCGACGAGCTCGACGGTCTGTTGGAGGGCACCGATCTCGTGGTGGTGCGGCTCCTGGGCGGCATCCGCGCCTGGCAGGAGGGGCTGGACATCCTGCGCGGGCAGCCGCGTCCGGTCGTGGTCCTCACCGGCGAGCAGGCCCCCGACGCCCAGCTGATGGAGGCCTCCACCGTCCCGGTCGGCATCGCGGCGGAGGCCCACGCGTACCTCGCGCACGGAGGCCCGGGGAATCTGGAGCAGTTGGCCCGCTTCCTCTCCGACACCGTGCTGCTCTCCGGCCACGGGTTCGAGCCGCCCAGTCCCGCCCCCACCTGGGGCAGGTTGGAGCGCACCGCCGCGGCCGAGGCACCGGCCGGCTCCCCGTCCGGCGTCGAACCGCCGCAGGGGACCGTCCCGTTGATCGCGGTGCTCTACTACCGCGCCCACCACATGAGCGGCAACACCGCCTTCGTGGAGGCGCTCTGCACCGCGGTGGAGCGGTCCGGCGGCCGGGCGCTGCCGCTGTTCGTCGCCTCGCTGCGCGCGCCCGAGCCCGAGCTGATCGAGGAGCTGCGCGGGGTGGACGCGATCGTCACCACCGTGCTGGCCGCGGGCGGCGCGACCCCCGCGGGCGCCTCCGCCGGCGAGGACGACGAGTCCTGGGACGCGGGCGCGCTCGCCGGTCTGGACGTGCCGATCCTCCAGGCCCTGTGTCTGACCTCCTCACGCGCCGCCTGGGAGGAGAACGACGAGGGCGTGACCCCGCTGGACGCCGCCAGCCAGATCGCCGTGCCCGAGTTCGACGGACGGCTGATCACGGTGCCGTTCTCCTTCAAGGAGATCGACGAGGACGGTCTGCCGTCCTATGTGCCCGACGCCGAGCGCACCGCGAGGGTCGCCTCGATCGCCGTTCGCCACGCGCGACTTCGCCATGTGCCCAACGCGCAGAAGCGCCTCGCCCTGGTCCTCTCCGCCTATCCCACCAAGCACTCGCGCATCGGCAACGCCGTCGGCCTCGACACCCCCGCCTCCGCCGTGGCGCTGTTGCGGCGGCTGCGCGAGGAGGGGTACGACCTCGGTCCGGAGGAGGGCCCGGAGGCGGTGCCGGGTCTGGAGTCCGGCGAGGGCGACGATCTGATCCGCGCCCTGATCGAGGCCGGCGGCCACGACCAGGAGTGGCTGACCGAGGAGCAGTTGGCGCGCAATCCGGTGCGCGTCCCGGCCGCCACCTACCGCCGCTGGTTCGCCGAGTTCCCGGCCGAGCTGCGCGAGGCGGTCGAGGAGCACTGGGGGCCGCCGCCGGGCGAGATGTTCCTGGACACCAGCCGCAACCCGGAGGGCGACATCGTGCTCGCCGCGCTGCGCCGCGGCAATCTCCTCATCGTCATCCAGCCGCCCCGGGGCTTCGGCGAGAACCCCGTGGCCATCTACCACGACCCCGATCTCCCGCCCTCCCACCACTATTTGGCCGCCTACCGCTGGATCGGCAGCAGCGCCGCGGAGGGCGGTTTCGGCGCGGACGCCATGATCCACCTCGGCAAGCACGGCAATCTGGAGTGGCTGCCCGGCAAGAACGCGGGCCTCTCCGCGGCCTGCGCCCCCGACGCCGCGCTCGGCGACCTCCCCCTGATCTACCCGTTCCTGGTCAACGACCCCGGCGAGGGGACCCAGGCCAAGCGCCGTGTGCACGCCACTTTGATCGACCACCTCGTCCCGCCCATGGCACGCGCCGACTCCTACGGCGACATCGCCCGCCTCGAACAGCTCCTGGACGAGTACGCGGCCATCTCCACGATGGACCCGGCCAAGCTGCCGGCGATCCGCGCCCAGATCTGGACCCTCATCCAGGCCGCCAAGCTCGACCACGACCTCGGGCTGGAAGAGCGCCCCGAGGACGACGGTTTCGACGACTTCCTGCTGCACGTCGACGGCTGGCTCTGCGAGGTCAAGGACGCCCAGATCCGCGACGGCCTCCATGTCCTCGGCGGGGCCCCTTCCGGCCCCGAGCGCGTCAACCTGGTGCTCGCCATCCTGCGCGCCCGCCAGATCTGGGGCGGCACCTCCGCGCTGCCCGGGCTGCGCGAGGCGCTCGGCCTGGACGAGTCCGCCGCCACCCGCACCAGCGCGGACGAGGCGGAGGAGCGGGCTCGCGCGCTCGTCGAGGCGATGGAGGCGGCGGGCTGGTCGCCCGATTCGGTGCCGTCGGTCGCCGCCGCGGTCCCCCCGGAGCAGCAGCAGGCGGTCGCCGACATCCTCGCCTTCGCGGCCCGTGAGGTCGTACCGCGGCTGGCCGCCACCACCGACGAAGTCGCCCACTGCGTCCACGCGTTGAACGGCGGCTTCGTACCTGCCGGGCCCTCCGGCTCCCCGCTGCGCGGCCTGGTCAACGTGCTGCCGACCGGCCGCAACTTCTACTCCGTGGACCCCAAGGCGGTGCCCAGCCGCCTTGCCTGGGAGACCGGGCAGGCGCTGGCCGAATCCCTGGTGGAGCGTTACCGCGCGGACCACGGCGAGTGGCCGAGCTCCGTCGGCCTGTCCCTGTGGGGCACGAGCGCGATGCGCACCTCCGGCGACGACATCGCGGAGGCACTCGCGCTGCTCGGCGTCCGTCCCGTCTGGGACGACGCCTCGCGCCGGGTCAACGGCCTGGAGCCGGTGCCGCTCGCGGAGTTGGGTCGGCCGCGCATCGATGTGACGCTGCGCATCTCCGGATTCTTCCGGGACGCCTTCCCGCATGTCATCGGGCTGCTCGACGACGCCGTGAAGCTGGCCGCCGGCCTCGACGAGCCCGCCGCCGACAACCACGTCCGCGCCCACACCCAGGCCGATCTCGCCGAGCACGGCGACGAACGCCGGGCCACCACCCGCATCTTCGGCTCCCGCCCCGGCACCTACGGCGCGGGCCTGCTCCAGCTCATCGACAGCAGGGACTGGCGCACCGACGCCGACCTCGCCGAGGTGTACACCGTCTGGGGCGGTTACGCATACGGACGCGGGCTGGAGGGCAGAGCCGCCCACGAGGAGATGAAGACCGCCTACGCCCGGATCACCGTCGCCGCGAAGAACACCGACACCCGCGAGCACGACATCGCCGACTCCGACGACTACTTCCAGTACCACGGCGGAATGGTCGCCACCGTACGGGCGTTGAGCGGCACCGCGCCCGAGGCGTACATCGGCGACAGCACACGGCCGGAGACGGTGCGCACCCGCACTCTGTCGGAGGAGACCTCCAGGGTCTTCCGCGCCAGGGTGGTCAATCCTCGGTGGATCGCGGCGATGCGCAGGCACGGCTACAAAGGCGCCTTCGAGCTGGCCGCGACCGTGGACTACCTCTTCGGCTACGACGCCACCACGGGCGTGGTGGCCGACTGGATGTACGACAAGCTCGCCCAGACCTACGTCCTGGATCCGGAGAATCGCGCCTTCCTCCAGGAGGCCAACCCCTGGGCGCTGCACGGCATGGCGGAGCGCCTGTTGGAGGCCGAGTCCCGCGGCATGTGGGAGAAGCCGGACGCACAGACGCTGGCAGCCCTGAAACAGACCCTCCTGGAGGCCGAGGGCGATCTGGAGGGCGAGGAGTAGCAGCTGCCCGGGCCCGAGGCGACACCGTTCCCGAGCACCGAAGCTCGGTCTCAAGCTCCTCGGGGCTCGGAACGGTGTCGCCGCCCCGCGCGAGCAGGGGCGGGCCGACGGATACGACTCCGTCCGGCCCGCCCCCGCGGAGCTCACTCCTCGTCGAGGAAGATCTCCTCGCCGGCGGCGACCACGAAAGCACGGTCCAACCACAGATCCAACAACTCGGGATCCGCACACCCCGTCACCCGCGAGCGCACCCCCTCGGACACCGACACACCACGCCGCTCCAACACCCGCAACACAGCCACAGCCACACCTTCAGCCCGACCCGCGACCACACCTTCGGCCTTGCCCTCGGTCACGCCTTCGGCCTTGCCCTCCAGATAGGACTCCTCACGAAGCGTCCGACGGCCCGGGAAGTAAATGGCCATGGTCATCAATGTCCTCCAGGTCCGCCCGGCCCGGGTGTCCCCCAGACCGACCTCCAACAAGTCGGCGAAATACTCCAGCGTCGCCCGATCCGCCCGGCCCAAACACTGAACGCAGGAAGCCGTTCACGCCGGCCCCTCGTCTCCGAAGGGCTCCCCGCCGTGCAGCCCCGCACGGCTGTGGGCCGGCCCGAACACCAAGGACCGACCCACCAACAACCCGGAGCTCACTCCTCGTCGAGGAAGATCTCCTCGGCGGCGGCGACCGCGAAAGCACGGTCCAACCACAGATCCAACAACTCGGGATCCGCACACCCCGTCACCCGCGAGCGCACCCCCTCGGACACCGACACACCACGCCGCTCCAACACCCGCAACACAGCCACAGCCACACCTTCAGCCCGACCGGCGACCACGCCTTCGGTCACGCCTTCGGCCTTGCCCTCCAGATAGGACTCCTCACGAAGGGTCCGACGGCCCGGGAAGTAAATGGCCATGGTCATCAATGTCCTCCAGGTCCGCCCGGCCCGGGTGTCCCCCAGACCGACCTCCAACAAGTCGGCGAAATACTCCAGCGTCGCCTGGTCCGCCCGGCCCAACGCGCGGGCCAGCACGTCCAGTATGGCCGTTGCGTCCCCGTCCCTGCCATGTGTCAGGGCGGAGAAGGCGGCCATCGTCAGATCGCGTGACGCCTCTTCCTCGTCCAGGATCACCGGCACGTTGCCGGGGCCCACGACGAGCGGGTGCAGGGACAGCGCCGCCCACTCGGGAGTGCCGAGCGGGAACGGTCCGGCGGCCCAGTTCGCGGTCGCCTTGTCCTGGCAGATCACCAGGAGCAGCACGGGGCACTGATGCTTCGCGGCCAGGTAGGCAACGTAGTACGCCCAGTTGACGGCCTTCGTGGTGTCCCTGCGTCCCTGGGCCTCGATGGCGAGGAGGAAGCGTTCCCCGTCGGCGGGTTTGACCCGCAGTACGGAGTCGACCCGGCGTTCCAGCGGTCGCATCTCGGTTTGTCGGGGGTGAGCACTTCCACCACGGCGTCCCTCGGCGGCGGTACTCCCAGGATCTCGAATATGGGCCCCAGCAGCTCCGGACGTTCCTGGAAGATCCGGTGTGCGGTTTCATGGCGCGTTGTGACCATGATCGGGAAACTAGGTCCACATATGAAGTGACGAGCGAGGAACGAACACTCGCCACTCGAACGGGTCTGCGCCGTACGAAGGTTGACGCGAAGCGCCGGCAGCGCGAGCGGCGCTGACGTCGCGCAGCGCTGCCGGTGAGCTAGACGTTCGTCGCCACCGGGGCCTTCGCCTCGCTGCCGCGCGAGGTGCCGACGGCCCGTGCGGTGGCGAAGGCGACGCCCATCAGCGCCAGTACGAGGATCATCGCCGTCCGCAGTCCGTAGTGGTCGCCGAGGAAGCCGAGTGCGGGCGGGCCGACCAGGAAGGCGACGTACCCGATGGTGGCGGCGAGGGAGACCCGGGCGGTGGAGTCGGGCCCGGACTCGCCTGCGGCCGAGATGGCGACGGGGAAGCCGACCGAGGCACCGAGGCCCCAGAGCAGTACGGAGGCCATGACCAGCGCGGGGTGCTCCGCGAAGATCACCAGCGCGAGGCCGACCGCGCCGGAGAGCGCGCTGGCGCGCACCACGGTCGCGCGGGAGTGTCGGGCGAGGAAGTAGCCCGCGCCGAAGCGCCCCACCGCCATCGCGGCGGCGAACGCGGCGTAGGCGATCGAGCCCGCAGTGGCGGAGAGTCCGTGACCGTCCACGACGATGAGCGGAAGCCAGTCGTTGGCCGAGCCCTCCGCGAACGCCATCGCGAGGATCACCACGCCGATCAGCAGCAGCGTGCGGTCGCGCAGCAGGCCGAGCGGCCCGGCGCTCCCGGTGCCCGTGTCGGCACGGTCCACCCGGCCGACGCCCGGGGGTACGAAGCGCATCGCGTACACCAGGCAGGCGGCGGCGAGTGCGGTCATGGCGGGGAGGTGCAGCAGGACCGGCACTCCGACGGCGTTGCAGAGAATGCCGATCACGGCGCCGAGGGTGGTCGCGACGCTGAACATTCCGTGCATCGCGGGCAACGCCGAGCGGCCCAGGGCCTGTTCGACCTCGGCGCCCTCGACGTTGAGCGAGACCTCACCGCCGCCGACCCCGAGGCCGAACAGCATCATCCCGAACGAGACGGCGGCGCCCGTGCCGAGGTGGGCGCCGACGGCGATCACCGGCAGGCTCAGCGCGACGAGCGTCATCCCGGTCAGGGTCACCGGGCGGGTCCCCCAGCGCGAGACCAGTGTGCCCGAGGACAGCACACCGGTCATCGAGCCGACCGAGAGCCCGAGCAGGATCAGCCCCATCTGCGCGGTGCTCGCCCCGACCATGTCGCGAATGTCCGGGGTCCGGGTGACCCAGGTGGACATCGCCAGCCCCGGAATCATGAACAGCACGAACATCGCTCGCCTGCGCCTGGTCGCGGTGAACGGCATCGGCAACTCCCTCACGACACGATCCCGGGAGACTGTACAGATGTACAGCCCGTACGACTGTACAGTCCCGTCCACCGGTTCAACACGGGGAAGCGGAGGCGAGATCGGTGACGGGGAAGCCCTCAGCGGGATCGGCGGCGAGGGAGAACGATCGCGCGGCGGCGATTCTGCACGCCGCGCTGGAGGTCATCGCGACCCGGGGCGTGCACCGCACCACGCACCGCAGGATCGCCGAGACGGCCGGCGTCTCCCTGGGGTTGTCGACCTACCACTTCGCCAACCTCGACGAGATCATCGAACGGGCCTTCGCGCTGCTCGTGGAGACGATGTCCGTCCAGTACCGCGCCGAACTCCCGGCCGCGCCGGGCCGGGAGGAGGCAATCGAGGCGGTGGTGCGGCTGATCTGCGGTCCGGAGTACGCCACGGACCGCGAGCTGACGCTGATGTTCGAGCTGTACGCCTGCGCCCGGCACAACCCGAAGGTGGCGTCCCTGACCGTCGACTGGCTGGCGCGCAGCCACTCGGCCCTCGCCCCGCACTTCGGCGAACGCGCCTGCCTCGCGATCGACGCGCTCATCGAGGGCTGGACCATCCACCGCACTTTTCAGGAACGCGCTCTCGACCGGGAGACCGTACGAGCGGCGATCACCGCACTCTCCACGCTCTGACCCCGCCGCGGCCGGCGCGCGCCGACGAGGCGCCAACCCTTCGGAACGCCGGGCCGCGCGACAAGCGGCTTGGGAGTGCGCGAGGAGCGGTGCGGCGAGCGCGATGAGCCGTGAGCGCCCCGGGCGGACGCACAGGAGCCGGGTGGCGCGGAGTGCACCCCGCGCCACCCGGCTCCGCACGAATCCGCACGACTCGTCCCGACCTCATACGGACCGGTGAGACTTCACACGATCCGGTGAGACTTCACACGAGCCGCCCTGCCCGCGTGACCGCGAACGCGCACGGGTGCACGCAAGGCAGACACTGGCGAACCCGTTCCGCGCACACGCGAACTCGCCGCTGCCGCGCGGGAAGACGAACCGCCCCGACTCCGGTGCGGACGTCCGGCATCGGACGCGTCACCGGCGGGCCGACGCGGCGGCGGGCGCTGCGAGGGTCTAGTTCTCCACCCAGCCGTGCGAGCCGGCGAGCTGGACCAGCCGCTGCCGCACCCGGACGATCTGCTCGGCGGTCATGGCGGGCGCGGCACCGAGCAGGGCCTCGGTCACCTCGTCCCGGTACTCCTTGGAGGAGAGGATGTCGCAGTCGCCGTCCTCGCCGCCGCCGATCGGCGCCCCGACCGGGCCGTCCGCGTAACCGCCGGACTGGCGCTCGGGGGCGCCGCGCTCCAGGAGTCTGGCGTGCGAGGCCTTGGGGCCTCTGTCGCCGTCCTCGATGTCGAACTCGACGATCGCGCCCGTACTGATCAGGTGCTTGTCCACATCCAGATCGTTGACGTGGATGAAGACGTCGTCGCCGCCGGAGTCCGGTGCCACGAAGCCGTAGCCGCGTACCGCGTCAAATCGAATGATCTTGCCCGTAACCACTGCCATACCGCCTATACCGCAAGAATCCGCTACCACCATTTTCGGACTCAGTTGAGCCCGCAACCGACCGTACAGGCCGAGGTGATGAGGCACAACGTCGCGGCGCGCAGCCGCCGGACCAGCGGTTGAGCGTATGCGGAAGGTCTGCGCACGCGGCATTTTCACGTCCGTCCGACCACCGTCGCGATCCGGACAACATCGGCTTCACCGACCGCGCACGGGCGGACGCCGATCGTCAGGAATCGCCCCGAGCGTCGGGGCTTCGCGCGGGGTCCCTCGGAGCCGGCGCACCGTCCCGCTCAGGGCTTGCGTGCCACGCCGCAGTAGAAGGCGACGTCCTCCGGTTCGCCCCGGCCGTCGTCCTCCGGGCGCCAGCGGGCGCAGGAGACGACGCCCGGTTCCAGCAGCTCCAGCCCGTCGAAGAATCCGGCGACCTCCGGGACGGTGCGCTGGGTCAGCTTCGGTGTGCCGACGGAGTTCCAGAAGGTGACGGCGGCGTCGACGTCCTCCAGGCCGGGCCCGGTGATGGTGTGCGAGAGCGCGAGGTAGCTGCCGGAGGGGACGGCGTCGACGAGTGTCCGTACGACCTCGCGGGCCTCGTCGGTGTCGGCGACGAACATCGCGATGCCGAGCAGCATGATCGCCGTCGGTTTGTCGAAGTCCAGTGTCCTGGTGGCGTGTTCGAGGATGGTGCGCGGATCGTGGAGGTCGGCCTCCAGATAGTCCGTGACGCCCTCGGGGGTGCTGGTGAGCAGCGCACGGGCGTGGGTGAGGACGAGCGGGTCGTTGTCGACGTAGACGATCCGCGAGTCCGGAGCGATGCTCTGCGCCACCTCGTGGGTGTTGGCGGCCGTCGGCAGTCCCGTGCCGATGTCGAGGAACTGGCGGATGCCCGCCTCGCCTGCCAGATGACGCACCGCTCGGCCGAGGAAGGCGCGGTCGGAGCGGGCGTAGTCGAGGATGCCGGGGTGCAGTTCCCGGATCTGGTCCCCGGTGACCCGGTCGACCTCGTAGTTGTCCTTGCCGCCGAGCCAGTAGTTCCACATCCGTGCCGAGTGCGGAACGGTGCTGTCGATCCGGTCCTGTGCCACGTTCGGTCTCCTTGGCTGCGTACGGCCGACCCGTCTGCGCGCAGACTATGCGATCTTGAAGCGGTCGGCCCGGCGTTCGAACAGGGCGTTCCCGAACGGCCCGAACGCGCCGGCCCGAACGCGCCGGGCCGAACCGCGCCGGAAGCAGCCCGCGCGGAACGGCGCCGGGCGGCCCGGGTGGTGACAGACGCTAGGGGCCGGAGAGCAGCTCCGGCGCGAGCTCGGACACGTCTCGGTGGCCGCTGAGCGCGAGCGAGAGGTCCAACTCCGCGAGCAGACAACGCAGTACGTGGCTCACGCCCGCCTGGCCGCCCGCGCCGAGACCGTAGACGTACGGCCGTCCCAGCAGTACGGCCTCGGCGCCGAGCGCCAGCGCCTTCAGCACGTCGGAACCCGTGCGCACTCCGCTGTCGAAGAGGACCGAGGTCTCGTCACCGACCGCCTCGACCACCGGTGCCAGCGCCTCCAACGAGCCGATGGCGCCGTCGAGTTGACGGCCGCCGTGGTTGGAGACGACGACCCCGTCCATCCCGCTGTCCCGGGCGCGGCGTGCGTCGTCGGGGTGCTGGATGCCCTTGAGCACGATCGGGCCGGACCAGTGGTCGCGCAGGAAGGACAGCCGCTGCCAGGTCTTCGTCGGGTCGGCGAACATCCCGGCCCAGTGCACCACCGCGTCCAGCGGCGCCTCCTCGACCGGCTTGGCGAGTCCTGCCCGGAAGGCCGGGTCGCTCAGGTAGTTGGCGATCCCGATGCGCTGGAGGAAGGGCAGATACGCCCGGTCCAGATCGGTCGGGCGCCAGCCGAGCAGCCAGGTGTCGAGGGTGACGACGAGCGTCGTGTAGCCCGCGCGCGCCGCGCGCTCCAGGAGGGAGACGCAGACATCGTCGTCCTTCGGCCAGTAGAGCTGGTACCACCGCGGGCCGTCGCCGGCGGCCTCCGCGACCTCCTCCATCGCGTAGGAGGAAGCGGTGCTGTGGACGACCGGGACGCCCAGTTCGGCAGCCGCCCGCGCGACGGCCAGTTCGCCCTGCGGGTGGATGATCGACTGCACCCCGATCGGCGCCAGCAGCACGGGCGCGGGCATCGGGGTGCCCAGTACGGTGCGGGCGAGGCTTCGGGTGCCCACGTCGCGGAGCATCCGCGGCACGATGCGGCGGCGTTCGAAGGACTCCAGGTTGGCGGACATGGTGCGTCCGGATCCGGCGCCGCCCGCGACGTACCCGTACGCGGCCGGGGACATCCGGGCGCGCGCGGTGTCGGGGAGCGCGGTGAGGTCGGTGGTCAGCGCCGGGGTCTGCTCGGTCAGCAGGCCGTTCAGATAGATGTCGTTGGAGAAGTTCGCGTAGTTCACGGCCGGTTCCGGCACGGCGGCGGGCTCGGGAACGGACTCGTCGGCCATCGCTTGCGGACCTCCGTGGGGCGGGCGGGGCGGGTGCGGTGCGCGGCTCAGCCTCGCGGGCCTCCGACAGCTCCGCAAGACCTCGGCACCCTCCCGCCTCGCGACATACTGGCGCAATGACACCTCATACGGGCGCTCACCTGCGGAAGCTCGCCGAGGGCCTCCACGTCTGGCTGCCGACCCGGCGGGGCTGGGGACTGGCGAACTGCGGGCTGGTGGTCGGGAACGACACCGCGCTGTGGATCGACACACCGTACGACCGGCGACTCGCGGGCCGATTCCTCGCCGCCTCCGGGGAGTTGCTCCCGCCGGGCGTGGCGATCGACCGGGTGGTGGTGACGCACGGCAACGGCGATCACTTCTGGGGCGCGGGGGTGGTGCCGGACGCGGAGGTCATCGCCGCCAAGGAGTCGCTGGAGCAGGCCGAGGCGGAGCCCGACCCGCGGACGATGCACGCCTTCGTCCGGGGCGCGGTCCCCGAACAGCCCTCCCCCGCACCGCCGTCACACTCCTCGCCGACAGCCTCCCCACGGTCCGCCTCCTCCTCACCGTCCACCGCACGGCCGTCCACCGTGCCGCCACGGCCGGAGCAGGGCGCGGCGCACGCGGCCGGGGCTCTCGCCGATCGGCGGGCGGAGGAGCTGCTGCGCAGCTATATGCGGCGGCACTTCGGCTCCTTCGACTGGGCGGACACCGAGCGGGTACGGCCGACCCTGCTGTTCCGGGGCGAGTTGGAGCTGAGCGTGGGCGGCCGACCGGTACGTGTCGTGGGCCTGCCCCCGGCGCACACGACCGGCGACCTCTTCGTCCATCTGCCCGACCACGGCACGGTGTTCGCGGGTGACGTGGTCTTCGGGTCCACCCCCGCGCAGCCGGGCGACCACGCGGTGCACTGGGCGGGTCCGCTGAGCGCGGTGAGCGCGGTGTGCGAGCGGATTCTGGCGACCGGGGCGGAGACGATCGTGCCGGGTCACGGCCCGGTCCTGGGTCGCTCCGACGTACGGGCGCATCTGGACTATCTGCACCATCTGCGGGAGCGGGCCGAGGAGTTCCACGCACGCGGCCTACCGGCGCCGGAGGCGGCGCGGCGGGTGATCGCCGAGCGCCGCCACCCCGAACTCGGCCTGCCCGAAAGGCTGGTGGTGACGATGCGCACCGAGTATCGGCACCTGTCCCCCGCGCCGCGCACCGGCGTGCTGGAGGTGATGGCGGAGGTCGCGCAGCTCGCGGCGGAGTGCGAGGGCACCGACGACCCCGCTTCCTCCCCGACCGGCTGACCGCCACCGACGTCACGGCACCGCGCACCGCTGCCCGGCGGCCGGAATGCGTGCTGCACGCGGTCGGTCGGCGCGGTCGGCGCGGCACGGCTCAACCGCGGCCGGCCCGACGGTTCGGACGCGGCCGGCCCGGCACCGGGCCCCGGTCGGCGCGAGAGGCCCCGACTCTCGCGAGAGGCCCCGACCCGCGCGAGAGGGCTCGGCGCGGAGCGGAACCGGGCGGCGCCCCGGGCGGAACCGGGCGCGGCGACGGCCCGTACGGCCCGGCACGACATCCGCACGGCACCGGCACGGCACCCGCACGGCACCCGGCACGACACCGGGGCGTCCGGACCGGCGCCGCGGCGGCAGACGGTGCGCGCTTCGGGGCCGCGGGCAGCACACGGGCGCCTCGCAGCCGCCGTTCAGCCATTAACAAAGTGGGAATCGGGCGAACTCCGGAAAGCCGCCCGAGGGCGTGGCCGGAATCGACCGCCTCGCACCGAGGGCCGCGATCGTCGAGCAATCGGTGGCAAACATCCGGTTCGAATCCCATGCATGCACCCAACGCAGCAAAACAGGACAACACACACCAGTTCCACGATTCACGACCTGTCCGTAATTCTCCGCAGAGTGCGGGAATCGCGCGTCCGCTATGCGAAACCCCGCCTCCACCAAGGGGGCGGATCTGCCCTACTGACCTGGTATGGAGTCTTCATAGCGGTTGCCCGAGAAACGACCGCAGAGGGTTGCTTTGCTCGACGGTGATTTCGCTCACATTTCCGAACGTCGGCGGTCCGTTCAGATGTCGCGCCCGTGACGGAGTCATATCTTGGCCGTTGCATGCAGATGGCACACGTGGAAAAGGACCAGCTGGGGGCGTGATCGCGTCAACAGGCGCGGATTTCCTTGTGTTCACCACGCGAACCAGGCGTTAACAGAAGCGAACTACTGACAAGTTGACCGCAACGGCGTTCCGCGCATCTACTGCACAGAGTCACTGACCAGTTGCGCGCGCAGGCGGGAGAAGCTCAAATGCCGATACTGGATTCCGGCGCGTCCGAGGTGCCCTCGGCACCCAGCACGGTGATCGCCGTCAATCCGGCGCACCGGCCCGCACCGCGTCTCGCGGTCGCCGCCGCCCGCGCGGGCGCAACCGGCGTACTGGAGCTTCCGCACACCAGCGCACGCGAGGCACTCAACGTCCTTGAGCGCACGGCCCGTTGGTCCACCGGAACGTTCGCGGTCCGCATCCGCCCGGGCTGCCCGCTCACCGGCGAGGCGCTGCCGGAGCAGGTCGACACCGTGCTGCTGGCCGACCCCGCACGCACGCCCGCCGACTTCGCGGGCCGGACCGTGCTGGTCGAGGTCACCGGGCTGCCCGGCGCACTGGACGCTGCCGCGAGCGGGGCGTACGGCCTGGTGGTGCGCGGCGCCGAATGCGGCGGCGCGGCAGGCGAGTTGAGCACGTTCGTACTGCTCCAGCAGGTGCTGGGGGCGCTGCGGGCACAGGGCAGTCGGACGCCCGTCTGGGCCTGGGGCGGTATCGGCCCGCACACGGCGGCTGCCGCTCTGGCGGGCGGGGCCGCCGGTGTCGTGGTGGACACCCAACTGGCGCTCCTGGACGAGGCGGAGCTGCCGGCCGAGTTCGCCGATGTGCTGGCAGGTCTGGACGGTTCGGAGACGGTCGTCCACCACGGTCAGCGGGTGCTGCTGCGCCGCGGCCCGGACGCCCCCGAACTCCCGTCCGACGAGGCCGAGTTCCTGCCGCTGATCGGCGCGGACCGGCTCTCCGAGCAGTTCCCGCCGGTGGGTGAGGACGCCTATCTGGCCGCCTCCTTCGCCGAGCGCTGGAACTCCGTGAGCGAGGTGGTGCGCGCACTGCGCGGCGCGATGGAGCGCTACGCCGCCGCCGACGCCGCCGCCGTCGCCACCGCACTCGGCGAGGATTCCCCCGGCGCCCGCGCGCTGGGCACCCGACTCCCCCTGGCCCAGGGCCCGATGACACGGGTGAGCGACCAGCCCGAGTTCGCCGCGGCGGTCGCCGCCGAGGGTGCGCTGCCGTTCATCGCGCTGGCGCTCTCCAACGGGGAGCAGACCCGCTCGGTGCTGGAACGCACCAAGTCCGCACTCGCCGGGGCCCCTTGGGGCGTCGGCGTACTGGGCTTCGCGGACGAGGAGATACGCACCGCGCAGCTGGACGTCGTGCGGGAGATGCGCCCGACGCACGCGATCATCGCCGGCGGGCGGCCCGCACAGGCCGCGGCGCTGGAGGCGGAGGGCATCGCGACCTTCCTCCATGTGCCCTCGCCCGGCCTGCTGAAGCAGTTCCTGGCGGCCGGAGCGCGCAGGTTCATCTTCGAGGGCGCCGAGTGCGGCGGACACGTGGGCCCGCGGCACAGCTTCCCGCTGTGGGAGGCGCAGGTCTCGATCCTGCGCGAGTTCGTCGCCAAGTCGCCCCGCGCGGCAGGTGAGTTGACCGTGCTGTTCGCCGGTGGAGTGCACGACGAGCGCTCCGCGGCGATGGTCGCCGCGCTCGCCGGTCCGCTCACCGGAGCGGGTGCGGCCGTCGGTCTGCTGATGGGCACCGGCTATCTCTTCACCGAGGAGGCGGTCGGTGCGGGCGCGATCCTGCGGCCGTTCCAGGACCAGATCCGGGCCGCCGAGCGGACCGACCTGCTGGAGACCGCGCCCGGCCACGCCACCCGCTGCGCCCACTCCGCCTTCACCGCCGACTTCGCCGCGCTGCGCGCGGAGTTGCGCGTGCAGGGCGTACCGGAGCGCGACATCTGGGAGCGGCTGGAGAAGTTCAACGTCGGCCGGCTGCGGCTGGCCAGCAAGGGCATCGAGCGCGTCGGCGCCGAGTTGCGTCCGGTGGACGAGCAGCGCCAGGTCGACGAGGGCATGTTCATGGCCGGCGAGGTGGTGGTGCTCCGCGAGAGCGTCACCACCATCGCCGCGCTGCACCGTTCGGTGGGCGCCGACGCGGCCGAGTGGCTGCACGCCCGCGGGGCGGAGCTGCGCGCCGAGTGGGGCATCGCCGCCGAGGCGCAGGAGCCGGCACCAAAGCCGCTGCGGGTGGCGATCGTCGGCATGGCGGGAATGTTCCCCGGCGCCGCCGATTTGGCGGAGTTCTGGGCCAACGTGCTGTCCGGCAAGGACTCGGTCACCGAGGTCCCGGCCAGCCGCTGGGACTCGGGCCTCTACTACGACCCGGACGGCGACGGCGACCGCACGCCCTCGCGCTGGGGCGGCTTCCTGCCCGAGATCCCGTTCGACCCGCTGAGCTACGGAATTCCGCCCGCCTCGCTCGGCAGCATCGAGCCGGTGCAGTTGCTCGCGCTGGAGGCGGCGCGCAGGGCGCTGATCGACGCCGGGTACGAGGGCGCCGACGCCGACCACCGCCGCACCTCCGTCGTCTTCGGCGCGGAGGCGGGCAGCGACCTGTCCAACGCCAGCGTGCTGCGCACCGTACTGCCGTCCTACATCGGCGAGTTGCCGCCCGAGCTGGACGAGCAGCTGCCGCGGCTGACCGAGGACTCCTTCCCCGGCGTCCTGGCCAACGTCATCGCCGGCCGGATCGCCAACCGGCTCAACCTCGGCGGCACCAACTACACCGTCGACGCCGCCTGCGCCTCCTCGCTGACCGCGCTGGACGTGGCCTGCAAGGAGCTGACCGGCGGCACCAGCGATCTGGTGCTCTGCGGCGGCGCCGACCTGCACAACGGCATCAACGACTTCCTCCTCTTCTCCTCCGTGCACGCGCTCTCCCCCTCGGGTCGGTCGGCCACCTTCGACGAGAGCGCCGACGGCATCGCCCTCGGCGAGGGAGTCGGCTGTGTCGCGCTGAAGCGGCTGGAGGACGCCGAGCGGGACGGCGACCGGATCTACGCGGTCGTCGACGGCGTCGGCAGCGCGAGCGACGGTCGGGCGCTCGGCCTGACCGCTCCCCGCCCCGAGGGCCAGCGTTCCGCGCTGACCCGGGCGTACCGCAACGCGGGCGTGTCGCCGAGCGAGGTGGGCCTGGTGGAGGCGCACGGCACCGGCACCGTCGTCGGCGACCGCACCGAACTGGGCACGCTGACCGAGGTGTTCGTCGAAGAGGGCGCGGCGCCGGGCAGCTGCTCGGTGGGCTCGGTGAAGTCCCAGATAGGCCACACCAAATGTGCCGCGGGCCTCGCCGGCCTGATCAAGACGACCCTGGCGCTCTACCACGGCGTCAAGCCCCCGACTCTGCATCTGAGCCGTCCGAACGCGGCCTGGGACGCGCAGTCCAGCCCCTTCGTCTTCCACCGCGAGGCCACCCCGTGGGCGGCCGAGCCGGACCAACGCGTCGCGGGCGTCAGCGCGTTCGGCTTCGGCGGTACGAACTTCCATGCCGTGCTGCGCGGTTACCGGCAGGCCCCGAGCGCCCACTCCCGGGACAGCTGGCCGGTGGAGCTGCTGACCTTCCGCGGCCGCAACGCCGAGGCGGCCCGCCGGGCGGCGCGCGGACTGCTGGACCTGGTGACCCGCAAGGGCGGCGACCGATCCGCCTTCGAGCTGCGGGACTTCGCCCGCGCGGCGAGCCGTCGCAGCGACCGTGCGGCCTCGCGCGGGGAGCCGGTGCGCATCGCGCTGCTGGCGCCCAGTCTGGCCGCCCTGCCGGAGCTGCTGCGCCGGGCGGCCGCGGGCGAGCACGCGCCCAAGGAGCATCTGTACGCGGCGGACGCCGGGACGGACGGACCGGAAAACCCCGACAGCGCCGACAGCCCGGCGGACACCGAACTGGGCGCCGAAGCGGGCAAGTTGGCGTTCCTCTTCCCCGGCCAGGGCAGCCAGAAGCCCGGCATGCTCGCCGAACTCCTGGTCGCCTTCCCCGAGTTGCACCGCTACCTCCAGCTGGGTGAGCGCTGGATCGACGCGCTCTACCCGCCGGCCGCCTTCGACAAGGAGACCGGCGACGCACAGCTCGCCCGGATCACCGACACGACCGTCGCCCAACCCGCCCTGGGCATCGTCGAGTTGGCCGCCGCCGAGCTGCTCGCCGGAGTCGGCGTCAGGCCGGCGATGACAGCCGGACACAGCTACGGCGAGCTGGTCGCGCTCGGCGTGGCCGGCGCGCTGGCGCCCGAGCACGTGCTGGAGGCCAGCGCCGCCCGCGCCGGCGCCATCCTGGACGAGGTTCAGGACGGCGACGCGGGCACGATGGCCGCGGTCAACGGGACCGCCGAGCAGATCGAGGACGTGCTGCGCACCGCGGGTCTCGCCGACCGCGTGGTGGCCGCGAACCGCAACTCGCCGCGCCAGACGGTGATCTCGGGCCCGACCGAGGCGGTCGTCGAGGCGGTGGAGCGGCTCAAGGAGGCCGGCCACGCAGGAAAGCGGCTGCAGGTCGCCTGCGCCTTCCACAGCACGCTGGTCGCCGGTGCCGGTCGGACCTTCCGGCAGCGGCTGGAGGAGTTCCCGGTGCACCCGCCCGAGGTGCCGGTGTACGCGAACCGCACCGCGCGTCCGTACCAGCTGAGCGCGGACGGCGTACGGGCGGAGCTCGGCGAGCAGATCGGTGCGCCGGTGCGGTTCACCGAGCAGATCGAGGCCATGTACGAGGCGGGCGCCCGGGTCTTCCTCGAGGTCGGGCCCGGCCGGGTGCTGACCAGGCTGGTCGGCGACGTGCTCGGCGACCGTCCGCACCGGGTGGTGTCGCTGGAGGACCGGCGCGCGACCGGACTGACCGGTTTCCTCGCCGCCCTGGCCCAACTGGCCGTGGCGGGCGCGGACATCCGCACCGCGCGGCTCTTCCAGGGACGTGCCTCGGTCGACGCGGAGAAGGCACCGGAGACGGTGCGCCCGGGTTGGACCGTGGACGGCCACCTCGTACGTCGCGCCGACGGCACCGTGCAGCCGGGCGCGCTGCACCCCGCCCGCCAGATCAGGGAGCTCATCGTGTCCGAGAACCAGATCCACAGCGCCGGAGTTCCGCAGCCGGCGGGTGCGGCGGATGCGCTGATCGCCGAATTCCTGCGCAGCAGCCGGGAGATGGTGGCCGCCCAGCGCGACGTGCTGCTCGGCTACCTGGGCGCGACCGAGCTGCCCGCGCGGGCGGCCTCGGCGCCGTCGTACGTGCCGACGGCCGGCGCGTACGTGCCGACCGCCGAAGCGGCCCCCGCCGCCGCTGCTCGCCCTGCGGCGCCCGCGGCCCTGCCCGCGGCTCCCGCTCCCGCTCCCGCTCCCGCCGCCGCTCCGGCGCCGGACGGGGCGGCCGTACTGGCAGCGGTGCTCGAAGTCGTCGCCGACCGCACCGGCTACCCCGCCGAAATGATCGAACCCGACCTCGACCTCGAAGCAGACCTCAGCGTCGACTCCATCAAACGAGCCGAAATCGCCGGCGAACTCGCCACCCGACTCGGCCTCCCCACCGACA
>NZ_JALLGK010000019.1 GCF_023072595.1 Streptomyces sp. XM4193
GTAGACGACTGGGTTGATAGGCCGGATATGGAAGACCTGTGAGGGTTGGAGTTGACCGGTACTAATAGGCCGAGGGCTTGACCATAGATTTGCTCGCGTCCACTGTGTGGTTTCTGAGACAGCAACCTGTTCCGGTTGTGTGTTTCACTGTGTTTCGGTGGTCATAGCGATGGGGAAACGCCCGGTTACATTTCGAACCCGGAAGCTAAGCCTGTCCGCGCCGATGGTACTGCATGCGGGAGCGTGTGGGAGAGTAGGTCACCGCCGAACAAT
>NZ_JALLGK010000009.1 GCF_023072595.1 Streptomyces sp. XM4193
GGCGCGCCCGCGGACGCCTCCGCCGCGCGCAGCGCCCCCGAGCGCAGCCACAGCTCGGACTCGCCGACGCGCAGCACGGCGCCGGGCGGAAGGGGGCGCGGGCGGTCGCCGACCGGCGCGCCGTCGACCGCGGTGCCGTTGGTGGAGCCGAGGTCGGCGACGGTCACCGCGCCGTCGGGCGCCACCGCGACCACGCAGTGCAGCCGCGAGACGTCCGGGTCGTCCAGCACGACGTCGGCGTCGACGGAGCGGCCCACTCTGATCAGGTCGCCGTGCAGCAGGTGCACGCCACCGGCGTCGGGCCCGGAGACGGTCTCCAGCCGGAGGCTGTCGGGTGTGGGGGAGGCGGGGTCGCGCACGGGGCCGTGGAGGGAGATCACCGCTCCGTCGGTCAGCGGGGGTTCGCCGACCATCTGCCGCTGGGGGTCGAGCCGCCGGCTGCCGGAGTACACGGCCACGGACTCGCCGCCGCCCGGCTGCGCGCCGCGGGCCGCGCTCTCGGTGCTCCCGGGGCTGCCTCCGGGGTGGCCCTGGCCGCCGGCCGGCCCGGTGGTGGAAGCCAGCGCCGCGCCGAGGCCGCCGGTGATCGCGGCGAGCACGGTGCCCGGCGGGGCCGTCACGAGCACGTCGCACTCGCCACCGTGCTGACTCGCACCGCCGCGCGGTCCGAGGACTGTGAGCCGGATCTGGTTCGGCATCGGCCCCTCCCGGTTCATCAACCACGTGCCAGACCGTGGGGTGCATCCTCGCACCTGCTGCCGACAATCTGCGCCCTCCACGGCCTCCAATGATCTTGATTGGCTGGGGAGATGCACACGAGGGATCATATGTGGCCGAGTTCACAACGGAGTTGACCGGTCTTCCGGCCATGACTGCCCGTCCGGTGACCGTCATCGCCCTCGGTTCCGGATCGGTTCATGGTCGTTCGGCAACCGATCGACCGCGTGCCGCGTCTTGTCACCCGGGCCCGGGGCGCCGGGGGCAGGCCGTTCCGACGGTCCGCCGAGGGCGGTCCCGGCCGCTCGCGGTGCCGGTGCGCCGGCCCCGGGACAAGGGTGAGCGCCGGTGGTGCCCGGCACTACAGTTGGCCCCGACAGGTCCGTCCGCCGTGTGCCGACCGAGGTCGGGGTGCGGCGGGTGGCGGACTCCGACGCCTCAGGTGCGCGGGCCCGGCCCGCGGTGAGCCACGACCACGATCAGGGAGCCGATGACGTGCGGCCGGTAGGCAGCAAGTACCTGCTCGAGGAGCCAATGGGACGCGGCGCCACGGGCACCGTGTGGCGGGCTCGGCAGCGCGAGACCGCGGGGGCCGAGGCGGCCGTGGCCGGCGAGCCGGGCGAGCTCGTCGCGATCAAGGTGCTCAAGGAGGAGCTGGCGAACGACGCCGACGTCGTGATGCGCTTCCTGCGGGAGCGCTCCGTACTCCTGCGGCTCACCCACCCGAACATCGTCCGCACCCGGGACCTGGTGGTGGAGGGCGATCTGCTCGCCCTCGTGATGGACCTGATCAACGGGCCCGACCTGCACCGCTATCTGCGCGAGAACGGTCCGCTCTCGCCGGTCGGCGCCGCGCTGCTGACCGCCCAGGTCGCGGACGCGCTCGCCGCCAGCCACGCGGACGGCGTCGTCCACCGCGACCTCAAGCCGGCGAACGTGCTGATCACCGAGGGCGAGCACGGGATGAGCCCGATGCTCACCGACTTCGGCATCGCCCGGATCGCCGACTCCCCGGGGCTGACCCGGACCCACGAGTTCGTCGGCACTCCCGCCTATGTGGCGCCGGAGTCGGCCGAGGGCAAGCCGCAGACCTCCGCCGTCGACATCTACGGCGCCGGCATCCTGCTCTACGAACTCCTCACCGGGCAGCCCCCGTTCGGCGGCGGCAGCACGCTGGAGGTGCTGCACCGGCACCTGAGCGAGCAGCCGCGCCGCCCGGAGCAGGTGCCCGAGCCGCTGTGGACGGTCATCGAGCACTGCCTGCGCAAGCGCCCCGAGGAGCGCCCCGGCGCGGAGAACCTCGCCCGGGCGCTGCGCACGGTCGCCTCCGGGATCGCGCCCGGTGCCGCACCGGAGCAGTACGCCGCGGCGCTCGGGGTGGCCGGTCTGCTGGCGCCCGACCCGCAGCCCGCCCCGGTGCCGGGCAGCGGCGGACCGGGCGTCGTCGGCGGCGGAAGCGGGGACGCGGAGCCCACCCAGGTGCTGCCCACCGGTTCGGGCGCCGATCCGCACGGGGCGACGAGCGTGCTGCCGCAGACCGGCCCCGGGCAGGGGCAGGGTGCGGGCACGGACGCCACCAGCGTGATGCCTCCCGTGTCCGGCGACGGCGGTCGTGACGGCGCCGGTGACGGCGGAGGCGACGGCGCGCACCCCTGGCAGAACCAGATGCGGGCCGCCCGGGACCGCAACGACCAGACCCAGTACCGCCCGCTGGACCCGAGCGAGGACCCGCTCCGCCGCCGTCCTCCCCGGCGTCCTGCCCCGCAGCAGCAGCCCCCGCCCCGTGCGCAGCACCAGCAGCCACCGCCCGACTACGGACGTCCGCGCCGCCAGCAGTACCAGGACGGGTACGGGCAGCAGGGCCACCCGCCGCACCAGGGCTACCAGGGCGGCTACCAGCCGCAGCCCCAGCGGTACGAGCCCGAGCCGCCGCCGCGCCGTCAGCAGCGACCGCCCGAGCCGGAGCCGCGTCGGCCCAGGGAGCCCCGCCAGCGCAGCGCGAACCCGATGCGGATCCCGGGCCTCGGCTGCCTCAAGGGCTGTCTGATGGTGATCCTGGTCTTCGCACTGATCACCTGGCTCGTCTGGAACTTCACCCCGGTCCAGGACTGGATCGCCGACGGCCAGGCGTTCTGGGACACCGTCGTCGGCTGGTACGAATCGGTCCGCGACGGCGTCAAGAACCTCACCAACTGACCGCCCCCGGGCGCCGGTCGAGTGTCACCGGCGCCCAACCGGGCGGCAGGGACGGAGACTTGTCGACATAGCAAGTGGCTCTTTCCCGCACAGAAGCCGCGGTTCGTGCAATCCGTCGTACCCGTGGCGGGTCCGGGCGCGTAACTTTGTCGTCATGGCACGGAAGATCGGCAGTCGTTACACCGCCTACCAGATCCTGGGTCGCGGCAGCGCCGGTACGGTCTGGCTCGGCGAGGGGCCCGACGGTGCGGTGGCGATCAAGCTGCTGCGCGACGACCTCTCCGCCGACCAGGAGCTCGTCGGCCGCTTCGTACAGGAGCGCGCCGCGCTGGTGAGTCTGGACCACCCGCACGTGGTCGGCATCCGCGACCTCGTCGTCGACGGCAACGACCTCGCGCTGGTGATGGACCTCGTCCGGGGCGTCAACCTGCGCAGTCGGCTGGACCGCGAGCGGCGACTGCCGCCGGGCGAGGCGGTGGCGATCACCGCGGACATCGCCGACGCGCTGGCCGCGGCCCACGCCGCCGGGTACGTGCACCGCGACGTCAAGCCGGAGAACATCCTCCTCGACGAGTCCACCGGTGCCGCGCTGCTCTCCGACTTCGGGGTGGCCAAGCTCATCGACGAGCCCAGCCGCGCCGGCGGCCGTCGAGTGGTCGGCACTCCCGACTACGTCGCGCCGGAGATCGTCGAGGGGCTGCCGCCGCGCGCGGCCGTCGACATCTACGCCCTCGCCACCGTGCTCTACGAACTCCTCGCCGGATTCACGCCGTTCGGCGGCGGCCACCCCGGGGCCGTACTGCGGCGGCACGTGACCGAGGCGGTCGCGCCGCTGCCCGGGATCCCCGACGAGCTCTGGCGGCTGCTGCACCAGTGCCTCGCCAAGGGGCCCGCCTCCCGGCTGCGCGCCGGCGAAGTCGCGTCCCGGCTGCGGGAGCTGCTGCCCCCGCTCGCCGGTCTGCCCGTGCTGGACATCGACGAGCCGGACGCCGAGCCGGCCCCCGCGCCCGCGCCCACCGGGTACGAGGACCACCAGGAGCCGCTCCCGACCCGCAGCGCGGTACCGCTGGTCCAGGGTGCGACGGCCGCCGACCCGGAGTCGGCCAACCGCGATACGCACACCAGCATGCGCGTGCCCGGTCCCCAGGAGCTGGCGGGCGGTGCGCTCGGCACCGCGCGCACCCCCCGCGCGCCCGGTCTGCCGCGCGCCGGTTCGGCACGGCACCGGGCCGCCGAGCGCCGGCGCCGGCTGAAGCTGGCGGCGGTGGCGACAGTGGCCGCGGCGACGCTGGGAGTCGGCGGCTGGCTGGTCCTCGGCGGCGACGACGGGGACTCCTCCAAACCGGCAGTCGACCAGTCCACTCCGTGACCGTCGGCGGAGCGGTTAGGCTGGAGCCGTGGCACTCGTCGATGTATCCGAAGCTCTGAAGTCCCTCTCCTCCACCATGGAGTCGATCGAGGCTGTCCTCGATCTCGACACGATGCGGGCGGACATCGCCGCGCTGGAGCAGGAGGCGGCCGATCCGGCCCTGTGGAACGACCAGGACAGGGCCCAGAAGGTCAACAGCAAGCTCTCCTTCCTCCAGGGGCAACTCAGGAAGGTCGAGGAGCTGCACGGCCGGATCGACGACCTGGAGGTCCTCTTCGAGCTCGCCGAGGCGGAGGACGACGCGGACACCAGGGCCGAGGCCGAGCGGGAAATGGTCTCGGTGCGCAAGACCGTCGACGAGCTGGAGGTCCGTACGCTCCTGTCCGGCGAGTACGACGAGCGCGAGGCGATGGTCTCGGTGCGCGCGGAGGCGGGCGGAGTGGACGCCGCCGACTTCGCGGAGCAGCTCCAGCGGATGTACCTGCGCTGGGCCGAGCGCCGCGGCTACCCGACCGAGGTGCTGGACACCTCGTACGCGGAGGAGGCCGGCATCAAGTCGACCACCTTCACCGTCAAGGCGCCCTACGCCTACGGCACGCTCTCGGTCGAGCAGGGCACCCACCGCATGGTGCGGATCTCGCCGTTCGACAACCAGGGCCGCCGCCAGACGTCCTTCGCCGGTGTCGAGGTGCTGCCCGTGGTGGAGCAGACCGACCACATCGAGATCCCGGAGAACGAGCTGCGGATCGACGTCTTCCGCTCCTCCGGCCCCGGCGGCCAGTCGGTCAACACCACCGACTCCGCCGTGCGCATGACCCACCTGCCCTCCGGCATCGTCGTCTCCTGCCAGAACGAGAAGTCCCAGATCCAGAACCGCGCCGCCGCACTGCGCGTTCTCCAGGCCCGGCTGCTCGCCCGCCGCCGCGAGGAGGAGCAGGCGAAGATGAACGCGCTCAAGGGCGACGGCGGCAACTCCTGGGGCAACCAGATGCGTTCGTACGTGCTTCAGCCGTACCAGATGGTCAAGGACCTGCGCACCGAGCACGAGGTGGGCAACCCGCAGGGTGTGCTGGACGGCGACATCGACGCCTTCCTGGAGGCCGGCATCCGCTGGCGCAAGCAGCAGGAGCAGCCGACCGGCTGACCGTCGCCGGGCGCCACTGCCGTTCCGCGGCCACTGCCTCTGCGACCGGTCACTGCCACTGCCACTGGCCACTGCCACGCGACCTCACCCGTCACCCCCGTCGTCTTCGCGGCGGGGGTGACGGCGTGACGGCGTCCCCAGGGGCCCGTGGTCCGCGCTCGCCCGTGGCGCGATCGATGTCCGTGCAGGATGCAACTCTCCGTAGCCGTGCGCCCGTTGGGGTTTTCTCGTCGGCAACAACGGGCAGAAGGTGCTTTGGGGGACGACTCGTTCCATGTCATGGTGAAGCCGTTTGAATCATCACTCGTACCGTTCGTCAACACCGTAGCGCGGCAGGGGAGTTGTCGTGCCGCAGGTGCCCGATATGACCGCTCGCGCCGGGCCGGTGGTGTCGGTTCGCTCACAACAGACCACTTACAGCGGCAACTCCCCGCTCACGAGGGACATTTCGCACCGATGTCGCTTGACGGTGATGGTTTTAGTGGGAAAGCTGTTCGCTCGGCAGGCGTGTGCCTGGTGTGTTCGTGCGTGTGTGGGGGCGGCTTCGGACTCGGCGCAACTCGGCCTTGTCCCAAGGGTGTCGTTCCCGGAGCGGCACTGTTCGGCATTCGCCGCGTATTGATGAAATGACAGCTACTGGGGGTAGTTGGTAGTGACCAATAAGAAGACGCGAGTGCGTGTCGCGCGGATCGCGGCCGGTGCCGTGTTCGCAGCGGGCCTCTCGCTCACCGTGGCCGGCGCCGCTCAGGCGACCGGCCCCGGCGACGGCGACAACAGCGGCGACTCCGGCTTCATCGGCGGCCTGCTCGGTGGCGGCGGCGAGGACCCGGACGAGCCCGGTGAGCCGACGGACGACCCGGACGAGCCGGGCGAGCCGACGGACGACCCGGACGAGCCCGGTGAGCCCACCGAGGACCCGGACCCGACCGAGGACCCGGACCCCACTGAGGACCCGGACCCGACCGAGGACCCGGACCCCACTGAGGACCCGGACCCGACCGAGGACCCGACCGAGGACCCGGACGACGGTCTTGACCCCGACACCTCTGCGGGTGGCGGCGGCGAGAGCCCCGACTCCGGTGGCAAGGAAGAGATCACCACCCCGGTGAAGCCGGACCCGCAGGGCGGCCAGGAGAAGGACGAGGAGCTGGCCGAGACCGGTGCGGCTGAGACCACGTTCCTGCTGGTCGGCGCCGCGACGATGATCGCGGGCGGTATCGGCTTCCGTCTGCTTCCGCGTCTGATGAGCCGCGAGGACGGCGGCGCCGCAGCCGCCTGAGGCGACGCGTCACGCATCCTGCAGCAGCAGTAGGGCCGGCGGGGCCCGGACACGGCCAGTGTCCGGGCCCCGCCGTCGTGTGTACGGGCCGGTCCGCGGCCCCCGGTCCCAGCCACCGGGCGGGGCCGTACGAGACGTGCGGGGGAAGCGGCGCGGGTGCGGGAGGTGAACGCCCGGCCGGAAGGGCGGGGCGGGGAAGTGCGAGTGGGGCCGGTTCAGGCGGTGGACGCCTGGTGGGCCAGCAGGGCCAGCGCCAGCAGCAGGAGCAGCAGTCCGCCGAGTGCGGCCGGGGAGAGCAGGTCCAGCGGTCCGGTCTCCCGCGCCTGCCGGGCGCGCTCGGCGCGGCACACCGCGCAGCGTCCCTCGCGCACCGGTCCCGCGCAGTTGGCGCACACCAGACGGTCGTGCGTCATCCGCCGCTCCTCGCTGTGCTCGTCCGCCGTCCCGCTCGCGCCGGGACTCCTGTGCCGGGCCCTTCCGTGCCGGGCCCGCCCCTCCATGGTCCCGCTTCGGCCGGGGGCCCGCCCCTCCGGGGCCCGCCTCCGAGCTCCGTCCGCCTCGCTCACGCACCGCTGCGGGCCCGCCTCGCCGGCGTCCCGCCGCCCGCCCGGGTGCTCGATTCCGCTGCCGGGGTGGCCGTCGGCCGATTCCGGGGGCCGGGTTCTTCAACGCCGCGGCGGTCGCGATCGTTCCCCGAGCGGTTCCGGGGTGCTCGACGGGAGAGCGGAGGCGATCACGGATCGTCCAGGAGCGAAAAGCCGCGGAACCGAGCGTGTCCGCCGGTGGCGGTCACGCCGGATAGACCTTGAATATGCCCAAATGCCCAACGGGCAGGGTGGGTTAAGCCGGGCACCGGCTTCGGTCCTTCGCGCGGGTCGCGTATGGTCGCCCACACCGACACGGTGCTGCTCGCGGCTCCGTAGCCCCTACCCAGGTCGACGTGGTGTAAATCAGTGATTCGATTCGACAGCGTCTCAAAGAGCTACCCCAAGCAGAATCACCCCGCACTCCGCGATGTCTCGCTGGAGATCGAGCGCGGTGAGTTCGTCTTCCTGGTGGGGTCCTCCGGTTCCGGAAAGTCCACGTTCCTGCGGCTGATCCTCCGCGAGGAGCGGGCGAGCACCGGGCAGGTGCACGTGCTCGGCAAGGACCTGGGGCGACTGTCCAACTGGAAGGTGCCGCAGATGCGCCGCCAGCTGGGCACGGTCTTCCAGGACTTCCGTCTGCTGCCGAACAAGACGGTGGGGGAGAACGTCGCGTTCGCCCTGGAAGTGATCGGCAAGCCGCGCGGCCAGATCCGCAAGACGGTGCCCGAGGTCCTCGACCTCGTCGGCCTCGGCGGCAAGGACGACCGGATGCCCGGCGAGCTGTCCGGCGGTGAGCAGCAACGCGTCGCGATCGCCCGGGCGTTCGTGAACCGTCCGATGCTGCTGATCGCGGACGAGCCCACCGGCAACCTGGACCCGCACACCTCCGTCGGCATCATGAAGCTGCTCGACCGCATCAACAAGACCGGGACCACGGTCCTGATGGCCACCCACGACCAGCAGATCGTGGACCAGATGCGCAAGCGCGTGATCGAACTCGAGAAGGGCCGTCTCGTCCGCGACCAGTCGCGCGGCGTCTACGGCTACCAGCACTGAAAGGGACGCGATGCGCGCGCAGTTCGTCTTCTCGGAGATCGGCGTTGGTCTCCGCCGCAATCTCACGATGACCTTCGCCGTGATCGTCTCCGTGGCGATCTCGCTGGCGCTGCTCGGCGGCGCGCTCCTGGCCCGGGAGCAGGTCAACTCGATGAAGGGCTACTGGTACGACAAGGTCCAGGTCTCCATCTACCTCTGCAACAAGAACGACGCGGAGACCGAGCCCAGTTGCACCAGGGGTGCCGTCACCGGGCAGCAGAAGCGGGAGATCAAGGACGATCTGGAGAAGCTCCAGGTCGTCGACAAGGTCTACTACGAGTCCAGCGACCAGGCGTACAAGCACTACAAGGAGCAGTTCCCCGACTCCCCGCTGGTCCCGTCGCTGACGGCGGACCAGATGCAGGAGTCCTACCGGGTCAAGCTCGCGGACCCGACCAAGTTCGACGTGGTCAGCTCCGCCTTCTCCGACCGGGCCGGTGTGCACTCCGTGCAGGACCAGAAGGATCTGCTGGAGGACCTGTTCAACCTGCTCAACGGCATGAACACCGCGGCGCTGTTCCTGATGGGGCTGATGCTGATCGTTGCGCTGCTGCTGATCGTCAACACCGTCCGGGTCTCGGCGTTCAGCCGCCGGAGGGAGACCGGGATCATGCGGCTGGTGGGTGCGTCCAGCTTCTACATCCAGATCCCGTTCATCCTGGAGGCGGCGGTCGCGGGCCTGCTCGGCGGTGTCTTCGCCAGCACCATGCTGATGGGCGGCAAGTACTTCCTGGTCGACAGCTGGCTGGCCGACAAGATCCCGCTGATCCAATTCGTCGGCTGGGACTCGGTTTTGAAGGTGCTGCCGCTGGTGCTCGCGGTCGGTGTGCTGATGCCCGCTCTTGCAGCTTTCCTCGCGCTGCGCAAGTACCTGCGGGTGTAACGCGGGTGTGACGAAGGACGCGACAGCGGTACACACAACCTCGCGTGCGAAGGCCCCTTCTGTCCTAGACTCCGCAACATGTCGGGCACATGGATGTTCGTCCGGCCCCGCCGCATCGGCCGCGGGGCAGGGATCGCATTCGTTTTCGCCGGAGTGCTGTTGACCGGCTTCGCCACCGGCTCCTGGAGCCAGGAGTCGGACGGCGGCAGCGGCGAGGGCGCCCCGATACGGCCCCGTACCCTCGCGGACGCCCCCACCCCGCCGGTGGGCGGCAGCGATGCGGGTGAGCTCGTCAGCCGCAGCGGCGACCGCTGGTCGGCCGCGTACAGCGCACGGGAGTACGAGGGGCTGCGGCAGGCGCTGGACGGCGAGTACGTCGGTGTGGGCATCGCGGTACGACGTTCCGCGCAGGGAGTGCTGGAGGTCGCGCGGGTCACCGAGGGCAGCCCCGCCGACCGTGCGGGCATCCGCCGCGGCGATCTGCTGCGGACGGTCGACGGCGAGGCGGTCGCGGCCAGTCCGGTCACCGAGGTGGTGGCTCTGCTGCGCGGCGGCCACGGCGGCGCCGACAGCGAGCCGCAGGCCGTGCCGGGCTCCGAGGTCGAGCTGGGGCTGAGCCGGGACGGCCGGCGGTGGGAGCACGAGCTGCGCCGGGCCGAGCTGCGCACGGTGTCGGTGTCCGTCCGCGAGATGGCCCCGGACTGCGTACGGATCACGGTCGAGGCCTTCACCAAGGGCACGGCCGAGGATGTCCGCGAAGCGGTGCGGGCACTGCCCGCGGGCACCGGCGTACTGCTGGATCTGCGGGGGAACGCGGGCGGGCTGCTGCACGAGGCGGCGGACACCGCGGGTGTGTTCCTCGACGGTGGAGTGGTCGGCACCTACGACGAGGGCGGCACCCAGCGTGCGCTGCGCGCGGAGCGGGGCGGCGACACCCGTACCTCCCTGGTCGTCCTGGTCGACGGCGGCTCGATGAGCGCGGCCGAGCTGGTGGCCGGGGCGCTTCAGGACCGCGGCAGAGCGCTGGTGGTCGGGACCAGGACGTTCGGCAAGGGCACGGTGCAGATGCCCAGGGAGCAGCCGGACGGCTCGGTCGCCGAGCTCACGGTGGGCCACTACACGACACCCACCGGGCGTGAGCTGGACGGAGTCGGCCTGGCGCCGGACGTCACGGTCCGCGAGGGGGAGCGCGCGACGGCGAAGGCCCGCACGGTATTGAGTGGCCTCTCGGGCGCCGGTTGAGCCACAATGGCCCGGCTATGGCTAAAGAGAAGAGTCAGAAACTCATCGCGCAGCACAAGAAGGCGCGGCATGACTACCTCATCCTCGACACCTACGAGTGCGGGATGGTCCTGACCGGGACAGAGGTGAAGTCGTTGCGGCAGGGCCGGGCCTCCCTGGTGGACGGGTTCGGGCAGATCGACGGCGGTGAGGCCTGGCTGCACAACGTGCACATCCCCGAGTACAGCCAGGGCACCTGGACCAACCACAGCGCCCGCCGCAAGCGCAAGCTGCTGATGCACCGCGAGGAGATCGACAAGCTCATCGGCAAGCTCCAGGAGTCCGGTCTGACCCTGGTGCCGCTGAAGCTGTACTTCAAGGACGGCAGGGCGAAGGTCGAGATAGCGCTGGCCAGGGGAAAGCGCGAGTACGACAAGCGGCAGACGCTGCGGGAGAAGCAGGACCGCAGGGAGGCCGAGCGGGCGATGTCCGCGGTGCGGCGGCGCCAGCGGTCCTGACCGCGCGCTCCGGACCGGTCCCGGCGGGAGGCGGTCACGGCGCGCGCCGGCCCGGGCGGACGGTTGCGGCGGGGCCGATCGGTCCGGTCGTCGGCCCGTCCGGACGCCCCGCGGAGGGGCGGGGGAATTCGTTGGCCGTCCGCGGTGTTGTTCACGTACGATGGGCGACAGCAGCGAAGCGGTCCTCTCGGACCGGTTCGTCTTGTCAACTCAACATGGGGATGATCGGTTTCGACAGCGGATGTCGAAGCAGGGGAAGCGAGCCGAGGAACGCGGCAATGATCTCGTTAACCATCTGCCGCAAAAAAATAATCGCCAACACCAAGCGCGATTCCTTCGCCCTCGCTGCCTAAGCAGCGACCTGCGAAGTGTCAGCCCGGGTGCGTTCCCGACCCGGTTCCTGGCATCAGCTAGGGAACTCACCGCGTAAGTCCGGTCACGGGGCTTGCCGGGACATCTCACAGTGACTGGGCCCGTCGGCAGCTTGTCTGCGTGACTGCCGGGGCCGAGAAAAGCACAGCAGACTGCGCTCGGAGAAGCCCTCCTCCTGCACCGTTGGACGCGGGTTCGATTCCCGCCATCTCCACCTGAGAAAAGCCTCCGGACCACGAATCCCTCGTGGTCCGGAGGCTTTTTCTGTGTCTGCCGGTCCGATCCGGAGGGGGCCCGGCCGCTCGTCGGCCGGGCCCCGGCCGGTCAGCTCCCGAGCAGTGCGGCCAGGTCGCGGTGGAGTGCCGCGGAGCGGCCGGTGCCCCATCGCACGGCGGCCTCCTCGATCAACTCCCGGCTCCAGCCCCAGGAGTTGCGGGCCGCGCGGCGCAGGGCGTCCGGTTCGACGCCGGAGGTGGTGGCCGCGTACCGCGCGCGATCCGCCTGCGGCAGGTCCAGTTCCAGCGCGCGGCTGGGGGTGAGCCAGTGCGCCGTGGTGCCGCGCAGCAGCCGGCAGAGCTTGAGCTGCTGCGGCGCCACCATCGTGCCCAGGAAGGCGTGTGCCCGGGCGAGTTCGCCGCGCGCCAGGAGGTGGGCCACCATCAGCGTCCAGTTGGCCAGCTCGTCGGCGCACTGCTGCGCGGTGGCTGCCGGCTCCGGCGGCTGGAGCGTGCTCAACGCCCTCGCGGCCGGCAGGAGTTGGCCGGTGCGGTCCAGGAGCACGGCCCGCTCGGGGTCGGGCAGATGGACCATGCCCCGCCAGCCGTCCATCTCGGGGATGCCGGTGCTCGCCCCGACGAGGTGGAACTCGCCGCGCATCAGATCCTCGAAGACGACGGTGAGCACACCGAACTGGTTGGTGTGGACGAGCCTCAACGGCAGCCCGGGGTCGAGCTGTTGGAGGAACGCGGCGCCGTCGAAGCCGTCCGGTGCGTCGGCGCGGCTCTCGGGGGAGTCGTCGAGGAAGACGTACGCCTCGATGTCCGAGTGGGCGTCGGCCTCGCCGACGGTCCAGGAGCCGTAGAGCAGTACGCCGGCCAGCCGCGGTTCGGCGTGGGCGAGGGTGCGCAGACGCTCGATCCGGGCGTCGAGCGCGTACGGCGGTTCGGTGCCGTAGCCGGGGGCGGGGTCGGTCGGACGGTGGTGCGGAAAGGTCACGGAACTTCTCCTGTGCGAAGGCAGAACGGACGGGCCCACCGGCGGGTGGGCCGAATCGGGGCGTTCGCGCCTCAGGAGAAGAAGGATCCGCACATGGCAGGGGAGTCTACCGACTGTCCCGCCGGCGGCCGCGAGTGGTGAGGGAGCGGGTCAAGTCGCCCGAGAGCGGCGGGAATCGGAAGACGGCGACAGATGGTGACAACTCTCCGTCAGTGGAAGATCATTCTCCGCAATGCTTGGTCTAGACCTTGACGTGATCATGCATAGGACCCTTTCATGAGAGCGTTCCCATTTCGTGACCCCGGCGGCCGAGGGCCGCCTGAGAGGTGTTCCCGTGCGAAGGAATAAGCTTTTCGCGCTGCTGACCGCGGCGGTGCTGGGCGTCATCGCTCTGCTGGGTACGGCGGCCGTCTCCACCGCCGCCACCAGCGGGAGCGAGGCGAAGGACAGCAAGGCCAAGGCCGCCGAGTTCGTGGTGAGCGAGGCCCAGTTCGAGCAGATGTTCCCGAACCGGAACTCGTTCTACACCTACCAGGGCCTGGTCGGGGCGCTCAGCGCCTACCCCGAGTTCACCAACTCCGGTGACGACGCGACCAAGCGCCGCGAGGCCGCCGCCTTCCTGGCCAACGTCAGCCACGAGACCGGTGGCCTGGTGCACGTCGTCGAGCAGGACGAGAGCAACTACCCCCACTACTGCGACGACACCCAGCCCTACGGCTGCCCCGCCGGCCAGGACGCCTACTACGGCCGCGGCCCGGTCCAGCTGAGCTGGAACTTCAACTACAAGGCGGCCGGTGACGCCCTCGGCATCGACCTGCTGAACAACCCGCGCCTGGTCCAGGAGGACCCCGAGGTCGCGTGGAAGACCGCCCTGTGGTTCTGGAACACCCAGACCGGTGCCGGCACCATGACCGCACACTCCGCGATCGTCGACGGCCACGGCTTCGGCGAGACCATCCGCACCATCAACGGCTCGCTGGAGTGCAACGGCGGCCAGCCCGAGAAGGTCGAGAGCCGGGTCCGGCTCTTCGAGGAGTTCAGCTCCCTCCTCGGCACCACCCCGGGTGACAACCTCCGCTGCTGACCGCGGAGTTGACCCCTTCGAGTGACACGGACGGGCCGGGTGGGCGTCAAGCCTGCCCGGCCCGCTCGCGTGCCGGGCCTCGCCCACCGAGCAGCGCGACACCGGCCGCGGTCGACGCGGCGCAGAGCGGCAGGGCGTACGACCAGGCGCCCGGGAGCCGCTCGGCCGCCCAGCCCCCGGCGGCCGCCCCGGCCGAGATGCCGCAGAGCAGCGCGGTCACCGCCAGGGTCATGCCCTCGTTGATGCGGGAGGAGGGCACCAGCTCCTGAATGAGCGTCATGCTCGTCACCATCGTCGGCGCGATCGCCATGCCGACCAGCAGCAGCGTCGGCGCCAGCAACCACAGGCCGCCGACGGACGCCGAGAGCAGCGGCAGCGTCATCAGCGCGGCCATCGCGCAGACGCAGCGCACGAACCGGCGCCACGGCGAGCCCGAGAGCGTCAGCAGGCCGAACGCCAGCCCGGCCGCCCCCGAACCGAACGCCTGGACCGCGAGTATCGCGCCGGCCGCACCCGGATAACCGCTCTGGTCCGCGAAGGCGACGGTCACCACTTCCATCGAGCCGAACACGACCCCGGTGGCGAGGAACGTCGCCAGCAGCGGCGCCATCCCCGGGGTGCGGACCGGAGCCCGTCCCCGTGGTCCCGCCTCGTTCACCGGCGGTTCGGTGCGGCGCTGGGCGGTGAAGAGCAGCGTGCCGACCAGCAGGGTGAGCGCGGCGAAGACCGTACCGGCCTCCGGAAACCAGGAGACGGCGAGCGCGACGGCCACCACCGGCCCCAGTACGAAGCACAGTTCGTCGGCGGCCTGCTCGAGGGAGTTGGCGGTGTGACGGGCGCCCGGGTCGTCCCGGTACAGCCGCGCCCAGCGCGCTCGGGACATCCCGCCGGTGTTCGGCGCGGTGGAGGCGAGGGCGGCGCAGCCGAAGAGCGTCCAGGTGGGGGCGTCGGCCCGTACCGCGGCGGCGAGGGACAGATGCGCGGCCACGGCGAAGAGCACCGCGGGTACGGCGACCCGCGCCTGGCCCAGCCGGTCCACCGCGCGGGCCACCAGCGGGGCGACCACCGCGGCGAAGCCCAGGCCGGTCGCGCTGACCGCCCCGGCCAGCGCGTAGGACCCTCGCGACGTCGCGACCATCACCACCGCGGCGACGCCGAACATGGCCATCGGCAGGCGCGCGAGGACGCCGGAGGCGAAGAACGCCGCGGCGCCGGGAGTGCGCAACAGCCTTGAGTAGGGGGCGAGTCGGTGCGTACCGGGACGTCGGCCGGTCGGGGCCGGAGCGGCAGGGGGCATCGCACCAGATTCCGTCAGCGGGTCCGCGCAGTCCAACCGTTTTCCGGCGACGGGCGACGGGCGACGGGCGACGGGCGACGGGTGACGGGTGACGGGTGACGGGCGACCGGCAGCGGGTCACCTCACCCGCGCGGGTCCTCCGGCGGTGTCCAGAGGTACGGCGTGGTGGTGGTGAGCGCGTGGAAGCCGAGCCGGCGCAGAACCGGGGCGCTGCGGTCGGAGGCGTCGACGCGCAGATGGCTGACGCCGCGGTCCCGGGCGAGAGCGGCGCGCGCCGCCACCAGTGCCCGGTACACGCCACGACCGCGCCACGAGGGGAGGGTTCCGCCGCCCCAGAGGCCGGCGAAGTCGGTGCCGGGCTCGAACTCCAGCCGCGCCCCGCTGATCACCTCGCCCTCCGCCTCGGCCACCAGCACCGCGGTCTCCTGCGGTGCCGCCTCGATCTGGCGCGCCAACTCCTCGGCACGCCACGGCCGTTCCTCGCCGAAGGCGGTGCCCTGCATCCGGGCGAACCGCTCCAGGTCCGCCCGCTCGCTGATCCGCCGCAGGACGACGCCCGGAGGCAGATCGGGTGCTTGTGCGGCGATCGCCGAGGTGTCGGCGACCATGACCGTCTCCGGCGGCTCGGGCACGAAGCCGGCCGCGCGCAGCCGTTCCGGCACCTCGACCGGAAGATCGTGGGCGTGGGTCTTCCACTCCACGGACTCGCCGCGCGCCGCGAACCAGTCGCGCTGCTCCGCGATCAGACGGTCCAACCCGGCAGTGTCCAGGTCGAGTTCGCGCGGCGGAAGCAGATAGCCCCGGTGCATTCCGGCGACCCGCAGCAGCGGGCCCTGCCGCTCCTGCCGTGCGCCCGGGGGCAACGCCCCGGCCCAGCCGCGCAGTTGGGCGTCGTAGGCGGCCAGCAACCGCCGTACGGTGTCGCCGTCGCCGGGCGCGGCGCTGCCGTGGCGGTCCGGATCCGAGGAGGGCCGCTTCGAGGAGGAGGGAGGGACGGTCACGTTCCGACCCTACGAGCGCGCGCAACCGGTTATCGGCCGCCCGGTCTCCTACCCTCGTGGAATGACGCCTTCCATCGCCACCAACACCCCGGTGTCCCGCGACGAGTTGCTGGACTTCCTGCGCCCGCGGCACCGGGCGATCCTCCTCACCCGCCGCACCGACGGCTCGCCGCAGGGCTCGCCGGTCACCTGCGGGGTGGACGGGACCGGACGCATCGTGGTCTCCACCTACCCCGAGCGCGCCAAGACCCGCAACGCCAAACGCGACGCCTCGGTCAGCGTGATCGTCCTCTCCGAGGACTTCGACGGCCCCTGGGTGCAGGTGGACGGCACGGCCGAGGTGCTCGACTCGCCGGAGTCCACCGAGCCGCTGGTCGACTACTTCCGCAGCATCTCCGGGGAGCACCCGGACTGGGACGAGTACCGGCAGGCGATGGTCCGGCAGGGCAAGTCGATCATCCGTGTCACGCCCACCCGTTGGGGCCCGGTGGCCACCGGGGGCTTCCCCGCGCGGCTCGCACAGGACTGAGCGGAGCCCGGCGCCGCCCGGCCCCGTTCAGCCCGTGCGCTCGGCCGCCTACAGGCCGAATCCGGCGCGCTCCTCCTGAGGCACCAGGTCGACGTACTCGGGGTGCTTGGCCAGGAACTTGCGCACGTACGGGCAGTACGGCAGCACTTCGCGCTCCTTGCCGCGCAGATCGTCCAGCGCCTCGCCGACCATCCGCCCGGCCAGCCCGCGGCCGGCGAACGCGGGATCGGTCTCGGTGTGGGTGAGCGAGACCCTGTTGCCCTCGACCGTGTACTGGGCGAAACCGGCGAGCTCCTCGCCGGAGTACACCTCGTACCGGGACAGCTCGGGGTTGTCGCGGACCGTGACGTCGGTACTCATCGGGTGGGCTCCTGTCGCGTCCGGTGTGAGACTGGTACGGCCTGATCCTGCGGCGAGAGCGAGCGCGAACGCAATGAGCAACGTCGAACCCAGTCCCGCCGAGCTGCGCTGTGCGGACCGCGCCCCCAGGGCTGCGGACGACCGGCCCGCTGTCGAGATTCTCACGCCGAGGGACGTCCCGCTCGGTGGCCCGCGTGCGATCACCGTGCGCCGCACGCTCCCGCAGCGGTCGCGCTCGCTGATCGGCGCGTGGTGCTTCGTCGACCACTTCGGGCCGACCGACGTCGCCGTCAGCGGCGGCATGGACGTGCCGCCGCATCCGCACACCGGTCTGCAGACCGTCAGTTGGCTCTTCTCCGGCGAGGTGGAGCACCGGGACAGCACCGGGGTGCACGCCCTGGTGCGCCCGGGCGAGCTCAACCTCATGACCGGCGGGCACGGCGTCTGCCACTCCGAGGTCTCCACCGGGGCGACGACGGTGCTGCACGGCGTGCAGCTGTGGGTCGCCCTCCCCGACGCGCACCGCGGGGCGCCCCGCGACTTCCGCAGCCATGTGCCCGAGCCGCTCGACCACCGCGGCGCGACGGTACGGGTCTTCCTCGGCGAACTGTGCGGCAGCCGTTCGCCGGTGCCCACCTTCAGCCGGCTGCTCGGCGCGGAGCTGCTGCTGCCGCCGGGCGCCGAGCTCTCGCTGGAGGTGGACCCGGAGTTCGAGCACGGTGTACTGGTCGACACCGGGGGCGTGGACGTCGCCGGCGAGCCGGTCGCCGCGGCCGAGATGGCCTATGTGGCGCCCGGCGCCGAACAGCTTGCGCTGGCGAACAGCAGTCGGGAGCCCGCCCGGCTGATCCTGCTCGGCGGCCCGCCGTTCGGCGAGGAGATCGTCATGTGGTGGAACTTCGTGGCGCGCAGCCACGAGGAGGTTGTCGAGGCCCGTACCCAGTGGGAGGCGGAGTCCGAGCGCTTCGGCGCGGTGACGGGGTACACCGGACGCACCCGGCGGCTGCCCGCCCCGCAGCTGCCCGGCCTTCCGTTGAGGCCGCGCGGCAGCGCCCGCTGAGCCGCTGCGCCGACCGCCGCCCGCGCCGCTCCGAAGCCTCCTCAAGCCCTTCGGGACGCCTTCGCGTTCGCACACGGAGGAGCCGTCGCCGAGGTGGTGTGTCACATTCCCGGTCGGCTCCGCGTCGGGTGCGTATGGACATCGCCGTAGTAGGAGGAACAGGGCTGCTCGGCCGCCGCGTGGTGGCTGGACTGCGGAGCGGGGGCCACGCCGTACGGGTGCTCAGCCGCACCGGGCCCGAGCACCGCGTCGACCTGACCACGGGCGCGGGGCTGGCCCGGGCGCTCGACGGCGCCGCGGTCGTCGTCGACGCGAGCAACCGCACCGGTACGAGCGCAGCGGCGCGCAGCACCCTGGTCGGGGGCACCGCCCGGCTGCTGGAGGCCGAGGCGGCGGCCGGGGTCGCCCACCACGTGTGCGTCTCGATCGTCAACTGCGACGAGGTGCCGCTGGGTTACTACCGGGCCAAGGCCGACCAGGAGCGGTTGGTCGAGCGCGGCAGGACGCCGTGGACGATCGTGCGCGCCACGCAGTTCCACGAGTTCGTCGCCGCGTCCTTCCTCGCGCCGCTCAAGCGGCTGGGGGTGCACGCGGTGCCCGGGGCGCTGCTGCAGCCCGTCGACACCTCGGAGGCGGCCGACGCCGTCGTCCGCGTCGCCACCGCCGAGCCCACCTGCGGGCTGGTCGAGATCACCGGCCCGCGGGCGCACGAGCTGGGCGAACTGGCCCGGCTGTGGCGGGAGTCGAACGGCAGCCGCGCCCTGCCCCTGCCGGTGCGTGTGCCGGGCGCCCTGGGCCGGGCTCTGCGCGCCGGCGCCCTGACCGTCCCGGGCGGCGAGGACCGGGGCACCTCGGGTGTGCTGCGCGGCACCACCACGTTCGAGGAGTGGCTGCGGTCGCGACGGTCCGCGCCGAACGCGGAACACCGCGCCCCCACCGAAACGCCGTAGCGCCCCGCGGGCCCGTACGCGCCCGTTCCGGCCCGTACGCGCCGCCTTCGCGGGCCCGTACGCGCCCGGTGCCGGTCGCCCGCCGCGGCGGCCACAGCGGGTCGCCCCTTCGGTCAACGGCGGGCGCCGCCCCCGGACTTCGGCGAGGGCGGGCGCCCGTCGCGGGCTTCGACCGTCGGCGGGCGTCCGCGCGACAGCGATGTCATCACCGGCGCGGTGGTGGACCGCTCAGCTGATCCAGCCGTTCATCGCCGCCCGTACGCCCGCCTGGAAACGGCTGGTGGCGCCGAGCCGGTCCAGCAGCACGGCGACGATCCGGCTCACCGAGCGCGGAGAGACGCCGAGTTGGTGCGCGATGACCTCGTTCTTCTTGCCGGCGGCCATCAACAGCAGTACGTCGCGCTCCAGTTGGGTCGGCTCGGGGCCGTTCTCCTCCTCCTCGGCGGTGAAGTCCAGCCCCCTGTCCCAGTGGTGGGTGAACAGGCGCTGGAGGAAACCCAGCACCGCGGGGTCGCGCACGAGCACGACGCCGGCGGCCGTGTCCTCGGTGTCGACCGGGAGCACCGCGGCCTCGTTGTCGTAGATCAGCAGCCGCGAGGGCATCACGCCCGTGGTGCGGATCTGGGCTCCCGCCGCGGTGATCCGGGCCGCGTACTTGGCGGTCAGCCGGTGCTTGCGGGTGCTGTGCTGGAACAGGATCCGGATGTGCGCGCCGCGGGCGAGAGTGTCCAGGTCGAGCGGGGTGGCGGAGCTGACCGCGGCCTCGTCCAGCGGGCCGCCGGGGCTGAGGACGTCCACCGAGCTCTTGCAGGTGCGGGCGAGGTCGTCGATCACCGCGCGGATGTTGTCAAGACCCTCGATCACCTCGACACGGCCCTTGGCCGAGCGCATACTTCTGGCCTCGAGGTAGTCGCCGGTGAGTGCGTGCATCTGCGCGCGAGCCGTGGCGATCGCGGTCTGCCGCTCCAGCACGTCCTGCTGCGCCGCGGAGAGCAGTGTGTCCGCGGCCGTCTCGGGGCTCACGGCGGACCAGCCCCCGCTGGGGGAGGGCTGGAGCAGGCTCAGCCGTGCGAGGCGCTGCTCGGTGGCCCGCACCTCCTCGACCGTCAGCCCGCTGCGGCCGGCGATCAGCTCCACGGAGTCGGTGGGGTGCAGTACGCGCAGTCGGTACACGCGTGCCGCGACCTCGTCTATTTCGCACATCTCCAGCACGACTCAGTTTCCTCGTTCCGTCCCTGCTGCTCGGGCGACAACCTGCCAGGCGAGATACTGCCAGGGCAAACCTCTTGGTTCTTGGCTCAGAAGTCGCAAATATCGACACCGGAATGAAGGTGAGACCTTCGTTCACCGGACACGGTTAGGGAGGCGTCCTGTGAAGAGACTTACACGTGCACTCGCTGCATCCATGATTGTCGCGCTGGCAGCCCTGGGCGCGCAGCTGGGCGTCGCGGGCACCGCCGCAGCGCAGACGCACGCCACCGGGGTCAACTCCGGCGACAACATCTGGATGTGACCGGCGCGGGAACGGTACGACCACTGAGTGCCTTCGGAGAGAGCCATGACCACGCTCGCATCCCGTGGGGAACACACCGCCGCGCGGACCGGGAGTCCGCTCAGCTTCCGGCGCGGCAACCTTAGACACGTCCAGGCAGAGGATTGGGACCGGGTGGTGTCCGATGCCTGGGCGCGCAGTGTGAAAAGTCGTCACACCCTGGATCATCGCTGCTCCCCCCTCGGCGATGCCAGACCGGTGTCACGTTGGGGTGGCCGTTCCGCCGGACGGTCACCGGACCGCTTGCTCACCGTCGCACCTCGTGCGCGGAGACGCGTCCGGTGAATCCACCCCTCACACCCCTGGCCGTTCTGCTCAACCCCCGTGTGCAGACGGTCCGGGTGGCGCGTGAGGTCGGGGCCCACACCCTCATGGTGGGTCCCGACCTCACCGCGCCGGGCATGAACCGCGCCGCCGCCGAGGCGGACCAGGTCCTGGAGGCCGACTGGCGCGACCACCGGCGTCTGGCCGCGGGCCTCGCCCATCTCACCGGGGTCTCCCGGGTCTCGGTCTTCGGCTTCGAGGACGCGACCGCGCTCGCCGCCGCCCGCGCCAACTGGCATCTGCGCCTGGCGGGCAGCAGCCCCCGATCGGTCGCGGTGCTCAGCGACCCCCTCGCCCTGCGCGAGCAGATCAACGCGATCACCTCCGTTCCCGTGCGCCACGCCCTCTGCTCGGCGGTCGAACTGCCGAGAGCCGCCTGCCAAGTCGGCTTCCCCTGCACCGTGCGCCCGCGCGGCCCCGCCGCCGGCACGGACCCCGCCGAGGCGGAACCGGCCGTGGTGCACGGTGTGATCGAAGCCGAACGGCTGGTCGGCCGGCTGCCGGCGGGCGAACTGGTCGTCGAGGAGTATCTGGAGGGCCCGCGCGTGGTGATCGAGGCGTACAGCCACCACGGCAGCCACACCATCCACGGCGTCACCCCGGTGACCGGCGCCGACGGCGACGGGTTCCCGGGCGTCGGGACTCCTGTCGACGGAGTCCCGGGCATCGGCCGGGACCGGCGGGCGTCCGGCTCGCGCGGCTCCGCCGGCCCGGAACGGCTGCTCGACCCCGACGGGCCGGAGCTGACCCGGTTGGTGAGCGACACCCTGGACGCGGCCGACTACTGGGTCGGCCCCTCCCGGATCACCGCAGCCCTCACCGCGCGCGGCCCGCGACCGGTGGCGGCCCGCGCCTGCCCCGCGCAGGAGAGCACCCTGCCGGCCGTCGCCATCGCCGCGCTCCTGGAACTCGCCGAGCCGACTCACCGCGCCCAGGCGAGCTAGCGGAGCCAGCGGTAGCGCGGGCGTCACCCCTGGACACAGCGCGGAAACCTGCGGTCCCTACTCTCGGACTCCCGGCTCGGCGAACGATCACGCCGACAACCCCGGTCACGCCGCACGCACTCGACACTCCGACCACGCCGCACGCACCGATCACACCGCACACACGCACGTACACACGCACGCACCGACCCGCACCGCGCCCCGGCGCGAGGACGGTGCGGCCCGCAGGGGAGGCACCATGACAGCCCGAGGCACCGCACGCGGTCCGGGCCGCTGGATCGAGCACTGGGAGCCGGAGGACCCGGACTTCTGGCGGCAGCACGGCGAACGCGTCGCCCGCCGCAATCTGGCCTTCTCCATCCTCTCCGAGCACATCGGCTTCTCCATCTGGTCGCTGTGGTCGGTGCTGGTGCTGTTCATGGGCCCCGAGTACGGGATCGACGCCGCCGGGAAGTTCTTCCTGGTCGGCATGGCGACCCTGGTCGGGGCGGTGATGCGGGTGCCGTACACCTTCGCCGTCGCCCGTTTCGGCGGCCGGAACTGGACGGTCGTCTCCGCCGCGATGCTGCTGCTGCCCACGCTGGCCGCGTTCGCGGTGATGGAGCCCGGCACCTCCTACGGCACGTTCATGCTCGTCGCCCTGCTGACCGGGGTCGGCGGCGGCAACTTCGCCTCCTCGATGACCAACATCAACTCCTTCTACCCGCTGCACCGCAAGGGCTGGGCGCTCGGGCTGAACGCCGGCGGCGGCAACATCGGGGTGCCGGCGGTCCAACTCGCCGCGCTGGCCGTCATCGCCACCGCCGGCGCCGGACAGCCGCGGGTGCTGCTCGGCCTCTATCTGCCGCTGATCGTGGTGTCCGCCGCCTGCGCCTGGCGCTGGATGGACAACCTCGCACCGGTGCGCAACGACACCGGGGCGGCACGGGAGTCGATACGCGACGCCCACACCTGGATCATGTCCTTCCTCTACGTGGGCACCTTCGGCTCCTTCATCGGATACAGCTTCGCCTTCGGCCTGGTGCTCCAGAACCAGTTCGACCGCACTCCGCTCCAGGCCGCCTCGCTCACCTTCGTCGGGCCGCTGCTCGGCTCGTTGATCCGTCCCCTGGGCGGACTGCTAGCCGACCGGTTCGGCGGCGGACGCATCACCCTGTGGAACTTCGCCGCCATGGCGGCGGCCACCGGCGTGGTCGCGGTGGCCTCGCAGCGCGAGTCGATGCCGCTCTTCCTGGCCGGGTTCATCGCGCTCTTCGTGCTGAGCGGTCTGGGCAACGGCTCCACGTACAAGATGATCCCGGGCATCTACCGGGCGAAGGCCCTCGCCCGGGGGCTCACGGGCGAGGAGGCGGACACCTACGGCCGCCGGCTCTCGGGCGCGGCCATCGGGCTGATCGGCGCCGTCGGTGCGCTCGGAGGGCTCGCCATCAACCTCGCCTTCCGCCAATCCTTCCAGGCCACCGGTACCGGCACCGCGGCGTTCGTCGGCTTCCTCGCCTTCTACGCGGTGTGCTTCCTGGTGACGCGGCAGGTGTACACCCGCCGTCGGAGCGGCCCCCGGAAGACCGCCGCCGGGGCGGGCGGGACGCACGAGGAAGGCGCCGCGGACCGGGCACCGGCCTTCGCCGGGGTCTGAGGCGCGGCACGTGCGCCCTGCGGACCCGCCGCGGCACTCCGCCCGGGGCGCGCGTCGGCGCTCCAGACGTCGGACACTCGTACGCAGCGCGTCCGCGCCCGGCGGTGCGCAGGCCCCCGCACCGGGCACAGACCGCGAACCCCGGCAGAGCAGAACCGCCGGAGCAGAACCGCGCGGGTACGGGCCGCGGGTACGGGATCGCGGGATCGTACAAGAGCACGGGACGCCGGAGCGCGGGACACGAATCCCGGCACAAGGGACGCCGGAACGCCGGAACGCCGGAACACAGGCCAGGCACTACGGGACTACGGCACTACGGGACTACGGGATGAGGGCCCGCCGATGGAGCACGCACCACAGCCGAGGCCCCTGGACGGGTTCACCGTCGGGGTCACCGCCGCACGGCGCGCCGAGGAGCTCGGTGCGCTGCTCGCCCGGCGCGGCGCGGCCGTCCAGCACGGTCCGGCGCTGCGGATCGTTCCGCTCGCCGACGACGGCGAACTCCTCAGCACCACGCGGCAGTTGATCGACCACCTGCCGGACGTGACCATCGCCACCACGGCCATCGGCTTCCGCGGCTGGCTCTCCGCCGCGGACGGCTGGGGCCTGGGCGAGGCCCTGCTGCAGCGGCTCTCGCAGACCGAGATCCTGGCGCGCGGCCCGAAGGTGAAGGGGGCGGTACGGGCGGCGGGGCTGAAGGAGGAGTGGTCGCCGGCCTCCGAGTCGATGGCCGAGGTGCTGGACCGGCTGCTGGAACAGGGGGTCGAGGGCCGGCGGATCGCGGTCCAACTGCACGGCGAGCCGTTGCCCGGTTTCAGCGACGCGCTGCGGGCGGCCGGCGCCGAGGTGGTCGGCGTACCGGTCTACCGCTGGCTGCCGCCGCGCGACACCGCGCCGTTGGACCGGCTGATCGAGGCGACCGTCGGCGGCTCGGTGGACGCACTGACGTTCACCAGCGCCCCCGCCGCCGTCTCCCTGCTGCGCCGCGCCGGTGAACTCGACCTGCGCGCACGGCTGGTGGAGGCGCTTCGGCGGCAGGTGCTGCCGGTGTGCGTCGGTCCGGTCACCGCGCTTCCGCTCCAGGCCGAGGACATCCCGACCCGGCAGCCCGAACGGTTCCGGCTCGGGCCCCTCGTCCAGGTGCTGTGCACCGACCTGCCCCGGCGCCCCCTGGCGGTCGCGGGACGGCAGTTGGAGATCCGCGGCCACGCCGTCGTACTGGACGGGGAACTGCGGCCGGTGCCTCCCGCCGGGATGGCGCTGCTGCGTACGCTCGCCCGTCGCCCCGGCTGGGTGGTGCCCAGGTCCGAACTGCTGCGCGCACTGCCGGGGTCGGGCACCGACGAGCACGCGGTGGAGACCGCCGTGGCCCGGCTGCGCTCGGCGCTCGGTGCCGGCGGGCTCGTACAGACGGTGGTCAAACGCGGCTACCGGCTGGCGCACGACCCGACCACCGGCGACAAGTACGCCGACTGAACACACGCCGACCGAGCACCCCGACCCGCCGCCCCCGGCCCACGCGCCGCAACGGCGTCGCGCGGCCCAACCCCCACCCCGCACGGGGCGTCGACGATTTCCGTACCCCGCGGTTGAACGCCGCGGCTCCCGCGTGCGTATCCATCCGCGGGGGTACGCACACTTCAACTGGGGTTCCGCGTGAGCGAGGATGCGGCCGTGGCTGACCGAACGTCGCAGGACGACGCCCTGATCCGGGCCCTCTACGAGGAGCACGCCGGGCCGCTGCTGACCTTCGTGCTCAGGTTGGTGGACGGCGACCGCCACCGGGCCGAGGACGTGGTGCAGGAGACGCTGCTGCGCGCCTGGCGCAACGCCGACCGACTGCGGGGCGCCACCGGTTCGATCCGGCCGTGGCTGGTCACGGTGGCCCGTCGCATCGTGATCGACGGCCACCGCAGCCGCCGGGCCAGACCGCGCGAGGTGGACGAGGCCCAGTTGGAGAGCGTCCCCGCGGCCGACGAGATCGACCGCGCGCTGCGGATGATGACGATCTCCGAGGCGCTGGGCGATCTGACCGACGCCCACCGGGAAGCGCTGGTCGAGACGTACTTCAGGGGGCGTACGGTCAACGAGGCCGCACAGGTGCTGGGCATACCCGCCGGCACCGTGCGCTCGCGGGTGTACTACGCCTTGCGCTCGTTGAAGCTCTCGCTGGAGGAGAGAGGGGTGTCAGCATGACCTCGCTCGCCCACCACCAGGACCACCACGACCACCACGACGTCGGGGCGTACGCCATCGGCGCGCTGGGTCCCGAGGAAGCCGAGCGCTTCGAGGCGCACCTCGCCGACTGCGGGCGCTGTGCCGCCGCGCTCGACGAACTCCTCGGCCTGGCCCCGCTGTTGGCCGAGTACACCGAGACCGGCCGCGCCGCCGCCGACGCGCCCCCGGGAGTCACGGCCGCGCCGGACGACGCGGACGCCCGGCCGGACGCGGACGCCGTGCCCCGTTCCGCCGCCCCGGCCGGGCACCACGCCGAACCGGTACGGGCCGGGGAGGCGCTGCTGGAGAGCGTCCTCGCCCGGGCCGCAGCCGAGCGACGGCGGCGGGCCCGACGGCGGCTGGCGCTCGCGGTGCCCGCCGCCGCGGTGCTGGTCGCCGCCGCCCTCGGCGGAGCGGCGCTGCTGACCGGCCCGGACACGGGGGCCCCGCCCGATCCGCCCGATCCGATCCGTGCCGCCTACGACGCGGGGGAGAAGCACCACGGCAGCGCGCCCGGGAGCGACGTCGACGCCACCGTCTCGCTCACCGAGAAGCGGTGGGGCACTGAGATCGCGGTGCGGCTGACCGGCGTCACCGGTCCGCGCAGTTGCGGGCTGATCGCGGTCGGCCGGGACGGCGGCGAGCAGACCGTCACCACCTGGGCCGTCCCGGACACCGGCTACGGGCCGGGCAAGGAGGTCTACTACGTCGGCGGCTCCGCCTACGGTCCTGCCGACATCGACCACTTCGAGGTGCGCACGCTGGACGGCCAACGCCTCGTCACCGTCGACAAGTAGCCGCCCCGCCCCGCCGCCGCGAGCACCACCGCGACGTGCGCCGACGCCCCGTGTGCGGGGTCCGGGAGCGACCCGTGCGAGGTGTACGGTTGACGGCTGCCCTGGACTGAGCAGAAGGGGGCCCTTGCGTTGGAAACGCAGGACGCAGGCGTACGCGACCGGGAGATCCACCGGGAGCAGATCCATCTGGACACCGTCTACCGGCGGCTGGAGGAGAAGATCGGCGAAGCCGAGTTCCTCCGGGACGACGCGGTGCGCGGCGGGCAGGTCGGTACACCCGGCTCGCTCGCCGAACGCGACGCCCAGGTGTTCCGTGCGGGCGCCCATCTGCACCGGCTGAACAGCGAGTTCGAGGACTTCCTCTTCGGACGGATCGACCTGCTCACCGGCAAGGACGGCCGCCGAGGAGCCGACGGCGCGTACACCTCCGTGGAGCCGGCCGAGGGCGCGGTGCGGCCGGACAACACCGCCGACATCGCCGAGACCCTGCACATCGGGCGCCTGGGCGTGCTGGACGCCGAGTACAGCCCGCTGGTCATCGACTGGCGCGCGCCGGCCGCCGCGCCGTTCTACCGCGCGACGCCGGTCGCACCCGGGCGGGTGGTGCGCCGCCGCGTCATCCGTTCGAAGGGCCGCCGGGTGCTCGGCGTCGAGGACGACCTGCTGCGGCCCGAGCTGACCGCGCGCCTGGACGGCGAGGAGCTGGCCGTCACCGGCGACGGTGCGCTGATGGCGGCGCTCGGCCAGGCCCGTACGCACTCGATGCGCGACATCGTCGCCTCCATCCAGGCCGAGCAGGACACCGTCATCCGTGCCCCCGCAGCCTCGGTCACCCTGGTCGAGGGCGGCCCGGGGACGGGCAAGACCGCCGTGGCGCTGCACCGTGCCGCGTACCTCCTCTACCAGGACCGGCGCCGCTACGCCGGCGGCATCCTGGTGGTGAGCCCGACACCGCTGCTCGTCTCGTACACCGAGGGGGTGCTGCCCTCGCTCGGCGAGGAGGGCCAGGTCGCCATCCGCGCGGTGGGGTCCCTGGTCGACGGCGTCGAGGCCAACGCCTTCGACTCCCCGGCCGTCGCCCGGATCAAGGGTTCGGCCCGCATGGTCAAGGTGCTGCGCAGGGCCGCGCGCGGCGCGTTGGCACGGGCCGCGAGGTCCGCGCCGCCGACGCTGCGGGTGGTCGCCTTCGGCCGCCGGGTGGAGCTGCCGGAGCAGGAGCTGGCGGACATCCGGCAGGCGGTGCTCGGCGGCACCGCCCCGGTGAACCTGCTCCGGCCGCGCGCCAGACGTCTGCTGCTGGACGCGCTGTGGGCCAAGGCGGGCGGCACCCGGCACTACGACGACCCCGAACTCGCCGCCGAGGCCCGCGAGGCGTTCGACGAGGACATCAGCGAGGAGGACGACTTCCTCGACTTCCTGACCGCCTGGTGGCCGGAGATCGGCCCGCTCGACGTACTGACCTCGATGGGCGACCGGGACCGGCTGGCACGCTGGTCGCGGCGGCTGCTCCAGGGCCGCGAGGTGCGTGAACTCGCCGCCTCCTTCGCCCGGTTGGCATCCGCGGCGCAGCCCGAGGCGCCGTCCGAGGCAGAGCCCGAGCCGCCGTCCGGGCCGGGGGCCGGCACGTCCGAGTGGGCGCAGCCCGAGCTGCCGTCCGCCGACTCCGCCGCAGCCCCGCCTCCGGCCGCGTCCGACTCCGCCGCGTCCGACTCAGTCGCGCGCACCGCGGCCGGCCCCGTGCTGCCGCTCTCGGTCCACGACATCGCGCTGTGGGACGAGTTGCTCGGTCAGCTCGGGGTGCCCGCCGCGCCCAGGCGCCGGCGCGAGGTCGACCCGCTGGACCAGTTCACCGGCCTGGAGGAGGTCACCACGGCGGCGGACCGGGACCCGACCCGGCGGGACCGCTCGGGGCGGGACCGCGAGGAACGCGAACGCCAGAACTACGCCCACGTCATCGTGGACGAGGCGCAGGACCTGACACCGATGCAGTGGCGGATGGTGGGGCGGCGCGGCCGGCAGGCGACCTGGACCGTGGTCGGCGACGCCGCGCAGTCCTCCTGGAGCGATCCGCAGGAGGCGGCGGTGGCGCGTGACGAGGCGCTGGGCGCCCGGCTGCGCAGCCGCTTCGAACTGACCGTCAACTACCGCAACCCCTCGGAGATCGCCGACCTCGCAGCACGGGTGCTGGCGCTGGCGATGCCCGGCGCGACCCCGCCGAGGGCGGTCCGCTCCACCGGTCTGGTGCCCCGCTTCGTAGCCGTCCCGCCCGCGGAGGCGGCACCGGCTGCGCCCGGCGAGGCGGCACCGGCTGCGGCTCCCGGGGCGGCGGCGCCCGCGGAAGCTGCGCTTGCGGCGGCGGTGCGGGTGGAGGCGCAGCGGCTGTTGGACGAGGTGGAGGGCACCGTCGGCGTCGTCGTGGCGATGTCCAGGCGTCGCCAAGCGGCGCAGTGGCTGGCCGGGCTGGGGGAGCGGGTCGTGGCGCTGGGCAGCCTGGAGGCGAAGGGCCTGGAGTACGACGCGACGCTCGTCCTCTCGCCGGCCGAGATCGCGGACGAGTCGCCCGCCGGGCTGCGCGTGCTCTATGTGGCGCTCACCCGGGCGACCCAGCGGCTGACCGTGGTCTCGGGCGCCCGCGACCTCCCGGATGCGGCGGGCGTACCGGACCTGCTGCGGGACTGACGCGTCCGCAGCTGCCCCGCCACGACGGACGCCCGCACCCGCCCGTCGACAGACCGGTGTGCGGTACACCGCGATTCCCCTCCGTCGCAGGGGAATCGCGGTTGCGCTGTCTTTGTTAGCCTGGCTAGTGGCGTCGGCCCGATCCATGCCCCCGGGCCCAACCACAGTCGCTACGAGCGACCACTTGCCGCGAGGCGAGCTGGCGGGTCGGCGCCACTGAGCTTCTTCCGCACGGCCGTTCGGCAGCATCCGAGCGGCCGTGCGGCACGAGCCGGGCCGCTCCGCACGAGCGAAGCCTGAGCCGCGGCCCTCCCGCCACTCCCTGCCCGCCGCCCCCGGCGCCTCCGAGCCGCCTGCACGGGCCGGTCCCTCCAGGCCCCGTCGACCGCTGTCATCCGGGCCCCGGGCGTCCCCACCCCGTGCCACCTGCCGAAACTCCATCCGGATGGTGGAAAAGAGTTTCCAAAATCCACAAGATCCGGTTACCCGGTACCCATCGGTAGGTGCGACTATTCGGGAGCACGCGCGATATTGCGATTTTCAGGCACAGCGGAGGACACCGACCATGGCTACGGCGCCCAGCGTCTCCTATTCAATGACCGTCCGGCTCGAACTCCCCGCCGGTGGCAGCGCGGTCAGTCAGATCACGACGGTCGTGGAGTCCGCCGGCGGCCATGTCACGGGCCTGGACGTCACCGCCTCCGGCCATGAGCGGTTCCGCATCGACGTCACCATCGCGGCGACCTCGACCGACCACGCCTCGGCGATCGTCGCCCGGCTCGGCGAGATCGAGGGCGTCACACTCGGGAAGGTCTCCGACCGTACGTTCCTGATGCACCTGGGCGGCAAGATCGAGATGTCGTCCAAACACCCGATTCGCAACCGTGACGACCTCTCCATGGTCTACACGCCCGGCGTCGCCCGGGTCTGCACCCAGATCGCCGAGCACCCCGAGGACGCCCGGCGGCTGACCATCAAGCGCAACAGCGTCGCCGTCGTCACCGACGGTTCGGCGGTGCTCGGCCTCGGCAACATCGGCCCGATGGCCGCGCTTCCGGTGATGGAGGGCAAGGCCGCCCTCTTCAAGCGCTTCGCCGGCATCGACGCCTGGCCGATCTGCCTGGACACCCAGGACGCCGACGCGATCGTGGAGATCGTCAAGGCCATCGCGCCCGGCTTCGCCGGCATCAACCTGGAGGACATCTCCGCACCCCGCTGCTTCGAGATCGAGGCACGGCTGCGCGAGGCGCTGGACATCCCGGTCTTCCACGACGACCAGCACGGCACGGCCATCGTCGTTCTCTCCGCGCTCTACAACGCGCTGCGCGTCGTCGGCAAGGAGATCTCGGACGTACGGGTCGTCATGTCCGGTGCGGGCGCGGCCGGTACGGCGATCCTCAAGCTGCTGCTCGCGGCCGGCGTCAAGCACGCGGTGGTCGCCGACATCCACGGTGTGGTGCACTCCGAGCGCGAGGACCTCCAGGGCGTCGACAGCGGTTCGGTGCTGCGCTGGATCGCCGACCACACCAACCCCGACGGGGTGCGCGGCACCCTGAAGGAGGCCGTGGTCGGCGCGGACGTCTTCATCGGCGTCTCCGCCCCGAACGTGCTGGACGCCCACGACGTGGCCGCGATGGCGGAGGGCGCGATCGTCTTCGCGCTCGCCAACCCCGACCCGGAGGTCGACCCGGCCGACGCCCGGCAGACCGCCGCGGTGGTCGCCACCGGTCGCTCCGACTTCCCGAACCAGATCAACAACGTGCTGGTCTTCCCCGGTGTCTTCCGCGGCCTGCTGGACGCGCAGTCCCGCACCGTCAACGACTCGATGATGCTGGCCGCGGCACGGGCGCTGGCCGACGTCGTGGGCGAGGACGAGCTCAACGCCAACTACGTCATCCCCAGCGTCTTCAACGAGAAGGTCTCGGGCGCGGTCGCCGACGCCGTGCGGGAGGCCGCCAGGGCCGCTCAGGAGGCGCAGCCCGCCGGTTGAGCAGCACCGCGGCGCAGCCGGCGGGCGGCCCCGGGAACGGTCCCGACCGCGGCCCGGGCCGCCGGCCGGCCCTTCCGCACGCTCCGGCACGCCCTCCCGCACCGGTCCGGAACCGGTGCGGGACGGGCTGTGCAAGCGATTTCTGTGGCCACCGCCATATTTCCCTGCGGCGCGTCGCCGGAACGGCTGCGCCCGGGCGCACCTAGTGTTACGCCAGACGTGTCGGACTCGACACGTTGGACAGAGCGTACGGAGCGTCACCCCAGCGGGAGCCGCCCCTTTCCGCCAGAAGCGGCAGGGCAGCGGATTGGCTTTCCCCCCACTGGTAGGGGCAGGATGCGTGCGGGCGCGAGGGTCGCCAGACCCGACCCGGGTCCAGTGGCTGTCAGAGGCCCCTGGCAGCATCGGCTTCGATCTCACGCCTCATCGGCAAGAAGAACACGGGAGTAACAGAATGAACCGCAGTGAGCTGGTCGCCGCCCTGGCAGACCGCGCCGAGGTGACCCGCAAGGACGCCGACGCCGTGCTGGCCGCCTTCGCCGAGACCGTTGGCGAGATTGTCGCCAAGGGCGACGAGAAGGTCACCATCCCGGGTTTCCTGACCTTCGAGCGCACTCACCGTGCCGCTCGGACCGCGCGTAACCCGCAGACCGGCGACCCGATCCAGATCCCGGCCGGCTACAGCGTCAAGGTCTCGGCGGGCTCGAAGCTCAAGGAAGCCGCCAAGGGCAAGTAACGCCCACCGGCCCGTCAGCGGGCCGCCGCCCCGGTTCGCCGGGGCTCCGCAGTACACCGCAGGGGTGGTTGTCCGGAGAGATCCGGACAACCACCCCTGCGGTGTACCCGGCCCGGCCCGACGACCACCGGGCGCCCGCTGCCGCACCAAGCCCAACGGCTCCGCCGGGTCAGTCGAGGGCGAAGTGCAGCGCGACCTGCCGCAGCGAGCCCACCACCGTCGTACGGTCGCCCGCGACGATGCCCGGCACCGTGGGCACCGCCAGCACGCGGCAGCCGGCCGCCAGCGCCGCCCGTACGCCGACCGGGGTGTCCTCCACGGCCAGGCAGCGTCCGGGCGCCGCTCCGAGCAGCCGGCAGGCGGCGAGGTAGGGGTCCGGGTGCGGTTTGCCCCGTGCGGTCTCGCCGTTGGCCACCGAGAGCGCGAACCGCGAGGCGCCGAGGGTGTGGAGCACCCGGTCGGTCACCTCGCGTTCGGAGGCGGTGACCAGGGCGATCGGAACGCCGAGCGCCGCGGCCCGGTCGAGGAGTTCCGCGGCGCCGGGTTTGAGCCGCACGCCGGTCGACACCCGTGCGGTGAACCCGTGGTGCAGACGTTCCGCCACGGCGTCGGCGGGGCGGCGGGCCCGGCCGGCGAGCAGCCGGGCCGCGCTTTCCAGCGGCAGCCCCGCGAACTCCCGCACCACCGCCGGGTCGTGCGGTTGGCCGTACTCGCGCAGCAGCCCGCTCACCGTCTCCAGCCAGGAGTCCTCGGTGTCGACGAGGGTGCCGTCCATGTCGCACAGCAGGGCGTCGGGAGGGGTGGGCATGGGCGCTCGCTCTTCTCTCTGCGCCTGTCGGTGCCGTCTGGCGCCCGGCGCGGTGATCTGCGCACACGCTGGTGTGCCGTCCGGCGGTCTCGGGGCGGTCTTCCGGGCCGGCGGTCCGGGCCTGCGGTGCCCGACGGGCCGAACCGGCGGTGGTCAGTCGCGCCCGAGGCGGGCCAGTGGGTTCGCCCGGGTGGAGTTGCGCACCGTGAAGACCACCGACCCCGGCCGGTAGCGGTCGTCGGAGCTCTCCACCGGACGTCCCTCCGGCGTCGTCGTGGTGCGCCGCACGCGCAGCAGCGGGCTGCCGCGCCGCACTCCCAGACGCTGCGAGTCGACGGTACCGGCCGCGACCGCGTCGATGTGGTGCTCGCCGTGCGCGAAGACCAGGCCCGTGTCGTCGTACAGCGCCTGGGTGACGGACTCGCAGTCGCCCGGCAGCCGCTGCACGGCGTCGGCGATCCAGCCCGCGTACACGGTCCGCTCCAGCAGGACCGGCTCGCCGTCCAGGGTGCGCACCCGCAGCACCCGCAGCACCTGGGCCTGCGGGGCCAGTTGGAGGAGCGCGGCCTCCTCGCCCCGGGCCGGGCAGCGGACGGACTCCAGCACCCGGCCGCCCGGGGCGTGGCCGCCGGCCCGTGCCCACTGGGCGAAGCTGCGCAGTTCGGCGAAGGACTGGCTGGGGGCGGTGGAGAGCACGACGCGGCGGGCGCCCTGCCGCGAGCCGATCATCCCCTCCGCCTGGAGCGCGCTCACCGCCTGCCGAACGGTCCCCCTGGAGACGCCGTGGCGCTCGGCGAGTTCGGCCTCCGAGGGCAGTGCGCCGCCCACCGGGTGGCGACCGTCCGCGATGGCCTCGCGCAGCGCTTCTGCGATCTGCTCATGCCTCCGGGTCAACAGGGCTCCTTGGCTTGTCGCGTGGCGTGGCCGGTGGTGCCCCGATGATGTCATCGCGGCCCGGCGGCGTGGGTGGGCGTGCCCGGCCGCGGCGAGTGGTGCGCCCGGATGTGCGGGAGGTCCCGAACGGCCGTGTGGCACACGGTTGTTCGGGACCTCGGGCACGACGTCCGGGACCGGCCGCCGCGCACGGTGGCGGCCGGGGCCGGGTGGGGCTACGGCAGTTCGACCTTCGCGCCGAGGGCCGGGAGCTTGTCCATGAAGTTCTCGTAGCCACGGTTGATCAGCTCGATGCCGTGCACCCGGGAGGTGCCCTGCGCCGCGAGCGCCGCGATCAGGTACGAGAAGCCGCCGCGCAGGTCGGGGATGACCAGATCGGCGCCCTGGAGCTTGGTCGGGCCGGAGACCACCGCGGAGTGGAGGAAGTTGCGCTGGCCGAAGCGGCAGGGCGTACCGCCCAGGCACTCGCGGTAGAGCTGGATGTGCGCGCCCATCTGGTTCAGCGCCGAGGTGAAGCCCAGACGGGATTCGTAGACCGTCTCGTGCACGATCGACAGCCCGGACGCCTGCGTCAGCGCCACGACGAGCGGCTGCTGCCAGTCGGTCTGGAAGCCGGGGTGGACGTCCGTCTCCAGCGCGATCGCCTTCAGCGGGCCGCCGGGGTGCCAGAAGCGGATGCCGTCCTTGTCGATCTCGAAGTTGCCGCCGACCTTCCGGTAGGTGTTCAGGAAGGTCATCATCTCGCGCTGGGCGGCGCCGCGTACGTAGACGCTGCCCTCGGTGGCGAGTGCGGCACAGGCCCAGGACGCCGCCTCCAGCCGGTCCGGCAGGGCGCTGTGGTTGTAGCCGCCGAGTCGGTCGACACCGGTGATCCGGATGGTCCGGTCGGTGTCCATGGAGATCATCGCGCCCATCTTCTGCAGTACGCAGATGAGGTCCTCGATCTCCGGCTCCACGGCCGCGTTGGACAGTTCGGTGACGCCTTCGGCGAGCACGGCGGTCAGCAGCACCTGCTCGGTGGCGCCGACCGAGGGGTACGGCAGCGCGATCTTGGTGCCGCGCAGCCGCTGCGGGGCCTCCAGGTACTGGCCCTCGGGTCGCTTCTCGATCGTGGCGCCGAACTGCCGCAGCACGTCGAAGTGGAAGTCGATCGGACGGCCGCCGATGTCGCAGCCGCCGAGGCCCGGGATGAAGGCGTGGCCGAGACGGTGCAGCAGCGGGCCGCAGAACAGGATCGGGATCCGGGAGGAGCCGGCGTGCGCGTCGATGTCGGCGACGTTGGCGCTCTCGACGTGCGAGGGGTCGAGCACGAGCTCGGCCTCCTCCTCGCCGCCGCGCACGGTCACGCCGTGGAGCTGGAGCAGTCCGCGTACGACGCGTACGTCGCGGATGTCGGGGACGTTGCGCAGTCGGCTGGGCTCGCTGCCCAGCAGCGCGGCGACCATCGCCTTGGGTACGAGGTTCTTCGCGCCCCGGACTCTGATCTCACCCTCCAGCGGGGTGCCGCCGTGGACAAGCAGAACGTCGTCGGTGCTGACGGTCATGGAACTCGCGATCTCTCCTAGGGCCTCATCTTCCGCCCTGCCGGCAGGGGACAAACTGGAATGGTAGTAGCCATCCGGCGCCTCTCCGACTACGTGTGCGCCCGGGTCTACGTTCCGCTTACACGCGAACTCGCGGGGTGACGAATTCGCGGTGTTTCAGGCCAGGTTCGGGGCGCGCGCGGGGCCCGTTGCTGAATTTGACTCTCCCGGGACCGCGGATCTGCGCGACGATATGGGCATGACGCAGGTGACCTCGCTCACCGGACGGCTTCTGGTGGCGACCCCGGCACTGTCCGACCCCAACTTCGACCGCGCCGTCGTACTGCTGCTCGACCACGACGAGGACGGCTCCCTCGGCGTGGTCCTCAACCGGCCGACGCCGGTTGACGTGGGCGACATCCTGGAACCCTGGGCCGATTTCGCCGGCACCCCCGAAGTCGTGTTCCAGGGCGGCCCGGTCTCGCTGGACGCCGCCCTCGGCGTCGCGGTGATCCCCGGCGAGGAGGGGCCGCTCGGCTGGCGCCGGGTGCACGGCGCGATAGGGCTGGTCGACCTCGACGCGCCGCCCGAGGTGCTCGCGGCCGAGCTCGGCTCGCTGCGGATCTTCGCCGGGTACGCGGGTTGGGCCGCGGGCCAGTTGGAGGAGGAGGTCTCCGAGGGAGCCTGGTACGTCGTCGACTCCGAGCCGGGCGACGTCTCGACGCCCGAGCCCGAGGGGCTGTGGCGCTCCGTACTGCGGCGCCAGCGCAACGAGTTGGCGATGGTCGCCACCTACCCCGACGACGCCTCGCTGAACTGACGGTGTCCCGCGGTCGCGCCTGCGGCTCCCGTGCGCCGGGCCCGCGGGCTCCCGTGTCTCGGGCCGGTCCCGTGCCGCCCTGCGTCCGAGGCCCTGCGTCCGACGTCCGTGCCGCCCGTGCGTCACGTCCGTGCGTCACGTCCGTGCGTCCTTCGCGCCCGTCGCGGAGCCCGGTCCGTGCGGCGGCGAACTCGGCTGTGCCGGCGCCCGTTCCGCCCGCCGACGGCCGGGCCGCGCGGGCCGCGCGCACCCGTCGGGGATGGGTACCCTTGGTTCGTATGAGCACTCTTGAGCCCGACCGCGGAACGGGTACCGGCACGCTCGTCGAGCCGACTCCGCAGACGTCGCACGGCGACGGCGATCACGAGCGGTATGCGCACTACGTCCAGAAGGACAAGATCATGTCCAGCGCGCTCGACGGCAGCCCTGTCGTCGCGCTCTGCGGCAAGGTGTGGGTCCCGGGTCGCGACCCGAAGAAGTACCCGGTGTGCCCCATGTGCAAGGAGATCTACGAGTCCATGACCTCCGGGGGCGGGGACAAGGACGGCAAGGGTGGCAAGGGCGGCGGCAAGAAGTAGCCACCGCGGGCGGCGTCGCCGCCGATACGCTGTTGCGCAGGGCCCGGCCTGCCCCCGACGCGCCTTCGCGGCGCGCCGGGGGCAGGTCTTTGCGCCCGGGCAGTGGCAGCCGAAGCGCGAGCAGAGCGGGGGCGTGGTGCACGACGGTGTGGACGGAGTCGATCCCGACGGCCGGGACCGGATCGAGCTGGTGCAGCACCTGTGCGAGTCCGGCCGCCTCGACGAGGCGCACGCCCTGCTCGACGACGACTGGGTGCGGGCCGCCGGCAGCCTCGGCTATCTGCTGCGGGCCTACGTCCACGCGCTGCGCGGCTCCCGGGCGGAGAGCCGGGAGGCGACCGACTGGGCGCTGCTGCATCTGGACGGCGATCCGGTCGACCAGCTCTGCCTGGCCGGGCAGGTCCTGCTGGCTCTCGGCGACGAGCACCGCGCGCTGACGATCGGCCGTCGCGCTCTGGCCGCCGATCCGCACGACTGGCGGCCCCGGGTCCTGCTGGCCGACGCCTACCGGGAGTTGGACCGCATCCAGGAGAGCGTGACGCTCGCCCGGCACGCCGTGGACCTCGCCCCCGAGGAGGTGGAGGCCCAGCTCGCGCTGGCCCGTTCGCTGAGTCTGCGGCAGGCGCTGCCCGGGCAGCGGCGCCGCGAGCTGACCTCCGAGCGCGACCGTGCCTGGGCCCGGGCCGCCGAACTCGGCGCCGACGAGGCGGCGTTGGCCGGAGCCAGACCGCCCTGGTGGCGCCGGTTCCGCTGGCTGCCGGTGGTGGTGATCTTCCTCGGGCTCCAGGTGGTCGCCGGCATCGACTGGCGGCTGGCGATCGGCGTGCTCTGCACGATGCTGTTCGCCCTGATCGGCCTGTGGTGGGTCTCCGTGCTGCGGGTCGGCGCGCGGCCCGCGGACCGGGTGCAGGCGGCCAGGGCCGCGACCAGGGCGGAGCTGTTCGGCCACCCGGGCCAGGCCCGTGCGGTGGAGCTGGCGGTCGCCGCGGTGCTCCCGCTGGTGCCGCTCTTCACCACCGGTTTCGTGGCCGCGGCCGCCTCGGACGGGCAGCCCTGGCCGGCGCTCGCGGCGCTCTGCGCCGGACTGGGCGCCGCAGCCGCGGTGGTGGGCGGCGGGCTGCTGCTGCGCTGGTGGTACGGGGAGCGCGTGTGGCGCGAGCGACTGCTGCACAGCCCATACGTGGAACGGCGGTTGGCGCTGGTGCTGCTGCTGTCCGGAGGCACGGTGGCGATGGCGCTCGGCGGGGTGGGCGGTGGCTGGTGGGACGCGGTGTTCCTGGCCCATCTGCTGTTCGTGGTGGTCGGCTCGGTACGGGGTGTGTGGCGGCTGGCGGTGGAGCGGAACAGCCGCGTGGCGGGCTGAGCCGGCGGCCCCGGCGGCCCCGGCGGCCCCGGCGGTCGCCACGGCCCCGGCGGTGTGCGCACGGCGGGTGCGGCGGGCTGAGGGCGGCTTGCGGCAGGACGGCAGGACGGCGGTGCGGCGGGCTGGGCGCGACGGGCTCGGGGGCGTACCCCCGGTCGCGCCCGGGGTACGAAGGCCCGGGCCCCGGCGCGGGCGCGGTGCGCGTTGTGGGACCGTGGTGGCTGACCTGCCGGGTCGGTGAAGGGACAGGGACGATGAGCGGTCGGGCGGCTTCGGAGAGCTGGAAGGAGCGCAGCGTCTGGCTGCGTGTCTTCATCTATGTCTTCGCGACGCACCTCTTCGCCGGTTTTGTGATGCTGCTGTTCTTCGTGGGGGACCACGCGCAGAAGTGACGTCCCGGTGGCGCCGGAAACAGGTTTGAGCTGCCGATATTGGTATAGACCTTGTGTCGGGCAGAGGGCCCCCGTAGCCTCCGATGACCATGGACTCCTCTTCGCTGTCAGGTGCGTCCGAGACCCCTCTCAGCCCCTCACTGATCCCCGCTCCCGTCGCCGTCCACCCCGCCGGGGGCGTGCTGCGACTCGACGCCGACACGGCCCTGACCGCGGCGCCCGGCACCGAAGGCGTCGCGCGCTGGCTCCGTACGACGCTGGGTGCGGCCACCGGTTGGCCGCTGCTCCCGGACGGGCCCGGCGCGGTCGTCCGTCTGGAGCTCGACGGGCAACTCGCCGCGGAGGCCCACCGGTTGACCGTCGACGAGTCCGGGGTGCGCCTGGTCGGCGGCAGCGCCGCGGGCGTCTTCTGGGCCGCCCAGACCCTGCGCCAGCTCCTCGGCCCGGTCGCCCACCGCCGGGCGCCGCTGCCCGGCGCGCAGACCGACCCGCTTCCGTACGGCAGCATCGAGGACGCGCCCCGCTTCGGCTGGCGCGGGTTCATGCTCGACGTCTCCCGGCACTTCATGCCCAAGGACGGGGTGCTGCGGTACATCGACCTGCTCGCCGCCCACAAGCTGAACGTGCTGCATCTCCACCTCACCGACGACCAGGGCTGGCGGGTGGAGATCAAGCGCTACCCGCGACTGACCGAGGTCGGCGGCTGGCGGCCCGGCACCCGGGTCGGCCACCGGGCCTCCGAGCTGTGGGACGAGCGCCGCCACGGCGGGTGCTACACCCAGGACGACATCCGCGAGATCGTCGCCTACGCCGCCGAGCGGCACATCACCGTCGTGCCCGAGATCGAGGTTCCGGGCCACTCGCAGGCCGCGATCGCCGCCTATCCCGAGCTCGGCAACACCGACGCGGTGGACACCGGCGCGCTCGACGTCTGGACGGACTGGGGCATCAGCGCCAATGTGCTCGCCCCCACCGACGAGGTGCTGCACTTCTACGAGAACGTGCTCACCGAGATCCTGGAGCTCTTCCCCGGTGAGTTCGTGCACCTCGGCGGGGACGAGTGCCCCAAGGAGCAGTGGCAGGCCTCGCAGACCGCCAAGCAGCGCATCGTCGACCTCGAACTCGCGGACGAGGAGGAGCTGCAGGCCTGGTTCATCCGGCACTTCGACCGCTGGCTGGCCGAGCGCGGGCGCCGGCTCATCGGCTGGGACGAGATCCTCTCCGGCGGCGGTCTGGCGACCGACGGTCGCGGACTGGGGCCGCGGGCGGCCGTCACCTCCTGGCGCGGCTACGCGGGCGGTGTGGCGGCGGCGCGCTCCGGCCGGGACGTCGTGATGTGCCCCGAGCAGCACGTCTATCTGGACCACCGGCAGGCCGCGGGCGAGGACGAGCCGGTGCCCATCGGCTTCGTCCGCACGCTGCGCGACGTGTACGAGTTCGAGCCGCTGCCGCCGGAGTTGGTCGGTACGGACGCCGAGGGGCGGGTGCTCGGCGCGCAGGCGAACCTGTGGACCGAGGTCGCGGAGAGCCGTCAACGGGTGGACTACCAGGCGTTCCCCCGGCTCGCCGCGTTCGCGGAGGTGGTCTGGAGCGGCCGGGAGCACCGGAGTTGGCCGGATTTCGAGGGTCGGATGGAGCGCGGGCACTACGCCCGGCTCGACGCCATGGGCGTCGACTACCGGCCGCCGGGCGGCCCCAGGCCCTGGCAGCAGCGTCCCGGTGTGCTCGGACGTCCGATCGACGGAGTCCCCCCGATCGTGTGAGCGGACGCTGATGGGCGCCCGGTGGGCCCCGGCGGCTGGAAGCGTGGCTTTCGGTCGCCGGGGCCGGCGGCGGCGAACCGGTCCTCCCGCTGCGCGGTCCCGGCCGCCCCGGGTCGGGGCTGCGGGGCGGCGCTTCGGGAAGTGTCCGAGAGGCGCCGGGCGGCGGTACGGGGCTCGGCGTCGCGGCACAGGGTGACGATTCGGGCATAACCTGCCCATCGTGGTCTTTCCCAACTCCCTTGTGGCCGCGACCGGATCCGCGGAGCGCCGGACAACGGCGCCCCTCGCGTCGTGCGGCCCCGGAGTTGTGCCAGAGTTGCCACCTCCAGCCTCTGAGCACGTACCGTACGGCTGAGTAAGCCGGGCAGCCGGGGAAGGGGCAGCTGGATTGAGCACGCACGCGCCGCATGCGCCACACAGCCCAGGGCTCAGGCGGTCCGTCGTCCTGCCCGCCACGCTCGACGAGGCGGTGGCCGCGCTCACCGAGATGCCCGCCGCCGTACCCGTCGCGGGCGGCACGGACCTGATGGTCGCCGTCAACTCCGGTCGGCTGCGGCCCGCCGGGCTGGTCAGCCTGGCCCGCATCAGTGAACTCCGCGGCTGGGAGTACCAGGACGGCCACGGACTGCTGGGCGCCGGACTCACCCACGCCCGGATGGGCCGTCCCGACTTCGCCGCCCTCTTCCCGGCGCTCGCCGCCGCCGCCCGCGCGGCCGGCCCGCCCCAGATCCGCAACGCCGGCACCCTCGGCGGGAACGTCGTCACCGCCGCCCCCACCGGGGACACCCTGCCCGTACTGGCCGCCCTCGAAGCGGTGTTGGTCATCGCCGGCAGCCGGGGCGCCCGTCGCGAGGTGCCGGTCAGCCACCTGCTCGCCGGTATGGAGATGCTCCGGCCCGGCGAGGTGATCGGCCACCTCCGGGTCCCGCTGCTGCACGCCCCGCAGTCCTTCCTCAAGGCCACCGCCCGCACCGGCCCGAGCCGCGCGCAGGCGTCCGCGGCCGTCGTCCTCGACCCGGCCAGACGCGGGGTGCGGTGCGCGATCGGCGCGGTGGCGCCGATGCCGCTGCGCCCGTTGGAGGCCGAGCAGTGGGTGGCCTCGCTGATCGACTGGTCGGTGGTGATGGACAAGGGCGCCAGCGCGCTCGCGCCCGAGGCGCTCGAAGCCTTCGGGCAGTACGTCGCGATGGCCTGCATCCCCGACCCCGAGCCCACCGAGGACGGGGAGGCGGCCGTCGAACTTCCGCCCGCCGCGCTGCATCTGCGGCGTACCGTGGCGGCACTGGCTCGCCGGGCACTGGGGAGGGCTCTCGCATGAGCGACGACCAGCAGCGGTGGCGCACGTCCGATGACCCGCACAGCGTGCCGCCGGCCGGCGGCTGGGGCGGGGAGTACGACGCGGACGCCACCGCCTTCGTTCAGCTGCCGGCCGATCTGCCGCCGGTCGGCGGTGGTGCCGGGGCCGCCGAGTACGACCCGCTGGCCGCGCCGCTCGCCGCACCCGGCACCGGAGCGGGCTGGGAGCCGCCGGCCATCCCGCCGATGACACCGGCCGCGTCCACCGACCCGACGGCGACCGGCCAGTGGACGATGCCGTTCGCGCCGGTGGGCGAGCAGTACCCGGCTGTCGACCAGACCCCCGACCGCATGCGGGCGAACGACCACACCGCCCTCGGCCAGGGCGCCGCCGCGGCACTCGCGGGCGCCCACGAGGCACGTACGCCGACCGGCCACCCGGACGCCGGACCCGAAAGCACCGGTTACCCGGAGGCGGGCCGGCTCCCCGGCCCCGACGGCGGGTACGCCGCGCAGCCGACGCTGGACCCGCTGGACCCGGCCACCCCGCTGGACGTCGCCGCGGCACAGACCGGCACCTACGGCCACGGCCGGGAGACGGTCTCCTGGCCCGCTCCCGACCTCGCCGCCCACCCCGCGCCGGACTTCGCCGCCGCCCCCTACCCGGCCGCGGGCTACCCGCCCGGGCCCGCGGAGGGCGCGTACGGCGAGGCGGAGCACCTGCACACTCCCGCGCACGCGCCGGTGCCCGAGCCGCGCCCCGCGCCGGACACCACCGGCGCCCCCGCCGCGGATCACGACCGCGAGAACGGCGCCGTACACGGCACGGAGCACCTCGCGGAGCACGGACCCGGGCAGGGCACGGAGTACGGCACCGACCACCTGGCAGGGCCGTCGGCGGAGTACCCGGCCGGGCCCGGTACGGGCGGCGCGTCGGAGCCGTCGGCCGTGCGGGGAACGACCCCGGAGCAGCCGGGCGGGCACGCCGCCGCCTTCGAGGTCCCCGTGCCGCGGTCCGGGAGCGACCCCGCGGCGACCGACCCCGCGGCGACCGACCCCGCGGCGACCGACACCGCGGCGACCGACACCGCCACCGCGCCGGAGCGCGCCGCGGAGCCGACGAACGCCGAGCCGGAACAGGACTCCGTGCCGACGAACGCCGCGCCGGAGCAGAGCCCCGAGCCGGACCGCGACGCCGTGCCGACGAACGCCGTGCCGGAGCAGAGCCCCGAGCCGGACCGCGACGCCGCGCCGACGAACACCGGGTCGGAGGCCGCGGAGCAGACCGCGGACGCGGAGCCGGAGCCGGCCGCCGAGGTGCAGCCGGCCGAGGACTCCGAACACCCGCTGGAGTCCTACGTCCTGCACGTCAACGGCGCGGACCGGCCGGTGGCCGACGCGTGGATCGGGGAGTCGCTGCTCTACGTGCTGCGCGAGCGCCTGGGCCTCGCGGGTGCCAAGGACGGCTGCTCGCAGGGCGAGTGCGGCGCCTGCTCCGTACAGGTCGACGGGCGGTTGGTCGCCTCGTGCCTGGTGCCCGCGATCACCGCCGCGGAGTCGGAGGTCCGTACGGTCGAGGGGCTGGCCAAGGACGGCGAACCCTCCGATGTGCAGCGGGCGTTGGCCGAACGCGCCGGTGCGCACTGCGGCTTCTGCGTACCCGGCATGGCGATGACGGTGCACGATCTGCTCGCCGGCAACCACAACCCCAACGACCTGGAGGTCCGGCAGGCGCTGTGCGGCAATCTGTGCCGCTGCTCGGGCTACCGGGGCGTTCTGGAGGCGGTCCGCGAGGTCTCCGAGTCCCGCGCCGCCAAGCTCGCCGAACAGCAGAGCCAGCCGCACCACAACCAGCACCAGCACCAGAACCACCAGCACCAGAACCAGCAGTCCGCACAGCGGGCGCCCGTCCCGCAGCAGACGCAGGGCACGCACCAGGCGCAGGGCACGCACCAGGAACACCAGCACCAGCCGCACACCGACCAGCAGAGTGCGGTCGGCCGCGGCCCGGCCGATGTGCCGCGCGGCCCCGTGTCGCCACCGCACGGGGTGCCGCAGCAGTCCAGGACCGAGGAGCAGCCCGGAGGCGCGCCGTGACGATCGGCGACATGACGTCCCAGACGGCCGGCGCGGGCGACGGCGCGCTGCCGCCTCCCGCCACCGCCGCGCCCCGCGGCCTCGGCAGGTCCCTGCTGCCCACCGACGGTCTGGCCAAGGCCCAGGGCACCTTCCCCTACGCCGCCGACCTGTGGGCCGAGGGGCTGCTGTGGGCGGCCGTGCTCCGCGCCCCGCACCCGCACGCGCGCATCACCTCGATCGACACCTCGCAGGCCGCGGCGATGCCCGGCGTGCACGCGATCGTCACCCACGAGGACGTACCCGGCAGCGCCACCCACGGGCGCAAGATCGCCGACCGGCCGGCCTTCGCCCGCGACCTCGTCCGGCACTACGGCGAGGCGGTCGCCGCCGTCGCGGCCGACCACCCGGACACCGCCCGGATGGCGATGGCCGCGATCGTGGTGGAGTACGAGGTGCTGGAGCCGGTCACCGACCCGGAGCAGGCGTTCGAGGCCGAGCCGATCCACCCGGACGGAAATCTGCTGCGCCACATCCCGCTGCGTTTCGGCGACTCCGAGGCCACCGGCGAGATCGTCGTCGAGGGGCTCTACCGGATCGGCCGACAGGACCCCTCGCCGGTGGGGGCCGAGGCCGGACTCGCGGTGCCCCGGCAGGACGGCGGTGTGGAGATCCACACCTCCTGCACCGATCCGCACAGCGACCGCGACCAGGCCGCCGCCTGCCTCGGACTCCCGGCCGAGCAGGTCAAGTTCGTGGTGACCGCGGTGCCCGGAGCGACCGGGGACCGCGAGGACCTGAGCTTCCAGCTGCCGCTCGCGCTGCTGGCGATCCGCACCGCGAGACCGGTCAAGCTGGCCGCGGCGCGCGACGAGTCCTTCCTCGGCCACTCGCACCGCCACCCGACCATGCTCCGCTACCGCCACCACGCCGACGGCGAGGGCCGGTTGGTCAAGGTGGAGGCGCAGATCCTCCAGGACGGCGGCGCCTACGCCGACGCCTCGGCCGACGCGCTCGCCGCGGCGGTCTCCTTCGCCGTCGGCCCGTACGTGGTGCCGCACGCGGTGATCGACGGCTGGGCGGTGCGCACCAACAACCCGCCCTCCGGCCATGTCCGCGGCGAGGGCGCCATGCAGGTGTGCGCCGCCTACGAGGGCCAGATGGACAAGCTGGCCTCGCGGCTGGGGCTCGACCCGGTCGAGCTGCGCCGCCGCAACGTCATGTCCACCGGCGATCTGCTGCCCACCGGCCAGAGCGTCACCTGCCCGGCGCCGGTCGCCCAACTCCTGGACGCGGTACGGGAGTACCCGCTGCCGCCGCTGCCCAACGAGTCCCCGGCCGAGCAGTGGCTGCTGCCCGGCGGCCCGGCGGGTGCCGGCGACCCCGGCGCGGTGCGGCGGGGAGTCGGCCACGCGGTCGGGATGGTGCACATGCTCGGCGCGGAGGGCACCGACGAGGTGTCCACCGCGACCGTGAAGGTCGAGGGCCCGGTCGCGACCGTGCTCTGCGCCGCGGTGGAAACCGGCCAGGGTTTCACCACCCTGGCGCGGCAGATCGTGCAGGACGTGCTCGGCGTCGACGAGGTGCGGGTGGCCACCGTCGACACCGACCAGCCGCCCGCCGGTCCGGGCGCGCGCGGCCGGCACACCTGGGTCTCCGGCGGTGCGGTCGAGCGCGCCGCGAAGATGGTCCGCACCCAGCTCCTCCAGCCGCTCGCGGCCAAGTTCGGGATGTCCACCGAGCTGCTCAGCATCTCGGAGGGAAAGATCACCTCCTACGACGGGGTGCTCTCCACGCCGGTCGCCGAGGTGCTGGAGGGCAAGGAGCTCTGGGCCACGGCCCAGTGCCGCCCGCACCCCACCGAGCCGCTGGACGACAGCGGGCAGGGTGACGCCTTCGTCAGCCTCGCCTTCGCCGCGGTGCGCGCGGTGGTCGACGTGGACGTGGAGCTCGGCACCGTACGGGTGGTGGAGCTCGCCGTGGCACAGGACGTCGGGCGGCTGCTGAACCCGGCGATCGTCCGCTCCCGCATCGAGGCCGGGATGACCCAGGGCCTGGGCGCCGCGCTCACCGAGCATCTGCGGGTCGCCAAGGGCGTGGTGCGCCATCCCGATCTGACCAGTTACGCGATGCCGACCTCTCTCGACGTACCGGACATCAAGATCGTCAAGCTGCTGGAGGAGCGCGATGTGGTCGCGCCCTTCGGCGCCAAATCGGTCAGTGCCGTACCGGTGGTCGTCACCCCGGCCGCCATCGCCTCGGCGGTGCGCGCGGCCACCGGCCGGCCCGTCAACCGCCTGCCGATCCGCCCCGCCGCGGCGGTGGTGACGGGTTAGCGGCCCGGCCGTGCCCGGCAGCCCCGTGCCCGCGAACGGCCGCGCCGCGCCTCGCGGCGTGCCCCGTGCCCGGCCGCGCCGTGTCCGGTCGCCCGGGTCGGAGACGGCGGGAGTGTGCCCGGAGTCGCACAGCGCGGCGGCCGGATCCCGCCGTCGTCACCCCCGAGTGCCCGGTAGGCTGACGCGGTTGCCGTCGACCGACCCCTCCCGGAGACCGTGAGTACCGCCACCTCGCACCATCTCTCCCCGGCCTTCCCGGGCCGCGCCCCGTGGGGCACGGCCAGCAAGCTGCGCGCCTGGCAGCAGGGGGCCATGGACGCGTACCTGGAGCAGCATCCGCGCGACTTCCTCGCGGTCGCCACTCCGGGTGCCGGCAAGACGACCTTCGCGCTGACGCTGGCCTCCTGGCTGCTGCACCACCACGTCGTCCAGCAGGTCACCGTCGTCGCGCCCACCGAGCATCTGAAGAAGCAGTGGGCGGAGGCCGCCGCGCGCATAGGGATCAAGCTCGATCCGGAGTACAGCGCGGGCGCGCTCAGCAAGGAGTACCACGGTGTCGCCGTGACGTACGCGGGTGTCGGGGTGCGGCCGATGCTGCACCGCAACCGCTGCGAGCAGCGCAAGACCCTGGTGATCCTGGACGAGATCCACCACGCCGGCGACTCCAAGTCGTGGGGCGAGGCGTGCTCCGAGGCGTTCGAACCGGCCACCCGGCGGCTGGCGTTGACCGGTACGCCGTTCCGTTCGGACACCAACCCGATCCCGTTCGTCACCTACGTCGAGGGGGCGGACGGCATCCGCCGTTCGTCGGCCGACTACACCTACGGCTACGGCGGTGCGCTCGCCGACGGCGTCGTGCGGCCGGTCATCTTCCTCTCCTACAGCGGCAACATGCGCTGGCGCACCAAGGCCGGCGACGAGATCGCCGCCCGGCTCGGCGAGCCGATGACCAAGGACGCCGTCTCCCAGGCATGGCGCACCGCACTCAACCCCAAGGGCGAGTGGATGCCGAGCGTGCTGAAGGCCGCCGACCGGCGCCTCGAGGAGGTGCGCAAGGCCATCCCGGACGCGGGCGGGCTGGTGATCGCCAGCGACCAGGAGTCGGCCCGGGCGTACGCCAAGCTGCTGCGCGACATCTGCGGTCGGGCCGTGACCGTCGTGCTCTCCGACGACACCGGCGCCTCCCAGCGCATCGAGGACTTCCGGCAGTCCGAGGACCGCTGGATGGTCGCGGTGCGAATGGTCTCCGAGGGCGTCGACGTACCGCGGCTGGCCGTCGGGGTGTACGCGACCACGGTCTCGACCCCGCTCTTCTTCGCCCAGGCCGTGGGCCGCTTCGTACGGTCGCGCCGGCGCGGCGAGACCGCCTCGGTCTTCCTGCCGACGGTCCCGATGCTGCTCGGGTTCGCCCACGAGATGGAGGTCGAGCGCGACCACGTCCTGGACAAGCCCAAGAAGGCCGACGACGACCCGTACGCCGAGGAGGCCGACCTGCTGAAGGAGGCCGAGCGCGCCGAGGACGAGAACACCGGCGAGCAGGAGGAACTCTCCTTCGAGGCCCTGGAGTCGGACGCCGTCTTCGACCGGGTGATGTACGACGGCGCCGAGTTCGGGATGCAGGCGCGCCCGGGCAGCGAGGAGGAGCAGGACTACCTGGGCATCCCGGGGCTGCTGGAGCCGGACCAGGTGCAGATACTGCTGCACAAGCGCCAGGCGAAGCAGATCGCGCACAGCCGCAAGCGGCCGGACGCCGAGGCCGACCTGCCGGAGATTCCGGCCGAGCGCCGCCCGGTGGTCACGCACAAGGAGCTGCTGGAGCTGCGGCGCAAGCTCAACACGATGGTCGGTGCGTACGTCCACCAGAGCGGCAAACCGCACGGTGTCATCCACAACGAGCTGCGCCGGCTGTGCGGCGGTCCGGCCTCCGCCGAGGCGACGGCGGGGCAGTTGCAGACCCGGATCGCCAAGGTGCAGGAGTGGGCGACCCGGATGCGTTAGGTCCGTCGGTCGGATCCTCACCGGGTCCGCGATGCGGCGGGCCGCGGGGCGGCCGTCCTCTCGCGCGGCGGGCGTCGTGCGCCGCCGGGCCGTCTGCGGGCTCCTCGGCGGCGCGGGGGAGTGCGGTACCGGGCGCGGGGTTCGCCGTCCGGGGTGGCCAGTTGGCGCCGGGCGCCAACTCGCCGCGGACGCGGTCTGTCCTGTGAGTGCGCCGGATGTTCCGCTAGTCGGACACCCGTTGTCGTGGCGACGCCGGGAAGCCGTGCGGAAGTTGACCGGATTCTGGACGGAGGCTTCCGGTGAGCGGTACGGGTCGCTTAGGTTTCCGGTCACGCAGTACGCCCCGCGGGCAGCGCCGCCCCCGGAGCGCCGCCGGCGCGATGTGCCGGCGCGGACCGGTGGCTCCACCCGCGTCCGTTCACCGGACGGTCGGCACCTCCGTGAGGAACCGGCCCGGTCCGCCCAGTGACTTGAGAAGAGGGGCGTCGTGACCGCGGAGACATCTCAGACGCTCGACCGGGGACTGCGCGTCCTCAAACTGCTCGCCGACACCGACCACGGACTGACGGTGACCGAGCTCTCGCACCGGCTCGGGGTCAACAGGACCGTCATCTACCGACTCCTCGCCACGCTTGAGCAGCACGCGCTGATCCGGCGCGACCTCGGCGGCCGGGCACGTGTGGGCCTCGGGGTGCTGCGCCTGGGGCGCCAGGTCCATCCGCTGGTCAGGGAGGCGGCGCTGCCCGCGCTGCGTTCGCTCGCCGAGGAGGTGGGCGCGACCGCCCATCTCACCCTGGTGGACGGCCAGGAGGCGCTGGCGGTGGCCGTCGTGGAACCCAGCTGGACCGACTACCACGTCGCCTACCGCGCCGGCTTCCGCCATCCGCTGGACCGCGGCGCCGCGGGCAGGGCGATCACCGTGGGACGCAGGGCGGACGACGAGGTCTCCGACGGCTTCGTGCTCACCCACGGCGAGTTGGAGGCGGGCGCCAGCGGCGCCGCGGCACCGCTGCGGGACGTCGGCGGGATCGAGGGCAGCGTGGGCGTGATCATGCTCTCCGACTCCGTTCCCGAAAGCATCGGCCACCGGGTCGTCGCCGCCGCCAAGGAAGTCGCGGACGCCCTGCGCTGACCGCCCCGCCCGATCCACACCGCCGATCCACACCCCCGGCCCCGCCCTGTACGACGCCCCCGCTCCCGCACGCGACGCGTACGCCGCCCTCGACGCGTACGCCGGGCACGTACGCCGCCCGCGCCGCCCGGTGCGGCAGGTGCGGCCCCCGGCGGGTGACGCGCCCGGCGCGCGTTAGATTGCACGGGTGATGTCTCGCCTCTCCTCCCGCCGTGGCCCGCTGCTGGCGGCGTGCGCCGTGCCGATCGTCGCGCTGGTCGCGGTAGCCGCCCTCGCCCCGCTGCCGTACGTCGTCGCCCAACCCGGCGTCACCGCCGATGTGTTGGGCGAGCACGAGGGCAAGCGGGTGATCAGCGTGCAGGCGGACGGGGGCGAGGTGCGCAGTGCCGACGGCAGGCTGCTGATGACCACCATCGCCGCCACCACGGCGGACACCGAGCTGCGGCTGACCGACGTCGTCAGGGGCTGGTTGGACGACGACCGGGCGGTGATGCCCAAGGAAGCCGTCTACCCCCGGGGCGACTCGGTCGAGAAGATCCGCAAGCACAACACCGAGCAGATGAACAAGTCGCAGAGCGCCGCGGTGCAGGCCGCGCTCCGGCAACTCCGGCTCTCGGCGGACGAGGTGGAGGTCGACCTCGCGCTGGAGGACATCGGCGGACCCAGCGCGGGACTGCTCTTCGCGCTCGGCATCGTCGAGCTGCTGGACGGCGACGGGCGCGGTGGCGATCTCACCGGCGGCCGTACGGTCGCCGGCACCGGCACCATCACCGCGAGCGGCCGGGTCGGCCCGGTCGGCGGTGTACCGCTGAAGACGCTGGCGGCCAAGCGCGACGGTGCCTCGGTGTTCCTGGTGCCCGCGGACGAGTGCGCGGCGGCCGAGGCGGCCGCGCCCGACGGGCTGCGACTGGTGCCGGTGGAGACCCTGCGGGGCGCGGTGGACTCGCTCAAGGCGCTGGAGGACGGCGGAGACGTACCGTCCTGCTGACCCCTCGCGAGCCCCTGCGCCGTACGGACCCGGGAGTCCGGCTGCCGCCGGTGCGGACCCGTACCGGCCGCGCGCCGTACCGGCCCGACCGTCCGTCCCCGCCCGGCGCACGGCCGCCCGGCGTGCGCCGCACGGCCGTGCGCCGCGGTGGCCACCGTCCTGCAGGGCGGTCAGCCCTCCTTGATGAACCCCTTCTCCACCAGCCAGTCCTTCGCCACCTCGTGCGGGTCCTCGCCGTCCACGTCGACCCGTCCGTTGAGCTCCTGGGCGACACCGTTGTTGAGGGCCTTGGTGAGCGGTGCCAAGACCTTCGCGATCGCCGGGTACTTCTCCAGCGTCCGGGTGTGGATCGTGGGCGCGGCGTCGTACTGCGGGAAGAAGCGCTTGTCGTCATCGAGCACCTGGAGGTCCATCGCCTTGATGCGGCCGTCGGTGGTGGAGACCTGGCCGAAGTTGCAGGAGCGCGCGGAGGCGGTCTGGGTGTAGATCACGCCGTCGCTCATCTTCTTGATGCGGGAGGCCGGGATCTTCATGCCGTACGCCTCGGTCAGGCCCGGCAGCCCGTCCTCGCGGGAGGCGAACTCGGCGCCCACGCAGACCGTCACGGCCGAGGGGTCCGACTTGCTCAGCGCGGCGACGTCGGAGACGTCCTCCACACCGAGCTTCTTCTTGTTGGCCGGGTTCACCGCGAGGGCGTAGGTGTTGTTGAGGGTGGAGCGCGGCAGCCAGGTGACGCCGTTCCCGCGGTCGCCGTCGCGCACGGCCTTCCACTGCTTCTGCGGGTCGGGGATCGGCTCGGTGTTGCCGAGGTAGGTGATCCAACCGGTGCCGGTGTACTCGTACATGGCGTCGGCGTCGCCGGACTTGACCGCCTCCCGGGCGCCGATCGAGCCCTGGATGTTGGTGCGGTCGACGACCTGCGCCCCCGCGGCCTTGAAGACCAGTCCGAGCATCGAGCCGAGGATGATCTGCTCGGTGAACTCCTTCGAGGTGACGGTGAGTTGGGCGCCCTTGAGCGGCTGGCCCTTCCCGATGCTGCCGGGCCCGACCTCGTCGGTCATGGGGCTTCCGCTGACCAGTCCGCAGCCGGCGAGCGCGGGCAGCAGCGCGAGTGCGGTCAACGCCGCCGCCGGTGCCGAGGCGCGGCGCACGAACCGTCCGCGCGCTCCTGTCCCCGCGCCGGCTCGCGCGGCGCCCGTACCTCGTGTCCTCGTGCCGCCCATCACGACTTCCCCTCCACGGTCTCCAGCCCCCTGGGGCGCAGCAGCAGTTCGGCCAGCGAGCCCAACCAGTCGATCAGCAGGGCGAGCGCCACGGTGAGCGTCGAACCCAGCACCAGGATCGGCATGCGCTGGTTGGTGATGCCGTCGGCGATCAGGTCGCCGAGCCCGCCGCCCCCGCCGAACGTCGCCAGCGTCGCCGTACCGACGTTGAGCACCAGGGCGTTGCGGACGCCGGCGAGGATCAGCGGTACGGCCAGCGGGAGTTCGACCCTGGTGAGCACTCCGACCGGTGACATCCCCATGCCCCGGGCGGCCTCGGTGAGCTGGGGGTCGATGCCGCGCAGCCCGGCGATGGTGTTCGCCAGCACCGGCAGCACGGCGTAGATCACCATGCCGATGATCGCCGAACGCTGGCCGATGCCCAGCCAGATGACCAGCAGCATCAGCAGTCCCAGCGCGGGGATCGCCTGTCCGAGGTTGGCGATGGCCACCGCCACCGGCGCGGCCGGGCGCAGTCTCCGGCGGGTCAGTGCGATGCCGAGCGGAATGGCGATGATCAGCACGAAGAAGGTGGAGATCACCGTCATCTCGATGTGCTGGCGGGTGCGCACCCACACGTTGCCGTCGGCAAGCGAGTTGCGGGCGACGTCGTCCAGTTGGGCGCCGCGGAACCACAGCCAGAGCAGCAGCAGGGCGACCGCGACCAGGCCGGGGATCACCAGCAGCCGCGGCCAGGTCAGCCGTGCCCGCACCGACTCGGGTGCCACCAGGTCGCCCGGTGTGCGCTCGGCCTCCGCCGCCCCGCTCCCCGCCGCGCCCTGCTCCGTCTCCGCGCGCACCGCGGTGGAACCGGTGCTCGGCGGCTGTCCGGGTGCGCTCACGACAACCCCTCCTGTGCGGCCTGGGTCTGCCGCTCGCGCTCCTCGGCGAGGTCGTGCTGGTGTTCCACGGCCTCCATCCGGTCCTCCTCCAGGAGTTCGTGGACGGAGTTCATGAGCGTCTTCATGTCGACCACGCCGGTGTACTCGCCGCGGCGCCCGGTGACGGCCACCCGGCCGCCGCTGTCGGTCAGCACGGCCTCCAGCGCGTCGCGCAGCGTGGCGTCCCGGGAGACGTGGTGGGTGACCGGCGAGCCCGCCCGGGCCAGCGACTCGCGTGCGCGCGAGAGGTCGCCGCGGCGCAGCCACTTGTACGGGCGGCGGTGCCGGTCGAGCAGGAGCAGCTCGTTGGTGCCGTTGGGCCCGAGCAGGTCGAAGATGCGTTGCAGCGGGTCCTCCACCGAGGCGGTCGGGAAGTCGACCACCCCGACGTCCCGCACCCGGGTCAGGTTCAGCCGCTTGAGCGCCGCCCCGGCCCCGACGAACCCGGCGACGAACTCGTCGGCCGGATTGGTCAGGATCGCCTCGGGGCTGTCGAACTGCGCGATGTGCGAACGCTCGCGCAGTACGGCGATGCGGTCGCCGAGCTTGATGGCCTCGTCGAAGTCGTGCGTGACGAAGACGATGGTCTTGCGCAACTCGTGCTGGAGCCTGATGAGTTCGTCCTGGAGGTGGTCCCTGGTGATCGGGTCCACCGCGCCGAACGGCTCGTCCATCAGCAGCACCGGGGGGTCGGCCGCCAGCGCCCGCGCCACTCCCACGCGCTGCTGCTGGCCGCCGGAGAGCTGACGCGGGTAGCGGCCGGCGAACTCCCGCGCCTCCAGACCGACCAGGTCGAGCATCTCCTCCACCCGGGAGGCGACCCGCGCCTTGGACCAGCCGACCATCTTGGGGACGAGCGCGATGTTCTGGGCGACCGTCATGTGCGGGAAGAGGCCGGAGGACTGGATCGCGTAGCCGATCTGACGGCGCAGTCGGACCGGGTCGATGTCGGTGACGTCCTCGCCGTCGATCCGGATGCGACCCGAGGTCGGCTCGATCAGCCGGTTGATCATCTTCAGCGTCGTCGACTTGCCGCAGCCGGACGGGCCGACGAAGATCACCGTCTCGCCCGCCCTGATCTCCATGTTGACGTTCTCCACCGCGGGCGCGGGGTTGCCCGGGTAGCGCTTGGTCAGGCCCTCCAGCCGGATCGTCGCGCCCGAGGTCTCGCTCGGCTCACCGGTTGCTTCAGGCACGGATCCCCCTAGGGATGGTCAGTCGTCCGATCAGGATGTAGGCGGCGTCGAAGAGCAGCGCCAGGATGACGATGCCCAGCGTGCCCGCGAGGACCTGGTTCAGCGCGTTCGCGCTGCCCAGCGAGGCGATGCCGCGGAAGATGAGGTTGCCCAGGCCCGGCCCGGAGGCGTACGCGGCGATGGCCGCGATGCCCATCAGCATCTGCGTCGACACACGGATCCCGGTGAGGATCGGCGGCCAGGCGAGCGGGAGTTCGACCCGTACCAGCCGGGTCAGCCGGGACATCCCGATGCCGTTCGCGGCGTCCACCAGTGTCGGGTCGACGCCGCGCAGGCCGACGATGGCGTTGCGCACGATGGGCAGCAGCCCGTAGAGCGTCAGCGCGATGACCGTCGGTGCGACGCCGAGGCCCACGACGGGGATCAGCAGGCCGAGCAGGGCGAGCGAGGGGACGGTCAGGATCGTCGCCGTCGTGGTGGTGGCCAGGTTGCCGGCCCACTCGCTGCGGTAGGTGGCCACGGCGAGCAGTACGCCGATGAGGGTGGCGAGCACCATGCACTGGAAGACGGCGCTGGCGTGCTGGAAGCCGTCCGTCAGCAGCTGTTGGTGCCGATTGCCCAGGTACTCCCAGAAACTCACTCGCCGTCTCCCGTCGGAACTGTGCCCTCGGCGCCCGGATGGCCCGCGGTGCCCGCGGCCTGACGGACCAGCGGGATGATGCGCAGGGGCACGGGGTTCTCCATCACGATGGCTGTGGAGGCCCGCATGATCCCATCAAAGCCCACGACCCGGTCGATCACGCGTTGGAGATCGCCGTTGGAGCGGGCGACCAGCCGGCAGAGCATGTCGCCCTCGCCGGTGATGGTGTGCAGTTCCAACACCTCGGGGACACCGGCGAGATGGGCGCGCACGTCCGGGCCCTGGCCCTGTTTGATCTCCAGCGTCGCGAACGCCGTCACCGGGTAGCCGAGCGCCGCCGGGTCCACGTCGGGGCCGAACCCCCGGATTACGCCGGTCGACTGAAGGCGGTCCAGCCGCGCCTGCACGGTGCCCCGTGCCACGCCGAGCCGCCGGGACGCCTCCAGTACGCCGATCCTCGGCTCGGCGGCCAGCAGCTCCAGGAGTCTGCCGTCGAGCGGGTCTATGGCCATGCGGTGCCGTTCTCCTCTTGTACGGACGTGCCCCCGGGTCGAGTTGGCCTGGACACATCAGAGCGTCCTTCTGCCCGGTCCTCCGACAACTACACGCCCGACGACCAGAACCTCTGGTCACCATGTACAGATGTGCCGACGGTCGGCCAGTTCCGCTGTACACGATGTCCAGTGATTGTCGGAACTATTGCGCACCTTGCGGATCGGCGAGAACCTGCGGCCATGACTGAGCTCACTGAAACCCTCCAGACCCCCCGGCAGGACGACCCCTTCCCGGTGAAGGGCATGGACGCGGTGGTCTTCGCCGTCGGCAATGCCAAGCAGGCCGCGCACTACTACTCCACCGCCTTCGGGATGAAGCTGGTCGCCTACTCCGGACCGGAGAACGGCAGCCGGGAGCTGGCGAGTTACGTCCTGGAGTCGGGCGGCGCCCGCTTCGTGCTCACCTCGGTCGTCAAGCAGGAGAGCGACTGGGGCCGGTTCCTGGTGGAGCACGTCGCCGCCCACGGCGACGGCGTCGTCGACCTGGCCATCGAGGTGCCCGACGCCCGCCGCGCGTACGCCCACGCGGTCGAGCACGGAGCCACCGGCCTCACCGAGCCCCACGAGCTGAAGGACGAGCACGGCACCGTCGTGCTCGCGCAGATCGCGACCTACGGACAGACCCGCCACACCCTGGTCGAGCGCACCGGCTACGACGGCCCGTACCTGCCCGGCTACGTCGCTGCCGAGCCGATCGTCGCCGGCCCCGCCAAGCGCACCTTCCAGGCCATCGACCACTGCGTGGGCAACGTCGAGCTCGGCAGGATGAACGAGTGGACGGGCTTCTACAACAAGGTCATGGGCTTCACCAACATGAAGGAGTTCGTCGGCGACGACATCGCGACCGAGTACTCGGCGCTGATGTCCAAGGTGGTCGCGGACGGCACCAAGAAGGTGAAGTTCCCGATCAACGAGCCGGCCGTGGCGAAGAAGAAGTCCCAGATCGACGAGTACCTGGAGTTCTACGGAGGCCCCGGCGTCCAGCACATCGCGCTCGCGACCAACGACATCGTCGCCACGGTCCGCACGATGCGCGACGCCGGTGTGCAGTTCCTCGACGTGCCGGACAGCTACTACGACACCCTCGGCGAGTGGGTCGGCGACACCCGGGTGCCGGTCGACGAGCTGCGCGAGCTGAAGATCCTCGCCGACCGCGACGAGGACGGCTATCTGCTGCAGATCTTCACCAAGCCCGTCCAGGACCGTCCGACGGTGTTCTTCGAGATGATCGAGCGCCACGGCTCCATGGGCTTCGGCAAGGGCAACTTCAAGGCCCTCTTCGAGGCGATCGAGCGCGAGCAGGAGCGGCGCGGCAACCTCTGAGCGATCCCGGCGGCAGCCGCTGCCTCCACCAACCGGCTCCGGCGGACGACGAGTTCCGCCGGAGCCGGCCGCCGTTCGTGCCGGAGCCGGCCGCCGTGCGGCACCGGTCGCGGTGTGCCGCCCCGGCACCCGCGCGACATCCGGCCCGCCCCGCGTCCGGCCGCCCCCGCGCCCCGCGTCCGGCCGCCCCCGCGCCCCGCGTCCGGCGCCCGCCGGGCGCACGGGTTCCCGGGAGAACGGTGTGTTGTCCCCGGCCGCCCGCAGGTGCAAGGCTGACCCCATGGCGGACCTGATCGAAGCACTGCGCGAGGGCCTCCCGCCCGAGGCCCTGGTCGACGACCCCGAGGTGATGGCCGCGTACGGCAGCGACATGGCCGGCTTCTGCCCGGCCGGCGCGCCCGCGGTCGTCGTGCTGCCGCGCACCGTGGAGCAGGTGCAGCACGTCATGCGGACGGCCACGGCGACCCGTACGCCCGTCGTCGCGCAGGGCGCGCGGACCGGGCTCTCGGGGGCGGCGAACGCCAGCGACGGCTGCATCGTGCTGTCCCTGGTGAAGATGGACCGCATCCTGGAGATCAACCCGGTCGACCGCATCGCCGTCGTCGAACCGGGCGTGGTCAACGCCACGCTCTCGCGCGCCGTCGCCGAACAGGGCCTCTTCTACCCGCCCGACCCCTCCAGCTGGGAGGAGTGCACCATCGGCGGGAACATCGGCACCGCCTCCGGCGGGCTGTGCTGTGTGAAGTACGGCGTCACCGCGGAGTACGTACTCGGCCTCGAAGTGGTGCTCGCCGACGGGCGGTTGCTGACCACCGGCCGGCGCACCGCCAAGGGCGTCGCAGGCTACGACCTCACCCGGCTGATGGTCGGGTCGGAGGGGAGTCTGGGCATCGTGGTGCGCGCGGTGCTCGCGCTGCGCCCGGAGCCGCCCAGGCCGCTGGTGCTCGCCGCGGAGTTCCCCTCGGCACAGGCCGCCTGCGACGCGGTCTGCCGGATCATGGAGGGCGGCCATGTGCCCTCGCTGCTGGAGCTGATGGACCGCACCACCCTTCGGGCGGTCAACGACATGACCCGGATGGGGCTTCCGGAGACCACCGAGGCGCTGCTGCTCGCGGCCTTCGACACCGCCGACCCGGCGGCCGACCTGCGCGCGGTGGGCGAGCTGTGCGCGGCGGCCGGGGCGAGCGAGGTCGTGCCGGCGGAGGACGCGGCGGAGTCGGAGATGCTCCTGCAGGCCCGGCGCTCGGCGCTGGTGGCGCTGGAGCGGGTCAAGGGCACCACGATGATCGACGACGTCTGCGTACCGCGCTCCCGGCTCGGCGAGATGCTGGACGGGGTCGCGGAGATCGCCGAGAAGCACGATCTGACCATCGGCGTCTGCGCACACGCCGGCGACGGCAACACCCACCCCACGGTCTGCTTCGACGCGAGCGATCCGCAGGAGTCGGCCAGGGCCAGGGTCTCGTTCGACGAGATCATGGGCCTGGGCCTGGAGTTGGGCGGCACCATCACCGGTGAGCACGGCGTCGGCGTACTGAAGAAGGACTGGCTCGCCCAGGAGGTCGGGCCCGTCTCCCTGGAGCTGCACCGGGGCATCAAGCAGGCGTTCGACCCGCTCGGTCTGCTCAACCCCGGCAAGCTCTTCTGATCCCGCGCCCGGCGGGTCGGGCGCACTCAGGCGCCCGTCTCGCCGGGATCGTCCGAGGGGCGCAGATCGCCGGCGCAGGGGTCGTCCACCGGAGTGGGCGTCAGCAGCAGCCGCAGCCCGTCGTCGACTCCCAGCCGTTCGGCCTCCGTTCCCGGCGGAACGACCCGCAGGGTGCGTTCCAGCCAGGCGGCGATCGGCGCGGAGGGGATCTCCAGGAGAGCGTCCCCGTCGGGTGAAGTCAGCGCCATGCAGACGACGTTGCGGCCGTCCACCTTGGTCGGCCAGACCCGTACGTCCCCGTGTCCGCACGGCCGGAACACGCCCTCCACCAGCAGGTCGCGCGCGAAGGTCCAGTGCACCGGGTGCGGGGTGTCGGTGTGGAAGGAGATGTGGACGGCGTACGGGTCGTCGTCGCTGTAGCGCAGTTGCGCGGGAACCACGACGGAACAGCTGGACGAGAGCACCAGTTTGAGTTCCAGCTCGCGTTCGATGACGGTCTTCATCTCCCTGCACTTCCTCTCCGACTCGGCCCGACGGCCGTCGACGTTGCTCGGCCGGACGACCTCGCACGAGGAGAGAGAGCCGGGGGCGCGAATCATTACGCGGGTTCGGAGAAGATTTTTTCCTCCGGGCACCGAGGAAGGGGAGGGCTCTGGAAAGGAGGGCCCGCGGACAGTGGCATTCTGGTACACGTGGACCGACGTGCCTTCGGCGGATCCGCTCCGGCGGGGCGCGGGGACCACGCCGGTTTCGCACACCACTTGGGTCAAGTAGATACGGGATTCGGTCAGATGAGCGCGCCTCCCTCAGGATCGGCCAGCGGCAGCAGCACCACCGCGGGCTACTACCCCGATCCGTCCATCCCCGGGTACATCCGGTACTGGGACGGCGCCTCCTGGGTGCCCGGCACCAGCCGCCCCGAGCCGCGTCCCGGCGAGCCGGCACCGACCGCGCCGGGCGAGGAGCCGCAGCCGGGCGGGCAGTCGCCGGAGGGCGGTGGCGCTCCCGAGAGCGTTCCGTCCGAGCCCGCCGACGCCGTCCCCGCGCAGCGCACCGAATCACCGCAGGAGCCCGTGGCGGGAGGGCTGCCCGAGCTGCGCCCGCGCGGTGACGTGGACGTCCGCGAGAGCGGGCAGATCGCCGAGTGGGACGATCCGGCCCGACTGCACGGTCAGCGTCCGGAGTCCGCTTCGTCCTGGCAGGCCGACGCCGGCCGGCAGAGCGGGTTCGGCGGCGAGCAGGACCAGCGTGTCTCCTGGGGTTCGCCGGCCGATCGCGGTGAGCCCGGCGGCGGTTGGCAGCGTCCGCAGGCCGCGCCGCCCGGCGAGGCGCCGGCGGTGGCCGCCGCGCCCCAGCACCCGCAGCTCCCTCCGGCGGCCCCGCCCCAGCAGCCCGCACCTCCCCAGCAGAGCCACCCCGCTCCCGCTGCCCCGCCCGCGCACAGCGCCCCGCCGGCACAGAGCACCCCGCCGGCGCAGACGCCGCCCGCACAGCCCGCGCCGGTGCAGCCCGCACCCGAGGCGGCGTCACCCCGGCACGAGCAGACGACACAGTTGCGCCGCTCGGACATCGTCAAGGCCCGCCGCGCGGCCCGGGAGGCGCAGGCAGCCCAGCAGGCCGCCGCGCCCGCGCAGGCTCCCGTGCAGCCGGGCCCGCAGTCCGCACCCCCGGCGCGGCCCGCGTCCGAGGGCGGCTGGCAGCAGCAGGTGCGCGACCTCGCCGCCCCGCCCGGTGGGCACGGCGGCTCCTCGCAGGGCGGGGACGGCCTGGCGGCGCCGTGGCGCCCGCCGGCCAGCGATCCGTTCCTCCGGGCCGCCATGGACCAGGCCCGACCCGCCGCGCTCGGCAAGCGGATTGCCGCCCGGCTCATCGACACGCTGGTGACGGCGGCGGTGGGCGCGGCGGTGGCACTGCCGCTGCTGCCGAAGGCGCAGGACCACATCGACACCAAGGTCGCGGAGATCGAACAGGCCGGCGTCACCCAGGACATCTGGCTCGTGGACGGTACGACGGGGCTCTACCTCGCGATGGTCATCGGCGCCGTGCTGGTCTTTGGGCTCCTCTACGAGGCCCTGCCGAACGCCCGTTGGGGACGTACGCTCGGCAAGAAGCTCCTCGGGCTGCGGGTGCTGTCGATGGAGGAGCAGGAGCCGCCGGGCTTCGGCAAGGCCGCGGTCCGCTGGCTCGTACAGGGCTCGCTCGGGTTCCTGGTGATCGGTGTGGTGAACCTGTTCTGGGCCTTCGTCGACAAGCCGTGGCGCCAGTGCTGGCACGACAAGGCCGCGGGCACCTTCACCGCCGAGGGCGGCGGCGAGGTGCGGCTGGGCTGAGGCCCGCCGATCCGGGGTGCTGCCCCGGATGGCCGCTGCCGGGCTGCGGAAGCGCCGGGCGCGCGTTCCACTCGGCGCATGAGCAGTGACGAGCCGCGGCCGGGCGCCGCAGGAGAGCCGAACGACCCGTACGGCAAGCCGCCGCAGTACCCGCACGGCGGCGGCCAGGGCGAACCGGGCGGCCCCGGCGGGTCGCCGTACGGCAGCGCGCCGCCACCGCCCGGCGGCTACGGCGGGCACCAGTTCGGCGCCAACCCGTACGGGGACGCCTACGGCGCCGCCGATCCGCTGGCCGGTATGCCGCCGCTCGCCTCGCGCGGCAAGCGGCTGGGCGCGCGCATCATCGACGCGCTGCTGGTCGGTATCCCGGTCTTCCTCATCACCGGGATCTTCGTCGGCTTCACCGTCGACACGGACGGCGGCGGGGCGTTCGGGCAGAGCGTCGTCTACGCCCTGGTCTATCTGGTGTACGAGGGCTTCATGCTGACGACCCGGGGCCAGACGATCGGCAAGAAGGCGATGGGCATCCGGGTCGCGATGCTGGACAACGGCGCACTGCCGGCCGGCCAGGCGGGCTGGCTGCGCGCGGCCGTCTACTCACTGCCCACGCTCGTCCCCTGCCTCGGCACCCTCTTCTGGCTGGTGAACGTCCTCTTCTGCACCTGGGACAAGCCCTACCAGCAGTGCCTGCACGACAAGGTCGGCAAGACCGTCGTCGTCGCCACCTGAGCGGAACGGCCGCCGCCGCACCGAGGCGGCACCGGCGCAGGAGCAGCCGAGCGGCGTCGGACTGCGCACTCCGGGTCGTTGCGAGCCCACCGGGCCGCAGCGACCCGGCTGCCGTTCGGAACGGGATCGGCGCACCGCTGCGGCCCGGGCCGCCGCAGCGGCAGCCGGGCCGTCACCGGGTCAGCGGCGCAACGACGCCTGGGGGACCCGCTGTTCGGCGAGCGACTCGGCCGATGGTGATGCGGGTGCCGATGCCGAGGGCATCGGAACGGGCCCGGCGGAGTCGGCGGACATCGTCCGCGCGTCGAGCTTGGACTCCACGTCCGTCGCGTCCTTCTCCACCGCGGGGACGGTGACCGCGGGGACCTCCACCGGGGGCTGCTCGGCCGGCGCGGTCTCCTCGGTCTGCTTGAGCGCCTGCGTCGTCACCTCCTCGCGGCGGGCGGAGCTGACGGAGGTGCTGAGCACCAGCGCCACCAGAACGCCGAGCAGCAGCGCGATCGTCGCGATGAGCACGGCGACGGCGCCGGAGCCGGTCTGGGTGAGCAGCAGGAGTACGAACGCCGTCACAGTGACGGTCGCTGAACCGTAGATGGTCTGAGCGAGACTCGGACGCGGCATGGCGGAATCCGTCCTCAGGGGGTCAGGGCGAGAGTCGATCGGGCAGTCGCGTGCCGGTGAGCGACTCTACGATGCGGGATTCCCGAGGGGGAAGCGGAGTAAGCGTGACCTGATGCACGGGGCCGAGGCACAGGGGGCGCATGGAGTCACCGCGCCGCCGCGTGCGCCGCACCCCACGAGACGTGCCGCACGGGTCTGACCCCGCCGTCCGCCCCGTCGCCCCTCGTTCGCCGCCCGCGCTCCGTCCCGCGACCCTCGCCTCCGGGTCGACCTCCGCGCGGGCCCGGACCGTCCTGCGGTCGGCCGGGTCTCAAGTGGCGCCGGGAGACGGACGGTTGGGGAGTGGTCCGAGCAACTCGGGGGCTTCAGGGGGAAAGCGACAATCTATGGCATTGTCGTGAGCAAAACAAGGTCTGTCTTTTCCACCGGCGCTCCGGTCAAATGCCTCTCCTACGAGTGGGTCTCGCTCAGGATCCGCTCTTCGCAGGGAGGACGTCGACCAACGTGACCAGACCACGAAGATCCATCCGCACCAGAACGGCAGCCGCGGTGACCGCCGTTGCCGCGCTGGGTGCCGCCGCACTGCTTCCGGCCACCGCCATCGGAGCGCAGGACGAGCAGAAGCCGCAGGCGCACCCCCAGGCCGAGGAGCCCTCGGGCCACGCCGACGAGCACGTCGAGCACAACCTCGACGGCCCGATGACCAAGCAGCAGAACGCCCAACGCCTCGCCGCGCTGCAGCGGTTGGCCTCCGGCGAGCAGCCGCAGACGCGCAACGGCTCGAAGGTGATGAAGCTCGACGACGAGAAGTACGTCGAGATGGAGCAGGTGAAGACGGACAAGATCTTCACCATCCTCATCGAGTTCGGCGACAAGGTCGACGAGGAGTACGGCGGCGACCCCGGGCCGCTGCACAACGAGATCGAGAAGCCCGACCGGAGCAAGGACAACACCACGCTCTGGCAGGAGGACTTCGACCAGAAGCACTTCGAGGACATCTACTTCGGCGACGGCGAGGGCTCGCTGAAGACCTACTACGAGCGGCAGTCCTCCGGTAAGTACACCGTCGACGGAACCGTCTCCGACTGGGTCAAGATCGACTGGAACGAGGCCCGCTACGGCAACAACGCCTGTGGCGACAACGTCTGCCCCACCGTGTGGGACGCCGTCCGCGACGGTGTGAACAAGTGGACCGAGGACCAGAAGGCCGCCGGCAAGACCACGGAGCAGATCCGTGAGGAGCTCGCCGCGTACGACGTCTGGGACCGCTACGACCACGACAACGACGGCGACTTCAACGAGCCCGACGGCTACCTCGACCACTTCCAGTTCGTGCACGCCGGCGAGGACGAGTCCGCCGGCGGCGGCGCGCAGGGCGAGGACGCGATCTGGGCGCACCGCTGGTACGCGTACGGCACCGACCACGGCAAGACCGGCCCCGAGTTCAACCGGGCCGGCGGCACCGAGATCGGCGACACCGGCATCTGGGTCGGCGACTACACCGTCCAGCCGGAGAACGGCGGATTGGGCGTCTTCGCCCACGAGTACGGCCACGACCTCGGGCTGCCCGACCTCTACGACACCACCGGCACCGGTGAATCCTCCGTCGCCTACTGGTCGTTGATGTCCTCCGGCTCCTGGCTCGGCCGCGGCGAGGACGCCATCGGCGACCACGCGGGCGAGATGACGGCCTGGGACAAGCTCCAGCTCGGCTGGCTGGACTACGAGACCGCCAAGGCGGCCACCAAGTCCACGCACAAGCTGCGCCCGCAGGCGGAGTCCGGCGCCACGAAGAAGGGCGGAAAGACCAAGCAGTCGCAGGCGGTTGTCGTCGAACTGCCCGAGAAGGACGTCACCACCACCATCACCGAGCCGGCCGCCGGCGAGAAGCAGTGGTGGAGCGGCAAGGGCGACGACCTGAAGAACGAGCTGCGCCGCAAGGTCGACCTGACCGACGCCGCCAAGGCCTCGCTGGACCTCAGGGGTTGGTGGCAGATCGAGGAGGAGTACGACTTCCTCTACACCCAGGTCTCCACCGACGGCGGCGAGAACTGGGAGACGCTGGACGGCACCGCCGACGGCAAGGCCATCCCGCGCGACGCCTCCGACACCCCTGCCCTGCACGGGGATTCGGGCGGTTACACCGACCTCGCCTTCCCGCTGGACGACTACGCGGGCAAGGAGATCGACCTCCGCTTCCTCTACCGCACCGACGGCGGTGTCTCCGAACTCGGCTTCGCGGCCGACGAGATCACGCTGACCGCCGACGGCGAGGAGATCCTCTCGGACGGCGCCGAGGACGGCGACAACGGCTGGACCGCCACCGGATTCGAGCGCATCGGCGAGTCGTTCACCAAGGCGTACCCGCAGTTCTACCTCGCCGAGAACCGGCAGTACGTGGGCTACGACGAGACTCTGAAGACCGGTCCGTACAACTTCGGCGACGTGGCGAACGACCCCAAGAAGGTCGAGCACTTCCCGTACGCGCAGGGCCTGTTGATCTGGCTGTGGGACACCTCGCAGGCCGACAACAACGTCGGGGTCCACCCCGGCGAGGGGCTGATCCTGCCGGTCGACGCGCACGCCAAGCCGGAGAAGTGGTCGAACGGCGAGATCATGCGCAACCGAATCCAGGCGTACGACTCGCCGTTCAGCCTGCGCCCCGGCAAGAGCTTCGAACTGCACCTGGACGGTGAGCCGACGAAGATCAAGGGCAAGAAGGCCGCTCCCTTCTTCGACGACCGCAAGGGCACCTACTGGTACGACTCCAACCCGACTGCGGGTGTGAAGGTCCCGGACACCAACACCCGAATATCGATCGTCAAGCAGCCCAAGCACGGGAAGACGATGACGATCAAGGTCGGTCCTTCCAGCAAGAAATGAACCGCTGGAAAACCTGGCAAATCATGAACAAACGTACGTCGAAAGCCAGTTGATCAACTACTGGTAGTCGATCACGTACACAAAGTGAGCAGCCGTTGCCCTCTTGGCGGGCGGCGGCTGTTCGCGTTTAGATGCGTTCAGCACGACGACCTGAAGAACGCTCATGCTTTACACAAGGAAACCGACCAAGCGGAACGGGGATCATGAACATGGCTGGAGGAGGCTACGCGCGGCAGCCGGACGGCTCGGTGATCGTCGCGCTGTCGGTGCCCAGACCCTGCGGGCCCGGTGGCGACAGCGGCGGACAGGTCCGAGTCCTCGTCCACGCGGTGAACCGGCCCCGCGCGCTGACCAGACTGCGCAATCTCGGCCTGCGGGCCGTCTACCTGCGCGGAAACACCGAACCACCCACGCCGGACGAGGTCACGGCGGTACTGCACCACCCGGAGGGGCTGCTCTGGCGCAGCCTGACGCGTCGGGGGCCGGCCTCGTGGCAGCCGATAGCGGCCCTGCTGCGGCCCAACAGCCACACCCCGGCCGGTCGCGCGAGCAGCCGGGTCGGCCTGGCCCGGCATCCGGTCGCCCAGGCGGTGCGTCCACGGGCCTGCCGCTGAGGCGGACCACAGTCGCCGCCCCGCCCATCGGGGGAGCGGGCGCGGCACCCGTCGGTCGGACCGGACCGCCGGCCGGCGCCCCTCGGGCGCGGGCGGGAGCCGACCCGTCGCCCGTTCCGTCGCGGGTGCGGACCGACTCGGGCCCGTTTCACGCCTCTCGCGCCGGAAGCCCCTGCGCGCCGGGCGCCGGCTCTCCGCGCTCGCCCGGAGCCGCACCGGGAGACCGGAGCCCCGGACCCCGCAGCGGCTCCAACACTGCGGCGGCCCGGGCGGTCCAGCCAGCCCGGGCAGTCCAGACGGTCCGGGCAGTCCAGGCAGTCCAGACGGTCCAGGCAGTCCGGGCGGTCCAGGCGGCCCGGGTGCCACCGGTGGCGCTGCGGGCGTTCCGTCCGGTCAGACGACCGGCCGGCCGCTGAGCTCCACCCGTGCCGACCGCAGCTCGGCCAGTGCGCGCTCGGTGGTCTCCTTGGAGACTCCGGCCGTCAGGTCCAGCAGGACCCTGGTGCGGAAGCCCTCCGCCGCCGAGTCCAGCGCCGTGGCCCGTACGCAGTGGTCGGTGGCGATCCCGACGATGTCGACCTCGGTGACGTCCCTGGCCCGCAGCCAGTCGCCGAGCCCGACCTCGTTCTCGTCCGCGCCCTCGAAACCGGAGTACGCGGCGGTGTAGGCGCCCTTGTCGAAGACCGCGTCCAGGGCGCCGGAGGTGACGGCCGGGGCGAAGTTCGGGTGGAATCCGACACCCTCGGTGCCGGCGACGCAGTGGCGCGGCCAGGAGGTGACGAAGTCCGGCTCGTCCGAGAAGTGGTCTCCCGGATCGACGTGGTGGTCTCGCGTCGCGACGACGTGGCGGTATCCGGCCGAGGCGTCGGCGACCAGATCGGTGATGGCCGCGGCCACGTCGGCGCCACCCGTCACCGCGAGGCTGCCGCCCTCGCAGAAGTCGTTCTGCACGTCGACGACGATCAGTGCCCGGTGCATGTGGCACACCTTTCGACAGGGAATGTGAGGCGTTGGTTCCAGGGTGCGGCTCCGGCTGCCGGCGCCGCGCGCGGTCAGGCGTACCGGGTGGGGAGCACGGGTTCGCCGCGCGAGAGCTGGGCCGCCGAAAGCGGCAGCCCGGCCCGCGCCCGCCGGTGCCGCTCGCGCGGCACCTCCAGCGGCTCGCGCGCCAGGACCTCCCCCTCGCGTACCAGCTCCACGGTCAGCTCCTGCCCCGCCAGCTCGGCGGGAATCTCACCCGTGCCGATGACTTCGGCCGCCGCCGTGCCGTCCTCGTCCAGCTCCCGGGCGGCCCACTTCACGCCGCCGATCGACAGCTTTCCGCCCATCGACTTCTTGGCGACCGGGCGCAGCGGCGCCGCCGGGTCGTCGCTGTCGGCGCGGGCGACCAGCTTGTAGACCATCGAGCAGGTGGGGTGGCCGCTGCCGGTCACCAGCTGGGTGCCGACGCCGTACGCGTCCACCGGTGCGGCGGCGAGCGAGGCGATCGCGTACTCGTCGAGGTCGCTGGTGACCACGATGCGGGTGTCGTGCGCGCCGAGCTCGTCGAGCTGGTGGCGCACCCGGTGGGCGAGCAGCAGCAGGTCCCCGGAGTCGATCCGCACCGCGCCGAGCTCGGGCCCGGCGACCTCCACGGCGGTGCGTACGGCCTCGGCGACGTCGTAGGTGTCCACCAGCAGCGTGGTGCCCCTGCCCATCGAGGAGACCTGGGCGGTGAAGGCGTCCCGCTCGGTGTCGTGGAGCAGCGTGAAGGCGTGGGCGCTGGTGCCTGCGGTGGGGATGCCGTACCGGAAGCCGGCGGCGAGGTCGGAGGTCGCGTCGAAGCCGCCGATGTACGCGGCGCGGGCGGCGGCCACCGCCGACAGCTCGTGGGTGCGCCGGGCGCCCATCTCGGTCAGTCTGCGGCCCGCTGCGGCGACGGCCATCCGGGAGGCCGCGGCGGCCACCGCGGAGTCGTGGTTGAGGATCGAGAGGATCACCGTCTCCAGCACCACGCACTCGGCGAAGGTGCCCTCCACCCGCAGCACGGGGGAGCCGGGGAAGTAGACCTCGCCCTCGGGGTAGCCGTGGACGGAGCCGCTGAAGCGGTAGCCCGCGAGCCAGTCCAGCGTCGGTTCGTCCACCACGCGCCGCTCGCGCAGGAAGTCGAGCTCCTCGCTCCCGAAGCGGAAGTTGGTGACTGCGTCCAGCACGCGGCCGGTGCCGGCGAGGACCCCGTACCGGCGGCCCTCGGGCAGCCTGCGGGTGAAGACCTCGAAGGCGGCGCGGCGGTGCGCGGTCCCGGCGCGCAGCGCGGCCTGGACCATCGTCAGCTCGTAGCGGTCGGTGAAGAGGGCCGTGGAGGGCACGGTCACCGGCAGACCCAGGGGATCAGCAGCGTTCATGACGCCATCGTACTCCATATTTCGTCAGAGTGACGATATCTGTTCGGGTCGTCCGTGCGGCGCAGGTCACAGCTCGTTTGTACTTGGGTGCCCGTCAGGTGGCAGCATGGAGGCGTGACCGTACCCATGGAGACCGAACTCCCGGAGACGACCGAGGCACCGGAGCCGGTTCCGGAGCCGGACGTCCCGTGGGTGACGCTCGTGCACAACGACCCGGTCAACCTCATGAGCTACGTCGCCTACGTCTTCCAGAGCTACTTCGGCTACTCGAAGGACAAGGCCCGCGAGCTCATGCTGGACGTCCACCACAAGGGCCGCGCGGTTGTCTCCAGCGGCAGCCGTGAGGAAATGGAGCGCGACGTGCAGGCGATGCATGGCTACGGCCTGTGGGCGACCCTCACCCAGGACCGCTGATGCCGGCGTACTTCGAGCCCTCGGACAGCGTTCCCTCCGGCGCGGCCATCGCCTTGGAGGAGGTGGAGATCTCCATCCTCCGCAGCCTCACCGTGCAGCTGCTGGAGCTGATCGGCCCCGGCGAGGAGCCCTCGACCGATCCGGACCCGCTGGCGGAGCTGTTCGCCGAGGGGCCGAGTGAACCGCCGACCGACCCCGCGCTGGCCCGCCTCTTTCCCGACGCCTACGGCGGTCCGGGCGTCCGGGAGACGCAGGAGACCGCCGCCGCCTCGGCGGAGTTCCGCCGGTACACCGAGAACGACCTGCGCGCCCGCAAGCGCGGCGACGGGCTGAGCGTCGTACGGGCGCTGGACACCCTCGTCCCCGGTCGTGGTGGCGGCGCGGTGCTCACTCTCGCCCCCGAGCAGTCCCGGCAGTGGCTCGGTACGCTCAACGACCTGCGCCTCACGCTCGCCGCGAGGTTGGACATTTCCACCGAGGACGACACCGACAAGCTCTTCTCCCTGGAAGACGACGATCCGCGCAAGCCGCTGGTCATGGCGTACCTCTGGCTCGGCGGTCTTCAGGAATCACTTGTCGAGACATTGCTCGCCTGATTCCTGCCCGATTCCCGCCCGATTCCTGACGGCCGTCCGGCGACGGTGATTGCGGTTCTCATCGGTCCGCTCACTCCGGGTCACAGGCGTCGATTGTATTTAGGTGTGCCGTTTCGGCAGGGCCCGTTTTTCTTCCGTTTCGGGTGCGGTATGTGCCTCTTCGTAACGTGACCGTGATGCGGGTGTAAGCGTCCCACCACTCGTGCGTCCCCGCCCTGCGTGATAGGAACAGCCAATCCGCTTGTGTGCTGATCCGAGGTGCGGCGGGCCCGGGGCGACGTGAGCGCCGGTCTCCCCGTCGGAGCCAGCCACATTCGGAGTAACGCGCTATTTCATCCACTCCGTGGCTAGCCAGAGGTATACATGGCAAACGAAACCTGGACCGATTCGGTCGACGAAGCCGTCAACAGCGTCTTCGAACCGGTCTCCACATTCCTGGGCGACATCGTCTTCGTCACCGTTCCGTTCTTCGGAACGGATTTTCCGGTCATCGTCGCCTGGCTGGCCATCGCCGGTCTGGTCTTCACGATCTACTTCGGCTGTGCGCAGGCTCGCCACATCAAAGCGGCGATACGCATAACAAGGGGCAAATACGAACAGAAGGACGCCCCGGGTGAGGTCACCCATTTCCAGGCGCTGACTTCGGCTATGTCCGGAACGGTGGGGCTCGGCAATATCGCGGGTGTCGCCATCGCGGTCGGCCTCGGCGGTCCGGGTGCGACGTTCTGGATGATCCTCTGCGGTCTGCTCGGCATGGCGAGCAAGTTCGTCGAGTGCACCCTCGGTGTGCGGTACCGCGAGTTCAACGCGGACGGCACCGTCAACGGCGGCCCGATGCTCTATCTGAAGAAGGGTCTGGCCGAGCTCGGCTGGGCCACGCTGGGCAAGGTGCTGGCCGGTGTCTCGGCCTTCATGATCCTCTTCTTCGCCCTCTTCGGCGGCAACCTCTTCCAGGTCAACCAGTCGCTGGAGCAGTTCGTCGCCGTCACCGGCGGTGAGGACAACAGCTGGCTCGCCACGAGCGCCGGCGGCATCGTCTTCGGTGTCGTGGTCGCCGTGATCGTCGGCCTGGTGCTGCTCGGCGGCATGAAGTCGGTCGGCGCCGTCACCAGCAAGCTGGTCCCGGCCATGGGCATCATGTACGTCGCTGCCTGTCTGCTGGTCATCAGCTTCAACTTCTCCGAGGTGCCGAACGCCATCCAGTCCATCTTCGAGGGTGCGTTCAACCCCGAGGGTGTCGCGGGCGGTCTGCTCGGTGCGCTGATCATCGGCTTCCAGCGTGCGGCGTTCTCCAACGAGGCCGGCGTCGGCTCCGCCCCGATCGCCCACTCCGCGGTGAAGACCAAGCGCCCCGCCACCGAGGGCCTGGTCGCCATGATCGAGCCCTTCGTCGACACGGTCATCATCTGCACCATGACCGCACTGACCATCATCATCGCCAGCGGTCCGGCCTACGAGGCCGCTCGTGAGAGCGCGGCCGACGGCGAGGGCGTGCAGGGCACCGCCGCGGGCATCTCCATCACCCACGACGCCTTCGAGACCGCGCTGCCGTGGTTCCCGTGGCTGCTGACCATCGCGGTCTTCCTCTTCGCCGTCTCCACGGTGATCACCTGGGGCTACTACGGGCTCAAGAGCTGGGGCCACATCTTCGGTCACAGCAAGATCAGCGAGACCATCTACAAGCTGCTCTTCTGCTTCATGATCGTCGTGGGCGCGCTGCTGTCGCTCGGTGTCCTGGTCGACCTGGCGGACGCCACGCTCTTCCTGGCGGCCTTCTTCAACATCCTCGGCCTCTACCTGCTGGCGCCGATCGTGAAGAAGGAGCTGAAGAAGGTCCTCGAGTACGTGCGCCGTCGTGACGCCGGTGACACCGAGGAGGAGATCGAGGCCGACGAGCGTGCCGCCGAGGCAGCCGAGGCCGCGGCCAAGCAGTGACCCGCTCCACGCGGTGACCCGCTCCACCCGCCGTGCGCCGCCGCGCGCCACGGCGACCACGGGCCCGTTGCGCACCTCCTCGGGGGTGCGCAACGGGCCCGTCTCGTTCCGCGGTACGGCGGGCGTCCACCGATCGGGACGGTGCCGGGCTGCCGGGAAGTGCGGCACGGAGTCGTCCTATCGTTGCGGGCATGCTGACCATCACCCGCGAACTGCACGACCGGATCGTCGCCCACGCCCGTGCCGACCACCCCGACGAGGCGTGCGGGGTCGTCGCGGGGCCGGCCGGGCAGGGCCGCCCCGAACGGTTCGTGCCGATGCTGAACGCCGCGCGTTCGCCGACGTTCTACGAGTTCGACTCCGCCGACCTGCTGAAGCTCTACCGGGAGATGGACGACCGGGACGAGGAGCCGGCGGTGATCTACCACTCGCACACCGCCACCGAGGCCCATCCCTCGCGCACCGACATCAGCCTCGCGAGCGAGCCGGGCGCCCACTACGTCCTGGTCTCCACCGCCGAGTGCGGCAACGACGAGGGCCCGTTCTCCTTCCGCTCCTTCCGGATCGTGGAGGGCGAGGTCACCGAGGAAGAGGTCCGGATCGTCGAGGCGTACGAGTCCTGAGACGGTTCGTCCGCATGCCGATACGCACTCTTAGTTCGGGGCCCGGGAATCGATACGATGGCTTCATGGTTGTCCACGACGTGAGTTCCAAGGCCCCGGGCAGCATGCTCGTCGCGCGCCTGCACGTCGACCTGTGCCGGCTCTCCAGCGCCATCTGTTGAGGTCAGTGGTCCGCCTCGCGGGCCCCGTGTCCGGTCGCTGAGACGAGTGCGTGCTCGGCCGCGACCGTGCGGGCCCGGCCGCTCTTCGCGTCAACACCCTCCGTCCCAGCCGGACTTCCGGTTCCTTCCGACACCCAGGAGTGCATCCCATGGCCATCGAGGTCCGTATCCCGACCATCCTCCGCACCTACACCGATGGCCAGAAGGCGGTCGAAGGCGGCGGCTCCACCGTCGCCGAGCTCTTCAGCGACCTGGAGTCGCGGCACAGCGGCATCGAGGAGCGCCTGGTCGAGGGCGGCGAGGTGCGCCGCTTCGTCAACGTCTACCTCAACGACGAGGACGTCCGCTTCCTCGACGGCATCAACACCAAGCTGACCGACGGCGACAGCGTCACCATCCTCCCGGCGGTCGCCGGGGGCGCGCGCTGATGCGCTACGACTCGCCGCTCGCCGCGGTGGGCGACACCCCCCTGGTGCGCCTGCCGCGGCTCTCGCCCTCCGAGGACGTACGGATCTGGGCGAAGCTGGAGGACCGCAACCCCACCGGTTCGGTCAAGGACCGCCCGGCGCTCCACATGATCGAGGAGGCGGAGAAGGCCGGCAGGCTCACCCCCGGCTGCACGATCCTGGAGCCCACCAGCGGCAACACCGGCATCTCGCTGGCGATGGCGGCCCGGCTCAAGGGCTACCGCATCGTCTGCGTGATGCCGGAGAACACCAGCCAGGAGCGGCGCCAGCTGCTGGCCATGTGGGGCGCGGAGATCATCGCCTCGCCCGCGGCCGGCGGCTCCAACACCGCGGTGCGGGTGGCCAAGGAGCTCGCCGCCGAGCACCCGGACTGGGTGATGCTCTACCAGTACGGCAACCCGGCCAACGCCGGCGCGCACTACGCGGGGACCGGCCCGGAGCTGCTCGCCGACCTCCCGTCGATCACCCACTTCGTGGCCGGCCTCGGCACCACGGGCACCCTCATGGGCGCGGGCCGCTATCTGCGCGAGCAGCGCCCCGACATCCGGATCGTCGCCGCCGAGCCCCGCTACGACGATCTGGTCTACGGGCTGCGCAACCTCGACGAGGGGTTCGTCCCCGAGCTGTACGACGAGTCCGTGCTCACCTCGCGCTTCTCGGTCGGCTCCGCCGACGCGGTGCGCCGCACCCGGGAGCTGCTCTCCGAGGAGGGCATCTTCGCCGGAGTCTCGACCGGCGCGGCACTGCACGCGGCGATCGGAGTGGGCCGCAAGGCGCTCGCCGCCGGGCAGGAGGCGGACATCGCCTTCCTGGTCGCCGACGCGGGGTGGAAGTACCTCTCGACCGGCATCTACACCGCCGAGTCGACCGAGGCCGCGGTCGAACTGCTCCAGGGCCAGCTCTGGGCCTGATCTTGAGGGGCAGCTCTGGGCCTGATCGCGAGGGGCGGCTCTGGGCCTGATCGCGCGGGCCCGACCGCGAGGGGCCCGCGGCGAGGGGCCGGCCGCGCAGTCCGGAGTCGGCTCCGCGGCTGAGCCCGGCGGCGCCGGTCGCCCGAGAGCCCGCGGCCGGGCGGCGAGCGGAGGGGCGGCTCCGGGCGAGGGTCGGATCGACCCGTACCGACGGTGTTTCCGTCCAGGGCTGCGGTGATCTCCGTCACCCTCACCGGCCGGCGTGCGAGTGGTCCGCACCACCGAACCGGGCCCCGGCGGTACCCCGCACTGGTGATTCCGCCCACACCCCAGTCGGCGGAGCAGCCTCGCAGGCCGGTGGCCCTTACCCTCAGGAAACCCCTCTTCCTGCCGGGCCGCACGGAGGTTCCCACCCCTATGAAGCTCACTGTCGTCGGCTGCTCGGGCTCGTTCCCGTCCCAGGACTCGGCCTGTTCGAGCTATCTCGTCGAGGCGGACGGCTACCGGCTGCTGCTGGACATGGGAAACGGTGCGCTCGGTGAACTCCAGCGCCACTGCGGCCTCTACGACCTCGACGCCATCGTGCTCAGCCACCTCCACGCGGACCACTGCATCGACATGTGCGGCTACTTCGTCGCCCGTTACTACCGTTTCGAGGGCGGGCGGCCCGCCTCCATCCCCGTGTACGGGCCGGAGGGCACCGAGCGGCGGCTGACGACGGCGTACGCGGACACCCCGAGCGAGAAGTCGATGAGCGAGGTCTTCGACTTCCACACCCTGCACGGGGGCGGGGAGTTCACCGCCGGACCGCTGAACGTGCGGGTGGAGCAGGTCTCCCACCCCGTCGAGGCGTACGGCTTCCGGATCGAGCACGAGGGTTCGGTGCTGACGTACTCCGGTGACACCGGCGAGTGCGAGGAACTGGGCTCGCTCGCCGAGAACGCCGATCTCTTCCTGTGCGAGGCGTCGTTCACCCACGGCAAGGAGGACATCCCCGGTCTGCATCTGAACGGCCTTCAGGCGGGGGCGTACGCGCAGGCGGCCGGCGTCCGCAGACTGGTGCTGACCCATGTGCCGCCGTGGACCGACGCCCGCGCCAATCTGCGCGACGCCCGCTCCGCGTACTCCGGCCCGGTCGAACTCGCCCGCCCCGGCGCGGTGTACGAGATCTGAGCCCGCCCGGCACCCCGGCAGGCGACCACCGCACGCTCGTACCGCCTTCGTGCCTCGCCCGTGCGCGCGCCCGTACCGGTGCCGACCCGTACCGGTGCCGGCCCCCGTACTTCCGGTGCCGCCCGTACGGGTCTTCGAACCGGCCGCTCTGCCAGACTGCGTGAGTGATCGTCAGAACCGCGCGCGAGCAGGATTTTCCCGGTTTCCTCGACCTGGCGGCCGGGGTCGAGCAGTGGTTCGGTCCGATGGTCGGCGAGCCGGGTTTCCACCGGGCGGTCCGCGCCCATGTCGAGCTGGGCACGGCGTTGGTCGCTGTCGCCGACCACGCCCCGTCCTCCCCGCTGCTCGGGGGGCTGCTCTTCGGCGTCGAGCCGCCAACTCTGCGGCTGCACTGGCTGGTTGTGAGCGGAGCCGCACGCGGCAGGGGTGTCGGCCGCGCGCTGGTCGACGGAGCGACGAACCGCCTGCACCGCGTCCTCGGCCCCGGACCGGCCCCCGACGCGGCTTCCGCGGTTGTCGAGGTGGTGACTTTCAGGGCCGACCACCCGGGGGCGGCGGACAGCGGTGCGCGGGTCTTCTACGAGCGTCTGGGATTCGTCCCGGAGGAAGCCGCCGAACCGGGCCCCGAGGGCGGTCCGCGCCAGGTCTACCGCCGGGTCTGCCGCCGGGGTCCCGACAGCGCGGCGCCCGGGGGCCGTTGACCTCCCGGGCGCCGATCGTGCCGCACGGCGGCGGCAGAAGTGCTGCTGGAGTGCTACGCCTTGTAGTTGGCCTTCTCCATCTCGGCGATCTCCTCGTCGCTCTCCCGGCCCGGCGTGGGCAGGTTGAACTTGGTGATCGCGAACCGGAAGAGCGCGTAGTAGACGACGCTGAAGCAGAGTCCGACCAGCGCGAGGCCGAGCGGGTTCTGGGCGATGCCGAAGTTCAGCAGATAGTCGATCGCCCCGGCCGAGAAGCCGAAACCGTCGCGCATGCCCAGCGCCCAGGTCAGCGCCATCGAGACGCCGGTGAGCACCGCGTGGATCGCGTACAGCACGGGTGCGATGAACATGAAGGTGAACTCGATCGGTTCGGTGACTCCGGTGACGAAGGCGGTGAGGCCGATCGAGGCCATCATGCCGCCGACGACCTTGCGGCGCTGCGGCTTGGCGCAGTGGTACATCGCCAGGCAGGCGGCCGGCAGCGCGAACATCATGATCGGGAAGAAGCCGGTCATGAACTGGCCGGCGGTCGGGTCCCCGGCGAGGAACCGCGCGATGTCACCGCTCTTGCCGTCGTAGCTCCCGGCCTGGAACCAGGGGAAGGAGTTCAGCAGGTGGTGCATGCCGACCGGGATCAGCGCGCGGTTGAGGACACCGTAGATACCGGCGCCGGCCGCGCCCGAACCGACCAGCCACTCGCTGAAGTTGTGCAGTCCGGTGCCGAGAACAGGCCAGATGTAGCCGAAGAGGATGCCGATGGCCAGACCGGCGAACGCGGCGAGGATCGGCACCAGCCGCCGTCCGCCGAAGAAGCCCAGCCACTCCGGCAGCTTCTGCCGGTGGAAGCGCTGGTACAGCAGGGCGACGACGATGCCCATCACCACGCCGCCGAGCACCCCGGCGTCGACCGGCGGCGCCACTTCGACGATCTTTCCGTCGACGACCTCCTGCACCTTGGGCAGGCTGTCGTCGGTGAAGACCTCCAGCACGTTCTTGAACGCCAGATAGCCGACGACCGCTGCCAGCGCGGTGGACCCGTCGGACCGCTTGGCGAAACCGATGGCGATGCCGACCGCGAAGAGCAGCGGCATGTTGTCCAGGAGCGCGCTGCCGCCCGCGGCCAGGAACTCCGCGAGGCGGTTGAGCACGTCGGGGAAGTTGGGCCGGCCCAGCATGTCGTCCTGGCCGAGTCGCAGCATCAGCGCCGCGGCGGGCAGTGCGGCGATCGGCAGCATCAGGCTGCGTCCGATGCGCTGGGCGACCGCCATCGCACGGGATCGGCGGGTGGGGGTGGGCGCTGGGGCCTCGTTCGGCGTGCTCATCTGGTTCCTCCGCGAGCCGGTGGCCGGGGTGCCGCCGGACTGTCGACGGGTGGGCTTCCGGGATGTTCTATTGGTCTAAACCACTCGGTGCAGGCAGTTGTAGCACGAACGCCGGGGGAATCGGAATGATTCGTTCCCCTTCTGTGATGGACCGTTTCGCGGCGCCCGGGCCGAACGGTGCTCCGCCCCCGGCTCGCCGAACCGCGCCGGGGGCGGCGGGGCTACGCTGGTGTAGACCACTGATCCGTCACCACGCGTCGCCCTCGTCGCCGCCGCGGGGCTCGGGAGCCGGCCGACAGGCCCGACCGGGCCGGTCCGTGCGGCGGGCGAGAACCGACGGCAGAACACAGGAGAGAGACATGGCCACCAAGGCTGAGAAGATCGTCGCCGGGCTGGGCGGCATCGACAACATCGTCGAGGTCGAGGGGTGCATCACCCGTCTGCGCACCGAGGTCGAGGACGCGGGCCGGGTCGACGAGAACGCCTTGAAGGCCGCCGGAGCCCACGGCGTGGTGAAGATGGGCACCGCCGTCCAGGTCGTCATCGGCACCGACGCCGACCCCATCGCCTCCGAGATCGAAGACCTCATGTGACGCCGCCACCGGCGCCCCGCGGCGCGACGGAGCCCCCGCCGCGTGCGCCGGCGCGTCGGACCGTCCGCGGGAGCGCCGAGTGGGTGGCCGAAAGCGGAGGTGCGGGGGAGGGCCCGCGGCCGGTGACCCCGGCGCGGACCACTACCCTCGCTCCATGTCACGAATCGACGGCCGCACAGCCGACCAGCTCCGCCCACTGACGATCGAGCGCGGCTGGAGCAAGCACGCCGAGGGATCGGTGCTGGTCTCCTTCGGCGACACCAAGGTCCTCTGCACGGCCAGCTTCACCGAGGGCGTGCCGCGCTGGCGCCGGGGCAGCGGCAAGGGCTGGGTCACCGCCGAGTACTCCATGCTGCCGCGCTCCACCAACACCCGCGGCGACCGCGAGTCCGTACGCGGCAAGATCGGCGGACGCACCCACGAGATCTCCCGGCTCATCGGCCGCTCGCTGCGTTCGGTCGTGGACACCAAGGCGCTCGGCGAGAACACCATCGTGCTCGACTGCGACGTCCTCCAGGCCGACGGCGGCACCCGTACGGCGGCCATCACCGGCGCGTACGTCGCGCTCGCGGACGCGGTCGCCTGGGGCCAGGAGCGGAAGCTGATCAAGGCTTCGGCCAAGCCGCTGTCCGGCAGCGTCGCGGCGGTCAGCGTCGGCATCGTCAAGGGTGAGCCGCTGCTCGACCTCTGCTACGAGGAGGACGTCGTCGCCGAGACCGACATGAACGTCGTCTGCACCGGCGACGGCCGTTTCGTCGAGGTGCAGGGCACCGCCGAGGGCGAGCCGTTCGACCGCGACGAGCTGAACGCGCTGCTCGACCTCGCGGTCGCCGGCTGCCGCGACCTCGAACAGGGCCAGCGCGAGGCCCTCGGCCGCTGAGTCGCCCGGCGGGCCGTACGGAGTTCCGCCGTGCGGCCCGCCGGCCCTCGCCGCGCGCCACGGCGCGGCGCGAGCACGCCACGTCGCGTACCCAGCGCCCCGTGCCCCGTGCGCCGCCAAGCCGTGTGCCCCGGAGTCGCGTCGACGGCGACCCTCGCGCACGGGGCGTCGCGGGCGTCGTCGATAATCGCCGACATGCAGCGCCTCGTACTCGCCACCCGCAACGCCCACAAGGTCACCGAACTCCAGGCGATCCTCCACGACGCCGGTCTCCGGCTGGAGTTGGTCGGAGCCGACCAGTATCCGCACGTGCCGGACGTCCGCGAGACCGGTGTGACTTTCGCGGCCAACGCCCTGCTCAAGGCGCACGCCCTCGCCGAGGCCACCGGTCTGCCCGCGGTCGCCGACGACTCCGGGCTGTGCGTGGACGTGCTGGGCGGCGCGCCCGGCATCTTCTCCGCCCGCTGGGCGGGGCGCCACGGCGAGGACCGGGCCAATCTGGAGCTGCTGCTGGCCCAGCTCGCGGACATCGGTGATGAGCACCGCGGCGCCCACTTCGCCTGCGCCGCCGCGCTCGCCCTGCCCGACGGCACCGAACGCGTCGTCGAGGGACGGCTGCGCGGCACGCTGCGGCACAGCCCGGCGGGCGCGGGCGGGTTCGGCTACGACCCGATCCTCCAGCCGGACGGAGAGACCCGTACCTGCGCCGAGCTGTCCGCCGCGGAGAAGAACGCGATCAGCCACCGGGGCGTGGCGTTCCGCGGCCTCGTCCCGCAGGTGCGCGAACTGCTGGGCTGAACTCCCGTGCCGAACGCCCCGGACCCGAACACCGCGCCGGTGCACCTCGCCCGCACCGCGCCCGCAGACGGCGAAGAGCCGCCCCCGACGGATGCGCGGGGGCGGCTCTTCGTACGGCGTGCGGCCGGCGGGACTCGAACCCGCACGGGTGTGAACCCACTGGGACCTAAACCCAGCATGACTGCCAGTTCCATCACGGCCGCCGGCTGGCAGCCATCGTAGCGGGAGGGGTGTGGGGCGGTCACAAGGGCCGGTCCGCGGCCCATGTCGCGCGTCGCCGCCCCGGTCCGGCGCCGGCCGTCGCGGTCTCCGCGGGCGTACGGGCCCGGCGCACGTGACCCGAACGGCGGTGCTGGGCCCGGCGGTTCGCGGCTCAGGCGCCGTCGATCTTCAGATCGCGCAGCAGCTTGGCCACATGGCCGGTCGCCTTGACGTTGTACAGGGCGCGTTCGACCCGGCCCTCCTCGTCGACCACGACCGTCGAGCGGATCACTCCGGTCACGACCTTGCCGTAGAGCTTCTTCTCGCCGAAGGCGCCGTACGCCTCCAGCACCTTCTTCTCCGGGTCGCCGACCAGCGTCACGCCCAGCTGCTCCTGCTCCCGGAACTTCGCCAGCTTCTCCGGCTTGTCGGGGGAGACGCCGATGACGTCGTAGCCCGCGCCGGCCAGCAGCTGGAGGTTGTCGGTGAAGTCGCACGCCTGCTTGGTGCAACCCGGCGTGAGAGCGGCGGGGTAGAAGTAGACGATGACCTTGCGGCCCGCGTGGTCCGCCAGGGACACCTGTTTGCCGTCGGCGTCCGGCAGTGTGAAGGCCGGTGCCGGGTCGCCGGGCTGAAGTCGTTCGCTCATCGGTACTCCTCGTAGGCGGTTCTGCGACGTCGAGCCTAACGAGTCGACCGGGCCCGCCGGCGACCGGCGAACAGGGGGAGTGGTGGAACGCGTGGGACAGTGAGCTGACACACTGTTCAGCAGCGATGACGAGACAACGGAGGTAGCGCGGTGGCTCAAGCGAAGGCACCCGGCGACATCGAGGCGCAGATCGCCCGCAGCCGGCAGCGGCTGGCAGTGACGCTGGACGAGATCGCCGTACGTGTGCACCCCTCGACGATCCTCGGCGACGTCAAGGACCGGGTTTCCGACTCCGTGGACCGTACGGTCGGCCAGGCGTGCGTACGCGTCAACGGCCTGGTGGACCGCGCCCGTTCGCAGGTCGTCGCCCCCGACGGCTCGCCCCGCATGGAGCGGATCGTGCCGGCCGCGGTGGTGACGGTGGCGGTGGTCGGCGCCGTGGTGGTGTCTCGCCGAAAGCGCCGCTGAGGGCCTGCGGTACGGTCCTGGCGTGACCTCGCAACCGCCCCATCACGACAAACTGCCCATCCGGATGCTGCACGACCGCGTGCTCGTGCGCACCGACACCGCGGAGGGCGAGCGCCGCTCGACCGGCGGCATCGTCATCCCCGCCACGGCCGCGGTCGGCCGCAGGCTGGCCTGGGCCGAGGTGGTGGCGGTCGGGCAGAACGTGCGCACCGTCGAGCCGGGCGACCGGGTGCTGTACGACCCCGAGGACCGGGCCGAGGTCGAAGTGCGCGGCGTGGCCTATGTGTTGATGCGCGAGCGCGATCTGCACGCGGTGGCCGCCGAGCGGCTGGAGGGCTCGGAGGACTCCACCGGGCTCTACCTCTGACCCGCCCCTTCCCCCGCGCCTGATCGCGCCCTTTTTCCCGCGCCCCTTTCCTCGCCGACGACCGCGCTCCCGGCCGACGCGCAGGTGTGCGCGGTGCCGGTGAACACGCGTTGCTCCCCCTGCTCAAACGGTGGAGGGCCGACGGTCCGTGAACCGTCGGCCCTCCACCGCTGCGTCTCTCCCTCTGCCGCGCCGCGGCCGTGCTCCCGACCGGCCCTCCGGCGCCGCGCCGGCGGCCGGGCCGCTTTCGGCCGTGCGCCCTCCGCGGCGACCGGCGCGCGGGGCGGTGTGCGAACACCGCGGCCGAGTGCGTTCAGCCGGGGAAGGGCGGGTCGCCGCCGGGGTCGCCGGTCGGCGGTTCCTGTCCGCCGGGGTCGCCGCCTCCCGGGTCCCCGGGACCGCCGCCGCCCGGATCACCCGGACCGCCCGGTCCGCCGGGCCCGCCGGGATCGCCGCCACCGGGGCCGCCCGGACCGCCGCCGCCCGGATCACCGCCGCCGTCCTGTCCCTCGTCGGCCCCGCCGTCCTGGCCGCCGTCCTGCCCCTCGTCGGCGCCGCCGTCCGCGCCGCCGTTGTCCTGGCCGCCCTCGTCACCGCCCGAGTCGCCCTGGCCGGGCGGCTGCTCGCCGTCGCCGGGCTGCTCCGGGTCGTTCGGGTCGCCCGGCGCGGGCGGCGGAACCTCCTCGGCCTCCAGCTCGAAGTCCTTGACCGCGCTGCCCTCCAGCGCGGCGGCGGTGTACTGGGCCCAGATCTGCGCCGGGTAGCCGCCGCCGCTGATCCGCTCCTGGCCGGCGGCTCCGTACAGCGACTTGTGGGCGCCGTTCTCCGGGTCCTGGCCCATCACGGAGATCACGGTCGTCAGGTCCGGGGTGTATCCGGCGAACCAGGCCGCGGTGTCCTTCTCCGCGGTACCGGTCTTGCCCGCCGCGGGCCGGCCGGCCGCCTGCGCCGCCTGGCCGGTACCGCCCTCGACGACGCTGCGCAGCATCGCGGTGGTGGAGTCGGCGGCCGAACGCTCGATCGCCTGCCGGGACTCGGGCTCGGGCAGCTTGATCCGCTCGCCGCCCCGGCTGATCTCCTCGATCATCGAGTAGTCGCGGTACTTCCCGTGGTTGGAGAGCGTGGTGTACGCCTGCGCCACGTCGAGTGTGCTGGGCGTGGCGGTGCCGAGCGAGACCGAGCTCTGCGCCTTGGCCAGCTCCGGGGTGTCCTTGGGGATGCCGAGCCTGGTCACGGTGTCCTTGACCTGCTCGGGTCCGACGTCCACGCCCATCTGCGCGAAGACCGCGTTGACCGACTTGTCCATCGCCTCGGTGACCGGGATCTGCCCGTAGGAGATGTCGCGCTCGTTCTGCGGGGCCCAGTCGGTGGGTTGGCCGCCGGCGGTGACCTGGCGTTTGCTGGTGCCGTCGTAGACGGTCTGGGGGCCGATCGGCTGGCCGTTGTACGCGGTCGAGTCGTTCTCCAGCGCGGCCGCGTAGACGAAGGGCTTGAACGTGGAGGCGGCCTGGTAGTCGCGACGGGTCGCGTTGTTGACGTACTGCTTGGTGTAGTCGATGCCGCCGTACATCGCGACCACCTTGCCGGTTGTCGAATCGATCGACGTACCACCGGCCCGTACGTACTTGTCCACCTCGCGCTCGTCGTCGAGCCGGCTCATCAGCTTCTCGTCGACCGCCTTGACCATCGCCTCCTGGCGTTTGCGGTCGATGGTGGTGGTGATCCGGAACCCCCCGGAGGCCAGGCGCTGTTCGTCCATGACCTCGCTGTTGATGAGGTGCTGTTTCACGGCCTCCAGCAGGTAGCCGCGCTGGCCGGACCGGCCCGGCGCCGCCTTGACGTCCTCGGGCTCGGGGAACTTCATCCCGGCGCGCTCGGAGGACTTCAGCCAGCCCTCCTTGACCATGCCGTCCAGCGTGTAGTTCCAGCGGGCGAGGGCCTTGTCGCGGTTCTGCGGCTGGGCGGAGACGTCGTACGCGCTGGGGGAGTTGACGACGGCGGCCAGGTAGGCGCCCTCGGCGGTGGTGAGGTCCTCGGCGTTCTTGCCGTAGTACGCCTGGGCGGCGGACTGGATGCCGTAGGCGTTGCGGCCGAAGTAGCTGGTGTTGAGGTAGCCGATGAGGATGTCGTCCTTGCTGACCTCGCGGTCCAGCTTTATGGCGATGAAGAACTCCTGCGCCTTGCGGGTGACGGTCCGCTCCTGCGACAGGTAGAAGTTCTTCACGTACTGCTGGGTGATGGTCGAGCCGGACTGCTTGCCCTCGCCGCGCACCATGTTCCAGGCCGCGCGCACCATCGCCTTGGGGTCGATCGCGGACTGGTTGTAGAAGTCCCGGTCCTCGGCGGCCAGTACGGCGTGCTGGACGCGTTTGGGTACCTGGGCGAGGGTGACGTTCTCCCGGTTGACCTCGCCGTCCTTGGCGATCGGGGTGCCGTCGGAGTAGAGGTAGACGTTGCTCTGCGCGACGGCGTGGTCCTTGGGCTCGGGCACGTCCACCAGCAGATAGCCGGCGACGAGCGTGCCGGTGCACAGCAGGAGGACGAGCAGCACCCCGCCGAGGACCATCCGCCAGGTGGGCACCAGCCGGCGCAGGCCGGTGCGCTTGCGCTTGCCCTCGGAGTCCTCGCCGTCGGCGGCGGCCCCGTCGGTCGGGGGCTCGGCGGCGTCCGGGCTGCCGGCGGCGTCCGGAGCGTTCGGAGTGTTCGGGCCCTCCTGGCCCGGGCGGTTTCCCTGGTGGTGCTGCTCGTCACTCATCTGTGCTGGGACTCCTCGTCCACGCTCGGGCGACTTGCGTCGTGTACGGCGCGCAAGGCCTGCAGGGCCATCCAAACGCATCGGGACCGCGCGAGCCCCAATTGTCCTTCCCTGACACTGTCGCATCGCCGGTCCGGCTCAGTGACGAGTGCGGCGTACGTGCCACACACCCGGTCAGGTGTCCGGCGGCCGTCGACGACGGTTCGCCGGGGTGCCCCCGAGGATGAAGACGCGCGAAACACGCGATCGGATGCACTCCCGCGCGGTGTTGTGGTCCGGCACACGCGTCGCGACGGACTGTTTCCGCCGTTGGTGCGACGTGCGCGGGTGAAGTGCGGCAGTCGGCGGCGCGGGCGGCGGGCCGCGTCAGCCGGCGACCGGGGAACCCTTGCCGGCCCTGATCGACTGAAGGTCGACGGCCTGCGCCATCGCCCGGAACCCGTTGTCGCTGGGGTGCAGCCGGTCCCCGGAGTCGTACGCGGCGCGCAGCTGCTGGGGCGCCGCCGGGTCGCGCAGGGCGGCGTCGAAGTCGATCAGTCCGTCGAACGCCTCGCTCGCGCGGAGCCGGTCGTTGACCTGCTGGCGCACGGCCTCCACCCGCGGGGTGTGCATCCGGTGTCCGGCGAACGGCGTCAACGTCCCGACCAGCACGCGGTGTCCGCGGTTGTGCGCCTGCTCGGCGAGCTGTTCGAGCCCCTGGACCAGCAGCGCGGCGTCGCGCTGCTGCGGGCGCTTGATGAGGTCGTTGATGCCCAGCTGGAGCACGACCGTGCGGACCCCGGTGCGGGTGAGCACGTCGCGGTCCATTCTGGTGAGCGCGCTGGGCCCGTTGTTGGGCGAGTAGCGGCTGCCGTCGATCAGGATGCGGTTTCCGCTTATCCCTGCGTTGAGCACGCTGTAGGCGGGAGCGCCGCGTTCGGTGCGCAGCCGCTCGCCGAGGAAGTCGGGCCAGCGGCGGTTGGCTCCCGGGCTGGAGGTGATGCCGTCGGTGATCGAGTCGCCGATGACGACCACGGCGCCCTCGGTCTCGGTCGTCCAGACGTCGACGCCGGTGACGTAACGCCAGTACGGGCTCTGCTGGTTGTAGGCGGTGCCGTCCTCGGAGCCGGTGTGCTCGCCCTCCGCCAGATAGCTGGTCTGGCGGGCGAAGGGGTGGTACGTCACCGGGCCGGAGGGCTCGGGGGAGTACGTGGTGACCAGCAGGTCGGCGGCGTGCGGCACGTTCAGCCGTACCGCGTCGCTGGTGACCATGCCGCCGGGCGGGATGGTCACCGACTCCTGGGTGCCGAAGGTCAGTCTGCGCATGGTGCCGGGCGCGGCGTTCGGGGCGCTGGGGGCGGCGGCGACCGCGAGGGTGGCGTGCGAGATCAGCAGCGGCTGGGTGCCGAAGAGGTTGGAGAGCTGGATGCGGGCGGCGGTGCCGGAGATCGAGCTGTGCAGGACGTTTCGGATGGATCGACCGGGGTAGCCCTGAGGTGCGTTGGGTTCCGCGGCTGCCGCCGCGGTCGCCCAGGTGCCGATCCAGCTGCCGGATGAGGCTGGGGCTGCCGAGCCCCGTCCGCCGGTGCCCGGTTTCGGGGATTCCTCGGCTCCGCCGAAGCTCATGAATATCGCTCCGGAGACGAGGACGACGATGGCCGCGAAGCCGGCCAGCAATGCGTAGCCCATGTTCTTGCTCATGGGCGCCTGCCCGCGGTCATTCTGTGGTGTCCCCCCTGGGCGAGATGTGCGCAGCAATGATCCCACGAGCCGTACACGCACCGGACCGCGGGCCATAGACCTTCACATCTCGAGCAGTTGTCGATCACCGGGCCCCGCCCGGCGGAGCGCACCCCTCCGCACGCTTCGAGGGTCAAGACGCGGCCGGAGCCGGGGACGTTGCGTGCGCGGGCGTGTTCTGTGTCTCACCGTTCGGGCACGGTCGCCTCCGGTGTCCGGGGGTACGGGAGGCGACAATGCACGGGGACCGCGAGAGACGGGTGGGAGCGGATGGAACGCAGCACGACCAGGGCCGGCGCGGACGGCGGCGAGCCGGTGGCAGCACCCCCGCCCTCCGCCGCGGGACTCGCCCGCGACCTCAGCGCCTTCACCGCCGCCGACCGGGAGAAGCAGCGCGGCGTACGGCAGATGAAAATCATCGCGACCAGCGCACTGGTGGTGGCCGCCGTGGTGTACGCGCTGGCCACCTGGGCGGAGCGCACCGGCGCAGGCGCCTGGGCCGGGTACGTCGCCGCGGCGGCGGAGGCGGGCATGGTCGGCGCGCTGGCCGACTGGTTCGCGGTGACGGCGCTGTTCAAGCACCCGATGGGGCTGCCGATCCCGCACACCGCGATCATTCGCACCAAGAAGGATCAACTCGGCGAGAACCTCGGCGAGTTCGTCGGTGACAACTTCCTCGCCGAGGACGTTGTGCGGCAGCGGCTGCGCGCGGTGGGCATCAGCCGCAGGCTGGGCACCTGGCTGGCGCAGCCCGAGCACGCCGACCGCGTCACCGCCGAACTGGCCACCGCGGTGCGCGGCGCGCTCACCGTGCTGCGCGACTCCGACGTGCAGGCGGTGGTCGGCGAGGCGATCACCCGCCGGGCCGACGCCCAGGAGATCGCTCCCGGCCTCGGCAACGTGCTGGAGAAGGTGGTGGCCGACGGCGGACACCGCAAGGTGGTCGACCTGATCTGCGTCAAGGCGCACGACTGGCTGGTGGAGCACCGGGGTTCGGTGCTGGACGCGGTCTCCGGCGGCGCTCCGGGCTGGACCCCGCGCTTCGTCGACCAGAAGGTCGGCGACCGCGTCTACCGCGAACTCCTGCGCTTCGTCACGGAGATCAGGGACATGCCCGAGCACCCGGCGCGCGGTGCGATCGACACCTTCCTGGCCGACTTCGCCCGCGAACTGCGCGAGGACCGGCAGACCAGGGAGCGCGTGGAGCGCCTGAAGTCCGAGATCCTCGCCCGCGGCGAGGTCCAGGACGTCATCGCCTCCGCCTGGTCCTCGATCCGCGCCATGCTGCTGGCCGCCGCCGAGGACGAGCAGAGCGAACTGCGGCTGCGCGTACGGGCGTCGCTCATCTCCCTGGGGTCCCGGCTGGCCTCGGACGAGCGGATGCAGCACAAGGTGGACGACTGGCTGGAGGGCGCCGCCACGCACGTGGTGACCACCTACCGGGGCGAGATCACCTCGCTGATCACCGAGACCGTCGCCGGCTGGGACGCCGACCAGACCTCCCGGAAGATCGAGGCGAACATCGGCCGCGACCTCCAGTTCATCCGCATCAACGGCACCGTCGTCGGCGCGCTCGCGGGCCTGGCGATCCACACCTTCACCCACGCACTCGGCGGCTGAGCCCGTCCCGCCCGCGTACCGGAACGTGGTTACGGTCCAGTACGTGGGCGGGACTTGCGCCCGCGGCGCGTCGGCTTGGAGGATCGTCCAAGCCGATGGCCGTCCCCATCGCGACTTCGATGACCACGATCACTGGAGTGTGCGATGAAACTGCTGCGTGTGGGGCCCCGTGGGGCGGAACGACCGGCCGCGCTCGACCGTCGGGACGTTCTCCGCGATCTGTCCGGGCTGCTGCCGGACATCGACTCCGCGCTGCTGGCCGATCCGGTCGCGCTCGGCCGGATCGCCGAGGCGCTGGAGACCGGTGAGCTGCCGGCGCTCGACCGGGCCGGACTGCGCACCGGCCCGCCGATCGCGGACATCGGCAAGATCGTCTGCATCGGCCTCAACTACCGCGACCACGCCGCCGAGATCGGTGCGCCGCTGCCCGTCGAACCGCTGGTCTTCATGAAGGCGCCGGACACCGTCGTCGGCCCCCGGGACGACGTGCTGGTACCTCGCGGCAGTCGCAAGACCGACTGGGAGGTGGAGCTGGCGATCGTCATCGGCCGCACCGCGCGCTATCTGGAGAGCGAGGAGGAGGCGCGCGCCGCCGTCGCGGGATACACCGTCAGCCACGACGTCTCCGAGCGGGCGTTCATGCTCGAACGCGGCGGGCAGTGGGACAAGGGCAAGAACTGCGAGACCTTCAACCCGCTCGGCCCCTGGCTGGTCACCGCCGACGAGGTACCCGACCCGCAGAGCCTCGGGCTGCGACTGTGGGTCAACGGCGAGCTGCAGCAGGACGGCAGCACCGCCGACCAGGTCTTCGGGGTGTTCGAAGTCGTGCGCCACCTCAGCCAGTTCATGACGCTGCGGCCGGGCGACGTCGTCAACACCGGCACCCCGGCCGGCGTCGCCAACGGCCGGCCGGAGCCCAAGCCGTTCCTGCGGGCCGGCGACGTGGTGGAGCTGGAGGTCGACGGACTCGGCCGCCAGCGCCAGGAGTTCACCCCCGCCTGACGAGGCGCCGGCGCGGCTCGGGTCCGTACCGCGAGCAGCGCCGGCGCCGGCGTGCCGGGCGAGCGGTTGCCGCAGCCCCACAGCGGTGCAGCGGCACTGCGGCAGAAAGCCACAGCACCACAGCACCACAGCACCGCAGCACCACAGCGGCTCAGTCGAGCGGGACGACCCTGTCCTCGGTCGCCGAGAGGCGGGCCGCCTCCAGCACGCGCAGCGTCGCCGCGGCCTGCTCGGCGGTCACCGGGGGCTCGCCGCCCTCGCGCACCGCGGCGGCGATCGCCCGGTAGTACGCCGGGTAGTCGCCGTCCAGGCTGGGCACCGGCCGTGTCTCGCCGAGCTCGCCGAGCGAACCCCAGGCCGACGGCGGCTCGGAGCCCCAGGGGGCGCCCGGCACCGGACGCTTGCCCTCGCGCAGCACCGCCTCCTGCGGGTCGAGGCCGTACTTCACGTACGCGGCCCTGCTGCCCAGCACCCGGAAGCGCGGGCCCAGTTGGGCGGCGGTCGCGCTCACCCACAGGTGTGAGCGCACCCCGCTCTCGTGCGTCAGCGCCAGGAAGGTGTCGTCGTCGGCCGCGGCGTTCTCGCGCCGCACGTCCGCCTCCGCGTAGACCGTGCGCACCGGACCGAACAGCGTCAGTGCCTGGTCCACCACGTGGCTGCCGAGGTCGTAGAGGAGCCCGCCGATCTCGGCGGGGTCGCCGGACTCGCGCCAGCCGCCCTTGAGCTTGGGCCGCCAGCGCTCGTACCGCGACTCGAAACGGTGCACCTCGCCCAGCTCGCCGTCGGCGAGGAGCTTGTCCAGGGTGCGGAAGTCGCTGTCCCAGCGGCGGTTGTGGAAGGTGGAGAGCAGCAGGCCGCGTTCGCGGGCGAGGCCGGCCAGGGCCAGGGCCTCGGCGGAGGTGGCGGCGAGCGGTTTGTCCACGACCACCGGCAGGCCGGCCCGCAACACCCGCTCGGCGAGCGGGACATGGGTCTTGTTGGGGGAGGCGAGGACCACCAGGTCCAGCTCGTCGGCCTGGGCGAGGAGGGCGTCGACGTCCTCGGTGGCACGGGCGTCGGGGTACTTCTTCGCCACGTCCGCCTGCCGGTCGGGGTCGGAGGTGACGACCGCCTCCAGCGAGAGCTCCGGCTCGGCGTCGATCAGGGGCGCGTGGAAGAACGATCCCGCAACTCCGTAGCCCACGAGTCCCACCCGCAGTGGTACGGGCCTGGCGGGCTCCGCCTCGCCGTCGGTGGTGTCCTGCGGGGTCTGGTCTGTGTCGGACATTCTCAGCTGACCTTCTGCCGTGCGGCTCCGCGCCCGTCGGAGCGCGGACGTGCGTGCGGACCGGCCATGGTACGCATGCCGGCCGGCGCGTGGGCACGCTCGGGTGACCCCCGGGGGCGGGTTCCCGGGGGCAACGCACCGATCCGGGCGGGTATCGCCGAAGCCGCCCGAAGGGTTCCGACCGCCCGAAGGGTTCGGCTGTGTGAAGGGGTCGCCCGAAGGGTCCGGGCGACGGGTTCGGGCCGCGCGAAGTGCGGCCGGCGACTCCGTGCCTGCGCCGGGTGCGCTGCCGCACACCCCGTGCTCCGTTCCGGAGTCGCCGCCGTCCGGGGCTACTTGCCGATGGTCACGCTCGTGTTGTCCAGCAGTGCGGTGTGCGTCGCGGCCGTGATCATCAGGACGATCACCAGCAGGCCGGGGAGCGAGGTGCCGTCGGGGGTCAGCATGACGACCGTCATGACGACGATCGTGTTCACGATGTAGGTGACCGGCAACCACCAGGCGACCACGCGCTTGACCGCGGCGACGACGAAGGGGAGCGGGGCCAGGAAGCCGAGCGAGAGCACCGGCACGAGAGTCCAGACGACCCGCGCCAACGGGCCGCCGAACATCCGGGGCCGGGCCGCCGGGTACGGCGCGGTGGCGTACGGGTTCGGCTGGTGGTAGCCGTACTGCGGGGTTTGGTAGGGGTTTGTCACGTCAGAGCCCTTCGAGCGGTGGGTGAGCGCCACTGTGAGACATCCGACGGGGCCTTTTGGTTGCGAGCACCGCAACTTTCTGCCGTCTGCCGCCCGTGCCGCCTGCGCCGTCCGCCGGGGTTCGCCCGCCTCGTCGGGCACTCACCTGCATCGGGAACGTACCGGCAGGCCGCACCGCGCCCGGGTCGGCTTAGGCTGGAGACGTCCCCGCACCGCACGTCCCGCACCGCACGGCAGGAGATCCTTCCAGTGGCAGAGCGCAAGCCGATCGAATCCTGGCTGACCGACATGGACGGCGTCCTGATCCACGAGGGCATCCCCATCAAGGGCGCCGACGCGTTCCTGAGCAGGCTGCGGGAGTCGGGCAAGCCGTTCCTGGTCCTCACCAACAACTCCATGCAGACCCCGCGCGATCTGCACGCCCGGCTGGCGCGCATGGGTCTGGACGTGCCGGTCGACAACATCTGGACCTCCGCGCTCGCGACCGCCCAGTTCCTGGACGACCAGCGCCCCGGCGGCACCGCGTACGTGATCGGCGAGGCCGGGCTCACCACCGCGATGCACGACATCGGTTACGTACTGACCGACGCGCAGCCCGACTACGTCGTCCTCGGCGAGACCCGCACCTACAGCTTCGAGGCGCTGACCCGGGCGATCCGGCTGATCAACAACGGCTCGCGCTTCATCGCCACCAACCCGGACGAGACCGGCCCCTCCGCCGAGGGCCCACTGCCCGCCACCGGTTCGGTGGCCGCGCTGATCACCAAGGCGACCGGTCAGGAACCGTACTTCGTGGGCAAGCCGAACCCGCTGATGATGCGCGCCGGACTCAACAAGATCGGCGCGCACTCCGAGACCAGCGCGATGATCGGCGACCGGATGGACACCGACATGCTGGCCGGTCTGGAGGCGGGCATGGAGACCTTCCTCGTCCTCACCGGCATCTCCAGCCCCGACGAGGTGGACCGGCACCCCTTCCGCCCGTCCACGGTCGTCGACTCCATCGCGGACCTCGTCGAGCGCATCTGACCCCTCCGCCCCTCTCCGTGCCTCCGGCCCGGTGCGGCAGGCCCGGTGCGGTCGACTCGGTGTGGCCCTCTCGAACGGGCTCGCCCCGCCGGGCGGTTCGAGGGGCCGGGAAGCTTGCGCAAGCCACCGCGCCGCACCGGCCCGCGGCGCTGACCCGATCGGCGGCGCTGCGGGTGCGACGGCCCGGGCCGCGGTGAATCTTCGGGAGTACCGACCCGGAGGTTGCCATGCGCGTTGCCCGCGTTGCCCGAGTCCCGTACAGCCTGGGACTGTTGACCCTCTCCGCCGTGCTGCTCGGTACAGCGCCGGCGAACGCGGCGCCGCAGGAGGAACCCGGGCCCGCCACCGGATCCGTCAAGATCACGCCGTCCAAGGTGCACGCCGGCGGCCAGATCAACATCCGGGTCGACTCCTGCGACGGGGACAAGGGCATCGCCCGCTCGGACGCGTTCATCTCCTCGGTGGCCCTGAAGTCCGCCGCCGATGAGACGCTCACCGGCGACGCCAGCATCCGTGCGGCCATCGACCCGGGCCGGTACACCGTGCTGGTCGACTGCTACGACAAGACCGGCAACCTCAAACGCTCCATCGCCGAGGGCCGGTTCGTCGTCATCCCCGGCGGGGGCGGCGAGTCCCACCACCCGCCCGTACGGCCCACCGCGCCGGTCAAGGCGGGCGGCGGCGGCACCGCGGGCAGCGGCGGTTCCGGCGACTCCACCACCCTCCCGCTGACCCTGGCCGGCGCCGCCGCGCTCGGTCTCGCCGGTGCCGCCGTACTGCGCCGCCGCGCCGCGGCACGCCCCGGCAGCCACTCCTGACGGGCCTGCCGCGATGGCCGGGGAGAGCCAGCCCTCGGGCGGCGGCCGACTGATCACCGCGACGGCCTGGCTGGTGCTGCTCCTCGGGCTGTGGCTGTGGGGCAAGGACCTCACCGACAGCAACTTCCCGGTGCTGGGCGAGCTCGGTTCGGGCCGGAGCGCGGAGAGCGGCGGACTGCCGGACGCGCTCGATCCGGTCGAGGGCGGCCGACCCGTCGCCGTCCGTATCGACGGCCTCGGCGTGGACGCCCGCGTCCAGACCCGCGGCCTGGACGCGGACGGCGCGGTGGACGCCCCGCCGCTCAGCCAGGGCGACGACGTCGCCTGGTACGGGGGCGGCCCGCAGCCCGGTGCGGCGGGGGCGGCCCTGCTGGTGGGCCATGTCGACACCGCCACGGACAAGGCGGTGTTCTTCAACCTCAGTTCGGCCGACCCGGGCACCAAGGTCCGGGTCTCGCGCGAGGACGGCACCGTCGCCGAGTTCACGGTGGAGGACGTGGAGGTCGTCCAGCGCGAGGGCTTCGACCCGGCGAAGGCGTACGGCGAGCGGAACCGGGGGCGGGCGGAGCTGCGCCTGATCACCTGCGGCGGCACCTTCGACCGCGAGAGCCGCAGCTACACGGCGAACGTGGTCGTCTCCGCGTACCTGACGGCGATCCACCGGTGACCCGCCACCGGCCCGCTCCGCGGAGCCCGCGCACCGGCCCAAGTCCCGCGCGGGGACGCCCGGATGACGGCGTGTACGCCGTCGGAACGGCGTGCGCACGGGCGGGAGGGTCCGGGACGCACCAGATGTGTCGTTGTGCCACGATGGGCACTGACCGGTTCACCACCGTACCCAAGGGGGAGTGGATGTACGGCACCGATGCCGGCCGCCCGCCGCACCGAATCCGCACCGCGCTCGCGATCGGCGGCGCGACTCTCAGCGCGATGGCACTGGTTGCCGGCTGTTCGTCCGGCGGCGACGAGAAGGACAAGCCCGACAGCGGGGACCGCGGGGGCAAACCGGGGAAGTCCGACGCCGCGTTCTGGGTGAACCCGGAGGGCAAGGCGTCCGCCGCCCTGGAGTCCTCGAGCGGGCGGGACGCCGAGCTGATCGAGAAGATCGCCGAGCAGCCCGCGGGGGAGTGGATCAAGCCGGAGCAGGCCGAGAGCCAGACCCGGGGCATCACCGAGGCGGCCACCGAGGCCGACACCAGCCCCATCCTCGTCATGTACAACATCCCGCACCGCGACTGCGGCCAGTACTCCCAGGGCGGCGCCAAATCCGCGGACGAGTACCGCGCCTTCACCGACGCGGTGGCCAAGGGCATCGGCGACCGCAAGGCGACGGTGGTGCTGGAGCCGGACGCGCTGCCGCACATCATGCAGGAGGGCTGTGTGCCCGCCGAGCTCCACGGGGAGCAGTACACCCTGATCAGCGAGGCCGTGGACAAGCTCAAGAAGCTGTCCGGCACCAAGGTGTACATCGACGCGGGCAACCCGCACTGGATCCGCGACCCCGGCGGCATGGTCGAGCCACTGAAGAAGGCCGGCATCGACCGCGCCGACGGCTTCTCCCTCAACGTCTCCAACTACCAGACGACCGAGGAGAACATCGACTACGGCAAGCGGCTCTCCTCGATGGTGGGCGACAAGCACTTCGTCATCGACACCAGCCGCAACGGCAACGGCCCGGTCGACGGCGAGGAGACCGAGGAGTCCTGGTGCAACCCGCCGGGTCGCGCCCTCGGCGACACCCCCACGACGAAGACCGCCGATCCGCTGGTCGACGCCTACATGTGGATCAAGCGGCCCGGTGAGTCCGACGGCACCTGCCGCGGTGGCCCCGAGGCCGGCGAGTGGTTCCAGAAGTACGCGCTGGAGCTGGCGGGGAACGCCGAGGACTGAGCGCCGACGACCGGCCGCCGCCGCGGGGCCGTTCGGCACTCGCGCCCCGCACGGCACAAGGGCCCGCCCACCGGTACGGCCGGTGGGCGGGCCCTTGTGCCGTGCGCCCGGTCCGCGCCGTCCGCCCGCGTCTGTGGCGGGTACGACGGCGGCGGGCGCGGTGCTCACTCCCCGCGCAGCTGCAACTCGTCCTGGACCGGTACGTGCAGCCACACCGCTTCGGACGGCGTGCCGTCCTCGTCCACGGCGTTGACCATGTAGTACCCGGGCGGCACCAGCGTCGGGTCCTCGGGCACGGTCAACTCCACGCCGTTCTCCGTGCGTTCGAAGTCCAGCGCGATCGACCGCTGTTCGTTGTTGGTCACATGGGTGAAGGAGCTGGGCCGCATCAGCCGCATCTCCTTGATGTCCGCCGCGTCCTTCGTGGCGAACTCCGCCTTGCCGCCCAGCTGCACCCGCTGCGGCTTCTCGCCGTTCGCCTTCAGCTGCGGGCGGGAGTCGCGGAAGAGGTAGGGCGGCGACCAGATGTCGATCTGCTGCTCGAAGGTGCCGGGCTTGGTGTTGGCCTTGTCGTCGAAGAGCGGGTCGGAACCGAAGGTCATGACCTTGCCGTTGGGCAGCAGCAGCGCACCGGAGTGGTAGTTGCGGCCCTCCAGGGGATCGGCCACCCGCCGTGAGGTGTTGGTCCTCGGGTCGTACAGCTCGGCCTTGAGCACGTCGCTGGAGCTGTAACCGCGGTAGCCCTTCGAGCCGTTGGTGGTGAGCACGGTGTCGTCGGGGAGGATCACGCTGCTGGGGTACCGCACCGGCTCGTAGAGCGAGGGACCGTCCACGAAACGGGGGTTCTTCTTCTTGAGGTCGACGATCCGGGTCTTGTCGGTGACCTTGGTGCTCTCACCGATGCCGCCGCCGCCGAGCACCATGTACTTCTGGTCCTGGGCGGGCGGCAGCAGCACGGCCATGGAGGTCTCCAGGGCGTCCGGGTCGCTCATGCCGGGGATCTTGGTGAAGCTGTCGGTGCGCCAGTTCCACAGGCCGGGCGACCGTCCCCTGTCGGCGGGGCCGTAGCCGGAACTGGTGCCGGTGTAGAGCAGTTCGTCGCGGCCGGAGAGGAAGAGCCCCGGGTAGGTCGGGAAGTAGCGCTGCTTGGGCAGGGTCTGCCACTTCTTGGTCCTCGGGTCGTAGAGCTCGACCTTCTCCGAGACCTCGCCGATGTCGTCGAGGCCGGAGACCGAGAGCACCCGGCCGTCCTCCAGCGTGGTCAGCGTGGGGTACCAGCGGGCGTCCTCCATCGGGTCGACCGTGATGTACTCCTCGGCCACCGGGTCGAACTCGTAGGACTCGCGGATGCCCTGGAAGTCCTTCTTGTCGAAGGAGATCTTGTTGGCGATGCCGTAGACGTTGTCCTTGTCGGCGTCGTCGATACCCACGACGGCGTACTGGTCGGTGTCGCCGGTGGCGTACTTCTTGCCCTTCCTGGCGGCCTCGACGTAGATCCGCTTCTGGCTCGCGGTGACGGTCGCCCCGGTGGGGGTCTCCTTCTTCTCGGCCCTGGGCACCAGCAGCGACTGCTGGGTCTCGAAGACCTTGCCGCTCTTGGCGCCCTTGAACTTGGTGCCCTTGGGCAGCGTGATCGGCTTGTCGGGGTTCTCGTTGCTGACGATCATCAGGCCGCCGGCCTTCTCGACGTCGCCCTCCAGCGTCTCGTACCGCTGGGTGCCGCCCGCGATCAGCAGCTTGCCGTCGGGGAGCTGGGTGTGGCCCGCGCAGAACATGTCCTTGGGCGTGGGGATGTTCTTGAACGTGTTCTTGTCCGGGTCCCAGAGCACGCTGCGGAAGCTCTTGGCGGCGAACTGCTTGGCGTCGTTGCCCGAGCCGGCGACCAGCAGCACCTTGCCGGTGTGCAGCAGGGCCGCGTGGATGGTGTTGATCCGGTTCTTCTGCGGTACGTCCAGCACCTGCCACAGGCCGTTCTCGGCCTTGTAGCCCGCGCGGTTGATGTTGTAGTTCGTGTACTGCTCACTGGTGTACCGGATCAGCCACGGGGCGTTCATGCCCGCGACGGCGAGCAGCGCGACCGACGCGATGGCCAACCGCTTCGTACGGCGGCTTGGGCGGTATTTCACCGGTTAACACTCCTGCAAGCGACATCCGGGATGGCTCCCGGGGTGGGTGGTCCTGTTGCGTGGCCGGGCACGCCGCGGCTCGTAAGCGTCCGTCCTCCGGCCGGGCCGCGTCCGACGGCCCGGTGCCCGTGCGGCAGCGCCGCACACGTCCGGTTCTCGGGGCTGCGCTCCGTCGCCGGCGCGCTCAGCCGCGCGGGCGCCCCGTACTGGGAGGCGGCTGCGGGTGGCTCACTGGCCCGGTGGCGCGGACTGCCGGATCTGGCGTGCGTCGAACTGGACGGTCCGGTCGGTCCCGCGCGGATCGGCGGCCCAGGCGGGCCGCTGCTCGCTCCCCGGCGGCGCCCCGCCGGCCACCTCCGCGCTCGGCGCGCCGGGCTCCGGCACTCCCGTACCGGTACGACCCGCGACGACCGCCGCGGGTTGTGCGGGCGGCGGCGACTGCGGCGGATCCTGCTGCGGTGCCTCCCCGCCGCCGTTCCGCCGAGCCTGCTTACGGCGCTTCTTCTCGGCCCGCATCCCGATCCGCCAGCCGATGATCGGAGCCGCGGTGATCAGTGTGGCGAGGGAGGCCCAGATCAGCATGGCCGGATGGTCGTGGCCGAGCCAGAACGAGCCGATCGCCGAACCGCCGAAGACCGCGATGAAGAAGAGATGGATGCGGAACGTGCCGAAGAGCGTGTCCGGACTCGCCGACTCGCCCTTGGGCGTGACGACGAACTTGCTCTTGCGCCGCAGCACCGTGTCCATCAGCGATCTGGCGTAGATCGGAGCGGAGAGCGCCGACATCAGCATGCCGGCCAGACCGCCCGAACCCTCGGGCTCGTGCGGCGAGACGTTGTGCCGGCGGTTCCAGATGTAGAGGCCGACCTGGAGCGCCGAGGCGTTGCCGTACAGCATCATCCAGATGACCGGGTCGATCTGCACACCCGAGGCGCCCAGCCCCAGGAACAGGGCACAACTGATCGCGGCCAGAATCCAGTTCAGCGCCGAGATCGGGTAGAAGATGATCATCAACGTGTAGTTGAAGAGCTTGCCGGGCGGCATGGTGAACCAGCCGCGCCAGTACTGCTTGAGGATCGTCTCGTAGGTGCCCCGCGACCAGCGCAGCTGCTGGGTGAAGAAGTCGGTCCAGGCGTTCGGGCCCTCCCCGACGGCCAGTACGTCCGGGGTGTAGACCGAGCGCCAGCGCCTGCCGGTCTGCGGGTTGCGGGCCCGGTGGATCTCGAAGCCGGTGGCCATGTCCTCGGTGATCGAGTCGTAGAGGCCGCCGATCTGCTTGATGGCGCTGATCCGCACCGCGTTGCTCGTACCGACGAACATCGGCGCGCCGTAGCGGTTGCCGGCGCGCTGGATCAGCGCGTGGAAGAGGAACTGCTGGCTCTCCGCGGCCTTGGTGACGAAGTTGTCGTAGTTGCCGTAGACCTGCGGGCCGATGACGAAGCCGACGTTCGGGTCGCGGAAGTAACCGAGCATCCGCTCCAGGTAGTTGGGCAGCGGCACGTGGTCGGTGTCGACGCCCGCGAAGTAGTCGTAGTCGTCGCCGTGGGCGTCCAACCAGGCGTTGTAGTTGCCGTGTTTGGTCTTCGCCCGGAACGCGCCCTTGGGGGTGTTCCACTTCTCGACGCCCTTGCGGCTGAAGTGGTGCACACCCAGGCGGCGGCAGACCTCCTTGACCTCGGGATCGTCGCCCTCGTCCAGCAGCCAGACGTGCATCGTGCCCCGGTGGCGGATCTTGACCGCCGCCGCCAGGGTCTTGGTCACCATCTCTATCGGTTCCTTGCCCGGAACGAAGGAGGTGAGGAAGGCGACCCGGGTGCCCGACTCCGGCACCACCGGTACCGGGTCCCTGGCGACCAGCGTCGCGTGCGAGTTGGAGAACACGTTCATCGTGCGGAACAGCTCGATCAGCCCGATCGCGACCAGCATCACGATGTCGAGCCTGAGCACCAGGTCGGAGACCGACCCCTCGTCGCGCTCCGTCCAGTGCTGCGGCTGCATCAGCCAGGCGAAGAGTCCGAGCGAGAGCAGCGGGGCGAGGATCAGCAGCAGCGCCGCCCGGAAGCGGTGCGGCTCGTCGGCCATCAGACTGCGGTACTTGACCCGGTACGGCTTGTCGGGATCGGGTCGGGTCAGCGGGCCGGCCAGACGGCTGTAGTGCTCGTAGTCGTACCGGGGCGGGGCCTTGCGGGGCCAGCGCAGTCCTCGGCCGAAGGTGCCGGTCTCACCGGACCTGTTCCGCTGGATGCGGAGCTTGGTGGTCTGCGACGGATCGTCGTGCGCACGCGACTGTGCCTGGCGTGGTTCCGACGTCATGAATCCATCCCCCTGCACGCATCACTGTCGTTGCGTGTGCTCGTTCGTGCCCGCGGCCTTCGGCTGTGTGCCGGAGGGGCAGGTTGAATCGGGCGGGCGTGACGACCGCCGCCGTATGAGACAGCCGAGGGCAACGGTTGGTTCCCTCGGTACCGAAACGCCCCTTTTTCCCGGCCGGTTCGGATGCCGCGGGAGCTGGTGCCGCGTCAGCTTCTCGGAGCTCCTCACATGATCGCAAGAACGATACGCGCCGTTTACCCGTTTGGGTGGGGAACCGGGGATCGAACGTGATCAAGAAGCAATGATCCGGACAATGACGCCCGGCGGGGCCCGCCGAGCGGGCCCCGCCGGGTAATGCTGTGGTGGTGGCTGCCAGACTCCACGGAGTCTGGCAGCCACCACCACAGCCGGGTCGGACGGGCGCGCCGGGTCGGCGCCTCCGTCGATGCTCAGTCGATGCCGCGCCAGATGTGCGGCTCCTGCTCCTCGCCGGTCTCGCCGGCCAGTCCGAGCGCGGGTTGTGCGTAGAGCAGGGCGTTCAGCTCATCGGTGCCGATGGTGTACGCCTGCTGCGCCGACTGTTCCTTCTCCTGAACGGGAACGCCCACGGTCAACTCCCTCGAAGCGATCCACCTGTCCTGCCGGACCGTCGTGGTGGTGTGTGATCTCTCTCAAGCTGTGGACCCTGCCGGTCCGAGCCGTCCGCCCCGTGCGTGGGCGACGCTTCGGAGTGCCGGGCTCGTCGCATCACCGGCGCCGCGACGAGGGCCGTGATCCGCGCTGCCCGGTGAAGTCGTCCCTACGCTCCGTCGTGGTCAACTTCCTGTGGGGCGAGGGCCTTCGGCGTCGCGAGTGGGACGCCTCCGGTCAGGTCTCCCGGTGGGTGCCGGGACGATTTTCGCCGTGACTCAGAGCACACCACACTTGAAGCCGAACCGCACAGAGATTCCCCCGAACGTGACGATAACTGGACAGTAGATGCCAGAGGGGAACGAGCCGTGCGTGACGGGTGAACGACTGCTGCCACACGCGGCCCACCCCGAGCGGCTCGGTCGCCCGTCCGGCCTGCGGCTGTGCTCCATCCGGCTCCGGGTCCCGGCCTCGATCGGTGGTCCTTCGCCGTGGCGGCCCTGGCTGTCCTGGCTGCGGTGGTTCTGGTTGCTCGGCGGTCCTGGCGCCGGGCGGCCGTGTGTCCGGGGCGGGCTCGTTCCGGAGTCCGTGGCGTGTCGGCGGTCCGGTGGTGGGAGCGGGTGCGAAAACGAGGGCCCTCGCGCGATGCGAGGGCCCTCGGTGGTGTGCGCCGTCAGGGACTCGAACCCCGGACCCGCTGATTAAGAGTCAGCTGCTCTAACCAACTGAGCTAACGGCGCAGATGGCCGGTCGGAACCAGCGGGAGAAAGAATACCCGATGTCCGGGGGTGCTTCCGGCGGACCGCTGACCCGCACCAGGTGTCGCCCGGTCGGGGCGGTGACGGGTCAGCGGCCGTGCGGGGGCGTGGGCCGTCCGGCTCAGAGGTCCACGTCGGAGCAGGCGTAGAACGCGTTCTCGGTGTCCTCGATGTTCCAGACGCCGACGATCAGGTGCCGGCCGGACTTGCCGTCGGGGATGGTGCCCTCGTGGCTCTCCTGGAAGTCGGGCTGGGCGCCGTCGAGCGGCACGGTCAGGAACGGCTCGTCCTCCAGCGCGTCCCTGGTCAGCGGCTGGGTCGGGTCGTAGTCGTCGGTGGTGAGGAAGTACTGGAAGTCGGTGGTGCTGTGGGGCGCGGTGAGCTTCCAGGTGAAGGTGTGGCTCTCGCCCGGGGTCAGTTCGGTGGCCGGCCAGTTGCCGTCGCGCGGGTCGTCCAACTCACCGAAGCCCTCGTTGCCGCCGGAGCAGATCTGTCCGTCCTCGGGGCCGGCGGCCGGGAAGCCCTTCGGTCCCTCGACGCTCTGCGGCTCGTACTCCACGGCGCCGCAGCCGGTGGCCTCGCCGGAGGCACAGAAGGCCTGACGGCTCGTCGGGCCCTCGCTGTACCCGTGGCCCTGGGCCGAGCCGCCGGTGACGAACACGGCCGCTCCCGCGATGCCGAGTCCGAGTGCGGCGGCGGTGATCTTCTTGCGCATACTTCGCTCCTGTGGGGTGGGGCTAGGTGTGCCTGCTGCAAGCATGTGTGGGGGAAGGTCTAGACCACACCAGAAGCTAGCGCGCCTCGTCGCCAAAAGTCCAGACCAATTGGGGAAGTCGTTCGCCGCGACGCGCCCAACTCACATGCCTCCGGGCGGCGCTGAGGAAGGCCGCGTTCCGCGCTCCTGCGTGTTGCATGTCCCAACTCGCGAAGTGACCTGCCGTACAACGACCTGGTCACTGGCGTAAAACGTTTTGCATGATTCAACGATCGATGGGTAGTCGCGCGCCCATGGCTCCACCACCGAGAAAGATTCAGACACTCAGTCACAGACAAGTGAGCCGCCGCTCGCTCCTCGCAGGAGTGGGAGTGGCGGCTCTTGGCGCAGCGGGGGCTGTGGGTTGCAGCCGCGCACCTGAGGAGGGGGAGGTGGAAGGCGGCGATCTGCTGGAGCGTCTGCGGGACCGCGGCACCGTCCGGATCGGAATCGCCAGTGAGCCGCCCTTCGGTTACATCAATGACAAGGGTGAGCCCACGGGTGAGGCGCCCGAGCTCGCCAAGGTGATTTTCAAGAACCTCGGGATCGACAACGTCGAGCCCGTTCCCGTCGACTTCAGCGCGCTGATTCCCGGACTCCGGGCGCAGCAGTTCGACGTGGTCTCCGCGGGTATGTACATCAACGCCACCCGCTGCCAGCAGGTGCTGTTCTCCGACCCCGACTACCTGATGTTGGACGCGTTCATCGTCCGAAAGGGCAATCCGCACAACATCACGCGTTACGAGGACATCGTCGAGAAGAAGCTCAAGCTCGCGAGCGGTGAGGCGTACGCCGAGATCGCCTACGCGGAGGCGGCGGGGATCAAGGACATCCTGATCCTGCCGGACCAGGTCGCCGGTCTCGACGCCGTCGTCCAGGGCCGGGTGGACGCCTTCGCGGGCACCAGCATCACGGTCCGGGACGTCGTCAAGAACTCGCGCCGGGCGGAGCACACCGAGCCGTTCCAGCCGATCGTCGACGGTGAACCCGCCTACGGAGCCGGTGGTTTCGCCTTCCGCCTCTCCGAGGCCAATTTCCGTGACGCCTTCAACAAGGAGTTGGACAAGCTCCGCAAGAACAACAACGAAGGTCTGCTCAAGATCGTCGGTCCCTTCGGGTTCACCCAGGAAGAGATGACCGATCTCACCGCAGAGGAGCTGTGCGAATGACTTCAGCCCTCTTCACCAGTTGGTTTCTCCCGGGTGTCTGGATCACCATCCAGATCACCCTTCTCTCCGCGCTCCTCGCACTCGTCGTCGCCTTCGTCGTCGGCCTGGCCCGCACCTCCGAGGTGTGGATCGTCCGATTCGTCGCCGGCTGCTATTTCGAGGTGTTCCGCGGAACTTCGGCGTTGGTCCTCATGCTGTGGCTGGCCTTCGCCTTCCCGCTGATGTTCGGCTGGCAGTTCGTGCCGATGGCATCCGGCATTGTCGCGCTCGGCCTGACATACGGCGCGTACGGTTCCGAGATCGTCCGCGGCGCTCTCCAGGCAGTGCCGCCCGCTCAGCGAGAAGCCGGAATAGCGCTGAGTTTCACCAAGATGCAGCGGCTCAGGAAGATCGAGATTCCGCAGGCGTGGCCGGAGATGATCCCGCCCTTCAACAACCTGCTGATCGAGCTGCTCAAGGGCACGGCGCTGGTCTCCACGATCGCGGTCGCGGACATGACCTTCGCCGCCAACATCTCGCGGCTGGCGAGCAACGAGAGCGCACCGGCGTACACGCTGCTGCTCATCTCCTACTTCGTCATCGCCTTCGTGCTGACGCGCGGAATGCGGCTGCTGGAGCGCAGGGCGAAGGCCGGTGTCGGCCAGCAGCCGGAGAGCAGCGGTTGGCTGCGGCGCCGGCTCAAGCCGGCTGCCGCCAATGACATCGCTCGGTCGCAGGGAGCAGGTGGTCTGGGATGAACTGGGACTGGGAAGTCGTCAGCGACTTCATGCCCAAGTTCTGGGACGGCGTGATCGTCACCATTCAGGCTCTGGCGTTCGGCAGCCTCATCGCCTTCGCGCTGGGTCTGGTGTGGGCCATAGCGCAACGGTCCGAACGCAAGCTGGTGCGATGGCCGGTGACGGCGGTGACGGAGTTCATCAGGAACACTCCGCTGCTCGTCCAGCTGTTCTTCCTCTTCTACGTGGTTCCCGAGTGGGGCCCGTCGATGTCGCCGCTGATGACCGGCATCATCGGTCTCGGCCTCCACTACTCGACCTACACGGCCGAGGTCTACCGCGCCGGCATCGACGGGGTGCCCGCAGGCCAGTGGGAGGCGGCCACCGCGCTCAGCCTCCCCAAGGTCAGGACGTGGACCGCGGTGATCCTGCCCCAGGCGATCCGCCGCGTCATCCCGGCCCTGGGCAACTACGTGGTCGCGATGTTGAAGGATTCGCCCATGATCGCGGTCATCGGCGCCTACGAGATGCTGGGCGAGGCAAGTGCCTTCAGCAACGCGACCTTCACCATCGAGGCCTACACCGTGGTCGGCATCGCCTTCATCCTGATCGCCTACCCGGCTTCCCTTCTGCTGCGAGTCTTGGAGCGTCGCCTTGTCAAGTGAGACCCCGAACCAGGAAGAGAACGAGCGCACCGGCGCCACTCTCGCGAAGGGCGCGACCGGTGACGCGAAGAGCGTTCCCGAGGACGCCTCGGGCGCCGCCAACCCCAAGGTGGACGGCAGCGAGCTGATCAGATTCGACCGGGTCACCAAGCGGTTCGGTGACAACGTGGTGCTGGACGACCTGGAGTTCAGAGTCGACTCCGGCAAGCACGTCACCCTGATCGGCCCGTCCGGCTCCGGCAAGACGACGATTCTGCGGCTGCTGATGACGCTGCTGAAGCCGGACGAGGGCACCATCACGGTGGGCGGCGAGTACCTGACCCACGAGGAGAAGAACGGCAAGCTCGTACCCGCCGGCGAGAAGCACATCCGCGAGGTGCGCAAGAACATCGGCATGGTGTTCCAGCAGTTCAACCTCTTCCCGAACATGAAGGTGCTGCGGAACATCACCGAGGCGCCGGTCAACGTGCTCGGGCTCTCCAAGGAGGAGGCCGACACCCGCGCCCGCGACCTGCTGGAGCTCGTCGGTCTGACCGAGCACATGGACAAGTACCCCTCGCAGCTCTCCGGCGGTCAGCAGCAGCGCGTGGCCATCGCGCGTGCGCTGGCGATGCGTCCGCAGGTGCTGCTGCTGGACGAGGTCACCTCGGCGCTCGACCCCGAGCTGGTCGCCGGTGTGCTCGACGTCCTGCGGGACATCGCGCACACCACGGACATCACCATGCTGTGCGTGACGCACGAGATGAGCTTCGCGCGGGACATCTCCGACGATGTGCTGATGTTCAACGAGGGCAAGGTCATCGAATCCGGATCCCCGGACAAGATGTTCAACGACCCGGACCACCCCCGCACCCGCGAGTTCCTCGGCGCGGTGCTCTGACCTCGGGGTTTTCCGAGCGTTTCACGAGGGGCGCGACAGCCGGCGCGGCTGTCGCGCCCCTCGTGGTGCACGACTTTGCTTGAGGCATATGCCGTTTGGTCGACGGTCGGGTAATCAGAGGGTCTTGAGCGTTATCTTGAGTTGAGCCCGTGACCCGGAGCAATGGTCACGGCGCAAGCGGTCACTACCTCGAGGGGGACACCGTGGCGCCCAAGCCCGTGCCGTCCGTTCCGTTTCACTCGGTTCAGTACGCACTGCGTGTGCTTGAGGCAATCGCCCGGTACCCGGACGGACGGACCGAGGAGGAGCTGGTCAAGGAGACCGGGCTGCCTCCCGGCCACCTCGCCCGCCTGCTGGTGATGCTCGCCCGCGAGGGCTACCTGGAGCAGCTGAGCGACAAGACCTTCGTCGCGGGCGACGCCTTCCGGCTGCTGGGCGGGGCGGGCGACCGTCGCAGCCGGCTGGAGGGCCAGTTGCAGCGCACGCTCACCTCGCTGCGCGACGAGGTCGGGGCCGCGGTCTACATCAGCCGTTACGTCGACGGCGAGGTGAAGGTCACCCAGTTCGCAGCGGGGCCCGGCACGCCCGCCGTGCAGGAGTGGGTCGACTTCAGAGCCGCCGCACACGCCATGGCGGTCGGCAAGTGCCTGCTCACCCAGCTCGACCACGACGGGCGCCGCGACCACCTCTCCCGGCACCGTACGATCCGGCTCACCTCGCGCACCACGACCAGCGAGCGCGTGCTCTTCAGTCAGCTCGACCGCCAGCCGCCGACCGTGCCGGTGCTCGACCTCCAGGAGTACGCGATGGGGACCGTCTGCGCGGCGGTGCCGGTGACGGCCGGTGCGTCGGTGGGTTGCCTCGCGGTGTCGCTGCCGCTCCAGAAGGCCCACCGGCTCCGCTACGCGGCGCGCAAGCTCAACGAGCGGGCGGCGCCCGTGCTGCTCTCGCTCTCGCTCTGAGCTGCGGCCGTCGGCTCCTCGGGCGGTCCGGGGGCGATGGTCGTGAGCACCCCTCGCGGGCAGGTAGAGTTCTCCCGTCAGCAGGCGCCGTTAGCTCAGTTGGTTAGAGCAGCTGACTCTTAATCAGCGGGTCCGGGGTTCGAGTCCCTGACGGCGCACAGACGGTCGAGGGGCCCTTCGCTTCACTGCGAGGGGCCCCTCTTCGTCGTGCTCCGCCGCCGTGCGCGGGGTGGCGGCGTGTGTTTCGGAGGTGCCGGGGTGGTACGTCGGCGCCCCGTGGGAGCGGCGTACGGGTCGGGCGGTGCGCGAGTGGGCACAGTGAAGCTGTGTGACCATCGCCGATACAGCCACCACCGGGAGGTGTGATGACCGACCGTTTCGTTGAGGTCTCGCTGGACAGGCGCGGTGTGCGCTGCACCGCCAAACTGCTGGACGACCGTGCTCCGATCACCTGCGACGCCGTATGGAACGCGCTGCCGCTCGGCGGGGACGTCTACCACGCCAAGTACGCCCGCAACGAGATCTACGCCCTGCTCCCGACCTTCGCGCCCGAGGAGCCGCCGCTGGAGAACCCGACCGTCACCCCGATCCCCGGCGACCTGTGCTATTTCACCTTCACCGACACCCAGCTCGGCACCAAGTCCTACGGCTACGAGGCCGAGGCGGGCCACCGCGGTCGCACCACGGTGGTCGACCTCGCGCTCTTCTACGAGCGCAACAACCTCCTGATCAACGGTGACGCTGGCTGGGTGCCGGGCATCGTGTGGGGCAGCGTGGTCGAGGGCCTGCCGGAGATGGCCGAGGCGTGCCAGGGCCTGTGGCGGGCCGGTGCTCTCGGGGAGACGCTCAACTTCCGCCGCGTCTGAGGCGGTTGGTGCGGCGGGTGGGCCCCGTCCCGGTTCCGGATCGGGCGGGGCGCCCGGCGGTTCGGCGTCCCGGGCGGCTCTGTTGCGAGCCCGCTGCGGTCGCTCGTACGGCTGGTGCGGCCCCGGGTGAGGGGAGCCGCCGCCGCGGCCGGGGCGGCGGGAAACACCAGGTCGGCTTCTGGCATATGACAAAACCATGGGCGGGCGCCGAGCGGCGCCCGCCCTTTATGTCCGTTCCTGGTTCCGCTCTCAGCCCTGCGGCAGCGGCGGCGGAGGCAGCTCGGTCACCGAGGTGCCGTAGAGCGCGTGCGCGGCGCGCAGCACCAGCGCGTCCGCATGCCGGGCACCGACCAGCTGGACGCCGATCGGGAGGCCCGCCGAGTCCAGCCCGCACGGCAGGCTGGCCGCCGGCTGCTGGGTCAGATTGAAGGGGTAGGTGAACGGCGTCCAACCCGTCCACCTCCGGTACGTCGCGCCGTCCGGCACCTCGCGGCCGATGCCGAAGGCGGTGTCCGGCATCGTCGGGGTGACGAGCAGGTCGTACTTCTGGTGGAACACGCCCATCTGCTTGCCCAGCGCCATCCGCGCGTCGACGGCGGCGAGGTAGTCCAGCGCGGAGGCGCGCGCGCCCTCCTCGCACGCCTCGCGCAGCCCCGGGTCCATCCGCTCGCGCTGCTCCGGGGTGAAGTGCTGGGTGACGCGGGCGGCGCCGCTGAACCACAGCACGTGGAAGGCCTCGATCGGATCGTCGAAGCCCGGATCGACCTCCTCCACCTCCGCCCCGAGCTCGACCAGCCGGTCCACCGCCCGCCGCACCGCCGCCGCCACGTCGGGAGCGACGGCCACCCGGCCGCCGAAGTCGGGGGAGTAGGCGATGCGCAGGCCGCGCACGCCGTTCCCGAGCCCGTCGCGGAAACTGCCGGTCGGCGGGGCCAGTTGGGACCAGTCGCGGGAGTCGGGGGCGCTGATCACGTCCATCAGCAGCGCCGCGTCGGCCGCGTCCCGGGTCATCGGGCCGACGTGCGCCAGGGTGCCGAAGGCGCTCGCCGGATAGATCGGCACCCGGCCGTAGGTCGGCTTGAGCGCGAAGATCCCGCAGAACGAGGCGGGGATGCGCACCGACCCTCCCGCGTCGGTGCCGAGCGTCAGCGGCGCCGCACCGGCCGCGACCGCCGCGCTCCCGCCACCGCTGGAGCCGCCCGCGGTGCGTGCGGGGTCGTACGGGTTGCCGGTCGCCCCGTGCCGGGGGCTGTCGGTGACACCCTTCCAGCCGAACTCGGGCGTCGTGGTCTTGCCGACGAACACCGCGCCGTGCTCGCGCATCCTCGCCACCGACGGGGCGTCCTCCTCCCACGGCCCCTCGTCGGAGACGCCCCAGGAGCCGCGCAGCGTGGGGCTGCCACGCTGGAGCAGGATGTCCTTGACCGTGACGGGCACTCCGTCGAGCAGCCCGCCGGGTGCACCCCGGCTCCAGCGCTCCTCCGACTCCCGGGCCTGCGCGAGCGCCTGTTCGTCGAAGATCCGGACGAAGGCGTTGAGCGAGGGCTGCACCGCATGGGCGCGGGCCAGTACGGCCTCGGTGGCGTCGACGGGGGAGAAGGTGCCGGCCGCATACCCCGCGACGAGTTCCGCGGCGGTGAGCGCGGTCAGATCGACACCGGAGCGCGGTCCGGCGCTCTCGGGCCGTCCGGGTGCGGGACCGGGCGCGTCGGTGTCGGGGTGGGCGGCGCCGCCGGTGACGTCGGGCAGCTCGGGCAGTGTGCTCAACAGGGCCTCCGGGAGGTGGAAGGACCGGCCGCGGACGGGCCGGTCACGGGCGTCAGGCGCCCGCCGGGACGTAACCCAGCTGTTTGTCGACGACGTTGAGCAGCGGTTCGCCCGCCGCCCAACGGTCGAAGTTGGCGAGGAACTGGGCGGCCAGGTCGCCCCGCCAGCCGATCGTGTCGCCGCTCATGTGCGGGGAGAGCATCAGCCCGGGGGCGTCCCAGACCGGGCTGCCGGCCGGCGGCGGCTCCTCGTCGAGCACGTCCAGCGCGGCGCCGCGCAGTCTGCCTTCGGACAGCGCCCGCACCAGGTCCTCGGTCACGACGTGCCGACCGCGTCCGATGTTGATGAAGTGGGCGCCCTGTTTCATCCGTTCGAAGGACGCGCGGTGGAACATGCCGTCGGTCGCCGCGGTGAGCGGCGCCGCGCAGACGACCCAGTCGGCCTCGGGCAGCAGTCCGTCCAGTGCGTCGCTGCCCCACACCGTGCCGAACTCCTCGTCGCCGTCCCGCTGTCGGCGCCCGACGAGATCGACGCTGACACCGAGTGCCTTGAGCGTGCGGCCAATTGCCCTGCCGATTCCGCCGGAACCCACGACAACCGCACGGGTGCCGCCGACGCGCATTGTCTCTCGGTGCCGCCATTGGTGGCCGAGCTGGAATTCCCAGGTGCCGCGGAAATCCTTGGCCATGGCGATGACGAGCCCGGCGACGTATTCCGCGATGGGCTGGTCGAATACGCCGCGCGCATTAGTGATCACCACATCGGAGTCGGCGAGTTCGGGCAGCAGCCGGTCGACTCCGGCGCTGGCGGTGTGCACCCAGCCCGGACGCGGGCCCTCGCCGGGCCAGGCGTCCTTCACCGCGTCGGTGGTGAAGTTCCACACCAGCAGCACATCCGCCTCGGGGAGCAGCGAGGGCAGTGATCCACCGTCGCTGTGCAGGACTTCGGCCCTGCCGGAGAGCGGGCTCAGATCGGGCAGCGGCTCGTCGTCGAGAACCAGGACACGAGGCAGGGACGTCTGCGTCATCAGCGGGAAACCATTTCGCAACGGGGGCGGGTTTGACTGGGTCACGCAAGCGGGTTCACGCGAACAGAAGCGAGGATTGACCACGGTAGGGAGCAGAAACTACCTTCGTCAACAAAGGCATCTGTCCCGGCGTCCCGGCTTGAAGTCCGGCACTTTTCCTCTGTGGCCCAAGGCCCGCACACTGGCGATTCCCGCGCTCCCGGCATACGCGTTCGGCGTGCCGAGATCAAGGGGCGCGCCCGCGTCGGCTGGCCGTAAGCCGTCCCTGCGTATCTTGAGGGGCTCGCAATGGACGTCTCTTTTCTCGGCGGCCCGCAGCCGCAGCGCGGCGTCGGGATCGTCGCGCCGTTCGACTTCGCACTCGATCGCGAGCTGTGGCGGTGGGTGCCCGACGACGTGTCGCTCCATCTCACCCGTACTCCGTTCGTTCCGGTCGAGGTGAGCCTGGACCAGGCGCGGCTGGTGAGCGAGCACGAAACGCTGCGCGCGGCCGTACGGGCGCTGCACGCGGTCGGTCCGGGGGTCGTCGCCTACGCCTGCACCTCGGGCTCGTTCGTGGGCGGCGGTGCCGGGGAGCGCGCGATGCGCCGCGCCATGGAGGAGGCGGGCGAGACTCCCGCCGTGACGACCTCCGGCGCCCTGCTGGAGGCGCTGAGCGAGATCGGCGCACGGCGGATCGCGGTCGTCACGCCGTACACCCGGTCGGTGACCGACTCCCTGGAGGACTTCCTCGGCGAGGCCGGCGTCGAGGTCACCGGACGCAGCTACCTCGGCCTGACCAGCCACATCTGGCGGGTTCCGTACCGGGACGTCGTGGAGATGGCGCGGGAGGCGGCCACCGGTGCTCCCGACGCGCTCTTCATCAGCTGCACCAATCTGCCGACCTTCGACGTCATCCCGCAGCTGGAGGCGGAGCTGCGGATACCCGTCCTCTCGGCGAACCAGGTGACCGTCTGGGGAGCGCTGCGGCACATCGGCAAGGAGGCCGTCGGCCCGTACCAGGCGCTGCTGGACCCGGCCGCCCGAACCGGGCCGATCGCGATGACCGTACTGCCCCCGCCGGCCCCGCCCGCACCGCTCCCGCCCGTACCGCCTCCGGCCGGGGACGAGCCGCCGGAGCCCAGGGCGCTGGCGGGCACCGCCGTGACGGGCGGCGAGCCGGACGCGGCGGAGCTGCCGACCGAGTCCGCCGGGCCGGAGGAGGCGGGCGGCCCGCTGCCGCCGGGCTGACCGCAGCCGGCCTGCACCGGGCGCGTCCGCCCCGAGCGTCCCGTACGCGCCCGCCGCTCCCGCGGGTCCGCCCGCCGCGCGGGGAGAACAGTCGATCAACGCACGAGAGATCTGGAGCCGCACATGGCCGTCAGCACCGTCGGATTCCTGTACCCGGGCCACTCGGCGGAGGACGACTACCCCCGCCTGGAGGCGATGCTGCGCGAGGCCGGCGCCGATGTGCGGCTGCCGCTGGTGCACACCGACATCGGCGAGGACGCCCACCGGGTGGACGCGCTTCTGGAGATGGGCTCGGCCGCGCGCCTGGCGGCCAAGGTCTCCGAGGTGGTCGCGACGGGCGCGCAGGCGGTGGTCTGGTCCTGCACGAGCGCCAGCTTCGTCTTCGGCCCCCGGGGCGCGGCGGAGCAGGTGGCGGAGCTGTCCGGCACCGCGGGCGTCCCCGCGTCCAGCACATCCTTCGCCTTCGCCCGGGCCGCGCGGGAGCTCGGCCTGCGTCGCGTCGCGGTGGCCGCCACGTATCCCGAGGACGTCGCAGAACTCTTCGCGGTCTTCCTGCGCGATGCGGGGATCGAGGTCGTCTCGCTGCGCGGGAGCGGCATCATCACCGCGGCCGAGGTCGGCACCTGGGGCCGCGAGGAGGTGCTGACGATGGCCGGCGCGGGCGACCACCGGGACGCCGAGGCCGTACTGCTGCCGGACACCGCGCTGCACTCCGCCGCGTACCTCGCCGACCTCGAACTCGCCCTGGGCAAACCGGTGCTCACCGCGAACCAGGTGACGGTCTGGGAGGGGCTGCGGCTGCTCGGTCTGCGGGTGGACTGCCCCGAGCTGGGCACCCTCTTCGGCGGCCGGGCGAGCGCGGTCTGACCGCCCCCGCGCCGGGCCGCGTCCGGTGCGGCCCCGAAGGGCGCACCGGCTCGGGCGTGCGGAGCACGGCGTACGCGGCGTACGGCGTGCTCCGCGTACGGGCGCGTGGCGGGTCAGGCGCCCAGCAGGGCGGAGATGCGGTCGGCCGGGACGGGCTTGGAGTAGTGCCACCCCTGGCCGGTGTCGCAGCCGATGCGGCGCAGCCGGTCCGCCTGCGCCTGGCCCTCCACGCATTCGGCGGTGACGGTGATCCCCAGTTTGTGCGCGAGGTCAACGAGCGAGGAGACGATCGTCTCGTCCGCCGGATTGCGCGGTGAGGACACCCGGAAGCCGCTGACGAAGGTGCCGTCCAGCTTGAGGGTGCGCACCGGAAGCCGGCTGAGATAGGCGAGGTTGGAGTACCCGGTGCCGAAGTCGTCGATGGCGATGCGCACCCCCATGGAGGACAGCGCGCGCAGTGTCTGGAGCGGACGGCCGCCGGTGCCCATGACCGCGGACTCGGTGAGCTCGAGCTGCAGCAGCCCGGCCGGCAGGCCGCTCTCCCGGAGGGCGGTGGCCACGTCCGCGACCAGGTCGGAGTCCCACACCTGCCGCACCGCGACGTTGACCGAGACGAAGAGCGGATCGCCGCTGTGCTCCAGCTGCCACCGTCTGGCCTGCCGGCAGGACTCGGCCAGCACCCAGCGGCCGAGCTGGACGATGGAGCCGTTCTCCTCAGCGAGCGGGATGAACTGGCCGGGCCCCAGGGTGCCCAGCTGGGGATGGCGCCAGCGCACCAGCGCCTCCACCCCGCGCAGACTGTCGTCGGCCAGTCCGACGATCGGTTGGAACTCCAGGGTGAACTCGCCGCGTTCGACGGCCGGGCGCAGGGTGCTGGAGAGCGCCTGGCGCGTCATCCGGTGTGCGTTGCGCTCGGAGTCGAAGAGGGTCCAGCGGGCGCGGCCGTCGGCCTTGGCCCAGTACAGCGTGGTGTCTGCGGCCTGCATCAGCTCGGTGGCGTTGGCCCCGACGGCGGAGCGCTCCACCACACCGATGCTCGCGGAGACGTCCAGCCGTTCGCCCGCGACCTCGAAGGATCTGTCCAGCCCGGCCTGGAGCGCCGCGGCGAGCTCGGTGAGCTGGGTGGGCCCGCTCGACGCCTCGACCAGCACCGCGAACTCGTCGCCGCCCAGCCGCGCGACGAGGTGGCCGCCGCCCGCCGTACCGGTGGTGGTGCTGCGCACCAGGCGTCTTCCGACGGCGTCCAGCAGCTGGTCGCCGACCCGGTGGCCGAAGGTGTCGTTGATGGCCTTGAAGCCGTCGATGTCCAGATAGCACAGACCGATGCGGCCGGTGGCGCTGTCCGCGAGCGCGGTCGCGAGGCGCTCGAAGAAGAGTGTGCGGTTGGGCAGTTTGGTGACCGGGTCGTGCATCTGCAGGTGGCGCAGTCGCTCGCGCAGATCCCGGCGTTCGCTCACATCGGTGACGGACAGCAGCGCGGAGCCGTCTCTGCGCAGCGGTCTGAGGGTGATCTCGGCCCAGAAGAGCTGGCCGTCCGCCAGCTTCAGTCGCCGGGTGCAGTGCATCTGCTCGCTCTCCCCGCGCAGCACCGCCTGGCAGGCCGTACGGATGCGGGGGGTCTGTCCGAGTCCGGCGAGGTCGGTGACGGGCAGATGGGTGAGCTGGTGCGAGGAGGTGTCGAAGAGGGTGGCGAGCGCCCGGTTCGCCGCGACGATACGACCGCTGCGGCTGACCACGGCCATGGCGAACTGGGCGGTGTGGAAGGCCCCGTGGAAATCCGCGCCCTGGCCGGGAACGAGCTCGGTGAACGAGGCCGCACAGTCAGCGTAATCACTGTCGGTAATCAATTTGTGTGCTGTCGCGGAGCTCTGGGTGCCGTCCTTCTGCCCGCTCCGGATTCCGTTCACCGATCGCTCCCAAAGGGGATTCGTCGCTGGAAAGTGTGCCGATCATAGGGCTTGTGGCGGCAGTTGGGCCAGCATGGCGAGGGGATTGGGCACTCCTGGAGGCGACCGTCCCGGACGTCAGTACGAGGTGCGGCGACCGCGGGCACCGATCCCGAAACCAGGGGTGATGTTGACACAGGGTGACTGCACTGGTGGCGCTGCGACTGCTGCGACTGCTGCGGTCCGAGGCGACGCCCGGGCCCGACCCGGTCGGCCTACTCGAACGGGCGGGGGCACCCGTCGGCTCCGAAGGTGAGGTGAAGCCACGACACCCCTTGGGAGGCCCCGGTGCCGGACGAGCGTGCCCCACGCACCCCGCCGGCGGGCGTGCGTCGGTCGTTGCGCAGACCGCTGTCCGTGGTGACGGCGCTCACCGCGGTGATCAGTACGGCGTCGATGGCCGGGCCCCTCGCCCGGGGAGTGGCGGGCACGCCCTGCGCGCTGGAACGCACCGACGCCCACCACTCCCTGGGCGTCAGCAGTTGGGACTCCTCCTACGTGCGGCCCGAGGGCAGGGCCGACGCCGTGATGCTCTTCCTCTCCTTCCCCGACTCCAGGCCGGGCGTCACCCCCCAGCAGCTCACCCGCGACTACTTCCCGGCGACCAGCGACTTCTTCCGGCAGGCGTCCTACGGCCGGTTCGACCTGCGCGCACACCCCGTCCCGCGGTGGATCGAGATGCCGAAGAAGTCGACGGCGTACGACATAGCGCGGGACTGGAGCACCGCGAGCCGGGCGTCGTTCCTGCGCGACGCGCTGGCGGTCACCGATCCGGAGGTGGACTTCGGCGAGTACGACATCGTCTACCTCGTCGCCGATCCGGACGCTCCGGGCGTGGACTCCGACGCGACGAAGGTCGTGAACTTCAAGGACCCGATCCGGGTCGACGGCACCGAACTCAACCGCGTGGTCACCCTCTTCGAGCGGTACCCGGCCGACCGCAACGTGCTGGCCCACGAGACGGGCCACGTCTTCGATCTGCCCGACCTCTACAACCGGCCGGAGGACGGCAAGGGCGACTGGGACACCCATGTCGGCGACTGGGACCTCATGGGCAGCCAGTTCGGCCTGGCCCCCGACCCGTTCGGCTGGCACCGGTGGAAGCTGGGGTGGCTGGACGACGAGCAGGTGGACTGCGTCTGGCAACCGGGCACCAGCCTGCACACCCTGGTGCCGCTCGGTGCCGAGCCCGAGGAGCCGCGGTGGGGCGGCGGGGCCGACGACGGGCGCGGCGGGGCGCAGGCGCAGGCCGCCGTGGCCCGCGCCAGGCCGGCGAGCCGGATGGCGGTGGTCCGCACCGGTGCGCACGAGGCGATCGTGCTGGAGGTGCGCGAGCCGCTCGGCAACGACGTCTCGGTCTGCACCAGCGGAGTGCTTGCCTACCGGGTCACCACCGACCGGGCCTCCGCGGACGGTCCCGTCGAGGTGCTCGACGGCCACCCGGACACGGCCGCCTGCCACGGCAGTTCGGTGCGGCCCGAGCTGGCCGACGCCCCGCTGCGGGTGGGCGAGAGCCTGTCGGTCGACGGCGGCGACGTACGGATCTCCGTGCTCGACCAGTCCGAGTCGGGCGAGTGGAACCTGCGCATCACCCGACGCTGACCGGCCGCGGCAGGCACCTGGATAGGGTGACCGCATGGACGCCACGGCAGAACTCATGCGCACACCCACGGTGTTGGAGTCGTTGGAGGCCGCCCCGGCCGTACCGATGCCGCAGCCGGGCGAGGAGCCCTCGCTGTGGCTGGTCGACGCCGCACGGCACGGCGCGGTGCTGGAGCGGCGGACGGCCGCCGTCCTCGACGAGGAGGAGCGCGCCCGGGCCGCCGCCTTCCGGGTGGACGGCGCACGTGCGCTCTACCAGGGCGCGCACATCGGGCTTCGGCTCCTGCTGGGCTCCTGCCTGGGAGTGCCGCCCGAGGATCTGCGGTTCACCCGGGAGCAGTGCCCCTGCTGCGACAAGCAGCACGGCCGTCCCGCGCTCGTCGGCGCGCCGCTGCACTTCTCCCTCTCGCACAGCGGGACCGTCGCGTTGATCGCGCTCGCCGCGAGCCCGGTGGGCGTGGACGTGGAGCGGGGTCCCCGCCCGGGCTCGGTGGACGACCTCGCCGGGAGTCTGCACCCCCGCGAGGCCGCGGAGCTGAGGGCGCTGCCGCATCCGGAGCGGGTGGCCGCGTTCGGACGGGTGTGGGCGCGCAAGGAGGCGTATCTCAAGGGCATCGGGACCGGCCTCGGGCGGGAGCTGGATCTGGACTACGTGGGCAGCGGCCCCGTACCGGCGCCCGGCCCGGACGGCTGGCGGCTGGCGGACGTCGCCGTCGAGGGGTACGCGGCCGCCGTCGCCACAGCCCCGTCGTCCTGAGGCGGATCGCTCTTCCCGCCCGAGGCGGACCGCGCTCGGGCGGGAACGAGTGTCGCGGGCCTTCGGCGGCGGTGGGCCGGACGCACGAGGGGCCCGGGAGAACCCGGGCCCCTCACAAACAGCTCTGGGCCCTTCCGGCTTCGGAAAGGCCCAGCATCACCTGGTGATGGAGTGCGCCGTCAGGGACTCGAACCCCGGACCCGCTGATTAAGAGTCAGCTGCTCTAACCAACTGAGCTAACGGCGCCTGCTGACGTCACAGACCTTAGCACCAGCGTCCGGAAGAGTGAAAATCGATAACCGGTGGCCTTCGGTGTCCGCCCGCGCCCACGGGTGCGCGCCCGTGGGGAACGTCCGCCGGGCGCGCACCCGGTCCTTCTCCGGGCCGCCTCGGCGCTTGCGGGTCGAGTGCTTCCCCGGGTGCGTCCGATGCGGGGCCGGGGCGGACGCCTGCCTACTGCGGCGGGCGTCGGCGCAGCAGCTCGCGGCCGAACTCGACCATCTTCCGGGCGTAGTCCTCGCTCCACTCCGCCCGCTCCGCGATGGCGGCCTCCGAGAGCCGGTCGAACCGGCCGGGGTCGGCCAGCTGCGCCGCCGCCATCGCCTGGAACTCCACGGCCCGGTCGGCCGCCGCCTGGAAGGCGAGCGACAGATCCGTCGATCTGGCCAGCAGCTCCCGCGGATCGCTGATCGACTCCAGGTCGAAGAAGCGCTCCTCGTCGCCCGCGGCCTCGGTCGGCTCGAACGTCAGCGGCACCGGACGGCTGAACCGGGGCACGCCGTTGCGCGGGTCCGGAGCCGAGTGCGGCTCTGGCATGCAGACACCTCCGTGGGAGTAGGGCACTGAACATTGTCGCGCGCCGCGCAAGAGCGCACCGGCCCGGAGCGCGAGCCCGGCGCTCGCGCCGGTCGGACCGCCGCCGCGGCCCGCGGGACCGGCGCACGGCGGGCGTCAGCGGACCCGTACGCGGCTCTCCTCCAGATGCGCCAGCACCGAGTGGTGAGCCTCCCAGCCGTCCGGGAACTTCACCGTGACGCCCAGCGGCACCGGCTCCGTCTCCGGGTAGGCGTCCAGCAGCTCCGGCACGCCCGCCCGGCACACCACGATGCAGGCGTGCCGGTGCCGCGACGCCAGCACACACAGCCGGCCGGTCTCCAGATGGAAGGCGGTGGCGTCCGGCCGCCCGGACAGCGGGTGGAGGACGACCGTGACGTCGAACTCCCTGCCCTGCAACCGGTTCGCGGTGTCCGCGACGACGCCCTCCACACCCAGCCCGCCGAGGGCCGCCCGCACCGCCGCGGCCTGGTCGCGGTGCGCGGTGCCGACCGCGATCCGGTCCGCGGTGAGCGGGGCGGGCTCGGGCGAACGCTCGCCGATCGTGCTCCCGCCGCGCTCCAGCAGCCGGCGGACGACGTCGGCGACCGCCGCGACCGCCTGCGGGTCGGTGCGGGGCGTGTGCGCGGGCGGCAGCTCGAGCAGGCCCCAGCCGGATTCGGCCGCCACGTCGAGGACCCGGTCGGTCGCCGAGCCGTCCCCCGCGCGGCCGAAGGCCAGTCGGCGCTCGCCCTCCCGCGTGCCGCTGCGGAACGGGGTGTACGGGTAGAACGCCCGGGACACCAGCGGTGCGGCGCTGGCCGGCAGCCGCCAGGAGACCGGCAGCCGGTGCTGGGGGAGGCCGGGATTGTGGGCGAGCAGCGTGGCCACCGCGCTGGCCGACGGGTCGTAGCTCAGCCCCGCCCACTGCTCGGTGCCGACCTGGCTGAACGGGTCCAGCTGGCCCGGATCGCCGACGAACAGGGCCCGCTCGAAGTGGCGGGCCACGGTGAGCAGGGCGTCCGAGCGCATCTGGTACGCCTCGTCGACGATGGCCTGCTCCCAGGGCTCGACATCGCGCACATGCGCCCACTTCGCCGCGGTGGAGACCACCACGTCGTGCTCGACCAGGTCGGCGACCTTCGCGGACATCCGCACCGAGGGGTGCCGCCCCAGCGCGAGCGCGGACGCGTCGTCGGGGCGCGCCTCGGTGCTGTGCAGACGGCCGATCGGCAGCTCGGGGTCCGCGGTGGCGAGGCGGTCGACGAGATCGTCCACCTGGGCGTTGGTCTGGGCGACCAGCATCAGCCGGCGACCGGCGGAGGCCAGCTCCTGTGCGGCGCGCACCACCAGGGTCGACTTGCCGGCGCCGGGCGGGGAGTCCACCACCACGCCGCGCTCGGTGCCGGTGAGGATGTCGGCGAGGATTGCCGCGGTCGCCGCCGCGGCGGCGCCGGCCGGGCTGGGCGCGGGCACCTCCCCGGACGCGGGCCCGGACAGCGAGGACACGGACGGCCCGGACACCGAGCGCTCGGACGGTGGGTGTCCGGACGCGGAGGGCCCGGTGGCGGCAGTCGCCGACTCGTGCGTCGGGCGGGCAGTGCTCACAGCAGGTCCTCGGCGGTGACGGGGTCGGGGAGCGTGGAGTGCGCCAACGGATCGGTGACACCCGGCGAACCGGCGCCGACGGTGTGCCCGCCCGCACCCAACGACCCGCCCGCGCCGGACCGTTCGCCGGTGCGCGGCTCGGGGAGCGGTGTGCCGGACTGCGGCGGCCCGCCGTGCGTCCAGGGGGTGTCCTCCGGCTCGGGCAGCGAGGGACCGCCGCGCGGGGCGTGCTCGAAGAGCGTCCAGCAGACACGGTCCCCGACCTCCGGCACCGAGCCGGGTGCGGGCTCCTTGGCCCGGCCCATCCCGCCGGTCAGCCGCAGCCTCAACTCGCCCGGGCCGGCCGTGCCTTCGGCCGTGCTCTCGGCCGCGCTGTCGTCCTCGCCGGCGGCCGCGGTGCCCTCGGCGAGCCCGTCCTCCGGCGCGAGGAACTCGGCGGGCTGCGCAGCGCCCGAAGGCAGCACCCGGTACGCGCGCGCACCCGGCGCCCACTGCGGGACGTCCTCGGTGGACAGCGCCAGCACCGGCCGCGGCATCGGGCGGCGCCCCTGCGAGTACGTCATCCAGGAGTCGGTCACCTCGGCCACGAACGCCTCGCCGGCCAGCCTGCGTTCGGCCATCACCAGCGGGTCGTCCAACGCCTCCTGCGCCCGCAGCCGTGCCTGGTCCCGCTCGCGCACCGACAGCTTCCGCGCGGCCGTCACCGCGTCGTCCCGGCGGGGCTGGGGCGGCTCGCCCGCCCGCAGCCGATCGCGGTGCGCGGTGTAGGACCAGCGGTCGCTCTCCCAGCGGGAGGCGACCCGCTCGCCCTCCGGCAGCCGGCGCAGCAGATCCACGCTCTCCCACATCGCGTCCCAGACCGGGCGCAGTTGGCCGCCGAGCAGCTGGTGCACCTGCTCCGCCGAACCGGGCAGACCGGCGTCGTACCGCTCCACCGCCGGGGCCAGGACGCGGTTGTCGAAGGCGGGGTCGGTCGACGGGCCCGAGGGCGGCGTCCGCAGCTGACCGTGCTCGTCGCGGGCGGTCTCCGCCTCCAGCGCGGCAGCCTCGCCACCGCCCTCAGGGCCGGCGCGCAGCCAGGCCAGCAGCGCCCCGAGATGCTGGTCCTCCAGCGAGCTCTGCCCGGTCGCCCAGTGCCGGGTGAGCACCTCGGTCATGGACAGCAGCAGGGACGAGCCCGGCACCCGAGCCCGCTCGCCGTAGTGCGTCAGCCAGCGCCCCAGCAGCGGCACCCGGGCGGGGGAGGGGTACGGGGTCTGCGGGTCCTCCTCGGCGGTGCGCCGGAACCGCATGGAGCGGCCGAGCAGCCGTACGAACTCCGCCCCGGGCGCGTTGGGAACCAGCAACTGCGGTGCGTCCGTGCAGACTTCGGCGTCCTCGCGCACCTGCTCGGTCTCCTCCAGGGCCGACTCCAGATGCGGCAGCAGCGCCTCGGCGAGGTCGGAGAGGAAGGCGAACCGCAGATCGCGGTCCTTGGGCTGGGGGACGGTGAGAAGCAGCGGACGGTCCCGGTCGGTGCCGAGCATCGCGCCGAGCGGAGCGCCCACCTCGCCCGCGGTGGTCAACGGAACCAGCACCAGCGGATGTTGACTCAGATGGCGGTGGCGGACGGTGGTCAGCGGTTGGGCACGACCGGCGGCCATCGCCTCCATCCGGGCCAGGTTGTGCATCAGCGGCACGGTCCACCTCCCGCGGGCCCCGAGCCGGTGGCGCCGTGCGGGCCGGTGGCGCCGTCCGAACCCGAGGCGCCGTCCGAACCCGAGGCGCCGTCCGAACCCGAGGCGCCGTCCGAACCCGAGGCGCCGTCTGAGCCCGGGCCGGTGGCGCCGTGCGGGCCGGTGCCGTTGTGCGGGCCCAGGACCTCGGCGCGCAGTCGGGCTGCTCGGCGCAGCGCGAGGACGGCCGGATCGGGAGGGTCGCTCGGGCCGGCCGGATGCGCCGCGCCCTCGGGCTCGGGCGGCGGGGGATCGCTGTGGGCGGCGTCCAGCGCGGCCTTCACCGTGGTCAGCGCGCCCAACTCGGCGCGGGTGCCGCGGCCGAGCACCGCGGGGTCGTTCCCGGTGCGCGCCTGGGAGCGGCAGTGGAAGGCCAGATCGCAGCCCGCCAGGCACTCCGGCGCGTACGCCGCGGGCACCGAGTCGACCGCGCCCGCCAGCCGGTCCGGCGGGAGGTCCAGATCGAAGCTGGTGCCCGCCGGCAGCGCGGCGGTCAGCTCCTCGACCCGGGTCAGCCGGTGCAACTGCCTGCGGACCGCCGCCAGTTGCTTGCGCATGTCGACCAGGGCCGCGGTCGGGAGGTTGGAGAAGTCCTTCGGGCAGACGAGCAGGACGGACTCCGCGGCCCGCACCCCCATCGCCTCCAGCGCCAGCCCGTAGACCGCGGCCTGCCGGGTGGCGGCGCCCACCTTCGTCGGAGCGGCCGAACCGTCCAGGATCGGAAAGGACTTGATCTCCACGATCGTCACGCCCGCGTCCCCGTCGACCACGATCGCGTCGGGCTCCAGGCAGACCGGCGCCCCGGCGACCGTCAGCCGCACCATCGGATGCAGCAGCACCGACCAGGAGCCGGGCCGGCCCTGCCGCGCCTCCTCCCCGCCCTGCCCGTGCGTCTGCGCCCGGGCCAACGCCTCGCGGGTGCTCTCGATTCGGCCCTCCTGCCCTTCGGCGGTGAGGTCCGGGCACTCCAACAGCTGCGGATCGGGCGGCACTTGACCGGTGTGCGCACACAGCAGCCGGACCAGCTCGAGGCCGCCGTCGCGCGTCGCCCCGGCCTCGAAGGCGTGGCCGCGGGCGAAGGCGAACTGCGACTGCCCGAAGTTGGCAGGTGCGCCGAGCGCTTCGGCGAGGGCCGCCTTGTCCACGCCCGCGCTGTCCAGCAGCGCACGGCGGCTGCACCCAGGGTTGGCGGCGAGCGCCGTCAGGGCCCTGCTGTCCAGCGGTCTCGGCTGCCGGCCCGGGCCGCGCAGCGCGGCCAGCCGATCCCGTAGCGCGGCCTGCTCGGCACCTGTCGGCTCGGTACCTGTCTGGTGGGACAACTGCTTCACCCGGCGAAGTCTGACATCCCCCACCGACAACGTGCTCCTCCGCGGCTCTCGGCACCGCCGCGCGACGCCGCGGGCCCGCGGGTGAGTACCGTCGTGGCATGACGGAAAAGGCCGCCGAACAGCCCGTGTCCACAACTCCCCACTCCGCCCGCCTCGTCCTGGTGCGCCACGGCGAGACGCCGTGGTCGCAGGCGGGCCGGCACACCGGCCGCACCGATGTGCCGCTGCTCGACCGGGGGCGCCGCATGGCCGAACTCCTCGGTGAGCGCCTGCGGACGGCCCCCTTCGACGGCCTCGTCGACGCCGAGGTGCGCACCAGTCCGCTCTCCCGCGCCGCCGAGACCTGCGCGGTGGCCGGCTTCGGCGACCGCGCGAGCACCTGGGACGCCCTGATGGAGTGGGACTACGGCAGTTACGAGGGGCTGACCACCCCGCAGATCAAGGAGGCCGCGGGGGACGAGGGTTGGCTGATCTGGCGGGACGGCGTCGAGGGCGGCGAGAGCCGGGCCGCGCTGTCCGCGCGCGCCGACGAGGTGGTGGACTGGGCGCGTACGGTCCCCGGGGACGCCCTGGTCTTCGCACACGGCCATGTGCTGCGCACGATCGCCGCGCGGTGGCTGGGCGAGGAACTCTCCTTCGGCGCCCGGCTGCGGCTCTCCCCGGCGTCCCTGTCGGTGCTGGGCTGGTCCTACGGGCAGCCGGCGCTGGAGCGGTGGAACGACACCGGCCACCTCGACGGCCGCCTCTGAGCCGTGCCCCCGCCCCTCCTCCGTCGGGGGCGTCCGGTCCTCCGTCGGGGGCGTCCGGGCCCGAGGCCTCCCGGCCGGGGCCTCAGGCGGAGAGACGGGCGAGGAAGCCCGCGACCTCGACGTGGCGGGTGTGCGGACCGAGGCGCTCGGCCGTGGCGCGCAGCATCCGGCGCACCCGCGCGCTGTGCACGGTCTCCAGCAGCGTCAGCGCTCTGTTCCCCTCGGTGGCCGCCTCGACCGGATCTCCGCCCACGGCGAGGTTCCCGGCCAACTCGGCGGTGAACAGCGCTCTGTTGCGCACGAACTGCGCGGGTTGCAGCGCGACGGCCTCCCGCGCCAGCTCCGCCGCCCGCTCCCAGTCGCCGAGCGCGGACCAGCACTGGGACTCCAGCCCCGACAGCTCGGCGTGGCACAGGAAGGACATCCACTCCGGATCGGAGTCGGAGGGGCCCTTGTCGAAGAGGGTCCTGGCCCGGCTGAGGGCTTCCTCGCAGCCCGCGCGGTCGCCGAGCCCGCCCCAGCCGCCCGCCTCGCGCAGCGCCAGCAGCGCCTGGAGCCGGGAGGAACCGAGCCTGCGGGCGGCCTGCTGGCCCGCCTGGGCGGCGCGCAGCGCCTCGCGCGGGCGACCGGCGTCCCGGGCGAGGAAGGCGGTGTTGCAGAAGGCGTGCGCCTCCAGCCCGGGGTCGGAGCCGACCCGGGCCAGCGCCAGAGCCTCGCCGTAGTGCGAACGGGCCTCCTGGTAGCGCTCGGAGTCGTGTGCCAACCAGCCGACGGAGAGCGCGAGTTCGCCGGTGTGGGAGTTCAGCCGCTCGGAGTGTGCGTGCGCGCGGGCGCCGGAGTCGAGCAGCTCGAAGGTCTGCCGGAGCGCGAGGTCGGCGCGGCGGTAGAGGTTGTCCGCGCCGTGGCGGTCGTCGAGCAGGCGGATCCGCCGCACGGCCTCCTCGACGGAGAGGACGTCGCCGCGGCCGAGGGCGCCCGCGGCGGGCCGGGGGCGGGGCAGGGCGGCTCCCTCTCCCTCGGCGGGTCCCGTGCGGGCCTCGGCCGCATGGGCGGGCCCCCACAGGGGCGCGGTCGCCAGGGCGGCGGGGCCGCCGGTCATGAACGCGCGACGCAGCACGTCGCTCTCCTCGTAGCTCTGGATGGTGCTCTGACAGTTGTGCTCCGTGCCCCCGCAGTCGGCCCGGCCACCTGGCGAGTGGTCGGGAGCGCAGGGTCCGGGGCGGTCCTCGGCCGCCTCGCGCACGGTCGTACGGGTGCGCCGCGCCGCGCGTCCCCGTACGGCCTCGCGCTCGGTGAAGCCCAGATCCGTGAGCGTGTACCCCGGGAACATGTGCAGGAACACTCGTTCGTAGGCGTAGTTGGGGCAGCGGATCTCGCCGGCCTCCACCCGCCCGATGTAGCGGGCGTCGCAGGAGACCTGCTCGCCGATCTCGCGGGCGGCCCTCCGCACGGAGGCCGCGAACTCCCGAGGGGAGAGCTGTCCGCGCAACCGCCGGAAGGCCGGGTTCGGTTGATGAGGGTGGTTCGCTGACTCGGCCGGGCCCGCCGGTCCTCTCCCGGCTGGCGCTGAGGGTGACGACGCCATGGCCGGACCGTACACGCGGGCGCGGGGCCGGAGATGGGGAGTTTGCTTACAAAACGGATATCTCATGCGTGATCTGCCATGAACCGCCATCCTTTGAGGGGGCTTTCCGCCGTAGCCGTTGACGGGTCCGTGCGTTGAACCGTGCAGCAACGACAGCGCGCAGCACGGGCATCGAGGCACAGGCGTCGAAGCGTGTGGGCGTGAGAGTGGAGGAGGGTCGCGTTGTTGGACACCGACGGATCGCGGATCGCCGTTGGCCACCGGCGCCCGGTGCGTGGCCGCAAGTCGGGCGCGGTGGAGAGCGGTTGCCAGGGCGGCGGCACTCCCCACACCGAGCTGGTCACCGTGCCGGCCCGCCAGGCGCTGGAGGCCGTCGACATCCTGCGGCTCGGCCTCGGTGTCGGCCCCGTGCTGCACGACTGCGCGGGTGCGACGCTCGGTTTCCTGGTCCCGCCCGGCACTTCGGTGCACTGGCGGCACCCCGGCAGCGCCTGCGCCCCGCTCTGCGGCCCGCTGAGCCAGGAGGGCACCGGCCGGCCGCCGATCGCGGGCGCCGACTGGCTGATCGGCCCCGAGTCCGCCCCGCTCACCGCGACCGACCCGACCCGGCTGCGGGCCGCGCTCGTCCAGGCCGCCCGCACCCTGGAGGTCACCGACCGCTGCATCTGAAGCCGTCCCGTTCACGGCCGCGCGACCGCGGGCCGGCGCTGCCGGCGACCGGCCCCGATCGTGCGGCGGTGCGTCGCGGTCCGTCCGCCGTTGCCGCCCGGGTCCGTCCGCCGTTGCCGTCCGCGTCTCCCGCCCGCCACCGCGGTGCGCGGGGAGTGACGCGGACGGGGATACTGGCGGGGTGGCGGGCAGACGGCGGGGTGAACGAGGCGGCAGGGGCGGCGGACGGACCGAGCCGACTGCCGCCGTCGACAGCGGCGAGGCACGGCTCGTACCGGACCGGGAGCGGCCCTCCGCCTGGGAGTTGACCGTGGACGGCGCTCCCCAGTCGCACGTCGATCTCGCCGACCCCGCCCATCTCGCCTTCAGCTACCAGCGCAGGCTCGGCCATCTCGTCGATCTGCTCGCGCCGGCCGGTCGTCCGCTGAGGGTGCTGCACCTGGGCGGCGGTGCGCTGACGCTCGCCCGGTACGTCGCCGCGACCCGGCCGCGCTCCACCCAGCGCGTCTGGGAGATCGACTCCGCGCTGACCGCGTTCGTGCGCCGGGAACTCCCTCTGGAGTCCGGCTGGCGCGTACGTGTGCACGGCGGCGACGCGCGCGCCGGGCTCGCCGCCGTGCCGGACGGCTGGGCGGACCTGGTGATCGCGGACGTCTTCGACCGCGCCCGTACGCCGCCGCATCTGGGCACCGTCGAGTTCGTGCGGGAGGCGGCCCGGACCCTGGCCCCCGGCGGCTGGTACACGGCGAACCTCACCGACGGGCCGCCGCTCGCCCATCTGCGCGGTCAACTGGCCACCGTGGGCGCGGTCTTCGACGAGCTGGCGATCGCCGCGGACCCGGCCGTGCTGCGCGGACGCAGATTCGGCAACGTGGTGCTGGCGGCTGCCCGAGTGCCGCTGCCGGTGGGCGAGTTCACCCGCCGTACCGCCGGAGACCCGCACGCGGGACGGGTGTTGGCCGGTCGGGAGGCGGCCGACTTCGCGGCGGGCGCCCGTCCGGTCACCGATGCGACCGCGACGACCGGTTCACCCGCACCCCCGCCGGGGACCTTCGACCGCTGAGGCGCAACCCCGGCGCGTCGGCGTGAGGTCCCGCCGAGGCCGAGGGTCCGGCCGTACACGTGGCGCGGCGTACGGACGCGGCGCAGGCCGCCCCCCCGGCACCGCCCTCCCGGCACCGACCGCCCGCACACCACACCCACGTCACACGCACCACCCACCACCGGCCCGGTCGGACGTCCGGTCACGGACGCCCGACCGCCGGGACGGGTGTCAGTCGGTGAAGCCCAACTCCCTTGCGATCAGCATCCGCTGGACCTCGCTGGTGCCCTCGCCGATCTCCAGGATCTTGGAGTCGCGCCACATCCGGGCGACCGGGTACTCGTTCATGAAGCCGTAGCCGCCGTGGATCTGGGTCGCCTCGCGCGCGTTGGTGACGGCGATCTCGGAGGAGTACAGCTTGGCCATCGCCGCCTGCTTCTTGAACGGCTCGCCCGCCACCAGCCGGCTCGCCGCGTCCCGCCAGGCGACGCGGGCGGTGTGGGCGCGCATCTCCATGTCGGCGAGCTTGAACGAGATGGCCTGGTTGGAGCCGATCGACCGGCCGAAGGCGTGGCGCTCCTTGGCGTACCGCACCGACTCGTCCACACAGCCCTGGGCGAGCCCGGTGGCCAGGGCGGAGATGGCGATGCGGCCCTCGTCGAGGATGCGCAGGAACTGCGCGTAGCCGCGGCCCTCCTCGCCGACCAGGTTGGCGGCCGGGACGCGGACGTCGGAGAAGGACAGCTCCCGGGTGTCCGAGGCGTTCCAGCCGACCTTGGAGTACGGGGCGGCGACCGTGAAGCCCGGGGTCCCGGAGGGCACCAGGATGGTGGAGATGCGCGGTGCGCCGTTCTCCTTGCGGCCGGTCACCGCGGTGACGGTCACCAGGCCGGTGATGTCGGTACCCGAATTGGTGATGAAGCACTTGGTGCCGTTGACGACCCACTCGTCGCCGTCGCGCACCGCCGTGGTGCGGGTGCCGCCCGCGTCCGAACCGCAGTCCGGCTCGGTCAGGCCGAACGCGCCGAGCGCCTCGCCCGAGCACAGCCGCGGCAGCCACTCGCGCTTCTGCTCCTCGCTGCCGAACCGGTAGATCGGCATCGCGCCCAGGGAGACGCCGGCCTCCAGGGTGATCGCCACCGAGGAGTCGACCCGGGCCAGCTCCTCCAGGGCGATGCACAGCGCCAGGTAGTCGCCGCCCATGCCGCCGTACTCCTCCGGGAACGGCAGCCCGAACAGGCCCATCCGGCCCATCTCGCGCACGATCTCGTACGGGAACTCGTGCCGCTCGTAGAAGTCGCCGATCTTCGGCGCGACGACGTCGTGCGCGAACTCCTCGACGGTGCGGCGCAGTTCCTCGTGCTCGGTGCTCAGGCGGTGGTCCAGGGACATCGTGGTCACTGCTCCTTGGTGGTGGACAGGGCGCGGACGGTGCGGGACGGGCTGGGACGGCCCAGGCGGTCGGCCATCCACGTGCTGGTGGCGACCAGTCGGTCGAGATCGACGCCGGTCTCGATGCCCAGCCCGCGGAGCATCCAGACCAGGTCCTCGGTGGCGAGGTTTCCGGTGGCGCTCCTGGCGTACGGGCAGCCGCCGAGACCGCCCGCGGAGGCGTCGACGGTGGTGACGCCGTGGCGGAGCGCGGTGAGGGTGTTGGCCAGGGCCTGGCCGTAGGTGTCGTGGAAGTGCACCGCGAGCACCCCGTCGGGCACGCCGGCCGCGTTCAGCGCGGTCAGCAGATCCTCCACCTGGCCCGCGGTGGCGACGCCGATCGTGTCGCCCAGGCTCAGCTCGTCGCAGCCCAGGTCGAGCAACCGGCGGCAGACGTCGACCACTTGGCGGGCCGGCACCGGGCCCTCCCACGGATCGCCGAAGCACATGGACAGATAGCCGCGCACCCTCGCGCCCGAGTCCTTCGCCCGCGCGACCACCGGCGCGAACATCTCCAGCGCCTCGTCGACGGTGCGGTTGAGGTTGGCCCTGGCGAAGGACTCGGTGGCGCTGCCGAAGACGGCGATCTCGCGGGCGCCCAGCGCCAGCGCACGCTCCAGGCCGCGCTCGTTGGGCACCAGCACGGGCAGCCGCACACCGGCCGACGCCGGCAGATCCGCGAGCCCGCCGTACAGCTCCTCCGCGTCGGCGAGCTGCGGCACCCATTTGGGATGGACGAAGCTCGTCGCCTCCACCGTGTCCAGCCCGGCCCCGACCAGCCGGCGGATGAACTCCGCCTTGACGTCGACCGGGACGACGGCCTTCTCGTTCTGCAGGCCGTCGCGGGGACCGACCTCGTGGATGCGCACGCGCGACGGCAGCCCCTCGGCGGGCACGGTCATCGGCAGTCCGGCGGTGCTCATGCGCGCTCCTCCTCGGCCCTCGCGCCCGAACCCGCGGCGCCCGGGCCCGAGCCGGCGGCCTCCGGATCGGCGGCGTCCGGGTGCGTGGCGTCCGAGTCGGTGGCGTCCGGGTCGACCACGGCGAGCACCTGGTCCATCGCCACCGTGCTGCCGGGACGCACATCGAGCTCGGTGACGGTGCCGGCGTGCGGCGCGGAGATGACGTGCTCCATCTTCATCGCCTCGACGATCACCAGCGCCTGCCCGGCCTCGACCGAGTCACCCACCGCCGCCTTGACCACGGTGACGGTGCCCGGCATCGGCGCGGTCAGCGCGTCCGCGCCGTGTGCGCCCGCACCGCCGCGCAGGGCGGCGGCGACCGGATCGTGGTCGACCAGGTGCCAGCCGGCACCCTCGGCGCCGAGCCACCGCTCACCGGTCCCGGCCACATGGTGGTGGCCGAGCATCGTGCCCCGCCACTGCGTCCGCACCCGGCCCTGCTCGTCCGAGGCCAGATGCGCGGCGACGGGCTCGCCCTCCGCGCCGATCCGCACCTCGGTCTCCGGCCCCCGGCCGCGCACCGCGACGGCCACCGGCTCCGCGCCGGGCGCTCTGAAGTGGTACGGGGTCCAGGCGCTCAGACCGTCCAGCCGCCAGCCGGAGGGGACCGAGAACGGGTCCGTCCAGCCCTGACCGCTCGGCTCCAGCGCGGCGTGCCGCAGCAGCGCCGCGGTGGCGTACACCTCGTCCGGAACCTCGGCGGCGACCAGCGACGCCGCGTCCCGGTCGACCAGGCCGGTGTCCAACTCGCCGCTGCGCACGGCCGGATGGTCCAGCAGGGCGCGCAGGAAGCCGGTGTTGGTGTCGACGCCGAGCACGGTCGTCCGCGCCAGCGCGCCGCGCAGGCGTCGCAGGGCGCTCGACCTGTCCGGCCCGTGCGCGATGACCTTGGCGAGCATCGGGTCGTAGGTGGTGCCGACCTCGCTGCCCTCGCTCAGACCGGAGTCCACCCGCACGCCCTCGCCGCCGGGCTCGCGCAGCAGCTGCACGGTGCCGGCCGAGGGCAGGAAGTCGACCCGCTCGCCGCTGGGGCGGGCGGTCTCGGCGCAGATGCGCGCCTCCACGGCGTGCCCGGTCATCCGGATGTCGTCCTGCTGCCAGGGGAGTTGCTCGCCCGCGGCGACCCGCAGCTGCCACTCCACGAGGTCCACGCCGCACACCAGCTCGGTGACCGGATGCTCGACCTGGAGCCGGGTGTTCATCTCCATGAAGAAGTACGAGCGCGCATCCGTCCCGGCGACGATGAACTCGACCGTGCCGGCGCCGCGGTACCCGCACGAGCGCGCCGCCTCGACGGCCGCCGCGCCCATCGCGGACCTGGTCCCCTCGTCGAGGAACGGGCTCGGCGCCTCCTCGATGATCTTCTGGTGGCGGCGCTGGAGCGAGCACTCGCGCTCCCCGAAGTGGACGACGTTGCCGTGGCCGTCCGCCATCACCTGGATCTCGATGTGCCGCGGGCGGTCGACCCACCGCTCCACCAGGAGCGTGTCGTCGCCGAAGGAACCCCGCGCCTCGCGCCGGGCCGCGGCGATCTCCTCGGCGAACAGCGCCGGATCGCGGACCAGCCGCATGCCCTTGCCGCCGCCGCCCGCAGAGGGCTTGAGCAGCACCGGAACGCCCACCTCCGTCGCGGCGTCGATGAGTTGGGCATCGCTGAGGCCGCTGCCCGAGGAACCGGGGACGACCGGCACGCCGGCCTCGCGCACGGTCTCCTTGGCGCGGATCTTGTCGCCCATCAGCTCGATCGCGGAGGCCGGCGGACCGATGAAGACCCGCCCCGACTCCGTCACCGCGCGGGCGAAGGCGGCGTTCTCGGCCAGGAACCCGTACCCCGGGTGCACGGCCTGCGCGCCGGTGCGCTCGGCGGCCTCCAGCAGCCGCTCGACCGAGAGGTAGCTCTCGGAGGCCGCCGCCGGCCCGATGCGCACCGCGGTGTCGGCCTCGCGCACATGGCGGGCGCCGGCGTCCGCGTCGCTGTACACCGCCACCGAGCGCACGCCGAGCCGGCGCAGCGTACGGATGACGCGTACCGCGATCTCGCCGCGGTTGGCGACCAGCACGGTGTCGAACATCCCCTGGGCTCCCTCGGGTCGGGCTTCGTGGTCAGACATGTCCGCGGTCCTCACATCCGGAAGACGCCGAAGCCCTGCGCGGCCTGGTCGCGCGCGGGCAGCGGTGCGTTGGCGCAGGCGGTGAGCGCGAGGCCGACGACCGTACGGGTCTGCAACGGGTCGATCACCCCGTCGTCCCACAGCCGGGCGGTGGCGTAGTAGGCGTTGCCCTGGGTGTCGTACTGGGCGCGGACCGGGTCCTTGAACGCCTCCTCGTCCTCCGCGCTCCACTGCTCGCCGCGCGCCTCCAACTGGTCGCGCTTGACCGTGGCCAGTACGGAGGCGGCCTGCTCGCCGCCCATGACGGAGATCTTGGCGTTCGGCCACATCCACAGGAAACGGGGCGAGTACGCCCGGCCGCACATCGAGTAGTTGCCCGCGCCGTAGGAGCCGCCGACCACCACGGTGAGCTTGGGGACCCGGGCGCAGGCGACGGCGGTGACCATCTTCGCGCCGTGCTTGGCGATGCCGCCGGCCTCGTAGTCCCGGCCCACCATGAAGCCGGAGATGTTCTGGAGGAAGAGCAGCGGGATGCCGCGCTGGTCGCAGAGCTCGATGAAGTGGGCGCCCTTCTGCGCCGATTCGGCGAACAGGATGCCGTTGTTGGCGACGATGCCCACCGGGTGCCCGTGGATGCGGGCGAAGCCGGTGACGAGCGTCTGCCCGTACTCGGACTTGAACTCCTGGAAGCGGGAGCCGTCGGCGATCCGGGCGATCACCTCGCGCACGTCGTAGGGCGTGCGGGAGTCCACCGGCACCGCGCCGTACAGTCCGGCCGGGTCGACCGCCGGCTCCTCGACCGGCTGCACCGACCACGGCAGCGGGCCGCGCTCGGGGAGGGTGGCGACGATGTTCCGCACGATCCGCAGTGCGTGCGCGTCGTCCTCGGCGAGGTGGTCGGTGACGCCGGAGATCCGCGAGTGCACCTCGCCGCCGCCCAGCTCCTCGGCCGTGACGACCTCGCCGGTGGCGGCCTTCACCAGCGGCGGGCCGCCGAGGAAGATCGTGCCCTGCTCGCGCACGATCACCGCCTCGTCGCTCATCGCCGGGACGTAGGCGCCGCCCGCGGTGCAGGAACCCAGCACCGCGGCGATCTGCGGGATGCCGCTGCCCGACATCCTGGCCTGGTTGTAGAAGATCCGGCCGAAGTGCTCGCGGTCGGGGAAGACCTCGTCCTGCATCGGCAGGAAGGCGCCGCCGGAGTCGACCAGGTAGAGGCAGGGGAGGCGGTTCTCCAGCGCGACCTCCTGGGCGCGCAGATGCTTCTTGACCGTCATCGGGTAGTAGGTGCCGCCCTTGACCGTCGCGTCGTTTGCGACGATCACCACCTCGCGCCCGCTGACCCGGCCGACACCGGCGATGACGCCGGCAGCCGGCGCGGCGCCGTCGTACATCCCGTCGGCGGCGAGCGGCGCGAGCTCCAGGAAGGGCGAGCCCGGGTCCAGGAGCGAGTCCACCCGCTCGCGCGGCAGCAGCTTGCCCCGCGCGGTGTGGCGGGCGCGGGCCCTCTCACCCCCGCCGAGCCGTGCCGCGGCGAGCTTCTCCCGCAGTTGCGCCGCCAACTCCCGGTGCGCTTCCTCATGGGTGCGCCACTGCGGGGAGGTTGGGTCGGCGGTGCTGGACAGCGGCGGTGCCTGCTGCATGCCCTGAGCCCCCTTGCTCGTGGTTAATAGGCGTTAACCAATGTCGCAAGGTTAACGTCCACTAACACGGCTGTCTACAATCGTGGGATGAGCAGCGAGACCGGCACGCCCGTCGACCCGGCCGTGCGTTCCGAGCAGGACGAGCAGGACGGGCCGGGGGGTCGGCCCGCACGGCCCCGTACGCGCAGGGAGCAGATCCTCGGCGAGGCCGCGCGGCTCTTCGCCGAGCGCGGCTTCCACGGCGTCGGGGTCGACGAGATAGGGGCGGCGGTCGGCATCAGCGGGCCCGGCCTCTACCGCCACTTCGCCGGCAAGGACGCCATGCTGGCCGAGCTGCTGGTCGGCATCAGCGAACGTCTGCACGACGGCGGCCGGCGGCGGCTGCTCGACCAGGAGGGCTCGGCGCACCCGCCGGCCAGGGCGCTGGACGCGCTGATCGAGGGGCACATCGAGTTCGCGCTCGACGACCGCGCGCTGATCACCCTCCACGACCGCGAGCTCGACCGGCTGCGCGACGACGACCGCAAGCGGGTGCGCCGACTCCAGCGCCAGTACGTCGAGTTGTGGGTCGCGGTGGTGCGCGAGGTCCATCCGTCGCTGCCGGAGGCCGAGGCCCGCACGGCCGTCCACGCGGTCTTCGGCCTGCTGAACTCCACTCCGCACCTCAGCCGCCCCGCGGCACTGCCCTCGCGGCAGAGCACGGCCGCGCTGCTGCACCGGCTTGCCCGGGGTGCCTTCGACTCGGCGGCGCGGGCGTACGGCTGAGGTCCGCGAGGGGCTCGGGCCGCGGCTCCTCAGCCGATTCTGACGCCGCGTGCGGCCAGATACTTGGTGGGGTCGATGTCGGTGCCGTAGTTGCGGGTGGTGCGCACCTCGAAGTGCAGATGCGGACCGGAGACCCGCCCGCTGGCGCCGGTGTTGCCGAGTCGGGAGCCGCCGGTCACCCGCCCGCCGCGGCTGACCTGGAGCGAGGACATGTGGGCGTAGAGGATGAAGTGCCCGTCGTCCATCCTGACCAGCACCGCCTTCCCGTAGTCGCCCTGGTCGCCGGCGATGTCCACGGTGCCCGGCCCGACCGAGAAGAGCGGGGTGCCGGTGTCGACGGCGAAGTCGATCCCGGTGTGCCGGCCGGCCAGCCAGTCGCCCTCGATGCCGTACGCCGCGGAGATCGCGTGCTGCTCGGTCAGCGGCCGGGCCCACCGCCCGCCGGGCGCCGCCTGCGGGCCCGGACCGCCGGCCGCCGTGGCGCGCAGCGGCCGGTTCATCGGCTCGCCGGGGCCCGCCGAGGCCGACTTGACGCAGCCGAGCGCCGGCAGCAGCCCCAGCGCGGCGAGCGCGCCGCCGCGCAGCAGCATTCCGCGTCGGGACAGTGACGGTTCCTCATGGTGCGTGCACATGTGTCCTCCTTGGCGGTGACTTGACTCACTGCGAGGACACGTCAGGGTGCGCGGCGCTGCATCTCCTGGGCGGGGCGACACGCGCCCGAACGGTGTACCGCCGACGGACGCGCCAGCGGCAACCGGTCGGCGCGGGCCCTGAGTTGGCCGGGCAGGGCGTACTGACGGCGGCTCACTCCGTACAGGTGAATGGACTGAACCACTGCGCCCCGCGTTCCGGGTGGGCTTCACGGGGCGTCAGAACGGCGGCCGGGCACGGTCGGTGAGGGCCGGTCAGCCCGTCCCCGACCCGTGCCGGGCGGGTCAGTTGGGGCAGAAGATCCACCAGCAGCCGTCATCGGTCTCGGTGGGCTCCGGCTCCGGCTCCTGCGTCGGCTCCTCGGTGGGGCTCGTCGGCGGGCTGGTGGGGCTGGTGGGCGCCTGCGACTGCGAGGGCTCCGAGGGGCGACCGGTGGGTGAGGAGTCGTCGGGATCGGAGGAGTCCGATGGGTCGGCGGAGTCCGAGGCGCTCGCGCTCGGCGACTCGTCGTCCTCCTCGCCGGTTTCCGAGGCCGACGGACTGCCGGTGCCCGTCGAAGGGGTGTCCCCGGGAGTGACGCTGCCGCTCGGGCCGGTCCCGGACTCGCCGGGCTCGGGTCGGGCGCGCTCGTCGGCGGCCTGCCGGTCGGCGACGTTGTCCGAGGGGGAGTCGAGGCCGGGGATGGCGACGTCGCCGGCCTCCACCGCGACCAGCCCGGCCAGCACGACGGCGGCCAGTACGGCGCCGACGGCTATCCGACGCCGCCGAGCGCCCTGCGAACGCCGGTGCGCGGAACGTCCCGCCGCCCTGCGTCGCGCGGTGCGGTGGCCGACTGCCGTGTCCTGGGCGCCCGTTGACCCGTGGCCGTCCTCTCCGCTGTCGGCACCGTCGCCCCGGCCCGGATCGCCGGACGGGTCCGCGGCGGCGCGACCGGAGGCCGCGGCGGCCCTGCGCGCGGCTCTGCGACCGACCGGCTCGGCCGACTGCCCGGCCCCCTCCGGCCCGGCCCCGTCCGGCCCGGCCCCGTCCGACAGCGCGTCGCCGGGTCGGCCGCGGTCCGGGTGCCCGGTCTCGCGAGGGTGGCCCGCCGCGTACGGGTCCGGGGTGTGCGAGTCCGGGGCGTACGGGTTGCGTTGCGCGGCGCCGTAGGGGTCGGGCTGTCCGGTGCCGTACGGGTCCGGGGCGTGCCCTCCGGCGCCGTACGGGTCGGGCTGTCCGGCGCCGTACTGGGCGTACGTGCCGTGGGGATCGCCGTACCCGTCGGCGGTCCGGCCGCCGTACGCCTCGCCGTACCCGTCGCCGTACCCGTCGGCGGTCCGGCCGCCGTACGCCTCGCCGTACCCGTCGCCGTACCCGTCGCCGTACCCGGCGCTCGGCTGTCCGCCCGGCTGCGCGCTCGCGTTCAGCTGACCGCAACCGGGGCAGTTCAGCGCACCGTTGAGTCGACGCCGGCACAACGCGCAGAAATCCACGGACGCTCCGTCGGGGGTGAGGGGATGGCGGCCACTTTACTGGTCGCGCGGCGCCCTCCCAACGTCCCGGGCACGCCTTTGCACGGGCGTGCAGGCCCTTCCTCCCGGTTGCTGGCGACCGGTGCCAAATGTGCCCCGCCCGCCCTTCCTCGGCCGGTCGCCGCCCGCCCCACTCGGCCCATCTGCCGCCGATCGCCGACCACCTGCCGACGGCTGCCCGCCGCCGGGCGGATGTGCTCAGCTGGACCCGCGCGGGACCAGTTCCGTGGGCAGCAGTCGGTGGCGTGCCGCCGATTCGCCCGTGCGGCCGGCGATCTGATCGAGCAGCAGTCCGGTCATCTCGCGCCCCATCAGTTCCATCGGCTGCCGCACGCTGGTCAGCGGAGGGTCGAGGTGGCGGGCGACCGCGGAGTCGTCGAAGCCGACGAGTGCGACGTCGTCGGGCACCCGGCGGCCGGCTTCGCGCAGCGCCAGCCGCGCGCCCGAGGCCATCAGGTCCGAGGCGCAGAAGACCGCGTCGAGCTGCGGGCAGCGCTCCAGCAGTTCGCCCATCGCCCGGTGGCCGCCCTCCTCGGTGAAGTCGCCCTGTGCGACGAGCCGGGGGTCGCCGGGGTGGCCGCCGTGTCGCAGGGCGGCGCGGTAGCCCTCCAGCCGGCACTGGGCCGCGTACAGATCGAGCGAACCGGTGACGGTGGCGATCCGGCGCCTGCCGCGCGCCAGCAGATGTGCGACGGCGGCTTCGGCGCCGCCCGGGTTGTCGCAGTCCACGTACGGGACCTGCTCGTCCGCGGAGCGGCGTCCGCCCAGCACGGTGGGCATCTCGTACCGCTGGAGGAGCTCGGGGAGCGGATCGCCGGCGTGCATCGAGACCAGCAGCACGCCGTCGATGCGGCGGGCCCTGACGTAACGGGCGAACCGTTCCCGCTCCTTGGGGGTGCGCAGCAGGGTGAGCAGCAGCTGCTTCTCGGTGTCGGCGAGCGCGGTCGCGACGCCGCTGACGGTTCCGGAGAAGTACGGCTCGGCGAAGAGCCGGGTCTCCGACTCGGGGACCACCAGTGCGATGGAGTCGGTGCTGCCGGCCGCGAGCGCCCGCGCGGAGCCGTTGGGCACGTAGCCCAGCTCCTCGACCGCGGCCTGGACCGCCGCCCTGCTCCGCGCGCTGACGGTGGGGGAGCCGTTGACCACGCGGGATGCCGTGCCGCGGCCCACCCCGGCGCGTGCCGCGACTTCTTCGAGGGTGGGTCTGCGGGTGTGCCGGGCCGCGCCGGGAGCCGTCACGGTTTCCTCCTGCCACCTCAGGGATGTGTTCAAGTAATAGAGCAACTAGCGGTGTCTTGACCAGTGTTCGACGCGATCGCCCCACCACCAGCAGGTGTCGCACTTCTACAGGCTTCCTCCATATTCCGGCGGGGTGAAGAGTTTCTGAGCCGTTGTCGCACAGTGTCTTGACACTCTGAAGCCGTTCCGCGAATCTTCAGTCCATCACGCCTGGGAGCGCTCCCAGTGCCCACTCTTCTTTCAATTCCCGTACATCTCGGGAGGACGCAATGCACGGCAGAACCCGCATGGCCCTTCTCACCCCTCGGCTCTCCGCGGTCACCGCCGTGGTCCTGAGCGCGACCCTGCTGGCCGGCTGCGCCGACGACGGCGGCGGCTCGTCCGGCAAGGACGGGGAAGTCACCCTGTCGGTGGGGGTGTTCGGAGTCTTCGGCTACAAGCAGGCAGGTCTCTACGACGCCTACGAGAAGCTGAACCCGCACATCAAGATCAAGGAGAACTCCACCGAGCGCAACGAGGACTACTACCCGGCGCTGCTCAACCGCCTCTCCGCCAACAGCGGTCTGGCCGACATCCAGGCCGTCGAGGTCAACAACATCAACGAGCTGGCCACCATCCAGGCCCAGAAGTTCGTTGACATGTCGAAGGCCGAGGGCGTCGACGGCAAGGACTACCTGCCGTGGAAGTGGGACCAGGCCAAGACCGAGGACGACAAGGTCATCGGCCTCGGCACGGACATCGGCCCGATGGGGATCTGCTACCGCAAGGACCTCTTCGACAAGGCCGGACTGCCCACCGAGCGCGCCGAGGTCGGCAAGCTCTGGGAGGGCGACTGGTCCAAGTACGTCGACACCGGCGAGGACTTCATGAAGGAAGCGCCCAAGGGCAGCTCCTTCACCGACAGCGCCGCCGGCCTCTACAACGGAGCCCTCTCGAGCTACGCCAAGAAGAACTACGACGAGAACGGCGAGCTGATCTACAAGGACAGCAAGGCCGTCAAGGACTCGTGGGACCTGGCGATGCGCGCGGTCGACGGCAAGATGACCGGCAAGCTCAAGCAGTTCGACACCGCCTGGGACCAGGGCTACGCCAACGGCACCTTCGCCAGCGTAATCTGCCCGTCCTGGATGCTCGGTTACATCAAGGAGAAGGCCGGCCCGAAGAACGCCGACCAGTGGGACGTCGCTCCCGCGCCCAAGCCCGCCAACTGGGGCGGCTCCTTCCTGACGGTGCCCGAGGCGTCCAAGAACAAGGACGAGGCGATCAAGCTCGCCGCCTGGCTGACGGCTCCCGAGCAGCAGGCCAAGCTCTTCGAGAAGCAGGCCAGCTTCCCGAGCTCCACGAAGGCGCTGGAGCTGCCCGCGGTCAAGAGCGCGAAGCACGAGTACTTCGACAACGCTCCCATCGGCGAGATCTTCTCGGACGCCGCCAAGGACATGCCCACCGCGATCCTCGGCCCGAAGGACCAGATCATCGGTGAGCAGATCAGCAACGGGATTCTCTCGGTCGAGCAGCAGGGCAAGTCGCCGGACTCCGCCTGGAGCGCCACGACCAAGAAGATCGACGACGTCCTCGACGAGTGACCGGAGCCGATGAATGACCTCCCAGGACATGCGGTCCGCACCCGCCACTTCGGCGGCGGGTGCGGGCACGTCCCCGCCGCGCCCCGACCGGGCGGACGAGCGTGAGAAGCGCAGGGCGGCGCGGCGCAGCAAGTGGTATCAGCGGGACGCCAAGTGGGGCCCGTACGCGTTCATCTCGCCGTTCTTCCTCTTCTTCGCGGCGTTCGGCCTCTTCCCGCTGCTCTACACGGGATGGGCCTCGCTGCACCGGGTCTCGCTGCACTCGCCCACCGAGATGGAGTGGGTCGGGCTGCACAACTTCACCCGGCTCCTCCAGGACGAGTACTTCTGGAACTCGCTGAGCAACACCTTCGTGATCGGGATCATCTCCACGGTCCCGCAGCTGCTGATGGCACTCGGTCTCGCGCATCTGCTCAACTACAAGCTGCGCGGCTCGATGTTCTTCCGCGTCGCGATGCTCACCCCGTACGCGACCTCGGTGGCCGCGGCCACGCTCGTCTTCGCGATGCTCTACGGGCGCGACTTCGGAATGATCAACTGGGGCCTGGGCCTCTTCGGGATCGACAACATCGACTGGGAGGGCGGCAGTTGGACCTCGCAGTTCGCGGTCGCCACGATCGTCATCTGGCGGTGGACCGGCTACAACACGCTGATCTACCTCGCGGCGATGCAGTCCGTGCCGAACGATCTCTACGAGTCGGCGGCGCTGGACGGGGCCTCGCGCTGGCAGCAGTTCATCCATGTCACCGTTCCCTCGCTGCGGCCGACGATCCTGTTCACCGTGGTGATCTCCACCATCGGGTCGACCCAACTGTTCGGTGAGCCACTGCTGTTCGGCGGCTCGCCCTCGGGCGGTGCGTCGAACCAGTACCAGACGCTCGGGCTCTATCTGTACGAGCAGGGCTGGACCAACTTCCACCTGGGCCGCGCCTCGGCGATCGCCTGGATGATGTTCCTGCTGCTGATCGTGATCGGACTCGTCTACTTCCTGGTGGCCAAGCGGCTGCAGAAGAGCCACTGAGGGGGATACGCATGGCTGTACTCACGTCCGCGAAGCCGAAGGAAGAAGCCCCCGGCGAGGGGGACGGCAAGCGGCGCACCCGCGGCAAGGCCGGGCGGCATCTGTACGCCGGCTGGTTCACCTACACGGTGCTCGCGTTCTTCACCGTCGGCTCGCTCTTCCCGCTGGTGTGGACCGCGATCGCCGCCTCCCGGGACAACGCCCGGCTGGCCGAGACACCGCCCCCGTTCTGGTTCGGCGGCAACCTCGGCTCCAACCTCCAGGCGGCCTGGACCGACGCCAACATGGGCAAGGCCCTGATCAACACGGTCTTCGTCGCCGGCACCGTCACGGTCTCGACGGTCCTCTTCGCCACGCTGGCCGGCTTCGCCTTCGCCAAGCTGCGCTTCCGCGGAAGCAACATGCTGCTGCTCGTGGTGATAGGCACCATGATGGTGCCGCCCCAACTCAGCGTCGTGCCCCTGTTCATGGCCATCGCCGAGCTGGAGTGGACCAACCAGCTGCAGGCCGTCATCCTCCCGATGATGGCGAGCGCCTTCGGTGTCTTCTTCATGCGGCAGTACCTGATCAACGCGCTGCCGACCGAGCTCATCGAGGCGGCGAGGGTCGACGGTGCGCACAGCCTCAGGCTGGTGTGGCACGTGGTCTTCCCGGCGGCCCGCCCCGCGATGGCCGTCCTCGGGATGCTGACCTTCGTGCTCGCCTGGAACGAGTTCTTCTGGCCGATGATCGCGCTGACCCAGGACAACCCGACCGTCCAGGTCGCCCTGACGGGACTCGGCCGCGGCTACATCCCGGACCAGTCGGTGATCATGGCCGGTTCGCTGCTCGGCACACTGCCCCTGCTGATCGTCTTCGCCGTCTTCGGCAAGCAGATCGTCGGCGGCATCATGCAGGGCGCGGTGAAGGGCTGACCGAGCCCGTACCCGATCCCACCCCTCCACAAGGAAGTTCACCCTGTCCCCCCTCCGCCCGCCTGCAAAAGGGAGCGCTCTCAGATGACGTACCCGTCCGAATCCCGTATCGAGTTCCCCACCGACTTCCTCTTCGGTTCAGCGACCTCCGCCTACCAGATCGAGGGCGCGGCGCAGGAGGACGGCCGTACCCCCTCGATCTGGGACACCTTCTGCCAGACCCCCGGCAAGGTGCTCGGCGGCGAGACCGGCGATGTGGCGGTCGACCACTACCACCGCTGGCGCGAGGACGTCGCGCTGATGGCCGAACTCGGCCTGGAGACCTACCGGTTCTCCATCTCCTGGCCCCGGGTGCAGCCGACCGGCCGCGGTCCCGCCGTCCAGCGCGGCCTGGACTTCTACCGCAACCTCGTCGACGAGCTGCTGGAGAAGGGCATCACCCCGTGGCTGACCCTCTACCACTGGGACCTGCCGCAGGAGCTGGAGGCCGATCCGGCGGGCGCGGGCGGCGGCGGTTGGCCGGAGCGGGTGACCGCCGAGCGGTTCGCCGACTACGCGACGCTGGTCGCCGAGGCGCTCGGTGACCGGGTCGAGCACTGGACGACCCTCAACGAGCCCTGGTGCAGCGCGTTCCTCGGCTACGGCTCCGGCGTGCACGCGCCGGGCCGCACCGACCACCTGGCCGCGCTGCGGGCCGCGCACCACCTCAACCTCGCGCACGGTCTGGGCAGTCAGGCGCTGCGCGCCGCGCTGCCGGCCCGCGCCAAGGTCGGCATCAGCATCAACTCCGCGTCGGTGCGCGCCGTCTCGAACTCCCCGGAGGACCTGGACGCCAAGCGCCGGGTCGAGGCGCTGGCCAACGGGATCTTCGAGGGCCCGCTGCTGCGCGGCGAGTACGGTGCGGACCTGATCGCCGACACCGCCGAGATCACCGACTGGAGCTTCGTCAAGGACGGCGATCTGGAGAACATCCACCAGCCGCTGGACGCGATCGGCGTCAACTACTACACCCCGTCGCTGGTTTCGGCCGTCTCCGCCGAGCAGGAGGCCTCCCGCCGGGACGGCCACGGCGCGAGCGAGCACTCGCCGTGGCCGGGCGCCGACCGGGTCGCCTTCCACCAGACCCCGGGCCCGGTCAGCGAGATGGGCTGGACGACCGACGCCAGCGGTCTGTACGACCTGCTCAAGCGGTTCGGGCGCGAGGCCGAGGGCGTACCGCTGTACGTCACCGAGAACGGCATGGCCTGCGACGACAAGGTCGGCGCCGACGGCACCGTGCACGACCCGGACCGGATCGACTACCTGCACCGTCATCTGGCCGCCGTCGCCGACGCGCGCGCCGAGGGCGTGGATGTGCGCGGCTACTTCCTCTGGTCGCTGCTGGACAACTTCGAGTGGGCGTACGGCTACAGCAAGCGCTTCGGTGCCGTCTACGTCGACTACGAGACGCAGCAGCGCATCCCGAAGTCCAGCGCGCGCTGGTACGCCGACCTGGTGCGCGAGCGCACCCTGCCGCCGGTCGACTGAGCCGCCCCGGGGCCGAGTCGCCGGACGAGTGAGTCGCCGGACGAGCCCTCGGAACGAGCGAGGGCCCGAACGGCCGATGGTGCCCGGCCGGGCGCCTGTCCCCACGAGGACGGGTGCCCGGCCGGTGCTCGTCCCGCGGCGCAACGGGCGGGCCGGGCGCAACGGGCGGGCCGGGCGGGCCGGGTGCAACGGGCGGAACAAGCGGGCCGGCGGGGGCGATCGCCGGTCGACGGGGAGCTGCCTGCCGGCGGTCGACTGCGTGCGGGACGCCCGTGGTTCACCCGCCGGTCAGCGCAAAGAGCACCCCTGCGGTCAGCAGCAGCCCGAAGGCGAACTTCGCGCCCGCGCCGGGGTATCCGCCGCGTCCCACCCGCCAGACGAGCGCGACCAGCGGCAGCAGCCAGCCGGCCGCGTACAGGCTCCAGCCGACGCCGTGGCCGTCGCCGGAGGGCGGGCCCAGGGCGAAGCACATGGCCGCGGCGACGGTGAAGCAGACCGGCGACGCCCACAGATAGCGCTGAACCGTTTCCTCCAGCACTGCTTCGCGGCCCACCGGCACGCCCTTTCCGTCGGCGCCCCGGTCTCCCGGCCGCGCGCCAAGTCCTGTGCGGCGACGGCCGCGACCTCGCAGCCTCACAGTCGGCCGCGGGTGCGCACATCGTGCTGCCGCAGGAGGGGCACCCCCGCCGTTCGGCGGGTCGAGTGGAATCGTGCCCGAAAGCGGGCAGATTTCTTGCGAAGTCCGATCGCGCTGCGCAGTATCGACAGGTGCTCGAACGCCGCCCGTCGTCCCACGACGACCTCGTCGACCACCTGGTCCGCACCACTCCGCTGCACCGCGGGGAGGCGGCCCGTGTGGTGCTCGACGTACTGGCGTACTTCGACGAGACCATCGAGGAGTACGTGCGCCGGCGCCATCGTGAGTTGCAGTCGCGCGGACTGACCAACCCGGTCATCTTCGAGCGGATCAGCCAGGAGCTCCCGCACCGCGCGGTCGCTCCGCCGCAGCTCTCGCTGCGCCAGCTGCGCCGCCTCGTCTACGGCTGAGTCGGCGTCCACGGCCGCATGCCCGGCCGCGTCGGCCGCAACCCGCCGCGAACGGCCGCGGCGGGACGGCGTACGCTCCGACTCCCGCCGGTCGCCCCGGTGTTCGGGCACACCACGCAACGGACTGGAGAAGCGACATGTGCGGGATCGTCGGGTACATCGGCAGGCGGGACGTGGCTCCCCTGCTGCTGGAGGGCCTCCAGCGACTGGAGTACCGGGGCTACGACTCGGCCGGTATCGCCATTCACGGCGACGGAACCGGCCGCAACGGCGGGCTGCGCACGGCCAGGGCCACCGGCCGGGTGCGCGAACTGGAGGCGCGGCTGCCTAAGCGCTTCACCGGTACGGCCGGTATCGCGCACACCCGCTGGGCCACCCACGGCGCGCCCTGCGACGAGAACGCGCACCCCCACCAGGACGCCGACGGCAGGATCGCCCTGGTCCACAACGGCATCATCGACAACGCCGCCGAGCTGCGCGTCCGGCTGGAGTCCGAGGGCGTGGTCTTCACCTCCGACACCGACACCGAGACCCTCGCCCACCTCATCGCGCGTTCGCAGGCCGAGACGCTGGAGGAGAAGGTCCGCGAGGCGCTTCGGCTGGTCGAGGGCACTTACGGGATCGCCGTGCTGCACGCCGAGTTCCCCGACCGCATCGTGGTCGCCCGCAACGGCTCCCCGGTCGTGCTGGGACTGGGCGAGCACGAGATGTTCGTGGCCTCCGACGTCGCCGCGCTCGTCTCGCACACCCGCCAGGTCATCACCCTGGACGACGGCGAGATGGCCACCATCAAGGCCGACGACTACCGCACGTACACCACCGAGGGCAGCCGCACCGCCGCCGCGCCCGAGACGGTGGACTGGGTCGCCGAGTCCTACGACATGGCCGGCCACGACACGTACATGCACAAGGAGATCACCGAGCAGGCCGACGCGGTCGACCGCGTGCTGCGCGGGCGGATCGACGACCGGTTCGCGACCGTGCGGCTGGGCGGCCTCAACCTCGACGCCAGGGAGGCCCGTTCGGTCCGACGGGTGAAGATCCTCGGCTGCGGTTCGGCGTACCACGCCGGTCTGATCGGCGCCCAGCTGATCGAGGAGCTGGCGCGCATCCCGGCGGACGCGGAGCCGGCCAGCGAGTTCCGCTACCGCAACGCGGTGGTCGACCCGGACACCCTCTACATCGCGGTCAGCCAGTCCGGCGAGACCTACGACACGCTCGCCGCCGTGCAGGAGCTCAAGCGCAAGGGCGCCCGGGTGCTCGGTGTGGTCAACGTGGTCGGCAGCGCGATCGCCCGGGAGACCGACGGCGGCGTGTACGTCCACGCGGGCCCGGAGATCTGCGTGGTCTCCACCAAGTGCTTCACCAACACCGCAGTCGCCTTCGCGCTGCTCGCCCTGCACCTGGGGCGCATCCGCGATCTGTCGGTGGCCGACGGCAAGCGCATCATCGACGGTCTGCGCCGACTGCCCGCGCAGATCGCCGAGATCGTCGCGCAGGAGGCGGAGATCGAGAAGATCGCGGGGGAGTACGCGGACGCGCGGTCGATGATGTTCGTCGGGCGGGTGCGCGGCTACCCGGTCGCGCTGGAGGCCTCGTTGAAGCTCAAGGAGATCTCCTACATCCACGCCGAGGCCTACCCCGCCTCGGAGTTGAAGCACGGTCCGCTTGCGCTGATCGAGCCGGCCGTGCCGACTGTCGCGGTGCTGCCGGACGACGAGCTGCTCGACAAGAACCGGGCCACGCTGGAGGAGGTCAAGGCGCGCCACGGCCGCATCCTCGCCGTCGCCCACCAGGAGCAGGAGCGTGCCGACCACACCGTGGTGGTACCGCGCAACGAGACCGAGCTGGACCCGATCCTGATGGGCATTCCGCTCCAACTCCTCGCCTATCACACGGCGTTGGCGCTGGGCCGGGACATCGACAAGCCGCGCAACCTGGCCAAGTCCGTCACGGTGGAGTGAGCCGGCCGGCGCCGCGCGGACGCCCCTGTCGACGGGCGAGCGCCGCGCGCCGCGCCGCCTCCTCCACCCGAACACCAGGTGTGCTCCACAAGTCCTCTACGAAGCTACTCGTTCGTAGGCGGTGGATTGTGCGTTTGTGCCGGGCATATAGCTGGAGTACGCGCTGCCGGAGGTGGAGGTGACGGTCCACTTCGGGCAGCTCTGCGCCGGCGTTATGGGCGACGCCGGCGAAGGGGAGGCGGCTCCCGGCCCGCGTAGGTGGCACGCGGACCGGGAGCCGTCGCCCATGTCCGGGCCCCGCCCGAGGCACCCGGCGACGCCTTCAGGCGCGCGGCACCCGTACGACGCCCTCCTGGATCACCGAGGCGACCAGCCGCCCGTCCGCGGTGAAGATCCGGCCCTTGCCGAGGCCCCGCCCGCCCTGCGCGGTGGGGGACTCCTGGTCGTAGAGCAGCCACTCGTCCGCCCGGAAGGGCCGGTGGAACCACATGGCGTGGTCCAGGCTCGCGCCCACCACGTCGCCGACCGCCCAACCGCCGCGCCCGTGGGCGAGGAGGACCGAGTCGAGCAGCGTCATGTCCGAGACGTAGGTGGTCAGGCAGATGTGCAGCATCGGCTGGTCGCGTGCGCCGTCGAGCTTGCCGTTGGTGCGGAACCACACCTGGGAACGCGGCTCGCTCGGCCCGTTCTCCGCGGCGACGAACGGCGGGTCCTGCACATAGCGCAGATCGACCGCCGCCCTCGCCTCCAGCAGCCGCCGCGGGATCTGCGGGTCCTGGAAGAGGTGCGCGTGCCGCGGCAGCAGCTCCTCCGCGGTCGCCAGCGACTCCGGCGCGGGAGCGGCCGGCATCTCCTCCTGGTGCTCCATCCCCTCCTCGAACTCCTGGAAGGAGGCGGAGAGATGGAAGATCGGCTGGCCGTGCTGGACCGCGACCACCCGGCGGGTGGTGAAGGACCGGCCGTCCCTGATGCGGTCCACCGTGTAGACGATCGGGGCGCCGGGATCCCCGGGGCGCAGGAAGTAGGCGTGCAGCGAGTGCGCCGGCCGGTCGTCGGGGACCGTGCGGCCGGCGGCGACCAGTGCCTGCGCCGCCACCTGCCCGCCGAACACCCGGGGGACCACGGAGGGGCGGCTGACACCGCGGTAGATGTTCTCCTCGATCCGCTCCAGGTCGAGCAGGTCGAGGAGCGAGTCCAGTGCGTCGGTCATGACGGGAGCCCTTGCGGTTCGTGCGGTGGACGGGTGCGCGCGAGGCGCCCGGGCGGTCCGGGGGCGCGGGCGCCGGGCAGGCGGAGCCCGGCCCGGCGCACACCTCCCCGCCGTGGGACTGCTGCTACAGGCCCATGGACTTGGCGACGATGGAGCGCATCACCTCGCTGGTGCCACCGTAGATCCTGGTCACTCGGGTGTCGGCGTACAGGCGCGCGATCGGGTACTCCCGCATGTATCCGTAACCGCCGTGCAGCTGGAGACACTTGTCGATCACCCGGGCCGCCGACTCGGTGGTGAAGAGCTTCGCGGACGCGGCGTCGGCGACGGTGAGCTCGCCGGCCTCGTGCGCCTCCAGCGCGCGGTCCACGACCGCCTGCATCGCGTCGACGTCCGAACGACAGTCGGCCAGCACGAACTTGGTGTTCTGGAAGGAGGACACCGACTTGCCGAAGACGGTGCGCTCGCGGACGTACTCGGTGGCGAACCGCACCGCGGCGGCGGCCTGGGCGTACGCGCCGATGGCGATGCCGAGCCGTTCCTGCGGCAGGTTGTGGGTGAGGTACTCGAAGCCCCTGCCCTCCTCGCCGAGCAGATCGGCGACGGGCACCCGCACGTCGTTGAAGGAGAGTTCGGCCGTGTCGGAGGTCTTGAGGCCGAGCTTGTCGAGGGTGCGGCCGACGGCGTAGCCCTCGCTGGCGGTGTCCACCACCAGAATGGAGATGCCGCCCCTGCGGTCCTCGGCGGAGGCGGGGGAGGTGCGGCAGCAGACCAGCACCCGGTCCGCCTGGACGCCGCCGGTGATGAAGGTCTTGGCGCCGTTGAGCACGTAGTGGGTGCCGTCGTCCGACAGCTTGGCGGTGGTCTGCATGCCGGCCAGGTCGGAACCGGTGCCCGGCTCGGTCATCGCGATCGCCGTCATCATCTCGCCGGAGACGAACGAGGGCAGCCAGCGCCGCTTCTGGTCCTCGTCGGCGTAGGAGAGCAGATAGGGCAGGCACAGCGCCGTGTGCACGCTGGAGCCGCCGAAGCTCACGCCCGCGCGGGCGCACTCCTCGCTGATCACCGCGTTGAACTTGAAGCCGCTCTCGCCCGCCCCGCCGTACTCCTCGGGGACCTCGATGCCGAAGATGCCCAACTCGCCGAGCTTGCGGTAGAGGCTGCGCGGGACGAACCCCTGCTCCTCCCACTGCGGGTAGTGCGGGACGACCTCGTCGGCGATGAACTGGCGAATGGTCTGGCGGAACGCCTCGTGGTCCTCGTTGAACACAGTACGCCGCATGGATCTCTCCCGGATGACGGTGGCAGCTTGCTCTCGGTGAGCGGCTAAGCGCTTGCTCAGTGAAGCTACCGACCGGTCGCCGCGCTGTCCAGGGCCGACCCCCTGCGCCGGGGCGCGTGCGGGGTGACGGCGCGGCGGGGCGGGGTGCGGACAGCGGTGGGCGCCGGAAGGGAGGGGCGGGCGCCGGAAGGGAGGCGGGTCAGCGCGCGGACGGGAGAGTGCCGACGAAGAGCCCCCGGAGGTTCGGCCAACCCGGGCGGAACTCCACCTCGCAGCCGGCCTCGCGGAAGGCCAGCCGGTACTCCTCCTCGGTGAAGAGGGAGTACGTCTCGTACTCGGTGAAGTCGCGGATGCCCTCGGAGTCCGCGACGGTGTAGCGCACGGTCATCCGCGAGACCCGGCCCTCGCGCACCGAGTGCGAGATCCTGCTGACCGCGCGGTTGCCGTCCTGGGCGAGCGAGGCCGAGACGAACCCGTCGGCGAACTGCTCGGGAAACCACCACGGTTCGACGATCAGCACGCCTCCCGGGGCGAGATGCCGCACCAGCGCCTCGGCCGCCGCGGCCAGTTCCGCCGTGTCCTTCATGTACCCCATGGAGAAGCACAGGCACAGGACGGCGTCGAAGCGGGTGCCGAGGTCGAAGTCCCGCATGTCGCCGGCGTGCACGGTCTGCGCGGGCAGCCGGCTGCGGGCGATCTCCCGCATGCCGGGCGAGAGTTCGAGACCGGCCACCGTTGGGAAGTGCTGCCGGAAGCTCTCCAGATGAGCGCCGGTGCCGCAGGCCACGTCGAGCAGGGACCGCGCCCGGGGCGCCTGCTCCCGGACGATCTCCGCGAACCGGTCCGCCTCGGCCTTCCAGTCGCGCCCGCGCGCGCCGTGCACGAAGTCGTAGATCGCGGCGTGGTCCTCGCTGTACGCCGTCGGCACCCGTGTTTCCGCTGCCATCGCCTCTCCCGGATGTCGGTGTTCGCAGAACCGGGCGGATCGGCGAACACGGTGGTGGTGCGGCCTCGTTCGGCCCCGCTCAGCCGGCTGCCCGGGCCACCGCGGCCAGGGTGTCGTACCCGTAGAGCCACGCCTCCTCGCGCAGCCCGCCCGTTCCGGCGAACCCGGTGTCGCGCTCGCGCTGGCGCGGCCCGTCCGGCAGATGCATCGCCTCGGTGCGCTCCCGCGAGGACTTCTGGAGCAGGCCGGTGCGCGGCGCGCGGACCGATGCGTACCGGCGCAGAGCCGCGGCCGGTGCGTCGGAACCGGACCGGACCAGGCAGGCGGCGAGGGCCATCGCGTCCTCGATCGCCTGGTTCGCGCCCTGGGAGGCGAAGGGCAGCATCGGGTGGGCGGCGTCCCCGAGCACCGTGATCCGGTCGGTGGACCACCGCTCCAGCGTCGGGCGGTCGTGCAGCGCCCAGCGGCCGACGGTGCCGGCGGCGTCGAGCAGCGAGACGACCGTGCTGTTCCACCCCCGGTAGGCCGCGACTGCTTCGCCCGGTTCGGCGGTGCCGGTCCAGGACTCCTCGTGCCGCCCGTCGCCCGGGGCGGTCGCCGCGAAGCTCAGCGACCGGCCTCCGGACACCGGGTAGCAGACGCAGTGGCGGCCGGGTCCCAGCCAGATCCGGACCCGCGGCTCGTCCGCCGCCCCGGGCACCGCCTCCGCCGGGACCAGACCGCGGTAGATGAACTGGCCGGAGAACTCGGGCGCGTCCCGTGTCAGTTCGGCACGCACCGTCGAGCGGATGCCGTCCGCGCCGACGACCACGTCCGCCTCCTCGACGGTGCCGTCCGCGAACCGCAGGACGACGCCGTCCGGCCGCTGCGCGAGCCCGCTGAGCCGGTGGCCGGTGCGCACCGAGTCCCCGGCGACCGCGAGCAGGGCTGCGTGCAGGTCGGCGCGGTGCACGGTGGTGTACGGGGCGCCGTAGCGGGCCTCGCACTCCGCGCCGAGCACGGTGCGCGAGAGCAGCCGGTCGTCGTCCCAGCGCCGGATGTCCCGGGACAGGGGACGCACGGCGCGCCGCCCGAGCGCGTCGGCCAGCCCGAGCCGGTGGAGCAACCGGACGGCGTTCGGGGCCAGTTGGAGCCCCGCGCCGACCTCCGAGAGGCGGTCCGCCTGCTCGTGCACGGTGCAGGGCACGCCGGCCCTGGTCAGTGCGGCGGCCAGGGTGAGGCCGCCGACACCGGCGCCGACGACCGCGATGCGCAGGTGGCTACTGCTCACGACAGAATTCGTCGATCGGATAGCCCACATGCCGGTCCGCGGTCGGCAGATGGCCGAGGACCTTGTCGCCGGGGCGCAGTTCCGTGCTGTTGAGCACCACCGCGCCCGGCCCCAGCACCCGTACGTGCCAGTCGTCCTGGAGGATCAGGTTCACCGTCTGCCCGTTGGGGGCGATCGCGTCGACCGAGATCAGCGGCCGGGTCTCGATCTTGACCCGTCCCACCGTGACGGTCCTGGTGCGGCCCTTGGTGTCCACCGCCAGGACCTTGCTGCCCGAGGTGAGCTCGCTCAGATACTGGGTCCGGCCGCGGTCGGCCACGGTGTACGAGTGGATGGCGCCGGCGTTCACCCTGAAGGGGCGGGTGGGCATGTACGGCAGCGGATGGGTCTCGCTGACGCACAGCATCATGCCCTTGGAGTGCGAACCGACCAGGATGCCCTCGTCCTTGCCCAGGTAGGAGCAGGTGTCCACGCAGGCGCGTTCGCCCATGCCGACGTGGGCCGTCGCGGTGACCTCCAGCTCGACCAGCTCCAGCTCACCGGTGGGGGCGATGGAGACCTGCTTGAGGGCGGTGGCGTCGCCCACCGCGCGCGCCGGCATCAACACGCCGTCGGAGCCCAGCTCCAGCACGCCGTAGACGATCTCGGCCTCCGCCACGTCGTGGGCGAGAGTGATGAGCGTGCCGGTGGCCTCGGCCGCGGCGGCGATGACGATCTCCAGCGGGATCTTCGTCGGGTCCCGGAAGTCCAGCACGCTCCAGCGCTCGGTGTTGGCCGCCACCACGGCCTCGTCCAGGCTCTCGGCGTCGATGATCTCCACATAGCGCCCGAACTCCGCGGAGGGGTGGGCCTTCTGGGCTGCGGCCCGCTCCGCGGCGCCGCCGTGCAGGATGACGATGTCGGCGCCGCCGATGTCGTCGGGAAGCTCGCCCGGCGGCGGCAGCAGGACCTTCTTCACGGTGGGCGGCAGGTCCAGCAGCTCGGCGGGGTCGGAGGTGAGGATTCCGTCGATCCGCTGGTGCACCGCCTCCTCGACGACGGCGTCGACCTGCTCGGCGCTCGTCGTACGAAGGTCAAGCCAGCACAGTCTCTTGGCGTTCACTGCCGCGCCCTTCCGTGATCTGATCGGGGATTGTGGCCGCACCGGGGATGCGGTCGGGAAGCCGGTGGACGACCCGGGCCACGCCGGCCGCCATCGCCCGGGGGTCGGGAGCCTGGAAGATGTTCCGCCCCATCGCCACCCCGGCCGCGCCGCCCGAGATGACGTCCCGGACGAAGTCCAGCGCGTCCTCCGAATCTCCCCGCCGCGGTCCGCCGGCGCAGACCAGCGGGATGGGGCAGGCCGAGACCAGTTCGCGCATCACCGAGGGCGGGCCCACGTACGGGGCCTTGACGATGTCGGCGCCCAGGTCGGCGGCGACGGTGACGGCGTGCGCGACCAGTTCGGGGTCGGCCGGGTTGGTGATCTTGGGTCCCCTCGGGTACATCATGGCGAGCAGCGGCAGGTTCCACCGGTCGCAGCGGTCGGCCACCGCTCCGAGGTCGGCGATCTGCCGCTGTTCCTCCAGTGAGCCCATGTTGATGTGCATGCTGACCGCGTCGGCGCCCAGGCGCAAGGCGTCCTCCACGCCGGTCACCATGTACTTCGCGTCCGGGTCCGGTGCGTGCGCGGTACTGGCGTTGAGGTGCAGGATCAGTGAAGTGTCGGCCAGCCGTGCGGGGTTGATGTGCCGCAGGCTGCCCTTGTGCACGATGATCGCGTCCGCCCCGCCCGCGGCGAGCTGGCCGACCAGCCGGTCCATGGTCAGACCCCTGGGGACCACGGGACCGTCACTGATCGAGTGGTCGAGCGGAACGAGGAAGAGGCGCTGCGGGTCGTGGCGGTGGAGGCGGCGCAGCCTGAGGCCGCGGGCGAAGTGCTCGTGTGTGGTCATGGCGTTCCCTTCCACGGTGGGCTGGGCCGCTTGTCCTGTTGGGTCGTGGACCGCAGGCGCGCCCTGTCGGGCTTGCCGCGTTCGGTGAGCGGCATCGAGTCCCAGAACGTGATTTCCGCCGGCGCGTGCAGTGGTGACAGGTCGGCGCTGACGTGTGCGTTGAGTCGGTCGACCAACTCGTCGACGGAGCAGGGGTGTTCGGGGTGGCGTACCACCGCCGCGTGCACGTGCTCGACGCGGTCCGCGTCCTGCACGCCGTACACGACGGCCTCGCGGACGGCGGGGTGGGCGAGGAGCGAGCGCTCCACGGATTCGGGGTGGATCTTCAGTCCGCCGCTCTTGATGACCCGGCCGTGCCGGCCGGTGAGCCGCAGGTAGCCGTACTTGTCCCAGTGGCCCAGATCGCCGCTGCGCAGCCAGCCGTCCGCCGTCTTCGCCTCCGACTCCGCCGGGCCGGAGCCGGAGAGGTAGCCGTCCATGACGGTCGGGGCCCGGACGCAGATCTCGCCGATCTCGCCCCTGGCCACCTCGCGGTCGGTGCCCGGCTCGGTGATGCGCACCCGCACCCAGGGGAACGGGCGCCCGACGGTGGGCAGGAGCTCGGGCTCCAGATGGTCCTCCGGGGTGAGGCTGCTGATGCCGCCCGCCTCGGAGGTGCCGTAGAGCTGGATGAGCGCGCCGCCGAAGACCTCGCGGGCCTCGGCGACGCGGTGGGGCGCGGCGGGTGTGCCGCTGTAGATCACGCGCCGCAGCGAGGATAGGTCGGGCCGGGTGCTCGCGGGCTCGTCGGTGAGGCGGTAGAGGTGCGGTACGGCGAGGTAGGTGTCGGTGACCCGGTGCTCGGCGATCGTCCGCAGCACCTCGGGGGCGCGGAAGTCGCGGTGCAGGATGGCGCTGCCGCCGTCGGCGAGCACCGAGTCGACCATCGGGCCGATGGTGTGGCTGACCGGTGTGACGGCGAGGAAGACCGAGGGCATGCCCGGCTCGGCGGTCCCGGGGAAGGAGCCGACGATGCTGTTCCAGACGGCGTGGGACTGGCCGATGCTCTTGGGCTCCCCGGTGCTTCCGCTGGTGAAGGTGACCACGGCCCGGTGCTCGGGCTCGTAGGGCGGGAGGCCCGACAGCCAGGCGGGGTCGGTCGGTGCGGCCGGGTCCCGGGTGGCCTCGGCGAGCACGTTCGGAATGTGTCCGGTCTCGAAGCCGTAGCCCGCCAGGCGCAGCGACTGCCCGACGCGCAGGCCCAGTTCGGCGGCGCGGGCGGCGTGTGCGGTGTCGGTGACGAGGATCGAGGCGCCGGTTTCGGCGATGACGCGTGCCTGGGTGTCCGCGGAGAGCTCCACCGCGTCGGAGCGGGGATTGGCGGAACGGAGGTGGACCACCGAGGCGCCCAGCAGGTGTGCGGCGTACCGAATTGTCAGCATCGCCTGATGATTCGGTTCTGTCAGGATTGCCACTGTCCCCTGCGCGGGCAGACCGAGCCCTCTGAGTCCCGCGACCCCCGCGTGAATGGAAAGCGCCAACTCGATATTGCTGAGCGAATGCCCGTGAGTGCGGATTGTGGTTTGGGGCTTTTGTCGTGCCAAGCGCCGCAGAATCCGGTGGACATAGCTCTCATGCCCTGTCGAGGAGGCTTTCACGTCTTCGATCGGGAACGTCATGGACATCCGTTCAGGTGCAGCACTGCGAGCGGCGGTGCGATCGCTTATCGCCGTTCACGCGGGGCTGTGCCGGTACGCGGGGATCCTGCGCGCGCCTGTGCGCCGCGGAACCCGCGGGTGTGCAGGCGCACAGGCGCACAGTTCACTGCTCAGAGATCAGCAGCAGCAGCAGGACGAAGAGGAGGAGGAGGAGGAGCAGCAGCTGGTGTCGCCGCTGGACGCGCCCATCTCGGGCAGCGCGACGCCGTCGGCGACCTCCAGGGTCTCCATCTCCTCGATGTCGAACGAAGCAAACAGGTCGTCGGTGTTCGTCGCGGTGGAAATGCTCATCGCGATTTCTCCTTCAGTGGGAGTTTCACCAGCGGGTATGCTGGGTGGTGGCATCTTTACGGGTTCTTCACGCGCGCGGCAATCCGTCGGAGAGCAGCGCTGACATTTATCACGGGCTTGATTTTCACAGTCGGAACCTTGCCCTCCGCAACTGCCGGGTTCCACGGTGTTCGCACACGGCGCGGCGTCGCTGTCTGTTCATGAATGGAGACCGAGGGACATGACCGGTCCGTCCGAACCCACCGCGCGCGACGACGTCGACACCGACGCGGATGTACTGATCATCGGCTACGGTCCCGTCGGCCAGATCCTGTCCGTACTGCTCGCGCAGCACGGTTGGCGGGTGACGGTCCTGGAGCGTCAGCCGCGTCCCTATCCGCTGCCGCGCGCCGTGGCCTTCGACGGCCAGGCGTCCCGCCTGCTCGCCGCCGCCGGCGTCGCCGACCGCATCCGGCCGATCACCGAGCCCTCGCCCGACTACGTGGTGGCCAACGCCGCGGGCGAGGAGTTGCTCCGTTTCGAGCTGCGGCCCGAGGGCTACCACGGCTGGCCGGACTCCACCTCCGTGCACCAGCCGAGCCTGGAGGCCGCGTTGGCGGAGCGCGCCGGCGAACTGCCGGGCCTGCGAGTGGAATGGGGCCGTCGCGCGGTGCTCGCGACCGATCTGGGCGAGAGCGTCGAAGTGGTCGCCGAGGACGTCGGCAGCGGTGAGCGAAGCGTCTCGCGGGCGCGGTGGGTCGTGGGCAGCGACGGTGCGAACAGCTTCCTGCGCGACCGACTCGGCGTCGACTGCGAGGACTTCGGCTTCTCGCTGGACTGGATGGCATGCGACGTCGTCCCCCGGCGGACCGAGGACTTCCCGCCGCTCAACCTCCAGATCGCCGACCCGCAGCGACCCCGGGTGGCGGTCTCCGCCGGGCCGGGCCACCGCCGCTGGGAGTTCATGCGGCTTCCCGGTGAGGACCGCGCGGAGTTCGCCACCGAGGAGAACGCCTGGCGGCTGCTGGCGCAGTTCGGCGCCACCGCGGCCAACTCCGCACTCGACCGCCACACCGTCTACACCTTCGCCGGACGCAACGCCGAACGCTGGCGGATCGGCCGCATGCTGCTGGCCGGCGACGCGGCCCACCAGATGCCGCCGTTCGCCGGGCAGGGCATGTGCTCCGGATTCCGCGACGCCGCCAACCTCGCCTGGAAGCTCGATCTGGTGCTGCGCGGGGCGGCCGGCCCACGCCTCCTCGACACCTACGAGGAGGAACGCCGCGCACAGGTGCGGTACTCCATCGGGCTGTCGGTGCAACTGGGCCGGATCATCTGCGAGATCGACCCGGCGAGGGCCGAGGAACGGGACCGGGCGATGCGCCGGCCGACGCCCGAGGGCGCGGGTGCGGGCACGGCCGATGCGTCGGGTACCGCGAGCGCGTCGGGTGCCGCTGGGGAGGCGTCCCGGACCGCCGGTCCGCCGGCCCACGGCGCCCGCCCGCCGGGGGAGTCCCTGGAGCGCGGTTTCTTCTTCCGGGGAGGCGGGGCGCCCGCCGGTCTGCCGGCCGGCCAGGCGCGGCTCGCCGTCCCCGGCGGAACCGGGACGCCCGCGCCGGCGGACGAGGTGCTGGGCGGGGGATTCGTCCTGCTCTGCGTCCCGGAGCTGCTGCACGGGGTGGAGCCGGAGCTGCTGGAGCCGCTGCGGCGCATCGGTGGCCGCGCGGTCTCCGTACGGGCGAACGACGAGCGGCCGAACGACGAGCGGCCGAACGGCGGCCCGTCGGGCGGCGATCGGTCCGACGGCGGCCCGGCAGACGGCGGTACGGGCGGTGGAGCTGCGCCGCGGCAGCCGGACGGCTTCCTCGACACCGACGGCTTCTATCTGTCGTGGCTGGCCTCGCTCGGTGCCCGCGCGGTGCTGGTGCGGCCGGACCACTATGTGTACGGGGCCGCGTCCGACGCGGCCGGAGTCGCCGTGCTGCTCCGCGATCTGACGGCCCGGCTGGCCGCGTCCGTGGACGGCGGCAGCGGCGAGGACGCACCGCAGCGCTCGGCCGGCGGCTGACCCCGCACCGTGCCGCCCCGGGCGGTCCGGCCGTGCCGCTCCCGCGCGGCGAGGACCGACCGCCGTACGCGCAGGCAGCCCGCCGCGACCACCCGCCGTACGCGCAAGCCGCCCGCCGTACGCGGAGGTGGCCTGGGCGCCCGGTGTCGGGCGCCCGGTGGGCTCAGCGGAACCTGCGGCCCTCGTCGCGGCGGTAGGCGAAGACGGCCAGCGCGCCGAAGAACAACGTCCACACCACGAAGGAGACGATCGCGACCGGGTTGACGTCGAAGTCCCCGACGGTGGCCCACATCAGCTCGACCGCGCCGCGGGCGGGCACGAACGGTGCGATGGTCTGGATGAAGCCGGGCTCCTCGCCGGGAGTGCTCAGCAGGCCGGAGGCGAACGCCATCGGCAGGAAGATCAACTGCACCACGGCGAGCGCGGCCTTGGTCGACATGAGGTAGCCGATCGACAGGCCCATCATCGTGAACGGCAGCGAGGTGATCAGCACCGCGAAGATCGCCAGGACGAAGTCCAGGGGCGCGATGGTGGCCGGGGTGAACAGCGCCGCGATGACCACGACCGGTATCAGCGAGAGCATCATCATCGTGATGCCGGTCAGGATGCGGCTGGTGAACTGGACTGCCGGGCCCATGGGGAGCGTACGGGTGTACGGGTCCCACGGCTGCGCGCGGTCGTCGGAGACGCCGGTGCCGTGGCCGAAGAGGTTGCTGATCATGGTCGCGAAGACCACCATCGACGCGGTGGCGAGCGTCGCACCGGTCGGGTTGTCCCGCGTGTTGGGCACGACGAAGAAGACCAGGGACGCCGCGGGGAAGAAGGCCGCGCCCAGGATCGCGACCGGGATGCGGAACAGCTGGAGCAGCTGGTAGCGGGTGTGGGTGAGGGCGAGGTTCATGGTGGCAGCGCTTTCGGTTAGGAACGGGAGATCGTCAGGAAGGCTTCTTCGAGCGTGGCCTGCTGGACCTCCAAGCCGGAGAAGGCCACGTCCGACCGCACCAGCGACCTGATCAGTTGGTCCGCGTCGTGGGTCATCAGGTGGATGCGCTTGTCGATGCGCTCCTCGCTGATGACACCGGGCAGTTCGGGGAGCTTCTCGGCCACCATGCTCACCCGCTGGACGTGGGCGAGGCCGCGCACCGCCTCGACGGTGTCGTCGGCGAGCACCTCGCCGTTGCCCATGACGACGACCCGCTCGGCCAGCGCCTCGACCTCCTCCAGGTAGTGGGTCGTCAGCAGCACCGTGCCGCCCTGGCTGTGGAAGGCGCGGATGTGGTCCCACAGCAGCCGTCGCGACTCCACGTCCAGGCCCGTGGTCGGCTCGTCGAGCACGACGAGCCGCGGCTTGCCCACGAAGGCGAGGGCCAGCGCGAGGCGCCGCTTCTGGCCGCCGGACAGTCCGCCGCACTGGCGCTTGGCGAACTCCTCCAGGCCCAGCCGGACGAGGAGTTCGTCGCGGTTCTCGGGGTCGGGGTAGTGGGCGGCGACGAGGTCCACGGCCTCGGCCACCTTGAGGGTGGCCGGCACTCCGGTCTCCTGGAGCGTCATGCCCAGTTGCACGCGGTTGGCGGGCACGCCGGGGTCGCCGCCGAAGAGCTCGACCCTGCCGGCGGAGGGCTTGCGCAGCCCCACCAGGGTGTTGAGGAGGGTGGACTTGCCCGCGCCGTTGGGCCCGAGCAGGCCGATCAACTCGCCCTCGCGGACGGTGAAGTCGACCTCGTTGAGGGCCACGGTGTCGCCGTAGCGCCGGGTCAGTCCGATCGCCCGGGCGACGACCTCCCGACCGTCGTCGGGTGTCTCGGGCCGAGCCTGCACGGCCGTCTGGTTGCTGGTCACTGCTGCTCCTTGTGAAGGGGGTGTTCCTTGCCCTGCGGAATGTCGGGGATCGCGGGGCCCGGGAAGAGGTTGGCCAGCCGCGCGTACGTCTGGATCTCCTCGGTCACGTGCAGCGCGAGTCTGTTGTGCAGCATGTGGACGTGGGAGGAGACGACCTGTCCCGCGTGCAGTTCGGTGTGTTCCCGGACGTCGGCGGCCAGTTCGCGCAGCGCGTCCCGCCAGGGGCCGAGCGGTCCCGGGTCCTCGGGCAGCGCCGTCGCCGGTACGGTCGCCAGGCTCAGCCGGTCCAACTGCTGGTCGGAGTAGCCGAGTCCGGCCGCCCAGGCGCGCCAGGAGTGCAGGCCCAGAGCGTAGAAAACGGCCTCGTCGTCCTCGCCGAGAGCCTGCCCGGCCGCCCTGGTGGCGCGCAGCGCCAGCATCGCCCGGGCGGAGGGGGAGGGCTCGCGCCGCAGGAAGGCCAGGCACAACTGGCTGGAGAGCTGGAAGAGCCGCTCGGTGGCGGGCATCAACTCGCGTCCTCCGTAGCGCTCGTACTCGGGGTGGTAGGCGAAGCGGTGCGCCCCGGGCGGGAGCAGGCCGCTCACCTCGTCGTGGGTGGGACGGTCGCCGACGGCGGCCAGCCGGGCGGCGGCCGACTCGTACTCCTCCGGGCGCAGCCGTTCCTCGTCGCCGCGCGGTTCGCCGGCGGTGGCCAGGGCCTCGGTGAGCACCTTCTCGACCCGGTCCGCCTCGTCCTCCGCCAGATCGCGGAACCGCAGGCGCACATGCGGGCCGCCGTGCCAGTACCGGATGAAGAACCACGGTTTGCCGGGCACCGCGGCGACCGCGGGGGCGACCACCTCGGTCACCACGCGGTCGCGGGCGCTCCGTTCCTCGGTGTCCAGGTGGAGGTGCCAGGCGTGCCACCGGGCGTCCGGCTCCTTGTTCACCGGTCCGGCGAAGGCCGTGCCCGGCACGGTCTCCTCGTCGGCGGTCGGCCGTGACGTGTGCTCCATCGCTCTCTCCCTCACAGCCTCAGGTCGTACATCGGCCCGCTGAAGCGCGGGGTTCCGGTGATGACGGCGCAGAGCACCATCTCGTCGGTGTCCAGGCCGAGCAGCCGCTGCGCCGGAACCTCCTGGAACGCCCGTGCCGGCCGGGCGTACAGACCGCTCGCCGCGGCGGCCAGTCCGACGCCCTGGGCGGCCCAGCCGGCCGCGTACTGGGCCGCGGTGAAGGCTCCGGGACCGAAGCGTTCCACCAGCGTCCTCGGGTGCGCCGAGAGGAACCACACCGCGGTCGCGTGCCGGATGTCGCCCCCGTTGTAGGGGTCGACCCGGTAGGCGTAGTGGCCCTCCAGCTCCTCGGGAGCGCCGGGGCGGGCCTCCAGCAGCGAGGGCCGGCCGTCGTGCAGGCGGTACACCCCGTCGACGTGGCCCTCGACGTCCTGGAGGACACCGGTGATCCGCACCTCGTCCCACACCGCGGCCAGCGTGTCGCCCGGCGGCGGTACGGTCAGCCAGCGTGCGGCCGCCTCCAGCACCTGCGGGCCGACCGTGCGGCGGCGTCCGCTCATGCCGTACAGCCCGCGCGGCATCCGGCCCGCGCTGCGGCGCCACAGCACCTCGGCCCAGGAGATCGGGGCCTGCGGAAGGTGCTCGGGCACCGCCGGGCCCAGGGGCTCCGAACGGCCGAAGTCCTGGGCCCTGTTGAGGGCTACGGTCTCCGCCAGCACGGGATCGGCGACCCGCTCGGGCGGCAGCGGGTCCGGCGCCCCTTGGGCGGCGGCAGCGGGCGCCGGGTCCTCGTCGGTCAGCTCCACCGCCAGCGGCAGCGTCCACTCCTCGTGCGGGGACAGGCCCAGCGCGTCCAGGTCGCGGCGGGCGTCCGGGCCGGGCAGGCGCAGCCGTCCGGAGAGGCCGAACAGTTCCATGCCGAGGCACAACTGGCGCAGATTGATGCCGAGTTCGAGGTTGACCAGAGTGCCGCGGAACCAGCGGTAGGAGTCGGGGAGGCGGGTGTACCGCCCCGCGAGGAGCACCTCCCGGCCGGCGGCGGGCGCACCGTCTCCGGCCAGCGCGGTCAGTGCGTGCCGGTACGGGTCGAGCACCCGCGCGCGTTCGCCGTCCCGCACGAACACCTGCACCGGGAACTTCGCCCGCACCGACGGGTAGCCGCGGTGGTCGTTGAACGGGTTCTCCGGCTCCTTGCGCTGGATCCCGAAACCGGTGACCAGCGCGTGCCCGAGCGCGGTCGCGGCGTCCGGAGCGCCCACCGGCCGGCCGGCCGGATGCGCGGCGTTCTCCAGCAGCTCCGAGGTGCCCGGCGGCAGCGGCACCGAGGCCCCGCCGCGCGCCGACTCCGGGAGCGCGGGCGCGACTTCGGTGTCCGGGCGCGGCGCGGCGAGGTGGCCGCGTTGCGCGGGCGGGGGCCAGTCGGCCCCGGTGGCGTGGGCGAACCAGCGCACGTCGCGGGACATGATGTCGACGTCCGCGGGCACCGGCGGTTCGGCCGGCGGGCCGCCGTGCTCGGTCGCTTGGGTCATACGGGCTCCGTCAGGGGAAAGGGTGCGGGTCGTACGGCACCGGCCGGTGCTCGCTGGGGGTGCCGGCCAGGGCCGCCGTCAGACGCGGCAGGCCCGTCAGCCGCTGCTGGGCGTGGCCGAAGCACATCGGGACGATGCCGGGCACGGTGGCCTTGGCGGCGGCCAGCCCGAGGTCGGTGTGGTCCCGGGTCGACTGGTCGACCAGCACGATCCGCTCCAGCCCGGCCTGCGCGTACAGGCCGCGGACGAAGTCCAGCGCACCGCGCACATCGCCCCGGGCGGCCCGTACGGCACGGCCCGGCCAGTCGGGGAACGCCTCGTCCAGCGCCAGCCGCGGGCCGCCGAGGACGGCGGTCGCCCGCTCGCGCGTCTCCGGCAGGGCGTAGAGCCGGATGTGGTGGTCGAGTTCGTCGACCAGCCAGGGGTCCTCCAGCATCCGCTCGGCCTCCGCGCGATCCCAGTCCAGGGGATCGGTGACGATCTGGCCCAGCTCCCACAGCGCGCCGCGCAGCGCGGAGCGGGGGTCGAGCCCGGAGCCGGCCGCGGTGAAGGTGGCAGGGAAGACCTCCTGGCCGTTGACCGCCAGCGCCCAGACCACGGGCACGTCGATGTCCTGGGTGGCCCTGAGCAGGTGCACGCGGAAGCCGCGGGACTCGATGAGTTCGAGCAGACGCCGGGAGACCCGGTCGTCGATCGAGGCGTGCACGATCTCCGGCAGCGGGGCGGCCCGGTGGAAGCTCAGCAGGAAGGCGTCGCGCTCGGCCAGCTCCAGCAGCGAGTGCAGCGCCGCCTCCTCCAGGCTGGAACCGAGCGCACAGCCGCTGGAGGACTCCTGGTAGAGGTGCTGCCTCGGTGCGGCCCCGTGCCGGCGGGCGCCGCGGTGGTCGCCGCGGTAGCGGTAGTCGTACTGGTAGAAGCCGATCTCCGCGGGGATCAGGGCCGGTTGGCGGGTGTCCAGGTCGTGGCCCCAGACCCAGTCCATCCGGGTCGTCTCCGTCACCCGGGCGATCCGGGCGGCGGGGTGCGCCGCCTGCTCCTGCGTGTACTCGCCGAACGCGGCGGGCGCCACCGTCCCGACGCCGGCCGCGACCAGCTCGGCGTGGGTCAGGTCCGCGACCACCGGCGCCTGGTACGGGAAGCCGGACATCCGCTCGTACGCCTCAAGGATCGCGATCGGATCGGCGGCGGCGAACGAGGACTCCCTGGCGTACCCCATGGCGATGGCGTCGGGCAGTACGGCCATGCTCATCGCGAACGGGGCCAGATGCTCCCGCTGCGCGGCGAGGACCGGACCGAAGCGCGGGTCCACCACCCGGCGGCGCAGCGCGTCGCGGCGCAGCAGCCGGGAACCCTCGGCCGCCCGGCCGGGGTTGTCGCCGGTGGGACGCTCGTGCAGGACCAGCGGGGGCGGCGGTGCGTGCGGCGGCCGGTCCTGGACCGCCGGAGCGCACAGCGGGCAGTCGAAGTGCCGCACGACGCGGTGCCGTCGTGTGCCGCGGTCGCCGATGGCGTACAACTCGCCCGGCAGCAGCGGTCGTTCGGCCAGCTGCGCCACGGCGGAGCGCACCAGCTCGGGGAGGAACGGCCGTCGCGGCGCCACACGTGCGGTGGCCGCGCCGAGATCGCCCGTGAGCGGGTGCTGCACGGCGACGCGGGTGCGCACCTCCGCGCAGCCCGCGCAGCCGGAATCCGTGCCGGGCACCCGCAGCGGGCCCACCAGCACCTCGTCGTCGTGGATCCGGATCGACAGGTGCTCCCGGTCGCCCGCTGCGAGCAACTGCTCGCGCTCACGGTCCAGTTGCCACCCCACGGTGACGGACACCGAGCCGCCGGCCGCCACGCGCAGCGGTTCCAGGGCCCACCGCCACTCCTCGGGCAGCGCGTCGGGCGGGACGGGGAGCGCGTCCGGTGCCACGGTCATCGTGCGGTCTCCGCGGTGACCTCTCCCGACCACAGCGGGGCCGTGCCGAGCACGGCGTCGGCGGCGCGCGCCACACCCTCGTAGCGCAGTCCGCGCCGGTCGGCGAGCGCGACGATCCGGTCGCGCAGTGCGGCGCGTGCCGCGTCGTCGAGGAAGAGCAGGGCGTCGGTGTGCACACCGACGGGCACCCGTGCACCACCGCCGTGCGCGCGCGTCTGGGCGTCCGCCAGAACGGCGCCGAGCGCACCCTGCGCGGCGGCGAGGCCGTCCGGGCCCCAGCTCAGCGCGGTGTACGACTCCGAGCCGGCCTCCGCGGTCACCCGGGCCAGACGCCAGTCCAGCTCCGGATGCCGCAGCAGGGTGACGGTGTGCGTCTTCAGTCCCTCGTCGGCCAGCGCCCGCGCGAACCGCAGGGCCTCGGGGGAGAGTTCGTCCTCGACGCCGTGCGAGGCGTACTCCCTGGCGTCCCGGGCGAGCAGCCGCAGCGCGCCGTCGAGCAGCCACTGCTCCTCGGTCAGGCCCGCCGCCGCGACGCCCTTGTGGCTCTTGTGGCTCTGGTCGGGGGCGGTGGCACGCAGTGCGTCGAGGGCGCCCGCGACGGTCGCGGTGCGCTGCTCGCCCGCCCAGCTCACCAGCGAGCCGAAGCCGGTCGAGCGGTCGGCCGTCTCCCGCAGCGCCAGGGGCAGTTGCGGCAGGTCGAGTCCGGGCGCCCGGGTGAAGGGGCCGGTCCAGCGGGCGGTGAGGGCCACGACCGTCTCCAGCGCCTGCTCGGGCGTGGGCGCCGTGCCGGGGGCAGGGCCGTCGGCGGCGTTCTCGGCGGCGTTCTCGGCGTCGGACGGGGCGGGTGCGGCGCTCGCCCCGGGGGCGGCGGTCAGCGCGCGGCGCACTGGCTCTTCGGCCGGGCGGGCGGGAGTGACGACGATCGGCTCGGTGGCCAGGTCCTCGCCGTACACCACATGTGCCCGGCCCGGCTCCGCGATGCCGGCCAGAGTCTCGTACAGCAGTTGTCCGGCGAGCGCCCCGGCGAGCGCGCGCCCGGTCGGGGCGGGCGGCGAACCGAGGTCCTCGTCGGCGGCCCAGCGGGCGGCGCGGGTGACCAGGGCGGCCGACTGCGCGGCCTGCGCCGCACCGCGCACCGCGGGTCCGGCCAGCAGCACCCGCTCGTGCCACCACACCGGAACCACCGGCACACCGGCGGGCAGCCGGGCGGCCAACCCCGCGAGCGCGTCAGCGGCGCCGGCCGCCTCAGCGGTGCCGGTGCCGGTCGCCTCAGCGGTGCCGGGGGCGGGATCGCCGGCGGCGTGGGTGGAACCGGAGCCGTCGAGGGTGCACAGAACGGCGTCCAGGCCCTCGGGCAGCTCCTCCGGCAGACCGTCCGCGGCGGTCGCGACCACCCGAAGTCCCAGCCGTTCGGCGGTCGTTGCGACGGCGCCGGGGTCCCCGGTCGCGAGCGTCAGCCCGGTCAGTCCGGCGCGGTGGAGCCCACGGGCGGCGGGCAGCACCGTCTCGGCGGGGCCGCACAGCAGCACCGCGGCAGCGCGCAGCCGCGCGAAGACCGCGTACGGGTCGTTCGTGGCGGCTTCCAGATGTGTCAGCGCCTCCGGGAAGCGCGCCCGTACGTCCTCCGGGGGCTCGGGCGCGGTGAGCGCCTCCAGATCGAGCATCAGCTCGTGTCTGCGCAGATCGGAGACGAGTTTGCGGACCACCGGGCGCGCCCGTTCGCTGCGCAGCGCGGCGACCAGCGCGTCCTCGGTCGTGCCCGCTTCGAGGAGAGGCACGCAGACGTCGGCGACCTGGTAGAGCAGCGCGGGGCCCTTGAGGACGAACTGCGCGCCCGGGCCGCTGAAGTACACCCCGTCCGGCACCGGTGCGTAGTGCAGATAGGGGCGGGCCTTCAGCGAGTTCGGAGCCGTCGGAGTCGTCGCGGTCGTCGGAGTCGTCGCGGTCATCGGGTCTTTCCTCCGTACTGGAACGTGCCGCCCGGTGCGCAGCCGATCTCCGCGATCCACTCCATGGCGTGCGGTCCGTCGGACACCCGGGGGAGCGCCTCCTCGAGGTAGCCCTCGCCGCGCCGCTGCACCATCTGCGGCAGCACCCGCACGCTCAGCGCGCTCGCCAGGTCGACGTACTGCGGCTTGTCCCGTCGGGTCTCGCCCCGCTCGCCGCCGTCCCCGGCGTTGGCTGCGTCCGCGGCGTTGGCGGCGGGAGGGTAGCCGTCGGCCGTCGACTTCAGCAGCACCTCTTCGGGTACGCCGTGCAGCTGCCGCCAGCGGGTCAGGGCCAGCAGCCGGTCGTGCTCGGTCGGGCCGGTGGCCAGCGCGCGCTCCAGCTCCTCGCCGCCGTACCACCGGCGTCGGGAGAGCATCGCCGAACCGACGGAGAAGCGCGGGCAGGACAGTGTGCGGCCGTCCCCGGTACGGGTGGAGTGCCAGTTGCCGACCAGGCTCTCGCGCAGCTCGCCGCCGGCGGTCAGCCAGTTGGCCAGGCGCAGCGGATGGGGGTACATCTCCGGATGGCCGGTCCCCAGGGTCAGGACGCGCAGCGGACGGCCCTCGGCGTCCCGGATCCCGAGCGTGTCCGTGTCCGGGTCGTGGACGAGGCGCAGCGAGTACCAGTCGTCCGGCCGCAGCCCCTCGTCCAGCACCTGGGGGTGGGCGTTGACGTTGAGCCGGTGCAGTCCCGGATCCTCCACGAGCCGGGAGCCGTCCGCGCCGAACCAGGCACCCAGCCGGTCGGCGAGGTGGGGCAGCGCCCGGCCGCCCAGCTCGCGGTCGGCGGCCAGGAAGCGCCCGTTGAGCATGCCGTGGCCCGCGTAGGCGTTGTTGAACAGCAGTTGCCCCTGCCAGGGCTGGACCAGGACGCCGTACAGCAGGGGGTCGCGCCGGAAGCGGTCGGGCAGCAGCGCCACCGCCTCCGCGGCCCGCGCGCTGGTCCACACCACGTCCTCGCCGTCCTCGGCGGCCCGGGTGAGGTCGGTGCCGAGCGCGTCCGCCACCTTCTCGCGCAGTTCGTACAGGCGGTCCAGGGAGCCGTCGGCCGGGCCCAGACCACCGGCGGTGGTCGGGTCCTCGATGCTCAGGCCGCGCCGGTACATCTCGTTGACCAGGTACTCGGCGTGCTCCACCAGCGAGACCTCGGCGCCCGCGCCGAAGCGGTCCACGAACGCCGCGACGACCAGCGCCCGTACGTCGTGCATCAGGTCGAAGACCGACATCAGCGAGACGCCCGCCGCCAGATCGTCCAGCCGGTCGCGCCAGTCCGCCGTGCCCACGCGCACCGACTCGAGGACGGTGTCGTCCTCGACCACGATCTGCGCGGGCCGCTCGGCGATCCGACTCATGCCGGACAGCGACGCCTTGAGCTCTCGCAGAGCGGCGGGCCATGCGCCGGGCGGCGCGTCGGCGAGCTCCACGAGCCCGGTGCGGACCTGCGCCAGGAGCGCCGCGGCCTCCTGGGACTCGGTGCCCGGTGCCGCGAGCAGATCACCGATCTCGGCGTCGCCGGCCTCGGGCAGCGCCCGGGTACTGAGGATGCCCTGCTGTGCCGCGCCGAGCACGGCCTTCAGACCCTGTTCGGGGGAGCAGCCCGTGCGTTCCACGAGGTGTGCCGCGACATCGGCGACGCGCCGCGGTCCCATCGCGGTGGCGTCCAGCAGCAGCCGGACCAGCGGTGCCACCTTGGCGGCCAGCCGACGCACGCCGCCCGCACCGTCGGGCCGCAGGAAGAACAACTGCCCGCCGTCCTCGGAGAGCTGGGAGGTGGGCGGCAGCTGGACGAGGGTGTCCGGCCCCGTACGGCCCCCGCTCGTGTGGAGCCCGCCCAGCACATGGTCGAGCATCACGCGGTCCAGGCCGGGCCGGGGCACCGGACGTCCGAACTCGGGCGCGTCCAGCGGCGGTCCGTCCGGCTCCGGCACGGCGAACCCGACCGCGGTGAACCGGGCCATCGGGCTGGTGCGGACCATCGCCCTGGTGACGTACTGGACCAGTCCCCGCTCGGACTTGCGCAGTCGTGCGGTCAGCGGCCTGGCGCCCGTGACCGCCTCGACGTACCGCTCGGAGCCCTCTGCCGCGTCGGGTGCGACCAGGGCCATGGAGCGGCGCAGATCGGCGTCGCCGAGCAGTGCGGCCAGCGTCCGGCGCTCCGCGGCGAGGGCCTCGGGATGCAGTGCGGCGATCCGCTCGCGGGCCTCGCCCCGCCGGGCGCGGGTCTCCTGCCAGCGGGCCACGTCGGGGTGGTCGACGAGCAGTTCGGGCCGGGGGACGGTGTCGTTGTGGATGGCCCGGCGCAGCGCGATCAGCCGACCGCGGACGTCGCGGTCGGTGGCCTCGCCGATCAGTCCGTAGAGCGCGTCCGAACACCGGGCCGCGAGCTGCCGGACCTCGTCCTCCAGCTGCCCGAGGGCGGCGAGTTCCGCCGCGAGGGCGGGGTCGGCCAGGCGGACGCGGCGCAGCGGGTTGATCCGCAGCATCCACAGCGGCTCCCCCTCGGGGGAGTGCGCGGCGGTCTCGTGCGGTGCGGCGGTCTCGTGCGGTGCGACGGTCTCCCGAGGTGCGATGGTCCCGTGCGGTGCGGTGGTCTCGTGCGGAGTGGTCCGGTCGGTCATGCGGGGCTCACCGGGGTCTCTCCCCCGGCAGGGCCCATCCGGTCCTGCCAGGAGCTGCCCAGCACCTCGTCGACGAGCTCGGCGAGGGCGTAGCAGAAGTAGTAGCGGTGCATCGGTGGGACACCGAGCAGCGGAAGCTGCTGGTAGAAGAGGTTGACCAGCAGCCGGTAGGAGGCGAACCACTCGTTGGGTCCGTCGTTGACCCCGGACGCCGCGACGGCGCTGTGGAAAGCGCTGGGCCGGTGGGCCGCGCGGCCGTCGCCGCCGGGCGGGCCCATCGTCTCGGAGTCGAAACCGCCGCCGAGCCCGTCCACCCCGGCCTGGGTCAGCTGACCCTGCGCCACGGCGTGGTCGAAGGCGCCCATGCAGTAGGCGAAGCCCCGGCCCCACAGCGCGGTCAGCGGGTCGCCGGCGCCGGCGAGGGCGTGCTCGACCACGGGCCGCAGCCTCGGTGCGTCGGTCTTCAGTCGCCGGTCGAAGGCGGGGCGCGGGTCCGACCTGGGCGACGCCCAGGCCAGGAACGCCTCGGCGTGCGAACGCATGGAGAACACGCCCTGGGCCGCGCCCGCGCGATGGGCCGAGGCCAGCGCGGCGAACGCCTCCGTGACGTGGACGGACGCGCCGGCCGGGTCACGGGTCAGGGCGTCCAGCGTGGAGAGCAGCGGCGGGGTCATCTGGTCGAGGGCCATGTCGCGCAGCCCCTGAAGGGGTTGCGGCCAGGTCTCCACATCGCCGCTGCGGAGGAGTTCGACGGTTCCGTGCGCGCGCATCGGGAGATAGGGCGGCGAAACTCCTTCGAGTCTGCCTATTTCCCGGGCCTGTGCCAGATAGGTCTCTTCGTTTATTTCGTCGTCCGCCGAAACGGTTCCGAAATCAATTCGGCCGGCGAGATCCGACCAGAGCGGAGCGGGCAGTCCCGGAGCCGGGTGGGACACGATGTCGACGTGCGGCCCGTGGAGCCAGCCGCGGCGCAGATGCACCAGCCCCGCGCGTTCCTCGCTCAGGGGGCGAACCAGCGGTACGACCGTGTTCACCAGCCATCGGGGCGTGATCGGCGCTCGGGAGTAGAGGCGCAGTCCCAGCGCTTCGGTCGCGTCGGTCTGAGCGCGGCTCACCGCAGCATCCATCGTCACACTACGAACCTGTTCGTTGGTCAGGGAAACAAAGAAACCGACTGCCCGAAGAGAATGGAGCTCGATTTTCCTGTCCGAATTCCGACAAAGGCAGCGAACTACCCGTTCAGCATGCACGCACACACCGGAAGTCACAATGAGTGGTCAACACTCGCTGACATCTGTCACGTGCTGTCCTTCGGGGCGGTTCCGACATTCGGTTGGTTGGGGGTTATGGGTGAAATCAGTCCTGGTCCCGGGCGCGCCCGGTCTGCTTTGATGGCCCGGATGATGAGCACACCTCCTCGGTCGGACCCTCGGCGCGGAACCCGCGGGTCCGGGATGATCCTCACGTTCTTCGGTGTCGCCTGGTGGTTCGTCGGCACCGTCACCCTCGAAGGCCCGATCCGCGTCGGCGTCCTCGCTGTCGGGCTGGCCCTCGCCGCGGCTCTGATCGTCCTCGCGGTCCGGCGCCTGGGCACGGACGGCGAGAAGGAGGCGTACGAACGCGCGTACCGCACCCTGGTGTGGAGCAATATCGCGCAGGGGTTCGGCATCATGGCCGTCATCGTGCTCGGCAACGTCACCGGGCAGCAGGGCTTCATCCCGGCGCTCATCGCGATCGTGGTCGGTGTGCACTTCTTCCCGCTGTCCCGGGCCTTCGGTCACCCGGAGTACCGGGGAGTGGCGGTCATGCTCATCGCCGTCGGAGTCGTCGGCGGCGTCGCAGCGGTCGCCGGCCTCTCGGTCTCCGGGGTCCTGACCCTGGTCGGCCTGCTGGCCGCCGGTGCCCTGTGGGCGACGACGGTCCGGCACCTGCTCGTCGACGCCGCTGCCAGATCCTCGCTGCGGCAGCAAGGTGCCGAGGCAGCTTCCTGATATGTGTCACGGACTCCGCGCTTGGATCTTTCGGCGCCCCGGAAGTGGGCTAGCTTGGCCGATCTACGGTCGATGACCCTCTCAGCAGGGATTTTCGACGTACGAGACAGGCAATCCGGGAGAGACCATGAGCGAGCCACTGCCACCGGCCGCCGGACATGGTGTGCACCCGCAGCCGTCCGGCAGCGGCGTGGAGATCTTCGAGCGGCACTACGCCGGTGAGCCGGGAGCGGGTTGGGAGATCAACCGGCCGCAGTCCACCCTCGTACGGCTCGTCGAAGAGGGCGCCCTGCGCGGGCGCGTGCTCGACGTCGGCTGCGGAAGCGGCGACAACGCCGTGCTGGCCGCCGAGCACGGGCTGGAGACCACCGGAGTCGACGCCGCCCCCAGCGCGATCACCCTCGCCAGGGGCAAAGCGCGCGAACGCGGCCTGGACGTCCGCTTCCTGGAGTGGGACGCACTGCGACTGGACACCCTGGGCGAGCAGTTCGACACCCTCGTCGACGTCGGCCTCTTCCACTGCTTCGCCCCGCAGGACCGCCCGCTGCTCGCCCGCAGCATGGCCTCCGTCACGGTGCCGGGCGGACGTTGCCATCTGATGTGCTTCAGCGACCGGCAGCCGGGCACCTGGGGCCCGCAGCGCGTTCCCGAGCAGGCCCTGCGGGACGCGTTCACCGGTGCCGGATGGCGTGTGGACACGCTGGAGCCGGCCGAACTGGACGTGGCGTTCGACCCCGGAGTCGCCCAGGCATGGTTCGCGGTCATGACCCGTGTCTGAGCGAGCCGGAGAGAGACCACCATGCGCGTCCTGATCTGCGTCTGGCCGGCGGCAGCCCACCTCTACCCCGGAGTGCCGCTGGCCTGGGCCCTGCGTGCCGCCGGCCACGAGGTGCGGGTCGCCTCGCACCCCTCGCTGGCGGACGCCGTCACCGGCGCGGGCCTCACGGCCGTCCCGCTCGGCGACGAGCGGACGCTGCCGGAGCCGCTGGGAGCGGGCCGGCCGGTGCCCCCGGACGTCGCCGCCGACCTCGAACAGATCACCAAGACCCTGGACCTGAGCGGGCACGAGCGCTACCTCTGGTCCTACCACCGCGACTACATGCTCCCCGCACTGCGCGACTTCCAGCCGCCGACGGCGCGTGCGGACGAACCGCAGCCGGCCCTGGACGGGCTCGTGGACATCTGCCGCTCCTGGCGGCCCGACCTGGTCCTGTGGGACCCGACGATGCCGGCCGCGGCCGTCGCGGCGCAGGTCTCCGGCGCCGCCCACGCCCGTTTCGTGTGGGGACCCGACCTGTTCGGCTGGGCGCACGAGCAGTACGCCCGGGGCAAGGAGCAGACCGGTGGAGCACTCACCGCCCAAGAACCGCTGACCGCCTCCGTCGCACCCATGGCCGCGCGCCACGGACTGGCCGTGACGGACGAACTGCTGCTCGGTCAGTGGACGGTCAACCCCGTCCTGGAGGCGATGCGGCTGCCGACGCGGGCGCGCACCGTGTCCGTGCGGTGGGTTCCGTACACCGGGAGCAGCACACTGCCCGAATGGCTGTACGGACCATCGGCCGGGCCACGGGTCGCCATCACGCTCGGCTCCTCGGTCCGCGCCTGGTCGCAGGAGAGCGGCCTGCTGGTCAACCGGGTGCTGGAGATGGTCGACGGTCTGGACGTCGAGGCGGTCGCCACGCTGGACGCGACTCAACTCGCGGTCGCCGACCGGATCCCCGACAACGTACGGGTCATCGACTACGTCCCGCTGTCCGAACTGCTGCCGACCTGCTCGGCCGTGATCCACCACGGTGGGCACGGCACCTTCGGCGCGGCACTCGCCGCCCGGATCCCGCAGTTCGTGGTGATGGATCCGCGCTACCCCATGGAAGCACCCCTGACCAGCCGGTTCCTCGTCGGCAGCGGGGCCGGCACCGGCGTGCGGGCCGACCGCCACTCGGGCGCCGAGCTCCGCGCGGGACTGGCACGGCTCATCGGCGAACCCTCGTTCGCCGAGGCCGCGACCGGCCTGTACACGGATCTGCTGTCGGCGCCCGGGCCGAGCGAGACCGTACCCGTCCTGGAGCGCCTCACCCGCCACCACCGGGCCCGGGCCTGAACCCGCCCGCCACTTTCCCCCGACCGACACAGACCTCCACACAGTCGTACCCGCCCGCCACCCCCGTGGTCCCCAACCGTGAGGAAGCCCGCGTGATCAACGTCTTCCAGCCGAGCCTCGGTGAGGCAGAGCTTGCGGCGGTGTCCGAGGTGTTCGCCTCGAACTGGCTCGGCCACGGCCCGAGAACCCGCGAGTTCGAGGCGCAGTTCGCCGACCACATCGGCGCCGACGCGGAAAGCCTGCTGTTCCTCAACTCCGGTACGGCGGGGCTCTTCCTCGCCACCGAACTGCTGGAACTCGGCCCCGGCGACGAGGTGGTGCTGCCGTCGGTCTTCTTCGTGGCCGCCGCCAACGCCATCGCCGCCACCGGGGCCCGGCCCGTCTTCTGCGACGTCGACCCGCACCGCCTCAACCCGACCGCGGAACACATCGAGCGCGCGCTGACACCGCGCACCAGAGCCGTGATGGTGCTGCACTACGGCGGCGACCCCGGCGACATCGCCCGCATCGCCGCGCTGTGCACCGAGCGCGGCGTGACCCTGGTCGAGGACGCCGCCTGCGCCGTCGCCTCCACCGCCGACGGCAGAGCGTGCGGCACCTTCGGCGACATCGCCGTCTGGAGCTTCGACGCCATGAAGGTCCTGGTGACCGGAGACGGCGGCATGCTCTTCGTCCGCGACCCGGACCTCGCCCGACGCGCCCGGGCCCTCGCCTACCACGGGCTGGAACGCTCCAGCGGTTTCGCCGGCGCCCGGGTGTCCGCGCGCTGGTGGGAGCTGGACGTGCAGGGGTTCGGCCGCAGGGTCATCGGCAACGATCTGACGGCGGCTCTGGGCACCGTCCAGCTCGGCCGGCTGCCCGAGTCGATCGCCCGGCGGCGGGCCGTCGCCGAGACCTACGACGAACTGCTCGCCGAGGCCGACGGGGTACGGGTGCCGCCGCCGCTCGCCGCCGGCCACAGCACCTCGTACTACTTCTACTGGGTCCAGATGGACCCGCGGATCCGGGACGGGGTCGCCGCGGCACTGCTGGAGCAGGACGTCTACACCACGTTCCGCTACCCGCCGCTGCACCGGGTCCCGATCTACGAGGCCGAGGCCACCGAGCTGCCCGGCACCGACGCGGCGGCCGACAGCACGCTGCTGCTCCCCATCCACCAGGCCCTGAGCGACGCGGAGACGCGGAAGGTCGCGGAAGCGCTGCGGGCCGCCGTCGCCGAGCACCGGGAGTCGGCCGGGATCTGAGGCGGACACCAGCAAGTCACGACAGGGGGTACGGACAGTGCGGATCGAGGAGACGGCCGTACCGGGCGCGTATGTGGTCACACCGGCGCAACTGCCGGACGCGCGCGGCACGTTCAGCGAGGTGCTGCGCACCGACCTGCTGGAGCAGGTGCTCGGCCACCCCTTCACGCCACGGCAGATCAACCACTCCGTGTCCCGGCGCGGCACGCTGCGCGGGATCCACGGCGTCGCCGTCCCGCCCGGCCAGACCAAGTACGTGACCTGTGTGCGCGGCGCGGTGCGGGACGTGGTGGTGGATCTGCGCGTCGGCTCGCCGACGTTCGGCCGCCACCACGTCACCGAGCTCGACCCGGGCACGGGCCGTGCGGTCTACGTCCCGGACGGCGTGGGGCACGGGTTCCTCGCGCTCACCGACGACGCCTGCGTCTGCTACGCCCTGTCCGCCACGTACGTGCCGGGCACGCAGATCGACATCGACCCGCTCGACCCCGAACTGGCCATCCCCTGGGGCTGCGAGGGCACACCGCTGCTCTCCCCGAAGGACGCGAACGCGCCGGGCCTGGCGGCGGCACGGGCGGCCGGAATGCTCGCCACCTGGCAGGCCGTCGCGCCCGGGCACCTCACCGACCCGCAGGGCCGCGACACCCGGGGCCGCGACACCTGGGGCGAGGGCGCCCGGGACCACGGCGCACGAGGTGAGGGCACACGGGGCGACGGCGCGGGCCCACAGGGGGAGAGACGATGAAGGCGCTCGTACTCGCGGGAGGACTCGGCACGCGGCTGCGGCCGTTCACCGAGACCATGCCCAAGCAGCTCATGCCCATCGCCAACCAACCGGTCCTCGAACACGTGCTGACGAACATCCGCGCGCTCGGAGTGCGCGAGATCTGCGTCGTCGTCGGCGAGTGGGGGCCGGCCATCGAGGCCCGGCTGGGCGACGGGTCCCGCTTCGGCGCCCGGATCACCTACCTCAGGCAGGAACAACCGCTGGGACTGGCGCACTGCGTGGCGCTCGCCCGCCCCTTCCTCGGCGACGACGACTTCGTGATGTACCTCGGCGACAACGTCGTGGAGAGCGGCATCGCGGAGCTGGCCGAGGACTTCCGCAGGAACCGTTCGGACGCCCACCTGGCGGTGGCCAGGGTCGCCGACCCCCGCGCCTTCGGCGTGGCCGAACTGGACACCCGGGGACGGGTCCTGCGGCTGGTGGAGAAGCCGAGCCGGCCGCGCAGCGATCTGGCCCTGATCGGCGTGTACTTCTTCGGACCGGCCATCCACCGGGCGGTCGCGGCCATCAGGCCCAGCGCACGCGGCGAGTTGGAGATCACCGACGCGGTGCAGAAGCTGGTCGAGGGTGGCGACCGGGTTACCGCGGGGGAGTACGACGGCTACTGGAAGGACACCGGGAGCGTGGCGGACCTGCTCGACTGCAACAGGCGCCTGCTGAACGCCCTGGAGGGCGACGTGGGCATCGCCGCCGACGGGCGCAGCGACCTGAGCGGCCCGGTGCGGCTCGGTCCGGGCGCCACCGTGGTGCGTTCCGTCATCACCGGGCCCGTCGTCGTCGGGGCGGGCTCACTGATCGAGGACTGCCACATCGGTCCCGGCACCTCCATAGGCAGCGGCTGCGTGCTGCGGGGAGCCGACCTCCGGAACTCGATCGTGCTCGACGGCGCGCGGGTGACCGGGCGCCGCAGCGGCAGCGGATCGCTCATCTCCGACGCGGCCGAGGTCCATCTGGACACCCCGCCGAACACCCCGCCCCACGCGCCGCCCGGCGCCCCCGGCGGTCAACCGAACGCACTCGCACGGGAGGTGGCGCCGTGAGGATCCTGGTCACGGGAGGAGCCGGCTTCGTCGGCTCGCACTATGTCCGCACCATGCTCGACGGGGGCTACGAAAGCTACGAGCAGGCCCGCGTCACCGTCCTGGACAAGCTGAGCTACGCCGGCAACGTCGACAACATCCCCGTCGGGCACCCGCGGCTGAGCGTCGTGCGCGGCGACATCTGCGACGCGGAACTGCTGCGCGAGGTCGTGCCCGGCCACGACGCCGTGGTGCACTTCGCCGCCGAATCGCACGTCGACCGCTCCCTGGACGCCCCCGCCGTCTTCACCCGCACCAACGTGGTGGGCACCCAGACGCTCCTGGACGCCACTCTGGCCGCCGGGGTCCCGCGCATGGTGCACATCTCCACCGACGAGGTGTACGGCAGCATCGCCGAGGGGTCCTGGAACGAGGACTCGCCGCTGCTGCCCAACTCCCCGTACGCGGCGTCCAAGGCGGCTGCGGACGTGACCGTGCGCGCGTACTGGCGCACCTTCGGACTGAACGTCTCGATCACCCGCTGCTCCAACACCTACGGCCCGTACCAGCACCCCGAGAAGCTGATCCCGCTCTTCACGACCAACCTCCTGGAGGGCGAGCCCGTGCCCGTCTACGGCACCGGCCAGAACGTGCGCGACTGGATCCACGTGGACGACCACGCGCGAGCCGTCCAGCACGTGCTCACCGGGGGCCGGGCGGGCGGCGTCTACCACATCGGCGGCAGCCACGAACTGAGCAACCTCGACGTCACCGAGCGGCTCCTGGCGCTGTGCGGCGCGGACAGTTCCATGGTCCGCCACGTCACCGACCGCAAGGGCCACGATCTGCGCTACTCCCTCGACGACTCCAGGACCCGCGCGGAGCTGGGCTGCGCGCCGCGGGTCGGCTTCGACGAGGGGCTCGCCGCCACCGTCGCCTGGTACCGCGAGAACACGGCATGGTGGAAACCGACGAAGGACCAGGTCAGACAGGGGAGACAGTGGACGTGAACGAGGAACACCGCACGCGGGCCCTGGAGGAGACCAGGAAGCACCACCAAAGTCTGCGCGGGGACGGGAAGTTCGTCCCCGGCGAGACGGAGATCTGGCCCTCCGGCGCCGTCCTGGACGAGGACGACCGGGCCGCCCTCGTGGAGGCCGCGCTGGACATGCGCATCGCGGCCGGCCCGTACTCGCGGCGCTTCGAGTCCTCCTTCGCGCGGTTCCTGAAGCGGCGCAAGGCGCATCTGACGAACTCCGGTTCGTCCGCCAACCTGCTGGCCCTGACCGCGTACACCTCGCACCAGCTCGACGAGCGCCGGCTGCTGCCCGGCGACGAGGTCATCACCGTCGCCGCCGGATTCCCCACCACGGTCAACCCGATCCTGCAGAACGGTCTGGTGCCGGTCTTCGTCGACATCGAACTGGGCACCTACAACACCACCGCCGACCGGGTCGCCGCCGCCATCGGCCCCAAGACCCGCGCCATCATGATCGCCCACGCGCTCGGCAATCCCTTCGAGGTGGAGGAGGTCGCCCAACTCGCCGCGGACCACGGCCTGGTCTTCGTGGAGGACAACTGCGACGCGGTCGGCACCACCTACCGGGGGCGGCTCACCGGCACCTTCGGCGACGTCAGCACCGTGAGCTTCTACCCCGCGCACCACCTGACCATGGGCGAGGGCGGCATCGTCACCACCTCGAACCTGCGGGTCGCGCGGATCGTCGAGTCGCTCCGCGACTGGGGCCGGGACTGCTGGTGCGAACCGGGCCACAGCAACACCTGCCTCAAGCGCTTCGACCACCAACTGGGCACGCTCCCGCCCGGGTACGACCACAAGTACATTTTCTCCCACGTCGGCTACAACCTGAAGTCCACCGATCTCCAGGCCGCCCTCGGACTGTCGCAGCTGAACAAGCTGGACGGCTTCATCGCGGCCCGCCGGCACAACTGGCAGCGGATGCGCGACGGTCTGGACGGAGTGCCGCACATCCTGCTGCCCGAGGCGACACCGGACAGCGAACCGAGCTGGTTCGGCTTCGTGATGACGGTGGCCGAGGACGCGCCCTTCACCTGCGGGGAGTTGACCGCCTTCCTGGAGAGCCGCAAGATCGGCACCCGCCGCCTGTTCGCGGGCAACCTCACCCGTCAGCCCGCCTACCGCAACCAGCCGCACCGCGTCGTCGGCGACCTGACCAACAGCGACGTCGTCACCGAACGCACCTTCTGGACCGGCGTCTACCCCGGCCTCACCGACGAGATGACCGACTACGTCATCGCCTCGGTGCGGGAGTTCGCGGGAGGCGCCAGGTGAGCCCCGGCCGCGTGCCGCGGCCCCGGGCAGCGGCCGGCCCCGACGCCGCGATCGCCCGTTCCCTGGCCGCCGTCGACCCCTCGACCGGGGCCCGGTGCCCGACCGGGGAGGTCACGGACTGGCTGGCGGAACGCCGGCGGGCCCGAGCGGCGCGGGTGCGCCGCATCCCGTTCGCCGAGCTGGAGGGCTGGACGTTCCACAAGGAGACCGGCGACCTCGTCCACCGCAGCGGACGCTTCTTCACCGTCGAGGGGCTGCGCAGACCCGAGACCGACGCACCCCGGACCGACGGGGCCGGCGCCCGGTGGGAGCAGCCCATCATGGTCCAGCCGGACGTGGGCGTGCTCGGCATGCTCGCCCGGGAGTTCGACGGCGTCCTGCACTTCCTGACGTACGCCAAGACCGAGCCGGGCAACCCCGGCCTGGTGCAGCTCTCTCCCACCGTGCAGGCGACGCGCAGCAACTACCAGCGCGTGCACGGGGGTTCACCAGTGCCCTTCCTCGACCACTTCCTCCTGCCCGGCCGCGGGCGTCCGCTGGTCGACACGCTCCAGTCCGAGCACGGCGAGTGGTTCCTCCACAAGTCGAACCGCAACGTCGTCGTGGAGACCGACGAGCACGTCGCCGAGGACCCGGCCGCCGCACCGGACCACCGCTGGCTGACGCTCGGCCAGCTCGGAACGCTGCTGCGCCGGGACAACGTGGTCAACATGGACACCAGGACGGTGCTGGCCTGCCTCCCCACTCCCGCCGAGGAGCCCCGGGCCCTGCACACCGACGTCGAGGTGCAGTCCTGGCTGACCCGCGAACGCGCCCGCCGCCGGGTGCGCGTGGAGTCCGTGCCGCTCGAGGGGATACGGGGCTGGGTGCGCGAGGCGGAGTGCATCCGCCACGTCGAGGACCGCGGCTTCCGCGTGATCGCCGCCGCCGTCGAGGCCGAGGGCCGCGAAGTGGGCGGATGGACACAGCCGCTCTTCGAGCCGCTCGCCCGCAGCGTCAGCGCCTTCCTCGTCCGCCACTTCGACGGCACACCGCACCTGTTGGCGCAGGCCCGCCCGGAGGACGGCCTGCTGCACACGGTCGAGGTCGCCCCGACGGTGCAGTACGCGCCGGACGGCCACGGGCAGCTCCCGCGCTACGCCGAGCTGGTCGAGACCGCGGACAGCCGGGACGTCCTCTACACGGCCGTGCACTCCGAGGAGGGCGGCCGGTTCCTGAACGCCGAGAGCCGCTGCCGGTTCGTGTCGGTGGACGGGCTCGGCGACCCGGAGCTCTTGGACCCGCCGCCCGAGTACACCTGGATCACACCGGGCCAACTCGGCGGCCTGGTGCGCGCCGGACACCAGGTCGCCGTCCAGGCGCGCAGCCTGCTCGCCGTGCTCAACTCGGGGGCGGTGACGCTGTCATGAGCGAACCCGTACGCATCGCCGTCCTCGGGGCCGCCTCCGAGTTCGCCAGACGTCGCATGCTGCCCGCCTTCGCCGCCTCCCACGAGGTCACGCTGGCCGCCGTGGCCAGCCGGGACCCGGACAGAGCGGCGCAGACGGCCGCGGAGTACGGCTGCCGGGCCTTCGGCTCGTACCCGGACCTGTTGGAGGACGAAGCCGTCGAAGCCGTCTACCTCCCGCTGCCCTGCGCGCTGCACGCCCGCTGGGCCAGGGCCGCACTCCTCGCGGGCAAACACGTGCTGGTGGAGAAGCCCGTCGCGATGTCGGGGCCGGAGGCGGCTGAACTCTCCGCCCTCGCCCGCGAACGGGGCCTGGCCCTGACGGAGAACGTGCTCTTCGTCCACCACTCCCAGCACCGGGCCGCGCTGCGGTACGTCACCGAGGGCGCGATCGGGCGGCTGCAGAGCTTCGAGGCGACGTACACGGTGCCCCGAAGGCCGAGGTTCGACATCCGCTACCAGCCCGCGCTGGGCGGCGGCGCACTGTGGGACACCGGCGTCTACCCGGTCCGCGCGGCGCTGCATCTGGCCGCTCCGGGCCACCCGCTGCGGCTGGTGGGCGCCGTCGGGCGACGCGGGCCGGGGGACACGGTCGACACCTCGGGCTCCGCGCTCCTGGACGGCGGCGACGGCCTCGCCCTCCAGCTCACCTACGGTCTCGACCACTCCTACCGGAGCAGCTACACGTACCAGGGCAGCGAGGGACGGCTCACCGTCGACCGGGCGTACACCCCGCCCGCCGACCATCTGCCCGAAGTGCGGCTGGAACGCGGCGGTGAGGTCACCCGTATCCCCCTCGCCGTCGACGACCAGGTCGACAACGCCGTCACCGCCTTCGCCGAAGCGGTGCGCACCGCCGCGCATCCGGACCCCGAGGTCCAGCGGCAGGCGGAACTGCTGGAGGAGATCAGCCGCGCAGCTTCCGGCTGAACCGCTCCGGGCCCCGTACGCCCAGAGGCAGCCGGCCCCGCACCCGTCGCCGAGGACGTGCGCGGGCCCGGTTGCCCCGTCAAAGGCGCGGCACGGACCGGGAGTTGAGGGCGCCGGGAGAAGGGCCGTCAGCCCTTGGCGTCACGGACGTCCGTCCCCTGCTCGGCGAACGCCTTGAAGTCCCGCATCACCTTCCGCGACTGCTTGGTGAAGACACCGCGCAGCAGGGGCGCCACGAAGCGCATCGGACCGGTGAACCGGTACTCGTTCTCGCTCGCCCAGAGCGTGCCCTCGGGCCCGGACTCCGTCAGTCGCTCGCGCGCGGCGCTCCACATGCCGTTCCCGACGATCTCGCGCTCGTAGTGGACGACACGGTCGGAGGGGACGTTCCGCATGTCCTCCGGTTCCCGGCGGGTGATGGTCTCCGTGCACTCCATGGTCTGCTTCCCCGTTCGGAACACGACCCTGGACTCGGTGCCGACCTGCCCGTCCTCACCGCGCAGCGGCTCGTGCAGCACCAGCCCCTCCAGCCACTTCGCCCGGTGCTCGGGGTCCTCGAGCAGTCGGAGGACCTGCTCACGCGGCAGCGCGATCTCGATCGAGACGGTGTACTTCACGGTGGCTCCTCGGGGTTCTCGGCCGACGACGATCCGGACCCGGCCACTGCCGAACGGTGACGAACGGTGCCGAGCGGTGTCGAACGGTGCCGAGCGGTGTCGATCCTGCGGACCGATCCGCCCCACCGGGCCGTCCGTGCACAGAAAAACGGCGGGGTCCGAACTCCCGGCCGGATCAACTTACTCCGGCCGCGATTCGAACACACGGCGCCCGCGGCGGCGACCTCCCTGCGCGACCCGGGGGAGCGGCCGGCCCCGGTGCTCCAGATGTCCGAGATCCGTTCGGTGCGCGCCGACGACCTGTGGCTGAGCCCTGCCTACGGCCGGGACACGGTGACGTTCCACTTCACCCGGATCGACGACGAGGCGGCGGTCGCCCCCGCAATCGCGGCGGTGGAGGAGCGGTTGGTGCCGTACGGAGCGCGTCCGCACCGGGCGAAACTGACCGCGCCGGCGCCGCACCGGGTCGCGGAACTGTACCCGCGCGGCGCCGACTTCGCCGTGCTGCGCCGCCGGTTCGACCCGGAGGGGAAGTTCAGCAACGCCTTCGTCGACAGGCGCTTCCCGTACCTGACCCCTGTCGCCCGTACCTGAACCCGTCAGGAGGTCGGACGACCGTCCGCACGCCGTGGGTCCTGTCACGGAGCGACGGGACCCGCGGCGTGGTCCATCCACACCTGCGTGATCTGCCGGTACGTCTGGCGTGCCACGTGGGGGTGGGTGTCGGCGTAGGACGTGTAGGCGTTGAGACCGGTGGTCAGCGCCCAGCCTCGGCCGCGCGCCCAGGTGGCCCCGTCGAGGCCGATCCGCTGCCGGAACACCTCACGGGTCCGGGGCGAGAGCAGGGTGTAGGCGGCCATCAGGTCGATGGCGGGATCACCGATTCCCAACGAACCGAAGTCGATCACGGCGGTGAGCCGGCCCTGGTCGATGAGGAGGTTTCCGTTGTGGAGGTCGCCGTGGCACCAGACCGGTTCGTGCTCGTCCTCCCAGGCCGGGGCGGCGAGCGCGTCCTCCCATGCCCGTAGCAGAGCAGCGGCGTCGAAGGTGTCGGCGACGGCGGCGATGGCGGCACGGGTCGACGCGTCACGGGCCGAGAGCCGGGGTCGCGCCAGGCCGGCGTCCCCGTCACCGCCCGCGTCCTCGCCGTTGTTCCGGGAGCCGGATGCGCGGTCGGGCGTGGGAACGCGGTGCAACGCCCGCACGAAGTCGGCGAGCTGAGCTGCCGGCCCGGGAGCGTCGGACTGGTCAACAACGTCAGTGACGGTCTCGCCTCGCAACCAGCGGTGGACCGACCAGTGCCAGGGGTAGCCAAGAGCGGGCGTCCCGGTGCCGACCGGCGAGGGCACCTCCAGAGGCAGCAGGGGAGCAAGCCGAGGCAACCACTCCGCCTCCTTGAGGGCCTGCCCGGCAGCCCAGTCCCCGCGTGGCAGCCGGACCGACAGCGAGTCCCCCAGCCGGAAGATGACGTGGTCGGACCCGCCGGGATCCAGCGGTACGAGAGGGAGCCCCGCCCACTGCGGGAACTGCTCCTCCAGCAGCTCTCGCGCCAACGACTCGTCGATCGTCGGAACCGGGCCTGATTCCACGCGGCCAACTCCTCTCCGTCAGCGGCATGTTCACGCCGCCCGACACTCTGGTGCCCTCGGTCCGGCATCTTCGACGGTCGTTTGATGGCACCGTATGGCAAGTCGGAGCCACTTGTAGCCGCGATGGGTGGCGAACCATCCCCCGGGTCCTGTTGGCAGCGGTCGGCCAGGGCACCACGGCCCGTGTGCGGCGCCGGTCAGTGCTCTCCGGCCGAGATCGCGCCGATGACGGGGCGGGCGAGCTTGGTGGAGTGGGTGGCCAGGATCGGGTACAGGGTGTGCTGCCCCTTCAGGCGCCCGTGCTCGGCGCCTTGTTCGGCCCGTCCGTGGACCTGGCAGTGGGTGGGGTCGATGTCGATGAACATCAGCTGCGCGGCGTCGGGCAGCAGCGGGGTGTGCCGGGCGAGGTCGGCGAGGAACCTCCGGTGCGCGCGGTGCAATCCGGGAGTCGAGGCGGCCTGGCACCTGCACGAGCCGGCTCTTTGAAGGATTCTGCCGACGTCGGGTCAGCGAGCCGTTGCGACTCCCGGGATCCGCCACGGCCGCCCTGAAACCAACGCACCCGGTGGGTGACCGTTCCGTCCTTGCTGGGTGTGCTCCTTGATGCTCGCCATGTCCGGGACGTTGGCGATCGATCCCGACACCGGTCTGCCCATGGTTCGGCCATGAGCTCAGAGAAAAAGGCCCTGACCTGAGTTTCCCCAGGTCAGAGCCTTGATCACTAAGGGTGAATGACGGGACTTGAACCCGCGACATCCTGGACCACAACCAGGTGCTCTACCGACTGAGCTACATCCACCACGACCGGCTGCGGAAAGTGCCTCTCCGTACCGGCCGATATGAAGTGTACAGGGTTTGCGCGGGTGCTCGCGCACCCCTTTTCCCTCGCTTCCCGCAGGCCCCGCGGCGCGCCCGCACCCGCTGCCCGTACCCGCTGGGCCCGGACGCCCCGCGCGGCGGGATCAGGCGGGCTGCTCGGGCTTCGGCTCGGCCGGCAGCACGTGCCGGGCGGCGATCTCCTTCGCGGTCTCGGAGTCCGGGCCGGGCTGCGGGACGAAGACCGCCTCCCGGTAGTAGCGGAGCTCCGCGATCGACTCCCGGATGTCGGCGAGCGCGCGGTGATTGCCGCTCTTCTCCGGGCTGTTGAAGTACGCGCGGGGGTACCAGCGGCGGGAGAGCTCCTTGATCGAGGAGACGTCCACGATCCGGTAGTGCAGATGGTTCTCCAGCGTGCGCATGTCCCGTGCCAGGAAGCCCCGGTCGGTGGCGACGGAGTTGCCGCACAGCGGCGCCTTCCCCGGGTCCGGCACGTGGTCCTTCACATAGGCGAGCACCTGCTCCTCCGCCTCAGCAAGGGACGTGCCGCCCTCCAGCTCCTCCAGCAGCCCGGAACTGGTGTGCATGGCGCGCACCACCTCGGGCATCTGCGCCAGCGCGTCGTCCGGCGGTCGGATGACGATGTCCACCCCCTCGCCGAGGATGTTGAGCTCCGAGTCGGTCACCAGCGCGGCCACCTCGATGAGCGCGTCCTTGGACAGCGAGAGACCGGTCATCTCGCAGTCGATCCACACCATGCGATCGTTCATGCCGATCACCCTACGTGGCACTTCGCCGGGGGTCTGCCCTCCCGGCGGACCGGGCGGAATCGGCTCCCGCGGAACGGGCGACGCCTCCGGAGGACCGCTCCCGGACCGCCGCCGCACGCGGCGATGCGACCGCGCGCGTGGCGGTGGCGCCGGCGCCCGTGAACCGCGAACGCCCCTGCTGCGCGGGGCGGTTGGCGGGGCGGAGGGCACGGTGCGGAGAGGCAGGCATTTCTGCGCCGGGCCCGCAGGGACGTGTCGGACAGCGCGACCCGCCGCACCGTGCGGACCGTCGGACGGCTGCGACGTGACGAGGTGACGATGCGGCGAAGTGGCGTCCCGACCGCGAGCAGCCGGGGGGCGGAGACAGCCGGGGACAGCCGGAAGCGGCGGGGACAGCCGGGGACCACGGGGCAGTCGTAACCGCCGGGCGGTCAACGATCCGGCCCGGCAGCGCGACCCGGCAGCGTGAACCAACCGGCCTCGCCCCGACGGCTGGCCCGGCCCGGTCCGTTCGACGAGTCGACGAGGGCCGGCCCGGAGGTCAGCCGCGGGTGCGCCTGCCGGGTGTGCGCGCGACGTACATCTCCGACTCGGGCTTGCCCTGCTCCGGCACGGAGGCGGTGATCAGCCCGGCCGTGAACATGCCGGCGCCCTCGCTCCGCCCCGCCCGCAGCTGCTCGGGCCGCACGCCGTCCGGACGCCCCGCGTCGCTGCGCACGTCGGGGCGTGCCTCGCCGGGTCGCTGCTCGGTGCGCGGCAGCTCGCCGCGCGTGCCCTCGGTGCGCGCGGGCGGCACCCGGTACTCGGTCGTGGTGGCCACCGCGACCGTGCTGTCCGCCGATTCGGCGGCGCCGGCCGCACCGGGACGCCGTACGCGGTACGCGGCCCGGTAGGCGGCCGGCGAGGAGCCGAGCTGCCGCCGGAAGTGGCCGCGCAGCGCCACCGGGGAACGGAAACCGCAGCGCGCGGCCACCTCGTCCACCGAGTAGTCGGTCGTCTCCAGCAACCGCTGGGCCTGGAGCACGCGTTGGGTGATGAGCCACTGGAGCGGCGCACTGCCGGTGAGCGTCCTGAACCGGCGGTCGAAGGTCCGCCTGCTCATGTACGCGCGTGCGGCGAGCGTCTCCACGTCGAACTGCTCGTGCAGATGCTCCAGCGCCCAGGCGACGACCTCGGCCAGCGGGTCGGTGCCGATCTCCTCCGGTAAAGACCTGTCCAGCCGGTGCAGTTGACCCATGTCCGCGGCGTTGCCCCGACGCGGGGGCACGACCAGCCGCCGGGCGAGTGCGCCCGCGGCCTCCGCACCGTGGTCGGTGCGCACGACGTGCAGGCACAGGTCGATTCCGGCCGCGGTGCCGGCGGAGGTGAGGATGTCCCCGTCGTCGACGTACAGCTCCCGGGGGTCGACGTGGACCGCGGGGTAGCGCTTGGCGAGGGTGGGCGCGTACATCCAGTGGGTGGTCGCCGGACGGCCGTCCAGCAGACCCGCGGCGGCCAGGACGAAGGCGCCGGTGCACAGGCCCATGATCCGGGCACCCTCCTGGTGCGCTCGGCGCAGTGCCTCGACCGCGGCCGGTGGCGGCGGCTGGGTGATGGAGCGCCAGGCCGGGACGACGATGGTGCCCGCGCGGGCGATGGCGTCCAGCCCGTGCGGCGTGGTGAGTTCGAGACCGCCGGTGGTGCGCAGCGGGCCGTCCTCGCCCGCGCAGACCAGCAGTCGGTAACGCGGCACCCCGGCGTCCTGCCGGTCGATGCCGAAGACGGACAGCGGGATCGAGCTCTCGAATATCGGTCCGCCGCCGAACAGGAGCACCGCCACGATCTCGCGGCGCCGCCGGGTGGCGAGCTTCCTTGTAGTCGTCGCGGGGCCGTGCGTTGGGTCCTGGCTCATTGTCCTAAGCCCCCCTCAGTTTGGTCGCGTCCTCTCGGTCCTGCACGGTTTCCCCCGCCGTGGTTTTGCCAAGATCGAATCTACTGCGTCCGAAGAGGCCCTCGGGACAACTTCGACCGCCACCGCTATGTCGACATGACAACTTGGCGTAAAGCATTCGATCACGAAGAGTGGCATCCGGACACTCCGCTGGGAAGTGCGTTGGGTGCTCAGCGTGTGCGTCGGGAGGGGTATACGTCGGAAACACCCCATTCCGGCAGGTGGTGCAAGGGCGACACATGCGCGCTACAAGTGGCGTATCACGTCCATAACTTGGCTGAAAAGAATGCTAAGGGCCCTGTGCGCCCCCTGTGCTTCGGGGTGTGCGCCCCCGTGCCGCGGTTTCTGTGCCCTGTGCGCCCATCGGCCGCGTACCGGCCGGTGCTCGAACTGCCCCGGGAATGCGACCATTTACCGGCATCTGTGGAATTTTCCTCGCCCGATGCGGCTGGGCGATGCGGTTGGGCGTGGCCCGGTCCGCGGCGAGGTGCTCGCGTCGCTCCCGCCGCATCCGCGGCCCCTCGGTGCCTCTGCATGCGAGCCGCCCCGAGGGCGGCAGCGGGGCGCCTCGGCGGTCGCGGCGAGGGTGCGGCGAGACGGGACGCCCGTCGGCCCTCTGCCGGGCGACGGCGGGGCGTGGCGGGCTTCCGGCGGCCTGCGCGCCGCGTGGAGGCTCCGCCGTCGCGGGGCGTTCGGCCGTGTCCGTTCCCGCTGTTGCCAGAAGCGCCGGCCTCGGGCATGCTTCCGCCCCAGCCACTGGGCACGCGGGGTGTAGCTGCGTACCCTTGGGGTAGGCCAAAAGAAAGACGCTTCCCGGACGTTTCTCACACGACTTCGCTTGTCACCATCCGCCGTTCCATCCGCACGAGGATCACCTTCGCCGAGACGATCATGGCCGGACACGAGATTCCCGAACCAGTGGACCGCAAGCGGCTTGCCGACTCCCCGGCGGTGCCGGAGGCCGCGGCGGACGCACGCCAGGAATGCGACCCGGCCTTCAAGCACGGTGTCGTCGTCGGCTTCGACGGATCCCTCTCCAGCGAGCGGGCGCTCGCCTACGCGGTCGGCATGGCGCACCGCTCCGGTTCGGGCCTGATCATCGTGCACGTGGCGAACCGGCTGCCCACCACCGTGTGGGCGGGCTGTGAGCCCCCGGTCTTCGTGGACGTCCCGGACCAGCGCACCGAGGTGCTCGGGCTCGAGCTGGCCTGCGCCGACCATCTGAGCGAGATTCCCTGGATCCTGGTCGAGCGCGGCGGCGACATCTGCCACGAGCTGGAGGAGGTCGGTCAGGAGTACGAGGCGGACGCCATCGTGGTCGGCTCCACGCACGGCCTCGTCGGCCGGATCTTCGGTTCCGTGGCGGGGCGGCTCGCGCGCCGGGCCGAGCGGCCGGTCGTGGTGATCCCGTAGTCGGCGAGCCGCGGGGAGGCGCTTCCGCCGCTTCCGCTCGGCTCCCGGCCGGGCCCGGCGCCCGTGTGCTTGCGTCGGCGGTGTCGACCGGCCCCGGGGATCCGGGCCGCAGAGCCTAGTCGGCGAGGCCCGCGGCGGTCAGCAGGTACTGCGTCATCGGCTCGTAGTGGAGCGGGTTCACCACGTGGTCGTCCAGCGGCACGGTGACCGCGAGCGTGCCCTCCGCCTCGGCGAGGAAGAGCGCCGGGTCGTTGCTGTCGGCGAAACCGACGGTGTCGATGCCGCGCTCCGCGGCGCAGCCCGCCCAGCCGTGGTCCGCGAAGACGAGATCGGGCAGCGGCTCGCCCGCCTCCGTCAGCGCCCCGAGGATCGCGTGCATGGGCGCGGGAGAGTGGGTGTGCCAGAGGCTGGCGCCGAGCTCGTAGACCGCCACTCCGGCGAACTGCACGATCACACCCTTGTCCGCGAAGACACCGAGGGGTACGCGGACGATGTCGCAGCCGGCGCGGCGCAGCGCGCCTGCCACCGAGCCGTGCAGGTCCAGCAGCGCTCCGGGGTGGCCGGTGGCCAGCAGCACCCGCTCGGAGGCGGCCGCCGCCTTGCGCAGTCGCAGCGCGGCCCGGTCGAGCGCGTCGACGGTCAGCTCCGGGTCGATGGTGTCCTGGCCCGAGCGGTGGGCCGGGTCGTCGCTGACTCCGGCGCGCTCCGCCATGACGGCGAGCACGTCCTGCTCGTCCCGCCACCGGTCGCCGAGCTCCAGCCCGAGCCAGTAGTGGCGGTCGCCGTTCGCCAGGCCCCGGTAGTGATTGAGGTTGTTCTCCCGCGGCGTCGCCACGTCCCCCGCGATCCGGGTGCGTACGAGATGGTCGACGAGCTCGCTGCGGGACGGTGCGGTGGGCGGTGGCATACGGCCATTGTGGCGCGGAAGCGTGAACGGTGGACAGTCTGTCCAAAATCCGGGGACGGCCCTCGCGGAAACGTCCATGTGGCGGGCGACGCCCCCGCGCCTACGCTCCGCGCATGAGCACCGACACCCCCCGCAACCAGCCGCCCGTGCCGCAGCCGTTCACCGGAAGCATCGGCGGCGATCCGGCCGCCGGGCCGGTCGGCCCCGTCGACTCCTCGCGGGTGCCGCGTTTCGCAGGCCCCGCGACCTTCGCCCGGCTGCCGCGGCTCGACGAGGTGGGCAGTGCGGACGTCGCCGTGGTGGGGGTGCCCTTCGACTCCGGCGTCTCCTACCGGCCCGGCGCCCGCTTCGGCGGGAACGCGATCCGGGAGGCGTCCCGGCTGCTGCGCCCGTACAACCCGGCGCAGGACGCCTCGCCGTTCGCGCTCGCCCAGGTCGCGGACGCGGGCGACATCGCGGCGAACCCGTTCCACATCAACGAGGCGGTCGAGACCGTCCAGGCCGCGGCCGACGAACTGCTCGACAGCGGCGCCCGCCTGATGACGCTGGGCGGCGACCACACCATCGCGCTGCCGCTGCTGCGCTCGGTCGCGCGCCGGCACGGGCCCGTCGCCCTGCTGCACTTCGACGCCCATCTGGACACCTGGGACACCTACTTCGGCGCCGAGTACACCCACGGCACCCCGTTCCGCCGGGCCGTGGAGGAGGGCGTCCTGGACACCTCCGCGCTCTCCCACGTCGGTGTGCGCGGCCCGCTGTACGGCAAGCGGGACCTGGACGAGGACGAACGGATGGGCTTCGGGATCGTCACCTCCGCCGACGTGATGCGGCGCGGAGTGGACGAGGTGGCACAGCAGTTGCGCGAACGCGTCGGCGACCGGCCGCTCTACATCTCGATCGACATCGATGTGCTCGACCCCGCGCACGCGCCCGGCACCGGCACCCCGGAGGCCGGCGGGCTCACCTCGCGCGAACTCCTGGAGATTCTGCGCGGGTTGGCCGGCTGCCATCTGGTCTCCGCCGACCTGGTGGAGGTGGCCCCGGCGTACGACCACGCGGAGATCACCGCGGTCGCCGCCTCCCACACCGCCTATGAGCTGACCACGCTGATGGCGCGCCAGATCGCCGCGGGGCGGGAGAGCGAGGGGTGAGAGCGGCGGGACCGCTGCGCCGTGCGCCGCATCTCGTCGCGACCGCTGTCGTGGCCCGTCGGGATTGCCGAACGCTTTCGGCCATGTTCGAGGCGGCCCGGAACGTCTGATTACCGGCGAATGTCGGTGGCGAGATGAACGCGAGACGGTAACTGCGCTGGTGGGAGCGGGTGTTGACCCCGGGATTTGCGCCCTCGCGAGGTCACTTCATGCCACTTATTTAATACGCAACGTTACCTGTTCTGTTCGGTGGATGTGCACTTCATGGAGATTCCCGACAGACTCCCTGTGCATCCCGCGGGACGGGGTGTCGAAGCCGCCTGGCAGCGGTGCCGGCCCTGTGGGGGGTGCTGGTGCGACCGCGCCGTCTGCTCGACACCCCTTTGCGGGGGCGGCTCCGGGGAGAGGCCTGACTCACCGGAGCCGCCCCGTTCTCCGTCGCCGCGGCTCTCCCGCGCTCACCGTCCCGCCGCGTCCCCGGCGGTTGTGCCGTGAATCCCCGCTCGCCGACACCGCGGACCCCTGTGCTGTGCAACCACTTCTCGGTCACGACTACCGTGTACGAGAATTCGTTCGGACATGGACTGTTCCGGGTAGGGCTTGTCATCGGCGCCGAGCCGCGTACCCGCAGCACGAGCCCCGAACGCCCGAGCCGGCACCGCCGTACCGCACCGTCGGGACGGCCCGCACCCCGCACCCGCGCACGGATCGACGGAGGGTGGCCGTCGGACCGTCCGGTGAAAGGAAGTCCAGTCGATGCAGCGCAACGAATCGCTCCATGCCGAAATTCTTCGGCGCAACCCCGGTGAGCCCGAGTTCCACCAGGCTGTCCACGAGGTGCTCCAGTCGCTCGCCCCGGTGCTGGCCGCCCAGCCGGAGCTGGCGGAGGCCAGGCTCGTCGAGCGGATCGTGGAGCCCGAGCGCCAGGTGATGTTCCGGGTGCCGTGGCAGGACGACCGCGGCACGGTCCACGTGAACCGGGGCTTCCGGGTCGAGTTCAACAGCGCGCTCGGCCCCTACAAGGGAGGTCTGCGCTTCCACCCCTCGGTCAACCTCGGCATCATCAAGTTCCTCGGCTTCGAGCAGATCTTCAAGAACGCGCTCACCGGCCTCGCCATCGGAGGCGGCAAGGGCGGCAGCGACTTCGACCCGCACGGCCGCAGCGACGCGGAGGTCATGCGCTTCTGCCAGTCGTTCATGACCGAGCTCCACCGCCACCTGGGCGAGCACACCGACGTACCCGCCGGCGACATCGGCGTCGGCGGCCGGGAGATCGGCTACCTCTTCGGCCAGTACCGCCGGATCACCAACCGCTGGGAGGCCGGGGTGCTCACCGGCAAGGGCATCGGCTGGGGCGGTTCGCAGGCGCGTACCGAGGCCACCGGCTACGGCACGGTGCTCTTCGTCGCCGCGATGCTGCACCGGCGGGGCGAGGACCTCGACGGACAGCAGGTCGCCGTCTCCGGATCGGGCAACGTCGCCATCTACGCAGCCGAGAAGGCCGCGGCCCTCGGCGCGCACGTACTGACCTGCTCCGACTCCAGCGGCTACGTCGTGGACGAGAAGGGCATCGACGTGGCGCTGCTCAAGGAGATCAAGGAGCAGCGGCGCGGTCGCATCAGCGAGTACGCCGAACTGCGCGGTCGCTCCGCCCGGTTCGTGCCGGACGGCCGGGTGTGGGAGGTGCCCGCCGACGTGGCGCTGCCCTGCGCCACCCAGAACGAGCTGACCGAGGCGGACGCGCGGACGCTGATCGGCAACGGCGTCAAGGCCGTCGCCGAGGGTGCCAACATGCCCACCACCCCGGAGGCGGTCGAGCTCTTCCAGCAGGCCGGCGTCGCCTTCGGTCCGGGCAAGGCCGCCAACGCGGGCGGTGTGGCCACCAGCGGACTGGAGATGCGGCAGAACGCGGCGCGGCAGCCGTGGCCGTTCGAGCAGGTCGAGCGCGAGCTCGCGACGATCATGCAGAACATCCACGACACCTGCCACGAGACCGCGGAGCGCCACGGCGCCCCCGACGACTACGTGCTGGGTGCGAACATCGCCGGGTTCGAGCGCGTCGCCGACGCGATGCTCGCCCAGGGCGTCATCTGAGGCGTACGGCCTCGGCCGGGGCGTGACGCACTGGAGCGGGCGTGACGTCCCGGGTCGGGAGCACGGCGGCGGAGGTCGGTGCGGCCCGGGGCGGGGCGGCCTCCGTGCCGGTCCCGGCGGGCCGTGCTTCGGGCCGCGGTCGGTTCGGGCCGTCGCCTCGGGGCTCGGTCGGGCCGGGCCCCGGTCGGTTCATTCGGGCCGCGACCCCGCCGCTCGGGGTCGCGGGCCGCTGCTCATTTCCCGTCCAGCACCCGGTCCAGGAAGGCGACCGAGCTCTCGTGCGTCTCGGCCGCCGCGAACAGGCGGTCCATCACCACCATGTACGTCTCCACCTCGGCGCGTTTGTCCAGGTAGAGCGCGCTGGTGAGCTGTTCGAGATGGACGATGTCGGGCAGGTCGGGCTCGGCGAAGCGCAGGATCGTCACCGGGCCGCCGGTCGCGGCCAGGCCGCCCAGCTCGAACGGGGCGATCTGGATCGTGACCCGCGGGTGCTCCGCGAGGCGTCGCAGATGCTCGAACTGCCCGCGCATCACCGCGCGCCCGCCCAGCGGTCGTCGCAGGGCGGCCTCGTCGATCACCGTCCACAGCCGCGGGCCCTCGGGGCGGCGCAGCAGTTCCTGGCGGCGCATCCGCAGTCCCACCCGGCGCTCGGTCTCCTCCGGCGAGGCGCCGGGGTGGGCGAGCTCGCAGACGGCCCGCGCGTACTCGGGTGTCTGGAGGAGGGTGGGCACGAACTGCATCTCGTAGGTGCGGATCATCGACGCGGCTTCCTCCAGGCCGAGCAGCGTCTCGAGCCAGCCGGGCAGCACGTCGCTGTACTTGTGCCACCAGCCGGGGTTGTTGGCGTGCCGGGCGAGGGTGAGGAACTCCTCGCGCCGGGCCGCGTCGTGGACGCCGTAGAGGGTGAGCAGGTCGGCCACATCGCGCTCCTTGTAGCCGACGCGGCCGAGCTCCAGGCGGCTGATCTTGGCGTGCGAGCCGCGGATCGCGTCGCCGGCGGCCTCACGGGTGATGTGGCCGGCCTCGCGCAGACGGCGCAGATGGGTGCCGAGCACGATCCGCAGAACGGTCGGCCCGCCGAGCGGTGTGGACAGGATGCGGCGCACCGCGGTCTCGGAGGGGGCGGGGCCTACCGGCTCCGGCTGGGCTGCCATCAGACCTGCTCCTGCTCTCCTGTGTGAGTGAAGTGACGGCGGTGTGAGACCGACCGCTCAGTCTCGCACTCCACGGTGTGGCCTGTACAACGGTCGGTTACCGGCCACGCGCGCGGCGTGCGCGGCGCTCCGGGGGAGCGCGGACGGGCCCGCGGCGGTCGCGGGCGGTCCGGGTCGGGGTCCCGGCCGCGGAGTCGCATGTCGGCGCTCGGTGCTCGGCGGTGCACGGGCAAGGCACGGCGGAGGCGGTCTCGCGGGCGTACAACTGGGCCCGAGGCTGTCCGTACAAGCTTCAACTTGTATAGACGGGTCTGCTCCGGGAGGGGTGGCCCGAATCGGTCACCGGAAGCCGTCCGGCGGGAGGGCGTCGTGGCGGAGGCGGTTCGTCGCTGCGAGTAAGCCGGTGATGACGGCGTTTCGAGGGTGTCGTTCCGGGTCGGTCGCGGTTTTGGCGACGTTCGGGTCGGAGAAGTGCCGGTCAATGGCCTATACCACGCACTGTGCACAGTTGTAAGTGCATTCGCACTTGCACCGGTCGCCACAGTCGAAGCAGGATGTCATGAGAAATGTGTTCCCTTACGTGCCGTTTCGGCGGCTGCGGAGTACGTCATGACCCCACAACCGGTGGACAGGGCCGCTCACCACGGGCCGGCCGCATCCGGTGGCGGTCCGGGCCCCGGGCCCACACCGCTCTCCCTGGTGGAGGGGCTGGTGGAAGATCTCCCCGTCCTTCCCGGCCCCGCGATCCCGCCCGGGTCGGCCTGCGCGATGTCCGGTCGTCCGACGGCCGCCCCCGGCTCGGCGGCGCACGAGCCGCAGGACTCATCCGCCTTCGCGGTGTGGACCCTCGGTGAGGGCTCGCGCTCGGCCGCTCTCGCCCGCAGTTACGCGCACAACACCCTGCGCTGCTGGGGGCTGAAGGAGCTGGACGACAGCGTGGCGGTCGCCGTCTCGGAGATGGTGACCAACGCGATGCGGCACAACCGCGAGCCGGACGCCGGCGCCGGCCCCCGGCCGGTGCTGCTCGGCCTCGCCCGTCAGGGGCGCGGTGTGCTGTGCGTGGTGGTGGACGCCGGCGCCGGCTCCCCACAGGTGTGCGACGCGGCCGAACTCGCCGAGTCCGGGCGGGGGTTGCACATCGTGGAGTGCCTGAGCGACGACTGGGGCTGGACCGTCCCCGGCCCCACGGGGAAGGCGGTCTGGGCGTCCTTCTCGACCCCTGCCTCGGACGGGCCCGCCGCCCCCGACCGGGACTCCTCCCGGGACACGGCGGTCCCGGCTTCCGGAGCGCTGCCGCAGACGGGGCCCGAGCACCGCGGTCCGCGCGGCCGGGCGCGCGCCGAGGCACTCGGCCGGGTGCTGCTGCTCGCCGGCGTGCTCTGCGGAACGGGGGACAGCCGCCCGCCGGCCGTCGTCCACCCGCCTCGCACCCGTTCCTGAGCACCTCGCCACCGCTCCCGATTCCGCTGCTCCCGCCGGCCGCCGACGGCCGAGTCGTGCCACGGGCCGGTCGATAGGAGCAGGCCGATGACGGAAAATCCGTGCCCGATTGTCACAGCGGGATGAAATCCTCCGTTCACGGCGTTGGATCCTCCGGCAGGCGGTGCAGGAGAAGGCGTTCCGGACCGGGGGCGCGGAGAGCGGGGGCAGAGCACGTGGAAGCGACCGAAGCGGCAGGCCGACAGGTGGGCTGGGCCCGCCGGCTGACCTCGTACTGTCTGCGGTACCGGCGGAACGTGATGCTCGCGCTCGGCGCCTCGCTGGCCGGTATGGCCGCGATGGCGATGGTCCCGCTGCTCACCAAGGTCGTCATCGACGAGATCGCCGGGGGCAGCGGTGCCGCCGCCTCCGACCTCGCACCCTGGATCGGGCTGCTGCTGGTGGCCGCGGTGGTGATCTACGGGCTCACCTATCTGCGCCGCTACTACGGCGGGCTGCTCGCCCTGGACGTCCAGCACGATCTGCGCACCGCGATGTACCGGGCGATCATCCGGCTGGACGGCCGGGGTCAGGACGAGCTCTCCACCGGCCAGGTCGTCGGGCGCGGCACCAGCGACCTCCAGCTGGTGCAGAGCCTGCTGTTCATGCTGCCGATGATGATCGGGAACATCCTGCTCTTCGCGGTCGCGCTGATCGTGATGTTCGTGCTCTCCCCGATGCTGACGCTGGTGTCGCTGGCGGTCTTCCCGCTGCTCTGGTGGATCGCCGACCTCAGCCGCAAGCGCCTCTTCCCCGCGACCTGGTACGCCCAGCAGCAGGCCGGTGCGGTCGCCTCGGTGGTCGACGGCTCGGTGACGGGCGTACGGGTCGTCAAGGGCTTCGGGCAGGAGGAGCAGGAGTCGGGCAAGCTGCGCGCGATCAGCCGTACGCTCTTCGCCGCCCGGCTGCGCACCGTGCGGCTGACGGCGCGCTACACCCCGGCGCTCCAGGCCGTGCCCTCCTTCGGGCAGGTCGCCATGCTCGGTGTCGGCGGCTGGATGGCGGTGCAGGGCCAGATCACCCTCGGCACCTTCGTCGCCTTCTCCACCTACCTCGCACAGCTGGTGGGCCCGGTGCGGATGCTCGCCGCGATGCTCACCATCGGCCAGCAGGCCCGCGCCGGCGTGGAGCGGATCTTCGAGCTGATCGACACCGAGCCGCAGATGTCCGAGCGGCCCGACGCGATCGAGCTGCCCGCCGGGGCGGACGCCTCCGTCGAGTTCGACCGTGTGAGCTTCGGGTACAGCGCGGACCGGCCCGTGCTGGACGAACTCACCCTGCGCATCGAGCCGGGCGAGACGCTCGCGGTGGTCGGCACCAGCGGAAGCGGCAAGTCGACGGTCTCGATGCTGCTGCCGCGCTACTACGACGCCACCGCAGGCTCGGTGCGGGTCGGCGGCCACGACGTGCGCGACCTCAGTCTGGCCTCGCTGCGCTCCGCCATCGGGCTCGTACCGGAGAACAGCTTCCTCTTCTCCGAATCCGTCCGGGAGAACATCGCGTTCGGCGCACCCGACGCCGACGACGAGCAGATCCGCAGTGCCGCCCGCGCCGCGCAGGCCGACGGGTTCATCTCCGAGCTGCCGCAGGGGTACGACACCGTCCTCGGCGAGCAGGGGATGAGCCTTTCGGGAGGGCAGCGGCAGCGCATCGCGCTCGCCCGGGCGATCCTCACCAACCCCCGGTTGCTGCTGCTGGACGACGCCACCTCCGCGGTGGACGCCCGCGTCGAGCACGAGATCCACGAGGCGCTGCGCGGGGTGATGGCCGGCCGCACCACGCTGATGATCGCCCACCGCCAGTCCACGCTGACCCTGGCCGACCGGATCGCGGTGCTGGACGGCGGCCGGCTGGTGGACGTCGGCACCCACGCCGAGCTCTCCACCCGCTGCGACCTCTACCGCCGACTCCTCACCGACCCCGACGAGTTGGGCGATGTGGCGCGCGACCCGGCGGGGCGGGCGCGGCACGACGAGCACCTTCCGGTCGACGGCGTCACCCCCGAGCTGTGGCAGCGGCCCGAGACGTCGGCCGCCGGGAGCAGCTCCGGCGACGGCGGCAGCGGGGCGAGCGCGGCGCAGAGCGGACAGCAGGGGAGCTTCGGCGCCGAGCTGAGCTCGCTGCCCGGCGACCCCGAGCTGCTGGCCAAGGTCGCCGCCCTGCCGCCCGCGACGGACGAGCCGGAGATCGACGAGTCGACGGCGGCCCAGCCCGAGGAGTCGTACGGTCTGCGGCGGTTGCTGCGCGGCTTCGGCCGTCCGCTGGCGCTCGCGCTGGGCTTCGTCGCCGTGGACGCGGCCGCGATGCTGCTGCTTCCGGTCCTCATCCGCCAGGGCATCGACGACGGCGTCGAGAAGGCCGCGATAGCCGGTGTCTGGCTCGCGGCAGGGCTGGCGCTGGTGGTGGTGCTGGCCCAGTGGGCGGCGCAGACCGTGGCGATGCGGATGACCGGCCGGATCGGCGAGCGAGTGCTGTACGCACTGCGAATAAAGATCTTCGCGCAGCTCCAGCGGCTGGGCCTGGACTACTACGAGCGCCATCTGACCGGTGCGCTGATGACGCGCATGACCACCGATGTCGACGCGCTCTCCACCTTTCTCCAGACCGGCCTGGTCACCGCGCTCGTCTCGCTGCTCACCTTCGTCGGCATCCTGGTGGCACTGCTGGTGATCGACGTCCAGCTCGCACTGGTCGTCTTCGCGACACTGCCCCCGCTGATCCTCGGCACGGTCTACTTCCGCCGACACAGCGTCAAGGCGTACGAGTTGGCCCGCGAGCGGGTGAGCGTGGTCAACGCCGACCTCCAGGAGTCGGTTGCCGGACTGCGCATGCTCCAGGCGTTCCGGCGCGAGGACACCGGTGCGGACCGCTTCGCCGAGCGCAGCGACGGCTACCGCAGGGCGCGGGTGCGCGGCCAGTGGCTGATCTCGGTGTACTTCCCCTTCGTGCAGCTCCTCGCGTCCTTCGCGACGGTCGCGGTGCTGCTGGTCGGGGCTGGCCGGGTGAGCGAGGGCACGCTCTCCGCGGGCGCACTGGTGGCGTATCTGCTCTACATCGAGCTGTTCTTCGCCCCGGTCCAGCAGCTCTCGCAGGTCTTCGACGGCTACCAGCAGGCGTCCGTCTCGCTCGGCCGCATCCAGGGGCTGCTGCGGGAGCAGACCTCCACCCCGTCCTCGACGACGGCCGAGCCGGTGCGCGCGCTTCGGGGCGAAGTCGCCTTCGACGCCGTGGGGTTCCGCTACGACGGCGCCTCCGCCCGGGCGGGCGGGGCAGCCGAGGAGGCCCGGGCGGGCGAGCCGCAGGCACCTGGCGGCGGGACCGGCGACTCCCCGAGTCCGGCCGGCTCCCTCCCCTCAGCGGCACCGACGGGGGAGGCGGCGCTGAGCGGCGTCAGCCTGACCGTCCCCGCCGGCCAGACCGTCGCCTTCGTCGGTGAGACGGGCGCGGGCAAGTCGACGCTGGTGAAGCTCGTCGCGCGCTACTACGACCCGACCTCCGGCGCCGTGCGCGTCGACGGCCGCGATCTGCGCGAGCTCGATCTGACGAGTTTCCGGCAGCGGCTCGGTGTGGTCCCTCAGGAGCCGTACCTCTTCCCCGGGCCGGTCCGCGACAGCATCGCGTACGGCCGCCCGTCGGCGACGGACGCGGAGGTGGAGGCGGCGGCCCGCAGAGTCGGTGCGCACGACATGATCGCCTCGCTGCCGCACGGTTATCTGCAGGAGGTCGGCGAGCGCGGAAAGAACCTCTCGGCCGGTCAGCGCCAGCTGATCGCGCTGGCCAGAGCGGAGCTGGTCGAGCCCGACATCCTGCTGCTGGACGAGGCCACCGCCGCGCTGGACCTGGCGACCGAGTCGCTGGTCAACCAGGCGACCGACCGGCTGGCCGGGCGGCGCACGACGCTGGTCATCGCCCACCGCCTGACCACGGCCGCGCGGGCGGACCGGGTGGTGGTGCTCGACCACGGCAGAGTCGCCGAGGACGGCACGCACACCGAGCTGCTGGCGCGCGGCGGTCGGTACGCCGAGTTGTGGCGCACCTTCGTCGGCGGTTCGGACACGGACAGCGGCGCACCCCAGCCCTCCCGCGTCTGACCCCCGGGGCGGGCCGCACGCCGGGCGCGGTGCCGCGGTAGCGCTGTCGCCGTCCTGCCGCGCGCTGTCCTGTCGCTCTGCCGTGCGTCGCGTCGTACGGAGACGGAGGCGGGGCCGCGTCGCGCGGATCGCGGCGTACGGCGTTCGGGGCGTTGGGGGCGTCCCGCCGGTGGAGCACCGTGCAGGGCGCGTCCGGCGCCGCTACCGGACCTGTGTGCCGCGGGCGCCGTCCGGTGGGTGCCGCGCTCAGGGTGCCCGGCTCCGGGCGGTCGGCCCGGCTTCCGGCGGCCGGAGCGCCGTGGTCAGTGCTCCCGGGTGAGCTCGGCGAGGTAGGTGTCGACGGTCTGGAGCCGCGGCAGCTCCTGCTGCCCGTCCCACCAACACACCTCGCCGATCTCCTCGTTGGGCGTGAAGGCGCCCGGTTCGGCGACGCGAGCGGTGAAGACCGCGCCGATCAGGGTGCGCCGGGTCGGTCCGAGCGCGGTGGTCGCGTAGCCGACCAGGCGCAGCGCCTCGGGGGCGATCTCCTCGCCCGTCTCCTCCCGCAGTTCGCGCACCGCGGCCTCGCGTGCGCTCTCGTCCGTCTCCACCCCGCCGCCCGGCAGCTCCCAGCAGTCGCGGTCGCGCACCCGTACCAGCAGCAGGCGTTCCCGGTGCCAGAGGGCGATCAGCACGTAGGCGGCGGCTACGGCGTCCGCCTGCCGGCTCGAGGGGCGTACGTCCTCGGCGGGCTGAAAGGCCAGCAGCTCCATCTGACGCGGTCCGGTCGCCAGCGGGGGCGCGGCGACCGGGGTCTGCGGCGGTTCAACGGGCAGGCCGTGCGGGTCGGTTGCCCGGCGCGGCTGCGGGTCGTGCGCGGGCGGCAGGTCGGAGGTCATGGCTGTGAGGGTAGCCGCCGTACTTCGGTCGTAGAGGGGAACGGACCGTCCTCCGCCGACCGTTGGGGGGCGCGTCCGGGGGCCGGGGAGAAGGTGGCGAGGGCGCCGGGGAGATGTTGCGTCAGTGACGGGACGGGACTGCCGGGGCTGCGGGGGACGAAAGCCGCACCGCACCGCCGATCGCGGGTATCGAACGTTCAATTGAGCGGTCGCGGCCGTTCAGGTCTGGTGTGCGAAGTGTCGCCCGGATAGGTTCACCTGCGACCAGCGCGCAGCACCAGGCCGAATCCGGGGAGTTGTATACATGCGCAAAACGCTCAGATGGATGCTCGCCACCGCAGTGCTCATAGGATCGGGCACCGTCGGCGCCGCGTCGGCGGGCGCCGCCGCAGCGGACAAGGGTGACATCAAGGACAAGATTCTCGCGATCGACGGCATGAGCCTGATCGAGGAGAAGCCGGCCGAGGACGGCTACCGCTACTTCGTCCTCAACTACGAGCAGCCGGTGGACCACCGCAAGCCGGACGAGGGCACCTTCAAGCAGCGGATCTCGATCCTGCACAAGTCGGAGGACCGTCCGAACGTCTTCTTCACCTCCGGCTACAACCTCAACACCCAGCCGAGCCGCAGCGAGCCGACCCGGATCATCGACGGCAACCAGGTCTCGATGGAGTACCGCTTCTTCGACCCCTCGCGCCCCGACCCGGCGGACTGGACGAAGCTGGACATCTGGCAGGCCGCGAGCGACCAGCACCGGATCTTCAGCGCGCTCAACGGTGTCTACGACCAGAAGTGGATCTCCACCGGCGGCAGCAAGGGCGGTATGACGGCGACGTACTACCGCCGCTTCTACCCCGAGGACATGGACGGCACGGTCGCCTACGTCGCGCCCAACAACGTCGACAACAAGGAGGACTCGGCCTACGACGAGTTCTTCGCCAACGTGTCGACCAAGGAGTGCCGCGAGGCGCTGAGCACCGCCGAGCGCCAGATCTTCGAGCGCCGTGACGTGCTCAGCAAGCGGATGGCGAAGGAGGCCGAGGAGAACGGCTACACCTACGACCTGATCGGCGACGTCGACAAGGCGTACGAGGTCATCGGCCTCGACGTGATCTGGTCGTTCTGGCAGTACTCCAGCGAGTCGGACTGCGCGAACGTGCCCGCCGCCGACGCCACCGACGACGAGCTGTACACCTGGGTCGACCAGGTCTACGGCTGGAGCGGCGGCAGCGACGACGGCCTGCTCGGCTACACCCCGTACTACTACCAGGCGGGCACCCAGCTGGGTCAGCCGTCCGTGCAGACCCCGCAGTTGGACGATCTGCTGAAGTACCCGGGCATCAACGAGCCGCGCACCTTCGTGCCGCGCGACATCCCGATGGACCACTTCGACGACAAGGCGATGGCCGACATCGACGAGTGGGTGCGCACCGAGTCCACCGAGATGCTCTACGTCAACGGCGAGAACGACCCGTGGTCCGCCGAGCCGTTCCGTCTGGGCGACGGCAGCAAGGACTCGCACCTGCTGGTCGCGCCGGGTGCCAACCACGGCGCGAACATCGAGGCGCTGGAGCAGAGCGACCGGGCCACGGCCATCCGCGCGCTGATGCGCTGGGCCGGTCAGGAGCTGGGCCCCGAGGCGCAGTCGAAGTCCGCGGCGCCCAAGCCGCTGGCGAAGTACAACGCCGAGCTGGACCGGCCGATGGTGGAGCGCACTCCGCCCGGCCTGCCGTAACAGGTGACCAGCAGTCGGTGACCGCGACCGGTGCACGGGTGTTCCACACGTGCACCGGTCGCGGAGCGGCCGGACGGTGACGGGCATCCGCAACTGCCGCACCGTGCGGGCCCGTTCGATACGAGGAGTGGGGCCCGGTCGCGCTGACCGGGCCCCACTCCCGCGTGTGCGCCCGCATCCGTCCGGCGCCGCCTTCGTCCGCCCCCGGCGCCGGGGACCGTCCGGAAGGTCCGGCCCCGCCGTGGCCACCGACCCGCCGTGGCCGCCGACCCGCTGTGACCGCCCCACAGAGCTGTGACCGCCCCACAGAGCCCCGTCCGCCCCGCAGCGCTGCGTCCGCCGCGCAGAGGCGCCGTACCGGTGCCGGGCCGCGGTCCGCCGGCTGCGGTCTACTCGAACTCCTCGATCGTCGCCTTGGTCACGACGCGCATCGGCACCAGGATGCGCTTGTCCACCGGCTCGTCCTTGGCGGCTCGGACCGCGTTGCGCACCGCGACCCGTCCGATCTCCTCCGGCTGGTCGGTGACGGTCGCGGCGATGTCGCCGTTCTTGACCGCCTTGCGGCCCGCCTCCGTGCCCTCGAAGCCGACGATGCTGATGCCCTCCAGGCCCATCGCGGCGACCGCGTCGGCGGCGCCGAGCGCCATCGCGTCGTTCTCCGCGAACACCCCGGTGACGGTCGGGTCGATCAGCAGCTGCTCGCTCATCACGGCCTCCGCCTGGGCGCGTTTGAAGCCCGCGGACCTGGTGGCGGCGATACGGATCTCGTGCGGCTTCAGACCTGCCCTGAAGTCGTCGTAGTGGTGCTTGCTGGCCGCGTTGTCCTTCGAGCCGCGCAGGACGACGATGTCGCCCTTGCCGTCGAGCGCGGTGGCCAGCGCCTCGGCGGCGATACGGCCGCTGGGCGCGTGGTCGGGCGCCACGATGGAGGTGGCCTGCGGGGTGTCCCCGGTGCGCCCGGCGGTGACGGTGGGGATGTCCTCGTCGGTCAGCCGGCGCAGGTTGGTGGTGGCGTTGGCCGGGTTGACCGGCGAGTAGACGACGGCGCCCATGCTCTGGTCGGCGAAGTGTTCGAGGTCCTCGCCCTGACGGTCCTCGTCGTCGCCCGCGTCCCTGATGGTCAGCCGGGCGCCCTGCTTCTCGGCCTCCGCGCGTGCTCCGGACAGGAGGTCGCTGTTGAAGTCGCTCTTGACGTTGGGAAGCGAGAGGCCGATGCGCACGGCGGTGCCCGGCGACTCCTGGGCCTCCGCCGAGTCCGCCTCGCTTCCGCACCCGGTCGCGGTGAGGGCGAGCGCGGTACCGAGCACGGCGAGGAGCAGACCCGGGCGGGACCCCGGGTTGCGACGTATGGCGCCTGCGGTGCGTGTGGTGCTGTTCCTCTTGCTCATGCTGCGGTTCCTCGAGGTGGGCGGCGATGAAGCGAGCCGGATGGTCCAGACAGCGATCTGACGGGCGCCACCGCGCCGTCGGACTCCTCAAGATCAACGCAGTGATGATCTCCAGCGACGCAGTGTATCGGCGAACCCCTGCGGAGGGATCGGTTCCGAAGGGAACATCTGTGGCCACCTGTGGCAGCTCCCTGTCAGAGGTGCCGATTACGGTCGTAGCCATGACGCGCCAACTCGCTGTGCTCGAAGGGGTCCTGGAGCGCATCACCTACGCCAACGAGGACAACGGCTACACGGTCGCCCGGCTCGCGCCCGCCCGCGCGCGGGACAGCGGCGGCGAGCTGCTGACGGTTGTCGGTGCGCTGCTCGGCGCCCAGCCGGGGGAGTCGCTGCGCCTGGAGGGCCACTGGGGCTCCCACCCCAGCTACGGCCGCCAGTTCACCGTGGAGAACTACACGACCGTGCTGCCCGCCACGGTCCAGGGCATCCGCCGCTATCTGGGGTCCGGGCTGATCAAGGGCATCGGACCGCGGATCGCGGAGCGGATCGTCGCGCACTTCGGCGTCGCGACCCTGGAGGTGATCGAGGAGGACGCCGCCCGGCTGGTCGAGGTGCCCGGGCTCGGGCCCAAGCGCACGGCGAAGATAGCCGCCGCCTGGGAGGAGCAGAAGGCGATCAAGGAGGTCATGGTCTTCCTCCAGAGCGTGGAGGTCTCCACCTCCATCGCGGTGCGGATCTACAAGAAGTACGGGGACGACTCGGTCGCCGTCGTCCGGGAGGAGCCCTACCGGCTGGCCGCCGACGTGTGGGGCATCGGCTTTGTGACGGCCGACCGCATCGCGCAGGCGGTCGGCATTCCGCACGACAGCCCGCAGCGGGTCAAGGCCGGTCTCCAGCACGCTCTTTCGCAGGCGGCGGACCGCGGGCACTGCTTCCTGCCGGAGGAGCGGCTGCTCGCCGAGGGCGTCAAGCTGCTCCAGGTCGACACCGGCCTGCTGATCGAGAGCCTGGCCGAGCTCGCCGCCGAGCCGGAGGGCGTCGTGCGCGAGGCGATCCCGGATCCGGAGGACCCGGAGCGGACCGTGACGGCCGTCTATCTGGTGCCCTTCCACCGCGCCGAGCTGTCGCTGGCCGGGCAGTTGAGGCGGTTGCTCCGCGCGGACCACCCCGCCGGCGGGCCGCTCGCGGCCTTCGCCGAGGTGGACTGGGAGCGGGCGCTCGGCTGGCTCGCGGCGCGCACGGGTGCGGAGTTGGCGCCGGAGCAGCAGGCGGCGGTGCGGCTGGCGCTGACCGAGAAGGTGGCGGTGCTGACCGGCGGGCCCGGCTGCGGCAAGTCCTTCACGGTGCGGTCGGTGGTGGAGCTGGCCGCCGCGAAGCGGGCGCGGGTGGTGCTGGCCGCCCCGACCGGGCGGGCCGCCAAGCGGCTTACGGAGCTGACCGGGGTGGAGGCGTCCACCGTGCACCGGTTGTTGGAGCTCAAGCCCGGCGGGGACGCTGCCTTCGACCGGGACCGGCCGCTGGAGGCCGATCTGGTGGTGGTGGACGAGGCGTCCATGCTCGACCTGCTGCTGGCGAACAAGCTGGTCAAGGCGGTGCCGCCGGGCGCTCATCTGCTGCTGGTCGGCGACGTGGACCAACTGCCGTCGGTGGGTGCGGGGGAGGTGCTGCGCGATCTGCTGGCCGAGGACGGCCCGGTGCCCCGCGTCCGGTTGACGCGGATCTTCCGGCAGGCCCGGCAGTCCGGTGTGGTGACCAACGCACACCGGATCAACTCCGGCTCTCCGCCGCTCACTTCGGGGCTGGACGACTTCTTCCTCTTCGTCGAGGAGGACACCGAGGAGGCGGCGCGGCTGACGGTGGACGTGGTGGCCCGCCGTCTGCCCGCCAGATTCGGCCTCGACCCGCGGCGCGACGTACAGGTGTTGGCGCCGATGCACCGGGGGCCGGCCGGTGCGGGCTCGCTCAACGGCCTGCTCCAGCAGGCGCTGACGCCCGCCCGCCCCGAGGTGCCCGAGAAGCGTTACGGGGGCCGGGTGTTCCGGGTGGGCGACAAGGTCACCCAGATACGCAACAACTACGACAAGGGCGTCAACGGCGTCTTCAACGGCACCGTCGGTGTGGTGACCGCGCTCGACAGCGTGGAGCAGCAACTCACCGTGCTCACCGACGAGGACGAGGAGGTCCCGTACGACTTCGACGAGCTGGACGAGCTGTCCCACGCGTACGCGATGACCATCCACCGTTCCCAGGGCAGCGAGTACCCGGCGGTGGTGATCCCCGTCACCACCGCCGCCTGGATGATGCTCCAGCGCAACCTGCTCTACACCGCCGTCACCCGGGCGAAGAGGCTGGTGGTGCTGGTGGGTTCGCGTCGCGCGCTGGGTCAGGCGGTGCGTTCGGTCTCGGCGGGCCGCCGTTGCACGGGTCTCGACCACCGATTGCGGGACGAACGCAGCGGAAAGTAGCGTGCGCGCGGCACCGCGTGCCAGCAAAAAGCCCTATGGTCGACCCCGAGTGCACGAGGCGGGGGTAAATGGGGGACAGTGGAAGCAGTCAGGGCACCTCGAAGAAGAGGCACTACGTCGGTGAGGGATGACGTGAGCGAACACCGCGCAGAAGACAGCGCTGTAGTACTGCGGTACGGGAACAGTGACCACAGCTTCCCGTTGGTCGACGGTACGGTCGGCGACCGTGGCTTCGACATCGGCAAGCTGCGCGCTGAGACCGGTCTGGTGACCCTGGACGCGGGCTACGGCAACACCGCGGGCGTCAAGTCCGCGATCACCTACCTCGACGGTGAGCAGGGCATCCTGCGCTACCGCGGTTACCCCATCGAGCAGGTGGCCGAGCGTGGCAACTTCCTGGAGACCGCCTACCTGTTGATCAACGGCGAGCTGCCGACGGTCGACGAGCTGGCCGGCTTCCAGACCGAGATCTCCCAGCACACGATGCTGCACGAGGACGTCAAGCGCTTCTACGACGGCTTCCCGCGCGATGCGCACCCCATGGCGATGCTCTCCTCGGTCGTCAGCGCACTGTCCACCTTCTACCAGGACAGCCACAACCCGTTCGACGAGGAGCAGCGGCACATCTCCACGATCCGGCTGCTCGCCAAGCTGCCGACGATCGCCGCCTACGCGTACAAGAAGGCCATCGGCCACCCGGTCGTCTACCCGCGCAACGACCTCGGCTACGTGGAGAACTTCCTCCAGATGACCTTCTCGGTCCCGGCCGAGAAGTACGAGCTGGACCCGGTCGTCGCCAGTGCGCTGGACAAGCTGCTGATCCTGCACGCGGACCACGAGCAGAACTGCTCGACCTCCACCGTGCGCCTGGTCGGTTCCTCGCAGGCGAATATGTTCGCCTCGATCTCCGCGGGCATCAGCGCCCTGTGGGGCCCGCTGCACGGCGGCGCCAACCAGGCCGTGCTGGAGATGCTGGAGCAGATCCAGCGCGACGGCGGTGACGTCGACAGCTTCATTCGCAAGGTGAAGAACAAGGAGGACGGCGTCCGCCTGATGGGCTTCGGGCACCGCGTCTACAAGAGCTTCGACCCCCGGGCGAAGATCATCAAGGACGCGGCGCACCAGGTCCTCTCGGCGCTCGGCAAGTCCGACGAGCTGCTGGACATCGCGCTCAAGCTGGAGGAGCACGCGCTTCGGGACGACTACTTCGTCTCGCGCAACCTCTACCCGAACGTCGACTTCTACACCGGCCTCATCTACCGGGCCATGGGCTTCCCGACGAGCATGTTCACCGTGCTCTTCGCCATGGGCCGGCTGCCGGGCTGGATCGCCCAGTGGCACGAGATGATCAAGGAGCCGGGCTCCCGGATCGGCCGTCCGCGGCAGATCTACACCGGCGTCGTCGAGCGGGACTACGTGCCCGTGGAGCAGCGCTGACGCGTCACGCATCCAAGACGCCCGAGGGCCCCGGCCGGAACATCCCGGCCGGGGCCCTCGGGCGTTCCCGGCGCCCGGCCGCCCCTCGGTTCGGTTCCTGTCCGCTCCGGGGCCGGTCGGGGCCGCGGTGAGGGTCCGGGGAAGGTCCGAGTCGAGGTTGAGGGTGGGGCCGGGTGGGAGGCTTGGGCGGGAGTGCGGGTGGTTTCGGGGTGAGGACTGCTCTGAGCTGGGGATATGCCGTCCCGCGGGGTGGGGTTGTGGTGGGTTGCGGGCACCGTTGTGCGATGTGATCCAGATCACAGGGGGTGGATGTACAACCATTTCGGGGGGACGACAGTCTCACCGGTTGACGTCGACACCCGGCGGAGTTGACGTCCATGCGCTGTTGCCTCGGCCGTAATGCTTTGAGCGGCCTTCCGGCCCGGAGCACAGCGAGCAAGACACCCGGCGTGGGTCCCGTGGGGGGAATCCAACCGGGAATGGAAACGCCCCGAGTTGCGAGCCCGTGGGGGGACTTGCAGCCGGGGCGTTTTCGCTGTCCGAGGACCGTTTCGCTGTCGCGGATCGCGCTGTCGCGGATCGCGCCGTTGCGGATCGCCGCGGGTCGCGTCGCCGGGGGTGCGGGTCAGGCGCGGCCGACGAGCTCGTAGCCGGCTTCGTCGACCGCGGCGCGCACGGCGGCCTCCTCGGGCTCCTCGGTGGAGGTGACGGTCACCAGTCCCTCCTTGGCGGAGGCGCTGACCTCCAAGACGCCGGCCACCTCGGTCAGCTCTTCCCGGATCGCGTTCTCGCAGTGGCCGCAGCTCATGCCGGTGACCTTGTACACGGTGGTGACGGTGGACTGCTGGGTGCTCATGGTGTGACTCCGTGGTGCGTGTGCGGACGGGGTTCTGTCACTCGACTCTATACCCCCTGGAGGTATGAAAGGGCTCGGTGTCGCTGCCGTGCGGCGCGACCCTGCGCGGCACCCGGAACGGGGCCGACGGCCGGGGGTCTAGCGGTTGCGCCAGCCGTTGCCCGGACGCTGGGCGACCCAGGTGCGCACGGTGTCGGCACGCCAGTAGGGCCTGCCGCCCTCCACCAGGTCGGGTGGCGGCAGGAGCCCGTGCTTGCGGTACGAGCGCACCGTGTCCGGCTGGACCTGGATGTGCGCGGCGATCTCCTTGTAGGACCACAGGGCCTGGTCGGCCATGAAGGGCACCTCCACGGAAGGGGCGGGTGTTGCCCCGACCCTCGTTTCCGCCCATCCGCGGTGCTCGCAGCGACAGTTGGCTGTTGACCCGTCGTGACCGCAGGGTGCGCAACGGTGACGGCTGTGACGGGACGGAGACGGATCAAGCAGATGTTCGGTCGACCGGCACCGGGACGCCCGACCCCCGCTCCCGCCGGGACGCCGAGCGCCGGACCCGCTCCCTCCGGGGGACGCCGCCACCGGGGACCCGCCGGGCTGCCGACACCGCCCGTCGCAAGCCGCCTCGTACCGACCGCCGACCCGCAGACCCGCCCGCGCACCGACCCGCCGCGGGGAGGTGCCCGCCGCTCAGCCGACCGGCAGCCGCGGCCGGTCGGCCGTCGACTCCCCGTAGAGCGGCGGGCGTTCGGCGAGCTCGACCGGTGTGCGCACGCCGTCGCGCTGGGCGGTGACACCGGCCGCGCACACCGCGGCGGCGGCGTAGCCGTCCCAGGTGCTCGGGCCGGTCGTGCGACCCGAGCGCGCCGCGTCCACCCACTCCTGGAGCTCGCGCTGGTAGGCGTCGCCGAAGCGGGTGAGGAAGTCCTGGTCCACGGTGCCGCCCCAGCGGCCCGAGGCGGCGACCCGTACGCCCGGGCGTGCGTCGTCCGCGCCGACCGTGGCGGTGCCGCGCGAGCAGACGACCTCGGCGCGCACCTGGTAGCCGAAACCGCAGGCGGCGAAGATCTCCACGGTCACCAGTGCGCCCCCGGAGGTCTCCAGCAGTACGAGCTGGGGGTCGCTGCCGGCGACGGGGGAGTCCGTGCGCGCACCGGGTTTGACGACGGTCACCGCGGTGATCTCCTGTCCCCAGAGCCACCTGGTGCAGTCGATCTCGTGGACCACCGAGTCGTTGATCATCATCTGCTCGGTGAACCAGGCCGGCATCCCGACGTTGCGGTGCGCGCAGTGCATCATCAGCGGCTGCCCCAACTCCCCGCGGTCCAGCAGCGCTTTGAGCGCGAGGAACTCCGCGTCGTACCGCCGCATGAAGCCGACCTGGATCAGCCGCCTGCCGAGCCGCTGCTCCGCCTCCAGCACGCGCAGCGCCCCGGCGGGGTCCGGGGTGAGCGGTTTCTCGCACAGCACGGGCAGCCCGCGTTCCAGGGCCTCCAGCAGCACCTCCTCGTGCGCCGGACCGGGCGAGGCGATCAGCACCGCCTCGACGCCGGGGGCGGCGAGCGCCCGGCCGGCCTCGCTGTAGGAACGACAGCCGGGTTCGGCCTCGGCCAACGCCGCTGCACGGTCGCCGTCCACGTCCGCGACGGCGACGACCTCGGCGCCGCTGACGCGCTCCCGCAGGCGGTGGACGTGGTCCGCGCCCATCCGGCCGGTGCCGATCACGGCGACGCCGAGAGGGGTCTTGCTCATGTGGTGCGTTCTCCTTGCGTGGTACGGGAGTTGCGGTGGTACGAGTGGTACGGGAGTTGCGGACGCGAGGCGCGGTGGACGTGTCGCTGTGGACGCGTCCCGCCGGGGTGCGGGTGGGCAGACGCGCGCGGCCGGACCGCGACGGCCTGCCGACTGCGGACCGCCCGTCCGTCGGCGGGTCAGGCGCCGCAGGAGCGCAGGAAGCGGCGGGTACGGGTGGCGATCGGCAACGGCTGGTCGGGCGGGCACGGGTACATGTCCTGCTCCACGATCGCGAACAGCTCCACGCCCAGCCCCTGCGCCGCGCGCAGCACCGGTTCCAACTCCGGCACTCCGCGCGGGGGTTCGCACATCACCCCGCGGCCCACCGCGGGGCCGAACGGCACGCCCCCGGCGACGACGTCCGCGAGCACCTCGGGGTCGACCTGCTTGAGGTGGAGGTAGCCGATCCGCTCCCCGTAGGTCTCGATCAGCCGTACGCTGTCGCCGCCGCAGTAGGCGTAGTGGCCGGTGTCCAGGCAGAGGTTCACCAGATCGGGGTCGGTCGCGTCCAGGAAGCGGGTGACGTTGGCCTCGGTGTCGATGTGGGTGTCGGCGTGCGGGTGGACGGCGATCTCCAGCCCGTAGGTGTCGCGGACCCGTGCCGCCAGGCGCTCGGTGCCGGAGGCGAGCTCCCGCCACTGGTCGGCGGTGAGCTCCGGCGGTTCGATCATCTCGGCGGTCCGGTCGTCGCGCCAGAAGGACGGGATGACGACCAGATGGCGCGCCCCGGTCTGCGCCGTGAGGGCGGCGACCTGCGAGACATGGGCCCAGGTCTCGTCCCACACCGCCGGGCCGCGGTGCAGCGAGGTGAAGACCGTACCGGCCGAGACGCGCAGGCCCCGCTGCTCGGTCTCGGCGCGCAGCACCGCCGGGTCGGTGGGCAGGTAGCCGTGCGGACCGAGTTCGATCCACTCGTAGCCCGCTTCGGCCACTTCGTCCAGAAAACGCTGCCAGGGAACCTGCAGCGGATCGTCGGGAAACCACACACCCCAGGAGTCGGGGGCCGATCCGACGCGCAGTCGGTCCAGGGTGGGTACGCGGGGAGAGTGAGCGGTGGCCATGAGTGCCGGTCCTCCTCTCACCGGCTCGAACGAGCCGGTCACGGATCCAGGTTGGAGGTTCAATACAGGTGAGCGACGTCAGGGGTCCCTACGACCTCATCACAATGGGCCGCATCGGGGTGGACATCTACCCGCTGCAGAGCGGTGTGCCACTGGCGGAGGTCGAGACGTTCGCCAAGTTCCTCGGCGGCTCGCCGACCAACGTCGCGGTGGCGGCGTCCAGGCTGGGCCGCCGCAGCGCGGTGGTCAGCCGCACCGGGCGGGACCCGTTCGGCGACTACTGCCGTCGCGCGCTCACCGACTTCGGGGTGGACGCCCGCTGGGTGACCGAGGTGGACGGCGCCCCGACGCCGGTGACGTTCTGCGAGATCTTCCCGCCGGACGACTTCCCGCTCTACTTCTACCGCCGGCCCAAGGCGCCGGATCTCATGGTGCGCGCCGAGGAGTTGGACCTCGCGGCCCTGCGCGAGGCGCGGGTCTTCTGGATGACCGGTACCGGACTGTGCGAGGAGCCCAGCCGCAGCGCGACTCACGCCGCGCTGGAGGCCAGGGCGCGGGCCGGCATCACCGTATTCGACCTGGACTGGCGGCCGATGTTCTGGCCGGAGGGCGAGGTGGCGGCGGCCCGCCCGCACTACGAGCGGGCGCTCGCCGGGGCGACCGTGGCGGTCGGGAACCTGGCCGAGTGCGAGGTCGCCACAGGTGAGCGCGAGCCGTACGCCTGCGCACGCGCGCTGTTGGCGGCGGGGGTGGAGCTGGCGGTGGTCAAGCTCGGCCCCGAGGGTGTGCTCGCCGTCCACCGGGACGGGCGCGAGGTCGGTGCGCCACCGCATCCGGTGGAGGTGGTCAACGGCCTCGGCGCCGGCGACGCGTTCGGCGGCGCGCTCTGCCACGGGCTGTTGGAGGGCTGGGAGTTGGCACGCGTCATGCGGTACGCCAACGCGGCCGGGGCGCTGGTGGCCGGCCGGCTCGCCTGTTCGGCCGCCATGCCGGAGCCGGCGGAGGTCGAGGCGCTGCTCGCCGCCGACTGACCTCCTGCCGGGCGGCGTTCCCGGGCCGTGCCCCGGACGGCGTGCGTGCGGACGCGGATACGGGCCGGTGCGCGGGTACGCGCGGCGCTCGCGCACGGGCGAATGCGTCGGACGGTCGGATTCGTCGGCGGCGCGCCGTGACGGGCGGGGCGTGCCGCCCACCGGGTGGGGAAGGCTGGGAGGGATGAGGCACAGCGAACACCATCTGCCCGCGGGGTCGGCCGCCCACGGGCCGTACGCACTGGACATCGGCCCCGGAAGCGCGGGTTGGGGCTACTCGGCACTGCGTGTGCTGGAGCTGGCGCCCGGAGCGCGTCACGACTTCGCCACCGGCGACAGCGAGTGGATCGTGCTGCCGCTGGCGGGCGCCTGCACGGTAACGGCGGACGGCGCCCGATTCGCCCTGCACGGCAGGGAGAGCGTCTTCGCCGGGGTCAGCGATTTCGCCTATCTGCCGCGCGACGCGGCGGCCGGGGTGAGCAGTACGGCCGGTGGCCGCTTCGCGCTGCTCGGCGCGCGCTGCGAGCGCCGGCTGCCCGCGCGCCGCGGACCCGCCTCCGACGTGCCGGTGGAGCTGCGGGGCAGCGGCAACTGCTCGCGCCAGGTCAACAACTTCGCCGCCGCCGACGTTTTCGGCGCCGACCGCCTGATCGCGGTGGAGGTGCTGACACCCGGCGGCAACTGGTCCTCCTACCCGCCGCACAAGCACGACGAGTGGGACCCCGGCCGCGAGTCGGAGCTGGAGGAGATCTACTACTTCGAGATCGCTCCGCACCGCGGCGAGGACGGACGCACCACCGAGGGGCTGGGGTACCAGCGGGTGACGTCCTCGGGGACGGGCCGGCACACCGAGGTGCTCGCCGAGGTGCGCACCGGCGACGCGGTGATCGTTCCGGACGGCTGGCACGGTCCCTCCATGGCCGTCCCCGGGCACACCATGTACTACCTGAACGTGATGGCCGGGCCGGGCGCGGAGCGCGAGTGGCTCATCCGCGACCATCCCGACCACGCCTGGATCCGCGGCAGTTGGCAGCAGACACCGATGGACCCGCGCCTGCCCCTGTGCACCGCACCGCCGTCCGACCCCGCCGGCCCGCCCGAGACCGCCGGGTCGCCGGGCGGCCCGGGGGTGCAAGCCGGGGCCCTGCCGGGTGCGGAGTCCGGATCCGACGCAGAGCCGAACCAGGAGGTACCGCGTTGAACGCGCCCCGCCCGCCCGCCGGACCCCCTCCGGAGCCGTCCGCGACCGGCCCGGCAGAGACCGGCTCGTCCGCGACCGGACCGGCAGAGACCGGCTCGTCCGGGACCGGTCCGTCCGTGGCGGAACCGGCCACCGTGCGGCTCACCGTCGCGCAGGCGCTGGTCCGTTTCCTCGCGGCCCAGTACAGCGAACGGGACGGAGTCCGCCGGCGGTTGGTCGAGTCGGTCTGGGGCATCTTCGGCCACGGCAACGTCGCGGGCCTCGGCCAGGCGCTGGTGGAGGAGCGGGAGCGGATGCGCTTCCTCCAGGGCCGCAACGAGCAGGCCATGGTGCACGCGGCCACCGGCTTCGCGCGGCACAGCAACCGGCTCCGCGTCCAGGCCGTCACCACCTCCATCGGCCCCGGCGCCACCAACCTCGTCACCGGCGCCGCGCTGGCCACCGTCAACCGGCTCCCGGTGCTGCTGCTGCCCGGCGACACCTTCGCCGGGCGCCCCGCCGAACCGGTGCTCCAGCAGCTGGAGTCGCCGGTCGCGGGCGACATCTCGGTCAACGACTGCCTGCGGCCGGTCTCCCGCTGGTTCGACCGGATCACCCGCCCCGAGCAGCTGGTCCCGGCCGCTCTGCGGGCGATGCGTGTACTCACCGACCCCGCCGACACCGGCGCCGTCACCCTGGCGCTGCCGCAGGACGTACAGGCCGAGGCGTACGACTGGCCGGTGGGGTTCTTCGCCGAACGCACCTGGCACGTGCGGCGCCCGCCCGCCGAACCGGACGTGCTCGCGGCGGTCGCGGCGGCGCTGCGGACCGCGCGGCGGCCGCTGCTGGTCGCCGGCGGCGGCGTGCGGTACGCCGAGGCGGAGGCGGCGCTCGCGACCTTCGCCGAGTCCACCGGGGTGCCCGTCGCCACCACCCAGGCGGGCAAGGGGGCACTGCCGGGCGACCACGAGCAGGAGGTGGGCGGCATCGGGCACACCGGCACCGAGGTGGCCGCCGACCTCGCCCGGACCGCCGATCTGGTGCTCGGGGTGGGCACCCGCTGGTCGGACTTCACCACGGCCTCGCACACCCTCTTCGCCCACCCCGGGGTGCGGTTCGTCAATCTCAACGTCGCCGCCCCGGACAGCGCCAAGCTCGCCGCGCTCGCGCTGGTCGCCGACGCCCGCGCCGGGCTCGAGGCGCTCACCGAGGAGCTGGCCGGCCACCGGGTCGACGACGGCTACCTGGCCGAGTACCGGGAGGGCCGGGCGGAAGCCGACCGGCAGACCGCGCAGCTGTGCGCGGCGCCCGGACCGGACGACCGTCCCACGCAGGCCCAACTCCTCGGTGAGCTGCGGGCGCAGCTCACCGCCGAGGACGTGATCGTCAACGCCGCCGGTTCGCTGCCCGGCGATCTGCACCGCCACTGGCGGGCGGACAACTCCCGCCAGTACCACCTGGAGTACGGCTACTCCTGCATGGGATACGAGATCCCGGCCGCGATCGGCGTCAAGCTCGCCTCCCCGGGTGCCGGGGTCTGGGCGCTGGTCGGCGACGGCACGTATCTGATGCTGCCCGGCGAGCTGGTCACCGCCGTCCAGGAGGGGCTGGCCATCCGGCTCGTCCTGGTGCAGAACCACGGGTACGCCTCGATCGGCGGCCTCTCCGAGGCCACCGGCGCCGAGCGGTTCGGCACCGACTACCGCTACCGCGACGCCGAGGGCGGCTACACCGGCGACCCGCTGCCGGTGGATCTCGCCGCCAACGCGGCCTCGCTCGGACTGACCGTCCGACGGGCCGCGACGGTCGGGGAGTTGCGCGAGGCGCTGGCGGCGGCGCGCACGGCGAGCGGCCCGTTCTGCGTGTACGTGGAGACCGGGCCGCCCGCGGCGGGTGGGCCCGCTCCCGCGGCCTGGTGGGACGTACCGGTCGCGGAGGTCTCCGCGCGCCCGGCCGCCCGCTCGGCGCGCGCGGAGTACGAGCGCCGCGCCGCCCACCGCGTACGGCACCTGTGAGCCCGTGCGCCGCGCCGCCCGATCCCGGCTCACCGCACCCGGCTCACCGCACCCGGCTCACCGCACCCGGCTCACCGCACCCGGCTCACCGCACCCGGCTCACCGCACCCCGTGCACGGCCGGGTGCGGCAGTCCAGCGGCCGATCCCGCAGCCGACACCGCAGCCCGTTCCGCAGCCCGTCCGCCGGGCCCGTAGAGAGGAAGGTGGACCCGTGACCACCGAGCAGCATCCCGTTCTCGGCCACTGGATCAACAACCGTTCGCTGGAGGGCGGTTCGGGTCGGGAGGCGCCGTTGCACAACCCCGCCGACGGCAGTCGCACCGGCTCGGTGGCGCTGGCCTCGGCCACCGAGGTGGACACCGCCGTCGCCGCCGCGGTGGCGGCCGGACCGGGTTGGCGTGCGACCTCGCTCGCGCGCCGCACCGGGCTGCTCTACCGCTACCGCGAGCTGCTCGCCGCCCGCCGCGAGGAGGTGGCCCGCAGGATCACCGCCGAACACGGAAAGGTCCACTCGGACGCGCTCGGCGAGGTGGCCCGCGGGCTGGAGATCGTCGAACTCGCCTGCTCCGCGCCGGAGAAGCTCAAGGGAGAGCTGTCCACCGAGGTCTCCGCGCGGATCGACGTCTCCTCGCTGCGTCAGCCGCTCGGCGTGGTCGCGGGCATCACCCCGTTCAACTTCCCGGCGATGGTGCCGCTCTGGATGTTCCCGCTGGCCGTGGTGTGCGGGAACACCTTCGTCCTCAAACCCAGCGAGAAGGACCCGACCGCTGCCCGGTACCTCGCCGAACTCGCCGCCGAGGCGGGCTTTCCGCCCGGCGTGCTGAACGTCGTCAACGGCGATCGGGAGGCCGTCGAGGCGCTGTTGGACCATCCCGACATCGCCGCCGTCTCCTTCGTCGGCTCCACCGAGGTCGCCCGGGCCGTACAACTGCGCGCGGTGGGCGCGGGCAAGCGCGTACAGGCGCTCGGCGGCGCCAAGAACCACATGGTCGTCCTCCCCGACGCCGATCTCGACCACGCCGCCGACCAGGCGGTGAGCGCCGCGTACGGTTCCGCGGGCGAACGCTGCATGGCGATCTCGGTGGTGGTGGCCGTGGGCGCGATCGGCGACGAACTGGTGCGGCGCATCGCCGAGCGGGCGGAGCGGCTGAGGATCGGCCCCGGCGACGATCCGGCGTCCGAGATGGGCCCGTTGATCAGCCGCGAGCACCGCGACCGGGTGGCCGCCTATGTGCACGGCGCCCCGGAGCAGGGCGCCGAGGTGGTGGTCGACGGCACCGGCCACCGGGTCCCGGACCGTCCGGACGGCTACTACCTGGGCGTCAGCCTGCTCGACCGCCTGTCGACCGACGCCGACGCCTACCGGGACGAGATCTTCGGGCCGGTGCTCGGCGTGGTGCGCGTCGACACGTACGAGGAGGCCGTCGCGCTGGTCAACGCCTCGCGCTGGGGCAACGGCGCGGCCGTCTTCACCCGCGACGGCGGCGCGGCCCGTCGCTTCCAACTGGAGGTGGAGGCGGGCATGGTGGGCGTGAACGTACCCATCCCGGTCCCGGTCGGGGCGCACTCCTTCGGCGGCTGGAAGGACTCGCTCTTCGGCGATCTGCACATCTACGGCAACGACGGCATCGCCTTCTACACCCGGGGCAAGGTCGTCACCACCCGCTGGCCGGACCCCTCGGACGCGGGCGTCGACCTCGGCTTCCCGCGGAACGACCGGCCGTGAACGATCACCCGACGCCGGAGGCGGGGGCGCACACCGGGCGCCCCGCGCTCCTCTCATACGCTCGGCACTCATGAGGCCCTCCACACCGCCGGAGCCCCCGGAGCCGTCCGACTCCCCGTCGACGAACTCCCCGACACACTCCGACTCCGCGACGCCGACGAACTCGGCCGCGCGGTCCGCCGCCCGGAAGCAGCCCGCGTCCGGGGCCGAGGGCGCTCCCCGGGGCGGCGCGGCCGCACCCGGCTCCACTCCCCGGGGGCCCCGGCGGCGCAGCTCCAGCGTCTTCGGCTGGCCGCGTGCCATACGGGACGCGGGCCGCGCCGGTCTGCGCGTCGAACGGGCCTCCCTCAACCCGCTGTTGGCGCTGCGCGGCGCGGCCGGGGTCGCCGTCATCCTGGCGCTGACGCTGTGGTGGGGGAGCCCCGGGCTCGCGGTGTCCTCCGCCTTCGGCGCCTTCGCCTCCGGCATCGCCACCTTCCAGCGCAGCTTCCACCCCCGGCCCGCGCTGGCGCTGGCCGCGGCGCTGGGACTGTCGGTGAGCGCCTTCCTGGGCTACGTGCTGGCGGGCAACCCGCCGGCGTTCCTGTGTCTGCTGGCGCTCTGGGCGTTCGGCGCCGGAATGGCGTGGACCTTCGGCGCGGTGCCCGGCGTCGTCGGCGCCTTCACGGTCGCGATGATGCTGGTCGTGGTGACCCTCCCGGCAACCGTGTGGGAAGCCCTCCAGCACGCCTCGCTCATCGCGCTGGGCGGCGTCGTCCAGGCCGGACTGATCGTGATCTTCCCGGTGCGGCGCTGGGGCGCGCAGCGCGACGCGCTGGCCGACGCGCTCGCCGGCGTCGCCGACTACGCGCGCCAGCTCCGCGAGGAGCCCACCCTGCCGTTCGACCCGGAGCCGCTCATGTGGGCGCGCACCGCCGCCCGGTTGACGCCCGGTCAGGCCCGGCGCAGACCGGCGCAGCTCTCCGGCTACCGGACCCTGGCCGAGCGTTTCCGCGCCGTGCTCGCGGCGCTCGCCGACCCGCTCGGCGGCGTACCCGACTACGGTCCGGAGCGCGAGCGGGTGCGCGATCTGCTGCGCGCCGCCGGCACCGTGCTGGACGCGGTCGCCCGTGCCGTGCGCCGCGGGGAGACGCCGACCGTGCCGGCCTCCGCGCTGGAGGTGCTGCGCGTTCCCGCCGACGGGCCGGTGCTGCCGCCCGGTCCCGCCCGCAAGGCCGCGCTGCGGTTGATCGCCCTCACCGAGGAGGCGGTCGACGCCGCCGGCGGCCCGCTGGAGGTGACCGACCGCAGCGGTGAGCACCGGGTGCGCGACCGGTTCGGCCCCGGTGTCGTACGGGTCGCCGCCCGCGCGGTGCGGCGCGAACTGCGCCTGGACTCCCCGGTGTTCCGGCACGCGCTGCGGCTCGCCGCGGTCATCGTGGCGGGCTGGCTGCTCGGCGAGGTGCTGCCCTCCGAGCACGGGTACTGGATCGCCCTCACCATCGTCACCGTGCTGCGGCCCGACTTCACCGACACCGTGGGCAGGGGCGCGGCGCGTCTGGTCGGCACGATCGTCGGTGTCGCGACCGCCGGTCTGGTGCTCGCGCTCAGCCATCCCGGCCTGTATCTGGCGGCCGGCTGGTCGCTGCTCTCCGTCTTTCTGCTCTATCTGCTGATCCGCACCGGCTTCACCGTGGTCTCCGCCTGCGCCGGCGCGTACGTGGTCTTCCTGCTCGGCATCGCCGGCCAGGACTGGGCCCAGACGGTGCCCGAGCGCATCGAACTCACCCTGGTGGGCGGGTTGTTGGCGCTGGTGTCGTACGCGCTCTTCCCGAGCTGGGAGACGCCGCGGCTGCGGGTGCGACTCGGCGACTGGCTCGCCGCCGCCGCCACCTACGCCGCCACCGTGCTGACCGACTACGCCGACCCGAACCCGAACCCCAGGACCGAACAGCGCGCCAGACAGGCGCTGTTGGACGTGCGCGCCGCCCGGATGGAGTGGGAGCAGACCACCGACCGCGCCGCCGCCGAACCGGTGCGCGCCCGCGGCCTCTCCCGCCGCGCCGCCGCCGACGCACACGACTCGCTGATCACCGCGGGCCGGGCCGCCAGCCTGCTGGAGTCCCAACTGGCCCACCACGCCGGCTCGTTCGCACTGAGCGAGCACTCCGGGGAGAGCGCCATGGCGCACGACCCCGGCGCCGAGCAGTTCGCCCGGGTGCTGCTCGCGGCGGCCGAGCCCGCGGCGCAGGCCGTGCGCGAGGGCCGGACCCCGGACTGGACCGAGGTGCAGCACGCGCTGGAGGAGTGGCGGGACAACACCGAGCAACCGGAGAGCATCGCCCTGCGGGTCGCGGAACTGGTCACCGACTCGTTCGTGGAGGTCGCGACCGTCACCAGGGGCCGCAGGTCCCCCTCGCCCGAGTGACCCCCGGCAGGACGTCGGCCCGAGCCGCTGGGCGCGGGCCCGCGCTCGGTCGTCCGCACCCGCCCGGCCGGGCGGGTGCGAAACCGGGGGGCCGAGTGGCGCCCCACCCCACCGCCGGGCAGCCCGAAGGGGGTGATGCCACAGGTTCTTTGATGGCCGAGGCAGGGAAACGGATCACGGCGGCCCGACGCCTGCGTCGTCCGGCAGCGGGTCCCTCGGGCAGGACGGCGGACCTGCGCATGCCTCCAAACGGTCGTCCGGTGTCGGCTGCGTCCGGCCCGTACCTCAGAACGCCGAACCCCCGTCCGACGGCCCTGCGCCGTCCGTGCCGGGGCTCGGCCCTGTGACGGCACCGAGCAGTCGGTAGAGCGTCGCACCGGCAACGTCGTTCACCTGTGTCACGGGCGCGTAGAGCAGGCCACGCGTACTGTCACCGCTCACGAGGACGTGAGCGGTGCCCATGCCGGTGGGCGGAGACGCCCGCAGCCGGTCGGCGGTGGCCTCGGCCCATTGCACCGCATCGGAGGCCGGCCCGCTCTCGGCGCGCGCCACGATCACGTCGGTCGTGTCCGCGCCGACGTCGTCGTGCACGACGGTGTGCGCCAGCCGGTAGCGGACCAGCCCGGGACGCCGGATCCCCGGGACCTCGCGGTCGATGCGGCCGACCATCTCGGCCCGGTGCTCGCGGACGAAGGCGAGATGAGCGTCGTCGCCGGTCCACTGCGCGACACTGAGCAGCACCCGTCCGTCCGCGCTTGCGAAGCAGCTGAGCCGCAGGAAAGCCTCGGGGCGGAACCGGGCCGACAGTTCGCCCCACTCCTCAAGCAGCGCACGGCCCGCCCTGCCCTGCCGGTCCGGCGTGTCCACGATCCACTCGCTGATCAGCGTGGTCCCGGCGTCGGCGCGGGCCAGATCCGGCAGTTGAAGCGTTGTCACACGAACCTCCTGGCGTTGTCGTGTGCCCAGCATGAAACCTGAAGCGCGGTTGAGGTCAAGCCTCGACCCGGAGCCCGAGTCGCTGAGCGAGGCCCCTTCGACAGGAGGACGAGGACGCCGTTCTCGTCCGGCGTCGAGGACCAGGACGCCGAGGGCACCGTCGTCACGGGGCCCTTCGCCCGGGGAGTCGCCGAACCGGCATACGGCTCCCGGGACGCCGCCGCTGCGGCGCACGACCGCAGACACACTCCGATCGCTCTCCGAGGCCAACCCCGGAGAACTTGCGGACTCGCCCCCTAAGCTGACCGGCGATGGCTCATTCGGACCGCACCCACCCCGTACCGGGCCCCGGCACGCCGCCCGCGCCCGGGAGGCGGCACGGCCGGACAGCGGCCCTGCTGACCGCGTTCCTGGTGCTCGTCGTGGTGACCGTGCTGGTCGTGGTCCTGCCGGGCGAGCGGTCCGAGGACGACGGGGACGCCTGCCGCCCGCTGAAGGTCACCGGCTGGGAGCCGGAGTCCCGCCTCACCGGCGAGTTCGCCCGCTACGGGGACAACAACGACAGCCTCGACGACTGGACCGGCGGCGACGGCAACCGCAGCGTCGCGCTGCCCGACGGCCGTACGCTCTGGCTGGCCGCCGACACCTTCCTCGACGCGGTGCAGGCCGGCCGCACCCGCCAGAACCCGCGCTGGGTGCGCAACTCGGCACTCGTCATGTCGCCCGACGGCACCCTCGAACACACTGTGCTCGCCGACGGCCCGTCCGGCTTCTTCCCCGGCCTCGCGACGCCCGACGGGCGCGAGGTCTGGCGCTGGCCGGGCGGCGGAACGGTGGAGCCGAGGGAGCCGGGCTCCCGCGAGGAGGTGCTGCGGGTCGTGCTCTGGCAGCGCGAGAGCGCACAGGCGCCGTGGGCCTTCGGGATGCCGCGTGCCAGCGAGGTCGCCACGATCAGCCTGCCGGACCTGAAGCTGGAGTCCATCGAGTCGATCGACGTGCCGCTCTCCCAGAACCCGGCCGAACGCGTGCTGTACGGCACCACCGTGCTCACCGAGGGCCGTTGGACGTACGTCTTCGGTGCGGACGAGCGCACCGCGCTCGGTCAGGCCGCCGAGGCGCACGTCGCCAGGGTGCCGCGCGGTTCGCTGGCCGACCGCGAACGGTGGCGGTACTGGGACGGCGAGGCGTGGCAGCGCGAAGCCGCCCGCTCCGAGGCCCTGCTGGTCGGCGGTTCCGACAGCGGGCGGGGAGCCACCAACACCTTCTCCGTCGCCCGGCGGGGCGGCACCTGGCTGCTGTTCACCGCGGACGCGGGCGGTCCGGACGGCCGCGGTCTGACCCATGTCGCCTCGTACTGGGCCTGTTCGCCGCAGGGACCCTGGTACGGGCCGAGCGACGCGCTCACCCCGCCGCTGCCGAAGGGCGCCGAGGGCCGCCGGGCGCTGGCGTACAACCCGCAGGCGCACGGCGACCTCGACAGCGGCGGCGGGGACGGTGCGGAGGACCAGCTGGTGCTCGGCTACGACGTCAACGTCCCCGACCAGGTCTCGGCCGTGCACGAGGACGTGGAGCTCTACCGCCCGCGGTTCGTCACGCTGCGGCTCGGTGAACGCCGGTCGGCCCGCCGCGAGCCGCAGCGCCCGCGCTCAATCCGCTGAACCGTGCCGGGCGAGCTTTGCGTACTTGGCGTTGCGGATCCGCAGCAGCACACATGCCGCCAGGGCCGCCGCGAACGAGGCCACCAGCACCGCGGCCTTCACATGCTCGGTGGTCTCCGGGCTTCCGGTGAAGGCGAGTTCGGTGACCAGCAGCGAGACAGTGAAGCCGATACCGGCCAGCATGGACATCCCGGCCACGTCGGCCCAGGCCAGATCCGGGCTCAGCCTCGCGCGGGTGAAGCGCGCGGTGAGATACGTACCGCAGAAGATGCCGACCACCTTGCCGGCGAACAGCCCGAGGGCCGTGCCGAGCGCCTCCGGCTGCCGGGCCGCGTCCGCCAGCGCCGAACCGGAGACCGAGACACCCGCCGCGAAGAGCGCGAACAGCGGAACCGCGAGGCCCGCCGAGTACGGGCGCACCACGTGCTCGATCCGCTCCGCCGGCGAACTCTCCTCCTCCGGACGGGTTTTGGCCCGCAGCAGCATGCCCATCGCGACTCCGGCGATGGTGGCGTGGACGCCGCTGTTGTACATCAGAGCCCAGATGGCGACGCCGAGCGGCACGTAGAAGTACCAGCCGCGCACGCCCAGGCGGTGGTGCAGCGTGTGGAAGAGCGCGAGCCCGGCGAAGGCGCCGGCCAGGGCCCAGACGTTGAGTGTCGAGGTGTAGAAGACGGCGATCACCATGATCGCGCCGAGGTCGTCCACGATCGCCAGGGTCAGCAGGAACGCGCGCAGCCCCGACGGCAGATGGGTGCCGACGACGGCCAGCACTCCGAGGGCGAAGGCGATGTCGGTCGCCATCGGGATCGCCCAGCCGTTGAGGTCGCCGCCGCCGCTTGCGTTCACCGCGAGGTAGAAGAGGGCGGGCACCGCCATACCGCACACGGCGGCCACGATCGGCAGGGCGGCGGCGCGCGGATCGCGCAACTCGCCGTCGACGAGCTCACGTTTGAGCTCGATGCCGGCCACGAAGAAGAAGACGGTCAGCAGGCCGTCGGAGGCCCAGTGGCCGATCGAGAGGTCGAGGCCGAGGGCGGGGATGCCGAAGTGGAAGTCGCGCACGTCCTCGTAGAGGCCGCTGAGCGCCGTGTTGGCCAGGACGAGCGCGACCACGGCGGCGGCGAGGAGCACCACTCCGCCGACGGTCTCGGTGCGCAGGGCGTTCGCCAGGGATTTGCGTTCCGGGCGGGAGGGGGCGGACGGAGCGTCCGAAGGGGTGTTGCCGGCCATGGTGGCGGGGCCTCCTGGAAGTGGGCAGGTCGACGACAGTCAAGCGCGCTGAGTGCGCACTGCCGACCAGACTTCCCGGCACACCAACCCGGCCGCTGCCGAGCACCGGGCCACCGTACCCATGAACCTCGCGCTCTGTCGTGTCCCCCCTCGGCGCTTTCGCCACATCCGTGTCTCCCGCACCGTCGGCCGCGCCCTGCGGGACCCCGGACGGGGGAGAGCGGCCCCTCCGCAGGAGGGGGCGGTACCGGGCGCGACCACCTACGCTGTCGGGGTACCGCTCCGGGGGGAATGAGAATCGTGAAACGTGTCGTCGTGCCCAGCACGTATCTGGGCGACTATCCGCGGTTGCTCGCCGAGGTGTCCACGACCGGCCGGCTGCCGCGCAGAGCCGAGCTGGAGGCGCTGCGGGAGACCGGCGAGCGGGCGGCCGAGTCGGGCTACGGGCTGCGCCAGCTCAACAGCCTCTACCTCTCCGAGACCCGCAAGCTCTGGGGCACCCTGCCCGGCATCGCGAAGGCGGCGGGCGCGGGCGAGCGCGGACGTACCGGCGGTGCGCTGTTCGCCGCGGTGGAGGCGGCCATCACCGCGCTCGGCGAGGGCCACGAGCGTGCCCAGCGCATGGCGGTGCGCCAGGAGGAGGCCGAGCGGCGGGAGTTCGTCGACGATCTGCTCTACGGGCGCAGCGATCTGGGCCGGCTCGCCGCGCAGGCCCAGCGGTACGGGCTGCGGCTGGCGTACGCCCATGTGGTGGCGGTGGTCAGCGGCGCGGAGAAGCTGGACGACGCACACCCCACCGTGCGCCGGATCGAGCGTGAGCTGCTCGGCCGCTTCGGCGAGCACCGGGACGTGCTGCTGGCGACCAAGGAGGGGCGGCTGGTGTGCATCGCCGCCAGCCGGGAGAAGCCGGTGCTGGACGCCTTCGCCCAGCTCGCCGAGGACCCCGGACCCGGGTACGCGGGAGCCGGGCGGGTGGCGATCGGCCGCGAGCACCGCGGTGCGGGCGGAGTGGTGCGCTCCTACGAGGAGGCACGCACCGCACTGGACATCGCGGACCGGCTCGAACTGGCGCCGGTACGGGTCTCCGCGGACGAACTCATGGTCTTTCCGGTGCTGTTGCGCGACCGGCACGCGGTGGCCGATCTGGTGCGCACCGTGCTGGAGCCGCTGACCGGGGCCAGGGGAGGCGCCGAGCCGCTGGTGCGTACACTCGCCGAGTGTTCGGCGGCCGGCTATGTGAACGCCGAGGCGGCCAGGCGGCTGGGCATCAGTGTGCGCACGCTCTCCTACCGGCTGGCGCGCATCCGCTCGTTGACGGGATACGACGCGAGCGACGCGATCCAGCGCTACACGCTGGAGACCGCGGTCATGGGTGCGCGACTGCTCGGCTGGCCCCAACGGGAACTGTAGTCGCCGAGTTCGCGTCAGTAGGGACATAAGAACCGCCTAAACGTTTCCTGGTTCTGGCAATGTGCGGTGCTCGCGCTCGGTGTCACGATGACGGCACACCGCAACCGGGTGAAAGGAGAGGGAAGTTGAGTGAGTTCTTCGCCGCGGCGTTGGCGTTTCCCGCCGTGCTCTTCTCCTTCGCCCTGGTCGTGGTGGTCGTCTACTGGCTCGTCGTGCTGGTGGGCGCTGCGGAGGTGGACGCCCTCGACGGGGGTGAGGGCGTCTCCTCCGACGGATCGAGTACCGGCTTCGCGGGTGCGTTCGCCGCGCTCAGGCTGCATGGCGTACCGGTCACGGTCGTACTGTCACTGCTGATCGCGATTGCCTGGTTCGTGTCCCTGGCCGGTGCCGCGCTCTTTGACAGCCTCCTGCTGCGGGTGCTGGTGCTGCCGGTGGCGCTCTTCGCCTCCTGGTCCTCGACTTGGGCGCTGATCCGTCCGCTGCGGCATCTCTCGCACGGTGAAGTCGGCGTCTCGCGCAGCGACTTCGTCGGCCGGGTCTGCATCGTGCGGACCTCCTGGGTGGACAGCCGGTTCGGCCAGGCGGAGGTGGCCGGCGACGACGGTTCGACGGCGATCATCCAGGTCAGACACGAGGGCGGCGTCGGCATCGACGCCGCCGACGGGCTCGTCGCCGGCAGCACCGCGCTGATCTTCGACTACGACGACGAGGGCGAGTTCTTCCGTGTCGCGCCTTTCGACGCGGCACTCGATCCGAACCGGCCACCGGGCTGATCCCGGTCGCCGACCAGTCCAGGCCACATCTCGGGGGGAAATGATGACGGTGGTGATCCACCCGTACACCGCGGCGGCGAGTCCGTCGCCGCGCTCGACGGCCGACGCGGCACGCGTCTTAGCCGGCGCGGCCGGCAGGGCCCGTCCGCGCGGTCGCCGCGAGCGTCCGCCGAGCCGTCGGCGACCAACGGGGCGCTGACCGCGCGGCATCGGGCCGGACTCCGGCCGCGAAGCCGCGAGCGGGACCGCCGGCCTCGACACAGCGGCGTCGCGACACCGCGACACCACGGCGTCGGGGTGCACCCGCAACGTCACACACGCACCCGGCTCCGGCCGGTTGCCTGCGCGGCCGACCGGACGCGTACCCGTACCTCCGGAGCCGGCCGTGCCGTCCCACCCCACCGGTGACGCCCCACCCCACCGGTGAGCCGCAGCACCCGCAGCGTCCGGACGCCGGCAACCGGAGCGCCCCGGCCCGGAGGCCGGCGCCGGCAACCGACCGGCAGCGCACCCGGCGGCTCCGACCGGAGCCGCGGGCGACCCGCAGGCAAGAACAAGCAACAACAAGCAACAGCAACCCGGAAACAGCAACCCGGAAACGACAACCCGGACCACAGCAACACCGCGTCCCCGTACGGCGGTTGCGCACCGGGACCGTCGCGCAGCCGACGGCCCGCACCGCAACCGCACGCCCCAGATTCAAGGGATATCTCCATGGATGCCATCTCGACAGGTCTCGGCGTACTGATCGCCGTCGGCCTGCTCATCGCACTCGCGCTGCTGCTGATCGTCAGCAGACTCTTCCGCAAGGTTCCGCAGGGCAAGGCCCTGATCGTCTCCAAGATGCGCAAGGTCGAGGTCACCTTCACCGGCATGGTGGTGCTGCCGGTGCTGCACAAGGCCGAGGTCATGGACATCTCGGTGAAGACCATCGACATCGAGCGGACCGGCCACGACGGCCTCATCTGCAAGGACAACATCCGCGCGGACATCCGCATCAGCTTCTTCGTCCGGGTCAACAAGACCCGCGAGGACGTCGTGAAGGTCGCCCAGGCGATCGGCACCGAGCGCGCCAGTGACCGCGACACCCTCCAGGAGCTCTTCAACGCGAAGTTCTCCGAGGCGCTGAAGACCGTCGGCAAGCAGCTGGACTTCACCGAGCTCTACACCCACCGCGAGGAGTTCCGGAACCAGATCATCGCCGTCATCGGCACCGACCTGAACGGCTACAGCCTCGAGGACGCGGCGATCGACTACCTGGAGCAGACGCCGCTGCGCAGCCTGGACAAGGACAACATCCTCGACGCACAGGGCATCCGGAAGATCACCGAACTCACCGCGATCGAGCACATCCAGACCAACGAGTTCCAGCGCAACGAGGAGAAGGAGATCACCCGGCAGAACGTCGACGCCCGGGAGGCCGTCCTGGAGCTGGAGCGCCGTCAGGCCGACGCGGAGATCAAGCAGAAGCGCGAGGTCGACACCGTACGGGCCCGCGAGGAGGCCGAGACCGCACGCGTCCAGGCCGAGGAGCGGCTGCGCTCGCACGCCGCGCACATCAAGACCGAGGAGCAGCTCGGCATCCAGAACGAGAACCGCGAGCGCGAGGTCGCCGTCGCCAAGCTCAACCGCGAGCGGGTGGAGGCGATCGAGCGGGAGCGGATCGAGAAGGACCGGCTGCTGGAGGTCATCGCCCGGGACCGGGAGACCGAACTGCGCCGCATCGCCGCCGACAAGGAGGTCGAGGCGGAGAAGCGGGACATCGCCGACGTGGTGCGCGAGCGCATCGCGGTCGAGAAGACCGTCGCGCAGCAGGAGGAGGAGATCAAGAAGCTGCGCACCGTCGAGGAGGCCGAGCGCGAGCGGCAGGCGCTGATCATCGCCGCCGAGGCGCAGGCCCAGGAGCGGCTGGTCAAGGACATCAAGGCCGCCGAGGCCGCCGAGCAGGCCGCCGAGCACCGGGCCGCCGAGGAGCTGACACTCGCCGAGGCGCGGCGCAAGACCGCCGATCTGGACGCCCAGTCCGCGATCCGTGCGGCCGAGGGCAAGCGGGCCCAGGAGGCCGCCGCCGGCCTCGCCGAGGCCGAGGTCCAGGAGCGGATGGCGGACGCCATCGGCAGGACCCGCGCCGTGGAGGCGACCGCCGCCAAGGAGATGGGTCTGGCCGAGGCCGACGCCATGCGCGAGAAGCTGAAGGCCGAGGCCGAGGGCCTGACCGAGAAGGCCGAGGCGATGGCCGCGCTGGACAGCGCCAGCCGGGAGCACGAGGAGTACCGGCTGCGCCTGGAGGCGGAGAAGGACGTGCGGCTGGCCGGGATCGACGTGCACCGGCAGATCGCCGAGGCCCAGGCGACGCTGGTCGGCGCGGGGCTGGAGAAGGCCAACATCGACATCGTCGGTGGCGACTCGGTCTTCTTCGACCGTCTGGTCAACTCCATCTCGGCCGGCAAGGGCGTGGACGCCTTCGTCGCCAACTCCGACTCGGTGCAGAACATGGCCGGGCCGTGGCTGGACAAGGACTCCACCTTCACCAGCGACCTCAGCACGATGGTCGCGGGCCTCGGCGCCTCGGGGATGCGCGATCTGACCCTCTCCGGGCTGCTCGGCCGGCTCATCGCCGCCGAGGGCCCCAACACCGCACAGCTCACCTCGCTGCTGGACGCGGTGCGCGGCACCCCCGCGGCCGAGCTGCCGGTGGCCGCGCTGACCGCCGCGGCAGCGAACGGAGTGCCGGCCCAGAACCGGGGCTGACCCTCCGGCCCCGGTCACGGGAGCGGGGACACACCGCGGACGGGGGTCCGCCGTGCGCGAGAGCGACGGCGGACCCCGCCGCGGGCGGGCCCCGTACGCCCCGCCCGACCCCGGCCGGTACGGGACGCCCCCGGACCTCGGGCGTCGGACCTCGGCGTCGGAAGTCGTCGGTGTCGTCGTCGGCGTCGGAAGTAGTCGGCGCCGGAAGTAGTCGGTGTCGGCGTCGGAAGTCGGCGTTCTCGCGCCTTCGTGCGCAACGTGTAAGCAGAGACGAGGAGTTGGGAAGACGTGAGCACGCAGACGCAGGCCGGCGCGGACACATCCGCCACCGCCGAGGGGCAGGGGCGCGAGTCCGGAAGCAGCCTGGACGCCGGTACCTACGAGGTGCTGCGCGGCCGGATGTCGGGTGCCGCGGCCGAACTCGCGAGCCGGTCCCAGGCACTGAACGCCGAGCGGATGGCGGCCTTCGGCGGCAGCGAGCTCGAACTCATCGGCAACGACCGCATCCGCACCGAGCACAACTGCGTGCCCCGCGACATCGTGCAGGTCGGCGGGTTGATGCTGTTCGGCTACAACGTCCACTTCGGTCTCAAGCAGACCACCGCCGTACGGGACGTCTTCGCGCTCCACCGCTACCACGACGGCCGCTTCGAGGAGGTCGAGGAGAGCACCCTGCCGGGGCTGCTGGACGACGAGCGGTTCCGGCGCGACTTCCTCGACCTCTACCGCTACTACCGCGAGGCCGAACTCCTCCAACTCCGCCGCACCGGGCAGCTGTTGCTGGCGGTCTTCCAGACCGGCGAACGCCTCTCCGACATCCGTGTGCTGCGCTGGCGGATCGCGCCCGACGGCACCCCGGAGTACGTCGACGCCAAGGGCGAGCGCGACCACACCTTCCCGCCCTCCCACGACTTCGAGTGGATCACCACCGGTCGCGAGGACCACGTCCTCGGCCGCCATCCGCACATCTCCATCGAGGGCGAGCTGTTCGTCGAGACGGTGAACGGGACGCTCACCGTCAAGATCGAGGACAACACCGAGTCGGGCGAGGGCATCTACTCCGAGGAGGTCGACGAGCCGCTGCAGTCGCTCGCCGACGCCGAGGTCGCCCATGTGCGCGTCGGCCCGCTGATCCTGCTGCGGGTGCTGCCCTACAAGGAGACCGTCCACCGCTACCTGGTCTTCAACCGGCGCTCCAAGGAGGTCGTGCGCCTGGACGGAATCGGGCTCTCCTGCCAGCGGCTGCCCGAGGACCAGGGCATCATCTTCCCCGGCGGCTACTACCTCACCACCGCACCCGCGGGCTCGGCCGCCCGCACCTTCGACACCGACACCGCGGACCTGGAGTTCGAGTCGGTGGTCCGCTCGCCCAACGGCGAGGATGTGCTCTACGTCTTCCACGCGCGCGCCGAGGGCCGCACCCTGCTGCTGCCCTACAACCTCATCCGCAAGGAGGTCGCGGCACCGATCCCCTCGCACGGCTACTCGCTCTTCGAGGACGGCACCATGGCCGTCTTCCGGGCGCTCAGCGACGAGCCGACCCGGGTGCACCCGATGCAGCTGTGGCAGACGCCCTACCTCTCCGACTCCTACGCCGCGGCGCAGCCCGAGGGCACCGGCCCGCTCACCAGGGTCGGCAACGCCGAGCTGGTGCGCGGCATCTCCGACTCGCTCTCGGTGGCCCGGATGGCCGACGAGATGGCGCCCAGCGTCGCGGTGTTCGAAGCGATCGTCGCCGCCTGCGGCCGGGTCGCGGACACGTACTACTGGCTCACCGACGAGGGGTTGCACGGGCTCGACGAGCCGTTGGAGACCCTGCGCCGGACCGCCGAGCAGGTCATCGACGAGTTCGAGCGGGTCGAGGAGCTGCGCGCCCAGTCGCGGACGGCGGTGGCCGAGGCGACCGCCGAGGTCACCACCCTGGTACGGCGTGCCAGGGGCGAGGCGCCGGGCGGCGCCACCGCCTGGGTCGTGCTGCTGACCGAACTGCGCCGCGCCCAGGGCGGCGTGGAGTCGCTGCGCGAGCTGCGGTACGTCGACGTCGAGCAGATCGACGCGCTCACCGCCGAGTTGACCGCCTCGCTGGAGTCGACCGGTCGCAGAGCGGTCGCCCACCTCTCCCGCGCCGACGCCTTCGACGACACCCGTGCGGCGGTCGAGGAACTGACCCGGCGGGCCTCGGAGGCCGCCACCGTCGCGGACGCCGACCCGCTGGGCGAGCAGATCGGCGAGCACGCCGAGGGCCTGCGCACCGTCACCGACGTGGTCGGTGGCCTCGACATCGCCGACGCGACCGTGCGCACCGACCTGCTGGAGCGCATCGGTGAGATGACGGGCCTGGTCAACCGCGCCCGCGCGGTGCTCGACGGGCGCCGCAAGGAGCTGCTGGAGAGCGAGGGCAGGGCGGAGTTCTCCGCCGAGTTCGCGCTGCTGGGGCAGGCCGTCGCCGGCGCGCTCGCGGCCTCCGGCACACCCGAGGAGTGCGACGAGCAACTGGGCCGGCTGCTGCTCCAGTTGGAGAACCTGGAGTCGCGGTTCGGCGCCTTCGACGACTTCCTCGCCCGGCTCACCGAGCAGCGCGAGGAGATCTACGAGACCTTCTCCGCCCGCAAACAGGCCCAGCTGGACGAACGCGCCCGGCACGCCGAGCGGTTGGTGCAGTCGGCCGAACGCATCCTGGGCACCGTCTCCCGCCGCTCCGGCACCCTGACCACACTCGACGAGGTCAACGCCTACTTCGCCACCGACCCGCTGGTGGCCAAGGTCCGGGACACCGCCGAAGAGCTGCGCACGCTCGGCGACACGGTGCGCGGCGAGGAGCTGGACGGCCGACTCAAGGCCGCGCGCCAGGAAGCGGCCCGCAGCCTGCGCGACCGTGCCGACCTCTACGACGCCGAGGGCACCGTACGGCTGGGTCGGCACCGCTTCGGCGTGAACACCCAGCCCATCGACCTCACCCTGGTGCCGCAGGACGGTGCGCTCGCCTTCGCCGTCACCGGCACCGACTACCGTGCGCCGGTCGACGACCCGGCCTTCGAGGGGACCAGGGACTTCTGGGACCAGCCGCTGGTCTCGGAGTCGCCGCAGGTCTACCGGGCGGAGCATCTGGCCGCGTCCGTGCTGGCCGCCGTCGGGCCCGACCGGCTGCGCGAGGCGGCGCGGACCGAGGGCGGGGTGGCCGCGCTCATCCGCGAGCAGGCCGAGTCCGCGTACGACGAGGGATACGACCGCGGCGTCCACGACCACGACGCGGCGGCCGTGCTGACCGCGGTACTGGGCCTGGGCGAGGCCGCCGACCTGCTGCGCTTCACCCCCGAGGTGCGCGGCGCGGCCCAGCTGTTCTGGGCCTACGGCACCTGTGAGGAGGACCGCAGGGCGTGGACGACCCGCGCCCACTCGCTGGCCCGAGCCCGCAGCGCGTTCGGCCCCGGTCCGGCCGTCGCGCAGCTGGCGGGCGAACTCGGCGCGGCGGCCGGCGAGTTCGTCGCCGCCGCGGGCCTGAGCGTCACCGGCCCCGGGAACGCGGGCCCCGGGCAGGCGGACGCCGGCGAGCTTCGCGGCTGTGAGGGAGACGGCCGCGACGAGGAGAACCTCGGCAGCTATCTCTTCGAGGAACTGGCCTCCGGCAGACCGCAGTTCGCCACCTCCGCGACCGCCCGCGCGTTCCTCGCCGACTTCCGCTCGGCGCTGGGCGGCCCGCAGTCGGCGCAGGCCGAGGAGTTCGCCGCGGACCTGAGGGCACTCGGCACGGACCTGACGGCGCGCCACCAGCTCGCGCTGGCCTGGCTCTCCTCGTTCGCCGAGGCCCGGAGCGCGCCGACCGGCGACCTTCCGGAAGCCGCCGCGCTGGAGCTGTGCGGCGAGGAGCTGGACCGACGCGACATCGACGCACCGGTGCAGACCACCGTCACCGGGCTGCTCGGCTCGCACCGCCGGATCAGCGGCGGCGAACTCCCGCTGCGGCTCGACGAGTTCCTCGCCCGCACGCACCGGTTCCGCACCCGCCGGGTGCCGGCGCACCGTGCGTACACCCGTGCCCGCAACGCCCTGCTCACCGCGGAGCGGGAGCGGCTGCGGCTGGACGCCTTCACCCCGCAGGTGATGTCCGCCTTCGTGCGCAACCGCCTCATCGACGAGGTCTACCTTCCGCTGATCGGCGACAACCTGGCCAAGCAGCTCGGCACGGCCGGGACGGAACGCCGCACCGACAGCCAGGGCCTGCTGCTCCTGCTCTCCCCTCCCGGCTACGGCAAGACGACGCTGATGGAGTACGTCGCCTCCCGGCTCGGGCTGGTGCTGGTCAAGGTGGACGGCCCGGCGCTCGGCTACCACACCACCTCGCTGGACCCGGCCGCCGCACCCGACGCGGCTGCCCGGCGCGAGGTGGAGAAGATCAACTTCGCGCTGGAGATGGGCAACAACGTCTTCCTCTACCTCGACGACATCCAGCACACCTCGCCCGAACTCCTCCAGAAGTTCATCCCGCTCTGCGACGCCCAGCGCCGTATCGACGGCGTCGCCACCGCCGACGGCCGGGCACGCACCTTCGACCTGCGCGGCAAGCGCTTCGCGGTCTGCATGGCCGGCAACCCCTTCACCTCCACCGGCGCTCGCTTCCGCGTCCCCGACATGCTCGCCAACCGCGCCGACGTCTGGAACCTCGGCGACGTCCTCTCCGGCAAGGAGAACGTCTTCGCGCTCAGCCACATCGAGAACGCCCTCACCTCCAACCCCGTGCTCTCCCCGCTCGCCGCGCGCGACCGCGCCGACATCGACCTGCTGGTGCGCCTCGCCGACGGCGACGAGAGCGCCCAGGCCGACCGGCTGGCGCACCCGTACACCCCCGCGGACCTGGAGCAGATCCTCGCGGTGCTGCGGAAGCTGCTGTACGTCCAGCGCACGACGCTGCGGGTCAACGCCGCCTACATCGCCTCGGCGACCATGGACGACGCCGACCGCACCGAACCGCCGTTCCGGCTCCAGGGCTCGTACCGCAACACCAACAAGCTGGCCGAACGCATCGTGCCGGTGATGAACGACCAGGAGCTGGAAGCGCTGATCGACGACCACTACCTGGGCGAGGCGCAGACCCTCACCGCCGGGGCGGAGGCCAACCTGCTCAAACTCGCCGAGCTGCGCGGGCGGTTGGACCCCGAGCGGGCCGCGCGCTGGAAGGAGATCAAGCACACCTGGGCGAGCGGCCGACAGGCGTAGAGCGACGGCGACGGACCGCTCCGGGGCGGGCCTCCGCGCCGGAGCGGGCCCGCCGGCCCGGGTTCGGGTTCGTGCGGTGTCGGCGGGCGGTGCGGGGCGGTTGGCGGTGTTCGCGAGCCGGGCGGTGTGGCCGCGGCTCGCGGCAGCCGCCCGGCGTCGACTGTCAACCACGCCAAACGGGGGAGGGAAGACGGCAATCGAAGGGGCGTGGTCGGGAGGAAAGTCATGGCATGGTTCGCCCATTATTGACATGTCCGATACATCTAGCGGACGTTGTCGCCCATGTTGAGACGAATCCTCACCTCCTTCCTCACCGCGGTGCTGCTCGCGGCCTCGGCACTGACCGTCACGGTCGCCACGGCCGGCACGGCGAGCGCCGACGGCTGCTACACCTGGAACCGCACCCTCAAGCAGGGCGCGTCCGGCGCCGACGTCACCCAGCTGCAGATCCGAGTCGCCGGCTACCCGGGGACCGGCAACGTCCTCGCGATCGACGGCAGTTACGGTCCCGCCACGGCTGCCGCGGTCAAGCGGTTCCAGTCCGCGTACGGGCTCGCCGCCGACGGAATCGCCGGCCCGAACACCTTCTCCAAGATCTACGCGTTGCAGAACAACGACTGCTCGCCGGCGAACTTCGCCTTCTCCGAGCTCAACCGCTGCAACTCCACCTGGGCGGGCGGCAGGGTCAGCGCGGCGCAGGCAAAGGAGAACGCCAAGCGCACCATGTGGAAGCTCCAGGCGCTGCGGCACGCCCTGGGTGACAAGTCCATCCGCATCACCAGCGGTTTCCGCTCCGCCACCTGCAACGCCAACGTCGGCGGCTCGCCCAACAGCCGGCACATGTACGGCCACGCCGCGGACCTCGGAGTCTCGCCGCACAGCCTGTGCACGCTCGCCAAGGCCGCCCGCAACCACGGCTTCAACACCATCCTCGGCCCGGGCTACCCCGACCACAACGACCACGTCCACCTCGACCACAAGAGCGGACGCACCTGGTCCGCCCCCAACTGCGGTATCTGAGCCGCGAGTCGGCCGTCGTGCCGCCCCGGACCGAAGGGGCGGCACGACGGCCGGCGACGGCTGCGGCACCGCCCCGCGCGGTGCCGCAGCCGTACGGGCCGTCTCCCGCAGCCGTACGGGCCGGCGACCGGACCCGGCGAGCGCCGCGTTCGTCGGGCTGCGGAAGGTGTCTGAGCTCGGGCGCGCGAACGTGCTCGCGCTCGCGGCACGCCGCGGCGGCGTCGGTCAGCGGGGGCTGAGGCGAACGACCTTGCCCTCGGCGTTCGCGGCGAGGTAGCCGCCGCCGTACTCGTCCGACAGGTAGAGCCGCAGCTCCAACTCCTCGGTGGACATGCTGTGGTCCACGATCAGATAGCGGCTCTGCGGGTTGTCCACGTTCAGGTCCTGCTCGGCGCGACGCCACAACGAGGGCAGCGCCGACCAGTCGACCTTCCCGAGGTCGACGATCTCACCGGTGACCATGCCGCCCGGAGTGGCGGAGGGGTCCGGCGCGTTGGCGGGGTGGTAGCTGACCCGGTCGTAGCGCTTCGGATCGTCCTTGAGGGGCGTGTCCGCGGAGATGTGGGAATCGTGGAAGCTCGCCCGGATCACCCGGGTGCCGCCCGACGCCTCGCGCAGCACCCGCACCGCGTCCTTCGCGCCCTGCTCGGTGTAGAAGGGCCCGCGGAACGCGGAGGCGGCGTCCTCCGCGACATCCGGGGCCTTGGCGTCGTCGTCGTCCGAACCGCCGGGCTCCCCGGAACCGCCGGGCGGCGGTGTGCTGGACGGGGAGTCGGTCGGCGCGGCCGAGTCGGAACCCGAGTCGCCGACGATCTTCGGAAGGACCAGGAAGCCCAGCAGAGCGGTCGCGGTCACCACAGGACCTGCCAGGAAGGCGCCGATCCGCAGGCGTCGCCTCGCCCGCTCGGCGCGCTCCGGGTCCTGCCCACCGGGCACCGCGGCGGACGGCGGCGCGGACGGTGCCGCGCCCGAGGGCCCACCGCTGTCGGGCGAACCGGCAGGCGGGCGCGGGGACTTGCGGAACGACGTCGGCACGACGTCCTCGGGCTCGCCCGCCGCGCTGCCCCGCCGCGCACCGCTGTCGGTCGCGCTGTACCCCGCCGCACCGCCTGCTGCCGCACTGCCCGCTGCCCCGCTGCCGTCGCGGACGCTGTTCGCGGCTCCGGGGACGGGGCGGCGGGGCGCGGCGGCGGTCGGTGCCGACTCGGGCCCCGGGACGGACCCGACAGCGCCGCCATCCGTTCTGGGCGGTCCCTGCGGGCTGACGGCCCGTCTGCGCGCGGCCCCGCCCGGCACCGCGTCCTGCCGGGTGTGCGGGCGGCCGTCTCCGGAAGACCCGTCCGCCGACGCCGTCCCGCGTCCGCCCTCGGTGGCCGGGAGCGAGGCGGGAGTGAGGTTCCAGGTCCCGTGGTGTGCGGTCGGGGCGCCGCTCTCGGCATCGGCGAGCAGCCGGTCGAGCTCCTCGGCCTCCGGACGGTCGCCGGGCTCGCGGGTGAGCAGCGCCCCCAGCACGCCGTGCAGCGAACCGGCCCGCTCCGGCGGCGGTATCGGAGCGTCGAGCACCGCCGCCAGGGTCGCCAGCGCGGTGCTGCGGCGCAGCGGATGGTCCCCCTCGACCGCGACATAGAGCATCATTCCCAGCGACCAGAGGTCGGAGGCCGGGTCGCCCTCCCGGCCGCGGATGCGCTCGGGCGCGATGTAGTCGGGCGAGCCGATCAACTCGCCGGTGGCGGTGAGACTGGCGGACTCGCGCACCGCGGCGATGCCGAAGTCGGTCAGCACCGGGGTGCTTTCGGTGCGCAGCAGCACATTGGCCGGCTTCACGTCGCGGTGCAGCACGCCCTCCGCGTGCGCGGCACGCAGCGCGGCGAGCACACCCCGGCCGATGGTCGCCGCCTGCTCGGGCGCCAACGTCCCCCGGTCCAGGCGGTCCTGGAGGGAGCCGCCGCGCACCAGCTCCATGACCAGCCACGGGTGGGCCACCTCGGCGGAGGTGACGATGTGGTGGATGGTCACGACGTTCGGGTGCTGGAGGCGGGCGAGTGAACGCGCCTCGCGCAGCACCCGCTCGCGGAGCATCCGGGCGGCGCTGGGATCGGACTCCAGGAGCAGCGGATCGGGCGGCCGCACCTCCTTGAGCGCCACCTCGCGCTGCAACTCCAGATCGAGGGCGCGCCACACCAGCCCCATCCCACCGCCGCCGAGCCGCTCACCGAGCTCGAAACGGCCGTCGATCACCCGCCCTGCGGGCCCCCCTGCGCTCATGGGGCTCAGCGTACGGCGCGGGTGTGACACCGGCACCGGCAGCGGGCCGTCATCGCCGCAACAGGCAAACCCGCGCCCGTGGCAGAGGGGCCGTCCGGCGGCGCGGGCGCGAACCCGGCCCCGACCCGCGGCTGTTGACGCGCGGGCTCACGGCCCGCTGCCTCACGGCGCGCTGCCTCACGGCCCGCTGCCTCACCGGCGGGCTGCCTGCCTCACCAGTCGCGCTCGGCGACCAGCGCCTCGGGGTCGGCGTCCGGGAAGCCGTAGGCCGAGGCGACGAAGAAGAAGTCCTCGCAGATCGCCTCGCGCGCGATGGTCTCTATCTCGCTGCCCGCGGCGTGGAAATCCTCCTCCAGCGCGTTGAACCGCTCGGTCGCCACCGCCGTCAGCTCGTAGAGCGCCGCCTCGTCGGCGGGCGGCGTCTCCTCGATCGCCGTGCACAGATCCAGCAGGATGCCGTTGCCCTTGTCCAGCACGTGGTCGGGGTAGTAGGAGTCGCTGTACATCTCGCGCAGGAAGGCGTGGCTGAGGATCTTGTCGTTGGTGATGGGCATGAGTCCCCCTGGTGTGCGCGGTGGTGAGGAAGCGCGGCCACCGTCCGCGCGAGGGGCGCAGCGGCAGCACACGACGAGCCGTACGCGGACGAACCCCGTACCGGCCGACAACCATGCTGCCCCCTGCCACTGACAATCGGCCGGGCCCGGACGGGGGTCGCCCCGTCGCGCTGTGGAAGCTCCGGCAGCACGGGCGTCTGCCGGGCCGGGAGAGGCGTACCGTCCGGCCGCACGTCCCGACCCGGGCCGGACGGTCGTCCGCGCTGGGGGAGCGGGCGGCCAACTCATAGGGTGGTGGCCGACGTTCGGAGGTCGAACGTGTCGGAGCAGCCGATCTGGAGGCAGCCGCGATGGAACCGCTCCAGCCCGGAGACCCCGCGCGCGTAGGGGCGTACCGGCTCATGGGCAGGCTCGGGGCGGGCGGGATGGGCCGGGTCTACCTGGCGCGTTCCGCGGGCGGCCGCACCGTCGCCGTGAAGGTCGTGCGCCCCGAACTGGCCGAGGACCCGGGCTTCCGCGAGCGGTTCCGCCGCGAGGTGCAGATCGCCGGAGCGGTGTCGGGGCGGCGCACCGCCCCGGTGGTGGACGCCGACCCGGACGCCGCGCCGCCCCAACTTCCGTGGCTGGCCACCCAGTACGTGACCGGCCCCTCTCTCGCCGAGGTCATCCGCCGCCACGGCGCACTGCCGGAACGCACCGTCCGCGCACTGGGGGCCGGACTGGCCGAGGCGCTGCACGAAATCCATGCCGCCGGCCTGGTGCACCGCGATCTGAAGCCGTCCAACGTGCTGTTGGCGGCGGACGCCCCGCGGGTCATCGACTTCGGTATCGCGCGAGCGGTGGACGGGGACCGGCTGACGCGCACCGGTTCGCTCGTCGGTTCGCCCGGCTTCATGTCGCCGGAGCAGGCCGAGGGCCGGCAGGTCGGGCCGCCCGCCGACATCTTCTCCCTGGGCACCGTGCTCTGTTACGCCGCGACCGGGCAGAACGCCTTTGGGGACAGCTCGCCCGCGGCGCTCCTCTACCAGATCGCCCATGCCGAACCGGATCTGAGCCGGGTGCCCGACTCGCTGCGCGCCCTGCTCGCCGCCTGCCTGGCCAAGGACCCGAGCGTCCGGCCGAGCGCCGAGCAGATCGCCGAGCACTGCCTGCCGGCACAGGGAGAGCGCGAGTTCGGCGACTGGTTGCCCGGCGCCGTCTCCTCCACCATCGCCACGCTCGCCTCCCGCATCCTCGATCTGGAAGCTCCTCCCGAAGCGCCGCAGCCGGGCGGCGGGGGCGATGGGGTCGGCGGGCCGGGGGAGCCGAACTCGTCCGGCCCGGCGTCAGGTTCCGGAGCCGACGTTGTTTCCGGTGCCGGTGCCGGTGCTGGAGCGTCGGGCGGCCCGGAGGGCGGGGCGAACGAACGTACGGCGATGCTCCGCCTCCCGTCCCGGGCCCCGTCCGAACCCGGCAGCCGTGTCCCGGACCCCCGTACCCCCGCCCCGTACCGCGGCACCCGGTCGGACGCCGTCCTGCCCGGCGGGGCGCAGCCGCCGAACTCCGGTTCGTACCAGTGGAGTTCGACCCCGGGCACTTCCTCCTCCGGCGGCTTCACCGGACCCACGAACGGACCCGCAACCGGACCCACGAACGGAACCGAACCCGTCACCGACGCGGTGCCCGACACCGGACCCGACACGGAGACGCCGCAGAGCAGAAGCGCCTCCCGCCGCCGGTTCCTGCTCGCGGCGGCCGGGCTCGCCGGTGTCGTGACGAGCGCCGTCGGCGGGGCGTGGCTGCTGAGCGGTGACGGTTCGGCCGAGGGCAGGAGCGGTGGCGACGACGGCGGGCCCGACGACGGGCGGAAGCCCTCCGACACCGAGGAGTTCGCCACCCCGCCTGCCGGTGTCGCTCCCGCCCCGCTGTGGCTCGCCCGGCTGGAGGAGGGCAGCCTCGCCCCCGCCAACCCGGTCGTCGTCGGCGACGTGGTGGCCGTCGGCGGGATGCCGGTGCGCGGTGTGCACACCCGCACCGGCCGGGAGACCTGGCGACGCGGACGTTCGGAGGACTCCCAGCTCAGCCGGTTCCATCTGGTCGGCGAGGTGGCGTACCAGGGGCTCTTCGGCTCCGACGGGTACGCCTTGACCGGCGTCGACCTGCGCACCGGCAAGGAGACCTGGCGCACCCAACTGCCGGAGAAGCTGCGTTCGCCCCGCGTCGTGGCGGCCGACCGGCGGCAACTGTACTTCTACAGCAGGCAGTTCGACGGCGACCTCGGAAACCGCGACCAGAAGCAGGACTGGGGTGCCGTGGACATCGAGTCGGGCAAACCGGCGTGGACCGTACCCCGCGACATCTCCCGCTCCGAGGTCGGCATGGTCGCCCTCGCAGCGGGCGACTGCCTGGTCGTCTGCGAGGACGAGCGCGTTCTGACCGTCCGCAGCACCGAGGACGGCAGCGAGCTGTGGAGCCGCAGGATCGAGGGCGCGGTCCAGCCGGTGGTCGCCGGGGACAGACTGCTGCTGCACGGCGACGAGTTGGTGGCCCACCGGCTGCGCACCGGCGAGAAGCTGTGGTCGCTCTCGCCCAACGGGCGACGCGGCTTCGGCGTCCCCACGGCGATCGACGACGCTCTCTACCTCTTCGACTTCGACCAGGGACTGTGGAAGGTCGACCCCGAGACCGGCAACCGGCTCGCGATGCAGGAGAGCCTGGGCGGACGAGCACGCGGTGACACGGTGGTCAAGGTCGGAGAAAGTCTCTACGTCGCCTCCTCGGCGCTCGGCACCGGAATCACGGCGATCGACATCCGGACCCTGGAACGCCGTTGGACCTACAACGACGGTGAGCGCGGCGGTCCCTGGTACATGGCCGTGGCGGGCCGCCGACTCATCGTGCTGCACAACGAGCGCCTGGTGGCCCTGCCCGCGGTCTGAGCCGGACACCCCGCACCGGCTGCCCGTCACGGCCATCCGTCCCCCGACGCTCGTCCCCCGAAGCTCGGCCAGCCGGGGCGGGCGGTCCCGCGGGCGCTGCGATTCGGGAGTGCGACACGGGAGTGCGACACGGGCGCGCGGGCGGTCGGCGTGGTGCGATACGGGCGTGTGGGCGGTTTCGGGCGTGTGGTGCGGTTCAGGCCGTCCCGCGCCACCTGCGGTACGCGGATAACCGGTTGCGCGGCGGCCCGCCGCGGGCGGACGCTGCCCGCATGTCCACCACGCCGCCACCTGCCGCCCCGCCCGTCGACCCGTCCGCGGGTCCGCTCTCCGACTCGCCCGCCGCTCCGCTGGCGAACCACTTCCGCGACGGCCGGTTGGTCAACATCCCGCGCAAGCAGGCCCGTCGGGCCGCCCTGCTGGACCATCTCGCGCGGACGCTCTTCGCCCCGGACCGCGAGTACGCCGAACAGGCCGTCAACGACGCCCTGTCGACCGTGCACGACGACCACGCGGCCCTGCGGCGCTATCTCGTGGAGGGCGGGCTGCTGGTGCGTACGCGGGACGGTTCGAGCTACCGCCGCGCGACGGACGGCCGCACGGGCTGAACACGCCGCGGAAGCCGCGCCCCTGCCGGCTCGTACGCCGCGTGCCGAGCGACGCCCGCGTGCCGTGCGAGGCCCGCGTGCCGTGCGAAGCCCGGCCCGTACGACGCCCGCGTGCCGTGCGAAGCCCGGCCCGTACGACGCCCGCGTGCCGTGCGAAGCCCGGCCCGTACGAGGCCCGCGTGCCGTGCGCCGCGCACCGCACGAGGCAGGGGTGCGCCTACGGCGTACGGCGGCTCGGCCCCTCGCGGAGGCATTCGCGCTCCGGGATAGGCGCGCCGTGCGGCGTGCGTGAGGGTGCGCGGGCGCAGGGACGCCGCCGGCGCCATACGGTGTCCTACGGTGTCCGGGCGGCGCCGAGTCAGCCGACGGTCACCTTGAGGATGCGCCCGGACGCTTCGGTGACGAAGAGCTGCCGCGCGGGATCGTGGCCCCCGAAGCCCTCGGGCGTACGGACGCTGGTGGGCATCAGGACTCTGTCGGTGAGGGTGCAGCTCTCACCGGTCGCGGGGTCGAGCCTGATCAGCTCGCCGCTGAGGAACGCGGTCACCACGAGGTCGCCGTCGAAGCCGACGAGATCGTCGAGGACCTTCAGGTCCAGGGGGCCCGGGCCGAGCTCGGCGACCTTCTCGTGTGCCGACGGTTCGTCGAGCGGCACCCGTACCACGCTCGCCCTCAGATCGATGATCACGCTTGCGTAGAGCTGGTCGCCGACGATCTCGACGCCGTTGGTGCCGAAGACGTCGGCGGCCTTCGTCCACTGCTCGTCCACGGTCCCGTCCGCACGGACCTTGAGGATGTTCGTCGAGAAGTGACGGCCGACGTAGAGGTTGCCCTCAGCGTCCACGGCCAGCCCGTTGACGTCCGTGAGGCCGTCGGCGAAGGTCTCCGCCCTCGGCGCCCCGTCACTCGGATCGAAGCGCACGACACGGTCCGAACCAGGAGCCAGCAGGCCGGAGTTGACGTACATCAGACCGTCCGGGCCGACGCGGATGCCGCCCGGCGACGCGATCTTCACGCTCTTGCGCACCGTCCCGTCGGGAGTGTGTCCCTCGACCACGCCTCGGGTGGTGTGCGAGACCCACATCAGACCGCGTCGGTCGAAGTCGAGGTTCTCCCTCCAGTCCAGCACCGGGACCCCGCCCTTGCGGAAGACCTCCACCTTCACCGGCTCGGCGCACGCGCCCCGTGCCGCGTGCGCGCCGGTACCGCCGTCCCTCGCACTCGCGCCGGCCGGTGCTCCAACCGCCCCTGCCACCAGCAGAGTTGCCGCCATCACCACTGAACGTATTCGCATGGCCACATGTCTGTGCCCGTACTCCGGGCGTCCGCCACTCAGCCGTCTCACAAAAAAGACAGCGCTGTTCATCATCCTCGCGCGCACCTGCCGAGGCAGGTGGGAGAAGGGCGGAGGTGAAGCGCTCCGGCCCGCCGATGCCGGTGGCGGGCTCACGCCCCTGCCGCTCGGGTTTCCGTGCCGTGTGCGTCGGGTGAGCCGACTGCGTTCGATGAGTTGGCTGCGTTCGATGAGCCGGGTGCGCCGGGTGCGGCTGGTCCGCGTGCGGCCCAGTCGTCGGCGAGAAGTCCGAAGAGCACCTGGTCGTGAAAGGCGCCGAGCGCCCATGCGGAGGAACGGGTCAGGCCCTCACGGACGAAGCCGTTGCGCTCGGCGGAACGCCGCATCGCCGTGTTGTCCGCCAGCGTCTCGATCTGAAGCCGTCGCAGTCCGCGCACCACGAACGCGTAGTGGCACAGCACCGCGACCACGTCCGTGCCGTACCCCCGGCCGCGCGCCGACGGCAGCAGCCCGACTCCGATGTGCGCGGAGCGGTTGTGCTCGTCGATGCCCCACAGGGTCGCCATCCCGGCCAGGGCGCCGCCCGTCAGCTCCACCACGGAGAACTTCACCAGTTGGGGCGACGGTTCGCCCTCGGTGAGGAGCGGGTCCCCGGCATCGGAGCCGAGCGGTCGCCAGGGGCTGCCGTGGGCGCGGGAGAAGTGGACGACGTCGTTGAACAACTCCCTGCGCAGAACCGGTACGTCCTCCTCGTACCGGGCCCTGAGCCCGACCCTGTCACCTCTGAGCATCCGCTGCCCTCTCCTCTCTGTGCGTACGTCTCCACGGGCGTGTGCGCCGCCGTGCGCACGGGCTCGTGTGTGCCCGCGCGTACGTGCCCGTGTGCGTGCGGGTGGGCGCATGTGCACGCACGCGGCGACCGGACGCACGGTCCGTCAACACGGCGTCGGCGGCGGTTGCTTCTCCGGCACCAGGCCCGCGAGCAGGTCGTCCGAGGCGGGGTAGGGGCGCTCCTCGGGCAGCAGTGCGGCTGCGGCCTCGGCGTCGCCCGCGCGCAGGTGGGCGTGCACTTCGTGCGCGAGCGCCGTCACATCGCTCACGGCGACGATCCACTCGTCCGCGAACCGCTCGGCGGCCTCACCCCCGAGGCCGAGTTGCAGCGACCGATGCGGCAACGCCCGCAGATGCAGGTCCCGTTCGGGGTCCCACTGCACACGGGCGGGCCGGCTGTTCAACAGGCGCCGCCACTCCTCGGGGCGGTGGTGCACGTCCGCCCGGTAGTGCGACAGGCAGGCGTTGCGCAGCGCCCAGTCGAAGCCGTCGCGGCTGATCTCCAGGGCCAACACGGTCTCCTGGTCCCGCTTGGCGGCCCAGCCGCAGCGGTACATCATCCACAGGAACGACGGTTTGATCCAGGTCATCCGCTCGCGCTTCCACGCGTCCGGGAACCGTCCGTCCCTCGCCGTCGGCAGGCCGATGTGCGGCGCGTACGCCTGGTACACGGTGATGGTCCGCTCCGAATTCACCGCTCGTATCTGGTGTTTGGGGATCTCCTCCACGCAGCCACGATCCCCCGCGCACCGCTGCGGCAGCCACCGAATTACCACTCGCCGGGCCGACGGAGGACTGCCCGGGGGCCGCCCGTCCGGTCCGTACGGGTACGGCCGGCAGGCAGGTGTGCGCGGGCCCGGGCGGTCGCCCGGAGCGCGCCGCCCCGCCGTAGCGTGGAGCGGGAACCACAGCGGCCCCCACCGGTCCGCGGAGAGTGCGGGAGGACCCATGACGCGGTATCTGATCTCCTTCGACGACGGCGCGATGGACATTTCGGCGGAAGACCTCCCCGAGGTGGCCGCGGCGGCGACCGAGGTGGTGCGGCAGGCGCGGGACGCCGGCGCATGGGTCTTCGGCGGCGGTCTGGAGAGCCAGCGCGCGAGTCTGGTCTCCGTCGACGGCGCGGTCGCCGACGGCCCGTATCCGGAGACCAAGGCGGTGCTCGGCGGCTTCGCGGTGCTCGAACTCCCCTCGCGGGAGGAGGCGTTGGTGTGGGCGGGCAGGCTTGCTGCCGCGTGCCGCTGCACACAGGAGGTCCGCGAGTTCCTGCCCGAACCGGGGGCCTGAGCAGCGGCCTGAGCGCGGCTGAGTCGGGGCCTGCGAACGGGCCGGGACGGACGGCGCCGGAGGGTGGCGCCGGAGGGTGACCGCGGGGTGGGTCGCCGGCGGGGAGCTGTCGACGGCTCTTCGCGGGCGGGCGGGTGGTGGAGCGGTGGGTCGAGGGAACGCCACCCAACTGGTGGGCACGCCCCGGAGGTCGGGCTCCCGGCCCTACGGCTCCGACCGGCGCTGTCCGGTGGTGCTGCCTTCCTGCTCGGCGTTTTCCTCCACGGTGGAGGGCACGTGGGTGATCAAGTCCCCGGGTTGGCAGTTCAGGACTTCGCAGATGGCCGCGAGGGTGGAGAAGCGAATTGCCTTGGCTCTCCTGTTCTTGAGCACGGACAGGTTGACGACGGTGATGCCGACGCGCGTGGACAGCTCGGTCAGCGTCATCCCGCGTTCGTCCAGCAGTCGGTCCAGGTGGATGCGGATCGCGTCCGGTTCTTCGTCGGGGGGCATCAGACGGTCCCTTCGAGGTCCTCTCGCATGCGCGTCCCCTCGCGCATGATCCTCCCCATGATCACTGCTGCCAAGCCGGCGAGGACCAGAATCATCGGCCCGGACAGCTCGGGGCCCGTGTCGGTGATCACGGGGACCATGCTTCCGACGAGCCAGGACTGCGACCAGCCGACGGTGAGCCCGGCCACCGGTGTGCCGAGTGCGACGAGCCAACCGAGGACCGTGAGCCGCCTTGACACCGCCTCGGTGAACGGCCCCTGCTCCACCACGTCCTTGAGCAGCCGGGAGAACAGCAGCAGCGCCAGGCAGCCGATCAACAGCCAGGGCAGTACGTTCCCGAGGTCCGCGGCGCGCTGGGCGACCGACGGGCTGCTCTGGCAGAGACGGGTCGCGCTGCCGGACGCCGTGACGCCCTCGCCGATGGGCAGGCCGCCGGTCATCGAGGCGTTCTGCCAGAAGGTCGTCTCCGTGCAGATGTCCCCGTCGTCCCCGATGCGCATGAGCGCCGCTCCGGCGAAGGCGACGCCGCACAGCACCGCGAGCCCGTAGGTCAGCGAGGCCAGGACCCTCGTCATTCGGGTGTTCATCGCACGCCCCTCCCTATCGATTTTCGATATGCCGAGCGTACGCGACCATATCGATAATCGACAACCCCCGTCTTTGTGGGGCGCGGCTGTGCGGAGAGCGGCGCGGGGCGGCGTTGTCAGTGCCCGGTGTCAGAATCCGCGGTATGGCCGAGTGGTGGGCGTTGGCGCCGGACGGGGCCGGTGGCGCGTTCCTCGCGCCGCTGGGGCCCGGTGGCCGCGCGCCCGCCGACGGCGGAGTGCTGCGCGAGTCGGACCTGGTCGCCGCGGTGCGCTCCAGGCCGGAGGTGCGCTGGGTCTGGCGCTCGACGGAGGAGGTCTACCCGCCGCTGCTGGCCGCGGGGGTGTGGGTGGAGCGGTGTTACGACGTGGAGGTCGCCGAGCAGTTGCTCCTCGGGCACGAGGGGAGGTTGGGCGAGCCGCGTTCGGCGGCTGCCGCCTGGGCGCGGTTGCGCGGAGGTCCGGTGCCGGACGATCCGCCGCCCCGCGCGGTCGCACCCGGCGCGCAGTCCTCGCTCTTCGATCCGCACGGCGGCAGCGGGTTGCCCCTGCCGCGTCTGCTGGAGGTCTTCGCCGAGCAGCGCCGAAGATCGGAGGCCGTCGAGCACCCCGGGCGGATGCGGCTGCTGTTGGCCGCCGAGTCGGCCGGGATGCTGGTGGCCGCGGAGATGAACGCGGCGGGGCTGCCCTGGCGCGCGGACGTGCACCGCGAGGTGCTGCACGAGCTGCTGGGCGAGCGGTACGCGGGCGGTGGTGAGCCCCGTCGTCTGGCGGAGCTGGCGGACGAGGTCTCCGCGGCCTTCGGTCGCCGGGTGCGGCCGGACCTGCCCGCCGATGTGCTGAAGGCGTTCGCCGAGGCCGGCGTCAGGCTGAAGTCCACCCGGCGCTGGGAGTTGGCCGAGGTCGACCATCCCGCGGTGGCACCGCTGATCGCGTACAAGAAGCTGTACCGCGTGTATGTGGCGCACGGTTGGAGCTGGATCCAGGACTGGGTGCGCGAGGGCCGGTTCCGTCCCGGCTACCAGCCCGGCGGCACCGTCACCGGCCGCTGGACCACCAACGGCGGGGGTGCGTTGCAGATTCCCCGGGTGATCCGCCGAGCCGTCGTCGCCGACGAGGGCTGGTCGCTGGTTGTGGCGGACGCCGCGCAGTTGGAGCCGCGAGTGCTCGCCGCGATGTCCGGCGACCGCGCGCTGATGGAGGTCGCCGCCGACACCGGCGACCTCTACACCGCACTGTCCTACCGCACTGCCCTCGGCGACCGCGACCAGGCCAAACTGGCACTGCTGGGCGCCGTGTACGGCCAGACCTCGGGCGACGGGCTGAAGAACCTCGCCGCGCTGCGCCGCCGTTTCCCCCTGGCGGTCGGCTGCGTGGACGAGGCCGCGCGTGCGGGGGAGGAGGGCAGGCTCGTACGCAGTCGGCTCGGCCGCACCTGCCCGCCCGCCGTCCGCGTCCGGGGTCTCGACGAGCCGGCGGGCGAGGCCCCGGACGACGCCTGGAGTGCGCGGGACGCGCTCGCGGAAGTCGGCCGATCGGCAGAAGCCGACGGGGAGTTCACCCCGGGCTATGCCTCCATGAACCCGCGCGCCCGGGGCCGCTTCACCCGGAACTTCGTGGTGCAGGCCAGCGCGTCGGAGTGGGCTGTGATGATGCTCGCCGCGCTCCGGCGAAGTCTGCGCGGGATGCGCGCGGAGATCGTCTTCTTCCAGCACGACGAGGTCATCGTGCACTGCCCCCGGGAGGAGGCGGGCGAGGTCGCCGAGGCCGTCGACGCCGCGGGGGTGTCCGCGGCGGAGGCGATGTTCGGCCCGACGCCGGTCCGGTTCCCCTTCACGATCGCCACCGTCCGCCACTACTCCGAGGCGCGCTGAACCCCGGTCGGCCGCACGGCCGTTCGCCCTGCGGTCGCACGCGCCCGTCGGTCCGCGTGTGGGCGTGTGCGCGTGTGCGCGTCGGGCGGTGCGAAGAACGGCCGTCTCGTTGAAAGCCGAGCCGCACGCCGAAAGTAGAGCCGCACGCCGCACGCCGTACGTCAGCGGGCCGATTCGCCGTTGCGTGCGGCCGGGTCCGAACCTGCTGCCGTGCGCGCCGACTCGGCTCGGACCGGTGCCGCGCGCGGGCTGCCGGGCCCGGACCTGCGTCGTGCTGCCGGGCCCGGACATGCGTCGTGGCTGTCCGCGGTGTGCACGGACAGCCACGAGGCCGGGGAGGAAGTGCCCTGCTGTTGGCGCGGGGCGTGGCGCGGGACGTCGCGGCCGATTCGACCGCGAGCGTGCCGCTGATGCTGCTTCAGCGGGCCCGTTCAGGGGCCCGAGTGGTTACTTCACGGCCCACAGCAGCGGGTTGACCATGCCGTAGGCGAGCTTCGTCGGCTCCTTGCCCTCGTCCATGAGGAAGGTGGTGCACAGGGTCGCCTTGGTGCCCTTCTTCCACTCCAGCTCCCGGTCCTTCTCGGGGCAACCGCCCTTGAGCGGCTGGCCGCCGATGGCGATGAAGCGGCTGCCGGGCTTGCCCTCGGCGTCGAGCACGGCGGTGGTGCTGTTGAGGTCCGTGCCCGGGCGGATCTCGCCGGTCTGCTCGGTGATCTCGTACGTGAAGTACGCGTACACCGGGTACTTGCCCTTGACCTTGTCGGCGCTGAAGCCGGCCGCGGTCAGGTCGGCGTTCTCGCCGGTGTCGACCTTGTCCGCGGTGATCTTGGCCTTGAGGGTGCCATCGCCCCGGTTGATCTCCTTCTCCTCCGGAGCGGCCTGGCCGAGGGTCAGGTCGCCGGTGTTGGCGGGCGCCTCCTCGGTCGGCTCGTCGGTGGCGTCGTCGCTGTCGTCCGAGCCCGAGGTGTCGCTGCTCTCGCTGCTGGACTTGTCGTTCTTCTTGTCCCCGGAGTCGTCACCGTCGTCGGAACCGCACGCGGTGAGTGCGAGGGTCAGTGCCGCGACCGGAGCGATGGCGCGGAGCAGTGTCTTCCTGCGGTGTGTCATGGTGGGTTCCTCCCCGTTTTGGTGATTTCGAGCGTTGCGTCCGTTGTGAAATCTCCGTCGGTACGCAGTCGTTGAGCTTAGGTGACGGTCTTCGGTCGCTCGGACACAGCCCTGTCACTGTTCTGTACGCATCCTCGTGATCCCGCGACGACGGCCGCACAGTGAGTGACGTGCGGGTTTTCTGCTGCTCGGGGTGCTTCTCCGCTCTGTGCGGCGCACGAGTGGCAGGAGGCTGTCAGGTGGTGCCGGGTGTGAGGGGGCGCGTGTGAACGTGGTGCGCGGACGTCCTGCCGAAAGCGGCGACTGCCTGCTCTCACCTGCTGTGACGTGCGTCGCGTCCGGGTAGTTAAGGTGTGGCGACCGCGAGCGGGTAGAGGGTCTTCGCGGCGGGGTGACAAAGGGGGACATTCATGGAGCCGCTTCAGGCGGGGGAGCCGACCGAGGTCGGTTCCCACCAACTGCTGGGTCGTCTGGGCTCGGGTGGTTTCGGACCGGTGTACCTCGCCCGCTCGGCCGAGGGCCGCACTGTCGCGCTCAAGGTCGCACACCCCCGGGTCGCCGAGGACGCCGACGTACGGACCGGGCTGCGCGCCGAGTTCGCCGCTGCCACCCGTATCGGCCCGGTCCGGTGCGCGCAGCCCGTGGTCGCCGCCGACGCGGATGCCGAACTCCCCTGGATATCCTCCGAGTTCGTCGCGGCGCCCACGCTGGAGGCGCTCGTCGAACGACACGGGCCGCTGCCCGAGCGGACGGTGCGCGCACTGGGCGCGGGGCTGGCCGCGGCGCTCGCCGACCTCCACCACGCAGGCTCGCTGCACCGCGACCTCAAGCCCTCGAACGTACTGATCACCCCCGAGGGCCCGCGTCTGATCGACCACGGCCTGGCCCGTGCGGTCGACGGAGAGCAGATCGACAAGGCCGCCCTGATCGTCGGCTCGCCCGGCTACCTCTCACCGGAGTTGGCGCGCGGCAAAGAGTCGGGCCCCGCGGGCGAGGTGTTCTCGCTCGGTGCGGTGCTTGCCTACGCCGCCACCGCACGCCCGCCCTTCGACGGAAGCACGACGGCCGCGCTGCTCTACCACGTCGCGCACGGCAAACCCGATCTCGCCGGGGCGCCGGAAGGGCTGCGCGAGGTGCTGAAGGACTGCCTCAGCCGCAAGCCGGGCCCCCGCCCGACCCCGGACGAGCTGGCCGATCGGCTTCAAGCCGGGGGCGCGGACGGGGCGTTCACGGACTGGCTGTCCGCCGAGGTGGCCGAGGACCTGAACGCACTGACGGACGAGGTGTCGGCCGGGACCGCCGGGGACGCCTCCGGTGCGGGCGCCCCCGGAGCCACCGCCGCACCCGGCTCGGGCGAGGCGGTCACCGTTGCACTGGCCGCGGGGGCCGCGCCGACCTCCGCACCCGCGGCCCCGGCCGCCGGTGCGCCGACCTCCGGGACTCAAGCCGAAACTTCCTCCCCGGCTCCGTCCGCCACCGAGACCTCCGACGTGCCGGACGCCCCGACGGCACCTGCGACGGAAGCCGCCCCGGCCCCGGGCGACACGACGGAGAGCGGTGCCGCACCGGGCGGTGCCGCACCGGAGGGCGGGTCGACTCCCGTACCGCCGAAGCGGGTTGACGGTCCCGTGCCGGAGGGCGGGCCCCGTCCCGGCGGAGCCGAACCGCCGACCCTCCCGCTCGGCACACGCCGCCAGTCACTCGACCCCTCGCCGGGCCCGGCTTCCGCATCCCCTGCCGCTCCCGGTGCGCCCGTGCCCCGCACCTCCGCGCCCGGTGCGCCCGTGTCTGCGGGGACGCCCGCGCACGGCGTTCCGCTCGCCGCCGCGGGCCCGGCCTCCGTCGCGAGTCCGCCCCCGATCGCCGGAGGCAGTGCCCAGCAGCCCGCTCCCGACGCGCGCGCCGGAGTCTCCCGCCGACGGGTGCTGGGGATCGCCGCCGGGGTCATCGGTGTCGGTGCGCTCGCCGCGGGCGCCGCCGCGGCCTTCCTGCCCGCGGACGGCGGCACCTCGAACGAGTCGGCCGCCGCGCCGCCCGCCCCGGACGCGGCGCCCACCGCGAATCCCTCTGCCGAGAGCTACCCCACTCCACCGCCCGGCACCGCGCCCGAACCGCTGTGGTCCACCCGGCTCGACGGGCGTGAACTGGCGCGCTCGCGCGGCATGTTCGCGCAGGACGACCTCGTCTTCCTGCCCGGCTCCCCGATGCGGGTGATCGAGGTCCGCAGCAGCAAGCCGGCCTGGAACTCCCAGGATCTGTCCGCCGCCTACGGGCGGACCGGCTACGTCACGGCCAAGGGCATGGTTTTCTTCGCCGGCCCGGAGCGGGACGGCACGCTCGTCGCGGTGTCCGCGCGATCCGGCAAGGAGGTGTGGACGGCGCATCCGGGCAACGGACTCTCGGCCAGGGCGCCGCTCGCCGCCGACGACCAGTACCTCTACGCCGTCGCCGACATCGAGGGCGCCAGCGTGAACGGCGGCAGCACGGCCCTGTGCGCGCTGCCGCTGGACGGTTCGCGCGGGGCGCTGTGGCACAAGCCCCTGGACCTCAGGGCCGGCAACGGCAGTTCGCACGCGGTGGCGACCACCACGGGTTTTCTCGCGCACGGAATGGAGGACGACACCGTCACCGTCCGGGAGTCGGAGACCGGGCGGCAGCTCTGGCAGACCCGGGCCGCGACGGGGCGGGCGAGCCCCGTTCCGTTCATCCACGAGGACGTCCTGCTGCTCGGCGGTCCCGAGCTGCGCGCCCACCACCTGGTCACCGGAAAGGAGTTGTGGCGCCACCAGCCGCGCCACTCCTCCGGTTTCCGTACGCCGGCCGCGTTCAAGGGCGGCTTCGGTCACGTCTTCGAGGACGACGGGACGCTCTGGCGCCTGGAGGTGCGAACCGGCCGCCCGCAGTGGGTCCGGCCCGCGACGGACGGCGCTCCGGCGGGCGACGAGATGGTTCAGAGGTACGGGACGCTCTACGTCGCCTCCGCGGAGGGCAAGGGGGTCACCGCCTTCTCCCTCCGCGACGGAGCGCCCCGCTGGACCTTCCGCGACGAGGGTTCCGCCGCGGACTCCTGGCATGTGGCGCTGGCCGGCCCGCGCCTCCTCGCCCGGCACGGCACGACTCTGTACTGCCTCCCCGCCGTGTGAACCCAGCCGCACCCGCAGCACCGGCGGCCACCGCGCCGCATGCCCGTACGAGCTCGCACCCGGCGAGACCGAACGCCGGCCGAGCGTCTGCCGAACGCCGGCCGCGCCGCTCGACCGCTGCCGGCGCCCGACAAGGCGGGCGGACGTTTCCGGCAGCCGGTGCGCCCGTAGCCTGGCGTCATGCGGATCAGTGCGCAGGAGCGCCGGGCGCGGCTCGGGGTGCGGCAGATGCTGGCGGCCCCGAACCGGGCCGAGACGGTCGAGGAGGTCGCGGAGCGGCTGGTCGGGCTGCACGCGACGGACGCCACGAGCGTGGTGCTCTCGGCGCGGGCGAGGTTGGCGGAACCGACGCTCGCCGAGCTGGACCGGGCGCTCTACGAGGACCGCACCGTGGTGCGGATGCACGCGATGCGGCGCACCCTCTTCGCGGTGCCGACCACTCTGGTGTCGATGTTCCACGCGGCGACCGCGGCCAAGGTCGCCGCGCGTGAACGGGCCATGCTGCTCCGCCAGTTGGCGAGCAGCGACAGCGGCACCAGCGCTGGTGTCCGGGGCGCCGAGTGGCTTGCGGCGGCCGAGCGCGAGGCGTGGGAGGCGTTGGCCGACTTCGGCGAGGAGGGCGCGAGCAGCGCGCAGCTGAGCGACCACGTTCCGAGGCTCCGCGAGACGATCACACTGTCGCCGGGCAAACGGTACGAAGCGACGCTGCGGGTCGGCGGGTCGGTACTGCGGCTGCTGGCGATGGAGGGCCGGGTGCGCAGGGCGCGTCAGATCGGCGGCTGGGCCTCCAGCCAGTTCCGCTTCGTCCCGGTGTCCGAGCCGGAACACCTGGAAGTCGACGCGGCGCAGGCGGAGTTGGTGCGGCGCTGGCTCACGACGTACGGACCGGGCACCTCCGACGACCTGCGCTGGTGGACCGGGCTGACCCGGACCGAGGTGCACCGTGCGCTGGGACGACTCGACGTGGCCGAGGTCCGCCTGGACGACGGCACGGGCTGGTCGGCAGCGGACGACACCGGCGCCGACGCGGCGCATCCGGAGCCCTGGGCCGCCTTTCTGCCCACCCTCGACCCGGCGACCATGGGGTGGAAGCAGCGGGACTTCTGCCTCGACCCCGCCCATCGCGACCTGCTCTTCGACTCCGCCGGCAACGGCGGCCCCACCGTGTGGTGGAACGGCGAGATGGTCGGCGCGTGGGCGCAGCGCGGCGACGGCCGCATCGTCTGGCGGCTGCTCGCCGACCGCGGCGCGCAGGCCCGCACCGCGGTCGCCGAAGAGGCGGAGCGCTTGGAGGTCTGGCTCGCCGAACGAGGTCTGGTCTCCAGCTTCCCGGCCCCACTCACCCGCGAACTGACCGCCTGACCGGCCCGTATCGCGCGTACCGCCCGTACCGCTCGTACCGCTCGAGCGCTCGTACTGCCCGAACAGCCCCGGCGGGCGTACGGGGGCGCTCGCTCCGCTCGGGCCGTGGCGGCTGGTCAGTCGTCGACCGGATCGCGGAGATCGACACCCGACAGCCGGCCGAGGCGCCCCGCCAACGCGGCCAGCGGCTCGCGGAGTTCGGCGAGGGCCGTGCGCATCTCCCGCTCCCGGGCCCAGGCACGTTCGTGCGCCGGACGGCTGACGCCCTCGGGCCGGGCCGCCTCGTGCTCCTCCAACGCGGGGTGCCAGTGCGAGAGGAACGGCCGCAGCCGTGCCAGCAGACCGGTGGCGATCGCGGGCAGGAGCAGAGGATCCGGCCCGCCCGGCCCCTCGTACCGGGTGCTGTCCCCGTACGGCGCCCCGCCGACCTCGCCGTTGATGCGGTGGAGGACCTCGCGCGCGGTGACGAAGAGCGAGTGGAGCGAGGCCAACGCCTCACGCAGCGAGCCCTCCCGGTCGGCGAGCGGCTGCACGCCGACCCTGGTGACCAGCTCCACCTGAAGGTCGAACGCCGCGGCCCGCTCCACCGCGCCCGCGCCCCGACCCGCCCTGCGGCGATCGGGCGCCCGCCGCCCGGCCGCCGTCCACCCACCGGTCTCCGTCACCGAAGAGTCGCCCGAACGCGGCGCGGGCCGCTGCCCGTTCTCGCCGGGAGCACGCGGCGGATCGGCCAGGGCGTGCAGCAGCGCCCGTCGCAGGTCCTCCTGTCGTGCGGTGTCGCCGTCGTGGCGCCGTACCGCTCGGGCGAGCAGCGCGTGCACCGTCCAGGAGCCGTCGTGCGCGGCATCCGGCCGGAGCGCGCCGTCACCGAGCAGCGCGTCGACGGCACGGTCGACGATTCCGGCCGCCTCCCACGGGGCGTACGGGTGCACCGTCGACAGCACCTGCTCCAGGACGGTCGTGCTGAGCGGTGCGGGACTGGCGAGGGCGAAGAGCCGCAGCACGTCGTCGACCGGCCGCTCACCGCCCAGGGGATGCGGGTCCGAATCCGCCGAACCGGCGCCCTCCGCATCCGACTCGGCCCCGTGCCGCTGGGCGTGCTCCGCGGACCCGGACGTCCCTGTGCCCGGCCCCGGGAGGGCCGGCAGCGGGCCGCCCGGCACCGCGGCGAGCACGTCCGCGCCCGGGGAGTGCAGCCGGCTGCGCAGCGCGGTGAAGCCCGCGCGCGTCGCCAGCTCGGCGAGCAGGCCGAGCGCCTGGGGGTGGCCCCCGACGTCGTGGACGAGCGCCGCCGCGGCGTGGCGGTCGGCCTCCGTGCGGGGAGCGCGTCGGCTCGCGAGCAGTCGGTAGCCGTCGCCGTCCGGCAGCGGAGCGAGGTCCACCGGCTCTGCGAAGGAGGTGTGGCGCAGAGAGCGCGTGGTGACGAGGGTGGCGGCGAGCAGATGCGGACCGCGCAGCAGATGCAGCTGCTCCGCGGACAGGCCGTCCGGCAGGCCGTCCACCACCCACAGACAGGGCTCGTTGCGTTCGCCCAGAACGACGGCGAGCGCACTGAGCAGCCTTGGCAGCGGGCCGTCGGGCACCTCGACGCCCAACGCCGCCGCGACCGTGGAGACCTGCTCCCGGTACCGCTCCGTCGTGCGCTCGGCGCTCCGCCCGCCCGGCTCCGCGTGCAGATCGAACCAGAACACGCCACCAGGGAACGCGGGCCGGAAACGCAGCGCGTACTCCTGCGCGAGCAGGGACTTCCCGACACCCGGCATCCCGCGCAGCTGCGCCGCGCGGTCGGCGCCGGACTGGCCGATGAGCGGCGCCCGGTGGCGGTGCAGCGCGGAGTGGATCTGCCACTGCTCGGCCAGCCGTCCGACGAAGCGCGCCGATCCCGTACGGGCCGGCGCCGGCAGCCACGGTACGAACCCGGCGTCCGCGGTGTCGCCCATCGGCTCGGCGAGCTGCGCGAGGTACGCGTCGGCCCTGGCTGCGAGCCGGTCGGCGGCCTCGGGCGTACCGGGCCACGGCCAGTGGCGGGCGTCGCGCAGCTCCACCGGGTGGATGTGGTCGTTCGTCGGCTCGGGATTGACCACCAGCACCCGCCGCCGCGGATCGCCCTCGCGCTGACCGGTCAGATAGGCGAAGGTCAACTCCCACTGGCAGGCGCGCCGAGCCGGGTAGTCCACCGAGTAGAGGGCGAGCAGCGCCTTCGACCGGGACAGGGCCCGGGTGATGGCGGTGGAGATGGAAGCGAAGTCGTCCACGTCCGAGTCGTCCACGAACACCCGCAGGCCCCGCGCCCTGAGCGCGGAGACCACCACACCGGCGCGCGGGGCATCGGTGCGGCTGTAGCTCACGAAGACATCCCAAAGCTCCGGGCCGGCTCCGGAGGCGGAGGCTGCGCAGACGCTCACCGGCTCGGCCTCGGACCGATCCGGGCGGTACCGCAACGTGCGGCGCTGCTCAGCCGCTTAGAGCCGCGAGTGGGTGTCCCAATGGGGTCAGCCATACCGAGGGGCTTGGCTGTGGGCCGTAGAAGGTGGCACCGCGTATAGCACGTCGATTCGTCGTCGCGCGAGGCAGAGGAGGGCTTGGTCGTGGTGATCTTCTGGGCGATCTTATTGTCATAGTAGGCCCTGGATCTGGGGTCGGACAGAGCCACGAACACGGAGAGCAAGTAGGCCCGTTTGAGCTGCTTGTTTCCTCGTCGGGATGGTTGTTCGCCCCGGATCGAGGATCCCGAGCTGCGGGTCGCGGGTGCGAGGCCAGCACAGGCAGCGAGATGAGCGGCAGAGAAGAAGCTGCTGCCGTCGCCCACGTCGATGAGGATTCCTGGCTCCGGTCCCGACGCTGGGCATGGACGTCAGGACCTGGGACAGAGGGTGGGCCTCCAGCAGTTCCTCGATCTTGATGGCCAGCAACTTTTCGCTGATCGAGCACGTTGCGCAGCGATGTGGCCAGGCTGGGGAGGATCAGTGCGTCGGCGCTGGCGTCGGTGCCGGGGACGATGACGGTGCTTATCGAGGGCGGTGCAGATGTCTTCGACGAGTCGTTCGGCCTTGCGCGGGGCTTTGGGGCGTATGAGGTTTGTGAGTTGGCGGCGGCCGGCCTTGCGGGTCCGGGCCGGGAGCCATGTCGGTCGAGCGGGATGAGGACGGCCGAATGCTGGATGCTTGGACCCAGGACGCGTTCCAGGTGCGGTGAATCTGGGTGAGCAGGCCGCGGAAGCGGTTGCTGATTCTGGTCGCTTCACCGACGAGGTCGTCGTCGAAGCCGACCACCATCTACAACTCGGCGACGGCCTCGTCTTCAAGGGCGAGCGTGCGCAGGGTGTGAGGCACGGAGCGTGCGGCGTCCGCGATGACGAAGGCGTCGCGAGCGTCGATCTTGGCCTCGCCTGGGCAGAGGTCGGCGATCCTGCGCATCGTCAGTCCGGCGAGGTAGGCGACCGCGCAGTCCGTGTCGCGGGCGACCGCGAGGGGCAGGGCTCCGACGGAAGCTGGTTGGTCGACGACCACGGGCACGGTGTCGTGCTTCGCCGTCAACTTGCCAGAGACTTCCCGGAGTTTGCGCTCGCTGTTTGGGCAGACGCTTGTCGAAGCCCTTCTTTCTCACCGGGGTGATGGCCGTGGCGTGGTGTTCGCCCTTGCCGACATCCAGGCCGAGGAAGACGCCGATGTCACTTGTGGCGATCACGTGCGGTCCCCGGTTGTACTCGCCCGGACTTGGCACGGCATAGATCGCCACATCCACATGACGAACAGCCTCATGACCTGCGAAGAAGTCAGCGCTCATGTCTCTAATCAGCGGCCTGTCGATGCTTTCGGAGCTGGTGACACCACCCCCCGTTATGTTTTCCGCGGTCCTGCAAGAGGGCCGCTGGCCTCCGGGCTCGGTATGACTGTGTCCCCCCTGTCGATGGCATGACCTGGGGGGTGGTGTCGCCGCGGTCCGGGGGTGTTCGTCGGAGACGCTGATCAGAGGTCCGGCCACCGCCCGGTCCGGCGCAATGTCGGACGGTTCGCGGGCGGCAGGTCTGCATAACGTGGATGCGCGCGTACGACACCCGAGCCGAGGCCGGCACCGTCAACACTCCGGAAGGGTCACGATGTTCGAGATCGAAGGCGTGGGCGTGTTCCTCGGCCTGGATGTCGGCAAGACCGCCCATCACGGGCACGGGCTGACCCCGGGCGGGAAGAAGGTCTTCGACAAGCCGCTGCCCAACAGCGAACCCAAGCTGCGGGCCGTGTTCGACAAGCTGACCGCGAAGTTCGGCACTGTGCTGGTGATCGTGGACCAGCCCGCCTCGATCGGCGCCCTGCCGCTGACCGTCGCCCGGGACGCGGGCTGCAAGGTCGCCTACCTGCCGGGCCTCGCCATGCGCCGGATCGCCGACCTCTACCCGGGCGAGGCCAAGACCGACGCCAAGGACGCCGCCATCATCGCGGACGCGGCCCGCACCATGCCGCACACTCTGCGCTCGCTGGAGGTGACCGACGAGATCACCGCTGAGCTGACCGTGCTCGTCGGCTTCGACCAGGACCTCGCCGCCGAGGCCACCCGCACCTCCAACCGGATACGCGGCCTGCTCACCCAGTTCCACCCGTCGCTGGAACGCGTCCTGGGTCCTCGTCTGGACCACCAGGCCGTCACCTGGCTCCTGGAGCGTCACGGCTCCCCGGCCGCATTGCGAAAGGCCGGCCGCCGCAGACTCGTCGAACTCATCCGCCCGAAGGCGCCACGCATGGCCCAGCGGCTGATCGATGACGTCTTCGATGCCCTCGTCGAACAGACCGTCGTCGTCCCCGGCACCGGCACCCTCGACATCGTCATCCCCTCCCTCGCCGCCTCGCTCGCCGCCGTCCATATCCAGCGCCGGGCGACGGAAGCCCAGATCAACGCTCTGCTGGAGGCCCACCCTCTTTCCCCGGTCCTGACGTCGATGCCCGGCGTCGGCGTCAGGACCGCAGCCGTCCTGCTGGTCACCGTCGGCGACGGCACCAGCTTCCCCACCGCCGCCCACTTGGCCTCCTACGCCGGACTCGCCCCGACCACGAAGTCCTCGGGCACCTCGATCCACGGCGAACACGCACCCCGAGGCGGAAACCGGCAGCTCAAACGGGCGATGTTCCTGTCCGCCTTCGCCTGCATGAACGCCGACCCCGCCTCCCGCGCCTACTACGACAAACAACGCACCCGCGGAAAGACCCACACCCAGGCCCTCCTACGCCTGGCCCGCCAACGCGTCAGCGTCCTGTTCGCCATGCTCCGCGACGGCACCTTCTACGAAACCCGGACACCGACGGACGTCGAACTCGCCGCATAGCCCCAGCAAGCCCGAACCACCCCAAACCCAACAGAGGCGCCTTGACGAAAGACACAGAGGCACCCCCCCCGGGCCATGCGTTCGACGGGGGACAGAGTCATGCCAGCTCCAGAGGCGGGGAGCCCCATTGCGGGGCCACAAAAAGGAAATGGGGGAAAGAGGGACTGGCAGCGAGGTGGCTAACTGGCTTACAGCGTAGGGTCGTTCGTCTCTCACGGTGGGGCAGGGCAGCTGGCAGTCCAATGCGAGTCGTGGGCGGGTGCGGGGTCAGCAGGTTCGCTTTCCGTTGAGGCAATCAGCAGCCATGTAGGACAAGTGGTCAGAGCCGCCCCTGGTGCTCTGCATCGCCTCACGGCGCAAGCCGTTCGCCACCTCGTGACCCTCCTCGAAGCCCAGTGCCGAAACCCAGATGGTGACCAGATCCTTGGCATGACCGTCGTGGTCTTGGTCACGCGGGCGCTCGGCCAGATCCTGCTTCCAGGTGCCGAAGACATGAGCGGCAGCGGACCGGTTGAAGGGCGGTACAGCTCGGTCAGGCTTCGTCATTGTGTCCACCACTACCTGGTTCCACGCCTCAAGTTTCGAACTGTCCGAGTCAAGCCGTGCCTCCTGCTCGTCGGCGCTGCGCAGTATCCAGCCCATCGCCCATCCGCAGAAGCCGACGACAGCACGGGCCGCCAACTGACCGTCGGCCTCTACGGCTTCCGCCTTCTTCCGGTCCACCGTCGCGAGCTGCTGTGCGCAGCGTTGTGCCATCGCTGCGAACAGAAGCCCGTGCGCCGCCGGGTCCTCGGACACGGCAAGCAGGGTTCGACCCACGGCCATGCGAGGCAACGCGGCACGGACCCGCCCGTCTTCCACCTCGTCAGTCGCCCCCCTGTCGCCCAGCGTGTGCTGGTTCATTACGTCGTAGACGTCTTCCGCGTAGTCGGCCAGGGCCCCGGCCACCGGTTGGCGGAGTTCCTTGTGGATGCGCGCTTCGCCGCGTTCATACACGTCCTGGCTGATCTCCGTCACGACGGCGCGCATCGTGCGGGCCTGCTCGGCCGTGTGGCGCCCCGGCTCTTTGCCGGTCAGCGCGGCACGCAGTTCCGTGCCGAACTCCGCACACCCCATGCCCGACTCATACCTGTTGCCCAGCAGCTTCCGCACCTGGTCGTTCGCCATCAAGCGGTCGCACTTTGGCGGCTCTTCGCGCGTGGCCAGTGCGTAGCCCACGACGCCGCCGGTAACCGTCATCGCACCGAGCACGCTCCACAGCACGTACCGCCTGCGTCGCGGCGTTCCCTTGCTCACCCCGGACCCACCCCTTGCCCTACTCGTTACCCAGCTGCCTTTCGGCTGCTTCCCGCCGCCTGCCGCGCTGTTGGAGGGCCAACATCTTCATCTCTCGCATCTCCGTGCTGTTGGGGTCGCGGCCGTTCTGTCCTGCCCACGAGTCCACGACCTTTCTGCTCTGTTCCTCGGAGGCGAGATCCTCTTCGGCGATCTTGGCAAGAGCGGCCTTGCTGGTCTCGCCTTTGACGCTTTCGCCCATGTCCCAGACGGCGGTGTCGATCATGCGCTGGGCGATGTCGCCACCCACGGGAATGAAGTTGGCCGCGCCTCCGAAGACGTGGTATGCGGTTTTGGCCTTCCAGTCTGTCTGGGCATCGTCGTTCTTGTCGGTGATGATGTCTTCTCGGATGGCGTCGTAGGCGCCGAGCGCACCGGCGCCCTCCGCCGCGACGACTCTGGCCGCGGCCTGGTCGTTGCCAGCCGCCGCCATGTCGTCGGCGTTCTGGGCGATCTGGGCCTGGTGCATGACCGCATAGGATTCGGGGTCCTCGGAAACTCCGCGCATGACCCGGATCAGAGAGCCACGGTCCGGCGCGATCTTCCCCTCCTCGTTCTCCACGAAGTAGCCCGCGTCGTTGTCTCCGTAGCGGCTGTCGGATCCGTTGAGTGACTTGCTGGTGTCACCCGCGAAGTCAGCCAGAGAGGCCGCCACCGGTTTACGCAGGTTCTCGTGAACGTCCTCGTCCTGGACGCCCTTGTCGAGCATGTTGATGGTGTCAGTCATCACCCTCGCCTGAGCCGGGGTGTGTGGTTCGCGATCGATCGGTGAGCCCGGCTTGTCTCCGGTGGTGGCGGACTCGATCAGGTGGCCAAGCCCTACCCTGCTGTTGGTCGGCTCGGATTCACGCTCGTTGAACCTGCCACCCTTGATCGACTCCTCCTTGAGGTCGATGCTCGGCCACTCGCGCTCCTTCATGAGGTACGCCAAGTTGTCGTTCTTGGAGTCGGGGTCACGGTAGGTCGCGTTGTCACTCGGGTCTGGGTCCAGGTATTCCGTGGCCGTCGTGGGGTCCCTGCTCATCACCGTCAGCATGTTGTCGACGGGGTCGACGACCTTTGCTCCGCGAACGTCTCCGTAGCGCCGGATCTCCGAACGGTCCCAGAGTTCGGGATCCTTCTTCTCGGCCTTGATCATGTCGTCCGTTAGTCCCGTGGTCATGTGCGGTGGGTACGCGTCGGTGCCACGGCTCAACAGGGTGGAGAGGGTCTGGTATCCGTTCGTCTGCTTCCCCTTGGCGTCTACGTCACGAACACCGTGTTCTTGCATCTGCTCTCGCCACTTCTCCGAGAACTCCTTGTCCTCGTTCGCGGCGCCCACACTGTTCGCGAAGTAGCGCTCAAGGTCCCTTGCCTGCTTACGGTCCTGTGCGCTTGCATCGCTGTTATAGCGCGAGGTGTCAAGGTCGTCGGCTAGGTCCAGGGTGCGCTTGGGCCCCAGGTGTCGCAGTAACTTTCTGGAGAAGTCGCCGTCCCGCTGGTTGTGCTCCATGATGCGGTCCAGCTCGGCCGACTCCTTCTTTGTCAGCGTGCCGCCGTCTTCCATCTTGTCCAGCAGCTTCGAAGCGCGGAGAGCCTCGTCGTGGTTGACCGATTTTGGGGCCTTTGCGTTGAAGTCGTGATCATTGTTTCCGGCAGCTCGCCTCAGGGCTGTCGCGGCCGCCGAGTCCGCGTACTCGGCGTTTCGTAGGATCTTCTTTATCCGTCCCTCGAAGTCCTTGATTTTGCGCTGCTGCTCCTGCTGGGCCTTCTCCGACTCGGGGTCCTGTTGGACGTCACGATCTGCCAGGTCACGACGGGGTATCACCTTGCCCTTGCTGGTCACGAACAGGCCCGCTTCCCTGGCGTCCTCGTCGGCGAGCGTGTGTAGTTGCTTCTTGAGCTTGGAGAGCTCGGAGTGGCAGTCACGGATGATGGTCCGGTACGCCTTGGCCACGACCACCGCGTCGCCCGTCTCGCGGTGGACGTACTTCACCTGAGCCTGCGCGATCTCTTGGGTTCCGAACGGGGCGTACCAGCCGGCCTTGGCAAACGGCTTGGTGAGCCTGCTCGAGGTGGACTCGTCCACGGACTCCATTTTAGGTATGACGCTGTTCCATTTTTCGATAAGGGACGTAAAGTTCGACAGGTCCAGCTCATAGAGCTGTGCGTAAGTAACCATCTGGAAATTCCGCCCTAGCCGAATGGAGTGTCGCGGTCGTCCGAGAATTTCATGGCCCGCGTGTTCGTCTCTTCCGTGTCGTCGTAGTTTTCCGCGGTCTTGATGAAGTTGTCGCTAATTTCCAGGCAGGTGCGAACCATCTTGGCGTTCTGATTCTTCCACAACTCGGCAACGTGAAGCAGTGCGAAACCGATCTGGCCGTCCCAGTCGTCGCCGTGCAGGTTGGGTGCCGAATCGGCGAAGGCGCTTTGCATGGTCGACGCGTTAGCATTCACCTCGCCGGCGATTGACTGAGCACCTCTTCCGGCTTTTTTTAGGGACTCAGGATCTTCGAGTTGCGCATCGGGTATAAGCCCGACGGTGGACTGCACCGGCGGTGCGTTATCCGCGCTGGCTGGCATTGTTCGAACAAACAGATCCTGAGACATTGAGCACCTCGGCTTCTGTAGTCATGGTCAGTTAACTACTTCGACCGGTCAAGGTAGCACAGGGTGTTTATGTTGGCACTTGGTGCTATTGAGTGATGTTGGAATGGTCCATTTGAGTCCGGATAGAGTGCCTTTTGGTGGCGCATAAATATAGTTGAGTCATTTTCACCGACTCGGGGGACTCGTCTGTATCAGGTTCGGTCTGATAATTGATCTTGTGGTGGGTCTTGGTGAGTTGACGGATGCGGCGTGGGAGCGGATAGCGCCCCTGTTGCCGGGTGTTGACGGTCGTGGGCGGCCGTGGCGAGATCATCGGCAGGTGATCAATGGGGTGTTGTGGCGGTTGCGGACTGGTGCCCCGTGGCGTGACCTGCCGGAACGCTACGGGCCGTGGCAGACGGCTTATGAACGGTTCGCCCGCTGAAAAACGGATGGCACCTGGGCCCGTCTGCTCGAACAGGTCCAGGTCCGCGACGACTCCGTCGGAGCCGTGGAATGGACGGTGTCGGTGGACTCCACGATCAATCGGGCCCATCAGCACGCTGCTGGCGCCCGCAAAAAGGGGCGACGGCGGGGGACGAACTGGAAGATCCGGCACGCGCGTCGGCTGGCCAGGCGCTGGGCCGGTCCCGCGGCGGGCTGACCACGAAAATCCATTTCGCCTGCGACGGCCGGGGTCTGCCCCTGGCCGTCGTCGTCACCCCCGGCAACATCAACGACTCCACCGTCTTCGACACGGTGATGGACGAGCTGCGGGTTCCCCGGACCGGTGCCGGGCGGCCCCGCCGCAGGCCCGACGCGGTCATCGCAGACAAGGCTTACTCGTCCCGGGCGATCCGCCAGGTCCTGCGCAGGCGAGGCATCCAGGCCGTGATCCCGGAACGGGCCGATCAGAAGGCCAACCGGCTGCGGCGGTCGAAGGCCAGCGGCAGGCCGCCGGCCTTCGACCGCGACCTCTACAAGGCACGCAACGTGGTCGAACGCTCCTTCAATCGCCTCAAGCAGTTCCGCGCGATCGCCACCCGCTTCGACAAACTCGCCACCCGCTACAAGGCCGGAGTCCACCTCGCAGCACTCATCCTCTGGCTCCGCGAACTTCCCCAAGATTCTTTGTCAGAGAGGACCTAGGCCCGCATCAGCAGATGGCCGCGCCGGAACCGTTCGCCCTCGACCGGTTCGCGCAACAACCGGCCGACCTCGGCGAACCCGGCATCGCTCGCGAGCGCCGCCAGCTCCTCGATCGGCCAGCGGTACGCCGTGGTCACCGCGTGGTCGAAGTCGGTGACCGGACCGCCCTCGGACTCGAAGAAGGCGAGCAGCAGCACTCCGCCGTCGGCGAGCACCCGTCTGAACTCGGCGAGGGCGGACGGAACGAGCGGCGGCGGCAGATGGATCACCGAGTACCAGGACAGCACCCCGGCCGATCCGCCGTCCGCCAGATCCAGCGCGTCCATCGAACCGACCTCGAAGCTCAGCCCGGGATGGTGGTGGCGGGCCAGCCCGATCATCGTCGGCGAGAGATCGACGCCGAGGACGTCGACGCCCAGAGAGTGCAGATGTGCCGTCGTCCAGCCGGGTCCGCAGCCCGCGTCCACCACCGGGCCCGCGGCGGAGGAGGAGCGGACGCTCTCCGCGAAGGCGCCGAGCAGCGCCCGGTCCAGCGGGAGCGCGTCGAGCGCGTCGCGAGCGAACTCGCTGTAGCGCACGGCGAATTCGTCATAGGCGGCGGCGGTGGAGCGGCGGACCGCCGCCGGGTCCGTCGGCTGCGGACCGCCCACCGGTGCCGGAGCCGCCTCGCCGCCTGCCCCCGCCCCGGCCGCCGCCGCGCCGCCCGATCCGGCCACCGCCCCGCCCGCGCCGCTCACCGCGCCCCCGGGCTCGGCCGGCCCGGCACGGCGGTGGGTGCGCTCGGACGCGCGGACGGGCACAGACGGCGCTCGGGATCGCGCAACCGTGCCGGCCCTCCGGCCGACCGCTCGGGCCGAATCGCCATGTCGCTTCCCCCTCTCCGCCCGCCGCCCGCGCCGGGCCGCATGCCCGGGCCCGGGCATGCGAGTCTCCAGTCTCGTCACGAACGTACCGGCCGCCACCGACAATCGGGGCCGTCGGCTGGTTGTGCGTCAACTCCGCACCGGAGCAACACCGTTCCGAGGTCGAGACCGAACCGCAACCGCGGGTGCGGGTCCGCCGGGAGACCCACCGCGTCACAGCGGTAGGCCGAACCGACGGGGAGAGTCATATGCGGGTGACGCGCGCAGCCATCGGCCGACGCACGGCGGCGGCGGTGCTGGCAGGGACGGTACTGGTGGGCGGCGGCGCACTGGTGGCCCGGAGCGGGTCGGAGGGCGGCGGCACCGACGCCACCGCGGACGCCGCCGAGGGAGGCGGGGACCGCCGTGAACCCGGGTCCGGCCCGCGGCTGCCGGGGGACGGCGACGTCGGCCGCAGTGGCGAGCACGAGAGCCCACAGCGGGGCGAGCCGTCGGCGGACCCGTACGCGCCCGATCCGTCCATGCGGTCCACCTTCGCCCTCGATGTGGACACCGCTTCCTACTCCTACGCCCGGCGCCAACTGCGCGAAGGGACGCTGCCGATGCCCGGCTCGGTGCGGCCGGAGGAGTTCGTGAACAGCTTCCGCCAGGAGCACCGCAGGCCCGGCGGCAACGGGTTCGCCGTCTCCATGGACGGTGCCCGCACCACCGACGAGGAGTGGACGCTGCTCCGGGTGGGCCTGGCCACCAGGCCGGAGACGGCGGAGGAACGCAGGCGCGGGCCGGCCTCGCTCACCTTCGTCGTCGACGTCTCGGGCTCGATGTCCGAACCGGGGCGGCTGGACCTGGTGAAGCACGCGATGCGCACCATGGTCGGGCGGCTGCGGTCCGACGACGCCCTGTCGATCGTCGCCTTCAGCGACGAGGCGGAGACCGTGCTGCCGATGACGAGGCTCAGCGGCGAGCGGCAGCGGGACCGCGCCAGGACCGCCATCGCCGGGCTGGAGACGCGCAGCAGCACGAACCTGCAGGCCGGCCTCGGCGCCGGATACCGGCAGGCGGTCGACGGCAGGCGCGCGGGCGCCACCAACCGGGTAGTGCTGCTCTCCGACGCGCTGGCCAACACCGGTGCCACCGACGCCGATTCGATCCTGGAGGACATCGGCCGGGCCCGGCGCGACCACGGCGTCACTCTTTTCGGTGTCGGCGTCGGCAGCCGCTACGGCGACACCCTGATGGAGTCCCTGACCAACAGGGGCGACGGCAACACGGTCTACGTCGCCGACCGCGAGGAGGCCGCGCGCGTCTTCTCCCGGGACCTGGCACGCAACATCGAGGTCCGCGCCCGGGACGCCAAGGCACAGGTCGCCTTCGACCGCCGCAACGTCGAGCAGTACCGCCTGATCGGCTACGACAACCGCCGGGTCGCGAACGAGGACTTCCGCGACGACCGCGTCGACGGCGGCGAGGTGGGCCCCGGCCACACGGTGACCGCGATGTACGCCGTCAAACTGCGCGACGGCGCCGCCGGACGCGTCGCGACCACGACCGTACGGTGGTTGGACCCCGAGACCCGCAGGCCCGCCGAGCGCACCGGCCGGATCCTCGCCGCCGAGCTGGACGGCGAACTGTGGAAGGACGGCTCGCCCCGACTGCGCACCGCGGCCGTCGCCACGTACTTCGCCGACGCGCTGCGCGTGGGCGCGACGCACCCCCGGGACGGCGCCACGGACGAGCCGCCGAGCGTCCTGTCGCCCGGCACCGGCCGCGACGAGCCGGGCAACGCGGGCCGGGCGCCGGGCACTTCCACCCGTGGCCCGAGCACGCCGCACGGTGCTTCCCCGCCGCTGCCCGGCGACCCCGGTCTCAGCGCCCTGCACAAGGAGGCGGTACGGGCCGCCCGGGACACCGAGGACAAGGACGTCGACGAACTGGCCCGGCTGATCGGCACCTCCCGGGATCTGGCCGGCTGACACCGGCTGCGGGGCCCGGACCCGTACCGCCCGGACCTTCGTGCCGTCCCCGTCTCTCGCACCGCCCGAGGTGCGAGAGACGGGGACGGGCGGCGCCCCGGGGCGCGGCGACTCCCGCCGTCCGCACCGCGGTACGGGGCGGCGGGCGGAGCGCGTCGCAGGTCCCGACACCTGCCCGGCGCCGAGCGGCGGGTCGCGCGGGGTATCCTGGGACGCGCGTCGGGACGGTGAGCGAGTGGCTCCCGCCGAGGCCGCCACGGACCCCGGACGGTCCGCCAGGCGGCGGACGCCGAAGCGGTGAGATGCGGTGACGAGCGACGGAGGTGGTGCTGCGATGCGTAGCGAGCCTCCCAGTCCTGCCCCGCGCGGCAACGCCCTCTCCCTGCGCTGACAGTGCGAGGGTGGCGGTGCCCGCGGTATGCGCCCGAGCCCACTGATGAACTCACCGCTGTGCTGAGGACTTTCCCATGCCGCCGACCAACGCGTCCGAGGACCTTCACCCCGAACTCCCCGAGTCCCTCGAGGAGATAATCGAGAACCAGCGTCTGCACACGGCCCTGGAGTGGCTGGAGACCCACCCGCCCCACGTCATCGCCGACGAGCTGGCGCGCATGGACAACGTCACGGCGGGCGTCGCCTTCCGCCTGCTGGACAAGGACCGTGCGCTCACCGTCTTCGAAGAGCTGGAGCCGGTGGACCAGCAGGAGATCCTCGAAGGGCTGCGCGACCACACCTTCCTGGAGCTCGTCGAGGGGATGGACCCCGACGACCGCGCCCGGATGCTCCGCGAGGCGCCGGCGAAGGTCGCCAAGCGCGTACTGGCCGGCCTGAGCGCGTACGAGCGCCGGATGACGTCCGCGCTGCTGGGCTACCCGGAGGGCTCGGTCGGCCGGTACATGACGCCCGAGGTGGTGGCGCTGCCGCAGGACCTCACGGTCGAGCAGGCGCTGCGCACCGTACGGGCCAAGGGCGGCGAGGCGGAGACCGTCTACACCCTCCCGGTCGTCGACCACAGCCGGCGGTTGACCGGGATCGTGGAGCTGCGCGAGCTGGTGCTGAGCCCGCCGGAGACGATGGTCTCCGCGCTCGTGGTCTCCGAACCGTCGTACGCGTACGCCACCGACACCGCCGAGAACGCCGCGCGCCTGATGCGCGAGACGAACGACATGAACCTCCCGGTCGTCGACAGCGAGATGCGCCTCGTCGGCCTGCTCACCTTCGACGACGCCGTCGAGGTGATCGAGGCCGCCGACACCGAGGACGTCGCGCGCCAGTCCGGTGCCGCGCCCTGGGCCGGCCACTACATGGCGGCGGGCGTGTGGCAGCTGGCCCGCTACCGCGCGCTCTGGCTCTCCCTGCTGCTGGTCGCCGCGACCCTGACCGTCAGCGTCACCCAGGCGTTCGAGGGGACGCTGGAGGAGGTCGCGCAACTGGCCATGTTCATCCCGATGTTGATCGGCGCGGGCGGCAACGCCGGAGCCCAGGCGGCGACCGCCTGCGTACGTGCCATGGCGGTCGGCGAGGTGCGCGGCTCCGACCTGCTGAAGGTCATATGGCGCGAGTGCCGCGTCGGTCTGCTGCTCGGCGGCCTGCTCGCGGTGCTGGGCGTGTTCGTCGGGGCGGTCTTCGTCAGCGTCAAGATCGCGATCGTGGTGGGCATCACACTGGTGCTGATCTGCGGTTGGGCGGCGACCATCGGCGGCACCATGCCGCTGCTCGCCAAGCGGCTGAAGATCGACCCCGCCGTGGTCTCCGCCCCGATGGTCACCACCCTGGTCGACGCCACGGGCCTGATCATCTACTTCATGACCGCCAAGGCCGTACTCGGCGTCTGAACCACCGCCCGATCCCCGTGCCGGCAGGGGCGGTTCGCACCGGTTCGGTGGCCGGCGGCGCTTCCCGCGCACACCCGGGGCCTTCGCCGCGCGGAGACTGCCGACGGGATGTGATCGGAACCGACTGTCCGCGCGCGTCCTGTGTCGTGGGACCGCCGCGGGTCGATCGCCGGTGCACGGCCGTACCCCGGCCCGCGCTGTCCGCGGACAGCCAAAAGGTCCCTCCGTGGAGGGACCTGCGGTGTGCCCCCGGCAGGACTCGAACCTGCGGCCAAGCGCTTAGAAGGCGCCTGCTCTATCCGCTGAGCTACGGGGGCCGGCCTGGCCTCGGACGGGCGGAACCCCGGTGTGGCCTTGCACGGCAGCAAGGATAGAGGCCCCGTTCGTCACTGTTGTTCGCGTCACCGCCGCAGCATGCTGTGGAGGTTCCGTGAAGCGCTCCGATAATCGCAGGCGAGCGCTGCTCACGCATTGATTTGCGCGACCACCGCGGCGGGTGTTGTGCAGTCGTTATGCCACGGAGCTGTCGGTGAGCCTTCGCGGCATGGGGGCAAAACGGGTTGTTACCGGATGAATAAGCTTCAAAAAAGCGCCCAAATTGGGCATTCTTCCCCATGTGGCGATCTTGGAAGCACGCACCGAACTGCTCGACTCGCTGGTCGCGTTGCGCGATCGCGTCGAAGCCGCCAGCTTTCCGCTGCCGTTGACCGGCGCCCCGTACGCGCGGCGGTGCCGGTCCGAGCTGCTGGCCCAGCTCGACGACTACCTCGTGCCCAGGCTGCGAGATCCCGACGCGCCGCTGCTCGCGGTCGTCGCCGGATCGACCGGCGCCGGCAAGTCGACGCTCGTCAACTCCCTGGTGGGGCGGCGGATCACCGAGGCGGGCGTGCTCCGGCCCACCACCAGAACCCCGGTGCTGGTGTGCCACCCCGACGACGCCCACTGGTTCCGGGACCGCCGGGTGCTGCCCCGCCTCGCCCGGCTCGGCGCCGACCGCGGACGCGGCGCCGCCCCCCAACGGGCCGTCGACCGCGGTGAACCCTCGCCGCAGTCCGCCGGCACCCTTCCGCGCCCGCCCGCGGGCGAAGGCGGGCCGGCCCTGCGGCTGGAGACCGACGAGGCGCTGCCCACCGGGCTGGCGCTGCTCGACGCACCCGACATCGACTCCCTGGTCGCCGAGAACCGCGATCTCGCCGCCGAGCTGATCTGCGCCGCCGACATCTGGATCCTGGTCACCACCGCCGCCCGGTACGCCGACGCGGTGCCCTGGCATCTGCTGCGCGCGGCAAGGGAGTACGACGTCACGCTGGCCACCGTGCTCGACCGGGTGCCGCACCAGATCACCCACGAGGTCACCCGCCAGTACACCGCGCTGCTGGAGCGGGCCGGGCTCGCCGGTATCCCGCGCTTCACCGTCCCCGAGCTGCCAGAGTCGGCCGCCGGGAGCCGGGGGGTGCTGCCCGCCAGCGCCGTGGACTCGCTGCGGCACTGGCTGACCCACCTGGTCACCGACCCCCTCGCCCGAGAGGAGGCGGTGGGCCGTACGGCGGCCGGTGCGCTCGCCTCGCTCCGTTCGCGCGTCCCCGAACTCGCCGCGGGCGCCGCAGCACAGCACTCCGCCGCGCTGCGCCTCGCCCACCAGGTTGAACTCGCCTACGCCGAGGCCGGACAGCAGGCGAAACTCCGGCTGCGCGAGGGCCGGTTGCTCGCCGGCGAAGCCTGGACGCACTGGCGCGGCTTCCCCACCGACACCGCGGGCGAGGAGCTGATGTCCGCCTGCACCGACGGGCTGGCCGACCTGCTGGCCAACGCGGTGGGCGCCGCCGAGGAAAGGATCGTCGACTTCTGGCGGCGCGAACCGGGTGCGGTCGGACTGCCCGAGGACCCCTGCCTGGGCGCCGCGCCGACGGTGGACCGGATGGGCGTGGCCGTACGCCACTGGCGGCGCTGCGTCGAGGAACTGGCCGAGGAGGCGTACCGGGCCGACGGCCGCGGCCCCGCCAACGGCGAGGAGACCGCGGCCCTGTTGGCCACCACACTGCTCGGCGGCGCCCAGGGAATCGCCGCGGGCGAGGCGCTGGCCGCGATCCTCACCGTTCCGCCGGCCGCCGCACTGCGCGAACGCGGCGCCGAACTGCTCACCGAGTGCGTGGACCGCGCACTGCACGGCGAGCGGGACCGCCGGCTCGCGCCGCTCCAGAAACTCGACGCGGGACCGGAGCAGCAGGCCCGGCTCATCGCCGCACTGTCCGTACTGCACAAGGAGAGGTGACACGGTGTCCGGTTCGCTCGGCGACGTCCGTATCGAGGAACAGCACAGCGGCCAGAGCGCGGAGAGTGACGGCCGAACGCCGGACGCCGCACAGGCGGCACACGCCCGGGAGGCCGAACCCGCGAGCGGGGGAGTCTCGGGTGGAGGACCGGTGGGTGAGGCCGCGTCGGACGGGGGAGCGCCGGACGGGGGAGTGCCGGCTGCGGACGGGTCGGGTGGAGGCGAGTCGGGTTCGGACGTGTTCGACGGGGAGGCGTCCGGTGAGGACGGCGTGTCGGTGCTGGGGCGTCCGGGCTTCGGCTTCGAGGCACCTCCCGTCGCCGACGCCTCGGGCGGCCCCGGTGTCCCGACGGCCCCCGGAGCCGGTGCCGAACCCGCCGTTCCGGGCGCGGACGTGACCGACGAACCAGGGAGCGGCGCCCCGGAGCGCGCCGGACGGACGGACGCGGAACACGCCGCCGCTCGACGAGAGGCAGGCGCGGGCGGTGCCCGGGCCTCGGACGGTGCCCGGGTCGCGGGCGGTGCTCCGGCGTGGGACGACGGACTGATCGCCCGCCGCGCACGACCCGGCGCGGAGGAGGCGCGGTCCCGTCCGGTCGTCGAGCCGGGCGGGCGCGAGCACACGTCGGCGATCGTGGGCCGGATCGACGAACCGGTCCAACTCCCGCTCACCGAGGGCCGGATCGAGCCCTGCGCGCCGCAACGGCCGACCGCTTCGGGCACCGGTACGGCGCAACTCCCTTCCGCCGTACGCGGACGAGTGCGGTCCTTGACCACGGCCGCGAGCCCGTACACCCCGCCGACGGCCCTGCTCCCGCACGCTGCCCCGGCGGACCCGCCCAGGGCGCCCGCCACGGCCCCGAGGTATCTGGAACGCCTGGCGGAGCTGGAACGCTCGCACCTGGACCGGGCTCACACGAGCCGATCCGCGGGCCCGGACCGTCCGCTGCAGCCGCCGCAGCAGGACCGTCGGGCGGCGGCGGAGGTCCCGGCCGTGGAACAGCCGGGCGTCGAGGGTGCGGGTGCCGAGGAGACCCGTGTCGCGAACCCGGCTGCACCGGGCGCCACTTCCGGGTGCCCCGTCTCCGAGGAGACGACCGCGGTGACGAACGCAAGGACGGCCGCGGAGGCGACGACGGTCGCGCCCGTGCCGGACCTTGCGCCACCCCCCGGACGCCCGGCACGTCCGGGACAACCGGTTCCTTCCGAGACGTCCGCGTATACGGGAGGGCCCGCGCGGCCGGAGGCGCTGCCGGGCGCCGAGGCGTCGACCGACGGGGGCCTCCGGGTGCCGCCGCGGCCCACCGAACCACCCGTTCGAGCGCCGCTGTCCGCCGCGCCGCCCGTACGAGAGCCGCTGCCCACCCGGCCGACTCCCGCTCCCGAGTCGCCCGCCTCGGCGGATGCACTCTCGGAGACGCCCGCCTCGGAGGCTTTCCTCCCCGGGGCGCCCGACTCGCAGGCGTTCCTCGCCGGGCGCCCGATCCGGGAGGAGACCCGGGACCCGTACGGCAGGCAGGCTCCCCATCCGTCGACGGCCCCGTACACACCGGAGTACGCACCGGAACACACACCGGAGTTCGCACCGGAGGGGCCGTCGTCCGCGCCCGAGTGCGCGGAGGACGAGGAGCAGCGGCTGACAGCCCCGCTCGCGCAGTCGATCTCGGTTCCCGAACTGCCCGCCGAAGCCCCCGTGCGGGCGGGGCGCCGGTCGGGCCCCACGGCGCCGGGCGGCGAACGGGGGCTGGGTCGGCGGCTCCTCGCCCTGCGCGAACTGGTGGGGCTGTCCCGGACTCGGCTGGAACCGGAGAGCCTTGCCGAAGCGGTACGGGTCCTCGACGAGGCCTCGGCACGCGGCAGGCTCTCCCGCGCCCACACCACGGTGGCGGTCGCCGGACCGACCGGATGCGGCAAGTCGACGCTCTTCAACGCGCTTGCCGGCGCCCAGCTCTCGGAGGCGGGCGTGCGCCGGCCGACGACCGCGACGCCGGTGGCGTGCGTGTGGGAGACCTCGGAGCGCACCGGTGGGGCGGACGGTCTGCTGGAGCGCCTGGGCGTGCCCCCGCGTGCCCGCCGTCGCGCGCATCTGCGCGAGGGCACCCACCGGGAGCTCGGCGGACTCGTCCTCCTCGATCTGCCCGACCACGACTCGCTCGCCGAGGGGCACCGCCAACAGGTCGACCGGCTGCTGCAGTTGGTCGACGCGGTGATCTGGGTCGTCGACCCGGAGAAGTACGCCGACGCGGTGCTCCACGAGCGTTATCTGCGACCGCTGGCGGGGCACGCCGAGGTCACCTATGTGGTGCTCAACCAGGTCGACCGGCTGCCGGAGGAAGCGGCCGGCGAGCTGCTCGACGATCTGCGCAGGCTGCTCGACGAGGACGGTATGGCGCTCGGGGAGCACGGCGACCCCGGAGCCCAGGTGCTCGCCCTGTCCGCGCTCAGCGGCCAGGGCGTGTGCGAACTGCGCGAGGCACTGGGCGAGTTGGTGAGCCACCAGCTCGCCGCGGCCCGCCGGTTGGCCGCGGACGTGGACCGGGTGGTCGACGAACTGCGCCCGGTCTGCACGGGCGCGGGGAACGCGAGGCCGGAAGGGCTCACCGCCGAAGTGCGGGAGTCGTTCGAGGAGCGGCTGGCGGTGGCGGTCGGCGCGGCTGCCGCGGGCCGCACCGCGGAACGGGTGTGGCTGCGGCAGGCCGATCTGGCCTGCGGCACCTCCTGGGCGGGGCTGGCCCGTTGGCAGGTACGGCGTGCGGGAGCCCGCCGGGGCGAGAAGCCGGACGGCTGGGCGATGGGCGAGCAGCCCGCGAAGGACCGGGCGAAGGCGGGTCGCCAGGGCCGCGCGGCGGCGCTCGCCACGGTGGCACCGGCGGAAGCCGGCAATGCGGACGGCCCCGACGGGGGCATCGCCCGACCGGGCGGCGGCAGCGCCGACGGAGCGGCACGTCCGGGAACACAGGCGTCCGAGCACCTGCGCGGTGCCACGGACCGCGGGCCGGCGCTCCACGAGGGGGCGGGCGGTGCCTCGGGCGACCGCGAGCTGCGGGAACCGGGCGGCGATCGGCAGAGCACGGCCTGGGAGCAGCACACCGGCAGGCCGGTGGTCGAACAGGCGGTGCGCGGGTTGATGGACGACACCACGAGGGGTCTGCCGTCCGCGTGGGCACGCGCCGTGCGGCACGCCGCTCGTACGGGCGGGGAAGGGCTGCCCGGCGCGCTCGACCGCGCGGTGGCGGGCGCGCGACTGCCGGTGCGTCCGGTGCGTCCGGTGCGTCCGCGCTGGTGGACGGCTGCTGCGGTCGGTCAGGCCCTGCTGCTGGCGTTCCAGCTGATCGGTGTGTGCTGGTTGCTCGGCGGGCTGGTGGCCGGCGGGATGGGCGCCGAACGGTGGCTCCCGTTCGGGCTGTTGGTCGCCGGGGCGCTGGGCGGGCCGGCGCTCGCCTGGGGCTGCCGGGTGGCGGCGCGCGGCCCGGCCAGGGCGTTCGGGCTGGAACAGGAGTCGAGACTGCGCCGTCTTGCGGCGGACTGCGGCCGGGGTCGTGTCCTGGAACCGGTGGCGGCCGAGCTGCTGCGCTACACCGAGGCCCGCGAGCAGTACGTGCTGGCGGCCGGCGGGCCGGAGAGCGTCGGTCCGATGCGCTGAGCGTGCGCGCGGCGCGGTCGGGCAGCGGCGGGCAACGGTGAGAGCTGTCGAAGCCCTGTGAGCGGCGGCAGTCGGTGAGAGCGGCGGGAAGCCGTGGCAGGTCGTTCCTACGGCTGCCACGGCTTCCCGCCGTTGTGTGTCTGCTCGCACGGGGAGGCGGCCCTGCTGCGGAGGCGGACCACGGGGATCCCACCGGCTGCAACCGCAGAGGTCCGCCGCAGCGTCAATTCCCCGTGAGGGTGGTCGAGTTGTGCACAACCGGCCAGTAGTCCACAGGCGCGAGCGGGATTCTGGCGCAGGCGGCAGCATGGTGCTGTCGGCGGCGGCGCCGACGGCCTCGCGGCACTCTCGCGGTGTTCGGGTCCCGCGCCGCCGGTAGGCCTTCTCCGGACTGCCGGATGTTGAGGAGCGAGCGTGAGCGGGACCAGCGCGACTGTCACGGGCAGTGCGGCCACCGGGATCGACGGCGAACCGACCCCGGTGCGGGGCGGGTCGGGAGACGGGCGCCGTCCGTTTCGCGAGCGGCGCGGCGGCGCTGGGCCTCGTGTCCCGTGCGCAGCACCGTCTGCGGTCCGGCCGGGCCGCAGACGCTCGGACGTGTGTTTCGGGTGAAGGGCCGACATAGCCCGCGAAGCCCACAAAGCTGCGTCCGGCGGCGAGTTGGTGCGGCGTCGTGAAGGTCCGGGTTCGCGGCATTCGGCGATAACGATTCTGATTCGGAAGGCGAAGTGATCGTGAAAGTCGGTGGTCGCGACATTTTCCCTCTCTACGATCCCGGGCAGGCTTGCTGGGTTCGTCCCAGTCGTCGATGTGGGGATGACGAGGGGAAGAGGATGATCTCGAAACGCGGCCGGTCGGCTGTCTCGCTTCGCGGGGCCAGGGCCGTTGCGTTCGGTCTGACGATGGCTTTCGCGCTGACCGCGACGGCGCCCGGTGCGAGCGCCGAGGAGCTGACCCCCGAGGACTCCGGCGGAGGAGCGGTCGCCACCCTCGACGGACTCGCGGTGCACGGAAAGGCGATCATCCACGAGGAGGGCGAGCGCATCCCGACGGGTGCCGGGCTCTTCGAGATGGCGGTCGCCGGCGGCGGCAGCCTCCAGACCTACAGCGTCGACATGCTCGGCACCACGCAGGAGCAGGCGCAGTACCAGGAGTCCTCCTGGCGTGCTTCCTCGCTGCACGACAATCCCGACGCGGGCAAGATCCGCTGGATCCTCAAGAACTCCTACCCCCAGGTCAACGACCTCTCCGTGCTCGCGCGCAAGGCGGGCGCGGGCAAGCTCACCCCGCAGGCCGCCGCGGCCGGCACCCAGGTCGCGATCTGGCGCTACTCCGAGCACACCGAGGTCACCGCGGTCGACAAGAGCGCGCAGAAGCTGGCCGCCTACCTCTACAAGGAGGCGAGGAAGGAGGCCGAGCCCGGCTCCTCTCTCGCCCTGAGCCCCTCCTCGGTGGCGGGCAGGCCCGGAGACCGGATCGGTCCGATCACCGTGCGCACCGCGGCGCAGAGCGCCACCGTCAGCACCGCGCCGGACGCGGGCGAAGGAGTGCGGATCACCGACCGCAAGGGCGAGACGGTCACCTCCGTGAGCCACGGCGACAAGGTCTACCTGGAGATCCCGGCGGACGCCGAGGACGGCGCCACGGCGCTCACCATCGAGGCGGCGACGACCGTTCCGGTCGGCCGGGTCTTCACCAGCCAGGGCTCCGAGACGACCAGCCAGACGCAGATACTCGCCGGCTCCAGCGAGGCGACCGCGGCCGCGACGGTGAACGCCGTCTGGGCGGCCGAGGGAGCGATACCCGCGATCACCGCGCGCAAGGACTGCGGCGGCGGTGCGGTCAACGTGACCGTCGACAACAGCCGCGGCGACGCCCCCTTCGAGTTCACCCTCGGCAAGGAGAAGCACCGGGTGGCGGCGGGCGCCGCCGACCGGGTGGCGGTGCCCGTCAAGGAGGACCAGGCCTACCGCATCGGCATCGCCGCGCCGCAGGGCCGCTCCGAGACGTTCAGCGGTGTGCTCGACTGCGCCCCGAAGTCCGAAGTACCCGCCGAGACACCCGGGTTGAGCGTCCAGACGGAGCCGGTGACCGTCGGTGGCAGCGACTCCGAGCCGAACCTCGCCGAGACGGGGAACACCAGCAATGTGCCGCTGCTCATCGGCATCGCGGCCGGAATGCTCGTCCTGGGCGCCGTGGCGATCCTGATGGTGCGGCGCACCAAGGCGGAGTCGGACGATCTCGCTGCCGACGACACCGGGAGCGACGCGGACGCGGACGACGACACCTCCGAGGACGCCTCCGCGGCTCGGACCGACGACGCCTCCCGCGCAGGTGTGGCGGGCGATGCGGCACCGACGGCCGACGGCCGGGAGGACGCCGACTCGGACGCCGGGGACGAGCCCGCCCCGAAGTCCCGCGGCGGCGACGGCGACAAGGACTCCGAGCCCGGGCGGTGAACTGCACCACCGGGGGCGGCCGTCGCGGACGGCGGCCTCCGGTGGGGCCGGGACGCCCGGATTTCATCGCAGACGGCTAGTACGGCAGGATGGGACCATCTGCCCACTACCACACTGCCGGACGGTTTCTCTTGGCTGAGTACATCTACACCATGCGCAAGGCGCGCAAGGCGCACGGCGACAAGGTCATCCTTGACGACGCCTCCTTCAGCCTCCTGCCTGGTGCGAAGATCGGCGTGGTCGGGCCGAACGGCGCCGGCAAGTCGACCGTTCTGAAGATCATGGCCGGCATCGAGCAGCCCTCCAACGGCGACGCGTTCCTCAGCCCCGGTTACTCGGTCGGCATCCTCCTCCAGGAGCCGCCGCTGGACGAGTCCAAGACCGTCCTGGAGAACGTCGAGGACGGCGTCAAGGAGATCAAGGGCAAGGTCGACCGGTTCAACGAGATCGCCGAGCAGATGGCGACCGACTACACCGACGCCCTGATGGAGGAGATGGGCAAGCTCCAGGAGGAGCTCGACCACGCGAACGCCTGGGACCTTGAGGCCCAGCTCGAGCAGGCGATGGACGCCCTCGGCTGCCCGCCCGGCGAGTGGCCGGTGGTGAACCTCTCCGGCGGTGAGAAGCGCCGCGTCGCGCTCTGCAAGCTGCTGCTCGAGGCCCCCGACCTGCTGCTGCTCGACGAGCCCACCAACCACCTCGACGCCGAGTCGGTCCAGTGGCTGGAGCAGCACCTGGCCAAGTACGAGGGCACCGTCGTGGCCATCACCCACGACAGGTACTTCCTGGACAACGTCGCCGAGTGGATCATGGAGCTCGACCGCGGTCGCGCCCACGGCTACGAGGGCAACTACTCCAAGTACCTGGAGACCAAGCAGGCCCGGCTCAAGGTCGAGGGACAGAAGGACGCCAAGCGCGCCAAGCGGCTCAAGGACGAGCTGGAGTGGGTCCGCTCCAACGCCAAGGGCCGGCAGGCCAAGTCCAAGGCGAGGCTCGCCCGTTACGAGGAGATGGCGGCCGAGGCCGAGAAGATGCGGAAGCTGGACTTCGAGGAGATCCAGATTCCGCCCGGCCCGCGTCTGGGCAGCGTCGTGGTCGAGGTGGAGAACCTCTCCAAGGCGTTCGGCGAGAAGGTGCTGATCGACGATCTGTCCTTCACCCTGCCGCGCAACGGCATCGTGGGCATCATCGGCCCCAACGGCGCGGGCAAGACCACGCTGTTCAAGATGATCCAGGGGCTCGAGGAGCCGGACAGCGGGAAGATCAAGGTCGGCGACACCGTCAAGATCTCCTACGTCGACCAGTCCCGCGCCAACATCGACCCGAAGAAGACCCTGTGGGCGGTCGTCTCCGACGAGCTGGACTACATCAACGTGGGCCAGGTCGAGATGCCTTCGCGCGCCTACGTCAGCGCCTTCGGCTTCAAGGGCCCGGACCAGCAGAAGCCGGCCGGTGTGCTCTCCGGCGGTGAGCGCAACCGCCTGAACCTGGCGCTCACCCTCAAGCAGGGCGGCAACCTCCTGCTCCTGGACGAGCCGACCAACGACCTGGACGTGGAGACGCTCTCCTCCCTGGAGAACGCCCTGCTCGACTTCCCCGGCTGCGCCGTGGTCGTCTCCCACGACCGGTGGTTCCTGGACCGCGTCGCGACGCACATCCTCGCCTACGAGGGCGAGAGCAAGTGGTTCTGGTTCGAGGGCAACTTCGAGAGCTACGAGAAGAACAAGATCGAGCGTCTGGGTGCGGACGCCGCCCGTCCGCACCGCGCGACGTACAAGAAGCTCACCCGCGGCTGAGTGCGCGGGCCGGTCGCCGGGAGACGCGTGTCTTCCGGCGACCGGTGCCAAGGGGGCCGCCGTCCTGTGACGGGCCCCGGAACCGGGACGGGGAGTCCATGCGCCACCTCTACGAATGTCCGATGCGCTGGTCGGACATGGACGCCTTCGGGCACATCAACAACGTCGTCTTCATGCGGTACCTGGAGGAGGCGCGGATCGACCTGATGTTCCGGCTCGCGCGTCGTGCCGACTCCGGTGCCTTCACCGGGGGTTCGGTCGTGGCCCGCCACGAGGTGGACTACCTCCGGCCGCTGGTCCACCGGCACGAGCCGGTCACCATCGAGACCTGGGTCGCCAAGCTGGGCTACGCCTCGGCGACGCTCGCGTACGAGATCAAGGACCCCGACGTCGTGTACGTCAGGGCCAAGACCGTCGTGGTGCCCTACGACCTGGAGGCAGCCCGCCCCCGTCGTCTCACCGACGAGGAGCGCACTTTCCTGGAGGCGTACGTCGATGACAGCTTCAACAACCGTGCGTCGGCTGACGTTCGCTGACCCCGGCGAGGCAGCCGGTTTCGCGGCGCTGCTCCAGAGGCTGGTGCGCTGGGAGAAGAACGCCTCGGTGCGGGTGAAGTCGGGCGGCGGCCGCGACGAGGGCCGCGGCGAGAGCGGTGTCGTGGGTGTCTTCGCCAAGCCGGCGCGCTTCGAGGTGCTGGCGATCCGTACCGCGCGGCTGCTGCGGCCGATCGAGCTGGACAGCACGGTCGCCGCGGGTGAGCTGCTGGAGTCGGTGGACGAGGGCGCCGAGGCGATGACGGTCCCCTCCCCGGTCACCGGCCCCTCGTGGGCCGGAGTGCTCCCGCCCCGGAGCGGCTGGCAGCCGCTGGGCGAGCTGCCGACGGACTCCGTCCGCACGGTGGCGGCGGCCACGGTGAAGGAGTTCCGGGAGCGCGCGGAGCGACTGACGCAGCGCGACCGCGGCACCCTGGACGCGCTGGCCGAGGAGATCTGGTCGCGGCCGTTGGGCCGGACCGAGCTGCCGCTGCGGGCGGTCCACGCCGCGCACGCGCTGGGTTTTCTGCACGGGCAGCAGCCGACGACCCTGCTGAGCGCGGGGAGTTGGCTGCGGCTGCGCACCCGTTACGGCTCGGTGGCGGTGCGCACCTCGGTCGGTCCGAGCCTCTCGGTCACCCCGACCGCGCCGGGCGGCCACGGCTCGTAGGCACCCGCCGCTCACCGCCCGCCGCCCGCGGCGCCGATCCCGGCCCGCTCGGGCGGTCCGGCGCGGAACCCGGGGGCCGACCCCGCCCCGAAGTGCCCGAAGCACTCGCAGCCCGACCCGAAGCACCCGCAGCCCGACCCGAAGCACCCGCAGCCCGCCGCACCGTCTGCCGTGCGGCGGGCAACTGCGTGCTCAGCCGGGCGCGTTGATCATCGAACGGGCCGCGTAGACCATGTAGTTCCACAGCTGCTGCTCCAACTCCGGAGCCAGCTCCAGACTGTCGACGGCCGCCCGCATGTGACGCAGCCAGGCGTCGTGCGCTGCCTGGTCGACGGTGAACGGTGCGTGCCTCATCCGCAACCGCGGGTGGCCCCGCTCGTCGCTGTAGGTCCGCGGCCCGCCCCAGTACTGCATCAGGAAGAGCGCCAGTCGCTCCTCGGCGGGGCCGAGATCCTCCTCCGGGTACATGGGCCGCAACAACGGGTCCTCGGCGACGCCCTCGTAGAAGACCCGGACGAGCCGACGGAACGTCTCCTCGCCCCCGACCTGCTCGAAGAACGTCTGCTGCTGCAAGCTGCCGCGCGGAATCTCCATCACGTCACCATGGTCGCAGATCCCCGCGCCCCCGCGGTCGGCCCGGAACGATCGCCCCGGGCCGACCCGGGTCGGCCGCCGCTCGGGACAGCCGCGGGAACGGCTCCGTACCTGCACGCCCGTACGCCCGTACCGGCGTACACGTACGCCCGTGCCCGCACGCCCGCGCCCGGGTGCGGGCCGGACGGCGTGCGGGGATCAGGCGGCGTCCCAGCGGAACAGCTTGCCGGCGATCAGGGTGAGCACCGCCGCGAACAGCAGCAGCCCGCCCATCACCGGCAGCGCGGTGCCCCAGCTCTCGCCCCGGCTCAGTACGCCCTGCATGGCGTCCGAGAGGTGCTTGAGCGGCAGGAAGTCCGACAGCGTGCGCACCCACTTCGGCGCGAGGTCCAGCAGGAAGAAGGAGCCCGAGAGGAACGCCATCGGCAGCACGATCAGCTGCGCCATGCCGTTCGCCGCCTCCTCGGACTTCGCGACCGCGCCCACCACCAGGCCGATCGACATGAACGCCAGGGTGCCGGTCACCACGAGCGGCAGACACAGCCACCAGTCGCCGCTCAACTTGAGCCCGTAGTACGGCAGTACGGCGATACCGAGGAAGATCGCGGTCTGCGTCAGGGCGAGTCCGAGGTTCACCCCGACCCGGGCGCTGACCACCGAGCCCGCGCCGACCGGTGCCAGCCACAGCCGCCGAAGAATGCGCTTCTTCCGCCACGCCACCAGGTTGTACGAGGTGCCGAAGACGGCTCCCATCGCGACCGCCCAGCCCAGCAGCCCGGGGGTCAGGAACTGGATCTGCTTGACGGACTGGTCCTCGACCCGGTCGGTGGCCAGTGCGTAGGCGGGCGGTTGGCCGGTCGCCTTCTGGTTGGCCTGCTGGAGCACGGAGTCCACGACGCTGCGCACACTGCCGGCCTTGGCGCTGTCGGCGCCGGAGACCCGCAGCTCGATCCGCTCGGTCGGGCCCGACCCCGCGCTCTTGCCGGCCGTCTCGGGTTCGTAGATCACGCCGTCGGTGTCGCCCTTGCGCACCTTGGCGAGCGCCTGCTCCAGCGCGTCGCGCGAGCCGTCGGTCTTCTCGACGACCATGACCTCGCGCAGCTGCTCGCGCTGCTCGGCGGGGATGTCGTCGAAGACGGCCACATCGCCGACCTGCACCACCTTCACCTGTGGCGCGGAGGTGTCCTTGAAGAGGGCGCCGAACAGCACCAGGAACATCAGCGGGAAGATCAACATGAAGAAGACGGCCGCCCGGTCGCGCAGCAGGCCCAGGGTCATCGTCTTCGACAGAGTGAGGAACGCCTTCACTCGCGGAACTCCCGTCCGGTCAGGCTGAGGAAAACGTCCTCGAGCGAGTCCACGCCCAGCTCGCTGATCAACGCGTCGGGAGCGTCGACCCGCAGCACCTTGCCGTGGTCCATGACCGCGACCCGGTCGCACAACTGCTGCGCCTCGTCCATGTAGTGGGTGGTCAGGACGACGGTGCGGCCCTCCTTGTTGAGGTCGCGCAGCAGGTCCCAGAGGTTGCGCCGGGCCTGCGGGTCGAGACCCGTGGTCGGCTCGTCGAGGAAGACCACCTCCGGATCGTGCACCAACGCGCAGGCGATGGACAGCCGTTGGGCCTGGCCGCCGGAGAGCTGGTCGTCGCGTACGCCCGCCTTCTCGGTCAGCCCGAAGCGGTCGAGCATGGCGTCCGCCTCCCTGGCGCCGATGCCGTACAGCGAACCGAAGGTCCGGATCTGCTCCCTGGCTGTGAGCCTCTCGAAGAACGCGGAGGCCTGGAGCTGCACACCGATGCGCGGCAGCAGCCGGTGGTTGCGCGGCCAGGACGACTCGCCGAGGATGTGCGAGCTGCCCTCGTCGGGCTCGCGCAGGCCCTCGATGATCTCCATGGTGGTCGTCTTCCCCGCGCCGTTCGGCCCGAGGATCCCGTAGAACTCGCCACGCTTCACCTGCAGAGTCACCCCGTCGACGGCCTGTACGTCGCCGTATCGCTTGCGGAGGTTCTCGGCCGAGATCGCGACAGCGTCGGCACTGATCGTCATACCGGGACGCTATCGGCTATCCGGCCGGTGCGGGAGTCCGTTGCCGGGACCGACAACCGCCGCAGACAGTGGGCCCACCTGCTGTCCGAGTCGGGCCGGGGCCGGTTCGGGCCGGTCCGGAACCGGGCTCCGGGCCGTGTCGGAGCCGGTGCGCGGGCGGGTGTGGGCCCGCCTCTCGCGCTGCCCTCGCAGGAACCGCCGGCACCGAGCACAGTGGAGGGATGGGAAGGCAAGCCCTGCTCGACGCACTGGTCGCCGCGGGCGCGCTGAAGGATTCTGCCTGGCGCGAGGCCTTCGGCGCGGTGCCGCGCGAGACCTTTGTGCCGGAGTACCTCATCAGTACCGGCAGTGGCGGTGAGCGGCGTTCGCGGGACGACCCCGACCCGGCCGCCCGGGCGCGCTGGCGGGAGGGAGCGTACGAGGACGTACCGCTGGCGATCCGGCTGCACGAGGGCGAGTTGATCTCCTCCAGCAGCCAACCTTCGCTGATGGCGGCGATGTTGGAGGCCCTGCGGGTGAGCGAGGGCATGAACGTGCTGGAGATCGGCACCGGCAGCGGCTGGAACGCCGCGCTGCTGGCGCACCGCCTGGGCCAGGAGCGGGTCACGACCGTCGACGTCGAACCGGAGATCACCGAGGCCGCGCGCGCCCACCTCGCCGCGGCCAGCTACCGGCCGACCGTCGTGACCGGCGACGGGGCCGTTGGCCACGCCCGCAACGCCCCCTACGACCGGGTGATCGCGACCTGTGCGCTGCGCCGCGTGCCCTGGCCCTGGGTGGCGCAGTCCGCGGCGGACGGACTGATCCTCGCGCCGCTCGCCACCGGCCTGATAGCCCTGCGGGTGTGCCCGGTCGGTTGGGCCGAGGGGCGCTTCCTGGAGACCCCGGCCTACTTCGTGCCGTTGCGCGGTGCGGACCAGTTGCGCCGGGCGCCGATGCGGCCCGCCGGGGTGCCGGCCGGGGCACGGGCACAGGACTCGTTCCGTTTCCTGCTGACGCTGAGCGCGGACGTCCTGGACCCCCGGGAGGCGTACGAGTTGTGGCGGCGCGAGGGCGAGCCGGGACGGGAGCGCTTCGGCATCACCGTCACCGAGAGCGGGCAGTGGGTGTGGCTGGACAGCCCGGACGGCCCGCACCGCTGGGCCCTGGCCGCGCACCCGCCGCACCGCTGAACTCCCGTGCCCGTACGGCGCGCACAGCCCGTGCGCCCCGTACGCGGCCCGCCCCGCGAGTGCCGCCCCGGCATGGGTACGGCTCGCACCCCCGCACGCGTACGGCCCGCGCGCTCGCGGAGGCGGTGCGCGCGGGCCGTACGTGTACGACGCCGGTCGTGCCGTGGAGGTGCGGGGCTCAGCCGCGGTGGAGGGTGATGGTCGTCCAGGCGCCCACGTGCACGCGGTCGCCCTCCTGGAGCGTGACCGGGATGAAGGGCTGTATCGGGTCCTCGGCGCCGTTGAGCGTGGTGCCGTTGGTCGAGTCCTGGTCCACCACGGCCCAGTTCCCGTCCGGCTGCTGGACCAGGAGCGCGTGCTGGTGCGAGACGCCCGGGTCCTCGGGGGCGCGTCCGAGGTCGATGTCCGGTGCCTCGCCGGTGGACTGGCGGCGGCGGCCGATGGTGATCTGGTGGCCGGTGAGCGGCAGTTGCTGGCCCGGCCCGGGCTGCGGGATCTGGAGACCGGCGCCCTCCGGACCGCTGCGCTCCATCATCGCCTGGAAGTACTCCGGGTCCTGCGTGATGATCACCCGCCACGCGCCGGGCGGGCCCTGCTGCTGCCCGGGCATCTGCTGGCCCGGGGCCTGCTGGCCGTACGGCTGCTGGTACGGCTGCTGGCCCTGCGGCGCGAACTGCTGCGGCTGGCCGTGCTGTTGGGGTGGGTGCGGCTGTTGGTGCGGCGGCGCCTGCGGCGCGAACTGCTGCGCCTGCTGCGGAGCGCCGGTCTGCTGCGGCGGGTACCCGTACTGCGGCTGCTGCTCCGGCGGGTACTGCTGCGCCGGCGGCTGCTGGCCCTGGGTGTAGGACTGCTCGGGCGCGCCGGGGTACTGGGGCGCGCCGCCCTGGACGTGCCCGGTGCCGCCGGCGAAGGGCTGCTGTCCCTGGCCCGGGTACGGGCCCTGCGGCGGCTGCTGCCCCTGCGGATACGACTGCTCGGGCGGGCTGGGGTGCTGCGGCGAGGGGGGCTGCCGGTTGTACTGCGGGGCAGGAGCACCGGCGCTCGGCGGGGCGAGGTTCCAGGACGTCTCCGCGCCCTGGCCCCCGCCCGGGACCTGGCCCGTGCCGGGCGGTATCCGCTCGGCGGTCCGGTTGGTGCGGCCCGAGTCGGTGTAGTCCAGCGGCGCCGCACCCCCCTGCGGCGGATAGCCGCCGGGCGGCGGACCCGGAGTGGGGTACGGGGTGGGCTGGCCGGTCAGGAAGTTGTACCGGCACTCCTCGCAGAAGTGCGCCTGCGTCTCGCGCTGGGTGCCGCACTGCGGGCAGTGCTCGCCGGTGCCGCCGCTGCCGGGCTGCCCGGTCGGGTACTGGCCGGACGGCTGAGGGGCGGGGTAGCCGTAACCACCGGCGGGCGGCGGGGGAGGCGGCGGCGGGACCGGGGAGCCGGGTGCCTCCGCCATGCGGTGACCGCAGACCTCGCACCAGTCGTTGGCCGCCGACTGGTGGCCGTTCGGACAAGTCGGCATCTCGGGCTGCCCCCTCCGTAACTGCTACTTCTTCACTCGAACCGTTTTGGTCGACCGGGTTTCCAGTGTCATCTTGTCGGCGTCAGTCACCCGAGCCTTGAGCCGAACAGTACCCGCAGCGGCGTCCACCACGTCCACCACCTTCGCGAGCAGTTTGGCGGTGTCCTCGTTGCCGGAGGCCGATGCCAATTGCACGGCACGGCCGAGTTTGGCGGTCGCCCCGTCCTCGTCGCCGGTCTTGCGCAGCTCCAGTCCCTGCTGGATGACCCTGGCAAGCTCGGCCTGCCCGGTGTAGTGCGCCACCTGCGGGTTCAGTGTGGTGCCGGCCGCCACGTCGTCGGTCCACACCGCCTTGATCAGCCCCTGCGCCAGGGACAGCGAAGTGCCGTCCGGCTGCGGGCGGGTGAGGGAGACGCGGGCCGCGAGCATCTCCTGACCCACGGAGGCCGCGGGCACCCGTACGCACACGTGGTAGTCCCGCGACTCGTCGCCCCAGGAACCGGTCGGGTAGTCGCCGGTGCGCGGACCGGTGTCGGTCCTGCGGGCGGAGAGGTCCTCCACCGTGGGCGCGACCTGCTTGACGTACCGGATCTCGGCGCCCTGCGGTGTCCACAGACGCAGATTGATGTCGGCGACCTCCTTGCCCATCGCCGTCGCCATCATCTGTGTGAAGTCCTCCGCCAGACCTTCGGAGTCGGCGACGATGTCCGCCGTGCCGAGCAGTGCGGAGGCGATGGAGGTGACCTCCCGCACGTCCCAGTCGGTGCCCACTCCACGCGCGTCACACGTGAAGCGGCCCGCGCACTCCTCCAGCGCGGTGCGCAGCTCTTCGGGCTGCTCGTGCTCGTTCTTGCCGTCGGTGAGCAGAACGCCGTGCTTTATCGGCGCCTCGCTGGTGGCCAGCAGCCGATCGGCGCACCGCAGCCAGGTGCTGATGGCGGTGCCGCCGCCCGCGGTGAGGCCGCGCAGGGCGGTTTTGGCCGCGCTCCTGGTCTCCCGGTCCGCGACGGCGAGTCGGCCGTCCCCGGGATAGATCTCGCGGACCTTGTGGGTGCCGGCGACCACCGCGAAGGAGACCCCGTCGTGCAGGGTGTCGACGGCGGCGGCGGTGGCCTCTCCGGCGTTGCGGAGCTTCGCCTCGGGGTAGTTCATGGACCCGGAGCAGTCGACCATGATCACCACGGCGGCCCGCGAGGCGCTGACCGTGCCCGCGCTGTGCACTCCGGACCCGTCGCTCACCAGGGGAACCCCACCGCTCGTACCCCCTCCCGTGGAGGTGACGGTGACGATCGCGTTGACCTCCTCGGCGCCCTCGGGAAGGAACTTGTTCTGGTACACCTCGGCCGAGAAGCTCGGCACGTTCTCCTTGGTGAATCTCGCCATCCGCGTGTGTCCCTCTTCCCCTCGGTGCGCGTACGACCGGCCGCCGTGGCAGCGGAGTTCGGAAGAAGGGTCCGGCGCTTCCCCCGAGTGTCGGTCCGTCAGGCCGATCCTGCCCGCGTCCCCGTGCGCGGGAACGGCAGGAGCGCCACCGTTACGTTGTCGTGGCCCCCGCTGCGCAGGGCGAAGTCGACCAGGTGCCGGGTGGCGGCCTGCGGCGCGGTACGGGCGTCGGCCGGGACCGCGGCTGCCATCTCCGCGGCGGACTCGGCGTAGTTCCACAGCCCGTCGGTGCAGACGACGACCACGCCGGTGCTCTCCGGGGCGAACGAGGCGGTGTGCGGCTCGACCTCGTAGGCGTCGGCGCCCAGCCAGCCGGTGATCGCGTGCGCCCGCGGGTCGGTGTACGCCTCGCTCTCCGGCATGAGCCCGGCGGCCACCATCTGCGCGGCCCAGGAGTCGTCCTCGGTCAGCCGCGAGGCCGGCGCGGAGCGGTCGTCCGGCACCCAGTAGACACGGCTGTCGCCGACCCAGCCGACGGTGAGGACGTCCTCCACCACCACGGCGGCGACCAGGGTGCAGGCGGGGGAGTTCTGTTCGGGGTTGCGGTCGGAATCGGCGAGGGAGTTGACGGCGGCTCCGGCGCGCAGGATCGCGTCGTGCATCGCCTGCTCGGGCCCGGCTCCGGCGGCGAGGTCGTCGCGCAGCGAGGCGCAGGCCGTGCGCGCCGCCGCGGCCGACGCCTCGTCGGGCCGGGTCGAGGAGGAGACGCCGTCGCAGACGACGGCGAGAACCGCGTTCCGTCCGCCGGGCGTGACGCTGTGGGCGGCGGCGAAGAAGTCCTCGTTGCGGTGGTGGCGGTGGCCGCGGTCGCTGACCACGCAGACGCCGTCCAACTGCTCTTCCATGTGGTCCCGTTCGCGTGGCTGGGCATGGCCGCACCGCTCGCAGTAGCCGTCGCGGTGGAGGCCGGAATGGGTGCAGACCGGGCAGGCGGTGCCACCGGCCGGTGTCGCGGTGGTGGGGGCGACCGGCCGGCCCTGCGGGGGCTCGACCGGCGCCGGGGCAGCGGGCGACGCCGGCCCTGCGGGCGCTGCGGGTGCTGCGGGCGCTGCCGGTGCGCGGCCGGGCGGTGGGGGCGGGGGCGGCGCGGGTGCGGGCTGCGGAGGTGCGGCGGGTGGC